>NZ_CP016849.1:0-3025000 GCF_001703595.1 Pseudomonas sp. TMW 2.1634
TGCCGGCGGCAACAGCAACCATCACACGCATTAATTTCAACTCACGACAGCCCGCCCAGTGCGGGCTTTTTCATGCCTGGAGAAAACATGGCCAAGTTCGAAAATTCTGCCGCCGAGGTGCCTGCCGTCGCTGAACCAGTGCCGGATCGGCAACTGACTTCAGCGACCAGGTGTACACCTCGCGCACCCTGATCATTCCCCGCAGCGACCGAACGTTGTCGGTGGCTAAGGGTGTTGTGCAGGTTCTGGCCTCCGATACCCAAGCCGTCAGCTTTCTGAGGGCTAACGCAGAGTTCCAACCTCTGAAGGAGTGATTTAGATGATCGGAATGGACCGCCATACAGGCCTGCTCATTTCCGGCATTGAGCATCTGCGGCAGTCCATGGCGGACATCTTGGGCACGCCCCTGGGGAGTCGCCGCTATCGGCCGGAGTACGGCAGCACGATCCGGCGCTTTGTTGATCTGCCGGTTAACGAAGGGTGGAAAAGCGCAGTACAGGCCGAGGTGGCCAGGGCGTTGGGTCGCTGGGAGCCGCGCTTGCGCCTGGAGCGCGTGCGCGTGCTGTCCGTTATGAATGGCTCGATCAATCTGCAAATTAGCGGCGAATACCTCGGCGAAGGTGTGTTGCTGGAGGTGAGTGCATGAGTGTCGTCAACCTGTCGGCGCTGCCGGCGCCGGATGTGCTGGAAACTCTGGATTTTGAAGATATCTATCAGGAGGTGCTGGCCGATGCCCAAAAGGATGCTGGACGGCCCTGCTGGAGTCCGAAGTCGTAAAGCTGCTGGAAGTCGCGGCCTATCAGAAACTGATGAGTCGGGCGCGCATCAACGACGCGGCAAAGTCCAGTTTATTGGCTTATGCCCGGGCACGGATCTGGACAACCGCGCGGCTGATTACGGTGTCGAGCGATTAACGATCACCGAAGCTGACCCTGACGCGATTCCGCCGATCCCGAAGGTGATGGAAAAGGACGACGCGCTGTTGTACCGCACGCAGCTTTCGCTGGAAGGCCTGTCGGTGGCGGGCAGTCGCGGGGCGTATGAGTTTCACGGCCTGAGCGCGTCGGCCAACGTGGCCAACATCTCGGTGGACTCCCCGACGTTCAAGGCGGCAGAGATTAGCCAGGCGCTGCGCGATCAGTTGCCCCCCGGGGCGATTGTACTGGTGTGCGATTACGCGGCCGGTCTGACCAATCCGCTGCCGGGTGACGTGTCGTTGGCGGTGCTGCCGACCCTTGAAAGCACCGTCGCGCCGGCGGCCCTGGTGGCCACGGTGCAAGCGGCGCTATCGGCCGAGGATGTGCGCCCGATCACGGACCGGCCTCGTAGCCAGCTGGGGCAGCCGACCAACTTCAGCATAAACGCCGTTCTGGAATTGCTAGACGGCCCGTCCTCGGTGGTAGTGCTGGCGGCGGCCAATGCGGGCTTGGCGGTGGCGGTGGCGGCGGCCAGGCAGTTGGAGGGGGAAATGTCGCTGTCGGCGATCTACGCGGCCTTGCACGTCTCCGGCGTGCGCCGGGTGGTGCTGACGCAGCCCACGGCGGATGTGATTTTGTGACAAGCGGCATTACCCGAACTGCACCGCGATCAGCGTCACCGGCGTGGTGGTCCCATGAGCCGGCTGTTACCGCTGAACAGCACGCCGCTGGAGCGGGCGCTGGCCACGGCCTGTGACTTGGGGATCGATCCGGAAATTATCCGGGGCCTTGCCGACTCGGCGCGGTGCCCGGTGGACTTCTTGCCCTGGTTGGCCTGGGCGATGTCGGTCGAAGGCTGGGAGGCCGCCGAAACCGAAGAGCAACAGCGCGCCCTGATTCGCGAGTCGATTCCGGTTCACAAGCGCAAGGGCACGGTCGGTGCGGTGCGCCGCGTGCTGAAGGCGGTCGGGGTTCGGGCTGAGTTCAAGGAGTGGACGCAAATCCCGGGCGCGGTGCCGTACACCTTTCAGTTGATCGCGTGGGCCAACGACAACCGGGGCGGCGAGGGGTCGATTCTGTCCCCGCAACTGTTCGAACGTTTGCGCGCCCTGGTCGATGCCACGAAGAACGAACGCAGCCACTACACGCTCAAGGTCGGCGCGCGGTTTGACGGGGGTTTGCGGTTGGCCAATGCCAGTCAGACCCGGCAACTGGACCGCCGGACGCTGGAAGTCCAAGGCGTGCCGATGGACTGCGCCGAGTCAGCCCTGGGGCTGGCCAACGCGTCCAGCGTCCGCTGTGTGATTCATCAAAGCGCCGATCTGTTAGGCGTTCCCATCCATGCAGAGCAGGGCTTTGCGGTCGCTAATGCGCACCGCACCCGTATCGTTGTTCGCGCCACTATGGAGGCCGTCCTCGTATGAGTACCCCGTTACAACCCCTGATCACCAAGGCCGGGTTGGCCGCCATCTGGCGCGCCGACAACACCGGTGTGGCGGCCGAAATCACCCATATCGTGGTGGGCACCACGGGCTATACCCCGGTCAACACGCAGACCGCTTTGCGCGCCCAAGTGGCGAAATACGCCATTTCCGATGGTCAACGCCTGAGTGACACGCTGATTCACGTCACGGCGGTGGCCGACGACACCAAGGCCTATTGGGCGCGTGAGATTGGCTTTCTGCTGTCGGACGGCACGCTGTTGGCGGTCTGGTCGCACCCTACCGAGGCCCTGACCTACAAGTCGGCCAACGCCGAGTTGCTGCTGGCCTATGACTTGTCGCTGACGGCGCTGCCGGCCAATAGCGTCACCATCACCTCGACTGGCGCTGGCTTGAACCTGACGCTTTCGGCCGAACTGGCCGCGCTGGCGACGGCGCAAATCGCCAGTCAACTGCGTGGCATCAAGTATCAAGACACGCTGGACGATCAGGCCAAGCTGCACCAGATCGAAGGCCAGCAAATTGCCAACCTGATGGATCGGATGAAAGCCGCTGAGCTTCGGCAAGGCACCGATCATGATGAGTTGTTAACCGCCATCGCAGCCAATGCGACCGCCATGGTCGGGCTGCAAACCCTTTTTTCTAAAACCACCCTCGGAGTCTGAGCCGATATGAGTCTCGAATCGCAAATTGCTGACCTGGTGTCGGCCGCTAATGGCCTGATCACTGTATTCAGCGCCAAAAAAAGCAGCATCGACGCGGCCGTCGCGGCGGCGATTGCCGCCGTTCCAGCAAACAAAAAGATCTTTTATGTTCACCAGCTTAATGGACTCGATACGAACGATGGATCGATTACAGCGCCGCTGAAAACCATCGATAAAGCGCTGGCGAATACGCCTTATGGGGGATCTGCGCAATCCTGCTTCAGGCGGACTACCTCATGTCTGCCAACGTCGCGAACCTTGAAGGTCGCTTCTTGGAATTGCGCTCTGATGATCCTGCCAATCGCCGCTTTTTGCGTCCGATTTACTATGACGTAAGCGGTGTTACGCAGCTGACCGCCTTCCCTGCATCGGGTGGCAATGCGCTGCACTTTCGTGACTTGAAAATCGAACTGCCATCGGCGACTGGCCTGACAGTGACGGTTATCAACAACTGTTTGTTGCGGGCGGGCAGCACCACCAGTTCGGCATTGTTCCCGGTCAAAATGACCGATACGACCGTTACCGACGTGGCCGGCGCAACGGCCTGCATTGTCTCTGCTGGTGCGTCAGCGATTGTTCTGGAATGTATCGGGGTGACGTTCCCGGCGTCGTTCGGTGGTCGCTATATTTCCGGCGTCGCTTCCGGTGCTGCACCCAACACGCTGGCCAATGTCATGTCCAACCTCAGCGCCCTGTAAGGAGAAACGCAGCCATGAACACGCAAAACCTGAACGTCATTTTCGCGGGTACCAGTTACACCGGTTTCGCCTTCTCTGCGCTGCCTTTGGGCGCCGCTTTGCTCGCCGCTGCGCAGCAGGTTGATAAGGAGGCGGATGCGGCTCGTCGCGCGGTCGTGCCCGATACATTGCGCGCTTTTGAGCATGATCTCGCCGCCGCCGAGGCGAATGCCTTCGCGGCATCTGGTTATGTTGGCGACATGCCGCCATTCGTGAAAGCCTGGGCCGACGCGGCCGAGCTGGAGCCGCAAGCGGCGGCTGACAGCATCATTGCCGAGGCCTCTGCCTGGAATGGTGCGCTGCTGGCGATCCGTGCGGCCCGACTCAAGGGCAAGCAACGGGTGCTCAAGGCCACCAGTCACGACGCCGCCGAGGCGCTGGCTGACACCGCGATCGCGGACATCCGCGACAGCATCGCCGGGGTCGGCAACGCTGCCTAACCCCTGATTCAACCGCCTTGAGCGCCCCGCATTGTCGGGGCGTTTTTGTTTGTGCAAACAACCGCGCCGGACGCGGTTGTTTGCTTTTTGGAGATTGGCCTTATGAGTTTTTTTCACGGCGTCACAACCACCGATATTAAGACCGGGGCGCGCACCATTTCCTTGCCGTCGTCTTCCATTGTCGGCCTGTGCGACACCTTCAGCCCGGGCATCCTCGGCGGCGGTACGGCGCTGGCCGGCGAGCTGAAGTTGATCACCACCGAGCGCGAAGCCATTGCCGCCTTCGGTCCCGATTCGGCGATCACCAAGGCCTGTCAGGCGATCTACAGCAAGGCCAAGGCAGTGATCGTCGCCATCGGTGTGCCGAAGCTGGAAGACGCGGCGCTGCAAACCTCGGCGATCATTGGCGGGGTTCTGGCTTCCGGTAAGCGCACCGGCCTACAGGCCTTGCTCGATGGCAAAAGCCTGTTTAACGCCCAGCCGCGGCTGTTGATCGCGCCGGGGCATACGGCCACTCAGGCGGTGGCCACGGCGCTCGATGGCTTGGCGCAGAAGCTGCGCGCGATCGGCATTATCGATGGGCCTGGCACCACGGATGAGGCCGCCATGGCCTACGCCGACAACTTCGGCAGTCGCAACCTGTTCATGGTTGACCCGGGCGTGCAGTACTGGGACACCGGCCTGAGCCAGACGGTCGATGCCCCGGGCTCGGCCTGGGCGGCGGGCTTGTTTGCCTGGACCGATGCCGAGTACGGCTTCTGGGCGTCGCCGTCGAACAAGGAGTTCGTGGGCATCACCGGCACGACCCGGTCCGTCGAGTACTTGGACGGCGACGAGACGTGCCGGGCGAACCTGCTGAACAACGCCAATATCTCGACGATCGTCCGCGACGACGGCTATCGCCTGTGGGGCAACCGCACGCTGTCGAGCGATCCGAAATGGGCGTTCGTCACCCGCGTTCGCACGCTGTTCATCCTCATGGATGCCGTGCAGGCCGGCCACAAATGGGCCGTTGATCGCTCGATCACCAAGACCTACGTCAAGGACGTGACCGACGGCCTGGAAGCGTTCATGCGCGACCTGAAAGCTCAGGGCGCAATCATCAACTTCGAGGTGTACCCGGACACCGAGTTGAACACGGCCAGCCAAATCGCCCAGGGCAAAGTCTATTGGCGCATTCGCTTCACCGACGTGCCGCCGGCTGAAAACCCGAATTTCCTTTTCGAAGTCACCGATCAGTGGATGACCGAAATTCTTGAAGCAGCCTAAGGGGCCTAGTCAATGATTCCTCAAACTTTGTTTAACACGAACCTGTTTGTTGACGGCGTGAGCTTTTCCGGCGACGTGCCGAACCTGACCCTGCCCAAGCTGACCACCAAGACCGACGAGTATCGCGGTGGCGGCATGGCCGGTGCCATCGAAATGGATCAGGGTCTGGAAAAAATGGAGGCGTCCTTTGTCACCAAGGGCGTGCGCCGTGAGTCGTTGAAGTACTTCGGTCTGGCCGACGGCACGGCCTTTAATGCGACGTTCCGTGGTGCCTTCAAGGGGCAAAAGGGCGCAGTGACGGCGGTGGTCGCCACCCTGCGCGGCCGGCTCAAAGAGGTCGACCTGGGCGACTGGAAAGCCGGTGATCCGGCCGAGATCAAACACGCCATTACAGTCACGTACTACAAGCTCGAAATCGACGGGCGCCTGATGTACGAAATCGACATGGTCGCCGGTATTCAGGTGATCGACGGCAAAGACCAGCTCGCCGAAGTGCGCACCGCGCTCGGCATGTAAGGGAATAGATCCAGATGAAAGCAACTGATAAAGCACTGCCGGTCTGGCTGGCGGTCACCTCTGAGAGCGCCGTCGTGACCCTCTCGCGTCCCAGCGATGCCAACGGGATCAAGGTCGAGACGTTGACCTTGCGCGCTCCGGCCGTGCGCGAAGTGCGGGCGGCCGACCGTGCCTCTAACGGCGATGACGAACAGCGCGAGCTGATGTTGTTCGCGGCCTTGGCCGAGGTCGGCCTCAAGGATCTGGAAGGCCTCAAGCTGGTGGACTATCGCCGTGTCCAGGCGGCCTATGCGCGCTTGGCGCCCGATACCGATTACTCGACGTCGATGCCGGCGTGGTTGTCGATTACCACCGATAACGTGCTGGTCACGCTGTCGTGCCCGAGCCAAATCAACGGCGTCACCGTCGACAAGTTGGCCTTGCGTTCCCCGACCGTGCGCGACGTTCGTGCGGCGAATCGTGACGCGGGTGGCGATGACGAGCAGCGCGAGCTGGTGTTGTTTGCCGAGTTGGCCGGTGCGCCTGTTGCGGATCTGGAGGGCCTGAAGCTGGTGGATTTCAACCGCTTGCAGGCCGGCTATTTTCGTATGGACCAAGACAACGGGGTTTGACCCCGGCGTCATAAAAATGGCCGCGAAACGTCTGGCGGCGGAAACCGGATTTTCCGCCGCTGAGATTCTGTCGATGCCGTTTGCTGAGATGGTGTGGTGGCTCACGGATTGAGCCGCCTTCGGTAAGGCTGTGCAAATGGGGGCCATGATATGGCGAACAAGATCGCCCTCGGGCTGGTCATCGGCGGCGCCGTCAGTTCTACGGTCGGTGCTGCATTCAAAGACGTGACGGGACGCATCAAGCGCCTCGAGGCAGAAGGCAACAAGGCGCGTGTGCTGCAGCGCACGATTGGCGACACCATTCGCCTGCGCGATGAATGGAAAAAGGCCCACGACAGCGGCGCCGCTGGAGCCTCCAAGTTGTTGAGTCGGTTGAACTCCAATCTGGACAGCTTGAAAAAGCAGGGCGTCGAAGTCGGGCGTCTGGAGAAGTCCTATCGGGCCATGGGGCAGGCGGCCAATAAAGCCGAGCTGAAGGCCAAGGGGCATCAACAGCTTGACGCCGGAAAGTCCGGCATGAAAAAAGCGGTCGGCGCCGCTGTCGTCGGTGTGGGCTCTATGGCGGTGCCGACCAAGGTCAGCGCGGACTTTGGCGCCATTGTTCGAGACATCGCGATCAAGGCAGGGATTGCCAATAAGCCACAAGAAAAGGAGATGTCACAAAAGATCATCGCCACCTCGCGTGACACCGGCATGGCGCGCAACGACGTGGCCGACGTGGTCAACCAGTTGGTTGGCGCCGGTATGGAGTTGAGCAAGGCCCTAGAATATGCGCCGGTCGCGGCCAAGTTTGTCGTGGGGCAGGGGTCCAGCGGTGTCGACACGGCGAAGATGATCAACGCCCTAGGGCAAAACGCCAAGATCACCGACCCCAAGCAGATGCAGCAGGCGCTGGAAGCGATTGCCTATCAAGGGCAGGCGGGCAGCTTTGAAGCGGCCGACATGGCTAAATGGTTCCCTGAGCTGTTGGCCAACATGGGCAGCCTGGGCATCACCGGCATGGACGCGGTGACGCAGTTGGGCGCCATGCTGCAAGTGCAGATGAAGTCGGCCGGCGGCGCCGATGAGGCGGCCAACAACCTCAAAAACTGGATGGGCAAAATCGGCTCCGGCGAAACCGTCAAGGCGTATGAAAAGGCCGGCATCGACTACAAGGGTTCGATGCAGACCGGTTTGCAAAACGGCATGTCGACGCTGGAAACCAGCATGGCGTTGGCGCAGAAGTACATCCAAGCCACCGATCCGAAGCGCGCGGCGGCGATGGCCAAAGCGACATCCGAAATCAGCCAGCAAGCCGACCCGGAGAAAGCCAAGGCCATGATGGCCTCTCTGGAAGAGTCGCTGCGCACTGGCGACCTGTTCGCTGACATGCAGGTCAAGGCCGCGCTGTCGGCGTTCATGCAGAACAAGGCGCTGTACAGCCAGCTTAAAAACGATTCGCGTGATGCCACCGGCATCCTCGACAAAAACCTCAGCGAGCGGCGTGAGGCGTCGTCGCAGAAGTGGGCTGAAATGGCGCAGTCGATGGATGACGCCATGCGCAGCGTGGGGGACGCTCTGCGCCCGGTCACGGACACGGTGGCTGAGGCGCTGACCAAGGTCACCAAAAGCATTACCTCGATGTCTGACAGCGCGCCCGGGGTGGTGACGGGGATCGCGTTGGTCGGTGGTGGATTGGTCACGCTCACGGGTCTGTTCAGTTCGTTCAAGATGGGTAAAGGGCTGTTGAACCTGGCGCGCGGATCGCTGGGTGGCGGCAAGGCCGGCGCGGTGCAAAAAGTCTTTGTCACCAACGCCGAGGATGGGGGTGGTGACGGCGAAGGCTCGGAGCCCAAGGGCAAGGCCGGCAAGGCGTTGTCGCTGGTGGAAACCGGGCTCAAGGCGGTGGCGGCTTTCAAGGGAATGCCAGTTGATGGCGGTGATGAAGCGGGAGAAGGCGACGATAAGAAGCCCGGAAAATTCGATCTGATCGCGACCGGCCTCAAAGTGGTTTCGATGGCGAAAGACGTCGCCTCAGGCGGCGACGAGGGTGGCGAGTCGGGATCGGCTGACGACGGCGTCAAGAAGGTTTTCGTGGTCAACGCGGGCGCCCTGGGCGGCGGCGCTGAAGGCGCTGGGGAAACGCGCCGGCGTGGACGCGGGTCAAGGCGCAATGCTTCACGCCGTCGGCCGTTGCCTCGGCCGGGAGGTTCTTCGCGCTCGCCTATTCCGGGGGCACGGCCGCCGGTCCCTGTGCCGCGTCCACCGATTCCACCGGTACCGGTTCCGGCCGGTTCGCTGGCTCGGCTGGGCGGGGTGGTGCAGGCGGTCGGCAAGATCGGCAAAGCCGCCAAGATGATTCCCGGCGGCGCGCTGATGGATGCCGGCGCCATGGCCTTCGAAACCTATGAGAATGCCAAGACCCAGGGCGAACAGGCCGAGGGTTATGGCGCGGCTGCCGGCAATCTGGCGGGCACCATGGCGGGCGCGGCGGCCGGCGCGGCCATTGGCTCGGTGGTGCCGATTATCGGGACCGCCATTGGGGGCTTGATTGGTGCCTACCTCGGCAGTCAGGGCGGCCAGATGTTGGGCGGCGCCGTGGGCAAGTCGGTGTTTGGTGGCGAAGATGAAAAGCCCGAGGCAAAACCGGAAGCCAGGCCGGCGCCGCTGCTGATGGCGCCTCGCCCTGGTCCGGCGGTTCCCAGCTTGGCCACCCTGACTCAGCCGCTCAATGGGGCGACCGATCCGGGCAATAAGGCGAACGGTTCCGGCGCGTTGCTGATGGCTCAGGCGCCGGCCCCGCAAGGGCCAGTGCTGGGCGACGTCGCTCGCGCCATGGCCGTACAGGCACCGACTAAGCCGGCGGCCGTGGCCATTCAGCCCAAGGAGCCGGAGAAGCCGGCACCGACCAAAGTGGACCAGCAGTTTCAGTACTCGCTGAGCATGCCGGTCACGGTGCAAGGGGATGTCAAAGACCCGCAACGCTTGGCTCAGGACTTGATGCCGCACATGCAGCGGATGATGGCGGACGCAGCGAAACAGAACGCTACCAAGCTGTACGACGAACCCCACGTGTAAGGAGGCCGCATGGCGTATATGGAACAGTTGCAAGCGGGGCTCAAGTACTTGGTCGAGGCCGGGGAGGCTGGGCGGCGCAGTGCGGACGGCATGCTCGGCCCGGTCAACGGCGCGATCAGTGAAATCACTGGCGCGGCGTCCGAGCTGGAAAACATCCCGTTCGTGGGGCCGGCGATCGGCGCCAAGCTTCAGCGGGTGATGCGCGGCGTCGACGCGGCCCAGGCCAAGGTCGGGCAGGTGGTGGCGGTGTACGGCCGGGCGACCCGGTCGGCCGCCGAAGTACAGGAACGGATGGGGACGCTGAAGGAACAGGCGGGCAAGGCGTCGACGGCGATCAACAAAATCGCCGGCAAGGTCAGTCCGTCGTTGGCCAACATCGTGCCCACCAGTTCCTTTGCCGTGGATGCCACGCCAGCGCCGGAGGCGGTGAGGCCGTTCCCGCACTTGCTGATCATCCAGCCGCGCGACCCCAAGGAGCAACCCTACTTTTTCAACCTGGACACGGCGGCTTTCGACGAGCTGAGTCGTTCTACCGAATTCCGTTGGGCTTCACAGGAACGCCTGTCTCGCCGCCCGGCGCAGCAGGCCATCGGGATGGGAGAGGAAAAGCTTACGCTCAAAGGCACGATCTACCCGGGCTTCAAGGGTGGCCTCAAGCAGCTCGATACGTTGCGCACCATTGGAGCCAGGCTTCAGCCACTGACCCTGACCACGGGCTATGGCGAGGTGATTGGGACGTGGTGCCTGAAGAACATCGGCGAGGAACAGGGCGTACTGATGCACGGCGGGATTCCGCGTAAACAAGGGTTCACTCTGGAGTTTGTGCGCTATGGCGACGACATGCAGAACGTCTGATGGGGACATGCTCGATGTCATTTGCCATAACGTTTATGGCCATTTGCTGGGCAGCGTCGAAGCGGTGCTGAATGCCAATCAGGGGTTGGCGGATGAGCCTCAGCCCTACCGCACCGGCGTGGTGATCTATCTGCCGGAACTGCCCAGCCCGACCGGGGAGGGGGTGAACTTGTGGGATTGACCTCGGGCGCTACCGCCGCCGGCGGCCCGTTGCGTTACGCGTAACGGCCCTTTGTTTTTTGCCCCGCCATGTGCGGGCTTTTTTTGGACAAAATCCATGACCCCCATGTTTCGAATCGTGGCCGATGGCACCGATGTGACGGCCAAGATCAATGATCGATTGTTGTTGCTGCGCACCTCTGACAAGCCCGGGATGGAGTCCGACGAGTTTGAGTTGCGCATTGATGACCGAGACGGCCAAGTGGTGCTGCCTCGGCGTGGCAGCTCGATCGAGATCTACCTGGGCTATGCCGAAACATCCTTGGCGCGCCTGGGGCGTTACGCGGTGGACACGGTCGAGGTGTCGGGTCCGCCGGACACGATCGTGATCAAGGGCAAGGCCAGTGACATGCGCGGCAGTGGCAAGACCATCCGCAGCGGCAGCTGGGAAGGCGTGCCGCTGTCGACGATCGTGGCCGATATCGCCGCGCGCAATGGCTGGCAGCCGGTGTGTCCGGTGACCACGAAAGTCGCCCGGGTGGATCAGCTCAACGAGTCCGATTTTAATTTCATCACGCGCTTGGCCAAACAGTACGACTGCACGGCCAAGGTGGCCGACGGCAAACTGTTGGTGATGCCGCGTCAAGCGGGCCAGACGGCCAGCGGCAAGGCGTTCGGCGCGATCACCCTGACGCGTAGCGACCTCAGCCGCTGGCAGTTCAGCCTGGGCGATCGCAACTCGCACAAGGCCGTGGCGACTAAGCACCAGGACAAGAAGACCGGCAAGCTCGCCACCGTCTCGGTGGATAACGACGACGCCCCGGATGGCTTGCCGGCGGTGCATACCGATCGGCATATCTACCCGAACAAGACCGCCGCCGAGTCGGCCGCCAAGGCGCGTTTGGCGGCGTTCAATCGTTCCACCGCTGACGTGCGTTTCGAGATGCCCGGCCGGACCGACATCTTTGCCGAGCGATTGATCAACGCCCAGGGTTTCAAGGTCGGCCTTGATGGCGAGTACTTGGCGGATTCGGTGGAGCAGGTGTTTACCCAATCCGGCTGGTCGACCACCGTCGAGTGCAATGCCGGCAAGCAGGGCAAATCCAAGGGTAAGAAAAAGAAAGTTAAGCCGCCGCTCAAGGTGGTGAATGTCAACGCGCCGTAGCGCCCCCATCGCCGCCTGAGTGCGGTTTTTTTATACCTGGAGTTTTGTATGTCCGTCACTGAACAACAGCTGCAACGCATCATGCCGAACGCCCGCCGCCAAGCGGGCGTTTTTGTATCCGCTCTAAACGCGGCCATGGCGCATCGGCAAATCAATACGTCGAAACGTCAGGCGGCGTTCCTGGCCCAAGTTGGTCATGAGTCCGGCCAGCTGCAGTACGTCCGTGAGCTGGGCGGCGATCAGTACCTGAGCAAATACGACACCGGTAGCCTGGCCGTGAAACTGGGCAATACCTCGGAGCTCGATGGCGATGGCCAGCGTTATCGCGGTCGCGGCTTGATCCAGGTGACCGGACATAGCAACTACCTGCGCTGCAGCCTGGCGCTGTTCGGCGATGAGCGATTGTTGCGCACCCCTGAGCTGCTCGAGTTGCCGCAATGGGCGGCCGAGTCGGCGGCGTGGTTCTGGTGGGGGCGCGAGCTAAATGCCCTGGCAGATCGGGGCGAGTTCGAGGCGATCACCCGCAAGATCAACGGCGGCCTCAATGGTTTGGCGGATCGGCTGGAGTTGTGGGCGCGGGCGAGGGCGGTGCTATGCGTCTCGCCGACCTGATCCCGGCTCCGTATCGGCTGCTGGCCATCAGTGGGCTGCTGGCCGCATTGGTCGGCGGATCTGCTGTGTCAGCCTGGAAGGTTCAGGACTGGCGCTACGGCCAACAACTCGCCGAACAGGCCGGCCTGCACAAGGACGATCTGATCGCCATCAGCAACGCCGCCGCTGACCAGGTGCGCACGGCACAGGGCAACCGCCTGGCCCTTGAGCAGCGGCTGTCGACCAGTGAACAAACCCACTACAAGGAACTGAGTGATGCTCAACGCAACCAGGCTCGCCTGCGTGATCGCCTTGCCACTGCTGATCTGCGGATGTCAGTCCTCCTCGACGCCACCGATGCAGGCAGTGGCGACGAAGTGTCAGCCGCCGCCCCAACCGGCGGCGTGGTTCATGGCGGAACACGAGCCCAACTTGACCCAGCGCATGCTCAACGAATTATCGGCATCACCGATGCCGGCGACCAAGGACTGATCGCCCTGGCGGCCTGTCAGGCCTACGCCAAAGAAGTCTCAACACCGAAGTGAAAAAGAGCGGTCGGGGTAGATGCGTCAACATCCAACCCGACCGCCGTCCCTGCAGATTGTCCCTGCAAGTCCAGCCAAGGCTCTTACTCCGTGCACGAAGCGCGGCGAGCCTAGCACCTGTTTATCCATACAGTAAAGGTCTTGCTTTTTATGTCTACTCCCATCATCCCTTGGATGGGCGGCAAACGCCGCCTGGCCGACCGCCTCATCCCGCTCTTCCCACCACACGAATGCTACGTTGAAGTGTTTGCCGGCGGCGCCGCGCTGTACTTCATGCGGCCTCAGGCCGCGCCGGTTGAAGTCCTCAACGACATCAACGGCGACCTGGTCACGCTGTACCGCGTCGTGCAAAACCATCTGGAAGAGTTCGTGCGCCAATTCAAATGGGCGCTCAGCTCACGCCAGGTGTTCGAGTGGCAGAAGATGACCCGTCCCGAAACCCTCACCGACATCCAGCGCGCCGCCCGATTCTTCTACCTGCAGCACCATGCCTTCGCCGGCAAGGTCTCCGGTCAGACGTTCGGCACGGCGACCACTGCCCCGGCCATCAATCTGCTGCGGATCGAGGAAAACCTCTCGGCCGCCTGGCAGCGCCTGTCCGGCACCTACGTCGAAAATCTCCCCTGGCTTGAATGCGCGGAACGCTACGACCGTGCCCACACGTTCCACTATATGGATCCGCCTTACTGGCAGACCGCCGGCTATGGCGTGGACTTTCCATTCGAGAACTACGAGCGGATGGCCGACTTCATGCGCCGTTGTAAAGGCAAGGTGATGGTCAGTATCAACGATCACCCGGACATTCGCCGTGTGTTTGAGGGCTTCCATTTCGAAACCTTGGATATCCGCTACTCGAATACCAATCAAAGGCAAGGCAAAGCAGGTGTGAGTGGTGAGCTGGTCATTATGAACTGGACGCACTCCGATTTGGGAGGGCTATTCTGACAGTTGTTAGTGCCTAAGAGATGCAGGTACCCTGTCCTGGTTCCAAGGTCAAATACCGTTTCGTAATTGTCTACAAAGTTTTGGGCGTACTTGGCCCGCATCGATGATACATAGGGAGGCAATATGAATGCGGGCGAAATAGGCACAGTCGCTGGTCGAATTTTCGAGTACAAGTTACCACCAAGTTGGATATTCAGACCTCAAGAGGATCAAAATGATCACGGCATTGATGGGGAGATTGAGCTTAAAGATGCTGCCGGTAAAGCGTTAGGAGAAAATTCGATTTTTAAAGTTCAAATAAAAGGTCAGGAGTTCTCTAGCTTTATAAATAAAGGGCTAACTCTTTCCTTTAATCTGAGCTTGGAGCGTTTGAAGTACTATTTCTCATTTAGTGTGCCTGTTATTTTGGTTGTCGTAGAAGTATCAAGTGAGCGTATTTTTTGGGTTCCGGTGACGGGCAATGAAGATTTGATTTCAAAGGCCGGAAAATCGGCATCGAATGAAACAATTCAAGTTCACTTGCCTGTCGTCAATGAAATTCTCAAAGGTACGTCTCAATCTACTACTGCGCTATTGAATTCTGTTGGTATCTGTTGGGATTATCTTGCGTTCAAAGGTTTGAAATCATCGATTTCAAATCTACATGCTATCAGTCCGGATGCGCTGCAAAAACGTATTGAGGATGTTGGGGGCGCGCTTTTTAAAGCCTATCATCAACAGCTTGACAATTTACTTAGGGGTAAAGAATTTGGACGGGTTTATGAAATATCGCATCAGCTTATAAGCTCAGAGATAGTTCCGTCGTCAGATCGGTTTATTGCAGCCCTCTATTATGATCAGGTCTTTAGTATTGCACCTTCTACCAATGTCAAAAGAGAGCAGCTTGAGCAAAAGCTGCTTATATGTAATTTGTTGGTTGCTCTAGCTAGGGAAGAGAAAAGTCAGACATACAGATTGCTAGCTATAGGTAAGTCGCGAGTTGTTATATTTAGGGTGCGGGCTGATCAGCTCTATGCGACACACAATGCAAATAAAGCGTTCCCTGATAATAGTTTAGAAAAGTACATGTTTAATATTGAGGAGCACAAGCTGTACAGTATTTGCTGTGATAACCTGCAAAAAATTGCAGAGTTGTGTCAGCGTCTTACCATGCTTGATCAGTTTGGGATTTTGTGTGACGTCTTTGTCAGTGCCGCAGTGCCCATAATATTGTTCAGGTCTGTACACGGTGCTCGAGGTGATTCTAGCGCTATTTCTGTGTTCGATGCATGGTTTCGTAGTGTTTATCTTCTCGTGTTTGCGTACTGCTCTCTAGTGGGGGAGCTGGAAAAAGCAGCGGTGCTTTATAGGTTTTTAGTTCGCGCAGATATGACCTTGGAGCAGACGGCAGAAATCAAACAACTCTTCGGATTTAATCGAGAGTTGATTGCTCGTTTTGATGAGCTGGAAGAAGAGCTTGCAAGCGCTGAAAGTGCGCCAGCGAGCTTTTTTGATTTGAGTGTTTTGGAACAGAAAAAATATTACACATCAACTGCAAAAGACTTGGGGATGGATCCTGATGACCCGAAATGTATGTTGGGGGGGATAGTTGCGCGAGGGCTAATTAACTATGATCCAAATGATATTATAAAAAAATGCGAACATCTGTTCGTTAGTTACCGTCCGGCAGGTATTGTGGCCGAAACACTTCGTATGCATTCAGCTGGGGGGATGCACTTGTTGGTGTGCTTAAAGCATAAGTATGCGGCAGGGACCGGGGGTTTATTACTTCCGTTGTACGACAACGATTCGAAGCAGGAGTTTCTTAGAGGCTTCAAACAAACTCATTGTGATACCTGTAAAGATTGCAAGCCGAGAGTGGAAGAATGGAGATGGAGTTTGCAATGGCAGCACGAGGGTGAGGCCGAACATAAGGATACGTTAGCTCTGTTCGGATCCTGGTAAGCCAACAAACTGTAACGGGCTGTGGAGCTAAGGTGGCCCCACTTTCGATGGGTGAGTGGCCTCGGCTCTGCGGTCAATCACCTGTCGGCGTCAGCAGTCCAACGCCCTGATTGCGAACATTGCCTACTGCTCTATCCACTCGAAACCACTCAAAAGCTTCTGTCTGCTCACCTTGATTCAGCACCATCTGCTCGGCACGTTCTTTTGGCGCGTCAGGGTCAAGCCATTCGCGGGCCAATTCTGGTGAAAACGTCACCGGCCGCCGGTCATGGATGTCTACCATTCCGCCGGCGCTGTCAGCGGTGATGATCACAAAGCCGTCATGCTCGCTAGGCGGGATCTCCGCGTTGGGGTACTGGCCGATAGCAGCACAGAGGATCGGCGCCTGGTCCCGCCGGCGAATGAGGTAAGGCTGCTTCTTTGGTCCGCCTTCATCCGCCCATTCAAACCAGTTGTTGATCGCAATGATGGCACGGTGAGGCCAGATTGCGCGGAAGAATGGGCCGTGGGCCACTTTCTCGACTCGGGCGTTGATCGGCGCAGCCCTGTCCTTAGCCCAATGCGGACGCCATCCCCATCGAACCATGTCGGCGTGCAGGTAGTCGCCCTCCTGATGGAAAATGGCGAGCTGCATTGTCGGTGCGGCGTTGTAGCGCTCGAAGGGGTGGTCGCCAGCGTTATTGACCAGCGCGTTGGGCATGCTCAGCGCTGCGACGAAGTCGTGAATGCCATCGTACTGCGAAAGTCGTCCGCACATAGCTCGCCCGCCTATCAGATATTCCCTACATAAATTGACCGCAAGCGTTTCTGAAAGTTAACTGTACATTCGTACAGTATCGGAAGTCGTGCGTCATGAGCTTTTCAATTTTAGGTCCTATTGCCGAGGGCGGCCTGAAGCTGCCGCTTTGCCTGTTTCAGGTGCCGGCCGGTTTTCCTTCGCCGGCAGCAGATCACATCGAGGCGCACATATCGCTGGATGAGGTGTTGAATATCCGTGCGCCGCACGTCTACTTGGTGTCGATCATCGGGGAGAGCATGCAGGGCGCCGGTATTTTTGAAGGCGACTTAGCGATCGTGGACCGCTCCATTGAACCAGCCCACGGTCATATCGTAGTGGCATTGCTTAACAACGATCCGATCTGCAAGCGCCTGTGCATCCGAGGCAAAGAGGTGATCTTGCTGTCGGAAAACTCCAAGTACCCGGCTCGGTATGTATTGGAGAGCGACGAACTGTCGATCTGGGGTGTGATTACCGGGACCGTGCGCAGCCATGTCTAAGCCATCGCCGGTATTTGGTTTGATCGACTGCAACAGCTTTTATGCCAGTTGCGAGAGGGTGTTTCGCCCGGACCTGGCGAAGGTGCCGATCGTGGTCCTCTCGAACAACGACGGCTGCGTCATTGCGCGCAGCTACGACGCCAAGCCCTTCGTGAAAATGGGCGCGCCGTATTTCCAGATCAAACACACGCTTCGGCAGCACGGCATTGTTGCCTTTTCGTCGAATTACGCACTGTACGGCGACCTCAGTGAGCGAGTCATGACCGTAATCGAAGCTTTGGTGCCGGCGGTCGAGGTGTACAGCATCGATGAGGCGTTCGCCGACCTGACCGGCATCGACGGGCTGGACGCGCTCGGTCGACAAATTCGCAACCAGGTGCTGCGCTGCACCGGTATTCCGGTTGGCGTTGGCATCGCTCCCACTAAGACCCTGGCCAAGTTGGCTAACCACACGGCAAAACGCTTGCAGGCCCAGACCGGGGGCGTGGTGAATATTTGCAACCCAGTGAAGCGCGACTGGGTGCTACGCAACACCGACGTGGGTGAGGTATGGGGCGTGGGCCGGCGTATGAAAGTGCACTTGAATGCACTGGGCATCAAGACAGCCATGGACTTGGCCATGGCCGACGCCTGGTCGCTACGCAAAAATTTCAGCGTGGTGATCGAAAAGACTGCTCGGGAGCTGGCCGGTACCCCGTGCCTGGAACTGGATGAGCCAGACACACCGAAGCAGGAGATCTGCTGCAGCCGGATGTTCGGTAAACGGCTGAAGGAACTACCGCCCATTAAGGAGGCGGTGGCCACCTACATGATGCGTGCCTCGGAAAAGCTCAGGGCTCAGAATTCTTTTTGTAAGAAGATTCGAGTGAGTATTCGTACCGGCATGTTTAATCCAGATGAGGCCAAATACGCCAACGGTGTAGTGGTCGATCTGCCGTACCCCACCGATGATGTACGTCTTCTGACCAAGGCGGCGGCTGATGCGCTTGATCTCGTATTCAGGCCGGGCTTCAAATACAGCAAGGCGGAAGTTTTGCTGCTGAACCTATGCCAGCCCGGCGAGTTTACCGATGACCTATTCGCCATTTCTCAACCGGACGAAGCCTCAAAGGTGATGGCTGTGCTGGATCAGATCAATGGTAAGTGGGGCAGGGGCACTTTACGGTCAGCCAGTGTGCCGACCAATCCTGACTGGGGAATGCGCAGAGAAATGATGAGTCAAAGCTACACGACTAGGCTGGATCAGCTTTGGAGGGTGTCTTGCAAATAGGGTTTTTTTGCGGCGCTGCACGAGCCCTGAGGTTCTTGATTTTAAAGGGCGAGATGGATCTTGCTGATTTTTCATTTATGCTGGGGACATTCAGAAAAAAAGGGCAAGGAAAGCTATGCTCGTATGTCAACGTGATGATCATAAGCAGAATTTTTTAAGAACAGCTGCACTTGCGGACCTTTTATCAGCAGCAGTTGATTCAAGTCACCAACTTCCCTCGCATGGACCGTCATTGCTACGTTTCTATGCTGCAGAATCAGGGCTTAAGTACTTACTTAATCGTGCAGAACGGGTACCTTTCAGCTACGAAGTAAGGGATCAGAGCGTAGCGTTGGATAATGCGCCACTTTCTCCTAAAAACCCTGGCAAAGTCGAAGGCTATTCTCATGATCTAGGGCTGATGTTGCGTCGACTCAAAGTTTCCGCAGCATCAGTTTCACCACCAGTCGGGCCATTTCGAACGGTAAATGGATATAACAACGGTCAGGATTTTGAAATTCCGCGCGCTCACGAAGCATGGCGTTACGGCTTAGCTACCGCGCCCGCAGATCAAGCGGCGTTAGAAACATTTTTGACGGCGGTAATCACTTACGTACAGGGCGAAATATAATGGCCACTAGCGAATTATCGACTCTCCCATTGTTATCATGGATCGATGTGGCTAGAAGACTGTCCACAATACCAATGAGGCACGAAGGGTGCGCAGCTCCATTTGCTCCCCCCGCGGGGCTTATAGCATCGGACGTATTTTGGACCGGCCTGATCCTGACATTAGAGTCGCCCGATCAAGTACCTCATGTGCAAGAATGGCTAAAAGAAGTGTTTGGTTCGTGGGTGCAAGTTGGAACGAATAACAATATATTTATAAGGCTGGAGGGGCCGTCCGAACTAAATAATTTACGGGTTATTTATGAGTTTGATGGGCCTGACGTAAAGATTCCAGTGTTTAGACCTAACGCTTCATTGGAGGGGCATAGGTCGTATTCAATTTCCTTCCCTGAGCGATTAGATGATTTGCCGTCGGTAGTGGCATTTCATAGTGTAAAGGGCGGAGTTGGCCGAACCACTGCTGCTATGGCGTTCGCTAAAAATATAGCAGATAGCAGTAGCGGAGATCCTGTTCTTTTTATAGATGCTGACTTTGAGGCGCCGGGAATAAGTTATCTATATCGAACACGTAAACCAGATGTTAGCGTGTCCCTTGAGGACATGCTGGCGTTAGCGCATGCCGATACCTCTGAGGATTTGAATAGCACTATTTCATTTGTTGCAGCACAGATGTTAGATCAACGTATCGACGATATTTATGTGTTGCCGGTTAAAAGGCTATTGAATGATTTGTCCGGATTTACCATTAGGCCCGAACATTTGGTTAATGCGCGGAAGAATCAGCCTTTTTTGATAGTTGATTTGGTTAGAGGGTTAGCGAAAGCGCTCGGTTGCAGGATTGCAATCGTAGACCTCAGAGCGGGACTTGTTGACATTGCATTGCATTTCTTGACTGATCCGAGTGTTGAAAGAGTTTTTGTTTCCACAGCAAGTGGACAGTCCATAAATGCACTCAAGGGAATGTTGCAAACGATAGGGCACATAGAACGACAAACAGGGATTTCTGGTCGTCAGCCCTTTGTGTTATTCAACCAAGTACCTCGGCATCAATATGAGGACGCCGATTTTCGAAGTGGCTTGCAATCGCAACTGGAAGTTCAAGCAGAAAGTGCGTTTCTTCTATCTGATGGATTGGTTTTAGACTCAGAGTCAGCAGTTACACCCGGGTTAGAAAGCACTTTAGCTTTTGGGTTTCATTATCACGTTCCAGATCTCATTGCTTCGGTTGATGAGTGGGTGTCGTATTTCCACGAACTGCATCGAACAGGGTTTACCTCAGGTCTGAAATCCGAGATGGAAAACTGGATGCTAACGCGCCGACTAGGGGTATTGCCTTTAAGTACTCAGGTGCCTAGTTTAGGAGACGTTAGCCATAATGATGCTTGTACGCTTCTCGCCGAGTTTGCAAAAAAATTAGAGTTTGCTGAAACTGTAGTTGACGTGCAAAGACCATTGATCACTCCGCCCCTGCAGCGATTAATTGGGGATTTTACACAGCATCCGCCAATTACTGTTATTGAAGGTACTAAGGGAACTGGTAAAACGCTTACGTTCAGGTATTTATTAGAGCATCAGTCTTGGGCAGCTGCATCTAAAACTTTAGAATCAGGCCAGGCAACAAGTTTTGAAGGTGTATTCCTCCCTGTATTCGGCTCTGTTAATAGCTCGGATAGTATGCAACAGCTAGTGGCAGATGGTCGAAGTAGGGTGGCTGCTCAGTTGTCACAGAAAGAGCCTGCCCGTTTTTCTGAGACTACTGACGGTGTAAAGCAGGGGATTAAAGAAAAGTGGGATGTTCCACAGTGGACAGTTTTCTGGCTGGATAGCATAGCAAGATCTGCCGGGTTTACTGGTGCTTCTAATAATTGGCAGAGTTTTCTAAACGCTGTCAAAAATTCGGGAAGCATCAGACCAATAGCTATGTTCGAAGGCTTAGAAGAGGAGTTTGTTAATCCCTATACCGATGTGGTACATGCGGATGCCTTGCGCTCTTTGTTTCGAGATGTGCCGATTAAGCTAAGAGAAGAAGCGGGGCGACCTATTGGTCTAATTGTATTTGCAAGAAGCGATATGGTAGAGGCCGTAATTGAACAGAATGTACAGCAATTCCGTGCGTCCTATAGAAATTATGCATTGACTTGGCGAGACCTGGATATTCAAGAGCTTGTTATATGGCTCGTATCGAACAGCGGTGCAATTCCAAATTTGTGGACACCCAATTGGCGAGCTCGGTCGGAGATAGAGCGTGAAGCTGATTTACGACGAGTATGGGGTTTAAAGCTCGGGAGTGACTCTGGAAAAGAGGCTAGATCTACGGAGTGGGTTCTTGCTGTGCTAACAGATTTGACCGGTAGGTTAACTGCTAGGGACCTGGTAAGATTTATACATCAGGCGGCGCTAAGCTCAAGGTCTCAAGCAGTTGAAGGACGGTTGCTTACAGCTAGTGCTATGAGAAAAGCTGTTGAGTATACAAGCTATCAGAAGGTAGACGAATATCCGAAAGAGGTGAGAGAGTTACTCCCAATTTTCGGAAAGTTGAAGTCAATCTCTGACTTGGCTACTCCATTTGATAGAATTGAAGCTGCATCCAAAGGGATTGAATCTCAAGAACTGGACATCTTAGAGAAATACGGAGTTGCTTATGCTGACGAAGGGAGTTTTGAAGTTCCCGAGCTCTTCAGGATTGGATTGAACATGAAGCGAAAAGGCGCTAGACCAAACATCATTAGTCTGACTCGAAAAGCAAGGGAGCGAGCCAAGGCCTAGCTAGGTTTTATGTGATTTTTAGCCTGCTGACCTTTACAGCTTTGTGAAGTGGTTTAGGGCATATTTAGGGCAAAACACAGGCCGCTGTAGGCTCTGGCAGGCCGAAGGTTCGACCGAGATTTCGCGTTTTATGTGGCCTACAGCGGTGTGCAGGGCAGTCAGAAGGGGTTCGAATCCCTATCTCTCCGCCATATTGAAAAAAGCCTTATAAATCAATGATTTACGAGGTTGTAAAAATGGTGATTTGTAGCAAGGTTTTGTAGCAAAAACCTGACCTACAGATCGCCATTTTTTTCGTCTGTCGTTTGCTCTTCCTGCCTCTGTGCTGCCCTATGACCTAAAAGCCCCTGTGGGAGCATAGGAGCGGATTTGTGGATAATGCCCCGCCGTTGCCCGTAGTGGCTTGATCAAGACCCTTTGATGTGCTGCGGCTCTGCAGCAGTGCGTCGAAGGGTTAGATGGGTTCCCTGTCTATCCATACACCATGTTAGTATCACCGATTTTTAAGAAGCCGCTTTGAAACAGAGCGTTGCGAGGAGACAAAATGAGCCTATTCACGTCATTGGAAATGTGTGCCGGAGCTGGCGGGCAAGCTCTCGGCCTAGAAATGGCGGGCTTTGGGCACGAAGTATTGGTGGAAATTGAACCTCCTGCCTGTGCAACTCTCCGTTTAAACCGCCCTGAGTGGAACGTGCAAGAGCAGGATCTGCGTCAATTTAACGGTCTTCCTTATTTCGGGGTTGATTTGGTCGCCGGTGGGGTTCCTTGCCCTCCTTTTTCCAAAGCTGGTAAGCAGCTTGGGGCCGATGATGAACGTGACCTTTTCCCCGAAGCGTTACGTCTTGTTGATGAGTGCCGACCGAAAGCCGTGATGCTGGAAAACGTGCGAGGTCTTCTCGACGCTGTTTTCGATGACTACCGTAATAAGGTTGAGAAACAACTTAAAAAGCTTGGCTATGTGCCGGGCTGGCGGCTGCTGAATGCTTCCGATTTTGGCGTTACCCAGCTTCGGCCTCGTGTGGTTTTCGTTGGCATCAGGAAAGACCTTGCTGAGGGTTTTTCATGGCCTGAGCCAAAGCTAATCACTCCACCGACTGTTGGTGAGCTTCTTCACGATCTAATGCAGGCCGATGGCTGGCGTGGTGCTGATGCATGGCGAGAGCAGGCGAACACAATCGCACCAACGCTCGTCGGCGGATCTAAAAAGCACGGTGGCCCGGATCTGGGGCCAACAAGAGCTAAGAAGGCTTGGGCTTCCATTGGTGTGTGTGGGATGGGTATTGCCAATGAACCTCCTACGGAGTTTTTTGAAGGGATGCCGAGGCTGACTACCCGCATGGCTGCACGCATTCAGGGGTTCCCTGATGACTGGCAATTTTATGGAAAGAAAACTGCAGCATATCGACAGATAGGGAACGCTTTTCCACCTCCTGTTGCGTGTGCAGTTGCGAAGCAAATCTTCAAAGCTCTTTCTGTAAAACGCTTGGTACAGGTTGCCTAGGCTCTGTACGTAAAGTATTGTCGCAAGCACCGCATAGCGCAGGCCAATGAGACCATCGCCGCAAAACTTGTTGCGAGCTTGTCGAAGCGCGTCACGATGCGACGGTTCTCCTTCAGCCAGCCAAACATGCGTTCGATGATGTTGCGCTGCCGATATTTGGGGCGATCAAAAAGTCGAGGCAATCCTGGCTTGGTTTTGCGCTTCATGCTTCGCAACGGAATGACTGGCTGCATGCGATAACGATCACAATACTGGCGCAGCGCTTCAGCGTCGTAACCCTTGTCAGCCAGCAACCAGCGGCAACGCTTGCGTGGGCGACCGCGCAGGCTGGGTATGCAAGCCTGATCGAGTAGCGGTTGGGCATAGGCTATATCGCTGGCTTGTCCGCCTGACAACAGGAAACGCAGAGGCACACCATTGGCGTCGCACAGCATGTGAATCTTGGTCGTCAGGCCACCCCGGCTGCGCCCGAGCGCGTGGTCTTGCGGTTCTTCAAATCCCCTTTTTTCCCGGCACCTGATGAGGCCCGGGTTGCTCGTACGGCAGTGGAGTCGATCATCCATGTTTCCAAGTCAATCAAACCCTGCTCATTCAATCGGATATGAAGACGCTTGAGCATCTGATCAAAAGCTCCGCAATCACGCCATCCCCGGAACCGTTGATAGATCGTTGACCAAGGGCCGAATCGTTCGGGCATGTCTCGCCAGGCTGCGCCAGAGCAAAGCACCCAGAGAATACCGTTTAGCATCAGGCGATCATCGGCCCGAGGGCGCCCGGTGCGCTGATTTTTGGTGAAGATATCTGCAACCAGATCCCAGGCTGCGTCGGGGAGTTCATACCGCTTTGCCATCTTGGCCTCCTGGCTTTAATGGCGGTGTATTTTACAGAAAATCGTATTTCTTGGGTTTACGTACAGAGCCTAATGAATATTCCTCCCGAGTTTCTACAAGCACGGAAAGAGTTCCATGCTTCGCTGCTCAAAACAACGCTGACAATCAATGATAAGGGTGTGCCAAGCAACGCCGACAGTAGCAATAGAAGCAGTATTGCCATTGCAAAAGGCATTGCGGAGTTATTGAAGGCTGAGACAATTGCAGAACGCCAAGCTGGTCAAACTTCTGGTAATGAATTTGAGGGTATTTGTGCGGAGTATGTAAAAAATACTTTCTTGAAACTGGGGCATCTTCGTCCCGGTGACTGGGACGTGCATCAAGTGTCTGGGCGTAATCGTTTAGAGATTGCTAAATATGAGCAATATGCACATCTGATAGCGTTGGATCAGGCTGCAAAAGCTGACCCTGAACTTGCCGCTGCTTTGGGAAGCGACTACACAATTACCCCTGATATTGTCGTGGTTAGGGGCTTAGAAAGTGACGAGAATATCAACCGTCATGAGTTTTTGGTTGATAGTTCTGTAAGCACTAGAGCCAGCTTGAGGGCTGCTGCCGGGGGCAAGCCGCTTCTGCATGCAAGCGTGTCATGTAAGTGGACTATCCGAAGTGATAGGGCACAGAACGCACGTTCCGAAGCTTTAAACCTGATGCGTAACCGGAAAGGCCACCTGCCTAATATAATGGTGGTCACTGCTGAACCCACTCCTAGCAGATTAGCTTCAATCGCTCTCGGTACGGGCGATATAGATTGCGTTTATCATTTTGCCTTGTATGAGCTACAAGCAACATTGAAAGAACTAGGCATGGACGATTCGGCGGAGCTTTTAGCTATCATGGTTGATGGTCGTCGTTTGAAAGATATAAGCGATTTGCCACTAGATTTGGCAACTTAAAAAATATGCAGTTATAAGCAGAAGGCCGGTATCGGCCTTTTGTTTGTTCTGCTACATATGATGGTGTGAAGAGGGTAAAGGTTGGGGGATATATCCTTGAAGCTGAGCCTGCTAAGCCATGTAGCGAAAAACGCTGCATGGATATATGTTTATGATATTGATGTTCGCATTTCTTGAATTTTTTGTCTCTTGTATTCATTTGCATCATCTTCAATTTTTCTCTTTGCATCGTTCCATAGTGACTTATACGTCTCGCTATATCGCTCTGTTAAAATCAGCACGATATCGTCAAGGTTTTGCTGTTTTACCTTGTTGCCGGGCTTCCCAAACTCTTTTATCAAAACATCGTTTGAGATTGATTTGGAGCCAGAGAATGCTGCTATTAATTTTTTTGCAAGGCATGATGTCAGTTTCAAGTCTGGAAATTCTTCCATTTCTACCAGTTTTATAAATATTACTAAAAACTTTTGACGTTCTCTTCTTTTAAATCCGCCAACTAGCCCGCCTATTTTTCCTGCTTGTTCTGCTTTGTTCATGTTAGAACTCCTATGTTGTTATAATACAAATACCATAGGTTTTATGTAAGTCAATACTTCGGGGTTATATCTCCGAACCTATAAATTTGCTTCGGGGATACACATTGTAGGAGTTTGGCCATGTTCATTTTTTTGAATTTTCGATGTGACCAATACCTCACATTATTTTGTGAGATTAATTTGAGAGCGATTTTTTGAATTTTGTAGGTGCTATTTTTTCGCTGCTTTGTAGCAAAAGTGAACTAAGTAATTTATGTAGAGTTGAACACTATTTGACGATTATGGTCGAACCTTATATTTATTTTCATTTTGCTCTTGACAAGATATTTTGCTGTTTTTAAGCCATAATCCGATGGTTGAAAAAATCCATATATCAATAATTTGGTATAAATACTTGAAATTTCTTGGGCGTATTTTTAAAGAAAACTAAGTTTCCACAAACCCCGCTTTTTCAGTACTGCCCCAAATCGCTTTCGGGATATTTACGCTCACCAGTCGAGTGAGCGGTATTCACCGTTTTCGATGAATTTGGAAAAGTGTGAATTTTTCATCAGGAAAGAAATTTGATATGTATGTATACATACATATAGGTTGGGGGATATATCTCCAAACCTTGGGAAGTATTGGGGGTTGCTGGTGAGATGCTGCAATGAGGTCGCTCACGCATTCGATTGTTTTAGGCGTGTAGTGGTGTGGCTTGGTATCTTTGTATATATCGAGTAAATGTAAGCGTATTTTGACCATTTCCGTGCGTTCTATGTCTATCGGTGGGGCGGTGTATGTATATGTGGGTGGATATGGGGAGGAAGGAAAAAGAAAAGGGGAGGGGGGGGAGGAAGAAGAAACCCCCTCACCGGGTGCTATTATCTGATATAGGCTTTGCGACAAATTATAATGCTATGCTTTTTTTATCCACCTGTAAGCAGTCGCACGGTCTACGTTTAGCTGTTTCATTACTTCTTTTATGGTTGCCCCAGCTTCAAGCAAGATAATACCCCGTTCTCTCTTGGTCTTGCCCTTCTGTTTACCCCTGAAAGCCTGTATCTCGCTTGTGTGGGTTCTGGCGACATAATCACCAAAGGTGCCACGGTTAAAGTTCCTATGCGTCCACTTCGCTACGCTATTGGCTGTGTGTTTAACTTCGGATACGTCCAATGGTGTAGAAAAATTGACGTTGTAGCCAGTGGCACGGTCAAGGCACGCATTCCGCCATTGGTTGTAGTCGGGCCAGCCTTGGCGGATGGCTTTGTATGCCCACGCCCTTAACTCATCGAAAAGCATACAGTTGCGACCCAAGCCGTAATCCTCTACGGGCTTCTGTTTGGCCTTTTCCGGCGTTAAATCAACGTAGTCAGCCAAGTAGTCCAAGGTGTATGGATCTGCCTGCCATTGGGTCACTATCCAGTGTGAGTTGATCGGGTTCTTGCAGATCAACCCGCTGTAGCCTCTGTCTGCTCCAAGGCGACTACGCAAGCCTGCCTCAACGGCTGCTGCGTAGCGTAAAGGGGCCGTTTTACCGTCGATAGCGGTTCGTACAGGTGTTTGTAGCAGGTAGAGTAAATGAGCGTGCCCGTTCGCTGGATTTCGAGCTATTAGGTTTGGAGCTGGTGCCCCTACGTTATCCCAGTGCATACCGGCATCGGTTCGGTCTAAGTCAAAAACCATCCAATATCTATGGGTAGGCCCATTAGGTTGGATAAGCTTTGCAAATTTTGCTTTTTCTTTTTTATTGATTTTTAAGCCACTGACTAAATCGTCTGTGTGATAAGGTCTCTTTGGTAAGTAGTCCTCAAATAGTTTTACGCATCCCATTTTTATCCTCTTCTAATAGTTATTTAGAAAAAGAAAACCTTGGGAGATGACTTGACAATAAACTTTTTGATGATTAAATGAGTGTGTTGATTAAAGTTTTTTAAAATTTTATTGTAGTATCCTTAACCACCTTCCCCAAGGTGGTTTTCTTTTTCTGCTCCTTTCAAGTTGCCACACTTTCGAGGTTTGTCAAACTTGGATGGTAAAAAGCCCGCCTTGTTGCGGGTTTTTATTTGTTTTTGTGAAGGCTTCTTCTTGCTCTCGCTGTCTTTGCATCTACCGCCTCCTGTTTATCAAATTCTATTATTTGGGTGCTGGTGAATGTGTCGGATATGAATAGCTGGACCTTTTCTTTAAAGCCAAAATTAACCATATCAGGGTCTAGTCCTTTTTCTTCAAGCTGTTCTTTCACTGACCATAGGTAATCGTGTCGCTTTTCTTTTCCCATATATTTAGCGGTCTGTAAGATGTTTTCTTTCATTTCTTGATACAGGATTTCTGTGTTCTCATGCATTCTATTTGCATGAAGAACCTTGTCCACCTTTATGTCAAATTTATGGATTAGTGGTTCTAGCTTTTCGTCAAGTATTGTTATCGCTTGCTTAATTCTTTTATGCTTTGCCGATTCTGCTGTAACTTTTCCTTTTAAGTTATTTAGATTTTTTTGTAATTTTTCTTTTTCTGCTTTGAAGTTTTTGCCTAGCTCAACTTTTTTATTTTGTAGCTGTGTGATGTCTTGCTGAATATCTATTCGTTTTTGCGTTAGGGTGCTAAGGGTTGTCGTGTTTTCTTTGATTTTGCTGTCAAACTGGGCGAGCCTTTTGCTCCAATATGTTTCGGCTTTTTCAATCTTCATTTGTAAGTTAAGGCTGATTTGTGTCCCTTGGCGTATTTCTTGGTCAATCGTGCCTTTTGTTTGTTGCTTGTTCTCGATTTCTGTTGAGACTTCCTCAAGTTTATTTTGTTTATCTTCAAGTTGCTCTTGTCGCATTGTATAAATGTTAAATGCCCTATCTTCTTTGGCTTTCTTACTTTCAAGCCTGATTTTCTTTCTAAGTTCAAGGTTTTCTTGGGTTTTTTCCAATCTATTAGCTACAAGTGGAATACTTTCAGTTTTGAATTTTTTATTTATGTGCTTGTAAAATAGCTCCTGTAACGCTTCGCCTATTATTTGGCTTTCCTGATAGGTCTGTTGCTTGGTGTTTACAGGCGTGTAATCCTTAAAAAAATCAAGATGTTTAATAACTTTATTGGCAAGTACCGCTTGCTGTTCTGTCAGGTCATATTCCCCAGTTCTTTTGTTTTTACAGTCGATAAAAATATGAGGGTGGTCGCCAACCTTCTTTTTACCTCCCTCTAATTCATCGCCGTGGTAAACCGTCAATAGTACGTTATAGTCGGGAAAATATTTGGCGTAGAAGTCCTGAATTGCAGAAACGTAGAATTCAGGCGGTAGATCTACTTGGTTGTGCATGGGGAATTTAAAGAAAGCCTCTTGGATAACCGTTTTACGGCCATCCAGTGGTTTTTCTGCTTGGGTGATAGTGTTGTGTAGGTCTATGTAGTTTTGGACGCTTTTGAGCTTCTGGGCCTTCCTGCTGACCTCGAAGGCTTCAAAATCTTCTTTGACCTGTTCGCCGTCGATGTAATCGCCACGCTCGATCAGATCATCAAGATAGGCGGCTATGGGTTGGCCTACCTCATCTTTAATGATTTTCTTGATTTTGTATTTATATTTGCCTTTAGTTTCTACGTCTTCTTTTCTCTGCTCTTTGCTTCTATTGACCAAATGAAAGGGTGTTAGCGTGTCTTTAATGAATGACAAGGCGGACGCCTCATTCATCGAGACGCGATTGCCGTTAATTATGAATATGTTGTTATGGGATAGGTCTTCGTCCCATTGTGTTTTCTTTTCTTCTTTGCTGTGAACACGCAAGGAATGCTTTAAGGATTTGCCTAGTTTTTTAATTGTAGAGACTGAAAAGTTAAGCCTCTTATATAGCATGGTTGTGCTTTTGATTTCATTGCTCATTTTACCCTCAGTAGTTGTTGTTTTTTACTCCTAAATTTCAGCGAGATGCTTTTGCTTTGCTCTTGGGTATCCAAAGGGGCACCCTTTGGCCCGACGTTACTACTTCTCATCTTTTGCGAAGCAAAAGTGTGAAGTAGTAACCAAAGGGTTGATAAATGCTTCATATCGCTTTGCTCATTACCCTTATTTGTAATTTACCATAGATTAAATTTTAATCAAATTCGTGGGCTGTTTGTGCTTGCGTGTATGTATGCGTGTGGTGTAGTAATCTTTATTATTGTTATCTAATATATATGATATCTATATATAGATAACTAAAGACGTGCGTGGGTGGGTGCGTGTGTATACGTGAGGCGTATGCAGGGGAGTGCATTATGCGAGAGAATTTTTTAAAAAATGTTCTTTTGGAGAAGGTCAAAAGCTCTTCTGGTGGGTAAGAGCTTGGGAGCCTTTGATTGTTCTTCTTTTTTTTAACGTGTAACGCTTTCGGTTTTAGATTTTTATATTGTATTTTAGTTTTGATATTGCATCGTGTTTTTGCTTCGGGCTTGGTCCTGCACTATACACGTCAAATGTGATGGTTCCCGTCTCATGCCCAACGATTGATGCAATTAGTATTCCGGGCACGTCTGCACGTTGCAATTGTGTGATTACAGTCTTGCGGAAGCTATGGAAAACGTATTGGCTGTTATATTCAAGAGTGGTTTTTAATCTGCCAAACTGTTTGCTGAGTGCATCGGAACGGTTTCCGTATTTGTTTCCTGCTGGTGAGCTAATCAAGAAACCGTCCTTTGAATTACGGATCAATCTTTCCACTGTTTCTTTAATGGCTGGGTGTATCGGTGTATGTCGCTCACTGGCTGCGGTTTTCCCATCGTAGAAGTAAAAGCATTTAACGCCTTCCTCGGTGACTATATCTTGGGTTTGAAGCTGGCAAAGCTCTTCAATCCTTGCTCCGGTGTGAGAACCTAATAGTATAAGGTCGGTGAGTGTTTCACGGTTTTTTGTAGCTTTGGCTGCCTCATGCAGTCTTGTAACGTCTTCCGGTGTAAAAGCCTTTCTATCTGTTGAGCCGTCGCCCCTCTTGCTGCGATTTACTGGAAAATCATGCTTTTCGAAGGGGGATTGCTGGTCTCGGTGTAGCTTTTTAAAATTTTCGTCGTGCTTAATAGCCCATTTCCAAAAACTTGACCCGGCGAAGAGGTATTGCTTTTTAGTCTTAATGGAAAGGTTGAGCGTATCGAGATAGCTGGCAATGCTTTCTTGGTTGAGGTCGCGTTGCTCTGCTTCAAGCCAAGCATTCATCAATTTCAAGCGATTTGCCTGCGTATCTACAGTCTTTTGAATAATCCCCTTGGTCTTAATTTGATACGCTTCAAATGACGCTATTCTGTTAGTTGTAATAGGAGATTTGATTTTGTAATTTTTTGGACTGTCGAGGATTGATTTTACTTCGTCGATACTTTCGATACTGATTGGCTGGCCAACTGTAATTAAATAATTGTGCATGACTTTATTTAATCGAATGAAGTCATTGAACCTTTCAATTTTCTGCTCAAGGGAAATTCCTTCGCCTCGCTCTGACCATTTTTCCTTGAAAGTCTCAAACTCAAGGTAGGGTCTTTCGCCACACGGGTCAAAATCGGATTCAAATGCCTCCTTTGGACTTTTCCATTTTTGAGCATTTGAAATTAGGTCAAAAGTTTCACTTTCGATGTGCTGGAATTTCTCTTGGCTGAACGTGAGGTCTAGCTCATCCGTCTGCGTGCTGGTGACGATGTTCATCAAGCCCGATTGCTGGCGTGTCTCGATCAGCTTTGAAATGTCATAGGACTTTTCTGACAGTTCGTCAGGGGTCGGCCCCGCAACGAGCCTCCTAGCGTTCGCTATCGCCTGTTTCCATGAATGTAGGAACGCCAACTTCTTTACCTGAGCTTCAGGCTTGCTCCCGGTCTTGAGCGACTCGGTGAACTCGGTTCGGTTGAGGATGTGCCTCACGTCCTTCGGAATGCTTAGCCGGACGTGCCAATTACCTGACCGTAGAACTAGGTTGTCGCTTGCCATTTTCGCTCTTGAGCCTTGGGTGTTGATGCCGAAAAGGTAGCTGATTTCGACCTAAATTTGTAGCAAAAATTTGTAGCAAAATCGCCGGATACCCTTACAGACATTGATTTTAAAGGGGTGTAGGGTCGGATTCTGAAAGTCCCTATCTCTCCGCCATTATTGAACAAGACGAAGCCCCTGAAATGGTTAAAGATTTCAGGGGCTTTTTCGTGGGCGTCGATTAATACACCGCCAATCTACCCTCAGGCCGACACGACCCGGTTGCGCCCATCTTCCTTGGCGCGGTAAAGGCGTTCGTCGGCCAGTTTAAGTACCTGTTGCGAGGTTATTGGCTCGTTCGCCTTGCTGGCCACCCCTATGGAAATAGTCAGCTTGCCGACTTGCGGTATACGCGCGTCGGCGATGCTTTGGCGTATGCGTTCGGCAATGGCTCCGGCTGTTTCTTGTGTCGTATCCGGTAGCAGCAGCGAAAATTCCTCACCACCGCTGCGACATGCCAGGTCGTTTGCCCGGGAGTTTTGCTTGAGGATTTCGGCAACTTGCTTGAGTGCCACGTCGCCAGCGTCGTGCCCGAATGTGTCATTGACCTTTTTGAAGTGATCGATATCCAGTGCCAGTACCGAGTACGCTTGCTCAGTCTGCTCCAGTACATTGAGCAACTCATCCATGGCCCGGCGATTGGCCAGGCCGGTCAGAGGGTCGCTTTGTGCCTCGTGGCTGAGCCGGCCAAGCTTTTGCTGCAGCAGCTGTACGCCCGCCAGCATGGCCTGGCGGATGGCCGAGGCATCGTGGTACCAGGCGTTGATACGTTGCAGTTGCTGTGGGGTTTGCGCTGCCGATAACTGTTGGGCGGCTGCGGACAGCTGGCGCAGCGGTCGGGCGATCAGGGTGGTGCCGGCAAGTACCAGGCCCAGCCCCAAAACACCGGCCGGCACCATGCCCATAAGCATGTCGTGCATCAGTTGCCTTAAGGTCGCCAGGCTCAGCGCCCTGGGCCGTTGCACGACCACTGCCCAGTTCGAGTCCGGCACCTGGGCGTAACCGGCCAGCATGTCGACGTTCCGCGAGTTGGCTACTTCCATTGAGCCGCGTTCGCCGCGTAATGCGGCATCGATCGCCGGGCTCCAGCTCAGCACTTCGGAAATCCGCTTGGGGTCAGGGTGGTAGAGCAGTCGGCGATGGCTGTCAGCAACAAATGCAAAAGTGCCTTCGTGATGAAAGTGGCTGCTGATGACGGTGTGCAAGGCGCTTTGCTCAAGCAGGTAAACCGAGCCCACCACCACGCCGAGAAACTCTGCGTCTTTACCGAAAACCGGTTGTGAGATGAACACGACCAGATTGCCCTGCCTGGAAATATGGGTCGAACTGACCAGCGGGCGGCGCTCCTTGAGTGCTTGCTGGATGCCGTCTGCGCTGAAACCGGAGTCGCCAACTTGCGAGGCAGGCGGGTTCGCTGCGAGGACGTTGCCGTTGGCGTCGATGATTTCAATGGCATTGAAGTACAGGTCCTGTGCCTTCAGGCGCAAGGCCTCTTCATGCAGTACCTGCGGATCGTCCCAGTGCTTGCCGAGAATTTTGGCGCTGTAGTTGAGGTTGCTGTGCGCCGCCCGCAAAAACTCACCGATGCTGGAGGCGACTTTTGCTGCATAGGCTGCATTGGACTCCAGGGTCGAATGGATCAGGGCGTCGCGCTGTACTCGATAAGCCACGACAAGACTGTTGCACAGCGTCGCCAGGACCGACATCAGAACAATGCAAAGGATCAGGCCGCGCAAGTTTACGGGCAATGGTCGTGATGGTTTGAAACGGTCGGTCATGGGCAGGTTCGATAAGCGCAATAAGCTGCAGTGGAGGATCGGATTCCAGAACCTGGCGGTGCGCAGGTCATTTGCAGAATAGGTACGGGCGAGCGCTCTGTCACACCCGTGAACAAGAAAAATGCTGACCTGATATTCCCCTGCGGTCATGCACGAGGGCGGTTGCTGGCTCAAGGGCGGCGTTTGCCCGGGGTCAACAACTCGCGGATATCGCCTGTTTCGAGCACCGCCCTGGGTGCTCCGTGACGAACTACCTCAAGCATTGCCACACCAAGCTCCTCGGTGCTCAGCACATGCCTTGGCAGCAGTCGGCGTGCCAGCGACAGCAAGGGCCCGGTGAGCGTGTAAAAAATGTTGTAGGCAGGCGTTTTTGAGCGCACGCCGTGCAACGGCTGAATCACCCCGGGGCGGAACATATACGCGGCCTTGAAGGGCAGGGCCAGCAGATCTTGCTCGGTACGCCGCTTGACCCGCGCCCACATTGCCGACTGGTTGATGGCCAGCGGTGCGCGTCCAACGGCCAGCACCTGGCTGACGTCATCAGCATTGAGTGCCTCGCGTAGTACGCCTTGGCCGACCATGCCGGTGGCACCAAAAATGATGATTTTCATGCAAATACTCCCCTGGACCCGTTCAATGGGCAGGCAAGGGCGCCTGCAATGCCCGCCAGCGCGCCGGTGTGGTGCCCTCCCAGGAGCGGAAGGCGCGATAAAACGAATTGGTGTCTTCGTAGCCGAGCAGGCAGGCAATTTCGTCAATTTCGATCGACGGTTCCGCCAGCAAATGGCGCACGATCTCCTGGCGTGTTTCCAGCATCAGCTGGCGAAAACTGGTGCCTTCTTCGGTAATGCGCCGTTGCAAGGTGCGCTCGCTCATGCCGAGTTCCCGTGCCACGTCGAGCATGTCCGGGCGGCCGCTGGCGAGGATGCGCTTGAGGGCTCTCTTTACTTGCAAGGCCATGCTGGCAGGTGCCGTGGCCTCGGCCAGCGCTGCAACGAGCGCCGGGTTGAGCATCTCCAGCAGTTGCGGGTTATGGCCCGGGAAGGGTCGATCCAGGTCGGCAGTGTCGAGCACCAGGGCATTGCGCCCGGCACCAAAATGGACCGGGCAACCGAAAAAGTCGGCCAGTGCGCTGCTGCCATCATCAGGCCGGGCCAGCTCCACCCGCTGCGCAACGATGTGCACCCGCGAGCCCCGGCGCCCCAATTCGATAAATGTGGCAAACGCCGCGTCGACCAACAGTGCGGGCGGTTGTTGCGCGGTGTGCAGCCAGTCGAGGGAGATCGTGCAGTGGCGTCCCGCTTCGCTGACGCGCAGGCGTTCGGGGGTACACAGTTGCTTGAACCTGGCCAGGCGGTGCAGCCCGTCGCGGTAATCGCGGGCTATAAATGCGGCAAAGCTGGACGGCGGCAATATGGCGATATCCAGCCGCGTTACCAGCAGGATACCGGCGGCCGGGTCAGGGTTGAGCACGTGCACGGCCTCCCACAAACGGAAGAATTCCTGTGTGCTGACCTGGCGCCGGTCACGCAGCTCACGAATGCCCAGGGTAACGGGCAGCCGTGCCTGACGCAGGACCATTGCCGGCTCCAGGCCGATCAGGGTCAGGCCGTGCCAGAACGCATCGGGTACATTGAAACGCGAAGCGATGGGGCGGTTGGCGTCAGACATGGGGCTCCTTTGCCTGCTGTCCTGAGTGGGTTCAGTCCGATGCGGATACGCTGAGGTCGTGCCACCGTTGATCCGACGCGGCAAGTTCGGCTGCCGCCCGGGCTGCGTATTGCACCGCGTCGCTACCGATCAGCAAGCGTAGTGGAGCATCCTCGGTCATTGCCAGTTCAAGCACAATTTGCGCCACGCGGTCCGGCCGGGTGGGCAGGATGCCGGGTGAGCCGAGCAACTCGATCAGTGCACCGACTGTTTGCCGGTAGGGCTCACTGACCGGCGGGATGGTCATGGAAGCCCCGGCCCAGTCAGTCTGCATACCGCCCGGCTCCAGCACGGTGACCTTGATCCCCAGTGGCGCCACTTCTTGTGCAAGCACCGTGGAAAACCCGCCCACTGCCCATTTTGCACTTTGGTAAGCCGCCAGGCCCGGCATGCCGATACGGCCACCCAGCGACGAGACCTGGAAGATATGACCGCTGCCCTGGGCGCGTAAAAACGGCAACACCGCCTTGCTCACATACACCACGCCATAGAAGTTGGTGTCGATCTGGGCCTTGAAAGCCTCAAGGGTGACATCTTCGACAGCGGCTATATCACCGTAACCCGCGTTGTTGACCACCACGTCCAGGCGGCCGAAATGCTCCACCGCTGCCGCGACCGCACTGACCACCCGGGCGTTGTCGGTGACGTCCAGCGCCAGCGGGTAGACCGCATCTCCATACGCGGCCACCAGGTCATCGAGCTGGCGCGGGTTGCGTGCCGTACCAACCACCCGCTCGCCGGCGCGCAGTGCGGCCAGCGCAATGGCGCGGCCGAGGCCACGGGAACTGCCGGTGATAAACCATACTCTGGACATTCGAACACCTCTTTGTGTGAGACCGCACAAACAATCTGTGAGTCCATGATGGTCCAGACCGCGAGGCTGATCACTAGCAGCAGCACGCCAGACGACTTGCAAACGACGCCATTTGCTGCGCGAGCAAGCCAGCTCCCGCACAGAAGCTCCCGCCCGATGGCGGCATCGGATGTGCTTAAAGGATCTACGCTGAAACTCGATCCCGCAGCTCCCCAGTCCTTTGTGCGCCCAAGGAAACGTGATGAACGCCGATCTGATCCTGTTCAATGGTCAATTCAACACCGTCGACCGCGACAATCCGCAGGCCAGTGCCGTGGCCATCCGTGAAGGCCGTTTTGTCACGGTCGGCACCGATGCCCAGGCGATGGCCCTGCGCGGTACGGGCACGCAAGTCATCGATCTCAAGGGCCGCTGCGTCATTCCCGGGCTTAATGACTCGCACCTGCACCTGATCCGCGGTGGCCTGAACTACAACCTCGAATTGCGCTGGGAAGGCGTGCCGTCGTTGGCCGATGCGTTGCGCATGCTCAAGGCGCAGGCCGCGCGCACGCCCACACCGCAGTGGGTGCGCGTGGTGGGTGGCTGGAACGAATTCCAGTTCGCCGAGAAGCGCATGCCGACCCTGGACGAACTCAATCAGGCGGCCCCGGACACCCCGGTGTTTGTGCTGCATTTGTATGACCGCGCCTTGCTCAACCGGGCCGCGCTGCGAGTGGCCGGCTATACCCGTGACACGCCGAATCCGCCAGGTGGCGAGATCGTGCGTGATGCCAACGGCAACCCCACCGGCATGCTGGTCGCGCGGCCCAATGCGATGATCCTCTATTCGACCCTGGCCAAGGGGCCAACGCTGGCGCTGGAGTATCAGGTCAATTCGACCCGCCAGTTTATGCGTGAACTCAATCGCCTCGGGCTCACCAGCGCGATTGATGCCGGTGGTGGCTTCCAGAACTACCCCGACGACTACCGGGTCATCGAGCAACTGGCCAAAGACCGGCAACTGACCATTCGCATCGCTTACAACCTGTTCACGCAAAAACCCAAGGAAGAACTCACTGACTTCAAGCACTGGACCTCCAGCGTCAAGCTGCACCAGGGCGATGACTTTTTGCGCCACAACGGTGCCGGGGAAATGCTGGTGTTCTCGGCGGCTGACTTCGAAGACTTCCTCGAACCGCGCCCTGACCTGCCCCAGACCATGGAAGACGAACTGGAGCCGGTGGTGCGCCATCTGGTGGAGCAGCGTTGGCCATTCCGCCTGCACGCCACCTACAACGAATCCATCAGCCGCATGCTCGACGTGTTCGAGAAGGTCAATCGGGATATTCCGTTCAATGGCCTGCCATGGTTTTTCGATCATGCCGAGACCATTACCCCTCAGAACATCGAACGGGTCAGGGCGCTGGACGGCGGTATCGCGATTCAGGATCGCATGGCGTTTCAGGGCGAGTATTTCGTCGAGCGCTACGGCGCCAAAGCCGCCGAAGCCACGCCACCGATCAAACGCATGCTGGCCGAAGGCGTGCCGGTGGGTGCGGGTACAGATGCCACCCGGGTGTCCAGTTACAACCCGTGGACATCGCTGTACTGGATGGTCAGCGGCCGCACCGTGGGCGGGCTCGAGCTGCATGCCGAAGGCCTGCCGCGGCTGACCGCGCTGGAACTGTTTACCCACGGCAGTGCCTGGTTTTCCTCCGAGCAGGGCAAGAAGGGCCAGATCAAGGTCGGCCAGCTGGCGGACGTCGCGGTCCTAAGTGCGGACTTTTTCAGCGTCGATGAAGAGGCTATCAAATGGATCGAGTCGGTGCTGACCGTAGTGGGCGGCGAGGTCGTGTATGCCGCCGACGACTTCGAAAAACTTGGCCCTGCCCGGCTGCCGGTCTTGCCCGACTGGTCGCCGGTGGTGCAAGTCCCTGGCCACTGGCGCCCGGGCGCACCGTCCCTGGCCCACCAGTGCAGCGGGCCGTGCGCGGTGCATGCCCACGGCCATGAGAAGGCGCGTTTGTCGACTGCGCCAGTCAGCGATTTTGCCGGTTTCTGGGGCGCCTTCGGCTGCTCCTGTTTTGCGTTTTGATCCCGTTACACCCCTCTATCAAGGAGTTCCATATGAGCCACGTTCCATACAAACGCCTGAACAAAGATGATGCTGTGGTGCTGCTGGTTGATCACCAGACCGGTTTGATTTCGCTGGTGCAGGATTTTTCGCCGAACGAATTCAAGAACAACGTGCTGGCGCTCGCTGATGTGGCCAGGTTCTTCAAGCTGCCGACCATCCTCACCACCAGTTTTGAAACCGGCCCCAACGGCCCATTGGTGCCCGAACTCAAGGAGCTGTTCCCCGATGCGCCCTACATCCCGCGCCCCGGTCAGATCAATGCCTGGGACAACGAAGATTTCGTCAAGGCGGTCAAGGCGACCGGGCGCAAGCAACTGATCATTGCGGGCGTGGTAACGGATGTGTGCGTAACCTTTCCGACGCTGTCGGCGCTGGCTGAGGGTTTCGAGGTGTTTGTCGTCACCGATGCTTCGGGCACCTTCAACGAAACCGTGCAACAGGCGGCGTGGGCGCGGATGACAGCGGCGGGTGCGCAGTTGGTCAACTGGTTCTCGGTGGCGTGCGAGCTGCAGGTTGACTGGCGCAACGACATGGAAGGCCTGGCCAACTTGCTGTCACCACGCATCCCCAACTACCGCAACTTGATGAACAGCTACTCGGCGTTTACCTCCAGATAACCCTCAACCCCCGTAGCAGCTGACGAGTGGAACGAGGCTGCGTTCGGCGTGATGCGGCACCCCGAGGCAGCCTTCGTGAAACCCGAGCATGCGGTGTGTCAGATAAGCCGCGCGCTCAGGTTTACGATTGCTTCGCAATCGAACGCAGCCTCGTTCCACTCGTCAGCTGCTACGGGGCGCTGGCTGCTCTTGCTCAATGCCGGTGCAACCAACTCAAAAACCCGCCTTTACTGATCGGCGCCGGCGCGGTCATCAGCGCCATGCGGCTGCTTTGCTGGCGCACCGCCTGCAATTTGCTCAAGGCCCGGCCAACCTCGGCCCGCTGCACCATGCAGTCCCGGGTCAGGGCCTTGTCGATCTGATAAATGATGCTTGAGGTCAAGGCGGTAAAGGTCGCCAGGGACGGGGAGTCCGTGAGCACGCTTTCTTCGCCCATGATCTCCCCCGGCCCCATGCGCCCGGCTTCGACGGGGCCCTTGGGATCCGGCAGGGTGACGCTGATCACGCCGGTGCCGATCACCATCAGGCTGTCGGGTACCTCGTCATGAGCCAACACCACTTCACCGGCCGCGTATTGCCGGGCAACCATCGAGCGGGCGATCTGGTCGCGCTCCTGTTCACTCAACGAGCGGAAGATTTTTACCTCATCGAGCAACGCCCGGGCACGGCTCGCGGATTCGATGACCCTGTCGGGCTGGCGTGAAATGCCCACGGCCTCCAGGTGCCGGTGAGCCAGGTCGAACAACTGGTTGCGCACTTCGCTTTTTTTGCCCAGCTCGGCAATAAACCCGCTGGCCACGTATTCGGACATGCTCTCGCCGGTTTCCTTGAGCGCCGCCCGGGGCGCCGGGTCGTGCAACAGGCTGCTGCTGCCCTGCAGGGTGCGCTCCAGGGCGTCCAGCACCCGCCGCGGGCGAATATGGTTGGGCACCTGGATACTGATCGACACCCCGTGCAGGTTGCCGGGCCGGCTCAGGTTGACGATTTTTGCCTTGGCTGCCACCGAGTTGGGTACCACCGCCGTACTGCCTGCGCTGGTCAGCAGGTGGGTGGCGCGCCAGTCGATGTCCAGCACCTTGCCTTCGACCCCGTCGATCACCACCCAGTCATCCACCTGATACGGTTTGGTGGTGTTGAGCACGATGCCGGAAAACACGTCGCTCAAGGTGCTCTGCAACGCCAGGCCGACCACGATGGCCACCACCCCGGAAGTCGCCAGCAGGCCCTTGACCGGCAGTTCCAGGACATAACCGGCCGCGGCGACGATGGCCGCCAGAAACACCAGCGCGCCAATGACATCCTGCAGCAGGCGGCCGCTGTGGCCGATGCGGCGCATCAGCGCCAGGCCGATAAGCTCGGTGAGCACCCGCGCCGCATACAGCCACCACACAATCCCCAGCGCGGTGGCCCCCAACTGGGCGACCCGATCATCGGTAAACAGTGGCGGCTGCAACGGGCTGACCCCGGCGTTGAAAATGATCACGCTGAATAACGCAAACAGCGCCAGGCGCACCGCGACCCGCGTAATGCGCTGCCTGAAGGGCGCCAGATGCCACAGCACGGCGTCGCTCACCAGCAGCAGGGCACTCCAGGACAACGGATGGTCGAGAAAAATGGACATAGGCAAATTCCGGTGAGCAAACAGGCGGGACTGAACACAGGTTAGCCGGATGTTGCGAAGGGGGCGCACGGATGCAAGGGGGGGATTTATGCTTACAGGGTATAAGTGCTATCCGGTAAGCGCCGTTTATTAATCAGTCCCCAGTCGCTAAGTTACTTCTATATTGAATACGCGCTCGCCCCCGGTGGCCGTTTCCTGCAGAAGTTTAACTTTGAGAGGGAGATATTTATGACGTTTACAGTACTTAAAGCCACGCTCATGGCTGCAATGGTCGGTATGTCAGCCGCCGAGGCGGGGGACTACAAGGCCAACCCGTTCACCCTGACCTACGCCGATGCAATCACTCGCAACGAACCGGGCAAGGTCAATATCCATCCTGTTACCTACAAGCTCAACGGCCTGGATATCGCCGCCAATGTGTACACGCCGGCCAACTACGATGCGGGCAAAAAATACCCGGCCATCGTCGTCGCGCACCCCAACGGCGGGGTCAAGGAACAGGTCGCGGGCCTGTATGCCCAGCGCCTGGCTGACAAGGGCTACATCACCATTACCGCCGACGCCGCCTACCAGGGCGCCAGCGGTGGCCAGCCGCGCAACGTCGACAAACCCGCCAACCGTGTCGAAGACATTCACGGCATGGCCGACTTTATTGCCAATTACCCCGGTGTCGACACCAAACGCATAGGCCTCCTGGGCATCTGCGGCGGCGGTGGTTATGCGCTGAAGGCCGGGCAGAGCGACAAGCGCTTCCAGTCGATTGCCACCGTGAGCATGTTCAACTCCGGGCTGGTGCGCCGTAATGGCTTTATGGACTCGCAACTGGACACCATCCAGGAACGCCTGCAGCAGGCCTCCGACGCCCGTGCCCAGGAAGCGGCAGGCGGCGAAGTGGTGTACACCGGTGATGTCAAACTCACCGACGAACAAATCGCCAAACTGCCTTTTGACCTGTATCGCGAAGGTTTCGAGTACTACGGCAAGACCCACGCCCACCCCAACTCGACCTTCAAATACACCCTCAGCAGCCTGATGGACCTGATGAGCTTCGATGCCACCAACCAGCTTGAACTGCTCAACAAGCCGCTGTTGATGATTGCCGGCAGCAAGGCCGACACCCTGTACATGACCGAGCAGGCGTTCGCCAAGGCCACGGGCACCCAGGACAAGACGCTGTTCAAGATCGATGGCGCAACCCATATCCAGACTTACTGGGTACCTGAATATGTCGACGCAGCCATCAGCCAGCTGGCTGATTTCTACGCCAGAACACTCTGATACGAGGAGGTTTGCATGACCCGCACACTATGGACCCTGGCAATGTGTGTAGCGGCGCCCCTGGCGGGCGCAGCCGGCTCGGCAGCCGCTGACGACAAGGCCCGGGCACAGCAGATTATCCGCAGCACCGCTCAGGTTTCTACACCTGGCCCCGAGGATTATTTCACCGGGCAGGTGCGGGTCGATCCGTTGTTTCCCGCCAGCGAAGAAATCAACGCCTCGGGTGCCTACGTGACCTTCGAGCCGGGCGCACGCTCGGCCTGGCATACCCACCCGGCTGGGCAGCGGCTGGTGGTGGTGTCCGGGGTGGGCCTGACCCAGGAGTGGGGCAAGCCGGTGCAGCAGATTCACCCCGGCGACGTGGTGGTCTGCCCGCCGGGCATCAAGCACTGGCACGGTGCCGCCCCAGGCGGTGCCATGACCCATCTGGCCGTCACCGGCACCGTGGACGGCAAAAACGTGACCTGGATGGAGAAAGTGACGGATGAACAATACCAGGCCCGTTAAGTTTCAGAGCCCAGCCATGCTGGCTGCGGCCTTCGCCCTGAGCCTGGGGCTGACCATCGATTCAGTGCAGGCGGCCCCGCCCGTCGACGGCTCCCAAACCGTCAGCGGGGTGGCCGGGCAGGGGCTGACGCCACGCCAGCGGGCCATCCCGCTGATCGCCGCCGCCATGGCCAGCAGCAATATGCCCGCGCTCGATAGCGCCTTGAACCAGGGCCTGGATGCCGGTCTGACGGTCAGCGAGGCCAAGGAAATCCTGGTGCAGTTGTATGCTTACACGGGCTTCCCGCGAAGCCTCAACGCCCTCGGTCAGTTGATGAAGGTGCTCGATGCCCGCCGTCAACGGGGCATTGAAGACGCCCCGGGGCGTGAACCCGAAGCTGCGATCCCTGCCGGTGAAGAGCTGCTGGCCCTGGGCAAGGCCAATCAAACGCGGATTTCCGGGGCGCCGGTGCAGGGCCCGCTGTTTGATTTTGCTCCGGTGATCAACCAGTACCTGCAGGCGCATTTGTTCGGCGATATTTTTGCCCGGGACAATCTGGACTGGCAAAGTCGCGAGCTGGCCACGGTCGGTGCCCTGGCCGCCACCCCCGGCGTGGAGCCCCAACTGCGTTCACATATGGGCGCCAGCCTGCGTGTTGGTCTCAGCGAGGCGCAATTGCGTGAGGTGATCCAGGTGCTCGCCGAAAGTGGCGATGGCGATGCCGCCCGGCGCGCCAGCGAGGCACTGGACGCCCAACTGGCTGCTCTTCAGTCGCGGTAGCGCAAGGCTTCACGCAACAGGGTGAAGGCCGGCGAGGACTGGCGTCGACTCGGGTAGTAGAGGTGGTAGCCGGAATACGGTTCGCACCAGTCCTCCAGCACGCGGATCAGGTGGCCCCGCTCGATATGGGGCCGCACTGCGTCTTCAGGCATATAGGCCAGGCCCAGGCCCTGTAGTGCCGACTCCAGGCGCATGGCAATGTTGTTGAACACCAGTTGGCCTTCGATCCGCACTTTCAGGGCCTGGCCGTTTTTCTCGAACTCCCACATAAACAGGCCGCCGTGGGTAGGCATGCGCAAGGTAATGCAGTTGTGGGCCATCAGATCGGCCGGGATCATCGGCTTGGGGTAGCGGCTGAAGTAAGCGGGGGAGCCGACCACCGCCATGCGCATGTCAGGCCCGATGCGCATCGCAATCATGTCCTTGGCCACTTGTTCGCCCAGGCGCACGCCAGCATCGTAACCCTCGGCGACAATATCGGTCAGGCCGTAGTCGACGATGATTTCGATGCTCAAGTCCGGGTGGTCGGGCAGCAGCTGTGCCAGTACCGGTTGCAGGACCGCAATCGCGGCATGCTCACCTGCGGTGATGCGCAATTTACCTGCCGGCCGGTCGCGAAACTTGCTGAGCAGCGCCAGCTCGTTGTTGATCTCGTCGAAGCGTGGTGCAATTACCTGCAGCAGGTGCTCACCTGCTTGTGTGGGGGCAACGCTGCGGGTAGTGCGCGCCAGCAACCTGACCCCCAGGCGCTCCTCGAGCTGGCGCATGGCCCGGCTCAGGGCGGGTTGCGACATGCCCAGGCGAGCGGCGGCGCGGGTAAAGCTGCGCTCCTGGGCAACCACTGCGAAGATCGCCAGCTGGTCGTAGCTTTCAACCGTCATATCGCCATCCCTGTGCAGTGCCCGTCAAACAATGGCGGGGTAGTCGGCCATGGTGTCCGGCCACGGGCTCAGCACCTCGAAGCCGTTGTCAGTCACGGCCACCATATGTTCCCACTGGGCTGATAGCGAGCCGTCCCTGGTGACCACGGTCCAGTGGTCGGGCAGGGTTTTGACATGGCGCTTGCCGGCATTGAGCATCGGCTCGATGGTGAAAATCATGCCGGCTTTGAGCTTCATGCCCTGGCCCGGATAGCCGTAGTGCAGCACTTGCGGCTCATCGTGATAGACCTTGCCGATGCCGTGGCCGCAGTACTCGCGCACCACGCTGAAGCCTTCTTTTTCGGCCAGGGTCTGGATGGCGTGACCGATGTCGCCCAGGGTCGCGCCCGGGCGCACCACGCGGATCCCGGCGCACATGGCGTCGTAGGTGGTTTTCACCAGGTGCCGCGCCGCGGCACTTGGCTCGCCGACGAAGTACATGCGGCTGGTATCGCCGAACCAGCCATCCTTGACCACCGCGATATCGATATTGACGATGTCGCCGTCCTGCAGCACCCGGTTTGACGGAATACCGTGGCACACCACTTCATTGACCGAAGCACACACGGTTTTGGGAAAGCCGTGGTAGCCCACGTTGCCGGGGATGGCCTTTTGCACGTTGACGATATAGTCATGGCAGATCTTGTCGAGCTGGTCGGTGGTGACACCGGCCTTGACGTGCTCGCCGATCATGGCCAGCACTTCGGCGGCCAGCTTGCCCGCGACCTTGGACTGGGCGATCTGTGCCGGGGTGTTGATAACGACGCTGGCCTTCATGAATGTGCTCCGGTTGCGAGGGGGGTGTCTTGCAGTGCCACATTCAAGTCCAGGCCGCCCGCCTGCTCGGCTCGCACCAGCAGGCGGCAGATCTGATTGTGATCAAGGTTGGGGTACAGTTCGGACAGCATGCCAATACGCATCCAGTGTTCGGCTTGCGCATTGATCGAGCGGCTCAGCGCGTTGCTGGCGACCCGCAGGTTTTCGTGCATTTGCTCGGATATCTTGACGATGCCCATTAGCGTTCCAATATGAAATGTATATGGAACGTATATTAGGCGAGAGCTGCCCGGGATCGCAAGCTGAAGCGTTTTTCAATCATGTCGAGACTCTGTTGCCGGTCAAGGCCTCCCTGTGGGAGCGGGCTTGCTCGCGATGAAATCGACGCGGTTTACCTGACAGACCGCGCCGCATGCATCGCGAGCAAGCCCGCTCCCACAAAGTACTGCGGCTACAGGGAGTTCATTAACGCCACAAATTGACTTTGGCCAGGTCGATCAGCTCGCGGGCGCGGCCGTCCATGACGGTCTTGAGCATAAACAAGCTGAATCCCTTGGCCTGCTCGAAGGTCTTGGTCGGGGGCATGACCAGTTCCTGGCGGGCGCTGACCACGTCCACCAGTACCGGGCCATCATGGCTGAGGGCTTCGCGCAGGGCGGCTTCGAGTTCGGCCGGGTGCTCGACCCGGATGCCCTTGACGCCCATCGCCTGGGCCATTGCCGCAAAGTTGGGGTTGTTCAGGTCGCAACCCACATCCGGGAACCCCGCGGCTTTCATTTCCATTTCCACAAAACCCAGGGTGCCGTTATTGAGCACGATGACCTTGACCGGTAAACCCACCTGATTGAGGGTCAGGAAGTCACCCATCATCATGGTGAAACCGCCATCACCCGACAGGGAGATAACCTGACGCTCAGGGAAGGCAGCCTGCGCGCCGATGGCTTGCAGCATGGCATTGGCCATCGAGCCGTGGTTGAACGAGCCGATCAGCCGGCGCTTGCCGTTCATCTTCAAGTAACGCGCGGCCCACGCGGTGGGGGTGCCGACATCGCAGGTAAAAATGGCATCCTCTGCGGCCAGCTCGCTGACCAGGCGATTGAGGTACTGCGGGTGGATGATGGCGCTGTCAGGGCCGCTTTCGGCCAGGGCGTCGAGGTCTTCGCGGGCTTTCTTGTAGTCGTCGAGCGCTTTGTCGAGGTGCTCGCGGTCGGGGTTTTGCATCACCTTGGGCAGCACTGCCTGCAATGTCAGCTTCACATCACCGAGCAGCCCCAGCTCCAGCGGGCAGCGGTTGCCCAGCGCTTCGGGGCGCAGGTCGACTTGTGCGATGTAACCGTGTTCGGGGTAGAACTGGCGATACGGGAAGTTGGTGCCGAGCATCAGCAAGGTGTCGCAGTTCATCATTGCCTTGTACCCCGAAGCGAAGCCAATCAGGCCTGTCATGCCGACGTCGTAGGGGTTGTCGTATTCTACGTGTTCCTTGCCGCGCAGGGCATGCACGATGGGCGCGTTGAGGCGTTCGGCCAGGGCGAGGATTTCGCTGTGGGCACCGGCGCAGCCGGCACCGCAGAGCAGCGTGACTTTCTTGCCATCATTGAGAAATGACGCCAGCCGGTCGATATCGGCCGGGGCCGGGCAAATCTGCGGCGTGGCAGGCTTGAGCCACTGGGGCACCCTGGCCTCGGTGGCTTGCAACGCCACGTCGCCGGGTATCACCACCACCGCCACCCCGCGCTTGGCGATGGCCACGCGCATGGCCCGCTCGAGAATCTGCGGCAACTGGTCCGCGCGGGACACCAGCTCGACGTAGTGGCTGCATTCCTTGAACAGGCTTTCGGGGTGGGTGGCCTGGAAGTAATCGATACCGATTTCACTGCTGGGGATATGCGCAGCCAGGGCCAGTACCGGCACGCCGCTGCGGTGGGCGTCGAACAGGCCGTTGATCAAATGCAGGTTGCCCGGCCCGCAACTGCCGGCGCATACCGCCAGCTCGCCGGTCAGATGGGCTTCGGCACCGGCGGCGAACGCGGCGGATTCCTCGTTGCGCATATGGATCCACTGGATTTGATCCTGGCGGCGCAGTGAGTCGGTAAAGCCGTTGAGGGAATCGCCCACCACGCCAAACACACGTTTTACGCCGGCTTGCTGCAGGGTTTGGGTGATGAAATCGGCAACCGTTGTGGTCATGGTGCGGGCTCCTCGAAGCAATAGGGTGGATCAAGCAGGATAGACACTGCATGCGACCTTGCCGGGGTTTGAAACGTTCACCAGAGCGCTGGAAGGTGGCTTGTTGTGGGAGCGGGCTTGCCCGCGATTGCATCGCCCTGGTTGGCCTGACGACCGCGGCGCCTGCATCGCGGGCAAGCCCGCTCCCACAGAGTGGGGCGTATGTTTAGCGCCGATGTAACCAAAGGTATAAAACCCTGCATTTAAACAACCGACCCGGGCGTGTGAGGCTGGGTTCCCTTTTTGCCAACGGTTGCAGGTATGAGCAGCACTCAGTGCCCCTGGCAAGCCTTCTGGGCCTTGTTTCACTGTCGTCATGCCCGCCCGCCGGATTTCATCGCCCCGTCAAATCCTGAACGACTGCGCCCCCGTGCGCCTTTCTGATACGAGCCGATGAGTATTGCCATGAGTGCCACAACCGCGTTTGCCCCGGTGCAAGAAGCCCTGGATTTTCTGCAACTGAACCCGGACATCGAGATGTTCGAGCTGTTTATCATCGACAACAACGGTGTGCCCCGAGGCAAGTTGCTGCACCGTGACGAGCTGCTGGCGGTCTATGAAAGCGGGCGGCCGTTGCCCAGCACGATCCTGGGCTTGAGCATCAATGGCGATGATGTGGAGAACACCGGGCTGGTGTGGGATGTGGGCGATATCGACTGCCGTGCCTACCCGATCAGTGGCAGCTTGCAACGTATGCCGTGGCGCCTGATACCGACAGCGGCGGTGCAGGTCAGCATGCACCCGCAGCAGGGCATGCCCGCCACGGTGGCCGACCCCCGGCACTTGCTGGCCCGGGTGATCGACGACCTCAAGGCCGACGGTTATTACCCGGTGATGGCCGCCGAGCTGGAGTTTTATCTGCTCGACCAGCAGCGTGACAGCAACGGCCGCCCGCAACCGGCCCGCGATGCCGATGGCCAGCGTCCGCGAGCAACCCAGGTCTACGGCCTGCGCGAACTGGAGCAGATCGAGCCGTTCCTTGCCGATTTGTACAGTGCCTGCAAGTTGCAAGGGATCCCGGCGCGCACGGCGATTTCCGAATATGCACCGGGGCAGGTGGAAATCACCCTGGAGCACCGCAGCGATGCCTTGCAGGCGATGGACGAAGCGGTGCGCTACAAGCGTCTGGTCAAGGGCGTTGCGCACAAGCACGGCATGCAGGCCTGCTTCATGGCCAAGCCTTTTGATGACCTGGCCGGCACTGGCATGCATATGCATGTGAGCCTGGCCGACAAGCACGGCAACAACCTGTTTGCCAGCGAAGCACCCGAGGGCACGCCGTTGCTCAGGCAGGCGGTGGGCGGGATGCTCAGCACTTTGCTCGATTCGTTATTGATGTTTTGCCCCAATGCCAACTCCTATCGCCGTTTTCAGAGCAACAGCTACGCGCCGCTGGCCGCGACCTGGGGCGTGGACAATCGCACGGTGAGTTTGCGGGTGCCGGGAGGTCCGGCCTTTTCGCGGCATATCGAGCACCGCATCTGTGGCGCCGATGCCAACCCGTATCTGGCTGCAGCGGCCATTCTGGCCGGGATTCATCGCGGCATTCGCCAGCAGATGGACCCGGGTGCGCCGGTTGAAGGCAATGGTTATGCCCAGGCCAGCGAGCGGCTGCCCACCGACTGGCTGACCACCTTGCGGGCGCTGCAGGGCTCGGCGTGGGCGAAAGAAGCGTTCGGGGCCGAGTTCTTGAAAGTGTATTTAGCGGTGAAAAACGCCGAATACCGTCAGTTCATGGGCGAAGTGGGCGAGCAGGACTGGCGCTGGTATTTGCAGCAGGCCTGACCTGTGGGAGCGGGCTTGCTCGCGATGCGGCGACGCGAGTTGTTTGAATTACCGAGTCGATTCAATCGCGAGCAAGCCCGCTCCCACTCTTCCATGCCTATTTTCATGGATTTCTGACAATTTTTTCACTGGCGCCCCGTTAATCTCTGTGTAGATCATCATCAAACACAAGAGTTCGCGGACCATGTCGTCGCAGCCACCTTCCACCCCGATTGAGCATGAGTTCGCCGAGCGTTATGACCGCGAGCATGCGAAGGTTTGCCAGCAGGCACAGCCACAAGGCTTTGTGCGCAGGCTGGCGTTGTGGCGCGAGCGGCGCCTGGTGCGCCGGGCGCTCAAGGTCGCGGGCGAGCCCGGCCTTATCCTTGATCTGGCATGCGGCGCCGGGCGTTACTGGCCGGTGCTGGCCGAGCACGGTAACCGGGTGATCCTGGCCTGCGATTCGTCGCAGGACATGCTCAGTCATGCCCAGACCCACCATCCTGCCAGCTTGCTGGCGCGCATCAAACTGTTCCAGAGCTCGGTGTTTTCCATTGATATTTCGGAAAACGCGGTGGACTGCATTTTTTGCATGCAGCTGTTTCACCATGTGCGTGACAGTGATCATCGCCTGGCCATTTTGCGTGAGTTGCACCGGGTGAGCCGTGACAGCCTGATCCTGTCAGTCACCCTTGGCCGCCCGGCGGGGCAAGCCCAGGACCCGCAACCCATCGTGGTGAGCAAGGGCGAGATTGAAGCCCAGTTTGCGCTGGCGGGCTTCAGCATCCTCAAACAGTATGAGGTGCTGCCCGGCTGTGGTCTGGGCAGCATCTACATCTTGCGCAAAGACACTTAATTCACGGCGTTGAGGATCTTGTAGGCCAACTCGACCCGTGCATCGTTGGGGTAGTTCTTGTTGGCCAGGATCACGATCGCTTTTTGCTCCGCCGGTATAAACACAGCGTAGCCACCAAAGCCTGAAGTAGAACCGGTCTTGTTGATCCAAACCGCTTGCTGGGGGGGCAAAGGCGGGTTCAGGGCAATGGCACCATTGTTCTCGTAGGCCATCTTGTTCGAGTTGCCCACCAGCAGAGACTTGAGTTCGACCGGATAAGGGTACTGCTCCCAGATCAGGTCCTGTGTCATGGGGCCTATGCGGAAGTAACCGGTGTGGGTGTCATTCAGGGCCTTGCGCAGCAACGGGCTGGCTTCACCCCTGCCCAGGTTCAGTTCGGTAAAGTGGATCAGGTCGCGGGCAGTGGTCTTCAAGCCGTAGGCTTCATTGCCCAGTACGCCTGAGTTGAGCCGAACCGGTGCATCCTGCTTGTCGTAACCCTGGGCATACAGGGCCATTTTGCCTTCGGGGACCGTGTAGTAACTGCTTGTGAGGCCCAGTGCCGGGAACAGTTGCTGCTCCATGACCTGGGTAAATGGCAGGTCCAGGCTTTTGGCGGCAATCACGCCGAGCATGCCGATGCTGGGGTTGGCATAGCTGCGCTGGGTACCCGTCGGGTACACCGGCCTCCAGTCCTTGAGATAGTCCATCAGTTGGCGTTCGTTCTGTACGCTGTCCGGGACCTGCAAGGGGAACCCGCCGGCCGTATGGGTGGCCAGGTGAGTCAGTGCCACCTTGCCAAAGGGCGTGCCCTGAAGTTGCGGCTCGTAGTTGCCGACGGTATCGCTCAATGACAGCTTGCCTTGGGCCTGGGCATAGGTGGCCAGGGTGGCGGTAAGCGTCTTGCTGATGGAGCCAACTTCGAACAGCGTGTCAGGGGTGACGGGGGCGTTGGTGGCCTTTGATGCCACGCCAAAGGTGTAAAACTGTTGCTTGCCGTTAACGCTCACAGCAATGACCAGGCCGGGCACGTTGTAACGTTGCATGACTTGTTTGGCGCCGTCTTGCACAACGGCCTCAATGTTGGGCGCGGTCTGTTCAGCCCAGGCGACGTTGGCGAACGCGCTCAGGCCTGCCAGTGAAAGCGCAACAACTGACAGTTTGCGGGGCATATGCATGGTGTCATCCTCGGTTCTTATAGGGCGTAAATCTACGCGTGTCCTCGCGCGGTGGCCCGTCAGGCTTGTCACATAATGTGTTGTAACAAAACCGTTTTGAGACGAAATCGAGCAGCCTACAACTAAAAACAGTAAGTGGCTGCGGGTTTTAGATTGAAACTTCGTAGGCTTTTTCGCGTACAACGTGTCGAGTCAGTCTCCGGAAATCCCTGGCGGCGATATATACTGCGCGCCATTCTTCAAGGGAGAGCCGTGTGGCCATCGATATTCACTGGATTCGCGACAACGATAGCCTCGGCCAACATTGCGCCGAATGGCAACAATTGCCGTTCGTAGCCCTCGACACCGAATTTATGCGGGTCGATACCTTCTACCCGATTGCCGGCCTGATCCAGATTGGCGACGGCACCCGGGCGTACCTGATCGACCCGTTGACCATCGACGACTGGCAGCCCCTGGCCGCCTTGCTGGAAAACCAGGCGGTGGTCAAAGTGCTGCACGCCTGCAGCGAAGACCTTGAGGTGTTGCTGCGCCTGACCGGCAGCCTGCCCGTGCCGTTGTTCGACACCCAGCTTGCCGCAGCCTACCTGAACCTGGGCTTCTCGATGGGCTATTCGCGCCTGGTCAAGGAAGTGCTGGACATCGACCTGCCCAAGGGCGAGACCCGCTCTGACTGGCTGCAGCGCCCGCTGTCGGAAACCCAGATCAGCTACGCCGCCGAAGACGCCGTACACCTGGCCGAAGTCTACAAGTTGCTGCACCCGCGCCTGTCGGCCGACAAATACAACTGGGTGCTGGAAGATGGCGCCGAGCTGGTTGCCAACCTGCGCCGCGAAACAGACCCCTATGAGGTGTACCGCGACGCCAAGCTGGCCTGGAAACTGTCACGGGCCCAATTGGCGGTACTGCGTGAAATCTGCGCCTGGCGCGAGCACGAAGCCCGTGCCCGGGACCTGCCGCGCAACCGGGTGATTCGTGAACACGCCCTGTGGCCTTTGGCCAAGACCCAACCCGACAACCTGGTGGCGCTGGCGCGTATCGAAGACATGCACCCGCGTACCGTGCGTCAGGACGGCGAGTTTTTGCTTGATCTGATCAAGCGGGCTGGCAGTCTACCGCCGGAACAATGGCCGCCTGCCGTGCCCGAGCCGTTGCCGGTTGAGGCCGCGCTGCTGATCAAGCGCCTGCGGGCCATCGGCCAGGCCGAGGCCGAGCGCCTGAACATCGCGCCGGAACTGATGCTGCGCAAGAAAACCCTGGAAGCCCTGCTTAAAAGCGGCTTCCCCAATGGCCCTTATCAATTGCCGGACTCACTGCGCGGCTGGCGCCGTGAGCTGATGGGCCAGGCCTTGCTCGATTGCCTGGCCACTGCTGGAGAACCGTCTTGAAACGTATTTGCTCGATCTACCGCAGCACCAAGCGCAACGAAATGTACCTGTATGTGCTCAAGGCCGATGCCCTGGAGCGCGTACCGGAAACCCTGATGCTGGCGTTCGGCAAGGCGATCCATGCCTTTGACCTGGTGCTGACCCCGGAGCGCAAGCTGTCGCGCGAAGACATCACCAAGGTGCTGGAAAACCTGGAAACCCAGGGTTACCACCTGCAAATGCCACCTGCCGAAGACGAATACATCGAGCACTTGCCCGAAGAGCTGTTGCGTCGCAACGACCCGATGTAAGTGCAGCGCCAGGTGCCCGGTTCCGGGCGCCTGTCTGAAACGGACTCATTTTGATTGGCGGTGCCTGAACGCGCCGGGGCAAACCCCGGCGGCGGGCGCTGGCAGTGTTCTGGAAAGGTTGCAAACATGCGCGTCCTGATTGCCGAGAACGATTACCCGCTCTACACCCAACTGCTGCAACGCCTTGCCCCCGATCTTGAGGTACAGTCCAGCGGCGACTCCGAGCAATTGTCACGCATGGCCGGCGAGTGCCCGGTATGGCTGGGCCAGCCGGACCTGCTGGCGACCCTGATGCGTCAGGGCCACAAGCCTGCGTGGTTGCAGTCGACCTGGGCGGGGATTACGCCGTTGCTGGCCGATGGCCTTAACCGTGATTATCGGCTGACCCGTGCGGTGGGGATTTTTGGCCAGGTGATGGCCGAATACGTGTTGACGTACATGCTGGGCCACGAGCGTGAAGTCATGGCCCGGCTGGTCAGCCAGGTTGAGCGCAAGTGGGATAACCGCATGGGCCAGAGCCTGGTGGGGCGCAAGGTGCTGATTGTCGGGGCCGGGGATATTGGCCAGACCGTGGCGAAGTTTCTGCTGCCTTTTGGCGTCGAGCTGTATGCCATTGCCAATACCCCCCGTGAACTGGCGCCGTTCCAGGAAGTGGGGGTGCTGAGCGATTTGCCGCGCCTGGTCGGGCAGGTGGATTACGTGATCAACCTGCTGCCCAATACCCCGGACACCCATGATGTGTACGATGCCGAGCTGTTTGCGCAGTTCAACCCCAATGCCGTGTTTATCAATGCCGGGCGTGGCGTGGCCGTGGTCGATGCTGACCTGGTCGAGGCCTTGCGCGTGGGGCATCTGGCGGGGGCGGTGATTGACGTGTGCCGTCAGGAACCGTTGCCGGCCAAGCACCCGTTCTGGACCGCCTGGGGCTTGCTGCTGACCGGTCATAGTTCGGCGCCGACTTCGCCGCCGATGATGGTGCAGTTGTTTGTCGATAACCTGCGGGCCTATCAGGCAGGTGAGCCATTGCGCGGCGAAGTGGATTTCGACCGCGGATATTGAAACCTGTGGGAGCGGGCTTGCTCGCGATGCAGGCGACGCGGTCTATTCGGTAAATCGCGTCGAAGCCATCGCGAGCAAGCCCGCTCCCACAAAGGGCCGGATTACAGGCTGAAATCGCCTTCAGCCACCAGCTTGCTCAGCGGTTCGCGCTGGCTTGGCACTTCCTTGGCTTGCAGGTAATCCACCAGGCTCGACTTGTCGCCGATCTTGCCGATCGCAACCATCGCCTGCACCTGGTAGCCCTCAGGGATTTTCAGTTCCTGGCGCGCGCGCTCAAAATCCAGCCCGCTCATGCCGTGGGTGTGCCAACCGCTCAAGTGCGCCTGCAGGGCCAGGTGGCCCCAGGCTGCGCCCGTATCGAAGGCGTGGGTCGGTGCCGGTTTTTCTTCGGTGGTGCCGGGGGCCGCGAAAGTAGTCTTGGACACAATCACCACCAGTGCCGCCGCATGCTTGGCCCAACCCTGGTTGAACTCCACCAGCAGGCTCAGGTAGCGGTCAAATTCCGGGGTGCCGCGCAGGGCGAACAGAAAACGCCAGGGTTGTGCGTTGTAGGCCGACGGCGCCCAGCGTGCGGCTTCAAAAAAGCTCAGCAGGGTGGCCTTGTCGATGGTCGCGTCGGTAAAGGCGCGGGGCGACCAGCGCTGGGTAAATTGCTCGTGAATGCTGTGATCGGCTTTGCGGATGCTAGCAGGCATGGCGGTTTCCTGAGGTAAATGTAACGGCTCAATTCAGCGGCTAAAACTACTGGGATGCCGTCAAGCTGACAAGTCTGACGACAAGCCCTTGGCCCGCGGGGCCTTGGGCACTAGACTGGCGGCCTTTTCCACTCCCTGATGTTGATGTTTGAACCATGGCCGCAATCGTTGAACCGTTCTGGATCCGCAAGACCCTCGATCAACTTGATCAAGAGGAATGGGAGTCGCTGTGCGACGGCTGCGGGTTGTGCTGCTTGCAAAAGCTCGAAGATGAAGACGACAACAGCGTCTACTACACGCGCATCGCCTGCAAGCTGCTCGACCTGAAGACGTGCCAGTGCACTGACTACCCTAACCGTCGTGATTCAGTCCCGGACTGCATTCAACTGTCGCCGGGCAAGGCCGAAGAGTTCAAGTGGCTGCCGCCGACCTGCGGTTACCGGCTGGTGAGCGAGCGCAAGGATCTGCCGCTGTGGCATCACCTGGTGTGCGGCGACCCGGATGCTGTGCATCACGAACGCATTTCACAGTCAGGGCGCATGCTGGCCGAAGGCAGCGTGCCGGAAGACGACTGGGAAGATCATCTGATTTTCCGCGCCGGCTAAGTGCCGGAGCGGTTAGCAAGGAGCGTATATGCCGCTGCGTTACACATTGCCCCTGGGTTTGCTGCTCGTGCTGGCGGCTGGCCCGCTGTGGGCGGCGCAAAAAGTTGCGCTCGACTATCACGTACAGTTGCTGCCCAAAAGCGATCAGGCCGAGGTGCGGATCACCCTGGCCGAAGGGGCGACCGTGCGCAGCCTGGACTTCGACCTGGGCGCGCCGGGCAGTTACAGCGATTTCAAGGCCGACGGGCAATGGCAACTGAGCACTGACCCGGCACATAGCCGTGGCCTTTGGCGCCCGGCACCGGGCAGTGCCAGCCTGAGTTACCGCGTGCGCCTGAGCCAGCCGCGCAAGAACGGCACCTTCGACACCCGCATCACGCCTGACTGGGCATTGTTTCGCGGTGAACAGCTGGTCCCGCCTGCCAACCTCGATCAGCAGGATGGGGTCGAGCTGGTGTCGCGGCTTGAATTCGAACTGCCCAAGGGCTGGAAAAGCGTTGAAACCGCCTGGCCGCGTATCGGTAAAAACCGCTTTCGTATCGATGATGTGTCGCGTCTGTTTGACCGCCCCACCGGCTGGATGCTCGCGGGTAACCTGGGCAGCCGCCGCACCACCCTGGGCGAAACCGAAGTCACGGTGAGCGCGCCGAAGGGGCAGGGCATGCACCGCATGGATGTGCTGACCCTGCTCACGTTTGTCTGGCCGCAGGTGCAGGCGGTGTTCCCGCGCAACCCGGCCAAGCTGCTGATCGTCGGCGCAGGCAGCCCGATGTGGAAAGGCAGCGCGGCGGGGCGCAACTCGATTTACCTCTATAGCGGTTTGCCGCTGGTCAGCGAGAGCGGCAGCAGCCCGCTGTTGCGTGAAGTGGTGCAGTTGTTCAGCGGCATTAATGACGAGCCGGGGCATGACTGGATTGGCGAGGGCTTGAGCGAGTACTACGCCATCGAACTGCTGCGCCGCGCTGGCGGCATGAGTGATGAGCGTTACCAGACCCTGCAGCACAGGCTCAACGCTGCCGGTAAAAACGTCACCCGCCTGCGTGGCCAGCAGGCCAACGCGGCAATGGTTGCGCGGGCAGTCACGCTGTTGCAGGCACTGGACCGTGAAATCCGTTTGCAGACCCACAGCAAGCGCTCGCTGGATGATGTCAGCCAGGCGTTGATGCGCATGGACAAGGTCAACACCGCGAGCTTTATCCAGCTGAGCGAAAGCGTGCTGGGCGGCACTTCCGAGGTACTGGACAGCCCGCTGTTGCGCTGACAGCCCCTTCCGTTTGTGGGAGCGGGCTTGCTCGCGATCGAATCGCTGCGGTTTGACCGGCACACCTCGTCGCCGCCACCGCGAGCAAGCCCGCTCCCACAGTGTTTGCCTGCTTTTTTACGCCTTCTTTACGCCCCCGCATCCCTCTCGGTCTCGATCCTTTACGCCCTGATTCCCCACACTCTCTCCATACGCGGCAGGTGCCGCCTGGGGAGAGTTGTTATGGGCATTCTGGATGGGGTGTCGCTGCTGCTGGCAGTGGCGCTGTTCGTTTATCTGCTGGTTGCGCTGTTGCGCGCAGATCGGAACTAGGAGCGGGTATGCACAGTTATGACTATGGGCTGATCCTCGCCTTTTTTGCCTTGGTGCTGTTGCCTGCACCCTGGCTGGGGCGTTTTTACTACAAGGTGATGGAGGGTCAGCGCACCTGGCTGAGCCCGGTTCTGGGGCCGGTCGAAAAAATCTGTTATCGCATCGCCGGGGTCGACCCGGCCACCGAGCAAAGCTGGCAGAAATACACCCTGGCCCTGCTGGTCTTCAACCTGATGGGCTTTGTGCTGTTGTTCGCCATTTTGCTGTTCCAGCAGTACCTGCCACTTAACCCCCAGCAGTTGCCGGGGCAGGAGTGGACGCAAGCCTTCAACACCGCGGTGAGTTTTGTCACCAACACCAACTGGCAGAGCTACAGCGGTGAAGCGACCCTCAGTTACTTCAGCCAGATGGCCGGGCTGACTGTGCAGAACTTTGTCAGCGCCGCCACCGGCCTGGCCGTGCTGGTCGCCTTGTGCCGTGGTATCAGCCGTCGCTCGGCCCATACCCTGGGCAACTTCTGGGTCGACATGACCCGCGCCACCCTCTACGGCCTGCTGCCGTTGTGCCTGGTGCTGGCGTTGTTTCTGGTGTGGCAGGGCGTGCCGCAAACCTTCGCCCATTACGTCAATGCCGTGACGATGCAGGGCACGGATCAAGTGATCCCGCTGGGCCCGGCTGCCAGCCAGATTGCGATCAAGCAACTGGGCACCAACGGCGGCGGCTTTTTCGGTGTGAACTCGGCGCATCCGTTCGAGAACCCGAGTGCCTGGAGCAACCTGTTCGAGCTGGCCTCGATCATCCTGATCCCGGTGGCACTGGTGTTCACCTTCGGTCATTACGTCAAGGACCTGCGCCAGAGCCGCGCAATCATCGCCTGCATGCTGGCCTTGTTCCTGATCGGCGGCGGTACGGCGCTGTATGCCGAGTACCAGCCGAACCCGGCACTCAACAGCCCGCTGGTTGAACAGAGCGCACCGCTGGAAGGCAAGGAAGCCCGCTTCGGCACCACCGGCAGCGTGTTGTGGACCGAAACCACGACCTCGGCCTCCAACGGCTCGGTCAACGCCATGCACGACAGCCTCAACCCGCTCACCGGGATGGTGGCGCTGGTCAACATGATGGTCGGCGAAGTGATCTTCGGCGGTGTCGGTGCCGGGCTCTACGGCATGTTGCTCAACGTGTTGATCGCGGTGTTCCTCGCCGGCCTGATGATCGGCCGCACCCCTGAATACCTGGGCAAAAAACTCCAGGCCAGGGAAGTCCAGCTGCTGGTGGTGACCTTGCTGGTAATGCCGGTAGGCGTGCTGGTACTGGGTTCGATTGCCGCCGTGCTGCCCAGTGCCGTGGCCTCGGTGAGCAACCCCGGGCCCCACGGTTTCAGTCAGGTGCTGTACGCCTTTACTTCGGCCAGTGCCAACAACGGGTCGGCGTTTGCCGGGCTTAACGCCAACACACCGTTCTACAACCTGATGCTGGGCCTGGGCATGTTGATCGGGCGCTTCGGTTACATCCTGCCGGTGCTGGCATTGGCGGGCAGCCTGGCAATCAAGAAAAGTGCGCCCATTGGCCAGGACAGCTTCCCGACCCACGGCCCGCTGTTTGTCGCGCTGCTGACGGTGACCATCATGCTGGTGGGCGGCCTGACCTTTTTGCCGACATTGGCCCTCGGCCCAATCGCCGAACAACTGACCCAGGGCTTCTGAGGAGACGATGATGACCATGCCTGCTCCTGTTTCAAAATTGACGCCCACCCCGCAAGCCAAGGCTGCGAAAACCTCGTTCGCTGCCATCTGGCGCCCGGCGCTGCTGCAAGCGTTCGTCAAGCTGGACCCGCGCCAGCTCAAGCGTTCGCCGGTGATGCTGGTGGTCGAACTGACCGCGATTTTTACCACCGTGCTGTGTTTTATGCCCGAGCCGGCGGTACCCACCGGGGTGGCGGTGCAAATCGCCCTGTGGTTGTGGTTTACCGTACTGTTCGCCAACTTTGCCGAAGCCTTGGCCGAGGGCCGCGGCAAGGCCCGCGCCGATAGCCTCAAGGCCGGCAGCGTGGGCTTGAGTGCGCGTCGGCGCACTGCCACCGGGGGCTTTGAAATCGTCCCGGCCACCCGCCTGCGCAAGGGGGATGTGGTGCGCGTCGAAGCGGGGGAGATGATCCCCGGCGACGGCGAGGTGATTGAAGGGATTGCCGCAGTCAACGAAGCGGCGATTACCGGTGAATCGGCCCCGGTGATCCGTGAGTCGGGCGGTGATCGCTCGGCGGTGACCGGCAACACGCGGCTGGTCAGTGACTGGTTGCTGGTGCAGATCAGCGCCAACCCCGGCGAGTCCACCCTGGACCGTATGATTGCCCTGGTCGAAGGCGCCAAGCGGCAGAAAACCCCCAACGAGATCGCCCTGGATATCCTGCTGATCGGCCTGACCCTGATCTTTCTGATCGTGGTCGTGACCTTGCAGCCGTTCGCATACTTTGCCGGTGGCAGCCTGCCGTTGGTGTTTTTGGTGGCGCTGCTGGTGACGTTGATCCCCACCACCATCGGCGGTTTGCTGTCGGCCATCGGCATTGCCGGCATGGACCGCCTGGTGCGTCTCAACGTCATCGCCAAATCCGGTCGTGCGGTGGAAGCGGCGGGGGATGTGCACGTGCTGATGCTCGACAAGACCGGCACCATCACCTTCGGTAACCGCCGCTGCACGGCGCTGTATGCCGCCCCCGGCGTGACCGCCAAAGAGCTGGCCGAGGGCGCGTTGCGCGCCTCGCTGGCGGACGAGACGGCGGAGGGCAAGTCCATCGTCGAGTTTATTCGGGGCCAGTACAGCCTGCCCGAACTGTCTGCGTCCGAGTTCATTGCAGTGCCGTTTACCGCTGAAACCCGCCTGTCGGGGATCGACTGCAACGGTCAGGTGTACCGCAAGGGGGCGGTGGATTCAGTACTGGCGTTTGTCGGCCTCAAGCGCGGCGAGCTGTTGCCGGCCCTGTCCCGGGAAATCGACAAGATCGCCCAGAGTGGCGGCACGCCGTTGCTGGTGTGTGCCCAGGGCAAGTTGCTGGGGGCGATCCATCTCAAGGACGTGGTCAAGCCCGGTATTCGCGAGCGTTTTGCCGAACTGCGCAAGTTAGGTATCCGCACTGTCATGGTGACGGGCGACAACCCGCTGACCGCCGCCGCAATTGCCGCTGAAGCCGGGGTGGACGACGTGCTGGCCGAGGCCACGCCGGAGAAAAAACTGGCGCGCATCCGCCATGAGCAGAATGACGGTCGTCTGGTAGCCATGTGTGGTGACGGCGCCAACGACGCCCCGGCCCTGGCCCAGGCAGACGTGGGCATGGCCATGAACGATGGCACCCAGGCGGCCCGTGAGGCGGCGAACATGGTCGATCTGGACAGCGACCCCACCAAGCTGCTGGACGTGGTGCAGATCGGCAAGGAGTTGCTGGTGACTCGCGGTGCGCTGACCACGTTCTCGATTGCCAATGACGTGGCCAAGTACTTCGCGATCCTGCCGGCGCTGTTTGCCTCGATCTACCCACAGTTGGGCGTGCTCAACGTGATGGGCCTGAGCAGCCCGCAAAGCGCCATTTTGTCGGCCATCGTGTTCAACGCGCTGATCATCGTGGTGCTGATCCCGCTGGCGCTGCGTGGCGTGCGGGTGCAGGCGGCCAGCGCCGCGCACCTGCTGCGGCGCAACCTGCTGATCTATGGCGTGGGCGGGCTGGTGGTGCCGTTTGTGGGCATCAAGCTGATCGACATGCTGCTGACGGCATTGCATCTGGTTTAAGCATTGGAGGGTTACACCATGACTACTTTTTTACGCCCGGCCCTGAGCCTGCTGCTGTTGATGACTGCCATTACCGGCGTAATCTACCCGCTGACCGTGACTGGCATTGCCCAACTGGCGTTCCCGGAACAGGCCAATGGCAGCCTGGTGCGTGACAGTGCCGGCAAGGTACTGGGATCGGCGCTGATTGCGCAGGATTTCACTGGCGACGGCTGGTTCCACCCGCGGCCTTCGGCGGGGGCGTTTGCCACCGTGGCCAGTTCGGCCAGCAACCTGGCGCCGAGCAACCCGGCACTGGCCACACGGGTCAAGGACAGTGCCGCCCAGCTTGCCGTGCCGGGCCAGGGGCCGGTACCCCTGGCGCTGCTGACCACCTCGGGCAGCGGGCTCGACCCGCACTTGCCACCAGAGGCAATACGCTATCAACTGGTACGGGTAGCTGCCGCTCGCAGCCTGCCGGTGCAGGCTGTTGAACAGCTGGTGGCGGAGCATATCGAGCGGCCGCTGGTGGGGCCGCCGGTGGTTAACGTGTTGCTGTTGAACCGGGCATTGGCGCAGCTCAATAACTGACACCTCCATGAGTGGGAGCGGGCTTGCTCGCGATGGCAGCACTGCGGTGTATCTGGCGGACCGCATCGCTTGCATCGCGAGCAAGCCCGCTCCCACAAGTCGTACTGACACAGGGACATCACATGAATCATTCCGCCCGCGCCGATGCGCTGCTAGCCGATCTACCCCGCGCAGGCCGTGGCCGGCTCAAGGTGTTTCTCGGTGCGGCACCCGGCGTGGGCAAAACCTACGCGATGCTGCAGGCCGCCCACACTCAACTGCGCCAGGGTGTCGACGTATTGGCGGGGGTGGTCGAAACCCACGGCAGGGCCGAAACTGAAGCCTTGCTCAACGGCCTGTCCCAGCAACCCATGCTGCGCTCGGAATACCGTGGTGTGCAGCTTGAGGAAATGGACCTGGACGGCCTGCTGGCAGCCAGGCCCAAGCTGGTACTGGTCGATGAGCTGGCCCACAGCAACGCCCCTGGCAGCCGGCATGCCAAGCGCTGGCAGGATGTGCAGGAACTGCTGGCCGCCGGGATCGACGTCTACACCACGGTCAACGTCCAGCATCTGGAAAGCCTCAACGATCAGGTACGCGGGATCACCGGGGTGCAGGTGCGCGAAACCGTGCCCGACTGGGTGGTGCAGGAGGCCTACGAACTGCTGTTGATCGACCTGCCGCCGCGGGAACTGCTGGAGCGTCTGCGCGAGGGCAAGGTCTATGTGCCGGAGCAGGCGCGGGCAGCCATCGATGCGTTTTTCAGCCAGACCAACCTCAATGCCCTGCGCGAACTGGCGATGCAGACGGCTGCGGTGTATGTCGACGATGAACTGGACAAGGGCTACCGCCAGCAAGGCCAGGCTGCTCCGGCACTGCGCGGGCGTTTGCTGGTAGGGGTGGACGGTGACCTGCATGCCGAGCGCCTGGTGCGCCATGCCAGCCGGGTGGCCGAGCGCCGGCATCTGCCCTGGAGCCTGGTGCATGTAGACAACGGCACAGTACGCGACGAGCAATCGCGCCTGCGCCTGCAAAGCGCCCAGCAACTGGCCGAGCGCCTGGGCGGGGAGGTGGTCGTGCTGCGCGCCGGGGAAGTGGCGAAAACCCTGATCCAGCATGCCGGCGAACGCCGTGCCAGCCTGCTGCTGGTGGGGCAATCGCGGCTCACCTGGCGCCGTCGCCTGTTTGGTGGCGGGCTGGCGACGCGCTTGCTGCGCGATGCCCACGGCCTGGAAATCAACGTGCTCGACAATGAGCAATCGCCGCCGCCCACTGTCAGCCGCAACCCGCACTCGCTGGTGTGGTTCGACTACGGCCTGGCGCTGATTGCCACGGTACTGGCCAGTGCCCTGGCCTGGGGGGTGTCCAGCGTGCTGGCGCTGCCTAATATCTCCCTGGTGTTTCTCGCCGCCGTCTTGCTGGTGGCGGTGCGCAGCAGCCTGGGGCCGGCGCTGGCCTGTGCGGCGCTGTCGTTTCTGGCCTATGACTTTCTGTTTATCCCGCCTAATTTCTCGTTCAGCATCCAGCGCGAAGAAGATGTGCTGACCCTGCTGTTCTTTCTGCTGATGGCAGCGCTCACCGGCAAACTGGCAGCTCGCCAGCGTCGACAATTGCAGGTATTGCGCGACACCCAGCAAGAGACCACCGAACTGCTCGACCTGTCGCGCAAGCTCACCGCCGCCACCGACCGCAAGGCCGTGGTCAGTGCTGCCGGGCAGCATTTGAGCGGCTGGAAAGAGCTGGATGTGTGCCTGCTCAACCGCGATGGCAATGGCGCTTGGAACGTGGAGGCTGGCGGGCCGTTGCAGTTATCCGAAGCCGAGCGCGCCGCCGCGGACTGGTCCTGGAGCCATGACCAGCCCGCCGGCAAGGGCACGGGTACCTTGCCGATGGGGCGCTGGTGGTGGTGGCCGATCAGCGCCGAAGAAGGGCCGCTGGCCTTGCTCGGCGTATGCCCCAAAGCCGGGCAGCCGTTGACTGGTCAGCGTCGGCGTTTGCTGATGGCCCTGAGCCAACCCCTGGCCCAGGCCCTGGCCCGTGCGCGTCTGGCCCAGGACCTGGAAGCGGCGCGCCTGCACGGCGAAACCGAGCAACTGCGCAGCGCGCTGCTGGCCTCGGTGTCCCATGACTTGCGCACGCCGCTGACCAGCATGCGCGGCAGCATCGACACCTTGCTGGCGCTGGGTGAGGCCATCCCGCTGAGCGATCGGCGCGAGTTGCTTGAAGGCACCCGCGATGAGGCCGAGCGCCTGGACCGCTATATCCAGAACCTGCTCGACATGACCCGCCTGGGCCACGGCGCGCTGAAACTGGCCCGTGACTGGGTGTCGCCCGCCGACATTGCCGGCAGCGCCCTCAACCGCCTGCGTGCGGTGCTGGCGCCCTTGCAGGTGCAGGTGGATGTACCGGCGCAATTGCCGCTGCTGCATGTGCATGGTGCGCTGATCGAGCAGGCGCTGGTCAATGTGCTGGAAAACGCCGCGCGCTTTTCCCCGGCCCACGGCCGCTTGCAGTTGACGGCCGGGGCCGATGACAGCGAGTTGTGGTTTGCCGTCAGTGACCAGGGGCCGGGAATTCCCGAGGAGGATCGGGCGAAGATTTTCGACATGTTCTACACCGCCGCCCGGGGTGATCGCGGCGGCCAGGGCACGGGCCTGGGGCTGGCGATCTGCATGGGCATGGTGGGTGCCCACGGCGGGCGCATCACAGTGGGCGAGGGCATCGGCGGGCAGGGCACTTGCATCACCCTGTATCTGCCGTTGAGCGCCCAGCCGGGCATGGACAATGAGGGGCCGGAGCGTGAAGACTGATATTCTTGGGCCACCCCCTTATTGCGGCATACACCCATGAGCCAGAGCGCGACCATCCTGGTCATCGATGACGAACCGCAGATCCGCAAGTTTCTGCGTATCAGCCTGGTGTCCCAGGGCTATACCGTGCTGGAGGCCGCCACCGGTGCCGACGGCCTGAGCCAGGCTGCGTTGGGGCAGCCCGATCTGCTGGTGCTGGACCTGGGGTTACCGGACATGGACGGCCAACACGTGCTGCGCGAGTTTCGCGAGTGGTCCGGGGCGCCGGTGCTGGTGCTCTCGGTGCGCGCCAGCGAAGCGCAAAAAGTCCAGGCACTGGACGGTGGGGCCAACGATTATGTGACCAAGCCCTTCGGTATCCAGGAATTTTTGGCGCGAATCAGGGCCTTGCTGCGCCAGGCCCCCGCAGGCGAAACCCGGGAGTCGGCCCTTGTGCTTGGGCCGTTGACCGTGGATCTGGCGTTTCGCCGCGTGCTGCTCGATGGCGTCGAGGTGGCACTGACCCGCAAGGAGTACGCCGTGCTGGCGCAACTGGCGCGCCATCCCGGGCGGGTCATCACCCAGCAGCAACTGCTCAAGGATATCTGGGGCCCGACCCACACCGAGAACAGCCATTACCTGCGCATCGTGGTTGGCCATTTGCGCCAGAAACTGGCGGATGACCCGACCCGGCCGCGGTTTATCGTGACCGAGGCCGGGGTGGGTTACCGGTTGTTGGACGCCGCGTCCTTTTCGTAGCGGTCCAGGGTATCTCGGGTAATGATCCGCCCCAGCTCGATCAGCTCGGCCGCTTTGTAAAACTCGAAAAACCGGCACACCCGCTTGGGCACGTTGATCAGGATATCGGGCGGGTAACCGGCAATCTTGTATTGCGCCAACGAGGTTTGCATTACCTCGAAACTCTGGTTGATCAAGTCCAGCAGTGAAGCCGGGCCCACGTTGTCGATGATCACCGAGCCGGTGGCCGACTTGGGCGAGCCCTCTTGCGCCCCGGGCCGCGCAGGTTGGGTAGAGTCCAGCCAGGGGTTGCTCTGCGGTTCCTCCAGGGGGCTAAGCATTTCCTGCTCCAGATTGAGCAATTGCTCGGCGTGTTTGTTGCGAAACGGGATGCGTGAGCCCAGCGAACTCATCAGGTTGTCAAAACGCCCTTTAAAAGCCGCAGGCCGCTGGATAACCGGCAACTGGTAGTGGCTCTGCAGGGTCGAGCTGAGGTTGACGGCGATGATCAGGTCACAGTTGCTGGACACCACCGGCACGATCGGCAACGGGTTGAGCAGGCTGCCGTCCACCAGCATGCGATTGCCCTGCATCACCGGGGTAAACAGGCTGGGAATCGCTGCCGAGGCGCGCATGGCCTGGTGCAGGCAGCCTTCCTGGAACCAGATTTCCTGCTGGTGGGTGAGGTCGGTGGCCACGGCAGTGTAGGGAATGCGCAGGTCTTCGATATTGATCTCGCCGACGATATTGCGGATCTGGCCAAAGACCTTTTCACCGCGAATCGCCCCCAGGCGAAAGCTGACATCCACAAGCCGCAACACATCGAGGTAGTCCAGGCTTTGAATCCAGTCGCGATACTGGTCAAGCTTGCCGGCGGCATAAATGCCGCCGACCACTGCGCCCATTGAGCAGCCGGCGATACAGCCAATTTCATAGCCCCGGCTTTCAAGTTCTTCAATGACGCCAATATGGGCATAGCCCCGGGCGCCACCGGAGCCCAATACCAATGCAATTGTTTTTTTCATGAGCGGCCTTTCCCCCTGACAGACACTCACAATGCCTTTTTGTTAAGTGTAGTGACAGCTTTGAGGATGAACCCGGATCCACGAGCTAGGCTAGGGCTGGCAAGTGAGGTTTTTTAGATGGGGGGTGTTGTGGCACTTTTATGCAGGTTGTTCGTCTGAGACTGCACTGAACATTCAATTCTTGAGGAAACACCATGAAAGCATGGATTTGTGTGCCGTTGATTGCCCTGGCATTGGCCGGATGTGCGGGGACCAAAGCCTACCGTGACACCTGTGCCACCAACCTCGACGCGGCCTGGCACGAGCTGGACCTGGCCAAGGCGGAAGGTTTTGCCGGTACGGTCAGCTACTCCAAGGCCTTGTCCCTGCTGACCGCAGCCAAGACCCAGCAGCAATTCGAAGCCTTTGAGGGCTGCACCAAAAAAGCCGAAAAGGCGCGTTTCTACATTCGTGAATCCCGCGCCGGGCGTTGAACCGTCGCGGTAAGAGGGGAGGGTGAGGATGTCTGAGCTGGTTGACCGGATAGTGGCCAATATTGCGCGTCTGGAGGTCAAGCTGTGGGCTTGCCAGGCGCGCCTGGAAGCCGATACGGACCCCGAGGCCCTGCACGACCTACGCACCACGGTGCGCCGCTTGCGCAGCCTGCTGCGGCCCTTGCGCGGGCTGCCGGGGGTGGTGCAACTGGAGATGTCAGCGTCCCAGGTGGGCGTTTTGACTACGCCCTTGCGCGATCTTGAGGTCCTGGCTGCCCATCTGCACAAGGCGGGCTACACCGGGCTGGCCCAACGGCGCTTGCAGCAGTTGGCCGGCAGTTATGCCCGGGTGGCGGACAGCGAGCAACTGGCCCAGTTGCTGATGATCCTCGATGTGTTTCCACGTTTTTTGCGCGCGGCCGAGCGTGAAGGGCTGCTGCGCGGTTTGCGCCAGCGCATCGAAAAGGTGCTGGATAAACAGTGGCAAACCCTGGAAAAAGCCCTTAATGACCCGGGCCATGACCGCCATCGCGTGCGTTTGTTGATCAAGCGCGTGCGCTATGCGGCCGAGGCTTATCCCGAGCTGAACCAGTTGCCGCCGCTGGTGCTGGCACGCCTCAAGGCTGCGCAACAGGCCCTGGGCGAATGGCACGATGCCTGGCAGTGGTTGCTGCAGGCCGGGCAGCAGGCCGATCTGCAACCCTGTGTCGCGCAGTGGCAGGCCACCCTGGAACACGGCGAAAAACGGGCTGACAAGGCACTGATCAAACTGAGTGCGGCGTGCTTTCACTCCTGATCTTTGGCCGATACGTCACTGTGCGGCGCCCCCTGGATGGGTAGTATCCCGGCCTGTTTATCTGTTTGGAGGTGCTTATGCAGTTTCGCGAGTTAGTGGCGGCAGTGCGCCAAACCCCGCTGGACGTGACTATCCCGGCCGATTGGGGCCAGGGCCGTGCCAGCTTTGGTGGCCTGGTGGTGGCCCTGCAGTACGAAGCCATGCGCGCGCACATCGCCCCCGAGCGGGCGTTGCGTTCGCTGGCGGTGAGTTTTGTCGGGCCGGTGGCAGCGGATGTGCCCATCCGTTTTGAGGTCGAGGTGTTGCGCGAGGGCAAGGCAGTTAGCCAGGTGCTGGGCCGTGCCCTGCAGGACGGTCAGGTGGTGACCCTGGTGCAAGGCAGTTTTGGTGCATCCCGGCAGTCGGCGGCGAACGTGGAAGGCCTGCCGGCCCCTGACATGAAGGCCGTCGAGGAGTGCCCATTATTGCCCTATATCAAGGGCGTTACCCCTGAATTCATGCGGCACATGTCCATGGCCTGGGCTGTGGGGGCGCTGCCGTTTACTGGTCGAGGCACGCGGGAAATGGGCGGCTGGGTGCGTTTTGCCGGTGACGTGCAGGACGAGCCCCTGACCGAGACCCATTTGCTGGCGCTGGTCGATACCTGGCCACCTGCGCTGTTGCCGTTGCTGAACAAACCCACAGCGGGCAGCACGCTGACCTGGACCATCGAGTTTGTGCAGCCCCTGCCAACGGTCAGCACCCTTGAGTGGTGCAAGTACCTGGCAGTCATCGAGCATGCCCGGGACGGCTACGGCCATGTGGCCGCCAACCTGTGGGGCCCTGGCGGCGAGTTGATTGCGCTCAGCCGCCAGACCGTAGCCGTGTTCGGTTAATCAGAAGGCCTGGCTGTTGTCCGTTTCGCTGGCGAGTTTGTGGCCCTGGCGTTTCAGGATCAGCGCTGCAAACAGGGCGACCAGGCCGATCACCGCGCTGGTGGCGTTTTCACTGAACACGCCTGACACCAGCAGCAGGAAAGCCACCACCAGCAAGGGTACCGCGATCAGGTTGATGGCCTGATGCGCGCGGCCCTGATGGCTTTGCGGGGTGGAGCGCCATTGCCAGGCGGGTAGGTTTGGATGACGTTTGCCCATGATTGCTCTCCTTGTTCGAGGGTTCAGCCTGGGCTGAACCGGATAAACAAATCATAGAATCAGGGCCGCCTTGCGGCGAATCAACAATGGCTATTGGCCTTATAGCTTTAGTTGACCGATCGCCCGGTTCAACTCGCCGGCTAGGGTCGCCAGCTCATTGCTGGTGGTGGCCGAATCGACGGTCTGTTGCACGGTGTTTTCGGTGACATCACGAATGCTCACCACCGCCCGGTTCATCTCTTCGGCCACCTGGCTTTGTTGCTCGGCTGCCACGGCAATCTGGGTATTGCTTTCGCGCATTTGCGCCACCGCGTGGGTGATCTCGGCCAGTGCCGCGCCGGCTTCCTGGGCCTGCTGCACGCAGTCGTCGGCCTTGAACGAGCTTTCCTGCATAAAATCCACGGCATCACGGGTGCCGGCCTGAAGGGCCGAGACCATCGCGGTGATTTCGTCGGTGGAGGTCTGCACACGCTTGGCCAGATGCCGCACTTCATCGGCGACCACGGCAAAGCCCCGGCCCATCTCGCCTGCGCGGGCCGCTTCGATGGCGGCGTTAAGAGCCAGCAGGTTGGTCTGCTCGGCAATGCTGTGGATCACGCTGACCACGCCGTTGATCTTCTGGCTGTCCTGGGCCAGTTGCTGAATCATCTCGGCGGTGGTTTGCACCCCGGTGGACAGGCTGGCGATGGATTGCTGCACCCGGCTGACCACCTGCTGGCCACTGCCGGCCAGGTTGTCAGCGGTTTGCGACAGGTCGCGGGTAGCACCGGCGTGTTGCGCAATATGGTAGACGGTGGCCGACATTTCATTGATGGCGGTGGCAGCCTGGTCGGTTTCGCTTTGCTGGCCCAGCATGCCGTGGCGTACCTCGTCCATGCTGCTGGCCAGGCGCGCGGCACCGGCGTCCAGTTGCGCGGCCGTTTGGGCCACGGTGTTTACTACTCGTTGGTAACCGGCCTGCATGGCATTGAAGGCGCTGGCCATCTGCCCGACTTCATCGGTACAGGCCAGCGGCACCCGGGCGGACAAGTCGCCGGTTTTCTCCACATGCAGCATGACGTCCTTGAGGGTGTTGAGCTGGCTGAGCAAAAAGCGGATCAGCAGCTGCGAGGCGCAGAGCATGGCCAGCATCAGGATCAGCACGGCGGCGGCATAGTTGGGCAGCCGCTCGACAAACACCTGGGCCAGGCTGGGTGTTTGGGCCAGCACGGCGATTGTGTGCCCGTCGTCGCGGGTCAGCACCTCGGCGCCCAGCAGCAGGTCGCGACCGAACAGGGGCATGGGATTGATCGGCACCCAGCCGTTGGCGTTGCTCAACTGGGGCAGGGGCTGGCCGCTGACCGTGGGGACTTGCCCAGGTTCGAGACGCAGCAACTGGCTGGCCTCGGGCAAGGGCTGCCCGGGGGGCCAGGCACTGAGCAATTGCGCCTGGGCCTGGGCGTTGGCTTGCGCAGCATGGCTGCGCGATTGCTGCTCAAGCTGCACGGCGTAAAGTACCAGCAGCAGCGTGGTGACAAACGCCACCGCGTTGACAGCCCAGAATTTGTATTTGAGCGAGATGTTGCTAAGCCAGGTGCCCATGGGAGGTCTTCTCTGAGTTGGCGCAAACAATATTGGCAAGGTGCCATCATTGTGCCGCTATTCAGTGACGATCTTGTTGATGTGGGTCAAAAGAGGCACTGCGTGGGAGCGGGCTTGCCCGCGATGCAGGCGACGCGGTCTTTCTGGTAAATCGCGTCGATGCCATCGCGGGCAAGCCCGCTCCCACAAGGGATGGGGCGTCAGTCTGTCAGTACCGGCAACCCATAAAACCCCCGCGCACACGCGGTGGTGTGTTCGGCCAGGTCCTGTTCGCTTTCGCCACGGTGCACCGCCACTTCGCGCAGTACATCGGTCAGGTAGGCCGGTTCATTACGGCCGCTTTTCGGTTTTGGTCGCAGGGTCCGCGGCAACAGGTACGGCGCATCGCTTTCGAGCATCAGGCGCCCACGGGGGATGTCGCGCACCAGCGGGTGCAGGTGGGTGCCCCGGCGTTCGTCGCAAATCCAGCCGGTAATGCCGATATGCAGGTCCAGGTCGAGGTAGCTGAACAGCGCCTTTTTCTCCCCGGTAAAGCAATGCACAACAGCCGCCGGCAAGCGGTCGCGGAAGTCGCGCAGGATCTCCAGCAAGCGCTGGTTGGCATCACGTTCATGCAAAAACACCGGCAATTGCAGGTCAACAGCAAGCGCCAGGTGCTCTTCCAGTACTTTCTCCTGCTGGGCGCGGGGCGAGAAGTCGCGGTTGAAGTCCAGCCCGCACTCGCCCACGGCACAGACGCCTGGCTCTTTGAGCAGGGCCAGCAACTGGCGGGCGCTGTCGCCGTTCCAGTCACTGGCCGCGTGCGGGTGAATGCCGGCCGTAGAGAACAGGCGCTGGCCGCTTTCGTCCAGCTCGCGGCACAGTTGCAAGGCCTGTTCGCTGCCTTCAACGCTGGTGCCGGTCAGTACCAATTGGCACACCCCAGCTGCGTAAGCGCGATCCAGCACGGCCTGGTGTTTGCCGTCGAAGCTTGGGTTGGTCAGGTTGACGCCGATATCAATGAGTTGCATGGTTTTACCTCAGGCCACAGGCCATGAAGCATATCAGAGCTGTAGATTTACAAGAAAAACTAAGAACTACAGACAGTTATGGTTGTCTTTGAATGCCGCAACAACGCAATGCCCGGTTTACCAAAGGGCGCATTGACTGTTTTGCGCGCTGTTTCCAGCGCTTGAAAGCCTCAATTGGGGCAACCGGTTGTCGGGAAACCGACAAGTTGCTGGGCTGTATTCTTTCCGGAGAACGGATGACAAGACCGACGCTATTGATTGCGCTGTGCCTGCTGCTGTTGCCGCTACCGGCACTGGCGCGCCTGGCCGGACCCTTACAGGTCGGGCAGCCGAGTCAGGTCCGCGATCTGGCGCAAATTCGCAGCAGCCAGGTGTTACGGGTGCTGGTCAATCAAAGCCGCAACAGTTCGGGCGAGGTTCAGGGGCAGGCGATTGGCGTTGAATACCACCGACTGCGTGCGTTTGAACACTACCTCAACAGCCATGCCCGTGATGGCCAGGAAATAACCCTCAAGATCATTCCCAAAGCCAAGGATCAACTGCTTGGCGCCTTGTCCCGCGGTGAAGGCGATGTGGTTGCCCCGGGCGAATTGATTGATTTCAAACCCAGCCGCGCCATCAGTGCCAGTGACCCGATCGTCGACGAAGTGCCGCTGCTGTTGGTGGGGGTCAAGGGCGAGCGCCGTTTTACCCGTATGGAGCAGCTGTCGGGTCGTACCGTGGCGCTGACCACCGGCAGTGCGGCGGGGGCATCGGTCAACCTGATCAATCAGAAACTGGCCCTGCGCAAATTGCCTCCGGTGAAGATCGAATGGGTAGACCCCACCCTGGCAGTCGAAGACGTGCTGGAGATGGTGCAGGCGGGTATTTTTCATCTGACCATCGTGGAGCGCCCGATTGCCGAGCGTTGGGCCACATTGATGCCCAAATTGCGTTTTGACCGCAAGGTGCTGGTCAGCGAACCCGAAGCCATGCACTGGTATGTGCGCCGCGATGCTTCGATGTTGCGGGCCAGCATTGACCGTTTTCTGGATGGCTACAAGGCCCCGGCCGATCAGGATGTCGCCTTTGAACGGGTCTATCGTCGCTTGTACCGGGTGCATTACCCCCTGGCTCGGGCCGACCGCCAGCAGCTTGAGAAATTGCGCCCGGTCTTGCAGAAACATGCACAACAGCAAGGTATGGACTGGCTGAACCTGGCGGCGCTGGCATTCAAGGAGTCCACCCTTGACCCCAATGCCAAAGGCACCGGCGGCGCGACCGGGCTGCTGCAAATCACGCCTTCTGCCGCGCAGCGGGTGGGGGTCAACAATATTCAGAGCGTCGATAACAATGTACAAGCCGGGGCCAAGTACCTGGCAATGATTCGTCGCAAGTTCTTTGCCAGCCCCAAACTCAATGAACGCGAGCGCATGGCCTTCGTGCTGGCAGCTTACAACATGGGGCCGGAGCGGGTGCAAGGCATGCGCGCCGAGGCCAGGCGACGTGGCCTGAACCCCAACCAGTGGTTCTTTCAGGTAGAGCGTATTGCGATGGAGCAGGTGGGAATGGGGGCTGTCAGCTATGTTAATAGCGTGAACAAGTACTATTTGGCGTTTGATCGGGAGCGGGATTCGCTGGAGCCCAAAAAAGCTGAACTCGTCACACGTAAATAATCGAATAAATCGATTGTTTTTCTCGGTTTATTCGACTTTTAACATTATAAAAACTGATTAGTATGGCGAGCATTCCCCCACTGATTACCTTAAAGGATTCCACCATGAGCAAATTGATCCATACCGTACTGGGCAGCCGCGCAGGTTATGGCTTGACGGTTTTGCGTATTTTTGTAGGCATCATTTTCGCGGCTCACGGTTCGCAGAAACTGTTTGGCTGGTTTGGTGGCGGTGGTCTGGCCGGGACTGCGCAATGGATGGAAAGCATCGGCCTGGCGCCGGGTACGCTGATGGCCGTTCTGGCTGGCGGTACCGAGTTCCTCGGTGGTCTGGCGCTGATTGTCGGTCTGCTGGCGCGCCCGGCGGCATTGGGTTTGTCGTTTACCCTGCTGGTGGCGATTTTCTCGGTGCATATCAGCAACGGCCTGTTTATGGCCAACAATGGCTATGAGTTTGCCCTGGCCCTGCTGGGTGGCACCGTCGCGGTATTGATCGAAGGTGCGGGCAAATTGTCGATCGATCGTGCAATTGCTGACTGAAATCCGATGTCAGTGAAAAGGCCCGCCCAGAGCGGGCCTTTTTCGTTTCAGATGAGTATTGACAGCTGCAAGCAGGTTTATCTAGGATGTTTTCTTGCGCCGATTTAAACAGCTACTTGCGGGGCGCCAGAGGGTCAAAGACCGTCTAAGAGGCTTGTAACAGGCCTTGAAATACCGCTAAAGCGCTGGTTCGGTGTTGCCTCTCACCTGCCACGCAGAAACTTGAGGCGGAGAACCGATTCATGAGTCACCCACGTCCTGTTGTACGTCTTGCGCCGATCTCGGCCAGCCCTGCCTTGCGCAATCCAAAAATCCTTCTGAGCGGTAAGCATCAGCCAACGCTGCTGCGCTATCTGGATGGCTGGCCACGCCGCAAAGGCCGGCCTACGGCTTTTCTGATCCAGTTTGTGGAAGAGGGTGATCAGCTGGCGCGCTTTGCCGCTGACAGTTTTGACCTGGCGGTGATCCAGTCCCCCAGTGCCGAGAATGCCCAAGTGGTGATTCACAACCTGACCCGTGTCAGCCGGCAGGGGTTGATAACCCTGCGTTGAGCTGCTTTTGTGGGAGCGGGCTTTGTGGGAGCGGGCTTGCCCGCGATGCAGGCGCTGCGGTACTTCAGTTGCACCGCGTCGATGCCTTCGCGAGCAAGCCCGCTCCCACAGGTGGTTTAAAACCTGTCTAGCCCGTAAACCGGCTGTACGGTGCTCCGGATGCTAGTTGCGCAATCATTTCGACCGTCACTGCCGGCAAGGTTGATAACCCTGCGTTGAGCTGCTTTTGGGAGCTGCTTTTGTGGGAGCGGGCTTTGTGGGAGCGGGCTTGCCCGCGATGCAGGCGCTGCGGTACTTCAGTTGAACCGCGTCGATGCCATCGCGAGCAAGCCCGCTCCCACAGGTGGTTTAAAACCTGTCTAGCCGGTAAGCCGGCTGTACCGGTGCTCCGGATGCCAGTTGCGCAATCATTTCGACCGTCACTGCCGGCAAGGTTGATAACCCTGCGTTGAGCTGCCTTTGTGGGAGCGGGCTTGCCCGCGATGCAGGCGCTGCGGTACTTCAGTTGCACCGCGTCGATGCCATCGCGAGCAAGCCCGCTCCCACAGGTGGTTTAAAACCTGTCTAGCCGGTAAGCCGGCTGTACCGTGCTCCGGATGCCAGTTGCGCAATCATTTCAACCGTCACTGCCGGCAAGGTTGATAACCCTGCGTTGAGCTGCCTTTCGGGAGCTGCTTTTGTGGGAGCGGGCTTGCCCGCGATGCAGGCGCTGCGGTACTTCAGTTGCACCGCGTCGATGCCATCGCGAGCAAGCCCGCTCCCACAGGTGGTCTGAAACCTGTCTAGCCGGTAAGCCGGCTGTACCGTGCTCCGGATGCCAGTTGCGCAATCATTTCAACCGTCACTGCCGGCAAGGTTGATAGCCCTGCGTTGAGCTGCTTTTGTGGGAACGGGCTTGCCCGCGATGCAGGCGCTGCGGTACTTAAGTTGAACCGCGTCGATGCCATCGCGAGCAAGCCCGCTCCCACAGGTGGTTTAAAACCTGTCTAGCCGGTAAGCCGGCTGTACCGGTGCTCCGGATGCCAGCAGCGCAATCATTTCGGCCGTCACCGCCGCCTGGGTCAAGCCCAAATGCTGATGGCCGAAGGCAAGCAGCACCTTGCCGTCGCCTACCCGATCGATGATCGGCAGCGAGTCAGGCAACGATGGCCGAAAGCCCATCCACGGCGTCGCCCCCTCAGCGCTCAACTCCTCGCGCAGCAACCCCTTGCTTAGGCGATGCAATTGCCAGGCGCGCTCCATGCTCGGCGGCGCATCCAGGCCGGCAAATTCAACCGTACCCGCCAGCCTCAAGCCATCGCTCATCGGCGTCATGATGAATTTGCGTTCCAGTGAGGTGACGGCAAACGGCAGCCGGTCATGCTCCCGGGGCAGCATCAGGTGGTAGCCGCGTTCGGTATCCAGCGGCACGTGCTTGCCGGTCAGGGCTGCGGTCAGTTTGGCCGAGTGGGCGCCGCAGGCAATCACGACCCGGCGAGCGTTTATTTTACCTTGGCGGGTTTGCAGGCAAACCCCGGTCTCACTCAGTTGCCCGCCTGTTACCTGTTGTTTGAGAAACTGCACGCCGCACTGTTTGGCAGCTTCCACCAGCTCGCAGACCATGCGGTAGGGGTCGATAAAGTGCCCCGTGGCCGGGAAAAACAACCCGCCCTGGATCTGTTCACTCAGTTGTGGTGCCGTCTCGCGCACAGCTTTCGCGTCCCGGAACTCCACCGGTACCTGCTGTTGGCGCATGCGGGCCTGCAGTGCCAGGAGTGCTTGCCGGGACTCGGAGCGCTCGTACACCAGCAACGAACCGTCTTCGCGCATCAGGCCCGGGCACTCAATGCCTTTGAGCAACCGGTGCCAGGCGCCCACGCTGCTTTCGTTAAGGGCACGAATGCCTGCCACGCTGCGCTGGAACGGCGCCGGGCGCAGGTTCAACAGCAGGCGGGTGAACCACGGCAGGGCGCGGGGCAGGTATTTCCAGTCCAGGCGCAAAGGGCCCATCGGGTCCATCAGCATGGCCGGCAGGCGCTTGAGAATGGACAGGTCAGCAATGGGAAATACCTGTTCGGTGGCCAGATGCCCGGCGTTGCCGAACGAGGCGCCGTGGCCGGGCTCCTGCATGTCGATGACCACCACCCGCTGGCCCTGACGCGCCAGTTGCAGGGCACAGGCGACGCCGATAACCCCGGCGCCGACCACGGCAATGTCTGCTGTATTCGAGTCGAAGTGATCAGGCATTTTCCAGTACTTCTCTGTGGCCATCGACCAGGCGGCGCAGGTGCAGCGGGTTGGTGTGCTTGAGTGCCGTCGGCAACAGGCTGTCAGGGAAGTCCTGATAGCAGACCGGGCGCAGGAAGCGCAGGATCGCAGCCGTGCCGACCGACGTTGTGCGGGTGTCTGAAGTCGCCGGGAAAGGCCCGCCGTGGACCATCGCGTCGCACACCTCAACCCCGGTTGGCCAGCCATTGACCAGCAGACGCCCGGCCTTGCGCTCCAGGGTAGGCAGCACGGCCCTGGCACTGTCGAGGTCGGCATCATCCAGTTGCAGGGTGATGGTCAATTGGCCTTCCAGGTGCTCAAGTACCTGGCGGATCTCCTGGTCGTCGGCGCATTGCACCACCAGCGCCGTAGCCCCGAATATTTCTGCCTGTAATGCCGGGTCGTTGAGGAAGTCCCTGGCCCGGGTCACGAACAGGTGGGCCTGGCACTGGTTGGGTGTTTCGCCCTGCAAACCGGCTGCCGCCTGTTTTGCGCTGTCGAGCTCTTGCAGCGCGCCAACGCCGGCCTCATAGGCCTGAAAGATCCCCGGAGTGAGCATGGTCTGGGCCGGGCTCTGCTGGATCAGCCGTGCAGCCGTACTGATAAAGCTCTCCAGTGCCGGGCCCTGGTGGCCGATAACCAGCCCCGGGTTGGTGCAAAATTGCCCTGCACCCTGGGTTAGAGAAGCAACGAAACCCTGCGCCAATGAATCGCCGCGAGCCTGCAGTGCAGCAGGGAAGAGCAGTACCGGGTTGATCGAGCTCATCTCCGCATACACCGGGATGGGTTCGGGGCGTGCTGCCGCCACGTTGCACAAAGCCATGCCGCCACTGCGCGAGCCGGTAAAGCCGACCGCCTTGATGCGTGGGTCGCTGACCAGGGCTACACCCACTTCGCGGCCGGAACCAAACAGCAGGGAAAACACCCCTTCTGGCAGGCCCGATTTTTTCACCGCCCGGGCCACCGCATGGCCCACCAGTTCGCTGGTGCCGGGGTGCGCGCTATGGGCCTTGACCACCACCGGGCAGCCAGCCGCCAGTGCCGACGCGGTGTCGCCGCCCGCCACCGAGAACGCCAGCGGGAAGTTGCTGGCACCGAACACGGCCACCGGCCCCAGCGGCACATGACGTTGGCGCAGGTCGGCGCGCGGTAGCGGCTGGCGCTCGGGCAGGGCGTTGTCGACCCGCACATCCAGCCATTCACCGGCGCGCACGGTGCGGGCAAAGGTGCGCAGTTGCTGGCAGGTGCGTCCGCGCTCGCCGAGAATGCGCGGACGTGGCAGGCCGGATTCGCTGACAGCGCGATCAATCAGTTCATCGCCAATGGCTTCGATCTCATCGGCGATGGTTTCAAGGAATATGGCGCGAGTTTGCAGTGAAGCCTCGCGAAAACCGTCAAAAGCCTCCCATGCCAAAGCGCACGCCTGCTCGACATGTTCGCTGCCGCCGCCGAGGTAGGCCGGTTCGAGCGCAGTGCCGGTGGCGGGGTTGATCGCCCGGATCGCTTCGCGGTTACCGGTGATGGCTTGCTGACCGATCAGCATGTTGCCTGTCAGAGTCATGGCGTGTTCCTGAAAAAAGGGGGCTGGGCTGGAACAAGGCGGCGCACATGCTGTGCGCCGCTGTTCAGGGATGTTGCGCTGCGGGTCAGGCGACGTTCTGTTCGGCGGACCAGTTTTTGTACCACTGGCGGAACAGGCTGTACTGGTTCTCGGCGTAGTGGCGCTGAGCATCGCTCAGCACATCGGTGTCGTTGAAGTGCAGGCTGTACTCGGTATCGCCATTGAGCACCATCAGGTGCTTGTAGTAGAGCACCAGGTCAGTCCCTTCATCGAACGACGACAGTACCGCCAGCGCGGCTTCCAGCTCACGGGCCAGACGGCGGGCCTTGGGGTCGCCTTTGGCCGCTTGCTTGCTCAGGGCCACCAGTTGCAGCACTTCGCGCGGCAGGGCGTTGCCGATACCGGTAATGGCACCGGTGGCGTTGCAGTTGACGAAACCGTGCACCACCTGGGTATCGACACCGACCATCAGGGTCACATCATCGTCCTTGGAAGTGATGTGTTCGGCGGCGTAACGCATGTCGACAGCACCGCCGAACTCCTTGAAGCCGATCAGGTTCGGGTATTGGCTGCGCAGCTCGAAGAACAGGTCGGCGCGGGTGGCGAAGCCGTAGTACGGGCTGTTGTAGATCACCGCCGGCAATTGCGGAGCGGCTTCCAGGATGGCAGCGAAGTGGGCTTTTTGCGCCGCAGGCGAGGCCGCACGGGACAGCAGGCGTGGAATCACCATCAGGCCCTGGGCGCCGACCCTGGCGGCGTGTGCTGCGTGGGATACGGCCTCGCGGCTGTTTACTGCGCCGGTGCCGACGATGGTTGGAATACCGGCAGCCACCAGGCGTGCCACACCTTCCTGACGCTCGGCTTCGCTCAGCAATGGCCAGTCACCCATTGACCCGCAGTACACCACGGCACTCATGCCGATATCGATCAATTCGCGGCCCTTGGCCACCAGCGCGTCGAAGTCCGGCTTGCGCTCGGCGGTGCACGGGGTCATCAGGGCAGGCATGCAACCGGTAAAAATGTTATCGCTCATTGTTCTAACTCCTCGAGTCGTTTATTCGGATGTGTTTACGGCGAAGGGCTTAAATGCCCCACGCGAAAGGATCTTTTTCGTCGATCAGCAGCAGGCTGTCGGCGGTCATAAAGGCCTGGCCGGTAATGAACGGGCGAATGCGCTCGCCGTCCCATTGATAACTGCCGACAAACTGGCTGGCGGTGATGCTGGCCTGCACCCAGGGCTGGCCGGGGGCCAGCTTGCCGTCGGCGGCCAGGCACGCCAGTTTGGCGCTGGTGCCGGTGCCACAGGGCGAGCGGTCATAGGCCTTGCCCGGGCACATGACGAAGTTGCGGCTGTCGGCCTGGTCGTCGTCGGCAAACAGTTCGATATGGTCGATCAGGGCACCGTCTGCGCCGTGTATCCCTTGCGCCTCAAGGGCCTTGAGCATGGCCCAGGTGTACTCGGTGAGGGCTTCGACATTGTCCAGTTGCAGCGCCTTGCCGTGGTCGCTGACCAGGAAGAACCAGTTGCCGCCCCAGGCAATATCGCCCTGCACGCGGCCATGCCCGGGTACGTCAACGGCGACCTGCTGGCGGTAGCGGTAGGAAGGCACATTGCCCACAGTGACCTTGCCATCTGGATGCAGGGTGGCGGTGACCGGGCCGACCGGGGTGTCGATCTTGTGTTCACCGGTCTCGATCAGGCCCAGGTGATGCAGGGAGGCGATCAAACCGATGGTGCCGTGCCCGCACATGCCCAGATAACCGGCATTGTTGAAGAAGATCACGCCGCAGGTGGCATCTGCCGACACCGGCTCGCAGTACAGCGCGCCGACCAGTACATCGTTGCCACGGGGCTCCAGCAGACAGGCCCGGCGCCATTGGTCATGCTGGTCACGCAAGGCGTCGCGCTGCTCGGCAATGGTGCGCCCGGCCAGGTGCGGAAAGCCTTTGAGCACCAGGCGGGTGGGTTCGCCGCCGGTATGTGAATCAATGATATGGACTTGCTTCATGAACGTATCCCTTGGAAGAGAACAACGGCTGGGAGGACAGTGGCAAACGGTGTGTCAGGACGAAGTCGGCACAAATCCTCCGCTGGCATGGCGCGGTGACGTCTGGCTGGCAGGTTGCGGGGCGTCTTCGCTGTCCTCGTCGTCTTCCAGGCGGACCAGGTGCGCCGGTATGCCGGTGGCGGCACCCCAGTAATAGATCGCGGTGGCGCAGGCGGCGACGACCAGGGTGTCGAACGGGTGAGCGAGCACGCCCAGGCCACCAAAGGTGCCGAGCTTGGACAGCACGATGGTTACGGCGTAGAAGCCGATCAGCCACAACGATGAACGTACTTGCTGGCCCAGACTCAGGTGGTTGGTCGGTACGAAGCGTGAGCACAGCAGGTACACCACGAACATCAGGATTTGCAGGCCGAGCAGCCAGGACACGGTGTTCCAGCCCGACCAGTAAACAATCAGCGCCGCCACGATAAATGACAGCGGGCCCAGCACCGCCATCCACTTGACCCGGAACGGGCGTGGCATGTCGGGGGCATTGCGGCGCAGGGCGGCCACGGACACCGGGGCCACGGCGTAGCTCAATACCAGCGCGGCGGAGACCACGTTGATCAGCGCTTCCCAGGAAGGGAACGGCAAGGTCCAGAACACCGACAGGCCAAAGGTCAGCCACAGCGCCGGGCGCGGGATACCGGACTTTTCATCGATGCGCGTGAACACTTTGAAGAAGGTGCCGGTTTGTGCCCAGCCATAGATCACCCGTGGTGTGGCGTTCATGTAGATATTGCCGCAGCCGCTGGGCGAGATCACCGCATCGGCCACCACCAGATAAGCCAGCCAGCCCACACCCAGGGCCAGGGCGATATCGCGATAGGGCAGGGCCAACTCCTTGGTCACACCGGCCCAGCCATTGGCCAGCATCTCCGTGGGCACACCGCCGAGGAAGGCGACTTGCAACAGCACATAAATAACGGTCGACAGCAGGACCGACAGGATCAAGGCAATCGGGATGGTGCGTTGCGGGTTTTTCACCTCGCTGGCCACCGAGATGATCGGGGTCAGGCCCAAGTAGGCGAAGATGATGCCGCCTGCGGAAACGGCCATCTGCACGCCCGACAGGCCGAACGGGGCGAAGCCGTGGGCGTAGAGGTTTTGCGGTTTGAAGAAGGTGAACAGCACGCCGATCACCAGCAGCGGCACGATGAACTTGAATACGCTGACCAGGTTGTTGGCCAGGGCGAACGTCTTCACGCTGCGATAGTTGAGCATAAAGAACAGGCATAACAGGCCGAACTGCAGGAGCCAACCCAGGATCGAAGGGTCACTGGAACCGGCCTTGGTCAGCTCGGGGAACCATGCCGCGGCGTATTGGCGAGCGGCGACCACTTCAATCGCCACCAGGCTGGAGAACGCGATCAGGGTGATAAAGCCCATCAAGTACCCGAGCAACGGGCCATGGGAGTAAACCGGGTAACGAATGACGCCACCGGCGCGCGGCAGGGCAGCGCCCAGTTCGCAGTAAACGATGCCCAGCAACAACACGGAAAAACCGCCCAGCAGCCAGGAAAAAATCCCTGCCGGACCTGCGATTGCCGACACATGACTGGCTGCAAACAACCAGCCGGAACCGAAGATGGCACCCAGACCGATAAAGGTCAGGTCCATCAGTGAGAGCTGTTTCTTGAATTTGCCTTTACCTGACATGGCGTCGCCTTTTTGTGAGTTATTGGTTAGGCAGGTGTGATGTCATTTGCCAGTGCGCCAACACGGTTGGCGGGTGTGCAATGGCGCTAGATTGAACGTCGGGGGAGGTTTGCGATTGATCTTTTCCATTGAAGCCGATGACGAAATCGGCACAATGGACACAGGCGATTGATGCCTGCTCAGTTGTGGGAGAGTGAGATTGATGACGCAGACTGCTTTTGCAATGCTGGGCCAGGGCAGCGAGCTGAGCCGCCCCGAGAGCCTTGAACAGTTGCTCTCGGGGGTGGCGCTGTTGCTGCCGATGCTCGATGCCATCCCCAATGCCGCGATCTTTATCAAGGACACTGCCGCGCGCTATGTGCTGGCCAACCGCACCCTGGTGCAGCGCTGCGGCCTCAAGCAGTTGCAACCCCTGCTGGGCAAAACCAGCGCCGAGGTTTTCCCTGCGCAGTTGGGGCCGGGTTATACCGAGCAGGATCGCCAGGTGCTGGAACAGGGGCGGGTGCTGGAAGACCAGCTGGAGCTGCACTTGTACGGGACTCGGGAGCCAGGCTGGTGCCTGACCCACAAGCGCCCGCTGTACAATCGCCAGGGCGAGATCATCGGCCTGGCGGGGATCTCCGTGGACCTACAATCCGCCAGCGATACTCACCCTGCGTACCAGCGGCTGGCGGCGGTGGACGAACACATCCGCACGCATTTCAACCGCCGTGTGACCCTGGGCGAGTTGACCCGTATCGCCGGGATTTCCGTGGCGCAACTGGAGCGTTACTGCAAGCGGGTATTTCACCTGACGCCACGCCAGATGATCCAGAAAGTACGCCTGGAGCATGCCCATCGTCTGTTGCTGACCGATATCCCGATCACTGAAGTAGCCCTGCAGTGCGGTTACACCGACCACAGCGCGTTCACCCGCCAGTTCAAGGCGTTGACCGGTTTTACTCCGCGCCAGTACCGGCAGGCCACGGCACAGTGAGCGAGTTGCCGTGGTTGTGATTTTTATCAGTGGCCCTATGTATTTCGTCGCGCCGGGGTGTTAAGAGTCTGCCCTGGCCAATGCAACCTGCTGGAGAACGACCGCGAGTGAGTACCAACATCATCACTAGGCAAGGCCATGAAGCCCTGAAGCAGGAGCTTGACTACCTGTGGCGGGAAAAGCGCCCGGACACCACGCGCAAGGTTACCTGGGCAGCTTCGTTGGGTGATCGCAGCGAAAACGCTGACTACCAGTACAACAAGAAGTTGCTGCGCGAGATTGACCGGCGCGTGCGCTACCTGCGCAAGCGCCTGGAAGATGTGCGGGTAGTTGATTACTCGCCCGAACAGGAAGGCCGGGTATTTTTTGGTGCCTGGGTCGAAATTGAAAACGAGGCCGGGGACGTCAAGAAATTCCGCATTGTGGGTTACGACGAAATTTACGGGCGCAACGATTACATCTCCATTGACTCACCGATGGCCCGTGCGCTGTTGAAAAAACAGGTGGGGGACGAGGCCGTGGTGCAGACCCCGAGCGGGGAAGTGCTGTGGTGGATCAACGAGATTTATTACGAGAAAAGCTAGTGTAAAACTTATAGCCGCTGACGATTGCAGCGAGGCTGCGATCGGGCGCGAAACGGCCGCCGGACCTGCCTGGATGCAGGGTTAGCGGCCGACATATTTTCTCTGTAGGAGCCGGACTTGCCCGCGATGCAGGCACCGCGCTGTATCTGGAGGAACGATGTGCTGCCATCGCGGGCAAGCCCGCTCCCACAAGATGTTCGCGGCGTAACAGTTGAATCCAAAGATGACGATCGCAGCCTCGCTGCGCTCCTCAGCGGCTACAGGGGCCATATCAACCCTCGCGCAACACCGTCAACGGGCTGGCATTCAGCGCCCTGCGTGTGCCAAACACTCCCGCACCGCCCACCATCAGCGCGCCCAGCACCGGCAACAGCAGCAACCACGGATGCGGGTGCCACGGCAGGTCAAAGGCAAAGCGGTACAGCACCAGGCTGACCAGTTCGGCACCCAGTGCCGCGAGCAGGCCGCTGGTGGCGCCCAGCAGGCCGAACTCGATGCGCCGGGCCTTCACCAGCAGTTGCCGCTCGGCCCCCAGCGCACGAAGCAGGGCGCCCTGGCGAATGCGTTCATCCAGGGTGGATTGCAAGCCGGAAAACAGCACCGCCATGCCCGCCGCCAGCACGAACAACAGCACGTATTCCACAGCGATGGTCACTTGCGCCAGGATGCTGCGCAGTTGCTCCAGCAATGCATCGATGGGCAGGATGGTCACGGCGGGGAAGGTACGCGACAGTTCGATGATTTCCTTGTCATGTCCCGGTGCCAGATAAAAGCTGGTGAGGTAGGTGGCCGGCAAGTCCTGCAAGGTGCCAGGCTGGAAAATCATGAAAAAGTTGGGCTGGAAGTTGTCCCAGTTGATGCTGCGCAAACTGGTGACCCGCGCTTCGCGATTGACTCCGGCAATGGTGAAGGTCATCAGGTCGCCCAGCTTCAGCTTGAGGCTTTCGGCGACTTTGGCTTCCACTGAAACACCCGGCACATCGCCTTCGGGCTTCGGGCCCCACCAGCTACCTGCCGTCAGCTGGTTTTCGGCAGGCAGGTCGGCGGCCCACGTCAGGCTCAAGTCGCGCTGGATGGCCTTGTCACCACTGGAGTCTTTGCTGACGATATCTTGCACCGGTTGGCCGTTGATGCTGATCAGGCGCCCCGGAATGACCGGGTACAGCGGTGCGGCGCGGGCCTGCAGGGTCATCAGGTGAGCACCGAAAGCCTCCTTGTCGGCCGGCAGGATATTCAGTGCAAAGTAGTTGGGCGCGTCTTTAGGCAACTGGTTTTGCCAAGTGTCGAGCAACTCGCCGCGCAGCAGGGCGATCAGCGCCATCGACAGCAGGATCAGGCCAAAGGCCAGGGCCTGGCCAGCGGCGGCCAGCGGGTGGCGCAGCAACTGCCCCAGCCCCAGGCGCCAGGGCAGTGAGGCCCGTGCCAGCAGACGGCGCAGGCTTTGCAGGCCCAGCAGCAGGAGCCCGCCCAGCACCACGGCGGCAATCACACCCCCGCCGAGCAAGGCGAAGGTCAGCACCAGATCCAGGCTCATGCGCCACATGATCAGCCCCAGTGCCAGCAGGGCTGCACCGTAGACGGTCCAGGTGCTGGCCGGAATCGGCAGCATGTCGCGGCGCAGCACCCGCAGTGGCGGTACGCGGCCCAGTGCGGCGAGTGGCGGCAAGGCAAAACCTGCCAGCGCCACCAGCCCCGTACCCATCCCGGCAATCGCCGGCATCAGGCCGCCGGGCGGTACGTCAGCAGGCAGCAGGTCGTGCAACAAGGCGAACAAGCCTAGCTGCGCCAGCCAGCCCAGCAGGGCACCAGCAAGGCTGGCCAGCAGGCCGAGCACCGCCAGTTGCAGGGTGAACAGTAACAGGGCTTCGCGCCGTGACAGGCCCAGGCACCGGAGCAGGGCACTGGCATCGAAGCGTCGACTGGCAAAGCGGGTGGCAGACAAGGCCACGGCCACGCCCGCCAGCAGCACCGCCACCAGGCTGGCCATGTTCAGGTAACGCTCGGCCTTACCCAGGGCACCGCCGATCTGCTGGTTGCCATCCCGGCCGTCGAGCAGGCGCTGGTTGGCTTCCAGCCCGGGTTTGATCACCTGGCGGTAGGATTCAAGGGCTGGCGCCTCCCCGCGCCACAGCTCGCGGTAGGTCACCCGGCTACCCGGTTGTACGATACCGGTGGCAGCCAGGTCGTCCAGATTGATCAGTACCCGTGGGGTCAGGCTGTAAAGGTTGCCGGCGCGGTCGGGTTCATAGGTCAGCACTCGGGTGATGCGCACGGTTTTTGAACCGACATCGATCTGATCACCGACCTTGAGGTCCAGCGCGGTCAGCAGCCGGGCTTCGGCCCAGGCCTCACCGGGTTTGGGGCCGCCTCCAGGTTGTTCTTCGGCATAGGGCTGCGGGGCGCTTTTCAGTTCGCCGCGCAGCGGGTAGGCATCGTCTGCCGCCTTGATGCTGGAGAGCTGGATACCGTTGTCGGTGGCGATCACGCTGGCAAATTCGACCACCCGCGCGTGTTTGAGGCCCAGGTCTGTGCCGACCTTGATTTGCTCTTCGCGCGCCGGGGCGCTGCCATCGAGCACCAGGTCGGCGCCGAGAAACTCAGTGGCGCGCAACAGCATCGCGCCATTGAGACGGGCACCGAAGTAGCCGATGGCTGTGCTGGCCGCCACGGCGACCAGCAGGGCGAAAAACAGCACGCGCAGCTCGCCGGCGCGGGCATCGCGCAGCAATTGGCGTACGGCCAGACTCAGCAGGCGCAACAGCGGCAGGCGTGCCATCAGGGCTCCAGAGGGCCGACCAGATGGCCAGCTTCAAGACGGATCAGGCGCCGGCAGCGATGGGCCAGGCGTTCGTCATGGGTCACCAGCACCAGGGTGGTGCCGTTTTCCTTGTTCAGTTCAAAGAGCAGGTCGGTGATGCGCTCGCCGGTGTGGCTGTCGAGGTTGCCGGTGGGTTCATCGGCAAACAGCACGTCGGGGTTGGCGGCGAACGCCCGGGCGATGGCAACCCGCTGTTGCTCGCCACCCGACAGCTGGCGCGGCGAGTGGCTCAGGCGCTGGCCCAGGCCAACCCGCTCAAGCAGGTGGCGGGCATGCTCGCGGGCATCCTTGCGGCCATCCAGCTCCAGCGGCAGCATGACGTTTTCCAGGGCATTGAGGCTGTCGAGCAACTGGAACGACTGGAACACAAAGCCCACATGCTCGGCCCGAACCCGGGCGCGCTGGTCTTCGTCCAGGGTGCTCAAGGCCCGCCCGGCCAGGATCACTTCGCCCTGGCTGGGCAAGTCCAGGCCTGCGAGCAAACCCAGCAAGGTCGACTTGCCGGAGCCTGAAGCCCCGACTATCGCCAGGCTGTCGCCCTTGTTCAGTTCAAGGTTCAAAGGGTGCAGGATGGTCAGCTCGCCTTCCGCGCTGGGAACCACTTTGCTAAGGTTCTGCGCGGTGAGAATACTTTCGCCCATGGAGAATCCAATGCGTGTGTGGTTTTTAAGTGCTGCCCTGGCCCTGATGTGCATGGCGCAGACGGCAACGGCGGGAACAATCTTGATCGTCGGCGATAGTATCAGCGCGGCTTTCGGCCTGGATACCCGTCTGGGATGGGTGTCCTTGCTCGAACAGCGGCTCAGGGAGCAAGGCTACGACGACAAGGTGGTCAATGCTTCGATCAGCGGCGACACCAGCGCTGGCGGGCTTGCGCGGCTGCCGGCGCTGCTTGTAGAGCATAAACCGGATGTGGTGATTGTCGAACTGGGCGGCAATGATGGCCTGCGTGGCCAGTTACCTGCGCAATTGAAACAAAATCTTGCAGGGATGATCGACGCCTCGCAACAGGCGGGTGCCAAGGTGCTGTTGCTGGGCATGCAGTTGCCGCCCAATTATGGTGCGCGTTACACCCAGGCCTTTGCCGCGGTGTATGCCGAGTTGGGCAAGGAAAAAAACGTCGCGCTGGTGCCGTTTTTTCTCGAGGGCGTGGGCGGCAAGACCGAGCTGATGCAGGCTGATCGCATCCACCCGGCGGTCGGGGCGCAGGGGCTTTTGCTGGATAATGTGTGGCCGGCGCTAAAACCCCTGCTTTGATGCTTTTCTACGGCCAGTGTTTCGGCTAAGGTGGCGCCCCCCCGATTTGGAGCCCCCGATGTCGCGTCCTGCCTGGTCTTTATATGCCTATCAACTGATCGAGCCCGATGAGCAGCTCGATCTGTTCGCCTGCCAGGAGGTACGGGTGCATCTGGTGACGCGTCAACTGGAGCTGGGCGGCACCATTGACCGCACCTTGTGTGGCTCATTGCTGCCTGCACAACCGCGCTGGTCTGATGTCACCCGCAAGGTGTTCCAGGACCACCGGTTATGCCCGCTGTGCCGGGCCATCATTGAGTCGCAGCGCCGCGGCACGGAGCCCATCTGGCCAGAGCTGCGCTTTGAACTATGATGTTACCTGTTTGATGCCCTGACCGGCTCACGCTCCCCGTGGGCGCGGTGTACACTCCCTTTTTTGTCCCCCGTTGTCTATGCGAAGGATGTTCCGGATGTTGTCGCGCCTACCTGCAGTTACCCGCTACCTGTCCGTTGCCGCACTCTGTGTTGCGGGGCCCGCTGTTGCGCTTGAATTCCCGCTGCCACCTCCCGGCGAAGACGTCGTGGGCGAAGTGCAGGTCATCAAGGGCAAGTACGAAGACTCCTTCGCAGACCTGGGCAACAAGTACGAGCTGGGCTATTCGGAAATGATCGCTGCCAACCCGGGGGTCGATGCCTGGTTGCCGGTCAAGAAGAACCCGGACGGCACTATCGTTGATACCGATATCGTGTTGCCGACCCAGTTCATCCTGCCGCCGGGCAAGCGCGAGGGGATCGTGATCAACCTGGCGGAATACCGCCTGTACTATTTCCCCAAGGACCAGAACAAGGTCTACACCTTCCCGCTGGGGATTGGTCGCGAGGGTTGGGGTTCGCCCCTGGGCCAGACCAAAATTACCGCCAAGACCCCCAACCCGACCTGGACGCCGCCGGCTTCGATCAAGGCCGAGCACGCCAAAAACGGCGACCCGCTGCCTAACGTGGTGCCCGCAGGGCCGGACAACCCGCTTGGCCCGTTCAAGTTTACCCTGGGCATGCCGGGCTACCTGATCCACGGCTCCAACGCCAAGTTCGGCATCGGTACGGGCACCAGCCACGGTTGCTTCCGCATGCTCAACCAGAACGTGCTGCAAATGGCAGAGATGGTGCCGGTGGGTACGCCGGTGCGGATCATCAACGAGCCGTACAAACTGGGCGTGAGTGGCGGCAAGGTATTCCTTGAAGTTCACGAGCCGTTGAACGTGAAGGATGGCTCGCTGCTGGCGGTGAGCGACAAGTCCCACTTGACCCCGGAAGACTTGCAGAACAAATATGCAGGCTTCATGAACTTCCTGCTCAAGCACCCGAATCTGGAAAACAACATCCAGATAGACAAGGACCTGGCCTTCCCGGTAGTGGGTGCCGAAACTGGCATACCGGCAGTCATCGGTACATCCAATGCGGGAATGGCTACTGGCCAGTCGCTGGACTATGTGCAGTAAGCCGTACTGCAAGAACGCACTAAAAAGCCGCCTTGGTTAATAGCCTTGGCGGCTTTTTTATTGCCTGTTGAGTGGCTGGCAGGCAATAAAAAAGCCGACCTATAAATAGGTCGGCTTGATAACAGTCCCGAAGGACTATTACTTGCGGCTTGCTTTTTCAAGCATGCGCAGAGCGCGCTCGTTAGCTTCGTCAGCAGTCTGTTGTGCTTTTTGAGCAGCAGCCAGAGCTTCATCAGCTTTACGGTAGGCTTCGTCAGCACGAGCCTGGGAGCGAGCTGCTGCATCTTCAGTTGCAGTCAGACGGGCTTCAGTTTCTTTAGATACGCTGCTGCAACCGGTAGCCAGAACTGCGGCCAATGCCAGAGCAGAGAATTTCAGAACGTTGTTCATCGTGTTCCCCTTCAAGGACTTTCTAATTAAAGCTGTTCCTTCAAAGTGAGGAAACAGCCGGCGTACATAGTACCCATTACTTGTAGTAAGTAAAATGACCTAGCGCAAGAACCAAAAAAAATAATTGGCAATCAATCTTGATGGGCTAGCGTTAACAGATTGTGCTTGTAAAACAGTCAGTTTGGAGTGCAAGCAGCCGCTTCGGCGTGATGGCGTCGCGTGACTTTAAGTTAGGTTGTACGTCATAGCCTCAACCTTCCGCAAAATGTTCAGGTGGCGTGCAGGTGATGGGGTCGACGAAACGTTTGAGCAGCCTTGATCGGCGGACAACTGGCAGGCCCATGACGTGAACATTTGCACTGAGAGTGGCTACGCTTTAATCATGGCCTGCGCACACCTGTGCGGGCAGCGCGTGCGTGATGGCGTAGTGGTTCCCTCGGCGGAAAAACATCAGTAAGGTAGGGGTCACAGTACAAGACCCGCGAGGAGCAATGATGAGCGAGGCGTTGACCATCCACCATGACCAGGCAGGTCACCAGTTTGAGACCACTGTCGACGGTCATCGTGCTTACCTGACCTATATGGATCTGGGCAAGCAGACCCTGGATATCTATCGCACGTTCGTGCCCAATGCGTTACGTGGCCGCGGCATTGCTGCGGCCTTGACGGAGCAGGCGCTCGATTACGCCGACAAGATGGGCTATGAAGTGATTCCCTCGTGCTCATATGTAGAGCGCTATATGGAACGCCACAAGCGGCCCCAGGCCAATACCTGAAAGCCACACACAAAAACGCCGGGCATGCCCCGGCGTTTTTGTGTGTGGCGGCAACGGTGTGGGACTGGCGCAAAACTATTGTGGGAGCGGGCTTGCTCGCGATGCAGGCGACACGGTCATTCAGTTAAACCATGTCGATGCCATCGCGGGCAAGCCCGCTCCCACATTGCGTATCAGCCGCGCTCGCGCTTGGGCAGTACATCCTTGAGCTTGGCGCGCATGCTGCGCAACGTGCTCTCGGTAGCGGCCCAGTCGATGCACGCATCGGTAATCGAAACGCCGTACTGCAGGTCTTCGAGGTTTTTCGGAATGGCCTGGCAGCCCCAGTTCAAGTGGCTTTCGACCATCAGGCCGATAATCGACTGGTTGCCTTCGACGATCTGGTTGGCCACGTTCTCCATGACCAGCGGTTGCAGGGCCGGGTCCTTGTTGGAGTTGGCGTGGCTGCAGTCGACCATGATGTTCGGGCGGATTTTCGCCTTGTTCAGGGCCTGCTCGCACAGGGCGACGCTGACCGAGTCATAGTTGGGCTTGCCGTTGCCGCCGCGCAGTACCACATGGCCGTAGGCATTGCCCTTGGTGGTGACGATCGACACGCCGCCTTCCTGGTTGATACCCAGGAAACGATGGGGGCTGGAAACCGACTGCAGGGCGTTGATCGCCACGGTCAGGCCGCCATCGGTGCCGTTTTTGAAACCTACCGACGAAGACAGGCCCGAGGCCATTTCGCGGTGGGTCTGCGATTCGGTGGTGCGCGCACCAATGGCCGACCAGCTGATCAGGTCCTGCAGGTACTGCGGGGAAATCGGATCAAGGGCTTCGGTAGCCGTTGGCAGGCCCATTTCAGCCAGGTCCAGCAGGAGTTTGCGGCCGATATGCAGGCCGTCTTCGATCTTGAACGAGTCGTCCAGGTACGGATCGTTGATCAGGCCTTTCCAGCCCACGGTGGTGCGTGGCTTTTCAAAATACACGCGCATGACCAGATACAGCGTATCGCTGACCTCTGCGGCGAGCACTTTGAGGCGCTCGGCATATTCGTGGGCCGCCTTGATATCGTGGATCGAGCAAGGCCCGATGACAACGAACAGTCGATGGTCAGTGCCATCCAGGATATTGCGAATCACCTCGCGCCCTTTGGTCACGGTCTGCAGCGCGGTTTCACGCAAAGGCATTTCGCGCTTGAGCTGTTCAGGGGTGATCAGGGTTTCGTTGGAGGCAACGTTTAGGTCGTCGATCGGTAAATCAGCCATCGTGTTACTCGTCAGGTCACGGGTGCCGGCCGCCAGCGATCCCCGTGCGGCGGAGCACAGCTTGATTGAGCGCATCGGGGAGCCGAACCTTAACGCGTTAACCGGTTAGTCGACAATGGGCAGGCGCAGCTTTAATCCAGCACCGCCTGCGCCATTGCATGCTCCATTGTGGCTTGGGAGAACTCCACGGCGTGATGAGTGACCCATTCCAGGGCCAGGGCTTGCAGGTCCAGCGGACATTGGCTTTGTTGCTGTTGCAGGCGGGAAAAGTGCTCGATCTGGCAAACCTGTTCACCCATGCGTGCGCCAAACAGGGTTTGCTCGTCGATCAGGGCCACGCCGATGCGGTAGCCCGCCGGATGCTTTTCGCACCAGGCTATATAGCCCGGATAACGTGCGTTTTCCCCCAGGGTAGGCATGGACATCTCAACGGCAGTGCCGCAGCGCCAGCTTCTGTCGCTGTTGCATGCCACGCCGCCGAGGCTGATAGAGTGCAGCTTGCGGCGCGGCAGTGAAGGTTGGTTGCGTAGCGTAATCTCGACGGGAACATCATCTGGGTGAGGTAAAAAACGACCCATGAATACTGACTCCAAGTGCCATCAAATTAGTATTGTCTTATGAGTATAGTGACTGCAATGGAACTGACCGACTTTGATGCCGACCAGCAACTGCTGGCACTGCCCGGCACTTCGCTGGTGATCTTCACCAGCGCTGGCTGCTCGGCGTGCCGGGTGGCCCGGCGCATGTTGCCAGGCATGCAGTTGCCCGTTGAACGGTTGTGCTGGATTGATGCTGGCAACAACGGTGGCCTGGTCGAACGTTACGAAATTTTCCATCTGCCTACCCTGTTTGTCGTACGCGACGGGGCCTTTTACGGTGAGTTGAAATCGCGCCTGAGTGAAGGCGAACTGGCCCATCATATTCGCCTGGCCTTGATGCTTGAGCCTGACGAGCTACCGTGAAGCAACGTTTGAACCCGCTTGAGTGCCGTGGAGGCGATATGAGCAAAGGCTTAAAGGGCAAGCTGGTGCTGGCCATTTCTTCTCGGGCCCTGTTCGATTTGAGCGACAGCCATCAGGTCTACCTGACCCAGGGGATCGAGGCGTACCGGCAATACCAGATCGAACATGAAGATGAAGTGCTGGCGCCGGGGGATGCCTTCGCGCTGGTGAAAAAACTCCTGAGCTTCAATGCCAGCCTTGGCCGCGAGCGGGTCGAGGTGGTGCTGGTCTCGCGCAACAGCGCCGACACCGGGCTGCGGGTGTTCAATTCAATCCAGCATTACGGCCTGGGTATTTCCCGGGCCGCGTTCTCGGGCGGGCGCAACCCTCACCCTTACCTCAATGCTTTTGGTTGTGATCTGTTCTTGTCGACCCATGCCGAAGATGTGCGCAGTGCCCTGGATGCAGGTTTTGCCGCAGCGACTATTCTCTCGGGCGGCTCGCTGCGTGCCGAAAGCAATGAACTGCGCATTGCCTTTGACGGCGATGCGGTCCTGTTTTCCGATGAGTCGGAGCGGGTTTTCCAGTCCGGTGGCCTGGAGGCGTTTCAGTCCCTTGAGCGCGAATCTGCGCGCAATCCGCTGCGCGGTGGGCCGTTCAAGGGGTTTCTGGAGGCATTGAACCTGCTGCAGCGCGAATTTCCTGATAACGCTTGCCCGATTCGTACCGCGCTGGTGACTGCGCGTTCGGCGCCGGCACATGAGCGGGTGATTCGCACATTGCGCGACTGGGATATTCGCCTGGACGAGTCGCTGTTTCTGGGCGGGCTGGACAAATCGGCATTCCTGGAAGCCTTTGCTGCCGATGTGTTTTTTGATGACCAGGCCGGGCATTGCGAGCGGGCGCGCCAGGTGGTGGCGACGGGGCATGTGCCTCACGGCATCAGCAATGAAGCTCGGGATTTAACCTGCGAATAAGCCCTGCGGGCAAGTTGCCGAGCGGAGCCTCGTACTTGTTGCGGCGCTGCTAAGCTCAATTTACCTCGTCCATCGAAGCTGTCGGGAAGGTCGCATGATCCGCTCAATCCTGTACGCCACTGACCTGGGCATTTACGCGCCCGTTGTGATGCAGCACGCGCTGGGAATGGCCCGCAGCTTCAGCGCAGACCTGTTTGTGGTGCATGTGGTCGAGCCTATGGGGTTGTTTGCCGAGTCGGTCCTGCAGAGTTACCTCGACGAGCAGGCGTTGAGCGAGCTGCACCAGCAGGGCATGAGCACCATGCTGTCCAATATCGAGTTGCGCGTATTTGAAAGCCTGCGCGAAGAGCTGGCAGGGTGGGAGCAGGAGCTGGCCCTGATTCGCTCGGTCAAGGTGATTCAGGGGGAGCCTTCGCAAGTCATTCTGGAGCAGTCGCAAAAGCTTTCGGTTGACCTGTTGATCCTGGGCAGCCATGCCCAGCCCGCGGGGGGCGAATCGCATTTGGGGCGCACGGCCGCCCGGGTTATCGAACTGGCTCAGATCCCGGTGTATTTGGTACCGCTGTTACAGCGTCGGCGCAGCGCTGATGTGCAAGGCTGATGAATCAAAAAAAACGATAAAAAGTTCTAGATTTATTATTCCAACCTTCCATATAGTTATATATCGCCGCCGATACCTAGGCGCCTATCAGCTTTGAGGGATGCATATGAAGCTTCAACAATTGCGCTACATCTGGGAAGTGGCGCACCACGACCTCAACGTTTCGGCCACCGCGCAGAGCCTGTACACCTCACAGCCGGGTATCAGCAAACAGATCCGCCTGCTTGAAGACGAATTGGGCGTCGAGGTCTTTGCCCGCAGCGGCAAGCACCTGACCCGCGTCACTCCGGCGGGCGAGCGCATCATCACCACCGCTGGCGAGATCCTGCGCAAGGTCGAAAGCATCAAGCAGATCGCCCAGGAATTCTCCAACGAGAAAAAGGGCACGCTGTCGATTGCCACCACCCACACCCAGGCGCGTTACGCCCTGCCACCGGTCATCAGCAACTTTATCAAGCAGTACCCGGACGTGGCCCTGCACATGCATCAGGGCTCGCCCATGCAGATCGCCGAGATGGCCGCCGATGGCACCGTCGACTTTGCCATTGCCACCGAAGCCCTGGAGCTGTTCGGCGACCTGGTGATGATGCCGTGCTACCGCTGGAATCGTTGCGTGGTGGTGCCCCAGGGCCACCCACTGACTAAATTGCCGAAGCTGACCCTCGAAGCGCTGGCCGAATACCCGATCGTGACCTACGTGTTCGGCTTTACCGGGCGCTCCAAGCTCGACGAAGCCTTCAGCCATCGCGGCCTGACGCCAAAAGTGGTGTTTACCGCTGCCGACGCCGACGTGATCAAAACCTATGTGCGCCTGGGCCTGGGTGTTGGCATCGTGGCCAAAATGGCTGTCGACACCAATCTGGATAAAGACCTGGTGGTACTGGATGCCAGCGAGTTGTTCGAGTCCAGCATCACCAAGATCGGCTTTCGTCGTGGCACCTTCCTGCGCGGCTTTATGTGCGACTTTATCGAGAAGTTCGCCCCGCACCTCACCCGCGAAGTGATGGCCAAGGCGATTGCCTGCCACAACAAGCAAGAACTCGAAGAGCTGTTTGAAGGCGTGGAGTTGCCGGTTCACTGATACCCGGGCAGCACACCCCCCTGTGGGAGCGGGCTTGCCCGCGATGGCCGCGACGCGATCTGAACCAGGGACCGCGCCGTCTGCATCGCCAGCAAGCCCGCTCCCACCGTTATTTCGGCTGCTGGGCCAGGCTGAGTTTTTATCGATATCTATATAGTGCCCGCCAGCCGCGCGGTTGTTTGAAGCTAAGGGATCCATTGATTTCACGGAGCCCTGACATGAATCACCCGACCCAAGGCAACGGCCCCGAAGCCCCGGCATTGCTCAGGGCAAGTCCGGCGCTAAGCCCCAGATTTATCAGTGCCGATGATGCTGCCGTATTTGCCCATGACCTGATCGGCAACCGCCGGGATAAAGAGTACGGCGGGTTTATCCTGAGCAAGGCCAATCACTACTACGCAACACTGCCTGTTTCGAGCGGCGCCAGCCTGTTCAACCCCTCCGATGTACTGGCGCGATCGTCAAACGGTGACATGCTGGCCCCAGCCGGCTTTGCGATCGAAGGCCTGTATCACTCCCACGCCGCATTCCAGCGCACCACCCTGGCGGGCAATCCTGAGAGTGACTTGCAGGACAATTTCTTCTCGCTTATGGACCTGCGCACCGCCATTGCTTTCCGTCACAATTACTCGCGCTTTTACCTGTCCAATATCGACCGTAGCCTGATTTGCTATGTGGCCAGCGGCTCGCCCCAGGAGCAGGCGCTGGAGCCCTTGTTGATGTTGGTTCATCCCGACACCCCGGATCACCTTGAGCAGGCGCATCCCCCGAGTATTTTCCTGCCCAGCCATCTGCTGTCGATGGTGTATGTAGCCGGGGAATTGAGGGTGGTGCAGGGCGGTTCGTTCTGGCGCCGTCGCGGCAGGATTGCGGCAGGCTGGCGAGAATGGCAGGCGCAGCTCCTCTGGGAGGCCGATGTTGCACCGATCCATGGCCCGTTGCTGACCAGCGCCGATGCCGCTGCGCAGTATGCCCATGAACAGATGGGCCAGCACCGCCATGTGCAGCAGGCCGGTTTTATCCTCCAGCATCTGCAAACCTCGGCATTTATTGGCACACGGCCAAAGGCTACGGTCTATCGCACCTTCGATCGCCCGGAGGTTTTCCCCAGAGGCAGCGACGGGTTACCGCAGTTGCCCGAAGGGTACCGGATTGTCGCGGTGTTTCACTCGGCCGACGTGCTGCGGGCTGTCGTGCCTGAGGCGCAAGCCAGGGTGCTGAACGACTTTATGTCCCCGGACAACCTGTGGGTCGATTTCTTGTTGATGCAGGCAACCCCGGGCGTGCGTGCCTACTTTTCTGCACCGGAGGGGGCGTTGCTGTGTTTGCGCCGGTTTTCGGATGACGCTGAAGCCGGGTTGCTGGCACAGGTGGCCCACCCTGATGAGTTCACCAGCCCGTTGCAGCGCCAGTTGAGCCGCGACCAGTTGAGCGCAATGCAATACGTTCGCAATGTCGCCGCTGCGTTTGTGCTGCGGGTGGTGAACACCGACCCCGTATGGACACACAGGGGCCGGGTCGATGACAGCTGGGTGCCTTTTGCACCCGCTGTCGAGTAACCAGGTTATTGCTGCTCGGCGTTGCGCGCGTGACGGTACTCGCTGACCGCGTCATACACCGCCTTGCGCAGGCGATTGATCCCGCCAATCGGCCGGTGTTCTTCAATGCCATGCCAAGGGCTGAACGACAGGTTGTCGCAGGCCAGGTTCTGGGCCGGGGTATCGAAATCCTGGGCGGGCACCTTGACCCGCGCGACGGTTTCGAAGGGCGCGTCCGATTCCTGCCACTCGATGCTGGTGTCCTCGATCGGCATAAAGCGGTTGGCATCCTGGCGCTGGATCTGCAGCACAAAGCAGGCCGGCACCCGATCCGTTGACAGTTGCTGGTTCAAGGCGTTACGCAAAAAGTTGGGCAGTGCCTCGTTTTGCTGGGGCAAGTTGTAGGCCGGGCAACTGTCCGGGTCCGGTGCCACGCGGTATTTGGCATTGGCCGTGCCGAACTTGTAGGGCGATACCGAAAAGTAGGTGGTTTGCGTCGGGCTGGCCGGGGCGGGCGCCAGGGTGGCCAGGGCGATAAACAAATGGCGAACTTGCCAGCTACGCGGATCCCAGGACGGGAAAAACGCCAGGACCTTTTTACCATCGGCTTGCGCGCCGATGTTCTGACGGTATTCAGCTACATCACTGACAAAGAAATTGGGATGGTTGAACATCACAAAGTCCTGTTCGGTACGACCCTGCTGGCTCGGCATCAATTGCGTGCCGGGCACGTCCTGCAACTTGATAGCCATGCCACGGGCATCGCGGATGCTGTCGAACTGCGGGTAGGCATTGCCATTGGACAGGCGCATCACCGCTTGCCAGGTTTTACCCGGCGTGGCGAACACGCCCTGGCGCAAGGCCGGGTCGAGGTCGGCGAGCACCTCGACTTCAGCCTTGACGCAGCCGTGGGCCTTGGCATGGGCGTCGCGCAGGTAGCGGGTATTTTCGCGGTGCTGGTCGACGATTTTGATCGCGGTCTGAATCGTGTCCCGGGTCATGGCGGCTTCCCCGTCCGGGATCTGTTCGCGAGCCGAAACCGGTCCGCGATGCTGCCAGGCATACCAGCCGGTGGCCAGCGCCCAGCCGAGCAAGCCCAGGGCAATCAGCAGCAAGAGCAGCTTGCCCAGCCATTTGCCGAGTCGAAGCCAGAAAGTGGTTAGCATGCAAACATCCTTTTAACGAATTCTTTTGGGGAACGGAGGCGTTTCATGGGGTGGGCAATGTGTGTTCAAGAGGCCCGCCGAGCACTTTGAGGTACTCCAGCAACGCCCAGCGTTCTTCGGGTTGCAGCAGGCGCCCGATGACGCCGTTGCCACGAGGGCCGGCGCGGAACTCGTGGCCGCTGTTGTGGTTGCCGCTGATGCGGGTGTCGAGCACAAAACCGCCGTCGAAAGCCTCGGTGCGATAGCCCAGATGACGCGGGTCGTATTCAAAGCTGCCGCGATAGAAGGTTTGGTCGCGCTCGGCCTGGGGCGAAAGCAATTGATACACCGTAGGCACCGAGCCGTTGTGCAAAAAGGGCGCCGTGGCCCAGATCCCGTCCAGCGGCCGCGCCTTGTAGGCACGCACTTCAAGCACGCCGATCGGCAAGCCAAAACCGTTAAGTCGCGCCTGCTCTTCGGGGCCGATATTGGCATCGTGATAAGCACGCTTTTCAACAAAGGCGGTGACATACGCCAGGCCCTTGGCCACCGACAGCTTGCTCATGTCCAGAGGGGCGTCGGTGCGGGGGTACAGGTCGACGTTCATCTTGGCCAGTTCGGCGGCGTCCCATTGCAGCGCACTGAGGTCGTAGCGGTTGTCGGCAATATTGTTGGCGGTATTGGGGTCGGTACCGATCACATCCACGGGCAGCAATTTAAGCTGCTTGACCATCCGCCCGTTTTCTTCCACTTCAGGTGGCACATGGCAGCCGGCGCAGTTTTCGCTGAACAGCGCGCGACCCTTGGCCGCCAGTGGCCGGTCAATCTTGCCGAACAGTTCTTCAGGCCAGACCGGGGGCTTGAGTTTTTGCAACGTCTCTTCAATGAGGTGCAGGTCGGTGACACGCACGCTGGAAGGGTAGCGGGCATCGCCCTGCAGGGGCTGGCCGTGGGGGTCGAAAAAGTTCAGGGTGGCGCCCACGCCCAGGGCTTCGCCGATGTTGCGTGCCATCGGCTGCTTGGCCGAGCCGTTCCACTGTACCCAGTCAAACGTCCACATATCCCACAGGTGCGGGTAGTCCACCGGGGCATTGGCCACGCGATAGTTGTCAGGGGAGATCGCATCGCCGAAGCTGGCGTTGGCGATCCGGCCGAAGGCATCGGTGCGGCCCGGGCCTTCCAGGGTTGGATAAAGGCCACGATGGGTGTCGTTCCAGGCCACGCCCAGGAAGGTGTCCAGGGAGGCCTTGAAGTCCTTGCGCAATTGCTGGTGCTGCGCATTATATTGATCGCCCAGTACGGTGCGGGCGAAGCGCTCGAATTTCCACGGGTTGTAATACGTAGCAGCGAGGCTGGCGACCAGCGCCTGGCCGAAGCTGCCGCCGCGCAGGGTCGGTACGCTCGATGGCAGTACATGTTGTGCCGGAGCACCGTCCACGCGTACCGCCTGGCCTTTGAAACGCAATTCGCCGGTGTGGCAGGCTGCGCAGGTGATATCCAGATACTCCACATTGCTGCCGGGGTTCTGGTGGCGGGTGAAGCCGACGGGCAAGTTGCCCGGATTGGCAGCACTGGCCTGCTGCTTGGGGTCCACCAGGAAGCCAAAGCGCGCCAGGTACTCGGGGGCCGCGAAGGGCTGTTTGGAAAACGGCAGTTCCAGGGCGCCGAACCAGTCGTAGTGCAGGCCTTTAACCTGGGTACCCTGGGGGGTGTAGTAATAGGTCTGGCGCTCAGCAGGGCTCCACTGGTCCAGGTAGTGCAGTTGCTGCGGGGGCTGGTAAGCGGGCAGTTTCGGATTGGCAACGAAATAGATCACCAGGCCAAGGCCCAGGGCCACCGCCACCAGCAGCCCCAGCAGAACACGGTAAAACAGACGCACAGTAACGCTCCTTGTAAAAATATGTACAGCCTTATGCCTTAGCTGGAGTCAGGCATCAAGTGAGCAGGGTTATGCCGTGCCGGGTTTACAGATGCGCTGGCAAAAGTTGCGGCTAAAATGAATTGTTATTAATGCATGAACTTATCCACCAATTGCCTATCTTATCCCGGTAGCCATTGGTCGCGGCCGCCTGATAAGCTCGCGGCTTTATTCGATTGCCCATTTGGCGCATGAACAAGGAAATAGCATGAAACAGCATCGGTTGGCGGCAGCTGTGGCCCTGGTAAGCCTGGTACTGGCGGGTTGTGATTCGCAGACCAGCGTAGAGCTGAAAACTCCGGCGCAAAAAGCCTCGTACGGCATTGGCCTGAACATGGGCAAGAGCCTGGCTCAAGAAGGCATGGACGATCTGGATTCCAAGGCCGTAGCCCAGGGCATCGAAGATGCCGTTGGCAAGAAAGAGCAAAAGCTCAAGGACGACGAGCTGATCGAAGCGTTCGCAGCCCTGCAGAAACGTGCTGAAGAACGCCTGACCAAAATGAGCGAAGAAGCCTCTGCTGCAGGCAAAAAATTCCTCGAAGAAAATGGCAAGAAAGCTGGTGTTGTCACTACCGCTTCTGGCTTGCAATACGAAGTCATCAAGAAAGCCGATGGCCCTCAGCCAAAAGCGACCGATGTAGTGACTGTTCACTACGAAGGCAAGTTGATCGATGGCAAGGTGTTCGACAGCTCGGTTGAGCGCGGCAGCCCGATTGATCTGCCGGTGAGCGGCGTGATCCCGGGTTGGGTTGAAGGCCTGCAACTGATGCACGTTGGCGAGAAGTACAAGCTGTACATCCCTAGCGAACTGGCTTACGGCGCGCAAAGCCCGAGCCCGGCAATCCCGGCCAATTCGGTGCTGGTATTCGACCTGGAGCTGCTGGGCATCAAAGACCCTGCAAAACCAGAACAAGACGCTGCTCAGTAAGCAGCCTTTTGTACGCATAACGCCCCGTCTCGACGGGGCGTTGTCGTTTCTATAGCCTGCATTCTGTATTTGTAGGCATTGCCCTACAGAACTTCAAAGGCCCACAAGTTCCCTTGGCTAGTAGTTGCTGACTGCCAAGTCAATGAATTTGTGGGTTTTTTTATGTGTGTAAAAAATGCCCGATCTGAGTCCAGCCCTTATGGGGCGGGCCTTTCAGGGGCGAAAAGCAGCTCTGTTCACAAGGTTATCCACAATTTGTGTGGATAACATTTACAGGAAATGACGGCGTTTTCGGCTGTTTTCACAAAATATTCACTTTTGTTTGAAAACCCAGAGACCTTGGCGGCTGATAGGATTAAGCTCAAAGGGAAAGTTCTGACTCGATTTATGAAAAAGTCTGACGGGGTTTAGTGATGGATCTTCAAATCATCAAGCGTAATGGTGAGCCTGAATACGCCGTTCTTTCGTGGGAGAGTTATCAGGCACTGCTCAAGGCTGCCGGATTCCAGGAGCCACTTGCCGAACCTGACAAGGTTCTGCAGCCCCCTGCAGCCGAGCAGGAGCACCCCGGACTCGATCAGTTGCGCCGCCTGCGCGAACACAAGGGCCTGGCCCTTGAGGCGCTGGCACGCACGGTAGGCATTAGTCCGTCATATCTGGCAATGATCGAAACCGGCGAGCGTCTGCCCGACCTCGCCATCCGTCGCAGCTTGGCCTGGGAGTTGGGTATCGCAGGCTGGAGGGAAGCATCATGAGCGTACGCATCAGTCGTCAACACTGGGATGGGTTGTTGGCTGAGCTGGATCAGGCGCGTCGACAGCGTCACTTGTTGACATACCGGGCATTGCTGGAGCGTTTGCAACTGCCGAGCCCGGCCATGTTGACCCTGACCGCAGCTCTTGAACATCTGGCGGCGATGGATGCCAAGGCCGATCAACCCTTGCGCAGTTCGCTGGTGATCAGCCAGGGCGCAAGCCGCTTGCCGCGCACCGGTTTTTTTGAATGCGTGGAACGGCTCGGACGTTTCCCCGGCCCGCCGGATGGTATTGCCGCTGCATCCTGGCATGCTTCTGAGGTGGTGCGGGTCTTTGAGCACGCCTATGAGCATGAGGAAGCCTGAGTGTTCTGGCGGCTCAAGGCGCGCCTGGGCTATGCGCTGGCGCGCAAGCTGTTTCACTGGCCCTGGTGTATTCGTCAGCCGCGTCTCTGGCACTGGATGGAAGGGCAGTTTGCGCGCGCGGCCAACCTGGGCGATACCCGTGCGCAAAGCTTCTATGGGCATATCCTGGCCTTTCGCGGCCAAGGGTTGGGTGCCAGGGAGGAGGGCGTGCGCTTGTTGCGCCTGGCGGCGCTGAGCGGCGATGGCAAAGCGGCATACCAGGTGGGTGTTTTCAGCCTGGCGGGTACGCCGATAAAACCGCCGGATGCTTCTGAGGCGGCCCGCTGGTGGACGTTGGCGGCAAAAGCCGGGCACCCCCTGGCAGCACACAAGCTAGCGACCCTGTACCAGCAGGGTGGCCCGGGATTGCTGGCCGATCCTGAACTGGCCAGGCAGTATCGCTAGGCAATAAAAAGGGCGGGCCGCATTACGCGGCCCGCCCTTTTTTATCGCCGTTGAATTACTTCTTGGCGACCTGGGAGCTGAGCTTGAGGTAGTCCAGCAACACCCGCCCGGTTTCACTCAGGTAGGCGTCGTCTTCCGGCTTGGTCTTTTCAGGTTCCACCGGCAGCGCATCTTCGTCTTCTTTCTTCATTTCCTTGAGTGGCGCTTCACCCTTGGCCTGGCGACGGGCGTTTTCCATCACCAACTGCTTGGCATCAATGTCGGCATGCTGGGCGCGGCGCTCGGCTTCGTTGAGGCTGACGGTCTTCTCGGCCATCAGCTTCTCGGCCAGGGCCAGCTTGTCGCGGATAAAGATAAACTCGGCATCCTTGGCCACCCGTGCTTCGTGCTCGGCCTTGAGCTTGTCGATATAAGGCTTGAACGGGTCGACAGCGGGCTTGATCGCCGGGCGGATGGTGTCCCACGGCATGGCTTCAGGCAGTGCGCTTTCGCCGATTTCCTTGGTGTCGATAATCGACGGGAAGGCGACGTCAGGCAGCACGCCCTGATGCTGGGTGCTCTGGCCGGAAACCCGGTAGAACTTGGCCAGGGTCAGTTTCAGCTCGCCGTGGTTCAGCGGCTGGATGGTTTGCACCGTCCCTTTGCCGAACGTCTGGCCACCCACAATCAGTGCGCGATGGTAGTCCTGCATGGCACCGGCAAAAATCTCCGAGGCTGAAGCTGACAGGCGGTTGACCAGCAATGCCATCGGGCCTTTGTAGAAAGCACCCGGGTTCTCGTCTTCCAGCACGTCGACCTTGCCGTCGGCGTTACGCACCAGTACCGTCGGGCCTTTATCGATAAACAGGCTGGTCAGCTCGGTGGCTTCCTGCAACGAGCCGCCACCGTTGTTGCGCAGGTCGATAATCACGCCATCGACTTTTTCCTTCTGCAACTCGGTCAGCAGTTTCTTGACGTCGCGGGTGGTGCTCTTGTAGTTCGGATCGCCCGCACGGAACGCCTTGAAGTCCAGGTAGAACGCCGGAATTTCAATGACGCCCAGCTTGTAGTTCTTGCCATCCTGCTTGAGGTTGAGGATCGACTTTTTCGCCGCCTGCTCTTCCAGCTTCACCGCTTCGCGGGTGATGGACACGATCTTGCTGGTCTGGTCGTTGGGCGCGTTGCTCGCCGGAATCACTTCCAGGCGCACCACAGAGCCTTTGGGGCCACGGATCAGCTTGACCACTTCGTCCAGGCGCCAGCCGATCACATCGACCATTTCCTTGTCGCCCTGGGCCACGCCAATGATTTTGTCGGCCGGTGCCACCTGCTTGGTCTTGTCGGCCGGGCCTGCCGGCACCAGGCGGACAATTTTCACCTGGTCGTTGTCGCTCTGCAGCACGGCGCCGATGCCCTCAAGGGACAGGCTCATGTTGATGTCGAAGTTTTCCGCGTTATCTGGCGACAGATAATTGGTGTGCGGATCGTAAGACATGGCGAAGGTGTTGATATAGGCCTGGAAGATGTCTTCGCTGCGGGTCTGGTCAAGGCGCGACAATTGATTCTTGTAGCGCTTGGTCAGCAGTTCCTGGATTTTTGCAGGTTCTTTACCGGCAATTTTCAGGCGCAGGACTTCGTCCTTGATGCGTTTGCGCCACAGGTCATTGAGTTCGGCTTCAGTCTTAAGCCACGGAGCGTCCTTGCGGTCGATCTCCAGGGTTTCCTTGGCATTGAAGTCCAGCGAGTCAACACCCTTGTTCAGCTCGGCAAGGGCAAAGTCCAGGCGCGATTTGACGCGGTCCAGGTAGCGCTTGTAGATGGTGAAGCCGGGGTTCAGGTCACCGCTCTTGAGGAAGTCGTCAAACTGGAATTTCCATTTGTCGAATTCGGCAATGTCGCTGGCCAGGAAATAACTGCGCGAAGGGTCGAGCAGCTTGAGGTAGCTGTCATAGATGATCGCCGAGCGGGCGTCGTCCAGTGGTGGCTTGCTGTAATGATGGCGCTTGAGCAGCTCAACGACGTTAAGACTGGCAATCACCTCATCACGATCGGGCTGAAGGTTATCCCAACTGTTAGCGGCGAACGTATTGGCCGAAAACGGCAAAACGCCTAGGCCAATGAATAGGGCAAGTGCGGTGCTAGGGAATAAATGCTTCATGCTGATTCGACGCGGGGGCAATTGATAACGCATATTAGGCCGTCTTTGAAGTCGCCGGTTCCATCAAGGACCGGTCGCATAATGCAAAAAGCCCGGTGCAACAGCTCCGGGCTCAGTCCAGACTCACTATGGAGGCACTGTGAAAGCATTGCAAGGCGTTGAAGGTCAAGTGTCATGGGTTGAAGAGCCAAGCCCTACCTGCGATGTAGGGCAAATCCGTATTCGTGTGGCCGCTGCCGGGCTTAATCGGGCAGACCTGTTACAAAGCGCAGGCTTGTATCCGCCACCGCCGGGAGCCAGTCAGGTATTGGGCCTGGAGTGTTCCGGGGTGGTCAGTGAAGTGGGCCCGGGTTCGTCGTGGCAGGTTGGCGACAGGGTGTGCGCGCTGTTGGCGGGTGGCGGCATGGCAGAAGAGGTGGTGGTGGATGCCCGTCACGCGCTGCCGGTGCCTGAAGGTTTGTCGCTGGTTGAAGCCGCAGCCCTGCCCGAGGTGTACAGCACGGCGTGGCTGAATCTGTTTCAGCTGGCGGCGCTGCAGCCGGGCGAGAAGGTGTTGTTGCATGCTGGCGCCAGTGGAGTTGGTTCAGCGGCCATTCAGCTGTGCAAGGCCTTTGGCAGCCCGTGCTGGGTGAGCGTGGGTTCGGCTGAGCGTCTGGCTTACTGCCAGGCACTGGGCGCCCAAGGTGGCGTAGTCCGCACCGACGGGCTGGACAGCCTCAAGGCGCTGGGGCCATTCGATGTGGTGCTGGACCCTGTGGGGGCCAACTATGCCGAATCCAACCTTAAGCTGCTGGCTCAGGACGGGCGCTGGGTGTTGATCGGTCTGATGGGCGGTCGCAAGGCCGAGCTGGATCTGGCATTGGTGCTGGGCAAGCGTATCCAGTTGCTGGGTTCGACCCTGCGTAGCCGCAGCGACCAGTTCAAGGCGGATTTGCTCAGTGACCTGGGGCAGCAGGTGTGGCCGTTGTTCACCGAGGGCCGCTTGAGCCCGCAGTTGGCCAGGACCTTCCCGATTGCAGAGGCGCAGGCGGCGTTTGCCGAACTGGCCAGCAATCAGGTGTCGGGCAAGTTGGTGCTGGTGATAGACAGCAGCTTGACCTGACCCCTCCTGTGGGAGCTGGCTTGCCTGCGATACAGGCGATTGGGTCTGGCAGGCCAATCGCGGTGATGCCATCGCGAGCAAGCCCGCTCCCACAGTTTCAGGGGGTCATTTCCAGTGATGAATCGGCCAGCCGGCCTTTTCAGCCTGTTCGCGCAGCACCGGGTCGGGGTTCACTGCATGGGGGTGATCGACCTTGAGCAGCAGCGGCAAGTCGTTACGTGAATCGGAGTAAAAACTCGCGCCTTCAAGGTTCTCTTCCTGCTCATCCAGCCATTCCAGCAAACGGATGATCTTGCCTTCGCGGTAGGTCAACGTCCCCACGGTCTTGCCGGTGTAAAAACCGTGGGCCACTTCCAGCTCGATACCCAGCACCTCATCAATACCCAGGCGCTCGGCAATGGGCTTGACCAGGTGGGTACCGGAGGCCGAAATCACCAGGATCCGGTCGCCGGCCTTGCGGTGTGCAGCAATGGTTCGGGTTGCGTCACTGAAGATGATCGGTTCGATATAGTCTTCAACCCACGGTTCGACCAGGTGCGCGACTTCTTCAGGGGTGCGGCCAATCAAGGGTTCCAGGCTGAAGGCCATGTAGTCTTCCATCGCCAGTTCGCCCCGGCTGTAAGCCGCCATCAGTTCATTGTTGCGCTGCATGAACGACTTTGGGTCAACCCAGCCCAGGCGGCCCATCTGCTCGCTCCAGAGGGTGGCGCAGTCGCCATGAATCAGGGTTTCGTCCAGATCAAAAATTGCCAAGGCCATCAGCGCGAATCTCCCTTTATTGAATTCAGAAACATCAGGCTACCTCACAAAGGGTGCTCGGATCGATGGACAGCGCCACGCGCTGACCGTCCGGGTACAAGTCACCGGGCGCGCGGTTGAGTACGTCGACAATCAATTGCACGCCACGCACCTCGACGCGATAGCGGATCACGTTGCCCAGCAAGCTGTGGTTCAGAATCACTCCGTCAGGTTCACCCTGCACGCTCAGGCCCAGGGTTTCGGGGCGAATGGCGATGCGGCTGCTGACCGGGCGCTGCAACAGGCGGCTGGCGGTGTCGGCGTCGAGCAGATTGTAGTTGCCGATAAAGCCTGCGGCAAAGGCATCCGCCGGGGCTGCATAGAGTGTCTGGGCATTGCCGCTCTGGACAATGTGGCCCTTGTTCATCAGGAAGATACGGTCACTCATCACCAGTGCTTCTTCCTGATCGTGGGTCACGAAAATCGTGGTCAGGCCCAGCTCGCGCTGGATGGTGCGGATCTGTTCGCGCAGGTGTTTGCGAATCCGTGCATCGAGCGCCGACAGCGGTTCGTCCAGCAGCAACAGGCGCGGGCGTGTCACCAGTGAACGGGCCAGGGCCACGCGCTGGCATTGGCCCCCCGACAGCTGGTGCGGGTAGCGCTTGGCGAAGTCATTCAACTCCACCAGTTGCAGCGCCTCGGCCACGCGCTTGTGGCTGTCGTTGGCACTGACCTTTTGCATGCGCAGGCCGAAGGCCACGTTCTGCTCGACGGTCATGTTGGGGAACAGCGCATAGCTCTGGAACACCATGCCGATGCCGCGCTTTTGCGGGCTCAGGGGCACGATGTCCTGGCCGTCGAGAAGGATCTTGCCGCCATCTACCGGCGTCAGCCCGGCGATGCAGCGCAGCAGCGTGGACTTGCCGCAACCGGACGGCCCGAGCAGGGTGACGAATTCGCCTTTGGCGATGCTGCAATTGATATCGCTGAAAACCGGGGTGCCGGAATAGGATTTTTGCAGGTGTTCAACGCTGACGAAGCTCATTGGCTTTTGTCCTTGTTCAGGAAGGTGGCAACCCAGGTCAGCACCAGTACAAAGAGGAAGTAGGAAATGACCAGCGCGCTGGTGAAATGGCCGCTGCTGTTGCGCATGTTGTTCAGGAACACCTGCAGGGTTTCGTAGCGGGTGCCCACCAGGATATTGGCGAACACAAACTCGCCAAACAGGAACGAGAACGACAGCAGCAGGGCGACCATCAAGCCTTTGCGCAAATTGGGCAGCACCACCAGAAACGCCGCCTGCCAGGTGCTGGCGCCCAGCAGCTGGGCAGCGTCCATCAGGTCGCGCAGGTTGATCGCTTGCAGGTTGTTGGTGATCGCCCGGTACATAAAGGGCAGCGCCACGGTGAAATAACAGCCGATCAGGATCCACGGCGTACCGACCATTTGCAGCGGGCCGGAGCCGTAGAGTTGCAGCAGCCCCACCGACGACACCACTGGCGGCACGGCGAAAGGCAGCAGGATCAGGATGTTCATCAGCGCATCAAGTTTGGGGAAGTGGTAATGCACCACAAACAACAACGGCAGGATCAGCACCACTGACAGCACCAGCGCCGCAACGCAGACCAGCAGCGACTGGCCGAAAGCCTTGAGGAAGCGCGGGTCGCTCCACAGCTGGTCATACCACTTGAAGGTAAACCCGCTGGGCAGCACCGTGGCCGACCAACTGCTGGAGATGGAGTAGATAAACGTGCCCAGCAGTGGCAGCAACAGAATCAGGAACAGCAGCCAGACCACACTGCGGTGGTAAACACTGGCCGAAGGGGTTTCAGCGCGCGACATGGTAGCTCCTCTTTAACAGCCACTGATGCACCAGGGTCACCAGGGTCATCAGCCCCACCAGGATCACCGCCAGGGCACTGGCCATGTTCGGGTCCAGGCTGATATCCCCCGAGACCATCGCGGCAATGCGGATGGGTAGCACGTTGAAGTTGCCGGTGGTCAAGGCATACACCGTGGCATAGGCGCCCAGGGCGTTGGCCAGCAGGATGACGAAGGTGCCGAGCAGGGCCGGGGTCAGTACCGGCAGGCCGATAAAACGCCAGAATTGCCAGCTGTTGGCGCCCAGCAGGGAGGCCGACTCGCGCCAGTCTTCACGCAGGGCGTCGAAGGCCGGGTAAAGCAGCAGCACGCCGAGGGGGATCTGGAAATAGGTGTAGAGGATGATCAGGCCGGTTTTGGAGTAGAGGTTGAAATCCTCGATGATCCCCGCCTGTTTGAGCATGATCGTGATACTGCCGTTAAAGCCCAGCAGGATGATGAAGGCGAAGGCCAGCGGCACGCCGGAGAAGTTGCTGGTCATGTTGGCGAACGCATTGACGAAATTGCGCAGCCGCGAATCCACCTTGCGCAGCGAATAACTGCCCAGGATCGCAATGACGATGCCGAACAGGCTGGACCAGAAGCTGATCTCCAGGCTGTGCTGGATGGCCTGCAAATAGAATTTGGAATTGAAGATCTTGATAAAGTTGGCCAGGCCCCAGCCGCTTTCTTCCGATTGCACGCTGTGGATCAGCACCCACACCAGCGGAGCGATTTGAAACACGATAAAAAATACCGCGAAGGGCACCAGGCACAGGACTGCAAGCCATTTGCCCCGGGTCATGGTGCGGGCCTCAGCAGCTCGCGGCACAGCGGTTTGTCGTGAGCCACACCGAGCAACTCGCAGATGGTGCCGCACAGCTCGAGCTGTTTTGGCATGACATCCGGGTTGAGGCTAAATGCATCGCCCAGCACAAACAGGGGCACTTCACGTTCTTCGGGCAGCAGGCCGTTGTGGGAGCGGTCGTTGTTCATGCCGTGGTCGGCGGTGACCAGTACTTGGTAGCCGGCCTGCAGCCAGCCTTGCAGGTAGTCGGCCAGGATGATGTCGGCCGAGCGCGCGCTGTTGCGGTATTGCGGGGTGTCGAGGCCGTGCTTGTGCCCGGCGTCGTCGATATTCATGGGGTGGACCAGCAGGAAATCCGGCTTGTGCGTCAACCGCAGGCTTTCGGCGTCGGCGAACAGGTGGGAGTCGGGGTAGTGATCGCTCCAGTAGAAGTGCCCGTGCTGAATCGGCAGATCGGCGGCAACGGTGTGGCGGTCCCGGGCAATCACGAAGGGCGAACGGTTATACAGTTCGCTGACCCAGTGATAGGCGGCAGCCGCAGTGCTCAAGCCAGCTTCGCGGGCGTAATGGAAAACGCTGCGCTGGTTGGACAGGCGCGCCACATTGTTGTGCACGATGCCGCTTTCAATCGGCGGCACGCCGGTCAGGATGCATTCGTAGAGTGGGCGCGAAAGGGCGGGCAACTCGCAGGTGAGCTTGTACAGCGCGGCGCGGTCGGCACTGACATAGGCTTGCAGATGGCCCATTGCCTGGCGGGCGACCTCGTAGTTCAAGCCATCGAGGACTACCAGAATGACGTTGTGTTTCATGTAAGACTCCGCTGGCACAGCGCAAAAGCTGTTGTGGGAGCGGGCTTGCCCGCGATGGGTACAACTCGGCACATCAGCTGGATCGAGTCGATGGCATCGCGAGCAAGCCCGCTCCCACACAGATCAAGGCGCAGGGTTACTGCATATTGATGATGACTTCTTCCTGCCACAGCTGCGGCAAGGCCTTGGAGGTTTTTTCCCAGGCGTCTGCATCCTTGATCGGGGTTACATTCTTGTACTGGTCGTTGGACAGCAGCTTGGCCTGCACATCAGCCGGCAGCTTCAGGTGTTCGGCACGAATCGGCCGGGCATTGCCCCGCGCCAGGTTGGTTTGCCCGGCATCGCTGAAGATGAACTCGCGGGTCAGTTTGGCGGCGTTAGGGTGCTTGGCGTATTTGTTGATGATGGTGGTGTAGCCCGAGATCACCGAACCGTCAGATGGGATCAGCACGACATAGTCATCGGGGTTGGCCATTTTGGCCTTGTAGCTCAGGCCGTTGAAATCCCAGACCACGCCGACTTCCACTTCGCCTTTCTCCATCGTGGCGATGGTCGGGTTAGCCAGTGACAGGCGACCTTGCTTGGCAATGTCGGCAAACATCAACAGGGCCGGTTGCACGTTCTTTTCATCGCCGCCATTGGCAATGGCAGCCGCCAGCACGCCATTGGTGGCTTGTGCCGCGGTGCTGACATCACCGATCGAGACCTTGTATTTACCTGACTTCAGGTCAGCCCACTTGGTCGGCACTTCGGAGCCGTGCAGCAGCTTTTTGTTGACGATAAAGGCGATGGTGCCGGTATAGGCCAGGGCCCAGTTGCCGTCCTTGTCCTTGGCCCAGTCCGGGATCTGCTCCCAGGTGGTCGGCTTGTACGGCTGGGTCACACCCTTGGCCACGGCGATCGGGCCGAAGGCGGCGCCCACGTCACCGATGTCGGCACTGGCGTTGTCTTTTTCCGCGGCAAACTTGGCCACTTCCTGGGCCGAACTCATGTCGGTGTCGATGTGCTTGAGGCCATAAAGCTTGTTGAGGTCGGCCCAAGTGCCTTTCCAGTTGGCCCAGTCATCAGGCATGCCGACGCTGTTGACGGTGCCTTCAGCCCTGGCTGCGGCTTCGAGGGCTTTCAAATCGACATCGGCGGCCATAGCCGATGTGCACAGGGCAATGCTTGAACCTAACAGTGATGCAAGGAAAAACTGTTTCATCCGAAGCTCCTTGGGCGTTTTCAACGCTGGGTTTTATTGCTCTTTTGCGGTGGGTTGGTCTAGGTCAGCAATACCTGAGCCAATTTAAGCCCGGCAGATGACACTTTAATGTCGGCATTGGTTATGCAAGGCATCTCGCCAGCCAGCGTGTGCATTCCGGCTAAGCGTAGACCATCGCACAGGCCCCGGCAGGCAAGGGGGCTGGCGGTTTTCAGGGGGTATGTGGCAGTGCCCTTGTCATCGAACAGTCATATGTTCTGCCTAGGCTGGCAGGCTCAAGGAGCGACTGTTTGACGGTCATGCCTGCCCACATTTGGTGCTGGACTAGTCCAGCCAGGTAACGTTGATGCGAGAAGGTGCACCCAAGGCGGTAACAGCGATCAGTCGCACGCTGCAAGAGCAGATTGAGCACGGCCTGCTGGCGGGTGGCAGTCAGTTGCCGGCCGAGCGCAAACTCAGCGAATTGTTCGCCACCACCCGCATTACCGTGCGCGAAGCGTTGTTGCAGCTCGAATCCCAGGGGCTGGTGTACCGCGAGGAGCGGCGCGGCTGGTTTATTTCACCGCCGCGCCTGGCGTACAACCTGATGCAGCGCAGCCACTTCCATGCAATGGTCACGGCCCAGGGGCGGGTGCCTACCACTGAGGTGATATCGGCGCGCCTGCTGCCGGCCACGGCGGCGGTGTGTGAGCGCTTGCAGTTGCCGGCGTTGTCCAGTGTGATTCAGATCTGCCGGGGCCGGCGGATTGACGGGCGGCTGGTGCTGTATGTGGAGCACTACCTGAACCCGCAATATTTCCCGCAGATCCTTGACCTTGATCTGACGCAGTCGATCACCGAACTCTATGCCCGGCATTATGATTTGCATTACGGCCGGGTGCGTTTTGAGATTGTGCCTACAGCGCTGCCGGTAGAGGCTGCGGCGACACTCAAGGTTTCAACCGGCAGCCCGGGGTTGCGCATTGCCCGGGTCAATTACGACCAGCACGAACGGCTGATCGACTGCGACCTGGAGTATTGGCGACATGATGCGATTCATGTCGGGGTGGATGTGCAGGAGCGCTGATTCCGGCCTGCTATTGGGCGATAGATCACCCCTGTGGGAGCGGGCTTGCTCGCGATGGCATCGACACGGTTCAACTGAAAGAACCTGGCGCCTGCTATCGCGAGCAAGCCCGCTCCCACACCCGTCAGGTGAGTGGCAGCGTTCAATCCTTCTGCAATATCCCGCTCCCCGCCGTCACCACTTGCACGCTCAAGCGCGGGGTGGCCAGGTCCAGCCCGGCTTCATCCAGATGGCGCTTGAGCGACAGGTTAAACGCCCGCGACACTTCCCATTGCTTGATCGGCGCGGTCTTGAAACGGGCGCGCAAAATCGCGCTGCCGGACTCAAAGCTCTCCACACCCTGAATCTCCAGCGGCGACCAGATATTGCGCCGCTGCAGCGGGTCGGTGCGCATCTTTTGCCCCACTTCACGCATCAGTTTGATGGCGTCGTCGATTTCCATGTTGTAGGGGATCGCAACGCGGAAGATGGCGTAGCCAAATTCCCGGGAGTAGTTCTTGATGCTTTTGATTTCACTGAACGGAATGGTGTGCACGATGCCGTCGATATCGCGCAGGCGCACGGTGCGAATGGTCAGCCCTTCCACCGTACCCAGGTGGCCGCCGACATCAACGTAGTCGTCGATGGCCAGGGAGTCTTCGATAATGATGAACAGGCCGGTGATCAGGTCGGCAACCAGTGACTGCGCACCAAAACCGATGGCCAGACCGATCACACCGGCACCCGCCAGCAGGGGGGTGACGTTCATGCCCATATTGGCCAGGGCAACGATCAGCGCAATGATGAAGATCGCGGCAAACAGGATGTTGCGAATCAGCGGCATCATCGTTTGCGCACGCGCATTGGCCAGGCCTTTGCGCGAGCGGGTCAGGGCATGGTGAATGGCTGTGTCGGCGAGAATCCAGATCAGCCAGGCAAACAGCAGTGTGCCACCCAGGCCGAACAGCTTGACGCTGATCTCGTGACCTTCACCCTCGGTGAAACCGATCAGCGACAAGCCCCACACCCGCAGCCCCAGCTCGATAAACACCAGCCACACAATCAGGTGGGCCAAGGTGTAGACGAAACTTTTCAGGCGCTCGGAATACAGCGCATGGCGCTTGTGGCCACGTTGCGGCTTTTGCGCATGGCGGCGTACCAGCCCGTTGATGACCATGCACAGCACCACCAGCACGGTACAGATCAGCGACTGGCGCAGGGCGGTGCTGGTGTCGCCGGCCGAGATAAACGTGGCCGCCAGCGAGATGCCCACCAGAATCAGCGCCGCGATGTACCAGTAAGTGCCGAGGATCTCGATGCTGTCGCTCAGGGCGCGACGGGTCAGGCGCCTGGACAATGGCTGGTTGCGGATCAGGTGGGCGATGGGGCGGCGGAAACGGATGATAAACAGGCCGGTGGACAATGCGGCCATGACATTGGCGAAGGTGGCTGCGGTATGGGCCAGGTGCACGCCAAGGGTGGCCACCAGCCGCGGATCGCTCAGGGCTTCGCCAAAGGCGGCGAAGCTGCCGATCCACCACAGCGGGCGAAATGCCTGGTGCCGCAGGATATGCAGCGCGCGGTGGCGGTGGGGGCCATCGAGCAGCGAGAAGAGGATGACGCAGATGGCCGAGAAACAGGTGCCGATCACCAGCGCGTACGCCAGCACCATTGCCAGGTCCTTGCCCAGTGAAGACGGCAGGGAATAACTCATGTACACCGTGATCATCAGCGCGACCATCCACGGGCCCAGCTTGCGCAAGGCAAAACGCAGCATGTCGACGGCCTTGGGGTGTTGGGGCAATTCCTCGCTCAGGCCAAAACGCAAGCGCACCCGATGGCTGACCCAAATCAGCAGGGCGGCCAGCAGGCTCCAGATCATGATGACCAGGGCAAAGCCAAAGATGATCGGCAGCCATTCATTGGCAGGCAGCATCAATGCCGAAAGCTCTTCCTTGGCCTGGGATATTTCCTTGGTCCAGCGGTAGGTTGGGCTGTCATCCCCGGAAAACTGCTTTTCGAGGTCGGCCAGGGTGCTGCCGATCAGGCCCAACACGCCGATTTCGGCTTCGGGCTGGGCTTTTTTGGTGGCGTCGCGCAGTTTTTTTAGATCGGCCAGCAGCTTGCTGCGCTGCTGGTCGTTTTCGAGGTTCTTGATCACCTCGTCCAGCGACTGGCCCAGTGGCTCGGTGGGTTGCGCCTGGGTTTTATCCGAACTGCCGAGCAAGCCCGGCAAGCCGACGGCCTGCGCCGAAGTCATGGGCAAGAGTGTCAGCAGGCAAACCAGCAGGTAACAGGGCAAGGCGAAAAGACGGGAAAACACTGGGCGACCAACCTCGAGGGGGGTGAATTGGCCGAGTGTACGCTAGGGCTCGTGATCATTCATTTCTTGTCACATAAATAAATGATCGCGGCCCCGGGGCGGAACGGCGTCGGGTCTATTCGTTGAGCTTGGCGAGGATCTTGAACACGATGGTGCCGAAAATCAGCAGCATGCCGGCCCAGATCATCAGCACGCCGATGCCGCTACTGCGTTCGCGAAAGTTGAAGCCAATGGTCAGCAGCAACATGCCGCTGATGATGGGGATCATCATGGAGTGGAATGCAGTGGTTTCGAACATGGTAAGGGGACCTGAACAAATGAATGCCCCAAGTCTAGGTCGGTTTGCGCAGATGTGTGGTGATGTGTATCAAAAATGAATCAAGCGGATGCATACGCCTGTAGTCGCTGCCGCAGGCTGCGAAGGGCGTTGCGGGGGATTTGCGGCGTATTCAAGAAAACGGGGGGCTTCGCCCCCCCTTCGCAGCCTTCGGCAGCGACTACATGTCACCCATCAAGGCAGTTGCTGGCTGGCGTAGAACGCGCTCAACACCTTGACCAGGTGGGCCAGGTCATGGCTGCCGGCCAGTTCGCGGATCGAGTGCATGGCGAAGGTCGGCAGGCCGATATCCACGGTGCGCACGCCCAGGTGGCTGGCGGTGATCGGGCCAATGGTCGAGCCACAGCCCATGTCACTGCGTACCACGAAGCTTTGCACCGGCACTTCCACGGCCATGCACAGGTGGCGGAAGAACCCGGCGGTTTCGCTGTTGGTGGCGTAGCGCTGATTGCTGTTGACCTTGATCACCGGCCCGGCATTGAGCTTGGGCCCGTGGTTGGCGTCGTGCTTGTCAGCGTAGTTGGGGTGAACGCCGTGGGCGTTGTCTGCCGACACCAGCAGGGATTTCTGGATCGTGCGTACGTATTCGTCGCCCTCAGGCAACAGGCGTTGCAGGATCTGCTCCAGCATCGGGCCATCGGCACCGCAGGCCGAGCACGAGCCGACTTCTTCGTGGTCGTTGGCCACGAACAGGCAGGTTTCCTCGGTCTCGGTGGTGAGCAGGGCTTGCAGGCCGGCATAGCACGACAGCAGGTTGTCCAGGCGCGCACCGGCGATGAAATCACCGTTGAGGCCGATCACCGCAGCGCTTTGGGTGTCGTAGAAACTCAGCTCGTAGTCCAGCACCACGTCGGCATTGAGGCCGTGCTCTCGGGCCAGCTGGTCGGTGAGCAGGGCGCGGAAGTCCACGCGCTCATCGCCCGCGACCTGGGCCAGGATCGGTGGCAACTCGGTCTGCGGGTTGATCGCCCAGCCTTCGTTGGCGGCACGGTTGAGGTGGATCGCCAGGTTGGGGATGGTTGCAATCGGCGCCTTGAAATCGATCAGCTGGCTTTCGACCTGGCCATCGCGGCGGAAGGTAACGCGCCCGGCCAGGGACAGGTCGCGGTCGAACCAGGGGGCCAGCAGGGCGCCTCCGTAGACTTCGACGCCCAGTTGCCAGAAGCCCTGGCGTTGCAGTTCAGGCTGGGGCTTGACCCGCAGGCAGGGGCTGTCCGTGTGGGCACCGACCATGCGGATGCCGCCGTGCAGGGGCGAGTGGCGGCCCAGCTTGAAGGCGACAATCGAAGAGTCATTACGGGTGACGTAATAGCGGCCATTGGCTTCGGTGAACCAGGTTTCGCGTTCGTCGAGGCGCTGGTAACCGGCGGCCTCAAGGCGCTGAACAAGACTGGCAGTGGCATGAAAGGGGGTAGGGGAGGCCTTCAGAAAGTCGATCAGGCCTTGGTTCAACTCTTCGCGCATAAGTTACTCCAGACAGCAAGGCCGCGAGTTTAGCGCATTGATCGCAAGATTTGGCCGCCAAATATCCAACGATAAACGGCGGCTCTTGTGGGAGCGGGCTTGCTCGCGATGGCCTCAGCGCGGTGTGCCTGCAAAACCGCGTCGCCTGTATCGCGAGCAAGCCCGCTCCCACAGGGGATGGCATGTATTTAAAACGGTGCCGGGCACTCAAAGCGCAGGCGCTCGCCGGTTTGCGGGTGGGTGAAGCTGAGCATGCTGGCGTGCAGGCACAAGCGCGGCCACGCCGCCAAGGCCTGCGGGTGGGCATACAGGCCATCACCGAGCAACGGGTGGCCGATAGACAGCATATGCACGCGCAACTGGTGCGAACGCCCGGTAATCGGCGTCAGCTCAACCCGGCAGTAATCGCCGCAACGTTCCAGCACTTTCCAGAAGGTCAGCGCATTTTTGCCGAACTCATGGTCGACCACATGCCGGGGTTTGGTCGGCGGGTCGTAGCGCAGGGGCAGGTCGATGCTGCCGCTGTCCAGCTCGGGTTGGCCCCAGGCCAGTGCGGTGTAGGCTTTTTCGGTTTCACGGTCGTGAAACTGACGGGACAATTCGCGGTGAGTGTCGGCATCCCGCGCCAGCAGGATAATGCCGGACGTTTCCCAATCCAGGCGGTGGACAATACGCGCCTCGGGGTAGCCGTTTTCTTGCAGGCGGGTAATCAAGCAATCCTTGTTGTCATCGGCCCGGCCCGGCACCGACAGCAGCAGGGTGGGCTTGTTGACCACCAGAACGCCAGCGTCCTCATGGATGATGTGAATATTGGACAACGGCATTAAAACAGCCTCTTGAAAAACGCCAACGGCGACGAGGGAGCCTCCCCCGCAGGGAAGGCGCCCAAGTCGCCGTGGTGCCCGCCGGATCGATTAACGATCTGGCAGTGTGATGTTGAGTTCCAGAATCGAGCAGCTACCTTCGTTTTCAAGGGCGATCTGTACCGAATCATCGCCGATGTTTACGTATTTGCGGATCACCTCAACCAGTTCCTTTTGCAGGGCAGGCAGGTAGTCCGGGGTGCTGCGTTGGCCACGCTCGTGCGCCACGATGATCTGTAGACGCTCTTTCGCAACCGACGCGGTTGTTGGCGTTTTGCGAGTACGAAAGAAGTCAAAAATGTTCATTGTTTAGTTGCCTCCAAACAGGCGCTCGAAGAATCCCTTCTTCTGTACATCAAGGAACCGATGCTCCACGGTTTTGCCCAGCAGGCGATCAACGGCATCGCTGTAGGCCTGACCGGCGTCGCTCTGATCGTCAAGGATCACCGGCACGCCCTGGTTGGATGCTTTCAGCACGGCCTGGGACTCCGGGATCACGCCCAGCAGGGCCACGGCCAGGATTTCCTTGACGTCTTCAACCCCGAGCATCTCGCCCTTGGACACGCGGTCCGGGTTGTAGCGGGTCAGCAGCAGGTGTTCCTTGATCGGGTCCTGGCCCAGTTCGGCGCGGCGCGACTTGCTGGCCAGCAGGCCCAGCATGCGGTCCGAGTCACGTACCGAGGACACTTCCGGGTTGGTCACCACGACCGCTTCGTCAGCGAAGTACATGGCCAGGTGAGCACCGGTTTCGATACCGGCCGGGGAGTCACAGACCACGTATTCGAAGGTTTCCTTAAGTTCCATCAGAACTTTTTCGACGCCTTCCTTGGTCAGCGCATCCTTGTCACGGGTCTGGCTGGCGGCCAGCACGTAGAGGTTTTCCAGGCGCTTGTCTTTGATCAGGGCCTGCTGCAGGTTGGCTTCGCCGTTGACCACGTTGACGAAGTCATACACCACGCGGCGCTCGCAACCCATGATCAGGTCGAGGTTACGCAAGCCAACGTCGAAGTCGACGATCACTGTTTTGTGGCCGCGCAGAGCGAGGCCGGTACCGATAGCGGCGCTGGTGGTGGTCTTACCCACACCACCCTTGCCGGATGTAACCACTAGAATCTTGGCCAAGGTGTTTCACCCCTAAGGAAAAAGGACTTTTTAGCCCCTGAATAACATCTCTACTGACGACTGCAGGTGAACAGCCCTGGCGGGCATTGGCCCCACAAGGAAAAGACTGTTTTCACTACGATTTTGAGATGGTTGGAAAATGGCGAGAGTATCCGTTAAAGCCGGGTGATGTTCAACATGTCACTTGACAGACTGATCTGAACCCCTGTTCCCCATAGCGGATCCCGACGCAGGTCTTCAGAGACCTTGTACTTGCCCGCAATTGACACTAGCTCGGCGCTCAACTGCTGGCAAAAAATCCTTGCCTTGGTGTTGCCTTTGTGTCCGGCCAGTGCGCGACCCCGCATTGGCCCGTAAACATGGATGTTGCCATCGGCCATAAGTTCCGCGCCGGGGCTGACGGAAGCGATGACCACCAGGTCGCAGCCTTCGGCATACACGGTCTGGCCTCCGCGTACCGGGCTGGTGATGATTTTGGTCGGCTTGATGGCCGGCTCCGGCGGTTTTTCCGGTTTTTTTGGCTCGACCACCACTTCAATCGGGTCGATCGGTCGCTCACGCGCGCCTGAAGGCGGCAGCACGGGCAGGTCGATGGCAATGGCGGCGGCAATGTCTTCGATGCGGCTGGCGCGAATGGCCAGGGTGCGCAGGCCATGCTGGCGGCAGACACGCATCAGCCCGGGCAAATCGATGGCGCCTTCACTGGCGGGCAGCTTGTCCAGCGCCAGTACCAGTGGGGTATTACTGAAAAAGTTCGGCGCCTGGGCCACTTTGGCAGCCAGTTGGCGGTCCAGGGCTTCAAGGTTGTTGTGCGCAAGTTCCAGCACCGTGATGGCGAGCATACTGCCCTTAAGCTGGAACACGGGGGCTTGGTCTAGCGATTCGGTTTGGCTCATGGTTGCTTAACGCGACTTGTCACTTAAAGTGCTGAGACTTATAACGAGAACGCCCGCAGGCCGCAAGCCGGGTCTAACGATGTAGAATGGCCGACCCTTGTGTCTGTCCGGAATCATTAATGGATCGCCCGCGTTTTCGTGCCGCTTTTTTTCATCCGCGCTTCTGGCTGCTATGGCTGGGCCTGGGCGTGCTGTGGTTGGTGGTGCAACTGCCTTATAAAGTACAACTGTATATCGGCCGTGGCCTTGGCGCCCTGATGTATCGGGTGGCCGGTGATCGTCGGCGGATTGCCACGCGCAACCTTGAGTTGTGTTTCCCTGAAAAGTCGGCCGCCGAGCGCAAGCAATTGCTCAAGGAAAACTTCGCCTCCACCGGCATTGCCTTTTTTGAGATGGCCATGAGCTGGTGGTGGTCAAAACCGCGTCTGGCCAAACTGGCCCATGTCGAAGGGCTGGAGCACCTCAAGCAGGCCCAGCTCGAAGGCAAGGGCGTGATCCTGATGGCGTTCCACTTCACCACCCTGGAAATCGGTGCCGCCTTGCTCGGCCAGCAGCACACCATCGACGGCATGTACCGCGAGCACAAGAACCCGCTGTTCGATTTTATCCAGCGTCGCGGCCGAGAGCGGCATAACGTCGATTCGCTGGCGGTCGAGCGTGATGATGTGCGTGGCATGCTCAAGCTGCTGCGCTCCGGGCGGGCGATCTGGTATGCACCCGATCAGGACTACGGCGCCAAGCAAAGTATCTTTGTGCCGCTGTTCGGTATTCCTGCGGCTACCGTTACGGCTACCAGCAAGTTTGCCAAACTGGGCAAAGCGCAGGTTGTGCCCTTTACTCAACAAAGACTGGCCGACGGCAGTGGGTACAAGCTGGTCATTCATCCGCCACTGAGGGATTTCCCCGGAGAAAGCGATGAGGCTGATTGCTTGCGAATCAATCAATGGGTTGAACGGGCGGTGCGTGAATGCCCCGAGCAGTATCTGTGGGCCCATCGCCGTTTCAAGACCCGCCCGCCCGGCGAGCCCAAGCTCTACGACAAACGCCGCTGAGGCGGCCGCCCGGCCGTGACGGCGGCGCCGGTGACGGGTCTGATCCTGTCTGGCGGTGGCGCGCGGGCGGCTTATCAGGTCGGCGTGCTGGCGGCGATTGCCGAGTTGCTGCCAGCCGGTGCCGCCAACCCGTTCCCGGTTATTGTCGGCACCTCGGCGGGGGCGATCAACGCGGTCAGCCTGGCCAGCGGGGCGATGGATTTCACCCGCGCGGTCGAGCACCTGACCGCGTTCTGGCAGGGCTTTGAAAGCCGGCGTGTGCTGCGCAGCGACTGGCCCGGGGTGCTGCACCAGGCCACACGCTTCCTGGGGCACAGCCTGCTCGGGCTGGGCGCCCATGTGCCGGTGGCGCTGCTCGACAGCTCGCCCTTGCGCTCTCTGTTGCAGGCCAAAATCAATTTTCCCGGTATCGAGCAGGCGATTGCCCAGCAGCATCTGCGGGCCGTCGCCGTCACGGCATTTGGCTACTCGTCCAGCCAGGCGGTGACCTTTTACCAGGGCAAGGGCACCATCAATGGCTGGTTGCGCCACCGGCGTATCGGCATGCCCACGGCGTTGACGGTGGAGCACTTGCTGGCCAGCTCGGCCATTCCGCTGTTGTTTGCCCCGGTCAAGATTGGCGAGGAGTACTTCGGTGATGGCGCCGTGCGTCAGTCGGCGCCCATTAGCCCGGCACTGCACCTGGGGGCCAGCCGGGTGCTGGTGGTGGGCGTGAGCGGTAACCCGCGCGGGCCCGACCTGCAGGACGACCAGCCGCGCTACTACAACGCGCAGCAGCCAACCCTGGCGCAAATTGGCGGGCATATGCTCAACAGTACGTTTATCGACAGCCTGGAGAGCGATATCGAGCTGCTTGAGCGGCTCAATCACTTTAGCCGCCTGCTGCCCAGGCACTCCGACAACCTGGGCTTGTCGCCCGTGGAAGTCCTGGTGATTGCGCCGAGCCAGCCGATTGACGAGATCGCGGCCCGCCATCGGCATGAGCTGCCGGCCGCGCTGCGCATGTTCTTGCGTGGCCCGGGTGCGACCAAAACCAGTGGTGCAGGGGTGCTCAGCTACCTGCTGTTCGAGGCGGGTTATTGTCGGGAGTTGATCGAGCTGGGGCGTCGTGACGCGATGGCCAAGCGCGAAGCGCTGTGCCAGTTTTTGCGGGTGTCCTGTAGCCGTTGACGAGCAACGCGAGGCTACGTCCGGCTGCGCAGCAGTCGTAAAACCATTTCCCCGGGTGTTACAGATACACCGCGTTTAAAGGCTTGACGACGATTGCATCGTCGGACGCAGCCTCGCGTTGCTCGTCAGCTGCTACGAGGGTATGCGTCCATGCTGATGCTACTCCGCAATCTGCAACTTGCGCGCTTCGGTGTAAATGTAACGCAGCTTGTCGTACTCAAACGGTGAGTCGAACTGGCCATAGCGGAAGCTGGTGTTGTAGCGCTTGTCGACCGCGCCCAGCACCCAGATCTCGGGGTGGCGGGTGCTCTCGTGCGGTACGTTGAGGAAGTTGATTTCCTGGTTGACGCCAAAGTCGACCACCAGCCCCGTGGTGTCGCGCAGGTTCGACGGGCCAAGGATCGGCAGCATCAGGTAAGCACCGCCCGGTACGCCGTAAAAGCCCAGGGTCTGGCCGAAGTCTTCACTTTGGCGGGGCAGGCCCATTGCCGTGGCAGGGTCCCACAAGCCACCGATACCTATGGTTGTGTTCAGCAGCAAACGCCCAGTGGTTTCCAGCGAGCGATGGCCCTTGAGCTGCAGCAGGCTGTTGAACAGGTTGGGGACATCCCCCAGGTTGTTGAAGAAATTGCTTACGCCCGTGCGCAGGAAGCTTGGCGTGACATAGCGATAGCCGTTGACCACCGGCAGGAACACCCACTGATCGAAGCGGTAGTTGAAGTGGTAGATCCGGCGGTTGAGCGGCTCCAGCGGGTCATAGATGCTCAGTGCGTTCATGGTGGCGCGCTCGAACTCACGCTGATCCAGGCCCGGATTGAACTTAAGCAGTTTTAACGGCTGGGTAAACCCGTCGACATCCGGGGTCAGTTCCGTGTGAGCCTTGCTGTTGTCGGCATGGGCGAAGCCTGCGCCGAGCAGGGCGGCGAGAAGCAGTAATTGTTTAGCCACGGAAGAACTCCAGCATATCGTCAGCGTTGACTCGGTAGTTGAGATTGCCGCAGTGGCCACCATACGGATAAACCGTCAGGCGATTACCGAAGGTTTTACGCAGAAAGCCCAAGTCACCAGGGCCAAGGATAATGTCGTCGGCGTTATGCATGACGGCAATCTTCGGGCTGTTTTTCAAGTAGTCCTGCAGGGCGTACAGGCTGACCTGGTCGATCAGTTGCAACAGGCTGCCGCCATCGGTCTTGGCGCGCCACATGGGAATCACCTGCTCGGTCAGGTAGCAGTCAAAGTCACACTGCAACGAACGCTTGAGAAACGGCGTGAGGCTGGTGCCTTCGGTGATCGGGTAGTTCGGCGGGGTGATCAGGCCACGGCGGTTGATCAGGTCCGAGGTGAACACGATATCGGCCGAAGAGAAACGAAACACCGTGCCGATCAGCATGGCCATTTGCTCGTTGGTCAGGCGCTCCTTGGAGTTTTGCAGGTCATAGACCAGGGCCGCATTGAGGTCGACCCGGCCTTTGTCCTGAAAGTAGCGGGTCAACTTGCCCAGCACCAGTTCGTAGAACGTGGTGGAGTTGTTGATGCCCTTGACCTCGGTCTGCACCAGCTTGTCGAGGTTGCTGATGGAGGTAAACAGATTGACCGGCGGGTTGAGCATCAAGACTTTTTTGAAGTTGAAGCTTTTGCGGGTTTCATCCAGATGGCTGACAAAGGCCGCATCCAGTGCGCCCAGGCTATAGCCCGCCAGGTAGTAGTCGGTGACGGGCAGCTTGGCCTGTTGGGCGCGCACGGCTTGCATCACATGGTACAAATCCTCGGCGTCGTACTGGCTGATGCCGGGTGTGGCCAGGCGCGAAGCCGAGCTCATGAAGTCATAGCTGGTCGGTGAGGACAGCTGCACGACGTGATAGCCCTCCTGGTAGAAGAGCTTTTTCAGGTATTCGTTGAGGCTGCTGTCGTAGGCGGCGCCGGTGCCGGCAATCAGGAACATCAGCGGTGCCGGGTGATCCTGTTTGGCCATGCGGTAAGTGAGTTTTTTCACTGCCCAGAAATTGGCCGGCAGTATGTGCTCACGTTCAGGGCGCAGGTTGAGGGTGTAGTCCGACTGGTTGATATCATCTTCGTCGGGCAGCAACGGGCGCATTTGTGGCGGGGTGGTGGCAATCGTGGCTTCGAACGGATTGGTTATCGGATAGCCATACGTGGCGGGGTCGACATCGACCGCCTGCGCGGACGCACTCAAGATAAGGCCGCCCAATAAGGCAGCGAAGGGCAGAGAACGGAGCATGAAGACTATCCCTAATAAGGTGCGCAAAAGATTCGCAGGCTATGACCACAGGGCTAGTACTGAAGTGCCATTTGGCGGCACCAAATATTTCCCCAAAGAGTCCCGAACAGGCAAAAAGCCTCCCAAGATACACGCTGAATGACTTTAGTTAACAGATATCTGATTGCAAGGCTTGCATAGCCGAAGATGGGGATTAAGCTGGGCGCCGCTTTTGCCTATCGGAGTTTTTATGCGACCTCGTTTACCGTGGATCTTGCTGCTTGTTGCCCTGCCTGTTTGGTTGCTCGCCAGTTATGGGTTGCGATACGGCTTGATGGAGGACTCGCAGTGGGTAGGAACCTGTGTTGCCGAGGCCGCGCGCTGGGAATGCCAGTTGCGGGCTAACCTGGGCTTGTTGATTCATTTCCGGGTGTTGGGCTGGGTTGCGCTGGTGCTGTCGATTATTGCTTTTTGCGTGCGTGGGCGTGTCGGCTGCGCACTGGCGGTGCTGGCCCTGCTGTTCGGCCTGCCCGCACTGGCGCTGTATAACGCCAGCCTGGCAGTGTTTGCCGTGGTAATTGCCGGGTTGCGCTTGGTGCGCGCGGCAAAGTAAACCCTGGTCCTCTGTGGGAGCGGGCTTGCCCGCGATGGCAGCCCCCAGGTTTTTCAGGCAGATCGAGTTGCAAGCATCGCAGGCAAGCCAGCTCCCACAGATGTTGTGGTGCCCTCAAAGCCTGATGCTGGCCTGATCCTCTGTGGGAGCGGGCTTGCTCGCGATGGCATCGCCGCGGTTTACCTGACAGACCGCGGGGCCTGCATCGCAGGCAAGCCAGCTCCCACAGATGTTGTGGTGCCCTCAAAGCCTGATGCTGGCCTGGTCCTCTGTGGGAGCGGGCTTGCTCGCGATGGCATCACCGCGGTTTACCTGACAGACCTCGTGGCCTGCATCGCAGGCAAGCCAGCTCCCACAGATGTCGTGGTGCCCTCAAAGCCTGATGCTGGCCTGATCCTCTGTGGGAGCGGGCTTGCTCGCGATGGCGTCGCTGCGGTTTACCTGACAGACCGCGGGGCCTGCATCGCAGGCAAGCCAACTCCCACAAAAAACTAGCCGCTTAAAGTCTGCAGTGAGTCAGGCGCGCTTGCGCACACTGCGCCACAGCGCCATCACCAGCAAGACGCTAACCAGTGCCCATATCCAGGCCTGTTGGTTATGCAGGCCTTCGCGGTATAACTGTACCGGTATGCCTGCCCCAATGATCAAGGCCAGCAGGCCGAACTCACGGCGGGGGCCGCCCACCGGGCGCAGCAGGTAAACCAGCGCAGGCAGCAGCAGGGCGGCACTGGGGAAGCTGCGATAGCGCGGCTCGAACACCAGCCCCAGCATCATCACTGCACCGGCAAACCCGGCGGCGGCCAGCCACCAGCCGGCACGGCGCTCCAGCACATTGAACAGGCGTTCGCGCCAGCCGTCTTTCTGGCCAAGGGCCAATGCGCCGTGGGTCAGCACGATCAGGTTCAGGCCAACCAGCAAGCCAGCCCATAGCCACTCGCCAGCAAAGCGGCTGGTCACGGAGGCCAGTTCAGCCCATGCCACGATGCTGCATCCTGCCACCGCACCCAGTGCTGGCAGTAATACCGCTGCACGTTTTGTGCGGACCTTGCCGCCCATCAGCAGTGTGCCCAGAAACAGCACAGCGCCAAAACCCAGCCAGACCGGCCAGTGCGGCAGGTTGGAGACCGGGCCGGCGAGGATGCCCTTGTCCTGGCGATCCGCATCGAACAACCCCCAATAACCGCCTACCGCGCCTTCGCTGCCACGTTTCCAGGGTTGGTCGAAGGCTTCAATCAGGTTGTACTTCCAGCCATTTTGCTCGGCGAGGGTGACAAAGCCGCGAATGAATTTTGCTTCGTTGATCCGGCTTGGCTGGGCGGTTTCGCGCTGACGACCTTCGCTGGGCCAGCCGGTCTCGCCGATCAGGATGTCCTTGGGGGCAAACTTGTTGCCGAATACCTGACGGACCTGGGCGACATGCTGTACCGCCTGGTCAATACCGGCCGGGTCATCTTCCCAGTACGGCAGCAGGTGAATGGTCAGGAAGTCCACCGCCGGGGCGATTTCCGGGTGCTGCAGCCAGAACTCCCAGACGTCTGCATAGGTAACCGGTTGCTTGACCTGGCTTTTTACCTTGTTGATCAGCCTGACCAGCTGTGGCGCCGTGACTTCCTTGCGCAGCAAGGCTTCGTTGCCGACGATCACCGCACTGACCACGTCCGGGTTGGCGTTGGCCGAGGCTATGAGCGCGTCGACTTCATGTTCCGTGGCAATCGGGTCGCTGCTCACCCACGCGCCGATCATCAGCTTGAGGCCGTGTTTGCGCGCCAACTCCGGCAGGGTTTCAAGGCCCGCTTGGGAATAGGTGCGAATGCATTGAAAGCGCGTGGCCAGCAACGCCAGGTCGGCGTCCATCCGCTCAGCCCGGGGCACGAAAGGCTGGTCGAACGGTGACTGGTCCTTGTCGAACGGCGTGTAGGACGCGCATTGCAGTTTATGGGTCGGTGTTGCCGCGTCAGGCAATATCACCGGTTGGCCCAGGCCGTACCAGAAGCCGGCAATGGCAAATACGCCCAGCAGGCAGGCAAGGAGATAAGGCAGCACAGGGAAGCGGGCAGTCGCGGACATGGTCAGGCCGTATGGGAGCAAAGCCGCGCATCTTACCTGCAATTGGGCGGGCGCAGCGGCTGCGTATAATTTTGACATGTATTGTTGGTCTGCCCGGCCATGCAAGGTCACGCGCATCCATCTGGCTAGGGTGGCCATGTCGCTGCGGGTTGCATGGGGGTCGTCGTCAGAGCAGGGCGCTTGGCAGGCGCGGTTGATTATCCGGTGCAAGTGATACGGGGTGGAATAACTCTGTAGGAATCTTGAGCGGCCCGGCACTCGTCGGGCCCGGCACTGTGGGGAATCAAAGATGAAGATGCGACGAATTTTGAGCGCGGGAGCAGCCTTGGTGCTGGCGATGAGTGCGGGCCTGGCCAGTGCCCAGGGCAAGCCGACCCTGAATATCGGTTATGTGGATGGTTGGTCCGACAGCGTGGCGACCACCCATGTAGCGGCCGAGGTGATTAAACAGAAGCTGGGTTATGACGTGAAGCTGATGCCCGTGGCCACCGGCATCATGTGGCAGGGCGTGGCCACGGGCAAGCTGGACGCCATGCTGTCCGCCTGGCTGCCGGTAACCCACGGCGAATACTGGGCCAAGAATAAAGACAAGGTTGTGGATTACGGCCCCAACTTTAAAGACGCCAAAATTGGCCTGATCGTCCCTGAATATGTAAAAGCCCAGTCCATTGCTGACTTGAAGGGCAGTGCTGAGTTCAAAAACAAGATTGTCGGTATCGATGCCGGGTCGGGCGTGATGCTTAAAACCGATGAGGCAATCAAGGATTACGACCTCAAGGGTTACAAGTTGCAGGCCAGCTCCGGGGCGGCAATGACCTCGGAACTGGGTCGTGCCTATGCTAAAAACGAACCGATAGCCGTGACCGGCTGGGTGCCGCACTGGATGTTTGCCAAGTGGAAACTGCGTTTTCTTGAGGATCCCAAGTCCGTGTTTGGCGCTGCTGAAACTGTAAACAGCATCGGCAGTAAAGAGTTGAACACCAAGGCGCCGGAAGTGGCGGCGTTTCTGGAGAAGTTTTCCTGGAATTCAAAAGACGAAATTGGTGAGGTAATGCTGGCCATTCAGGAGGGGGCAAAACCCGATGTAGCGGCCAAAGAGTGGGTGGCCAAACATCCGGAGCGGGTAGCGCAATGGACCGCTAAATAATCGCGAAGCGTCTAGCTCGCAGTACACAAGACCGCCGGGTGTTTTCGCCAGGCGGTTTTTGCTTGTCAGGCGGGTCGCAAAAGTTGTCATCGTCCTTACAGCCTAGAGAAACCGGGGGCTGCAGCAAATCAGAGGCTCTACTACTAAAGTCGTCTGGAATTGAATTTGCGCCGCCCTAATAGTGAAATCGTTCCATCTCATCTGTGCTGCGAGGACAAAAATAATGAACGACAGCATTTATATCTCGATTCAAAACAGCCCGCGTTTCAAGGAGCTGGTCAAAAAGAGAGAGCGTTTTGCCTGGATTCTTTCGGCAATCATGCTCGGGTTATATGCCGCCTTTATCCTGTTGATTGCATATGGGTCGCACATCATGGGGGCCAAGTTGAGCCCCGGCTCTTCCATTACCTGGGGTATTCCGATTGGTGTAGGGCTGATTGTTTCGGCCTTCGTGCTGACCGGTATCTATGTGCGTCGGGCCAATGGCGAGTTTGATGAGCTGAACAATGCAATTCTCAAGGAGGCTGGGCAATGATCGGGCGCTTATTGGCAACACTGGGCGCTTCAGCCCTTGCACCGGCAGTTTGGGCGGGGGAGGCCCTGACAGGTGAAGTGCAAAAACAACCGCTCAATATTTCGGCGATCATCATGTTCGTCGTATTTGTGGGCGCAACCCTGTGCATTACTTACTGGGCATCCAAGCGCAACAAGTCGGCGGCTGACTATTATGCGGCTGGCGGCAAGATCACCGGTTTCCAGAACGGCCTGGCGATTGCGGGCGACTATATGTCGGCAGCATCTTTTCTGGGTATTTCCGCGCTGGTCTACACCTCCGGCTACGATGGCCTGATCTATTCGATCGGCTTTCTGGTGGGCTGGCCGATCATTCTGTTCCTGATTGCCGAGCGTCTGCGTAACCTGGGTAAGTACACCTTTGCCGACGTGGCCTCGTACCGATTGGGTCAAACCCAGATTCGCTCGTTGTCGGCGTGTGGTTCGCTGGTGGTGGTAGCGTTCTACCTGATCGCGCAAATGGTCGGTGCCGGCAAGCTGATCCAGTTGCTGTTTGGCCTGGATTACCATGTTGCGGTGGTCCTGGTGGGTATCCTGATGTGCATGTATGTGTTGTTCGGCGGCATGCTGGCAACGACCTGGGTGCAGATCATCAAGGCGGTCATGTTGCTGTCGGGTGCCACGTTCATGGCTGTGATGGTCATGAAACATGTCAACTTTGACTTCAACGCCCTGTTTGCCGAAGCGGTGAAGATTCACCCTAAAGGTGAAGCAATCATGAGCCCGGGCGGGCTGGTGAAAGACCCGATCTCTGCATTCTCCCTCGGCCTGGCCCTGATGTTCGGTACTGCCGGCCTGCCACACATCCTGATGCGCTTCTTCACCGTGAGCGATGCCAAGGAAGCACGTAAAAGCGTGTTCTACGCAACGGGCTTTATCGGCTACTTCTATATCCTGACCTTTATCATCGGTTTTGGCGCGATCATCCTGGTGAGTACTAACCCGGACTTCAAGGACGCTGCTGGCGCCCTGCTGGGTGGTAACAACATGGCGGCTGTGCATCTTGCGGATGCGGTTGGCGGCAGCATGTTCCTGGGCTTTATTTCGGCAGTGGCTTTCGCCACCATCCTGGCGGTGGTTGCGGGGCTGACCCTGGCGGGCGCTTCTGCGGTATCCCATGACCTGTATGCCAGCGTGATCAAGAAGGGCAAGGCCAACGACAAGGAAGAGATCCGGGTTTCGAAGATCACCACCATTGCATTGGCGGTATTGGCGATTGGCCTGGGTATCCTGTTTGAAAGCCAGAACATCGCGTTTATGGTGGGCCTGGCGTTCTCCATTGCGGCGAGCTGCAACTTCCCGGTCTTGCTGCTTTCCATGTACTGGAAAAACCTGACCACCCGTGGCGCCATGATCGGCGGCTGGATGGGGCTGGTGAGCGCGGTTGGCCTGATGATCCTGGGTCCGACCATCTGGGTGCAGATCCTGCATCATGAAAAAGCGATCTTCCCTTACGAGTACCCGGCACTGTTCTCCATGATCATTGCGTTCGCGGGTATCTGGTTCTTCTCCATTACTGACAAATCCAAGTCGGCAGAGAAAGAGCGTGCGCTGTTCTTCCCTCAGTTTGTGCGTTCGCAGACGGGGTTGGGGGCGAGCGGGGCGGTGGATCATTGATCCGCAATAGATAGACAGTATGTTTAATCGAATCCCCCTGTCGTGAGGCAGGGGGATTTTTTTGTGTCGGGCAATCTTGGGGCTGTGCTGTCTGTGGGAGCTGGCTCGCCTGCGATGCGGGCTATAGGGTCTAGCAGGCAAAGCGCGGTGATGCCATCGCGAGCAAGCCCGCTCCCACAGTGGGGCAGGCCGGCTTCAGGCTGTGATGGCACCACAAAACTTGTGGGAGCTGGCTTGCCTGCGATGCAGGCGATAGGGTCTGGCAGGCAAAGCGCGGTGATGCCATCGCGAGCAAGCCCGCTCCCACAGTGGGTCAGGCCGGCATCAAGCTGTGATGGCACCACAAAACTTGTGGGAGCTGGCTTGCCTGCGATGCAGGCGATAGGGTCTGGCAGGCAAAGCGCGGTGATGCCATCGCGGGCAAGCCCGCTCCCACAGTGGATCAGGCCAACATCAGGCTTTGAGGGCTTCGCGGCAATCAAAAATCATGGGCACAAAAAAATACGGTCTCTATAAATAGAGGCCGTATTGTCTGCAATCAGGACGCTGTCGTGGGACAGGCCTTACTTGCGGTCTTCCAGCTTGGTGATGTCACGCTGCTCGTAGCCAGTGTACAGCTGGCGTGGACGGCCAATCTTGTACGGGCTGGAGAGCATTTCTTTCCAGTGCGAGATCCAGCCCACTGTACGCGACAGGGCGAAGATCACGGTGAACATGCTGGTCGGAATGCCGATCGCCTTGAGGATGATCCCCGAGTAGAAGTCGACGTTCGGGTACAGCGAGCGTTCGATGAAGTACGGGTCGGTCAGGGCGATCTCTTCCAGGCGCATGGCCAGTTCGAGTTGCGGATCGTTCTGGATCCCCAGTTCCTTGAGCACTTCGTCGCAGGTCTTTTTCATCACTGTGGCGCGTGGGTCGCGGTTTTTGTAAACCCGGTGACCGAAGCCCATCAGCTTGAACGGATCGTTCTTGTCCTTGGCCTTGGCGATGAACTTGTCGATGTTGGACACATCGCCAATTTCGTCGAGCATGGTCAGCACGGCTTCGTTGGCGCCGCCGTGGGCAGGGCCCCACAGTGCAGCAATACCGGCAGCAATACAGGCGAACGGGTTGGCGCCCGAAGAGCCCGCCAGACGCACGGTAGAGGTCGAGGCATTCTGTTCGTGGTCGGCGTGCAGGATAAAGATCTTGTCCATCGCCTTGGCCAGTACCGGGCTGATCGGTTTGATCTCGCACGGCGTGTTGAACATCATGTGCAGGAAGTTTTCGGCGTAGGTCAGGTCGTTACGCGGGTACATCATGGGTTGACCCATTGAGTACTTGTAAACCATCGCGGCCAGGGTTGGCATCTTGGCAACCAGGCGGATCGCGGAAATTTCACGATGCTGCGGGTTATTGATGTCCAGGGAGTCGTGGTAGAAGGCCGAGAGGGCGCCGACTACACCGCACATGACCGCCATCGGGTGGGCGTCACGACGGAAGCCGTTGAAGAAGGTCTTCAACTGCTCGTGAACCATGGTGTGGTTCTTCACGGTGCTGACAAATTGAGCCTTCTGCTCTGCGGTCGGCAGTTCGCCGTTCAGCAGCAGGTAAGCGGTCTCAAGGTAATCAGAATGTTCGGCCAGCTGTTCGATCGGGTAGCCGCGGTGCAGCAGGATACCGTTGTCACCATCAATATAGGTGATCTTCGACTCGCAAGATGCAGTCGACATGAAGCCAGGGTCAAATGTGAATCGGCCCGTGGCCGTCAGGCCTCGCACATCGATTACATCGGGACCCACGGTGCCAGTTAAAATGGGCAGCTCGACGGGGGCTGCGCCCTCGATGATCAACTGCGCTTTTTTGTCAGCCATGTGGCCTCCTATTTATGCTTGAAATCATCAGACAGACCCCCCACGCAGGGCCCGCACCACTATAGTGAGATAAATTCGAATGTCAATTTGCCTAAAGTCTTGCTGTACAAGGCTTTGAGAAGCATTTTTTCGCGATTATCCCTGCCGTTTACGCCTTTTATAGCCCGAGCGCAATGCGCTATTAGGGGGTGGGTGTTTGCGTTGTCATTAGTAACCTAACTGTCTATACTCGGCAGCCGACCGCCAGAGGCTTTTGGGCCTGTTTAGATGGGGGTCGTCACTCCCGGGTGGTGGGTACCTGACCAGTGCGCATCCCAACAAACTTGCCCTGATTGTTAGGGGCTCTTCAGTGTGAAAAAAGCCGTGAATAGCCAACGACCTGTAAACCTAGACCTAAGGACCATCAAACTCCCCATCACCGGCGTTACGTCATTTCTGCACCGTGTATCGGGCATTATTCTTTTTCTCGGCCTGGGCATCATGCTTTATGCATTGAGCAAATCCCTGGGTTCGGAAGAAGGCTTTGCCGAGGTGAAGGCATGCTTGACCAGTCCGCTGGCCAAATTCGTTGCGTGGGGCCTGCTCTCTGCCTTGCTGTATCACCTGGTTGCCGGTGTGCGCCACTTGATCATGGACATGGGCATCGGTGAGACGCTTGAAGGCGGCCGACTGGGCTCGAAAATCGTAATCGTCATTTCCGTGGTGATGATTGTTCTGGCGGGAGTTTGGATATGGTAACCAGCGTTACGAACCTGTCGCGTTCGGGCCTCTATGACTGGATGGCACAGCGTGTGTCTGCGGTTGTTCTAGCGGCTTATTTCATTTTCCTGATCGGGTACCTCGTTGCGAACCCAGGCATTGGCTACGCCCAATGGCATGAGCTGTTCGCAAGCAACTGGATGCGTATCTTCAGCCTGCTGGCCCTTGTTGCACTCGGCGCTCACGCCTGGGTCGGCATGTGGACCATCGCGACCGACTACCTGACGCCAATGGCGCTGGGCAAGTCCGCGACAGCAGTACGTTTCCTCTTCCAGGCAGTCTGCGGCGTTGCAATGTTCGCTTACTTCGTCTGGGGTGTGCAGATTCTTTGGGGTATCTGATTCATGGCTAACACAGTTAATACACTTTCGTTCGACGCCATCATCATTGGCGGCGGCGGTGCTGGCATGCGCGCTGCTCTGCAGCTGGCTCAAGGCGGTCACAAGACTGCCGTAATCACCAAGGTTTTCCCGACTCGTTCGCACACCGTATCGGCTCAGGGTGGCATTACCTGCGCGATCGCGTCTGCAGATCCAAACGATGACTGGCGCTGGCACATGTACGATACCGTCAAGGGTTCCGACTATATCGGTGACCAGGACGCTATCGAATACATGTGTTCCGTAGGTCCGGAAGCCGTGTTCGAACTCGAGCACATGGGTCTGCCGTTCTCCCGTACCGAACAGGGTCGTATCTACCAGCGTCCTTTCGGCGGTCAGTCCAAGGACTTCGGCAAGGGCGGCCAGGCTGCGCGTACTTGCGCTGCAGCCGACCGTACCGGTCACGCACTGTTGCACACCCTGTACCAGGCCAACCTCAAGGCCGGCACTGTATTCCTGAACGAATACTACGGTGTCGACCTGGTTAAAAACGAGGCTGGCGATTTCGTCGGCATGATCGTTATCTGCATCGAAACCGGTGAGACCTCCTACGTTCGCGCTAACGCGACCGTACTGGCGACTGGCGGTGCAGGCCGTATCTACTCGTCCACTACCAACGCACTGATCAACACCGGCGACGGTATTGGCATGGCGCTGCGTGCTGGCGTGCCGGTACAGGACATCGAAATGTGGCAGTTCCACCCGACCGGTATTGCCGGCGCCGGTGTACTGGTTACCGAAGGTTGCCGTGGTGAAGGTGGATACCTGATCAACAAGCACGGCGAGCGTTTCATGGAGCGTTATGCTCCGAACGCCAAAGACCTTGCCGGTCGTGACGTAGTTGCTCGCTCGATGGTTAAGGAAATCATCGCGGGCAACGGTTGCGGTCCTGACGGCGACCACGTGATGCTGAAACTCGATCACCTCGGTGAAGAAGTTCTGCACAGCCGCCTGCCAGGTATCTGCGAACTGTCGAAAACGTTCGCACACGTTGACCCGGTTCTGGCTCCAGTTCCAGTGGTTCCGACTTGCCACTATATGATGGGCGGCGTTGCTACCAACATTCATGGCCAGGCGATCACCCAGGACGCCGACGGCAACGACCAGATCATCCCTGGCCTGTTTGCAGTGGGTGAAGTGGCTTGCGTATCCGTACACGGTGCCAACCGTCTGGGCGGCAACTCGCTGCTCGACCTGGTGGTATTCGGTCGTGCTGCCGGCCTGTTCCTGGAACAGACCCTGAAAGAAGGCGTTGATTACGCCCGTCCACGCCAGTCCGACATCGACGCTGCCCTGGCACGTCTGGACGGCCTGAACTCGCGTACCGACGGCGAAGACGTGGCTACCCTGCGTAAAGAGCTGCAAAGCTGCATGCAGAACTACTTCGGTGTATTCCGTACTGGCGAATACATGCAGAAGGGTATTGCCCAGCTGGCTGACCTGCGCAAGCGCATCGCCAACGTGAAAATCAACGATAAGAGCCAGGCGTTCAACACGGCCCGTATCGAAGCCCTTGAGCTGCAAAACCTGCTCGAAGTGGCTGAAGCGACTGCAATCGCTGCTGAAGTTCGTAAGGAATCGCGCGGTGCTCACGCCCGTGAAGACTTCGAAGATCGTGACGACGTTAACTGGCTGTGCCACACCCTGTACTTCCCGGGTGACAAGCGCGTAGCCAAGCGTGCGGTGAACTTCTCGCCGAAAACCGTTCCGACCTTCGAACCTATGGTTCGGACTTACTAAGGGTGGCCGATATGTTGAAAGTCAGTGTTTATCGTTACAACCCTGATCAGGACGCCGCTCCGTTCATGCAGGAATTCGAGGTCAATACCAACGGTAAAGACCTGATGGTGCTGGACGTACTGGCCCTGATCAAAGAGCAGGACGAGGGTTTCTCCTATCGTCGCTCTTGCCGTGAGGGCGTTTGCGGCTCCGACGGCATGAACATCAACGGCAAGAACGGCCTGGCGTGTGTAACGCCGCTGTCCGCTGTCGTTAAAGGCAACAAGCTGATCGTTCGTCCTCTGCCAGGTTTGCCGGTTATCCGTGACCTGGTCGTTGATATGAGCATCTTCTACAAGCAATACGAGAAAGTTAAGCCGTTCCTGCAGAACGACACGCCGGCTCCGGCCATCGAGCGTCTGCAATCGCCAGAAGAGCGTGAAAAGCTCGACGGTCTGTACGAGTGCATCCTGTGCGCTTGCTGCTCGACCTCGTGCCCGTCCTTCTGGTGGAACCCGGACAAGTTCCTGGGCCCTGCTGCACTGCTGCAAGCCTATCGTTTCCTGGCTGACAGCCGTGACACCCGGACCAGCGAACGCCTGGCTTCACTGGATGACCCGTTCAGCGTATTCCGCTGCCGCGGGATCATGAACTGCGTAAACGTGTGTCCGAAGGGCCTGAACCCGACTAAGGCCATCGGTCACGTGCGTAGCATGCTGCTGCAAAGCGGCGTGTGATCCAAAGCAGTACCGCAGCACCGCTGTAACCGTAGATGCTACGGCGCAGGCTTCAACCGGCGCCGTAGTTATAACCTGAGCAACAGCTCATAAAGCTGCGGCTCTTATTTTGAAGAAATGAGACCAGCAGGGGCATCCGGGCTGGTACCCGGACTATCAGCGTGATCCTAAGTGGCTTGTTTTAGTCGCTGTATTCGGACTTTCTCAAGCATGCTCTGGTGTTCTCGTCGATGGTGTCCCCTAACCGAGGGTGACCAAGCATGCAAGAAAGCGTGATGCAGCGCATGTGGAACAGCGGCTATCTTTCAGGTGGTAACGCTGCCTATGTGGAAGAGCTCTATGAGCTCTACCTGCACGACCCTAACGCTGTGCCAGAAGAATGGCGCACCAAATTTCAGACGTTGCCTGTTGAAGGCAACTCTGCCAACGATGTTTCGCACTCCACAATCCGCGACCATTTCGTGCTGCTGGCAAAGAACCAGCGCCGCGCCCAACCGGTTTCTGCCGGGAGCGTGAGCAGTGAGCACGAGAAGAAGCAGGTTGAAGTGCTGCGATTGATCCAGGCCTATCGGATGCGCGGCCACCAGGCAGCCCAGCTTGATCCGCTGGGGCTGTGGCAGCGTCCTGCACCTGCAGACCTGTCGATCAATCATTACGGCTTGACCAATGCCGATCTTGATACGACCTTCCGTGCCGGCGACCTGTATATCGGCAAAGAGGAAGCGAGCCTACGCGAAATTCTCGAAGCGTTGCAGCAGACATATTGCCGCACCATTGGCGCAGAGTTCACGCACATCGTCGATTCCGAGCAGCGCCACTGGTTTGAACAGCGCCTCGAAAGCGTACGCGGCCGCCCGACGTACTCGGCTGAAGTCAAAAGCCATCTGCTTGAGCGCGTGACTGCTGCTGAAGGTCTGGAAAAGTACCTGGGTACCAAATACCCGGGCACCAAGCGTTTCGGCCTGGAAGGCGGCGAGAGCCTGATTCCTTTGCTGGACGAGCTGATCCAGCGTTCGGGCAACTACGGCACCAAGGAAATCGTTATCGGCATGGCCCACCGTGGTCGCCTGAACGTATTGGTGAACACCTTCGGCAAAAACCCGCGCGAGTTGTTCGACGAGTTCGAAGGCAAGAAAAAGATCGAGCTGGGTTCCGGTGACGTTAAATACCACCAGGGCTTCTCCTCCAACGTCATGACTGCCGGTGGTGAAGTTCACCTGGCAATGGCGTTTAACCCGTCCCACCTGGAAATCGTTTCTCCAGTGGTTGAGGGGTCTGTACGTGCTCGCCAGGACCGTCGTAACGACAGCACCGGCGAAAAGGTACTGCCAATTTCCATCCACGGTGATGCTGCATTCGCAGGTCAGGGCGTGGTCATGGAAACCTTCCAGATGTCGCAGACCCGCGGCTTCAAGACTGGCGGTACGGTTCACCTGGTGATCAACAACCAGGTCGGCTTCACCATCAGCAACCCGGAAGACTCCCGTTCCACCGAGTACTGCACTGACGTTGCGAAAATGATTCAGGCGCCGATCCTCCATGTCAATGGTGATGATCCGGAAGCCGTATTGTTCGTGACCCAGCTGGCTATCGACTACCGCATGCAGTTCAAGCGTGACGTCGTGATCGACTTGTTCTGCTACCGCCGTCGCGGTCACAACGAGGCCGACGAGCCAAACGGTACTCAACCACTGATGTATCAGCAGATCGCCAAGCAGCGCACTACCCGTGAACTGTATGCCGAGCGCCTGACGCAAGAGAAAGTGGTCGACGCAGAACGCGTTCAGGCCAAGATCGACGAATACCGCAACGCGCTGGACAACGGCCTGCATGTTGTGAAAAGTCTGGTCAAGGAACCGAACAAAGAGCTGTTCGTAGACTGGCGCCCATACCTGGGTCACGCCTGGACTGCTCGCCACGACACTCGTTTTGATCTGAAAACCCTGCAAGAACTGTCCGCCAAGCTGCTGGAAATTCCGGAAGGCTTCGTGGTGCAGCGTCAGGTGGCGAAGATCTACGAAGACCGTCAAAAAATGCAAGCCGGCGGCCTGCCGATCAACTGGGGTTATGCCGAAACAATGGCATACGCAACCCTGCAGTTCGAAGGTCACCCGATTCGCATGACCGGTCAGGACATTGGCCGCGGTACGTTCTCGCACCGTCACGCCGTGTTGCACAACCAGAAAGATGCTGGCACCTATATTCCTCTCAAGCACCTGTTCGAGGGTCAGCCACGCTTTGACCTGTACGACTCGCTGCTGTCCGAAGAAGCGGTCCTGGCGTTCGAATACGGCTACTCGACCACCACGCCAAACGCGCTGGTGATCTGGGAAGCCCAGTTCGGCGACTTCGCCAACGGCGCCCAGGTTGTAATCGACCAGTTCATCACCAGCGGTGAGCACAAGTGGGGCCGTCTGTGCGGTCTGACCATGCTGCTGCCACACGGTTATGAAGGTCAGGGCCCGGAGCACTCCTCTGCACGTCTTGAGCGTTACCTGCAATTGTGTGCCGAGCACAACATTCAGGTGTGCGTACCGACCACTCCGGCACAGATCTACCATCTGCTGCGCCGTCAGGTTATCCGTCCGCTGCGCAAGCCGCTGATCGTCCTGACACCGAAGTCGTTGCTGCGTCACAAACTGGCAATCTCGACCCTGGAAGATCTGGCCGAAGGTTCGTTCCAGACCGTTATTCCGGAAATCGATGCACAGGATCCGGCCAACGTCGGTCGCATCGTTCTGTGTAGCGGCAAGGTCTACTACGACCTGTTGGAAAAACGCCGTGCCGAAGGTCGTGATGACATCGCCATCGTGCGTCTTGAGCAGCTGTACCCGTTCCCTGAGGACGACTTGATTGAAGTCCTGGCTCCGTACAAAAACGCCAAGCATATTGTCTGGTGTCAGGAAGAGCCGATGAACCAGGGTGCCTGGTACTGCAGCCAGCATCACATGCGCCGCATCATCAGCGGTCACGACAAGTCTCTCGTACTCGAGTACGCGGGCCGTGACGCTTCTGCTGCACCTGCTTGTGGTTACGCATCGATGCACGCTGAGCAACAGGCAAAACTGTTGCAAGACGCGTTCACTGTTTAACGCCTTCGCGCACTGAAACCGAATTTAAGGAACCAAAGAACATGGCTATCGAGATCAAAGCCCCAACATTTCCGGAATCGGTTGCCGATGGCACCGTTGCCACCTGGCACAAGCAACCGGGCGACGCTGTAAAGCGCGATGACCTGATCGTTGATATCGAAACCGACAAGGTAGTGCTGGAAGTACTGGCCACTGCTGACGGCGTGCTGGGCGCTATCGTCAAGAACGAAGGCGACACCGTTCTGTCCGACGAAGTGCTGGGCTCCATCGTTGAAGGTGGCGCTGCTGCTGCCGCCCCTGCGGCTGCCGCTGCACCGGCTGCCCAGGCTGCTGCTCCTGCTGCCGATGGCGAAGACGATCCTGTTGCCGCACCTGCTGCGCGCAAGATCGCTGAAGAAAACGGTATCAACATCGCTTCCGTTGCCGGTACTGGCAAAGGCGGTCGTGTGACCAAGGAAGACGTAGTTGCTGCAGTTGCTGCCAAAAAAGCCGCGCCTGCTGCTGCGCCGGCCAAGGCCGCTGCACCTGCCGCTGCTGCTCCGGTATTCGCTGCTGGCGACCGCGTGGAAAAACGCGTTCCGATGACCCGCGTTCGTGCCACCGTGGCCAAGCGTCTGGTTGAAGCACAGTCGAACATGGCGATGCTGACCACTTTCAACGAAGTGGACATGACTGAAATCATGGCACTGCGTTCGAAGTACAAGGACCTGTTCGAGAAGTCCCACAACGGCGTACGCCTGGGCTTCATGTCGTTCTTCGTGAAAGCAGCTACCGAAGCACTGAAACGCTTCCCGGCCGTTAACGCCTCGATCGACGGTTCCGACATCGTTTACCACGGCTACGCCGACATCGGTGTGGCTGTTTCCAGCGACCGTGGTCTGGTGGTTCCGGTTCTGCGTAACGCCGAACTGATGAGCCTGGCTGAAATCGAAGGCGGCATCGCTGCCTACGGTAAAAAAGCCCGTGACGGCAAACTGTCGATCGACGAAATGACCGGTGGTACTTTCACCATCACCAACGGTGGTACTTTCGGTTCGATGATGTCGACCCCGATCGTTAACCCGCCGCAAGCCGCGATCCTGGGCATGCACAACATCCTTCAGCGTCCAATGGCAGTCAACGGTCAGGTAGTTATCCGTCCGATGATGTATTTGGCTCTGTCTTACGATCACCGCTTGATCGATGGCAAAGAAGCTGTAAGTTTCCTGGTAGCAATCAAAAACCTGCTGGAAGACCCGGCTCGTCTGCTGCTGGATATCTAATAGAAGCGGCTGCAAGTTTCAGGTGCCAGGCTGCGGGAAAAAGCAGTCTGGCATTGGCTTGCAGCTTGCTGCTGACAGCTTGTAGCTAATAGAGGATCTATTTTCATGTCTCAGAAATTTGACGTTGTAGTGATTGGTGCGGGCCCTGGCGGCTACGTTGCAGCCATCAAGGCCGCGCAACTGGGCCTTTCGACTGCTTGCATCGAAAAATACACCGACAAGGAAGGCAAACTCGCGCTGGGCGGTACTTGCCTGAACGTTGGCTGCATTCCATCCAAGGCGCTGCTGGACAGCTCCTGGAAGTATCACGAAGCCAAGGATGCGTTCGCCATCCACGGCATCACCACCGGTGAAGTGAAGATGGACGTTGCTGCGATGGTTGGCCGTAAAGCCAACATCGTTAAAGGTCTGACTTCCGGCGTTGCGACCCTGTTCAAGGCCAACGGCGTGACTTCCCTGCAAGGCCACGGCAAGCTGCTGGCCGGCAAGCGTGTTGAACTGACCAAGCCTGACGGCAGCGTTGAAATCATCGAAGCCGAGAACGTGATTCTGGCTTCGGGTTCGCGTCCGATCGACATTCCACCTGCTCCTGTCGACAACAACGTGATCGTTGATTCGACCGGCGCCCTGGAATTCCAGTCCGTGCCAAAACGTCTGGGCGTTATCGGCGCTGGCGTGATCGGTCTGGAGCTGGGTTCGGTATGGTCCCGTCTGGGCGCTGAAGTGACTGTCCTGGAAGCCCTGGACACCTTCTTGATGGCTGCTGACGCTGCCGTTTCCAAAGAAGCCTACAAAACCCTGACCAAACAAGGTCTGGACATCAAGCTGGGCGCTCGCGTGACCGGTTCCAAGGTTAACGGCGAAGAAGTCGTTGTGACCTACACCGACGCCAACGGCGAACAGACCATCACCTTCGACAAGCTGATCGTAGCCGTGGGTCGCCGTCCGGTGACTACCGAGTTGCTGGCAGCTGACAGCGGCGTGACCATCGACGAGCGCGGTTTCGTGTTTGTTGACGATCATTGCGCAACCAGCGTACCGGGCGTATTCGCCATTGGTGACGTGGTTCGCGGCATGATGCTGGCACACAAGGCTTCGGAAGAAGGCATCATGGTTGTCGAGCGCATCAAAGGTCACAAGACCGAGATGAACTACGACCTGATTCCATCGGTTATTTACACTCACCCGGAGATCGCGTGGGTCGGTAAAACCGAGCAGGCCTTGAAAGCTGAAGGCGTTGAGGTTAACGTCGGCACCTTCCCGTTCGCAGCCAGTGGCCGTGCCATGGCAGCAAACGACACCGGTGGCTTTGTCAAGGTCATTGCTGATGCCAAAACTGACCGCGTACTGGGCGTCCACGTGATTGGCCCGAGCGCTGCAGAGCTGGTACAGCAGGGCGCGATCGGTATGGAATTCGGCACCAGTGCCGAGGATCTGGGCATGATGGTTTTCTCCCATCCAACCCTGTCCGAAGCGTTGCACGAAGCAGCGCTGGCAGTGAATGGCGGCGCCATCCACATTGCCAACCGTAAGAAACGTTAAGACCAGACAATAAGAAACCACGGCGGTTTGCCCGTCGTGAGCCTTGCTAGCAAGCCTCACCGCGGAACTTCCGCCGGACGCAGTCTTGTTTTGTTTTAACCGGGCCCGGCTCCGCTCACGCGGCTGTCGGGTTTGTTGAAACAGTACAAGCAGCAGTCACAGGTGGTGCGGCACTAATAATAGTGCAGCGCCGAATGCGCAGTACCTAACGAAGACGGTAAAAAGCATGAATCTTCACGAGTATCAGGGTAAGCAGCTGTTCGCTGAATACGGCCTGCCAGTATCCAAGGGTTATGCAGTAGACACCCCGGAAGCAGCCGCAGAAGCTTGCGACAAGATCGGCGGGACCGAATGGGTTGTAAAAGCCCAGGTTCACGCAGGTGGTCGCGGTAAAGCGGGCGGCGTTAAGCTGGTTCGCAGCAAAGAAGACGCTAAAGCATTCGCACAACAGTGGTTGGGCAAGCGTCTGGTGACTTACCAGACTGACGCCAATGGTCAGCCGGTCACCAAGATCCTGGTTGAGTCGTGCACTGATATCGCTAAAGAGCTGTACCTGGGCGCTGTCGTTGACCGTTCGAGCCGCCGCATCGTGTTCATGGCTTCCACCGAAGGTGGCGTGGACATCGAGAAAATCGCTCACGACACTCCAGAAAAAATTCTGAAAGCAACTATCGATCCACTGGTTGGCGCACAGCCATTCCAGGGTCGCGAGTTGGCTTTCCAGCTGGGTCTGGAAGGCAAGCAAGTTGCTCAGTTCGCCAAGATCTTCGTAGGTCTGGCCAAGCTGTTCAAGGATCACGATCTGGCCCTGCTGGAAGTGAACCCGCTGGTTATCAAGACTGACGGCGATCTGCACTGCCTCGATGCAAAAATCAACATCGACGCAAACGCCATGTACCGTCAGCCAAAGCTGAAAACTTTCCACGATCCGTCGCAAGACGATCCGCGCGAAGCGCACGCTGCCAAGTTCGAACTGAACTACGTAGCGCTGGAAGGCAACATCGGCTGCATGGTTAACGGCGCTGGTCTGGCCATGGGCACCATGGACATCGTTAACCTGCATGGCGGCAAGCCAGCCAACTTCCTCGACGTTGGCGGTGGTGCTACCAAAGAACGCGTTACCGAAGCGTTCAAGATCATCCTGTCCGACAGCAATGTCGCAGCAGTGCTGGTTAACATCTTCGGCGGCATCGTTCGTTGCGACATGATTGCCGAAGGCATCATCGGTGCAGTGAAAGAAGTCGGCGTGAAAATCCCGGTAGTTGTGCGCCTTGAAGGCAACAACGCTGATCTGGGCGCTAAAGTACTGGCAGAAAGCGGCTTGAACATCATCGCTGCTACCAGCTTGACCGACGCTGCTCAACAAGTTGTTAAAGCTGCGGAGGGCAAGTAATGAGCGTCCTGATCAATAAAGACACCAAAGTTATCTGCCAGGGCATCACAGGTTCGCAGGGCAGCTTCCACACCCAGCAAGCCATCGAATACGGCACCAAGATGGTGGGTGGCGTTACTCCGGGCAAAGGCGGCACCGAGCACCTGGGTCTGCCAGTGTTCAACACCGTGAAAGAAGCCGTAGCTGCCACTGGCGCAACCGCCAGCGTTATCTACGTACCGGCTCCTTTCTGCAAGGATTCCATCCTTGAAGCAGCGTTCGGCGGCATCAAGCTGATCGTTTGCATCACCGAAGGCATTCCTACCCTGGACATGCTGGACGCTAAAGTTAAGTGCGACGAACTGGGTGTTACCCTGATCGGCCCTAACTGCCCTGGCGTTATCACCCCGGGCGAATGCAAGATCGGCATCATGCCAGGTCACATTCACTTGCCAGGCAAAGTAGGCATCGTGTCGCGTTCCGGCACCCTGACTTACGAAGCCGTCAAGCAAACCACTGACGCCGGTTTCGGTCAGTCAACTTGCGTAGGCATCGGTGGTGACCCGATCCCGGGTTCCAACTTCATCGACATCCTGAAGTTGTTCCAGGAAGACCCGAAGACCGAAGCGATCGTCATGATCGGTGAGATCGGCGGTTCGGCTGAAGAAGAAGCGGCTGCCTACATCAAGGCAAACGTGACCAAGCCGGTTGTTTCCTACATCGCTGGTGTGACTGCCCCTGCAGGCAAGCGCATGGGCCATGCTGGCGCAATCATCTCTGGCGGCAAGGGTACTGCAGACGAGAAGTTTGCTGCCCTGGAAGACGCAGGCGTTAAAACCGTGCGTTCGCTGGCAGACATCGGCAAGGCTCTGTCCGAGCTGACTGGCTGGGCAATCAAATAAGCCATTGGCTTAGCTGACTGTTACACCAGACAAAGGCCACCTTCGGGTGGCCTTTGTGCGTTTGGGGTCAGGCTAATCCCTTGTGGGAGCGGGCTTGCTCGCGATGGTCACTACGCGGTTTATCTGAATGACCGCGGCGCCTGCATCGCGAGCAAGCCCGCTCGCACAACGTGCGGCTTTGCACCACTCGGGGTAGGAAAATCACACCAAACCATTTTTCGATGTCATCCAGGCGACAACTGCGTTCGTTCATCGGACAGTCCGCCCTCTAACAGTGCGTTGTAGGAAAAAACTCGGTAATCTTGCCAGCATTCCGCTGTTCTGCGTGCGCATCCCAAAAGGAAGCCACGCGCTAGACGGGTTGGTCTTATACGGATCGACAGCATTTCCCACATCCGCACGGGAAATTCCCCTCTAAATCCCGATTCAGTAGTGTGGTATTTCCGTAATGAAAGTATTGAAAGGCCAGGACATCCTGGCACTTGGGTTTATGACCTTTGCCCTGTTCGTTGGGGCTGGCAACATCATTTTCCCGCCAATCGTTGGCCTGCAAGCCGGACCTAATGTCTGGATGGCCGCATTGGGCTTCCTGATCACCGCAGTCGGCCTGCCGGTAGTCACCGTTATTGCCCTGGCCAAGGTCGGCGGCGGCATGGATGCACTGAGCAGCCCGATCGGCAAGATCGCCGGCGGCCTGCTGGCGGCTGTGGCCTATCTGGCTGTTGGCCCGCTGTTCGCTACCCCGCGTACCGCCACCGTATCTTTCGAAGTGGGCCTGGCCCCCTTGACCGGTGAAAGCCCGCTGGCGCTGTTTCTGTACAGCTCGGTGTACTTCCTGATCGTGTTCTTTGTGTCGCTGTACCCGGGTCGCTTGCTGGACACGGTAGGGCGCTTTCTCGCCCCGCTGAAAATCATCGCCCTGGCCATTCTCGGCATTGCTGCCGTTGCCTTGCCTGCGGGTGATGTCGGCGTAGCAACCCCCGAATACGTCGCCGCCCCGTTCTCCCAGGGCTTTATCAATGGTTACCTGACCATGGATACCCTGGGCGCACTGGTGTTCGGCATCGTGATCGTGAACGCCATCCGCTCCCGTGGCGTCGAGTCGCCCAAGCTGATCACCCGTTATGCCATCATTGCCGGCCTGATCGCCGGTGTTGGCCTGGCGCTGGTGTACATCAGCCTGTTCCGCCTGGGTGCCGGCAGCCATGAAGTGGCAGCAGGCGCAACCAATGGCGCGGCGGTACTGCATGCCTATGTACAGCACACTTTCGGCTCGCTGGGCAGCGGTTTCCTGGCCGTGCTGATCGCTCTGGCTTGCCTGGTAACGGCCGTTGGCCTGACCTGTGCCTGCGCTGAATACTTCAGCACCGTATTGCCACTGTCCTACAAGACGCTGGTGATCATCCTTGCGCTGTTTTCGCTGGCTGTGTCGAACCTTGGCTTGACCCAGTTGATCGCGTTCTCCATCCCGGTGCTGACGGCGATCTACCCGCCGTGCATCGTGCTGGTGGCCTTGAGCTTCTGCAAAGGCTTGTGGAATGCCCAGGCGCGGATCGTGGGTCCGGTGATGCTGGTGTCGTTCTTCTTTGGTTCGATCGATGCGCTTAAAGGTGCTGGCATGGGCGACTGGATTCCAGCCCAATTGGCCAATATGCCCTTTAGCGAACAGGGCCTGGCCTGGTTGGTGCCTAGTCTTGTGACCTTGCTGGGCGCAGTGATCTGTGACCGCCTGCTGGGCAAACGAGTTGAAGCAATGGCGTAATTGCCCGGCTCGCCAAAAGCGCAGCCGAGCCAATTAAAAAGCCCTGCATCTGAATGGATGCAGGGCTTTTTTAATGGCCGTGTATTTATACATGCCCTCAGTCGCCATTAACGTCCAGATACAACAAAGCCCGCACTTGGCGGGCTTGGTTTTATAACGCAGAAAGTCGTGTTACTTGCTTTCTGGAGTTGCCGCAGGTGCAACCGGAGCAGTCTGGCCGGCTTCTTCAGCAGCGGCTTTGTTGGACTCGGCTTGTGCTTTTGCAGCTTCGGCGTTTTCTTTGGCCGCGTCGTTTACTTTGTCTTGTGCTTCAGACATTTTTTCTTGAGCTTGCTCAGAGTGCTGAGCAGCATCCTGGGCTTTGTCTTCGGATTTTTTATCGCAGGCCGCCAGGCCAAGCGAAGCAGCGAGCATCAAGGCAACAGCAAAAGTATTACGCATGGGGTGTTTCTCCTTGTGAGTAGATCTACGGGGCGTTTGAGCATGGGCTGATCGCTTAAGTTCCATGCTCGAACACATATATAAGTAAAGCAGCATGGGCTGAAACTACTGGTAAAAACTTGAGCGTCTCTATCAGGCCTTGAAATTTGCAGCGCTGGCCCCAACTTTCAACTCATCCCGCCGCTAACCCTCACGGGCGTGGCCACTGCCATCCAATCGGAGTTTGATAACAATGAGCGTGGAAACTCAAAAAGAAACCCTGGGCTTCCAGACCGAGGTCAAGCAACTGCTGCACCTCATGATCCATTCGCTGTACTCCAACAAGGAAATTTTCCTTCGCGAACTGATCTCGAACGCCTCTGATGCTGTCGACAAATTACGTTTTGAAGCACTGTCCAAGCCAGATCTACTGGAGGGCGGTGCCGAGCTTAAAATCCGCGTGAGCTTCGACAAGGACGCCAACACCGTCACCCTCGAAGACAACGGTATCGGCATGAACCGTGACGACGTGATCACCCACCTGGGTACGATCGCCAAGTCTGGCACTGCCGACTTCATGAAAAACCTCACCGGCGACCAGAAAAAAGATTCGCACCTGATCGGTCAGTTCGGCGTGGGCTTCTACTCGGCCTTTATCGTTGCCGACAAGGTTGACGTGTACAGCCGCCGTGCCGGTACCCCGGCAAGCGAAGGCGTACATTGGTCTTCGAAGGGCGAGGGCGAGTTTGAAGTGGCCACCGTCGAGAAGGCCGACCGCGGCACCAAGATCGTGCTGCATCTCAAGCCGGGCGAATCCGAATTCGCTGACGGCTGGCGCCTGCGCAACATCATCAAGAAGTACTCCGACCATATCGCCTTGCCGATCGAGCTGCCTAAAGAGCAGACCGTGGCCGAAGGCGAAGAGGCGCCTGCACTGGAATGGGAAACCGTTAACCGTGCCAGTGCCCTGTGGACCCGTCCTCGCACTGAAGTAAAGGACGAGGAATACCAGGAGTTCTACAAGCACATTGCCCACGACTACGAGAACCCGCTGGCCTGGAGCCACAACAAGGTTGAAGGCAAGCTTGAATACAGTTCCCTGCTGTATGTGCCGGCCCGTGCGCCGTTCGATCTGTACCAGCGTGAAGCGCCTAAAGGCCTGAAGCTGTATGTACAGCGCGTATTCGTGATGGATCAGGCCGAGTCGTTCCTGCCGCTGTACCTGCGCTTTATCAAGGGTGTGATCGACTCCAACGACCTGTCGTTGAACGTGTCGCGGGAAATCCTGCAGAAAGACCCGATCATCGACTCGATGAAGACGGCGCTGACCAAGCGTGTACTCGACATGCTGGAAAAACTGGCGAAGAACGAGCCGGAGAAATACCAGGGCTTCTGGAAAAACTTTGGTCAGGTGATGAAAGAAGGCCCGGCTGAAGATTTCGCCAACAAGGAAAAAATTGCCGGTCTGCTGCGTTTTGCTTCGACCCACGGCGACGACGGCGAACAGAATGTTTCGTTGACCGACTACCTGGCCCGCGCCAAGGAAGGTCAGGACAAGATTTACTACCTGACCGGCGAAACCTACGCGCAGGTTAAAAACAGCCCGCACCTCGAAGTCTTCCGCAAGAAAGGCATCGAAGTCCTGCTGTTGACCGACCGCATCGACGAGTGGCTGATGAGCTACCTCAGCGATTTCGACGGCAAGAGCTTTGTCGACGTGGCCCGTGGCGACCTCGACCTGGGCAACCTGGACTCGGAAGAGGACAAGAAAGCCGCAGAAGAAGTGGCCAAGGCCAAAGAAGGTCTGGTTGAGCGTATCAAGGCCGCGCTGGGCGAAAGCGTCAGCGAAGTGCGTGTATCGCATCGTCTGACCGACTCGCCGGCAATCCTGGCCATCGGTGAGCAGGACCTGGGCATGCAAATGCGTCAGATCCTCGAAGCCAGCGGTCAGAAAGTGCCTGAATCCAAGCCGATCTTCGAGTTCAACCCGGCTCACCCGCTGATCGAGAAACTCGATGCCGAGCAGAGCGAAGAGCGTTTTGGCGACCTGTCGCACATCCTCTTCGACCAGGCAGCCCTGGCAGCCGGTGACAGTTTGAAAGACCCTGCGGCCTATGTCCTTCGGCTAAACAAATTGTTAGTAGAGTTGTCGGTCTAACCGCGCTATAAAAACCCGCTTCGGCGGGTTTTTTTTGTTTCAAATTCAGGAGTTTTTGATGAAATCCATTTCGGTCAGCTCTGTGGCTTATCAAATCGACGGCCAACCCTACGAAGGCCGTCTGGCCTTTGACCCGAGCCGTGAAGACCCGTTGCCGGGTTTGCTGATGGCGCCCAACTGGATGGGCATCAGCGCGGGCGCCGAAGAGATTGCCAAGTCGGTGGCCGAGCAGGGCTATGTGGTATTGATCGCCGATTTGTATGGCCAGGGCACCCGGCCCGGCAACGCCGACGAGGCGGGGGCGGCAATGATGCCGCTCAAGAATGACCGCGCCTTGCTGCGCAAGCGCATGTGGGCTGCCTATGACATGCTGAAGAATCAGGGCCTGGCCCAGGTCGACAGCAACAAGCTGGCAACCTTTGGTTTCTGTTTTGGCGGTTGCTGTTCACTGGAACTGGCACGCAGCGGTGCGCCGTTGCAAGCTGCGGTGTCCTTCCACGGCACGCTGGACACACCTAACCCTATCGATGCCCAGAGCATCAAGGGTGCGGTGCTGGTGTTGCACGGCGCGTCTGACCCGTTGGTGCCCAACGAGCAGCTGCCAGCGTTCGAGGCGGAGATGAACGCGGCGGGTGTGGACTGGCAACTGACCAGCTATGGCGGCGCAGTGCATTCATTCACCGACCCCCACGCCAATGTGCCGGGCAAGATGATGTACGACGCCAAAACGGCGGGTCGGGCGTTTACCGCCATGCATAACCTGCTGGATGAAGTGTTTCGCGATTAATCGCAATCACGACAGTCTGTGGGAGCGGGCTTGCTCGCGATGCTGACGGCTCGGTCTGTCAGACAAAACCGGGCGATGCTATCGCGAGCAAGCCCGCTCCCACAGTGGTCACGCCGAACGTTCCATCACCTCGCTCACCGTCAAATCCCGCATTAACAACCCGTAGTTCAAGTCCACCTGTTCGGGGATCGGCAGGTACACTGTGTGGCCATCACCCGGCGCCACTTGGGTCGGCAAACCTGCACTGTTCAGTAGCCGCTCCAGATCGAAGTGATAGTTGCCGTGGGGTGTCATCAGCTCCAGATGATCGCCCAATGCAAATCGGTTTTTCACTTTGACCTCGGCCAGGCCGTTGCGCCGCGCGCCGGTCAATTCCCCGACAAACTGCTGGCGATGGGACAGCGAGCTGCCATGCAGGTAGTTCTGATATTCATCGTGAACATGGCGGCGCAAAAACCCTTCGGTATAGCCGCGCTGGGCCAGTGACTCCAGATCGGTCATCAGGCTGCGGTCAAACTCACGACCCGCCACCGCATCATCGATGGCCTTGCGATACACCTGAGTGGCCCGTGCGCAGTAAAAGTGCGACTTGGTGCGGCCCTCGATCTTCAGCGAGTGCACGCCCATTTCCGCCAGCCGCGCCACATGCTGTACGGCACGCAGATCCTTGGAGTTCATGATGTACGTTCCGTGCTCGTCCTCGAACGCGGTCATCGGTTCATCGGCACGGTTGGCCTCGCTCAACACAAACACTTCGTCAGTCGGCGCACCCACGCCCAGGGTCGGCTCCACCACATTGACGATATTGCCCAGCTCGTTTTCCGTGGCCGGTTTGGCGTCGTATTTCCAGCGGCAGGCATTGGTGCAGCTGCCCTGATTGGCATCGCGCTTGTTCATGTAGCCGGACAACAGGCAGCGCCCCGAGTAGGCCATGCACAGAGCGCCATGCACGAAAATTTCCAGTTCCATGTCGGGTACATGCTGGCGAATCTCTTCGATTTCTTCCAGCGACAGCTCGCGCGACAGGATGATGCGGCTCAGGCCCTGCTGGCGCCAGAATTCGACACTGGCCCAGTTGACCGTATTGGCCTGCACCGACAAATGAATCGGCACATGGGGGAAGTTTTTGCGCACCAGCATGATCAGGCCCGGGTCGGACATGATCAGCGCATCCGGGGCCATTGCTACCACCGGCTCCAGATCCTTGAGGAAGGTGCGCAGCTTGGCATTGTGCGGGGCAATATTGACTACTACATAAAAGCGCTTGCCCTGGGCCTGGGCCTCTTTGATGCCAATCGCCAGGTTGGCGTGGTCGAATTCGTTGTTGCGCACCCGCAAGCTGTAGCGCGGTTGGCCTGCGTACACCGCGTCGGCGCCATAGGCAAAGGCGTAACGCATGTTTTTCAGGGTGCCGGCAGGGGCGAGGAGTTCGGGCGGAGCAAGGCGCATAGTCGGTTCGTTCGCAAAAAGGCGCGATGGTAGCCGAGCCTTGATGCGCGATTATTGATCTGGATCTATGCAATCAGCTTGAGGTTTCGATCTTGCGTGGCCACGTCAACATGACGATGCCCGCCACCACAATCAGGCTGCCGATGATTTGCCCGCTGCTGAGCAACTGGTCCAGGATCAGCCAGCCAAACAGCAGGCTCGCCACCGGTTCGACGTTCATCACCGGTGCGTTGCGGGCCATGTTCAGGCGGGTCATGCAGATAAACAGCAGGCAAAAGCCCAGGCCATAGAGCACCACCAGGCAGGCGAGGGCGGCCCAGCCGGTGGAGGAGCCGGGCAGGGACACGCCGCCGGGTAGCACGCCGCTGAGCCCGGCCACGGTCGCGGCGCTGAAGACGATCAACATGGTCAGCATGCTGCGCACGGTGCCGCGCAGGCCCGACAGCTTGTGGTCGGTGATCCATAGCGCGCAGGCAAACACGCAGGCGGCGCCGAAGCCGAACAGAATCCCTTCGAGCCATTGCGTTTCGCTGCCGCCCTGGCTGGACAGGCGCTCGGGCACGTCGAGGGCGAAGATCAGGCCAAACATGATCAACCCCATCAACAGGGCGGCCCGCCGGGTCGGTGCCGAGCCGCCCAGGGCCCAGGTCAGCAGCACCAGCAGGATCGGCGCCATGTTGCCGATCAGCAGCGCCAGGGCCACGGGAATGCGGGCCACGGCCGAATAGATAAAGAAGCTTTGCGCCGCGATCAACAACCCCAGCAGCAGCTGCCAGCGCCAGTTGGCGGGGGTTAAACGGGGGCGTTCGCGTTGCCACAGTACCAGGCTGGTCAGCACCAGCAGGGTCACGCCGGCGCGGCACAGGATGGCCAGCAACAGGCCGGTGTCGTGGTCGAAGGCAATGCGCGCGGCGATATGATTGCCCGCAAATGCGCAGGCCAGCAGTACCAGGATCAATACCGCGATATGGCGGGGGAACAATGCAGGAGCAGACATAAGCAACCAGCCTCCTTGGCTGGAAATAGAGCCGCTGGAATACCTCTGTGGGAGCCGGCTTGCTCGCGATGGGGTCGCCTCGTTATTTCAGATACACCGAGGTGACGGCATCGCGGGCAAGCCCGCTCCCACAGGGGGAAGGCGGGTTACAGCACCAGGCTTGGCAGCCAGAGCGAGATGGCCGGTACGTAGGTGACCAGCATCAGTACCATAAACAGCGCCAGGTAGAACGGCAGCAGCGCTTTAACCGTGTTCTCAATCGTCACCTTGCCCACCGCCGCGCCGACAAACAGCACTGCGCCCACCGGCGGTGTGATCAGGCCGATCCCCAGGTTGACCAGCATGATCATGCCAAAATGCACCGGATCGACACCGATACCGATAATCACCGGCAGCAGGATCGGGGTCAGGATCAGGATCAGCGGCGCCATGTCCATCACCGTGCCCAGCAGTAACAACATCACGTTGATGCACATCAGGATCACATAGCGGTTATCCGACAGCGTCAGGAACGCCGTGGTGATCTTCATCGGGATTTCCATCAGCGTCAGGATGTAACCGAAGCTGGCAGCAAAGCCGATCAGGATCATCACGATGGAAATGGTACGCACCGCCCGGTGCATCAGCTTGGGCAGGTCGCGCCACTTGTAGTCGCGGTAAATGAACATGGTGACGAAGAACGACCACACTACCGCGACCGCCGCCGACTCGGTGGCAGTGAAGACGCCAGTGAGGATGCCGCCCAGGATGATAACCATGGCCATCAGGCCCCACATCGCTTCCCCGGCGATTTTCAGCGCCTGGCGCAGCGGGATGACTTCGCCCTTGGGGTAGTTGCGCTTGCGCGCAAAGATCATGCACAGGCCCATCATCACCGCGCTGAGCAATAGCCCCGGCATGATCCCGGCCATAAACAGCGAAGCGATTGATACCGTGCCCCCCGCTGCCAGCGAGTACAGCACCGAGTTGTGGCTGGGTGGGGTGAGCAGGGCCTGCACCGAACCGCTGACCGTCACGGCCGTGGAGAACTCGCGAGGGTAGCCAGCGCGTTCCATTTCCGGAATCAGTACCGAGCCGACAGACGCGGTGTCCGCCACCGACGAACCGGAGATCGCGCCAAAGAAGGTCGAGGCGACGATATTCACCAGCGACAGGCCGCCGCGCACAAACCCCACCAGTACCCCGGCAAAGGCCACCAGCCGGCGCGACATGCCGCCCTCGGCCATGATTGCCCCCGCCAGTACGAAAAACGGGATTGCCAGCAGGGAAAATTTGTTCACGCCGCCCGCCACCTGGATCATCAGGGCGTCGAACGGAATATCGATCCACCAGGCGCCGACCAGTGCCGACAGACCCAGCGCGTAGGCGACCGGCATGCCGAGCAGGATCAGGGCGATAAAACTGCCCAACAGTACGAAAGCGTCCATTTATACGGCCTCTTCGCTGGCTTCTACGATGTCGAACCGCACGGCGCGGCGGTGGCTTTGGTCACCCAGGAAGAGTTTCTCCAGGACGAAGATCAGGGTCACGATGCCGCCCAGGGGGATTGGCAGATAGGAGATGCCTACGCGCAAACCCGGCATTTCACCAAGGAACTGGTTCCAGGTGGTCGCGCACAGCTTGAAGCCCTTGACCGTCATAAACAGACAGACGATGACCATCAGGATTTGCACCAGCACCGCGGCCAGTTTGCGGACATGGGCCGGCATGCGCTCCACGGCCATCGCCACGGCCATATGGGCGCCGGCCCGGTAGCTGGCGGCGGCGCCGAAGAAGGTAAACACCACCATCAGCAAGATGGCCGTGGGCTCGGGCCAGCTGGAGCCGCTGCCCAACACATAGCGGGCAAAAATGCCCCAGGGGATGATCAGGGTCATGGTCAGCACCGACAAGCCGGCGATCCCGATACAGACCCTGTACAGCATGTCGTTAAAGCGCAGTACGGTATTTTTCATGGGGCTCACCACTGCGCGGCAAACGGGCTGACGCCCGCCACCGCGGCGTTATCGAACTGGCTTATTGGACGGCTTCGATGCGCGAGATCAGGTCCTTGTAGTTGGCACCGTACTTGTCGCGAACCGGCTGGGTGGCGTCGTAGAAGGCCTTTTTCTGCTCGGGGGTGAGGGTGATGAATTCCACGCCTGCGGTTTTGAGTTTGGTTTCGCTTTCGGCGGATTTTTTGTCCCAGATCACTCGCTCTTCCATCTGCGCTTCACGCGCCAGTTTTTGCACCAGGGCTTGCTGCTCAGGGCTGAGCTTGGCCCAGGTGGTCTTGGCGATCACGATCGGCTCGGGGAGGATCAGGTGGTCGGTCCAGGTGAAGTACTTGGCGTTCTGGTAGTGGTTGTGTTCCAGGAAGGTCGGCGGGTTGTTCTCTGCGCCATCGATCACGCCGGTCTGCAGGGCGCTGAAAATCTCGCCGGTGGCCATGGCGATGCCGTTGCCGCCCATGTCGTTGATGGTGTCGATAAACACCGGGTTGCCCTGTACGCGGATTTTCATGCCCTTGAGATCGGCCATCTCGCGTACCGGTTTTTTCGTGTACAGGTTACGCGTACCGCCATCCATCCAGGCCAGCGCGACCATGTTGAAGTCGGAATTGGTGATTTTATCCAGCATCTCCTGACCGATTTCGCCGTCGATGATCTTGCGCATATGGGCCTGGTCGCGGAACACGAACGGCAGGTTGAAGGCGTTGGTCTCCGGCACTACCGGGCCGAGGATGCCGAGGCTGACCCGGGTCATCTGCACCGCGCCGGACTGCAATTGCTCGACCACTTCTTTCTCTGAGCCCAGTACGCCACCGGCAAACATCTTGAAGGAAATATCGCCGTTGCTTTGCTCCTGGAGTTTTTTGCCCATTTCCTGTTCGGCCACCACCGGCGGGTAGCCCGTGGGGTGAACCTCGGCGAACTTGATCTTGATTTCGGCCTGGGCCACGCCTGAGAGGCAGAAAGCCAGGGGCAATGCAGCGATGAGGAGGGTGCGTTTGAAATCCATGGGTCACTCCAAATATTGTTTTTGTTATTTCAAGGTGTTGGATCAGTTGTTCAGTGATTCAAGCGGGGCTCCGGCAGGCCCTTGACCCCGGGCCTGAGGGCGAACACGCCCCCGGCCAGGGGCTGGTCGGCCAGGTCCCCGGCGGGGCGGATCGAGGTTACGAACAGGGTGTCCAGGTCTGCTCCGCCAAAGGCACACATCGCCGGTTTTTTCACGGGCACGGCCAGGGAGCGGTCGAGCTTGCCTTCGGGGGTGAAACGATGGATCAGACCGGCGTCGTTGCCGCAGATCCAGTAGCAGCCATCGGCATCAACCGCCGCGCCATCGGGGCGGCCGGGGTGTTGGGTCATGTCCACAAACAGGCGCCGGTTGTGTGGGGTGCCGCTGTCGGTGTCGTAGTCAAAAGCCCAGATTTTTTGCACATCCGGGTGTGAGTCCGACAGGTACAGGGTGTTGCCATCGGGGCTGAACGCCAGGCCATTGGGCACGATAAAGCCTTGCAGTTGCGCCGTGAGCGGCTCGGTCTGGCCTGCGTTGTAGCGATACATGGCGCCCACCGGTGCGCCGGCGGCCATGTCCATCAGCATGGTGCCCGCCCAGAAGCGGCCCTGACGGTCGCAGCGGCCATCGTTGAAGCGCATGCCTGGCTGGGCGTGGGTCACGCTGGCCAGCAAACGACTGTCCAGGCTGCCGTCGGCGTGGGGGGTGATAGCGAACAGCCCGTTTTCCATCGCGGCGATCCAATGGCCATCACCTGCCTGAGCGATGCACGCGAGCATTTGCGAGGCTTGCCAACTTTGCTCTTTACCGTCGGCAGGGCTCCAGCGATGCAGGCGTTTTGCCGGGATATCCACCCAGTACAGTGCCTGTTGCGTGGTGCTCCAGACCGGGCTTTCGCCGGTGGCGTTGCGTGCATCGAGAATCAGTTCAGCTGTCATGATGCCTTGGCCTCTGTTGATCTTGTTCTGCTGGCAGCGCGGGTTTACTCGTCGCCAAACGGGCCGGCAGCGACGAAGGCGCCGCCCTGGTAAACCATGGCCGGGTCATTGGCTGCGGGCATCGGCTGGGCTTCGATCTTGTCGCGGAAAATTTCTGACGTGTCCTTGGGCTCGAACCCAAGGTGGGCAGCAAAACGGTTGTCCCACCACACATTGAGGTTATTGGAGGCGCCATAGACCACGGTGTGGCCGACATTGGGCGTGTACAGCGAGCGTTCGAGCAATTGCGTGAGATCGGCAAAGCTCAGCCAGGTGCTCATCATCCGGCGGTTTTGCGGCTCGGGGAACGAGGAGCCGATACGGATGCTGACGGTTTCGATGCCATAGCGGTCGAAGTAAAAAGTGGCCATGTCTTCGCCATACGACTTGGACAGCCCGTAGTAACTGTCAGGCCGGCGCGGGGAGTGGGCATCCAGGGTCTGATCCTGTTTGTAGAACCCGATGACATGATTGGAACTGGCGAAAATCACCCGTTTGACGCCATGCCGGCGTGCCGCTTCGTAAATGTGGAAAATGCCGCTGATATTGGGGCCGAGGATCTCTTCGAACGGGCGCTCCACCGAGACGCCGCCAAAGTGCAGGATGGCGTCTACCCCTTCAACCAGCTGGTGGACGGCCTGTTTGTCGGCAAGATCGCACGGGAAGACTTCTTCATGGCTGTCGGCAGCCGGGGCCATTGCGGCGATATCAGAGAGCCGCAGCACCCTGGCGTAGGGCTTGAGGGTTTCGCGCAGCACCTTCCCCAAGCCACCGGCAGCGCCGGTGAGAAGAAGGCGATTGAAGGGGGTTTGGACAGTGTGAGTGGTTGTCATCAAAATTCCCTGTCGTTCTTGTTATTGTCATCTGTTGTCGTATGACTTGGCCTGAATTATTCACAGCCATTGTGGTGGTTGTCAATGCCAAATCCGAACTTCTAATGGCTGCAAAATGATTGTCATAGGGCTGCCACGCTGCGGATTTGGCGACGCGGCATGACTTGTGGGAACTGGCTTGCCTGCGATACAGACGCTGCGGTCTGCCAGGCCAATTGCTGCGATGCCATCGCGAGCAAGCCCGCTCCCACAAGGGAGGGCTTGCAGTTGCGGATTTAGCGGTGCTGCGTGATCTGTGGGAGCTGGCTTGCCTGCGATACAGACGCTGCGGTCTGCCAGGGCAATTGCTGCGATGCCATCGCGAGCAAGCCCCCTCCCACAAGGGAGGGCTTGCAGTTGCGGATTTAGCGGTGCTGTGTGATCTGTGGGAGCTGGCTTGCCTGCGATACAGACGCTGCGGTCTGCCAGGGCAATTGCTGCGATGCCATCGCGAGCAAGCCCGCTCCCACAAGGGGGGGCTAGCAGTTGCGGATTTAGCGGTGCTGCGTGATCTGTGGGAGCTGGCTTGCCTGCGATACAGACGCTGCGGTCTGCCAGGGCAATTGCTGCGATGCCATCGCGAGCAAGCCCGCTCCCATAAGGGAGGGCTTGCAGTTGCGGATTTAGCGGTGCTGCGTGATCTGTGGGAGCTGGCTTGCCTGCGATACAGACGCTGCGGTCTGCCAGGGCAATTGCTTCGATGCCATCGCGAGCAAGCCCGCTCCCACAAGGGAGGGCTTGCAGTTGCGGATTTAGCGGTGCTGCGTGATCTGTGGGAGCTGGCTTGCCTGCGATACAGACGCTGCGTTCTGTCAGGACAATTGCTGCGATGCCATCGCGAGCAAGCCCGCTCCCACAAGGGAGGGCTTGCAGTTGCGGATTTAGCGGTGCTGCGTGATCTGTGGGAGCTGGCTTGCCTGCGATACAGACGCTGCGTTCTGTCGGGACAATTGCTGCGATGCCATCGCGAGCAAGCCCGCTCCCACAGTTTGCTGGTCTTACAGCAACGACAACGGATAGCTGATAAAAATGCGGTTTTCGTCGAACTCGTGGGCGCTGTAGTCGCGACGGATGCTCGCGTTGCGCCAGCGCACGTTCAGATCCTTGAATGTACCCGCCTGTACGGTGTAGGCCAGTTCCGATTCGCGGCCCCATTCCTTGCCATTGGTGATACTGCCGGTATGGATGTTATCGCCGCTGATATAGCGGTTCATCATGGTCAGGCCAGGCACGCCGAGTACTGCAAAGTCCAGATCGTGACGCACTTGCCAGGAACGTTCCTTGGCCAGGTCGTAGCTGGAGTTGTAGCTGTCGTTGGCCAGGGTGCCGCCGCTGGTGCCGTTGACCTTGAACCAGCCATCGTCGCCACTGATTTTCTGCAGGCCCACATACAAGGTGTTGCCCTTGTATTTGGCCGACAGCAGGGCGTAGGCGGTTCTGTTGTCGAGGTCACCCGCCAGTTTGCTGCCGTCGTCCTGGCCCCAGAAATAACCGAGGTTGGCTCCCAGTGTCACATCGCCAACCGGCTGGCTGTGCAACACGTTTAAAAATTGCTGCTGATAGATGTCTTCGAGCTGGGCGTACCACAGGCCGACCTGGGTGCGTTTTTCATTGAAGCTGTAATCACCGCCGGCAAAGTTGAAGCGGTCAGAGGTAAATGCGCCTTTGCCGTTGAGCGACATCTCTTCCATGCTCGCATCGTTGCGCGGGCTGTTGGCGCGGAACTGGCCACCATAGAGGTTCAGCCCGGCGATTTCCTTTGAGGTGATCTGGCCACCACGGAAGGTTTGTGGCAGGGAGCGGCCATCGTCCGAGCGCAGGATTGGCAGTACCGGCATCCACTCGCCGATTTTAAGTTCCGTATTGGAGATTTTGGCCTTGGCCGCAACCCCCAAACGACCAAAGTTATCGGCGGGCTCGCCGTCGCTGTGGGTCGGCAACAGTTGAGTGCCGGCCGTGCCCTTGCCACCGTCGAGTTTTTGCGAGTACAGCCCCAGCACATCCACCCCGAAGCCCACCGTACCCTGGGTAAAGCCGGACTTGACGTCGAGAATGAAGTTTTGCGTCCACTCTTCGGCCTTGCTCTGCGGGTAGTCGGGGTTGGTGTAGTTGCGGTTGATATAGGCGTTGCGCAGGGTCAGCGTGGCTTTGGTGTCGTCGACGAAACCTTCGGCCAGGCCCGTCAACGGCAACGCCAGGCCCATGCTGCCAAGTCCGAGCAACATCAGCGAGCGGGTGCCTTGTGCGGTTTTTGAGCGTGTGAAAAGGGCGGGGGCGCAGGTAGGTGCGATCATCCGTAGAGCTCCTGAATATTATTATTTTTGTTATCTGTTGTCGTACAACTACGCAGATTATTTACAGAGTGTCTAGGGAGTTGTCAATGCCAGCGGCTACACTGCGACCACTAGATTCCTACACGCCTTACTGACATGGATGGCTCATGAACGAAACAAGTCTGCAACGTAAAACCCTGCTTCTGTTGCTGGCCTTGGTCACCATCGCGTTTATCTGGATCCTGTTGCCGTTTTATGGCGCGATTTTCTGGGCGGTGGCCCTGGGAATCCTGTTTGCACCCCTGCAACGCAAGCTGCTGCTCAAACTCAAGGGGCGGCGCAACCTGGCAACCTTTGCCACGCTGGGGGCCTGTACGGTGATTGCGATCATTCCGGTGATCATCACCACGACCTTGCTGGTGCAGGAAGTGGCAACGCTCTACAAGGATGTTGAAAGCGGCAGGATCAACGTCGCCAGTTATGTCATGCAGTTCAAGGACATCCTGCCGGCCACCGCGCAGGACTGGCTTGACCGTTTCGGCATGGGCAACATCGACGGGCTGAGTGAGAAAGTATCCAAGGGTGCCCTTGAAGGCAGCCAGTTTTTTGCCACCCAGGTCTTCAGCTTCGGTCAGAGCACCTTTGATCTGGTAGTGAGCTTTTTCATCATGCTGTATCTGCTGTACTTCTTTATTCGTGATGGCCAGCAGATGGTGCGTACCATCCGCAACGCGGTACCGCTGGCCGAACAGCAAAAGCGCCTGTTGCAGCTCAAGTTGCGCCGTGTGGTGCGGGCCTCGGTCAAGGGTAACCTGGCGGTGGCCATTACCCAGGGGGCATTGGGCGGGGTGATTTTCTGGGTGCTGGGCATCCATAGCGCGCTGTTCTGGGCGGTGCTGATGATGTTCCTGTCGCTGCTGCCCGCCGTCGGTGCCGGTATCGTCTGGGCGCCGGTGGCGGTTTACTTCGTGGTGACCGGCTCGGTCTGGCAGGGGGTGGTGCTGGCGCTGTACGGAGTCTTTGTGATCGGCATGGTGGACAACGTGTTGCGCCCTATCCTGGTGGGCAAGGACACGAAAATGCCGGACTTCCTGATCTTGATCTCGACCTTGGGCGGCATGGCGATCTTCGGCCTCAATGGCTTTGTGATCGGGCCGTTGATCGCCGCCCTGTTCCTGTCCAGCTGGGGCTTGTTCAGCGGCACCCGCCGCAAGGTGCGGTTGCCGGCTGATATCCCGTCCGCTGATTAACGGAAGCTGTAGGAAACCCCCACATAGGCGCCCCGGCCTTCACCCGGGGTGGAGCGCGCGGCGTCCAGCCCCTTGTCGTCATACCCCGGCGTGACCGTGGCGGCATAGCGCTCGCCGCTCAGGTTGCGCAGGTCGAGCCAGGCTTGCCAGTCCTGTTTGGGCGCGTTGTAGCCCAGGGTTGCGCCCCACAACATGTAGGACGACGTGTAATACGAGTTGGCGTAGTCCACCGCCATGCGTGAGGCAACCTGCGTGTTCACCCCGGCATAGAAGCCCTGCGGGTGGTCATAGCGCACTTCGGCCTGGTAGTAGTGCTGCGGGATACCTGGCAGCTTGTTGTCGCCAAAGCGCTCGTCGTCACGGTAATGGAAATCGCTGAAGGTGTAGGCCTGACGCAGGGATACCTTGCCCACTGCTTGTTTTTCCCACAGCAGGCTGTTGAGTCCGGCTTCGATGCCCTGGTGTACGGTGGGGCTGGCGTTGGACTCACCGACAATCGGGCTTTGGGTGAGGGTGGCGGCCTGGGTTTCGACGCTCAGCAGTTCATGGCGCACGGCCGAGTAATACCAGGCCAGATCCCATTGCCCGAACCAGGAATCGCCACGGGTGCCCAGTTCAAGGGTGGTGGCGGTTTGATTGTCCAGCGCTACCGGGGTGCTCTGGCGACCGGTAGCCGGGCCACTGTTGACCGGGAAAGTGAACGGCGAGCCCCAGATCATCGACCACGGGTGCGGCGGCTCGACCGAACGGCTCAGGTTGCCGTATACCTGCAGGTGCGGGTTGAACTCGTAGCGCAGGCCAAGGCGTGGCGCGTAGTCCCAGTCATGCTGGCTGACCTTGCCGCCGCTCTCGGGGTAACTCACGTCGCTCTCGCGGCGGGTGTAGATCAGCGCCATGCCGGTGGTTAGCCATAGATCGGGGATCAGCTCCAGGTCATTGCTGGCGTGCAGTACGGTGTCAGAACCCTGGTAACTAAAGTCGCGAATTTTTGTGCCGGGAGCATAACCTGCGGTATTGCCCACGGGGATGCGTACATATTCCGAGGCACCACTGTTGGGCAGGTGCTTGGTGTTGCGCAGGCCCACGGTGGTCTTGCTTTCAAGGCCGAACAGCGTGTCGCGACGCTTGTAGTTGAGCGTGCCGCTGACGTCGGTGTACGCCACTTTCAGACGGTTCGGGCCTTCACGCAGATCCATTGGGTAGTCGTGATAGACCAGCCCGGCTTCCAGTTGCGAATCGTCGTCCAGATACATCGTGGTCTTGTTGCCCACCCAGGTGCTGCCGGGCTGCGGGCGGGTGTAGTCGCCTGCCACATAGGCCGGGTTGGCGGCGCGGGGGTGATGCTGGATGTTGGCTTTGGTCACGCGACCGGCCAGTTCGTTATCGGTTTCGCGATAGCGCAGGTAAAAGCGGGTTTCCAGTTGCGGGCTGAAACGATAACCGACATTGGCCGCGATGCCCTTGCTGCTGCCGGCGGTGTGATGCTGGTAGCCATCGGTGTCGGAGTCGGTCAGGGCGACGTAGTAGTCGAGATCCCCCAGTACCTGCCCGGAACTGATCTGGCGTTTCTGATAGCCATAGCTGCCCGTTTCGTAGCGCACCTGCAGCGGCGCCGCGTCGTAGCCGGTGTGGGTGACGTAGTTGATCGAGCCGCCCAGGGCCAGCGCGCCGGTGTCAAAGCCATTGGCGCCGCGCAGCACTTCGGCGCGGCTCAGCCACAGCGGCTCGAACAGTTCATAGGGGGTGCCGCCGGGGCCGGTCAGGGGCAGGCCGTCGAACATCACGTACAGCCCCGAAGCGTGGGCGCTGGGAGCGCGGTTGATGCCCGAGCCGCGCACCGAGACCTTGGCCCCGTCATTGCCCGCTGATTGCGCGTAGACCCCCGGCTGGTAGGCCAGCACATCGGCATTGCTGGCAGTGCGGCCATTTTCGACCCGGGTCATGTCGATCAGGTTGCTGGCGCCGGGCACTTCATTGAGCGCGTTTTGGGCGGCTTGCAGTTCGCTGCTTTCTTCGCTGCGTACCTGTACTTCGCCCAGTTCCAGGGGATTGCCGTGGGCCGGGGCGGCGCAGATCAGCGCCAAGGGTAGAAGCGAAGAAAGGGTGGGACGCATTGGTTAACTGTTCCAGATCGATGGGCGGGCGGCGCGCCAGCCTATACAAGCCGAGAATCGCTCGCAACTGTTACGGGTTGCATTCCAGGTGTGGGAGCGAGCCTGCTCGCGAAGCTACAAGCTCACGTTTTTTCGGGATTTTTCGCACAGGTTTGGCAATTGATGGGGAGATGGTTCGACGCCTATAGTCGGTGCTCGCTGATAAGGCGAGCGGATTTGGCGATCCGGAGTAACTTTAAATAAGTACATAATTGCTATATACGGTTGAGCGTGTATTTTGCTCGCAATGTTTTATGGCAGCTGTACGTGGGAGATCTTCGGGTCTGCCGGGTTTTCTTAAAGTTACCGGTTCGCCAACCCGCGTACAGCGGCCACCTTTTTTGTTTGGCGACAAAAATGGATGGTTAAATCCAACTTTAAGAGGCTTGCTTATGACGAATTCACCGTACATTCCGCTTACCGCCATCGACTGCACCATCCCCGCCTTGCTGATCGACCGCAACGCCCCGCTCGATGTACTCCATGCCAACGCTGCTGCCCGCATTCTGGCCGTAACCCAGCTGATGGAAATGTTCTCCAGCCGCGAAATGCAGCAGGCCGATGCTGTTGATCTCAAACATCTGGCCACGGTTTCGGCGCAATTGTTGCGCGACGGTTGTGACTTGCTCGATGTGCTGGGCTGGCGTTTGCGGCCCGCTTGATCTTGTTTGTTTAACTGATACGTTGAGTACATATCCGGCATTTGTGTCTAACTGGAATATTGTTTTCGCCCTTACGGCGAGTCACTTTTTCCAGACGCCGAAAAAGTAACCAAAAAGGCTTGCCCCTGGCGTACGGCCTTCGCTGCGCTCAGGTTCCCTCGCTCCGGCCCTGCTCCGTGGGCACGCCGCCACGGGCCATCCATGGCCCATCGCGGCTCTCCCGGCATCCATGCCGGGAGACCCACTCCACAGAACCTCCTCTCGGCCTACCGATGGGGCGGGTAGATCAAGATCAAAAGCCAGATCAAAAGCGCCCGAGGCGGCCGACCGGCCGGCCTGTTTTGAGGCGGGATTTGCGACCGGCATATTTTCTCTGTGGGAGCCGGGCTTGCCCGCGATGCAGGCACCTCGTTCTGTCTGGATGACCGAAGTGCTGCCATCGCGGGCAAGCCCGCTACCACAAGGGATTGGTGTTGTTTAAAAGTTTTGCTTTTGCTGTAGCCACGCGAATGTCCCTCACAGAAGGCCGAAACCCATATAAAGAGCACTTGACCGGCAACAGAGTATCTACAGAGTTGGCACCCGGATCACGCCGGCACCTGTAGCAGTTGACGAGTAGAACGAGGCTACGTCCGGTTTAGTACGCCACTCCACAGAACCTCCTCTCGGCCTCCCTATGGGCGGGTAGATCAAGATCAAAAGCCAGATCAAAAGCGCCCGAGGCGGCCGACCGGCCGGCCTGTTTTGAGGCGGGATCTGCAACCGGCATATTTCCACTGTGGGAGCCGGGCTTGCCCGCGATGCAGGCACCTCGTTCTATCTGGAGGAACAAAGTGCTGCCATCGCGGGCAAGCCCGCTCCCACAAGGGATTGGCGTTGTTTAAAAGTTTTGATTTTGCTGTAGCCACGCGAATGTCCCTCACAGAAGGCCGAAACCCATATAAAGAGCACTTGACCGGCAACAGAGTATCTACAGAGTTGGCACCCGGATCACGCCGGCACCTGTAGCAGTTGACGAGTAGAACGAGGCTACGTCCGGTTTAGTACGCCACTCCACAGAACCTCCTCTCAGCCTCCCGATGGGCGGGTAGATCAAGATCAAAAGCCAGATCAAAAGCGCCCGAGGCGGCCGACCGGCCGGCCTGTTTTGAGGCGGGATTTGCGACCGGCATATTTTCTCTGTGGGAGCCGGGCTTGCCCGCGATGCAGGCACCTCGTTCTGTCTGGATGACCGAAGTGCTGCCATCGCGGGCAAGCCCGCTCCCACAGGTTTAGCGTCGCATAGAAATCCTGAGTATTTACAACTCCCACATGATTTGTGGTGCAACAAAAAACCCCGCAAAGGCCAGGCCTCCACGGGGTTTTGGGTACAGCCGCCAACGCTTAGCCAATCAGGCCCAGCGATGCTTGTTGCACCAGTTGCAGCATCGGCTGCGGGTATACACCCAGGAAGAACACCAGTACCGAGACCGCCAGCAGCATCACGCCGCCCGCTTTCTGTTCCCAGTTCAGCGGCGCATCGTGGCGATGCAGCTTCGGCTCGACCAGGTACAGGGTCACCATCACACGCAGGTAGTAGAACACGCCAATGGCGCTACCCAGGATCAGGGAACCCACCAGCCACCATTGGTGAGCTTCAACGCCCGTGGCGATGATGTAGAACTTGCCGATAAAGCCGGCCGTCAACGGGATGCCCGCCAGCGACAGCATCATCACGGTCATCACCGCAGTCAGGTACGGACGACGCCAGAACAGGCCGCGGTACTCGTACAGTGCGTCAGCGTCACGGCCCTTGTACGGCGAGGACATCAACGTGATCACACCAAAGGCACCCAGGCTGGTCAGCACATAGGTGATCAGGTACACGCCGATGGCTTCCATAGCCATGCCCTTGCTCGCCACCAGGGCGATCAGCAGGTAGCCGAAGTGGGCGATGGACGAGTAACCCAGCAGACGCTTGAGGTTGTTCTGGGTCAGGGCCAGCAGGTTACCGAACAGGATCGAGGCAATCGCGATCACGGTCAGTACATCGCTCATCACGCCGGTGGTTGCCGACGGGGTGATCTGGAACAGACGCACCATCACCGCAAACACCGCCACTTTCGACGCGGTAGCCAGGAACGCGGCCACCGGCGCCGGAGCACCTTCGTACACGTCTGGGGTCCAGAGGTGGAAGGGCACCAGCGACAGTTTAAAGGCCAGGCCCACCAGCATCATGCCCAGGCCCAGCTGGGCAATGGCGCTAGGGGCGCCAGTGGCCGCCAGGGCGTGACCGATACCGCTGAAGCTCAGGCTGCCGGCTTCGGCGTACAGCAAGGCCATGCCGAACAGCAGGAACGCAGAACCGGCAGCCGACAGCACCATGTACTTGATGCCGGCTTCCAGCGAACGCTTGTTGAAGAAGGCATAGGCCACCAGGCCGTAGACCGGTACCGAGAGCAGCTCCAGACCGATAAACAAGCCGGCCAGGTGTTGCGCGCTGACCAGCACGATACCGCCGGTCGCAGCCAGCAGCATCAGCAGGTACAGCTCTTCGCGGTTGCCCGGGTAGCCCGTGCCGCCTTCACCCAGATAGGCATGCGCCAGGGTGACGCACGCCAAGGTCGCGACCAGGATCAGGCCGATGTACAGGTAGGCGAAGTTGTCCATCATCAACAGCGGGGTGACAGCCAGTGGAACAACTTTCAACGCCGGGAAGATCGACAGCAGTGCCAGGTTAAGACCCGCCACCGAAAGCAGGAAGGTCTGTGAATGGTTGCGGCGCCACGCGATTGCCAGCATCACCACAACAACGGTGAGGCTGGTAATCAGCAGTGGAGCAAGCGCGATAAAGTGTTGGATCGTGAATTCCATAGCGCTCTTACCGGGCCGAAGCGAGTTGAGTGAAGGCGGTGCCGAGCCATTGCTGCACGCCATGCATGGTCGCAGCGGAGGTATCGAGGAACGGTTGTGGGTACACGCCGATAAATACCAGCAGTACCGCCAGACCGAGCACCATGATCAGTTCACGTGCATCCATGCCGGCCAGTACCGCGTCCGATTTGGACGGGCCGAAGTAGGCACGGTGAATCATGATCAGCGAGTAGACCGAACCAAACACCAGACCGGTTGTGGCAATGGCCGTGACCCATGGGAAGCTGGCGAACGAGCCAATCAGGATCAGGAACTCACCCACAAAGTTACCGGTGCCCGGCAAGCCCAGCGACGCGGCCGCGAAGAACAGGCTGATGGCCGGCAGGTAGGCGATCTTCGACCACAAGCCACCCATTTCACGCATGTCACGGGTATGCAGACGCTCATACAACTGGCCGCTGAGGATAAACAGCGCAGCGGCCGACACACCGTGGGCCAGCATCTGGATCACGGCGCCTTGCAGGGCCAGCTGGCTGCCGGAATAAATACCGATCAGCACGAAGCCCATATGGGAAACGCTGGAGAACGCGATCAGACGCTTGATATCGGTTTGTGCGAAAGCCAGGAAAGCACCGTAGAAAATCCCGATCAGACCCAGGGTCATGGCGATCGGCGCAAACTCGGCCGAGGCATTCGGGAACAGCGGCAAGGCAAAACGCAGCAGACCATAGGCAGCGGTCTTCAACAGGATACCGGCCAGATCGACCGAACCTGCGGTAGGTGCCTGAGCGTGAGCATCCGGCAGCCAGGAGTGGAACGGTACGACCGGCAGCTTCACGGCGAAGGCAATGAAGAAGCCCAGCATCAGGATGTACTCGGTGGTGAGTGACATCTTGGTTTTCAGCAACTCGGCGTAGCTGAAGGTAATCACGCCGGTGTTGTTGAAGTTGACCAGCACCAGACCCAGGATCGCCACCAGCATGATCAGGCCGGAAGCCTGAGTGAAGATGAAGAACTTGGTCGCGGCGTAGATACGGGTTTTCTTGCCGTCCGACGAGCTATGACCCCAGAGCGCGATGAGGAAATACATCGGCACCAGCATCATTTCCCAGAAGAAGAAGAACATGAACAGGTCGATGGCGAGGAACACGCCCACCACACCGCCCAGGATCCACATCAGGTTCAGGTGGAAGAAGCCCACGTGACGCTGGATTTCTTTCCACGAACACAGCACCGACAGCACACCGAGCAAACCGGTGAGCAGGATCATCAGCAGCGACAGGCCGTCCAGCGCCAGGTGCACGCTGATACCGAAGCGGGCGATCCAGGTGTGCTGGAACTCAAGGGCCCAGGTCGGATCGGCGCCAGGCGCCGGTGCAAATGAGTAGTTCCCCTGGGACCACAGCCATAGGCCGAGGGCAAGCTCAAGGGACATGGTCAGCAACGCAATCCAGCGTGGCAGGGTAGGGCCGAAGCGCTCACCCAGCCAGCACAGCAGGCCGCCGATAAAGGGGATCAGGATTAGCCAAGGCAGAATCATGACGGGCTCAATTCCTTTCGCAAAGTCGAAGGTTCATATCAGACCGCTACCAGTACGATGGCGCCCATGACCAGTACAGCACCGGCGGCCATAGATGCAGCGTACCAACGCAGTTGACCGGTTTCGCTGCGGCTCAGAGCGTTATGCCCGGCCTTGGCCATCTTCGGGATCAAACCAATGGTCTGGTCCAGAGGATCTTTGGCCAGCAGGCGGCAGATCAACAGGTACGGTTTGACGAACAGTTTGTCGTACAGCCAGTCGAAGCCCCAGGCAGCGAACCACCAGGCCGACAGGAAGCGACCGATGCCGCTGTTGGCAACTGCGGTTACAAAGCGACGCTTGCCCAGGTACAACAGGGCAGCCAGCAGGATACCGGCCAGGGCAATGGCACCCGAGGCGATTTCCAGGCTGTGCTTGGCTTCACCGCCAGCATGGCCAACGCTTTGTGGCAGTACGCCAGCCAGTGGCGGGGTGATCATGGCGCCAATAAAGGTCGACAGTACGATCAGCACGCTCAGTGGCAGCCAGTAGGTAACGCCGTGGCCTGCATGGGCTTCGGTCTTGGCTTCACCGTGGAACGTGATGAAGATCAGGCGGAAGGTGTACAGCGAGGTCATGAACGCGCCCACAAGGCCGGCGTACAACAGTTCGTTGTTACCGCTGGCGAAGGCTTCCCAGAGGATTTCGTCCTTGGAGTAGAAACCGGCCGTCAGCAATGGCAAGGCAGACAGCGCCGCGCCACCGACGATAAAGCTGGCGTAGGCCAGTGGCAGTTTTTTCCACAGGCCGCCCATCTTGAAGATGTTCTGCTCGTGATGGCAGGCAACGATCACCGCACCGGACGCAAGGAACAGCAGGGCCTTGAAGAACGCGTGGGTCATCAGGTGGAAAATCGCGCCATCCCAGGCACCCACGCCCAATGCCAGGAACATGTAGCCAATCTGGCTCATGGTCGAATAGGCAAGGATACGTTTGATGTCGGTTTGTACCAGTGCGGCGAAACCGGCCAGTACCAGGGTCACACCGCCGACGATGCCGACCAGGTGCAGCACTTCAGGGGCCAGGGTGAACAGGCCGTGGGTACGGGCAATCAGGTACACACCGGCGGTTACCATCGTTGCGGCGTGGATCAGGGCCGAAACCGGCGTAGGGCCGGCCATCGCGTCTGCCAACCAGGTTTGCAGCGGCAGTTGCGCGGATTTACCGACAGCACCACCCAGCAGCATCAGGGTTGCCAGCACGATCCAGAAATCACCGGCCTGGAACTTCTGCGGTGCCAGCACCAGCAGCTCCTTGATGTTCAGCGTGCCCAGTTGCTGGAACAGGATAAACAGGCCGATGGCCAGGAACACGTCGCCGACGCGGGTCACGATAAAGGCTTTGAGTGCTGCGTTACCGTTGTTGCGGTTGCTGTAGTAGAAACCGATCAACAGGTACGAGCACAGGCCCACGCCTTCCCAGCCGAAGTACACGAACAGCAGGTTATCGGCCAGGATCAGGAACAGCATGCTGGCGATAAACAGGTTGGTGTAGGCAAAGAAACGCGAGTAGCCGTCTTCACCGCGCATGTACCACGAGGCGAAGACGTGGATCAGAAAGCCCACGCCGACCACCACGCCGAGCATGGTGACCGACAGGCCGTCCAGGTGCAGGGCGAAGTTGGGCTTGAAGCCTTCTACCGAGATCCACTGCCACAGCACTTGCGTGTACTCGCCACCCGGTGGCGGTGCGACATTGAATTGCCAGATCACAAACGCGGCCACAATGGCCGACAGGCCGATGGAGCCGACGCCGATCAGCGCCGAGAGGTTTTCGCTGAAGCGTCCACGGGAGAACGACAGCAGCAAAAAGCCGATCAGGGGGAATACGAAAGTCAGAAAGAGAAGGTTCATCCGCGCATCTCACTGGCAGCATCGATATCAAGCGTATGGAAGCGGCGATACAGCTGCAGCAGGATCGCCAGGCCAATACTGGCCTCGGCGGCTGCCAGGGTGATCACCAGGATGAACATCACTTGTCCATCCGGCTGCGCCCAGCGTGCACCAGCAACGATGAAGGCCAGTGCCGCAGCGTTCATCATGATTTCCAGACTCATCAATACGAAGAGAATGTTGCGACGTACCATCAGGCCAACCAGACCGAGGCAGAACAGGATGCCGGCAACGGCCAAACCATGTTCGAGAGGTATTCCTGGCATGTTATTGCTCCTTCGCCTCAGTGCGGCCCAAGTGGAACGCCGTCACAGCTGCAGCAAGCAGCAGCATCGAGGCGAGTTCGACCACCAGCAGATACGGGCCGAACAGGCTGATGCCCACGGCTTTTGCATCAATGGTGGTTTGACCGATCGCAGCACCGCTCGGGTGAGCGAACAGCACGTACAGCAGTTCGGCCAGCAGGATGGCGGACAAAATGCTCGGTCCGATCCAGATGCCCGGCTTGAGCCAGTGGCGTTCTTGCGTCACCGAGGCGGGGCCCTGGTTGAGCATCATCACCACGAACACAAACAGCACCATGATGGCACCGGCGTAGGCGATCACTTCGAGCACACCGGCAAAGGGTGCGCCCAGGCTAAAGAACGTCATCGCCACGGCAATCAGCGAAATAATCAGGTAGAGCAGGGCGTGCACAGGGTTGGTGTTGGTGATCACGCGTAGCGTGGACACGACAGCGACACCCGATGCGAAATAGAAAGCGAATTCCATCGTTCTTCCTTAAGGCAGCAAGCTCTTCACGTTGATCGGCTCGGCTTCGTTCTGGGCAGCGCCTTTCGGCTTGCCTTCCACGGCCATCCCGGCAACACGATAGAAGTTGTAATCAGGGTTCTTACCGGGACCGGAGATCAGCAGATCTTCTTTCTCGTACACCAGATCCTGACGTTTGAACTCGGCCATCTCGAAATCCGGTGTCAGCTGGATCGCGGTGGTCGGGCAGGCTTCCTCACACAGGCCGCAAAAAATGCAGCGTGAGAAGTTGATGCGGAAGAACTCCGGGTACCAACGGCCATCTTCGGTTTCGGCTTTTTGCAGCGAGATACAGCCTACTGGGCACGCCACGGCGCACAGGTTACAGGCTACACAACGCTCTTCGCCGTCCGGGTCGCGGGTCAGGACAATCCGGCCACGGTAGCGCGGCGGCAGGTACACCGGCTCTTCCGGGTACTGCAGCGTGTCACGCTTGCGGAAGGCATGGCCAAACACCATCACCAAGCTGCGAAGCTGGGTGTAGGTGCCATGCACGATGTCAAACAGATACTTGAACATGGGTCTCTATCCTCACTGAACCGCGCCGGCAGGCGTGTTCAACAACACGACTGCGGCGGTCACCAGCAGATTGATCAGGGTCAGCGGCAGGCAGAACTTCCAGCTGAAGTCCATCACTTGGTCATACCGTGGGCGCGGAATGGAAGCGCGCAGCAGGATGAAGATCATGATGAAAAACGCGGTCTTCAGGGCGAACCAGATAAACGGAATCTGTGGCAGCAGACCGAACGGTCCGTGCCAGCCACCGAAGAACAAAGTCACCAGCAACGCCGAGATCAATACGATCCCGATGTACTCACCGACGAAGAACATGCCCCATTTCATGCCGGCGTATTCAATGTGGTAACCATCGGCCAGTTCCTGTTCCGCTTCCGGCTGGTCGAAGGGGTGACGGTGAGTCACGGCCACGCCAGCGATAAAGAAGGTCAGGAAACCGAAGATCTGCGGGATGATGAACCACAGGTTCTGCGCTTGATATTCAACGATGTCGCGCATGTTGAACGAGCCGACCTGAACCACGATGCCCATCAGCGCCAGGCCCATGAACACTTCGTAGGACACGGTCTGCGCCGAGGCACGCAAGGCACCCAGCAGGGCGAACTTGTTGTTGCTCGACCAGCCGGCGAACAGCACGGCATAGACCGACAGACCGGCCATGGCGAAGAAGAACAGGATACCGACGTTCAGATCCGCCACGCCCCAGGTCGGGGTGATCGGGATAATCGCAAAGGCGATCAGCAACGCACTCATGGCCACGACCGGCGCCAGGGTGAAGATTGCCTTGTCGGCGAACGGTGGCGTCCAGTCTTCCTTGAAGAACATCTTGATCATGTCGGCGGCGATCTGGAACGCGCCGAACGGGCCCACGCGGTTCGGACCGTAACGGTCCTGCCACAGGGCCAGCAGGCGACGTTCCACCCAGCTGAGCAGCGCGCCGCAAACCACTACGGCGAGCAGGATTACCACGGCCTTGACCACCGAGATAATCACGTCGATCACTTCAGGCGTAAACCAGGTCATTGGGCTGCCTCCTGCAAACCGTCAACGGTAAGGCCAAAGATCGCTGGCGGGATCCCGGCCAGGCCTGCTGGCAGTGCCACCAGACCGGCACCCAGCTCTTCATTGATACGCAGCGGCAGACGCAGGGTCACGCCGGCAACGTTGAGGCTGAGCAGGGCGCCATCGTTGACCCCCAGGCGGTCGGCTTCGGACTTGGCCAGGGCGATATAGGCGGCTGGAATGCGTTCCTGAACCGGCGCGGCTTTCGAAGAGTTCTCTTCGCTGCCCAGCAGGTGGAAGAACGGCACGACTTGCCAGGTGCCGCGGGCCGGGTTGAAAGCGCCCGGAATGCTGGCGAACCAGTTCAGCGAGTCACCCTTGCTTTCGATCAGGCGGGTGCCCGGATCGCCAGCGCGGATATGACCACCGACTTCGTCCTGGAACTTGTTCCACGCTTGTGGCGAGTTCCAGCCCGGCGACCAGGCGAACGGCACTTGCTGGCGCGGTTCAACGGAGCCCGAGTAACCTTCCATGGAGAAGGCGAACGCGGTGTCCGGGTCTTGCGGGGTGCGTGGCTCGTGTACGCTGATGTTGGCGCGCATGGCAGTACGGCCGCTGTAACGCAGCGGTTCGCGGGCCAGCTTCATGCCCTTGATGCGGAACGCAGCAGACGGCGCGGCATCGACGATGCGGGCCAGTGCCGGGGTGCTGGCAGCAGTGGCTTGCGTCACGTGGTCGAGCAGGGTCCAGTCAACCGGCTTGTTCAGCAGGGTGCTGCGCAGGGCATGCAACCAGCGCCAGCCTTCGTGAACCAGGATGTTGGCGTCCAGGTAAGTCGGGTCGAACACCTGGAAGAAGCGCTGGGCGCGGCCTTCCTGGCTGACCAGGGTACCGTCGCCTTCAGCGAAGCTGGCCGCCGGCAGTACCAGATCGGCACGTTCGGTGGTAGCAGTCGCTTGATGATCGGCAACGATCACCACTTTGGCCGCGTCCAGCGCCGCGTTGACCTTGACCGCATCGACACGGGTGAACAGGTCGTTTTCCAGCACCACGATGGCGTCGGCTTTACCGTCGATCACCGCTTGCAGGGCAGCGTCTACCGATTCGCCGCCGAGCATGGCCAGGCCGAGGCTGTTGGCTTCCGGCACGACGAGGCTGATGGAACCGGCTTTTTCACGCAGGTGCAGGGCCTTGGCGATGTTGCCTGCGGCTTCGATCAGGGCCTTGGAGCCCAGGGAAGTACCGGCAATGATCAATGGGCGTTTGGCCGCGAGCAGGGCGTCGGCGATGCGCTTGGCCAGCTCCAGTGCTTCAGCGTCCAGGCCGGCAACGGCAGGGGCGCTGGCGTCGATGGCGTGGGCCACGGCGAAACCGATACGGGCCAGGTCATCCGGAGCTGCGTGGACGCATTCTTCAGCCACGTCGTCGAGCTTGGTTTCAGCCAGGGTCGCGATAAACAGCGGGTTCAGCGCGTGCTGACCGATGTTTTTCACTGCGGCGTCGAGCCACGGCTGAACGCGCATGGCGTCGGCCATTTCCTCAGCCTTGCCCTTGACCGATTGACGCACGGACAGCGCCATACGGGCGGCAGTCTGGGTCAGGTCTTCACCGAGCACAAACACGGCGTCGTGATCTTCGATCTCGCGCATGTTCGGTACTGGCAGCGGGCTGTCTTTCAAGACTTGCAGCACCAGGCGGATGCGTTCCAGCTCACCGGCTTCGATGCCCGAGTAGAAGTGCTCGGCACCCACCAGTTCGCGCAACGCATAGTTGCTTTCGAGGCTGGCGCGGGGCGAACCGATACCGACGATGTTGCGGCCGCGCAGCAGGTCAGCGGCTTTATCCAGCGCGTTGTCCAGGCTCAGCTTGGTGCCGTCGGCCAGCAAAGGCTGACGTGGACGGTCGGTGCGGTTGACGTAGCCATAGCCGAAACGGCCACGGTCACACAGGAAGTACTGGTTGACCGAACCGTTGAAGCGGTTTTCGATACGACGCAGCTCGCCATAACGCTCGCCCGGGCTGATGTTGCAGCCGCTGGAGCAACCGTGGCAGATGCTTGGCGCGAATTGCATGTCCCACTTGCGGTTGTAGCGCTCGGAGTGGGTTTTGTCGGTAAACACGCCGGTCGGGCAGACTTCGGTGAGGTTGCCCGAGAACTCGCTTTCGAGCACGCCGTCTTCAACGCGACCGAAGTACACGTTGTCGTGGGCGCCGAACACACCGAGGTCAGTGCCGCCGGCGTAGTCTTTATAGAAGCGCACGCAGCGGTAGCAAGCGATGCAGCGGTTCATTTCGTGGGAAATGAACGGGCCCAGTTGCTGGTTCTGGTGGGTACGCTTGGTGAAGCGATAACGGCGCTCGTTGTGGCCGGTCATCACGGTCATGTCTTGCAGATGGCAGTGGCCGCCTTCTTCGCACACAGGGCAGTCGTGCGGGTGGTTGGTCATCAGCCATTCAACGACGCTGGCGCGAAACACTTTCGCTTCTTCGTCGTCGATGGAAATCCAGCTACCGTCGGTGGCCGGGGTCATGCATGACATGACGATACGACCACGCTTGTCGTTCTCGTCGGTGTACTGCTTGACGGCGCATTGGCGGCAAGCGCCAACACTGCCCAAGGCAGGGTGCCAGCAGAAATACGGGATATCGAGGCCCAGCGACAGACATGCCTGTAACAGGTTGTCTGCCCCATCGACTTCGAGATCTTTGCCGTCTACGTGGATAGTGGCCATGGTTCAAAGGTCTTCGTTGGCCCGGTGTCAGCGGGCGTGGCTAATGGAATCTTGTTATGCGTTCGAAACAACTCAGCCCTGCGGCGTTATCGAACGATCAGGGAGCGGCACGGACCGCTCGCCTTCAGAGCGTTACGCGCCGATTACAATCGGGCGTGCCAGAGGCGGTACACCGGGTTTTGCCTGGGCAATACCGGCTTCGAACTCTGGACGGAAGTACTTGATCGCGCTGCCCAATGGCTCCACGGCACCCGGTGCGTGAGCACAGAACGTCTTGCCAGGGCCGAGGAAGCCGACCAGACCCAGCAGGGTCTCGATATCGCCGGGCTGACCTTCGCCGTGCTCGATCGCCATCAAGAGCTTGACGCTCCACGGCAGACCATCACGGCAAGGGGTGCAGAAACCGCACGACTCACGGGCAAAGAACTGTTCCATGTTGCGCAGCAACGAGACCATGTTGACGCTGTCGTCCACGGCCATTGCCAGGCCAGTACCCATTCGGGTGCCAACCTTGGCGATGCCACCGGCGTACATTTGTGCGTCGAGGTGCTCGGGCAACAGGAAGCCGGTACCGGCGCCGCCTGGCTGCCAGCACTTGAGCTTGAAGCCATCGCGCATGCCGCCGGCGTAGTCTTCGAACAGCTCGCGGGCGGTCACGCCGAATGGCAGTTCCCACAGGCCAGGGTTCTTCACTTTGCCGGAGAAGCCCATCAGCTTGGTGCCGTGGTCTTCGCTGCCTTCGCGGGCGAGGGATTTGTACCAGTCAACGCCGTTGCCGATGATGGCCGGTACGTTGCACAGGGTTTCGACGTTGTTCACGCAGGTCGGCTTGCCCCATACGCCCACAGCGGCCGGGAACGGCGGCTTGGAGCGCGGGTTGGCGCGACGGCCTTCGAGGGAGTTGATCAGTGCGGTTTCTTCACCGCAGATATAACGCCCGGCACCGGTGTGCACGAACAGTTCGAAGTCAAAGCCCGAACCGAGGATATTCTTGCCCAGCAGGCCGGCGGCCTTGGCTTCTTCCACGGCGCGGCGCAGGTGTACGGCCGCAGTGGTGTATTCGCCACGCAGGAAGATATAGCCACGGTAGGTCTTCAGCGCGCGGGCACTGATCAGCATGCCTTCGATCAGCAGATGGGGCAGTTGCTCCATCAGCATGCGGTCTTTCCAGGTGTTGGGCTCCATTTCATCGGCGTTACACAACAGGTAACGGATGTTCATGGATTCGTCTTTAGGCATCAGCCCCCACTTCACGCCCGTAGGGAAGCCGGCACCGCCGCGACCCTTGAGGCCTGCGTCTTTCACGGTCTGGACGATATCGTCCTGGGCCATGTCGGCGAAGGCCTTGCGTGCGGCAGCGTAGCCGTCCTTGGCCTGGTACTCGTCAAGCCATACCGGCTCGCCGTCGTCACGCAGACGCCAGGTCAGGGGGTGGGTTTCTGCCGAACGCTTGATCAGGTTGGCAGGGCCGAAAGAAGTCAGGCTCATGGGTAGGCCTCCAACAACGTGGCGACGCCAGCAGGCTGCACGTCACCGAATGTGTCGTCGTCGATCATCAACGCCGGCGCCTTGTCGCAGTTGCCCAGGCAGCACACCGGCAGCAGCGTGAAGCGGCCGTCCGGGGTGGTCTGGCCGAGGCCGATGCCCAGCTTGTTCTGGATTTCGCCCACCACGGACTCGTGGCCACCGATGTAGCAGACCATGCTGTCGCACACGCGGATGATGTGACGGCCCACCGGCTGGCGGAAGATCTGGCTGTAGAACGTGGCCACGCCTTCAACGTCGCTGGCAGGAATGCCCAGCAGTTCGCCGATGGCGTAAATCGCGCCGTCCGGCACCCAGCCGCGTTCCTTCTGAACGATCTTCAGGGCTTCGATCGACGCTGCGCGTGGATCTTCGTAGTGATGCATCTCGTGCTCGATGGCCGAGCGCTCGGTTTCGCTCAGGGCGAAACGGTCTGTCTGGATAAGCGTGCTGTTCATGCTTAGCGGTCCACGTCGGCCATAACGAAATCGATACTACCCAGGTACGCAATCAAGTCCGCGACCATTTCGCCTTTGATCACCGAAGGGATCTGCTGCAGGTGCGGGAAGCTTGGGGTACGAATCCGGGTGCGGTAGCTCATGGTGCCGCCATCGCTCGTCAGGTAATAACTGTTGATGCCCTTGGTCGCTTCGATCATCTGGAAGGATTCGTTGGCCGGCATCACCGGGCCCCACGAAACTTGCAGGAAGTGCGTGATCAAGGTCTCGATATGCTGCAACGTGCGCTCTTTAGGCGGCGGCGTGGTCAGCGGGTGATCCGCCTTGTACGGGCCAGCCGGCATGTTGCGCATGCACTGCTCGATGATTTTCAGGCTCTGGCGCATTTCTTCGACGCGCACGATGCAACGATCGTAGGCGTCGCCGTTGGCCGCCAGCGGGACTTCGAATTCGAAGTTCTCGTAGCCGGAGTACGGGCGCGCTTTACGGATATCGAAGTCGCAACCGGTGGAGCGCAGGCCGGCACCGGTGACGCCCCATTCCAGGGCCTCTTTGGTGTTGTAGGCGGCAACGCCGATGGTACGACCACGCAGGATGCTGTTGTCCAGAGCGGCTTTCTGGTACTCGTCCAGACGCTTGGGCATCCAGTCGATGAATTCCTTGACCAGGCGATCCCAGCCGTTCGGCAGGTCGTGGGCCACGCCGCCGATGCGGTACCAGGCCGGGTGCAGGCGGAAGCCGGTGATGGCCTCGATCACCTTGTAGGCGCGCTGACGGTCGGTGAACGTGAAGAACACCGGGGTCATGGCGCCCACGTCCTGGATATAGGTACCCAGGAACAGCAGGTGGCTGGTGATCCGGAAGAACTCGGCCATCATGATGCGGATGGTGTCGACGCGGTCCGGTACCTTGATCCCGGCGAGTTTCTCGACCGAAAGCACGTACGGCAGGTTGTTCATCACGCCACCGAGGTAATCGATACGGTCGGTGTACGGGATGAAGCTGTGCCAGGACTGGCGCTCGGCCATTTTTTCGGCACCACGGTGGTGGTAGCCCACGTCTGGCACGCAGTCGACGATCTCTTCACCGTCCAGCTGCAGGATGATGCGGAAGGCACCGTGGGCCGAAGGGTGGTTCGGACCCAGGTTGAGGAACATGTAGTCCTCGTTTTCGCCGGAGCGCTTCATGCCCCAGTCTTCCGGGCGGAAACGTGCGGCTTCTTCTTCCAGCTGCACCTTGGCCAGGGTCAGGCTGTACGGGTCGAACTCGGTGGCGCGGGCCGGGAAGTCCTTGCGCAGCGGGTGACCTTCCCAGGTCGGCGGCATCATGATGCGCGACAGGTGCGGGTGACCTTTGAAGTCGATGCCGAACATGTCCCAGACTTCACGCTCGTACCAGTTGGCGTTCGGCCAGATACCGGTCACGGTAGGGACACTCAAGTCTTTCTCGGACAGGGCCACCTTGATCATGACGTCGCTGTTACGTTCCAGCGACATCAGGTGATAGAAGACGGTGAAGTCGGCACCCGATGGCAAGCCCTGACGCTTGGTGCGCAGACGTTCGTCCACACCGTGCAGGTCATAGAGCATGACGTAGGGTTTTGGCAGGTTGCGCAGGAAGGTCAGTACTTCGACCAGTTTTGCGCGGGTAACCCAAAGCACCGGCATGCCGGTGCGCGTGGCCTGGGCGGTGAACGCCTCGGGGCCAAAACGGGTGTTGAGTTCGACAACCACATCTTGGTCGTCAGCCTTGTAAGGCGGGATGTACAGAGCGGAGCCTGCAGTCATGGTTTTTTATCGCTTTCGGTCAACGTAAAGAATGAAGCCAGTGATTCGTTCTATTGATTAGAAACGGCGCTGGATCAGACTTCGTCGGGGCTGCGCAGGTTGGTTACCTGAATACGCTGTTCGCGGCGCTGTTCCTTTTGCGATGGCATCTCGGCGCGATACACGCCTTGTTCGCCAACGACCCAGGAAAGTGGGCGACGCTCCTGGCCAATCGACTCTTGCAAGAGCATCAAGCCTTGCAGGAAAGCCTCCGGGCGGGGTGGGCAGCCTGGCACGTAAACGTCCACGGGCAGGAACTTGTCGACCCCTTGAACCACGGAGTAGATGTCGTACATGCCACCGGAGTTGGCGCAAGAACCCATGGAGATAACCCATTTCGGTTCAAGCATTTGCTCATAGAGGCGCTGAATGATCGGCGCCATCTTGATGAAGCAGGTACCGGCAATAACCATGAAATCCGCCTGACGCGGCGATGCCCGGATCACTTCGGCGCCGAAGCGCGCGATGTCGTGGGGCGCCGTGAAGGCGGTGGTCATTTCCACGTAGCAGCACGACAGGCCGAAGTTGTACGGCCACAGGGAGTTTTTACGCCCCCAGTTGACCGTGCCGTTCAGCACGTCTTCGAGCTTGCCCATGAAGATGTTTTTGTGGACTTGATCTTCTAACGGATCGGCAACGGTTTCCCGTGTGCCGATCGGGTATTGCTCGTTAGGAGCATCCGGGTCGATCCTGGTGAGTTCGTATTGCATTGCCAAAGCCTCATTGTTTCAGCTTGGCCTGCCGCTTACGACGAGCTTCCGGTGCCCAATCAAGAGCACCCACCCGAAATAGGTAGACAAGGCCTGCCAACAGAATTGCTATGAAAACGAGAGCTTCGACGAATCCGGTCCAGCCGCTTTCGCGAACAGACACAGACCATGCAAAGAGAAAGAGGGCTTCGATATCGAAGATCACGAACAGCATCGCGACCAGATAGAATTTGGCTGAGAGCCGCAAGCGGGCGCCACCGGTAGGTAGCATGCCGGACTCGAACGGTTCGTTTTTGCTGCGTCCCCAGGCTTTTGACCCGAGAAGGCTGGAGACACCGAGCATGAAGGCACAGAGGCCGACAACGCCGAGAAGGAAAATGGCAAAGCCCCAGTTGTGGGCTATGAGTCCTGTCGCTTCGGGCATGCTGGAAATCCTTAACAGAGAGCAAAGGTCTCTGAGCTAGAAAAGGTAATAAAGCAGTGACGTTATGTCGCAGTGCTATTGATTGCCGGGATTTTATGGCTAAACACCCAGCAAGTAAATTTTCTAAGATGAATTAATTCAGTCCTTTAGTTGTAGAACCTCCATCAATGTCTATGCAGGCCTTGTACTGTGGGCCTTACAGCGTTTTTCAGTGTTTGTTTTTTGGGGCTCATGTATTCAACAAAAGCAACTCGTAATGATAATTAATATCGTTTGAGTGGTTGTTTGTTGTGTCGCTATGTCGCAGACCTCCAGAACTTGGCTTATATAAGCGCTGTTAGCAAGTTTGGAACTTGGCTTTTTAACCCGGTCTGGCAATCGAAGCATGGATCTGGGTCAGTGTTTTGTCGGATGGGCAGGGCCGTGGGATGCCTTTCTGTGAGAGCGGGCTTGCTCGCGATGGCATCAGCGCGCCATGTCTGTAGTGTCGGGTTGCCAGCATCGCGAGCAAGCCCGCTCCCACAGAGGGCAAGTCGTTGCGCAAAAAAACGCCCCGAACCAGTCGGGGCGTCACGTTCAAGGCATTGCCTTTGTTCTTTACGGGCTGGGCAATGGCCGGGGTTCCATTATCAGTGGAACTGTTCTTCTTCAGTCGAACCGGTCAGCGCGGTCACCGAAGACGAGCCACCCTGGATTACGGTGGTCATGTCGTCGAAGTAGCCAGTGCCCACTTCCTGCTGGTGCGCCACAAAGGTGTAGCCCTTGCTGGCGTCAGCAAATTCCTGTTCTTGCAGTTTCACGTAGGCGGTCATGTCGTTGCGGGCGTAGTCGTGCGCCAGGTTGAACATGCTGTGCCACATGTTGTGGATGCCAGCCAGGGTGATGAACTGGTGCTTGTAGCCCATTGCCGACAGTTCGCGCTGGAACTTGGCGATGGTCGCGTCGTCCAGGTTCTTCTTCCAGTTGAAGGAAGGCGAGCAGTTGTAGGACAGCAGTTGGTCCGGGTATTCCTTCTTGATCGCTTCGGCAAAGCGGCGCGCTTCCGCCAGGTCCGGCTTGGCGGTTTCACACCAGATCAGGTCGGCATAAGGGGCGTAGGCCAGGCCACGGGCGATGGCTTGATCGAGGCCGGCACGGACTTTGTAGAAGCCTTCCTTGGTGCGCTCGCCGGTTACGAACGGCTGGTCGTAAGGGTCGCAGTCAGAGGTCAGCAAGTCAGCCGCGTTGGCATCGGTGCGGGCCAGGATAATGGTCGGCGTACCGGCAACGTCAGCCGCCAGACGGGCAGCAGTCAGCTTTTGTACGGCTTCCTGGGTCGGTACCAATACCTTGCCGCCCATGTGACCGCATTTTTTCACCGAAGCCAGCTGGTCTTCGAAGTGAACGCCCGCGGCGCCTGCCTCGATCATGCTTTTCATCAGCTCATAGGCGTTGAGTACGCCGCCGAAACCGGCTTCGGCGTCTGCCACGATCGGTGCGAAGTAGTCGATATAACCCTGGTCACCCGGGTTTTTACCGGCTTTCCACTGGATCTGGTCGGCGCGGCGGAACGAGTTGTTGATGCGCTTGACCACGGTTGGAACGGAGTCCACCGGGTACAGCGACTGATCCGGGTACATGGATTCGGCAGAGTTGTTGTCTGCCGCCACTTGCCAACCCGACAGGTAGATAGCCTGGATACCGGCTTTAACCTGTTGTACCGCTTGGCCCCCGGTCAGGGCGCCCATGCAGTTGACGAAATCTTTCTCAGGACGGAAGGACGGGTGTGCGCCCTGTGTCACCAGTTTCCACAGCTTGTCGGCACCCATTTTTGCAAAGGTGTGCTCGGGTTGTACCGAGCCGCGCAGGCGGACCACGTCAGCAGCGGAGTAATCGCGAGTCACGCCTTTCCAGCGTGGGTTTTCGGCCCAGTCTTTCTCAAGGGCTGCAATTTGCTGTTCGCGTGTCAGTGCCATGGTGATAAACCTCGTCGCATAGGTCTGGGTTGAAAAGTGGTTGCTCCACCAGGCACACAACAATGTTGTTTGAAGTAAGTGCGTGAATGGCTGCTCGCTACAGGCGGTAAAGGCCCCAGGGCCTTTGCGGGGCCTCTGATCAGCGGGAGCGGGGCCATCATGCCCTTGCATTTTTGAGGCGTCAAATGTTTTGTAGTGCTTTTTTTATAACACTACATAATTTGCGAAAAACGACTTGCCAGTCAGTTTTGGCCCTTTTGGTCGAGTACGTCGACTTTGACCCGCACGGTCACGTCATCCCGGCTTTGCGTAGAGTAGCTGCGGGTTTGCGCCGGATTGTCGGGCTGGTTGCGACCGTTGATGCCGGCCAGGGTGATCCATTGTCCCAGCGGCCCGCTGACCTGTGTGTCGCTACTTTGGATATTCACTACATCTGGTTGTTCCTGGCTCATGCGGTCGCGTGTGGTGCTGATCGCCAGGTGTACCGTTTCACCTGTGACGCTGGCGGTGACGTAGAAACCCCGGGTGACGTTGCGGTAATCGGTCTGGGTCAGCAGGCGGCCATAGGCGTCGGTCTGGGTGCTGGTCAGCGGCACGCTCTGGCCGGTCTGGATAAAGGCCGGGGTGCCTTCGCTGGTCTGGATTTGCTGGGTGCCGCCATCGCGGCTGGCGGTGCTGATAACCCGGGTGTTCGGGTCATTATTGGCCAGGTTGCTGTCACGGGTGTCGACCGTGATCAGCAGGCGTCGGGCGGGTGTGTCGAGTTGGGCCAGCAGATCTTCGAGATTCTGGATTTTCGAGGGGGCTGCCTCGACGATCAGTTGATTGCCGTAGGCGCTGACTTTGCCGTTTTTGCCGATAAAGTTCTGCGCAATGGGTAGCAGATCGGCGCTGGTACGGTTTTGCAAGGTGATAACCCGGGTGTCGGCGATTGCGCTGAAACTTGCGATCAGCAACAGGCCGGCGATGAAGGGGCGTAGGGACATGTCCATTATCTCCGCAATGCTTGAAGGGGCTTGGTGTGAGTGTGCCAGATAGCAAAACGCCCTGCGATCCGGGGATGGCAGGGCGTTATGTGGATTGCATGTGGGCTTGTTGTGGGAGCGGGCTTGCTCGCGATAATGGCGACACGGTTTTTGCAGCCATACCGCGCTGCCTGCATCGCGAGCAAGCCCGCTCCCACATGGGTGGGTGAGGGGTTAGCTCACACGCACCATATCAACGTGAGGGATCCCTGCTTCGAGGAACTCCTCGCTGACGATCTTGAAGCCCAAGCGCTCGTAAAACGGCGTGGCATGCACTTGTGCGCTGAGCATTTGCTGCTTGAGACCGCGTTTCTCGGCTTCAAGGATTGTGGCTTGCATCAGCGCGTCGCCGACTTTCAGCCCGCGCCAGTCCTTGAGGACCGACACGCGGCCGATATGACCGTCCGGCAGCAGCCGGGCGGTTCCAATCGGAAAGTCGCCTTCATAGGCCAGAAAATGCACGGCATCGGCATCGTCTGCATCCCACTCCAGTTCTGGAGGTACAGATTGTTCGGCAATAAACACCGCCTCACGAATGCGTCGAAGTTCGGCGTTGTCCTTTTGCCAGTCGGCGACACGTACGTGAATGCTATTCATCAGCGAACCCCAGGCTTCCTTGTTTAACCAGCTCGCAGAGCAGGTTGCGTCCATCTTCATCGGCCAACCATGTGCCGAGGTTGTCGCTGTGCAGCGCGTCGGCAGCGCAGATCATTTTCAGCAGTTCGCGCAGCTTGCCTGGCAGCAGGCGGCTCTGGCCGCTGGCGAACAGCAGCAGGTCGTCATCGACTTCGGACCAGGCCAGGCGGGCGCTCGGGTTGCGGATCAGGATCGCGCCCTGTTCCAGGCTGCCCAGCAGGTCTTCTTCTTCGAGTTCAGGGCCGACCACGAGTTCCGGATAACGTGGCTCGGTCATGAACTGGCCAAACCAGGTCAGCAGCATGCGCTCGTCGCTCATGTGCTCGGTCAGCAGGCTTTTCAGGCGGCCCAGGGCGTCGTGCTGGATCTGGTGCGGGTCGCTGACCGGCTGTGCGTCGGCGTCGGTGTAACGGTCTTCGTCCGGCAGGTACTGGCTGAGGAAGTCGGTGAAGTGGGTCAGCACTTCAGCGGCGCTCGGCGCACGGAAGCCCACCGAGTAGGTCAGGCAGTCGTCCACGGCCACGCCGCAGTGGGCCAGGCGCGGTGGCAGGTAGAGCATGTCGCCGGGCTCAAGGGTCCACTCGTCGGTGGCCTGGAAATCAGCGAGGATGCGCAGGTCGGCGTGCTCCAGCAGCTTGCTGTCGGAGTCGCACATCTGGCCGATCTGCCAGTGACGCTTGCCGTAACCCTGCAGCAGGAACACGTCGTAGTTGTCGAAGTGCGGGCCAACGCTGCCACCCGGGGCGGCGTAGCTGATCATCACGTCGTCGATGCGCCAGCTCGGCAGGAAACGGAAGTTTTCCAGCAGCTCGTTGACTTCCGGCACGAACTGATCAACGGCCTGTACCAGCAGGGTCCACTCGCGCTCTGGCAGTTTGCCGAACTCGTCTTCGGCGAACGGGCCGCGGCGCAGTTCCCACGGACGCTCACCGTGCTCGATAATCAGGCGCGATTCGACTTCTTCTTCAAGTGCCAGACCGGCCAGCTCGTCAGCGTCGATCGGGCTTTCGAAGTCAGGAATGGCCTGACGTACCAGCAGGGGTTTCTTCTGCCAGTAGTCGCGCATGAACTCGCGCGCCGTGATGCCGCCCAGAAGTTGAAGAGGAATATCAGGATTCATGTGTAACCTATTGAAAAAATGCACTTTGTAATCGGGAATAAAAACGCCCGGCACGGCCGGGCGTTAATAGGTCGTTGCAGCGATCAGATACGCTTGGCTTGCGCGACCGCGTTGCCAATGTAGTTGGCAGGGGTCAGCAGCTTCAGCTCGGCTTTGGCCGCTTCCGGCATTTCAAGGCCGTCGATGAAAGTTTGCAGTGCTTCAGGGCTGATGCCCTTGCCGCGGGTCAGCTCTTTGAGCTTCTCGTACGGGTTTTCGATGTTGTAGCGGCGCATCACGGTCTGGATCGGCTCGGCCAGGACTTCCCAGCAAGCGTCCAGGTCAGCAGCGATTTTCTGCGCATTCAGTTCAAGCTTGCTGATGCCCTTGAGGCTGGCTTCGTATGCGATCACGCTGTGAGCAAAGCCCACGCCGAGGTTGCGCAGTACGGTGGAGTCGGTCAGGTCGCGCTGCCAGCGGGAGATTGGCAGCTTGCTGGCCAGATGCTGGAACAGGGCGTTGGCGATACCCAGGTTGCCTTCGGAGTTTTCGAAGTCGATCGGGTTGACCTTGTGCGGCATGGTCGAGGAACCGATTTCGCCGGCAATGGTGCGCTGCTTGAAGTAGCCCAGGGAGATGTAGCCCCAGATATCGCGATCGAAGTCGATCAGGATGGTGTTGAAGCGGGCGATGGCGTCGAACAGCTCGGCGATGTAGTCGTGCGGCTCGATCTGGGTGGTGTACGGGTTGAAGCCCAGGCCCAGTTCGTCTTCGATAAAGGCGCGGGCGTTTTCTTCCCAGTCGATCTGCGGGTAGGCCGACAGGTGGGCGTTGTAGTTGCCCACGGCGCCGTTGATCTTGCCCAGCAGCGGTACGGCTGCAACCTGAGCGATTTGACGCTCAAGGCGGTAAACCACGTTGGCCAGCTCTTTGCCCAGGGTGGTCGGCGAGGCCGGTTGACCGTGGGTGCGCGACAGCATTGGTACGTCGGCGAACTTGATCGCCAGCTCGCGGATGGCTTCTGCAGTTTGACGCATCAGCGGCAGCATCACGTCATCGCGGCCTTCGCGCAGCATCAAGGCGTGGGACAGGTTGTTGATGTCCTCGCTGGTGCAGGCAAAGTGGATGAACTCACTGACGTTGGCCAGTTCAGGCAGCTTGGCGGCCTGTTCCTTGAGTAGGTACTCAATGGCTTTGACGTCGTGGTTGGTGGTGCGCTCGATCTCTTTGACACGCTCGGCGTGCTCCAGAGAGAAGTTTTCCGCCAGTTCGTTCAGAACGGCGTTGGCTTCGGCGGAGAAGGCCGGGACTTCAGGGATGGCAGCGTGAGCAGCCAGGCGCTGGAGCCAGCGAACTTCAACCAGGACGCGAGCACGGATCAAGCCGTATTCGCTGAAAATTGGGCGCAGGGCCTGGGTTTTGCCGGCGTAGCGGCCGTCAACAGGGGAAACCGCAGTGAGCGAAGAGAGCTTCATGGGGTGTTCTCGGACAGTCGGGCAACGAAATGGGGCGCGTATCATACATGAAAAAACGGCCGGTCCGTTGCCAAGTGACCGGCGTCACACGCGAATCGATGTTGAAATCTGTGCCTGCTGGCGGGCTTCAGTTGCCGCGCAGCATTGGATAAAGCTCTTTGAGCAGCTTGCGCCGGCTGATGACCAGCTGCCAGCGATGCCCGCCCAATTGGCGCCACAGCCGTGCGCAGCGGATACCGGCCAGCAGCAGGGCGCGAATTTTCGACGCGTTGTTCGGTTGTTGCAGGTTGCGCATGTCGCCGTGCACCTGGATGCGCTGGCGCAAGGTGCTCAGGGTGTCCTGGTACAGCGCGCCGCAGGCGGCCACCACGTTTTCGTGGGCCGGGCCGAAGTGTTCGACCTGGGACTGGATCTGCGGCAGGCGTTTGCCGATCAGCTCCAGCATGTCATCGCGCTTGGCCAGTTGGCGCTCAAGGCCGAGCATCGACAACGCGTAACGCAAAGGCTCGCGCTGCAGGGTGTTGGGGTCGCGCTCAAGGGCGCCGATCAGGGCGCGGTAGCCTTCGCGCAGGTTGATGTCGTCACCGCCAAACACTTCCAGGGTGTCCTTGGGGTCACGCACCAGCAGGCTGCCGAGCATGCAGCTCAGGTCGGCCTCGCTGACCTGGCCGGTCTTGGCGATCTTGTCCACCAAAACGGCGGACAGGAATACGCCGCCCAGGGCTACCAGTTGCTCCTGAGTCGGGTTCATGGGCGCTTGCCCTTGCTCGACCAGGGCTCGGCCACTTCGATCACGCCGCCGCCCAGGCAGACTTCGCCGTCGTAAAACACCACGGACTGGCCGGGTGTTACTGCGCGTTGCGGGTCATCGAAGGTGGCGCGGTAGCCACTTGCGGTTTTTTCCAGGGTGCAGGGCTGGTCGCTCTGGCGATAGCGAACCTTGGCTGTCAGGCGCAACGGGGTGCTCAGGTCGATCGGATTGACCCAGTAGATCTCGGAGGCGAGCAGGGCGCCGGAGAACAGCCACGGATGGTCGTTGCCCTGGCCGACGATCAGCTCGTTGTGCTCCAGGTCCTTGACCAGCACGTACCACGGCTCGTCGCTGGCGTCCTTGAGGCCGCCAATGCCCAGGCCCTGGCGCTGGCCGATGGTGTGGTACATCAGGCCGTGGTGGCGGCCGATCACTTCACCTTCGGTGGTCTTGATCTCGCCCGGCTGTGCCGGCAGGTATTGCTTGAGGAAATCGCTGAAACGGCGTTCGCCGATAAAGCAGATCCCGGTGGAGTCTTTTTTCTTGGCCGTGGCCAGATCGTGCTTTTCGGCGATGCGGCGCACTTCCGGTTTTTCCAGCTCGCCGACCGGGAACAGGGTGCGGGCGATCTGTTCGCCGCCGACGGCGTGCAGGAAGTAGCTCTGGTCCTTGTTCGGGTCCAGGCCCTTGAGCAGCTCGGTGCGGCCGTCAATGTCGCGACGGCGCACATAGTGGCCGGTAGCGATCAGGTCGGCGCCGAGCATCAGGGCGTAGTCCAGGAAGGCCTTGAACTTGATTTCGCGGTTGCACAGGATGTCCGGGTTGGGCGTACGGCCGGCCTTGTACTCGGCCAGGAAGTGCTCGAACACGTTGTCCCAGTACTCGGCGGCAAAGTTGGCGGTGTGCAGCTTGATGCCGATCTTGTCGCACACGGCCTGGGCGTCTGCCAGGTCATCCATGGCGGTGCAGTAATCCGTTCCGTCGTCTTCCTCCCAGTTCTTCATGAACAGGCCTTCCACCTGGTAGCCCTGCTCCATAAGCAGAACGGCGGAAACGGAAGAGTCGACACCGCCGGACATGCCGACGATGACGCGCTGTTTTTCGGGGGCGACTAGGGCTGGATCACGCATAAGGATTCAATGAGTGTCTTGAAAAAGGACGCGATTCTAGCAGGCCCGAGCGCTCAAGGCTAAACCGAAGGGCGGATTAACGTCAGGTCGAACAGTTTGCCGCCCAGATAATCGTCGATGCACTGCAGGGTCAGCTCGCTGCGCCAGCGATCGCGTTGCGCCAGCAGCTCGTCGCGAGTCAGCCACAACGGGCCGATAATGCCGGTGTCGAGCTTGTAGTCGGGGTGGTGCTTGACGGCCTTGCCGGCAAAGCAGATGCGCTGGTAGGTCACGCCGTTGCTGGGGGCGGTGTAGAGGTAAATGCCGATCACGCCGGTCAGTTCGACGTCGTAACCGGTTTCTTCGAGGGTTTCGCGGATGGCGGCGTCGATCAGGCTTTCGTCGGGGTCGAGATGCCCGGCGGGTTGATTGAGCACGGCGCGCTCGCGCTTGAGTTCTTCGACCATCAGGAAGCGGCCATTGTCTTCAACGACAGTGGCGACGGTGATATGGGGTTTCCATTCCATGGGGTGGGTCTCGGTTTATGGGTAGGTGCATACCCCTGTGGGAGCGGGCTTGCTCGCGAAGCAGGCGCTTCGGTATGTGATTTTTACGCGGTGATGCTATCGCGGGCAAGCCCGCTCCCACAGGGTTTGTATGGGCCGTAAAAACACAAACCCCGGCGTCGTGGGCCGGGGTCTGTGGTGTTGCCTGTTTGCCCTTACACCGAGGCGATGATCGCGTTCAGTGTGGCGCTAGGGCGCATTACTTTGCTTACCTTGTCGGCATCGGCGTGGTAGTAACCACCGATATCGACCGGCTTGCCCTGCACGGCGTTGAGTTCGGCAACGATTTTTGCCTCGTTCTCGGCCATTGCTTTTGCCACTGGGGCAAACTGGGCTTGCAGTTCTTTGTCTTCAGTCTGGGCGGCCAGGGCCTGAGCCCAGTACAGCGCCAGGTAGAAGTGGCTACCGCGGTTGTCGATGTTGCCGACTTTGCGCGATGGCGATTTGTTGTTGTCGAGGAACTGGCCGGTGGCCTGGTCCAGGGTCTTGGCCAGCACCAACGCTTTCGGGTTGTTGTAGGTCGTGCCCAGGTGCTCCAGGGAAGCCGCCAGTGCCAGGAATTCACCCAGCGAGTCCCAGCGCAGGAAGTTTTCTTCCAGCAGCTGTTGAACGTGCTTCGGAGCCGAACCACCTGCGCCGGTTTCGAACAGACCGCCGCCATTCATCAGCGGAACGATCGACAGCATTTTGGCGCTGGTGCCCAGTTCCATGATCGGGAACAGGTCGGTCAGGTAGTCGCGCAGCACGTTGCCGGTCACCGAGATGGTGTCCAGGCCCTTGCGGGTACGCTCCAGGGTGAACTTCATGGCTTCAACCGGCGCCATGATGCGAATGTCCAGGCCGCTGGTGTCGTGATCCTTCAGGTAGGTTTCTACCTTCTTGATCATTTCGGCGTCGTGGCTACGCTTTGGATCGAGCCAGAACACGGCCGGGGTGTTGCTGGCGCGAGCGCGGTTGACGGCCAGTTTGACCCAGTCGCGGATCGGCGCGTCCTTGGCCTGGCACATGCGCCAGATATCGCCTTCTTCGACCTTTTGCTCCATCAGCACGTTGCCGTTGCTGTCGGTGACGCGAACAACGCCCGGGGTCTTGATCTGGAAGGTTTTGTCGTGGGAGCCGTACTCTTCGGCTTTTTGCGCCATCAGGCCAACGTTTGGCACGCTGCCCATAGTGGTTGGATCGAAGGCGCCGTGCTTCTTGCAGTCTTCGATGGTGGCCTGGTAGATGGTGGCGTAGCAGCGATCCGGGATCACGGCCTTGGTGTCCTGCAGCTGGCCTTCGGTGTTCCACATCTTGCCGGAATCACGAATCATGGCCGGCATCGAGGCGTCGACGATTACGTCGCTTGGCACGTGCAGGTTGGTGATGCCCTTGTCGGAGTTGACCATGGCCAGCGCAGGGCGGTTGGCATACACAGCTTCGATGTCGGCTTCGATTTCAGCTTGCTTCTCGGCCGGCAGCGCCTTGATGCGCGCGTACAGGTCGCCGATACCGTTGTTCAGGTTGAAACCGATTTCTTTCAGGACGTCTGCGTGTTTTTCCAGCGCATCCTTGTAGAACTCGGCCACGATCTGGCCAAACATGATCGGGTCGGAAACCTTCATCATGGTGGCTTTAAGGTGAACCGAGAACAGAACGCCTTGTTTTTTGGCGTCTTCGATTTCGGCCGCTACGAACTGGCGCAGGGCTTTTTTGCTCATCACGGAGCAATCGATGATCTCACCGGCCTGGACGGCGGTTTTTTCTTTCAGGACGGTGGTGGTGCCGTCTTGAGCGATCAGTTCGATTTTAACGCTGCCCGGTGTTTCGATCAGGGCGGCTTTTTCGCTGGCGTAGAAGTCGCCTTCGCTCATGTGAGCAACGTGGGACTTGGAGTCTGCAGCCCAGGCGCCCATTTTGTGCGGGTGCTTGCGCGCGTAGTTCTTGACCGACAGCGGGGCGCGGCGGTCGGAGTTGCCTTCGCGCAGTACCGGGTTCACGGCACTGCCCATTACCTTGCTGTAACGGGCCTTGGTTTCTTTTTCGGCGTCGGTGGTGACGGTTTCCGGGTAGTCCGGAATGTTGTAGCCCTGAGCTTGCAGTTCCTTGATCGCGGCCTGCAGTTGCGGGACCGAGGCGCTGATGTTGGGCAGCTTGATGATGTTGGCTTCAGGGGTAACGGCCAGGGCGCCCAGTTCGGCGAGGTGGTCCGCTACAGCCTTGTCACCCAATTGCTCGGGGAAGCTTGAGAGGATGCGGCCAGCCAGAGAGATGTCGCGCGTTTCAACGGCGATATCGGCGCTGGCGGTAAACGCCTCGATGATAGGCAGCAGTGAATAGGTGGCGAGCGCCGGAGCTTCGTCGGTGAAGGTGTAGATGATCTTCGAACGGTTGGGCATTTCGGATTAACTCTCTTCTTTGCTGAGCGTGCTCAGATACTCGAGATGCGCAGGGTAGGCGCTTTCGTTCACAGTGAACAATGAGCCGAAAGTCGAGGTTCTTCGCGGTGATGTGAATGCATCAGTAGAGCGTCAAGCGGTCGAACCGGGGTAACGGCTCAGCCTTTCTAGGCCTGAAAGACTCATTCCAGCATGTGTTTGCAGGTGACTCAATGGTCACCGGCGCAGTATACATAGGTCATCAAGGTTGCTGCGAGGGGGGCGGCCTAACACGAATCATCCATTGGTCTAAGTCCCTGCGGCAAAATGCCCTGATTTTTGCCGATTAGCCCAGTGTTTACGCGGTTTTTCGGCAATCTGCATTTTCCCCGCGCAGGGCGCGGGCATAAAAAAACCGGCCGATTCGCGTGATTGAATCGGCCGGTTTCTTCTGCGGCGGGTCAGACCGAGAGGCTGGTCACCTCTTGTGCAGGCGCTTGAGCACTGGCTGGAACTTGAGCGTTGGTGATGGCAACCGCATGCAGGCCCTTGGGGCCCTGGATTATATCGAAGCTCACAGGCTGGCCTGCCTTGAGCGTCTTGTAACCGTCCATCTGGATTGCTGAAAAATGCGCAAAAAAGTCGATCGGGTTTCCGTGTTCATCGATGCCTTCCTTGGCCTGCGTATTAATAAAGCCGAAGCCTTTGGCGTTGTTGAACCACTTGACCTTGCCTTGCATACTCATATCCCTCTGCTGCAAACCACTCCATCACTGGAGTATTATCCAGTCAACTCGCACAGAAACCCGTAAATATGGTTGACTGTGCGGACCATTTTTCCCACTGTGGGTACTATATGGTTGTAACACCGTTTTACCGATAGTCAAGGTCACGCGGCGGCGGTGTTGAATTATGATACTCACGCCTCCATCACTGTATTCGTACAACCAACGACGAACCTTTCTTTCCATGCATGCAATCAGCCAGACTCGACTAACATTCAATCAGGATCACCCCGATTTTGATGACGAAGACTCCGCTGGCTTGGCTGTGCAAGAGGCTAAGCCTGCGCTTCAGGCGCCGCCGATGTACAAGGTGGTTTTATTTAATGATGACTACACGCCAATGGATTTCGTTGTAGAGATCCTTGAAGTGTTTTTTAACTTGAATCGCGAATTGGCGACCAAGGTCATGCTGGCCGTCCATACAGAAGGACGGGCTGTGTGCGGCATCTATACCCGCGACATTGCCGAGACCAAGGCGGCGCAGGTAAACCAGTACGCACGCGAAAGCCAGCATCCGCTACTCTGTGAAATCGAGAAGGACGGTTAACGCCGACCACTTGGGTATGAGGTGAAGCCATGTTAAATCGCGAGCTCGAAGTCACCCTCAATCTTGCCTTCAAGGAAGCCCGCTCCAAACGTCATGAGTTCATGACGGTTGAGCACCTCCTTTTAGCGCTCCTGGATAATGAGGCGGCCGCAACCGTTCTACGCGCCTGTGGCGCAAACCTCGAGAAACTCAAGCATGACCTGCAAGAGTTTATTGATTCCACGACTCCCCTGATCCCCGTCCACGACGAAGACCGTGAAACCCAGCCAACCCTGGGGTTCCAGCGGGTCTTGCAGCGTGCGGTGTTCCATGTGCAGAGCTCCGGCAAGCGTGAAGTGACCGGCGCCAATGTGCTGGTAGCCATCTTCAGCGAGCAGGAAAGCCAGGCCGTATTCCTGCTCAAGCAGCAGAGCGTGGCGCGCATCGACGTGGTCAACTTTATTGCCCACGGCATCTCCAAGGTGCCCGGGCATGGCGAGCACAGCGACAGCGATCATGAAATGCAAGATGAAGAGGGTGGCGAGTCGTCGTCCTCCAGCAACCCTCTGGACGCTTATGCCAGCAACCTGAATGAACTGGCCCGTCAGGGCCGGATTGATCCGCTGGTGGGTCGCGAAATGGAAGTTGAGCGCGTTGCTCAGATCCTGGCGCGTCGGCGCAAAAACAACCCGCTGCTGGTCGGCGAGGCTGGCGTGGGCAAAACCGCGATTGCCGAGGGCCTGGCCAAACGCATCGTCGACAATCAAGTGCCTGACCTGCTGGCTAACAGCATCGTCTATTCCCTTGACCTCGGCGCCTTGCTGGCGGGCACCAAGTACCGTGGCGATTTCGAGAAGCGTTTCAAGGCGCTGCTGGGCGAGCTGAAAAAGCGCCCGCAGGCGATCCTGTTTATCGACGAAATCCACACGATTATCGGTGCCGGTGCGGCCTCGGGCGGGGTGATGGACGCGTCCAACCTGCTCAAGCCATTGCTGTCTTCGGGTGATATTCGCTGTATCGGATCCACCACGTTCCAGGAATTTCGCGGGATCTTCGAAAAAGATCGTGCCCTGGCGCGTCGCTTCCAGAAAGTTGACGTGTCCGAGCCTTCGGTCGAAGACACCATCGGCATTCTGCGCGGGCTCAAGGGTCGTTTCGAGCAGCATCACGGCATCGAATACAGCGACGAGGCCCTGCGCGCTGCGGCTGAGCTGGCCTCGCGCTATATCAATGACCGGCACATGCCGGACAAGGCCATTGACGTGATCGACGAAGCCGGTGCCTTCCAGCGCCTGCAGCCGGTCGAGAGCCGGGTCAAGCGCATTGAAGTGGCCCAGGTTGAAGACATCGTGGCGAAAATCGCCCGTATTCCGCCAAAACACGTCTCGGTCTCGGACAAGGAGCTGTTGCGCAACCTTGAGCGTGACCTGCGCCTGACCGTGTTCGGCCAGGATGCGGCCATTGATTCGCTGTCCACGGCGATCAAGCTGTCCCGTGCCGGGCTCAAGTCGCCGGACAAGCCGGTGGGCTCGTTCCTGTTTGCCGGGCCTACCGGTGTCGGCAAAACCGAGGCGGCGCGCCAGTTGGCCAAGGCCTTGGGTATCGAGCTGATCCGCTTCGACATGTCCGAGTACATGGAGCGCCACACCGTGTCGCGTCTGATCGGTGCGCCTCCGGGCTATGTCGGGTTCGATCAGGGCGGTTTGCTCACTGAAGCCATCACCAAGCAGCCTCACTGTGTATTGCTGCTCGATGAAATCGAGAAGGCGCACCCGGAAGTCTTCAACCTGCTGCTGCAGGTCATGGACCACGGCACGCTGACCGACAACAACGGGCGCAAGGCGGATTTCCGCAACGTGATCATCATCATGACCACCAACGCAGGTGCTGAAACCGCGTCTCGGGCTTCGATGGGCTTTACCCATCAGGATCATGCTTCCGATGCAATGGAAGCGATCAAGAAGAGCTTTACCCCCGAGTTCCGTAACCGCCTGGACACCATCATCCAGTTTGGTCGCCTCAGCCACGAGGTTATCAAGCATGTGGTGGACAAGTTCCTCACCGAGCTGCAGGCGCAACTGGAAGACAAGCACGTGCAGCTTGAGGTGTCGGATGCGGCGCGCGGCTGGCTGGCGGCGGGTGGCTATGACGCGCTGATGGGCGCACGGCCGATGGCCCGTTTGATCCAGGACAAGATCAAGCGTCCACTGGCTGAAGAGATTCTCTTTGGTGAATTGGCCGATCATGGCGGTGTGGTACACATCGACCTTGAAAACGGCGAGCTGACCTTCGAGTCTGAAACCGCCGTCGAAATGGCTTGATGTAACACCGCAGTAAAAAAGGCGCCTTCGGGCTAATGCCGATCAGTTGGGCGGGATGCAAAATCCCTGTGGGAGCGGGCTTGCTCGCGATTGGGGCAACGCGGTTTGAAAGTTGAACCGCGTTGTCTGTATCGCGAGCAAGCCCGCTCCACAATGCCCATGACTGGTTTGCATTGGTGCTTTGGCGCCTTTTTGCTGTGTGGCGCTAGTGGGTCAGTGCGCCAGTGCGCTCCAGCATCGGGTAGCCCAGGGCTGCGATATGGTGATGGACGCGACGGTAGTCGCGCAGCACCCGCTGGAAAATATCCCCGGATTCGGCCCAGGCGCTCTTGTCATTTTGCAGCTTGCGAAAGTGCTCGCGGCTGGCGCTGGCTTCCAGTTTGCGCACGGTTTCCTTGTGCCCGATCAGGGCCTGGGCAGCGCTCACGTCCTCACGCAAAAACGCGGTAATAGCCAGGTTCAGGCTGTCCAGCAGGGCCAGGTGCATGGCCTGGATCTGGATCAGTTCGAACGAGGAAAAGTGCTCGCCCCGGCGCGTGCGGCGAACAGCCAGTTGCGCGAGGTTGCTGAGGATGTCACCAGCGTGCTCCAGGTTGATTACGAACATCAGCACTTCCTGGGCGCGATCGGCATCGTCATCACTCAGGCCGTCCTGGCCGATATCGGCCAGATAGGCGCGGATTGCCGCACTTAGCAGGTCGATGGACTGATCCAGCTGGCGCACCTTGACTGCCGTGTGCGGGACGGGTTTCTCGAACAGTTGCAACACCTGATTGAGCATCAGTGCGGTCATGTCCGCCAGGCGCAGGGCTTCACGCACGGCATTGGACAGGCCGATATTGGCCACTTCCAGCCCGGCTTCGTCCAGATACTGCGGCATGCCCGGGTCTGCTGGGGGTTCCTGCTGGGGGAGCAGGCGGGTCAACAGGCGTGCGCAGGGTTCGATCAGGCCGATAAACACCACGGCCAGCAGCAGGTTGAACGCGGTATGCAGGTACACCACCCACTGTGCGAGGCCAATATCGCTGCGGGCCACAACGCTGGCCAGCAACGGCAGGCAGGGCAGCAAGGCCACGGTGCCCAGCAGGCGGACCAGCAGGTTACCCAGCGGCAGGCGTCGCGCCACGGGTGAGCTGGCGCTCATCATGGAGGGTAGCGCGCCACCGATGTTGGCGCCGAGCATCAGGGCGATGGCGGTGACGGGTGTCATCATGCCGGCGCCGGCCAGCGAGGCAATCAGCAGTACCACGGCGACACTGGAGTGGCAGACCCAGGTCAGCAGCACGGCAGCGACCACTGCGATGATCACATCGCCTTCCAGGCTTTGCATCACGGCGCGAAACACCGAGGTGGCTTCCATATGCCCCAGGGTGGCACTGAGCAGGCCCAGGGCCAGCAGCATCAGGCCCAGGCCGATCAGTGCGCAGCCGACGCTTTCGTAGCGTGAATCATCGCGCAGGCGAAAAACAATAAAGCCTGTCAGCACAATCACCGGCATTGCCAGTGAGGTATCGAAACTGAGCAGTTGCACCACCAGAGTCGAGCCGATATTGGCCCCCAGCATCACGGCCAGGGCGGGCGCCAGGCTCAGGGTGCCGGCTGCGGTAAAGGAGGTGGCCATCAGGCTGACTGCCGTGCTGCTTTGCAGCACACCGGTAATGCCGATGCCGCTGATCAGCGCCATCCAGCGGTTATTCAGGTTGCGCCCCATCCAGTTGCGCAATTGGGTGCCAAACCCGCGCAGCAGGGCGGTGGAAATCATATGGGTGCCCCACAGCAAAAGTGCGATGGCGCCCGCGAGGTTGAGTAACAGAGTGGTTCCCGACATAAGGAATCTCCACAAAACACATATTCATTGTGCCGTGGGGCCAGTTGCCCGGCCCCACGGCTTTAGATCAGTACCACTGCTTGAAACGGCGGATGTAGATCGTTTTCATCAGTTGCGCAACGCAGCAGTAGCTCAGCAGGGTGGCCACCAGCCAAGGGAAGTACGACAGCGGCAGCGGCTCCAGGCCCACCATCGTGCCCAGTGGCGAGAACGGTACGTAGATCCCCAGCACAATTACGAGGATGGTCATCATGGTCACCGGCCATGCCGCCGTGCTCTGGAAGAACGGGATCTTGCGGGTGCGCAGCATATGCACCACCAGGGTTTGCGACAGCAGCCCCTCGATAAACCAGCCGGACTGGAACAGGGTCTGCATTTCCACGCTGTTGGCCGAGAACACGTACCACATCAGGGCGAAGGTGGTGATGTCGAAGATCGACGAAGTCGGGCCGATCCAGATCATGAAGCGGCCGATATTCTTGGCGTCCCACTTGCGCGGTTTTTGCAGGTATTCCCGGTCCATCTTGTCCCACGGCAAAGCCAGCTGGGAGATGTCGTACATCAGGTTTTGCAGCAGCAGGTGAATCGACAGCATCGGCAGGAAAGGAATAAAGGCACTGGCCACCAGTACCGAGAACACGTTGCCGAAGTTGGAGCTGGCGGTCATGTTCAGGTACTTCATGATATTGCCGAAGGTCTCACGGCCTTTGAGCACGCCTTCCTCCAGCACCATCAGGCTTTTCTCCAGGAGGATGATGTCGGCTGATTCCTTGGCGATATCCGTGCCGCTGTCCACCGAGATGCCCACGTCGGCATCGCGCAGGGCCGGGGCGTCGTTGATGCCGTCGCCGAGAAAGCCGACGGTATGGCCATTGGCTTGCAGGGCTTTCAGTACCCGGGACTTCTGCAGCGGGGTGAGCTTGGCAAATACCGTGCGTTGTTCAACCTCCAATTGCAGTGTGGCGTCGTCCATGCTCTCGATCTGCGGGCCGAGCAGCGGCGTGCCGGGTTCCAGGCCGACCTGGCGGCAAATCTTGCTGGTGACCACGGCGTTGTCGCCAGTCAGCACCTTGACCGCTACACCGATATCTTGCAGGGCGGCAATTGCCGGGCCAGCCGTCTCTTTTGGTGGATCGAGAAAGGTGAGCAGGCCGCGGATCACCAGGTCGTGCTCGTCAGCGGTGTTGTATTGCTTTTGTGCCTGGGCCTTGGGGATGTCCCGCGTGGCAACCAGCAGCACGCGGAAGCCGTCCTCGTTGTATTCGGTGGCCAGGGCCAGCAGTTGTTCACGGCGCGCCGGGTCCAGCGCCACGCGAATGTCGCCTTCCATCATGTGGGTGGCGATACCGAGCATTTCTTCCACGGCGCCCTTGCACACCAGCAAGTGATCGCCACGGCTGTCCTTGACGATGATCGACAAGCGCCGACGCACGAAATCAAAGGGCAGTTCATCGACCTTGCTGTAGTTGAGCGGTGCGCTGAACTTTGCGTCCTGCCGGGCGAACTGCACCACGGCCTGATCCATCAGGTTGCGAATGCCGCTTTGGTGATGGCTGTTGAGCCAGGCCAGGGCCAGTACCGATTCATCGCGCTTGCCGCTGGCGTCGACATGGTGCTCCAGGATGATGTGATCCTGGGTCAGGGTGCCGGTCTTGTCCGTGCACAGCACGTCCATCGACCCCAGGTTCTGGATGGCATTGAGGCGCTTGACCACCACTTTGCGCTTGGCCATGGCGGTTGCGCCCTTGGCCAGGTTGGCGCTGACAATCATTGGCAGCATTTCCGGGGTCAGGCCGACCGCCACCGCCAGGGCAAACAGGAAGGCGTCACCCCAGTCGCCCTTGGAAAAGCCGTTGAGGAAGAACACGATCGGCACCATGACCAGCATAAAGCGGATCAGCAGCCAGCTGACGCTGTTGACCCCGCGGTCGAATGCGGTTTGCGTGCGTGAACCGACGATGGCCTTGGCCAGCGAGCCAAAATAGGTGCGTGGCCCGGTGGCCACCACCACGGCGCGCGCCGTGCCGCTGACCACGTTGGTGCCCATAAAGCAGATATTGGGCAGGTCCAGCAGGTTGCTCTGGTCGGCGCCGGTGCTGGAGGCGGATTTTTGCGTGACATCGCCCAGGGTGTCGTACTTCTCTACGGGCAAGGCTTCGCCGGTGAGCACGGCCTGGCTGATAAACAGGTCGCGGGACTCGATCAGGCGAATATCCGCCGGGATCATGTCGCCGGCCGACAGCTGCACGATATCGCCGGCCACCAGTTCACGCATCGGTACTTCATGCACCGAGGTGCGGGTGCCGCTGTTGTCGCGCCGCACCACGGTCGCGGTGGTGCGGACCATGGCCTTGAGGGCCTCGGCGGACTTGGCCGAGCGGTGCTCCTGCCAGAACCGCAGCAGGCTGCTGAGGCCGACCATCAGGCCAATGATGATGACTTTGGTGAGGTCGCCTTCTTCGCCGTCCCGTTCCGGCAGCCAATAGTCGGTGAAAAAACTGATGACGCCCAGGGTCAGCAATACATAGATAAACGGATTGTGCAGGGCCAGCATGAATTGCACGAAGGCATGAGGCGGCTTGTCATGGGCCACTTCGTTGTAGCCTTCGGTTTGCAGGCGCTCGGCGGCCTGCTCTTCGGTCAGGCCGGCAGTGGTGGCGCGCACATTGGCCAGGGTGGCCGAAAGGCCGTTCTGTGCTTCCCGAGCGGCACGCATGGACAGTTTCTGGCTGTCAGCGGTGCTGTTCTTGTCCCGAACTTTAGTGTTTTTAACGGCGCTCATGATGAGTACTCCTGTCGCCAACTCTTGACCGGGCATATATTGAAGTGCCTTTTAAAAGGCGCGCCAATGTATGCCGAGTCGCAAACTTCGCAATCGGTTTAATTGAAGTGTTAAGTGCGCTTAAAGTCCCGCTGCTGCGAATTAATTAACAGGCACGCAGCGGGCAACTACTGGCTTCTTCCATAAGGACCTCCAGTTGATTGGCGGGTATATTTAAAAGTTGAAAATCAGCGCAAGAACCGACTCTGCGGGTCCTGGGAGTCGGCCATGCTCCAGCGCTGCTCCAGTTGGCCGGTGGCAGGGCTGACGCGCCAATGCACCTGACGGTGCGCTGGTTTTACGTCGAAAGTGGGGGTGTGAAAGGGCGATTTTAGCGCGCGAACGTAGGTGGGCTCGCGGGACAGTTTGACGCGCATGCTCGAGGCAAAGGCGCGAACGCCGGGTAGTACATGGGTTTTAAAGGTCATAACACACCTCGTGACCGGACAGCTGCCGGTGAGGTCGTTACGTTGGAGCGTCAGGCTCTAGCGCAGTTGACCTCGCCGTGCAGGCGAGTCCCGTCAATGTTTGGGTTTGGTGCCCGGAGCGCCGAATTTACGGTGCCCGGACAGCGACTAGATACTGTGTCCATTGGCTTCTTTTGTGAAGTTTATAGGCGGCCTGAATGACCGACCTGTGCAATCTACTCAGGCTGTCAGCGGGCGTCAATGTTTAAACTTGGCAAGTGGGGTTGGTACAGGAAGGGTTCAGGAAGTCTGGAAGTTGTTGGCGTGGTTCGCCGGGCAGGCACTTAATATGACAGGAAAGTTACAGGTATAGAAGTTTGAAGTGCGCAGTACTAATTGTTGGCGCGGGATATTCGCCAGGTCACATGCATACACACATCTTGTGGGAGCGGGCTTGCCCGCGATGGCATCACTGCGGTCAAGCTGGAGCATCGCTCGCTTGCATCGCGGGCAAGCCCGCTCCCACAGGTTCTGCTGGCATCGCTCAAATCGCGGGCAAACAAAAACGCCCGGCAGAGCCGGGCGTTTTGTATTGACTTGCTTAGCGAGCGCGGTAAGTGATGCGCCCTTTGCTCAAGTCATAGGGCGTCAGCTCGACGCGCACTTTGTCACCGGTAAGAATACGAATGTAGTTCTTGCGCATCTTGCCGGAGATATGCGCGGTTACGACGTGCCCATTTTCCAACTCCACACGAAACATGGTGTTGGGCAGGGTGTCGACGACAGTGCCTTCCATTTCGAAGCTGTCTTCTTTCGACATGCAGTAAAGCCCTCGGTGTCCAATGAATGGCCCGGTGCAACTGCGCCAGGCAAAAGCGGCGTGCATTGTGCCCGAAAAATGGGGGTTAAGCCAAGGGTTCAATCAAGAGAGCTCCATCTCTGGTTGATTAATAGCTCAATGGGCCGATATTCGGTCTTGTAATTCATCTTTTTGCAGTTCTTGATCCAGTACCCCAGGTACAGCGCATCCAGCCCCAGGCGCCGGGCTTCGGCAATTTGCCAGAGGATCCCGTAGCGGCCCAGGCTGCGCCGCTCCTCGTCGGGATCGTAGAAGGTGTAAACAGCCGACAGGCCATTGGGCAGTACGTCCGTGACGGCCACTGCCATTAAACGGCCATCAAGGCGGAATTCGTAGAACCTGCAAAACGCCAGGTCGCGCACCAGGAAGGTCGAAAACTGATCACGGCTGGGCGGGTACATGTCGCCATCGGCATGGCGCTGTTCGATATAACGCTGGTAAAGATCGAAGTTCTCTTCGCTGAACGCCGGTTTCACCGCCTGTACCTGCAAGTCGGCATTGCGCTTGAAAATGCGTTTTTGCTGACGATTTGGCAGGAAGCGGGCTACAGGGATGCGCGCCGGGGTGCAGGCATCGCACTTCAGGCAGTGCGGGCGATAGAGATGGTCGCCACTGCGCCGGAAGCCCATCTCGGACAAGTCGGCATAAACCTGCACATCCATCGGCTGACTGGGGTCGAGGAACAGCGTGGTGGCCTGTTCATCAGGCAAGTAGCTGCAAGCGTGAGGTTGAGTGGCATAAAACTTCAAACGCGCCAACTCGGTCATGATGAGCCCTCGGGAAATCTTTAAATTAAGTGTAAGCCAGCGCGCAAAAGTCGCCTACTAAACCCACTGTGCAGTTGTGGGCAGGTCCAGATGTTTTTGCAGATAGTCGGCAAACAGCTGACGCGGGATTGAGCGCGCGCCCAGGCTTTGCAGGTGGTCGGTGGGCATCTGGCAGTCAATCAGCACAAAACCCCAGGCTTGCAACTGCCTGACCAGGGTGGCAAAACCGAACTTCGAGGCATTGTCGGCACGACTGAACATGGATTCGCCAAAAAACAGCTGGCCCATCGCCAGGCCATACAGGCCGCCCACCAGTTCACCGTTGTCCCACACCTCTACCGAATGGGCATGGCCGCGGGCGTGCAGCTCGATATAGGCATTTTGCATGTCGTCGGTGATCCAGGTGCCGTCTGCATAGTCTCGGGGTGCGGCACAGGCCTTGATCACGGCTGCGAAGTCGCGGTCAAAACTCACCTGATAGCGTTGCTTGCGCAGCAGTTTGCCCAGGCTGCGTGACACATGCAGCTCTTCGGGGAACAGCACCGTACGCGGATCAGGCGACCACCAGAGGATCGGCTGGCCTTCGCTGAACCACGGAAAGCAACCGTGGCGATAGGCCTGGATCAGTCGGTCGGCAGACAGGTCGCCACCGGCCGCCAGCAGGCCGTTGGGCTCGCGCATGGCTTTGGCCAGTGGCGGAAATGTCAGTGTGTCGCGTTTTAACCAGGTCAGCATGGCATTGAGTCTTACCGAAGAAGGGGAGGCGGCTGCAACTCTGTCACGCAAGTGCGGTCTCAGTCGATCTGCCAGTTAAATACAAGCCCGGTTTTGCAGCTGGTATAAGTCTTTGTCACAAAAGGTAATACATGCTCAAATTGGCGCATCCCGGGCTGTCACGGCCAGCATGGCGTCGACGGCTCAAACCCGTACAATGGCCTGCCTGTATGAGCTGATCTAAACTGCTCCACGTTGCAGCACGCAATAATACAGGGCAGGGTTCATTTCACGTCCGAACTTGTCGCCTGCTCGTCATGAGCAGTATTTTGCAGTCACATTAGTCAATTAATAGTTGGGCGCGCCACAGGCGCAGGAAAAGACCCGTTTTGAAGAAATCCACAGCAGCACCCAAAGCAGTTCCTCTCTGGCGTCAGCAATTGCACTACCGGCTCAAGGAAGGTGCATTGATCGCTATCGGCGCCCTGTGCCTGTTCCTGATCATGGCCCTGTTGACCTATGGCAAGGACGACCCCGGCTGGAGCCATAACAGCCGTGTGGTGGATGTGCAGAACTTCGGCGGGCCAGCCGGCTCCTACAGTGCCGACATCCTGTTTATGGTGCTGGGTTACTTTGCCTATATTTTCCCGCTGCTGCTGGCGGTCAAGGCGTACCAGATCTTCCGCGAGCGGCATCAGCCCTGGCAGTGGAGCGGCTGGCTGTTTTCGTGGCGCCTGGTGGGCCTGATCTTCCTGGTGATCTCGGGCGCGGCCCTGGCCCATATCCATTTTCATTCTGCCTCGGGCCTGCCGGCGGGGGCGGGCGGGGCGCTGGGCGAAAGCCTGGGCGACCTGGCCAGGAATGCGCTGAATATCCAGGGCAGCACCCTGTTGCTGATCGCGCTGTTCCTGTTCGGCCTGACGGTGTTCACCGACCTGTCATGGTTCAGGGTCATGGACGTGACAGGCAAAATCACCCTCGACCTGTTCGAGCTGATCCAGGGCGCGGCCAATCGCTGGTGGGCCGAACGCAACGAGCGCAAGCAACTGCAGGCCAAGCTGCGCGAGGTGGATGCCCGGGTCAATGAAGTGGTCGCGCCAAGTGTTCCCGACAAGCGTGAGCAGGCCAAGGCCAAGGAACGCCTGATCGAGCGCGAGCAGGCGTTGAGCAAGCACATGTCCGAGCGTGAAAAACACGTGCCGGCGGTTATTGCACCCGCGCCAGCCAAGGCGCCCGAGCCAAGCAAGCGCGTGCAAAAAGAGAAACAGGCGCCGTTGTTTGTGGACAGCGCCGTTGAAGGCACCTTGCCGCCAATCTCGATTCTGGACCCGGCCGAGAAAAAACAGCTCAACTATTCCCCTGAATCCCTGGCAGCCGTTGGCCATTTGCTGGAAATCAAGCTCAAGGAATTCGGTGTAGAAGTGACGGTGGACTCGATCCACCCGGGGCCGGTCATTACCCGTTACGAAATTCAACCCGCTGCCGGGGTAAAGGTCAGCCGCATTGCCAACCTGGCCAAGGACCTGGCGCGTTCGCTGGCCGTGACCAGCGTGCGGGTGGTTGAGGTTATCCCGGGTAAAACCACGGTCGGTATCGAGATCCCCAATGAAGACCGTCAGATCGTGCGGTTCTCTGAAGTGCTGTCGACCCCTGAGTACGACAACGCCAAGTCACCGGTAGCCCTGGCCCTGGGCCATGATATCGGCGGTCGCCCGGTGATCACTGACCTGGCAAAAATGCCGCATTTGCTGGTAGCCGGTACCACCGGTTCCGGTAAATCGGTAGGCGTTAACGCCATGATCCTGTCGATTTTGTTCAAGTCTGGCCCGGAAGACGCCAAACTGATCATGATCGACCCGAAAATGCTTGAGCTGTCGATCTACGAAGGCATTCCGCACCTGCTGTGCCCGGTGGTCACCGACATGAAGGACGCCGCCAACGCCCTGCGCTGGAGCGTTGCCGAGATGGAGCGCCGTTACAAGCTGATGGCCAAGATGGGCGTGCGTAACCTGGCCGGCTTCAACCAGAAGGTCAAGGATGCCCAGGACGCCGGCGAGCCGCTGGTCGACCCGCTGTACAAGCGCGAAAGCATTCACGACGAAGCGCCGTTGCTGGTGAAGTTGCCGACCATCGTAGTGGTGGTCGACGAATTTGCCGACATGATGATGATCGTCGGCAAGAAGGTCGAAGAGTTGATCGCCCGTATCGCCCAGAAGGCGCGGGCAGCCGGCATCCACTTGATCCTCGCAACCCAGCGCCCTTCGGTGGACGTGATCACCGGCCTGATCAAGGCCAACATCCCCACCCGAATGGCGTTCCAGGTTTCCAGCAAGATCGACTCGCGCACCATCATCGACCAGGGTGGCGCCGAGCAACTGCTGGGCCACGGTGACATGCTCTATATGCCGCCCGGCACCAGCCTGCCGATCCGGGTTCACGGCGCGTTTGTGTCCGACGATGAAGTTCACCGCGTGGTAGAAGCCTGGAAGCTGCGCGGCGCTCCGGACTACAACGAAGATATCCTCAACGGTGTTGAAGAGGCGGGCAGCGGCTTTGAAGGCGGTGGCAGCGAAGGCGGGGACGACCCGGAAACCGATGCCCTGTATGACGAAGCCGTACAGTTTGTGCTTGAAAGCCGTCGTGCCTCGATTTCTGCGGTACAACGCAAATTGAAGATCGGTTACAACCGCGCTGCGCGAATGATTGAATCCATGGAAATGGCCGGGGTCGTAACCTCGATGAACACTAACGGCTCGCGCGAAGTATTGGCGCCGGCCCCGATGCGCGATTGAGCTGCCCCAGGGCTGCTAACTAATCAATGAGGATGTCCATGCGTTTTGTCAGCATGCTGTTGCTACCGGTACTGGCTTTTTCTTCGCTGTCGGCCCATGCCGACGCCGAGAGTGTGAAACGTCTTGGCCAACTGTTGGGCTCTGATACCATCACCGCCCGTTTTTCCCAGCTGACCCTCGATGGCAGCGGCACCCAGTTGCAGGAAACGGCCGGTGACATGTCGGTCAAGCGGCCGGGGCTGTTTTACTGGCACACCGATGCTCCCCAGGAGCAGCTGATGGTTTCCGATGGCCAGAAAGTCTCGCTGTGGGACCCGGACCTGGAGCAGGTCACGATCAAGAAACTGGATCAGCGCCTGACCCAGACCCCGGCCCTGCTGTTGTCGGGTGATGTGTCGAAAATCAGTGAAAGTTTCGACATCACCTCCAAACAGGCTGGTGACGTGATGGACTTCACCCTCAAACCCAAGACCAAGGACACGTTGTTCGATTCCCTGCGCCTGTCCTTTCGCGGCGGCAAGATCAACGACATGCAGTTGATCGACAGCGTGGGCCAGCGGACCAACATCCTGTTCACCGGGGTCAAGGTCAACGAGCCGATCCCGGCTTCCAAGTTCAAGTTCGATATCCCGAAAGGGGCTGATGTCATCCAGGAATAAGCCCTGGAAGAGGTTTCAAACGCTGCCCATGGATCTGTTTCGAAGTGCCCCGATAGCCCAACCGCTGGCTGCCCGTTTGCGTGCGGCCAACCTGGACGAGTACGTTGGCCAGCAACACTTGCTCGCCCGCGGCAAGCCCTTGCGTGAGGCGCTGGAGCAGGGCGCGCTGCATTCGATGATCTTCTGGGGCCCGCCGGGCGTGGGTAAAACCACCCTGGCGCGGTTGCTGGCGGAAGTGTCTGACGCGCATTTCGAAACCGTCTCGGCAGTCCTGGCCGGGGTCAAGGAGATCCGCCAGGCCGTCGAAATCGCCAAGCAGCAGGCGGGCCAGTATGGCCGGCGCACCATCCTGTTTGTCGACGAAGTGCATCGCTTCAACAAGTCGCAGCAGGATGCGTTCCTGCCCTATGTGGAAGATGGCACCCTGATCTTTATCGGTGCCACTACCGAAAACCCCTCGTTTGAACTGAACAATGCCTTGCTGTCCCGGGCGCGTGTCTATGTGCTCAAAAGCCTCGATGAAGCAGCGTTGCACAAGCTGGTGCAGCGGGCGCTGACCGAGGACAAGGGCCTGGGCAAGCGCGGCCTGACCCTCAGCGATGAAGGTTTCCAGATTTTGCTGCGGGCCACTGACGGCGATGGCCGGCGCATGCTCAACCTGCTGGAAAACGCCTCGGACCTGGCCGAAGACCACAGCGAAATCGGCACCGACCTGCTGCATAACCTGCTGGGCGATACCCAGCGGCGTTTCGACAAGGGCGGCGAAGCCTTTTATGACCAGATTTCGGCGTTGCACAAGTCAGTGCGCGGCTCCAACCCCGACGGCGCGCTGTACTGGTTTGCGCGTATGATCGACGGCGGTTGCGACCCGCTCTACATCGCCCGGCGCGTGGTACGCATGGCCAGTGAAGACATCGGCAACGCCGACCCGCGAGCCCTCAGCCTGTGCCTTTCGGCCTGGGACGTGCAAGAACGGCTCGGCAGCCCGGAAGGCGAGCTGGCGGTGGCCCAGGCCATCACTTATCTGGCCTGCGCGCCGAAAAGCAACGCCGTGTACATGGGATTCAAGGCCGCACTGCGCAGCGCCGCCGAATACGGCTCGCTGGAAGTGCCGCTGCATTTGCGCAACGCGCCGACCAAGCTGATGAAGCAACTGGGCTATGGCGATGAGTATCGCTATGCCCATGATGAGCCGGATGCCTACGCCGCAGGCGAAGACTACTACCCGGACGAACTGGAGCCCTTGAACCTGTACCAGCCTGTTCCTCGCGGGCTGGAGTTGAAAATCGGCGAGAAGCTCAAGCATCTCGCTGCACTCGACCGGGCCAGCCCCAAACAACGGAGAAAACCGTGATTCCATTGGTAGTAGCCGTCTCGGCGGGCGGCATTGCAGGCACGTTGTTGCGCTTCGCTACAGGTAACTGGATCAACGCCAATTGGCCGCGGCACTTTTATACCGCGACATTGGCCGTTAATATCGTGGGCTGCCTGTTGATAGGCCTCCTTTACGGACTTTTTCTGATTCGCCCGGAAGTACCGATTGAAGTCCGCGCCGGGCTGATGGTCGGTTTCCTGGGTGGCTTGACCACTTTTTCATCCTTTTCACTGGATACGGTGCGCCTGCTGGAAAGCGGGCAAGTGCCACTGGCACTGGGCTATGCGGCCCTCAGCGTATTCGGCGGGCTGCTCGCAACCTGGGCTGGCCTGTCCCTGACCAAACTTTGATAAACGAGAAACCGACATGCTCGATTCCAAACTGTTACGTAGCAACCTGCAGGACGTAGCGGATCGCCTGGCATCCCGTGGCTTCACGCTGGACGTGGCGCGCATCGACGCGCTGGAAGCCAAGCGTAAAGAAGTCCAGACCCTGACCGAGAAGTTGCAGGCCGAGCGCAATGCCATCTCCAAAAGCATTGGTCAGGCCAAGGCACGCGGTGAAGACATCGCGCCACTGATGGCCAGTGTTGAAACCATGGGCAGCGACCTGGCCAATGGCAAGGCCGAGCTGGATGTGATCCAGACCGAGCTGGACGCCATCCTGCTGGGCCTGCCCAACCTGCCGGACGCTTCCGTGCCGGTAGGCGCTGACGAAGACGGCAACGTCGAAATCCGTCGCTGGGGCACGCCAACGGCCTTTGATTTCGAGATCAAGGACCACGTCGCCCTCGGCGAGCAGCATGGCTGGCTGGACTTTGAAACCGCCGCCAAGCTCTCCGGTGCCCGTTTTGCCCTGCTGCGCGGCCCGATTGCCCGCCTGCATCGTGCGCTGGCCCAGTTCATGATCAACCTGCATACCGGTGAGCACGGCTACGAAGAGGCCTACACGCCTTATCTGGTTCAGGCCCCGGCGCTGCAAGGCACTGGCCAGTTGCCGAAGTTCGAAGAAGAACTGTTCAAGATCAGCCGTGAAGGCGAAGCCGATTTCTACCTGATCCCGACGGCTGAAGTGACCCTGACCAACATCGTGGCTGGCGAGATCGTCGAGCACAAAGCCCTGCCGATCAAGCTGGTGGCGCACACCCCGTGCTTCCGCAGCGAGGCCGGTGCATCGGGTCGCGATACCCGCGGCATGATCCGCCAGCACCAGTTCGACAAGGTTGAAATGGTCCAGATCGTTGAACCGTCTACCTCGATGCAAGCGCTGGAAGGCCTGGTCGGCAATGCCGAGAAGGTGTTGCAACTGCTGGAGCTGCCTTACCGCACCCTGGCGCTGTGCACTGGCGACATGGGTTTCAGCGCGGTCAAGACCTACGATCTGGAAGTGTGGGTTCCAAGCCAGGACAAATACCGCGAGATTTCGTCGTGCTCCAACTGCGGTGATTTCCAGGCCCGTCGCATGCAGGCGCGTTTCCGTAACCCGGAAACCAACAAGCCTGAGCTGGTGCACACCCTCAACGGTTCCGGTCTGGCTGTAGGCCGTACCCTGGTTGCCGTGCTGGAAAACTACCAGCAGGCTGACGGTTCGATCCGTGTACCTGACGTACTCAAGCCTTACATGGGCGGCATTGAGGTCATCGGCTAAATGGAGTTTCTGCCGCTGTTTCATAACCTGCGTGGCAGCCGTGTACTGGTGGTTGGCGGCGGGGAGATTGCCTTGCGCAAGTCCCGCCTGCTGGCTGATGCCGGTGCGGTGCTGCGGGTGGTCGCACCCGCCATGGAGCCACAGCTGTGCGAGTTGATAAACAGCAGCGGTGGCGAACAGGTGCTGCGCGGTTATGTCGAGGCCGACCTTGAAGGTTGCGTCCTGATCATCGCCGCCACCGACGATGAGCCACTCAACGCCCAGGTCTCCGCCGATGCCCACCGCCGCTGCGTGCCGGTCAATGTGGTGGATGCACCTGCCTTGTGCAGCTTGATCTTCCCCGCGATTGTCGACCGCTCACCCTTGGTGATCGCCATCTCCAGTGGCGGCGATGCGCCAGTGCTGGCGCGGTTGATCCGCGCCAAGATCGAAACCTGGATTCCTTCGACCTATGGTCAGTTGGCGGGCCTCGCGGCGCGTTTCCGTACCCGGGTCAAGGGCCTGTTTCCGGATGTGCAGCAGCGTCGCGGGTTTTGGGAAGATGTGTTCCAGGGCCCGATTGCCGACCGTTTGCTGGCCGGGCAGGGCGCTGAAGCCGAGCGCTTGCTGGTGGCCAAGATTGAGGGCAAAGCAGCCCTGACCACCGGTGAGGTGTATCTGGTGGGTGCCGGGCCGGGCGATCCTGACTTGCTCACGTTCCGCGCGCTGCGCTTGATGCAGCAAGCGGACGTGGTGCTGTACGATCGCCTGGTGGCGCCGGCGATTCTTGAACTGTGCCGTCGCGATGCCGAGCGGATTTATGTTGGCAAGCGTCGCGCCGATCATGCCGTGCCGCAGGATCAGATCAACCAGCAACTGGTGGATCTGGCCAAACAGGGCAAGCGCGTGGTGCGGCTCAAGGGTGGCGATCCGTTTATCTTTGGCCGTGGCGGTGAAGAAATCGAAGAGCTGGCGGCCCACGGGATTCCGTTCCAGGTAGTACCGGGCATTACCGCAGCCAGTGGTTGTGCTGCCTATGCCGGGATTCCGCTGACCCATCGTGACTACGCGCAGTCTGTGCGCTTTGTTACCGGGCATCTGAAGGACGGTACCAGCAACCTGCCCTGGAACGACCTGGTTGCGCCAGCGCAAACCCTGGTGTTCTACATGGGCCTGGTAGGTTTGCCGATCATCTGCGAACAGCTGATCAAGCATGGTCGTTCGGCGGATACCCCGGCGGCCTTGATTCAGCAGGGCACTACGTCCAACCAGCGGGTGTTTACCGGTACCCTGGCCGATTTGCCGACACTGGTAGCGGAGCATGAAGTGCATGCACCTACGCTGGTGATTGTGGGCGAAGTGGTTTTGCTGCGTGAGAAACTGGCGTGGTTTGAAGGGGCTCAGGCTCAGGTCTAGCTTCTTGTGGGAGCGGGCTTGCTCGCGATGGCTTCAATTCGGTTTAACTGAAAAACCGCGCGGACCCCATCGCGAGCAAGCCCGCTTCCACTCATTATTTTGCGGTTTGCCTCAGTTCCGATTTTCCCCCACCAGACTCTCCACCGACGGCACCCGGGTGTCGCTTTCCATCTGCGCATCATGTTCGATCTGATGGCTGAAGCGATCCAGTGAGCCCTGTGCAGGCTGCGCATCGCTGGCGAATACCGGCGGGCTGAGGATGTAAGCCCCCAGCAATCGGCTCAACGCTGCCAGGCTGTCGATATGGGTGCGCTCATACCCGTGGGTGGCATCACAGCCAAATGCCAGTAATGCACAGCGAATGTCATGCCCCGCCGTCACGGCCGAATGGGCATCGCTGAAGTAATAACGAAACATGTCCCGGCGCACCGGCAACTCATTATCACTGGCCAGCCCCAGCAAATGCCGCGACAGGTGATAGTCATAGGGCCCGCCCGAATCCTGCATCGCTACACTCACCGCATGCTCGCTGGAATGTTGGCCCGGCGCCACCGGCGCAATATCGATCCCCACAAACTCGCTCACATCCCACGGCAAGGCTGCCGCAGCACCGCTGCCGGTTTCTTCGGTGATGGTAAACAGTGGATGACAGTCGATAAGGGGCTGTTCGCCACTGTCGACAATGGCTTTCAGGGCGGCGAGCAGGGCCGCCACACCCGCCTTGTCATCCAGATGCCGCGCACTGATATGGCCACTTTCGGTAAATTCTGGCAGTGGGTCGAAGGCCACGAAATCACCGATATTGACCCCCAGCGAATCGCAATCCGCGCGGGTGGCGCAGTAGGCATCCAGGCGCAACTCGATATGGTCCCAGCTGATCGGCAGTTCATCCACGCCGGTATTGAAGGCGTGGCCAGAAGCCATTAATGGCAGGACACTGCCGCGGATCACGCCGTTGTCGGTAAACAGGCTGACGCGGCTGCCTTCGGCAAACCGGCTCGACCAGCAACCGACAGGTGCCAGCACCAGCCGGCCGTTGTCCTTGATCGCCCGCACGCTGGCGCCGATGGTGTCCAGGTGCGCGGACACGGCGCGGTCAGGGCTGTTTTTCTGGCCCTTGAGGGTGGCGCGCAAGGTGCCGCGGCGGGTCAGTTCAAAAGGGATCCCCAATTCGTCGAGGCGCTCGGCGACATAACGCACGATGGTGTCGGTAAAACCGGTGGGGCTGGGAATGGCGAGCATTTCCAGCAATACCCGTTGCAGGTAGTCGAGGTCGGGTTCAGGGAGGCTGCGGTTCATAAAAACTCCTGAGGGCCGGTCAGCTATTGAGCAGGCTGACTGTGGGGAAACAACAAATCGATAAAGCGCTCGGCGGTGGGCTGGGGTTCATGGTTGGCCAGCCCGGCGCGCTCGTTGGCTTCAATAAAGACATAGTCGGGTTGGTCGGCGGCGGGCACCATCAGGTCGAGCCCCACCACCGGAATATCCAGGGCCCGGGCTGCGCGAATGGCGGCGTCGGCCAGCACCGGGTGCAACACGGCGGTGACGTCTTCCAGGCAGCCGCCGGTGTGCAGGTTGGCGGTGCGGCGTACAGCCAGTACCTGCCCGGCGGGCAGGATGCTGTCGTAGTCATAGCCTGCGGCCTGCACGGTGCGCAGGGTTTCGGCGTCCAGCGGGATGCGGCTTTCGCCACCGGTGGCGGCCTGGCGTCGGCGGCTTTGCGCCTCGATCAGGCGCTGGACGCGGTGCTGACCGTCGCCGATCACCTGCGCGGGACGGCGAATGGCGGCAGCCACCACTTCAAAGCCGATCACCACGATGCGCAGGTCGAGGCCTTCGTGAAAACTTTCGAGCAGCACCCGGCTGTCGAACGCCCGCGCTGCCTCGATGGCCTGTTGCACCTGCTCGATGCTGTGCAGGTCCACCGCCACGCCATTTCCTTGCTCGCCATCCACCGGCTTGACCACCACCCGGCCGTGCTGCTCGACAAACGCCAGGTTGTCATCGGCATTGCCCGCCAGTTGCTGGGTCGGCACGTTCAGGCCGGCCTGGCTGAGCACCTTGTGGGTCAGGCACTTGTCCTGGCACAGGCTCATGCTGATGGCGCTGGTCAGGTCGCTTAGGGACTCGCGGCAACGAATCCGTCGCCCGCCGTGGCTAAGGGTGAACAGGCCGGCGGCCGCGTCGTCAATCTGCACGTCGATGCCCCGTTTGTAGGCTTCTTCAACGAGGATGCTGGCATAGGGGTTGAGCCCGACCTCGGGGCCAGGCCCCAGAAACAGCGGCTGGTTGATGCCGTTCTTGCGCTTGATGGCAAAGGTCGACAGGGTGCGAAAGCCCAGTTTGGCGTAGAGGTTCTTGGCCTGGGCATTGTCATGCAGCACCGACAGGTCGAGATAGCTCAGGCCGCGGCTCATAAAGTGCTCGACCAGATGCCGCACCAGTACTTCACCCACCCCTGGCCGCGAGCACAGCGGGTCGACCGCCAGGCACCAGAGGCTGCTGCCGTTTTCGGGGTCGTTGAACGCGGTGTGATGGTTCAAGCCCATGACACTGCCGATCACCGCGCCGCTGTCCTCGTCTTCGGCCATCCAGTACACCGGGCCGCCCTCGTGGCGCGAGGTCAGCAGGGTCGGGTCGATGGGCAGCATGGAGCGTGACAGGTACAGGGTGTTGATCGCGCTCCAGTCCGCCTCGCTTTGTGCGCGGCGGATACGGAAGCCGCGAAACACGCGGGTGGCCTGGCGGTAATCGGTAAACCACAGGCGCAACGTATCCGAGGGATCGAGAAACAGTTGTTGCGGCGACTGCGCCAGCACCTGCTGGGGCGCAGCGACATACAGGGCAATATCGCGCTCGCCGGGCTGCTCGTTGAGCAGCTCTTCGGCCAGGGTAGCGGGGTCGGGAAAGGTATGCCCGATCAACAGCCGGCCCCAGCCGCAATGTACGGCCACGGGGCAGGCATTCAGTTCGCTGCCGTCTTCGGCAAAGCGGGCTTGCAGGCGTTCGTAAGAAGGCGTCTGGCCACGCAGTAAACGCTGGCTATAAGCCGTAGCGAGGGGTTTCATCGATCAGATTCCTTGTTCGCTCAGCCACAGGTTCAGGGCGGCCAGTTGCCACAGCTTGGAGCCATTGAGGGGCGTCAGCTGGCTTTGCGGGTTGGTCAGCAACTGGTCAAGCATGGCCGGCTGGAACAGGCCGCGATCCTGGCTCGGGTCCAGCAGCAAGTCGCGCACCCAGTTGAGGGTGTTGCCCTGCAAGTGCTTGAGCCCCGGCACCGGGAAATAGCCTTTTTTGCGGTCGATGACTTCGCTGGGGATCACCAGCCGTGCGGCTTCCTTGAGTACCTGCTTGCCGCCATCGGGCAATTTGAAGCGCGCCGGAATCCGCGCCGACAGCTCGGCCAGGCGGTAATCCAGGAACGGCGTGCGGGCTTCAAGGCCCCAGGCCATCGTCATGTTGTCCACCCGTTTGACCGGGTCATCCACCAGCATCACGGTACTGTCCAGGCGCAAGGCCTTGTCCACCCCGGCCTGGGCACCCGGCTGTGCGAAATGCTCACGCACATAGTCGCCAGCAGCGTCATTGGCTGTCAGCCATTGTGGCTGGACGGTGGCCTTGTACTCGTCGTAACTGCGGTCGAAAAAGGCTTCGCGGTACGCGGCATAAGGATCGTTGGCACCATCCACTTGTGGGTACCAGTGATAGCCGGCAAACAGTTCGTCAGCACCCTGGCCGCTTTGCACCACCTTGCAATGCTTGGCGACTTCCCGGGACAGCAGGTAAAAGGCGATGCAGTCATGGCTGACCATCGGCTCGCTCATGGCGCGAAAGGCGGCAGGCAGTTGCTCGATGATTTCGTGTTCGCCAATGCGCAGTTGGTGATGGCGAGTGCCGTAATGCTTGGCGATTAAATCCGAATACTGGAATTCATCACCGCGCTCGCCACCTGCGTCCTCAAACCCGATGGAAAAGGTCGACAGGTCCTGTACGCCAACATCCCGCAGCAAGCCTACAAGCAAGCTGGAATCGACACCGCCTGACAGCAGCACGCCGACATCCACCGCTGCACGCTGGCGGATGGCCACGGCTTCGCGGGTGCTGTCGAGCACGCGGTCGCGCCAGTCTTCCAGGGTCAGGTTGGCTTCATCGGCATGGGGGCCGTAGGGCAGGGTCCACCAGGTTTTCTGCTCGGTATGGCCATTGGCGTCGATGCGCAGCCAGGTGGCGGGCGGCAGTTTTTCAATGCCGGCAATCAGGGTGCGGGGGGCTGGCACTACGGCGTGAAAATTCAGGTAATGGTTGAGGGCCACCGGGTCGAGCATCGGGCTGATATCACCGCCCTTGAGCAGCGCGGGCAGGGTCGAGGCAAAGCGCAGGCGCTCGCCGGTGCGCGACAGGTACAGCGGTTTGACCCCCAGGCGATCACGGGCGATAAACAGGCGCTGGGCGTCGCGCTCCCAGACGGCAAAAGCAAACATGCCATTGAGCTTGGGCAGCAGCGCCTCGCCCCAGGCGTGATAGCCCTTGAGCAGCACTTCGGTATCGCCGTCGGAATAAAAGCTGTAACCCAGGGTTTCAAGCTCGGCGCGCAGCTCGGGGAAGTTATAGATCGCACCGTTGAAAGCCAGGGACAGTCCCAGCTGGCTGTCGACCATCGGCTGGGCCGAGCCGTCGGACAAATCCATGATTTTCAGGCGACGATGGCCAAGGGCGACCGGCCCCTGGCTGTGAAACCCCCAGGCATCGGGGCCACGAGGTGCAAGGTGGTGGGTGATGCGTTCGATGGCTGCCAGGTCGGCAGGGTGTTGATCAAAACGTAACTCGCCAGCTAATCCGCACATGGTGTGTAAATCCTTGGTATTTCTGCATGTGGTGCTACAGGGATGTGTCAGCGTCTTTGCGGGACGCTTCGTAGCGCTTGGGCCCGGTTTTAAAGGGTGAAACAGCCTTGGGCCGTGTCACCGGCCCGCGCGGTGCGGGGTTGTACCCACCCGCATCGCCATAAATGACCGTGTTTTATCGAGTGACCTGTGCCCGGATCGTTCAATAAAAATTACCGATGGTTGTGTTGCGGGCAGGGCACCGGCATTTATCGAGGGGCATATATCTATCTATGTCACTGCAGCCATGATGCGGCGCTAGGTTAGGCACTCACTGACCTGCAGAAGACCAGATATGGCCCGCCACACCCCCCCGCTGAATGCCCGCGATACCACACTCAGCGACCTTGAGTCGCTGGAACTGGTGCATGGCCATATGCCCAAATGGCTGCTGGGTGCCGATCCGCACACCATCACCGCACTGGATGCCTCTATGGCCCATAGCCGCTTCTATCACGGCCTGGTCGGCAAGAAGTTCGGTGAGCTGCAAAGTGTCGAGGCTTATTGCGGGGCGTTGCTGGCGGTCGCGGTCATGGGCGAATTCGGGTCGTCACTCAATATCCACAACGATTACCTGGCAGTGGTGCATGTTCACCTGATTACCGACGACACCCTGCTGAGCACCGTTCGGCACTACCTGGTGCGTGACGAACCCAAGACCCTGCTGTGGGCTGCCCTGCAAAATTTTTCGGCCGGGGAGACCCATGAAGACGGCTTCAACCCGCAGAGCCAGATTCGCCTTGGAGGGCAGGCAGATCATGTCAGCCCGCTCAGGCCCCATCACTTTGCCGCGCTGTGCCGCCGGCTGGATCTGGGGCTCAAGTACCAGCAGTACCTGGAGCATTCTCTGGGCGTTGACGCGTCGGGTACGCCGGGGCCTGCGCACCTGGCTACCCAGGCCAACCTGCGCTGCCTGAAAACCCATGACATGGCGGTCGACGCCCATGTCGCCTTCCTGAAGAAAAAAATCAGCCAAACCGCCTACACGACAATCCTTGCCACGCTGGCCCGGCCCGAAAGCACCACCCATCCTCCCGGGGTGCAGCTGGATGGCAAGCCGCTGGTGTTCAGCGCGCTGACGATCCTGGACACGCCAATCGACGGGGTGGTGATTTTTTCTGCGGATACCTTGCTGCTGCATCCCGGCAACCGGCTGATCGCCTATATACCCAATGATCCGCTGGCGCCTTTTTTCGAGTTCAGTTCCTTGCAGGTATTCACCGATGAATTGAAACACCGGCTGCTGGACCCGGCCTATGCGAAGTTCTTTGCGCAGTTCACGGCCTTGAGCGTGCGCCCGTTGTTTATCCAGAAGCTCCAGGCCCGCCCCGAACACTTGAGCCTGACCGCAAGCCCCCAGGCCATAAGTGCGGCGCACTACCTGTGTACCGTGCAATTGCGCAACATGTTTGCCGATGCACAGCTGCTGGCTGTACCGACCGGCGTACTCGACGAACGCGAGCGCGAACAGCGCTGGCAGCTGTACAAAACGGCAGGGCTGTTGCTGATAAACGTCGCGGCCCTGTTTGTACCGGTTCTGGGCGACCTGATGCTGGCGGTGGCAATCGGCGACATGCTCAAGGAAGTCTATGAGGGGGTCGAGGACTGGACCCAGGGCGATGTCGATCATGCCCGCGAGCACCTGCTCAATGTCGCCAGGGATCTGGCCGTCAACACTGCCGTTGTAGCCGGGGTGGCTGCCGTGCGGGCTGCAGCCAGGCGCCTGAGTGCGGCCACCCTGGCGCACTTTGAAGGTTTTGAACCCATTAGCCGCGATGACGGCACGGCCCGGTTATGGAACAAAAACCTAGAGCACTATGAGCACGGTGCCGTGGGTGAACACCGTTTTACCGTCGACGGCCAGGGGCTTTTTCGTATCAACGGCATGGAGCATGTGGAAGTGAGCGGCAAGCACTATCCCGTCGAGTTCGATGCCGTGCGCCGGCAGTGGCGCATACCTCATCCACACCGGCCCCAGGCGTTCAAACCAGCATTGCTGCACAACAACAAAGGCGCCTGGCAACACGTGCATGAGCGGCCGCTGGAGTGGGCCGACAGTGCCACCTTACTGGGACGCCTGGGGCCTGAAGCCGCAGCCCTTGACGCTCAAACGCTGGAGCATGTGCGTGAACTGACCGACACCCACCCGGATATCTTGCGCCGTGTCCATCTGGACAACCTGCCTGCACCGCCCTTGTTGAACGTCACCCTCAAGCGCTTTGTGATCGACCACCAGCTCGATACCTTTGCCGGGCAGATGAGCAGTGGTCAATACGCCTCCCGGCGCTGGACCGACCTGCAGTTGCAACTGTTGCCCTGGTTACCGGGCTGGCCTGAGGGCAAGGGGCTGGCCGTGGTCGACGAGATGGGTAATCGCCTGGCGCAATACGGCAGTACAGGATGGCCGACTTCCTCGCATATCAACCTGACGGCATCCGTTCTTGAGCAAGGCCAACTGCTGGATGCCGTACTGGCCGCCTTGCCCGAAGCCCAGGCCAAAGCGTTGCTGGGCAACGAGCTGGCGGGCACGCCCGCATCGGCGCGCGCCTTGGCCCGAGAGCTGGGCAACTATGCACGGGAGCACAAGCGTCAGGTATTCGAGCAACTGTATGAGCGTTTAAACCAGTCCCTGGCACCTGAAGCCAAGGTCATCGAACGGGATTTTCCGGGATTGCCGCGCACGGTGGCGCAGGCTTTGGTCGCGTCGGCCAGCAACCCGCAACTGGAAGCCTTGCGTGCAGGCAAGGTGCCCCTGGCCCTGGCCGAGCGGGTGCGGGTACATCTGCGCGAAGCGCGGTTGAATCGCGCTATCGAGGGGTTTTATCTGGGTTCGCAGGCCAATGATGATGCCGAACGACTGGCCCTGCATTACTTCGAGCAACTGCCCGGTTGGCCTGCCGACAAAGCGCTGGAGATTCGCGAAGGCACGCTGTCCGGTGCCTTGATTCACCTGTGGGACGGCGTGCTGACGACGCCGCCGCGAGTGCTGGTCAAGACGCCCAGGGGGTATATGCACTACAGGCCGCGTGGCGCTGGATACATTCTTGAGCCGGGTGCTCCTGTACCGCTGTCGACGGCGCTTTTCCAGACCTTGACCGACTTTGAACGCAATGCAATGGGCTTTGCTTCAAGCCAGGATGCGTCGTCGTTCAACGCGGCCTTGGCCAAACTGGCCAGCAATGCCCGGCAGGAGTCAGCTCAGGTGCTGGGCATGCAGCCGATCAAGCCGGGTTTCAAGGCCCCGGTTGTCCTGGCTGACGGGCAAATGGGCTATCCCTTGTGCGGGATGACGTCGGGTCCCCACTCCTGGGAGCTGCAGCGCCGTGTGCGCATGATTTACTCCGACTTCGATGATGAACAGGTCATTGAGTACCTTGACGGTCTGGTGGGGCGGGGAGTCGAGCCGCTGCATATCCTGCGCGAACGCAAGCGCGAGAGAAGGGCGCTGCTGACCAGCCTGCAAGCGTGGATCGATGCCACGCCCAGCGATGTGCCGTTAGCGGACGCCATGCACGACTACGCCGAAAACCGCTACCAGGCAGCCGGTCTGATCGAGCGCTGCTGGCGCAAGAGCCCGACCCATATCCCCTGGGCACACAACGAGGACATGCACAGCCTGAGCCTGGATGGTTTTCGCCTGGGCAACTTTCCGGAGCTGCCCGCGGTGGCCGACTTCAGCCATGTGCGGGAGTTGAAACTCAATAATATGAACTGCCGGGACACGGCCAGCAGGTTCCTGGAGCATTTCAGCGGGCTGGTGTCGCTGGAAATGGACAACAACCGCATGGTTCATTTGCCTGCACAGCTTGAGCGCATGCCCAACCTGCGGCGTTTGTCCCTGGCGCGCAACCTGCTGTACCTGAACCCCGGCAATGTTGCCGTGCTCAATACCCTGAGCAAGCTGCAGGTGCTCAACCTCAATGACAACCTGCTGGGCCCCAACCTTGCATTGAGCCATCTGGGATTCCTGCGCCGGGTGTATCTGCGCCGGACCTGGATCGACCACTGGCCACAGGACCTGATCTCCAGACCCTTCCTGGAGTCTGCGGACCTCAGGGAAAACCGCATCGTCGAGATTCCGGAGCATGTCTATCAGGCCCCCCTTGCCGTGACCCGCAACATCTCCCTGACCGGTAACCCGTTGTCGGCCGCCAGCCGCCTGCGCCTGGCCCGCAATGCCATGCAAGGTGGCAGCAGCATGGGCATCAACAGCGAAGAGTTGATGAGTGAAGCGGCGGCGTTCGAGTTCTGGACAGCGGGTATCACCACCCAGGAGCTGCGTCGAAGGGAGTTGCTGTGGAACAGCTTGCGGGCCGATGCGGCCTCGGAAGACTTTTTCACCGTGCTCAGTCGCCTCACCGCCACCGCAGATGCCCGCGAAGTGCGTCAGGACCTGAGCCGGCGGGTCTGGGAGATGATCGAGGCGGCCAATGACAGCTCGGTATTACGCCGCGATGTGCTGGACATAGCCGCTTCACCGCGCAGTTGTACCGACAGTGTGGCTTTCACGTTCAGCGAGATGGAGGTGCAAATGGAGCTGGCGGGCCTCTCCCAGGAAGGCTCGCCGCAAAAGCACCAGTTGCTGGGGCTGGGCAAGGGGCTGTTCAGGCTCGACAAGGTCGCCAGGATTGCCCATGAACATTATCTGCTGCGCCTGGCGCAGGCCGGCCCGTTGCCTGATGAACTGGAAATACACCTGGCTTACCGGATTGGCCTGGCGCGGGCCCTGGAGCTGCCGGGGCAACCTGAAAGCATGGTGTTCAAATCCCTGGCCGGGGTCACCCGGGAGGACCTGGATATCGCCCGGCTTGAGGTCGAGCGGGCCGAGAAAACCGCTGCCCTGAATATTTTTATCAGCACCCGCCAGTTTTGGCGCGAATACCTGATCCGCACTAACAGGCCGCAATACAGCGCCTTGACCGAGCCGTACTTCGAGGCCCTCAGCGAGTTGTTGAAGCGCTCGCCGGAAATGAACAGCGAGCGCTACCTGCGTGAGGTCGGTGAAGTCCGTCAGCGCATGGACGCTGCGGTCGATGTCTGGAGCTTGCAAATGACCGAGTCACTGCTGGCACCCAGGGCATCCCATGATTCCCCCACTACAGCCCTTTGATCAGTGCCCGCAGGGCAAACCGGTTGGGCAGGCAGGCTTCGGCGACAGCTCTGGGCAAGGGCAGGGGCTCATCGTTGATCCACGCGGCCAGCAGCTCGCCGGACAGTGGCGCGGTAATCAAGCCGCGGGAGCCATGGCCGCTGTTGACGTACAAGCCGTCGAGCCACGGGCAGGCCGTGTCGGGGACTTGCCGGGCATCCTTGCGCAACACGCTATAGGCGCTGGCGAATTGTTCCGGGTCCGCCAGCGGGCCGACGATGGGCAAGTAATCCGGGCTGGTGCAACGGAACGCGGCCCAGCCCTGGAGGGTATGCGGGTCGAGCTGTTCGTCACCGAGGCGGTGGGCCAGATCCGGGGATATTTCCTGCAGCAGGTCAAGGTTGCCCTGATGGCCTTCGGGGGTGGTGGTCAGGTCTTCGTTATGGAAGTCGAAGCTGGCGCCCAGGGTATGTTCCCCCAATCGACCGGGGGCAACATAGCCTTCGGCACAGACCACGGTTTTCAGCACGGCGCTGTCAGGAGTTTCAGCCAGCTGGGTGATTTGCCCGCGAATCCGCTTGAGCGGCAAGCCGCTGCTGGCCGGGAAGCGTTTGACCTCGGCTGCACCCGCCAGGATCACCACCGGCGCACTGGCCAGTAGCCGATCCTCGTGGCATGCCTGCCACTGGTCGTCGACCTTGTGCAGTTGCACGACATCACTGTGGGTCAGGACCTGAACATTGGGGTGCAGGGTCTGGTAGTGGCACAGCGCAGGGGGGTGTACCCAACCGCCTTCGGGGTAGAACAGCCCGCCGTGGGCCAGTTCGATTCCGGCCAGGGCTTGTGCCTGGGGCTGGTCGAGCAGATGCACCAGTGCCGGGGGGAATGCCGCGGCCAGTTGCGCCTGACGCTGAGCTTCCTTGGCATCGAAACCCAGTTGCAGCACGCCGCAATCATCCCAGTCGCGCCCGCGTTGCAGGTGTTCCAGCAGGCGACGGGTATAGCCGAAACCACTGACAATCATCTGCGACAGGGTCGTACCGTGGGCAGAGAGTTTGAGATAGAGAATGCCCTGGGGATTGCCTGAGGCCTCCTTGGCCAGCCGCTCATGGCGCTCCAGCAATACCACCTGCCAGCCGCGCCGGGCCAGGCTATTGGCGCTGGCGCAACCCGACAGGCCGCCGCCGATCACCAGGGCCTTGCGCGGGCCTTCAACCCGGGGCGGGCGGGCAAACCAGGGTTTGACCGTGGGGAGCACTGACTGATTTTCCGGCAACCCGACAAAGGTCCCGCGCAGAATCTCCCACTTATGGCCGATGCCCGGCGTGCGGCGCATCTTGAACCCGGCCTCGTTCAACGCCCGGCGCACCCAGCCGGTACTGGTGAAGGTGCTGATCGTTGACCCGGGCGCGGCAAGGCGCGCCAGCTGCGCGAACAGTTCGGGGGTCCACATGTCGGGGTTTTTCGCCGGGGCAAAACCATCGAGAAACCAGGCATCGATTTTGCCGTCGAGCTGCGGCAATTGCTCCAGGGCATCCCCGATCAACAGCGTGAGCGTGACTCGGCCATCGGCCAGGGTCAGGGTCTGGAAGCCCGGGTGGATGGCAACATAGGCGGCCAGCAATTGCTCGCTGAACGGCGCCAGTTCTGGCCACAGCGCCAGGGCGCGCTGCAGGTCATCACGGGTGAGCGGGTATTTCTCGACGCTGACGAAGTGCAGGCGGGCCTCGGGGTGTGCGTGTTGTTCGAACAACTGCCAGGCGCATAAAAAATTCAAGCCGGTGCCGAAGCCGGTTTCGCCAATTACCAGTTGGGTATTGGCCACCAACGCGGCGAAGCGTTCTGCGAGGGCGTTCTGTTGAATAAAAACATAACGGGTTTCATCAAGGCCCGACTTGTCTGAAAAGTACACGTCGTCAAACACCCGCGAATGGGGGCGGCCCTGGTCATCCCAGTCAATCTGGGCATTGGCAGTTTCAGTAGTCATGTGCAGCTCGGCAACGGCAAGGCCGCCATTCTAGCCGATCGCTCAGGCTGGGACTGATCCATGACAGGTTTGCGTGGTTTCTTCCTACATAAAACAGAGCAATCCGCTAGGCTTGTGACATCTTGCCAGGGAGCTTTCCATGTTCGAATCCGCTGAAATCGGTCATGTCATCGATAAAGAAACCTACGACAGAGAAGCTCCCGCCCTGCGTGAAGCCTTGCTTGAAGCCCAGTACGAACTGCAGCAGCAAAAGCGCTCTGCGGTCATTGTGCTGATCAATGGCATAGAAGGTGCCGGCAAGGGCGAGACGGTCAAGCTGCTCAGTGAATGGATGGACCCGCGGCTGATCGAGGTACGCACCTTTGATAGCCAGACCGACGAGGAACTGGCCCACCCGCCTGCCTGGCGCTACTGGCGCCAGCTTCCGGCCAAGGGGCGCATGGGCGTGTTTTTTGGCAACTGGTACAGCCAGATGCTCCAGGGCCGGGTTCACGGCCTGTTCAAGAATGCCGTCCTGGACCAGGCAATTGCCGGCGCGGAGCGCCTGGAAAAAATGCTCTGCAATGAAGGCGCGGTGATCTTCAAGTTCTGGTTTCACCTGTCCAAAAAACAAATGAAGGAACGCCTGCAAACCCTCAAGGACGATCCGCTGCACAGCTGGCGCATCAGCCCGCTGGACTGGCAGCAATCGAAAACCTACGACAAGTTCGTGCGTTACGGCGAGCGGGCCATCCGCCGTACCAGCCGCGATTATGCCCCGTGGAATATCGTCGAGGGCATGGACCCGCATTACCGCAGCCTGACCGTCGGCAGGATTCTGCTCGACGGACTGCAGGCCGCATTGCAAACCGCCAAGGTCGCTGCCCGGCCGGCCGGGGTGCCGCCCTTGCCGGACAAACAGGGCGAGTTGACCCTGCTCGACTGCCTGGACATGACCCAGCATCTTGAAAAGGACGACTACCAGGAACAGTTGATTACCGAGCAAGCGCGCTTGTCGGGGTTGATGCGTGACAAGCGCATGCGCCGCCACTCGCTGATTGCCGTGTTTGAGGGCAACGATGCGGCCGGCAAGGGCGGCTCGATCCGCCGTGTGGCCGCTGCGCTCGACCCGCGCCAGTACAGCATCGTGCCGATTGCCGCGCCTTCGGAAGATGAGCGGGCGCAACCCTACCTGTGGCGTTTCTGGCGTCAGGTGCCGGCACGGGGCAAGTTCACCATTTTTGACCGTTCCTGGTATGGCCGGGTGCTGGTAGAGCGGGTCGAGGGGTTTTGCACCCCGGCGGACTGGATGCGCGCCTACGGCGAGATCAATGATTTCGAAGAACAGCTCACGGCGGCTGGGGCAATTGTCGTCAAGTTCTGGTTGGCCATCGACAAGGACACCCAGCTTGAACGCTTCCAGGAGCGTGAAGAAATCCCGTTCAAGCGCTTTAAAATTACCGAGGAAGATTGGCGCAATCGCGAAAAATGGGACCTCTATCGCACGGCGGTTTGCGACATGGTTGACCGCACAAGCACCGAAATCTCGCCCTGGACCCTGGTGGAAGCCAACGACAAGCGCTGGGCACGGGTCAAGGTACTGCGCACCATCAACGAGGCCCTGGAAGCGGCCTTTGCCAAGCGCGACAAGCACGACAAGAAGCTCAAGAACGACAAAAAGCCCAAGAAAAAATAGCGCCCCGCACGCGGTATATATCTACCGCAGATGCCTGCCGCGTTTCTGTTCAGATCAGGTGACTTAAGGTCACCTGGGATGAACGCGCTAATGACTGCAACCTCGCATACCCTTGAAGCTGACGATTATGTCTCATTCGGCAGCCTGTCCCCCCATTTGCCAGGCACGTTGCGCGAGCGAAAAGTCGCGCGTTATGAGGCGAGCCTTTTGGCATTCCTTGGCGATGAAACGCAACTCCCGGGCCGATTGAGCGTTTACCGGGAGGCCCATGAGCAGCTGCAAGCCCATCTGGCGGGCAGCCTGAAAGCAACGGATGCCCTGGTCGTCGGGCCACCGGTTTTGACCGCCGACTTCTGGACGCGGCTGGACGCCGAGGGCCTGAGCTTGTTGCAACGCTTGTCGGCGAGCAGATCGGGAGCGCTGTTGGCCGAAGCGCAATTGCAAGTCCATGAAGGCCGTTTGTCCGCACAGGGTTACGAGCTGCTCAAGGAAGTGGTCAGTGAACCCTGGTCCGCGCTTCGCGGTGACAGCACGGTGCGCGTCTGCGATGTATCGCTGGGCAGCTCGCAGCGTTCCTACCTGCTGCTGGGGGCGATGGTGATGACCCGCCAGCCGGCGCTTGACGATCATCAGGCTGATGAGCGTGTGTACCTGTTTGTCCCGGGGCTGGCGGGTGGTTTGCATGCCTTTGGTTCGGTGGCCCAACTCAAGGTCGCGTTGGCCCGTAGCGTGCGGGCCGACCCGGACGGGTTCTGGCTTGGCCATGTGTCGCTTAAAAGCCGCGCCGGCGCTCGGGCCGCGATCAGCGTTGAGGCTGGCGACAACCCGGTGATCCTGCGTGTTCTGGATGGCCACGCATTCAACCTGGGAGTCGAAGATCAGATCGCCAGCTATCAGGAAAGCGCCGCACTTATGGCCGGTGGTCAATGGTTGTATGACCAGTCCACGCCAGAGCAGTCCCTTGAGCGCTTGCGCCTGGAAACCGCGCACAACCTGATGGCGCCTGGCAATGAGGCTCGTGTGCAAGCCATTGATCAAGTGGCCGAACAATTGCGTACGGCCCGGGCCACCCAGCAATTGCCTGACTGGTTGCTGCAGGTGCCGGCCGAAGCCCGTAGCGGATATGCCAAGGGCTTGATGACCTACGCGCGCAATGCCGCCTGGCTGGAACAGGACCTGGCCCACAGCCTGCCTTCATTCGAAGTGTTTACCCGCGATACCCTGGCCGACCGCCTCAAGGCCGACCTCAAGCGCACCCTCAATCCTGACGCAGTCAAGGTCGACATGCCTGATAGCGTGACTGTTGAGGTGGTGCAGACCGGGGACAGGCCCGAGCGCCCGCATCTGGCGGGGGATACCTCGGAAAGCATCGCGATCACCGATTTTTCGACGCGCGATGACGTCAGCCTCAGCCGCCACACCATCAGCCTCTCGGCCCTGGCCCGACATAATATCGATGCCGAAGATGAGCAGCAGATGCTGCGCCTCAAGCACAGCCAGTTCACGCTCGATGGCCTGGACACCCGGGCATTGGGCATCGACCTTGAGTACCTGCTCAAGACCCTTCCTGAGCTGGATGTGGCAACGCACTACAACGTCAGGATTACCGACGCTTTTTTAGGCCGCACGCCGGCGGGCAGTCAGCCAGGAGCTCCCGATATTGCCAGGCGCCTGGCGGTGTTCAGGCAGGCCATCAACCTTGAAGCCTGGGCCGCTCGCCAACAGGGCCACCTGTCTGCAGCGGGGCTACGGCTGTTGCAAGCCGCTACCAGCGCCAGCAATGGCAAACAAACAACCAGCGGCGAATTTGACATCGAGTATCGCTACACCTTGTTGCGCTCACCGATCCGCGGGGACGGTTCCTACACAGAGCAAGGGCTGACAGGCTTGTCGGTGGTGCATGACAAAACGTCGGAGCTGACGCTGATGTATTTACCGGGTGCGCCGGGGAATCAGAAATTTGTTGAGGACACCAGCCTGCAAGGGCTCAGGTCGCGGCTGGCCAACCTTGTGCTGCTTGACCGACGCCTGCTCGACTATCTGGCGCGTAGCGCCAGCGCAGGTTCCGACCCGGCGCGCAATGTGCAGAACATCAATGCCATCTTGCGCAGCTCAGACCACGGGTTCCTGATTATTGACCCGGTCAGGGCGCCGCACCTGTCCCTGACTGACATGCAGTACATGGCTCGCATGGGCAAGCTCAGGGAGCAGGTCGACATCGCCTCCAGAACGGCCCTGGAAATCCAGCGCCGTCAGCTGGAACGCAGTGCGGAGCGTGAGCTGGGCTATGTGAAACTCGGTTTGTCGGTACTTCCGGGGATTGGAACGGCCATCGCTGCCTATGACGGCTGGCATGACGCCAATGCAGCGGTGAACGCCTTTGCCCGGGGGGATTACAAGGCTGGCGCCAGCCTTTTGTTTTCTGCCACGCTCAACCTGGGCGAAGTGATCCTCACGCTGGCACCACTGGTGGTCAAGCCGGGAGCTGTGGGCACAGTACTGAGTCATGTGGAACAGGTGCTTGGCCAGGCCGGATCCACCCTGTATGACGTGGGGCGGCGAGCCAGCAAGGCCTTGCAGAAAAAGCGCCTGGGCGACTGGTTGCCTTCGATCAGTACGGGCAAGTCCTGGCAGAGCAAGGCGTTCGAGGGGTATGAGGTCAATGTCCGGCTTTACGATGCTGTAAGGCTTACGGGCAAAAACGAAAATGTCTTCTTGCTCAACCAGCGCATGTACATCCAGGTCAATGACAAGGTGTATGAGGTGTACCGTCGTGCGGGTGAGCAGACCTTGCGGCTGAAGGCCCGCCCGCCGAAAAACTATGAGCCTCCCGTTCGGCAAAATGCCCGGGGGGAGTGGGAATATCATCTCGACGTGGGGGGCAAGGGCGGTTCACCTTTTTCTGAGCTGGACGAGGTGATTGTCGATTCGACCCCGGTCACCCCCACGCGCAAGGTCCCGGCCGGTTACGAGGTGCCGCCGCAGATTGCCCCGGCACCGCTTCCTGCCGTGCGCCCGCAGGGCATTGAATCTATGGATCGCGTGGTGATTGGGCAGCGCGATTTGTTTATCTCACGGGAACTGGACGAAGTGGGCGGCTACGGGATTTTCCGCATGGATCCTGCTGATCCGGCCAGGTTGCAAGCCCAGGGCACTCTGACTGCAGAAGGTGTCTACCGGCTCGTTGACCAGCCCGGCTCTGCAGTTGGCGGAATATTTGAAGAAATTGCTGAAGATTTTGTCCTGATGGACAACAAGTTTTATCGGGTCCGGCTCGACACCGATCAGTTGTCCTGGAAGGTCGTGCGCAAGGGAGACGATGGAACAAGCGCATTATTTATCGAAGCTGACGGCGTGTTCGACCCTGTCACCCAGCGGGTGGTCATCGGCAACTGGCACCTGACCCCCCAACTGGGTGAGCATCCGCATCTGGAGACACTTGTGCGCCAGGCCTTTGATTTGCCTGCAAGCGGTCATGAGTATCAAGTGCATACCTTCTTGCGCAACTACACGCGCCAGATCGTCAAGTCAGTGGATACCCAGGTCATGCGTGCACCTGATGTGCTCGAGCTGGAGCGACTGTGCGAGCAGAGTTTGCACAGGCAGCAGTTTCCCACAGGACGACTGGATGAAGCTCTGACGAGCATGGCAAACAAGCAGCCCCTGCCGATCTGGGCGCCTGTATATGATGAGCTCCAGGGGTTGCGCACGGTGCTGCCGACGCCATCGGGGAGAATTTACAATATGGAGGTTGCGCGGCAACTGAACAAACATATGTTGATTCGTACAATGGATGTCGAGGTCATGGCTTTGCTGGACAGTTACGCAGCATTGCGCAGTGGTGTTATCGCGACCCATGCCACACGAACCACACTGTCGAAAAAGATCTTGCAAGTTGTCATGACAAATCGTGGCTATACGCGCCTTGAAGGTGGCAGGTACAGGCGCGGCTCCATCGGTTTGGGCATGGTTTTCAGGGGCCCTAATGGCGATGTGTACCTGATGAAAATCAGGCATCTGCAGCCCACAGGCAGTTCGTGGGGCAAAATAACCTTTGAGCGCAGTTCGTCCGGCAGCTCGATAATGATGTCTGATGACTGGGTGGACATCGTGGCACAACGCTCAATCACCGAGGTGCCTTTCAACCCCGCCGCCGTTGCGGTCCTTCAAGCCAAGGCCGATGGACGGTTGTTCAAGTTGATTGGCACCATCACGCCTGACAGGGGCGTGATGGTATTCAAGATTGCAGGCCCTGCCGGCGTACCAAGCCCGGTCGCGCAGGCCCTTTAGCCGTGTTTGCCGGTGCCCAGCATGTTCTCGGGGCGTACCCACTGGTCGAACTCGGCATCGGTCAGGTAGCCCAGGTCCAGGGCTGCCTCACGCAGGGTCAAGCCTTCTGCGTAGGCCTTCTTGGCGATTTCGGCAGACTTGTCATAGCCGATATGCGGGTTGAGTGCGGTCACCAGCATCAGGCCGCGTTCCAGGTGCTCGGCCATTTTGGCGGCGTCTACTTCAAGGCCGGTCACGCAGTGTTTCTGGAAGTTGCTGCAGCCGTCCCCCAGCAACTGGATCGACTGCAACAGGTTGTGAATGATCACCGGTTTGTAGACGTTCAGTTGCAGATGCCCCTGGCTGGCGGCAAAACCGATGGCGACGTCATTGCCCATGACCTGGCATGCCAGCATGGACAGTGCTTCGCACTGGGTCGGGTTGACCTTGCCCGGCATGATCGAGCTGCCCGGTTCATTGGCGGGCAGTTTGATTTCCGCGAGCCCGGCACGAGGGCCGGAGCCCAGCAGGCGAAAGTCATTGGCCAGTTTCATCAGGGTCACGGCCAGGGTCTTGAGGGCGCCCGACAGCGTGGTCAGGGGTTCGTGGCCGGCCAGTGCAGCAAACTTGTTCGGCGCGGTCACAAACGGCAAACCCGACAGTGCCGCCAGCTCCGCGGCAATCGCTTCGGCAAAGCCGTGGGGTGCATTGAGCCCGGTGCCCACGGCAGTGCCGCCCTGGGCCAGCTCGCAGACTGCCGGCAAGGACGAGCGAATGGCCTGCTCGGCGTAGTCCAGTTGCGCGATATACGCTGACAGTTCCTGGCCGAAGGTGATCGGTGTGGCATCCATCATATGGGTGCGGCCGGTCTTGACCAGTTTCATGTGCCGGGCCGACAGCTCGGCCAGGCCACCCGCCAACTCGCTGATGGCGGGCAGCAAATGATTGTGCACTGCCTTGGCGGCGGCGATATGCATGGCGGTGGGGAAGCAGTCATTGGAGCTTTGCGAACGGTTGACATGGTCATTGGGGTGGACTGGCGATTTGCCGCCACGGCCCTTTCCTGCCAGTTCGTTGGCGCGGCCGGCGATCACTTCGTTGGCGTTCATGTTGCTCTGCGTGCCGCTGCCGGTTTGCCAGACCACCAGGGGGAACTGGTCGTCATGTTCACCGTCGAGCACTTCATCGGCGGCCTGTTCGATCAAGCGGGCGATATCGGCAGGCAAGTCACCGTTGCGGTCATTCACCCGCGCGGCGGCTTTTTTGATCAAGACCAGGGCATGCAGGACCGCCAGCGGCATTTTTTCGTTGCCGATGGCAAAGTTGATCAGTGAACGCTGTGTCTGCGCCCCCCAATAGGCCTCATCGGCCACGCTCACTTCACCCAGGCTGTCGGTTTCGATACGGCTCATCGTCTCTTTCTCCTCAAGGTCTGACCAGACAGCTTAGGCGCTGATTGGGGGCAGGGGTTCAATCTTGTGTTTTCGACGCTTTTGGTCGGCTGATGAGAACGTCTATCAGTCTCGGGGTTGAGTGACAGACTTTATTAGGCGCAGAATGGCCGCCCTTGGGGTTGAACCTCGCTTGCTAGAAAAGGAAACTCGATGACCCGTCTTCGCGCCATCTGTACAGCGGTTGCTCTGGTTTGCGCCAGCGGCCAGGTTTTCGCCGATGCAGCCAGCCACGCTGCCAGTGCTGAAACGTTCCTGAAACTGGCACATGCCGATAAGCTGGGTACCCCGGTGTATATGCAAGTGCAGCAAATGTTTGCTCAGCGTTTTGAGCAAACCAAAGCACCAGCCGCCAAGAAAGCGCTGCTGGAAACCTACCAGGCCAAGGCCAACACCGCTCTGGACCAAGCGATTGGCTGGGACAAGCTCAAGCCGGACATGGTCAAGCTCTACACCACCAACTTCAGCGAATCCGAGCTCAAGGACCTGGTAGCGTTCTACCAGTCGCCACTGGGCAAGAAAGTGCTGGAAAAAATGCCCCAGCTGACTCAGCAATCGGCGCAAATGACCCAGGCCAAGCTGGAAAGCGCAGTACCGGTCGTCAACAAGCTGTTGGCTGACATGACTGCCGAGCTGGAGCCAAAAGCGGCCCCGGCCAAAAAGAAGTAAGCGGAGCCTGAATGAGCATGCAGCAGCGTATTGAAACGGCCCTGGGCGCATTGCAACCCGAGCACCTGAGTGTGCTGGATGAAAGCCACATGCACAGTCGCGGGCTGCAAACCCACTTCAAGGCAGTGGTGGTCAGCGAGCAGTTCGCCGGGCTCAACAGCGTCAAGCGCCATCAGAAGGTCTACGCCACCCTGGGTGACCTGATGGGCGAGTTCCATGCGCTGGCGTTGCATACCTATACGCCTGAGGAATGGGCGAAAATCGGCACGGCCCCGGCATCGCCGACCTGTGCCGGCGGACACGACTGAGTTAGCGCAGCCCGCTGGCTTTTTGTTAGAATCTGCAGCGCGCTGATCAGTCAGCGCGTTTTTTTTTGTGCCCGGTTCACCCTTTACGAGGGTAGCCACCTGGAGAGAAACACGATGACCGCACCAATTGTTGTTGCTGCACTGTACAAATTCGTCACCCTTGAAGATTACGTCGAACTGCGCGAGCCGCTGCTCAAGGCCATGGTCGACAACGGTATCAAGGGCACCCTGCTGATTGCCGAAGAAGGCATCAATGGCACGGTTTCCGGTAGCCGCGAGGGCATTGACGGGCTGATGGCCTGGCTCAAGACCGATCCGCGCATGGTCGATATCGACCATAAAGAATCCTACTGCGATGACCAGCCGTTCTATCGGACCAAGGTCAAGCTCAAGAAAGAAATCGTGACCCTTGGCGTTGAAGGCGTAGACCCGAACAAGAAAGTCGGGACCTATGTCGACCCCGAGAACTGGAATGCGCTGATCAGCGATCCAGAGGTGTTGTTGATCGACACCCGCAACGATTACGAAGTATCGATCGGTACCTTTGAAGGCGCTATCGACCCGAAAACCACCAGCTTTCGCGAATTTCCTGACTACATCAAAGCCAATTTCGACCCGGCCAAGCACAAGAAAGTCGCGATGTTCTGCACCGGCGGCATTCGCTGTGAAAAGGCCTCCAGCTATATGCTCAGCCAGGGTTTCGACGAGGTTTACCACCTTAAAGGCGGGATCCTGAAGTACCTCGAAGAGGTGCCACAGGAAGAAACCAAGTGGCAGGGCGACTGCTTTGTGTTCGATAACCGTGTCACCGTGCGCCATGACCTGACTGCTGGCGAGTACGACCAGTGCCATGCCTGCCGCACGCCAATCAGCATCGCTGACCGTGAGTCCGAGCATTATCAGCCTGGCATCAGTTGCCCGCATTGCTGGGACACGCTGAGCGAAAAAACCCGTCGCAGCGCCATCGACCGGCAAAAGCAGATCGATCTGGCCAAGGAGCGTAACCAGCCGCACCCGATTGGCCACAATTACCGTAAAGCTGCCGAGGCCTGATATGACAGCGCGCCTGCTCTATGTGATGGACCCTATGTGCTCCTGGTGCTGGGGCTTTTCGCCCATCGCCGAGGCGCTGGTTGAGCAGGCGCAGGCCGCAGGCGTTGAGCTGCACCTGGTGGTGGGCGGTTTGCGTACCGGCAGTGGTTCGGCGCTTGAGCCGGCTACGCGGCGCTATATTCTTGAGCACTGGCAGGCGGTCACCGAGGCCACCGGGCAACCCTTCACCTTCGAAGGGGCCTTGCCCGAAGGGTTTGTGTATGACACCGAGCCTGCCTGCCGGGCCGTTGTCGCCGCCCGCAGCCTTGCCCCGGATTGCGCCTGGAAACTGGTCAAGCTGATACAGCAGGCGTTTTATGTGCAAGGCCGCGATGTGACCCAAGCCAGTGTGCTGGTTGAGCTGGCCGAAACTGCAGGTGTGCCGCGTATCGAATTTGCTGCCGCGTTTGACTCGGCCGAGCAGCATGCGGCGACAGCGGCGGATATTACCTGGGTGCAGGATCTGGGCATTGCCGGCTTCCCGACCTTGCTCGCCGAGCGCAATGGCCAGCTGGCGCTGCTGACCAACGGCTATCAGCCCCTTGCACCCCTGTCTGACTTGCTCGCCCGCTGGCTTGAACGCGCTGCGCGTGTTTGATCCTTCGGCTGTGCCGCCTGTATCCCCGGTGCCCGATCGCCTGACCTGGGCTGAAATCCGTCGCCTGGCCCTGCGCCATAAAAAAGCCCTGTGGATCGCCAACGGCGTGGCCGTGCTGGCGACCCTGTGCAGCGTGCCCATCCCCTTGCTGCTGCCCTTGCTGGTGGATGAGGTGCTGCTGGGCAACGGTGATGCGGCGCTTAAAGTCATGAATCACTGGTTGCCGACCGCTTGGCACAGTGCTGCAGGCTATATCGGCCTGATGCTGGTGATCACCTTATTGCTGCGCTGCGGCGCGTTGCTGTTCAACGTGCTGCAGGCGCGGTTGTTTTCGCGCCTGGCCAAGGACATCGTGTTTCGTATCCGCCTGCGCCTGATCGAACGCCTCAAGCGCATTTCACTGTCCGAGTACGAAAGCCTGGGTAGTGGCACGGTGACTACCCATCTGGTGACCGATCTCGATACCCTCGACAAGTTTGTTGGCGAAACCCTGAGCCGGTTCCTGGTGGCGATGCTGACGCTGGTGGGCACCTCGGCCATCTTGCTGTGGATGCACTGGCAACTGGCTCTGTTGATTTTGCTGTTCAACCCGCTGGTGATCTACGCCACGGTGCAGTTGGGCAAGCGGGTCAAGCATCTGAAGAAGCTTGAAAACGACAGCACCGCACGCTTTACCCAGGCCCTGACCGAGACCCTGGACTCGATTCAGGAAGTGCGGGCCGGTAACCGCCAGGGCTTTTTCCTCGGGCGCCTGGGGTTGCGGGCGCGGGAAGTGCGGGACTTTGCCGTGGCGTCGCAATGGAAAAGCGATGCATCCAATCGTGCCAGCGGCCTGTTGTTCCAGTTCGGTATCGACATCTTTCGCGCTGCGGCGATGCTGACGGTGTTGTTTTCGGACCTGTCGATCGGGCAGATGCTCGCTGTGTTCAGTTACCTGTGGTTCATGATCGGCCCGGTTGAGCAATTGCTCAATTTGCAATATGCCTACTATGCCGCCGATGGCGCGGTTACCCGCATCAACCAACTGCTGGCACGCAACGACGAGCCGCAATACCCCGGGGGTGCCAACCCGTTTGCGGGGCGACAGACGGTCGGTATCGAAGTGCGCGACCTGAGCTTCAGCTATGGCGATGAAAAGGTTCTCGATCACCTCAACCTGACCATTGCCCCGGGTGAGAAGGTGGCCATTGTCGGCACCAGCGGCGGCGGCAAAAGCACCCTGGTGCAATTGCTGCTGGGCTTGTACACGCCGCAGTCGGGCAGCATCCACTTTGCCGGCGAGAGCCAGCCCGAGATCGGCCTGCAAACCATCCGTGAGCATGTGGCGGTGGTGTTGCAGCACCCGGCGCTGTTCAACGACACCGTGCGTGCCAACCTGACCATGGGCCGTGAGCGAACCGATGACGCGTGCTGGCAGGCCCTGCAAATCGCCCAGCTCGATGGCACCATCGCGGCGCTGCCCCAGGGCCTGGACAGCATCGTGGGGCGTTCAGGGGTGCGTTTGTCCGGTGGTCAGCGTCAGCGCCTGGCGATTGCGCGCATGGTCCTGGCCGAACCCAAGGTGGTGATCCTCGACGAGGCCACCAGTGCCCTGGATGCCGCCACCGAATACAACCTGCATCACGCTTTGGGTAAATTCTTGAGCGGGCGAACAACTTTAATCATTGCCCATCGCTTGTCTGCGGTAAAACAGGCAGACCGGGTGCTGGTATTTGATGGTGGCCGTATTGCCGAAGACGGCGATCACCAGCAGTTGATTGCAGAGGGCGGGCTATACGCAAGGCTCTACGGGCACTTGCAACAAACCTGAGGTGGGGAGTTGCCTTTGCGGGGCTTTTGAATATTTCGGGCAACAGGCATTGCTCAAATCTTTGAAAATTGGCCTAGGCTGAGCTGTAGTGAGATTTTCTCTCTGGTTTTCATTTGACTCCATGAAGCAAAGGGAACTCATGAAATCTAAACGCCCCCTTGGTACACCACGCTTATTGGGCATTGTTTGGCCTTTTATTGCGGTCGTGCTGTTCCAGGCGTTATTGGGGTGTGTGAGTCTGTATATGCTTTCAGCCGTGCGCAGTTATGTGGGCGGCGAGAGTTTATGGTCCAAGGGTCAGAAGGACGCCATCTACTTTCTCTACCTGTATTCCGATACCCATGACCCGGTGTATTACGAAAAATATAAACAGGCCATCAGTGTCCCGCGGGGTGACCACAAGTTGCGCCTGGCGATGGATGAATCACCGCCCAATGAAGTTGCAGCCCGCGAAGGCATCCTGCAGGGCGGCAACAGTGCCGAGGATGCCTCAAGCATCATCTGGTTCTATCGCTACTTCCGTCATGTCAGTTATATGGAAACTGCCATTGAGAAGTGGGCCATTGGTGATGCCTACCTGGTCAAGCTCGACAATCTGGCCGAGGAGATGCATCGGGCCATCATTTCCGGAAAGGCCACAGTGGCGGACTCCCAGCGCTGGGAAAACGAAATTTTCGCTATCAATGAGGGCATTGCGCCTTCCGCCAAAGCCTTCAGCGACGCCCTGGGTGAAGGCTCGCGCTTTATCTGGCGGTTGCTGGTGGTCATCAACCTGGCCACGGCGCTGGCGCTGATCCTGCTGGTACTCAAGCGTACACATAAAGTGCTCAAGCAGAGCCGTGCCTTTGCCGAGGCGCTGCAACTGGAGAAGGAGCGGGCGCAAGTCACCCTGGCGTCGATTGGCGACGGTGTTATCACCACTGACGTGAATGGTGCAATTGCCTACATGAACCCGGCGGCCGAGCAATTGACCCAATGGAAGGCCGAACAGGCACAGGGCGTGACCCTGGCGGCGTTGTTCAAACTGCTCGACGACAATGACCAGGACGAAGGCCCCGGGCTGGTTGAGCGCATCCTCGACGGCCAGTTGAACAACAATCGCGAGCACTCCAGGCAGATCCAGCGCATGGATGGCAGTACGGTCGCGGTTACCCTGGTGGGCGCTCCGATCCTTCATGCCGGGGAAGTGAGCGGCGCAGTACTGGTGCTGCATGACATGACCCAGGAGCGCCAGTACATCGCCAATTTGTCCTGGCAGGCGACCCATGATGCGCTGACCGGGCTGGCCAACCGTCGTGAGTTCGAATACCGCCTGGAGCTGGTGCTCAAGAACCTGGGCCGCCAGCAAGGCCGGCATGCCCTGATGTTTCTTGATCTGGACCAGTTCAAGCTGGTCAATGACACCTGCGGCCATGCGGCAGGTGATGAGCTGTTACGGCATATTTGCGTGTTGCTGCGCACCGGCTTGCGTGAAGGCGACACCCTGGCCCGGCTGGGGGGCGATGAGTTCGGCATCCTGCTGGAAAACTGCCCGGTGGAGATGGCGGAAAAAATCGCCGGCGGCCTGCGCCAGGCGGTGCAAAGCCTGCATTTTGCCTGGAAGGGGCGCCCGTTCATGAGCACCATCAGCATTGGCCTGGTGCATATCCATCAAGCCCCGGTGACCCTTGAATCCCTGATGCGGGCGGCAGACATGGCCTGCTATATGGCCAAGGAAAAGGGCCGTAACCGGGTGCAGGTTTACCATGTGGATGACACCGAGCTGTCACTGCGCTTTGGTGAAATGGCTTGGGTGCAGCGCTTGCATGTCGCCCTGGAAGAAAACCGCTTCAGCCTGTATGCCCAGGAAATCACCCCCCTGGGGCCTGTGCAGGACGGGGGCGGGCATATCGAGATTCTGTTGCGCCTGCAGGATGAAAATGGCCGTATCGTGTTCCCTGACAGTTTTATTCCTGCGGCAGAACGTTATGGCCTGATGAGTTCGATAGACCGCTGGGTGGTGGAAAATGTATTCAAGATCATTGCTGAGTGTTCAGCCCAGGCGGGTGGGCGGCCAATGGCTATGTGTGCCATCAACCTGTCTGGTTCCACCATTGGCGATGATGACTTCCTGGCGTTTTTGCATGAACAATTTGACTGTTACGGCGTGTCGCCAAAACTGATTTGTTTTGAAATTACCGAAACCAGCGCCATTGCCAACCTGGGCAATGCCATCCGCTTTATCAATGAACTGAAAACCTTGGGTTGTCACTTTTCGCTGGATGATTTTTGCGCGGGGATGTCCTCATTTGCCTATTTGAAACATCTGCCCGTCGACTTTTTGAAGATCGACGGCAGTTTCGTCAAGGACATGCTGGACGACCCTATCAACCGGGCGATGGTTGAAGTGATTAATCATATTGGCCATGTCATGGGCAAACGTACCATTGCCGAATTTGTTGAAAGCACGCAGATTGAACAGGCCTTGATTGAAATCGGCGTTGATTATGCCCAGGGCTATATTGTGCAACGCCCACAGTTGTTCACCTTTGACAGTTTGCTGCAGCGCCCCCAGCGCGCCCGGGCGTTGACATTGAAGTCACCGGGCACATTGCGTTGATCTGTTCTACATTTCTAAAGTCTATTATCAAAAAGGATTTGGATTGTGAGTGAAGTCTTCGACCGAACAGGGCCTCTTATGGAGGAAACCAGTTACCCCCAGTGGGCCCAGCAGTTGATTCGGGACTGTAGCGAAAGCAAGCGGCGTGCAGTCAAGCACGAGATCTACAAGCGCATGCGTGACAACACCTTGAGCCCCCGGGCCATGCGCATGTTTCTTGTGGGTGGCTGGCCGGTGGTCGAGCAGTTTTCGCTGTATATGGGGCATAACCTGGGCAAGACCCGCTACGGGCGTCACCCGGGCGAAGACATGGCCCGCCGCTGGTTGATTCGCAATATCCGGGTCGAGCTCAACCATGCCGATTATTGGGTCAACTGGGCGCGGGCGCACGGGGTGAGCCTTGAAGACCTCAATGCCCAGGACCTGCCTGCCGAGTTTCAGGCGCTGAATGACTGGTGCTGGCACAGTTGCTCCAAGGATTCGCTGGCCGTGGCAATGGCGGCCACCAACTACGCCATCGAGGGCGCTGTGGGTGAATGGGCCGCGATTGTCTGCTCAACCGATGTCTATGAAGAATCGTTTGCGGTTGATGAGCGCAAGCGCGCGATGAAATGGCTGAAGATGCATGCCCAGTATGATGACGAGCATCCCTGGGAGGCGCTGGAAATTGTCTGCACCCTGGTCGGCATGAACCCCAGCCAGGTGCAGATCACTGAACTGCGCAAGGCCATCTGCAAGAGCTATGACTATATGTACCTGTTTCTGCAGAGTTGCCTGCTGTTCGACAAGGCCGCCGTGGTGCGTGAGCATCGGGAGCTGGTTGAGAGCTGAACAGTGTTTTAGGGCATAAAAAAACCGCGGGCGGCCTCACTGGCAGCCCGCGGTTTTTTGTGTGCGGCCCTGTTACTGCGCGTTGAACGCCTGGCCGTTGATTCCGGTGCTGTCCGGGCCCATCAGGTACAGATAGACCGGCATGATCTCGTGTGGCTGCGGGTTGCTCTCGGGGTTTTCGCCCGGATACGCCAAGGCGCGCATGCTGGTGCGGGTAGCGCCGGGGTTGAGGCTGTTGGCGCGTACCGGGGCCACGCCTTCAACTTCGTCAGCCAGGGTTTGCATCAAGCCTTCGGTGGCGAACTTGGAGACGCCATAGGCGCCCCAGTAGGCCCGGCCTTTGCGTCCGACACTGCTGGACGTGAAGATCACCGAGGCGTCCTGCGACAGCTTGAGCAGCGGCAGCAGGGTGCTGGTGAGCATGAACGTGGCGTTGACGTTGATGTGCATCACGCGCATGAAGCTCTCGCCCGAGAGCTGTTCCAGCGGCGTGCGCGGGCCAATGATCGAGGCATTGTGCAGCAGCCCGTCCAGATGGCCGAATTCGGTCTCGATCATCGCGGCCAGCTCGTCGTACTGATGGGGCTGGGCGGTTTCGAGGTTGAACGGAATGACCACCGGCTGCGGGTGACCCGCGGCCTCGATATCGTCGTAGACCTGGCTCAGGTTGGCTTCGGTCTTGCCCAGCAGCAGCACGGTTGCACCGTGTGCGGCGTAGGTTTTGGCGGCTGCGGCGCCGATGCCGCGACCGGCACCGGTGACCAGGATGACCCGGCCTTCAAGCAGGTTGGGGCGGGCGGAATAATCAAACATAAAAACCTCTACAAAATCGGTGATCGTGCGCGACTCAGCAACTGCACATCGCGTTATCCAGCACCTTGCGCAATTCGCCCGGGTGGTCGACGACTACGTCGGCCCCCCAATGATCCGGGTTGTCGTCAGGGTGGATATAGCCAAAGCGCACGGCGGCGGTTTTGGTCCCGGCATCGCGCCCGGACTCGATGTCGCGCAAGTCGTCGCCCACAAACAGCACGCTGGCCGGGTCCAGGTCGAGCATTTTGCAGGCCAGGATCAGTGGCTCAGGGTCCGGTTTGCTGTTTTTGACGTGGTCGGGGCAGATCAGCAGCGCCGAACGCTCGGCCAGGCCCAGGCGCTCCATGATCGGCTGGGCAAAACGCACCGGCTTGTTGGTGACCACGCCCCATACCAGATGCGCTTTCTCGATATCGGCCAGCAGCTCTTCCATGCCGTCAAACAACTTGGTGTGTACCGCGCAATCACGCTGATAACGTTCCAGAAACTCCTGGCGCAGTTCTTCGAAGCCAGGTGCCTCTGGGTCCATGCTGAAGGTCGCGGCGACCATTGCGCGGGCACCGCCGGAAATTTCGTCGCGGATCAGTTTGTCAGCGACGGGCGGCAGGTCACGATCGGCGCGCATCGCCTGGCAAATGGCAATAAAGTCCGGCGCGGTGTCGAGCAGGGTGCCGTCCATGTCAAAAAGAACTGCTCTTAAACGCATGTATTACTCCTCGCGAAGGGTCTGGATCATGTAGTTGACGTCAACATCGGCAGCCAGCTTGTAGTGCTTGGTCAGCGGGTTGTAGGTCAGGCCGATGATGTCCTTGACGCTCAGGCCCGCTTGGCGGCTCCAGGCACCCAGTTCGGAAGGGCGGATGAACTTCTTGAAGTCGTGGGTCCCGCGGGGGATCAGCTTCATGATGTATTCCGCGCCGATGATCGCGAACAGGTAGGACTTGGGGTTGCGGTTGATGGTCGAGAAGAACACCTGGCCACCTGGCTTGACCATCTTGTAGCAGGCGCGAATCACCGACGACGGGTCAGGCACGTGCTCGAGCATTTCCAGGCAAGTGACCACATCGAACTGGCCGGGCATTTCTTCTGCCAGTTCTTCGGCGGTGATCTGGCGGTATTCAACACTGACGCCAGACTCAAGCTGATGCAGTTGCGCCACGGCCAGCGGGGCTTCGCCCATGTCGATGCCCATGACGGTTGCGCCGCGCTGAGCCATCGACTCGCTGAGAATACCGCCGCCACACCCTACATCGAGCACTTTTTTTCCGGCCAGTTGCACGCGCTCGTCAATCCAGTTGACGCGCAGCGGGTTGATATCGTGCAGCGGCTTGAACTCGCTTTCACGGTCCCACCAGCGATGGGCTAGCGCTTCGAATTTGGCGATCTCGGCGTGGTCAACGTTGCTCATGGGTAAATCCTCTAAAGCTGAATAATCTGGTAAAGCTTCGGGCATGGGCCCGAAGGGACTGAATCAATGAGTATGGCCGCTTATGCGTTCGCCCCAGGCCCTTGCGGTTGCGCAGAGTTGCTGCTCGTCCAGGCGGGTCAGGCGGCGATCATCAAGCAGTTGCTTACCGCCCACCCACAGGTGTTTCACGCAATCGCGGCCTGTGGCGTAGATCAGTTGCGAAACCGGATCGTAGACCGGTTGCTGGGCCAGGCCGCTGAGGTTAAAGGCGACCAGGTCTGCGGCCTTGCCGATTTCGATCGAGCCGGTGTCGCTTTCAATGCCCAGGGCGCGCGCGCCATTGAGGGTGGCCATGCGCAGTGCGCGGTGGGCATCCAGCGCGGTGGCCGAGCCTGCAACGGCCTTGGCCAGCAAGGCGGCGGTACGGGTTTCGCCAAGCAGGTCGAGGTCATTGTTGCTGGCGGCACCGTCGGTGCCCACCGCCACATTGACCCCGGCCTGCCACAGGCGCTCCACCGGGCAGAAGCCGCTGGCCAGTTTAAGATTGGATTCGGGGCAATGAATCACGCTGGAGTTGCTTTCTACCAGCATGGCCAGGTCGTCATCGCTGATCTGGGTCATGTGTACGGCCTGAAAGCGCGGGCCGAGCAAGCCCAGGCGGGCGAGGCGGGCCACAGGGCGTTCGGCGTTCTGCTCGACTGCCTGGTGTACCTCGAAAGCGGTTTCATGAACGTGCATGTGAATCGCGGCGTCCAGTTCGTCTGCAATGACCCGGATTTTTTCCAGGTTTTCGTCGCCTACGGTGTAGGGCGCATGGGGGCCGAAAGCAATTTTGATTCGCGGGTGAAACTTGAGGTCGGCGAACATTTCGACGGCCTGGCGCAAGGACTCGTCCGCGTTGCTGGCCCCGGGAATCGGAAAATCGAGAATCGGAATGGCGATCTGGGCGCGAATGCCGCTGTTGTGTACGCACTCACTGGCGACTTTCGGGTAGAAATACATGTCGCTGAAGCAGGTGATGCCGCCCTTGATTTGCTCGGCGATCGCCAGGTTGGTGCCGTCGCGCACGAAGTCTTCATCGACCCACTTGGCCTCGGCCGGCCAGATATGCTGCTCCAGCCAGGTCATCAGTGGCAGGTCGTCGGCCATGCCGCGAAACAGGGTCATGGCGGCGTGGCCGTGGGCATTGATCAGCCCGGGGCTGAGCAGCATGTCGGGCAGTTCGCGGGTTTGCGTGGCAACCAGCTTGAGCGCTTGAGCCCGCGGGCCGATAAACACAATGCGCCCGTCGCGGATGCCAACGCCGTGATCCTTGAGTACGACACCGGCCGGCTCGACAGGTACCAGCCAGGTGGGTAGCAGCAGTAAGTCCAGGGTCGTGGTCGGGGTCGGCATCGAAAACTGATTCCAGTGCGTTATAAAAGGAGGCGAAGTATACCCGAGCGTCTTGAGGGTGGGCTCGCTATAATCGGCCGCTTTGTTACCAGGTAATGGGGGAAGGCATGCGCGATCGACTGTTGGCTGCGGAAAAGGTTAAGGCCATCGATTGGCGGGACGACGCCCTGTATCTGCTGGATCAACGCATTTTGCCTTTTGAAGAGAACTGGCTGGCGTACACCGGGGTTGACGGTGTTGCACAGGCCATTCGCGATATGGTCGTGCGTGGCGCGCCTGCAATTGGTATTGCGGCGGCCTATGGTGTGGTGCTGGCGGCGCGTGCACGCAAGGCGGCGGGCGGCGACTGGCTGGCTGCGCTGGAAGGGGATTTTACCCTGCTGGCGGACTCGCGCCCGACTGCAGTAAACCTGTTTTGGGCATTGAACCGTATGCGTGACCGGCTCGCCCGTTCCCGGACCCGCGCCGATGTGCTGCAGGTGCTTGAGGCCGAAGCGGTAGCCATCCATGAAAGTGATCGTGAAGCCAATCTGACCATGGCCCAACTGGGCGTTGATGTGATTCGCCGTCACCAGGGCAATGCCCAGGCCGTGCTGACCCACTGCAATACCGGCGCGCTGGCGACGGGCGGGTTTGGTACGGCGCTGGGGGTGATTCGTGCGGCCTGGCTTGAAGGCATGATCGAGCAGGTCTATGCCGACGAAACCCGGCCCTGGCTGCAGGGCTCGCGGCTGACTGCGTGGGAGCTGGCCAATGAGGGCATCCCGGTGGTGCTCAATGTTGATTCGGCAGCGGCGCACATCATGAAAACCAAGGGCGTGACCTGGGTGATCGTTGGGGCTGACCGCATCACCGCCAATGGTGATGTGGCGAACAAGATTGGCACCTACCAGCTGGCGGTCAACGCCATGCACCACGGTGTGCGCTTTATGGTGGTGGCCCCCAGCTCGACCATCGACATGGATCTGGCCACGGGCGATGACATCCCGATTGAAGAACGTGACGGCCGTGAGCTGCTGGAAGTGGGCGGCAAGCGCGTGGGTGCGGATGTGCAGGCGTTCAACCCGGTGTTTGACGTGACCCCGGCCGACCTGATTGACGTTATCGTTACCGAGAAAGGCGTGATCGAGCGCCCGGACGCGGCAAAAATGGCGCAATTGATGTGTCGCAAGCGATTGCACTAGGGTGGACTTGTAGTCGCTGCCGCAGGCTGCGAAGGGGGCGCAGTGTTTTCGAGAAAACGGGTTGCTGCGCAACCCTTCGCAGCCTGCGGCAGCGACTACGGAAGCGGAGGGTGTTCTGCCTTCAAATCGCCTTCAGAGTCCCTCTGAGCCCCTTCACGCCGACAAACGTCGCAATTACTACGCTCCATGCGCATCTGAGGGATAGGTGCGTGGCGGCGATTGTGATAACATTCGGCGGTTTCCAGGGTGGCCCGCAAGGGTTGCCCTTACTGCGCAAATCCGTGACATAACTTGTTGATTTGTCGTAAGTCGTTGCGTGGCACGTGGCCAGCGGCGGCGAGCTTCGTTCGTCCCGAATGGATGTGGCGAAGTTTCACCCGAAAAAGGAATCAGGCTTCTCATGGGCGAACTGGCCAAAGAAATCCTCCCGGTCAATATCGAAGACGAGCTGAAACAGTCCTACCTCGACTACGCAATGAGCGTAATTGTCGGGCGGGCACTGCCTGATGCGCGCGATGGCTTGAAGCCCGTGCACAGGCGTGTGCTGTTTGCGATGAGCGAACTGAACAACGACTGGAACAAGCCGTACAAGAAATCTGCCCGTGTGGTCGGTGACGTTATCGGTAAGTATCACCCGCACGGTGACACTGCTGTTTACGACACCATCGTTCGAATGGCTCAGCCATTCTCCCTGCGCTACCTGCTGGTAGACGGTCAGGGTAACTTCGGTTCGGTCGACGGCGACAACGCTGCGGCCATGCGATACACCGAAGTGCGCATGACCAAGTTGGCCCACGAGTTGCTGGCCGACTTGCACAAAGAGACCGTGGACTGGGTGCCGAACTACGACGGCACGGAAATGATCCCGGCCGTCATGCCGACACGCATTCCCAACTTGCTGGTCAACGGTTCCAGCGGTATCGCCGTGGGCATGGCCACCAACATTCCGCCGCACAACCTGGGCGAAGTCATCGACGGCTGCCTGGCGCTGATCGACAACCCGGAACTGAGCATCGATGAACTGATGCAGTTCATCCCGGGCCCGGACTTCCCGACCGCAGCCATCATCAACGGTCGTGCCGGCATCATCGAAGCCTATCGCACCGGTCGTGGCCGCATTTACATGCGTGCCCGCTCGATGATCGAAGACATCGACAAGGTCGGTGGCCGTCAGCAAATCGTTATCACCGAGCTGCCGTACCAGCTGAACAAGGCGCGTTTGATCGAAAAGATCGCCGAGCTGGTTAAAGAGAAGAAGCTCGAAGGCATCACCGAGCTGCGCGACGAGTCCGACAAGGACGGCATGCGCGTAGTGATCGAGCTGCGCCGCGGTGAAGTGCCGGAGGTTATTCTCAATAACCTTTACGCCCAGACCCAGCTGCAAAGTGTTTTCGGTATCAACATCGTTGCGTTGATCGATGGCCGCCCACGCATCCTGAACCTCAAGGATCTGCTGGAAGCCTTCGTGCGTCACCGTCGCGAAGTGGTTACCCGTCGTACCGTTTTTGAACTGCGCAAAGCCCGTGAGCGTGGCCACATCCTTGAAGGCCAGGCCGTTGCCCTGTCCAACATCGATCCGGTGATCGCGTTGATCAAGGCCTCGCCAACCCCGTCCGAAGCCAAGGAAGCGCTGATCAGCACCCCTTGGGAGTCGACTGCGGTAGTGGCAATGGTTGAGCGCGCCGGTGCCGATTCGTGCCGCCCGGAAAACCTCGATCCGCAATACGGTATGCGTGACGGCAAGTACTTCCTGTCGCCAGAACAGGCCCAGGCCATCCTTGAGTTGCGTCTGCACCGTTTGACCGGTCTTGAGCACGAGAAGCTGCTGGCCGAGTACCAGGAAATCCTCAACCAGATCGGTGAGCTGATCCGCATCCTCAACAGCGCTGTGCGCCTGATGGAAGTGATCCGTGAGGAACTGGAAGTCATTCGTGCCGAATACGGCGATGTGCGCCGCACCGAAATCCTTGATCACCGTCTTGACCTGACCCTGGGCGACATGATCCCGGAAGAAGAGCGCGTCGTGACCATTTCCCACGGTGGCTATGCCAAGACCCAGCCATTGGCTGCGTACCAGGCCCAGCGTCGTGGCGGTAAAGGTAAATCGGCTACTGGCGTCAAGGATGAGGACTACATCGCTCACCTGCTGGTTGCCAATAGCCACACCACGCTGCTGCTGTTCTCCAGCAAGGGCAAGGTGTACTGGCTCAAGACCTATGAAATCCCTGAAGCGTCGCGTGCGGCCCGTGGTCGTCCGCTGGTGAACCTGCTGCCGCTGGATGAGGGTGAATACATCACCACCATGCTGCCGGTCGAGGAATACACCGAAGGTCACTTCATCTTTATGGCGACCGCCAACGGCACCGTGAAGAAGACCCCGCTGGAAGCCTTCAGCCGTCAGCGCAGCGTAGGCTTGATCGCGCTGGAGCTGGACGAAGGCGACGTACTGATCAGCGCCGCGATCACCGATGGCGAGCGTGAAGTCATGCTGTTCTCCGATGGTGGCAAGGTGACTCGCTTCAAGGAGTCCGATGTCCGTGCAATGGGTCGTACGGCCCGTGGTGTGCGCGGCATGCGCCTGCCGGAAGGGCAGAAGCTGATTTCGATGCTGATCCCTGAAGAAGGCAGCCAGATCCTCACCGCTTCGGCGCGTGGTTATGGCAAGCGTACGGCGATCAGCGAGTTCCCTGAATACAAGCGTGGCGGTCAGGGCGTTATTGCCATGGTCAGCAACGAGCGTAACGGTCGTCTGGTCGGTGCGGTTCAGGTGCAGGACGGTGAAGAAATCATGTTGATTTCGGATCAGGGCACCCTGGTGCGTACGCGGGTCGACGAAGTGTCGAGCCTGGGTCGAAACACCCAGGGCGTCACCTTGATCAAGCTGGCCAGCGATGAAACGCTGGTAGGGCTTGAGCGGGTCCAGGAGCCTTCGGAAGTGGAAGGCGATGAGCTCGAAGGTGAGGGCGAAGGCGGTGCAGAGTTCGACGGTGAGGCCATCCACGATGGCGCCGACGACGAGCAGCCGCTAGAGGCTGGCGCTGACGAAGAACCGCAGGAATAAGCGGACACACAGGGGGCGGATGAGAATTCGCCCCCTTGTTGTATGTCCGGCATGAAAGTTTGCGACACGTCGTGGCCCAGTGGGAGCGGGCTTGCTCGCGATAGCATCGGCACGGTATATCAATAGACCCTGCTGCCCGTATCGTGAGCGAGCCTGGTTCCACAAGGCGCACCGTGTCGAGTGTTGATTTATTGCGTGATCACCAAATCAGAGTGAGAGTGGAAGTGAGCAAACGAGCCTATAACTTCTGCGCAGGTCCTGCTGCGCTACCTGAAGCTGTCCTGTTGCGTGCCCAGTCCGAGTTGCTCGACTGGCATGGCAAGGGCCTCTCGGTCATGGAAATGAGCCATCGCAGCGATGAGTTCGTGTCCATTGCGACCAAGGCTGAGCAGGATCTGCGTGACCTGCTGTCTATTCCCTCGAACTACAAAGTCCTGTTTCTGCAAGGCGGTGCCAGCCAGCAATTTGCCCAGATTCCACTGAATCTGCTGCCTGAAAATGGCTCGGCGGATTACATCGATACCGGTATCTGGTCGCAGAAGGCTATTGAAGAGGCTTCGCGCTTCGGTCACGTCAATGTGGCAGCCACGGCCAAGCCTTACGATTACTTCGCGATTCCTGGTCAGAATGAGTGGAACCTGTCCAAGGACGCGTCCTACGTTCACTACGCGCCAAACGAAACCATCGGTGGTCTGGAGTTCAACTGGATCCCGGAAACCGGCGATGTGCCGTTGGTTGCTGACATGTCTTCGGACATCCTGTCGCGTCCGGTCGATGTATCCCGCTTCGGCATGATCTACGCCGGCGCCCAGAAAAACATCGGGCCAAGCGGCATCGTGGTCAACATCATTCGTGAAGACCTGCTGGGCCGTGCGCGTTCGATCTGTCCGACCATGCTCGACTACAAGGTCGCGGCCGACAACGGCTCGATGTACAACACGCCGCCGACCCTGGCCTGGTATCTGTCGGGTCTGGTGTTCGAATGGCTGAAAGAGCAGGGCGGTGTCGAGGCGATCGGCAAGCTCAATGAAGTGAAAAAACGTACTTTGTACGACTTCATCGATGCCAGCGGGCTGTACAGCAACCCGATCAACCTCTCTGATCGCTCGTGGATGAACGTACCGTTCCGTTTGGCGGACGATCGTCTCGACAAGCCATTCCTGGCCGGTGCTGAAGCACGCGGGCTGCTGAACCTCAAGGGGCATCGCTCCGTGGGCGGCATGCGCGCTTCGATCTATAACGCCGTGGACATCAATGCAGTCAATGCGCTGGTGGCTTACATGGCAGAGTTCGAAAAGGAACACGGCTAATGTCCGAGCAAGAACTCAAGGCCCTGCGCCTGCGTATCGACAGCCTGGACGAGAAAGTCCTGGAGCTGATCAGCGAGCGGGCACGTTGTGCCCAGGAAGTGGCGCGGGTCAAGATGGCTTCGCTGGCTGAGGGCGAAGTGCCGGTATTTTACCGGCCTGAGCGTGAGGCTCAGGTGCTCAAGCGCGTCATGGAACGCAACAAGGGCCCGCTGGGCAATGAAGAGATGGCGCGGTTGTTCCGCGAGATCATGTCTTCGTGCCTGGCGCTGGAGCAGCCGTTGAAGGTGGCTTATCTGGGCCCGGAAGGCACCTTTACCCAGGCTGCGGCCATGAAGCACTTTGGCCATGCGGTCATCAGCAAGCCTATGGCTGCGATTGACGAAGTGTTCCGTGAAGTGGCTGCCGGTGCGGTGAATTTTGGCGTGGTGCCGGTGGAAAACTCCACCGAAGGCGCAGTCAACCACACCCTCGACAGTTTCCTTGAGCATGACATGGTGATTTGCGGCGAAGTTGAGCTGCGCATTCACCACCACCTGCTGGTCGGCGAAAACACCAAGACAGACAGCATCAGCCGTATCTACTCCCATGCGCAGTCGCTGGCCCAGTGCCGCAAATGGCTGGATGCGCATTACCCGAATGTCGAGCGCATTGCGGTGTCGAGCAATGCTGAAGCGGCCAAGCGGGTCAAGGGTGAGTGGAACTCTGCCGCCATTGCCGGTGATATGGCTGCGGGCCTGTATGGTCTGACGCGCCTGGCCGAAAAAATCGAAGATCGCCCGGACAACTCCACGCGGTTCTTGATGATTGGCAGCCAGGAAGTGCCGCCTACCGGTGATGACAAGACTTCGATCATTGTGTCGATGAGCAACCGTCCGGGTGCCCTGCATGAGTTGCTGGTGCCGTTCCATGAGAATGGTATCGATCTGACGCGCATTGAGACGCGTCCTTCGCGTAGCGGTAAATGGACCTATGTGTTTTTCATCGACTTTGCTGGCCATCACCGCGACCCGCTGGTCAAAAGTGTCCTGGAGCAGATCAGTCAAGAAGCCGTAGCGCTTAAAGTATTGGGTTCCTACCCGAAAGCGGTTCTCTGAGGCGATAAAACATGAGCGGTGACTTCCTCGCCCTGGCGCAGCCGGGCGTGCAACAACTTTCGCCTTATGTCCCGGGCAAGCCTGTGGACGAACTGGCGCGTGAGCTGGATCTGGATCCGGCGACCATCGTCAAACTGGCCAGCAATGAAAATCCTTTGGGTGCCAGCCCCAAGGCGCTGGAGGCCATTCGTGCCGAGCTGGCCGAATTGACGCGTTACCCGGATGGCAATGGTTTTGCCTTGAAAAGCCTGTTGGCCGGGCAGTGTGGCGTTGAGCTTGACCAGGTCACCCTGGGCAATGGCTCCAACGACATCCTGGAGCTGGTGGCCCGGGCCTACCTGGCGCCTGGCCTGAATGCCGTGTTCAGTGAGCACGCATTTGCGGTGTATCCGATTGTGACCCAGGCGGTAGGTGCCCAGGCCCGCGTCGTGCCGGCCAGGGATTGGGGGCATGACCTGCCTGCCATGCTGGCTGCCATCGATGCTGATACCCGGGTGGTCTTTATTGCCAATCCGAACAACCCGACCGGTACCTGGTTTGGTGTCGATGCACTGAACGAATTTTTGCAGGATGTGCCCGAGCATGTGCTCGTGGTGCTGGACGAAGCCTATATCGAGTACGCAGAGGGCGGTGATCTGCCTGATGGCCTGGAGTTCCTGTCGGCTTATCCAAACCTGCTGGTTTCCCGTACCTTCTCCAAGGCCTATGGCCTGGCTGCGTTGCGCGTGGGTTATGGGCTGTCGACGGCGGTGGTGGCCGATGTGCTCAACCGGGTCCGCCAGCCATTCAACGTCAACAGCCTGGCGCTGGCGGCAGCTTGTGCGGCCCTGCAAGATACCGATTACCTGGCGCAAAGCCGTCGCCTGAACGAAGCCGGCATGCAGCAGTTGCAGGATGGTTTTCGTCAGTTGGGCCTGGGCTGGATTCCGTCCCGGGGCAACTTTATCGCGGTGGACCTCGGTCAGGTGGCGGCTCCCGTCTATCAGGGGCTGCTGCGCGAAGGTGTGATCGTGCGCCCGGTGGCCAACTACGGCATGCCCAACCATTTGCGTATCACAATTGGTTTGCCGGCGGAAAACACCCGTCTGCTTGAGGCGCTGTCCAAGGTTCTTGCCCGTGGTTGATGTAATGTCTGTGCAATCTGTAAAGCCTGTAATAGGGCGCCTGGTCGTGGTCGGGCTGGGCCTGATCGGCGGCTCTTTCGCCAAGGGTCTGCGTGAAAGCGGCTTGTGTGCCGAAGTTGTCGGGGTCGATCTCGACCCTCAGTCCTGTGCGCTGGCTGTGGAGCTGGGGGTTGTCGACCGCTGCGAAGCGGACCTGGCGACTGCCTGTGTGGGGGCTGATGTGATCCAGTTGGCCGTGCCTATACTGGCCATGGAAAAAATGCTCGGCCTTCTGGCGGGCATGGACCTTGGCCGGGCGGTGCTGACGGATGTAGGCAGTGCCAAGGGCAATGTCGTGCGCGCTGCGGCACAGGCTTTTGGTGGTATGCCGCCGCGTTTCGTGCCCGGCCATCCGATAGCCGGGTCCGAGCAAAGTGGCGTCGAAGCTTCGAATGCCAGCCTGTTCCAGCGCCACAAGGTGATCTTGACCCCTGTGGCCCAGACCGATGCCGATGCGTTGGCCCTGGTCGATACGATGTGGCGCGCCCTGGGTGCGGACGTCGAACATATGCAGGTCGAGCGACATGACGAGGTATTGGCGGCAACCAGCCATTTGCCTCATTTACTGGCCTTCGGGCTGGTGGATTCTCTTGCCAAGCGCAACGAGAATCTGGATATCTTCCGTTACGCAGCGGGTGGCTTCCGTGATTTCACAAGAATCGCCGGCAGCGACCCGGTAATGTGGCATGACATTTTTTTCGCGAACCGCGAGGCAGTGCTGCGCACATTGGATACATTTCGCAGTGATCTCGACGCCTTGCGCGACGCGGTCGATGCAGGGGATGGGCATCAATTACTGGGCGTCTTCACGCGCGCCCGGGTTGCCCGCGAGCATTTCAGTAAAATCCTGGCCCGCCGGGCATATGTGGACGCTATGAATTCCAACGATCTGATTTTTTTGGCAAATCCTGGTGGTCAAGTAACTGGCCGGATCCGCGTACCAGGCGACAAATCCATTTCCCACCGCTCGATCATGCTCGGCTCATTGGCTGAAGGTACGACCGAGGTGGAAGGTTTCCTTGAGGGTGAAGACGCCCTGGCCACGCTGCAGGCGTTCCGTGACATGGGCGTGGTGATTGAAGGCCCGCATCATGGTCGCGTAACCATTCATGGTGTCGGCCTGCACGGTTTGAAAGCGCCGCCTGGCCCGATCTACCTGGGTAACTCGGGCACCTCCATGCGCCTGTTGTCCGGCCTGCTGGCCGCGCAGAGTTTCGACACCACGCTGACCGGCGATGCATCCCTGACCAAGCGCCCGATGAATCGTGTGGCCAACCCGTTGCGCGAAATGGGTGCCGTGATTGAAACCGCTGCCGAAGGTCGTCCACCGATGACCATTCGCGGCGGTCATGCGCTCAAGGGCATGGATTACACCTTGCCGATGGCCAGTGCCCAGGTTAAATCCTGCCTGTTGCTGGCAGGGCTGTATGCTGAAGGCAAGACTTCGGTTACTGAGCCTGCGCCGACCCGCGACCATACCGAGCGCATGCTGCAAGGCTTCGGCTACCCGGTTACGGTTAATGGCCCTACGGCTTCGGTTGAATCGGGCCACAAGCTGACGGCGACCCATATTGAAGTGCCGGGGGATATTTCCTCTTCGGCGTTCTTCCTGGTTGCTGCCTCCATTGCTGAAGGCTCGGACTTGCTGCTTGAACATGTCGGTATCAATCCGACCCGTACTGGCGTTATCGATATCCTGCGCCTGATGGGGGCTGACATCACGCTTGAGAACCAGCGCGAAGTGGGCGGCGAGCCGGTGGCTGACTTGCGCGTACGCGCAGCTAAACTCAAGGGTATCGAGATTCCTGAAGCGCTGGTGCCGCTGGCAATCGACGAGTTTCCGGTCTTGTTCGTGGCTGCCGCTGTCGCCGAGGGTCGCACGATCCTGCGCGGTGCAGAAGAGCTGCGGGTCAAGGAATCCGACCGCATTCAGGTGATGGCAGATGGCTTGCTGAGCCTGGGTGTGAAGTGCGAGCCAACCCCGGATGGCATCATTATTGAGGGTGGTTCCATCGGCGGTGGTGAGGTTCATGGTCATGGCGACCACCGTATCGCGATGGCTTTCAGTGTGGCTTCGTTGCGCGCAACCGCTCCAATCCGTATCCATGATTGCGCCAACGTTGCGACTTCGTTCCCTAACTTTCTTGCCCTGTGCAAGCAAGTGGGCATGCGTGTAGCTCAAGAGGAAAACTCGTGATGGTTTCGGCACCGGTTATCACCATCGACGGCCCGAGCGGTTCAGGCAAAGGCACGGTTGCTGGCATCCTGGCCAAGCGCCTGGGGTGGAATTTGCTCGACTCCGGTGCTCTGTACCGCCTGTTGGCATTTGCCGCAGGTAATCACGGCGTTGCTCTGGATAACGAGGCGTTGCTGGAAAAACTGGCGGCGCATCTTGATGTTCAGTTCATCGGCGCGACGGACGGTAAGCCGGCACGGATCATTCTGGAAGGTGATGACGTGACCCATGCCATCCGCAGCGAGACCGTAGCGGCTGGAGCCTCGAAAGTCGCGGCCTTGCCGGCTGTTCGCGATGCATTGCTGCAGCGTCAGCGTGCCTTTCTGGAGTTCCCGGGCCTGGTTGCAGATGGTCGGGATATGGGTACGGTGGTGTTTCCTGACGCGCCATTGAAGGTTTTTCTGACCGCCAGCGCCGAGGAGCGGGCCCGTCGCCGTTACTTGCAGTTGAAGGCCAAGGGCGATGATGTTAGTCTCTCGGGTCTGCTAGATGAGATTCGTGCCCGCGACGAGCGTGACACGCAGCGTGCAATAGCCCCGCTCAAGCCGGCGGCTGATGCCATACAGCTGGACTCCACGGAGTTGTCAATCGAGCAGGTGCTGGAACGCATCATGAGTGAAATCGCACTTCGCGATATCGCTGGATGACCAAGAAAGCGTGCAGGAGACCAGAAATAGTCCTGCATGCCTTCTTTTATATGAACGTAACCCACATTGTCTGGAATGTGGCAGATGGGCGTATTCCTTCGCCCTTGATCAACAGGAATTAAAATGAGCGAAAGCTTTGCAGAACTCTTTGAAGAAAGCCTAAAAACCCTGAATCTTCAGGCTGGCTCGATCATCACCGCTATCATCGTTGATATCGATTACCAAGCTGGTTGGGTTACCGTTCACGCTGGTTTGAAGTCGGAAGGCCTCATCCCGCTGGAGCAGTTCCACAACGACGCTGGCGAACTGAACATCAACATCGGTGATGAAGTTCACGTTGCGCTGGACGCGGTCGAAGACGGCTTTGGCGAAACCAAACTGTCCCGTGAAAAAGCCAAGCGCGCTGAATGCTGGATCGTTCTGGAAGCAGCCTTCGCAGCAGAAGAAGTGGTCAAGGGCGTTATCAACGGTAAGGTTAAAGGCGGCTTCACTGTCGACGTTAACGGCATCCGTGCGTTCCTGCCAGGTTCTCTGGTTGACGTTCGTCCAGTGCGCGATACTACGCACCTGGAAGGCAAAGAGCTGGAATTCAAGGTCATCAAGCTGGACCAGAAGCGCAACAACGTTGTTGTTTCGCGTCGCAGCGTGCTTGAAGCAGAGAACTCCGCCGAGCGTGAAGCTCTGCTGGAATCGCTGCAAGAAGGTCAGCAAGTTAAAGGTATCGTTAAAAACCTCACGGATTACGGCGCATTCGTCGATCTGGGTGGCGTTGACGGCCTGCTGCACATCACTGACATGGCTTGGAAGCGTATCAAGCATCCTTCCGAAATCGTCAACGTTGGCGACGAGATCGATGTCAAGGTTCTGAAATACGATCGCGAACGCAACCGTGTTTCCCTGGGCCTGAAGCAACTGGGTGAAGATCCATGGGTTGCTATCAAAGCCCGTTACCCAGAAAGCACTCGCGTTACCGCGCGTGTAACCAACCTGACTGACTACGGCTGCTTCGCAGAGCTGGAAGAAGGCGTTGAAGGTCTGGTACACGTTTCGGAAATGGACTGGACCAACAAAAACATCCACCCTTCGAAAGTCGTACAAGTCGGCGACGAAGTGGAAGTTATGGTTCTGGACATCGACGAAGAGCGTCGTCGTATCTCCCTGGGCATCAAGCAGTGCAAATCTAACCCATGGGAAGATTTCTCTGGCCAGTTCAACAAGGGCGATAAAATCTCCGGCACCATCAAGTCGATCACCGATTTCGGTATCTTCATTGGTCTGGACGGCGGCATCGACGGCCTGGTTCACCTGTCCGACATCTCCTGGAACGAAGTGGGCGAAGAAGCCGTACGTCGTTTCAAGAAGGGCGACGAGCTGGACACCGTTATCCTGTCTGTTGACCCAGAGCGTGAGCGCATCTCCCTGGGTATCAAGCAGCTGGAAAGCGATCCGTTCTCCGAGTACGTTCAAGAGAACGACAAAGGCGCAATCGTTAAGGGCATCGTGAAAGAAGTTGACGCTAAAGGCGCCATCATCACTCTGGCCAACGATATCGAAGCGACTCTGAAAGCCTCCGAAATCAGCCGTGACCGCGTTGAAGACGCGCGCAACGTTCTGAAAGAAGGCGAAGAAGTAGAAGCCAAGATCATCAGCGTTGATCGCAAGAGCCGCGTAATCCAACTCTCCATCAAGTCGAAAGATGATGCTGAAGAGAAAGAAGCAATCCAGAGCCTGCGCGACAAGCCAGCTACCTCTGACATTGCTGCTGGTCCGACCACTTTGGGCGACCTGCTGCGTGCACAAATGGAAAAACAGAACTAAGTTCTGATTGACCATAGAAAAAGGGCGACTTAGGTCGCCCTTTTTTGTGCCTGCGATTTGAGTATGAGGTTATCAAGCTCTTGTAAAAGCGTGCGTGTGGCTCGTTCGGGAGTTAGCTGTGGGTGAGGGCGGCCGCTGACGCTGCGTAGCCTGTGCGCTGCCTGGGGTGGTATGGGTCTGATGGCTGTGGTTGTTTATGGTGGGGCCGGTTATTTGCAGTGCTTATGCGGCTTGTGAAGATAAGTCAATCCCTGGGCTGTTCAAATTCTTTCGATCATGCTAAAACCTTGGGAGCGCTGATCTAGCTGCTTGAAAAAGAAGGGAAAAATATGACGAAGTCGGAGTTGATCGAACGAATTGTCACCCATCAAGGGCTACTCTCATCCAAGGATGTGGAGTTGGCCATCAAGACCATGCTTGAACAAATGTCTCAATGCCTCGCGACCGGGGATCGTATCGAAATCCGTGGTTTTGGCAGCTTCTCCCTGCATTACCGCGCCCCTCGTGTAGGCCGCAACCCAAAGACAGGCCAGTCGGTCAGCCTGGATGGCAAATTTGTGCCTCATTTCAAACCGGGCAAAGAGCTGCGAGACCGGGTGAACGAGGATGAGGAAGACGACATTTAACCTTCAGGGAACAGGAGTTGCCGATGCGTAACGTCAAACGAGCAGTGCTGGCGGTATTTTCTCTGCTGATCATGTTCGGGGTCGTGATTTTCACCCTCGAAAACCAGCAGCCCACGGCACTGATGTTTTTGGGTTGGCGCTCCCCTGAACTGCCGCAATCGTTTTTCTTCATTGGTGCCTTGCTGGTGGGGATGGCGGTCGGGCCGTTAATGGGCTTTATTGCTTACCAGCGCAAGGCGAGCAAGCTCAAGCGCCGATTGCAGACGCAGGTATAAGGCTGTGGGCAGTGAGGCAGGAAGGCTGCCACCTTCCGGTCAATCAGGTGCTTTGATTGGGAAATGTCCTACAGGCCTGGTGGGTTGTATTGTTTGGTAATGTTGGCAGAATGCGCTCTGTTCTCGATTGCCAGAAATTTTTATGCTTCGTCAGGTCTACAGTGATGGTTAACCTGATTGTCAAAGCCACGATAACTCTCGTACTTAAAAATTTCTGCATGACGAGCCCGCAGATTCTTAATGAAGGCAGGCCTTGTTTGTGAGTAGCAGCCCCCGTATTCACGTTGGTACATCGTCAAATGAGGTAGACCTGTTCTCCTTGTTTCAGACATTTTGGCAACAAAGGAAAATTATTGCTGCGACGAGTGCGGTGTGTGGTCTCATTGCATTGGGCTACGCCTACTTCGTGACCCCCGAGTACCAAGTGAGCAGTGTACTTCGCCCTGCAGCTATCAACGAGCTGGATGCGCTTAACCGATCAGGTGTTTATACCCTGCCCCCCAGCGAAGCCTTGCTCAAAGTGGGTTCAACGCTTGAGTCCTATGAAGCGCGATTGAGCTTTTTCCAGGCGAACGAGGCGTTATTCAGTCAATACAGGCGTCCGGGTCGCACTTTGGAGCAGAGCTTTGAAGAATTCAATCGTGACTCCTTGAAGCTGCTTCTTCCAGGCCCTAAAGATGCGAACTCGCTCAGCGCAGCCATTGGGTTGGTGTTGTACTGTAGTGGTCTAATGAAACCGGACACTCATTTAGGCGAGAATGCTCGCCATATCGAGGTGTCAGATGACCAAGCAACGTCGTGTCTTTTCCGCTGAATTCAAACGCGAGGCTGCTGACCTCGTACTCAAACAAAATTACAGCTGCATCGAAGCCAGTCGTTCACTCGGCATTGGCGAGTCGGCCCTGCGCCGTTGGGTCAGTCAGCTTCTGCAGGAACGCACAGGCGTCACCCCGCAGAGCAAGGCGCTCACCCCAGAGCAGCAAAAGATCCAGGAACTGGAAGCCCGAATCGCCCGTCTTGAACGAGAGAAATCGATATTAAAAAAGGCTACCGCGCTCTTGATGTCGGAAGATCTCGAGCGTTCGCACTGATCCATCAGCTAAGCGCCCATGAACCTGTTGACTGCTTGTGCGAGGTGTTCGAAATCACCCGTTCGACTTACTACGCCCATCACCTCAGGCGGCGTTCTCCGGGCGTTGAGAGAATTCGATTACGCAGTCGAGTCAACGAACTGTTCACCCAGAGCCGAAACGCTGCTGGCAGCCGAAGTATCGTGTCGATGATGCAGGATGATGGCGAGCAGATCGGGCGTTTCAAGGTGCGAGGCTTGATGCGGGAACTGGGGTTGATCAGCAAGCAGCCTGGCTCGCATGCCTACAAAAAAGCAACGGTCGAGCGGCCTGACATTCCAAATACACTGAATCGTAAATTCGATGTTCCCGAGCCAAACAAGGTTTGGTGCGGTGACATCACCTACATCTGGGCGCAAGGGAAATGGCACTACCTGGCCGTGGTTATGGATCTCTATGCTCGCCGGATAGTGGGCTGGGCGTTATCAGGAAACCCGGATGCTGACTTGGTCACCAAAGCACTGGATATGGCCTATGAGCAACGCGGGAAGCCTCAAGGGCTGCTGTTTCATTCGGATCAGGGATCGCAATATGGAAGTCGCCACTTCCGTCAGCGTCTGTGGCGGTACCGCATCAGCCAGAGCATGAGTCGCCGGGGCAATTGCTACGACAACTCGCCGATGGAGCGAGTATTTCGCAGCTTGAAAACCGAGTGGATACCTTCAGTGGGTTATATGTCGGTTCAGCAGGCACAACGAGACATCAGTCATTATTTGATGCATCGCTACAACTGGATACGGCCTCATCAATTTAATGGCGGGCTAACGCCGGCTCAGGCCGAGAAAAAACTTAACGTCGTGTCCGGGATTAGTTGACCACTACAGTACTACCCTGAGGGTGTCGACGGTGAGCAAATTCTCAATGGTTTTGTTGATCGCGCAATCACGTTCGCGCGTGAGCAAATTGCTGCGGACCTTAAGATCATCGTAAATAATCGTCTGACCGAGCTGAAAGGGAAAATTGACGCTGCCCGCTCCAATTATGAAACTGAAAAACAAGCGCGCATGGCTACCTTGATTGAGAACGACAGTCTGAAGCGTGCTCAGCTACAGGACGAACTCAAGGCGCTGCGCCAACAACTAAAAGTTGAACGTGCGGATCGTGTGGCGCAATTGAGTGAAGCCATTGGCATTGCTAAGTCACTGGGTATTCAAAAACCTACGACACCTTCCGCTATGGGGGACTCTGTGCGGGCGGGCGATGTGAGTCTTATGCGCACTGAGATCAATAATCAAAAGATACCCTTGTATTTTCTGGGAGTTGAGGTGCTTGAGGCCGAGCGCGCTGCCTTGCAGCAACGGAAAAACGACGATTTCACCGAAAAAAGAATCGCGCAAATAGCTCGCGAATTGCAATTGCTGCAAACCAACCGTGAAGTTGAAATGCTTAATCAGCGTCAGAATGAAGACTTGTTTCTGAAGGGGGTTGAGCCACTTCGTGCTGAGATTGTCAGGTTGGGCGGTGTGAGCAGTATGGACTTTAGCGCCCTGAAATTGGTATCGGTCGATCGCAAAGCGATGAATCCAACGAACCCAGTCAAACCTAAAAAGGCTTTAATTGCAGTGTTGGGGTTTATGTTGGGCGCTCTGCTCGGCATCCTGATTGTTATTGCAAGGCACTTTGTGATTCAACGTCGTGAGGAGCTTCATATGCCTTCGGGCTCCATGCTTCAAGGTCCTTCGTGCGTTTCGATGAGTTGCAGCGAGATTTTGCTAAAGGACTGATACTGACTAGGTATCGGGCTGATGCTTTTCAGCCCGGATCTATAGATGAATTGCCTCTTAATGGAACTGCCCCGAGAGCAAATTATGTCTTTTCCGCGCATATATCACCCTATGCCGATCCGTGCGGGGCAAGCTTCTTGCCGTCAATTGCTGTTGAGTGCTTTTTGTCGGTCCGCCACGGGTGTAGCCCGAGAGTCTCGCGTGATAGCGCATTCCGCTTGGCGGTTTTGGCTTGTCAATTACGGCCTTGAAGATGTTCAGATCCTGCTTATGGCGCTACTCGCAAAGGTTCAGGTTGCAGCAGATTTTCAGGGTCGGGTTGAACGCTTAAAAACTTTCATTGTCTTGAGTATGGCACTTGCGCTGACAAGATTTTTTATAGGTCAACGTTATTTAAAGCTTGAACTAAGTGCTCAAACCCAATACATCGGGCTTCATGTTCAAGAAAGTCAGTCATCCGTAAGAGCCTGCTGATCATCAGGGTGAGATGCAACAACAGGGCTTGCAGCGTCTGTGTACGCAATTGTTATTTGATTGGATTTTTATAAGCTGCGTAAAGGATGATCATGTCAGTCGTCTTTCACACCAGGCAAGTGGCCTCATTCAATATTTGAAAGCTTATTGCGCGGGGCGGATTTCCCAGTGCTGCATGAGTAGAATTTATGTGTTGCGCCCAAAAAATCGTGCCCTCTTATTTAGCCGTTTATCTGCAATCATCATTTCAGCCTAGATGTGCAGATCGGTCTCATTTGCAGCTCATGCGCAATTTTTCCTGGCCATATCAGGGGCTAGGCAATGGCTGCAGGGTAGAAGCGCACAGGTCCCACACAGTAGTCCTGCCACACATGAACAATTAGCCAATGGCCTGTCGAATACCGATCCTCGAGGTCATGCGATTGTGTCTGGATTGAGCTGCGCCAGTGGTCGTCTGATCAATAACATCACGGCCTTGCTGACTCACCAGAGGCATAATGTGTTTTTCAACACATGCAGGGTATTGCTGAACTATGGGCTGCGATACAAGAGTCTGGGCTCAAGGCCGGCTTTGTTGAAATGGACGGTGAGCGCTGTATTATTGGTGCAGGTTTTTGAGGGGGGGGCAGGTGCTTGTCGCTGCCGACTAGCAGGCTCAGGCTATAGGCACCTTTGTTTCAGGTATGAAGCAATGAACAGAACGTGTATTTGCGGTATGGCTAAATAATGGCGCAACAGGTCTGGGTGGAAAAAATCCGGACTTTTCTTAAATTCGAATTGACTGTATCGATCAGCTGAGGTCCGCTGATGGAGGGCCGCTCTGTAATGCAGCAGCGCAATGACGCCAAGAACAGGACGGCTTGTCATTGGCAAACGCATTGCACGATGGTAAAACACGGAAGGATTTATATATGAATTACTCATGCCTTTAACACGCACAGCAACTGCCCAGGAAACCACCCGATCCAGAGCTGACGACTGGTATCTGGTGCAATGCAAGCCAAGACAAGACGAGCGGGCAGAAGAGAATCTTGCGCGTCAGGGTTATGAGTGCGCGCGGCCCACCTGTCGGCGTGAACGTCTGCATCATGGGCAATTGCAGCACCTCGAAGAGTCCCTGTTTCCGGGCTATTTGTTTATACACATGCCGCCAGGTGCCAATTGGGCTCCTTTACGCTCCACGCGTGGTGTAGCACGCGTTGTAGCCTTTGGTGGTCGCCCCTTGGCCGTCAGTCACGAGTTGATCCTCAATCTGAAGAGTCGTGCAGAGTCTTGCCTGATTTCCGCATTCAGCCCTGGCGAAAAAATCACCATTTTGGACCAGAGCTTTGCAGGTATTGAATCCATTTTCATGACGATGGACGGCGAAGAGCGCGTCATCCTGCTTATCAACTTGATGAATCGTCAGCAACAGATCAGTTTGCCCCTTACCAGTATAGCCAGTCGTTAATTAAATCCTGGTCACCGGCTGGGCAATGTAAGCACAAACCGTTCTCAGGAAATCGACGATGAATCCTGGGGCGGTAGCGTACCTTTAAGAAAAACGGAATTCATCCCATCACTACTCGCTCTGTGAGTTGTGCATCGGAGTAGTTAAGGAAATGTTAAAAACATGACCACGATCAAACGTAAAGGAATAATTCTCGCTGGTGGATCAGGCACCCGCTTGCACCCGCTAACGCTGGGTGTCTCCAAACAGATGTTGCCCATTTATGACAAGCCCATGATCTTTTATCCGTTGTCAGTGTTGATGCTGGCAGGCATGCGAGAAATCTTGATTATTTCGACACCTGAAGACTTGCCATGTTTCAAAAAGCTATTGGGCGATGGCAGTCAATACGGTATTGAACTGAGCTATGCGGAACAACCCAGCCCTGATGGGTTGGCACAAGCTTTTCTCATTGGCGAAGAGTTTATTGGTAACGCTTCCGTTTGCCTGATTCTGGGTGACAATATTTTTTACGGTCAGAACTTTTCAGGCCATCTTCGCGCTGCCATGAATCAAGCCACTGGCGCGACGGTGTTTGGTTACCATGTTTCAGACCCGGAGCGCTTTGGCATTGTTGAGTTCGACAGTAGCGGCCGCGCACTGAGCATTGAAGAAAAGCCTTTAATACCGAAGTCCAACTATGCGGTGACAGGCCTTTATTTCTATGACAATCAGGTCGTTGAAATTGCCAAAAAGATCAAGCCTTCAGCCCGGGGTGAGCTAGAAATTACGGATGTCAATCGTGTGTATCTCGAACAAAACAACCTTGTTGTTGAAATGCTGGGGCGGGGGTTTGCCTGGCTGGACACAGGCACGCATGAGTCTTTGCTCGAAGCCAGTCACTTTGTGCATACCATCGAGCAGCGCCAAGGGCTGAAGGTGGCTTGCCTGGAAGAGATTGCATTTAACAGTGGTTGGATAACCCCGGAAACCCTGGATGATCAAGCGAAAAGGCTGAAGAAAACAGGCTACGGGCAGTACTTAACTAAATTGCTGAATGAGAGGAAAGGCGCGTGAAGTTCACCCAGGCAGACATCTTCGGCATTGTCATTATCGAACCGAAGGTTTTTAAGGATGAGCGTGGGTGGTTCATGGAGAGTTTTAATCAGCGCGAGTTTAATGAGGGGCTTTCCAAGCTGGGATTGCCAGAACCTCAATATTTTGTACAGGACAACCAGTCGTGTTCAAAAAAAGGCGTTTTGCGCGGACTGCATTATCAGCTTGAACCGCATACGCAGGGAAAGTTGGTTAGTGTTACCCAAGGCGCTGCCTTTGATGTTGCCGTAGACATTAGAAAAGGGTCTTCCACATTTGGTCAATGGTTCGGAATCGAATTGTCAGCTGTCAATAAGAAAATGCTGTGGATTCCCGCCGGTTTTGCCCACGGTTTTCTGGCGTTGGAAGATGACACACATTTTATTTATAAAACTACAAATTTCTATGACCCGCATTCAGAACGAAGCTTGCTATGGTCTGACGGAACCCTGAATATTGAATGGCCGTGCGTGAGTGCGTATCTCATCAGTGACAAGGATAGGCAAGCGCCACCCCTGTCTGATGCCGTTCTGCTTTAAAAAGCGGGGCGCTCTTAAATATATATGTCTTATGAATATGCTCCGATTAAGATACGTTGATGGCGGATCATTTAGGCGCACCATGAGGTGCGATAGATGTGAACCCGTATTCGATGGCGGGTGTGCGTAAAGTTTGCTTCGTGTAGGGGAATTGCTTTGAACGATAAGCCTGTATTTGTAACGCAACCTTATTTGCCTGAACTTTCAGAGTTTTTACCTTACCTGGAAAGTATCTGGGAAAGCAAAATACTTACGAACGGTGGTCCGATGCATCAGCAATTGGAAGCCGAGTTATGTGAGTATTTGGGGGTTGAGCATATAGCGCTGTTCAATAACGGAACCATTGCGTTGTTGACGGCTTTGCAAGCCTTGCGTATCACAGGGGAGGTAATTACGACGCCTTACTCGTTTGTGGCCACCGCTCACTCGTTACTCTGGAACGGTATCAAGCCGGTTTTTGTTGATATCGATCCCATCACGTTGAATATGGATCCGGCAAAGATCGAATCGGCAATAACCCCCCTGACAACGGCGATATTGCCTGTCCACTGTTACGGTCATCCGTGTGATGTGGATGCCATTCAGGCCATTGCAGATAACTATAATCTGAAGGTTATTTATGATGCGGCTCATGCGTTTGCAGTGAAAGACCGCAGTGGCAGTGTACTGAGGCATGGCGACTTGAGTGTGCTCAGTTTTCACGCGACCAAAGTCTTCAATACCTTTGAAGGTGGGGCGATCGTCTGTCCGGATGCAAAAACTAAGCAGCGCATTGAGCACTTGAAAAACTTTGGTTTTGTTGATGAAGTGACGGTTGTGGCGGCAGGTATCAATGGCAAGATGAGCGAGATTAACGCGGCCTTCGGCTTGCTCCAGTTAAAGCACATCGATACTGCATTACGCTTGCGTGGCAAGATTGATGCTCTGTACCGAGAAGGCCTCGCGGGAGTGAAAGGAATCAAGGTGGTCGATGAAAGTGGGCAAGACAAAGCCAATTTTTCGTATTTCCCCATTTTGATTGAAGAAGATTATCCGCTGAGTCGAGATGAGCTGTATGAAAAGTTTAAGTCAATAAACATTTTTGTGCGGCGCTATTTTTATCCACTGATCAGCGACTTCCCAATGTACCGCGGCTTGCCCTCTTCAAATAAAGCGAATATTCCGGTGGCGGACAGTGTCTCGCAGCGCGTCCTCTGTCTCCCGATTTATCCAGCACTGGAGCTTGCTCAAGTGGAGCAGATCATCGCTTTTGTCAGGCAGCAATCCCCAGCGTGAGTCACTGACGTTCAATCGGTTAGTACGGGGTTTAATTCACTAGAGGTTTTAACTTGAGCTTTAAGCGTAATGTAATAGCCAGTTATGTCAGTCAGATTTACACGGCGGTCATTGGTATCGTCATGCTTCCCTTCTATATAAAATTTATGGGGGGCGAAGCATATGGCATGATTGGTTTCTTTACGATGCTGCAGGCTTGGTTTGCTTTGTTGGACCTCGGTTTAACACCGACGATTGGCCGTGAAACGGCCAGATTCAATGCCGGTGCATTGGACGTCACTGCGTTCAGAAGGCTATACCGTTCACTCAGTTGTATTTTTGTGGGTGTGGCTTTGCTGGGCGCTATGCTCTTGTATTCTCAAGCTGCAAATATTGCGAGCCATTGGTTGAAGGTGGAAGTGGTTTCGGTCAATGACATTAAAACAGCGCTTGAGATCATTGCGGTCTGTGTGTCGTTACGTTGGTTAGGGGGGCTGTATAGAGGGATCATTACAGGATTTGAGCAGTTGGTGTGGCTGAGTGGCTTTAACCTGATTGTGGGCACGCTAAGGTTTGTCATGGTTATTCCGGTGATGGCGTATTTCGGATATACCCTCTTTGTATTTTTCAGCTATCAGTTGTGCCTGGCCTTGGCTGAATGTCTTGGCTTGTGGGTAAAAAGTCTACGGTTGCTGCCTGTTTTGACCCCGATTGAAAGAGCGGCGTTGGGCTGGTCATTCAAGCCTGTAAAAACCGTTTTGAAGTTTGCGTTGAGCATTGCCTTTACGTCAGCCGTTTGGGTGTTGGTGACTCAAACGGACAAGCTGGTACTTTCAAGTATCCTGCCGCTGGCCGATTATGGGGTGTATACATTAGCCGTATTGGTTGCCAGCGGAATCATGATAATCGGGGCACCCATCAGTCAAGTTCTGATGCCAAGGATGGCCAGCCTGCATGCCTCAGGGAAATATGATGAGGTCGTGGCGATTTATAAATCAAGCACCCAGATAGTTACTGTGATCGCGGGTGCAGCCGCTATTACGTTGATTTTTTGCGCCAAGCCGTTGCTTTATGTATGGACGGGGAGCTTGCCAGTTGCTGAGCAGGCAGCACCGATTTTGCAACTCTATGCTGTCGGTAATGCGTTGCTCGCCATTGGCGCATTTCCCTATTACATGCAGTATGCACGAGGAAATCTCTTCTATCATTTGCTTGGCAATGCACTGATGGTTGTCATTATTATTCCGCTGATTGTGATCGCCGCCAAGCATTATGGTGGTGTGGGGGCGGGTTACGTCTGGTGTGGCATGAATGCGTTATACCTGTTTTGCTGGGTAGGATACGTCCACCGAAAAATCATACCGGGCGTGCATGTTGAATGGCTGTTACTGGATGTATTAAAGATTTTTCTCCCCGCGTTATCAGGTGGCTTTTTAATAGACTATCTGTTTCCAGCGTCTGCAGGAACAGCGCTTAGCGTGGTTCATGTGTTGGCTGTTGGCGGGGTGGCATTAATCATATCAATCTTTGCATCTCCTTTTATGCGACATCTAATACTTACCAGGATGGCGAGATGAGCAGTGTGGTCGTGAAGGGCGGGGCGTCCAAATCCCCAACATTATCTGTTTGCGTCGTAACGTATAATCACGAGGCTTATTTGCGTGACTGTTTGGAAAGTATTGTTCAGCAAACAGTCAATTTTGATTATGAAATTATTATCGGCGATGATGCATCGACAGATCATACGCGTGAAATTATTCATGAATTCAAGGCCCGGTATCCCAGCGTAGTGAAGGCTGTGTTGCATGAGCGTAATATTGGCTCCACCGCAAACTACACGGCTGTTCATGCGGCGGCGAAAGGCAAGTACATCGCTCATGTAGATGGCGATGATCTGATGTTGCCAGGAAAGCTACAGTGCCAGGTCGATTATTTAGAGGCTCACCCGCGCTGTAATGTTGTGTGGCATCAGGTGACTTTTTTTAATGATGCTGGTGATACATGCATAATGCCCTCGTTGGCTTCAAGTGTATTGAATGTGGAGCTGTATACCCGCGATCTCATGCTCTGTGGTTCAGTGGCGGCTCACAGCTCTACTATGTATCGGGCTGAAAAGTTTTTCCTGCATGGTCCTTCGACTGAAGAGCTAATTGACTGGTATATTCTGGTTCGTCTTGTCGATGATGGCTATGGTATTGTGTTGAATGCTAACTTGGGTAAGTACAGGTTGCATGCGGGAGGGCTGTCCAGTGGTGCAAAAGCGACATTTAAAATGCGACGTTTTTTTTGTGACAGTCAACTTAAAATACTTCGCTTGCACCCTGAGTATTCAAGAGAAGTTGCTGCGTGCTCTTTGATGACAACCTTGTTGGATGCTGTTTTTTTACGCAAGAGCTTTGTGCTCTCGTTGAAAGTTTTTTTGCGCGCCAGATCGCTGCCTAGGCTCAGGGATATTTTAAAATTGAAAGGGCTGTACCTTGCCAATAGGCGGCCTGTCTAATTATGGGGCTTGGCCATATTATTTAGTTCCCATGATGTACTAGTGATTATTTCTGGCGGTTTTTATGGTGTATTTTTTGGGGCTAGGGCTTTTATATTTCTCATGGGTTGTGGAGACATTTACTCGATACAAAGGTAATTTCTTTTATTGTTCTTCTCTGCTTTTTTGCGGAGCGTTAGCTGTTTTGCGTGGCCAGGTAGGTACCGATACTCATAATTACGAGGTGATTACAAGCAGTTTTCGTGAGGGTGCCGGTATTGACGGGTGGGAGCCCGGTTTTGTATGGACTGTAAAGTTTTTGCAAGTGTTTTTCACCTCTGACTCTGTGGTCATCAGATTAGTCTCTTTATGTTTTACGCTGGCCTTGATTCGCCTTGTCTTTAAGGGCGGGAGAGACTGGCGATATTTCATTATGATTTTCTTTGTGCCGGCTTACTTCTTTGCTTACAGTATGAATGTGCTGCGGCTTGGGTTGGCCACGCTGATGATGTTTTACCTGGTGGTGAGTGTTATCGAAGGGAATAAAATATTCAAGGCTGTGCTGTTTGGTGTCGCCGCGGTGTTGTTTCAATATTCGATTATTTTCTCACTGTTTTTTATTGGCATGACCTCGATAAAGTTTTGGCAGGGTAAGCGACTCGTGTGGGTTCTCGTCGCGTGCAGCCTTGCGATCGGCTTTCTGTTTCTGAAAGCGGACTATGTCATATTCAAGCTCAATACATACTCCGACAGTGAATATGTCAATGTGGGTGGTTTTTCGGGTTTGAGTATCGTCGTGGTCGTGTGCATCATCCTCATGGGTGTCATGTTTTCTAACTTGCCACGTGCTGCAAAGGGTAAATTGGTATGCCTGGGCGGTGGAATGATGCTTGTGTTTTACCTCATGGCTTTTTATACCTATGCTGGACTAAGGTTGCTTGATTTATTAAGTGTCAGTTTGGCTTTGGCGGCCGTTGTACAGCATGCCCAGGCAGATGAGGAATTTAATGCCTTTTTCAAAATCAGTCTCTTTTTAGCTGGGCTGACTTCCGCTCTTTTTACCGCGAAGGGTTTTATACAGTTTGAGGGGGTAGGTGATAGTCCTTTTTTACCTTATCATTTCTTTGGCAATGATTGTGTTGCTACAGTGTTGTCCATTTGTGAATAAAGAATTATGTCTAATAAGATGAAAAAAAGACTGGTAATTGTTACAACCGTTCCAGAGACACTGGCTTCAATCTTAAAGGGACAGCCCCGATTTTTGAATGGCACATTTGATGTGTCTTTGGTGAGTTCGCCTGAAATTGAGGCGGGGAAACTTGAAACGTTAGAGGGGGTTCCGGTTTACCCCGTGCCAATGTTCAGGGGCATCAGTTTGCTCAAGGATTTTATTTCCATAGTCAAGATGATTTTTCTGCTGCGCCGGTTAAAACCAGATGTTGTTCATTCGTACACCCCAAAAGCAGGGTTGGTGGCCATGGTCGCCAGTTTAGTCTGCAGAGTTCCGTTCAGGATTCATACTTTTACAGGGTTAATATTCCCTACCCAGAGAGGGCTCAAGCAGAAGTTGCTCATTTGGGTCGACAGGTTGATTTGCCTGTGTGCGACTAAGGTTGTACCCGAGGGTAATGGCGTCAAAAAAGACTTGATTGCGTTCAATATTACGTCCAAGCCAATGAACGTCATTGGGTATGGCAACGTCGCCGGTGTGGATTTTACCTACTTCGACAAGGCATCTCCTGGCGTTCTTGAGAAGGCGGACTGTTTGAGAGAAACCTTGGGTATCTCCAAGGATGACTTTGTATTTTGCTTCATTGGGCGCTTGAACAATGACAAGGGCTTGTCGGAGCTTGCTGCAGCCTTCCAGCAGCTTCCTGCGCGGGCCCATCTGATTGTGGTTGGCGGTATTGATACCAGCGCTCCTGTAGACGCCACGACCCTCTCGTTGCTCCAGAGTAATGAATCTGTTCATTTATTAGGCCATCAGGATGATGTTCGATCCGCGCTCAGCGCTTGCACTGTCCTGGTGTTGCCAAGTTACAGAGAGGGTTTCCCCAATGTGCTTTTACAAGCCGGTGCGATGGGTAAAGCTGCAATTGCTACAGACATTAATGGATGCAATGAAATTATCGAGCCGGGGGTTAACGGTTGGCTGGTTCCAGCCCGGCAAATTGATCCTCTTTTAACTGCAATGTGCGAAGCGCTCAACACCCCGGCCCCCAGACTAGTAGACATGGGGGGTGAGGCATTTACTCGAGTCGCACGTTGTTTCGATCAAAAGGAGCACTGGCAACGAATGCTGACTTTTTATAATAAGGAATTACGAGTTGAAACGACTATTTGATGTGGTGCTGGCCTTTATTGGCCTTATTCTTCTTTCCCCTGTTTTACTCATTGTGTCTCTTTTGGTTCGCGTAAAATTGGGTGGGCCTGTTTTCTTCACTCAGGTGCGTCCGGGGCTAAATGGCAAGCCCTTTAAAATGATCAAGTTTCGCACCATGAAAAACAGTGTTGACAAAAGCGGCAATCTTCTGCCTGATGCTGAGAGAATGACCGACTTTGGTCGGTTATTGCGATCTACAAGCCTCGACGAGCTACCTGAATTATGGAATGTGCTCAAAGGGGATATGAGTCTGGTAGGGCCGCGACCCCTATTGATGCAGTATTTGCCCTTGTATTCTCGGGAGCAGAATCGCAGGCATGAGGTGAAACCCGGCGTCACTGGCTGGGCTCAAGTAAATGGCCGGAATTCACTTAGTTGGGATGATAAATTCAAACTCGATACCTGGTATGTTGATAACAGGTCGCTATTGTTGGATGTTAGGCTCTGTACGTAAACCCAAGAAATACGATTTTCTGTAAAATACACCGCCATTAAAGCCAGGAGGCCAAGATGGCAAAGCGGTATGAACTCCCCGACGCAGCCTGGGATCTGGTTGCAGATATCTTCACCAAAAATCAGCGCACCGGGCGCCCTCGGGCCGATGATCGCCTGATGCTAAACGGTATTCTCTGGGTGCTTTGCTCTGGCGCAGCCTGGCGAGACATGCCCGAACGATTCGGCCCTTGGTCAACGATCTATCAACGGTTCCGGGGATGGCGTGATTGCGGAGCTTTTGATCAGATGCTCAAGCGTCTTCATATCCGATTGAATGAGCAGGGTTTGATTGACTTGGAAACATGGATGATCGACTCCACTGCCGTACGAGCAACCCGGGCCTCATCAGGTGCCGGGAAAAAAGGGGATTTGAAGAACCGCAAGACCACGCGCTCGGGCGCAGCCGGGGTGGCCTGACGACCAAGATTCACATGCTGTGCGACGCCAATGGTGTGCCTCTGCGTTTCCTGTTGTCAGGCGGACAAGCCAGCGATATAGCCTATGCCCAACCGCTACTCGATCAGGCTTGCATACCCAGCCTGCGCGGTCGCCCACGCAAGCGTTGCCGCTGGTTGCTGGCTGACAAGGGTTACGACGCTGAAGCGCTGCGCCAGTATTGTGATCGTTATCGCATGCAGCCAGTCATTCCGTTGCGAAGCATGAAGCGCAAAACCAAGCCAGGATTGCCTCGACTTTTTGATCGCCCCAAATATCGGCAGCGCAACATCATCGAACGCATGTTTGGCTGGCTGAAGGAGAACCGTCGCATCGTGACGCGCTTCGACAAGCTCGCAACAAGTTTTGCGGCGATGGTCTCATTGGCCTGCGCTATGCGGTGCTTGCGACAATACTTTACGTACAGAGCCTAAAATCCTTTTTTTGACCGTTAAGAAAGTGATTGCGAGGGATGGAATCTCTCAAGTGGATAATGTCACCATGGAACCCTTTACGGGCAGTGTGGTGCCGCTGCAAAAAAATACGAACGATAAGGAACTGTGATGAACGATATAATTTTGCGTTTGATTGAAGAAGCCATGGAAGCAGATGAAAACACTCTCTCACTGGGTCAGCCTCTGGATTGGGATTCTGTTGCGGTCATTACGTTCATGGCACTGGTTGATGAGCGCCTGAACAAGGCTGTCTCTGCTGATCGCTTGAATAAATGTGAAACGGTAGATGAAGTCGTTGAGCTCATTGCGGCTTAAATAATAAAGTGCAACTCCGTTATGGCGTGTGTGCTCAGTTGGCCTGCCAGCTGGGCATGCCGTACGTGTTCGGTGTGAAGTTTTATAGATCAGGCTTATCTGGGCGCAGTGGAGGCCCAATGTCATCAACTTTGGAAATTATCCATAAATATCATATAATTAGCGCTCAAATCAGTGCATGGGAGAAGCCCTTTTGACTACCTATACCGCATCGCTTGACACCGCCAGCCAAGCCCTGGTTTGAAAATTGTACAAAAAATAACCAGTCCGCTCGATTGTCCCGCCTTCATCGCCGCCCACCGCCAGAATCCTCAAGACTTTACCCGCCGACGCCAGCTCACCTTCAAGAACCTCGTCCTGTTCCTGCTCAATCAGCCGCGCACGGCCCTGCAAACCGAACTCGATCAGTTCTATCGCGTACTCAATCAGGCGTCGACTGAGACGCAAATGGTCACTGCGCAGGCCTTCTGCAAAGCGCGCAAAAAGCTCAACCCCGAGGTATTTGAAAGTCTCAATCACCTCCTGCAGCAACAAATTGACTGCTTCGGGCTGCGTCAGAAGTGGCGTGGGCTGAGGGTGCTCGCGGTGGATGGCTCGACCGTGCATTTACCCCTGGAGTCGACCATGGCGACCTTCTTTGGCAGTCACTCTGGCTTTCCCATGGCTCGCTTGTCCACACTCTACGAAGTCGCTGACGGTCAAACCCTGCATAGCCTGATCGTGCCCCTGACCGTCGGCGAGCGCGACTGTGCCCATCTGCACCTTGAGCACCTGCCGGCTGACAGCCTGACGCTGTTTGACCGTGGTTACCCTGGGCACTGGTTATTCGCGCTGTTCGCGCAGCAACAGCGGCACTTTCTGATGCGCCTGCCCTGTGGCTATAACGCCCAGGTCAAAGCGTTTCTATACTCTGGCCAAGTTGAAGACACACAGCTTTTCGTGGCCAACCATCCTGAAGCACGTCTGTTCTGCTCCGAGGCTGGCGTTGATCCTGCCAGCCAGATCGAGCTGAGACTGATCCGGGTCGAGTTGGCCAACGGCGAAAGCGAGGTATTGCTGACCTCGTTGCTGGATCGAGAAGCCTTTCCCGCTGAGGTGTTTGCCGAGCTTTACCACCGCCGCTGGGGCATCGAAACCGACTTCCGTCGCCTCAAACAAACCCTGACGCTGGACAACTTCAGCGGCCGCAGCGTGACTGCTGTAAAGCAGGACTTTCATGCCGCTCAACTGTTGAAGAACCTGGCGCTGTTGATGCAGCACCTGCTACAGCCGGTCATCGAACAGCGCCACAAAGGTCGCAAGCTGCGATGGAAAGTCAACTTCACCCAAGGCGTGTCACGGCTCAAAAATACCCTGGTCGAGCTGCTGGTGCGGCACTGTGCTCAGGGGCTGAGCAATGTGCTGGCCTTGATGGCTAAAAGCCTCAGTGCCGTACGCTCAGGCCGTAGCTTTGCGCGCCAACGCAAACGCGCAGCCAGCCGAGGTTGTGAGGGCTACAAACCGACGCGCTGAAGAAACACCACCGCCCAACCTCCGTGCAAAAAAAAGCTGGCCACAAGCGGTCGGCATAGGCTCGTCCGGAGAACGAGAAATCTCGCCTAGACAGCCGGAACAGACGATGATCACATCACCGCCAGCCCAGTTAGACCGCCTGATTGAGCGGCAGAGGCCTGGTCATCGCCCGACGGCCATGGCGGCTGGCTGCTTCGGGGGGCTTGCCTTGGGCAGGGCTGCAGCTTAGGTTGATGACATTGAGTGGAGGCCTGCACCGTCAGGGTGCACGAGGTCGAGGGGGGCGGTGCTTTAAAGGTAATAGGCGCCGGGCTGTTAAGTGGTTAGGATATCAATGTTTTTTATTTAAAAGTTGCCGTTTGTATTTGGCTAAAGTGCTATCCAGTTTGCCGCTTTAGCCTGGTTTTGCTCAAACAGTTTTATACAAATAGGCCGTTTTTTTTTGTGTGTCGAGTTCAATGAGCGCCGGGCTCATGAGTCACGCTGTAGTTAGTTTCTGAATTCACTAAATATGTATATGTTCTTGGGCTGCGTCAGGGGCGTTAAACCTGTCTTCGTGTTCGCAGTTGTCTAGCTAACCGAACTCGGAGGGTGCGCTCTTTGATACAGGCGCTTCATTTTCATGGCGTCGTATATTGTTTTCTTGCGCGGCCAGTCAGCGTTATTCGTGCTACATTCAGACGCATTTTTTGCTGAATGTCGCTTGTTTCTTTGTGATGGGCGAGGCACGTCCTATGGTATCGGAGGCAGCTCATTGGCAGTAATATTCAGCCTCAAAGGAGGGGCCACTTTGTGACGCAACTCAATCCTTTTTCATTGTCCGGCAAACATATTCTTGTCACCGGGGCCTCCTCCGGGATCGGTCGTGACGTTGCTATTTGGTTAAGTAAGCAGGGAGCAGTCATTACGTTGGTTGCGCGTGACGTTGAGCGCCTTAAAGCCTCTTTGGACCTTTTGGAAGGTATGGGCCATACAGTTGAGGTCGTCGATTTCCTGGACGGTACTGATATTTCTCAATGGCTTAAATCTGTAGCAAGCTTGTCGTCACCCTTTGATGGTCTGGTCCATGCGGCAGGTGTACAGATGCCTATGCCGATTCGTGCAACGAGTCTGTCGCATTGGGAAAAAATCATGTCGACCAACGTGACTTCCGGATTTTCATTGATCAAGGCGTTTCGTCAAAAAGGTGTATGCAATCCTGATTCAAGCATCGTTCTTATTTCTTCGGTCATGGCACAAGCCGGAGAGCCTGCCCTGCTTGGATATTGCGCCAGCAAAGGTGCTGTCGAGTCCATGGTCAGGGCTGCAGCTGTGGAGCTCGCGCGTGAAGGTATCCGTGTCAATGCGATTGCGCCCGGTATAGTGCAGACCGAGCTTGTTGATACCTTGCAAAGTCTGGTCGGCGCCGACTCAATGAAGGCTATTGAGCAGCGTCACCCATTAGGCTTTGGTAAAACTGAAGATGTTGCTTACGCTGCCAACTACTTATTGTCCCCAGCAGCGCGCTGGGTTACGGGCACAGCAATGGTTGTTGATGGGGGGTACTTGGCGTGATAACGACAAAAAAACTGGTCATCATGGGGGCCGGCGGTTTCGGGCGAGAAGTCCACGCTTGGTTGCTGGATACTATTAAGAATGGTTCTTGTAGGCCTACCAGCGATACCGTATGGGAAATAGCCGGTTTTATTGACGACACCAGCAATGCTCCGGATGTTTTTCCTGGTCTGCCGCCCATTTTATCTAAAATTGACGAGTTTGTACCCTCGCCCAACACATTCGTTGTTTGCGCGATCGCCAGCCCGGCGGCCAAGAAACAATTAACTGCAAAGTTGCTTGCCAAAGGGGCAGAGTTTTTCACTCTGATTCACCCCACGGTGGTAATCGGAACCAACGTAGTCATCGGCAAGGGGACTGTCATTTGTCCCTTGACGGTGCTGACTACCGACCTTCTTGTTGGCGAGTTTGTGACAATAAACTTGGGTTGCGCAGTCGGGCATGATAGCGCGATTGCTGACTACTGCACCCTGAGTCCTCATTGTGATGTGACCGGCGGAGTCAAGCTGATGGAAGGGGCTTTCCTGGGCTCTCATGCCGTGATTGTTCCTCACGTAACGGTTGGCGAGTTTGCTGTCGTCGGAGCCGGTAGTGTTGTCATTCGAAAGGTTGCTCCAGGTACCACAGTCTTTGGTGTTCCAGCTAAACGTATTTCGGGATAAAAAATGAACCAGTTCGCCAAAATCACAGCTATCGAATATGTTCTGCCAGTGCAAACGCTGTCCAATGAAGACTTGGCACGCGACTTTCCAGAGTGGAATGTTGACAAAATCTTTAGTAAGACCGGTATCAATAAGCGTCAGGTAGTCAGCGTTGATGAATGTGCGTCAGATCTTGCTTTCAACGCCTGTGAAAAACTGCTGAACGCGATTGAGCTTGAACGCTCGGCGATTGATTTCATTATTCTCTGTACCCAAAGCCCGGATTATTTTTTACCGGCAACGGCTTGCATTCTTCAGGATCGCTTGGGGCTTTCTACTCAATGCGGAGCGTTTGATTACAATCAGGGTTGCTCTGGCTTCATCTATGGTCTGGGTCTGGCTAAAGGGCTGGTTGAAACAGGTCAGGCCAAGAATGTGTTGCTGGTCACGGCAGAGGCCTACAGCAAATACATTCACCCGGCGGATAAAAGTGTCCGTACGCTTTTTGGTGATGCGGCTGCAGCGACATTGATCCAGGCCGTTGCAGAAGGTCCGTGTATTGACCGTTTCCGTTATGGCACCGACGGATCAGGTGCTAAAAATCTGATAGTTCCTATTGGCGGTTCTCGCAATCCTGCTGCACTGAATGTAAATCCTGAGCTGTACACGGACGACAGCGGCAATGCCCGTACTGACGCTAACCTGTATATGAACGGCGCTGAAATATTCGAGTTTTCAATGACGCGAATTCCACAGCTGTTTGCTTCTCTGTTTGATGAATCGTTCACAGTCGAAAACGTCGACTTATTTGCTTTCCATCAGGCGAACAAGTTCATGCTTGATTCCTTGCGTCGACGTATCAAATTACCTGCCGAAAAATTTATTGCCGAGTTCGAACACTGCGGCAATACTGTTTCGTCCAGCATTCCGATAGCGCTCAAAGAGTCAATGCTCAAAGGGGTTTTGACGGAAGGTAAAACGGTTGTCGGTGTCGGTTTTGGAGTTGGCTATTCTTGGGCAGGCTGCGTTATCAAGTGGTGAGAGTGCTCACTTGTCAGTGCTCATCATCTGCGGCGTCATGGAGATATTTCTGTGTTAAATACTAATTTTTCTTGCTGGCCTTCTTTCACGGAAGAAGAAGCAGACGCTGTCCGAAATGTCATTTTGTCCAATAAGGTCAACTATTGGACTGGCCAAGAAACGCGCACCTTCGAGAAGGAGTTTGCCGCGTGGTCCGGTACCGAATACGCAGTCGCATTGGCCAACGGTACTGTGGCCCTGGACCTCGCGCTGAAAGTCTTGGGGGTCGGCAGCGGCGATGAGGTTGTTGTTACATCGCGTACCTTTTTGGCGTCCGTTTCCAGCATTGTCAATGCAGGTGCAGCTCCCATCTTTGCAGATGTCGATCTGGATTCACAAAATATTACGGCTGAAAGTATTCGTGCCGTATTGACCCCCGCACCAAGGCACTGATCTGTGTTCACCTGGCGGGCTGGCCCTGTGACATGGACCCGATCATGGCCCTTGCCAATGAACATGGCCTGAAAGTGATCGAGGATTGCGCCCAGGCTCACGGCGCTTATTATAAAGGTCGCCCGGTCGGCTCCATTGGTCATATCGGCGCCTGGTCGTTTTGCCAGGACAAGATCATGACTACAGGCGGTGAGGGCGGCATGGTCACCACCAATGATCGCCAGCTATGGGCAGACATGTGGGCTTACAAGGATCATGGCAAAAGCTGGGAAGCGGTTTACGAGCGTGAGCACGCACCTGGTTTCCGCTGGCTGCACGAAAGCTTCGGAACGAACTGGCGGATGCTTGAAGTGCAGGCGGTGATCGGCCGGATTCAGTTGCGCCGCATGCAGGACTGGCACCGTGCGCGTCTCGATAATGCCAAGGCCATCTGGACTGCTGCCCGGCAACTGCCTGCGCTACGCGTTCCCGACCTGCCAGACGATGAAGTACATGCAGCCTACAAGTGCTATGTTTTTGTTCGCCCGCAATGCTTGAAACCGGATTGGTCCCGCGACCGTATTCTCAATGAGATCATCGCCCTGGGCGTGCCAGCTTTTTCTGGCTCTTGTTCCGAGGTTTATCTGGAGAGGGCGTTCGACAACACCGACTGGCGCCCGACGCAACGCCTGGCCAATGCCAGGGAACTGGGCGAGACGAGTATGATGTTTATGGTTCACCCAACCTTGACCGGTGAAGAGATCGGCTTGACCTGCAGGGTGATCAGTGATGTTGTTCAGCAAGCTTCGTTGCCGTGAGGTGTAACCTTGCGGCAAAGGGAAGGGGCATGGCTGTTGCAGTGCGTTGATGGTTTTTTAGGGCAGTAAAGGTGTTCAGGGGTTTATGGATAAAATTCGAGCGTACTTACTCAACCTTTCGCGGCGACAAAAACGCGTTATACAGGTCACCACCGATGTAGTGCTCGTCTGGATAGCGTTGTGGCTTGCCTTCGTTGTGCGCCTGGGGATTGACGAAATGATCAATCCTTTCAAGGTACACTTCTGGCTGTTTGTCGTTGCCCCGGTTGTCGCCATTCCTTTTTTTATCCGTTTCGGCATGTACCGCGCCGTCATGCGTTATTTCGGCAACGATGCGCTGATTGCCATCATCAAGGCGGTCAGTCTGTCGTCGCTGGTCCTGGCCGCGGTGATGTATTGGTACAGCTCCCCTGAAAATGCCGTGCCACGCTCGATAATCTTCAACTACTGGTGGCTGAGCCTGATCTTGCTCGGTGGCTTGCGCCTGGCCATGCGTCAATACTTTCTGGGCGACTGGTTTGCGGCTGTCCAGCATGTACCGTTTACCAATCGCGATGACGGCCTGCCGCGCGTGGCCATCTACGGGGCCGGCGCCGCAGGCAACCAGCTGGTAGCCGCCTTGCGCATGGGGCGCGCCATGCGGCCCGTGGCGTTTATCGACGATGATGAAAGTATTGCAGATCGCATCATCTCTGGCTTGCAGGTTTACAAGCCTGAACATATTCAGCAAATGATCGAACGCACAGGCGCCCAGGAGCTGCTGCTGGCCGTCCCTTCTTCGTCCCGGGCCCGTCGCCGCGAGATTCTGGGCTTGCTCGAGGGGTTCCCTCTGCATGTGCGCAGTGTTCCAGGTTTTATGGATCTGGCCAGTGGCCGGGTCAAGGTTGACGATATCCAGGAAGTGGATATCGCCGATTTGCTGGGCCGCGACCCGGTACCTGCGCAAGGTGAGCTGCAGGAGCGTTGCATCAAGGGCCAGTGTGTCATGGTCACAGGGGCTGGCGGCTCGATCGGTTCGGAGTTATGCCGGCAGATCCTGGCGTTGAAGCCAACCACGCTGCTGCTGTTCGAGCACAGCGAGTTCAACCTGTACAGCATCTTTGGCGAGCTGGAACGCCGGGTCAGCCTGGAATCGCTGTCGGTGAAAGTACTGCCGATCCTGGGTTCTGTGCGTAACCCGCACAAATTGCTGGATGTGATGAAGACCTGGCATGTCGATACGGTGTATCACGCTGCCGCCTACAAACATGTGCCAATGGTTGAGCACAATATTGCCGAAGGTGTTCTGAACAACGTTATCGGTACGCTCAACACTGCTCAGGCAGCCCTGCAGTCGGGTGTATCGAACTTCGTTCTGATCTCCACAGACAAGGCGGTGCGGCCGACCAATGTGATGGGCAGTACCAAGCGCCTTGCCGAAATGACCCTGCAAGCACTCAGTCGTGAAGTGGCGCCTGTGCTGTTCGGTGACCCGGCCAATGTGTCACGGGTGAATAAAACCCGTTTTACTATGGTGCGTTTTGGCAATGTGCTGGGCTCTTCCGGGTCGGTGATCCCGCTGTTTCACAAGCAGATCAAGGCCGGCGGCCCGCTGACCGTGACTCACCCGAAGATTACCCGCTACTTCATGACCATCCCGGAAGCCGCTCAACTGGTGATTCAGGCCGGTTCAATGGGGCAGGGGGGGGATGTATTTGTCCTTGATATGGGTGAGCCGGTGCGCATTGTCGAACTGGCCGAGAAAATGATCCATCTGTCTGGCTTTAGCGTGCGCTCGGACAAGAATCTGCATGGTGACATTGAGATCGAGTTCACCGGCTTGCGCCCTGGCGAAAAGCTTTACGAAGAGTTGCTGATTGGCGACAACGTAGTCGCGACCCGCCACCCCATGATCATGTGTGCCAACGAGGACATGTTGCCTTGGGATGAACTCAAGCAGCGAGTGTCGCAATTGCTTGAGGCGGTTGATCAGGATGACTATGTGCGCGTGCGCCAGTTGTTGCGTGAGACGGTCAGCGGTTATGCCCCCGAGGGTGAGATTGTTGACTGGATTCACCAGCAGCGCCGTGTCGAGCCATCCTGATTACATACCCTGCAACGCTCTGGTTTTTGACACTCTTTAACCATCGCCTAAGTTTGAAATACAGCTCAGGAAAGCTGTTTTCAACTTAACGATGTTATGGAGTGTCAATTATGCGTACCGCTTTTCTCTCTTCGATGTTCTTTGCCTTGATGGTGGGTGTTACCGGTGTGGCCCATGCCACGCCGGCGGCAGGTGCTGTTGAGTCGGTGGTAGCTGTGCCAGCAGTGTCGGATGCCAAGGTGGTGACAATAAACATCAACACCGCGGATGAGGCCACCCTGCAGCGTGAACTCTCTGGCGTAGGCCCTGTTAAAGCCCGGGCGATCGTGGCTTACCGCGACGCCAATGGTGACTTTGCTTCAATCGATGAGTTGCTTGAGGTCAAAGGCATAGGCAAGGTTATCTTCGACAGAAACCGCGACAAGATTGCGATCAACTGAACGCCGGGCTACTGAACGGAAAAAGCCAGTCTATGACTGGCTTTTTTGTGCCTGGCTGTAAGTGTTCAGGCCGGTGGCACTGATTGCTTCAAGGCACTGCGTGTGACGTCGAAAATCTTGTGTTTTAGCGCGTCACTCTCGGCACCGCGGGCGAGAACCAATGCGCCGACCAGGGTGGCGAAGATCACGATGCTCTTGTCTTCGCTGTCTGCCCCTTGCAGGGTGGCTTGTATCTGTTTGAGCCTGGCGTCGATGACATGGTCGGTGGTAGCACTGGCCTGGCCCTGCTGGGCCATCTCCACGGACATGGTCGGCAACGGACAGCCTTCATGGGGTGAGGTCAGGTGCCATTCAGACAAGTAAGCATCGATAAAGGCATGCAGCGGCTGGGGCTGGCTGAACAGTTCGGCGCAGATGCCGTCAACCTGGCTGGCGGCGTGCTGCAAGGCTTTTTCTACCAGGTCGTTCTTGGATGAAAAGTGGGCATAGAACCCCCCGTGAGTAAGGCCCAGTGATTTCATCAGGGGCTGCAGGCCTGTCGCACCAATACCGTCTCGTCGAAAGAGTCCGGATGCTTCTCTGACGATGCGCTGATGGGTTTGGGCTTTATGATCGTGTGAGTAGCGCATGGCAGGTGTCTCTTTATGCAATGGACCATCATAGCGTCGACCTTCAAGCAGATGCAGTGGTAAATCATGCAACTGCTTGTAGGTTTTTCCCACTGATGCTGATTCCTTGAAATGCAGGCCCTGACCGTTTATCTGGTTACCCGTCCTTTGATTCTTTGGCGTCCATTTCGGCATTGCGTTCGGCAACGCGTTTGCGTTGCTCATCGGTCAGTTCAACTTTGTTGGCGGTGTCACGCAGGGTCATCAGGGCGCCGAGGATGGCACCAATGGCGACGACGATAATTAACCAGGCATACCAAGGCATAGAGTGTTCTCCGTGTTTAATGCCGCACAGGGCTGGGTTGCAGTGTGCGGCGATTTATCCTGTTAAGTCAGTAAGTGTTCGATGCTTTCAGTGTAGGCCGGTTATTCGCGCGTGTATGGGATAACCTTGGGAATGACTAAAAACGTGAATTTGCGATCATCGGGTGCCGGTTAGCGGCTGGTTCCGCTACAATGCGCGCCGATTTCGACCAGCCTGAGAACCCGCTAATGTCCGACTGCCAGACTCCTATTATCGTCGCCCTGGATTTCCCAACGCGTGACGCCGCATTGAAACTGGCTGATCAGTTGGACCCCAAGCTGTGCCGCGTCAAGGTGGGCAAAGAGCTGTTCACCAGCTGTGCTTCGGAAATTGTCGGCACTTTGCGCGACAAGGGTTTTGAAGTGTTCCTGGACCTGAAGTTCCACGATATCCCCAATACCACGGCAATGGCGGTCAAGGCCGCTGCCGAAATGGGCGTATGGATGGTGAACGTTCATTGTTCCGGCGGCTTGCGCATGATGGCCGCTTGCCGTGAAGTGCTCGACAAGCGTACCGGCCCGCAGCCGTTGTTGATTGGCGTGACCGTGCTGACCAGCATGGAGCGCGAAGACCTGGCCGGTATCGGTCTGGATATCGAGCCTCAGGAGCAGGTGCTGCGCCTGGCAGCCTTGGCCGAGAAGGCCGGAATGGACGGCCTGGTGTGTTCGGCTCTGGAAGCGCAAGCGCTGAAAGCTGCGCACCCGAGCCTGCAGTTGGTGACGCCGGGGATTCGTCCTGCGGGCAGTGCGCAAGATGATCAGCGCCGTATCCTGACCCCTCGCCAGGCACTGGATGCCGGTTCTGACTATCTGGTGATCGGTCGCCCGATCAGCCAGGCAGCCGACCCGGCCAAGGCACTTGCTGCGGTGGTCGCTGAGCTGGCTTAAGGCTGTTTGCGACCGGTCTGATGCTGTGGGAGCGGGCTTGCGCCTGTATAGCGAGCAAGCCCGCTCCCACCCACCCTTATGTGGCGTGTCAGACCTTCAACACCAGCTTGCCGTGATTTTCCCCGCTGAACAGCTTCGCCAGGCTCTCCGGGAAGCTTTCCAGGCCTTCAACAATATGCTCTTTGCTTTTCAACTGGCCCTTGAGCAGCCAGCCCGCCATCTCTTGCCCGGCCGCTGCATAGCGATCGGCATAGTCCATCACCACAAAGCCTTCCATACGCGCGCGATTGACCAGCAGTGACAAGTAGTTGGCCGGGCCTTTCACGGCTTCCTTGTTGTTGTACTGGCTGATGGCGCCGCAGATGATGACCCGCGCCTTGAAATTCAGGCGGCTGAGGACTGCGTCGAGAATATCGCCGCCCACATTGTCGAAAAACACATCAACGCCTTTAGGGCATTCGCGCTTGAGGCCTGCGAGCACATCTTCGCTTTTGTAGTCGATGGTGCCGTCGAAGCCAAACTCATCGACCAGTCGCGCGCATTTTTCCTCGCCACCGGCGATGCCCACTACGCGGCAGCCCTTCAACTTGGCGATTTGCCCGGCAATGCTGCCAACAGCCCCCGCTGCGCCGGAGATCACCACGGTGTCTCCTGCTTTGGGTGCGCCAACATCCAGCAATGCGAAGTAGGCGGTCATGCCGGTCATGCCCAGTGCGGACAGATACACCGGCAGCGGTACCAATTTCGGATCGACTTTGTAGAAACCGCGTGGCTCGCCGACGAAGTAATCCTGCACGCCCAAGGCACCGTTGACGTAATCCCCGACGGCAAAGCCCGGGTGTGCCGAGGCGATGACCTTGCCCACACCGAGGGCGCGCATCACATCGCCCAGCGCTACCGGCGGGATATAGGACTTGCCCTCGTTCATCCAGCCACGCATGGCCGGGTCGAGGGACAGGTATTCGTTCTTGACCAGGATCTGCCCCTCTTTGGGCTGTACCACGGGCACTTGCTGGAAGGTGAAGGTGTCGCGGGTTGCTGCACCGACTGGACGTTTGGAGAGCAGGAATTGGCGGTTTGTCTGGTCAGTCATTGCTATAACTCATTGGAGATTGATCTCTGTTGATAGACCTTCTCAAGCCGCAGGGCAAGTGAATGCGCGTTTACGAATAGGTTTTTATCAGTGGCGGTGATGGTTGTAGGCAGGCTTTTATCACTCGGATAAATAAGCGGATGACCGTGCCTGAATGTTTCGGGGCACCGATGCACTCTGCTGAGGATTACACCAATGGGCATGACGTTTACGGGGCAAGTGGCTGTGGTAACGGGCGCCGGAGCAGGCATAGGCCGGGCCACGGCCCTGGCGTTTGCCGCCGAAGGCCTGAAAGTGGTGGTGGCTGATCGGGATGTGGCAGGCGGCGAAGATACGGTGGCTCGGATAAAGGCGGCGGGTGGCAGTGCGGCTTTTGTAAGTTGCGATGTCACTGTTGAGGCTCAGGTAAAACATCTGATGGAACAGGTGATCAGCACCTACGGTCGCCTGGACTATGCCTTTAACAATGCCGGGATCGAGATCGAGCAAGGGCGCCTGGCCGACGGCACTCTGGACGAGTTCGACGCGATCATGGGAGTGAACGTCAAGGGGGTATGGTTGTGCATGAAATATCAGTTGCCATTGATGCTGGCCCAGGGCGGCGGGGCGATCGTCAATACCGCCTCGGTGGCCGGGCTGGGCGCTGCGCCGAAAATGAGCATCTACTCGGCGTCCAAGCATGCGGTGATCGGGCTGACCAAATCAGCGGCCATCGAGTATGCGAAAAAGCATATTCGGGTTAACGCCGTGTGCCCCGGGGTGATCGATACGGATATGTTCCGCCGCGCTTATGAGGCCGACCCGCGCAAGGCCGAGTTCGCCGCCGCCATGCACCCGGTGGGGCGTGTCGGTAAAGTCGAAGAAGTGGCCAGCGCCGTGCTGTATCTGTGCTCGGACGGCGCGGCGTTTACCACCGGCCATGCGCTGGCGGTGGATGGCGGGGCACTGGCGATCTGATCGCTTAGCGTGCCTTGACGTTCAGGATCATCAAGGTCAGCACGCCCGCGACAATGCCCCAGAATGCCGAGCCGATCGAAAACAGGGTCATGCCCGATGCGGTGACCATAAAGGTGACCAGGGCCGCTTCACGCTCCCTGGCTTCGCCCATGGCAATGCTCAGGCCGTTCATGATCGAACCGAACAGTGCCAGGGCGGCAATCGACAGCACCAGTTCCTTGGGCAACGAGGCGAACAGGGCGGCCAGAGTGGCGCCGAATATGCCGGCAATGCCATAGAAAATCCCGCACCACATGGCCGCGGTGTAGCGTTTTTTCGGGTCTTCGTGGGCATGGGGGCCGGTGCAGATGGCGGCACTGATCGCCGCCAGGTTGATGCCGTGGGAGCCGAAAGGTGCCAGCAGCAAGGAGGCCACGCCGGTGGTGGTGATCAGCGGCGAGGCCGGTACGTCATAGCCATCAGCCCGCAGCACGGCGATGCCCGGCATGTTTTGCGAGGTCATGGCCACCACGAACAGCGGGATGCCGATGCTGATGGTCGCGGCCAGCGAGAATGATGGCGTGGTCCATACCGGTACGGCCACTTCAAGGGCAAAACCGCTGAAGTCCAGCAGCCCGAGCATGCCCGAGAGCAGGGTGCCGATCAGCAGCGCCGCCAGCACGGCGTAGCGCGGCGACAAGCGCTTGACGATCAGGTAGGTAAAAAACATGCCGATCACCAGGCCGGTGCGGTGTTGCGCGGCGACGAAAATTTCGCTGCCGATCTTGAACAGGATGCCCGCCAGCAACGCGGCGGCCAGGGATGAGGGGATGCGCTTGACCAGGCGCTCAAAGCTGCCGGTCATGCCGCAGATGATCACCAGTACCGCGCAGGTGATATAGGCCCCGATGGCTTCACCGTAACTGACCCCGCCCAGGCTGGTGATCAGCAGTGCCGCCCCCGGGGTGGACCAGGCGATGGTGATCGGTGTGCGATAACGCAAAGACAAGCCTATGCTGCAAACAGCCATGCCGATTGACAGTGCCCAGATCCACGATGAAATCTGCCCGCTGGTGAGGCCCGCTGCCTGCCCCGCCTGAAACATCAGGACCAGGGAGCTGGTGTAGCCGGTCATCATGGCGATAAAGCCTGCGACCACCGCCGAGGGCGAGGTGTCTGCCAGTGGATGCAAGCGCGGCTGCGTGGCGTCAGTCATGGAACGGTCTTCCTTGTGTGCTATAGGAGTTCGGACAGGCGACAAGCCTAAACGTAAAGGTTGTATTCAGTTGCAATACAGCAGGGTTCGTAAACGACCGTACAGTCGTACTGGCACTGTGCTTTGTGTACAATGCGTCCTGTTTTTTGCATTAATTTCTGGTCGGTGACACCCGTTTACGTACTAACGTAACCCCTTATTCGCCGCCGCTTCCCACACGAGTGCCCATGAACGAACAGTTGCAGCCTCTCAAGAAACAACCCCGCGCTGGCAAGGCCGGCCGCAGTGGAACCCAGGACGATATCGTCTACGCGCATATTTTCGAGGCGATCCTTGAACAGCGTCTGGCGCCTGGCACCAAGTTGAGTGAAGAGGCTCTGGGCGAAATCTTTGGCGTGAGCCGTACCATTATCCGTCGCGCCTTGTCGCGTCTGGCCCATGAAGGGGTTGTTTTGCTGCGCCCCAATCGCGGTGCAGTGGTGGCGAGCCCGAGCGTGGATGAAGCGCGCCAGGTGTTTCTGGCCCGGCGACTGGTTGAAAAGGCGATTACCGAACTGGCGGTGGTGCATGCCACGGCAGATGACCTGGCGCAATTGCGCAAGATGGTGCAGGACGAGCGCGACAGTTTTTCGCGGGGTGATCGCGGTGCCGGGATTCGCCTGTCGGGCGAGTTTCACCTGAAGCTGGCCGAAGCGGCCAAGAATGCGCCGCTGATCAGCTTTCAGCGCAGCCTGGTATCGCAAACGTCACTGATTATTGCCCAGTACGAAAGCGGCAACCGCTCGCACTGTTCGTATGACGAACACATGCAGCTGATTGATGCCATTGAAGCCCGGGATGCCGATCAGGCCGTGCACCTGATGATGCACCACATGGATCACATCGACAGCAAGCTCAACCTCGACGAAGAAAGCGCCTCGGATGACTTGCACGCGGTGTTTTCGCACTTGCTGCAAACCAAGGGCAAAAGCCCCCGGCCTGCTGCCAAGATTTAAGCCTCGGCTGCTCTTGTGGGAGCGGGCTTGCCCGCGATGCAGGCGACGCGGTGCTTTAGTTAAACCGCGCCGATACCCTCGCGAGCAAGCCCGCTCCCACCAGGGAGATTATCAGCGTTGATGCACCAGATTACCTGCCGCATAGGTTTGCTGCACGGTGCGGTCGTCGCCCAGGGTCATCAATACAAACAGCGTTTCGGCGATGTTTTTTGACTGCTTGAGGCGATAGCTCATCAGCGGCGTAGCGTTGTAGTCCAGCACCAGGAAATCAGCGTCGCTGCCCGGTTGCAGATTGCCGATCTTGTCCTCCAGGCGCAGTGCCCGCGCCCCGCCCAACGTAGCCAGGTACAACGACTTGAACGGATTGAGGCGTGCGCCCTGCAGCTGCATGACCTTGTAGGCTTCGTTCAGGGTGTTGAGCAGCGAGAAGCTGGTCCCCGCGCCGACATCCGTGCCCAGGCCCACATTGAGTTTATGTTTTTCGGCCATCGGCAGGTTGAACAGGCCGCTGCCCAAAAACAGGTTGGAAGTAGGGCAGAACGCCACTGCCGAACCGGTCTCGGCCAGTCGCGCACATTCCTCGTCACACAGATGCACACCGTGGGCAAATACCGAGCGTTCACCCAGCAACTGGTAGTGGTCGTACACGTCCAGATAACCCTTGCGCTCCGGGAACAGCGACTTCACCCACTCGATTTCCTGCAGGTTCTCGCTGATATGGGTGTGCAGATACACATCCGGGTATTCGCCCAGCAGCTTGCCCGCCAGGGTCAGTTGCTCCGGGGTGCTGGTCGGCGCGAAGCGCGGGGTGACGGCATAGTGCAGGCGGCCCTTGCCATGCCAGCGTTCGATCAGTGCCTTGCTCTCGCTGTAGCCGGTTTCGGCGGTGTCGGTCAGATAATCCGGGGCGTTGCGGTCCATCATCACCTTGCCGGCGATCAGGCGCAGGTCCAGACGCTGTGCGGCCTCAAACAGGGCATCTACCGATTGCGGGTGTACGCTGCCGAACACCAGGGCCGTGGTGGTGCCGTTGCGCAGCAGTTCCTTTAGGAAAACATCGGCCACTTCGTCAGCATGGGCCTTGTCGGCGAACTGGTTTTCGCATGGGAAGGTGTAGGTGTTGAGCCAATCAAGCAGCTGCTCGCCGTAGGCACCGATCATCCCGGTTTGCGGGAAGTGGATATGAGTATCGATAAAGCCGGGGGTGATCAGCGCATCCTTGTACTCGGTGACTTCAATGTCGGCGCTCAGTGTGCCAAGCAGTTCGCTGGCCGGCCCCACGGCTTTGATCTGGCCGTTGTCGACCACCAGCAAACCGTCTTCAAAATATTCGTAGGAGGCCTCGATCCCGACGTCGGCAGGGTCGGCGATGCTGTGCAAAATGGCGGCGCGATAGGCTTTACAGGTCATGGCAATTCTCAGTGTGTGGCATGGCTGCGTCGTGAAGACGGCAGCAATTGTTTAATGGATTCAGATGACGTGCTGTCGGCGCTCGCAGTGTGCTGGCCGAAATGGGTGTTGTAGGTGGCGATGATTTCGCCGGCGATGGAAATCGCGATTTCAACAGGCAGTTTGCCTTTGACTTCGCTCAGGCCCATCGGGCAGCGCATGCGCTGCAAAGGTGCGGCACCGATACCGCGCTCACGCAGGCGATGCTCAAACTTCACGCGTTTGGTTTTGGAGCCAATCAAGCCGAAGTAGGTAAAGTCGTTGCGTTTAAGCAGGGCAGCGCTGAGTTCCAGGTCCAGGGCGTGATTATGCGTCATGACGATGCAGTAGCAACCCGCTGGCAGTGCATCGACCTCGTCAACTGGCTCATCGGTGACGATTTTTTCCACGCCCGGGGGCATGACTGACGGGAATTCCTGCTCCCGTGAGTCGATCCAGCGCACCCGGCAGGGCAGGCTGGCGAGCAGGGGCACTAGGGCGCGGGCCACATGCCCTGCGCCAAACACCGCAATCTGTGCCTGGACCTGGCCCATCGGCTCGAACAGCAACACCGCCACCCCGCCGCAACACTGGCCCAGGCTGGCGCCGAGGCTGAAACGTTGCAGATGGGTCGCGTGCTTGCCGCTGTCGAGCATCTGGCGGGCAATTTCCATTGCCTTGTACTCCAGGTGACCGCCGCCGATGGTGTCGAAGATTTTATCAGCGCAAATCACCATCTTTGAACCGGCATTGCGCGGGGTCGAGCCTTGCTCTTCGATGATGGTCACCAGCACGCAAGGTTCGCCTTGCTGCTGCAACTCGGCCAGGGCGCTGATCCAGTTATTCATGCTGGTCTCCCGACAGGCTTTTGCGCATTTGCTCACACCCCCACAGCACCCGTTCCGGGGTGGCCGGGGCATCAATCGCAGGTTGCACGCGATAGTCGGCCAGGCTTGCCACCGCGTCCTTGAGCGCGCACCAGGCGGCGATGCCGAGCATAAATGGTGGCTCGCCGACGGCCTTGGAGTGAAACACGGTGTCTTCGGGGTTCTTGCGGTTTTCCACCAGGGTGACGCGCAAATCCAGCGGCATATCGGCCACCGCCGGGATCTTGTAGCTGGCCGGGCCGTTGGTCATCAGCTTGCCCTTGGCGTTCCACACCAGTTCTTCCATGGTCAGCCAGCCAGCGCCCTGGATATAGCCGCCCTCGACCTGGCCGATGTCGATGGCCGGGTTCAGCGAGGCGCCAACATCATGGAGGATATCGGTGCGCAGCATCTTGTATTCGCCGGTCAGGGTATCGACGATGACTTCGGCGCAGGCGGCGCCAAAGGCAAAGTAGTAGAACGGTCGGCCGCGTGCCTGGCTGCGGTCATAGAAAATTTTCGGGGTTTTGTAGTATCCGGTGCTTGAAAGCGACACCTGGCCGAAGTACGCCTGCTGGATCAGGCTTTCAAAACTGATGATCTGCTCGCCAATGCGCACCTGGCCGTTGTGAAAGATCACCGCCTGTTCGTCGACCTGATACTTGCCTGCTGCAAACTCAATTAGACGCTGCTTGATGGTTTCGGCAGCATTTTGTGCGGCCTTGCCATTGAGGTCGGCGCCACTGGACGCTGCTGTAGGCGAGGTGTTGGGCACTTTGTCCGTGTTGGTGGCGGTGATCTGCACACGGCTGATATCCACCTGAAACACCTCGGCCACCACTTGCGCGACCTTGATATTCAAGCCCTGGCCCATCTCGGTGCCACCGTGGTTGAGATGGATGCTGCCATCGGTGTAGATGTGGATCAGCGCACCGGCCTGGTTGAGAAAGCTGGCGGTAAAGGAAATGCCGAACTTGACCGGGGTCAGCGCCAGGCCTTTTTTCAGGATCGGGCTGGCGGCATTGAACGCCTTGATCGCTTCGCGGCGTTCGGCGTACTGACTGCTGGCCTCCAGGTCGGCAGTCATTTCTTCCAGCAGGTTGTGTTCCACGGTCTGGTAGTAGTGGGTCACGTTGCGTTCGGTCTTGCCGTAGTAGTTGGCCTTGCGCACGGCCAGCGGATCGAGGCCCAGGTGGCGGGCGATGCGGTCCATGACTTCTTCGATGGCGACCATCCCTTGCGGGCCGCCGAAACCGCGGTAGGCGGTGTTTGACGCCGTGTTGGTTTTACAGCGATAGCCATTGATCGTTGCATCGCCCAGGTAGTAGGCGTTGTCGGCATGGAACATGGCGCGGTCGACGATGGAGTTGGACAAGTCCGGTGAGCAGCCGCAGTTGCCCGCCAGGTCCAGCACGATGCCCTGCAAGCGGCCGCTGGCGTCGAAACCGACGTCATATTCGATATAGAACGGGTGGCGTTTGCCGGTCATCAGCATGTCTTCGACCCGTGGCAGGCGCATCTTCGTCGGTTGCCCGGTGAGGCGTGCCACCACGGCGCACAGGCAGGCGGGGCTGGCGGCCTGGGTCTCCTTGCCGCCAAAGCCACCGCCCATGCGGCGCATGTCGACGACAATCTTGTTCATCGACACATCCAGTACCTCGGCCACCAGCTTCTGCACTTCGGTGGGGTTTTGCGTGGAGCAGTACACGATCATCCCGCCGTCTTCGGTGGGCATGACCGATGAAATCTGGGTTTCGAGGTAAAAATGTTCCTGCCCGCCGATATGCAGGCTGCCCTGCAGGCGATGTTCAGCCGCGGCCAGTGCGCCGCTTGAGTCGCCCCGCTGATGGGTGTGGGTGTCGAGCACAAAGTGTTTTTGGCGCAGTGCCTGCACCACGTCCAGCACGGGCTCCAGGTCTTCGTATTCGATAATGGCGGCCATTGCCGCCTTGCGGGCGGTGTCCAGATCGCAAGCGGCCACAGCCAGGACCGGCTGGCCGACAAATTCCACCTTGTCGATGGCCAGCAGCGGGTCGCCGGGCAGCAACGGGCCGATGTCCTTCAGACCGGGGATATCTTCGTGGGTGATGACCAGGCGCACGCCTTCGAAGGCGTAGCAGGGCGTGGTGTCGACACGGATGATTCTGGCGTGTGCGCGGTCGGACAGGCGTGCGAAAAGGTGCAACTGGTTGGGGAATTCCAGCCGGTCATCAATGTACTGCGCCTCGCCGCTGACATGTTTTTCAGCGCTGTCATGCTTGACGCTGCGACCTACGCCGGTTTTCAAATCCTGCTGAAAGAGGGAGGTCAGCTCGGCCTGGGTCGGGGCCACTTTGTGATGGTTAGACATAAGCTGTTACCCGCGTCTCAAGGTGTGGCGTTTGCAGTTCGATGAAGTACTTGCGCAGCAGGTTTTGTGCGCTTAGCAGGCGGTATTCCTTGCTGGCGCGAAAGTCCGACAGCGGGGTGAAGTCGTTTGCCAGTGCGGCGCAGGCCCGTTCGATGCTGGCGCTGTTCCAGTCGGCGCCAAGCAAAGCCGCCTCGCAGGCGGCGGCGCGTTTGGCGATGGCCGCCATGCCGCCGAATGCCACGCGGGCACCGGTCACCACGCCGTTGTCGATGTGCAGGTTGAATGCTGCGCAAACGGCGCTGATGTCGTCGTCCAGGCGCTTGGAAATTTTGTAGGCGCGAAATGTCTGGCTGGGATCGGCACGGGGGATGATGATCTTTTCGATAAATTCACCCTCCTGGCGCGCGGTAACCCGGTAATCAATGAAGTAGTCTTCAATGGCCAACGTGCGTCGGGTTTGGCCCTTGCGCAACAACAGCTGCGCGCCGAGGGCAATCAGCAGCGGGGGTGAGTCGCCAATCGGCGAGGCGTTGCCGATATTGCCGCCCAGGGTGCCCTGATTGCGGATTTGCAGTGAGGCAAAACGGTGCAGCAGTTCGCCAAAGTCCGGGTGCTCGGTATTGAGCGTGGCATAGGCATCAGTCAGGGAAACGGCAGCGCCGATTTCAATGCGATCGGCGAAGTGCTCGATGCGCTTCATCTCGGCCACGTTGCCGACGTAGATCATCACCGGCAACGGGCGATGAAACTGGGTGACCTCCAGCGCCAGATCGGTACCGCCTGCCAGCAGCCGGGCCTGGGGCTGGGACTCGTAAAGCTCGGCCAGGTCGCTGACGGTCAAGGGCAGCAGGCAGCGTTTATCGCCGCTGTTGAGTTCGCCGGTCTGGCTTGGGGTGATTGCCTTGAGCTGGGCGATGGTTGCGCTGTGCCGGGCATCGAACTGATCCGGTTGCTGCCCGGCGCAAGCCTGTTCGGCAGCCGCCAGTATGGGCCGGTAGCCCGTGCAGCGACAGAGGTTGCCGGCCAGTGCCTCGTGGGCTTGATGGCCATCAGCCTGGCCGCTGCTGTTTTTTTGCAGGGCGAACAGCGACATCACAAACCCCGGGGTGCAAAAGCCGCACTGCGAGCCGTGGCAGTCAACCATCGCCCGCTGCACGCTGTGCAGCTGGCCCTGGTGTTTCAAGTCCTCGACGCTGATCAGTTGTTTGCCGTGCAGTGCCGAGACAAAGGTCAGGCACGAATTCAGGCTGCGATAGCGCAGCCGCTCAAGGCCCTGGTCGTCCGTGTGCAGCTCGCCGACCACCACCGTGCAGGCGCCGCAGTCACCGCTGGCGCAGCCTTCTTTGGTGCCGGGTTTGTGCAAGTGCTCGCGCAAATAGTTGAGCACGGTCAGGTTGGGGTCCAGCGTGTGCTCGGTGCGCAGCGTCTGGTTGAGTAGGAACTGGATCACGGAAGGCCTCGCATAATCATTATTGTTGTAACGCGGGATGAGTAGAAATCTAGCTAAAGTTGACCTGCGGGTCAAGAAATAGAGCTCGCTCATCCCTGTGATTGATATCCGGGGGATTTATTTGCTTATTTCGTGCCATATTCGGCCTCCGGGGCTCTGCGCGAGGGCCCACCAAGTGCGTTACACTTCGCCCCTGCACTGATAAAAGATTTTGAAGGTAAAACATGACGTTCAAGGCGCCGGACAGCCTCGCCGAGCAAATCGCTCACCACCTCGCCGAACGCATCATTCGCGGCGAGCTAAAGCCTGGGGAACGCATTCAGGAACAGAAAGTGACACTGGCACTCAATGTCAGTCGTGGCTCTGTGCGCGAAGCCTTGCTGATCCTGGAGCGGCGACATCTGATCGCCATCCTCCCGCGCCGCGGCGCCCATGTGACCGAACTTACGGCGCACAAGGTGCAGAGCCTGTGTACGCTGATGAGCGAGATGTACATCCTGCTCGGCAATGCGGTTGCCCAACGCTGGGCGGTGCCGGCTGACCTGGGGCCATTCCTGCAGATTCAGCAGCGTCTGGCCGCCAGCTACGAGCGCCAGGACATCAGCGCCTTTGTTGAAGACAGCTTCAACGTGATGCGTGCGGCGTACCCGTTCGCGGACAACCCGTACCTGCAGGAAACCGTCGAGAACCTGCACCCGGCCATGAGCCGTGCCTATTACCTGGCACTGGATCAGCGCAAGGCCGAGATGAGCGAGTTTCTGGCCTTGTTCGCGCAGCTGCTTGAAGCCGTGCTGGCGCGTGACCTGGCGCAGATTCGCGTGGTGCTGAGCAGCTATGCCCAGCGCAGTTGTGCCCTGGTGCTGTCTGCCTTGACGGCTGCCTGAGCGTGCGCCTGACGTGCATCAAGCTGGCCGGCTTCAAGTCTTTCGTTGACCCGACAACCGTAACCTTCCCGAGCAATATGGCGGCGGTGGTCGGCCCCAACGGTTGCGGAAAGTCCAATATCATCGATGCCGTGCGCTGGGTCATGGGCGAAAGCTCGGCCAAAAACCTGCGCGGCGAGTCGATGACCGACGTCATCTTCAACGGCTCAACCACGCGCAAACCGGTGAGCCAGGCCAGCATCGAGCTGGTGTTCGACAACTCCGACGGCACCCTGCTGGGCGAGTACGCGGCCTACGCCGAGATCTCCATTCGCCGCAAGGTAACCCGCGACAGCCAGACCACTTATTACCTCAACGGCACCAAATGCCGGCGTCGTGATATTACCGATATCTTCCTCGGTACGGGCCTGGGGCCGCGCAGCTACTCGATCATCGAACAGGGCATGATCTCCAAGCTGATCGAGTCCAAGCCCGAAGACCTGCGCAATTTTATCGAAGAAGCAGCCGGCATCTCCAAGTACAAGGAGCGCCGTCGCGAGACCGAAAACCGCATTCGCCGTACCCACGAGAACCTCGCCCGCCTGACTGACCTGCGCGACGAGCTGGGCCGCCAGCTGGAACGCTTGCACCGCCAGGCACAGGCTGCCGAGAAGTACCAGGAATACAAGGGTCAGGAGCGTCAGCTCAAGGCCCAGCTGTCGGCGTTGCGCTGGCAGGCCCTGAACGAGCAGGTGGGCCAGCGCGAAGCGATCATCGGCAACCAGGAAGTCAGCTTCGAAGCCCTGGTGGCCGAGCAGCGCAATGCCGATGCCAGCATCGAACGCCTGCGTGACGGGCACCATGATCTGTCAGAGCGCTTCAATCTGGTGCAAGGACGCTTCTATTCGGTGGGGGGTGATATTGCCCGCGTCGAGCAGAGCATTCAGCATGGCCAGCAACGTTTGCGCCAGTTGCAGGATGACCTGCGCGAAGCCGAACGCTCGCGCCTGGAGACCGAGTCTCACCTGGGGCATGACCGCACCCTGCTGGCGACCCTGGGTGAAGAGCTGCACATGCTTGAGCCCGAGCAGGAACTTACCAGTGCCGCCGCCGAAGAGGCCGCCGCCACGCTGGAAGTGGCCGAACAGACCATGCACGGCTGGCAAGAGCAGTGGGACAGCTTCAACTTGCGCTCGGCCGAGCCCCAGCGCCAGTCCGAAGTGCTGCAAGCGCGCATCCAGCAGCTGGAAACCAGCATGGAACGTGTGGCGGAGCGTCAGCGCCGCTTGGCTGAAGAGCGCGCCTTGCTGGCAGCGGACCCTGAAGACGCAGCGATTCTTGAGCTGAGTGAGCAACTGGCCACCAGCGAGCTGACCCACGAAGAACTGCAGGCCAGCGAAGAGCAACTGGTGGAGCGGCTTGAGCAAGTGCGGCATGACTTGCAACAGGCCACGCAGAACCAGCAGCAGGCTCAGGGTGAGCTACAGCGGCTCGACGGCCGCCTGGCTTCGCTTGAGGCCCTGCAGCAGGCGGCCCTTGACCCGGGCACCGGCACCAGTGAGTGGTTGCGCGATCAGCAGTTGGCCGAGCAACCGCGGCTGGCCGAAGGCTTGCGGGTAGAGCCGGGCTGGGAACTGGCGGTCGAGACCGTGCTGGGGGCCGACTTGCAGGCCGTGCTGGTTGAGGATTTTGCCCGGCTGGATCTGGCGGGTTTTGCCCAGGGCGATTTGCGCCTGGTCAGTGGCGCAGGTCAGGCCTCCCGTTTGGCGGGCAGCCTGCTCGACAAGGTAGACGCCGATTTTGATCTGGCGCCGTGGCTGGCTCAGGTCAGGCCGGTCGAGTCCCTTGAGCAGGCGCTGGCGCTGCGCGCGCAATTGGTCGATGGCCAGAGCCTGATCAGCCGTGATGGTTATTGGGTGGGGCGTAATTTCCTGCGGGTGCGCCGTGCCAGCGAAGCCGAAAGTGGCGTTTTGGCCCGGGGCCAGGAAATTCAGCGTCTGGGGCTTGAGCGCGAAGAGCGCGAAGCCACCCTCGCGACCCTTGAAGAACAGCTGCAAAGCCTGCGTGAGCAGCAGTTGGTGCAAGAGGATTCCCGTGAGCAGGTTCGCCGTCGCTTGCAGGACGAAGCACGCCAGCAGGGTGAGATCAAGGCCAAGCTATCGGCGAGCAAAGCCAAGGTCGAGCAATTGACCCTGCGCCGTCGTCGTCTGGACGAAGAACTGGCCGAGCTGGGTGAGCAGCGCGCGCTTGAGCACGAGCAAGTGGGCGAAGCGCGCCTGTTGTTGCAGGAAGCCCTCGATGCAATGGCCACCGACACCGAACAGCGCGAGTTGTTGCTGGCGCGGCGTGACAGCCTGCGCGAGCAGCTCGACCGGGTGCGTCAAGATGCCCGTCAGCACAAGGATCATGCACACCAGTTGGCGGTTCGACTGGGTTCGCTCAAGGCGCAGCATGACTCCACGCGCCAGGCCCTTGAGCGTCTGCAAATGCAGTCCGAACGCCTGGCTGAAAAGCGCGAGCAGCTCAACCTCAATCTGGAGGAGGGTGAAGCGCCTCTGGAAGAGCTGCGCCTGAAACTTGAAGAGTTGCTCGACAAGCGCCTGAGCGTGGATGAAGAACTCAAGATTGCGCAGACCGCCCTTGAAGACGCCGACCGTGAATTGCGTGACGCCGAAAAGCGCCGCAACCAGGCTGAGCAGCAGTCGCAGCTGATTCGTGGCCAGCTGGAACAGCAGCGCATGGAGTGGCAAGCCCTGAGCGTACGACGTACGGCGTTACAGGATCAGTTGCTGGCAGATGGCTATGACTTGCACGGGGTGCTCGCCACGCTTGATGCCGAGGTCAATGAGCAGCAGGCCGAAGAAGAACTGGAACGCATTGCTGCACGCATTCAGCGTCTGGGCGCGATCAACCTCGCGGCCATCGATGAGTACCAGCAGCAGTCGGAGCGCAAGCGCTACCTCGATGCCCAGGATGCCGATCTGGTCGAAGCACTCGACACCCTCGAAAACGTCATCCGCAAGATCGACAAAGAGACCCGCAGTCGCTTCAAAGACACCTTTGATCAGATAAATGGTGGATTACAGGCGCTTTTCCCAAAAGTTTTCGGTGGCGGCAGCGCTTATTTGGAACTGACGGGCGAAGATTTACTCGATACAGGGGTGACAATCATGGCGCGCCCGCCGGGCAAGAAGAACAGCACGATCCATTTGCTGTCCGGTGGCGAGAAAGCCTTGACTGCCCTGGCCCTGGTTTTTGCCATTTTCAAGCTCAACCCGGCGCCGTTTTGCATGCTCGATGAGGTTGATGCACCGCTGGACGATGCCAACGTAGGTCGCTATGCACGCCTGGTCAAAGAGATGTCGCAGACGGTGCAATTCATCTACATCACCCACAACAAAATCGCCATGGAAATGGCCGATCAGTTGATGGGGGTGACGATGCATGAGCCGGGTTGTTCGCGTCTGGTAGCGGTTGATGTTGAGGAGGCAATGGCAATGGTCGACGCTTGAGCTATAAGCATGTAGGACGATTTTTTTCTTCTTGTAGGAAATTTATCTGCGATTTGACCGATGCGACGTGAAGGTCGAAGGCTACAGGGGCCTAGCTCAATGCGACAGACGGTGTAAAGTTATCTTTGGTCGTGTTAATTTAATGTCTAATTTTTTTGTACGTGGGTAAAACGCCATTCAGAACATAGAGTTGGCGCCACGTTTTAAAGGGCTTTAGGCTCTTCTTCATAGAATCATTTTTTAGGGGCAAGGGATTACATGGAAATCGGTCTGCGCGAATGGCTGATAGTCATCGGCATAGTGGTAATCGCCGGTATTCTTTTTGATGGCTGGCGCCGCATGCGCGGTGGCAAAGGCAAGCTCAAGTTCCGGCTTGATCGCAGTTTTTCCAACGCCCCGGACGACGAGCACAGCCCTGAATTGCTCGGCCCGGCACGGGTTCTGGATACGCCTACCCATAAAGAGCCGCAGCTGGATGAGCACGATTTGCCATCGGTCAGCATGCCTGCGCGGGACAAAGGCGCCAAGCGCGGCAAGCGTGGCGGTGAGCCGAGCCAGGGTGACCTGAACCTTGATCTGGAACTGGATGAAGGCCCGGGCATCAGTGCCCGTGATGATGATCATGTCGCGCCGGTCAAACCTGCACGCGGTCGTGCCAAACCGAGTGTGGCGGAAGTTGAAGTCAAGGAGCCTGCTGCTGCGCAGCCAGCGGCCGAAGAAGTGCTGGTGATCAGCGTGATCAGCCGTGACCCGGCGGGTTTCAAAGGCCCTGCACTGTTGCAGAACATTCTGGAAAGCGGTTTGCGTTTTGGCGAAATGGATATTTTCCATCGCCATGAAAGCATGGCCGGTAATGGCGAAGTGCTGTTTTCGATGGCTAACGCAGTCAAGCCGGGTGTTTTCGATCTGGATGATATCGACCTGTTCAGCACGCCGGCTGTCAGCTTTTTCCTTGGTTTGCCGGGGCCGCGTCATCCCAAGCAGGCTTTTGATGTGATGGTTGCCGCTGCACGCAAGTTGTCCCAGGAGCTCAATGGCGAGCTCAAGGACGACCAGCGCAGTGTTCTGACGGCCCAGACCATCGAGCATTACCGCCAGCGCATCGTTGAATTCGAGCGCCGTGCCCTGACTCAAAAACGCTGAACATGTGGGGGCCGGCTTGCCTGCTCCCCCCGCATGCACCATGAATACGACAAGGAGCAGCCTCGGCTGCTCTTTTGCTTTGTGAGAGAACACCCCATGACCGCCGCCAATACCCGCATTCTAGAGCTGCGCGCTGAACTGGATCAGCATAACTACCGTTACCATGTGCTCGACGAGCCGAGCATCCCGGACGCCGAGTACGACCGTCTGTTCCGTGAGTTGAAGGCGCTGGAAGCCGAGCATCCCGAGCTGGTTACTGCCGACTCGCCAACCCAGCGGGTAGGCAGCGCAGCGTTGTCCGCCTTTACTCAGGTGCGTCACGAAGTGCCCATGCTGAGCCTGGGCAATGCGTTTGATGAAACCGATATGCGTGAATTTGATCGCCGGGTCAGTGAAGGGTTGGATCTGCCCGCAGGCGACCTGTTTGGTGGGGGCGCTGAAGTTGAATACAGCTGCGAACCCAAGCTGGACGGGCTGGCGGTGAGTTTGCTGTACCGCGATGGCAACTTGGTGCGCGGTGCCACCCGGGGTGATGGCACCACCGGTGAAGACATCAGTGTCAATGTGCGCACCGTGCGCAATATCCCGCTCAAGCTGCATGGCAGTGGCTGGCCCGCAGTGCTGGAAGTGCGCGGCGAAGTGTTTATGTCCAAGGCCGGTTTTGACCGGCTCAATGAAACCCAGCTCGCCGCTGGCGGCAAGACCTTCGCCAACCCGCGTAACGCGGCGGCGGGCAGCTTGCGTCAGCTGGATTCGAAGATCACTGCCAGCCGCCCGCTGGAATTCTGCTGCTACGGCCTGGGGCAGGTCTCTGAAGAATTCTCTGATACCCATATCGGCAATCTCAAGCAGTTGCAGCAATGGGGCATGCCTATCAGCCACGAACTGAAGCTGGCTCATGGTATTGCCGAGTGCCTGGATTACTACCGCGACATTGGCGAGCGCCGGGCTTCGCTGCCCTATGAAATCGATGGCGTGGTGTTCAAGGTCAACAACCTGGCGTCGCAGCGCGAGTTGGGCTTTCGGGCGCGGGAGCCGCGCTGGGCCATCGCCCACAAGTTTCCGGCGATGGAAGAGCTGACCGAGCTGCTGGATGTGGAGTTTCAGGTCGGGCGCACCGGTGCGGTAACCCCGGTGGCGCGTCTCAAGCCGGTCAAGGTGGCGGGTGTCACCGTGTCCAACGCCACCCTGCACAACATGGATGAAGTGGCGCGGCTGGGGCTGATGATTGGCGACACCGTGATTATTCGCCGTGCTGGCGATGTCATCCCGCAGGTCGTTCAGGTGGTGCTCGAGCGCCGCCCTGAAAATGCCCGCCCGGTGCAGATTCCTGAACACTGCCCGGTGTGCGGCTCCCATGTCGAACGCACGCAGTTGATCAAGCGCAGCAAGGGTCGCGAAACCGTCAGCGAAGGCGCGGTGTATCGCTGTGTCGGCCGGTTGGCGTGTGGTGCCCAGCTTAAACAGGCGATCATTCATTTTGTCTCGCGCCGGGCAATGGATATTGAAGGCCTGGGCGAAAAGAGCGTCGAACAATTGGTCGACGAGGGGCTGGTGAGTTCGCCGGCAGACCTCTATACCCTGCAGTTCGAGCAGATCGTCGATCTCGAAGGCTTCGCCGAGTTGTCGAGCAAAAACCTGCTGCAGGCCATTGCCGACAGCAAGCGTCCGACCCTGGCGCGTTTTATTTATGCATTGGGCATTCCTGATGTAGGAGAAGAGACTGCCAAAGTGCTGGCGCGTTCTCTGGCCTCTCTGGAGCGTGTACAGAAGGCCTTGCCGCAAGTGCTGACCTACCTGCCGGATGTGGGGCTGGAAGTGGCGCACGAGATTCACAGCTTCTTCAGTGATGGCCACAACCAGCAGGTGATTGCCCAGTTGCTGGAGCGCGGCCTGGAGCTGCAGGATCAGGGCGAACTGGGCGCCGAGTTTGCCGCCAGTGCCACACTGGGCGGGTTGATCGACAAGCTGCATATCCCCTCGGTCGGGCCGGGCGGGGCACAGAAGCTGGCTGAGAAATTCGGCTCGCTGGAAGGGGTGATCAGTGCCGACTGGCTCGACATGCGCCAGGCCCTGCCGGAAAAACAGGCCAAGGCGGTTCGCGAGTTTTTCGATAATCCTGAAAATGCGCGCATGGCGCTGGAAATCGAAGCGCAGCTGCGTGATTTCGGCATGCACTGGCACAGCGAGAAAAAGGCTGTAGAAGGCTTGCCGCTGGCCGGGCAGACTTGGGTGCTGACCGGTTCGCTGGAATTGATGAGCCGCGACGTTGCCAAGGACAAGCTGGAAAGCCTGGGGGCCAAGGTCTCGGGTTCGGTGTCCGGCAAGACCCACTGCGTGGTGGCGGGGCCGGGGGCGGGCTCCAAGCTGGTCAAGGCCAACGAGCTGGGGCTCAAGGTGCTGGATGAAGAAGCCTTTGTCGCGTTTTTGGCCGGGCAGGGCATTTCGATCCAGTAATGGTTGTGGGAGCGGGCTTGCTCGCGATGCAGGCGTCACGGTGTCTCAGTTGAACCGCGCAGAAGCCATCGCGAGCAAGCCCGCTCCCACAAACGAGCGGTGCCGGGTTGCGAGGCGGTGTTTCAACCCGAATCCAAGTACTTGAGCCCATTCATTTTTTTATTCTTGCCACAGCGGTTGTAAGTTTTTCTCAGACAGGTACAATGGCGCCGTTCGCTGCTAGGCGGATGTTGTTATGGTGACCCTATCGGTCCCCCCGCAACGATTACCCGTGAACCTGGTCAGATCCGGAAGGAAGCAGCCACAGCGGGAACATTGTGTGCCGGGGTGTGGCTGGTGGGGTTGCCTCCATTTTAAAACCCGCAATTGTGCCGGGTTTAATCAAAATCCAACTCTCTTCTCAAAAAAGCCCTTGTCGACGTTCAAAAGAACGGGCGATGTGTTCTTGTGCGCGGGTAAAACCCTGTCTGCACTGGCTGCAAGCAGTTAAACGTGCGCATCGGATGCAATTTCGGCCTTGCTCCGCTAGCATTAGCCCCCTCCGCTTTTCAGACGCGACGGTTATCAATGAGTTATCAGGTTCTTGCACGTAAATGGCGTCCGCGCTCGTTCCGCGAAATGGTCGGCCAGACCCATGTGCTCAAGGCTCTGATCAATGCCCTGGACAGTCAGCGCCTGCACCACGCCTACCTTTTCACCGGTACCCGTGGCGTGGGCAAGACCACCATTGCGCGGATCATCGCCAAATGCCTGAACTGTGAGACAGGTATCACCTCGACGCCGTGCGGTGAGTGCTCGGTGTGCCGTGAAATCGACGAGGGCCGCTTTGTCGACCTGATCGAGATCGACGCCGCCAGCCGCACCAAGGTCGAGGACACCCGTGAGCTGCTCGACAACGTGCAGTACGCACCGAGTCGCGGGCGCTTCAAGGTCTATCTGATCGACGAAGTGCACATGCTCTCCAGCCATTCGTTCAATGCGCTGCTCAAGACCCTTGAAGAACCGCCGCCCTACGTCAAGTTCATCCTCGCGACCACCGATCCGCAGAAATTGCCGGCCACGATCCTGTCGCGCTGCCTGCAGTTCTCGCTGAAAAACATGACGCCGGAGCGCGTGGTCGAGCATTTGAGCCATGTGCTCAGTGTCGAGAACGTGCCGTTCGAAGACGACGCGCTGTGGCTGCTAGGCCGCGCTGCCGACGGTTCTATGCGCGATGCCATGAGCCTCACCGACCAGGCGATTGCCTTCGGCGAAGGCAAGGTACTGGCAGGTGATGTGCGGGCGATGCTTGGCACGCTGGATCACGGTCAGGTATTCGATCTGCTGCACGCCTTGATCGAAGGCGATGCCAAGGCCATGCTTGAGGCTGTGCGCCATCTGTCCGAGCAGGGCCCGGACTGGAACGGCGTGCTGTCCGAGATTCTCAACGTCTTGCATCGCGTGGCCATTGCTCAGGCGCTGCCGGACGGTGTCGACAACGGTCATGGCGACCGCGACCGCGTGTTGGCCCTGGCTCAGGCGCTGCCTGCCGAAGACGTGCAGTTTTATTACCAGATGGGCCTGATTGGCCGGCGCGATTTGCCGCTGGCGCCAGACCCGCGTGGTGGCTTTGAGATGGTCCTGCTGCGAATGCTGGCGTTCCGCCCGGCAGATACCGGCAACGTGCCGAGTCAGCCGCTAAAGCCAGTGGGGATCAGCCAGGCCACAGTTGATTCCGCCCAAGCCGTGGCGGGTACGACCCCTGTTGCGCCAGCCGTTGCCGCGCCGGCAGCGGTTGTTGCGCAACCCGTTGTACCAGTGGTCGAGGTGGTTGCCGAACCTGTGCAGGCCCCAAAGGCCCCGCCAGTGCCGGAAAAGGACTTGCCCTGGAACGCGCCATCCACCCCTGTGGTCGACATCGAGGCAGCGCCCGAGTCGGTGCTGGATACCGCTGGCGAGCCGCCTGAGTTGCCGCCGATGCCGCTGCCGACGCCAGACAGTGTGGTGCCGGATGCGCCAGAGTGGATCGCAGCAGCGATTCCCGAGCCGACCGCCGAACAGGTGGATGCAGCAGTGTCGGGTATGGATCGCGACGACGAGCCGCCGCTGGACGAAGACTATATCGAGCCGGACATGGATTCGGCTGCCTACAGCTACCTGGATGAGCTGGCCAGTGAGCACGCCGCCGAACCTGCTCCTGAGCCCGAGCCTTTGCCTGCGGCCATGCCGGCAACCGGTCTGGCCCTTGAATGGCTGGAGATGTTCCCCAAATTACCGGTGTCGGGCATGACTGCCAGCATTGGTGCCAACTGCACCCTGATTGCCGTTGACGGTGATGACTGGTTGTTGCATCTGGATCCGGCTCACAGTGCGTTGTTCAACCTGACCCAGCAGCGCCGGCTCAACGATGCACTGAACCAGTTCACTCAGCGTACACTCAAAGTCACCATTGAACTGGTCAAGCCGGAACAGGAAACCCCGGCCCAGGCTGCCGCGCGTTTTCGTGCTGAGCGTCAGCGCCTGGCTGAAGAGTCGATTTATGCCGATCCGCTGGTGCAGCAGATGGTTGAGCAGTTCGGTGCGGTCGTGCGCGAAGATACGATTCAACCTGTAGAGGTTGCGCAGGCTCAAGCGTCGTAACGCCAGAGCATAAACTTACAGCCCGCAGTCGTTTTGATTGCGGGAGCATTGTCCAAATAACGTTTGAGGTGATTCCCATGATGAAAGGTGGCATGGCCGGCCTGATGAAGCAGGCGCAGCAGATGCAGGAAAAAATGGCCAAGATGCAGGAAGAACTGGCCAATGCTGAAGTCACCGGCAAGGCGGGTGGCGATATGGTCACTGTGGTCATGACCGGCCGTCATGACGTCAAGCGGGTGAGCATTGACCCGACGTTGCTGGAAGGCGTGAGCGAAGACGACCGCGAAGTGCTGGAAGACCTGTTCGCTGCAGCGGTGAACGATGCCGTGCGCAAGATTGAAGCCAACAGCCAGGACAAAATGTCTGGCGTGACCGCCGGCATGCAACTGCCGCCGGGCATGAAGCTGCCGTTCTAAGGCGCGCTGAAATGCCAGGCCATGAGCCTGGCATTTTTTTGCCTGTATGACGGGTATTTGACGCTGGCCCACACCGCGGGTATAAACCGCGTCTCGTTGTTTTGTCGGACCTTCCCTATGAGCTTTAGCCCCCTGATTCGCCAACTGATCGATGCCTTGCGTACCCTGCCGGGCGTCGGTCAAAAGACCGCGCAGCGCATGGCTCTGCAATTGCTGGAGCGTGATCGCAGTGGCGGCTCGCGTCTGGCGCTGGCCCTGACCCAGGCAATGGAAGGCGTGGGGCACTGCCGTCTGTGCAGGACCCTTACCGAGGACGATTTGTGCCCGCAGTGTGCCGACGTGCGCCGTGACGATACCTTGCTGTGCGTGGTCGAGGGGCCGATGGATGTGTATGCCGTCGAGCAGACCGGTTATCGCGGACGTTACTTCGTGCTCAAGGGCCACTTGTCGCCGCTGGATGGCCTGGGGCCGGAGGCGATTGGCATTCCGCAATTGATGGCGCGTATTGCCGAGCAGGGCACGTTTGCGGAAGTGATCCTGGCGACCAACCCTACGGTCGAGGGTGAAGCCACTGCGCATTACATCGCCCAGTTGCTGAGCAATAAAGGCCTGATTGCGTCGCGTATTGCCCATGGCGTGCCATTGGGTGGAGAGCTGGAGCTGGTGGACGGTGGCACGCTGGCCCATTCGTTCTCGGGGCGTCGTCCGATCACGCTCTGACTGCGATTGCCGGGAGGGGCTCCTGTGGGAGCAGGCTTGCCTGCGATGCAGACGGCGCGGACTGGCAGGTACACCGCAGCGATGCCATCGCGAGCAAGCCCGCTCCCACAGGGGGGGGCTGGCAAGCCGCGAATTCAGTTGGTCATGCATTACCTGTGGGAGCTGGCTTGCCTGCGATGCAGGCGGAGCGGACTGGCAGGTACACCGCAGCGATGCCATCGCGAGCAAGCCCGCTCCCACAGGGGGGGGGCTGGCAAGCCGCGAATTCAGTTGGTCATGCATTACCTGTGGGAGCTGGCTTGCCTGCGATGCAGACGGCGCGGACTGGCAAGTACACCGCAGCGATGCCATCGCGAGCAAGCCCGCTCCCACAGGGGGGGGGCTGGCAAGCCACGAATTCAGTTTGTCATGCATTACCTGTGGGAGCTGGCTTGCCTGCGATGCAGACGGCGCGGACTGGCAGGTACACCGCAGCGATGCCATCGCGAGCAAGCCCGCTCCCACAGGGGGGGGCTGGCAAGCCGCGAATTCAGTTGGTCATGCATTACCTGCGGGAGCTGGCTTGCCTGCGATGCAGGCGGCGCGGACTGGCAGGTGCACCGCAGCGATGCCATCGCGAGCAAGCCCGCTCCCACAGGGGCGGGCTGGCAAGCCGCGAATTCAGTTGGTCATGCATTACCTGTGGGAGCAGGCTTGCCTGCGATGCAGACGGCGCGGACTGGCAAGTACACCGCAGCGATGCCATCGCGAGCAAGCCCGCTCGCACAAGGGATTCTGGCAAGCCGCGAATTCTGCTGGTCATGCATTACCTGTGGGAGCTGGCTTGCCTGCGATGCAGACGGCGCGGACTGGCAGGTACACCGCAGCGATGCCATCGCGAGCAAGCCCGCTCCCACAGGTGGGGGCCTGGCACGCCGCGAATTCAGTTGGTCATGCATTACCTGTGGGAGCTGGCTTGCCTGCGATGCAGGCGGCGCGGACTGGCAGGTACACCGCAGCGATGCCATCGCGAGCAAGCCCGCTCCCACAGGTGGGGGGCTGGCAAGCCGCGAATTCAGTTGGTAATGCATTACCTGTGGGAGCAGGCTTGCCTGCGATGCAGGCGGCGCGGACTGGCAGGTGCACCGCAGCGATGCCATCGCGAGCAAGCCCGCTCCCACAAAGGTTCCTGGCAAGCCACGAATTCAGTTGGTCATGCATTACCTGTGGGAGCTGGCTTGCCTGCGATGCAGACGGCGCGGACTGGCAGGTACACCGTAGCGATGCCATCGCGAGCAGGCCCGCTCCCACAGGGGGGGGCTTTCGGTTTATTCGGTTAACGAAAATTCCGTTAGGCAAAAAGTCGGCACGCCCAAATCCTGCAGGCGCTGCGAACCGCCCAGCTCGGGCAGGTCGATGATGGCTGCTGCTTCAAACACCTGCGCACCCATGCGTCGCACCAGGTTGGCTGCCGCAATCAGCGTGCCGCCTGTAGCAATCAAGTCATCGACGATCAGCAACGAGTCACCTTCACACAGGCTGTCGGCGTGAACTTCCAGAAACGCTTCGCCATATTCCGTCTGATAGCCTTCGGCCAATACGTCAGCGGGCAATTTGCCTTGTTTGCGAAACAGGATCAGCGGTTTGTTGAGCTGGTGGGCCAGTACCGAACCGATCAGGAAGCCCCGGGCGTCCATTGCGCCGATATGGCTGAAATCAGCCTCGACGTAGCGCTCGATAAAACGGTCGGCAATCACGCGCATGGCACGCGGCGACTGGTACAGCGGAGTGATATCACGAAAGATGACGCCCGGCTTGGGGAAATCAACAACCGGGCGGATCAGGGTTTTGAGGCAAAAATCGTCGGAGACCATATCGGGCTGTCCTGGGGAGCGTTAAGCGCGCCAGTATAACCCGTCAAGCCGTCTCAGACCTCCAGCGAACCACCGGCCAGGGCGCACAGCTTGATCGGGTCAAGAATATGCACTTCTTTGCCTTCGGCGGTAATCAGCTGGTTTTCCTGCAAGCGGGTGAATACGCGGGACACGGTTTCTACGGCCAGGCCCAGGTAGTTGCCGATTTCGTTGCGCGACATGCTCAGGCGGAACTGATTGGCCGAGAAGCCGCGAGCACGGAAACGTGCTGACAGGTTGACCAGAAAGGTGGCGATACGCTCGTCAGCGGTTTTTTTCGACAGCAGCAGCATCATTTGCTGATCGTCGCGGATTTCGCGGCTCATGACCCGCATCAGCTGGCGACGCAGCTGTGGCAGTTGTACCGAGAGTTCATCGAGACGCTCAAAAGGAATTTCGCACACCGGCGTGGTTTCCAGGGCCTGGGCCGATACCGGGTAGGTTTCAGTGTCCATGCCGGAGAGGCCGACCAGTTCGCTGGGCAGGTGGAAGCCGGTAATTTGCTCCTCACCGTTGTCGCTCAGGCTGAAGGTTTTCAGTGCGCCAGAACGTACGGCGTAAACCGAGCCAAAGGTGTCGCCCTGGCGGAACAGGAATTCGCCTTTTTTCAGTGGGCGGCCGCGCTTGACGATTTCTTCCAGCGCATCCATGTCTTCCAGGTTCAACGAAAGTGGCAAGCAGAGAGGGGCCAGACTGCAATCCTTGCACTGGGCCTGATTATGAGCTCGCACTTTTACTGGCTCGGACATTTCTTAAATCCTTGTAGGAAAACACACATAAGATGCAAGGGTACCCCAGCGTGGGGGGGGTAGGCCAGCCGCACCACGCCAGTGCACTCATCTCATGCTGTAGAGGCCGTGTTCGAGGCCTTAAATCACCCGCGAATAGCGCTGGCGGGTTTGTTGCTCAAGGTAGGCGTCGAACACCATGCACACCGAGCGCACCAGCAGCCGCCCGGCAGGCAGTACGGTCAAATGTTCGTCGTCCAGGGCGATCAGCCCGTCATTGGCCATGGTCTTGAGCGTCGGCCATTGCGGCGCAAAATAACCGCGAAAGTCGATGTTGAACATCTGCTCTACATGGGCAAAGGGCAACTGCAGATTGCAGATGATCTGCTGGATGACTTCGCGGCGGATACGATCGTCCTGATTGCACAGCAGGCCGCGGCTGGTGGCGAGCTGGTCGCTGGCCAGGGTGCGCTGGTAGCTCGCCAGGTCACTGTCGTTCTGGCAATACAGGTCGCCGATCTGGCTGATGGCCGAAACGCCCAGCCCGATCAGGTCGCAATGGCCGTGGGTGGTGTAGCCCTGGAAGTTGCGTTGCAGGGTTGATTCTTCCTGGGCGATGGCCAGTTCGTCGTCGGGCAGGGCGAAGTGGTCCATGCCGATATAGCGATAGCCGGCGCCGGTCAGTTGCTCGATGGTGCGCTCCAGCATCTGCAGTTTGGCGGCAGGTGAGGGCAGGTCGCTGGTGTTGATGCGGCGCTGCGGCATAAAGCGTTCAGGCAAGTGCGCGTAGTTGAACACCGACAGGCGATCGGGCTGCAGGCTGATCACTTCCTCGACGGTGCGGGCAAAGGCTTCGGGCGTCTGCTTGGGCAGGCCGTAGATCAGGTCGATGTTGATCGAGCGAAATTGCAGGGTGCGCGCGGCATCGATCACGGCGCGGGTCTCTTCCAGGCTTTGCAGGCGATTGACCGCCCGCTGCACCTCTGGATCGAGGTCTTGCAGGCCGATGCTGACACGGTTGAAGCCCAGTTCGCGCAACAGGCCCATGGTCGACCAGTCGGCTTCCCGTGGGTCTATTTCGATACCGTAGTCACCGGAATCGTCGTCCAGCAAATTGAATTGCTGGCGCAGCTTGGCCATCAGTTGACGCAATTCGTCGTGGCTGAGAAACGTCGGGGTACCGCCGCCAAAGTGCAATTGTTCGACCTTCTGTTTGGGGTCGAGGTGGCAGGCGATCATCTGGATTTCCTGCTCGAGCTTTTGCAGGTAGGGCTGGGCCCGGCCACGGTCCTTGGTGATGACCTTGTTGCAGGCGCAGTAATAGCAAATGTTCGCGCAGAACGGCACATGCACATACAGCGACAGCGGGCGCAGCGCCTTGCGGCTCTCGCGCAGGGCGTGGAGCAAGTCGAACGGGCTGACCTGGCTGTTGAACTGCATGGCGGTGGGATACGACGTGTAGCGCGGTCCGGCCAGGTCGTAGCGGCGGATCAATTCTGGGTCCCAACGAATGGCGTCGAGCATGCGGGCATTCCCCTGGGATGGCTGGCAATGCTCAGGAGTCTAGGGGGTGGGGCGTTGTAGCATCTTGATTTGCATCAACGGCTGTGATTGGCAAGGTTTCTGTGGGAGCGGGCTTGCTCGCGATACCAGCGACGCGGACTGCCAGGAAAATCGCAGTGATGCCATCGCGAGCAAGCCCGCTCCCACAGGGGCTGTCTAGTGCCCCATCAGCCAGTGCTGGTGCGGGCCGGGCAGGGTCCAGATACCGAACAGGATCACCAGCAGGCCGCCAGCCATGCGCACACTGCGTTTGCGCAGCAGCGCAGTGACCCGTTCGGCGGCCAGGCCGGTGGCCAGCAACACGGGCCAGGTACCTAAACCAAATGCCAGCATCAGCAAGGCACTGTCGATTGCGCTGCCCTGGCTGGCCGACCAGATCAGTGTGCTGTACACCAATCCGCAGGGCAGCCAGCCCCACAGTGCGCCCAGCAGCAGGGCGCGGGGCAGGCTGGATACCGGCAGCAAGCGGGTGGCCACGGGCTGGATATGCCGCCACAGGCCGCGGCCCAGGCTTTCGATGCGGGTCAGGCCACTCCACCAGCCAGCCAGGTACAGGCCCATGCAAATCAGCAACAGGCCGGCGAGGATGCGCATAAACATGGCCGCTGGACTGTTGGCCACCGCCCAGCCTGCCAGCCCCAGCAGTAATCCCGCCGTGGCATAGCTGAGAATTCGACCCAGGTTGTAGGCCAACAGTAGCCTGAAGCGTCGGCTGCGTTGTTCCTTGGGGATGGCCAGGGTCAGCGCGCCCATCAGGCCGCCGCACATGCCCAGGCAGTGGCCGCCGCCGAGCAGGCCCAGAATCACGGCCGAGACCAGCAGGGGCGCCAGTTCAAGCATGGGGTGGCGACTTGCTGTCGGTGTCGGTGGTCGATTCCGGGTGCAGGTTTTTGGCTTCTTCGACGGCAGCGGTGTGCTGCGGGTCCTGATCGTCGAACAGGATGCTGTGGGCCGGGCTGTCCAGGTCGTCGTACTGGCCGCTGTCGACCGCCCAGAAGAAGATGAAAATGCAGATGGCGACAATCAGCAATGCCGCCGGAATCATAATGTAAAGCGCTGGCATAAGGGCTCCAGGCGACCGGTTCAGGCCGGTAGCGGGCGGTTGTGTGGCATGGCGCGAGTATGCGCCACCGCGGGCATGCGCGTCAGGCGCAAGGCGTTGAGCACCACGGTCAATGAGCTGAGCGACATGCCGATGGCGGCCCAGATCGGGGTAATCCAGCCCAGCGCGGCAAATGGCAGCATCAGGCCATTGTAGAGGCCGGCCCACAGCAGATTCTCGATGATCACCCGCCGGGTCCGTCGCGCCAGGCTGAAGGCCTGCACCAGCGCGTCGAGGCGGTTGGACAGCAGTACCGCATCGGCACTGGTTTTTGCCAGGTCCGTGGCCGAGCCCATCGCCACGCTGATATCGGCAGCGGCCAGCACCGGCACATCGTTGACGCCGTCCCCCAGCATCAGCACCTTGCGCCCCTGGGCGTGCAACTGCTGCAAGACCTGCAGCTTGTCATCCGGGCGCAAGCCGCCCTGCGCTTGATCAATTCCCAGTTCGGCGGCCACGCTGGCGACCATCGGCGAACTGTCCCCCGAGAGCAGCAATGTGTGCCAGCCGCGGGCCTTGCACGCCGCCAGCAATGCCGGGGCGTCGTCGCGCAGGCGGTCGTCCAGGACAAACCAGGCCAGTACGCCCTCGCTGTCGCCCAGCAGCAGCCATTGGCCGGGCTCATCCGGCATGTCTGGGGCCTGGCACTGGCTCAGCGCGCAGACAAAACCCGGCTGGCCAATGCGCAAGCGCTGTTCGCCGACCCGCCCTTCAAGGCCCAGCCCCGGGGTGCTGTGCACTTCATCGGCCGCTTGCGGGGCACGGCCAAAGGCGCGGGCGATGGGGTGCTCGGAGCGGTTTTCGAGGGCGGCGGCCAGGGCCAGGCACTGGTCGCTGTCCAGGTCGCGCAAGGGGCGGATGGCGCGCAGGGCCAGACGGCCTTCGGTCAGGGTGCCGGTCTTGTCGAAAATCACTGTATCAATCTGGTTCAGGCCTTCGATCACATGGCCGCGAGTCATCAGCAAGCCCAGCTTGTGCAGGGTGCCGGTGGCGGCGGTGAGGGCAGTCGGCGTCGCCAGCGACAATGCGCACGGGCAGGTGGCTACCAGCATCGCCAGGACAATCCAGAAGGCCCGTGATGGATCCAGTTGCCACCACAGCAGGCCGATCCCGGCAGCGGCGATCAACGAAAACAGCAGGAACCATTGCGCCGCCTTGTCGGCAATTTCTGCCAGGCGTGGTTTTTCGCTTTGCGCGCGATCGAGCAGGCGCACGATGGCGGACAGGCGCGTGTCCTGGCCCAGGGCCATGACTTCCACGGTCAGCGCGCCTTCCACATTCAGGGTGCCCGCAGTGACAGCATCGCCAATCCGGCGCGGCTGCGGCAGGTACTCGCCGGTCAGCAGGGACTCGTCGATGCTGGACTGGCCATCGAGGATCTTGCCGTCGGCCGGCAGGATTGCCCCGGGGTGTACCAGTACGCGGTCGCCGACCTTCAATTCGGTCAGCAGGATACGCTCGCTCTGGCCATCAGCGCTCAGGCGCAGGCACGAGGCGGGTAGCAGGTTGACCAGTTGCGCAGTGGCGGCGGCAGTGCGCTCCCGGGCGCGGCGCTCCAGATAGCGCCCGGCCAGCAAGAACAAGGCAAACATGCCCACAGCATCGAAATACAGTTCGCCAACACCGGTGATGGCCGTCCAGATTCCGGCGATATAGGCCCCGCCGATGGCCAGGGACACCGACACATCCATCGTCAGGTGACGGGTGCGCAGGTCGCGCATGGCGCCTTTGAAAAACGGTGCGCAACTGTAAAACACGATAGGCGTTGTCAGAAACAACGCCACCCAGCGCAGGATGGTATGCATCTCGGGGCTGAGGTCGATATTGAATTCGGGCCAGGTGGCCATAGTGGCCATCATGGCCTGGAACCACAGCAGCCCGGCGACGCCTAGCTGGCGCAAGGCCAGGCGGTTTTCGCTGGCCAGTTGTTCGGTGGCGCGGTCGGCCTGGTAGGGGTGCGCGGCATAGCCGATATGGCGCAGTTCGCTGAGCACTTCACTCAATGGCAACTGGCTGTCATCCCAGCGCACATGCAGGCGGTGGTTGGACAGGTTGAGCCGGGCTTCGCTGACCGCAGGTAGATGGCGCAGGTGCTTTTCGATCAGCCAGCCACAGGCTGCGCAGCTGATGCCTTCGATCAGCAGGGTGGTTTCGGCTTGCTCGCCCTCATGTCGGACAAAGGGCTTTTGCACGTCGGGGCGGTCATACAGCGCCAACTCTTCGACCAGTTGCACAGGCAACGCTTCGGGGTTAGCAGAGGCTTCACTGCGGTGCTGGTAGTAGCTTTCCAGGCCGCCGGCGACGATGGCTTCGGCCACAGCCTGGCAGCCCGGGCAGCAGAACTCGCGCACTTCGCCCAGGACAACGGCGGTAAACCGGCTGCCGGGCGGGACGGGCAGGGCGCAGTGATAGCAGGGAACGGGAGTGGTCATGGCGTTCTATCGCGATATGGTGTCGCCGGAAAATACCTCATCGCGGGCAAGCCCGCTCCCACAGGGTTCGCGCATCCCTGTGGGAGCGGGCTTGCCCGCGATGGGGTTATTTCGACGTGTGGTCTTCAGCGCCCTGAATGGGCTCGTCGCCCAACAGCAGGTCCTTGTCGTGGCCGACCAGCTCTTCTTCAAACAGGCGCCAGGTCTTGCCGTCTTCGACTCCCAGCAGCTCGACAAAACGGCGGCCTTCGATCTTGTCATCCAGTTGGCCGATATAGCGCCCCGGTTCTGATGCGCTCTGGCTTAGGCTGATCTTGCGGTCTTTTTCCGGCTGGGTCGGAGAGATCAGGTTCAGCTCCAGCACCTGTGGTTTGCTGTTGCCTTCCAGCAGCAGCACGACTTCACCGGTCATTTCGTCCAGGCGCAGCTTGGCTTTGAGTTGCAGGGTCTGGCCCAGCAGTTCGCGGTCCAGTGCACGGTTGATGCCTTTGCCTGCCTCGTAGTAATTGTCGTTGACCAGGTTGTCCGGGTTGTTCACGGCAATGGTGACCATCGACAGGGTCAGGGTTACCGAGCAAGCCAGGATGGCAATGATGATCCAGGGCCAAATGTGCTTGTACCAGGGGCTGGAAGCGTTTGCTGCGGGCATGTCGAATTCTCTTATCTGATTTGTGGGCCGATGAATCGGCTCTTGGCTTTAACGTTGACGTCGTTGTTGTCAGCGTCCTTGAGGATAAAGAACACCTCGTTGGTGCTTGACGGCAGTTTCTCGGGAGCAATCGACAGCTCGACCGGCAGGCTGACGATATCGCCGGCCGCGACCTTGATCTCGCGCTTGCCCTGCAGCTTGAGGTCCGGCAGGCCGGTGGCCTCCAGCACATACGTGTGGTCGTGCTGGTCCTTGTTCATGATCTTCAGGCTGTAGACGTTTTCGATCCGCCCTTCGGCGTTTTCGCGGTAGAGCACGCGGTCCTTGCTGACATCGAAGCCCACCAGCGTACGGGTAAAGAACGCAGCGGCCAGCAGGCCCATCATGGTCAGCAAGACCAGTGCATAACCGATCAGGCGCGGGCGCAGCTTGTGGGTTTTCTGGCCTGAGAGGTTGTGCTCGGTGGTGTAGCTGATCAGGCCGCGGGGGTAGTTCATCTTGTCCATGATGCTGTCGCAGGCATCGATGCAGGCGGCGCAGCCGATGCATTCGATTTGCAGGCCGTCGCGGATATCAATGCCGGTGGGGCATACCTGCACGCACATGGTGCAGTCGATGCAGTCGCCCAGGCCCATAGCCTTGTAGTCGGCGTCTTTTTTGCGCGGGCCACGGACTTCGCCGCGGCGCGGATCGTAGGAAACGATCAGGGTGTCCTTGTCGAACATCACGCTCTGGAAGCGCGCATACGGGCACATGTAGATGCATACTTGCTCGCGCAGCCAGCCGGCGTTGCCGTAGGTGGCGAGGGTGAAGAAACCGACCCAGAAATACGCCCAGCCATCGGCCTGGCCGGTGAAAAAGTCGATCACCAGTTCGCGGATGGGCGAAAAGTAGCCGACAAAGGTCATGCCGGTGACAAAGCCGATCAACAACCAGAGCGTGTGTTTGCTGAACTTGCGCACAAACTTGTTGGCACTCATCGGTGCCTTGTCCAGCTTGATGCGCTGGTTGCGGTCGCCTTCAGTGACCTTTTCGCACCACATGAACACCCAGGTCCACACGCTTTGCGGGCAGGTATAGCCACACCACACGCGCCCGGCGTACACGGTAATAAAGAACAGGCCAAAGGCTGCGACGATCAGCAGCCCTGACAGCAGGATGAAATCCTGTGGCCAGAAGGTGGCACCAAAAATAAAGAATTTACGCTCGGGCAGGTTCCACCACACAGCCTGGTGACCGCCCCAGTTGAGCCACACCGTACCAAAATACAGCAGGAACAATATCGCCCCGCCGCCGATACGCAGGTTGCGGAAAAGTCCGGTAAAGGCGCGGGTGTAGATCTTTTCCCGGGCCGCGTACAGATCGGTGCTTTCAGCGGGTTTCTTGGCAGGCGGAGTGACGTTGTGTACAGGAATCTGATTGCTCATTAGTGCGTCCCACGGCAGTGGAAAATGCCTCGGTCAGTACGTGCCGACCGCGGTCAGAAGGTGTTGCGATAGCGTAATGATACCCCTGTGACTCTAGCTCAAGGGTGCGACCTTTGGTCGCGTTCCGGAAAATGGCAAGTTGGTATAGGAGTTGTAACAAGTCATGACATGGATCAATTGACTTAAGGCTGCGCGTAGGTTGCGCGAAGCCTCGATACGGGCTCCCAGGGGTTGATCACGGTGATACCTGCAAAGGTGAAATCCCGGGCGTTGCGCGTGACGAGGGTCATGTCGTGCACCAGTGCGGTGGCGGCGATCAGGGCGTCGCACTCATTGCTGCGGTCGGGGACGTGCAGGTGGGCGCAGCGACGGGCAACACTAGCGTCGACCGACAGCACGCGCCCGGCAAAGGCGGGGGTTACATGGCTGTCGAGCCAGATACGCAGCGGCAAGGCCTGCACCGGGTCGCGCCGTTCCAGACGCAGGATGCCGGTTTCGATTTCAAGCAGGGTAATGGCCGAAATATACAGCCTGTAGGCCGGAACGCTGTTGGCCCAGGCGACCACGTTCGGGTCGGCCTGGGGCTTGCGAAGCTCGGAGATGACGTTGGTATCGAGCAGGAACATTAGAAATCCACTGGGCGCGGTGTGATGACTGCGCGTTCGGGTTCGAATTCAACCGGCGTTGTGTCGGGCATCACCAGCAGGTCGACAATGCTGGTGTCCAGGCCGGTTAGCCGTTGGTACTCCTCCATGCATAGCAGTACATGGGCGGGGCGACCACGGTCAGTAATGTAAACAGGCCCTTGTTGCGATGCTTTTTTGGCACCGCTTGTGTCCTGGTTGAATTCGCGGCTGGAAATGGTGGTGATGGTCATGGGCTGATCCTCCCCAAAAACTACAATGTAGAAACGTTACTACCTTACGGGTGATTACGGCAATAGCGGCTGCAGCCCTGAAACAAAATGGCCCCGGCAACTTTCGTTGGCGGGGCCATTTTTTGCAGCGTTCAAACTACCGCGTTACTCGTCTGCCTTGGCCTCATCGCCATGGGACAGGCTGTAAACATAGGCAGCCAGCAAGTGAACCTTGTCGTTGCCTTGCAGGTCAGCCTGGGCAGGCATCTGGCCCTGACGGCCGTAACGGATGGTCTGCTGCAGTTGAGCAAAGCTCGAACCGTAGATAAACGCCCCGGGGTGAGTCAGGTTGGGCGCGCCCATCAGCGGGTTACCCTTGCCTTCAGGCCCGTGGCAAACCGCACAGTTGGTCGCGTAGATTTCCTTGCCTTTGGCAGGGTCGGCTTTCGCGCCTTCCGGCAGCTTGCGCCCGTCGAGGCTGGTCAGCACATAGGCGGCCACGTCGCTGACGCCTTGCTCGCCGATCACTTCCGACCAGCCCGGCATGACCGCATGACGGCCGGCCATGATGGTGGTCTTGATGTCGGCCGGCGTACCGCCCCAGCGCCAGTCGGCGTCGGTCAGGTTAGGAAAGCCGTAGGCGCCCTTGGCGTCGGAACCGTGGCACACCGAGCAGTTGGAGGCGAACAGGCGGCCACCCATTTTCAGTGCTTGCGGGTCCTTGGCCACTTCTTCAATGGGCATGGCTGCGAATTTGGCGAAGATCGGCCCAAACTTGGCGTCCGACTTGGCCATTTCCTTTTCCCACTCATGCACCCCGGTCCAGCCGGTCTGGCCATTGGCAAACGGCGTCTGCTCTTTGGTGTCCAGGTACTGGTAGCCCGGCAGCAGGCCTTTCCAGTTGCCCAGGCCCGGGTACAGCACGAGGTAGCCGAGGGCGAAAATCACGGTGCCCACAAACAGCATGAACCACCATTTCGGCATTGGGTTGTCGTACTCTTCGATGCCGTCGAACGCGTGGCCGACTTTCTCGTCGGTCTGCTCGCTGCGCTGGCCCTTGCGGGTGGCCAGCAACAGCCAGGTCAGGGCGAAGATGGTACCCAGAGTGAGGACTGTAACGTACAGACTCCAGAACGTAGTCATTCTTTGTTACTCCTAGAAGCTTGCTCTTGCTCGACGTGCTTGATGGCTTCGGGATCATCCTTGAACGGCAACAGGGTCGCGTCGTCAAATTCTGACTTGCGGCGCGGGCTGAATACCCACAATGCCAAACCGATAAAAGCCACCATCACGACGACAGTGCCCAGGCCACGAATCATCCCGATATCCATTCAGATCACCGTTTGCTTTTGATGATGGTGCCCAAGCCCTGGAGGTAAGCCACCAGTGCGTCCATTTCGGTTTTGCCCTTCACTGCATCCTTGGCGCCGGCGATGTCTTCGTCGGTGTAAGGGACGCCGAGCGTGCGCAAGACTTCCATTTTTTTCGCGGTGTCCTTGCCGTCCAGCTTGCGCTCAACGAGGAACGGGTACGCCGGCATGATCGACTCGGGCACGACGTTGCGCGGGTTGTACAAGTGCGCACGTTGCCAGTCATCGGAGTAACGACCGCCAACACGGGCCAGGTCCGGGCCGGTGCGCTTGGAACCCCACAGGAACGGGTGGTCCCATACGCTTTCACCGGCCACCGAGTAGTGGCCATAACGTTCGGTTTCGGCGCGGAACGGACGGATCATCTGCGAGTGGCAACCGACACAGCCGTTGGCGATGTAGATATCGCGGCCTTCAAGCTCCAGCGCGCTGCGCGGCTTCATGCCCTCGACCGGGGTGTTGGTCACGTCCTGGAAGAACAGCGGAACGATTTGCGTCAGGCCGCCAATGCTCACGGCAATGACCATGAAGAAGGCCATCAGGCCGATGTTCTTCTCGATTGTTTCGTGCTTGATCATCAGTGGGCTCCAACTACAGCGATCTTGCTCGCCGCTTCAGCTTCTACCGGGTTCGAGGCACGAACGGTACGGAACACGTTGTAGGCCATGAACAGCATGCCGCTGGCGAAAATGGCACCGCCAAGGGCGCGAACGATAAAGCCCGGGTGGCTGGCTTGCAGCGCTTCCACGAACGAGTAGGTCAGCGTGCCGTCGTCGTTGATCGCACGCCACATCAGGCCCTGGGTGATGCCGTTGACCCACATCGAAGCGATGTAAAGCACGGTACCGATAGTCGCCAGCCAGAAGTGCACGTTGATCAGGCCGGTGCTGTACATCTGCTTCTGGCCGTAGACTTTGGGGATCATGTGGTACATGGCACCGATCGAGATCATCGCCACCCAACCCAGAGCGCCGGCGTGTACGTGGCCGATGGTCCAGTCGGTGTAGTGCGACAGCGCGTTGACGGTCTTGATGGCCATCATCGGGCCTTCGAAGGTCGACATGCCGTAGAAGGCCAGGGACACCACGAGGAAACGCAGGATCGGGTCGGTGCGCAGCTTATGCCAGGCGCCCGAGAGGGTCATCATGCCGTTGATCATGCCGCCCCAGCTTGGTGCAAGCAGGATGATCGACATCGCCATGCCCAAAGACTGGGCCCAGTCCGGCAGTGCGGTGTAGTGCAGGTGGTGAGGGCCGGCCCAGATATACAGGGTGATCAGCGCCCAGAAGTGCACGATGGACAGGCGGTACGAGTAGATCGGACGCTCGGCCTGCTTGGGTACGAAGTAGTACATCATCCCCAAAAAGCCTGTAGTCAGGAAGAAACCTACGGCGTTGTGGCCATACCACCACTGGATCATGGCGTCAGTCGCACCGGCGTAAGCCGAGTAGGACTTGAAGAAGCTCACCGGCAGTGACGCGTGGTTGACGATATGCAGCATTGCCGTCACGACAATGAACGCACCGTAGAACCAGTTACCGACATAGATGTGCTTGGTTTTGCGCTTGGTAATGGTGCCGAAGAACACAATGCCGTAGGTCACCCAGACTATCGCCAGCAAAATAGCCAGTGGCCATTCCAGCTCGGCGTATTCTTTGGTTGTGGTGTAACCCAGTGGCAGGGTGATGATCGCGCCGACGATAACCGCCTGCCAACCCCAGAAGGTAAACGAGGCCAGCGAATCGGAGATCAGTCGTGTCTGGCAGGTTCGCTGCACGACGTAGTAGGAGGTGCCAAACAATGCACAGCCACCAAAGGCAAAAATCACAAGGTTGGTATGCAGGGGACGCAGACGGCCGAAGGTCGTCCACTCGAGGCCAAGGTTCAATTCAGGCCACACAAGCTGTGACGCGATGAAAACCCCGAGCCCCATGCCAAGGATCCCCCAGACCACCGTCATGATGGCGAACTGGCGGACTACCTTATAGTTATAAGCAGTCGGGCTGATTGCTGTGCTCATTCTAAGGTTCCACGGTTTAAGTATTTTATTAGGATAAAAATCGGTCGCAAGTATGTATAAAGCGTAGGGCTATTGCAACGAACCATGACCCCGGTCAATGCTTTCCAAGGCTTGTTCTGCGGCCTTTCCATGCGGGGAGTAAGGTCAAAGTGACCTCGCCAAAAACGCTGCATGCAGGGCAAAAGTGAAGGGGTCGAGGCGGGCGGGTTGAGGTGGGGGCAAGGCGCGGCAAACATCGTAATGCACGATAGCCGGTGCAAACCCACCATTGTGGCCCGTAACGCTGCCCTTCAACTTACCGGTTAGTTTCACTTGACGTGGCGCTGCACAGATCCGGCTCACACAAGCGTTGAGCTTAGTCTTGAATGGCGGGAGAGCAATGGCGGGGCTGAAAGAGGTGCGACACTTGGTCGCGCTTTGAGGCGGGAACTGCCGCACCAAAATGATGCGGCAGGAAATGTCCGGTAATTATTCGGCAGCTTTTTCCTCTTGATTACCGTGTGACAAGCTGAATACATAAGCCGCCAGCAACTGCACCTTGTCGTTGCCCAGCAACTCGTTTTGCGCCGGCATATGGCCCTGGCGGCCGTGGCGAATGGTTTGCTGCAATTGCGCCAGGCTGGTGCCGTAGATAAAACCGGCCGGTTGGGTCAGGTCGGGCGCGCCCATCATCGGCATGCCTTTGCCTTCAGCCCCGTGGCAGGCCACGCAAGTGGTATCAAACGCCTGCTTGCCGGCCGCCAGGTCGACAGTGGCGCCTTCAGGCAGCGGCAGGCCTGCCAGGTCGTGGCGTACATAGGCGGCGACGTTTTTCACCCCGTCTTCACCCAGTACTTCACCCCAGGCCGGCATGGCAGCGATGCGCCCACCCATGATGGTGGTCTTGATCGTGTCGGCATCGCCGCCCCAGCGCCAGGTGCTGTCGGCCAGGTTAGGGAAACCGAACGCGCCCTTGGCATCCGAGCCGTGGCACACCGAGCAGTTGGAGGCAAACAGGCGCCCGCCCATTTTCAGCGCCGCCGGGTCCTGCGCCACTTGCTCAACGGGCATGGAGGCATATTTGGCGTAGATGGGACCGAATTTGGCGTCCGCCTTGTCCATCTCCTTTTCCCACTCATGAACACCGGTCCAGCCGTTTTCATAGCCGGGCAGCAGGCCTTTCCAGTTGCCCAGGCCCGGGTAGAGGATCAGGTAACCCACCGAAAACACCAGGGTGCCCACGAACAACATGAACCACCATTGTGGCAGCGGGTTGTCGTACTCCTCGATGCCGTCAAAGCTGTGGCCCATGGTTTCGACGGTATCGCTTTTGGTTTCGCCCTTGCGCGTACTGACCAGCAGCCAGGTCAGGCCGATCAGCGTGCCGATAGTCAGCACGCATATGTACAGACTCCAGAAGGTGGTCATGCTTTGTTACTCCTAGACGCTTGTTCTTTCTCGACGTGTTGAATCGCCTCTGGATCGTCCTTGAATGGCAGTAAGGTCGCGTCTTCAAACTCCGATTTGCGCCGCGGGCTGAACACCCACAGCGCCAGACCGATAAACGCCACGGCCACCACCACGGTGCCCAGGCCGCGAATCATTCCACTACTCATCTCCAAGACCATGACTCACCTCTTGCTCTTGATGGCAGTGCCCAGCACTTGCAGGTAGGCGACCAGAGCGTCCATCTCGGTCTTGCCCTGCACGGACTGCTTGGCATTGGCGATGTCTTCGTCGGTGTAAGGCACGCCCAGGGTGCGCATTACTTCGAGTTTTTTCTCGGTATGGCTGCTGTCCACCGGCGCGGCGACCAGCCACGGGTAGGCGGGCATTTTTGACTCGGGCACGACGTTGCGCGGGTTGTACAAGTGCGCGCGGTGCCAGTCATCCGAGTAGCGGCCGCCGACGCGGGCCAGGTCCGGCCCTGTGCGCTTGGAGCCCCACAGGAACGGGTGGTCCCACACGCTTTCACCGGCTACCGAGTAGTGACCATAACGCTCGGTCTCGGCCCGGAACGGGCGAATCATCTGCGAGTGGCACTGCACACAGCCTTCACGGATGTAGATATCGCGACCTTCCAGTTGCAGTGCGGTGTAAGGCTTCATGCCCTCCACCGGGGTGTTGGTCACGTCCTCAAAGAACAGCGGGACGATTTGCGTCAGGCCGCCCACGCTTACGCACAGGATCATCAGCAACAGCATCAGGCCGATATTTTTTTCAACGACTTCGTGTTTCATTGCCAACTCCTCAGGCCATCTGCGCGGCGGCTACGACTTCAGCGGGCTCGGCGTTACGCACGGTGCGCCAAGTGTTGTAAGCCATCAGCAACATGCCGCTGAAGAAGATCGCCCCGCCGACCAGTCGCACGACAAAGCCGGGGTGGCTGGCCACCAGGGTTTCGACGAAGGAGTAAGTCAGCGTGCCGTCTTCGTTGACTGCGCGCCACATCAGGCCCTGGGCGATGCCGTTGACCCACATCGAAGCGATGTAGAGCACGGTGCCGATAGTGGCCAGCCAGAAGTGCGCGTTGATCAGGCCCAGGCTGTACATCTGCGGGCGGCCGAAGATTTTCGGGATCATGTGATACAGCGCGCCAATCGAAATCATCGCCACCCAGCCCAGAGCGCCAGCGTGTACGTGGCCGATGGTCCAGTCGGTGTAGTGGGAGAGGGCGTTGACGGTCTTGATTGCCATCATCGGGCCTTCGAAGGTCGACATGCCGTAGAAGGCCAGGGACACCACCAGGAAGCGCAGGATCGGGTCACTGCGCAGCTTATACCAGGCGCCCGAGAGGGTCATCATGCCGTTGATCATGCCGCCCCAGCTGGGTGCCAGCAGAATCAGTGACATCACCATGCCCAGCGACTGTGCCCAGTCCGGCAGCGCGGTGTAGTGCAAGTGGTGGGGGCCGGCCCAGATGTACAGGGTGATCAGCGCCCAGAAATGCACGATGGACAGGCGATAGGAGTAGATCGGACGCTCGGCCTGCTTGGGTACGAAGTAGTACATCATCCCCAAAAAGCCAGCAGTCAGGAAAAAGCCCACTGCGTTGTGGCCATACCACCACTGCACCATAGCGTCAGTGGCGCCACCGTAGAGCGAGTAGGACTTGGTGAAACTGACCGGGATTTCCAGGTTGTTGACGATATGCAAAATCGCCACGGTCACGATAAACGCGCCGAAAAACCAGTTACCCACATAAATGTGCTTGGTCTTGCGCTTCATGATCGTGCCGAAAAACACGATGGCGTAAGCGACCCAGACGATGGTGATCAAAATGTCGATCGGCCATTCCAGCTCGGCGTATTCCTTGGAGCTGGTGTAGCCCAGCGGCAGGCTGATGGCCGCGAGCACAATCACCAGCTGCCAGCCCCAAAAGGTAAACGCCGCGATTTTCGGCGAGAACAGGGTGGCCTGGCAGGTGCGTTGCACCGAGTAGAACGAGGCGGCGAACAGGGCGCAGCCGCCGAAGGCGAAAATCACGGCGTTGGTGTGCAATGGGCGCAGGCGCCCGAAACTGGTCCAAGGCAAATTGAAGTTGAGTTCTGGCCAAACCAACTGCGCGGCGAGAAAAACGCCGAGCCCCATACCGACGATGCCCCAAACCACCGTCATAATGGCAAATTGGCGGACCACCTTGTAGTTGTAGGCGGTACTTGTAGAAGTGTTCATGGTTCCCCATCCACGGTTCAGGCGCGTTCAAACGCACGCCTGGAGTTATAAGCAGACTAAAAGCGAGGCAAGCATGGTCGTAGCGGGCAAGGCCGGTATTGACGGGGATCAATGGGCGCTGTGCGCGCGGGAACGGGGCTGGTTGTGGAATGGCGCTGGCGGGGGCGCATTCGCGACCCTGATCCTGGCCCACGGTGCGGGTGCGCCGATGGACAGTCACTGGATGGACGGCATGGCTGAACGCCTTGCTGCGCGCGGGGTGAGCGTATTGCGCTTTGAATTCCCATATATGGCTCAACGCCGTCTCGATGGTGGCAAAAGGCCGCCTAATCAGCAGGTCAAATTGCTCGAAAGCTGGCGAGAAGTTTTTACCGAGGTGCGACGGCATGTCGCTGGGCCGTTGGCCATTGGCGGCAAGTCAATGGGCGGGCGCATGGCCAGCCTGCTGGCGGATGAGCTCAACGTCGACGCACTGGTGTGCCTGGGTTATCCGTTCTATGCCGCAGGCAAGCCGGAAAAACCGCGGGTGGCGCACCTGGCGCAATTGAAAACCCCGACCCTGATCGTGCAGGGCGAACGTGATGCGTTGGGCAACCGTGGGGCGGTCGAGGCCTACACACTGGCGCCGGGTATTGAGTTGATGTGGCTGGTGGCGGCTGATCATGACCTCAAGCCATTGAAGGCTTCAGGGTTTACCCATGAACAGCATCTGGATGCGGCGGCGGACAGGATTGCGGGGTGGTTGCTCAAAGCCCCGTAGCAGCTGCCGAAGGAACGAGGCTGCGTTCGAGCGCGAAGCGGTCGTAAACCTGAATCCACGTTTTAACTGAAAGACCGGGATATCAGGTTTTACGACTGCTGCGCAGCCGAACGCAGCCTTCGGCAGCTGCTACGGGGTAGGGTATTCGATTCCCTTAGCGGTTAAACCGCTCCACCAACGAATACTGGGTATTCACGGTCTGGGTCAGCTCCTCGCTCAACAGCGCCGAATGCTGCGCCTGTTCGGAAGTCTGGTCAGCCAGGTCAGCAATGGTGCTGATGTTGCGGCTGATTTCCTCGGCCACGGCACTTTGTTCCTCGGTCGCCGCCGCGATCTGGGTGGTCATGTCGGTGATATTGGCCACCGCTTCGCTGATGCCCACCAGTGCCTGGTCGGCTTCCAGTACCCGCGCCACACCTTCTTCGGCCTGACGGTGACCGGCGTCCATGGTTTGCACCGCCGTGGCGGCGGTTTGTTGCAGCTTGGCAATCAGGCTGTGGATCTGCCCGGTGGAGGCGCTGGTGCGTTGCGCCAGTTGGCGCACTTCGTCAGCTACCACGGCAAAGCCCCGGCCCATTTCCCCGGCCCGCGCCGCTTCGATGGCGGCGTTCAGGGCCAGCAGGTTGGTCTGGTCGGCGATGCCCTTGATCACGTCAACAACGCCACCAATCTCGTCACTGTCCTTGGCCAGCTGCGTCACCGTGGCGCCGGTTTCGCCTACCACCACCGACAGGCGCTGGATCGCTTCGCGGGTTTCCCCGGCAATATCGCGGCCGCGGCTGGTCAGGCGGTTGGCTTCCTGGGTGGCGTCGGCGGTGCGCTGCACATGGCTGGCCACTTCCTGGGTGGTAGCGGCCATCTGGTTGACGGCCGTGGCCACTTGCTCGGTCTCGACGCGCTGGCGCTCCAGGCCTGTGGAGCTTTTGTGCGCGAGGATGTCGGACTGGCGCGCCTGGCCGCTGAGGTGCTCGGCGGTGTCCTGCAAACGTGTCAGGCAGGTCTTCAGGCGTGCTTCCTGGCTCAGGATGGACATTTCCAGACGCGCTTGCGGGCCGCGGCTGTCGGTGTACATCTGCGCAATCAACGGATCTGAGGTGGTTTGCTCGGCCAGGCGCAGCAGGCGCTTGACCCCGCGTTGTTGCCAGCTCAGGCCCAGCAGGCCCAGCGGAATCGACAGCAGGGCCGCCAGGGCAAAACCCCAGCTGGAATTGAGCGTGGCGCCAATCATGAAACTCAACTGGCTGACCAGAATAAACGGCAGCCAGTCCTGCAGCACCGGCAGCCACTTGTCGCGCTGGGGCACCGCCGACTTGCCGCGATTGAGGCGCAAGTACAGGGCTTCAGCGCGGCGGATCTGCTCGGCCGTCGGCTTGACCCGCACCGACTCGTAACCCACCACACGCTCGTTTTCGAACACCGGGGTGACATAAGCGTTGACCCAATAGTGGTCGCCGTTCTTGCAACGGTTCTTGACGATGCCCATCCACGGAGAACCCTTTTTCAGGGTGCTCCACATATGTTCGAAGACTGCGGGCGGCACATCAGGGTGGCGCACCAGATTGTGCGGCGCACGTATCAGCTCCTCACGCGAAAATCCGCTGATTTCCCTGAACGCATCGTTGCAGTAGGTGATGACGCCTTTGGCATCGGTCGTGGAAATCAACCGTTGCTGCGCGGGAAATGTGCGTTCGCGTTGAGTGATGGGCTGGTTATTACGCATGTCGTTTCAATCCGCAAGACTTTGACAGGCTGTCGGCATGGGGCAGGAATTGTTTAATTTATATTTCAGGCGCCGGGCCTTCAGGGCGTGAGCATCGGGTAAGTAAAAAACACGAAGTGCAGCACGTTAAGCCCAAAGTGCGTGGTGATCGCAGCACTCAGCCCGCCAAAGCGGTAGGCCAGGCCATAGCCAATGCCTGCCAGCCCTGCCAGCAACATCCATTGCCAGCCTGCTGGCGCATGTGCCAGGCCAAACAGCACCGAGGCCACGACAAGCGCTACAGTCTGGCCATAGGGCAGCAACTTGAGCTTGCGGCTTAACCCGCCCTGGATATAACCGCGAAACAGCGCCTCCTCGACCAGAGTGACCAGCAGCAGATTATTCAACAGCCAGAGGGTGCCCTGATGTGGCCATTTTGGTGCCCATGCCACCATGCCCAGCAGCATCGCTCCGCCCAGCGCGGCAATGGCCGCCAGGGCCAGGCCCATCGCGGTGGCGCGCAAAGACACGCGCCAGGCAAACCGTGGCGCAATCCACGGGCATACCAGCAGCAGCCAGAAGCCAATCAGCGGCTTGTCCAGGTTGAAGTACATCGAGAAGGGTACGGCATCCGGAGTCAGGCGCGTGGGGGCGATGGCGCGGCCGTTATGGAAGCCAGGCAGCCAGTGCAAGGCCAGCGCCAGCGCCAGCAGCACAAACAAGGCGTGCCCGGCATAGCGCAGGTAATGGCTTTTGCGCTGCAGAACGGCAAGCCCGCTGACAGTCAGCAGGGCCAGCGCGATCAAGGTTTGAACACCCAGTTGCCCGTAGCTCAGGGCAAGGCCGTAGCCCAGGGTTAGAAGGGCCAGGTAAGGCCAGGGCAAAGCGATCATGTGAATCCTTGCAATCGTTAAAAAACACCCCGGATCCAGTCCGGGGTGCGCAAGTATAACGATTCGTGGCCCTGGGGAGCGGGCTGCTGCCACAATGATCCTGCACGCCGCAGCTTAATGCGGCACAGCACTCCCTGTGGGAGCTGGCTTGCCAGCGATGCAGACGGCGCAGTCCGTTCAGGTAGACCGCGTCGCTGCCATCGCGAGCAAGCCCGCTCCCACAGGGGGGCTGCATGCCGCCGTTTAATGCGGCACAGCACTCCCTGTGGGAGCTGGCTTGCCAGCGATGCAGAAGGCGCAGTCCGTTCAGGTAGACCGCGTCGCTGCCATCGCGAGCAAGCCCGCTCCCACAGGGGGGCTGCATGCCGCCGTTTAATGCGGCACAGCACTCCCTGTGGGAGCTGGCTTGCCAGCGATGCAGACGGCGCAGTCCGTTCAGGCAAACCGCGTCGCTGCCATCGCGAGCAAGCCCGCTCCCACAGGGGGCCTGCATGCCGCCGTTTAATGTGGCACAGCACTCCCTGTGGGAGCTGGCTTGCCAGCGATGCAGACGGCGCAGTCCGTTCAGGCAAACCGCGTCGCTGCCATCGCGAGCAAGCCCGCTCCCACAGGGGGCCTGCATGCCGCCGTTTAATGTGGCACAGCACTCCCTGTGGGAGCTGGCTTGCCAGCGATGCAGGCGACGCAGTCCGTTCAGGCAAACCGCGTCGCTGCCATCGCGAGCAAGCCCGCTCCCACAGGGGGGAGGTGCGTTTATGAAGCAATCAGCTGGCGTAGCACGTAGTGCAATATCCCTCCAGCCTTGAAGTATTCCACCTCGTTAAGCGTATCGATCCTGCACAGCACCTCGACCTTTTCCTGGCTGCCATCTTCGCGGGTGATTACCAGGCTCAGGTTCATTCGCGGTTGCAGCTCGCTGCCGGTCAAGCCGAGGATATCCAGGGTTTCCTTGCCCGTCAGCTTGAGGCTCTTGCGGTTCTGGTCAAGCTTGAACTGCAAGGGCAATACGCCCATGCCCACCAGGTTGGAGCGGTGGATACGCTCGAAGCTCTCGGCAATCACCGCCTTGACCCCCAGCAGGTTGGTGCCCTTGGCGGCCCAGTCACGGCTTGAGCCGGTGCCGTATTCCTGGCCGGCGATCACCACCAGTGGCGTGCCTGAAGCCTGATAGCGCATGGCCGCGTCGTAGATCGGCAGTTTCTCACCGGTGGGAATATAGATCGTGTTGCCACCTTCTTCGCCGCCGAGCATTTCGTTGCGTATGCGGATATTGGCAAAGGTGCCGCGCATCATCACTTCATGGTTGCCGCGCCGCGAGCCGTAGGAGTTGAAGTCCCGTGGCTCCACGCCCTTGTCGCGCAAGTAGCGCCCTGCGGGGCTGTCGGCCTTGATATTGCCGGCCGGGGAGATATGGTCAGTGGTGACCGAATCCCCCAGCAGCGCGAGAATATTGGCGCCCTCGACGTCACTGATCACCGGCAATGGCCCGCTGATTTCGTCAAAGAACGGCGGGTGCTGGATATAAGTGGAGTCTGCTTGCCACACATAGGTCGCGGCTTGCGGCACCTCGATGGCTTGCCACTGCTCGTCACCGGCAAATACTTCGGCGTATTCCTTGTGGAACATGCCGGTGCTGACCTGGGCCACGGCATCGGCGATTTCTTTCTGGCTGGGCCAGATATCGCGCAGGTACACAGGCTGGCCATCTTTGCCGGTGCCCAGCGGGTCACGGCTGATGTCTATTCGTACAGTGCCTGCCAGGGCATAAGCGACAACCAGCGGTGGCGAGGCCAGCCAGTTGGTTTTCACCAGCGGGTGAACGCGCCCTTCAAAGTTGCGGTTACCGGACAGGACCGAGGCTACGGTGAGGTCGGACTGGGTAATGGCTTTTTCAATCGGCTCGGGCAGTGGCCCGGAGTTGCCGATACAGGTGGTGCAGCCATAGCCCACCAGGGCAAAGCCCAACTGGTCGAGGTAGGGCGTCAGGCCGGCGGCTTTGTAATAGTCGGTGACCACCTTGGAGCCTGGTGCCAGGGAGGTCTTGACCCACGGTTGGCGGGTCAGGCCTTTCTCCACGGCTTTTTTCGCCACCAGGCCTGCGGCCATCATCACGCTGGGGTTGGAGGTGTTGGTGCAAGAGGTGATGGCAGCAATCACCACCGCACCATTTTTCAGACGGTAAGTTTGGCCTTCATAGCTGTAGTCCGCTTCGCCGATCAGATCCGCATTGCCTACGGCTACACCGCCACCGCCTTCACTTTCCAGGCGGCCTTCATCTTTTTTCGTGGCCGGTTTGAATTGCAGGCTGAGGAAGTCGTCGAATGCTTGCCCGACATTGGGCAGCGCAACCCGGTCTTGCGGGCGTTTTGGCCCGGCCAGGCTGGCTTCTACAGTGCCCATGTCCAGGGCCAGGGTTTCGCTGAAAATTGGCTCCTGGCCAGCGACCCGCCACAGTCCCTGGGCCTTGCAGTAAGCCTCCACCAGTTTGACCGTGGCTTCAGGGCGACCTGAGAGGCGCAGATAGTCCAGGGTGATTTCATCCACCGGGAAAAACCCGCAGGTGGCGCCGTATTCAGGGGCCATATTGGCAATGGTGGCACGGTCGGCCAGGGGCAGGTCCGCGAGGCCATCGCCATAAAATTCGACGAATTTGCCGACCACGCCCTTGCTGCGCAGCATTTGCGTGACGGTCAGCACCAGGTCTGTGGCGGTGATGCCTTCCTTGAGCTTGCCGCTGAGCTTGAAACCCACCACTTCCGGGATCAGCATCGACACCGGCTGGCCAAGCATCGCCGCTTCGGCCTCAATGCCGCCCACGCCCCAGCCCAGCACGCCGAGGCCATTGATCATGGTGGTATGGGAATCGGTGCCGACCAGCGTGTCGGGGAAGGCGTAAGTGCGACCATCTTCGTCCTTGGTCCACACGGTACGGCCCAGATATTCGAGGTTTACCTGGTGGCAAATCCCGGTGCCGGGCGGGACCACGCTGAAATTATCGAAGGCATTTTGCCCCCAGCGCAAAAACGCATAGCGTTCGCCGTTGCGCTGCATCTCGATATCGACGTTTTGCTCGAAGGCGCTGGCGCTGGCAAACCGGTCGACCATCACCGAGTGGTCGATCACCAGGTCCACCGGGGACAGCGGGTTGATGCGCTGCGGATCGCCGCCGGCCTTGGCCATCGCGGCGCGCATGGCGGCCAGGTCGACCACGGCGGGCACGCCGGTGAAGTCCTGCATCAGTACCCGGGCAGGGCGGTACTGGATTTCCCGGTCGCTGCGCCGCTCTTTGAGCCAGGCGGTCAGGGCCTTGAGGTCGGGTTCGGTAACGGTCTTGCCGTCTTCCCAGCGCAGCAGGTTCTCCAGCAGCACTTTGAGTGACATGGGCAGCTTGCTCAAATCGCCCAGTGATTGGGCGGCGAGGGCAAGGCTGAAATAGTGATAAGTCTTATCGTCGACTTTTAGTGTGGCGAGGGTATTCAGGCTATCGAGGGAGGACATGAAATGACTCCTTTAGACGGATCGCGTGGCACAAGCAGAGCTTCTAACCTAGCTCTGATTAGGGGCTGTGGCTAATAACTGGACTGTCTATGCGGGTTCAAGGTTCCGAACTCGGCTATCATGCCGACCTTTTCGTGACAGTCCTTGCGCCAAATCAAGGATGCGCAGCCGGCCAATTCCTGCCCGCTGCCCAGGAGTAATTCAATGAACACCGTTTTTATGCACTGCCGGCCCGGGTTTGAAGGTGAAGTTTGCTCGGAAATTGCCGAGCATGCCGCCCGCCTCAATGTGTCTGGCTACGCCAAGGCCAAGCCGGGCACTGCCTGCGCCGAGTTTGTGTGTACCGAAGCAGGCGGCGCCGAGCGCCTGATGAACAGTCTGCGTTTCGCCGAGCTGATCTTCCCGCGCCAATGGGCCCGTGGCGGCTTCGTCGACCTGCCGGAAACCGACCGGATCAGCGTTATTCTCGAGCACATGGCCGACTTCCCGGTGTGTGGCAGCCTGTGGCTGGAATTGGTCGACACCAACGACGGCAAGGAACTGTCCAACTTTTGTAAAAAGTTTGACGGCCATCTGCGCAAGGCCTTGATCAAGGCCGGCAAGCTGACGGAAGAAGAGGACGCCAGCAAGCCGCGCCTGTTGCTGACCTTTAAAAGTGGCCGTGAAGTGTTCCTCGGCCTGGCTGCGGCCAACAACTCCGCCATGTGGCCGATGGGTATTCCGCGCCTGAAGTTCCCCCGTGAGGCGCCGAGCCGTTCGACCCTTAAACTGGAAGAAGCCTGGCACCACTTTATTCCCCGCGACCAGTGGAATGAGCGCCTGCACAGCGACATGACCGGCGTCGACCTTGGCGCTGCGCCGGGTGGCTGGACCTGGCAGTTGGTCAATCGCGGCATGATCGTGACCGCCATCGACAATGGCCCGATGGCTGAGAGCCTGATGGACACTGGCCTGGTGCAACATTTGATGGCTGACGGTTTCACCTTCAAGCCCAAGCAGCCCGTGGACTGGATGGTCTGCGATATCGTGGAGAAACCGGCGCGTAATGCGGCGATGCTCGAAGAGTGGATTGGCGAAGGCCATTGCCGCGAAGCGGTGGTCAACCTGAAACTGCCGATGAAGCAGCGCTACGCCGAAGTGCGCCGGCTGCTCGACCGCATTGCCGACGGCTTCAAGGCCCGGGGCATCCAGGTTGAAATCGGCTGTAAGCAGCTGTACCACGACCGTGAAGAAGTGACCTGCCATTTGCGTCGAATCGACGTTAAAAAACCTAAATCTCGCTGATCGGGGAGTAACAGATGAGTTTTACCGACCTGCCAGTTGACGGCATCCTGGACGCCACCGGCCTGAACTGCCCGGAGCCGGTGATGATGTTGCATCAACACATTCGCGACCTGGCGCCGGGTGGCTTGCTGAAAGTCATCGCCACCGACCCCTCGACCCGCCGCGACATCCCCAAGTTCTGCGTGTTTCTGGACCATGAACTGGTGGGGCAGCAGGAAGAGGGGGGCAAGTACCTGTACTGGATTCGCAAGAAGCAGGATTGACAGCTCCCACAGACATCACGCCGCACTTCTAGGAGCGGGCTTGCTCGCGATGCAGACGCCACGGTCTGTCAGGCAAACCGCATGGAAGCCATCGCGGGCAAGCCCGGCTCCCACAGACATTGCGCCGCACTTGTGGGAGCGGGCTTGCTCGCGATGCAGGTGCCGCGGTCTGTAAGGCAAACCGCGGTGAAGCCATCGCGGGCAAGCCCGGCTCCCACAGACATTGCGCCGCTCTTGTGGGAGCGGGCTTGCCCGCGATGCAGGTGCCGCGGTCTGTCAGGCAAACCGCGGTGAAGCCATCGCGGGCAAGCCCGGCTCCCACAGGAATTGCGCCGTTCCCACAATCATTTATTTACTACGGCGGATATGCCTTTTCGCACTGCGCGCCAACCGCACGCCCAGCATCAGCGCAGCGCAAGTCAGGCCCACGATCAAGCCCTGCCACAGCCCGCTCGGGCCGTTGGCCGGGCCGAACCAGTCGGTCAGCCCCAGCGCGTAGCCCACCGGCAAGCCAATCCCCCAATAAGCAAACAAGGTCAGGATCATCGTCACCCGCGTGTCCTGATAACCGCGCAGGGCACCGGCAGCAGTTACCTGGATCACGTCCGAGAACTGATACAACGCAGCAAACATCAGCAGCATAGTCGCTACCTCGATCACCAGCGGGTCGGCGGTATAGACGGTGGCAATCTGTTGGCGCAGCAGCAGGATCAGACTGGCGGAAATCGCCGCCCACACCAGTGCGGTGCCCATGCCCACACCCGCCACAAAACGGGCTTCGCGCGGCTGTTCACGGCCCAGGGCCTGACCCACGCGCACGGTGATCGCCATGCCCAGGGAGTACGGGATCATGAACACCAGCGAGCTGAAGTTCAGGGCTATCTGATGCCCTGCCACTACGGTGGCACCCAGGCTGCCAATCAACAGCGCAATCACCGCAAATATGCTCGACTCGGCAAAGACCGCGATGCCAATCGGCAGGCCGACGCTGAGCAGGCGCTTGAGGATCGGCCATTTTGGCCATTCAAAATGGCTGTAGACCTTGCTCGACTGGTAGATGGCGCCTCGATAAGTCCAGGCCACCATGCCCAGCGCCATAAACCACATCACAATGGCCGTGGCCCAGCCGCAGCCCACGCCGCCCATTGCCGGGACGCCAAAGTGGCCATAGATAAAGATGTAGTTGAGCGGGATATTCAGGGCCAGGGCACTAAGCCCCAGGATCATGCTTGGCCGGGTTTTGCCCAGGCCATCACTGAAATTGCGCAACACGCAATACAGGCCCACGGCGGGCATGCCGCTGGCGATCCCGTGCAAGTACCCCATGCTGGGTGCAATCAGCTCAGGATCGACCTTCATCAGGTGCAGCAACGGTTCTGCGCCGATCAGGATCAGCGCCGCGCACAAGCCGGTCATCAGGGCCAGCCACAAGGCCTGGCGTACGATCGGGCCTATTTCACCGTGGGTATTGGCGCCAAAGCGCTGGGCGACCTTGGGCGTGGTCGCCAGCAAAATGCCCGACATCAGCAAAAACACCGGCACCCAGATCGAGTTGCCCAGCGCTACGGCGGCCAGGTCACGCGGGCCGACGCGCCCGGCCATCACCGCATCGACAAAGCCCATGGCCGTGGTGGCGATTTGCGAAATGATGATGGGGAACGCCAGCGCCAACAGCGCGCGTACTTCGGTGCGCACCCGGGCCGGGCGGCTGACAGCAATGGAAGAGGAGGGTTGGGTCACAGAGTTCACAGGCTTGTATCCACAGGGTTAAACGCGCAAAGCCGGGGATTGTACGCCTGACCAAACGGTCAGTTAACACCGAGTTGTAGGCGCTTTGTAAGCGTGCCGGCAAGTACCTGCACACCCGGCTGGCCCATTGCGCGTAACAACGCCTACACTGCCACTCCGCGAAAGGAGCCTGCCATGTTGATTGTTGCTGACGAAAATATTCCGCTGATTGAAGAATTTTTTGCTGACTTCGGTGAAATACGCCGCCTGCCGGGGCGCCAGATCAACCGCGCCGACGTCCATGATGCCGATGTTTTGCTGGTGCGCTCGGTGACCAAAGTGGACCGCGAGTTGCTCGAAGGCAGCGCGGTGCGGTTTGTCGGCACTTGCACCATCGGCACCGATCACTTGGCGCTGGACTACTTTCAGCAAGCCGGTATCCAGTGGTCCAGCGCCCCTGGCTGCAATGCGCGTGGCGTAGTGGACTATGTGCTGGGTAGCCTGCTGACCCTGGCTGAAATCGAAGGCGCCGACTTGACCCAGCGCACCTATGGCGTAGTTGGTGCCGGCGAAGTGGGCGGCCGGCTGGTCAACGTCCTGCGTGCATTGGGCTTCAATGTGCTGGTGTGCGACCCGGTGCGCCAGGCCGCTGAAGGCGGTGACTACGTCAGTCTTGAACAGATTATCGAGCAGTGCGATGTGCTCAGCCTGCATACGCCCCTGGACAAGGGCGGCGATTACCCGACCTGGCACTTGCTCGATCAGCAGCGCCTGGAGCAGCTGAAACCTGGCACCTGGCTGATCAACGCCAGTCGCGGCCCGGTGGTGGACAATGCCGCGCTGCGTGAAGTACTGACCCGGCGCGATGACCTGCAAGCAGTGCTGGACGTGTGGGAAGGCGAGCCGCAAGTGGACGTCGAACTGGCGGACTTGTGTGTGCTGGCGACCCCGCATATTGCCGGCTACAGCCTGGACGGCAAACAGCGCGGCACGGCGCAGATTTATCAGGCGCTGTGTGATTTCCTCGGCCATAGCCCACAGGTCAAGCTGGCCGACCTGTTGCCTGCACCCTGGCTGGCCAAGGTCGAGCTGAGCGCCAGCAGCGACCCGGCCTGGGCCCTGGCCATGCTGTGCCGTGGCGTGTATGACCCGCGTCGTGACGATGCCGATTTTCGCCGCAGCCTGATCGGTACTGTGCAAGAGCAGAAGCTGGCCTTCGACGGCCTGCGCAAGCACTACCCGATTCGCCGTGAAATCGAAGGTTTGCAGGTGCATATCGAGGGCGAGTCAGTGGCCTTGAAACAACTGGTAAAGGCCTTGGGTGCAGTAACGGTCTGAGCCTGCGGGCATAAAAAAACCGGCCTTGGGTAACCAGGCCGGTCAGTGAAACGAATGCTGTGTGATCTTGGGATCAGTCTTTGCGTGAAGGCTTGACCAGACGTTGCTCCAGCTCGTGGCAGGCGTCCTGGATCATCGCTTCAGTGATCAGCACTTCCTGACCATTTTCGTCGATAAACGCGCACCCCAGAGATTGCTGTGGCTGGGTGCGAATAACCGGTACGGCTTGAGCGTTCTGTTGCAAATCCATGGCCTGTCTCCTCATCAGGGTGTAGCGCTACTGTAGATCCGTTTAATGACCAAGCTGTGACAAACTTGGCGACCACCCCAGTCCAACAGAAATATCCTGAAACTTCCAGCCCGACTTTAGAACATTACCGTCTAGGCTTTGTGGTTGCGGGTCATATTCAAAACGAGTGAGAAAGGTTTACCGGCCCGGGGCGAACTTCGTTGTAGGCTGTGCAGGCTTTTTACGCTTGTCCACTCTCTGGATACCTGCCGATGCTGTCTTCCCGTCACCGCCGCGCCATTCGTCTGGCCACCCATTTTATTGCGCCCTATCGTTGGCAAGCCTTTGGTGCGCTATTGGCTCTGATTGTCACGGCAGGCATCACCTTGTCGATGGGGCAGGGTATCCGGCTGCTGGTCGACAAGGGGTTTATGACCCAGTCACCGCACCTGCTCAACCAGAGCATCGGATTTTTCCTGGTACTGGTGCTGGGTTTGTCTGTGGGTACCTTTGTGCGCTTTTATCTGGTGTCATGGATCGGCGAGCGGGTGGTCGCCGATATCCGGCGCCAGGTGTTCAATCATCTGATCGGCTTGCACCCGGGGTTCTACGAGAACAACCGCAGCTCGGAAATCCAGTCCCGCCTGACGACCGATACCACGCTGCTGCAATCGGTGATCGGTTCTTCACTGTCGTTGTTCCTGCGCAACAGCCTGATGGTGATCGGCGGCGTGATCCTGTTGTTTGTCACCAACCCCAAGCTCACCAGTATCGTGGTGGTCGCTTTGCCGCTGGTACTGGTCCCGATTCTGTTTTTTGGCCGTCGGGTGCGCAGCCTGTCGCGCCAGAGCCAGGACCGGATCGCCGATGTCGGCAGTTATGTGGCCGAGGCCCTGGGCCAGATCAAGACGGTGCAGGCCTACAACCATCAACAGCAAGACCAGCAGCGTTTTGCCAGCACCGTCGAGCATGCGTTTGCCACTGCCCGCAAACGCATCCTGCAACGAGCCTGGTTGATTACCCTGGTGATCCTGCTGGTGCTGGGAGCTGTAGGGGTGATGCTGTGGGTGGGCGGCATGGACGTGATCGCCGGGCGCATCACCGGCGGCGAGCTGGCCGCCTTTGTGTTTTACAGCCTGGTGGTTGGCAGTGCGTTCGGCACCTTGAGCGAGGTGATTGGCGAGCTGCAACAGGCGGCGGGGGCGGCTGAGCGGATCGCCGAACTGCTGCAGGCAAAAAGCCTGATCCTGGCGCCGAGCACGGATTTACGCGTGTTGCCCGCGCGGGTGGAGGGCAACCTTGAGCTTGAAAACCTGCGCTTTTCCTACCCCTCACGGCCAGAAAGCCATGCCATTGACGGCCTGAGCCTGACGGTCAATGCGGGAGAAACCCTGGCGCTGGTCGGGCCTTCGGGGGCAGGCAAATCGACATTGTTTGACTTGTTGCTGCGCTTTTACGACCCCCAGCAAGGCCGGATTCTGCTGGAAGGTCAATCGATCACCCAGCTTGACCCGCAGGACTTGCGTCGCTGCTTTGCCCTGGTGTCGCAAACCCCGGCGCTGTTTTTTGGCAGCATTGAAGACAACATTCGCTACGGCAATGCCGGGGCCAGTGACGAGCAAGTCCAGGCGGCGGCCCGCATTGCCCATGCCCACGACTTTATCCTGCAGATGCCCGAGGGTTATAAAACCCATTTGGGAGATGGCGGCCTGGGGTTGTCGGGCGGGCAACGCCAGCGTCTGGCAATTGCCCGGGCGTTGCTGGTGGATGCGCCGATCCTGTTGCTGGACGAGGCTACCAGTGCGCTCGATGCCCAGAGCGAGCATTTGATCCAGCAGGCGTTGCCCAGCCTGATGCGGGGGCGTACAACGCTGGTGATCGCCCATCGTCTGGCCACTGTGCAGAATGCTGACCGTATCGCGGTGATGGACCAGGGCAAACTGGTTGCCATCGGCACCCACGCCCAATTGATCGCCAGTAACCCGCTGTATGCGCGGCTGGCGGCGTTGCAGTTCAATGCGACGGTTTAGTGTGGGAGCAGGCTTGCCTGCGAGGCAGGCAACGCGGTCTATCAGTGAAATCGCGGTGCTGCCATCGCGAGCAAGCCCGCTCCCACAGGGGTTTGGCCTTAGCGGTACTCACACAGGTAAGCGGTATCCACTGCGACCTTGAGCTGGAACTTGCTGTTGGCCGGCACATTGAACTGGCTGCCGGTCTTGAAGGTTTCATACTCGCTACTGCCCGGCAGCTTGACGCTCAGCTCGCCCGAGACCACATGCATGATTTCACGTTCGGCAGTACCGAACTCGTATTCGCCCGCAGCCATGACGCCAATGGTGGCCTTGCCTTCGGTTTGGGCGAAGGCAATCGACTTGACGGTGCCGTCGAAGTATTCGTTGACTTTAAACATGGCGATTCCTCGGAATGGGCTAAAAAGGGCTGGCCAGTATGCAGAAGCGGTTTTATCCCGTCACGCCCTTTTGTGGCCCTAGCCCTTGAGCACCAGCGGCAATAAACGCGCGGTATTACGCGCGTCTTCCAGCGCCCGGTGCTGCTGGCCACTGAACTGCATCCCGGCCAGTTGCAGGGCGCTGTTAAGGCCCAGCGGCTGCTTTAACTGGCGGGCCCTGGCAAATTGCTGCTTGAGGTTCATGTGCGGCAATTGCTGCAGGGCGCTGTGCAGGTGTTGCTGGCGCCATTCCTGCTCCAGTTGCTTGCGGTCGTATTCGCCCCAGCTGGCCCAGCCTTCCAGTTTGGGCAGGTGCTGGCCCAGCCAGCGTTCGAACTGTTCCCACACCTGCGCCATCGGTGCCCCCGTATCAATATTGGCCTGGGTGATGCGGGTCAGTTGGCGGCAAAATGGCGTCAACAGAGGGCGCCGTTGCGGGCGAATGAAGCGCTGGAAATGATCCACTTCGCGGCCTGCGCGGGTCACCACGCTGGCGCCGATTTCAATCACTTCCATTTCCTCCAGGGGCCAGCCGCCATCATCGGTAGTGGCTTCCAGGTCAATTACCAGCCAGTGAGGCATGTGCAGCTTCCTTTAACAGCATCGGCGTGAAGTGGGAGCGTAGCTAAAACCCGGGGCCAGGCGCTTATTTTGTAGTGGGCCGGCAGGGCGCTTGCTTGCTAGTCTATATGCGCTTTAATGATGTGCGTGCCCGATCTCAGGTCGCGTGTCGATCAATAAGTTCCAGCCCGGGGCGGCGTCAGGTGCGTATGGTTTTGAAGTGTTCGCCGCTACAGTTGGCCCACAGCCTGTTGCTGACCCTCGGTATGGTCTGGCTGACACCGGTGTGGTGCGCCCAGGAAGTACGGGTGGGTGCTGCGCATTTTCCGCCGTATACCGTACGCCCCGAACGCGGCGTCGACACCGGCTTGCTGTCGCAACTGCTCGATGCCCTCAACCAGTTGCAGGACGACTACCGATTTGTCCTGGTACCCAGTTCTGTGCCGCGACGTGTGCGCGATTTCGAGCGGGGGCGGGTGGACATGCTGATGTTCGAGAACCCGGCCTGGGGCTGGCAGGCGTTCTCTTACGTTGCCGTTGATATGGGGCTGGAAGACGCTGAAGTGTTTGTTGCCCGCCAGCAGCCTGATCGTCAGCAAAGCTATTTTGATGATTTGAGTGGCAAGCGCCTTGCGCTGTTCAGCGGCTATCACTACGCCTTTGCTGGGTTCAACTCGGCACCCAAGTACCTTGCCGAAACGTTTGCGGCAACCCTGACCTATTCCCACGAAAGCAATCTGTTGATGGTGTTGCGTGGTCGTGCGGATATTGCCTTGATGACCCGCTCCAACCTGATCGAGATGTTGCGCAGCGACCCTGAGACCCGTTCGCGGGTGATGGTGTCCGAGCGGGTCGACCAGACCTATCGTCATTACGCCTTGCTGCGGCCAGGAGCGCCAATCCAGAGCCGCAATTTTGCCCAGATGATGCAAAAGCTGCGTGACAACGGCCAGCTGCAAGCCATTTTTGCGCCTTACAAGATTGCCGTGGTGGGGATGTAGGGAGGGAATTTTGCGCCTGCTTCGCCGCCGATCGCAGCCTTCGGCAGCGGCTACAGGTTATGCCAGCCTTTGTTGGCGCAGCAGTATCAACGCCGCGCGTAGGTATCGGCGTGGGTGCCCGACACTTCGCGGCAATGGATCAAGGCATCGCGAATCATGAAGTTGACCAGGGTCGGCGACACGCCCAGTTCCTTGGCGATGTCCTTTTGCTGCACGCCGTGCAGGCGATACATCTCGAAGGCATAGCGGGTGCGGCTCGGCAACTCAGTGAGCGCCACCGCGATATGTTCCAGGGTCGAGAAATTGATCAGCGAGGCTTCCGGCGAAGCGCCGTGGATCACCACATTGAGGCCTTCTTCTTCGGTGCCCGAGTATTTTTGCTCCAGCGCCTGCTTGCGGTAGTGGTCGATCGCCAGGTTGCGCACGATCTGGAACAGGTAACTGAGCTGGGCCTTGAAGGAGGAGGTGATCTGCGGTGCGGACTGCAAACGGAAGAAGGCATCCTGCACCACATCTTCAGCCCTGTAGCGGCAGCCGGTGATGCGGGCTGCAATTTTGACCAGCACCAGCCGGTTATCGACAAAGGCTTGAAGTAGGGGTGAGTCGCACTTGCCTGTGGACATGGGTTCCGTCATGGAGATCACCTGCTGCGAATGAGTGAGTGAGGACCTCTTCGTGGGAGGCGTCCTACACAGCTGTTCACAAGCTAGGCTTAATGATAATGATTGTCAATTGAGAAACAGAATTAATCGCACCTTAAAAGGGCGAACTGAGACCTGGCTCACGCCGGCGCTGGGGAGGCTGCGATCCCGTGCCCCGGGGATCGCAGCCTGCGGGTTTTACTTGGGCCCGAGGATCTGCACCAGCTTGTCCGGCGACGGCGCGCCTTGCTGCTGTTGCAGGTTGCCTTTTTCGTCGAGATAGAAAATGGCCGGGGTGGCCGCCACATCCAGTTGCTCCATCAACTGCGCGTTGGCATCGAGCTTGGCCTGTACGTCTGCCGGGATTTTGGCCAGGGGCTTGAGGGTGCTGGCCTTGCCGGCTTTTTCGTGCTCGTGCAGGGCTTGCTGCGGGTCCTTGGCGGCCAGCAGAGCGGCGGATTTGGCCGGGCTGTCTTCGCGGATGATGCCCACCATGATATGGCGCAATTGCACCTTGCCCGAGTCGACCCAGGGGCGGGCCTGCTCCCAGAACATGTTGCAATACGGGCAGTTCGGGTCGCTGAACAGGTACACGATACGCGGTGCATCGGCCTTGCCGTCAGCAATCCAGTTACTCTTTTCCATCTCGGCCCATACCTGCTTGGCCATTGGCTCGTACACCAGCTTTTGCAGGGGGGCCAGGCTCAAGTCCTTGCCGTCGGCGTCATACAGGTTACCCACCAGAACGTTGCCGTCGGGGGTCAGGTACAGCGCCATGCCGCGGTTCTGGTACTGGGCGGCGTAACCACGCAAGCCGCCGGGGGCATCGAAACTGCCGATGATCTTGGCGCCCTTGGCTTCAATCTTCTTGATTGCCGGCGGCAGCTCTTCGGCTTGCAGCGCAGGCGATTGCAGGAGCGCGGCACCCAGCAGGGTAGCCATGCTCAGGGTTAGCAGTTTGCGGTTAAACATGTGTGCTGATTCCTGGCAGGGTCGGCCTGTTGGGCCGACATTGAAGTGTTCAGGTTAAAAGGCTCCATCGCCCGGGCCAGGCTGGCTTTTGACAGCTCGCCCAAATGGCTGCCCAGCAGCCGGCCATCCGCGCTATAGAACAGCGTAGTCGGCAGGGCCATCGAACCGACCTTTTGTGCCAATTGGCCGCCGCTGTCGAACAGCACGTTGCTCAGGTTCAAGCCTTGGGTTTCCAGAAAAGTGCTGACGCTCTGCATGCTTTCACCCTGATTGACGAACAGGAACGTCACGTTCTGATGCTCGTGCTGGGCGTTTTGCAGCACCGGCATTTCCCGGCGGCACGGCGGGCACCAGGTGGCCCACAGGTTGATCACCAGCGGGCCGCCCTGGTAACTGCTCAACTGCACCGACTCGCCATTGGCATTGCGCAACACCAGCTCCGGCAGGCGCGTGCCTTTTTCGTAGAGGTTGCTTGAAAGGCTGGCCAGCAGCCAGAACGCCAGTCCGCTGGCCAGCCCCCAGCCCAGGGGACGGCGCAACCCGACGCGCCGCCAGCCCCACACCAGGGCACCGCCCAGCACTGCCAACAGCCCTGGCCACAGCAAAAAACCACCATCGCGCAGGTCGAGAATTTGCAGCGGGTCGTCCTTGAAGTAGCGCCAGTAGCTGAGTACAAAACCAACCCGTGCGGCCAGCAGGCCCAGCAGAAACAGGCTGAACAACACCGACTCGGGGTTTTCGCCACCGCGCTTGGCCACCCGCCAGCCCACCAGTGTCGCCAGGGCAAGGGCCAGGATCAGCAGCAAGTGATTGATGGCCAACGCAAACGAACCGATGGTCAGGGTGAGCATTTAGAGGAGTTCCCGAGTGGCGTTCCAGTTATTCAAAAAGGTCTGGGCGTTGACTTCGCCAGTGATGCGCTGCCCACGACGCTCAACACCATTGGGGCCGATCCAGACGAAACTGGGCGGGCCGGGTACTTTATAACGGCTGAGCAGCTCGCGGCTGGCGACATTATCGGCGGTCACGTCAAGACGCAACAAGCGCACGCCTTGCAGGGCATCCATCACCTGGGGTTTGGCAAATACCTGTTTTTCCATGACCTTGCACGACACGCACCAGTCGGCGTAGTAATCGAGCATTACCCATTGGCCCTGGGCCTTGGCGCTGGCCAGCTCGCGGTCGAGGCTGGCCGGGTCCTTGAGGGTGATAAAGGTGTCATGGGCGGTACTGGCCGAAGCGCCTGCCACGGTTTTGGCGGTATACACCTGCAGGGGTTGCCACAGCTCGGTAGCGCCCCCGGCGGCGCCCACCAGCAACAGGCTGCCCCACAAGCCTGCCAGCAGGCTGAGCGGGCTGAACAGTGGTCTGGCGCGCAGGAATACCTGCGCCTGTTGCCACAGGCTGCAGGCCAGCACGATCAGCAGCACGCCCCACAGGCCCAGCCACAACGACTCGGCGAGCACCGGGCGCACCAGCAACAACGCGGTGCCCAGGAACAGGAAACCGAACAGGCCCTTCATCAGGTTCATCCACGCACCTGGCTTGGGCAGGAAGCGGCTGCCCACGGTCACCAGCAACAACAGCGGCACACCGATGCCCAGGCCCATTACAAACAGCACCAAGCCGCCTTCAACCGCATTGCCGCTTTGCGCGATATACAGCAGGGCACCTGCCAGCGGCGCGGTCATGCAGGGGCCTACCAGCAAGCCCGAGAGGGCCCCCAAAATACCTGCACCCAACAAGCTGCCGCCTTTGCGGCCGCGCCCGGCAGTTTCCAGGCGGTCGCGCAGGGCGGCGGGCAATTGCAGCTCGAAAAAGCCGAACATCGGCAGCGCCAGTATCACGAACAGCGCGGCGAAACTGCCCAGCAGCCAGGGTTGTTGCAGCAGGGCCTGCAAGTTGGCGCCCAGCAGCGCCGCCAGTACACCCAGCCCGGCATAGACCATTGCCATGCTGATCACATAGCTGCCGGCCACGGCAAAACCGCGCCCGGCCGTGGCGCCACTGCCCACTACCAGCCCGGCTAGAATCGGCAGCATGGGCAGCGAGCACGGCGTAAAGGCCAGCAGCAGGCCCAAACCGAAGAACAGCAGCAGGCTCCAGCCTAATGAGCGCTGTTGCAATGTGGTCGCCAGTGACTGGTCCTGGGCCTGACCCTGCACGCTGGTTGCCAAGGTGCCGCCCAAATCGACGGTCTGGCTTTGTGGTGGGTAGCACAGGCCGGCATCGGCGCAGCCTTGCCAACTGACCTTGACCTGACCGCTGGCTCCCGCCGGGATCACGATTGCAACGCTGTCGCGATACACTTGGGTGGCGCCAAAAAACTCATCGCTGTGTTCCAGCCCTTGCGGCAATACAGGCGTGTGCGCGGCGTCAAGCCCGTCAAATCTGAAACGTTTTTTATACAGATAGTAGGTGTCGGCAATCTTCCACTGCAGGCGGGTCTCGCCGGAGGGCAGGTGCTCGCTGCTGAATACAAACGCCTTGCCTACCGGCAAAAAGTCAGCTTGTTGTGCAAACGGGTCTTCACTGGCGTATGCCTGGCTAAAACCCGTGAACATCAACAAGAAAAAAACAAACAAACGAGACATGCGCCAGACCTTGGTGTTTACGAATAGAGCCCACCTTGGGGGGTGTCGATTAACCGAGTGTTAATACTTGCCCGCTTCAATGTTTGCCGGGTCAACTGCAAAAACTGTTCGGCATGCTTCAAAGCCCCGAGGTTATAAAGGCGCATGCCTTTTTCATGAAGCAGGGTGTAGGTGGGCAGCCCTTCGAGGGGTCAGGAAAATTCATCAGTGAATACCAGCATACAAATTCCTTTTGAGTGGAGATGGACTGGCGTTCAGGGTAGGGCTGGATTTGAAGTGCTGTGCACTACATATATAACGCCGGGTGGCGCCGTCAGGGGGCATGATGTGTGGCTCCACGGCATAATCCGCCCTTAATCCCACGACCTTTTAATCGGCTCATTTACGCGGGTATCAGCATGCATGTACTGGTTTGCGAAGACGACGAACTGATTGCCAGCGGCATCAAGGCCGGGCTGACGGCCCAGGGCCTGACGGTGGAACATGTGGCCAGTGCCGGTGCCGCACGGGCCATGCTCAAGGCCGCCGAGTTCGATGTGATGGTGCTCGACCTGGGCCTGCCCGATGAAGATGGCCTCAAGTTGCTGCAACAGCTGCGTCAGCAGGGCCTTGAGTTGCCGGTGCTGATCCTGACCGCCCGTGATTCGGTCACTGACCGTGTGGACGGCCTGCAGGCCGGGGCCGACGACTACCTGCTCAAGCCATTTGACCTGCGCGAACTGGCTGCCCGCCTGCACACCTTGCTGCGCCGGGTGGCCGGGCGCAGCGTCAACCTGATCGAGCATGGCCCCCTGAGCTACGACCCCAGCAGCCGCGTGACCTTGCTGGCGGGCCAGCCGGTGGACTTGTCCCGCCGCGAACAGGCGCTGCTCCAGGCGCTGTTGCACAACCGTGGCCGGGTCTTGTCCAGCGAACAGCTCAAGGACAGCATCTACGGCTTTGGTGATGAACTGGAGAGCAATGCCCTGAACGTGCATATCCATCACCTGCGGCGCAAGTTGGGCAACGGCATTGTCGAAACCGTGCGCGGCCTGGGCTATCGCCTGGGCCCTGCCGATGGCGCAGAGCCCCAAGCGTGATGAGCCTGCGCCTGCGGTTGAGCCTGACCATCGGTTCGGCGTTTGTGCTGGTCTGGGCCCTGGCGGCAGCCTGGATGCTCAGCGACCTGCGTCAGCAGATGATGTTTTCCCTCGACCAGCGCCTGGTGGCTTCGGCACGCATGGTCGCCGGGTTGCTGGAGCAGTTGCCGCAATTGCCGGTTAAAGGCGAGGGCACCCATTTCAGTGCCGAGCAACTGACCATCCCCGGCGGCATGGCGTGCCAGGTCAGCTCCTTGCGCGGCGAGATCCTGGCCCGCAGCCACAACAACCCGGACCAGCCGATGCAGTCCCAGGCGGCGGGTTTTCATGATCAGGTCATCGACGGCGCCACCTGGCGCACCTTCACCCTGGACCGCGGTGATGTGCGCATCACCACGGCTGACCGCCAGGTCGAGCGCGAGGCCTTGAACCTGTCGGTGCTGCTGGCGGCCTCGGTGCCAGTGGGCATGGCGCTGATTGTCTGCTTGCTGCTGCTGTGGCTGGGGATCGGCCAGGGGCTGGCGCCGCTCAGCCGCATGCGTGATGCCCTGATGCGCCGCGATGCCGACTCCTTGCAGCCGTTGCACATTTCACCGCTGCCCAGCGAACTGAAACCGTTGCTCGATTCCCAGAACCAGCTGTTTGCCCGTATCGCCAGGACCATCGAGCGCGAGCGCCGCCTCACCGGGGATGCCGCCCACGAACTGCGTAGCCCGCTGACCGCGATCAAGACCCACCTGCAAGTGGCGCGCATGACTGACGGGGAGGCCCGTGAACAGTCGCTGGCCCATGCCGAGGCGGGTGCCGACCGCCTGCACCGCACCCTGGAGCAATTGCTGCTGCTGGCGCGGGTCGAGGGTAGCCTGTCGTTTGATGACGGGGTCAATTGCTCGGCCGGGCAAGTGGCGCATTTCGCGGTCCACGATGCGGCGGCGGGCGAGGGTGAGCGGATCCGCCTGCACCTGCCGCCCGATCTGCCGGCTACGGCGCTTGAGGTGCCTTCGGTACTGGCCATCGCTGCGCTGCGCAACTTGCTGGACAACGCCTTGCGCCACACCCCGGCGGGTACCCAGGTGGAATTGACGGTGAGCGTGGACGGCCCGCAGGTCAAATACCAGGTGCGTGACCACGGCCCCGGCATCCCTGCCGAAACCCTGCAGCACATGACCCAGCGCTTCTGGCGCAATGGCAACAGCAATGGATGCGGCCTTGGCCTGGCGATCGTGCAGGCGATTGTCGAGCGTTGTCGCTGTGAACTGAGCTTCGACAGCCAGCCCGATGGCTTGCGGGTTGAATTGCGCATGCCGCTGAAAAGGAGCGCGTGAGGCGTATCATCTGTGGGAGCGGGCTTGCTCGCGATACAGGCAACGCGGTCTTGCAGGTCGGTCGAGGCCATGCCATCGCGAGCAAGCCCGCTCCCGCAAAAAAGCCCCTCAGGCCGGCAACGGTACGAATACGCTCCAATGGACTGATTTCGTTACAACTTCAGTTGGAGCATGGTTTACAGTACCCGCGCTCCAGCGAATCATCCATAAACGGTATTTGGTGGAGTGATTCCTTTACACACAAACACAGACTCCACGGCGCATAAACGGCCCGCTTGACCGCTTGTACGAGGCTGGCACAGAACGTGCTCATGTCCCTTGGTCCGCTCCTGGTAAACATGATGTTTATCGGGTCCAGGGACCCCGTACAAGAACAATAAAAGAGGATGATTCATGCAAAATCACCGACCTGATACCCCAGAACCGGAACTGCAACGCAGCCTGTCCAACCGTCATATCCAGCTGATTGCCATTGGCGGTGCCATCGGTACCGGTCTGTTCATGGGCTCGGGCAAGACCATCAGCCTCGCAGGTCCTTCGATCATCTTCGTCTACATGATTATCGGTTTCATGTTGTTTTTCGTGATGCGCGCCATGGGCGAGCTGCTGCTATCCAACCTCAAGTACAAATCCTTTATCGACTTTTCCGCAGACCTGCTGGGCCCGATGGCCGGTTACTTCACTGGCTGGACCTACTGGTTCTGCTGGATCGTGACCGGTATCGCCGATGTGATTGCCATCTCCGGCTACACCCACTTCTGGTTCCCCGACATCCCGCTTTGGCTGCCTGCCATCGGCTGCGTCGCGCTTTTGCTGTCACTGAACCTGATCACGGTGAAGATGTTCGGCGAGCTGGAGTTCTGGTTCGCCATGATCAAGATCGTGGCCATCTGCGCGCTGGTCTGCACCGGGCTGTATATGGTGACCACGGCGTTCCAGTCGCCCACCGGTAACTCGGCCTCTATGGCCAACCTGTGGAATGACGGCGGCATGTTCCCCCACGGCCTGATGGGCTTCTTCGCCGGTTTCCAGATTGCCGTATTTGCGTTCGTGGGCATTGAGCTGGTGGGCACCACCGCCGCTGAGACCAAAAACCCGGAGCGCAACCTGCCACGGGCGATCAACTCGATTCCGCTGCGCATCATCATGTTCTATGTGTTTGCGTTGATTGCGATCCTGGCGGTCACCCCGTGGCGTGATGTGGTGGCTGACAAGAGCCCGTTCGTGGAACTGTTCATGCTCGCCGGTCTGCCCGCCGCCGCCGGTATCATCAACTTCGTGGTGCTGACCTCGGCGGCGTCTTCGGCCAACAGCGGCGTGTTCTCCACCAGCCGCATGCTGTTCGGCCTGGCAATGGACGGCGATGCCCCGAGCAAGTTCAAGAACCTGTCGCGCCGTGCAGTGCCGTCCAATGGCCTGATCTTCTCCTGTATCTGCCTGCTGGCCGGGGCGCTGGTGATTTATGTGGTGCCCAACCTGATGGAGGCCTTCACCCTGATCACCACGGTATCGGCCACCTTGTTCATGTTCGTGTGGACCATGATCCTGCTGTCCTACCTGGCCTATCGCAAAAAGCGCGATCACCTGCACCGTGCCTCGAAGTACAAGATGCCCGGCGGCAAGGTCATGGTCTGGGTGTGCCTGACCTTCTTCGTGTTTATCCTGACCTTGTTGGCCCTGGAAGATGACACTCGCCAGGCGCTGTACATGGTGCCGCTGTGGTTCGTGGTGCTGGGCCTGGGCTATCGCTCGGTGCTGCGCAACAAGCAGGAGGCTGCGGACCTGGCTTGCCAGACCGACTGATGGCCGCTTCACGACATTGATTTTGCCCGGGGGGCGGCACAAGGTGTGCCGCCCCTCGTTGTTTGTTGTCAGGGAGCGATAGCCATGCGAATTCACGTTACGTTCAAAGACCGCGTCGGCATTACCCAGGAAATCCTGATGCTGCTGGGCGCGCGCAATCTCAACCTGGACGCGGTGGAGATGAGCCCGCCGAATGTCTATATCGATGCCCCCACCCTGTCGCAAAAGGTGCTGGACGAACTCCACCACGCTTTGCTGGGGGTAACAGGGGTGCAGGCTGTTGATCTGGTGGACATCCTCCCCGGGCAGCGCCGCCGCCTGCAGCTGGAGGCCCTGCTGGCCGCCATGAGCGACCCGGTGATGGCGGTGGATCCCGATGGCTGCGTACTGCTGGCCAACCCCGGGCTGACGGACCTTTATGGCAGCGACCCCACCGGTGAGCCGCTGTCGAATCTGTTCGCAGCCCCTGACCTGGCCCGCACCCTGATCGATAAAGGCTTTCGCCTGCCCATGTGCGAAGTGAGCTTCAAGGGGCGCGACCTGCTGCTCGATGCCACGCCCATCAGCGGCGGCGCGGAGGTTCTGGTGGGCGGCCTGCTGACCCTGTACCCGCCGAGCCGTATCGGCGAGCGGTTGGCGTCCTTGTTGCGCGACCCGGCTGAAGGGCTGGATGCCTTGCTGGGCAAGTCGGCGGTGCTGGAAGAGCTCAAGACCCGGTTGCACAAAGTGGCGAGCCTGGATGCGCCGCTGCTGATCCAGGGTGAAACCGGCACGGGCAAAGAGCTGGTGGCCCATGCCTGCCATGCCATGAGTGCCCGCCGCGATGCGTCGTTCCTGGCCTTGAACTGTGCTGCGCTGCCCGAGAGCCTGGCCGAAAGCGAGCTGTTCGGTTACGCCGCCGGGGCCTTTACCGGTGCCCAGCGTGGCGGCAAGCCGGGGCTGCTGGAGTTGGCAGACCGTGGCACGGTGTTTCTCGATGAAGTGGGGGAGATGTCACCGTACCTGCAAGCCAAGCTGCTGCGGTTTCTCAGTGACGGCTGCTTTCGGCGGATTGGCGGCGAACGCGAAGTGCGGGTCAATGTACGGGTGCTCTGCGCGACCCACCGCGACCTGGAACGCATGGTGCGCGAAGGCACCTTCCGCGAGGATCTGTATTACCGCCTCAACGTCCTCAACCTGCTGGTGCCGCCTTTGCGCGAGCGTGGCATGGATATCCTGCTGCTGGCCGAGCACTTTTTGCGCCAGGCCTGCGAGCAGATCCACCGCTCACCCTGTCAACTGGCTGTGGCGACCCATCCGCTGCTGCTGGGCAATCGCTGGGCGGGCAATGTGCGGCAACTGCAGAACGTGATCTTCCGCGCGGCAGCCACCAGCGAGGGCAACGTGATTGATTGCGGTGATCTGGAACTGGCGGGCACCGAGCTGACTGCGCACAAGTCCGCCAGCGCAGAAGTGACCAGCCTGGAGGAGGCGATGCAGGGGTTTGAAAAAGCCTTGCTGGAGCGTTACTACACGGCCTATCCGTCGACCCGGCAGTTGGCCTCGCGCTTGCAGACGTCGCATACCGCTATAGGCCAGCGGTTGCGCAAGTACGGGATCGCCTCGCGCTCGTAACCCGCACTGCTGAACTGTAGCCGCTGGGCAGCGGCTACATTCAGTTCGGGTAGTTTGCGCTGGTTCCAGTGGTGTGATTCTGCTCCAGCGGAATGATTTCGCTCCGTGCCCGCCCTGACCCCGCCCTGGCGGGATCAACCTGCCAGATCTTCTCCAGGGCTGGAGCAGTTTCGCTCCACTGCCTTCATTACAAGGGTTTCTTTTTTGTTTAAGTAATTGATATTAAGAGATTTTTAAAAGTTGGCATTGCCCTTGCTCTTGTCCTGTCAGTTGCGCCTGTCCGTCCTGCATCAGGACACACTGATAACAAGAGAAACGTCCATGAGCACTCTGCGCTTTACCCCTGAACACGAATGGCTGCGCCTGGAGGCGTCTGGCGAGTTGACGGTCGGTATTACTGACTTTGCCCAGCAGGCATTGGGCGATGTGGTGTTTGTGCAGCTACCCGACTTGGGGGCTTTCAACGCCGGTCATGAAGTGGCGGTCGTGGAGTCCGTAAAGGCAGCCAGCACGATCGCCATGCCCCTGACCGGCGAGGTGGTGGCCGTTAACGCGGCGCTGCTCGATGACCCCGCACGGGTCAATGCCTCGCCGCTGGGCGAAGGCTGGTTTTTCCGTATTCGCATCGAAGACATGTCGGCTTTCAACGACCTGCTGGACCCGCAGGCCTATGACGCTTTCGTCGCCGCAAACAGCTGATATCGCCCCGCAGGCATTGCTTGAACCTCTAATAAAAAGGAAACCCCCATGTTCCATAAAAGCCTGACCCTGTCCGATTTCGACCCGGCCCTGTTCGATGCCATCACCCGCGAGGCGCAACGCCAGGAAGAGCATATCGAGCTGATCGCCTCGGAGAACTACACCAGCCCGCAAGTGATGCAGGCCCAGGGCACCCAGCTGACCAACAAGTACGCCGAAGGCTACCCGGGCAAGCGCTATTACGGTGGCTGCGAGCATGTTGATGTGGTCGAGCAACTGGCCATCGATCGCGCCAAGGAGCTGTTCGGCGCAGGCTATGCCAACGTTCAGCCGCACTCCGGTTCACAGGCCAACGCTGCGGTGTATCTGGCATTGCTGCAAGCGGGCGACACCCTTCTGGGCATGAGCCTGGCCCACGGCGGCCACCTGACCCACGGCGCCAGGGTCAGCTCCTCGGGCAAGCTGTACAACGCGGTGCAATACGGCATCGATGCCAATGGCCTGATCGACTATGACGAGGTCGAGCGCCTGGCCCTGGAGCACCGGCCAAAAATGATCGTGGCCGGGTTCTCGGCCTACTCCAAGACCCTGGATTTCCCGCGTTTTCGTGCCATTGCCGACAAGGTCGGGGCCTATCTGTTTGTGGACATGGCCCATGTCGCCGGGCTGGTGGCGGTTGGCTTGTATCCCAACCCGCTGCCTTACGCCGATGTCGTCACCACCACTACCCACAAGACCCTGCGCGGCCCTCGGGGTGGGCTGATATTGGCCAAGGCCGACCCCGACCTGGAAAAAAAGCTCAACTCTGCGGTGTTCCCCGGTGGGCAGGGCGGGCCGCTGATGCATGTGATCGCGGCCAAGGCGGTGTGCTTCAAGGAAGCGCTGGAGCCGGGCTTCAAGGACTACCAGTTCCAGGTGATCAAGAACGCCCAGGCGATGGCCGAAGTGTTCAAGCAGCGTGGCTATGACGTGGTTTCGGGTGGAACCGACAACCACCTGTTTCTGGTCAGCCTGATCCGCCAGGGCATTACCGGCAAGGACGCCGACGCAGCGTTGGGTCGTGCCCATATCACCGTCAACAAGAACGCCGTGCCCAATGACCCGCAGTCGCCGTTCGTGACCTCGGGCCTGCGTATCGGCACCCCGGCGGTGACCACTCGCGGCTTGCAGATCCCCGAGTGCCGTGCGCTGGCCACCTGGATCTGCGACATCCTGGACCACCCTGGCGATGCCGCCATTGAGGCCCGGGTTGCCCGCCAGGTCGGCGAGCTGTGCGCCCTGTTTCCGGTGTATTCGGCTTGATTGCAGACCTGTGTGGAGCCACGCCATGAATGCACAACAGCCCGTAGCCAGCCGCCCGCAGCCCCTGCAGGCCGGGGTCAAATTGCGCGGTGCCGAGAAGGTGGCGCGTATCCCGGTGAAGATCCTGCCCACCGAAGATATCCCGCGCAAACCCGAGTGGATCCGCGTGCCCCTTGCCACCTCACCCGAGGTGGCACGGGTCAAGGCGCTGCTGCGCAAACACAAGCTGCACAGCGTGTGCGAGGAAGCGGCCTGCCCGAACCTGGGCGAGTGTTTTTCGGGCGGTACTGCGACCTTTATGATCATGGGCGATATCTGCACCCGGCGTTGCCCGTTCTGCGACGTGGGGCACGGGCGGCCGAAACCGCTGGATATGGACGAACCGAAAAACCTCGCCATCGCCATTGCCGACCTGGGCCTCAAGTATGTGGTGATCACTTCGGTGGACCGTGATGACTTGCGCGACGGTGGCGCGCAGCACTTTGTCGACTGCCTGCGCGAAATCCGCAAGCTATCGCCCGGTGTGCAACTGGAAACCCTGGTGCCTGATTATCGCGGGCGTATGGACGTGGCCCTGGCGATCACCGCGCAGGAGCCACCCGATGTGTTCAACCACAACCTGGAAACCGTGCCCCGGCTGTATAAAGCCGCGCGGCCGGGATCGGATTTCGAGTGGTCATTGGACTTGCTGCAACACTTCAAGCACCGGGTGCCCCATGTGCCGACCAAGTCGGGGTTGATGCTGGGGTTGGGTGAGACGGATGAAGAGGTGCTCGAAGTCATGCGGCGCCTGCGCGAGCATGAGGTCGACATGCTGACGCTGGGGCAGTACCTGCAACCCTCGCGCAGCCACCTGGCGGTGCAACGGTTTGTGCACCCGGACAGCTTTGCCTGGCTTGCCGAAGAAGGGTTGCGCATGGGCTTTAAAAACGTCGCGGCGGGGCCGTTGGTGCGCTCGTCCTATCATGCGGACAAGCAGGTGCAAGGGGGCATATCGGCTTAACGGGGCGCCACAATCCCTGTGGGAGCGGGCTTGCTCGCGATGCAGACGGCGCGGTCAGCCAGTCACACCGCGGTGCTGCCATCGCGGGCAAGCCCGCTCCCACAGGTACAGGGTTTACTTTTGACCCAGTGCCTTGATGATCTCAGCCATATTGCCCTGCAACTCGGCCACGGGGTCGGTGCCATCGGCACCGATCACCACCAGCGCGCTGCCGCCCTCGGCAATAGCTTTTTTCACCTCGGCTGAAGGCTCGCGGTGGTCCAGCACCAGCGCCACACCCTGGTCTTTCAAGGTTTGGCTCAGCGCTTGCAACGCCTCAGGCGTCCAGGCCTCGTCGCCTTTGTGGTCCACCTCAACCCGTTCCAGATTCAAGCCGCCAATCAGGTAATCGAGCCGGTCGGACAAGCTCACCACAGTCAAGTTGTCTGCCTTGGCCAGTTGCGCTTCGCTGTCGGCGCTGAGCTTGAGCAAACGCTGTTTGAGGCTCGCCAGGTTGGCTTCGATTCGGGGTTTGGCATCCGGTGCCAACCGCACCAGGTCAGCCGCGATCACATCCGCCATGCGCCCCATATTGTTGCTGGTCAGCCACGGCTGGCTGTTCAGGGCATCGCCGTGGGCACCCGGCTGCACGGCAATGCCCGGCAGGCTGCCGTCCACCGGGCGCGCCGCGTCCACTTCTACAATGCGGATGTTGCTGCGCCGTGCCATCGGGTACAGCGGGTCGTCGCTCCACAGCGAGCGCAGGCCGATCACCGCGTCGGCCCCGGTGGCCAGCGTGTGCAGGGCCGGGGCGCCGCGGCCGCTGAAGTAGGCGCTTTGGCGGCTGCCCGGCAGGTTGGCCGGGGCTGCCCGTTGCAGTTTCACGCCGCTGTCCTTGAGCAGCAGTTCGCTCAAGCCAAAGGTAATCGGCAGGCTGGCCAGTACGGTGGTTTCGGCCAGTACAGGAGTGCTCAACAGGCCGGTGAGGGCCAGGGCGAGGGTCAATTTGCGCAGAGTGAACATTTATCCAATATTCCCTTTCAGGCTGGGCACCACGCCCCGGGCGATGGCGGCGAGGGCGAAGGCGATGCCGGCCATCAGAATGATCGCGGCACCGGACGGGATCGGCAGGTCAAACACGATGGGCAGCAGGATGCCGCACAGGGTGCTGACGGTGGCGATCAGCACTGAGATCCAGAAAAACCCCTTCAGCGACTGGCTGAGCAAACGTGCGGCCGCCGCCGGAATCACCAGCAGGGCACCGACCAGAATCGCGCCGATGACTTTAACGGCGGCCACGGTGATCAGCGTCACCAGAATCACGAACAGGTAGTCCAGGGACTTCACTGCCACTCCGCGCACCGCGGCCAGTTGCGGGTTGAAGCTGGCCAGCATGATGCGGTTGTACAGCGGCAGGCTCAGCCCCAGCACTAGCGCGCCGACCACTGCCAGCACCAGCAGGTCGTTGCCGTTGACCGTCAGTACCGAACCGAACAGCACGTTCTCAAGGATATGCACGTTGATCTTGCCGGCCAGAATCAGCAGCAGGCTGGCGCCCAGGGCCAAGGACACCGACAGGAACACGCCGATCAGCGTATCCGGTGCCAGCCCGGTGCGGTTGCGCAGGTAATTGAGCGAGATGCCGAATAACAGGCAATAACCGAACAGGCTGCCATAGGGCCCGGTGTAGGGTTCACCCAAGAGGATACCGATGGCCACGCCGGTGAGTGCGGCATGGCCCACGGCTTCGGAGAAAAACGCGAAACGCTTGACCACCACCAGTGTGCCCAGCCCGCCCAGCACCGGGCCGATCAGCAGGCCGGCGAGCAGGGCGTTGACCACAAAACCATAGGCCAGCACTTCGGGCAGATAACCGGCAGATGCCCAGCCCTGAACCATTAAGCGGAAGGCTTCGTAACTCATCAAAGGGTGCTCCCGTGCGCCTTGGGGTGGGTCGAAAACAGCGTGAGCAAACGCTCGGGGCTCAGGGTTTGCTCTGGCGGGCCGTCGAACAGCACCTGGCGGTTGAGACCGGTGACGCGCTCGGCCAGGCGCTTGACCGCCGCCAGGTCGTGCTCGATCCACACCACCGTGACCCCGGCCTGGCGCCAGTCCGTCAGCAGCCGCTCGAACACCTGGGCACCGGCTTCGTCCAGGGCCGACATGGGTTCATCCAGTACCAGCAATTGCGGTGCCGGGATCAGCCCCTGGGCCAGCAGCACCCGCTGGCGTTCACCGCCGGACAGCGCGCCCATGCGCCGCTTGCGCTTGTCTTGCATGCCCACCCGTTCCAGCGCTTCGCCGATGGCTGGAGCGACCTTGCGCGACAACCCCATAAAGGCCGGGCGGCGCTGGCACATGGCGGCCATAAAATCATCCACGGTCATCGGCAGGCCGCGATCGAACTCCAGCGCCTGGGGTACATAACCGATCAACCCCGGCTCACCGGGCCAGTTCAAGCACAGGCGGCCCTGATGGGGCATCTGCCCCAGCAGGGTCTTGATCAGCGAGCTTTTGCCACCGCCGTTAGGGCCGACCAGGGCATGCACGCTGCCGGGGCGGATGCTGAAACTGACATGATCGAGAATGGCGGTGCGGCCCAGGGTCAGGGACACCTGGTCAAATTCCACCCCCGGCCCGCAAGCCGTGACCGACAGGTGTTCAGCGACAGTCATGCGCCGGCCTCCTGGATTGCCCGCACCACAGTATCGAGGTTGCCGGTCATTTCTTTTTCGTACTTGTCGGCGCTGTAGTCGCCATAGGAAATATGCGACAGCGGGTACAACCTGACCCCGGACTCACGTTGGATGGTGTCGACGTAAGTGGACGGGAAATCCATCTCGGAGAAGATCACCTTCACGTCCAGTTCGCGCAGTTGGTCGATGGTTTTTTTCAGCTGGCTGGGGCTGGGCTCGATGCCGTGGGCAGGTTCGACCACAGCGGTCACTTCCAGGCCAAACTCGCGCAACAGGTAGTCGTAAGCCGCATGCACCGTGGCCACGCGCAGGTCGGCGTTGGGCGCCTGGGTCAGCTTGGCCAGGGCGTCGGCGCGCATCTGGCGCAGGCGCTTGCCGTAGGCGCGGGCATTGGCGGTGTAGGTTTTGGCGTTGGCCGGGTCGAGCTTGCCCAGTTCACGGGCAATGTTGTTGACCTGGGCAATCGAGGCGCTGATCGACAGAAAGGTGTGCGGGTTGACCACCTTGCCCGCACCCCGCGCCGCGTTGCCGGTGGCGGCCAGCAAGGGTACGTTCTGGTTGGCCTCGATCACCGGGATCTGCGGTTTTTCGCTGGCTTCGATCATGCGGTCGGCGAAGTCATCGTGGCCCACGCCGTTGAGCACGATCACATCCAGGGTGCCGATGCGCTTGATGTCTTCGGCGCGGGGTTCGTAGGCGTGGGGGTTGAACCCGGCCGGGATCAGCGGCACCACCTCGGCCTTGTCGCCGACGATGTTTTTCACATAGCTGTAGTAGGGGTGCAGGGTGATGCCGATGCGCAGCGGCTTGGCCAGCGGGGCCGGGGTGTCGGCAAAGGCCTGCGGTGACAGGCAACAGGCAAGCAGGGCCGCCAGCAGCAGGGTGCGGCGGCGCAGAACAGATGAAATCGACATGGCGAGCAGTCTTCTCTCAGGTCAGGCAGTGGGTTCAGTGACGATGCTGGCGGGTGACCCCGGCATCGAATTGCGCGATCACTTGCTGCCAGCCACTCTGGTTGAGGGCGGCATCGCTCAGGTCAGTGACGGGCCTCACATCGTGCTGACGGTTAAGCCAGATATCGGGCTGTTCGCCGAGGCGCAGCAGAAACGAGCCCGCCACCTCAGGATTAGGGCTGATGCCCAGGTAAGCCTGCTCGCCCAGCATCTGCCAGGCATGGCTGCCCCGGCTGATCGAACTTGCGTCGTGGGCAAAGGGCGCAAAGCCTTCTTCGGCCAGTTGCGCAGGCGGCGGCAGGGTGCCGGACTCTTCGCGCAGCAGCTGGATTTCATCCAGGGTGACCCGCAGGTCGGCGTAGATGCCCTGCTCGGCGGCGCTCAGGTCGCGGCGCGCATCCAGTTGGTGGGCGGCCACCGAGGTCACTGCCTGGGACTCATGTCGCCAGGCCACCACTGAGCCTGCCACGGCCACAATCAGCAGGCACAACAGCAGCACATACAGGGTTTCATGCCCGGCACCGGCCGGGCGCACGACTTGAGTACTCATGGGGCCTCGATATCGGCTTGGTCGATCTCAACGATATGCCCGGGGCCGGCGTCAAACAGCACATAGAATTCGGCCTCCGGGCGTTTGAAGGTCAGGGTCGAGTCGGCGCCCAGCTTGCCGGGCACCAGGATGGTTTCGTCGTAGCCGATCACGTCCAGCGTCACTCCCGGTGCGCCGCTGCCATCGGAAAACCCGCCGGTGCAGCGGATTTGCCCGTCCTCGATGGCCTTGCATTCGCACATGGGGTTGTGGGCCAGGGCCTGGCTGCTGAAGGCCAGCACTGCGGCAATGGCCGGGATTTTTAACAGGCGCCAGGTCATGGTTTGCCTCCTCGTTGGGCCAGCCAGGCGACCGTCGCCGGTGAGGCCTGGCTCAGGGGAATGGAGGCCTGATGCATGGAGCCGTCCCACCCCTCAAGGGTGATCCACAGCTCGGCATCGGCCTTTGTGCGTTCCGGGATCGGCATCGTCGCGCCCATGCGGTACGGCGTGCCGAAAAAGATCACCCCGGCGGCGCGCAGGCTGCGCGGTTTGCCGATGCGCAGGTAGGCGGCCTTGACCTGATCGATACAGGTGTCGCACAGGGCTGCGTTAAAACTCTTCATGTAGCCGGCCGGGCCGTCGGGGCGCGGGGCTTCGTTGCGCAGTTCGGCCAGTTGCAGGCTCCAGGGGCCGACTTGCACGGTACCGATGTCGCGCTCGCCCAGGCCGCTGTCGCCGCGAAACAGCGAGGCATCGGCAAAGTACTTGGGCATAAAGCCCAGGGGCACCAGCAACAGCAAAATATTGATGTGAAAGCGCCATTTGTGCCAAAGCCGGCTCAGGGCGGACGAGGGCGGTACAGCCACTGCCTTGCTCATACATTGGCCTCTTCGGGCTGTGGGCTATTCGCCGTGACGGCGGCTGGCCGCCGGGGTTTTGCGCTGCGCTTGAGGGCGTTGGCGGTGGCCAGGGCGGTGCGTTTGGTCCAGATCAGCAGACCGCTCAAGACCATCATGCTCAGGATCAAACCGAAGAAGAACCAGATCAGCTTGACCCACAGCCCGCCAAAGTCGCCGGTGTGCAGCGGGCGCATGGACTCGGTCACCAGCTCCAGCCCGGAGCGGTCGGCAATCATCCGCGAGCCTTCGATGGCGCCGTTGTACGGGTTGATGTCGGCGGTCTGGAACAGCAGCGGGTACCAGCCCGGGCCGCCGACTTCGATATGCCCATAGGCATTGCTCGGCAGGCTGACAAAACTGGCTTCCAGCCCCGGGATGTTTTCGGCGGCGATCTGCACGGCCTGGTCGAGGTTGATCTGCGGCGCGGGCTTGCCGTCGGGCATGATCGGCACATCCTGGCGAGCCACCACGGGCGGGTTGCCAGCGGTGGAGATGGAAATCTGGTTATCGAACATGAAAGCCTGGATCAGGAACCACAGGCCGGTGATGGAAATCACCGCGATAAACCAGATCGACCAGATGCCGCAGAGGCGATGAAAGTCGCCCCAGAAAATCCGCGCTCCGTGCTTGAAGCGCAGGTTGGGCTTGAAAAAGCCCTTCCAGAATTTTTTGTAGACCACCAGCCCGGTAATCAGCGAGCCCAGCAGCGGCAGGCCGAGGAACGACACCAGGTACCAGCCCCAGCTGTAGCCATTGGTAAAGGGCACCAGCCACCAGCCGTGCAGGGCGCGGGTAAAGGCCTTGAAGTCAAAGCTGGGGCTTTCACCCTGGATCGCCCCGGAGTAGGGGTTGATATACAGCGACGGCGAGCGGCCGTCGGGGTACACCACACTGGCCACCAGGGCAAAGTGCGACTCGTCGGGGCGGCTGATCGACTGCACGGCCAGCGCCGGCTCGGCCTGGTGAATGGCGCTGAGCACCTGCTGGTAAGTCAGCAGTGGCGCATCATCGGACGGTTGCGTGGCACGGGCTTGCGGGGTGGCCAGCCACACGATCTCCTGGCTGACCACGGCCAGCGTGCCGGTCACGCAGACAATCAGCACAAAGAACCAGATGGGCAGGGTCAACCAGCTGTGAACCAGAAACCAGAGTTTTGAACGGGACTTTTTGGACATGGGAAACGGCAAACTCGCAGCAGGGCGGGTGTGTAATCGCCATTGAGAAGCGATTGCTTATCCATGTAGGACGAATGAGATGTTTAAAACCCGAACCTCGACATGTAAAAAATTGTTTCTTGTTCTTGTTCTCGTTCGCCTGTAGCAGCTGACGAGCGGAGCGAGGCTGCGTTCGGCGGCGCAGCCGTCGTAAAACCTGAACACTCAATCTACCTGACACACCGAGGCGCTTGACTTCACGACGGCTGCGCCGTCGAACGCAGCCTCGTTCCTTCGGCAGCTGCTACAAGGGCCAGTATCACCCCAACGATCGCCCCAGTTTCCAGTACCCCATCAGGGTCAGGCCCTTGCGGTCCAGGCCGCACTCATTGACGAAAAACCGCCTGATGGTCATCACCGCCATCGATTCCCCGGCCACCCAAGCGTAGAACTCGTTGTGCCGGGCACTGGCCCGCTCCCACAGGCGCTGGTTGTCCAGGTCCAGCTCCTGCAGTTCGGCACAGGCCCGGGCCTGCAGGCGTCTTGGTGGCAAGCTGGCCAGCTCGCGGGCGGCGAGGATCATGCCGTCGCCGTGCTGTTTGCCCAGGCTGGCACGGGGCAGCCAGTGCACTTTGGTGTTCGGGCCGCAGTGCAGCGCCTGGCAGTCCGCCTCTTGCGGCACTTCGATAAAAGCCTGCACCTGGGGGGTGTCAGGGTGCTGCGCCAGGGTTTCGAGGATGCCGGCAATGGCCGGCAGGGCGGTTTCGTCGCCAATCAGCAGTACTTTGCGCATGCCTTGTGGTGGCTGCCATTCATAGCCGCCGGGGTCGTCGGCATAAGCGCCATTGGGCGCCGCGATCTGCAGGCGATCACCCGCCCTGGCCTGGCTGGCCCAGCGTGTAGCGGGGCCGGTGACACCGTGCAGGACAAAGTCGATATCCAGCTCGCTGGCATCTACCCGCAGGTTTCGAATGGTGTAGGAGCGCATGGGCGGCACCTGTTCGGGGCTCATGTCCCGCAGGGGCGCCCGCCAGTCGCCCTGTTTGGGCAGGTTGGCGGCGGCGCCATCGGCACTGGGGAACAGCAGTTTGACGCGCTGGTCGGGGGCCAGGGTGCGCATCAGCGCCACGTCGCTGCCGGTGAACACAAAGCGTGTCAGCGAGGGGCTCAAGGTGATGCGGTGCTTGAGCCGGATATCGAACAGTCGGTAGGCGGTGGGTTTACTGAGTCGATTGCGCAGGTTTTGCACCAGGGTGGCAGCGGCGGACATGTCAGCACCTCAATAGCAGGAGTCGTCTTGTATAACGAGCCACCGGGCGCTGGAATTAAGGGCGCAGGTTCAGCTCCCGAAGCCGATCTGCGCAATCAGCCAGACATTGGCGCAACTGATGACCGCGAACAGAAACCACGCCAGCAGTCGGGTCGGCAGGCGGTTAACGAAAGGCCCCATCAGTTTTTTATCGCCGGTCATGCGGATCAGCGGGTACAGCGCGAACGGCAGTTGCAGGCTGAGCACCACCTGGCTGAGGATCAGCAGCTTGCCCACCGCGTCGTCGCCCATCAGCCACACACCGAGGAACGCCGGGACCAGCGCCAGGCCACGGGTAATCAGGCGCCGTTGCCAGCAGGGGATTTTCAGCTCCAGGTAGCCTTCCATGATCACTTGCCCGGCGATGGTCCCGGTGAAGGTCGAGCTTTGCCCCGAGGCCAGCAGCGCCACGCCGAACAGGACGCTGGCCATTGCGCCGCCCACCAGAGGGTCGAGCATGCGGTAGGCGTCCTGGATTTCGACCACGTCGGTATGGCCACTCTGGTGAAAGGCGGCAGCTGCCAGAATCAGGATCGCGGCATTGACCAGCAGCGCCAGGGCCAGGGAGCCGATGGTGTCAATGCGCGACAGGCGCACGGCGTCCAGTTTGCTGGCGTAGTCCTTGCCGGTCAGGCGGGTTTGCACGATGGAGCTGTGCAGGTACAGGTTGTGTGGCATCACCGTGGCGCCAATGATCCCGATGGCGATGTACAGTGGCGCGGCACCGCTGATCGCAGACAGTGACGGTTTGAAGCCGTCGAACACATCCGGCCAATAAGGCTTGATCAGTACAAGTTCAACGAAAAAACAGCCGACGATGGTCATTACCAGCGCGAGCATGATCGCTTCAAGCCGACGAAACCCCCTGCCTTGCAGGGCCAGCACGAGCAGGGTGTCGAGGGCGGTGAGGGCGATGCCGGTGGTCAGCGAGCAGCCCAGCAACAGATGGAATGCCAGTGCGCAGCCGAGCACTTCGGCCAGGTCGGTGGCGATGATCGAGATTTCTGCCAGCAGCCATTGCACCCGCGCCGAGCGCTTGCTGTAGCGCTCACGGCACAACTGCGCCAGATCGCGCCCGGTGGCAATGCCCAGGCGTGAACACAGGCATTGCACGGCCATGCCCGCCAGGCTGGCGAGCAGCACCACAAACAGCAGGTTGTAGCCATAGCGCGAGCCGGCTTCAATGGCGGTGGCCCAGTTGCCGGGGTCCATATAGCCGATGCTGATCAGCAGGCCGGGGCCGGCAAAGCGCAGCGCGCGTTTGAAAAACGGCGCGCGGGCGTCGACGGGCACGCTGCCACTGACTTGCGAGGGGCAGAAGGGTGCAGTGGCGGTTGTTGGCAGGCTGAATTTCAAGCGCAGGCTCCGGGGTCAGGCGGGGTGCGGCAAGGGCACGGGGGTGAGCACCGGTTTGCCGGCATGGAAGGCCAACAGGTTGTCGACCACCAGTTGCACGGTGGCCTCGACGGCATCGGGCGACTGGCCGGCTACATGCGGGGTCATGACCACGTTGCCCAGGGTTTTGAGCGGCTCGGGCACCAAAGGCTCGTCTTCAAACACATCAAGCCCGGCCCCGGCGATCTTGCCTGTGGCAAGGGCGGCGATCAGGGCGTCGGTGTCGACCACGCTGCCGCGGGCAATATTGATCAGGTAGCCATCAGCGCCCAGGGCGTCCAGCACGGGGGCGTCGACCAGGTGGTAGGTGGCACTGCCGCCCGGGGTGGCGACGACCAGGAAATCCACCTGGCTGGCCAGTTCGAGCACGCTGGCGCAGTAAGTGTAGGGCGAGCCTTGGCGCGGCTGGCGGCTGTGGTAGCTGATGCTCATGTCAAAGCCGTGGGCGGCTCGCTTGGCGATGGCCTCACCGATGGCGCCCAGGCCGATGATGCCCATGCGTTTGCCCGACAGTGATGGCTGGCGAACCTTGATCCATTCGTTGCGGCGGATGCTCGCGTCGGCCTGGGGGATGCCGCGCACCACGGACAGCAGCAGCGCCATCGCATGGTCGGCTACTGACGAAGCATTGGCCCCGGCGCCAAAAGTCACGGTAATGCCCAGGTTGCTGGCGGCCTGCAGGTCGACCTGCTCAAAACCGGCACCAATCACGCAGATAATGTTGAGCGCGGGCAGGGCGGCCATTTCATCGGCATGCAGGCCCAGCGGGCCACGGGTCAGCACCGCGTCGATCCGCGCGCCGTGGCGGGCAATAGCCTCGGCGCGGCTGGCGGGGGTGGGCGCAAGGATCAGTTCGTAGCCCTGGTGTTCCAGCATGTGCAGGTAATCGTTAACGCTCTCTACCAGCACCAGCACAACGTGGGACATAGTTATCTCCAGCCAGGGATTGTCAAGAATGAGTCGAGATTAACACCGGTCCTGGCTGCTTTTCCCTGTATCAATTCGATACAAACGCTCTATTACAGCTTTTTTCAACCGTGTGGCGGCCGGGTCGAGTCCTGTGCTGGAGCCGGGCCGGGTCGGCCTGTTACCATTCGCCCTTTGTTTTATCTCCATTTCGAGACCGCCCATGACCACCGTTCGCACGCGCATTGCGCCATCGCCTACCGGCGACCCCCACGTCGGCACCGCTTACATCGCTTTGTTCAACTACTGCTTTGCCAAGCAGCACGGCGGCGAATTTATCCTGCGCATCGAAGACACCGACCAGCTACGCTCGACCCGCGAGTCCGAGCAGCAGATCTACGACGCCCTGCGCTGGCTGGGTATCACCTGGAGCGAAGGCCCGGACGTAGGCGGCCCGCACGGCCCGTACCGTCAAAGCGAACGCAGCGACATCTACAAAAAGTACACCCAGCAACTGGTGGATATGGGCCACGCCTTCCCGTGCTTCTGCACCGCTGAAGAACTGGACCAGATGCGCGCCGAGCAGATGGCCAAGGGCGAGACCCCGCGCTACGACGGTCGTGCGCTGCTGTTGTCCAAGGAAGAAGTTGACCGGCGCCTGGCCGCTGGCGAGCCTCACGTGATCCGCATGAAAGTGCCGACCGAAGGCGTGTGCGTGGTACCGGACCTGCTGCGCGGCGACGTTGAAATCCCGTGGGATCGCATGGACATGCAAGTCCTGATGAAAACCGACGGCCTGCCAACGTACTTCCTGGCCAACGTGGTCGACGATCACCTGATGGGCATCACCCATGTACTGCGTGGCGAAGAGTGGCTGCCGTCGGCACCCAAGCTGATCCTGTTGTACGAGTACTTCGGCTGGGAGCAACCGCAGCTGTGCTACATGCCGCTGTTGCGCAACCCGGACAAGAGCAAGCTGTCCAAGCGCAAGAACCCGACCTCGGTGACGTTCTACGAGCGCATGGGCTTTATGCCTGAAGCGATGCTCAACTACCTGGGCCGCATGGGCTGGTCGATGCCGGACGAGCGCGAGAAGTTCTCGCTGCAGGAAATGGTCGACAACTTCGATCTGAGCCGTGTTTCGCTTGGCGGGCCGATTTTCGACGTTGAGAAGCTGTCCTGGCTCAACGGCCAGTGGCTGCGTGACCTGCCGCTGGAAGAGTTTGCCAGCCGCGTGCAGCAGTGGGCGCTGAACCCTGAGTACATGATGAAGATCGCGCCGCTGGTACAGGGCCGGGTCGAGACTTTCAGCCAGATCGCACCCCTGGCCGGGTTCTTCTTCTCGGGTGGCTTGCAGCTGGATGCCAAGCTGTTTGAGCACAAGAAGCTGTCCAACGAGCAAGTGCGCCAGTTGATGCAGTTGATCCTGTGGAAGCTCGAGAGCCTGCGTCAGTGGGAAAAGGACGCGATCACCGGCTGCATCCAGGCCGTGGTTGAAAGTCTGGAGCTGAAGCTGCGTGATGCCATGCCGCTGATGTTCGCCTCGATCACGGGGCAGGCCAGCTCGGTGTCGGTGCTGGACGCGATGGAGATCCTGGGGCCGGACCTGACCCGTTTCCGTCTGCGTCAGGCGCTGGACTTGCTGGGTGGCGTGTCGAAGAAAGAAAACAAGGAGTGGGAAAAGCTGTTTAACGCGATGGGTTAACCAGAGTTTAATAATCCGTAGCAGCTGCCGAAGGAACGAGGCTGCGTTCGATTGCGAAGCAATCGTAAATTCTAAATGCACGTTTTTTCAGGCAAATCGAGCATTCTGCATTTACGGCGGCTACGCCGCCGGACGCAGCCTGCGGCAGCTGCTACAAGGTTTTGCTTGGGGTTTGGCCCCGTATTTACGGGGCGGGGCGGGTAAGTGGTTGTTCTCACGACAAATTTTTTTAAAAAAGTTTAAAAATAAGTTTGACAGCCTACCGATCCAGTCTTAATATGCGCCCCGTCAACACAGCAACACGAAACAAGCAGAACGCAACACAGCAACACCCAACACGGTTAGTTTGGGGCTATAGCTCAGCTGGGAGAGCGCTTGCATGGCATGCAAGAGGTCAACGGTTCGATCCCGTTTAGCTCCACCAAATTTACTGTTCAATGTCTGGCCACACCGGCATTGAATCGACCAGCACTCAGCGCTGGTCAAGTTAGAAGGTTTGTGTCCCCTTCGTCTAGTGGCCTAGGACACCGCCCTTTCACGGCGGTAACAGGGGTTCGAGTCCCCTAGGGGACGCCAGTTTTACAGAAGCAGCACTTCGGTGTTGCTCCGCCGCCAGGCGATAAATCGGGGCTATAGCTCAGCTGGGAGAGCGCTTGCATGGCATGCAAGAGGTCAACGGTTCGATCCCGTTTAGCTCCACCAATTTACAGTTCAATGTCGGGCCACACTGGCATTGAATCGATCAGCACTCAGCGCTGATCACTGTTAGAAGGGTTTGTGTCCCCTTCGTCTAGTGGCCTAGGACACCGCCCTTTCACGGCGGTAACAGGGGTTCGAGTCCCCTAGGGGACGCCACGATTACCCGCTTTGCGGGATTTATAAGGGTCATTCGATTATTGAATGGCCCTTTTGTTTGTCTGCAGTTTTTTAATTCCTGCTCTTCAAGTTTCCCGTCGCCCCCTCTGCGTTACACTGCGCTCCTTATTTATCTACAGGGAGACAAGGCATGAGTTGGGATTTGGCAGCACCGTTCATCATTGACCTGCAAGTGCAGGCTGAAGACATCGACGGGTTTGGCCATGCCAATAACGCAGCCTATGTGGTCTGGCTCGAGCGCTGTGCCTGGCGCCATTCGCAGCGCCTGGGGCTGGATCTTGCCGAGTACCGTCGTCTCGACCGCGCCATGGCCGTTTCCCGCCATGAGATCGACTACCTGGCCAGCGCCTATGAAGGCGACGAACTGCAACTGGCCACCTGGATTGTCGATTGCGACCAGCGCCTGCGCATGACTCGCCACTTTCAACTGGTACGCCCCAGCGACGGGGTCACCCTGTTGCGTGCGCAAACCACCTTTGTCTGCATCGAGCTGTCCACCGGCAAGGCCAGGCGCCTGCCTGCCGAGTTTCTCGAAGGTTACGGCCCGGCCGTCGTGACGGCCTGAGTCTGAGCTCCTGCACATACCGATTGCCTGCAGAACCGCGTAAACTGCCGCACGTTTTTCATGAGAGTCACCCATGCAAATTGCTTTGGCGCCGATGGAGGGGTTGGTCGACAACATCCTGCGTGATGTCCTGACCCGCACCGGCGGTATTGATTGGTGTGTGACCGAATTTATTCGGGTCACCGAGCGGCTGTTGCCTGAAGCCTACTTCCATAAACTCGCCCCCGAGTTGCAGCACGGCGCGCAGACGCGCTCCGGCGTGCCGCTGCGTGTGCAGTTGCTGGGTTCCGACCCGGCGTGCCTGGCCGACAACGCGGCGCTGGCGGTAGAGCTGGGCAGCGGGGTGATCGACCTCAACTTTGGCTGCCCGGCCAAGACCGTAAACAAGTCCCGTGGCGGGGCAGTGCTGCTCAAGGAGCCTGAGCTGTTGCACGCCATTTTGCTGCAGGTGCGCCGTACAGTGCCTGCGCATATCCCGGTCACCGCCAAGATGCGCCTGGGCTTTGATACGCCGGACAGCGCCAACGAGTGCGCGATTGCCCTGGCCGAGGGCGGCGCCAGCCAGATTGTGGTGCATGCGCGGACCAAGATGGATGGCTACAAGCCACCTGCGCATTGGGAGTACATCGCCCAGGTGCAGGAAGCGGTCAAGGTGCCGGTGTTTGCCAACGGTGATATCTGGTCGGTTGAAGACTGGCGCCGTTGCCGCGAAATCAGCGGGGCTGAAGACATCATGCTGGGTCGTGGTCTGGTGTCGCGGCCTGATCTGGCCGCGCAAATTGCCGCTGCCCGCGCCGGTGTTGAGGTAGTGCCGATGACCTGGGCCGATTTGCAGCCCATGATCCGCGACTTCTGGGCCCAGGCCGAAGCCCAGCTGACCCCGCGCTCGGCGCCGGGGCGGCTCAAGCAGTGGCTGGCGATGCTGACCCGCAACTACCCTGAAGCGGTGGTGCTGTTCAATGCCATGCGCCGTGAAACCGACTGTGAGAAGGTCCGGCACCTGGTCAACAACCCGCCTGCCGATGCTGCCTGAAGCACCTGAAAAAAATTTCAAAAAAAGCCCTTGAAATGATTTTGCCGGTCCCTATCTAAGGGGTACGCGATGCCGAAACCGGGTCGCGTAACAAAATCTCGCTGAAATCAGGAGGATGAAATTATGAGCAACGCTTTTTCAATGGCGCCACTGTTCCGTAATTCTGTCGGCTTTGACCGTTTTAGTGATTTGTTTGAAACCGCACTGCGCAACGATTCAAGCGGCGGCTACCCACCTTACAACGTTGAAAAACGCGGTGAAGACAGCTATCGCATCGTGGTCGCGGCAGCAGGCTTCCAGCAAGATGATCTGGACCTGCAAGTAGAGAAAGGCGTGTTGAGCGTGAGCGGCAGCAAACGCGAAAGCACCAGCGAAGAAGGCGTGACCTTCTTGCATCAAGGTATTGCACAGCGGGCATTCAAATTGTCCTTCCGTCTCGACGACCATATCGAGATCAAAGGCGCAAACCTGAGCAACGGTTTGCTGAGCATCGACCTGCAGCGGGTGGTGCCGGAAGAGGCAAAAGCCAAACGCATCCCGATCAATGGGGATTCGCAGCCTGCCCTGCAAAACTGATCTGAGCATGTGCCAGGCAAGAACCCCGTCCAGGTGACGGGGTTCTTTCTATCTGCAGTTTGTAACGAGCAGTACGCAGGCATTTGTCCCCGATCCTCTCCCCGGGGCAAGTGCCTGCATTTCATCGACAATCCTTTACTTGCCCGCCTGACCTGCTGTCAGCTGGTTTTTCTGCAGGTTTTTTTCGGCTTTGTAGCGCAAGGCTACGTCGGGTACGCCGCCACTTTTGCCGGTTTCCACCCAGTTGCGAATCCGCCCGGCATCGGCGAAGTGAGTGTATTTGCCAAAGGCATCCAGAATCACCAGGGACACCGGGCGACCGCCCATTTCAGTGACCAGCACCAGGCAATGGCCAGCCTGGTTGGTAAAGCCGGTCTTGGTGATCTTGATGTTCCATTTGTCTTTTCTGACCAGGTGATCGGTGTTGCTGAAACCCAGGCTGTAGTTGGGTTTGCGGAACGCCACGGTCTTTTCCTTGGTGGTGCTCAACTGGCTGAGCATCGGGTAGTGCCGCGCCGCGGCCAGCAGCTTGCTCAGGTCGCGGGCAGTGGACACGTTGTGGATCGACAGCCCGGTGGGCTCCACATAATGGGTGCTCATCATGCCCAGGCTTTTGGCCTTGGCATTCATCGCCGCGATAAACGCCACATAACCGCCCGGATAATGGTGGGCCAGGCTGGCGGCCGCGCGGTTTTCCGAGGACATCAGGGTGATCAGCATCATTTCGTGACGCGACAGCTCACTGCCAATTTTCACCCGCGAAAACACCCCCTTCATCTCCGGCGTGTCGCTGATATTGACCGAAATGGACTCATCCATCGACTGCTTGGCATCCAGTACCACCATAGCGGTCATCAGTTTGGTGACGGAGGCAATGGGCACGATGGCGTCCGGGTTGCTGGCAAAAATCACTTTGTTGGTTTGCAGGTCCACCAGCAGCGCGCTGCCTGAGGCGATGTGCAGTTTCGAGGTATCCCGTGGGGCCGAGGTGCTTTCAGCCGCTGCGGCGATTGAAGAGGCGCTGGTGCCTGCCAGAACTAAACACAGGCTTAATATGGAAAGATGAATTTTCACGCAGAATGACTCAAGAATGGTTGGGAAGTACCTGGCTGCAACGGCTGTTATACACATGACGTTACATTTAGTCAGTATGGATCAATGGCGGCAGAAATGCCTGATTTCGCTGGGGTTTATGAGAGAAAATCCGGCCAGGAGGTTCTCAGCGGTTTTTTCGCCCGCTGACGCCAGCCAGACGAGGGTTCGTGCCTGCACGAGCCTAGCAGGGCAAAGCTGTTGGCTGGCTGAACAGGCTGGTTAGGCATGGCGGTGCAATGGTGTAAAATGCCGGCCCTTGAAATTGACCGGCCGGCCTGATGACTCCTGAAGCGTTAACCACTTTGCACCAGCACTTATTGACGGCGCTGGGCACTGCCCCCGCTGAAACCCGGCGTTTGTTTCATGGCCGCGGTCGCTGCTGGCCAGGGCTTGAGCAGTTGACGGTGGACTGGCTGCAGGGCGTGGTGCAGGTGTCACTGTTCAAGGAACCAGAGGCCGGGCAACTGGCTGCCCTCAAGCAACTGCTGATGGCCCTTGCGCAATCCCCGCAGTGGCAAGCCAGCGCTGCCCACACCCTGGTGCTGCAACATCGCTATACCCTGCAAAGCGACACCGAATGGCTGGTGGGTGCGCCGGTTGACGAGTGGACGCTGACCGAAGGCGGCCTGCGCTATCGGGTGGACCTGGGCCGCAAGCAGAACAACGGTTTGTTTCTCGATATGCGCTACGGTCGTGACTGGGTGCGGGCCAATGCCGAGGGCAAGCGGGTGTTGAACCTGTTTGCCTACACCTGCGGTTTTTCCGTGGCGGCCATAGAAGGCGGGGCGCAGCATGTGGTCAACCTGGACATGTCCCGCGCGGCCCTGAGCCGCGGCCGTGACAATCATCGCCTGAACGGGCATGACATGAGCAAGGTGACATTCCTGGGCCATGAACTGTTCAAGTCCTGGGGCAAGGTGAAAAGCACCGGGCCTTATGACCTGGTGATCATCGATCCGCCGTCATTTCAGAAAGGCAGCTTTCTACTGACCAAGGACTACCAGCGCGTGGTGCGTCGCTTGCCGGAGCTGCTCAGTGAAAACGGTACGGTGCTGGCCTGTATGAACGACCCGGCACTGGGCTCGGACTTCTTGATCGACGGCGTGACCCGGGATGCGCCGAGCCTGCGTTTTGTGCAGCGCCTGGACAACCCGCCGGAGTTCCCGGACGCGGATGTGGAGTGCGGCCTCAAGGCGCTGGTGTTCCGGCAGGGCGCTTGAAGGGCAAAAAAAAAGCCCGCAGGGGAGGCGCGGGCAAGGGGTTCATTGAATGAGCAATGAGCGTGGCGAATATACCGTTCGCAGCGTTCAAAGACTGTGAATAAAAATTCATGCTGAGCCACCCTGTAGTCGCTGACGAGGAACGAAGGCTGCGAGCTTTTAATTTTAAAGGGCTCGCAGCCTTCGTTCCTCGTCAGCGACTACAGGCGTTACAGACGTAATGGATTACTTGGTGCGCGACGACTCAAACAGGAACCACACGCGGCGCTCCGCTTCGTCGATCCAGTTTTCCAGCAGGCTGGTGGTGGCCACATCGCCCAGCTCGGAGCACATGTCGTGGGTCTCGCGCATATAGGCGGCCAGCTGGATATTGTCTTCGCGCAGCTCGGCCAGCATGTCTTCCGGGGTTACGAAGTCGGCGTCGTTATCCAGCAGGCGCTGCAACTTCTTGATATGGCCCACGGAGCGAAGGGTGGTGCGCCCCAGCTTGCGTACACGCTCGGCAATGGCATCGGTGGTCGCGTAGATCTGGTCGGCCTGCTCGTCCAGCAGCAGGTGGAAGTCACGGAAATGCGGGCCGGACATGTGCCAGTGGAAGTTCTTGGTCTTCATGTAGATGGCAAAGGTATCGGCCAACAGCGCATTCACTTCGGCGGCAATGTCGATACAGGCTTTTTCGCTTAATGCCGTAGGTGTCCGCAGATCGGCCTTTCTGCTTTCCTTGGCGGATTTCAGGTCTTTCATGGTGGTTCCTCGTGGCAGCGGTTGATCGGAATTAACGTCTCTTGAGTGCGGCTGACTAAAGACCAGGTTTGGCCTCTCGTCAAACACGGCGGGCCGTTTTCAAACGGTCCGCGTCAAGTTATGAGGGCAGCAGAGCAAGATCGTTCAAGACTTTTTGCCCCGATGTTGCGACCCTTTGCCGCTGCTGATTACCGGATTGTTTTCAATGCCTGATTCACTTGCTCGAACCGCGTTTGTGCGCGGCACCCTTGCCTGCCTTCCGCTGACCCTGGCCTGCGCGCCCTGGGGGTTGCTGGCCGGTTCCACCGCCATTGATGCCCAGTTGAGCCCCGCGCAAAGCCAGGGGCTGTCGCTGTTTGTGTTTGCCGGTGCGGCGCAACTGGTGGCGATTGGCATGATCAAGGGCGGCGCCAGTGCAATTTCGATTCTGGTTACTACCTTGCTGCTGACTTCGCAGCATTTGCTTTATGCCATGCACCTGCGCCCGCTGGTGGCGCCGCTCGAGCCCAAATGGCGTTTCGGGCTGGGCTTTTTGCTCACCGATGAGTTCTTTGCCCTGGTCAGCCCGTTTGACCAGAGCACCTTCAATCGCTGGTACGCGCTGGGGGTGGGGCTGTGCATGTATGTGGGCTGGAATATTTTCACCCTGCTGGGCGTGGTGCTGGGCAAGAGCATTCCGGGCCTGGACCAACTGGGGCTGGAATTCTCGATTGCCGCCACCTTTATCGCGTTGATTACGCCCGTGGTGCGCAATATCCCGACTGTGGTCTGCGTGGCAGTCTCGTTGTTCACTGTGGTGCTGTTCAGTCACTGGCAGTGGGAGTCGGCCATTGTGCTGGCCGGGCTGGCGGGTATGGTCGCGGGCTATGCCTGCAAGCGTCTGGGAGGGTATTGGGCATGATCTGGGCAATTATCGGCGGGATGACCCTGATCCTGTTTTTCAACCGCTACCTGTTTCTGGAGCCGCGCTTGCCCATTCGCCTGAATCGCGGGGTAAAGGAGTTTTTGGGCTTTGCCGTGCCGGGGATGCTGACGGCGATTTGCGGGCCGATCATTTTCGTCAAGGACCATCAGCTGGACCTGAGCCTGGCCAACCCGTACCTGCTGGCCGGGTTGTGCGCCATCGGGCTGATGCTGTGGCGCCGCAACGTGTTGCTCAGTGTTGTGTTGAGTGTTGCGCTGTTCTATCTGTTTCGCGGCTGGCTGTAAGCTGGGCGGCGGCGCGCGAGGTGAACGGGCCGCTCACGGCAACGCCGTCGCTGACCACATACCAGCACGCCAGCAAGCCGTCGGCACGCAGCGGGGCGGGAACGGCACTGCCGATTACCGACATGACATGAATCTTGGGCATACCTACCTCCTTCAACAATGGCGCTACCTTACGGGTTGGGCCGCTGCGCTAGAAATCATTGCGCGTGATAGTCGTCATTGATGCCGATGAGGTGTCAGTCAACCACCTGGTCGAGCATGTGCATCACTTCCTGGTCGCTCAGCAGCCCTTCGCGCACCAGGTGCTGGGTCAACAATGACAACAGTTTGGCAGTGCGATGACCTTCGAGCTGCTTGAGCTCGGTCAGGGTGTTGTACACCTTGCTGGAGGTGCAGAGCCCGACGATATGGTGCGGGTTTTGTGTAGGCATAAAGGTCGTCCTTGTTTTTATGTGTGTGTCGGTGATGGCGCCGATGGCGCTCCATAATGCCGCAGTACGCGGCACTATGATGTCTCATCCGCGACATTCACATCGTCTGTCCGGACCCGTCGGCACTGTGCCGGGGTTACCAGCGTGGCGGGCCGTAATAGCCCCGCGGCGGGCCGTAATACACCGGTTGCGGCCGGCCGTAATAGCCCTGATAGTAAACGGGCTGGGGTGGCTGTACATACACCGGTTGCGGTTGGTAATAAACCGGTGGTGCCTGTACATAAACCGGCTGCGGCTGCACATACACCGGTTGTTGCACATACACCGGGCGCTGCTCGTGGCCTGCTATGACCGAGCCAACCACCGCTGCACCCACCACCGCGCCAAAAATTGCAGGCCCTGGCCCCCAGCCACCATGGGCGGATGCCTGCCCTGCGACAGCCAGGGCGCCGATAAGCAAAGCGATTTTGGGGATGCTACGCATCTTGATAATCCTCGAATTCCAGCCCCGATGTTTCGGCCTGCACCAGGCCGCAGATAAACCCGGGGGTAACATTAAGACCGTGTTTTTTTAAAAAACTGCGAAGCGCCCGGGTAAATTTTGTGTAAGGTTTGCGGGCGCTGAGACGTTTCAGCCCTGGCAGCTGCACTATGATCGAACAATTTTTCCGATACGGCTTGTGCCGTCCATCTAAAAGCCTTCAGCAAGGAGATGAGCATGCAAATGAATCCGAACAAAGACACCCAGCTGTGCATATCGTTGTCAGGTCGACCGGGGAATTTCGGGCTGCGTTTTCATAATCATCTATACGAACAACTGGGTCTGAACTTTTACTACAAGGCTTGCAGCAGCAAGGACCTGGCAGGTGCCGTTAGCGGAATCCGCGCCCTGGGCATTCGCGGCTGTGGGGTGTCGATGCCGTTCAAGGAGGCCTGCATCGAGCTGGTGGACGAACTGGATGCATCGGCCCGGGCCATTGCCTCGATCAATACCATCGTCAATACCGACGGCCATCTCAAGGCCTACAACACCGACTACATCGCCATTGCCCAGTTGTTGGGCAGCCATAAAGTACCCAAGGACACCACCTTTGCCCTGCGTGGCAGCGGCGGTATGGCCAAGGCCGTGGCTTCGGCATTGCGTGATGGTGGATATCGCAATGGCCTGATCGTGGCGCGTAACGAGGCAACAGGAGCGGCCCTGGCGGCAAGCTGCGGTTATGAATGGCAGCCTGAGCTGGGCGCGCAGCGGCCGCACATGCTGATCAACGTGACACCGGTGGGCATGGCGGGCGGGGCTGAAGCCGATGATCTGGCCTTTGCCGCAGAGGCTATCGACAGCGCGGATATCATCTTCGATGTGGTGGCGATCCCGGTTGAAACACCGTTGATCGTGCGTGGTCGTGCCCAGGGCAAGCAGGTCATCACCGGGCTTGAGGTGATTGCCATCCAGGCCCTGGAGCAGTTTGTGCTGTACACCGGCGTTCGCCCCACGGCCGAGCAGTTTCAGGCTGCCGTGGCATTTGCCCGCAGCTGATTACGCTTGCGGGCGGCGTGAAGGGTGTTATTCCAGCTCTGCCAGACGCGCCTCAAGGGCAGCAATCCGCGCTTCGAGGGCTTCAAAACGCTCCAGCGATACGCTTGAGCCGCTGCTGCGTTCCACAGGTTGCTGGCGCGCAGCCATGATCGTGTCGATCTCGGCCGGGTCACCCAGTGCGTGCATGTAACGGTCTTCGCGCTGGCCGCTCTGGCGCGGCACGAGCAGGGCCAGATCTCGGGAAATCAGGCGTTCGAGCTGGTGCTGAACCTGCTCGGTGTCTTCAAAGTCGTGCATGCGCGAACTGCGGGTCAGCAGCTCGTTGAGGGTTTGCGGCCCCCGCAGAAACAGCAGGCCCAGCAGCACCACTTGCGCAGGCACCAGTTCCAGCGCCTTGTCGACCTTGTGCTCCCAGCGATCAGCGCGGCTGCCCATTACCAGGCGGGTAAAGCCGCGGCCTTCGAGGGCGCGCAGGCTTTGCCCGACCTGGCCCTGGGTCAGGTTGAGCACCGGCTCGCGGCTGGTTTTCTGGTTGCACGCCAGCACCAGGGCATTGAGCGTCAGGGGGTAGGTTTCCGGGTTGGTGGCCTGTTTCTCGATCAAGGAGCCAAGAATGCGGATCTCGGTGCTGTTGAGCAGGGGGCCTGCGTCAGATTCGTTTTTTACGTTTTCTGAAAACTGATCAGCCGGAACGTCCATTTTCATCTCCAATTTGAGTCACCGTTGCCAGCGGCCATTGTGGAGTTTTTTGCGCGCTAGAGCGACTGGCATGTGATCGCCCGGGGTGTTGCTTAGGGTCGCTCAGCGGTTGACCAGCCTGGCGGGCAGGGCGACTACCAGCAGGCAACTCATCAGCAGGCAGCAGGCGAAGAACCACAACGCCCCGGAACTGCTGCCCGTGACATCGATGGCGATGCCCATCAGGGAGTTGCTCACCAGCCCGGCGATATTGGCCAGGGAGCAGGCCAGGGCGAAGCCGGTCGCAGCTGCGCGGCCGGTAAGAAAGGTGGCCGGCAAGCTGAAAAACACCGGCACGGCACCGAGGATGGCAGCCGAGGCAATGGCAAAGAGTAGAACGATCGCCAACAGGTTGTGGCTGAAAAAGGTGCTGGCAGCCATTGCCGCCGCGCCAATCACAAAGGGCACGATGATATGCCAGCGACGTTCGCGATGCCGGTCGCTGCTGGCGCCGATCATCAGCATGCCGATCAGGGCAGCAAGGCTGGGCAGGGCCGTGAGTACGCCAATATGGAAGTTGTCGGTTGCCCCGGCGTTACGGATCAAGGTCGGCATCCAGAAGGCCAGGGCGTAGGCGCTGAGCAGGATGGAGAAGTCGATACCGCCCAGCATCCAGACCTTGAGGTTAAAGAACCCGTCGCGAAAGCCGTGCTTGCTGTGATGGCCCTCTGCGTGGTCCTGACCCAGTTGCTGCTGCAGTAACGCTTTTTCGTCGGCGTTTAACCATGTTGCCGTGTGATAGCTGTCGGGCAGCACCCAGAGGGTCAGGATGCCCAGCAATACGCTGGGGATCGCCTCGAGCACAAACAGCCACTGCCAGCCGCGCAGCCCTGCGACAGTGTCGAAGGCGCCCATGATCCAGCCCGACAACGGCCCGCCGACCACACTGGAGAGCGGCATGCCGATCATAAACAGGGCGATGATGCGCCCTCGTCTCTGGGTCGGGAACCAGGTGGTCAGGTAATACAGCACCCCTGGCAGAAAACCCGCCTCGGCCACCCCCAGCAGAAAACGCACGGCATAGAACTGGGCGGGGGTGGTGACCAGCAGGGTACAGGCCGAGAGCAGGCCCCAGGTGATCATGATCCGCGCGATCCAGACCCTGGCCCCGACCTTCTCCATAAGCAGATTGCTCGGTACTTCGAACAGGATATATCCGACAAAAAACAGCCCCGCGCCCAGGCCATAGGCCGTTTCGCTGAACTGCAGGTCGCCGAGCATCTGCAGTTTGGCGAAACCGATATTGATCCGGTCCAGATAGGCGGCCAGATAGCACAAGCAGAGAAAGGGGATGAGCTTGCGGGTGATCTTGCCATACAGCGCCTGGGCCGGATCCGCCGCAGGCGCTGTAGAGGGATGAGCAGAGAGCATGTGGGTGTCCCGGGGCTGAGCGTGGAGTTGATCTTCATACACCAGAGGGGCGCTGGCGTGTCTATAATCGGCGCACATTCCATTCCTGCCCACAGACTGTCGAGACTTCCATGACTATCTCCCTGTACGCTGCTTCCGTTCCTGTGTTCAAACAAATGCTCAACGCCCTGAGCGGTGTGCTGGCCAAGGCTGAGGCACACGCCACAGCCAAGAACATCGACCCGAGCGTGTTCTTGCAAGCACGTCTGGCACCGGACATGTTCCCGCTGGTGCGTCAGGTGCAAATCGCAGTTGATTTTACCAAGGGGGTCAGCGGTCGTCTGGCTGAAATCGAATTGCCGAAATACGACGACAGCGAAGTGACCTTTGCTGATCTGCAAGCGCTGATCAGCAAAGTGCTGGCGTTTGTTGACGGGATCAAGCCTGAGCAAATCGACGGCAAGGAAGGCATCGAAATCATCACCCGCCAGGGCACGCCGAAAGAAAAACGCTTTACTGGCCAGGCTTACCTGCTGACTTATGGCTTGCCGCAGTTCTTCTTCCATGTGACCACGGCTTACGCGATCCTGCGCCACAACGGCGTTGAAATCGGCAAGCGTGATTACATGGGCGCTTTCTAAGCAAGCGCACTGTGCCAGCGCCTCGGTCTTTCAGATACACCGGGTTGTAAGCATCGCAGGCAAGCCAGCTCCCACAGGTTGATTGGTGCTCTTAACAGCTGATGTTGGCCTGCTCCACTGTGGGAGCGGGCTTGCCCGCGATGGCAGCACCCAGGTTTTTCAGACAGACCGAGTTGCAAGCATCGCAGGCAAGCCAGCTCCCACAGGTTCATTGTTGCTCTCAACACCTGATGTTGGCCTGCTCCATTGTGGGAGCGGGCTTGCCCGCGATGGCAGCACCCAGGTTTTTCAGACAGACCGAGTTGCAAGCATCGCAGGCAAGCCAGCTCCTACAGGTTCATTGGTGCTCTCAAAGCCAGATGCTAGCCCGCTCCACTGTGGGAGCGGGCTTGCCCGCGATGGCAGCACCCAGGTTTTTCAGACAGACCAAGTTGCAAGCATCGCAGGCAAGCCAGCTCCCACAGGTTCATTGGCGCTCTCAACACCTGATGTTGGCCTGCTCCACAGTGGGAGCGGGCTTGCCCGCGATGGCAGCACCCAGGTTTTTCAGACAGACCGAGTTGCAAGCATCGCAGGCAAGCCAGCTCCCACAGGTTGATTGGTGCTCTTAACACCTGATGTTGGCCTGCTCCACTGTGGGAGCGGGCTTGCCCGCGATGGCAGCACCCAGGTTTTTCAGACAGACCGAGTTGCAAGCATCGCAGGCAAGCCAGCTCCCACAGTTTCATTGGTGCTCTCAAAGCCTGATGCTGGCCCGCCCCACATTGCCTCAACCCTGTTGCAGGGGCTGGTCTTCCTTGGCCATGCAGGCCGCAGCGGTGAACAGCACATCGGTGGAGGAGTTCAGCGCGGTTTCCGCCGAGTCCTGCAAGATGCCAATAATGAAACCCACGGCCACTACCTGCATGGCAATCTCGCTCGGGATGCCGAACAGGCTGCATGCCAGCGGAATCAACAGCAGCGAGCCGCCCGCCACACCCGATGCGCCGCAGGCGCAAATGGCCGCCACCACACTCAACAGGATGGCTGTCGGAATATCCACCTCGATCCCCAGCGTATGCACGGCCGCCAGGCTCAGTACCGTGATGGTAATCGCCGCGCCCGCCATATTGATGGTGGCACCCAGCGGGATGGACACCGAGTAGGTGTCTTCATGCAAGCCCAGTCGCTCGCTTAACGCCATGTTCACCGGGATATTGGCCGCCGAACTGCGGGTGAAAAACGCGGTAATCCCACTTTCACGCAGACACAAAAACACCAGCGGATACGGGTTGCGACGCAACTTCCAGAACACGATCAGCGGGTTGACCACCAGCGCCACAAACAGCATGCAGCCGATCAGCACCGTGAGCAGGTGCAGGTAGCCCAGCAGGGCGCCGAAGCCTGAAGAAGCAAGGGTGGCCGCTACCAGGCCGAAGATGCCCAACGGGGCAAAGCGGATCACCACACGCACGATCAGGGTGACACCGTTGGACAGGTCATTGAGCACGGTGCGGGTGGTATCGCCAGCATGGCGGATGGCAATGCCCATGCCGATGGCCCACGCCAGGATGCCGATAAAGTTGGCATTCATCAGCGCACTGACCGGGTTGTCGACCACGCTCAGCAACAGGCTTTGCAGTACCTCACTGATACCGCCCGGGGCGGTGATGGCAACGTTTTCGGTGGCCAGCACCAGATTCGACGGGAACAGCATGCTGGCGATAACGGCCACGACGGCTGCAGCAAAGGTGCCAAACAGGTACAGCACCAGAATCGGGCGGATATGGGTTTCCTGGCCGTGCTTGTGGTTGGCAATCGAGGCCATGACCAGCACAAACACCAGAATCGGTGCAACGGCTTTCAAGGCGCTGACAAACACCTTGCCAATAAAGGCCACCGAAAGCGCTGCCGAGGGCGCAAGCCAGGCCAGCAAAATACCGGCGAGCAGACCGATCACAATCTGGGTCACCAGGCTGGTGCGCTTGAGCTTTTGCAGCAGGGTAGGTGGAGCGTCAGTCATAAGGGTTTCTCTAGTTGTTCTGGGTAGTGCATTGAAAAACTGTGGGGCGATCAGCGGCAAACGGGCAGGCTGATCGACGCAAGTCGGCGGGATGCGAACTTTATCATAGACGTGTAGGGGCTTTCCTACGCAGGGGCAATCTGCCACATCCGTACAGGGGAGCGTGCGGGTGACATGGCCGCACGCCGCAGCATTCTGTTACCATTGCTGATCCCCACTTTTCTTCAAATCAGCGGGCCTTTCGGGCTTTCGCTGGCCTCGTTGTCTCTGGAGTTATTCATGCTGTTGCCCATCCTGCTGCTGTCTGCGGCCGGCTTTACCGTGCTCACCACCGAGTTTGTCATCGTCGGCCTGCTGCCTTCGATTGCCCGCGACCTTGAAGTCAGCGTGCCGCAGGCCGGTTTGCTGGTGACCCTGTTCGCCTTCACGGTTGCGGCCCTCGGGCCTTTTTTGACCGCCTACTTTTCGCGCTTTGAACGCAAGCGCCTGTTTATCTCGATCTTGCTGATGTTCGCCTTCGCCAATACCGTGGCGGCGCTGGCGCCCAATATCTGGGTGATGGCTTTTGCCCGGCTGCTGCCGGCATTGGGCTTGCCGGTGTTCTGGGCGTTGGCCAGTGAAACGGCGGTGGATATCGTAGGCCCGGACTACGCCGGGCGGGCTATTGCCAAAATCGGTTTCGGCATTGTCTGTGCGACTGTATTTGGCATTCCTGTAGGCACCTTGATCTCGGATGCCTGGGGCTGGCGCAGTGCCTTCGGCATTTTGGCCGTGGTCGCCCTGGCCAAGGCCTTGCTGCTGTGGATCTACCTGCCAGCCACCCGCGCGGCGAAAGCAAGCGTCACCTTGAGTTCGCAATTTGCTCTGTTGCGCAGCCCGTTGATGATTGGCCATATCGTGCTGTCTGTGCTGGTGTTCAGCGGCATGTTTACGGCCTACACCTATCTGGCAGATATCCTTGAGCGCCTGGCAGGTTTTGACGGCACGCTGGTGGGTTGGTGCCTGATGGGCTTTGGTGCCGTCGGCCTGATCGGCAACTCGCTGGGCGGGCGCATGGTGGATCGCCATCCGTTGATCGCCTCGATGGTGTTTTGTGCCTTTATGATCAGCGGCCTGGTGGCGCTGGTACCGAGCATTCACTCAACCCTGGGCCTGGCGGCGGCGATGGGCATCTGGGGGGTGACGCAGGCAGCGATGTTTCTGGTCAGCCATGTACGGCTGATGAAAGTTGCCCCCCATGCCCCGGCATTTGCCGCATCGCTGAATATTGCCGGGGCCAACCTGGGGATTGGTCTGGGCGCCATGATTGGTGGCCGGGTTATCGATAACTATGGCCTGGGCAGCCTGGGGTTTGCCGCTGCCGGGTTTATCCTGGTCTCGATTCTGCTGGCCTTGTTGCTGATGACCGCCAAGGTGCGCCCTGCCTGCGCTAGCGCGGGGTAAACAACTCGCGCCGTGCCCCCTCGGTGATCGCAACGATGCCGGGGTGGCGGATTTTGCGCTCCACCGTAATGGCGTAGAACGATTCGGTGACCGCCTCGGTGTGGCCGATCAGCTCGACGTCAAACTGGCGCATCACTTCCTGGGCTATCACGCTGGGCGCGATAAACACGCCGATCCCGGACTGGCCGAAAGCCTGCATCAGCGCGCTGTCATCAAACTCGCCAACGATTCGCGGCTGTATCTGCTGCTCGGCCAGCCAGCGCAGCAGGCGGCTGCGTAGCATGGTTTCGGGGCCGGGGATCAGAAGTGGCGCGCCTTGCAGGCAGTGCGGGAAGTTTTCGGCATAGTCTTTGGCAAGTGCCGCAGTGGCAAAAAAGCTGATACCGCATTCGCCCAGTTTCTGGCTAAAACCCTTGATATCGAGGTGTGAAGGCATAGGACTGTCGGAAATCACCAGATCCAGTCGTTGAATCGCCAGATCTGCCAGTAGCCGATCGAGCTTGTCCTCGCGGCAGGTAATGCGAATCGGTTTATCCAGCTCCATCGTCGGCGCAATCAGGCGATACACAATCGACTTGGGTACCACATCGGCCACGCCCACCCGAAACAGGATCTGCTGCTCCTTGGGTGCCATGCGCAGCATGCTCTCCAGTTCGCTGCCGACCTGAAAGATCTGCTCGGCATAAGGCAACACCTGGCGACCGGTCTCGGTCAGCTCCAGTTGCCGCCCGACCCGGCGAAACAACGGCAGGCCATAGGTGTCCTCAAGCAGGCTGATTTGTCCGCTGATGGTCTGTGGCGTGAGGTTGAGCTGCTCGCAGGCGCGGACAATGCTGCCGGTTTTGGCAACTACCCAAAAGTAATGGAGCTGGCGGTAATTAAGCATCAGCGCAGTAATACTTCGTAAAAACCGAAGTATAGCGCTTAAAAATACGAATTTTTCTGAAGTGTTTGATTCTTTAGACTCCCGCGTTATGCGCAAGCCACCCAGATGGCCGCCGGTTTAGAGAGGAATACACGCATGAACATCAAGAAATCAGCTGTTGCAGTACTGTTGTCCGCAGGTGTGCTGGCGCTCGCAGGTTGCGACCAGGCGGAAAAAGCCGCGCAACAAATGCTGAGCAAAACAGCCGAGTCCGCCAAGCAAGCAATTGACGACACCCACAAGGCCGCTGAACAAGCGCTGAGCGAAGCTACCGGTGGGCTGATCGAAAAAGAAAAGCCTGAGCAAGAAAAAGAACACTCATCCCAAGCCATTTAACGTGTCTTAACGCAGAGTCCGAACACACCTATGGAATATCTTTTACAACTGGCTGCCAGCCCCGCAGCCTGGGTCGCTTTGGCCACGTTGATCGTGATGGAAATCGTGCTGGGCATCGATAACCTGATCTTTATCTCCATTCTGACCAACAAGCTGCCGGAGCAATACCGCACCAAGGCCCGCCGTATCGGTATCGGCATGGCGCTGATCCTGCGTCTGGGCTTGCTGGGTACCATTGCCTACATCGTTCAGTTGACCACGCCGGTGTTTGAAGTGCTGGGCAAGGCCTTCTCCTGGAAGGACATGATCCTGATTGCCGGTGGCCTGTTCCTGGTGTGGAAAGCCACCAGTGAAATTCACCACAGCATGACGCCGCAGGTGGAAGAAAAAACCGACAGCGTGACGTCGAAAGTCACCTTGGGCTTTGCCGCTGCCATCGGCCAGATCCTTATGCTCGACCTGGTGTTTTCCATCGACAGCATCATTACTGCAGTGGGCATGACCGAGCACTTGCCGATCATGGTGATTGCTGTGGTGGTAGCGGTGATGGTGATGCTGCTGGCTTCGGAGCCTTTGGCCAAGTTCATCAACGATAACCCGACCGTCGTGATGCTGGCCCTGGCCTTCCTGATCATGATCGGCATGACCCTGATCGCCGAAGGTTTCGGTGCCCATGTGCCAAAAGGTTATGTGTATGCCGCGATGGCGTTCTCGGCCACGGTTGAAACCTTGAACATTGTGGCGCGCCAGATCCGCGAAAAGCGTCAGGCTGCTCTGACCAAGTAAGCGCAGTCTGTAGTAAAAAAGCCGCCCACCCTGTTCAGGGTGGGCGGCTTTTTTGTGGGATTAATGTGCGTTGACGGCGCCAACCACAGGTTTTTCCGGCGCTTCTTCAGGTTTTGCCTGCATCTGCGGGTGATGATGGCGGCTAATACGCATCAGGCCCCAGAGCATGGCCCCGGCGACGGCCAGCCAGCCGCCGATCAGCAGCAAAATAGTCAGTATCGGGCTCATCAGTGCCTCCTTTGCCCCCTACGGGCTCAAACACACGCTAAGCAGATGACAGTCTAGTCTGTGCGATGTTGCAGTCTATTGACCGAAGGTCGTGTAGGACTAATCGATTTGCTCTATGCCAACCATTGGGCTGTGGCTTAAGGCTATACCTCGCATTATTGGCGCCCTATGATTGACGCTCATGGCGGGTTTTGAGGCCTGGCGTTCATTTAAGGCGAGGGAATATGCAGGCAGTTTCTGGGTCAAGATCGGCGCGGCTGTGGTTAATGGGGTTGTTTGCGTTGGTGATGGTGGGCTGCGCCAGTGTCGAATCCCCCGAGTTACGACGCTTGCCAGAACGGGTAGAGCTCAACGGCGTGCCGTTTTTCCGCGGCAATGCCAACCAGGGGGCACCGCAAACCTTGGCGGGTATGCTGGGTGAGCAAAAAGTGCGCATCACCCCGGGGCTTTTGGTCAAGCCGCTGGGGTTGCCGGGGGGCGAAGCCTCGTTGCAAGGTAATATCGAGCAGCTAGCGGCGGGATACGGGCTGATGGTGTACCCGCTGGACAAATCCCTTGCTGCGCTGCTGACCCAGGTGGCGGCGGGCTACCCGGTGATGCTGAGATTTAGCGACGGCACACTGTGGTCCGAGCCGCGCTACGCCATGCTGGTGGGTTACAACCGCGCCAAAGGCACGGTGTTGCTGCGCTCAGGTATGGAGCGTCGGCGGTTGATGGACTTCAACACGTTCGAGTCGGCGTGGAAGGATGCTGGCGGCTGGGCGGTGCTGATCCTGTCGCCCACCCAGTTGCCGGCCAGTGTGGACAAGGGTCGCTGGCTGAAAATTGCCAGTGATCTGTCACGTTCAGGTCAGGAGCAGGCCGCAGCTACGGCGATCAAGACTCTGGAATCCCAAAAGTAAATGTTGGTATCACCCTGTGGGAGCGGGCTTGCCCGCGATTGAGGCGATACGGTCAATCAGACATACCGCGGCGCGGCCATCGCGGGCAAGCCCGGCTCCCACAGAAATTACGCCGATCTTGTGGGAGCGGGCTTGCCCGCGATTCAGACGATGCGGTCAATCAGGCATACCGCGGCGCGGCCATCGCGGGCAAGCCCGGCTCCCACAGGCATTGCGCCGCTAGCACAAACAATCAAAAACCGAACTTGTCTCGCAGGCTGTAGTACCAGGCACCCAAAGCAGTCAGCGGTGTTCGCAATAGTTGCCCGCCGGGGAAAGGGTAGTGGGGCAAGTCGGCAAACGCATCAAAACGCTCAGCCTGCCCGCGCAGGGCTTCAGCCAGCACCTTGCCAGCCAGATGGGTATAGGTCACGCCATGCCCGCTGCAACCTTGCGAATAATAGATGTTGTCACCAATACGGCCGACCTGGGGCAGACGTGACAGCGTCAGCAGGAAATTGCCCGTCCATGCGTAGTCAATTTTCACATCCTTGAGCTGCGGGAAAGCCTTGAGCATTTTCGGCCGGATAATCGCTTCGATATTGGCCGGATCCCGCGCGCCATACACTACGCCACCACCGAAAATCAGGCGCTTGTCACCCGACAGGCGATAGTAGTCGAGTAAATAGTTACAGTCCTCGACGCAATAGTCCTGTGGCAACAGGGTGTTGGCCAACTCATCACCCAGAGGCTCGGTGGTAATCACCTGGGTACCGCACGGCATGGACTTGGACGCCAGCTCCGGCACCAGATTGCCCAGGTAGGCATTGCCTGCGACGATAATGAACTTGGCCCGCACCTTGCCCTGGGGTGTATGCACCACAGGGTTGGCGCCGCGCTCAATGCGCATAGCCGGCGACTGCTCATAAATGGTGCCGCCCAGGGACTCGACAGCCGCGGCCTCACCCAGCGCCAGATTGAGCGGGTGAATATGCCCGCCGCTCATGTCCAGCAGGCCGCCCTGATACTGGTCACAGGCAACCACCTCACGGATCCGGCGCTGATCCAGCAGCTCCAGCGACGTGTTGCCATAGCGTTCCCAGAGCTTCTTCTGGGCCTCCAGATGGCCCATCTGCTTAGCGGTGATGGCAGCGAATACACCGCCGTCTTTCAAATCACACTGGATCTGATACTTGGCCACACGCTCACGAATGATCTTGCCGCCTTCAAAGGCCATTTGCCCCAGCAACTGAGCCTGCTTGGCGCCGACAGTGCGTTCGATCACATCGATATCGCGGCTATAACTGTTAACGATCTGCCCGCCGTTGCGGCCCGAAGCGCCGAACCCCACCTTCGCGGCTTCCAGAACAGTGACCTTGAAACCGGCCTCCAGCAGGAACAGCGCACTCGACAGCCCGGTATAGCCGGCGCCGATAACGCACACGTCCGTTTCCACCTCGCCCTGCAGGGCGGGGCGCTCGGGTGCGGGATTAGCGGAAGCTGCATAGTAGGACTGGGGGTATGGAGTGTTCGACATTCTGCAGCCTCTGTTTTATATTTTTTACGAGTGAGGCCGATGCTACCTGAGTTGAAAACGGCCCGCCAGCCACCGGAGGGTGAGTGTTTTCGGGTTAAAAATAAAAAATTCGACTATTCATAGGGTTAGCTGCAAAAAAGGTGTTGACACCCCTCCGCAAATCTATAGAATGCGACCCCACAGCAGGCACGTAGCTCAGTTGGTTAGAGCACCACCTTGACATGGTGGGGGTCGTTGGTTCGAGTCCAATCGCGCCTACCAAACAAAATCCGCTCTGCTGGGCGGTCTAGAAGGGCTCACCGAAAGGTGGGCCCTTTTTTGTTGTTCTCGTTTGGGAAAACTTTGGGCAATCATTGGGCAAACCACCACCGCGCTACAGTTTCAGGTCGGCTTTGACCTTGTGATAAATCACCGCCTCCGGCCCATGTCCGGACTGATAATGCTCAGTCATTTTCACATCTGCATGTCCCATCAAGGCCTGAATGTAATCCTGAGCAAATCCCTGTTGCTCATATAGCCAGGCACCCAGCGCACGAATCTCATGAAAGGTTGGCCGCTCATTCGGCGGAATGTGGTCATAGGCCTTTGAGTCGTCCCGCGCCTGGCTAAAAGCCTTGGTCAAATAGTCCGGCGTCACCGCGTTCCAGTGCAGCTTGTTATCGAGCTGCTTGCGCCTGCGCGCCTTGGGGATGTAGTGAATCAAGTACGGACACACCACCGGCGACCTGATGCACTCCAGCACCACCTCGCGTAGGGCCTGGCCCATGACAATCTCCAGGTGAATGGGCGTGCCATAGTTCTGCGTCTTTCCGGGCGATACCTTGATGGTGTTCTGCTCGATATCCACCGCCGTCTTCGGCCACGTCACAATATCCTCACGCCGCTGCAAGCTCAGAAGCCCCAAGCGTATGGCACGTTTGAGCCAGGGCAGGGTGCCGCAGTAGTTCAGAATCGTATTCAGCCCCTCCACCGTATGGCGCTGCCGCTTTTTCTCGGCCTCTTTCTTCACCAGCGTCAGCTCAGCCGAGTTGCGATCGCACAGCCCCTTAGCCACCGCGAAGGCAAAAATCTGCACCAGCAGCCCGCGGTGCTTGGTGTAAGCGTTGTTCTCAAAACCGTCCAGGTACTCGGCAATCGTCAGCACATCCAGCTGGCCCATCAGCAGCCCGCCCATGTCCTCGCGATAACGGGCGAGCTTGAACTGGATTTCCCGCAGGGTGCGATCGGCATAGCCGCGAGTGGTTACCCACTCCTTCTCAAAACGCTCCAGCAGGTTGTCAAAGCGCGAGGCGGTGTCGCCGGTGAGCAGGGCCAGCAAGGCCCCGTCATCGGTCAGTAGAGGCAGCAGCTTGGCGTTGGCGGCCTTGGCCAGGCGGATTGCCTCATTCATCGGCTTGTTGATGCTTACCTTCTTGCCGGTCACCGGGTTCTTGTACTGCCAGTACTTGCCGTTGGGGTACAGATTGGCAGGCAGATCGCGATTCTTCGCGGTCCTCGCGCGCGGGGGAGCCATCAGCCCACCTCCATCATCTTCGCCAGAAGCGGGTCAGTTGAACCAATGACAGCGGCTTGTAGATCGACGAAATACATCCCGCCTTTTACCTCTCCCACCACTTCGCCGTCCTCTATCCATTTCTTTAGTTGTTGCACGCTGGGCTTGCCGCCGGCGTAACGTAATTTTCGGTACTCGCTGACCTCCATCAAACGAGGGAGGCGAGCAGTGATCTGAGCAATGACTTTAGCCATGTCTGATTCCTTTCCCCGAGTGGGGTGCTGAAAAAATTAGGAGGTCTACGCCTTGCGAGTCACGCAAATGATCATGCTTGCGCCGGTAACAGCCCAAACAGCGGTTCCTGCAAAAGCTCCGAACAGATCGACGTCCGTGCCACTGCTGACTAACTGCGGGATAGCCAGAAAGAACCATGCAACGCTGAAAATCAGGTACAGAGTGGAAAGCAGCAGATACAGGCAAAGTCGCCCAGTGCTGATTGAAGGCATAGAGGAATCCTCCCCGCCGATTGCCGGCAGGCTGGTTAAGTGGTAGGTGGTGGGTTTACTGCTGCCGCTTGAAGTCGGTGCAGCGCACGATGACCGTGCCGGTGTCGCGCTGAATCGGGGGCATAGATTTGAAGGGAAGGGCACTGCAGTCGCGTAGGGCGTGCTTGCATGCGCAGCACATGCCGCCTTTTGGGTGGTGGGTTATGGCGTCCCCCTCGCAGCTTCTATCTCGTCGATGAATGCCTGGGGCAGCACCACGGCGAACTTACCTTACGACCACGACAGCGGTTCAGCTTTGCGGATCACTTCGTTTAACAGGTCGAATGCGGCCAACAGCTGGTCGTCGTGGATCTCTCCGTCTTCGGACAGGTCATCGCAGAAGATATCGTTGGGGTCGAGTTCTTGCGCCATGTTTGGTTCGCAGATGCACAGCCGCAGGTCAGCCAGGCCTACATCGCTGTCGACCAGATAGTCGCGCAGGCTGTCGGTGTCGAAGAAATAGAGAGCACCTTCGAAATTCACCAGGGGCTCGCCGGCCCAGTCCTTGGTGGGCATTGCTGCGAAGACCTTCGCCCTTTTCTCGGAGTAGCACTGAGCGCAATAGCCGCGAATCTCGTGCACTTGATGATCAGGGTTGTTCTCGCAGCGGCGATGCGTGGCGCCGCAGAACCGGGCTAGATGTTCGTCCTGACCGAAGAATCGGCCATCAGCAGTCATCCAGCCGGTCACGGTTTGTAGGCTGGCCGCTTCTGGTGCGTCGTACATGATAATTCCCTTATCTTTGAGCATGGTTTAACCCTCCGTGCCCATCAGATAGGTGGGCTCAGTTACTTCTGCCAGCCACTGACGCAGACAGCCGCACTGGGCGTGCGGTGGGTCTTCGTCGACCCACTGCTTATCGAGCTTCGCTTCATTTACCAGTTCAACGTCCCAGTCCACGTAGATCGACAGGTCGTCACCGTTCATTTCAGCCAAAACTTTGCGGGCTTCGTCTTCGTTGGTTGCGGCGACATAATCCAAATCGCCGACTTGGTAGCACTTCAAAAATGTTTCTTCAGGCATGACTTCGTCCTTGCCGCTCAAGCGGCTGACTTTGAATTGAGGGATGAGGTTGAGAAAGTTAGTGGGATCACACTACGGCTTTGTACGCATGCCGCACAGTGGAGCCTATTAGCCGAAAATATGGGTTCCACATGAAACAACTTATCGCTGAGCTGGCCTATCAAATCCTGATCGAACTATTCAGTCAGCTGCTATTGCGTCTTGCTGAATGGCTTGCGGTAATACCGTAGCTTTGAATCATGCGGCTTCGGAATGAGTCGCTACTACACGCCATGGGTCGTTTGCTCTGGCCAGTGCAGCCATCGGCGGCGGGCTGACACTATTGCCGCACATATGCACCTGCCGTGTTTTGGTGAAGGGCTTGCCGTCGGCGCCGTGGCTGATGATGTAGTCGCCCGGGAAGCCCTGGGCCTTGTACAGCTCGGCCGGCTGCAACATCCGCAGGCAGATATCGACGATCACATACGGCGTGCCTTTGATGGTCACGGTGACCAGTGCCAGGCGGTCGCGGGTGGTGATAGTCGGTGCTGGCTCATTGGCGCCGCTCACATTCTCGGTGCCGTAATAGCTGATCAGAAAGGCCGCGACCCGCAGCGCACCGGCTTCAACCTCTGGTGAGAGCTGCAGCTCAACCAGCGAACTCTTGCCGCCACCGCCAGCTGTGATGGTGGGTGCCGGTTTGTTCAGGCCCTGGCCAACACTTGCCCCGAACTGACGCTCAAGGAATGCCGTCATCAGCCCGTGATGGGTGCCGCCTGCACTGATGGTGTGCAGCGGATCGTTCACGTTCCTGGCATCGCAGTTGCCGCGCAAGTGCACCAGATTTGCGGTGACCAGTTGTTGCTGGCTACCGGTGTTGGTCACGGTGGTCATCGGGTCGGTGATGCTTTTCGCGGCTGTTGTGTTGAAGCCGCCATTCATCTGGGCCATGAATACAGTAGCGATGGACTGACCGCCGCTGCTAGCTGTAACCGTGACTAACGGGCCGCAGATATCGTTCGCCCCGTGACTACGGCGTTTGCTTTTGCCAGATCCTTCTCCGTGCCCAGCCTGGACTATGCATGCCGATGCGAGTGCATGCTTAGCCCCGCCTGCGACGACTGTACCCAAAGGCTGGTCCAGTCCAGGTACTCGCGGTGATTGGCCAGCTCTCTCCCCGTAACCGGTTTGAACGAGTGTTGGGCTGACTATCGAGAATGCGCCGCCCTTGGGATAGGAGGTCACGGTGCGCAGGGGCTCGTCGGCAGACTGCACGCTTTCCCCGGACCAGTTCGCGATCGGCACGATAAAAGGGTTGGCGGCCTCGAGCACGAACTTGTGCATACCCTTGGCAACACGGCGCAGAGTGGCCGGGGCCAGATCCTTTTTACGGCCAAAGATGCTTTTGCTTGGGATCGACCAGTCAATGCATTCGGCGGCGGTGCGCCATTTCTGCTGGCCCTTAACGGGGTTTTTGGCGTGGGTTGGTTCGGGCCACACGATGGGCTGGCCATCACAACGGGCAATCATAAACAGGCGTTCCCTGCTGGTAGGGGCCCCAAAGTCGCAAGCCTTGATCACCCGCCATTCGACTGCATAGCCCAGGCGCTGCAGCTCGGCGACAAACACCGCCCAGGTCTGGCCGCGACGTTTCGGGTCGGGTACCAGAAATTGCTCGCTGACCGGCACCACTTCACCTGGCTCAGCAGTCCCGCCACCCAGCTTGATGACGCGCCCGGTTGATTTGCAGCGCTTGGCCACCAGCGGCCCCCATTGCAGGATCTGCTTCACGTTCTCAAGGCTGATCACTCGGGGTTGTTTCATGCCTGCCCACTTGAGGCCAATCCACGACAGGTTACGAATTTCGCGCTTGCGGGGCTGCCCACCGGCTGCCTGGCTGTGGTGGGTGCAGTCTGGCGACATATGGAACCAGCCTACGGCCCGTCCACTGCATTCAGTGTCAGGGTCGCCCTCAAACACATCAGTGGTGAAGTGCTTCGCATGCGGGTGGTTGACCGCGTGCATGCTGATCGCTGCAGGGCTGTGGTTTTTGGCGACTGTCACCGCCCGGCCAAGGCCCATTTCCAGCCCGGTACCAGCTCCGCCACCACCGCAGAAAAAGTCCACGACGATCTCATCGTCCTGCTGGTTGAAGCCAAGGCCGTATTGGGTTTTGAAATCGAAAGGGTGTTTCTTTTGTTTTGCGGACATAGGGTGTCCTCGTCGGTATATTGAGACTTAAAATTTGAGTGGAGGGGCAAATGGAAGTGCAAAACACAATTCGGCTATACAATTTTTCAGGAGTGAAATTTGGTCTTGAGAATGTGAAAATGAGACGTCTTAAAATATCTAGACTAATGCAGTTGAATGACCCTTTTGAAATGGCTGGTATAGATTTTGCTAATAAGGAGTTAAGGCGCGGATTCCAAAAACTAAAAGAGTTTTATGCGGAGCGTCTGGGCCTAATATGCCTTAGTCGCTCATACAAGAATCCGGTTCAATGGGCGCATTATGCGGAGCAACACAAGGGAGTTTGCCTTGGTTTTGATGTTCAAACTTCGCTATGCTCTCCAGTTGAGTATGTGCTGGAGCGGTTAAGCTTGCATACTTTCGTAGAGCAAGGCGAAATGGACATGCAAAGGCTTCTCATGGCTTTATGGAGAACTAAGTTTTCACACTGGTCTTATGAAGAAGAAGTCAGGGTTATGCTCATGCTTGATAATTTTCCTTCAGAGGGTGATTTTCATTTTCATCCAATGGATGAGAGATTAAAGCTTAGGCAAGTGATAGTAGGGTGTGAGTCAAAGTTCTCTCGCAGTCAGGTGCATGATGCTCTTGGTGGGGGCTGTGAGGACGTCGAAGTTTTCAAAGTTCGACCCGCCTTCAAGACGTTTAAGCTTGTCCGGAATAGAAATAGTAAGCTTTGGGAGTGATCTCGATGAAGTCGCACAAGTAATCAGTTGCTTTGCGGCCCTCGAGCCTTTCAGGTATGAAATGTACTGCCGCGACTTAGGGTTGCTGCGCCATTCCGAGATATTGATCTGTGCTGCCAAGGTTATGTTGCCGAAGTCCAGATGCTTGGAAGGAGTTACGCTTAGGTCAGCACTAACGGTAACCCCTTCACTGTGCTGGAGCAGGGCAACCATTAGGTAGTCGGTCAGACCTTGCTGATAGTGGGCCAGCAGCACATGTCCGCCAACACTCAGGTTTGATTCCTCCATGAGCTTTTGCAGGTGCTCGACAGCGGTGTGGCTGAATTCGATAAATTCGCCGCCTTCGATATAGGCCTGCAACCAGCCGCTGAAAGGGAAGGCGCCGGACTGGGCGTGGAAGAAACCCCAGGCCTTGCCGGTCTTGGAGTTGTAGGCGACATTCAGGTCGTGCAGCAGGTTTTCGGTGGCCTGAGATTCGGCCAGCTCGGTTTTGCTGACGTGCAGCACGGCTTGAGTGCCGTCTGGCTTCTTGTCGATCTGATGGATGATGCTGTGGCGGATGGGCATGGGTTTACCTCGGGATAGCGCCGCCCTCCGTGACCGGTGGTGGCAATTTGATTTTGGTTGGGGTATTACCGGTGACCGGCATGGAGCCGGATAGGGAGAGATCAATGCTTCAACTAAGTGCGCTGCCGCATTCAAATTTCAGAGATGCTCATAAGGGGGTCGTATTTATGATCCGCTTCAAATCATATGAGAACGGATTCACGGCAATTCTTGAGGTTGACGGGCTGCCCGAGCGAAAGTACGCCGATAAAATCTGGAAGGACCGCGACCAAGCGATATCTGATGTGCGCAACGATGCAATCAAAATGATTGAAGCCGCTCACAAGTAATCGTGTACCTCCGGTTACCGGATCCAGCGAGTAGGATGGGTTATCCAGGTTCGATTATCTCGTCGCCCGGGTCTTTTTGGATAGCGAGCAGGCTTTTATTGCGGAATTCCCGCGCCACAATTTCCGTAGGTTTGAAAACGTGGCGCGGAGGATTCAGCAGCGGCTGGCACTTCGCTGAGCCCATTGCATACAGGTGATGAATCATCAGCGTCATCGCCTCGCCCTGCTTAGTAATGCTTGACCACTCCATCAGGTCAGCCAGGGCCTGGCGGGTGCCGGGACGAACCCTTAGCCTCAATTCCTCTTCGGCATTCGCCACGCGCTTCTTGGCAGTTTTTGCCGAGCGCTCCTGCGGTGTTTTCGCCATGGCCTACCTCTTCAATTCCTCTGGCTGAAAGATCCAGCCAAGTCTGACGTTTGCGCTGGCGCACCTTCGCGCTGATCCGCCTCATGCTGCTTCCCGCTGATCCCAGGCACCCACAGCATCGAAGATGTGAGCAGCCTGCGCTTCATCCAGCGACACCACGGCAGGGATGGCGATCCAGCCTGATGCGACGACATGGTTCGGATTGCACTCAGCCAGCAGCGCTTTGTAAGTTGCCTCAATGACATCGGTCAGATGCTCGGCCAGGTAAACACCTTGAGGGGCGATTTCGACTGACTTCGTGTACCGGGAGCCAGGACGTTCAGTACAAAGGGCGCTGAGGTAAACCGTCCAGCGATGCGGGATGTCGCAGATGGCATCTACAATTTTGCGGCCCGTGATGTTCTTACAGTTCACCCAGTTGATGAGGCCCTGGCGGCCGCTGGGGTCGATGTTCACAACCGCAACGTGATTCGAACTCAGAAGTGCGCGGCACGAGCGTTCAAGCCGAACCCGTAAATTGTGCGGCTTTCGTTTGCTCATAAGGCCTCCGCAAGCCGCCGCAGTGTCTGGCGCTCGGCAGGGGTTGGAGATTTTCGGCGGCGTTTGAGGATGGTGTCTGGGTCTATTTTGACGGAGCGGGCGGGCGGCAATGGCTTGAGCGCGCACCCACCCGCACGGGTTATCTGCCCGCCAGAATTGAAGAAGGCCGCTTTTGCGGCCTCCAGTTGGGCTTGCCTCTCGGCGCTTGCAAGGATCTGGTTATCGATCATGCTGCTTTGCTCCGCAGTTTTTGCTCGTAGCTATCGACCAGTATTTTGAAACTCCAGAGGTCGGATTCGAGCTTTTCGATGTAGTCGTCGTCGCGCTTGAACTCCTGCAACCAGAGCTGGCGGCCGACAGGCTTGAGCAGCGGGCAATACATCCCGATATGCCACCACTTGCGGCCGGTGATCCACATGCAGCCCATCACCTGGTCAAGGATTTCGCTGGCGTCATTGTCGATGTGGTAGGCGCGCAGCTTTTCAGGGGCCAGAAAGCACTTGTACTCCGAGCCACCATCCTCACCGATGAAACCGTCTGCGCTGGCGCCAAATGCGTGGTCGTCAGTTTTAACCAGCCCGACTTGGGTGACGATGAGACCTGTCTGGATTTCATGCTCCATCCGCGCTTCAGGCTCAAGGTCATGGCCCCGGCGCATCTGCCAGGTTTCGAAGCCGTTATCCAGCGGCTTGCCGCCGATGCGCTCTACTGCCAATTGGAAGGCGTAGTTGAGGGCTGCTGATGACGGCTCGCCAACGGTCTCACCATCAAGGGCGCGCTGAACGACTTCTGCCTTTGGGCCTGCCTTGTAACCGGCAATATCGCGTGCAGCGCTTTCGCTGCGTCCCTCCAGAATGGCGGTGACGTATTTCTGTTGCTGAGAGGTCAGGCCGTTCACTTTGGAGCGGGCGGTGCTGAACATGCTGGCCGTGATGACCCCAGCGCGTTCTTGGTGCCAGGCTTCGGAGCCCTGAGTGCAATTGACGATGATCATGGGTTCACCTCTGCAAATTCGATTTCTTCTTCATCGGCCGCGGGTTGAGGCTCGGCGTCAACCGACGCTGCTTTCAGTTCTGTGCCCCGTGCAACTACGGCGGCCTTGAATGCGTCGTAGGAGGCCATGTCTTTGACCTCGTTGATTGCCGCCACACCTGCCTTCCACACCTCCGTCAGCGCCTCGGGCGTTGCCGCGACATTGGCCTGAGCGACCCAGTGTTGAGTCAGGCCGTGATCGACTTGGGGTGTGACTTGGGTTTGCTTGAGCCCTTCATCCGTCTCGGTGTTCAAGTAGTGAATGGCATTTTCGAGTCGGTCGGTTTTCGGCCAATACTTGTAGGCCTGCTTTACACAGGTTTTCTTGGTCATTTCGCCCGGGTCAGTGACCCAAGGGCAAAGCTTTGAGTTGTCCTTGACGTAGGCCTTCCACGCTTCAGAGCGGTCACGGATCGCCATTACCTCGGCCATGCTCATCGGGTGGGTCAGGTAGTCGCCGTCTGAGGTTTTGATCACCACATAGACACCGATGACCATGCCTCTGTCAGGGGCGAATGGCTTGGTTTTATGGGTGGGCGGTTGGTCAACGCCATTGAGCTCGAAGGTGTCGCTTTCATAGACGAGCTTGGCCTGGCCCCAGCGGACTGATCCGGTAGACATGGCCAGATCCATCAGGCCCATATATGAGATATCGAGGCAGATCTTGCCTTTGCGGGGGACGAAGTAAGCCTGCTTTTTGGCGGGGTTCAGGCTGAGGCCGATGGAGGCAATATTGGTGACGGCATCGATCACCGCTTGGCGGTTCTGCAAGGCGACCTTGAGGGTGTAGCTGTTGCCTTCCAGTATCTGAATAGCGAAATTGGCTTCGCGGTCGAAGTTCAGGGAGGGCTCGGCCTGCACGGCCAAAAATGCGTCACGGCAGGCATAGATGTCCTGCGAGACAACTGCCAGATCATTGCTCATAGCGACCTCAGTAGGTGATGGCTATCGCCGGAATCTTGCGTTGAGCGATCAAGGTGACGGCCTGTCGAGCGCATTCATCGGGCATGCCGCCGGCAATAAAAGCGTCCAGAGCGGCACGGTTGATTTTTGCCTTGTGGGCTTTGTCAGCTTCGCGGGCTTTGGCCTGGCGCTCTTCCTCGGCTTTGGCTTCGTTCTGGCGCCGGATTTCATCTTGCCTGGCCTGTTCAACGGCCTGTGCCTGGCGCTGGATGGCGTCGATCCTTTGTTGCTCTGCGCGTTGTTCTGCTGCGAGCCTGTTGATTTCGGCTTGCTCGGCAGCCAGTTGGGCCTGTTCAGTCTGAAGCTGTAGCTGGCGGCGTTGGAGCTCGGCGGCGGCTTCAGCCTCGCGGGCTGCCTGTTCCGATTCGCGCTGTCGTGCAGCAGCCTGGTCGATCAGGTCTTGCTCACGCTTTGCTGCTGCATCACGTTCGGCCTGGGCATCGGCGGCGGCTTTGGCCGTGGCTCGTTCTTCGGCTTCGCGGGCGATTTGGGTGTCTCGATCGCGTTGTGCCTGCGCCTCGGCCTCGGCGCGTAAACGCACCAGCTCGGCCTGTTCGGCTTCGTGTCTTGCGCGCTCGGTATGCAAGCTGCGCAGCTTGGCCAGGGTTTGATCTTTCGCCTGAGCCGCCTTGGCAAGGAACTCATCCCAGCTGTCGTCGAGTGCGATCAATTCCAGATCAGCGATGATCTTCGCTACAGCTGCAGCAGCCGGGGTTTCAGCAAAGAGAACCATGTCTTTGATGCGCTGAATGCTGTCCGTGTGGGCAGCTGTACGCTTGTCTTCGGTGGCCTGCCAATCATCAAGCGGTTTACGAACCTCTTTTTGCCATGCCTCCAGGGTGTCCCATACGCGCTTGCGCTCGGCGTCGATTTTCTTCGGGATTTCCTTCTGCTCGGCGGAGATCTGTTTGCCCAGGGTGTCCAGGGCGTTTTTCGTCTTGGCGATCTTGTGAGCCATAGATGCGTACTGCTGCCGGCCTTTGGCCGTGGTCAGTTCAGGCAGAACTCTGTTGAACGCATCCACTTCAGCTCGGACGGTCTGCAGCCATGGTTCAAGGCCGTTAGGTGTGCTGTAGACGGAGAGGGCGGTTTCTTGTGGCGGTACGACCGCCAGTTGTTGATCTGCGGACATGGGGAATCCTTGCCGCGTTGCTCGCAGCGATTGGAGGTGTTGGTTATTGGGGGATTCGATCAGTCAGAGCGCCGAGCAGCATCAAGAGGGTGAAGATGGCAATAACTGGAGCTGAGCCGCGCCAGAACGCCAAGCGGCGTTGTCGTTGACGTGCTGTCACGCGGCATCCTCTCGACGCTCAAACCTATCGGCCGCAGCGTCTGCTGCCAGTTCTTCGGCGCGGGCTTCGCCGTAAGCATTGGCCCAAGGTCGAATCAGTGCCTCGGCAACATCGTGCAAGGCTGTCGGGTGATGCTTGGCCTTTGGCGTGCCCAGGGCCGAGCAGGCCAGGTCGTAAGCCTTGCCATGAACGCGGCGCCCGCCGGCAACGATTTCGCAAATCATCTGCTCGATCGGATATTCACGGTTGTCAGTCAGCAGCGGAGCGATGTGCTCCTGTGCGCCAAGGTGTTCGGCCAGCGCTTCGTAAAGTGACTGCGGTGTAACCAAGGCAACTGGTTTGCCGAAGGGGCGCGGCGCCGTGATGGCATCGCCGCAGATCAGGCTGTTGATGGCGTCGTGAAGCCAGTCCGGGCCTTCTACGGTATCCAGAAAGTCAGTCATGGTAGTTACTCCTGCTCGAGTTTACGGGCAAGGGCGCAGGCGGCGTTATGCTCGCGGCGAAAGCCCTTCACCTTGCCGGTACCGGTATCGACGATGTGGAAGAACTCGCCACTGACTGGCACTACCCGGTAGCGCGGGGCGTTCTTCGGTGAGGTGGAGCCTGCAAGCCCGAGGCGGAGCGCGACGGACATATTGCGACGCTGGTTTATTGCGAGCGCTACATCACAGTAAGCGCGTTTACTTGGGTTCATGGTCGCCTCCAGGCGTAAACCGCATTAGCCAGATGCCAGGCACGGGTGACCAAACCCAGCCGTGAGACTGGCCTGGCATCTGCTAATGCGGTCTAAAAGGATGGGTGATAGATTCGGTGAACCGTACAGAGCAGGAGCTGAGCAATGTCTACCGACGAATATCGCTATGTAGCTTCATGTCAGGCATGCGGTCGTGAAGGAGTTGAAGTTCGGCGATCGGATGAGTCGGCAAACGAAACAAGCGAGTGGATAGGCTTTATAAATGAGCATGCCGACCCAGATTTGGTGCATCGCAAAAGAGTTGCCCGGATCCGAGCTGCCTGCAAATGCGGGAGTCGAGATATAGTTCGTGGAGAACGTCTTACGGGCTAAGCACTGAAGTGCCGGTTACGTCACCGGTGCCGAGTTCCACGGCCGTCTTCAGTTCATCCCGACTTGAGTGCACTCTCGGTCAGGAGATTTGATGCTGGTGGGCGGTTATAGGCCGCGATTTCGTCCGCATCCCGCTGCCCACTCACTGAATGGGCAGAAGTGATGCTGCGGGATCAAGCCGCGCTTTTAGGTTCGCGCTCCGCCTGAATACGTTGGTAAATCTCTTCCCGGTGAACCGCCACATCCAGCGGGGCGACGATGCCGAGTTTCACTTGCTGCCCGCACACGCTCAGTACCTGAATGCTGATGTCGTCGTTGATGCGGATGGTTTCGCCTACGCGGCGGGTAAGTATCAACATGGTCCTTCTCCTTGTTTGATTTCCCGTCAGGCCCTCATGTGAAGGCCTGCAAGGGAAAGCGTCATTCGGGTATTCGTATGGGCGCTTGGTCGATAATTGTGATCGACCCCCGGTCAGTGACTGCTACCCGACCGGTGATTCCCGGGTTTAACTCGGCAAGGCGAGGGTGAGTTTTGAACTCGACAACCCGCCCTGTGCGTTCACCCAGGCCTAGGTGAATCAGGTCGCCCACCTTGATTTCACTGCCGCGTTTCGTTGGCATTTCAAATACTCCGGTGATTTTCCCAATGCACCCGGGTGCCCAGGTGCATCAGTGAAAAATTCCGTTTGCACAGGCCGACGTTCGCTTTCACGTCGACTCCCTTCGGGCCTTTGGCCGTCAAGTAGTCACGCGCTTCTCCAGCGCGCCCTCCGAATGAGGTCTCCTGTGCCCAGCGCCGACATGAGGTCGAATCGCTGCGTACCGTTGCGCGGTACGTCCGCTGGCTATGCATCGGCCAGCTCGGCGTCCATCAGGTTGTTAAAGAGCGGCGCGGCTTTCGCTGCTGGGCCTGTGTTGCTGGGCTTGAAAGCAAATATGTACTAATGGTTCACTAAAAACAAGAACCAAAAGTACATATTTTTATTTGGGGCGTAAAAAAGCCCGCACGGGGCGGGCTTCTAAATGCAAATTTTAAGAGCTCAGGTCTTTCTCATTTCCTCGATATTGCCATGTACGCCTTTCTCAACGAATCGCCTCAGTACTTCACCTGTCTCTGTTCTGGAGAGAAAAGGACCAATCCTGACAAAGGCCTCAGAAGCAGGCATAGAGGGCATCATTAGGTGTTCGGCAGTAGCGGTAGCTCGCTTGCACTCGAGCTCATTTTTGCAGGAAAAAGCCAGGCACCAATGAGTGGTCGCCATATTGCTGACAGGCTTGAATTTGCCGCAGACAGAATCCCGGTAAATTATTTCGGAGTAGGTAGTGTGCTGATCTCGCAAAAGAACTTGAGCGTGCTTCGCCTGATCCTTGGTTGCGAAAGGGCCAGCGGCAATGGCAGTGCCATTCATAGAAACGACGGGCATGTCAAGTTCAGCAATAGCCTGCCTCGCTTGATCCTGGGCCTCTCCAGCCATTAACAAACAAGGGAGTGGGCACGGCTTCAACGATTGCCCCGCAATGCTTGCATTTGATAGCCGCATTTTTGATTGTTTCGGCGCAAAGAGGGTAGTGCCGCGAATCTTACTCGGAAACCTCTGCATGGCCTGAGGTCGACCCTTTATCTCCCACCAGCATCATCAGTAGACCGGCCAGCGCGATTATGCCGCCGCCGATCGTATATACCTGGCGGTCAGCCATCAGCCCGAGATTATTGACTCTGCCACCGGCACCGGTGGCAACAGATACATCCATGCTTAGCGCGAATACAACCCAGCAGATGCCCGCTACAAATGCAAAAATACCGACCCCTTTCATTTAAGTTTTTACCTAAATAAAGTCCGAACTGTACCATTAATGGTGCGGGTCACCATTGAGTGGGGTAAGTAGAAAATAGCAGCAACAAAAACTGCCTATTGGAAAGGCGTTAGAGGGGTGTTGATGGTAGAAAGGAAGGATCTAATGTATGTCGATTCAGTTTCTAAAATTTACAATTATAAAAATAGCTCTTGCATTATCATAGAGGTTGTAAATGCTTGAGAGGAATATGGTAATTAGTAGGCACTCTGAAACTGTTTTGGTATGCAAGCTAAAGTTTTGAAGAGTTAGTGAGTGGAGAGTTGTTAAAGTGGCAATTGCTGCTGCAATTAATAATACCTGCTCTATGGCTGATCTTCGAAATGCGTTTATGGTTAGGTCGAAGTTTGCGCCATTCTTTTCGATGATTTCACGCATGCGACTAAGAACAATGCCAGCACTTGCTGTGTTTATAGCAAGTAAGGTGATTTGCAGGTTTATGAGATTTGCATCAAGAAATTTCATTAGGTATGGAGATTCCAGCCAGCTAGATAAAAACCTACTAGTTACCCCCAGTATGATCATTAGTGAAATGGTTTTGATGGTATCTATCACTGGGTAAACCTCTCGAGGAATAGAAATAGTCCGTCTTTCGTAAGATTATCAACTGTGAACTCATCAATCTCAAGAGTTTTAATTTCTGTATTGGTCTGTATTTTTTGCCTAACACCTTGTACTTTAATACTGATGTTGCCACCGCCCTGAGCTGCATACTCAACAAGACCAGATACAACTCGATTGGACTCGCCTAGCTCAAGGCTAGCTCCGCGATCGGAGTTTAGCTCCACGTTTGTTCTGTGCGAGTTGGTTTCTTCATTTATTGTTTTTAGATCAATTGTTAAGCATTTTGATATGTTTGACATGTTTGGCGAGATCAGCTCAAACTTTACCGACGATATTTCATGCTCGTGCCGTGAGACTATATCCCAAAAATCTTTCTTATCAAAAATAGGTTTGATGTGCATGGTCAGCTGGCGAGCGCGCAGGGAGTGCTCTAGATTTCTTTGCAGAAGTTTGCACACTACACCTGTACTGGAAAAAGCCTTTGTGTTTCTTGAAATCGCAATAGTTTGAATTTCTGGATTGTTATTAACTATTACAGTGATGTGTGGCCAGCTATCGATAGTTGATTTTTTAAGGTCTGTGGTCCCTATCTCAACGTGCTTCTTTGCACCTATTTTAAACGCAATCCAGTCACCGCCAATAGGTATGTTTTTTTGGATGATGTCAAAGCTTTTGTGATTAATTTTTATTATGCTGTTTAGGATGTCACCAAAAATTTCGTTCTTTTTTTCTTTGAGTTTTTCAATGGATAGCTTGTCAATATAAAGATCATCATGCAGATTTTGGCTTATTGGCAAAAGTTGAAATCTATAAAGATCAAATGTAAGTTTCTTGTATTCCATTACGGCGATAGCTCATCTTGATTAAGGTTGTGGAAGACTCTATAAAATCATCCGTGCAAAATTTATTGCGGTCACATTCCCATAGTCTCGCCTTCGAACCCATACTCATTTGACAGGCGTTTCCAGGTAGACTCGCAGCTCATTGGTTATACCTAGTGAGGGGCATGGGGGAAGGATCCTGTAGGGCGGCATATGAGAAGCTGTCTTGACGACCTACTTTATCTTCTTGGGCTTGCCTTCACCTTCCATTAGCGTGGCGAACTGCTTCCAAGTCAGCCGGTGCTTATTGACGCTGTTCCCGGCAGGTACCCATTCAAGATTTCCCTTGCTTATCAGGATGGTCCCCAGCTTCGAACCGCCAGCTTTAACCTCGACTTCGACATCTTTGCTCAGCACGATTTTTTGGTGAAGGTTGATGCTAACTTCGTGAGCCATTTGGCTTCCTTATTGTGTGGGACTGTTAAGTTTATAGTAACCGGGTTGGTTTTGGGTGAAAGCGAGAGACTAGATATAGCGGTAATCTTAGGCCAAGGCAGAGTCTTACAAATCCCCACCGCGCCATATGACTCGGCCCAAAATGCGGTGTTCGTTTATTTCTTCGTCTGACAGCTCTCGGTTTGGGTATTTGGCCTTGTCCGGGTTGTCACTGGAGATGATCCAGCCGCCATCACTGGAGGCAATCAAACGTTTCACTATGCTGCCCTCCAGATTGCCCATCACAAAAATCTGGCCATCTGACGGCTCGATACGAGACTCATCGACCAGCAGCACATCGTGGTGATTGATCGTTGGCCACATGCTGTCGCCGTGGGCATAGATGACTTTGAGGTTTTTCGCTTTAACGCCTTTAGCCCGCAACCATTCGGTTTTGAACGCGAGAGTGTTGCGTAGAACGACGTGCACGTTGTCAAAGCCAGTGCCGGCAGCCGCTCTCGCGTCGTACTGGTCAATGAAGGTGTATTGCCCTTCAAGATCGTCAGTGAAATCGCACGGCATCAATGACTGAGGTGACGGAATTGTTTGTGCTGCAGGAGAGGGCTGTTGGTTTTCTTTGGCAGACTCCCCAGGCCCGGGGCCCGATCCGTGCTGCAACCATTCAACCTTCACGTCGAGAGCATTCGCAAGGGCCAGCATCTTGGCGGCTCCAGGGATGGATTCACCGTTCATCCATTTACTGGCAGCTTTAGGTGTGACATTCGCCATTTTCGCCAGACGAGCGCCTGCCCCCCATTGCGGGATTTCTTTTGCCTCTAAGGCTTTCTTAAGGCGAGCGACAAAGGCTGCCCTTAAATCTTCTATATGAACCATAGGTTCAATATCGCATGAGCTTGCATGTACTTTCAGTTCCGACTTAATATGTACTGACAGTTCATATTTAGGGCCGGAGGGCCACGCCATGAGCGCTCTCAAAGAATCAATCACCAGGGTAGGAGGGGTCGCTAAGGCTTCTGCAATTTGCGGGGTCAGCCAGCGAGCCATCTACAAATGGATCGCTGCTGATTCTCTACCTCGTACTGAGTACTCAGGTGAAACCCGCTACGCCCATCTGCTGGCTGCTGCGTCTTCTTGGCAATTCACAGCCGAGTGGCTCCTTTCCGAAGCAATGCCAGGGCAGGCACTAAAACTTGCCAGCTAGTCGATTTCCCTGTCCGCCGATCCAATTAGCAAATTTTCTCCTACCCACTGGCAGGGCACCACGGAAACAGAACAGAGGTTTTACGAATGGAAGATTTTCTGCGGGCTTGCCAGAACGCTGTTCTGGATAACGAGGCGAAAACGCTGGCGGCAAAGATGGGTGTTGCGCATGTGAGCCTGCTCCAGCGCGCAAACCCGGATAACGACGCTCATCACCTGACTGTCGAGCATTTGTTCGGGATCTTGCTGCATACCGGCGACATGCGCCCATTGATGGCCCTGGCAGATGAGTTTGGCTTTGACCTGGTCCAGAAGACGCCACCGAAGGCCCAAGCACTTGCAACCTCCTTGGCCGACGTAGGCAAAGAAGTGGCTGAACTAACTATTGCCGTGCACGCGGCGCTTGAAGACAACCACGTCAGCAGCATTGAAAGGGCCCTTATCCGAAAGGAAATCAGCCATGTCCGGGTAGGCCTGGACGTCATGGAAGCATCGGTCAGGGCTGCCTGATTTTTCCGCGCATGCGCGGATCAGTGCCCTTCGGGTTCGCACTATCTAGATAAGCGGACCCGAAACGCAGGCACAAAAAAGCCGAAGGTCGAGGTCGGCTGATTCATTAACACTTTGCGAGGCCGATTATATGCAAACCCAGCCACATATCAATCCCCCCAATATTGTTGCGCCACGTTTTCCGCAATCTGAAAACCTGGCGCGCAATTTCTCAGTTATTCCGTTCGACTTCGACGGCGCCGCAATCCGGGTTATCAGCGACAAACTCGGCAATCCGTGGTTTGTCGCCCGCGACGTAGCCGATGCTCTGGGCTACTCCAAGCCAGAGAATGCTGTAGCCCGCCATTGCAAGGCTGCGACCACTACCCCGAAACAGGGTGGTGGTTTCATGACGATCATCCCGGAGCGTGACTTGTACCGCCTAGTTATGAAATCGAAGCTCCCGGCTGCTGAGAGGTTCGAAGAGTGGGTTGTGGGTCAGGTCCTGCCGAGCATTCGCAAGACCGGCAGCTTCTGCGCACAGGGCCCGAATAATTCCAAGATCGTCGGGGAGCTGGCAATCCTGGAATGCTTCGACCGCCTGCTGAAACCGGCACCTTCCAGCAAGATGATGATGCTGGCTCAGATTGCCGCTAACAACGGTCTTGATGCCAAGTTCCTGCCCGGCTACGCCGTGGACGCCGCATCAGATGCCACTGGCGGCAGCTCGATGCCAACCAAGGCCATTACTGCGCTGATCAAAGAGAACGGAATCAGCAGCACAGCAGCTGCTTTCAATCGCGCATTAGCCGCTCACGGCTTCCTGAAAACGCTGACTCGCGTGAACTCAAAGCATGAAACCGTGGAGTTCTGGGGCGTTACTGACAAGGGGCTCAAGTTCGGTAAAAACCTGACCAGGCCGCAATGCCCCCGCGAAACGCAGCCTCACTGGTACGTAGATCGCTTCCTTGAATTGGCCGCACTGGTCGGGAAGGTGTGACATGCAGTACACCATCACAATCAACCAGCTGAAGGCATTGGAGTGGGGGCTGAATGCACAGCAAACCCTGCTGTTTGCGTTCGTCTATGAATGCCCAAGCTGGGCCAATCCGATCAAAACCGACACGGGGATCTACTTTGCCCTGAGCAAGGCCAAGATCGTCGACGAGCTGCCACTGCTCACCGATAAACCGGACACCGCTTACCGTCTTCTCAAAGCCTTGCGTGATGCAGGTCTTATCGATTTATCCAGCACGTCTAGCATCACCTTGGTTCGGCTTACCGAGAAGGCCAAAGAGTGGAATCGCAAAATCGACGGGTCGGAAAAATATCCGACCTCAGATGCTATCGAAGGTCGGATAAAGATCCGATCTGCCACGGATAAAAATCCGAGCAAGGTCGGAAATAAATCCGAGCCAGGGTCGGATAAATCTCCGATAAATCAGGGTACCAATTATCAGGGTACCAATCAGGTAACCAGTAATCAGGATTTGCCGGACGGATCGGGCAAGCCGAACCGATCCGGTCTGAAACTCGTTGTTGATCGCTCTGAAGCGCCACGGGTTGAAATCCCGGTCGACATGCCAGGCCCGAAAGACCAGACCTGCAAGACCTTCAAAGCCTGGGCCAATTACGCCATGGCTTACCGTAAACGCTATTCGACGTGGCCAGTCTGGAACGCCAAGGTTGGGGGCCAGCTGGGGCAATTGGTTGGCCGCCTCGGCGCCGATGTCGCCCATCACGTCGCTGCCCACTACCTGAAAACCAGCGATGCCGCCGTTCTGCGCAAGTGCCATAGCCTCAACGAGCTGCTGGCCAACGCCGAGAGCTATCACACCCAGTGGGTGACCGGTCAGCGCATCAACGGAACCACCGCCCGCCAGATGGAGCGCACCGAAGCGAACCTCTCCGCGGCGGAGCAGGCCGCACAAATGGTGCTGGCCAAGCGACAAGCAGGTAACCGCAATGAATACCTCTGAAATGAACGACCAGCAGGTCGCCGGGCTCGCTGCCGCAATTTGCGCGACTGCTGAGGCCATGGGGCAGGAAATGAACCCGGGCACCGCGGCAATGATGGCCGAGGATCTCTGCATGTACTCGGTGCCTGTGGTCAAGGCCGCGCTGAAGGCCTGCCGCTTCGAGGTGAAGGGCAAGCTGGCCATGGCCGACATTCTGCAGCGGGTGCAGTCCGCAGACGGCCGTCCGGGTAAGGATGAAGCTTGGGCCATCGCCATGACCACCCACGATGAATTTGAAACCGTGGTGCTGACGGATGAAATCCAGCTGGCGCTGGCCGCGGCAAAACCGGTTCTCGATGCTGGCGACAAGGTGGGTGCGCGCATGGCATTTATCAGCGCCTACGAGCGATTTGTGAGGCAGGCCCGCGAAGACGCCAAACCGGTCAACTGGCATGTGTCCGTGGGTTTTGATGCCGACCGACGCATTCAGGCCGTCACCCGGGCTGTGCAGATGCAGCGTATCCCCCAGGAACGCGGCCAATTGTATCTGTCTGACCTGACACACGAGCCAGTCAGCGAGGATGGGCATGCCATCGCAGGGTTGCTCACGGGTTCACCTTGCCAGCCGACCGATGAGGTCCGCACCAAGCTGGATGCGATTCGCGCTGACCTGGCCCGCAAGCGAAAAAAGAAAACGGATGCTCGTGAAGCAGAGCGCTGCCGCATTCTTGCCGAGCTTGACCTTCGCAAAACCCATTTGATCAGCCAAGCGGCTGCCATCCAATCCAAGGAGGCCGCCCGTGGCCGATGATGTCGATTTTGCAGATGAGCGTATCGAAAAAGAGCTGGCGTCAGCCCTTTCGGCTCGAATCGTTTACAGCGGCGTGAGCGCCCTTGAATGTGAGTGCGGTGAGGAAATATCCGAAGGACGCCGTCTTGCAGTGCCAGGTGTTCGGGACTGTATTACCTTTGCTGAGCATTCAGCTTTGAGATTGCGGGGTGTTCGCCGTGGCTGAGGTCGCACTTATCCGAACAGCACAAGGGCTGGTGCCTGCTACTGAGGCTGACCGCGAACTGACCCAGAGGTGGAAGCTTGGTCAAGTCATTCACGGCAAGTTCACCAAAATGCGCAACGCCAAATTTCACGGGAAATTCTTCTCGATGCTCGATCTGGCGTGGGAGTACTGGGAGCCTGTCGGCGGGCTGGTGCCCAGGCAAGAGCTGCGGGGTATTCAAGGGCTGGCCAAGTACTTTGAAGCGCAAAACGGCAAGCCTGGGCAACTGTCGGATGCAGTCGCTGCATATATCGCAGGCCTTGAGACTACCCGTGCCGAGCGCTTCCCAGCGGTTGATAAAAGTCGGGAGGCCTTTCGTGAGTGGGTGACGATCGAGGCTGGCCACTTCCACCTGGTGCATACCCCGGAGGGTATCCGCAAAGAGGCCAAGTCGATCAGTTGGGCCGGCATGGATGACCTCGCATTTGAGCCGCTTTATCGCGACGTTTTTAACGCCTGCTGGCGCCTGGTGCTGTCCGCGCACTTTGAAACGGAGCAGGACGCCTTAAGTGCTGCGGATCAGATCGGGAGTTATGGATGAGCATTCCTGCCAAGCAGCCCAAACCGAAGAAGTGCCGAGTTGCTGCTTGCGGGGCTTCGTTTGTTCCTGCGCGTTTGGGTCAGGCCGTATGCAGCCCTGCCTGCGCGATTCTGGATGCTCCGAAGAACCTTGAGCGTGCGCGCAAGTCGCTGGCTCAGATCGAGCGCCGGGAGATCAAGGTTCGCAAGGAGAAGCTGAAGAGTAGGGCGGATCATCTGCGCGAGGCTCAGGCCGTGGTAAACGAATTTATCCGACTGCGTGACGCCCACCTCCCGTGCATCAGCTGCGATTCCATACCCAACGATCACGATCTATTCACCGGCAGCCGGTGGGATGCTGGCCACTATCGCTCCGTGGGCTCGTGCCCTGAGCTGCGCTTTGAGCCGCTGAACATCCACCGCCAGTGCGTGAGGTGCAACCGCAACCTTTCGGGTAACGCAGTCGAGTACCGCATCCGGCTGGTTCTGCGTATTGGAGCTGAGCGGCTGGCCTGGCTCGAAGGGCCTCATCCGGCGCGCAAGTACACCGTGGAAGAGATCAAGGCCATCAAGGCTGACTACCGAGCAAAGACTAGAGAACTGAAGAGGGCAGCAGCATGACCTATCGCAATGTTGTTTCAGCCGTGGTTCGGGCACTCGCAGCCGAGACAATTAACTCCGTCGGCGGCTGCGACTTCGAGCCCAAGGTGCAATGTGCAAAGCAAAAGGGCGAGATCGTCGGTAAAGAAGCTGCTTTTCTCCAGGACTGCTGGGTATTCGGTCGGCTGCACAAGGCGCTAACGCCGGCGCACTGGCGGGCTCTGGTGGCGAAGTTCTCCACCCATACCGCGCGCAAACATGCCGCCATTGCAGAATTGACGCATGTCACGCGATCGCCGGCACCGGAACGGTTCCTGCACTGCGCAGTTGTGACGTGGGCGCTACCTCGGTTGCTAGGTGTGGACGGCAAGCGGTCCACCAACGTCCTGCCTGCAGGCTGGTATGAGATGGACAACTGGTCGAATGAGCCGCATCCGATCAAAACCCAAGAGCGGTGGAGGCGTGATATTCGCAAGGCACTGGAACGGGAGGTGGATGAGGCATTGGTCTCCGCCCAAGTCCTGTTGGATGCAGAGGGACTCATTGAGACACAAGCTGCTTGACGGCGAATGAACCAATGAGCCATTATTTACCCATCCTGTCATTCCTGCGTGTGTAGGAGTCAGCCGAAAATGCCTCGCCAGAGAAATCTGCCGGGGCTTTGTTGTATTCGGCCTAGGAGGTTTTATGCCAAGAGCACAACGTCGACACGACACTTCACGTATCAAGGCGCGTTTTTACAGAAAGCAGCGGGGGCATGCCTGCTGGACTACTGACCCGCGCAATGCCGGGCTGTTCGCCAATCATGGAAAAGTTTGTTCCTGTTGGATGTGCGGCAATCCGCGCAAGCAGGGGGAGCTTACCCTTCAAGAGAAGCGTGCAGATCTGCAAAGAATTGAGTAAACCCAATACGGTCGACTGCGCCGGGTTTTTGTTCTCAAATTTCAAGGCTCGCCGTACCGGGGGCTTTTTCCGTTTTGGAGGTCGACTTTGAAAAGTGAATACCGCCAAGCTGTTGAGTCGGTTATTTCTCAAGAAGCCAAATTGGCTGAAGTGAAGGAGATCCACGCTCAAGCTGTCGAGTGTGTAGCGAAGACAGCTAAGTGGGTAGCGTTGAATGAGGCCAGCCTGAAAAAGTATGAAGACAGGCTGGCAGAGCTTGAGTTGCCGCTCTAGAAGCCGAGGCAGGCTTCCAGGGTGTGCGGATATTCGGGTGTACCTTTAACCGCTTTTTCTTTCCGGTCGAGATCAATAACAACCATCAAGTCTTTGTTTGCGTTGAAATCGCTCGATACGTAAAGATCGGTGCAAATACTCGCGGCTGTACCGGTGGCTTCAATAGCATAGAAAGATGATGTTTCTTCCCATTTTCTCGAAGCTATTTTAGAAACTCTTTCAGTGAAGCTTGCATAACGCTTGTTGTAGTCATCGTCGCTTTTTATTCGAAAGGTGATTACGAAGTGCCCCATGGTTCCATCCTTTGTCGCGATTGTAGGACTCTCAATAGTAGCATGTAGCCATTGCTCGCCCTGAGAAGGGAATCTTTTCAAAACATGCCACCACGGAGTCGAGCGCATGGACTTCTTTCACCGCTTGTTCGACAAACTCGACTGGGCAATTGCTGGGTTACTCGGGGCTGTAGCTGCCGCTTGGTGGCACCGCGACGATTTAATTAACCGCAAGGCATGGGCTGTGTTCATCTTTTCGGGCGCCGTCTGCGCTCATTACCTGACCGGTCTTGTTAGTGCTTACTTCGAAATTGATGAACCTCGCAGCGTGGCCGGTGTTGGCTTCCTGCTGGGCACCTTCGGCGGATCGCTGATTGCTGCGATTACCCGAGCTATCAAAGCTGCTGATCTGTGGGCGTTGATCCGCCAGCGGTTCGGGGGAGGCGGGTCATGATCCTGGAATACATCAACGCCTATTCCGCTGGCGTCATTGCACTATGGGCTACCTGGTGCATCTTGAGCGGGAAGGTTCACGACGGAGTTGTGGGCAAGCTCATCTACGCGGTGATTGCCCTGAGTGGCTACGCGATCCTTGCACGCAATGAACGGATGTTCTTCTCGCCAACGATTGCCGGGACGACGCTGTATGTCTCGCTTGCTCTGGCCGGCGCCCGGCATTGGTTCATGGTCATGTACTGGCCGCGGGTTAAGGTTTGGATTTGCAATACGCTGAGCTACGAGCACTGCCTGCGCTGTGACGAGGCACCTGAAGGGATTGAGCGCCGAAACAAATAATCCACGGCAACCGTTTGAATGCGCCCGATCCTGGCGCGCAATCTTAGGAACTCAACATGGTCGACTATCAGATATCACTGGCGTCTTCATCATGCTTGGCGTGGTATGCGTCATTAGTGGTTGGGGGGTGATTTTGATCTCCTAAATTTGTATCTGCGTGGCTTGGCGCTGAGTCTGATGTGAGCAAGCTAATTAGCAAACAGACGATGATTAGCAGGGGAACTCGAAACATGTGCGACGCCTTAAAAGTGGATGTCGCATCCCATTCTCTACATGTCGCGATTCATTTCAACCGAACTAGTTACATTTACTCAAGGGGCAATCATCACTGGATTTTTCGCATGACCGTCGAGGTTCTGGAGTTCAAACGGGAGGACTGGCGAAACGCTGCCAAGACGCTTTGCAAGATTGCCTAAGACCTAGATGTCGCCGGGCATCCTGAACGTACCGTGGGTGTGCTGACCATTATCGGCCCAAAGGGCGAGGTAACCGTCTTTGGTCTTGGTCCTAAGTGCGACGACCTGCAGTACTTGGGTGATATACGTCTGAGTGAGCAGAAGCTGATTGACGTGCTGCTGGATGTCGGGGGAGTAGGCTTAACGGTGGACAGTTGGATTTGCGTTGGTGAGAATCACGCATCATTACTTTCGAGTACGTTCAATGCCTAGCCCGAAAATCCAAATGCTGAACGATAGCTATTACAAAGGGACTATGGGTTTCGATCAGTTTGTGCTGGGAGCAACACTCGCAGCTTGCGCATACCTGGCACAAACTGCGACTTACGATCAGCTTGATTGGAACCCTTCAACGCTCCAGCTTTTACCCTTACTATTGCTCGGGTTTACCGCTTTCTTTGGATTCAAACGTATTGAGTCCAGCATCCAAACCATAAAGTTGAACTCGGCTTATCTTCAGCTGTTATCTGATTATCCTAGGAACGCATTCCCGGAGCAGCGGGGGTTTGTACAGCAAGAAAGTGATCGGTCGGGCTTTTATTATGGTATCCGAAACAAATTCATCCTCCTCAGCTTCCTGGCATTTGTCTCAGTGAAAATACTGGTGAAGTACAACCTGTTTTGATTTCTTTTGCACTGGATAGCCAATGACAACCAAGCAACCCGACTGGGAGGCAATCCGCGAAGCCTGCAGCTTGGCCGGACTGCCAAGCGTCATTTATCACCACCTCCACCTGAAGGGTGAGGCATTCCTCTCTGGAGTTGTTCGCGGTCTGTTGTCGGCCGATATGGCGCACATCAGGTTGTTCGATGGTGAAGTCCCTGAAATTATTCGGGCCGAGGCCGAGTTTCCCGTTCCGCGTGGGCGGGTTGATTACCTTCTGATCCACGCCGATGGCTCACTCACCGTTTGCGAGCTAAAAGACGGCGCTAAGGGGAAGCAGCATGTCCTTTCTGGTCTTGGGCAATGCATTGCCTACGCAGTCCAGATAGGTATGGCTAACGCCGGAGTGCCAAAAATACGTAAGGCTCTCGTCTTCTCTTCATGGGGGCGACCAGAGGAAGAGCTGCTTGTCATGGATGCTTGCCGGTCGGCTGGCGTAATCGCCGTGCCAATGGGCGGTGAAGCAGCTCATCGTGATTCAGTGATGAGCTTTATCGAAAGGAACATCAGCAATGGCAACGAGAAAGTCCATTGACTGGGAATCTATAGAGGCCTCGTACCGCTCGGGCTCCCCGTCAGTCAGAGCGCTGGCTGAAAAATATGGCCTCACAGAAGGCGCAATACGCAAGCGAGCAAGCAAGGAAGACTGGAAGCGCGACCTAACTGGAAAGGTCCAGGCCGCGACTAAAGAGAAACTGGTACGCACAAAAGTACGCACGGAAAGTACGCAGCGCACTGATGCGGAAATCATTGAGTCTGAGTCTGATGTTCGTGCTGAACTCGTCCTGTCCCACCGAACTGATCTGGCTCAGTGGCGTGGCATCGCGAACAAGCTGTGCGATGCGTTATCCGGCATGGACGTGACCGCAGACAACGCCGGCGACTTCGCCCGATCCCTGAATGCTGGTGTTGACGCACAGCTGAAGGTCATCAAGGGCGAACGCCAGGCCTATAACCTCGACACTGAGACGGGTGACAAGACAGTCAGCGACCTGGCCGCAATGATGGATGAACTATCGAAGGAAGCCTGACATGAAGCCCGAGCACTTGAAGCTGCTCCGGGATAAGCGTTGGCGGATCAACAACCTCTACTTCATCACCGACAAGCAGGGCAAGAAAGTCCGCTTCCGGATGACGGACGAGCAGATCGAGTACTTCGAGGGGATGCACACTCGCAACATCATCCTGAAAGCCCGCCAGCTTGGCTTCACTACAGAGTGCTGCATCATCCAGCTCGACGCCGCGCTGTTCGAGTCGGCCAAGTGTGCCCTGATCGCTCACACCCTGAACGATGCCAAGCGCCTGTTCCGGGAGAAGGTCAAATACGCCTATGACAACCTGCCTGCCGAGATACGCGCTGCCAACCCTGCTTCTAACGATGCTGCTGGCGAGCTTGTCTTCAGCAAAGGCGGGTCGCTCTACGTGTCCACATCCTTCCGGGGCGGGACTCTGCGGTTCTTGCACGTATCCGAGTTCGGGAAGATTTGCGCCAAGTATCCGCACAAGGCCCGGGAGATTGTCACCGGGGCATTCGAGGCGGTCGCCACGGATTGCTTCGTCACCATTGAGTCGACGGCGGAGGGCAGGGCGGGCTACTTCTTCGACTACTCGCAGAGCGCGGAGCGGCAGCAACTGGCTGGTGTGCCCCTGGGCCTGCTGGACTGGAAGTTTTTCTTCTTCTCCTGGTGGAAGAACAAGGCCTATTGGCTTGACCCGACCGGTGTGGTCATCCCGCAACGCCTGACCGACTACTTCAACGAACTGCACGCCAAGCACGGGATCGTCACCAATGATGGCCAGCGTGCCTGGTACGCAGCCAAGGAGAAGACGCTCGGCGACGACATGAAGCGGGAATATCCGTCGATACCTGTCGAAGCCTTCCAGCAGTCAGTAGAGGGTGCCTACTACGCCCAGCAACTGACCAAGCTTTACGCCCTGCAGCGTATCGGTGTGATACCGAACAACGGCCACCTGCCGGTGATGACCTTCTGGGACATCGGTGTTGGCGACTCCACGGCCATCTGGTTCGTTCGTCAGGTGGGCGAAGAGTTTCACGTCATTGACTACTACGAAAACAGCGGCGAAGGCCTGCGGTACTACATGAAGGTGCTCAAAGACAAGGGCTACAGCTACTCCGAGCACTGGGGGCCGCACGATATTGATAACCGGGAATTTGGCAGCGATGCCAAGACTCGCCGGGAACTGGCCCGCGAGGGCTACGAGATCGACGGACAGAAATACAGCATGACGTTCCAGGTTGTGCCAAAGCTTGGGATCAACGACGGCATTGAGCAGGTTCGCGAGATCCTGCCCAAGTGCGTGTTTGATGAATCGAAGTGCGAGGAAGGTATCACCTGCCTTGAGAACTACCGCAAGGAATGGGACGACAAGCGCGGCTGCTGGAAAGACAAGCCGCTTCACGACTGGACCTCTCACGGCTCCGACGGATTCCGCTATTTCGCTGTCGCCAAGAGCGCGAGAAAGCCGGTCACCTCTATCAAAATGGGATACGCCCGATGAGCAACGACGTCTCCTTCAAACGGGCGGAATACACAGCAGTTCTGGATCGCTGGGCGACCGTCCGCGACGTCTGCGCCGGCCAGCACCGCGTTGTCTCCCGGTTGCCGTATATCAATGCTCACGACAAGTCGCCAGAGAACACCGACCGCAACAAGGCTTACCGTGAACGAGCAGTGTTCAAGAACGCAACCGGCCACACCCGTAACGGGCTACTGGGCCTGGCATTCCACAAAGACCCGACGCTGACTGTGCCGAAGAAGCTGGAGTATCTGCAGGACAATGCAAACGGCTCGGGGGTGAGCATCTACCAGCATTCTCAGGGCACGCTTGAGAAAGTACTCGAGGCTGGGCGGCACGGCCTATACGTCGACTACCACCAAGACGACAGCATTGGCGGGCACGCGGTGATCCTGACCTACTGCGCCGAGGACATCATCAACTGGCGCACCGGCATGGTGAACGGTCATAGCGTATTGACCATGGTGGTGCTGCGAGAGTCTCCAGAAATTCCAGACGGCTTCGGCTTCAAAACGGTTGAGCAATATCGGGAGCTGGCGCTGGAGGACGATGGCTTTGTTTGCCGGGTCTGGCGCCGATCCGGTCCCGAAAATGGCGGGCCGTTGGCTGTTACAGATGAGTTCAGGCCTTCGGGGGCTGGTGGACGGCTGAAAGAGATTCCCTTCACCTTCGTCGGGGCACAGAACAACGACCCAAGCATCGATGAATCCCCGCTGTACGACATCGCCATGATCAACCTGGGCCACTACCGAAACAGCGCTGATTATGAAGACAGTGTTTTCTGGTGTGGGCAGGCGCAGCCGTGGATCGCCGGCCTGGATGAGTCCTGGCGCGACTGGATGGAGAAAAATGGCGTCTATGTCGGCTCCCGGGCACCGATGATGCTGCCGGTCGGCGGTGCTTTCGGCTATGCACAACCACTGCCGAACACCTTGGTTAAAGAGGCGATGGCCGACAAAAACCAGATGATGATCGAGCTGGGTGCCCGGATGGTGGTGGCCTCCCTTGCCACCAAGACCGCCACTGAGTCCCGCGGCGATCAGTCAGCTTCCACCTCGGTGCTGGCTGGCTGCGTGGCGAACGTCAGCGAGGCCTACACCCGGGCGCTCATGTGGTGCTGCGCCTACATGGGCCTTGCCGACAAGAAGGTTGCCTACCAGGTCAATCAGGAGTTCGTTGAACTGACGGCCGACCCGCAGATGATCACCGCCCTGGTTGGCTTGTGGCAGAACGGCGGTTTTGCGAAGGCGGACCTTCGGGCGTATCTGCGCAAACTGGGGCTAATAGCACCAGAGCGCACCGACCAACAGATCGACGGCGAGCTTCAGGAGCAGGGCGACGGCCTGGGCCTGGACGATGAGGACACAGCAAGTGGCGGCAAACCAAGCGATTCTTGATGCGACGATCCGGCACGCGGTCTTCCTCGAAAAGCTCAAGGCTGGGGAGGTGGGCAAGTTCGCTCCCTTCCTCAAGGAAATTGACCGTTCGATCCGCGAACGACTCACCCAGTCGGATCTGACCGAGTACAACGTCAAACGGCTGGAGGCGCTGCTCAAAGAGGTCGATAGTCTGTTGCTGGGCATCTTCGACCGCTTCAGCCTGCAACTGAGCCTCGACCTGGTGGACATCGCCGCCTATGAGGCGGAGTTCGAAGCGACCAGTCTTGCCAGATCGGCACCGGTTGGCATATCGCTGGATGTGGTCGCGCCGACGGCTGCTGCAATCCGCACCGCTGTGCTGACGAACCCGCTCAGCGTGCGCGGTACTGGCGGCGGGAAGCTGCTCAAGGCCTTTATCAAGGGCTGGACCAATGCAGAGCGGGAGCGAGTCACCGGCACGATCCGGCAGGGCTTCTTTGAAGGGCAGACCAACTTCCAGATTATCCGCAATATTCGCGGCACCAAGGCGGCCGGGTACAAGGACGGCATCCTCGCTACCACCAACCGCAATGCCAGCACAGTCGTGCACACCGCGATTCAGCATGTGTCCTCCCAGGCGCGCATGGAGGTGGCCAAGGCCAATACTGATCTGGTGCTTGAAATACAGATGATCGCCACGCTGGACAGCAAGACCAGCCAGCTATGTCGCTCGATGGACAAGCGCCGGTTTCCGTTGGACTCAGGCCCAAGGCCGCCGTTTCACCCGAACTGCCGCACTACCTTCATTCTGCTGACCAATCTCAGTGAGATGTTTGCCAAGGGCGCTACGCGGGCTTCGGTAGGTTCCCATGGTGGTCAGCAGGTCAGTGCGGATCTTGATTACTACCATTGGCTTCAGCAGCAGCCTGCAGCGTTCCAAGCCGAAGCTCTCGGACCAGTTAGGGCCAAGCTTTTTCGTGAAGGTGGGCTGAGTGTTGAGCGCTTCGCAGAGCTGCAGCTTGATCGCAATTTCGCACCGCTGACTCTGGCTAGGATGAAAAACCTAGAACCGCTGGCTTTTGAGCGAGCCGGGTTGTTATAACGCCTTCAATTAAATGGAGGCGACATGAAATATTTCGTGGTGTTTGGAGTGCTGATCGCTTGCATAGTCAGTGCACTGCTGGGATTTACTCTGGGCATAAATTTGAACCCCGAATCAACCACTACATATGTGCTTAGTTGGGGTAGTTTAGGTGATTGGGTTGCTGGTATCGGTGCTTTTTTTGCTGTCGGTGTCGCTCTTTGGCAAACGCATCAGATGCGTCGTGAGGATGTAGAAAAACTTTCAATCAATCAGCGCCAGATTAGAGGGAATTGGGCGATATCGATAGTTTCCTGTGGGAGAAGGCCTTCAAAAGTTATTGGCGTGGGCCTTTACTCCAAAAAGAGCGGTGTAACTCTCCCGTTAAAGAGCTTTATTTTTAACGACCGACAACCGAAATTTCCGATAACTCTCGACTACTCGGACAGCCTTGAGCTTTTCACTGCTCAAGGCAGGCTCCTGGATTTGGCTATGGCTGCAACACATAGCTTCAACGGTGACATCGCTGACGTTGAGCTAATTGTTCAGACGACCATGACGGACTTCAAACAAGCCCTTCCAGAGGAAACAAAGGCTGCAATTATCAATGCTGGCCCAATGTTTTTTGCCGGTGCTAGAGCACCGTAAGTTACAGATTAATCATCGATTGATTTTGTTGGACTAGAGCCCTGGCAACTGCCGGGGCTTTTTTATACCTGCAAAGCAGGCTACCAAACCCAAGGGGTGCATCAACGTGGCAGAAGAAAACGAAATCGACCTGGAAAACCCGGCAATCAAGGCCGCAATCGCGACTGCCGTTGAAGCCTCCGTAACCGGTTTGAAAACCAAGAACTCGGAACTACTGGGCAAGCTGAAGGACACCACCAGCAAGTTGACCCAATTCGAAACCCAGTTTGAAGGCATCGATATCGACGCCGTTAAAGGGCTGCTCAGCCGCGCCGGCCAGGACGAAGAAACCAAGTTGCTGACTGAGGGCAAGGTGGACGAAGTGTTCAATAAGCGCACCGAGCGTCTGCGCGGCGAGCATGACAAGCAATTGAAGACTCTCGCCAGCCGCGCCGAGAAGGCTGAGGCCTTCGCCGCCAAGTTCCAGGGCAAAGTCCTGGGCGACTCGGTGCGCGGCGCAGCACTGAAGGCTGGGGCTCTGCCGGAAGCAACCGACGACATCATCCTGCGCGCCAAAGGCGTGTTCTGTCTGAATGAAGAGGGCGAAGCGGTCGCTGTTGATGAGTCTGGCCAGACCATCATGGGCAAAGACGGCAAGACCCCTCTGACCCCGCTCGAGTGGGCGGAATCTCTGCGCGAAAGCGCACCTCACCTGTGGCCAAGGGCTTCAGGCACGCAAGCCCCGGGCGGGGGTGGCGGCCAGGCTGCATTCAAACGCTCCGAAATGACGGCTGAGCAAAAGCGCGACTATCAGCGCAAGCACGGCCAAACCGCATACCTCGCATTGCCCAAGTAAGGGGACAAGCCCATGGCTACAACCGTAAACAGCGACCTGATCATCTACAACGATGAGGCGCAAACCGCATATCTGGAGCGCATTCAGGACAATCTGGATGTATTCAACTCATCGTCCAACGGTGCAATCGTTCTCGATAACGAGTTGATCCAGGGCGATTTCCGCAAGCGTGCGTTCTACAAGCTCGGTGGTGGCCTGGAACACCGTGATGTGAACTCTGAAGGCAAAGTCACTGCCAAGAAAATAGGTGCCGGCGAGACTGTAGGCGTCAAGGCACCATGGAAGTACGGCCCGTACCAGACCACCGAAGAGGCGTTCAAACGTCGCGGTCGTCCGGTAGAAGAGTTCTCCCAGATCATCGGCGCCGATGTGGCCGACGCAACCATCGAAGGCTTTATTGAGTACGCCACCGGTGCGCTCAAGGCTGCCATCGGTTCGAACGCCGCCATGGTGGTTTCTGCCAATATCGAAACCGATGGCAAGAAAACCCTGACCCGCGGCATGCGCAAATTTGGCGACAAGTTCGGGCGCATTGCACTGTGGGTCATGCACTCCAGCGCCTACTTCGACATCGTCGACGAAGCGATCACCAACAAAATCTACGAAGAGGCGGGCGTTGTGATCTACGGCGGCCTGCCTGGCACTTTGGGCAAACCGGTGCTGGTGACCGACAAGGCGCCAGTGGACGCCATCTTCGGCCTGCTGCCCAACGCCGTGGTCATCACCGAGTCTCAGGCCCCCGGCTTCCGTTCCTACAACGTCAACGACGAAGAGAACCTGGCAATCGGTTACCGCGCCGAGGGCACGGTGAACATCGATGTGTTGGGTTATAGCTGGAAGGAAACCACCGGTGGCACCAACCCAACCCTGGCAGCCGTTGGCTCGGCTGCGAACTGGGTCAAACACTCGGACAGCAACAAGGTCACTGCCGGCGTCATGATCAACCTCACCACCACGCCACCAGCCGGCGGCTGACAATCACCCCAGGAAGCGGCCAGCGTTGGCCGCTATGGAGACTCCGATGGAACTCGTTTATACGAACCAGCTTGACGGTTTTGAGCCGGGCAAGCGTTACCGCGTCCCGGGCCTGTTCCGTAACGTTGAGCGTGATGCCACGGCGGTTACAGTGATCGGCGACTATCCCGATATCGTTAAAGCCTATGAAGAAGCAGGCGTCGAGGTTGAGGTGGTCGATATGGTCCGGCCGGTTTCTGTGCTTGCGGTTGGTGGCGATCAATCCCAAGTAGACGAATTAGTTGGCCGCCTCCAGGCGGAAAGTGATGCTCTTCGAGTGTTGATCGAGGCTGCTGAGGGCCTGAGTCCTCTAGAACACCCCGAGGCCGGTGAGCTGCCTATTCGGCTGTTCGATGCGCTCAAGGCTATCCATACTTCGGTTGGCGAGCTTGTATCCGAGCGCGACAGTCTTCGGTCTACCGTGGATGCTCTGCATGGTGATATCAAAGCGCTCAAGAAAGCTGCAATTACGCCGGCTGATGAGGCCGATGAAATCGCCAGGCTGAAAGCCGCGCTTGATGGAGCAAACGTTCAGTATCGAGCCAATGCATCGAAAGAATCCCTGGAAAGGCTCGTCGCTGAGCTGTCCAAGGAGTGACAGGGCTGGCTGACGTTTGTCCGGCGGCAACCTTCAAACCATTCCAGCGAGTTGACGCATGACACTCATCATCGAGGACGGCACTGGCAAGCCTGACGCCGAAAGCTACGCGAGCGCCGCAGATCTGGTCCTGTATGCCGTGAAATTCGGCACGGTCATCCCCGCAGGTGCTGCTGAGCAGGAAGCGTTGCTTCGCCGCGCGGCCCTGGTGATGGATGGCATGACCTGGAAGGGGCGCAAGACCAGCAGCGAACAGGCTTTGTCCTGGCCGCGCCGAGAAGTGCATCTGGATGGCGAGAACAAGGCTGCCAACTACTTGCCTGCGCGCATCCAGTACGGGCAGATGGCGCTGGCTGCAGAGATCCATCAGGACGACATCGATCCAGTAGAGAAGCGCAAGGGCGCGGTACTACTGGATCGTGTTGAGGGGGCGGTAACGCGACAGTACGCAGCTATCCCCAGTACCAGTAACCGACTGCTACCCGCAGCGCCGGATCGGCCGAGCGCTACGCAGTTTGCTGATTACTTGATACGGCGTGGGTTGTTTGCGATTCGAGCTTAGTGATAACGTCGGAGACTATTAATTCTAGGAATATCCAGATGGAAAAGTTCAAGGATGATGATGAAATGATCGCCTGGGATCGTTTCGCTCTCTCTGCTCTGAAAGTTGCCAGTGATCAAGCAGCGAAATATACAGCCGGCTCGCCAGAGAGATCCGTCGATACGATAACGAAGAACGCAGCTTTACTCGCGGACTCGTTACTGCGTGAACGCAGAAAGCGAATTTCTTGAAATTTTAAGCCCAGCCATCGCGCTGGGCTTTTCACATCTGGAGCCACAATGGCCTTTTACGACGAAATGGCCGTGATGGCCCTGGAGATGATCACAGAGTTCGGCCAACCCGTAACCCTCAGCAAGACGGAGCCGGGCGAGTACGATCCGGAGCAGGGCGGCGAAGCACCAGGCGCTACCGTCGAGCAAACCGCCAAGGGCATCCTGCTCGACTTCACTGGCCTGGAGTTCCAGAACAACAGCCTCATCAAGCAAGGCGACAAGAAGCTCAAGATCGCTGCCCAGGGGCTTGAGTGGGTGCCTGACCTGCTGAGCAAGGTGTCAATTCAAGACCGCACCTGGTCAATCGTTCCTCCGCTCAAAGAGATCAACCCTGCCGGGACACCGATACTCTACGAGTTGCAGGTGCGATCATGAGCAATCCTTACGCAGGCAAGAACGGCAGTTTCTCAGCTCAAATCCGGGCCTTCGCGGATCGAGCGAAAGGTGCCATTGATATGACGATGCGCGACATCATCATCAACATAGGCAGCAGCGTTATCACGATGTCACCTGTGGGCAATCCTGATGTCTGGAAGGTCAACAAGATCAGCCGCGAGTACAACCAGGCCGTCGCGGAACACAACGAAAACCTGCGCCAAAATCCGCAAAACTTCGACAAACGTGGCTATCTCAAGCGCGGTTTAAAGCTCAATGACGGCATGGGCATACGTGCGCCGCAGGGCTATGTGGGCGGGCGCTTTCGCGGCAACTGGATGTTCAGTATCGGATCACCCGACACCTCGACGTTGGATCAGGTAGACCCCGGTGGCAGCCGCTCCATGGCACGTATCGTCAATGGTGCCCTGGAGTTCAATGCAGGGGAGACGGCGTACATCACCAACTCACTGCCTTATGCCATTCCCTTGGAGTACGGACATTCAACTCAGGCACCGAGCGGTATGGTTCGGATCACCCTGGCCAACTTTCAAAAGATTGTTGAAGAAGCCATCAGGAAGAACCAGGTATGAGCCATAAGATTGTTCGCTCACTGTTTGAGGCCCGGCTGGCTGCTTGGGCAAAGCTGCAAAAGCCAGTGTTGCGCATTGCCTATCAAAATGTGGTGTTCAAGCCTGCTGACGGCGAAACCTACCTGCGGGCTTTCTCGATACCTGCGCGCACGGGGAGCGACGACCTCGCTGGCGAACATCGTGTTTATACCGGTCTGTTTCAAATCACCATCGTCACACCTGCCGGAGTTGGTTCCGGTGCGGGCGAAGGGTTGGCAGAGGACTTGTCTGCTTTGTTTGCCCTCAATGATCGATTAAGCCGGGGTGACTTCACGGTACTGGTGATGACCCCGATCGAGCCAGGTCCCGAGCAACAAGAAGACACCGGCTATGCGCTGCCTGTGTCTTTTCAGTACCGTGCCGACACGGCTTGATGAGTACTTAGGATTTGGCGCGGCGGCTTCTGAACCACTTCACCAAATACCAAGGCGACGCCAGAATCAGCACAAGAATCGCCGCCAGAGGCAGAGAGTCTACCCACAGCGATCCCAGCAGCCTGGACTTGACCAACCAGCTTTCGGCGCTATTCGGGTCGGTTTGGGCGTAGGCCGACAGCAGTGCAATCACTGAGGTGATTATTGCGAACCAAATGGCGCTACGAATTTGCTCTCGATTCATATGTGTTTGATTCCCGGAGTGGCATTAAGTAAGGCGCGCGATCCTATCAACCAGCCGTCATCCGGTCGATGGCTCTATTTGTCAATCCACTGACTTCAACCCAATACGCCCATAGGGCACAGCCTGAACCCGCCATCGAGCGGGTTTTGTCATTTCTGCAAAGAGGAAAAACCAATGGGCTACAAACTCCCGAACGGCGGCACATTCCAGCACGCCGCCACCTATGCAGCAGCGCTGGCGTTTACAGCGATCAGTAATGCCACCGAGGCTGTGGCCACCGTGGCAGATGCCGATCTTGAAGTGGGCGATATCGTGTTGGTCGAGTCCGGCTGGAGCACCCTTAATGGGCGAGTAGTGCGAGTAAAAACCGCGACTGCGGTGTCGATCACTCTGGAGGATATTGATACTTCGGACACGCAAAGCTTCCCGGCTGGCTCCGGCGGCGGAACCCTCAAGAAGATCGAAACATGGGTGCAGATTCCGCAAGTCTCCGACGTGGCGTTTTCCGGTGGCGAGCAGCAGTACACGGATGTGGTCTTTCTGGAAGACAAGCAAGGCCGCCAAGTGCCTACCGATAAGTCGGCAGCCAGCATGACGTTGACCATTGCCGACGACCCAGGCAAGCCTTTTGTGAAGGTGCTGGAGGCCGCGGACGCAGGTCGAAGGATCGAAGCCGCTCGCCTCAACCTCCCAGGTAACGACACCATTTTCTATGGTGCCTACACCTCGTTTTCCAAGCAGCCGACGGTGGCGCGCAACAACGTGCTGACCCGAACCGTCAACTTGGCCCTGCAGGCCGAACCTACTCGCTACATGGCGTAAGGGGGCAGTTATGGCCAAGTTCAAAATTGCACAGAACCCGACCTTCAAAGCTGACGTCGAGATTCCGCGTGTGGGTGGCGAGTTCATCAAGGTCCCGTTCGAGTTCAAGTACCGCGACCGCAAGGCGCTGGCAGCGCTGTTCCTCGGCTGGCAGCACACCTTGAAGGCCGACGAGGCACGGTTCAAGGCGATGGGGGAAGACCTGACCATCGTTGATCTGACGGATGCGGGTATCGAGCGTCAGGTTGAGCAGGTTGAGGCGTTGGTTTCGGGATGGGGCTTCGATGACAAGCTCAGCCCGGAGTCGATCCGCGCTCTGGTCGAAACCTCAGCGGGTGCGGCTGAGGCCATTGTCAAAGCCTACCAACAGGCCTTCGATACATCCCGCCTGGGAAACTGATCGAGGTCGGCCGCGCCCTCTACGAGCCGCCCGCATCGGCTGCGCAGCTCAGCCTGTTCGGGCTATCCCAGGATGACTGTGACGACACCATCGAGGTATGGCCCGACAACTGGCCTTGCTTCTGCCTGTTTGAAGCCATGTCCACGCAATGGCGCACCGGCGCATGCGGCGCGACCGGCCTCGATTACTCCGCGATCTACGATACGGCCAGCCTCTCTGGTCTGACCCGAAAAGCCACCCTCCAGCTCTTCCCTGACCTGCGGATCATGGAGGCCGAAGCCATGCTCGCCATGTCTGAGCAAATCAACAAAGGATGACGGCATGACCGATATTGCGAGCCTCGGGATTGAAGTCCAGACCGGCGACGTCACCAAGGCCGGTGCCGAACTCGACAAGTTTGTCCAGGCAGGGGAGAAGGCGGAAAAGGTCGCTGAAGGGATTGGCCAGAGCTTTGACAAGGCCTCGACGGCGGCCACGGGCTTGTCCGGTGCCGAAAGCAAACTGGCGGAAACCACTGAAGAGGCCAAAACCCGCCTGCTGGCCATGGCCAGGGCATCGCTGGACTCCAGTGAATACCTGAAAAGCCTGGCATCCAGCGTCAACTCCAGCACCTCGGCAATGGACGCCGCCCGTGCAACCACCACCGACTATGCCGCGCTCAACCGCCGGCTCAAGGCCGACGCTGATGCCCTGGTGGGCACTGTCGACAAGCAAGCTGATGCGAGCCGTTTGGCGGCGGCTGCAACGGGCGTGCAGGCTGACGGTCTGGTCAAGCTGCTGGGGCAGATCAACCCGACTACGGCCGCACTGGCGCGCCTCGATGAGCAACAACGTCAACTCAACCAGCACCGGGCTGCAGGCAATATTGATAAGGACGGGTTCAAGGCCTACTCGGCGGATATCGAAGCCGCCCGCAGCAAGATCAAAGGCTTCAGTGACGAGTCCGTCAAAGCCAAGGACGCCACCGACAGCTTCGGTTTGAGTACCCGCGGCGCCCAGCAAAACGTGCTGCAACTGATCAATGCGTTGTCTGCGGGCAACTGGAGCAGCGGCCTTCACGCTATCGCCCGGCTTGGCATCGGTGCCGGTATCTCGGGGGCTGGCATTTCCTCGCTGTTTTCCGGCGGTGCTGGCGCTGCGGCTTTGGGCGAGTCGCTGGCGAGCATTGCGGACAAGTCCAAGGATGTCGCTGAAAACGCAGGTGAAGCCGGCGAGAGCATTTCCGACCTTGCGGAGAAGTCCAATACGGCGGCCGAGTCCACTGAGAACGCCAAGAAGGCACTGGAAGCGCTCAGTGCCAGCACAGGCCCCGTCGGGCTTGGGATGGCTGGTTTAGTAGCTGGGATGCTTGCGGCAGCTGCTGCCGTTGGGGTTTTGGTTTACGGCTACTATCAGGGCAGCAAGGAAGCGGACGCCTACAACAAATCCCTGATCCTGACCGGCAACTCTGCCGGAACCAGCGCCGGGCAATTGGCCGACCTGGCGCGGCAGGTCAGTGCTACCAATGGCACGATCGGCGATGCGGCTGCCACGTTGGCCAAGCTCGCAGGCAGTGGCGTGATTGCGAGCAGCAGCTTCAAGGAAATCGCTGATGCAGCCGCGGCAATGGAGGACGCTACGGGCAGGTCGGTGGATGCGACGATTGGCGAGTTCGTCAAAATCGCCAAGGACCCTGTGGCGGCCGCTAAAGAGCTAAATGACCAATATCATTTTTTGACGGCCTCCGTTTACTCCCAAATCGTGGCGCTGAAGGAGCAAGGCGATCTAATTGGCGCGGCGAAACTGCTCACAGATACCTACGCCCAGACGGTCAATACACGCTCCAGCCAGATCACAGACAATCTGGGTTATATCGAGCGGGCATGGAAAGGCATCACTGATGAGGCCAAGAAGTCGCTTGATGCAATTAACGACATTGGTCGCCAGGCAGTACCCTCGCAAAGGATAGCGGAGCTTACGCAACAGGTTGCCTATGGGCGAAGCGCGATAAAGGCTGACCCCGAAGACATCGATGCGGCCAAAAAGCTCGCTGTTGCCGAGAAAGAGCTGAGCGTTCTCACGAAGCTGCGCGATACCGAGGAAAAGCAGGCAAAAGAGCAGGCACAGGCTCAAGCCATTCAGGATAAAGCCATTAACTCGCAAATTGCCTTTGATGCTCGCGAGAAGTCATTTCGTACCAACAAGCAAAAACGTGATGACGAACTCAAAAAGCTTGATCTTGAACTCGCGTCGTTTCGCGCTGCCGACCCTAAAGATCCTCGACTTGAGCAGTCGCGAATTGATCAGCAGATTTCAAATATCAATGCCCGCTACAAAGACCCAAAGGGCGCCAAAGAGGCTGCGGGCGGGGTCGACCTCACGGAATTCAACGCCTCTCAAAACGCCATCAAGGCCATTCTGGCCGAGTATGCCAACGCGCAAAAAGAGCTGGATGCTCTGCAAAAGGCCGGTCTGGTTTCGCAGGAAGAGTACAGTTGGAAACGCGCGGGCCTGATCGGCAACGAAAAGGACGAAATCACTGCTGCATATGGGGCCGAGATAGCAGTTCTTGAGTCGGCGAAAGCCCGCAAGACCACCTCGGCTGCCCAGGCGATCGAACTGGACAAGAAGATCGCCAATGCCCGCACCGATATGGTCAAGGCCCAGCAGGACGCTGACAGCAAACTCAGGGTGCTGGAGATCGATCAGGAAGGGCGCCTTAAAAAGCAGACCTTGGCGATCAATAGCTACATCGATGCGCTGGCGCGGCAGAACCAGGCGCTACAGCAGGCCGGTCAGCGTGCGGCGGCGGGTGTTGGTCAGGGAGACCGGCAGAACGCGCTCAATGGTGAACTCAACGGCATCGCGGATCGGGCCAACCAGCAGCGGCTGGATCTGGCACGAGACAAGGCCGACGCCGCGCGCAACATGAGCGCGGATGAGTACAACCAGAAACTGGCGGCGATCAACCAGAGCGAATCCGACCTCAAGGAAACCACCCTCAGCAACTACGAGGCCATGTCCGCCGCTCAAAGCGACTGGCGCAACGGCGCTACTTCGGCGTTCCAGAACTATCTGGACAGCGCCCGGGATGTCGCGGGCCAGACCAAAGCCCTGTTCGGCAACGCCTTCAGCTCGATGGAGGACGCCGTCGTCAACTTCGCTGTAACCGGCAAGGCTTCGTTTGGGGACTTCACCAAGTCGATACTGGCGGATATGGCGCGCATTGCGGCGCGGCAGGCGGCTTCTAGCTTGTTGAGCAGCATCGTCGGTTCCGCTTTTGGTTCGTACTTCGGAGGCGGCACAAATAGCGGCATAAATGGCTTCAGTGAAAACCTGACGGCTGTGGACTACGGCGGGGGCCGGGCTTCAGGCGGCAATGTCGCGCCTGACACCCTGTACGAAGTGAATGAAAAAGGGCCTGAGCTGTTCAGTCAGGGCGGCAAGACGTTCTTGATGACGGGCGCAGCGGGCGGCAGCGTGACACCGCTGAATACTGGGGCTGGCCCCGGTGTCGCAGCAATGGGCGGGGGAGGTACTTCGGTCAGCCTCAGCATGCCGATCATGGTGATGACTGATGAAGAGTCCGGCCGCCCGGAAGGCGCCGAGCTCGATACCGAAGCCTTCCAGCGCAACATGCAGGAACGGATGCGCACCGTGGCCAGGGAAGAAATCGCCAAATCATGGCGCCAGGGCGGAGTCAGCAGCCGCAACGTAAAAGGATAATTTATGGCAATTGAAACCTTCATCTGGCAAAGCGAAAAAGGCGAGGGCGAAATCAAGCAGCGCGTGCGTACCCAGCAGTTTGGCGACGGTTACGCGCAATCGGTCTCGGACGGAATCAACAACAAATCCCAGACCTGGCCGTTTTTGCACACCGGCCCCAAGGACACGATCAAGGCCTTGATGGCGTTCCTTGATCGCCATCAAGGGGCCAAAGCCTTTCTGTGGACACCGCCGCTGGGCGAGCTGGGCCTGTACAAGTGCAACGGCTACAAACCCTCACCCCGCGGCGGCCAGGTCTACTCCCTGTCCGCCACGTTCGAGCAAGCGTTCCACCCCTAAGGTAATCCCCCATGGCATTAATCACGGACATCCAGAAACTGGAGCCCGGCGGCGAAGTGCGCCTGTTTGAAATCGACGGCAGCGACTACGGTGCCGATACGCTGCACTTTCACGGGCATTTGATTCCGCACAGCCCGGATGAGCTGGCTGCTGCCGGGGCCTCTGCGGACGAGTTACCGGCCAAATCGATCTACTGGCAGGGCAATGAATACGCCGCGTGGCCCGTGAGCATAGAAGGCATTGGCGCAGACAGTGACGGCACAGCCACGCGCCCCACGTTGAGAGTGGGCAACGTCAATGGCCGGATCACCGCCCTGTGCCTGGCGTTTGAAGACTTGCTCAAGTTCAAACTCACCGTGCGCGAAACCATGGCGCAGTACCTGGATGCGGAGAACTTCCCTGACGGCAACCCGACTGCCGACCCAACCCAGGAGGCGTTGGAAATCTGGTTTATCGACCAGAAGACCGGCGAAGACGGGGAGATGGTGCAGTGGGACCTGTCCTCACCGGGGGAGATCGACAATCACGGGTTGCCGGGTAGGCAAATGACGACGTTTTGCAATGAAGCAATGACAGGGGCATACAGAGGCTCTACGTGCGGTTATACCGGGCCGTATCGGGACATTAATGGTGATTTAACGGATGACCCTGCAAAGGATGAATGTGATGGGTGTCTGTCGACTGGTTGTAAGCCAAGGTTTGGTGAGTACAACGAATTGCCGTTCACGGGGTTCCCGGGTGTAAGCCTGATTGCTCGTAGCTGATAAAATGGTGAAATGAACTCCTAGGGATGGCGCTACAGAAAAATCACATTCTTCGCTGGACACGCTTATAGGGGGAAGTAATGAGAGGGCGTAAAGATTTTTTGGGCACTCGATTCAATCGTTGGTCAGTCATCCAAGAAAATCAAAGTGCGGGCGGGAGACGCTATTTTCTTTGTCGTTGCGATTGCGGAAAAGAGACCTCCGTTCTTCTTTACAGCCTAACATCGGGAGCCTCAAAGTCATGCGGCTGCTTACAGAAGGAAGTTGCTTCAACTTCCAGCAAAACGCATGGCTATAGCGATCATCCTCTTTACCATACTTGGATTTGCATGCATTACAGATGTTCGGACCCAGGGTATGTCGATTACCCGAAATATGGTGCAAGAGGTATTTCGGTATGCGACAGGTGGTCCGATTTTCACCTTTTCGTTTCTGATATGGGTGAAAGGCCAGATGGTATGACTCTTGACCGTCGCGACAACGATGACGGGTATTATCCGGGAAATTGCCGCTGGGCCACTGCAGAGCAGCAGAATAGAAATCGTCGAAACAGCCATATGATCACTGCTTTCGGCCAGACCCTCAGCCTAGCCGAATGGGTGGAAAAGACTGGAATTGGACGATATGCAATTCGTGGCAGGCTGCGAGGTGGGTGGGAGCCCGAAAGGGCCCTATCAACACCAGTAGACCAATCGAGAAAGTCAGCTTAACCAAGGGCGCTACGGCGCCCTTTTTAGTGGGCGCCAACAATGCGAAAACACATTCTGAGCGTGATTCAGGCTCATGCGGCTGCCGAGTACCCGAAAGAGTGCTGCGGGCTGTTGCTGGCCATTGGGCGCAAACAGCAGTACTTCCCGTGTCGGAACATTGCCAGCGAGCCGAATGAAGAGTTTCGTCTCGATCCCGAGGACTACGCAGCAGCGGAAGACCTGGGCGAGGTGATCGGCATTGTTCACTCGCATCCGGATGCCACCAGTCGGCCGTCACCGCATGACCTGGCCATGTGCGAGGCCACGGCGTTGCCCTGGCACATTCTGAGTTGGCCTGAAGGCGACTTGCGCACTATTACACCGACCGGAAACACGCCGCTGCTAAGACGGCCGTTTGTTCACGGCGCCTGGGATTGCTGGCAGCTCTGTGCGGATTGGTACAAGCGTGAGTGGGGGCTGGAGTTTGAAGCTTTCAAACGGGAGGACGGCTGGTGGGAGAGTGCGGATAACACCAGTTTGTACGAAGCCAATTACGAGGCGGCAGGTTTTGTTCGGGTCGACCAACCACGTCGTGGTGACCTGATCGTTATGGCGATCGGGCGAACAGCTCATCCGAATCATGCGGGGATTTATCTCGGGGATGATTCGGCGTTGCCAGGTGAAGAGTCAGATGTGTTTGGGCCGGGGCCGTTTTTGCTGCATCACCTGTATGGGCGGCCGTCTGAGGTGATTGTTTATGGCGGGCCTTGGCTGGATCGGACACGGCTGATCCTCAGGCACAAAGACGCAAGAAACAATCATGGTGCAGCGTGGCTGCAGGAGTAATCGTGTCGAATTCTATGACTCAACAACGAGCAAGCGAGCTGATGCCTGAGGATGTGCCAGTGTCAGCTGCGATGATCGACGCTGGACTGGAAATCCTTGAAGAGATTGATGAGCGACCCCTGTCGCGTATCAGGGTCGAAAGAGCTTTTCAGGCGATGTATCTGTGCGGATTTCAAGAATCTGGGCGCGAGTCATAGTGCCTCTGATTATTTCTCCATTTAAGGCAATTGCCTGAAGAATTTTCATGAGTTTAAGGCACTCGTTTCTTAGGTCGTCGATATTGAGCGTTGTGTTGGATTTTGCTGGGCTCTTCGGCTTGATTAGATTGGTCAGTGATGCTGTTGGCCCCTCGTTGAGCCCCCACTGCCAGTGGACGATTTTATGTCTGATCATGCTGACAGCATCAAATACTTTAAGCGTATGTAACAGGTCATCTATTGCCTGATTATCGCTAGTTCCTGACTCGGTTATACGTACTTGAATGTATCTGATCATTCCAGCCATCGAGATATTAGCTTCTACCGATAGTTTCTGAGCATCTGGAACCGACATATTTAGAAAGAAAGCGAAAAGCTCAGCGAGTTGCCACTCGACTGCAGAGTAATTGACGATGAATTGGCCAATCGCGTGCAGGTGCTCGTCAGATGGTCCGACGTCAAATTGACGTGCCCAGTCGATTGTAAATCCTGGCCGTGGCACAAATTCATCGTTACTCACATTGACCTCCTAGGCCATATCAGCGCCGAAATTAGCGCAACCCCAGTCCTTGGGTTTGCAGGCGAAGGACTGGGGTTGTTCTAGGTTTTACGATTTTTAGACGACGCTTTGGTCAGCTGGGACGCTGATAACGCCGATGTACTGTTCAAAGAGCTGTACAAAAATAGGATCAGCAGTTTGATTTTTTATATCCAAACTGAACGTAGGCTTGTTCTTGGTCGAGAAGTGAATATCAATGACCACCCCGTTTACGACGTAATGAGTGCCGAACTGGAGCGGGCTTTCGCTCTCGAAGCCATTGTACCCCTTGATATAGTTAACGATCGGGAACAGCAGTTGGTTTGGTACACGCATAATTAATCCTTGGTCCGATTCGCTAAAACAAATTGCGGCACAAAGCTACTACGGCTGCATCGACCCCGGTTACTGGTATTCCATCCATACTGGATAGAAATACAGGGTTAGAGTTTTGGGGGCGAGTGTCTTGTGTCGGCAATGATGGCTTGACCTTGTTCTTGCCTCATGGCCGAATGTGGTCCTAGCGAAATAATTTGCTTATGTGTCAATGGAGCGACTATGCCCGCCCTAATTCCCCAGTTGGTCAATGCTGCACTCGATCCACAAACATCTGTTGGGAGTTTACTGAGGTACGCGCTGGTGGCTGCAAGCAGGCTTGGTTTTGTTGACTTGGCCGAATGGATGAATTCCGAGTTAAATGGCTATAAAACTGCTTCACTACCGGATTATAGGATGCTTCGAGGTACTCCAATCTGTGAGCGTGAACTCGGAGGATGGATGCCTTTGGAGGTCAAGCATGCCGGTACCCTAGAGATGGTTTCTCGGCGACCTTTTTACCAGTCCGTACCTGAATTAGAGCGTCTTACCATCGACGGAGGGCATCTGGTCGTGTTTTTTCCGCCAAAGAATGAAGCTTACTTACGTTCATTGATGACCCCGTCAACTCGACCTGCAATTGAAATACAGGCTAGTCAGATTTTTGGCCTGATTGAGTTTGTGCGCAGCCGAATACTACAGTGGGCACTGGACCTCGAGGCTAAAGGTGTAATCGGTGAGGGTATGTCGTTTACAACACAAGAGCGTCAGATCGTGGCTGCACAGCATTATCATTTTGGCGATGTTACAGACTCTCAAATTCAGATTGGCTCGAATGGGTCAAGTCAATCCATTGCACATGGCGATAGTTCAGAAGCTTTGAATGCACTAATCAGCCTGCTTAGAGATGTTATAGCTCGAAACGTGATTGCTGGTGATGTGGCTGCAGAGCTTTGCGCAGAACTCAAGACTCTAGAAGCTCAAGCCGAGTCACCACGGCCTAAGGCATCAATTATCAGAGAAGCAGCGCTGAGTGTTCAGAGGGTATTTGAGGGTGCTGCCGGCAACTTATTGGCGACCGCCGCTCCGTTGATACATTCTCTGGTGAGCTGACACCATGTGCTCAAAGAAGGCCCGCCCCGCGCTGGGTTTTTGTCATCGGGCGAGCGCTAGAGGCTCAACTGTTAGCTGACTTTGTACAGGTATTCGTTTTGGTCGTGATCGAAATCGGGTGGACGTATCTTGGTGTGGATTAAGAGGAAAAAACGGGAAATGTCACAAACTATGAGTATAGAACTCAGTAAGGATTTACACCTTCCGTTGTTAGTTTGCATGTTGAGTGCATTTGGTTCTTGGGCTGGCGTGATGATAGCGGCGCAGTACTCAACAAGTGCCTATCAGTACCAGAAAGTTTTTGAATGGGAATCAAAAATATTTGATCGGCGTGTAGACGCGCTGGAACGAATGACGCGTCTTATTGCTCGACAGCCTGGCATACAAGACGAATGGAGTGCATATCAGGGCTTTCTCAAGGGGGCAAAAGCGGAACGATCTCCACCTAGAGAGTCCTCTCAAAGACTTGAGAGTTACAATGCTGAATATCAAAATGTCCTGATGTTGGCTAAGTTATACTTTGGCTCAGAGACTACCAAGGCTGTAGAAGCGCTAACCGACGTTAACTCTCCGTGGTGGATGAAATCGTTGGACAAGCAAAATGCTGTACTTGTAGCTATGACAAAAGAGCTCAGAAGTACGCTGCCGACCTTTAACTCAACATTACAGGCTGGAGGAAACTAGGTTTATGGCTAGACGCCGAACACTACGCTGAGGACCTTCATGTGCTGCTTCAGAATGGCGGAGCAGAACAATCACCGATCTATCCGAATTATGTTCATGCTTCGGGCCGAGGCAAGGTGCCTTGGCCTCGACAGAGATCGTCGCGGTCTTAAGACTACGATTATCGGTGACCTATAGGTGGTAGCGCCAATCAAGCCGTCATATCGTTTGGTGTGGCCAAGGAGTTTGAAGGTGAGGGTGAGGGCTGACATGGCACTCTCCCTGCGGAATTATATTTATTTAAAGCCTAGCTAAGTGCTGGAGTTTGTGCTTTTGCTGAACTGCTATTCGCGCTTCAGAGACACCATCGCATCCACAAACCGCTCAGCTTTATTCTGCGTATCTACAAGAGAGCTGTTCATGACGCTCCCGCCAGTGCTCCGGGTCTGTACAACCCATCGGCCGCGCTTCGAGTAGAGGGCCACACTGCCGATGGAGTTGTAGTAAATACGAGTCTGAACGGCCTTAGACGATGTTCTTGAACTGCCTGCCGCTATCGCTCCGCCACCGAGAGGGACTGCACTGGCAAAGCCGCTGGTGGTCGAGAGTATGCCGCTGCCATAACCAATGTACTCATCAGTAAATACGACCTGTTCCGGCCTGGTCTTGAGAGGTTGTTCCATAAGCACCTGTTCGATTACCGAACGTGCCTGCTCTGGGCTGATTTTGGCCGGAGTGTACTCAACGACCTTTGACACGCATCCTGTGAGCAGAAGCATTAGTGCAGCTATTGCGAAGGGTCTCATCACAGGCTCCGTTATTGTTGGCGGGGCATTCTGCCATGACCGTGTTACTGATGCTAAAGTCCCGCCAAATCAATTGAGGGAACGACATGCGAATTTTGATAGGTGCGCTGGCAATAGCGCTGCTGGCGGGATGTGCGTCTTCACCCATCCCGGTCAGCCAGGCAAAGCCGGTTCCATCTGATGAGCTTTATGCTTTCCAGTCAAAGCCCGCGGGTGAGAGTGGCGTGATTACAGTCGTCCGGGATTCCGGGATGGTTGGATCTGGCTGCGATATCGTCGTGTACGTCGATGGGCGCAAAGCCGGCAAGATTGGCACCAGTCAGCGCGCGAGCTTTTATCTGCCTGCCGGCAATATAAATCTGGGGGCTGGATTGGCAGGCTCCGGCCTGTGTGCTGGCGCGGCGATTCGAACCATTTCAGCCAGTGTTCAAGCCAACAAAGAAAGCCTCTACAGGATCAGTGGTGATATGAGCGGCTTCTATATCGGCCCCTATGTCGATTACAACTGAACTCACATCTCAAGAAGCCGCCTCCGGGCGGTTTTTTAATGTCCGGAGAAAAGTAATGCAGGGTTCGGCGATCAACTATCAACCCGTGACGACCATCCGGTTGTACGGCCCATTACGCCAATTTGGTCGCACATTCAGACTGGCTGTTAAATCACCAGCAGAAGCCATCAGGGCTCTCTGCGTCCAGGTCCCTGGCTTCGAGCGTTTCCTGTCGAATGCCAAATCCAGAGGGCTTGAATTCGCCGTATTCCGGGGTAAAACAAACATTGGGCAGGATGAGCTTGGCTACTGTGGGGCTGGCGATATACGCATTGCTCCTGTCGTAGTCGGCAGTAAGCGGGCAGGGCTTCTTCAAACCATCATTGGCGCTGTGCTCATAGTGGCAGGCAGCTACTTTCAGCAACCCTGGGCTGTTCAGTTGGGCGTGGGTTTGGTCGCCGGGGGTGTCATCCAAATGCTCAGCCCCCAAGCCGGTGGCCTGAAAACCAGCGCGGCCCCTGAAAACACCCCCGGCTACGCCTTCGGCAGTGCCAAAAACACCACGGCCTCCGGCAATCCGGTTTCGCTCTGTTACGGGCGCCGTCACTGGGGTGGCGCAATCATCAGTGCGGCAATTTACGCCGAAGACAAAGCCTGACCCCCCCTCACAAATCATCACACCGCCCGAGAGGCGGTTTTTTATGGCCTGGAGAAAATCATGGGCGCAGCGCAGTTACTCGATATCCACGGTGCCAAGGGTGGTTCCGACAAGCCGAAAACCCCAACCGAAGCCCCGGACAGCCTGCGCTCGATAGCCTTGGCGAAGATGCTGATCGCTGTCGGCGAGGGTGAATTCGACGGCATCCCCACGGCCAAAAACATCTACCTCGACAATACCCCGCTGCAGGACGAACAGGGCAACTTCAACTTTCCGAACGTAAAGTGGGAATGGCGCACCGGCTCCGTGGAGCAGCCCTATATTCCCGGTATCCCCTCGGTCGAAAACGAAACCACCTTGGGCATTGAACTGCGCAGCGGCACGCCATGGGTGAGGTCGATCAACAACACCCAGCTGTCCGCCATACGCCTGCGCTTTGCCTGGCCCATGCTGCAATCGATCGACGAGAGCGGAAATATCAACGGCTACCGGATCGAGTACAAGGTCGAGGTGGCTACCGATGGCGGCGCCTATCAGCAGGTGTTGAGCGAGGCGGTGGACGGCAAGACCACCAGCACCTACGAGCGCACTCGGCGCGTTGAATTGCCCAAGGCCGCAAGTGGCTGGATGTTGCGCGTCACTCGGATCACGCTGAACCAGAACAGCAACAAAATTGCCGACACCATGCAGATCGCAGGTTACACCGAGGTCATCGACGCCAAGCTGCGTTATCCGAACACCGCGCTGCTTTATATCGAATTCTCTGCTGAGCAGTTCCGCAATATCCCCGCGATCACGGTTGAGTGTGACGCGCGCAAAATCGCCGTGCCCAGCAATTACGATCCGCGGAGCCGGTCGTACACGGGCATCTGGGACGGCACCTTCAAGCAGGCCTGGACGGACAACCCGGTATGGATGACCTACGACATCACGGTCAACGACCGCTTTGGCCTCGGCCGGCGCATTAAACCCTGGCAGGTCGACAAGTGGGAGCTGTACCGCATCGCCCAGTACTGCGACCAACTGGTGCCAGACGGTCGGGGCGGCATGGAGCCGCGCTTTATCTGCAACCTGAACCTGCAGGGTAGGGCGGATGCCTGGACGTTGCTGCGGGATATTTCGGCGATTTACCGCGGCATGACCTATTGGGCGCAGGGCCAGGTGTTTTCGCTATCGGATATGCCGCGCTCCACTGACTTTGACTTTGCCTACACCCGTGCCAACGTTATCGACGGCAAGTTCACCTACACCAGTGCCTCGGAGCGCACCCGTTACAGCCGGGCACTGATCAGCTACGACAACCCCGCCAACAACTACGACACCGACGTCACCGCGGTGACCGACATCAAGTTGCAGCGCCGCTATGGCGACAACCCGCTGGAGATCAGCGCGATTGGTTGCACCCGAGAGTCCGAGGCGCAGCGCCGCGGCAAATGGGCGCTGCTGACCAACGCCAAGGATCGGGCTGTGACGTTCAGAACGGGTTTGGCCGGGCGAATCCCGTTGCCGGGGTATGTGATCCCGATTGCAGACGAGTTAATCGCAGGGCGACCAGTGGGCGGGCTGGTGGCGGCGGTTGCCGGCAAGGTCATTACGCTGGACCGCGATACCTCGGCCAAGCCGGGCGATCGCCTGATTCTCAACCTGCCCGACGGCAAGTGTGAGGGGCGGACTATTCAGTTGGTGAGTGGGTGCAAGGTGACGGTGACCACTGCGTACTCCGTCGCGCCTGAGCCCGAGCTGGTGTGGTGCCTGGACGCTGACGATCTGGCGGTACCGCTTTACCGGGTCACCAGCGTGTCGCGGCCGGAGGCCGGTGTATTCGAAATCTCGGCCGTGCAGTACGACCCGAGCAAGTTTGCGCATATCGATACCGGTGCCCGGCTGGAAGAGCGCCCCATCAGTGTGATCCCGATTACTGTGGTGCCGGCGCCGGCCAGTGTGGTGCTGACATCGAATTCGTCGATTGCCCAAGGCCTGGCCGTGACCACCATGAGCATCGCCTGGGAGTCAGTGCCCGGCGCTGTCGCCTATGACGTGGAGTGGCGCAAGGACAGCGGCAACTGGATCAAGGTGCAGCGCACCGGCTCGTCCAGCGTGGACATCACCGGCATCTACGCCGGCGCTTATCTGGCCCGGGTGAGGGCGGTCAGTGCGTTTGATATTTCTTCGGTTTGGAAGTCCTCAGAACTGACTCAGTTGAACGGCAAGGAAGGCTTACCCCCTGCAGTCAGCTACTTGACCAGCCAAAGTCGGTTGTTTGAAATCGGCCTCAAATGGGGCTTCCCGGAAGGGGCGGAAGACACCCAGCGGACCGAGATCTGGTTCAGCCAAGCCAATAGCCTGGAGAGCGCTACCAAACTGTCGGATCTGGCTTATCCGCAGAACGATCACCGCCTGCAAAGCTTGGCTGCTGGCGCGCAGTTCTTCTTCTGGGCGCGGTTGGTCGACCGTACAGGCAATATCGGGCCGTTTTACCCGGTGAAAGATGGGGTGATGGGCATGTCCAGCGCCGAGGCCGGGCCGATTCTGGAATTGATCGCCGGGCAGATTGGCGAAACCGAGCTGGGCAAGGAGTTGCTGGATCGGATCGAGCTGATTGATGGCGACGGCTCAGGCTCTGTGAATGACCGTCTCAACCAGGCCAAAAAGGAACTGGAAGGCCTGATCGACGAAATCACAGATGCGCTGGAGTACGACAACACCAAGGCCTATGCATCGGGCGAAGTCGTGCGCTTTGGGAATCGCCTATTTCAGGCGATCGCAGCCACCACCGGCCATCCACCGCCTGACGCCACCTACTGGCTCGATATGGGCACCTTGGCCGAAACCACCAATGCCCTGGTGCTGCAGGTACAAAAGAACTCGGCCAGCATCATCGAACAGGACGGCAAGATCACGGTACAGGCCGAGCAACTCAACGCAATCAACGCCAAGGTCACTGACCCTGAAACAGGGTTAGAGGCCACTGCCAGCGGCTTGAGTTCACTCACCAGCACCGTGGAAACCCTTGACGGCAAGGTCACGGCAACGGCTGAGAAAGTCGATGGCGTGTATGCGTATATCGACTCAGGTTCTGCGGGTGATGAAAACGGCAGTGCAGGGGATGAGCGTTTTTCGGCTGGTGCCGAGTCGCTGATGTCCGTGATTGCCGAACGCGACTTTGCCCAGGCCGTGCGTACCGACCGGGTTCAGGCTGAAGTGGGTGAAACATCTGCCGCAGTTGAGGTCGTGAGCAAGGCCCAGGCTGAATTCGAGGGCAAGGCCAGCGCCATGTGGTCGGTCAAAATGCAGGTCAACTCCAACGGGCAGTTGGTCACTGCGGGTATTGGGCTGGGCATTGAAACCAACGCTGAAGGTGTTTTGCAAAGCCAGTTTCTGGTCAGTGCGGATCGCTTTGCCGTGGTGGGTGCGCTGGCCGGCGGGCAGGTATTTACGCCGTTTGTGGTTGAGAACGGGCAGGTGTTTATGGCGTCGGCGTTTATCCAGGACGGCACGATCAGCAACGCAAAAATTGGCGAGTACATCGCCTCGACCAACTATGTGGCCGGTATCAGCGGCTGGCGCCTGGACAAGTCCGGCACGTTTGAAATCAACGGCAGCGTCCCGGGTGAAGGCAGGATGATCATGACGCACAGGTCATTGCGCGTGTACGACGCTAATGACATCAAGCGCGTGCAGTTGGGAGATCTGAGCGAATGAGCTTTGGATTAAGGACGTGGAGCGAAAAGGGCGTTATCGAATTGGACACCGATAACTTCACCTACCAGGTGATCCATAACCAGCGCTATCAGCTGAGCCGGGGGGCTGTGATCACAGTCCCCATTGCGGGGTTTGATCCAGGAAAGTGCTCGGCTTCAATCCTGCCGATAAACCCGGCAGCCAGCGAAAACAATTGGGAGGCCATGCCTTATATGTCGGTTGGGGCCGGGCATGTGAGCATTCGATCATTGCACCCCAACGAAGATCCCAAGTTTGGCTATGGGTCCACCATAGCTTTCAGGCTGCTGGCGATGAGGTACCGAAATTGAGCTTTGGTCTGACAGTCCGCAACAATGACTCATTTATCCAGATTGACTCGGAAACTCCCAGGCTGTGCTCGGTTTACAACGGCACCTATGCAGCCACCGGGGACAGGGTTGCGCGGGTGGCCTTTCCGGCGCCTATACCCACTGAAGAGCCTCCCTGCATCTTTATTCGTAACTCGCCGGATCGACCCCATGAACTCTACGACGGCATGACCATCAACGGCTCGGCAGGCAATTGGACCGGGTTCAGCATTTCGGCCAACAACGTGGGTTGGAGGCCCGCTGGCAAATGGTTTGCAGCCGTGTTCGCCTCGCGCACGGCGGCTAAGTATGGCCTGAGGTTGTGGTCTGCCTCTGGGGCGCTGGTCTATGACTCCGGGGCCGCGCCAGTGATCATGACCAGAGCCAGCCACGCCTGGGCGTATGCAGGCAGTACGCAGCATCCGCCATTGGGTAACGCTTACTACTGGGTCAACGGGGCGGTGGGGCCCTTGAAGGAAGACGAGTACTTCATGATCAATCCGTTCTCAAGAGGGCAACTGAGCCCCGGGCTTGCACGATGGAACACTGCCGGAATCAGGTTTGATTACGGGGCAAACAGAATGCAGCTATTCATCATCACCAACAGGCCGGGTGGTGTCTGGACAAACATTGGCCAGCCATCGGCAGTGTTCGCAAGGCTACCGGGCACTTAATCAGCGCTTATTGAGACCGACCTCATCACCCACTATCAGCCCGCCAAGACGCGGGTATTTTTTCGCCTGGAGAACAGCATGGCACGGCAAGAAATCATTCTGGGTACGCCGCCTACGGGATTGGGTGGCGATCCGCCGCGTACCGCAAGCATGAAAATCAACGCCATGACGCAGGAGCTGTACGACAAGAATGCAGCGCTTGGTACGGCGGCGTCTGCGGACATGACCACAAGCAGAGACGATCCCACCCCGGGTCGTGTAAATAAAACGGGAGACTATGGCATTGGTCTGCCGCTTTCCGGCCGCATTATCACCAGTAGAGCTTTTCCCATTGGTAAGGCTTGCGGCGTATCGTTCGATTATTTGACAGGTCAAGACCGGCCACCAAGCTCCACTGATGGAGCGTTGATGACCCTGACCTACAATGACGAATTCTATTTTCAGACATATTTCGACTGGCGGCTGGGGGATCTACACACCATCTCGAAAGCGACGCCGACTACTGCGCAAGTCTGGAGAAAGTTCTACAACAATGACAACGCACTGGGACTGGTCTCTAACGGCGCATTGCTTGAATTTGGCTCAAATGCCAATGGCGACTATGCAAGGTTTGCGAGCGGCGTACAGATCTGTTGGCGCACGAGCATTGCCCCTGAATTGGTCAACAGCTCAAATATTGGCGCAACCTGGAACTTCCCCATGCCGTTCCTGGCAGGAGCACTGCCCAACATCATGGTCAATTTTGCATCGGGCGAACTTGCAGTCAGAAAGCTATTCAACGGTCCCGGCGCCGCAGTTCGATCCCCCTTTACCTGCCTCGCTTCCGTATGGTCACAGGGGGCATTTGGTCATGCAGACCTCGACGGAGTGAGTTTTAGTCTGGTAGCTATTGGACGGTGGAAATAATGCTAATCATCCTGTCACCTGTACGCACTGACGAGCCAGAACCCAAGTTTGTAAGGCAAGGCGATGTCATTTTTATCAACGGCCAGCCCTTTGATTTCAGGCCCGTGGAAGAGGGCGACATACTGCCCGCAAGCGCAATCGCCTCAGATGATTTTCATGGGGACGTAACCAGAGTTGAAGGAGAGATTCATTTAGTCCTTCGCTTTCCATACCCCGCGAACTACAGCGAAGAACAAGCCTTTCCTGCACCTATTAACGTTGACTTCGATGGCCCAATTGCGCTGCCTCAGCCCTTGCCGAGGCCACTGGAACCAGAGCCATTGCCGCCTGTAACTGCGGAGGAGCCCACAAATGAGCAACATTGACTGGTCGAAACTGCGCAAGGCCGCCGACATAAAAGAGGAGGCCGAGGCTGCACGCTTGGCGCCTTTGATTGCTGTCGAAGTCCAGTGGGTCGAGCAGGAGCGCAAGTTCGTGGCTGAGCAGTTGGAGGCCATTGAGGACGGGGAGCCGGTGACAGGTACGGAGCGCCAGTGGCGTGACTACCGCACCCAGGTGCGAGCCTGGAAGCTGGATGCCGAGGGCTATCCCGATTCAAGCATGCGGCCAACACGCCCAAGCTAATCTGACAGCACTCCCGGTCGTCCAGCAGATGACCCACATTCCCACATTTGTGCGAATATTAGGGCGTAGATCACGTATGGAGTTGCCACATGAGCCGCCTGACCATCGACATATCCGAGCAGCAGCATCAGAGCCTGAAAGCGTTGGCCGCCTTGCAGGGCAAAACGATCAAGCAATACGCCATCGAGCGCCTGTTCCCGGGCAATATCGACAATGATCCGGCATGGCAAGAGCTGAAAGGCGTACTCACCGCCCGCATCAACGATGGCCTCGCGGGCAAGGTTTCGGCCAGAAGCATTGGTGACATCCTCGACGAAGAGCTGTCCGGGGAAAATCGGGTTTGAGCGGCGCCTACGTTCTTACGCTTGAGGCTGAAGCCGACTTGCGCGGGATCATCCGCTACACGCGCCAACAGTGGAGTGACGAACAGGTGCGTGTGTATATCGGCAGACTGGAGCGCGGGATTGCGCGCCTTTCAGCCCGTCAAGGCGCGTACAGGGACATGAGCGACCTCTACCCGAAGTTGCTGATGGCGCACTGCGAACACCACTACGCATTTGCCCTGCCCCGTGAAGGTGCACCCGCTTTGATCGTGGCGATATTGCATGAACGCATGGATTTGATGACGCGACTGGCAGAACGGCTGAAGAAGTGATGTCTTAATGAAGTGAGACTGCAGCACCGAACCCCGCCAAGTGAGGGATTTTTTTTGCCTGGAGAACGCAATGCCCATCACCGCGCAGCAACTGCTGCTGATCCTCCCGAACGCCGGCCAAGTTGCCGGCGTTTTTGTGCCTGTCTTAAACACCGCTATGAACCGGTATCAGATTGTTGGAACCAGGCGTGTGGCCGCATTTATCGCGCAGATTGGCCATGAGTCTGGCCAGCTCAAATACGTCAAGGAAATCTGGGGGCCAACGGCCGCCCAAGCTAAATACGAAGGCCGCAAAGACCTGGGTAACACCGTGGCCGGCGACGGCCCCAAGTATCGGGGGCGTGGCCTGATCCAAATCACCGGCCGGGCCAACTACATGGCGTGCGGCGAAGGGCTGGGCCTTGATCTGATCAAGCAGCCCGAGCTGCTGGAAAAGCCACAGCACGCCTGCATGTCAGCAGCATGGTTCTGGGCGACCAGGGGCCTCAACGCCCTGGCCGACGCGGGCCAGTTCGAAAGGATCACCCGACGCATCAACGGTGGCCAGAACGGTGCGGCCGATCGGCAGGCGCTGTACGCCCTGGCGCTCAAGGTGCTGGTGTGAAGATCGATGCGGTGAAGTGGGGCGGGGTGCTGCTGATTATCCTGGCCCTGATGGCGGGCAGCGCGTGGGCAGCATGGGAGTGGCAGGCCAATGCCTACGGCCAGCAACTGGCCGCTAAGGAAGCCGCCTACCAAACCGAACGTACCGATCTGGCCAATGCCAACTCCACGCAAATTCTGGCAGAGCAGGGCAAGCGCCTCGCCCTGGAGCAATGGCTGGCAGCCAGCGACCAATCCCATTACCGAGCCCTTACCGATGAGAAAACCAAACAGGCACGTCTGCTTGATCGCCTTGCTACTGCTGATCTGCGGTTGTCAGTCCAACTCGATGCCGCCGCAGCAACTGGTTGTGACGCAGTGCAACCCACCACCGGCGCCGGCGGCGTGGTTCATGGCGCCTGTAGAGCCCAACTTGACCCAGCGCATGCTCAACGAATTATCGGAATCACCAGCGACGGCGATCAAGGACTGATCGCGCTGCAGGCCTGTCAGGCCTACGCCAAAGAAGTATCAGGCACAAAGTAAAAGGAGCGGCCGAAGCTGGATGCGTCAACATCCAGCCCGACCACCGAACCCGCAGTCTCTACCTGCAAGCCCAGCCAAGGCTCCCGCTCTGTGCACAAAGCCGAGCGAGCCTAGCACCTGTTTATCCACACAGTAAAGGTCTTGCAAATTATGTCTTCACCCATCATCCCTTGGATGGGCGGCAAACGCCGCCTGGCCGATCGCCTTATCCCCCTGTTCCCACCCCACGAATGCTACGTCGAAGTTTTCGCAGGCGGCGGGGCGCTCTATTTCCTGCGCCCACAGCCCGCGCCATGCGAAGTGCTTAACGACATCAACGGCGATCTGGTGACCCTGTACCGTGTGGTGCAGAATCACCTGGAAGAGTTCGTGCGTCAGTTCAAATGGGCTCTCAGCTCACGACAGATTTTCGAGTGGCAAAAAATGACCCGCCCGGAAACGCTGACCGACATCCAGCGCGCCGCTCGATTCTTCTACCTGCAGCACCATGCCTTTGGCGGCAAGGTTTCGGGGCAGAGCTTCGGTACCGCGACAACGGCCCCCGCAATCAACCTGCTGCGCATCGAAGAGAATCTATCTGCAGCCTGGCAGCGCTTGTCCGGCACCTACGTTGAAAACCTGCCTTGGCTCGAGTGCGCAGAGCGCTACGACCGGCCGCACACCTTCCACTACATGGACCCACCCTACTGGCAGACCGCTGGCTACGGCGTGGACTTCCCGTTTGAAAACTACGAGCGCATGGCCGACTTTATGCGGCGCTGCAAAGGCAAGGTGATGGTCAGTATCAACGACCACCCGGACATTCGGCGGGTGTTTGATGGGTTTCATTTTGAGACGACCGAGATCCGCTACACGACCACGAATCAGAGGCAGGGGAAGGCGGAGGTGACGGGGGAGTTGATTGTGATGAGCTGGGTGCCTAGTGATCTGGGAGGGCTTTTTAACTAGGATAATATTTTCTTGAAGGGGAGTCGTTCTGACTTTGTCAGAGTTTCCGATGTCCATATTTGGCCGAATGCGGTCTATCAAGAAATTTTATATTGGCAATCATTAGGGTTGCTGGGGATTAGCTTGATTTTACCACAGCCTGGTGGGTAGATCCGGCCTAGGAGACTGCTTTCGACCCAAAGCGAAAATCAAACAATGGCCGTTATCGGTTCTTTGTTAATTACAGGTAATTCACGATGAACGTCACTTCGGTGTTTGCGGTGCCGGCTTCCAGTCTGCTGTCGGCCAGGCGGTAGTAGGCTGCGGACAGCGGTATGTTGAAGCTTGTGCCTGTGGTGTTGAACTCATTGAGCGGGTAGGCAGTGTCCAGCGCGATAGGTTGTCCTGCCTCGTTCATTAGCTTTAGACCGATGCCTTTAGCCGTTGAACTGGAGTTCAGCGCTACGATACCCTTTTGCGAGTCGATGACTTGGGTGGTGGCTTTGAGTGAATAGGTGACCTTGTTGATACCGCTTTGGCACTGGTTGAGGCCAATGTTGAACTTGATCATCCGAGGTGTATCACCGGTCTTGTTGAATTCCTCCAGACGATAGTCGCCCCCCATTTGAACCGACACTTCAGGGGTCTGGCAGGAAGCTGTGTTTAAGGTTATGGGATTTGCGAGGTATAGTTTTAAATATTCAAAATTATCCCATTTTATGCTTCCGAGCAATCCGGCTGGCACTGATTTCTGAGTCGATAATGCTGCCGATTTATATATTACTAATCGGTATGTGGAGGTCATGGTGTAGTCTTCGTGATATACGCTTAAGTGCCGTGGACGCTGCTCAGGAAACTCTGCGCCGTTACTTTGTCGCCCTATAATTTTGAATGATAGGCCTGTGTTTTCCAAGGCGAAAGTATAATCGTTTGAGCCCCAGCTAACGAGATCACTGTTGATATGGAATCCCTTGTTGATTCCGCCTGATCCACAAGTGACTTTAGTGGGGTATGTGTTGATAGTATCATTATAAATTATCGTGCCGATAGGTGCGTCAGCCGCGATTGATAGAGCATTTTCAGTCAGATTTATACCAAAGCTTCTTGTTTGGGTTTGCCTGTCGGCAATGCAGGCAGCAGTTGCGATGGAACTTTGTAAATAAAAAACAATGGCTAATAGAAATAAATAAATTTGTATGCCCGTTAACTTCTGTTTGCTGGGGTTTATCGAGAAATTCAAGAGCATAACCACGAGGATAAATGAATATAAGACCACTTTAACGACCGCTTAGAGCTGCGAACATAAGGCATTTCTGATTTTTTCTGTCACTGCTGTTGCGGCGCTTGATCAAATGGCTGAGGGCCCGCATTTGGCCGATTGCCGCCAACATTCAGATGATTTTGTGAAAGAGATGGGATCAATTTGGTCGGCAGGACGCTCGGAGAGGAGTTACAGGTCACGGCTTGTTTGAATTTCATACCGGATTATAAATCAGTCTCTGGCCGGCAGCTGTGATACCTCAGAGTTAAACCTGACTACTGTATGAAAATACAACGCTAAGTTATTGATTTATATAGGCTGATCCAGCGATTTTAGTCGACTGATTAAGCCAATAAAACCTATTTAAATCATACGGTTAGCACCTACATCTGGTCACCTTGACATGGTGGGGGTCGTTGGTTCGAGCCCAATCGCGCCTACCAAACAAAATCCGCTCTGCTGGGCGGTCTGGAAGGGCTCACCGAAAGGTGGGCCCTTTTTTGTTGTCTGCGATTTGCAAAACTTTTGCAAAGCCCCCACCTCAGAGCGCCAAATCAGCACCCACCTCCAGGTATTCAATACCTTTCTCTGTGTGCCCATCCTGATGGTGTTTGCTTGCCTTCGCGTGCGTGTGCCGCATCACGGCTTATCAAGGGGTTTAGAACAGCGCATAGCTGTAGATTGTGCCGGGAATATGGTTGATGGCTGTGCGCGATTGGTAATACGACAGTGGCGTTCCAGACATTTTTGACTCAATCAGTTCTGGCAGATCAATTCCATCATCAGTCTGAAAAATGCCCAACGCCCAATAGGAGCGCAGGTCTATTTCGGATTTCCTGATTTTTGCAACTTTCTTCAAGTCGCCAATCATATTGGCGATGCAGTTACCTAGCTGCTGGTGTTGCTTGATTTCAAGCGCAAGATACCGATCTGCAGCCCAGTGTTTTTTTCTAATGATGAAATCAGGCCTCAAGAAGGCGCGTTCTCTCTCCATCCGATAGTCGAACTCAAACGGGTACTCGCGCGACCATTCGGGTTCTGATTCATGCTCTGAAAGAAACCGAGCAAACTCCACCTGGAACCAGATTTCCCAGCCAGTGATGTCTTGCGCTGCAATAACCTTGAAGGCCGATTGCAGGCTGCGCTGTTTGAAGAACTTTGCGAGCAGCTCGCTCACGTATTCGAAGTCCACCTGCGGCTTTTTCATGATTGTTCTCTGGACGCGTGGCTGGGATAGCAGCGTTAATACGGCGCCTAGGGATACAGGCATTGTGCCATTATTTCAAGCGGCAGAGACGGCGGTGTGCTGTCGCTTGTTCTGTTCGGTTGGGTGGGCAGAAGCTGATGGTTTTATGGCTCTGTATCGGGGAGGCATGGCTTTATGCAGCTACCGAGCCCTTGCACCGGGTGAGCCTGAATCAGTGCCGTCAGTTGAGTGGCCTGCCGATCTTTCTCTGCGGGCGTTGGCGCAGAGCCGCGCCGTTTGCCCATCGGCCAGGGGCGCAGGCTTGTGCCAGCATCCATCGGTTGGCGCGTGTATAACGGGCAGTCGTCAGACTCATTCAAGGACATAACATGCTTATTGTCTTCAGCGGCCTTCCAGGCACCGGCAAAACTACTCTTGCAAGGGATCTTGCCAGTCGAGCAGGGGCCGTGTACCTGCGGGTCGATACCATCGAGCAGGCGATTCGTAACGCCGGCGTTCTGGCAAAAGGTGTGGGCACGAGCGGTTACAAGGTCGCCAATGAGCTTGCCCTGAGCAATCTTGGTTTCGGTCACACGGTGATCGTTGATTGTGTAAACCCGGTCGCTGAAAGCCGAAAGGCATGGGCCGACATCGCTCAATGCGCTGAGGTGCCCTTGGTCAATATCCAGGTGATCTGTTCTGACAGGCACGAGCATCAGCGCCGGGTGGAAACCAGGGTGAGTGATATACCCGGTTTGATACCGCCCACCTGGCAGTCTGTTCTCGATCATGAGTATGAAGCGTGGGGCCGTGCGCCATTTTGCATAGACACCGCCCGCACCTCTCAGGCGCAGGCCGTGGCGCTGATCGCGGAGCGGCTTTTATCCGGGCCGCCTCTGGGCTGAAAGTGGTTGGAGCATCCCGGTGCTTCTGACGCCGGGTTTTTGTCCGCATCGGAGTGGGATCTGCCTGCGGATCACACTCCGATGCGACCTCCCTTGAGGGATCGGGCAGTTAGCGACAGGCTGTCGTTGGCGCTGGTTGTTCGGTATGGGCCTATACCTGTAATTGAAGCTGGATCAGGTTAATTTGCACTGCTTTTTGCTGGTTTATTTATCGTTGATTGGCATCTCGCGACCCAAGCCTGAATGGGGCGCCGGTGCAAGTGACTGGACCAGGCAGGACCTCTGTTCCAGGGCGCATTTGTTGCCAGGGATGCAGCAGGTGACGAGGAATTATTGGGCGTTTTTGCGGTCATATTTATGACCTTTTCTTTCAGGACGCTCACATGAAGCGCACAACCCTATTGATCCTGGCCGCCTCTGGCGCTTTCTTGCTCGGCGGCTGCGTGCCGATCTGGGACGACGGCGGCCGGCATGGTCATGATCGCGGTTACGACTCGGGCCGGGGATACGACCGGGGGCACGATGATCGGGGTTATGACCGCGGCTACGATCGTCGCGACAATGATCACCGGTATGACCGCAATCGCGACCGTGACGACAGGGACGACTGATCCACTGGCTGTCTGTGCGCAGCGTGTCAGGCACGCTGCGCTTGATTGACTATCCCCCGTCATTTGTTTCATCCCTGCAACATCCTTGCTTCCCGGAAATAAACCGGACATCTGCCAGCAATTGCGCTCAGGCAAGCTGCGCGCAATTGGCCCCGTCGCGCTCGTTCAGGCGCCCCGGGCTGATCAGAACCCTCCTGTAAAACACCGTTCCGGGAATTCCTGCTCCATGCGAACCAGTCGTTCACTGCCGTTGCTGGCTGCCTTGTCCATTTTGCTTACGGCCTGTGCCAGCAAAACCATCCCGCCTGAAGACTATTCGGGTTTTCTGTCCGACTACAGCCAGCTGACGCAAAAGCAGTTGCCGTCTGGGCAGGCCGTGCTGTCCTGGGTAAGTCCTGACCTGGATATCAGCCATTACACTGGCGTCTATATCGAGCCAAGCAAGTTTTACCCGTGGGTGCTGCCGACCGGGCGGGGGCCGCAATCCACCCTTTCAGCTATAACCGGGTATTACGATGCCGCGCTCAAGCGTGAACTGGGTAAGGTCATGACCGTTGTCGCGGCCCCGGGCCCTGGCACACTGATCGTCAGGCCCGCGATTGTCTCGCTGTCGGCAAGCACCCAGGGCCTGCACTTTTATGAATACCTGCCGGTGACCCTGCTCGCCGCAGGTGTCAGCACGGCCGCCGGGATACGCGACCAGGACAGCGAAATCAGTACCGAGATAGCCGTGATCGATGCCGCCGATCAACAGGTGGTCGCGCAAGTGGTGCGCAAGGGGACGGGGCTGACTCTGGAAAATGATTCGCAGGTCATGACACTGGATGACTTCAAGTGGGTGCTCGATGGCTGGGCGCTGGATATGCGCCGCGAATACTTGTCCAGCCGCCATTAAGAGCCGGTCAAGTGTTGCAACAGGGCTCGCCGTCAGGCGGGCTTTTTTTTGCCTGCGATATATGTGCTTCCCTCACACAACTTCAAGTGCAGCCTGAATCTGATCGGCGTACTTGTTCAGATTATTCATCTCCGTCTGCAACTGTCCGGAACTGGCTGAGTTCAAGACCTTGGCCTGGATCAAGGTCAACGCAGCCGCGACGGCCAGTTCTCGTTTGCCTTCCGGGCTGGCAGCACCAAAAGGGGTATCGCCCCTGAGGTTTTTGAAATGCTCAGACATGATGCTCTCCTTATCGTTGCGGGTTCGAAACCTGCCATTACCGGCAACCGGTAGTCCCTAAAGTTTAGGGCAGTTTTCCTGCGTCTGTACGCGTCTATCTCGCCCTGTAAAAGCCCTGCCGTTACAAAGGATTGGGTGGAAGTGCTGAGGACGAGGCGAGTAGCGCCAAATAAAAAATTGTCTATTTCGTCAATAAAATGGCTAATAACCCAATTACTTGTCCTTGTAATGGCGATATTAATGCAATTTTGTTCAATTTATTGACGATGTCATTGTGATGGCTTATTTTGGCGCCCAATTGCTGGCCATGCGTCGTGAATACTCAGTGCGGAAGGAACCTACTTATGAGTCGTACAGACGACATATCGAATTTGTTCAGCAGGTTCGGCGCCACTTCGGACAGCTATCACGAGTTTGACAGTCAGTTCGATTACCCCAATACACTCCCGGCCCAGGTTAAATCCCCGCTGCCTGCTCAAGCCACGGCCCCTGTACCGGTTGACCTGCCGCCGGTTGCGCCCGCGCAGGAGGTGTTGGTGCAACCTGAAGTGCAGGCGCCGCCGATGAGCTCTGCCGACGTTGCAACCCCGCTGCGTAATTTGCTCGCCGAGGTGGCACTGGCCCGTCAGGCCGAGACTCAGGCTTTGCAGGCGCAATTGCGCACACCACAGTGCAAGGCCCGTGTCGTCGTGCTGGTCTCGGCCAAGGGCGGGGTGGGCAAGACCACGCTGGCCGCCAGCCTGGCCAGCACCTTGCGCCTGGAGGGCGGCAAGACCCTGGCCATTGACCTTGATCCTCAAAATGCCCTGCATCATCACCTCGGCATTGCATCAGGCGTGGCCGGCATAGGTTGTACCGACTGGAGCAGCCACCTGCAGCAGGGCTTCAACGACGTGCAAGTGTTGCCCTACGGCGTGTTGAGTGATGAGCAGCGCAGTGCCCTGGAGCGTGAAATGAGCCAGGACCGCCACTGGCTGGCCCGGCAACTGGAGCGCATGGCGCTGGGCGTGCGTGACCTGGTGATTGTCGATACGCCCAGCGGCCGCTCGGCGTATCTGCAGCAGGCGCTGGACGTGGCCGATCAGGTACTGGTGGTCACTGCCGCCGATGCGGCCAGCTTTATTGCCCTGGAGCCTATGGACCGCCTGCTGGGTGCCGACGTTGCACGCAGTTATGTGGTCAATCGGTTTGAGCCCGACCGTGAGTTTTCCCGTGACATGCTCCAAGTGCTCAAGCGCCGCCTGGGTGCTCAGTTAATGGCCGTGATTGCTCAGGATCATAGCTTTGGCGAGGCTCTGGCGTATGGCCGCAACCCGTTGGCAGCGCCAGCCGGGTCTGCAGGTGGGAAAGGGGTTTTGCAGCTTGGCGAGCAACTCAAAACCGCCTTGCAAAGCACCCGTGCGGCCGGGATATCCGCCCCATGAGCCAGTCAGGCAGCGCCCCCCGGGGGGCGCAAAGCCGTTTTCAGCGTTGGGCCCAGGCGCTGTCTGATCGCCTTGATCAGTGGCCAGTGGCGGCGCGCCGTGCGCTGCTGGCCGGCACCGCCGTAGTTTGCGGGCTTTTGGGCTTGCTGATCATTACCGCACCGTTCGATTTCTATGCGCAGTGTCTCTTTGCCAGCGGCTGCTTTGTTGCCGCATTGGTGCTGCGCAGAGTTCCCGGGCGCCTGACCATCCTGATCATGATCGGCCTGTCACTCACGGCCTCGCTGCGCTACATGTACTGGCGCCTGACCGAAACCCTGGGGTTCGACGACTGGGTCGACATGGCGTTCGGCTACGGCCTGGTGCTGGCCGAAATCTATGCCCTGGTGGTGCTGGTATTCGGCTATCTGCAAACGGCCTGGCCGCTGCGGCGCCAGCCGGTATTGCTCAAGAGCCCGCCAAGCGATTGGCCGGTGGTTGACGTGTTTATCCCGTCATACAACGAAGCCCTCGATATCGTGAAGCTGACCATCTTTGCCGCCCAGGCGATGGACTGGCCCAAAGACAAGTTGCGCGTGCATGTGCTCGATGACGGCCGGCGCGAAGACTTTCGCGAGTTCTGCGAGCAGATCAATGTCAATTACATCACCCGCGACAACAACCGGCATGCCAAGGCCGGCAACCTCAACGAAGCGTTGAAGGTCACCAGTGGTGAATTCGTGGCGTTTTTCGATGCCGACCATGTACCGACCCGATCCTTTTTGCAGGTCAGTATTGGCTGGTTTCTGAAAGACCCGAAGCTGGCGATGCTGCAAACGCCGCACTTTTTCTTTTCTCCGGACCCGTTCGAAAAGAACCTCGACACCTTTCGTTCGGTGCCCAACGAAGGCGAACTGTTCTATGGCCTGGTGCAGGACGGCAACGACCTGTGAAACGCCACGTTTTTCTGTGGCTCCTGCGCGGTGATCCGCCGCAAGCCGCTGATGGAAGTCGGCGGGGTGGCGGTTGAAACCGTGACCGAAGATGCCCATACCGCGCTCAAGCTCAACCGCGCCGGCTATAACACCGCCTACCTGGCGATTCCGCAGGCGGCGGGGCTGGCCACCGAAAGCCTGTCGAGCCATATCAGCCAGCGGATCCGCTGGGCACGGGGCATGGCGCAGATTTTCCGTACCGACAACCCGTTGTTTGGCAAGGGTCTGAACCTGGGGCAGCGGCTGTGCTACCTCAACGCGATGCTGCACTTTTTCTACGGTCTGCCGCGCCTGGTGTTTTTGACCGCGCCGCTGGCCTTTTTGTTTTTTGACGCGCAAATCTTCCACGCTGCCGGGTTGATGATCACGGCCTATGCCTTGCCGCATATTTTCCATGCCAGCCTGACCAACTCCACCATCCAGGGGCGCTTTCGGCATTCATTCTGGAACGAGGTCTACGAGACGGTACTGGCCTGGTACATCATGGGCCCGGTGCTGGTGGCGCTGGTCAACCCAAAGTTGGGTGGGTTCAATGTCACCAACAAGGGCGGGATCATCGACGAGAAGTTCTTCGACTGGAAGCTCGCTCGCCCGTATATCGTGCTGCTGACCCTGAATATGGCGGGCCTGGCCTGGGGGCTGCTGCGCCTGGCCCTGGGCGAAGAGGGCGCCACCACCACGTTGCTGATCAACCTGGTGTGGACGCTGTACAACGTCATCATCACCAGTGCCGCCGTGGCGGTGGCCAGTGAAACCCGGCAAATTCGTGCCGAACCCCGGGTTGCTGCGCAATTGCCAGCGCGTTTGACCCGCGCTGATGGCAGCGTGATCGAGGGCATGACCCAGGACTTCTCGCAAAAAGGCGTGGGCCTGCGCTTGCCCGAGGGGGTCAGTGTGCCCCAGGGCGAGCGGGTACAGATCTCGCTGTTTCGCAACCAGCACCTGAGCGTGTTCCCGGCGGTGATTGTGTTTAGCCGCGGCCAATTGCTCGGCGCCCAATTCGATGCCCTGAGCCTGCGTCAGCAAAGCGATCTGGTGCGCCTGACATTCTCGCGCGCCGATACCTGGGCCTCGACCTGGGGGCGCGGGCAGGTCGATACCCCGATGGTGGCCTTGCGCGAAGTCAGCCGCATCGGCCTGCGCGGTATTCATGAACTCTTCAAAGCCTCGGCCATGGAAGTGCGCAGCCTGCTGCGCCGTCGCCGCGTCACCCCATCCACGCTAGAAAATGTCATGGACAAGTGATGATCCCAATTCCTTCAGCCTTCGCCAATGTGCGCCAGCCGCGCCGCGCCTTGGCCCGCCTGGCGTGCGCCTTGCTGGCTGCGTGCGCTGGCGCCGCCAGTGCCAACAGTACTGCGCCAGCCACGGCAGCCGGCGCCACAAGCTACACCGTGACCCTCAAGCAATTGGGCCGCAATTACCCGATGAGCCTGCGCGGGGTGGAGTCCACCGACAGCGTCAGCTTCGATGTGCGTGCCGACTCGATCGTCACCGGTGCCCGTCTCAACTTGCAGTACACCTATTCTCCGGCGCTGCTGGCGGAACTGTCGCAAATCAACGTGCTGGTCAACGATGAAGTGGCCGCCAGCCTGGCGTTGCCCAAGGACAAGGCCGGGCAACTGCAGCAACAGATGGTGCAGATCCCGGCGCATCTGATTACCGAGTTCAACCGCCTGAGCCTGCAGTTTATCGGGCACTACACCATGAGCTGCGAGGACCCTCAGCACTCCAGCCTGTGGGCCAAGATCAGCAACGCCAGCGAATTGGGCATTGATGTGTCCCCCCTGGTCTTGCCTGACGATCTGGCGATCATGCCGCTGCCGTTCTTTGACCGTCGCGATGCCCGTGCCCTGGACTTGCCGTTTGTGTTCGCGGCGGCGCCCGACAATGCCACGCTGGAAGCGGCTGGGGCGCTGTCGTCCTGGTTTGGCGCCCAGGCCAGTTATCGCGGTGCTCGATTCACCTCGGCATTCAACCAGATCCCGGCCAGCGGCAATGCCGTGGTATTGCTCAGTGGCCCTGACGCGTTGCAGGTCGGCAGCCTGAGCCTGCCACCCGCGAAAGGACCGACCCTGACCGTCATGGCCAACCCCAATGACGCCAATGGCAAGTTGCTGGTGCTCAGTGGGCGCGATGGCAGCGAACTCAAGCGCGCTGCGACGGCCCTGGTGCTGGGCAACCAGGCCTTGTCTGGCAACAGTGTGGTCATTGAGCGGATGGAGGTGGTGCAGCCACGCAAACCCTATGACGCCCCGAACTGGCTGCCCAGTGATCGCAAGGTGAAACTGGGCGAGTTGCTGCCAGCCAAGGAGCTGAGCGTTTCGGGTTACAACCCGGGCGATATTGTGGTGCCGCTGAACTTTGCCCCGGACCTGTTTACCTGGCGCGATGCAGGGGCGCCGCTGCACCTGAAGTACCGCTACACGCCGCAAGAGCGATCCAATAACTCGTCGCTGATCATCAGCTTCAATGATGCCCTGATGCAGTCGCAGAACCTGTTGTCCCAGGACAAACTCGACAGCGGCGTGCTCAGTGCCCTGCAGTCCGACGACAGCCTTGGCCGTGAAACCACGCTACTGCTGCCGTTGAATTCGGCAGCCCTGCAGTCGCGCCTGCAACTGCGCTACATGTTTGACTACCTCAAACAGGGCGAATGCAACGACATCATCATTGACAATATGCGCGGGGCCATCGACCCCGAGTCGACCCTTGATGTCAGTGGCTACGACCACTTTATCGCCATGCCCAACCTGGGTGTGTTCAAGGATGCCGGTTTCCCGTTCACCCGCCTGGCGGACTTGTCGCAGACGGCCGTGGTGTTGCCCGATAACGCCGGTACTGCGGACCTGGCGGCCTACCTGACGGTACTCGGCCGCTTTGGTCACGCCACCGGTTACCCGGCGACCGGGGTGCAGGTGCTCCAGGCCGCGCAGGTGGCCAGTGCGGCCAACAAGGACTTGCTGGTGCTGGCGTCCGGCGGCAATCAGCCATTGCTGGCGCAATGGGCCGATCAGCTGCCGGCCAGCAATGCCGAAGGGCAACTGAGCTTGCACCTGTCTGATCTGCCGATGCGCGTGCGTGACTGGTTAAGCCCGGACCCTGAAGCCAACCTGCGCAGAGCGCGCATGGCGATGGCGTTCTCCGGGGGGGCGAACAGTACCTACCTGACGGGTTTCGAGTCGCCGCTCAAAAGCGGGCGCAGTGTGGTGGTGCTTGCCAGCAGCCAGCCCCAGGGCCTGGCCGACGTGACCAATGCCCTGATCGGCGGCGAAGACTATACCCAGTCAATCCAGGGCAGCCTGGTGGTGGTGCGCGGCAAGAATATCGAACCGCTGGTGGCTGATGAGCAGTATTACGTCGGCAGCCTGGGGCCGATCAAGTACCTGCAATGGCTGATCTCGCGCCATGTGGTATTGGCGCTGGTGCTCACCGGCCTGGGCCTGATCCTGCTCAGCGGGCTGGCGTATCTGCTGCTGCGTGCGCGGGCCAACCAGCGCTTGCAGGGCGAACCCGAGCGAGAAATCGATGACTCGAAACCTGACGCCTGATGCGCCGGGTTTTATGGACAAGCACTTCCCTGTACAGGGGAAGCAACAACCGATGTGGGAATTTAAATGTCAGCTCGCCGCCACGCCCTCGCGTTCGGGATCTTTGCAAGCCTGATACACAGCGCCAGCTTTGCCGCCCTTGACGACGCGGGCAAGGCGTTGCTGCAACAGGGTCAATACTGGCAAGCCCAGGATGACCAGGCGCGGGCCACCGAGGTCTGGAAAAAGCTGTTGCTGATCGACCCCAAGCAGGCCGATGCACTCTATGGCCTTGGCATGCTTGAGCTCAAGGGCAAGCGCCTCGACGGTGCCAGCAACTACCTGGGGCAGTTGCGCCGTGCCCACCCGGGCGAACGCCCGACCTTGCTGCTGGAGCAAGCCATCGCAGTGCAGGCGGGCAACAACGCCGAGCAACTGGACACGGCGCGCTTGCTGGTGACCAACGGCGAGCTTGCCAAAGCGGTGCCTATCTACCGCAAGATCTTCGCCGGCAAGGCGCCCCAGGGTGATCTGGCGCTGGAGTACTACAACGCCCTGGGCTATACGCCCGGCGGCTGGAGCGAGGCGCGTCAGGGCCTGGAGCGTTTGCAACAACAGACGCCGGACAACGCCCGGGTACGCCTGGCGCTGGCCAAGTTGCTGGTACGCAACGAAACCACCCGTTCCGAAGGCCTGCGCCGCCTGGCGCAATTGTCGACGGTGCCGGAACTGGGCGGCCAGGCCACTGAAAGCTGGCGCGAAGGGCTGGTCTGGGTAGGCTCGCCACGCCCCGTGGACAAGCCTTTGTTCGAGGCTTATCTCAAGGCCAACCCGGACGACACGGCCATTCGCACGCAAATGAACAGCCGTGGCACCGCGGGTGTGGGGGCGCAGCAGAACCCCCAGGTCGCGCGGGGTTTCAAGGCCTTGCAGGACGATCAACTGGAGGTTGCCGAGCAGGCGTTTGTGGCGCGGCTCAAGGAACAGGCCAGCGACAGCGATGCCCTCGGCGGCCTTGGCGTGGTGCGCCAGCGCCAGGGGCGTTTCGACGACGCCAATGAACTGCTGCGCCGGGCCATCGGCCGCGGCGGCAACCCGCGCTGGCAAGCGGCGCTGGACGGCAACCGCTACTGGAGCTTGCTCGACCAGTCCGAAAAAGCCCGCGCCGGCAATGATCTGTCCAAAGCTCGCAGCTTGCTGCAGCAAGCCATTGCCAGCAAGCCGCGTCAGGCCGATGGCTACATTGCCCTCGCCGGTGTGCAGGCCGAACAGAACCAGCTGGACAGTGCCGAGGCCAGCTACCGTCAGGCCCTGACCCTGGACGCTGACAACCCGGACGCAATGCTGGGGCTGATCACTGTGATGGCGCAAAACGGCCAGGCCAACCGGGCCTTGAAAATGGTCGAGGGGTTGACCCCGGCCCAGCAGCAACGCCTTGGCGATTTGCGCCCGTTGCACGCGGCAGTGGCGGCGGGGCAGGCAAAAAACGCCGAGCGCAGCGGTGACCTCAAGGGTGCGAGAGCTGCGCAGAAAGAAGCGGTACGCAACGACCCCCAGGGCGTGTGGACCCGTTACGACCTGGCGCTGTATTACCTGCAGGGCAAAACCCCGCAGTTGGCCCGCCAGACGATGGATGAACTGCTCCAGGCCAGCCCGCAGCGCCCCGAGGCCCTGTTTGCCAGTGCCTTGCTGGCGAGCCAGATGGGCGAGTGGTCGAACGCACAAGGCACCCTTGAGCGCATACCGGTCAGTCAGCGCACCACGGCCATGCAACAACTGGCCAGCGAGGTGCAACTGCAAGCGCTGGTCAGCCAGGCCACGGCTCTGGCCAGGCAGGGCAACGGCGCCCAGGCCCTGACCCTGCTGCGTCGCGCCGAATTGCTGGCCAACGGCAAGCCGCAGTCGCTGGGCATGCTGGCGCTGGCCTATGTCGATATTGGTGACTCCGAGCATGCCTTGTCGATGCTGCGCAACGCCATCGCGCAAAGCAGTAACCCGCCGCCGGCCTTGCGTCTGGCCTATGCCGGGGTGCTGCTCAAAACCGGTGACGATGAACAGGTCAACCAGTTGCTGCATGAGTTGCAGCGCCAGCCGCTGACCCCGGCCGATCAGCGCAGCTACGATGAAGTGCTGTATCTGTACAGCGTGCGTCAGGCCGACCTGCTGCGGGAGAAGGGCGACCTGGTGGCCGCCTATGACACCCTCGCCCCGGCCCTGGCCCAGCGCCCCGATGATCCGGTGGCGGTGGGGGCCCTGGCGCGCATGTACCTGGCCAACGGCAACAGCGCCAAGGCCATCGAACTGTACAAGCCACTGCTGGCCAAAGCCCCGGACGATGCTCAGCTGCAGATCGGCATGGCCCAGGCGCTGAGCAAGTCCGGCGACAGGCGCGGTGCTGAAACGGCCACCGAAATAGCCCTGGCGCTGGCCCCGAACGATGCCCAGGTGCTGGCCAGTGCAGCGGCAATTTTTCGTGCCCAGGGCAAGAATGCCAAGGCCGGTGAGCTTTACGCCCGTGCCCTGGCCTTGCAGGCGCCGGTCAAGGTACAGGCCAATCCGTTTGCCGGTGCGGTTGCTGCCAACCCCTTTGTCGGCACGTCTGGCCAGCGCAGTCGCTCGCACTTGTCCGAGGCGGATTTTTCGCAAATCCCGGAACCGGCCCAGGTGCAGATCGCGGCATTGGCTGACGACAGCAAGCTCGCGCCGCTCGACGATGAGGTCCAGCCACGGCGTCGTGGCCTGGATGACGAGCGGCGTGTCACAGTGGCCCGCCCGCTGGATCCACAAGAAGAGGCGCGTAAGTCGATGCAGAGCGCGCTCGACCAGATCAAGCAGGAGCGCAGCCCGCGTATCACTCAGGGCGTGACCATTCGCACCAATGACAGCGAATCGGGCCTGAGCAAAATCACCGATGTTGAAACCCCGCTGGAAATCAGCCTGCCGGTGGGGGATAACCGTATCGCCCTGCGCGTGACCCCGGTTTCGCTCAATGCCGGCGCGGTGAAAGACTCGGCCAAGACCCGCTTTGGCGGGCCCAACGACGTGCAGATGGCCGCCGTACAGGACTTGCTTGCCACCCAACCGGATGCTGACTCGTTGAATACGGCCCTGGGCGACCTCAATGGCTCGGCCGGGCGCCAAAAAGACAGCGGCGTGGGCCTGGCGCTGGGCTGGGAAATGCCGGCGCTGGGGCTCAAGGCCGATCTGGGTGTAAGCCCCATGGGCTTTCTCTACAGCACGCCAGTGGGCGGCGTGAGCATTGACCGGCCGTTTCGCGAGGGCAGCAATTTCCGTTACGGGGCGAGCCTGTCGCGGCGTGCGGTCAACGACAGCCTGGTGTCCTTTGCCGGCGCCGAAGATGCGCGCAGCGGTCTCAAGTGGGGCGGCGTCACCGCCAATGGCGGGCGCCTGCAACTGGGCTACGACAACGGCGACTACGGCGTGTATGGCTACGCAGGCCTGTACAAGCTGCTGGGTCACAACGTCGAAGACAACACCCGGATTGAAGGCGGCAGCGGGATCTACTGGTATCTGCTAAACGACGATACCCGCCAGCTGACCACCGGCCTTGGCGTCACAGCCATCCGCTATGACAACAACCAGGGGAACTTCACCTATGGCAACGGCGGCTACTTTAGCCCGCAGAATTTCTTTTCCATCGGCGTGCCGTTCAGTTGGTCGCAGCGCACCGACCGCCTGAGCTACACCCTCAGGGGGTCGGTGGGCCTGCAGCATATCGAGCAAGACTCGACCCCGTACTTCCCTAACGACAGCGCCATGCAGGCCCAGCTGGAGCAGGTCTCGCAAGTGTTTGCCGCGTCCGGCAGCAGCCTGGCCACCCAGTATGCGGGCCAGAACAAAACCGGTATTGGCTACAACCTCGGTGCGGCGGCGGAGTACCGCCTGGGCAACAACTACTTCCTGGGCGGCAGCTTCGGGATGGACAACGCCCAGGACTACAAGCAATGGACCGGCGGTTTATACCTGCGGTACATGTTTGAAGACTTCACCGGGCGCATGCCGATGCCGGTCAGCCCTTATCTTTCCCCTTATTCTTCGAATTAAGCAGCAGGAGTTTTCACCGTGGCAGCATCGATTCTCGCCGGCATGACCATTTTAATGATTGGCGACAGCCATCTGGCGACGCCTGACTACTTGATCGCCACTCTGCACAACGATCTGGTTGCTCAGGGTGCAAACGTTCACACGCTGGGCGTTTGCGGCGCCAACGCCGGTGACTGGCTCAAGGCGACGCCGGGCACCTGTGGCGGTGCCGAACGCCGTGGCAGCGAAAAGGCCGTGGTGCTCGGCGGCAAGGCCGCGACCGTGCCGATCAGCCAGTTGCTGGCCACCGACAAGCCGGACCTGGTGCTGATCGTGATGGGCGACACTATGGCCAGCTACACCAAGCCGGCCTTTCCCAAGGCCTGGCTGTGGCAGCAAACCACCGGGCTGACCAAGGCAATCGCCGCCAATGGCACCCGTTGCGTGTGGGTCGGGCCGAACTGGGGCACGGAAGGCGGCAAGTACGGCAAGAACTTTGCCCGTGTCGAGATGACGTCCAAGTTCCTCGCCGCCAACGTTGCACCGTGCAGCTATATCGACTCGCTGGCTTTCTCCAAACCCGGGCAGTGGGCCACGATTGACGGCCAGCACATGACCGCCACGGGCTACAGGACCTGGAGCAACGAGATCAACAAGGCGTTGCTGCAAACCCCGGCCCTCAAGGATGCCAAAAAATGAATAAAGTGATCGCGGTGCTCGCAGGTATTCATGGGTTGGCGTTCAGTGCCCTGGCGAGCGCGCAGGTGGCGCTGTACCCCACAGGCCCCGACCAGGACGCCGCCTTTATCCGCTTCGTCAACGCCACCAGTGCCCCTCTGGACGTGCTGGGCCAGCCAGGGCAGCCGCCGTTGCGCCTTGACACCGCAGCACCGGCGTCATTGTTGTTCCCGGTGGATTCGAGCAGCGCGATCAAGGGCTCGCTGGTCAGCGGTACGCACAAGCTGGCCCTCGACCTGAAGGTCGAGCCAGGTGAGTTCGCGACCATTGTGGTGGTGCCGCAAGGTGAAGGCATCGAGCAGGTCGCGGTGCGCGAAACCCCGGATGACTTCAACGGCCTCAAGGCTTCACTGGCGTTCGTCAATGTCGACAAGTCCTGCAGCGACGCGAGCCTGCGGCCTGCCGGGCGCAGCGCTGACCTGTTCAAGGCGGTGCCGGCGGCCAGCCTGCAACGACGTTCGATCAACCCGGTGAACCTGTCAGTGCAACTGGTGTGTGCCAACACCAACGTGGGGGCGCCGCTGGATCTGGGCATGCTCAAGGCGGGCGAGCGCTACAGCGTGATGCTGGTGCCTTCTGCCAGTGGGCCGCGTCTGTTGAGCACCACGGATACTCTGTCCCACTGATCGGATTGCACCGCTGCTATGGTCTTCGCCTCACTCGAGTTCCTGACGCTGTTCTTGCCGGCCTTCATGCTGGTCTACGCCCTGGGCAAACCGCAGTGGCGTAACGTCATTCTGTTGCTCGGCAGCTGGTTGTTCTATGGCTGGCTGAACCCGATGTTCCTTGCGTTGCATGTGGCGCTGACCCTCGTGGCCTGGGTGGGCGGGCTGCTGATCGATCGCAGCCGCGAGGACGCCAGGGGCAGGGTGCGGTTGTTGATCGCGCTGATCGTGTTCAACACGGCGGTGCTGTGCTGGTACAAGTACGCCAATATCCTGGCCGCGACCTGGATTGACTGGATCACGTATCCGGGCGCGATGCCGCTGGAATGGCAGCGCGTGGCGCTGCCCGCCGGGCTGTCGTTTATCGTGCTGCAGGCGATTTCCTATCTGGTGGATGTACACCGCCACACCGTGCCGGTGGAGCGCAGCTTTATCAATTACGCGACGTATATTTCAATGTTCGGCCACTCGATTGCGGGGCCGATCATTCGCTATGACTGGGTGCGTCGCGAGCTCACCAAACGTTATTTCGACTGGCAGAATTTCTCGCTGGGTGCGCGCCGTTTCATGATTGGCATGTGCATGAAAGTGCTGGTGGCAGACACGCTGTCGCCGTTGGTGGATGTGGCCTTTCATCTCGACAATCCCTCGTTTGTCGACGCCTGGATCGGTTGCCTGGCTTACTCGCTGCAATTGTTTTTCGACTTTGCCGGTTACAGCGCCATGGCCATCGGCCTTGGCTTGATGCTGGGCTTTCATTTCCCGGAAAACTTCAACCAGCCGTACCTGGCCAGCAGCATTCAGGATTTTTGGCGGCGTTGGCACATGTCGTTGTCCAGCTGGTTGCGCGACTACCTGTATATCGCCCTGGGCGGTAACCGCAACGGTGCCTGGAAGACCTATCGCAACCTGTTCCTGACCATGGCCATCGCGGGGCTGTGGCATGGCGGCGACAGCTGGAACTACCTGCTGTGGGGCGCAGCCCACGGTGTTGCGCTGTGCGTGGACCGGTTGTGGTCGCGTTCCAGCCTGCCGAGCATTCCGTCATGGTTGTCGCATACGTTGACGCTGCTGTTTGTGTTTATGGCCTGGACCCTGTTCCGCGCTCCGGATTTTGCCGCTGCCCTGAACATGTACGCCGGCCAGTTGGGCTTGCACGACTTTGCCCTGGGCGACGCGCTGGCCGTGACTTTGCGCTCGGCTCACGGACTGGCGGCATTGCTGGGTGTGGTGTGTATCATCGCGCCGCTGTTCAAAAGCCGTTATGAGCAGCGCTTCGCTGCACAATTCTGGTTTGCGCCGATGGCGGCCGTGTGGCCGGTGGCGGGTTTCATGCTTTCGTTCGCGTTGATCGCGAGCCGCGAAGCCGTGCCCTTTCTGTACTTCCAGTTCTGATGGTCGCGCCCATGTCCTCATCATCGCCCCAACCGACTGTAGCTACTGAATTCACTGCCCGAGTCAGCAAATTTGGCGGTGTGATATTTGCCTGTTTTCTGGCTGCCAGCTTTGCTTCGTCGCTCTGGCTGTTGTTCAGTACCCAGGTGCCCATGCTGGCGCCTGACCTGACCTCCGAGCAAGTGCTGCATGGCGAGGTCACGCACCGGCTTGCCAGGCAATTGTCCGAGGCCGGCGTGGCGCAAAAGGCGGCGGATCTGGAACGTGGCGCGAGCTGGCTGATGTTTCACGACACCGGCGCGCGGGTGCGCCCGGGATGTGCGGGCTGGCTGTTCTTGACCGATGAAATGCGCATCAACCGTCATGCCCGGGTTAATGCTCAAGCCAAGGCAGCAGCGGTGCGTGATATCCAGCAACAGCTGGCCGGGCGCGGTATCCGCTTGCTGGTGGCCGTGGTGCCGGACAAGAGCCGGATTGCCGGGGCGCAACTGTGCGATTTGCGCCGCCCGGCGCAGTTGCAACATCGGGCCGCAGCCTGGGTTGAGGAATTGAACAAGGCCGGGGTGAGCGCTGTGGATCTTGCGCCAGCTCTGCAGTCGGTGGGCAGCGATGCCTATCTGCGCACTGATACCCACTGGAGTGAAGCGGGCGCCTCGGCGGCGGCCAGGGCCATCGCCGTGCAAGTGCAGGCAATGGGGATCAGCGCCACGCCACACAAGGATTATGAAACGGCACGGCAAGACCCGGCGCGGCGCCCGGGAGACCTGGTGCGACTGGCCGGTCTTGAGTGGTTGCCAGTGGGGTTGCAACCCGCAGCTGAATCGGTGGCGGCCAGCCGGTTCAGTGAGAAAGACGATTTATCCCAAGGCGATGCTGACAACCTGGATGATCTGTTGGGCGATGACAACCTGCCCAACGTTGCCCTGATCGGCACCTCGTTCTCGCGCAACTCCAACTTTGTCGGGTTTGTGCAACAAGCTCTTGGCGCACCGATAGGTGACTTTGCCAAGGACGGTGGCGAGTTCTCCGGTGGTGCCAATGGCTACTTCAGCAACCCGGCATTCAAGCAGACACCGCCCAAGCTGGTGATCTGGGAGATCCCCGAGCGTGATTTGCAAACGCCTTACAGCGAAGCGATCAGGCTCATGTAGGCCGTAGCAGCTGCCGCAGGAACGAGGCTGCGTCCGGTTGCGCAGCGACCGTAAACCCTGCGAGTCGGGTTTATCTGGCACACCGCAGTGTCTGATTCTGCGACGACTGCGTCGCCGGACGCAGCCTCGTTCCTGCGGCAGCTGCTACGAACGGTGGGTGATAGTGCTAGTCTGGCAACCAGACACCTGTCCATCACGGTCCCGATCCCATGCCTGCAAGCTCGCCATCACACTGCGCAACTCCGAGGTTCTGGCGGGATGCGCAGTTGCCCTTTATCGAGGCGCGCTCCATCGCCGATGGCCGCAAGGTCTGTTATGCCCGGCACTCCCATGAGATTTTTTCCATCGGCGCCATCACCTCCGGTTGCTGCAACTACCTGCATGAAAAAACCAGCCACAGGATCAGCGCAGGCACGGTGGTGTTGATGAACCCCGGTGATGTTCACGCCTGTAATCCGGTCGAGGACCTGCCGTGGTCTTATGTGATGCTGTATGTCGATGCGCAGTGGCTGGCGGGCATTCAACAGGGGTTCGGTGAGGGTTCCGACGGGTTGTTCCAGCCGATTGCGGCCACTTACACGCAATCGCCCGCACTGTTCAACGGGCTCACCGGGCTGTATGCGCAACTGATCGATCCTGAGCTTGAGGTGCTGGCCAGGCACGAAGCAGCGATCAAGTTTTTTTCGGCGATGCAGCAGGAGCTGGGCGGTTCGGTCACGCTGCGCAAGCCCGCCAATGCGCGGGTGGAGCGCGCCGCTGAATATATCGACGAGCATTTCCTGCGCACCCTTCGCCTGCAGGATATCTGTGAGGCCGCCAGCCTGTCAGAGGCTTACCTGATTCGTGCCTTCGAGCAGCGTTACCATATGACGCCCCACGCCTATCTGATCAACCGGCGTATCCAGCTTGCCCAGGCCCAACTGCGCGAAGGAGCATTGATCGCCGATATCGCCCAGCAAACCGGTTTTGCCGATCAGGCGCATTTCCAGCGGGTGTTCAAGAAGCACCTCGCAGCCACGCCCGGCCAATACAAGGCCTAAAACCACAGCAAGGACACCGCGCAGCCCGCCAGCATGGCCGCCATGGCGCGATTGAACAGGCGGATGCGCCGGGTGCTGTGCAGGTAGCGGCTCAGAAAGGCACCGGTGTAGGCCCAGCAGGCCACTGACAGGTAGCAGACCACAAAATAGATCAGCGCAAATGCCCAGATCAGCGTGGCTTCGCCTCCGGAAACAAACGCTCCCATCCCTGCAACTGCGGCCAGCCAGGCCTTGGGGTTGAGCCACTGCATGGCGGCGCCGGTAAAAAACGACGGCTGCCGCGCGTCTCCATCGAACGCGATGCGGCCGTTGTCCATCGCCAGTTTCCAGGCCAGATACAGCAAAAAGGCCATGCCGGCCCAGCGGATCAGGTCGGTGAGGATCGGCCACTGCTTGAGCACCTCATGCAGGCCGAAACCGGTAAACAGCAGCAACACTACAAACCCGACGGTAGCCCCCAGCACATGGCGCAGGCTGGGGCCCAGGCCGAACTGCATGCCCGAACTCAGGGCCACCACATTCACCGGCCCCGGTGAAATGGAGGCTGCCAGGGCAAATGCCGCCATCGAAATCAACAGGCTCATCGTGATTGTTCTCCGCTTCAAGGTTGAGCCTTGAGGTTATGAGGCGCGTAGCCCGGCGTATTGAACAAAACTCCCCTGTGCAGCGATGACTTGCGTTGGTGAAATTTAATCTGTATTTTTTCATGAAATTATATGATCTGAATTTCACGGCGGCCGGGAATGAACAAGCAAGAAGAGATGGCCGCGTTGGCGATCCTTATCCACGACCTGCGCAAGCACAAGAAGTACACCCTCAAGGAGCTGGCCGACAAGATCGGCCGTTCCGTGGGTTTTTTGTCCCAGGTCGAACGCGGGTTGTCCCAGCCCACGGTGGCCGACCTGACCGCCATCAGCGAAACCCTGGGCGTGCCTACCACCTATTTCTACAGCCTGCCCAAGCCCAAGCAGTTGCCCTGGGTGACCCGCCCTGACGAGCGCCGCACGCTGTACCTGGGCAACGGCATCACCGACATCCTGGTCTCGCCGCAAATCCGCGCGTCGTTCTCCATGCTCGAAAGCCTGCTGGAAGCCGGGGCCAGCAGCGGTGATCGACACATGACAGACAGTTCGGAGCAGGGCGGCTACGTGATCGAGGGCCAGTTGACCCTGTGGCTGGGAGATGACGATGAGCCCGCCACCCTCAATGCCGGAGACAGTTTCCAGTTCGACAGTCACACCCGCTGTCGCTACGCCAACCTGACACAGCAGCGCACGCGCGTGCTGTGGGTCTACACCTGATAACAATAAAGGAACCTTGAAGATGGATGCTGCCTGCTCTGATCTGCTGGCCGAAGTACGCGCGTTTCGCCAGCGCAACCCCGAGGTGCGTTACGTCGACCTGATCTCCCTGGACATCCCCGGGCATTTCTATGGCAAGCGCTACCCCATCGACATGCTCGAAAAAGTCGCGGCTGGCAGTGTTCTAAAACTGCCGCAAAACTGCGTGCTGCTGGGGGTGCAGGGCGGGCTGTTCAAGATTGGCGATTACTGCTTCAACGACGGCGACCCGGATGCCGTGCGCCGCCTGGTGCCGGGTACGCTCAAACCGGTAACCTGGGAAGGCAAGCCCCTGGGCCAGATGCTGATCACCTCTGACGGCACAGAGCAGCCGATCGTCTTCGAACCCCGCGAAGTGCTCGCCCAAGTGCTGGCGCGGCTGGCGCGCAAAGGCATTCACCCTGTGGTGGCGTTCGAGCTGGAGTTTTATCTGTTCGACAAGCAACTGCGTGATGGCTTGCCGCAGTTCCCCCGGGATCACCTGAGCGACGATGCCGACGACCAGCCCAATATGCATATCGAGCGCCTGTCGCGCTTTGCCCCGGTGCTCGATGAAATGGTCGATGCAGCGCAGGCCCAGGGCATCGATGCCACCGTGATTACCGCCGAACTGGGCCCGGGGCAGTTCGAAATCAATTTTGGCCATCTCGATGACGGTTTGCGCGCCGCGGACTGGGCGGCCCTGTTCTGCCGCAGCACCCGCGGGGTCGCACTCAAGCATGGCTATCGCGCCAGTTTCATGGCCAAGCCCTACTTGCAGCACCCGGGCAGCGGCATGCATGTGCATGTCAGCTTGTACGACGGGGCAGGCAACAACCTGCTGGCGGTCAACCAGCAACAACCCCTGCGCCATGCCATCGCCGGTTGCCTGGCATTGTTGCCGGCGTGCATGCCGATCTTTGCGCCCAACCACAACGGGTTTCGCCGCCTGGGCGGCACCACCAATATTGCCACCCAGGCCAGTTGGGGTTATGAAGACCGCGATGCGTGCCTGCGCATTCCGGAGTCGGACAGCAAAAACCTGCGCGTCGAATATCGCCTTGCCGGGGCCGATGCCAACCCGTATCTGCTGCTGGCGGCGATTCTGGTGGGGCTCGAGCACGGGCTGGAAGCGGGCAAGGAGCCGATCCTGCCGTTGAACGAAGACCGTAACAGCGGTATCGCCTTCCCCCTGGACATGCTCGAAGCCGTTCGGGCCATGCAGCACCAGCCACAGCTGCGTGACGGCCTGGGCGCCGAGTTTGTCGATGTGTACTGCGAGAACAAGCGCCAGGACCATCTGGCCTTTATGCAGGACATCAGTGCCCGGGAATATCGCTGGTTTATGTAAGGGCGCACCGTGTGCCCAGCCCCTGACGACTTGCCTGGCGCCATGAGTGGCGCCTTTTGGCGGTCGCGTATCACCTGCGTCTTCTGCAGTTGATGCCCATGTACACACTCGCTGGCCAGTGCAGGCTAACGCTAACTTAATATTTTTAGAAATTTCGGAAACGTCTTACAGATGAGAATGTTAGTCCCTGCTAGCCTGATTTAGGTTGTTACATATAGGCGGAGTTTATAAGTTAAACAATACACTCTGCACTGGCTCAAACTGCGTTTGAGCGCGTTGCAATATTCTGGTGCTGTTGCCACTCCATGAGTAATTAATGGAACTTGGGTGCAAGTTGCCCAGGGCGGGCGTTTTATTGCCAGAAATAAACAAGTTTGTTTCAGTAACGCCCCAACTTGTTAGCGTTCCTGGTTTGCGGGGCATCAGGTTCAGAATTGTTGGAGACAAAGCCATGACGCTTTCTTGTGTTCCGCCAGTTGCTGCATCACTTATTGCCACAAGCGAAAATATCCTGCATATCGCGCCCGTGTCGAAAGGCTGGAAGGCCCAGGCTCCGGATAATGTCGTGTTCCTGCCCCCCACCTTGAGCAAGCAAACCCTGCTTGTACAGATCGGGCTGCTGCGTCCGTCAACGCTGGTTGTGGCAGACCAGATCATCGATGCAGAGGTGATTGACCAATGGCGCATATCCCACCCGTTTGGAGACCTCTTTCTGGTTCGCCGAGGCACGAGCCTGGATAAGGTCAGGCTGGATCTGTGCGGCCCCAACCACATTCGAGTAGTCAACACACCGGGGGTCAACGCGCCCCATGTCGCGGCCTATATCGCGCATTGGCTGACATGCTGCGATGGTTCCATGCCCCGTGATATCTCTGTGCTGGGGTACGGCAATGTGGGTAAAGAGCTGGTCCGGCTGTTGCTGGACCGCGATCCCGAGGTACGGATCAAGGTGCTGGCCCGGCATCCGCGGGTTACGCAGCCTTTTGGCAAAGGCTTTGCCGATGGCAGGGTGTCATTTGTCGTGGATTGGCGCCAGGCAATGGACGGCGCCCAGGCGGTGGCTGTTTGCGTGGCCCTGAATGATCAAACCGCGCATCGCATTGACAAGTCCCTGATTGACTGTCTGCACTGCCAGGCCCGAGTAGTCTGTGTGGCCAAGCCGGATGTGTTCAGCGATGACGCCTTGCAAGCCCTGGCCGAGGCTGAAGGCATCCAGCTGGTACTGGATTATGGCCCTGCAACATTAACTGCGTTCCGGCTGCGCACCCAGGCGCTCGGCTGCAGTGCCTCCAGCTGGCGCAAGCCCGCGACCCTGACCACGCAGGCAGCCACCAACGAAGCGTGCAATTGCGATCTTGACTATGCCGTCTGCGTTCAACTGAGCCTTATGGGCTTGCGCAGCCTGGTCAGGCGCAAGCTTGCGCAATCATTGAGGATCCCCGCCCGGCAGGTGCATACCGGTGCACCGTGCATTTCGATCATCGGCAGAGGTATCAATGGCCTGCTCCAGGCCGTGATGTGCCGCCTGGCGAATTATCAGGTCACGGTCTACGGCACCGCTCAGCAGAGCGATGGTGCCAGTCACAAGCAGGTGAACATGCGCCATCTGTCAGCGACGGAAACTACGGCAAAGCCGCTGCATAACGACTATCTGCTGCCTGGGAACCAGTACCTGGCCGTTGAATGCAATCGTGCAGGCATCGAGCTGTTTGCCAAGCTTGTGGCCGACAACCCCTCGCTGGCGCCATTCGCCCAGGCGGGTATTGTTCGAGCCTACAGGCAAGATGCCAGTGATGTTGAGGCTGCGATCGGTGAGCAACGTGATATCGAAAACCGGCCCTGGCCCAGCGGCAAGCCGGGAGGCGAACTCACGCAGATCAATCAGCGGCAATTTTTGGCCCGTTATGCAATCCCCGGGATCGCTCGGGCTATAGAGGTATCGGGCTACGATCTGGAGTTTGTGCCGCTTATGGACGCGATAGTGGCGCTTTTGCAGCGCTCCGGGGTTCAGTTCCTGCCTCAGCGTCTGACCCGCGCCCAAATTGCAGACCTGAGTAGAGAGCACTTTGTTGTGACGGCCCTGGGTGTCGAACAAGCAGATGTCGTTGCGATCATTGGCTGGTTTTTTAAACTGCCTGCTGTTGCCAACGAAGGTGCCAGGCTGCGCGGGCTCAAGCTGCAGTACGATCTGCCAGTCGGGGTGATGAATTGCCGCCTGGACGGCGCCTGCATTGTGATTTCCGGCGGGCAGGTTGCGCCCAACGCTACGCCGCAGTACAAGCAGCAAACATTCGAGGCCTGTCTTGCTGCGGTTTCCCGGCACTTTCCACAGTCCTATGGCCGGGCAATTGAAACTGGCGAATTGCAGGTTATCGAATGTGCCCGCCCAGGTACCCCGGATGGAATCGCGATCGTGCATTGGTCGGCATACAATTGCATTGCGGCCGGGGGCACCTATGCCGCAGGTACCACGCAGGGGCTGGTATGGGCCTCTCTGGTTCAGGAGCTTATCCAGGCAAGAGCACCTGCGGTGTCGGGAGCGTACTTCAGGGCAAAGGGTGCTTGATCATTGTGTACCGGTAACCGCAACCGCGCTGTGCTCCTCAGCGGCTACAGCTCAAAGACGTTACTTCGCCATTTCCTGCTATACCTGTTGGTCAACTCCAGGAAGCGGTCAGTCAGGACGATGAGCAAACTGTTTTTAACCCCCCCGTAACGGCCTTGCCGCTGTTGCTGTTTGTGCAAATGGCGCACGCAGAGCAAGCTGCCGACAGCCAGTGGCTACTGCTGGCCAGCCCCTTTGTCTGGGCACCGTCCATGAGCGGGCAGGCGGCGCTGGGCGGGGCCAATACCAAGGTCGATGTGCCGTTTGCCGATGTTTGGGAAAACCTGAGCACGGTATTTATGGGCAATCTGGAGTTGACCAACCGCACCCTGGGTTTTTATGTCGACGGCGTCCACGCCAAAACCGATCAGTCCGAACGGGTCTACGGACGCAAGGTGGGCCTGGCGATCACCCAGAGCACAGTGGCTGCAGGCGCGTATTACCGGGTTTATGAATATGCGTTGGGTGGCGAGACGGTTTTTGGCGAGCCGCGTACCTGGCGTGTAGAACCTACGGTCGGTGTGCGCTGGACCAAGCTGTCAACCAAACTGGATATCGACTCCCTGGGGTTCAGCACCAAGAAAAAAACTGAGTGGACCGATCCGTTTGTGGGGCTGCGCATGCAGGCTGACCTGACTGACCGCTGGACCCTCTCTGGTGAAACCGACACCGGCGGTCTGGATACGTCCTCGAAGAAAACCTGGAACGCTCAAGGTTATCTGGGCTATCGCATGTACCTGGCCGATCACCCTACGATCATCCGCGTCGGCTATCGGGTACTGGCGCAAAACTATCGAACCACCGACTTTACCGGCAACACGTTCAAGTACGACGTGACCCAGCGCGGCCCGGTACTGGGCCTGTCCATGCGCTTCTGACAAGCACCGAGGAGACAAGGGAATGCAACTGTTTAAACACACCCGTACCCTGACACTGGCACTGGCCGGCTTTATGCTCGCATTGCCCGTTGCCAATGCCTGCACCCGCCTGGTGTATCTGGGGGACAACGGCCGGGTGATCACCGCGCGGTCGATGGACTGGAAAACTGACGTGGCCACCAACCTGTGGATCTTTCCCCAGGGCATGCAGCGCACCGGCGAAGCGGGGCCTGGGTCGCTCAAGTGGACGTCGAAGTACGGCAGCGTGATTGCCAGCGGCTATGATATTTCCACCACCGACGGAGTCAACGAAGCCGGGTTGTCGGCCAACTTGCTGTGGCTGGTCGAGTCCGAATACCCGCCGGTTCATCAGGGCAAGCCGGGGCTGAGCATTGCCGCCTGGGCCCAGTATGTGCTGGACAATTTCAGCAGCGTTGCCGAAGCGGTGGCCGTGCTCAAGACCGAGCCCTTTACCGTGGTCACCGCCAATGTGCCGGGTGAGAGCCGGCTGGCAACCTTGCACCTGTCGATGTCCGATGCCTCGGGGGACAGCGCCATCATTGAGTTTATCGGTGGCAAGCAGGTGATCCACCACGACCGCAGCTATCAGGTGATGACCAACTCCCCGGCATTCGATGCGCAACTGGCCATGAACGCCTATTGGCAAGCCATCGGCGGGACGGTGATGCTGCCCGGCACCAATCGCTCGGCGGACCGGTTTGCCCGTGCTTCGTTTTACGTCAACGCAGTGCCAAAAAACCAGGACGCACGCCTGTCGCTGGCCAGCGTATTCAGTGTGATCCGCAACGTCTCGGTGCCGTATGGCATTACCACTCCCGGTGAGCCGAACATTTCCTCGACACGCTGGCGCTCGGTGATCGACCACAAGCAGGGGCTGTACTTTTTCGAGTCGGCGATCACGCCAAACACCTTTTGGGTGGACCTGAACAAGATCGACTTTTCCAGGGCCACGGGCGCCGTGAAAAAACTGGACCTGGGGCCGGACCAAAGCACCATTTTTTCCGGAGAGGTCTCCAGCCGCTTCAAGGCCACTGCGGCCTTCAAGTTTGAAGGGGCGTAAGGAATTACCCGTGTTCTGCTTTGTGCTCTGGCACCAGGCGGACTTCTACACGCTGTCCTAATGCCCGTGCAGCGCTGGCCAGTGTGGCCAGTGTCATGCCCGGGTCATTCTGGTCGAGCGCCCGATCCACCGCCGTGCGGCTGGTATGCATGCGGTCGGCCAGTGTTTTTTTGCTGACGTGCTGTTCTTTCATGGCCTGGGCTATCTGCCAGGCAATAACGCGTTTGAGTGCGGCGGCCGAAACCTCTTCTGCAAGGCCTTGTTCCGAGAGAAAGTCATCAAAGTCAGAGCCGATATGATTATTCATGCGCGGTACCTCGTAGTTTTGCATGGCGCTGTCTGGCGGTTTGCAGATCCACCGTCGGGGTTTTCTGGCTTTTTTTGATAAATCCGTGAAGCAGGATCATCTGTGAGCCAACGACCGTAAAGATGACGCGAGCAATGATGCCCTCCAGATCAGAGCGAACCTCCCACAGTTTTGGCTCCAGTTTGCGTACAACCGGCATGCCAATCGGCCAGCCAAGTTGCACGGTCTTGATATCGATGCCAATCAGTCGTCTTTGCTCGCGCCCAAGGCCGGTTAACCATTCGCGAACGGGTTCGTTATCGGCTTCGGTGCGAAAAAATGCAACCGTGAGGATGGGAGGGATTCGAGTCATGAACTTGAGTGTACCTAAAATGGTACATCTCTCAAGTTTTGCCAGCCCCAGCTGACCAGCGGCCAGGGATTGTTATCCCGTGCTTTTAAAACGTCTGCCCCATGGAGAACTGGAACACCTGTGTTTCGGCGTCATCAGGTTTGCGGATCGGCAGCGCGAGGTTGACGCTCAGCGGGCCCATCGGGCTGTACCAGGTCACGCCCACACCCACGGAGCTGGCCATCTGGCTGAGGTCCACGCCGTCGCAGCCGGTGGTGGTGCTCAGGTAGCACTTGTCCGAGTACACGCTACCCACATCCCAGAACAATGAGGTGCGCAGGGATTTGTTGTCCTTGATAAAGGGCATCGGGAACAGGTATTCAACCCCGCCGGTAATCATGATGTTGCCACCCAGGGCTTCGGTGTCGCGGTCGGAGTAATACGCCTGGCCGGCGCTGGAGTAGGTGCCAGTGGCCGGGGTGTTGCGCGGGCCCAGGGTACCGCTTTCAAAGCCGCGCACCGTGCCTTCGCCGCCTGCAGTGTAGTTTTCATAGAACGGCAGGCCATCGGTGGAGCCATAGCCGTTGCCGTACCCAAGCTTGGTATGAAAGCGCAACGAGGTGGATGCGCTCACCGGCAGGAAGGTCTGGCCGGTGTAGTCGATCTTGTAGAAGCTCAAGTCGCTGCCGGGCACCGTGACCATCAGGTTGAGGTTTTGCGAGTAGCCGCGGGTCGCCAGGATGCCCTTGTTCAGGGTCGACTCCGACCAGCCCAGGTTGGCCTTGAAGTTGGTGAATTCCTTGCCTTCACGGTCGATAAAGTCGTAGATCTCGTCGGCGCTGTAGGTGCCGGGTTCAATGCTGTCATGCTGGGCGGTCAGGCCAAAGCTGATCCGTGAGGTTTCATTGATCGGGTAGCCCAGGGTGGCGCCGGCACCGTAACTGTTGATCGAGTAGTACGACACGCCGTCGTCGTAGTAATCGTTGTAGTCGGTCTTGTTGTAGAAGGCGTTGTAGCCCAGGCTCACGCCGTCCTTGGTGAAGTACGGGTCGGTGAAGCCGATGTTGTACTTGCTCTGGTATTCGGAGCGGGTCAGGCCCAGGCTGGCGGAGTTGCCCGTGCCGAGGAAGTTGTTCTGGGTGATCGAGCCGCCCAGGATCAACCCCGCGCTCTGGGCAAAGCCGACACTGGCAGTGATCGAGCCGGAGGACTGTTCTTCAACGCTGTAGTTGACGTCAACCTGGTCGTCGACACCCGCCACCGCCGGTGTCTCGACGTTGACTTCCTTGAAGTAGCCCAGGCGCTCAAGCCGCGTCTTGGACTGGTCGATCAGGTAGGTGGACGCCCAGCCGCCTTCCATCTGGCGCATTTCGCGGCGCAGCACCTGGTCTTCGGTCTTGGTGTTGCCGCGAAAGTTGATGCGGTTGGCGTAGGCGCGCTTGCCCGGGTCGACCACAAATTCGATGTCTACCGTGTTGTCGTCCTTGCTCGGGGTTGGCACCGCATTGACGTTGGCAAAGGTATAGCCCTCGTTGCCCAGGCGGCGGGTAATCAGGTCCGAAGTCGAGGTCATGAGTTTGCGGGAAAACACCTGGCCCTTTTGCACCAGCAGCAAGGCCGTGATCTGATCCTCGGGCACTTTCAGGTCGCCGCGCAGCTTGATGTCGCGCACGGTGTACTTGGTGCCTTCGTTGATATTGACCGTGATAAAGACCTGCTTCTTGTCGGGGCTGATCGACACCTGGGTCGAGACGATCTCCATATTGATATAGCCGCGGTCCATGTAATACGAGCGCAAGCGCTCCAGGTCACCGGACAGTTTCTCGCGGGCATACTTGTCATCGTTCTTGAAAAACGACAGCCAGTTGCTGGTCTTGAGGGTGAACTGATCGTCCAGCTCTGCCTGGTCGAAAACGCTATTGCCCACCACATTGATATGCTTGATCGCGGCCACTTCGCCTTCGTCGATCCTGATCTTCAGGCCGACGCGGTTGCGCGGTTGGGCAACCACCTCGGCGTCCACCGCGGCCGAGTAACGCCCTTGCGCCACATACTGGCGCAGCAGCTCATTGCGTACCCCTTCGAGTGTCGCGCGCTGGAACACTTCGCCTTCGGCCAGCCCGGACTGCTTGAGGCCTTTCATCAAGTCATCGGTAGAAATGGCCTTGTTGCCCTCGATGTCGATACTGGCAATGGACGGCCGCTCGACCACAGTGATCACCAGCACGTCGCCATCGCGCCCCAGCTGGATATCCTGGAAAAAACCGGTCTTGAACAGTGCGCGCGTGGACTCCACCAGTTGCTGGTCATCGACCTGTTCGCCAACGTTCAAGGGCAGGGCGCCGAACACGCTGCCGGCGGACACCCGCTGCAGGCCGTTGATGCGGATATCGGCTATCTTGAAGCCTTGGGCGTGGGCCAGTGAGGCATTGAGCAGCAGTGCAACCGAGCAGAGCAGGCGCGCAAAATTCATTTAGATCAGTTATCCAGGACACATCGACAAACAGCACAAGCAGGCTGGTGGAGGTCCAGCATAAAAGCTCGGGGCGTATGGTGCGGTTAACCGAGTGTCAAGTTAGGTAAAGGTTGGCTGCAGGCAATGACGCTGCGGGCCGCAATGACGATAATGCGTAGATCCCCCCTTCAAGAGTTCGCCATGATCCGTGTATTGCTCGTCGACGATGACCAGGAACTGACCGGTTTGCTCAGTGAGTATCTGGAGCGCGAAGGCTTTGAGGCGACGGCGGTGCATACCGGCGAGGAGGGCGAGGTGCAGGCGCTGTCGGGGCAGTTCAGCATCGTGGTGCTGGACGTGATGCTGCCCCGGCTTTCCGGGATTGAAGTACTGCGGCGCATTCGTGCCCGCAGTCAGGTGCCGGTGGTGTTGCTCACCGCCCGCGGTGACAACATCGACCGCATCACCGGCCTGGAACTCGGTGCCGATGACTATGTGCCCAAACCCAGCTCCCCGGGTGAGCTGGTGGCGCGCCTGCGTGCAATCATGCGCCGGGTGCAACCGGGCGGGCAGGCCACCACCGAAGTGATCAAGACCGGTCCGCTGGTGTTGTGGCCCGGCAAGCGCCAGGCAATGTGGCAGGGGCGTGAGCTGGGGGTGACCAGTACCGAATTCAGCCTGCTCGAAGAACTCGCCCGCAGTGCCGGGCAAGTCGTCAGCAAGCAGGACCTGTCGCTCAATGCCCTGGGCTGTCCGTTGACCCGCTATGACCGGCGTATCGATGTACATATCAGCAGCATCCGCCAGAAGCTCGGCCCACGGCCGGATGCCAAGGCCTGGATCCAGAGCGTGCGCGGGCTCGGCTACCTGTTGATTGCCGAATGATGAGACCCAGCCGGCTGTTCTGGAAACTGTTTCTTGCCTTCTGGCTGGCCACCAGCCTGACGTTTTTTGTCGGTATCGGCATTATCACCTTGAGCCGCCAGGGCCCTGGCAATCCGCATCTGGACACCATCCTTGAAAGCGAGGAGCAGTTGCTGCGCCAGTTCGGCGTGGCGGCGGGCAAGCAGTTGCTGCAGGTGTGGCATCACCCCCCCGATGACGAAGCCATCGCGGTCTATGACAGCCGCGGCCAACTGCTGGCCGGGCAGGCGATCGAGCAACCGGCGTTCGAGCGCACGGTGATCAGCAAGGAAGGCCTTACTCTGTCGCTCAGGTCGACGCGGGTACCCGGCAATGGGGGTGGCGGGGAGGGTGGGCCGGGGCTGATGCCATTGCTGATCGGCACCGTGATGAGCGCGCTGTTCAGCAGCTTTATGGCTTTTTATCTGGCCTGGCCGCTGGCTTATTTGCGTCGGGCAATGAGCGATGTAGCCCAGGGACGCTTCGAGACCCGGGTAAAACCCTTTATGGGCGCGCGGCGCGATGAAATTGTCGACCTGGCCGAAGACTGCGACCGCATGGCCAACCAACTCAAGCTGCTGGTTGATGCCCAGCAACACTTGCTGCATGACATCTCCCATGAGTTGCGTTCGCCCCTGACGCGCATGCAGGCCGCCATTGGCTTGTTGCATCAAAACCCGGGTCGTGCCGACATGGTTGAACGCATCGAGCGTGAATCGCAGCGCATGGACACCCTGATCGAAGCCCTGCTGACCCTGGCCCGGGTGCAGGGGCGGCCCGAGAGTGTCGAGCGCGAGCAGGTGGATATCATCGAGTTGCTGCACTTGATCGTCGAAGACGCGCAGTTCGAAGCGGGTATCAAGGGTTGCCGGGTCAGCCTGCAGGGGTGCCCGTCCTTTGTCAGCCGGGTGAGCGGCGAATTGTTGTATCGCTGCTTCGAAAACGTGATCCGTAATGCTGTGCGCTACACCCGGGCGGGCACGGCAGTGTGGGTCGTGGCCGAAGCCAGCCCGGCGGGTCACTGCCTGACGGTGAGGATCAGCGATGAGGGGCCTGGTGTCGAGGAGTCGCGCTTGCAGAGGATTTTCGACCCGTTCGAGCGCGGCACCGGCGAAGCGGGTAGCGGTTTTGGTTTGGGGCTGGCGATTGCCTCGAGGGCAGTGGAAATGCACGGCGGCAGCATCAAGGCGAGCAACCTGCCGGGTGGCGGCCTGAGCGTGGCAATCACCTTGCCACTATCGCTGTAGCTGTACACTACTTCCCGTAGCAGCTGCCGAGGAACGCAGGCTGCGTCCGGCGGCGAAGACGTCGTGAAATTATTCGGCACAGCCTATCAGATGTACCGTGATCCCCGGGTTTGCGACTGCTTCGCAGCCGGACGCAGCCTGCGTTCCTCGGCAGCTGCTACGGGATCGCCAGAGATCTTTACACGAAATTACACTGCCTTGACGGCCCTGTACGCCGCGCCCCCGTAGACTTTGCCGCTCTATATCGAAAGGAAGTGGCCATGTTTCTGGTTCATAAAAAAGGCTTCGTAGCCGGCAAGAAAATGGTCGACGGTCTGGTGCCTTACGACTTTTTTTGTGAAGACAACCCGGCGATCAACCTGTTCGTGTTTACCGGCGCCGGGGCGCTGGGCAACACTGTCGAAGAACAGACGCTGTGGGGGTTTACCCGCCTTGAACGCTTTGAAGCGCTGACCAGTACCCTGGTCGCGAACAAAAAAAACCAGGGCTGGTTTCAAAGCGTCAATGTGCTCACCGGGCCCGCGCAGAACGGCACCCAGACGGTGAAGTTCCAGCGGGTGTTGAAGATCATCAAGCATGTCAGCGTCACCAGTCGCGTCGCCAGCAAGGCCGGCTACGAGATCCTGACCGATGAAGGCGACACCTACTTCACCCTCAAGCAGGTGCCGGGTCACAGCGCCCAGACCGTGATTTACGCCGTCGATCAGTGATCCAGCGGGTTACGGCTGTGGCTGCCATTGACCAGACGTTCGATCCCCAGCGGGTTGGCGTTTTTCAGCGCATCCGGCAGCAGGCTGTCAGGGTAGTTCTGGTAGCACACCGGGCGCAGAAAGCGATCGATGGCCAAGGTTCCCACCGACGTGCCACGCGCGTCGGACGTCGCCGGGTATGGCCCGCCATGCACCATCGCGTCACACACCTCGACCCCGGTAGGGTAGCCATTGAGCAGCAGGCGCCCGGCCTTGTGTTCCAGCACTGGCACCACCTCGGCGAAGGCCTGCAGGTCGGCAGGCTCGGCAATCAGGGTGGCCGTCAGTTGCCCGTGCAGGCTGTGCAGGGCTTGCAGTAACTGGGCCTGGTCGGCGACTTCAACCACCAGGGTGGTGGGGCCGAACACTTCTTCCTGCAAGACCCCGGCACCCGCAATCAGTAAACCGGCATCAGCCTGGAACAGCTGCGGGCTGGCCTGGTTGCCCTGTTGCTGGGCACCTGCCAGATGGCGAATGCCCTCGACGCCTGCGAGACGTTCGATGCCTTTGCTGTAGCTGACCAGCCCGCCGGCATTGAGCAGGGTTTGCGCGGGTTGCGCGCTGAAGAACTGACCCAGCTCAGCAACAAAACGGGTGAATGCGTCAGAGCGGATACCCAGCACCAGACCCGGGCTGGTGCAGAATTGCCCGGCGCCGAGCATCACCGAACCACCCAGCTCCCTTGCGATCTGCTCGCCACGGGCCAGCAACGCCTGTGGCAATACCAGCACCGGATTGATGCTCGACATCTCGGCGAATACCGGGATTGGCTGGGGCCTGGCGGCGGCCATGTCACACAGGGCGCGGCCACCGGACAACGAACCGGTAAAGCCGACGGCCTGAATGGCGGGATGCTTGACCAGCGCTGCGCCCACGCCCGCGCCGTAGATCATGTTGAATACACCGGCGGGCATTGCGGTGCGCTCGGCAGCGCGCACTATGGCCAGGGCCACCTGTTCAGCAGTTGCCATATGCCCGCTGTGGGCCTTGAATACCACCGGGCAACCTGCGGCCAGTGCCGAAGCGGTGTCGCCACCCGCCGTGGAGAACGCCAGCGGGAAGTTGCTGGCGCCAAACACGGCCACCGGGCCTACGCCGATGCGGCACTGGCGCAAGTCTGCGCGGGGCAGGGGCTGACGGTCCGGCAGCGCCTGATCGATGCGCGCGCCGTAAAAGTCGCCACGGCGCAGTACGTTGGCGAACAGGCGCATTTGCCCGCTGGTACGGCCGCGCTCGCCCTGGATACGGGGGGCAGGCAGGGCGGTTTCGCGACAGACGATGGCGACAAAGTCGTCACCCAGTGCGTCGATTTCATCGGCGATGGCTTCCAGAAACTCGGCGCGGCGCGTGGCCGGCAAACTGCGAAAGGCCGGGAAAGCGCTATTGGCGGCACCGACCGCCGCATTGACTTCGGCCTCGGTGGCCTGGACAAAGGTGTAAGGCAGTGTTTCGCCGGTGCTGGCGTCCACGCTGTGCAGATGAACACTGCCAGCGCCGCTGCGCTGGCCGCCGATGAAATTCTGGCCGGTGATGGTGGGCATATGGATTTCCTTAGGGTGGACGTAGCAGCTGTCGAAGGAACGAGGCTGCGTCCGAGATGGTGCGCCACTGCGACGAAGCACTCGTAAATGCGGGGTGCAGGATTTAACTGGACTATCGCACAACCTGACTTTACGACGGCTTCGCCGCCGGACGCAGCCTCGTTCCTTCGGCAGCTGCTACAGGGGAAGCTGCGCCGCAGCTAATCCGGCAACGAGCCTTCAAGGCCCCTTGTTGTGCCCACTGTAGTTTTTGTCGCGGGCACTGCCCAATGACGAATGCTGATTGGTTGATAACCACCGGTCATCTCTCAGGCGCGTCAGCAGACTTGCCCGCCGCTTTCCTGCACATCGTGTTCGCTGTGCAGGGCCGTCACCACGGCAATGCGCAGCCCTTCGACCTGGGTCGAGAGGGCCATCGACGGCCCACCGGCGGCCACCGCCTGTTGCGGCAATGCTGGCACATGGATAAAACCGCTGCGCACCCCCGACCCGGCCAATGCATGTTGCAGGCAATAGAACACCTGATTGCAGACAAACGTACCCGCCGTGTGCGACACCGACGCCGGAATACCCGCCGCCCTCAGTGCCCGCACCATTGCCTTGAGCGCCAGGGTGCTGAAATACGCCGCAGGCCCTTGCTCCACCACCGCTATATCGATCGGCTGATAGCCCAGGTTGTCAGGGATGCGGGCGTCGTTGATATTGATCGCAACCCGCTCGATGCCGATGTCTGTGCGGCCGGGGCCAAGCCCGACGGCAATCACCAGCTGCGGGGTGAACTCCTCCAGCAACTGATACAGGCGCTTGGGCGCTGCAGCAAACGCGCAGGGCAACTGCCGGGCGACGATGCGTGCATCGCCCTGCACGGTGCCGTCCAAAAGGCGCACGGCCTCCCAGGACGGGTTGACGGTGTCTTGGTCGAACGGTTCAAAACCGGTCAGCAGTACAGTGCGCATCAGGGCCTCACATCAGCGTATAAAGAAGCACGATATTGACCACCAGCATCATCAGCGCGGTGGGCATTTGCGCCTTGATCACCGCGTATTTGTCCGGCAGTTCCAGCAGGGCGACGGGCACGATATTGAAGTTGGCCGCCATTGGCGTCATCAGCGTGCCGCAGTAGCCGGAGAACATGCCGATCGCCGCCATCACCGCCGGGTTGGCATCGTACATGCCCACCAGCACCGGTACACCGACACCGCCGGTCATTACCGGGAAGGCGGCAAAGCCGTTGCCCATGATCACGGTAAACAGCGCCATGCCCAGCACATAGACCATCACCGCGACCAGACGATAGTCCATGTTGATATAGGCGGTGGTGACGTGGGCAACGGCGGTGCCGACCCCGGCGTCGTTGAACAGCAGGCCCAGCATGGCGAGCATTTGTGGCAGCACCATGGTCCAGCCCAATGCTTCGGTCAGGCGGCGTGATTCACGCAAGCCTTGCAGCGGGGTGTCGCGGGTCAGGATGCAGGCCAGCACCAGGGCCACCATGCAGCCGATGCCCAGGGACACGAACGTGGTGTTTTTCGGGTCAAGCAGCGGCACGCCACCGATCTGGGTGTTCTTCAACAGGATCGAACCGATCACTGTCACCAGAGGAATCGACAGGGCCGGGATAAACAGCTTGTGCCCCAGACGCCCGGCACTGGCCCGCGCAGCCTTGACATGCAACTCGGCATGGGTGCCACGGCCAACGCCGCCAATGCCTGCAATGCCGGCCATGACCAGCACGGCGATACCCACCACAAACGGCGAAAGCCGATCGCCAATAAGGAACACCAGGGCGAACAGCGCCCAGAACAGGCTGCTGGTCCAGCGCTTGGGGTGGGTGCGATCGGTCAGGATCATGCCCGCGGTGATCAGCAGCAGAACCCCGGCCAGCCAGTAGAAATATTCGATAGAGATAATCATCGTGCCAGCTCCTGAGCTGCGTCAGCGTCTTCGCGGGCTACTTCGGCCATGCTGCGCTCCAGCATCAGGTCAAAGCGATACAGGCGCAGGGCATGCACGATAAAGGCGCAAATCGCCGTCGGAATCCCCCAGAAGGCAATATGCAGCGGCTCGACATCCAGCCCCGAGCCGAGCAGGAAGGTGTGCATTAGCGCGATTGCGCCAAAGGCCACAAACACGTCTTCGCCAAAAAACAAACCGATGTTGTCGGTGGCGGCACACATGGCCAGCACTTTCTGGCGCACGGGGGCAGGCAGCTTGCCGTACTTGTTTTCGGCGGCGCCTTCGGCCATCGGCGCCAGCAGCGGACGAACCATTTGCGGGTGCCCGCCCAGGCTGGTCAAGCCAACGGCGGCGGTGGTCTCACGCACAAACAGGTACATGATCAGCAAGCGCCCGACCGTGGCGCGCTGGAAACTGGCAATCCAGTTTTGCGCATGCAGGCGCAGGCCATGACGTTCCAGCAGGCCGATCACGGCCAGGGGCAACAACAGGATCAACTGCAGGGCACGGGTTTGCAGGAACCCTTCACCCATTTCGCTGATGATTTTTTCCAGCGGGAAGTTGGCGGCAAGGCCGGTGACGATGGCGGCCGCGCTGACCACCAGCAACGGATTAAAGCGCAGCACAAAGCCAATGATAATGACGAACACGCCAATCAAGGGCCAGAGGTTTACGGCGGTTTGCATGAGGGGGCAATCCCTTTAGCTGGTTGCTGCAGCACCAGGGCAGGCTGGCGTGAGCAAGTCGAAAGCGGTCAGGCACACTTTCGAAAAATCGGTACGCTGCCGGACTCAGCGTGTTTTTTTATTGTTGAAACCCTATGGGCCTCATTGACCGATAGGGTTGGTGGTTTTGGGGTGGGCGTCCAGTCAATAAAATTTGTCACCACTGAACAAAAAAGTTTTATCAATCACCGACTTAAGCCGACTGGCCTGTGACTGCGGCAAGGGTTTACAGTGATGCCCTGGTTTTGCTTGGGTGAGGCGTGCTCCATGAATATGCGATTTCTTCTTACGTTTGTCTGGGTGGCGCGCCTGGGCAGCTTTCGTCTGACCGCCGAAAAGCTTTCCAGTACCCAGGCAGCCATCTCCAGTCGTATTTCGGTGCTTGAAACCGAACTGGGGGTGCAGTTGTTCCAGCGCGACTCGCGCGGGGTCAACCTCACCCGCGAAGGCCATCAGGTACTGGGCTATGCCGAAGAAATGCTGGCCACCCAGCAACGCCTGCTGCAATCGCTGGGGCAGGCGGACAGTTTTGCCGGGCGCCTGCGCATCGGGGTGATGGACACCGTGATTCATAGCTGGCTGGGGGACCTGATCAGCGCCCTGAGCCGCGACTACCCCCAGGTTGAGGTCGAGCTGACCGCCGATACGGCGCTGAACCTTAATGAGCAATTGCTTAAAGGGCAGCTGGACCTGATTTTCCAGACTGACCTGCTGCGCGCCGACGGCGTGCGCAATGTGCAATTGGCCAGCTACCCGCTGAGCTGGATTGTCGCCAAGGGGGCTGCCCTGGACCGCAGTTACGTCGACCTGGCGGACCTTTGTGAGGAGCGCCTGCTGACCTTTTCGCGCTTGTCACGGCCACATCAGGACATGCTCAACTTTCTGCACCAGCAAGGCATTGCCGCACCGCGAATCAGCTGCATCAACTCGGTGGCGGCGATTATCAAACTGGTGGCCGACGGATTTGGCATCGGCGCCTTGCCGCCGGTGCTGGTCAGCCGCGAATTGCAGAGCGGGGCCATGATTGCCTTGCCGATCGAGACGGCGCCGGGCTTTGCGGTGTACGCCAGTTGGCGCACAGGGGCGGGGTTGGAGCTTAATGAAGCGGTGGTCAGCCTGAGCCAGGCCGTGGTGGGCGAATACCAGCGCAGCGTTGTGCCTGAGCATTTTGTGTTGCCAGGCATCTGATCCGTATTTTTTCGCATTAACTGCGCCTGTTATGTATGCAGGCAGCGGCGCAAAATTCTCTTCAACCTTTCGAGACAGACGGGGACGCGAGTACACAGCAGCACATGCGTGTGGTCGGCTGATGTTCTGCGCCTGTTTTATGACGAACGATTGACGGGGAAATGTGATGAACAAGATGGCATGGTTTTTGGGCGGTTTTTTGGTGCTGACCATTGGCATCGGTATTTTGGCGACCATTCCGCCGGGTTGATATTTCATCCTGTCCTCACACTGCGTGTAGCAGCTGACGAGCGGAGCGAGGCTGCGATCGACGACGCAGTCGTCGTAAACCCTGAGTGTCAGGGTTAACTGACACACCGCAGTGTCCGGTTTTGCGACGACTGCGTCGGGGTGCCGTATCACGCCGAACGCAGCCTCGCTCCGCTCGTCAGCTGCTACGGTCGGGATCAGCGCTGCCCTACAACGCCTGCTCTATATCCGCCAGCAAATCGGCAACATCCTCCAGGCCCACCGCCAGGCGTACCAACCCTTCACTGATCCCGTGCCGTGCCCGTTCCTCCAGGGTATAGGTAGAGTGAGTCATGCTCGCCGGATGCTGCGCCAGTGATTCGGCACCCCCCAGGCTCACCGCCCGGCTGAACAGCTGCAGGGCATTCATAAAACGCTGGCCCGCGGCCATGCCGCCCTTGAGTTCAAAGGCAATCATCCCGCCCGGCAATTTCATTTGCCGGCACGCCAGTTCGTACTGTGCGAAGTTGGGCAGGCCAGGGTAGGCCACCCATTCCACGGCAGGGTGATCCTGCAACATCTGCGCAAGGGCCTGGGCGCTGCTGCAATGGCGATCCATGCGCAAGGCCAGGGTTTTGATGCCGCGCATCAGCAGGTGTGCGTCATGGGGCGACAGTACTGCACCGGTCAGGTCCTTGAGGCCCTGCAGGCGGATCCGGTCGGCCAGCGCCTTGCGTGTGACCACGATGCCCGCGGTGATATCACTGTGCCCGCTCAGGTACTTGGTGGCTGAATGCACCACCACGTCGGCGCCCAGCTCCAGCGGGCGTTGCAGGTACGGGGTGCAGTAGGTGTTGTCGATAACCACCAGGACGTCGCTGTGGCGCTGGGCGATGCTGCAGACCGCAGCGATATCCACCAGTTGCATGTTCGGGTTGGCCGGCGTTTCGAAGTAGATCATCCGCGTTGCGGGGCTGATCGCCGCTTCCAGCTCAGCCGGGTTGGCCATGTCCACATGCTTGACCACTACCCCGAATTCACCGATGCCGTGGTGCAGCAGGGCAAAGGTGCAGCCATACAGGGTACGGTTGACGATGATTTCATCGCCAGGGCGCAGCAGGGTCCAGAAGGTGGCGGCAATCGCACCCATGCCGGAGCTGAAGGCAACACCCGCTTCGCCGTTTTCCAGTGCCGCCATGCGTGTTTCCAGCAGGGCCAGGGTCGGGTTGGAGATACGCGTATAAAAATGCCCGTGCTCTTCACCGGAAAAGCAGCCCGCACCATATTCAGCGGTGGCAAAGGCAAAAGTTGAGGTCATATAAACAGGGGGGATAACCGCACCGTTGTTTTCCAGCGGGTTGTAACCGTAATGGATAGCGCGGGTAGAAAAGCCGAAGTTGTTGTTTTTATCGTTCATGCTGAACTCTCCGATATTTCCTACAATGCTATGCTTTAAATGAACGCGGTAAATGCCAAATTTACTGGTAAATACGGCACTTATTAGAACAAAAAATAGCCACGGTCGAACCTGGAGGCAATTTATGCCAAACGCCCTGGACAGAAGCGACAAGGCCTTGCTCGTGGCATTGCAGGGCAATGCCCGGCTCACGGTGGCCCAGTTGGCCGAGAGCGTTGCATTGACCACCTCGCCCTGTTGGCGGCGGGTAAAAATGCTTGAAGACAGTGGTGTGATTACCGGCTACCAGGCGATTCTTTCGCCCAAGGCCTTGGGCTATGGGGTGACGGCATTTGTCAGCATCATGATGGCCTCCCATTCGCAGGAGGTGGCCAGAAGTTTTGAGCAGCGTTTGCTGGATATTCCTGAAATTGTGGCCTGCCATAACATTTCGGGGCGTTATGATTTTTTATTGGAAGTGGTGGCCAGGGATCTGGAATCCTTCGGGGAATTTGCCCGCGAAGTGTTGCAAACCTTGCCTGCGGTGAAGGAAATCTATTCAAGCTTTTCATACAAGTCGGTCAAGCCGCAGCGCATGATTCCGGTGGCAGGCTAAAGGTGCCGGGTTGTGGATGGAACACTTTGGCATTATGAGTGGTGCGCGCCATATCCCTGGGTCAACAGGCAAAATCGTTCGGTGAGGCGGGCGCAGTAAAGTGCCTCAAACGAATAGTTGAATGATGGTTGGCCTTTGTTTATGGGGATGGAAGGCGTTTGACAGGTTGTGGACCTCGCTTAGTCTTAATTTATAACAGGATGGAAATTGTTAAAGGCGCAAGTTGTGAATTTGCGTCGTGGGCGTCCATTGCCTTTTATTGGGCAAGTGCAGAGGTTTGCTCTACAGGCAGGCATAAGCTGTTTGAGCATAAAAATAACAGGGTGTTGTTTGGCAGGCTCTCTAAGGGGCAACGGCAGGGACGTTTAGGTCAGTGCAGTTTAAGGGTGAGTTGTAAGTGTTTTCCTTAACTCAGGTCGTACCGGTCTAATACTGTTGTTTATGGCCGCAGGGGTGGGTTTTGGGTGATTCACTTTTAAACTCATTCAGCAAGAGTAAGTCATCATGTTAACCCGCGAAATCATGTTGCAACTGTTTCCCAAAAGCGCTGGCGCCGTGGACCTGTACCTGCCCTTTGTGCAGGCCGCGACGCGCCGGCGACAGATCAACACCCCCCGGCGCCTTGCCGCCTTTCTCGCCCAGGTGGGGCATGAAAGCGCAGGCTTCAGGGCACTGGTGGAAAACCTTAACTACAGCGCCGATGGCCTGGCGGCTACCTGGGGCGCACATTTTGCGCAAAAGAATGCGGACGGCAGTTACGTCATGAGCAGCCAGGGCAATCGCTCGCGACGGGTACCCAATGCCGATGCGCTGGTGCTCCAGCGCAGGCCCGAGGCAATTGCCAACCGGGTCTACAGTGACCGCCTTGGCAATGGTCCGCAGGGCTCGGGGGATGGCTGGCGGTATCGGGGCCGTGGCTTGATCCAGATCACCGGCAAGACCAACTACCGGCTGTGCAGCCTCGGGCTGTTCGGCGACATGCGCCTGTTGACCAATCCGCAATTGCTCCAGGAATGGCAATGGGCGGTGGAGTCGGCAGGTTGGTACTGGGACTCGCGCAATATCAATGCGCTGGCTGACGGGGATGATTTTGACCGGGTTACCCGGGCCATCAATGGCGGCCTCAACGGCCAGGCCGAGCGCCTGGCGCTGTATCACCAGGCGCTGGGTTTATTGCGCGCCTGAACACGGTTAACAGGCCATAATGCCGGCGCACGTTGCCCGTCATTCTGGAGTCATAAAACAGTGATGTTTGAACTAAAACCGATAAACCCTGAAACCTATCGCCAGCAAACTCGCCGCAGCACGCTGTATATCGCCCTGACCTTTATCGTACTGGCGCTGCTGGTGTCCGGGCTGGCGGTGATGGTGCTGGGCGTGGCAGGTGGCGACAATTTTCGCCTGAACCTGGCCGGGGTCATTGTCGCCCTGATCGCGACGGCGTTGCTGGTGCGTTATCTGTTCTGGACACAACCCTGGATGGCAGCGGCGGTCTATGGCTGGCAACTCAAGCGCAGCCTGATGAAGGTGACCAATGTCATGCACCATGTAACGGCAGGGGTGATGGCGGGGAATGTGGCGGCGCTGAAACTACTGCGCTTTTATCACCTGGGCGTAACCCAGATGTATCAACTGGATGCCAACTCCAGTGCATTAAGCCAGATGGTGCGCGAGATTGACTTGCACAAGGCGCGCCTTGAAGCACTGGGCATCGACCCCGGGCAGACCCGGCTTGACCCGCAGTGGTTTGTTGAAGTGAAAAAGTATGCGCCACTGCAATAACGCCTCAAGGGGCTGGCCAGGCGAGGTGCGCCCTGCGGCGACGCGTTTCGCTTGGCAAGCCCTGCAACGGTGAGGGTCAGCTGACGACGCGATAACACGGCTCATAGGCCGCGCCGCCTGGCAGTTTCATGCGGTGTTGCTCGACAAAGGCTTGCAGCAATTTGTCCAGCGGCTTCATCACGGCAGCGTCTCCGTGGATCTCGTAAGGCCCGTGTTGCTCGATCAGGTGGATGCCTTTCTCTTTTACGTTACCCGAGACGATCCCGGAAAAGGCCTGGCGCAGGTTGATGGCCAATTCATGCGCCGGCATGTCGCTGCGCAGTTTCAGGCTGGCCATATTGGCGTGGGTCGGGTCGAACGGGCGCTGGAAGCCTTCGTCGATTTTCAGTAGCCAGTTGAAGTGGAAAGCGTCGTTGCGCTCGCGACGGAACTGTTTTACCGCCTTGAGTCCGGCAATCATATGGCGGGCCACTTCGGCCGGGTTGTCGATGATGATCTGATACTGCTGTTGTGCTTCTTCACCCAGGGTCGCGCCGACGAACTCATGCAGTTGCTGCAGGTAGGGTTCGGCTTCCTTGGGGCCGGTGAGCACAACCGGGAAGGGCACATCCTTGTTCTCCGGATGCATCAGAATACCCAGCAGGTACAGGAACTCTTCCGCGGTACCGGCACCGCCGGGGAAAATGATCACCCCGTGACCGACGCGGACAAAGGCTTCAAGACGCTTTTCGATATCCGGCAGAATGACCAGTTCGTTGACGATGGGGTTCGGCGCTTCGGCCGCAATGATGCCCGGCTCGGTCAGCCCCAGATAACGGCCACCGGTCAGACGTTGTTTGGCGTGGGAAATAGTCGCGCCTTTCATCGGCCCTTTCATTACGCCGGGGCCGCAACCGGTGCAGATATCCAGGCTGCGCAGGCCCAGTTCATGGCCGACCTTCTTGGTGTATTTGTATTCTTCGGTATTGATTGAGTGGCCGCCCCAGCACACCACGATTTTCGGTTCTACGCCCGGGCGAAGCGTGCGGGCGTTGCGCAGCAGGTGGAAAACGTAGTCGGTGATGCCGGCAGAGGTGCTCAGGTCAATGCGCGGGCTGTCCAGGCCGCTCTGGGTATAAACGATATCGCGCAGGGCGCTGAAGAGCATTTCCCGGGTACTGGCGATCATTTCGCCATCGACAAATGCATCGGCGGGGGCGTTGAGCAGTTCAAGGCGCACGCCGCGGTCTTGCTGGTGAATCCGTACCTCGAAATCCTGGTAGGCCTCAAGGATGGTCTTGGCGTTATCGACGTGGGCGCCGGTGTTCAGGATGGCCAGTACGCACTGGCGGAAAAGCGTGTAGCTGGTGCCTGAGCCAACCTCACTCAGTTGTTGTACTTCACGTTGGGAAAGTGTTTCCAGACTGCCTTTCGGACTGACCGAGGCATTGATGACTTGTCTTTGGACCATTGCGAGCTTCCTTGAGCGGGGTCGAAAAATTGCTTGGCGCAGCTTTTGAATTCAGGTCAGCAGCGAGCGAGGCGTCCCAACTCTTACGTCTTTTGATTGTTCTACTTTAAGCATAGTAGCCCTGGCCGTGTAATTAAAAGCGCCTTCAGATAACTCCGGTTACAGTAGCAGCAGTGAGCACGGCAGCGATAAGGTAACCTCGCCCGTCACTGAAAAAGAAAAGGGACAGGCCCATGATCATCACGACCACACACAGCATTGACGGCAGAAAAGCCACTGAATACCTGGGGATTGTCAGTGCCGAATCGGTCCACGGCATTAACGTTGTGCGGGATTTTTTTACCGGAGTGCGCGACTTTTTTGGTGGGCGCTCCCAGACGCTGGAACGAGCGCTGAAAGAAGCGCGCGCAGAGGTCACGGAGGAAATTCGTGACAGGGCAAAAGCCCTGGGGGCAGATGCGATCATGGGGCTGGACTTTGAAATCAGCATGCCATCAGGTCGTGGCGGCATGCTGGTGGTATTTGCCACGGGCACAGCGGTGCGCTTGAACTGAGGCCCGGGGTTTCGACCGCGCAGGGCGGTCGAATGGGCCTGCAGGGGTTAAACCGTTTTCGCCAAAGGCACGCCGGCCGTGGTCTTGGACAGCGCGTCCTGCAGTTTCTGCTCTTGTTCCGGGGACAGGGAGGTGCGCAGGACCTTGCCCTTGAAGTCCGAGTCTTCCAGTTCTTTCAACACTTTTTCCGGCTGGAACTTGCGCAGCAGTACGAACAGGGCCGAGGAGTCATTGGGAATGGTTTCGCTCAATGACTTGATGAAATCGTCATCGATCCCGTAATCGCTCAACGAACCCGACAGGGCGCCAGTGCCAGCCCCCAGCGCGCCACCAATGGCAAAGCCTGCAAGCGGGTTGAGAAACAGCAACCCGACCAGTGCGCCCCACAGGCCGCCGGTGACCAGGCCTGAAGTGGCGCCGATCGCGGTCAGGTTGACGCTTTGCTTGATATGGATCTTGCCTTCGGCATTACGTACCACAATCACCGCATCTTCCAGCTCTACCAGGTGCTCTTTGCTCAGCGAAACCATCTTGGTGAGAGCACGGTCTGCTTTTTCGGTGTCTGAAAATCCCACTACGATTAAATCGGACATGTCTTTCATTCCTTGACGGTACAGGTCCAGCCCGACGAAGGGCTGAAGGGTGGAGGAGTTTCACAAGGCGTCACAACGCAAACACCCTGGCGCGCAGTGGTTCAGCTGTCTGGAGCCTTCTGCGAGGAATGAGCGTGGTCGCTAACCGTGAAACGGTCAAGTCAACAAGACATATCTCTTGAAAAAGAGAAGGGTGTGGCAAGGGGAGCTGTGCCGTGGCAAGTGCAGGTGCGTTGAGGAGGGCTGGCTGAGCAGCCCTGACCTCAAGCCTGGGGCTGATGCCTCACAGACTTATGGCTGTTCGTTCTTTTCAGGGGCATTCAAACCGGCCTGGATACGTTGGTAAATTTCTTCACGGTGAACGGCTACATCCTTCGGTGCATTGATGCCGATTCTGACCTGTTGTCCGCTGACACCTAAAATAGTGATCGTAATATCGTCACCGATGTTTATGCTTTCACCAACTTTGCGGGTGAGTATCAGCATTTTTTTCTCCTTGATGGCTTTGTAAGGCACGTCTCTGAGACGGTGCGGCTTCGGTCATGACTACAGAATACTGCTAAGTACGTATTTTTGCGCCGCTCATTACAGACGACATGGCCAGAGGTTTAATTCCCTTTACGGGGAAAATTCTCGCGCATAAGCCTTAAATTGGGGCGCTTTGGATTTGTTCAAGGAGAGCAAGGCCGCTGCCCCAGTGATAAAATCTACCCATTCAAACAGACAGGGGAAACGCAGTGCGTATAGTCATCGTGATGACAGCAATTTTGGCCTTGACGGCTTGCGGTCAGGAGTCTAACGATAAAATCCAGCGGGCTAAAGCAGCTTCTGAAGCAACAATGGCCCAGGCCCCTGTTGCGCACTGGGCTTTGGAGATCACTGAAGGCCAGAGAGCGACCATTCCTGACACCACCGGCAGGCTTCTTGACAACGGATTTACTCCTTACATTTACGAGAGCGGCGGTGTTCAGCACTTCCTGATCGGGCCGTTTACCACCCAGGCCCAGGCGCTTGAGGCCCAGGAAAAGATGAAGCTCAAGCCCAAGCTGGACGGCATTGAAACCAACGTGATCGAATTGCCCGCCGCGAAATAAACGGATACAGCGTCGGGTAATCGCCTAAGCGTAGCTGCCACAGGGGTTATTCGGCGCTTTGTGCAGGATTTTTTTGCCCACTCGGCGTCCAACAGAGCAGCACGACGGTAAGGGCAATTGCCATGAGCAATCACAAGATCGAAATTCGACGCAGCAATGTCGAAAAAATCCTTCTGGGGGCCGAACAGGTTTTTGCCGAAAAAGGCTTTGCAGGTACGGCAATGGCGGATATTGCAGCGCATGTGCAGTTGCCGCGCTCCAACCTGCATTACTACTTCAGCACCAAGACTGATCTGTACAGCGCGGTATTGCTGGCGTTGCTCGAGGTGTGGAAGCAGGATGCGCTGTGTTTCGAGACTTATGATGATCCGCGCCTGGTACTGAGCAGTTATATCCGCGCCAAGATGAATCACTCGCGTACCCGGCCGCACGGCTCTAAAGTCTGGGCCAATGAAATGATCCACGGCGCGCCGACCCTGGGTCTGGCGCTGGACGCCAGCCTGTACGACTGGGCCAAGATGAAAGAAGCGAAAATTCGCCAATGGGTGCAGGACAAGCGAATCCTGCCTGTGGAACCGTCCAGTTTGCTGTACATGATCTGGGCTTCAACCCAGCATTATGCTGACTTTGACCATCAAGTGATGATCATCAACGATCACCAGCCGTTGTCCGATATCCAGTTTGAGCGTGCGGTGCAGACCGTCACCAGCGTGATCCTGCGGGGGATCGGGCTGGAGCCGTAAGCAACCTTGCTTATCGATCGTGCGGGAGCGGGCTTACTCGCGATGGCATCACCCCGGTGTACCTGACACACCGCATCGCCTGCATCGCGAGCAAGCCCGCTCCCACAATGGCCCTAGCAAGGAACAGGTTTTGTGAGCGCCACAAAACCTGTGGGAGCTGGCTTGCCTGCGATAGGGGCACTGCGGTCAATCACGCCAGCCACATTTCAAACCACGCAATACGGGTTACGCGGATCATGGTTCCAGTCCAGAAACGGCAGGCCATTGTTATGCGGCACCATCTCGATACAGTCCTGCACCGGGCAGGTGATCTGGCACAGGTTGCAGCCCACGCATTCATCGTCGATAACTTCGTAACGGTGTGTGCCGTCAGCCTGCTTCAAACTGGCAATCGCCTGGTGCGAGGTGTCTTCACAGGCAATATGGCAGCGTCCGCAACCAATGCAGGCGTCCTGGTCGATCTTGGCGATAACCTGATAATTGATATCCAGATATTTCCAGTCAGTGGTATTGCCTACAGCACGGCCGGAGAATTCATCCAGGCTGGCATAGCCCTGACTGTCCATCCAGCGTGATAAACCGTCCTTCATCTCGTCCACAATCCGAAATCCGTGGAGCATTGCGGCGGTGCACACCTGAACGGCGCCACAGCCCAGGGCGATAAATTCTGCCGCATCGCGCCAACTGCCAATACCGCCGATACCGCAGATGGGCAGGCCTTTGGTCAGCGGGTCGCGGGCGATTTCGGCGACCATATTCAGTGCAATCGGCTTGACTGCCGAGCCGCAATAACCGCCGTGGGTGCTTTGGCTGCCCACCATCGGCAGCGCCACCATGCGCTCTAGGTCGACGCTGGTGATCGAGTTGATGGTGTTTATGAGCGACACCGCATCGGCCCCGCCACGGTGGGCGGCCCGGGCGCTGAGGCGCACATCGGTGATATTGGGTGTCAGCTTGACGATCACCGGCAGTGAACAGTAGGTCTTGCACCAGCGTGTGACCATTTCTACATACTCGGGCACCTGGCCCACGGCCGCGCCCATGCCGCGCTCCGGCATGCCGTGGGGGCAACCGAAATTCAGCTCGATGCCATCGGCACCCGTAGCCTCCACCAGTGGCAAGATGTATTTCCACGACTCTTCTTCGCAGGGCACCATCAAGGACACGATCAGGGCCCGGTCCGGCCAGTCTTTCTTGACCTGGGTTATTTCGCGCAGGTTGATTTCAAGAGAACGGTCGGTAATCAGTTCGATATTGTTGATGCCCATGACTTCGCGGTTGGCCCCGAAGTGTGCCGAGTAGCGGGACGACACGTTGACCGCTGCGGGGTCTTCACCCAGGGTTTTCCAGACCACGCCCCCCCAGCCCGCCTCATAGGCGCGCACCACGTTGTAGGCTTTATCGGTAGGCGGCGCCGAAGCCAGCCAGAAAGGGTTGGGCGCCTTGATGCCGGCGAACACAATCGAAAGATCGGCCATTTACGCAGCCTCCTGATCAAGCATGAGTTGGGCATGCATGGCTTCTGCGGCCAGCTTGCCGTGTTGTACGGCCTGTACGGTCAGGTCTTGCCCCAGGGAGGTGCAGTCGCCACCGGCATAGACCCCGGGCACGCTGGTGCGCAATTGTTCGTCCACCTCGATGCGATCACCTGAGCGTTTGAGCGCTTGCGCCAGTGGGTCGCTGAGGCTGGCATCGTCAAAGGTCTGGCCGATGGCCTTGAACACCGCGTCTGCTGTCAGCTCGAAGGTTTCGCCGGTGGTCACCAGGTGCCCGTCCTCCAGGCGTGTGCGGGCAAAGCGCATGCCGCGCACCTTGCCCTGGTCATCGAGCAAAATGTGCTGCGGCTGCGCCCAGGTCATCAGCCTTACCTGATTGGCCTTGGCGATGTCCTGCTCGTGCGCGGTGGCACCCATGTCCTCAAGCCCGCGGCGATACACCAGGTTCACTTCCCGGGCGCCCAGCCGGGCCATTTGCACCGCCATGTCGATGGCCGTGTTGCCTGCGCCCAGCACAATGCAGCGCTCGGCCAGGGGTAATTGGGTCAAGTCGTCGCTCTGGCGCAGTTCGCGGATGTAGTCAGTGGCGGCCAGCAGCCCTGGCGCGTCTTCGTGGGGCAGGCCCAGCAGGCGACTGGCTGCCAGCCCCAGGCCGAGGAACACCGAATCGAATTGGGCATGCAGTTCGCTCAGGCTCAGGTTGTCGCCCAGGCGCTGGCCGTGGCGCACCTCGATGCCACCGACTTGCAGCACGAAATCCACTTCACGCTGGGCAAAATCGTCCACCAGCTTGTATTTGGCAATACCGTACTCATTGAGCCCGCCGGATTTTTCCCGCGCTTCGAATATCACCACCTCATGGCCGTGCAGCGCCAGGCGATGGGCGCACGCCAGGCCAGCCGGCCCGGCACCGACCACGGCAATGCGTTTGCCGGTGGGCGCGGCGCGCTTGAAGGGGTGTTCGCTGAACTGCGCGTGGTCCACGGCATAGCGCTGTAACAAACCGATCAACACCGGTGCGCACTCTTGCGTGTTGTTGCGCACGCAGGCTTGCTGGCACAGCACTTCTGTCGGGCATACCCGGGCACAGCTGCCGCCGAGGATATTGGCCGAGAGAATTTTCTGCGCTGCACCCTGGACGTTTTCCTGCTGAATATTGCGAATAAACGACGGGATATCGATGTCGCTGGGGCAAGCGTTGACGCACGGCGCGTCGTAGCAATACAGGCAGCGTGAGCTTTCCAGTACGGCCTGACGAGCGCTGAGGGGAGGGGCCAGATCGGTAAAATGGCTGGCCAGCACCTGCGCATTTTCGTGCGGATGCGGTAAATGATTCAGGGACTTGATCACGGTGATTGCCTCACGGTTGTGGGGGTCTTCCTGCCTCTGTCGGGCAGTGCCTTGTGGCTCAGCGCTTCACAGCTACCGGCTGCTGGTGCTCGGCGCGTTTTTTCAACAAGTCGAATACGGCGGGGTAGGCCGCACGTTCGATATAGCGCCCGGCGCCGCGTTCGGCCCGCAGGTCGCCATCGACCCACACCAGGCGACCCTGGCTGATGGTATGGCTGGGCACGCCGCGCACGGTCTTGCCTTCAAAAATATTGAAATCGACGTTCTGGTGGTGGGTCTTGGCGGAAATGGTGCGCGTGCCCAAAGGGTCCCACAGCACCAGATCGGCATCGGCCCCTACCCGGATCGTGCCTTTGCGCGGGTAGATATTGAAAATCTTCGCGGTGTTGGTGGAGGTCAGCGCGACGAACTCCTGCATCGACAGGCGCCCGGTATTCACCCCTTCATCCCACAGCAGTGCCATGCGGTCTTCGATCCCCGCGGTGCCATTGGGGATCTTGCTGAAATCATCGCGCCCGGCGGCCTTTTGCTCGGCACAAAAGCAGCAATGGTCGGTGGCGGTGGTGTGCAGGTTGCCCGATTGCAAGCCGTGCCACAGGGCCTCCTGATGCCCGCGAGGGCGGAAGGGCGGGCTCATCACATAACCGGCCGCCGTTTGCCAGTCGGGGTGCTGGTACACGCTGTCATCCAGCAGCAAATGCCCAGCCAGTACTTCGCCATATACCGGTTGGCCCTGACTGCGGGCGTAGGTGATTTCGTCGAGTGCTTCACGGGTCGACACATGCACCAGATACAACGGCGTGCCAATGGTCTGGGCAATGCGGATCGCCCGGCTGGCAGCTTCGCCTTCCACCTGGGAAGGGCGCGACAGCGGGTGGGCTTCCGGCCCGGTCATGCCCTGGGCCATGAGTTTGCGTTGCAGGTGGTACACCAGTTCGCCGTTTTCGGCATGCACAGTGGGGACCGCGCCCAGTTCCAGGCAACGCTCGAAACTGGCCACCAGGGTGTCGTCGGCGGCCATGATCGCGTTTTTGTAGGCCATGAAGTGCTTGAAGCTGTTGATGCCGTGATGGCTGACCAGCTCGGCCATCTCTTCGCGTACCTGCTCGCTCCACCAGGTGATGGCGACATGAAAACCGTAGTCCGCTGCCGACTTTTCGGCCCAGCCGCGCCACTGATGAAAAGCCTCCAGCAGGGACTGCTGCGGGTTGGGAATGACAAAGTCGATAATCGATGTAGTGCCGCCGGCCAGACCGGCTGCGGTGCCACTGAAAAAGTCTTCGCTGGCGACGGTGCCCATAAATGGCAATTGCATATGAGTGTGAGGGTCAATACCACCCGGTATCAAATACTGGCCGCTGCCATCGAGCACTTCGCAGTCTGCAGGAACATCAAGATCAGTACCAATTGCGCGGACTAGACCGTCAGCACAATAAACATCGGCACAATAACTTTCATCATGGGTCACAAGCGTAGCGCCACGGATTAACAGCGACATACGGAGTTCCTCGCAGGCTGACCGGCTTGAGCCGGCTCTAAGTGTTGTTATTGAAATTAGTGGGGAGTTTGCATTCCTGCCACTGGTGACAGGAATAAAATCTAGAGGGTTGTTTGAAAATGATCAAACTTTATTTTTAAAGATGTTCTTTTAAGTTAACTGTTTGATTTATATGATTATTTAAATCAAATCACCAAAATGATGCACGCACTCACCATTTTGACGCACTTGACAGGAATCAAATATAAGCGAAGTTTCTTATGCGAAATCAGGCGCTTGAGTGCGCAGGGCGAAGGAGATGAAACGATAAATTAAATAAGGGCGCACCGAGTTGTTTCATTTGGCTATATCAAAAAAACAATACCAGAGACAAACAGGAATGAGAGTCATTTGGAAATGAGGTTAAAACAGTTTTAAAACCAGAGAGTTGCAAGTGATAAAAGCCAGTGTGCGGGGAAGGTGCAAGTAACACGGCACAGTTCTTGATTGTTGCTGTCATGACCGCGCGGGCCGATGCAGACAAGTGAGTATCCAGGCAAGGGAAACGCCCTGTACCCATGTGCAGGACCTGACAGCACAAAAAAGAGAGTGATCGAACATGCAACCGAGCAGATCAAAAGTCACCGAACGTAACGGCTTGTACGAATTGGACGCCGGACCTGAAGTCCTCGACAGCCCCCGCTATAATCCTGACATCGCCCCCACCCAGGTTCACGAACGCACCTGGAACAAATGGCATATCACTGCCCTGTGGGTCGGTATGTCCATTTGCGTGCCCACCTACACCCTGGGCGGGGTGCTCACGGCTTACTTCGGGCTGTCAGTCGGCGAGGCACTGCTGGCAATTTTGCTGGCCAATATCGTGGTATTGATCCCACTCACCCTCAACGCTTTTGCGGGCACAAAATACGGCATTCCCTTTCCGGTGTTGCTGCGCTCTTCCTTCGGCATTCTCGGCTCCAACGTACCGTGCCTGATCCGCGCCCTGGTGGCCTGCGGCTGGTTCGGGATCCAGACACTGTTCGGTGGCCTGGCCATCCACCTGTTTCTGGGCTCGGTGTTCGAGGGCTGGAAAAGCCTGGGGGGTACCGGTGAAGTGATCGGCTTCATGATTTTCTGGGCGCTCAACCTGTGGGTGGTGTTGCGCGGCGCCGAATCGATCAAGTGGCTGGAAACCCTGTCGGCACCACTGCTGGTGCTGGTCGGCCTGGGCCTGCTGGTGTGGGCATTGCCCAACGTGTCGATGACCGAACTGCTGGCTCAGCCACCCAAGCGCCCGGAAGGCGCCAGTGTGTATGGTTACTTCTTTGCCGGCCTGACCGCGATGGTGGGGTTCTGGGCCACCTTGTCCCTGAACATTCCGGACTTCAGCCGCTACGCCAAAAGCCAGAAAGACCAGATCCTGGGGCAGATTTTTGGCCTGCCGCTGACCATGTTCCTGTTTGCCGCCCTGGGTGTGGTGATGACCGCCGCGTCGGAAAAACTGGTCGGCGTTACCGTGTCCGACCCGGTCAGCCTGATCGGTCATATCCAGAGCCCGGGTTGGGTGGCACTGGCGATGGCATTGATCATCATCGCCACGCTGTCGACCAACACCGCGGCCAATATCGTGTCGCCCACCAATGACTTCCAGAACATCGCCCCCAAGCTGATCAACCGCACCACGGCGGTGATGCTCACGGGCCTGGTGGGCCTGGCGCTGATGGCCCATGAACTGCTGAAAAAACTCGGCCTGCTGGTCTCGGACGTGAGCCTGGAGACCGTGTATTCCAACTGGCTGCTGGGTTATTCCAGCCTGCTGGGCCCGATTGCCGGGATCATGGTGGTCGACTATTTCATTATTCGTCAGCAAAAACTCGACCTCGCCGGGCTGTACCGCGACGGCGTGTATCCGGCCTGGCACTGGAACGGTTTTATCGCCTTTGGCGTACCTGTGGTGCTGACCCTGCTGTCACTGGGCAGCAACGCTTTCAGCTGGTTCTATGATTTCGGCTGGTTTACCGGGTCGTTGCTCGGGGCCGGGATTTACTACGCGCTGCACCGTCTGGGCAGCCAGCAGGTCGAGACCGTCGAAGGTACGGTTTGAAGCCGATTCCTATAAAAAATGCCTGAGGAAAACACCATGAACGCTGTACAAGAGCTGCAACAGCAACGCCCGCAATCGATCAACGGCGAGCGCCTGTGGGCCTCGCTGATGGAACTGGCCCAGCTTGGCGCCACGGTCAAAGGCGGCGTGTGCCGCCTGGCCCTGACCGACCTCGACCGTCAGGCCCGGGATATTTTCGTGCGCTGGTGCGAAGAGGCGGGTTGCACCGTCAGCGTGGATGCCGTGGGCAATATCTTTGCCCGCCGCGCCGGGCGCAACCCAGAGTTGCCACCGGTGATGACCGGCAGCCATATCGACACCCAGCCCACGGGCGGCAAGTTTGATGGCTGTTTCGGCGTGCTCGCCGGGGTTGAAGTGCTGCGTACCCTTAACGACCTCAACATCGAGACCGAAGCGCCGCTGGAAGTGGTGGTGTGGACCAACGAAGAGGGCTCGCGATTTGCGCCGTGCATGATGGGCTCCGGGGTGTTTGCAGAAAAATTCACCCTCGAAGAAACCCTGGCCAAAACCGATGCCCAGGGCGTAACCGTGGGTGAAGCCCTGGATGCGATCGGCTATGCCGGCAGCCGCAAGGTCAGCGGGCATCCGGTGGGGGCGTACTTTGAAGCCCATATCGAGCAAGGGCCGATCCTCGAAGACGAACGCAAGACCATCGGTGTGGTGCTGGGTGCCCTGGGGCAGAAATGGTTCGACCTCAACCTGCGTGGCGTCGAAGCCCATGCCGGGCCGACCCCCATGCATCTGCGCAAGGACGCCCTGGTGGGCGCGGCGGCCGTGGTGGCTGCGGTCAACCAGGCTGCCCTCGGCCACCAACCCCATGCCTGCGGCACCGTGGGTTGCCTGCAAGCCTACCCGGGTTCGCGCAACGTGATCCCTGGAGAAGTGCGCATGACCCTGGATTTCCGGCATTTGCTGCCCGAGCGCCTGGACTCGATGATCGAACAGGTGCGCGGGGTCATCGAGGCCACCTGCAAAGAGCATGGCCTGAGTTTTGAACTGACGCCCACAGCGGATTTTCCGCCTCTGTACTTCAACCCTGATTGCGTCAGCGCGGTACGTGATGCGGCCAATGAACTGGGCTTGTCGAATATGGATATCGTCAGCGGGGCAGGGCATGACGCCATCTTCCTGGCCGAGTTGGGCCCGGCGGGTATGATATTTGTGCCGTGCGAAGGTGGCATCAGCCACAACGAAATCGAAAACGCCGATCCCAAGGATCTGGCGGCGGGGTGTGCTGTGCTGCTCAAGGCGATGTTGGCGGCTTCGAAAACGGTGTGTAGCCGCTGAAGAAAGAAACGAGACTGCGAAGGGTTGCGCCGCGACCTGTGCTTTGACCTGAAGCGAAGGGCCTGCGGCCCTTTTCGCAGCCTGCGGCAGCGGCTACAGGATTCGCATCTGAAGCACGCTCCCGCCTGAAGCAGTTAACGAGTAGAACGAGGCTACGTCTGGTTTGGTGCGCCACTGCAACGCAGCAGTCGTAAAACCAGACGCCTGCGGTGTGCCAGTTAGATCCGACTCCCGGGCTTTACGGCCGCTACGCAGCCTCGCTCCGCTCGTCAGCTGCTACAAAGATTGCGTCGTACACACTTGCGCCAACAGGTCGGCCAGTTGGCCGCCTCGGAGGTTTTTGATCTGCTTTCGATCTTGATCTACCTGCCCCATCGGGAGGCCGAGAGGAGGTTCTGCGCAGTGGGCCGACCGGCATGGATGCCGGGAGAGCCGCGATGGGCCATGGATGGCCCGTGGCGGCGGGCCCACGGAGCGGGACCGGAGTGAGGGAACCTGAGCGCAGCGAAGGCCGTACGCCAGGGGCAAGGCCTTTTTGGTTCCTTTTGTGGCTGTTTGACAAAAGGGACTCGCCGTAAGGGCGAAACCATAATTTCAGTTAAACGCGAATGCTGGATATGTACTCGAGTTAACTGTTTTCCTGTAGCCGTTGACGAGTAGAACGAGGCTACGTCCGACTGGGTGCGCCACTGGGACGCAACAGTCGTAAAAATAGGCACCTGCGCGTACCGGTTAAACCCGACTCCCGGGCTTTCAGGCCGCTACACAGCCGGACGCAGCCTTGCTCCGCGAGTCAGCTCATACAAGGAACCCGTAACCGGCAATAGAGTATTTACAGGTTTTGTGCCGACTGATTCCAACCACCCCCCAACGCCGTCAATAACCCCACGCTGGCCTGCAACTGCCGGGTGCGCAGGGCTTGTACCTGGCGCTGCGCCTGCAGGGCGGCGGTCTGGGCGGTGACGACGTCCAGGTAGCTCACCGCGCCCGCTTCATAGCTGTGGGTGGCGATGGCCCGGGTGTGTTCGGCCGCATTGGCCGCGGCCTGTTCGTCGAGGCTTTGCTGTTGCAGGTCGCGCAGCTGGCCCAGGTTATCTTCAACTTCGCGCACCGCGTGCAACACCTGGCTGCGGTAGTGGGCCGAGGCTTCTGCAAATTCTGCCCTGGCCTGGCGCTCCTGGGCATCCAGCCTGCCACCGTCAAAAATCGGCAGGTTGACCAACGGCCCCAATGCCCAGAACCGATTACCGGCAGACAGCAAGTTGCCGCTGCCCTGGGTTTGCCCGCCCAGCAGGCCGGTCAGGCTGAAGTCCGGGTACCAGGCCGCTTTCGCCACGCCGATCCCTGCGTTGGCGGCAAATACCCGGCGTTCGGCTGCGGCAATGTCTGGGCGTCGCTGCAGCAGGGTGCTGGGCAAGGTGCGCGGCGGGTCGGGCAAGCCCAGGGTCTGTTTGCCTGGCGCCAGCTGGAAGCTGCTGGCGGGCTCGCCCACCAGTTCGCCAATGGCGTGTTCGGCCAGGTTGCGCTGGCCGCGCACATCGTCCAGTTGCGCCTCGGCTTCTGCTAATTGGCTCTGGGCGCGGGTCAGGTCAAGTTCGGAGGCGATTTGCCCTTCATAGCGCGAGCGGGTCAATGCCAGGGCCTGGCCGTAATCATCCAGCGAGCGGGACAGGATCTGCTGCTGGGCATCCAGCCCGTCAACTTGCACATACAGGCTGGCCAATTGACGTTGCAGGCTAAGGCGCGCCACGGCCAGATCGTCCGCCGAGGCCTGGGCCTGGGCATCACCTGCTGCCACTTGATTGCGGATTTTGCCCCACAGGTCGAGGTCGAAATTCAACGCAAACCCCGCCGTATTGCTGTTGTAGACGGAAGGTTGAGTACTGCCGCGCAACGGTCGGTTGTCTGATTGGCGCTGGCGCAGCGGCTGACCACTGGCGCTAACTTGTGGAAAGAGCCCGGCGTGCAACTGGCCGGCATAGGCCTGCGCCGCATCAAAGTGCGCCAGCGCCGCGGCCAGATCCGGGTTGGCCTGGAGCAACTGCTGTTGCAGGCTGTTCAGGCGTTCGTCCTGATACACCCGCCACCACTGCGGTGACAGCTGGTCGGCCGGTTGCGCGCTGTGCCACGGCCCGTCGCTGCTTTGCTCGCGGTAGTGCTCGGGCAGTTGCAGGTCGGGGGTCTTGTAGGTCGGCGCCAGCGAACAGCCCTGCAACGCCAGGGCCAGTAACAGGGCGCTGCGTTTAAGCCTTGGCTGCATGGGGGGCTCCTGCGTCGGCCAGTTTCACCGAATCGCCTTCACGCAAGGCGTCAGGCGGGTTGTCGATGACCGTGTCGGCCGCCTTGAGGCCCTGGTCGATCACCAGTCGCTCACCCAGGTCCAGGCCGATATGGATGGTTTGCAAGTGCACATGCCGGGCGCTGTCGAGCACCGCTACCTGGGTGCCCTGGGCGCGGAAGATCAACGCGCTGGCCGGGATGCTGACGCCGTGGGTATCGGCCGGGATCGACAGCACCGCCTCGGCATAGTCGCCGGGCATCAGCGCGTCGCCGGGGTTTTGCGCGACAAACTGGGCCATCAGGGTGCCGGAACGCTGATCAATCGCGGTCGAGTTGCCGATCAGTGTTGCGTTGAACGTTTGCCCCGGATGTTCCGGTACGTTGAGCTGCACCTGCATGCCGGGGCGGATCACGCTGGCGTAGTTCTGCGGCACCGGCACATAGAGGCGCAGCTGGTGGGTGTCGGCAATATCGAACAACTCGGTATCGCTGTCGGTGTCGGCCTTGATCAACTGGCCAATATCGGTGTGGCGCGCGGTGATGGTACCGGCGAATGGCGCACGAATGGTCTTGTAGGCTTCCAACGTCGACAGGCGTGCGTAATCAGCTTCAGCGGCCTGGGCATTGGCCTTGGCGGCGGCTGCATTGGAGAGTTTTTCGTCGGCCTCCTGGCGCGATACCGAGTGGCTGGCCAGCAGGTTTTGCCAGCGCGTGGCCGTGGTGGCCGCCAGCCGGGCGTTGGCCTGCTCCTGGCGCATGTGCGCGCGGGTCTGGGCCAGTTGCTGATCCAGATCGGGGCTGTCGATCACTGCCAGCATTTGCCCGGCCTTGACCTTGCTGCCGATGTCGGTCTGCCAGCTTTGCAGGTAGCCATTGACCCGGGCATGGATCGGCGCCTTGCTCCACGCTTCCAGGTGCGCGGGCAGGCGCAAGGTGTCGCCGTGGGCGTTCTGCAGGGGCTGGAACACGCTGACAATCGGCAGCGCGGCCGCTTCGGTCCATTGGCTCACCGCCTGTTCATGGCGGCTGCGGGCGGCCAGGCCGTTGGCGACCAGCAACGCCGCCAGGGTCAGGCCACCGATGCCCAGGTACATCAAGCGCTTGCGCGAGGGTTTTTGATCAGACGACATGGGAAGTTTCTCCATCAGCAGCGCGATTTTTTTCACGGCCGTGCACCAGGCTGAACACCACGGGCACGAACAGCAGGGTGGCAACGGTGGCCAGCATCAGACCGCCAATAACGGCGCGTCCGAGGGGGGCGTTCTGTTCTTCTGACACGGCCAGCGGGAGCATGCCGATCATCATCGCCAGTGCGGTCATGCACACCGGTCTGAAGCGTGTGTAGCCCGCTTCCAGCGCCGCCTTGAGGGCATCGCCATGCTCGGCCAGCCGTTCGCGGCAGAAGCTCACCACCAGAATCGAGTTGGCCGTAGCCACCCCCATGCACAGGATGGCGCCGGTCAGGGCGGGCACCGACAGTGAGGTGCCGCTGAGGAACAGCATCCACACAATCCCGGCCAGGGCTGCGGGCAGGGCGGTGATGATCACGAACGGGTCGACCCAGGACTGGAAGTTGACCACGATCAGCAGGTAGATCAGCACCACCGCGCCGAGCAGGCCAAAACTCAGGCCGCTGAAGGCCTCATGCAGGGCGTCGATCTGGCCATGCAGGCTGATGATTGCGCCTTTGGGCCGCAGGTCGGCCGCGCCGTCAATCACCTTTTGCACATCCGCCGCTACCGAGCCCAGGTCGCGGCCCTGAATATTGGCGTACAGATCCAGCGTCGGCTGGATGTTGTAGTGGCTGACCACGGCCGGGCTTTCTACGCGGCTGATGGTGGCCAGCCCGCCGAGGATTTGTGACTGGCCGTTGCTGCCCGTTACCGGCAACGCTTCCAGCGCCGGCAGGCTGTCCAGGCGGTATTGCGGTGTGGCCGCGACCACGCCGTAGGACACACCGTTTTGCGGGTTGAGCCAGAACGTCGGCGCCACCTGGGAACTGCCTGCCAGCGACGCGACCATGCTGTTGGTTACGTCACGCTCGGTAATCCCCAGGCCATTGGCGCGCAGGCGATCGACCTTGACCTGCAGCGACGGGTAACCCACCGACTGCTGAATGCGCAGATCGGCAATGCCCGGCACATGTTGCAGGCGCCGTTGCAGTTCCAGGGCATAGGCGCGGTTGGCCTCGTCGTCATGCCCGGAGATCTTCACGTCCAGCGGCGCCGGGGCGCCGAAGTTGAGGATCTGGGTGCTGATATCCGCTGGTAGAAAGGCGAACTGGCTGCCGGGAAAACTCTCTGGCAGCGCTTCACGCAGGCGCTTTACATAGTCAGCGGTAGGGCTGTGGCCTTCCTTGAGGGTGACCTGAATATCGCCGTCCTGTGGGCCGATTGTGCCGCTGCTGCTGTAGGCCATATCGATGCCGCTAAGAGGAATGCCGATATTGTCGATCACGGTGTCCAACTGGTCGGCGGGGATGATTTCGCGAATGCGCGATTCGATGCGGTCGAAGTCCGCAGCGCTTTCTTCAATGCGCGTCCCCAGCGGCAAGCGCACATGCAGGGCCAGGGCCCCGGCATCGGTGGCCGGGAAGAAGTCCTGGCCCAGGCTTGGCAGCAATGCAAAGGAGGCCAGCACGCAGGCCATAAAGCCTAGTAAAAAGCGCTTGCGGTTGGCCAGGGCCAACTCCAGCAGGGCGTAATAGGCATCGCGCACCGCCGAGAAACGCCGCTCGAAACCGGCCTGAAAGCTCAACAGCGCACGCACAGGCGCCGAATGCTGCTGGCTGTGCTGGTCGCCCTCGTGATGGTTGATGTAGCCGTCTTCGGGGTGATGCCCGGCACCTTGCTCCGGCACATGTGGCTTGAGCAGAAACAGCGCCAGGGTCGGCACCAGGGTGCGCGACAGAATAAAGGAGCTGCCCATGGCGAAAATCACCGACAGTGCCATCGGGCGGAACAGGTAGCCGGCAATGCCTTGCAACATGAACATCGGCACAAACACGATGCAGATACACAACAGCGACACGAAGGCCGGGCCGACGATCTGCTTGGCACCGTCGAGGATCGCGTCGCGCACCGACTTGCCCTGCTCAAGGTGCCAGTTGATGTTTTCGATGGTGACCGTGGCATCGTCCACCAGAATCCCCACCGCCAGCGCCAGCCCGCCGAGGGTCATGACATTGAGGGTTTGCCCGCTCAGGGCCAGCAGTGCGATCGCAGACAGCACGGCCAGGGGGATCGACACGGCAATAATCAGGGTTGAACGCCAGCTACCGAGGAACAGCAGGATCATGGCGCTGGTCAGCAGGGCGGCAATGATGCCTTCCTGGGCCACGCTGCCCACCGATTGCTTGACGAACACCGAGGCGTCGCCCAGCAACGAAGTTTTCAGGGAGGGCGGCAGGGTTTCGTTGATGCGCGGCAGCATCCCGCGAATGCCGTCGACAATGGACAGCGTCGAGATATTGCCGTTTTTCAGCGCCGGCATCAGCACCGCCCGGTGGCCGTCGACCCGCACGATGTTGGTTTGCGGCGGCGAGCCATCACGCACATGGGCCACCTGGCCAATGGTGATCAGCGCGCCATCGACGGTCTTGATCGGCAGGTCATTGAGTTCGTCGATGGCCTTGGGGCTGTTATTGAGCAGCACCGTGTATTCATAGGTACCGAGCTTGGCGGTACCCACCGGGATGATCTGGTTCTGCGCCGCCAGGGCATTGCCCACGTCCTGCGCCGACAGGCCTTTGGCCGCCAGGGCCTGAGGGTCGAGGTCGAGGGTGATCTGGCGTTGCTTGCCGCCCATGGGGGTGGGCATGGCCAGGCCGGGCAGGGCGCTCAGGGGCAGGCGGATATTGTTCTGCACCAGATCGCGGATTTTGGCTTCCGACAAGGTAGGGCTGGAGAACGCCAGTTGCAGGATCGGTACGGTCGAGGCGCTGTAATTGAGGATCAGCGGCGGCGTAATGCCGGGTGGCATTTGCTTGAGTACGGTTTGTGACACGGCGGTCACTTGCGCATTGGCGGTACGAATATCGACCCCGGGCTGGAAGAAAATTTTCACGATGCCCATGCCGGGCAGTGACTGCGACTCGATATGTTCGATGTCGTTGACCGTGGTACTGAGCGAGCGCTCGTAAGTGTAGATCACCCGGCCCGCCATGTCTGCCGGGGCCAGCCCGGTGTATTGCCACACCACGGCCACCACCGGAATGCCGATATCGGGGAACACATCCGTGGGGGTGCGCACAGCGGCCAACGGCCCGATGATGCAGATGAAAATCGCCAACACGATAAACGTGTAGGGCTTGTGCAGTGCGGTCTTTACCAGCCCGAGCATGCCTGGACCTCCGGGGAGTGGAATTGCAAACCTCGGCAGTCTCACCGTCCAAACCTAACGATCCGCTTTCAGCAACGTGAAGGTTCCTTTAGTAATGGGCTGAATTTCCCTTCACTTTCATTCATTTGGCGCAAGGCGCGGGGCGCTGCAAGCTTGAGGCCTACTCCATTGTTTCGAGGCACGCCTGCGATGAACCTTAAACCGCTGTTGCTGATTCCCTCCCTGGGCCTGGTGCTCTTGCTGTCGGCCTGTGCCGGGCCGGTGCCCAAGCAAGACCCGGGCGAGGCGTGGATCGGTCTTAAAGAAGAGGGCAACAGTGACCTGATGGCCGAACGCGTGGATGGCAAAAACATCAACGATGGCCGCTACTTCGAAGTCACCCCCGGTGCCCACCGCCTGGACGTGACCTTGTTTGAAGGGGCCACGGGCGATGAAAACCAGGTGGATTGCCAGGGTAAGGTCAACTACACCGGGTTCAAGGCCGGCGAGCGCTACCAACTGATCGAATCGAGCCTGGGGCCTGAGATCAGCGCAAGGCTGGTGGATGGCCACGGCAAGGAAGTGGCGCACACGGCGGACTTCACCTGTATGCCGGGGTGAGATTGCCCTCTCCCCCTGTAGCAGCTGCCGAAGGAACGAGGCTGCGTTCGGCGACGCAGTCGTCGTAAAACCTGATACCTCGGTCTTTCTGTCAAATCACGGGTGAAGGTTTTACGAGCGCTTCGTCGCGGTGGCGCACCATCTCGAACGTAGCCTCGTTCCTTCGGCAACTGCTACAGGAATATGGGCATCAACTTAACGACTTGACGATCTTGCCCAATGTTTCCATGGCCTTTTCGCAAGCAGCATCCCACGGGCTGCCATAGTTCAGGCGGATGCAGTTGCGAAAGCGCTGGGTGGCCGAGAAGATCGGCCCCGGTGCAATGCTGATCCCTTGCGCCAACGCCATCTGGAACAGCTTGAGCGAGTCCATCTGCTCGGGCAGTTCCAGCCACAGAAAGTAACCGCCAGACGGCTGGCTGACCCGTGTCTGCGCCGGAAAATACCGGGCAATGGCTGCCAGCATGGCGCTTTGCTGTTCTTCCAGGGCATAGCGCAATTTGCGCAGGTGCCGGTCGTAGCCGCCGTGTTGCAGGTAATCGGCAATGGCGGCCTGGGCCGGCATGGAGGCGCACAGCGAGGTCATCAGTTTGAGCCGTTCGATTTTCTGCGCGTAACGGCCCGCCGCCACCCAGCCAATGCGATAGCCCGGTGCCAGGCTTTTGGCAAACGAGCCGCAATGCATCACCAGCCCTTCGGTATCAAAGGCCTTGGCCGGCTTGGGCGGGTGCTGGCCGTAATACAGTTCGGCGTATACATCGTCCTCTATCAGCGGCACCTGATGCGTGCGCAGCAGCTCGACCAGCGCCTGTTTCTTGGCCTCGGGCATGGTCGCGCCAATCGGGTTCTGGAAGCTGGTCATGCACCACACGGCCTTGATCGGGTGGCGCTCCAGGGTTTGCGCCAGTACCCCGAGGTCGATGCCATCACGGGGGTGTACCGGGATTTCCACGGCCTTGAGCTTGAGCCGCTCCAGTACTTGCAGGCAGGCGTAGAACGCCGGGGCCTCGATGGCCACCAGGTCGCCGGGCTCGGTGACGGCCTGCAGGCACAGGTTGAGGGCTTCCAGCGCGCCATTGGTGATCAGCAGTTCTTCCATCGGCAGCATCAGCCCGCCGACCATGTAGCGCAGGGCTATTTGCCGGCGCAGTTGCGGGTTGCCGGGGGACATGTCGGTGACCACCATGCGCGGGTCCATCTCGCGGCTGGCGGTGGCCATCGAACGGGCCAGGCGCTGCAGCGGGAACAGCATCGGGCTGGGGAAAGCCGAGCCGAAGGGCACGGTGTGCGGGTCCTTGATGGAGTCCAGCACCGAAAACACCAGGGCGCTGACATCCACCTGGGTGGATTCGGTGACATGGCTGCTGAACACCGGTTCACAGAAGGCGCCGGGGGTGTGGGTGTTGACGAAATAGCCCGAGCGCGGCTTGGCCCGGATCAGGCCGCGGCGCTCCAGCAGGTAATAGGCCTGGAACACCGTCGAGGGGCTGACCCCATAGGTTTGGCTGGCATAGCGCACCGAAGGCACGCGCTGCCCGGGGCCGAGCACCCCGGAGCGGATCAGTTCGGCAATATCGTCGGCGAATTTTTCGTAGCGTTTCATGGGGTAAGGCTCGGTCCGGCGTTGGGGTGCACGCAGTACAAATGTGTGGGAGCGGGCTTGTTGTGGGAGCGGGCTTGCTCGCGACAGCCTCACCGCGATTGGCCTGACACACCGCAGCGATCCTGTCGCGAGCAAGCCCGCTCCCACACACAAAGTATTTGCAGATTAACGGTTCAGCGGTGCAACGAAACGGCTTTTGGCCACGCTGCGGATGTTCGGTTCATCGGTGTCGGTGACCACAAATTCCAGGGTCTGCGAGCTGCTTTTCGGGCGCTCGGCCAGCAGTGCGACCGACACCGGCACATCGACAATCTCGCCGGGGGCCAGGGTCAGTTCGGTCTTGCCCTGCAACTGGAAGTCCTCGGCGTCCTGCAACGACACCCGATAGTGCTGTGGCTCCTGGGTCTTGTTGATGATTTTCAGGCTGTAGATGTTCTCGATCTGGCCCTGGCTGTTCTCGCGGAACAGGCCACGGTCCTTGATCACGTCCAGGGACACCATGGTACGCATGTTCAGGGCCATCACCAGCGCGCCGATCATCACCACCAGCACCACGGCGTAACCGATCAGCCGCGGGCGCAGCAGGTGGGTCTTGCCGCCTTGCAGTTCGTGCTCTGAGGTATAGCGCACCAGGCCCGGGGCGTAACCCATTTTTTCCATCACCGAGTCACAGGCATCGATGCAGGCTGCGCAGCCGATGCATTCCATCTGCAAGCCATCGCGGATATCGATGCCGGTGGGGCAGACCTGCACGCACATATGGCAATCGATGCAATCCCCCAGCCCGGCCTGCTTGGGCTCCACCCCGCGCTTGCGCGGGCCACGGCTTTCGCCGCGGGCCACGTCGTAGGAAATGGCCAGGGTGTCCTTGTCGAACATCACGCTCTGGAACCGTGCATACGGGCACATGTGCATGCACACCGCCTCGCGTAGCCAGCCAGCGCTGAGATAGGTGGCTCCGGTGAAAAACAGCATCCAGAACAGGCTGATACCGGCGATTTCCAGGGTCAGCAATTCAGTGGCCAACGGCCGTACCGGCGTGAAGTAGCCGACGAAGGTCAGCGCGGTCATCACGCTGATGGCCAGCCACAGCGAGTGCTTGGCCGTGCGGCGCAGGATCTTGTTCAGGCGCCAGGGTGCGGCTTGCAGTTTTATGCGCTGGTTTCTATCACCTTCGGTGATCTTTTCGCACCACATAAACAGCCAGGTCCAGGTGCTTTGCGGGCAGGTGTAGCCACACCACACCCGGCCGGCAAATACCGTGATCGCAAACAGGCCAAAGGCGGCAATGATCAGCAGTGCCGAGAGCAGGATAAAGTCCTGCGGCCAGAAGGTCGCGCCGAAGATATGGAATTTGCTTTCAGATAAATCCCAAAGGACCGCCTGACGGCCGTCCCAATTCAGCCAGACCGTGCCAAAGAACAGCAAAAACAACAGGCCTGCGCCCAGGATCCGCAGGGTGCGGAACAGGCCGGTGAAACTGCGGGTGTGAATCAGGTTGTCGCTGGACTTGTTTTTGATTTTTGCGGCCCTTGGTCGGGGAGCCTCAAATGATTCAAGTATCTGGACGGGAATTTGTTCGCTCATGGTCTTTCGCTCATCAGCCTCCATCAGGCATGAGCACTATGCCCAGCGAACTGTTTGCAGAACAGACTCAGGTATTTGATTTAAAACCGGATCAGATGCGCTCTGGCGACGGCCTGCGACAATCGGCTGCATCCGGCGCTGTGCCCCGTTTTTACAGGCTTTGCGCGCCCTTAACGCAGTTCTGTGGAACAGAGGGTGATCGGGGTCAAGCAAATCAGCGAATCACCCGCTGTCGCGTTCAGCCAGCTTCACACCTTTCGCGGCACTTGCTCACAAGGCGGGTCGCCAATGGGCTGTGGGTCAGGCTGCTCTGGCGCCGCCGGGGGAACGGGTGGCAGGGCCGGCTGGTCGATATTGGGGTCGGGGGTTTCAGGGGCAATGGGGATGCTCATCACGATGACCTCATGGTGGCGGGATGTCAGGGCTGTCGGGTGGTTGACCCGCGGTGGGCAGGTTTGATTCCGCTGATGTGACCGACGGCGCAAAACGCTGTGCGTGCCGCAATCTTTGCATGTGTTTTGCATAAACCAAGGGCAATTAGCCCTCACGGGGTGCCCCACAACAGCTAGTCTTGGTGGGGACTGTGGATTGTAGGACATAGGCCAAGTCGATGACTGAAAAGTATGCACATGCATACACAACCTTTACCGGACGGAGAGCAGCATGAGTTCGAGCATGGATACTGGTAAAGGTAAAGACTCGCTGTTACCCGCCCCTACGGATATCGACGCACTGACCAAGGCCGAGCACCCCGATCCGTTTGCGGTGCTGGGGGCACATGCCGATGGTGGGGGCGGGCAGTTTATCCGGGCTTATTTGCCCGGCGCGACAAATGTCAATGTACTGGCCAGGGATACCGGTGAGGTGCTGGGCCGTCTTGATGATGCAAACGTGCCCGGCCTGTTTGTCGGGCATTTCACACAGGCGCGGCCGTACTTGCTGCAGGTTGATTGGGGCAATGCGGTGCAGACCAGCGAAGATCCCTACAGCTTTGGCCCGCTGCTGGGTGAGATGGATCTGTATCTGTTTGCCGAAGGCAATCACCGTGATTTAAGCAGCTGCTTCGGTGCCCAATTGATGCATGTCGATGGCGTACCGGGGGTGCGCTTTGCCGTGTGGGCGCCGAATGCGCGGCGGGTCTCGGTGGTGGGTGATTTCAATGGCTGGGACGGCCGTCGCCACCCCATGCGCCTGCGCCATGCCAACGGCGTGTGGGAGCTGTTTGTGCCGCGCCTGCAAGCGGGCGAGGCCTACAAGTATGAAATCCTCGGCGCCAACGGCATCTTGCCGCTCAAGGCCGACCCCGTAGCCCTGGCCACGCAGTTGCCACCGGATACCGCGTCCAGGGTTGCCGCGCCCCTGGCCATTGACTGGCAGGACGGCGAGTGGATGCAAGCCCGTGAGCAGCGCCAGCGCCATGATGCGCCGCTGTCGATCTATGAGTTGCATGCAGGCTCATGGCAATGTGAGGTCGATGATGTCGGTGATATCGCCCGCCAGTACACCTGGCCGGAGCTGGCCGAGCGCCTGATCCCTTACGTGCAGCAACTGGGCTTCACCCATATCGAGCTGATGCCGATCATGGAGCACCCGTTCGGTGGTTCCTGGGGTTATCAGCCCCTGTCGCAATTTGCGCCGACGGCCCGTTATGGCTCGCCAGATGATTTTGCCGCGTTCGTCAATGCCTGCCACATGGCCGGTATCGGGGTGATTCTCGACTGGGTGCCCGCACACTTTCCCAATGACACTCACGGGCTGGCGCAGTTTGATGGCACGGCGCTGTACGAATACGCCAACCCGCTTGAAGGCTTTCATCAGGACTGGAACACCCTGATTTACAACCTGGGCCGCACCGAGGTGCATGGCTTTATGCTTGCTTCGGCCTTGCACTGGCTCAAGCATTTTCATATCGACGGGCTGCGTGTGGATGCGGTGGCCTCGATGCTGTACCGCGATTATTCGCGCAAGGCCGGGGAATGGGTGCCCAACCGTTTTGGCGGGCGGGAAAACCTCGAAGCCATCGAGTTTTTGCGCCACCTCAACGATGTGGTTGCCTGCGAAGTGCCGGGCGCGCTGGTCATTGCCGAAGAGTCCACGGCCTGGCCCGGCGTCAGCCAGAGCACCGATCAGGGCGGGCTGGGGTTTTCCTACAAATGGAACATGGGCTGGATGCACGATTCGCTGCACTACATCCAACAAGACCCGGTGTACCGCGCCCACCATCACAATGAGCTGAGCTTTGGCCTGGTCTATGCCTGGACCGAGCGCTTTATCTTGCCGATTTCCCACGATGAAGTGGTACATGGCAAGCACTCGCTGATCGACAAGATGCCCGGAGATCGCTGGCAGAAATTCGCCAACCTGCGTGCCTACTTGAGCTTTATGTGGGCGCATCCGGGCAAGAAATTGCTGTTTATGGGCTGTGAGTTCGGCCAGTGGCGCGAGTGGAACCATGATCAGCAGTTGGACTGGTACTTGCTGCAATACCCCGAGCACCGGGGCGTGCAGAAGCTGGTGGGTGACTTGAACCGGTTGTACCGCGAGCAGCCTGCGCTGTATGAGCAGGATGATGTACCGCAGGGCTTTCAATGGTTGATTGGCGATGATGCGGCCAACAGCGTTTATGCCTGGCTGCGCTGGAGCAAGGATGGCCAGCCCTTGCTGGTGGTCACCAACTTTACCCCGGTACCGCGCGAGGGTTATCGCATTGGCGTGCCGTTTGCCGGCACCTGGCAGGAGGTGATCAACAGTGACTCGGCCATCTATGCCGGTTCTGACTATGGCAACGGCGGTGGGGTGGTGACCCAGCAGGTTGCCAGCCACGGCCAGGATGTGTCGCTGGCCTTGAACCTGCCGCCGCTGGGGGTATTGATATTGCGGCCGGTGACTGGGTAAAGCCAAAGCCCCTCACCCTAACCCTCTCCCGAAGGGAGAGGGGACCGACCGCACGCGGACTCAAGAACACCACCCATCAGCTCCCTCTCCCTCCGGGAGAGGGTTGGGGTGAGGGCATGGCGGGCTTCCCTGTATTACAAATGCACCTCAACCGCCAACGGCAAATGATCCGATAAATGGCTCCACGGTTTATCGCCGAGGATCTTGGGGTCACGGCTGCTGGCATTGCGCAGGTAGATGCGGTCCAGGCGCAACACCGGCCAGCGTGCGGGGTAGGTTTTCGCCACCTTGCCATGATGGCGCTCAAACACTTCATGCAGGTCGTCGCGCTGGCGCAGGGCGGCATTGCCTTGCTGCTTCCAGTCGTTGAAATCACCGGCAATGATCACCGGCTCATGGGGCGGCAAGGATTTGAGCAACTGGTTAAGCAACACAATCTGTAGCTGACGATGACTTTCCAGCAGGCTCAAGTGCACGCAAATGGCATGCACATTGTCATGCCCGGGCACGTCCAGCACGCAGTGCAGCAGGCCGCGGCGCTCCGGCCCGGTGATCGACACATCGAGATTGCGCGAGGCCTTGATCGGGTACTTGGACAGCAAGGCATTGCCGTGATGACCATCGGGGTAAACGGCATTCTGCCCGTAGGCAAAGTCGCTCCACATGCTGTCCGCGAGGAATTCATATTGTGAGGTGGCAGGCCAGTCTTCGTAGCGTGAGGCGTGTTTACCGTGCTCGCCAAGCACCTCCTGCAAAAACACCAGGTCGGCACCGGTACTGCGAACCGCTTCGCGCAGTTCAGGCAGGATGAAGCGGCGGTTAAAGGCGGTAAAGCCCTTGTGCGTATTGACCGTCAGCACCTTGATTTGATGCACGGCAGGCGCTGTTGCCGGGGTGGCAGATAAAAGTGGGTTGCCGACAGCATATTCAGTGGGCATGGTCACTCCTCTGTCAGGGGCAGTTTCAAAGCGGCAAGCTCAAATAACAGCTTGCCGCTTTTTATGGGGGTGCACTTGATGTTTATCAATACTTCTACGACACCTCGGTGTGTTGCAGCTCAAACAACACCAGTGAGCGCCCGGTAACCTCGTAGGGCTTGTTGAAGGGCAGGTGCTGCGGGCCCTTGATGCTCGGGTCGGTGGTGTCGAGCCTGCAGGACCAACTGATGCCGTGGGGCACTTTGGGCAGGGTGAAACTGACCGGGTCGTGGTTGGCATTGACCACGATCAGCAACGTCGCATCGGCACCGGCGCGCTGCACCCCGGACACTTGCGCGCGGCCATCGAGCAGCATGCCCATGCAACGGGCCTGGGCATCTTCCCACTGTTCGGTGGTCATCTCGTTGCCGTCGGGGGCCAGCCAGGTCACGTCCTTGAACTCGGGCGTGTCGACAGAGTGACCGACCAGGAACAGGCCACGCCGCAGGATCGGGTACTGCAGGCGCAACTTGATCAGACGTTTGACAAAGGCCTGCAGGGATTTGCCGGCCTTGTCCAGTTCCCAGTTGATCCAGCCGATTTCGCTGTCCTGGCAGTAGGCGTTGTTGTTGCCGTGCTGGGTGCGGGCGAACTCGTCGCCCGCCACCAGCATCGGTGTGCCTTGGGCCAGGAACAGGGTGGCCATGAAGTTGCGCATCTGGCGCTGGCGCAAGGCATTGATTTCAGGGTCGTCGGTGGGGCCTTCGACGCCGTGGTTCCAGGAAATATTGTTGTTGCTGCCGTCCTGGTTGTTTTCCTCGTTGGCTTCGTTGTGCTTGTCGTTATAGGACACCAGGTCGTGCAGGGTAAAGCCGTCATGGGCGGTAATAAAGTTGACCGAGCTGTAGGGCCTGCGGCCACGCTGGTTGAACAAGTCGGCCGAACCGGTCATGCGCCCGGCAAATTCAGCCAGCTTGCCTTCGTCGCCCTTCCAGAAGGCGCGCACGGTGTCGCGAAAGCGGTCGTTCCACTCGGCCCAGCCAGGCGGGAAACCACCCACCTGATAGCCTCCCGGGCCGCAGTCCCAGGGTTCGGCGATCATTTTCACCTGGCGCAGCAGGGGGTCTTGGCGACAGGCCACCAGAAAGCTGTGACGCTCGTTGAAGCCGTCGTGATAACGCCCGAGGATGGTCGCCAGGTCAAAACGGAAGCCGTCGACGTGCATCTCGCGCGCCCAGTAGCGCAGCGAGTCGGTGACCATCTGCAACACGCACGGGTGGCTCAGGTCCAGGGTGTTGCCGGTGCCGGAGTCGTTGATGTAATAGCGCTTGTCATCGGGCATCAGGCGATAGTACGAGGCGTTGTCGATGCCGCGCATGGACAGGGTAGGGCCTTGCTCGTTGCCTTCGGCAGTGTGGTTGTAGACCACATCCAGGATCACCTCCAGCCCGGCCTTGTGCAGGTGCGCCACCGTTTCCTTGAACTCGGCGATCTTGCCGCTGGCCAGGTAGCGCGGGTCCGGGGCGAAAAAAGCGATGCTGTTGTAGCCCCAATAGTTGGTCATGCCTTTTTGCAGCAGGTGCTGGTCGTTGACGAAGGCATGCACCGGCAGCAGTTCGACACTGGTCACGCCAAGGTCGGTGATGTGCTCGACCACCTCATCCACCATCAAGCCGGCAAAGGTACCTCGCAGCGCATCCGGCACGGCGGGGTGGCGCATGCTGATGCCGCGCACATGGGCTTCATAGAAGATGGTGCGCTCCCACGGCACGCTCAGGCGGCGGTCATGGCCCCAGGTGTGCGCCGGGTCGACGACCTTGCACTTGGGCACGAAGGGCGCGCTGTCACGCTCATCGAAACTCAGGTCGGCATCGGGGTGGCCGATGGTGTAGCCAAACAAGGCTTCGGACCATTTCAGCTTACCCACCAGTTGCTTGGCATAGGGGTCGATCAGCAATTTGTGGTGGTTGAAGCGGTGGCCGTTTTCCGGCTCGTAGGGGCCGTAGACGCGGTAGCCGTAGACCTGCCCCGGGTGGGCATCGGGCAAATAACCATGAAAGGTTTCGTCGGTGTACTCAGGCAGTTCGATCCGTTCCAGTTCGACTTCGCCCGCCGCGTCGAACAGGCACAGTTCGACTTTGGTGGCGTTGGCCGAGAACAGGGCGAAGTTGACGCCCAGGCCATCCCAGGTGGCACCGAGGGGGAAGGGCAGCCCTTCGCGGATGCGCAAGGGGTCGCCAGTGGGCGGTGCTGACGTGTGTTTACTCATGACCTGCTCCTGCACAACCGCAAATTAAGACATAGATGGCCCGTGGGGGCTGGCTTGCCTGCGATCAAGACACCTCGGCACATCAGGTTGGCCGGGTTGATCCAATCGCGGGCAAGCCCGCTCCCACAGGGGGTGGCGGCTACTCAAGACGAGGCAGGCTTGCGCGGTGCCCGGGGTTTTTTCTCGCCGGCAGGTTTTGCTGCGGCCTTGGCCTTGGTGGCCTTTGCCGGCGCCTTGGAGGGGGCCAGGGCTTGCGCCTGGGCCAGTTTGTGCGCCATTTCCCAGTGGCGGGCCTCCTGGCCTTGCGGACGGCCCTCGGACTCCCAGATCTGATAGGCAAATTCACGAATGTGTTTGTCGTCATTACTCATGGTAAAGCTCCTTGCTCTTGGGTGAGTTAGCGGTCTCGTTCGTGGGCTTGCAGGCGGGCGCAAGCCAGCAACTCGAAGCGTTGCGTGGCATCGATGGCGTCCAGCAACAGGCTGCAATCGCCCGGCAGTCGTCGGCACCAGTTGGGGTGGCCACTGACGGTGCCAGGCACATTGGCTTGTTCCTCAAGCCCCAGGGCATCCTCGATCGGCAGCAGCACCAGGGGCGCACGGGTGTGCCCCAGAAAGCGGATGCTGGCGTCCAGTGTCGGGGCGTTGCCCTGGACTTCTTCCTGAAAATTCTGCGGGTCCAGGCGCAAGGCCCGGTCCAGCCCTTCACATTCTCGCTGGCGCTCCTCGCGCCAGCGTTGCGCGGCAATCGGGTCAATCAGGTTCAGGCGTTCGTTCCAGTCGATATCACGCGCGTGCAGCCAGCCGGTGAGTGTTGGCAGGTCGTGGGTGCTGGTGGTGGCCAGGGCATCATCCGGCCAGTCCAGAATGGGTTTGAAGCGGGCACCGTAGTCCTGCTCGAACAGCAGTACGCGAATGCCCAGGATCGCCCGTTCGCTGAGCTTTTCCCGCAGGCCTTCCGGCACCGTGCCGAGGTCTTCACCGAGGACGATGGCTTGATGGCGCACGGACTCCAGGCAGACCAGGCGCAGCAAGTCATCGATGGGGTAATACAGGTACGCGCCCTGGTCGGGCGATGCCCCCAGGGGGATCACCCACAAGCGCTGCAAACCCAGCACATGGTCGATGCGCAGGCCACCGGCGTGGGCAAAGTTGGCGCGCAGCATTTCAATAAACGCGCGAAAACCGCTGCGTTTCAGGCCTTCAGGCGAAAACGCGGAAATGCCCCAGCCCTGGCCTGCGCGGTTGAGGGCATCGGGTGGCGCACCGACGGTCAGTTGCGCCAGCAATTCGTCCTGGCGGCACCAGGCCTGGCTGCCAGCGCCATCGGCACCCACCGCCAGATCGGCAATCAGGCCGATGGCCATGCCACTGGCGCGGGCCGTGGCCTGGGCGCGCTCCAGGCAACTGGCGATCAACCATTGGCAAAACGCGTAATAGGCGATGGTCTGGCGATGCTCCTCGGCAAACTGCAGCAGCGCCGGGCTGTCCGGGTTGCGCCATTGCTCGGGCCAGTCGCGCCAGTCGAGGCTGTGTTGCTCGGCCACGCAGAGTTCCTGCAAGGCTTCAAAGCGGCAGTGATTTTCCAGGGCTTCGCCACCCCGTTGGCGAAAATGCTGGAAGTCAGCCTCAAGCGGGTGCGCTTGGCGGGTGAAATCCTGGTAGAGCTGGCGCAGCAGGGTCTGCCTGGCCCGGGTGGCTGCGGGCCAATCGATCAGCGGCAGCTGTTCCAGGCGCTGCAATTCGTCATGCAGGCCGGTGGCATCAATGGCCCTGTTCAGCGCGTCTTCGCCCAGGATACTGGCGGGTGCGGCATACAGGCTGTTGAGGAACAGGCGGCTGGACGGAGAGTACGGGCTGTAGTGCTTGGGCGCGCTGCTGAACATGGCGTGTACAGGGCTGATGGCCAAAGCATCGGCCCCCCGTTCTGCCACTCCTTGCAGCAGGGTCTCCAGGGCCCGGGTGTCGCCAAAGCCACCATCGCCATGACGGCGCAGCGAATACAGTTGCACGCTCAGCCCCCAGGCCCGCGGTGCCGATTGGTGCAGGGCGTCGGCAATGCTGAAGCACCTGGCCGGGGCCACGGCCAGGGTGAATTGCTGATCGTCCAGATGCACCCGGTGATAACCGATGGGGATCATGCCCGGCAGCATGGCGTCGGCATCCAGCTGGATTGGCAGTGATTCACCGTTCTCCAGGTGAACGACACACTGGCGATGGGGGTGGAAATAGCGTGACAGGTCCAGCGCCTTGCCGACATCAGCCGTCAGCAGGGGCGGCAGACGTTTGTTCTGTTGCTCCAGCTGCAGGTTGAGCAGGCTGGTTTCGATGGCCTCGGCGCTGTCGGCAGGCAAACCCAGCCCCGCCAGAATAGCTTCCAGTACCTGGGGCGTGACGCGTTGTGGCTGGCCGTTGGCATCAATCCAGTCAACGGCCAGCCCGGCTCGGCCGGCGAGTACTTCTAGTTGCGCTTCACTCATTGGCGGTTCCCTTGCTGGCGATAAATGATCGAACGTCAGACAGATCCGCAGGTTGCAGGGCTCACGGCTTTACGGCGCGCAGCAATGACTTGGCAACCAGTTGTTCATACAGCTCGGCATAGGGTTCTACGGCCTGGCACCAGTTGAATGGAGCAGCCATTGCGCGGCAGCGCATGGCATTGAGCAGTTTGGGGTAGCTGAACACCTTGAAGGCGCGCTTGAGTGCTTCTTCGTAGCTGGCCACGGTGGACTCGTCGAACAGAAACCCGGTCACGCCATTCTCGATAGTGTCGGCCAGGCCGCCGGTGTTGCGGGCCACCGGTAGCGAGCCAAAGCGTTGTGCATACATCTGGCTCAACCCGCAGGGTTCGTAGCGCGAGGGCATCAGCAAAAAGTCGCTGCCTGCGAACATGCGCCGCGCATCGGTTTCATTGAAACCGATGCGTACACCTATCTGACCCGGGAAACGCAGTGCCAGTTCACGCATGGCCTGTTCTTCTTCGGGTTCGCCGCGACCGATGATGCAAATCTGCCCGCCCGACGCGACGATAAAGGCCGCCACGGCTTCGGTCAGGTCCAGGCCTTTCTGGTACACAAGGCGCGAAACCACGGCAAACAACGGCCCCTTGGACGGCTTGAGGCCGAACAGGTTGCGCACATGGGCCGTGTTGACGGCGCGGGCGTCCCAGTCGCCGATGGCGAACGGGGCCACCAGGTGCGGGTCGGTGGTGGCTTCCCAGCTTTCATCGATGCCATTGGGGATGCCGCTGAGCAGGCCTTGCTGGGTTTTGCTGGCCAAAAAGCCGTCCAGCCCGCAGCCAAAGGCCGGGGTGGTGATTTCGGCGGCGTAGGTGGCGCTGACCGTGGTGATATGGCTGGAGTAAGCCATCCCGGCCTTGAGGAACGACAGCTTGCCGTAGAACTCCATGCCGTCCTGTTGCAAGGCGCGGTGAGGGATGCCCAGTTCCGGGCAGCAGGCGCGGCTGAATACGCCCTGGTAAGCCAGGTTATGGATGGTAAACAGCGTTGGCGTGCGTTGCCCGCGCCAGTGCATGTAGGCGGGGGTCAGCCCGGCAGGCCAGTCGTGGGCGTGGACCAGATCGGGCTGCCAGTGGATTTGCGCCAGGTTGGCAGCCATATCGGCAGCGGCCAGGCCCAGGCGGGCGAAGCGAATATGGTTGTCGGGCCAGTCACGGCCATTGTTGGCACCGTAGGGCGTGCCCTCGCGCTCATACAGTTCGGGGCAGATCAGCACATAGATGACCAGGCCGTCCTTCAAGTCCATGCGCCCGATCTTGCAAGCGGGCAGGGCAGCATGGCCGCCCAGTTCGCCGATGATATGGATCGGGTTGTCGCTGTTGAGCACTTGCGGATAACCGGGGATCAGCACGCGCACATCATGCAAGTGACGCATGGCCCGAGGCAGTGCGGCCGACACATCGCCCAGGCCACCGGTTTTCACCAGGTCGGCCAGCTCGGAGGTGACAAACAGCACTTTCTTTTTATTGGGATTGGCATTGATCACCGCCAGCGCGGGCCTCCCTGCAGGGGCCAGATCGGGCAGTGAAATCAGCTCTTTCACAACCTGTGGGGTCAGACGTTGTTCTTGATGTGGCGCAGCAGCACTGATCATGAATCTCTCCCGTTGTATTTATTGATCTGCCAACGGCCACTGGCGGGTACGCCTCCAATTGCTGATCGGCCCTGTCATCCGTGACAAACATGCTCAAAAGATGATTAGGGCACTGCAAGGAATGCACCAACTGCGGCAACCGGGTCTTGAATGGACCTACCACGGGCGAATAAGATTTGATTATTCAAATACGACAATTACACGCCGTAGACGCGACAGCGTTGAGTGTAGGAGAGATGGGTCAAGGTGCTAGGTAAAGGCAATGAATTTTTGTAAGACAATGAGAATTGCCTTGTAGGAAAAATATCTAACACAAAGGCTGTTTCAGTTTTGTAGTCGCTGACGAGCGGAGCGAGGCTGCGTCCGGCTGCTTAGCGGCCGTAAACCCTGGGAGCCGGGTTTAACTGATACACCGAGGCATCTGATTTTGCGGCGGCTTCGTCGGGGTGCCGCATCACGCCGGACGCAGCCTAGCTCCGCTCGTCAGCTGCTACGGGGATGTGGGGTGTTCGGGTCTGCAAAATAACAGGGCGGGCGCACCGCTATGGTGCGCTCGCCTCGCGTATTTCAGTTGCCTGGGTATTCGGCGATCACCTGGTCCTTGCCGTCGTTGCGCAGGCCGATCACCTGGTAGGCGTCCTTGCGATCACCCATTTCCATGCCCGGCGAACCCATTGGCATGCCGGGTACGGCGATGCCCTTGAGGTCGTTGCGCTGGGTCAGGGCAACCACTTGTTCGGCGGGTACATGGCCTTCAACGAATTTGCCGTTGATCACGCCGGTATGGCACGACGCCAGCCGAGGTTGCACGCCGAGGCGCTGTTTAACGCTGCTCATGTCCGTTTCTACATGGTCATTGACCTTGAACCCGTTGCTCTCCAAGTGGGAGATCCAGGCTTTGCAGCAGCCGCAGTTGGCATCACGGTGTACGTCAATGGTCAGTTGTTCAGCCGCTTGCGCCAAAGAGGTCAACAACAGGGCCGAGAGAGCGACAAGGCGCAATGGAGTTTTCATCGAGATCCTCTTTACGAAAAAAGTGTCAGCCTGAGCGACAAGGACTGTCAGGCACCTGATGACAAGATGACAAACCTGTCATGTTGGGGCGCTTTGGGTTCATTCAAGGCCTATGGCCGTAGCTCAGTTGCCTCGCTACCATAGCCCCTTACGATTGCGACGTGTACCGCTAATGGCTCTTGCAGCTCCGCCAGATTTGTCTGATACCGCAGTGCGGGTTCAACCCTTGGCGCGCACTTACCCGCGTGGTTTGTATATCGAACGGCACCAGCACGACTGGGGCCAGTTGTTATACGCCACGAGCGGCGTGATGTGGGTCGATACCCCTGATGAGGCACTGGCTGTGCCGCCGCAGCGAGCGGTCTGGCTGCCACCGCAGGTGCCGCATGGCATCCGCGTGATGTCGGATCTGCAAATGCGCAATATTTATTTGCCGCCCAGGCTGGCGACTACGCTGGGCAGCCGGGTACAGGTCATGGAAGTCGGGCGGTTGCTGCGTGAACTGATCATCAATCTGGTGGAGCAGACCCACGACCAGGCGCAATACATCGAGGCGCTGCTTGATCTGACCTTGCTGGAGCTGCAGCGCGCCCGGCGCACATTGCTTAAAGTGCCGATGCCCGACAGCCCGGACCGGCGTCTGCTCAACCTGTGCCAGTCGGTCATGGCCAGCCCGTCGCTGGCCATTGCCTTTGAGCAGCATGCCGAAAACGCAGGGGCCAGTGTGCGCACCCTGGCCCGCTTGTTTCAGGGCGAACTGGGCATGGGCTTTGCCCAATGGCGGCGGCAGGTTCAACTGGCCACCGCGGCGGCTGAGTTGATTCAAGGGGTTTCGGTAAGTCAGATCTCACGCTCGTTGGGTTATTCACCCAGCAGCTTCAGCGATATGTTCCGACGCGAGTTGGGCATAAGCCCTTCGCGGTACGCCTCAAGTCCATCACCGCAACCCTGAATCTGGCCGGCAGGCAGAAGGCCTTGGCCGGAATCCGTCGATTAACGGCCATACACTGGGTGCCTCTTTACAGCATTCGAAGGGCTGAACATGAAAGCACTGCAGTTTTGCGCAACAGGCGATCTGGGCGCACTGCGTCTGGCGGAGCTGGCGCTGCCGGTGGTGGGGGCAGACGACGTACTGGTGCAGGTCAAGGCAGCTGGTTTGAACCCCAGCGATGTAAAAAATGTGCTCGGGCGCTTTCCTTACACCACTTTGCCACGGGTTCCCGGCCGTGACTTTGCCGGGGTGATTGTGGATGGCCCACAGGCACTGGTGGGCAAGGAAGTGTGGGGCACGGGTAAGGAGCTGGGCTTCTATCGGGACGGTTCCCATGCGGGCTATCTGGCTTTGCCGGTTGACGGCGTAGCGTTTAAACCCAAATCACTGAGCTTTGCCCAGGCCGCCAGCCTGGGGGTGCCATACACCACGGCATGGGAGGCTCTGCAGCGCAGCGGTGTAGGCGTTGATACCCGTTTACTGGTGATCGGTGCTAATGGCGCTGTAGGTACGGCTGCTATCGCTCTGGCGAAAGTGCTTGGCGCAAAAGTGCTGGCGGCAGTGCGCCGCAGCGAGCAGGCGCAGGTGCTGCAGGCACAGGGCGTTGAGGTGCTGGTGCTGGATAACCCGCAATCGCTGGATTCCCAAGTGAATGCAGTGTTTGAGGGCGGCGCTGAGGTGATTTTCGACACCACGGGGCACTGGCTGCCTGCGGCCGTGCCGGCGTTGCGGACTTTTGGGCGAATTGCCTTTATTGCCGCGCCGCTGGACGGTCATGTGCATTTGCCTGCGCTGGCCCTGTATCGCAAGGGCGGTACGCTGGTCGGGGTCAACACCTTGCTGTATAGCAGCAGAGACTGCGCGCAAATGCTCAATCAGTTTGGCCAGTACTTTGATCAAGGCATACTGCCTGCGCCAGGCGGTTTTCAGGAAGCGGCCCTGGTAGACGGCCTGGCCAGTTATGCCCAGGTCAATGCAGGCACATGCACCAAAGTGGTGCTGATTCCCTGAGCCTGCTCCTGCAGTTACTGCCCCAGGCGCAAGCTGGCGCGAATGCCATTGACCTCGGCTTCGTTGGCCTTGTAGCCCTCTGCGGGGCCGGCGTAGGAGAGGGCGTAGGCGTTGTTGCCCTGGGTGGCGGCCACTAACGTCTGGGTGATGACGTGGTTACCGTTCTGGGTGATCTTGCAGGTGGTCTGCAGGGCCTTGAGGCCGCCCAGGGTGCTGTCATGGATCTTGTTGCAGGCGCTCTGGTAGCCACCCTTGGCGAAGTTTTGCTGCAGGGTCTTGCGCATTTGCAGCAACACCGCGTCCATATTGACCTTATGCTCGGGGGCCAGGGTCGACTGGGTCAGTTCCATGACCATTTGCGGGTCGCCGCTGGCGTCGTTCTTCACCGCTCGCTGGCGCACGCTGCTGTCGTCAGGCGCGGGCGGTACGGCCTGCACTTCCCAGCCACCGGGCCAGGTGATCATCAGACCGTCGGCGCTGGCCACGGGCACGGCAGCCAGCAGGCACAGGCCGATAAAAACGGGGAAACGTCGGGCAAAATGCATGGGTCTCGGGCCTTTTGAGCGATCAATGGATTGCAATAGTGTATCAATAGGTGTCGAAGTATTGCTTTGCAGCGTGACATCAATTTCAACCATTGCTCAGCTAAACCTTTGCTTCTTATGTCTAATCCCGGACAATCGCGCCCCTCTTATGGCCGGGGCGATGTCAGCAAGGTGTTTCTTGTCCGCCCCGGCTGCGTGGTAACGACCGGCTAGCGGAGATTCGACCGGATGAATGACCAGGCTAACAGCGTCGACGAACGCTTCGACGAGACACCAGCGACCCTCACTCGCTGGAACCGTCATGACACCACCTGGATGCTGGGCCTTTTCGGCACAGCGATTGGCGCAGGTACCTTGTTTTTGCCGATCAACGCAGGGCTCGGCGGCTTCTGGCCGCTACTGATCCTGGCGCTGCTGGCGTTCCCGATGACCTTTTACGCCCACCGTGGCCTGACCCGCTTCGTACTCTCCGGCCGCGAAGGTTCAGATATCACTGACGTGGTGGAAGAACATTTCGGCTTGCGCGCCGGTGCAGTGATTACCCTGCTGTACTTCCTGGCCATCTTCCCGATCCTGCTGATCTACAGCGTAGCGCTGACCAACACGGTCGGCAGCTTTATGCTCAACCAGATGCATATCACCCCGCCACCACGGGCGATCCTGTCGCTGGTACTGATCCTGGGCCTGCTGATTGTGGTGCGTTGCGGTGAGCAGGTGATCGTCAAGGCCATGAGCATGCTGGTCTACCCGTTTATCGTGGCATTGCTGTTTTTGGCGGTGTTTTTGATCCCGCACTGGAACGGCGGCATCCTCAGTACTGCGACCACGCTGCCTGCACCTTCAGTGTTGCTGCATACCCTGTGGCTGGCGATTCCGGTGATGGTGTTTTCCTTTAACCACTCGCCGATCATCTCGGCCTTCGCCGTTGATCAAAAGCGCCGCTACGGTGCCAACGCCGATGAGCGCAGCTCGCAGATCCTGTCCCGCGCCCACCTGCTGATGGTGGTGATGGTGCTGTTTTTCGTGTTCAGTTGCGTGCTGACCCTGTCGCCAGAGCAACTGGCCGAGGCCAAGGCGCAGAACCTGTCGATCCTGTCCTACCTGGCCAACCACTTCAGCAATCCGACCATCGCCTTTGCCGCGCCATTGATTGCATTCGTGGCCATTGCCAAGTCCTTCCTGGGCCATTACATCGGCGCCAGCGAAGGCCTTAAAGGCCTGGTACTGAAAACCGGCAAACGCCCGGGTACGAAAAGCCTCGACCGCATGACGGCCGCCTTCATGCTGGTGGTGTGCTGGGCCGTGGCCACGCTTAACCCGAGCATCCTGGTCATGATCGAAACCCTGGGCGGGCCGGTGATTGCCGCCATCCTGTTCCTGATGCCGATGTATGCGATCCGTCGGGTACCGGCCATGCGCCAGTACTCGGGGCAGATCTCCAACGTGTTCGTGACGGTGATCGGCCTGATCGCGATCTCCTCGCTGGTGTATTCGCTGATCCCTTGATGCATGCCCCTGTCGCCGCCGTCCTGGCGGCGACACTGCAATGATTGACCCGCGCAAGCCGTCCAGGGCTTGAGTCTGGCCAGTACTGCGAATATGATTGCGACCCATTCCTATTCGCAGTGTGCTGACCGCACGTCCCGAGGGTTCCCGTGTCGCCATCCCCGCCGAACCCGCCGCTGCTGCACGCAGACGTGCATGGCCTTTACAGCGATCATCATGGCTGGCTGGTCAACTGGCTGCGCCGGCGCCTGCGCGATACCGACAATGCCGCCGACCTGGCCCAGGACACCTTTCTTTATGTGCTGGGCAAGCCTGAGCAGGTGACGCACTTGCGCGAGCCGCGGGCCTGGCTGAGCAGCATTGCCAAGGGCCTGTTGATTGACCGCTTTCGTCGGCACAAGGTCGAACAGGCCTACCTGCAAGCGTTGGCGCACCTGCCCGAGCAGCAGATGCCTGCCCCGGAAGAACGCTTGATCCTGCTTGAAACCCTGACCCGAATTGATGCGTTGCTCGATGGCCTGAAGCCCAATGTGCGCACTGCCTTTTTGCTCTCGCGCCTTGAAGGCCTTGGCTATCAGGCCATTGCCGGGCGCCTGGGCGTTAGCGTCAGCTCGGTGGAAAAGTACATGGCCACAGCCATCCGCCATTGTTTTCTGGCGCGTCAGGCCCTGTGAGCGCGGGTTCGTCACCGCCTGAATTTGCCCCCCATGTGCTGGACCAGGCGATTGACTGGCTGGTCAAAACCCAATCCGGTGCAGCCGAGCCGCAGGTGTTTGCGGCGTGTGAGCAATGGCGCGCCGCCGATGCCAGTCATGAAGCCGCCTGGCAAGCCCTGCAAATGACCGAGAGCACTTTGCGCCAGGCTTCGGCGCTGCCCGGGCGCGTGGCCCTGGACACCCTGGCCGGCAGTGGCCGCCTGCGTTCACGGCGCCAGGCCCTCAAGGTACTGGGGGTGGGCATGCTGGGCGCGGGAGCGGGAGGCCTGCTGCAACAGCAGCCCTGGCGTAGCTTTGGCGCAGACTATGCGACAGGCGTGGGGGAGCGACGCTCCTTCAACCTGCTCGATGGCACGCGATTGCAGCTCAATACCGACAGTGCTGCTGATGTGCTGTTCACAGAGCAACAGCGCCTGATCGTATTGCGCGATGGCGAGATTTTTGTCCGCACGGGTTTGGACCCTGCCGCTGCCAGCGGGCGCCGGCCGTTTTGGGTACACACTCGCGAGGCGCGATTGCAGGCCATTGGCACCGCATTCGATGTACGTCAGGAGTCGGGGCGTACTCGATTGATGGTTGAGGAGGGCGTAGTGGCGATTCACTTGCCCGATGCCCGGCCAGTGCTGGTGCAGGCGGGCAGCGAGTACCTGATCGCGCCGGGCTCGGCGCAGTTGCAGCCGGCGTCTGTGTTTAATGCCAATGGCTGGGTCGGCGGTGTGCTGGTGGCCAGGCAGATGCGCCTGCAGGATCTCGTGCAAGAGCTGGCGCGCTATCGCCACGGCTGGTTGCAGTGTGATCCGGCGGTCGCTCAATTACGGGTTTCCGGGGTGTTTCAACTCGACCGCATTGACCACGCGCTGGACGGGTTGAGCCAGTCACTGGCGGTACGTGTTGAGCGCCGGACACGGTTCTGGACGCGGATTGTGGCGGCTTAGTCCGTAGCAGCTGCCGAAGGAACGAGGCTGCGTTCGGCGACGTAGTCGTCGCAAAATCAGGTTCTGCGGTGTATCAGTTAAACCCGACTATGAGGTTTTACGACGGCTTCGCCGCCGAACGCAGCCTCGTTCCTGCGGCAGCTGCTACGAGGTTTTGCGCAGTTACAAATACGAATAATTATCAAATTTCTTTGCGGGTTTTCGGCTGGCCTTCGACAGATAGGCATAAGACTTATCCATTGCAGGAGCCCCGCGCCAATGTCCCGTGTTTTTCCCAACCCTTCATTGCCTCCCCGCAGCCGCCTGGCCATTGCCTTGCATATCGTTTTGCTGGGCTCCGTCGCGCAGCCATTGGCGCAGGTCAGCGCTGCGCCCTTGAGCGTCCAGCGCAGTTTCGATGTACCCGCCAGCAATCTGCAGGATGCACTGAACCGCTTCGCCCAGCAGGCCAATATCTCCCTGCCTTATGACCCGGCGCTGGTGCAAGACAAGCAGGCGTCAGCTCTCAAGGGCCGTTTTGAGGTGGCTCAGGGCTTGCAGCAACTGCTCAGGGGCAGCGGCTTGACCGCCACCGAAGGCGCCGGCGGAGTCTGGACCCTGTACTCGCTGACCTCCGGCAATGCGCAGGGGCAGTTGCAACTGCAAGCTACCAGTGTCACGGGTCTGGCGTTGGGCAGCACCACTGAGGGCAGTCACTCCTACACCACGGGTGAAACCCGTACAGCAACCAAATTGCCGCTTTCGCTGCGCGAAACGCCGCAATCGGTCACGGTCATTACCCGTCAGCAAATGACTGACCAGGGCTTGGGCAGTATTGCCCAGGTATTGTCGCAAACGCCCGGCATTACCGTGGTGCATGACGACAGCGAGCGCTACAACTTTTACTCACGGGGTTTCACCCTCGACAACTTCCAGTACGACGGCGTACCGACTTCGGACTTCACCACCAATACCAACGGCCTGGGCATGCGCGACATGGCCATTTACGATCGGGTAGAGGTGGTGCGCGGTGCCACCGGTTTGATGAGCGGTGTGGGTAGCCCGTCGGGGGCGGTGAATCTGGTGCGCAAACGCCCGACCAAGGAATTTCAGGGCTATGTATCGGGCAGCGGCGGCTCATGGGACCGCTATCGCAGTGAGCTGGACGTGTCCGGGCCGCTGACGGAAAACGCTGCACTGCGCGGGCGTGTGGTGGCCGCCCACGAAGATGGCCGCTCCTTTATCGATCGTTATTCCTCGACCAAGGACGTGTTCTACGGCATCGGCGAAGCGGATTTGACCGATGACACCACTCTTTATGCCGGTATCGACTACCAGCGGATCAATTCCAACGGCTCAAGTTTTGGCCAGTTGCCGCTGTATTACAGCGACGGCAGCCGCACCCACTTCAAGCGCTCGATGAATCCCGCAGCCAAGTGGGCCTATGCCGACAGTGAAAGCACCAAGTACTTCGCCGGTGTTGAACAGCGGTTTGCCAACGACTGGCTGCTCAAGGTCGAGGCCAGCCACTGGAAGGGCAACACCGAGCAGTTGCAGGGCAACCTGGTGGGCTGGGGGCCTTTTCCGGATAAGGCCACCGGCGAAGCGCAGTTCATGAGCGGGACCAAAACCTTCAAGATCAATACCGACACGCTGGACGCCTATGCGACCGGACCGTTTGAGCTGTTGGGGCGTACCCATGATCTGGTGGTGGGGCTGAACGTCAGTGACCGGCGCACGGACTACCTGGCGATGAATGCCGATGACCTGACCGTCAATTACCAGAACTGGAACAACGACGCGCCGCGCCCTACAGATTTGAGCCAGGGCTTGAAGCAAAAGTACACGACCAAAGAGTCGGCAGCCTACGCAGCATTGCGCCTTAAACCGGTAGACGATCTCTCGATCATCCTGGGAACCAGGGTGGTGGACTACGATCGCAAGGGCACAATGACCTATAACGCGGCGCAAACTGTGCCAACCTCGGACAACAGCAAAAAAACCGGGAAGATGATTCCTTATGCCGGGATCGTCTACGACTTGAGCGAAAACCACTCGGTCTATGCCAGCTATACGGATATCTTTACCCCGCAAAGCTACTTCGACCGTGACGACAAGGTTCTGCCGCCGATGACCGGCCAAAGCTATGAGGCCGGTCTGAAGTCCGAGTATTTCGGCGGTGCGCTGAACACCAGTTTCGCCCTGTTCATGATCAAGCAGGACAACTACGCCGAATACGATGGTGTACGCGATGATGGCCAGGATGCCTACAAGGCAATCAGCGGAACCAAAACCAAGGGGTTGGAGGCCGAAATATCCGGCGAAATCATGACCGGCTGGCAATTGCTGGCGGGCTACACCTACGCCCAGCCACGGGACAAGGACGGCAAGCGGATCAACAGCAACCACCCGGAGCAATTGTTCAAACTGGCCACCAGCTATCAACTGACCGGCGACCTCAAGGACCTCAACGTGGGCGGCAACCTGACCTGGCAGGGCTCGACCTACAGTGAGCTGGATTCTTCGATCAAGACCGAGGCCAAGGAAGGTAGCTTTGCCGTGGTCGGCCTGATGGCCCGCTATGACATCAGTAAAAACCTCAGTGCGTCGGTCAATCTGAACAACGTCTTCGACCGTGAGTACCTCAGCGGTTACGGCCTCTACTCGACTTATTACTACGGTGACCCGCGCAACCTGATGCTGGGCATGAAGTACCGTTTCTGACGAGGTTTTCATCTCGCGTTTGCCCTGCGTCGGCTATGGTTAAAAACCACGAAAACGGAGGCTGGCAATGAGCGATTCCACCATCCATCAGGCAGCAGCAGACGGTTACAAGCAGGGCGCCGACACCTATGTGCGCGGGCGCCCGGATTACCCGGCGGGTGTAACCGCATGGCTGTGCGAAACCCTTGGCCTGGGCCCCGGGCAAACCGTGCTTGAAGTCGGCGCCGGTACCGGCAAGTTCACCGCGCGCCTGTTACAGACGGGCGCGCGGGTGATTGTGGTCGAGCCGGTGCAGGCCATGCTCGACAAGCTCTCGGGCAGCTACCCCGAAGTCGAAACCCATCAAGGCACCGCCCAGGCCATACCCCTGGCCGATGCCAGTGTCGATGTGGTGGTGTGCGCGCAGGCTTTTCACTGGTTTGCCACCTCTGCCGCGCTGACCGAGATGTATCGCGTACTCAAGCCTGGCGGGCAACTGGGGCTGATCTGGAACCTGCGCGATGCCACTGTGCCGTGGGTGGCGCAACTGGATGCGCTGGTCAATCAGTGGGAAGGCGATGCGCCGCGCTTTTATACCGGCGCATGGCGTCAGGCATTTCCTCATCCGGGTTTTGGCCCTTTGCGCGAGCAGCAGTTGAGCCATTCCCACGACGGACCGGTAGAGGACGTGATCTTCAACCGGGTGCGTTCGACCAGTTTTATCTCGGCGCTGGCACCGGCTGAGCGTGATCGGCTGGAACAGCAACTGACGGCTTTTGTCGCCTCGCACAGCGCGTTGAATCACGGTGCCACCGTCAGCGTGCCGTATGTCACGTCGGCATTTGTCACCCGCAAGGACGCTTGACCTGCATCAATGCGCCTGACTTGCACAGGCATAGCCTGAGCTCCATCCATGTTCCAGGAGGTTGCCACAGATGAGCATTATCGTGACCGGGGCTGCCGGGTTTATCGGCAGCAATCTGGTGAAGGCGCTTAACCGGCGCGGCGAGCGCGACATCATTGCCGTGGACGATCTGACCGATGGCGACAAGTGCCGTAACCTGGCGGACTGCGATATCGCCGACTACATCGACAAGCGCGAATTCCTAGAGCGTTTCGCCACCCATCAATTGGGCGATGTGCAAGCCGTGCTCCACCAGGGCGCCTGTTCCAGCACGGTCGAAAGCGATGGCCGGTTGATGATGGACAATAACTACCGCTACAGCTGCGATCTGCTGCAAGCCTGTGTGCAGCAGACCGTGCCCTTGCTGTATGCCTCATCGGCGGCGGTGTACGGGGCCGGGCGGGACTTTCGCGAAGCCCGCGAATGCGAGCGGGCGTTGAACGTGTATGCGTATTCAAAATTTCTCTTCGACCAGCGGGTCCGTCAGTTGCTGCCCAGGGCGCGCAGCCAGATCGTCGGCTTGCGCTACTTCAATGTGTATGGCCCGCGCGAGCAGCATAAAGGGCGTATGGCGTCGATGGCCTGGCACTGTTTCAACCAGTACCGGGAGCGTGGTCATGTCGAGCTGTTTGGTGAGTACGGGGGTTACCCGGCGGGTGGGCATGAGCGCGATTTTGTTTCGGTAGAGGATGTGGTCAAGGTCAATCTGCACTGGCTGGACCACCCGCAGACCAGCGGCATTTTCAACCTGGGCACGGGCCAGGCGCGGTCATTCAATGACCTGGCGCTGGCGACCATCAACAGCGTGCGCTGTGCCGAGGATCGGCCACCGCTGACCCTGGAAACGGCCTTGCTGGACGGTGTGTTGCGGTATTGCGAGTTCCCCGAGGGGCTCAAGCACAAGTATCAGGTGTACACCTGCGCTGATCTTGGGCAGTTGCGCGAGGCGGGTTATCGCGAGCCGATGCTGGGGCTGGAGGAGGGCGTGCAGCGCTATTGCGCGCAGTTGCTTGGCCGCTGAAACCGCTGATACGGTCGACCTGTTTGGGTGCGGGATCTGTGAGCACATGTTTACTTTGTGGGAGCGGGCTTGCTCGCGATGGCATCGGCGCGGTTCAACTGAAGCACCGCGCTGCCTGCATCGCGAGCAAGCCCGCTCCCACAGGATGAAGTTATTTAGCTGACAATAGTGCTTCCAGTTTTTCCTGGTCACGGGCGAACTGGCGAATGCCTTCGGCCAGTTTCTCGGTGGCCATTGCATCTTCGTTGGAGGCCCAGCGGAATTGCGCTTCGTTCAGGCTCAGGCGTGGCTCGCCCTTGTGGCCAGGGGCCAGTTTGCGTTCCAGTTTGCCGTCGTCCAGTGCCAGTTTTTCCAGCAGGTCGGGGCTGATGGTCAGGCGGTCGCAACCGGCCAGTTGTTCGATCTGGTTAAGGTTGCGGAAGCTCGCGCCCATCACCACAGTGTTGTAGCCGTTGGCCTTGTAGTAGTTGTAGATGCGGGTCACGGACTGCACGCCTGGGTCATCGGAGCCTGTGTAGTCAATACCGGTGGACTTCTTGTACCAGTCGTAGATCCGGCCCACGAACGGCGAGATCAGGAACACCCCGGCATCGGCACAGGCAGCCGCCTGGGCAAACGAGAACAGCAGGGTCAGGTTGGTTTGAATGCCGTCCTTTTCCAGTTTCTCGGCCGCGCGAATGCCTTCCCAGGTCGATGCCAGCTTGATCAGCACGCGGTCGCGGCCGACGCCGGCCTTGTCGTATAGCTCGATCAACTGGTGGGCTTTTTGCAGCAGGGCCGGTTCGTCAAACGACAGGCGCGCGTCGACTTCGGTCGAGATGCGGCCCGGAATCACGTTCAAGATACCGCTACCCACGGAGACCGCGAAGTGGTCGCAGGCCTGGCCTACATCGCCTTTGGCGTGGCTGATGGCGTTTTGCAGCAGTTCTGCGTAGCCGGGCATCGCGGCAGCCTTGAGCAGCAGCGACGGGTTGGTGGTTGCATCCACGGGTTTGAGGCGGGTAATCGCGTCGAGGTCGCCGGTGTCTGCGACCACGGTGGTGAACTGCTTGAGTTGTTCCAGCTTGGAAGTCATGAGCGTCTCTGTCGGAAAGGTATTAATGGCAGTACAGATTGAGTGCGTTATCGATCAATAGTTCGTTGAACCCAGAGTGGCAGAATGCCGCTGAATGCGTTCTCAGTGCAACTGATGGTGCGGATTTAATCTGTCGCAGTGCCAATATTCCGATTTTACAGCTCCAGCGTGCCCCATCCCGGTTTGGGCGGCTCTGGCTCGGCAGTCTGCACGGCATTGACGGTTTTGCCGGTGGCCAGTTCTACCCGGCGCGCCACTTCCGGGTCGTCGGCAAAGGGCATCAGGCTGGCTTCGTCGATATCCTTTGCGGTTTTGTGCTTCAGGCACCAGCCCACCGCGAAGTACAGGCTGATCACGGCGGCGCTGTTGAGGGCGAGGTCGAGCATGGGCAAGGCTCCTTGCGCAAAGGCAACGCAGGCCCTTGGCCTGCGTTGCAGGGGGCTCAGGCGATCCGGGCAGTCAGTTCGGCCTGTTTGAGGTTGCCTACGCGCACCGTGCGCCAGACGTTGTAGGCCATCAGCAGCATGCCGCAGAGGAAAAACACACCGCCCACCAGGCGTACGACGAAGCCAGGGTGGCTGGCCTGCAGTGATTCCACAAACGAGTAGGTCAGCGTGCCGTCATCGTTGATTGCGCGCCACATCAGGCCCTGGGTGATGCCGTTGACCCACATCGAGGCGATATAGAGCACGGTACCAATGGTGGCCAGCCAGAAGTGCAGGTTGATCAGCGGGGTACTGTACATCTGCTCGCGGCCGAAGATTTTCGGGATCATGTGGTACAGCGCGCCGAAGGTGATCATCGCCACCCAGCCCAGGGCCCCGGCGTGAACGTGGCCGATGGTCCAGTCGGTGTAGTGGGAGAGGGCGTTGACGGTCTTGATCGCCATCATCGGGCCTTCGAAGGTCGACATGCCGTAAAACGCCAGCGACAGCACCAGAAACCGCAGGATCGGGTCGGTGCGCAATTTATGCCAGGCGCCCGAAAGGGTCATCATGCCGTTGATCATGCCGCCCCAGCTGGGGGCCAGCAGGATGATGGACATGGCCATGCCCAAAGACTGGGCCCAGTCCGGCAAGGCGGTGTAATGCAAGTGGTGGGGCCCGGCCCAGATATACAGGGTGATCAGTGCCCAGAAATGCACGATGGACAGGCGATAAGAGTAAATCGGCTTGCCGACTTGCTTGGGCACAAAGTAGTACATCATCCCCAGAAAGCCCGTAGTCAGGAAGAAGCCTACGGCGTTATGCCCGTACCACCACTGCACCATCGCATCGGTGGCGCCGGCATACACCGGGTATGACTTGAACCAGTCCACGGGGATCGCCAGGTGGTTGACCACATGGAGCATGGCGATCACCAGGATAAAGGCGCCGAAAAACCAGTTGCCGACATAGATATGCTTTGTCTTGCGGCGCACCACGGTGGTGAAAAATACGATGGCGTAGGCCACCCACACCACGGTCAGCCAGACGGCGCCGGTAAACTCGATTTCGGCGTATTCCTTGGTGGTGGTGTAGCCCAGGGGCAGGGTGATCAGCATGATCACGATCACCGACTGCCAGCCCCAAAAGGTAAAGGCCGCGAGTTTGTCCGAGTACAGCCGTACCCCGCAGGTACGTTGTACGGCGTAATAGCTGGCGGCAAATTGCGCGCTGCCGGCAAAGCCAAAAATCACCAGGCTGGTGTGCAAGGGTCGCAGGCGGCCGAAGGTGGTCCAGGGCAGGTCGAGGTTCATCTGTGGCCAGGCCAGTTGCGAGGCGATCCATACGCCCATGGCCATGCCGACTACACCCCACACCACGGTCATGATGGCGAATTGGCGCACGACCTTGTAGTTATAGGCCTGCCCGTTCAGTGCTGTGCTCATGCTCAAGTCTTCCACGGTTCAAAGTCCTGCCAGGCCTCGTGGTCTGGCGCAGGGTGAACTTTAGGAAGCGGGGCAAAAACAAAACAGATTCAGAAAACAAGAATTAATGCGGAGCACAAATATGCACAGGTTCAGGCACATCCTGATCAATCTGATCTGGTTTTCGAGTGTTTTCTAATCACCAGCTATAACTGAGCTGTAAGGCTCATGCCGATATGTATTGAGCATTCGATCACAATCATCGTCGGATAAAACCGGGTTCTGAGGTGATTGTTCAATGCTTGGCTATACCTATAGGGGCGCGTTCTTACGGCTGCGCCCCCTACAGGAGCTACAGAATGAAGCTTGGCTTAATGATCGGTACATTGTGCATCGCATCAATCGGGATGGTCGGTTGTGCGAGCAAGGTCCAGCAGCCGGATGAATATTCCGGTTTTTTAAAGGATTACAGCCGCCTCAAAGAGGCCAAGTCGCCTTCTGGTGCTGAGGTGATGCGCTGGGTCGATCCCAAACTGAAGCCAAAACAGTACACCAGCGTGTATATCGAACCCACCCAGCTTTACCCGGCGCCCAAGCCAACCGAAAAAATCCCGCAAAGCACCCTCAATGGCATCACCCAGTATTACGACCAGGCGCTCAAGCGCGAGCTGAGCAAGTCATTGCCATTGGCCAGTGCCCCGGGGCCGGGCGTGATTGTGGTGCGTGCGGCCATCACCGCAGTGAGCAGCGAGACCGAAAGCCTGGCGCCGTATGAATACATTCCGGTAGCACTGGTAGCGGCGGCCGTGAGCACGGCGTCGGGGATTCGCGACCAGGAAACCCAGTTGGCCACCGAGGCGGTATTTATCGACGGGAAAAGCCAGGACGTGGTGGCCCAGGTGGTGCGCAAGGGCACCGGCAAGCCGCTGGCCAATGCCAGCCAGGCAATGAAGGCCGATGATGTGAAAAACGTGATTGATACCTGGGCTTCGGACTTGCACCAGTCGTACCTGAAGCTCAATAAATAAGCGTACCCGGTGTAGCCCAGACCCCGGATATTGCGTAGCAGCTGACGAGCGGAGCGAGGCTGCGTTCGGCGGCGTAGCCGTCGTAGAACCTGAGTCCAGGGTTCTACGACCATACCGTGGACTCTGGCATGACGAAGGCTGCACTACGCGGACGCAGCCTTCGGCAGCTGCTACGGAGGTGTTTGGCTAACCACCGGCGTCAGCAAGGGCATTTTCCATTCTCCGCTGGCAACCTCGGGCTTGGGCATGTAAATGCGCAATACACCATAAAACGGCCCGTCAGGTGCTGGCAGCCAGTTGTTTTGCAGCTCGCTGGCGGGCGCCTTGTGCTGCACATACAGCGTCACGCTGCCGTCGGTATTGCGCTTGAGGTCCGGCAACATGCGCGAGTTGATCAGGTAGCGGTTGATCGGGTTGTCGACCAGCAATTTGTTTTTGCCGTCATACATCGTCAGCGACCAGAACGCTTTGGCAGGCGGCAGCGCATCCTTGTTGAAATGCAGGGTGTAGCTGTGTTTTGAGGCGTCGACGGGGTGCTGCTGGTTGTCGACGAAGTAGCCGATGTAATTGGCCTCTGCGGCCGAGTTGCCGAATATCCCCATGTTGGCGCCCGCGTAGCGGTACAGATAGTTGTTGTGCAGGTGTTCGCGGGAGCCGAACAGGTCGCCGCTGCTGATTTCATGGGTGTCGACCTTGTCTTTTTTGAACTGCGCGAACTCGGCCTTGCCTGCCGCAATTCCGTCTTCCAGTGCCTTGCGCTGTTCAGCTGTCAGCTCGGTCAGGTTGTAGGGCTGGCCCGGTTCAATGCCGATTTTCTTGAAGCGCTCGCGCAACGCCGCTTCGCTGGATTGAGGCTGGGCAAATGCGAGCATGAAGTTGAGGTACTTGAACAGTTCGGGGCTGTCGCTCATGTCGGCAACGGGCGCAGGCCAGTTCACGGCTGGCGCTGCTGCGGGCTCGGATTTGCCGAGAAACTGGCTCAGGGGCTGGACCTTGTAACCGCGCTGGATGTGCTTGACCTTGGCCAGGTCTTTATCATCGAACAGTTGCGTGCGGTACAAGCCGTAGGCAATGGCACTCTCGCTGGGAATCACGGCATCGATACCGGCAGGTTTATCCACGGTCCAGCCGGGCCCGCTGATCATGAAATTGCCGCCTTTATTACCTGTAGTGCGGGTGCCCAGATAGGCGAAGTTTTGTGTGTACAGGTCAATCAGTTGCGTGGAGTAGTAGCGACCGTCCTCAATGGCGGGCAGGGTCAGCACCAGCGGTTCTGTGCGCAGGTCCATCCACAGGAACGAGTAGGGCGTGTCCGAGTTGGGGGTCACGAATGCCGTATCCCGGGGGGTGAACACCATGGCGGTGTTGCCGATTTGGTTGAAGGGCGCCTTGAAGTTTTGGCCCTGTGTATCCACAGCCTGGGTGTAGAGGGTTTTGTACATCTCCACCACCGGGAAGCCATACAGGTAGGCTTCCCTGGCGATGCTCGTGGCCTCGGCGGGGGTGGCGCTGAAGTTGATGGCCGCGGCGTTGCCCGCAGCGATGGACAGGCAGACAGCGAGCAGGCTGCAGGGGGGCTTGATGTGCATGACAGGTTCCTATTTCCCGAAGGTGACGTTGATCCCGGCGAACAGGGTGAACTGGGGCAGGTCGTCGCCCTTGCGTTCCACGGTCCATTGCGGCTCAACGAAGGCATTGAGGATGTTGCTGCCGGCTTTCCAGGCCTTGCCCACACCCAGGCCAATGGGGATGTAGTGGGTGTTGTTTTTCAGGTCGTAAGTCCAGGTGCCGGTAGAGCGCAGGTACCAGCCCTTGGGCAGGTTGTGGATGATAAATGGCTGGAAGGTGGCGCTCTCGACATGCTGGCGGTCGCTGTCCCCGGCAAACGAGCTTTGATACTGCACCAGCGCGCCCAGCAGGCCCCGGGGTGAAGCGTCGATGGCGATGGCGGCCAGGCCGGCTTGCCATTTGCCGGTACCCAGTTCGTCATGCTCGGCAGTGGGCGCGGTGATTTGCGGGCCGATGCCCAATTGCACGCCTTCGGTCTTGAGCAGGAAAATATCGAACAGGTTGAGGTCGCCCATGCCCGTGCTGTAGCCGCCGTGCGGGTCGGGTCGGGTGCTGATCGGCAGCGTGACGCGCAGCAGTTGCGGCACACCGATAATGTCGCCGGGGGCCACGGGCAGGGCGCCACGCAACAGGGCGTCGTTGGTGTGGATATTGCTGTCGTACACCTGCGGCGTGTAGTAGTCCTGCAGGTTGATGCCGGGTGCCAGGTTGAGCGGGTTGTTACTTTTGTTGGCAGTCTCGGCGTTATCCGCCAGTGCGTCGGCAATGGGGCACAGGGCGAGGCTGAACAACAAACCTGAGGCAAGGCGAGTGATGGGCATGGCGATCCTGTTCCTTGGGCGCTAGCCCTGAACGCTAGCAGCAGGCCAGGATTTGGCTCATTCCATGTAGGGTTTTATGGTTGTTTTGCGCACCGGTATACAGAAAAGTCTGCCTGGACGCGAAATAGGTAATACAGGTGCTGTGTGAGGGGGGTAGGAAGCGTCTTTTTGTAATGAGAAGCATGAGATTTTATGTTCAGCCCATAGGTCAGCCTGACGGATTCATGTTTAACTTCGGGCTCTTCAACAACCTGTCTAAAAAGGACATCGTTCATGGCTCAAGTGACGCTTAAAGGCAACCCTGTTCAAGTCAACGGCGAATTGCCAGCAGTCGGCGCCAAGGCACCTGCATTTTCGCTGGTTGCCGGCAATCTGTCCGATGTAACGCTGGCCGACTTTGCCGGCAAGCGCAAAGTGCTGAACATCTTCCCAAGCGTTGACACCCCGACCTGCGCCACTTCGGTGCGCAAGTTCAACGCTGAAGCCAATGCGTTGCCAAACACTGTTGTACTGAACATCTCGGCAGACCTGCCGTTCGCCCAGGCCCGTTTCTGCGGTGCTGAAGGCCTGGAAAACGTACAAAACCTGTCGACCCTGCGCGGCCGTGAGTTCATCGAGCACTACGGCGTGGCAATCGCCGATGGCCCGCTGGCCGGCCTGACTGCGCGTGCGGTGGTGGTGCTCGACGAAAACGACAATGTGCTGCACAGCGAACTGGTTAAAGAAATCGCTGAAGAGCCGAACTACGAAGCAGCCCTGGCTGTTTTGAAGTAAGTCGCAGCGCAAGCCTGAAGCGGCCTGGCACTTGACGTGCCAGGCCGTTTTTTTTCGTACTGCCTGCCCGACCCCGTTGCCTGCATCGCGAGCAAGCCCGCTCCCACATGGGCAGTGAATATCCTGTGGGAGCGGGCTTGCTCGCGATGATATCGCTGCGGTTTACCTGAAAATCCGCCCATCTTCATCTCAGTGACACGTCTATAACGTAAATAGCGGGTAAAGAACCTTTTCATAACGGTCTGCACTGCTTATCGTTCCACTTCCTGAAAATTCTCGCTCGCGCTAATGGTTGATCACTCCATGCAATCCTCTGTTTCCCACAAATCTCGTCGTTGGCTGGTTGGTCTGCTGGTCTTGCTGATAGTCCTTGGCCTGTGCTGGTGGCTGTGGCCGTCGGCCTCCAAAAAGGCCGCGACCGATGAGCCTGCCGGGCGCACCAGCCGCTCGGGGATGATGCGCCCGGGCTTTGGCGGCTCGACCCAGCCTGTACCGGTGCGGGTGTCGGAAGTGAAACAGGGTGATTTTCCGATTTTCTACAAGGCGCTGGGCACGGTCACTGCCCTCAACACCATCAATGTGCGCAGCCGTGTAGCAGGGGAGCTGGTCAAGGTTTATTTCAAGGAAGGGCAGATGGTCAAGGCAGGCGAGTTGCTGGCTGAAATCGACCCGCGCAGCTATCAGAATGCCCTGCTGCAGGCTGAAGGCACGTTGCTGCAGAATCAGGCCCAGCTGAAAAACGCCCAGGTCGATGTACAGCGCTATCGCGGCCTGTATGCCGAGGACAGTATCGCCAAGCAGACCCTGGACACCGCCGAAGCGCTGGTGAGCCAGTACCAGGGCACGGTCAAGACCAATCAGGCGGCAGTCAACGACGCCAAACTGAACCTGGAGTTCACCAAAATTCGCGCACCGATCAGCGGCCGTGTCGGTTTGCGTCAGCTGGACGTTGGCAACCTGGTGGCCGCCAACGACACTACTGCCCTGGTGGTGATCACACAGACCGAGCCCATTGTGGTCAGTTTCACCTTGCCCGAGACCAACCTGGGTCTGGTGCTTGAGCGTTATCGCAGCGGCGCCAAAATGCCGGTGCAGGCCTGGAACCGTGGTGACACCCAGGAACTGGCGGTGGGCGTGCTTAGCAGCATTGATAACCAGATCGATATCACCACTGGCACCCTGAAGTTCAAGGCGTTGTTCGAAAACCGCGATCAGGCGCTGTTTCCCAACCAGTTCGTCAATGTCCACCTGTTGGCCGACACCCTGAAAAACGTGGTGCTGGCCCCGACTGCGGCGATTCAGTACGGCACCAACGGCTCGTTTGTGTATGCGATGGACGGCGACAACAAGGTCAAGATCCGTACCGTCAAGGTAGGGGCCACCGATGGCGACGTAACGGTGATCGAAGACGGCCTCAAGCCAGGCGATCGCGTGGTGCTCGAAGGCACGGACCGTCTGCGTGACGGCGGCGCGGTGGAAGTGGTCAACGACACTGTCGAAGTCCCTGCCACCCCGGTTCAGCATTTGCAGGGCGGCCCTGAAGCCGATGCCGCGCCTGTCGCCGACCAAGCCAAGACCAAGGCCCGCGAATGAATCTGTCGCGGCTGTTTATCCTGCGTCCGGTCGCAACCACGCTGTGCATGCTGGCCATCGTGCTGTCCGGGATCATCGCCTACCGCTTGCTGCCGGTGTCGGCCTTGCCCCAGGTCGACTACCCGACCATCCGCGTGATGACCCTGTACCCGGGTGCCAGCCCCGATGTGATGACCAGCGCGGTAACGGCGCCGCTTGAACGTCAGTTCGGGCAAATGCCGGGGCTGACGCAAATGGCCTCCACCAGTTCCGGCGGCGCGTCGGTGCTGACCCTGCGTTTCAACCTCGACATCAATATGGATGTCGCCGAGCAACAGGTGCAGGCGGCGATCAACGCCGCCAGCAACCTGCTGCCCAAGGATTTGCCGGCACCGCCGGTGTACAACAAGGTCAACCCGGCGGATACCCCGGTGCTGACCCTGGCCATCAGTTCCAAGACCATGCTGTTGCCCAAGCTCAATGATCTGGTCGATACGCGCATGGCGCAAAAAATCGCCCAGATCAGCGGCGTGGGCATGGTCAGTATTGCCGGCGGTCAACGCCAGGCGGTGCGGATCAAGGTCAACCCCGAGGCGCTGGCCGCCAACGGCCTGAACCTGGCCGACGTGCGCACCCTGATCGGTGCCTCCAACGTCAACCAGCCCAAGGGCAACTTCGACGGCCCGACCCGGGTGTCGATGCTTGATGCCAACGACCAGTTGAAAACCCCGCAGGAATACGCCGAGCTGATCCTTGCCTACAACAACGGTGCGCCGTTGCGGCTCAAGGACGTGGCCGAGATTGTCGACGGTGCCGAGAACGAGCGTCTCGCTGCCTGGGCCAACGAAAACCAGGCCGTGTTGCTCAATATCCAGCGCCAGCCCGGGGCCAACGTGATCGAGGTGGTGGACCGGATCAAGGCGCTGCTGCCGAGCATCACCGATAACCTGCCTGCCGGTATCGATGTCACGGTGCTCACCGACCGAACGCAAACCATCCGTGCCTCGGTGCGTGATGTGCAGCACGAATTGCTGATCGCCATCGCCCTGGTGGTGATGGTGACGTTCCTGTTCCTGCGCCGTGCCAGCGCCACCATTATTCCGTCGATTGCCGTGCCGCTGTCGCTGGTTGGCACCTTTGGCGTGATGTACCTGGCCGGGTTCTCGATCAACAACCTGACGCTGATGGCCCTGACCATCGCCACCGGTTTTGTGGTCGATGACGCCATCGTCATGCTGGAAAACATTTCGCGCTATATCGAGGAAGGCGACAGCCCGATGCAGGCGGCGCTCAAGGGCGCCAAACAGATCGGCTTTACCTTGATCTCGCTGACCCTGTCGTTGATCGCGGTATTGATCCCGTTGCTGTTTATGGCCGATGTGGTGGGGCGCCTGTTCCGCGAATTTGCCATCACCCTGGCGGTGGCAATCCTGATCTCGCTGGTGGTCTCGCTGACCCTGACCCCGATGATGTGCGCGCGCTTGCTCAAGGCCGAACCCAAGCCCGAAGAGCAGGGGCGCTTTTACCGTGCCAGCGGCGCGTTTATCGACTGGATGATCGCCGAGTACGGGCGCATGTTGCAGTGGGTGCTCAAGCACCAGCCGCTGACGTTGCTGGTGGCCATTGGCACACTGGCGCTGACCGTGTTCCTGTACATGGTGGTGCCCAAGGGCTTTTTCCCGGTGCAGGACACCGGGGTGATCCAGGGCATTTCCGAGGCGCCGCAGTCCATTTCGTTCAGCGCCATGAGCCAGCGTCAGCAAGAGCTGGGCAAGATCATCCTGCAAGACCCGGATGTCGAGAGCCTGTCGTCCTATATCGGCGTGGACGGGGATAACCCGACGCTCAACAGCGGCCGTATGCTGATCAACCTCAAGCCCCACAGCGAACGCAGTGACAGCGCCACCGAGGTGATTGCGCGGCTGCAGCCGCAACTGGACAAACTGTCGGGTATCCGCCTGTTTATGCAGCCGGTGCAGGACCTGACCATCGAAGACCGCGTCAGCCGTACCCAGTACCAGTTCAGCCTGTCGTCCCCGGATGCCGACCTGCTCAGCACCTGGACGCAAAAGCTGGTCACCGCGCTGTCCAATCAGCCCGAGCTGGCCGATGTGGCCAGTGACCTGCAGGACAAGGGCCTGCAGGTGTACCTGGTGATCGACCGCGATGCGGCTTCGCGCCTGGGCGTGTCGGTGGCCAATATCACCGATGCCTTGTATGACGCCTTCGGCCAGCGACAGATTTCGACCATTTACACCCAGGCCAGCCAGTACCGCGTGGTATTGCAGGCCAAAGAGGGCGAGAAAATCGGCCCGCAGGCTCTGGATCAGATCCACGTCAAAACCACTGACGGCGGTCAGGTGCGGCTGTCGAGCCTGGCCCGGGTCGAGGAGCGTCAGGCGCAACTGGCCATTTCCCATATCGGCCAGTTTCCTTCGGTGATGGTCTCGTTCAACCTCGCGCCCGGCGTGGCGCTGGGCCAGGCCGTGGAGCTGATCGATCAGGTGCAAAAGGACATCGGCATGCCGGTGGGGGTCCAGACCGAGTTCCAGGGCGCCGCGCAGGCGTTCCAGGCGTCGCTGTCGAGCACTTTGCTGCTGATCCTGGCGGCGGTGGTGACCATGTATATCGTGCTGGGTGTGCTCTACGAGAGCTATATCCACCCGATCACCATTCTCTCGACCCTGCCGTCGGCGGCGGTCGGTGCCTTGCTGGCGTTGATCCTCAGCGGCAATGACCTGGGCATGATTGCGATCATCGGCATCATCTTGCTGATCGGCATCGTCAAGAAAAACGCGATCATGATGATCGACTTCGCCCTCGACGCCGAGCGCAACCAGGGCATGGCGCCTGAACAGGCGATCTACCAGGCGGCGCTGCTGCGCTTCCGGCCGATTCTGATGACCACCCTGGCAGCGCTGTTTGGTGCCGTACCGCTGATGCTGGCCACCGGCTCCGGTGCAGAGTTGCGCCAGCCGCTGGGCCTGGTGATGGTCGGCGGTTTGCTGGTGAGTCAGGTGCTGACGCTGTTCACGACCCCCGTTATCTATCTGTACTTCGATCGCTTGGGCCGTCGCTGGCGCGGTCATGCTGACCAGACCGGGCAGGCGCCGGTATGAACCTGTCCGGCCCGTTTATCAAGCGCCCGGTAGCGACCATGCTGCTGAGCCTGGCAATCATGTTGCTGGGCGGGGTGAGCTTTGGCTTGCTGCCTGTGTCGCCGTTGCCGCAAATGGACTTCCCGGTGATCGTGGTGTCGGCCAGCTTGCCCGGGGCCAGCCCCGAGGTGATGGCCTCCACCGTGGCCACGCCGCTGGAGCGGGCGTTCGGTGCGATTGCCGGGGTCAATACCATGAGCAGCAATTCGAGCCAGGGTTCGACCCGGGTGATTTTGCAGTTCGACCAGGACCGTGACATCAATGGCGCGGCGCGGGAGGTGCAGGCGGCAATCAACGCTTCGCGCAACCTGCTGCCCAGCGGCATGAAAAGCATGCCCACCTACAAGAAGATCAACCCGTCGCAAGCGCCGATCATGGTGCTGTCGCTGACCTCCGAGGTATTGTCCAAGGGCCAGCTCTACGATCTGGCCTCGACCATCCTGTCGCAAAGCCTGTCCCAGGTGCCGGGGGTGGGGGAAGTGCAGATTGGCGGCAGCTCGCTGCCTGCCGTGCGCATCGAACTGGAGCCGCAACTGCTCAACCAGTACGGTGTTTCGCTGGATGACGTGCGCAACACCATTGCCAACGCCAACGTGCGCCGGCCCAAGGGCGCGGTGTCCGATGGCGAGCGCAACTGGCAGATCCAGGCCAACGACCAGTTGGAGAAAGCCAAGGACTACGAGCCGCTGATCATCCGCTACCAGGACGGTGCTGCACTGCGCCTGAGCCATGTGGCCAAGGTCAAGGACAGCGTGGAAGACCGCTACAACAGCGGCTTCTTCAATAACGATGCGGCGGTGCTGCTGGTGGTCAACCGCCAGGCCGGTGCCAATATCATCGAGACCGTTAACGCGATCAAGGCCCAGTTGCCGGCCCTGCAGGCGGTGTTGCCGGCCAGTGTGCAACTGAACCTGGCGATGGACCGCTCGCCGGTGATCAAGGCCACGCTGCACGAGGCCGAGATGACCCTGCTGATTGCCGTGGCGCTGGTGATCCTGGTGGTGTTCCTGTTTCTCGGCAATTTGCGCGCATCGCTGATCCCGACCCTGGCGGTGCCGGTGTCGCTGGTGGGCACCTTTGCGATCATGTACCTCTACGGTTTTTCGCTGAACAACCTGTCGCTGATGGCGCTGATTTTGGCCACTGGCCTGGTGGTGGACGACGCTATTGTGGTGCTGGAGAACATCTCGCGGCACATCGATGCTGGTGTTGCGCCAATGAAAGCAGCGATGCTGGGGGCCAAGGAAGTCGGATTTACCCTGCTGTCGATGAACGTGTCGCTGGTGGCGGTGTTCCTCTCGATCCTGTTTATGGGCGGGATTGTCGAGAGTCTGTTCCGCGAGTTCTCCATCACCCTGGCGGCCTCGATCATCGTGTCGCTGGTGGTGTCCCTGACCCTGACCCCGATGCTCTGCGCACGCTGGCTCAAGCCCCATGTGCCGGGCACCGAGAACGCCATGCAACGCTGGAGCATGCGCCTTAACGAGCGCATGGTCAGCGGCTACGCCCGCAGCCTGGACTGGGTGCTGCGGCACAAGCGCCTGACCCTGCTCAGCCTGCTGGTGACCATCGGCGTCAACGTGGCGCTGTATGTGGTGGTACCCAAGACCTTTATGCCGCAACAGGACACCGGGCAACTGATCGGCTTTGTGCGCGGTGACGATGGCCTGTCGTTCAGCGTGATGCAGCCCAAGATGGAAATCTTCCGCAAGGCGGTGCTGGCCGACCCTGCGGTGGAAAGCGTCGCCGGCTTTATTGGCGGCAACGGCGGCACCAACAATGCCTTTATGATCGTGCGGCTCAAGCCGATCTCGGAGCGCAAGGTGTCGGCGCAAAAGGTCATCGAACGGCTGCGCGAGAACATGCCCAAGGTGCCAGGCGGGCGCCTGATGCTGATGGCCGACCAGGACCTGCAGTTTGGCGGCGGTCGCGACCAGACCAGCTCGCAATACTCCTACATCCTGCAAAGTGGCGACCTCGGCGAGTTGCGCACCTGGTACCCGAAAGTGGTGGCCGCATTCAAGGCATTGCCGGAGTTGACGGCCATTGATGCGCGTGAAGGCCGTGGTGCCCAGCAGGTGACCCTGGTGGTCGACCGCGACCAGGCCAAGCGCCTGGGGGTGGACATGGACATGGTCACCGCCGTGCTCAACAACGCCTACAGCCAGCGGCAGATTTCCACCATCTACGACAGCCTGAACCAGTATCAGGTAGTGATGGAGGTCAACCCCAAGTACGCCCAGGACCCGGAAACCCTGAATCAGGTGCAGGTGATTACTGCCGATGGCCAGCGGATTCCGTTGTCGGCCATTGCCCACTATGAAAACAGCCTGCAAAACGACCGGGTGTCCCACGAAGGCCAGTTCGCTTCGGAGAGCATCGCCTTTGACCTCGCCCCAGGCGTTACTTTGGAGCAGGGTACGGCAGCCATTGAACGAGCGGTGGCCAAGCTCGGCCTGCCGGAAGAGGTGATCGTGAAAATGGCGGGTACGGGCGATGCCTTTGCCGCCACGCAAAAAAGCCAGCCGTTCATGATTCTCGGGGCGCTGGTGGCGGTCTATCTGGTGCTGGGGATTCTCTATGAGAGCTACATTCACCCCCTGACCATCCTGTCGACCTTGCCGTCGGCCGGGGTAGGCGCGCTGCTGAGTATCTATCTCACGGGCGGCGAGTTCAGCCTGATCTCGTTGCTGGGGCTGTTCCTGCTGATCGGCGTGGTGAAGAAGAACGCCATTTTGATGATCGACCTGGCACTGCAACTGGAGCGGCATTCGGGCCTCGACCCGCAAGCATCGATCCGCAGCGCCTGCCTGCAGCGCTTGCGGCCGATCCTGATGACCACCCTGGCGGCCATCCTCGGTGCCTTGCCATTGATGCTCAGCAGCGCCGAAGGTGCGGAGATGCGCCAGCCCCTGGGCCTGACCATCATCGGCGGGCTGATCTTCAGCCAGATCCTGACCCTTTACACCACTCCGGTGGTTTACCTCTATCTCGACCGTGTGCGCCATCGTTTCAACAAATGGCGTGGCGTGCGCACTGATGCTGCTCTGGAAACTCCGCTATGACCTCTCGTTTGTTTCTCCTTGCCCCGGCGCTTTCCATTGCGTTGCTCAGCGGCTGTGCCATTGGCCCGGACTACCAGCGCCCGCAGACCTCGGCGCCCCTTGAGTACAAGCAGGCGGCCGGCTGGACCCAGGCCAACCCGAGCGACTCCCTGGCCCGTGGCGCCTGGTGGGAACTGTATGGCGACCCGCAGCTCAACGCCCTGGTCGAAAAACTCAACAGTGCCAACCAGAGCGTGGCCCAGTCCGAAGCCCAGTTCCGTCAGGCCCAGGCTCTGGTGCGCAGTGCGCGTGGGGCATTCCTGCCCAGCGCCGATTTGAGCGTGGGCAAGACTCGCTCCAGCCAGGGCACGGGCAGTTCCAACTCCAGCCTGACCAGCTCCAGCAGCGGTATTCGCGACACCTTGAATGCCCAGGTCGGGGTCAGTTGGGAGGCCGATGTGTGGGGCAAATTGCGCCGCGGCCTGGAAGCCAATGAGGCGAGCGCCGAAGCCAGCCTGGCCGATCTGGCCGCCATGCGCTTGAGCCAGCAGTCGGAACTGGTGCAGAACTACCTGCAATTGCGGGTTATCGACGAACAGAAGCGCTTGCTCGAAGCCACAGTCGAGGCCTATCAGCGCTCGCTGAAAATGAGCGAAAACCAGTACCGGGCGGGGATTTCCGGCAAGGATGCGGTGGCCCAGGCGCAAACCCAGCTGCGCAATACCCAGGCCAGCCTGATCGACCTGATCTGGCAGCGGGCGCAGTTTGAAAACGCGATCGCGGTGCTCACCGGGCAGGCGCCGGCGGGGTTCAACCTGGCGGAAATCAAGGACGTGCCAAAACTGCCGCAGATCCCGGTCAGCCTGCCGTCGCAACTGCTGGAGCGGCGTCCTGACATCGCCTCGGCGGAGCGCTCGGTGATTGCCGCCAACGCCAATATCGGCGTGGCCAAGGCGGCGTACTACCCCGATTTCAGTCTGAGCCTCTCGGGCGGCTATAGCAGCAGCCAGTACCAGGACTGGATCAGCGTGCCCAACCGCTTCTGGTCGGTGGGGCCGAAAATCTCCCTGCCGTTGTTCGATGGCGGCCAGCGTTCGGCAGAAGTGGATCGCAATGAAGCCGTGTATGACCAGACGGTGGCCAAGTATCGCCAGACCGTGCTCGACGGTTTGCGCGAAGTAGAAAACTACATGGTGCAGTTGAAAGTGCTGGGGGATGAAACGGTGGTGCAGGAGCAGGCACTGGACTCGGCCCGCGAGTCGTTGCGCCTGACCACCAACCAGTACAAGGCCGGGCTGATTGCTTACCTGGACGTGGTATCGGTTCAGACCACCGCATTGAGCACCGAGCGCAGTGTGCTGAACCTGCTGCAAAGCCGGTTGATCGCCAGCGTGCAACTGATCGCGGCGCTGGGCGGTGGCTGGGATGGCAATACCGACCTGAGCGACAAGTAACATCTCCTCTGGGAGCTGGCTTGCCCGCGATGAAGTCCCCGTGGCTTGCCTGGGAGACCGCGTTGTTTGCATCGCAGGCAAGCCTGCTCCCACAGGTTTAGCGGTGTCTTTCTATGAGTAAAAACTGAACCGGTCCTTGCCGCTGTTCTTGGCCCTGTACAGGGCCTTGTCGGCCTTGGCCAGCGCCTGGTTGAGCGTGTCGGCATCTTCGACCCGTGCCAGGCCGATGCTCACCGTCACCGGGTGTTCATCGGGGTCTTCGCGCACCTGGCGACACAAGCTGGCCATCAGCCCCTCAACGTCTTCGCGGCGTACGCCTGACAGGTACACGGCAAACTCCTCGCCGCCCAGGCGCGCAAACTCATGCCCGGCCATCACCGCCTTGATACTGGCGGCTGTGCGCTTGAGCACCTCATCACCCATGTCATGGCCGTAGCGGTCGTTGACCTTCTTGAAGTTGTCGATGTCGATCATTGCCAGGTAATGATCGTGTTCACGCGGCATGGCCCCCAGGAGCAGGCCGGCATGCAGCATAAAGGAGCGCCGGTTGGGGATCTCGGTCAGGGCGTCGATATAGGCCTGCACCGACAGCCGCTTGGACATGATGTAGTTGTGCAGCTTGATGCGGCGCAACTTGAAAAAACTGTAGATTGTCAGGCTGCACAAAAAAGTGAAATAGCACAGGATCAGCAGGCCGCGCAGGTCCATGATCGAGGCTTGAGTCATCAGGAACGGGTTGAGCAGCAGGCAGGTGATCGCGGCAACGCCCAGGAAGGCCCAGCGGCTCAGGGGCAGGACCGAGGCACTGTAAAGGATGCTGGAACTGGCCAGTGCCAGCCAGATGGGCTGTGTGTCGGCTGGCAGGCCAAAGGTGACCAGGCGCAAGCCCAGGGTAATGACCGCGACGAACATCAGGTTGAGTACGTCGAAATGCCGGTAACTGGGAATAAAGCCAAGAATGATGGTGAGCACCGCCATGACGCTGATAAACAGCAAGGACAGACCGGTAAAGCCCTGGCCGCCCTTGAAACTGACAATCAGGTTGAACAGCAACCAGATGGCAATGCTGGTGATGTAGGTCAGGCGGCAAAATTTGCGCAGTTTTTCGAAGTCATGTTGGGCAAATTCAGCTTGCAAGGCAGGTGGCGCAGATTGTTTGGAGATCTCGGATTCAATGGTTTTGAGCATCGCACGCCTTGGACACTGTCGGATGACGGACTCCGGGCAAAACGAGTTTAAACATCTCCCGCCCGGGTTACACCTGTAACCCTAGCAGGAGTTGGCTGCATATCGAAACGCGTCCGGCGTGCGGTTCAGCCGTTGTGGCTGAACACTTCGCCGATACTGCGACGGCGTGCCTGTTGCTCACTGGCCCGGATCAGTTCTTCAAGGTCTTCGGGGGTTACGTCTATAAACGCATCCATTTGTTGCAGCGCGTTGTGCAAATCCTCGGCGGTAATGCCCGGGTCGGCCGGGGCCTGCCCGGTTACCACTACAGGGCTGGGCTCGGCGGGCTTTTTCGGGTAACGCACGCGGGTCAGGTTGTTGTAGGCCAGCGCCGCGAGCAGCATGCACACGGCGCTGAGCATCACCGGCGCCAGTACGCCCCAGCCCAGGCGGGCGCTGTCGGGGTCAGCCAGGACCACCAGCAATGCCAGGGCCCCGGCAGGCGGGTGCAGGCAGCGCAGCAGGCACATGCACAGCAGGGCAACACCCACGGCCAGGCAGGCGCTGTCCAGGCCGCGGCCGAAAAAATACACCACGCCCAGGGATACCACCGTGGCGCACAAATAGCCGCCGACGATCGACCAGGGTTGCGCCAGTGCCCCGGAGGACACCGCAAACAGCAAAATGGCCGAGGCCCCCAACGGGCCGATCAGGTGCATGGCCACGGGCAGGCCGAAAAACTGGCTGCATACCCAGACACTGAACAACGTGCCAAGTGATACGCCAATGGCAGCGCGGCTCCATTCGGAGGGACGGGTGTTCGTAGCCGCAGGCAACAGGCGGCTGATCCAGCGGGTTGGCATGGTCAGGGGGATCCGGTTTTGTGGAACGGGCGGGTAAAAAAAGGGCCTGGCGGGTTTACCGGCAAGCCCTGGAAAATGTTCCTTCATTTGGGGGAGGAACCGGTGCAGTCTGCACGGTGAAGAAGCAATCAACAAATGCATAATAATGCTGATTAACTGCATTATTTTTGATGGATGGCGCTGTGAGGGGGTGGCCAGTCGCTGGCGAGCTTGCCCAATACGCGCTCATAGACGTCATTGTTCAACAGTCGCTGCTCCATGATGCTGCGCACCTCGGGGCTATTGGCCAGCGGGCCTTTCAAGACGATCAATGCATCCCGCAGTTTTATCAGTTTGCACAGTTCCAGCAGGCAGGTATCCGCTGCGCAAGCCTGGGCATTGGCGTTTGACTCCGGGCAGGGGGTGGCTTTGGCAATCACTGAGTGGCTCATCACGTTGTGCTCCCTATATAAGGGTATAGATGCATGGAAGCCTGTCGCGGATAGCCGCGGTCACGATACAAGCAGTGACATCTCGGCCATTTACTCGGCTGGCGATCTAGGCTTGGGGCAGTGATTGTAAGGTGACCCAACAGCGCGGTATTGTCAGGAATTACGCTGCTGTGCAGTAGATTTACGCAGATACTCGCAGGATTGTTCGATAGGCAGAGTGAGTAATTTGAACGTGTCGGTTAACGCTCATATTTGGATATAAAAATCCTGTTGTCGGTTGCGCCCTGCGCGCATCGGCATCCGCCCTCACTGTTGAAACGGTCGGGCGAGCAGCGCGTGGTCGGGTGATCGGGTTTTTGCGCTTGAGGTGTGCATTTTCAGTCGGAACATGGAATTTCTTGCTATAAACGCACTCCATTAGCCCCTGTTAAACACGTTTTTCGTCACTTTCCAGGTTTTGCTGGACAAATAGGTGCGTTTTCAGTTGCTGAGTCGATAACTCGGCCTTAGACTGCCGCCCCTCGTAAATTGAGTGCCGGGTGGCGCTTGAAATAGATGGCACCTAACTGGTTGGGATGAAGATCGGTCAGAACGCTCCCTAATTCGCCTTAATGCACGTATTTTTTATAGAGAAATCAATGACAAAGGATAAGTTGCTGGCCATGCCGGCGGATGACTACATGAATGCCGAGCAACATGCTTTTTTCAGCGAGCTGTTGCAGAACATGAAGGTCGAAACCCACGAGCGTATCGAGCAGAACCGCATCGCGATCGAGAGCCTGGACACTCCCGCCGACCCGGCCGACGCCGCTTCGGTTGAAGAAGAACGCACCTGGCTGGTAAACGCCATCGACCGTGACCAGCGCATGCTGCCTCAGTTGGAACAGGCGCTGGAACGTATCAAGGACGACAGCTTCGGCTGGTGTGACGACAGTGGCGACGCAATCGGCCTCAAGCGCTTGCTGATCAGCCCGACCACCAAGTACTGCATCGAAGCTCAAGAGCGTCACGAGCAGATCGACAAGCATCAGCGTCAAGCCTAAGCGCCTGACCTTGCCGCAGCCGCGCCATGCGGCTGCGGCAGCTTTACGCCCCCAGTTGTAATTCCCCGCTAAAATTAAAAGTAGACGTTGAGCCAAGTGTTCCGGTTGCGTGCCTTTATATTTGGCACGGCGTATTTACGCCAATTTGCATCAATCGAGGGCCTGGGTCATGAGTCGCTCAAGCAATACGGGACACGTATTGCGTGTCGGTATTTTTTTCGATGGCACCGCCAATAATCAGTACAACAGCCAGCTGGGGCTGGAGCGTCAGGCCCAGGGCCTGAAGGTCGATCCGGGCAGCAGTTATGCCGGTGCCCCGACCAATATCGCTCGCCTGCACCAGCACTATCCCGTGCAAACAACCTTCAGCGATGGCCAGGCGGTGACCTCGCTCTATATCAGCGGTATCGGCACCACCACCGGCGCGGCCGACAGCCCGTTTCCGGGCCTCAGCTATGGTCGTGGGCGTACCGGGGTGCTGGGCAAGGCCGATGAGGCCGGTGCGCTGCTGAGCCAGAGCCTGGAGCGGTTTGTCCGTTTGCTGGCGCCCAACACCCTGAATCGCTTGCAACTGGACCTGTTTGGCTTCAGTCGCGGTGCGGCGGCGGCCCGGCATTTTGCCAACCAGGTGCGCACCCTGCCTTTGCGCCAGCAGTTTGCCTTGGCCCCTGATTTCAAGTGCTCCATTGAATTTATCGGCTTGTTCGACACTGTCGCGGCAATGGGCGGTCTGGAGGACCTGGGCAACGTGGCCGATGAGATCAACCCGGGGCTCAACCTGTATCTGGCGCCTGATTGCGCGCAACAGGTCGTGCAGCTGTGCGCGCGGGACGAATACCGGCGCAACTTTGCCCTGACCCGCATTGCCCCTCAATGGCCGCTGGATATTGCGCTGCCAGGTGCCCATGCCGATCTGGGCGGCGGTTACCCGCTCGAGATGCTGGAGCAAGTGCAATTAAGCCGTTGGCAAAGCAATCTGGTCAGTGCCTCCACCCCCGTGCGTCTGACCCAGGCCTGGAAGCTGGCCCAGGCGCAGTTGCAGCTGTGGCAGGACAAAGACCTGATCGACCCGCAGGCAATCGATGATGGCGTGCAGGTGCGCATCGAGGAGCACAAGGCGGGCACCCGCCAGGACCCGATGAAGCGAGTCCAGGCGGCGGTCTTTATGCAGCGCCACGTACGTGGTCATTTGTCCAGGGTGTACTTGCGCCTTATGCACGCCCTGGCCCGGCAACACGGGGTACCGTTTGCCGCGCTGAGCGATGCCCAGGATGCTTTGCCTGCCGAGCTAATGCCCATCGCCGCCAGGCTGCAGGAGCAGTTGGCCAGCCCGGCCAATGCATTAAAGCTGACCCCGGCCCAGGAACGTTTGCTGCGCCAGCGCTATGTGCATCAGTCGGCCAATTTCAATGCCAATGTGGGGGAGGGCCTGGGGGTGCTGGACAAGGCTTTTTTCAATATCCCCCAAGAAGGCGGGCGCTTTGTCTACGAGCAAAAGCCCCCCGCTTGAACATCGATTACGGCGGCATTGTTACCGCTGATGCAATGCAGCTATGCAGGGCATAGCTTTTTCCACCGACCCTAACTCTTTAAGATGGCCGACATCGTTAGGTGACTAACTAAATAGGTGGAGTAGCCATCATGTCCAATCGGGTTGATGTTGCTGTGATGATCGGCACGGGCGTGCCTCAGGGGTTGCGGGCCACGGGGCAGAAGGTGTGCTGGGTTGTGCTGGTCAACGGTGAGCAGCGCGGTACGGCGTTCTCCAGCCGCAGTGAAGCTGAAGAGTGTCGCGCTGCCTGGCTGGCGCAGCTGAGCGCCAGCGCGTGCGCAATGCAGGTTCGGGCCCAGCGTGCCTGAAAGGGGGTCTCAGGATGGATTCAGGGCGCCTGCGTCCACCGCGAGTTTCAATTCCTGAGCCGAACCCTTGGCGGCCGTCTCAGCCTGCTCGGCTGTCTTGAACCAGCGGTCTTTCTCGACCTGATGGTAAGTCACGGTTTTCAACGGTGGCTTGGCGCGCATCACAATCACGGCCTGAAACTCACCATCGACTTCTTTGGACTCGCCGCGGATAAAAAATTCGCCAATATCAAATTCCGTCACGTGTCGCTTTCCCTTCGAGGTAATGAAGCCGGACAACCCGGCGGCATGGGCCAGGCTGATTTTTCGGGCAGTATGGCAGTTGTTGACAGCCAGCGGCGCAGTTAACGACGAAAGCCTTGTAGAAGCTGGCGCCAATCAAGAAAAAATCACCGATTCCCGGACCGGGATGTGGATGTGTATACCCAACTTTGGGCATGAGCCGGTAGAATGGTGCTCCGGTTGTATTTTTTAGTCTTGATGCCACATGCCACTTCTGACTCGAGCAGTCAGGAGATTTTGCTGTACCCGGTTTTTTAAAATAAGTGGGCCAAGGCCTTTATTCTGCTGCCTGTCATTTGTTCTGGCAGCGCCACTTCACGTTTTCGAGGGTTTTTCGTTGGCAGTCAGCAATCTGGAAATGCATGCGTTGTTTGTTCTGGGTGATTTGCGGGCACGTTTGGTAAAACTGTTCCAATCCCGTTTTGTGTACGTCACCGAGCAGAACGCCGAAGGGATTTACATCGCTGAAATCGACACTGAAGAAGCGCTGGTGGTAGATGACAAGCCAGGCCTTGGGCTTAAGGTGGGTGACCACTTTCGCGCTGCCGTCCTGCCCAGCCGTGAAGGCGGCAAGCTCGACATAAAATTTCGCGATATCAAGATGACGATCTACGGCATTGGTGATTACGCCTATGTCAGCTCCCCTCTGGGCGAAGGTATCGTCTTCAAGGAAGGCCAGACCGTGATGCTGATTTTCGCCGCTCACGACCAGCTCAAGGAAGGCCTGAGCAAAACCCTCAAGGCGGTGACCGCCAAAGCGGCCAAATGGCCCAAGGGCGAGTTGGCGTTCAAGGCCAGTAAAGAGTGAAACCGCCCGTAGCCGCCTGTAGTCGCTGAGGAGCGCAGCGAGGCTGCGATCGGCTGCGAAGCGGCCGTAAACCCGGAGCACTCGAAGTGTCTGGAGTACCGATGAACCTGATTCCACGGCCGCTGCGCGCCCGATCGCAGCCTCGCTGCGCTCCTCAGCGGCTACAGTTTTCGGCCTTTGTATAACGCCCACCTGCTCTCCATCCCTCAAACAGCCTAACCCTTACGGACGATGTTCCAGGCCAGGCCCCGTTTGATGATCGCGATCACTTTCAACCAGTGTGCGAGGGACCGCGAGCATGGGCGCTTTTGTCTTGTCATCGGCTGTGCAGCGCTGCGCCGAGCAATTAATGGCCCGGCGCAAAGTCCTGCTCGGCTTTTTTATGCTGCTGACCCTGGCCCTTGGTTACAGCGCCACCCATGTTCGGCTGGACCCCGGCTTCAACAAGCAGATCCCGGTGCGTCATGCCTACATGCTCAACTTTCTGGATTTCAGCCGCATTTTTACCGGTGCCAACCGCTTGCTGGTCAGCGTGCACTGGAAAGGCGAGGGGGATATCTACAACCCCGAATTCCTCGAAACCCTGCAACACGTCACCGACGATGTGTTCTATATCTCCGGGGTCAGTCGCCCCAGCGTAACGTCGCTGTTTACGCCCAACGTGCGCTATATCGAAATCACCGAAGACGGTTATGTCGGTGATCTGGTGGTGCCACCCCAATACGCCGCCACGCCCGCCGACTTGCAGCAAGTGCGCAGCAATGCCGCGCGCTCGGGGCAGATCGGCCGTTTGCTGGCCAATGACCTGAAGTCAGCGCTGGTGCGCGCCGACCTGCAGGACATCGATCCCAAAACCGGGCAGCCGGTCAGCTATGCGCAAGTCGCCCAGCGCCTGGAGGATATCCGCGCCAAATACAGCAACGCCGACATCGAAATCAACATCGTCGGGTTTGCCAAGCTGGTGGGTGACGTGGTTGAAGGGCTCAACACGGTGATGGGTTTTTTTGCCATCGCGTTCCTGATCACCGGCGCGTTGCTGTGGCTGTATTCGCGCTCGCTGCGCCTGACCCTGGTGGCCCTGTTTGTCGCCTTGCTGCCGGTGATCTGGCTGCTCGGCCTGTTGCCGTTGCTGGGCCTGGGTATCGACCCGATGTCGATACTGGTGCCGTTCCTGATCTTCTCCATCGGTGTGTCCCATGCCGTGCAAATGACCAACGCCTGGAAGCAGGAAGTACTGGCCGGGAGTGATTCGGTGAGTGCGGCCAAGGCGGCGTTCAGCAAGATTTTTATCCCCGGCGCGCTGGCGCTGCTGATGAACGCCCTGGGCTTCGGGGTGATCATGCTGATCGATATCCCTATCGTGCATGAGTTGGGTGTTACGGCCTGCATCGGCGTGATGCTGATGATCATCACCAACAAGATCATGCTGCCGCTGATCATTGCCCACCTGACGCTGGAGCCACGCTTGCTGACGGCTCAGGCGCGCATTGCCCGTTCACGCCACCCGCTGTGGTGGCGGCTGTCGGCGCTGGCCACGCCCGGCCCGGCACTTTGGGTCTTTGCCTTGAGCCTGGTCTTGCTGGTGGCCGGCGCCTACAAGGCCCGTGATCTGGCGACCGGTGATATCGGTTCCGGCGCGCCGGAGTTGCGTGCCGACTCGCGCTACAACCAGGACAACCAGAAAATCATCAGCAATTACGCCATCGGCCTTGATGTGCTCTCGGTGTTCCTGACCATTCGCGATCGCAGCGAGGCCTGCCTGGACCCGGCCGTGATGCGCGCGGTGGAAACCTTCGATTTCAAGATGCGTGAAGTGGCCGGTGTGCAGTCGGTGCAAAGCGTGGCGGGCATGAGCAAGCAGGTGATTGCCGGCAACAACGAAGGCAACCCGCGCTGGGCGGCCATTCCGGGTTCCGCCCAGGGTTTGCAGCAGGGCGCGTACGCCTATTCGCCAGACTCGGGGCTGGTAACGGACGGCTGCCAGCAGATGCAGATTCTGGTGTTCCTGACCGACCACGAAGGCGCCACCGTGGCCCATGTGCTGGCTGAGGCCAAGCGCATCATCGCCAGCATCCATGTGCCCGGTGTGGAGTTCAAGCTGGCGGGGGGCAATATCGGCGTCATGGCGGCCTCCAACGAAGCGGTCAAGCAAGCCGAAGTGGTGATGCTGGCGGCGCTGTTTTTCTCGGTGGCGCTGTTCTGCCTGCTGACCTTTCGCTCGGTGCGCGCGGTGCTGTGCATTCTGGTGCCCCTGGCGATTGTCGCGGTGCTGTGCAATGCGTTGATGGCCTTGCTGGGCATTGGCCTCAAGGTCGCGACGTTGCCGGTGATGGCGCTGGGCGTGGGGGTAGGGGTGGACTACGGCATCTATCTGTACGAGCGCATCGAGCATGAAATGGCAGCCGGGCATGACCTGCGCGAAGCGTTCTACCGGGCCATGTGCCAGCGCGGCACGGCGGCGGTTTTCACCGCGCTGACCATGTCGTTGGGGGTATGTACCTGGGTGTTTGCGCCGCTCAAGTTTCAGGCCGACATGGGCGTGCTGCTGGCCTTTATGTTTATGGTCAATGTGCTGGGGGCGATCTTCCTGCTGCCGGCACTGGCCGCGTGGTTCAACCTGGGCAGGCCGTTGGTGCAGCCCGGGATGCTCACGATTGCGCAACCAGCCAGCGCTTGAGTGGGCGCCGGGTTTCAGGTGGGAGCGGGCTTGCTCGCGATTCAAGCGCCGGGATGTATCAGCCAGACCTCGTCGATCCAATCGCGAGCAAGCCCGCTCCCACACGTAAATGTGCAAGACCAATAAAAAGGAGAACTCCATGGGACGCATCACCCACATGGGCGGCTGGCTGTCAGTCGCTCTGGTATTGCAGGGTTACAGCGCGCTGGCGCTGGCCCAGGCCCCGGCCGATCAAATCGCCCGGCTGGGCAAGGACCTGACCTGCGTCGGCGCTGAAAAAGCGGGCAACGCCGCAGGTACCATTCCTGCTTTTGGCGGGCAATGGCTGGGCGCGGCCCCGGGGATGAAATTCGAGGGCACGGGCAAACACCCGGTCGACCCCTATCCTAATGAAAAACCGCTGTTTGTGATTACCGCGCAAAACCTCGGCCAGTACGACGCGCACTTGTCCGAGGGGCAAAAGGCCCTGTTCAAGCTCTACCCGCAAACCTTCCGCATGCCGGTTTACCCTTCGCATCGTGACTTTCGTTTTTCTGACACGGTATGCAAGGCCACCCTGGAAAACGCCGCGACCGCCAAGCTGGTCGACGATGGCGAAGGGGTGGTGGCTCGCACCGGTGGCGTGGCATTCCCCATTCCGCAAAACGGGATCGAGCTGCTGAAAAATGCCTCGCTGTTCACCGTGCGCGCCTGGACCGAGGAATACACCTCGGACAACGCCTATGTGCTCAAGGACGGCAATATCAACTGGGGCCGCGTGCACTCGCGCAACATGGCACCGGGGCTGGAACCGGGCAAGATCGGCGACACGGTGGGCAACTCGTCTTTCTACCTCAACGAAACCCTGCTGCCACAGCGCGACAAGGGCGAAATCAACACCGGTACCGAGTACTGGAACGACAAGACCGAACCGCGCCAGAGCTGGCGCTATGACCCGGGTACGCGCCGCGTGCGGCAGTCGCCGGGATACGGTTTCGACATGGCTTTCCCGGGTTCCGGCGGTTCGATCACCGTCGACGAAGTGCGCATCTTCAACGGCTCGGCGCAGCGCTATAACTGGAACATCGTCGGCAAAAAAGAGCTGTATATCCCGTATAACACCGCGCGCCTGCACGGCAATGACCTCAAGTACGCGAGCATGCTGACCCCGGGGCATATCAACCCGGACAACATGCGTTACGAACTGCACCGCGTGTGGGTGCTCGAAGGCGTGCTCAAGCCTGGCAATCGCCATCTGTATGGCAAGCGCACGCTGTATATCGATGAAGACAGCTGGTTCCCGATCATGGGTGACAACTACGACAACCGTGGCGAGCTGTGGCGCACCTCGATGGTCAATTACTTCTACGCCCCGGAAACGCAAACCTGGCAGGCCGGTGTTGGCCTGTACCACGACTTGAATGCCGGCAGTTACCTGGCCTTCAACCTGATCAATGAACAACGTAACGGTTATGTGCTGAACAAAGGCGGTTTTGCTGCAGGCGACTTCGGCCCTGAAGCGGCACGCCGGGCCGGCAAGTAACGCCCTGACTCCACTCAGCTGTCTGCCACGGGCCTCGCCTGTGCGCAGGTGGCCGGGCGGAGCAAAACAACAATAACAAGGAGCAAGGCATGTTCAAGCACTACTCGCGTTTTGTCGGCACCGGTTTGCTCTCGGGACTAAGCGGACTGGCCCTGGCTGCGCCGACCCTCGAGCTGGGTGAAAACACCACCCTGGACTCGTCGCTGACCGTCAACTACACGGCCTCGATGCGTACCGAAAAACCGGATCATGAGTACCTCAACAACATCAACTACGACGATGCCACGCGCAACTTCAAGCGCGGTTCATTGATCAACAATCGGGTCAGCGTATTCGGCGAATTGATGCTCAAGCACGACAACCTCGGTGCGGTGATGCGCGCCAGTCATTTCTATGACGAGGTCTACCATCAGCGCAACGACAACGACTCGCCGGACACGGTGAACAAGACCGGGCGCTACAACGACTTCAGCCGGGACACACGCAAACTCAGCGGCAGCAAGGCGCGGCTGCTGGATGCTTATGTGTATGGCGACTTTACCGTCAATGATGACCAGTACCTGTCGCTCAAGGCCGGGCGGCATCTGGTGGCGTGGGGCGAGAGCCTGTTCTGGCCCAACATCAGCCAGGGCCAGGCACCGGTGGACTCGACCAAGTTCAACGTGCCGGGTACCGAAGCCAAGGATGCCTACCTGCCGGTAGGGCAGGTATCGGGTTCGTGGTCGGTCAACGAGGACCTGGCCCTGCTCGGCTTCTACCAATACAAGTGGGAAGAAACCCAGCTCAACCCGGTGGGTGACTACTTTGGCAGCGACACCTTTGGCCCGGGGGCGGAGTTTTTCCGCTTGGCGCCGGGTATCGTCGACAATCTGCCCAACGGCGCAGCGGTTGGCTACGGCGGCTCGGTCAAGCCGGGCGACAGCGGTGAGTGGGGGCTGGGCACGCGTTACCGGTTGACGCAAAACACCGAGATTGGCCTGTTCCATTACCGTTATCACGACCGCGTGCCGGCGCTGTTTTTCGACTTTACCGGGCAGACCCACTATTCCTCGCTGAACAAGGCGGGGGGCAGCGGCAATGGCCCGAGCTACCAGCTGGGCTACTTTGACAACATCAAGCTCACGGGCGTGAGCTTCACCACCAAGGCGGGTGATTCGGTGCAGTTTGCCGGAGACCTGAGCTATCGCGACGGTGCGGCGGTGTACCTGAGCAATGGTGCCCCGGCGCGCGGGCAGGTGTGGCAGGGCAACTTGAATGCCGTGTACATGATCGGCCCGACGTTTATGGCGCAGCAGACCACGTTGATGACCGAAGTGGTGCACCAGCGCATCCAGGGCGTGGATGACCTGACCATTACCGGTGGCGGGGCGGGCACGGACGGGACTTTCAACAAGTACGTGTATGACGGGCAAACACGGGGTTCAAGCCTGCTGGGGATCGGCGCGTATTTCGACCATCCCAACGTGTTCAATGGCTGGGACCTGACCACCAAGGCGACCTGGACGCAGAATATCGATGGCAGCGCCTATTCGGGGCTGGGTCGTGCTGAAAAGCGCCTGACATTGGGCGGTGATTTCAAGTACCTGGGCAACTTCCAGATGGGGCTGACCTATGTGGCGTACCTGAGTTCGGCCGATATTGCCCAGGGGCGGACAATGGCGGATCGGGATTACCTGTCGTTTAACGGCAAGTACACGTTCTGACCCTGGCCCTCACGCCAACCCTCTCCCGAAGGGAGAGGGAGCTGGTCAGTGGAGATTTTGAAGCCGCGCGCGGTCAGTTCCCTCTCCCTCCGGGAGAGGGTTAGGGTGAGGGTGCTTTTGATTCTCAGCCCGTCTACCGCGCCTCCCGCGGCATTCCCAAGGCCCGCTCGGCGATGATATTACGCTGGATTTCGCTGCTGCCGCCGTAGATGGTGTCCGCCCGGGTATACAGGAACAACGCCTGCAACCGGGTCAGTTCATAAGGCCCGCCCGCCAGCAGCTCCGCATCAGGGCCCAACACGTCCATTGCCAGCTTGCCCAGTTCGACATGCCAGTTCGACCACGCCAGCTTGTAGATCGTCGCCTCGGGTCGCAGGCTGCCGTCCTGCTCGCCTGACAGCATGCGCAACGAGTTGTAGCGCAATACCCGCAAGCCGCTCCAGGCCCGGGCAATACGCTGGCGCAGCAGCGGGTCCTGTGCCGCGCCATTGGCCTTGGCGATGCGTACCACCTCGTCCAGCTCATTCTGAAACTGCATCTGCTGGCCCAGGGTCGAGACCCCGCGTTCAAAACCCAGCAGGGCCATGGCGATTTTCCAGCCATCGCCCGGCTGGCCAATCAGGTTGTCGGCCGCAGTCGTAGCCTGATCGAAAAATACCTCGTTGAATTCACACGAGCCGGTCAGTTGCCGGATCGGCTGCACCTTGATGCCACTTTGCTGCATGGGCACCAGTAAAAACGACAACCCGCGATGGCCCACGCTGCCCGGCTCGGTGCGGGCCAGTACAAAACACCAGTCTGCTTCATGGGCCAGTGAGGTCCAGACCTTTTGCCCGCTGATCAACCACTGCCCGCTGCTGTTGTCGAAGCTGGCGCGGGTCTTGATATTGCCCAGGTCCGAGCCGGCCCCTGGTTCTGAATAGCCCTGGCACCAGAAGTCCTGCCCGGCCAGTATCGGCGGCAGAAACCGCTGCTGCTGCTCTGGCGTGCCAAACACCGCAACCGTTGGCCCCACCAGGCCTTCGCCAATATGCCCCATGCGACCGGGGCCGCCAGCGCGGGCGTACTCTTCAAAAAAGATCACCTGGCGGTTGATGCTCAAGCCGCGACCGCCGTGCTGCGCAGACCAGCCTGCGCCAATCCATTGGCCGGTGCCCAACACCTGCTCCCAGGCCTTGCGCAAGGCCGGGGCGAAGTCTTCATCCCCCGGTCCGCCACGAAAGCGCAGGGCTGCGAACTCGCCTGTCAGGTGGGCTTGCATCCACTGCGCCACTTGCTGGCGAAACTGCTCATCGGCGGCGCTGAATCCAATATTCATGACAGCTCTCCAAAGATCTGTTTGGCCAGTTCTTCGCGGTGAAAGGCAGGGGAGCCCAGCAACTGCTCACTGGCACGAGCCCGCTTAAAGTACAGGTGCGGGTCATATTCCCAGGTAAAACCCACGCCGCCATGCAACTGGATCGACTCGGCGGCGCAATGAAAAAAACCTTCACTGGCGTGGATCTTCGCCGTGGCTGCCGCTTCGCCCAGTTGTTGTTGCGCTGCCGGGTCGCCGTCGATGTCCAGGCATTGAGCGGCGATGCAGGCGGCGTAGTAACTGGCCGACCTTGCGCATTCCAGCGCCAGCATCAGATCGGCGCAGCGGTGCTTGATGGCCTGGAAACTGGCGATGCGCCGCCCAAACTGTTCACGGCCGTTGATATAGCTCAGGGTCATGTCCATTGACTGTTGCGCGCCACCCGTCTGTTCGGCGGCCAGGCCGATACAGCCAATGCGCAGCACGTCGCGCAACATTGGCCAACCCTGGCCGGGTTCGCTGAGCAGGTGTTCATCGTGCAACTGCACATCGTTGAGGCTGACAGTGGCCAGGCGTCGGGTCTGATCGAGAGTGGGTTGAGAGTGACGCTCAACCCCGGGGGTGTTGGCGGCTATGGCAAACAGCCTGATCCCTGCCTCACCGACGCTGCCCGGGGTGCGGGCAGCGATGATCAGCACATCGCAGTCGGCCCCATCGATCACATGCAGGTACTGACCGTTGAGCCGGTAGCCGCCAGCGCAGCTTTGTGCGTACACCTGCACGGCGGTGTCATCCCAGCGTGGAGCGCTGGCGTAAGCCAGGCTGGCCGTGACTTCACCCGCCGCAATCAATGGCAGCCAATGCGTCTTGAGGGGTTCGTTGCGGCTCAGCAACAGCGCGGGCAGGGCCAGGCAGCAGGTGGCGTAGAACGCCGAAGGCAGCAAGCGCCGGCCCAATTGTTCCTGCAGCAGGCACACTTCGACAAAGCTCAGCCCCAGGCCGCCATAGGCCTCGGGGATGGCCAGGGCAGGCCAGTACAGCTCACCTGCAATGCGTGCCCAGGTAGACGGGTTATAGCCCTGTTCGCTGGCCATGGCCGTGCGCACTTCGGCGGAACTGGCCACCTGGGCCAGAAAGCGTTCGGCAGACGCTTGAATCATTCGCTGCTCGTCAGACAGGGCAAGCTCCATAGGGCGGCGCTCCTCGCAGGATTACGGATCATGCCGCCAGCATGAAAGCGTGCTGCATGGGTGCAATCCCTGACTCGGACTAGTCCCTTTGAGGGCTTGTGCTGTCGCCTTGCCGGTCGATCAAGGCGCCAGGGTCTCGAACAGGATCAGGACATTGCCGTCATACTTGCCCGCCTCGTACCCTTGAGCCGGTTTGACGGCATCAATGCGCAATGGCACCCGCAGACCGTAGCGCGCTTGCTGTTCATTGGCGATGACGCTATCGGTCAGGGTCAACAGCTGGTTGTTGAGCTTGACCTGGAGCGGGATCTCGAACTTGTTACTGGACAGCTTTGGCTCGTAGCCCAACCGTGCGGTTATAGCGCCACCGCTGCTGAGTACGTCGAAGAATGCCTTGATCGGTACAAGGTCCAGATGCTGTGGATTCCAGCCCATTTGATGTTCACGCTCAAGAAAACCCGGGTCAGCAGGCAGGGCATAGAACTCCTGGGTCGGGATAGAGACCGTGACCTCAAAATCATGCACTTCGCGCACGGCATGCACTGTGCAATGAGTCGCCAGCAACCCTGCCGCCAGTGCATAGCCCAGGGTGTGCTTGGCGAACAGTTTCATCGGCCTTTTACCTCGATGTTTTTCTTCACATGGCCCTCTATCAGATTGAAGCGATAGTGGCGGTCTGCCTCTTTGGTAAATGTCATGAAGCGGCCGGGCAGGACATGATGCAAGGTGACGGGTTTGCAGTCCTGTGCATCCTTGAGCGAGCAGTCCTTGAACGCTTCGAGCACCACCACCGTGTTGCCGTTGTTGCGCAGGGTATACTGCAGCGGGGTGTCTTCTATCCGGGTATCAAACCTGGCGTTTGCAGGCCTGACGATAAAAACTGTGCCGTAGCCAGCCATCACATTGACGCCGGCCGACAGGCTTTTTTTGTACTCACTGACTTCACCCTCGCTGATGGCGAACTGATCTTCCTTTTCAGGCACTACGGGCACAAAACGAACCCGGTAATAGCGCTCTTTGTCGCGGGTGCCCTTGAACACCAGTCGCGTGCCCTGATTGCCCTTGGCTGGCACAATCAGGCGGGCCGGGCTGGCGATCAAGCCATCGCGTGTGGGGGAGTTGCCCTTGCTATTGAGCGGCACTTCTTCGTGTGTGCCGTCCGCCTTGTAGACGATTTCCAGAATTGAAACACGCACAAACGCCGTGCTGCTGCCACCGTTGTACACCCGCTTTAAATACGAGCTGTGCCCGGCGTCCATATAGTCGAAAACGCTTCCGATGTTGATGTTGGGGCTCGCCATTGCGCCCAGTGAGTAAAGGCACAGGCCCAATATCGTAATGACAAGTTTCATGGTTGTTTCCCGCGTTGTGTTTGCTGCCTGGCAGCATTGAGTTTCTGAACCCGATGAACGGTTGCAACCCCAGCGCTACTAACCCGTTGTCGCCTACAAGCCTGCTACGTTGTCACCCGTAACCGACCTGGTCAGCGTCTCAGGGATGCAGCGCACGTCGCCGATTTCCAGGACGTTGGCCTGCATTGCTGTTGTGCTCATGTCGATTGCCAGTTGGCAGAGCAATGCTTCGCCCTTGCGCACTTCGAGCGTGGGCGCTCCAGCGTTCATTTCCATCGAGAAGAACCTGTCCACTTCACTGACCCCACGGCTGGCATGGTTGATGATGTGATGGCCCTTGAGCGGTTTGCCCTGCTGGTCCAGCAGGCGCCCAAGCACGGTGACGGTTTTGGCCACATTAATCTTGCGATAGCCCACGCCGCCCTTATTCAGGTGATAGCGCGTGCGCGGTGGCTGGATCGCAGCAGCAGGGACATCGGTGCCCTGGAAGTCGAAGCTGACCGAACTGTTCTTGTAGGCGGTAATGGGGATAAAGTTGCGGCCCGGGCGCAGTATCGTACTGCTGCCGCTCAGGTCATCGGCGCGCAAGTCGATATCGGCTACATCGGACTCCACATCAACGATCAGCCCGGCCCCCTGGCCCCCGGGCTGGCTGGTCATGGCCAGTGTTGAGCCGTTTAAGGCCACGGTGCTGTCCAGGTTCAGGCCGCCACTGAAGTTGCCGTTGTAGGAGGAGCGTTGCAGGAACAGGTCGCCGCCAAAGGCATCGGACTGGAAGCTGGTGCGCCCGTTGAGCCCTATGCCATACACATCGATGTTTGCCGTAGCTGCCACGCTTTGCAGGGTATGGTCCTTGAGATCCTTGCTGTAGCTGAGTGAAGCGTTGTTGTCGCGTTCACCGTCGCGGCTGGTACGCGAGCCCAGGCTGGCTGACCAGCGCTCGCCCGGACCGCCTAGGGCAAGGCTGAAACTGAGGTCGAAGCCGCGGTTTCGCGTGTCGGCGCTGCTGAGGCTGGCCGGGCGGTCAAATACCGATAAACGCCAGTTGCCATCGCTGCCAAACAGATGGGTCATTTGCGTCCAACCTAGATCCAGCCCGTATCCTTGGGTGTAACCCTTGCTATGGGACAGACGCGCGCTGAAGGTGTTTCTGACCCCGAAGCGATGGTTCAAGGACGCCGAAGAGCGGCTGACCTGCCCCAAATAAGCCGTCTTTGGGCGCAGATAGGTGCCATCCGGCAGGGTTTCATAGGTGTCGCGGGTATCGAGCCAACTGCGGTTGTGCGTAAAGGTGATGCTGCCCGTGCCATAGTTATACTGGCTGTTGAGGTCGACACCCGTGCCGTGGTTTTTGGTCTGGTAGAGGTTGGCGTAAAAGCCGGCAGCGCCGCTCAGCGTCCAGTCAATGGAGGTACCCCATTGCGCGTTACCCTTGACCTGGCGCCCTGAGACACCCAGTACCACGCGCGGATGCAGCAGGTAATTAACGGCGCCGCCGGCGGTCATCTCGCCGCTGGCCTGAGCTTCCCAGTTGCTCAGCAACGTACTCTCACGGCCGGCAAACAGGTTATAGCGCCAGGGGTTGTCGAGGTTGCGCCAGTTGCTCGGCTTGTACACCAATTCCGTGGTGGTACTGCTGACCTGGTCATCCTCGACCAGGCGCACTTGCACTTCGTAGATCCCGCCCGGCAGGGGGCGGGTGTCCAGACTTTGCAAGCCGGCAGCGACCGGTTGGGTGTTGATCAACACGCCGTTACGATAAATTTGCGCCGTCGCCTGCCGGTTAGGCGTGACATAAATGGGGTAGACGCTGGGTTTGGGCAGGGTAATGCTCAAGCTGTCTGAGCTGCCGTACATTACGCCAAACGCCGTATCAGGGTTGTCCCCGAGTATGCGGATCTGGCGGGTCAGGCCTTCTGACCCGGGGGTAAAGTAACCCAGGCGCAGGAAGCTGCCTGGCAGTTCGCGCTGGGTGTAGGCCGAATACACTGCGTGCCTGATCTGGTTCTCTTGCGGGCCGCCGATGCGATTCAGTTGCAGGTTGAGTGTCTGGGTCCAGTTACCCAGGCTGCTGCTGGCCTCCAGACCATAACGGCCGCCCAGGTATTCCTGCTGGCCACCGGTGAGGTTCAACTGGTTACGCAGGATCAATCCGGTGCTGCCATCGATGGGCAGGTCGTAGTATTGGCTTTGCTGGAATTGTTGTTCGGCTTTTGCGGTCAGCAACGAGACCATTGAGTTCTCAAGGTTGTAGTGAATGGCAAGCAACTGTTCGGGGCATTTGCTCGTGCAGGCTCCCAGCGGGGTACCCTGTTTGAGATGATCCGCCCATATGTCCCGTTCATTGGGGGATATCTGGCTTTCGTTGTAGTCCGTGAATGCGAGCAGCGTGATACGGTCATCCCGTGACAGCACAATAAGGGCTTCTCCGACCAGTTGACTGTCACGCTCCACTTGTACGGCCAGCGGCACATCGAAAAGATGCTCTTCAAAGTCTGCCGGCAGCCCCTTGGCCTGCTCCAGCAAACGTTTTGGCGTGATGCTGTTGCCTGCAGCCACTGCAAGAGTCGCAAAACACATCAATGAAGCAAGTGTTACCGCGATGCATGTCATCGGGAACATGTTCACCATACTCTGCTATCAAACCAATAATTTACTTGTGGTGCCCGTTCAGCGAGTGCACTGAACGGGCACCAAGTGCTACCGAATCAAAGGGCCATAGCCGAACTGTTATGGTGCCGTGCTTTCAAAAATCACAGTGAATGACGCGTCATAATTACCCGAAGCGCCGCTTGGAATAGGACCAGGGGTGATTATCAGGTCGGCTGATCCCCCGCTATTGGCAAGGGTTTGCGCCACTACTTCCTGGGCGGTGCCAGTCAGGACTACGTTATTGAATTTGGTGGTTAGCGGTATATTTTGAGCGCTGTTGCCGTTGTAGAGATTTGAAACGCCGCCCTCAATAAAAGCCTTGATCGCGCCCGCCGTGCTTTTGTATGTGTAACGCTGGCTCAGGCCGCCCAGGCTGGAGTTGGTCGGGTTGTAAGCCAGCACTTCTGCTTGTCCGAAGTTTGGATTGGTTGGCAGTGCTTGAAACTCGGTGCTTGGAACGACTGCGCTGATATTGATTGAGGTTGAAGAGGTGTTGGCAACTGCCATGCTTGCCGTCGATGTACCAATGATCAGGGTGCCAAGAATTACAGCGATTTTGCTTTTGAACATAATTGGGTACCAGTAGGTCAATTAGACTCTCAGGGAGGGTGAGACTTTCAACTGTATACGGGGCGAGAGCGAAATCTCTAAACTCCGTTTGTAGCGCCAGCTCAGGTTAAAGGAAGACAATAGATAAGTAAGTAGTCATACCATCCAAGCTTTTGTAGTCTTTTTCAGATATGAGCAGAAAGATATGTCTGATATTTGAATTTAGGCTGTTTTCCGGTTGTGAAATTATTAGATATACAATTTTTGGGAAGCGCGTCTGGCTGTGTTTTTTTTTGTGGATGCGTATGGGGGAGGATTGTGAGGTGGGGCGGGCTGGAAAGTTATATCGTTAATATCAATTTAGTTGTGTCGTAGTTGCGGGGTATATCGTATTTTTTGTTGCTGTGTAACTGTATTTTGGCTGGGGTTGTGTTAATGGCTTGAGTTGAAAATTAAGTTGTGTTTTAACGTGGGCTCTGTTGAATGAAATGGAGTGCGAACATGAGTAGCCAATATAAGTATCAACATGAGAGCGATTTTGGCGAGGTAATGGATAAACGCTCAGCGCGAGAGCGCGGCAGCCGTAACCCGAGGGTTTTTGCCGCCGGTGACTTGAAGTTGTTGTTGCTGTCGCTGGTACGCGATCAACCGCGCCACGGTTATGACTTGATCCAGCAAGTCGAGGCCCTTTTCGATGGCGCCTACAGCCCCAGCCCGGGGGTTATTTATCCAACAATGGCGTTTCTGGAGGCCGGCCATCTGGTGGTGGCCTGCATGGAAGGGGAGAAAAAGTGCTACAGCATTACTGAGGCTGGATGCACTTATTTGACCCAGCAACACGTTGCCCTCAATGGGGTGCGCATGCGCATCGATGTCAGCAGGCGCTCGCTGCGCAGCCAGGGCCGACCGGAAGAAATCCACGAGGCCGTGCATAACCTGCGTCATGCCCTGCAATTGCATCAGGGGCTCTGGAGCCCGGCCGAGATCCAGCGAGTGCATGACTTGCTCAATAACACCGCCAAAGCCATCGTAGACGGCCCGTCCGGGTTTGAGTAAGGCAGCACGTGACGCCTCGCGGCCGCTGATGAACCGGTACCACCCGGTGCGTCAGCGGCTGCATCGCCTGCACTCGCGTTAGTCTCAACGGACGATGATCACGCCGCAGCGCATTCCCATACTGCTCCCATGCCTTTGCCAACCCGGGAGCACCTGTGAACAGCGCAACTCATACCGCATTTCACACCAGCATCGACGCAGGCGTCGCTGAGCTGGTGATCGACCGGCCACCGGTCAATGCCCTCGACAGCCAGCAATGGCTGGACCTGGCGCATGCCCTCGAAGCCCTGGGCCAGGATCCGCAAGTGCGGGTGATTGTGGTCCGTGCCGAAGGCCGGGGTTTTTGCGCCGGGGTCGATATCAAGGAGCTGGACGCCCACCCTGAGCTGATCGTCAAGGTCAACGCGGGTAACTACGCCACCTTCAAGGCGGTGCATCGCAACCCGGTGCCGGTGATTGTTGCAGTACATGGTTTTGTACTGGGCGGCGGGATCGGCATTACCGGCGCGGCGGATATCGTCGTGGCCTCCGACTGCGCAACGTTTGCCCTGCCGGAAGTGGACCGTGGCGCGATGGGTGGCGGAGCGCACCTGCAGCGTTTGTTCCCGGTGCAAAAAGTCCGTTATCTGTTCCTGACCGGCGACAAGATCAGCGCCGTCGACGCCCAGCAATACGGCTTTATCGAGCGCGTGGTGCCCCGCGAGCAACTGCGCGAAACGGCTCTGGAGATTGCCCGCAAGATCGCCAGTAAAAGCCCGGCGATGATCCGCATCGCCAAGGAAGCGCTCAACGGTATTGAAGACGGCAACCTGGAAGACAAATACCGCTGGGAGCAGGGCTTTACGCTGCAGGCCTACAACTGCGCGGACTCCGCTGAAACCCGTCGCGCGTTCGTTGAAAAACGCGACGCCACGTTCTGAGGAGCTGAAGATGGATCTGACTTACTCCCCCAAGCAGAAAGCTTTCCGTCAGGAGGTGCGCCAATGGCTGGCGGACAATCTGCCGGCCACGCCGCTGGCCAGCTACGACACCCGTGAGGGTTTCGAGCAGCACCGCCAGTGGGAAGCCAGGCTGTTCGAAAGCCGGCTGTCGATGGTCATGTGGCCTACCGAGCTGGGCGGGCGCGGCTGCGATCTGATCGAGTGGCTGATTTTTGAAGAAGAGTATTACGGTGCCGGCGCGCCGATGCGGATCAATCAGAACGGCCAGTTGTTGCTGGGCCCGACCCTGATGGAGTTCGGTACCGAGGCGCAGAAAAAACGTTTCCTGCCACGCATGGCGGCCAGTGCCGACATGTGGGCCCAGGGCTGGTCGGAGCCCAACGCCGGTTCCGATATGGCGGCGATCACCAGCAAGGCCACCCGCGACGGTGACAGCTACGTACTTAACGGCCAGAAAACCTGGTCGACGCGGGCGATTTTTGCCGACTGGCTGTTCGGCCTGTTCCGCAGCGACCCTGGTTCAAGCCGTCACCACGGCCTGTCGTTTGTGATGGTGCCGCTCAACGCACCGGGGGTCACGGTACGTCCGATCAAGGCCTTGAACGGCAAGGATGCGTTTGCCGAAGTGTTCTTCGACGACGTGCGCATACCGCTGGAAAACCGTATCGGTGACGAAGGGCAGGGCTGGCATGTAGCAATGGCCACCGCTGGATTTGAACGCGGCTTGCTGCTGCGCTCGCCGGCGCGCTTTCAGTACACGGCGCGCAAGCTGGTGGAGCTGTATCAGGCCAACCGCGCCAGCGCCGACCGTGACCCGAGCCTGGGCGATGCGGTGTGCAAGGCCTGGATGGATGCGCAGGCGTACACCCTGTCTTCCTACCACACCGTGGGGCGTTTGAGTCAGGGCGCGCAGATTGGCGCCGAGTCGAGCACCAACAAGATCTTCTGGTCGGAGCTGGATTTGCGCATGCACGAAACTGCCATGCGCATTCTCGGCGCCAGTGGTGAACTGACCGGTAAATCGGCGGATGGCCACGACTGGCTGGAGGGCTTTCTGTTTGCCCAGGCCGGGCCGATCTACGCCGGCACCAACGAGATCCAGCGCAATATCATTGCCGAGCGCATGCTCGGTCTGCCGAAGTGAGGCCGGGCATGGACTTTACCTTTACCGAAGACCAGATCACCTTCCGCGAGGCCATCAGCCGTTTCCTGATGACCGAAGCCGCCCCCGAGATGCTCCGTGAAATCTGGGAAACCGATGTGGGTCGCTCCCCGGATCTGCGCAACAAGATTGCCGAGCAGGGCCTCACTGCGCTGTCGATCCCCGAGGCCTATGGCGGCCTGGGCATGGACGATGTGGCCTGGGCGCTGATGACCCAGGAGTTGGGTTACTACGCCATTCCTGACTCGCTGGGTGACACCGCGTATGTGGCCAGCGCCCTGATTGCCGGGCTGGATGACAGCGTTGCCCGGCGCGGCGAATGGCTGGAGCGCATTGCCGACGGCAGTTTGCGGGTGGCCATCGGGCACCCGGTCAATCCGTTGGTAGCCGATGCCGCCCACGCCGATTTGTTGCTGCTGGCCCACGGCGATGAAGTCCATGCCGTGCCGCGCAGCCAGGTCGATGTGCAAAACCACGCCAGCCTCGATGCCTCGCGGCGCCTGGCGCAGGTCAGCTGGCAGCCCGCTGCGGCCACCCTGGTGGCGCAGGGCGAGCGGGGCCGCGCACTGTGGGCGCAAACCCTGAATCGGGGCGCGCTGTCGGTGGCCGGGCAGTTGGTTGGGCTGGCCCAGCGCATGCTCGATTTGTCGGTGGATTACGCCGCGCAACGCAAACAATTTGGCAAGCCCATCGGCAGTTTTCAAGCGGTCAAGCACCACCTGGCCGATGTTGCCACGGCGCTCGAATTCGCCAAGCCGGTGCTGTATCGCGCCGCTTATGCCCTGGCCCATAACGAGCCGAATGCTGCGGTGTGGGTATCCCAGGCGCGCCTGGCCAGTTGTGAAGCCAGCTGGCTGGCGGCCCGTCACGGCATCCAGGTGCATGGCGCGATGGGGTACACCTGGGAAGTCGACCTGCAAATGTTCATGAAGCGTGCCTGGGCCCTGGATAACGCCTGGGGCGACCGTGCGCTGCACAAGACCCGTGTGGCCGAGTATGTATTGAGTGGTGCGGCGCCCCTGGGCCCCGGCCATACGTTCGAGGATTGAGCATGCCCCAAGCCTATATTGTTGATGCCCTGCGCAGCCCCACCGGCAAACGCAAGGGTGGCCTGGCCCATGTCCATGCCATCGACCTCGGTGCCCATGTGCTCAAGGCACTGGTGGAGCGCAACGGGATTCCGGCCGACGAATATGACGACGTGATGTTTGGCTGTGTCGATACCATCGGCTCCCAGGCCGGTGATATTGCCCGCACCAGCTGGCTGGCTGCCGGTTTGCCGTTGAATGTGCCCGGCACGACCATCGATCGCCAGTGCGGCTCATCGCAGCAGGCTTTGCATTTCGCCGCGCAAGCGGTGATGAGCGGCACTCAGGATGTGATTGCCGTGGGTGGCGTGCAGACCATGACCCAGATCCCGATTTCATCGGCGATGCTGGCCGGTCAGCCGCTGGGCTTTGCCGACCCGTTCTCTGGCAGCAAAGGCTGGAAAGCGCGCTTTGGCGAGCAGCCGGTCAACCAGTTCTACGCCGCCCAACGTATTGCCGACCACTGGAACATCAGCCGCCAGGACATGGAAGCCTATGCCCTGCAAAGCCATCGGCGGGCGCTGGAGGCGATGGCGGCCGGTCGGTTCGTCAACGAAATCGTGCCTTGTGAAGGGCTGCGGGACGACGAAACCCCGCGCCATACCAGCCTGGCGAAAATGGCCGAGCTGGAGCCGGTATCCGCCGAGTTCCCGTCGATCACCGCTGCCGTGTCCAGCCAGACCTGCGATGCTTCAGCGGCCTTGCTGGTGGTCTCCGAGGCTGCGCTCAAGCGCTACAACCTGACGCCCCGAGCGCGGATCCATCACCTCTCGGTGCTCGGCGACGACCCGATCTGGCACCTCACCGCACCGATCGCCGCCACCCGCGCGGCGCTGAAAAAAGCCGGCATGCGCATGCAGGACATTGACCTGGTCGAGATCAACGAAGCCTTTGCCTCGGTGGTCATGGCCTGGGCCAAGGAGCTGGATTTCGACCCGGCCCGCACCAACGCCAATGGCGGCGCGATTGCCCTCGGCCATCCGCTGGGGGCCAGCGGCGCGCGGTTGATGACCAGCCTGCTTAACCAGCTTGAGCACAGCGGTGGCCGCTATGGCCTGCAAACCATGTGCGAAGGCGGCGGGCAAGCCAACGTGACGATTATTGAGCGCCTCTAGGAGTAACGACATGGCAATTTGTGCAGGACGTACCGTCATCATTACCGGCGCGGGCGGCGGTTTGGGCCGCGCCTACGCGCTGGCGTTCGCCGCCGAGGGCGCCAACGTAGTGGTCAACGACATTCGTCGCGAAGCCGCAGAAGAGGTGGTCTCGGACATTCGCCAGGCAGGCGGGCAGGCCATCGCCAATACCGATGACATCACCACCCTCGCCACGGCGCAGCACATCGTCGACGCTGCGCTGGCGGCGTTTGGCGAAGTGCATGTGCTGGTCAACAACGCCGGCATCCTGCGCGACCGCATGTTTATCAGCCTCGCTGAAGAAGACTGGGACGCGGTGATGCGTGTGCATTTGAAGGGGCATTTTTGCCTGGCCAATATCCTCGGTAAACGCTGGCGCGACCTGGCCAAGGCGGGTAAGCCGGTGGCTGGGCGCATCATCAATACCAGCTCCGGCGCGGGCCTGCAGGGTTCGGTGGGGCAGTCCAATTACAGCGCGGCCAAAGGCGGGATTGCTGCGCTGACCCTGGTGCAGGCAGCAGAACTGGCGCGTTACGGCGTGACCGCCAATGCCCTGGCCCCGGCGGCGCGTACGTCGATGACTGAGAGCGCGATGCCGGACATGGTGAAAAAACCTGAAGACGGCGGCTTTGATGCCTGGGCCCCGGAAAACGTCGCGCCGTTGGTGGTGTGGCTGGGCAGTGAACTCTCGGGGGAGGTGAGTGGGCAGATCATCGAAAGCCAGGGTGGGCGCCTGTCCTTGGGCGATGGCTGGCGCACCGGCGTAACCCGCGACAAGGGCGCGCAATGGCAGCCCGAAGAAGTGGGCGTTGCCCTGGGCCAGATTCTGGCTGAAGCACCTGCGCCGCAGCGGGTGTGGGGTAGCTGATAACGCAGGCCCTCACCCCAACCCTCTCCCGGAGGGAGAGGGGGCTGATTTGTGGTGTTCTCGAAACCGCGTGCGGTCAGTCCCCTCTCCCTTGGAAGAGGGTTAGGGTGAGGGGCTTTTGATTTTTGATTAAAAAAGAGCATTCAACCATGAGACAAGCCCCCCCTTATGTCCCCGGCCACCAGCTACTGGCTGGCAAGTCGATTTTGATCACGGCCGCAGCCGGCGCCGGTATCGGTTACGCCGCCGCCAAACGCTGCGCCGAAGAGGGCTGCCGCGCCCTGATGATTTCCGATATCCACCCACGGCGTCTCGAAGAAGCCGTCGAGCGGCTCAAGGCTGAAACCGGCTTGCAGGCGGTCTACGGCCAGCTGTGCAACGTCACCGTCGAAGCCGACGTGCAAGCCCTGGTCGCCGCCGCCGAAGAGGCCCTGGGCGGCGTCGACGTGCTGATCAACAACGCCGGGCTTGGCGGCCAGGTACGCCTGACCGAAATGACGGATGAGCAGTGGTCGTCGGTACTGGATATCACCCTCACCGGCACCATGCGCATGACCCGCGCCATGCTTCCGCACATGGAACGTCGTGGCGCCGGGGCCATCGTCAACAACGCCTCGGTGCTGGGCTGGCGCGCGCAGAAGGAACAGGCCCATTACGCCGCGGCCAAGGCTGGGGTCATGGCCCTGACCCGTTGCAGCGCCCTGGAAGCTGCCGAAAACGGTGTACGGATCAATGCTGTGGCACCGTCGATTGCCCTGCATGACTTTCTGAAAAAAGCCGCCAGCAGCGAACTGCTCGACCAGCTTACCAGCCGCGAAGCCTTTGGCCGCGCCGCCGAAGTGTGGGAGGTGGCCAATGTCATGGTGTTCCTGGCCAGTGACTACGCCTCGTACATGGTCGGCGAAGTGCTGCCCGTCAGCTCGCAACAGGCCTGAGGAGGCGCATATGAGCACGACTTTCAGCAGTGCCGCCCAGTTGCTGGCCGCCGAGGGGATTGATCTGGGGCGCACCGACTGGCTGTTGCTGACCCAGGAACGGATCAACCTGTTTGCCGAGGCCACCGGCGATCACCAGTGGATCCATGTCGACCCTGAGCGCGCCGCCAGCGGGCCATTCGGAGCCTGCATCGCCCACGGTTACCTGACTCTGTCGCTGGCCAATCTGTTTATGCCGCAATTGATGCAATTCGAAAACCTGGCGATGGGCGTCAACTGTGGCACTGACCGGCTGCGCTTCCCGGCAGCGGTCAAGGTCGGTTCGCGAATTCGCGGCCATGGCCAGGTGATGCGGGTCGAAACACTGGGCCAGGCCGTGCAGGCCGTGGTGCGCATAAGCGTCGAAATCGAAGGCAGCGAACGCCCCGGCTGTGTGGTGGACACCATCAGTCGCTACACCTTCAACCCTCTTGAACAGTGAGCCTTGAGTATGAATTTGAATGACGTTGTGATCGTCTCCACCGCCCGCACGGCCCTGACCAAATCCTTCCGTGGCTCGTTCAACGATACCGAAGCGCCGGTGCTGGGCGGCCACGTGGTGCGCGCGGTGGTCGAGCGCGCGGGCATCGAGCCGGGCTCGGTGGAAGACGTGATCATGGGCGCCGCTGCCCAGCAGGGCACCCAGAGCTACAATATCGGGCGCCTGTGTGCCTATACCGGCGGCCTGCCTGACACTGTGCCGGGCATGGCGCTTGACCGCATGTGCGCCTCTGGCCTGATGAGTATCGGCGTGGCGGCCAACGGCATCATGACCGGCGAAATGAAGATAGCCGTAGCCGGTGGCGTGGAGTCGCTTTCGCTGACCCAGAACAAGTACAAAAACACCTACCGTGCCCAGTCCGAAGCCGTGCTCGAATGCATGCCCACGGCGTATATCCCGATGCTTGAAACTGCAGAAATCGTGGCCCGGCGCTACAGCATCAGCCGCGACGTGCAGGATCAGTATGCGCTGCAGAGCCAGCAGCGCACGGCTGCCGCCCAGGCTGAAGGTTTGTTTGCCGACGAGATCGTGCCATTGGCGGCGCGCAAGCTGTGCTTTGACAAGGAAGGCAAGCCCAGCGGCCATCAGGACGTGATCGCGGACCGTGATGAGTGTAACCGTCCCTCCACCACCCTCGAAGACCTGTCGAGCCTCAAGCCGGTGTGGAAAGACGGCAAGTGGATTGAACAGGGAGAGTTCATTACGGCAGGCAATGCTTCGCAGTTTTCCGATGGTGCCGCTGCGGTCTTGCTGATGAGCCGTGGCGAAGCCAGACAACGTGGAATCGAAGCCCTGGGCGTGTATCGCGGGATTGCCGTGAGTGGTTGTGCGCCGGAAGAAATGGGCATTGGCCCGGTGTATGCGATTCCCAAGTTGCTCAAGCGCTTTGGCCTGACGGTGTCGGATATTGACCTGTGGGAAATCAACGAAGCGTTCGCCTGCCAGGTGGTGCATTGTCGCGACTTCCTGCAGATCCCCAATGACCGCCTGAACGTCAATGGCGGGGCGATTGCCATTGGTCATCCGTTCGGCATGTCGGGTGCGCGAATGGTGGGCCACAGCCTGCTTGAAGGTCGCCGCCGTGGCGCGCGGTTTGTGGTGGTTGCCATGTGCATCGGCGGCGGCATGGGAGCAGCGGGGTTGTTTGAGTTGAACTGAAGGTAGGGGGGCAGTTTCTGTGTGGGAGCGGGCTTGCCCGCGATTGAGGCGATACGGTCAATCAGGCACACCGCGGTGCGACCATCGCGGGCAAGCCCGGCTCCCACAGGCATTGCGCCGACCTTGTGGGAGCGGGCTTGCCCGCGATTGAGGCGAAGCGGTCAGTCAGACATACCGCGGTGCGACCATCGCGGGCAAGCCCGGCTCCCACAGGCATTGCGCCGACCTTGTGGGAGTGGGCTTGCTCGCGATTCAGGCGATGCGGTCAGTCAGGCACACCGCGGTGCGGTCATCGCGGGCAAGCCCGGCTCCCACAGGCATGGCGCCGATCTTGTGGGAGTGGGCTTGCTCGCGATTCAGGCGATACGGTCAATCAGGCATACCGCGGGGCGACCATCGCGGGCAAGCCCGGCTCCCACAGGCACTGCGCCGATCTTGTGGGAGCGGGCTTGCTCGCGATTGAGGCGATACGGTCAGTCAGGCATACCGCGGTGCGGCCATCGCGGGCAAGCCCGGCTCCCACAGGCATTGCGCCGACCTTGTGGGAGCGGGCTTGCTCGCGATTGAGGCGATACGGTCAATCAGGCATACCGCGGTGCGGCCATCGCGGGCAAGCCCGGCTCCCACGGGCATTGCGCCGACCTTGTGGGAGCGGGCTTGCTCGCGATTGAGGCGATACGGTCAATCAGGCATACCGCGGCGCGGCCATCGCGGGCAAGCCCGGCTCCCACTGGGAGGGCATGGGGCTTAAGGATTTAGTCGCGCGGATAGGTGCGTAAAAGCAGGGAAGAAGTACAATTGCGCTTCTTTACCGGGCATGGACGCTGTTCGGCATCTGTTCACGAGAAGGCCCATGGTTTCCGCTAGTTACTCCCCCGCGCTGGTTCTGATTTCCCTGTGTGTCGCCATTCTGGCGTCGTACACCGCCCTTGATCTGAGTGGCCGCATTGCCACGGCGCGAGGCCGGACCGTGTATCTGTGGATCGGCGGCGGGGCGCTGGCAATGGGCTTTGGCGTGTGGTCGATGCACTTTATCGGCATGCTCGCCCTGCAGTTACCCCTTGAATTGGGCTACGACCTGGGGCTCACCCTGTGGTCGTTGCTGGTGGCCATTCTGTCTTCGGGCTTTGCCTTGTGGCTGGTCAGTCAGCCACGGTTGCCGGCCCTGCAGTTGCTGTTCGGTGCCCTGATCATGGGCGCGGGCATCAGTGCCATGCATTACAGCGGCATGGCCGCGTTGCGCATGCAGCCGGGTATCGACTATGACCCGACACTGTTCGGCCTGTCGCTGGTGATTGCCGTGGGGGCTTCGGCGGCCGCATTGGCGATCGCCTTTCGCTTGCGCAGGCAAACCCCCTATGTGCGGCTGATGCGCGGTGGCGCTGCGGTGATCATGGGCCTGGCGATTGTCGGCATGCACTACACCGGCATGGCCGCTGCCAATTTCCCCATCGGCAGTTTTTGCGGTGCCGCCATCGACGGCTTGAGCGGCAACGGCCTGGACAATCTGGTGCTGGTGTCCAGCCTGGCTGTACTGGTGATCGCCTTGCTGACCTCGATTTTCGATGCCCGCCTCGATGCGCGTACCGCCGCCCTGGCGGACTCCCTGACCCTGGCCAACGAAGAACTGACCCAGCTGGCGTTGCACGACACCCTCACCGGGCTGCCCAATCGCATCCTGCTGGCCGACCGCATCGGCCAGGCGATGAACAAGGTGGCGGAGCAGGGCGGCTGTTTTTCGCTGATGTTTATTGACCTCGATGGCTTCAAGCCGGTCAACGATGCTTTTGGTCATCACCTGGGCGACCGCCTGCTGCGCGAGGTCGCCCTGCGCTTGCGCGAGCAACTGCGCAGTCAGGACACCCTGGCGCGCATTGGCGGTGACGAGTTTGTCTTGCTGGTGCGCCTGCTTGAGCCGGACGATGCCCCGCAAGTGGCGGCGCGTCAGGTCAGCCTGCTGTCCCGGGCGTTTCGCGTCGATGAGCATGAGTTGCTGATTTCCGCCAGTGTCGGTATCGCGCTGTACCCCGGCAATGGCCTGACCGCCGAGGAATTGCTGATGAACGCCGACGCGGCGATGTACCACGCCAAGGGCACCGGCAAGAACGGCTACAGTTTTTTCGACGCCTCGATGAACACCAATGCGCGCAAGCAATTGCAACTGCTGCAGGACTTGCGCCAGGCCCTGGAGCTGCAGCAGTTTCGTCTGCATTACCAGCCCAAGTTCGACGCCAGCAACAGCCAGCCGGTGGGGGCTGAAGCGTTGTTGCGCTGGGAGCACCCGCAGCAGGGGTTGCTGCTGCCGGAACACTTTATCGACCTGGCGGAAAAAACCGGCCTGATCATCCCCATCGGCGACTGGGTGCTCAACGAAGCGTGCCGGCAGATGCGCATCTGGTTTGATCAGGGCTATAGCCACTGGCGCATTGCAGTCAACCTGTCGGCGTTGCAGTTCTGTTATTCCGGCCTGGTCGAAAGCGTGGTCGCGGCGCTGGAGCGCCACCGCCTGCCCGCCAACAGCCTGACCCTGGAAATCACCGAAACCACCGCCATGAGCGATGCCGATGCGAGCATGGTGGTGTTGCAGCGGCTGTCGCAAATGGGCGTGGACCTGTCCATCGATGACTTCGGTACCGGCTACTCCAGCCTGATGTACCTCAAGCGCCTGCCCGCCAATGAACTGAAGATCGACCGCGGCTTTGTGCGCGACCTGGAGCACGACAGTGACGATGCGGCGATTGTCTCGGCCATTGTCGCGCTGGGCCAGGCCCTGGGTTTGCGCATCGTTGCCGAAGGGGTAGAGACCGATACCCAGCAAAGCTTTTTGACTACCCTTGGCTGTGACGCCCTGCAGGGTTTTCTGCTGGGCGAGCCCTTGCCGGCGGAACAGTTTATGGCTGATATCCACAGTGCCAGGCCCGTCGAGCCAGACAACAAGACGGCGACCTGACAAAACCGCGCCTTCGCGGTTATTCTGGCAGCCAGATTTGGATCGGTGTAAGGGGAACACGTATTTATGGATAAAGTCATCGTGATCACCGGCGGCAGCCGCGGTATAGGCGCTGCCACTGCCTTGCTGGCTGCCAGGCAGGGTTATCGGATTTGCATCAACTACCTGACCGATGATGCCGCCGCCCATGAGGTGCTGGCACAGGTTCGCGCCCTCGGTGCCAAGGCCATTGCCGTGCGTGCCGATGTCAGTGACGAAGAAGAAATCATTCGCCTGTTTCTTGACGTCGATGAACAACTGGGACCGGTGACGGCGCTGGTCAACAATGCTGGCACCGTGGGGCTCAAGTCGCGGGTCGACGAGTTGACCGACCTGCGCATCATGCACACCCTCAAGACCAACGTGCTGGGGCCGATCCTGTGCGCCAAGCATGCGGTGCTGCGCATGTCGCCACGCTACGGCGGGCAGGGCGGCAATATCGTCAATGTGTCATCGGTGGCTGCCCGCCTGGGCTCTCCCGGCGAATATGTCGACTACGCCGCTTCCAAGGGCGCGCTGGACACCTTCACCCTGGGCTTGTCCAAGGAACTGGCGGGGGAAGGGATCCGCGTCAATGCCGTGCGCCCGGGCTATATCTTCACCGACTTCCACGCCCTGAGTGGCGACCCGGGGCGAGTCAGCAAACTTGAACCGCTGATCCCGATGGGCCGCGGCGGGCGCCCCGAAGAAGTGGCCGAAGCCATTGTGTGGCTGCTCTCGGACAAGGCCTCCTACACCACGGGTACCTTCCTGGACCTGGGCGGCGGTCGCTGAAGGCCCTGCTCCCACAAGGTCGGCGCCATGCCGGTGGGAGCCGGGCTTGCCCGCGATGGTTGCGCCACGGTGTGCCTGACTGACCGCATCGCCTTAATCGCGAGCAAGCCCGCTCCCACATGGCTTGCATTTAGGCTTGATCCGACGATAATGCGACTTATTGCTATTTAAGTATGGTTATCTATCGTGTCTAGCCCTGTGGATCCCAAAAGCCTGCTGGCGAACCTGTATCACGACAATCATGCGTGGCTGCGCGGCTGGTTGTCGCGACAGGTGCGTTGCCCGCAGGATGCGGCTGATCTGGCCCAGGACACCTTCTTGCGCGCCTGGGACGCCCGGCAACTGGAGCGTATCCAGGAACCTCGCGCCTACCTGAGCACCGTGGCCCGGCGCCTGCTGTGTTCGCTGTGGCGGCGGCGCAAGCTGGAGCAGTCCTACCTCGAGCAATTGGCCGAGCTGCCCCAGGCCTTCGCCCCCTCCGCCGAAGACATTGTCCTGGTACGCGAGGCGATCGAAGCCATCGACCGCGTGCTGGAAGGCTTGCCGTCGCGGGTCAAACGCGCTTTTTTGCTCAATCGCCTCGAAGGCATGCCCCAGCAGGCCATCGCCGAGTTGCTGGGCGTGTCGCTGGCCACGGTGGAGCGCGATTTGCGCCGCGCCTTTGTTCATTGCCTGTCGCAGACGGCGGAGTGCCCATGAGTACAGCCAAGGTAGATCCGGTCACCCGTGCCGCCATTGACTGGATGCTGCGTCTGGAGTCCGGCCAGGCCTGCCCGTCGGAGCGCCAGGTGTTCAAGGCCTGGCTGGCCGAGAACCCCGCGCACTTGGCCGCCTGGCAGCAGGTCGCGGGGGTGCTCAAGGCCCAGGTGGCTGACCTGCACTCGGCGGAGCGGCGCAGCCCCGGGCAGTTGCAGGCCGCGCGCCGGGCCCTGCTGGCCAGCACTGTCACGCCCGGTAAAAAGGCCCTGCAAGGCGGCCTGCTGCTGTTGCTGCTGGGCCTGGCTGGAGCAGGCCTGGTGGACCGCGTCACGCCCCTGGCAGGCCTGACGGCCGATTACCAGACGGCCACCGGCGAGCGCAAGACGGTCGAGCTGACCGATGGTAGCCTGCTGACGCTCAATGCCCGCAGCGCGGTGGATATCCAGTTCAGCAGCGGCCAGCGCCGCGTGCGCCTGCGCGAAGGCGAGCTGCAGGTGGAGGTGGCCGCCGATGCCAAGCGGCCGTTTGTGGTCACCACCGCCCAGGGCCAGGTGCAGGCGCTGGGGACGCGCTTTATGGTGCGCCAGGGCAGCGATGAAAGCCTGGCCAGCGTGCAGCAACACAGCGTGCAACTGGACACCCTGGGCGGTCAGCAGCGGCGCATCGAAACCGGTCAGGCGGTGTCGTTTACCGCCACCCAGATCGACCCGCAAACCCCGACCTCGCGCAGCCAGACCGACTGGCTGCAGGGCCGCGTCGAACTGCATGATGAACCGTTGTCGGCCCTGGTCGAGGCATTGCGGCCCTACCAGACCGGCATGCTGCGCATCAGCCCTGAAGCGGCGCGGGTACGGGTGTTCGGTGTATTCGCGCTGGACAATACCGCGCAAACCCTCAATACGCTGGCGCAAACCCTGCCGATCAAGGTCACGCGCTACGGACCGTGGCTGACCCTGATCGAGGTGCGCCGGTAAAAACACCAGAATGCGAATTAATTGCGAATAGGGTGAGGGGAACGCCTTTCTCGTTGGTCAAGGTTACAACTGCCTACCTTGCAACGAGAAAGGACGCCCCATGCCGTACGCTCAACCCAAAACCTGCCTGCTGGCGCTGGCCATCACCCTGAGCATTGCCTGTCATCCACAAGGCGCGCGAGCAGAGGTCATGCACGGCGAACAAAGCGCTACGCGCTTTTTTGACCTGCCTGCCGCGCCGCTGGGCGTGACCCTGAGCCGCATCGCCCGGGACAGCAACATGACCCTGTCGGTGGCGCCGGCCTTGTTGCAGGGCAAGACCTCTGCGCCGGTCAATGGCATGTACACCCCGCAACAGGCCGCTGAACGTGCGCTGGCGGGCAGTGGCCTGGGCTTGAGCGTGACCGACAGCGGCGCCCTGAGTGTGTACCCGCATGCCGAGGCCGGGGCGTTGAACCTGGGCGCGACCAACGTATCGGCGCGTGTGGGCGAGGATGGCCGTGGTCACGTCGACGGCTTTGTCGCCACCCGCTCGGCCACCGCCACCAAGACCGACACGCCGATCCTGGAAATCCCGCAGACCCTCAACGTGGTCACCGCCGACCAGGTTGAGGTGCAAGGCGCCCGCGATCTGACCCAGGCGCTGCGCTACACCCCGGGGCTGAGCACCAACGGCTACACCGACCGCAACACCATTGCCGATGAAATCACCAGCCGCGGCTTTGCCCCGACGTTGCTCTACCTTGACGGTGCCTATCTGCCTTCGGCGGGCAGCCTGGGCGGCACCCCGCAGATCGACCCCTATACCCTGGAGCGCATCGAAGTGCTCAAGGGCCCGTCTTCGGTGCTTTACGGGCAAAACCAGCCGGGGGGCATGATCAATATGGTGTCCAAGCGCCCGAGCACCGAGGCCAAACATCAGGTCAAGGTCGGCACCGGCAGTTTTGACCGCTACAACCTGGCCTTCGACACCACCGGCCCGCTGGACGACGCCAAAACCCTGAGCTACCGGCTGATTGGCGTCGGCAACACCGGCAGCGAACAAATCGACTACACCGAAGACTCGCGCATGCTGTTGGCGCCCAGTTTTACCTGGGCGCCCGATGACAGCACCGAGCTGACGGTCTACGCGCAATTGCAACGCGACGATGCCCTGGCCGACTACCAGTCCTTGCCGGTGGTGGGCAGCTTGTACCGCAACTCCCGGGGCGAAAAGATCGATCGCGACTTCTTCTCCGGCGACTCGAAGTGGAACGATTACAAGCGCGACCAGTATGTGCTCGGCTACCAGTTTTCCCATGCCTTCAACGAGGTCATGACCTACCGCCAGAGCCTGAGCTATATCGACGTCAATGACCGTTACAAGGGCTTTTACCTCAACCGTTTCGTCACCGCCCCGGACGGCGCGACTGACACCCACGCCAGCCGCACCAAACTCGACTGGCGCCAGCAGAACAGCTCGTACAGCTTCGACAACCACCTGCAGAGCGACTTCGTCACCGGCCCCTTGCAGCACACCTTGCTGGTGGGCCTGGACTACCGCGATTTCACTCGCAAGTATCAGGGTTACAACCTGTCCGGCAGCGAGATCATCGACCTCTACAACCCCACCCACTACCGCACCCTGGGCGTGCCGACCCTGACCACCCAATGGGACAACAAGGTCAAGCAGACCGGCCTGTATGTGCAGGACCAGATCAAGCTGGACAACTTTATCCTCACCATTGGCGGGCGCCAGGACTGGGCTCGGGTGGAGAACAACGACCTGCTGGCCAACTCCCGGGAGAGTCAGGACGACAACAAATTCACCGCGCGCGTGGGCCTGACCTATGTCACCTCGTTCGGCCTGGCGCCGTATATCAGCTACACCGAATCCTTCCTGCCGTCGGTGGGCACTGCGGCGCCGGCCCGGGGTGGCAAGGCGTTCGCGCCGATGACGGGCAAGCAATATGAAGTGGGGGTCAAATACCAGCCCAACGACTCCAGCCTGCTCACTGCCTCGGTGTTCGAGATCACCCAGCAGAACGTCCTGACCGGTGACCTTGAGTATCTGGAGTATCAGGTTCAGGCAGGTGAGGTCAGGTCGCGAGGCATTGAAGTTGAAGGTAAAAGCAGCTTCAACAACATTGACCTGATTGCGTCGGTGTCATATCTGGACGTGTTCTACACCAAGTCCAACTACGGCAATGAAGGCAACCGTAGCGAGGCGCAATCGCCGTGGGCGGCCAGCGTGTGGGCGGACTACCACTTTACCGGCCAGGCGCTGGCAGGCGTGACCTTGGGCGGTGGTGCGCGGTATACCGGGAAAAACTTCGGGGATTCGGGCAACACCTTCAAGACGCCGTCGTTTGTGGTGTATGACGCCACGCTCAGCTACGACCTGGCGGCGCTGGATGCGAGCTTCAAGGGTGTGAGCACCCGCCTCAACGTGCAGAACCTGTTTGACCGCGAGTATGTGTCCTCGTGCAACTACAGCTTCGGCTGCTACTACGGCCAGCAGCGCACGGCATCGCTGGAGGTTCAATACGACTGGTGATGTGCCTGATGCACCGCATCGCCTGAATCGCGAGCAAGCCCGCTCCCACAAGGTTGGCGCAATGCCTGTGGGAGCCGGGCTTGCCCGCGATGGCCACGCCGCGGTGTGCCTGACTGACCGTATCGCCTCAATCGCGAGCAAGCCCGCTCCCACAAGGTTGGGGCAATGCCTGTGGGAGCCGGGCTTGCCCGCGATGGCTGCGCCGCGGTATGCCTGATTGACCGCATCGCCTCAATCGCGAGCAAGCCCGCTCCCACAAGGTTGGCGCAATGCCTGTGGGAGGTGGGCTTGCCCACGATGGCTGCGCCGCGGTGTGCCTGACTGACCGCATCGCCTGAATCGCGAGCAAGCCCGCTCCCACAAGGTCGGCGCAATGCCTGTGGGAGCCGGGCTTGCCCACGATGGCTGCGCCGCGGTGTGCCTGACTGACCGCATCGCCTGAATCGCGAGCAAGCCCGCTCCCACAAGGTCGGCGCAATGCCTGTGGGAGCCGGGCTTGCCCGCGATGGCCGCGCCGCGGTGTGCCTGACTGACCGCATCGCCCGAATCGCGAGCAAGCCTGCTCCCACAAGGTTGGCGCAATGCCTGTGGGAGCCGGGCTTGCCCGCGATGGCCGCGCCGCGGTGTGCCTGACTGACCATATCGCCTGAATCGCGAGCAAGCCCGCTCCCACAAAATCGGCGCAATGCCTGTGGGAGCCGGGCTTGCCCGCGATGGCCGCGCCGCGGTGTGCCTGACTGACCATATCGCCCGAATCGCGAGCAAGCCCGCTCCCACAAGGTCGGCGCAATGCCTGTGGGAGCCGGGCTTGCCCGCGATGGCTGCGCCGCGGTATGCCAGCTTTCAGCGCCGCAGCTTGAGCGCGCTGGCCAGGCTGATGGCCAGCGGCAAGCGGGGTAGCAAGGTGGCCTGGTAGGCATGGTAAAGGTCCGGCTTGCCGGGCCAGATGGTCTGCGATGGCAGGTTGTCGGCCCCCAGTTCGTGATGCCAGCTGCCGTTCACACGATCGATCATGTGCAGGTCGATATAGTCCCAGAACTGCTGATACCACACCTCATACCCAGGCTCGTCGGTGCGTTGCAGCAACGCGGCCGCCGCAGCCGCCGCTTCGGCCACGACCCAGTGCAGCCGCTCGCGCACCAACGGTTGATGATTCCAGTCCAGGGTGTAGACGATTCCGCCATTGTCAGCCCAGCCATGCTGGCAGGCGCTGGCGAACAGTTGGCGCGCGTCTGCCAGCAACCACTCGGGCGCCGGCAGCCCGCGTTGTTTGCGCGCCGCCTCCAGGTGCAGCAACAGGCGCGCCCACTCAAAGGCATGGCCCGGGGTTTTGCCGAAAGGGCGAAAGCCGTCTGACGGGTTGTCGCGGTTGTAGTCGGGCAGCGGCTGCCAGTTGTGATCGAAATGCTCCACCGGCAGGTAGCCGGACTGCGCCGCCTGCTGGTGGATCAGGCGCTCGGTAATGCGCAGGGCGCGATCGAGCCACAGGTCTTCGTCGAGGACATCAGCCAGGGCCAGAAACGCCTCAACACCATGCATATTGCTGTTGGCTCCGCGATACGCCTCGCAGTCACTCCAGTCGCCGGCAAAGCTTTCCAGCAGGGCGCCTTGCGGCTCGGACCAGAACCGGCCTTCAACAATGGCCACCGCATCACCCAGCAACTCGGCCGAGCCACCGCGCCCGGCCACTGCTGCCGAGCTGGCGGCCAGCGCGATAAAGGCATGCAGGTAAGCAGCCTTGCGGCGGTTGCCGTCCTGCGCGTCAGGGTTGGCAAACCAGCCGCCATGCTCGCTGTCGCGCAGCGGGCCGGCCAGTGCCGCCAGGCCGTGGTCGATCAGCGGCGCGCATCCAGGCAGGCCTTGAATGTGGGCGAGGGCAAAACTGTGGACCATGCGCGCCGTGGTGAGGGTGTCGGCGGGTGCATCGTCCGCTCGGCGGCCATACCGGTCCAGCTGGGCGAAGCCTGATGGCACGCGGGCGGCCTTGGCGAAATCCACCAGCGCCTGGCCCTGGTCGCGCAGCCACTGTTGATGGGAGGTCGAAGTCAGCCAGCTGTCGTGGGTCCGGGTAAGGTCGGTCATGTGCCACCTGTATTGTTTTTATGCGTTGCTCAGCGCTCGCAGCCTAAGGGATTGGCCCTCGGGCTGAAAGCATTCATCGGTGGCCGATCGTCTTAAATTTCCGGCTCCCACTGCTGCGACCAGTCGCTGTCCTGCTTGACGATCTCGCGCAGTAACGCGATGCCTTCCTGCAAGGCGGCGCAGTCACGCTCGCGGGAGTACACCAGGTAGGTGGGGTAGCTGAATTCCGGGGCCTTGGGCACCCGTTCCAGAGCGCCGCTATCCAGGTAACTCTTGACCACGCGGGTGCGGAAGTAGCCGCTGCCGCCGTTGTCCAGGATGTAATGCAGGGCCACCGGCCCCAGGTTGAAACTGATGGCGGCTCGCGCCTTGTCGGGCAGGGCAGCGTCATGCTGACGGCGAAAGCCTTCGCCCCAATCAACATACACATAAGGCTCGGGCTGCTCGGGGCGGCGGATCTGGATCAGTTTTTCTTCCAGCAACTGCTCCACCTGCACCCCGGGCCAGTAGGCGGGTTGATAGACCAGGGCGGCGTCCAGCAGGCCCATTTCAATCTGGCGCAGCAGTTGCCCGGCATCGCTGATCTGGATGCGCAGGGCATGGGTGGTCAGGTGCTGGCGCAGGGCTTTGGCCCAGTTGAGGATCAGCGGGTTGCACAGGCTGACCTCACCGCCGATATGCAGCAACTGGTCCAGCCCTTCGGGCCGTGGCAGGTCGCGGCGGGCGGCCTCCCAGGTTTGCAGCAGCTGGTTGGCGTACACCACGAAGGCCTCGCCTTCGGGGGTGAGCTTGGCCCCCGCGCGGTTACGGATAAACAGGGTCACGCCCAGCAGGCTTTCCAGCTTGTGAACCCGGGCAGTGACAGCCGTCTGGGTGACATGGAGTTTTTCCGCCGCGCCCACCAGGCTGCCGTAGCGGACGATTTCAAGGAAGGTACGGGCCAGGTCGAGGTCCATAAGCGCGCCAGTGTGCAAGGGGCCTCCAGTGTAAGGGCAATGGCTGAAAAACACATGAAACGCGCCCTTTATTGGCACGCATCAATGTTTGTTTTCAGAAGCAGGCTAAGGTCACCGGTCCTGGCACAAGGTGCCAGTGATTGACCGAGCGACACCCACAAAAAGGAATGACAGACATGGATGACTTGAAGCGACAGTACGATATCCAACCCTTGAAGCAGGCCGACATGTCCATTCTGGTCAATGGCCAGGCTGTCAATGCCGCGCAAGGCGAGACCGTACTCAGCGTGTTGAACTCAGTGGGCATGCGGCAATTGGCCCCCAACGATCACGGGCGCATGACGGGCGCTTATTGCGGCATGGGCGTGTGCTACTGCTGCCTGGTGAATATCGATGGCAGGCACAAGCGTCGCGCCTGCCAGACCGTGGTCAAGCCCGGCATGCAAGTCGAGACGGGTATCAACCGCGTCGCCAGCCAGGAGCTGGTGCTATGAGCGCGCGTGCGGTGATTGTCGGGGGTGGCCCGGCGGGCCTGTCGGCGGCGATAGAGCTGGCGCAGCATGGCGTACAAAGCACCTTGCTTGAAGAAGCGTCGCGCCTGGGCGGGGTGGTTTACCGCGGACCTTTGCGTGACGGCGTTGAGCTCGACTACCTGGGCGAGCGCTACAAGGCGGCGCTGCAAAAATTGCACGGCGAGTTTTCGGCCATTGCCCACTTGGTGGATGTACGCCTCAACCATCGCGTGGTCGGCGGGTAGGGACAGCAAAGCCTGCAAGTGCTGGACGAGCATGAGCAATTGCAGCAAGTCGGTTTCGATCAACTGTTGCTGTGCGCCGGTTGCCATGAACGCAGCGTGCCGTTTCCGGGCTGGACCACGCCAGGGGTGATCATGCTGGGTGGCCTGCAATTGCAGATCAAAAGTGGCGTCGTCAAACCCAAGGGGCCGACGCTGATCGCGGGCACCGGGCCCTTGCTGATGCTGGTGGCGTGCCAGTTGCACGCGGCCGGTGTGGAGGTGGCCGGGGTGTATGAGGCGTGCGAGTTTGGCCGCATTGCCAAGGAAAGCCTGGCGCTGCTCAACCAGCCGCAGTTGTTCCTCGACGGCCTGAGCATGCTGGTTTACCTCAAGCGTCATGGCGTGGCCGTGCATTACGGCTGGGGCGTGGTGGAGGCGTTCGGGGAAGGGGAGCTGAGCGAAGTGGTCGTCGCCCCCTATTCCAGCACCTGGCAGGCCGACCTAAGCCAGGCGCAGGCGGTAAAGGCCAATACCCTGGCGGTGGGCTATGGCTTTATTCCGCGCACTCAGCTCAGCCAGCAGATGGGACTGGAGCACGCCTACAACGTCGACGGTTACCTGGCGGCCAAAGCCGACAGCTGGCAGCAGAGCAGCCAGGCATCCATTCACCTGGCCGGCGATGTCACGGGCATGCGCGGGGGCGAGGCGGCGATGCTCACGGGGCGGATCGCCGCGTTGTCGATCCTGCTGCAGCGTGGGGTCCTGAGTGAGAAACAGGCGCTTGAACAACGCCGCGAGTACCTGTCCAGGCTCAATACCCTGATGCGCTTTCGCGGCGGGATTGATCGATATACCCGCCGCGGTACACGCCAGATTGACCTGCCGCAGGCCGACACCGTGGTCTGCCGCTGCGAGCATGTGACCCGCGCCGATATCGACCTGGCCCTCAGCCAGGGCGTGCAGGACATGGCCGGCCTGAAAATGCGCACCCGGGTGAGCATGGGCGACTGCCAGGGGCGCATGTGTGTCGGCTATTGCAGTGACCGCCTGCGTGAAGCCACCGGGCGCCAGGATGTGGGCTGGTTGCGCCCGCGTTTTCCGCTGGAACCCGTGCCATTTTCGGCGTTTACCAATGCGTGCAAGGATGCCTGACATGATCAAGACTTATGACGTTGTCATCGCCGGTGGCGGAGTAATTGGCGCCTCCTGTGCCTATCACCTGTCCCGGCGCAAGGACCTGAAAATCGCCCTGATCGACTGCAAGCGCCCCGGCAATGCCAGTCGCGCGTCGGCAGGCGGGCTGTGGGCCATCGGCGAGTCCGTGGGGCTGGGCTGCGGGGTGATTTTTTTCCGCATGATGTCGGCCGAACGCAAGCGTGAGGCCCAGGGTTCGGCGGTGATAGTCGACGCCACCACCCCGCATATCCTGCCGGAGTGTTTTTTCGATTTCGCCCTGCAATCCAATGCCCTGTACCCCGGCCTGCACAAGGAGCTGCTGGAAAACCACGGGATGGATTTCAAGTTCGAGCGCACCGGGCTCAAGTATGTGATTTATGACGATGAAGATCGCCTGTATGCCGAGCATATTGTCGCCAATATCCCCCATCTGGCCGATGAGGTGCGCTGGCTCGACCAGGCGGCGCTGCGCGAGGCAGAGCCAAGCGTGAGCCATGATGCGCAAGGTGCGCTGGAGTTCTTGTGCGATCACCAGGTGAGCCCGTTCCGCCTGACCGATGCCTACACCGAAGGGGCTCGGCAAAATGGTGTCGATCTGTACTTCAACACCACCGTGACCGAGGTCATGCGCCAGGGCAGCAAGGTGACCGGTGTGCGCACTGACAACCAGGGCGCGTTCCACAGCACAACCCTGATCAACGCGGCGGGTGCCTGGGCAGCAGAACTCAGTGTGATGGCCACCGACCTGAGCATCCCTGTGGCGCCGGTCAAGGGCCAGATTGTGCTGACCGAGCGGATGCCCAAGTTGCTCAACGGCTGCTTGACCACCAGCGATTGCTACCTGGCGCAAAAAGATAACGGTGAAATCCTGATTGGCAGTACCACCGAAGACAAAGGCTTCGACGTGACCACCACCTTCCCTGAAATCACCGGGCTGGTACAGGGGGCGATGCGCTGCATTCCCCAGCTCAAGGACGCCAACCTCAAGCGCACCTGGGCCGGGCTGCGGCCTGGTTCTCCCGATGAGTTGCCGATCCTGGGGCCGATGCAGGGGGTAGAGGGGTATCTGAATGCGTGTGGGCATTTTCGCACCGGCATCCTGACGTCGGCGATCACCGGCGTCATGCTCGATGCACTGGTGCGCCACGAGCCGCTGCCGCTGGATGTCACGCCGTTTTTGGCAGACCGCTTTGACTTGCAGCCGGTGGGGGTGAGAAAAGCCGTGGGTGCTTGATACAGGTTGCTCGCGATGGCACTGGCCTTTCGCGAGCAAGCCCGCTCCCACAGTGTCGATGCATGACCTGTGGGAGATCTGTTGATTAAAAGGTGTACCTGGATGTCAGCATCAGGCTGCGCGGTTCGCCGTAGTAGGTGGTGTTGAAGTTGCCCAGGCCCGACAGGTACTTTTTATCGAACACGTTGTTGGCGTTGAGGTTGAACGTCAGGTGTTCGTTGTACTCGTAGCGGGTCATCAGGTTGACCAGGGCGTAGCTCTGCTGCTCGATGATGTCGTAGTCACCCTTGGCATCGTTGTAGATCTTGCCGTAGAACGGGCTCTGCCAGTTCACGCCACCCCCCACGGTAACCTTGTTCAGCACCCCCGGCAGGCGGTAGGTGGTGAACACCCGCGCCACGTCTTCGGGCTTGGTGGTTTCCAGCGGGTAGCCGTAGACACGTTCGCCATCGTCGGCGCGGGTCCGGGCGTAGGTGTAGCCGGCCATCAGGTTCCAGTCCGGCATCAGCTCACCGGCCAGCTCCAGTTCGATGCCGTTGGTGGTGGCACCATCCAGGGATTCAAATATGCCCAGGTTGGTCTCTGCGTTGGTGCCAATCTGGATGGGTACGTTTTTCTGTTCGGTGCGAAACACCGCCGCACTGGCATTCAGGCGGCCGCCGAAGTATTCAGCCTTCACCCCGAGTTCGTAGCTGTTGCCTTCGGTGGGCGCCAGCGTGGTGCCCGAGCTGCTGCGCTCGACAAGGGGTTTGTAGATCGAGGTGTAGCTGCCGTAGACCGAGTAGGTATCGTTGATGTCATACACCACCCCGGCGTAGGGCGTGACCTTGCCGTGTTGCTTGGACGTGGTCTTGTTGTCCTGGAACGAGCTGGACTGCTGGTAGTAGGTGTAGGTGCTGTTGTACTGGAAGTCGCTCAGGCGACTGCCGAGGATGATCGACCAGTCGTCTGCCGGCTTGAAGCGTGCGGCGATATAGGCACTGTTCTGGTTCTGGTTGGTTTCGTACTTGCCGTTTTTCGGGAAGTCCGGCTGCGGATATTTGCCGTTCCAGTCAAAGATGCTGCCCGGCACCAGGCCAAACTGGGTGCCGTCAAAGGTGGCGCCGGTCTGGCGCGACGATTGTGACGTGGCGCCCACCACCAGCTCATGTTCACGGCCGAACAGGCTGAAGGGGCCGCTGGCATTGATGTCGAAGGTGTTTTGTACGCGATGGCCTTCCCATTTGCCCCAGTAGAAGAACATGCCGTCCCCCGTGACCGGGTCAGGCTGGCCGCCGCTGGCCGAGGCGAGCAGGGTGTCGTGGTCGTTGGTTTGCTGGGTGAGGGTGCCTTTGACCTTCCAGTCATTGGCAAAGCGGTGTTCCAGGGAGGCGAAGGTGGACTGGATCTGCACGTCACGCCGGCTCCAGTCGGTGGCCGGGTTGAACGAACGGCTGAAATCGGTCTTGGTGTAGTTCGAAAAGTAGTAGGGGTTGCCGGTCCAGGACGCGCCGCGCGGCTTGATGTTCTGGTAGTCCATGCCGAAGGTGAACAGGGTGTCGGGGGTGAGGTCGGCCTGGATGATGCCGTAGAACACGTCGTTTTTCTTCGAGGCGTGATCGCGGTACGAGTCGGCATCCTGATACACCGCCACCAGGCGCCCGCGCACGCTACCGTCTTCATTCAGTGGCCCGGAAATATCGCCTTCGGTGCGGTAGTTGTCCCACGAGCCCGCGCTGGCGGTGACCGAGGCCTTGAACTCGCGGGTCGGTTTTTTGCGGATCAGGTTGACCGTGGCCGAGGGCTCGCCGGAGCCCGAGAGCAGGCCGGTGGCGCCCTTGACGATATCGACGCGGTCATAGAGGGCCATGTCGACCTTGGTTGCGCCTTCATCGAATACCCCGTCATACAGGGTGTTGACGCCGTCGTACTGGAAGTTGGTGATGGCATAGCCGCGAGCGGAATACTCCATGCGTTTGCTGTCGTAGGCCTGGGTGGACACCCCGGGAGCATTGCGCAGCACATCGCCAATGCTCTGGGCGGCCTGATCGTCCATCAGTTGGCGGGTTACTACGGTGACGGTCTGCGGGGTTTCGCGAAGCGACAGCGGCAGTTTGGTCGAGCTGTTGCTGGCGCCGGTGGTATAGGCATGGGTGTCTTCGGTGGTCAGCGAGTCGCCCTGGCCCTGACCGGTAATGTTGGTCGCGCCCAGCTCCAGGCCTTTGCCCTGGGGCGCGTTCAAAATCACTGTATCGCCATTGAGCTGCCAGGCAATGCCGCTGCCTTGCAGCAGGGACTCCAGCGCCTTGACCGGTTCCAGCGAACCGCTGACCGAACGCGACTTGATGCCCTGTACCTGATCCGGGCTGTAGAGGATTTGCAGGTTGGCCTGCTTGCCCAGTTCATTCAGCGCACTGGCCAGCGCTTGCGCCGGGATGTTCAAGGTCACTGGCGCCGCCTGGGCAATGGAAGTGGCCAGCAGCATCGAGGCCACCAGGGCGATCGAAAGAGGGGTTCGGCTCAAGTTGGGTTGTTGCATCGCGTGCCTAGGCTCCGAAGTAGGAAAAGTCTTTTTTGTTAATGGGAATAGTTATTAGACGCAGCGCGATTGAGAAACCAGAAACAGGTTTTTTAAATAGTTGGTTTTCAGCTTCAGGCCGCAGTGGCGAGCCTTTGTGGGAGCGGGCTTGCTCGCGATGCGGGCGACGCGGTTTTCCTGGTAGACCGCATTGACAGGATCGCGAGCAAGCCCGCTCCCACAGGGGGGGTTGTTCTATTTGTGGAACGAACAGTGCCAAAAAGCCTATCTAGTCTTGTGGGTGAAGCGAATCTATAGTGGTGCTCATGATTTACAGGAGGTGCAACATGAAAAAGATTCTGGGTGTTTATCAAGCGCCACGCCCTCATTGGGTCGGCGATGGTTTTCCGGTTCGCACGATGTTTTCCTACGACAGCATGGGCAAACACATCAGCCCATTTTTGCTACTGGATTACGCCGGGCCAGCCGAGTTCACGCCCACTACAGAGCGTCGTGGGGTAGGCCAGCATCCGCACCGTGGTTTTGAAACGGTGACCATCGTCTACAAGGGCGAAGTCGAGCACCGCGACTCCACTGGTAACGGCGGGGTGATCGGCCCGGGTGATGTGCAGTGGATGACGGCCGCATCGGGGATCCTGCATGAGGAGTTCCATTCCGAGGCGTTTGCCCGCAGTGGCGGCCCCCTGGAGATGGTGCAGCTATGGGTCAACTTGCCTGCAAAGGACAAAATGGCTGCGCCGGGTTATCAGGGCATTGTCGACAGGGATATCCCTGACCTGGCGCTCAAGGACGATGCCGGCCGGTTGCGCCTGATTGCCGGTGAATTCGACGGCCAGCGCGGCCCGGCGCGCACCTTTACCGACATCGACGTGTGGGATATCCGTCTGCACGCAGGCAAGTCGGCCACCTTCGATCTGCATCAAGGGCGCAACACGGCGCTGGTGGTGTTGCACGGTGCGGTGACGGTCAATGACCAGGACGTTGTACGTGAAGGCCAGCTGGCGCTGTTCGAGCGTGACGGTTCGCAGATCCGCCTGCAGGCCACCGACGATGCGGTGCTGCTGATTTTGAGCGGCGAACCGATCGATGAGCCGATTGTCGGGCACGGCCCGTTTGTGATGAACACCGATGCCGAGATCCATCAGGCGTTCGTGGACTTCCAGTCGGGCAAGTTCGGCCGCATGCAGGCGTAACGACGCTGTCTGTGGGAGCCGGGCTTGCCCGCGATGGCCTCGCCGCGGTTTGCCTGCCAGACCGCGGGGCCTCAATCGCGAGCAAGCCCGCTCCCACCAGCGAGTGCATTATCAAGCCCGCTCGAAGATCACCGCTATGCCCTGGCCGCCACCAATGCACATGGTCGCCAGGGCGTAGCGGCCTTTGATCCGGTGCAGCTCATGGATGGCCTTGGTCGCGATGATTGCCCCCGTGGCGCCCACCGGATGGCCCAGGGCGATGCCCGAACCGTTGGGGTTGACCTTGGCCGGGTCCATGCCCAGTTCCTGCATCACGGCGCAAGCCTGGGCGGCAAAGGCGATATTGGCTTCGATCACGTCCATATCCTCGATCTTCAACCCCGCCCGTTTCAACGCCAGCCGCGTCGCCGGTATCGGCCCCAAGCCCATCAACTCTGGCTCTACCCCCGCATGGGCGTAGGCCACCAACCGCGCCATCGGCGCAAGATTGCCCGCCTGTACCGCCGCACCAGTGGCCAGCACCAGCGCCGCTGCACCATCATTGAGCCCAGATGCATTGCCCGCGGTCACGCTGCCGTCTTTCTTGAAGGCCGGTTTCATCTGCGCCAGCTGCTCCAGGGTGGTGGCACGCGGGTGCTCATCGTGCTGGAACAACACACTGCCTTTGCGACTGCGTACTTCGACTGCGGCGATCTGGCTGTCGAAATAACCCCGGGCGATGGCCCGGGCGGCACGCTGCTGGTCTTCAAGCGCCAGCGCATCCTGGGTCTGGCGGCTGATGGTGTTGCGCAGGGCGATATTTTCGGCGGTGACGCCCATATGGATGCCGTGGAACGGGTCGTGCAGGATGCCCAGCATGTAATCGAGCATCTGCGTATCACCCATGCGCGCGCCCCAACGGGCAGCGGGCAGCGGGCATCAGGTACGGGCCGCGGCTCATGGCTTCAGCCCCGGCGCCAATGGCGAACTCGGCGTCGCCGACCATCAGGGTATGGGCGGCCGAGATGATTGCCTGCAAACCCGAGCCGCACAGGCGGTTGACGTTGTAGGCCGGTGTCTCCTTGGGAATCCCGGCATTCATCGCCGCAACCCGCGCCAGATAGGCATCCTGGGGTTCGGTGGGAATAACGTTGCCCATCACCACATGGCCGATACGCTCGGGGTCGACCTGGCTGCTTTGCAGCGCGGCTTTTACCGCAGTGCTGGCCAGATCGCACAGGGGCACGTCCTTGAGCGAGCCACCAAAGGTGCCAATGGCCGTGCGCCGGGCGCTGAGGATGAAAATGTCAGAAGCGTGCATGGCGAGTCCTTATTGTTTTATCGGGCCAAATGCGCGGGATTATTTCACCCGAATACGGGATTGAGCGTCGTCCGTTTGTGCAGGCAGGGTATCTACCTGGCTGTCGAGCAGGGTCATAAAGGCATGGGCGGCATTGGACAGGGTACGTTCGGTATGCAGGATATACCCCAGCTGGCGGGTCAGCTGGATACCCGGCAGGGCAATCGAGGCCACTTGCTCATCGAGCATGGTGCGCGGCAACACGCTCCAGGCCAGGCCGATGGACACCATCATCTTGATGGTCTCCAGGTAGTTGGTGCTCATGGCGATGTTGGGTGTCAGGCCCTGGGCTTCGAACAGACGATGGACGATATGGTGGGTAAAGGTATTACCGCCGGGGAACACCGCCGGGTGGCGGGCAATATCGGCCATGCTCACGGCTTTTTGCCGGGTCAGGCTGTGCTCCGGGGCCACCACGAAATCCAGCGGGTCATCCCATACAGGTACGGCGCGAATCAGTGAGTGAGGCTCAGGGGCGAGGGTGATCACCGCCAGTTCTGCACGACCGTGGAGAATTTCGTCGTAGGCCACTTCTGAATCGAGAAACTGAATATCCAGCGCGACCTTGGGGTAAGTGCGGGTGAACTCGCGCAGCAACGGTGGCAGGCGGTGCAGGCCGATATGATGGCTGGTGGCCAGGGTCAGGCGCCCGCTGACTTCGCCATTGAGGTTGTTAAGCGCCCGCCGCGTGTCATCCAGCACGTTGAGGATCTGATAGGCGCGGGGCAGCAAGGCCCGGCCCGCCTCGGTCAGGCTGACCTCGCGGCCCAGCCGGTCGAACAGCCTGAGCTTGAGTTGCTGCTCGATGCTGGCGATGCGTTTGCTGATGGCCGGCTGGGTCAGGAACAGCCGTTCGGCGGCCCCGGAAAAGCTGCCGGTTTCGGCAATGGCAATAAACGCGTTGAGATTCGCGAGATCCATCTATTCGAATTCCTGTTGGTTATCCAAAGCATAAAAATTATGAATTTGAGTTATTCACTGTAACCCCATAGGATCGACCTCACAAGCCAAGTGGTTATTGGCACAGAAAAGAAGCTGATGAGGAAACCGTCTGATGGCCGGCAAAACGCTCTACGACAAGCTCTGGGATTCGCATTTGGTCAAGCAGCGCGACGATGGCTCGGCGCTGATCTACATCGACCGTCACATCATCCACGAAGTGACGTCGCCGCAAGCCTTTGAAGGCCTGCGACTGGCCGGGCGCAAGCCTTGGCGCATCGATGCCAACATCGCGACCCCGGACCACAACGTACCGACCACGCCGGAGCGCAAGGGCGGGATCGAAGCGATTGCCGATCAGGTTTCCCGTCTGCAGGTACAAACCCTCGACGACAACTGTGACGAATACGGCATTACCGAATTCAAGATGAACGACGTGCGCCAGGGCATCGTTCACGTGATCGGCCCGGAGCAGGGCGCCACCTTGCCGGGCATGACCGTGGTCTGCGGCGACTCGCACACCTCGACCCACGGCGCCTTTGGTGCGTTGGCCCACGGTATCGGCACTTCCGAGGTGGAGCATGTGCTCGCCACCCAGTGCCTGGTGGCGAAAAAAATGAAGAACATGCTGGTCTCGGTCGAAGGGCAATTGCCGTTCGGCGTGACCGCCAAGGACATCGTGCTGGCGGTGATCGGCAAGATCGGCACTGCGGGCGGCAATGGCCACGCCATCGAATTCGCCGGCAGCGCGATTCGCGACCTGTCGGTTGAAGGCCGCATGACCATCTGCAACATGTCCATCGAAGCCGGTGCCCGTGTGGGCCTGGTGGCTGCGGACCAGAAGACGGTCGATTATGTGAAGGGCCGTCCGTTCTCGCCGAAAGGCGTTGAATGGGACCTGGCGGTAGAAGCCTGGAAAGACCTGGTGTCCGATGCCGATGCCAAGTTCGATACCGTGGTTGAACTCGACGCCGCGCAGATCAAGCCGCAAGTCAGCTGGGGCACCTCGCCCGAGATGGTCCTGGCCGTTGATCAGAACGTGCCGGACCCGGCTCAGGAAGCCGATCTGGTCAAGCGTGGCTCGATTGAACGTGCGTTGAAGTACATGGGTTTGACCGCCAATCAGGCGATCACCGATATCCAGCTCGACCGCGTGTTTATCGGTTCGTGCACCAACTCACGGATCGAAGACTTGCGTGCTGCGGCCGTAATTGCCAAGGGTCGCAAAGTGGCGTCCACCATCAAGCAGGCGATCGTGGTGCCGGGTTCGGGGCTGGTCAAGGCACAGGCTGAAGCAGAAGGTCTGGACAAGATTTTCCTGGAGGCGGGCTTTGAATGGCGTGAGCCGGGTTGCTCAATGTGCCTGGCGATGAACCCTGACCGCCTGGAGTCTGGCGAGCATTGTGCATCCACCTCCAACCGTAACTTCGAAGGCCGTCAGGGCGCCGGTGGCCGTACCCACCTGGTGAGCCCGGCAATGGCCGCCGCCGCCGCTGTAAACGGTCGTTTTATCGACGTCCGCGAATTGATCGAAGGGAGCGCAGCATGAAGGCTTTTACTCAGCACACCGGTCTGGTTGCGCCGTTGGATCGTGCCAACGTCGACACCGACCAGATCATTCCCAAGCAGTTCTTGAAGTCGATCAAGCGCACCGGCTTTGGCCCGAACCTGTTTGACGAATGGCGCTACCTGGATGTGGGGCAGCCGTACCAGGACAATTCCAAACGCCCGTTGAACAAGGATTTCGTGCTCAACGCCGAGCGCTACCAGGGCGCCAGCGTGTTGCTGGCCCGGGAAAACTTCGGTTGCGGCTCCAGCCGCGAGCATGCGCCGTGGGCGCTGGAAGAGTACGGCTTTCGCAGCATCATCGCGCCGAGCTACGCCGACATTTTCTTCAACAACAGCTTCAAGAACGGCCTGTTGCCGATCATCCTGAGCGACGCTGAAGTGGATGAGTTGTTTGCCCAGGTTGAAGCCGAGCCGGGTTACCAGCTCAAGATCGACCTTGAGGCGCAAACCGTGACCCGCCCGGATGGCAAAGTGTTGAGCTTCGAGATTGATGCGTTCCGCAAGCATTGCCTGCTCAACGGCCTGGACGATATCGGCCTGACCTTGCAGGACGGCGATGCGATTGCCGCGTTCGAAAGCAAGCACCGCGCAAGCCAGCCGTGGTTGTTTCGCGACGCTTGATCGAAGAACTGTGGGAGCGGGCTTGCTCGCGATGGCATCACCTCGATTAGCCAGATGCACCGAGTTGTCTGTATCGCGAGCAAGCCCGCTCCCACAGTGGTAATGCGTTCCCCTGTGGAAGCTGCATCTATCTTGAGCATTAAAAGGAATTTTTCATGACCAGCACCGCCCGGCATAACCAGGTTGTACAAAAGCAATTCGGTGAGCAGGCCTCGGCTTATCTGAGCAGCGCCGTGCATGCGCAAGGTGCCGAATTCGCCTTGCTGCAGGCCGAACTGGCGGGCAAGTCGCAGGCGCGGGTACTGGACCTGGGGTGTGGTGCCGGCCATGTGAGCTTTCATGTAGCGGGGCTGGTCAAGGATGTGGTGGCCTACGACTTGTCGCAGCAAATGCTCGATGTAGTCAGTGCTGCTGCAACCGCTCGCGAACTGGGCAATATCAGCACCGTTTGCGGCGCGGCAGAACGCTTGCCGTTTGCCGACGGCGAGTTCGACTATGTGCTCAGCCGTTACTCGGCGCACCACTGGAGTGATCTGGGCGTGGCCCTGCGCGAAGTGCGCCGGGTGCTCAAACCAGGCGGCGTGGCGGCATTTATCGATGTGATCTCACCCGGCAGCCCGTTGTTCGACACCTATCTGCAAAGTGTCGAGGTGCTGCGCGACACCAGCCATGTGCGTGACTATTCAACCGCCGAGTGGCTGCGTCAGGTCAGTGAAGCCGGTTTGCATACCCGTAGCACACAGCGTCAGCGTTTGCGTTTAGAGTTCAGCTCCTGGATCGAGCGCATGCGTACGCCACAGGTCATGAGCGCGGCCATCCGCCAGTTGCAGCAGTCGATGGGCGCCGAAGTACGCGATTATTTTGAAATTGAAGCCGATGGCACGTTCAGCACCGATGTGCTGGTGCTGTGGGCCGAGAAGTAACCTGAATATTTCCGGGTGCGCCTGCGGGGGCATCAACAGACAAGAAAGAGGAACCCATGAGCAAGCAGATTCTGATTCTCCCAGGCGACGGTATCGGTCCGGAAATCATGGCCGAAGCGGTCAAGGTGCTGGAGCTGGCCAGTGACAAGTTCAACCTGGGCTTCGAGCTGACCCACGACCTGATCGGCGGCGCAGCCATCGACCAGCATGGCGTGCCGCTGGCTGACGAAACCCTGGAGCGCGCCCGTGCGGCCGACGCTGTGTTGCTGGGCGCCGTGGGTGGCCCGAAATGGGACAAGATCGAGCGCGACATTCGCCCTGAGCGCGGCCTGCTGAAAATCCGTGCGCAACTGGGCCTGTTCGGCAACTTGCGCCCGGCGATCCTGTATCCGCAATTGGCTGATGCATCGAGCCTCAAGCCGGAAATCGTTGCGGGCCTGGATATCCTCATCGTCCGTGAATTGACCGGCGGCATCTACTTCGGCGCCCCGCGCGGCACCCGTGAGCTGGAAAACGGCGAGCGTCAGGCCTATGACACGCTGCCGTACAGCGAAAGCGAAATCCGTCGCATTGCCCGCGTCGGTTTCGACATGGCCCGTGTACGTGGCAAAAAGCTGTGTTCGGTGGACAAGGCCAACGTACTGGCTTCCAGCCAGCTGTGGCGCGAAGTGGTCGAACAAGTGGCCAAGGATTACCCGGACGTCGAACTGAGCCACATGTACGTCGACAACGCCGCGATGCAACTGGTGCGCGCACCCAAGCAATTTGACGTGATCGTGACCGAGAACATGTTCGGCGATATCCTGTCCGACCAGGCTTCGATGCTCACCGGGTCTATCGGCATGCTGCCTTCGGCGTCCCTGGACACCAACAACAAGGGCATGTACGAGCCTTGCCACGGTTCGGCGCCGGATATCGCGGGGCAGGGCATTGCCAACCCGCTGGCGACCATTTTGTCGGTGTCGATGATGCTGCGTTACAGCTTCAATCAGACCGCCGCTGCCGATGCTATCGAACAGGCCGTCAGCCTGGTTCTGGACCAGGGTTTGCGTACCGGTGACATCTGGTCGGCGGGTTGCACCAAGGTCGGTACACAGGAAATGGGCAATGCAGTAGTCGCGGCGCTGCAGAATCTGTAATCTCTCGGGCCCGTTACTTCCTGTTGGTGGAAGTAACGACCCCACTTTTTGTTAAAGGTGTAGTTGCGATGAAACGTGTAGGTCTGGTCGGTTGGCGCGGTATGGTTGGTTCCGTGCTCATGCAGCGGATGCTGGAAGAGCAGGATTTCGATCTGATCGAGCCGGTGTTTTTCACGACTTCCAATGTCGGTGGACAAGGTCCGTCCGTGGGCAAGGATATTGCTCCGCTCAAGGATGCTTACAACATTGAAGAGCTGAAAACCCTCGATGTAATCCTGACCTGCCAGGGCGGCGACTACACCAGCGAGGTTTTTCCCAAGCTGCGTGAGGCGGGCTGGCAAGGTTACTGGATCGATGCGGCGTCGACCCTGCGCATGCAGGATGATGCGGTCATTATTCTGGATCCGGTCAACCGCAAGGTTATCGACCAGCAGCTGGATGCCGGCACCAAGAACTATATTGGCGGCAACTGCACCGTCAGCCTGATGCTGATGGGCCTGGGTGGCCTGTTTGAAGCGGGTCTGGTGGAGTGGATGAGTGCCATGACCTACCAGGCGGCCTCGGGCGCCGGTGCGCAGAACATGCGTGAGCTGATCAAGCAAATGGGCACCACCCATGCTGCAGTCGCCGATCAACTGGCCGACCCGGCCAGCGCGATTCTGGATATTGACCGCCGTGTGGCTGAAGCCATGCGCAGCGATGCTTACCCGACTGAAAACTTCGGCGTGCCATTGGCCGGCAGCTTGATCCCGTGGATCGACAAGGAGCTGCCAAACGGTCAAAGCCGCGAAGAGTGGAAAGCGCAGGCAGAAACCAACAAGATCCTGGGTCGCTTCAAGAACCCGGTTCCGGTGGATGGTATTTGCGTGCGTATCGGTGCGATGCGTTGCCACAGTCAGGCCTTGACCATCAAGCTGAACAAGGACGTGCCGATTGCGGATATCGAAGCCCTGATCAGCCAGCATAACCCTTGGGTCAAGCTGGTACCGAACCAGCGTGAAGCGAGCATCCAGGAACTGAGCCCGACCAAGGTGACAGGCACCCTGAATGTGCCGGTAGGCCGTCTGCGCAAGTTGAACATGGGTTCGCAGTTCCTCGGTGCCTTCACCGTGGGCGACCAGTTGTTGTGGGGTGCGGCCGAGCCGTTGCGCCGCATGCTGCGGATCTTGCTGGAGCGCTGATTCGCTCCCGGCAGGCTAAAGCCCGCATCCCGCAAGGGATGCGGGCTTTTTATTGGGCGGGCTTGCCCGCGATGGTATCGAAGCGGTCTACCTGAACGGACTGCATCGCCTGCATCGCAGGCAAGCCAGCTCCCACAGGCAGTGCTGTGCCACATTAAACGGCGGCATGCAGGATCATTGTGGGAGCGGGCTTGCCCGCGATGGTATCGAAGCGGTCTACCTGAACGGACTGCGCCGCCTGCATCGCAGGCAATCCAGCTCCCACAGGCAGTGCTGAGCCACATTAAGCGGCGGCATGCAGGATCATTGTGGGAGCGGGCTTGCCCGCGATGGCAGCGACGCGGTCTGCCTGAACGAACTGCACCGCCTGCATCGCAGGCAAGCCAGCTCCCACAGGTAGTGCTGAGCCGCATTAAGCGGCGGCATGCAGGATCATTGTGGGAGCGGGCTTGCCCGCGATGGCAGCGACGCGGTTTACCTGAACAGACTGCATCGCCTGCATCGCAGGCAAGCCAGCTCCCACAGGCAGTGCTGAGCCACATTAAGCGGCGGCATGCAGGATCATTGTGGGAGCGGGCTTGCCCGCGATGGTATCGAAGCGGTCTACCTGAACGAACTGCACCGCCTGCATCGCAGGCAAGCCAGCTCCCACAGGCAGTGCTGTGCCACATTAAGCGGCGGCATGCAGGATCATTGTGGGAGCGGGCTTGCCCGCGATGGTATCGAAGCGGTCTACCTGAACGGACTGCATCGCCTGCATCGCAGGCAAGCCAGCTCCCACAGGCAGTGCTGTGCCACATTAAACGGCGGCATGCAGGATCATTGTGGGAGCGGGCTTGCCCGCGATGGTATCGAAGCGGTCTGCCTGAACAGACTGCATCGCAGACAAGCCAGCTCCCACAGGCAGTGCTGTGCCACATTAAACGGCGGCATGCAGGATCATTGTGGGGGCGGGCTTGCCCGCGATGGTATCGAAGCGGTCTACCTGAACGAACTGCGCCGCCTGCATCGCAGGCAAGCCAGCTCCCACAGGTAGTGCTGTGCCACATTAAGCGGCGGCATGCAGGATCATTGTGGGAGCGGGCTTGCCCGCGATGGCAGCAACGCGGTCTGCCTGAACAGACTGCGCCGATCTTGCAGGATCAAATCGGCCAGGTGCGTTGCCTGTAACGGTTGTGCCCGGTACAGTGCCGCTCCCCACGTTTCGCCTGAGGTAGACCCATGACCCCGTCCTTTGATATCGCCGTTGTTGGCGCCACCGGCACTGTCGGTGAAACCATCGTACAAATGCTCGAAGAACGGGAGTTCCCGGTCGGCAAGCTGCATTTGCTGGCCAGCAGTGAGTCTGACGGGCAGTCGGTGCCGTTCCGCGGCAAGAACGTGCGGGTGCGCGATGTCGATGCATTCGATTTCAGCAGCGTGCAACTGGCCTTCTTCGCCGCTGGCCCTGCCGTAACCCTGAGCTTTGCCGCCAAGGCCAGTGCAGCCGGTTGCATGGTGATCGACCTGTCTGGCGCATTGCCTTCAGCACAGGCGCCGCATGTGGTGCCTGAAGCCAACGCCCAGGTGCTCGACAGTTTGAAAAAACCGCTGCAGGTCAGCAGCCCGAGCCCTTCTGCGACCGCTCTGGCCGTGGTGTTGACGCCCTTGCGTGGATTGATGGACATCCAGCGGGTGAACGTCACCGCCTGCATGGCGGTCTCGACTCAAGGCCGTGAAGCGGTCTCGGAGCTGGCGCGCCAAACCACTGCACTGTTGAATCTGCACCCGCTGGAAACCAGCTTCTTTGATCGTCAGATGGCGTTCAATGTGCTGGCCCAGGTCGGTAAACCGGACGCTCAGGGGCATGTGCCCCTGGAAAAACGTTTGGTTCATGAGCTGCGCGAAGTGCTGGGTATGCCTACGCTGAAGGTGTCGGCCAGCAGTGTGCAAGTGCCGGTGTTTTTTGGCGACAGCTTCAGCGTGTCGTTGCAACTGGCCGGGCCGGTGGATCTGGAGGCGGTCAATGCTGCGCTGGAAGCGGGCGCCGGGATCGAGCTGGTCGACGCGGATGATTACCCGACCGCCGTGGGCGATGCCGTAGGCCAGGACGTCGTGTATGTCGGCCGGGTGCGCCACGGTGTGGACGACACCACGGAACTTAATCTGTGGTTGACGTCAGATAATGTGCGCAAGGGTGGCGCACTCAATGCCGTGCAGTTGGCTGAGTTGTTGATAAAAGACCAGCTGTAAAAGATACTTGGCTGCTATACAGGTCTCGTGGGACGAGGTCTGTACCAATAAGGAAGAGGCTATGGTTCAGGTTCGCAAATTGGTGTTGGCAATCGCTGCCGCTTCGGCGCTGTCATCCGGCATGGCACAGGCGCTTGAGCTCGGGGAGCTGACGCTCAAGTCGACTCAGAACCAGCCGCTGCTGGCAGAAATCGAGCTGCTTGATGTCAAGGACCTGACTGCCGCGCAAGTGGTGCCAAGCCTGGCCCCCGAGCAGGAATTCAGCAAGGCCGGGGTGCCGCGCCCAGCCTATCTGGAGGATCTGCGTTTCACGCCGGTGATCAATGCCGACGGCAAGAGCGTGTTGCGTGTTACGTCCAGTCAGCCGCTGTCCGAACCTTTCGTCAAATTCCTGGTGCAGGTGATGTGGCCCAACGGCCGCTTGATGCGCGACTACAGCGTGTTGTTCGATCCGGCCAAGTTCTCGCCGCAAACGGCTGCGGCAGCATCGGCCTCGACGCCTGGCGCCACAGCACCTGCGCAATACACCACCACCGCCCGTGACACCCTGTGGGAAATCGCAGCCAAGGCCCGCAACGGTGGCTCGGTGCAGCAGACCATGCTGGCCATTCAGGCTCTAAACCCTGATGCCTTTATCAACGGCAATATCAACCGCCTTAAAACCGGCCAGGTGCTGCGTTTGCCCAGTGCCGAGCAAAGTGTGCAATTGCCTCAGGCCAAGGCCGTCAGCGAAGTCGCGGCGCAAAACGCCGACTGGCGCAATGGCCGGCGAACCGTACCGCTGGCGCAGCAGTTGGATGCCACCGGGCGTAAGCCTGTGCCAATCCCGGCTGCCAAAACCGTGCATGCGGATGCCCTGAGCCTGGTTTCAGGCCAGGCAGGCAAGGGCGCTGCCGGTGATGCGAAGCGTTTGAGCGACAAGCTGGCGATGACTCAGGAAGGGCTGGACTCCAGCCGCCGTGAAAATGCCGAGCTGCAAAGCCGGATGCAGGATTTGCAAAGCCAGTTGGACAAGTTGCAACGCTTGATTCAATTGAAGAACGATCAGTTGGCCAGGCTGGAGGCCGACAAAGGCACGCCTGTTGACCCGACCATTGCGATGCCGGCACAGCTTGCGGCACCGGCAGAAGACGCCCCTGAAGCCGATATTGCTCCTGCCAGCGAAGGTGCGCCTGCTACGGCGGTGGCGCCAAGCCCGGTTGAAAACGCGGCAGCGCCCGGCAACGAGCGCAAGCTCCAGGACTTGCTGGGCAGTCCGCTGCTGCTGGGCCTGATCGGCGGCGGGGCGATCTTGCTGTTGTTGCTGCTATTACTGCTTGTGCGCCGTCGCAATGCCTTGCAAGAAGCAGAGAAACACGCGCGGATGGCCCGCGACCTTGAGCATGAAGCCGAGTTTTCGGCTGACCTGGACATGCCGCAGAGCAGTTTCGAAGGGCTTGAAACGCCCTCGCGCAGCGTCAAGCTTGACTCGGCACCGGCACCGGCACCGGCACCGGCACCGGCACCGGCACCGGCACCAGCACCTGTGGTTGAGACCGTGGCGCCTGTGGTCGCTGCCGTCTCCCTGGCCAAGCCTGCTGCGGATGTGCTGGACGAGGCTGAGCGATTGATCGGCCAGCGCCAACTGAGCCAGGCCGAAGCACTGCTCAAGGCGGCAATCGAGCAGGAGCCGCAACGCAGTGATCTTCGTTTAAAACTGATGCAGGTGTACGGCGAGCAAGGCGCGCGCGAAGACTTTGTTGCCCAGGAACGGCAACTGGTTGCCAATGGCAAGAATCACGCCCAGGTCGAGCAGCTTAAACAGCGTTACCCGGGCATGGTAGCGGCTGCGGCAGCGGGCATCGCCACGGCGGCAGTTGCCACCCAGCTACAGGCGCAGTTTGTCCAGGACATGATGCGTGACGATCGCAAGGTCGAGGCTGAGCCTGAACTGATTCCGCCAGTCGAAGCGTTTGATCACGATTTTGACCTGAGCCTTGATGAGCTCGAAGCTGCTTCGCCCACCGTGCTGGCGACCGAACCGAGCCCCGACAAACCGGCGGCCGACAGCTTTGAAGCCGTGCTCGAGCAACAGGCCCAGGCGGCGCAAGAGCAAGCGTCGAGCCCTGATCTGGAGCTGCCATCGGACTTCGATTTGTCCCTGGCACCCGAGAGTGTACCGCCCGCAGCACAGCCAGACAGCTTTTCCCTGGAGCTGGACAAGGTCAATGCCGAGTTGCATCGTCTGTCGCAAAGCCTTGAGCAGTCATCGCTGGAGCAGCCCTTTGCAGATGATGAGCCGGAGTTCGACTTCCTGTCGGGCGCCGATGAGACCGCCACCAAACTCGATCTGGCCCAGGCCTATATCGATATGGGTGACGACGAGGGTGCGCGGGATATTCTTACCGAAGTCATGGAAGAGGGTAATCCACAGCAACAGGCTGAAGCCCTGGAAATGATGGCGCGCCTGACCTGAGTGCAATGCATGTAGATACTCTGTTGCCGGTCAATGGCTCTATGTAGCAGCTGACTCGCGCAGCGAGGCTGAGTCCGGCTTGGCGCACCAAACCTGACGTAGCCTCGTTCTACTCGTCAACTGCTACAGGTGCAGCGTGATCCAGATGTGAATTCTGTAGCAGCTGCCGAGGAACGAAGGCTGCGTCAGAGTGCGAAGCGCTCGTAAAGCCTGAGTGAACGATCTTCTTGCCGGTCCGTGCTTCTGGTTTTACGGCGACTTCGTCACCGGACGCAGCCTTCGTTCCTCGGCAGCTGCTACGCGGTATTGCGCGCCTCAGCGTGAAATGTTTCATGGCGTCTTGCCGGGTGCGCCTTATAATGGCGCCTTTGCGTTTATGATCAGGCTGTAACTCCTTGGCTAATATAGATAACCCGGCCGCTGAAATGGCCGCGGAAGGTTTTTACCGAATCGCCCTTGGCGTGGAATACAAAGGTTCGCGCTACAGCGGCTGGCAGCGCCAGGCCAATGGGGTGCTGACCGTCCAGGAAACCCTGGAAAACGCCTTGTCCAAAGTGGCCGCTTCACCGGTTTCATTGATGTGCGCCGGGCGTACCGATGCCGGTGTGCACGCCTGCGGGCAGGTGGTGCATTTTGACACCCAGGCCGAACGTTCACTGAAGGCTTGGGTCATGGGCGCCAATATCAATTTGCCCCATGACATCAGCGTTACCTGGGCCCAGGTCATGCCTGCGCATTTTCATGCGCGCTTCAAGGCTATCGCCAGGCGCTACCGCTATGTGATCTACAACGACCAGATCCGGCCTGCGCACCTGAATCAGGAAATCACCTGGAACCACCGTCCGCTTGACGTCGAGCGCATGGCCGAGGCGGCCCGCTTTCTGTTGGGTGTGCACGACTTCAGCGCCTTTCGCGCCGGCCAGTGCCAGGCCAAATCGCCGATCAAGGAAATGCACCATCTGCGCGTAACCCGCCACGGCAACATGATCGTGCTGGATATTCGCGCCAGTGCCTTTCTGCACCATATGGTACGCAATATCGCCGGCGTACTGATGACCATCGGCACGGGCGAGCGCCCGGTGGAATGGATCAAGGAAGTGCTGGAGAGTCGCGAACGCCGCTCCGGTGGCGTCACGGCCCACCCTTACGGGCTGTATCTGGTGCAAGTTGAATACCGCGATGAGTTCCAATTACCGCAACGTTACATTGGTCCACATTTCTTGACCGGTTTTAGCGGTCTGGACGGCTGACGTCCGGATAAGCATTTGTTACCATTCGGGGCTTTCGCGTCCGGGGTGTTATCGAGATGTCCGTTGTTCGCAGCAAGATCTGCGGTATTACCCGCATAGAAGATGCACTGGCTGCGGTTGAGGCCGGTGCTGATGCCATAGGCTTCGTGTTCTACGCCAAAAGCCCGCGGGCAGTCACGGCATTGCAGGCCCGGGCCATCATTGCTGCCTTGCCGCCGTTCGTGACCACGGTGGGGTTGTTCGTCAACGCCAGTGCCTGTGAACTGAACGAAACCCTGGATGCCGTGCCGCTGGACCTGTTGCAGTTCCATGGCGATGAAACCCCGCAGCAGTGCGAAGGCTATCACCGTCCTTATATCAAGGCCCTGCGGGTCAAGGCCGGTGATGACATCGCCGGCGCCTGCAAGGCGTATGCAGGAGCCAGCGGTATTTTGCTCGATGCCTATGTTGAAGGTGTGCCGGGCGGAACTGGTCAGGCCTTTGACTGGTCTTTGATACCACAGGATCTGAGCAAGCCGATTATCCTGGCGGGTGGCCTGACGGTCGACAACGTCGCCGATGCCATCGCCCGGGTAAGGCCCTATGCCGTGGATGTCAGTGGCGGTGTGGAAAAGAGCAAGGGCATCAAGGATCACGACATGATTCGTGCCTTTATGCAGGCCGTGCGTACAACAAACTGATGCCGATGTGACGGCTGGCACTCTGCCGCCGTCCATCAATACCGTTCTGCGAAGCAGGCGGGCCCGGTGAGAAGACGGGCAGAAATTAAAGTGGCGGCCGCTCTGGTGCGTGCTGTCGGGAAGGCTGAGGGTTGCAGGGTGTTTGCTGGTTTGCCGAGTGCGGACCGCGGCCCCGGCAATCATCGCCACACACCTGAATAATTTAGCTCAAGGGCATACACGGGGCCTGAACTCTACTGTTCTGGCCACCGGTACTGGAGAAAGAAAGCATGAGCAACTGGTTGGTAGACAAGCTGATTCCTTCGATCATGCGTTCCGAGGTCAAAAAGAGCTCGGTACCTGAAGGCCTGTGGCACAAATGCCCGTCTTGCGACGCTGTACTTTATCGTCCTGAGCTGGAAAAGACCCTGGACGTTTGCCCTAAATGCAATCACCACATGCGCATAGGCGCCCGCGCGCGCATTGACATCTTCCTGGATGCCGACGGTCGTGCCGAGCTGGGCGCAGACCTGGAGCCGGTTGACCGCCTCAAGTTCCGCGACAGCAAGAAGTACAAGGATCGCCTGGTTGGCGCGCAGAAGCAGACCGGTGAAAAAGACGCCCTGATTTCCATGAGCGGCACCTTGCTGGGCATGCCGGTGGTGGTATCGGCGTTCGAATTCTCCTTTATGGGCGGCTCGATGGGCGCCATCGTTGGCGAGCGCTTTGTGCGTGCCGCCAACTACGCACTGGAAAACCGCTGCCCGATGATCTGCTTTGCAGCCTCCGGCGGTGCGCGGATGCAAGAAGCCCTGATCTCCCTGATGCAAATGGCCAAGACCTCGGCGGTGCTGGCGCGTCTGCGTGAAGAAGGCATCCCGTTTATCTCGGTTCTGACCGATCCGGTGTATGGCGGTGTTTCGGCCAGCCTGGCGATGCTCGGTGACGTGATCGTGGCTGAACCCAAGGCGCTGATCGGCTTTGCCGGCCCGCGCGTGATCGAGCAGACCGTTCGCGAAAAACTGCCCGAAGGCTTCCAGCGCAGCGAGTTCCTGCTGGAGCACGGCGCGATCGACCTGATCGTTTCCCGTCAGGAACTGCGTCCACGCCTGGGCAACCTGCTGGCACAGATGATGGGCTTGCCAACCCCTGTGTTCGTAGCTGCGCCTGTTGAAACTATCGTTGTTCCGCCGGCACCTGCAAACCTATGACCCAGCGCACCCTTGGCGAGTGGCTCGCCTATCTTGAACAGCTGCATCCAGCCGCCATTGATATGGGGCTGGATCGCGCACGCGAGGTAACGAACCGCATGGGGCTGCAAAAGCCTGCGCCACGGGTGGTGACGGTGACGGGTACCAATGGCAAGGGCTCGACCTGTGCGTTTGTGGCCGCATTGCTGCAGGCGCAAGGGCTCAAGGTGGGGGTTTACAGCTCGCCCCACCTGCTGCGCTATAACGAGCGCGTACAGATTGACGGGGCTGAAATCAGCGACGAACTGCTCTGTGAGGCCTTCGCGGCCCTGGACGCAGGACGTGGCGATACGTCCCTGACTTATTTTGAAATGGGTACGCTGGCCGCCTTCTGGCTGTTTGAGCGTGCCCAGCTGGATGCCGTAGTGCTGGAAGTCGGGCTGGGCGGGCGACTGGATGCGGTCAATCTGGTGGATGCCGACCTGGCACTGGTGACCAGTATCGGTGTCGATCATGTCGAATACCTGGGCAATACCCGCGAATCCGTGGCCTTTGAAAAGGCCGGGATCTTCCGTGCGGGCAAGCCGGCCCTGTGTGGTGATCTCAATCCGCCACATACCTTGCTCGACAGGGCAGCCGAACTGGACTGCCCGCTGTTTTTGCGCGGTCGTGACTTTGACTTGAGCAGTACCGATGAGGTCTGGCATTGGCAGGGTCTGGATGCCCAGGGGCAAATGCTCGAGCTGCGCGATATTCCGCTGCTGGATCTGCCGATGGAAAACGCGGCGCTGGCCGTGCAGGCCTACGCGCTGAGCGGTCTGCCCTGGCAGCCCGAGCGGATTGTGGCAGCGCTGGCGGCTACTCGAATCACCGGGCGGCTGGATCGTCGCCAGTTCAACTGGAAGGGCAAGACCCTGAGCGTGCTGCTGGATGTGGGCCACAACCCCCATGCTGCCGAGTACCTGGCGCGCCGCCTGACGCAACGGCCGGTTGCCGGTAAGCGCCTGGCGGTGTTTGGTTTGCTGGCGGACAAGGACCTGGATGGCGTAGTGTCACAGCTGACCGGGTCGGTCGTGCATTGGGCCGTTGCGCCGCTGGACACCCCGCGCACGCGCCCGGGGGCTGAGGTCGAGGCCGCCCTGCAAGGTTTGGGCGCTTCGGTTTCGGCTTACGCCAGTGTGGCGCAAGCGCTTGAGGCGCAGTGCGAGCGGGCCACGGCTGAAGACGAAATCCTGTTGTTCGGATCATTTTATTGTGTTGCGCAGGCGCTCGAGTGGTTGGAGCAGCGTGCCACGCAGGAGGCTGCACATGGCTTTGCTGGATAAGGCGTACAAACAACGGATGGTGGGTGCCTTGGTGCTGGTGGCGCTGGCGGTTATTTTTCTGCCGATGTTGTTCTCCCGGCAGGACGAGCAGCGTCAGATCCAGGTCGATGCGCCGAGTGCCCCTGAAATGCCGGTAATGCCGCAGGTCAAGGTCGAGCCGGTTGCCGTGCCTGAACCACAGGTTATCCCTGAGGAGCCGGCTCCGGTTCAGCAGCCGGTAGTCGAACAGCAGGCGCCAGCAGCGGTAGTGGCCAAGCCTGTAGTGGCTGCGCCCAAGCCGCCAGCCGTCACGCCGGCACAGACGGTTGCCCAGGCTCCTGCCAAACTCGATACCACGCAAAAACGGGTTGACCCCAACGGCTTGCCGATCAGTTGGTCGGTCCAGTTGGTGAGCCTGTCCAATCGTGCCAGTGCCGACAACTTGCAAAAAACCCTTCGCAATCAAGGCTATAACGCTTATGTGCGATCTTCGGGCGGGATGAACCGAGTTTTTGTCGGCCCGTTGCTGGAGCGTGCAGAGGCGGACCGCCTGCGTGATTTGCTCGGCAAGCAGCAAAACCTCAAGGGTTTTGTGGTGCGCTTTCAGCCTGAGCGTGGCTGACAGGGTAAAAAGGTGCAATCTGATTGCACCGGCACGGATAAATCGCCTTACCTGAGCGGCGGCGCTCTGCTAAAATGCGCCGCCTCATCTATCCGTAGGCTGAACTGTGCCATTTACCTGGGTTGACTGGGCGATCGTTGCAATCATCGCCATCTCCGCTTTGATCAGCTTGAAGCGCGGCTTCGTAAAAGAAGCATTGTCGCTGTGCACCTGGATCATTGCCGGGGTCGTTGCCTGGATGTTCGGCGGTTCGCTGTCGCAATACCTCTCCGGATACATCGAAACACCTTCCGCCCGTGTCATCGCCGGGTGCACCATCCTGTTTGTCGCCACCTTGCTGGTAGGCGCAATGATCAATTTTCTTATCGGCGAACTGATTCGCGTCACCGGCCTGTCCGGGACCGATCGTTTCCTTGGCATGGCCTTCGGCGCTGCGCGTGGCGCGTTGCTGGTGGTCACTGCCGTCGGGCTGTTGAGCCTGGGGCCTGTACAGCAAGACTCATGGTGGCAAGAGTCGCAGCTCGTGCCACAATTTCTATTGGTTGCCGACTGGTCCAAAAACCTCATTCTGGGGTGGAGCAGTCAGTGGCTGGCCAGCGGAATCAGCGTACCCGCTGATATTCCGTTCAAGGAGCACCTCTTGCCGGCTACCCAGCCCAAGTGAGCGGTGTTCAGTTCAGATCCATTAAGTAGGGGTTGCGTCGCATGTGTGGCATCGTCGGTATCGTCGGTAAGTCGAACGTCAATCAGGCGCTGTATGACGCGCTAACCGTCCTCCAGCACCGCGGCCAGGATGCTGCCGGTATTGTGACCAGCCATAATGGCCGGTTATTTCTGCGCAAGGACAACGGGCTGGTTCGTGACGTGTTTCATCAGCGTCACATGCAGCGTCTGGTCGGCAACGTGGGCATTGGCCACGTTCGTTATCCAACCGCTGGCAGCTCGACTTCAGCTGAAGCCCAGCCGTTTTACGTCAACTCGCCCTATGGCATCACCCTGGCGCATAACGGTAACCTGACCAACGTTGAACAGCTGGCCAAGGAGATTTACGAATCTGACTTGCGTCACGTCAACACCAACTCCGATTCGGAAGTGTTGCTTAACGTCTTCGCCCATGAGCTGGCGCAGCGCGGCAAGTTGCAGCCCACTGAAGAAGACGTGTTCGCGGCTGTGGCTGATGTCCATAACCGTTGCCTCGGCGGTTACGCCGTGGTGGCAATGATCACCGGTTACGGCATTGTCGGTTTCCGCGATCCGAACGGCATTCGTCCGATCGTCTTCGGTCAGCGTCATACCGACGAAGGCGTCGAGTACATGATCGCCTCCGAAAGCGTGTCCCTTGATGTACTGGGCTTTACCCTGATCCGCGACCTGGCACCGGGCGAAGCGGTGTACATCACTGAAGACGGCAAGCTGCACACCCGTCAGTGCGCGGCCAACCCGAAACTGACCCCGTGCATCTTCGAACATGTGTACCTGGCGCGTCCGGATTCGATCATCGACGGTGTGTCGGTGTACAAGGCCCGTCTGCGCATGGGTGAGAAACTGGCCGAGAAGATCCTGCGCGAGCGTCCTGAGCACGACATCGATGTGGTCATCCCGATTCCGGACACCAGCCGTTGTGCTGCGCTGGAGCTGGCCAACCACCTGGGCGTCAAGTTCCGCGAAGGCTTTGTGAAAAACCGCTACATCGGCCGTACCTTCATCATGCCGGGCCAGGCTGCGCGTAAAAAATCCGTGCGCCAGAAGCTCAATGCCATCGAGCTTGAGTTCCGTGGCAAGAACGTGATGCTGGTGGACGACTCGATCGTGCGCGGTACTACCTGCAAGCAGATCATTCAGATGGCTCGTGAAGCCGGCGCCAAGAATGTCTACTTCTGCTCGGCTGCTCCGGCTGTGCGTTACCCGAACGTGTATGGCATTGACATGCCAAGCGCCCATGAGCTGATCGCACACAACCGCAGCACCCAGGAAGTGGCCGAGCTGATTGGTGCCGACTGGCTGATCTATCAGGACCTGCCTGACCTGATCGATGCGGTGGGGGGCGGCAAGATCAAGATCGATGCGTTCGATTGCGCGGTGTTTGACGGCAAGTACGTCACCGGCGATATTGACGACAACTACCTGGAGCGTATCGAGCGTGCGCGCAACGATGCGTCCAAGGTGGTTGCCCAGGGTGTGGGTGCCACCATCGGCATATACAACAACTAGGATTTCACCAAACCGGCCCTGATGGGCCGGTTTGCGTTTCTCTAATACAGCAAGGAGTGGCAGCATGAGTCAGGATTGGGATGCAGGTCGGCTGGACAGCGACCTCGACGGCGTAGCGTTCGACACCCTGGCGGTGCGCGCAGGCCAGCACCGTACGCCAGAAGGCGAGCACGGCGATGCGATGTTCCTGACCTCCAGCTATGTGTTCCGCACGGCCGCCGACGCGGCAGCGCGGTTTTCGGGCGAGGTGGCAGGCAACGTTTATTCGCGTTACACCAACCCTACGGTCCGTGCTTTCGAAGAGCGCATTGCCGCCCTTGAAGGTGCCGAGCAGGCCGTAGCCACGGCGACGGGCATGGCAGCCATCCTGTCGGTGGTCATGAGCCTGTGCAGCGCCGGGGACCATATCCTGGTGTCGCGCAGTGTGTTCGGTTCGACCATCAGCCTGTTTGAAAAGTATTTCAAGCGCTTCGGCGTGCAGGTTGATTATGTGCCTTTGGCCGAACTGGCCGGCTGGGATGCGGCAATCAAGCCCAACACCAAGCTGCTGTTTGTCGAGTCGCCGTCCAACCCGCTGGCCGAGCTGGTGGATATCGCCGCACTGGCAGAAATCGCCCATGCCAAGGGGGCCTTGCTGGTAGTAGACAACTGCTTCTGCACGCCAGCCTTGCAGCAGCCGCTGAAGCTGGGCGCAGACATCGTGGTGCATTCGGCAACCAAGTTTATCGATGGTCAGGGCCGTTGCATGGGCGGCGTGGTTGCCGGTCGTGGCGAGCTGATGAAAGAAATCGTCGGTTTCCTGCGCACTGCCGGGCCGACCCTGAGCCCGTTCAATGCGTGGATCTTCCTCAAGGGGCTGGAGACTCTCAATCTGCGTATGCGCGCTCACTGCGCCAGTGCCCAGGCCCTGGCCGAGTGGCTGGAGCAGCAGGACGGCGTAGAGAAGGTTCACTACGCCGGTCTCAAGAGTCATCCACAGTACGAATTGGCCCAGCGCCAGCAGCGCGGTTTTGGTGCCGTTGTCAGTTTTGAGGTCAAGGGCGGCAAGGAGGGCGCCTGGCGCTTTATCGACGCCACCCGCCTGATCTCGATCACTGCCAACCTGGGTGACAGCAAAACCACGATTACCCATCCGGCGACCACTTCCCATGGCCGCCTGGCACCGCAGGAGCGTGAAGCGGCCGGTATTCGTGACAGCCTGATCCGCATTGCCGTGGGTCTGGAAGATGTTGCCGACCTGCAGGCCGACCTTGCACGGGGCCTGGCTGCGCTGTGACCGATTGGATGCTCGAAGCACCGGTTGGCGGTAATGGCCGTGTAGCGCTGGTGACCGGCGCTGCACGCGGCATTGGCCTGGGGATTGCGGCCTGGCTGGTCAGTGAAGGCTGGCAAGTGGTGTTGACCGATATTGACCGTGCCCGTGGCGCCAGGGTGGCCAAGGCGCTGGGTGAAAGTGCCTGGTTCGTGACGATGGATGTGTCGGTTGAGGCCGATGTCATCCAGTGTGTCGCCCAGGTGCTGGGGCAGTTCGGCCGGCTCGACGGGCTGGTGTGCAACGCCGCGATTGCGGATCCGCACAATACGCCTCTGGAAAGCCTCGACCTGCAACACTGGAACCGCGTCCTGGCGGTCAATCTCACCGGGCCGATGTTGCTGGCCAAGCATTGCGCGCCGTATCTGCGTGCGCATTGCGGGGCGATCGTTAACCTGGCTTCTACCCGCGCCCGTCAGTCGGAGCCTGATACCGAGGCTTATGTGGCGAGCAAGGGCGGGTTGCTGGCATTGACCCACGCACTGGCCATCAGCCTTGGCCCGCAGATCAGGGTCAATGCTGTCAGCCCGGGCTGGATCGATGCCCGTGATCCCTCTGCAAGGCGCGCAGAGCCGCTGACAGAGGCCGATCATGCCCAGCACCCGGCGGGCCGGGCAGGGAGCGTGGAAGACGTTGCAGCGATGGTTGCGTGGTTGTTGTCGCGCAATGCCGGTTTTGTCACGGGGCAGGAGTTTGTGGTGGATGGCGGCATGAGCAAGAAGATGATCTACGGCGAGTAAGGCCAGACCACTATTTTTGCAAATTTCGAAAAAAACCCAATCTTGTCCTTGACTTAGCTTCGATAGGTGCGTAAATTTCGCGGCCTCAACGAAGCAAAGGGTGATTAGCTCAGCTGGGAGAGCATCTGCCTTACAAGCAGAGGGTCGGCGGTTCGATCCCGTCATCACCCACCACTTCTTGAGATTCTCGCAAGAGAAAGGTCGTTCCGAAAGGAACTGCCACCGACGCGCAGCGGTAGTTCAGTCGGTTAGAATACCGGCCTGTCACGCCGGGGGTCGCGGGTTCGAGTCCCGTCCGCTGCGCCATATTTGTACAAATCAGGCTCGCCTGGTTTGCGATTGAAAAGCACCGAAGCTGTTCAGTCACAGGTTTAAAAGTTTCAAACGGGCGCAAGTCCGAGCGATACGCAGCGGTAGTTCAGTCGGTTAGAATACCGGCCTGTCACGCCGGGGGTCGCGGGTTCGAGTCCCGTCCGCTGCGCCATATTTGCTCCAGAGCCCTTGAACTCTCTGAAGCTGCAAAAAAAGCGACCCAAGGGTCGCTTTTTTTGTGCCCGGGATTTGGCTCGGGATGCTGCAAAATCGCTATGGGTGCTGGCTTGCCTGCGACACACGCGGCGCGGTGCTTCTGCTGGTTCGCGCGGATGCCATCGCGAGCAAGCCCGCTCCCACAGGCGATGCGCAGTTTCACGGGGGATGAGCCAATCAAACCCACGCAAAAAACCCCACTTGATGCACAATACGCCCCGTACCGTTCTCTTCAGGATCTTCAATGCTTATGTCATTCCCCGTGCGTGCCGTGGTAGTCGCCCTCGTGCTGACTGGTCTCGCAGGTTGTTCGTCGAAGAAAACAGCCATCTATGAACATGAAAACTTCGATGACTCCGGTACGTTCTCGCGCAATTACCCGGTGACCGACAAGACTGCCTGCGAAGCAGCGCGCCGCGCTTTGCTCAGCCAGGGCTATATCATCACCAGCAACGACCCAAAGATGATCAGCGGCCACAAGAGCTTCCAGCAAACTGGCGAAAGCCATCTGGAAATCAGCTTCAACATTGTGTGTGCTGACGATGGCGGTTCTGAGCATCACGCCACCATGTTCGCCAATGCGCTGCAGGACCGATACGCACTGAAGAAAGTCAACAACTCTGCCAGCCTGGGTGTCGGTGTGCTGGGGTCGGTGTCGATGCCGATTGGCTCCACCGATGACTCGATGGTCAAGGTCGCCAGCGAGACGGTGTCTTCGGCGCAGTTCTATGACCGTTTCTTTGGCTTGGTCGAAGTGTTCCTGCCCAAGCCCAAGGAAGAAAAGAAAGCGCCGCACGCCCCGCAACAACCCAAGCCTGAATTGGGTGTGCCGGAACCCGCGCCGGTGAAGGCTGAAGTCGTTGTGCCTGCAGCTGTGCCGGTTATTGTGCCTGAGCCTGCGGTGGCGCCTGTCAGCGAGCCGGTGGTGCCACCGGCAGCCGTTGAGCCTGTGCTGCCTGCTGAGGTGCCTGTAACGGTGCCAGCAGTTGTGGCACCGGTGACGCCTGTGGTCGAGCCTGCAGCTGAGCCTGCCATCACCCCCGCACCTGCCGCAGCAGAGCCTTCCACCGTTCAATAACTGTGCAGTAAATCTCAAAAGCTCTGCTACGTTTATCAATGGGTATTGACAGTGCGCGCGAAGGTGTCATTTTTCCTTCATGCGGGCACTTTATGCTCAGGCATGACTTAACACAGACTGAAAAGGGATGCTGCAATGGACGACTATCAGGAAGAGCTGCTTGAGTACCAGGCCTTTGAACTGGACCCGCTGGACCCTGCCGATGACGCGACAGAGCTTTGAGCCCTGCATCGCCTCAGGCAGATTGGCGCTGACGCCGGCGGTACTCCCCCGGCGTCTGCGCATTCCAGCGCTTGAAAGCCCGCTGAAACGCCTCGGCTGAGGCAAACCCCAACAAATAGGCAATTTCGCCAAAGGCCAGCTCTGTATCACGGATATAGGTCATGGCGAGGTCGCGTCGTGTGTCATTGAGAATGGCGCGAAACTGCGTGCCTTCTTCTGTCAGCTTGCGGCGCAGGGTCCAGGTTGGCAGCTTCAGGCGTGCCGCCACTTCTTCCAGGTCGGGTTCGCGACCGCCATTGAGCAAAGGCCCCAGCAATTGCGTGATGCGCTCGCGCAGGCTGCGGGTGCGGGTCAGTTGCTCCAGTTCCCGTTCGCACAATTGCAGCAGGTACGCCCAGGTGCTGGGGCAGTGCTGGGGGTTGCGCAAGTCGAGGGTGGCGTGATTGAGGCGCAATTGATTGGTGTCGGCGCGAAAGTGGATTGCGACACTGCCCAGCTCGCTGTAGTGCTGCGCGTAATCCGGCTCGCTGAATTCAATATCGATCTGTTCGCAGCTCAAGGGTTGCGCCGCGACCGTTGACAGGTGCTGCAACCAGCCAGCGATGATCGAGTCCACCACAAAGCGGTTGTAGGCGTTGTACGGGCTGATGGAGTAAAACCGCAGCCAGGCGCCCCGGGCATCTTCGTGCAGGCTCGATTGCCCGCGGTAGTTGGAGCCGTACAAGGGCTCGAAGCGGATCAGGGTGCGTGCCGCTTCACGCACGGTGGGGGCCTGGGCTGCGGTAACCCCGGCCAGCCCCACCTGGCTCAGGCGGCTAAGCTGGCCCATGCGCAGGCCCAGGGCCGGGTTGCCGGTCAGGGCAATCGCGGCGTGGCCCAGGCGCATATAGCGGGGGATCGACAGGCGTGCCAGCGGCTGGGCCAGGCGAGCCGGGTCCAGGCCGAACTGTTCGAGCAGCGGTGCCGGGTCTTGGGCGCAACTGCGCACGGCGTCAGCCAGGGCCTGGACAAACCCGACCGAAAGATCGCCCAGGCGCATCGGCAGCGGCTTCATGGCATTACAACCAGAGATTGAGCAACCGGGCGCCGCTCACCGGCTGGTCCGGGCTGGTCTGGCCGTTGCGGCTGATAAAGCCCTGGCCGGTGCTGTGCTTGTCCCAGAACTTGCCGCGCAGGAACACGGTCATGCCCGCTTCGGCGGTGCTGCTGGGCAGGCTGCTGATGAGGGTCAGGCGATGCCAGGCATCGCCTTCGGTCACTTCGCCGGGCTTGAGGCTGATTTCGCTGGGGGTCGATACGCTTTTATAGCCGCCCCAGGGCTTGTCCCAAGTGGTCTTGCCGACGATAAACGCTGGCACGGCAATCAATTGCACGCCTTTTTCGTTGAGGGTGCGGTAGTTCTCGGGGTACCAGCTGTCGCTGCCGATCAGGATGCCCAGGCGCCCGGCCGGGGTGTCCACCACATTCAACTCATGGTCGGGGCCGGGCTGGATATAGCTCTGTTCTTCATAGGTGGGCAATAACTGAAGCTGGGGTTTGCCGAGCGCTACGCCCGTGCGGTCAAACACCACGCTGCTGTTGTACAGCGGGCCGCTGCCGGGCAGCAGCTTGCCGTGCTCAATGCGTGGCTCGGGCAATGCAATGCTGCCAGCCACCAGGGTTACCCCGAATTCCTTGGCCAGGCCACCGAACAGCGTCTGGTAGTCGGCGGCCATGCTGGCGGCCTTCATGCGCAGGTGGGCATCGTTGGTCCGGCTTTCGCCGTCGGCCCGTAACCAGGCACCGGCGAAGGCCAGGGGGTTGCTGATGGCCAGCCAGTGCATGGCTTCATTGAGGTTGGCTGCCTGGTACAGCTGGCTTTTTTCGCCACGGAACATCAGCCACGAGCCGATATGTTCCGGCAGTACCACTACGGTTTTGTCGTTGATCAGGCCGGCGTCGCGGGCGCTGTTGAGGTACGCCGCAAGCTTGAGGTGAACCAGTGCCAGGCTTTGATAATCCCGTGGCGACAGATCGGGTTCGATGCCCAGCAGGTTGCCACGGTCGTTATTGACGCCGTCGTTGATGGCCAGCTCGATACGCAGGTCAGACAGGTAGTGGCCAACGTCCCTTTGCGTGGTCCACCAGGCATAGCTGCCGGCAGCGGCGAGAAGGGCAATCAGTAAGGTGCAGCCAATGAGTTTGCGCATAGAGATAGAGCGGACAGCTTTCAGCGGAATTCGGCCTCTAGGGTAGGTGGCGCGCGCCGACTTGCCAAGGGGGGCTGCGCACTAGGGTTAATAATTTGTAACTTTGGGTCATTGAGTGGGGCCGATTGAGTCTTTACTGTGCCTCCTATCAAGCGCCGGGAGCCGCAGAGCATCCCGCGTTCCGTGATTTCGCCCGTTGTGGAGCTTTTCGATGACCGCCCCTCGTTACCCGCATTTACTCGCCCCCCTGGATCTGGGTTTTACCACCTTGCGCAACCGCAGCCTGATGGGCTCGATGCACACCGGCCTGGAAGAAAAGCCTGGCGGCTTTGAGCGCATGGCTGCCTACTTTGCCGAGCGTGCTCGTGGCGGCGTGGGCCTGATTGTCACTGGCGGCATTGCACCCAATGACGAGGGTGGGGTGTACAGCGGCGCAGCCAAGCTGAGCACCGTCGAAGAAGCCGAAAAGCATGTGGTCGTGACCCGCGCCGTACACGATGCCGGCGGCAAGATCTGCCTGCAGATCCTCCACGCCGGGCGCTATGCCTACAGCCCGCGCCAGGTCGCGCCGAGTGCGATCCAGGCACCGATCAACCCGTTCAAGCCAAAGGAGCTGGACGAGGAGGGCATCGAAAAGCAGATCAGCGACTTCGTGACCTGCGCCAGGCTGGCCCAAAGCGCGGGCTATGACGGTGTCGAGATCATGGGCTCGGAAGGCTACCTGATTAACCAGTTCCTGGCGGCGCACACCAACCAGCGTACCGACCGTTGGGGTGGCAGTTACGAAAACCGCATGCGCCTGCCGGTGGAAATCGTACGTCGCGTGCGCGAAGCCGTTGGCTCGAATTTCATTATCATTTACCGCCTGTCGATGCTCGATCTGGTGGAAGGCGGCAGCGTCTGGGAAGAAATCGTGCAACTGGCCAAGGCTGTCGAATCGGCCGGTGCGACCCTGATCAACACCGGTATCGGCTGGCACGAAGCGCGTATCCCGACGATCGCCACCAAGGTGCCCCGTGCGGCGTTCAGCAAGGTCACGGCCAAGCTGCGTGGCTCGGTGAAGGTACCGCTGATTACCACCAACCGCATCAACACCCCGGAAATCGCCGAGCAGATTCTGGCCGATGGCGATGCCGACATGGTGTCGATGGCGCGCCCGTTCCTGGCCGACCCCGAGTTCGTCAACAAGGCGGCTGCCGGGCGCAGCGACGAGATCAATACCTGCATCGGTTGCAACCAGGCGTGCCTTGACCACACCTTTGGCGGCAAACTGACCAGTTGCCTGGTCAACCCGCGTGCCTGCCATGAAACCGAACTCAATTATTTGCCGACCATTGCCGTGAAAAAAATCGCCGTGGTGGGTGCCGGCCCGGCCGGGCTGGCTGCTGCCACCGTAGCCGCCGAGCGCGGGCATGAGGTGATGCTGTTTGACTCGGCCAGCGAAATCGGTGGTCAGTTCAACGTGGCCAAGCGCGTGCCGGGCAAGGAAGAGTTTTTCGAAACCCTGCGTTACTTCAAGCGCAAGCTGCAAACCACCGGCGTCGAGCTGTGCCTGAATACCCGGGTGGGTGTGCAGCAATTGGTTGATGGCGGTTTTGACGAGATCATTCTGGCCACTGGCATCGCGCCACGAACTCCGGCGATTCCGGGCATCGATCACCCCAAGGTGCTGAGCTACCTGGATGTGATTCTGCAGCGTAAGCCGGTGGGCGCCAAAGTGGCGGTGATTGGCGCGGGCGGGATTGGTTTTGACGTGTCGGAGTTCCTAGTGCATCAGGGCGTTGCCACCAGCCAGGACCGCGAGGCGTTCTGGAAGGAATGGGGCATCGACAGTGCGCTTGAAGCCCGTGGCGGTGTGGCGGGAATCAAGCCCGAGGTGCATGCCCCGGCGCGCCAGGTGTTCCTGCTGCAACGGAAAAAAACCAAGGTGGGTGACGGCCTGGGCAAAACCACCGGCTGGATCCACCGCGCGGGTCTGAAAAACAAGCAGGTGCAGATGCTCAACAGTGTCGAGTACCTGGGCATCGACGATGCAGGGCTACATATCCGCATTGGCGAAGGCGAGCCGCAGGTGTTGGCAGTGGACAACATTGTGATTTGCGCCGGGCAGGACCCGTTGCGTGAGTTGCAGGACGGGCTGGTGGCAGCGGGGCAGAACGTGCACTTGATTGGCGGCGCGGATGTGGCGGCGGAGCTGGATGCCAAGCGGGCCATTGATCAGGGGTCGAGATTGGCGGCGCAGCTGTAGATAACCGACATCCACAGGTTTTGCGGTGTGTGCTGAGACTGCGCCTTGCCAAATTCTTGTGGGAGCGGGCTTGCTTGCGATGGGATCACTGCGGTTTGCCAGTCAGACCGCGTCGCTGGCATCGCAGGCAAGCCAGCTCCCACAGATTTTGTGGTGCTCAAGGAAGCTGCGCCTTGCCAGGGACAATGTGGGAGCGGGCTTGCTCGCGATGGGATCACTGCGGTTTGCCAGTCAGACCGCGTCGCAGGCATCGCAGGCAAGCCAGCTCCCACAGATTTTGTGGTGCTCAAGGAAGCTGCGCCTTGCCAGGGACAATGTGGGAGCGGGCTTGCTCGCGATGGGATCACTGCGGTTTGCCAGTCAGACCGCGTCGCAGGCAAGCCAGCTCCTACAGGTTCCGTGGTGCCCAAAGAAGCTGCGCCTTGCCAGGGACAATGTGGGAGCGGGCTTGCCCGCGATGGGATCACTGCGGTTTGCCAGCCAGATCGCATCGCAGGCAAGCCAGCTCCTACAGGTTCCGTGGTGCCCAAAGAAGCTGCGCCTTGCCAGGGACAATGTGGGAGCGGGCTTGCTCGCGATGGCATCACTGCGGTTTGCCAGCCAGACCGCGTCGCAGGCATCGCAGGCAAGCCAGCTCCCACAGATTTTGTGGTGTTCAAAGAAGCTGCGACTTGCCAGGGACAATGTGGGAGCGGGCTTGCCCGCGATGGCATCACTGCGGTTTGCCAGCCAGATCGCATCGCAGGCAAGCCAGCTCCCACACCTGTGTTTAATGCACGATCTGCGCTAAAAACGCCTTGGCCCGCGGGCTTTTCGGGGCGTTGAAGAAGTCCTCCGGCGGCGAGTCTTCAATCACCATGCCGCCATCCAGGAACAACACCCGCTCCGCCACCTGGCGCGCAAAGCCCATTTCATGGGTCACGCACAACATGGTCATGCCGCTGCCGGCCAGGTTGACCATCACGTCCAGCACTTCGCTGACCATCTCTGGGTCCAGTGCCGAAGTCGGCTCATCGAACAACATGATTTTCGGTTCCATGCACAACGCCCGGGCAATGGCCACACGTTGTTGCTGGCCGCCGGACAACTGGCTCGGGTATTTATCAGCCTGGCTGGCAATCCCGACCTTGGTCAAAAAGTGTTGCGCCAGTTCAATGGCCTTCTTGCGCGACAAGCCACGCACCGACATCGGCGCCAGGATGCAGTTGTCCAGCACACTCATATGCGGGAACAAGTTGAAATGCTGAAACACCATGCCGATTTCACTGCGCACCTTGCTCGCCTCACGGGTAGGCAGCGACAGGTCGGTGTCGTTGATCAGGATGCGCCCCTGTTCGGCGATTTCCAGGCGGTTGATGCAGCGGATCAACGTCGACTTGCCGGAGCCGGACGGGCCACACAGCACGATGCGTTCGCCTTCGCGCACTTTCAGGTCGATGCCCTTGAGTACATGAAAGGCGCTGTAGTACTTGTTCAGCCCGGCGATATCCACGACTACCTTGCGGGTGTCAGTGACTGGCGACACGGGGTGTACGTAAGCAGGTTGTGCGAGCATGGTGTGTCTCCAGTGATCAGTGAAAACGCTCGGCGCTATAGGGCGCAGGGTCGGTGAAAGGTTTTTCGCCGGTCATCATTTCGGCCAGCAGGCGCCCGCTGACCGGGCCCAGGGTCAGGCCATGATGGGCATGGCCAAAGTTGAACCACAGGCCCTTGTGGCGGCTGCCAGGGCCAATCACCGGGCACATGTCCGGCAGGCACGGGCGCCGGCCCAGCCAAGGTTCGGCATCCACACGCTCACCCAGCGGGTACAGGCGTTGGGCCCGTTCTTCGCAGCGGCGCAGCTGGATTTCATTGATCGGGTCATCGCTGTCGGCAAATTCGATCCCGGTGGTCAGGCGAATGCCTCCCACCATCGGTGCCAGTACATAACCGCCCACCGAATCGAGAATCGGGTGCTGCATGGTCTGGCCGTCTTTGGCCGCGTAATGCATGTGATAGCCGCGCTTGATCGCCAGGGGAATGCGATAACCCAGCGGTTCGAAAATCGCCCGCGCTTGCGGGCCCAGGGTAACCACCACTTCATTGCCGACGATCAGGCCTTTCTGGCTTTCGACCTGCCATTGCCCGGCTGTGGCCCGCAAGCTGGTGGCGTCGCCTGTGACAAAGGTGCCGCCACGTTTTACAAAGAGTTCGGCATAACCACGGGTCAGGCCGCCCGGATCGCTGACGGTCTTGGGGTCAAGCCAGTGGATGCCGCCGATCACATCGGTATGCAGCCCTGGCTCCAGGGCATGCACCTGCTGCTCGCCCAGCACCCGGTAGTTGAGCTTGTACTCACTCAGGGCCGCCGCATCGCGCTGGGCCTTGTCGAAGTCTGCCGGGGTGCGATAGACCTCGATCCAGCCGCTGTCATCGATCAGCGCCGTGACGCCGGCCGGTTCGGCCAGCAGGTCGTGTTCGCTGACGCATTTTTCAATCAGCGGCAGCATGGCGCCGGTGGCCTTGGCCAGCTCCTTGGGCGCGGATTGCTGCCAGTACTTCAACAGCCACGGCCCGGCCTTGGGCAAGTGCTTGAGGCTGTAGCGCACGTCCGATTGCTGGTTGAGGCCATAGCGCAGCAGGCGCGAGATTTCCCGCGGGAACGAGTAAGGGATGACGCTGGCGCGCTCGATCAGCCCGGCATTGCCGTGGCTGGTGCCGCTGCCCGGCATTGCGCGGTCAAGCAGCACCACGCTGCGCCCGCGGGCCTGGAGGTGCAACGCTGTACTGACGCCGACAATGCCGGCGCCCAGAACGATAGTGTCGCAGTGCATAAACAAATCCTTAAAACAGGGGCCGTGTTCGCAGCCCGGACAATGGGCTTACTGCAAGTGACGGCCGAGGCGGCCTTCGATCAGCTTCAGGCTGCGGCGCACCACTTCCACGATCAGCAGGTAGAGCACGGCGGCCCACAGGTAGACCTGGAAGTCGAAACTGCGCGAGAACGCCATCTTGGTCACGCCCATCAGGTCGTATATGGTCACCAGCGAAGCAATGGCACTGGCCTTGATCATCAGGATCAGTTCGTTGCCCAGCGGGCCGATCGCCACCAGCAGCGACTGCGGCAGGATGATCTTGCGAAAGGCGGTCCAGCGCGACAGGTTCAGGGCCTTGCAGGCTTCACGCTGGCCCTGGGCCACGGAGAGGATGCTGCCGCGCAGGATCTCGGCCTGGTAGGCCGCCGTGTTGAGGGTAAAAGCCAGCAGGGTGCAGAACCACGCATCGCGGAAAAACCACCACAGCCCAACGTCCTGCCAGAAGCCCTTGAATGAGCCCAAGCCGTAGTAGAGCAAAAACAGTTGTGCCAGCAGCGGCGAGCCGCGAAAGAAATACACATAGGCGCCGGTGAAGCTGCGCAAGAAACGGTTGCTGGACAAACGCCCCAGGGCGATCAGCAAGCCCAGCAAGGCGCCGAGCGTGAAGGAAATCGCCACCAGCTTGCCCGTGACCAGCAGCCCGTCGATAAAGCGCGGGCCATAACGCTCCAGCAAATCGGGGTTGAGAAACATGTTTTGCAGGTCCGCCAGGCTCATGGCTGCACGCTCCGTTGGTGGCGGCTGAAGTAGCGCTCAAGGAAGGCGAACAGGCGCCCCGAGATCGCCGAGAAAAACAGATAACCCAGGCAGGCGACGGTGTAGAACAGCATCGGCTCCTTGGTCACGCTCACCGCCAGGTTGGTCTGGCGCATCAGGTCCACCAGGGAGATGGTCGACACCAGCGAGGTGTCCTTGAGCAGCGACAACCAGTTGTTCGACAGACCGGGCAGGGCGATGCGCGCCAGTTGCGGCAGTACCACCTTGCGAAAGGTGGTGAATTTGCTCAGGCCCAGGGCCGAGGCCGCTTCGAACTGACCCTTGGGGATGGTCTTGAACGCACCCAGCCAGATCTCGCTGGAGAAGGCGGCAAATACCAGGCTGAAAGCCACCATCGCGGCGACGAAGGTATTGATCGTCACCTGGGCGTCGTAGCCCATCATGGCCAGCAGCTTTTGCGCGGCGATCTGGCAGCCGTAGTAAATGATCAGTAGGGTCAGCAGTTCCGGCAAACCACGAAATACTGTGGAAAAAGTGGTCGCCCACGCCCGCAGCCAACGGTTTTTCGAGCGTGCCGCCACCGCTACGGCCAGGCCCAGGGGCAAGCCGATGGGCAGGCAGCTCAAGGCCAGGGCAATGGTCACCAGCGCACCGGCGAGCAGCGCCGAGCCCCAGCCGCCACTGGCAAAAGAAAGGAGTGAGAGTTGATCGAGCATGCTCGAGTCCCCGGGCAAAATTGGGCCGAAATTCAGCCGCCGCGCACCTTAAGTGCGCAGGGCAGGGTCAATGGCAGGGAGGCCCTCAAACGAGGGCGGGCGACTCAGTAAATGTCGAAGTCGAAGTACTTGCTGCTGATTTTTTTGTAAGTGCCGTCGGCGACGATTTCGTCCAGCGCCTTGTTGAAGCGCTCGCGCAGCACGGTGTCGCTCTGGCGCACGGCAATGGCCGCGTCGGCATTGGTGCCGTTGACGTCACCGATGATCTTGCAGCAGTCGTCGCTGGCTTTGTTGATCCACTCCAGCAGCGGGAATTTGTCGGCAATCACCGCATCGACGCGGCCGTTTTTCAGCTCGGCATTGGCCTCGTCCAGGGTTGGATAGAGGTTGAGCTTGGCTCCGGCTTTTTCGTAGTGGTCTTCGGCGTAGATGCCCTGGGTCGCTGCGCCCTGGGCACCGATGGTGCGGCCCTTGAAGTTGATCTGGGCATCGGTGATGTCAGAGTCTTTAGGTACGGCAATGGACAGCGGCGTGCGGTAGTAGTGATTGGTGAACGCGATTTTCTTCTTGCGCTCATCGGTCACGATCATCGAAGCCACGATAGCGTCGTACTTTTTCGCCATTAGCCCCGGGATGATGCCGTCCCAATCCTGGGCGACGATCTTGCATTGCGCGTTCATGCGTTCGCACAGGGCATTGGTGATATCGACGTCAAAGCCGGACACCGTGCCGTCAGAATTGGTGGTGTTGAAAGGAGGGTAGGCGCCTTCGGTGGCGATAGTCAGTGTATCGGCGTGAGCGTTGGCGGCAACGGCGGCCACCAGGGCGCATGCACTTGCAAAGCGAATGACGTATTTCATCTAGCACCTCGTTTTATTGTTTTGATCCGGGTGAGGATGTGTAGCCCACGAACTCATTGTGTAAGGCCGCGGTTGCCTCAAGACGCTTCTCAACGTCAGGCCCCAGTTGTTTGCACACTTCGTTGATCAGCAGATGCACCAGCGACAGCATGGCCGCGGTGGATTCCCAGAACAGGTTGAATTCGGTGGGCACGCGGAACACTTCACTGGCGCTCTGGTCGGCCCAGTCACAGAAGGTGTCGGTGATTAACGTGACCTCGATCCCGGCCTCGCGCGCCTTGCGGCACAACAGCTGGGCGTGGCGTGAATAGCGGCGGGCTTCAAACACCACCAGGGCACAGTCGGCGGGCGGGCACAGCAGCACGTCGGCGTAATGCCCGGCGGCACCGTCCACCAGCTGCACGCCGTCGCGCAGGTATTGCAGCAAGTGCACCATCGAGGCGGCGATCCCGCGCTCGGTCTGGAACCCTGCGACAAACACCTTGCGCCGTGTGGCCAGGCGCTGGCTGACGGCCTGCCACTGTGGCGTGAGGCTGTATTCGTAGACCTTGACCAGCGCTCCGACTTCCAGCTCGAAGCTGCGCGGCAGGGCCTGCGGGCTCTGGCTCGATTGCTGGCGGAATTCTTGCAGGCGATCACCGACCAGCCACGGGCCATCGCCCAGGTCGTCCTTGAGATCGTTTTTTAAATCCTTGAAATGGCTGTAGCCCAGGGAGCGGCAAAAGCGCCCGACACTGGATTCGCTGACCCCCAGTTTGCTGGCGATGTCGGCGGCGGTCTGAAAGGGCAGCTCGTAAAGATTGGCCAGCATGTAACTGGCAATCGCCCGGCCCGACGGGGCGGCGGTTGACAGACTGCTTTCAAGGCGTTGTTTAATCGGCTGGCTCACGACTGCTTCCTGTTTTTATTTCAGCGCGTTGCAGAAAGTGAATGTTTTCTGTCATTAAGTCAACAATTGACAGAGAACTGTCATCGAAGGATAGTTTGCCTCAGACAAAAATAATCAGATTGGAGCGCCAGAATGTCTTCCACGCAGTCGCTTTCCCTCGCCGAATTGACCGCTTTGCTGCAGCGAATTTTCGAGCGTCATGGCACCTCGCCGCAGGTCGCCCGGGTACTGGCGGACAACTGCGCCCGAGCCCAGCGCGATGGTTCCTACAGTCACGGCGTGTTTCGCATTCCGGGCTATCTGTCGTCATTGGCCAGCAACTGGGTGGATGGCCAGGCGGTGCCGGTGGTAGAAGACGTCGCCTCGGGTTTTATCCGCGTGGACGCCGCTGGTGGCTTCGCCCAGCCGGCCCTGGCTGCGGCCCGTGAATTGCTGGTGGCAAAAGCCCGCAGCGCCGGGATCGCGGTACTGGCGATTCGCAACTCCCATCACTTTGCCGCGCTCTGGCCGGATGTCGAGCCGTTTGCCGAAGAAGGCCTGGTGGCCTTGAGCGTGGTCAACAGCATGACCTGCGTGGTGCCCCACGGTGCGCAAAAACCGCTGTTTGGCACCAACCCGATCGCCTTCGCCGCGCCCCGTGCCGATGGTCATCCGATTGTCTTCGACCTGGCCACCAGCGCCATTGCCCACGGCGACGTGCAAATAGCTGCGCGCAAGGGCCACTCGCTGCCTGCGGGCATGGGGGTGGACAAGCAGGGCGAGCCGACCGAAGACCCGAAAGCCATTCTCGATGGTGGCGCCTTGCTGCCCTTTGGCGGGCACAAGGGCTCGGCGCTGTCGATGATGGTCGAATTGCTGGCGGCGGCGCTGACGGGAGGTAACTTCTCGTTCGAGTTTGACTGGTCGAAACACCCGGGCGCGCAAACCCCGTGGACCGGTCAACTGCTGATCGTGATCGACCCGAGCAAGTCCGGCGGCAACAGCTTTGCCCAGCGCAGCGCCGAACTGGTGCGGCAGATGCATGCGGTGGGGCTGGAGCGCATGCCCGGGGACCGGCGCTTTATCGAGCGCGCCAAGTCGTTGAGCGCAGGTATCCCGCTGGGGGCTGAAGAACTGGCCAAATTGCGCGAGCTGGCAGGTTAACTGAACACCGCAAAACCTGTGGGAGCGGGCTTGCTCGCGATAGCATGACCGCGGCTTGCCAGATCACCCGCGTGGCCTGCATCGCGAGCAAGCCCGCTCCCACAATCCATCTGCGCGCATCAGGTTTTGGTGGTGGCTTACAGCGCCAAAAACTGCCGTATCAGGTTGGGCGTACACCCCGTCCAGCGCTTCAAGGCGCGGCGAAAGTTCGCCGGGTCGTTGAAGTTCAGGTATTCGGCCACGGCTTCGTTGCTCAGCCCCTTGAACTGGTACAGGTACAGTGCCATGTGTTTGCGCGCCTGGTCTTGCTGAGCCTGAAAGTGGGTGCCGTGCTTGTTCAGCTTGCGCTTGAGGGTGGCCTGGCTCACGCAAAAATGCTGCGCCGTTTGCTCCAGGCTCGGTGCCTGCCGCGCGTTGTCGCGCAAGTACACATACAACCGGTCAAGCAGGCTGGCACGAAAGCCCAGGCCGTGCAGCTGCACCTGCGCCTGCTGGTAAGCCACTTGCCGGGCAATGGCCGAGGCGTTGGGCCAGGGCCGGGTCAGGTATTCGCGGGGCAGGCGCATCATGTCCAGCTGGCAGCCAAACTGGGTGTTCTCGCCCAGATGCACCCAGTACTGCTCGACATAGCGCGGCTGCGGGTGGCTGAAGCTGCATTCCCACGGCAGGCGCTCGCCGCTGAGCCACTGACTCATTGCCTTCAGCGCCGTCATGCTGGCTTCCAGCACAAAACGCAATTGCTCCTGGGCCCCGCAACTGTCGAGCCAGTACACATAGGCGTACTTGTCGTCCAGCAAGAGTCGCGGGGTGAGCAAGGGGCTGAGCAGGGCGCGGTGGTGGATCAGGGTTTCCAGGGCCTGTTGCAGGTTCTGCGCCTGTTGCAGGGCGTGGCTGGCCGGGCCGTAATGCCCAGGCAACAGGCGTTGGCCAAACAGAAAACTGCTGTCATCGGCTTCGAGCAGGCGCTGTGCATTGGCGATCAGGGCGAAGCATTGCTGCGGGCTGAGGCGGGTGTGCCCGGCAACGATATCGTCGTAGAACAGCCCGGTGCCGCGCAGCAGGCGATGGCTGTCGATATCTCGCGACAGGGCAAGGTCGATCAGGGTCGCGGGTTGATAGTGCCCGGCAATAAAGCGGCTGTCGGCTTCGTACCAGCGGCTGTCGAGGGTCATGCGCGTTTGCTCCGTGGCGGCTTGGCCCGCGCCAGTGCCAGGTTGAGGCGCTTGAGCAGTTCATCAGGGGCTTCATCCACCGCCATCATCACCGCGGTACTGGCCGACAGATACACCCGCTCGCCATGCTGGCGGGTTTTGTGAGCCAGGCTCTGTACGGCCTGTTGCAGCTCCAGGGCCAGCAGCCGGGCCTGGCTCTCGCCGGTATTGGGCAGCAACACCACAAAACGGTCGCCAGCCAGCCGGCACAGCAGGTCGTGGCGGCGCAGGTTGAGCAGCAGTAACTGACTCAGGGCTTGCAGCACGGCGTCCCCTTCGGTGTGGCCGTAATGCTGGTTGATCGCGGCAAAGTCGTCGATATCCAGTGCCAGCAACGACAGCGGCTGTTGCTGCTCGATGCTTTGCGCCAGACAGTCGCTGACCTGGCGCTTGAGGTATTCGGCGCCGCCCAGGGGGGTCAGTTTGTCGAACAGGCGGTGTTCACGAAACACCCGCTCGCGCTTCTCCATCTGCTGGTTAATGGCCTGTTGCTCGCGATGCCAGTGGAACAGGCCGATGGTCAGCAGGATCATGCCGATGGGCATGGGCGCCGACTCCATCCAGTGATCCCAGCCGATGTGCTTGGGCAGGCGGATAAATTCGTCGAGCACATCCACCCACCAGGAAAAAAACATAAAGCACAGGCCGTACGCCAGGTAGTTGGTGACCCGCCCGGTGGGCCGGCTTTTAATCACCAGCCCCAGCCAGAACAGCATAAACAGGGCGGTGCCGCCTTCGCCGAAGATATCCAGCCAATGCCACTCGCTGAAGGTTTTGGGGGTGCCGAATGCCAGGTTCAGCAGCACCGCGGCATTGGCCGCCAGCAACAGTAAACCAAGCTTGTAGCGATGGTGTTTAAGCACGTTTAACCAAGTCATCACAGTTCTACCCAAACCTATTGCCGGTCAGCAGAGCAGAGCGGTGTGACAACTGTATGACGGGGCTTGCGGGTCGAATCAGCTCAGGTGTGTGGTGCAAAAACTTTGAACATTCCCCGTTTACCCCGTGGGAGCGGGCTTGCTCGCGATGCAGGCGACGGGATGGCTCAGTTGCACCGCGTTGATGCCATCGCGAGCAAGCCCGCTCCCACAGGGTGCGAGGAAGTTGACGCGGGTCATATCAGCTCAATTGCCTTCAAAGTACCGCTAAAAAGCCTCTGTTTCGGGGTTTTAGCCAAACACTGTCACAGCTCTGTCATCCACCGACCCTAGCTTTCGCTCCCAAGTTGTCGGGCCATTTGCCCGGCCTGACGGGCGATTTTGGGGGAGGACAAGCATGTACAAGTGTCGCAGCAAGGCGCAGTGGGTCGGCTTTACGGTCAGTGCATTGGCCCTGGCAATCGCCAGCGAGCGTTTGAGCGCCGCCGAGGTATCAACCCTTGGTGCCACCGAGCACGTCGAAGTGGTCGGCCAGGCTGTCAGCCTGGACAAGGCGCTCAAGCAACAGCGCAACTCGGACACCATTGAAAGCGTGGTGCATGCCGATGGCGTGGCGCAGTTGCCCGACGCCAACGTCGCCGAGGCCGTGCAGCGCCTGCCCGGCATCAGCATCGAGCGCGACCAGGGCGAAGGCCGCTTTGTCAGCGTGCGCGGCCTGGGCCCGGACCTCAACAGCGTGACCATCAACGGTACGCTGGTACCGTCCCCGGAAAGCGCCCGCCGCGCCGTGGCCCTGGACGTCTTGCCCTCGGAACTGGTGCAGTCGCTGTCGGTGATCAAGACCCTGACCCCGGACATGGATGCCAACTCCCTGGGCGGCACGGTGGACGTGCAAAGCCTTTCGGCCTTCGATCATGATGGCCTGTTCTATACCGGCAGCACCGAGGCCGGCTATAACAAGAACAGCCACAAGACCAGCCCCAAGGTATCGGGGGCCATCAGCGACCGTTTCAGCCTGGGTGACGGTGTCGACAACTTCGGTGTGGCCGCAGCCCTGAGCTGGAACAAGCGCGACTTTCGCTCCGACAACGTCGAAACCGGCGGCGACTGGGATTTCACCGATGGCGCGCGCCTCAACAGTTTTGAACAGCGTGTTTATGAAATCAGCCGCGAGCGTGCCGGTGGCGGCCTGAACTTCGACTACAAGCCCGACGACGACACCAGCCTGTACCTGCGCACGCTGTACAGCCGCTTTGAAGACAACGAAACCCGCAACTCCACCGCCTTTGAGTTCTCCGACCCCCAGGTCGAAGACGAAGTGGGCAAAACCAAGACCAAGCGCAAGCTCAAGCAGCGCGAGGAAACCCAGGAAATCCAGTCCTACGTATTCGGCGGCGAACGCACTATGGGCCTGTGGACCCTGAGCGGGCAGGCCGGTTACAGCGAGTCCAGCGAAGACAATCCGGGCGGCATCGCCGGCGCAACGTTCAAGGGCAGCTCCAGCATTGGTGACGGCGGCTTCTACGACACCGAAAAACCGCGGCCGATCATCGGCGCAGGCTTTTATGACCCCAACAACTTCAGCCTCGACAAGGTGGACTGGCAAGAACAGCACACCAAGGACACCGAGAAAAACATCCGCCTGGACCTGGCCCGCGACTACGACGTGCAGGGCTACGCCTCCCAGGTCAAGTTCGGCGGCAAGGTCAGCCGGCGCAACAAGGACAACGACCTCAATGCCTGGACCTACAAGGACTTCTCCGACCTGGGTTTTAGCGACGAGCAACTGAGCCTTAATGCGTTCAACAAGGGCAACCTGCACTACAACCTCGGCCAGTACGGCCCTGGCATCAGCGGCGGCGCGATCAAGGACCTGATCGGTGGCCTGAACCGCGACGACTTCTACAACGAGCAGGACTCGCGGGCCAATGACTTCAAGATGCGCGAAGACATCAACGCCGCGTACCTGATGAATACCGTGGATATTGATGACTGGCGCTTTATCGCCGGCCTGCGCTACGAGGGCACCGAGTTCGAGGCCAAGGGCACGGGCGTGCGCGATGGCGTGTTTGAAGACCAGGACACCCAGCGCGATTACCACCACTGGCTGCCAGGGCTGCATGCCCGTTACCAGTTGGCGAAAAACACCCAGGTACGTGCAGCCTGGACCAATACCGTAGTGCGCCCGACCTTTGGCCAGTTGGCCCCGGGTTTTGTGATCGAAGACGACAAGGCCGAGTTCGGCAACCCCAACCTCAAGCCGCTGGAATCGAGCAACTTCGACCTTGGCATCGAGCACTTTATGGGGCAGGCGGGCACGGTGTCGGCGTTCCTGTTCTACAAGGATATCAAGAACTTCGTCTACAACAACGACCTGGCGGGTAGCGGCGAATGGGTCGACTTTACCGAAGCCCACAGCTACGCCAACGGCGACAGCGCCAAGCTTTATGGCCTGGAGCTGGCCTACTCGCAGAAGTTCGACTGGCTGCCATCACCCTGGAACGGTTTGATCCTGGGCGCCAACAGCACCTTCAGCCGCTCCAATGCCAGCATCAAGGGCGTTGACGCTGCCACCGGGGCCAGCCTCAAGCGCGATATCGATTTGCCCAACCAGTCCAAGACCGTCGGCAACCTGATGCTTGGCTGGGAAGACGACAAGTTGAGCCTGCGCCTGTCGGCCAACTACAAGTCCGACTACCTCTACGAACTGGCCGGGGTCAACGACAAGGCCCATGACACCTATGTCGATGCGCAGACCTTTGTCGACTTCAGCGCCCGCTACTCGCTGACCAAGAACCTGCAGCTCAAGTTCGACGCCCAGAACCTCACGGACCAGCCGTACTTCATGTACAGCGGCAACAGCCGCTTCAACAACCAGTACGAAGAATACGGCCCGACCTACTCGCTGGGCCTGACCTACACCCATTTTTAAGCGCTGGATGACCCCTGTGGGAGCGGGCTTGCTCGCGATACAGGCAACTCGGTCTTTCATCCATTTACGGACTGGCATTACCCATGACTTATTTGTTCAAACGCAAACCCCGCTTCCTGCCCTTGCTGGCCTGCCTGACCGCAGGCAGCGTCCAGGCTGCCCCCGATATCGCCGCCCCGGCCTTGCAGCAATGGTCCACCGGCAAGGCCCAGGCCCTGGGTTTCTTGCCCAATGGCACGGGTGAAGAACGTCTGGCGGCAAGCAAGCGCGAGGGCCTGATGCTGCTCGACAAACAGGGCAAAACCCTGAGCCGGGTACAGGGCGCCTTTGCCGGACTGGACAGCCGCGCTCTGGGCGATCAGGTGCTGGTGGCCAGCAACGACAAGGACAAGCAGCAGGTCGCACTGTTCAACCTCGACCCCAAGAGCCATCAATGGCAGGCACCGTCCTATCTGCCTGCCCGGGACTATGCGGTGAATGGCGTGTGCCTGTACCAGGATGACGCCAGCAATATCTACCTGTTTACCGTGGGCGAAGAGGGCAAGGGCGAACAGTGGCTGGTGGCGGCCGACAGCCGTCGCCTGCCGACGCCGCTGCTGGTGCGCAGCCTGCCGCTGCCGCCGCAGGCCAAGTTCTGCAAGGTCGATGACGCCGCGCAGAACCTGTTCGTCAACGAGGAGAATGTGGGCTGGTGGGCCTACCCGGCCCATGCTGAGGCCGATGCGTCCCGTGTGCCGGTGGCGATGGTCGAGCCGTTTGGCAACCTGAAAAAGTCCGCCGGAGATATGGCCCTGGTGCCGGGCGGCCTGCTTGGCCTCGATCCCGAGGCCGCCCAACTGAACCTGTATCAGCAACAGGGCAAGGGCTGGGCACCCGTTGCCAGCCTCGCGCTGACCGGAGTCACCGAGCCCGAGCACCTGGCCCTGCGCCAGACGCCACAAGGCCTGCAACTGCTGGTGCAGGACGGTGCCAGCAACAAGTTGTACGACGGCGCATTGGCCTGGAAAGCCACGCCGGCCAGCCTGCCCCCTGTGCTGGTTAGCGTGAAACCTGCGGTACAAACCGACGTGGTGATGAGCCAGGGCGATGCCGCCGATGACCCGGCCATCTGGGTTCACCCGCAAACCCCGGCCCTGAGCCGGGTGCTGGGCACCAACAAGCAGCAGGGCCTTGAGGTGTACGACCTGCAGGGCAAGCGCGTGCAGCATCTGCCGGTCGGGCGGCTGAACAACGTCGATGTTCGCCCGGGCTTCGAGTTGGGCGGGCGCACTGTGGACCTGGCGGTGGCGACCAACCGCGATCACAACAGCCTCAGTGTGTTCAGCATCGACCGCGCCACTGGCACCTTGCAGGAAGCGGGCGAGATTGCCACGCCGGTTAGCGACATCTACGGCCTGTGCCTGTTCAAGGCACCGTCGGGCGAGATCTACAGCTTTGCCAACGACAAGGACGGCACCTTTGTGCAGCACCGCTTATACGCCAAGGGTGACAAGGTTGAGGGCGAACTGGTGCGCCAGTTCAAGGTCGCGACCCAGCCTGAAGGCTGCGTGGCAGACGATCGCAATCAGCGCCTGTTTATCGGTGAAGAGGATGTAGCGGTGTGGGCAGTGGATGCCCGACCGGATCAACCGGCCACGCTGACCAGCGTGATCAAGGTGGGCGGCCCGGTGCATGACGATATCGAAGGCATGGGCCTGTACCAGACCGAAAAAGACAACTACCTGGTGATCTCCAGCCAGGGCAACGACAGCTATGTGGTGGTCGATGCCGAGCCGCCGTATGCCTTGCGAGGTGCTTTCCGGGTAGGGGTCAATGCCGCTGCGGGCATCGATGGCGCGTCGGAAACCGATGGCCTGGAAGTGACCTCGGCCAACCTCGGCGGCCCGTGGAGCAAAGGCATGCTGGTGGTGCAGGACGGTCGCAAGCGCATGCCCGAGCAGGCGCAGAACTTCAAGTACATCCCCTGGAGCGAAGTGGCCAAGGCATTGCGCCTGCCATAACCCGGTCATTTAAGCCGTTTATAAATACCCCCTTACTGGAGCAACAACATGCACGCAACCATGGAACATATGACGATCTGGGGCCTGATCAGCGACGCGAGTCTGCTGGTCAAGGGTGTGATGCTGACTCTGCTGCTGGCTTCGCTGCTGAGCTGGTTCCTGATTGTGCGCCGCAGCGCCATCCTGCGCCGCAGCGAGCGCGACATGGACAGCTTTGCCCGGCGCCTGCGCAGCCAGGGTGAGCTCAATGCCCTGTACCGCGAAAGCCGCGATACCAGCCATGAAGATGCCGGTGCCGAGCAAGTCTTCGCCGCCGCCTACAGTGAATACGCCCAGCTCAAGCAGCAGCCGGGGGTGGATGCCGAAGGTGTGATGCAAGGGGTGGAGCGGGCGCTGTATGTGGCCATCAGCGAGCAGGAAGTTCGCCTGGAGAAAGGCCTGCAGTTTTTGGCGACCGTGGGTTCGGTGAGCCCCTATATCGGCCTGTTCGGCACCGTGTGGGGGATCATGAATTCCTTTATCGGCCTGTCCCAGGTGCAACAGGCAACGCTGTCAACCGTTGCCCCGGGTATCGCCGAAGCCCTGATCGCCACGGCCATCGGCCTGTTTGCGGCGATCCCGGCGGTCATCGCCTATAACCGCTTCTCGGCCCGTGGCCAGACCCTGCTGACCCGTTACTACAGCCTCGGCAACGAAGTGCAGATGCGCTTGTACCGCAGCCTGCATGCCGGTTCGCGGAACATGTCCGCCGTCGCTTGAAAGGGAGTTTGAACATGCTTGCTCGACCACAGCGCAAACACGGGCCCAAGGCCGAAATGAACGTAGTGCCTTACATCGACGTGATGCTGGTGCTGCTGGTGATCTTTATGGTGACCGCGCCCATGTTGACCCAGGGGGTGAAAATCGAGTTGCCCAAGGTTGCGAGCGAAGCCCTGGTCAATGACAGCCAGCAGAAAATCCTCACCTTGTCGGTCAAGGCCGAAGGCGGCTACTACTGGAACCTGGGCAGTGAACTGGACACCAAAAACCAGACCGACAGCGCCGTAAGCCTTGAAGAGTTGCAGGCCAAGGTCGGGCAGGTAGTGGCCCAGGACAGCAACACCCAGGTGTATATCCGTGCCGACAACGAGGCGGGCTATGGCAGCGTGGTCAAGGCGATGGCGGCCCTGCAGCAAGGTGGCGTGAGCAACCTGGGGCTGGTGACCGAGGCGCCGCAATGAGTGCCGCGTTGATGCATGGCTCGATGGTGCAGGCGCAGCCGTTGCCGTGGACGCGGGTATGGCGTGACAGCCAGGCGCTGGTGGTCAGCGTGGCCCTGCACAGCGCCGTGGTGGCTTTTTTGGTGCTTGGCTGGAGCATGGAGCAATCACTGCCGGAACCTGCGCCCTCGACCCTGAAAACCCGGCTGGTGATGCTGCCCGCCGAGCCGGTCGCCGCACCGCCTGCGCCTGCGCCAGAGGCGTTGCCGGTGGTGGCGCCGGCGCCGGTGGTCGAGGCAAAACCTGAGGTGGTAAACCCAAAGTGGACCCGCAGATACAGGCGCGCAAACTGGAACAGGCGGCGCTGGCGCGCAAGCGGGTCAAGGAGCAGAAGCGGGCGCAAGTGGAGCAACAAAAAGCTGCGCAGCAGCGCGCCGAGCAGGTTGAAGCCCAGCGTCAGCAGGCCGTGGCTGAACAGGCCCGGGTTGCAGCGGCGGACAACGCCCGTCGGGCGCAACAGGCCGCAGCGGCGGCGGATGTGCGTCAGTACCTGCCGATCAGCAAGCAAGCCCCGGACTACCCGCAGCGGGCGCTGGACAAAGGTATTGAAGGCGACTGCACGGTTGAGTACTCGGTGACGCCGCAGGGCAAGGTCGACAACCCCAAAGTGGTGGGCAACTGCCATCCGGCGTTTATTCGTCCGTCACTGGTGGCGGCGGCAACATTCCGCTACCAGCCGCGTATGGTCGATGGCCAGCCAGTGACAGTGCCGGGGGTGCGCAATACCTTTCACTACAAGATCCAGTGACCCTGTGAGCTCTGGCCTATTGTGGGAGCGGGCTTGCCCGCGATGCAGGCGCTGCGGTGGTTCAGTTACACCGGGTTGATGCAATCGCGAGCAAGCCCGCTCCCACAAGGTTTGCAGCGCACCTGACGAGTATCAACATCCCTCAGGCAGCCTTGACCTATGCTCCACGGGTTTTCAAGTTCAAGGAGATGGCCATGAGTGCCCCTGCAACCAGCCCCACGCCTGCTGCGGCAAAAGTAAAACTCCCCATAGGTCTGGTGATTGCTGTGCTGGTGATGATCGGCATTCTGCTGCTGCCATTGCCCGCCGACCTGCCAGTGGCCGGGCACCGCATGCTGGCGATCCTGGCGTTTGCCGTGGTGGTGTGGATTACCGAAGCGGTGTCGTACGAAGCCAGCGCCATTATGATCACCTCGCTGATGGCGTTCCTGATCGGCATGGCGCCCACCCTGGCTGACCCGTCAAAGCTCTACGGCACCTCCGCCGGTATTACTATGGCCCTGACCGGGTTTTCCAATGCCGCCCTGGCGCTGGTGGCGGGGGCCTTGTTTATTGCCGCGGCCATGACCCATACCGGGCTTGACCGGCGCATTGCTTTGGTCACGTTGTCACGCATCGGTACCAGCACCCGGCGCATCCTGCTGGGGGCGATTGCGGTGACCATCCTGCTCAGCCTGGTGGTGCCCAGCGCCACAGCGCGCAGTGCCTGCGTGGTGCCGATCATGATGGGGGTGATCCTGGCCTTTGGCGTGGACAAGCGCTCGAACATCGCCGCCGGGATCATGATTGTGGTCGCCCAGGGCACCAGCATCTGGAACGTCGGGATTCAGACGGCGGCGGCGCAAAACCTGCTGACCGTAGGCTTTATGGACAAGATGCTCGGTGCCCGGGTGAACTGGCTCGACTGGCTGATCGCCGGTGCGCCGTGGGCCATCATCATGTCGGCGGTGCTGCTGTTCGTGGTGCTCAAAATGCTGCCGCCAGAGAGCGACAGCATCCCTGGCGGCAAAGAGGCAGTGGAAAAGTCACTGGCCGAACTGGGCCCCATGACCGGCCCGCAGAAGCGCCTGATGGGCGTGTCGATCGCCTTGCTGCTGGCCTGGGCCACCGAGGGCAAGCTGCACAGCTTTGACACCACCTCGACCACCTATGCCGGCCTGGTTTTCTTGCTGTTACCGCGCTTTGGCGTGATGACCTGGAAAGATGTGCAGTCACGTATTCCGTGGGGCACGGTGATTGTGTTCGGGGTCGGCATCAGCCTGGGCACGGCCTTGCTGACGACCCAGGCCGGGCAGTGGCTGGGCGGGCAGGTGGTGGCCAATACCGGGCTGGACCAGGTCGGGCCGCTGGGGATCTTTGCGATTCTGGGGGCGTTTTTGATTTTGATTCATCTGGGCTTTGCCAGTGCCACGGCGTTGACCTCGGCACTGCTGCCGATCCTGATCGCGGTGTTGCAAACCCTGCCGGGTGAATTCAACCGCCTGGGCATGACCATGCTGCTGGGCTTTGTGGTCAGCTACGGTTTTATCCTGCCGATCAACGCACCACAGAACATGGTGTGCTTGGGCACGCAGACCTTTACAGCCAAACAGTTCGCCAAGGTCGGGTTGATTGTGACGGCGGTGGGGTACTTGCTGATGCTGCTGTTTGGCGCCACGTACTGGAGCTGGCTGGGCTGGATGTAGCCCAGTGGGTGGGAGCGGGCTTGCCCGCGATAGGGGGCGCTGCGGTCTGACAGACACACCGCGTCGTTCCTATCGCGAGCAAGCCCGCTCCCACAGGTTCAGTTAGCGTTCTCGCTGCGCCCGCCGCTGCTGACTTCTGCCGGTACATCCTCACCCGCCATGCGCTTGCGGAACAGCGATGTGCGGGCCAGCAGCAAGGTGGTCACCGGCACGGTGATCGACAGCAGGATCGGCATCAGCCAGGCGTGCAGCACAGGCGTCGACTTGAGCGCCGAGAAGTACAGAATTGACGCCAGCGCCACGCCCCACGCACCAATGGTCGAGGCCAGTGCAGGCGGGTGCATGCGCTGGAAAAAATCCTTGAGGCGCAACAACCCGATCGCCCCGCACAGGGCAAACAGGCTGCTGAGCACCAGCAGCACGGCCACCGGTATTTCAATCCAGAGACTCATTCGATCACCTCGCCACGCAGCAGGAATTTGGCCAGCGCAAACGAACCGACAAAGCCGAACAGGGCAATCAGCAATGCGCCTTCAAAATAGGTGTCACTGGCATAGCGGATACCCAGCACCAGCATCATCAGCATGGCCAGGATATACAGGTAGTCCAGCGCCAGTACCCGGTCCTGGGCCGACGGGCCCTTGAACAGGCGGATCACGGTCAGGACCATCGCCAGGCTGAAGATGAACAGGCTGAGCAGGATGGCATTGCTGAGCAGGGCACTCATTCAAAGATCTCCATCAGTGGGCGCTCATAAGCGGTTTTAAAGTGCTCGATAAACGCTGCCTCGTCGTCCAGGTCGAACACATGCAGCAACAACACGCTGCGGTCCAGGGCCAGTTCCGACCAGATGGTGCCGGGCACCACGGTGGTGATCATCGACAGGGCAGCCAGGCCGTTGGCATCACGCAAGTCCAGGGGGATCTTGATAAACCGCGAACGTGGCGGATTTTTGCCCGCGCGCAGTACACCCCAGGCCACGGCGATGTTGGAGGCCACCACATCACGGCCCACCAGAAAGAACAGCTTGAGAATCACCCCGGGGCGGCGAATGCGTACCGGCAGCGGGCGCAGTGGCGCGAACATGACCGGGGCCAGGATGGCCAGCGCCGCGCCCAGCAACAGGTTGCCGGCACTTAGCGACAGGTTGAGCAGCAGCCACAGCGCCCACAGTGCCAGGGACAGCCAGGGAGCAGGGAAGAGGCGCTTCATGGCTGCACCTCCTGCTGCGCCGCCCTGGCTTGCGGGCTCGGCACCGGACGCGTGGCGATCACGGCCATCACATAACGCTCGGGGTTGTTCAGGGTGTTGGCGGCGGCCTGGGTATATCGCAATACCGGCTCGGCCTTGAAGGTCAGCACCACGCACAGCCCCAGCAGCAGCACGATGGGCAGGCACTCGATGCGCCGCAGGATCGGCGACGGACGCTCAAGGGGGGTCCAGAAGCGCTGGATACCCATGCGCGAAAAAGCAATCAACGAGGCCAGGCCCGAGAGAATCAACAACGCCAGCAGGCTCCAGGCTGCTGTTGAAATTGGCGCATCCGTCGCATTGCCCAGGCCCAGCGGGTTGAGCAGGGCGTTGAGCAAACCGAGCTTGCCGATAAACCCGGACAGCGGCGGCATGCCGATAATCAACAGCGCGCAGGCGATAAAGCTCAAGCCCAGAAAGGCCATGGTCCAGGGAATGATCAGGCCGACGACGACTTTCTGGTCGTCGTCCAGGTTGCTGCCCCGCGGTGGGGGTATCGACTCGCTCAGGCTGGGTTGCGGCTCGACATCATCCTCAAGCACCAGGTCGGCGGAAGAGCGCGAACGTTCGATCAGCTCGGCCAGCAGGAACAGTGCACTCAATGCCAGGGTGGAACTGACCAGATAGAACAGCGCCGCGGAGGTCAGGTTGGGCTGGGCGAAACCGACAGCCGACAACAGGATACCGGCAGACACCAGAATGCTCAGGCTGGCCATGCGCTCCAGCCGCTGGGCGGCGAGGATGGCGATAGCGGCGCAAACAATGGTGGCCATGCCACCGTAGATGAGCCAGTCACCGGCAAAGTACGCCGAAGCCCCGGCTTGTCCGGAAAACAGCAAGGTCCACAGGCGCAGCACGGTGTAGATGCCGACCTTGGTCATGATTGCAAACAGCGCAGCCACCGGCGCACTGGCCGATGAGTAGGCCGGTACCAGCCAGAAGTTCAGCGGCCACATGCCGGCCTTGGCCAGGAAGGCCACTGCCAGAATGGCCGCGCCGGCGTGCAGCAAGCCGCGATCGGCCTCGGGCACCAACGGGATTTTCAGTGCCAGGTCAGCCATGTTCAGGGTGCCGGTCACGCCGTAAATCAACGCGGCACCGATCAGGAACAGCGACGAGGCCAGCAGGTTGATCGAGATGTAGTGCAGCCCCGCCGACACCCGCGCCTTGCCTGAACCGTGGAGCATCAGGCCATAGGAAGCGGCCAGCAGCACTTCGAAAAACACGAACAGGTTGAACAGGTCGGCGGTCAGAAAGGCCCCGTACAGGCCCATCAGCTGGATCTGGAACAAGGCATGGAAGCTGGCCCCGGCACGGTCCCAGCGGGCCATGGCGAAGAGCAGGGCGCAACTGGCGATAATGCCGGTCAGTACCAGCATCAAGGCGCTCAGGTGATCGACTACCAGGGCGATCCCGAACGGCACTTGCCAGTTGCTGGGCAGGTACACGCCAATCGAAGCCGGGATCGCTTGTTCACGCGTCCACAGCAACAGCATCACCGAGATACCCAGGCCGAGCAGGGTCGAGATCAGGTTGATCCGCGCTTTCAGCGGACGGTGTTTTTCCCCCAGCAACAGCATGCAGGCTGCGGTCAGCAGCGGCAGCAGAATGGGCGCGACAATCAGGTGCGGCATCAAATTCATTCTTTAGGCTCCCGGCCATCAACGTGGTCGGTACCGGTCAGGCCCCGGGAGGCCAGCAAGACCACCAGAAACAGCGCGGTCATGGCGAAACTGATGACGATTGCGGTCAGTACCAGTGCCTGGGGCAGCGGGTCTGTGTAGTTGAGCAAGTCCTGGGGCACGCCGTCCTTGATCACCGGCTCCTTGCCGATAAACAGGCTGCCCATGCTGAAGATGAACAGGTTGACCCCATAGGACAGCAGGCACAGGCCCATGACCACCTGAAAGGTTCGCGGACGCAGAACCAGCCAGGTGCCCGATGCGGCCAAAACTCCGATAGCGATGGCGATGACTTCTTCCATCAGGCGGCTCCTTCTTTGTTGGCAGGCGCGGGTTGCAGGGCGGGCAGCGGGGCAAGCTGATTGCTTGGGCGATGGGCGCGCACCGACTGGTGCGCCAGCGCCGTCAGGATCAGCAGGGTTGCCCCGACCACCACGGCATACACGCCAATATCGAAGAACAGGGCGCTGGCCACATGGATATCGCCCAGCAGCGGCAGGCTGAAGTGCACGGTATGGGTGGTCAGGAATGGATAACCCAGTGGGATCGAACCCAGCCCGGTCAGGGTCGCACACAGCAACCCGGTACCCATCCAGCGCAGCGGTCGCAGGCTCATCTGTGCTTCGACCCACTGTGTGCCGGCCACCATGTACTGCAGGATAAACGCCACACTCATCACCAGACCCGCGACGAAACCGCCGCCGGGCTGGTTGTGCCCGCGCATGAACAGGTACATGGACACCACGAAGGCGATCGGCAGCAACAGGCGCACCAGCACCGCCGGCACCATCATAAAGCCCAGTGCGGTGTCGCTGGCGCTGCGCGGGTTGACCAGATCGGTCATCACGTCCTTGGCCAGCAGACGCTGCTGGGCAGGCAATTGCATGCTCTCTTTCGAGGGGCGGAAGCGGCGCAGCAGGGCAAACACGGTCAGGGCCACGGCGGCCAGTACGGTGATTTCCCCCAGGGTGTCGAAGCCACGGAAGTCCACCAGCATCACATTCACCACATTGCTGCCGCCGCCTTCAGGCAAGGCCCGGCTGAGGTAGAACGAGGAAATGTCGTTGGGCGTCTGGCGGGTCAGCATGGCATAGGACAGCAACGCCATGCCGCCACCCACTGCCGTGGACAGCAGCAAGTCGCGCAAACGACGGACCTGGGCCTTGCGCAAGGTACCCGGCAGTGGCGAAACTTCCTCGATACGCCGTGGCAGCCAGCGCAGGCCCAGCAGGATCAGCACCGTGGTCACCACCTCCACCACCAGCTGGGTCAGGGCCAGGTCCGGCGCCGAGAACCATACAAAGGTCACGCAGGTCATCAGGCCGCACACGCTGACCATGGTCAGGGCTGCCAGACGGTGATACTTGGCTTGCCAGGCGGCGCCCAGGGCGCAGGCAATCGCGATCAGCCACAGGGTGATAAACACGATCGAGCCGGGGATTTTCGGCCGGTCGCCCCAGCCCAGCCCGCTGTACAGCATCGGGATCAGGCCGGCGATCACGGCGACCAGAATCAACAAAAACAGCTGGGTTTGCAGGCGCTGGGTACTGATGCGGCGCTCCAGGCGCCGCGCGCCACGCATGATGACCACCAGGCTGCGTTCGAAGAAGCGTTTGCCATTGAAGTACTGGATCAACGGCGGCAGCGGGAAACGGTCGAGCTTGAGCTGCTTGCGCAACAGCACATACAGCAGGATACCGCCGGACATGGCGATCAAACTCATGATCATTGGCGCATTCAGGCCGTGCCAGATGGCCAGGCTGTACTCGGGCAGCTCGCCGCCCACCACTGGCTGCGCCGCTGCGGCAAGCAGCGGGCCGACGGTTTGCGCCGGGAAAATCCCCACCGTCAGGCAGGTCAGCACCAGCAGTTCGACCGGTGCGCGCATCCAGCGCGGTGGCTCGTGGGGGGTATGGGGCAAGTTGGTCGCCGGCGGGCCGAAGAACACATCCACCGTAAAGCGCAAGGCATAGGCCACGCTGAAGGTACCGGCGATGGTCGCAATCACCGGCAGGGCGATTTCGACCCAGGCGGTTGAATTGATAAACACGGTTTCGGCAAAGAACATCTCTTTGGACAGGAACCCGTTGAGCAGCGGCACCCCGGCCATCGAGGCACTGGCGACCATCGCCAGCGTCGCGGTGTAAGGCATGAGCTTGAACAGGCCACTGAGCTTGCGGATATCCCGCGTGCCGGTCTCGTGGTCGATGATCCCGGCCGCCATAAACAGCGAAGCCTTGAAGGTGGCGTGGTTAAGAATGTGGAACACCGCAGCCACAGCAGCCAGCGGGCTGTTGAGGCCCAGCAGCAGGGTAATCAGGCCCAGATGGCTGATGGTCGAGTAGGCTAGCAAGCCTTTAAGGTCATTTTGAAACATCGCGCAATACGCGCCCAGCACCAGGGTGCAGGCACCGGCGCCGCTGACAATCCAGAACCACTCCTCGCTGCCCGACAACGAAGGCCACAGGCGGGCGAGCAGAAACACCCCGGCCTTGACCATCGTCGCCGAGTGCAGATAAGCCGAGACGGGGGTTGGCGCGGCCATTGCGTGGGGCAACCAGAAATGAAACGGGAACTGCGCGCTTTTGCTCAGGGCGCCGATCAGGATCAGCGGCAGCAGAATTGGATACAGGCTGTGGGCGCGGATCTTGTCGCCGGCAGCCAGCACTGCATCCAGATCATAGCTGCCGACGACATGGCCGAGCAGCATGACCCCCGCCAGCAGGCACAGCCCCCCGGCACCCGTGACCATCAGCGCCATATAAGCGCCGCGGCGGGCATCCGAGCGGTGATGCCAATAACCAATCAGCAAGAATGAGAAGAGGCTGGTCAGCTCCCAGAAAAATACGATCTGGATCAAATTACCAGACAACACCAGGCCCAGCATGGCCCCCATAAACGCCAGGAAAAACGCAAAAAAGCGCGGCACCGGGTCTTCGGGTGACATGTAATAACGGGCGTACAGCGACACCAGCGTGCCGATGCCCAGCACCAGCATCGAGAACAACCAGGCGAACCCGTCCAGACGCAGGACAAAATTCAGGCCGAGACTGGGCAGCCACATGAACTCTTCACGAATAACGCCACCGTGGGCGATCTGTGGGTAGAGCAGGGCTACTTGTACAGTGCCGATCAATGCAATCAGACCGGCCAACAGTGATTCACTGTTACGTGCGTTATGCGGCAAAACAGCCGCCAGACAGCTGCCGACAAAGGGCAGAAGCAGTAGAACTATCAGGGACATAGGCTTCTAATCTGCAGGAGTTTGTAAGCGATCATACGGGGCGAGTTGCAGATCACCAACAGCAAACCTGTGGCTGAATCCTACAAAGACTGTCAGTAACCTGTCAGGTTTCCTACAGTTCTATCCCTGTATAAACGCTTCTGAGTGAAAATTCTTACCGCATCTCAGGCTTGTCGCTTTAATCGCAGGCTTGATCGCCTTGCTTGTCTTCAAGCGCCTCGGGCTTTTTACCCTTTGTTTTTAACTCACTGACGATCACCGCTGCAACAATCAATACCGCGCCAAGCAAGGCAATGGCTGGCAACCGCTCACCCGCCAGGCGCCCGGCAATGCCTGCCCACACAGGCTCACCGGCATAAATAAGAGTGGCGCGGGTGGGTGAAACGCTTTTCTGTGCCCAATTCATCGCCACCTGAATCACCGCACTGGCGGCACCAAGGCCTACAGCACTGGCTAACAATAGCCACGAAAAGTCAGGAATGGCCTCTTGTGTAGGAATAATCATGAAAAAGGCCAGAATTGACGCCGTACTGAGTTGCACCACCGTGACCCGTCGCACGTCGACTTTGCCTGCATAGGCACTGATCAGAATGATCTCGGCAGCTATGGCAATGGCGCTGATCAGCGTGGCGATCTCCCCCGGGCTGAAATCCAGAGATGCACCGCCGGGGCCGGAGAGCAGCATAAGGCCAGTAAAGGCCAGCATGATCCCCAGGCTCGGCATCAACCCGGGCCTGCGCCCCAGCACCAGCCATTGCAGCAGCGGAACGAAAGGCACGTAGAGCGCGGTAATAAAGGCAGACTGGCTGCTTGGGATGGTTTGCAGGCCAATGGTCTGCAAGCCATAGCCGAGCATGATCGAAACACCGATAAACATGCCGGCCTTGAGTTCGAACAGGGTGATACCGGCCAGGCTGCGAATTGAAAACGCGGCGACGATTATGGCGGCCGCAGCAAAGCGCAGCCCTACAAAAAACATCGGCCCACTTGCCGTCAAGGCATGCTGCACCAATAGAAAGGTGATGCCCCAGACCATGGTGATCAGGATCAGCACACACTCCGCTTTACTGAAACGGGAAGTCAATGACAGCAATCCGGGAATTTTCAATGGCGTTGCAACCTTGCGTGTTACGGGAATGGAGACGCACAATGCGCCAAAGCTGGGCAGTATACTGCGCAGCCCCACAAGGTGAGCAATATAGTGCCCAAAGAAAATTCACAACGCGCATCGGTTTTGCAGCATGTAAGCCAAAACGTGCGCCGCCTCAGGCTGCTCGCGCATCTGAGCCAGAGCGCGCTGGCAGAACTGTCCGGTGTGAGCCGCCGGATGCTGGTGGCTATAGAGGCGGGCGAAAAGAACGTCAGCCTGAGCACCCTGGACCGTGTGGCAGAGGCGTTGAACGTTGCCTTTAGCGACCTGATCCAGGCCCCGGGCTCGCCGGACCCGAGCCGCATCAACGAAGTGGCCTGGACAGGCACCCATGCGGGTAGCAAAGCAGTACTGCTGTCCAAGGCCACGGCCAGCCGCGAAGTTGAACTGTGGGAATGGACCTTGGAGCCGGGCGAGGAATACCAATCGCAAGCGGATGCTGAAGGCTGGAGTGAACAGCTGTACGTGTTTGAGGGTTGCCTGACCCTGGAGATGGACGAACAGGTGCTGCACATAGCCGCGGGCGAGTTCCACATGTACGCCAGCAACCGCCCCCATGCCTACCGTAATGACGGTGACGGGATACTGCGCTTTGTGCGCAACGTCGTGATCTGAAAACGGGTGGTAAGAAAATAACTAAAAATTATTAGAATTCAGGGGGTTGCCAGCTTCCAGCTTCTAGTACATAATGCGCGCCATCAGCCCGGGGCAACAACCTGAAGTGCTGAAGAATCAAATGCTTGTAGCGATTAGATCGCAGTAACAAACTCTTGTTTTTGATGTTTCCAACGAAATCTCAAGCACAATTGGCCGAATAGCAAAATGGTTATGCAGCGGATTGCAAATCCGCCCACGCCGGTTCGATTCCGGCTTCGGCCTCCACCTTCGAAAGCCCCGCAGATTACGGTCTGCGGGGTTTTTTTATGGCTGCGAAAAAGGGGGGATGTGTTCCGCATTTTTGGAAGGCTTCCGCATGTAGGTATCGAAGGTGGGAAGCCAAATGGGGTGGGAGGGTATTTCTGGCGGCGAATACTGAATGTCTCTTTTTATTTTGCGAGCGCAAAATTACTACACCGCTACTAAATCAAGCTGCGTGCTATCGGCTGGTGTACAAGGTTATTGATGTGCGAATCATTGTGTCGGTGATTACCGTCGGTAAACGAGAACGCAGCGCAGTTTACAATCAAGCCAAAAAGCGTTGAATTGCTCAGAGAAAGAGCGGCCAGCCCGTCCATCTGCTGCGGATTAAAGAAAACCTGTCAGCAGCATGGCAGCGGCTGGCAGGGGTCCATATCGAGAACCGGCCTTGGCTTGCATGCGCTGAACGCTACGACCAGTCACATACGTTCCCTACATGAACCCGCTGTATTGGCAGGTGGCGGGCTATGGTGTCGTATTCGGGTTCGAGAATGAGGAGCGAGTGGCGGAGTTTATGCGCGGGTGTCAGGGGAGGGTGATGCTAAGCATCAATGACCAGACGGATATTCGTCGGGTGTTTGGTGGGTTTCATTTTGATCGCCAGGATTCGGGCATCGAATGATCCAGCACGCCTATACAGTAGACGCCCAAAACATGTCGGCTTGGGCAGCGTGGCTCAACTTAAAAACCCTATCGCTCCCAGAGCCTCAATCAAACGCAACAAGGCTGGTTTTTCGGCGGGTTTCTCGCCGATGCAACACACGCCCGGGTCGCTGAGAGAGCACCAAACCGACACAGGGTCGCCTACCTTCAGCCCGTATGAGGCTTTACGCAGAGTTGCGCTTGACCAAGCGTCAACGGTTTCGTTGAGAGACTTGTGAAAGCGCTTTCCATTGACGCTATAACTGAAGCACATCAACTGCGCTCCAATCCACGGTCCCTCACTCCCTACAAAGGTTACGTAGCCTTGTACTACTTGCCCCACAGGTACATCGCCAGCGCTCATCAATTATCTCCTGAGAATGTGCCCGCCATACCGGGACGATGCGATCACCCATGTTCCGCTGCCAACATTGACCTGAACTGAGAAATGCTCTGTGAAGATAGCCCGGCACCTTCAAACACTGCGCAGGTGAAGCTAACGGGAGCGGTGCCTGGATCAGTAATGATGCGGTCTGCCATCACCGCTGTTGAGCTGCTTCGGTAAAGCATGCCGCCTTTATAACTGTCGGCATTCTGTAAGAAGTCAGCGCTGTTCGAGGTATGAGGAACCGTGTCTAGAAGCCCGGCCCTCGCAAGTGCCAGTGTTCCTCCGCAGATACTGGCAACAGTTGCTCCACTTGAACGACTTGCATGAAGAAAGTCGCGAATATCCGGGGCTTCAGCACTTTCCCAGACCATTCCTCCAATGACGACGACAACGTCCGGTTTCCAGTCCAGACAGTGTTGCAAGCTGTTATCGACCGTTACAGTCAATCCACCCTGTGAACGAAACTGCCCCGTAGCAGGAGCGAAAAACCTGACATCGATCCCGTAAAAGGGGGACGCCGTACCAGCAATGAAAGCGTATTCCCAGTCCGCAAAACCGGGTGTCAGTATCAAGCCCACGCGTGCCATCAGTCAGAATCCTCCATGAATGCCGACAACATATGACGACAACAAACAGACATCAAGGGCTGCTTAGGGTCGGTTAGCGACGACCTGACTCCGACCTTCGCTCCACATGGAGGGGCAGTTCAGTGAGGATCTGCCACTGTTCGCCGTCAAACGAATGAGTGTGGCAGTTGTACGCAGGTTGACGGACCGGGCATGCAGGTTCCCGGCAGAGACCAAAGGTCTCCCACGCACAGCCGCCATAACCCGGATATGCGGACGCAAAGTATAGGTGCCTGCTTTATGCTGGATGCCATTTAAGGGAAAGCGTGCCGTGTCGAAACCCGAGGGCTTGAAGTGAATTTGACTCCAGAGCGCCTGGTCACGATAGCGATGACCAATCCGATTAACGTGCAGATTGCAGAGCGGCTGCCTTCGCTTGGGCTCAGCCAATGCATGCTGACAGCTGGTTGTCTGTTCCAGGCCGTGTGGAATCACCAAGCAAATCTGCCACCGGAATCAGGCGTGAAGGACTACGATATTTTTTACTTCGACACGGATCTGTCCTGGGAGGCCGAGAACGACGTTATTCTCCGTACCCGGCAGCTTTTCCAGGATCTGGACGCAAAGGTTGATATCAAAAATCAGGCTCGTGTCCATCTCTGGTACGGCGAACGCTTTGGCAGGGCTTATCGTCAGCTTGAGTCGGCCAAGGACGGGATTGACCGGTATCTTGTTGCGGGCACCTGCATTGGCCTGGACCCTGGCACGGGTGAGGTCTATGCGCCTTACGGGCTGGATGATGTTGCACTGGGGTATCTGCGGCCCAACAGCAAAAATCTTCAGCCGGACTTGTTCCATCAAAAGGCGACAAGTTATCAATCGCGCTGGCCGTGGTTACGGATCGTTTAGCCCAGTGCATATGGCTAGAGCATGAATACTGCGGGTCAATGTAAACGTCTCGCTGCGCCAGGCCGTATATAGTCATCGGCTACTTCAGCATGATGATGGGTGTGCTTTCGAGCAGCACCGGGCGCACCAGGATCTTGTAGCAGTCAGCATCGAATGCCTGACCAGTCAACTTGGGTGCCTGTCGGGCTTCTGCTTCGCAGGCATAGGTTCCGATATAACGCCAGCTGTCCACGACGTGGTACTCCTCGATCTCGCCGTGGCGCTCGTGCAAAGCGATTGCGCCTTGATACGGCCAGTGATGCACGGCCCAGCGTTCTAAAGCACTCAACAAGCGTTGGGTATGCGCCTCAAGGCTTTCTGCGCCTTTGCAGGCCCCGGCGCACTTGCCGATTTGAGCCCTGAAGCAGCTTCGTCCGGTTGATTTATCAAGACCCAGCAGCGTGTGGCAGAGCCGGTGCTCGTCCGCGATCAGCATCAGCGCCTCGGTGGCCATACGACGGTTACGGAACAACCCGTACAACTGCGGCCCTTCGCAGATCGCGGTGGTGTCGATGATCTCCAGCACCCCGTCGCGAATTCGTAGCGAGCACAGGCGCTGCTGGCGACGTAATCGCTTGTTCTTCAAGGGTTGCAGTTCTTTGATCAATCGGGACTCCAGCAGCAGGGCGCCGATTTCTCCAGCGGTTTGCCGGTACTCGATCCGTTGCGCCTGGCGCAGCATCCGGGCTTCATCCGGTGTACGCAGGTGAGAAAACAGTCGACTGCGGATATCGATGCTTTTACCGATGTAGAGCGGGATCGAGTCGCCCTCTGCGTAAAATAAATACACCCCGGGTGCTCGCGGAGCGGCCTCAACCTGAGCGCGCAGATGCACCGGGTATTCATACACTAGGTCGGGGCGGGCTGTGGGGGCGGGCATGCGGGTGCCTTCGTGGTTGATCTGGGGATATAGAGAATGAGCACTTCCAATTTCAACCCGGACACTTTATCAAATGGCCAGCGCTGACACAGGTCCTTACTATTCGAGGTACTGGTTGCTACCCATTGCTGACCCGTTTGGCAGGTAAACCGGGTTACAACTTCCTAGACATGGCTCAAGGCGGATAATTCCAATGGCAACAATCAACTTCGATATCTAGAAGGTTTAGACGGTTGAACTGAGTCAATCTTCGCCTACCAGATGGCACTCTGGTTACGGATATCTGAATGGCCTGGTTCGTGTCTGACTACAGCTGAAGAACAGGCCAGACCTCCCACTGCTTGCGCATTGCTACCAAGCAGTGCCTGTGGACCTCAGAGGGACTGCCAGCACCAACCAGGACCATTAGTCGACAAGTTCAGGGGCAATCACTTTGACGGGCGAGGGGTGGGTTTGCGGAGCGGTTTGTGTTTTGGTTTTTAGTGCCCGGGTGTAAGGCGCTATATCACCCGGTTGCCAGCTATCGAGCCTGTTCATTTTTGCCCTGACCCACAACAGGTAGCTCAAGTACAAAGCTGCAACACCAGTCCCGATCTGAATGCTGAGCGTTTCGAGCACAAGCACACCTTTGGGCGCATTGGCGCCATACCAGGACAGCACCGGAATCGCCAGCAAGGCCCAGGTGGCGAACCAGGCCAGCAGGCCGGCAAGCAAGGTTCTGAACAGCATTTTATAAGGGCTTCTGATTGCGCGATTGCGCAGCACGCTGTGCTCTTGGCCGGCAGGCCGTACAGCGGCGATGACCAGCGCTTTATTGAATCCGGGGGCGTAAAACCAGACCCGGCTTTTGCCACTGCAGTCAGCGCCCATCAGGTGGTGATAAAGGTCATGGGTCATGGCCAGGCGTTTGGCCGTGCGCCCATTGATACGGGCAGTGAACTCGTCACGGTGAAAGTCTATTTTTTTAAGATCGGTTATTACGCAGTCCGTATAAAAGAACTTCGGCACACAAAACATCCTGTTTGAGTGGGGCTTGCTGAGCGGAGTGATATCATATCGCCATATATGTTTGCTGTCGAGACGATGGGGTTGTTTCGTTAAGTGGTTAGAGTGGCTAAATTGGCGGATATATTGACGTCAATTTAATGGCTGGCAACTTTGGCAGAACTTGAATCTATAAAAGGATATTTGAGGTCAGTGCGAGAGGGGTTGTTTTGTTGCGCGGGGATGGGAGTGCGCTACGGCGGGATTGAGGCGAGGGGATATTTTGCTCTGAAACGGAAAAGTCACGGGAAACAGCAACGCTGCTCAGTGTGGGAGCGGGCTTGCTCGCGAGGGTCTTTATAACGCCGCACTGATTCAGTTAATAGGCGTCATCGTTAACTACCCTCGCGAGCAAGCCCGCTCTCACAGTTTTGATACGTGGCAGGCTGGAGTTTCGTGCTGTCAGTAAATATCTTTCGAGATCAAGGTAAGCGGAGTCTTGATCATGATTTTTATATCGAGCCACAGCGACCAGTTGTTGATGTAGTCGAGGTCGATTTCAACACGCTTTTGCATCTTCTCGATGGTGTCGGTTTCACCCCGGCAACCGCTGATTTGTGCCAGGCCGGTAATGCCGGGCTTGATGCGGTGACGAGCCATATAAGCGTGGATCTTGCCGGTGTAATAGTCGTTATGGGCCACTGCATGAGGGCGTGGCCCCACCAGTGCCATATCACCATGTAGCACATTAAACAGTTGTGGCAGTTCGTCCAGCGAAGTGCGGCGGATAAAGCGACCAACAGCGGTAACACGCGAGTCGTTACGGCTGGCTTGTTTGACTTGTTTGTCATCATGAACTTGCATGGAGCGGAACTTCCACACCTTGATGACCTTGCCGTTCCAGCCATGGCGATGTTGTTTGAACAGGATCGGGCCTGGGGACGACAACTTTACGGCCATGGCAATCACTGCAAGCACCGGGCTGAGGCAGACAATGGCGACCAGTGACAGCGAGCGCTCCATCAATGCCTTGCTCAAGGCCGCAGTCGGATAGCTTGTAAGCGGGCTTTCATTTAAATGGATGGCCGGACGGCCGCCGATTTCACTGACCGAATGGTTAAGCAGCATCATGCTGTCCAGATCGGGAACCCAGACGACATCGACATTCAGGTCCAGCAGGTCAATATATAGCGCTTCAATACGTTGAGCTTCTTGCAGGGACAAGGAAATATAAAGCCGATTTGGCCAGACGGTTTTGCTTGCTGGTCAGCTCGGCCAATTGCCCCATCAGCGCGCGGTAGGCTGGATGCTGTGGCGTGAATTTGCGGTCCATTTCGGCTTGTTGAAGTTTCAGGGTCGAGATGCTGGTGTCCAGTGCCACGATCTGGTCGAGGATGGCTTTGGCTTCCAAGCTGATATCGATCGACTTGCTGCGAATCTGGAAGGCATTCAGTGCGTTTTCGGCTTTTTCCAGATCTTTGCGAACCTGTGGCAATTGATCTTTCAGGAAACCCAGGCTCTGTGCGGCTTCGGCCGAAGTACGCTCGATGTTTTGCTGCACATAGAGGCGGGCAATTTCATTGAGGGTCTGGATGGCGATGGCAGGATCTGTATCTTCCAGGGCCATGCCAATCATGCCGGACTCTTTGCCGCGCTCGGCGACATCTAGCGCTTTCTGATAAGCCATGATGGTAGTGAGGCGGGGCTCGCGGACAACGCTGAATGTTGTTCCAGGGTTGGCTTGAAGTATTTCTACCAGCAGCTTGACGCCATTATCGTTAATGGCCGTACCCAATTGGCCTTTGGCCAGTACGTTGTCATCGTCATCCAGCAGTGTAAAGCTGCCTGCTTCGCCGCTGACCAGTGTCAGCTCTTTGCCCAGCAACTCCTTCGGCAATTCCAGTTCGGCAATTTTCAGCTTTTCACCACCCCAGGCGAAACTGTTCATACCGAACAACGGGCTGGCCACAGGATTTTCCGCATCCGGCTTGAACCGTCGCGCCATAAACTCGCCGATCAGCGGAAAACGGTTCGGCTCTACCTCAATATCCAGCTTCAGATTATCGACAGCAGCACCGATATTCCTGCGGGACTTGATCAGCTCAATTTCCGTCGCCGACGGCGACTCTTTACCCAGCATGCTGCTGATATCAGAAAAGCCCAGCGGATCATTTTTCTTGGCTTCCACCTGAATCAACGCATTCGCCTGGTACACCGGCGTGGCCAGCAGGGCATAGGCAACGCCTGCCGCCATAAACACGCCCGTGACGCTGGCGATCAGCCATTTATGGTCGATCAGCGTACCCAACAACCCCATCAGGTCGATTTCGTCGTTATCGTCATCTTGTTCATGGGGCTTTGTCACGGGTGCTTGCTGCATAAGTCGGTTTCTTATCTTCACGGTAATTCGAGGGATGACTCAGCGTTTGATCCGCTGGGCCCATGCATTTACAGCGGCATCAATCAGTGCGTACGCATGCACAAAGGCAGGCTTGCCCTGGCGGTACGGGTCGTTGATTTCGCGGTTGTCTTGCCATTTGCCCAGCAGGAATACTTTGCCCCGAGCCTCTGGAGCGAGGCTTAGGACACCACCAATATGATGTTGTTCCATGACCAAGATAAGATCGGCCTCATTTATCTTGGCAGCGGTCAGCTGGGTGGAGATGTGTTCGGGCACGGCGTGGCCATGTTCTTCTAGAACAGCAGCAGCAGTGGCTTCGATGGGCTTGCTTTTTACGGCGCTCAGGCCTGCGGAGCTCACGACGATGTCGGTGGGCGCAAGGGCGACCCGCAAGAGGTGTTCGGCGGTAGGGCTGCGGCAAATGTTGCCAATGCAGACAATCAAGATTCGTTTAAACAAGGCAGCTTCCTTTGTGCCATACATGCTCAGCCGGCGAGAGCACTTAACGAATCGTCACGACCAATACTCCCTGTCCAGGGAGTGGCAGTGCCTATCAATAAAGGCTGCCGGCATCAGTATGATGTGGCGATGGCCTGGGCGGGAGCACAGTTGCTCCGGCTTTATTACAGATAAAGGGTCGGTACGAAGTTGAACGGACAAAATATTAACTGCGAACCGATTGCAATATCAACCTTTAAATCAGCAGATGATTTTATTTGAGCTATATAGGCGTATTTCAATATTTATTGGCCGACAATAAATAACATTTCGGCCGTTGCCGACCAAAAATAACTCATCCCAATGGCAGGTGTCTTGAGCAGGGCCCCGTGCTAGCGGGCGCTGCCCCGGACTTTGGGGGCGGCCCTTGCCGGGGCCGTGTACGGGCAGGAGGTGATGTGCAGGCCGGTATTTTTGGCCTGCCAACCGGTGCTCGGGCAGCAGGTTGGCTGCGCACCGGGCGCTTGGGCACCAGTGTGTCGCAATGATGGCATTGTGATATGGCTGTGTAAATGGTCTTTTAAATAGTGTTGTTACAGGCCAGTTAGTTGTATGGAAGTTTATGGGTTAGTTGGGGTTATAAGTGATGCATATATAGTTTTGATGTGAGTTTGTGCATCAAGTGTGTGCCGTTATATAGCAGCGATGGGTGAGTTGCACCAAGATGGTGACTGGAATGTTGTTTGTGGTCACGGTTTGGGGGTGGGTGCTGTGGGGTTTCAGGTGAATTCCGGACTCAGGTTTGACGGTCGCTGCGCAACCGGACGCAGCCTCGCTTCGCTCGTCAGCTGCTACGGACGGTTTGTGGCTGCTCCTTGGGTGTTTAGCCGGACTCGGCGGGGTTTCAGGTGAATCCCGGACTCAGGTTTGACGGTCGCTGCGCAACCGGACGCAGCCTCGCTTCGCTCGTCAGCTGCTACAGGGGGTTTGTGGCTGCTCTTTGAGTGTGTAGCCGGACTCGGCGGGGTTTCAGGTGAATCCCGGTCTCAGGTTTGACGGTCGCTGCGCAACCGATCGCAGCCTCGCTTCGCTCGTCAGCGACTACAGGGGGTTTGTGGCTGCTCTTTGGGTGTGTAGCCGGACTCGGCGGGGTTTCAGGTGAATCCCGGGCTCAGGTTTGACGGTCGCTGCGCAACCGATCGCAGCCTCGCTTCGCTCGTCAGCGGCTACAGGGGGTTTGTGGCTGCTCCTTGGGTGTGTAGCCGGACTCGGCGTCGTTTCAGGTGAATCCCGGGCTCAGGTTTGACGGTCGCTGCGCAACCGATCGCAGCCTCGCTTCGCTCGTCAGCGGCTACAGGGGGTTTGTGGCTGCTCCTTGGGTGTGTAGCCGGACTCGGCGGGGTTTCAGGTGAATCCCGGTCTCAGGTTTGACGGTCGCTGCGCAACCGGACGCAGCCTCGCTTCGCTCGTCAGCGACTACAGGGGGTTTGTGGCTGCTCCTTGGGTGTGTAGCCGGACTCGGCGGGGTTTCAGGTAAATCATGGGTTCAGGTTTGACGGTCGCTGCGCAACCGAACGCAGCCTCGCTTCGCTCGTCAGCTGCTACGGGCGGTTTGTGGCTGCTCCTTGGGTGTGTAGCCGGACTCGGCGGGGATACCGGATTCAGGTTTGACAGTTGCTGCGCAAACGGACGCAGCTTCGCTTCGCTCGTCAGCGACTACGGGGGGTGTGTTTGCCCGGTCGGCGGGCGTTGCGCGAAAGCACAACACTTGCCGGCGAAAAGCCGGATAATGGCCGCCATTATTTGTCTGGCAATTCTGGTAACCCCGCATGGAAATCAAGGTCAACTTTCTCGACAACCTCCGACTTGAAGCCAAGTTCGATGACTTCACCGTGGTTGCCGATCAGCCCATCCGCTACAAGGGCGATGGTTCGGCTCCTGGTCCGTTCGATTACTTTCTGGCGTCGTCGGCGCTGTGCGCGGCCTACTTTGTGAAGTTGTACTGCTCGACACGCAATATTCCTACCGAGAATATTCGCCTGTCGCAGAACAATATTGTCGACCCCGAAAACCGCTACAACCAGATTTTCAAGATTCAGGTCGAGTTGCCTGCGGATATTTCCGAGAAGGACCGCCAGGGCATTCTGCGCTCCATTGACCGCTGCACGGTGAAGAAGGTGGTGCAGGCCGGCCCCGAGTTTGTGATTGAAGAGGTGGAGAACCTCGACGCCGATGCCCAGGCCCTGTTGATGCCGGCGTCCGGTTCTGAAGGCGGTACCTTTATCGCCGGCAAGGATCTGCCGCTGGAGCAGACCATCGCCAATATGTCCGCCATTCTGGCTGGCCTGGGGATGAAGATCGAAATCGCTTCGTGGCGCAATATCGTGCCCAATGTGTGGTCGCTGCATATCCGCGATGCGCAGTCGCCGATGTGCTTCACCAACGGCAAGGGCGCGACCAAGGAGGGCGCGCTGGCATCGGCGTTGGGCGAGTTTATCGAGCGCCTGAACTGCAACTTCTTCTACAACGATCAGTTCTGGGGCGAAGAGATCGCCAATGCCGAGTTTGTCCATTACCCGGACGAGCGCTGGTTCCAGCCAGGGCCCAACGACGAGCTGCCGGGCGAGATTCTCGACCCGTACTGCCTCAAGGCGTTTAACCGCGAAGGTGAGTTGCGCGGCTCCCATCTGATCGATACCAATTCGGGTAACGAAGCGCGCGGTATCTGTTCGCTGCCTTTCGTGCGCCAGTCGGATGGTGAGGTGGTGTATTTCCCCTCCAACCTGATCGAGAACCTGTTCCTGAGCAACGGCATGAGCGCGGGCAATACCCTGGCCGAAGCCCAGGTGCAGTGCCTGTCGGAGATTTTCGAGCGGGCGGTCAAGCGTGAAATCATCGAGGGCGAATTTGCCTTGCCGGATGTGCCGCAGGCCGTGCTGGCCAGGTACCCGTCGATTCTGGCTGGAATCCAGGCACTGGAAGAGCAGGGCTTCCCGGTGCTGGTCAAGGATGCCTCCTTGGGCGGCGAGTTCCCGGTGATGTGTGTGACCTTGATGAACCCGCGCACCGGTGGCGTGTTTGCGTCGTTCGGTGCCCACCCGAGCCTGGAAGTGGCGCTGGAGCGCAGCCTCACCGAGTTGCTGCAGGGGCGCAGTTTTGAAGGGCTTAACGATCTGCCGCAACCGACCTTTGAAGGGCAGGCGGTGACCGAGCCGAACAATTTCGTCGAGCACTTTATCGATTCCAGCGGTGTGGTGTCCTGGCGCTTCTTCAGCTCAAAATCCGATTACGAGTTTGTCGACTGGGATTTCACCAGTCAGGGGGAGGACTCGAATGCCGAGGAAGCCGCGACCCTGTTCGCCATTCTCGAAGGCATGGGCAAGCAGGTGTATATGGCGGTGTATGAGCATATCGGCGCCAAGGCGTGCCGTATCCTGGTGCCGGACTATTCGGAAATCTACCCGGCTGATGACCTGATCTGGGACAACACCAACAAGGCGCTGTTTTTCCGCAACGATATCCTCAACCTGCATCGCCTTGACGAAGAAGAGTTGCAGGGGCTGGTCGAGCGTCTGGTGGAAAGCGAGCTGGATGACTACACCGATATCACCACCCTGATCGGCATCGAGTTTGATGACAATACCCCGTGGGGCCAGTTGACCATCCTGGAGTTGAAGCTGCTGATCTGGCTTGCCCTTGAGCAATATGAAGAGGCGAAAGAAGCGGTGGAGATGTTCCTGCAGTACAACGACAACACGGTCGAGCGTGGTTTGTTCTACCAGGCCGTGAATGCGGTGCTGGAAATGAAGCTGGATGAAGACCTGGAACTGGAAGACTACGAAGCCAACTTCCGCCGCATGTTTGGCAACGAGCGCATGGATGCGGCCATCGGGTCGGTGGACAGCAGCGTGCGCTTCTATGGCCTGACGCCGACCAGCATCAAGCTCGAAGGGCTGGACAAGCATCTGCGCCTGATCGACAGCTATAAAAAGCTGCATGCGGCGCGGGCCCGGGCCGCGGGCCTGGCGGGTTAAGCCACTGCGTTGCTTGTGCCCCCAGGCTGTTCTTTATCCGCAGGCTGCCAATAGCCGCGCGCTGATATACAGCCCCAGGCCAAAGGTCAGGTGGGTGGTCAGGCTTTTTTGCCGCGCCACCCAGGGCTTGGGGGTGTGTGCGCCAGCCATTCCCATGCCCCACGCCGGTTGCATCAGCAGCCAGGGTGCGGCGACGCTGATCAGGCCTGTTAACAGGGCCGGCAGCAAGGTTGGCCTGGCCAGCCATGCACTGCCGGCACTGGCTACCAGCAGGGTCGCAAAGACCATGCCGGTAAGGTAGTGGAACCCCCAGCCGATTAGTTGTTCATGTCGGGTGGGGCTGGCAGCGGCAATCGAGCGGTGGCTGAAGCGGCCTTGGCGCATATGGCCCAGCCAGCGGCCGACCAGTCTGTAATCCAGCGACGCGATGCCCGCCAAACGCTGTTTGCCAACGGCCACGGCGTCCATAAACAGGGTTGCGCCTGTGCCGATCGCGGCCCCGTTGACCATGACTTCCACGATATTCATCTCAATTGCCCCTTGCCTGGTGTGTGTCTGGTTGCTTGAATCAGTGAGTGTGCAAGTTCAAGTCGACTTGAGGTCAAGCATGAAAGAGCTGGTGATCGGTGAAGTGGCGCGACGCTCGGGGGTCGCGGCGTCGACCTTGCGTTATTACGAGGACAGGGGGTTGATTCGCTCCGTGGGGCGCCGTGGCCTGAGCCGGGTATTTCGCGCCGATGTGCTGGATAAACTGGCGCTGATAGCGTTGGCTCAGTCGCTGATGTTTTCCCTGGATGATATTGCCCCGATGGTGCAGGGCGATGGCTTCACCGATCTTGACCGCACCCGGTTGCAGCACAAGGCCGCCGAGCTGGACGGACTGATCGGCAGGCTCTGTGCGGCCCGGGATGAACTTCGCCGGGCGGCCGCATGCCCTGCACCGCGGCATGCAGACTGCCCCAGCTTTCAAAACCTGCTCGATACGGCCGCTGGCAGAGGGTCCGTCACCCGCCGTTTTATCCACCCTGCGGATTGAACGACTGGCGTGGTGAAGGGTTCATATCAGTGCTTTACTGGATCTTTAAACGGGCACGAAACGCTGCGCAGGGATGCCGGCAGATCAGGCACTTAGCTGTCTTAACAGCCTCTTATTTGAGCGCTATCCATGTCCAATACACCTGCCACACTGTTGATCGTTGACGATGATGTTCATGTGCGCCAGCTGTTGGAGTCCCTGCTGCAAGACCAGGGCTACCACACGCTGACGGCCGATTCGGGGGAGCAGGCGCTGGCCACGGTGGCGCAACAACCACCGGACCTGATCCTGCTTGACGCCATGATGCCGGGCACGGACGGCTATCAGGTGGCACGCCGGCTCAAGGCCAATACCTCGACGGCCAATATCCCGATCATCATGCTGTCGGGGCAGGGTGAGCAAAGCGCCCGTCTTTTGGGGCTGGAGGCGGGGGCCGAGGATTTCCTCCTCAAGCCCGTGGCCAGTGACGAGCTGTGGTTGCGGGTACGCAATCTGTTGCGGCTCAAGGCCTTCGGTGACTACCAGGCCGTACACACCATGATGCTGGAACAGCAACTGCAAAAACGCACCATCGACCTGGAAGGCTTTCGCACGGCGATGGGGGCCGATGAGCGGCTGCTGAAAATGGCCAATTACGACCCGCTGACCGGTTTGCCCAATCGCGACCTGTTTTACACCACGCTGCAGATGGGCCTGACCCAGGCGGCGCTGCGGGGTTGGCAATTGGCCGTGGTGACGGTGGGGCTCAATGATTTTAAAAATATCAACCTGACCTGGGGCCATTTGATGGGCGATCAGGTGTTGGCCGAGTTCAGCCAGCGCCTGTCCAACTGCCTGAATGTCAGTGACACCCTGGGGCGGATGGACGGTGATGAGCTGGCCTTGATCCTGATGATCCGCAAGGGTCAGGCCGGGCCGCGGCAGATGGTTGACCGGATCCGCGAAGTGCTGCGCGAGCCGTTCAAGCTGCATGGCCATGATACGCCGATGACGGCCAGTTACGGGATTGCCCTGTACCCGGACGATGGCGCCGAGGCGCACCGCCTGATCAAGCATGCCAATACGGCGATGGGCCTGGCCAAGCAGGCGGGCAAGGATACGTACCGTTTTTACACGGCACAAATGAACGTCGAGGTGCTGGCCCGCCAGGAGCTGGAAACCGCGCTGCGTGATGCGGTGCGCAAGCAGGCCTTCGAGGTGTATTACCAGCCCAAGATCAACCTGGCGGACGGGCGCATCAGCGGGGTTGAGGCACTGTTGCGCTGGCACCGGCCGGGGCATGCCACGGTGTCTCCGGCGGTGTTCGTGCCGCTGCTGGAAAGCCTGGGGCTGATTTCGAAGGTGGGCCAGTGGGTGATTGACCGGGTTTGCAGCCAGATCGCCCAGTGGCAGAGTGCGGGCCTTGGTGGGGTGGAGGTCGCGGTGAACGTGTCGGCCCTGCAGATTTGCGAGGGGGACCTGGTCGATGATATCGAGCGCTCGCTCAAGGCCCATCAACTCGACCCGCAATTGCTTGAAGTGGAGCTGACCGAAGGGTCGCTGATGGAGAACACGCCGCATACCGTGGCCAGCCTGCTGACGCTGCGTGATATCGGGGTGAAGATTTCCATTGATGACTTTGGCACGGGGTATTCGAGCCTTGCGTATTTGAGCCGCTTTCCGATCGACAAGTTGAAAATCGATATCGCGTTTATTCGCGAGGTGACCTTCAGCCCGCAGGATGCGGCCATTGCCCGGACGATTATCGAGTTGGCGCACAGCCTTGATTTGCAGGTGATCGCCGAAGGCGTGGAGACCCGTGAGCAACTGGAGTTTTTGACCCGTAACGGCTGCGACCAGGTGCAAGGCTATCTGTTTTGCCGGCCCCTGCCAGCGTTGGAGCTGGAGGCCTTGTTACGCGAGCCGCGCAGTTTTATCTGAGATTTAGCCGCTGACGAGCCGTGCGCGGCTGCGCTCCTCAGCCGCTACGGGTTACAGGGGGGGCGTCTCACATCAGCGCCAATATCTGCCTGCCCAGCGCTTCGGCGCTGGCTTGCGAATCGATGTTGGCAAACCCCAGCAGCAGCCCCGAAGGCTTTTCCCCCAGGTGGCTCCACTCGCTCAGGGCCTCTGCAAACAAGCCTGCCTTGTGCATGCGCCGGGCCAGTTCGACGTCTGATTGCTGCCCGCCAAGGCGCAGGATCAAGTGCATGCCGCCCGGGCTGCTGTCGATGCGCACATGCTCCCCCAACACATTTTGCAGGCCGGTGCGGGTAAACGCCCGGCGCTCGCCATAGAGTTTGCGCATGCGCAGGATGTGCCGGGCAAAATGGCCTTGGGTCATAAAGCTCGCGACGATGGCCTGGGTCAGTTGCGGGCAACTGCTGCGCACGGTCCGGCTGGCGTGTTCAAAGCGTTCGATCCGGGCCTGAGGCACCACGACATAGGCCAGGCGCAGCCCCGGAAACAGGACTTTGCTGAAGGTGCCGCTGTAGATCACTCGACCTTCACGGTCCAGGCTTTTCAGGGCCGGCAGCGGGCGGCTGATATAGCGGTATTCGCCGTCGTAGTCGTCTTCAATGATCCACGCCTGTTGCCGGTTGGCCCAGGCCAGCAGCTCGAGCCTGCGCGGCAGGGACAGAGACACGCACAGCGGGCTTTGATGGGCCGGGGTGACCACGGCGGCCTGGGCGCGGGTGTGGGCTGCGGGCAAGCGCATGCCCTCGTGGTCGACGGCCAGGGCCACGGTTTGTATCTGCAGGTGCTGCAGCAACTGTCGGGTCGGCGGGTAGCCGGGGTCTTCGATCAGTACCCGGTCGCCGGGCTTGAGCAGGGCATGGGTGATCAGCGCCAGGCTGTCCTGGTAGCCCGCGGTGATAAACACTTGCTCGGGCACGCAACTGATGCCCCGGGAAACCTGCAGATAGCTGGCAAGGGCCGTGCGCAATGCCTGCAGGCCATAGGCTGAAGGGTTGGCCATGTCCTGGGGGCAGGTGCTGCGCACGCAGCGCGCGCCGATTTGGGCCCAGAGCTTTTTCGGGAAGGCGTCCAGTGCCGGTACGCCGAGCTGAAAAGGCAGGGGCTGGGCGGTGTGGCTGATCGCCGGGCTGGCCTGGGGGCTGCGGCTGGCGGGCAGGGGGTTGCTGCCGATATCGGGCGCAACAACGGTACCGGCCTGGCCACGGGCTTGCAGGTAGCCTTCGCAGGTCAGCAGCGAGTACGCGGTGTCGATGGTGCCCCGGGCCAACCCCAGTTCCCTGGCCAGTGCCCGCGCCGCCGGTACACGTTCGCCGGGGCGCAGCAAACCATTGGCGATGGCCTCGCGAAAACGCCAGTAGAGCTGTCGGTAGATGGGTTCGCTGGCGTCGCGGTCGAGGTCGGGGAAGGGCGGCGGCGGGGTTTGCATGGGGGTCCTTGATGATCATGGCCTGGTGACAAAGGCCAATCATGGCTCTTTTTGGCAAGGCCATAAAGCCGCACTATGGCGCCACTTAAACAGCCAATGCAAGGGCACGTCATGACGCAGCGTATCGATTATTCCAAGGCAGCACCCGAGGGCTACAAGGCGTTTGGCGGGGTGTATGCGTATCTGCAGGGCAGCGGGCTGGGCAAGGGGCTGATTGATCTGGTGTACCTGCGGGTGTCACAAATCAACGGCTGCGCGTACTGCATCGACATGCACTCGCGGGATTTGCTCAAGGCCGGCCTGGCCGTGGAAAAGCTGGTGCTGGTGCCGGTGTGGCACGAAGCCGGTGGCTTGTTCAGCCCCCGCGAGCAGGTGGCCCTGGCCTGGGCTGAACGCGTGACCCGAGTGGCCGAGCGCGGTATCGCAGAGGCGGATTACCAGGCCGCTGCCAGCGAGTTCAGCGACAAGGAGTTGACGGACCTGACCTATGCCATCGGCCTGATGAACGCCTACAACCGTTTTGGCGTGGCTTTTGGTTTGCGGCCAGCGGCTGCGGTGTAAGCAAAGGGGGGGGGGCGGCTACAGAATTATTACGATTTGTAATATTAATTTTCGGGATGTAATAATACACATTGGTAGGTGTCACTGTGGCATATGCCCTGAACCTGACAGTGGGTTCAGGGTCCTGACTCGCCTTCGAGGCGCTCTGAGGATGTCTTGCGATGAACCGGCATTGTGGTACACCCCGGCGCTTTACCCCGAGGCGAATCCTGTGTTCGCTGTGTCTTTATTCATCGGCGCTGGTCGCCGCCGAAGGCCTGCAGCCCGGTCAGGAAAACCTGCGCCTGCAGCAGCAACAGCAACAGGAGTTGCAACGCCTGCAACTGGAGCAACGCCGGCGGCAGTTGCAGCGCGGTGGTACGCAGGCCCCGGCGTCAGCCCCGGCGCTACCGGGGCAGACCACCCAGGACGAGCACTGCTGGCCCCTGCAAGGGTTGCGTCTGGCCGGTGTGACGCTGTTGCCAGCCTCGGCCCTGGAGGCCGGTATCAAGGCCCATATGGCGCCCTGCATGGGTGTCCACCAGATCAACCGCCTGCTGGCCGAGATCACCCGTGTGTATGTGGCCGCCGGGTTTATTGCCGTGCGCCCTTACTTGCGCCATATGCCGGCGGCCGGGCGTACGCTGGATATCGCGGTTGACGAGGGCTATGTCGAGGCCATCGAGCTGGCCGACCAGCGCCTGCCGCTGAGCTTGCGCGGGGCGTTTCCCGGCATGCTGGGTGCGCCCCTGAACCTGCGCGACCTGGAGCAGGGGCTGGACCAGCTCAACCGCTTGCGCTCGGTGGACATGACCGCCGATATCGTGCCCGGCAGCCGCCAGGGCGCTTCGCGGATCATCCTTCGCGCGGCCGCCAGCGCCGCTCACTGGAGCCTGGACCTGGGCCTGGACAACACCGGCAATGCCGGCACCGGGCCTGAGCGGCAGACGCTGGGCCTGACCCTGGACAGCCCGTTGCAGCTCAATGACGCGCTCAGCCTGAGCGCAAGCAACACCCTCAACCACGGCCCGCGCTTGAGCAGCAGCACGGGCCTGTTCTACTCCGTGCCTTATGGCTACTGGACCCTCAGCGCATTCGCCAGCCATATCGAATACCGCGCCCCGCTCAAGCTCACCACGACCACCCTGTATGGCAGCGGCCGCACCGACCAGTTTGGCCTGCGCGTCGACCGGGTGTTGTGGCGCAACCAGGGCCATCAACTGAGCGCTCACTTGCAACTGGCCCACAAGGATGTCGACGCTTATCTGCAAAAAGCCCGCCTGGGCATCCAGAGCTCGACCCTGACCCTGGGCGAGGCCGGCTTCAACCTGTTCTGGCATGACGCGGCGGTCTGGAGCCTGGACCTTAATTACACCCGGGGGCTGACCTGGCTGGGGGCCGACCGCGACAGCGACCGGGTATTGCCCAACCTGCCCAGGGCGCAGTCGCAGACCTACCGCGCCAGCCTGGTGCAGTGGCGCAGCAGCCAGCTCGGCGGGCAGCCCTTGCAGTGGCAAAGCCAGGTGTCGCTGCAGTACAGCCCCGACCCATTACCCGCCATCGAACACCTGCTGGGCACCGATGATTCCGCCGTGCGCGGTTATCGCCGCAACAGTGCCTCGGGTGCCATTGGCGCGCTCTGGCGCAACACGCTTTATATGCCCGTGCGCAGCAACCGGGCCGTCACCCTCACGGCGCGGCTGGGGCTGGACCACGGCTGGGTAAAGCCTGAGCACGGTGTACCGGGGCTGTACCTGAGCGGCGCCAGTGTCGGCCTCAACCTGAGTTGGCACAGGCTGCAACTGGACCTCGATTACCAGCACGCGCTGAATCTTGCCAAGGGTTTTAGCCATGAACCGCCGGTCTGGCTGGCACGCCTGAGCGTGCAGATATAACGCCTGCAGGGGCCACGGCAAGCCCCTGCAGCGTTACTTGGGGCGACGTTTGTCGCCTCGTTACTCACGCAAAGGAAGACTTTTATGTCGACTCGAAAAAAACGCTTTCATCTGTCTGCCCAGGGGCAATTGCGCTGGGCCATTGCCGGCTTGTGCGTACTACCGCACTGGGCGCTGGCCAATGGTATTACCGTGGCCGACGGCCCGGGTGGCACGGCGCAGCTGCTCAACCAGGGCGGGGTGCCGATCGTCAATATCGTGGCGCCCAATGCCGGGGGGCTGTCACACAATCAGTTCCTTGATTACAACGTCGATCGCCAGGGTGCGGTGCTCAACAACGCCCTGCAGGCTGGGCAGTCCCAGTTGGCCGGGCAACTGGCGGGCAACCCGCAGTTTCAGGGCCAGGCCGCCAGCGTGATCCTTAATGAAGTGGTCGGCACCAAGGCCTCGGCCCTCAACGGCCGCCAGGAGGTGTTCGGGCGCCAGGCCGATTATGTATTGGCCAACCCCAACGGGATTTCGGTCAATGGGGGTGGTTTTATCAATGCTGGCAACGCCAGCCTGGTGGTGGGCCGCCCTGACGTGGCCAATGGCACCTTGCAAGCCCTGGACAGCGGTGCGGCGCGTGGGCAGTTGCAGGTGCAGGGCGGTGGCCTGAGCAACCCGGACGGGGCCATCAGGCTGATTGCCCCACAGATCGACAGCCAGGGGTCTGTCACTGCGCGTGACCGCTTGGATCTGGTGGTGGGGCGCAATCGCGTCGACGCCGCCAGCGGCCAGGTGAGCAAGGTTTATCCGCTCGCAGATGGCGGCCCTGCGCGTATTGACGCCAGCTTGTTCGGCGCGATGAAGGCCGGGCGCATCAATATCGTCAGCACTGCCGAAGGCGCGGGAGTGCATATCGGCCCGGGGCAAGTGTCGGGCACCGAGGGGGTCAGTGTCAGTTCGGCCGGTGATCTGGTGGTCAGCGGCCAGGCCCACGCCAACAGCCTGGACGCCAGCCGCGCCGTGGTGCAGAGCCGTCAGGGCGATGTCGAACTGCACAGTGCTCGTGACTTGAGCCTGGCCGGGGCCGATATCAGCGGCGGCAACGTGCGCCTTGATGCCGGTCGCAACCTGACCCTGAGCAGCCTGGAAAGCACGGCCCTGCAGGAGAAACACGAACAATGGCAGAACAAGGCCCTGTTCGTGACCTACGAGACCTTTGACCGCACCACCCGTGATCGCGACTCGCGCCAGCATGGCACCCGGGTCGAGGCCCGGCACGATGCCCGGCTGTCTTCGGCGGGCGACACCCTGGTCAAGGCCAGCAGTGTCGAGGCGGGCGATCAGTTGCGCATCGACAGCGGCGCCAGCCTGCGCTTGGCGGCTGCCACCGAAACCCATGAAACCCGCGATCAGGGCAGCCATCGCAAACACCTGTGGAAGGAGAACTGGGACAACAGCCGCCACGAGGAGCGCAGTGTTACCAGCAGCCTCAAGGCGGGCAAAGGCCTGGAGCTGACCAGCCGTGACACGCTGCAGCTGGCAGGCGCCGAACTGACAAGCCCCGGGGATATCCGTCTCAAGGCGCGGGATGTGGCGATCGGCAGTGCCAGCCGCAGCCAGAGCAGCAGCGGCAACCGCTACTCCGGCGACCTGGTGGGCGGCAGCTTTTTCGGCCGCCAGGGCGATGCTGACCAGGGCCAGACCCTGCATACGGGTAGCCGGGTGAATGCCGACGGCAAGCTGATTGTCCAGGCCGACTCGGTGCATGTCAGCGCCAGCCAGGTGCGTGGCGGCACCCAGGCCAGCGTGATCAGCGACAGCGGCGCGTTGGTGATCGACGGCGTGCAGGACACCTTGCGCAGCAACACGCATGACAAGGACAGCAAGTTCTTCTCGCTGATCAACGACGAGCGCCATCAGGTGCGCAGTGACAGCAACCTGGTCGCCAGCGACCTGCGTTCGGACAGCAACCTTGAACTGCAAAGCGCCGGGGACATCACCGTCAGCGGCTCGCGGGTGTCGGCCAACGGGCAGAACACGCTGGCAGCCAAGGGCGATATCCACCTGGTGGCTGGCGAAAGCAGCGTGCAGGATGACACCCGCACCCACTCGCGCGGCTTTACGGCCGGGGCCGGCGAGACCACACCCGGCAGCCATGAGTATCGGCTGGCTGTGGGCTTGAAGAATCAACAGCAACAGCGCCTCACCGACAATCGCCAGCAGCAGGGCGCGAGCGTCAGTGGCGCGAATCTGGCCGTGAGCGCAGGGGGCGACCTCCGCGTCAAGGGCTCCGACCTCGCGGCCACTGCCGGCGATGTGCGCCTCAGCGGTCAGCATATCGACCTGTTGGCAGCCCACGACACGGCAGACAGCCGCACTGACTCCCTGGTCAATGCCGGTGGTGTGGTCTGGACTGCCAGCCTGGACAAGGTCAGCAGTGGCCTTGAGTACCAGCGCCAGCACCAGCAGGACAGTCGCAACCAGAGCACCGCCAGGCCCACCGGCGTCACGGCCACGCACAATGTGCTGTTGCAGGCGGCAGATGCACTGGTCAACCAGGGCACCCAAATCGAAGCGGGCAAGCAGTTGCGGGTGGAGGCTGGCCGGGTCGATAACCAGGCTGCCCACACGACTGACAGCACCAGCCACAGCGAGCAAGGCTGGCAGGCCGGGCTTGGGGTCAGCGCGGAGATCAAGGGCCTGAGCCGGCCGCTGGAAAAAGTCGTCAAGGGCCTGAGCCAGGGCAAGCTGCCCGAGGGCGAATGGCTCAAGGGGGTCGAGCTGGCCAGTGTGGGGCTCGACGGCCTGGTGGGCTATAACGCCAAGCAGCAAACGCAGCAGGACAGCACGGCGGTTGTCAGCCAGCTCAATGCTGGCGCGGTGCAGCTCAATGTTCGCGGTGCACTGCAGGATGAAGGCACGCGCTACCGTGCCGGCGACGGCGCACTGAACATCAAGGCCGCCAGCCACAACGCCGTTGCTGCCAGCGACAGCCACCAGCGCAGCGAGCAGGGGGTTGAGGCCCGGCTCGGCCTGCGTGTTTACACCACCACCGGCGAGGACGTGAACCTGCGCGCCAATGGCGCCGGCAAGTACCAGCGAGCCGAGGACACCCGCAGCAGCGCTCAGGTGGGGCGCTACGCTGGCAGCCAGGGCGTGAGTATCCAGACGCGCAACGAGGCCCGCTATGCCGGTGGCGAGTTTGACGGCGGTGCCGGCGATGTCAGCCTCAAGGCGGGCGGCGCGCTGGCACTTAACCAGGCCACGGACAGCCACAGCCGCAGTTCAAGCACCCTGGGGGCCACGGCATCACTGAAGCTGGAAACCGCCAAAGACGGTGGTTTCACCCCGGGCGGCGAGCTGAAACCGCAGATCCAGTACCAGAACGAGCAGGGCAGCGAGGCCCGGACTGCCTCCGTGCAGGGCCAGGGGCGCCTGCTACTGGCAGGTGCCACCGTTGACGGTGAGGTGCTCAAGGGCGATGAACCTCAGCGGTTACAGGCGGGCATTGATCAACCGATAAACTAAAAGAGGCAGCAGGCTGCACCCATAAGCGTGCATTCACGTGTCGCGCTTATGGGTTGCACCGCGGATTTAACCTATCATTACGCCTTTCCAACAGGTGATTGATTAATGAGCGATTCAAACCAGACCTTGCGCACAGCCCTTGAAACCAGCGATATGCTGGTGATTGACGGGCTGCATGCCTGGGATTTTTCTCTGGACGATGTGCAATTGCTCATCAAGTGCATGGACGGGCGTGCTGAAAAACGCTGGCACTTCACCGCGCCGCAGATTGACGCGGCGGTATTTGACCAGGGCCTGCAAAGCTGGACCCTGACCGGCGACTCGGGTGAGCATCGCCTGGTTTGCCTCAGCGCCCTGAGCGCAAACAACGATGACGATGACACCGAGGTGACGGATGAAGTTTAAAAACCTGCCGATGCTGATGGCGTTGAGCGTGGGCGCCATGTCGGCCCAGGCCGAATCGCGCAATGAAGTGGAGCTGCTGGTGGGCTCCTACACCCAGGGCAAGAGCCAGGGTATCTACCGCTTGCAGTTTGACAGTGACAAGGGCCGCATTGCCCCCGAGCCGCTGCAAGTGTTCAAGGCCGCCAACCCTTCGTGGCTGACCCTGTCCGGGGACCAGACCCGTCTGTTTGTGGTCAATGAAAACGGCAAGGGCCAGGCCGACGTGGTGGGGCGTGCCAGCAGCGTGGCGATTGACCCGAAAACCAACGAGCTGACCCTGATCAACCAGGTCAAGACCCTGGGTGAAGAGCCGACTCATTCCAGCCTCAGTGCCGACGAGCGTTACCTGTTTGTCGCCAACTATGGCGTACACGCCGACCCGGGCGGCAGCCTCGCGGTCTTGCCGATCAATGCCGAAGGCCAGTTGCAGCCGGTGACGCAGATGAGCAGCCACCCGGCCAGCAAGGTCAACCCCGAGCGGCAGATGTCGGCCCATGTGCATTCGGTGGTGTCCTCGCCGGACGGCAAGTTTGTCTACGCCAGTGACCTGGGTGCGGACAAGGTATTTGTCTACCGCTACGACCCGGCTGCCAACCCGGAGCATCCGCTGGTGGCGGCCGAGCCTGCCTTCATTGAACTGCCGCCAGGCAGCGGGCCACGTCACCTGCTGTTTTCCAAGGACGGCAAGCATGCGTACCTGACCACGGAAATGAGTGCCCAGGTGTTTGTGTTCGACTATGACAATGGTCGCCTCAAGCAGCGCCAGGCGCTGGAGCTGGCCAAGGGCATGCCGGCGCAAAACCGCGCGGCGGGTGCGGTACATGCCTCGGCGGACGGCAAGTTCCTGTACGTCAGCAACCGTGGCAAGGCCAATGAAATCCTGGTGTTTGCGATCAACCCGGACAATGGCGAGCTGAGTGAAATCCAGCGTCGCTCGGTGGATGGCGATCACCCGCGTGAATTTGCCCTGAGCCCCAACGGCAAGTTCCTGCTGATTGCCAACCAGATGAGCAATGCCATCGTGGTCGTGGCGCGTGACCCTGCAACCGGCAAGCTGGGCGAGACCGTCCAGACCCTGGCGATGGATGCGCCGTCTGATGTGAAATTTATCAACCGCCCGTAATCATGGGCGTGCAGCCTTGTATCAATCGCACTGATAGACGCTAGTGCTGCAATGAATTTCTGCACGATGACCCTTGGCGTTAAGTTGGTTTCACGGCCTGAAAAGGCAAGCAAGCCAACTGAATCGTCGAGGGTTAGTGCCATGAACTTCAATCTTTTCTCCGTTATTGCGGCTTCCGCCATCTCCGCCACCGTGGCCCTGCCTGCCAGTGCAAGCACTGTGGTGAGCGACAAGAAATCCGCGTCCTACACGCAAAAATACCTGCAACAAAGCGCCAATTTTTATGCGGCGCTGGATCATAAAACCCGCTCTTGAGAGCACATTATCCGTAGCAGCTGCCGAAGGAACGAGGCTGCGTTCGGCGGCGAAGCCGTCGTAAAATCAGGCGCTTCAGTGTGTCAGACAAGTTGAGTGCTCAGGTTTCGCGACGGCTTCGCCGCCGAACGCAGCCTCGTGCCTCGGCAGCGGCTACAGGGAATGTGCCGCACCGTTCATAGCCCCACCGTTTCCAGCAGCCCGGCCGGGCCGACCACGGCGTAGTTGTAGCCAGGGCCGGACCAGTACTGGGCCTGCAACTCTCCATCCTGGCGACTCCCCCGTGGTAGCAGGCTGTTGTGCGGGCCCGGCGGGCGGATATAGAAGCTGATCTGCCGACCTTGCCGGTCCTGGTACAGCACCATCGCCGCACCGCCCTGGTCGGTGCTCAGCAAGCGACTGCTGACCGGCTGGAAGCCTGCGCCGGTCAAGTCCGGCAAGCGTTCGGCGCGGCTGAAATAACGGTCAAGCCAGCCTTGCATCTCACTGCCCTGGGCAACGTGATAGTCCGCGGGCAAAAATCCTTTTTCGGCAAACATGCGATGGGCCGCCAGTGCGTCGCTCATGGGCAAGCTGCTGCCTGCCTGGGTCATTTGCCTGGCCTGCCAGCCGCCGATGCCGCCCATGCCCACGGCCAACACCAATACCGCTGCACTGGCCCAATGGCGCCGTGCCTGGCGGCGCTGGCGCTGGCGTATGGTCGCAGGGTCGAGGGCCGGGTTGGCAGCTTGCAGCAAGCCTTGATGCAGCGCGCTGCGCAGGTTTTGCGCGTCGCGCTGCCAGGCCTCGACCTGCGCGGCGATTAGCGGGTTGGCCTGCAGGTACCGCTCGATTTCAAGGCGTTCGGCGGCGCTGAGTGCGTGATCGACGTAAGCGTGAAGGTCGTGCTCACTGGGCGGGGTGGTGATCATTTGAGTCTCCGCAGGGCCGGGCGGGTGATTTCGCCCTCGCTGAGTTGGCGCAAGGCAGTACGCGCCCTGGACAGGCGCGACATGACGGTGCCGATGGGCACATCAAGGATTTCGGCGACTTGCTTGTAGCTCAAGCCTTCAACCGACACCCAGAGCAGCAGGGCGCGTTGTTCGCTGTTCAACTGTTCAAAGGCTTCGAGGGTCGATTGCGCAAGCACCGTGCGCTCGGTGGAGGGCTGGGTGTCATCGCGGCCGGTAAAAAACTCCAGCATGCGCGCATAGCGCCGGGAACGGCGGTGTTGGTCGACAAACTGGCGGTACAGGATGGTGAACAGCCAGGCCCGCAAGTCGCCCTCGGGGCGTTTCTCGGCAACGCTGCCCAGGGCGCGCTCCAGGCAGGTTTGCACCAGGTCATCGGCATTGCTGGCATGACGGGTCAGCGACAGCGCAAACCGGCGCAGGCGCGGGATCAGTTCGCGCAGTTGCTCATCAAATGAGGTCATGGTCGGGCCAATTGGCTGGGTGGGTGCAATGCAGACGCTTATGAATAAACCTTATTCCCGCAGGTGTGCAAAAAAACAATGTTCCGCGAGGCGGGAATAGACCCCGGGGGCGTGCGTCTTATAGGCCATTCACCTCACGGTCTTGTGGCCCCGGAGTTTTTTATGGTCGATCAATTGCCGCCTGTGCGGCCCGTTCAACCCCCGTTGAGCCCTGCCAGCGTGCTGCTGCGCCTGGCGGCGATTGGCGCGGTGGTGGCGGTTATCCTGGGCGGTTTTTATTACGTCAATGGCACGCTGGACCCCCAGCGGTTGAGGCCCGCCAAGTTGGTCAATGCACTGGAACACAACAACGGCGTTTACCCGGGTTACCGGCGCAATCATGCCAAGGGCGTGTGCGTGGTGGGGTATTTCCAGGGCAGTGGTGCGGCGCAGGGCTTGTCCGTAGCGCAAGTGTTCGGCACCCAGCGCACGCCGGTGGTCGGGCGGTTTGCCTTGCCCAGTGGTAACCCTTATGCGCCCGACAGCAGTGTGCCAATCCGCAGTTTTGCCCTGCGCTTTACCCAGGCCAACGGTCAGCAGTGGCGCACCGGGATGAACAGCATGCCGGTTTTTGCGGTGGGCACGCCCGAGGCGTTCTACCAGATGCTGCAAGCCGGTGCGCCAGAAGCGGCCACGGGCAAGCCAGCACCCGGGGCGATGCCTGCGTTTTTTGCGGCGCACCCTGAAACGGCGGCGTTTTTGCAGTGGGTCAAGACGGCAAAACCGTCGGCCAGTTATGCCACTGAACGCTATAACGGGATCAATGCGTTTTATCTGGTTAACGCCGCCGGGCAACGTCAGGCGGTGCGCTGGGGAGTGGTGCCGTTGGGGCAGGATGCGCCGGGTACTGTGGCGCCCGGCGATGCCGATTATCTGCAGCAGGACCTGGAAAAGCGCCTGGCGCAAGGGCCGTTGAAATGGCAGCTCAACCTGACATTGGCCGCGGCGGGTGACCCGATCAATGATGCCAGCCAGGCCTGGCCTGCCGGGCGCCAGGTGGTAAACGCGGGGACTTTGGTACTGGAAAAGGCCCAGGCGCAAAACGACGGCGAATGCCGCGATATCAATTACGACCCGTTGATTTTGCCCAGTGGCATCGAGGGCTCGGCTGATCCGTTGCTGGCGGCGCGTTCGGCAGCCTATGCCAGTTCCTATGTACGGCGTACCCGTGAAGTTGACCAGCTACCCAAGGAGCCACAACCATGAGCGCACCCATTTCGCATTTCGCCCCGCTGGCGCGCCTGCTGCACTGGCTGATGGCGCTGATGATTATTGCCATGCTGTTTATTGGCGCGGGCATGGCGGCTTCGGTGTCGCAGCGCCATGAGTGGTTGCTGGGTCTGCACAAGCCGTTGGGGATCGCCATTTTGTTGCTGGTGGTGGTGCGCTTGTTTGTGCGTTTTGCGACTCGCCAACCGCCGTTGCCGGCGGATTTGCCTGCGGTGCAGGTGCTGGCGGCGAAGCTGTCGCATCTGTTGCTGTATGCCTTGATGTTTATATTGCCGCTGGTGGGGTGGGCGATGATATCGGCGGCGGGGGATCCGGTGATGTTGGGCAGTTCATGGCAGTTGCCGGGGATTTTGCCAGCCAATGCGACGACGTTTGCTTTTTTGCGCAGGGCGCATACGTATTTGGCTTACTTGCTGTTTTTTACCGTGCTGGCGCATCTGGCGGCGGCGCTGTTTCATGGCTGGGTCAGGCGCGACGGGGTGTTGCAGAGCATGGTGCGCGGCAAGGACTAAGCCAAAGGCACATTGTGGGAGCGGGCTTGCTCGCGATGGCATCACCACGGTTGGCCGGACAGACCGTAGCGCTTGCATCGCGAGCAAGCCCGCTCCCGCAGGGGGAGTGAGTGGGTTCAGGTTTTTTTCATCACCGAGCCAAACAGCGCCGACGCCAAAAACCGCTCCAGCCAGGCATTCAAATGCGGCAACGGCGCTTGTGCAAACCACTCGCGATCAACATGGGCGAACTGGCGCACAAACGGCGCCAGGGCCACATCCACCAGGCTCAGCGCAGGCCCCGCAAGGTAGGGCGTATGCGCCAGCAAATGTTCCAGCCGCTGCAAATACCCGACACCCTGTGCCCGGTAGTGCTCCATCGGCTGCTCCGGGTAGCGGATGGCATATTTGTAGCGGTCCAGCAGCACCTTGAAGACGCTGTCATTCGCCTCGATCAGCCCCGCGTCATCTGCTTGCAACCAGTTGTCCGGGTCATGTTGGCCCAGAGCCCAGTGCATGATCTCCAGGCTTTGCTCGATCACCCAACCATCAGCACACACCAGCACCGGTACCGTGCCCTTGGGCGAAGCGGCGAGCATTTCGGCCGGTTTGGCCTTGAGGCTGACCTCGACGATAGACAGCGGCACGCCGCTGTAACGCAAGGCCATGCGCGCTCGCATGGCATAGGGGCAGCGGCGGAAGGAATACAGTACGTGTTCGTTCATTTCACCTCCACGGTGCTCAAGCCGTTGCCCTGGCGCTGCACCTGGATTTGCACCGGGATACGCTCGTGCATTTCCTGCACATGGGAAATCACCCCGACCTTGCGCCCTTGCGCCTGCAAGCCGTCCAGGGCATCCATCGCCAGTTGCAGCGACTCGGGGTCAAGGCTGCCAAAGCCCTCGTCGATAAACAGCGATTCGATTTTCAGGGTGCTGGAGGCCATCGACGCCAGCCCCAGGGCCAGGGCCAGCGATACCAGAAAGGTTTCGCCCCCCGATAGCGAATGCACCGAGCGCAGTTCGTCGCCCATCTCGGTGTCCATCACCAGCAGGCCCAGCATGCTGCCGCCGCGCTTGAGGCGGTAGCGACGGACCAGTTGGCGCAGTTGCGCGTTGGCGTGATGCACCAGCAGGTCGAGGTTGTAGGCCTGGGCGATTTTGCGGAATTTGTCGCCGGTGCCTGAACCGATCAGTTCACTGAGACGCGCCCAGCGCTGCCATTGGTCATAGGCCTGGCTGATGCGTTGGCTCAGGGCCTGATTGGCCTGCTGGCGACGCTGGTCTTCGCTTTGCCGGGCGCGCAGTTCGGCACACAGTTGCTCGCTGGCGGCCAGTTGGGCGTGCACTGCCACAAGGGCACTGTCGAGGGCTTCGGCGCCCAGGTTGCCGTTGGCCTGCGCTTGATGCCGGGCCAGGCGCTCTTCGCGCTCTTGCAGCAGTACACGGCCCTGTTCGACCGCTTTTTCACTGTGTTGCAGCTGCAGGCGCAGTTCGCGGACCTGTTCGTCATCCTGGGCCAGCAGCTGTTGCAAGCGCTGGTCATCAAGTTCGCCGTGTTGCGCGCGCCAATGTTGGAGCAGGGCGCTGAGGTTGCCGTGTTCCTGTTGCAGGGCCTGCAGGCGGGCTTGCCCGGCCTTGAGTTCGGCAGCCAGTTGCAGCAGCTGGTTGGCGCAGGCTTGCAGGGCTTGCTCGGCCCGGGCCTGGGCTGTACGCGTGTGTTCCAGCGCATGCTCCAGGGCCTGCTGCCAGTGTTCGGCGCTGGGGTAGTCGCCCAGTAACTGCTTGAGGGTGTGCTGGCTGGCCTGGTGCTGTGCGCTCAGTTCGCCAAGCGAGCTTTGCAGGGCCTCCAGTTCCTTGCGGCGGCTGGCTTGCTGGTATTGCTCACGCTCGATGCTGCTGGTTCGCTCCAGCTGTTCGGCCTGTTCGTCGCGCTGCTGGTCGAGTTGGGCCACGCGCTCAGCCACTTGCTGGTCGAGGGCCATAAAGCAGGCCGAGGCGTTATCGCGCAGGGCCGTGAGGGTGGCCGCGGGCAAGAGGCTGGCAAACGCGGTGAGTTCGTCCTCAAGGCGCTGGCTGTCGGCATTCAGATGGGCTTGCTGCTCGCTCAGCTGTTGGCTGGCAAGTGTGCTGGCTTCGGTAGAGCGCTGCACTTGCTGTTGCAGGTGGGCCGCTTCCTTTTGCAGGGCCAGCAGCGTGTTCTGGCGTTGCTCGTCCTGGGTGATGCTGTGTTGCAGCTGGCTCAGGCGCAGGGCCAGCCACGGCTCGCGCTTGTCCGGCGCCTGGGCCAACCATTGTGGGTACAGCGGGTGGGCTTCAAGGCTTGGGGCCAGGGTCTGTTGCTCTTGATGGATACGCTCCTGCTGCAGCAAAAACTCTTTTTGCTGGGCAATCAGGCCGCCGACTTTTTCCCGCAACTGGGCCAGGGTTTCCTTGAGCCCGTCGACCACTGCGCGGGCGTTGGTCTCTTCCTGTTCATCGTGACGGCTGAGGCTGTGCAGCAAGGCTTCGGGCTGATGATAGGGGTGCTCGGCACTGCCGCACACCGGGCAGGGCTGGTCATCCTGCAACTGCCCGCGCAGTTCTTCGACGCTGGCACTGCGGGCCAGGCGCTGGCGCTCCAGCAGTTGGCGGGTGACCTGCAAGGTTTGCTCGGCCTTCTCAAGATCGGCCTTGGCCTGAATGCCTTGCTGGCTCAGGCGCTCGCGTTCCTGCTGCACGCTGTGTTGCTTGGCTTGCAGCTCCTGCAGGCGCGTATCGAGGGCCTGCTGGCTGCTGCACAAACGCTGTAAGTCTTCAAAGGCGCGCTGTTGCTGGCGGTTGTCGTTGAGCAGGCTGCCCAGGGTCTGGATCTGTTCGTTGACCGCATGGGGTTCGGCGCCGGCTTCCTGAAACAGGATTTCCAGGCTGTTGCGCAGTTCGGTGAGTTGTTGCGCAGCCTGTTGGGCACGCTGCTCAAGGCCGGGCAGTTCCTTGCGTCCGGTGCTGAGGTTATTGCTCAGCCGCACCAGTTGCTGAAGCCTTGGCCGATAGGCATCCCAGGCGTTGGCCAGGGGGGCCAGTTCGCTGCTGCGTTCAAGCTGCGCGGCAATGTGCGCAAGGCGTTGGCTGCCTTGTTGTTGGCGCTCGAGCAGGGCGTTGAGGGCCTGCTGCCCCTGGTTGCAGGCCTGCTCGGCCTGTTGCTGCAGGGCTTGCTGGGTGTTGAGGGTTTGGGTCAGGCGCGCGAGGTTGGCCTGCTCCAGCAGGGCTTGTTGCACCCGCGGTGCCGCTTCCCGTTGCTCGGCCTGCGCCTGGGTGGCCGCCAGTTTGGCCTGGTGCAGTTCGGCTTCCAGCTGGGCCTGGTGCTGGCCCAGTTCGGTTTGTTGCTGCAAATACCCGTTGATCTGCTCGGTCAGCGGGCTCAGTTGCCCATTGAGCTCGGCGAGGCGGGCGAACTGATGGCGCTGCGGCGCCAGTTGCTCCAGCAGATGCAGGGTCTGGCGCTGTTCGGCCTGGCTGTCGTACAGGGCTTGGGCCTGTTGCAACTGGTCGGCTGCACGCTGTCGTTGTTCTTGCAGCTCGTTCAGGGTCTTGAGCCAGCTGTGTTGTTGTTCCAGCTGCTTGAGCTGGCCTTGCTGGTCTTTTAATTGCTGCTGCGCCTGGGTGAAGCGCTGATCCAGTTCGGCGCGGGCCTCGGGCTCCAGCGGGGTGACGCCGACTGCCTGGTCCTGCAGCAACTTGTGCGCGTCCTTGGCTTCCTTGGCCTTGTCGAATGCGCGCTTGCCCAGGCGGGTGTAGAGGGCGGTGTCAGTGAGTTTCTCCAGCAGTTCGCTGCGCTCGTTGTCATCGGCCTTGAGAAAGGCGCTGAACTCGCTTTGGGCCAGCATCACCGCACGGGTGAACTGTTCGAAGTTCAAGCCCAGGCGTGCTTCGAGCTGGACCTTGTAATCACCTTTCTGGCTGGCCAGCAGTTGGTCGCTGTCCAGGTCACGCAGGCTCTGGCGGCTGGCCTGCAGTTTGCCGGTGGCCTTTTCGCGGGCGCGGTTGGCTTCCCAGCGGGCGCGGTAGCGGCGCCCGTCGATGCCGACAAAGTCGACTTCGGCATAGCCCTCACCAGTGCCACGGCGCAGCAGGGTGCGCGGGTCGCCGGTGGCAATCTCGCCGTCAGCATCCGGCACCTTGGCATCGCGGCCGGTGTTGTTCAGCCGTGGCACGGCGCCAAACAGGGCCAGGCACAGGGCGTCGAGCAGGGTGCTTTTGCCGGCGCCGGTGGGGCCGGTGATGGCGAACAGCCCGGCGCTGGCCAGGGGCTCGGCGGTAAAGTCCAGCTCGACGGGGCCGGCCAGGGAGGCGAGGTTTTTCAGGCGGATGGCGAGGATTTTCATGGCTGTTCACCTTCCTGCTGGACTTCCTGCAGCAGCACGGCAAAGTCCTTGAGGGTCTGTTCGTCGGCTTCGCTGCCGTAGTTTTCCTGCCAGGCGCGGCTGAACAGCTCCTGGGGGCTGAGCTGGTCGAGTTCGATCAGGCGCGTGCCGTCGTCATCGTCGCGGCCGGCGCTGCCGGCGTATTCGGCGCCAATGCGGACCAGGCGCACGGATTTACCCTGCAAGGCGGTTTCGATCTGCTGGCGCAGGTCAGGCTGCGGCTCATCGAGCTTGACCCGCACCTCCAGCCAGGGCTGGCGTTGCAGGTCGGCAAGCAGGTCGATATCCGCCAGTTCAGCCAGTTGCGCAAGCACGTCGGCCAGGGGCAACGGGCCGATGCGCTGGAGGTTGACTGCGCGGGGGATCAGGCGCGATTCAACGCTGACCAGGGTTTCGCCCTTGAGGGTGACATCGAGGATCTGGTGCTGGTAGCCAATTTCCGAGAAGGACAACGGGATCGGCGAGCCGCAATAGCGGATGCGTTCTTCGCCATTGACCCGCTGCGGCTTGTGCAAATGGCCCAGGGCGACGTAGCTGATATCGGGGCCAAACAGGCTGGCGGGCAGGGCCTCGGCATTGCCGATAATCAGGCTGCGTTCGGAATCTTCGCTGACCGAGCCACCGGCCATATGGGCGTGGCTGATGGCAATCAGCGCCTGGCCCTTCTTGCGTTTGGCATTGGCGGCCTCGATCAGCCACTCATGGACCTGGCCGATACCGCGCAGGTAGTCATCCCCCAGGTGCGCGCCGGTGACTTCGGCCGGGCGCAAAAACGGCAGCGCCAGGCACCAGGCGGCAATCTTGCCCTTGGCGTCGGGCAGGGGGATAAGCAGGCGCTCGGCATCGAGCTGGCCGTCGTCGAGCCACAATACCCGGCCCAGGGCATGGGTGCGCAAACGCCGCATCAAGGGCCCGGGCAGTTCGATCCGCGAGCCGGAGTCGTGGTTGCCGGCGATCATCACGATGGTCAGCTTGGGCTGTTGTTCGTGGGCACTGACGATAAAGTCGTAGAGCCGCTCCTGGGCCTTCACCGGCGGGTTGACGGTGTCGAAGATGTCCCCGGCAATCAGCAGCACATCGGGTTGTTCGCTGGCCAGCTGGGCCAGCAGCCAGGTGAGAAAACAGGCGTGTTCGAAGTCGCGGTCCTGGCCGTGGAGGTTTTGCCCCAGGTGCCAGTCGGAAGTGTGAAACAGGCGCATAACAGGATCCGTTTGAAAATGGGCTGGCAACCCGCTCGCTCAGGCGGGCACGGGTTGCCTGGGCAATTATTTGGGGTAGAGCGGCGGCAGGCTGCTGGGTTCGCTGGCGGCGTCTTGCTCACGCTCGGTGGCAGGAATGCTGCGAATGGCTTTCCACAGTTCCTCGCCTTGCCAGTACTGGCCGGTTTCGCTGTAGAGCGCGCCATTGAGGCCGTCGAGGGCGTCGGACAGCGGCACAAAACGCGCCGCCATATCGGCCAGGGTTTCCGGCTGTTGCCGCGCCCAGGCGTCCAGGGCCTGGCGGGTGGCCTGGGGGTCGTTGGCCAGGCTGGCGCGCTTGAGGTCGTCGAGCAGGCTGCGCGGGCTTGGCCCGGTTTGCGCGGCACGCGAGATTGCCGGTTGCCAGCGCGCACGCCACCACAGTGCCAGGCTCGCCAGGGTGGTGCAGGCGAGCAGCAGGGTGCTGAGCTGCCAGAGCCACAGCGATGACGCTTCGTTGAACGCCGTCGGCGTACCGCTGGCGGGGGTGTCCACGGCCTGGTTGGGGTTGGCCGCTGCCAGCAGCGTACGGGCCGGCAGGTAGGTGTGCTCCAGATGGTCTTCGTGGGTGTTCCACCACACCACTTCGACGGCGGGCAGTTCGATCTGCCCGACCCGGGTCGGCACCAGGGCTTCACGCTCCTCGCGGCTGCCGATCAGGCCATTTTCGGTGACCTGGTTGCTCAATTGCGGCAAGTCGGGGTAGCGGCGCAGGCCGTTGACGTCGGTGGCGGGCAGGGGCGGCAACTGGGCGCTGGACAGGCCTTCGGCCTTGAGGGTCAGGGTGCGGGTCAGGGAATCGCCGACCATGGTGTGGTCAGGCTCGGGGTTCCAGGTTTCGCTCAGGCTCAGGCTGCGCGCCGGCAACCAGGGGGCATTGGCCGGCCAGGTGTCGGGTTTGGGCAAGACGCTCAACGGTATCTCGGCGGATGTCACATGCACCATCTTGCCCGGTTTTGGCCCAAGGGGGGCCGGGGCGCTGGCTTGCTGGCTGTCGACCTGGGTGGCGCTGAAGGTTTGCGCCGGAATGATCAGCTCGCCGCTGCGCTGCGGGTAAATACCGTAGCGGCGTTCGATTACACCGTGGCGTACGCCGTTGATCAGTTTTTCATAAGTGCGCGACTCCCCCAGTTGTTCGACGATGGCGTCGTCCAGGTGCAGGGTGGTCAGGCTGCTGTCGTCGTACAGCGCCACGGAGTGGTAGATGCGCAGGGTCAGCAGGGCCTGGGCCTGCACATAAACGCTGGGCTGGTCGAGGCTGGCTTCGATAAATACCGGGGCCAGTGCGTTGTCGCTGGCCACGCTCTGGGTCACGGTGAGGGTGATCGGCTGGCTGTGGTAGTCGCCGACTTGCAGCGACGGGATGATCACCGTGCCGGTCTGTTTGGGTTGCAGGGTGATCATCCAGCGCGTGGTGCCCTTGTTGTCGTCGCTGAGGCTGTTGAGCTGGTTGACCTGGCGGGTGCCGCGCACTTCAAACAGGCCGTCCAGCGGCGCCAGGTCGGGTTTGCCGAACTGGGTGACGTCGTCGGATTCCAGGGTCAGCTCAACGGTTTCCCCGGAGTTGAGCTGGTCGCGGTCAACGCTGGCGACCAGGCCCAGGGCGTGCGCGGGCAAGGTCCAGCAACACAGCAAAAGAAGCAAAACACAGAGGCGGTTCATTTGGGCGTGTCCTGATGGAGCTGCTGTTCGTACCAGAATTTGCGCCGCAACAATTCGCCGGGGTTGTCGGGGATCTGTCTGAGCCATTGTTCAAGGGCCTGGCGTTGTTCTTCTGCGGTCTGGTTGGCGGTGGGTACAGGTGCCCGCGTGGTCTGCTCGTCGCCAGGTTCGCCATCGGCGTGCGGGGCGGGATCGGGGTCGAGCTGATCGGCGGGCGCAGGCTCGGTGGTGGGGCTGCTGGCCGAGCTGTGGTCTTCATTATTGTGCGTGGTGCTGCTGGCGGAGCCCTGGGCGCTGGAGCTGAGCGGGGTTTCAGACTCGGCGGGCGCGGGTGGCTCGGCGGGCTGCTCGCTTTGGGCGGCGGCGCGCTGCTGCTCCAGCAGTTTTTCAACCAGGGCCTTGTTTTGTGCGGCGGCCTCAAGCTCCGGTTGCAGCTCCAGTGCTTGCTCCCAGGCGTCGATGGCCGCCTCCAGTTCGCCATTCATGGCCAGGGCATTGCCGCGATTATAGTGGGCGCTGGCGCTGTTGACCTCGGCAAAACGCTGGGCTGCACCGGCATAGTTACCCGCGCGGTACAGGGCCACGCCTTGCCAGAGCGGGTCGCTGAAGTGCTCCACGGCCAGCAGCGGCTTGTTTTGCTGCAGCAGGCGCAGGCCCTGTTGGTCGGGGCGCAGCCACAGGTCGGTAAAGCTCATGGCCTGGGCTGGCTGCGGTTGCAGGATAAACAGCAGGGGCAGGCAGAACAGCCAGCCACGGCGGCCTGCGCAGGCCACCAGCAGCAGAAGCGGCAGCAACAGCCAGTAACCCTGGTCGGCCCAGCTGTCCAGTTGCAGGGTCTGGCCGTCATCGCGCAGGTGGTTCGGGCCGTCGAGCAAGCCCAGGCCACGCAGGTCGTTGTCATCCAGGCGCGCCTGGCGGTAGCGGCCGCCCACATCCAGGGCAAAGGCGCGCAGGCTCGGGCTGTCAAGGCGCGGCAGGAGAATGGCACCCTGATCGTCCTTGAGGAACTGCCCGCTTTCATCGACCACCGGCGCACCCTCGCGGCTGCCAATGCCCAGGATCAGCAGTTGCGGAGCGTGGCCCTGCAAGGCCTGGCGGATGCCGCTGCGCTCCTGTTCGCTGAGCGATGAGGTGATCAGCAGCAGGCGGCCCTGGCCCAGCGCGCCCTGGTCCAGCAGCGCCAGGGCCTTGTCGATCGCCAGGTCGGCGCGATGCCCCGGCTGCGGCATGATCGACGGCTTGAGGGCTTCGAGCAGGTTGCGGCTGGTGCCCATGTCATCGGACAGCGGCACCAGGGTGTGGGCACTGCCGGCGTAGACGATCACCGCGGTTTGCGCGTCGCTGCGGTTTTGCAGCAAGTCGTAGAGCTTGCGCCGTGCCTGCTCCAGGCGGTTGGGCGAGCTGTCGGTGGCGAGCATTTCGGGTGTCAGTTCGAGCATCACCACCAGCGGGTCTTCGGGCTTTTGCGTGGCCTGCTCAACCCGTTGCCAGCTGGGGCCGAGCAATGCCAGCAGGGCCAGCAGCCAGCCAAGCCCGAGGGCGATCCACGGCAATTTGCTGCTGCGGCCAGTGCCGCCGCTGAGCAACACCCGATGAAAGGCCACGGGCAGGATTTTTTGCCAGCGGCCAGCACGTTTTTCCCGGTGCCAGCGTTGCCACAGCAGCCAGCCGAGCAGGGGCAGGGCCAGCAGCCATTCGGGGCGCAACCAGTGCGGCCAGAGCATGCTCATCGGCGCCTGCGCAGACGCAGGCGCTTGAGGCGCGCCCGCCAGTCAGGGTGTTGTTGCAGAAAATGCTCCTTGCTCAGCCAGCGTTGCACGCGGTTGTTGGGCCACAGCTCGCGGATTACCAGCAGCACGCTGAGCAACAGCGCCGCAGCCAGCGGCCAGCTGTAGAGTGCCTGCGCCGGGCGCGCCTGGGTCGGTTGCTGGGCCACGGGTTCCAGTTGGTCGAGGGTGTCCTTGATGGCCGCCAGTTCGCCGCCGTTGCGGGCGCGGAAGTAGCGGCCACCGGTGACCTTGGCGATCTCTTCGAGTGCCGGCTCGTCAAGGTCGACCCCGGGGTTGATGGTGAACATGCCCTTGCTGCTGCTTTCCTCAGGGTCGGCGCCGATACCGATCGGGTAGATCTTGACTCCTTCCTCGGCCGCCAGGCGAGCGGCGGTCAGCGGGTCGATCTGCCCGCCGTTGTTGGCGCCATCGGTAATCAGGATCAGCACCCGGCTCTGCGCCGGACGCTGGCGCAGGCGCTTGAGGGCCAGGCCAATGGCGTCGCCAATGGCGGTGTTTTTGCCGGCGATGCCGATGCGCGCTTCGTCGAGCCAGGTGTGTACGGTGTGGCGGTCGAAGGTCAGGGGGGCCTGCAGATAGGCCTGGCTGCCGAACAGGATCAGGCCGACGCGGTCGCCTTCGCGGTTTTCCAGAAACTCGCCGAGCAGGTTCTTCACCAGGTCCAGGCGGGTGACGTCTTCGCCCTGCCATTGCATGTCGGGGTAGTCCATCGACCCCGACACATCCACCGCCACCAGCAAGTCACGGCCACTGGCGGCAATCGGCAGCGGCTCGCCCAGCCATTGCGGGCGGGCGGCGGCGCTCAACAACAGCAGCCAGAGCAGCACAAAGGGGATTTGCTGACGCCAGGAGGGCAGGGTGGTACGGGCCTTGCGTCGGGCCAGTTGTTCGAGGTCACTGAGAAAACTGACCTGCAGCGCCGCCTCACCGCTGTCGGCAGGCGGCAGCACCAGACGCATCAGCCAGGGCAGGGGCAGCAGGGCGAAGAGCCACGGCCAGGCAAATTCAAACATGCTTGCGAATCCAGGTTTCAACCGCCTGATTGAGCCCGGCGATGGCCTTGTCGTCGAGCTTGCACTCGGGCTTGTAGGCGCCTTCGACCAATACCATCCAGCGGGTCAGGCCGGCAGCCGGGCAGCGGTTGTCGAGGAAGGCCAGCCACTTGCGGCCATTGAGGGTGTGGCTCTGGCTGTAGGGGTAGTGGTTGCGGCACAGGCGCTTGAGCAGGCCGTTGAGTTGCTGCAGCCAGGCGCCGGCGGGCGCGCCGTCGTAGGGCTTGGGAAAGCGCGCCAGTTCTTCCAGGGCGGCCAGGCGCACCGGGTCCAGCGGTTGTTCGGTACGAGCCGGCTGGCGCTTGGCGGGCAGGTAGCGGCGTAGCCACCACAGGCCCCAGCCCAGCGCAGGCAGCACGACCAGCAGCAGCCACCAGCCCGGCGCTGGCGGCCACAGGCCAACTGCGGGCGGGGTGATCAGCGGTTGCAGTTGTTCGAGTTCTTTCATGAGGCTTTGCCGGGGCGTTTGGCGTTGAGGTATTCGCGCAGCTGTTCGACCATTTCGCTTTGCGTGCTCAGTGGCATGAGCAACACCCGTAATTTTTGCGCCAACAGTTCCCAGCGTGCAATACGGGCCTCGGCCTGGGCCCGGTAGGCCTGGCGCAGATCATAGTTGAGGGTGTCCAGCTCCAGCTGCGCACCGCGCTCGGCAAAGCGCAGCAGCCCGGCGGCGGGCAGGGCATGGTCGAGGGGGTCGGACAACGGCAGTAGCATCAGGTCGCAATGGCGCGACAGCAGGCTCAGTTGCTGTTCGGCGGCGTCCGTGAGGGCGCGCTCATCGCAGATCACGATCACCAGGCTGCCGGGGCGCAACACTTCGCGGGCGCGGATCAGGGCCATGCCCAGGGCATCGCGGTCCGATTGCACCTCGGTGTGTAGCGACTGGTTGACCCGCACCAGGCGGTTGAGCAGTTGCAGCAGGCTTTGTTTACTGCGCCGAGGCTTGATTTCATAGTGTTCATGGTCGCCAAACACCAACCCGCCGACACGGTCGTTATGGCCCAGCGCGGCCCAGCCGATCAGGCTGGCGGCCTGGGCGGCGAGCACCGACTTGAACATCAGCCCCGAACCGAAAAACAGCCGGCGGCTTTGTTCGGCGAGGATAAAGATCGGCCGCTCGCGCTCCTCATGGAACATCTTGGTGTGCGGTTCCTGGGTGCGGGCGGTGACGCGCCAGTCGATGGTGCGTACATCGTCGCCGGCCTGATAGACCCGTACCTGGTCGAAGTCGACCCCGCGCCCGCGCAGCTTGGAGTGATGCAGGCCCACCAGCGGGCTGCGCTGGCTGGGCGAAGAAAACAGCTGCACCTCGCGCACCCGGTGACGCATCTCGATGAGTTGCGCCAGGGTGATGCGGATGCCGGGCTCGGCGGGCAGGGGGGTGTTCATCGGTCAGGCAACGGCAACGACGTCGAGGATGCGCTGCACCACGCGGTCCTGGTCGATACCGGCGGCTTCGGCTTCGAACGACAGGATGATGCGGTGGCGCAGCACGTCAAACAACACGGCCTGGATGTCTTCGGGGCTGACAAAGTCGCGCCCGGCCAGCCAGGCATGGGCCCGTGCGCAGCGGTCCAGGGCAATCGAGCCACGCGGGCTGGCGCCGTAGGCGATCCATTCGGCCATTTCCGGGTCGAACTTGCCCGGAGTGCGGGTGGCCATGACCAGTTGCACCAGGTACTCCTCCACCGCATCGGCCATGTACAGGCCAAGGATCTCCTTGCGTGCGGCGAAGATGGCCTGCTGGCTGACCCGGCGCTCGGGCTTGGTTTCGCCATTGAGGGCTTCGCCACGGGCCTGCTGCAGGATGCGGCGCTCGACGGCGGCGTCCGGGAAGCCGATTTTTACATGCATCAGAAAGCGGTCGAGCTGGGCCTCGGGCAGCGGGTAGGTGCCTTCCTGCTCGATGGGGTTTTGCGTGGCCATCACCAAAAACAGCGGCGACAGCTCATAGGTGCTGCGCCCGACGCTCACCTGGCGTTCGGCCATTGCTTCCAGCAAGGCCGATTGCACCTTGGCCGGGGCACGGTTGATTTCATCCGCCAGCACCAGGTTATGAAAGATCGGCCCTTGTTGAAACACGAAACTGCCGGTTTCCGGGCGATAGATCTCGGTGCCGGTGATGTCGGCGGGCAGCAGGTCGGGGGTGAACTGGATTCGATGGAACTGCGCTTCAATGCCTTCCGCCAGTTCCTTGATGGCCTTGGTCTTGGCCAGGCCAGGTGCGCCTTCGACCAGCATGTGGCCGTCGGCAAGCAGCGCGATCAGCAGGCGGTCGATCAACTTTTCCTGACCGAGGATCTGGGTTGAAAGAAAGGTTCGCAGCGCTAGCAGCGCTTCACGATGTTCCATCGAATACTGTTCCTGAAAAGGACACCGGCGGCGCAAGAATTACGTCGGGGCTGGGGGCGTTACTTTAATCCATTGGAGGCCTTGCGGACTAATGGCGGTGGGGCTTTTTACGGAAAAAACTGAAATGAGCCGTGTTGTTGAGAATGGTGCTCATCTGCATGGGGTATGGCGGATAAAAAAGGAGGGGGATGTTGCGTAGCAGCTGCCGAAGGAACGAGGCTGCGTCCGGCGACGTAGTCGTCGTAAATCCTGAGAACCAGGTTTAACTGACACACCGCTGTGCCTGGTCTTACGACGGCTTCGCCGCCGGACGCAGCCTCGTTCCTTCGGCAGCTGCTACGGTTTAGAGCGGTTGCAATTACAGGCCGTAGAACGTCCGGGCGTTGTGCCATAAAGCTTTGTGCGCACCTTCCTCCCCCAATGCCTCAACCAGCAGGGCGATATCACTGTCCTCAAATGCGCGTGGTGCGCGGGTCGAGGGCAGGTCTGTACCAAACATCAGCGCTTGGGGGTTGATGCCGTGGATCTGTTGCAGCACGGGCGCTACGGCGAAATCAACCCGGCCAAAGCCACAAGCCTTGATGCGTACGCCGTGCTCCGTCAGGCGCAGCAGGCTGGGCAGGCCGTCCTGGCTCAGGCCCAGATGATCGATGCTCAGCGCAGGCAGGCGCCGCAACCGCTGCTCAAGCCCCGCCAGCTCTCGCGAGTCGATATACAGTTCTGCATGCCAGCCCACTTGCTCATGCACGCGCATGGCCAATGATTCGAGCTGGTCAAGCTGCCCGGAACCGCCACGCTTGAGGTTAAAACGCAGGGCGCGCACGCCGTGGCCGTGCAGGCTTGTCAGTTCGGCGTCGGTGACACTGGCGGGCAATTGGGTCACGCCCACAAACCCCCGGCCCAAACGCTGCAAGGCTGCAATCAGGTAGCTTTGGTCAAAGCCCTGGAAAGAGCCCGATACCACCGCGCCGCCAACGACCCCCAATGGGGTGACCCGGGTGAGGTAATCATCGGCACTGAAAAACTCGGGCACATAGCCGTTGTTGGCAATCAGCGGGTAAGCGCTGTCGATGATATGGCAGTGGGCATCGAAGATCGGCGGCATGGCATTGGTACCTGCAAGCTCGCGTTGATGTGGGGTAGTCACCGCCATACCGGTGGGAGCCGGGCTTGCCCGCGAAAGCATCACCGCGGTGCTTCAGGCAGATCGCATCGCTTTTATCGCGAGCAAGCCCGCTCCCACGGGGGGCGGTTAATTCAGTTCGCTGATATAGGTGCCGGTGCCCTTGAGGATGTTCTGCAGGGTCAGTTCAACTTCAGCCAGGTCTGCGGCGGCGGTGCTGTGCAGGATTTCCAGGTGGTCATCGCCCTTGAGCACATCAGTATCGCCGGCGCCGATTTCGATCAGCAGGCGGGTAGGGCTCAGGGTCACCTTGATGCCGTCCAGGGTCGAAGGCTCGTCTTCCAGGGTGATTTCCAGCTCGTCTTCGTCCGGGTAGCGGGTCATCAGGAACATCTCGCCCGTATGGGTGTGGCAACACAGCATCGCCATATTGTCTTCTTCGTCGTCGCACGGGTTGGCGAGCAGGTGGTCGGTGGTCATTTGCATGGGTAATTCCTGGCGCTCTGGGCGCGAATGGGTCGATCAGGGGGCAATTTTGCCAGCCTGAGCCGATTTGTGCAGGTTTGAATGGAACATCAGGGCAAATGCTCAGTCATTTCCCATACTGACTACGGAAACTACGGTGCTTTTATGAAGTTTTTTCGCTTGCCAATGCTAGGGTTGTTCTATGACAACCCGGGCGGTTGCGTCCCGATGACCGAATATGTCGCCGCACCGTAAGCAGGTCGTACAGCGCAATCGTTAAGCTGCGCGGTGATTGTTATCCGTAAAGGCACAGCCTGTTTATCCGGCAGTCGTTTTTGCAGATCACCATCCCGGACGTGAATGTGACCCGTGGGTCACGGCCAGCTTCACCTCCCTGTCATGCTGTGCGTTGAAGGTGAACTGCCAGGACAGGCCTCGCACAGTGTCGACAGCTCCAACACGCGACGCTTCTCTCAATAACAAGCCCAAGCGGAGTACCACAGATGGCGTTCTTCACCGCAGCCAGCAAAGCCGACTTCCAGCACCAACTGCAAGCGGCACTGGCGCAGCACATCAGTGAACAGGCACTGCCACAAGTGGCGCTGTTCGCCGAGCAATTCTTCGGCATCATTTCTCTGGACGAACTCACCCAACGGCGCATGTCCGACCTTGCCGGCTGCACGCTGTCGGCCTGGCGCCTGCTGGAGCGCTTCGACCCGGCCCAGCCGCAAGTGCGGGTGTTCAACCCCGACTACGAGCGCCACGGCTGGCAGTCCACCCACACGGCAGTGGAAGTGCTGCACCACGACCTGCCGTTTCTGGTGGACTCGGTGCGCACCGAGCTGAACCGTCGCGGCTACAGCATCCACACCCTGCAAACCACGGTGTTGAGCGTACGTCGCGGCAGCAAGGGCGAGCTGCTGGAAATCCTGCCCAAGGGCACTGCGGGCGAAGGTGTCTCGCAAGAGTCGCTGATGTACCTGGAAATCGATCGCTGCGCCCATGCCGCCGAATTGAACGTGCTGAGCAAGGAGCTGGAACAGGTTCTGGGTGAAGTGCGCATTGCAGTGGCTGACTTTGAGCCGATGAAGGCCAAGGTGCAGGAGCTGCTGGCCAGTGTCGACAACTGCCAGTACGCCGTGGATGCGGATGAGAAAGCCGAAGTCAAAAGCTTCCTGGAATGGCTGGTAGGCAACCACTTTACCTTCCTGGGCTATGAAGAATTTGTGGTGCGCGACGATGCCGATGGCGGGCATATCGAATATGACGCCGATTCGTTCCTCGGCCTGACCAAGCTGCTGCGCGCCGGCCTGACCGCCGAAGACCTGCGCATCGAGGATTACGCCGTCAGCTACCTGCGCGAGCCGACCCTGCTGTCGTTCGCCAAGGCCGCACACCCGAGCCGTGTGCATCGCCCGGCTTACCCGGACTATGTGTCGATCCGCCAGATCGACGCCAGTGGCAAGGTCATCAAGGAATGCCGCTTCATGGGCCTGTACACCTCGTCGGTGTATGGCGAAAGCGTGCGGGTGATCCCTTACATCCGCCGCAAGGTCGCGGAAATCGAGCGTCGTTCGGGCTTCCAGGCCAAGGCGCACCTGGGCAAGGAACTGGCGCAGGTGGTGGAAGTGCTGCCGCGTGACGACCTGTTCCAGACCCCGGTGGACGAGTTGTTCAGCACCGTGATGTCGATCGTGCAGATCCAGGAGCGCAACAAGATTCGCGTGTTCCTGCGCAAAGACCCGTATGGCCGCTTCTGCTACTGCCTGGCCTATGTGCCGCGTGATATCTATTCCACCGAAGTGCGGCAGAAAATCCAGCAGGTGCTGATGGAGCGCCTGCAGGCGTCGGATTGCGAGTTCTGGACCTTCTTCTCGGAGTCCGTGCTGGCCCGTGTGCAGTTGATTCTGCGAGTTGACCCGAAAAACCGCATCGACATCGATCCGCTGCTGCTGGAAAAAGAAGTCATCCAGGCCTGCCGCAGCTGGCAGGACGACTACGCCAGCCTGGTGGTCGAGAGCTTCGGTGAGGCCAATGGCACCAAAGTGCTGGCCGATTTCCCGAAGGGCTTCCCCGCAGGTTACCGCGAACGCTTTGCCGCGCACTCGGCCGTGGTCGACATGCAGCACCTGATGAACCTGAGCGACAAGAACCCGCTGGTGATGAGCTTCTACCAGCCGCTGGGGCAAAGCGCTGGCCAGGAACTGCATTGCAAGCTGTACCACGCCGACACGCCGCTGGCGCTGTCCGACGTGCTGCCGATTCTGGAAAACCTGGGCCTGCGCGTGCTGGGCGAGTTCCCGTACCGTCTGCGTCATGCCAACGGCCGTGAGTTCTGGATCCACGATTTCGCCTTTACCGCCGGCGAAGGCTTGAACCTGGATATCCAGCAACTCAACGATACGCTGCAGGATGCGTTCGTGCATATCGTGCGCGGCGATGCCGAGAACGATGCGTTCAACCGCCTGGTTTTGACCGCCGGCCTGCCGTGGCGCGACGTGGCCTTGCTGCGTGCCTACGCCCGTTATCTGAAGCAGATCCGCCTGGGCTTTGACCTGGGTTATATCGCCAGTACCCTGAACAACCACACCGATATCGCCCGCGAATTGACCCGGTTGTTCAAGACCCGCTTCTACCTGGCGCGCAAGCTGACGGCCGAAGACCTGGAAGACAAGCAAGTGCGTCTGGAGCAGGCGATCCTGACGGCCCTGGACGATGTTCAGGTGCTCAACGAAGACCGCATCCTGCGTCGCTACCTGGACCTGATCAAGGCCACCCTGCGCACCAACTTCTACCAGCCGGATGCCAGCGGTCACAACCGTTCGTACTTCAGCTTCAAGTTCAACCCGCACTTGATCCCCGAGCTGCCAAAGCCGGTACCGAAGTTTGAAATCTTCGTCTACTCGCCTCGGGTTGAAGGCGTGCACTTGCGCTTTGGTAACGTGGCCCGCGGTGGCTTGCGCTGGTCCGACCGTGAAGAAGATTTCCGTACCGAAGTGCTGGGCCTGGTAAAAGCCCAGCAGGTGAAGAACTCGGTCATTGTGCCGGTGGGTGCCAAGGGCGGTTTCGTGCCGCGTCGCCTGCCATTGGGCGGTGGCCGTGACGAGATCCAGGCCGAGGCGATTGCCTGCTACCGGATCTTTATTTCCGGCCTGCTGGACATTACCGACAACCTGAAAGATGGCGCACTGGTGCCGCCGTTGAACGTGGTCCGTCACGATGACGATGACCCGTACCTGGTGGTGGCCGCCGACAAGGGCACCGCAACCTTCTCCGATATCGCCAACGGCATTGCCATCGATTACGGCTTCTGGCTGGGGGATGCGTTCGCCTCGGGCGGCTCGGCCGGTTATGACCATAAAAAAATGGGCATTACCGCCAAGGGCGCCTGGGTGGGCGTGCAGCGCCACTTCAAGGAGCGCGGGATCAACGTCCAGCAGGACAGCATCAGTGTGGTCGGCGTGGGCGATATGGCCGGCGACGTGTTCGGCAACGGTCTGTTGATGTCCGACAAGCTGCAACTGGTCGCGGCCTTCAACCACCTGCATATCTTTATCGACCCGAACCCGGAGCCGGCCAACAGCTTCGCCGAGCGTCAGCGCCTGTTCGACCTGCCGCGTTCGGCCTGGTCGGATTACGACACCAGCATCATGTCGGCGGGCGGCGGGATCTTCTCGCGCAGCGCGAAAAGCATCGCCATCTCCCCGGAGATGAAAGAGCGCTTCGCCATCAGCGCTGACAAGCTGACCCCGACCGAACTGCTCAACGCCTTGCTCAAGGCACCGGTGGACCTGCTGTGGAACGGTGGTATCGGGACTTATGTCAAAGCCAGCAGCGAAAGCCATGCTGACGTTGGCGACAAGGCCAACGATGCGTTGCGCGTCAATGGCAACGAATTGCGCTGCAAGGTGGTGGGCGAGGGCGGCAACCTGGGCATGACCCAGTTGGGCCGTGTCGAGTTCAACCTCAACGGCGGCGGTTCCAACACCGACTTTATCGACAACGCTGGCGGCGTCGACTGCTCTGATCACGAAGTGAATATCAAGATCCTGCTCAATGAAGTGGTGCAGGCCGGCGATATGACCGAGAAGCAGCGCAACCAGCTGCTGGGCAGCATGACCGACGAGGTTGGCGGCCTGGTGCTGGGCAACAACTACAAGCAGACCCAGGCCATTTCGCTGGCAGCACGCAAGGCTTACGAGCGGATTGCCGAATACAAGCGCCTGATGAACGATCTGGAAGCCCGTGGCAAGCTGGACCGTGCCATCGAGTTCCTGCCGTCCGAAGAGCAGCTTAACGAGCGCGTAGCGGCGGGCCACGGCCTGACCCGTGCCGAGTTGTCGGTGCTGATCTCGTACAGCAAGATCGACCTCAAGGAAGCACTGCTCAACTCCCAGGTACCGGATGACGACTACCTGACCCGGGACATGGAAACCGCATTCCCGCCGATGCTGGTCAGCAAGTTTGCCGAAGCCATGCGTCGCCATCGTCTCAAGCGTGAAATCGTCAGCACCCAGATTGCCAACGATCTGGTTAACCACATGGGCATCACTTTTGTCGAACGCCTGAAAGAGTCGACCGGCATGAGTGCTGCCAACGTGGCGGGTGCGTACGTGATCGTGCGTGACATTTTCCATCTCCCGCACTGGTTCCGTCAGATCGAAGCGCTGGACTACCAGGTGCCCGCTGAAATCCAGCTGGCGCTGATGGATGAGCTGATGCGCCTGGGCCGCCGCGCTACGCGCTGGTTCCTGCGCAGCCGTCGCAACGAGCTGGACGCAGCGCGGGATGTGGCGCACTTCGGCCCGCATCTGGCGGCGCTGGGCCTCAAGCTCGACGAACTGCTGGAAGGCCCGACCCGCGAAGGCTGGCAGACCCGTTATCAGGCTTACGTCGAAGCGGGCGTGCCGGAATTGCTGGCGCGCATGGTGGCGGGTACGACGCACCTGTACACCCTGTTGCCGATTATCGAAGCTTCGGATGTGACCGGGCAGAACGCTGCGGATGTGGCCAAGACCTACTTTGCCGTGGGCAGCGCGCTGGACTTGACCTGGTACTTGCAGCAGATCAGCAACCTGCCGGTGGAGAACAACTGGCAGGCGCTGGCGCGTGAAGCGTTCCGTGACGATATTGACTGGCAGCAGCGGGCAATTACCATTTCGGTGCTGCAAATGACCGATGCCGGTGAAAGTATCGAGGCGCGTCTTGCCTTGTGGCTTGAGCAAAACAGTTCGATGGTTGAGCGCTGGCGCGCGATGCTGGTGGATCTGCGGGCTGCCACGGGCAATGACTACGCCATGTACGCGGTGGCCAACCGCGAGCTGCTGGACCTGGCGTTGAGCGGTCAATCAGGGCTCTGACAGCCTGAGTTGTAAAAAAAAGCCCCGGCTCATGTGACATGAGCCGGGGCTTTTTTGTTTGCTGGTGGTCGCGGGCTGATCAGATGCCGATATTGCCCAGGGTCTGCACGATGCTGCGCAGGGTGACGGCCAGGGTAGGGTGGTCGACTTCGAAGCGTTCGATGGCCAGGTTGACGTTGTCGGCCAGGCTGGAATCGTTGGTGGCTTTCTCGATATCAATCTGAGCCTGGATTTGAGTGGAGAGCTGGTTCAAATGATCACGCTCTTCCTGGGTGAGCGGCGGATTCTGTTCCAGTTGCTCGCGCAAGGTGTTGAGTTGTTCTTGCAGGTCGCGGGCAGGCATAGCATTCATCCTTTATTGATAGGCTCTGGTGTAGACCTTCGAAGTGAACAAAAGGTCTGCAAGCGGGCTTCTAGATTAATCCACTCGCGCCCGAAGTGCATGATCTCTATCAAAATCCCCTGTGCGTGATTTTTTGTCGTGCTGGCAGGTGGTTTTAAAAGAATCTGCAAGGGCGGGAACGTCTATCTTTAATACAAGTCTGTTTAGGCTATTGCTTGGGGGCTGCCTAAAAGACATTTCCCGTTATACTAATGGCCTGACTCAGGGCATAGCGCCCAAGTGTTGAGTAACTTCAGGGAGTTTTGCTATGCGCTGGACTGTTCGTCTCGCTCCATTGTTTATCTGTGCCGGTGTGACCTTGATGCCTTTGGCAGCCAATGCCGCCACCGAGGACGACCCGTGGGAAGGGTTTAACCGGGTCATGTTCAAATTCAACGACACCCTCGACACCTATGCCCTGAAGCCGATTGCCCAGGGCTATCAGTTCATCACTCCGCAGTTTCTGGAGGATGGCATCCACAACATGTACCGCAACATCGGTGACGTGCGCAACCTGGCCAACAACGTGTTGCAGGTCAAGCCGCACGCTGCGGGCGTGGATACCGCCCGTTTGCTGATGAACACCATTGTCGGTGTTGGCGGCTTCTTTGATGTGGGCACCAAGATGGGCCTGCAGCGCAACGACGAAGACTTTGGCCAGACCCTTGGCTACTGGGGCCTGAACAGCGGCCCGTACCTGGTGCTGCCGCTGCTGGGCCCAAGTACCGTGCGTGATGCCTTGGGCATCTACCCGGACTCCTACGCCGAACCCTACCGCTACATGCATGACGTCTCGGCGCGCAACACCGTTGCCGGGATGAAAATCATTGATGCCCGCGCCAACCTGCTGTCGGCCGAAAAACTGATCACGGGGGATAAATACATCTTTATCCGTAATGCGTATCTGCAAAGCCGTGAATTCAAGGTCAAGGACGGCAAGGTTGTCGACGACTTCTAACACCTTGGAAAGATAAACAAAAAACGGCCCTGGTGGCCGTTTTTTGCATGAATGAAGATGAGAATCAATCGGCTTGCCGGCCCTTGTTACCTAGGTTTTGGTTGCCGTAAACGTGGTTCTTATAACCCGCGGTAATTTAACGTGACGAACACCTCAGGCCGCCATCGGCCTGAGCTTGAAACCCCCCGCGGATGGGAGTACCGTCTGCGCCTTACACGGGCACCTTTGTAGGATCGAGCAATACAGTCGATTTGAATCAGGGATGTTCACAAGCCATTTCAGTTGTTGAGTTCGACGTTTGCGAACCTCAGCGACAACCTAATCCTGGCGCCGTTTGCCCACATGCAAAAAACCAGTGCCACGCTGCTGATCATTGATGACGACGAAGTTGTACGCGCAAGTCTGGCGGCCTACCTCGAAGACAGCGGCTTCAGCGTCCTTCAGGCCAGCAATGGCGTGCAAGGCCTCCAGATGTTCGAGCAAGAGCAGCCAGATCTGATCATCTGTGACCTGCGCATGCCGCAAATGAGTGGCCTTGAGCTGATTCGCCAGGTTGCCCAGCGCTCGGCAAAGACGCCGGTGATCGTCATCTCGGGCGCAGGGGTCATGAGCGATGTGGTCGAGGCCTTGCGCCTGGGCGCTGCCGACTACCTGATCAAGCCGCTGGAAGACCTTGCGGTGCTGGAGCATTCGGTTCACCGTGCCCTGGATCGTGCGCGCCTGCAGCTTGAAAACCAGCGCTATCGGGACAAGCTGGAGTCGGCTAACCGCGAACTGGAAGCCAGCCTGCATTTGCTGCAGGAAGACCAGAACGCCGGGCGGCAGGTGCAGATGAACATGCTGCCGGTCAGCCCCTGGACCACAGATGAGTTCAGCTTTGCGCACAAGATCATCCCGTCCCTGTACCTGTCTGGCGATTTTGTCGACTACTTCCGGGTTGACGAGCATCGCGTGGCCTTTTATCTGGCAGACGTTTCCGGGCACGGCGCCTCTTCGGCCTTTGTCACGGTGCTGCTCAAGTTCATGACCACGCGCCTGCTGTTCGAGTCCAAGCGCAATGGCACCTTGCCGGAGTTCAAGCCTTCCGAAGTGCTTGGGCACATCAACCGTGGCCTGATCAACTGCAAGCTGGGCAAGCATGTGACGATGGTGGGCGGCGTGATCAATGAAGAAACCGGTGAACTGACCTACAGCATTGGCGGGCACTTGCCCTTGCCGGTGCTCTACACTCCAGACAGTGTCAGTTACCTGGAAGGGCGGGGGTTGCCCGTTGGCCTGTTCAACGAAGCCACCTATGAAGACCAGGTCCTGAAATTGCCGCAAACCTTCAGCCTGACGCTGATGTCGGACGGTATTCTGGACCTTTTGACCGAGCAGACGCTCAAAGAGAAAGAAGCTGCTTTACCGCAACTGGTAAAAACAGCAGGCGGCAGCCTGGATGGCCTGCGCCGGGTGTTTGGATTAGCTACGCTAGGTGAGATGCCGGATGATATCGCCTTGTTGGTGTTGAGCAGGAACCTTAAATGAGTACAGGTAGAATTCAGTTCGCCGAACAGGATGGCACCTTCGTCCTGAAGTTTGTGGGTGAAGTGCGTCTGACCTTGTGTTCGGCACTGGATGCGACAATCGAGAGGATTTTCACGGCGCTGAACTTCAACGCCATCGTGATCGACCTCACGGAAACCCGCAGTATCGACAGCACCACCCTGGGCTTGCTGGCGAAACTGTCGATCCTGTCGCGTCAAAAAATCGGCCTGCTGCCGACAGTGGTCACCACCCATGAAGACATCACCCGCCTGCTGGAGTCGATGGGCTTCGACCAGGTGTTCAACATTATCGGCAAGCCGATTCCGTGCCCGGAGTGCCTGACCGACCTGCCTTCACAGGACCAGACCGAAGAGGTGGTGCGGGTGAAGGTACTAGAGGCGCACAAGATTCTGATGGGGCTTAACGACTCCAACCGTGAAGCCTTCCATGACCTGGTGAATGCCCTCGAGCGGCATTGATTTCCAGTGGCATAAGCGGCTCTGAAACAGCTCGCACCCCAACCCTCTCCCAGTCAGCCTCCTCTCCCTTCGGGAGAGGGCCAGGGTGAGGGGCTTTTAGCTTTTTATCTAACAACCAACCAAGGTATTTCCCGGCGCTGATAACGGTGCGCGCGGAAGATCGCGTTGTTTTCACCCGGCAGATAGGCGCTGGCTGCTGCATCCGGGTACGGGGCGAAGTAGGGGTTGATATATTCCCAGACCACTTCTCCCGTCGGGGTGACTTCAAACAGACGGCCAAAATTGGCTTCAGTCACCAGCGTATTGCCGTTGTGCAGGCGTTGCGCGCCGCCCATGAACGGGGTGAAAAAGGCATAGCCCGGGGTATCGGCGTACTGCCACACGATCCGCTGGCGCAGTGGCTCTATTTCCAGAATTCGCGAGTGCGGCATGCTGCTGTGCGGGCGAGAGATGCCGTTGTCGAAGACCAGCACATTGCCATTTTCCAGCTCGCTCGGGCAGTGCTGTTGCGCAACCAGGTCATGGCCCAGGCGCCACAGCACCGCACCGTTGTCGCGGGCAATGGCAATCACCGACGAAACGCTGCGCAGGCTGAGGATGACCTTGCCATCGCGGCCCGGCGAGACGGCGTTGGTCATGGGCCAGTGATAGCGTTCGAACGCATCATGCAGCGGGTAGTCTTCAGGGCGTAGATGTTCCCAACTGCGCCACTCCCACACCACATGCCCCTGGCGGTCGACTTCCTTGACCACATCCCCATAAATAACCCCGCCCGGCGCCTCGCTGCCAGGAATGCCGCCCACTACGCGACCGGCCAGCTCCGGGCTCAATGGCTCGACAGTGGTGTAGAGCAGGTGGCCGTTGTCCAGCCATTGGGCATCGTGATGGTGCAACAGGTCCGTGTGCTCCCAGACCACTTCGCCGTCAGGGGTGACCTCGCTGAAGGCGCCGCCATGCCAGACCGACCAGCCCGGGAACAGGTCAGGGGAATCAGGGTGGTTGCCGTTGTAGCCCAGGTTGCCGTTGCGCAGTATCACGGCGTCGCGGCCGGGGCGCTGGGGCAGCTTCCAGCGGTGGACGATTTCACCGTCCAGGTCGATCAGCAATACATTGCCAGCGGCCGTTTGCGGGGCGAACAGCGTGTAGCCACCGGCGCTGCGGGAATGGTCGACGCCGATAAGGCCGGTCTTCTGGCGTTTCAGGGTGGTGCTGTGCAGGGTTGACATGGTCAGGCTCCATCAAGGTTCCACTGGCATTGTGCGTAACAGGGGCGCATTGTCGGGCTCCCCTGTGTGCGTGGAATCGAGTATGTCGAGGCAAACCGTGGCGCTCCATGCCAAACACCCCTCTTTTGCTGCCATGCCGCGCACGGTGGTGGTGCTGGCATTCGATGAGCTGTTGCTGCTCAACGCTGCGGGGCCGCTGGAGGTGTTCGCTGCCATACCCCGGCTGTTGGGCGGCACTTTTGCCAGTCATCCGCCTTATCGGCTGTTGCTGGTATCGCCTGCGGGAGGCCCGATAACCTCGGTTTCCGGGATCAGCGTCAATACACTGTCCCTGGCGCAGCTCGACCGGCAGGCACCAGTGATCGACACCCTGATCGTGGCTGGCGGGCCGGGTGTGTCAGCACTTGAAGCCAGCGTGCAGGTCTGCAGCTGGTTGCGCAGCCGCGCCGGGTCCATACGCAGGTTGTGTTCCATCGGCACAGGCACCTTCGCCCTGGCCGCCGCTGGCCTGCTCGATGGGCGCAAGGTGGTGACCCACTGGAAATTTGCCGAACAACTGCAAGCCCGCTACCCGACACTGCAGTGCCAGGGCGAAGGGTTATACCTGCACGACGCCAACCTCTGGACGTGCGCAGGGGCGGCTGCCGGTATCGACCTGGCGCTGGGGCTGGTGGAGCAGGATCTCGGCGCCCATGCCGCTCTGGAGCTGGCGCGCTATTTCACTGTTTTCCTCTGGCGTTCGGCCAAACAGCCCCAGCTCAGTGCGTCGCTCAATGCCCAGTCCCGGGCCCTGCGCACCGACCCGGACGTACGCCTGGTGCGGTTGCACGCCTGGATTGCGGCCAACCTGCAAAGCGACTTGCGGGTGGAGAAACTGGCGGAGCAATTTGGCATGAGCCCGCGCCATTTTGCCCGTGCTTATGTGGCCACTACCGGCCATACCCCCGCCCAGGCAGTAGAGTTGTTGCGCCTTGATGCCGCCTGCCAGTTGCTGAAAACCACGAGCGAGCAGATCAAGCGGGTTGCCGAAACCGCAGGGTTTGGTCGCGAGGAGCGCATGCGACGCGTGTTTCACAAGCAGTTGGGCATCAGCCCGCACGATTACCGGAACCAGAGCCCATGCGCTGTGCTGCAAGACTGACCTCAGGGCTGCACGGATACTGGGCCTGACGCCTGGCCAACGCCCTTGTGATGGGCCAGCACCCTATTGATCAAGGCCCGGGTCACCTTGGGCAGTGCCTGCAGGTCACGCACCAGAATGCTGCGTTCGCGCACCCGCCAGGGCTCGTCCAGTTCGATCACCGACAGGCCCATGGTCTGTTGATGGCGATGGGCCGAAGACTCCGGCAGGATGGCAATGCCCACCCCGGCTTCGACCATGCGGCACATGGCCTCGAAGCTGTAGACCTTGATGCGCATGTTCAGGGTCTTGCCGTGCAGGGCGACCTGTTCATGCAAAAAGCGCAGCAGGGTCGTGCCTTCGTGCAGGCCGATATGGGGATAGGCCAGGGTGTCGGCCAGTTTGATCGACTTGCAGCGGGCCAGGGGATGATCGAGGGGAGTGACCAGGATCAACTGGTCGGTGCTGAAGTGGATGACCTGCAGGCTGTCGGCTTCGACCGGGCCGGCAATGATGCCCATATCCGTTGAGCCATCCATGACCCCGCGGACGATATCGCGGCTCAGGCGCTCTTGCAGGTCCACTGTGACACCGGGGCGTTCGGCCAGGAAGCCGGCCAGGATTTCCGGCAAGAATTCACTGGCCGCCGTGGTGTTGGCGAAGATCTTGATATGCCCGGACGCCTCGGTGTCGTACTCGGTGAACTCGCTTTTCATGTAGTCCACCTGGCGCATGATCACCCGTGCATGCTGCAGAAACAGCTCACCGGCAGGGGTCAGTTCAACGCCGCGGCTGTCGCGGTAAAGCAGGCGGCTGGCGAGGTTTTCTTCCAGGCTTTTGATCCGCGCACTGGCCGCTGCCGGTGAGATAAACGCCTTGCGCGCACCCTGGGTGAGGCTGGGGGATTCGGCGATATGAATAAACAGGCGCAGGTCGACAAGATCAAAATGCATATTGGATTTCCATTGGTTACGGCGTTAACCAAAACCGAACGCCCCCTTACCGAAACGCAGATTCACAGATCGCCCGGCTTTTGGCAATCATGGCCAAAATAACAAGCCACGGGGCAATCACCGATGAGCGATAACGCACTGGCCGACTGGATCGGCCGCACTGAAGAAATCCATGACCATCTGAGCCAGAATCTGGTGACCCGTATCGCCGCCACTTTTGGCGAGAAGGTGCCGCAGGCCGGGGAGCCTTTGCCGGCGTTGTGGCAGTGGTGTTTTTTTCAGCCCGCGATTGCGCAGGATGGCCTGGGCGGTGACGGGCATCCGGCCCGGGGCGGTTTTTTGCCGCCCGCCGATAACCGCAACCGCATGTGGGCAGGCGGGCGTGTCGAGTTTTACTCGCCACTCAGGGTGGACGCCAGGGCGACACGTATTTCCACGATTCTCGATGTGCGGGAAAAGCTCGGTAAAACCGGCTCGTTACTGTTCGTCACCGTCCAGCATGACTATCTGCAGGACGGCCAACTGGCTATTCGCGAAGAGCAGGACATCGTCTACCGCGAACCCACACCGCCCAAGCTGGCAGGTGGCGAGCCCATGCCCACAGGCATCTGGCAGGAGTCGATCACCCCCAGCCCGACCTTGCTGTTCCGCTATTCGGCCGTGACCTTCAATGGCCACCGCATCCACTACGACTGGCCCTATGCGACCGACACCGAAGGCTATCCGGGCCTGGTGGTACACGGGCCGCTGATGGCCACCCTGAGCCTGCGCGCTTTCTGCCGCGCCAATCCCCAAGCCCAGGTGCGGCGCTTTGCCTATCGCGGCGTGCGGCCACTGATTGCGCCCCATCCTTTTGTGGTGCGCGGGCGTGTCGTGGCGGCGGGCAAGGCCGAGCTGTGGGTGGGCAATTCAGAGGGCATCGCCCAACAGGGCGAAGTGAGCTTCGACTAATAACTCCAATAAGGATCTGTAATGAATCCGTATCTGAACGAAGACTACAACGCCATTCGCGAGGGTGTGCGCGCCCTGTGTGCGGAGTTTCCGGCCGAGTACTGGCGCCGGATTGACGAAGCCAAGGGCTTCCCTGAAGCCTTTGTTAGCGCCATGACCGAGGCCGGCTGGTTGTCGGCGATGATCCCGGAGCAATACGGCGGTTCGGGCCTGGGGCTGGCCGAGGCCTCGGTGATTCTGGAGGAAGTGAACCACTGTGGCGGCAACTCCGGCACCGTGCATGGGCAGATGTACAACATGTTCACCTTGCTGCGTCATGGCAGCGAAGCGCAAAAAAGCTACTACCTACCCCGGCTGGCCAGCGGTGAGCTGCGTTTGCAGTCAATGGGGGTGACCGAGCCGACTACGGGCACTGACACCACCAAAATCAAGACCACCGCCGTACGCCAGGGTGACAAGTATGTGATCAACGGCCAGAAAGTGTGGATCTCGCGGGTGCAGCATTCCGACCTGATGATCCTGCTGGCCCGCACCACGCCGTTGGCCGATGTGCAGAAAAAAGTCGACGGCATGTCGATCTTCCTGGTGGATTTGCGCGAAGCCATCGGTAATGGCCTGACCGTGCAGCCGATTGCCAATATGGTCAATCACGAGACCAACGAGCTGTTTTTCGACAACCTCGAAATCCCTGCCAGCAGCCTGATCGGCGAAGAGGGCAAAGGCTTTCGCTATATCCTCGACGGGCTCAATGCCGAACGCACGCTGATCGCCGCCGAATGCATCGGCGATGGCCGCTGGTTCAATGAAAAGTCCGCGCAGTACGCCCGTGATCGCGTGGTGTTTGGTCGCCCGATCGGGCAGAACCAGGGCGTGCAGTTTCCTATTGCGCAAGCTCATATCGAGCTGGAGGCCGCCGACCTGATGCGCTGGCGCGCCTGTGCAGAGTACGACACCGGGGGCAAGGCCGGAGCAGCAGCCAATATGGCCAAGTACCTGGCGGCCAAGGCCAGCTGGGAGGCCGCCAACGCCTGCCTGCAAACCCACGGCGGCTTCGGCTTTGCCAATGAATACGACGTCGAGCGCAAGTTCCGCGAGACCCGTCTGTATCAGGTGGCGCCCATCTCCACCAACCTGATCCTGTCTTATGTGGCCGAGCATCTGCTTGAGTTGCCGCGTTCCTTCTAAACCGGTTCTGCCTGTCGACATTGATGGAGAAGGCTACATGAGTCAGCACACACAAGCGCTCACCGGGTTCCTGGCCAGTCTGCATGACCAGCAGTTGCCCGAAGCGGTGATCCGCCGTACTGAAGATCTGTTTCTCGACTGGTTGGGCTCGGCCCTGGCCAGTCAGGGCGCACAACCGATCCCGCTGTTCGAGCGCTACGCCGCGAAGATGGGCCCGGCCAGCGGCCCTGCCGAGATTTTGGTCAATGGTCAAACCACCTCGGCGTACTTTGCCGCGCTGGTCAATGGCGCCAGCTCCCATCTGGTGGAGCAGGACGACCTGCACAACAGCTCGGTGCTGCACCCGGCGACGGTGGTGTTTCCAGCGGTGCTGGCGGCAGCACAGGACCTGGGCAAAACCGGCCGCGAGCTGATCCTCGCCGCTGTCGCCGGTTATGAGGCGGGCATTCGCATTGGCGAATTTCTTGGCCGTTCGCATTACCGCATTTTTCACACCACGGCCACGGTCGGCACCCTGGCGGCCGCGGTGGCCGTTGGCAAACTGATGGGTTTCAACCAGCAGCAGTTCACCCATTTACTGGGCAGCGCCGGTACCCAGGCGGCGGGCCTGTGGGAGTTTCTGCGCGACGCGGCAGACTCCAAGCAACTGCATACCGCCAAGGCAGCGGCCGATGGTTTGCTGGCGGCGTACATGACAGCCGAAGGGCTGACCGGGGCGAAAAATATTCTCGAAGGCGAGCAAGGCATGGCGGCTGGCATGTCCAGTGATGCCAACCCGGCTTGCTTGTCCGATCGCCTGGGCAGTCGCTGGGCGCTGACGGAAACTTCATTCAAGTTTCACGCCTCGTGCCGCCACACTCACCCGGCGGCGGATGCGCTGCTGGCATTGATGCAGCGCGAGGGCCTGGGTGCAGCAGACATTGCTAGCGTCACCACCCGAGTGCATCAGGGCGCCATCGATGTATTGGGTCGCGTAGAGGTGCCGCAGAGTGTGCACCAGGCCAAGTTCTCCATGGGCACCGTGCTGGGCCTGATCGCCGTTTATGGCAAGGCCGGGTTGCCCGAATTTCATCAGCATGCACTGACCGATCCGCGCATCAGCAACTTTCGCGACAAGGTGCGCATGCAACTGGACGAGGCAGTCGACAGTGCCTATCCGCAGCGCTGGCTGGGCCGGGTAACGGTGACCACGGTGCAGGGCACTACCTTGCACGGGAGCATCGACGAACCCAAGGGCGACCCGGGCAATACCCTCAGCCGCGCCGAACTGGAAGACAAGTTTCGCCGCCTGCTGGCTTTCTCGGGGGCGCGCAGCAACGAGCAAGCGAGCGGGCTGGTCGAGCGGGTCTGGAACTTGCGCCATCTCGACAACTTGAGTGTGCTGACGCGCACCGGGAGCCCATCATGAGCGCCACTGCACACAAACCACGGCCACTGGACGGCATTACCGTGGTCAGTCTGGAACACGCCATTGCCGCGCCGTTTTGCACTCGCCAGCTGGCTGACCTGGGGGCGCGGGTGATCAAGATCGAACGCCCGGGTACCGGCGATTTCGCCCGCGCCTATGACGAGCGGGTCAATGGCCTGGCTTCGCACTTTGTGTGGACCAACCGCTCCAAGGAAAGCCTGACCCTTGACGTCAAGCAGCAGGAGGCCGCGGCTGTGCTCGACAAGCTGCTGGCCAGTGCCGACGTACTGGTGCAGAACCTGGCGCCGGGGGCAACAGAGCGCATGGGGCTGTCTTTTGAAACCCTGCACAAGCGCTTTCCACGCTTGATCGTCTGCGATATCTCCGGCTACGGCGAGGGCGGGCCTTATGAGCAGAAAAAAGCCTATGACCTGCTGATCCAGAGCGAAGGCGGTTTTCTGTCCGTGACCGGCGGGCCCGGGGAAAACGACATGGCCAAGGCCGGCTGCTCGATTGCCGATATCGCCGCCGGCATGTACGCCTATACCGGTGTGCTCTCGGCCTTGCTGCTGCGGGACAAGACCGGCGAGGGCAGCCGTATCGATGTGTCGATGCTGGAAAGCCTGGTGGAGTGGATGAACTACCCGCTGTATTACGCCTACGACGGTGCGGCGCCGCCTCCGCGAGCCGGCGCCGCCCACGCCACCATCTACCCCTACGGACCGTTCCCCACCGGCGACGGCGCCACGGTGATGCTCGGCCTGCAGAACGAGCGCGAATGGCAGCAATTTTGCCACAAGGTGTTGCTGCAACCAGACCTGGCGAGTAACCCGAGCTTTAATGCCAATGCGCGGCGCTCCGAGAACCGCAGCGAGTTGCGGGCCATTATCGTGCAAGCCTTTGCCCGGATGAGCGCCGATGAGGTGATTGCCCGGCTCGACGGGGCAGCGATTGCCAATGCCCATGTCAACGATATGGCCGGTGTGTGGGCTCATCCGCAACTGGCTGCCCGCGCACGCTGGCGTGAGGTGGACAGCCCGGCGGGCAAGTTGCCAGCGCTTTTGCCACCGGGGCGCAACACGGCGTTCGAGCCACGTATGGATGCGGTGCCCGACCTGGGCGAGCACACCGACAGGCTGCTGGGTGAACTGGGTTATGGCGCGGATGAGATCCAGCGTTTGCATCAACAAGGAGCGGTTTAAGGCATGGAGCACAGTGATGGATAACCCCCCGATTCGTTCAGCGTTGTTTGTCCCGGCCACTCGTCCCGAGCGGATACCCAAGGCGCTGGAAAGCGGTGCCGATGCGGTGATCGTCGATCTGGAAGACGCCGTAGCCGAACCCCTCAAGGCCCAGGCGCGGGCCAATCTGGATGCCTATCTTGATGCCAACCCAAAGGCCCGGGTACTGGTCCGCATCAATGCGCCACAGCACGAGCAGCAGGCGCTGGACCTTCAGTTATGCCGTCGCCAGCCCGGCGTGGTGGCGGTCTTGCTGCCCAAGGCCGAAAGCGCCGCGCAGGTCGAACTGGCGACGGCATGCGGCAAGCCGGTGTGGCCGATTATCGAAAGCGCCAGGGGCCTGCTTGAATTGCCGGCCATTGCCGCAGCCCGCGGTGTTGAACGTTTGAGCTTCGGTGCGCTGGACCTGGGCCTGGATCTGGGCCTGGCCAGCGGCACCGAGGCTGCGCAGCGCATCCTTGATCAGGCGCGCTACGCCATTTTGCTGCACAGCATCCTGGCGCAACTGGCTCCGCCGCTGGATAGCGTGTTCGCGGACATCAAAAACATTGACGGTATGCGCCAAATGGCCGCCGATGCCCGGGACATGGGCTTTGGCGGCCTGCTGTGCATACACCCGAGCCAGGTGGCAATCATTCACGCGGCCTATATGCCCCGCCCGGAAGAACTGGACTGGGCTCGCCGGGTGCTGGATGCCGTTGCATCCGGGGGCGGGGTGTTTGTGGTCGACGGGCAGATGGTCGACGCCCCGGTAATCGGCCTTGCCCGGCGGGTATTGCGCCGGGCCGGTCTGGCGCCGGCCTGAGGTCGGGCGAACAGGTTCAAACGCACTACAGGCAACACCAGGCACTACCAAATCAATAACAACAAGAGGTATGTACCCATGTTCAAGCACACCCTCAAGGCTCTGGCCTGCGCACTTCCCTTATTCGCAGGTTTTGCGAGCGCTGCCGACCCCATCAGCATCAAGTTCGCCCACGTTGTCGCCGAGCACACGCCCAAGGGGCAGGGCGCGTTGATGTTCAAGAAACTGGCCGAGGAACGTCTGCCGGGACAGGTCAAGGTCGAGGTCTATCCGAACTCCTCGCTGTTTGGTGACGGCAAGGAAATGGAAGCGCTGCTGCTCGGAGACGTGCAACTGCTGGCGCCGTCGCTGGCCAAGTTCGAGCATTACTCCAGGCCGATCCAGATCTTCGACTTGCCCTTTCTGTTTACCGATATCAATGCACTCGACCGTTTCCAGCAAAGCCCGCAAGGCCAGGCGCTGCTCAAGTCGATGGAGGGCAAGGGGATTACCGGGCTTGGTTACTGGCACAACGGGATGAAGCAATTATCCGCCAACAAGGCGCTGTACGAGCCCAAGGATGCGCGTGGGCTGAAGTTCCGCGTACAGGCTTCTGCGGTGCTGGATGAACAGTTCAAGGCCCTGCGTGCGGCGCCGCGCAAGATGAGCTTTGCCGAGGTATATCAGGGCTTGCAGACCGGTGTGGTCAATGGCACCGAAAACACCTGGTCGAACTACGAAAGCCAGAATGTGTATGAGGTGCAGAAGTTTTTCACCGAGTCTAATCATGGCGCCATCGACTATATGGTGATCACCAACACCAAGTTCTGGAATGGCCTGCCTGAAGAGGTGCGCAAAACCCTGGACGAAGTCATGGCCGAGGTCACCGTGGAGGTGAACAAGCAGGCCGAGGCGCTGAACCAGACCTCACGTCAGCGCATTGCCGATTCCGGCAACAGCGAAATCATCACCCTGACCCCGGAGCAGCGCGAGTTGTGGCGTGAAGCCATGCGCCCGGTGTGGAAGAAGTTCGAGAGCGATATCGGTCCTGATGTGATCGCCGCCGCCGAGCAGGCCAACCAGGACAGCTAAGCACCTTATTGTTGCTGGCGGCCCCGGACGGTGCCGCCAGCGGTGCCTTTTGTCGCTTTGCGATCGCTCTTTCAAGGGAGATAACCCATGCACGCAGCCGTTCGTGTCTGGAATCACGCGGAAGAAATGCTGGTGGCGTTCCTGCTTGCAGGCATGACCCTGGTTACATTCGCGTATGTGGTATTCAACAACCTCTACGGAATTTTCTATTCATTGGGGGATTCGCTGCCGTTCGCCAACGAGGCCATGCTCGGCATCGGCGACAGCATTCTCTATGTTGCCCAAGAGATGACCTGGAGCGTGGCGCTGACCAAGGCCATGTTCGGCTGGTTGATTTTTGTCGGCCTGGCCTGGGGCGTGCGCATTGGTGCGCATATCGGTGTCGACTTGCTGGTGCGCCAGTTCAAGCCAGCCAACCAGCGGCGGGTGGCCTTGCTCGCCGTGGCCATTTGCCTGGGTTATTGCGTGCTCATGGCGTACTCCAGCGAGCAGTGGGTAGCCACCTTGTATGCCGTGGGCACCAGCGCTGAAGACCTGGATCGCTTCGGTATCAAGCAATGGCAGATCGTAATGATCGTGCCGATCGGTTTTACCCTGATGTTCGTGCGTTTCCTGCAGATTTTTATCCGCATCATCCAGGGCAAGCAGCAAGGCCTGGGCTTGCACAGTGAAGTGGATGACGCCGTGAAACTGGCGGAGAACGACCAGCAGGGGACTCCAAAATGACCATTGCCTTCCTTTTTGTCGCCCTGTTCGTGCTGATGTTTGTCGGCATCCCGGTGGCGATCTCCCTGGGTTTGTCCGGGGCCATGACCATCCTGTTTTTCAGTAACGACTCGGTGCGTTCACTGGCGATCAAGCTGTTTGAAACCAGCGAGCACTACACATTGCTGGCGATCCCGTTCTTTCTGTTGTCGGGTGCATTTATGACCAGCGGCGGCGTGGCCCGGCGCCTGATCGATTTTGCCAACGCCTGCGTCGGCCATATCAAGGGTGGCCTGGCCATCGCCGCAATCCTGGCCTGCATGCTGTTTGCGGCGCTGAGTGGCTCTTCACCGGCCACCGTGGCGGCAGTGGGCTCGATCGTGATTGCCGGCATGGTGCGTTCTGGCTACAAGCAGGATTTTGCCGCCGGTATCGTGTGTAACGCCGGTACCCTGGGCATCCTGATACCGCCGTCGATCGTCATGGTGGTGTATGCCACTGCCACCGAAACCTCGGTGGGCAAGCTGTTTATGGCCGGTGTTGTGCCGGGCCTGTTGCTGGGGCTGGTCTTGATGGTGACCATCTACATCATGGCACGGGTGAAAGATATGCCCTCGCTGCCTCGCGCTTCGTTCAAGGAAATCGTCACTGCAGGGCGCCGGGCCGGTTGGGGGCTGATGCTGATTGTGATCATCCTTGGCGGCATTTACTCGGGCATGTTCACACCGACTGAAGCGGCTGCCGTGGCGGCGGTCTATGCGGCATTCGTGGCGATCTTTATCTACAAGGACATGACCATTCGTGAATGCCCGAAGGTGATTGTCGAGGCGGGCAAACTGAGTGTGGTGCTGATGTTTATCATCGCCAACGCCATGCTGTTTGCCCATGTGCTGACCACTGAACAGATCCCGCAGTCGATCACCGCCTGGGTGGTGGAACAGGGCTTTACGCCAATTGAATTCCTGCTGGTGGTCAATATCGTGTTGCTGGTTGCCGGCACCTTTATGGAGCCTTCGGCAATCATCCTGATTCTGGCGCCGATCCTGTTTCCGATTGCGATGCAACTGGGCATTGATCCGATCCACCTGGGCATCATCATGGTGGTGAATATGGAGATCGGCCTGATCACGCCACCCACCGGGCTTAACCTGTTTGTCACCTCGGCGGTGACGGGCATGCCGCTGACTCGCGTGGTGCGTGCGGTGTCGCCTTGGTTGCTGGTGATGCTGGCGTTCCTGGTGCTGGTGACCTATGTGCCATTTGTGTCGTTGGCGTTGCCGAACTGGTTGGGGATGTAATGACGGGGGGCTGTCAGGTAGAACGAGTTGCTTGCATCGCAGGCAAGCCAGCTCCCACAGGTTGTGTGTCGCCTTGCAGTGAACAGTGTGGGAGCGAACAGTGTGGGAGCGGGCTTGCTCGCGATGCGGGCGGCGCGGTCTGTCAGTTAACGAGGTGCTGCCAAGCCAACTCCCACAGGTTGTGTGTCGCCTTGCAGTGAACAGTGTGGGAGCGAACAGTGTGGGAGCGGGCTTGCTCGCGATGCGGGCGGCGCGGTCTGTCAGTTAACGAGGTGCTGCCAAGCCAACTCCCACAGGTTGTGTGTCGCCTTGCAGTGAACAGTGTGGGAGCGAACAGTGTGGGAGCGGGCTTGCTCGCGATGCGGGCGGCGCGGTCTGTCAGTTAAACGAGGTGCTGCCAGCCAGCGCCCACAGGTCTGCGACAGGTTGTAGCGGTCCAACCGGTTAGCTTGGCACCTTGCCAAGTCAGTCGGTTGGACCGGGGCGCCTGCTCATTGGGGCAGGCGCCGCTCGGGGAGGTATACTCGTGCGCCTCGCAACCCACCCAACTCATCTGTATCGGAATTCCCCATGAGCAGTTCTCTTTCCATAACGCCTGCGCGCAAGCCGATTGCGCCGCTGGTGGCCTTTGTCTTGCTGGTGCTGGGCGCCGTGTTTCTGCAAAACAGTGTCGGTTCGCGCCAGGTGCTGTTGCTGATTGTCGGCGCAGCACTGGGCCTGACGCTTTACCACGCGGCATTCGGTTTTACCTCGGCCTGGCGGGTCTTTATCAATGATCGCCGTGGCGCAGGCTTGCGCGCGCAAATGGTGATGCTGGCCGTGGCCGTGGTGCTGTTTTTCCCCGCGCTGGGCGCGGGCACCCTGTTTGGTCAGCCGGTGGTCGGGCTGGTAGCGCCGATCGGCGTGTCGGTGGTGTTCGGTGCGTTTATTTTCGGCATCGGCATGCAACTGGGCGGCGGCTGTGCCTCAGGCACCCTGTTTACCGTGGGCGGCGGCAATGCGCGCATGCTGGTGACCCTGTTTTTCTTTATCTGCGGTTCGCTGATTGCCACCCAGCATGTTGACTGGTGGTTTGCCCTGCCTGCGTTTCCAGCGACCTCTATCGTCAAAAGCCTCGGCGTGGTTCCCGCCTTGCTGTTGAGCCTGGCCGTGTTCGCGATCATCGCCGCGGTGACTGTGCGCTTGGAAAAATCCCGGCACGGTACCCTCGAAGCAGGCGTGACCAGTGAGCATCAGGGCCTGCGACGCTTTTTGCGTGGGCCGTGGCCATTGGTGTGGGGGGCGATTGGTCTGGCGCTGCTCAACTACGCCACGCTGGCCCTGGCCGGGCGGCCGTGGGGCATTACCTCGGCGTTCGCACTATGGGGCGCCAAGGCGGCCAGCGGGCTGGGGGTTGATGTCGGCAGTTGGGGGTTCTGGCAGATGCCGGGCAATGCCAAGGCACTGGCCGCGCCAGTGTGGGAAGACATCACCAGCGTGATGGACATTGGTATTGTCCTCGGTGCGCTGTTGGCCGCAGGTCTGGCCGGGCGTTTTGCCCCCAGCCTGAACATTCCGCTGCGCTCGCTGCTGGCGGCGGTGATTGGTGGTTTGCTGCTCGGCTATGGTTCGCGTCTGGCCTATGGCTGCAATATTGGCGCGTACTTCAGCGGCATCGCTTCGGGCAGCCTGCATGGCTGGGTATGGCTGGTGGCGGCGTTTATCGGCAACAGTGTGGGCGTGCGCCTGCGACCGTTGTTCTTTGCCGGCGAGCGGCCGCAGGTGGCGTTGAGCGGCTGCTGAACAATCCGGGCAGGGGCTGCCTGATGGACTGCAGCCGCTTTTGGATCAGCGGCGATAATCGCGGTGATGGTTGTCGTAGCGCTGGTGCATGGCCCGGTCATGGCGGCGGCGCTCGGCTTCACGGCGGGCTTGCTCGCGGCGCCATTGATCGCGCCGCCAGTTTTCCCTGCGTCGCTCGTCCCGGCGCGCTTGCCAGCGGTTGTCGTAGCGGTGGTGGTCGTCACGGGCAAGCAGGGGCGCGGGTTGTTCACCGGCCAGCGCTGACCAGGGGTTGGCTGCTGCCGCTTCAAGGGCTGCAGGTTGAGTGGCAAAAGCCGCGGGCAAGGCTTTTGTCGGTGTAGCAGATGCCGAGCCCATTGCCGCAAACGCGAACAGGCTCAAAAGCACCATCCGTGGGGCGTGGAATTTCATGAGCGAAGATAACCTCTGAATATCATTCGAATGTGTGGCTCTCTGCTGCGCAACGCCGCGTGGGGCGCGCTTGCCGGGCAGAAAAGCGTATGCACATAGACAGGTAAACCGGGAAAAGTTCGATTGCCGGTTGCTTGCCAGCACCCGTCGGCAGGTATCGGCTTTCACCACAGCACCATAAAAAACGGCGCCTGAGCGCCGTTTTGCCAAGGTTATTGCTGCCTAGTGCTCTTGCTCGAAGCTTTTTTTACGCAAGGCCGGAGCCTGTTCAGGGTGCTCGTCGGACTCCATTACGGGCACTTCCTTGCCGTTGCAGTCAAACAGCTTGCCATCGCGAAACACGTCGCCATCGTTGAGGCAGCTGATATCCCGCGAACGCAGGATACGATCGCTGGCGGCGACGAATACCGACTGCTGGTCGGAGTTACCGGCCCGCAGATGGTTGAACAGCAGGTTGAGCAGGATGGCCATGATTGCGGCTGAGCTGATGCCGGAGTGGAAGATGGTCTCGAACCAGGTCGGGAAGTGCTGGTAGAAGTTGGGTGCGGCAATCGGGATCATGCCGAAGCCGATCGATGTGGCGACGATGATCAGGTTCATGTTGTTGCGATAGTCCACCTGGGCCAGGGTGCGGATGCCGCTGGCCGCGACGGTGCCAAACAACACCAGGCCAGCACCGCCCAGCACGGCAGTGGGCACGGCGGCGACCAGGCGCCCCATCACCGGCAGCAGCCCCAGGGTTACCAGGATCAGCCCGCCGGTGGCCACCACATAGCGGCTCTTGATCCCGGTCACGGCGACCAGGCCAACGTTCTGCGCAAAGGCGCTCTGGGTGAAGGAGCCAAACAGCGGTGCCAGGGCACTGGAAATCATGTCGGCGCGAAGGCCGTTGCCCAAGCGTTTGGCGTCGACCTTGGTTTCGATGATCTCACCCACCGCGAGGATATCGGCGGAGGTCTCGACCATGGTCACGATAATCACGATCAGCATCGACAGAATGGCCGCGAGGCGGAACTCGGGCATGCCGAAGTGCAGCACTTCGGGCAATGCCACCAGCGGCCCTTCCAGCACCCGGGAGAAGTCGGTCATGCCAACGGCGGTCGCCACCAGTGTGCCGATAACGATAGCCAGCAAAATCGACAGGCGCGAGATACTGGCACTGCCCAGCTTGCTGAGCAGCAACACCAGCACCAGGGTGATCGCCGCCAGGCCAATGTTGGCCATGCTGCCGAACTCAGGTGACTGACTGTTGCCGCCCATCGCCCAGCGTGCCGTGACCGGCATCAGGGTCAGGCCGATGGTGGTGATGACGATGCCCGTCACCAGTGGCGGAAAGTACTTGGTGATGCTGGAAAACAGCGGGGTGATCAACAGGCCGATCACCGACGCCACGATTACCGCGCCGAACACCACCGGCAGGCCGCCACTGCCGTCACCGCCAATGATCGCGACCATGGTGGAGACACCCGCGAACGACACGCCTTGCACCAATGGCAGGCGACAGCCGAAAAACGGAATGCCCAGTGTCTGCAGCAGGGTGGCCAGGCCACCGGCGAACAGTGAAGCGGCGATCAACAGGCCAACGTCGGCAGAGGACAGGCCGGCCGCCTGACCGATGATCAGGGGCACCGCAATGATGCCCCCGTACATCGTCAGCACATGCTGCAGGCCGTAAGCCAGGTTGGCGCCAGTACCGAGGTTTTCGTCTTCTGGACGAGGGGAAGCGGAAGAAGTCATGGTGAGTAGCTCGCTTTTGTTATTTTAGATGCGTCTAACAGCACGTTCTCAGTTGCATCCGTTGAGCCCGCTCAGGCACTCAACGGCCTGAAGGGGTTATTCACCGCTGACCAGCTGGTGGGCCAGCTGGTTGTGGCGTTCCAGCACCCGCGGCAGGTCGACGGTGGTGAGCTGACCGTCCTTGACCACCACGCGGCCATTGATCACGCTGGTATGGACGTGGGTCGGGGTACAGAACACCAGCGCTGCCAACGGATCGTGATGGGCCCCGGCATAGGCCAGATGGCCCAGGTCGAAAGCGACAAAATCCGCCACCATGCCAGGTGCCAGTGCACCAATATCATTGCGGTTAAGCACCTTGGCGCCCCCCAATGTGGCAATTTCCAGGGCCTCGCGAGCGGACATCGCATCGGGGCCAAACCCGACCCGCTGCAACAGCAGGGCCTGGCGCACCTCGCCGATCATGCTGGCGCCATCGTTGGACGCCGAACCGTCTACCCCCAACCCCACCGGCACGCCGTGGTCGCGCATCCTGCGAATCGGCGCGATCCCCGAAGCCAGGCGCATGTTCGAACACGGGCAGTGGGCAACCCCGGTGCCGGTGCGGGCGAACAGCTCAATGCCGTGCTGATCCAGTTGTACGCAATGGGCGTGCCAGACATCCGGGCCGACCCAGCCCAGGTCTTCGGCGTACTCGGCAGGGGTCATGCCGAACTTCTCGCGGCTGTAGGCGATGTCACTGACGTTCTCGGCAAGGTGGGTGTGCAGCGATACCCCGTACTGGCGGGCGAGTACTGCGGCCTCGCGCATCAGGTCGCGGCTGACCGAGAAGGGCGAGCAGGGCGCCACGACCATGCGCAGCATCGAGCCATGACGCGGGTCGTGGTAGTCCTCGATCAGACGCTGGGACTCTTTAAGAATATGGCTCTCTTTCTCCACCACCGAGTCCGGTGGCAAGCCGCCCTGGCTACGGCCCACGCTCATGCTGCCGCGTGCGGCGTGAAAGCGCATGCCGATCTCTGCAGCGGCATGGATGCTGTCGTCCAGCTTGCAGCCGTTGGGGTAGATGTACAGGTGGTCGCTGGAGGTGGTGCAGCCGGAAAGAATCAGCTCGGCCATCGCGGTTTGGGTCGAAACTGCGATCATTTCCGGGGTCAGTCGCGCCCAGATTGGATACAAGTTGTTGAGCCAATTGAACAGCTCGCCGTCCTGGGCTGCCGGCACAACGCGGGTCAGGCTCTGGTACATATGGTGATGGGTGTTGACCAGGCCCGGGATCACCACCTTGCCGGTCATGTCCAGAATCACGTCGGCCTGTTGCGGCAGGGATTCGCCGGGGCCGACCTGCTTGATCAGGTTGTCTTCGATAAACAGGCCACCGCGCCTGATTTCCCTGCGTTCACCATCCATTGTGACCAGAAGTTCGGCGTTCTTGACCAGTAAAGTCTTTGCCATGGGTATTCCTCTTCCGTTTGGAGTTTGCTTTCAACGTGATGCCGTTGCCGGCATCGGTTTTCGGCTTGAGCCAAGCCCTGGCGGCCGGATGCAGCAGGGCCGGGCAGGGGCGGTCGGTTCACTGGCACACCCACGGGCGCAGTGAATGCGGGATGACATGCGCCGGTATGGCGCGGTGGATTGAAGCGGCTGTGCAAGCTGCATGGTGGTTGACCGGCGCAATACGCAGCGGCGTTTGCCGGTGTCGTAGGCGCGCAACGATGTAACCAGAATTGGTTATTATTGTATACAACTAAAAATGCAGTGGTCGGGCCGATTGTGTCCGGGATGAGGTTTTGCGGGTGTGTAGTGGACAGCTCCGGTCAGCAGGGGGGGGATGTTTAGCCGCTGATGTCGGGTTCTGGCTGCTCCAGGCGCGCGATTGCCCTGGCAGCGCCAGGGCCCCTCACGGAAGGGTGTCGCCCGCAATGGCCGGGCAAGCTATGCGCTTAAACCCAGTGGACCGGTGTGTCGATATAAATATGGGTTTGCTTGTGCGCCACAAAGGGCGTGTCGAGGGTGCCCAGGGCAATGGAAACCCAGTCGGCGAATTCCCCTTCGCTGCGTGACCAGAACAGGTTCGAACCGCACTGCGAGCAGAACTCGCGCACCACCGTGGCCGAGGAGGGGTAGGCGGTGATCTTGTCGGCACCCTGAAGCACCCGCAGTGCGCTGCGCGCAACGCTGGCATAGGAGGCAAAGGCCGCGCCGTGGCCTTTGCGACACTGGCCGCAATGGCAATGACTCACCGCTTTTGGCGCCGTGAGCAGTTCATAACGGACCGCTGCGCACAGGCAGCTTCCTTGATATCGCTCTGCCATGTGTACGTCCCAGACCCTGAAAAACACGGACTCTAGCACCTTGCCGCAATCCCTTGAACGACGTTTGAGATGAAGTCGTCGTCCAATATTTGGCGCCAAAAATGCCACATAAAACGCTTATTTGGCCATTGATTTGCTATCAGGCTATGATCAAGGCGTTTTTCCAATTGGACATCCCGAGTTATGGCCGTTGACCTGCAGGCGCTCTACCCCAAACTGATCCATCTGATGCTGGACACGGTGTTTGTGGTCGACAGGGACAACCGCATTGCCTTTGTCAGTGATGCCTGCCAGGCCCTACTCGGTTATCGTGCCGACGAGCTTACGGGGACCTTGATCACGGACTATATCCACCCGGAGGACCTGGCGATTTCGCGCGCCTCCATTGTGCGGGTGATGAATGGCCAGCCCCATGTTGACTTTCGCAACCGCTATATCCGCAAGGATGGCGGGGTTGTGCATATCCTCTGGGCCGCCTTCTGGTCTGAGGATGTCGGTGCGCGGATCGGGGTTGCGCGGGACGTGACAGCCTTGAGGGCGGCCGAGGACGAGTTGCGCTTTCTGGCCCATCACGACCCGCTGACCCAACTGCCCAACCGTGCGCTGTTCAATGACCGCCTGGAAACGGCCCTGCGCGCCGCCCGCCGACGCAACAGCACATTGGCCCTGCTGTTTGTGGACATGAATGATTTCAAGGGCATCAATGATGTCTACGGGCATGCCATTGGCGATCGCGTGTTGTGCATGGCTGCGCAGCGCCTGCACGGTTGCGTGCGCGAATCGGACACGGTGGCGCGCATGGGCGGTGATGAGTTCACTGTGCTGTTGACCGATATCCAGTCACCCGACGACGTGGCCTGGAAGGTCGAACAGATTAGTGTGGCAATGGCCGAGCCCCTTGGGGCTGAATTCGGCGGGATCCAGATGCCGTCCTGCAGTATCGGCATGGCCTTTTACCCCGTGGACGGGGAGGATGCCGATACGTTGCTCAGCCATGCCGATGGCGATATGTACCGGATTAAAAGGCTGCGCTCCAGGGCCGGGTGACCAGGGGCTGGGTACCTGCGGCAAAATGGCCTGACAAATCCCCGGCCGCTCTCTTCAACTTATACCGGTCTGCGGCTACTATGCGCGCCCTGATTCTGCCTGGTCGATGCTTGTCTTGAGCCTTGCCTGTCACTTGCCCGCCACGTCCGTGGCGTCGAGGACGCACAATCACACACCCCGGTTTTTCTGTCTCGCCCCGGCTTTTGCCGGCAGGTGCCGCTGTGCTTTTGCCCGAGCGGGTTAGCCATTGATCAATGAGGTCTTGAGTCAATCATGTCTGTCCAATTGCTGGCGATGGCGCTGGCGCCGTTACTTGGGCTGTTTATCATCAGTATCGGCAACGGCATGCTTGCCTCGCTGACCACCCTGCGCCTGGACACAATGGGCCAGTCGGCGACCATGGTCGGTATCGTGTCTTCGGCCTATTTTATCGGCCTGACCCTGGGCTCGATCTTCAATGACCGGCTGATTGTGCGCATCGGCCATATCCGCGCCTACAGCTGCTTCGCAGCGCTGATTGCCACCTCGATCCTGTTCCAGGGCATGTCATCCGAGCCCTGGACATGGTTTGTCCTGCGCCTGGTCAATGGCTGGGCCTGCGTCGGCGTGTTCCTGGTGGTGGAAAGCTGGCTGTTGATGGCCGCCGACCCCAAGATTCGCGGGCGCCTGCTGGCTCTGTATATGATTGCCCTCTACGGTGCGGGGTTGCTGGGGCAGGTCAACCTGGGGGCCATTGCCCTGACCGGTGATACGGTACCCTTTATGATCGCCGCCATTCTGGCTTCGTTGTCGATGTTGCCCATTGTCATGTTGCCGCGGGCAACCCCCATTGTTGAGCGCGCAGAACCGCTGATGCCATTGCAACTGCTGCGTGCCACGCCCACCGGGGTGATTGGCTGTTTTGGTTCGGGCATTGCCATTGCCGCGGTCTATGCCTTGTTGCCCTTGTACCTGCAACGCATCGGCCTGGACGTGACCGAAGTGGGGCATATGATGGCCTGGGTGATTCTTGGTGCAATGCTGTTGCAGTACCCGGTCGGGCGCTGGTCGGACCATCAGGATCGCCACCTGGTATTGATCGTGCTGGGCGCTGCCTGTGCGCTGCTGTCGCTGATCATCCTGATGCTGCCCGCCGGTTCGCCGTTACTGGTAGTGGCGTTTTTTCTGCTGGGGGGCGGTATCTTCGCGATCTATCCGGTGGCGGTCAGCCATGCCGCAGATCGGGCATCGTCGGGGGCGATCGTGAGCATGATCCAGGGCCTGCTGCTGATCAACTCGCTGGGCTGTGCTATCAGCCCGCTGGTGATTTCGCCGCTGATGACCCGGGTCGGCGAAGCCGGGCTGTTCTGGGCCCTGGCTGCACTGAACGTGGGCCTGGTGCTGCTGTTTGCCTGGCGCCGCGCCAAGGGCTCGCAGCCTGTGACCGCTGCACCCTTTACCGCAGCGGCACAAATGTCGGCTGTCGGGGTCGAGATGCGCGTCACCGAAGACCTGGCCCAGGCCGTGCTGGAGCATGAGCGCGAGGTCGATGGTGCGGATCAGGATGAGCAGGTGGCGACTGTCGGCACACCCTGATCCGCAGGGTTACGCAACCACCGGAATCAGCGGGTCCGCCGCCGCCAGCGCTACGGCCCGGTCGGCGATGGGCGGGTAAATCCACTGGGTGTTGATTTGGGTTTTCAACGCCTTGCCTTCCTGGCGCACCAGCTTGACCTGGCGGTCCCAGCCTTCAGTGAAGACAGCGCCCCAGGCGCCCAGGTCCAGGCAGGTGACATATTTGCTCTGGCGGTAAGGCACCGGCGCCACACCGAGCAACTGGGCGGCGGCGTTATTGCCCGCCGAGCGGCCCAAGGCAATGGCGTGCTGGCAGGTCATCAGTGCATGGTTGCCCAGTTCGTCGCAGGCAGCGAAGGCGCTGTCGCCGGTGGCGAAAACGTTTGGCGAACCGATGACCCGCAAATGGGCATCGACATGCAGGCGGCCCAGCGGATCGCGCTCGGCAGGCACCTGGGCCGTCAACTCACTGGCCCTGACGCCTGCTGTCCAGACCACGGTGGCCGCGTCGATGCGCTGGCCGTCCGCCAGGGTGACGCCGTGCTCGTCCACCGCAACAACCGAACTGGACAGGCACCATTCGACCCCCAACTCTGCGGTTGCCTCGGCGATCACCGGGGCGATGGCGGTGCCCATTGAGGCGCCTACACTTTGCCCGCGGTCGATGATGATGACCCGGGGCTGGCAATCGGCACCGAGGATTTCGCGCAGGCGCGCGGGCATTTCACAGGCCGTTTCGATACCGGTAAAGCCGCCACCTGCAACCACCACCGTGCTGCGTGCCGGGGTGTCGGGCAAGGCCGCCAGGCGTTGCATATGGGTTTCCAGGCGTTCGGCCTGTTCAATTGAGTCGACATTGAAGGCGTGCGCCTGCAAACCCTCGATATCCGGCAGGTTGAGTTGGCTGCCAGCCGCCAGCACCAGCGCGCTGTAGCCCAGTGTGGTCGTCATCCCGGCCGGGTCCTGATAAGTGACGGTGTGCTGTGCAACGTCAATCTGCCGGGCCAGGCCGGGTATGAACTGCACGCCGGTAGCCTCAAACAGCTGGGTCAACGAGGTGCGCATTGTGTGGACCTGCGGTTCATAGAAGCGTGGACGCACCCGCAGCTCGGCCACAGGGGCGAGCACTTGCACGCTGATGTCCTGGCGGTCGTGCTGGTCGAGCAGGCGCACGGCACTCAGGGCACTCCAGAAACCGCCGAAGCCGGCGCCGATAATCAAGATAGTCTTTTTCATAAGTCATTCCCGGGTCATGAGGGGGCTGTGAGCTGTGCCGTTGGGCTGCTCGATAACTACGACTATAGTTGTCGCAGTTATCGATTGGCAAGGCCTGTTCTGTCGGGAATTATTTGTGGTGAGTGTTTTTGATCTGTAATGGCTATTAATTTCAATGAGATACAGATTAATTAAAATGTAATTTGTTAAAAGTAGAAGGTGCTTTTCCCAAGGTTGAATTTGCCTCAACAGGGGGCTACTGATAGCTTTGTCTGGAATGAATCAGTCGGAGTTGATATGGCGTTCTATAGCGCGGGGGTCGAGTACGGCATCCACTGCCTGTTGTTTCTGGTCGATGATCTGGGCGACAGCCGGGAGGCCAGCGTGCGCGAACTCGCCGATCTGCAAGGCGTGCCCCATGAGTACCTGGCGAAGATTTTCACCAAGCTGGCCAAGGCCGGGCTGGTGATCGCAACCGAGGGCGTGCGCGGGGGCTTTAGATTGGGTCGGCTCGCGCAAGACATCTCGATGCTGGATATCGCGCAAGCCATCGACGGGCGCAAGGCCATGTTCGAGTGTCGCGAAGTGCGTGGTCGCTGCGCGCTGTTCGAGGGCGACGCGCCACCGTGGGCAACGCAAGGCACCTGCGCCATTCACGGCGCCATGATCACGGCACAGAAGCGTATGGAAGAAGCCTTGAGCCAGCAGACCATTCTCGACCTGTCGCGCTCGTTCGGGCGCAAGGCACCCGCGGGGTTTTCCGCGGGGGTCAATGAGTGGATGCAGAGCCGGCGTGGCGGCAGGGGCAATGTGCCGCTGGTGGACGTGAGCGATTGACGCCCCGTGTATGCGCCCCCGCAGGGGCGCAGCGATCAGTTGACCGGCATTTGCGGGCGGTGCTTGACGCGACGCTTGAGAAAGACGGCAATCACGATCAATAGCAGTGCCAGCACGCTCAAGAACACCGTGTTGAACCATGGGAAGGGTTCGTCGCGGCTGTTGGTGGCTTCAATCGCGGTGATATTGGGAAATACCGAGAAGATCTTGATACGCCAGCCGTAATAGCGGATCAGCGCCAGCTGGTTGGCATCGCGGGAGTAACCCTGGGCCTTGGCCTGGATATCGGCAGAGTCGAACTTGAAATACCAGGGGAAGGACCAGCCGGTGTCTTCGTTGCGATAAACCATGACCTCCTTGGTCACCGGGTCCTCGGTATTGATGAAGTACACATCCCGGGTCGGGCCGTCGGCCGGGTTTTGCGCGCTGATCACGCCATTGTGGTCCATGCGCTTGACCTCAACCCCCGTGACCATCACCACATCGTGCTGGGGCAGAAAGTAAAACAGCCCCAGCGCCACGGCGCCGACTGCCAGCAGGATGACTCCCAGAATGATGCCTTTGAGCCATTTCATGCAAAAACCACGCACATATCAATTATTCCTGATGACTGTTGATTGAACTTGCGGCGCAGCTTATCGCAGCCTGCCCAATGGACTACAAGGCCTGCATGCGCTGGCTACATAATTTGTAGCATTTTAGCGGTGCGTTTGCCTGCAGGCTCGCTCCCACAGAAATTCAGCGGCTAGCCGCTGCCCGGCTCATGCACCGCTGACGCCGTTCATCAACCCGCTGGGCAAACCAGGCGGTGGTCAGGTTGCGGGTGATTTTCGGGCTTTGCAGGGTGATGCCCGGTAATACCGCACGGGGCAATGGCTTGCCCTGCTGGCGGTCGGCGAGGGCGAATACGCTCCGGTACAGCTCAGTGTCGTTGAACTCCAGGCTGTCGCCTTTTTCGAGCTGACGGCGAATAGCGTTATTGCTCAGGCCCAACTGCTTGCCAAGGGCGCGTACAGCCAGCTCGGTGGAGCCGACCGCGTAAGAGCCCGGAATAGTCAGGTCGCCATCCAGTGCCAGCGGGATGCCAGACACACGGCTGACGGCATTTTGAAAAGCGGCATTGCGGCTGGCGTACCAGCCCGCATTGAAGTCGGCAAAGCGGTATAGCGGTTGTGTGTAGTCCACCGGATAACCCAGCAGGTGAGCGATGCCGAAATACATGCCGCCGCGGCGGGTGAAGACTTCCTGGCGGATGGAGTGGGCCACGGGGTAGGGGTAGTCCCGGGCGCGTTTTTCGGCAAAGGCGATGCTGACCTGCATCGGCCCGCCGGTGTGTACCGGGTTCAAGCCGCCAAACAGGCTTTTGCCCAGCGGTACCATGCCGATGAAATCATCGAAAATGGCGCTCAACTGGCCTTCGGTGCGGGCCGTGTCCAGGCGTTGATTGTAGGTTTTGCCGTCGGGCGAGGTGATGCTCAGGGCACTGCGCACCACAAACTCGGGGATATGCAGCTTGCCGGCGCGGCGGTTGATTTCACTGCGGGCGATCCTGGCCAGCTCCGGCACCGGCGGGTCGGCCTGGAAAGTCGATTCCTGCTCGGTCACGGCCAGCACCGAACACAGGTTTTCATCGGTGGGGGCCAGGCCCTGGGCCGTGAACGCCACCTGGATATCAGTCGCCCAGCCCGCGCGGTCCGCAGTCTTGGCCGGCAGCAGTTGCACGATGCGGGCACGGGTCTGGTCGGGCGTCAGGCCTGGCAGTGTCTGCGTGCCCTGACTGCTGCAACCTGCCAGTACCACGAGGGGCATAATCGGTAAACAACACCTGAAAAATCGATTCACCAGCGGTCAACTCCTATTAATGTGCAACGTGTCGCAGCGCTTAATCGTCGCGCGTCAGCACTTCCAGCAGTTCGATCTCAAACCGCAGGTTGGAGTTCGGGGTGATATGCGCGCCCATGCTTCTTTCACCATAAGCCAGGTGCGCGGGCACCTGCAGTGTGCGCTTGCCGCCGACCTTCATGCCCATCAGGCCGATGTCCCAACCCTTGATCACTCGCCCGGTGCCGATCACGCACTGGAACGGCTTGCCGCGCTGATGCGAAGAGTCAAATACCGTGCCGTCTTCAAGCCAGCCAGTGTAGTGCGTGGTAATCAGGGCGCCCTTGACCACGGCTTTACCGTCGCCGGGTAACAGGTCAGTGATGTGCAGTTCGTCAGTCATGGCGATAAGGCTCAAAAAAGTAGGATCAAGGATTGTACAGGGCAAGGGATTTCTTGATCCGAGGGCATTGTTGCAATTTGTATTAATTTTTTTATGTAGGAAAAGGCTCTAAAACAAAGGGATTGCGGAACTTGCAAATGAGGATTGTTGTCATTTGCGCTTTACTCTCAAATGAGAGCGCTTATCATCGCAGCCCTGGCAGTGCCGGGGAAAGCTAAACACGTAGGTCCTTTCGAGGTCGTGCGTCAGCAATTTCCAGCCTTTGGCCTGCTGAGCACACTCCATTGTTAAGGGATCAACTGGACATGTCGTCTCGATTCAACCGCAGTCATCTTTCACTGGCTTTTATGGCCGCTCTGGCTTCGCCCACCTTGCTCGCTGACGTACTTGAGCGCGAGCGTGACGAAGTACCGGTAGAGGCCACCGATTTGCCGGTGGATGGTACCCGCCAGGCGCTGCAACTTGAAGAAACCCGCGTACTGGGCACCGCTGCACAGGAATTGAAGCAGGCGCCGGGGGTGTCGATCATCACCGCCGAAGATATCAAGAAGCGCCCGCCGGCCAATGACCTGTCCGATATCATCCGCCGCGAACCGGGGGTCAACCTCACCGGCAACAGCTCCAGCGGTGCCCGCGGCAACAACCGCCAGATCGACCTGCGCGGCATGGGCCCGGAAAACACCCTGATCCTGATTGACGGCAAGCCGTCTTCTTCGCGCAACGCCCAGCGCTATGGCTGGAGCGGCGACCGTGACACCCGTGGGGAAACCAACTGGGTACCCGCCGAAGAGGTCGAGCGCATCGAGATCCTGCGCGGCCCGGCAGCGGCACGCTACGGTTCCGGGGCAATGGGCGGGGTGGTCAATATCATCACCAAGCGCCCTTCGAGCAAGCTCAGCGGCTCGTTGACCGCCTACTACCTGGCGCCCGAAGACGACGCCGAAGGCGTGAGCAAGCGTACCAACTTCAACCTCAGCGGGCCGATCACGGATGATCTGGTGTTTCGTGTGTATGGCGGCCTGAACAAGACCGACGCCGATGACCCGGGCATCAACACCGCCGCCCAGGCCTCCCCCGACAGCGTAGTGGCGGGTCGCGAAGGCGTGCGCAACAAGGACGTCAACGGTTTGCTCAGCTGGCAGTTCACCCCCGAGCAAACCCTGGACCTGGAAGCCAGTTACAGCCGCCAGGGCAATATCTTTGCCGGCGACACCATGCTTAACAGTGGTGGCGACTTCGTCAACAGCCTGACCGGCAAGGAAACCAGCGTACTGCAACGCAGCACCTTCTCGGCCACCCACAATGGTTCGTTCGACTGGGGCTCCACCAAGGCCTCGCTGACCCACGACCTGACCCGCAATGCCCGCCTCAACGAAGGCCTGGCCGGTTATGGTGAAGGCGCGCCGTCTGCGAGCGCTGGCAAGTTCGAATCGCGCCTGCGCAACACCCGCGCCACTGGCGAGGTCAACCTGCCGTTGAACATGGGCACCGCCCAGGTGCTGACACTGGGCGGTGAGTACCTCTACGAGTCACTCAATGACCCGGGCTCGCTGCGCCCGCAAAGCTGGGATCCGGGCGCTGACGGTACACCGGGGTTGCCGGGTACGGACCGTACGCAAACCAAAACCACGGCCAACAGTTATGCGTTCTACGTTGAAGACAATATTGAAGCCGGTGCCAAAACCATCGTCACTCCCGGCGTGCGTTTCGACCATCACAGCGAATTTGGCGGCAACTGGAGCCCGAGCCTCAATGCCTCGCACCAGATCACCGATGAGCTGAGCATCAAGGGCGGCATCGCCCGGGCCTACAAAACCCCGAACCTGTACCAGTCCAACCCCAACTACCTGCTGTACAGCCGTGGCGCGGGTTGCAGCTCGGTGGAAGTGAACATCGGTGGCTGCTACCTGGTCGGTAACTCGGACCTCAAGCCGGAAATCAGCGTCAACAAAGAGATCGGCCTGGCGTTCGACAAGGGCACCTGGCGCACCAGCGGTACCTATTTCCGCAACGACTACCAGAACAAGATCAATGCCAGCAACGAAGCGGCATTCCGCCTGCCCAACGGCCGTCGCGTGCTGCAATGGGAAAACAGCGGCAAGGCCATCGTGCAAGGGGTGGAAGGCAACCTGTTTGTCAGCCTGCGCGAGGATCTGGACTGGAACACCAACCTGACCTACATGATTGAAAGCAAGGACAAGGAAACCGGCGACCCGCTGAGCATCATCCCCAAATACACCCTCAACACCATGCTCGACTGGTACGCCACTGAAAAACTGTCGTTCCAGGTCAGCGGCACTTACTACGGCAAGCAGGAAGCGCCCAAGCGCAACAACCGCGCCAACGAAGCACTCGACAAATCCGTGCAGCAACCGGTCGACCCGTACGGTCTGGTGGGCCTGAGCAGCGGCTATGAGTTCAACAAAAACTTCAGCGTGCGGGTAGGCATCAACAACCTGTTCGACAAACAGCTGTACCGAAAGGGCAATGCCGACGAAGCGGGGGCGCAAACCTACAACGAAGCGGGTCGGGCGTACTTCGCCTCGGTGACCAGTTCGTTCTGATCACACTGTGACCCATGCAGGCGCGACATCCGTGAAAACGGGTGCCGCGCCGTTGTCGCATCTGGCACGGGCAAAAAGCCGGAGCTTGATAAGGGATTGAAAAAATGAAACTTGCAACGTCGGCCTGGGCGCCGATCGTGTCTCGCACACTGGCAGCACTGGTCGGCGGCTATGTCTTTACCTATGCCTTTACCGCTGCATTGGCGCGGCTGCTGCCGCTCGACAAGGTGGACGCGATGATCGTCGCCAGCCTGTTGTCATTTGTGATCTACACCTTCGCCATTCTGTGGGCATTTGCTGCCCGCCACCAGTGGTCGGCCTGGATGGGTGCGGTACTTGCCGTGCCCCTGGCCGCCATCGGTTTTTGGCCGCAACTGCTGGAGCAACTGGGATGAAACAGACCCTGACCCAATCTATGGCCTGGCTGCACACCTGGGGCGGCCTGATCGTCGGCTGGTTGTTGTTCGTGATCTTTTTGACCGGCAGCCTGGCCGTGTTCGATCAGGAGATCGACAACTGGATGACCCCCGAGCTGCCGGCCCACCACCTGAGCGATGAACAGGCCGCGCAACGGGCACTGACTTACCTGCAGGCCCACAAGGCCGACGCAAAGCAGTGGGGCATCAGCCTGCCCTATGAGCGTTCGCCGCAATTGCAGGCCTCGACCGGCGGGCGTCGTGATGGCGTGTCGGTGACTCTGGACCCCGATACCGGCGAAGTGATCCCGGTGCGGGAAACAGTCGGAGGGCGGTTTTTCTTTCTGTTCCACTTCACCTTGCACATGCCGCGCATGATCGGCATTTACCTGGTCGGTGCGTTGGCGATGGGCATGCTGGCAGCACTGGTCAGCGGTATCGTGATCCACAAGAAGTTCTTCAAGGAGTTCTTCACCTTTCGCCCCGCCAAAGGCCAGCGTTCGTGGCTTGATGCGCACAACGCCAGTGCCGTGCTGTTGCTGCCGTTTCACTTGATGATCACCTATACCGGGCTGGCGATTTTCCTGGTGATCTATATGCCGGCGGCGATGGACGCTTTGTTCGATGGCGACCGCGAGGCCTTTTTCAAGGCGCAGGACAAGACGCCGGCCAGCATTGCCGTACAACGCCCGACAACCGCAGAGCCTGCACCGCTGGCAGCCCTGGGGCCGTTGCTGAGCCAGGCCCGGGCAGTCATGGGGCCGTTGGGCGGGATCAGCATCAGCAACCCCGGAATGAGCAATGCCGAAATCCAGATTCGTCCGATCCTGGGCAACCGTATTGCCCTGACCAAGGGCCAGGGCATGCGCTTTGACGGCGTCACCGGCGAGCAGTTGTCCGGCCCCACAGAGATGCGCCCCACGGTGCTGACCCATCGGGTGATTTCCGGGTTGCACTTTGCCCAGTTCGGCGGCTACCCGATGCGCTGGCTGTACTTTGTGTGCGGCCTGATCAGCAGCGCCATGATCGCCAGCGGGCTGGTGCTGTTCACCGTCAAGCGGCGGCGTAAATACGCCAGCGAAAGCCGCGTCGCCCAAGCGCTCTATCGGCTGGTCGAGGCGATCAACGTCACTGTCATGGCCGGCCTGAGCCTGGCCTGCATTAGCCTGCTGTGGAGCAATCGCGTGTTGCCGTCGGGGATGGCCGACCGGGCGGATGCTGAATTGAATGTGTTCTTTGGTGTGTGGGCGTTGAGCCTTGCCCATGCGCTGGTGCGCCCGCGCATGCAGGCCTGGCGCGAGCAACTGGGGCTGGCGGGGTTGATGTGCCTGAGCTTGCCGTTGTTGAGTGTGTTCACCGTCAACCGGCCTTGGGCACTGCCCAGCAGCATGGGCGTTGAACTGACCGCGATGGCCCTGGGTGCCTTGTTGTTATGGGCATGCTGGAAGGTATCGCAACCGGCGGTGGAGCGGGTGCCGCGCAAAAAAACCGCCGTCATGGCCGAGGTGAATTGAGATGCTGGCTGATTTTTTTGCGGCACTGGGTTTTGCCTATGTCGGCATGCTTGCGTTGTGCCAGGGGTTGGAGCGCCATTACAAACAGGTGTGGGGCAAGCCGCCGTCGACGCAGTTACGGCGTGGGCTGAGGGTTGCAGGTTGGCTGAGCCTGGGGCTCAGCTTGTGGTTTTGCGCGCAGGCCTGGGGCTGGGCAATGGGGCCGGTGGGCTGGTTTGGCATGCTCTCGCTGAGCGGTTTTAGCCTGCTGATGCTGTTGCCGTATCGGCCGCGACTGGCCGTGTGGTTGCCGATGGGGTTTGTGCCGGTATGGGCGGTGATCGCAACCCTGGCATGAATCGTAGCAGCTGCCGAGGGACGAGGCTGCGTTCGGCGGCGCAGCCGTCGTAGAGTCAGAATGCACGGTGTGTCAGGTGAACCGCGAACTCAGGTTTTACGACGGCTGCGCCGCCGAACGCAGCCTCGTTCCTCGGCAGCTGCTACATGTTTTATGCAGGCTTTCGCACCCAGCGATTGGCAACCCAGTCCAGGCTGCTGCACAACACGAAGTACACCAGCGCCACAAACAGGAAGATTTCCGTCGGGTGCACCATTACCCGGTTGCTGATCTGGGTGGCGACAAACGACAGTTCGCCCACGCCGATTACATACGCCAGCGAAGTGTCCTTGATCAGTGAAATCCACTGGTTGAGAAAGGACGGCAGCATCATCGGCAAGGCCTGGGGCAGGATGATCAGGCGCAGCACCTGCCACTTGCCCAGGCCCAGTGCCGTGCCTGCCGCCCATTGCCCGGGCGGCAGGCTGCTGATCCCGGCATACACCGAGTGCGCCAGGTACGCGCCGCCGATCAGCGACAGCGCACACACCACGGTGGCCAGCGCGGGCACATCAACCTTGAACAGGATGGGCAGCAGGAAGTAGCTCCAGAAAATCAGCATCACCACCGGGATTGCGCGCAAAAAGCCCAGTACCCCCAGCAGCAACCAGCGCGTTTTGCCGCGAATCATCACCAGTGCAATACCCAGCACCAGCCCCAGCAATGCCGAAATGATCCCTGACAACAGGCTGAGTAGCAGCGTCAGTGCCGCGCCGCCCAACGGTCCGTTGGGCCAGGCGCCGAGCATGAAATACGAAAAATTATCGCTGATAACCGAAAAATCCATGACTTACACCCCTCCCTGGCGATACCACTTGCTGCGGGCAATCATTTGGCCGATGACTTCGATCAACGCGATGCTGGCCACATACAGCACGGTGGCGAAACCAAAGGCCTGGAAGGTCTTGAAGGTTTCGGTCTCGACCTGACGCGAGGCATAGGACAGCTCGGCCAAGCCAATGGCCATGGTCAGTGACGAGTTTTTCAGGGCGTTCATGTACTGCCCCAGCAACGGCCCCAACGCCGTGCGCAGCGCCTGCGGGAACACGATATAGCGCCACACCTGTGCCGGCCGCAGGCCCAGTGCCAGGCCTGCCGCCCGTTGTTCTGTGCGCACCGAGCTGACACCTGCACGAAACTCCTCGCAAATGAAGGCGGCGGTATAGAGCATCAGCCCCCAGAACCCGGCGAGAAATTCAAACGACGGCCATTCAATTTCAAACAGGCCCAGGGACAGGCTGCGGGGCTGGTTAAGCCACATCACCAGCCCTTCGGGCAGCATGGCCGTGACCCCGAAGTACCAGAAAAACAGCTGCACCAGCAGCGGCGTATTGCGAAACAGGGCCAGGTAGGCCCGTGCCGGCCATGACCACACACGCAAAGGCGAGAGGCGTGCCAGGCACAGCAAAAAGCCCAGCCCGGTCGCCACCAGGCAGGTCAGCAGGGAAAGGATCAGGGTAAGGACAAAACCATCGAGCAACCAGTGCAGGTATTGCGGGGCAAGCAGTTCACCGAACATAGAAACAGCGTCCATCCAGAAACGAGCAAACCCGTCCGGTTGACCGTGACGGGCTGAGGGTGTCGCGAAGGAGGCTTAGCTCTTGTCGCCGATCTTGTACAGGCGGGTCAGCGGGGTCTTGGTGGTCGGGCCGAACCAGGCGTCATAAATGCTCTGGGCCTTGCCCTGGGCTTCGAGGTCGGTGAGGGTCTGGTTGACCACCTCGGTCAGGCGCGCTTCGCCTTTGGGAATACCGACACCGATCAGGTCATTGGAAATGGTGAACGGCGGCACTTCGTATTTGTCCTTGTCCGGCACATTGGCCAGCAGGCCGATCAGCTTCGGGCCGTCCTGGGTGATGGCCTGGACGTTGCCGTTGCGCAGGGCAGTGAAGGCGAACGGGGTGTCATCGTAGGCCACCACTTTGGCGCTGGGGAATTTCTCGCGCAATACGCCTTCGTTGACCGTGCCCTTGTCCACGCCCACCCGCCATTTGTTCAGTTCGTCGGGGGATGTGAGGGTGCCTTTCTTGACGATAAATTGCTGGCCCGAAGCGAAGTACGGAATGCTGAAATTCACCTGCTCGGCCCGCTCGGGGGTGATGGTGAAGTTGGCCAGCACCAGGTCGACCTTGTTGGCGACCAGCAGCGGTACGCGGTTGGCCGGGTTGGTCGGCTGCAACTGCAACTTCACACCCAGCTTGTCGGCGATGGCCTTGGCGTAGTCCACGTCGAGGCCTTCGATCTGTTTGCTTTTGGCATCGACAAAACCAAAGGGCGGGTTGCTGTCAAAGGATGCCACGCGCAGCACACCGGATTTTTTGATGTCATCCAGACGATCGGCGTGGGCCAGGCCAGACAAAACAGCCAGGGTCAGGGCGGTGAGGGCAGTGAATGTTTTCATTTCGTTCTCATCATGAGTTGGAAGATTTATGACGAGAGTCTTGCAGGAAAATTAGCTTTTAAAAAAGAATATAAAACGATGTATATATTCTATTTGGAGATATGAGGCTTGAGCAGTGCAAGCGCCTTTAGTCTTGCTCGCTAGATAGTGGCCATTTGCCAAAAACTGCTCTAGGCTGCACGGTTTTTCTGGACTGAACTGCCTGTGAAGCTGTTTTGTAAACCCAAAGCCTTGATTCATTATTCCAAAGGGTCTGTCAGCGATTTCCAACAGCGCCTTTTCAAGGTCAACACCCAGGGCCGCCTGTACACCCTGGATTTGTTCGACCATTCCCCGGGCCACACCACTGCCTCCATATCCCCTCGATGTGTGCTGATCTTCACCGATAAGGCACTAGGCAAATTCGAGTTGCACCCGTGGTTTACTCTGCTGGGTTTCAAGTGCTTTAACGGCCAGTACTGGACCCGCAAGGTCGGGGATGTGACCTGGTCCAGTAACGATCAGCGCATCCACGGCAATGTTATCCATATCCGTGATATCCAGATTGTGCCGATCCGCTCGAAGCGACGAGCGCGTTGCCAAAGCCTGAAAATCAATACGCGGCGACTCTTTGACTGGGGGCTGATAAGCTTTTTGCTGGCTGTATGGGGCGTGTATCTGTTTGCCAGGAATGATTCCCGCGTCGCGGCTGTCATGGATACCGTAAACCACTGCGTCCAGCACTACTATCACTGGGGGGTGGTGCTCTGGAGCCTGGCTTACCTTATGGCGTCGGCTTGGGCAAGCAAGACCTTCTATGCCTCCAGAGTTTCTTTTACCCGCGACCTGGTCGCTTTGGGGCTGGTGCGCACCGCTGCGCGGTATGCGCCCGACACCGATTGCCTTTGCTACAAGGCCAGAGCCTTGTTGTCACGGGCAGTGGCGCGGATACGTAGCCTGTGGAGTTGACCGCCTGACCTGTGGGAGCGGGCTTGCTCGCGATCCGGGCGACGCGATCCTTCAATTACAGCGAGGTGATGCCATCGCGAGCAAGCCCGCTCCCACCGAAAAGGTTTGCGTTGCCAGCATTGCGTCCCCCCGTAAAACCTGAGGAGCGGATTCAACTTGTCTGATGTTGCGACTGCTACGTCGCAGTGGCGCACCAAACCGATCGCAGCCTCGCTCCGCTCGTCAGCGACTACACAACATCGGCCAGCGCAGTTTCCTGCGTTTTCAAGCTGCTGGCCTGCAACAGTTCCCGGGTATAGGGGTGTTGCGGGTTGTCGAAGATGGACTGCGCATCCCCCTGTTCCACCACCTTGCCGTCCTTGATCACGATCATGTCGTGGGCCAGTGCATGCACCACCGCCAGGTCGTGGCTGATAAACAGGTAGGTCAGGCCATGCCGCGCCTGCAGGTCGCGCAGCAGGTCGACCACCTGTTTTTGCACCGTGCGGTCCAGCGCCGAGGTCGGCTCGTCGAGGAGTATCAAGTCCGGTTCCATGATCAGCGCCCGGGCAATGGAGATGCGTTGGCGCTGGCCACCCGAGAACTCATGGGGGTAGCGATGGCGGCTTTGCGGGTCCAGGCCCACTTCCTGCAGAACCCGGATCACCGCCGCCTCGCGCTCCTGCTCAGTGCCAATATCATGGGCCAGCAAGCCTTCGCTGATGATCTGCTGCACTGACATGCGCGGGCTCAGGCTGCCAAACGGGTCCTGGAACACCACCTGCATCTGCCGGCGTAGCGGGCGCAACAGGTTCTGGCTGAGGATGTTCAGTTGCTTGTTGCCAAAACGGATTTCACCCTCGGAATCCACCAGCCGCAAGATTGCCTGGCCAAGGGTCGACTTGCCCGAGCCGGACTCGCCGACAATGCCCAGGGTGCGGCCTTTTTTCAGCTCAAAACTGACCCCGTCCACCGCCTTGATAAAGTGCCGCTCGCGGCTGAACAGCGGCTTGGGCAGGGGGAACCAGACCTTCAGGTCGCTGACCTCCAGCAGGTTATGCCGGTATTCGCCGGGCACCGGGCTACCGGTTGGCTCGGCCTCGATCAGCATGCGGCTGTAGGGGTGCTTTGGCTCGCGGAACAGCGCCGCGCAACTGGCCTGCTCGACAATCTCGCCGCCGCGCATCACACACACGCGCTGGGCGATTTTACGCACCAGGTTGAGGTCGTGGCTGATCAGCAGCAAGGACATGCCCAGGCGCTGCTGCAGGTCGATCAGCAGTTCGAGGATTTTTTGCTGCACCGTCACGTCCAGTGCCGTGGTCGGTTCATCGGCAATCAACAGCTCCGGTTCGTTGGCCAGGGCCATCGCAATCATTACCCGCTGGCGCTGCCCGCCGGACAGTTGGTGCGGGTAGGCATTGAGGCGCTTGGCCGGTTCACGGATGCCCACCAGTTCCAGCAGCTCCAGGGTGCGTTGCCGCGCTGCCCGGTTTTTCAGGCCCTTATGGGTGACCAGGATTTCACTGATCTGCTTTTGCACCGTGTGCAACGGGTTGAGCGAGGTCATCGGCTCCTGAAAAATCATCGCAATACGGTTGCCGCGCAAACTGCGCAACTGGCTGTCACTGGCCGTAACCAGGTCGGTGCCGGCATAACGGATGCTGCCCTGGGTTTGCACGTCTTTGCCCGGCAGCAGGCGCAGGATTGAGTGCGCCGTTACCGACTTGCCCGAGCCCGACTCGCCCACCAGCGCCATGCACTCGCCACGGCGGATATCGAGGTTGAGGCCGTGAACCACTTCTGCCCCGGCAAAGCTCACGCGCAAGTCGCGGATTTCTATCAGTGTGTTGGTCATGTCAATTCTCAGGTCCGGGGATCGAAGGCATCGCGGCAGGCTTCGCCGATAAACACCAGTAGCGACAGGATCAGCGCCAGCGCACAGAACGCGGTCAGGCCCAGCCACGGCGCCTGCAGGTTGTGCTTGGCCTGGCCGATCAGTTCGCCCAGCGAGGCACTGCCCGGCGGCATGCCGAAACCGAGAAAATCCAGGGCGGTGAGGGTGGCGATTGCGCCGGTCAGGATAAAGGGCAGGTAGGTCAGGGTGGAGGTCATGGCGTTGGGCAGGATATGCCGGCGCATCAGTGCCCCGTCAGTCAGGCCCAGTGCCCGCGCGGCCTTGACGTATTCCAGGCTGCGCCCGCGCAGGAACTCGGCGCGCACCACGTCCACCAGGGCCAGCCAGCTGAACAGTGCCATGATGCCCAGTAACCACCAGAAACTCGGCGCCACAAAGCCCGACAAAATGATCAGCAGGTACAGCACCGGCAATCCGGCCCAGATTTCCTGCACCCGTTGGCCAAGCAGGTCGACCAGGCCACCGTAGAAGCCTTGCAGGGCGCCGGCGGTAATGCCGACCACGGTGCTGATGGCCGTCAGGATCAAGGCAAACAGAATGGAGATCCGTGCGCCGAATATCACCCGGGCCAGCACGTCCCGGGCCTGGTCGTCAGTGCCCAGCCAGTTGGTGGCGCTCGGCGGGCTGGGCGAGGGTTCCTGCAGGTCATAGTTGACCGTGTCGTAGCTGAACGGAATCGGCGCGAACAGCATCCAGCCGCCCTGATCGGCAATCAGCTTGCGCACATAGTCGCTGCGGTAGTCCGGTTCAAAGGGCAGCTCGCCGCCGAAATCGGTTTCGAGGTGACTGCTGACAATCGGAAAGTACCAGCTGTCCTTGTAGTGAATCGCCAGGGGCTTGTCGTTGGCAATCAGTTCACCGCCCAGGCACACCACGAACAGCCCGACAAAAATCCACAGCGACCACCAGCCACGGCGGTTGGCCTTGAAGTGCTTGAGGCGGCGACGGCCAAGAGGAGAGAGGGTAAACATCAGGCAGTCCTCGCCGAGAAATCGATACGGGGGTCGAGCAGGGTGTAGCACAGGTCGCCGATCAGCTTGATCAGCAGGCCGAACAGGGTGAACAGAAACAGGGTGCCGAACACCACCGGGTAGTCCCGCGACACCGCCGCTTCGTAGCTCATGCGGCCGATACCGTCGAGGTTGAAGATGGTTTCAATCAACAGTGAACCGGCAAAGAACACTTCGATCAGCGCCTGGGGAATCCCGGCCACCACCAACAGCATGGCGTTGCGCATCACATGGCCGTAGAGCACGCGCCGTTCCGTGAGGCCCTTGGCTCGCGCGGTGACCACATACTGGCGGCTGATTTCGTTGAGGAAGCTGTTTTTGGTGAGGATGGTCAGGGTGGCAAAACCGCCGATCACCAGTGCCGATACCGGCAGCACCATGTGCCACAGGTAGTCACCGATCTTGCCGAAAAAACTCAGACTGTCGAAGTTGTCCGAGACAATGCCCTGCACCGGGAACCAGCTGACATAACTGCCCCCGGCAAACACCACGATCAATAGAATGGCGAACAGAAATGCCGGCATGGCGTAGCCGATGATGATTGCGGTGCTGGTCCATACATCGAAGGCGCTGCCGTTGTGGATGGCTTTGCGGATGCCTAGCGGAATTGAAATCAGGTAGGTGATCAGCGTTGCCCACAAGCCCAGCGAGATCGACACCGGCAACTTTTCCACGATCAGGTCGGTGACCTTGGCGCCGCGAAAGAAGCTGGTGCCGAAGTCCAGTTGCGCGTAGTTCTTGAGCATCAGCCACAGACGCTCGTGCATGGGTTTGTCGAAGCCGTAATGCTTGGTGATTTCTTCGATCAGCGCCGGGTCAAGACCGCGGCTGCTGCGGCTGGCACCGGCTGCGGACGCGGCCATTTCCCCGCCACCACCGCCCACCGCCGAGCCGCCGAAGCCCTGCAAGCGGGCAATCGCTTGATCCACCGGGCCTCCGGGGGCGGCCTGCACGATCAGAAAGTTGACCACCAGAATGCACAGCAGGGTGGGGATGATGAGTAACAGGCGACGGCTGATGTAATGCAGCATCTCAATGACCCTCCGGCTGTGCGCTGGCCTGGCCATACGCAGCATTGGTTAACGGGGTTTTGCTGATTTCCCACCAGGTGTCCAGGCCTTCGTCGAACTTGGCTTCTTTGGCGGGCTGGCCGAAGCGGTTCAGGTACACCGTCGGGGTGCCGACCGAGTAGTAGTGCGGGATCATGTAGTAGTTCCACAGCAGTACGCGGTCGAGGGCGCGGGTGTAGTGGACCATCTCGCTGCGGCTGTTGGCCTGTACCACCCCGTCGATCAGTTTGTCGACGGCCGGGTTGCGCAGCACCATGTTGTTGGAGGCCCCGGCCTGGGTGGCGCTGCGTGAGCCAAACATGTCGTACAGCTCGCGGCCCGGCGATACGATCGGTTGGCCGTTGCGGGGGAACTGGCCGACCATCATGTCGTAGTCGCGGGCGTTGGTGCGGTTGATGTACTGCGCCGAGTCGACCTTGCGGATGTCCATGGTGATGCCGATCTGTGCCAGGGTGCGTTTCCAGGGCAGGACCATGCGATCGAAGCCGCTGGGGCTGTCGAGAAAGGTAAAGCGCAGGGGTTCGCCCCTGGCGTTGACCAGCAGGTTGTTTTTCGGTGTCCAGCCGGCTTCCTTGAGCAGCGCCAGGGCTTGCAGCTGTTTATCGCGGATATAGCCGCTGCCATCGGTTTTCGGCGCCTGGTACACCTGGGTGAACACTTCATCGGGGATCTGCCCGCGCAAGGGTTCGAGAATTTCCAGTTCACGCGCATCGGGCAGGGCCGTGGCGGACATTTCGCTTTTCGGGAAGTAGCTCTGCGCGCGCACATAAAAATTGCGCATCATCTGCTTGTTGGTCCACTCAAAATCCCAGAGCAGGCTCAGCGCCTCGCGTACCCGGCGGTCCTGAAAAAACGGGTTTTGCAGGTTGAAGGTAAACCCCTGGGCGGCACTGGGTTTTTCCTTGGCGAACACGCCTTTTTGCAGGCGCCCGTCGCTGAGCACCGGGCTGGCGTAGCCGATGCTGAAACCGGTGGCGGAGAACTCGCGGTTGTAATCGAACGCCCCGGCTTTGAGCATCTCGCGGGCCACGTCGATGTCGCTGTAGAACATCACTTTCAAACGGTCGAAGTTGTACAGGCCTTTGCTCACCGGCAAGTCTTTGGCCCACCAGTTCTTGTTGCGTTCGAAGCTCACACTGCGCCCCGGATCAACCTGGGAGACCGCATACGGGCCGCTGCCCAGCGGTGGCTCGTAGCCGCCGCCGGCGGCAAAGTCGCGGGTCTTCCACCAGTGTTCCGGCAGCACGTGCATGCTGGCCAGGTCCAGCGCCAGGGTGCGGTTCTGGTTGTTCTTGAAGTCGAAGCGGATTTGCAGCGGGCCTTCGATGACCCGGTCCTTGACCTCGCCGTAGAGCATGCGATAGCTCAGGCTGCCTTTGGTCATCAGGGTGTCGTAGGTAAAAGCCACGTCCTGCGCGGTGATCGGTGTGTCATCCGCGAAACGGGCCTTGGGGTTCAGGTAGAAGCGTACCCACAGGCCGTCGGGGTCGCGTTCGATTTTTTGCGCGACAAGCGCGTAGACCGTATAGGGCTCGTCCAGCGAGCGGAAGGCCAGGGGGGCATTGACCCATTGATCGACCTGGGCCACACCGGTGCCCTGGTCGATATAGGGCGACAGGTAGGTGAACTGGCCGATTTCCATTGACGTGCGGCTCAGCGAACCGCCTTTGGGCGCGTCCGGGTTTACAAAGTCGAAGTGCTGGAAATTGGCCGGGTATTTGGGCGCTTCGCCATACACCGTCAGGGCATGGCCGGGCGCGGCGTTGACGCTCAGGCACACGCAAGACAACACGGGTACCAGCAGCGAACGGAGCAGGGGCAGGAAAAATGCAGACATCATGGGGTTTCCTTGTACCGCGTGTTGAACCATCGACTGCCTGGAAAAATCCCCGCCGCATTGCGCGTTAAAACGCGGCGGGGTCGCGATTTCGCAGTTAAACCGCTGCCGGCCGGAGTGTGCCGGCAGCGGTGCTCACTCAGAAGTGATAGGTGGCACGGGCGAAGAACGTACGGCCCATTGGGTCTGCGTAACGTGGATCGTAGCCATTCTGGAAGTTGTAGGCCTGGTTGGAGAACGGCGGGTTACGGTCGAACATGTTCTTGATCCCCGCATCCAGGTCCACGGTCTTGTTGAAAGTGTAGCCACCGGAGATATCCCACAGGGTGTAAGACGCTACACGGGAGTGGGTGTCCGGATCGGCGTCGTCATAGCCGCTGGTGAAGCGGTTGACCAGCGAGGCCCGGTAAGCGCCCAGATTCCAGGTACCGCTGAGCACGTGCTTCCAGCGCGCGACCATGCCGTCATCCTTGAATGCGCCCACTTTGTCGGTATAGCTGCCGCCGATGGTGGTCTGGTAGTCATAGCGCGACACATAGGTGCCTTGCAGGCCAAGGCCGAACTGACCGTAGGGGGTGTTGGGGAACTTGTAGTCCAGCGACACATCGACGCCGCTGGTTTTAACGGCACCCAGGTTGGCGAGGCCGGTCTGTACGTAGTTCAGGGAGCCGTCAGCATTGCGAATATAGCGGTCAGCATAGGCGTTGGGATCGTCAAAGACAGTGGATTCCGGGAACTCGGCAATCTGGTTGGCGATGTGAATCCACCAGAAATCCAGACCCATCGACAGATTGCGCACCGGCTGGTAGACAAAACCGACGGTCACGTTACGGGCTTTTTCAGGGGACAGTTCGGTGTTGCCGCCGGTGCGGTTATGGAACTGCTGGCCGCAGTCGCGCCCGGCGTTGCCGCCCGGTTGCACGACACCGCCGGTGCACAGGCGCGGATCGTTGTAGTAACCCTGGGTGTAAGTGGTGTACTGCGGGTTGTACAGCTCGTACAGCGACGGGGCGCGGAAGCCTTCACTGTAGGCACCGCGTACCACCAGCTCCTTGATCGGCTGGTAGCGGAACGAGTATTTCGGGTTGGTGGTGCTGCCAAAGTCGCTGTACTTGTCGTGACGCACGGCGGCCGACAGTTCCAGGCTGTCGAGCACGGGCACGTTCAGCTCGGTGTACACCGCCTTGACGTTACGGTCACCCGAGACGCTGGCGTCAGGGTCGGCGCCGAGGCTGGAGATATCCGCGACAAAACCATCGAAGGTCTGGTGGAACTTCTCCTGACGGTATTCACCGCCAATCGCCAGGCCAGACGGGCCGGCGCCGAACCAGTCGCCGATCTCACGGCTCATGCGCCCGTCGATACCAGTGACCCGGCCCACCGAAGACATGTACTGGCCGTGATACTGGTGCTCGTCGATATAGGCCTGCCCGGCAGGTGTCTGCGGGCCGAACGGGTTGATGATGCCATCGGCAATGCCGTTGAGCATGGCCGCGTCGCTGGCGTAACCGCCCGTCACACTGGAGTTCACCTGATTCTGGTTGTACGAGGCACCGACATTGTAATCCCAACCCTTGGCCACACCATCGAAGCTCAATACCAGACGCTGGCTGGTGTTCTGGTCTTTGCTCTGGCGGCCACCGGCAGCGGTTTCACGCCAGTTCAGGCCGATTGGTTGCGTAGGGTCGAAGGACGGATCGCTGGTGCCCGGGGTTATGCCGTTGCCCGGGTAGTAAGGCGAGCTCGGGTCCATGCTGGCGCCGATCAGGGGGGCGGGGGCAACACCCACGGCATTGTTGTTGCGGGCCCAGAAGTACTCCAGGTTGACGTTGTCGACATCGGTGATCTTGCCGGTGGCCTTGCCGAAAAAGGAGGTCTTCTCGGTTTCTGGCAGCAGGTCGATATAGTTGCGCGTGTCATAGCGGCATAGCCCCTGGCGCAGCACCAGGTTTGCCCCGTTGCAACCATTGGCTGCCAGCGGGTTGGTATTGATATTGCCCTGGCTCCAGTTGGCAGGGTTGGACGTGCCGGAAGTCTGATCCAGGCCGCGGCCCGGTTCATAGTTGCTGGCGAACGTGCGGTCCTTGGCGTGCAGGGCGTTTTGTTTGTTATAGCCGGCGACGGCCATGACGTTGAAACGGTCTTTTTCCAGATCGCCGTAGCCCCAGCTACCGCTGATATCGCGGCTGTCGCCGCCACCACTGGCGTCTGCACCTTCGCCGCCCAGTGACAGGGTGCCGTCGGTCATGGATTTTTTGGTGATGAAGTTGATCACGCCGCCGATGGCGTCCGTGCCGTACAAGGCCGACGCGCCGTCGCGCAAGACTTCGACGCGGTCAATGGCGGCAAATGGAATGGTGTTCAGGTCCACCGCTGAGCCGTCGATGGCGTTGTTGCCCAAACGGCGGCCGTTAAGCAGCACCAGGGTCTTGTTGGCACCGATGCCGCGCATGTCGGCAAAGCTCGACCCCCCGGTGCCGGAACCCACGGAGCTGGCCGAGTTGCGCAGTGACTGGTTGCCCGTCACGCGCTGCATGATCTCGGCGGTGGTGGTCACGCCTTCGTTGCGCAACTGCTCGGCACGCAGGATGGTGATGGGCACGGCGGTTTCGGCATCCACCCGGCGGATCGCCGAGCCGGTCACTTCGACCCGGTCCAGCTGTGTGGTGGCTGGCGCAGGTGCCGCATCGGCGCTGCTGACGGTGGTGCTCGAATCATCCGCTGCAGTCACTTCGGCTGCCTGCAACTGGCCCGCGCTCATCCCCAGAGCAACCAGATACAGCGGCACAAAACGGTGTCGTTGCAAGCTTGCAACGAGCGGCTTGAGGGTAAAACCTGAACTCTTCATCTGCATGGTTATTTCCGACTTATTCAGACGTTTATTGGAATGGCCTTGTGAGCCCTCATGACTCCAGTTGGGTTGTGTCGACCCGGGGCAAAACACGTTTTTCAAGCAAGCCGCTCCCCTGCAAGGGCCAAAAGGCCCCTGCGCGGCGTGGGTGGTGCGTAGGGTGTTGCAATGCCTGTGGGAGCGGGCTTGCTCGCGATTCGCTCAGTCAAGCCGCAGTGATGCCATCGCGGGCAAGCCCGCTCCCACAAGGTCAGGGTCAGCGCGCGGTCATCACCGATATTTTGGTAATGCCCGAACGCTCGATGGAGGCCATAGCCTTGGCCACCTGGCCGTAGTTGACCCCTTCGTCCGCCTGCAACTGCACGCGCACTTCCGGGTCTTGGGCCTTGACGTCCTGCAGGCTTTTTTCCAGCAGTTCGGGGGCCACTTCGTTCTTGGCCAGGTAGAACTTGCCGTCCTGGTCGACGCTGACCACCACCGGGTCTTTTTTCTGGGCCGAGGCCACGGCGTCGGTCTTGGGCAGGTTGATCTTGATCGCGTTGGTCATCATCGGCGTGGTCACGATAAACACCACCAGCAGCACCAGCATCACGTCCACCAGCGGGGTGACGTTCATTTCACTGAGTACTTCGTCGCTGTCCTGGGTTGAGAAAGACATCAGCTTGCCTCCCGCACGGGGGTGCGCTTGTTGGAAATGGCCTGGCGGTCGATGGCAAAGGCGCTGCGCTGGGCGAGGGCGTCGAAGTCATGGGCGAAGTCGTCCATGTTGGCCGAGGCCAGCTTGAGGCGGCGCAGGAAGAAGTTGTAAATCAGCACCGCCGGTACCGCGACCGCGATACCTACACCGGTGGCGATCAAGGCATGGCCGATGGGCCCGGCTACGGTTTCCAGGCTGGCCGAACCGGTGGCGCCGATGGTCTGCAGCGCTTCCATGATCCCCCACACGGTGCCGAACAGGCCGATAAAGGGCGCGGTGCTGCCGATACTGGCGAGGATCGCCTGGCCGCTTTCCAGGGCGCGGCGTTCCTTTTGGATCTGTTGGCGCAGGTTGCGCTCCAGGCGGTCGGAGCGGTTGATGGTGTGGGCCAGTTGCTGGGTGGTGCGCGGCGTGTCATCGACAATCATGGCCTCAAAACCGCTGTTGGCGATGCGGGCCAGGGCGCCGGGGTACTGGCTGGCGTGTTCGGCGGCGGTCAGCAGGTCAGGGGCGGCCCAAAAGGCTTTGCTAAATTGCGAGTTTTGCGCTTTCTGGCGCAGGTACTGCGATGATTTGATGAGCAGCAAAGCCCAGCTCACCACCGAAAACAGCACCAGTGCCCAGAGCACCCCGGGGACAATCATGGAAGACAGAGACTCGTTCATTGTTACACCTCACACGGCGGCTAAATAAAAGTTAGTGTCGGCACCCGGCTGGGTTATTCCGGCAATTTGAAAGAGATGGTCTGGGTGGCAAATCCTTCGATGGGGGTATCCCCTCGTTTGGCCGGGACAAACTTCCAGTTGCGCACGGCTTCTACAGCCGCGTCATCGAGTGCCTGCTTGCCGCTGGATTTGGTGACCTCCACCGTGCCGGCGCGACCATTGGGCAGCACCTTGATGCGCAACACCACGGTGCCTTCCCAACTGCGGCGCAAGGCCAGGGACGGATACTCGGGCGGCGGGTTGCCAAGGCTGGCCAGCCCTGACACAGCTGCGGTTTCCTTGACCGGGCCCGGCGCTGCGGCAGGTGCTGCGGGTGCTGCGGGTGCTGTTGGCGCAGTCGGTGCCGCCGGAGCAGCAGGTGCCGGTGGCGCTGGCTTGACCGGCTGCGGTTTTTGCACCGGCTTGGGCTTGACCACTGGCTTGGGTTTTTCGACGGGCTTGGGTTTCTCCACCGGCTTGGGCGGCTCCTTGACCGCATCTTCGTCCTCGGGTGGCGCTTCGGGTTCCGGTGGCGGCGGTGGTGGTGGCGGTTCTTCCACGGGGGGCGCCGGTGGTGTCGGGCTGGTCAGCTCGACAGTCATTTCCGGAATCTCGGGCGGCGTGACCACAGGTTCGGCCTTGGCCTGCTGCATCACCCACCAGGCGCCCGCGTGCAGCAGGGCAACCAGACCTACCAGCAGCAGCGCCCGCGATGTCACCAGGCCCCCGGGTGTCGAGGTGTTGGGTACATGGGGGATGTGCGTCCACTGCTGTACGCGTTCGGCGTCGAGCAGCGGGGCAGATCGCGTTTTATTCTTTACCTCGTCACTCATTAACAGTCCCTCGACTAAATGAAGGGCAATAAGGCTCCGTTCGCCCTTGCACGCAGGGACGACAACTTGTGTTTACGGTGAGGCAATAAGTGAGGGGCCACTTATTGCGCTGTATTACGTCATCAGGGGCAGGTTGTTCATGGGTATTCCTTGTGGCTGAAGCAACTGAAGAAGTAGCGGGTGGTTTGTAAAGTTCCGTTAAGTTATGTAAAGCAACAGCTATGCCAGAAGGACAGGAAAGTTGGCGTTACGGCAGGTTATTTAGTGCGGGTGTGACGGGCTGAATTAAAAGTGACTGTGAAAAGACAAGGAATGGACAATGAACTAAGGCGTCATCCATGACAGCAGGCTTAGTTGAGCGATTAATAGGGTGTTATTGTCTGACAATCAGGCAATTACAAGAGAGTGTTATAAAACAGTGCACCAAAGTGAACAGTGACTGCCAACTAACAGTGCAGTTGCCAGCTCAGCCCTTTGCTGCACTGATGCCAGCTGTGCCAACAGGGTGCGTACACGATCAACCGCTCAGGGCTTAGGGGTTACGCAGGGTGCTCAAATAAAAAAGCACCTGCCGGCCGAACAGCGGCGGGCAGGTGCTTATAGGCACGTTACTGTAAGTTATAAGGCTTATGTACCAGATGGTTAAATGCGCGAGTGCGCCGTTTAGTTAGTGAGGTGCGGGTATATTTAAACCTGTTCCGTGACTGGCAAGTCATTCCTTAGTTCATCTTGTTCACTTAACAAACCATCGGACTGATGCTGCCAAAGTCGGTAATACAGCCCTTTGCGCTCAAGTAACTGGCTGTGAGTGCCGTCTTCGGCAATATGCCCTTTGTCCAGTACAACAATGCGGTCCAGGTGGGCAATAGTTGAAAGGCGATGGGCCACTACCAGGACGGTCTTGTCCGACATGATGTCGTCAAGGCTACTCTGGATCAGACTTTCGGTTTCTGAATCGAGACTGGCGGTGGCTTCGTCCAGTATCAATATGGGTGCGTTTTTTAACAGGGCCCGGGCAATCGCGATCCGCTGGCGTTGACCACCGGACAACTTGACCCCGCGTTCACCGATCAGCGCGTCATACCCTTCGGGCATTTGCAGAATGAACTCATGGGCATGGGCGCGCTTGGCGGCCAGGATGACTTGCGCTTCACCGGCGTGAACATCACCGTAGCCGATGTTTTCGCGCAAGGAGCGATGAAACAGGCCGGGTTCCTGGGGGATCAGGCCGATATGGGTGTGCAGTGATTGTTGGGTCATGGTTTGAATATCAATGCCATCCACTTCGATGGTGCCGCCCTGGGGGTCATACGAACGCAACAGCAGACTCAACAACGTTGATTTGCCAGAGCCGGACAAACCGACAATGCCCACCCGTTGCCCGGCCCGAATATCCAGGTTGAAGTGTTTGAAGATCGGCCTGTCGGGGCTATAGCCGAAGTTGACGTCGCGAAAGCGGATCGCGCCCTTCTCGATAGTGACGGGTTGGGCGCTGTGCTGATCGGGCATTTCATGGGGTTGCAGGAGGGTATCGATACTGCTCTCGATATTGCCGATGCACTCGAAGAAATGCATGAACTGCATGCTCAGAAAACTGCATTGCGCCACAATCATCAGGCCCAGGGTGGCCACCATCACAAATTGGCCCACATCGATCTTGCCCAGATGCCACAAGTACAGCGCCAGGGCCACCAGCCCGACGCGCAGCACAATGGCCAGGCTGTCCTGCAGCATGCGGACCTTTTCCTGGTAGAAGAACGAGCGTTGTCCGGCCTGTTTTTCCTCGATCTGGTAGCGGTTCAGATAGTTGAGTTCGTAATCCTGGCGGGCGAACAGACGGATGCTGTTGAGGTTGCCCACCGCATCGACAATCTTGCCGGTGGTCAGGCTGCGGGCAGTGGCATGTTTGCCCGCCAGTTTCTGCGCCTTGAGTGACAGTCGGTACGCCAGCCAGGTGTAGGCCACCACCCAGACCAGCAGGCCCAGGCCCAGCCAGGGTGATGCCAGGGTCAGCATCACCAGGCTGGTGACCAGTACCGCGACAATCGGCAGCATTTCCACGATCAGCAGCCAGGTGATTTCCAGCAGGCCGATGGTGCCTTCATTGATGCGGTGGGCCAGGCTGCCGGCAAAGTGCTCGCCGAAATAGCGGGCCGAATGCTGCTGCAACCAGGCGAACAGGTCGCGCACGATGCGGATTTTTTGCAGCGGCCTGACCATGATCATGCACAGCGTGGCGCCCCGTGCGCAGAGCAACTGCACCACCGCCAGGGCGAACAGCAGGCCCAGGGCGGGCAGGCTGGCCTGCAACAGATCGCCTTGTTGCCACGCGCCCTCACTGACCGCACCGGTAATGCGGCCGATGGCATAGGGCATCAGCGTGGCGGCCATCGCCGCGCCGACTTGCAGCAGGGTTATGCCCCAGTACCAGCGCGGGTACAGGCGGATGTAATGCCACACCAGGGCCCAGGGCCGGTTGGGGGGGACGGTTATAGCGTCAAATTCGGACATGACATACCTGTCTTGTGAGCAATGCCAAAAGAGCCGTTTTCGCCGCGCAGCAAGGCGGGCGAACAGGGCGTACGCAGAAACACGGGATGCAGCTATCCGGCGCCCCTGCGTGCAAGGCGGGGCGTCAGGGTGCAGGGCTGGCTAAGTGTCGGTGCCCGGACAGCAGGTGCGGCCGGGGAGGCACGCATGCAGGGCGCGGGGGGACCGAGAGCGGAGGGTACTGGTTGGCGAGCGCACATCTGACATCGTTGAATTTCCTTATAACAGCGGGTCATCGACGGGACTTTTGGTCCGTCTTTGCACTGAATATGGACGGGTATGCCGCCCTTGTTCGCAACTGGTGCGGGTTGCACCCCCTGGAAGCTGTGATTCCAGGGAAATAACTGCGAACGGTAAATACCAAGAAAAAACTGTGCCAAGTTGTGTCGGTTGAACATGAAGATTGTTTGGTGCAGGAGCACCGTGGTGCTGCAATCGCGAGCAAGCCCGCTCCCACCTGGTCGATGAATATCCCGTGGGAGCGGGCTTGCCCGCGATTGAAGGCGACGCGGTTAACCGGGATTGATCAGGCTTTGCCGACAATGCAGGGTCAGCCAGGCGCCGCCGCTTTCGCGGTTGTTCACTTCCAGGCTGAAGCCGTGCAGGCTGACGATGGCCGCCACGATGGACAGGCCCAGGCCAAAGCCGCCGTGTTTGTCATCGACCCGATAAAAGCGCTGGAACACTGCCACCCGCTCGGCCTCGGGGATGCCGGGGCCGGTATCCAGCACTTCGATGCGCGGGCTGCCGTTGTCGTCGGTGGCCCGCAGGATCACCTCGCCACCGGGCGGGGTGAACTTGATCGAATTGCTCAGCAGGTTGGCCAGGGCTTCGAACAACAAGGCCCGGTCGCCCGTAAGGCCGGGCAGGGCGGCTGGCGTTTCGAGCGTTAACGTCACCTGGCCCTCTTCAGCCAGTGGCAGGTAAAAATCGTACAGCTCCTGCAGCAGCGGCAGCGGGTCGAGTTGCAGGAAGCCTGAGCGCCGCTGGTGGTCTTCCAGTTCGGAGATGCGCAACAAACCGCGAAAGCGCGCCATCAGGGTGTCGGTTTCGCCGATCACTTCGTCCAGCTGCAACGCTTCGGCCGAACCTTCGACGGCTTGCTGGCGCATCCGGTACAACTGGGCGCGCAAGCGGGTCAGCGGGGTGCGCAAGTCGTGGGCAATGTTGTCGCATACGCCCTTGACCTCGTGCATCAGCAGTTCGATGCGATCGAGCATGGCGTTGACAATGGCGGCCAGCATGTCCAGTTCGTCGCGCCGGTTGGACAGCGGCAGGCGGTAGGTCAAGTCGCCGGCAACAATGGCTTCGGCACTGGCCTGAATGGCCCGGATGCGTTGCAGCGGGCGGCGGCGCAGCAAGTGCCAGCCGGCAATGCCGGGAATGATGGTCAGCGACAGGCCCCAGACCAGCGCATGCAAAATGATCCGCGTGACGGCAAACAGCGAGCCGTTGTCGCGCACCAGCACCAGCCAGCGGCCGTCAGGGGTTTGCGTGGCGACGGCATCGCAGCTGTCTTGCGGCAGGTTGGGGTCATCGGAGTCGATACAGCTGCTCAGGGCATGGATCTGGCCGCCCAGCGGCAAGCCCTGAGGGATGGACTGGATCGGCCCGCTCAGCGGCTTGTGTTGCTCATCGAACAGGCCATAGGCATCCACTGCCCGCATATCGAACGTCATGCTGGTGGCCAGTGCTTCATCCAGTTGTTCGCCTTCGAAGCGGGCAAACAGGTGCTGGCGCTGCATCAACGAATGCCTGGCCAGGTTGCCCAGGTAATCCGAGACTTCGTAATACAGCACCCCCATCAGGATGCAGCTCCAGGCCACAAACAGAAAACTGTACAGCGCCAGCAGCCGGCTGCTGGAAGAACGCCAGCCCTTAGAGGGGTTCGGCAATGACATAACCCGAGCCTCTAACAGTGCGAATCAGAGGCACCTGGCCCGGCGGATCGATTTTTTTGCGCAGGCGACCGATATGCACATCGATCAGGTTGGTGCCCGGGTCGAAGTGATAGCCCCAGACTTCCTCGAAAATCATCATCCGCGAGAGGATCTGCCCGGTATTGCGCATCAGGAATTCCAGCAACTTGTACTCGGTGGGCAGCAGGCTCAGCTGTTGCTCGCTGCGGCTGGCTTCGCGGGTAATCAGGTTGAGTTCGAGGTCAGAGACGCGCAGCGAGGTTTCATACTTGTCGGCCGGGCTTTTGCGCCGCAGCAGCACTTCCACGCGGGCTGCCATCTCATCGCTGGCAAAGGGCTTGGTCAGGTAATCATCACCTCCGGCGCGCAGGCCGCGAACACGCTCATCGACATCGGAGAGGGCGCTGATCATCAAGATCGGTGTGCTCACGCCAATGGTGCGCAAGGTGGTGACAATCGCCAGGCCGTCCAGCTCGGGGAGCATGCGGTCGAGGGTGATCAGGTCGTAGTCGCCACTCACGGCGCGAACCAGGCCTTCGCGGCCATTGGCAACCCAATCAACCTCAAGGCCGTGGCTGGTCAATTCAGCCACGATTTCTTTCGCCGTTACGGCATCGTCTTCAATGGTCAAAATACGGGTCATACCGTCACCTGATGGGCTTTTTCAGCGGTGAGCACATTTTGCCCATAAAAAGCTGAAACGTTTCTGAATATTTCTTCATGTTCAGCAAGCCTTCAGAAAGGTTAGTTGAAGTGACGGGGCTGGAGCGCTGATGATGTTCAGCAGGAACATCCGGATACATTTGCGGTATAACCCCCGCTGATAATTTTTTCAGGCGCTGTGTTTATGCAAAACCCCTCGCAACGGCCGCTGTGGCAGATCTACCTGATCTTCCTGGCGCCGATGGTCCTGTCCAATTTTCTGCAGAGCTTTTCCGGCACCCTCAACGGGATTTACGTTGGCCAGTTGCTGGGCACCCAGGCATTGGCTGCAGTGTCGGGGATGTTTCCCATCGTGTTTTTCTTTATTGCCCTGGTTATCGGGCTGGGGGCGGGGGCTTCAGTGCTGATCGGTCAGGCCTGGGGCGCGCGGGAAACCGCACTGGTCAAGCAGATCACCGGGGCAACCCTGACCCTTGGCGCGGCGATCGGCCTGGTCGCCGCAGTGCTGGGCAGCCTGCTGGCACGGCCTGCCTTGCTGGCGTTGGGTACCCCGGTTGACGTGCTGGAGGAGGCCGTCGGCTATGCCCGGGTGATGATGCTGATCATGCCGTTATTGCTGGTCTTTATCCTGTTCACCCAGATTTTGCGTGGGGTCAGCGATACGGTTTCGCCGTTGCTGGCGCTGATGGTGTCTACGGCGGTGGGGTTGCTGCTGACCCCTGCACTGATCCTGGGCTGGGCTGGCCTGCCCACCCTGGGCATTCAAAGTGCGGCCTATGCGGGGCTGGTGGGTAACGTACTGGCCATGCTGTTTCTGGTGTTGCGCCTGCGTCACAAGAATCATGTGATGGCCCCGGATCGTGAGCTGTGGGCTGCGCTGCGCCTCAACCGGGAGATCCTCGGCAAGGTGCTGCGCATTGGCTTGCCCACCGGGGTGCAGATGGTGGTGCTGTCGCTGTCGGAGCTGGTGATCCTGGCGCTGGTCAACAGCCACGGCTCCCAGGCCACGGCGGCTTATGGCGCGGTGACCCAGATCGTCAACTATGTGCAGTTTCCGGCGCTGTCGATTGCCATTACCGCTTCGATCCTCGGCGCCCAGGCCATTGGTGCCGGGCGCATCGAGCGCATCGGCCCGATCCTGCGTACCGGCTTGCTGATCAACCTGTGCCTGACCGGTGCCCTGGTGGTGCTCGGTTATGTGCTGTCGCACTGGTTGCTGGGCTTGTTTATCACCGATGTCGAGGCGCGGGTGCGGGCGGAGCATCTGCTGCACATCATGCTCTGGAGCGTGCTGGTGTTTGGCTTCCAGGCGGTGATCGGCGGGATCATGCGCGCCAGTGGCGTGGTGCTGGTGCCGATGGGGATCACGATTTTCTGTGTGCTGTGCATCGAGCTGCCAGCGGCTTATGTGCTGGATGCGCACTTTGGCCTGCAGGGCGTGTGGATGGCGTTCCCGGTGACCTATGTGGCCATGCTGGTGCTGCAGACTGCGTATTACCGGTTGGTATGGCGGCACAAGCAGATCCAGCGGCTGGTTTGAGCCGGACTGACATAAGCCCGCCCCTCTGTGGGAGCGGGCTCGCTCGCGATGGCAGCCCTGCGTTAACCTGACCCCGCGCAACGCCTGAATCGCAGGCAAGCCAGCTCCCACATGACCCTCACCCCATGACCGTCAACTCACTAGGCCATTTGGACGATGTGCCTGTGACTCACCAGTCCGATTATCGAAGCCAGGTTCTGGACGCCTCGCCGAGGCCGCCACCAGAGCATCCACGATAATAAAAAGAGGACTGGCCGCATGAATTCTGCCCAGCAACTGAATCGTGCAGCGAGGCATCGACCATGCGCTCAATGATTGGCTATGGGGTGTGCCTGATCGTCGCTGTCACCATCGCGTTTACCTTCTCTCCCCGTCATGGCGCCGACGTCGCGTCAGCCCAGTTGCGCCCGGATCGCCTGCAGATCAATGGCATGCTGTATCTGGATCAACGCGTGGTGGCCGTCGGTGAGCGCGGCCATATTTTGCTCAGCGATGATCAGGGACTGTCCTGGCAACCTGCTGCGGTCAAGCCGCAACGTGACCTGACCCTCACCGCGCTGGTGGCCTTGCAGGACAAGAGCCTGCTGGCAGTCGGTCATGATGGCTGGATCCTGCGCTCCGAAGATGAGGGCGCAAACTGGTCCGAGGTGCGCTATGACGGTGACGTCGCCGAACCCTTGCTGGGTATCTGGAGTGCCGGTGGCAAGCGGGTGCTGGCCTTTGGCAGCTTCGGCAAGTTTTACCAGTCAGAAGACGATGGCCGCTCCTGGCAGGCCCAGCCGTTGGAGGTGGACAGCGCACACCTCAATGGTATGGACGGGGGTGCCGATGGCCGCCGCATGGTGGTCGGCGAGCAGGGGCTGGTGCTGCGCAGCGACGACGCCGGGCACAGCTGGCAGAAGCTGGAGCCTTTCTACAACGGTTCGCTGTTTGGCGTGGTGCGCCTGAGCCCTGATCGCTGGGTGACTTACGGCATGCGCGGCCATGTGTTTGTCAGCCAGGATTTTGGCCGCACCTGGGAGCCGGTGAAGGTGGGCAATCAGTTGCCGCTTTATGGCCACGCCCTGTTGCCCAATGGCGGCGGCCTGCTCATTGTCGGTGCGGGCAGCTCGCTGGTGCGCCTGGACGGCAATGGCGGGCTGGTCAGCGCCACTCGCCTGTCCGGTTTGGGTACGTTGACCTCGGCGGTCCTGATCGGCTCCCGGCGTTTGCTGGTGGGCGGCGAGCGTGGTGTGTTCCAGGGTGCCGACGGCGGCGTTGCCGCACTGGGAGGTGCCCGTGAGTGAACATAAAAGCACGATAAACCGTATGGTCGAACGTGTTGCCGACCTGTTGATGACCTGGCGCAAGGGCTTGCTGGCGCTGTTTGTTTTATTGACCCTGGCCCTGGGCTACAGCGCCACCCACACCCAGCTGGACCCGGGCTTTAACAAGCAGATCCCGGTGCGCAACGCCTTTATGGTCAACTTTCTCAACTTCAGCCAGTACTTCACCGGCGCCAACCGCTTTCTGGTCAGTGTGAAGTGGAAGGGCGAGGGCGATATCTACAACCCCGAGTACCTCGACACCCTGAGCAAGGTCACCAATGACGTTTTCTTCATCAATGGTGTCAGCCGCGCCAGTGTGACATCGCTGTTCACCGCCAATGTGCGCTATATCGAAATCACCGAAGACGGTTTTTTTGGCGACGTCGTGGTGCCGCCACGCTTTACCGGTTCGGCCGATGAGCTGTCCCAGGTGCGCAATAACGTTGCCCGCTCCGGGCAGGTCGGGCGCCTGGTGGCCAATGACCTGACCTCCTCGATGGTGCGCGCTGACTTGCAGGACCTCGATCCGCAGACCGGCAAGTCGGTGTCCTATGCCGAAGTGGCCAGGCAACTTGAGGAGATTCGCGCCAAGTACAGCAATGATGATATCGAGATCAATATCGTCGGCTTCGCCAAGCTGGTGGGGGATGTGATTGAAGGGCTGACCACGGTGATCGGCTTCTTTGTGATTGCCTTTGTGATCACCGCGCTGATGCTGTGGCTGTACTCGCGCTCTTGGCGCCTGACCCTGGTAGCCCTGGCGGTGGCCCTGCTGCCGGTGGTCTGGCTGCTGGGGCTGCTGCCGTTGCTGGGGCTGGGCATCGACCCGATGTCGATTCTGGTGCCGTTCTTGATCTTCTCCATCGGCGTGTCCCATGCGGTGCAGATGACCAATGCCTGGAAGCAGGATGTGCTTGCAGGCAGTTCTTCGATAGAAGCGGCCCGGGGCGCCTTTTGCAAGATTTTCATCCCCGGTTCTCTGGCGCTGCTGATGAACGCCCTGGGTTTCGGCGTGATCATGCTGATCGATATTCCCATCGTCCATGAGCTGGGGGTGACTGCCTGCATCGGCGTGATGCTGATGATCATCACCAACAAGCTGATGCTGCCGATCATCCTTTCATACCTCAAGCTTGAGCCGGGCGCGATGGCCCAGGGGCTCAAGGTGCAGGGCAAGCATGCCCTGTGGTGGCGGCTGTCGGCACTGGCCGAGCCAAAGCCTGCGCTGGTGGTGTTTGTGCTCAGCCTGTTGCTGCTCGGTGTCGGTGCCTGGAAGGCCCGGGACCTGGCAGTGGGCGATATCGGCGTGGGCGCGCCGGAACTGCGCGCCGATTCGCGCTACAACCAGGACAACCAGAAGATCATCAACAGCTACTCCATCGGCCTGGATGTGATGTCGGTGTTCGTACAGGTCAAGGGTATCGAGGAAGGCTGCCTGGCGCCGCAAGTGATGCGTGCCATTGAGTCCTTCGACTTCCAGATCCGCAGCGTGGCCGGTGTGCAGTCGGTGCAGAGCGTGGCGGGCATGGGCAAGGCGGTGATTGCCGGTAATAACGAAGGCAACCCGCGCTGGTCGGCGATTCCGGGCTCCGAGCGCGGCCTGAGCCAGGGTTCGCGCGCTTACATGCCGGACGACGGGCTGGTGACCGAAAGTTGCCAGCGCATGCAGATCCTGGTGTTCCTCACCGATCACGAAGGCTCGACGGTGAGCCATGTGGTAGACGAAACCCAACGCATCATCGCCGGTTTGCAGGGGCCCAATGTGGAGTTCCTGCTGGCGGGGGGCAACGTGGGGGTGATGGCGGCGTCCAACGAGGCCGTCAAGCAGGCCGAGGTGGTGATGCTCGCAGCGCTGTTCGGCTCGGTGGCGCTGTTCTGCTGGCTGACCTTTGGTTCATTGCGCGCGGTGCTGTGCATTCTGGTGCCGCTGGCCATTGTCGCCATCCTCTGCAATGCGCTGATGGCGACCCTGGGCATCGGCCTGAAGGTTGCGACCTTGCCGGTGATGGCGCTGGGTGTCGGGGTCGGGGTCGACTACGGGATTTATCTGTATGAGCGCATTGCCCATGAGATGGCCGATGGCAAGGACCTGCGCCATGCCTTCTACCAGGCTATGTGCCAACGGGGTACGGCGGCGGTGTTTACCGCGCTGACCATGTCCATCGGCGTGTGTACCTGGGCCTTTGCTCCGTTGAAGTTCCAGGCCGACATGGGCGTGCTGCTGTCCTTCATGTTCCTGGTCAACGTGCTCGGCGCAATCTTCCTGCTGCCTGCACTGGCGGCCTGGTTCAATCTGGGGCGACCGCTGGTCAAAGCCCGGAACGCAGTCGCGCAGGTGCCTGCCGGGCATTACCCGCTCAAGCCGAGCGTCGCCGCCAAGGACTCGTCAAACCGCTGAAACAGACCCCTTGCCGGGCTTGTATGAGGGCAAGCATACAGACACACTGAGTCGCTTTTGCGCAGCTTTACGGATGTGGCGCAAAGGTTCACCGCGAGTAATAAGAACAATAAAAAGGGCCGGTCTTGAACCTGGCCCAATGCGAGGAAATGTCCGTGGATACAGTGACCTTGAATCACCAGACCCTGGCCGGTCTTGGGCTTGAACTGGCCGATTACGATCAAATGGTTGGCAGCTTCTACGATGGCGCGCTGGACCCCAAGATCATGGGCCGTACCCTGTGTGCCGTGCGCAAAATGTTTCAGGCCAACTACGCGACCCTGATTCTGCGGGTGCCTGATCAGCCGGACATGGGCTTGATGATCGTGGCCGGAGACATAGAAGGCGAGGGCGAGCTGACCTACCAGACCTACCCGCAAACCAACACCCCGTTTATCGGGCAGGCACTGGATCAGGTATTTACCGTTGAAGACCTGATGAGCGAAGCCGAGTGGGTACACTCGGCTTATTTCAAGGCCTATTGCGGGCCGCAAAATGTCTACCATGTGATGGGCGCCGATATTTCCACGCCCGAGGGCGGCAAGCTGCGCTTTCGCATCACCCGGCCAAAAAATTCCCCGGCATTCTCCAGTGCTGAACGTGCGCTGTGCAGCAGCTTCCTGCCGCATTTGCGCCGTGCCCTGCACTTGCACAACCTGCTTGATCGCAGCGAGTCGATGAGCGAGTTGTATGCCCAGGCCATCAGCCGCCTGTCTGTGGCGACCATCGTGCTCGACGAAACCGGCAAGGTGCTGCGCCTGAACCCGGTGGCCGAGGAAATCCTCAAGAATGCCGATGGCCTCAAGTTGGTGGGCGGGCGGCTGGAAGCCACTTACCCCAGCGACAACCGCGAGCTGCAACGCCTGGTCAAGCACGCCTTCAGTCAGGACGTGCGCGATGGCGGGGTGACGGCCGATGCGATGTCCGTGACCCGGCCTTCAGGGCAGGTCAGCCTGGGGCTGGTAGTTGAGGCAATCCCTTCGCTGGAATGGGCCGAGGGCAAGAGCAAACCGGCGGCGGTGATCTATATCCGTGACTCGGTGGGCAAGTCCCTGGCCAGTGAGGTGGTGACCAAGCAGTTGTTCAACCTGACCAAGGCCGAAACGGCGTTGGCAATGGAATTGGCCAACGGCCTGTCCCTGGAAGAAGCTGCCGAAAACCTGAATATCCGGCGCAACACCGCCCGGGCGCACTTGCGCTCGATCTTCTCCAAGACCGGGGTGCGCCGTCAGACCGAGCTGGTAAGGATTCTGCTGAACAGTGTGGTCGCGTTGGGAAAGCCCAAGTGCGCCTTGCGAGCGGCTGAGTCCGTGGTGGTGCCGGCGCCACAACTGGCGCGCCCGGTGCGTAAAAGCGCTTAAGGATGTTATCTGCGCTGGGGGTGGCGATGGGCGCCACCGCCGGTGTTTCGTCAGCCAGGCCGTTGCGCCTGCATTACCAAGGAAAATCTTATGCCAGTTACAGCTGTCAGCGGTTCCGCCTCCGGGATCGGCGCCGCCGTGTGCGCGCAATTACGGGCTGCGGGCCACCGTATTATCGGGATTGACCGGGCCAATGCTGAAGTGATTGCCGACCTGTCGACCCGTGCCGGGCGCCAGGCGGCAGTGGCGCAGGTGCTTGAGCAGAGCGGCGGGGTGCTGGACGGGCTGGTGTGCTGCGCCGGGATCGGGGTGACGGCGCCTTCCAGCGGCCTGGTGCTGGCGGTGAATTACTTTGGCGTCAGTGAGCTACTGGACGGGCTGGCCGATGCGCTGGCCAAGGGTGAACACCCGGCGGCGCTGGTGATCGGTTCGGTGGCGGCCACCCATTCCGGGGCTGAGCAAGAACCGATGGTTGCCGCGATGCTGGCAGGTGATGAGGCGCAGGCGCTGGAACTGGCCAATAGCCTGGGGCAGACGCATCTGGCCTATGCCGGCTCCAAATATGCAGTGACCTGCGCAGCGCGGCGCAAGGCGGTGCAGTGGGCCCCGCAAGGTATTCGCCTGAACGTGGTGGCGCCGGGCGCTGTGGAAACCCCGCTGCATCAGGCCGCCAAGGACGATGCCCGGTTTGGCAAGGCAGTACGTGAGTTTGTCGCGCCACTGGGGCGCTCGGGCACGCCTGAAGAACTGGCCCGGGTCGTGGCTTTCATGCAATCGCAGCAAGCCAGTTTCATGACTGGCAGTGTGGTGTTTGTCGACGGTGGCATGGACGCGATGGTGCGTACGCAGCGTTTCTGACCGTTAAGGGGTGTCTATGAACAAAGTGGCATTTATTACCGGTGCCAGTCGCGGCATCGGTCGGGAAACCGCGCTGGCGTTTGCGCGTGCGGGGTTTGACCTGGCCATCAGCGCCCGCAGCCTGGACGAGGGGGAAAGCCATGCCCACGGTTTGCGCAACCCTGATGGCACGCCGCTGCCGGGCAGTTTGAATGCCACTGCGGCGGCGGTTCGCGAACTGGGGCGCAAGGTGCTGGTGGTGCCTATGGACCTGCTCGACAGCGACTCGGTGCTGGCCGCAAGCAAGGCGGTGTTTGCCGAATATGGCCGGGTGGATGTGCTGGTCAACAACGCCATTTACCAGGGCAGCGATCTGAATGCGCCGTTTATGCAATTGCAGCCCGAGACCCTGGAACGGGTATTCAAGGGCTATATGCTGAGCCCGTTCCTGCTGACTCGCGCTGTGGTCAGCCAGATGCTGGAGCAGGGCGGCGGGGTGGTGATCAACGTGACCTCCGGCGCTGGCGAAACCGATCCGCCAGTGGCAGCGGGCAAGGGCGGCTGGGGGTATGCCTATGGTGCGGGCAAGGCGGCAGTGTCGCGGTTGTCGGGCATATTGTCGGTGGAACTGGGGGAGCAGGGGATTCGTGCCTACACCCTCAACCCCGGCGTGGTCACCACCGATGCATTGCGCGCGACCATCGGTGACAAAGGCGTGATTGCCTTGCGTGCAGGCTCTGCGCCACCCGAAGTGCCAGCAGCGGTAATGCTGTGGCTGGCCACCGATGCAGGCGCGGTCGATCACCAGTGCAAGACTATCCATTGCCAGCCGTTTGCGCGGGAGCACGGGATTGTCGAGGATTGGCGCCGCTGACTCACCTCTGTGGGAGCGGGCTTGCTCGCGATGGTATCGACGCAGTTCAACCGAGGTACCGCGTTGCCTGCATCGCGAGCAAGCCCGCTCCCACAGGGTGAGGGGGCTCTAGTCCATCTGAACGATGAACCCGCCCCGCACCTCGGTGAAGATCATCGGGTAAAGCGCCCTGGCCCTTAACCTGAGGAATAATAAAAATGACTAAACTCGCACAAATTCACGTCGAGAACGCCTTGTCGCCGCGCTTCGGCCGCGGCTGGCATTGTCTGGGTGAAGCCGACGAGTACCGTGATGGCAAGCTGCATACCCTGAATGTGTTTGGCTCGCGGTTGCTGGCATTTGCCACGTCCACGGGTGAGATCAGTGTGCTCGACGCCCATTGCCCGCACATGGGCGCTGACCTGTCCCAGGGCACCATCGAGAACGATCGCGTGGTGTGCCCCTTCCACCACTGGCAGTACGATGCCAGCGGCAAGTGTGTCGAGATCCCGTACTGCAAGCGCATTCCACCCAAGGCCAAAACCCGCGCATGGCAGACCTGTGAAGTGAACAAGTTGCTGTTCGTGTGGAACAACCCCGAAGGCAAGCCGCCCGCCGACGAGGTGGTGATCCCGCATCTGCCGGAGATGGACAGCGATGAGTGGTTGCACAGCTGGCACATGGACAAGTTGATCATTGAAACCAACCCTCGCGAGCTGGTCGACAACCTGGTGGATGCCCAGCATTTCGGCCCGGTGCATGGCACGCCGACCAAGTACTTCCACAATATTTTCGAAGGCCATATCGCCCACCAGATCTTCCACGGCGACTCTGAGCGGCTGGGCGGCGACCTGGTTGCAGAGTCGGCTTACTTCGGCCCGGCCACTCACTTTACGCGCATGCGTGCGGTGTTCGAGGGGCTGGAAATCAAGTCCATCCTGCTCAACTGCCATGTGCCGATCGGCCCCAACAGCTTTGAGCTGCGATTTGGCTGCATGGTCAAGAAAGTAGCGGGCTGGACGCAGGAGCAAAACGAAGCCCTGGCACTGGACTATGTGCAGCGCAACCGCGACTCGTTCTATCAGGACGTGGATATCTGGACCCACAAGGTGCGCGTCAACAACCCGGTCCTGGCCGAAGGCGACGGCCCGGTGTATCAGTTGCGCGAGTGGTACCAGCAGTTTTTCACCGACGAAGACAGCGTGCCGCAGAGCATGGCCGAACGCCGTGAGATCACCACGGTGGATAACCGCTGATTGCGCACCTGAGCCACAGGCAGCGCCGCTGGCGCTGCCTGTTCGGGGTCAAGTTACTGCTGGCTTTTTGATCCGCGCTGCTTAAGATGGCCGTCATCCAAACGTGATCGGGCGGGACGGCGCCAATGCGCAACAAGGACACCATCTCCATTCAACTGGTACGCGAGGCGCTGCTGCACAGCTGTGCGCCGGGCAGCGCCACGGACGAAGTGCTGCACAAGGTCGGCATGGATCCCGGGTTGCTGGCCGTGCCGGATGCGCGGGTGCCAGCGCTGGTTTATGCACGGATGTGGCGGTTGTTGGCAAGGCGCATGGATGACGAGTTCTTTGGCATGGACCCGCGCAAGCTGCGCTCCGGCAGCCTGGCATTCATGTGCCGTACGGCGATGGCCCAGCCGACCCTGGCCCAGGGGCTGGAGGTGGTGCTGGGGTTTCTGTCGTTGATGCTTGAGCGGTTACCGGCCCAACTGGTGCGCCAGCAGAGCCTGGCGGAGATTGTTCTGCAGGAGCCCGTTCAGCCCCCCGCCCGCGGCTTTACCTATTTCACTTACTGGATGATCGTTCACGGCGTGGCCTGTTGGCTGGCCGGGCGGCGAATTCCGATTCTGGCCATCGAGTTGCGCTGTGCCGCGCCGGACTACTGCGAAGACTACCAGGTCATGTTTTCCGAAAACCTGCGCTTTGAGCGGCCGCGCACGCGGATGATCTTTGCCGCCGACTGCCTGGATGCGCCGATCAGGCGTAACGCCCAGGAACTGAAGCGGTTTCTGGCCGAGGCCCCGGCCAATATCCTGGTCAAGTACCGTGACCCGCAAAGCCTGGCCAGCCAGATCAAGCAGGCCCTGCGTCGGTTGCATGCAGCGCAGTGGCCCGAAACCCCGGCCCTGGCGCAGAGCCTGTGCATGTCGGCCTCGACCCTGCGACGCCGTCTGGCCGACGAAGGGCAGACCTATCAAGGGCTAAAGGACAGTGTGCGCAAGGAGTTGGCAATTGCCTGGCTGGCCGAACCCGAGCACAGCTTTGCCGACATCGCCCTGCGCCTGGGCTTTGCCGACACCAGCTCGTTTTACAAGGCCTTTCGCAAATGGTCAGGGACCAACCCGGGGCATTACCGCGGGTTGATCCTGGGTAACAGTTAACGCGCCTGACTTGCCTCTGTGGGAGCGGGCCGATGTCAGAGCAACCACATCCCCACCAGACCGCTGAGCACGCCGACCAGCATGGTCATCAGCGCCACGCTGACCAGTACCCGGGTATCGAAATCCTTGCGCAGCATCAGCAGCGACGGCAGGCTCACACTCGGCAAGGTCATCAGCAATGCCACGGCGGGGGCAGTGCCCATGCCCAAGGCCATCATGGTTTGCACAATCGGGATTTCTGCCGCAGTCGGGATCACAAACAGCGTGCCGACAATGGCCAGCGGCACCAGCCACACCAGGCTGTCGCTCATGGCACCGTCCACATGGGGGAACAGCCACACCCGTGCCGCGCCCAGCAACAGCACCGCCAGCAGATAGACCGGGATGGTGTTCCAGAACAGTTGCCACAAGGTGCGGCCCCAGCGGCTGAAGAAGTTCTGCTGATCCACCGCACTGGCTTCGGACACCGCATCCAGCGCGGCATCGGGGATGCTTTCAGGGCGCGAAATACGTTGTGCGATCAGCGACACGCCAATCACCAGCACCAGGCCTGCCACCAGGCGCAAGGCGCTAAAGCCCCAGCCCAGCACAAAGCCCATAAACACCAGGGTGGCCGGGTTGAGCACCGGATTGGCGATCCAGAAAGCCAGGGCGGCCCCCACCGAGACTTTTTGCCGACGCATGCCGGCGGCCACCGGGGCGGCGCAGCAGGTACACATCATGCCCGGCAGGGCGAACAGGCCGCCGCGCAGGGTCGAACCAAGGCCCGCCTTGCCGAACAGGCGCAGCAGCCAGTCCCGGGGGATCAGCACCTGGATCAGCGAGCCAAGGATCACCGCCAGTACCGCAGCCTTCCAGATCGCCAGAAAGTACACCTGGGCATAGGCCAGTGCGGCGGCGATGGGCTCGCCCTGGTTATCGTTGAGGATCGAAGCGCCGATGCTGTGGTTGTCGGCGGCGACAAACGCCTTGAAGTAGTAGGGCGACCACTTGACGTAGTACAGACCAATACCGGCGACTAGCAGAAACAGCAGGGGTTTCCACCAGAATGACCAGCCTCGGGCGGGCGTGGCTGGGGAGATACTGGGCATAAAGAATTACCGAACGCAGGGAAATAGCGCGGCATGATACCTCAAGCGCCTTGCTCCCTGTGGGGGCGGCCCGGATTCTGCCGGCGCCGCCAGACCTGTGGGAGCAGGCTTGCCTGCGATGGCATCCCTGCGGTTCGCCGTGCAGAGCGCAGCGTCTGCATCCGTGTGTTGGGCGAATGGGCAGGGGTTTACAGCGTCCTGATCGAATTGCTGATGGCCCGTGCGCACTGGATCACGGACGAGGCCAGTTTGTCTTCGGCGTCCTGCAGGGTCCAGCGGCTGCTGGGGACCACCACATGCACGGCGGCCACTGGCAGGCCATTGTTGTTGAAAATCGGCGCGGCAAGGGTCATGTCGCCCAAAAACATTTCTTCCTTGTTGGTGGCATAGCCCTGTTTGCGGCTGGCCAGCACCCGCTCAAAGATGGCCTCGGCATCGGTCAGGGTGTAGCGCGTCAGTTCCGTCAGCGGGCTGTCCTGCAGCACGCGGCGAATCTCGTCATCCGCCAGGCCGCTCAAGTACGCGCGCCCACCCCCGGTGCAGTACATGGGGATGCGGCTGCCGATGGGCATATGGATCGGGATGAATTTCGGCGCGACAAAGCGCGACACATACACCATGTCCAGCCCGTCGGGCTCGGTCAGGTTGACGGTCTCGCCGGTGATCTGGTTGAGCTCGGACAGATAAGGGTTGGCCACATCGACCAGGATATCGGCGGCCAGATAGTTGTAGCCGATTTCCATCACCTTGGGCGTCAGCTGAAAGCGCCGGCTTTGCGGGTGCTTGCGTACATAGCCGAGCTCTTCAAGGGTGTGCACCATGCGTTGGGCCGAGCTTTTGCTGATGTCCGCCGCTACCGCGATATCGGCCAGGGTCATGGTGCGCCGTGCAGCTCCGAAGCCGCGAAGTACGGCCAGGCCCTTTTCCAGTGACTGGTTGAAAAGAGGGTTGTTGTTATCGCTCATGGCGCATCCTTGGCTTGTTTCAGGCTTATAAATATCGATATGCGATATTTATAAATCTCTTTACGATTTAAGTAAATTGGTTATAGTCGATGGCGGCATTTTGTACCAGAGGGTGCAAGGGTTATTGAGTGCCGCAGCACCACAATAAAAGCGACCACAGGGAGATTCGCTATGCAAAAACCTTTTCAAGTGCTGACGCTTGTATGCGCAATGGCGGCCGGGTTGATTGGACCAGCCAGCGCTGTTGCAGAGCCTGTCTACAAGGTCGGGGCGACGGCAACGGGCATCCCGTTTACCTTTCTCGATATCAAGAGCGGAAAAATCCAGGGCATGATGGTCGACGCGGCCGAGGCCGTGGGCAAGGCTGGCGGGTTCGACACCGAGATCCAGCAAACCACCTTTGCGGCGCTGATCCCTTCGCTGACCACCAACAAGATCGACCTGATTTCCGCCGCCATGCTCAAGACCCCCGAGCGTGAAAAGGTTGTGCAGTATTCCGATCCGATTTTCAGCTACGGCGAAGGCCTGATCGTCAAGGCCGATGACCACAAAGATTACAAAAGCATGGACGACCTGGCCGGTGAAGTGGTCGGTGCCCAGGTTGGCACGGTCTTCCTCGATGCCCTGAACAAGCACGGCGGCTTCAAGGAAGTGCGCAGCTACGACTCCATTCCCGACCTGATGCGTGACCTCAAGCTGGGCCGCATCAAGGCGGCATTCGGTGATCGCCCGATCATTGCCTACCAGTTGGCCCAGGGTAAAAACCCGGACGTAAAACTGTCGAGCACCTATGTGCCGGTGGTCATGGGGGATGTCTGCCTGGTGATGCGCCAGGGGGACGCCGAGAAACTGGCCCAGGTGAACAAGGGCATCGCCGCCATCAAGGCTGACGGCTCGCTGCAACGCATCATCGAGAAGTGGCAGCTGAACTGATGATTCTGTGGCCCCCGCAACGCGGTGGGCCGCTTCTTGTAGCGGTGCGCAGGTAGTTTATGTTTCTCCAGGATGCGTTGGACTTTCTTCCGATTCTGCTCAAAGGCGCAGTGGTCACGGTGCAGGTCACGGCAGGTTCGTTCCTGCTCAGTTCCGTGATCGGCCTGATGTTTGCGCTGATGATGGTGTCAAAAATTCGCGCCATCGCATTGTTCGCCATTGGTGTGGTCAATGTGATTCGCGGGCTGCCGATCATTGTGCAGCTGTTTTATATCTATTTTGTCTTGCCCGATTTCGGTATCCAGCTCAGTGCCATGCAGGCCGGGGTGATCGGCCTGGGTATAGCCTATTCGGCCTATCAGGCGGAAAACTTCCGTGCCGGGATCCAGGCCATCGACCTGGGTCAGATCGAGGCTGCCGAGTCGTTCGGCATGCGCGGCCTGATGATCATGCGCCGTATCGTCCTGCCCCAGGCGTTTCGGATTGCCTTGCCGCCCTATGGCAATACCCTGGTGATGATGCTCAAGGACTCGTCGTTGGTGTCGACCATCACCGTGGCTGAAATGACCCGCCAGGGGCAACTGATCGCATCGTCGACCTTTGAAAACATGACGGTCTACACCCTGGTGGCATTGCTCTATCTGTCGATGAGCTTGCCGCTGTCCTATGGTTTGCGTCGTCTGGAACGACGTTTTGCACTGCGCAGGCGCACATGAAAGCACCGTCGAAACTGATATTGCCGCCTTCACTGTGGTCGGCCACGGCCCGCCCCGGCGCATTGACCCAGGCGCTGGCGGAAAACAAGCGGGTGGATGTGGCAATTGTCGGCGCCGGTTACACCGGGCTGGTGACCGCACTGCGCCTGGCCGAGTCGGGCGTCAGTGTCTGCGTGCTGGATGCCGGTGAGCCGGGCTGGGGCGCTTCGGGGCGCAACGGCGGGCAGGTGATCCCCGGGCTCAAGTACGACCCGGACCAGTTGCTCGAACGCTTTGGCGCCGAGCGTGGCGAAAAGATTATCGAGGCCTGCGGCGGGGCGGCAGATGAAGTGTTCTCGTTGATCCGCGAATACGGCATTGCCTGTGATGCCACGCGCAAGGGCTGGATCCAGCCGGCGTTTTCCAGCACCACCATGAAGGCCCTGGAACACCGCGCCCGGCAATGGCAGCAGCGAGGCGTAGCCGCCGAGTTGCTCGATGCCAGTGCGGTTTGCCAGCGTATCGGTACGCAAAATTACGTCGGCGGCTGGGTTGACCCGCGTGCTGGCAGCCTGCACCCGCTGAACTATGCCCGGGGCCTGGCCAGGTCGGCGCTGGGGCGTGGCGTGACCATCCACAGCGACACCCGGGTTACCGATTTGCGTCGTGTGGGGCCGCTGTGGCAGTTGACGGCAGCACAGGGCCACACCGTGACGGCCGAGCGCGTGGTACTGGCCACCAATGGCTATACCGACGGCTTGTGGCCGGGGCTGCGGCAAACGGTACTGGCCGCCAACAGCTTTCTGATCGCGACCCGACCGCTTTCACCGGAGCTGCGCAAAACCATTTTGCCGGGTGGGGAAGTGTGCTCGGATGCGCGGCGCCTGTTGCTGTACTTCAAGCAGGATGCCCAGGGGCGTGTATTGCTGGGTGGGCGCGGGCCGTTTTCCGAGCCGCGCCGCGCCGAAGACTGGGCGCATCTGGAGCGCTCGCTGATCAGCTTGTTTCCGCAGCTGGCAGGCGTGGCGATCGAATACCGCTGGAGCGGGCGGGTAGCGCTTAACCACAGCGTGCTGCCGCAGTTGCACGAACCGCAACCGGGCCTGTCGATCCTGATGGGTTACAACGGCCGCGGCATTGCAATGGCGACCACCTTGGGCAAGCACCTGGCAGCACGGGTTTCGGGGGCCAGCAATGACTTCCCGTTCCCGGTCACGCCGATTCGCCGCATCCCCTTCCACAGCCTGCAACGTCTGTATGTGGCGGCGGGTATCAGCTACTACCGACTGCTGGATGCGTTGAATGAGTAACGGCTTTGGTGCGTGGTGAGCGGCAAGTTAAAATGCGCTGCTTGCCGCTGGCTGCCCGTGTTCAATCCGCTTTGATGGTGGACACATCCTCGGCCCTGACCTTGACGTGCTTGCCGGCGATGTCGACAAACTCGTAGAAACCGTCCTTGTTGGTGGTGACGGGCAGGTCCTTGGTCAGGTATTGCGTGCCGTTTTGCAGGGTCACCACGCTTGGGGTCGCGCAGCCCGCCAGCCCCAGCAAGGCCACTAACAGCAGGGGTAAACCGGTAACCTTGATCTTCATGCATGTACCTTGAGCTATGAGCAAGTTGGAGAGGGGTCGCGCCGGGCTTGATCAAGCAGCCAGCGCTGGAAAGTCATTGCTGCATCAGACAGCGTTTTTTGCCGAGAGTGCGCCAGATGATCGGCGTTTGTACTTAAAAATTCAAACGCACCGACGCGGCACAGTTCACCTCGCTCGATTTTGTCGCGAACCATAAAGTCCCAGCCCAGACCCACCCCCATGCCTTGCACGATCGCCTGATAAGCGAGGGTGACCTGGTTGAAGGTGGGGCGTTGCGCATCGGCCTTGTGTTCCAGGCCAAAATGGTTGAACCAGTCGCGCCAGTCCATGCAGTTCCAGCCCGATGCATCCAGTTCGATCAGGGGCAGGCGTTGCAGGTCGGCGGGTTGGTTGACGCTGTTCAATGCCAGGTCGGGGCGGGCCACCGGGTAGACCTTCTCGGCAAACAGCGGCTCGGCACTCAGGGATGACCACTGGCCGGCGCCGTACAAGATGCAGAAGTCGTAATCGGCGACGCTGGATTCGTCGATATCGTTGCTGGCATGAATGTTCACCGTGATCGACGGGTGCTCGGTGTTGAAGGCGAGCAAACGTGGAAACAACCAGAACTGCGCGACCGCATGGGTACACAGCACGGTGACGGCATTGGGCGCGTGGGCTGCCTTGATCCGGTTGACGCTGTGTTGCAGGCGTTCGAGCAGGGTGCTGACTTCACTGAACAGGCTGGCGCCGGCGAGTGTCAGGCTGATGCCGCGGGCCTGGCGCTCGAACAGGGCCAGCTTGAGGTGGTCTTCCAGGGCGCGGATCTGTTTGCTGACGGCGCTTTGGGTGAGGCACAACTCGCTGGCGGCACGGGTAAAGCTGCCATTGCGGCCTACGGCTTCGAAGGTGATCAGGGTGGCCAGGGGCGGCAGGTTCTTGGTGTAGCGGTTCATGGCGGCCTTTTTGAATGGTGTGGGAGCGGGCTTGCCCGCGATGCGGTCTGTCAGCTGAACAGCAGTGTTGCCATCGCGGGCAAGCCCGCTCCCACAGGGTATAAGCCATTCCTCGGTGGAATGCCAGCATGCCAATTGATCTTTTGTTCTTGTATTGCGAGCCGCCTATTATCGCTCGATATCGATCAACCTGAGAGCGCGACATGAAACGCGGGATAGTCTATGCCGGCATGGCCGGGGCGGTGTGGGGGCTGGTGTTCCTGGTGCCCAAGCTGTTGCCGGAGTTCAGCCCGCTGTTGCTCAGCTGTGGGCGTTTTATTGTGTATGGCGCGGTGTCACTGGTGTTGCTGTTGCCCAATGCCCGGCGCTTGCTGCTCCAGCTCAGCCGCCGCGATGTGCTGACCCTGGTCAAGTTCGCCCTGCTGGGCAATCTGATTTATTACATGCTGCTGGCCGCCTCGGTGCAGTGGGTGGGTATCGCAGCGGCCTCGCTGATTATCGGGGTATTGCCGCTGAGCATTACCTGGCTGGGCCGCCGCGATGCCGGTGCGGTACCCCTGGCGCGGCTGGCATGGCCGTTGCTGCTGGTGCTCGGCGGGGTGCTGTGCATCAATCTCGAAGCCCTGTTCGGCGACACCTCACCACAGCCGCTGGGCACCAAGGTGCTCGGTGTGCTGTGCGGTATCGGCGCCTTGTTGTGCTGGAGCTGGTTCGCCATCGAGAATGCGCGGTATTTGAAGCTCAGCCGCTTTGACAGTGGCGAGTGGTCGACGTTGTGGGGAGTGACCACCGGGGTGCTGGGTGTGCTGATCTGGGGGGTTGCCCATTGGCTGGCGGTGGACGCGGTGACCGTCGAGGCCCCGGAGCAGCGCTGGCAGATGTTCTGGCTGGTCAACCTGGCCTGCGCCGTGCTCGGCTCGTGGTTTGGCAATCGCATGTGGAATGCCGCGTCCCGGCGTTTGCCGTTGACCCTGAGCGGGCAGTTGATCGTGTTTGAAACGGTGTTTGCGCTGCTCTACGGCTTTATCTACCTGCAACGCTGGCCCAGCGGGGTAGAAGCCCTGGCGGTGTTGATGCTGCTGGGCGGGGTCAGTTGGGCGGTGCGCCGCCATGCCCCGGCGCGCACCGTGCTCGCGCCGTGATCCGGGTACAGGCAGATCAGGTCGGGCACGCCTTGGAGCCATTGTTCAGGTCTTGTTTGTCGACGCGGCTGAGCAGGCTGGCCTTGCCGTCTTTCCAGGTCAGGGTCAGCACATACAACGAGTCAAAGTCGCCGCCGGACCAGTCTTCAGTCAACGAAGTCTTTTGGCCCAGGGCCTGGCTGGCAACGCTGTTGATCAGTTCCGGCAAGTAGCCGTGGGACCAGGCGGTGTAGATGGTTGAGCTGTGGTACTGGTCGTCGGTCAACTCCTTGGCCAGTTGGCGGGTGTCGTTGGCCGAGTACTCCAGGTTGATCGGCAAGCCCAGCTTGATGGCGCTCGGGTTGATGGTCATCAGCGGGCGCACATAGCTGTAGGCGTCATCGTCGGCGCCTTCTTCGACCTGGCGCGAAGGGTTGGCGGCAAACACGTAGTCAGCCTTGCCGTAGCGTTGCGGCAGCAGAGTGGCCAGGTCAATCGCCCGGTTCAGCCCCTGGCAGGTCAGCTGGCCGAGGCCATCGGCGGGTTTTTCGGCATGGCGCAAAAACACCAGGGTTTGCACACCGTCTACCGGCCGGGCAAAGACGTCATCCGCGTGTACCGCCAATGCCACAGCGCCAGCAATCAGGAGCAGCGGGATCGCCGCCAGGGCATAGGGCTTGAGTCGAGGTTTAATCCAAACAGACTGGTTCATGGGCGTCTTCTGCATACAGCTGTTAAGGCTGACCGGCCTGGCACAGCGGGCATGGCCGCCCCTGTGTGGATCCTTGTCATTGCTGCAAACCTGAGCTTCTCATCCTTGGCAGAAGCGTTTATTAGATGCCTTTTTCGCAATTGGTTCGATTTTACCTGCGCTAGAACAGGAATAGTCCTACAGGACGAGTGCTATGGTGGCTTTTTTATATGACAAAATCGTTCACTCTTTAGTCGGGTATTCCTACAGAGGCTTGCGCCATGCTTCCAGCGCCACTGCGAAAACCGAGCAACCCCGTGCATGTGCGAGTGCGTGCCTGGCGCGGCCGGGTAGGGCTGGCGATGGTGGCCAGCCTGTCTGTGCTGGCGGGCATGACTGATGCCATCGGCTTTTTGGCCACCGGTGATTTTGTTTCATTTATGAGTGGCAACACCACGCGCCTGGCAGTGGCCATCGGTGACGGTGACCTGGGTATGGCGGTGCGCCTGCTGTTTGCGGTGCTGGCGTTTATTGTCGGCAATGCCCTGGGGGTGTTGCTGGGGCGTTGGGGCGGGCGACGGGCCTTGCCGCTGATGCTGGTGATTGCCGGCTTGTTGTGTGCATCGGCTTTGCTGCCGTTCGCCAGCCAGGTCCCGGCGTTGCTGGCGGCAATCGTGGCAATGGGCATGCTCAATGCGGCGGTGGAGCAGGTCAATGGCCTGCCGGTGGGCCTGACCTATGTGACCGGGGCGTTGTCGCGTTTTGGCCGCGGCCTGGGCCGCTGGTTGCTGGGTGAGCGCCGCAGTGGCTGGCGCGTGCAACTGGTGCCCTGGACCGGGATGTTGCTGGGGGCAGTGTTGGGCGCGGTGCTGGAGGTGCAGTTCGGCCTCAGGGCCATGTTGTTCAGCGCCGGTTTGGCGGCTGTTTTGGGGCTGGTGTCGTTGCGCATTCCGCGACGTTGGCAACGCGATTACATGCCGCGTTAATCCCCCGTTTAGCTTGGCCCGGCCTGCGCGTAAACTGGCGCAGCCCGGCTGCATGCCCAGCCCTACGAACAGGAGTTGTTGTGTCCAAGTCAGTCGATGACCATTCACCCCTTGAGTCATTTTCCATTGAGAGCCCGGCGCCGCTGTATGCCCGGGTCAAGCAGGCCATCACGCAAAAAATCCGTTCCGGGGCCTGGTTGCCCAACTCCAGGCTGCCGTCCGAGAGTGAACTGCTCACTCTGTTGGGGGTGAGCCGCATGACCATCAACCGCGCATTACGCGAGCTGACCATCGAAGGGCTGCTGGTGCGCATGCAGGGGGTGGGTACATTTGTTGCCGTGCCCAAGGGCAATGCGGCGTTGTTCGAGATTCGCAATATCGCCCAGGAAATCGCTGACCGTGGCCATGTGCATCGCTGCGAGGTGATTGTGCTCGAAGAGGTGGCGGCCAAGGCCACGCCGGTGCTGCCGTTTGCCCTGGAGGGGGTCACGCGCTTGTTCCACTCGCTGATGGTGCATTACGAAAACGAGGTGCCGGTGCAGATCGAGGAGCGCTATGTGAACGCCGAGATTGCCCCTGAGTACCTGCAACAGGACTTCACCCGCACCACGGCCTATGCCTACCTGATGAACCTGGCGCCACTGACCGGTGGCGAGCATGAAGTCGAAGCGATTCATGCCACGTCGGCGCAATGCCGGCTGTTGAACGTCAAGCGCAACGAGCCGTGCCTGCTGATTCGCCGTCGCACCTGGGCTGCCCAGGGGCTGGTAGGCTGCGCCCGGCTGGTCTACCCGGGTTCACGCTACCGCTTGCAAGGGCAGTGCGGCAACTGAGGGGGCAGGGGTCGCGGGTAGCGGTGTGTTACTCGCGTTACTTTTGGTGCGTTTTTGTTACCTTCCTGCCTGCATATGCACAAAGTTGCGGCAACTTTTTGCAGTGTGACCCCGTCTGAGTTTTTTCTTTTAAAAAACATAACTTTTTTAACTGTCTGATTTTAAAGGTCTTTAAATCTAATGTTGAAGCTGTGAGCGCAATGCTTGCGGCGTGTTGGCCCCTCGCTTGCATTTACTTGTACATACAGGTTGGTATAAGTGCGCAGCAGCTTGGCTGCTTGAGTCTTTTAGGGGGGAGCATGGGTAACAATCCGTTTACGCAACAACTGCAGGGGGTGCGAGTGCTGGATATCAGCCGTGTGCTGGCCGGGCCTCATTGCACCGCCATGCTGGCGGACCTGGGGGCCGACGTGATCAAGTTCGAAGTGCCCGAGGAGGGCGATGATGCCCGCCACCTGGGGCCGTTTCTGGAGGGTGAAAGCGTGTATTTCGGCCTGATCAACCGCGGCAAGCGCAGCGTTGAGATCGACTTTAAAAACCCGGCGCAGCGCCAGCGTTTTTATGAGCTGGTGGCTGATGCCGATGTGCTGGTGGAGAACTTCCGCCCCGGCGTGACGCAGCGCCTGGGCATCGATTTTGACAGCCTCAAGCAGCACAACCCGCGGCTGATCTACGCCAGCATCTCCGGTTTTGGCCAGCAAGGGCCGCTGTCAAAGCGCCCGGCTTACGACATTGTGGCGCAAGCCATGTCCGGCCTGATGAGCGTGACCGGTTTTGCTGCCACCGGCCCCACCCGCAGTGGCGAGGCGATCGGCGACCTGTGTGCCGGGGTGTATGCAGCCTGGGCGATCAGCTCGGCGCTGTTTGCCCGGGAGCGGCATGCTCCGGGAGCGCAGTACATCGATGTGGCCATGTTTGATGTGTTGTTCAGCCTGCAGGTGACCGGCCTGTCCAACCTCTATGCCAAGGGCGTGGCGCCCGGGCTGGTGGGCAATCGGCATCCGGTCTCCACCCCGTTTGACACCTACCGCGCAGCGGATGGCCTGGTGGTGATTGCGGTGGCGAGCAATCGTTTGTTCGAGCGCCTGTGCCAGTGCATGGGCCAGCCGGAGCTGGCGAGCGATGCGCGTTTTATCGATGACAGCCAGCGCACCTTGCACGAGCCGGCACTGCATGCCGCCATTGAAAGCTGGACCGCGCAGCACAGCGTGGAACAGTTGTGCGACGGCCTGCTCGAGGCCGGTGTGCCGTCGTCGCCGGTGTGGGACTTGCAGCAGGCGGCCAGCAGTGAACATGCCCGGGTCCGCCAGTTGCAGGTTCAACCCGAAGGCGCGGCGCTGGCACTGGTGCCGCAACCGGTGTTCTTCAATGGCCGTAAGCCTCATAGCACTACCATCGCCCCGCGTCTGGGCGCCGACAACGCCGAATTCGGCTTTTGCAAGGCAGGAGTACACCCATGAACTTTGAAATGACCGCAGAAGAACTGGCCGTCGTCGACAGTGCCGAACAAATGGCCCGCGAAGTGATTCAGCCCCTGGCCCAGCACTATGACGAAACCGAAACGTTCTGCCTGGCCAGTATCAAGGCATTGGGCGACCTGGGCTGCATGGGCATCAACCTGCCAGAAGAATATGGCGGCCCGGGCATCGGCAGCCTGGCCATGAGCCGCGTGGTGGAAGCGGTGGCCGGGGCCTGTGCCTCCACCGCGTCGGCCATGACCGCGCACTTCCTGGCCACGGACTCGATCCTGCTGGGCGGCACCGAGGAGCAAAAGCAGGAATGGTTGCCACGCGCGGCCAGCGGTGAACTGCTTGGCGCCTTTGCCCTGACTGAACCGGCAGCGGGCTCCAACCCGGCCGACATGCGCAGCCGCGCCGTGCGTGAAGAAGGCGGCTGGCGGGTGCGTGGCAGCAAGCACTACATCACCAACGCCAAGGAAGCCGACTTTATCGTGCTCTACGTCAAGACGGACGCAGACGCCGGCCACAAGGGCATCAGCGCCTTTATGGTGCCCCGGGGCACGGCGGGCATCAGCTTCTCCAGCCCGGAAAAAACCATGGGCCTGCGCGGCAGTACCATCTATGAACTGGCGCTGGACTGCTGGCTGCCGGCGTCGGCACTGCTCGGTATTGAAGGCCAGGGTTTCAACACGGCGATGGCGGTGCTGGACCGCGGTCGGGTAGAAGTGGCGGCCATGTCCCTGGGCATCGCCCATGCGGCATTGCAGGCGAGTTTGAGCTGGGTGCGCGAACGCCAGATCGGGCCCAAGCCGCTGGCGGCGTATCAGGGCACGCAATGGCGCCTGGCCGATATGTACGCGCAACTGGAAAGTGCGCGCCTGCTGACCATGAAAGCTGCCGCCCGGCGTGACAGTGGCGAGCGTTTCAGCCTGGACTCGGCCACGGCAAAACTGGTGGCCGCCGAATGCGCCGGCTTTATTACCGATGCCGCGCTGCAACTGCACGGTGGTTACGGTTACAGCCGCGACTTGCCGCTGGAGCGCTATGTGCGCGATGCGCGGATCCTGCGGATTTTTGAAGGCACCTCCGAGGTGCAGAAAATCATCATCTCCCGCGCCTTGCTCGACGCGGCCAGATAACCAGCGGCCAAGGATTGGAAAAGTCTTTCCCATAACAACACGGCGCACCCCGGGTGCTAGCCTGAAGGAACTGCTTATGTCCACGCTCAACCAAGATTCACCGCGGGCCTCGCTGGTCGAACAGCGTTCCATTGATTACATCCCCGAGTCGGAGCGTCACGGGCGACTGTTCAGTCAGTTCACCCTGTGGTTCGGGGCCAACCTGCAAGTCACCGCCATTGTCACCGGGGCCTTGGCCGTGGTGTTGGGCGGCGATGTGTTCTGGTCGTTGATCGGCCTGCTCATCGGGCAGGTGCTGGGCGGCACCATCATGGCGCTGCATGCGGCGCAAGGGCCGAAACTGGGCTTGCCGCAGATGATCTCCAGCCGGGTGCAGTTCGGCGTCTACGGCGCGGTGATTCCCATCGTGCTGGTGTGCCTGATGTATGTGGGCTTTTCGGCCAGCGGCTCGGTGCTGGCCGGGCAGGCGGTGGGGCAGTTGGTGGGGGTGAGCGACTCGTGGGGCATCCTGATCTTTGCCGCGCTGATCGTGCTGCTGACCATCCTGGGCTATCGCACCATCCATATGATTGGCCGGGTGGCGAGCGTGGTCGGGGTGCTGGCGTTTTTCTATCTGTTCTACACCTTGATTTCACAAAACGACATTGGCCTGTTGCTCAGCAACAAGCACTTTGCCCTGAGCAGTTTTTTGCTGGCGATTTCGTTGTCCGCGTCCTGGCAGATCGCCTTCGGGCCTTATGTGGCGGACTACTCGCGCTACTTGCCAGCCTCGACCTCATCGCTGAAAACCTTTCTGGCGGTGGGCCTGGGCTCGGTGCTGGGCTCGCAGATCTCGATGGTCTTCGGCGTGTTCGTGGCGGCGCTGGCGGGCAACCAGTTTGCCGGGCATGAGGTGTCGTACATCGTCGGCATGGGGGCGAGCGGGGCGATGGCGGCGCTGCTGTATTTTTGCGTGGTGTTCGGCAAGGTGACCATTACCACGCTCAATGCCTACGGCAGTTTCATGTCCCTGGCCACCATCGTCAGCGGTTTTCGCGGCAACCATGAAATCTCGAAAACCCTGCGCCTGTTTTACATCCTGCTGATGGTCGGTTTTGCCACCGCGCTGGCCTTGCTCGGGCAGCATTCGTTCCTCAAGGATTTCTCGGCATTTATCCTGTTTTTGCTGGCTTTTTTCACGCCCTGGAGCGCGATCAACCTGGTGGACTTCTACCTGATCAGCAAAGAGCGCTACGACGTACCGGCGCTGTCTAACCCGAATGGCCGATACGGCCGCTGGAACCTGCGCGGTATTGTGGTGTACGCCTTCGGGGTGGTGGTGCAGTTGCCGTTTATCGCCACCAGTTTTTATACCGGGCCTTTGGTGGAGCCTCTGGGCGGCACCGATATCTCGTGGATCATTGGCCTGACGTTGCCGGCGCTGGTGTATTACTTCGTGGCGCGCAACTCGGGGCAGTCGGTGCCGGATCAATTGATTTTGCCTGTTGAGCCCGCAACGGTTTAGGGCTTTTCCATTCAAGTAGCCATAGAGGGAGCAACAATGAAGGTGCTGGCCTGTATCAAGCGCGTGGTCGATTACAACGTCAAGGTTCGCGTCAAGGCGGACAACTCCGGCGTTGACCTCGCCAACGTCAAGATGTCGATGAACCCCTTTTGCGAAATCGCCGTGGAAGAAGCCGTACGCCTGAAAGAACTCTCCATAAAGGAAGGGCGCGTTGCGACTGAAATCGTCGTCGTCTCCATCGGCCCGACCACTGCTCAGGAACAGCTGCGTACCGCGCTGGCTCTGGGTGCAGATCGCGCCATTCTCGTCGAGTCCGCCGAAGACCTGACCTCGCTGGCCGTGGCCAAGCTGCTCAAGGCCGTTGTTGACAAGGAACAGCCTCAGCTGGTGATCCTGGGCAAACAGGCCATCGACAGCGACAACAACCAGACCGGCCAGATGCTGGCTGCACTGACCGGTTTCGGCCAGGGTACGTTCGCGTCCAAGGTTGAAGTGGCAGGTGACAAGGTTGCCGTGACCCGTGAAGTCGACGGCGGCGCGCAAACTGTTTCGCTGAGCTTGCCGGCGATCATCACCACCGACCTGCGTTTGAACGAGCCGCGTTATGCGTCCCTGCCAAACATCATGAAAGCCAAGAAAAAGCCGCTTGAAGTGCTGACGCCAGACGCGTTGGGTGTTTCGACTGCTTCGACCCACTCGACCCTGAAAGTTGAAGCCCCGGCTGCACGCAGCGCGGGTATCAAGGTCAAGTCGGTGGCTGAACTGGTCGAGAAACTGAAAAACGAAGCGAAGGTGATCTGAACATGACGGTCCTGGTACTTGCAGAACATGATGGTGTCGGTATTGCATCGGCAACCCTGAACACGCTGGCGGCGGCTGGCCAAATCGGCGCTGACATTCACCTGCTGGTGGCCGGGCAGGGGCTGGGCAGCGTGGCGCAGGTGGCTGCACAGATCGCTGGCGTGGCCAAAGTTCTGGTTGCGGATAACGCCGCTTACGCCCATCAGTTGCCGGAAAACCTTGCCCCGCTGGTTGCAGAGCTGGGTGCCGGCTACAGCCACATCCTGGCCGCCGCGACCTCCAACGGCAAAAACATCCTGCCGCGCGTTGCTGCACAGCTGGACGTTGACCAGATCTCCGAGATCATCTCGGTGGTCAGCGCCGACACCTTCACCCGCCCGATCTACGCCGGTAACGCCATTGCCACCGTACAATCCACTGCTCCAGTGAAAGTGATCACCGTGCGTGCCACCGGTTTCGACCCGGTTGCCGCCCAAGGGGGTTCGGCAGCGGTTGAAGCGGTTGCAGCGGTTCACGATGCAGGCACGTCGTCGTTCGTGGGCGAGGTACTGGCCAAGTCGGACCGCCCTGAGCTGACCGCCGCCAAGGTCGTGGTTTCCGGCGGTCGTGGCATGCAGAACGGCGACAACTTCAAGTACCTGTATGCCCTGGCCGACAAGCTGGGAGCAGGGGTCGGCGCATCCCGCGCGGCGGTGGACGCTGGCTTTGTACCCAACGACATGCAGGTCGGTCAGACCGGTAAAATCGTTGCACCCCAGCTGTATATCGCAGTGGGCATTTCCGGCGCGATCCAGCATCTGGCCGGCATGAAGGATTCCAGGGTCATCGTGGCGATCAACAAGGACGAAGAGGCGCCGATTTTCCAGGTGGCTGATTACGGCCTGGTGGCGGACCTGTTCGATGCCGTGCCTGAACTGGAGCAGGCGGTCTGACACCCTGTGGGAGCCTGCTCCCACAGGAAGTAACCCCTGGCGGCAGGACAATTCTTGCCACAATCCGTTTTGTAGTTCTGTAGATGCCAGTAGCGGTAGACGTGTAGATTTCCGACGGTTACATCCCATCCTTATTACGTAGTTTCGAGGGTAAATATGTCGGATAACTTTACCAAGAATGTAGTGAACACACTGGTAGTCGTGGCCAGTTTGGCCTGTGCCGGTTCTGTGCTGGCCGATGTGGCAGTCAATGATCCGTTGCATATAGCCGGCGATTATAAATGCACGGGCTTTGACAGCCATGACGGCGCCTTCAAGGGCGATCTGAGTTTCAAGGTGGATGAAAAATCCAGCCACTTCAGTCAGAACTTTGGTGCCTACACGTTCAAGCTTGAAGTTGACCTGGGTAGCGACAAGGCCATCTATACCGGCTACGCCGCGGCCCAGGGCCAGCAACTGGCGATGTATTTTGCCAATGACAGCCTGGAGGCCGCCACCGATCGCGGAGTCGGGCTCGCGACCATCACCCGGGACCAGGACAGCAAGGGGCAATACACCACCACGCTGCACAAGTCCTATTACCTGCCTGACTACAATGGCGGCGGCCGAGGCACGGAGGTCTGCATTAAAACCCCGCAAACCTGAAATTGAAAAAGCCCCGGGGGTTATCCGGGGCTTTCTTGTACGGCGGGGCTATCAGCTGTAGCTGTTAACCTTGACCAGCGCAGGCGCGGTTTGCGCTTTTTGCCAGGTCAGGGTCAAGGTTTGCAGCACGCGCGCCATGTAGTCGCTATCGGCTGCAGCCTTCTTGCCCACGTAGCCTTGGCCACGGCGGTACATTTTGAGGTGGGCACGCATTTGTGGGCGTTCTTCCTCGAATCTGGTTTCTTCCTTGCACGACGTTACAGGATCGATACGCACATCACCGGCATCGCTGATCCACAGGATGTGGTCGTTCAGCGTGTCTTTCTGGGCAGCGAAGAGTCGAGCCAGCTCGTTAACAGTCGGTTGGTTATTCAGGTTCATAGCTAACTCCTTGACCACTCGTTGATCTGTCTAATTGATTCGCGCACCTGCACCTGCAGTGCCGCGTAGTGTCCATCTAAAGCAGATCTGCCTTGAGTTCGTCATATGTAGTAGTAAAACCCAGCACTACATAAAGAGCGTAAAGCGAAGGAGAGCAGCGTGAACCAGGATGCCTGAGTGACATGACGCATCAGCCACAAGCTTCTTGAGGACGTTTCGCTAGCCCCTGTCGTCTTTGACGCGGACGATCAAGCCAGGTCAGCTTCATCAATTCTGCCTTGTGGGCAGTACCTATCCCGGAACAGCCCGACAGCTCGTCGAGCATGCTTGCAACAACCCTTTCCAGCGCTTCCGGTGGGGAAGACGTCTGCATAATGCTGGGGGAAAATCGTGCCGTCAATACGTATGTAGTGATTGTTTTCAGGCACTACATATGTGACCGGCAGGTCGCTTTTCAGTATGCCGGTCACCCCTTGATGCAGACGCCATGCAGGCCGGGTACCGAGTGCGCGCGTGGCTTGCCGGCGCATGCAATGCTCGGCTCTGCTAGTATCTGCAGCTTTGAAATTGACCCGAGGTACCTTTATGAGCGAGCCGATCCGCCTGACCCAGTACAGCCACGGTGCGGGGTGCGGGTGCAAGATTTCGCCTCAGGTACTGGAAGTGATCCTTGCCGGCAGCGGCGCGCAAAACCTCGACCCCAAGCTGTGGGTCGGCAATGCCTCGCGTGACGATGCTGCGGTCTATGCCCTGGATGACGAGCGCGGGGTGGTTTCGACCACCGATTTCTTTATGCCGATCGTCGATGACCCTTACGATTTCGGCCGTATTGCCGCCACCAATGCCATCAGCGACATCTATGCAATGGGCGGTGACCCATTGATGGCCATTGCGATTTTGGGCTGGCCGGTGCATCTGTTGCCGCCTGAAGTGGCCCGCGAAGTGATCCGCGGTGGTCGCGCCGTGTGTGATGACGCCGGCATCCCGCTGGCGGGCGGGCATTCCATCGATACCCCCGAGCCGATTTTCGGCCTGGCCGTGACTGGCGTGGTCAACAAGCGCCAGATGAAGCGCAATGACACCGCCACGGCGGGTTGCCTGTTGTACCTGACCAAGCCCCTGGGCATCGGCATCCTCACCACGGCCGAGAAAAAGGGCAAGTTGCGCACCGCCGATGTTGGCCTGGCGCGGGACTGGATGTGTACGCTGAACAAGGTGGGCAGCCAGTTTGCCAAACTCGACGGGGTCAAGGCCATGACCGACGTGACCGGTTTTGGCCTGCTCGGCCATCTGGTGGAAATGGCCGATGGCAGCCAGCTGACCGCACAGATCGAATACGCCAGGGTGCCGCGCCTGGCCTCGGTCGAGTATTACCTGGAACAGGGCTGCGTGCCGGGTGGCACCTTGCGCAACTATGACAGTTACGCCGCCCAACTGTCGCCGCTGCAAGAGCTGCACAAGCGGGTGCTTTGCGACCCGCAAACCAGTGGCGGCCTGCTGGTTGCCGTAAGCCCGGAAGGTAATCAGGCATTCCTGCAAATGGCCAGTGAGCATGGCCTGACCCTGGAGCCGATCGGCCAGCTGGTTGAGCGACAGACCTACGCGGTTGAGGTGTCATGATGGCTGATGACGTCACCGACTATCGCGAACTGTTTCTCAATGACCGGCCGATGATGGACACCCGCGCGCCGATCGAATTTCACAAGGGGGCGTTCCCCGGGGTGGTCAACCTGCCGCTGATGACCGACCGTGAGCGCGAGCGGGTGGGCACCTGCTACAAGCAGCAAGGCCAGCAGGCGGCGGTGGTGCTGGGCCACCAGCTGGTGTCGGGGCAGGTCAAGGCAGAGCGCCTGCAGGCCTGGGCCGATTTTGCCCGGGCCAACCCCGAGGGTTGCCTGTACTGCTTTCGTGGCGGCATGCGCTCGCAGATCGTCCAGCAGTGGCTCAAGCACGATGCCGGGATCGATTACCCGCGCGTCACTGGCGGTTACAAGGCCTTGCGCAGCTTCCTGATCCAGACTCTGGACGATGCCGTGGCCCAATGCGACATGACCGTGCTCGGCGGCATGACCGGCACTGGCAAGACCGATGTGCTGGTGCAGCTCAACAATGGCCTGGACCTGGAGGGCCATGCCAACCATCGCGGCTCAAGTTTCGGCAAGCGGGCCACGGCGCAGCCGTCGAATATCGACTTTGAAAACCGGCTGGCCATTGACGTGCTGAAGAAGCGCGCCAAGGGCCATGCAGGTTTTGTGGTTGAAGACGAAAGCCGCACGGTGGGTAGCTGCGCCTTGCCGCTGACGTTGTATCAACGTATGCAGGGCGCCCCTGTGGTCTGGCTTGAAGACCGCCTGGAAAGCCGGGTTGAACGCATCCTGCGTGACTACGTGGTGGACTTGTGTGCCGAGTTCACCGCCAGTAATGGCGAACATGGCTTTGCCCTGTTCTCCCGGCGCCTGCTCGAAAGCCTGGCCAATATCCAGCGGCGCCTGGGCGGCGAGCGCCACCAGCGCTTGCAGGCGGTCATGCAAGAGGCCTTGCAGGAGCAGGAACGTTGCGGTGCGGTAGACCTGCACCGGGTCTGGATCGAAGCCCTGCTGCGCGAGTATTACGACCCGATGTACGCCTTCCAGCGCGAGAAAAAGGGCTCGCGCATAGCCTTTGCCGGGGATCAGGCCGCAGTGCTGGAGTATCTGCGCAGCATATCCAGCCACTAGCCTGTGGCGCTGACGGCACCCCCGTCAGCGCCGTGCTGTCAGCGCGGGCAAGGTGTTTGCCTGCGCTTCAGCTGCCGCGCACCCGCCCCGGATAATTCATCACAAACTGCACATGGGTCTTCACCCCCGTGGCCAGGGTGGCATCGTCGGCGGTGAAGTAGGGGCTGTGGTTGTTGGCGGCCTTGCTCATGTCCTGCCCTTCAGGCGTAGCGCCCAAAAATACAAACAAGCCCGGGACTTTTTCGGCGTAGTACGAGAAGTCTTCGCTTGGCGACAGGGACGCAGGCAGCAACTGCACCTTGCCTGGCGCAGCCAGTTGCAGGGCCGGGAGCATGGCTGCGGTCAGTTGCGGGTCGTTGCTGGTGACCGGCGCATGGTTAACCAGCAGCAGGTCGGCCTCGGCCTCGTAGGCGCTGGCAATGCCTTGCACCAGCGGCGGCATTTTTTTCAGCAGGGTGTTACGCACCGCGGCGCTGTTGCTGCGAATGGTGCCGGTCATTTCCACGGTCTCGGGGATGATATTGGCCGCAGAACCGGCATTGAGCGTGCCGACACTGATCACCCCCATGCCTTGTGACAGGTCGGCACGGCGGCTGACCAGGGTTTGCAGGCCGTCGATAATGGCGGCGCTGGCAACCACCGGGTCAACCCCGCTCCAGGGCGCCGAGCCGTGGGTTTGCTGGCCTTTGACGATGAGGCGAAAGCCGTCGCTGCTGTTGAGCACCGTACCGGCCTTGTAATACAGATGACCGGTGGGGTAGCCCGCCATCACATGCACGCCGAAGATCGCTTCGACCTTGGGTGAGTCCAGGGCACCGTCGCGGATCATGGCCTGGGCGCCGATCAGGGTATCGGTCTCGAACTCGTCGACATCCGCCGCGCCTTCTTCGGCAGGCTGGAACAGGAATACCACGGTGCCAGCTACCTGGTCGCGATGTTCGGCCAGCACTCTGGCTGCGCCCAGCAGCATGGCGGTGTGGGTGTCATGGCCGCAGGCGTGCATCACCGGCACGGTTTTGCCCAGGCGGGTGCCGGTGGCCGTGCTGGCGTAGGGCAGGCCGGTCATTTCCTTGACGGGCAGGGCGTCCATATCGGCACGCAGGGCCACGACCGGCCCGGGCAGGCCGCCCTTGAGCACGCCAACGACGCCGGTCTTGCCCACCCCGGTGCGCACCTCCAGGCCCAGGCTTTTTAGCTGCTCGGCGACCAGGGCGGCGGTCTTGAATTCCTGATTACCCATCTCCGGGTTCTGGTGAAGGGTGTGGCGCAGCGAAATCACCTGGTCATTCACCGCCGCGACTGCGGGGTCGACCCAGCTCAGGTCAGCCGCATGGCTGGTGCTGGACAGTGCGCTCAACAGGGCGAGGTACAAAGGGGCGTGGCGAAGGCGGGGCAGCATTGAAGGTCTCTTGTTTGTTGTTTTTAGGGCGCACAGGGTAAGCCAGTTTTTTGCAGGGGCGGCGCAACCACCCGGCTAAAAGCGTTCGATTACCGCACATTAGCTGAGGGTCCAATTGCCCTGCCCGGGTCGGCGTGCCTACTCTGGCGCCTGTGACGCCAATAATAATGACAAGACCGAGTACCTGACCGATGGATAGCTGCCTGCTGAGCGAGCGCAGTAGTGTGTTCCGACATGCTGACCCCCATGCCGTGTCCGATTATGTGAACCGGCATGTTGGCCAGCACTGTATTGGCCTTTCCCGAACCACCCGGCCGCTGGCCAGCCTCAATCATCGCAAGTTCGCCGAGCTGGACCTGTGCCGTATCAGTTATGGCGGCAGTGTGCGCGTGACCTCGCCGGCACTGGAGAGCATCTTTCACTTGCAGGTGCTGCTGCGCGGCAATTGCCTGTGGCGCGGCGCGAACCGCGAGCAGCATCTGGGGCCGGGGGAGCTGCTGGTGATCAACCCGGATGATCCGGTGGATCTGACTTATTCTCAGGACTGTGAAAAGTTTATCCTCAAGCTGCCGGTCAAATTGCTTGAGTCGGTGTGTGACGATCAGCGCTGGCGGCGGCCAGTGGGCGGTGTGCGCTTTATGCGCAATCACTACCGGCTCGATGAGCTGGAAGGCTTTCTTGGCTTGCTGGGCATGGTGTGCCAGGAGTCCGAGGCCAGTGACCCGCTGCTGCGGGTGCAGGAGCATTACACGCAGATTGTCGCCAGCAAGTTGCTGACCCTGATGCAGACCAATATCAGCCGCGAAAACCTGGCATCCGCCAGTGCCAGTATTGAGCGCCTCCTTGATTACATCGAGCGCAACCTCAAGCACGAAATCAGCAGCGAAGACCTGGCTGCGCAAGCGTGCATCAGCCAGCGCTCGCTCTATAGCCTGTTCGAGCGCCAGTTGGGCGTGACCCCTTTGCAGTACATCCGCCAGCGCAAGCTGGCGCGTATCCACACTTGCCTGAGCGACCCCGGTTGCACGGTGCGCAGCCTCACCGAGCTGGCGCTCGATTATGGTTTTGTGCATTTGGGGCGGTTCTCCGAGAGCTACCGCCTGCAGTTTGGCGAACTGCCTTCGAGCACCCTCAAGCGCCGGCATTGAATGTGCCGTCACCTGCTGGGGTGGGAGCGGGCTTGCTCGCGACGGGATCGCTGCGGTGCCACAGGAACACCGCGTCGCCAGCATCGCGAGCAAGCCCGCTCCCACAGCAATAACCGGCGGCCTGCACTAATCGGATAACGATTGGCAGTAATCGGATAGTGCCCCTCACCTCGACTCCCTAACCTGACCCGGCCTGGATAATAACAACGGAGGCCCTGGCCATGTCCCTGGGTATCGATTACTTGAATGCCATGCTGGAAGACGACAAGGAGAAGGGCATCTACCGCTGCAAGCGCGAGATGTTTACCGACCCCGATCTCTTTGAACTCGAAATGACGCATATCTTCGAGGGTAACTGGATCTACCTTGCCCACGAGAGCCAGATCCCCAACGTCAACGATTTTTTGACCACCACCATGGGCCGCCAGCCGATTTTCATCGCGCGCAACAAGGCCGGTGAACTCAACGCCTTTCTCAACGCCTGCAGCCATCGCGGCGCCATGCTGTGCCGGCACAAGACCGGCAACCGCGCCAGCTATACCTGCCCGTTCCACGGCTGGACCTTCAACAACAGTGGCAAGCTGCTCAAGGTCAAGGACCCGGCTGCGGCCGGTTACCCCGAAGGCTTTAACTGCGAAGGCTCCCATGACCTGACCAAGGTGGCGCGCTTCGAGTCCTATCGCGGCTTTCTGTTTGGCAGCCTCAACCCAGACGTGAAATCCCTGGCCGAGCACCTGGGCGAGTCGGCCAAGATCATCGACATGATCGTCGACCAGTCCGCCGATGGCCTGGAAGTGCTGCGCGGCTCCAGCTCCTATATCTACGAAGGCAACTGGAAACTCACCGCCGAAAACGGCGCCGATGGCTATCACGTCAGCTCCGTGCACTGGAACTACGCTGCCACGCAAAACCAGCGCACCCTGCGCGAAGCCGGTGAAGAGATCAAGACCATGAGCGCCGGCAGCTGGGCCAAGGGCGGCGGCGGTTTCTACTCGTTCGACCACGGCCATCTGCTGCTCTGGACCCGCTGGGCCAACCCCCAGGATCGCCCCGCCTGGGAACGTCGTGACGAACTGGCCCGCGACTTTGGCCAGGCCCGCGCCGACTGGATGATCGAGAACTCGCGCAACCTGTGCCTGTACCCCAACGTGTACCTGATGGACCAGTTCAGCTCGCAGATCCGTATTGCCCGACCGATCAGCGTGAACCAGACCGAGATCACCATCTACTGCATCGCGCCCAAGGGCGAGAGCAGCGAGGCGCGCACCAAACGCATCCGCCAGTACGAAGATTTCTTCAACGTCAGTGGCATGGCTACCCCGGATGACCTGGAAGAGTTCCGCTCCTGCCAGACCGGTTACGGCGCAGGGCGCGGCTGGAATGACATGTCCCGCGGGGCCGAACACTGGGTCGAGGGCGCCGATGCGGCGGCCGAGGAAATCGATCTCAAGCCGCTGCTCTCTGGTGTGCGCACCGAGGACGAAGGCCTGTTTGTGCTGCAACACAAGTACTGGCAGCAAACCATGCTCAAGGCCGCCGCCGGCGAACCGGCGCTGATCCCCGTGGAGGCCGTGCAATGAACAGCCTCTACGCGATTGTGCGCAACTTTCTGTACCGCGAAGCACGTTACCTGGACGACGGCCAGTGGGATCAATGGCTGGAGTTATACGCCGCCGATGCCAGCTTCTGGATGCCGTGCTGGGATGACAACGACACCTTGACCGAAGACCCGCAAAGCGAAATTTCGCTGATCTGGTACGGCAACCGTGGTGGCCTGGAAGACCGTGTGTTTCGCATCAAGACCGAGCGCTCCAGTGCGACCATCCCCGACACCCGTACCTCGCACAACCTGAGCAATATCGAGATCGTCGACGAAGCCGACGGCCTGTGCCATGTGCGGTTCAACTGGCACACCCTCAGCTATCGCTACAAGACCTGCGACAGCTACTTCGGCACCAGCTTCTACACCCTCGACATGCGCGGCCCGCAGCCGCTGATCAAGGCCAAGAAAGTCGTGCTCAAGAATGACTACGTGCGTCAGGTCATCGACATCTACCACATCTGATCAACGCTGTGATGCGTGCTGCACGGTGCCTGTGGGCGCCCGGGGCGCGGCATTGCCTGCGAGGTACATTATGAGCTTTCAAATTGCCCTCAACTTCGAAGACGGCGTGACCCGTTTTATCGAGACCAATGGCCAGGAAACCGTGGCTGATGCCGCTTACCGCCAGGGCATCAATATACCGCTGGACTGTCGTGACGGCGCTTGTGGTACCTGCAAGTGCTTTGCCGAGGCCGGGCGTTATGAGCTGGGCGAGGATTATATCGAAGACGCCCTGAGTGCAGAGGAGGTCGAGCAGGGGTATGTGCTCACCTGCCAGATGCGTGCCGCCAGTGATTGCGTGGTGCGGGTGCCTGCCTCTTCATCCGTGTGCAAGACCCGCCAGGCCAGTTTTGAGGCTGCCATCAGTGATGTGCGCCAGTTGTCCGAAAGCACAATCGCACTGTCGCTCAAGGGCGAGTCCCTGAGCAGCCTGGCCTTCCTGCCGGGCCAGTACGTCAACCTCAGCGTGCCCGGCAGCGAGCAGACGCGTGCCTATTCGTTCAGCACCCTGCAAAAGGATGGCGAGGTCAGCTTTCTGATCCGCAACGTGCCGGGCGGGCTGATGAGCCGCTTTTTGACCGGCATCGCCAAGGCGGGCGACAGCATGACCCTGGCCGGGCCGCTGGGCAGCTTCTACCTGCGCCAGATCCAGCGGCCCTTGCTGCTGCTCGCGGGCGGCACCGGGCTGGCGCCCTTTACCGCCATGCTGGAAAAAATCGCCGAGCAGGGCAGTGCCCATCCGGTGCATCTGATTTACGGCGTGAGCAATGATTTCGATCTGGTTGAACTCGATCGCCTGCAAGCCTTGAGCGAGTGCATTGCCAACTTCAGTTTCAGCGCCTGCGTGGCCAACCCGCAGAGCCAGCACCCGCTCAAGGGCTATGTCACCCAGCATATCGAGCCGGGCCACCTCAACCACGGTGATGTCGATGTGTACCTGTGCGGCCCGCCGCCGATGGTGGAAGCGGTCAACGTTTACATCCGCGAGCAGGGCATTACCCCGGCCAATTTCTACTACGAGAAGTTTGCCGCCGCGGCGTGAAACTTGACTGGAGCTTGCCATGAACAACCGATTCGACAACAAGGTCGCGCTGGTCACCGGCGCCGCCCAGGGCATCGGCCGCCGCGTCTGTGAACGCCTGCTGGACGAAGGCGCGCAGGTGATTGCGGTGGACCGTTCCGAGCTGGTCTTTGAGCTTGAGGGCGAGGGCGTGCTGGCCCTGACCGCCGACCTTGAACACTACGCCGACTGCGCACGGGTGATGGCTGAGGCGGTAAAAACATTTGGCCGTCTCGATGTGCTGATCAATAACGTGGGCGGCACCATCTGGGCCAAGCCGTTCGAGCACTATCAGGCCGAAGAAATCGAGGCCGAAGTGCGCCGCTCGCTGTTTCCCACCCTGTGGTGCTGCCATGCGGCATTGCCCTACATGCTCGAACAGGGCCGCGGGGCGATTGTGAATATTTCTTCAATCGCAACCCGCAGCGTAAACCGCGTGCCTTACGGCGCGGCCAAGGGGGGCGTGAATGCACTCACGGCCTGCCTGGCCTTCGAGAATGCCGGGCGCGGCATTCGCGTCAATGCCACCGCACCGGGTGGTACTGAAGCACCGCCGCGGCGGATTGCGCGCAACGATGCCGCGCAAAGCCCTGACGAGAAGATCTGGTACCAGCAAATCGTCGACCAGACCCTCGACAGCAGCCTGATGAAACGCTACGCCAGCCTCGATGAGCAGGTGGGCGCGATCCTGTTCCTGGCCAGCGACGACGCCTCCTATATCACCGGCGTAACCCTGCCGGTGGGCGGCGGCGACCTCGGCTGACTTCCCTGACAAAAAGGACAATTGCCATGAACTCCATCCTGATTGAAAACCTGACCACCCAGATCGTCGACCTGCCGACCATCCGCCCGCACACCCTGGCCATGCACACCCTGCGCAAGCAGACCCTGGTGATTGTGCGCCTGCGGTGCAGCGACGGCATCGAAGGCATTGGCGAAGCCACCACCATTGGCGGCCTGGCCTACGGCTACGAAAGCCCGGAAAGCATCAAGGCCAATATCGATGCGCATCTGGCGCCGATGCTGGTGGGCCAGCCGGCGGCCAATATCAACGCGGCCATGCAAAGCCTGGACAAGATTGCCAAGGGCAATACCTTCGCCAAATCCGGTATCGAAACCGCGCTGCTGGACGCCCAGGGCAAGCGCCTGGGCCTGCCGGTCAGCGAACTGCTCGGCGGGCGGGTACGCGACAGCCTGGAAGTGGCCTGGACCCTGGCCAGCGGTGACACCGGCCGCGACATTGCCGAAGCCGAGCAGATGCTCGACAGGCGCCGCCATCGCATCTTCAAACTGAAAATCGGCGCCAACCCGCTGGAACAGGACCTCAAGCATGTGCTGGCGATCAAAAAAGCCCTGGGCGAGCGCGCCAGCGTGCGCGTGGACGTCAACCAGTACTGGGACGAATCCCAGGCCATCCGCGGTTGCCAGGTGCTGGGCGACAACGGCATCGACCTGATCGAGCAGCCGATTTCCCGGGTCAACCGCTCCGGGCAAGTGCGCCTGAACCTGCGCAGCCCGGCGCCGATCATGGCTGACGAATCCATCGAAAGCGTGGAGGACGCCTTCAGCCTGGCGGCGGACGGTGCAGCCAGCGTGTTTGCCCTCAAGATCGCCAAAAACGGCGGCCCCCGGGCGGTGCTGCGCACGGCGCAGATTGCCGAAGCGGCGGGTATCGCCCTGTACGGCGGCACCATGCTTGAAGGCTCGGTGGGCACCCTGGCGTCGGCGCATGCCTTCCTCACCCTCAAGCAACTGACCTGGGGCACCGAGCTGTTCGGGCCGCTGCTGCTGACGGAAGACATCGTGACCGAGGCGCCGCAATACCGGGATTTTGAGCTGCACATTCCGCGCACCCCGGGTCTGGGCCTGGGCCTGGACGAAGAGCGTCTGGCCCGTTTCAGCCGCTGACACTCTGAAAACCCCTGTGGGAGCGGGCTTGCTCGCGATGCAGACGACTCGCTGCATCAGGCCAACCGCGCTGATGCTATCGCGAGCAAGCCCGCTCCCACAGCCACTTCCCCTATTTCTTCAAGGAGAACCCCATGCTTTTCCACGTAAAAATGACCGTCAACCTGCCCCTCGACATGGACCCCGCCAAGGCCGCGCAACTCAAGGCCGACGAAAAGGAACTGGCCCAACGCCTGCAACAGGAAGGCACCTGGCGCCATCTGTGGCGCATCGCCGGGCATTACGCCAACTACAGCGTATTTGACGTGGCCAGTGTCGAGGCCCTGCACGACACCCTGCTGCAATTGCCGCTCTTTCCCTACATGGATATCCAGATCGAAGGGCTGTGTCGTCATCCTTCCTCGATCCACAGCGACGACCGTTAACGCTTTTATCCCTTGCACAAGAACAAGATGAGGTGAGCCCCATGACCGTGAAAATTTCCCATACCGCTGCCGTCCAGAGCTTCTTCAAAGAAGCCGCCGGCTTTGCCAGTGACAACGGCAACCCACGCCTGAAAAGCATCATCCTGCGGGTCTTGCAGGACAGTGCCAAAATTATCGAAGACCTCGACATCAGCGAGGATGAATTCTGGAAGTCGGTGGATTATCTCAACCGTCTGGGCGCTCGCTCGGAAGCCGGGTTGTTGGTGGCGGGGCTGGGCATCGAACATTTTATCGACCTGTTGCAGGACGCCAAGGACGAGCAGGCCGGCCAGACAGGCGGCACCCCGCGCACCATCGAAGGCCCGCTGTATGTGGCCGGGGCCCCGGTGTTTGAAGGCCAGGCGCGCATGGACGATGGCCGCGAAGAGGGTGCCACCGTGATGTTTCTCGAAGGCCAGGTGTTCGACACTCAAGGCCAGCCGCTGGCCGGGGCCACGGTCGATCTGTGGCACGCCAACACCAAGGGCACCTATTCGTTCTTTGATCGCAGCCAGTCCGAGTACAACCTGCGCCGGCGCATTATCACCGACGCCGAAGGCCGCTACCGCGCCCGCAGCATCGTGCCCTCGGGCTATGGCTGCGACCCGCAGGGGCCGACCCAGGAATGCCTCGATCAACTGGGCCGTCACGGCCAGCGTCCGGCCCATGTGCATTTCTTTATCTCGGCCCCGGGGCATCGGCACCTGACTACCCAGATCAACCTGTCCGGGGATAAATACCTGTGGGACGACTTTGCCTATGCCACCCGCGAAGGCCTGGTGGGCGATGTGCAGTTTCGCGACGACGGTGCCCGTGATGTTGCGGGGCGTTATGCCGAGTTGACGTTTGACTTTCAGTTGCAACAGGCCGTCGCTCCTGCTGCCGAACAGCGCAGCCACCGCCCGCGGGCGCTGCAATAAGTCAATCGCTGCGGGGCTGGACACCGTGGGGAGCTGGATGCAGGATCAGCGGTCGATCCTGCACCCAAGTACGAGAGAGCCCTCCATGAATGAACCGCACATGGCACAGGCAACCCCTGCCATCCGCGACACTGATGTCCTGATTGTGGGCGGTGGCCTGAGCGGCGCCTTGCTGGCCATGCAACTGCTGCGCTTGCCGGGTGCCCGGCGCATCACGGTGGTGGAGCCCCGCCCCGAACTGGGCCGGGGCGAGGCCTACAGCGCCACCGAGCTGGGGCATACCCTCAATGGCAATGCCGCGCGCATGAGCGTCGACCCCGATGATGCCGACGACCTGACCCGCTGGCTGCAAGCGCATATCGCTGCGGGTGGCTGGCCCGAGTCCGCCGCTCAGCCTGTACCGGTGGCCGAACTGTTCCCGCCCCGGGGGTTGTTCGGTGACTATGCCCGCCAGCGCCTGGCCGAAGCGCTGGCGATTGGCGAACGCAACGGCTCAAGCCTGAGCCATATATGCGATGAAGCCGTCGACTTGCACACCCTTGAACACGGCGTGCAGGTCACGCTCAAGCGCGGCGAAGTGTTGCTGGCAGGCGCAGCGGTATTGGCCACCGGCATGTTCCCGGCGGCGCGCACGGCGCAGCGTCAATCCAGCGGCTTGAATGCGGCCGCGCTGGACCCGTGGAATGTCGAGGCCATGCGTGCATTGCCAGTGGATGCCCGGGTGCTGATTATCGGCTCGGGGCTGACTATGGTCGATGCCCTTGAGTCGCTGAACCAGGCCGGGCATCGGGGGCCGATCGAGGTGTTTTCCCGTCACGGCCTGTTGCCCCATGTGCGGCGTCAGCCACCAGTTTGGGAAGATTTCCTGAGCCTGGCGCCGGGCGTGCGCAGCCCTTTGCAGTTGTTGCGTGAACTGCGTCGCCAATGTGCCCTGGCACAAACCCGGGGCATCGACTGGCAGGCGCCGCTGGACACGGTGCGGGTGCATATCGCCAGGCTCTGGAGCCAGGCCAGTGACGCCCAGCGTCGCCAGTTTGTGCGCCATGTGCGGCCCTGGTGGGAAAGCCATCACCATCGCTCACCGCCCCAGGGCAATGCCTTGCTGCAACGGTTGCTGGAAGCAGGGCGGCTGACGATCCATGCGGCGTCGCTGCAAGCTGTGGACAGCTCGCAGCTGCGTATTCGCCTGCGTTATCGCGGGCAGACCGAAGCGGTGTGGGTGCAGGGCGACGGCCTGATCAACTCAACGGGCATCGAATACGACTGGCGCCGCGTGGACAAGGCCTTGCCCCGGCAATTGCTGCAGCGCGGGCTGGTAGTGCCCGGCAACCTGGGGCTGGGCATTGCTGCCGATGCTGGCGGCGCGGTGCTGAATGCCCGGTTGCAGCCCGCGCAGCGGCTGTTTGCGATGGGGCCACCGCTGCGCGGCATGTGGTGGGAAAGCACCGCAGTCACGGATGTGGCGTTACAGGCCAAGGCGCTGGCGCAGCGGCTGCAGCTCAGCGGCGTGAACAACCCCTGATCCTGCTATTGTCCGGACATAGAACCGGACACGCACAATGGCCATCAAAATCCCCTTTTGGCCTGCCTCCCTCTGTGATCGTCCCCCTGTGTCGGCAAGAATCAAACTCACCTACGCCGACCCGGGGAACCGATCCATGCACACGATAAAACGCTTGATGGGCGCCACTGTTTGCGGGCTGACCCTGCTGGCCAGCGCTGCACATGCCGAGCAACGCGAGTTGCGGGTCTATAACTGGGCCGACTACATCCTGCCGTCCGTGCCCAAGGACTTCGCCAAACAGACCGGCATCAAGGTCACCTGGGACTCTTTTGACACCAACGAAGCCCTGGAAGCCAAACTGTTGACCGGTAACTCCGGCTATGACCTGGTGGTGCCGTCCAATCAGTTCCTCGATACCCAGATCAAGGCCGGGGTGTTCCAGAAACTGGACAAGAGCAAGCTGCCCAACTGGCAGCACCAGGACCCGGCACTGCTCAAGCTGCTGGACACCAACGACCCTGGCAACCAGTACGCCGTGCCCTACATGTACGGCACCGTGCTGATCGGCTTCAACCCGGCCAAGGTCAAGGCGGCCCTGGGGGAAAATGCGCCGGTGGACAGCTGGGACCTGGTGTTCAAGCCCGAGAACATGGCCAAGCTGAAATCCTGCGGCGTGGCGATGCTCGATTCGCCTTCGGAAATCCTGCCGCTGGCGTTGCATTATCTGGGCCTGGACCCCAACAGCCAGAACCCGGCCGATTATGAAAAAGCCAAGGCGCTGATGCTCAAGATCCGCCCCTATGTGACTTACTTCAACTCCGCCAAGTACATGACCGATATCGCCAATGGCGACATCTGCGTGGCCATCGGCTATTCGGGCAGCTTCTACCAGTTCGGCAACCGCGCCAAAGAGTCCGGTAACGGCGTGGTGGTGGATTGGCGCTTGCCCAAGGAGGGCGCGCCGATCTGGTTTGACACCTTCGCCATCCCTAAAAGTGCGAAAAATGTCGAAGAGGCCCACGAGTTCCTCAACCACCTGCTGGAGCCCAAGGTCATTGCCGGGATCAGCGACTTTCTTGGCTACCCCAATGCCAACAAGGACTCGCTGGCGCTGATCAACCAGGACATCACCGCCAACCCCAACCTGACCCCGACCAGCGAGGCACTCAAGTCCTTGTATGTGGTGCAGCCGCTGCCGCAAAAAATGGAACGCGTGCGCACGCGGGTGTGGACCAGTATCAAGTCGGACAAGTAACCCCTCGGGGGTAGTGCATGGGGGTTATCGTCAAGTGCCTGCCGGGTTTCTACACTGGCGGCACTTAATCGAACGACGAGAACAGCACCATGCGTATCCGTGAGCTTGGCATCACCATCGGTTCGGGCACCCCCGGCGTGTTCAACGCCATTACCGACGTGCCGGGTGTGCGCGTAGGTCATCACACGCTCAACGTTGAAACCGGCGACGTATCCATCCATTCCGGTGTCACCGTGATTGAACCGCGTGCGGGAGCCACGCACCTGCAACCGTGCTTTGCCGGCGTGCATGTGCTCAATGGCAACGGCGATGCCACGGGCCTGGAGTGGATTCGCGAAGCGGGTTTGCTGACCTCGCCGATTGCCTATACCAATACCCACAGCGTCGGCGTGGTGCGCGATGCGCTGGTGGCGGCCGAGCGCGAGATGGGCAAGCAGCACACCTACTGGTGCATGCCGGTGGTGCTGGAAACCTATGACGGCACGCTCAACGATATCTGGGGCCAGCATGTTACGGCCGAGCATGTGCAACTGGCGCTGCAGGATGCCAGCTCAGGACCGGTGCAGGAGGGTAGTGTGGGCGGTGGCACGGGGATGATCTGTCACGAGTTCAAGGGCGGTATCGGCACTTCCTCGCGGGTGCTGAGCCCGGAGCAGGGTGGCTGGACCGTCGGTGTGCTGGTGCAGGCCAACTACGGAGTGCGCGAAGCCTTGCGGGTGGGGGGGTACCCGGTGGGTACGATGTTGGGTGACGTGCCGTCACCGTTTAAACGCGAGAAAAAGGTGGGTGTGCCGGGCATGGGATCGATCGTGATTACCCTTGCTACCGATGCCCCGTTGTTGCCGCACCAGTGTACCCGTCTGGCGCAGCGTGCCAGTGTCGGGCTGGCGCGAGTGGGGGGCGGTACTGAAGACTCCAGCGGCGATATTTTTATTGCCTTTGCGGTGGGCAACAGCAACTTGCCGGCGGCCAACTTCGGCCATCCGGGTGAGCCGACCACGGCCTTGCGGATGGTCAACAACGACTACATCTCGCCGCTGTTTGTGGCGGCGGCGGATGCGGTAGAGGAGGCGATACTCAATGCCATGCTCGGTGCGGATGACCTGAGCGGATGTGGCAACACCGTGCTGGCGCTCAAGCCTGAGCGTTTACTGGCGGCGTTGCAGCAGGTGGGCTGGAAAGCCGCTTGATCCCGTAATCCCGTAGTCGCTGCCGAGGAACGAAAGCTGCGAGCTCTTGCCTTGCAGCGACTCGAACAAAAAGCTCGCAGCCTTCGTTCCTCGGCAGCGACTACGCGGTCCTGTACCTGTCAGAGTTTCGGCAACTGCCCCACCCGGGCCATCATCTCGGTAACGATCTGCAGGTCCAGCATAAACTGCTCGACCGTCTTGAACTCATTGTCCGTATGCCCGGTGTATTTCACATTGGGCATGGCCAGGCCAAATTGCACACCGTTGGGCAGTTCATGCACCGAGGTTGCACCCGCCGAAGTACCGAACGTGTGTTCCATGCCCAGGTTTTCACTGGCCACCGCCAGCAACGCCTTGACCCACTCACCCTCGGGGTTGCGGTACATCGGCTCGGCAATGGTGTAGTCGAAGGTCACCGGCACCTGCTTGCTCTTGCTCCAGGCCGCCAGCTTTTCGGCAATCTGCGCTTTCAGTGATTCAGGCGACTTGCCCTTGGGCACGCGCAAATTCACCGCCAGCTTGAGCGCCTTGTCGTCCAGCCCTACAAACGTCAGCGAAGTGGTCAGCGGCCCCATGAACTCATCGGCAAAACCGACCCCCAGCTTGCCACCCTTGTAGTCCAGGCCCCAGTTGTCGGCCGCATAGTGCGCAGCGTCGGTAATGTGGTTGTGCTTGAGGGCAATCTGGCCGTCAACGCTGCTGATAAAATCGAGCATCCGCGCCACCGGGTTGACCCCCGACTCGGGCTCCGAGGAGTGAGCCGAAACACCGGTCACGGTCAGCACTACATCCTTGCCCACCACCTTGGCATTGATCTCGAAATCACCGCCATTGCGCTTGGCATATTCAGCCCCGGCCTTGTTCAGGCTGGCCGCCAGTTCAGCAGGCTGGGCGGTGAGCAGGGTGGCGACCGAGGTCGACGGGATCTGGTTAGTGGCCATGCCGCCGGTCAGCGAAACGATTTCTGCACCCTGGCCAGCACCGGGCCGCCGGGCAAAGCTGGCCATAACGGTGCCGTAGCCTTTCTCGGCGATCACCACCGGGTAACCGCCATCCAGCGCCAGGTTGTAATTGGGCACCGGGTTGTGCTCGAAGTAATAAGGGATGGCATCACCGCTGGTTTCTTCGGTGGTGTCGATCAGCAACTTGAAGTTCCTGGCCAGTGGCAGTTGTTCTTCCTTGATGACTTTCATGGCGTACATCGCCACCACGATGCCGTTCTTGTCATCTTCGGTACCGCGCCCGTACATGCGGTCGCCGATCAGCGTGACCTTGAACGGGTCGAGCTTGGTGCCGTCCTTGAGTACCCAGTTTTCCGCGGTTACCGGCACGACGTCGGCGTGGGCGTGAATACCGACCACTTCATCGCCACTGCCTTCGAGGGAGACTTCATAGACGCGGTTGTCGATATTGCGAAAGTTCAGGTTGAAGGCCTTGGCGAGGTCCTTGATCTTGTCGGCGATCTTGAGGAACTGCGGGTTTTCGTACTGGGGCACGTCGTCCAGGTTTACCGTCGGGATGGCCACCAGTTCGCGCAGGGTTTCAGTGGCTGCCTTGCCATATTTGAGACGGGTATACAGGCCCAGCAGACGATAGATTTCGTTCTGCTGCTCTGCGGTCAATGCCTTGTTGTCGATAAAGGCGCTGATGGTCGGGCCAAGGTTATCTTTTTGTGCCAGCTCGCTCTTGCCCAAAGCCCCCAGAAACTGCCGGAAGTCAGTGACCTTGCTGTCGCTGAAGGTCTTGAGGATGACCGCGCTCTGTTGCGGGGTGATGGTGGCGTGGGCAGAGCTGCTGAACGCAGCAAGGCTGGCCATCATCAGGGTTGCAGCGGCCAGTTGCTTAAGTGAAAAGTCCATTTTGCAGGGCATTCCTGTACAGGTCATTGAGTTGAAAAATGAAGTAAATGAAACAAAACATTTCCAAACTTACACTGCAAGGACGTGCGACGGTAGGTTGTTTTTACTCCTGCGCCTGTAAAAACAACGAGAACAGTTCGGACTGTGACTTGATTCCCAACTTGCCGTACATGTGCTTGCGATGGACCTTGACGGTCTCGGCCGAAATCACCAGTTTGCGGGCGATTTCCTTGTTCGAACAACCACTTAGCAGCAGCAGGGCGACTTCCATTTCCCGTGCGGTCAGCGGCGTGGTCAACTGCTCGGCAGCCGCTTCAAGGTGGCTTTGCCAGTTGCCAGGCTGCTCCGGTGCCTCCCCGGGGTCGCGTTCAAACATCAGGCGCTGGCGCATCAGTGCTGCTACCCAGGGCCGTACCAACCCCAGCAACGCGCCCTGTTCCAGGCTGAAGCGGCACTGGCTGCCCAGGGACAGGCTCAGGGTGCGTTGGCTATCGAGTTGCACATTGATATGCACTTCGTCGGTGACGATATTGAGGCGGAAATAGCGCTGATAGTAGTCGGTCTGTTCAAAGCATTCCGGGGCCACGTCCTGCAGGCGGACTAACCCGCTCTGTGGTGCTTCGCGGTTGGCAATATAGAACGGGTCGAGCAGGTACAGGCCCTTGAGGTAGTCCTGGAACAACGAATCCATGCCACCGTCTGCACCGGGGGACTCGGCCAGTACCTGCGGCTTGCCGGCGCTGTAGATCAGCACCACCCAGTTGTCCACGGGCACATAGCGGCCCAGCAGACGCACCAGCGCAGTCCAGAAATTGGGGCGGTCGAGGGTTTCGATCACGCGGCCCATCGCGTCATGCCAGGCCACATCCTGCAAGCTCAGATTCATCTCACTACCCACTGGGTGTTAGCCCATCGAAGTCATTTGTTGGCGCGGTGCCGCGCACCATACTCGGCTCATCCCTCCGTGCAGGCAACCGAGATGAACATTGAATGGGTGCAACTGGCAGGCCGTGACTTTTATCTTCAGTAGTCGCTGAGGAGCGCAGCGAGGCTGCGATCGGACGCGAAGCGGCCGCCCGGCCGACCTGTTTGAATGCAGGATTTGCGACAGGCATATTTTCTCTGTGGGAGCCGGGCTTGCCCGCGATGCAGGCACCTCGTTCCATCTGGATGAGCGAAGTGCTGCCATCGCGGGCAAGCCTGCTCCCACAAGGGATTATCCCTGCTTCAAACGCTTGGCTTGTCCATACGACGCGAATGCTAAAGGCTCATTGCCTCACAACGAACTCCTTTTGCCCTCGGCATCGCCGGCAACACCGCCTCCTGCAAGGTCCGCGCAGCGGGGTGGGTAAAGCGCATCTGCGCCGTGACCGGCAGGTCTTCCACCAGCTTGCCCTCTGCCAATACCACCACCCGCTGGCAAAACCGCTGCACCAGGCTCAGGTCATGGGTGATCAGCAAAAAGCCGGTGCCCGACTCGCGCCGTACCAGCGCCAGTAAATCCAGAATCTGCACTTGCAGCACCCGGTCCAGGTTGGACAGGGCTTCGTCGAGGATGATCAACTGCGGGCCGATCGCCATGGCCCGGGCAATGCCGGCGCGCTGCAATTGCCCGCCGCTCAGTTGTGCCGGGAGCTTGTCGATGTCACGGGCCTCAAGCTGGACTTGCTGGAGCAACTGCTCAACCCGGGCCCTGCACGCCGCGGCGTCCATGTCCGAAAGATGGCGTAAAGGCTCGGCAATGCTCCAGCCAATGCTGCGCTGGGGGTTGAAGGCGCTGAGCGCATCCTGAAAGACCATCTGCACGCGCTGCAAAAACGGCGGCTGACCCTTGAACACAATGCTGCCCCGGTCGGCGTTTTCCAGGCCCATCAGCAGGCGCGCCAGGGTGCTTTTGCCGCTGCCGCTGCCTCCCAGCAGGCCAAGGCTTTGGCCTTCGTGCAGGTCCAGGTTCAAGCCGCTCAGCACCTGCACCCGATGCCGTTTGCTGAACAGTCCGCCGGCGCTGTAGCCGTGCTCAAGGTCACGTACTTGAATAAAACTCATGGCGCGCAGCTCTCCATTGTCAATGAGTGGTGCGCCGCCAGCAGCGTGCGCGCTTCCTGGCTTTGCGGGGCATTGAACAGTTGGTGCACATCGGCCTGTTCGACGATACGGCCGTGGGCCATGACGCTGACCTGATCGGCGCAGCGTGCCACCACGCCCATGTCATGGGTGATCAACAGCACGCCAAGGTTGCGCTGCTCCACCAGCCGCTGCAGCAGGTCGAGAAAGCGCGCCTGGGCAACCACATCCAGATCGCTGGTGGGTTCGTCGGCCAGCAAGAAGCGGCTGTCGGCGAGCAGGGCCAGGGCGATCATCATGCGTTGCAGCATGCCGCCGCTCAATTGAAAGGCAAATGAGTCCAGTACCCGCTGGTCATCGTGCAGGCCCACTTCATGCAACGTGGCCTGGATCAGTTGCTCGGCCTCGACCCCTTGCAGGCCACGGGCCTGGAGGGTTTCGAGGGCGTGCTGGCGCAGGGAGCGCACCGGGTTGAAGGCGCTGCGCGGGTTTTGCAGCACCAGCGCCACCTGGCGCCCGCGCAATTGCGCAGCAGCCACCGGCTGGCCGTCCAGCAGCAGGCTGGCGCCAGTGCTGTGTACGCCGGGGGGCAGCAGGTCGAGGATGCCCAGGCTGGTCAGCGACTTGCCTGAACCGCTGGCCCCGACCAGGGCATGCACCTGACCGGCCTTGAGGGTCAAGTCGACGCGGTCGACCAGGGTGCGTTGCCGGTGTTTGAGGGTCAGGCCGCGAATCACCAATGTCTGCTTCATTCCTTGATCTCCGCCAGTACGCTGGGGTCCAGGCGGTCGCGCAAGGCGTCGCCCAGCAGGTTGAAGGCCATGACCGAGATAAAAATCATCAGCCCCGGCCACAGCAGCAGTTGCGGCTGGGTCCAGATAAATTCCTTGGCATCGTTGATCATCACCCCCCATTCGGGGGTCGGCGGGCTGACGCCCAGGCCCAGAAAGGATAAGCCCGAGACATGCAGCATCATGTGGCCAATGTCCATCGACGCCAGCACCAGCAGCTGCCCGACGACGTTGGGCATCACATGCTGGCGCAGCCGGGTCAGGCGCGAGGCACCGGCCAGTCGCGACGCCAGCACATAGTCACGGTTGCGCTGGGCCAGGACCATGCCGCGCACCATGCGTGCATACCAGGCCCAATGGGACAGGGCGATGGCGATGATCACGTTGGTCAGGCCGGTACCCAGCAAGGCGATCAGAAAGAACGCCAGCACCAGGGTGGGGAAGGTCAGGAACATGTCGCACAGACGCATCAGGAACATGTCGACCTTGCCCCCGACAATCCCGGCGATACCGCCAATCACCACGCCCAGTACCAACACCAGGCCCAGCACCAGCACCACGCTGCCCAGGGACAGTTGCGTGCCGACGATCAGCCGCGATAGTACGTCGCGACCCAGGTGGTCGGTGCCCAGCCAGTGGCTGGCACTGGCGGGCAGCAGGCGTTCGTCGAGATTCACCAGAGTGGCGTCGTAAGGCGCCAGCCAGGGGCCGAACAGCGCCATCAACAGCAGCAGGGCGACCAGCGCATAACCGATGCGCGCCCCGTTTTTTTTGCCGGTGTAAACAGCAGCCACGGTGCTCATGCCATCACCCCCGAGAAACGTGTGCGCGGATCGAGCCAGGCGTAGCAGATGTCCACCACCAGATTGCACAGCACCAGCAGGGTGGTCAGCAGCAGGGTGAAGCATTGCATGACCGGGAAGTCGCGGTTGAGCACCGCGCTGACCGCAAAGCGCCCCACGCCGGGCCAGGCGAAGATGGTTTCGATCACCAGCGCGCCACCGAGCAACTCGCCGATATGCATGCCGGTGGCGGTCACCAGCGGCATCCAGGCATTGCGCAGGATATGGTCACGCCATACGCGCTTTTCATTCAGACCACGCGCCCGGGCGTAGAACACATGCCGATGCTCACGCACATCCAGCAGGCTGGCGCGCAGCAGGCGGGCGTTGATCGACATCGACATCAGGGCAATCGCCAGCACCGGCATCAGCAGATGCTGCGGGCCGCCACGGCCCATCGGTGGCAGCCAGCCCAACCACAGCGAGAACAGCGCTATCAGTAAAAAAGCCAGCCAGAAATTGGGCATCGATACGCCGATAAAGGTGATGAAACGCACCACCTGATCGGGCCAGCGACCTTTCCAGCGGGCCGCCGCCAGGCCCAGGGGAATGCTCATCACCAGCGTGGTGAGTAACGCCAGCCCGCCCAGTTGCAGGGTTGCGGGCAGGTAATAAAGGATGTCATCGAGCACCGGGCGCCCGGTGATATAGGACATGCCGAAGTCCAGATGCAGGGCATTCCACAGCCAGGTGAGGTATTGCTCGGGCAGCGGCCGGTCCAGGCCCAGGGCATGGCGCGCCTCGGCCAGCGCGGCGTCGGTGGGCGGGATCTGCGACAGGCGCAGATAGTCCAGGGCCGGGTCGCCGTTGCCCAGGTGCAGCAGCACAAAGACGATCAATGACACCCCCAGCAACACCGGGATCAGCAGCACAAGCCGCAGGATGATATAGCGCAGCATGGTTTATGGCTTCCCGGTGGTTGGGTGCATGACTTCAAACGGCACGTCAAACAGCGTGCTGCCGAACTGCACGTTGTCGACGCTCTTGCCGTTGACGCTGATGGCCGTGAGGTGGGAAATCGGCAGGTACACCGCCTGATCGTGCAGGGTAGTGAGAATGTCGCGGTAATCGTCGGCCCGTTTGCCCTCATCGGTTTCGCCCAGTACCTCGGCGATTTTCCGGTCGATGGCGTCCTTCATCGGCAGGCCGCGCTGGGCCATGTAGTCGGCGTGGCCGGCGTAACGCATGGAGCTGACAAACGAGTGCGGGTCATACGGCGCGCCCCAGGTGTCGGCGAAGATCATGCCGAACTTGCCCTCGCGCTGGCGTTGCACCAGGGCACCGTCCTCTTCGGCGCGTAACTTGACCTCGATACCGACCTTGGCCAGTTCGCCCTGAATGATTTCGGCGAGGTTTTTTTGCAGGGCACTGGGGCCCAGGAACACCAGTTCGGTGCTTAGCGGCTGGCCGTCTTTTTCGCGAATGCGTTTGCCTGCAGGGACTTTCCAGCCCGCCGCTTCGAGGGTTTTTTTCGCCTGTTCAGGGTCATAGGGCAGGGCCTTGAGGCCCAGATCGGCATACGGCATGTTGCTGGCGAACAGCGCATCGGCGCGCGGCTCCTGGCCGTGCAGCACCCTGGCGATGATGGTGTCCTTGTCCACGGCCTGGTTGATCGCCTGGCGCACGGCCAGTTCATTGGTCGGTGCCAGAGCGGTGTTCATCGCCACCGTACGGGTGGCCAGCGGTGCGGAAATGGCAGTCTTGAAGCCCGAATCGCGCAGGCGCACAAAGGTGCCGGGGGAGATTTCGCCGTCGGCACCCTGGATCAGGTCAATCTCGCCGGTTTGCAGGGCAATGGCGCGGCTGTCCGGGTCGGAGATGACTTTCACCAGTACCGAACCGTAGCCCGGTTTGGCGCCCCAGTAGTGCGCGTTGCGCTCGAAACGGTCGAACTCGCCACGGCGGGTTTGCGTCAGTACCCAGGGGCCGGTACCCACCGGTACGCCGGGCTTGGCGTCGGGCGCGGCAAAGCGCAGCGGACGCACCTGCGCCAGTTCCATCAGGGTCGGGTAATAAGGGTGTTTGAGGGTGAGCACCAGGGTGTGTTCGTCCGGTGCCTCGACGCTTTGCAGGGTGGCCACCAGTTCCATCCACTGGTGACGCTTGCTGTTGGCCAGCACCGCGTCAAGGTTGGCCTTGGCGGCGCTGGCGTTGAAGGGGCTGCCATCACTGAAGGTCACACCGTCGCGCAGGGTAAAGGTGTAGGTCTTGCCGTCGGGCGACACTTGCCATTGCGTGGCGAGCCAGGGTTCCAGGGTGCCTTGGGCGGTGTAGCGCACCAGGGGTTCATAGACCATCGCCTGGGCATACATCTGGTTGGGCGAGTAGCCACGAGGGTCGAGCGGGCCGGCGTTGGTCGGCCAGGAGTAGGTAAGTGTGGGGGCCGGCTCGGCGGCCCGGGCCGTGGAAATACCTGTGCTCAGGCAGGCGCCAATCATCCACAAGGCCAGCTGTTTTTTAGTCCGTGACTGCTTCACACTGCGTCTCCCTCAATTGATGGCGGTTAGCCTCATCAGATGTCGGGTATGAAGTCTATGTCAAAAGTTCATAACTGCGAGGCCAATCAGATGCAACGGGTCACTATTTCGCTGGACGATGCCTTGTTGGCAGCGATTGATGAGCGGGTAGGCAGCCACGGCTACCAGGGGCGTTCGGAGGCCATACGAGATTTATTGCGCGCCGGGCTGCTGGAGCCGGAGCAGGGCAACCCCACCAGTGCTTGTGTTGCGACCCTGAGTTATGTGTATGAGCATGGCACCCGGGAGCTGTCCAAGCGCCTTAACACGGCGTTTCATGAGCACCATGACCTGACCCTGTCGACGTTGCATGTGCATCTGGACGAGGGCAAGTGCATGGAAGTCTCGGTGCTCAAGGGGTCGGTGGGGGAGGTCACGCAACTCACGCGTCAGGTGATGGCCGAACGCGGAGTGCGACATGGCAGTGCGCAGATTATCCCGTTGGGGGATATTGAGTGAGCCCAGGCCTCTGCGCAGGCGGCGGGCTCGTGTTGAAGGCGTGACGGTATTGCCGTTAAACAGCGCCCGAACCTGACGACACCGGACACGCCCCGGCCAAACCCCGGCTGCGCCGCCACACCAGCCGCCCCAGGGTGATCGCCCAGTTGCCCAGGGCGATCAGCAGTATGATCCACAGCGATGCAGTCATCCCGTAGCTGACAATCACCCGCCCGGCCAGCCACGGAAAACCGAATACCCCGACAAAATACCCCATGCTGAACAGCACCAGTGCCTGTGGTGTGTAGCCAGTGGGCGCTTCGTTGGCGGCCAGCCCGTTGATCACCGAATAGGTCAGGCCATAGCCGACCCCAAGCACCACCGCAGCCAGCAGATAGGTGAGAGCGCTGCTGACGAAAAACATCAGCATCAGCACCGACACCACGATCAGGGCCGTCAGCAGGCACGACATCAGATACGGATCGCGTTTGACGATAAACCCTGCGACCAGCAAGCGGCAGGAGATGGCTGCACTCATAAAACCCAGGAAAAATAAGGAATAATCCAGCTGGTTAAGTGCGGCATACGAGGTCTGGAAGCTCGACAGCCCCCCGAAGATTGCGCCGCCCAGCCCGACCATCACAATGGCAAAGACCGCTTTGGAGCGCAGTACCAGCGCGGCGGCCCGGGGCGTGATCTTGCACACCGTGACCGGCCCCTGACCCTTGATCTTCGGGCCAAGCAACAAGAACAGCAGGCCACCCAGCAAGCTGGCGCCGGCCGCCACCGCAAATGCCGCCGCCAGCGGATAACCCAACCCCTGTGCTACACGACCGAGCAAAGGGCCTGTGCCGATCCCGGTCATCATGCTGCCCGACAGCAAGGCGAAGTACTTGACCCGTTGCATGGGCTCCACCAGCAGGGCCACGACAATTGGCCCCAGGGTGTAAAACACCCCCCAGCCCAACCCCAGCAGCAAACCGAAGGCCAGCACCGCCGCGCCATAGCCTGGCACGCAGGCGAACCCCAGGCAGGCCGCAGCCAGCAGCAGCGCACCGGCGGCGATGGTGCGGGGCGCACCAAAACGGTCAGTCAGGTGCCCGGCAAAAACCACCGCAACAAAGGTACTGAGCATGGCCGCCGAGATGATCGTACCCGCATCCGATTCAGTGCCGCCGTGAGCGCTGAGCTGCATGGCCAATAAAAACGTGATGCCGTAGGCCAGTGACAACAGGTAGCTGGCAAGGCAGAACAGGCCGAAAACGACCTTGGCCTGAGCGGGTTGGGGGGATGACATGGGGTCTTCCTTGAGGTTCGATTATTGTTTTGCGTCGAACCTTAATAACAGACAACCCGGCAGACTCAGGATGCAAACCTTTGAATCCTGAGGTGGGCCTGTTCTAAACAAACCCGTACAGAAAATTGCCTGATGTTCACCACCGGCCCCGCGAGAAGGCTATAAACTACAGACCCATGTGGTTCTGGCTCGAAACCCCCGGTCATGAACCTGTCAGATTACCGATAGCGAGTAGCGCCCCCCTTAAATGACCAACCCCACTTCTACCTCCCAGACCAACTGGCAGCCGGTTATCGCGCTGGCACTGGCCGCGTTTGTGTTCAATACCACCGAGTTCGTGCCAGTGGGGCTGCTCAGCGCCATCGGTGCCAGCTTTGACATGACCACGGCCAAGGTCGGGTTGATGCTCACCATTTATGCGTGGGTGGTGTCGCTGGCTTCCCTGCCGATCATGCTGGTGACGCGCAACGTCGAACGGCGCAAGTTGCTGCTGGTGTTGTTCGGGCTGTTTATCGCCAGCCATGTGTTATCGAGCCTGGCGAACAGCTTTGGCGTCCTGTTGGTTAGCCGCATTGGGGTAGCGTTGTCCCACGCCCTGTTCTGGTCGATTACCGCCTCGCTGGCAGTGCGGCTGGCGCCGGAGGGCAAGCAGGTTCAGGCGCTGGGCCTGCTGGCCACCGGTACTTCGCTGGCGATGGTGATGGGGGTGCCCCTGGGGCGTTTGCTCGGGGAGGCGATGGGCTGGCGTACTACCTTCCTGGTGATTGCCGGTTTGGCGGTGCTGCTGGTGCTATGGCTGGTGCGCACCTTGCCGTTGTTGCCGAGCCAGAATTCGGGCTCGCTCAGAAGCCTGCCGGTGCTGTTCAAACGCCCCGCGCTGGTGGCGGTGTATGTGCTGACTGCGCTGGTCATTACTGCGCAATTCACTGCTTACAGCTATATAGAACCCTTTGTGCAAAACGTGGCGGGCATGAGCGGCAGCACGGTGACCGTGGTCCTGCTGTTGTTCGGCGGTGCAGGGATTATCGGTTCGTTGTGCTTCAGCTGGTTTCACAAGTACGGCCCGCTGGCTTTCCTGCTGACGGCGGTAGGCCTGCTTGCACTGTGCCTGTTGCTGTTGCTGCCGGCCAGTAGCTGGATTGGCACCCTGGGGGCGCTGAGCATTGTCTGGGGGATTGCGATCATGGCATTCGGGCTGGCGATGCAATCCCGGGTGCTGACGCTGGCCCCTGATGCGACCGATGTAGCAATGGCGATGTTTTCCGGTATTTACAATATCGGCATCGGTGGTGGAGCGCTGCTGGGCAGCACGGTGGGCAGCCACCTGGGCTTTGCATGGATCGGTCTGGTGGGGGGCACGCTGGCAGGGCTGGCCCTGGCGTGGTTTGCCTGGACCATGCAGCGGCTCAACCGCAGCGGTTCGCCGGATTGAATAAAACGGGGGGCTGGCGCAGGGCCAGACCCCCGGCCGTATCATGCAGCGTTCAGGTGCTCATACAGGATCGTGGCCCCCACGATCATCAGCACCACCCCTCCGACAATCTCGGCGCGCTTGCCGACCAGGCTACCCAGCGCGCGACCCAGCATGGTGCCGATGACCACCATGGTCATGGTCGCCAGGCCGATGGCGGCTGCGGCGACGAAGATATTGACGTCGACAAAGGCCAGACCGACGCCTACCGCCAGTGCGTCGATGCTGGTCGCCACGGCGGTGACCACGAGAATCCAGAACGAGTGTTGCGAGGGTTTGTCCTCGGGTTCGTCTCCATCAGGTTTTACCCCGTTGTAGATCATGTACAGGCCCAGGCCCAGCAGCAGGGTGAAGGCGATCCAGTGGTCCCATTGGGTAACGTAACTGCTGGCTGCCTGGCCGATGGCCCAGCCGATCACGGGGGTGATGGCTTCGATCACACCGAAGATCAGGCCGGTGCGCAGGGCTTCGCTGAAACGGGGTTTGTGCAGGCTTGAGCCTTTGCCGATGGCGGCGGCAAAAGCGTCGGTGGACATGGCGAATGCCAGGAGAATCAGGGCAATTGGGTTCAATTCAGTCATCCAGCCGGGCTTGAGACAACGACATAGCACTGCGCGCCCGACTTCAGCACAGGTATGACGTTGGTCTCGCAAATCCAGATGGATGCTGTGGCCACGGCAGGTTGCCGAGAATGTTGACCAGAGCGCCGCCACTTGCATGACGGCCAGCTACTCCCCAAAGAGGGGCTGAGGATAACAGCAAAATGTGCAGGAAGGGTGAAAGGGTAAATTTTGTGTTGGGTTGTTCGTTTGTAAGGTTGCGCAAAAACGCTAGCCGCTGAAGCCCACCATGAGGCCCCAAAGGGTGAGCGCACCCCATCGCTGGTGGGAGCTGGCTTGCCTGCGACGCAGACAACACGGTCTGGCAGGTACACCGCAGCGATACCATCGCGGGCAAGCCCGCTCCCACAATGATCCTGCAAGCCGTGAATTCTGCTGGCCTTGCATAACCTGTGGGAGCTGGCTTGCCTGCGATGCAGGCGGCGCGGTCTGTCAGGTACACCGCAGCGATATCATCGCGAGCAAGCCCGCTCCCACAATGATCCTGCAAGCCGTGAATTCTGCTGGCCATGCATAACCTGTGGGAGCTGGCTTGCCTGCGATGCAGACAACACGGTCTGGCAGGTACACCGCAGCGCTGCTATCGCGGGCAAGCCCGCTCCCACAAGGGATTCTGGCAAGCCGCGAATTCTGCTGGCCATGCATCACCTGTGGGAGCTGGCTTGCCTGCGATGCAGACAACACGGTCTGGCAGGTACACCGCAGCGATACCATCGCGGGCAAGCCCGCTCCCACAAGGGATTCTGGCAAGCCTCGAATTCTGCTGGCCTTGCATAACCTGTGGGAGCTGGCTTGCCTGCGATGCAGGCGACGCGGTCTGGCAGGTACACCGCAGCGATATCATCGCGAGCAAGCCCGCTCCCACAATGATCCTGCAAGCCGTGAATTCTGCTGGCCATGCATAACCTGTGGGAGCTGGTTTGCCTGCGATGCAGACAACACGGTCTGGCAGGTACACCGCAGCGATACCATCGCGGGCAAGCCCGCTCCCACAATGATCCTGCAAGCCGTGAACTCTGCAGGCCTTGCATAACCTGTGGGAGCTGGCTTGCCTGCGATGCAAGCGACGCGGTCTGTCAGGTATTGCGCGGCGATGCCATCGCGGGCAAGCCCGCTCCCACAGTGATCCTGCAAGCCGTGAATTCTGCTGGCCATGCAAAACCTGTGGGAGCTGGCTTGCCTGCGATGCTGGCGACGCGGTCTGGCCAGAACACCACAGCGATACCATCGCGAGCAAGCCCGCTCCCACAATGATCCTGCAAGCCGTGAATTCTGCTGGCCATGCATAATCTGTGGGAGCTGGCTTGCCTGCGATGCAGACAACACGGTCTGGCAGGTACACCGCAGCGATACCATCGCGGGCAAGCCCGCAACCACAAGAGTTTGGCGTTGCTTTGTAGCCACTCGATTGTAATACCGGATCTCTTCCGGGATTACCTGTCACCCTTCATGCCGACGTGCTGACCATAGATCCCGAGCTGCCGCTGCCCTGGGCCGTCAATGCTTGCAGCAAGGCGGCCGTCGCCGCCTGCAACGCTGCTGCCGTCGCCGTCACTTGGGCCTGTGCTCCGGCTACGGCTGCAGCCTTGCTGGCCTCGTTCTGGTCACTGGCCTGAATACTCTGCAGCGCCTGCATCTGCTGCTGCAGCTGCTTTTGCAACTGCGCGATCTGCTTTTTAATCTGCTTGACCGTGTCCGAGCTGTCGTCATCCGTGTCAGCCGGCGGCGCTGCATTGGCGTCTCGCGCTGCCCGCGGCTTGACCTGTTCGGTGGCCGTCGCGCCAGCATCACTTACGGCAGTACTGTCCGTCGTCTTGCTGGCCGTGGCGGCGGGCGTGCTCTGAATGTTCAGGCTCGATGCCAGGGGATTGATGCTGCCAACCATGTCGATGCGTCCTTTAGACTCGTTGTCTTACAGGCCATCGGCAGGTTGCGCTGGCTCTTTAATGGCGCGGCGGAAAAAAGCCGGGCAAGCGCTCATATGCTTATGCAATAAAAGTATTTAAATTTAATTTCTTATATCTATAAAGTCATACCCCTGCGTACAGGTCGACCAATCGACGCGCCGCACGAAATGAACCAGCACGGAGCCTCCGTGAGTTTCTGATCGATCAGCGCGCCATTGGGCGTGCCCTGCGTGGGAGTGATTTATGTCTGCACCGTCTGCCTCTGCGATTGCCCTGAGCATCGCCCCTCAAGCCTTCGACATCCGCCCGTTCAACGGCGCCGTGGGAGCCGAGATCATCGGTCTGGATCTGGCGCTGCCGGTCAGTGACCAGGACTTTGCGCGTATCCATCGCGCTCATCTGGAACATCATGTGGTGGTCTTTCGCGACCAGCACATTACCCCGCAGCAGCAGATCGACTTCAGCCGCCGCTTCGGCATCTTGCAGATCCATGTGCTCAAGCAGTTTCTACTGACGGGTCACCCGGAAATTCTTATCGTCTCCAACATCATTGAGAACGGTCAGTCCATCGGCCTGGGCGATGCGGGTAAATTCTGGCACTCGGACCTGTCTTATAAAGAACTGCCAAGCCTGGGCTCGATGCTGCATGCCCAGGAACTGCCCGCCGAGGGCGGCGATACCCTGTTTGCCGATATGCACAAAGCGTGGGATGGCTTGCCGCACACCTTGCGCAAGGCGGTTGAAGGGCGCTCGGCCGCGCATTCGTATACGGCCCGTTACAGCGAAACAAAATTCGAAGGCAACTGGCGCCCGACCCTGACCCCGGAGCAACTGGCGCAGGTCAACGAGGTGGTACACCCGGTGGTGCGTACCCACCCGGAAAACGGCCGCAAGGCGCTGTTTGTCAGTGAGGGCTTTACCACTCGCATCATCGGCCTGCCCGAAGACGAGAGCCGCCAGTTACTGGCCGAGCTTTACGCCCACAGCGTGCTGGAGCAGAACATCTATCGCCATCAGTGGCAGCCCCATGACCTGGTGTTCTGGGACAACCGCTCGCTGATTCATCTGGCCGCCGGATGCCCAGCCCATCTGCGCCGCAAGCTCTATCGCACCACCATCCAGGGCAACGCGCCTTACTGATTGACTCATTTCAAGGAGCATTGCCATGCCCGCATCGTTCAAAACCGTGGCCGCAAGTCTGGGCCTGAGTATCAGCCTGCTTGCCGGCAGCCTTGTGGCGCCGAATGTCGCCCGGGCCGAAGGTGAAATCCGGATTGCCGAGCAGTTCGGCATTGTTTACCTGTTGCTCAACGTGGTGCGCGATCAGAACCTGATTGAAAAACACGGCAAGGAGGAGGGCATCGATATCAAGGTCGACTGGACCCAGTTGTCCGGCGGTGCTGCAGTCAATGATGCCTTGTTGTCCGGTTCCATCGATATTGCCGGCGCCGGGGTTGGCCCCCTGCTGACCATCTGGGACCGCACCCACGGCAAGCAGAACGTCAAGGCCGTGGCCTCGCTCGGCAACTTTCCGTACTACCTGCTGAGCAATAACCCGCAGGTCAAGACCATCGCCGACTTCACCGAAAAAGACCGTATCGCGGTACCGGCCGTGGGCGTTTCAGTGCAGTCGCGCTTTCTGCAATACGCGGCTGCCAAACAGTGGGGCGACAAGGACTTCAACCGCCTGGACAAATACACCATCGCCGTCCCGCATCCGGATGCCACCGCTGCCCTGATCGCCGGTGGCACGGAGCTGAGCGGGCATTTTTCCAACCCGCCGTTCCAGGATCAGGCGCTGAAAAACCCCAACGTGCATGTGGTGCTCAACACCTACGACTTGCTCGGCCCCAACTCGCCAACGGTGCTGTTTGCCACCGAGAAATTCCGCAACGACAACCCGAAAACCTACAAGGCTTTTGTCGAGGCCCTGGCTGAAGCCGCCGAGTTTGCCCAGAACGACAAGGGCGCCGCCGCGGACACTTATATCCGCGTGACCAAGGCCAATATCGACCGCGCCGAGCTGCTGAAAATCATCGACAACCCGCAGTACGAGTTCAGTGTGACGCCGAAAAACACCTACCCGCTGGCCGAATTCTTGTACCGCGTGGGGGCAATCAAAAACAAACCTGATTCCTGGAAGGATTACTTCTTCCAGGACGCAAAACCGCTGCAGGGGAGCTGATAATCATGAATGCCTGCGTGCAAGGCCACACGGCCAGCCACTTGAGCGCAACAGGGCCAGCCCTGTTGTCGGTCGACCAGGTCAGTCTTGAGTACCGCACGCCCCAGCGTGTGGTGCGGGCGACTCATCAGGTCAGTTTTGAAATCGATCCGGCCGACCGCTTTATCCTGCTGGGTCCTTCGGGGTGCGGCAAGTCGACTTTACTCAAGGCCGTGGCCGGTTTTCATGCTCCCTGCGAAGGGCAGATCCGTCTGCAAGGCCAGTCTGTGACGGCGCCGGGGCCGGACCGCATGGTGGTGTTCCAGGAGTTCGACCAGCTGCCGCCCTGGAAAACCGTCAAGCAAAACGTGATGTTCCCGCTACTGGCGTCGAAAACCCTGCCACGGCGCGAGGCCGAGGAACGGGCCCTGCATTATCTGGACAAGGTCGGCCTGGCCGCGTTTGCCGATGCTTACCCGCACACCTTGTCCGGTGGCATGAAGGCCCGCGTGGCCATTGCCCGGGCCCTGGCCATGCAGCCGAAAATCCTGTTGATGGACGAACCCTTTGCCGCCCTCGATGCCCTGACCCGGCGCAAGATGCAGGAAGAACTGCTGCTGCTCTGGGAGGAGGTGCGCTTTACCTTGCTGTTTGTCACTCACTCCATCGAAGAGGCGCTGGTGGTCGGCAACCGTATCCTGCTGCTGTCGCCGCATCCGGGGCGCGTGCGGGCCGAGATCAACAGCCATCAATACAACCTGCACAGCCTTGGCGGTGCGCAATTTCAGCACACGGCGCAGCGCATTCATCGCTTGCTGTTCGATGAGCCTGACGCCGGCAGCGGCGAACAACCGTTGAACTTCGCCGATATCCGTATCGCTTATTGAGCCGTGGAGGATTGCCCGATGAGCCAATCATCATCTGTACGCCAGGAATATGAAGTGGTCCTGGAGCCTTTGCTGAGCGTGCCGCTTGAGCGTGAACTGCCCTTGGGCCAGCGCCTGTGGCAGCAGGGCTGGTTGCGCAAGAGCCTGATCCTGATCGTGCTGGCAGTGCTGTGGGAGCTGGTGGCCCGCTACCAGAACAACGACTTGCTGCTGCCAACGTTTCTGCAAACCGCCAGTGCGCTGTATGACGGCCTGATCAGCGGTGAATTGCTGAGCAAGGTGGGGATTTCCCTGGTGGTGCTGCTCAAGGGCTACCTGATCGGCATCGTGCTGGCATTTGCCCTGACGACGCTGGCGGTTTCCACCCAGCTGGGCCGTGATCTGCTGAGTACCTTGACCTCGATGTTCAACCCGCTGCCGGCCATTGCCCTGTTGCCGCTGGCACTGTTGTGGTTCGGCCTGGGGCAGAACAGCCTGATCTTCGTGCTGGTGCATTCGGTGCTCTGGGCCCTGGCGCTGAACACCTATGCGGGATTTCTCGGGGTATCGGAAACCCTGCGTATGGCCGGGCGCAATTACGGGTTGAAGGGGATTCGCTTTGTGCTGTTTATCCTTGTTCCGGCGGCGCTGCCCTCGATACTGGCGGGCCTGAAAATCGGCTGGGCCTTTGCCTGGCGCACGCTGATCGCAGCCGAACTGGTATTTGGTGCCACCAGCGGCAAGGGTGGCCTGGGCTGGTACATTTTCCAGAACCGCAACGAGCTGTACACCGACAAGGTATTTGCCGGTCTGGCGGTGGTGATCCTGATCGGCCTGCTGGTGGAGAACCTGGTGTTCGATACCCTGGAGCGGGTCACGGTCAAGCGTTGGGGCATGCAGCGCTGACCACCAAAACCGGACCTTTGTAGTTTGTAGTCGCTGACGAGCCGTGCGAGGCTGCGAGCGGCTGCGGCTGCGGCTACCGAATTCACACCCGGATTACGCTTGCACCTGTAGCAGTTGACGAGTAGTACGAGGCTGCGTCCGGCTGCGCAGCAGTCGTAAAACCAGACGCATGCGGTGTGCCAGTTGGGCCCGACACCCGGGCTTCACGGCCGCTACGCAGCCGGACGCAGCCTCGCTCCGCGAGTCAGCTGCTACAAAGAACCTTTGACCGCCAGCAGAGTGTTTACAGGCTCAGCCCCACACCGCGCAGTATCACGGCGGTAATGGTCTGTGTCGCCTGATGAAACTGCTGGTCGGACAGCGGCTGATGGCCGTTGAGGGCGCAGACCTGATAGTCAAAGTCGGCATAGTGCTGGGTCGAAGCCCAGATCATGTACAGCAGCGCCGAGGGCTCGACCGGGTTGATACGCTTGTCGTCCACCCACTGGCGTATTTTCAGCTCCATGAGTTTGGCGCCCTTGGCCATGTGCTCGTCGAGCATGTCCTGGAACAGCGGCGCACCGCGCATGATTTCGTTGGCCCACAGTTTGGAACCGTGGGGGCGGGTGCGTGAATGGTTCATCTTTTCCATGATGTAGCTGGTGAGTACCACCCGCGGGTCGTCGAAATTCTCGAAACACGCGCCTTCCAGTTCCCAGGTGTCCAGCAGGTTGACCAATACTTCGCGGTACAGCTCGTCCTTGGTGGAAAAGTAATAATGCAGGTTGGAGCGCGGCAACTGCGCCTGCTGGGCGATATCGGCCATCTTGGTTCCGGCATAGCCCTGCTCGGCGAACACCTTCTCGGCCGCCAGCAGGATTTTCTCTATGTTCTTGCGGCGGATCTTTACTTTGGGGTTGGTCATCGGGTTCCAGACTTAAGGCGATGAGGTGCGAGGCAGACAGTGAGCATAGATCAATTGCCGCTGCGAAATATCTCGGCATACAACGGCCAGTGGTCTGAAACGCCTTCGCTGTGACGACCGCCATCAAAGCGCGCCGGCGAGCCCCAGCGGTTGACCTGGTACGGGCTCTGATGGACCAGGCGAATGCTCTGCGGGTCGACCTGCCAGCCGTTGAAACCGCTGGCGCGGGTCATTTGCGGCGGGAACAGAAGCATGTCAAAAAACGACCACTCGCGTTTGCTGTGGTAGTAGTAACTGCCCTTGCAACCCTGGCAGCCGATGAACTGGGAGACCGCCCAGGTGCTGGCCAGGTCTTTGGCGATATAGCCGTGCTGTTGTTCTTCGCCGGCATTGATATTGAAATCGCCGCCGACTATGGGCAGTACATCGGCGGGCAGCTCGCGCTTGAGTTGGGCCAGGTAGGCCACGGCCTGCTGGCGCAGGTAGCCCGGGGCGCCGCCGGAGGGCAGGTGCAGGGAAAAAATCGCCGCCTTCTGACCGTCGGGCAACAGCAGGCGTACTTCGAGAATGCCCCGGGTTTTGCTGACCCGCGCCGGGTCGTCATTGCCCAGCGCCTGGTAAGGCACAGTGTGCAGGCGGGCACTGTCCCATTGCGCCAGGCGGCTGAGCACGGCGGTGTCGATACCGCGTTCGTCCTGGCCCTCGATCAGTACGCGGGTCTGGTAGCCGGACTGTTCAAGGCGCGCGTTGAGCTGTTCGATCACCGCGATGTTCTCGACTTCATTGAGCATCAGGATGTCCGGGCCGCGGCCCTGGTCGATCTGTTTGATCACTGCGCTCAGGCGCTTGAGCTTTTCATCGAGCAAGGCCTGGGTCCAGTCGTTTTCTTCACATTCCTTGCGCCACGCCCGGACTTGGATTTTTGCGCAGCTGGCCAGGTACTCCGGGTGGGCGCGTTTCACGCTCAGGGGCAGGTAGGCAAAGTCTTCCTTGCCGGCATCGTGCTCGGTGTCGAAGAGGTTTTCGACGTTCCAGGTCATCAGCGAGACGCGTGCGGCCTGAGGTTCGGTGTGGTGGGTGCAGGCGCTCAAAAACAGGGCGCCAAGGGCGATCAACAGCGGGTTACGCAAAATAATCATAGGTGCTTATCCGGGATACCGTTTTTTTGATGGTGGGAGCCAGCCTGTGCTGTGAGTGGCTCAAGACGGGATTGGGTTCACAGGGAAATAAACACCCCTGCCAACGCAGCACTCATCAGGTTGGACAGGGTGCCGGCGATCACGGCGCGCAGGCCCAGGCGGGCGATATCCTGACGCCGGGAGGGCGCCATGACGCCCAGGCTGCCGAGCAGGATGCCGATCGACGACAGGTTGGCAAAACCGCACAGGGCAAAAGTGACGATCACCTGGGTGGGCCCCGACAGCACCTGGATGCCTTTGGCGGCGGCTTGTACCGGGTCAAGATAGGCCGCGAAATCGACGTAGGCGACGAACTCGTTGAGCACCAGTTTTTCGCCGATAAAACTGCCTGCCACCATCGCTTCACTCCACGGCACACCGAGGACAAAAGCCAGCGGCGCGAACACATGCCCCAGGATCAGTTGCAGGCTCAGGTGGGCAAAGCCGAACCAGTTGCCCACCCAGCCCAGGATGCCGTTAAGCAGGGCAATCAGGGCAATAAAGGCCAGCAGCATTGCGCCCACATTGAGGGCCAGTTGCAGGCCGTTACTGACCCCCAGTGCGGCGGCGTCGATGACATTGGCCGGTTTGTCGTCGGGGTAGATTTCGATATCGCTGAAGCTGTCGCGCGGTACAGCGGTTTGCGGCTCCATCAGCTTGGCCATCAGCAAGCCGCCGGGGGCGGCCATAAAGCTGGCGGCAATCAGGTATTTAAGCTCCACGCCGAGGCTGGCGTAGCCGATCAGCACCGAACCTGCGACCGAAGCCATGCCGCCGACCATCACCGCGAACAGTTCCGAGCGGGTCATGCCCTCCAGAAACGGGCGCACCACAATGGGCGCTTCAGACTGGCTGACAAATATGTTCGCCGTGGCGGACATCGACTCGGTACGGCTGGTGCCCAGTACCCGCTGCAACCCGCCGCCGATCACGCGGATCACCACACCCATGACGCCCAGGTAGTAAAGGATGGCGATAAAGCTGCTGAAGAACACAATCAACGGCAGCACCTTGATCGCAAATACAAAACCCTGGCTGCCAAACACTTCGCTCATCTGGCTGCCTGCCAATGGCCCGAACACAAAACTGATGCCTTCGTTGCCATAATCTTGCAGCAGGGCTACTGAATCGCTGATAGCCGTCAGGGTTGCCTGGCCCCACGGCACATAGAGGGCGAAGGCCCCCAGGCCTGCCTGCAATGCGAATGCCCCGGCTACGGTCTGCAACTTGATCGCCCGGCGGTTACTGGACAACAGCACCGCCAGTGCAATCAAAACCACCACTCCAATAAAGCTCATTGAGCATATTCCCGTCTGTTGCGCATCAAGGTCGCAGCGGTTCAGAAACCGAAGGCACCGGGCAGCAATTGCTCGACCGTCCAGTCGCGGGCGGCCGTCGCATCGTGGCCGACGCAATACACCGGGCAGCCAGCGCTCATCAGTTCATGCATGACCTGGCGGCAGGCGCCGCACGGGGCGATCAGCGCCACTTTGGGGGCATACACCAGCATCGCCTTGAAGCTGGCAGGGGCATGGCCCTGGGCGATGGCGCTGAACAGGGCGCTGCGTTCGGCGCAGTTGGTCAGGCCATAGGAGGCGTTTTCGACATTGCAGCCACGGATGATGTGCTCATCAAGGGTCAGCAATGCCGCACCCACCGGGAAGTCCGAATGCGGGCACCAGGCCGCGCGTGCGGCGGCGATCGCTTCGGGCAACAGGCGTTCGAACTGCGCCTGTGCTTCAGGGCTGCGGTTCATGGGCCGTTGCTCGCGGTGGTGTCAGCCAGGGCCTGGCCAACTTTTTCAATCCGTTGTTGCGCCGCGTCTGTTCCGGCAGGCTGGCCGGTATGGTCGCGGGCTTGCAGGTAATCGACCAGTGCCTGCAGATCGTTGAGGCCGGTATCTACCCGCTGGCTGGCCTGGTTGAGGACGGTGAAGTTGTCGCCACCACCGGCCATAAACGAGTTGACCGTGACCCGGTAGCGCTGCTCGGGCAACACCGGTTTGCCATTGACTTTCAGGCTGTCGGCCAGAATTCGCTGGCCCTGGGGCTTGCTGGCATCCCAGCGATAGGTGAGGGAGGCCGATGGTTGCAAGGGGTAAAAGCCAAAACCGTTGTTCTGCCATTGCTGTTCCAGCAGTTGCTTGAGCTGGGTGCCGCTGAGGGTAAGGATGTTCAGGGTGTTGTTGAACGGTTGCACGGAGGCTACCTGGCCATAGGTCAGGTGTTGCTGGCCGGGTTCGAGTATCAGGTCGGTGCGGATCCCGCCCAGGTTGGTCAATGCCACGTCTGCGCCCAGGGCACGGGTGGCGTGCAGTTGCGCGTCGGCAATCAGGTCACCCATCGCCGACTCGCCGGCGTCGTTGAGGGTGCGGGTGATTTCACGGTTGGCAATGCGCGCGACCGGTTTGTTCAGGTGTGCGTTGCTGCGCGCTTCGATATCGGCCTGCAATGCGGCAATTTCCGCCAGCGGCGGGTAGCGGGCGGGGTCGACCACGATGTTGTGTGCCTTGGCATCGAGCAGTTGGTGGTTGACCGGGTCCACGGTGAGGGTGATATGGGTCAGCAGGCGGCCGAACGAGCTGCCCTGGGTGATCAGCTTGTCGCCCAGGCGGCACAGGTAGCCCTGGTGGGTGTGGGCGGTGACCACTACTTTGATTTGCGGGTCCAGACGCCTGGCCACGTCGACGATATCGCCCTTGAGCTGGCTGCAATCCTGCTGGTCGAAGCGTTCGGCGGTTTCACCGCCCTGATGGATCACCGCGACCACGGCATCCACCCCTTGTTTGCGCAGTTCGGGCAGTTGCGCGTTGATCGCCTCGGCCTCGTCAATGGTGTACAGGCCGTCCATGCTCTGCTGGCTGACATAGGCCGGGAGGTCGCGCAACACCGCGCCGACAAAGGCGATTTTGGCGCCGTTGGCCTGCTCGATACGGTAGGCGGGCAGCAGTGGCTTGCCGGTTTGCGCGTCGATCAGGTTGGCCGCCATATAGGGGAAGCGCGTGCCGCTGTAGTTGTTGTCAAACTGGCAGGCCTTGTCCGGGCGCGGCGACACGCAGCCGCCATTGATCTGGCGTTGCAACTCCAGTTTGCCCAGATCCAGCTCATGGTTGCCGACCACACTGAACTTGAGCCCCAGTTCGCCGAGGGCTTCGAGCGTCGGCTCATCGGCCCACATCGAAGACATCGGCGGGCTGCCGCCGATCATGTCGCCCGCGCCAATCAACAGCAGTTGCGGGTCGCTGTTGCGCAGTTCGCCAACCACCCCGCTGAGGGCGTTGATACCCCCGGCCTTGAGTGACACCTTGCCTGTCGGCGCCGTGGCATCGGCATAGGTGAACGGGGTGGCGGCCAGATTGCCGTGAAAGTCGTTGATCGCGGCAATATTCACATCGACGGGTTTGGCCGGCTGCTGGCAGGCACCCAGCACCAGCGCCAGCGGGATGACCAGGCTGGCACTGTGCAGGCGCGAAAGTACATTGGACATGGGGGCTCCTCGATGTGGGTCAGGCGGTACGCGGCTGACCGACGTGTACGGCGTCGGACGCAGCCGTGGCGACGTATTGCGTACCCAGGCCGGCGCGCAGCAACAGCATCTTGAGGTTGTCGTTGATCAGTTCGAGGCGATCCTGCAGGTGGCTGTTGAAGACCATGCCCACCAGTGCGATGGCGATACCCAGTGCGGTGGCATACAGCGCCGTGCCGATGCCGCGGGACACTTCACCCGGGTCGGAAACACCGGCCTCGGCCAGGGCCTTGAAGGTGTCGATAATGCCCATGATGGTGCCGAGCAAACCCAGCAATGGCGCGCCGGCCACCACCGCTTCGAGAATCCACAGGCTGTGCGACAGACGCCCGCGCATCGAGATATAGATGGCCTGGGCAAGGTCTTCCAGCTCCTGATGCGAGTGCAGGTGACGGCGCCCGTCGTAGATCTGCGAGACCAGCTGCAGGGGCAGGCTGTCACGTTCAGTCAGGGCCTTTGGCAGGTCATCGACACTGCGCACCCGGGTGTTGATTGCCGGGAGCAGCTGGCGTGCCTTGCGCAGCGAGTAACTGAAAAAGATGCAGCGTTCCACGACCACAAACGCGGCCAGAGCGGCGGCGCCGTACATGACGTAGAAGGTGATGTCGTGGAGCAGATTCATGTTCATTCGGGGTGTCCTCTAAATACGTTCATGGCCCGGGCCTGCCGTGCTGGCAGGCCCGGGTGCGGGGGTCAGAAGCTGGCTTCGAAAGAGACCATCGCAGTGCGTTCTTCACCAACGTTGTAGTACGGCGTGGCGGCGCTGACGCCGTTGACCGGTGCGGCGTTGAGCACCACGGTACGCGCCGATGACAGGTATTCCTTGTCGAACACGTTGAGCATCGAGACGCGAATGGCCGCCGACTTGAGGATCTTCTTGTCCACGGGGAGGCGCACACCGGCGTTGATATCGAAGGTGGTGCGCCCGGAGATTTCCTGGTCGTTGGTCAGGTCGCCGTAGTAGCTGCCCACATACTTGGCGGCCACGTTGCCGTAGTAGCGCTTGTTGTCGTAACCCAGGCTGGCGTTGAGCATGTTTTTCGGCACGTTGGCCAGTTGCTTGCCGGAGGTGGGCAGTTCCTTGTTGCGCGTGGTCACGTCGTCCTGCTGCTCGGCGCTGGTGTAGGTATAGGAGGTGTAGTAGTTGAAGTTGTAAGGCAGCAGGCCGCTCCACTCCAGCTCCAGGCCCTTGTTGACCACGCTGCCGACGTTAAGCATTTCGTAGTCACCGTCGGCATTGGTGGTCGACAGCTGGCGATCCTTGTACGAGATATGGAACAGGGTGGCGCTCAGCAGCATGTCGTCCTGGCTGAAACGCCAGCCCAGCTCCTGGTTCCAGCTCAGCTCTGGTGCCAGGCTGATGGAGTCGCCGGCGTTGTAGAGCACATAGTTGGGCGGCGTGCGCATATTGCGCGTGACGTTATAGAACGCCTGGTTCTGCTCGTTGATCTGGTAGCGCGCGCTGAAGTTGGGCAAAAACTCGTGGTACCTGGCATCACGCTTTTCGGGAGTGCTGTACAGGCTGCCGAGGTTGTTGCCGTCGCGTTCGACGTACTGGTAGGCAATGCCGCCGGTGAGGGTCAGGTCAGGGGTGACCGTCCACATGTCCTGCACCCAGACTTTCTGTGCCGGGGTGACGGTGTACTGATGGCGGCCCTGGACGGTGGCGCCATTGTTGTCCTTAAGCTGGTTACCACTGTTGTAGTCGCCCCAGATATCGTCCGGGGTGCCATTCTCGGTGATGCTGATAAACGGTTGGGTCTGGCGCTGGCGTGCGCGTTCGTACCAGTAGCCGACATCGATGCTGTGAGCTTCGTTGAAGTCCCACTTGAGTTTGGTGTTCACGCCAGGGCGCCAGCTTTCCGTCCACGATGGCCGGTAGTAGGTGTCATAGGCCAGACCCTTGAGGTCGTAGTTGCCGGCCTTGTCGCTGGTAGAGGACAGCCCGGTCGCCGATTGGCCGCTGAAACTGCCGCCATTGGACCAGAAGTAGTAGGGCGCGATGGTCAGCGCCAGATCGTCACGCAGCTGAAAGCGCTGGGTCAGGGACGCCGAGGCGTTTTCAAACGGGTTGCGGTTGATCTTGTAGTACTGGGTCAACTTGCCGCTGCTGTTGTAGATCGGGATTTCGGCATAGTCGAGGCCGCGGCCAGACTTCTGGAACTGTGCCTTGCTCAGGGTGTTGTAGTTGTAGTTTTCCTGGGTGCTGTATTTAAAGATGGCATTGGTCGAGTTGCCATTGCCATCTTCGAACAAGGTATTCCATTCAACCCGGTCGGCACGCACGGTGCCTTTGCCGCGCCATTTTTCGCCTTCGGTATGGGAGGCCGAAACAAAGGTTTTAAAACCATTCAGGTCGCCGGTGTTAATTCGCGCAAATGATTTGTTCAAACTGTTGGAGCCGACCGACTGTTTGACAAAGACGCCGAAGTCTTTGGTCGGGCGCAGGGTCACCAGGCCGATATTGCCGCCGCTGGAACCGATATGCGGGCCGTCGATTTCCGAAGAGCCCTGGGTGACAAACACTTCACCGAGGTTTTCCGGGTCGCCGAGCAGGTTGGCATACACCGCATAGTCGCCGGAATCGTTGATCGGGATACCGTCCGAGGACACACCGACCTGATCGGAGTTCATCCCGCGCATGGTGAAGCTGGTGCCGCTCACGCCCGAGGCGTCGGTGCTGGAAACGTTGATGCCGGGGGTGTACTTGAGTTTGTCGATGGCGTTGGCAGTGGGTGCCATTTCGTCCATCGCCTCTTTGGTTACAGTGGAGCGGCCCTTGGCACTTTCTTCCTGAACCATCAGGCCATTGCCCAGACTTTGCCCGGTAACTTTAACATTGCCTATATCAACGGTATCTTCCGCCAGCGTTGATAGCGTCCAGCCGCCAACCCCAACGGCCAGTAGCGTTGCGAATAAAGTGTTGAGTTTCAAAACAGTTTCCCCTAAGCGTAAGTGTCAGAGCTGAAATGCTTTTAGTTATGGTTCTATGTTGTATACAAGCGTGGCGCTGAAACGGTATTTGTCCTTGCCCGAGAAACTTTCCTCGGGGAAGGGCACTACTTTGTCGAGGCGTTGCAAGCTGGTTTGTGCGGCGCGATTGAGCAGCATGTTGGTCGCCTTCTTTTCAATGCCCGAGTCGAGCACCTTGCCGCTGCGGTCAACCAGCAACCACACCACCACATTGCCTTGCGGGCGTTGCAGTGACGCTTCGCGACCTCGCGGGTATTGCTTGTATTTCTCCAGCTCCGCCAGCAGCCGGGCGATGTAGCGGCTCTCCAGGTCTGCCGGGTTGGCGCGTGGGGCCTGGGCTACCGGCTGAGCCGGCGCCACCGGGGCGGCCGGGGCCGGGGAGGGTGCTGGCGCTGGCGCGGGAGCGGGAGCTTGCACCACGGCTTGTGTTTTGGCCGGCGGCGCGGCCTTGGCCACTTGCGGTTTGGGCTTGGGTGGCGGTTTTGGTGCCGGTGGCTTGGGTTTGGGCGGTGGCGGCGGTTCGATCACCACCGCCTCGACCACTTCCTCGACGGGCGGCGGCAGCTCGACGGCCTCTGCGGGCTCGGGTTCAAGCGGCGGTGGCGGTGGCATCAACTCATCCAGGTCGATCAGGGCCACTTCGACGCTGCTGTCGTCGTACTTGGGCGTGATCTTCAGGTCTGTGTTCATTGCACTGTGCACCGCGACGGCCAGCAGGCAAATGGCCGGCAGGCAGGCGATGGCTTTGCGTGATTTGAAAAAAACCGACATGGCCTACAGCTTCCGGGTCGCGATGGAAACGGAAGAAAAACCGCTGCCCTTGAGCACATCCATCACGCTCACCAGGCGTGCCACTTCAACCCCGGCATCGCTGTTGAGGATGATCACCATCTTCTCGTCAGGTTTTTCCATGGCCTTAAGTTGTGCCACCAGATCGTTCTGGTTGAGGTCCTGGCCATCCAGTTGCAGGCGGTCTTGCAGGCCCAGGGTGATCACCGCCTTGTTTTGCGGCTTGAGCTGCTGGGCGTGGGCGGCGCCGGGCAACTGAGTCTTGATGCCGAGTGCCGGGATCACGTTGAGACTGATCAACACAAAAAACACCAGCAAGAACATCATGACGTCGATCATCGGAATGATCTCGATATGCAGGCGTTTTTTCTTAGGTTCTTCCCAGCTTCGCATCACATGCACTCCAGTCCACAGAGGGGGTCAAAAAAGCTGACCATCCGTTCAGATTTCTCACTTGTGGTTTGCCAGAGCGTAAAGCGTGCAAAACCTGTCTCAAGTGACAGGTTGCAAAGGTAGAGGGGTGCTGTTTCATTTTGATTTCAGATTTTATGTATTTTTTTGTTTTTTTTAATATCGAAACTAAACTCATATTTGCGGGTAAAAGCGGCGTATTTCGGAAATTTTGCAGTCATTTACTTGAATGGTGATGGCGGCGAAGGGTTGCCTTGATGAATTTTTAATAAGTTGACAGAGCTGTCAATTTACAGATTTGGCATCAGGAATCATTCGCCATAGCGCTGTTTTTCAACGGTTTTACCTGTGCAGATAGCAAAGTGCTACTAAGCTGTTGTTGTTATGCAAAGGCATTGGCATGATGATGCTCATCTGAAGTGCCGGCTATTGAGATCAAGGGTTTAGCGGAGCGAACACCATGCAGTTATTCAAAAAGTTGTTGAATATTTTGGGGCAGGCTGACTGCACGCATGACCGCGCAGGCAAGCCATTGCTGACAGCGCCCGAGTTCGAAAGCCTCAAGCGTGATCTCAACATCATTGAGCAAGCCCGGCGTCACGGGGAGCAGGGTTATCCGCCTGTGGAAGCCACCCGGTTGACGGCTGTCGAAGAAAAGATCCGCGTCACGCTTGAATCGGAACGTGACAAAGCCCTGGCCTGGGCCGAGTCATGGATCGCCTTGATCGAAAAGCGCCTCGAAACACTGGATATCACCCGTATGGTGAGCAACTGCGTGCATGTTGATCAGGACTTCGAACGTGCTGCCAACAGCCTGATGAGTGATTACGCCGTCCGCTTGCAGCGCCTGGAATACAGTGCACGGGAGCGTGAGGCCGAACTGTGTGCGTTCAAGGCACAAAACCACGGCGGTTTTGGCAAGCAGCAAAAGCGTCGCAATGAAGCCTTGAGTGTTTATCAGGATGAAATTGCCGATGTACGCAACGAGTTGCTGGCGCTCAAGGGCGAGTACCTTGAGAAGCTTGAAGCGGATGTATTGGCGTGCAATGAGCAACTGGTCAGTTACCAGTCGGCACTGGACGAAAAACGCAATGTAAAACCGCGTCTGGCCAGTGGGTTGAACAAGGCCGAGATGATTCTGGCCGGTCTTGTGCAGTGTTACCGCGCCGAGAACCAGCTGTATCGCAATGGCCGGCGGGTACCTGCTTATTTCAGTGAAAGCATTGCCCTGCAGGCGATCCGGTTACCTGACAGCGATACCGCCGAGGATGAAATTCGCCTGGTTTCGCAACAGTTGGCGCTGACAGGCCTGATCGAGCAGCTTGAGCAGATTCGCGGACGCATTCAGGCGTGTTTCTATCAGAAATACAGCCAGTTGATGCCGCTGTCCTGGTTGCCAGAGTACCCGCCGGTGATGGAAAACCGCATCGCCGCAGAACCGGTTTGATCCCCGCCGTGGCCTAGGACCAGCCCAGGGTGGCCGCGGTCAGCAGCAGATAGCGGGCGCCCTTGGCCAGGGTCACGATCAGTACGAAACGCCACAGCGGTTCGCGCATGACCCCGGCGATCATGGTCAGCGGGTCGCCGATAATCGGCACCCAGCTCAGCAGCAGTGACCAGCGCCCATAACGCAGATAGAACTGCCGGGCCTTGTCGAGTTTTTGCTCGCTGACCGGAAACCAGCGTTTGTGCCGAAAGCGTTCGACTGAGCGGCCCAAAAGCCAATTCAATACCGACCCCAGCACATTGCCCAGGGTGGCGACTGCCAGCAGGGTCAGGGCGACGTATTTGCCGGACAGCAGCATACCCACCAGCACGGCTTCCGATTGCATGGGTAGCAGTGATGCAGCGCCGAATGCGGCCAGGAACAGGCCCAGATAGCTGGTTAATTCAAACACGCAAAATTCCAGGGTAGAAGGACCTCGCCCGCACCTTGTGGGAGCGGGCTTGCCCGAGATGGTAGCACCTCGGTTTGCCTGCCAGTGCGCGTTGTCTGCATCGCAGGCAAGCCAGCTCCCACCAGGGCTGGCAGGGAGCGGGCGATCCTTGTTGCAGCCTTCCCCAGCGGCTACAAGTTTTGCAGTACCCGCCGCAACGACGCGGGCAGGGTTTCGCCGTGGCTCATGCCTTCAAAGCTGTGGTAGTCGATCCGCAGCCCCGGGGTGCTGCTCAGTTGTTGCACCAGTTGGGTTATCGCCTTGTCCGGCTCGCCGTTGCTCGGGCCACGCGGGTTGCCGGGTTCGGCCGTGCCGCGCATCAGCAGCAAATCGGCCTTGTGCCCGTTAATACGTTGCTTGAAGTCCGTACCGGGGCGGATATCGGTCCACCACAGCGACGGGCTGGCCGCTGCGTAATGGGCAAATTCACCGGGGCGGGTAAGCAGGGCGTGCAGCACCAGCAGACCGCCGTAGGAGTGACCCCACAACGTCTGCTCCTGCAGGTTGAGCGGCGCCTTGGCCGCCACCGCCGGGCGCAGGCGATCGCGCAGCAGGTCAAGGAACTCGTCCGCGCCACCACTGGGCAACCCGGTCAGCGGGTCGGTTTGCTCCGCAACGCCGGGCCTGTTCGGGGTGTAGTCGTAAGTGCGGGCCGTACGCTCGATGCGCAGCGGTGTGCGGTAGCCGATGGCGACCAGCAACGGTGCCCTGCCACGGGCAAGGTCTCGCAACAAGTCGGCATCCAGTGCACCGACGGCCGCATTGCCATCGAGCATCCAGACCACCGGGTAGCCGCTTTTCGGCGGCGCGCCGTTGGGCCGTCCGATCCACAGCTGATAGTGCCGCTGGCCATCGGCCGAGTCGATCAGCAAGCGGCTGAAGCGGTAGTCCAGGTCGGTGCGTTGCAGTAGGCGGGTGTCCATCGGCTGGTCAGGCGCTGGCCGGGCCTGGGCCGCTTGCCCCGGCAGGGCCAGGGCAAGCAACAGGGCCAGGGGCAGGGTGAGGTTTCTCATCAGGCGGTCTCGTCAGGGTCAGAACGAAGCGGTCAGGCTGGTGTAAAGCGTGCGCCCCGGCTCGTTGTACGTCGCCGCACCGGCCCCGGCGATATTGGCCACACCCTGGGCGTTGCCTTCGCGGAACAGGCGCTTGTCGAACAGGTTGTCGATACCCGTGGTCAGGCTCAGGTTGGCGGTAATGGCGTAGGTGCCGCTGATGCCGGCAATGGCATAAGGCGAGAGCTGGTTGTTGGCGGTGCCGGTTACTCGGTCGCCGTGGTAATCGTATTTTTTCGGCGTCTGCTTGCCGTACCAGGCCACGCTGGCCTGCAACGACAGGTCGTCGGTGGCCTGCCAGTCCAGCATGGAGTTGAGGGTGTAGCGCGGTGTGACGGACAGGGCGTCACCGGTCTGCTTGTTTTTCGATTGCAGCATGTAGGTGAAGTTGTTGGTCCAGGTCACTTGCGCCGCCAGGGGCAGGGTCAGGGTGCCTTCGAGGCCTTCGACCAAGGCCTTGGGCACGTTTTCCCATTGATAGACCGCCGCATTGGCATAGCTGCCGATGCCGCCCACGGCATTGCCGATGGGGCTCAGGCCGGATTCGATCTTGTTTTTGTAATCGTTGCGAAAGTAAGTCAGGCCAGCGACGACGCCATTGTTCTTGTATTCGATGCCCAGTTCCTTGTTGACGCTGGTTTCGGCTTTCAGATCGGCATTGCCTTGCAGGTAGCAACTGGTGCTCTGGCCGTAGCAGCCCTGGCCACGGCTGTAGAGCAGGTAGTCGGGGTTGAGCTGGTACAGGTTCGGCGCTTTGTAGGCGCGGGCGATGCCGGCCTTGAGGGTGACGGTGTCGGTCAGGGCATGGGACAGGTTGAGCGACGGGCTCCAGTTGTTGCCGACCACGCTGTGATGGTCCAGGCGCAGGCCCGGAGTGAGCATGGTGCCCGGTAGCAGCTCGATATTGTCGGCGGCGAACAGCGAGAAAATCTGTGCTGAGGACGCGGTGCTGCGGTTGCTGCTGCTCAGGCCCGCGACCGTACCGCCTTCGCTGGTGGACTGGGTGTTGGCGCTGGGGTCGTCGAGTTTTTGCTGGGTCCATTCGCTGCCCAGGGTCAGGGTCTGGTCGTAGCCTGCGTGCAGCGGCAGGTTGACCTCGCCGTGGGCGGTCAGGTCGCGCAAAACGGCGGTGTAAAAGTCGCCATTGCTGAAAATCCCTTCGGTGCCGCCTGCCAGGCCCTCGTTGATTCGTGTGTTGCGGGTTTTTTCGTATTGCAGGTAGGCCATGCTGTTACCCAAGTCCCATTCGCCACGGTGCGTCAGGGCGTAGGTTTCGCGGTAGTTACGATTGGTCTCGTGGCCCAGCAGGCTTTTGACGTAGGCGTTGCTGTTGGTGTTTTGCGTATCGCCGGTATAGAGGTTGCCCTGGCGGCTGTAGCCGGCCTCGAAGTCGAGGGTCTGCTGCGGGGTCATGCGCCAGCTGAGCAGGCCGTTGACATCCTTGTTGCGCACACCTTCGCGGCCGGCGGGCAGGGTGCCGATCTGGTTGCCGGTACGGGCCGATTCATGGCCGGCGTTGATGTCCCAGTCATCGGGGTCGGTCTTGGCGATATTGCCGTACACGCGATAACTCAGGTTGTCGGTGAGCGGGCCGTTGAGACCGAAGCTGACCCGTTTGCTGGCGCCTTCGTCCTTGTGGCTCGGGAAGTTGGAATAGACCGTGACGTCGCCGTGGGTTTGGGCACCGGCCTGTTTGGTGATGATATTCACCACCCCGCCAGCCGCGCCGTTGCCATACAGGGCTGCTGCTGGACCGCGCAGTACTTCGATGCTTTCTACCTGATCGGCCGGCACCCAGTTGGTATCGCCACGGCTGTCGCGTTCGCCGCGCCAGCCGTAGCGTACCGAGTTGCGGCTGTTGACTGGCTTGCCATCGACCAGGATCAGGGTGTTTTCCGGGCCCATGCCGCGAATGTCGATCTGGCGGTTGTTGCCGCGCTGGCCGCTGGTGGAGTTGCCGGTGAGGTTGACGCCGGGCATGGTGCGGATGATCTGCGACAGGTCGTTGGCCGGCGGGCGTTTCTTGATGTCTTCGGCGGTGATGACCGACACGCCCGGGGCCTGTTTGGTTTCTTCCAGGGCCGTGGCGACCACGTTGGTGTTTTCCAGCTCCAGGGCGCTGGCGGCATGCACGGAGCTGGCCAGCAAGCAGCAGCTGGACAGAACGAAGGGAGCGATAGGGCGCAGCGCTTGTTGCAACATCGAGTGATCTCCGGGACAGCCTGATACAGGAAGATCACGAATGATAATGACTGCTAATTGAGAGTAAAGCGCATTAACTTTCTAAACACTTCACTGTGGGAGCGGGCTTGCCCGCGATGGGATCGCCGCTGTTTGGCTGCTGAGCCGCGCTGGCGGCATCGCGGGCAAGCCCGCTCCCACAGGGTTTTCTGTTTCAGTCAGGGGATTGTGCAGCTGGCAACAGCATGTGCATGCACAACCCCGGCGAGCCATTACTCGCCCACAGCCGACCCTGTTGCAGCTCGACGGCACGCTGGGCAATCGCCAGGCCCAGGCCGAAGCCTTCGCCTATCGAACCCTTGAGGCGCTGATAGGGCACGAACAGGCTGGCCAGGTCCTGCGGGTCAACGCCAGGGCCTTCGTCGCTCAGGCACAGGTGCCAGGCATCACCTTCACGCCAGCCGCTCAGGGTCACTTTGGCGCCGGGCGGTGAATGGCGAATGGCATTGCGCAGCAGGTTTTCCAGGGCCTGGGCCAGGCTGTCGAGGTGTACCTGCACACAGCAATCAAGGCCCAGCAGGCAGGGCAGGCGCTCACTTGGCCAGCCGCTTTCAAAGCAGGCGTCTTCACACAGGGCTTCCCACACCGACAGCACCAGCACCGGTTCGCTGGCCAGTTGCGGGCGCTCGGTGTCCATCCACGCCAGGTTGAGGGTGTCTTCGAGCAGGCGCTGCATATCGTCGATTTCCCGGTCCAGGCGCTGGCGCATTTGCTCCACGGGCAGGTGACTGTCGTGGGCGATGCGCAGCCTGGCCAGCGGGGTACGCAGTTCGTGGGACAGGGTGCGCAGCAGCAGGCGCTGCTGGTTGAGGCTCTGACGCAAGCGCCCGGCCATGTGTTCGAAGGCCTGGGCCAGCTCGCCCAGTTCATCCCGGCGCTTGATCAACGGCAGCGGTGCTTCGCTGTCCAGGTCATCGGCACGCAAGGCGTCGGCGCGGTCACGTAAACGGTTGAGCGGCAGCACCAGATGGCGATAGATCAGCAGCCCGAGCAGGGCGGCCAGCAGGGTTGGCATCACGCCGTGGCTGAGTACATGGGTCCAGGGGGTCAGGCCGCCGGGCAACAGCCGTTCGGGCAACTGCAGCACCAGCTGGCCCTGCTCCGGCTGCCCGGGAAAGGGGATGCTGACATAGGGCAACTCGTCCTGCAGGCGTCGGCTCATGGGCCAGTTCAGTTGACGCATAAAGGTCAGCTGGCGATAGTTCTCGGCGTTGAGCGGGGTGTTGCTCAGGCTTTGCAGGGTTGGCCCCAGCACGGTTACCCAGGTGCCCTCGCTGGCGGCCAGTTGTTCGGTAAAGCGTGCCAGCCCGGGCGTGCCCTGGCTGTGCCAGATGCCTTCAGCCTGCTGTGCGTAGTCGGCCAGGTACTGCTGGTCGGCGGCCGAGAGAAAGTAGGTGCGGCGCTCGGCCGACACCCCCCAGATCCAGATGATCCACGTCAGCAGCAGGCAGAAGGCGATTTGCAGCAGGGCCAGTTTCCATAACAAGGGATGGCGACGCATCAGGGTTTTTCCATGTCGACCAGGATATAGCCCTGGCCACGCACGGCCTGGATCTGCAGATGCCGGGCACCAATGGCTGCCAGCTTGCGCCGCACATTGCACACATGCACATCCAGGCCACGGTCCAGCCGGGTGTAGATACGGTGCAGCACCTGCTGGTAGAGAAATGCCTTGCTCAAGGGCTCGCCGCCATGTGCGTGCAGGGTCATCAGCAGGCGAAATTCAGAGTGGGTCAAGCCTGCACTCTGGCCGTTGTGCAGCACGTCCCGGGCCTGCTCATCGAAGGTCAGCAACGGGTTGGGCAGCGAAGGCGGCGGGCGCTGCAACATGGCCATGCGCCGCAGCAGGGCATCGCTGCGGGCATCCAGTTCGGCCAGGCTGAAAGGCTTGGGCAGGTAGTCATCAGCGCCGCGGGTGAACCCGGTGATGCGGTCCTGCTCGTTGCCCAGCGCCGACATCAGCATCACCGGTACGTCCTGCTGCTGGCGCAGAGCTTCAAGCAGGGCCAGCCCGTCCATGCCGGGGAGCATGATGTCGAGCAGCACCAGATCGTAGCGCTCGCCCTGCAAGGCGCGCAGCCCCTGAATGCCATCGACACAGCTGGTGACGGCAAAGCCGCGTTGCAGCAGGTGCTGTTCGAGATCGTGGCGCAGCCTGAAGTCGTCTTCGACGAGAAGTAACCGGGGGGAAGTGGTCATGGGACTCTAATGAGAATATTTCACATTTGCGAATATCCCAGAATGGGCGGTACTGCGCAATTGCTATCAAGCTAAGAGGGGCCGCCAGGCACAGCGGATCTGATCAACTACAGGTCGGATTCGCACAAAAAAACCATGCCTGTATCTGTTCGAATGTTCCTCAACGACCCGCCTGCCGGCGGCTTCTGACGCTCGATCAATGACAGGGATACATGCCATGCAAATGCCGAAAACCATCCAGATCAAGAACGGCGAAAAAGTCACTCCTACATTCTCGGCCCAGGAGTACGCCAACCGCCAGGGCAAGTTGCGGGCCTATATGGCGCAGAACAATATCGATGCCGCGGTGTTCACCTCGTACCACAACCTCAACTACTACAGCGATTTCCTGTATTGCTCGTTTGGCCGCAACTACGCACTGGTGGTGACCCAGGACAGCGCCGTGACCATCAGCGCCAATATTGACGGTGGCCAGCCGTGGCGCCGCACAATGGGCACCGACAACATCGTGTACACCGACTGGCAGCGCGACAACTACTTTGTCGCCATCCAGCAGGCGTTGCCCAAGGCCGGGCGCATCGGTATCGAATATGACCACATGAACCTGCTCAATCGCGACAAGCTCGCCAGCCGCTACCCCCAGGCCGAATTGGTGGATATTGCCGCGCCTTGCATGCGCATGCGCATGATCAAGTCGGCGGAAGAACACGCGGTCATCCGCCACGGCGCACGAATTGCCGATATCGGTGGCGCGGCCATCGTCGAGGCCTTGCGCGACCAGGTGCCGGAATATGAAGTGGCGCTGCATGCCACCCAGGCGATGGTGCGCGAAATTGCCCGTACCTTCCCGGACTCCGAACTGATGGACACCTGGACCTGGTTCCAGTCGGGGATCAACACCGACGGCGCGCACAACCCGGTCACCAGCCGCAAGGTGAACAAGGGCGATATCCTCAGCCTTAACTGCTTCCCGATGATTGCCGGTTACTACACGGCGCTGGAGCGCACCCTGTTTCTCGACCATTGCTCGGACGAGCACCTGCGCCTGTGGGAGGTTAACGTCAAGGTTCACGAGGCCGGTTTGAAGCTGATCAAGCCCGGTATGAAGTGCTCGGACATTGCCCTGCAGCTCAATGAAATCTTCATGGAGCACGACCTGCTGCAATACCGCACCTTCGGGTATGGTCACTCCTTTGGCACCCTGAGCCATTACTATGGTCGCGAAGCCGGGCTGGAGCTGCGCGAAGATATCGACACGGTACTGGAGCCGGGCATGGTGGTGTCCATCGAACCGATGATCATGATCCCTGAAGGCCGTCCGGGCGCGGGCGGATATCGCGAGCACGACATCCTGATCGTCAACGAACAGGGCGGGGAAAATATCACCCACTTCCCGTATGGCCCGCAGCACAACATCATCAAAAAGTAACCACCAGGCCCCGTGTGGGAGCGGGCTTGCTCGCGATGGCATCAACGCCTTGCAACAGGCTAACCGCGTCGTTTCAATCGCAGGCAAGCCAGCTCCCACACACATAAGCCGGGCCAAGCCAAACACCCGCGCATGCGTACGCAGATTACGCAGCGCTTTCTGACCTGTTTACCCCTGCCAAAAAGAACACAATGAGGGTATCTGTCATGTCCCACGTTCCGACGTTGCTTGCCGTTTTCCACTCCCGCACCTCTATCCCCGGAGGTGCCCGATGAGCATCCCAAGTGCAACCCTGGCTCTACCCCTGACCCCCGAACAGCAAATTGAACGCCTGAGCGAGCGCAAGGCCCTGCGCCGCGCCGCCACAGCCAGCTTCATGGGCAACTTTGTCGAGTGGTTCGACTATGCGGCCTACGGTTATCTGGCCACGGTCATCGCCCTGACGTTCTTCCCGCAAACCGATACCACCACCGGTCTTTTGGCGACTTTCGCGGTGTTTGCCCTGTCGTTTATCGTGCGCCCGTTCGGCGGGCTGGTGTGGGGGCATTTTGGCGACAAATACGGGCGACGCAGCGCCTTGTCGTGGTCGATCCTGATCATGACCGTGGCGACTTTTTGCATCGGCATATTGCCCACCTATAACCAGATCGGTTTGTGGGCGCCGGCATTGCTGTTGTTGATTCGACTGGTGCAGGGGTTTTCGGCGTCAGGCGAATATGCCGGGGCATCGGCGTTCCTGGCCGAGTATGCCCCTGAGGGCAAGCGCGGTTTCTACACCAGCATCGTGCCAGCAAGCACGGCAGCCGGCCTGTTGTTCGGGGCGATGTTTGTCGCGGGCATGCATGCCTTGATGACGCTTGAAAACCTCCATGACTGGGGCTGGCGCCTGCCGTTTCTGCTGGCGGCACCTTTTGGCCTGGTGGGGCGCTATATCCGTGTGCATTTGCAGGATTCGCCCAAGTTCCTGGAGATGGAGAAGCGCCTGGAAGCCAAGGAATGCGCCACCCATGCTCCGGTGCGTGAGTTACTTACGGTGCATCGTCGGCCGGTGCTGATCGGCATTGGCGTGACCTGCCTGAATGCGGTGGCTTTCTATCTGTTGCTCAGTTACATGCCGACCTACCTGTCAACCGAGATGGGCATGAGCGAAAGCGATTCATTTATCGCATCCACGGTGTCGCTGGCGACCTATATCGGCCTGATCTTCTTGATGGGCAAGCTCTCGGACCGCTATGGGCGCAAGACCATGCTGGTCAGTGCGTCGGTGATGTTCCTGCTGCTGACCTTTCCGCTGTTCGGGATGCTGGGCAACCCGTCGCTGGTGGTGATCCTGATGATCCAGATTGCCTTTGGCGCCATCCTGGCGATGAACGACGGCACCTTGCCGTGCTTTCTGGCCGAGATCTTCCCGACGCGGGTCAGGTTTAGCGGTTTTGCCTTCAGCTTCAACGTGGCCAACGCGGTGTTTGGCGGTACGGCGCCATTTATTGCCACCTGGCTGATCCATATGACCGGCAACAAAATGGCCCCGGCCTGGTACCTGCTGGCCGCCGCGGCAGTCGCACTGGTGGCGATGCTGGCCAGTCGGGAGACCGCGCACAAGGCGTTGCAGGATTAACCGTAGCAGCTGACGAGCGAAGCGAGGCTGCGATCGGCTGCGAAGCAGTCGCAAAAATCAGACACCTGGTTTTATCAGATAGCCCCGGGTCTCAGGTTTTACGGCCGCTTCGCAGCCTCGCTTCGCTACTCAGCAGCAACAGGAAAACAGTTAAGTCGAGTACATATCCGGCATCTGCATCTAACTGAATTATTGGTTTCGCCCTTACGGCGAGTCACTACAGAACCTGCACTCGGCCTGTCTGGAGGTGGGAGCTGCGATCGACATATTTCCTCTGTGGGAGCCGGGCTTGCCCGCGATGCAGGCACCTCGTTCTGTCTGGATGACCGACGTGCTGGCATCGCGGGCAAGCCCGCTCCCACAAGGGATTGGTGGTGCTTATGTAGCCACGCGATTGTCCAGACGACACGAATGCCCCTCACAGAAGGCCGAGCGGCTGGCCTGTTGGCGTCAGTGCGTGCTGCGCAATCTTTGTAGCCGCTGAGGAGCGAAGCGAGGCTGCGATCGGCTGCGAAGCAGTCGCAAAATCAGACACCCGTTTTTTTCAGATAGCCCCGGATCTCAGGTTTTACGGCCGCTTCGCAGCCTCGCTTCGCTCCTCAGCGGCTACAGGAAAACAGTTAAGTCGAGTACATATCCGGCATCTGCATCTAACTGCAATATTAGTTTCGCCCTTACGGCGAGTCACTACAGAACCTGCACTCGGCCTGTCTGGAGGCGGGAGCTGCGATCGACATATTTCCTCTGTGGGAGCCGGGCTTGCCCGCGATGCAGGCACCTCGTTCTGTCTGGATGACCGACGTGCTGGCATCGCGGGCAAGCCCGCTCCCACAAGGGATTGGTGGTGCTTATGTAGCCACGCGATTGTCCAGACGACACAAATGCCCCTCACAGAAGGCCGACCGGCCGGCCTGTTGGCGTCAGTGCGTGCTGCGCAATCTTTGTAGCCGCTGAGGAGCGAAGCGAGGCTGCGATCGGCTGCGAAGCAGTCGCAAAATCAGACACCCGTTTTTTTCAGATAGCCCCGGGTCTCAGGTTTTACGGCCGCTTCGCAGCCTCGCTTCGCTACTCAGCAGCAACAGGAAAACAGTTAAGTCGAGTACATATCCGGCATCTGCATCTAACTGCAATATTGGTTTCGCCCTTACGGCGAGTCACTACAGAATCTGCACTCGGCCTGTCTGGAGGCGGGAGCTGCGATCGACATATTTCCTCTGTGGGAGCCGGGCTTGCCCGCGATGCAGGCACCTCGTTCTGTCTGGATGACCGACGTGCTGGCATCGCGGGCAAGCCCGCTCCCACAAGGGATTGGTGGTGCTTATGTAGCCACGCGATTGTCCAGACGACACGAATGCCCCTCACAGAAGGCCGCAGGTGCTGTATTTCTTCAGTGCAACGCCACTTGTTTGCGCTCACCAATGGGTGATACACCGAACAAGCGGCTATAGCATTTGGAAAAATGCGCCGCCGACACAAAACCACAGGCCAGGGCGATATCCCGCACTTGTGATTCGCTGCGCAGCAACAGGCTCCGCGCCCGTGCCAGACGCAACTCAAGGTAGTACTGGCTCGGCGTGCGCTGCAGGTGCTTGTGGAACAGGCGCTCTAGCTGACGCACCGACACTTCGTTCAAGCGGGCCAGGTCTTCCAGGCTCACCGGCTCTTCCAGATTGGCCTCCATGATTGCCACCACCTGACTCAGTTTGGGCTGCGAAGTCCCGAGCTTCTGGCGCAGCGGTACGCGCTGCTGCTCCTGCGGGCCGCGGGCGCGATCGCACAGCAGTAGTTCGGCGGCATGGGCCGCGATTTCGCGACCACCCGGTTCGCGGGCAATCAGTTGCAAGGTCATGTCCATTGAGGCCACGCCGCCCGAGCAGGTGTAGCGGTCGCGGTCCAGTTCGAATAACTGGTTGGAAATGATGATCCCAGGGAAGTGGTCCTTGAGGGTTTCGATATCTTCCCAGTGGATGGTGCAGCGATAGCCCTTGAGCAGCCCGGCACGGGCCAGCCAGTAACTGCCGGTGCAGATGCCGCCCAGGGCCACTTGTTCGTGGGCCAGCTTGCGCAACCAGTTGAGTACCGGGCGGCTGCTGAGGTGGGAGACGATCGGGTTGGAACCCACCACCAGCAAAATGTCCAGTTTTGGTGCATCACCGATCACATGGTCAGGCAGGATGCGCATGCCGTTGCTGGCAATGACCGGGTCGAGGGTAGGGGCAATGATCACGGTGCGAAACATCTCGCAGCGCGCCGCCATATTGGCCATGCGCAGGGTTTCGATGGCCGAGGCAAAACCGATAGTGGTGAAGTTTGGTATCACCAGAAAGCCCACGGTTTTCACTGCAGGCAGGTTGATCGGTGACGCTGTAACAGGCGTTGCCATCCTTACGCTCCTTTTTATGATCCGGGACGCCTCTGGCGTCAGGGTTCACGCAGGTTTTCGCATCGCCAGCACGAAACTGGCGATGCAAGGCACTGTGCTGTAGGGCGTAACGAAGCATTTCTTGTGCCAGTGGCTAACAGCTTGTTATTGCGGCAAAAATTTATCGCTGACATAGGCTGAATAGTCGGGCAAAACGCCCTCGATCTTGCCTTGGTCCTTGAGAAACAGGGCGGTCTGGGCGATATCTCTGGCCGTGCCGCCGCCCAGCAACTGCGCCGACTTTTGCTCGGCCGTCGAAGGGAAGTGCGTACCCTGCAGCAGCTCGGGGATATCAGCGGGGCTGGCACCGGTCAGTTTGGCGATTTTCTGTACCTGCGCCGAGTCTGCGCTCCAGGCCGCCTGGTGGGCGTTGTAATCGGCGATGGCGTCGAGGCTGACTTTGGCGAATTGGGCCACTATTTCCGGGTGTTTTTCGGCAAAGTCCCTGCGTGCCACCCAAACCTCAAAGGTTGGGGCGCCCCATTCACTGACCTGGCCTGCGTCGGTAAGAATTTTGCCGGTCTTGCGGATTTCCCCCAGTGCCGGGGACCAGGTGAACGCGCCGTCGATATCGCCACGCTTCCAGGCTGCGGTGATTTGCGCAGGGCTGAGGTTGACCACCTTGACCTGCTGCGGGGTGAGGTTCCAGTGTTTCAGCGCGCCCAGCAGGCTGTAATGCGAAGTCGAGACAAAGGGCGTGGCGATGGTTTTGCCGATCAGGTCTTGCGGGCCGTTGATGCCGCTGCCATCACGCACCACCAGGGCTTCGGAACCCTTGATTTGCGCAGTGACGATAAAAGTCACCAGCGGCACATTGCGCGAAGCTGCGGCAGCCAGCGGGCTGGAACCCAGGTTACCGATCTGCAGGTCACCGGATGCCAGTGCCGACACCACGGCGGGCCCCGAATCAAAGCGGCGCCAGTCGATCTTTTCACCGATGGCTTTTTCGTAACTGCCCTCGGCCTGGGCCAGCTTGGTGGGGTCGATGCCGGTGATATAGCCGATGGTCAAATCAGCCGCCTGCGCGCCGAAGCTGAGGCCTGCGATGGAAAAAGCAATCAGTAGTGTGCGCACGGACATGGGGCGGACCTTGTTGTAAGGAGCTGAAGAAGGGGAGGTCCGGCGGTCCGGTGAAGCGAATCTAAGTGCTTTAAATCAAAGGGGAAAATACCGTTTTGGAACTAGCTTAGAGCGCCCCGCAGTGCGGCCTGGTTGAGGTCGCCATGACCGGGGTCAAACGCCGTGCCCCGAAAAGCCGGTACAAACGCTGGGTGAGGAGTCCATAACAATACCAGCACGGCCCGTTTCGAGGGGATCACCCCAGATCGACGCCTTAAAGGAATAACGCGATGCTTTCTACCTTCCCACGTCTGGCACTCGCTGGCCTGACGTTGTTTTGTTCAGTCCAAAGCCAGGCCAGTGAGCCGATCCCGGCAACTGCTCCCGAGAAAAACCTGATTGCGCAGGGCAAATATATTGCCCGGCTCGGCGACTGTATCGCCTGCCATACCGCCAAGGGCGGAGCGGTGATGGCGGGCGGGCTGGAACTGAAAACCCCGATGGGCACGATTTATTCGAGCAATATCACCCCGGACCCTGAAACCGGCATCGGCCAGTACAGCTTTGAACAGTTCGACAAGGCCATGCGCCAAGGGGTGACGCCAGCGGGGCAGAATCTGTACCCGGCGATGCCGTATCCGTCTTACGCGAAGATGAGCGAAGACGATATGCGCGCCCTGTACGCCTACCTGATGCAGGACGTAGCGCCGGTGAAGATGGCCAACCTTGAGGCCGACATGGGCTTCCCGTTCAACCAGCGCTGGGGGCTGGCACTGTGGAACTGGGCGTTTGTCGACAATCAGCCGTTCGCCCCCGATCCGGCCAAAAGCCCCGAGCTGAACCGTGGTGCCTATCTGGTGCAGGGGCTGGGGCATTGTGGCTCGTGCCACACGCCGCGTGGCATCGCCTTTCAGGAAAAGGCCATGAGCGACACGGGCAGTGCCGGCAAGCATTACCTGGCGGGTGAAACCGTCGAAGAGTGGCGCGCCTTGAGCTTGCGCAACCTGTGGACAGTGGAAGACACCGTGCAGTTGCTCAAGACCGGGCAAAACCGCTTTGCCACGGTCTCGGGCAATATGGCCGATGTCATCCACCACAGTACCCAGCACTTTACCGATGCCGACTTGACGGCCATCGCCAGCTATTTGAAATCGCTGCCCGCAGGCAAGGATGACTTGCCGATGCCGACCATAGCGCTGACGCCTGCCAGGGCACCGGATACGCTGTACAGCAGTCGTGGCGGCCTGGGTTACACGCAGTTCTGCGCCGACTGCCATCGCCCGGACGGCGGCGGGGTCAAGGGTCTGTTCCCGCCATTGAATGGCAACCCGGGCATTGTGGCGGCCAACCCGACCACCTTGTTGCATATCACCTTGACCGGCTGGAAAACCCCGCAAACAGCGGCGCACCCACGGGTGTACACCATGCCTGGCTTTGCCCGGCTGCAGGATGATGAAATCGCCGAGATCCTCAGTTTTGTGCGCAGCAGTTGGGGTAATGCGGCGCCGCCGATCAAACCCTCGCAAGTGGCGAAGATGCGCAAGCAGCTCAACCCTTCGACTGATGATGAAACGGCCTTCGTCACCCCGCGTCTGGCCAATCTGCTCAGCGCCGCCAATGCCGATCAGGTGGTGCGTGGCATGCGCCTGCATCTGCAAACCAAGGCGCTATTGCCGGACAACGTCGGCAACGCGCTCAACTGCACCAGTTGCCATTTGAACGCGGGTACGGTGGCCGATGGTTCGCCTTTTGTGGGGGTGTCGGCGTTCTTTCCCAGCTATGCGCCACGGGCGGGCAAGGACGTGACGCTGGAGGAGCGGATCAATGGCTGTTTCCGTCGTTCGATGGATGGCAAGCCGTTGCCGGTGGCCTCGGCCGACATGCAGGCGATGGTGGCTTATTTTGACTGGATGAAAATGAACACCGTGGCAGGGGACAAGGTGGCAGGGCGTGGCGTGGGCAAGGTGGACCCGGCCATCAAGCCGGACCCGGTGAACGGCAAGGCCGTGTATGTGCAGCAATGTGCGGTGTGCCACGGTGACAACGGCGAGGGCTTGAAGCACGCCGATGGCAGCTTTGTGTACCCGCCGCTGTGGGGCGACGAGTCGTTCAATATTGGTGCGGGCATGGCGCGCACCTATACGGCGGCAGCGTTTGTGAAGCGCAATATGCCGATCGGCATGCACGAGAAATTCCCGCTGGGGCAGGGCGGATTATCGGATCAGGATGCGGTGGATGTGGCCGAGTACTTTTCCCATCAGCCACGGCCTGATTTTGTCGACAAGGCCAAGGACTGGCCCAAGGGCGGCAAGCCGGTGGATGCGCGGTATTAAGGGAACGCTCGCGCAAAAGCACAAGCCCCTCACCCTAACCCTCTCCCGGAGGGAGAGGGGACGAAAGGCAAAAGCAGATCTGCGTAACGCCGCCCATCAAGCGGCCTCTGCCTACGGGTGAGGGCCGCGCTTCAAACATGCGGCGTGGTATGCGCCTTGACCTGCGGGCTGGCGTATTGCGGCTTGAGCAGGCCCTGGTTGTCCAGCAGCCAGGCATCCATCACCTTGCGTACCACGGGGCCGGCTACGCGGCCACCGGCTTCGCCGTTTTCGATCATTACCGAAATCACGATCTGCGGGTCTTCGGCCGGGGCAAAGCCGACGAACAGGGCATTGTCACGGTTGCGCTCGGCGGTCTTGAGGCGGTTGTAACGCTCGCCCTGCTTGATTGCCACCACTTGCGCCGTACCACTCTTGCCGGCGATGCGGTATTGCACACCCTGGGCCGCTGCCCGGGCGATACCACGCGGGTCGTGCATCACCAGTTGCATGGCGTGGTTGACCTGATCCCAGTCCCGCGGATCACGCAGCACCAGGTTGGGGATCGGGTGTTCGTCCACGGGCGGTGTGCCGTCCACGGTCCTGGCCAGGTGCGGACGGTTCCATACGCCCTTGTTGGCAATCAGCGCCGTGGCCTGGGCCAGTTGCAGCGGCGTGACCTGCATATAGCCCTGGCCAATGCCCAGGATCACCGTTTCGCCGGGGAACCAGGCCTGGCGGCGGGTGCTGCGCTTCCACTCGCGGGACGGCATCAGGCCCGAGGACTCTTCGAACATGTCCAGCGAGACTTTTTGCCCCAACCCGAACTCGGCCATGTAGTCGTGCATGCGGTCGATGCCCAGCTTGGACGCCAGGTCATAGAAGTAGGTGTCGTTGGAGCGCATGATCGCCGCGTTCAAGTCCACCCAGCCGTCGCCGCTGTGGTTCCAGTTGCGGTATTTGTGGTCGACATTGGGCAGTTGGAAGTAACCAGGGTCGAACACCCGGGTCGAGGCCGAGATCACGCCGCTGTCCAGCCCGGCAATCGCCACTTCGGGCTTGATCGTCGAGCCCGGTGCATACAGCCCGCGCAGGGCGCGGTTGAACAGCGGCTTGTCGATGGAGTCGCGCAGGCCCGAGTAGTCCCTGGAACTGATACCGGTGACGAACAGGTTGGGGTCGAAGCTCGGCTTGCTGACCATCGCCAGCACTTCGCCGGTTTTCGGATCCAGGGCAATGATCGAGCCTCGGCGGTCGCCCAGGGCATCCTCGGCGGCTTCCTGCAACTTGATGTCCAGGCTCAGGACGATGTTCTTGCCCGCCACTGCATCGGTATGGCGCAGCACACGCATGACCCGGCCCTGGGCGTTGGTTTCCACTTCTTCGAAACCGACCTTGCCGTGCAGTTCGTTTTCATAAAAGCGTTCGATGCCGGTCTTGCCGATGGACTGGGTACCCCGGTATTGGGTGGCATCGACCTGCTTGGCTTCTTTCTCGTTGATCCGCCCGACATAACCCACAGAGTGGGCAAAATGATCGCCTTGCGGGTAATGGCGCACAAACTGCGCCTCAACATCAATGCCGGGCAGGCGGAACTGGTTGACGGCCAACAGGGCGATCTGGTCTTCCGTCAACTCGTACAACAGGGTCGAAGGATCAAACGGATGGCGGGCCTGTTTCATCGCTTTGGCGAACACCGCGCGGTCTTCTTCGGGCAAGTGCAGGATGCTGATCACGGAATCCAGCACCTTGGCGGTATCGCCGGCGCGCTCGCGGGTGATGGTCATGTTGAAGCTGGGCTGGTTGTCCGCCAGCAGCACGCCGTTGCGGTCGTAGATAAAACCGCGCTCGGGGGGATGGGCAGCACATGCACCCGGTTGTTCTCGGACACCGTGGAGTTGTAGTCGAACTCGGTGACTTGCAGAAAATACATGCGGCCGATCAGGGCACAGCTGATGGCCAGCACCAGTGCCGCACAGGCGATCAGTCTTTTATTGACCAGCCGTTTTTCGGATTCGTGATCTTTAAGAGGGATCGGCTCAGGCATTCAGGGGGCTCGCGTGAAAAAACAGATAGCAGCACTACAAAATTCGGCGCACACCTTAACAAGAAGCCGCAGCTGGAGTCAGTTTATTGGCCGTTCTGAACATGAAAATCGACGGGCTGCGGTAAACTTGCTGTTTTTCAATTGAGCCCCAGCCATGCTGCCCTTGATCGACTGGCACCCCCATGCACCCTTGCAGCGCCTGCATCTGGACTGGTTGCACCAGGCCGGGGTGGAAGTGGCGGTGCTGCGCCTGGACCTGATCGACCCGCTGATCAGCGGCAACAAGTGGTTCAAGCTCACCGAGCATCTGCGCGCCGCCCATCAAGCAGGGGCAGACGGGCTGATCAGCCTGGGGGGTGCCCATTCCAACCATCTGCATGCCCTGGCCGCTGCCGGCAAGCGTTTTGGCTTTGCCACCGTGGGGCTGCTGCGTGGTCATCCCCAGCAAACGCCCACCACGCTGGACCTTGAACGCTATGGCATGCAGCTGCACTGGCTGGGTTTTGCCGGGTACCGGGCGCGCCATGAACCGGGTTTTTGGCAGCCTTGGCAGGCGCAGTACCCGAATCTGCATCAGGTGCCCGAGGGCGGAGGCGGGCTGGCGGGCGCCCTGGGCTGCAAACCACTGGTGAACCAGGTGCGTGAGCAACTGGCGACGGTCGGTTGGGACGATTATGACGGTTGGTGGCTGGCGGCGGGTACTGGCACGACCCTGGCCGGTGTGGTGCTGGGCGAAGCCGGCAGGCGGCGGGTATATGGGGCACTGGCGGTGCCAGAGGATCACGGCGTGGCCCCGCAAGTGGAGGCCATCTTGCAGGCTGGCGGGTTGGCAGCGCGCAACGTTGAACTGATCGACGCCAGCCGCGGCGGTTTTGCCCGGGTGGATGATGCCTTGCTGGGGTTTATGCGGGCCAGCGAAGCAGCCAGTGGTCTGCTGCTGGAGCCGTTGTACACGGCCAAGGCCTTGATGGCGCTGGAGCAGGCGGTTAAAGAAGGGTTAATTTCCCGGGGGCGGCGTCTGGTGTTTGTCCACACCGGCGGCTTGCAAGGCCGCCGGGGGTTTGCATAACCCGACGCCCTGTTCAAAGAAGCTGCGACATGCCAGGGGGGACCAAGTGGGATCGGGCTTGCTCGCGATGGGATCACTGCGGTTTATCCGCCAGAGCAGCGTCGCTGGCATCGCAGGCAAGCCAGCTCCCACAGGTTTTGTGGTGTCCCAAGACGTTGTGACTTGCCAGGGGGACGATGTGGGTGCGGGCTGCTCGCGATGGGATCACTGGGGTTTACCAGCCAGACCGCGTCGCAGGCATCGCAGGCAAGCCAGCTCCCACAGGTTTTGTGGTGTCCCAAGACGTTGTGACTTGCCAGGGGGACGATGTGGGAGCGGGCTTGCTCGCGATGGGATCACTGCGGTTTACCAGCCAGACCGCGTCGCTGTCATCGCAGGCAAGCCAGCTCCCACAGGTTTTGTGGTGTCCCAAGACGTTGTGACTTGCCAGGGGGACGATGTGGGAGCGGGCTTGCTCGCGACGGGATCACTGCGGTTTACCAGCCAGACCGCGTCGCTGGCATCGCAGGCAAGCCAGCTCCCACAGGTTTTGTGGTGTCTCAAGACGTTGTGACTTGCCAGGGGGACGATGTGGGAGCGGGCTTGCTCGCGATGGGATCACTGCGGTTTATCCGCCAGAGCAGCGTCGCTGGCATCGCAGGCAAGCCAGCTCCCACAGGTTTTGTGGTGTCCCAAGACGTTGTGACTTGCCAGGGGGACCATGTGGGAGCGGGCTTGCTCGCGATGGCATCACTGCGGTTTACCAGCCAGACCGCGTCGCTGGCATCGCAGGCAAGCCACTCCCTCATCAGGCTGCGGGTTCAGCTGCGCCCGGGCAACATGCGCAGCAGGGTGTTGTCCTTGATCAAGTAGTGATGCCCCAGCCCGGCCACGGCATGCAGGCCGATCAACCAGTAGCCGATGGTGCCGCCCAGTTCATGCCAACCCTTGATCTGCTTGGCAAAATCCGGGTCCTTGGCGGTCAGCGGCAAAATGTCGAAGCCATAGAAGTACACCGGCTTGTCGTTGTAGCTCAGCACCAGATAACCCAGTACCGGCATGGCGATCATGAACAGGTACAGCGCCCAGTGCATCAAGGTGGCCAGGGCGGTTTGCCAGGCGGGTGGGGCCGGGGTGATTGGCGGTGCAACACCCAGGCTGCGGGCCAGCAGCCGCAGCCAGACCAGCGCAAATACCGTCAGGCCAAGCATGAAGTGCGCGTCCTTCATCAGGTTGCGGCCGTCACTGTCCTTGGGGAAAATGCCGCGAAACTCAATCGAGGCGTAGATCAGGATAAACAGCAGCACCATTAGCCAGTGCAGGGCGATGGACATTCGACTGTAATGATGGGCGGTGCTTTTCCAGGTCATGGTGGTTCCTCACGGTTCAGGTCTTGGGCCCCCGTTCTTGTTGACGGAGTGCCTTAACTTTAAAGCTGTTGGGCCATTTTGCACTGAGATGGGTCAGCTTTCAGGTGTGCCAGGCACATTTGGCCAAAGATCAGACACCAGAAACAAGCGCTCAGCCTCTTCCCAGTCACCCTCTGCATTCTCGCTCAGGCGTACCAGCAGTTGCGCCGGGGCCTGGGGGTGCAACTCTGCCAGCCAGGTGTCGAGCTGCTGCGCGGTCCAGACCCCTTCAGGGCCATAGTGCGCCGGGGCCAGCCAGGCATGGCGGGGCAGGGGCTGCCAGCGCCCGGCGGCGCTCTGGCGGATAAACGCCGGCCAGTCGCTCTGATGCAGCCAGCGCCCGCGCAGGTGCTGCGGGTTGGCTCCCGTCGGCGGGCAAGCCTGCCCGGGCCACGGGTACAACAGGTAGCCACCTAGCCACAGATGGGCGCTGAACCCCTGTACATCCAGGCTTGCCAGCACTTCGCGGCTCTCCGGGCGACTGGACATGGGCAGTTGGTGCTGGCTGAAGTGCCTGAGCTTGCGGTCCAGCCGGTCGTTGCTGCCAGGGCCGAGCCATTGCGCGGGGTCTGTGCCATCGCCGTCCTGTGGCCCGAGGTAGAGCTTGATCGCCAGTTCCAGGTGATGCACGCCGTCACGGTCGCGCACTAACAAGTCCAGCTCGCCCAGGGTATGCCCGCCCTGGCGGATCGGCAGGTTGGCGGCAATCAGCTCCACACCCGGGGCATGTTGCACCGCAAACTGCCACAAGCGTTCGTAGTAGCGCCCCAGGCGCCGGGTGGTCGCCAGGGCCAGCCACTGTTGCAGCGGTTGGCTGTTGCCGTCCAGCTCGCGCAGCCACGCCGCCAGTTGCTGCGGCGCCTGCACCCAGTCGCTGCCTGCCAGGGGATGGCGTTGTGGCCAGGGCGTCCGGGTCAGCATGGGCGGGGCGAGGATCACCCACGCCAGATCGCGCACCTCGGGGTGACGCAATTGATGGGGCAGGTTGAGCAAGTCGGGGAAGAGGGTCATTGTGCGAGCATAGCCGCTCGCGGGGCTGAAAGGGTTTTGTCTATCGTCGTCTTTCGCCCATAATCGTTATTTTCGCACGCATTGAATCCCGCAGGAGCCCCATGGAGCAATTTCGCAATATCGGCATCATAGGTCGTCTGGGCAGCTCGCAAGTGCTCGATACGGTTCGCCGACTGAAAAAATTCCTGCTCGAGCGGCACATGCACGTGATCCTTGAAGACACGATTGCCGAGGTATTGCCCGGTCATGGCCTGCAAACTTCGTCACGCAAAATGCTCGGCGAAGTCTGTGACATGGTCATTGTGGTCGGCGGCGATGGCAGCCTGCTGGGCGCCGCCCGCGCCCTGGCCCGGCACAATGTCCCGGTGCTGGGTATCAACCGTGGCAGCCTGGGCTTTCTGACCGACATCCGCCCCGATGAGTTGGAAGTCAAGGTTGCTGAAGTGCTTGACGGCCACTACCTGGTCGAAAACCGCTTTCTGCTCCAGGCCGAAGTGCGCCGTCACGGCGAAGCCATCGGCCAGGGCGATGCCCTCAACGACGTGGTGCTGCACCCCGGCAAGTCCACGCGCATGATCGAATTCGAGCTGCATATCGACGGCCAGTTCGTCTGCAGCCAGAAGGCCGACGGCCTGATCGTCGCCACGCCCACCGGCTCCACGGCCTACGCCATGTCGGCGGGCGGGCCGATCATGCACCCCAAGCTCGACGCCATCGTGATTGTGCCGATGTACCCGCATACCCTGAGCAGCCGCCCGATCGTGGTGGATGGCAACAGCGAACTTAAAATCGTGGTAGCCAAGGACATGCAGATCTACCCGCAAGTCTCGTGCGACGGGCAGAACCATTTCACCTGCGCGCCGGGCGACACCATTACCGTGAGCAAAAAAGCGCAGAAGCTGCGCCTGATCCACCCGTTGGACCACAACTACTATGAAGTGTGTCGGACCAAGCTTGGCTGGGGTAGCCGACTGGGCGGCAGGGCTGACTGATGCTCGATCCTGCGCGCAGTTACGATCTGATCGGTGACGTGCATGGCTGTGCTCATACCCTTGAGCACCTGCTGGAGCGTCTGGGCTATCGCAAACTCGCCGGTATCTGGCGACACCCGCAACGGATGGCGGTGTTTCTGGGTGACATCATTGACCGCGGTCCGCGCATTCGTGAGTCGCTGCATATTGTCTACGACATGGTGCGCAGCGGTCAGGCCCTGTGCCTGATGGGCAACCATGAATTCAACGCGCTGGGCTGGTGTACGCCAGCGCCTGCCGGCAGTGGCAAGCAGTTTGTGCGCGAGCACACGCCGCGCCATGCCCGGCTGATCCACGAAACCCTCGAGCAGTTCGAGCACTATCCCGCCGAATGGCGCGAGTTCGTGCAGTGGTTCTACGACATGCCGCTGTTTGTCGACGCCGGGCGCTTTCGCGTGGTGCATGCCTGCTGGGACCGCGAGGTGATTGCAACCTTGCGCGCACAATACCCCGACGGCTGCATCGACGAGGCCTTCTTGCAGGCCGCAGCGGTGCCGGACAGCTTCGCCAACCTGAGCTTCAATCGTTTGTTGCGCGGTACCGACATGCGCCTGCCCGGCGGCATGACCCTGACCGGTGGCGATGGCCTGACGCGGGCGTTCTTCCGCACCAAATTCTGGGAAGACGACCCCAAGACCTACGGCGATATCGTCTTCCAGCCTGACGCACTGCCCGAGCGGGTGGCACAGCAGCCGCTGTCCTCCACCGAGAAAAGTGCCCTGTTACGCTACGGCATTGATGAACCGCTGTTGTTTGTCGGGCACTACTGGCGCAGCGGGCGGCCCGCGCCGATCCGCCCTAACCTGGCGTGCCTGGATTACAGCGCGGTGCTGTACGGCAAACTGGTGGCTTACCGCCTGGACCAGGAAACCCGGCTCGATCCGAACAAATTTGTATGGGTGAACGTCGATCGCCCTGAGGCCATTCAATGAGTGCTGTTGCTGTATTACGTTTGCCGTTGTCCGTGGACCTGAGTGGTTTTGTTGCCTTGTTGCGGCGCATGCAGGTGCCCCATCGGGTCAGCGAAGAGGCCGGCGAGCTAGTGCTGTGGGCGCCCGAGTCGATTGCCCAGGATGTGCTCAGCCTCTATCAGCGTTTCCCTGCAGGTGATCCTGACCACGAGCTGCCGATTGTTGAACGCCCGCAGGCCATGAACCGCCCGGGTTTTGCGCAGCAGCTGCGCGATAGCCCGGCCACGGCCATCGTGTTGCTGTTGTGCGTGATCGTGGCTGCCGTTACCCAACTGGGGGACAATCTGTCGGCCCTGCGCTGGCTGACGTTCCTGGACTTCAGCATCCACGGGCAATACATAGAATTCACCCCGATGGCCGACAGCCTGGCGGCGGGGCAGTGGTGGCGACTGTTTACCCCGATGTTGATCCACTTCGGTTTCCTGCACATTGCCATGAACGGCATGTGGTACTGGGAACTGGGGCGGCGCATTGAAATGCGCCAGGGCAGCATCAACCTGATCGGCTTGAGCCTGTTGTTCAGCCTGGTGTCCAACTTTGCCCAGTACCTGTTTGGCGGTCCGAGCCTGTTTGGTGGGTTGTCCGGCTTGCTGTACGGCTTGCTGGGGCATGTGTGGATTTACCAGCTGATGGCGCCCAACCCGCTGTACAACCTGCCTCGCGGGGTGTTGGTGATGATGCTGGTGTGGCTGGCATTGTGCATGTCGGGGCTGGTGTCGATGATCGGCTTTGGCCAGATCGCCAACGCGGCCCATGTGGGCGGGCTGGTCATCGGTTGCCTGACCGGGTTGCTGGGCGGGCTGTGGGCGCGGCGCAAGCAGGCTGTATAGAATTTCGAATTGTCGTGTGGGAGCGGGCTTGCTCGCGATGGCATCAACCCGTTGATTCAGACGCACCGAGTTGCCTGAATCGCGAGCAAGCCCGCTCCCACAGATAGAAATGTCATCTGATTTTTTTAAGAGCGGAAACAGAACCATGTCCTCTTTCAACGAAATGATTCAAAACATCACTCCCGAGATCTACCAGAGCCTGAAACTGGCCGTGGAAATCGGTAAATGGGCTGACGGCAACAAACTCACCGCTGAACAGCGCGAGCTGTCGTTGCAGGCGATGATTGCCTGGGAAGTGCAGAACCTGCCTGAAGACCAGCGCACTGGTTATATGGGCCCGCAGGAGTGCAGCTCCAAATCGGCGCCAGTGCCCAACATCCTGTTCAAGTCGGATGCCATCCATTGATTGAGATTGGTCGCGGTGCAATCAGCAAGATGTCGGCAAGCCTGCAAACGCCGAGCGTTCAGTATGCGTTTCGCCTGGGCGATACCGAGGTGCCGGTCAACCCCCTGATCGGCACAAAATTGCGTCTGGAATACCTGGGAGAGATCAACTGCTCCCACTGCGGGCGTAAAACCAAAAAGAGCTTCAGCCAGGGGTACTGCTACCCGTGCATGACCAAGCTGGCGCAGTGTGATGTGTGCATCATGAGCCCCGAACGCTGCCACTACGACGCGGGCACCTGCCGTGATCCGTCGTGGGGCGAGCAGTTCTGCATGACTGACCATGTGGTGTACTTGGCCAACTCCTCCGGGGTCAAGGTCGGCATCACCCGCGCCACCCAGTTGCCGACCCGCTGGCTCGACCAGGGCGCCAGCCAGGCATTGCCGATCGTGCGGGTCGCCACGCGTCAGCAATCGGGCTTTGTCGAAGACCTGTTCCGCTCGCAAGTGGCTGACCGCACCAACTGGCGCGCACTGCTCAAGGGCGATGCCGAGCCGGTAGACCTCAGCGCGGTGCGCGATCAGCTGTTCGATAGCTGTGCCGAGGGCCTGCACACCCTGCAGGAGCGTTTTGGCCTGCAAGCGGTACAGCCTTTGCATAGCGTCGAGCCCATCGAGATTTGCTACCCGGTCGAGCAGTACCCGACCAAGATTGTCAGCTTCAATCTGGATAAAGACCCGATCGTCGAAGGCACGCTGATGGGGATCAAGGGCCAGTACCTGATCTTTGACACCGGCGTTATCAATATCCGCAAATACACGGCCTACCAGCTGGCCGTGCATCAGTAAAAGGACTCCAGCATGCGCACCGAACAACCGCAAATGATCTACCTGAAGGACTACCAGGCGCCCGATTACCTGATCGACGAGACGCACCTGACCTTCGAGTTGTTCGAGGACCACACGCTGGTCCATGCGCAACTGCTGATGCGCCGCAACCCGGCCCGTGGCCCCGGCCTGCCGGCCCTGGCGCTGGACGGCCAGCAACTGGAGCTGCTGTCGGTCAGCCTCGACGACATCGAACAGGCGGCTGACGACTACCAGCTCAGCGACAGCCACCTGATCCTGCACCCGACCAGCGAACAGTTCGTGGTCGACACCAGCGTGCGCATCCACCCCGAAACCAACACCGCGCTGGAAGGCCTGTACAAATCCGGTGGCATGTTCTGCACCCAGTGCGAGGCCGAAGGCTTTCGCAAGATCACCTACTACCTTGATCGTCCGGACGTGATGAGCAAGTTCACCACCACCGTGGTGGCCGAGCAGCACAGCTACCCGATCCTGCTGTCCAACGGCAACCCGATTGCCAGCGGCCCGGACGAAGACGGCCGGCACTGGGCGACCTGGGAAGACCCGTTCATGAAACCGGCCTACCTGTTCGCGCTGGTGGCTGGTGACCTGTGGTGCGTCGAAGACACCTTCACCACCATGAGCGAGCGCAGCGTGGCGCTGCGCATCTATGTCGAGCCGGAAAACATCGACAAGTGCCAGCACGCCATGACCAGCCTGAAAAAATCCATGCGCTGGGACGAAGAGACCTACGGTCGTGAATACGACCTGGACATCTTTATGATTGTGGCCGTCAACGACTTCAACATGGGCGCGATGGAGAACAAGGGCCTCAACATCTTCAACTCCAGCGCCGTGCTGGCCCGCGCCGAAACCGCCACCGACGCTGCGCACCAGCGGGTCGAAGCGATCGTCGCCCACGAATACTTCCACAACTGGTCGGGCAACCGCGTGACCTGCCGCGACTGGTTCCAGCTGTCGCTCAAGGAAGGCTTCACGGTGTTCCGTGACTCCGAGTTCTCGGCGGACATGAACTCGCGCACCGTCAAGCGCATCCAGGACGTGGCTTACCTGCGCACCCACCAGTTCGCCGAAGACGCCGGTCCCATGGCCCACGCCGTGCGCCCGGAGAGCTTTATCGAGATCTCCAACTTCTACACCCTGACCGTTTACGAGAAGGGCTCGGAAGTGGTGCGCATGATCCACACCCTGCTAGGGGCCGAAGGCTTCCGCAAGGGCAGCGACCTGTACTTCGAGCGCCATGATGGCCAGGCGGTGACCTGCGACGACTTTATCAAGGCGATGGAGGACGCCAACGGTGCCGACCTGAGCCAGTTCAAGCGCTGGTACAGCCAGGCAGGCACGCCGCGCCTGGCCGTCAGCGAGCACTACGACGCGCAACAGCACACCTACAGCCTGACTTTTGCGCAAAGCTGCCCGCCAACCCCGGACAAGGTCGAAAAACTGCCTTTCGTGATCCCGGTCGAGTTGGGCCTGCTGGATGCCCAGGGCGGCGAGATCGCCCTGCAACTGGCCGGTGAAACGGTCGCATCCGGCACCAGTCGCGTGCTGTCGGTCACGCAAGCCGAGCAGACCTACACCTTTGTTGGCGTCAACGAAAAACCGTTGCCATCCTTGCTGCGCGGTTTTTCGGCACCGGTGAAGCTGAGCTTTGACTACAGCCGTGACCAATTGATGTTCCTCATGCAACACGACACCGACGGCTTCAACCGCTGGGATGCCGGCCAGCAACTGTCGGTGCAGGTGTTGCAGGAACTGATTGGCCAACACCAGCGCGGTGAAGCGCAGGTCTTGGACCCGCGCCTGGTGCAGGCCTTGCGCACGGTGTTGGGCAATGACCAACTGGATCAGGCAATGGTCGCGGAAATGCTGTCGTTGCCGGGCGAAGCCTACCTCACGGAAATTAGCGACGTGGCCGATGTCGAGGCGATCCACAGCGCCCGCGAATTCGCCCGTAAGCAACTGGCCGACAGCCTGTTCGACGGTTTGTGGGCGCGCTACCAGGCCAATCGTGCCGTGTCCAAAGCAACGCCTTATGTCGCTGAAGCCGAGCACTTTGCCCGCCGTGCCCTGCAAAACATTGCGTTGTCGTACCTGATGCTTAGCGGTAAGCCGCAAGTGCTGGCAGCGGCGCTGGAGCAGTTCGAGCACAGCGACAATATGACCGAACGCCTGACGGCGCTGGCGGTGCTGGTCAACTCGCCTTTCGAGGCGGAAAAAGCCGCGGCACTGGCCAGTTTCGCCGAGCAGTTCAAGGACAACCCGCTGGTTATGGATCAGTGGTTCAGCGTGCAGGCGGGCAGCACCCTGCCGGGTGGTTTGCAGCGTGTGCGCGAGTTGATGGAGCACCCGGCGTTCACCCTCAAGAACCCGAACAAGGTACGTGCCCTGGTGGGTGCGTTTGCCGGGCAAAACCTGATCAACTTCCATGCGGCGGACGGTTCGGGTTATCGCTTCCTGGCGGATCTGGTGATCGAACTCAATGGCTTCAACCCGCAGATTGCTTCGCGACAACTGGCGCCATTGACCCGCTGGCGCAAATACGACGCGGCGCGACAGGCGCTGATGAAGGCCGAACTGGTGCGTATCCGCGACTCGGGCGAGCTGTCCAGTGACGTGTTTGAAGTGGTCAGCAAAAGCCTCGCGTAACGCTGGATCAAAAGCCCCTCTCCCGGTGGGAGAGAGGGCTGGGCGCACGCGACTTCAAGAACACCGCCAATCAGCTCCCTCTCCCTGTGGGAGAGGATTGGGGTGAGGGCCGGCGCCTATTTCAGTGCGCCTTGTCGCCCAGGGTAATCAAGCGTGACTCCGGCACTTGATGCACAACCACCGTGTAATTGACGGGGCCTTCGAGTGCCTGCGTCCCGGTGTCGACATACGCCTGTTGAGTGTCCTTGAGCGTGGCGATAGGCTCGCCGTTGCGATAAATCTGCACCGGCGTGCCGGTGGGCCGGTCCGTGTGCCAGGTCAACTTCACGTCTGCCCGGCCGGGTAGCTGGCGCACTGTCAATTGCCTGGCCCCCACAGGCCCGATCAAGGGCAATCCATCCATCGAATATTGCGCGGCAGCGGGCAGGGCGCCCAAGTGGGCCAGCAGTGTCGGAGTTATGTCTGCCTGGCTGGCATAACCGTACAGGCCTTTATGGGCGGGGTTGGCCGGGTGGGCGATGGGGGCTGTCAATTGTGCGTTGCCGGGTTTGTTCAGGGCAATAAAGGTGGTTTTCTCACTCAGGGTCTGCTTGCCGTGGTCGTGGCCGTCCGGCAGGCGGCGGCCGTGATCAGGGGCGACAATTACCAGCCAGTCTTCTTGCGGGTGGGTCGCTTGACGACGGCTCAATGCTGCCAGTAACTGGCCCACATGGCTGTCCACGCTCTGGATCGCCTGCTGATAGGCGGGTGAAAACCCGTCCCTGTGGCCTACCGTGTCGGTTTCGTCCAGGTGTACGAACACCAGGTCCGATTGACCGTGCTCAAGTTCCTCACCGGTCTTGTCGGCGACGCACTGGTCGTCTTCGGCGCAGTCGACGGCGAGGTCGATATAGCCATTGGCAATGTCATCAGCGAAGTTGTGGTTAATGGTATTCCAGCTGACGATGCTGGCGGTTTTGCGCTGGGGGTCTGCGAGCTTGAGCTGCTTGAACACACTGGGGGCCTGGTTGCGCCATTCATCGTTGTTGGACGGGACTTTATGCCGGTCGACCCAACTGCCGGTCAGTATCGTCGTCCAGCCCGGGCCGCTGCCCGTCGTTTGCTCGGTGGTTGTGCCGTCGATGCCGCCCACATAGCTTTTGGCCAGTTGCAGCCGCGCCAGGTTGGGCGCCATGCCCTGTTTAATGGCCTGGCGCAGCTTTTCGTATTGCAAACCGTCCACGCCAATCAGCAGGGCTTTGTGGGGATTGGCCTGGGGGGCGTCAGGCGGGGGGAGCGGCGCGGCGTGGGATACCGCGCCGCAGGTTATCAGGCCCAGACTGAAAGCGAGGGACAGCGCAACAGTGGCGTGGCTCATGGCATCTCCGCGACGTGGCAATGGTTGACGGCTCCCAGCAGTTTAGACAACCCCTGGTTATTGTCCCGACACCACATCCGGTTTTACCCGCTCTAGAACTTCCAGCTTACCGATGCCGTGACGTTACGCGGTGCTCCGTAATTGCTCTGGCCATAGCGCACGCTTTGCAGGTATTTCTCGTTGGTCAGGTTGTCGAGGTTGAGCTGGGTACTCCAGTGCTGATCGATATCGTAGCTGGCCATCAGGCCCACCAGGGCATAGGCGGCCTGATTTGCCGCCGGGGTGTCGTCATTTTCGACCTTGCTCTGCCACTTCAGGCTGCCACCTACTTTGACCTTGGGCGCCATCGGCAGTTTGTAAGTCATGGAGGAGGTGAGCGCATTGCGCGGGATAAATTTGCGCCCGCGGTTGTTGTCGGCATCGGTGATATAGACATAGGTATAGCCGCCGCTGACTTGCAGGCCCGGTGCCAGTTCGCCAGTAGCTTCGAGTTCTACACCGCTGCTTTTATACGACATGCCCTCATACAAATAGCCGCCCAGGGAAGGGTTGAAGCCTGCGTAGGTCGCGACGTTGTCCTGTTTGGTGTGGAACACCGCGGCAGACACGTCGAGGCGCTTGTCCAGCAGGTGCCCCTTGATCCCGGCTTCGTAGCTTTTGCCTTCCAGCGGGTCGAGCACCTGACCTTGGGTGTTGAGGTAGTACTGCGGGTTGAAGATTTCGGTGTAGCTGGCGTACAGCGAGTACTGCGGTGTGAGGTCATAAACCACCCCGGCGTAAGGCGTGACCTTGCCATGAATCCTCACATCGCGCCCCGAACCGTAGTTTTCACCATCGCTGTCGGCGCTGAGCATGCGCGCACCGGTGATCAGGTGCAGGTCGTCGGTGAGGCTGAAACGGGCACCGGCGTAGAGGCTTTTCTGTCGGTCGGTGAAGTCTGACGTGGCGTCGGCGTTGGCCATGTTGTAGGTGGGCTTGGGGATGACGCCGTTGAGGGCATCTTCCAGCGACACCGGTGTGTAGTAGGACGAGGTGCCGTACAGCGAGGTTTCCCGGGTGCGTGAGCGTGCCACGTTGGCGCCGACGGTCAATTGGTGCTCGCGACCGCCCAGGCTGAAGGGGCCACTGAACGAGAGGTCGCCATCCAGTTCGCGGGTTTTGCCCTTGTAATTGGACGCCAGCCCCGTGTAGCCGGTGCTGGAGGTGCTGTCGCCATAGATATAGAACATGTCGGTGTCTTCGCGGTGTTCCATCGCGGTCACGGTCAGCGTGGACTTCCAGTCATTGGCGAAGTTGTGTTGCCATTCGGCAAAGGCGTGGCTGGTGCGCACGTCCCAGTACACCCAGGGCTGCGAAATATTGGCGCTGGTGCTGCTGTAGTGCAGGGCGTTGCCGCTGCTGTCGGTCAGGGGCAACGCGCCCCAGCTGGCACCGTTGGCGTTGCTTTTTTGCTCTTCGTAGCCGACGGTCAGGGTGTCGTCGTCAGTCAGGTCAAAGGCCAGCAGGCCACTGAAGATGTTCTTTTCCCGGGAGTAGCGGTCCAGGTATGAGTTACCCACTTCGTTGGCATAGATCAGCCGGCCGCGCACATTGCCCGAATCGGTCAGCGGCCCGGACACATCCAGGTCGACCCGACGCTTGTCCCAGGAACCGGCGCTCACGCTGACCTTGGCCTCGGGTTCATAAGTGGGCCGTTTGCGGATGAAGTTGACCGTGGCCGAGGGGTTGCCGCTGCCGGTCATCAAACCGTTGGCGCCGTGCAGGATATCCACCTGCTCGTAGGGTGCGGTGTCGATATCGCCCACCAGCACCCCGCCGGCGAGGCCCATGCCCATGCCGTCGTACTGGAAGTTGGTGATATCGAAACCGCGGGCGGTGAAGTAGGTGCGGTCGGTTTCGACCTTTTGCACATTGACCCCCGGAGTACTGTCCATGACATCGCGAATGCTGTTGAGCTTGAAGTCGTCCATCTGCTCGCGCTTGATGCTGGAAATGCCCTGGGGGGTCTGCCCGGCGGTGAGATTCAGGCGTGTGGTCGTGGCACTGGGTTTGGCTTGATAGCCTTGCGGCGCTTCATCGTCTGCGGTGGAGGTGATGCTGGTGGAGGGCAGGTTGAGGGTGTTCTCTTCGGCAGAAGCCGTGTTGAGAATCCCTAGTGCGACAAGCGTAAGGGCAGACGTAGGAAGGCTGAACAGTGAGCGCATGATCTGCGAATACTCCGGCAAGGAAATGCGTAAACGAGAATTAGTTACAAATAATTACATTTACGCAAATGATAATCAATGCCGTTAACGCATCTTTACTATTTGTGGCAAAAACCCTGTGGAGTTCCTTTGATCTGGCTTTTGATCGACTGCCCCATCGGGAGGCCGAGTGGAGGTTCTGCCAAGGAGGCGGCCGAGCTGTTTGAATGCAGGATTTGTTACCGACATATTTCCTCTGTGGGAGCCGGGCTTGCCCGCGATGCAGGCACCTCGTTCTATCTGGATGACCGAAGTGCTGCCATCGCGGGCAAGCCCGCTCCCACAAGGGATTAATGTTGTTGTAGCCACTCGATTGTCCAGACGACGCGAATGCCCCTCACTGAAGGCCGAGCGCAGGTGCTGTTATGTGGCCCCATAACACTGCCGGAGCGAGGGCAACGGCGAGCCTCGGCGAGTCGGCCGCAAGGGCGAAACCCGTAGACAGCCGTGACTCATCCAATGGATATGTACTCGGTGGTTTTAACCGGTGTACCGAGTACATATCCGGCATTTGCGTTTAACTGGAATATTGGTTTCGCCCTTACGGCGAGTCACTTTTTCCAGACGCCGAAAAAGTAACCAAAAAGGCTTGCCCCTGGCGTCCGGCCTTCGCTGCGCTCAGGTTCCCTCGTTACGGTCCCGCTCCGTGGGCCCGCCGCCACGGGCCATCCCTGGCCCATCGCGGCTCTCCCGGCATCCATGCCGGTCGACCCACTGCGCAGAACCTCCTCTCGGCCTCCCGATGGGGCGGTAGATCAAAATCAACAGCCAGAGCCAGAGCCAGAGCCAGATCAAGATCAACAATTTTCCGCTTTCAGGGCGGGGTGACTGTTGCCCTGAAAATCCCGACGGGTAGCAAGCCTTACCTCGCGTGGGCGGCCGACAGGTTGTCGGTCACTTGTCGATCAGTACCTTCGGGTTGGAGTTGCCCCACACCGTGTACAGGTCGGCCAGCAGTGCGCCGTTGATGTCTTCAACTTCTGCCTGGCTGATTTCGGCCTTGCCCTGTTGCCCGAACAGCACAACCTCATCGCCGCTTTTGACATCCGGCGCGTCAGTAACATCGACCATCAGCGTATTCATCGACACCTTGCCCACCACTGGCACGCGGTGGCCGTTGATTAGCACGATGCCTTTGTTGGTGAAGGCGCGACGGTAGCCGTCGGAGTAGCCCACGGTGATGTTGGCCAGTTTCGAGTCACGGCCCAGGGTCCAGGTGCGGTCGTAACCCACGGTGTTGCCCTTGGGGTAGCTGTTGACCGAGGCCACATGGGACTTGAATTGCATCACGCGCTGGTAGTCGGTGTGCGACGGCACGGTGTCGCCGAACAGGGCGCCGCCCGGGCGGACCATGTCCAGGTGCGACTCGGGCACTTCCAGGGTGGCGAACGAGTTGGCCGCGTGCAGGGTGATTTTGCTGCGATCAAGCTGGGCCACGTTCATCAGCCATTGCGCCTGTTCGTTGAACGCCTTGAGCCCGGCACGTACGTCGTCGGCATCTTCGACGGCGAAGTGGGTCATGATCGCGCGCACTTCAAGGTTCGGCACCTTGGTGATCGCGACGGCGTCGCGGCGGCCCTCGGCAGTGGTCATTTCCACGCCGTTGCGGCTCATGCCGCTGGAGTTCAGGCCCAGGTGAACCACCAGCGGACGGCCGTGTTTTTCGGCGATCAGGCTGGCTTTGACGGCGAAATCAAGGTTGCCCACCAACTCTTCCATATTGTATGGCAGCGCTGCTTCCAGCTCGCTGAGTGCTGCCGTGCGCACGCGGATCAGTTGGCCCTTGAAGCCGCTTTCGCGCACCACACGGGCTTCTTCATTGCTGGCCACGCCTACGCAAGGCACACCGGTGGCGATGATCGAGGGCATCAACAGGCCGATGCCATGACCGTAGGCATCGGCCTTGAGCACTGCGCAGATTTTCGATTTGTCACCGACAGTCGCTTGCAACACGCCAATGTTGTGCACGAACGCAGCTTTGTTGATCTCGACCCAGGCGTTGCTGTCTTGTGTATTGACCTGAGCAACGCCGTCGACCATCGACAGGGGCGGTGCCGCGAACGCCGGGTTTTGCAGGAGAGCCATGCCCAGGGAAAGGGCGAGAAGGGTACGGGTGAAGGGCATTTGTGCAGTTTCCATACGTTATTTTTTTAGGGGGGCAGGGTGAGGCGCGGCAATACTAGAACCTGCCTGTAGGAAAAGTCACTCCCTCGGCCGCAGATCTGTCTGAAAGTGTCGTGGCGCAATAGGGTGCGCGTTAGTCAAGCGTGAGACGTCTTCCAACCGGCATGGGCGGGTACGCTGTGTGGGCAGTGGGAACGACACGATTTGTTGCCGTTTGCGGGTGGACTGGGGGAAAGCCGGTTAAGTCTAATATTGGTTAACGGGCACCTGCTGGATGGGGTGTCGATTCACGGTAACCGGTCTGCCAAGGTCAAACCCCAGCCATGCGCAAGCTTGATAAATCCCCTTTGAATCTGCAGGTGCAAGCAGGTTTTTTTCTATGGTTTTGCCTGATACTGGCGCTGTTTGCAGTGCCCAGGGCTCAGGCGGCAGTGGTCGAAATAACCGCAGTGTTCTCGCCGGATCCGGCCAATCCGAATGTCAACGAGTTCAAGAACACCACGCCCAATTCCGGGTTGTGCCTCACGTTTCCCAGTATGTGCAGGCCGCCGCTGTACAGCATCCGTCTGGGAATGGAGCCCACTACGCAGTATCCCATCCCGGCCAACCCCTCCAGTCTTCGGGACAGCGCAATGTTCAAGGTCCCAGCGGATACCAGAACCGTTCAAGTGACCGGCCCATCGGGGCAAACGGCCGAAGTGGCGTTATCCATTACGGCTTTAAGCGGGACTATCAGAACGAATCCGTACGTAAACACAATAACCGGTGTCAATTCAGGACCGTTTTCTGCCCATAATGCTTTGTGGGGGGAGAACTGGTCTTATTTTGCTGCCGCCCCCTGCACACTTGGGGCTCAGATGACTGCCCCCTCTTATCTGGATGCAGATTTTTTCTGGTTTACACCTGTGCAGCAAGCCTGTGGCAAGCTTGCGAAGTTTGAAATCCCCTGGTTGCGGTTACGCAATCCCAGCGTGGCTTACCGGATGACTACCCCGGACCCGCTGAGAATGGAAAGCGGCACCTATGTCGGCTCCATCACCTACTCGGTTGGCCCTAATGGCGACTTCGATTTTGGCGACAATCTGACCACCAGCGAAACCGAGGTCACGTTCAATTTATCCCTTGATGTGCAGCACACGCTCAAGTTCCAGTTTCCGGCCAATTATAATCGCATCAGCCTGTACCCGGCAGGCGGCTGGCAACAATGGTTGGACCGCGGGCGGCGCCCGCAAGCACTGGCAGCGAGCCAGGCCTTCAATATCTGGGCATCGACGCCATTGAGCGTCGAGCTGCAATGTGAATACACCGAGGCCTCGCGGTGCGGTATACGCAACCCCGCAGGCCATACGGTCACCGTGGACACCCGGATAACCCTGCCCAACGGCCTGCGCGATGCCTCCAGTCAACCCGTGAACCGCTATCTGTTGACCACTACCCCGACCATTTTTTCACCGAGCCACTATGTCGACAATGGCGCTGCAACATTACAATTCAACGTTGAGCGCGATCAGGTGGCCAGTATGATCGCCGATCATTCAGGCAGCACCTATAGGGGCACCATCACCGTGATTTTTGACAGCGAGCTGCACTGAGGGTGCCAAGCCTGGCGGCCGCCAACGGCACAATAGCCTAGCGCCGCCACGCCAGCACCACCACGCCCACAGTGATCAGGCCGATCCCGGCCCATTGGCGGATGTCGAGCTTCTCGCCCAGAAAGGCCACCCCCAGCACGGCGACAATCACCACGCTGAGCTTGTCCACGGGGGCTACCAGCGACGCCTGGCCCAGTTGCAGAGCCCGGTAATAGCAGATCCACGAGGCTCCTGTGGCCAGCCCCGACAACACCAGAAACAAATAACTGCGTGCCGAAATCGAGCTCAGCGACTGGTACTGGCGGGTGGCATAGAGGATCAACGCCAGGCTCACCAGCACCACCACGGTACGCAGTAAAGTGGCAAAGTCGGAATTGATGCCGGTAATGCCGATCTTGCCGAAAATGGCCGTCATGGCGGCAAAAACTGCCGAGAGCAGCGCCCAGAAAATCCAGGATGAAAGCAGAGGTGTGCTCATAAGGCCTGCTGCGGTGGTGGTTGGGAATGGCGCAAAGCATACGCCAGCTTTAGCCCCTGGCGCAGGGGAACCAGAGTGAAACACACAGCCCGCGCCGGCTGGTTTCATCAGTAAAACCCAGTGCAACCCTGGCGCCGACCCGCTCGGCAATCGCCCTCACGATCGACAGCCCCAGCCCGGAGCCAGTCTCACCCGAGCCCAGGGTACGGTAGAACGGATCGAACACCCGATCGTGCTCCTCGACGCTGATGCCAGGGCCCGAATCCTTGACCTGCAGGCATACACCGGTGTCGGTCTGTGTCAGGCACAGGTCGATGGTGCCGCCTGCTGGGGTATAGCGGATGGCATTGTCCACCAGGTTCTTGATCAGGGTGAACAGGTCCATCGGGTTTATCAGCAACTGCACATCTGCGCTGCCTTCAACACCGATATCGAGGTGTTTTTGCTCGGCCAGTGGCAGCAAGTCTTCGAGCACTCGACGGTACACCGCGTGAACCCCGATCCGGGCTTGCGGGCGGGGAACGGCGGCCTGGGCGGCAGCCAGGCTGAGCAACTGATCAATCAACTGACGGCTGCGCTCAATGCCCTGGCACAAGGGCAGCAGGCGTTCGCGTGCCGACACCTGCAAGGAGCAGGCGGCCAGCCGCTCGGCTTGCAGGGACAACGCTGTCATGGGCGAGCGCAGCTCATGGGCAGCATCGGCGACAAAGCGCCGCTGGCCGTCCATTGCCTGAGCCACCCGGGCCAGTAAACGGTTGATGGCCACCACAAACGGGCGTACTTCGGCAGGCAGGTGCTGTTCGTCAATCGGGTGCAGTAACTGTTCGCCCCGGCGGTCGATTTCAGCAGCAAGGCTGGCGATAGGGCGAAACAGCTTGCGCACCAGATCACCGACCACCAGCAGCAATACCGGGAACAGGATCAGGAACGGCAGCAGACTGCGCCAGGCACTTTCGCGGGCGTCCTTGTCGCGCGCGCCCACCTCCTGGGCCACGGCTATGCGTTCGCCGCGGCTTGTGCTGTGCACCAGGACACGAAAGGCTTCGCCACCGACATCAACCGTGGCCAGGCCATCGACCAGGGTGGCGGGCAGTGGCAGTGGCAGGGTTTCGTCACCATTGGCCAAGGCCTGGCTGCCGTCAGCCAGGTGCTGGATGATGACCCGGGACTCTTCGTCATCGCCCTCCAGGGCCGGGCCTTCGGGATAGTGCAGGGTCATGTGCTGGCGGTCATACAACATGGCCACCTGGCGCAGGGTGTCGTCCTGCAGTTCATGGGCCTCGTCGAGAGCCGAAACAAATACGAACGCGCTGGCTGCCACGGCCACCAGCACAATGGTCAATGACAGGGCCACCGACAGCCTGAGCTGGACAGATTCGCTCAGGCGTTTTTTGAAACCATCCATCCCAGCCCCCTGACATTCCTGATGACATGGCTGCCCAACTTGCGCCGCAAAGCGTGGATCAGGAACTCGACAGCGTTGCTTTCGACTTCGTTGCCCCATCCGTACAGGCGCTCTTCGAGTTCACTGCGCGACAGAATCGCCCCGGGCCGTACCAGTAGAGCCTGCAACAGGGCGAATTCACGGCTGGACAGGGGCACGGCGTGGTGTGCTGCGGTGCTGGCCTGCTTGCACACCAGGTCCAGCGATACCACGCCATTGCCAAGCACGGGCACGGCGCTGCCGCCCAGGCGGCGCAGCACCGCGCGCATGCGCGCCAGCAGTTCGGCCATTGCAAATGGCTTGAGCAGGTAGTCGTCGGCGCCACCGTCCAGGCCGCGCAAGCGGTCATCGAGGCTGTCGCGCGCGGTGATAATCAGCAGCGGCACCGGGTTGTTACGCGCCCGAATGCGGGCCAGTACCTCAAAGCCGTCCTGGCCGGGCAGGCCGAGGTCCAGCAGCACCAACGCGTAGGTGTGCGTGGCCAGGGCACTGAGGGCGTGCGCGCCGTTCTGCACCCAGTCGGCGGCATAGCTGGCATCCGTCAGCGCACCCTGTATCGCGTCGCCAATCATGGGGTCATCTTCGACCAGCAATATGCGCATGTCCCTCTCCATCATAAAAGCCAGTGGCTCAGATCCAAGTGAAGCATCTGTGCCGTTATTCGCTGGCGTTTTGCGCTTATGCGCCACCTTTAAGGTTGTCAAAGGCCTTGAGCAGGTTGTCCATTGCCAGCTTGCAGTCGGCGGGGTTGGGCGTGCTGGCGCGCAGGGCTTCCAGGGCCCGGTCGATGGCCTTGTCCAGCACATGCCAGTCGCTGGCCGCGCGCGGCTTGATGCCGGCCTCGGCCGCATCCCAACCGGTTTCCAGGTCCTTGATGCGGGTTTTGGCCGCGGCCAGATCGTTGTTCGCCACCAGTGCCCCGACCTCTGCGGCAATGGCATGAAACTGCGACAGGTCGCCCAACTTCGAGGCACTCGGGTTCTGGCTGGCGCTGACCTGGTGAGTCGGCGCGTCGGCGGGTTTGGAGCAGCCGGCGTTCAGGCCCAGAACCACGAGTGTGGTGGCCAGGGCGAAGTGACGGATAACGCGGTGTGCATGGCGCATGGGGATGTCCTTGGTTGACGGTGAAAGGTTACTCGGCGATCGCCTTGCGGTTGCTGCCGGCATTGAGTTGCGCGGCGCCGACCAGCAGCACGATCACGCACAGGAACAGCGCGCTGGTCCAGCTGGCGCCCATGCCCAGCCCGCCGTAGGTTTTGGCCTGGGTCAACAGGTCACCCAGGGACGCGCCAAACGGTCGGGTCAGGATGTAGGCGATCCAGAATGTCAGCACCGCATTGGCGCCCATGCGCCAGGCCAGTAGCGTGACCCCTATCAGCGCCGCGAAGATCACCGCGCCGAGGGTAAAGCCCAGGCCCAGGGCCTCGGTGGCCAGATCCCCTGCCGCAGTGCCCAGGGCGAAGGTGCAGAGCACCGTGGCCCAATAGAACAGCTCGCGCCGCGCAGTGGTGATATCGCGGATCGACAGGCTGCGCTCGCTGCGATACCAGAGCGCAAAGGTGACCGCCAGCAGCAGCGAAAACAGCGCCGTGCTGGTGTACAAGCTGACGTCCAGCTTGTCGGTGAGGATATCGGTGATCTGGGTGCCCACCACGCTCACCAGCACCACGTTCAGCCAGTAGAGCCAAGGGGTGCAGGCGCGGGTGCGCAATTGGCAGAACAGCGTTACGGCCAGCAGCATGGCCATGCCGAGGCTGGTGGGGCCGGCGCCGAATCCGGCATCTACGGCCAGATAATCGGCACCTGTTTCGCCCACGGTGGTGGACATGATCTTGATCACCCAGAAGGACAGGGTCACCTCGGGCACTTTGTTCAGCCAGCGGGCTGCGTTGTTCATGGTCTTGACCTCTGCGGTATGGTGCGTTGTGTGGCGCAGGGCAAAGGTACGGCGCAAGACTTAGCCGGGACTGAGCCGGCACGCATCAATGGGGCAGTACATGGGCCAGGCCCAGGGTGGCGGGCAGTAGCACGGCGTCACCGAGGAACAACGCGGTTTGTGTGTCGCAGGGCGACTGGTAGAAGACCACGATGCCGGCGTCGCCAGTTGCCGCATGGGCGTCAACGGTGCTGACCAGGGCTGCGGCCAGCAGGGCATTGCTGAGCAGGGCATTGCTGAGCAGGGCAAAGCGACGGGGAGTCATGGCGCGGGCAGTCCTGTTTATTTGAGTTTTTCAGGGGGAAGGCGACGCTGAGGCGTCGTGAATAAACAGGAATCATTAGCATGTCTAATCGCAGCGAATGTAGAGCCGGCGCTGAGAAAAAATCGTCAAATAAACGGTGAAATAGAGTGATTGTGGGAGCGGGCTTGCTCGCGATGCGCCGGCGCGGTGTTTGTGCTGCACCGCGGTGATGCAATCGCGGGCAAGCCCGCTCCCACAGAGGGGATTTGTGGCGTTCGCAGCCTGTTTACCCCAGTGTGCCGATGATATTAACGCTGACGTTCTCCGGGATTTCATTCTGCGACAGCACATGCAGCCCCGGGCTGAAGACCCGCGCATAACGCGCCAGCAACGGGCGCAATTGCGGCATGACGGTGAGCACCGGCGGGTGGCCGTCCTTGCGCAGTTTTTCCTTGACCACCGGCATCGCATTTTGCAGCTGGTTAAGCAGGTTGGGCTCCACGGGAATGTTGTCCAGGCTCACCGGTCCTGCCTGCTGGGCAATGCTCAAGGCCCCCAGCAGGGTGTTTTCCAGGGCATTGTCGAGCACGAATACGCTGATTTCATCGCGGCGCCCGCTGATACTCGCCACAATGTTGCGGCGCAAGGCATAGCGCACGTCGGATGCCAGCAGCACCGGGTCCTTGGTGGTCTCGCTGCTTTCGACCAGCGCCGTGGCTACGGTGACGATGTCGCGCACCGAGATGTTCTCCACCAGCAATTGGCGGTACACCCGGTGTTGTTGGGTATACGACAGCTGGCTTCTGAGGTTTTCGGCCAGCTTGGGCGCCAGTTCGGTCAGGCGCTGCATCAGGCTGTCGACGTCATCATGTTTGAAGATGTCCGCGAGGTTGTCGCGAATCACCTTGTTCAGATGCGTGGCGATCACCCCCGCGCAGTCCACCACCTGGTAGCCCAGGTTCAGGGCGCGGCTCTTGTCGGCGGGGTTGATCCACACCACCGGCATCTTGTAGGCAGGGTCGATGCCAAGAATACCGTCCACTTCACCGTACAGTTCGGCCGAAGGAATGGCCATCAGGTGGTCGGCATGGATTTCGGCGCCCTCGATCTGCTCGCCGTTGATGTGGATGCTGTAGTGCGCCGCCTTGAGTCGCAGGCTGTCACGGATCTGGATCTCGGGCAGGAGAAAGCCCAGGTTCTCCGAGAGGGTCTGGCGCAGGCCGCGCACGCGCTGGGTCAGGGGGGCGCCCGCGGCCTCATTGACCAGACCCACCAGTTTGTAGCCCAGAGACACCGACAACCGCTCGACATGGGGGATGTCATCCCAGGCCAGGCTGTGGCTGCGCTCGTTGTTCATGGCCACGCTCAATGCGCTGACGGCTTCAAGTTCAACGGCTTCGGCGGGTGGCTGAAAGCGCGACACACTCCAGGCCACACCCCCGACAATGGCGGCAAACCCGAGGAAGGCCAGATGCGGCATGCCGGGCACCAGGCCCAGTACCAGCAGGATCCCGGCCACGGTGTAGAGCAGTGCAGGCGAGGCCAGCAACTGACGGCGCACCTGAGTGGTGATTTCGGCAGACTCGTTGATCCGTGTCACGATCAGCGCGGCGGCGGTCGACAACAGCAACGCCGGGATCTGTGCCACCAGGCCGTCACCAATGGTCAGCAGGGCAAATTGCTTGAAGGCCAGGCCCGCGGGCAGGTCGTAGACAAACAGACCGATGGCAAAGCCGCCGAACAGGTTGATCAGCAGGATCAGGATCCCGGCAATCGCGTCACCGCGCACAAACTTCGACGCACCGTCCATTGCCCCGTAAAAATCGGCTTCCTTGGCGATGGTCTGGCGGCGCTGCTTGGCCTGATCCTGGGTGATCAGCCCGGCATTGAGGTCGGCATCAATGGCCATCTGTTTGCCGGGCAGGGCGTCCAGGGTAAAACGCGCCGTCACCTCGGAAATCCGCTCGCCGCCCTTGGTGACCACCATGAAGTTGATAATCATCAGGATCACAAACACGATCATCCCGACAATGAAGTTGCCGCCGATCACCACCTCGCCGAACGACTCGATCACCTTGCCCGCCGCGCCCGTGCCATTGTGGCCCTCAAGCAGCACGATGCGGGTCGAGGCCACGTTCAGGGTCAGACGCAGCAGGGTGGTAATCAGGATTACCGTGGGGAACAGCGAGAAGTCCAGCGGGCTTTTGGATGACACGCTGACCATCAGCACCAGCACCGCCATCGCGATATTGAAGGTAAACAGGATATCCAGTAACAAGGGCGGCAACGGCAGGATAATCATGGCCAGGATGGACAGGATAACCAGCGGGATCCCGATCCGGCCGCTGCGCAGCGTCGGGAGGAATATGTTCAGTACGTTCATGATTACGCCTTGTTCGCCATGCTTGCAGGTATCGGGAGGTTGTCGGGCAACTGCGGTCTGGCACGCATGCCGTTCCTGTATGCCTTGAGTTGCAGGATGTAGGTCAACACATGCGCCACCGCGGCATACAGCGGTGCCGGGATTTGCTGGTTGACCTGGGTGGTAAAGTAAATGGCCCGCGCCAGGGGCGGTATTTCAAGCACTTCGAGTGTGTTTGCAATGGCCAGCTTGCGGATGTACAGAGCCATGTCATCGACACCCTTGGCGATCACGAAGGGCGCCTGGGCCTTGTTGGTGTCATATTTGATGGCCACGGCATAGTGCTGCGGGTTGACGATCACGGCATCGGCGTTCTGGATCACCTTGCTGATCTGGCGCTGGGAAATCTGACGCTGGATCTGCTTGATCCGTGCCTTGACCTCGGGTCGACCTTCCTGGTTCTTGTGTTCTTCCTTGCGCTCCTGTTTGGTCATGCGCAGCTTTTTCAGGAAGAAATAGCGCTGTATGGGTATGTCGATGGCTGCAAACAGCACAAAAATCCCCATCAGCGCGATCAGGATATTGAACGCCATGTTGAAGGCCGTACCAATAGCCGTGGGCAGGCTGGTGCGCTGCAGGGCGATCAGCTGCGGGATGGCGTCGCTGATCAGCAACCAGGCCACGCCAATCAGCACGGCAATCTTGGCCATCGACTTGAGCAGCTCGACCCAGTTCTGCTTGGACACGATGCGCCCCAGCCCGGTAATCGGGTTGAGCTTGCTGAATTTAGGGTAAAAGTTCTTGGCCACAAACAACCAGCCCCCCGGGATCAGGGAAAACACCACCACCAGCAGGCTGGTCAGCAGCAGCGGCGCGAGTATTTTCACAAACAGGGCCAGGTTGTGACTGAGAATCAGGCCGAGGTCTTGCTGGGTGATTTCGCTGGCGTGAAAGTTCAGGAACGAAATCCGGAAGCTCTGCTCCAGCCCCTGGTAATAGCTGGAAAACACCATCCGCAGGATCAGCAAGGTGGCAATCAGCGAGACGGTGGTGGCCAGGTCCTTGGAGCGGGTGACCTGGCCGTCTTCACGGCTCTTGCGCAGCTTCTGGGGCGTTGCGTCTTCGGTTTTCTCCTGGGCGCTGTTGTTAGACATCGGGCCCTCCTTCGAGCATCGCAGCGATGTTGTCCAGCAGGTCGCGGGTCAGGTGCAGGTAATTTTCCGGCAGGTTGGGCAAGGTCATGTAGATGCACAGCAGCCCCACCAGGATGGTGATCGGGAAACCCAGGGAAAACAGGTTCATTGACGGCGAAATACGGTTGAGCAGGCCAAAGCAGAACTGCACCAGTACCACGCAGAACACCATCGGCAGGGTCAGCAGCACGGCGGCGCTGAATACCCAGGCAATGGCCTGCATGAACGTCGTGTAGCTCTGGTAGTTGAGGCCGCTGCCGACCGGCCAGTGGCTGAAACTCTTGAACAGCACACTGAGGGTCAGCAGATGGCCGTCGATGGACAAAAACAGAAATACCAGCAGCACGAAATACAGCTGATAGACGATAGAGGACGACGACACGGCGTTTACCGGGTCGTTGTAGCGCGCCATTGTCATGCCCATCTGCGCCGAGACCACTTCGCCGACCACACTGAACACGGTGAAGACCAGTTGCAGGCACAACCCCAGGATCAGGCCGAACGCGATCTGTTCCAGTGCCAGCAAGGCGCCTTCAGCCGACAACGGGTTGACCTGCGGCATGGGGGGCAGGGCGCCGCTAATGGCGGCCGTGACCACCAGAGCGAGCAACACCCGGAGTTTTTTCGACATGGCCTTGTGATTGAACAGCGGGGCCATGCTGAACACCGCCAGCAGCCGGCAAAACGGCCACCAGTAGCCTTGCAGTGTGTGCAGGTACTGGCTGGCCTGCAGCAGGGGTTCGGTCGCGTTCATCGATTCAGCCCACCAGGGCCCCGGCCATCTTGAAGGTTTCGATAAACAGGTCGCTGAGTTTGCGCAGGATCCAGTGGCCACCGAACATCAGCATGCCCAGGGTAATCAGCAACCGCGGCAAAAAGCTGAGCATCTGTTCGTTGATCTGTGTTGCCGCCTGGAACACGCTGACCAACAGGCCGCCCAGCAGGCTGGGCACTACCAGCACGCAGACAATCAGCGCGGTGATCTGTACCGCATGGCCCACCAGGCCGACGGCGATTTCCGGGGTCATCATCACGCACCTCCGAAGGGCTGGACACTGCTGGCCAGGGTGCCCATCAACAAGGCCCAGCCGTCCACCAGCACAAACACCATCAGCTTGAAGGGCAGCGAAATCATCATGGGTGACAGCATCATCATGCCCATTGCCATCAGCACACTGGCCACCACCAGATCAATCACCAGAAACGGCAGGAAGATCATGAAACCCAGCTGGAACGCGGCCTTGACTTCGCTGAGCACGAAAGCCGGCAGCAGCAGGGAGAAGTCCAGCTCCTTGAGGTCCTCGGGCATTGTTTCGTTGGCCAGGCCCACCATTGTCTCCAGCGAGGCCTTGTTGGTTTGCGCCAGCATAAAGCCGCTGATGCTCTTCTTGGCCACGTCCAGGCCCTGGTCCATCGTGATCTGGTCGTTCTGGAACGGCTGGTAGGCATCGTGGTAGATCTCCTGCCATACCGGGCGCATCACCAGCATGGTCAGGCACAGCGCAATGCCGATCAGGATCTGGTTGGGCGGGCTCTGTTGCAGGCCCAGGGCCTGGCGCAGGATGGCCAGGACAATGATGAAGCGGGTAAAGCTGGTCATCATCATCAACATGGCCGGCAGAAACCCCAGCAGCGTCATCATCACCAGGATTTGCAGCTTGATGCTCAGTTGCTGGCCATTTTCACCGTCAGTAAGGTTCAGCAACGAGATTTCGCCATTGGCCGCCCAGGCGCATTTCGGCACCAGGATCATGAGCAGAACCAAAAGGGCAAAGCCGATCGGTTTGATCAATCTCATAGCGCCAGGTCACTCAGGCTGGAGCCGCTGAGTTCGACGATGCGCAAGCCGTAGTTACCATGCACCACGACCACTTCGGCCTTGGCAAACTGGGCACCGTTGACCTTGACGTCCAGTGGCGCACCAGCCAGTTTGTCCAGGGCAATGACACTGCTGGTGTCAACGTCCATCAGTTCGCGCAGGGATATTTCCGTGGAGGCCACCTCCAGGGTGACGGTGACCGGGATTTTGCCGAAGAACTTCAGGTCTTGTTGTGGCAGGGGTGCGGCCGCCGGGGCGCTTGCAGGCATGTCGCTGTCGTCGTCAAAGGCCGGCAGGTTGTCATTGAGCAGGTTGTCGAAATCGGAATCAGAGATGGAGTTGTTCATGGGTTGTTGACACTGTCGAGAGAAGTTAAGAACAAGGCGCCGTCATCTTCGGAGATGGCCCCGTGAAACAATTTTTGTTGCTTGATATGCACTTCGCAGCGCTCCAGCAGGCGCACCATCAGGATCTCGCCCACCTGCAGCGCGAGCACGGAAGCCAGGGGCATTTGTGCCCGTGCCAGGATGCAGTCGAGGCGTACCGGCAGCCCGGCGATGTGATTCCCGCCGCCCTCGGCCTGGGGCGCGAGCGAGTCCTCGCTGAGGCGGCGAGTCAGCTCATCGACGGCGTGTGCATCCAGGTAGAGGTACACCGACGACTCCAGATGGGTGGCGGTGCTGCAGAACACGAACTCGATGCTGTAGGCCCAGTGAATTTCTTCGTAGGTGCTCACCGCGCTGTCGACAGTGCCCAGTGCAATGTTGCCCATCAGGATGCGCGCGCAAATGGTCGAGATATCGACACCCAGGCGGGTGCGCATGCGATCTTCCGAAGAACTGATCGGCGGCTCGTCCTGGGCCGGTCGGGCGCTGCCACCGTAGTAACTTTCCAGCAACTCGCTCAACAAGGGGCGGTCGATGCTGAAACCGATTTTGCCAATGGCCGTGCTATACCGGCATTGCGGAGCGGGGTGGCGCGCTTCCAGCACAATAACTTCACGCAGGTCACTGTTGATTCGATAGTGACTTAAGAAATAATCGCTGATCGCCCGAGGGTATTTGCCAGCCAGTTTTTTAATATAAACAGGTACTTTGTGATAATAGCGCCCCAATTTTTCGGGCTTTAAAAACAACAGTCCGTCTGCCGGTACCTGATGTTGAACTTTTCTATAACGGGTCATAGTTGAAAAGTTGTTCCTGAAAGTTGTAGCGCGCATCCTTTGGTGTCTCGTACCTGACCGTCGGGCAGGTGATTCGTGTTCTGGAATCGAGGAGCAGGCATCCGCTGCCTGCCAAGGCCGAGTAGCGTGTGGCCGGTCCCTTTGGCTGTCAGCGAGTATAGGAATGTGTGTGCAAATACCTAAATCAAAAACTGTCAAATCGCGCTTTGATAACGATCAGTACGATTTGATTGTTAATGATTTCAGTTTTTTCGCGCCCTTGCCTACAGTTCGAGCCGTCACAGGAACGTGAGTCTTCGCCGGTTGCCCGGGATGCAGCCAACAACCGAAACGAACACGCTCAGGTATCGCCTTGGGCTACCCGCTCAGGTGCATCGGCAAACCGCGAGTGGCCAACAGCAACAGGCGATCCAAACCGCAGGTATACAGGGTGAAACCGGTTATTAATTCGTATAGTCAGGCAGGCACTGCACCATTTGAAACTCGTATTGAACAGGCCCCCGTTATTGTTGTGGGCACTGCAGATAACAAGGGTTTTTCAATATTGGTAGACAGTTTGTCCGGGCAGCGCTGCGAGGTGATCTGCGTTGAGCATCATGGGCAGTTATATGACCATGTACTTGAACAGGCCACGCTGGTGTTTGTGTTGGTCAGCGGTTTTTCCGTTCAACTGTTGAATGCTGAAACTGAAGCGCTGATCCGCCGCGCTCCGCATATCAGCGTGATTCCGGTGGTGGAATACGCCGAACAGGAAAGGGCCACGGCGCTGCTGGAGAGAGGCTGTGTGGATTACCTGCTGGCGCCGTTCAGCAGCACCCAGATCAAGGCATTGCTGCAGCGCCATGCCGCAGCCGCCAGTGCTCAGGAAAGTTTTGTTTCCTGCTCTGCCGCCGGGCGTCGTCTGCTGGCAATGGCCCAAAGGGTGGCCGTGACCCGTGCGCCGATTCTGATTACCGGTGAAACGGGCACCGGCAAAGAGATGATGGCGCGCTATATCCATCGTTTTGCCTCGGGGGACAATGCCCCGTTTATAGCGGTCAACTGTGCCGCCATCCCTGAGCAGATGCTTGAGTCGCTGCTGTTCGGCCACGAGCGCGGGGCCTTCACCGGGGCGGTGACGGCCCAGTGCGGCAAGTTTGAAATGGCCAACGGCGGCACCCTGCTGCTGGATGAGATCGGCGAGTTGCCGCTGGGCTTGCAGGCCAAGCTGTTGCGCGTGCTGCAGGAGCAGCGCGTAGAGCGCCTGGGCGGGCACAAGGAGATCGCCCTGGACGTGCGCATCATTGCCGCGACCAACCGTGACCTGAGCGAGGAGGTAGCCCAGGGGCGTTTTCGCTCGGACCTGATGTTCCGCCTGGATGTGCTGCCCCTGCATATCTGCCCGCTGCGCGAGCGCCAGGATGACGTGCTGGCGCTGGCACGGCGTTTTATCAGCCGCTATGCGCCCCAGGAAGATGCCGAGCACCTGCTGACCGAACAGGCCTGCCAGGCCCTGTTGCAGCACGACTGGCCGGGCAATGTGCGCGAATTGGAGAACACCCTGCAACGCGCGCTGATCCTGCGCAAGGGGCTGTTTATCCAGCCCCAGGACCTGGGGCTGGCATTCGCGGCTGCGCCTGTCGGTGCGCCGCGGCTGCCGGACCTCGATGCCGGTGACGGCAAGGCGGCCTTGCGTGCTACCGGCAAGTGGGCCGAATACCAGCATGTGCTGGACACCATCCGCAAATTCGACGGCCATAAAAGCAAGGCGGCGCAAAGCCTGGGCATGACTCCCCGAGCCTTGCGTTATCGACTGAGTGCCATGCGCGAGCAGGGCATATCGATGCCGGCTTTCTGATTTTATACCTTCAACCGATAGGCCAACCCCAGTGGAACATAACCCATGAGCTCGATTTTGAGTGTCCAGCAAAACCTGTTGGGCCAGATGGAACAGGCCAGGAGCCTGGCGCAAGGCCCGATGATTCAACCTGCCGCGGTATTCGATCAGAGCGTTGGCGGCGGCATCGGTGCTGCCTTCGAACAGGCCATGCGCGCAGTCGATACCCAGCAGCATGTGGCAAGCAAGGCGATGGCCGACGTTGACAGCGGCAAGAGCGATGACCTGGCCGGCGCGATGATTGAAAGCCAGAAAGCCAGTGTCGCGTTCAGTGCCTTGCTGCAAGTACGCAACAAATTGACCACGGCATTTGATGACGTGATGAGAATGCCGTTGTAATCGACGAGTGAGTGCTGAACGTGCTGCAAACAATCAACGATAAACTCAAGACGCTGCTGGGCGGAGTCAAGCTTGACCCGCGTCTGGGGCTGGGGCTGATGGCCGCTCTGGCTGGCCTGCTGGCCATTGGCGTGGTGTTTTACCTGTGGCGTGATCAAGGCGCCATGCGTTCGCTGTACGGTGCCGGGGAAGCGTACCCGGCGGCGGAAGTGATGCAGGTGCTCGATGCCGACAAAATCGCTTACCAGCTGCATCCCCAGAGCGGCCAGATCCTGGTGCGTGAGGCCGACCTGGGCCGCGCTCGCATGCTGCTCAGTGCCAAGGGTGTGCAGGTGGCCGTACCCGCTGGCTATGACCTGTTCGACAAGGATGAGCCGCTAGGCACCAGCCAGTTTGTCCAGGATGTGCGCCTCAAGCGCAGCCTGGAAGGCGAACTGGCCCGCACCATCATGGCCCTCAAGGGCATCGACAATGCCCGGGTACACTTGGCAATGCAGGAAAGCAGCTCCTTTGTGGTCAGCAACCGGGAGCCGGCCAAGGCCTCGGTGATGTTGCAGATGAGCCCCGGGGCACGGCTGCAGCCCGAGCAGGTGGGGGCCATCGTCAATCTGCTGGCCAACAGCGTGCCCAAGTTGCAAGCCAAGGACGTCAGCGTGGTCGACCAGTACGGGGCGCTGTTGTCCCGCGGGCTCAACATGGACGGCGCCCCGGCGCAAAGCTGGCAGTTGGTCGAGGAATACCAGCAAAAAGCATCGAGCAATGTCGAGCAGGTGCTGGCGCCCATCCTGGGCCACGGCAACTACCGCATAAGCGTCACCGCCGATATCGATTTCAGCCAGAAAGAAGAGACCGTACAAGCCTTTGGCGACACCCCACGCCTGCGCAATGAGGTGCTGCAGGATGAAAGCGTGCTGGACCAACTGGCGCTGGGAGTCCCCGGTTCGCTGAGCAACCGGCCGCCCACTGCTGCCCAGGCCCAGCCTGCAGCAGGGGCACGGGCCAATACGGCGGACAAGGGGGCTACCTCGATCCGCAAGGAGTCCACCCGCAAACTGGATTACGACCAGAGTGTCACTCACGTCAAATACTCACCGTTCAGCCTGCGCAGCCAGAGCATTGCCGTGGTCTTGAACGGTACGGCCGAGGCCGACGGGGGCTGGTCGCCGCAAGCGCGTACCGAGCTGGAAACCATGCTCAAGAGCGCAGTGGGGTTCAACAGCAGCCGCGGTGATGTCCTGACCCTGAGTGTCTTCCCGTTTGCCGCCGGCGACATGACGGTCGAACAAGCGTTGTGGTGGCAGGACGACAAGCTGCATCAACTGGTCAAGATCGCTCTGTTCGGCTTGATCAGCCTGTTGTTGCTGCTGATGGTGGTGCGCCCGGCACTGGGTCGCCTGCTGGGGCGCAAGGAGCCGGTGCTGCTCCCTGAGGTGCAGGGCAGCGGCGAGTTGCATCAGGACAGCGCCATGCTGCCCCAGCCGCTGCAGAAGGGCATTGAGAACAGCAACTTCGCAACCATGCTGGGCGAAACGAACCCGTTGTCAGAAATTTGCCTGCCGGCACCGGGCTCAGGGCTTGAGCTGCAAATCGAGCATTTGCAAATGTTGGCAAAAAACGACCCCGAACGTGTGTCGGAAGTAATTAAGCAGTGGATAGGCCGCAATGAAACCAATGTCAACCCAGCCTGATGTCATGCAGATATTGAGCGCCCGCAACTCATTGAACCGCAACATGACGTCTCTTGAGCAGGCTTCGATCCTGATGTTGAGCATGGGCGACAGCGTCTCGGCGGGGGTGCTGCGGCATTTTTCCCGTGAAGAGATTGTCATTATCAGCCAGGCGATGGCGCGCTTGAGCAACGTCAAGCAGCCGATGGTGGGTGAAGTCATCAGCCGCTTCTTTGACGACTACAAGGAGCAAAGCAGCATCAAGGGTGCCTCGCGCAGTTACCTGTCGGGCATGTTGGGCAAGGCGCTGGGCAGCGACATTACCCGTAGCTTGCTGGACAGCATCTATGGCGAGGAAATTCGCGCCAAGATGGTCAAGCTCGAATGGGTCGACCCCAAGCAGTTTGCCTCGCTGATTGCCAAGGAACACGCGCAGATGCAGGCGGTGTTTCTCGCCTTCCTGCCGCCGGGGATGGCCAGCGAAGTGCTGGAAAGCATGCCCGCCTGGCGCCAGGACGAGTTGTTGTACCGCATTGCCAACCTTAACGAGATCAACGGTGAAGTCATCAAGGAACTGGAGCAACTGATCGATCGCAGCCTGTCGGTGCTGTCGACCCAGGGCTCGCAGGTGCGCGGGGTCAAGCAGGCGGCCGATATCATGAACCGCTACAAGGGTGACCGCGACCAGATGTTCGAACTGTTGCGTGCCCATGACACGTCCTTGGTGGAGCGCATCGAGGATGAGATGTATGACTTCTTTATCCTCTCGCGCCAGAGCCAGGAAGTGTTGTCGGCCCTGCTCGAAGCCATTCCGCTGAGCGAGTGGGTGGTGGCCCTCAAGGGCGCAGAGCCGGCGCTGGTCAAGGCGATCCAGGGGGCGATGCCGCGTCGACAGATGCAGCAGATGGAAGCGCAGAACCGTCGACAGGGCCCGGTGCCCATTAGCCGGGTCGAGCAGGTGCGCAAGGAAATCATGGCGGTGGTGCGGCAGATGGCGACCGAAGGTGGCCTCGCGGTGCAACTGTTCCGTGAACAGACCGTAGAGTAAGGGGCGCGCAGTGTCGATCAAAATACTCAAAGGCAAGCCCCGTGACTGGCGGCCCTACCGTTTTCCGCCCTTGCCGCAGGGGCTGGCCCCGGAATGGAAAAACGACCCGATTGCCCTGCAACGGGCAATCGCCGACGGCTTTCAGGAAGGCATGGAGAAGGGCTATCAGGAAGGTCTCGACCAGGGCCAGGCGCAGGGTCACCAGCAAGGCTATGACAGCGGCCTGCAGCAGGGCTTGCAGGAGGGGCTGGCACAGGGGCGGGCGCAAGGGCGCGAGTCCTTCGATCAGGCCAGTGCGCCGCTGGACGCCATCAATCGCCAGTTGCGCAGCTTTGTTGAGGGGGTTGAGCTGGCTCGGCGCGAGGAGTTGCTGGCGCTGGTCAAGAAAGTTTCGGAGCAGGTGATCCGTTGCGAACTGACCCTCAACCCGACGCAATTGCTCACCCTGGCAGAAGAGGCGTTGGCCAGCATGCCGCTGGAGGCGCTGGAGGCGCATATCAACCTGCACCCACAGGAGTTTGCGCGGATCAGGGATCTGGTGCCCGAGCGCGCGGCAAGCTGGCGTCTGGTGGCCAACGACACGCTGGCGCTGGGGGAGTGCCGGATCGTCACCCCGCAGGCCGAGGTCGACGTAGGCTGCCAGCAGCGCCTGGATGCGTGCGTGGCCACCCTGTCTGAACATTTGCACTTGATTGAGGAGTAGGGCGTGCTCAAACCCTTTGCGCTGGATGAGGCTTTGCGCTCGCTGGATACGGTTCAGTTGGCCAAGGTCAGCGGGCGGCTGGTGCGCATGTCCGGGATCCTGCTCGAAAGCCTGGGTTGCCAGCAGGTGACCGGGCAGCGCTGCGCTGTCGAACAGGCTGACGGGCAAATGCTCGAGGCTCAGGTGGTGGGCTTCAACCGTGACATCACCTACCTGATGCCGTTCAAGAAACCGGTGGGCCTGAGTTCGGGGTCGCGGGTGTTTGCCGCCCCACAGGAAGCAGCGCTGCAGATTGATGAGTCCTGGCTTGGCCGTGTGCTCAACGGTCTGGGCGAACCGATGGACGACCTGGGTCGGCTCACCGGGCGGGACGAATTGCAAGTAGAGCTGCCCAGGGTCAACCCGCTCAAGCGTCAGCCGGTGAACGAGCCGCTGGATGTGGGGGTGCGGGCGATCAATGGCCTGCTGACCCTGGGCAAGGGCCAGCGCGTCGGCCTGTTCGCGGGCAGCGGGGTAGGCAAGAGCGTGTTGCTGGGCATGATTACCCGCCAGACCGAAGCCCAAGTGGTGGTGGTCGGCCTGATTGGTGAGCGGGGCCGCGAGGTACAGGAGTTTATCCAGCATTCCCTGGGCCCCGAAGGCCTGCGCAAGGCGGTGGTGGTGGTCGCACCTGCCAATGAGTCACCGCTGATGCGGCTCAAGGCGACAGAGCTGTGCCATAGCATTGCGGCTTATTACCGGGACCAGGGTAAGCATGTTCTGTTGCTGATCGATTCCCTGACCCGTTACGCGATGGCCCAGCGTGAAATCGCCCTGGCCCTGGGCGAGCCGCCCGCCACCAAGGGCTACCCGCCGTCGGTGTTCGGCATGCTGCCGGAGCTGGTGGAAAGTGCCGGTAACGGCGAAAGCAGCCAGGGCAGCCTGAGTGCGATCTACACCGTGCTGGCCGAAGGCGACGATCATCAGGACCCCATCGTTGACTGTGCCCGGGCCATTCTCGATGGCCATATCGTGCTGTCGCGCAAGCTGGCAGATGTCGGGCATTACCCAGCCATTGATGTGGCCGCGTCGGTCAGCCGTTGCATGAGCCAGGTGGCCGGGCGCAAGCACCTGGATGCGGCCCGTTCGTTCAAGGAATGCAGCAGTGTGTATGACGGCATCAAAGACCTGATCCCGCTGGGCGGTTACACCCCGGGGATGGACCCGGGCACGGATCGCGCCGTCAGGCTCGCGCCGAATCTGGAGCGTTACCTGCGCCAGGATGTGGAGGCCGGGGCGCCGCTGGGCGTGTGCATCGACACGCTGCAGAGCATCGTCAAATGATGGGCCATGACGCGAGCCGGCGAACATGAAAGAACGTATCAATGTGCTCAACCGCCTGGCCCAGCTGCGTGCTGTCCAGGCGCGCCAGATCATGGGCCGGGTGACTTATCAGCAGAACCTGTGCGAGCGCTATCGCAACAATATTGCCGGGCTGACCCGCTTGTGCGGCTTCACCACGGCCACCACCACCCCGTTGCAGCGGCATAACCAGCAGCAGTACAAGGCCACCCTGCATGCCATGACCAATCTGCAGGTGCGTGAGCTCAAGCTGGCCGAGCAAACCCTCAAGCGGATCCAGGATGAATTGCAGCAGGTGGTGCGCCAGGAGAAGGTGCTGGCGCAAGTGATCGAAGACCGGATGCGCCAGTGGCTGGCCACGCTGGCGCAGCAGGAGCAGAAAATCCAGGACGGCCTGGCGAGTCAGACCTGGTGGCGCAACAAGGCCCGGGATGTATTTGGCTGATTTTTGCCTTGCGCATTTAAGTGCCTCCCACAACGGGTCGCCTTTACTCAGTATTCCCCCGCTCAGGACCTTAATCATGGAAATCACACGACAGCCTGCCATCACTATCAGCCCGCTCGCCGAGATTGCCGCCTCCGGCAGCAGCGAGCGCAGCCCAGGCGGCCCCGTGGCCGCGATCAGCGCAACTGCGCCGGTCAAGCCGGGCCTGGAGCGCATCCAGGCAGCGCTTGGGCAATTGCCGCAAGTGGACCTGGGCAAGGTCGCGAACCTCAAGGCCGCCCTGGCCGCCGGCGAACTGAGCACGGACAGTGCCACGCTGAGCGCGGCCATGCTCACCTACCACCGGGGCGAGCGGTGAGCCAGCGCGCACAGCTGCTCAGGGTGGTCGAGCAGGATGTACATGACGACCTGGCCGGGTTTGCCCACCTGCTGGGTTGCATGAGCCGCCTGCAAGCAAGCCTGATGGCGCGCGACTGTGACGCCATTGCTGCGGCCAATGAACAGATCTCGGCGCTGATGGATACCGCCGGGGCGCGTGCCCGTCGTCGCAGCCGGGTGCTGGAAGTCTTTCATCTGGGGACCGACAGCCGCGCGATGGAAAGCCTGATCGGTCTCTACCCCCCGCAGCGTCAGGCGCCCCTGGCCCGGGCCTGGCACACCCTGATCAGCAGTGTCGAACGCTGCCGTGACCTGAATGAGCGCAACGGCAAGTTGCTGGCGATGCACAGCGAGATTTTCCAGCAGTTGGCCAAGCCCGATTGTGCCCAGGTGTATTCCCCTACTTTCTGACCCGATGCGGTGCCCGCCAGCGCCGGGCACGGGCCTTTCATTGTGTGTTGCCACTGTTCCCGAGGGGTTGACCCACCCCGCCTCGAGGTCGCCTGTAACGAACAGGCGCTGAGCCTTCTTGGTGGGCGAAAAAGCGGAAATACGCCTTCCACCCCGGGCAGGCTTCCCCCCTCAAGGCGGAAACTAAATTTCTCGTCAGTCTGAAATAAGTTCTTATAAATCAACTAGTTAAATGTTGGCACTGGTTTTGCTAACTACCCCCGCAAGGAGAGATTAGACATGGCTATCGATACCACTTACATCCAGAACCAGGCCAAGATTCTTGCTGAATATGAAGTTCAGCGTGAACTGCTGCAGGCTCAGCGCAATGAGTCCAAGTACAAGGCTCAGTTGGCGGCTGTGTCGACGCTGGACACCGCGCTCAAGGCGCTGGGTTCGGCCGTCAAAGGCCTCAAGGGAACCGACAAGAGCATGCTGATCAACGCTGCGGCTTTCAGCAAGGAAGGCATGGCCAGCGCCACCCTTGGCCCCAGCGCGAAGGAAGGCAGTTATCAGTTTTTTGTTCAGCAACTGGCCAGTCGGCATCAGGTTGCACTCAGCGGTCTGGGCGACGATGCCGCCCGTTCCGGAAATTTTTATATCAAGCAGGACGGTGTCGAGTTTGCCATTGACCTGAGCACCGGCGACAGCGATGGCGACGGCAAGCTGTCCCAGGAAGAACTGGCGGCCGCAATCAATGCCCACCCTGACAACAAGGGCGTCAAGGCCACGCTGGTGCGCAGCGGTGGTGAGGTAACGCTGGTTTTGGCCGCTGAAAACAGCGGGGAAAAGAACCGCATCGAATTGCGCACTGACGCCACCGGCAGCGCGCTGGAGACCAGCCTGGGCAGCCAGCAGGAATTGGCCAAAGGTCAGGATGCCATCGTTTACCTGGGCGCTGACGCCAGCGGCATGAAGCTGCAGCAAAGCTCCAACACCTTCAAGGACATGATCGACGGCGTCAGCCTGACGTTCAACAAGGTCCACCAGAGCGGTGACGAGCCGCTGACCGTAAATATCAGCCGCGACCAGAGTGCAACCAACGCCAAGCTCAATGAGTTTATCTCGGCCATCAATGCCCTGTTCGGCACCTTCGACACCCTCACTGCGGCGGGCGTCGAGGGCGGCAAGCGCGGCCCGCTGGCCGGTGACTCGGGGATCCGCGCAGTCGAGTCAATGATCAATACGGTGCTGCGCACCCCGTTCAACGGTATCACGCTGATGGAGTTCGGCATCCTCGCGGACTCCAAGGGCAATTTGAAAGTCGACACCAAGTCGTTCGAAAAGATGCTCGATGCCAACCCGGATGCGTTCGAAGCGCTCTTCTCCGGCCAGGGCAACCTGATCGACAGCCTGGACAAGAGCCTGGCGACTTACACCAGTGGCACGACCGGGGCGATGAAGGCCCGCAAGGACAACCTCAACAGCATGTTGCAGCGGATCGAAGTCAAGTACGACGAGCTGGAGAACAAATACCAGAACCACTATCAGCGTTACCTCAAGCAGTACACCCAATTGGCGCAGGTTATGGCGTCGATGGAGCAAACCTTCAGCATGTTTGGATGATTATGAATAATGAATGATAGCTATGACGGGTACCGCGCGGTCGACCTTGAGGTCCGCGTGTGTGCCTCCTCACCGTATGAACTGGTACTGGTGTTGTTCGATGGTCTGCTCGACGAATTGAACAGGGCACGCGGGCATATCGAAGCCAGCCACTACGAACTCAAGGGCCTGTCGCTGGAAAAGTGCATGAACATTCTCAATGCACTCAACAGCACGCTCGATTATGAAGAGGGCGGTGAACTGGTCCATGACCTGTCACGGCTGTATGACTACTGCATGCACCGTCTGGTGGATGTCAGTGTGTCGCTGTCGGTGGCCGGTATTGATGAAGTCGCGCATCTGTTGGGGCAGATACGTGACGGCTGGGAAGGTGTCAATGCCGCACGCCATTGATCTGCGTCGCCTGGATCACCTGGGGCAGTTGCTGGCCGGGGCGCTGGAGCAAAAGGATTGGGCGCGTGTCGGTGAAATCGATCGGCTGATTCGCCAGGGCCTGCAACGCCTGAGTGCCAACGGGCAACCGGGAGCTGATCTGCAGGCCCGTCTGGCGCCGCTCAAGGCTTGCTATGCCCGGGCACGGCAGGCGTGCATGCGTGAACACCAGCGCCTGGGCGATTTGCTTGGCAGTCTTGCTCAGCATGGGGAAGGTCGTCTTGCCTACTCCTTGCTCGACAGTGTGCAGGAGGAGGGCCAGGCATGAACGTGAGCCTTACTCTGCCCAGCGGGTTTGCGGCAGCCCTGGAGCTGCGTGAACTACCGGTGGAAGCCGCCCCGATGGCGGATGATCAGGGGGTGTTGGCGTACCTGGCACCCCTCGCCGAGTTCGAAGCGCCTTTACCGCCGTCTGTTGACATGCCGCCGTTGGTGGCCAGCGAGCTGGCTCACGAGGAGCAGCCCGGGCAGCCAGCCGATGTGCAACAGGACCCCGCGATGGACCCGCAGCAATGGCTCTACATGATGCTCAGCCAGCAGGCCGTGCAGGTGCAGGCCCGTGACTTGGCGGTCTCTGCCAGCCCGGGTCTGAACGCTGAACCCAACACAGCCCCCGTGCCGCCAGGCATGGCAGCGCCCAACGGCCAGCAGCCGGCAGGCGACCATGATGCCGACGCGCAGGATACCGATGTGCTGGCACCGCTGGCCGGGCCGGCCAGAACGGACCGCGGCCCGGCTGCTGAAGGCCTGGCGATACAGCTCCAACGACGTGAGCCGCCGGCCGCGCACATCTTGCTGGCGCTGGCCATCCCCCGCGACAGCGCACCGTTGGCCGCCCTCGTTCAGGCGCTGCCTGGCCCGGAACTGGCAACCGCGCCTGCGGCCCTGGCGCAGGGGGCGCCCGCTCACGGGCCGGTGCTTGAACGCGGGCTCAAGCTGGACACGCCGCAGGCCCGTTGGGGCGAGCAGATGCTGCACGCCCTGCGCGAGACCGTAGAGGTGCAGGTCCAGCAGCGTTTCCAGCAGGCCACGATTCGCCTGGACCCGCCCGAACTGGGCAGCCTGGAGATCTATGTCAGCCATGAATCCGGGCGCCTGAGTGTGCATATCTCGGCGGCCCAGGCCGATGTAGCCCGATTGCTGGCGTCCACCAGTGAACGGCTGCGCCAGGAGCTGGTGGAACACAACAGCCTGCAAGTGCAGGTGCAAGTGCAGGTGCAAGTGTCCAGTGACTCCCAAGGCCACTCACCACGCGATCAGGGCAGGTCACCGCGTGAACATGCCATTGCCGAGGCTGCGCCGCAAGCGCAGGCATCGGCCGAATCATCCACGCAGCGCGACAACGGTGTGCTGGTGACTGTTTAACCCAAGCGCCGTTGTACGGCTTACCCGAAACCGAATTACAAGTGGATGAATCTTTTCATGTTGATGTCGCGTGTCATTTTATCTTTAGTGGGGCTGAACACGGTGCTGGCCGTGGGGGCAATGGCGTGGGGGTATCTGTACCTGGCTCCGGTCATCACCGGCAAAGGTGCGGTGGCTGGCACCGCTGCAGTGCGACCGATCAGCGACTTTACGTTTTACCCGATCGAGAAAGTCATCGTGAATCTGCCGGGGCCAAAGCGTGAGCGCTATATGGTGCTCGACTTGGCCCTGCAGGCAGACAGCAAGCTCAATACGGCCACCTTCAAGCAGATCGAACCGCTGGTGCGTCACTCGGTGATCAGTTCGCTGTCGCAACTGCCGTTCGACGAGCTGCGCCAGTTACCTGTCAGTGACGTGCAGGGCCGGATCGAAAGCCGCTTGCGCCAGGACTTTGCCGATAAAAGCATGACCGTTCCGTTCGAGGCGGTGCTGGTCAGCAAGTTGCTGGTGCAGTAAACGCGCCATGACTAATCATCTTTTGGCCGATTACGGCTCGGGTTGCGCAGAGCGTTGCGCACAGACCCTGACCCCGGATGTTGAGCAACACTGGATCCTCAATTATTTGCCGCTGGTCAAGCGCATCGTCAACCAGTTGTCGTTGCAGGCCAGCCAGGTGCTGGACCGTGAGGACATGGAGCAGATTGGCCTGATGGGCCTGTTGCAGGGATTACGGCGCTACGGCACGCCGGATGAACAGTTCGCGCGTTTTGCCGCACTGAGGGTACGCGGAGCGATCCTGGACGAACTGCGCCGCCTCGACTGGCGCCCGCGACAAGTGCGCCAGCAGGCCCACAAAGTGCGCGATACCTTGCGCAGCCTGACCCGCCAACTGGGTCGGGCCCCGCGAGATGAAGAGGTGCTCAGGGCCACGGGGCTGAGCGAAGCCCAGTACCAGAGCTACCTGCGGGCAGAAGCCGCAGAGGCCATCGAGAGCCTGGATGCCTTGCTGCTCGAGGGGTCGCGGGAGTTTCAGCAATCAGGCAGCGGCGTCGAGGAATATGTCCTCGGCGAACGTCTGTTGACCCAGGCACTGGCCCAGCTCGACGAGCGTGAGCGGCTGGTGCTGACGCTCTACTACCAGCATGAACTGAGCCTCAAGGAAATCGGCCTGGTACTGGATATCAGCGATGCCAGGGTTTGCCAGCTGAGCAAACAGGCGATCGAAAAGGCTCACCATTTTTTAACCAAGAGTAATTTGACGTGCAGAAAATTTTAGGTGCAATCATCATCCTCGGCTGCGTGCTGGGCGGGTTTGCCGTTGCGGGTGGTTCATTGCAGGTGTTGTGGCAGCCCTCCGAACTGCTGATTGTCTTGGGCGCAGCACTGGGCAGCCTGATTATCGGCAACCCCAAGGAAGTGCTGATTGAAATGTGGCATCAAATCAAGGGGATTTTTTCTTTCCGCCGTCGCGGAGAACAGTTTCAGCGCGAGCTGCTGATGTTGCTCTACGAATTGCTGGAAACCGTCGAGGACGGGGGGCTCAAGGCGCTGGATGCGCATATCGAGGAGCCTGAGCAAAGTGACCTGTTCAGCAAATACCCGTTGATCCTCCAGGAAAGAAACCTGATGGCCTTTATTGCCGACAACTTCCGGTTGATGGCAATGGGCAAGATCAGTGCCCATGAACTGGAAGGCTTCCTGGAGCAGGAACTGGATGCCATGCACGAAGCCTTGTTGCTGCCCTCGCGCTCGCTGTTCAAGGTGGGGGAGGCAATGCCGGGGTTCGGGATCCTGGCCGCGATCCTCGGGATCATTATCACGATGGACAGCATCGGTGGCTCGGTGGCCGAGATCGGTGCCCATGTGGCGGCGGCACTGGTGGGGACCTTCCTCGGGATCTTCTTTTGCTACTGCCTGATGGAGCCACTGAGCAACTCGATGGCCCAGCGTATCCGCACGGAAATGTCGGCCCTGGAATGCGTGCGCACCACCCTGGTGGCTCATCTGGCGGGCAAGCCGACACTGCTGGCCGTGGATGCAGGCCGCAAGCTGATCGAACAGGACGTCAAACCGACCTTCAAACGCCTGGAAACCTGGGTTAACAACTACGAGGACAGGTTCAATGAGAAGGGGTAACGAACTGGGCGAGCAGATCATCGTCAAACGCCGCACCAAGCGCGGCCATGAGGTACTGCACAGCGGTGCGTGGAAGGTTGCGTTTGCCGACTTCACCCTGGCCATGATGGCCTTGTTCATGGTGTTGTGGATCATTCAGCCCCAGGCTGACGAAGAGCGTATGGCCCTCAAGGGCGATGGTTATGAAACCGTGTTCGACGGCGGGGCCGGTATTTTTGATGGTCTGAGCGCCGTGCCGCTGGAAAACCCCGTGGCCGGGCAAGCCACTCAGGCCCAGGAAGCGGCTGCGCCGTGGCAAGAGCCGGTACTGTCCCGGATTGAACCGGCGCAACCGCAAGACAGCGCACCGCGGGACACTGCGCACTATGACACCGAGGCCGATTTGCAGGCCCTGGCCCGGTTGATGAACCAGCTGGCCGCGCGCACGGACGCAATGGCCAATATCGAGGTGCAAGTCGTGCCCCAGGGGCTGCGGATCCTGATCAAGGATGATGCGCGCCGCTTTATGTTCGAGCGCGGCAGCGCCACCATCAACCCGCATTTTCGTACCCTGCTGGTGGCGCTGGCCCAGGAGCTGGGCAAGATCGACAACAAGCTGATTATCAGCGGCCATACCGATGCCACGCCGTATCGTGGCAAGCGCGAATACGACAACTGGAACCTGTCGGGCGAGCGTGCCTTGCAGGCGCGGGGTGTGATGGTGGCAGCGGGCTTGTCGGCCAAGGGGGTGTTGCAGGTTTCGGCACAGGCCGATGTGATGCCGCTGCGCCCGGACGAGCCGCTGAGTGGACTTAACCGGCGTATCGAGTTGCTGCTACTGACTCATCAGGCCGAGGCGCTGTACCGCCAGTTGTTTGCCCAAGGGCATGTGAGCTACGCGCCGAGCCGCGTCGAGTACATCGAGGCGGATGACAAACGAGGCGTGAAGTAGGGGCAGGGTAGTTTTTTGCGCGGCCGCAAGGCCGCGCAGGCTGCAAACCGGGAGGTCAATCCACGCAACTGCGCAGGCGCGCGTCGCTGACACTGTGGATTTCGTTGCGATGAAGGTTGAGCACATGGTGCTGGCCTGTATGGAGCGAGCAATAGACCTGGTAGTCACCATTGGCGTTGCCGACGATTGCCAGCTCGACCGGTTGTTCACTCAGGCGCAGCAACCGATCGCTGAGCGTGCGGGTGGTATTGATCAGTTGCTGGACCTGTGGCTCTTGTTGATCAACGTACATCACGGTACTGGCACCCACTTTTTGCACGCTGGCATAGAGTTCCTGGGCAGGCTGGGTAAAGACATACCCGGCCACGGCGATGGTGATGGTGCCGATGGCCACAAGCTGACGGCGCAGGCCGGCAAAAAAACCAGCAGGTGCCGAGGCCGGTGATGCCGATACCGGTTCCGGGGCGGGAACCGTTGCGGGTGTGGTGGCTTGGGGCTTGTTGGCCAGCGTACTCAGTTCAATGACGAAGGTCGGGTTAAGGCGGTAGCCGCGACGCGGAACGGTCTGAATGATCTGCAGGTTTTTTTCGTCACCCAGGATCTTGCGCAGGGTGTACACCTGTTGGTTGAGGCTGCCGGGACCGACGATACGGTCCGCCCAGGCATAGGCCACCAGGGTGTCCCGCTCAATCACTTCACCCGGTTGCTGTAACAGGCGCTCAAGCAGCCTGCCAGCAGAATAGCCCAGTTCGACTGTGCGTTTGTCTTCGTCCCTGAACAAGGTCAGCGTGTAAAGCACCGGGCAAAAGACAGCATGTTGCTGGCTGTGCATGGCAGTGGCATGTGCAAAAAGAGTGTTCATCAAGAGCATTCACCATGTAGGGAATACCACTTTACTATTTGGGGTATTTCACCTTCTGTAGGGTAATTCTGAAGTTGATTTACAAGATATATCTTATCTCCATTTCCCATGGGCTCCCGCCAGGGCGCAGAGGCGGAAGTGGTGCTTCCTGCAGGGGGAAGCGCTTGCGCAGAAAAGGGAAGCCAAGGCGTTTTATATAACCCTGCTGTCTTTTGAAAAAATACATATAGATCAAGTAGATAAGTCATCTTTTTGGGGTTGGCACGGCTTCTGCATTTGAGTGGCAGGCTGCCTGTTTCAGCCGGGTTTTTCATCCCGGTTACAAGACGGCGGCCATGCCAATCGGGCCGATACTGCGCCAGGCCCGGTCTCGCGCTCCCTTCGGATCGCCGAACCCTTTGAAGATGCTGTTCATGGACCACGATATTTATGTAACCAGCCCCTTGCTGCCGGAATTGCAGGCATTCATGCCGTACCTGCAGCAGATCTGGGACAGCAAGTGCCTGACCAATAACGGCCCCTTTCATCAGACCTTCGAACGTCGACTGGCCGAGTATCTGGGGGTGGAACATCTGTCATTGTTCAACAATGGTACGACCGCCCTGTTGACCGCACTGCAGGCCCTGCAAATCGAAGGTGAGGTGATCACCACGCCTTATACCTTTGCCGCCACGGCCCATGCGCTGGTGTGGAATCACCTGACACCGGTGTTTGTCGATATAGACCCGCACACCTTCAACCTTGACCCCGTTGCCATTGAGGCGGCCATCACCGAGCAAACCCGCGCCATCCTCGCCGTTCATTGCTACGGAGTACCGTGCGATGTGCGCGCTATCGAGCAATTGGCCGACCGTTACGGGTTACGTGTGCTGTATGACGCTGCCCACGGGTTTGCAGTCGAGGAGGGCGGCGGCAGTGTATTGCGCCACGGCCACATGAGCGTTTTGAGCCTGCATGCCACCAAGGTGTTCAACACCTTTGAGGGGGGCGCCATTGTCTGCCCCGACGCGGCAACCAAGCTGCGGGTGGACCAGTTGCGCAACTTCGGCTTCGTCAATGAAACCTCGGTGGTGAGTTGCGGTATCAACGGCAAGATGAGCGAGTTCAACGCGGCTTTCGGCCTGTTGCAGCTTGAGCATATTGACCGGGCCCTGGAGCGGCGTGCCGCGATCGACGGCCTGTACCGCACGCGGCTGGCTGATATCCCCGGTATCACCTTGTGCCGTGAGGCACAGAACCACGGTTATTTCCCAATTCTGGTCGAGGACACGTTCCCGGTCAGCCGCGATGCCCTGTACGACTTTTTCAAGACGCGACAGGTGTATGTGCGGCGCTATTTCTACCCGTTGGTCAGCGACATGCAGGCCTACGCCGATCGTACCGGACATGTGCCACAGCCCTTGCCGGTGGCCACGCAAATCGCCCGCAAGATCCTGTGCCTGCCGATTCATCCAGACCTGAGCCCGAGTGATGTCGAGCGTGTGGTGGCTGCTGTTCGCCACTGCGCTGTCGCCTCGCCCGGCTATCACCAGGCGCCATAGCGGCGCTGCAACCTGAGACACAACCATGACTGCTGAAAACTTTATTGCCAATTTTATTAACGCCACCGATTTTGTCACCCCGGTGGATATAAGCCTGGACACCGAATTTCGTACCTTGCCCGAATGGGACTCGCTGGCTGCGCTGGGCGTGATCGTGATGTTTGACATGGAGTATCAAAAAACCGTGTCCGGCGATGACCTGTACCAGGCCGTGACTGTGGGCGACCTGTACCGCTGGGTGGGTTGAGTCAATGCCGCAATGTATCCTTCACCATGTCCGCTTTGCCGGCATGGCCAGCTGTGTACCCAAGGGCCGGGTTTCCAACCTGACCGATTGCCCGCCGGCCATGCGCGGCGAACGTGAGCGTCTGGTCCGCAATATCGGCATCGAATACCGCCGGGTGGCGCAACCCTGGCAGTGCTTTTCCGATCTGGCCTTTGATGCCACGCAAAGCCTGCTTGACGAGCTGGGCTGGGCGCGGGAGGAGGTGGACGCGCTGATTGTGGTCACCCAGTCCCCCGACTATCTGGTACCGGCCACCGCGATCATTCTCCAGGACCGCCTGGGCCTGGCCCATTCAACCCTGGCCTTTGATGTCAACCTGGGGTGCTCGGCGTATCCCTTTGCCTTGCACCTGCTGGGGTCAATGATCGCCAGCGGTAGCGTGCGCAAGGGGCTGGTGCTGGTCGGTGACAAGGCGTCCGGCCCCCATGATCCGCTGTTCTCCGACGCCGGAACTGCCACCGCCCTGGAGTTCGATGCCAGTGCGCCCCCCATGTACTTCGACCTCAACAGCGATGGCAGCGGCTACCAGGCCATTATCAAGCCGGTTGGCGGGCATCGTGAGCCGATCTCCCACGAACACCTGCTGGCACGCCTCGACGATCCGCTGGCGCCCTGGAGCCGTGCGGTGGACCTGGTGCTCGATGGCCCGGCGGTGCTGTCATTTTCCACCCGGCGCATCCCGCCTGCGGTCGAAGCCCTGCTCAGCTACGCCAATGTCGGCAAGGACGAGGTGGACTATTTCGTGTTTCATCAGGCCAACCGGATGATCAACGAGACCCTGCGTAAAAAACTCGGCCTGCCTGAAGCGAAAGTCCCCGGCACGCTGCGTGAGTATGGCAATACCAGTGGTGCTTCATTGCCGGTGACCATGACGGCGTGCATCCGCGAACAACTGTTGGCTGGCCCCAACCGCGTGCTGTTGTGCGGTTTTGGCATAGGGCTGTCCTGGGGCACTTGCCTGGTGGACATCAACCAGGCCTGTTTCCCGCCGATGATCGAATCATGAGTGCACCAACCTGGATGGCTGAGCCCTTTAACCCGTTCACCCTGGCAGGCAAACGGGTGCTGGTTACCGGTGCCAGTTCCGGTTTTGGCCTGGCCATTGCCCTGGCCTGTGCCCGCATGGGCGCGGTGGTGATTGCGACTGGGCGCGATGCCGGGCGCCTGGGCCGCACCCTTGAGCAACTGCACGGCATCAGTGCCTTGCCGCACACGGGTGTGCTCGCCGACCTGACCGAGGACAGTGGCAGGGCCGCGTTGGTTGAGGCGCTGGGCGGTGAAATTCACGGCCTGGTGCATAACGCCGGCACGTCGCTGATTTGCCCGACCCGGCTGTTCTCAGAAGAACACTTGCGCACCTTGCACCGCATCAATGTGGAAGCGCCGATGCTGCTGACGCAGAAAATCCTGCGCAACAACTTGATGGCCAACGGCGGCTCGATCCTGTTTGTCGCCTCCATCGCCGCCCATATCGGCGTGGCCGGTGTGGGAGCGTACTCGGGCACCAAGGCAGCGCTGATTGCAATGGCCCGCTGCCTGGCGATGGAAGTGTGCAAGCGCGGCATCCGGGTTAATTGCCTGGCGCCGGGGCTGGCCAATACCCCCTTGCTGGAGCAGGCGCGCAAATGCACGGCCGCGTTCGATGAGCAGCTCAAGCGTTACCCGCTGGGTATCGGTGAGCCTGAAGACATCGCCAACGCCACCGTTTTCATGCTGTCACCCGCCAGTCGCTGGGTGACCGGCAGCACACTGGTCATGGATGGCGGCGTCACCATCGGTTGAGTCTTTTCAGGAACAGTAATGAAACAATTAGTAATTGTCGGCGCCGGAGGGTTGGGGCGTCAGGCCTTGACCCAACTGGTCGCTGATTACGCCCACGGCACCGAATGGCTGATCGCAGGCTATCTGGATGAGCGTGGGCCTCAGGTGCTGGCACCGGACGCAACGTTCCCGTGGCTGGGGTATCCGGCGTCGTTCGAGCCCGGCCCGCAGCATGTGTTTGTGTGTGCGGTGGGCAACCCGCAAAGCCGGCGCGCGCAAGTCGAACCGCTGCTGGCCAAGGGCGCCACATTCGTTTCGATCCACACGCGCTGCTATCTGGACTTGCGCACCCGCTACGGCGCCACTTTTTTCGGCTATGACGTCAGTGCCGGGGTTGACTGCCGCATTGGCGACTACGGCTTTATCGAGCAGCAAACCCTGCTGGGCCACGATGTGACCCTGGGTGACTATGTCCACATCAGCCCACGTTGCATCGTGGCGGGCTATGTGACGGTTGGCAACGAGGTGGTGATTCATTCCGGGGCGTTGCTGTCTCGGGGTATACGGGTGGGCGATGGTGCGGTGATCGGCATGGGCGCAGTGGTACTGCGCGATGTTCCGCCGGGCGCGACGGTGCTGGGCAATCCGGCACGGATTATTGCGACGGCCCATGACACCGGGCGCACCACTGCGGTTGTGGCCTAAGCGCGTTTATCGAGGTTTGCATGTCGCGTCACGTTTTGGATATCCAGCATTACACCGATTCACGCACCTTTTTGCTGGAGCAGCAACGGCTGTTCGGCAAGCTATGGTTGTTTGCCGGTTTCAGTTCGATGGTTGCCGGGCGCAATCAATTCTTTACCCGGCACCTGGCCGGTATCCCGGTGCTGGTGCAGCGCACGCAGGCCGGGGTACGGGCCTTTGTCAATCAATGCCCGCACCGCAAGTCGCCGATCCAGACTGCCTGCTCCGGTACCCGGCCCCTGGTGTGCCCCTACCACGCCTGGACGTTTGGCCCCGAAGGCCAATTGCGTTCCACGCCCAATGCCCGGTTGTACCAGTTCGATGCCGCCGAAAAGGCGGCGCTGCACCTGCAGGCTTTGCCGGTCGAGGTGGTCGGGCAATTGATCTTCGTCAACCTGGGGGATGATCCGCTGGCGTTGAGCGAGCAGTTCAGCGAAGACTTCCTCGCGCAGTTGCGCGATGTGTCGGCGTACCTGGATAGCCACCTGGTCTACAGCTGCCACCGCGTGCGTTACAACTGGAAGCTGAATATGGAGAACGTCAAAGACTTCAACCATGTGCCGTTTATCCACCCTAAAACTTTTTTCCCGGCCCTCAAGGCCCCTGTTCAGGCGCCTGGGGCCTGCTTGCCGGGCGAGCCGCCAGCGTCCGTGGTGCAGCGGCTTCGCCGCCCCGACGCGGTCAAGCTGTGCGCATTGAGTTACACCGGCGGGCTGCCCATGAACTCTGCACCCGCCTGGTTTGCCAAGGACTGTGACACCTATGGCGATGGCACCCACTACAACAACTGGTTTGTCTACCCCAACGTCAATTTTTGCAGCGTCAAGGGCGGGCATTTTCTGTTGCAGCAATATGACCCGGTCGCGCCAGGTGAAACGGATTATCACCTGTGGATGATGACTGCCCGACGCAAGGACACACGCACCGATTTCACCGCCTTGCTCAGCACCCTGATCCGTGGTGAGCGCCAGGTGATCGCCGAGGACACCCAAGTGCTGGAACGCATGCAGGCAGGATTTGGACTGCATAGCGGTCAGGTCTGTCATGGCGACTACGAAGGCATGCTGGTGGACCAGCACCTGTGGTATCGGGCCAATGTTCTGGGAGAGCAGCCATGAGCCGGGTGGTGATCCTGGGTGCCGGCACTGCACTGGACGATGCCTGGGCAGTGGCCAGTGAACTGTTCAGTGAGGCACTGAGGTTGCCATTGGTGACCTGCGACCAATTCAACTTCGATCTGGCCCCCTTGCTGTCGGCCCATGCCCCCGGGCAAACCCGGGTGTTCGTGGCGATGGATGGGCGGGCCGTGAACGATGTTCGCCACCAGTTGATTACCCGCGTGCAATTGGCCGGTTACCCGCTGGTCAGCCTGGTAGCGCCCGGAGTCACGCTGGACCCGGCAGCAGAGATTGCCGGCAATGTGTATATCGGCCCGGGTTCCAGCGTTGGCCCGCAGTGCTCGCTGGGCACCGGGTGTTGGCTGGGCCGCGCAGTGATGCTTGAGCGCGGGGTCAGCCTGGGCACCTGTGTGACCCTGGGCAGTGCCGTGGTGCTGGGCGAGCAGGTCAGTGTAGGCGCGGGGGCAACCCTGGGCACGGGCAGCCTGGCCCTGGCCGGCAGCGCAGTGGGCAAGCGCTGCGAGTGGCTGCTGGGGGCGACGCTGCCTTCGCAATTGGCGGACTACAGCTTTTATGACGCGGTATTGCCCGAAGGCGCCAGGATTTACCGCCATTGAAAATCCCTTTATCCCTCCCTGGCGCATGGAGGCAGGCCAGGCCTGTTTGTGTCGAGGTTCTCATGTTTTTTTTCCGGTTTCTCCCCGCAGCCCCCTTTGCTAACAGAAGTGTAACGCCATGAAAGATTTGCCTCTTGTCAGTGTGATCATACCGGCCTACAAAGCCTCCTGGTTTGAAACGGCGCTTGCCAGCGCCTGCGCGCAGACCTATGACAACCTGGAAATCATCGTTTGCGATGACAGTGACGGGGCCGTGATCGGCGCCATTGTCGAGCGCTATGCGGGCAGCCAGCAGGTGCCTATTCGCTATCAACGCAATCAGCAGCCCTTGCATGAAATGCGCAACACCGTCGAGTGCATACGGCTGGCCCGCGGTTTTTACATCAAGTTCCTGCACGACGACGATGTGCTGGCCCCGGACTGTGTTACCCGCCTGGTTGCGACGATGGAGGCCGATCCGCACATTGCCCTGGCAACCTCCAGGCGCGAGCGCATCGACAGTGCCGGGCAGCCCCTGGCGGATATTCTGGCCACTGTGACGGCCTTTCCCCAGCCGGTGCGGATCGATGGCCCGGGTCTGGTCTCGCTGCTGGCCGAACACACCCTGAACTTTATCGGCGAGCCCAGTTGCGTGCTGTGCCGACGGGCAGATGTGTTGGCCTACGGCGATCAATTGATGTCGCTTAATGGCCAGCCCATTGACTGGGTCGGCGACTTGAGCATTTACGTCAAGCTCCTGCAGTACGGGCACCTGGCGTACCTGCCGCAGACCCTGACGTGGGTGCGGGTGTCGAGCGAGCAGTTCAGCCAGCAGGGGCGCGACACGCCCGGTATTGGCCAGCAGGGGCATGACAACTTTCGTCACCAGCTTCGTGAGCTGGGCTGGCACCAACCGGTGGAGGGGCCACGGCAGGTGGCCGTGGCGCGACTGGACAACCCCGAGGTGGTACAGCAGGTTGATATCATTGCCCACCTCAATGACGTGCGTAACACCCTTGTACAACAGGAGCAGCAACGCCAGTGGCTGGCAGCGCGGGTGCCTAGCGAGCCGCAGTCGCGACTGATTGGCCAGCGCCTGGCACAAATGGCCGAGGGGCCGACGATTGCCGTGATAGTGCTTGACCCCGCAGGCGACAGCCAGGCGCTGCAGGCGACCCTCGCCAGCATTGTCCATGCACGCAGCACAGGGGCCATGTTGCAGGGGATTGTGCTCACGCCGCAGTCCCGCCGCCAGTCACCGGGCGATGACATGCAGTACTGCAGCTGCCAGCGCGACGGCTTTGTCGCACAGATCAACCGAATTGCCCGCAGTGGCGATCATCGCTGGTTGATGCTGGTGGAGGCGGGGGACCGTCTGACCGACAGCGGGATGCTGATTTCGTCCCTGGAGTTGCTGGACGATCCCCAATGCCGAGCCATCTACGGCGATGCAATGGTGCATGAACACGGCGATGTCGTAAGCCCGGCCCTGCGCCCGGATTTTAACCTCGACTATCTGCTCAGCATGCCGGGTGTGCTGGCCCGCAACTGGCTATTTCGCGCCAGCGCGGTGGCCGAGGCGGGTGGTTTCAATGAGCAGTATCCAGCGGCGCTGGAGCTGGAGCTGATCCTGCGCATGATCAACCGCCAGGGCATGGTCGGCTTTGGCCATCTGTGCGAGCCGCTGGTCATCAACCAGCGCGCTGCGCTGGCCGACAGCCCCGAGTTTGCCGAAGTGCTGGGCTTGCACCTGCAGGAGCGGGGCTATGCCCAGGCGCAGGTGCTGAGCCTGCGCAGCGGTCAGTTCAGGATTCGTTACGGTCACCCACAGCGACCGTCGGTGTCCATCGTGCTAGTGCTCGATACGGACCTGCCGGCCCTGCAGCGCTGCGTTATCAGCCTGCTGGAGCACACCCGCTACCCGAATTACGAACTGTTGATCGTCAACAATGCCTGCGCCGATCCGCAGGCCGCCGCCTGGCTTGCCGGCAGCCGACGGCTGCTGGGCGAGCGCCTGCAGGTGGTTGATCTGCCGCTCGCCCGGGGGCGGGCATCGGCCATTAACCTGGGTGCGGCACAAGCCCGGGGCGAATACCTGCTGTTGCTGCGCAGCGACACGGTCCTGATGCAGGAGCAATGGCTGGATGAGTTGCTCAACCACGCCCAGCGTCCGGAGGTGGCGATTGTCGGGGCCAAGGCGGTGTCTACTGCACGCACGATCACCCATGCCGGGATCATCCTCGGCCTTGAAGAGAGCGCCGGCCACGGTTTTGCCGGGCAGGCGATGAGTGCTTCGGGCTATATGAACCGCCTGTTTGTCGACCAGAACTACAGTGCGGTGTCTGACGTGTGCCTGATGATTCGCCGAGAGGTGTTCGAGGCGGTAAATGGCCTGGATGCCGAGGTTTTCGAGCAGGGTGCTGCGGATATCGACCTGTGCCTGCGCGTGGCCCGCACGGGCTATCTGACTGTATGGACACCCCACGCCGCGATCATTCATGACCACCCGCAAACCGCCGTGCCCCTGGCTGTACGCCACTCATTCCAGCGCCGCTGGGCAGCCGAGTTGCCCCGCGACCCGGCCTACAACACCAGCCTGTCCCTGGGCGATGCCGGTGGCTTCAAACTCGCCGATGCCCAACTGGCCTGGCAGCCGCTAAGCTGGAAACCCCTGCCGGTCATTCTGGCGCGGGCTGCGGATGTGTATGGGTGCGGGCATTACCGCATCATCCAGCCACTGCAGGCGCTGAAAAACGCCGGGCACGCCGAGGGCGCATTAATCCACGGTTTGCCCGGGCTGATGCAGCTGCAACGCTATGCCCCGGATACCCTGGTCATGCAACGGCCCCTGCAGGAGCAGAGCCTGGAGGCGATCGAAAAAATCAAGGCCTTCAGCCAGGTGTTCAAGGTCTATGAGCTGGACGACTACTACCCCAACGTTCCGCTGAAAAGCGTCCACCGTGGCAGTGTACCCAAGGACATCATGCGGTCGCTGCGCCGGGGCCTGGCTTGCGCCGATCGTTTTGTGGTGTCCACTGAACCGCTGGCGGAGGCCCTGGGCAACTTTCACTCGAAGATCCATGTGGTCAAGAACCGCCTTGACCCGCAGTGGTGGGCAGCCCTGCCGCCAAGCGCACGCAGGACTTCGCGCAAGCCCCGGGTCGGCTGGGCCGGAGGCTCTGGCCATACCGGTGACCTGGAGCTGATCGCCGATGTGGTCAAGGCCTTGTGCGACGAAGTCGACTGGGTGTTTTTTGGCATGTGCCCGCAGCGCTTGCGGCCCTTTGTCAAAGAATTCCACCCGGGCATCCGCATTGACCTGTACCCCGCGGCACTGGCCCGGCTGGATCTGGATCTGGCCGTGGCACCGCTTGAAGATAACCTGTTCAACGCCTGCAAAAGCAATCTGCGCCTGCTGGAGTACGGTGCCTGTGCCATCCCGGTAGTGTGCAGCGACGGACCGAGCTATCGCGGTGACCTGCCGGTGACCCGGGTCAATAACCGTTTTCGTGACTGGGTGGAGGCAATCCGCATGCATGTCAACGACCTGGATGCGGCGGCTGTGGCGGGGGATACGCTGCGCGACTGTATACATCGGGACTGGATGCTGGACGAGGTCGGCCTGCAACAGTGGCGCAAGGCCTGGCTGGCGGATTGATCGCCAGGTAGACACGGCCCGCCTGGCGGGCCATTTTTTTGCCCAACGTAAAGCTGCCGTTAAAAAAAACGCCCCCGAATCACTTCGGGGGCGTTTTGTTGATACCGGGTTTGCCTGTAGGGGTTAGCCCAGCAACGACATGACCATGCTTGGCATTTGCCCGGTTTGCTTGAGCATGGAAATACCCGACTGCATCAGCATGGAGTTCTTGCTCATCATCGCGCTTTCGCTGGCGAAGTCGGCATCCATGATGCGGCCACGGGCCATTTCGGTGTTGTCCTTGATATTGGCCAGGTTGTTGGCGGTGTGGTTAAGGCGGTTGATATTGGCGCCGAACTGGCCGCGCAGCTCACCGACTTTGTCCAGTGCGCCAGTCAATTTATCAATCATGTCCTGGGCGCCGCTGACGGTGGTGATCTCGGTGCCCGAGACGGCGCCCGAGACGTTGCCGCTGGTATACGACTGGGAGACATCGTTCATACCACTTGCCAGTGTTGTGAGACTGCTGGAAACATTCAGCGCCAGGGTTTCATCCTTGGTAGCACCGATCTGGAAGGATACTTCGGCGCCGAACTTGCCGCTGGTACCGTCTTTGCTGAACAGTTTTTCACCGGCAAAGCTGCTGTTTTCCATGATATTGCTCAGCTCTTTGCCCAGCTCGTTGTATTCGGCCTGCATCGACTTGCGGTCGGCATCGCTGTTGGTGCCGTTGGCAGACTGGGTGGCGAGGTCTTTCATGCGCTGCATGATGTCGGTCATTTCATTGAGCGCGCCATCGGCGGTCTGCAGCAGCGAGGAGGCGTCGCTGACGTTGCGCAGGGCCACGGCCATGCCTTTGGTCTGCGCGTTCATGCGGGTGGCGATCTGCAGGCCGGCGGCGTCGTCGGCTGCCGAGTTGATGCGCAGACCAGTACCCAGGCGCTGCTGGTTGGTGGCCAGGGCGTTGTTGGTCTTGTTCAGGTTGGTCTGGGTCAGCAGCGACGAGTAGTTGGTGTGGATGGTCAGGGCCATGAGCGAGATTCCTGTTTTGCATTGAGTGACGGAGTAAAGAACGGCGCAGTTTTTGTTGCCCGCTGACACTTAAAGGCGACAGGTTGCTCGTTGCACTTAAACCGTATGGGCCACTATTTTCCAGCCGTTGCAGGTGCTGCTGCGCCTTGCCGGGAGCAAATAAAAGGCAGCTGAAAAAGCGCCCCCGAATCACTTCGGGGGCGCTTTGTTGATACCGGGTTTGCCTGCAGGGGTTAGCCCAGCAACGACATGACCATGCTTGGCATTTGCCCGGTTTGCTTGAGCATGGAAATACCCGACTGCATCAGCATGGAGTTCTTGCTCATCATCGCGCTTTCGCTGGCGAAGTCGGCATCCATGATGCGGCCACGGGCCATTTCGGTGTTGTCCTTGATATTGGCCAGGTTGTTGGCGGTGTGGTTAAGGCGGTTGATATTGGCGCCGAACTGGCCGCGCAGCTCGCCGACTTTGTCCAGTGCGCCAGTCAATTTATCAATCATGTTCTGGGCGCCGCTGACGGTGGTGATCTCGCTGCCTGAGACTGTGCTGTCGCTGAACGGAGCGGAAATCCCTGACAGGGAAGTGGCCAGGCTCGCGACACCGCTCGAAACGTTCAACTCCAGGGTCTCGGCTGATGTGGCGCCGATCTGGAAGTTGACCGCGCTATTGAATTTGGAGGTGCTGTTGGTTGGGTCACTGCTGAACAGCTTTTCACCGGCAAAGCTGGTGTTGTCCATGATATTGCCCAGTTCTTTGCCCAGCTCGTTGTATTCGGCCTGCATCGACTTGCGGTCGGCATCGCTGTTGGTGCCGTTGGCAGACTGGGTGGCGAGGTCTTTCATGCGCTGCATGATGTCGGTCATTTCATTGAGCGCGCCATCGGCGGTCTGCAGCAGCGAGGAGGCGTCGCTGACGTTGCGCAGGGCCACGGCCATGCCTTTGGTCTGCGCGTTCATGCGGGTGGCGATCTGCAGGCCGGCGGCGTCGTCGGCTGCCGAGTTGATGCGCAGGCCGGTACCCAGGCGCTGCTGGTTGGTGGCCAGGGCGTTGTTGGTCTTGTTCAGGTTGGTCTGGGTCAGCAGCGACGAGTAGTTGGTGTGGATGGTCAGGGCCATGAGCGAAATTCCTGTTTTGCATTGAGTATCGAAGTTAAGTGCGGCGCATCTTTTGTTGCCGCTGACACTCAAGGGCGACAGGTATCGGCGCCCGCTTAAATCTCGCTGAGAATTATTTTTAGGGGCGTTCCAGGGTGCTGGTGACTCTGGCGCGGCCGATCACCCGGGCCTCGATAACCTTGCCGCTGGCGGTGTTCCTGACCCGGATCAGCATGCCCATGTGCCCGTCCTGCAGGGCTTCGCCTTCGGTGCTGGCGTGTATGTCGCCGTGATTGGCCACCACCGTGACGCGCTCGCCGCGGCGCACCTGCCAGGGCTCGACCAGCATGTCGCGGCTAAGCACTTGCTGGCTGCGGGTGCGACGCTTGGCGCTGAGACCGGCGACCTGGTCAATCCGGTTGAAATAGCCGCTGCTCTGGCGGCTCACCGCCACTTCCTGATAGCCGAGCATGGCGCTGGTGATGAGCTGTTCGCGCTCGATCACCCGGGTTGCCATCACGGCCTGGATATAGACCGTGGCCTGGACGGTCACGTCAACCGACCATGCGGGTGCAGGGCAGGCAAGGGTCAGGCGCAGGCGCCCGTAGCCACTCCAGTGCTGTTCTGTGCCTCTGGTCTGCAATGGCTGCTCGCAGGGCCCGGTGGGGGCGCCGTCGGGCAGGGCAAAGACCTTCTGGGTAAAACGCGGGTTTTGCCAGCCTTCCTCGGCGGCTTTGTCGGCCAGCTGTCGCGTGAAGTGCTGGTGTACGGCCTGGTCGACTTGCCGGTCCAGCGCTTCATTGGCTGGTGCGTTGCTGCTAGCCAATGCCAGCAGCAGGGCACACAGCGCCCCGGCGGGGGAAACGCCGCTTCCTCCCGATTGCCCGTCAGGGCCTGGAAGCGGAAGCCGGACGGTCACCGATTGTTCTGTGAGTTTCATAAATAGTCTTATAAATCATGATGTTACTGTTGTTTTTAGAAGTGGGCACGGTTCCTGCTATTACCTGCGGGCAAGAGGCACGGCCTCACCTTCAATCAATGGTACCTGCAATGAGTATAAGGATAGATGAGGCCCTCGGTGTGCATACGCGTGCGCTTGGGCTGCATATGAAACGTACCGAAATACTGGCGGCCAATCTGGCCAACGAAGACACCCCGGGGTTCAAGGCCCGGGATCTGGATTTCGCTGCAGAAATGAACCGCAACAGCGCCGCGTCCGGCAGCCGTGCGCAGGCTCGCCTGCAATACCGTGTGCCGGCCCAGGCATCGCAGGACGGCAATACCGTGGAGTTGAGCGTCGAACAGGCGGCCTTCGCCAAGAGCACCTCGGATTACCAGACCAGCCTGACCTTTCTCAACATGAAATTTCGCGGCCTCAAACAGGCCATCGAAGGACGCTGACCCTTATGGCTTTTGACTCTATCTACCAGATCGCCGGCTCTGCCATGAATGCCCAGACCGTGCGCCTCAACACTGTAGCCAGCAACCTGGCCAACATCGATTCGGCCGCAGGTACCGCCAAGGATGTATACCAGGCCCGCAAGCCGGTGTTTGCCGCCGTCTATGAAAACAACCAGTTGACCCGTGGCGTTGGCATGGGCGGAGCCCATGTGCAAGTCATGGATGTGGTGACCTCGGGGCGCGAAGCGAAAAAACGTTATGAGCCCGACCATCCTCTGGCCGACAGCAGCGGCTCGGTGTTCTACCCGGACATCAGTGAAATCGAAGAAATGACCGACATGATGTCCGCGACCCGCAGTTTTGAAACCGGGGTGGAAGTCCTCAATCGTATCAAGAGCATGCAGCAGGGCCTGCTCAAGCTGGGAGAAGCCTGATGAGCACCGTCAATAACGACACCCGCAACACGGGTAATACCGGGCAGCAGGGGCCAAAAACCAACGGCGCTGAAATGCAGAACACCTTCATTCAATTGATGGTTGCGCAAATCAAGAACCAGGACCCCACCAAGCCGGTGGACAGCAGCGAGTTCCTTAGCCAGTTCGCCACCATGTCCCAGGTGCAAAGCCTGGAAAAAATGTCATTCCTGACCGAAAACAACATGGTACTGCTGGAAAACCTGCAGTACCTGAGCGCGTCCACCCTGGTGGGCCAGACCGTCAAGGTCAGCACCGACCAACTGGACCTGAGCGACAAGAAAGTGCAGGCCGAAGTGGAGTTGCAACACAGCGCTTCGGACCTGGTTGCGGTACTGACCGACGCCAACGGCGTGAAAACCGAAATTCCGCTGCCACCCAGTGAGCCGGGCCGGGTCGGCTTTGATATCGACCCCCAGGCATTGGGCTTGAAACCGGGCAAGTACGCTATTGAAGTCAAGTCTGCCAGCGGTGAAAGCCTGAAGGTTGAAGTCAAGGGCAAGGTCAACAGCGTGCGCTTGGGCAGTGATGGCCCGGTGTTGTCCATCGAAGGTGTCGGTGAGGTGCCTTTCTACAAAATCACCGAATTCAGTGAAGACTCGGTGTTTGCCGGTGTCATGGCGCCCACCGGGCTCAATCCTTTCCAGCGCTCCCTCAGTCAATTTGCACAAGGTCAACGTTCATGAGTTTCAATATCGCCCTGACCGGGCTCAACGCCGTGTCCCAGCAGCTCAATACCATCAGCAACAACATTGCCAACTCCGGCACCGTGGGCTTCAAGTCGTCGCGTACCGAGTTTGGCAGCCTGTACTCCGGCACCCAGGCGATGGGGGTCGGAGTGTTGGGGCATACCCAGAGCATGAGCCTGGGTGGCTCGCACTTTGCCACGGGCAACAACCTCAACCTGGCGATCTCCGAAAGCGGCTTTTTCGTAACCCGCAGCCCCAGCGGCGATATCAACTACACCCGCGCCGGCGCCTTCGGCAAGGACCGCGACAACTTCCTGGTGGATGCCAGCGGCCAATACCTGCAGGGCTACCCCGTGGATGCTGCGGGTAATCTGCAGGTGGGTATCGTCAGCGATCTGCGCCTGCAGAACGGCAACCTGCCGGCCAAAGCCACCGACCGGGTCGATTTCGTGGCCAACCTGGATGCCAGCAAGGCAGTGGTCAGCGTTACACCATTTGATCCGGCCAACGTCAACAGCTACACCAGCAGCCAGACCACGCCGGTGTACGACTCCCAGGGCAAGCAGCATTCCCTGACCCAATATTTCGTCAAGACCGCGGACAACACCTGGGAAACCCATTACTACGTTGGCAACACCGCAGTGGGTGGCCCCGAAGGCATGACGTTCGATACCTCGGGCCAGCTCAGCACGCCGCTGGCGCCGGTCAATATCAGCTTCACCCTGCCGGGGGTGAATGCCATGAGCATCGATATCGACTACACCCGCAGCACCCAGAGTGCCTCGGATTTCTCAGTCACTACCAACAACCCCAACGGCTATTCCGCCGGTGAAAACACCGGTGTCACGGTCGAGAAAGACGGCAAGGTCTACGCCACTTACAGCAACGGTGAACGGATGCTGCAAGGCCAGGTGGTGCTGGCCAACTTCGCCAACCCCAATGGTCTGAAAAACGAAAACAACACCCGCTGGAGCGCCACGGGCGAGTCGGGTATCCCGCTGATCGGCGCCCCGGGCACCGGCCTGTTTGGCGACCTGACGGCAGGCGCGCTGGAAAGTTCCAACGTCGACATGACCCAGCAACTGGTCGGCCTGATGGAAGGCCAACGCAACTACCAGGCCAACAGCAAGGTGCTGTCGACCAACAAAGAGCTGACCCAAGTGCTCTTCAACTCCATTTGAGGATGACCGATGGATCGTTTGGGATACACCGCAATGACCGCCGCCAGCCGCACCATGACGGCGCTGGACGTGCGCGCCAACAACCTGGCCAACGTCAATACCCCGGGCTTTCGCAGCGACCTTGAGCAGTCGGCCAGTGTTGCCGTGCAGGGCTACGGCTATGACAGCCGGCACCTGGCCCACTCACAGGGCAATGGCGTCAGCCTGGCGCCAGGCGCGCTGATGGCCACCGGTCGGGACATGGATTTTGCCATCAAGGGCCCGGGCCTGATCGCGGTACAGGGGCCGGAAGGTGAAGCCTATACCCGTCACGGCAGCCTGCAGGTGGATGCCGACATGCAACTGACCCTCAACGGCCGTGCCGTGCTGGGCGAGGGCGGGCCGATCGTACTGCCCCAGTTCGACTCTATCCGCATTGCCGGTGACGGACGCATTTCGGTGCTGCCCCGCGGCGAGCCGCTAATGGTCGAAATCGATCAGATCAAACTGGTGGACGTGCCTGCCGGGCAGTTGAGCAAGGACAACGCCGGGTTGCTGGTGACCCGCAATGGCGTGCCGGCGGCAACCGACGACAACGTGCAACTGGTGTCCGGGTTTCTGGAAGCCAGCAATGTCTCGGCCATCGATCAGTTGGTCGGGACCATGAGCCTGAGCCGGTTGTTCGAGACCCAGGTAAAGATGATGAAAGCCGCCGAGGACTTGTCCACGTCGGGTAACAGTTTGATGCGCGGCAATTGATGCCCGCCAGGAATTGACACATGAGCTCTGCACTCTGGATCAGCAAGACCGGCCTGGCCGCGCAAGACAAGGCGATGGCCGCCGTGGCCAACAACCTGGCCAACGTCAACACCGTGGGTTTCAAAAGCGACCGCGTGGTGTTCGAAGATTTGTTCTACAGCATTGAAGTCCCGCCCGGCGCCCAGGCTGACGAGGTCAACACCGTGCCTACGGGCATTCAGCTGGGCAGCGGCGTGCGGGTGGTGGGCACGCAAAAGGTGTTTACCGAAGGCAACGTGCAGACCACCGGCCAGCCGATGGATCTGGCCATCAGTGGTCCGGGGTTCTTCCAGATTGAAGGCCCCAACGGTGAAACCTTCTACACCGAAAACGGCCAATTGCAACTCAATGCCGAAGGCATGCTGGTCAACACCCAGGGCCTGCCGCTGACCCCGGCAATCCAGCTGCCGGTAGGGCACAAGAATTTCATGGTGGGCACTGACGGGATTGTCACTGCGATTTTGCCCGGGGGTACCGAGCCGGTTCAACTGGGGCAGATCACCCTGGTCAACTTTGCCAACCCGGCCGGCCTGCAGGCCCTGGGCGGCAATCTGTACCAGGAATCGGTTGCCAGTGGTGCGCCGGTCGAAGGCGTCGCCGGCCAGGATGGCCTGGGGCAGATCAAGCAGGGCCAACTGGAAGGCTCCAACGTGGAAGTGGTGGAAGCAATGGTCTCGATGATGGCCATCCAGCGCGCGTATGAAGCCAATGCCAAGGTACTGGACGCCTCGTCCGGTATGTTGAAATTCCTCAACCAGACTGTCTGAGCAGGCCTATGCGTATTTTCATCCTGTTGTCTCTGGCATTACTGCTCGGTGGTTGCCAGAGCTTCAACGAAATGCTGCCTGATGAGGACTCCAGTGTCTTCGAACCGCCGCCGCTGGATTACAGCGTGCCGGCCACCAGCAGTGGCGGGCTGTACCGTCAGGGGTACGGCGGTTCGCTGTACCAGGACAAGCGGGCAGTTCGGGTGGGCGACATTCTGACCATCGTGCTCGATGAGTCGACCCAGTCGAGCAAAAGTGCCGGCACCAGCTTCGGCAAGAAGTCCGGTGTAGGCATCGATATCCCGACCATCATGGGCAAGGCCTATCCCAATCTGGAAACCAAGCTGGGCGCGGGTCGGGACTTTTCCGGCTCATCCAACAGCTCGCAGCAGAACACCCTGCGCGGCTCGATTGCGGTGACGGTGCATCAGGTCCTGCCCAACGGCACCTTGCTGGTCAAGGGTGAGAAGGCATTGCGCCTGAACCAGGGGGACGAGTTTATTCGCCTGGCGGGGCTGGTGCGCATTGACGACATCAACCGCTACAACCAGGTGTCTTCCCAGAGCGTGGCCAACGCCCGTATTTCCTATGCCGGGCGAGGGGTGCTCAATGACAGCAACTCGCCAGGCTGGCTGACGCGCTTTTTCGCCAGCCCCTTGTTTCCGATGTGAGTGGACAGTTTTTTATGCGTAGCGTTCTCAATAGTGGGCTGATTGTACTGGCCCTGTTGCTGGCCTTGCCCGTGCGGGCAACCCCGCTGATGGATCTGGTGGATATCGAAGGTATCCGTGCCAATCAGGTCATCGGTTATGGCCTGGTGGTGGGGCTTGATGGCAGTGGCGACAAGAATCAGGTCAAGTTTACCAATCAGTCAGTGGTCAACCTGGTCAAGCAGTTCGGCATCAATCTGCCGGCCAATGTCGACCCCAAGTTGAAAAACGTGGCGGCGGTAACGGTGACGGCAACCATTCCTGCTTCGTACAGTGCCGGGCAGACCCTGGATGTCACGGTCTCGTCCCTGGGCGATGCGAAAAGCCTGCGCGGCGGCCAACTGTTGCTGACCCAGCTGATGGGCGTGGACGGTGAAGTCTATGCGCTGGCCCAGGGGGCGGTGGTGGTGGGCGGGGTCAAGGCCTCGGGGCGCAGCGGTTCGAGTGTGGCGGTCAACAGCTCCAACTCGGGGCTGATCCCCAACGGGGCGACGGTCGAGCGGATGATCCCCAGCGATTTCAATGAGCGCGCCGACGTCATGCTCAACTTGCGCAAGCCCAGCTTCCAGACCGCCAGCCGGGTTGCCGAAGCGGTCAATGCGCGCTTTGGCGCCGGCAGCGCCACGGCCCTGAGCGGCACCAAGGTGGCGGTAACCGCGCCGATTTCCAGCAATCAGCGGGTCAGCTACATGGCGGTGCTGGAGTCGCTGGACGTGCAGGAAGGCCGGGTGCAGCCCAAGGTGGTGTTCAACAGCCGCACCGGCACCGTGGTGGTGGGGCAGGGGGTGCGGGTCAAGGCTGCGGCCGTATCCCACGGCAGCTTGACCGTGACCATCAGTGAAACCCCGCAGGTCAGCCAGCCGGGGCCGTTCTCCGGCTGGCAGACCGCCGTTGTACCGCGCACCGGCATCGACGTCAGCCAGCAGCGCAACCCCATGTTCGCCTGGCCCGATGGCGCCGACCTGGACAACATCATCAAGACGGTAAACAGCCTCGGGGCCACACCGGATGATGTGATGAGCATCTTGCAGGCACTGGAACAGGCAGGTGCCCTGAACGCTGAATTGATCGTGATTTAAGGTCCAACGCCATGAGCATTACCCCTATTTCGCAACACCGTAAACCGCTGCAGCACACCCCCGGCGATGCAGCTGCGGTGCGTCAGGCCAAACTGGAAAATGTCGCGGAGCAGTTCGAAGCGATGTTTCTGCAGCAGATCCTCAAGCAAATGCGCAAGGCAGGTGACGTGCTGTCCGAAGACAGCCCAATGCGCAGTCGCCAGGGCGATACCTTGCGCGAGTTCCATGATGAAGCCTTGGCCCAGAACCTGGCCGGCCAGCGCAAGAGCGGCATTGCCAACATGCTGGTCAAGCAGTTGTCCCACGGCCAGGCGCCTGTCACACCGGCGGCTGCGCCGCTGCACGACGGGCAGTGCGCCACGCCACTGGCCCCTGTGGGGTTACTGGGGGCAAACAAGGCGTTGACCGCGGTGCGGGCAACCCATTACGACATGCCGCCTGCCGCCCCTAAACCGCACATGGTGGACAGCTTGCTGGCGCCCATTGTCAACACCTGGCAGCGCGGTATCGACAGCCTGGGCAAAGGTGCCGCCGGGTTGATGGCGCTGGTTGAAAAAGTCATCCAGCACGAGTCCGGTGGTCGCGTGGCGGTGGTATCGCCCAAGGGCGCCCGCGGCCTGATGCAACTGATGCCGGGGACCGCCCGGGAAATGGCCCAGGAGCTTAACCTGCACTACAGCGAGCAGCGCCTGGTCCGTGATGGCGAGTACAACAAGCAGTTGGGCACGGCCTACCTGGACAAGTTGCTCAAGCGCTATGACGGTGCCACGGCGCTGGCGGTGGCTGCCTACAACGCCGGCCCCGGGCGGGTAGACGAATGGCTCAAGAGCAATGGTGACCCGCGCAAGGGTGCGATCAGCGTCAGCCAGTGGGTAGAGCGCATTCCCTTCAAGGAAACCCGCAACTACACCCGGTCGATTCTCGCGGACCTGGGCAAGCCCGCGCTGCCGCGCACGGTGCGTGTTGAGGAGACGGCATTTAAGTCCGCGGCCGATAGGGTCGCCTTAAACCCTCAGGACCCTACTTCCACCGTCAACCGTGCAACCGAACGCCGTTCACCGGCCTTTGCCCAGAATATGCGGGTTGCGCGCAAGGAGATTGAAACATGAGCCTTATGAGCCAGATCGGTTATTCCGGTGTATCGGCGGCACAAATCGCCCTGAACAGCGCTGCGCAGAACATTGCCAACGTCAACACACCAGGCTACAGCCGGCTGACTACCCAGTTGGGCTCGGTCGGCGGGCAAGGCCAGCAGCAGGTGGGCGGCGGGGTCCATGTCATCGGCGTCAAGCGTATGAGCGACAACTTCAAGACCCAACAGCTGTGGCGCGCTACCACCGACATGCATTACTACCAGGCCGGCCAGGACTACCTCAGCTCGCTCGAAGGGGTAATGGCGGGCGAAGGCTCCAGCCTGGGCACCGGGCTCAACAACTTTTATGCGGCCCTGAGTGCGGCCAGCAGCAGCCCCGGTGATATCCCGTTACGCCAGCAGATCCTGTCCGAGATGAAGAACCTCAGCCAGCGCTTCAACGGGCTCAACAGCAATATCGACAACCAGCTCAAGGCCCTGCATGAGCAGCGCTCGGCCATGGGCAACGAAATCAACGGCCTGACCCAAAACCTGGCGCTGCTCAACCAGAAGATCGTCCAGGCCGAGTCCACCGGTGCCGACAGTTCGGCGCTGCGCGACCATCGCGAGTCGCTGGTGGGCGAACTGAGCAAATACGCCGACCTGCGCGTCAGCGAAAGCCGTGACGGTTCGCTGACCGTGTCCCTGGCCAACGGCCAGCCGCTAGTCAGTGGCAAGACTGCCGGGCAATTGTCGATCAGCCTTAACGCGGCGGGCGAGCAGGAAGTGGCCCTGACCTTTGCAGGTACCAGCTTCCCCTTGCGCCAGGACAGCCTGGGCGGTGCCTTCGGCGGGCTCTACAGTGTTGAGCAGAACAGCCTGCTGCCGGCGCGTGAAAGCCTCAAGGAGATGGCGGGGGCCCTGGCCACCCTGGTCAACGATACCCTGTCCGGCGGCTACGACCTCAATGGCAACCCGGGGCAGCCGCTGCTTGCGTTTAACCCCAACAGCAGCAACGGCCTGCTCCAGATCAATGACCTCAAGCCTGAGGAATTGGCGTTTTCTGACACGGCCGGGGAAAGCGGTAACAACAAGGTGTTGTTGGCGCTGATCGAACTGAAAAACACCCGGGTCACGGTGGGCGGTAATTCAGTCACTCTCAATGAAGCCTACAGCGGCATGCTGGGTGACGTGGCCAGTGCCAGCCGGCAGAACCAGGCCGACCTCAAGTCCGCCTCGACCGTCGTTGAACAAGCGCAGAACCAGCGCGACAGCGTGAGTGCGGTGAGTGACAGCGAAGAAGCCCAGGCCGTTATGGAATACAACAAGGCCCTGCAAGCCAACATGAAGGTCATCCAGACGGCCAACAGCATTTTCGACACCATTCTGGCGGCTGTTTGACACCCGGCCCCCGACTTGATTAAAGGCTCACGACCATGCGAATCAGCAACGCCCAAACCTCTGCCCTGATGCACGCCAACATGAACCGCAACGCCGAAGCCATTGGCAAGTTGCAGGCGCAAATCGGCAGCGGCCTGCGCATCCAGAAACCTTCGGACGACCCGATTGCCAGCGCGCGGTTGATGCGCATCGAGCGCGAGCAGGCCAGCCTGGGGCAATACAACCTCAATATTGGCCGCGTATCGGACAACCTGATGGTGCAGGAGACCTATTTGAAATCCACCTCCGACGCCATGCTCAGTGTGCGCGACCTGCTGTTGTGGGCCAGCAACGACAGCAACAGCGGCGAGGACCTGTCAGCCATTGCGGGGGAAATGGCGAGCCTGGAGCAGAGCATTGTCAGCTACTTCAATGCCAAGGATGAGGCGGGCAATTACCTGTTCTCCGGCACGTTGAGCAACACCCCGGCAGTCACCTTCGATGCGGCCACTGGCAGCTATACCGTCACTGGCAATGATCAGTAACGCCAGGCAGTGGTCGGCAACGGGGTAATGATTGATGACAACGTGACTGCCCACTCCATTCTGGGCGCCGGTGCCGACCTGCTCAACGATCTGCACGGTCTGATCGACAGCCTGAAGAGCGCGCCCAATGACCCGGCCACCCGCCAGCAGCTCAAGGACACGCTGGAGTCCCTGGACCAGACCCACGGCCGGGTGCTGGGCCAGTTGACCGACCTGGGCGGACGGCAGAACACCCTGACCCTGCTGGGCAACGGCAATGCCGATGTGTCGCTGGTCAACCAGAAGATCCAGGGTGACCTGTCGCAGCTGGACGTGGGCGCTGCCTTCTTGCAGATCAGTGGCTACGAACTGTCGATGCAGGCCAGCCAGAAGGTCTATACCCGCGTGGCGGCCATCTCCTTGTTTGACCTGATGTAAACCGAGCCGGAACACCAGACATGAAAGTTGTAAACGAACGTTCGGCCATCGCCTCCTATGACCTGGGCATGCGTACCCGGGCCCAGTTGCGTGATACCGCCCCCCAGCAGCGCGTCGGCAATGCCAGGTCGCCCGAGCCTGCCCCTGCGCCGCGTCAGCCGGGTAAAATGGCGGGGCTGAGCCTGCAATTGAACCAGCAGTCGTCTTCTATCCAGGCCGCGCACCGTTACCTGACTCAGGTGACCGAGCAACTGAGCAGTTTCAAACGCGATCTGGGGCGTGGCCTCAGCGGCGCCACCAAGGGTGGCCCGGACGTTGAAACCCTGGGGCGCTCGGTCAAGCGCCTCAACCACCTGCTGGAGAACCGTAGCCGGTTGTCCGCCGCCAGCGTTGATGCGCAGCTGGGCCTGAACCTGGATCAGCCCTTGCGCAGCCGCTTTACCATCAAGGGCCTGGAATCACTGCAAGGTGTGCAGGCCTCGGGCAGCGAGACCCTGTTGTTCAGTGCCGGGCGCCACATGCCGGGGCCGATTGCCGTGGTGCTGGACGATGACCTGAGCGACAGCCAGATCCTGCGTCGCTTCAACACCAGCCTGGCCCAGGCCGGCCTGCATGCCGAAGTCACCGCGCAGTCGCAGTTGCGTTTCTCGGCCGCGGAGTCGCAGTGGGGCAAGCTCAAGGACCAGATGTCGATCCAGGGTGAAGACAAACTCTTCCCCCGGGCCAGCTTCAGCCCGGTGCAAAGCCGGGAAGAGAACCTGCTGGGCGCGCCGCTGGTGGCTCCCCAAGGCACCAGCCGCGCCGAACTGCGCCAGTTGCTGGACACGGTGGACAAAGGGCTGGTCAGGGTCAACGGAGTGATTGAGCAGCTCAACCAGCGCCAGGGGCACGCCCGGGAGCAGATCGGCCGCCACGAAAGCCGGGATGAAAAACGCTGGGCCCATGATTTCGCCGCGCGAGCCTTTGCGCGTGACACGGGGCAGGGCCGTGACTACCTGCAGGTGGCACAACTGGTGCAGTGCCAGGCCAATGTGTCGCGGCACCGGGTGGTCGGGCTGATGGGCTGATGCCTCGGGCTGGCTGCGCCAGTACCATGCCCTGCAGCTGTCAAGCCTCTTGCGGGAGCAACAGTGACTGTTCGTAGGCGCGGGTCATGACCTGCCAGGTGCCGGCATCGGCCGGTATCAGGTGCTCGATGCGCAGTGACGTGACGGTGATGTCCAGCGGCATGCCGAAGGTGGTGAAGGTGGACATGAAGTTCAGCTCGCCATGAGGGCAGGCAATACGGGTCAAGACCAGTGGCGGCATTTCCCGTGGCGGGGCTGCGGGGGTGTCCGGGGCTTTGAGGGTTTGCATAAGGCTTGCCAGCGCGGGGTTGGCCAGGGCCTCGCGGCTCGCCCGTTGCCAGGCCAGGTTTCTTATTTCTTCGTGGTTGATCAGGTGATCGCCCAGGCCACCGGGTTGCACCAGGGTGGTCAGCAGGTTCAAACCTTGGGCCGCCTCTGCGGGCAACCCGACCAGATTGAACAGGGCTGCAGTACTGGCGTTGGCTGCCAGCACCTCCCAATGACTGCCCAGCACGATCGCCGGAGCCGGATTGTTGGCGTGCAACACATGGCTGATGGCTTCACGCACGGCGTCCATTGCCGGTGAAGACAGCGGAGTGGTTTCGTAACGGGGCGCATAACCCGAGGCCAGAAACAGGCTGTTGCATTGCTCCAGCGGAACCTCAAGGGCCATCAGCAGGTTATGCAAGGTGCCGGGCCCGGGTTTGGCGCGCCCGGTCTCGATACAGCTCAAATGGCGTTGGGAAATTCCCGTGATCAAGGCCAGCTCCAGCTGGCTCATGCGGGCCTGACGGCGCAGCAAGCGCAGTTGCGGGCCAGCCGTTGTCGGGGCGTTGATGCGGGGAAAGGTCGGGTTGTTCATCCATAAACTCTGGCAGGGGTAAACGGCCGGGTCCATGACCCGTGAGGTCATTGCCGGTGGGGCAAAAGTATCACTTACTGGGGCCTTGTCCACTTCGTCAATTCGGTAAATCCAATGAAAAAACCCTACCTCGCCCTTGCCGCCTTGCTCGGTTTCTCTTTTTATACGGCCTTCACGATGTTGACGGCCCAACAGTCCCTGGTGGCTTTCGCACTGGGGTTGATGGCCAGCCCGGACACCGCCCAGGTGGTGATCGACCTGTACCTGCTGGCGGCGCTGGCCTGCGTGTGGATGTACCGCGATGCGCGTGGCAAAGGCCGCTCGCTGGCCAGTGTGCTGCCATACCTGCTGCTGACGGCGGTGTTCGTTTCCATCGGCCCGCTGCTGTATATCGTGGTCGAGGGGTTTGCCCGCACCCCCGCACCCTCTGCCGGGTATCGCTGAAAACGCCCCACAAACCTTGTTATTGCGACATCTCGGACACTTGCGCACTGGTGTGCATTGGATTGACCCCCGCATAATGCTGGCACAAAAACAGTATGGCGTAGCGCCGAAGGGGTGATGGGTTGTCGAACAGTGATAACAGCGTGGTCGAGCTGAACTGGGCCGAGGTAGGGGATGGTTTCAAGCAACTGTTGCCCATTTCCATGTTTGTCGTGGTCTTCGGTGTGGCCTTCGGCCTGGCTGCCGCGCAGACCGGTCTGGACAACAGCGCCAGTTTGTTGATGAGCGCGTTGGTATTTGCCGGCGCCTCGCAGTTTGGCGCCCTTGATCTGTGGGGCGCGCAGGTGCCGGTCGTACCCCTGATCGTCACGGTGTTCGCCATCAATGCCCGCCATCTGTTGATGGGCGCGACCTTGTATCCCTGGCTGCGCGAGCTGCCTGCGGCCAAGCGCTATGGCGTGATGATGGTGATCTCGGACGCCAACTGGGCGATGTCGATGCAGGCGTTCAACAGCGGCAAATCGGGTATCGGCCTGATCCTGGGCGGTGGCATTGCTCTGTGGGCAGCCTGGGTGCTGGGCAGTTGGCTGGGGGTGTATTTTGGCAGTGAAATCCAGGACCCGGTCAGCCTGGGGCTGGACATGGTCATGGGCTGCTTTTTGCTGGCGATGGTGATTGGCGGGCAAAAAAACCTGCGCATGCTGATTATCTGGTGCGTGGCAGCTGCTTCGTCGCTGCTGGCGTACCGCTATTTGCCTGAAAACAGCCATGTGGTGGTCGGCGCATTGGCGGGCGGTGTGTTGGGCGCGGTGTGGATGGAGAAGAAAAAATGAGCATCGATACCGCCGGCTACGGCACCTTCATCATTGTTTTGATCATGGCTGTGGTCACGCTGATCACCCGTTTGGGCGGGGTTTTCGTGATGTCCTTTGTGCCCATCAACTACCGGGTGCAGCAATTTATCAGCGCCATGTCGGGTTCGGTGCTGGTTGCCTTGCTCGCGCCCCTGGCCCTCAACGGCGATAACGGCGCACGACTGGCGTTGCTGACCACGGCGGCTGTGATGCTGCTGCTCAAGAAACCGCTGCCGGCGATTGCCGCCGGGGTGATCGCGGCTGCGCTGTTCAGGCATCTGTGAAGGGCTGTTGTTCAAATTGACGGCTGATTGACTCGCTGGCTCAGCTCCTGGGCCGACTCCTTGCGCTCGGAATAGCGGTCTACCAGATCCGGGCGATCGCGCAGCAACAGGGTGAACTTCACCAGCTCTTCCATGACATCGACCACGCGGTCATACAGCGCAGACGGTTTCATGCGGTTATGCGAGTCAAACTCCAGATAGGCCTTGGGTACCGAGGACTGGTTGGGGATGGTGAACATGCGCATCCAGCGCCCCAACACACGCAGTTGATTGACCACGTTAAAGGACTGGGAGCCGCCACACACCTGCATCACGGCAAGGGTTTTACCCTGCGTCGGGCGCACGGCACCCAGGGCCAGTGGCACCCAGTCGATTTGCGCCTTGAACACCGCCGACATGGCACCGTGACGCTCCGGTGAACACCACACCTGGCCTTCAGACCATTGCATCAGTTCCAGCAGCTCCTGGACTTTGGGGTGATCATTCGGCGCATCATCGGGCAGCGGCAGGCCAGAGGGGTTGAAGATCCGTGTCTGGGCGCCGAAGTGTTCGAGCAATCTGGCTGCTTCCTCGACCAGCAGGCGGCTGAACGAGCGTTCGCGGGTCGAGCCATACAACAGCAGGATGCGTGGCTTGTGCGGGTTGTCGGGTTGAGCGGTTTTGGCAGGGATCAATGTGCTGTCGAGATTGGGCAGTGTGTCGTTCATGGTGGCTCCGGTTACAGGGTACTGATGCGGTCGAGTTCGCGTTTGAGTGCCGCGGGCTCAAGCCGGGCAAAGGGCAGGGCAAGAAAGGCCCGGCAGCGCGTTTCGATATGTGCCAGGGTGGCGTGGAACGCGGCGGCTACCGTGGCCTCGTCACCCTTGACCTCCGAGGGGTCTGCCAGCCCCCAATGGGCTTTGATGGCCGGGCCGAAATACACCGGGCACGCCTCGGCGGCGGCCTTGTCGCAGACGGTAATGACAATATCCGGCGGGTTGGCTGCGAAGGCGTCATTGCCCTTGCTGCTCAGGCCGTCAATGCCGATGCCGGCTTCTTGCAGGGTTATCAGGCTGCGGGGCAACACCTGGCCCTTGGGAAAGCTGCCAGCACTGATGGCCTGGAACCCTTGCGGCGCCAGGTGGTTGAACATGGCTTCGGACAGGATGCTGCGACAGCTATTGGCGGTACACATAAACAGAACGCGCATGGTATTTGCTCTTTGCGGTGGTAGTTAAAGGCTCAGGCGCAAAGCCAGGGCAGACAGGGTGACCAGCAGAATCGGCAGGGTCAGGATCAGCCCCACCTTGAAGTAGTAACCCCAGGTGATACGAATTCCCTTGCGTGCCAGCACATGCAACCACAGCAACGTGGCGAGGCTGCCGATGGGGGTGATTTTCGGGCCCAGGTCGGAGCCGATGACATTGGCGTAGATCATGGCTTCGCGGATCACCCCGCTGGCCTCACTGGCCTGGATCGACAGGGCGCCGAGCAAGACCCCGGGCATGTTGTTCATCACCGAAGACAACAGTGCGGCGAGCACGCCGGTGCCCAGGGTGGTGGCCCAGAGGCCGGATTCGCCCAGCTGGTTGAGGGCCAGTGTTAAGTGATGGGTCAGCCCGGCATTTTTCAACCCGTACACCACCAGGTACATGCCCAGCGAGAACGTCACCACCTGCCAGGGTGCTTCGCGCAACACCCGCCGTGTTGAAATGACATGGCCGCGGGCAGCCACAGCGAACAGCAGGGCGGCGCACACGGCGGCAATCGCACTCACGGGGATACCCAGTGGCTCCAGCGCAAACAGACCCGCGAGCAGCAAGGCCAACACCGCCCAGCCCACCTTGAAGGTCAGCGGGTCGCGTATGGCACTGCGTGGCTCGGCCAGTTGCTCCAGCGAGTAGTGACGCGGAATGTCCCGGCGGAAAAAAACGTACAGCACCAGCAGGGTGCTGGCGATGGCAACCAGATTGACTGGCACCATGACGGCGGCATATTCGCTAAAGCCCAGATGGAAGTAGTCTGCCGATACGATATTGACGAGGTTGGAAACCACCAGCGGCAGGCTGGCCGTATCGGCAATAAACCCCGCTGCCATGACGAATGCCAGGGTCGATGCGGCGCTGAATCGCAGGGCGAGCAGTATCGAGATAACAATCGGGGTTAGGATCAGCGCAGCGCCGTCATTGGCGAACAGTGCTGATACCCCGGCCCCCAACAGCACGCTAAATACAAACAGGCGCCGGCCGTCACCCTTGGCCCAGCGTGCCACATGCAAGGCTGCCCACTGGAAGAAACCGGCCTCGTCGAGCAGCAGGCTGATGATGATCACGGCGATGAAGGTGGCCGTGGCATTCCAGACAATGGCCCACACCAGGGCAACATCGCTGAGCGAGACCACACCTGCCAGCAATGCCAGGCCCGCACCCAAGGATGCGCTCCAGCCTACGCCCAGGCCTTTGGGTTGCCAGATGACCAGAACCAGAGTGACTAAAAAAATAGCGAAAGCGCTGAGCATGATAAATCTCGGCTGGTTATAGGGTCAGCAGCAGGCTGGCGTACTAAGCGGGCGGTCGCCCATGGCGGCCAGTCGTGCGCTGTCATGGGCCAGCCAGTCGGTATTGGCGCTCAGGGTTGTGTCGATGACAGTGCGTACCCAGTCCGGCAGGTGCGGGTTAAGCCGGTAATACACCCACTGCCCCTGGCGGCGGTCGAGCAACAGCCCGCAACCACGAAGCTGGGCCAGATGGCGCGAAACTTTTGGCTGGCTGTCGTCAAGGGCACAGACCAGCTCACATACACAGAGCTCGCCCTCGCGGGCGATCAGCAGGGTGGCCCTGGCGCGGGTTTCATCAGACAGGCATTTGAACAGGGCGGCGGGACTGAGCATGATGACTCTCTATGCGTACATATGGAAATACGAATATACGGATATCCATATGTTGTGGCAACCCCGATCTCCCGCAAGACGTGCTCGGTAGAGGTGGGAGCCGGACTTGCCCACGATGGCCGCGCCGCGGTGTGCCTGACTGACCGTATCGCCTGAATCGCGAGCAAGCCCGCTCCCACAAGGTCGGCGCAATGCCTGTGGGAGTCGGGCTTGCCCACGATGGCCGCGCCGCGGTGTGCCTGACTGGCCGTATCGCCCGAATCGCGAGCAAGCCCGCTCCCACAAGATCGGCGCAATGCCTGTGGGAGCCGGGCTTGCCCGCGATGGCCGCGCCGCGGTGTGCCTGACTGACCGCATCGCCCGAATCGCGAGCAAGCCCGCTACCACAAGATCGGCGAAATGCCTGTGGGAGTCGGGCTTGCCCGCGATGGCCGCGCCGCGGTGTGCCTGACTGACCGTATCGCCCGAATCGCGAGCAAGCCCGCTCCCACAAGGTCGGCGCAATGCCTGTGGGAGCCGGGCTTGCCCGCGATGGCTGCGCCGCGGTGTGCCTGACTGACCGCATCGCCCGAATCGCGAGCAAGCCCGCTCCCACAAGGTCGGCCTAGTGCCTGTGGGAGCCGGGCTTGCCCGCGATGGCCGCGCCGCGGTGTGCCTGACTGACCGCATCGCCCGAATCGCGAGCAAGCCCGCTCCCACAAGGTCGGCGCAATGCCTGTGGGAGCCGGGCTTGCCCGCGATGGCTGCGCCGCGGTGTGCCTGACTGACCGTATCGCCTGAATCGCGAGCAAGCCCGCTCCCACAAGGTCGGCGCAATGCCTGTGGGAGTCGGGCTTGCCCGCGATGGCCGCGCCGCGGTGTGCCTGACTGACCATATCGCCCGAATCGCGAGCAAGCCCGCTCCCACAAGGTCGGCGCAATGCCTGTGGGAGCCGGGCTTGCCCGCGATGGCCGCGCTGCGGTGTGCCTGACTGACCGCATCGCCCGAATCGCGAGCAAGCCCGCTCCCACAAAATCGGCGCAATGCCTGTGGGAGCCGGGCTTGCCCACGATGGCTGCGCCGCGGTGTGCCTGACTGACCGTATCGCCCGAATCGCGAGCAAGCCCGCTCCCACAAAATCGGCGCAATGCCTGTGGGAGCCGGGCTTGCCCGCGATGGCCGCGCCGCGGTGTGCCTGACTGACCGTATCGCCTGAATCGCGAGCAAGCCCGCTCCCACAAGGTCGGCCTAGTGCCTGTGGGAGCCGGGCTTGCCCGCGATGGCCGCGCCGCGGTGTGCCTGATTGACCGTATCGCCCGAATCGCGAGCAAGCCCGCTCCTACTCCCACAGAGGCGGCGTGTGCCGGTGCTTTACCCGGGCCTGCTCACCGCGCATCATGTGCCGCCCCCCACACTGGCGGGCATCCGTGGCGAAAAGGAACAGCAGTTGAACGAACACACATTGTCCATGCGCCTGGAGCGCGTGGCCGCCCATATGCCAGCCGGTGCGCGCCTGGCCGATATCGGCTCGGATCATGCTTATTTGCCGGTGGCGTTGTTGCGCCGCGGGGCCATTGCCGCTGCCGTGGCAGGCGAGGTGGCCCTGACGCCCTTTCACGCGGCCCGGCGTACCGTGCGCGAAAACGGCCTTGAGCAACACATCAGCGTGCGCCATGCCAATGGTCTGGCGGCGATTGCTGCGCAGGACGAGATTAGCGTGGTCAGCATCTGCGGCATGGGCGGCGAGACCATCCGCGATATTCTTGCAAGCGGCAGTGCCCACCTCAGCGGACGGGAGCGCCTGGTCCTGCAACCCAATGGCGGCGAGCAGCCCTTGCGCCAATGGTTGATGGAAAACCACTACCACATCCTCTGCGAAGAGTTGCTGCAGGAAAACCGCTTCTACTACGAAATCATCGTCGCCGAACGCATCGGACCGGTGAGTTACAGCGCCGAGCAACTGTACTTTGGCCCCTTGCAGATGCAGGCGCGCAGCCCGCTGTTTCTGGGCAAGTGGCAACGCATGCTGGTTGAGAAGCGCAAAGTGTTGAGCAATCTGGCCCAAGCGCGCCAGGCCGTGCCCGAGGCCCGAATGGAGGAAATTGCCCGGCAGGCCAGGTGGATCAGCGAACTGCTGGCCTGACCTTCAACTCATGCTGCGCAGCCATGCCAGCAAGTGTGCCTGAGGGCTGGTGGCGGGCAACGGTGCGGGTGACAGCAGGCAGTAACCTGAACCGTCCTCGACAAAACCCAAGGGTGCGCTCAGCACGCCGCTGTGCAGATCGTCACGCACCAGATGCCAGGGGCCGATGGCCACGCCCAGCCCTGCGACGGCCGCCTGCAGGCTGAAATAAAAGTGCTCGAAATACTGCCCCGCCGCCTCGGGCAACCCCATGCCCGTCGCGCCGGCCCATTCCTGCCAAGCCTGGGGTCGTGTGCGCGAGTGCAGGGGCGGTGCCTCGGGGCGCAGCACGGCGTCGGCAGGCTGCCCGGCGAACCACTGCGCCACGTTGTCCGGGCGACACACCAGGCCGATCTTTTCCGCAAACAAGGGCTCGGCGTGGTAACTGTCAGGCCAGGGGAAATCGTCCCGGCGGATGGCCAGGTCGATGGTGCCATTGAATGTGAATGGCCCGCCGCCCGCGACCAACTGCACGTCGATCTGCGGGTGCTTAGCCTGAAAGTCCGGCCAGCGCGGGATCAGCCAGCGCATCAGCAATGTCGGCTCACACGACAGCACCCAGCTGCGCTTTCGGGCGGCGTTGGCGCGCAGTTCGTTGATCGCCCGGGATATCAGGCCGAACCCGTCACCTGTGGCCCTGGCCAACACGCGCCCGGCATCGGTTAGAAACACGCGGCGGCTGCGGCGTTCGAACAGCGCCACCCCCAGCTCATTTTCGAGCAGGCGCACGGCACGGCTGACGGCCCCGGGGGTGAGGTGCAACTCGACGCCGGCGCGGCTGAAGTTTTCCAGGCGAGCGGCTGCTTCGAAGCAGCGCAGGGCCAGCAGCGAAGGCAGGCGTGCCTGGTTTAATGGTGAGTCTGGCTCACAACTGTTATCAGAAAGCATCGTTATTGCTCAGGGCCTGTCGGCCATAACATGGCGCATATTTTTGAATTATCGACAGGATACGCCATGACAGAACTGATAGCTGTAATCACAATAACCCTGCTGGCCATTATCAGCCCGGGGCCGGACTTTGCAATGGTCACGCGCAACAGCTTGCTGCAGTCGCGCCGCGCCGGGGTGTTCACGGCCCTGGGTATCGGCCTTGGCGTGCTGGTGCATGTGGCCTATACCCTGGTGGGTGTAGGCCTGCTGATTGAGCAGTCGCCGTGGCTGTTCAATACCCTCAGGCTGGCGGGTGCCTGTTACCTGATCTACCTCGGAGTGAAGATGCTGCGGGCCAGGGCAGGAGGGGTGGCAGCCGCTGGCAAGCAGGTTCCGCTGTCGGATCTGGCGGCGCTGCGCACAGGTTTTTTCGCCAATGTCCTGAACCCCAAGACCACCCTGTTTATTGTCAGCCTGTTTATCCAGGTGGTTCGGCCCGAAACGCCGCTGGCCGTGCAGATCGGTTATGGCTGCTTTATTTCAGTAGCACATATGGCCTGGTTCACGCTGGTTGCACTGTGTTTTTCAACGGGGACGGTACGCCAGCAGCTGCTGGCCGTGCGGCACTGGGTAGACCGTGTATTCGGTGGGTTGCTGGTGGGGTTTGGGGTGTTGCTGGCAGTGGGGCGCTGAGCCTGGTCAGGGCTCCACGTTGCTGTCGAACATGGCAATAAAGCGCTGGATCAGCGGTGACGGGTTGTCGGCATGCCAGTTCATGTACAGGCCGAGGGTCGGGTTGGCAGGCCCTGTCAGTGGCCGGATTGGGCGGAACGCAACCTTGTCGCGCAGTGTCGAGGCGGCAATCGACTGTGGCACCAGGGCCACGCCAAAACCACAACTGACCAGCCCGATCAGGGTATGCAGCTGTGCAGCCTCCTGGACCACCCGGGGAAAGAACCCGGCGGCTTCGCACAGGCCGACCAGTTGGCCGTGATAGCCGCTGCCCAGGGCTTGTGGGGTGAAGACAAAGTCTTCGTCGGCGAAATCGCGCAGCTCGACAGGCCCTGACTGGGCCTTGGGATGATCCAGGGGCAGGGCCATGACAATGGCTTCGTCGAGCAACAGGCGCGATTCGAGGGCGGCTGCGCTGAAGGGCAGTTTGCGCATAAAGGCGATATCGGCCTCGGCGGCCAGCAGCGCCTTGGCCTGGCAGGAGGAGGGCATCTCCTTGATCACCAACTGGACCAAGGGGAAGGCCTGGCGAAACTGCCTGAGCGTGTTGAGCAACGGTTCGTAGTACGCAATAGACACCGCCGTGACCGTGAGTACACCGGCAACCCCTTGCGCCACCTGGCGTGCGTATGCGACCCCCTGTTCCAGCTCCTTGAGTGTGCGATAGGCCGTCTGCACAAAGGCCTGGCCTGCGGGTGTCAGCACCACCTCGCGCCTGCTGCGGGTGAACAGGCGCAAGCCCAGCTTGTCTTCCAGACGGCTGATCGCCTGGCTCAGGGGGGGCTGGGCCATATGCAGGCGCTCGGCAGCCCGGTGAAAATGCAGCTCCTCGGCCACCGCGATAAACTGGCGGAGCAGTCGGGTTTCGATCATGTGCAGTGTTCCTTCCTTTGAACCGTGGTATCTGCGCGGTGGGAGCGGGCTTGCTCGCGATGCAGGCGCCGCGCTCCTATCAGGGAGGCGCTGATATGCGCCGGGTATCAATCGGTCTGTCGATCGGTATTAAACAACACGCCTGTTGATTGCTACGGTGACGTCTCAATCAAGAGGACAGCCCTATGGACTTTACCGGCAAAACCGCAATTGTCACGGGCGCTGGGCGGGGCCTGGGCTTAAGTTATGCCAGCGAGCTGGCACGGCTGGGCGCCCATGTGCTGATCAGTGATATTGGTGCAGACAGCCAGGGTGCGGGGGCGGATGCCAGCGTTGCCCTTGATGCCGCGCAGGCGCTTGCCGCCCAAGGCTACAGCGTGATCGGCCATCACGGTGAGCTGGTCAGCGAGGCGGGGTGCCGGCAGTTGGTCGAAACAGCCGTCGAAGCGTTCGGGCAACTGGATATTGTGATCCACAACGCCGGCTGGGTCGGTTACCAGGCCATTGAAGAGGCACAACCCGAGTTTATCGAGCGGGCGCTGGGGGTCAATGTGTATAGCCCGATCTGGCTGTGCAAGCATGCCTGGCCGTACCTGCGCCAATCATCGGCGGCGCGGGTGGTGCTGACGTCTTCGGACCGGGCCATGTACCAGCCCTATGCCCAGCCGGGCCTGACGGCCTACGCCGCCGGCAAGATGGCACAGCTGGGCATCATGAATGCCCTGAGCATGGAAGGCGCGGTCGATGGCATTCTGGTGAACGCGATTTCGCCGGTGGCCAAGACCCGGATGTGGGGTGTCAACGGCGAACCGGACAATCTCAAGCCCCAGTGGGTGACCCCGGGGGTGATCTTTCTGGCCTCGGATCAGTGCCAGGACAGCGGCTATATTTTGCGGGCCAGCAATGGCCAGTTCACGGCAACCCGCTTTGTCGAGAACCTGGGGGTGGACTACCCCCTGGATCTGGCCCGGATCAAGGCCGGCAGCGCCGAGCAGGTCGCCCGGCTGTGGGCGCGGATCAAGGAGTGTTGAGGCCGGGGTCGGTCGGGTTAATTGTGCTTAACACTTAAGTAGGGAGGGGCTGGCGCAATGGCGTAAAAAAGCCCTGGGCGGGTGGATCAGCGGTGGTTTTTATCACTGCAGTATTAGTCCTTAAGTGCAGTCACGGCCGCCCTATAGAGAGTGTTAATACCAAGGAGTGAGTTGTGGGTTCTCGCGCGTGGCGTTGTCATGTTTGAAGGATGGAAACTCCCTCTGATGCGAGTGCAGGGAGCTTTCGAACTCAGGCATGACAGATTCAAGGGAGCTGATTATGAACACCTCACTCTGGTTGAAAACAAGCACGGCCCTGTTGTTGGTCATGAGCGCCAGCCTGGCGGGCTGCCACAGCGGCGGTGGCGGGCATCACAGCAGTGACAGCGCAAGCACGCCAACGACGCCGACCAACCCGACCACACCCACGGATCCCACTACACCGACTGACCCGACCGATCCGACCACACCGACCACACCGACCAACCCGTCAGTTACCCCGCCTTTGGTCACGGGGCAGGTCGCCGCTGAAGTCGGCACCGGCCTGGGCGGTGTCGGTACCCTGGTCAGCGGCGTGGGCACCACCCTGACCAGCGTTCCGGTGGTCGGCGCGGCGGGCGGTCTGGTGGTCAATACCGGCAATGCCGTGACGTCCATTACCGATGGCGTCACCAACGGCCTGGGTTCGCTGGGTACGGACAAAAACTCGCTGGGAATCACCGTTGCCGGTGTCACCAACGGGGTCAGTGATATTGGCAAAGGGGTTTCATCACTCGGTACCGGTGTCAGCGGTCTGGTCGGCAACACACCGATCAGCCAGGTACCGCTGGTGGGCGGTGTCGTGGGCAAGGTCACCGACACCGCAGGCGGGCTGGTTAACCAGGTTGGCACCACCGTGACCATGCTCGGCAACACCCTGACTACCAACGTGACCAGCGGGCAATTGGGCAAGGCTACCGGCGGTTTGAATGACAAGGTTGTAGTACCCGTGATCTCACTGGTGGAAAACGTTACAGGCAAGGTGGGCACCACCACCGGCCTGGGGCAGCCAGTGGACGGGTTGTTGACGAAGGTTGGCGGCGTGGTCGGCGGGCTGGGTGACAAGGTGGTCGATACCGGCAAGAACCCGCTCACCAATGTGGTGGGCGGCGTACTGGGTGGTGTGGGTGGGGCACTGGATAAATCCGGCGGTTACCTGAACCCGGCGACAACCACCGGCACCGGCACCACTACCGGCGGGCTGGGCGGTTTGCTGGGCGGGCTGGGCGCTGCCACCGGCGCAACCGGTACGCAGACAAACACCGGCGGCTCAGGTGGTTTGCTGGGTGGCAGCACTGGCTTGCTTGGCAGCCTGGGCGGTACTACCGGTACCCAGACCGGTACCGGTGCCTCGGGTGGGGCAAGCGCTTCCGGTGGTCTTGGTGGCCTGCTTGGCGGCTTGCTCAACAAAAACTGACGGGGCGCGCGCGGACGGTGTTGTACGGTTCGGCCTGTGCCCCTGCTGTTCAGGTGCAGACCGGACTGTTTTTCGTTCACCTATGGCCTGTTTTATTGGCAATTGCGTCCTCTGCCAGCGCTGGGCATTATCCATGTCCGCACTCAAGGAAGCTTTCCCATGGTCACAGCGACACTGCATCTGATGTGCGGCAAGATTGCATCAGGCAAATCAACCCTGGCCAAAACCCTTGCTGTGCAACACAGCGCGATTTTGCTGAGCGAGGATAAATGGCTCGCCTCCCTGTATCCCGGTGCGATCAACTCGGTCACTGATTACACAGGCTACAGCCTGAGGATCCGCAGTGTGCTGGGGCCTCTGGTGGTCGACATGCTGGAGTGCGGAGTGAGTGTGGTGCTGGATTTTCCGGCCAATACCATCGCCAGCCGCGAGTGGCTGCTGGGCCTGGCAGAAACGGCACGAATGCCGCACTGCCTGCACTATCTCGAGGTGGACGATGAGGTGTGTCGTGCGCGGCTGCATGTGCGCAACCGGCTTGCCGAGCATGACTTTGCGGCCTCGGATGCCGAGTTTGACCTGATCACCAGCTACTTCCGTGCCCCGGGCACAGACGAGGGCTTGGTGATTGTCACTTACCCCCGGCTTCTTGCATGATCCAGTGCATAAATGCCCTGACCTCATCCCGTTGCATTGCCTCCACCCGTGTGACGGCGTAGTAGGCAAAGCGTGCCGGCCACGGCTTGTCCATGACTTGCACCAGTCGGCCTGCAGCGATTTCTTCGGTTGCGTACTCCTGGGGCACCAAGGCCAGCCCCTGGCCGGCTTCGGCTGCGCGGATCAATAAAAAATCGTCCTCGAAAGCCGTGCCGCGTTGTGCGCGCGTGTCTTTGCCCACGTCATGGGCGCTGAGCCACAACAGCCAGTCGGCACGGTCAGCGTCGTGCAGCAGGGGGAGGTCGAGGCAGTCCTGCGGCTGCGTGAGCGGCGGGTAGTCGGCCAGCAAAGCCGGGCTGGCAACGGGGACCAGCACGGGCGCCATCAGGCGGGTCACCTGCAGGCCGGGATACACCCCAAGCCCGTGGCGCAGGGCAATATCGACACGCCCGCGGTGCATGTCCACCAGCGCGGAAGTGGCCTCGACACGCACCTCGATATCCGGATGCAAGCGGTTGAATCGCCCCAGGCGCGGCACCAGCCATGACGCGGCAAAGGTGGCCACGGTGCTGATCGTCAGGGTCTGGCGCGCAGTGCTTTGTTGCAGTGCCTGCATGGCCTGTTCGATTTGCCCGAAGGCCTCAAACAGGGCCGGGTGTACAGCGGCAGCGGCCTGCGTGAGCCGCAAGCCGCTGCGCTCGCGGGTAAACAGCGGTATGCCAACCCGGTCTTCCAGCAGGCGGATCTGCTGGCTGACTGCACCTGAGGTGACATTCAACGTTTGCGCCGCTGCCTTGATGCTGCCTTGCTGGCCAACTTCGACAAACGCTCGCAAAGCGAGAAGGGGCAGTGAAGTCGCCATAGGCTTTAGTTTTCCTGAATCCGGTGTGCAGAAAGGATCGTTTCCGCTGACGTACAGTGAAAGCGATGATGTCCTGAGTTTAGAGAGGCTGTGCAAGTTCAGTAAAACTATATCTAACCGGACGCCCTGCATGAACCCCATGATCACGTTGTATACCGACAGCTCGCCCAATGGTTTCAAGATCACCATTGCCCTGGAGGAACTCGGTTTAACCTACCACCTGCGGCACGTAAAAATTGACCAGGGCGAAAATCGCAGCCCGGCGTTTTTACGCCTCAACCCCCACGGGCGCATCCCGGTGCTGGTCGACGCCAGCAACGGCATTACGCTGTTCGAATCGGCAGCCATCCTGCTGTATCTGGCTGATATCACTGGCCGGCTCTTGCCCGTCGAACCCGCCAGGCGCTGGCAAGCCATCCAGTGGCTGATGTTTCATGCTGCCAGCGTGGGGCCTGTGATGGGCCAGCGCGTTCACTTCGAGCTGTTTGCCGCAGACAAAAATCCCCAGGCCATTGCACGCTACCGATCCTTGATGGATGAAGCCTTTGCCACTCTGGACAACCGCTTGGCCGAGCATCCCTATCTGGCCGGTGACGAGTATTCGATTGCCGATATCGCCCAGTTTGGCTGGACCCATATCGCCCAGGTCATCGACTTCGATTTCAGCGCCTATAAGCACCTGAGTACCTGGTACCAACGTATCGGCGCCAGACCCGCCGTGCAGCGCGGTATCGTTCTGCCAACGCGCGCCACAGGCGCTTGAATCTGGGGGCCAACATGAACACTACCGATCAGGCCACAGGCCAGTCCTCGCCCGCATTCGCCAGCCACCGCGGTTATCGGCGCATGTTCGCGGCCAATCAGCTGACCCTCGGGATTTTTTTGCCATTGCGCTTTTACAAAGGTGACATGGCGGTGCTGGCCGGGCAGGCCGAGTTGGTTCGCGACATCGACCGATATGGTTTTGCCGCAGTCTGGGTGCGCGACGTACCGCTGTTCGATCCTGCCTTTGGTGATGCGGGGCAAGTATTCGATCCCTTTACCTATCTGGCCTTTCTGGCGGCTCACACCCGTTCACTTGCGCTGGCAACCGGCAGTGCGATCTTCTCGTTGCGCCATCCCATTGACCTGGCCAAGGCCAGTGCCACCATCGATCAGTTGTCGAATGGACGGCTGGTCATGGGTATTGCCTCGGGAGACCGGGCCATTGAGTTCCCCGCCTATGGTCTTGAACACGCCCGGCGGGGTGAGCGGTTTGCCCAGAGCGTGACGTATTTCCGCCAGCTGATGCAGGCCCGTGCGCCCGTTATCGATTCTGCGCTGGGGCACCTGGCCGGAGCCGAATTTCTGCCCCGGCCCGTGGCGGGCGCCATCCCCCTGATGATCACCGGTTCATCCCGTCAGTCACTGGCCTGGATCGGCGAGCACGCCGATGGCTGGCTGACCTTTCCCGAATCGACCCATGACCGCCAGGGGCCGCAGCGCCTGGGCGAGAAGATCCGGGCCTGGCGCCAGTTGATCCCGGATGGCGGGTTCAGGCCGCATATGACCAATGAATGGCTTGACCTGGTTGATGATCCTGATTACCCCCGTACGCCTTTACAGGGCGGTTATGTGTTGCGCACCGGACGCAATGGCCTGCTTGATCTGCTGGGTGAATGGCAAGCGGCAGGTGTCAACCATGCGGCCTTGGGTATCCAGTTTTCGGCCCGGCCTGCGGCAGACGTCATCCAGGAACTGGCTGAAGACGTACTGCCGCATTTTCCGTCACATCAGGTGCCGGAGGGGGCCGGGCTGGCATGGTGAAGACAACGATCAACTTACCGTTTTCATCTCCACAACCGGCGTGCTGCGTGTGCGTGACACGCTCAGGCCCAGCAGCCCGCCGAGCACCAGCGCGCCAGCCATAAAGTACATGGCCGCCTGGGTGTTGCCGGTCAATTGGGTCAGCCAGCCGACCACAATGGTGCTGAAAAAGCCGGCGACATTGCCCAGGGAGTTGATCAGCGCGATCCCGGCCGCCGCTGCGGCGCCGCCGACCACGGCGGTGGGCATGCCCCAGAACACCGGCAAGCTGCTGATCATCGCCGCAGTGCCGATGGTCAGGCCGATCATCGACAACCACAGGCTGGCACCGAACAGGGTACCGAATACCACTCCGCCAGCGCCGATAAAGGCGCAGATCGCCAGGTGCCAGCGATACTCGCGAACCCGGTCGCTGCTGCGCCCCACCAGCACCATGCACACGGTTGCCACCGAGTAGGGAATCGCGCTCAGCACGCCGATAGCCCAGGGTTCGGCGACACCGCTGTTGCGGATAATGGTCGGCATCCAGAAACTGATCACGTACTGGCCCAGCACCAGGCAAAAATACACCGCGCCCAGCAACCAGATTTTCGGGTTGAGCAGGCCATCGCGCACCGAATGATGGGCCTTAGCCCTGGCTTCGCGATCCAGCGCGGCTTGCATGCCGCGTTTTTCGTCGGGGCTGAGCCAGCGGGCGTCGGCAATCCGGTCGTGCAGCAGGAAGAACACGGCGGCGCCCAGGGCCACGGCCGGCAAGCCTTCGATCACGAACAGCCATTGCCAGCCGGCGTAACCCGCCACGCCATCGAGGGTTTGCATGATCAAGCCGGAAATCAGTGAACCCAGCATGCTGGAGATCGGCAGGGCGGCGATAAACAGGGAAATCATCACACCCCGGCGATGGCTCGGAAACCAGGTGGTGAGATAGAAAATGATCCCCGGGAAAAAACCCGCCTCGGCAATGCCGATCAAAAACCGCAGCAGGTAGAAGCTCATGGGCGTTTCGACAAACATCATGGCCGCCGACAGCAGGCCCCAGCTCATCATGATCCGCGCGATCCAGCGCCTGGCGCCGTACTTGTGCAGGGCGATATTGCTGGGGATCTCGAACATCAGGTAACCGACAAAAAACACCCCGGCCCCCAGCCCGTAGACCGCTTCGCTGAACTTCAGGTCATCGAGCATCTGCAGCTTGGCAAAGCCGACATTGACCCGGTCCAGATAGGCCACCAGGTAACAGACCATCAGCAGCGGAATGACCCGCCACGCGGTCTTGCGGTAGGCCGAGTGCAGGGCGTGGTCCGGCATGTCGGCGGGGAGCGGCGCTTGGGTGTTCATGTTGAGCCTCATTGTTGTTGTTTTAGGGGCGGTTTGCAGATCAGAGCGCACGGCCTCCCGGCCAGTCACCGCCCGCGCACATGGCGCGCACGACTTCGCGGATCAATTCGCTGATCAGGGTTTTCAGGTGGCTGGCAGGCATCGACGCACAGCTGCAAATGCCCAGGGTGCGGGATAGGCCTTCAGCGGCAATGCGGTGGGCAACCAGACGGCCGTCTTCAATTTCGCGTACGGCCAGGTTCAGCGGCATGATGGTGTGCCCGATGCCGGCCTCGACCGCACTTTTAAGAATATGCACGGAGTTGACCTCCATGACGATTTCGCCCACGGCCAGGCCGTGCTGTTTAACCGCGTGTTCAACCAGCGTGCGGGTGCAGTGGCCGTGGGCCTGGCTGGGGAACACCAGCGGCCGGGCCAGCGCCTGCTCCAGGCACACCTCGCCGGCAGCGGGGGCATCGGCGGCATCGGCACGGTGGATCAGGTAAAAATCCTCTTCGATCAATGCGCTGAACAACACTTGCGGGGGCAGGTCGATGGCGCTGAACAGGGCCAGATCAATGCGCCCGTGCAGCAACTGGTCCATGACATTGCCGGTCAGTTCCTCATTGAGATGAAAGGCCACCTGCGGGTAACGGGCGGCCACGGCACGCATCAGCGGCATGGCCAGGAGGGTGGCGACGCTTTGCGGCAGCGCCACGGTAATCGAACCGCTGAGGGCGTCGGGGCTGCTGCTGACCGCAGCCCGGGCATCGCCCAGATGCTTGAGCATGCCCTGGGCGTATTCGTAAAACACCTTGCCGGCCTCGCTGGCGACCACGCCGTTGTGGCTGCGATGGAACAGCTGCACTCCCAGGTCGTCCTCCAGCGCCGACATCTGCTTGCTCAATGCCGATTGCGCCACATGCACTTGGCGGGCGGCGCTGGACAGGCTGCCGCAATCGATCACGGCGACAAAGTATTTGATCTGGCGGATTTCCATTGCGGTGCTTCCTGCAGGGCTCGGCTATATGGGCCGATGATGGTAGCGCGGGTCAGCCTGCGGAGTGTGCGCGAGGGAAAATCTTGCCGGGGTTCATCAGCTGTTTCGGGTCGAGCGCCGCCTTGATCGACTGCATGACGTCCACGGCGTTTTGCCCGTGCTCAACGGCCATAAAGTGCTGTTTGGTCAAGCCGATGCCGTGCTCGCCGGTGCAACTGCCCTGCAGGGCAATGGCCCGCTCGGCCAGGCGATGGGCCACGGCTTCGGCGCGTTCGATCTCGTCGGGGTTGTGCGGGTCGACCAGGATCACGGCATGGAAGTTACCATCGCCGACATGGCCGAAAATCGGTGCGAGAAAGCCGTTTTGCGCCAGATCCGCCGCCGTGGCTTCAATGCATTCGGCCAGCCGCGAAATCGGCACCACGGCATCGGTGGTCAGGGCGCGGCAACCGGGGCGCAGGGCGAGGGCGGCGAAGTAGCCGTCATGCCGGGCCTGCCACAGACGGCTGCGATCCTCTGGATGCACGGCCCACTCGAAGTCCATGCCCTGGTGTTCATCGGCGACCATGCGCACGGTCTCGATCTGTTCTTTCACGCCAGCTTCAGAACCATGCAGCTCAAAGAGCAGGGAGGGCGCCTCGCGCAACTGCGTGCTGCTGTAGGCGTTGAGGGCGCGCATGGTCAAGGCATCGAGCAGTTCAATGCGGGCGACCGGCACACCGAGCTGGATGATCTGGATCACCGCGCGCACGGCCAGGTCCACACTGGGAAAACGGCACACGGCTGCCGAAATGGCCTCAGGAATCGGGTGCAGCTTGACGGTCAGCTCGGCGATGGTCGCCAGCGTCCCGCCCGAGCCGACCAGCAAATGGGTCAAGTCATAGCCGGCGGAAGACTTGCGCGCCCGCCCGCCGGTGTTGATCACCCGGCCGTCGGCCAGCACCGCCGTCATGGCCAGCACGTTTTCGCGCATGGTGCCGTAGCGCACGGCGTTGGTCCCGGAAGCACGGGTCGCCGCCATGCCGCCCAGGGACGCATCGGCACCAGGGTCGATGGGGAAAAACAACCCGGTGCCGTGCAACGCCGCATTCAACTGTTTGCGGGTTACCCCCGGTTGTACGGTGGCGTCCATATCGTCAACGCGAATGGCAAGCACCTGGTTCATCCCCGACACATCCATGCTGACACCACCGTGGGAGGCCTGCAGCCAGCCTTCCAGCGAGGTGCCGCTGCCATAGGCGATCATCGGTGTATCGTGGCGATAACAGGCGCTGCTGATACTGACGATATCCTCAAGGCTGTTGGCGTAGGCCACGGCATCCGGGGGCATGGGGTCCAGCGCGGAAATATCGCTGCCGTGGTGTTCGCGCACGCTGGCCGAGGTGGAGAAGCGGGTGCCGAGCAATTGGCTCAGCTCCTCGCGCAAGGATTCGGCCAGGGGCGGATGCTCACAGGCAGCAGGAAGGCTCATCAGGCAATCTCCGTTTGTTCTGCGCCACCTGTGGCAGGCGGCATATGTGGGGAGTTATGGCTTATCTTAGGCAGCCTTTGGTACACACTCGTAGTGCTGATTTCAGATGGAGCCATCTGTTTTTGAGATGGTCTATGACAAATGTGATGATCAAGAAGGAACTTGAGTTGAGTGACTGGGAAGCCTATTACCAGGCAAGTGAACAGCGCGGGCAATCGCCCTTGCTGAGCAGGGCCTTGAGCCTGATCAGCGCGAATGAGGGGGCACGTCAGGCCGTGGACCTGGGGTGTGGGGCTGGAATGGAAACCCGGCAATTGCTGGCCGCAGGCTGGGACGTACTGGCCATTGACCGCGAAGCCGGCGCCATTGCGCGAACATCTGCCTTGTTACAGGGTGTCAGCGGCGGCCGGCTGGCGACCCTGGCCTGCGATTTTGAACAGCTGACGCAGTTACCGGCATCCAGATTGATCCATGCCGGTCTTGCCTTGCCGTTCTGTCGGCCAGAGTATTTTGAGACCCTTTGGCGGCTTGTGACTACGGCGCTTGAGCCGGGTGGTGTATTTGTCGGCCATCTGTTTGGCGAGCGGCACGGCTGGGCGGCACTTGCCCATATGACCTTTCACACCGAAGCGCAGGCGCGCTTGCTGTGCGGTAATCTTGAGCTGCATCTGTTGCGCGAGTTCGAACAGCCGGGTGCCCGTTTGCAGGGGGACATGGCCTGGCACCGCTTCGATATCATTGCCAGCAAGCCGCAAGGCGACGATAAATACCGTACTGAACCAAGGAGCCGGTGATGAAGGGAAGTTGCGCCTGCGGTGCCGTTGGCTATGAAATTGACCGTATCGACCTGCCTGTCAGCCATTGTCATTGCCAGTCGTGTCGCAAAACCCATGCTGCTGCATTTGTCACCACGGCCGGTGTATTGCGTGAGCACTTCCATTGGACGAGGGGGCAGGAAAAGCTCAGCAACTACGAGTCGTCCCCCGGCAAGCTGCGGCGCTTTTGCTCGCTGTGCGGTTGCCACCTTGTGGCTGAACGTGATGGCGCCGCGGCGGTGATTGTTCGTGTTGCGACCCTGGACGAGGACCCGGGCGATCGCCCGCAATACCATATCTGGGCTGAGCAGGATGCCCCATGGCTTGAACATGAAGACCTTGCGGTATACCCGCAATGGCAGCCGGGGCGCTAGTGTGTCAGTGGCATTATTTAACTTTTATCAGGGAGATAACCGTTAGTGACCCGTGCATCCATTCAAACCCTGCGCCCGCTGCCCGAACTGGATTACCACGACAGCAGATCAGTCCTGCTGCCTGTGCAGATCACGGCTCTGCAAGCCTGGAACCTGATGACGGCCGAGCAGGGGCCGCTGATGCGCCTGGCGTTTCGAACCCGGGACGCAATTTCTTCGTTATTTGGCGTCAAGCGCATCGGGGGTTTCTCCGGTACCCGGCGCGAGGTCGTGCAGGCCGGCGATTATCTGGATTTCTTTCTGGTAGAGCACAGCGCCCCCGAGGTACTGGTGCTGACCGAGCGTGACCGGCATCTGGATGTCATGACCTGTGTTTCGTTGGCTGATCGCGTACTGACAATCACCTCCTCTGTGGTCACCCATAACACCTTTGGCCGCCTCTATATGCTGCCGGTGGGGCCAGCCACAAACTTATCGTCAACAGCTATCTCAAGCGCCTGCAGCGCAAGTTGCAAGGGATGGAGCCCTGAACTCATGAACATAACCACAAGGCTTGCCAATCAGGCAGATATCCCGACGATTTTTGCCATCCGCACCAGCGTCAGGGAGAACGCTCTTTCTCATCAACAGTTAACTGAAATGGGCATTACCCCCGACGCCCTATGCCAGGCGATGGAAGCTGCTCCCTGCATCTGGGTGGCCGAGGTCGAGGGTGTTGCGGTGGGGTTTGCCATGGCAGATGCCGCAGATGGCTGTGTATTTGCCGCTTTTGTCCGGGCTGAATTCGAGGGGCTCGGACTCGGTCGCAGTCTTATGGCCAGGGCCGAGCAGTTTCTGTTTCAGCATCACCCCACGATTTGGCTGGAGACTGCTGAAAACAGCCGTGCCAGCGGTTTTTACCGGACCCTTGGCTGGCAGGCGGTGGCGAATTTGCCTGAAGGTGATATTCGCTTTGAAAAATCACGGACGTAGCAGGGAAGGGCATGGACATTCGATTGACGCAAACCAGTGACTGGATGTTGTTGAAGCAGGTTCGCCTGGCAGCACTTCAGGATGCGCCGACGGCATTTGGCGTGAGCTATCAAACGGCGGCCAGCGACACCGATGAACAATGGCAGGAGCGTGCCTCGTCGCAGATCGGTACGTAGTTCTGGCTGGCCTTCGAGGGCGGCAAGCCGGTCGGCATGATAGGTGCGGGGATCAGCCAGGCGGCCCGCTATAACTTGATCGGCATGTGGGTTGCGCCTCAATGGCGGGGCGCCGGGGCAGCTGCCCGACTGGTGGGCGCAGTGAAAGCCCGGGCGCGGCAGAGTGGTCATGACAGTGTGTATCTGGACGTATCCCCGGACAATGGCAGAGCTTGCGGTTTCTATCTGAATCAGGATTTCGTCTTTATGGACGAATGGGAGCCCTTGGCCAGCCACCCCCATATCAGGGTGCAGACGATGCGCTGGGACGTGAGCGGCTGAATTGAGATGTAGGGACAGAGACGGGGGCGGCCCGGTTGCGTTTGCTGCCGCGCTGCAAAAAACCAGCCTGAGCCAGCCCATAAATGCCTCTCGTCGAAATATCTGTCAGATAAATTGACCAGAATAGTCCTACGCAGTTAACTGTACGTTCATACAGTTATCGTAAGGCGTGCGTCATGAGCTTCACTTCCCTCGGTCCCATTGCTGCAGATGGCGTTCGCCTGCCACTTTGCTCCTTCAAAGTCCCCGCCGGGTTTCCGTCGCCGGCGGCGGATCATATCGAGAAGGAGATTTCCCTTGATGAGCTGCTCGGTATCCGTGCGCCCCATGTGTACCTGGTGCGCATCGATGGCGACAGCATGCAGGGTGTGGGGATTTATTCCGGCGACCTGGCGGTGGTGGACCGCTCCATCGAGCCAGGCCACGGTCATGTGGTGGTGGCGCTGCTCAATAACGATCCGATCTGCAAGCGTTTGTGCCTGCGCGGCAAGAGTGTGGTGCTGCAATCCGAAAACCCCAAGTACCCCGACCGTTATGTACTGGAAGGCGATGAGCTGACAGTCTGGGGCGTGATTACCTACACCGTGCGCAGTCATGGCCACTAAGTCTGCGCCGGTTTTCGCGCTGATCGACTGCAACAGCTTTTACGCCAGCTGCGAGCGGGTGTTCCGCCCGGACCTGGCCAAGGTGCCCATTGTGGTGCTGAGCAACAACGACGGCTGCGTGATCGCCCGCAGTTATGACGCCAAGCCCCATGTGAAGATGGGCGAGCCGTATTTCCAGATCAAGGATCGCCTCGAGCAGTTGGGGATCGTGGCGTTCTCATCCAACTATGCGCTGTATGGCGACATGAGCGAACGGGTCATGAGCCTGATCGAGTCGATGCTGCCTGCGGTGGAGGTGTACAGCATTGATGAGTCCTTTGCCGACCTCAGCGGTATCGTTGATGCCACCGCGATGGGGCGCCAGTTGCGCAGCCGCATTCTGCAATGCACGGGCATTCCGGTGGGGGTCGGCATTGCCCATACCAAGACCCTGGCCAAACTGGCCAACCACACGGCCAAGCGCTTGCAGGCGCATACCGGTGGCGTGGTCAACCTGTGTGGCGACCATGAACGCGACTGGGTGCTGCGCAACACCGCAGTCTCGGAAGTCTGGGGGGTAGGGCGGCGCATGACCGCGCACCTGGAAGGCATGGGCATCAAGACGGCGATGGACCTGGCCAAAGCTGATCCGTGGTCATTGCGAAAAAAGTTCAGCGTGGTGATTGAGAAAACGGCGCGAGAGCTAGCGGGCACGGCCTGCCTGGAACTGGACGAGCCCGATCCGCCCAAACAGGAAATCTGCTGCAGCCGCATGTTCGGCAAGCGCTTGACCGAACTGGCGCCGATCAAGGAGGCCGTGGCCACCTACATGATGCGCGCCTCGGAAAAGCTCAGGGCGCAGAAGTCGTACTGCAAAAAGGTGCGCGTCAGCATTCGCACCGGCATGTTCAACCCGGACGAAGCGAAGTACGCCAAGGGCGTGGTGGTGACCCTGCCATACCCCACCGATGATGTGCGGCTACTGACCCGGGCGGCAGTGGATGCTGTGGCGCATGTCTTCCAGCCAGGCTTCAGATACAGCAAGGCCGAGGTCATGCTGCTGGACCTGCGCCAGCCGGGGGAGTTTTCCGATGACCTGTTTGCCGTCAATCAACCGGCAGAGGCTTCACGGGTGATGGCGGTACTGGACGCCATCAATGGTCGCTGGGGCCGCGGCACTCTGCGGGCGGCCAGCGTGCCGGGCAAGCCGGACTGGGGTATGCGCCGGGAAATGATGAGCCAGAGTTATACGACACGGGTGGATCAGCTTTGGCGGGTGTCGAGCCATTAACGATGCGCCTTGCACGGAGACCGCCAAACTGTGGGAGCCGCCATCGCGTAAAAACCCGACTCCCACAACAGCCGGCGAGTTAACGCACGGCTTGGCAAAACCTGCTGATCGCCTCACAAGCCTTGTGCAGGGACGTCTCATCCAGCGCATAGGCAATGCGCAGATACGGGCCCAGCCCGAAGGCGCTGCCCTGCACCACGGCCACATTGGCTTCGTCGAGCAGGGCCAGGGCAACATCTTCGTCGGTGTGCAGCACCCGGCCTGCTGGCGAGGTGCGGCCGATCAGGCTGGCACATGAGGCGAATGCGTAGAAAGCGCCGGCCGGGCTAAAGCACTCCAGGCCGATGGCGTTGAGCCGTTCGACCATCAGGTCACGACGGCGCTGGAACGCCGCGCGACTGGCATGGATAAAGTCCTTTGGCCCCTCCAGTGCCGCCAGTGCGGCCTGCTGCGAGACCGAGCAGGCCCCCGAAGTCTGCTGGCCCTGCAGCGTTTCCATCGCCTGCAGCAGCCAGCGCGGACCGGTGGCAAAGCCGATGCGCCAGCCGGTCATGGCGTAGGCCTTGGACACGCCGTTCATGGTCAGGGTGCGCGCCGCCAGCCGGGGTTCTACCTGGGCCAGGGTGTAGAACCATTGATCATCGAAGATCAGGTGCTCATAGATATCGTCGGCCAGGATCAGCACATGGGGGTGGGCCAGCAGCACGTCAGCCAGCTCGTGCAGTTCGTCGCGGCTATACACGGCGCCGGTGGGGTTGGAGGGCGAGTTCAGGATCAGCCAGCGGGTCTGCGGGGTAATGGCAGCGGCGAGCAATTGGGCGGTGAGCTTGAAACCGCTGGCCGCGTCACAGGTCACGATGCGCGGTTCGCCGCCGCACAACTGCACGATTTCAGGGTAGCTGACCCAATACGGCGCCGGGACGATGACCTGGTCACCCTCATTGAGGGTCGCGGCCAGGGCGTTGTAGATCACCTGCTTGCCACCGTTGCAGACCAGGGTGTCCTGCCAGCTGACATCCAGGGCGTTTTCGCGGCGAAACTTGGCCGCCACCGCTTCTCGCAGTGAGCGCACACCGGCGACCTGGGTGTAGCGGGTGTGCCCCTGTTCAATGGCCTGGAACGCAGCGGCACGCACATGTTCCGGGGTGTCGAAGTCCGGTTCGCCCGCGCACAGGGAGATGATCTGCGCGCCTTGTGCCCGACGCTCCGTCACACGGTCGATGATCCGGTAGGTCGCCGAAGGCTGTGCGCTGGCCAGGCGCCGGTTGAGCCGTTGGATGTCGGCGGTCATGCGCGGCTTCTCCATTCGGTCAGGTTCATCAGTTCAAGGGTGGTACGGCCTTCACTCAATGCCTGCATCATGTGGGCTTCCTTGTCGGCACGCGCTTCGCCTTCGGCCAGGGTGCGCGCCACGTGTGCATGGGGAATGATGATGACGCCATCGTCATCGGCCACCACCCAATCCCCCGGCGCAACAGGGACACCGGCGAAATGCAGGGCCTGACCCACGGACGGGGCGCTGGTCTTGAGCGTGCCCCTGACCGAAATGCCCCGGGCAAAGACCGGGAATTGATGCTTTTTCAGGGCCGCGATATCACGAACCCCGCCATCGATGACCAGGCCCGCCACCCCGGCGGCTTGCGCCGCAACGGTAAGTACCTCGCCCCAGTAGCCGGCTATAAAGTGGCCGGTGCCCACCACCAGCACGCTGCCACGCGGGGCGCGCTCCAGGGCCAGATGCAAGGCCAGGTTGTCACCCGGTGAACACTGCAGCGGGTAAGCCGGGGCGGCGATAAAGGCGCCTTCCCAGATCGGGCGGATATCACTGTCCACGGCGCAAGGCAGGTGCGAAGCCTCATAGAGCGTCGAGCTGCCCAGCGCTTTTGCCCGTTGGTAGTAAGGGTTCATCAGGCTTTCCTCTGCAGGTTGTGATAACCCAGGGCGGCCCGGGCACGTTCAAGGGTCTGGCCTTGGCCGATAAGGTCACGGATATCGGCTTCGACCCGCTCGATCTGGCGCGCACAGGCAGCCACTTCAGCGGCCCGGGCGCGGGGCACGATGACCACGCCATTGGCATCGGCCACCACGATATCGCGGGCGCAAACCCGCGCCGTGCCAATGGACACGGGCTGGTTGAGCGACTGCACCTGCACACGGTCCTTGCCGGTGCGCATAAAACGGCCCCGGCTGAAGATCGGATAACCGTCGCCCAGCGCCTTGTTGACGTCACGGCATACACCGTCGATCACCGTGGCGGCGATATGCCGGTTGCCGGCGTACTGGGTCATGATGTCGCCCCACACGGTGCAGTCGGTACGCCCGGCATTGTCGATCACCACCACATCACCTGGCAGCACCGCGTCGATAAAGTCGCCTACGGTGCCGGCAGGCACACTGGCGGCAACGTACTGCACGGTAAATGCCGGGCCGACGACCACCTGGCTGTAATTGCCCAGCGGCGCGATGCCCAGGCATTGGCCGGGCAGGCCGAGCTTGTCCAGGGCATCGGAAACAGCAGGGGTGTCGAGGCCGTCAAACAGGGCCACCAGTGCTTTGTCATCAAGGTTCATCAGGCGTGCTCCGGGGCAATGGCGTCGAACTGTGCGTCGTGCATGACCTCGGCCACCGAGCAACCGCTGCGCACAGCCTGCAGCATGCCTGCCTGGCGGTGGGCGATACGCTCGCCAAGCGCGATGACCTGCTCGATACGGCCCTGAGGCACAAAGACCGTGCCGCAGTTGTCGGCGATCACATAGTCGTCTTCACTGACGGCCACGCCTGCCACGGTGATAGTGACCCCGGCACCGATCTGCCGCACGCGGTTGCGTGCGCTGATCATGGTCACGCCACGGCCATACACCGGGTAACCGATGGCGGCACTGCCGTCGATATCCCGGCTGCAACCGTCGATCACGGTGCCCCGCAGTTGTTTTGCTGTGGCGGCGTTGGCGAGGATATCGCCCCAGCAGGAGATGCCTTCGAGACCGCCTGCGATCACCAGCACCCGGTCAGCACTGTTGATCTGTGCGACCACGGGGGTGATCAGGTGCGCACTGGAAGCCTTTTCGCATTGGGCTGCCAGCAACACAGTGCTGGCGCGGCCGACAATTTTCGGACAGTTCCACAGGGGCCGCAGCCCCACGGTGGCACCTGCCAGGCCGAGGAAATCCAGGGCATCGGATACCGTATTGGTATCCAGTGCCGCCAGGCGTTCGAGCAAGGTGTTGCTGGGTTGAGTCATTGCGCTGCCCTCAGGTCATTGGAGCAGCCAGTGTCAGCGAGGCTGTTTGATAGGTATATTCCTGTTAACGTAAGACTTGCATATGTTTAACCTATGGATGAAGCATGATCAATTTTCGCCTGATCCGGCATCTGTGGCTGTTTCTGGCCGTGGCCGAAGAACAGAATTTCGGCCGTGCCGCCAAGCGCCTTGGGATGTCCCAGCCGCCGCTGAGCGAGCAGATCCAGGTGCTGGAGCAGGCGCTCAAGGTCAAGTTGTTCGAGCGCTCACGTCGCGGCGCCAAGCTGACCCCGGTGGGCGCGGCGATCCTGCCCGCGGTGCGCAAGTTCGCCGAGCAGCTGGAGCGCCTGGAGCTGGCTGTGGAGGAAGCGCTGGGAGGGCAGTCGGGGATGCTGACCATCGGTGCGATTTCAACGGCCATGTTTGATGTGCTGCCGGGGTTGATTGAGCAATTGAAAGAGGCATACCCGCACCTGACCGTCTCCGTGCGGGAAATAGACAGCGTCGAGGCGGTGCCGGCGCTGGAAGCGGGCGATATCGATCTGGCGTTCGCCCGCCTGGACGGTGACCTGGGCGCCTCGATCCAGTCCGTGCCACTACGGGAAGATCGCCTGGTGCTGGCCCTGCCCAGCGACCATCCCCTGGCGGCGCGCACGCGGATCAGCCTGTCGAGCTTGTCCAATGAGCCTTTGGTGATGTTTGCGCGCCAGGTCAGCCCGGTGTATTTCGACAACTTGATTGCCACCTGCCGGGCCAGTGGTTTTTCCCCGCGGGTGCTGCATGAAGTGCGCTCAGTGGCCTCGCAAATTGCTTTTGTCAGCTATGGCCAGGGCATTGCGCTGGTGCCGGCATCCATGAAAAAACTGGCCCCTGCCAATGTGGTGTTTCGCGCGCTGAGCCAGAAACTCAGCGTGGTCACCACCGCCGTGGCCTGGAATACCGGGCGGCCCAACCCGTTGATCGCAGAGGTACTTGCAAGGTTAGGCGCCAAGGTATGATCGCAGCCGTTTTTCATGGCGCCGCTTCAGGCTCGGGCAATGCCTCTGCAACCAGTTCGATCCAGTGCCGCACCGGGGTTCTGCCGGCGCTGTCGAGGTGCGCCTGGCAGCCGATATTGGCGGTGACGATGACCTGCGGGTGCCCGCTTTCCAGCGCGTTGAGTTTGTTGTCGCGCAGTTGCCGGGACAGTTCGGGCTGGGTCAGTGAATAGGTACCCGCCGAGCCGCAGCACAGGTGGCTGTCGGGCACGGCGCTCAGGTTGAAGCCCAGCTCAGTGAGTACGCCTTCAACTGCGCCGCCGAGTTTTTGCGCGTGCTGCAAGGTGCAGGGGCAGTGGAATGCCAGTCGCAGATCGCTGCGCACGCCAAGTGTGCCCAGCGGCTCGTCGCGCAGCACTTCCACCAGGTCCCTGGCCAGCGCACTGACCCTGGCTGCTTTTTCGGCATAGGCCGGGTCGCTGCCGAGCAGGTGGCCGTAGTCCTTGATAAAGGCACCGCAGCCGCTGGCGGTTTGCACGATCGCTTCAGCCCCTTGGGCAATCCCCGGCCACCAGGCATCGATATTGCGGCGGGCGCGATCAAGGCCGGCGGCCTGGGCGTCCAGATGATAATCCACGGCACCGCAGCACCCGGCTTGCGGTGCCGGGATTACGCTGATGCCCAAGCGGTCGAGCACGCTGGCCGCCGCTGCGTTGGTGTTGGGTGACAGGCCCGGTTGCACGCAGCCTTCGAGCAGCAGTACGTGCCGCGCGTGCTGGCGGCTCGGGCGTGGGATGGGTGCCGGCGGGTTGCGCGGCAGCCTGGCTTGCAGGGGGGAGGGCAGCCAGGGGCGCAATACCTGCCCGCTGCCGATCAGGCCCTTGAACAGCGCGGCATTGGCTATCACGCGGCGCAAGCCATCGCGCACCAGGCGCTGGCCCAGCGGCCTTGGCACTCGGGCATCGACCAGCGCGCGGCCGATATCCAGCAGGTTGTGGTAGTCGACCCCCGAGGGGCAGGTGGTTTCGCAGTTACGGCACGACAGGCAACGGTCCAGATGCTGCTGGGTCTTGCGTGTTACCGCATTGCCTTCAAGCACCTGCTTGATCAGGTAAATCCTGCCCCGGGGGCCATCCAGTTCATCGCCGAGCAACTGGTAGGTCGGGCAGGTGGCGTTGCAGAAGCCGCAATGCACGCAGGTGCGCAGAATGCGTTCGGCTTCTGCGGCTCGGGGCAGGTGCCGGGCGTGTTCGCTCAGGGTGGTCTGCATGGCTCAAAGCTCCGCGTACAGTCGACCGGGGTTGAAAATACCCTGCGGGTCGAGCTGGTGTTTGAGGCTGCGCTGATAGCGCAGCAGGGCCGCAGGCAGCGGCTGGAACGGGCTGTCCACAAGGCCGTGGCTGTAGCAGGTGGCATGCCCGCCGACCTCGGCGACGACAGCGCGAATCCAGCTCGCTTCGGCCTCCGACTTGAGCCAGCGCTGGGCGCCGCCCCAATCGATCAACTGCTGGCCGGGCAAGGCCAGGGCCGGGGTGTTGTTGGGCAGGGACAGGCGCCAGAGAGGCGAGCCCGCGGCGAAAAAATCCAGGCGCTGTGCGTTCAGATCAGCCCAGAAGGCGCCGTCCAGCAGTTCGCCGCCCAGCCGCTCATGGGCGGCTGCCACCGAGCCTTCACCGCCCTCAAGGCGCAGGTGCAGATGCTGCCCGTCGTGGCAGGCGGCGCTGATCGGCAGCGGTTGCTGCCCCCACTCGGCCAGGCGCAGCAGGGCACGTTCGGTGCTCATCTGCAGGCTGATGCTCAGGCACTGGCGCGGTTTGGGCAGCACCTTGAGCGACGCTTCGGTGATCACCCCAAGAGATCCGTAACTGCCTGCCATCAGCCGTGACAGATCATAACCTGCAACGTTTTTCATCACCTCGCCGCCAAAACGCAAATGCTTGCCGTGCCCGGTGATGACCCGGGTGCCCAGCACATAATCCCTGACCGAGCCCGCCCACGGCCGGCGAGGCCCTGACAGCCCGCTGGCAATCATGCCGCCCACCGTGGCGCCAGCGTAGGCGGGTGGCTCGCAGGGCAGCATTTGGCGTGCCTGCTCCAGGACATGGGTCAATTGCGCCAGCGGTGTGCCGCAACGGGCGGTGATCACCAGTTCGGTGGGGTCATAGCTGACGATACCGCGATGGTTGCGAGTGTCGAGCACTTCGCCGGCCACGGAGCGGCCCAGGAACAACTTGCTGTTGGCGCCCTGAATGCGCAGCGCAGTGCCGCTGTGCAGGGCCTGGTTGACCTGCTCCAGCAGCACGCTGCTGTTATCGAGATCCTCGCTCGTGTGCATCAGAAACGCTCCAGTTCGGGGAAGGGCAACTGCCCGCCATGCACATGCATGGCGCCGAATTCGGCGCAGCGGGAGAGGGTCGGGATGTTCTTGCCGGGGTTGAGCAGGCCAGCAGGGTCGAAGGCGGCTTTGACGGCATGAAACAGGGTCAGTTCGTCGCTGTTGAACTGCGCGCACATCTGATTGATCTTTTCGCGACCCACGCCGTGCTCACCGGTAATGCTGCCCCCGACTTTCACGCACAGCTCAAGGATCTTGCCGCCCAGGGCTTCGGCGCGATCAAGCTCGCCGGGCTGGTTGGCATCGAACAGGATCAGCGGGTGCATATTACCGTCACCGGCGTGGAACACGTTGGCTACCCGCAGGTTGTAGGCGGCCGACAAGGCGGCAATGGCCTGCAGCACGCCCGCCAGCTGGCGGCGCGGGATGGTGCCGTCCATGCAATAGTAATCCGGCGCAAGGCGGCCCACGGCGGGAAAGGCGTTCTTGCGTCCGGCCCAGAAACGTACCCGTTCGGCCTCGTCCCTGGCCTGGCGGACTTCGCTGGCACCCGCCTGCTCCAATACCTGGCGCACGCGGTTGCAGTCGTCGTGGACATCGGCCTCAACGCCATCGAGCTCGCACAGCAAAATGGCCTGGGCATCAACAGGGTAGCCGGCATGAATAAAGTCTTCGGCGGCGCGGATGGCCAGGTTATCCATCATCTCCAGGCCGCCGGGGATGATGCCGGCGGCGATGATGTCGGCCACGGCCCGGCCGGCTTGTTCGACACTGTCGAAGGCCGCCAGCAGCACCTTGGCGGTCTGCGGTTTGGGCAGCAGCTTGACCGTCACCTCGGTGATGACCCCGAGCATGCCTTCGGAGCCGGTAAACAGCGCCAGCAGATCGAAACCTGGCGCGTCGAGTGCGTCCGAGCCCAGGGTCAGCGGTTCGCCGTCGACGGTCAGCACCTCGATCCTGAGCAGGTTGTGGACGGTCAGGCCGTACTTCAGGCAATGCACGCCACCGGCGTTTTCCGCGACATTGCCGCCGATTGAGCAGGCGATTTGCGAGGACGGGTCGGGCGCGTAGTACAGGCCAAAGGGCGCTGCGGCCTGGGATATCGCCAGGTTGCGCACGCCTGGCTGAACCCGTGCAGTGCGCGCGCCAGGGTCGATGTGGAGGATTTTGTCAAAGCGCGCCATCACCAGCAGCAGGCCTTTTTCCAGCGGCAAGGCACCGCCGGACAACCCCGTGCCGGCCCCCCGTGCGACCACCGGCACGCGCATTTGATGGCAGATGCGCAACAGCTCTTGCACCTCGTCGAGGTGGCGGGGCAACGCCACCAGCAGGGGCGTGGTGCGATAGGCCGACAGCCCGTCGCACTCGTAGGGCGCAAGTTCTTCGCGCTCATGCAGGACTTCAAGCTGCGGCAAGCGCGTTTGCAAGGCGTGCAGCAGGGCGGTTTTATCAACGTCAGGCAGCACGCCGTCGACGCGTTCATCGTAAAGGATATTCATGGCGGCTCACGACACTCGATTATTGTTATATGAGGTGTGTATCCGATGCAGCCTAGTCGCAAAGTTCGCGGTGCATCACAACCATGTTGGTCGCCGCCTTGTCGGTACTGTTGAAGTCAGACCGGGCATTACCGCCAGCGAGGCGATCGTGCAAGTGCCTTGGGCTGCCAAAAAACGCCGGGTAGTCAGTGCAGAGTGGCGGCGCGCCCCATTTCGCCAATGCGGATGCGGTCCAGCGCCCGGTTCAGGGCGTCCAGCGCATCGAGCAGGGCCTTGGCTTCAGCTTCGCGGCCATCGCCCCACAGGCGTTCGGCCATTCGGTTGAGGGTCAGGATGGCGTGTTCTATCTCTGCGGCAGTCGCCATCGGGCTTTCTGCGGCGGGTTTGCTGGACATGTTCAACACTTCTGCGGGGCCAGGCAATCTGGCTTGAGGGACGGTAATTGCGGGGGATATTCAGCGCACAGGGTACGAGGAATCGGGCGGGTGCTTCAAACCTTTGTTTGCGGGAGGTGACAGAGGAACCTTCGAGGCGCACTCGCGGCGCGCCCCGAAGGGTTTATACGCGCTTAGACCCGATGGATCTGGGTAATGTGCGGTTTGCCATTAATTGGCGCGTAGATTTCCACGATGGCTTGCCATGATGTGCCGGGCGAGCCAGGCAGTGTTGCGGTGCATTTGAAGCGATAGTTGGTGCCATTGACGACCTGGGTCGAAACCAGCTCCGGTGAGTACTGCACACCTACGAACCCGGTCAGGGCTTCTTTGAATACTTCCTGATCCTTTGGAGTCAGCTTGTGGTAGACAGTCCATCCGCCAACGAGTTGCTCTTGAGCAGTCATACGTTAAATCTCCTTATTTAAGTTCCTACTCGTCTGGCTTTTCGGAGTTCGCCCCGTATATTCAATGGTTTCCGGAATCCATTTCCTGAAGGTTTTCCCATACGATCCTTTTTTCCCTGTACCGGAGCGTCTAGAAAAACTGCACCATGACTGTTGATTAAATCGAGCATAGCAGTGCCCCCATTGGCCTGTAGGACGAATCGGCAGATGGCAGATGGCCGGTCATCAAGGTGGATGAGCGGCCACCGGGGCACAAAAAAGCCCGACACCAGGTCGGGCTCTTGAGCCTGCACGAGACGGCTCGTTAGCGGTGCTTGTTTTTGTGCTTGTGTTTACCCTTGCCCTTGCCATTGGAGTGATGGCGGTCGCCATCGTTGCCCAGGTTGTTACCCACTGCGCCGCCGACGGCACCGCCCAGGCCTGCGCCGATGGTCGAGCCGGTGGAGCCACCCAGCTGGTGGCCGATCACCGAGCCGCCTGCCGAGCCAAGCCCGCCACCGATGGCGGCTTCGGTTTTACTGCCTTTTTGCGCGCCGAGCGCGCCACCTGCAGCACCGCCCAGGCCTGCCCCGACGGCGGCCCCGGTGGAACCACCCAGCTGTTGGCCGACAATATTGCCCAGCGCACCGCCAACACCGCCGCCGACGGCGGCAGATCCATCTCCAGCGGCCATTGCTCCCTGCGATATCACCATGCCCAGTAGCAGAACGGGTAATGTAATCCGCATGTCATTAACCTCAGTCGATAGTCAGCAAGCATTCATGCCGGGGCCTTATGCCCCCAAAGATATAGAGGGCGCATAAAGTTTAAAGTTCGATCGTTACGCGCTTAGCGCCTGATCCGGTTTTTTTGCCAGCTGACATCGCTGTGGAAAATACCCGTATCACCTCGCAACACATACAGGGTTGCCCTGTAGGCTGAGGTTAGCCGGGAGCACTGCAGGCCGCGAATCTTGTTGTAGGCCCATGCCCAGCCGTGGGTCGTTTTACTGCTCATCATCCAACTCCTGCGTTCAACCACATGAACGATATGAGTTGGGTTGGACCCGCTCTGGCCCAGTAGTTCCCTGTCAATTGCCGGGGGGCTGCACGGCGGTTATGACGGGGTCTTGACGGGCGGGGCAAGCCCCGGATTCTCCTCTTGAAGCAGCACCAGCGCACCGACGATAAGCGCGCGCATGCCTTGGGCCAGCTCGATTTCCATTTCTGCCTCCTCACCTGCGCGGTCTGCCTCCAGCAGCGGTTCGCGGCAGGTGACCGAATACACCGTGTCGGCGACGGCTATGCCGTGGAAGGCAATGGTTGCCAGCAACCAGCGGGCATTTTCTATGGAAATGGCATAGATCTGGGCTATATGGCGCTGATGTTCGTCGATCTTGGCAAGCATCGGTTGCGTCGCGGCCAGCCTGCGGATCACATAAGGCGTCAGCCCGGGGTGGGCCTTGACGAACACCCGCACCGAGGTGGCAAACCCGAGCAAATACTCCTTCAGGGTGCCCGGCTGGTCGGCCTGGGCGCGGGGTATCTGCCAGCGGGTGAAGATCTCCTCGGCGACCATGCTTTTGAGCGCCTCCAGATTGGCAACGTGCTTGTACAGCGCCATATGGCTGACCCCCAATGCCGCGGCAACGCCGACAAAGGTGATGTTCGGCAAGCCGATGTCGATGCCTGCATCGACGATGCGTTCGCGGGTGATGGTGCGCGGACGCCCTCGAGCGGCAGGTGGTTGTGGCGCTTTCATGACAAATCCTTGAACGGTGAAGGCTGTGTTTTAGCTGGCTTGTCAGGATTTCGCAAATTAGTTTATAGTCATGCAACTAATTAGTATTCTGATTCCCGGGGCCAATCCCGGTGCCCCGGCGCCTTGAGAAACACCCCCGGCCTTTCCTTTTTGTGTATTTGCGGACCCTTGATTGTCATGGACTCTCCTCATTCGGCCTCGGCCAACCCCAAGGTGCGCGGCCCGATCAGCCAGCTGCTGGCCCCTATCCGTGGGCGCCTGATCGTCGCCGCCATGCTGGCTGCCATCGGCGCCATGCTGACCCTGGTGCCACTGGCCGCCATTGCCCATATTGGCCAGACCGTGCTGGGCAACCTCGAACATGAGCCGGGCCAGTTGTGGTGGTCGGTACTGGTCGCTGTCACCAGCCTGTGCCTTGGCATGTTGCTGATCACGGCGGGCGAGTTGCTGGCGCACCTGGCCGACAATCGCATCACCCATCATTTGCGCCTGGCCATTGTGCGGCGCCTGAGCCGTGTGCCGTTGGGCTGGTTCACGCAGCGGGCAGCGGGGGAGGTCAAGCAGGCGATACAGGACGATATCAATACGCTGCACAGCCTCACCGCGCATTTCTACACCACGGTGGGGCGTGCGGGCGGTGCCGTGGCTATTTCGCTGATCTATCTGTTTGCGCTGGACTGGCGCCTGGCAATGGTCTCGATCCTGCCGTTCCCCGGTTTCTTTATTTTTTTTACCCGGGCGGTCAAGGCCAGCGAGCACAATATGCAGGCGTTCGTCGCGGGCATGGGCCGTATCGACAATGCCGTAGTGGAGTTCGTCAACGGCATGCCGGTGCTCAAGGCATTTGCTGGCGCAGACAAGGCCCGGGGCAGTTACCGCGAGGCTGTCGATGCGTTTGCCCGCGCCTTTATCGGTTTTACCCGCCCGCTGGTGGGGTCGATGGCCAATGCCAATGCCATGATCGCGCCCGTGACCGTGCTGGGTGGGGTGCTGGTTTTCGGCAGCCTGTTTGTGGCGCTGGGCTGGATGACGCCGTTGCAGGTGCTGCCGTTCGCCCTGGTCACCCCCGGGCTGTGCGGGCCTCTGCTGTTGTTGCATTACCTCACCCATGACCTGAACCACGGCGTGGCAGCCGCCAGCCGCGTGCAGGCCCTGCTGCAAACCCCGGTGCTGGAACAGCCGGCACCCGGCATGCAACACACGCCTGTGGGCAGCGAAATTTGCCTGGAGCACGTCGGCTACAGCTATGACGACGGGCAGCCGGTGCTCACGGCGATCGACCTGAGGCTCAAACCGGGCACCACCACCGCCATTGTCGGCCGCTCCGGTGCTGGCAAGTCGACCCTGGCGCGCCTGCTGCTGCGCTTTTTTGACCCCAGCCAAGGGCGTATCACCCTGGGCGGCGCGGACCTGCGTGATCTCGACACGGCAACCCTGTACCGGCATATCGGTTTTGTCTTGCAGGAGGTGCGCCTGATCCACGCCAGTGTGCGCGCCAACATTGCCCTGGGCAGGCCGTCGGCCAGCCAGCAGCAGATCGAGGACGCTGCGCGCATGGCCAACATTCATGAGCGCATCCTGGCTTTGCCGCGTGGCTATGACTCGGTGGTGGGTGAAGACGCGCAGTTGTCCGGTGGCGAGCAACAGCGGGTGAGCATCGCCCGCGCGGTGCTGCTCGACCCGCCCGTGTTGGTGCTGGACGAAGCCACGGCGGCAGCCGACGCCGAAAGCGAAGTCGCGATCCAGGACGCGCTGTCGCATTTTGCCCAGGGTCGCACGCTGCTGGTTATCGCCCACCGGCTCGACACCGTGATGCACGCCGACCAGATCATCGTGCTCGACAACGCCAGGGTGTGCGAGCAGGGCAATCACGCTGAACTGCTCGCCCGCGGCGGCCTCTATGCGCATTTGTGGGCGCAGGGCGGCTATCAACCTCTCGACCAACTGGCGGTGCCGTCATGCTGAAGTCCTTTGTACAGTTGCTGGGCGATGACGCGCCGGTGTTTTATCGTTATCTGCGCATGGCTGTGGCCTATGGCCTGCTCAGCGGCTTGACCCTGACCAGCCTGGTGCCGGTGCTGGGGCGTCTGCTTACCGGTGATGTGCGTGGTGCAGCACTCTGGCTGGCACTGACGCTGGCCGGCATGCTCGCCTGCTGGGCCGGGCGGCGGCGCGTGGAAAGGGCAGGCGTGGCCGTGGGCGTGGCCATTTTGCAGGGCGCCCGCCAACGTATCGGCGACCATGTGGCAGGCTTGCCCCTGGGCTGGTTTACTGCGCAGAACACCCGTCAGCTGGGCCATGTGATTACCCAGGGCATGATGGCCCTGGCCCAGTTGCCGGCGCATGTATTCACCCCGGTGATCACCGGGGCGGTGACGCCACTGGTGATCGTTGTTGCGCTCTGGCTGCTGAACTGGCCAATGGGCCTGATTGCACTGCTGGGGCTGGTGGTTTTGGTCGCGGCCTTATGGCTCAGCGCGCGCCTGGGGCGACGCAGCGACCGGGCTTTCCAGGGGCAATTTGCCGAGGCCAGCCAGCGCATGGTCGAGTTTGCCCAGGCCCAGTCGGTGTTGCGCGCGTTCAACGGCGCAGGCGCCAGTACCCGGTTGCTCGAACAGGCCATCGAGCGCCAGCGTCAGTCTGGCTTGCGGCTGATCGTTCAATCGTCACTCTCGGTGGTGCTCAATGCCTGGGTGGTGCAGGCGATCTTTGCCGCGCTGCTGGTGGCCGCAGCCCTGTGGCTCAGCCCGCGGCTGGGCCTGGAGGTGCAGGGGGCGTCAGTGGTTGCCGTGATCGTTGCGCTGGTCCTGACCAGTCGCTATATCGAGCCGCTGCTGGACGTGGCCAGCTATGCCGAGATCCTGCGCAGCGCCTGCGGCCAGCTTGCGGCCGTGCAGAGCCTGTTCGCCGCCCAGCCCCTGGTGCAACCGCAACAGCCGCAGCAACCGGCGGATGCTTCAATCGAGTTGCGCAGCCTCGCCATGCGCTATGCCCCCGACCAGCCCGACGTGCTGCAGGGCATCAGCCTGCGTATCGAACCCGGCAGCATGACCGCGTTGATTGGCGCCTCCGGTTCGGGCAAGACCACCCTGGTACGGATGATTGCGCGGTTTTTCGACCCAAGCCAGGGCTGCGTACTGATCGGCGGGGTGGATGTGCGGCAGATGACCAGCAGCCAACTGGCCGCTCAGATCAGCCAGATATTCCAGGACAGTTATCTGTTGCAGGGCAGCATTGCCGACAATATTCGCCTGGGCAAACCCGCCGCCAGTGACGCCGAACTCCTCGACGCAGTGCAGCAGGCCGGGGTCAGCGAGCTGATCGAGCGTTTGCCGCAGGGGCTTGATACCCAGGTCGGCGAGGGCGGGGCGCGGCTGTCGGGTGGCGAGCGTCAGCGTATCGGCATTGCGCGTGCGCTGATCAAGGACGCGCCCATCCTGTTGGTGGACGAGGCCACGGCCGCGCTGGATGCCGACAACCAGCAATTGATCGCCCAGACCCTGGCCAGGCTGCGCGGGCGCCGCACCCTGGTGGTGATTGCGCACCAACTGTCGACGATTGCTATGGCCGACCAGATCGTGGTGCTCGACCAAGGCCGGGTTGTCGAGCAGGGAGCGCCGGCGGCATTGCTGGCCAGCGCAGGGCGCTATGCCCATTTCCTGGCACAGCGCCGGGTGGCCAAGGGCTGGCGTATCGGCGGGCAAGCCTGATGCGTACAGGCGGGTTGGCCGTATTTGCCCTGCTTTGCGTGACCTCGTTGCTGGTGGGGGCGCGGCAACTGGAGTGGTCGGGGGATGCCTGGCTGACCTTGACTGCCAGTCGCCTGCCACGCCTGGCCGCACTGGTGCTCACTGGCGTTGGCCTGTCGGTGTGCGGGGTGATCCTGCAGCATCTTGTGCGCAACAAGTTTGTCGAGCCGGCCACCTCGGGCGGCCTGGATGCCGCCAAGCTTGGCATCCTGTTGTCGCTGGCCCTGGTGCCCGCTGCCAGCGTGCCGGTACGCATGCTGTTTGCGCTGGTAGTCTGCTTCGCCGCGGGGTTGGTGTTTGTGCTGCTGATTCGCCGCATCCAGTTCAAGAGCACGGTGCTGGTGCCGGTCATCGGCCTGATGTATGGCGGCGTCTTGAGTGCCATCGCCGAGTTCTACGCCTATCGCCACAACATCATGCAAAGCATGCAGGGCTGGCTGCTGGGGGACTTCTCCCGGGTGGTACAGGGCAGCTACGAAATCATCTACCTGATCCTGCCGATCGTTGCGCTGACCTACCTGTATGCGCACCGTTTCACCCTGGTCGGCATGGGCGAGGGCATGGCCACCAGTCTGGGCCTGAACTATCCGGCCACCGTGGCGCTGGGCCTGCTGCTGGTGGCGGTCACGGTGTCGGCCACGGTGATCACCGTGGGCGCGATCCCCTTTGTCGGGCTGGTGATTCCCAATCTGGTGGCGCTGCGTTACGGCGACAACCTGGGGCGTACATTGCCCATCGTGGCGCTGAGCGGGGCCAGCCTGTTGTTGGCCTGCGATATTCTCGGGCGCGTCCTGATCTACCCGTTCGAGGTGCCGATTGGCCTGACCGCAGGCAGCGTGGGTGGCGTGCTGTTTCTCGCGTTGATCATCTGGAGGCAGCGATGAGGCGCCTGCAACCCCGACTGGCCGTGTGGGGCACCGTTACGCTGTTGGCACTGGTGTTTGTGTTTCTGGGCGCAGGCATGGACATTGAGTATGTGATCCCCAGGCGGCTGACCCGGCTGGGGGCGATGGTCATCGGTGGCGTGTGCATCGCCTGGTCGTCAATCACCTTCCAGACCCTGACCGGCAACCGCATCCTGACGCCCGCGATCATGGGTTACGAGGCCGTGTACCTGTTGTTGCAGGCCCTGCTGGTGCTGTTGCTTGGCACCAGCAGCGTGGTGTTGCTCGGCATCCACGGCAACTTCCTGCTGTCCGTGGTGGTGATGCTGGCCTATTCGTGGGGGATCCACCGCTGGCTGTTCCGGGACGGCAACAGCAACGTGTACACCCTGCTGCTGGTCGGGCTGGTGCTGACCCTGGTGATCGGCACGTTTACCCAGTTTGTCCAGCTCAAGGTCAGCCCCGGTGAGTTTTCGGTACTGCAGAGCTTCAGCCTGGCCTCGTTCAATCGGGTGCAACCACCGCAGTTGTTGTATGGCGCGCTGGTGGTGGCAGCAGTCGCCCTGGTGGGGCGCAAGAGCCTGGCCACCCTCGACGTACTGTCGCTGGGGCGTGACCAGGCGATATCCCTGGGGGTCGATTATCGGCACAGCGTGCGCCTGCACCTGGCCCTGATCGCGGCCCTGGTTGCGGTATCGACCAGCCTGCTGGGGCCAACAGCCTTTATGGGCATTTTCGTCGCCAATAGCACCTATGCCCTGGCCCGCACGTTCAGGCACCGGGTCACGCTGGCGCTGGGCAGTGCGGTTGCCATCGGCCTGTTTATCGCCGCCCAGCTGCTGGTCGAGCATGTTTTCAACTACACAACCACGGTCGGCATCCTGATCAATCTGCTGTGTGGCGGATATTTCCTGGTGCTGATGGTGCGTACCCGAGGAGCGCCATGATCACCGTTCACAACCTGCACAAGGCCTATGGCAGCAAAACCGTTTTGCGAGGTGTTGATGCCCGCTTTACACGGCAACGCCTGACCTCGCTGATCGGCCCCAATGGCGCGGGCAAAACCACGCTGCTGATGATGATTGCCCGGTTGATGCAACCCTGCGCCGGTACCGTGTGCCTCGAGGGGCAAACGGTGGCGGGCATTCCCGTCGGCGAATACGCCAGGCGTGTCGCCACATTGCGCCAGTCGCCGGACTTCAACCTGCGCCTGACCGTGCAGGAGCTGGTCGCCTTCGGGCGCTTCCCCTACAGCCGGGGCGCGCTGACCCGTGAGGACCACCAGGTGATCGACGAAGCCATCGCCTTTTTGTCGCTGCAGCCGCTGCGCCATGCCTACCTCGACGAACTCAGCGGCGGGCAACGGCAAATGGCGTTTCTGGCCATGACCATCGCCCAGCAGACCGACTACCTGCTGCTCGACGAACCCCTCAACAACCTCGATATCAAGCACGCCGTGCAGATTATGCGGGCGCTGCGCCGGCTGTGTGACGAGCAAGGGCGCACGGTGGTTCTGGTGGTGCATGACATCAACTTTGCCGCCAGCTACAGCGACCATATCGTCGCCATGAAGGCGGGGGCGGTGCAGTGCGCCGGCAGCGTGGACGAGGTGATTACCGAGGCGCAGCTGGGTGAACTGTACGGGCTGGACTTCGACATCAGCCAGGGCCCGCGCGGGCGTTTGTGCAACTACTTCAACCCCTAAAGAGAACAGCAATGACCTTCCATCACATCTATCGCCTCAGGCCGCTGGTCCTGTTGCTCGCCGCCGCGCTGGCGGTGCAAGGGTGCAATGACAGCAGCGGCGAAATACCCCGCCCAGCCACCCGCGCACCGGCAGAGCAGGGAGGGTACGCAGCGGTTCGGGTGCAGCACCAACTGGGCACCACCCTGATCGAGCATGTGCCACAACGGGTGGTTGCCCTGGACATGAATGAGGTCGACTTTCTCGATCAGTTGGGCGTGCGCGTGGCGGGCATGCCCAAGGATTTTGTCCCGCACTTTCTTGCCCGCTACAAGGATGCGCCGGGTGTTGAGGACCTGGGGGCCATCGTGCAACCCAACCTGGAGCGGGTACATGGCGCACGGCCGGACCTGATCCTGATCACCTCGCTGCAGGCCAACCACTATGGCGAACTGAGCGAGATGGCGCCGACCCTGCACTTCGATGTCGATTATCGCGACAGCGAGGCGCGGCATATCGACGTTATCCGGGCTCACCTGCTGACCCTGGGGCAAATCTTTGGCAAGCAGGCGCTGGCGCAGCAGAAAGTGGCCGACCTGGATGCCAAGGTCGAGCAGGCCAGGGCCATTACCCGGGCGCGCCCTGAAAAAGCCCTGGTGGTGTTGCACAACAACGGCGCCTACAGCGCTTTCGGCGTTCACTCGCGTTACGGCTTTGTCTTCAACGACCTCGGGGTAAAACCCGCCGGGCCGACGACTGCAACCGGCCTGCATGGCCAGCCGGTGTCCAGTGAATTTATCCAGCAGGCCAACCCCGACATTATCTATGTGGTGGACCGCACCGCCGTGATGGAGGGCCGCCCGGTCATGGATGCCCGGAGTATGGGCAACCCACTGTTGCGCCAGACCAATGCCTGGAAAAACGGCCGGGTGATCTTTGTCGATGCCCAGGCCTGGTACGTCACCGGGGCCAGCCCGACCTCCTTGAAACTGCTGATCGACGACGTGCTCAAGGGCTATCAGGGCTAAGGCAGGGCAGGCCCGGGCCAGGCCTTTTATTGAGGTCTAACGATTCTCATTAGTTTCATTTCTAGCATTCTGATTCATATAAAAACAGTCTCTCAACCAACGGAGTCCTCGCGTGAGCAAACGCCCTCTACATCCTCGCATTGCGCCACCCTGCGCAGTTTTTGCCTTGAGCCGCACCGCTAAAGCCGTGCAGACCGTGCTCCTGGGCCTGACCCTGGGCATGACAGGGCTGACAGCCTGTGCCGAGAGTTTGGCCGAAGAAGAACACGGCGACGTCTCAACCCTGCCCGCAACCCTGGTCGAGGGCGACATGGCCACGCCTGCCGGTTTGCCCCCCAGTTACGCGGGTGATCAAGTGGCCTATGGCAGCCGGGTGGGCCTGCTGGGCAACAAGGACTTTATGGAAACGCCGTTCAGTACCATCAGCTACACGGAAAAATACATTGCCGATCGCCAGGCCCAGAACATTACCCAGGTGATTGCCGCCACCGACCCTGCAGTGTTCAGCAACGGCCTGACCGGCACCTTCAGCGAGAACTACTCGATCCGCGGCTTCGCCAGCAGTATCAGCGATGTGAGCATCGGCGGCCTGTATGGCGTGGCGCCTTACTACCGGATCTCGCCAGAAATGTACGAGCGCATCGAAGTGCTCAAGGGCCCGTCGGCCCTGCTCAATGGCATGCCGCCGGGCGGCTCGGTGGGCGGCAGCGTCAACCTGGTGCCCAAGCGGGCAGGGGATGAGCCGTTGACCCGACTGACCGGTACCTATATGTCCGATGCGCAGTTCGGCGGGCATGTGGACGTCGGTCGGCGTTTTGGCGATGACAACCAGTTCGGTGTCCGTTTTAACGGGGTGTACCGCGAGGGTGACGGCGCGATCGACCATCAAAAGCCGAAAGCTGAGCTGACCTCGCTCGGCCTGGACTGGCGTGGCGAGCGTGTACGCCTGTCTGCTGACCTGTATGAAGCTGAAGATCGTGTGCGCGGTCAGAACCGTGGCATTAACCTGGGCCCAGGCGTGGCGGTGCCCAAACCGCCCAAGGCCGATACACTGCTCAACCCTGACTGGGCCTACGTGCAGACAACGGACCGGGGGGGCATCGTCCGCGGTGAGTACGACCTGACCGACAGCCTGATGGCCTATGCCGCCTACGGCATGAGCCAGACCCACTACGAATACAGCGGCACGATGTTGGCGACGGTATTCAACGATGCGGGTGACTTTGAGACCAAGATGGGCCAGTTGAAAATGGACCTGGAAAAAACCTCCGGGGAGATGGGCGTGCGGGGGCATTTGCAAACGGGTGCGATCAAGCACCAATGGACCCTGAATGCCACCCACTATGGCGATACGCAAAAGGACTACGGGCGCAGAAATGTGCCGGGGGCCGAGTGGGTCACCAACATTTACAACCCGGTGTGGGGCCCGGCGGCGGCCAGGGACTTTCCTTATATTGCCCACTCCGAAACCCGTCTGACCAGCTACGGCCTGGCAGACACCCTGTCGATCCTTGATGATCGGGTGCAGCTGACCCTTGGCTTGCGCCGCCAGCAAGTGCGCACCGACACCTTTAATGTCAAAACCGGCGCACGCAACGTCCCGGGGTATGACGAGGCGGCCAATACACCGGCGGCGGCATTGCTGGTCAAGGTCACTGACCAGGTCTCGCTGTATGCCAACTACATCGAAGGCCTGAGCAAGGGCGCCACCGCGCCGATGACGGCAGATAATGCCGGGGATGTGTTTGCACCCTACAAGTCCAAGCAGAAGGAGGTCGGGGTCAAGGTGGACCTGGGCGGCTTCTCCCACACCTTGAGCCTGTACCAGATCGAGCGGCCCAACAGTTACACCGACCCGGTCAGCAACATCTTCTCCTTTGGTGGCGAGCAGCGTAACCGTGGTGTCGAGTGGAGCTTTTTCGGCTCGCCGCTGCAGGATGTGCGCCTGATGGGGGGTGTGGCCCATGTCGACCCCAAGATCACCGCCGGCGACCACAAGGGCAAGACGGCCACCGGCCTGCCCAAGCTGCAAGGCAAATTGGGGGTGGAGTGGGACACACCGCTGGTACACGGCCTGACATTGACCGCCAATGCCACCTCGGTGTCCTGGCAGTACATCGACACCAACAATACCCAGTCGATTCCGGGGTATACCGTCTATGACCTGGGCAGCCGCTACGCCACCCAGGTGGCCAGCCGTGCGCTGACCTTGCGCGCCAGCGTGAACAACGTGGCCAACAAGGCCTACTGGGGCACGCCGCTGCTGTCGAGCCTGGGCCTTGGTGCGCCGCGTACCGTAGAGCTGTCTGCGACAGTGGACTTCTAAAAAGAAGTACCCCCGGCTTCAGGCAGTGAGCGGCCAGAAGCCGGGTGTCGCGGGTGATCCTGAACCGTCAGCCGCGGTGTTCAGCGCTGCCTTTACAGGCGGTGACGGTGGGATAAGGCCGACACACCAGCATCATCTTGTCCTTCGGTTCAAAGCCGTGATCCATCATGCAGCGTTGCGCCCGGGCTGTGCGCCCGATGTCGGCGACGTCCAGGTTCGACCCCAGTGGCTGTGGATAGCCGCAGGCATACATGACCGGCAGCGCTTCGCGATTATTGGCCACTTGCATCGAGAAGTGGCGGGGTGCGCCCACCTTGCGCCAGGTGACCTGCATGTCTTCATAGCGGCCGGAATCAGGCTTGATCGGATAGAAGCCTTCATCGGCTTCAAACGGCAGGGCCTCGAGCTGGGACACGCTCAGCGCATGGCCCATTCTTGCTTCGACGCAGGCCGGCGCATTGATCATGACTGCACAGAAATCAAAACCGTCTTTACGGGTAAAACCCAGGCGCTGCATGCACTGAAACTGCAGCACCCGTTCGTTAGTCGGATAACGGTTCATTGAGTGCCCTACAGGCTCGCCACATTCAGCCATGGCCGCCTGGACTCCCACGACGGTAGTGGACGTGCGTTGCCACTGGGTGAATTCGGCGGGCGGCGGGCAACCGGTCAGCAACAACACCGATGCGATCAGGGCCGGGAAGCTAATGATCTGGGCTTTGCGCAGCATATCGATCCTTGATGGGGCGTACCCCCGGCCGCGCATACCGCGAAGAGGGGGCTATTTGATCCTGTGATTCCAGAATGTTTGGAATTATATGTGGATTATCTTTTATTTGAACACGACTACAGTGATGGTCGTTACTCGGCTGGAGCTGGCATGCCCTTGGCGCAGTCAATGTGCAGGGTAATGCCTGTGCAGTCCAGCCAACCCATCATCTACGAGGTCACTTGCATGGATATCCAGCTCAAGGCACTGCTCGATCGTGAAGAAATCCGCTCTCTCAGGACCCTTTACGCCCACCATCTGGACAGCAATAACATCGCCGCACTCGACCAGGTGTTCTCGGCAGATGCCGTGGTGGAAGTCACGGTCGGCAAAATGCAGGGCATCGATGCCATACGTGCCGGTCTGAATGATGCCTTCACCCTGTTTGATCGCGACCGCCAGGGCAGTTATCCGTTCCTGCATGCCATCGCCAACCACTGGGTGAAGCTGACCGGGCCGGATACGGCACAAGGTCGCTGCTACCTGATCGATTTCGAGACCGCCTCCAAGGCTGATCCCAATCCGTTGCTGCTGCTTGGGCTCTATGCCGACGAGTACCGGCGCATCGATGGCCAATGGCGCATCACCCATACCCGCCTCGAAGTGGTCTGGCCGCAACGCAACAGCAGCCGTGAACAGGATGACGCCCGTCCTGAAGGAGCCTGAAAGCCGTGAAACTGAGCATTCTGGATTATTCGCCGGTCGATGAAGGCCTGATGCCGGTTGACGCGCTCGCCGCCAGCGTACGTCTGGCCCGGCATGTGGAAGCGCAGGGGTTCGCTCGCTTCTGGGTGTCGGAACACCACGGCGCGCCGGCGACGGCTAGCAATTCGCCGGAAATCCTCATGTCGCGTATCGCGTCGGCGACGCAAGCGATCCGCGTGGGTTCCGGTGGGGTGTTATTGCCCAACTACAGCAGCCTGAAGATTGCCGAAAACTACCAGCTCCTTGAAGCGCTGTTCCCGGGCCGGATCGATCTGGGGTTCGGCCGGGCACCGGGCGCCGACCGGCGCACGAGCATGGCGCTCAATGACGAAAAAAGTGAGTCGATACCTTATTCGCGCAAGGTCAGTGATTTGCTTGGCTTTGTGACCGGGCGCCATCGGCAGGGCTCACCCTATGCCGGCATGCGTGCCCATCCCGTAACCCGGGACACGCCCCGGCCCTACGTGCTCGGCGCCTCCGGGGCCACGGCCGAGGTGGCGGCCCGGGCAGGGCTGGGCTTTACCTTCGCCCATTTCATCAACCCCGGCGATGATGGCCCGCAGGCGGCCCGCGCCTATCGTGCCGCGTTTCAGCCAACAGACTTTGCCCCGGAGCCTGGCGTCATCGTTGCCGTCTTCGTGGCGACTGGCGCTACAGAAGAGCAGGCCGCCGAATGTGCCGATGCGTTCCATCTTTGGCTGACCCATGCCGAAAGTGCCAAACCCTTTGAGCGAGTACCTTCGCTCGCCACCGCCCGTGCTCACCGCTGGTCCCTGGAGGAGCTGGCCGTGCGCAAGCGCAATGAGGGCCGGCTGATAAGCGGACCACCTGCGCAGGTGGTCGATCAACTTCGCCAGCTGGCGCGGGCCTATGCAACCGACGAAGTGATGATCAATCTGATGATGCCGGGTGAGTCGGCAAGGCTGCAAGCTGTCAGCAGCCTTGTCGAGGCGCTGAGCGGGGCCGCTGCCGAGCAATAAATCACAGCCGGGGCTCATTCCTGCCCGGGTTTGCCCACGGTCAGCGCCTGCCTGGGCATCAGCGTCAGCATCGCCCCTGCGGCGACCACCATGATCAGGCTGATAACGTACAGGCCCGCGTGATCCTTGCCGGTTATGTCCCGTGCCAGGCCTATGATCGATGGCGCGGCAAACCCGCACAGAGACCCCAGGGAACTGACCAGGGCAATGCCTGCCGGTGCGCTTTTGCCCTTGAGGTAGGTCGCCGGGATCGCCCAGCAGACAATCACTGCGCCGCTGAAACCGAAGGCTGCTCCACCGAGCAGTGCCAGTGTCAGGCCCAGCGAGGTGGTGAGGGTCGACAGCGAGAGCATGGCCGCGCCGAAGAGCACGCTCAGGCAATAGTGCAGGCGTCTTTCACGGCGCAGGTCGGAACTGCGTCCGATCAGAATCATGCCCAGGCCTGCGCAGCTGAAAGGGATCATGGCGTAGAGGGAAATCTGCGTGATGCTGGCCACCCCGAGTTTTTGAATCATCGAGGGCAGCCAGAAGTTGAACGCATAACTGCCAAGGGCGCAGCTGAAATACAGAAACGCCAGCACATAGACCCGGGGATCGACCAGGGCACTGAAAATCGCCTGGCCGCTATGGCAGTTGCCAGGGTCAGGGGTTTGGGATGCCGCGTCGTCGGCCATCAGGTTGCGATGCAGGGTTTTCTCTTCATCGCTGAGCCAGCCGGCCTGTTCAGGGTGATCGCACAGGATCATGAAGCAGACAATGCCGATGATCATGATGGGCACAGCCTCGAGCAGGAACAGCCATTGCCAGCCGGCCCAGCCGGCAACACCGTTCATGCCTTCCATGATCAGCCCGGAGACCGGGCCACCCAGGATCGGGGCTACCAGCGTAGCCAGCATCAGGGTGCTGGTAACCCGCCCGCGCAAATAGCTCGGAAACCAGTAGCTGAGGTAGAGAATGACTCCGGGGAAGAACCCGGCTTCGAAGATCCCCAGCAGCAGGCGAATCAGGTAAAGCTGCTGGGCGGTTGTCACGAGCATCGTTGCGGCTGAGGCAAGCCCCCAGAGCAGCATGATGCGGGTCATGGTTTTACGTGCGCCGATTTTATCCAGCAGCAGGTTGCTCGGGATCTCGAACAGCGCATAACCGATAAAAAATATCCCTGCGGCGAACCCGTACTGACTTTGCGTGATACCCAGGTCCGGCAGCATTTGCAGCTTGGCATAGCCGATGTTGACGCGATCCAGGAAGGCGAAGACATAGGCAACAAATATCAGGGGCAAGATGCGCAGCGCTATTTTTTTAAACAGCGCCGTGTTCACTGTGGCGGGTTGTGCAGGGCTCCAGCTTGAAGCGTCGATCGTCGATTTCATGGGTGAGTCCAGTATTGTTATTGTGCGGACTTCAAATGAAAGGCGCCCGTGGACGCCTTTCACCATTGCAAGACTTACTCGGGTTTGACGGTGTTTCTGAGTGTGCCAATGCCCTCCACCTGGACTTCGACCACATCGCCCGGCTTCATCCATAGCGGCGGATTCCTGAAGGCGCCGACCCCCCCCGGTGTACCGGTGGCAATCACGTCCCCCGGGAGCAGTTCGGTGAACGTGGAGATGTATTCAATCAATGCCGGGATCTTGAACAGCAGATCGTTAATCCCTTCCCGTTGCACGATTTCGCCATTGAGCCGTGTTTCCAGGACCAGCCCGTCCACGTTGGGGATTTCGTCCCTGGTCACTATCCAGGGACCGAAGCTGCCGCTGCCCACAAAGTTTTTGCCGGCGGTGAATTGCAGGGTGTGCCGCTGCCAGTCGCGAATCGAGCCATCATTGAACAGGCTGTAACCGGCCACATGATCCAGGGCGTTGTCTTTTGCAATGTGCCGCCCGGGCTTGCCGATCACCACGGCCAGTTCGCCTTCGAAATCGAAGGCCGTGGAAGCGTCCGGCAAGATCAGGGGTTGTTCATGGCCCACCTGGGCGCTGGCAAAGCGGGTAAACAGGGTCGGATGTTTCGGTGTTTCGCGGCCCGTTTCAACAATGTGCTTGAGGTAGTTGAGCCCCACGCACAGTACTTTGTCCGGGTTGGGGATGGCGGGCAGCCACTGCACATCACCGGCGTTCAGGCGTGGCGCGCATTCCATTGCGGCCAGGTCAGCGAGGCCGTTGTCGGCGCCGAGCACTGCGCGCAAGTCGGCGTATCGGTGGTCGAGAACGGCGCCGGCGTCCAGCACGGTGTCGCCATCAACGACACCGTAGGAGCGGCGGCCGGCATGGATAAAGGATGCAAGTTTCATCTGGGTTTCTCCGCCTTACTGCAGGATGATCAGGATGTGGCCGTCATCGACATTGTCGTTCTCGCTGACCCTGATTTCCTTGACGATGCCGGTGTCATCGGCCTCCACGGGGATCTCCATTTTCATGGATTCCATGATGATGACCTCGTCACCGAAGTTGATTTCCTGGCCGACCTGTACGTTGATCTTCCAGATATTGCCGGCCATAGGTGCCTTGATTTCGCTCATCAGCTGATCCTTTCTTGTTGTGAGGGGAGGAGGGTTAAACCGGGTAAATACCGTTGCGCCGGTCAATGCGCGGGATTGCGCGACGGCTGTACAGTGCGAAGCGTTGAATCAGCTCGTCGCGCAGTTCATCGGGGTCTACCACGGCCTCAAAGGAGAACTGGTCGGCAGGGTCGAAAGCGTTGATGTCCTTGGCGTATTCCTTTTGTTTCTCATCGATAAAGGCGGCACGCGCATCGCCTTCAAGGCTCTGGATTTCATTGAAGTGGATCGCATTGATGGCGGCTTCCGGCCCCATCAGGGCCGGCATGGCGCCGGGCAGGGCAAGCTGAGCGTCGGGCATGGTCGGGGCGCCGGACATGCCCAGATAACCGCCGCCATAGCCCTTGCGAACCATCACTGAAATGCGTGGGACCTTGGCTTCGCACACGGCGTGCAGCAGCTTGGCGCCATGCCGGATAATCCCGGCTTTCTCTACCGCGCTGCCGATCATGTAGCCGCTGATGTCCTGCAGGAACAGCAGTGGAATGTTGAAGGCATTGCAGGCCCAGATAAAACGGGTGGCCTTGTCGGCGCTGTCGTTGAACAGCACCCCCCCTTTGTTTTTCGAGTTGTTGGCCACAATCCCGACCGGGCGCCCGCCCAGGTAGGCGAAAGCGGTGTAGGCCTCTTTGGCAAACATCGCCTTGACTTCAAAAATCGAGCCTTCATCCACCAGCGCTTCCACCAGTTCTTTCACATCAAATGGACGGTTCTGGTCGGCGGGGACGATTTCGGCAATGGCGCGACTGGAGGCCGGCAGCCTGGCTTCGCGCAGTGGCGGCAACTGACTGTTGTGGCTCGGAAAAAAGCGCAGATAGTCGGCGGCAGCCTTGAGGGCTTCTTCTTCGTTGAGCGCCAGATAGTCGCCCAGCCCGCTGACGGCGCAATGCATGCGGGCACCGCCCATTTGCTCTTCCGTGACTTTTTCGCCGATGGCCATCTCCGCGAGTCTGGGTGAGCCCAGATAGGCCGTGGCCTGCTTGTCGACCATGATGACCAGGTCACACAGGGCCGGCACGTAGGCAGAGCCGGCCGGCGAGGGGCCGAACATGACGCAGACCTGGGGAACAACGCCGGAAATCTGCACTTGGGTGTAGAAGATATTGCCCCACGCGATGCGCCCCAGGTAGCAGTCGAACTGGCTGTCGATGCGGGCCCCGGCGCTGTCGACCAGGTAGATGATCGGCATCTTGGCTTCGACTGCAATTTCCTGCATGCGCACGATCTTGCGGAAAGTGTGATAGCCCCACGTGCCGGCCTTGATGGTCATGTCGTTGGCAATCACCGCGACCTCCTGGCCGTTGACCTTGCCAATGGCCGTCACCACGGCATCGCCCGGCATCCCCCGTGCGGCACCCACCAGCAAACCGTCTTCAAGGTATTTGCCGTCGTCAAAGAGGATGGCAAGACGATCACGGACCAGGATTTTGCCCTGGGCCTGGTGTTTTTCCCGGGCTTTTTCCGAGCCGCCTGCGCGTGCAATTTCGACGCGACGTTGCAGCTCTTTTACGTTCTCGTAACCGCTCATGCCTTCACCTCTTTTTTAGCAAAAAATTTCTCGATGCCGCGACGCAGTTCATCCGAACACATAAAGGCCGGGCGCAGCCCGCGGGCCAGTTCCAGCCCTTCGCTGACGCCGACAGACGAGATTTTGTGGAATGCGTGTTTGCCCCGGCGCACGGTGGCCGGTTCCAGCTCGGCAAGGCTCTGCACCTGCTGCGCGACCAAGTCATCCAGTTCAGCGAGCGGGCAGACCCGGTTGACCAGCCCCATGCGCAGGGCTTCCTGGGCGTCAAGGGTGCGGCCGGTCAGGGCAAGGTCCAGGGCATGGCGCTCGCCCAGGCGCTTGAGCAGGGCGGGCAGGATAAAAAGCGGGAACAGGCCGATCTTGATTTCCGGGGAGCCGAACCTGGCATCTTCGCTGCAATAGGCGAAATCACAGGCCGCGACGAGCCCGCAGGCACCGGCCATGGCCGGGCCGACGACCCGGGCGATAACCGGCTTGCTCAGGGTCGCGATAATGCTGAACAACTGCTGCCACGGTTCGCCGGTTTCCCACAGCTGAGTGCCGCCGGACTCTACGGTGGCGAGAAATTCGTCCAGGTCGCCCCCGGACGAGAAGCAGTGCCCCTCGCCAGTGATCACGATCACGCGCACCTCACTTTCACGATCCAGCATCTGAAGGGTGTCAACGAGTTCGCCGGCGGTCGCGGTGGCAATCGCATTGCGCTTGGCAGGATTGCTCAACGTGATGGTTGCGCATGGGCCCAGGCGCTGGACAAGAAGCTGCGTGGTGCTCAAGGGAATCTCCTTTTTTGTTTTACTAACCGTTGTTAGTTTTCGAGAATATAGCTAGGCTTTGTTTGCAGCACAAGCCTGCGCTGTGTTTTTCGTAAATGTCCGTATTCAGGCGCTAATACGTGGCGGACAGGGTTATTTGTTCAACTTACAGCTGTTAGCTTCAGGAGATGACCGTGACACAACAAAAATTACTCATCGCGAATCGTGGCGAGATCGCATGCCGGGTGATTCGCTCGGCCAGACGGCTCGGCATTCCCACCGTCGCTGTGTATTCCGAGGCGGATGCGCAGGCGCAGCACGTCAAGGCTGCCGATGAGGCGTTCCTGATTGGCCCGGCCAAGGCGGCTGAAAGCTATCTGGATGCCGGGAAGGTGCTGGAGGTGGCGAAAGCGTGCGGTGCGACCCTGGTGCATCCGGGTTATGGCTTTCTTTCGGAAAACACCGAGTTCTCCGATGCCTGTGCGGCAGCCGGCATTACCTTTATTGGCCCCACAGCCGAGGTCATCAAGGCGATGGGCGACAAGCAGCGCTCGCGCCATCTGGCTATCAAGGCCGGGGTGCCCGTTCAGCCGGCGGCTGAAAACGTTTCTGCGGCCGACCCGCAATTGCTGCTGCGGGCAGCCGAGGCGGTCGGCTATCCGTTGCTGGTCAAGGCCTCTGCAGGTGGCGGCGGCATTGGCCTCAAGCCTGTTTATGGGCCGGGGGAGCTGGTTGAAGCGGTGGCAGGTACCCAGCGCATGGCAGAGCGCGCATTTGGCGATGGCACTGTCTTTCTGGAGAAGTTGATCGAAAGTGCCCGCCATATTGAAGTGCAGGTATTCGGCTTTGGTAATGGCGAGGCCGTGCATCTGTTCGAGCGTGACTGCTCGATACAGCGGCGCTACCAGAAGGTGCTCGAGGAGTCACCGGCGCCCAATGTGCCCCGGGAAATCCTCGCGCACATGGCCAGCGCAGCGGTGAACCTGGCGAAGCTGTGCCGTTATGACGGGGCGGGTACTGTCGAGTTTTTGTATGACGAGAACACCCGCTCCTACTTCTTTCTGGAGATGAATACGCGGATTCAGGTTGAGCATCCCGTGACGGAAGCGATTACGGGGGTTGATCTGGTTGAGGCACAAATTCGCCATGCCCTGGGCGAGGACGTGCAGGGTGAGCTGACTCAGGAGGCGATCCAGCGCAGCGGGCATGCCATCGAGGCGCGCCTGTATGCCGAGTCACCCGAGAAAAAGTTCATGCCGGCGCCTGGTCTGATTGAAGAACTGCAGCTGCCGCAGATTGAAGGGGTGCGTATCGATACCGGCTTCGTCGCGGGTGACCGGATCACGCCGTTCTATGATCCGATGATCATGAAGGTGATAGCCCACGGCAAGGACCGGGCTCAAGCCGTGGCCCGCCTGGAGCAGGCGCTGACCGGGCTGAAAATTTCCGGTCTGAAGACCAACAGGCAGTTTTTGCTGCGTGTCCTGGCGCAGCCGGCCTATCTGGATGCCAGGGTGCATACCCGTTTTATCGACGAGCACAGCGAGAGCCTTTTTGCTGTTGCCCAACCTGTGTAAGGGAGACTGAGTCATGGCTATTACTACCCCGAATGTCCCGGGTATCGATGCGCTTGGCGAGCTTGCTTCGCGCTATATCGGTGTCGACGCACTGCCGTGGAAACCGACACCCACGCCGGGCATCGATATGAAAATCCTGATGCAGGATAAAGACAGCGGGCTGCTCACAGCACTGTTCCGCTGGGCGCCAGGCACCAGCCTGCCTTTGCATGAGCATGTCGAGGTCGAGCAGACCTATGTACTCCAAGGCAGTATCGAGGACGACGAAGGCGAGGTGGCTGCAGGGGATTTCGTCTGGCGCCCGCGGGGCAATCGCCACCTGGCGCGCTCGCCGAAGGGGGCGTTGGTGTTGTCATTTTTCCTGCGTCCGAACAAGTTCCTGGAAGGCGAGCACGCCGGTCAAAATCTGGAGTAATGCAATGAGTGATCTTCCCAAGCGTATCTGGATCAACGAAGAGGGGCCCCGTGAGGGTTTTCAGATTGAGCCTGAGCCGATTGCCCTGCACAGGAAAGTCGAGTTGATCGAAGCGCTGGCAGAGACGGGGCTCAAGCAGATTGATTGCGTTTCCTTTGTGAACCCCAAGCGTGTTCCGGGGATGGCGGATGCGGATCAACTGGCCGCTGCCATCCACAAAAAGCCGGGGGTGCGTTATACCGGTTTGTGGCTCAACCAGCAGGGCCTTGAGCGGGCCTACCAGTCACAGCTGGATATTATCGGCGCGATCCGCGTGACGGCATCCGAGACGTTTTCGCTCAAGAACACCAACAAGGATATTGCCCGGACGCTGGATGAACAGCGCGCCTGGCTCAAGTCCTATGCCGAGCGCAATGTGCCGGTTGAATGGGGCTATGTCATGACGGCATTTGGCTGCAATTACGAGGGCTATATGCCTGTGCCCCAGGTGGTGCGGATGGTGGGAGAGGTGCTCGATCTGGCGGGCGAGGCCGACGTGCAGCTCAAGGGGGTTTATCTGGCGGACACGGTGGGTTGGGCCAACCCGCTGATGATGGAGCGCACCCTGGGGGCGGTTCGTGACCGGTGGCCGGATCTGGCGCTGGGCTTGCATTTGCATGACACCCGCGGCACGGGGCTGGCCAATGTCCATGCCGCGCTCAAGATGGGCGTGGCCAAGTTCGACAGTTCCTGCGCCGGCCTGGGGGGCTGTCCGTTTGCGGGGCATCGAGGGGCGGCCGGCAATATCTGCACCGAAGACCTGGTGTTCATGTGCGAGGAGATGGGCATTGAGACCGGTGTCGATCTCGAGAGGCTGATCGAGGTGGCGCATCTGGCCGAGGATGTCTTCGCTCGCCAGTTGCCCGGCAAGGTCATGCGCGGTGGCAGCCTGGCCAGATACAAGGCGTTGTAAAAGCGCAGCTCAATAAAAAACCCCGCCTGGTCAGGCGGGGTTTTTGTCTTTTGCCGTTATGCGCCGCTGTAACCCACCATGCGCAGCGACAGTTCGACATGTTGTTTCGCCAGGTCTTCAAGCCCCAGGCGGCCGCCTGGCCGGTACCAGGTGCAGATACCGGTGAGCATCGAGATCAGGGCCTTGGTGGTCAAATTGCAGTCGGATACATTGAAAATGCCCTCCTTGACGCCGTCCTCGATGATTTGCCGAACACGTCTTTCGTACTCCGAGCGCAGGCGGGCAACCATGCGGTAGTTTTCCTCGTCGAGGCTGCGCAGCTCCATATTGCCGATAAACACCTCCTTGCGCCGCTCGGTATGAAAGTGCAAATGCACAGCCACCATCGCTTCAAAGCGCTGCAGCGTGGTGGGCTGGAAGTCGACTTTTTCCGTGAACTCCATCAGCAGGTCGCGCATGACCGCCTTCAGGATGGTGGCCAGCAGTTCTTGCTTGTTGCTGAAGTAGTTGTAAAGGGAGGCTGCCTTGATGCCGACTTGTTCGGCCAGGTTTCTCAGGGTCATCGCCTCATAGCCGTAAGTGGCGATCAGATCCACCCCGGCGGTATGAATGGCGTGCTCTGTCACTTCTCGTTTCGCGCCTACAGGTCGCATGGGGTACGTGTCTCAATCAGGAGGGGAGGATGGCTCAACGTGTGAGGTAGCCACCGTCCACAGGGAGCATTGCGCCAGTAATATAGCTTGCCAGTGGCGATGTCAGGAATAGCGCGGGGCCGATCAGTTCATGGGGCTCACCCGTACGGCCCATTGGAACATGGCTGAGAAAGGCTTGCAGCTTGCCCGGGTCTTCGCGGGTGGCCTCTGACATGGCGGTCGGGAAGGAGCCGGGGGCAAGCCCGTTGACGCGAATGCCGTCTGTGGCCAGCTCTGAAGCCAGGGCTTTGGTGAATTGCAATACCGCACCTTTTGAGGTGGTGTAGCTCGACAGGGATGACAGGCCGGAAGTGAAACTGTGGATCGAGCCGATATTCAGTATTGAGCCTCTGGTCTGTTTCAGGTGCGGGAGAAAAGCGTGGCTCGCGTTGAACATGCCGCTGACATTGACTGCCAGGGTGCGACGCCATTGCTCGGGGCTCCTGTCGCTTGCGAACGGCTCGCGAAACAGCAGGCCGGCATTGTTTACCAGTGTGGTGATATGCCCGATGTCGCTGGACACCGTGGCGGCAAGGGCGCGGCATGCAGCCTCGTCGCAGATATCCAGGGCGTAGGCGAATGCCTTGCCGCCCTGGGCATTGATGCTTTTGGCAGTTGCCGATGCAGTTTGCAGATCAATGTCGGTGACCACCACGGTTGCCCCGGCCGCCGCAAAGCCGTGGGCGAGGGAGGCGCCGTTGCCGCGCCCGCCGCCGGTGATCAGAACTGTGGCGCTATCCAGGCGCAAGGACAGGTCGGTCATGATGATTCCTCTTGTTTTTGTTTGGAAACTAACATGCGTTATTTTTAGCGTGTTGGCCCGGTAATACAAGTCATAAATGCCTCTTTCACTGTGTTTCAGTGTTTTTTATCTAGGGTGAAACACACTCGGTTGCGGATTTTTTGGCTGTATTTGACTGTTTGTGTCTATTGCAAACTAACGAATGTTAGTTATTCTTGAGCGTCGGGGGCCTACAGATTTGGCAGAGTAGTGCCTGTCCGCAGTTGCAGAACAATTACAAGAGGAGGTTTCATGTCTAGCCGTATGCTGCTGGGTGGTCATATCACCCATAACGCCAAACGCTTTCCTGACAAGGTAGCCCTTATCGACAAGGCCGGTCGCACGACCTATGCCGAGTTCGAGGCCGGGGCCAACCAGGTCGGCCATGCACTGCTGGCCGCCGGGGTGGGGCACGGTGACAAGGTGGCGTTCCTGGCCAGTACCAGTCGCCCGTGGGTCGTGGCGTTTTATGGTGTTGTCAAAGTGGGTGCCGTTGCGGTGCCGCTGAACTACCGCGAGACGCCCGAACACATCGCGATGATGCTGCAAGACAGCGGGGCAAAAGTGCTGTTCATGTCTACCCAGCATGTCGAGAGCTACGCGGCGCTGGTCGAAAGCCTGGACATCGCGGTGGTGATGCTCGAATCACTGCCTGCCTTCTCGGGCAATGCCAGTGTCCTGGCGCATGCAAGCGATGCGCTGAGCGAGCAGGATCCTGCGGTCATTCTCTACACGGGAGGCACGACCGGCCGTTCCAAGGGGGTATTGCTCAGTCATGCCAACCTGTTCTGGAACTCCCTGAACGAGATTATCGATACCGGCATGGGCGTGGCCGACAACACGCTGATTGCCACGCCACTGCATCATTCCGCCGCGCTCAACTGCTGGTTGCTGCCTCATCTGTATCTGGGCGCGACGGCAACCCTGCTGGACAAATACGTCACAGAAGAGGTGCTGCGTGTCATCGCCGCCGAGCGGGTAACCAACACCTTCATGCCGCCTTCGCTGGCCCGGGAGTTTGTGCTCCATCCGCTGGCCAGGACGCTGGATGTGAGCTCCTTGGTGCGCTGGTACGTGGGCAGCGGGATTCTGACGGCCAATGACCGCAATGCCATGAAGGCCTGCATTCCCGGGGTGAACATTTTCTACCAGTACGGGCTGACCGAGGCCGGCCCGATTGCAACCGTTCTCAAGGAAGAAGACTACGAGCGGGCACCCGGCTCCATCGGTCGGGCGTTCCAGAACATTGAAGTCGCAATCATGGACGACCAGGGCGCGATAGCAGGCGCCGGCGAGATCGGTGAAATCGTGCTGCGCGGCCCGACTGTCATGCTGGGTTATCACAACCGGGCAGACGCCACCCGTGATGCCATCGACAAGGACGGCTGGTTGCACACCGGTGATCTGGCGCACATGGACGCCAATGGCTTTGTGTACTTCTTCGATCGTCTCAAGGACATGATCAAGACGGGCGGGATGAACGTCTACTCCCAGGAGGTCGAGGCCGTTTTGTCCAGGCACATGCATGTGCGTGAAGTGGCCGTGATTGGCCTGAACAACGAGCGTTGGGGCGAAGAGGTCACGGCCATCGTGGTGCTGCACGAGGGGGCGGTCTGCAGTGCCGATCTTCTGGTCGTGCATGCCCGCGATCACCTGGCAGGCTATCAGCTTCCCAAGCGGGTCGAATTTATCGCCTATGAAGACATGCCGTTCAATCACAACGGCAAAATTCTCAAGCGCGAGTTGCGCCAACGATTTGAACCGCAGGGCTGAGGATCATCATGAGCATTGAATTCGAGAAACAGGGGCCGGTTGCCGTCATCACGATCAATCGTCCCCAGGCCATGAATGCGATTGACTTGAATACGCACCTGGCCTTTCAGGAAATCTGGCCGCGCATCAACCAGGACGATGACATTCAAGTTGTGGTCCTGACGGGGGCTGGCAGCAAAGCCTTTTGTTCCGGCGCCGATATCGGCACTTTTCTGCCCTATCTGCGTGAGCGGGCGGTGAAGGAGCTGGATGATGGGGATTTTTGCGGGATCAATCGCGGGTCGCCGACCACCAAACCGATCATCGCGGCCATCAATGGGCTGGCCTATGCCGGGGGGCTTGAGATTGCGCTGGCGTGTGATGTGCGCATTGCCGTGGAACACGCCAGGTTCGCGCTGCCGGAACCGCGTTGGGGGGTGATTGCCGGTGCCGGTGGCGTCACCCGGCTATCGCGGGTATTGCCCACGGCACTGGCCACCCAGATGGTGCTGACGGGCGAGCCGGTCTCGGCCCAACGGGCACTGGCCGAAGGTTTGGTCAGTGAACTCACCAGCGCCGAGAACCTGTTGCCAAGGGCGCTGGAGATCGCCCACAGCATCACAAAAAATGCGCCACTGGCCGTCAGGGTGTCGCTGCAGGTCATCCGCCGCGGTGCTGACTGCGGGCTGGATGCCGCGCTGGAGCTGGAGCGCACGGCTTTTCGCCGGGTGCTTCTGAGTGAGGACTTCAGGGAGGGCATTGCCGCATTCACTGAGAAAAGAGCGCCCGCCTATCAAGGGCGATAACGTTTCCCTGTACCTGGCCTCTGGAAGCAGGCGTTTTATGCTGCCAAAGGAGGCTTTGCCCAAGAGGCCCGAGTCATGAGCACCCCCGCAGACAAACTGGCTGGCATCCTCGCTTTGGAGGAGGTTGAGACCCATGTGTTCAAAGGTGAAAGTCAGGACCTGCGATTGCCCCAGCTGTTTGGTGGGCAAGTCCTGGGGCAGGCGGCAATGGCGGTCAGCCGCACGGTAGCGGCAGACCGCATGCTGCATTCGCTGCACGGTTATTTTGTCCGGCCCGGGCGCGCGAATGCACCGGTCATGTATGAAGTCGAACCGGTCCAGGACGGGCGAGGCTTCAGCCGCAGGCGCCTGACCGCCTGGCAGCACGCCAGGGTCATTTTTATTGGCGACGCGGCGTTCCATGTCAGCGAGCAGGGCTTGCAGCACCAGGTGGCAATGCCGGAAGTGGCGGCGCCGGAGTCCCTGCCCGGTGAACTGGAGCTGCTGGCCGGCAACAAGCTGCTGATTGACCAGATCCGTTCCCGTTATGCGGTCGCCCGGGCGATTGATATTCGCCCGGTCGAGCGTATTGATCCCAGTGCGCCGGCACCACGCGCGCCTTCAAGGAGCTTCTGGTTCAAAGTCGGGGCATTGAGCAGCCGGGAGCGTAACCTGCATCGCAGTGTGCTGGCCTACGCCAGTGACATTGCCTTGCTGATCACGTCCCTGTTGCCCCATGGTGTTTCAGATATGCAGCCGGACATGAAAGTGGCGAGCCTGGATCATTCGCTGTGGTTTCACGCCGACTGTTTTGTCGATGACTGGTTGCTGTACTCAATGGACAGCCCCTGGAGCGGTGCGGGCAGGGGACTCTCCCGAGGGAGCATCTTTGACCGCACCGGCCGGTTGGTTGCATCGGTGATGCAAGAAGGCTTGATACGCAAGACGCCCCTTTGACGTGTGCCCCGCCCGAGGCGGTCAGGCTGATGGGCCGGTTTTCATCGCGCCGCGCAGATGGCTGAGGAACTGCTGCAGTTCTTTGCTGCGCGGGGCGCCTTTGCGCAAAATGATTCCGTAAGGCGCAAGCCCTTCGATAGCGTGTTGCTCAATGATGCTGATCAGCCCGGTACGGACGTGGTCATGAATCACGGCTTCGCTGAGCACCATGATCGCGTCCGTCAACTGCACCAGTTGCAGCATCGCCCAGATGGATGAGCATTCGATCGTCATGCCCGGCGGCAACATGTCCTGATCTGCCCACCAGCGCTCCAGGGCCTTTCTGCCGGGGCTTGCAGCAGGTTGCAGGAGCCATGTCCAGTTTTGCACCATCTGCTCTACCGGGATGGCTGGCTGCTCAAGCAGAGGATGGCCTGCGCGAACGGCAAACACCAGCCGGTCATTGCCCAGAGGCTCGAATTCAAACCGTGAGCGGTCCCCGGGCGCGCCCAGGCGGGCGATGGCCACGTCAAGACGCTCCTGCTCAAGCAGGTCGATCAGCAGGTCGCTGGTGTCGCTCATCATGCGGATCCCAAGCTGAGGAGAGGCCTTTTTCAGCGTTGCAATGGTCGCTACCACTTCATCCAGCGCGCTGCCCATGACCACGCCGATCGCCAAATGGCCATAGCCGCCCTGCGCCCGGGCGGTCAGGTCCTCCACACAGCGGTCAAGGCTGTTCAAGGCCGAGTGGGCAAACTTGAGCAGTTCCTCACCTACCGGCGTCGGCGTCATGCCGCGTGGCTGGCGGTCAAACAGGCTACAGCCAAATGCATCTTCGACTTCCTGCAGCATTCTGGTGAGGGTGGGCTGCGACATGTGCAGGGCTTCAGCGGCCCGGTGCAGGTTTTTGTGCGTGCCCAGCGTTACCAGCATGTACAGGTGGCGGTAGCGCAGGCGCTTGAACAGCCCCTGGGTTTTTGAACTGGTCGCCGCGGCATGGTCGGTCATGGAGAGTTCCGGCTTTTATTGTGATTTGTTTAAGGGTCGGGTTAAGCGATTCGGTTAATGAATCGATATTGGCATAATTTCCATTGGTCAAGCATCGCTGTTTTGATTAGGTTCGGTGCTGGCACCCAATTACAACAATGGGGTTTCTTCGATACCTCCAGCCGGAGCTAGACGCTATGCCTGCGCAAACTATGATCGACCTTTCACACCCTGGCATTTCTGCCCAAACCAGAAGTTTCCTGAACCAGCATCACCGCCTTTACATTGGCGGAGAGTGGGTTGAGCCCCGGGGTGGGGAGCGACGAAAAGTATTTGATCCTGCCACCGGGCGGGTGATTGCCGACGTGGCCGACGCCAGCCAGGTCGATGTGGAGCAGGCTATTGCTGCGGCTCGACAGTCATTCGACACGGGCGCCTGGCGCAGGCTTTCGGGATCGGAAAAGAGCAAGGTCCTGTGGCGCATTGGCGAGCTGATCGACCAGTACGCTCAAGAGCTCGCCGAGCTTGAGGTGCTGGACGAAGGATCGCCTTTTGCCATCGTCAAGAACGCCTATGTGAAGAACTCGGCGGAACATTTTCGTTACTACGCGGGCTGGTGCACCAAGCTCAATGGCCTCAGCGTACCTGTCGGCCTGCCCGGTGAGTGGCATGCCTATACCACTCACGAACCGGTTGGCGTTGTTGGCCAGATTATCCCCTGGAATGTGCCCTTGCTGATGGCGGCATGGAAGCTGGCGCCTGCATTGGCGGCGGGCTGCTCGATCATTCTCAAGCCGGCTGAAGACACGCCGCTTGCGGCATTGCGTCTGGCGGCCATTTGCGAAGAGGCCGGCCTGCCACCCGGAACACTTAACGTCGTCACCGGCGATGGGCGCTGTGGCGCCGCACTGGTGCAGAGCCCGCTGGTGGACAAAATTGCCTTCACCGGAAGCACGGCCACCGGCAAGGCAATCGCGGCCAGCGCGGCGGCGACCTTGAAGCGCGTGACCCTTGAGCTGGGCGGCAAAAGCCCGGTCATTGTGTTCCCGGACGCGGATTTGAAAACCGCCATACCCGGGGTGGCCCAGGCCGTCATGCTGAACAGCGGGCAGGCGTGTACGGCGGGCTCGCGGCTGTATATCCATGAAGACGTCTACGACGAAGTCATCCACGGTGTCGCCGAATTCATTTGCACAATGAAACTGGGCCACGGGCTCAACCCGGCCACTGATCTGGGCCCCTTGATTTCCGGGCGCCAGCAGGCGCGGGTCAGTGAACTGGTGCGCGCCGGGGTCGCCGAAGGTGCCAGCGTCATTTGCGGAGCCCGTGAAGCCGAGGGAGAGGGGTTCTTCTACCTGCCGACACTGCTGGCAAATGTGAAGCCGGGCATGACGGTCTACAACGAGGAAATTTTTGGCCCGGTGATTTCGGCCATGAAAATATCCAGCCAGAGCCTCGATGATCTGGCCCGTGAAGCGAACAACACCCAATACGGGCTGGCCGCCAGCATCTGGACGCAGAACGTGGGCCGTGCCCACGCACTGGCAGCCCGAATCCGTGCCGGGATTGTGTGGGTCAACAGTCACAACCAGATCGACCCTTCACTGCCGTTTGGCGGCTTCAAGGAGTCTGGCGTCGGTCGAGAAATGGGCCTCTGCGGGCTTGAGCACTACACCGAGACCAAGTCGGTGGCCGTACTGCTGGGCAACTGACGCAGGATTAGTGGCTGGCAGGTTCGGGTGGCAGCGGGCTTGCTCGCGATGCAGGTGATGCGGTCTTGGAGTTAAACCGCATCGGCCCGATCGCGGGCAAGCCCGCTGCCACAGGTAATGAGTATTCACATCATTCAGGGCTTGCCCGCGATCGAATTTAAAGCGCGAAAAACAACAACAGGTGCGCACATGCAATTTCAGCAAGACATCAGCGACGAAGTAGCGTCGCTCAACACCTCACGCCTGCCTTTCTGGTTCGCCATGCTCTTGGTGCTGCTGGCCGCGCCATTGCTGGCAGGGGGCATCTATCTGATGACGCTGGGGGGCTCCGGTTTTTATCTGTTCAGCGGCCTTATGCTGCTGGTATCGGCCATCGGTTTTTATCGGCGCAGCAGGCTGGGGGTGTGGGCTTATCTGCTGCTCACGGCCGCCACAGGGGTCTGGGCGTTCCAGGAGGTGGGCCTGCAATTCTGGCCTCTGGTGCCGCGCCTGGCCGGCATCCTTGCCATCCTCGTACCGGTCTGCCTGCTGGCGCCTGTGACAGGTTTTGGGCGGCGACGGATATGGCAGGGCCTGGCAGGGGTTTGCAGTGCCGTCCTGCTTGCCGGTTTTGCCGCCATGTTCTTTCCTCACGGTGTCATCAAGGGGGTAGCCCGAGCGCCTGTCGCCGTAACGACCCGCGACACTGCCAGCGACGGTAACTGGCAGCATATTGGCCGCACGCCAACCGGTACCCGTTTTGCCCCGCTGGAACAAATCACCCCCGACAATGTGTCGAACCTCGAAGTGGCCTGGACATTTCGAACGGGGGAAATGGCGCTGGTCGGCTCTGAAAACCAGAACACGCCCATTCAGGTGGGTGACACGCTGTTTATCTGTACGCCGTTGAATAAAGTCTTTGCCGTGAATGCCAACTCGGGCGAGGAGATCTGGCGTTTTGACGCCAAGGTTGAAAATCACAACGTCTGGAACCGTTGCCGCGGGGTCAGTTATTACGACGCAACCCAGGCCGCAGACACGGTCAAAGCCTCTGCAACAACGGTACAGGACTGCCCGCAGCGGGTGTTCCTGTCGACACTCGATTCCCGGCTGATTGCGCTGGATGCCAGCACCGGCCAGGCATGCCGCAGTTTTGGCGATAACGGGCAAGTCAATCTTCAGCAGGGCATGGGCGAGGTCAAGCCCACGTACTACATGGGCACTTCTCCCGTCACGGTGGCCGGCAACCTGCTGATCGTCGGCGGCTGGGTGTATGACAACCTCGAGACCAACGAGCCTTCCGGTGTCATCCGCGCCTTCGATGCCACGTCTGGCGATCTGGTCTGGGCGTGGGACCTGGGTAACCCGGACATTACCCGCCATCCCCCTGAAGGGCAGACCTACACCCGCGGTACGCCGAACATGTGGTCGACGGCGGCCTACGATGCAGAACGGGGCCTGGTCTACATTCCGCTGGGCAACTCGACGCCCGATTACTGGGGTGGCCACCGTTCGGATGCGAGCAATCACTATGCATCGTCGGTGGTTGCGCTGGACTACAAAACCGGCCGCGAGCGTTGGGCTTATCAAACCGTCCATCATGATATCTGGGACTACGACATCCCGGCCCAACCGGCGCTGTATGACGTACCGGATGGCAAAGGCGGAACACTGCCGGCGCTGATCCAGGTCACCAAGACCGGCAATATCTTTATGCTCAACCGCGAGACCGGTGAGCCGATAGCCGCTGTTGAAGAACGGCCCGTCCCCCAACAGGAACTGGCCGGGGACAAGACGGCGCCGACCCAGCCGTTCTCCGTGGGCATGCCTTACATCGGGCAGCAGCGGTTGACCGAAGCGGATATGTGGGGTGCGACGATTTACGATCAGATGCTGTGCCGCATCCAGTTCAAGTCACTGCGCTATGACGGGCTCTACACACCGCCGGGGGTGACAGCGAGCTTGCAGCATCCGGGCAATTTCGGTGGCATGAACTGGGGCGGTGTTTCGATCAATGAGGACACGGGAGTCATGATCGTCAATGACATTCGCATCCCCCTGAACATTCAACTGATCCCCAGTGAGCATCTGCTGATCAAGAACGATGGCAAGCCACATTCGGAGTTTGCCCCGCAGCGGGGTACGCCGTTTGCGGTCAGGAACTCATCCTTTATCTCCGCCATCGACGTGCCGTGCCAGGCGCCGCCCTACGGAACGATCACCGGGATTGATCTCAAGACCCGCGAAGTCATGTGGCAAGTCCCTGCCGGTACCCTGGCCGATACCGCCATTGGCGGGGTGAAGGTCAATGCGCCGTTGCCAATTGGCATGCCGACGCTGGGCGGCTCACTGGCCACGCGCTCCGGCCTGGTGTTTTTTGCCGGGACACAGGATTACTTTCTGCGGGCTTTCAACCAGGATACCGGCGAAGAAATCTGGAAGGGACGGCTGCCTGTCGGGGCTCAGGCGACCCCCATGACCTTTATATCCCCCTCATCCCGTCGGCAATTTGTGGTTGTCAGTGCCGGGGGCGCCAGAAGCTCGGCTGACCGGGGCGACTATCTGATTGCGTATGCCTTGCCCAAGGGCAAGTAGACCCTTTTCTACAGCAGGCTGGTGCAACGCCAGCCTGCTTTGCTTGATCCCATAAAGGCCATTTACCGATTGCCAGCCAGACCTAGGCCGTTCATATGGGCATGCCCATGCTGCCCGATTATGGAATCAAAAGATGAAATGATTGGAAAACCCTCAGGTTAATCAATCTTTTGATCTTGAATATACTGCGCTTCAGCCAACTTGATCCCTTCGCGATACACCCACCCTTTCTTAATTAAATCAGGGGCGCCGTCACTCGAAGCGAGCCCGTGTTTGTTTGTGGGTTAGCAAGTTGCCCTTAGCCTTGTCTTGATAAAAACGCCCGGTGTTCGTTGCCTGGAGCACTGGCGCGTGTCTGGAGTTTATATGTTGAAGCCGTCACGCCTTATGGTTGGACTATTGCCCTTGTCGGCACTGGTACTGGCCGCGTGCAAGCCCGCAGAACCCATAACGGAGCACGCTCCCGGGGTAAAAGTGGGTTATTACACCCTCGAAGAAACGCCCCTGACACTGGCAACCGACTTGCCGGGGCGTACGTCAGCCTATCGGGTTGCCGAGGTGCGCCCGCAGGTGGCCGGAATTCTTGAGCGCCGGCTGTTCACCGAAGGCAGCGAGGTCAAGCAGGGCCAGCCTTTGTATCAGATCGATGCACGCACCTATGTGGCACAGCAGTCCCGTGCAGCAGCCAATCTGCGCAGCGCGCGCAACCTGGCTGAACGCTACGAGCGCCTGCTCAAGGCCCGCGCCGTGAGCCAGCAGCAATATGACGATGCCGTGGCGGCCTGGAAACAGGCGGCAGCCGACAAGCAGCTGGCGGATATCAATGTGCAATACACCCGGGTGCTGGCGCCTATTTCAGGGCGCATCGGGCGCTCGGCCATGACCGAAGGCGCACTGGTCACCGACAGCCAGAATGCGGCCATGGCGACGGTCAATCAGCTGGACCCGATTTACGTCGACGTGACACAGCCCATTACCCGGATTCTGCAACTCAAGCGTGCCCTGAAGGCTGGCGACCTGAAAAACGCGGGCACAGATCAGGCAGAAGTCACCCTGACCCTGGACGATGGCAGTGCCTATCCGCTGACGGGCCATCTGAAGTTCTCGGAAGTCAGCGTCGACCAGGGCACGGGCTCGGTGACATTGCGCGCGGTATTTCCCAACCCCGACCGCGCCTTGTTGCCCGGTATGTTCGTACACGCCCGGGTAAAGGAGGGCGTACGCGAGAAGGCCGTGCTGGTGCCGCAGCAGGCGATTATCCGTGACAGCCGTGGCGTGGCCACTGCCTGGGTGATTACCGCCGGCAACCATGTCGAGCAACGTGATGTGCAAACCGTGCGCACTGTCGGTAATGCCTGGCTGGTGGAGTCCGGCGTGCTGGCGGGTGAGCGCGTGATTACCCAGGGGTTGCAGCACGTGCAGGCTGACTCTCTGGTAGACGCCCAGCCTGCGACCAACATTGAACTGAAAGCAGCCTTTACTGCTAATTGAGAGGTTGCCTATGTCACGCTTTTTCATCGACAGGCCTGTCTTTGCCTGGGTACTGGCCCTGGCAATCATGCTGGCCGGCGCGTTGGCCATACGCAGTTTGCCGGTCAATCAATATCCGAATATCGCGGCCCCGGCGGTCATGATTACCGTGACCTACCCGGGGGCATCCGCCCAGACGGTTCAGGACACGGTGCTGCAGGTTATCGAACAGCAACTCAATGGCCTGGATGGTTTGCGCTATATCAGCTCGGCGGCCAACAGTGATGGCAGCGTCGAAATCATCGTGACCTTCGATCAGGGGATAAATCCTGATATCGCCCAGGTTCAGGTGCAAAACAAGCTGCAACTGGCCACGCCCAATCTTCCCCAGGAAGTACAGCGCCAGGGTATTCGGGTGGTCAAGTATCAGGCCAACTTCATGCTGCTGGTGGGGCTGGTGTCTACGGACGGCAAGTTGAACTATGGCGACCTGGGCAACCTTATCGTGTCCAACTTCCAGGACCCGTTGTCCCGCACCCAGGGCGTGGGGGATTTCTTCGTCTTCGGTTTTCAGAATGCCATGCGCATCTGGCTGGATCCGGCGAAGCTCAATAGCTACCACTTGATGCCCAAGGATGTGGTCGACGCCATTGCTGCGCAAAACGTGCAGGTGTCTTCCGGCTCGGTCGGCGGTTTGCCCACGCGCAAAGGGGTGCAACTCAGCGCGACGGTCATTGGCAAAACGCGCCTGAACTCGGCGGACGAGTTCAAGGAGATTCTGGTCAAGGTTCAGCCCGACGGTTCGCAAATACGCCTGAAAGATATCGGCGAGGTGGTGCTGGGCAACGAGACCTATTCCTACGACGTCAATTACAACGGCAAGCCCGCTGCCGGCATTGCCCTGCGCCTGGCGACGGGGGCCAACATGCTGGAGGCGGTCGAGCGGGTGAAAACCACCGTGGACAGTCTCAAGCCGTTCTTGCCGCCGGGTGTGGAGGTGGTCTATCCCTACGATACGAGCCCGTCGGTAAAGGCGTCCATTGATTCGGTCGTGCACACCCTGTTCGAAGCCATCGTGCTGGTGTTCCTGGTGATGTTTGTGTTCTTGCAGAACTTTCGCGCCACCCTGATTCCGACCCTGGCGGTGCCGGTGGTGTTGCTGGGCACCTTCGGAGTGCTCTACGCCTTTGGCTTTACGATCAACGTGATGACCATGTTCGCGATGGTGCTGGCAATCGGTTTGCTGGTTGACGATGCCATCGTGGTGGTTGAAAACGTGGAACGCTTGATGGCCGAGGAAAACCTGTCGCCGCGTGAAGCCACTGGCAAGTCGATGGGGCAGATTTCGGGCGCCCTGGTGGGGATTGGCCTGGTGATCAGTGCGGTATTTATGCCTATGGCCTTTTTCGGCGGCTCGGCCGGCATCATCTATCGTCAGTTTTCGGTCACGATCATTACCGCGATGGGGCTGTCCGTACTGGTCGCCCTGACTTTCACCCCGGCGCTCTGCGCCACACTGCTCAAGGCCCACGCCGGGCATGGCGGCAAAAAGCACAAAGGCTTCTTTGTTTGGTTCAACAGGACCTTCGAGCGCAGTACGGTTGCCTATGAAGGCGTTGTCTCGGGCATTTTGCGCAACCCCAAGCGTACCTTTGTGCTGTATTGCCTGCTGCTGGCCGGCGTGGCCATGATGTTTCGTGACTTGCCGACGGCGTTTCTGCCCGATGAAGATCAGGGGCTGTTGATTGTGCAGATCCAGACACCGCCCAACAGCAGTGCCGAACGCACCGAGGCGGTGCTCAATCAGGTGCGCGACTACCTGCGTGACGATGAGCAGGGCGGGGTTGTCTCGGCGTTCTCCATCAGCGGTTTCAACTTTGCAGGCCGCGGGCAGAACTCGGCAGTGATCTGGGTGCGGCTCAAGGCCTTTGATGAGCGTAAATCCGCGGACGACTCGGCCTTTGCCATCTCCCGGCGCATCAGCGCGTTTGCCGCCACGATCCAGGATGCCAACGTCGTCTCAATCGTGCCACCGGCCATCATGGAGATGGGTAATGCCACCGGCTTTGACCTGTTCCTTCAGGACAACGGCGCACTGGGCCATAGCGCATTGATGCAGGCCCGGGATCAGTTGATGACACTCGCCGCCAAGGAGCCTGCGCTGGCCATTGTTCGGGCCAACGGCCTGGATGATGAAGCTCAATACCAGGTCACCATCGATGACGAAAAGGCCCGCGCGCTGCAAGTCTCCATCGAGGCGATCGACGACACCATGTCGGTGGCCTGGGGCTCGACCTACGTCAATGACTTCATCGACAAGGGCCGCGTGAAAAAAGTCTATGTGCAAGGCGAAATGGACTCGCGAATTGCGCCGGAAGACTTCGACAAATGGTACGTGCGCAATGCTGCTGGCCAGATGGTGCCTTTTTCGGCCTTTGCCACCGGTTCGTGGATGTACGGCTCTCCCAAGCTGGAGCGTTACAGCGGGATTGCGTCTGTAGAACTGCTGGGCCAGCCGGCCGAGGGCTACAGCACGGGCGATGCAATGGCGGCCATCGAGCGTATTTCGGCGCAATTGCCCAATGGCTTCGGGGTGGCCTGGACGGGGTTGTCTTATGAAGAACGGGCCGCAGGTTCCCAGGCGACCCTGTTGTATGTGATGTCGCTGATCATCGTGTTCCTCTGCCTTGCAGCCATGTATGAAAGCTGGTCTGTGCCGGTAGCCGTCATGTTGGTGGTGCCGCTGGGTGTGCTCGGTGCAGTCGCCGCGGCCCTTGGTCGGGGCTTGTCCAATGATGTGTTCTTCCAGGTCGGCATGCTGACCACTATGGGGCTGGCAGCCAAAAACGCCATCCTGATCGTCGAGTTCGCCAAGGACCTGTACGAGAACCATGGTCGTGGCCTGGTAGAAGCCACCACGGAGGCAGCGCGGCAGCGTCTGCGGCCGATCATCATGACCTCCATCGCCTTTGTCATGGGTACCCTGCCACTGGCGCGGGCTTATGGGCCAGGCAGCGGCAGCCAGCACTCCATCGGCACCGCGGTGGTAGGTGGCACGCTGGCCGCGACTTTCCTGGCGATCTTTTTTGTGCCGCTGTTTTATGTGGCCGTAACCAGGCTGTTCAAGCCCGGGCAGCGTTGCGAACCGGTACAGGCCACCCGCGCAGGAGCCTCCCATGACCTTTAAGCCTCTGCTTTCAGTGCTGGCCATGACACTGGCCGGTTGTAGCCTGACCCCGGACTACCGGCGCCCGGAAGCGCCGATCCCGCAAGCCTATCCACAAGGTGGCGCGTATGCTGCGCCAGCCCCCCAACGGGCGGCGCTGATCGATGGGCAGGCGCTCTTCAACAGCCCCGCATTGCAGCAGTTGCTGGGCCTGGCGCTGGAGAACAACCGCGATTTGCGCAAGGCGCTGCTGAACGTCGCGGCCTATCGTGCGCAGTACCGTATCCAGGGCTCGGCGCTGCTCCCCGACATTGCCATTGATGGCGCGGCAGCACGCGCACGCACCCCGGCGGACCTGTCGTCCACCGGTGATCAGGTCACGGGTGCCGACAACAGCCTGCAAATTGGACTGACCCGCTATGAGCTGGACGTCTGGGGTCGCATTCGCAGCCTTGATCGCAGTGCCTTGCAGACCTATCTGGCCAGCGAAGAGACACAGCGCAGTGTCCGTATCGGGCTGGTGGCAGAGGTGGCAGTGGCCTACCTGACCTGGCAGACCGACCAGCAGTTGCTGGCGGTCACACGCTCGACGCTGGCGAACTATCAACACAATCTGCAGCTGATCCAGTCCAGCAACGCAGCGGGTACGGCGTCGGATCTGGACGTGCGCCAGGCGCGCACCCTGGTGTTCAGTGCTCAAGGCCAGGTGCAGGCTTACACCCGTCAGGTAGCCCAGGATGCCAATGGATTGCGTTTGTTGCTGGGCACGAATATTCCTGCACGTTTGCCGGTGGCTGATCTTGATGCTCGGACGCTAACGCCAATTCCTGCCGGGCTACCCGCCGACCTGCTCCGGCAAAGGCCCGATATCCGTGCCGCTGAGCATCAACTGCTGGCCGCCGACGCCAACATCGGTGCGGCGCGTGCAGCGTTCTTCCCCAGCATCACGCTGACGGCCGGGGCTGGCACGGCCAGTAGCCAGCTCAACGGTTTGTTTGACAGCGGATCGCAAAGCTGGAGTTTCATTCCACAGATCCATCTGCCCATTTTCACGGGGGGCAGGCTTGGGGCCAGCCTGGATTACGCCAAGATCCAGCAAGAGATCGGCGTGGTCAATTACGAGCAGGTCATCCAGTCTGCGTTCCGTGAAGTGGCGGACGGTCTGGCAGCGATGGGCACCTGGGATGCGCAGCTCAAGAGCCAGCAAGACCTGGTGCGGGCCAGCGATGAATACACCCGGATGGCGCTGCAGCGGTATGACGAAGGGGTCGACAATTACCTGACCTTGCTCGATGCGCAGCGCCAGTTGCTGTCTGCGCGCCAGAAGCTGCTGAGCGATCAGTTGGCCAAATGGTGCGCGCACATACAGCTGTACAAGGCGTTGGGGGGAGGGTGGACTGAAAAACGCGCCTGAGGGTTTTAACCGCGATCAATGCGCCTCCAGGTGAGGCGCATTTTTGTGTGCGCGGGGTTATTGCTTATGCGCCATTGACCCTTGCCCATTGCTGTATGATTTTGCGGATATGCAATCAGAAATCCTTACACTTCAGCCCTGGAAGCCATAATGACTGCAAACCCGTTTGACGGTATTCGTGAGTTCGTTGCCTCGGCTCAGTCCTTGAGTTTCACCGCGGCGGCACTCGAACTCGGGGTCACCAGTTCGGCGGTGGGCAAAAGCGTCACCCGGCTTGAAGCTCGCCTGGGCGTCAAGCTCCTGCACCGCACCACGCGACGCCTGATCCTCACCTCCGAAGGTGAAGCCTACCTGGCCAGTTGCCTGCGTGTGCTGGATGAGCTGGCCGAGACCCAGGGGTTCTTGACCACCGGGCAGCAGGAGCCTATCGGTCGGCTGCGCATAGACCTGCCGGCCGCCTTTGGCCGACGACATATTTTGCCGACCCTGATCGATATGGCTGTGCGCTATCAACAGCTCGATCTGTCCGTGAGTTTCAGTGAGCGGCTGGTGGATATCGTCAACGATGGTATCGACCTTGTGGTCCGGATCGGCAACTTGAAGGATGACGCAGAAATCGTCGCCCGCAAGCTGGGCAGTCAATGCCTGTTGATTTGCGCGACGCCCGGGTATTTGCAAGAACACGGCACGCCTCAAACCCCTGAAGACCTTTTGCACCACGATTGCATTGTTGGCTGGCGCAACGGCACCCGTAAAACCTGGATGCTGATTGACGAGAAGGGGCAGACCCATGAGCACGAAGTACGGGTCAAGCACGAGATGGGGGACGGGGAAATGCTGCTGGACATGACGCTGGCCGGGGGCGGGCTGGCGCAACTGCCTACCTGGCTGGTGCAGACGCATATCCGGGAAGGTCTACTGGTGCCGGTGCTGGACACTTTTGCAGGCGCCGAAATGCCCATCCATGTGATTTGGCCACGCACGCGCTATATACAACCCAAAATCAGGATGGTCGTGGATGAGCTGTTGGCATTGGCCCAGCGTGATGCAGGCATTTTCCGGCCTGATCAGGGCGACCAGGCTGCGGATAAAGCCCGTTGACGGAAGTTGAGTACAAAACCAGCCTCGATCCAGCGCCCGTGGCTGGCTGTCAGTCAAACGTGGCTGGCTGCAAGCAGCCCATCGCCATGCCAACCAGGCTATCAAGGAATGCTGCGGATTCCATTTGTGCCGGCATATCATCCAGCACCGAGCGGATCACGCTGCGCAAGCCTTGCCCGAGCAAATAAGCCGCCAGGGCCGGGTGCTCGGTGTTGATCTCATGCTCGTACAGTCGCACCAGCGGCAACCAGGTGGCTTCGATGAACTCGCCTGTCGTCTGGTAGGGGCCGCGCCACTTGCCCAGGTGAAGGGCCGAGTGGTAACGCAAGTGAAAGGCCTTGTTCAATTTGAACAGTCGCGTTTCCACCCGAATGATGTTGGCCAGTATATCCCGCAACGCCAATTGCAAAGGCTTGCCGGTCAATTGCTCACGCATGCGCAAGAGCGTCTGGGTTTCTTCATCGAGAACACGCTCGTACAACAAGGCCACAATTGCATCCTTGCTGGGGAAGTACTGGTAGATGGAACCGACGGCGACCCCAGACAGCTCCGAGATAAGGGCGACGGTCAGCGATGCTTCGCCTTTTGCATCGAGTATTTGCAAGCACGCCTGTTCCACGGCGTCCACCAGCGCGCGCGAGCGTGACTGGCTCGGGCGCTTGCGTAGCGCGGGAAGCTGAGCCTGGGAAATGTTTGGGGCCATCGCGGTTTCATCGCCTTGGTTGTTTGCAAAAAGCCGAGCGGGCCATTTCACATGGCCCTGAATCTTGAATATAAACAAACAAAATCAATAACTTACCAAGGAAAGTTGTGCCTTGCGGAATGCGAATATCTGAACCTTGGCGACGTCAGTATGATCATTTTCGTCGATCAGACAACGTCCAAACGCGCAGCGATGCGCGCTACAGGATCGGATACTCCACACCTGCCGGGAGATTGCCCATGTCATCAGCTTTCACCGTCCGCCCCCTGGGGCCAAGTATTGGCGCCGAGGTACTTGATCTGGATCCCGCTTGCGTATTCTTGCCGGATACCCTGGCAGGGCTTGAAGCGGCACTTGTTCAACATGAAGCCCTGGTACTGCACGTCCCGGGCTTGAGGCCTGAGCAACACCTGGCGATTGCCAGGCATTTTGGCGAGCCGGAAGTCCACACGTTCTATCCCAATCTGGGCGAAGGCCTTGAGCAGATCACCGTGATTGATTCCAGGCAGGGTGACCGTGCCGATATGTGGCACCACGACGAAAGTTTTTTACCGAGCCCGCCCATCGTCACCATGACCCACGCGCACATCTTGCCGCCGGTGGGGGGCGACACCTGCTGGATCAGCATGACCACGGCGTATGACGCACTGTCAGAGCGCATGCAGCACTACCTTGAGGGCCTGAGTGCCTGGCACGACATGAACGGGCCGATGACCGCAGCGTTGCGCCAGAACGTGGTCAGTCACGAACGCTACCTGGAGGTGGTCAACATGAATCGTCGGCACTTGCATCCGCTGGTGATCAAACACCCGGTAACAGGTCGCAAGGCGCTGTATGTGAGCCCGACGTACACCACCTACATCGACGGCCTGGCCATCCCTGAAAGCGACGCGGTGCTTGCTTATTTACACGGCCATTGCCAGCAGGCGCATTTTGCCTTTCGCCATCGCTGGTCTGTCGGTGACATGGTGATCTGGGATAACCGCAGCGTACTTCACAACGCCATCCTTGATTATCAACCCCACCAGCGGCGCATGCAGCGTGCCTCTGTATTCGCTCGCCAGAGCATCCACGCGTGATTGAAGGGGACTATCCATGTTGCACGACAAACTGAACCAGGCGCTGTTGGCGCGCTTCACTCCCAAGCCGGGCCGGCATGCGCTGCTGCCCGAACTGAGCCCCCGCCAGACGCTTGCCCTGCTGTGCCGGGTGTTGTGTCGCGAAGGCTATAACGACCATATCGCCGGCCATATCACGGTGCGCCAGGACGACGGCACATACCTGGCCAACCCGTGGGAGCTGACGTGGGCAGAGGTGAGTGCTTCGGATATCGTGCGCCTCGATCATGCGGGCAAGGTGATTGAAGGAGAATGGAACATCACCCCGGCCATCAACTTGCATATGGACTTACATGCCGCACGGCATGATGTTCAGGTGGTGATCCATAATCACCCGCAATGGGGATCGGTGTGGTCGGCGGCGGGGCGCATTCCGCCGGTCTACGACCAGACATCGGCCCTGGTTGACACCGACCCGGTGCTCTATGACGAGTACCGCGGCACGGTTGAAGACGGCGAATTGGGGCGTGCCGTGGTGAACGCACTGGGCCCCAACAAGTGGGCGTTGCTTGCCAACCACGGTGTGCTGGTGGTGGGTAACGGTATACGCCAGGCGCATTTGCGTGCGATCACCCTGGAGTGGCGCAGCCGTCTGGCCTGGCATGTAGAGGCACTCGGAGGCGGTTCGCCGTTGCCCGATCAAGTGGTGCTTGCCACCGGCAAGCGCACTGACGCCAACGGGTTCCCGTTCTTGTGGGAGGCTATGGCCCGGGAAGAAATCCGCCGCGATCCGGGGGTGCTTGAGTAAGCGTTTGGTTAACCTTGGGCGCCGGCACAACAGGCGCAAATGCCGTCGCCCACAGCCGTTGGCCCAGGAGCCGTACAATGGCGGCCCGGGCGGAACCTTTCAGACGCGCATCAAAATAGTGCCCATCGCTTGCCGGGATCCCAGTCGCAAGTAGGCTTCGGCGTATTGATCCATGTGGAAAAGGCTGTCTATCGAGGGCCGAAGAGCGCCATTGCCAATATTCTTCTGGATAGCCGTCAGTGCGTGGGCGACATCAGCATCTGTCTCCAGCCAGGCGTCATAGCCCAGGATGCGTTTTTCGTGGATAACCACGTCAGCGACGTCGATGCTGGCCGTCATGCCGCCTGCGAAGCCTATCGAAACGACTGCACCCCGTGTGCCCACGGCACTGAGCAGTTGGCCCATCAGCGTGCCGCCGACCACATCGAATGCCAGTTGCGCGCCCTCACCATCGGTTGCTTCCAGTACCGCGTCCTTCAGCGTCCGGGCTGACAGATCAATCACCGTCGATGCGCCGGAGCGGAGCGCTTGCCCGGCTTTCACCGCATTGGAAACGATCCCGATGGCCCGCGCGCCCATGGCCACAGCGGTCTGGATCAGGGCATGGCCGAGCGCGCCAGAGGCACCGGAAATCAACACGACCTGACCTGGCTGTACGCGGCCCACTCGCGTCATCGCCTGATGGGCGGTGACGTAGTTGATTGGCAGCGCAGCACCTTCATCCAGGGTGAAGTCGTCCGGCAGCTGGATAATCCGTTTGTTCTCCACCAGTACCCATTGCTGCTGCAATCCATCCTCGGTGATGCCCAGTTGGCCACCGCCGAAAATGGCGACCCGGGTTCCACGGTTGAACTGCTCACTCTGTTCAACGATCCCCGAACCATCATTGCTCAGCACGACAGGTGCCCTGGCCGTGCTGACGATACCTGCACTCACCTGGCCGGAAAGCGGGTTGACGGTGGCTGCATGTACTTTCACCAGCGTATGGCCGGGCTTCATCTGCGGGATGGAGCGCTCTTCAATGGCCATTTTAGGCTTTGGCCCGAATTGGCTGACTACAAGCGCTTTCATGGCAATGCCTTTGCCGGGCTACCCAGCAGTGGCAGTTTCGCCAGCATGTTCTTCAGTGCCAGTGCATCCCAGGGCAGATGCTCCGCCACACCGAGCCCGACCACATCCACAGCCCCGGCGACGTCACCCAGCAGGCGAACGACTTGATCGATGGTCATTTTGCCCTGGGCTATGCCAGCGAATGCATCCGCTGGAGCGTCCGGCCTTGAGAACAGCAATGAGCGGAAAAACGCCGGATCAAGCACATCCAGATCCAGATGAATCGCCAGATGCCTGGCCCCCGTCTCCTTGAGCCATTCAAGCACTGGCGCACTGGAGTCTGCCAGGTCACCCGGGCTGGCACTGCGCAGGCCCAGTCGCCGGATCAGGTCGGTCTCCACGTCCAGGGTTTCCTGCAGCCCGGCATACATGACGTTGGCCGGTTTGATCGGGCGTTTGACCGCACTGGCAAAATCCCCGTCACCCAGCCCCAGCAGATTGCCCAGCACGCCGGCATGGGCGTGTTCAAACTCCTTGGGAGTGAGTACATCGGGATGCGCATCGACCCATAGCACGACCAGATCCCCCTCGTAGCGCTCATTGAGGTAGGCGAACGGGGCGAGGTCCACCAGGCAGTCGCCTCCCAAGACCACCAGGCGATCGGGCTGGTGTTTTTCGATCAGGTGCTGGGCATGGTCCAGTTGATCAAGCAGCGCACCGCGCCCGACGATACCGTTTTCAATGTGCAGCGACTGACCGTCAGGCCTGGCCACATTGACGTGTTCGACCGGGCCGTTGGCCTCAGGTGCCAGCCAGGACAGAAGTTGTGCGCCGAAAAAGTAAGGGGCATTGTTGCCGCCTTGCCACTGAGGGAACACAAGGCGCAGTGTTTTATCGCAGTTGTTAACCATTGAAATCACCAGGAAGGAGGCGGTTAAAGTGTGGCGATGGTGAACTTTTGGGGGCGGGGGCGCATTGCTCGGCGTGCCAAGTGCTTTGCTCAGAATGCCAGATGCACTCTGTACTGGCGCAGCATTTGCTGGGGAGAGAGGCCATAAGCCTGTTTGAAGGCCCGGCTGAAATGGGAAAGGTTGGTGAAGCCGAAGCTCAAGGCAACCTGGCTCACCTGTTTGACCTGGCCTTTGATCAAGACGGCATGGCTTGCCGACAAACGCTGCTGCCACAACCAGCGAATAACCGTGGTCCCCTCGGCTGCAAACAGACGGTTCAGCGTCCTTGGCGATACATGGACGGCTGCGCTGATGCTTTGCACCGTCAAGTCTGTTTGATCGAGGTTGCGCAGAAGAAACTGCTTCACCTTCTCGACTTGCCTGTCACGGTGTGATGTCTGCTCGATCGTCGCTGAACCATAAGCGGCTTCGAAGGCGCTCGACAGCACATCGAGGCATGCGCCGTTAAGCTGCTCTCCCAGGGTGTCAGGCACAGGTTGAGCCTTCCATGCTTCGGTCAACAGGGTTGTTGCGAGGCTGCCGAGGGTGGACGTGCTCTCCAGCGTGCGGTTCAAAAAGTGCGCGTGACCCGGTATGTGAAGTTCCAGCAGCGTACGCGGTACGGCGAGGACGATCTGATCATCGCCCGCGGGAAACGTACAGGTGTACGGTCGTGCGCTGTCAAACAGAACAATGTCCCCGGGGCGTTGTTGCGATACCCGGTTGCATTGACTGACATAGGCATTGGGGCAAAGCGACAGGGCAATAAAGTACTGATCGCTACCATCATCTCGCGGGTCACGTTCGTACTGTATGGGGTGCGATTTTATTCGGCTGTAGGACACGCCGCCCTTCATGGTGACGTCTAAGCGCCCATCGAATGGCTCGTCTGCCAGCTGGCGGTTGGTCGTGGGTACGAATGTAGAGCAGACGACATCCTGCCAATAGTCAAAACGCTCTTTCGTCTTGAGAGCGCTTGTGGGGTACACAATGGCCATTTCAGTCGCTACCTGATCAGTCAAAGGCTCTCCGGATCCCCAAAAAACATTTTGACTGGGCTCTAGAGCAATACTTTCAGGCAGAAAAATTCCAAATATGCCCCCAGTTTTGCCCCCAGTTGCGCGTAGTGCGCGGGCGATCGCGATTGGCGATTTCTGAGGCGGAGCAGGGTGGCTAACGACTGTGGATTCGACCGGTCGATGCAACAGATTGGCCAGTGGCAACCGACTGAAATCGACCCTCAACAGCCACCGGGGTTGGTGAAACTTCAATGGTGCCTTCCAGAACCGTTTCGGACATCGGCTGCAACTTGTAGCCGGGTGTGTGCCCATAATCCATGCAATGTGAGAGGGCGCGGTTGCCTCTAGCTCATCCCTTGCTCTCAGGAAACATGCATCCGCCCCTGCGGACCAGAGCCTTCAACTCTTCGCTCACCTGCGTGGGGTCTTGAGTTAAACGGGTCACGAACTCCTCAAGGTCCCGTGCGTACGACTTCGAATCGTGCTTCGCGCTCCAAAGAACGATGTTGAGCACGATGGGGATGAGGTCCAGGCCTTTCTCTGTCAGCGTATAGAAATCCTTGCGCCTGTCGTCGGGGTTGGGGGCCTTCGAGAGAACTCCTTGTCCTTCAAGGAAGGCGAGGCGGGACGCAAGGACATTGGACGCGATACCTTCTTCCGACTTCAGGAACTGGCCATAGGTCTTCTTACCCGCAAAAACGATGTCGCGAATGATCAAGAGCGACCATCGGTCGCCGAAGATCTCCACGCCATAGTTCACTGCGCAATGGGACCGAATGTCTTCTTTAGATGTGGTTTTCATGGGGGGATCTTAACATCACTTGCATGGTGCAAGTAAACTCCTGTTATTCGCTTGCGCTTTGCAAGTGAAGCGACCAGCATGGTTAGGACATTGAACGCGAATACTCAGCCGTAAAGGAGATCCCCGTGTACGACACAACCAAGTTATCCGAGTTGCTCCGGTTCGCACGCGTGGATGCAGGCTCCACCGTCATCGACGTTTACCCAGGCGACGGCGAATGGACCCGTCTGTTCTCCGACACCGTGGGGCCAAAAGGGCGGGTCTACAGCTTTGTGCCAGCCGAAGTCGCCCACTTCAAGAACGATCCGCTCGGCAGCATGCAGGCGCTCGCGAAGGAGGCGGGCCGGGAGAATGTCGAAGCCGTCTCCGCCGACCTGACCGCGATGCCGGAGGTCACGCAACCGGCGGATGTCCTGTGGCTGCACCTGTTCTACCACGATCTCCACACTGATCTGATGAAGGCGAGGGGCGCCACGGCCGCCGACTTCAATCGAGCCGTCTTTGAGCGGCTGAAGCCTGGTGGGGCCTACGTCATCATCGACCACGCCGCCGCCATCGGGACGGGCGCGAGCAATGCCCAGTCACTGCATCGGATTGAGCCCGCATCCGTTCACAAGGAGGTGGAAGCGGCCGGTTTTGTACTGGACGCGCAAAGCACTTTGCTCGCGAACAAGGACGATCCACACTCGATCAAGGCGTTCGATCCCGCCATCAAGGGCGAGACAGATCGCTTCGTCTATCGGTTCGTGAAGCCCTGACAGGTCACGACGCCGTCTTCATGGGAAGGGGTCGGTAGTAGCAGTCGACCAGGTGGCTTGGACAAGGCCATTCTGGTCGCGAGGTTTCTGATCTCGGGAAAGATACATCCGCGATTGCGGACCAGCGCCTTCACCTCTTTGTCGACCTGCCAGGGGCTTCGATGTAGTCGAGCCACCACCCTCATGATCAAGAGCGACCACCGGTCGCCGAAGATCTCCACGCCATAGTTCACTGCGCCGATGGAACCGAATGTCTTCTTTAGATATTGATTTCATAGGTGATTCTTAACATTGCTTGCATAACGAAAGTAAATTTCTGCAATTCACTTGCTTTTTGCAAGTGAGGCGATCAGCATGGTTCGCAGGTTGAACGCAGTCACCGGATCACGCCGGCAGTCCTTGAATGGTCAACCCATATCTGTAAGGAAACTGCACATGAGCACTATCAGCATCATCGGCTCAGGTGGCATGGCCGCAGCGATCGGCGGCCTTGCCGCCAAAGCCGGACACACCGTCGAGGTGATGAGTCGTGACGCCACCAAGGCGCGGGCGCTGGCCGAGCAGATCGGAGCTGGCGCGACGACAGGAACGTTCGGCACCGCCCCGGCCGGGGATATTGTGATCCTGGCGGTTCCCTATTCAGCGGTTCTCGAGGTGGTGACGCAGTACGGCGAAGAATTGGCAGGCAAGCTTCTTGTCGACATTACCAACCCCGTCGCCCCTGACTTCAAAAGCTTTGTGACCCCTGAGGACAGTTTCGGCGCGCAGGAAATCGCCAAAGCTGCGCCAGCCGGCGCCGAAGTCATCAAGGCGTTCAACACCCATTTCTCCCACGTCCTGGCTGCCGGTCCTGTCGAAGGCCACTCGCTGGGCGTGTTCATCGCTGGAGACGACGCGCAGGCGAAGGGACGTGTCTCGGCGTTCGTCGAAGGTCTCGGGCTGCGGCCGTTTGACGTTGGGCTACTGCCCATGGCGCGGACGCTGGAGCACGTCTGCCTGCTGTCGCTGGGTCTCATGACCCACTCCGTCAAGCACACCAGGTTCTCAATCGGCGTCAGCTTTCTCGGCTGAGTGCACTCGCATAACTTTTCGCATCACATCACTTACAAGGAACACCAACATGCACGTATTCGTCACTGGCGGGACCGGTCATTCCGGTCCATACATCATCTCCGACCTCATCGCCGCCGGCCACGAGGTCACTGCGTTGGCCCGGTCGGACAGTGCGGCGCAGGCGCTCACTGCGCTTGGCGCAAAGGTGCGTCGCGGTGATCTCGATGATCTCGACGGGCTCAAGGAGGCGGCTGCAGCCGCCGACGGCGTGATCCATGTAGCGCACAGACAAGACTTGCTTCCGGTCGGCGGGCTCGACGCTGTTGCCGCAGCGGAAGTCCAGATCATGCTCGCCTACGGTGATGCACTGGCTGGAACGGGAAAACCGCTGGTCGTGTCGGGAAGCATCGGTTCGCCAACTAACGTGGGGTGGCCGGTTCCTGGGCCGCTGCAGAGCCGACCGGCGACCGAGGAGGATCCGGCTCTTTCTCCGGCTGGCGATCAATATAAGGGCTCCCTGCGGGTTCGTAACATCGTGGAGCTTACCGTCATCGGTCTCGCAGAGCGGGGCGTGCGGTCTTCGGTCGTGCGCATTTCTGAAATCATGCACAGCTCAACCGACAAGGCCGGTTTCCTTCAGGTCCTGATCGGGCAAGCAAAGGAAAAGGGCGTCGTTGGCTTTCCCGGCGACGGCTCCAACCGGTGGGCGGCAGTGCATGCCCGCGACCTCGCTACCCTGTTCCGCCTGGCGCTGGAGAAGGGTCCCGCTGGCAGATGCTGGCACGCGGTTGCCGAAGGGTCTATCCCGTACCGCGAGATCGCGGAGGCCATTGGCAGCCGTCTGAACCTTCCCGCCGTGCCCATTCCCGTTGACGTAATGATGGGGCCAGGTTTCTTCGGCTTCCTCGCGAACTTGGTAACGCTGGATACCCCGGCGTCGAACGATATCACGCGCCAGACTCTCGGCTGGGCACCAGTGCAGCCCGGCCTGTTTGCCGATATGGACAATGGCCACTACTTCCCTGCCGCCTGAGTGATCATCAGGCTATTCGCCGAGTCGCAAATCGTCCGGCGAACAGCGACGTCGCGATCCGTTCGCCCCGAGCATGGCAGAAGGGCGGCGGATGCTGCCCGGCACGCACGGGATACTAATCGGGGGAAGCCCATTCAGAGACAGCGGGCAATACCCCAACTCATTTGGAGATTACACATGAGCACTATCAGCATCATCGGTTCAGGAGGCATGGCCGCGGCGATCGCCGGTCGTACCGCCAAAGCGGGATACACCGTTGAGGTGGTCAGCCGCGACCCGGCCAAGGCGCAAGCATTGGCCGACCAGCTCGCAGCAGGAGCGACCACAGGGAAGTACGAGGCCCCTCCAGCCGGCGAAATCGTCATTCTCGCCGTGCCTTACACTGGTGCGGCGTCGGTGGTGGCCGACTACGGGGACGCGCTCGACGGCAAGGTGATCATCGACATCACCAATACGGCCTCCCCGGACCTCTCGGGCCTTGTCTCTCCCGCCGGCAGTTCTGGTGCGCAGGAGATCGCCAAGATCGCCCCCGCCAGCGCGCATGTCGTAAAGGCGTTCAACACGCTTTTCGGCCATGTCCTTGCCAAAGGAGGGCGCCTCGACACGTTCATCGCCGCCGACGATCCAGAAGTCAAGGCACGCGTCTCGACTTTCATCGAGAGTCTTGGGCTGCGCCCGCTGGATGTCGGCGGCCTGCACATGGCGCAGACGCTCGAGGCGCTCGGCCTGATGATGATCGGCCTTGCAAAAAATGGTGCCGGTACTTGGGATATCGCCTTGAACGTCGAGATCGGCTGAGTCGCCGACACCCGTCAGGTCCATTGCGTCGCGATCTGAAAAGAGATGGCGAGATTTCGATGAACGCGCAAGAGTATGTTCAGATCGTGAAGGATGCGTTTGCAGCCACCGGCCGCGCCGATATGCAAGGTCTGCTAACGTGGGCTGCCGAAGATATCGATTGAATCATTCCGGGCGAGGACTGACCGCTGGCCGGCACGCGCCGCTGGCACTCAGGATTGGTGGATCTGTTTCGGACGCAATTCGACACGATGGAAACTTTTCTCATGGAAACCGGCGAGGTTGCGGCGTAGGGAGACCGGGTGCTGGTCATTGGTCTCGCTAGTGGGAGGATTGAGGTTGCGAACTAGGACATGGGAGGACGATTGGCTCTTCGCCATTACTGTGCGAAATGGAAAACTGACCAACATCCGGGCGTATATCGATGCGCAAGGACTGGCGCGGGCCTCCGAAATGTATTCGGGCTCCAGGCTTTGATCAACGAGAGCATCACCATGTCTGTGAATACTCTTGGCACCGGCCCCCGTTGTAGGGGCTCTAGCGACGTTTGCCTACAGGTTACCGACATCCTGGCGCAGGAGCAGAGCGCTATTGCCTCGCTGTCCGTCGCTCTGGGGGGCGGATGCCAGCACATTCGATCTAGATGTTTTCTCCCAATGATTCCGCCTACTAATGCCAGCCAGAGCTCTCAGGAACGGATCGCTGTGCTGGCCGCCCCCGAGTAGCTGACCGTCCGGCAACTGGTCCTCCGTCTCGGGGGATGCGCAGGGTTGCCCTTGGTCGGCGTTGAGCAGACCGTCGCCGATGAGATGCGGCAATGGTTCGACAGCGAAGGCAGCGACGGTTTCAGCATCATGTTTCCATAGCTGCATAGTATGGCTTGCGATAACGGCCGGTCGAAAATTCTTTGACACGGGTACAAGGGTAGGCGCGGCTCTGGATTGATGACCCATAGGATGTGAATTGCCCAGCAGTTTGGTTGGCCGGGAGCCGATGTGCTGTAAGCCGCAAGCCTAGGGCGATAAAAAAATTTGCGATGATTGTCTGGCCATTAATGCTAGTCATTAACTGCGGTCTGAGACTCTTTCCCGCTATAGCAGGCGAGAACGTGACTTACTGAGTGCTGGATAACAGCAGGGCACAGTTTCAGCCAACCAGTTGGTGCGAATCACTTTGCTGGCGAAATGCTACGCAACAGCACAATTGCAATGAACAGCGCACCAACTGCTCCCACTGAGATCATCAATCCTTGCTCGCTGACATAAGACATTGTGGCCCCGGTAACAATGGGACCCAATACGCTGCCCAAGGTGTAGAACATCGCAATCGCCGTCATGGCGGTGGACACTTGATGTTCGCCAGCTCGGTCTCCTACCTCGATTACAGCCAAGGTGTTCATGCCGCCAATAGCGCCTCCCCAGAGGAACACGATCATCGTCGCCAACCAAGGATGCGGCTGGCTGAGCGGAATGGCCAACGAACCCAGCAACAGTATCAAGCTGCAGACTAACTGGCCGATCTTGTAAGAGCTGCGGTCAGCCATCCAGCCAATTGGCAGTTGAAGGACGGTGCCACCAATTCCGAATACTGATATTAGGAGTGTCGCGGCGGTCAACAGGTAGCCAGCCGAGAGGCTGTAGCCTGCAAGGAACGACACGGCTGAGGTTTCAGAAAAGCCAGCAATAAATGCGCCGCAAAGAGCTGTTGGAATGACGCTAAACAATTTTCCATGGTGATTTTCTGCCGGTGTTTTCGGTTGCGTATCGTAGGTCTTGAGGGTTAAGGCCAGCGCGCCGGACATCAACACGATAAAGGCACAGGCGTAGTAGGGCGCGGCGCTTCCCACGCCAAATACAATCAGCAGGAGCGGGCCAATAGCAATACCCAGGCCCATCAAGGCCTCATGGACGCCGATCGCCCGGCCGCGCTCGTCTTTCGAGGCGACTGCAACGATCCACGTATCGCACGCGATCCAGCGCAGGATCAAGCCGATGCCGAGCAAGAAGTTCAGTGAAAAAATCAATGCCAGATGGGTTGTCAGGGGCATACCGATCAGCGCAGCAATAGTCAGCGCTGCACTGAGGATGTTAGTTCTGACGAGCCCCATACGGGCCAGTAAGCGTGGAACCCATTTGTAGAGCAGCAAAATAGCCAACCACGAGGCACTGACAACCACCCCGATTTTTGCTGGCTCCACCCCTTGCTGCTCAAGCGAAAGCGATAGCAGCGGGGTGACTGTACCAATCTGCACGATCTGCGAAAGTGCTGAGAGAATGTTTATCCTGGTGAGGGCAAACCAGCGTAGCTGGTTGCCATATTCGATATTCGGTTTTTCCATTTGTGACCGACCTAGAATAACGACGCCAAGCGTTCAACGATTAGGCAGACTCTTTTCAAAATACTCTCGCGGGAACATCGGTAGGGTGAGTCCAGCCAGACCTGATGCTTTTTTTCCAACACGACGTCGGACGGTTCTGGATCTATCTGCTCCGCCAGAAATTTTTCGATTGGATCGGAGACTTCCAGGCGCGACCACTTCAACTGCGCATCCTTGAAAAAGGCGAAATGCATGTCACTTTCAACTCGGATCCATTCGTCTACCAGCGTGAAGTCTTCAGCTGTCAGGCCCGTTTCTTCCTCAACTTCTCGAATGAGCGAACGTCCTAAGTCGACCACTGCGTCTTGCAGCACGTCGTCAGTTCCCGGTCGATGTTGTGAGCATAGATGAGGGTATAACCAGCGGGATAAGAACTGTTACGTATAACCTTAGGTACGGTACTCCCGTGGTGAGCTCGCCGCTAGATAGGCGGTGAGCGGTTGGCTACTTGCGCGTGTTAGCGCTCTCGACGAAGAGAGTTTTAACGAGTGTCCGGCCGTATTTATACCTCGGCAAAATGCTTGAGCTGCCAAGCGCAAAGGACCCTCCAGCTTGTGAAATGGTGCATTGATATCGTTCAGTAGGTGTCGACTTGGTGTGCGGATTGTGCGTCATCTGGATGAAATAGAGGAAAATCAAGTACTCGCTCATGGCCCACGTGTTCCATTTTGACAAGCCTGTGGGCCAGGTTTCGCTGGTACACAAAGAGCGGCGTTACAGGCCACAACAGCCAGCATGCAAAGCGCTGCCTTTGTACGGTTCGGCACAATTTTCGGGCTGATTTTTACAAGACGCTTGAACTGAACCCCCGATGCTAGTGAGAGGGTCAGCCCTTTATCCATGAGTCACGGCGTATTCGACGTTGAGAGTATCGGCCGTGCAGATTACGCAGGGCTGTCCGCTCTGGTCCCCTTTCTGTCCCCGAATGACCTCAACGCCGTGCCGTGGTTGTATTAGTGTTGATCACGCTTTCACACAATAAGATAGAGAGGGTGGCTATGCGGGCAATCAACCCCCGTCGCATAAGTCTGCTGATGGCCGTGACCTGCCTGCTGACAGCCTGTGGCGACAAACCGAAACATTCATCCGAACGCGCCACGGCGGCCAACGCCATGCCCGGCGACTCAGCCCTGGCCCAGGTCTACGACACCAGTTGCAAGCTATGCCACGCCAATCCGGCCTCCAGGGCACCGCTGACCGGTGACGGCCCGGCCTGGAGCCCGCGCATCGCCCAGGGCCCGGACACTCTGCTGGACCACACCATCAATGGCTACAACGGCATGCCGCCGATGGGCCTGTGCGTGCAGTGCTCCGAAGACCAATTCCTGGGGCTGATCAGCTTTATGTCGGGTCAACACATCCAATAAGAATAACGGGGTAGGCGATGGGGCTTTCACGGCGAGAATTATTGCAGCGCGGCGCGGTAGCTGGCGCGTTCACGGCATTGACCAGTAACCCGGTGCTGGCCCAGCTGGCCCGGGCACCGCGGTTGATTCCCTGGCGCAACTGGTCGGGGGCGCAAACCTGTTTGCCCCTGGCCCGGCAGGCGCCGAAAAACCTCGATGAACTGGTGCAGGTCATCGGCCAGGCACCGGGCAAGGTGCGGCCGGTGGGCTCGGGCCATTCGTTCAGTGCCCTGGTGCCCACAGACGGCACGCTGCTTTCCCTGAGTTATTTCAACGGTCTGTTGGATCACGATCCGCACACCTTGCAGGCCACCTTCGCCGCCGGCACGCCGATGTCGCGCATGGGCCAGGCATTGAAGGACGTCGGCCAGGCGCTGCCCAACATGGCGGATATCGACTACCAGACCCTGGCCGGGGCGATTTCCACCTCGACCCACGGCACGGGCGTGGGTTTTACCTCGTATTCTGGTTGTGTCACCGGCCTGCAGCTGGTGACCGCCCAGGGCCAGGTACTGGACTGCGACGCCAACCGCCACCCCGACGTGTTCAGCGCCGCCCGGGTGTCCCTCGGAGCCCTTGGCGTGGCCACCCAGGTCCGCCTGCAAAACCGCGCACCCTACCGTCTGCGACAGCACCAGTGGATCGCCAAGACCGAAGATCTGCTGGAAGACGTGGCGAAAAACGCCCGGGAAAACCAGCACTGGGAAATGCTCGTGGTGACCCATTCCGACTACGCCTTGTCCATCGCCCTGAACGAAACCACCGACCCCGAAACCCCGCCCATGGACCCGGCCGAGGCGGGCGGTAACGAGTTCGTGTCGATCATCGAAAAACTTGACAAATACGTCAGCGATTTCTCCGACGTCCGGGGCACGTTGCTCAACAGCCTGCGTTTTTTTGCCAACTTCGATGACCGGGTGGCCGAGTCGTTCCAGGTGTACAGCAACGTGCGCGACGTGCGCTTCAACGAGATGGAATATTCGGTGCCCGCCGAACACGGTCCGGCCTGCCTGCGGGAAATCCTCAAGCTGATCAGCGATAAGGACCTGCGCACCTGGTTTCCCATCGAGTACCGCTACGTCAAGGCCGACGACATTCCGCTGAGCATGTTCGAGGGGCGCGACAGCTGTTCAATCTCCGTGCACCAGCACTACACCATGGACCACCACAACTTCTTCGCCGCCGTGGAACCGATCTTCTGGAAATATGCCGGCCGCCCGCACTGGGGCAAGTTGCACACCCTCAATGCCCGCACCTTGGAACCGTTGTATCCGCGCTGGGAGGAGTTCACCCGAGTGCGCCGCGAACTTGATCCCAGCGGTAAATTCCTCAACGCGCACCTGTCGTCTATTTTGGGAGTGGCCTGATGAACCGCCGACATTTTGTACTAGGCACTGGCGCTTTGCTGGCCGCCGGTGCCTGGTTGCTGCGCCCAAGTGACCGGGGCAGCCCCTACAACGATTACTTCCGCACTTTAAACGCCGAACTCAAGGCCCACGGGCCGATGCGCCCGGTGATGCTGATCGACTTAGATCGCCTGGACCACAACATCGATGTGGTCATGCAGTCGGTCAAACGAGGCAGTAAACACTTACGGCTGGTAGAAAAGTCCCTGCCGTCGCCGGGGCTACTGGCCTACATCACCAAGCGCGCCGGGACGCAGCGGTTGATGTCGTTTCACCAGCCGTTTCTCAATCACGATGCGCTGGCGTTTCCCGAGGCCGACATGCTCATGGGCAAGCCGTTGCCGGTGCAATCGGCCGAGCTGTTTTACCAAACTCACAAAGGCCCGTTCGATCCGTCCCGGCAGTTGCAATGGCTGCTGGACACGCCTGAGCGCCTGCAGCAATACCTGACGCTTGCCCAGGGGTTGGGCACGAAACTGCGGGTCAATATTGAACTGGATGTGGGCCTGCATCGCGGCGGCATCAGCGACAACGCGGTGCTGGGGCAGATGCTGACGCTGATCAGCGCGCACCCGCAGCAGTTGGAATTCAGCGGGTTCATGGGCTACGACCCGTTTGTGGGGATGGGCGTGCCGGGGATTCTGGGTTCGCCTCAGGATTTGTTCGAGAAAGTCATGCAACGCTACAGCGGCTATGTGGATTACACCCGTCAGCACTTTGCGCCGCTGTGGCGTGACGGGCTGACGTTGAACACGGCGGGCAGCCCGAGTTATCGCATTCACGAGCAGGAAAAACTCAGCAGCGAGGTGTCGGTGGGCACCGCGTTGCTCAAGCCGACGCACTATGACTTACCGTCGTTGAGTGAGCATGCGCCGGCGACCTATATCGCCACGCCTGTGTTGAAGAGCACCGGGCCAGTGGATATTCCGGCGCTGGACGGCAAGTCGCGGTTGTTCTCGTGGTGGGATGCCAATCAGCGCGCCACGTTCTTTATTTATGGGGGGAACTGGATGGCTGAGTTTGAATCGCCCAAAGGGTTGCAGAGTAATAACCTATACGGGCGCAGTTCCAATCAGGAGATGGTCAATGGTTCGCCTAAGGTGGGGCTGAACGTGGAAGACCAGGTGTTTCTGCGCCCGACCCAGAGCGAGTTTGTGCTGTTGCAGTTTGGGGAGTTGCTGGCAGTACGGGGCGGGAAGATCGTCGACACTTGGCCCGTTTACATCTGAAGATCTGCTATAGAGCTTTGGGGAAAATTTTCCACCACTTCAGATTCGGTTTACAGGGGAGGGGGCTCCTGAGCTGTAACCAGAGTCAAGTTCTTGCTCATGTCCATTTGGCCTCTAAAGAGCTGACTGTAATAAGCCCTCATCGCGCGGAAGGGTAGGGTAATGGCGGCCATATGGGGGACTTTAGCGGACAATTTTTGCCAAGAATGCAGCACCTCTTGCAAGGGCCTATGATTGTTATCATGTTGTCCAAAACAAGAACTGAAAAATTCGGTCGGGAATCGAAGCGCCATGCAAAGGAAACCGGCTGATCCACATCATGACATGGCCCTTGTGTCAACCTTTCTGCTGCAAGCCCTCGGGCAAGTGGTCGCGCAAAAAGGGGTAAGCGCGGAACATCTTTGTCGCGGTTTGGGTTTTAGCCTGGCTGATCTGGACGATCCGGCCCAGAGAGTCTCCTATCGCCAGGCGGTCGCGATGATTCAGCGCGCACTCAAGGTACTGCCCGATCAGGGGTTGGGGCTATGGGTCGGGTATCAGAATGTACTCGGTACGTTGGGCCTGCTCGGCCATGTCGTTTCGCTGTGCAAGACCTTGCGCGATGCCTTTGCAATTGGCGAACGCCATCAGCATACCTCTGGTGCGATCGCCTCTTCACATACCTATGAATGCGGACAGGAAGTCTTCGTCGACGTCGAATGCTTGCTGCCCGACGCAGAGGTGCAGGTGTTTGTGAGCGAGGAGTTCCTGGCCAGCCTCATGGTGTATGGCAGAGCTCTGCTGGGGCAAGATTTCGCGCCTTTGCGGGTAGAATTCAGGCATACCGCGCCGCTTTACATAGATGAATATCTCCATATATTTGGCGCAGATGTGCGGTTCGGTGGTCTGCATAATCGTATGGTCCTGGCTCGTCACTGGATGGACGTGCGCCTTCCCAATCATCACGCGCTGGCGCTGCGCCAAGCCTTAGATTTACTGGAGCAGGAAAGCACTCAATTGCATGAGAAAATGGACTTGATTCAAGCGGTAGAGCGCGCAATTTTCCGGGATTTGCAGCGTAGCCAGCTGGCAAAGGTGGCCAGTGACTTAAATATGAGTGGGCGCACCTTGCGTCGACGGCTGATCGAGCATGGGCTGACCTTTGAAAGCTTGCGCGAGCAGGTGCGCCGAGCACGAACTATGAGTTTGTTGAGTAACCCAAGCCTGACTCTCGAACGAATCACGGAAGAGGTGGGCTACAGCGATGTTCGCAGTTTTCGGCGAGCATTCAAGCGCTGGGCCGGGTTGAGTCCCAGTGCGTTTCGTGGTGAAGGACGCGGGCTTGCATAATTCCTAGGAGCGGTCCGTATGCAAGGACAGTATATGTGCTGCTGAAGTAGGGTGTGACGGTCATCGAAAATACGGGGGGGCGGCGCATTGTTGAGCAGTACCTCCCCGTCCTCATTGAAAGGACAGGGAGGGGACGGCGCTCATCCGGCGATGTATAACCCGCCGTTCACATGCAGCACTTCACCGGTAATGAAGCTCGAGCCGCTGCTGCACAGGAAAGCTATCACCGAGGCAATCTCGCTGGGTTGGCCAAGACGTTTGAGAGGGGTTTGTTCCACTGAGTCGCTGCCACGGGTGGCGATCAAAGCTTGAGTCATCGGGGTTTCGATGATGCCGGGGGATACGGCGTTGACGCGGGTTTTCGGACCCAGTTCACGGGCTAGGGCGCGAGTCAGGCTTAGCAGGCCGCCCTTGGAGGTACCATAATGGGCGTTGGAAAACGCACCGCGGTGGGCAGCTATCGAAGTCAGGTTGACGATCGCGCTGTTGGCGCGCAATGCAGGAATCGCCCGACGACACAGATAAAACACGCCGTCGAGGTTGATGCCCAGGGTCTGACGCCATTGTTCATCGGTCATCTGCCGAATCGGTTGCGACTGGTACAAACCGGCCGAAGGCACCAGGAAGTCAATGCCACCGAAGCGATCTATGGCCAATTGCACCGCCTTGGCCGAATCTTCAGGGTTGGCCGCATTCATCCGCAGGGTAACGACGCGCTCTCCGCTGGGGTCGAGTTCCAGGGAAAAATCCGCCAAGCCGTCGCCATCCAGGTCTGTAAGTACCAGAAATGCGCCGCATTGATAAAACAGTTTCGCTACTTCACGGCCAATTCCACCGTTGGCACCTGTGAGCAGAAGGACGCGATTGTTGAAATCGTACATGGTCGTTTCTCCAAAGGGATACCGGGGGTCATGGTCCGAGAATGCGCGCCACATTTTCGTGCTGCAGGTCGACGCCAAGGAAGCGGCAAATCTGCACGATCTGGCCGTAGATCATGTGTTGCCCATGGTGAACGCGGCAGCCGCGCTCCCGTGCCGCTGTCAGCAGCGCGGTGTCGCCTGAACGCATGACTGCTTCACAGACCAGAGCACCGGCCCGCAGCGTACCCGGATCCAGAGGCAGGGCATCGTCGTCCTTGAGCCCAAGCGACGTGGCGTTGATGATCACGTCGAAGCTCTGCGCATTGCCGTCGCTCACGCTCAAATCAATGTCGGAGAACTGCGTTTTCAGGCGTTCCAATAGGGCCTCAGCACGAGCCGGGGAGCGATTGTAGATCGCTAGTCGAGCGGGGCTTTGCTTGGCAATCGACCAGGCAATCGACTTGCCAGCACCGCCGGCTCCCACCAGCAGTACGCGCTTGCCTTCCAGCCGGTGCCCCTGCTGGTGCAACCCGGCGAGCATACCTTCGCCGTCGAAGTTGCCACCGATCAGCCGACCGTTCTCGGGGTCGATCCTTACCGCGTTGACCGAGCCGACTTGCTGTGCGGTGTCGGTCAGTTCGTCGCAGAATTCAACGATACTTTCCTTGTATGGAATGGTCACCACCAGGCCATGCAGGTTGGCAATGCCGGATATCCCGAGCAGTACCTTGCGCAGGTTCGCGCCGCGTACGTGCAGAGGCACGCAGACCAAGTCCAGGCTCTGATTGGCGGCGCTATGGTTGATCACCTGCGGGGTTTTTACGTGGGCGATCGGATCGGCAACGATGCCGATCAGTTGTGTCTGGCCACTGATGTGCATGGAAACCTCAAAGATGGGAGTGTGAGCGCGCATGGATGGGCGAGACGCATACCTGGGCACAGGGTGCAGATCCGAAAAAAATCGATCGGGAGTTGGGAGGGAGGCGAACCGTGGCCAGGGTTGGCGCAGGCGGGGTGGAACATTGAAGCCAGTGTGCGCAACAGCGCTCTAATAGGACTCATAATACTAACCTGTCTGACATATTTTATTGTTGTCTGACAGGATAGTAGGAGGCTTCGCTTTTCGGTGTCAAGGGCCGCAGGCCATTCTGTCCTGCAGCTACACATCGATGCGCCTGGAGCCGATCTGGCTGGTGGGGCGATATTTTTTCAGCAAAACACTTTGACATACCCCAGGCTGAGAGTTATTTTTGATAACTGGTCTGACAAGTAACTAAAGATGTATGACCATAAATAATAACAAGTGAGAACATCATGTCCCATACAGATCACACTCCCGCTACGCCCGAACAGTCCGAGCACCATTCAGCCGTTTTCCAGCACAGCGCTTACTCCGGAATCCGAGACAAGGTGGTCGTGGTTACCGGTGGCGGCAGCGGTATTGGCCTGGCCCTGGCCGAAGGTTTTGCCCGTAATGGCGCGCACCTGCTGCTGATTGACATCAATGACCAGTCCATGACAGACGCCAAGATCACGTTGCAGCATCGTTTCCCGACGACCCGTGTCGAATGTTTTCAGGCGTCAGTCACCGATGAAGCGGCTGTAGAGGCCGCCTTCGCTCACGCTAAGGCGTGTTTCGGGCGCATTGATGTCTTGCTCAACAACGCGGGGGTGTCGATCAACAAGCCATCCCTGGATATCACACCCGCCGAATGGCGACGGGCTATCGAGATCAACTTCAACAGTGTGTTTTTCTGCGCCCAGGCGGCGGCTCGGTACATGATCGACCAGCAGGCTGGCGTAATCATCAACACCTCGTCGATGTGGGGGGTTTCTCACTCCGCTGACCGCACAGCGTACTGTGCGACCAAGGCCGCCGTGGTCTCCATGACTAAGTGTCTGGCGGTGGAATGGGCCCGGCACGGTATCCGCATGAACGCCATCGGCCCTGGTTATACCCGCACGCCGCTGGTGGATGAACTGCAGCGGGCCGGACGCCTGGACGTCGAGGCTCTGCGCAAGCGTACACCGCTGCAACGCCTCGGCGAACCTGGCGAGATGGCAGAACTGGCGCTTTTCCTCGCATCCAGCAGCGCAACCTTCATCACCGGGCAGATTTACGTGTCGGACGGCGGTTGGACCGCCAATGGTTTCTAACTTGCCCTTCGTTTTGCCGGTCCGCCGTAGCCTGTCGATTTGAACCATTGTGGAGAAGTGAAATGCCGAAAAGTGTTGCCTTATCGTCGGCCTCGCCGTGGGTCGAGCTCAGTTCCACTGACGCCGACTGGAAGCAGGCCTCCCCTGCGTTGCTGGGTACCATGCTCAGCCAGTTGCACTTGATCCGTGCCTTCGAGGAGACCGTCCTTGAATTAGCCGGTGAAGGCTTGGTGCATGGTCCTGCGCATTCGAGTATCGGTCAGGAAGGAGGCGCGGTGGGTTCGATTGTCGCCCTGGGCGCTGCGGATGAAGTCAATGGTTCGCACCGTGGTCATCACCAATTCCTGGCCAAGGCACTGGTATACCTGATGCCTGATGGAATTGATCCGAAAGTACCTGTAACAGCCCCCATCCAGGATCTGCTGCAACGTACCCTGGCGGAAATTCTGGGCTTGTCCCAGGGATTCTGCAAAGGCCGTGGCGGCTCCATGCACCTGCAGTGGGCTGAGGCCGGTGCGCTGGGGACCAACGCCATCGTCGGTGGTGGCGTGCCACTTGCGGCGGGTGCCGCCTGGGCACATCGGCATGCCGGCACCGATACCGTAGCCATCACCTACTTCGGTGACGGCGCAGTGAACATCGGTTCGGTGCTGGAGACCATGAACCTGGCGGCGGCCTGGAAATTGCCGCTCTGCTTTTTCATCGAGAACAACCTATACGCGGTCTCCACCACGGTTGAGGAAGCCACCGCCGAGCCGCGACTGTCGGCACGTGGGCAGGGCTTCAATATCCCGAGCTGGAAAGTCGACGGCATGGATCCGCTGGCAGTTTATTTGGCCATGCAGCAAGCGCTGACGCATATGCGCGCCGGTAACGGTCCGACCATCATCGAGGCCGATGTGTACCGGTTTTTCCATCAGAACGGTCCATTCCCCGGCAGCGCATTCGGCTACCGCAGCAAGGAAGAAGAGCAGGGCTGGCGCGCCCGTGATCCCCTGGAGCGGTTGGCCCGGGAAATGAAAGAGCGCAAGTTGATCGACGATGCCGGCTTGGCCGACCTGCGTGAAGCCGTCAAGTTGGCAATGGCCCAATCGGCTGCCGCACTGCTGGAAGCTGACCCCGCAGGCAAACCAGGCAAGCGGAGGATTAGACCTCAGTTGTGGCCTTCGCCTGATTTTCGTGATGTGGGTATTCGTGGCGACTTAAGCGAGTTGGCCGATGCCCACACCTGTGAGCAGGCGAGCTATCGTGGCAGCCTGGAGCAGCGCAAGTTTATCGATGCTATCGCCGACGTTATGAACCGGCGCATGGAAGCTGATGACAGTATCGTCGTCATGGGGGAAGACGTTCACCGTCTCAAAGGTGGCACCAACGGCGCTACCCGCGGTCTGAAAGAGCTTTTTCCAGAGCGCATCCTCGGCACCCCCATCAGCGAGAACGCCTTCTGCGGATTGGGTGGTGGCATGGCCTTGGATGGACGATTTAAACCAGTAGTGGAGTTCATGTACCCCGACTTCATGTGGGTCGCCGCCGACCAGGTGTTCAACCAGATCGGCAAGGCTCGGCATATGTTCGGCGGGCAAAGCGACGTCCCCTTGGTGCTGCGCACCAAGATCGCCATGGGCACAGGTTATGGTTCGCAGCACTCCATGGACCCGGCCGGTATCTACGTGACCAATCCTGGATGGCGCATTGTTGCGGCTTCCACGCCGTTCGACTACATCGGCTTGATGAATGCCGCGCTGGCCTGCAAAGACCCGGTGTTAGTGATCGAGCACGTCGACCTGTACAGCCAGAGCGGTGAAGTGCCGGTGGATGACCTGGACTATCAGATCCCGTTCGGCACAGCAGCCGTGCGCCGTGAAGGTCGTGAACTGACCATCCTCACGTACTTGAGCATGGTAGGACACTCTATGGAAGCGGTAGAACAGACTGGCATAGATGCCGAAGTCATTGACCTGCGTTTTCTCGACCGCGCCAGCTTTGACTGGACCACGGTTGAGGCGAGTATCCGCAAGACCAACAACGTGCTGATTGTCGAGCAGGGGGCTCGGGGTACGTCCTATGGTGGTTGGCTTGCGGACGAACTGCAGCGCCGTTGCTTTGACTGGCTTGACCAGCCGATCCAGCGCGTGACCGGAGGCGAAGGCTCGCCGAGTATTTCTAAAGTCCTGGAACGTGCCGCTTGCGCGCGTACCGAGGAAGTCATCGAAGGCCTGCAACTGGTCATCCGCGAAAAAGGGGCACACCAATGAGCGTAAAGATGCTGGTACCAATGGAGGTAGGAATTTGCTGCGTCGATCTTCCTGCCCTCAGTCGTTTCTATCAGGACGTGCTGGGTTTTACCTTTGTCGCCCAGGTGCAAATGCCGGCCTCCGCCGCGCAACAGGTGGGCTTGAGTGAAGGCGGCTACAGCGTAATGCGTCTGCAGACGCCCTACGGCGAACGCATCAAGCTGCTGGCGCCAGAGCGCACCCCGACCCACCACGAGCAGGGGTTGATCCTGGACCGCCAAAATGCGAGCTACCTGACATTCATCGTGGAAGACATTTCAAGCCTAGTAAACGAGCTGAAAAATGCCGGCGCGAGCTTCTTCGCCGGCGACGTGCCGATCCAGCTGCGTCCTGATGTGAAGGCGCTGTTCTGCCGGGACCCGGAAGGCAACGTGCTGGAATTGGTCGAGTACGCTGATATCGCCGCCTACCGTCCAGACTTGTTTAACGACCGGAGTGCCTGATGGCCAAGCTCTTACATATGCCCGAGGTGTCGGCCAATACGACCCACGCCGCGATCCAGAACTGGACCCTCAAGGAAGGCGACGCGTTCAACACCGGAGACTGCATCGCCGAGATCGAAACCGAAAAGGCGCTGGTCGAGTTGACTGCTGAAGAAGAAGCGGTGCTTGGCAAGATCCTGGTCGAACCGGGACGCGAAGTGGAAGTGGGCGCGCCGATTGGGGTGCTGTTTGCCAGAGGCGAAACCGATGTAGATATCGACGAACTGCTTGCAAAGGCCGGTGCGCTGTCGGCGGCCAATGAGTCGGTAATAGAGGACGCACCTGAACTTCAGTCCCGGGCTGATAAGACGCCGGTAGTTGACGCGCGCAACAACGGGCGAATCTTCGCAAGTCCTCTGGCGCGCCGTCTGGCAGCGGCCATGGGGCTTGAACTGACGACTCTCAAGGGCAGCGGTCCGAATGGGCGAATCGTCAAGCGCGACGTCGAGGCCGTAGCGGTCGCCGTCGCTAGCCTTGCGTCCGCAGCCGTTGAACCTTCGATATCGGCCGTCGACTTTGAGGAAGTCCCGCACAGCAGCATGCGTAAGACTATCGCTCGCCGCTTGGTCGAGAGCAAGTCCACAGTGCCGCATTTCTATCTCGAGGTGGAATGCCGGATGGAGGCGTTGCTTACCCTGCGCGAGCAGGTCAACCAGAAAGCGCCGAGAAAGATTTCAATCAACGACTTCATCGTCAAGGCGGTTGCAGTCGCCCTCCGACAGGTTCCGGAGATGAATGTGACCTGGACCGAAACGGCGTTGCGGCGCTACCACCACGCGGATGTCTGCGTAGCGGTGTCCACCGATAACGGCCTGATCACACCGGTAGTGCGTAATGCCGACAGTAAGGCGCTTTCGCAAATTAGCGCGGATGTGGTGGAGTTGGCCGGACGGGCCCGCGATGGACGTCTGCGCCCCGAGGAATACCAGGGCGGCAGTTTCACCATCAGTAACCTGGGGATGTTCGGCGTCGAGCAGTTTAGCGCCATCATCAATCCACCCCACGCAGCCATTCTGGCGGTGGGCGCGACCCAGAAAAAGCCAGTGGTTGAAAATGGTGAACTGCGCGTTGGTTCGGTGTTGTGTTGCACCCTTTCAGTAGATCATCGAGCAGTGGACGGAGCGCTGGCGGCCCAATGGCTGGCAGCGTTCAAGGGCCTGATGGAAAACCCGCTGGGTATGCTGATTTGAGGGATGTTCCATGAGTGAAGTGAAATTCGATGTAATCGTCGTCGGTGGGGGGCCTGGTGGTTACGTGGCGGCCATCCGTGCCAGCCAGTTGGGTCTGCGCACGGCGGTAGTGGAAAAAGCGCAGTTGGGTGGGGTCTGTCTGAACTGGGGCTGCATTCCTACCAAGGCCCTGTTGCGCAGTGCCGACGTGCTGCGTCTGATCGGCAGTGCGGCCAGCTTTGGTATCGAGGTCGGTTCCGCCAAACCTGACTTGAAGGCTATCGTGAAGCGGTCCCGCGATGTCGCGACCCAGTTGAACCGGGGCGTCAGTGGGCTGATGAAAAAGCACCGCGTCCAGGTATTCAATGGACATGCACGGCTAGATGGGCCCCAGCAAGTGAAAGTGTCCGGGGAGCAGGGTGATCTCAGCTTGAGCGCACCGCACATCATTCTGGCAACCGGAGCGCGGGCGCGCGGGCTGCCAGGCATGGAGCCGGACGGCAAGCACTTCTGGACCTATCGTCAGGCACTGGTGCCGGAAAGCGTACCCAAACGGCTGGTGATCGTTGGCGCTGGCGCGATCGGTATCGAATTCGCCAGTTTCTATCACGCTCTTGGCGCGCAGGTGAGCGTGGTGGAAATGGCCGATCGGATTCTCCCGGTGGAGGACCAAGAGGTCAGTGCCCATGTGGCAAAGGCCCTGATTCGGGACGGTATCCACCTACACACCGGCTGTGCTCTCAAAAGCAGCAAAGTGGAGCAGGGCACGGTGCATCTGCACCTTGAAGGCAAGAGCAATGAGACCCTGCAGGCAGACGTGGTGCTAGTGGCTGCAGGTATTGTTGGCAATGTCGACGACCTGGGGTTGGAAGGGACCAAGATCAAAGTACAGCACACCCATGTGCTGGTGGATGAGTTCTGCCGCACGGGCGAGCCGGGTGTTTACGCGATCGGCGATCTGGCGGGAGCTCCATGGCTTGCGCATAAGGCCAGCCACGAAGCAGTGATCTGTGTCGAGAAGATCGCCGGCCAGAACCCCCATCCCTTGGATCCCCGCAGCGTGCCAGCCTGTACTTACAGCTACCCGCAAATCGCCAGCGTCGGTTACACCGAGGCCCAGGCTCGCACTGCTGGCAAGACGCTCAAGGTCGGCAAGTTTCCATTCGCGGCCAATGGCAAGGCGATTGCGATGGGGGCCACGGAGGGCTTCGTCAAGGTTGTGTTCGACGCTGACAGCGGCGAATTGCTGGGCGCCCACATGGTTGGCGAGGAGGTCACCGAGATGATTCAGGGCTATGCCATCGCTCGGGGCCTGGAGACTACCGAAGCCGAACTGATCGAAAGTATCCTGCCGCACCCGACGATGTCTGAAGCCATGCATGAAGCCGTGCTGGCAGCATACGAACGAACTCTGCATATCTGAGTTTTTATCCTGGTCTGAGTGACGAGCTAGGAGGTCGGGTCGTGTATGGTCGGCGGACGCCGAGAATACTTCGGCCCGGCTGCATGCTTTGCGGATTTCAGTCAGGGAGTCGCCTGGCCAGGGTAGGGGGATCGACATAGTCCGCAATAACCAAGCTCGCGGCCACAGGAAGGGGCAGGCTATGATTTAGTGAGTCGCATCAGGCTAATAGTCGACGCCGCCGGAAGTCCCCCATCTGAAACCACTCCGGAGGGTAATTGGCTGGCATAGTGCACTCCTTGGCAGGGATGGGCGTTGCTTCGGGATGAAGCTCGCTTGGCATGTGGGCTGGTCACGGGAGCAATCACATCTTGCGCGAAGGTCTCCAGGCAGAATATCCCAACAGTAATGGAGCGGGCACGCCGCCGTGGTCGCCAAAACTTTGATCCCGCTTGACGTTCGGGTACGTTAGTGAGGGCAGATGATAGGCGCTCAGTCGCCCAGTTCTAGCTTCATGATGGCGAGGACTTCGTAAAGCTTGACACTTACCTCATGAAGCTTGGCGATGAACTCTTCGAGCAACTCGTTGGTAACCTCGAAATACCGTTTCTTCGAGTCCAATCGGCGATGAAGGATCTACTCACATGCTGGGTTTGTAATTGGATAAGAATGGACAATGTCCGTGCAGCGGGTGTTCAGCGCTTCGAACATATCCGCTGCCAAATGGCCGATTGGCTTTTAACCTCCGATAAATGGGCACTCTGGAAATTTAATTTGTTTCGATATTGAGAAAAGAATTATCAGGCGGTATCAATTCAAAAAAGCGCGTTGGATCCTCAATCAGATACCCCTTCAGGATGGTTTTCTTCCTGGGTCCTCGTACTTGGCAAGCCCAGATATTCAGACCGTTGTCACGCTTTCGATGGACCTTCAGTTTCTCAAACTGTTTCTGTACCCAGCGCCACTCGTCGACGCCGTCGTTCGCACCGTGGGCGATACCTGGAAATTCCTGGACATAGCGCTGGAAAATTCCGGGGGTGACCAGGAACGCGGTACCGCCCACCGTGTGAACCTTGGCCTTGCTGTCATTGATGATCAGCTTGTGACTCTGAATACCCTCCTTGACCCAATCCAAGAAAGCTTGGCCTGGGTTATCCGAAGGGAGGGTTGAAGTTTCGAGAGCGCTTTCTGACGGTGCGTCACTGGCCTCAGGCTCTTCCAACTCGAACATGTCCAGCAGCGTGCCGAGGTAATCGGCATCCTCTAGCGCCGTGGGATCCGGCTGCGGTTGGCTTTGACCTGATCGTGCACTGACTGTCTCGGGCGCTGGTGTTGGTATCTGGGTGTCAGTTGAGTGGTCATGGGCTGCAATGCTAACCGTTCCGCTGAAAGCCTCGGGCCGGTCTTCGTTTCCCCAAATCAGTGCTGGTTGAAGGCGCAGAAAGGTGAAACTCTGCTGCCAATTTCCCTGTGCCACAAGCGCGGTCCAGATGGCTTTACCTTCCGGGGTGGACTCGACCAGCCCATGCGACTGCAGCTCGTCGAACACCGCTAGGTTGGACGAAGGAATGCCTTCAATCGATTGCGACAGCAGATAGGCTCGTAGCTTGTCCGTGACCGTCTTGCTGACCAGCCAGAGGGCGTCCTGGGTCAGCCATCCCGCGGCACCCGGCTGGTTGAGTTTCAGCTCGTGCTGAACCAGATGACGTAGTCCGGTGATCAAGTGATGTTGCAGCGAATGCGTCGGGGCCAGGAGTGCCTTCTTCGGGTTGCCACCGATGTTCTGCGCGGTGGAAACACGGTCGGCCTGCATCACCAACTCACCGAGAACGCCGGCACGTTCGTACTGGCCCGCCAGGACATACAGCAGACTGGCCCACAGTGGCGGAAATCCACTGAGCCAATCGAGGATTGGGCGGTCGAGAATGTGGGTGTAGAGCAAGCCTGCGGCGGCGCCGTGCAGGTGGTAGTCACGACCCTTGATGTAACGAAAACGGTAGGGCTGATCCAGGGAGCCCTGCCAAGGATGCCAAACACGGCCATCCTGGCGTTCGACCAGCAGGTCCACGGCAATCTTGCCTATATCATGCAGCAGGGCGCCATAGGCGATGCCCGCGGACCAGGCGTCAGTCTGGGCGGCTTGGTCTTCGGGCGCAGCACCGGTGGGAAGCAGATACGACTGACGCAGTTTCAAACTGCAAGCGACCAGCTCCAGGCCATGGTCGAGCATGCCGCCGAGATAAGCATGGTGGTGCGTCTCGCTGGCCGGGAGTTGCTGGACTTGTTCGGCGTAGCGATGAATTGGATTTAAATAGAGTTGGGTGAATTGGACGTGGGAGAGGGCAGTGTATTGCCAGATGCGATCGAGCAACTGACGGCGGTGCTCTGCTGCTAACAAGCTGTGGGCCGACTCGATGGGCAGGAAGCCTTCGGCGACGCTCACGATCAGTAGCGGAGGGGGCTTCTGCCTTTTGCGGCGAAACAGACTGAGCATTGTGACCTCCAGAAGGTGGGTGGGTCAGTGGCCTTTTCGCCTTTTCGGATAGCGCTCTTACCCTTGAGTCCCCATTCCCTTCCAACCCTTACCCGTCCTTTTTGGCTCGTGTCCCTTTGTGCGGCAATCGGAATACCGATACTGCTAGGCTTCGTTTTGTTGGGGGGCTGGTACGAAAAAGAAAAGAGTCGGTACACTGCGGTGCCTATTTTTTGGGTCTTGCCATGAACCTTACTGACGCCACGCTCGTGCTGCTGCTCGCGGCACGTATCCATGGGACCGACGAAGCCGTCAGGGCTTCAGCGAAGAGCGTGGTCAAGAAGTTGCCGCGCAGTAAACGCGATCTGATCTACAAGGTGATCGACAGCCGGAGTCCGCTCGAGCTGGTGGATTTTCTGGCGCAGAATCTGGATGCGGAATGACAGGCTGCGGGTGTGCGCCCCTCTCTTATTCTTTGCGTGATGGGCCCGCCGTATGATGCTGTCTGTTTTCTGGAAACAGAAAAAAGGGCTCAACTCGCGTTGGGCCCTGTGAAGCGTTTGCAGTGGTGGGGTAACAATTAAGCGACGTCGTTCATGCACAGTGAGTCATCCAAGACCGCTTGCTTCAGTTGCTGATCCAGGTTGAGTACATATTCCGAGGCGCTTCGGGCTTGGCCACTGGCGCGAAAGATCGCACGCTTGTCTGCTTTGAGCAGGCTGAGCCAGGAGTCGATGTAACCCTCATGCCGCAGCTCTCCCTGAATGCCAGCGTAAGCGCATAAAAAAGCAGCGCCCATCTCGGCGATCAACTCCTCAAACGCGTAGCCTGGCGAGCCGAACGGACAGGATGAGGTCACACCCTCGCGCTGCAGCCGAGAAAGATGTCCGGTCCAGTGCGTCAGCTCGTGCAGTGCGGTGGCGTAGTACCCACCTTCATCGTGAAATTGCGCTTTTGTCGGCAGTTGGATGAGATCCCTGATCGGGTGGTAAAAGGCTTCGTCGGCAGGCCGATGAACGATGTGTGCGCCAGTACTTAAAAGCAGATTTTCTGCAGCACTGTTGGCTAGGAAGGGGGCGGTCGGGCACGCTTCGAGCAAGGTTTCGTTGAACGTTTCGAGCCCTTCCGTTTGCTCGATGTTGAACAAAAAATGCGTCCTGAGAATGCCAAAGTGAGCGACCTTGGGCTGACCGTTTTCATCGAGTACGGGTTGGCCTGACTCAGTCTGTTCCTCGCGCTCCATAGGCTTGTAGAGCACAGCCAGAGTGCTGTGCTCACCCTTACGGATGTGCCCACCGGCTTTTTTGGCTTGGTTGAAGGTTAGCCAACGATCCTGAGTAAACCCCTGCAAACTGGCCTCGGCCCAGAGCAGCGGTAAATTGATGCCCGAATACGGACGTCGCGTGATGGCGTTGATGGGGTAGGGTTGATGACCGATGTAAGCTGAGCCACTTGAGGACCAGGGTTTGATCCAGGGAGCAACGCCTTGGTCTAACGCGGTAACGATCTTGTCAGTTACGTCTTGGTAGATATCGCGCATGGCAATTTCCTCGAGAGAAAACGGAGGAACTCCGTGCCCGTCGGGGAGGGTTCCCCGGTTGGGTGATGGGCTGGATTGATGCAGGTCTTGCATGGCGTCCGAGTGTGGAGGTGGGCGCCGCCCATTGCGCTTAGCGCTGGTGTTCTCCTGCAAGCGCTATCAGTAAGGCACCAGACTGACCCGGTTCTTGGAGTAGGCTGAGACTCAATTGCAGCAACGGGTCGTGGTCGAAGTGATCGGTTGGTTCAATGTGGACTACCTCGAACAGCACATAGGGCTTTTGTGGATAGGCCAGGTGGGCTTCGAAGGCTGCGCGCAATACGTGGCTCAACCGATCGATCTGCAGCTTCCCCGCGTGATCTGAACGCTCGAGCTGTACTGCGCGTTGCCATGCGCCAGGTGTGAACACGATGGGCAACCGAAGGGTGTTCAGTGTTTCCGGTGTAAGTGAGTCGGGCATGGTATGTCTCCGTTGAAAACGCGAAGAAACCTGTCCCGTGCGGGAAAAGATTTCCCCGCAGTGGGTTGAAGAAAATCAAGAGGGTTTTCCTGACGAGCGGGGCTCGGAAGACGCTCAGAAGAGCAGTAGGCGTTCATCACCGTAGAAACGGTGACCGTGCGAGCTACCGAACGCTAATCGCACTTGGGGAAGAACCATCATCGAAGTGACGTAGCCTTGAAGGTTCTGACTACCTGGGAAAGTGCTGTCGATAACAGCGATCCGTACCTTGTATTTAACTGGACGATTTGTATGGGTCAATGACTGTAGAGACGCTGTTTCACGGAGCTTGTCTTCTGTCTTCCAGTGAAGATTTTTCGGCTGGGGCAAACTGATAAACGGTCAGACGCCGGCCGATTTCAGTAGTACGCTATTGCTCTTGTCTCAACCATGAAAACGCTCAGAAGAGGGCGAGACCATGCCGATTCAGCAACCTGTTCAGCGTTCACGTGCCCACCGCTGGGCGCACGTCTGTGGTATGTCGGTGAAGCGTGGTTACCGTAGGTTGAAAACGTTTGAATCCCGCGTGGTTGAGCGTGCGGAGACGGTAGGTATGCCCGCAGGTAAATTTCTTGTTCGCGCGAGTTTTCTGACTGCCAAGTTGGCTCTGCTCGGAGTATTTCTTTTTGTCAGCTTCTGGTTATTTGTGCTGATGTGCACAATCGTCGTATTAGCAGCTATCCCAATTCAAGATTCAGACACTCCAGGTATTGACGATCTCGATGATCCAATGCATAGAACGTCTTGGCCTGAGCGGTACGATAAATGGGGTTCTCTGAAGTAGCCTCTTGGTTATTTTGAGCTCGATTTACCCGAAACAATTCTTGCACCGCTCATCAACTGAGAGGTTCCGTTAGAGCTCGCTGTCTGTGCTGCGTGGGTTCCCCTGCTGAACATTCCTTCTACGCCTGAACCTACGCTATATCCGGCCCAACTCATGGTGGCTAGAAAAACCATCGGCAGCACGATGAACATCGCCCCCATCACGTACTCGATCACCTGCGCGGTGACAGTCCCATCCATAAACCCGGATGTGGGCAGCGACAACAGCACCTGATTGGAAGCCGAAACCTGGTTGTACAGGGTATCGAGCATGCTGGAGTCGACCCAACGCGCCAGTTCCCACCAGAAGGTCAGCATGTGTAAGGTGAACAGCGCGAACGTCACGGTCATGACGGTCTTCAACTGATAGGTACTGACCAGCAGGATCAGCGGCAAGCTGATGATGATGCCCATGATCAGGAACGCCTGCACCATCGGCAAGGCTGCGCGTAGTGCATTCATTGCCGGGAAGTTGCTGAAGGAGCCGAGGGCCAACCCGGTATTGGTGGCCAGGTTATTGAGCCCCTGATTGATCGAACCGCCACGAGCGCTGGAGCCGTAGTCTTGGTACACCTGTCCGGGCGACATGGACAGCGATTGCTGGCGCGGGCTGACCAGCTCACGCAGGGTGGCATCTTCGATCTCGTTGCTTGAACGGCCCGTCAACCAACCTTTCAGTTGAGTCAGCAGCGAAGGATCGACCTGCTCGATCAAGCGCTCGCGCAACCCGACACCGTTTTCACTCCACCACTGTCTGCAAGTGGGGTAGCCCGCGCCATTCTCCAACCGTGGCAAGGAAGTATCTCGGGTTTCATCATAGGGCCAACTGACTCGCGGTGTCCGTGAGCGATCGGTGTCGTAGTAGCCCGGCGTGTCGAGAAAATAGCGTGAGCCGATCCAGGACGCATCGTGACTTTGTGCCTTGTCCAACTGAGGACGGTTGGTGAAAAGTCGAGAGCGGGAATAGCCGTAGCAGTCGCGAGTGAAGTCGGCGACTTCCTGTAGCAATACCTGGTTATCGATGCGAGAACTGTCGATCTCCATGCGCATCTGTCGGATATCCGGTGCGCAGGGGATGGCCGCGGTGGCCGCTGCGGTCACTCCTTTGCTCAGGGCGTGCACCAGAAACCACCAGATTGGCACGTTTGCAGAGCGTTCGCCGATGGTGTTGAACGTGGTGCCCCAGGCAGTTTCTGCTGGCTTGGCCACGCTGACACCGCAGCGTTGGCTCGCTGCATCATCAAACGCCATTGAAGCGAGGTTTAGCGGAAAGACCGGCGCGCAGCCGAACAATACGACAATGTAGGCCAGCCAAAGCCGGTTCTCGATTCGAGGTACCGAGAGCAATCCTTTGTTGCCTTCATCCGCGCCTTGCTGACGGGCCGACAACCACTCTTGCAAGATGATCGCGCCGAAGGGCGCAGCGAATAGTCCAGTATCGGACATGACGTTCCAGATACCGTTGTTGATGATCCAGGCCAGCAGGGAGAGGTAAAACTCCAGGTAGCTGTTGGTGCTCATGAGCATGGTGGTGACCTCACAATCGAGTGAGCTCGACGCAGGTAAAGAGCAAGAGCCCTAATGTCCCGATGCGTTTCACGCGCAGTCGATCCTGGGGTCGATGTCGGTAGCGCCGAAGCAGATCCCACCAGAGCGCAAAGAGGGCGCCGTAGAGCAGGGCGCGCCACCACCGCAGATAAGGTCGTACGGATTCGATTGCCTGCTGCCGTGCCTCGAAACTGCCCAGCGCAGTACGGCCGATCCAGGCCACCAGTGCGGCGGTCAGGATCATCAGCACGGCAATCCCCAGACCTGAACGCAGAGTGAATAGCGGTGAGCGTTTCATGGCTCACTTACGCCTGGCGTCAGCATCATTGAGTCGGCCCGGCTCAGGGTCGCCTTGCTCGACGGTACGCGAAGCATCGGCGCCTCCGGCATGCCGATCGAGCACCAGGCTGGCGGTGTTGGTGGCCAGCATCTGCCGAACCTGTAGTTCGGCCTGCAGCAGGCGTATTTCACGCTCCAGCGTGTCGATGTTTTTTGCCAAGGCCGTTTGGGCCGGCTCGGCAGAAGCAATGTTTGGTTCGTGGCTGCCTGCCAGCAGTGTGCGCAGCAGCAGAAGCGCTTTATCGAGCACACTGGACAAGGCTGTCTCGCTGGCCAGGCGTCGCGCCAGCAGTTCCTGATCAGGATCGTCACGCAAGGCTTCAATCACACCACGGGTCACCGGCAGCATTGAGCTGGAGGCTTTGGCCAGGTTGTCAGGGGTAGGCTGCAGGGAGCCAGACAGCATCCCTTGCAGGGCCTTCAGGTGCTCGTTGTAGGTTTCTTGGATCAGGGGCGTCAATCCACTGCCAGCGGTAGCACGCAGGGTTTCGCAGCTGTCGCAGGTCGCGATTTCGCTCTCGCCCAATACGCGAACGGCCCATTCGGATTCCTCCTGGGGCGAAGCCCAGGTCTGGCAAATAGCGCCACCCAGGCAATCACTGCTGCTGATCGAGGCACTATCATCCACCGTACGGTTATGGAGCAGGTTATAGCCCGCGCGTACTACGTCGGAAGTCACCCGAATAGGTGTTTGCCCATTACCTCCAGCCTTTGAGCCGCCGACCCAGGACACCCCCTTGTTGCCGTTATGGGTTTCGGTGTTTTTCACCGCGGCCACCGCATCACCGCCGGTTTGTTCGAGGTTGCCCTGCATCTCCTGGTTCTTGGCCAATGCGCCCCAGCCGGCTTGACCGATTTTGTCCGCCATCTTTTCGGCCATGGCCTGGCAGGTCAGCTTGGAGCGGTCGAAGTCGATACGACCTTGCATCACCCCGTTACTCAGCAACTCATAGAGACCGGGGTTAGCGCGCTGGATGATCAACGCTGGCAGCGACATCACCGCTTGGGTCGCGTTCTGCACAACGCTGCCCATGATCTGCTGGAAGCCTTCGGTGAAGCCGTTCAACTGGTTTTGCAGAGTATTGGTCAGGCTCATGTTTCCGCACATCATGTTTGCTCGCCAGGACGCGCCGACGCCGAGCCCGTTGGGGCGATAGAGCGAACTTGGTGAGCCCGCTGCCGAGCCGCCACCAATGGTGTACATCACTCGGTCGTCGAGTACTTCGCCCTGAGTACCCAGGCGGTAATCGCCTTCGGCGGCGTGGGCATGCGTGGCCATGGCGAGTAGTCCATAGAGCACCAGACTCATTGTGCCCAACCAGGGTCGCGCGTGAAGCCGGCTCATGAAGCACCGCCTTCGAAGTCGATGCTGAACAGGAATGTCTGTCCCTCACGTTTGCAACAGCTATAGGGCCGCCACAACGACCAGGCGTAGCCCCCGTCCGAACTCTGTACCGGATCGCTTGGGAAGATGGCGCACGTGGGCTGAACCTGAGGGTAGAGCAATTGCCATGTGTGGGTCGAAGCGTCGTTTTCAACGATCGGGCCAGGTGGCCAGTAGCCGTCGCGTTTGGCGGGCGTGAGCGCTACATACACATGCGGCTGCCAGTTGCGGGTAACCACGTCGCCGGCCCGTTGCGCCATGACTGCGGCCGCCTTGAAATCGTCGGGCTGTACCAGAAAGCCCTGGCGGGGATAAACGTTGCCCCACATGTTTCCCGAAGCCTGACGACCAATTTCATGGATCCCCGGTACGAGCGACTCGGGGTACAAACTTTCTGGGATGCCATGGCGCCAGGCCAGTGAATCCAGGGTACTCAGGTAGTAAGGCATGAGTGCAGTTGCACCGCTGGCGCAGGCGTAGCCGGATTGCGAAGCCAGTTGCGTGGCGATCCAGCCACCGGGGTGGCCGATGCCATCGACGTTCTTGAAGCGGGGCAGGTTGTCGCGGTGGGTGTTTGGCGTGATCAGGTTGCCGCCACCTTCCGCACCATTGATGGGAACGGAGAGGGTGGCCATCTCGGTCCATGGATTATTGCCGGTAGTGGCGTAGCTCGAAACCACCAGCTCAGGAATGAAATGACGCACCTTGGTCGAGGTTTTGACTGTGCAGCCGAAGGGTGTGCACAGGAGCCAGAAACAAATACCGACGACCCTGTATTCGAGACAGCTTGGCGAAAGTGCAGAGGACGTAATGCTGCCGGTGTCCAGCGCCATGCTTGGGCCGCACGCCAGCAGGACGCTCAGCGCCAAAGGCCGTAGCTTTGTGGGCGGGATGGACGAGCAGGCAACAGGCATGATCCAGGCTCAATAAGGTGAATGGCCAGGTCAGGTTCGGTTTCGGGCGGAAGACTGTCAGTGGAAATTATGAAGGCAGATCTATCGGATTTGTGAGACGTGAGACTATTATTTGACGTGAAGGGCGCTGCGCAGGATATCGGGTTCTACAAGTAGCTGATCTGTGGTGATTTCGAGAATATTGGCGAGCTTGCACAGGACCAACAGCGACGGATTGCCTGTGCATCGCTCGATTTGACTGACGTACGTGCGATCCACCTCGGCCATGAGCGCGAGCTGCTCTTGGGTAAGGTTTTTCACGCGTCGCATCAAGCGGATGTTTTCCGCCAGCTGCAGACGAAGCTGTTCGTAGTCTTGAGTCATGCGCGCAAATTGCGCCTTGAGGGACTCTCAATCCACGGGATATAGTCTACATTGGCGTTGATCTAGGCTATTTGATGCCCTTGCCTGTTATCGAGCGTTCATTTGGTGTCGTTAAGATTTCGGGGCTGGCCTGCGCGTCTAACAATAAATCAGAAATCTTGGGTGTGTATGGACGAAAACTACGTTTCAATTCCTGCGGCGGATGGTTGCTCGAGTCTTTTGACACCTTGGGGCAACGAATTTGCCCCAATGATCGAACGTGGCGTGCAATGCGCCCAGGCTTGGCTTGATACGTCCGGCGAGATTCCACTGTGGTGGGAATTGGCGCAAACGCGCAAAACCTTTCCTGTCGGTGATTGCCAGGATGCTTTTGAAGCTGGTTTTTTGTTGAGGATTCAGCAGCGGCTAAGCAGTGTGCCACCCAGCTCAAATCAAAGCTGAAAGAAACGCCGCTCAAGACGCGTTCAAACACATAGTTCGAAGGCTCCCAGAGTTCAGCCAGCGTTTCGGCTGCCGAAGCCCAATACCAGCGCTCTCGCAGAGTTGGTATTAGGTAATCGCCACCAGCGTCTAGTTAACCGCGTCTTTCAGCGATTTACCGGCTTTGAAGCTAGGCGTCTTCGAGGCTGCAATCTTGATGGTGGCGCCCGTTTGAGGGTTACGTCCGTCGCGCGCTGCACGCGCTTTGACCGCAAAGGTGCCAAAACCAACCAAGGTGACGTTTTCACCGCCTTTCAACGCAGTGGATATGATGGTTGTGAGGGCATCCAGTGCGCGTCCCGCGGTGGACTTCGGGAGGTCGGCTGAGCCCGCTATGGCCTCGATTAGATCGTTTTTATTCATGTGTGACTCCTTCCGCTTGGCTGAGTGTCGATGAGTAATCTACGCAGATAGTTCGGGCACATCCACCAAAAAACGGCACTCCAGCCCTGCGCAGACGTAACGCCATATGGGCTCCAAATCTGTCCTTATGTCCCGATTCCACGGGCCTGGTCAATACGCTCAGCTACCTGGAGAGCCGCTTCCAACTCCGAGCAACCGTTCTCCTGCATCAACCTCCAGCGTTCGGCTTTTTTCTCGGGCTCCGTCATGGCAAGAGCGAGGTAAAGGCTGGGTGGCACGGCTCGAAACAGCGTTTCGAGTTTTTTCGACAGCACGACCCCCTCAGTGTATTTCCCAGGCTCCTTACTGGCGGAGAGCAACAAAGCTTTCTGTGCCGGCGTGAGCTTCTTGAAGCGGGCGATTTCCTCATTCTCCACGGGTGGCATGTTTTTCTTATCTGGACTAGTCGTAAGTAGTCATTCAGAGACTAAAATTGAGTTGCATGCGATCTATCAGCGTGAGAGCATAAAACTTAAATTTCCTCAGCTGTAAGAGTGGTTGGCCGCTATAGCCTGGCAGAGGTTTAAGGATTTTTTCGAGTCGAGGGCATGACTAAATGGGCATTTCTCAAGAACTCCTGGAAGAACGCGTTCAACCGGTCTCGAAGAACCGCTACTCAGTGTTGATACCGCTTTGCGCAGCGGGAATCATTATTCCCATCGTTTTCACCGGCCCTGCGATTGCCACGCCGATGATTGCCCGGGACCTAGGCGGTTCGCTGCTGGAATTGGGCGGTGTGGTCAACGCGTACAATGTCGCCTTTGGCAGTTGCGTGATGGCGGGAGGGGCGTTGGCAGATAGATTCGGTCGTAAGCGATGCTTTATTTCGGGGCTGTTATTGTTTTTTCTCACGTCGTTGTTGATCGGCTTTGCGCCGAATATCACGTTCCTCAACGTATTCCGTGGCATTGAAGGCATCGCCGGGGCGCTGACGCTGACTTCCGCCTCTGCGCTTATCGCCCAGGAGTTCGATGATCATCTGCGGCTGAGGGCCTTTAGTTTCCTCGGAACCTCATTCGGTGTCGGTCTGGCATTCGGGCCCATGCTGGTGGGGGTGCTGATTGCTCACTTGGGGTGGCGCGCGCTGTTTTTCGGAATTGCCCTGGCGTCACTGCTGGTATTCGTGTTCAGTTTCCAGAAGGTCAATGAGTCCAGTGATCCCAATGCCAAGCGTATCGACTGGTGGGGCATCGCCTTGTTTACGCTGGCCTTGGGTGCGCTGATCCTGGGGATCGTGTCTGGACCGGAAAAGGGTTGGGGCTATCCCAATGTCGTTGCGTTGCTGGTGGGCAGCGGCGTGTTGCTGCTGCTGTTTGTCATCGTAGAACTCAAGTCCCGCGAGCCCATGCTCGACCTGAGTCTGTTCCGGTTTCCGCGGTTTGTCGGGGTGCAGCTGTTACCCATCTCCACCGGGTTCTGTTTTGTCGCGTTGCTGGTCTACCTGCCGATCTGGTTTATCGGCGTTCAAGGCTACGACGAGACCGAAGTGGGTCTGGCCATCCTGCCGCTGACCGCACCCATGCTGATCGTGCCGTTCCTGGCCGGCTCACTGTCGCGCCATATTGCCCCTGGTTACCTGTGCGGCGCCGGCCTGCTGCTGGCCGCGCTGGGTGAATGCTGGCTGGCGTTTGCCCTGGAACCGGGCGCAAGTATCTGGACCATCGTCCTGCCGATGCTGGTCATCGGCATTGGCAGCGGCTTGCCCTGGGGGCTGATGGACGGCCTGTCCATGAGCGTGGTGCCCAAGGAGCGCGCCGGGATGGCGGCCGGTATTTTCACCACCATGCGGGTCGCCGGCGAAGCGGTTGCCATTGCGATCATCGGTGCGTTGCTGGTGGGGTATACAGCTTCGGGCTTGCAGCGGTTGTCGGGTGAAAATCCATTGTTGGATCCTGCGCGGGTCGGTGACTGGGCGGGCCGCGTTGCCAGCGGCCAACTGAATTCGGTGCTGGGGCAGGCCGCCAGCGCCGACAAGGACGCCCTGGGGCAACTGCTGGCCACGGTTTATCAGCATTCGTTCAGCGCGGTGCTGGTGTTGATTGCGGTGCTGACGGCAGTGTGTGCGGTGCTGTGTGCGCTGACGGTGAAAGTTGACAATGTCGGCGGAGCGCCGGAAAAAAACTGAACACTTGGGTATACCAATCGTTGAGGTGGATAAATGGATTTACAACTGACGGGTAAACGAGCATTGGTCACCGGCAGCAACAGCGGCATCGGCAAGGCGATTGCCCTGGCGTTGGCCGCCGAAGGTGTCGAAGTGGTTGTTCATGGCCGGCGACGGCCTGAAAGTGAGGCGGTGGTGGCCGCCATTCACGCGGCGGGAGGGCGGGCCGCAGTGGCTTGTGGCGACCTGGTCAGTGACGATCAGGCGCGCGAGGTGGTTAATTATGCGCTGGCAGCCTTCGGCGGCATTGATATTCTGGTGGCCAATGCGGGCGCGTTTCCACCCACGCCGGTACTGGAAAGCGAGACTGCCGACTGGCTGAATCTGTACGACCAGAATGTCGGCTCGGTGATCCGCCTGGTGCGGTTGCTGGCGCCCGGCATGATCGACTGCGGTTGGGGGAGGATCATCACCTTGGGCAGTATCGCCGCCACGCGGCCTTTCGCCAATTTTGGCGCCTACGCGGCGACCAAGGCGGCCTGTGTGAGCCTGGCGGTAACCTTCGCCAAGGAGTTTGGTGGTACGGGCATCACCTCTAACTGCATCAGCCCAGGGGATGTGCTGACACCCGCTGCAGAGAACCACTGGCATTCGGTGGCGCAGAAAAATGCCTGGAAAGGCGACTGGCCGGCCATTGAAAGCAAGATCGCCGCGGAGATTTCACCGACCCTGGTCGGACGTTTGGGGCGGCCCCATGAAGTGGCCGACCTGGTGACTTTTGTGTCCAGTCCGAGGGCGGCCTATATCAATGGATCAAACTTGCGCATCGATGGCGGATTCCTGGCCAGTACCGCGTGAGCGGTCACTGCGTGTGCCGTTTCGTCTTCGCGAATCAGTCCAGGAGCACATCATGAGTCAAGCGCGTGAACCCCAGCACCAAGTGCTGTTCAGGCCAATCCCCTTTGGGCGGCATAGCTTGAAAAACCGTATTGTCATGTCACCCATGACCCGTCAGCGTTCGCCGGGAGGTGTACCTGGCGAGCAATCTGCCGCGTATTACCAGCGTCGGGCCGAAGGCGGGGTGGGGTTGATCGTCACCGAGGGCACTTTTATCGGCCACCCAGCTGCCAATGGCTATACCAATGTACCCGATATCTTCGGCCCTCAGGCACTGGAGGGCTGGAAGCGGGTTGTAGGGGCGGTGCATCAGGCGGGCGCGCGCATCGTACCTCAGTTGTGGCACGTCGGCCCGATCCGACGCCCGGGCATGGGCCCGGACCCTCAGGTGCCGGGTTACGGCCCCACGGAAATCAAAGAGGGCGACGACGTCGTGGTCAAGGCGATGACCCTTGACGATATCGAGCAGGTCATTGCGGCCTATGCCCAGGCGGCCAGGGATGCACAGGCCGCCGGGTTTGACGGGGTGGAAATCCACGGTGCCCATCAGTACCTGATCGACAGCTTTATCTGGAGCAGGAGCAACCAGCGCGAGGACGACTACGGGGGCTCGCTGGCCAACCGCACCCGGCTTGCGGCGCGGGTCGTGCGTGCTGTGCGTGAGGCTACTGCGCCGGACTTCCCGATCATGTTCCGGTTTTCCCAATGGAAAATCAGTGATTACGAGGCGCGGATTGTCGACAATGCCGACGAGCTGAAAGTCTTTCTCGACATTCTGGTGGAGGCCGGTGTCGATATTTTCGACGTCAGCACGCGACGTTTCTGGGAGCCGGCCTTCGAGGGTAGCGCCGACAGCCTGGCCGCCTGGACCCGGCGCTTGAGTGGCAAGCCGGTCATGATGGTCGGCAGCGTGGGGCTGGACAAGGCTTACTCCATTGCCCAGCTGCGCGGCAGCGAAAGTCCGGATGCCGGGCAGGCAGACCTGGCCCCGGTGCTGGAACAGTTGCAGTCGGGGGCGGTGGACCTGGTGGCGTTGGGGCGGATGCTGCTGGCGGATCCTCAATGGCCCAACAAAGTGTTCGAAAACCGCTTGCTGGATATCAAGCGTTTTGATCGCGAAGCGATGATGACGGACGTTTGATATCCGATAAAAAGCCCATCCGAGCCTGATCGGATGGGCTTTTTATGGTGTGCGGTAAGGGCTTAAAGGGCAAGCTCAAGGTTCGCCGGTTCGGGGTTTTCGATCTTCAGTTTTTCGGCAATTAGAAAGGCCAGTTCCAGTGCCTGGGACGCGTTCAGGCGCGGGTCGCAATGGGTATGGTAGCGATTACTCAAGTCCGCGTCGCAGATGCGCTGGCCACCCCCGGTGCATTCGGTGACGTCGGCGCCGGTCATTTCCAAATGCACACCGCCGGCATGGGTGCCTTCTGCCTGGTGGACATCGAAGAAACGCTCGACTTCAGTAATGACCGATGCGAAACGACGCGTCTTGTACCCGGTGCTGGATTTGATGGTGTTGGCATGCATCGGGTCGACGGACCACACCACATCGCGGCCTTCAGTTTTCACCGCGCGCACCAGTTGCGGCAGGCGTTCTGCAAGCACGTCGGCGCCCATCCGTACGATCACGGTGAGGCGCCCGGCCTCGTTCTCCGGGTTGAGCGCGTCGATCAACTGCAGCAGGTCGTTTTCCTGCAGGGTGGGCCCGCACTTGAGGCCGATAGGGTTCTTCACGCCCTTGAGGAACTCTACGTGGGCATCGTCAACGCCGCGCGTGCGCTCGCCGATCCACAGCATGTGCGCTGAGCAGTCGTACCACTCGTCACTGGCATAGTCGAGTCGGGTGAAGGCCTCTTCGTAGTTGAGCAGCAGGGCATCGTGGCTGGTGAACAGCTCGGTCTCACGCAGTGCCTGCACCGATTCCGGTGAGACGCCGCAGGCATTCATGAACTTGAGGGCTTCCTCGATCCGCCGGCCGATCAACTGATATCGTCGCCCCTCCGGTGCGCTGGCAATAAAGCGCGTGTTCCACTGCTGCACATGACGCATGTCGGAAAAGCCACTGCGGCCCAGGGCGCGTAAGAGGTTCATCGTCGCGCTGGATTGGTGGTAGGCCAGAAGAATCCGCTCGGGATCGGGTCGGCGTGCCTGCTCGTTAAACTCAATGGAATTGATGATGTCGCCGCGATAACTCGGCAGTGTGACGCCGTCGATGGTTTCGTGAGGCGTACTGCGTGGCTTGGCAAATTGCCCGGCGATACGCCCCACCTTGACCACCGGTACGCCTGTGCTGAAGGCCAGCACTGTTGACATTTGCAGAAAGACTCGGAACAGATCCCGGATCCCGCCAGGGTGAAACTCGGCAAAGGATTCGGCGCAATCACCGCCCTGTAACAAAAACGCTTTACCCCGCGCGACTTGGGCGAGGCGCGCCTTCAGTGAGCGAACCTCGGAGGCCAGCACCAGCGGCACGCTGTTGCGCAGCTGCGCTTCGACGGCGGCGAGGCGCTCGGGGTCGGCGTACTCGGGCAATTGCAGGGCATTTTTTTCACGCCAGGATGAGGGTGACCATTCATTGGGCATAGATGCATCTCCGCTTGTTCCATAAGGGGATTGATCGTGTTGATCAGGTCGCTGCTTCGGCGGGTTCGGTGACGTCCTGTTGAACTGGCGCGTGGCTGGTGGTGCGGGTTTCACCGGTCAGTTGGTTGACTACCTGGAAGGCGAGGGCGGTCCAATACTCATGGTGTTGCGGGTCGATCAGTTGCAACTGGCTCTGGGTGAGCGCGGCTATCGCTGGGTCAACCAGGAATTCCTCCAGGTCTGTGATAGAGCCGAATGCGGTGATGGCTACACCGTCGATGTCCTTGCCCACTTCGTGGTAAAGCGGTTGGCCCGCGACGATCGGGCCGATGTTATGCAATTGCACATATCTCCTGACCAGGCGGTGGGCCGCCGGTTGCGCCAGCAGGCGAGGGGCATATTCCTCCAGCCAGCGCTGCTGGAATTGGTCGCGGCTCAACGCCGGGTCACGGCGCACCAGGCTGATCAACAGGATTGATTCCCTGGAGGTGGCGCTGGGTATCACGATGTGCTGGCGGCACAGAATCGGGCACAGTTCGCGGAAGATCACCTGGTCCTCGGGGAGGATCGCCCGGGTGATTTCCTCGTGGCCGAAGGTGACTTGCAAGGCGTCGGTATTGGCGAAGCCGAGGTAGGCGATGCCGTCCCATTCCGAGCGCTGATAGGGCGGCACATGGCCAATCACCGTGTCGAACAGCCGGCCGTCTTCATCGAGGGGTGGCAGATACGGCAGCGGCCGCAGGTTGGAAGGGCCGGCGCTGAGGCGGTGGATCTGGTCGTAGCGCAGCAAGGGATGGTGTCCGTCCGCCTGGGTCGGCAGGGCATGGGTGAAACGCGGGCCGTGAGTCTTGCGCCAGTACTCGGTCCATTTTTCGAAGTTGAGATTGGGTTGCACTTCAAAGGCGTTCGCGGTGTTGGCCGGGTCGCCTAGCACTTCGCCATAGAGGTCGAGCATTTGCAGCGGGCCTTTGCGCCGCTGACTCAACGGCGTGTTGTCGGCGCGCGACAACAGTGTGCAAAGCACCGTCAGCGGTTGACTCTCAGCGGCGGAATCGGACGTGAGTGCGGCGCCTTCCTGGATGATGTCGATCATGGCTTCTCCTGAAATAAGTCATTGCCCTTCCATGGACTCGACGTCCCGGTACGCCTGGGCTTCTGTTCAACATGGGCTCATCTCGAAAAATAAAGTAGCTCACGAATAGATCGCTTGCAATATAGTTTTTCGGGTTTTTCTCGAACGGGATCGGCGTGGCGGTGTAAGAGAGCTGGAAGCTCTGGTTTTTCTGGGTTTAATTGTTTTTATTATCAAGGGATTGATTGCCGGGAGGGCAAGGCGGCGTAGAGGAACAGCGTCTGATGGGTAGTCAAAAACGCTATAAACATAGTTTTTAACACTATAAATCTTCACTTATGGCGTACTTGCGTACTACGCGTAAGGGAGCTAAGTTCCTTGCCAGGACCTGCTTGCGTTCGTGAACGCGACACTTTGCCATCGGAGGCGACGACTCATGCATCAGCCGTCCAGCTTGACCTATTCCACCCCTTTGGATGTTCAGCTCAGCACGGCCCGCACGGTGCCCCTCGTGATTGTCGGTGCCGGTCTGGTGGGGTTGACCCTGGCCCTTGATCTCGCCCGTCGAGGCGTGGCGAGCGTGGTGCTGGAGGCCCGGCAGACATTGACGGAAGGTTCCAGAGCCATTGTGTTTGCCCAGCGCAGCCTGGAAATTCTCGGCCGCCTCGGGTTGCCGGATGAGTTGCGGGAAAAGGGAGTCGACTGGAAACTCGGCCGGGTCTTTCACAAAGATCATGAAGTGTTCAGTTTCGACTTCCAATTGGAGCCTGGCTTTCGCTGCCCCGCCTTCCTCAATATCCAGCAGACCTACATCGAGCAATGGCTGGTGGAGGCGTGTCTGGCCACGGGCCTGGTGGACCTGCAGTGCCTGAGCCGGGTGGTGGGGGTCGAGCACCGGCCCGAGGGGGCGACCGTCAGCGTTGAATGCCCTGACGGCGCCTACCAGCTGCAATGTGACTGGCTTGTCGCGTGCGACGGTGCTCGGTCGGCGGTGCGCAATGCCTTGGACTTGCCCTTTATCGGCAAAGTGTTCGATGACCACTTCCTGATCGTCGATGTGGAAATGAAGCCGGACTTTCCTGCAGAACGGCGTTTCTGGTTTGACCCACCCTTTCATCCCAACCATTCGGTGCTGCTGCACAAGCAACCGGATGATCTGTGGAGAGTCGATTTCCAGCTGGGCCCCGACGCCGACCCTGCCGTAGAGCGCGAGCCCGAGCGAGTCGCCCGACGGCTGCACGCGATGTTCGGTGAGCAGACGCCGTTGCGTATCGACTGGATCAGCGTCTACACCTTCCGCTGCCGGCGGCTGGAGACCTTTGTGCAGGGGCGGGTCGTCTTTGCAGGTGACAGCGCGCATCAGGTCAGCCCATTTGGCGGGCGCGGAGGCAATGGCGGGATTCAGGATGCGGACAACCTGGGCTGGCGCCTGGCGGGTATTCTCCTGCACGGTGCGTCAACCTCGCTGATTCAATCATATGACGAGGAGCGGGTGTTCGCCGCCGACGAAAACATCCTCAATTCCACCCGCAGCGCGGATTTCATCACCCCTCCCAGTCCTGCCGTACACGTGCTGCGCGAAGCGTCATTGGCGCTGGCTCGCAACACGTCCTGGGGGCGGGCGCTGATTAACTCCGGGCGCCTGTCAAAACCCGCACGGCTGGAAGGGGTGGGTCAGTTCGAGCATTTCGCCGACCCTGACGGGGGGCGGATTTCACCCGGTACAGCGGCTCCCGATGCGCCGATCAGCGTGCGCGGCCAGCCCGACTGGCTGCTCAACCACCTGGGGCGCCGGGGGTTTACCGTGCTGGTGTATGAGCCCGGTTCAGGCGCCGTGCCCAAGACGATTGCCTCGGCCTACCCGGTCGACGTCATCGTGCTGAGCTCGCGGGAGCCCGCAGCGACGCTTGACCTGCTGTGGGACCACGCCGGCCTGGCGGTTTCGCGCTACGGGTTACAGCCGGGGGAAGTGGTGGTGATCCGTCCGGACCAGCATGTGCTGACGACCCTGAGCTTTCTCGATCCGCTGGCCATCGAGCGTGCCATTGCCATCGCTTCAGCCACCGAAGTGCTGGCCTATGCACAGGAGCAAGTGTCATGAGCCCGTCAGCCATCCCTTCGAGCACTGGCTTGGCCACGGAATGCCGCTTGAGCAGCCCGGACAGTTATTTCCAACTGCTGACGGACGCCTGCCAGGATTTGGATGCGTCGGCCGGGCACTTGCTTCATGCCCAACTGGTGCTGCTGCTGATGAACCATATTGGCGATGAAACCGTACTGCGAGAGGCGATTCTGATCGCCCGCCAAGGACTGAAAACCCTTTCTGTCACTGCCTCCCATCCAAATCACGTGCACACTCAAGAGGCTCGGACATGACTCTGGATCTGGAATATCGGCTCGACTCTCGTTACTTGCGCGGCATTGAGGAGCCTGCCGGGAAAGTCTTCCTCAGCGGCCAGCAGGCGCTGGTGCGCCTGCTGCTGGCCCAGGCTGCTGCGGATAGGGCGGCGGGTATCAACTCGGCAGGATTTGTCAGCGGTTATCGAGGGTCGCCCCTGGGCGGGCTGGACCAGGAGCTGTGGCGGGTCAGGCCGCTGCTGGAAAAAGCCAATATCCGCTTTCAGCCGGCGATCAACGAAGACCTAGCGGCGACCACGCTGATCGGCACACAGCGGGTGGAAAGCGATGCGGCCCGGTTGCACGACGGCATCTTCGGCCTGTGGTATGGCAAAGGACCGGGTGTTGACCGCTCCGGGGATGCCTTGAAGCATGGCAACGCGTATGGCTCGTCGCCCCATGGCGGGGTGCTGGTGGTCACCGGTGACGACCATGGCTGCGTCTCGTCGTCGATGTCCCACCAGTCGGATCAGGCGTTGATGGCCTGGGGGTTGCCGGTGATCCATCCGGTTGGGCTTGCCGACTATGAATACTGCGGCTTGTGGGGCTGGGCGCTGTCGCGGTGTTGCGGGTTGTGGGTCGGGTTCAAGGCTGTGACCGAAACCGTTGAAGCCTCCAGATCAGTCGATGCGGTGGCAGCGCCACGCTTCGTGGCGCCGGCCGTCGACCCGGGCCCCGATGGGTTGCACTGGCGCTGGCCGGACCTGCCAGGCATGCAGATCGAGCGGCGGTTTTCTCACAAGATCGAGGCGGCGCGGCGGTTTATTCGGGCTAACCCTCTGGACCGAGTGGAAGTGGCGCCGGCCTTTCCTCGGTTGTTGATCGCGGCGGTCGGCAAGGCCTATGGCGACGTGCGCGAAGCCCTGGAGCGAGGCGGAGTGTCGCTGGGCGCGCTGGAAAAGGCTGGCGTCGCTCTGCTCAGCATCCGCGTTGTCTACCCCTTGTCGCCGGTGCTGGAGGCCTGGGCCCGGCGCTGTGAGCGGGTGCTGATTATCGAAGAAAAACAAGGCGTCGTGGAGGACCAACTCAAGCGTGGCCTGTTCAACGCCAAGCCGGAGAACCGGCCCTTGATCATCGGCAAACTCGATGAGCGCGGGCAGCCGCTGTTGTCGGTCGCCGAAGAATTGCGCCCGTCGAGGATCATGCGGGTCCTGTCGACGCGCCTGGCGCCGTTCGGCCTGGCCATCGACGTACCGCGTTACTGGATCGAGGGCCCGGTGTCCCGTGAGTTCCATTGGCTCAAGCGCACGCCTTACCTGTGTTCGGGCTGCCCCCACAACACCTCGACCCAACTGCCGGAAGGCAGTGAGGCCAGGTTAGGCATCGGCTGCCACGCCCTGGCCGCCCGCATGCCCGACCGCGCCACCAGTGGCAGCGTGCAGATGGGCGGCGAGGGCGTGGACTGGCTGGGGCAGATGGCCTTTGTGGCGACTCCGCATATTTTCCAGAACATGGGCGACGGTACTTTTTTCCATTCCGGCTACCTGGCGATTCGGCAAGCCATCGCTGCCAACGCGAATATCACCTACAAGGTGCTGTACAACGATGCGGTGGCGATGACAGGCGGCCAGCCGGTGGACGGTAAACTGAGCGTGCGCCAGGTGGTCGAACTGGTGCTGAGCGAAGGGGTGCGCGAAGTCGTCGTGGTGGCGGATGACCCGAGTCGCTACAAGGCCCGCGACAGCTTGCCGGACGGGGTGAAGGTCTACCATCGCGATACCTTGGATAGCGTCCAGCGGCGCCTGCGGGAATTGCCTGGCGTGAGCGTATTGGTGTTCGATCAGGTGTGTGCCACCGAGGCCCGTCGCCGACGCAAGCGCTTACCGCCGGCCAAGGTGCAGTCGCGTGTGGTAATCAACCAGCAGGTGTGTGAGGGCTGTGGCGATTGCCAGACCAAGTCCAACTGTTTGTCCGTGGTGCCGGTGGAGACCGAATTCGGCCGCAAACGCAGCATTGATACGGACAGCTGCAACCTCGATCAATCCTGCGTAAAGGGTTTTTGCCCCAGCTTTGTCACGGTTACCGGCACCCCGGCCAAGGCGCGCCGCAAACTGTTGCCGGCCGAAGAGGTCCTGGCCCTGGCCGGGGCCTTGGCAACGCCCGAACCTGCAGGTTTTGAGCGGACTTTTGAACTGCTGATCACGGGGGTTGGCGGCACGGGCGTGGTGACCATGGCCGGAACGATTGCCATGGCCGCGCACCTGCAAGGGCTTGAAGTGTCGGTCCTGGACTTTACCGGATTCGCTCAGAAAGGCGGTTCGGTATTCAGCCATATCCGCTTCGCCCATGACCCCCAGCAGTTGCATCAGCATCGGATCGACCGAGCCTGCGCCGACGTGTTGATCGCTTCCGATCTGGCTGTCGCGTCCGAAGATGAAGCCTTGAACGTGCTGCTGCGCGGCCGATCCCGGGTGGTTGCCAGCACCAGTGAAGTCCAGGCGGGTGCCATGTTGCTGGACCCGGCCTTGCGTCTGGAAACTGCGGCTATCGAACAGCGCCTGATCGACATTGTGGGCGCCGAGCGTTACCAGTCCGTGGATGCGCGCAAAGTGGCGGCGGCAGTGGTTGGGCCGATGCAGGCGAATATCCTGCTGCTGGGGGTCGCCTGGCAGCAGGGCGTGGTGCCCCTGACCCTCAGCGCCCTTGACCGGTCGCTGGAAATCTACGGCGGCGACGTCCAGTCCAATCGGCTGGCGTTTGCCTGGGGGCGTCTGCTGGCGGCGGATCCCGCCTTCGTCGAAAGCCAGCTCAAGCCAGCCTCGGCTGCCCAGCCGCCGCAGGCGCTCACCCTGGAGCAGGTTGTGCAACAGCGCAGTGCGTTGCTGGTGGACTACCAGGACCAACGTTACGCCGCACGCTACCGCGCCTTGGTCGAGCAGGTGGTCAAAGCCACCGAGGGGCTCGGGGACGTTACGCTGGCCCATGCGGTGGCCCACAACCTGTTCAAGCTGATGGCTTTCAAGGATGAGTACGAAGTGGCACGGCTGCACAGTTCGCCGGCGTTTCTGAGCAGCCTGGGCGAATCCTTCGTCGGGCGGCCCAAGGTGACCTTTCATCTCGCCCCGCCGTTTTTGGATGGCTTGGTCAAGCGTACGGGCGAACCACGCAAAATCAAGGTGTCCGGCTGGATCATTCCGGTCTTCCGCGCGCTGGCCGGGCTGCGCTTTTTGCGACATACGGTTCTGGACCCGTTCGGCCTGCTCAAGGAGCGTCGTGAAGAACAACGCCTGCTGGAGGAGTACCAGAGTACGTTGATCGCATTGCTGCCGAAGTTGACTGCCGACACGTTGCCGATGCTGGTGAGCTGGGCACGTTTGCCTGAAGCCATTCGCGGGTACGGGCACGTCAAGGCCCGCTCGATCGGCATTGCGGAGCAACGGCAGGTCGAGTTGCTGGCGCAGATCGATGGCAGGCAGGTGGAGCGCAGTGCGGTCAAGCGCATCGCGGTCGTGGAGGTAGAAAAAGTCTCCTGAAGACCAGCGCTTCAAGGCCCAAACGACAACAGGCACATCCTTGATGTGCCTGTTGTCGTTTGGGGCGATTTAAAGCGGCGCGTGCAGGGCCTTGGCCAGTACCTGATAGGCGGGGTTTATGGCGTCGCGGTCGAAGATCCAGTCGACGATGGTTGCCGATTGCGCTTTGGCATGGGCCGCGTCCGAATAGGCCAGGCACTTGTTGAATTTCGCCTGCAGTTCTTCCTGACTCATGGGGTTTCGTGGGTTGCCCTTGGCGTAGCTGACCTCGCCTTGCAGGAGCGTTCCGTCGGTCAGCTCGATGCGGATCTTGATCTTGCCGTGGGTGCCCAGTTCGGCAATTTCGCAGGCCGGGTCCTGGCGGGGGAAAATCTTGCGACTCAACGCGATGATCGAGGGTCGCAGGATCGCCTGCTCGTTGAAGTCATCAATGAACAGATCGCCGTTGGTGAGTGCCGTGGCGATGTTGTATGCCAGGCTGAAGCGCGCCTCGACCACCGTGGTGGGGGCCTGCTTGCGTTCGACCGGGGCACTCACCAGGTCGTGGATCTGCTGGTTGGTCTGGACGTCGATGCGCACCACCTCGGCAGCGCTCAGACGGCGCCCCTGCACCAGTTCCAGGGCCAAGGCGACCGCTGAAGTATTCGGGCGGCAGGTGGGGTAGGGCTTGAAGGCAATACCGTCGGTGTTGCTGAAGAGGCTGCCCAGGTCGGCGTCGATGGTCTCCACTTGGGAGCCGGGTTCGAAGGCGTTGTAGTAGCCCCAGCGGCCGGTCAGAAATTGGCTCGCCCCGGTAAAGCCATTGGCGGCAAGTACCACGGCGCGCACCGCATTGGCTGCCACCAGACCCTGCTGATAGAACACCGTCGAAGCGCCGTCGATCATACATTGGGTTTCGCCCAAGGCGCTGGTGTAGGCGATGCCAAGTGCATGCTGCAGTTGTGTGCCGCGCAGCCCATAGAGTTTGCCGGCAGCGGCCGTGGCGGCGATCACCTTGCACAGGTCGTAGCGGCCACTCTCCAACAGCGTTTCCTTCCGTGCCCGCGACAGGCGAATGGACAGATCCTGGCCGATGACAAAGGCGGTGATGAAGGCCTGCCGGTCGATGGGCTTATCTACAAGGTCGGCGATCGCCAACAAGGGCGGAAGGATGGCCACGCTGGGGTGGGTGCCCAAAGGGTCGGCTACATCATCGAAGTCGAGCACCCGCGCGGCGGCACCGTTGAGCATCGCCGCCGCCGGTGCGGGCAATGCCTGCTGGCGGCCGAGTACACGGCTTTGGGGTTGGCCGCCCCATTGCTCGACGATGCCGGCCAGCACCTTGACCCCCTCGTCACGGGCGCCGGCCAGGGATACGCCGAGGGCATCGAGCAAGGAGCGGCTGGCGATTTCCAGGGCTGCGGGGTCGATGGCGCTAAAGGTCAGGTCGTCACAGTATTGGGTGATGCGGGCTTCCAGTGTCATTTCAACTCCATTGAATATGAGAAACGTGACCGATTGCCGCCCTGTTGCGGCGACGTCAGAGGTGCAACACGTTCAATCCACTTTGGCAAAGGTGATCAGTAACTGGCCGGCGAGGATGCCGTCGTCCTGCTGGATGTGTAGGGTCTGGATCCGCCTGCGCCCGGGCGCCGACAAGGTCATGACCATTTTCATGGCTTCGATGCGCAGCAACGGCTGGTTCTCTTCGACGAGGCTGTCTTCGCTGATCAGAATCTCCAGCACGCGTGCAGGCATGGGCGCGAGCAGGGTTGCACTGAAGTCCTGGCGCGCAGTGGCCCCGTCGCCGTCGCGGCGCCTGGCGCTGTGCCAACTGATGCTGCGTCGGCTGCCGGCATGGTCCAGGGTCGATTCTTGGGCGCCATTGGGGGTGACGTGCACGGTCTTGCGTTGGCCATCGACCTTCAGCGCCAAGCGGGTGGTGCCGTGAGGCAGTTCGTCTTGGCGCAGGATATCCAGCACGAGGGTGTGGCCATCTGCAAACACCGCCTGATAGCGCTGGTTGCCGAGGTCTTCGATATGAACCTGTGCCGTGCCGGCATCGCCTTCGACGCTGCCGGCCAATGTCGTGAGCGACGCTGTGTTCGCTGATCTGCTCATGCAGGCTTGCTCCTTGAGGGCTATCAGGACAACAGCCAGTGGCTGTTGCGCTGCGTCCAGGCTGACGCTTGGTGGCTGGCCGGTCGTGGCGCAGGCGCAGAGGGCGGCTGTAAATGCCGCGCCAGTGCCGCCACGGCGTGCATGAGTCGTGCATCCTCGGCGGGCAGCGCATGGGCTGAGGGGAAGTGGTTGCAGATCGACAGGTCATACCTGCCATCGATGAAGGGCGGGTAAGACAGCAGCCACGCGTGCACCGGCAGGTTGGTGCTGAAGCCCGCCACCAGACACTCGTCCAGGGCGGCGCGGGCGCGTTGCACGGCGAAGGCTCGGTGGTTGGCGCAGACGATCAGTTTCAGGCACAGGCTGTCGAACATCGGCGACATCAGTGAGCCGATCTGGATCCCGGAATCCACACGAATCCCCGGCCCCTCTGGGACGCGGTAGTCGCTGACGTGGCCGCCCGTAGGCAGGAAGTCGCCATGGGCACTTTCAGCGCACAGACGGAACTCCAGAGCGTGCCCGTGAAACTGCACCTGCGCCTGGGTGATGCTCAGCGGCTGGCCCTGAGCCGAACGAATCAGTTGCTCGACAATATCGATGCCGGTGATTTGCTCCGTCACCGGATGCTCGACCTGGATTCGCGCATTCATTTCGATGAAGTAGAACTGCTCACTGGCGTCCACCAGAAATTCCACAGTGCCGACACTGTCGTAGCCAACCTCTCGGGCCACGGCCAGCGCGGCGTCATGCAGGCGTTGCCGAACGTCGTCGCTGAGGTTGTGGGCCGGCGCCTCTTCGACGATTTTCTGTCGACGGCGCTGCACGCTGCACTCTCGCGTGCCCAGGTGCAGATAATGGCCATGCTTGTCGGCGATCACCTGGACTTCGATGTGGCGCACGGCTTCCCCGAGAAATTTCTCCAGGTAGAGTTGATCGCTGCCAAAGGCGCGCATCGCTTCATGGCGCACTTCGGCAAAGGCCCCGGCAAACTCAGCCGGCTGCGTCACCACGCGGATGCCGCGCCCGCCACCGCCGAGGGCGGCCTTGAGCAACACCGGGTAGCCGAGGGCATCGGCCGCGCGGGCGCCAGTCTCGACGTCGGCGTCGATGGTCAGGCCTGGCACTACGGGCACCTCGGCGCGCTGGGCTGCCGTGCGGGCGGCAATCTTGTCGCCGGTATGGCGCAAGGCGGCCACGTTGGGGCCGATAAACACCAGGCCTGCGTACCCGCATACTTCGGCGAAGAAGGCATTTTCCGCCAAGGGCCCGTAGCCAGGCGCGACGGCGTCGGCGCCGCAGTCCACCGCCGCACCGATCACGGTTTCGATCAGCGTGGCCGGGTCCCAGGCTTCGACACGGATAGTGGCGTCGGCGGCAAGGACAAAGGGCGCTTCGTCATCGTCGGCGCTGTAAATCACCACGGTCTCGATGCCCAGCAGTTGGCTCGTGCGGATAAAACGGTGTGCGATTTCCCCGCGACAACAAATCAGTATTCGACTCACCATCGTCATGCCCCTGCCAGTTGTATGGGGGTTGCCTCGGCGCTTTGGCCGCGACCCAGGGTGGTATGGGCGCGGGTAAATTCACCGGCGCTGACGGCTCCTGCCACCGAGACTTCCCCGGCCAGCGCCACGGCCGCCGCGATTTCCGCCAATTTGCGCGCATCGTCGGCGCAGCCAAGCATGCGCAGGCATTCTTGCTGGGCGGGCAGGCGTGTGCCGCCGCCGACGGTGCCAACAATCAGGTTGGGCAGGGTCACGCTGGCGAGCAGGTCTCCGTTGTCCAGCACATCGAAGGTGGTGCAGGCGTTCTTGAACGATACCGTGACGAAGGCAGGGTCCTGGCCGCACGCGATGAACAATGCTGTCAGCGCATTGGCCACGTGAATGTTTGGCGCGGTGGCTCCGCGCTGGGCCAGCAAGCTGTTGCAGGCATGCAGGAAGCGCTGCATGCGCAGGGGCGTGGTGCGCAGACGCTGTTCCACCAAGGCCTTGGGGATTCTTACGCTGGCCGACACGTAACGCCCTTTGGCCTGGTCCGCGACGAAACGTTTGTCGCCTCCCAGGGTATTGAAGTAGTAGTCCACCCACTGCGGGCATTGGCTCTTGAGGTAGCGGCACACGGCTTCGTTGGCTTTGGTGGCCATGTTCAGGCCCATGGCGTCGCCGGTTTCGTAGGTGAACGCCAGCCCTACCAGGTCGCCCTGGAGCAGCGGCGTCAACTCCAGCAGACGCGCATGGTTGCTGGTGGCGTTGGCCGTCGCAACAATGTCGACCATGTGCGCCCTGAGCCAGGCGTCGAACTGCGGGGCGTCGCTGGCGTTGTGCAAAACGATCGCGGAAATCTTCGTCAGCGCATCGCCGAGGAACCGGTAGGCCGGCTGCCCAGGTGAAGGCTGAGCGTTGTCCAGGTTGGTAATGGTGCAGCCGCCGCTGTCAGTGATCAGGTTCATGCCCCGGGAAAAGGAGGCGACCAGCGCCCCTTCGCTGGTGGCCAGCGGCACGATGAATGCACCTTGGGCCCGCGTTCCATTGATTAGCAGCGGGCCCGCGACACCCAAGGGGGTGCCGACAAAACCAATGAAATTCTCACAGGTACCTTTGACTTGTTCGCCACTGATCGGCGCACCGCCAATGTAAGGAAACGGGGTGTCCGTCTGTTCCGCGACCCAGGCCAGGCGCCGGGCTATTTGCTCTTTGTGGTAATCGTTACTTGGGTCCCTTGGAATAGCCATGACCATGCTCCCTCACAGTTGAATGTTCGAATGTCTTCTCGCCGGCAGCCCCGGGATCTTGTCCTGCAAAAGTGCGAAATTGGCGATCAGCGTATTGCGCAAGTGTTCGGGTTCCACCAGCCCTTCGATGTAGGTGCGGCTGGCCGAATACTCGGCGCTGGCGTGGGCCTGACGGTAGTCATCTATAAGGGTTTCCCGGCGTACCTGAGGGTCGGCGGCGGCAGCAATATCCTTGCGGAAAATCACATCGACGGCGCCTTCTGGGCCCATCACCGAAATCTCGGCGCCGGGCAGGGCATAGATCAGGTCGGTGGCCGAGCGGTTGGCCAGGGTGGGGTAGGCGCCGCCATAGGCTTTGCGCAACACCACGGCGATTTTCGGCACACTGGCTTCGCAGTAGGCATGCATCAATTTGGCGCCTGCACCAATCACGTTCGAACGTTCCTGTTGCCGCCCCGGCAGATAGCCTGGAACGTCGATCAGCGTCAGCAGCGGAATGCCGAATGAATCGCACAGCCGCACAAAGCGCGCCGCCTTGGTGGACGCATTGATGTCCAGGCAACCCGCCAGCCACGACGGCTGGTTGGCAATGATGCCGATGCTTTGGCCGCCCAGCCTGGCAAACCCAATCACGATATTGCGTGCATAGAGCGGCTGCACTTCAAGGAACGATTGCTCGTCGGCAACCGCCTCGATCAGTTGGCGCACATCGAAAGGCAGGTTTTTCTCGCTGGGGACCTGCTCGGCGACGGCAGGGGTCAGGTAGCGCCAGGTGGCGGGACCTTCCGTCAGTTTTGGTCGGGCGGTGTTGTTTTGCGGCAGGTAGGACAGCAAGTCGCGGGTCAGGCTCAATGCCTCTTCGACGCTGTCCACGAGGAAGTGGGCAAGCCCGGTTTCGCTGGCGTGCATGAAGCCGCCACCGATTTCTTCCTTGGTCACGTCTTCGCCGGTGGCGCGGCGGATCACGGCGGGCCCGGTCAGGAACAGGGCCGATTGATTGTCCACCATGATGATGAAATCCGTGAGCGCCGGTGTGTAGGCCGCGCCGCCGATGCAGTCGCCGAGAACGATGGAAATCTGCGGCACGACCCCTGAAGCCCTGACGGTCTTGTAGAACACGTGGCTGAACTGCGAGTCGGCGTCCACCCCCTCATGAATCCGCAGCCCTGATGAGTGGTTCAGTGCAATGATCGGCACGCCGGTGCGCAGGGCGATGTCCAGCACTTTGCAGATTTTAAGGGCATGAATGCGGCTTGAGCTGCCGCCCATGAAGCTGCCGTCGTGACCGTAGACGATAACTGGGCGACCCTCGATGGTGCCATGGCCGGTGGCAATACCGTCGCCCCGGGTCTTGCGGGCGGCAGCCCCGAAATGCACGCAATCATGCTCGGCGTGGGCGTCCAGTTCGTGGAAGCTTTGCGGGTCGAGCAGGTCGATGATTTGTTGCCGGTGTAAGGCCGGGGCGGGAGCTATCCGTTCACGCGTAGCGTCCCTGACTTCTGGCGAATCTGACATGACTGAGCTCCACTGGCTAAAGAGTGTGCCGAACGCCGTCCCTTGGCTGAGCTGCAGAGATGCGGTCGATGGTTGAAACACGACAGACGGATGCTGCATGAAGGAGACTAGATCTCATGCGATCTAATCGCAAGTATTGTAAGCGAATGTTTTTTAGCGGGGGATGAGTGCTTGAAACGGAGCGCGCGCCGGGTCGGGGGCTGATCCGGCGCGAAAGGTGTCAGTCGATGGCGGCCGTGATGATCTTGTCGAATACCCCGTCGACAATGGCCAAGTGTTCGGCGGGGACCCCGTCCAGCAGCCTGGCACGAATCTTCCTGACAACCAGTTCGGCTTGTTCCGCCAGCTTGCGCCCGGCGTCTGTGAGGTAGAGGGCCTTGGCTCTACGGTCGGAAGGATCGTCCCTGCGTACCACCAGGCCGGCGCTTTCCAGTTGATCAAGCAGGCGCACGAGGGACTGTCCTTCAAGTCCCATATGTTCAGCAAGGGTACGCTGGCGCAGGCCTTCGCCTAGTTTATTGATGAGCCATAAGGGCGTGGTCGTGGCCTCGGACAGGTTAAGATTGCTCAACTCTTCGTCGGAAACCTTGCGCCACACCCTGGCCGCTCGCTGCAGGCGCAGACAAAACGTATCGTCTGCTAAGGAACGTAAGCTTGAATACATCGGTACACCTATTGTTGTATTTAACTGCCGCTTCTCCGGTGGTAGTGGCTGAAGCGATCTGCCTGCCGGTTAACGACGGGACTGCGGGTTAGCTGCAATGCCTCACGGCTGTAGCCTGCTTTAAAGTGAATACACACGAACAGTCAGGATGTATTCACACCCAATTCTAGCAGAGTATTGCCGGCGATGCCGATCCGGCGGGTGCGCCGGAGGCTTGCATGCGGACCCGTGTTTTCGGGAGATTAAGCTTTTTTAGCTGACGGAATTCATGTGGCAGCTCGTCGATTGATTGCATCTTCAGGATTTTCGCGTTCTTGCTTATTGATCACTTGCGTATTAATTTCATAGCGCGCATCGGTGAAACGACTCAGGCCTGGAGGGTGGGAAGCATGGAGCACATACGGCATTTGGGTATCGTTGGCTTGGGATTGCTGGGCAGCTCAATCCTGCGGGCGGTGAAATCAAACTATCCCCATATTCACCTGCACCTCTTCGATGGCAGTCGCCAGGTCTGCCATGAGGTTGAAGCGCTTGGCCTCGCGCCGCGGTGTGCGGGCAGCCTGGCGGAGTTACATGAGTGTGACCTGGTCGTGGTCTGTGTGCCAACGGGGGCGGTGGCAACGGTGGTCATAGCGTTGGCCGAGGGCATGAAACGCGGCGCGGTGTTGACCGATGTCGGCTCGGCCAAGCAAATGGTGATCAATGAGGTGGGCGATCGCTTGCCGGCGCATGTTTCATTTGTGCCGGGCCACCCCATGGCTGGCGGCGAGCAAAGCGGGCCGGGGGCCGGGCGTGAGGATCTGTTTGCTGGCAAGAGTTGCCTGTTGATACCCCTTGCCACCACGCCGACGAGTGCCATCGAACGTGTCGAGGGATTCTGGCGGGCCCTCGGTGCCGTCACGTGTCGGGTCGACGCGCGCCAGCACGATCACATCGCCGCCTTGACGTCGCACCTGCCCCATTTGATTGCCTTCTCGCTGATGGAGACCTTTGGCGATCAATTGGCCATCAACCCGCAAACCGGTTCATTCATCGGGCGCAGCTTTTTCGAGCAGATTCGTCTGGCCTCCTCGGATGTGACGGTGTGGACCAGTATCTTTGAAGACAACACTGCCGCGTTGCTGTCTCAGACCGAGCATTTCATCGAGGTACTGAACCAATGGTGTGCGATCTTGCAGGAACGCCCGGTGGAGTTGCATGGCAAGATCAGCCACTCATCGGTATTGGCCAACAGATTGTTGGGGCGTGTGGTGTAGGCAATGAATAACGTTGAACTGGCACGCTTGCGGGAAACCATCGATGAGCTGGACGAACAGCTAATCATCCTACTTTCTCGACGGTTTCAGGTTACCGAGCAGGTAGGGCGGCTCAAGGCACGGCAACAATGGCAGGCCCAGGATTCTGTGCGCGAGTCACAACAGGAACAGCGCTACTTGGCTCTCGCTACACAGCACGGCCTTAACCCAGTACTGATCCTCAAGATATTTCGCACAATTATTGACGAGGTTGTGTGCAATCATCTTTCGGTTATCGGCGACTGAACCGCGCTTTATCGATCCGTTCAGCTACCCGGTAAGCGGCCTCCAACTCCGAGCAACCGTTCTCCTGCATCAACCTCCAGCGCTCAGCTTTTTCCTCGGGCTCCGTCATGGCCAAGGCGAGATAGAGGCTGGGTGGTACGGTTCGAAACAGCGTTTCGAGTTTTTTCGACAGCACGACCCCCTCAGTGTATTTCCCAGGCTCCTTACTGGCGGAGAGCAACAAAGCTTTCTGTTCCGGCGTGAGCTTCTTGAAGCGGGCGATTTCCTCTATCTCCGCAGGGGGCATGTTCAAACAAATCCACCATTCGATCATGTTGAGCATGGTCTGCGCGGCAGTAGGGAAGTCGGCAAGGTTTTGCGTCGCCAGCCAGAACCAGGCCCCAAGCTTGCGCCACATCTTCGTCCCCTTGACCACAAATGGCGCCAGTAGCGGGTTCTTGGTGATGATGTGGCCTTCGTCGGTGACCATGATGATTGGTCGGCCCAAGTACTGGTCGCGCTCGGCAAGGTTGTTCACGGTGTTCATCAGGCTGATGTAGCTGATGGACATCTGGGCTTCGTAGCCTTCGCGAGCGTACGTGGCCAGATCGACAACGGTAACATCGCTTTCGGGCCAAGGCGTACCCTCGCGATCGAACAGTTCGCCCTCGAATCCCTGGCAAAACAGGTCGATGGATTCGCCCATTTCCTGGGCACGTTCACGACGCTTCTCTGGTAAGTGCAAGTCGGCGGCGGTGCGCAGCAAGGCGTCACGTACATCGCGGGTCAGTACTTGGCGACCCGCCGCGACACACGCCTGCGCCGCTTCGAAAATGCACTCGCGGATCAGGCTGCGATCAGCCCGGCTCAGACGAGCTTCTTCCTTGGCCTCGCCGCCAGTGATCATCAGCCGGGCGGTGATCTCCAATTCGCCGAGCACATCACGTTGGTCTTCACGATTGGTTACCGCCTCATCGTCCCACTCATCAATCGACAGACTCGCCACCTTATCTGGCTGCTCGACTAGACGGTAAGCATCAGCGAAAGGCGCGAGGCTGACCAAGGCGCCAGGTTTCAATTGGACCTTGTTGACCGACAAACCCTGCGTCGCGAAGTAGTCGCCTTGTAAGCCAAATGAGTTGCCGGCTTCGACGATAAACAGGCGAGGACGGTACACCGCCATGACTTGCATCAGCAGGGTGACCAGGGTGGCTGACTTGCCGGCGCCGGTCGGACCGAACAAAAGCAGATGCCCGTTCATGGCCCGGTCCAGGCATGATAATGGGTCGAAGCTCAATAGCGAGCCGCCGCGGTTGAACAGGGTGATACCCGGGTGACCGGTGCCGGTGCTGCGGCCCCAAACCGGAACCAGGTTCGCCAGGTGCTGGGCGAACATCAGGCGGGTGTACCAGTTGCGTGTGTCGCGGGCCGGGTTGTAAGCCATCGGCAACCAACGCAGGTAGCTGTTGCAGGCGGCGACCTCATCGCCTTCACGTACCGGTTGCAGCCCCGCGCCCAACAGCGCGTTGGCCAGGCTGACCGAGCGCTGGTGCAGTTGCTGTTCATCGTGACCGTGCACATAGAACGCCAGGGTGCCGCGGTACAGCTTGTGCTGGCGACCGATGATCGCACGAGCCTCTTCGACATCCTGACGGGTCTGGGTCGAGGCCAGGTTTTCACCGATGGCTTTGCGCGCCAATCGGTTTAACTGGTCTTCGAGCACATCCTGCGGCTTGACCACCAAGGTCAGACTCATCACCGTGCCTTCGGGTAACTGGTCGAATAGGGCATTGGTTGCATCACCCTTACGGGTTTCTCCGGTGAGTTGACCAATCGACGGTGCCCGTCGCAGTTTGTCCACCACCATGACCCGATGGGGTTGCTCATCGAAGTACCAGAGTCCTCGTTGCACATCCGAACGCGGTTCGTTGAAGAATAGCCGTTCGGCAAAGTCATGATCGAAGGGCAGTTCCAGCGACTCACCATCGCCCAACTCCGGATAGGCCACGCGGTGGTAGAACTCCTCGGGCGCTTCATCGGTTAGATTGGGTGCCGGATTGAACCAGGGCACCAGCCAGGCATACAGACCGCGGCCATCTACTCGCGTCGATTGCACCCCACACGTCTGCAACGAAGACGCGATACGTTCGCAAGCCTGATGCAGGGATTGCACCGGGGTGAGTCCTGTCTCCTCAGCGTCAGACTCAAGCCAGCGATAGACCACCAGGCGCACCCGGCGGTTATTGCCACGCCAGGGCAGGCGCGTCACCACCTTATCTTCAAACAGACCGCCGGGCTTGGCGATGGCCTTCAGATGACGGCGGCTGAGTTCCAAATACGCCTCCGTGAAGACCGTGCCTCGGGCGCTATACTGAACATAGCCAGTGAGCCGGTTCAGGTAGGGGGTGAAATCGTTGTCGTCCTGGCAGAAAAACTGCGCCACCCAAGGCGCTTGATCCAGCTCGTCAAAACTATCCTGCAGGGCATCCTCAAGGGCATCTCGGGCCGCCATCAACCAATCGGGTTCGCGCCCTTCAGTGCCGATGGGCAGCAACTCGAATACCGCACCCACCGAGCGATTGTCATCCAGCAGAAAACACTGTTCGGTGTCGAGATACTCGACCCACGGCAGGTGATCGGTGAAGCTAGGGTTGTGCGCATAGAGTGTGGCGTCATCGGCCAAGGTGGCGCGAGGGCGCAATGGGTGGCGCCAGGCTTTCCACGCGGCAGTGCGGTTGCCCGCATCGCCGGTACGCACTACAAGTCTTCCTGACGTTCACCAGGCAATGCGTACTGCACCCGTTGGTAGAACGGAAAGACGGTCGAGTAACCCGGGATCGGTGCCTGCTCGGTACCACTCAGATGCGGATACACGTACAGCACCAGATCGGGATTGGGCAGGCGCGGGAACAAATTGTGGATCTCGTTCGTCGCGGTGCGCGTGTACGGTTCTTGGAGAGAGGCGGAGAAATCTGCCTGGGCCAGCGGACGGCGTAACTGCTGCCGAGCATCCAGCAGTTGCTGCTGAGTGCCTTGCGAACCGGCACCGTTCCAGATGTCCAGCATGGTTTGCTCGCCATGGGGCAAAAGCGTGTCCTTGTCGGTGGAACACCCCGTCAGGACCCAGCAGAGCAAGCTAATCCAGGTCAGGCAGAGAAGCATGGTCTTTTTCATGGCGAACGCTCCGGCCCTTGGGCTCGTAGTCGATGGTGATCTCATGGTCGAGGTGCAGTGCGACCTGTGCGGCAGGTGGCACGTACACGGCAGCAAAGGCTTCGCCATACAGTTTGTTGACCCACTCGCGGATGTCGCCGACCCCACCGCTGAGAATTGAATTCAGCGTGCTATTGCCATTGCTGCTGGTGACCCCGAGCGTACTGCCGCCCGAACTGATCACGCTGCTGTTGTGCTGCTCATCCCCGAGCAAGGCAGCGACACCGGCGCCAGCCGCGGTGATCAGGCTCTGGCTGCCGAGGTACTGTTGGGCGTTCGAGCGGCGCTCGCCGGCAATGCAAGGAATGCCATACGGATCGGACAGGTAGCCGAGTCCGCCGCGGATCTTGTCGGTGTTCGAGCTCTGGGCGGTGGAGGCATTGCGGCTGGCGACCGCCTTCGGCTGAGGTACCGTGCGGATGGTGCCATCGGTAAACACAAAGGTGATTGACTCGACCTGTCCGCGTACACAAGACAGAGTCCAGTCACCGGACGCCGTACCGCTCATCACGGCCCCCGCGACGTCCGGCAGGTCGATGCCGTTGGCAGTCAGGTTCTCGGGGCCGACCAGCACCTTGAAGGGATAGGGATCATTCACCGTGCCGTCCACCGGGACTCGGCCGATCAGCGCGGTCATGGCGACCGAGCCCATCAATGTCGCGTTTTCGGGAATGGTGTAGACCGGCTTCGCGCCTTCGGTACGATCAGCGGATCGCGTCGGATCACGCTCACCCTGGGTAACTGCACGCAGCTGTTTCTGGCTGCGATCAATAGCGTTGTCTTTCAAGCCTTCCAGTGAGTTGAAGGCGGTAGGCAGACTCAGTGCGGGGGAGGTCTTGGTTTTGCCTCGGGCGTCGGTGGGTGGAGCATCCGAGGGCTCAATCCACTGCAACGCATCATTGGCAAAATGCTGCCCGTCGAACTGCGCCCCGTCGCCCGGCTCAAGCCCCAATCCGATCGGCATGTCCTTGCCTTTACCGGTCAACCCCGACAACTGCTCCTGCAAATGCGTCAGCAGACCGCGAGCCTGGCGACTGTCTTGTTCCGCTTTGAGTCGGGCCTCGTTGGCTTGGCGACGGCCCTCGTCGACCTGCTGGGTCACGCTGCCAAGAGCCGTCTGGATACGCGAATCGACGCTGTTTTCTCGCTCGCGCAGGCGGTTGTTCTCCGTCTGCAGCGAATCGTTGTGTTTTTTCAGGCCGAGCATGTCGCTGCGCATGGCCTTCACCTGGCCGACCAAGGTGGCGACCGTGTCGCGTGGGGTATCGCCAGCAATGCCGAGCGACTTGGCTTGCTCGGCGGATAACCGGATGTTGCCCTGATCAACTGGGTGCTCTGGAGAGGGAGTATTACCGGCGATCCAGGTTTTCAGGATGATAAACACCACGGCCAGTAGCGCAGCCGGTACCAACCATTTGAGCAAGGCGTTAGCCTTCATCGTCAGCACCTCGCGCAACGGACGGGAGCAGCACGGCGTGTTCGAGGCCGGCACCGCGAGTGACGAGGTAGACGATCGTTGTGTCTTCTGCACTGCCGACCGGCCCGAGGAAAGCATGCTGGAAGGTCGCGGCGAACAGCTTGGCCTGAAGCCGACGTGGATCGAGTTGCACCATCTCTGAACTACGATTGCGCAATTTCACCGCCGTCACCCAATAGTCATCGAGCCGCCAGGCGGCGATGGGTGTGCTGGACACGTTTTCGCTCGGCAGCAGAGTCGGCAGTTCGGTGCGTAGCTTGAGCGGGACGCGGCGTACATTGGGTAGAGACTCCACGGTGCGCAGCGGCGCGTACAGGCTTTGCGCGGCATAGCGCGTCAAAGCGACCGGGATCGGCGTGCGTTCTGGAGCAAGGAAAGTGCTAGATTCAGCCTCGGTAGCTTGCACCTTGGCATTCTTGAGAATACGCACGGGCTCCAGCGGTTGATCGCCAGGCGTGGCCGCGATATCCAGCAGGGTGATCTCGCCCGTCGCGACCGATTGCAGTTGCAGTCGGGTCGGTGCAATGGCTTCCGACGCGCGCAGGTACAGCGTGCCGCCGGTTGATTGCACGCGCAGCTTACCCGCCAGGGTTGAGGGCACGCCGACTCGAATATCCTCATCGACAAAGACCACTCGTTCCTGATTGATCACCAGCGGAACCGCGAGGGGGAGGCGTTCCCAGTGCATCAGTTCGACGGCCTGCGCTGCAACTCCCCATAGCATTAGTGCGATGGTGAGCCCCAGGATAGAAATCCGCGTCATAGCTCACCTCCAGGCAGAGCGATTTTTTGCGGCGTGCCCTGATAACAGTCCAGTGCCAGCCCCCACTTATTGCGTTCGGGGTCCAGATCAAAACGCACCACGCGTAATGGATAACGTACCGCCACCCGTTTCACCGGTTCGGCGGCGTAATACTCATCCGCGTTGAGGTCTAGGGTGACCAGCCAGCTGTCGCGATCGAGTTGCTTGACCCTGAGTTCCGGATCTTCGCTATAACCTCGGCCCAGAATTTCGTAGACGCCACGCACCCGCTGGCGAAGTTCGCCGGCGGCCTTGCGGTATTCGTAGTCTCCGTCAAGGAAGGCCTTGCAAGCAGGTGTCAGGTAGGACTGCAAGCCATAGATGGCGCGGCGATAATCCTGCTCGCCATCTGAGGGCCAACGATTGAGCTGACCAAAGATGTAGAGGGCAAAAGCATAGACATTCTCTGAGGGGATATCCCACCATTTGCGCGTGCTACCCGAACGCAGATCCGGGGGGACATGTACGGTCAGGTCGGTAGGTGCCGTGCGCCAGCCATACCAGAGTCCGGCACAGAGCAGGGCGAGAATTACTACCGCCAGACGCAGGCTGAAGATATGGGCCTGTTGGGCATCGACCTTGTTTCGGAATCGGCTCATGGCAGCCACCGGGACAGGGCAGGGCGCAGTCGACGCGAACGGCGAACCGTCCAGGCGCCGGAGTGCAGGATCAGACTGCTGCGCCCCAGACGCCAGCGGCTGGCCGCTATCCATTCGAGCTTGCGGTACAACCAGGTCTCTGGCCGGGCCCGTTTGGCGCGACGCAGTAGCGTGCCGCCAGCAAACAACACTAACGCCATGCTTGCGATCATGCTGGTCGGCGCCATGGCAATGGAGGCGGTGGCGATCGCCAGAGGAACGCCCAGCAGCAGGCCAATGACGGCGCCGGTGCCGAGCGCTAACCACATCTCATCATTGGTTAAACCGCGCAAGACGGCGGGATCACGGTTGAGCCGCTCCGGTAGAAAAACCAAGGTGCCGTCGGCAAGGCGTTCGATAGCGTCGTTCATGCCAACCTCACAGAATCGCGGCAGCCTTGGTCAGGAACCAGATGATGATTACCACCAGCAAGGCTCCGATGCCGACGACGGCGCCGAGGTCTTTCCAAGTCTTGCGCTGGTTCTGCACGTCGGCATATACAGTCAGGGAATGCCAGGCCACACCCAAGAAAGCGAGCAGGGCGATCAGCAGGCCGAGGAGGATGCCGCCGTCGTAGGCGTAGTTTTTGATCGTCTCGATCAACCCGGAACCTTCACCGCGTGAAGGGGCTTCCATAGTGGGTAGTTCCGCAAAGGCTAGGCTTGGGCCGAGCACCAGCAGCAGACCGATCACGCGCTGACTGGCACGATCATGCAGGTTGTTTTTCAGGGGGATAAGGAACTTGAGCATGACGGTGATCTCCGGTGTTAGGACAGGGTGAAGAACATCAGGACCAGCAAGGTGAGCAGCACGCGCGCTGCGCTGCCGCCGAAGGCTCCGAAGCGCACACTGCCGGTGGCCCATCCCCGGTAAGCCGTCCACATCACCCAGGCACACCACAGCAAACCAAGGACCAAAACCAGGCATAGCCAGAGCGACGAACTGCTCTGCGCCGAAAAGCCGGAGGCGTTTTGGAAGGCAGCTGTCTGCGCGTCAGTCATGCTCATGGCGACGGCTCTACGGACGGGGTGTCGAGGCGATAATCGCCGACCAATTCAGTGGGATCGCGGGGTTGAGCGCGAGAAGGAGAGAGATAGCCTTGCACGCCTTGGCGAATACGTTGGATGTCCTGCATCAGAGAGGGATAGTCGAAGCGATAGCGATTGCCAGGTTCAGACGCGCTGGTTGCCGTCGCTTGAGTTGCAAGACGTTCGATAATGTCGAGTTGCTGCAGAATTAGACTGAGCTGTTCCTGCTCATGAGCAGTTGCGGCATAGCTGCTCCCATGGACGATAATCAGTGAAAAGAGTAAAAAATAGCGAAAGACGGTAGTCGACATGACGTTGGCCCATTTGGAGATTGAGCCAGAATTACGTTAGAGGTCGAATTATTCAGTCACAAACGCGAAGTGAGATGTATCGCTTTTCAGGGGGCTCGGCGCAGGTTGGCGTGTCCAAATAGCCAGCCACGCAAGATTCGTGACATCGGGGCCTGGAGTTTCCGGCCGCCTCCGATTGGAAACCCCTTCGTTTCACCATTCCCAGATATCGACGCAGTAGGTACTGCTGCAGATATTTCTCCAGTTCGCCTCTTTTCAATTCACCTATGTTCTCGAAGTCATCGCACCCTTTAGGTGGTCAGAGGATCAAGACGGTTCGTAGGAGTCTCTCATTGCGATTTTGTATTGCCCTGATCAAAGGCTTTAACGGCCGAAGCACATGAACAATAAATCTTTCATTTGACATTGATTGCGCCAAGAAAATACAACAGGAAGAATTTCAGGGAAGTCGCCATCATCTCCGTATCATCGCACAGATGATGGCCATTGAACTTCAGCAGTTTAGGTCGCTCTATCTGTTTTAGCAGGAGTACATGTGGAGAACGCCTCTTATAGCTTCAGCACTCAACCCTACCCACCTAGACAGCGTTTTGAAGTCTGGCGTGAAGAGGTGAATGCACTCTTTGACGTGAGGATTGGCGAGTCTGAATCAATAGCGTTCAACTATCGGCTGACCACCTGTTACCTGGGCGCGCTGTTGATGGGGTGCGGCGTATGGGAGGGCACACAAAAACCAGTGCATTATGATGTCAAACGGTCAGCTCAGATGATCCGCCGCGACGGCCTCGACCATTACTATATCTGCCTAGGCCTGTCTCATTCGATCAACGGCTTGGCCGGTCAGGCACCGTTGGTGGCATGTCACTCGCAGATTTATGTGTTGGACCTTGCTCAGCAACTGGATTGCGTTATCACGGCAGGCGATACGATTATCCTGACGGTTCCTCGGGACTTGCTGGCAGCGCAATTAGGCAATAAGGACATTCATGGGCTGGTATTGAGGGGCGGTTTGAGCGACCTGCTTGCCGATCACATGCGTGCACTACGAGCGCGGTCAGCCAGTTTTAAAAGTGATGAGACACTCTATATACAACAAGCGACTCTGGCCATGGTCGCGGCCGCGATAACACCCTCCATTCCAAACCTCAAAAGCGCTGAAACCGAAATTGATCGCTCACTGTTCAACCGCGCCCGGAACCTGATCGAACAGCATCTGCTGAACCCCGATCTGGCGCCAGCGTTCATATGCCGGCACATGGGGATTTCAAGGGCTGGACTCTATCGTTTATTCGAGCAAGAGTCCGGTGTTGCGGCTTACATACAACGACGCCGGTTAGACAAGATAAGGGCTATTCTCCAAGGAGATAGCAACGTTCAGCATCGAACCTCCGGGCTGGCCTTTCAATTTGGGTTCAAAAGCGAGTCACACTTCAGTCGCTCGTTCAAGAAGGCTTTCGGCTATTCGCCAAAAGAGGCGCGGGACTGCCTCATTGCATCTGAACACTTCGGCTCAGCAGGCCAGACCTCTGTGCACACTGGTTTTTCGCTTCGGACCGTGCTTGATCAAATGACTTCGGGTTGAGACGGACAGGCAAGGAATTGGGACGCAGGGGCAAAGAATTTTTTCTCGTTTTTTTTTATTACGTTTTATAGTTGATATCCCTTCGATCCGCCGGATTGATGAAATTTGTACAGCTATTACTCTACTCAATCCAGGTGAGGTAGGTTACGGATGTCTCAATTCGATCATCTACTCAGTTTTTCAGTCAACAAAAGGATGTGTGATATGTCGCTGCTTAAGTTGTATGTAATGTTAACCACACTTGCGCTTTTGAGTGGCTGCAATGCTCTTGCCAGTAAGACGAATATGTTGAGTGACGATGACGTAAAATCTCAAAGCGCTGGTGCGTTGGGCTATGCTCCAGCCGACCTGACAGTTATCAACCGGCGAACGCAAGGTACCAATACCTACGTACTGCTAAAAACCAATGATAACAAGCAGTTTAACTGCATTATCAACGGAGGTAACATCTTGACATTCGGCATGTCCAACCCGCCAGCCTGCGCACCAAAAGGTCAGCCGATAAAGAGCGCACCGTTTGGAGGATAAGACTGCGTACTCAAGCAGCATTCACGCTCATCAATTTTTACGGCAGAAAAGGTTCAGTATGCCTGAATGCAAATTGAAGTATTTGATATTAATTCTTTTGTCAGTGTTAGCATCCGGCTGTGAAGTGCTGGCAAATACTGTGCCCACCATTCCGGACGTTATAAATCAGAATAAGTTTGAGGGGGCTAATATACAGGTAGCATATGCTCAATATGGAAAGCCCGCCCAACTGGTTAAGAATGCTGACGGCGGGTCTGTTGCGAGATGGTTTTATGAAAGTCAATATTCCTTAACGGACACTGCGAATACCGTCAGCGCAGGCCCTAGCGGTGGCGTGATGCTGACACCTACATCCAGCACAAAATACTATGATAAAAAATGTACTCTAGAAATTGCATTTAACGCGCAAAATATAGTCACTGACTATAAGACCATTAAAAACTCTCCCGGAAGCTGTAATAAGTGGTTCTAATTAAGGCATGGGTGGCCCCGAGATGCGCGCTGAATCAAGATAGTACGATCCAGCGCGCCACCCCATGCCAGCTAACAGTTGGCACGGTCGAAGGGTTAGGCGTTACCTCGGATCCAGGATGGCACATGCACGGAGCAAGTTTTTTGAACTGCATGAGTAACTAGACGAGCTCACTCCTCTGTCGTAGGGTTGCTTTTCGTTGGGCGAAGGCTGGGAATGGAGAAATCACATGAGCACCACAAGGAAATTCGCAATGGTTTTGTCTGCGGTGGGCATTTTGGGCGGATGCGCCGTAAACAATTCTGACACGCTCGCTCGCAAACCCATGAGTACGCTTGAGCAGGATCAGCAATTGGTCGCTATGGGGATTCTTCCGCCGTCTGTTTTGGAAATTGACGCCGAATTGGAAAAGGTTCCGCCTAACAGTCCTAGAGCCCTCCAACTGCTGAAACAGAAGCTTGCGGTCACTCAGCAACAGCAGAACAGACTTCGAGCAGAGGAAGCCTTAAGCCCGCCAGCTATAGCCCCCTCTCAACCGGAAGAGCAAGAGCAACGCATGTGCTCTGTGAATAATGGGTCCGCCATATATTTAGTGCCTTGCTAAAAGCATTTCAGTGCAAAATTTCGGCGAGCGCGAGGAGGAGGGCGAGCCGTGCATGACGACGGCCTGCTACTATCGCCAGCTTGACCGCGTGATCGGGCCTGACCAATGGCGGCAATTTCGCTTTCCAGCTCCGCTCCACATGGAGCCGGGGCTGGGACACGCCGAGCCCAATCAACTCGCGGAGGTTGAGGTTCTGGGGATGGGTTATGGGCTGTATTGGGAATGCGATGTACGTGGACTAGTCTACCCCCGACCTGATGGCGGGGTATCTGCGCCACCAACGCCTATTTTGGGCGCTCGAATTGGTTCCTTGCCGGATCGCTAAGCAGCGGAAAACGGGCTGCTGCGATCATGAGTTTGATCCAGTCATGCGCGCATGAATGGGCATGATCCATATGCTTATCTGAAGCAAGTTTGACTTGTCTGCCGACGCGACGGGCGATTGAGATCATGGAGTTGCTGCCGCACAAGTGGGCATCCGTTTAACTACGCAAGGCGTGTTCGCCGTGCGCCTACCGTCATTTGGCCTATATAGCGGACATTGGGCCTGTGCACTACCAAAGTAGATTGGGGGATTGCTGCGCGCAAATCCATTTCTTAGCGAAGGCGTACCTCAGCGCGTAAGCAGCCGAAACACCACTCGCGAAGGATGACCACCCCCGTAATGATTTTAGAAAAAAGCTTAACTTAGCGCTTAGAGATATTTTTTGAACGTCGCGGCTGTGATTGCCGTAGTCACCCCAAGCATCACGGAGCAAGGTAGAAATATCACCATTGGATTAATCGTAAAGGGCAGGGATAGGTAGATAATCCAAGGCACGACCAGTAGTGGTATTACCGCACGTTTAGCACGGTGATAAACAAAACTACTCTCTCGGCCAGCGCCAAATTTGCGTAGGTCGCGGCGCATCAAACCATCGACAAAACCAGTAAACGTGGCCAACAAAAATAGTGGTGTGGACAGGACCAGAATGGCCAGGCGCACCACGAAGGTAAAGGTCACATACACCGCCGCCAGCACGAAATCCTCAATGCTTACGTACAGCTGATTGATCCAACTCCAGAAGTTTTTGCCCTGGCTCGACACCCGCGCCTGCTGGGCAAAATCTGCAAAGCCGGTCTTGACCAACAACCATTGATTGAGAAAATCCAGCCACTGGACAATCGTCTGTCCGGGTTGTTGAATGATGAGTGAAGATTTGAAGTGCTCGCTGACCCAACCCAATTCGCTACTCAACATGGCTTGGCTGTGTCGCCAGCCCTGATCACTCCAGAATAGCAGCAAACCGGCGAATTCAATCAGAATCGAGAACAGCAGTGAGGCAACCAGCAAGCCGATGATGCGCTGGACCAGGCTGATGGCCGAGACGATCATTCCCGGATGCTGGATCGGTTGTGGCGGCGTGTTCTGTACGGAAGTCACCATCATTCACTCCATTGGTGCCACATGGCTGATGGCGTTAACGCGCCTTCTGTATGTGTTTTGCTGAATCGAAACCAGGAGGGGTAGGGCTACCCCACCTGATCTAAATCGAAGTTGGTAGTTGGGCCGCCACTGCTTGCGCTCCACCACTGCCCCGCTTGCGCGTTGTAGGTCGCCCGCATTCGCTGGGTGAGCTCCTGCAGGTCCTTGGGCATGGCATCGTCGTTGGAGGGTTTTGGCAATGGCATGCGGACTTTCCAGAGCTGCCCACCGGCCTGGAAGGAGAACATTTGCCCCTTGGGCAAACTGACGATGTGAGCCGGCTCGATCAGCGGCACACTGGTGCTGCTGACACGGTCCTGCGAGGAGGAGGTGAAGTCTGTATTGGCTTCAGGATCGGAGGTGTCGGTGGCACCCGACACCAGGGTCTTGGTCAGCACGTTAACCTTGGGCAACTGCTGGGTGAGCAGTTCCGCAGTGGCGGTTTCGCGCACGCGGAGCATCTGTAGGGTGTTGAAATTGCCGATCACCTGACCGGCCTTCGCGCGGTTACCGATTCGCGCTTCGATATCGCTGAGGGTCTGGGTGTAGGCGGTTACCTGGATACCGGCACCGCCGCCCTTGTTAATCAGCGGGATGAATTCATCACCCATCAACTCGTTGAATTCATCGGCGTGGAGGTTGATCGGCAACTTGTCACTGTTGTTACCCGATTGGGGCAGGCCATGGTCGATGCCGTGTTTGTAGATGTGTCCGGCGACCGAGACCAAGTCGGCGAACATGGAGTTGCCCACCGCGGCGGCCACCTCGGCGTCGGTCAGTGCATCCAGACCGACGTAGACGATGCCGCGTTTTCGGATGATCTGCATCCAGTCGAAGATTGGCCGCGGGTCATCTAAATCGGTGTAGTTTGGAGCCAGTAACTGGGCGGTCTTGCCGGTGGTGAGTTTCTCCAGCAGCGGCAGGAGCGAGGCAACGATTTTGTCGAAGTAAGTACGGTCATATCGTACCGCCGAACGCAGTCCGTCCATTACCGGATCAAATACCCGCTTCAGCGCCAAGTACTGCTCGATGGCCACCACACGCTTTTCGCGCCCGATCATATGCCGGGGGATGTTCTTCTCGGAGAGCTTGCCTTCAAGCTGGACGATCACTTCCCACGCCTTTGGGTCGGTCTTGGCGAAAAACTGCTGGGCGTATTCGATAAACAGTGCGTCGATGTTGACCACATGTCGCTGGATCTGCAGGTAGTCCGGACGTCGGCCCAGCTCGATCAGAGCGCGGGCAATGATGTTGACGAAACGCCAGGCGAACTCGCGAAAGGCTGCGGAGTTGCCTTCACCACTGAGCTGCCCGGCGATGCGCGACGCCACTTCCGAAATACGTCCGAAACGCCCCACGGCGTTGTAGCGGGCGGAGATCTCCGGCCAGCCTAGATGGAACACATAAAACTCCTTTTCCCGACCAGCGCGTTTGGCTTCGACGTACATCCGTTTGAGCAGGTCGGCATCGCCCTTAGGATCGAAGACGATGACCACCTCATGTTCGACGCGGTGAATGTCCTGGGTGATATACACCTCGGCGAGCCGGGTCTTGCCGACACGGGTAGTGCCGAGCACCAGGGTGTGTCCGACCCGTTCGCCCAGCGGCAGACTGACTTCCGTTTCATCGGGCTCGACCCCATGCAACAGTGGCGAGCCACCTACCGGGGGCAAAGGCCGCAACGGATTGAAGGCACTGTCCCAGGCCGTGACACGGGCCAGTATCGAGAGTGGAAACGGTGCATGCTCCAGGCGCCGTTCGAGTCCACGGGCCAGGCGGTAGCTGGTCGGTTGGTCGACATAGTGGGCGACCGCCGGATCCTGGGCCTCGACCAAGCGCTGGGTATGCAGGCGGGTCCAGCGAAAGCCGCGACCCATGAACAGACGCTTGCGGCTTACCGGAATCTGCCGACTGGTCAGCTCGTAGCGGGGCAGCCGCCGGATATTGCGCCGATAACGCAGCACCTCCCAAGCTTGTCGCAGCCGGATAAGGCCGAACAGGGCATAGGCCAGCGCCGCCACCAGCCCGATCTCGGATGACAGGGCCACAGCCCAGGGCGAGTACACGCACAACACCGCGGCAGCGATACAGATTGCTACGGTGTACAGCTCCACCGCTGGCCGGAGCTTGGACTCCATCGCATGCTCGGCCATGACCTGGACTCACTGTTCCAGTGAGGTGGAAGTGATCAAGACGGGATAGTGCTCAATCTGCAGGCGGGTGGCGATGTCGTTGCCGTTGACCGGCAGGATGGTGATGCCCGGCGCGGCCGCTCGAATTCGGGCCAGGGCTTCAGTATCGGTCACTTCGACGGCGAGGCCGGCCGCCCCCATTTCTTGCAGTTCAGTCGCACGCTGATGCAGCCAAGCCAACGATTGGGGATCCTGCCCGACAAGGAAAAATGGCCGCAAGCCCGGCATGTCCAGGGCGCGAGTTGTGATTTGGCCTGGGCTCAAGTGAGAGCTGCGCACGGGCAGTATCCAGGTTTCATCGGCAAATGCAGGTAGGTCTGCATGTATGGCCCGAGCAGGCAGGGTCTTGTTGTTTATTGGCGGCCTGGAAGCGTCAAACTGGGGACGGGTGAAACCGCCAGGCTGAGCTTCTGCAAACGACAGTCCTGGATGGGCGAGCGCAGCCAAGAGCACGGCGAAGTAATACGCACTGTGAATTCGCTTCATGGTGGTGTGCCCTGTTTAAAGGAAACCTGCAGTCGTTCGAGTTGCCGGGTAAATCCGGCGCGGTAACGCGCCGCCGACGTTCCTCCTGCCGGGCGGTGATAGCGTCCGGCAGCTGACACCCAGTCACCGGTGACGGCGTGATGCTCCTGCAGCAGCGCGGCGGTCACGGCGAGATTTCGGTAGGGATCAAGGGCTTCGCAGGGGGTGGAATAACGTTGTCCGTGGTAACCCAGGTTGATTTGGCCGAGTCCGGCATCGACCCGCTTGGCGTCATGTCGGGCGAGGGCCTGAAGCAAAGCGTGACAGGCGGCCTGGCGAGTGGCGAAGCGGTAAGGTGTTCCAGCGATGTTCAGTGTCCAGGGCCAGGGCAGCAGTCGACCACGGACGTGGATACCACTCTCCTGCAGGGCGATAGCGAATAGCACCGTAGAAGGAATGTCGGCGTCATGCGCCGCCAATTGGTAGGCCGGAGGCGGAAGTTCGTCAGCCTGGACGGCGAGCATTGTCAGCATGAGCGCAATACCACTCAGTCGATGCGTTGCCATTGTCCATTCACCTCTTGAAATGTGGCAGGCAATGGCCCCGGGGCTCCCAGGCTGAACCAGCGACCACGGTCATGGTTCAGGGTGATCTGCCGGCGTTGAACCTTGGTCGGATCAACGGCTGCTTGCCGAGCCCAGCTACGGACGCGTTCATCCTCGCCTTGGCTGCCCACCAGGTAGATATCGAACGCCGTGTCACTGTTTTGCAGACGCTGCGCTTCGGCGGTGCACGCTGGGCAGTGGTCCTCCACAAACAAGGCTTGACGCGGCATGACCGCTGAGCTGGCAGGGGACGGGGATGCCATGCCCTGGATCGGCAGCAGCCCGGGAAACAGCTTGGCCCAGGCCGCGGTGTAAGCGTTTTGGTAGGCCAACTCGCGCTCAGCGCGTTTGGCTTCCAGCGCTACCTGCAATTGGGCATAGCGCTGGCGCTCTTGGTCGGTCTGGGCCTCGACCCCGAGTGCGGTTAACGGATCGAGGTGCGGGCTCCAGAAACCGCGTGGGCCGGCTTGGATCTGTTCGAAGCGCGTCCACTCCTGCTCCGTCAGACCCCAGCTCGCCGCCTGTTCAGAGTCAGAGCGCCCCAGCGGAGCAGACTGCGTGTCCTGGGTCCGTGACTGTGTCGTGACGGGGTTGCCCATCGCAGCGCCCATGGCCAATAGCGAAGCGAGACAGACGACGGTGGGCAGTAGCGCTCTGTTCATGTTCGCTTCTCAAGGGAGGTGCACGGTCTGGTCTGGCTGAGTGGCCACCGCGAAGATGGCTGAGTTCGACTCCAGCACTTTCAGGTGCCAGGCTCCGAGCTGCTCGCCGCTATGCAGCAGCCGGACATCCGTGAGCGAGCGACTGTCATGAGGTGCGACTGCCAAAAAACGCTGACCACCACGGGATTCGACCCCCAACACCGAGAACGGTGGCGAGAGCGGGACGGGCTTGGGGCGAGCGGTCTTTTTCGGTTTGGTCGCAGAAGGCGTCGGCGGTGGAGGGAATGGCTTTGTCCTGAGGTCCAGGAGCTGCTGCTCGACCTGTTCAAGGCGTGCGCGCAGCGCTGTTAGGTCTGCCTCGGTGGCGCGGGCTGCCAGACCATCGCGCAGCTCCTGTAGTTCTTGTGCCCACTGATCCAGCATCGGATCGAGGGTATTGGCCTGTTGCTCACCGGTATCGACCATCTGCTTCAGGTCTTTCAGTGCGTAATGCAGCTTCTCCTGGGCGTCCTTGAGGGCGCTTGAATCATGTTGTAGGGAGTCCAGGGTTTGTCGGTATTGCGTGTTCGTGCTCTGCAGTTCGGCCACGCGTTGATACTGGTTATACAAACCACCGCTCAGGCCGGCGATCGCCAAGCAAAGCAGCCCAATGATGAGGGTTTGAAACGTCGAGGCTCTCATGGGCGTGCCTCCAACAGATAGGGCGAGACGGGTGTGATCAGCGCGACGCCGGTCTCCGTTTTCTGCTGTTCGAAGCAGACTGAACGGCTGACTTCGTCGGTCGTGAGTTGCCAGGCGGGGCCAGCGAGCACTTGCAGCGCGCGGCGTAAAGGGATTGGACCAAGCCGGTAATGGGCAGCGGGGAGGGGCCGAGTAAACAGCACCCTCACCGACGCGGTAACGGGGCAGAGCGCATAGCCCGAGCGCTGCAATACGTACTGCAATGCATCCTGCACCGAAGGGTTCAGGCTGGACGGGATGCTCACGTCAATGATTTGGGCAAGAAGATCGCGTTGTTCCGTGGTGGGCTCGGTGCTGACCAGCGTGTAGCGGCCATAACGAAGCTCTGCCGGATGGCTTTCTTCGGCTATGCCCTTCGAGTGCTGGGCCCGATTGGAGCCACTGTCAATCTCTGGATCGGTCGGCAAAGGGTTGGGGATTTGCGCGGTGCAGGCGCTCAACAAACCCAGCAGGCAGACAGGCGTGAAAAAACGCTCCATGGAAAAAACCTCATGTCAGATTCAGTGCAGAACCTGACATGAGGTGAAGGAGCGATTCAGTGAGAAAGTTGATTCAAGGTGGGTCGTGTTAACGCTGAACACGTTGCTATTCATCGAAAATGGCGAGCCCATCCAAGACGGCAGCGTCGGGGTCGAAGATCAACAATCGCACATCCGCCAATGCCGCCAAATACAGTACGTTGACCAAGGCTTCCGGTGTGCCTGCGTCGAGTTGTTCTTGTCTCAAGCTCGAATAACGATTGCCCTCAATGTTCAGCAAGTTCTCGTCCGTCCATGGCGTGCCGATCAGTTTGCAACCGATACCGCAGCAATCTGGCAGCGTAAAAAGCTCGAACAAGAGGCCGGTTTGCCGCAGAGCGAAGTTACTGACCCACTCCTCCAGATAAAGCATCGCTGCTTCGGGAAGGTGCGCGGTACTGATTTCCCAGGCTCGACTGTAGTGTCCCGTTTCGAAGCTCAAGCGATGGACCATGGCTTGGGCCTCTTCCAGGGAGTACAGATCACCGAGGTGATGCCGCTCGTTGAGCATTTCGCCCATTACAGCGTAGATCACTTGGCGCACTAGCCCACTGGACTGACAGCGTTCGTCCAAATCATCCGAAATGGAATGGCCTTTGCTGATAATGGCGAAATCGTCATTGAACAGGCAGGGGAACAGTTGCAGCTCGTCGTCGGGCAGATGGGCCTGTGTGTCGTGCACGGGTCGAAAGCAGGGAGGGCAGTCGTCTTCGTAGGTGATCAGTAGCAGCCGTTCGATATGAAGGTTGTCGTAACCGCGAGCAAATGGGTTGGAGGCCGTCAGCAGGGCTGCAGCTTGGTGTGTGGGGTTCATGAAGGTTCTCCAGAATGAAAATGAACAAGGCGCCCGAAGACGCCTGTGAGGGTTAAAGCCAGCCATGTTCGGCAAGAGAGAGAGGACGACCTTCACCCACGATGAAGTGATCCAGTACGCGCACTTCGATCAAGGCCAAGGTCTCTTTCAACCGTGCAGTCAAGACGTGATCCGCCTGGCTGGGTTCTGTACAACCTGAGGGGTGGTTATGAACAAAAATGGCGGCCGCGGCGTTATGCGCTAGGGAACGCTTGACGACCTGGCGGGGGTAAACGCTGGCGCCATCAATGCTGCCGTGAAAGAGGACTTCGAACGCCAACACCCGGTGCTTGGCATCGAGAAATATCACACCGAAGACTTCATGCTCTTGTTGCACAAGATGCAGTTTTAGGTATGAGGCCACGGCGTCAGGCGACGTCAGGTTAGGGCCGCGGTTGAACAGCCGACGATCCAGAATATGCAGTGCTTCGTCGATCACCTGGTTTTCTTGGACGATACAATCAGCCTCGAAATCCGAGGTCTCAATCAGGGTGAGTGGGGTGTTCATGGGGGTACCTCCGAAGGGAAAAATCAGGGGTACACGCCCGAGGGGAGTGGTGTCCCCGAGGTGGGTGTGGAGTCGCGGGCGTTAGCAGGTGGCGCGCTGTTTACAGCCGCGTGAATCGGTGGCGTTGACCGTGTAGGTGTGAACCACAACCGTCGCAGGGCAATGGGGAAAAGGCTTTTATTCCCCAGCCAGTTTCGGGATCGAAGTCGGCACTGATGGGCATTAAGCGAACCAGTCCACGAGGGATGTCAGCGATGCGTTTCTCGATTTCATTCGTCGTGTAGTAGAGCGACAACGTGCTGTAGTCCTCGTAAGCCGTAGCGAACAGGCAGTCGTCGCAAAGCCAGAAGGATTCCATGTTGGTTCTCCTGTGCGGATTGAAGAAAAGGCGCTCGACGGAGCGCCTTGATGAGGAACATCGTGGACTGTTCAGGCGGACTGAACGGTACGGGTGGCATCACGGCGGGCCGTGCGGGGAGTGGGTGGAGATTCAGGTTCGACCCGAGCCTCTGTTGGGTTTGCGGACTCCTCAGCTTCGGCATCTGCCGACGCTGAGGATGGCTCACTGTTTGGCACTGGCTCAGCAGGTGCTGTTACTTGCTGCCTGGCGGGCGCTTTGTATTCGAACGTGCCGTTGACCTTGATCCAGTCGATGAACAGCAAACGACCTTTCAGGCTGGCGCCCGGTTGGCCTTGTTTCTCGCCTTTCTCGTAGAGAAATGGATCGATCCACAGGTCGCCGATACGGAACGACAGCAAGACCTTTTTCTCGGCGTTGACGGCGTCCATATAGAGTCGAATCAAGCGTTCAGCTTCGCCCCCCGCGACTTTGCAGTCGAAACGGGTGTACTCGACCGCATCGGAGGCACCGTGCAGGGCGGCGATATCGCAGGCCATGAACGGCTGGCCGCGGCGGACTTGGACTTCACGAACACGGTTGAGGTAACCGATACCGACGGTGTGCAGGTTGAAGTAGGTGGTCACTTCTTGGGATTGGTTGGCGTGGGCCATGGTAGTTCTCCTGTTTCAAGGGAAAACGGCGACGCACAGTCCCTGACGGGGAAGTGAGCCCCCGTCAGAGTGGGTAAGGTGAAGGCGAGCGATGAGCGACTCGGCACCGGCAAGCCGATGACGATCAGAACGATGCGTCTGGGGAAATAGCGGTGCAGCAGAGGAGCATCTGCGTTGGTGATCCGCAAGCATAGGGTAGTGGGCATTCATCACCGCTGAAGCGGTAACCGCGCGAGCTTCCGAACGCTGATCGCACTTGGGTAAACCACCACGAACGTGGCGTAGCCTTGAAGGTTCTGGCTACCTGGGCTGGGCTGTCAACGACAGCGAACCACGCCCTTTGTATAAGCCTGTCATAGGGGAGCGTCAAGACGCTGCCACCCGATTTTTTATGGCCGGAATATAGTGGTAGTCACTGGACTGAAGAAAGTGAAGAGTGCGCCTGGCGGGGTGCCAGGCGAAGAAGAGAAAAGCCACCTTTGACGGTCATACGCAGTCGATAAGCTCCTCGCAAAACTTGATTTAACTGCGCCATGATTCGCCAACCGACCCGTGTCGTGGCCTGGATCGGAACATGCTGGCACGCATCCGCGCACAAAGGGTGCCCAGTGTTTCCCCGGCGGGCTCCGGGGCTGAATACAATCGCCGAAGCGGATGACCGCTATTGCCTGGTACAAGCAACAGCGGTCATCCGCCACATTGATCAGGTCGAGCACAAACAGGAATGAAATCCCACTGAAGAGAAGGCCCCGAACTCTAGAAGTCCGACCGAGCTACCCGGAGCGCATCGGTCTTGGGTCGCCGTAGGCGATGATCCGAAGGCACTACAGCAGAGTGGGAAGGATGACGTCAAGGCTGAGGGCAACCCTCAACGCCTCGAGATCGACTACGAGTGAAGGAGCCTATTTCTTGGCGAGATGAGCAGCCAATTGCTCGACGGTGGCCAGGATAAAGGCACGGTCACTCTCTTTCAGACCGTTCAGCATACCCGCAATCATCTGGCCTTGGTCGTTGGGACGACTGCTCGACTCCGTGAGCAGCTCATCCATCCTGCATTCAAAAATATCTGCTAACTGCATCAGCTTGACCACGGAGAGCTCCACCACACCCCGCTCCAGGCGCGAGATGGCTTCACTGCCAATCCCCAGGCGTTCAGCCACCTCTTCCTGGGTCAGATTACGCTGGGTTCGGTGCTTCGCGATCATGCGCCCGATTTGGGCTTGGGTTGGATGTTTATGTGCCAAGTGATGAGTTCTCCAATTCAACCCGAATGGTTGAGCAAAGACCCATTGACATGAACATCCTTGTAGGTTGAGTATCGACTTATAGGGTTGTTATATTGACTGAAATATCTGGTTGTCGCGACGTGACATGTGTTCCCCCAGGAATTAGAGCGCGTAGTGACCAGTGAGACTGAGCGGTCTGATAGGACCAAATGGAGGCAAGGTTGAGCATGGATGAGCAGCGAGAGCAAGACATGGACCTGATCTGGGCTCGAACACTGGAGCTGTTTATCAAGATCCATGACTGCCCTGATAACCCTGAACACCGCGACAGCCTTGTTCATTGGCTTAACGAAGATCCTGCTCACCTGAAAGCGTTCAACGAGCTGGGGCAGATATGGATCGCGACAGGCATCGCCTTGGCCCGTGAAATAGGACGACCGCTAGACGACTTGGAGAAGGGTCAGGCGCCGTTGATGATGCACTGACAACACCCCCCCGAGGTTCATGTGAACACCAATGGCGACTCATTGAAGACGCGTACCTTTGCTGATCGGCACAGTGCCTTTGCAGTCCGGGTACTGGGAGCATGACCAGAACGGCCCTGATTTTCCCTTACGCCTGAGCATTGAGGCATTGCAATTGGGGCAAGCCGGCCCGGCTTCGACCGGTACCGACAAAGTGAGCGCTCCGCAGTTTGCGATCAGCTGTGTAATCCAGTGCGCCTGCTTGGCAACGAATGCATCCAAGGTCAGACGTCCCGCTTCGATTTCATCCAGAGCCTGCTCCCAGATCGCTGTCATACCCGGATCCGCGACTGCAGCGGGCACTGCCTCGATCAGGGTATGGGCCGCTGCGGAGGCCATCAACGCTCGTTTTTTCTTCAACAAATAACCGCGATCAATCAACCCTTTGATAATGCCAGCTCGCGTGGCTTCGGTGCCGATACCGGTGGTGTCCCGAAGTTTCTGTTTCAGGCGCGGATCGTTGACCAGCTTGGCCACATTTTTCATTGCCTTAATAAGATCGCCCTCGGTGAGCTGTTTGGGAGCAGCGGTGCGCATGGATTTGAGTTCGACGTTGTCCACTGCGCACCGCGTACCCTGCTGTAGGACGGGCAATACCTGGGATTTTTGACCGGGTTCATCGCCTTCGGCTCTGTCGGATAGCAAGCTTTTCCAGCCTTGGACGAGGATCTGTTTGCCAACAGCAGTCAAACGTTCGGCGCCGCACTCCAGTTCGACCTCGGTTCGATCAAACTCGTGATGCGGCAGGAATTGCGCGAGGTAGTGGCTACGAATCAGTTGGTAGACTTGGCGTTCTTGTTCGGACATCCGCCCAAGGTTCGCTGGCTCGGTGGTGGGTATGATGGCGTGGTGCGCGGTGATCTTGGCATCGTTCCATGCTCGTGAGCGCAATGATTGATCGACGCTTGCGAGCGCTGGGCTTAACGCAGGATCCATTCTGAGCAGGGCATCGAATACCGCGGCTACCTCGTTGAACATGCTCTCTGGCAAATAGCGGCAATCGCTGCGCGGATAGCTGGTGGCTTTGTGCGTTTCATATAGGGCTTGGGCGATGTTAAGGGTTTCCTGAGCGCCGAGTCCCAGCTTGCGTGAACAGACTTCTTGCAGTGTGCTCAGGTCGAAGGGCAGGGGGGGCGCTTCGCGGAAATGCTCAGTCTGCAGCAAAAGTACTGTGGCGCTTTCATTGCTAGAGATCGCTTGGACGGTGCTACTGGCTAGCGCCCGCCGCAGGCAACGGCCGGCCGCGTCAGCCCCTGAACTGGGTGGTAACCACGACGCGATGAATGGTTGCCCCATTGAGGACAGGTGCACGTCCACGTCCCAGTAGGGCACCGAGACGAAGCTGGCAATTGCCCGATCCCGATCGACCACCAGACGTAACGTGGGTGTCTGGACGCGCCCAACTGACAATACACCGTCGTAACCTGCCCGCCGTCCGAGGAGGGTGAACAACCGACTCAGGTTCATGCCTATCAGCCAGTCAGCGCGGCTGCGTGCGAGGGCTGAGTGATAGAGCGGGAAGGTCTCCTGACTAGACTTCAGTGAGGACAGTGCCTTGTGAATTGACGCCTCGTTGAGTGCGGACAACCAGAGGCGCTCAACATGGCCTCGGTAGTTGCAGCGTTCCAGTAACTCGCGGGCAATCATCTCGCCTTCGCGATCGGCATCGGTCGCGATGACGACGGTGCTAGCTTCGCTGAGCAGGCGCTTGATGACTTTGAACTGTGCTGCAGTCTTGGGTTTGACCTCGACCTGCCAATGTTCGGGAACGATCGGTAGATGATCCAACGACCAGGATTTGTACTGATCGCCATAGGCTTCAGGTGGGGCCGGTTCCAGCAGGTGACCGATACACCAGGTGACGGTTGTCTCGGGCCCGATCAAGCAACCATCGCCACGTCGGCTGGCTCCGAGAACCTTGGCGATGTCACGACCTTGGGAGGGTTTCTCGCAGAGAAAGAGACGCATAGAACTGCTCCGGGTTGAGTTCGGAGCAGCGTTGTTGGAAACAGCAGTGGCGAGCTATGAGAAACCCGAATGACAGGTTCCTCATATTTGTCGATGAAGGCAGCCATGGATAGATCGGGCCTAGGTGTGGCGTGGGGCAGCAGGGCGGATCTTCACGAGCAGCGAGTAATAATGGCAAGAAACTTCGCGTAGGCGCATTTTTTATGCCTAATGCCCGTCAACCTGGAGACGACGGCTCTCTGCGCTTTTTGGACTTTGACGCAGACGACCTGGCATGGTCTGTAGTTTGCTTAACATCTGCCGCAGATGCGGCCGGTTCACTGGATCGTTCCCGCATGACCACACTGTGTACCCGATGGGGTAGGATGCCGACTCGACGGGCCTCGATCTTGAAGGTCACCCGCGCATTGTCTTCGCTGTCCTCCCACTCATCGCGTACGGTACGGCCTTCGACCAGCACACGCATGCCTTTCTGGTACAGCGTGCTCCAGTGTTCTGCCTCGCGGTGCCAGAGCTCAACTGGCGCCCAATAGCCGCCCCGATCTTCATAGCTGCCCTCGCGTGGCACGGGGTTGTCGAAGTACACATTCAGCCGTAGTAAACGCCGTGGCTCGTCATTGCCTGATGAAAACTCCTGGAACTCTGGCGTACTGCCAATGTTGCCTTCGCCGACAAAAAAAGTACTCATCCTGATACCTCCACTGCGGTTGTGAACTGGCGCAGCAGCCGTTCGGCACTGTCCATTTTGATCGCGCAGGTCGTGGCCTGGCGGTAGAGCGAATGCACCACACTCATCTGTAGGTTCAGCGCGATGCGATTGCATTCGAAACGGTGTAATCCCTCGCGTACGACCTGCGGCAAGGCTTTGTTGCAGACCTGGCGTTCCCAGACCGAGACTCCCATACGGGCAAAATCACGGGTGCGCCAACGCAAAAAGGTGCTGCCAGCGCTGGTGTTCTGCAGCACCAATCGAATATCCAACAGTGAGTAAGGGGGCTGTCCAGCCTGCTGCAACACCGCCTCCATCAGGCGGCACAACTGCGCCTCGATTTCCCTCGCCACCTGCGCCAGATGCTCCAACTCCCCCTTACCCTTAAAAGGTTTTAAAAGGCCTTTTAGGTAGGCAGCGTGTTCGAGTTGTCGATAGGCATCCGGTGTCAATGTTTCGAAGGGCATTGGATGAGCCGGGATCATCGGATTCATGCTTCGTCCTCCGGCTCATTCACTGTCGCAGACGACGCTCCCACGTCCTCTGCCAACGCGTCGGCGTCATCCACTGCCACCGCACCACGGCGAGTGATTGGCGGCGCGAACTGGGAGCGGCGATGACCCTCCAGGATGTCCATCGGGGGTAAACCCATCTTCTCGATGGCCGCAATGGCACGGGCGTTGTTCGCCGCCATGTCATCACGCGTGACGCCGGCGTGCCGGTAGCGCTGTGCCTGACCAAACAGGCTGCGCAGCAAATGGGCGCCGTCGTCGATCCAGGCTTCCATGTCGATGCGGCCGATCAGGGCGGTGTGATGGGCCAATAGGGTCCGGCGCACCAGAGTGTCGTATTCGGTCAGCAGGTAGACCGCCAGAAAACCCAGCTGGCTGCCGATGTACAATGGCAAGGTGACGGGGTGGATGTTGAGGTTGTCGCCCATGTCGATCTGTGTCGGCAGGTCCTGTCTGATTCGGTCCAGCTGTTGGGTCAGTTCCAGCATCCCAGCCTTGGCCTGCATCAGTTTTTCTTCGAGTTGCACGATGGCCCAGTCGGCGTAGGGATCGTCCTGGGCCGCGGTTTGTTTGATCAGGTTGGTGACACTGATGTAGCCGGCCATGCCCATGATCGAGTGGACGCCTTCACGTGCGACCCTACCTTGCCAGATACGGGCGGCGTGGTGGGTGTGCAGGGTCAGGGTGATGCTGCTGCGCAATGAACCCAGATTGAGTTGATAGTGATCGGCCACGGTGTTGTCCTCGCATTCGCTTGGACAGGAACGTTGCGACAGATGAGGGGCAAGGACAGCCAAAAAGCTGAATGCGGTCTGTTCGGTTTGGTTTAAGAGGGTTAACTATGTAGACGTCAGTGGATTTGATGCCACTGGCATCAAATCCACTGACGTCTACATTCACGGGAGGAGATGTCCCGGCTTTTCTTTAAAAGTTTGATGGTTTGGTCCGATGTGTTCGTAGAGTGGAACTTCATGGATTTGATGCCACTGGCATCAAATCTACTGACCTTCAGAGCGTTTGCCGCGCAGTTGGCGTAGCTCATTCAGGCACGCTTGAGCGAGGGCTGATGCAGGTTCGCCCGGTTGTCGAGAGGGGCGCGAGGGGGCCGGTGTGGCCGGTACTGCAACGGGGGACGACTCTGCCTGACCTACCCAAGGACGAAATTCGCCTTTCAGTGCTCGCTGTATCAGTCCCATCAGATAGGCCGCTGGCTTGCGGATACCACCGGCCGCACAGCGTGCACCGGCTTCGTTGAGTACTGCTTGACGATCCGAGGGTTTGAGCTTATTCAGCGCCACGGTGACGGCCTGACGCTCGCTCGGACTCAGGTGCATCGGCTCGGGCCAGTGAAGGTTATCCACCGCTGGGGTCGCGCACCGTACAGTACTTATACTTTCTTTTAATACAGTACAGGCGCCATTCGGATTCCGAACGGTGCCAGAAATACTGGCGTTCACGCCTGTTTCGGATTCCGAACGAGGGCCTGCACGATTTCGAACGAGGGCATCTTCCCCCCGTTCGGAATCGTGCAGAGTGGCATCGGTTGCCGGATCCAATCCTTGCTGCGCCCAAAGTTCGCCCCAGCTGTCGAGTCGCGTCGGTAACCGATCCCGATCGATGTTCGTGTCTTGGCGGATTTCCTCCACAATGTGCTGGGCGACAATACGCACAGCCTTCGTTGCATGACCGAGGGCATGTCCGACTAGCTCCAGGTAATCCTGATCCAGTTCTATGGCTTCGGCGGGGGTTAACGGCTCATCGTGCAGAACGTACAACGAACCTTGAAGACGTCCGCTGAGCTGATCGCGTCCGCGACTCACCAAACTGAGCCAGCGCGTCAACCTGAGCATCGTCAACACCCGAGCAATGGTTTCACGGGAGGCTGCCGCACCGTAGGGCACGCTTGACAAGTACGGCTGCAAATCCTCATAGCGTGGCGTGACCACGCCACGGCCTTGCAGAATGAGCCGAAACACCTGCCAGGCATTACGTTCCAACGGTGTCAGCCGACTGTCCAGCAGCAGCCGACGCGGTACGACCTCGTGTGATTGACCACTGAACAGAAAGCTAGCCTGCAGAACCTGGTTGGAGGGTTGCTCAGTGGTAGGGCGTGCTGGCCAGCATTCACTCAGTTGCTGGGTGCATTGCTGCAGGACACGCTGCCAGCGGTTGGAAGGAGTAGTGTTCATGTTCCATTGCTGTACTGGTCGATCTGCTGCCAGACGATGGTCAAGCTGATCCGTTGCTCCTCCGCCAGCATCATCATGGCGTCGAGCTGATCCTCGGAGCCGTCCTGAGCGCGTAGCTGGCACCATCGCTGCCAGAGCGCATGTTCCTGCGCTTCGCTCAAATTCTGAGGACGGCCCTTACGGGTTTCTATCTTGAGCAGACGTCGACGCAGGGCGGTTTCCGAATGCGCCAAGCCGAAGCACCGATACATGATGGTGCTGCTGGCGCCGAGTTTGAGCGCTCGGTTGATCAAGCGCTCGTTCTGCTCGTCGCGATCAGCCTGCTCGATCAACCGGTGTAACACTGGTGAGTCGATCTTAACCTCGACCCAAGACACGGTGGCATGGGCCAGGCGCGACAGCGTGGTGGGCGGTAAGGATTGCAATAAGTAGATGTCGTCCTCACTCAGCCCGAGTGCCTTGCAGCGTTGCAGATTACCTAGACGCAGCTCATGCAGTACCTGGGTCAGCATGGCCTGGTTGAGCACATTGAAGGACAGGCTCATGGCAATTTCTCCGGTGAGTCGTCTTCAGGGGCAAGCGTTAGGTCGATGAGACGACGGGCCAAACGGATCAGGCGATACAGTTTGATTAACAGCCTGTCGGGCAGCCGCTCCAGTCCCACATCCATGGCGGGACGATCTGTGAGCGGGAGTTGATAGACCCCCAACAACAGCTGCCCGAACAGCGCTGAAGGCAGTTGCTTGCGATCCTCCCAGTTCACTTCGTCTTGAGCACGCAGCAGGGCCAGTAGCATTAAATGAACGCCGGTCGCGCGAGGTGCTGCAAGATCAACTCGCTCGATGTTGAGGGCGAAGCCCATGCCATGCTTCTGATCGATGATGCTCTCGGGATGTCCGGCGTAGGTCGCCATTTCCCGAGCCAGTCCGGCGATAGCTAAACGTAGTTGTTCGGGGTTATCCAGTGTTGGTGCGATGATCCAGATGTCGTCGATCGTGCAGCCGTCGTCCGTCGGTGCTGCTTCGGTGGCAGTTTCGCGCTCGATCTGTTTGCGAATCTGATGAACTCGGGACGTAGGGCTGACCGCTGAAACGACATTGGTTTCAGGCGGTGTAAGCAGTTCCTCTCGCGCTGTTTCGGTCTGAGTCCTGGTCTCAGTTGATTTGGGGCGGGACTCGGAGGAGGGAGTTCCTACCGCGGCTTCATCAACGCTCGGCAGATGGCTGTTCTCTGAGGGCGTGGTGACGACAACGCTAGGCGTCGAGATGACCCTTTGAGTATCGCTCAGTTCCAGGGCTAACATGCGGTAGGACTGTCCGAGTAAGCGGCCCATGCGTTCGAGCAGTTCATCCTGGATTTGCTCAAGATCGAAGGATTCGGGGTCGGCATCGAAGTCGACGAGGGTACCGAACCAAAACTCGGCGAACTCAACGGTGGCGGTTGGATAACGGTTCCAGGTTCGTTCGGCCTGGCTACGCAGAGCGATCAGGCGTTCGATCTGGGACTTACCCAATCCGGCGTACAGGGTTTGCGGGATGGCGGGCAGTAGGTGTTCAAGGGTGTCCAGCATCCGGCTGATGTGCGACTGCGAAATTGGATAACCCCCAGCGGCGAGACGTCGTGCCAGCTCACGTTGCGAGAGCACAGCTCCATCTGGTTCGAGCATGGTTTTGAGTTTGGCCACGGCAAGCGCACGCTCAATGAATGTGAGCTGGCCATGCAGATCGCTTTCGGCCAGATGGCCGAGCAGGGCGCTGATTTCATTGCTCCAAGGCCGGAATAGGCAGTGAATGCGAAAGAAGCGTTCGTCACGGGTTTCCTGCCACAGTTCGCCGAGAATCGCCAAGCGAGTATTACCGCCGTTACGGATGATGAAATAAGTTTCTCCCGGGCGGCGGGTAATCGGCGGTGGTTGATCCAGCCCACGTTCACGGATCGAGGCTTTGATATCGTCATACAGCGGATTGCGGATGAAGCGTGGGTTGTGCTCGTAGGGCCGCAACTGCTCCAGCGTGACCAGCATAGGGGTGTCGATGACTGGATCGGATAGTCGCTCCAGTTCTGGACCCCGAGGAAAATGGTCCTGGTGCAGTTTGTCGGTGATCTCCTCCTGACTGAGCTTCTTCATTTGAACAGCCTCAGTTAACGCCGGTTACGCAAATGGTCACCGACCTCAAACTTAACGATCTCGGCTGTTCCCGAACCTTCGAAATACCGAGACAGTTTCGCGAGAAACCTACCCATGGCCGAGCGCCCACGCTGCAGGCGAAAGACCACAGTGCAGTACTCTTCACTAGGTGGATGATCTTGCCGAATGGATGGCTGAACGATGATGGGAAACTGATCCAACATCCAAAGACTCCTCGCCAAACGCTGTTGGCCTCAAGGTTGAACAAACAAAATACCGTCTTCGGAATTCGCCTTATCGAACCTCTGCGTATCTACTCAACCTAGAAATCGCTTCGCGCCATTCCGGAAACAACTCAATAGCCAGCGCTTGCATGGTTTCCAATGATGAGGACGAGCGTCGTTCACGTGACTGGCGAGTCTCGATACGGTGGGCTGGTAGACCAAGGGAGGCGGCATTGAGATAAGCCACTCGGTCTGGAACTACGGTGTCTAGAACTGAGATGTTGGTCACCTTAGCGAAGCTTTCACGCAGGCCATTGATGATCATCCGGCTGTCTACCCGATTGGCGTTCACTTGGTTAAGCAATAGCCGCAAGGGTGGCGGCGAAATGCCCAGGTGACTAAACGGTTCGAGCTCACTGAGCAGCTTCAAGGTACCGCGGCGCAGTTCGCGGGCCGCGAGCATTTCCGGAGTGATAGGGGAAAGGGCGAGATCGGAGGCTAATAGGGCCACCTCCAGCAGGACGCTGCGTGCACCCTGCGTGTCGATCAACAGCAGGTCATAATGGGGGCGCAATATACTTAACAGATTGCGCAGCCGCAGCCGTCCATCCGGGGCGTGTATTAACAGTGAGCCAAGTCGGCCTTGGTCATCGTTGGATAGGATCAGGTCAAGTCCTGTAATCACTGTCTTGGAAATGAACTGCGCAGGGGTTGTTAAGTTGAATGCGATGAACTCGTACGCACCCACATCAGCCTTCTGACTCAAGGCGTAATAGCTGGAGAGGGTGGGTTGGCTATCCAGATCGAGTAGCAGAACGCGCAGACCCGCATCTGCCAATAGACCGCCAAGGTTGGCGGCTATTGTGGTTTTGCCCACCCCACCTTTGGTGGATACCACCGAAATCACACGCATGGCATCAGGCCAGTTTATCTAAGCGTTCAACGACCCACTGCTCAATCTCCAGCGAGTCCCAGCCGACCGCACGCATGCCAATGCGTCTAGCCTGAGGAAATTTACCTTCCTTCATCAAGTTGTAGATGTGGGCACGCTTGAAACCGGTTTTACGCTCTACCTCGTCGCGCCGCATGATATGACGTTCGATTTGTTTTGGCGTCGCAGCAACGGTGGGGGAGGATTGATGGGACATGGTGGTCACTCCTAGAGCCAGATGGCGTTGGGTGGGAAGTGACCTGGATTCAATACCAAAAAACACTGCCGGTCATTGCAATGCAACGTCGGTGATTGCGGTGCAACCCTCATCTTTTGGCTTGGGCGAGACTACGTTTTGCGGCCGCAAATTTCTCATCCAACGATCGCTTGCTCAGCCCTGGTACTCCGTCGTAATACGCGGTTATGGAGTCGACGATGGAAGCCTGGCTATCGAATATAGAGTGCTTTCTTCCTGTTGAGGACGATCCCAGTATGGTATTTACCAGCGCTCCAATGACATTCAGGTAGCTCGCTTTGCTTTGGTTACTGACCTGCTCTTTGTTTTCGGCAAGCACGCGCAGATTCTCGCGCTCCAGCCCAGCTGCTTTGAGCTCATCGATCAGCGTTTGGAGGTGTTTCTCGGTTGCCTTTAACTGCACCTGTAAGGCGTCCCGATCTGCTTGTAATATCAAGTAGGTGCTGTAATGGATCGCAACCTGATCGGCGGCAATTGGGCTGAAAAGGAAGGTGGGGCGCTGATCTGGATGGTAGTGAAACATCCACCGCTTTAAATCCGAATGCCTGACAGTCAGTAATTTAATATCGACGGGAGTACCTGGTGCAACCGTAGTTCCCAGAGCTCCGTAAGGTAGTTCGTGGTTTCGAATGGCATCCAGAATTTTTTCTGTGTTGATGTGCAAGCATGGCCATTGTGGAAAGCCGTGGATAATTCGCCCTGGGGTGTCCCATGTTAACTCCAGAATCTGAGCCTCATGAGCAATAAGATCGCACCAGCGTATTGCTGCTTCGATGGGACTATAGAACAGCTTTTCAATTGAGCGGAAGCTATTGAGATCGTACATAGAGGTAGCCCTGTTATCAAAGGGCAGACCCGCTAGGTAACGTCTAAAGATCCAACATTTGATCTAGGCTTCCATGCGGTTGCTGTCCTATATTCCCTGATAAGTCACAATTTCTGTCGTCCTGATGCGTTTTTTCAGGCGGTATGTGAGGGGTGGCTATTCTAAGAATGCCGAGCCGTTCCCCTCACAGGACGGTTAGGACATCGCAAAACAAAACTAAGGATGGACACGATATCGCAACTATTTTTACCTCTCAGCTGTCTCTCCTGCCGGCTGGAGCCCTAATCAACTCCATCCACCGTCATAACTATTTTCGAGGCGCTGATGCAGGTGCCGGCCTTGTTCAACGTCCAATATTTCGGAGACCATCAGACCACACAGGAACCCTCGCATTTGATGATATGTGTTCCCCGCTCCCGCATGATTGAGGGCCTTCCAGCGATATGCTTCGACCTGAGGTCGTAAAAGGGGCAGCTCTTCTCTATCGTCCACCAACTGGCACAAGTCATCAAAAAACTGGTTGGCGGCCGCGATGGCGGCGATGCCTTGTAGGGACTCATACATGAATCGACCTCCTTCCCGTTGCTACATGCCTGGAACGGAAAACTGACGATAATGCGGTCCTCGCCATCTATGTAGCTTAGAGCGCAGCCGTGTTCTGCAGCTGCGTATCACTATCACCACTATGCGTTTCTGACATCGCTTTATCTCCGTGCCCAAGGCCTTTTTTTGGATGGTAGACGGGGATGCATCGTTAGGTCTCACATTCGTTTTAGAAGATACGAGCTTCCTGCTAACAACTGACTTAAACGAACCCGCTCGCTTGATGTACTGCCTAGCATGGCTAGTGAGTGGCACGTAGACGGTACTGGCGTTCAATGCGGGTTAGGTGAAGATCCTTCTTCTGATAGGTGCTAGCTAGGTCATGAAATCTACGATCCAGCACTAAAGTTGCCGACAGGTCTTGGCAGCCCAGGCCTAAGGCGACAGCTGCAGGAGAAAAACGCCATAGCCCCAAAGGAGAAAATGTCTATGGCGGAGGGCCACCAGACTTTAAATAGGATTACTCCTATTTATTAGGCAAGTGGCCGCTAAAACGGATTTTTTACTACTTGTGCCTCTAGCTTGTCATCTATTTATCAAGATTGTATGAAGAGTCTATCAATTTCTTATCAATGGCCGGATATTCAGAGACTTAGATGATGAGTGGTCGATCAATCTGTAGTGATATTCAAATGCGACCCTTTGGCAGATAAGACTTGGACTACTGATCGCTGGCCGTTATGTCTGCACTTAGTTGCTTGACGCGGACTGGGACCTTAAGCATGTACCCCGGTCTCATTAGGGATGCTCCGATCAACTTGCTGCGCGGCGGCCGCAAGTCGTAATTTGCACGGCACGCAGCGCTATTTGCTCAAAACGACCTGATGCAGTGTTCATCGAGGGCGTTTTTCGCCCGGTTTTCCATGTTAAGCGCGCAACTCGCCCATACCCATCAGTTGTTTTCGAGCCATCCACAGGTTCGACAGGGCGAACAATGTGGTCAACTGAGCCGTGTTTTTCATCAGCCCACGAAAGCGCACTTTCACGTACCCAAATTGGCATTTGATCACCCGAAACGGATGTTCGACCTTGGCCCGTGTCTGGGCTTTGCAGTACTCAATCTTGCGCTTGGCCTTGTAGAGCACGCTGCGTTTATTCAACTTGGAATAGGTGCTGCGGCGCGCCGCGATTTGCCAGATCACTTCACGATTTTCATGCTCTTCACGCTTCTCAACGCCGGTGTATCCGGCGTCTGCATACACTGCATTTTCTTCGCCATGCAAAAGCTCGGCGACCTGTGTGACATCGGCGACGTTGGCGGCGGTGCCGTGGACGTGATGAACCAAGCCGGACTCGACATCAGCGCCAATATGGGCCTTCATTCCGAAGAAATACTGGTTACCTTTTTTGGTCTGATGCATCTCAGGGTCGCGCTTTCCCTCTTCGTTTTTAGTCGAACTGGGAGCATGAATAATGGTGGCATCGACGATAGTGCCCTGACGCAGAGACATGCCTTTGTCCTGCAAATAACCATTGATGACCGCGAGGATTGCAGGTGCAAGCTGATGCTTTTCCAATAAGTGCCGGAAATTCATGATCGTGGTGTCTTCAGGTATCGGGGCGCTCAAGGTCAAACGTGCAAACTGGCGCATGGGCGTGATTTCGTAGAGCGCTTCTTCCATGGTCGGATCGCTCAGGGAAAACCAATTCTGCAACAGATGAATACGCAGCATGGTTTCCAGAGGATAGGGTTTTCTGCCGCCACCGGCCTTGGGGTAGAACGGCTCGATCAGGCCCAGCAGACCCGTCCAGGGCACGACCTGATCCATCTCGGCGAGGAAGCGTTCGCGGCGTGTCTGCTTGCGCTTGCCGGCGTATTCGAAATCGGAAAAGCTCATCTGGCTCATAGGCGGCTCGGATCAGGTGGTCAGGCGTATTTCAGCACATTTGAAAACTTGTTCGGAGATTCCTTAGGCGAAATCTATATTCGAATAGCGTAGAGGCTATCCACAGCTCTCTGAGCCTGAGAGCTGTTGCTCCAGCGCAGCCATTCGCCATGCCGCCGCAACAGTTAGTAGTACGGCTGATTCGGTCTATTTTTGATATTTCATTATGAATCAATTGGTTGGAGTTTTTTTTTGGCGAGAACAGTATTTTTTTATAAAAATTGACGTCTTAACGAAAAATTCACAATAACTCGACCGTTTATTAATGGGCTCGGCCTAATTTGAGAGGCCATGATAATAAAAAAGGTGCTGTGATGGCCCAAACGTCCACGTTCGAGCGCTCGCTTATCCTCAGCAAGCTTGAATTGTATGCCGAGCGGCTTGCTGAGCTAGCGTTCAATCTTAAACGCTCAGGCCATCCCCATGATGCCGTGAAGCTTATGGTCGAGGTGGAGCAGTTGATCAACGTAATAGATCGCCTAAAGGCAATGGATATTGATTAATCTGTGATTAGCGCCCGGTTTTGAGCTCATCGTTCTGGGCAAGGTGAACATCCTAGGTCTCGCTGGATAGGCCTTTTTGTCGCAGAGGCCCGCCATCAGGTTGGAGATAGACAAGTCAACGTGCATCGGATCCGAATGCAGCGGGTAATCCACACTCAGTATCTCGACTCCGCGAATTGATCGGCATCGGCCTGATCCAGCCCTGGAGCGATGTGGGGAGTGGTAGGACACACTGTAGCTGTTTAAGCTCTACGCTTACTTGGTCAAGCTTCGGGCCTTAGCAGGGCGTACCAGCGTGAGTCACTCTAACCCGCGTTCGCAGGAACTGTGCGCAGAATGCTTTAGCAAGGCACTAAATATACGGCGGCCCTATTATTCAAAGAACACATGCGCTGTTGTTGGTCTTCCGGTTGCGAAGTGGCTGTAGCTGGCGGGTGTAAGGCTTCCTCTGCTTGAAGTCTGTTCTGCTGTTGCTGAGTGGCCGCAAGCTTTTGTCTCAGCGGTTGTAGGGCTCTAGGACTGTTAGGCGAAATCTTCTCCAATTCGGCATCAGTTTCCAAAACAGATGGCCGAAAAATCCCCATGGTGACCAATTGCCGATCCTGCTCAAGCGTGCTCATGGGTTTGCGAGCGAGAGTGTCAGAGTTGTTACGGCGCATCCGCCCTAAATGCCCACGGCAGACAAAACCATCACGAATTTTCTTGTGGTGCTCATGTGATTTCTCCCTTCACAGTCTTTGCCCAATGGAACGCAACGCTACGACAGAGGGGAAAGCTCGTCTAGCGCCGCTCATGCAGTTCAATCTGCGCTGAAGTGGCGTGAAGAGCGTCCGATCGGTTGCAATAGCGCCGGCGTTTCGTCGGAGCATTACTTCCAATGGTAATCATCCGTACTCTCGCTCAAGGCTGGGCCCGTCGGCGAGACATCGGTCACATCGAAAAATGGTTGCGACCGACGCCCGGTATCGCCCAACGCCGGGAAGGCGTCCTCAGTCGGACGCTTCCATGTCTAAACGTGCTGTTCTTTCTCGTTGTTGGTGATCCGCTCCCCGATGGCGCCCGCGAAAAGCAGGTCATACAACACTGGGATCAACCCTAATGTAACTAAGGTGCCGAGTGCCAAACCACCAATTAGCGTGATCGCCATGCCTGTCCACAAAGGGCCGGCAAACATCATCAACGGGATCAGTCCGACAATGCAGGTCAGTTTGGTCATCAAGATAGGCCTTAGCCGTTCTACTGCTGCCGTCAGGACAGCATCGTGACGGGATTGGCCTTCGGCGACACCCACCTCGATTCGCTCAAGCAGCAGGACCGCGTTATTCACAATGATCCCTGCCAAGGACAGCAATCCAAATGTGGCCATAAATCCAAATGGATAGCCGGTCACTACCAAGGCCAGCGCGGCGCCAATCAGTACAAAAGGGATGCTGGCAACGATGATCAGCAGTTTTCGGAACGAGTTGAATTGCCAGACGAACAGTAACAACATCGACAATACGGCAACTGGCATATATTGCACTAACGACTCATTGGCCTCTGCGGATTCCTCCATCTCCCCGCCAATTTCAATATGATATCCAGGTGGAAGTTTAAACTCTGCCACCTTAGGTGCAATCTGCGCGACTAGGGTCGCCGCCGTCAGCTCAGGATTGCGGCCTGAGATGGTAATGGTCCGGTTTAAATTGCGACGCTGAATCGCAGAGGGCTCTGAACTGAGCGTCACCTGCGCTATAGCCGCCAGCGGAACCGGCGAGCCGTTCGCTTGCGGATAGATCAATGTACTACCCACGTCTTCAGCTTGGTCACGCTCAGTCATCGACCCACGCAGCATGATTGGCACGGTCGTGTCATCGTCATGGATCTGAGACACCTGTGCGCCTGAGTATCGAGTCTGCAGCGCTTGAGCGACATCGGCGCTGGTCACGCCCGCGCGTCGGGCGCGTACCTGGTCAACCACCACTTCGTAACCTGAGATTCGAGCATCCCAATCGTCCTGCACGTTGACCGTGCCTGGCAGACCATGCAAAGCCTTAGCTATATGATTGGCCGCTGCACGTAATACGGTCTCGTCCGGTCCGCTGACGCGATAGACCGCCTTTCCAGATTCGGTGGTGCCCAAGGAAAATCGCTTTGGCTCAGCACGCACTTGCGGGTACGCCGCAAGCATATGGTTGCGCACACGAGCGATCACCGCATCCATGTCACTGCCTTGGCGCACACTGATGGTGAAGTAGCCTGCGTTCGTCGCAGGCAGCGGTGGATTTAATCCCAGTACGATGCGTGGGCCACCGTCTGAGACGTAGCCGATGCTGTCGACAATTTCTGGATTTTCCTGGTCATTCGCTAGCCAGTTGCTGATGTCCTTGACGGTCTGCAGTGTCTGACGAGAATCGGTACCGGGTTCTAGCGTCAATGGCATCTGAAATTGCAGCCGATCTGATTCAGGCAAAAAACTGTAGGGGAGGGACGCGAGTACCGCAACGGCTCCAGTCAGCATAACCAGCATCACGGCAATGAACATCAGTTTATGGAGCATGAGCGCTTGGATAACGCGCCGATAGCCCCGATACAGTTTTGAATCGTAGGCTGCCTGATTATTGTCTGCTGGGGCGTGCGCCTTGGCAAAGTAAAGGCATAACAAGGGTGTCACCGTCAGGCTCAATACCCACGACCCCAGCAGCGTTACAGCGAGCACTATCGGAAGTGATCTCAAGTACTCATTTGTGCTGGTCTGACCTAGGAAAAAAGGTGAAAACGCCAACACAATAACCAACGATGAAGTCAACAGTGGAATCGCTAGCGTCCGCCCTGCCTCTATGCAAGCAGAGCGACGTTCCTCTCCGGCCTGAAGACGTCGTTCGATGTCTTCGGCAATCACAATGCCATTATCCACCAGAAGTCCCAGGGCGATGATGATCGCTGCGATGGACACCGTTTGCAGTTCGACCTTCAGCGCGCTCATGACAATTAATGACCCGAGAATAGTTAGCGGCACGATTGCCCCCACCACAAGCCCGGTGCGCCAGCCCAGAAACAACATCACTACAGCCATCACGATAATGACCGTCTCGGCCATCACGCTATTCATCTTGCCCATTTCACGCTCAACCACGTCGGCCTGGAAGGTCACGACGTGTTGGGAAAAACCGGCCGGTAGTTGTTTGGCGATTTCGTTCAATCGTTGCCGTAATTGGAGGCCGAAAGCTGCGATGTTCTGCCCGGATGCCATCGAAACGGCAAGTACGACGGCCGGTTGCCCCTCATAAATTGCCGCCGTTTCCGGCGGATCGGCTGGCATCAAACGAACGTCTGCCAATTCACCCAACGCCACAACTGTTGTGTCATTGCCCCTCGGTGCGGAGATTAGAAAGCGACGCAGGTCGTCCAGAGTTCGCATCTCACCGGTTGTCATCACGGTGAAAGCCGATCCGGAAACAGAGGGCAGTCCTCCAGGTGTCACAACGTTTTGAGTACGCAGTTGTTCCAGTACGGCGTTGGGACTCAGCCCGAGGCCAGCCAAGCGCTGGCGGTCAAATTCGAGGTAGATGCGTTCTTCTTGCAAGCCGTATATAGAGACACGTTCAACGCCTGGCAACGCGTAGAGCTGCTCACGAGTATTTTTAAGTTGCTCGCGTATTTCGCTCATGCTGAAGCCGGGCGCGGTAACTGCGACGGATGCCACGGCCACGCGGCCGAAATCATCATCGACAAACGGTCCCAGGCTGCCCTGCGGGTATCCTGCCGCTGCCTCGCTCGCCTTAGCGCGTACACGCTGCCATAGCGCACTAAGGTCTTTGACCTGGTCGTATGCCGTGATCTGAATCATCGCGCTTCCGGGGCGCACGGTTGTGATGATCTTTTTTATGCCCGCCAGTTCGCGTAACTTTTCTTCGGTCGGTCTGGCTAGCAAATTTTCTATGCGTTCTGCCGGCATACCCGGAAAGTAAATTGCAACGAGCGCGTCACGAATGGTGATCGTTGGCTCCTCTTGGGAGGGAAACCGCAGAAACGTTAATACCCCGCCTATCAAAATCAGGAGTGCGGTAAATAAGGTCAGCCGGCTCGCGCCGAGTGCGCTTCGAGTCAGGTTCATAAGGCTTTGTCCCGGCCGATGTGTGTGGCGGGTTGATACAGACGTACCGCCTGCCCATCAACCAGGAATGCGGCGCCTGCAACCACGACGGTTTCGCCGACGGCAAGGCCGTCACGTACGAGTACTCGACCGTTTTCCACCGTTTCGGGGGTGATCTCGCGACGGCTGACTTTGGCGGTGGCTGCATCGTACACAAAGACACTTGCTTGTTTGCTCTGTGTTTGTGGGATAAGTGCCGTAACCGGCACAGAAGGCGCATGCGCTTGCGCTATTGGTAACGTAATTAGCACCGTCTCGCCACTGCGAAGTTCGCTGCTTGGTTCGACTGGACGGAAGATGGCTTGTACCAGCGCGCCATTTTCCAGGCGACTGGACAGGCTTTCCAATCGGATGGAGACGTCTTGCGCAGGGTTTGCGTTTGTATAGGCCGATGCGACATCCCCTGGCTTAAGTTTAGTAACCAACGCGGCAGGAAGCATGCCGACGACTTCAGCCTTCTCGGCGCCCTCAATCTGAAGCACGCTTTGTCCTGCTGTCACATCTACGAAGGGTTGAACTGAACGAGCGACGATGCGTCCATTAAATGGCGACACAATGGCGCTGGTGCGCACGGCTCGACTGGCCAGCGCTTCTGTTGCCTTTGCGCTGTCCAACTGCTCGTTGGCACTCAGGTAGGCTGCACGAGCAGCGGCGAGGGTCGCGGGTGAGATCACGCGATCATCAAACAATGCTTGCTGCTGGCGAAAATTCAGATCTCGTTCGGCTTTTTGCGCTTTGGCGGCGCTCACATCCGCACGGGCCTGTTGTAGTTTGAGTTGTGCAGGCTCTGGATCCAGCCGTGCGAGTGTTTGGCCTCGCCGAACCGTATCGCCGACATCCACGGCGATGGAAGCTATACGGCCTGAACCTTCAAAGCTCAGATCAGCGCGTTGTTCAATCCGGACCCGGCCCGTGATAGGAAGGCGATTGCCCTCGCTATCACGCACGGTTTCAACCTTCACAGAACGGGGCGGGGTTTGTGGGGGCGGCGTTGAACGGCCGCACCCTGCAATTAGACTTAACATCATTATTAACGGTACAAGAGGCGCGCGAGGGGCATGGATCACGACATGTATTCCCGATGTTTGATAGTTGAGCGACCGCCGTCTAGCAGGGTCAGAACGTATAACTGATGGAGGTAACGGCGCTCAGCGCGCCTTTGCGTTCGATCAGAGGGCTGTCCTCAACTTTTCCGCCCAATTCCGATGCGGTTACCAGCACATACGTTGACCAGTTTTCGTCAAATTTATGAGTCCAGTTCGCGTTCAGAGCGTACTGATTCAGGCCGCCTCCAGGAGTAAATGCGGTAAACCTCGATTGCTGAGATTGCTGACCAGTTACGCCGAAATAGGCCTGGTTGTAGCGATGATCGGCAGCTCGGACGTCAAGCCCAAGCACAATGATGTCTCTTGACTGGTTCAACACCGTCGCTTCGAGTCCGGCGCGATAGCGCGTGCCCCTTTCTCCGCCATCCAGCGCAAATTCGGCTTCGCCATTGACCGAGAGCCACGGCGTCAATTGCTGACTTAGATACAGAATACTAGTTGCTGTGCTGTCGACCTCGCCCATGCCTGAGAGTCGGTTAGCCCCAGGTCTAAAGTCGTTATTGCGATCATCCCTGCCAGCGTCGTAGAAAAAGGACTGACTGATGTAGAAGCCTGAAGGCGACTGCCATTGCAAGCCTAGCCCTCGATAGGTATCAACAAAAAAAATGCCGCGGCTTAGCGAGAGAACCGGAACCGGTACACTCCGGTAATCCTTTGAGCCCATGTAGCGGGGCCCACCAGCAACACCGACACCGACGCTGGCTTGAGTATCGCCACCAAAGATGCTGTCGGTGATTGAAGCTGTTTCAGCCTGCGCCTGAAGAGCCAGGGGCAAGGACATCACCGAACCGTAGAACACTTGGGCAACAGAGCGTCGTAATGCGTATGCAGAAAGTTTTTTCATGATTTTTTTCCTAACGTTGCTGGAGCGTTCATGCTTACGCCATAGAAGGCGTGGAAAAGGGCGATACGATTGAGGGCTAAGTCCCGTTGCGCGAAAATACCGTCGATGCGGGTTTGGTGGAGCCGCAGGCGTGCCGACAACAGCCGCGGTTGGTCCTCCCATCCTGCGTCGAAGCGCGCAGTCGCTCGCCGAACACGTTCATCCTCTGTGATCCCCAGTCCACGCTCGCTGCGCACTCGTTCAATCAGCGCGTTGCGGGCTGTGAGCACATCGGATACTTCTCGGAACGCTGATTGCACGGTTCTTTCGTAGTCGGCCACAGCCGCCTGTTTACGTAGCTGTGCCAGATCGAGATTGGCGCTGTTACGGCCATGATTGAAAATGGGCAGCGTGATTTGAGGAATGAAGGTCCAAACGCGGCCACCTGCATCGAATAGGTTTCCCAAACCATCGCTGGCAGTACCCAATGAGGTACTCAACGTAACTGATGGAAAGAACGCGGCTCTGGCCGCACCGATGTCAGCATTTGAGGCCCGTAGTTGCTCCTCCGCCTGAAGGATGTCGGGACGTTCCAGCAGCACCTCAGAGGGCAACGAATTCAGCCAGTCGAGCGACTCATTTGGGTTGGCCAATTCCTCGACCTTTCCCGCGGGGGAGGCGCCAGCGTAGCCAGTCAGCAACTGCAGCGCATGTCGTGCGGCGGCCGCGTCGGTTTGAGCCTGCTGCATTCTTGCGTGTGAGTGTTCGGTGTCGCTGCGTTGCAGGTTCACTTCATCTTCAGATAACGTCCCAACGTCTCGTTGGCGTTCGGCGAGATTGAGCAGGGTCAGCGTATCGAGATATGCGTTTTGCAGTTGTTGCGCTTGAGCCGCAGCTGCGCGATCAATAACATAGGCACGTAGAACTTCTGAAATCAGAGCACCGCGAAACGCGTGTTGTCCTTGAGCACTGGCCATATACCGATGCCTGGATGCGTCGGAAAGACTGCGAACCCGGCCGAAGAAATCCAGCTCGAAATCCGATGTGCCGATGGTCGCAGCGCTCAATTTCTGCCCGTAGCGAGCGTCGAGGCTGGGATCATTGAATTTCTGCCGGAAGCGTTGGACTGAGGCATTCACGCTGGGTAACTGCTGTGCACGATCAATTCGATTTAGCGCGCGTGCTTGTTCGACCTGGAGCGTCGCGACTTTAAAGTCACGATTGTTAGCCAAAGCACGTTCGACGAGCGGGACAAGATCATCGCTTGTCGAAAACGCCGTAAGAAAAAGGCGTTCCTGGCTAGAGAGCGGTTCCGATCTTCCTTCCGGAACCTTGGAGGTGGGAACCGTCGAGCTGTCAAACCGTGCTGGAATCGGTGCTTCAGGTCGCTGGTACGTTGGTGCCAGTGAACAAGCAGATAGACTGATGACTACAGGGAGCAGCACCCCGAATACCAGTGTCCCACTGCGTCGGAAGAAACCGGTCTGATTCTCTGTTGGTAAGAAAGTAGCCATCAACTCAACCATTCGCTGTTATCTTGGAGTGAGATGGTGGCAGCAGACTTTCAAGAATCGTTGCGGAAATTATCAAGGTTTTATTAAGAGGCTCGCATGGTAGGTAAAAGAATACTGGTGGTTGAGGACGACGCCTTGAGTGCAAGTACGCTTGAGGCCTACCTTCGCCGAGACGGTTTTGAAGTAGCTATTGCTGAAGACGGTCTTCGGGGTGTTGAAATGCACGCACGCTGGAAACCGGATCTGGTGTTGCTGGATGTCATGTTGCCCAAGTTGAGCGGCACAGAAGTTCTTTCCGCTATTCGCCGTTTGGGTGACACGCCGGTCATTATGGTGACCGCAATCGGTGATGAGCCTGATAAGTTAGGCGCACTTCGCTATGGGGCGGATGACTACATAGTCAAGCCTTACAATCCGAAAGAAGTTGTCGCCAGAGTGGTCGCTGTACTACGCCGAACAGATTCCAGTCGTCTTATATCAAAAGATCAGCTACGCGATGGTGCGCTGTTGGTGGATCTTCAAACATTTACCGCGCATGTTGAAGGTCTGGAACAGGGCAGTGTTGTGTTGGACCTTACGCCTACGGAATTTAATATATTGGCGACGTTGCTGAGAGCTCCCTTCAAAGCATTTACCCGTGGTGAACTGTTGGAGGCGTGCGTACCAGAGAGCGGAGCTTTAGATCGAGTCATCGACGCGCATATCCATAATCTTCGTCGTAAGCTGGAGGCCAATGGTATCGCCAATGTTTTGGTTACCGTACGCGCCGTCGGCTACCGGTTCCGGGGGACGCAGTGAAATTACCATTTTCGCGTAAACATCGCTCTACACTCTGGTATTGGGTCTGCTTGCGGATGAGTGCACTCGCGCTTGGTGTCATCCTCAGTATTGCCTTTGGTATGTGGCTGCGATTTGCAATTTGGGATTACAACACGACCCAGCAAATTCCTGCGTCGGTGAGACCGGAACTCGAAGAGCTTCGCGCAGATCCGCATCATAATGAGGCTCGCTTATGGGAGCTATTCCAGCGTTATTACGATGTACGTGACTTCCTCCCCGGTATCGCGAGCCGTGATTGGCTGTGGCTAGCCTCATTTGTCATGATTTCAATTCCCGTTGTTATTTTGGGCGGATTACTGGCCTCTCGCCCGCTATCTCGGCAGTTTTCGGATGTGGCCCGTGCCGCTCGAAAGGTGGCGCAGGGCGATTTTTCGGTGCGTGCGCTGAGCGTCCCTGGCGCCCCCGCTGAAATCATAAAGCTGGCGAAAGACTTCAATAGAATGACTGCCAAGCTCGAGCAATATGAGCGTGAGATTCGGGTATCCAGTGCTGTACTTGCCCATGAGTTAAGAACACCCCTTAATGCGGCGGCTGGGCGTGTGCAAGGGATGTTGGATGAGGTCTTCCCCAGTGATCCGCAACAGTTGATGCTGGTCAAGGGCCAACTTGATCAGTTGAATCGGCTGGTGGGTGACCTGCATCTATTATCTTTGGCCCGGGCGGGCCAGTTAGCGATGGAGAAAAGTCTGTTTTCGGTGAACGCATTGGTGTCGGAGCGACTTGAGTGGGCCGCACCTCAGCTTGCTGTGGCTAATGTTGTCATCCAGATCGAGGTTGGGCCTGAGTTAATGTTGCTGGCTGACAGAGATCGGCTTGGCCAGGTCCTTTCCATTTTGATCGATAATTTGATCCGCTACGCCGCACCGGGTAAGTCCGTAGAAATAAAGGCCAGTCAATGTGAAAGTGCGCTTCACCTGATTGTTGCCGATCGTGGACCTGGGGTGGAGGATGACCAGTTGACGCGTATATTCAACCGTTTTTGGCGAGCGGAAAGTTCTCGCGCCCGTCCTTTGGGAGGGACTGGGTTGGGCTTGTCAATTGCTTCCGCTATTTGCGACGCTCACGGCGGTTCTATCAGCGCATACAACCGTGAAGGGGGTGGGCTAGCCATTCGTATGTCAATTCCCTATGGCTGATTCAGGAGGTTGAGCATGTGGTTGACTCACTGCTCGGATCAGCGATTAATCAAGCAACAGTAGTGTGCCAATTGCAAGCTTGAGACTGCTTAACCCTCCTGCTCAGTGAGTTGAGGCTTTGACGGGTGTAAGCGCGACGTCTCGGATGCGTCCCGACAGCGTTGAAGGCGGGTAGCAGGATTCTCGGTCCTTGGCCCGCCAAACGTACTCGAAGCGGCGAAATCAGGATCCGATTAACGTCTGTGTAACATCTTGATCAAATCTTGATATTTTCCAAACCGTTTATTGAAAAACAGGGTGTAGCCTTGTTCCGAGTGCTTATTGGTGTGCCGGCGTGGTTTATGTTGGTGTGCACTTATTATTCAAGTCAGTGAGCATGTCTAAGTCCGCTTTCTGCGTTTGCGTATTAGTCGAATTGACTGCCGGAACAACGTTTAGGAACACTCTTATGCATCAGTGTGATGACTGGATTATCTGTGAGCACTGCGATTCAGTCTTCGAATCCTTGCCGCTGAAGCCAGGTCAGACATCCATTTGCACGCGTTGCGATGGTGTGCTCCAGCAAGGTTCAGCGCTGACGATTGAACAGTTGTTTGCAATCTCGATAGCCAGCGCGCTTTTGTTCGTATTTGCTAATGTTTTTCCCGTAATCGATATAAGTTTTCAGGGTGCGGGGAATCAAGCAACATTGTGGTCATCCGTATGGGCACTTGCACGAGGAGATATTACGCCAATTGCCTTCGTAGCAGGTGTATGCATCATACTAGCCCCAGGGCTGCAAATTGGTCTCTTGTGCTGGTTGCTTGGATTTGCCTACCAGGGTAGGCGTGCACCGGGGTTTATGGGGTGTATGCGGCTTTTAGTGAAGTTGAAGCCCTGGAGCATGCTGGAAGTATGTCTACTCGGTATTTTGGTCGCCATCATTAAACTAAGTGGGCTGTTAGATGTGCGCCCAGGTATGGGGCTGGTTGCATTAGTATTACTCTGCGTTGTCAGCATCATTGTCACCAGCAAAAGTATGCAGCGGCTATGGGATGAGGCAAAGGACGTATGACGATTCAACGTCCGCCAATTGCTTCAGAGTTGCAACTGGTTCTCTGTCACACCTGTAAGAAGGCAAGTTCCAGTGATGCAGTAATTTGTTCGCGCTGTGGCGCGACATTGCATAGACGCAAACCCAATAGCCTTGTTAGAACCTGGTCGCTTCTTCTGACGGGCTTGCTATTTTATCTCCCCGCCAATTTATTGCCGGTGATGCGCACCGATATTGTCGGTAATGGCCGCGAGAGTACGATCATGAGTGGTGTGCTCGAACTTTGGAAGGGCGGGGCATGGGACATCGCGGCGCTCATTTTTATAGCCAGTGTTGTAGTGCCCTGTATGAAGTTTCTGATTATGTTCCTGTTACTGATGAGCACCCAGCGACGTAGCCAATGGCGCACCTTGGAGCGCGCTCGTCTCTATCGCGTCGTAGAGCGCATTGGCTACTGGTCGATGCTTGACGTGCTGGTCGTCGCTGTGCTTGCCGCACTGGTGCAGTTTGAATTGCTGAGCAATATCGAGCCACGAATCGGGATTGTTTTTTTCGGCCTTGTCGTGGTCTTCACCATGCTGGCCTCTATGAGTTTCGATCCCCGTCTTATGTGGGATGCTGAGGTTGAAGATGTCTGATCAGTTTAATGTCAAAACTCAACGAAAGCCTGAAGCGCCGGGTGTAAAGGATCGAAGTAAGGGGGTCTCGTTGGTTTGGTTACTACCCATAGTGGCGGCATTAATTGGCTTATCAATGGCGGCTCACAGCATCCTGTCAAAGGGGCCTGAAATAAAAGTCACCTTTCTCAGTGCTGAAGGCTTGGTCGCTGGAAAAACACAGGTCAAATACAAAAACGTTGTCATCGGGCAAGTATCCGACATTACCTTGAGCGATGATCGCGACCACGCGGTGGCGACTGTCCAGTTAGAGCACGCCGCCAAGGCCTTTACAGCTCAGGATTCACGCTTTTGGGTGGTTCGCCCTCGAATCGGTGCGCAAGGTATTTCAGGCGTGGATACGCTTTTTTCGGGCGCCTTCATCGGAGCTGACCCTGGTGAGTCCCCTGAAACCAGAATCGTTTTTAAGGGTTTGGAAAGTCCACCGCCAATTACCTATGGGCAGAAAGGCAAGCGCTACACATTGAGTGCAGATGACCTTGGCTCACTGGACGTTGGTTCGCCTGTCTATTACCGTCGCATCGAAGTTGGGCAGGTCGTTTCATATCAGTTGTCTGCCGACGGTAAGGGCGTAGAAATCGAGATTTTCGTGAATGCTCCCAATGATGACTTTATCACCACAGGCACTCGTTTCTGGAACGCCAGCGGTGTGGACGTCACCTTTGGAGCGGATGGGCTGAAGGTTGATACTCAGTCAGTCGCCTCGATTGTGTCGGGCGGCATTGCGTTTATGGAACCGCCCTATGGGAATGATGCGAAGGCAGCAGACGAACGCGGCGCGTTTCCACTCTTTAAAGATCAGGCAACAGCTTTGGCACCGCCTGATGGTGAGCCGTTCTTCATTCGTATGCATTTTGATCAGTCAATGCGCGGCTTGGCGATAAATGCGCCTGTGGAGTTTCTAGGGGTAAATATCGGCAAGGTGGTGTCAACCGATTTGGACTTCAACCGTTCGACTAATAACTTTGCAGTCGTGGTCGGTGCGGTCATTTATCCCCAGCGCTTGGGCCAGGCCTATGAGCAAATACTGACGGCCTATGATGCTGGTCATGATGAAGACGGTAAGAAATCAGCCCAGTTGATATCGATCTTTGTCAAAGAGGGGCTGCGCGCTCAGGTCAAAACGGCAAATTTGCTGACGGGCCAGCTTTATGTCTCTTTTGATTTCGTCCCTCATGCTCAATCGGTACCTTTTAACCTTGCGGCCAGACCTATGGAAATGCCTACGATCCCCGGGAGTTTAGACAAGTTGCAGGATCAGGTGCAGCGTATCGTGGAAAAATTGAGCAAAATTCCAGTCGAACGCATTGCGGATAACCTCAATGCCAACTTGGTCGAGATGCGTAAGACCTTGCAGCAAGTTAACGGGCAAGTCCTGCCGCAAATGCGGGATGCTTTGGGGCAGACTCAAAAGACACTGTCGGTAGTCAATGAAAGTTTTGCTGAAGACTCTCCACAGCGCCAGCAATTTGGCCAAGTTATGGATGAGGTTCAGCGCTCCGCTCGATCAGTGCGGGTACTCAGTGATCTCTTGAGCCGACACCCCGAAGCGCTGATTCGCGGCCGAGTAAAGGAAGGTCAACCCGATGGCTTTCGTCCGAGCACGTCTGCCTCATCAGCTCAACCGGCGGAGTCTGCCAAGTGAACATACGTTTCTGTTGGTCCGTGGCGTTTCTGGCACTGGCTGCTTGCAGTTCTGCGCCCACGCGCTATTACACCTTGGTTCCTGCTACAGATTCCGTCAACGCCAACGCCGCCGTGCCATTTCAATATTCACTTACGACGGTCAATGTTCCCGTTCAGGTTGATCAGCCTCAGATCGTTGTTCGTCAAGGCGAAAGCAGTATGCAGATACTTGAAACTGAGCGCTGGGCCGCGCCCTTGGCAGATGAAGTGAGAGCGGCGTTGAGGCATGAGTTAAGGCTACAAATGGGCCGCGTCGACGGAGCAGGGCTTGCACGCGAGCCTGGCTTGCCCCATGTTTCTCTCCAGGTTGACGTACGTCGTTTTGAGTCGGTTCCAGGTCGGTACTCATTGATTGAGGCTGCTTGGAGCCTAAGACGCACCGGGACTGATGGTGCTCATCGAAGCCTGACCTGCAGCTCAGTGATGCGTCAGGACGCCGGTACTGGAATAGAGGCCTTAGTGCTGGCTCACCAACGAATAGTTAAAGAACTCGGCAGTCGTATCGTGGGTTCGGCGACACATTGGATGGCGGACTCGAATGCTGGTTGTCAAACCAATGCCTCTCTAGCAGCTCTGGCTGGGGCAAACTAATACTTAGGGAGTTAAGAGGTAACCTGATGAAAAAGTGGATTTGGCTTTTTGCAGCCATAGGGCTCGAAGTGGTGGCGACGCTCTCACTTCGAGCCGCTATGGATAACCCTCAATGGTTCGTTGTGGTCGTCTGCGGGTACGTGGGCGCCTTCGTATCGCTCTCGATGGTTCTTCGTAAGGGCATGGCTATTGGCGTGGCCTACGGTATTTGGGCTGCTTGTGGCGTTGCGCTTACAGCGGTCATGGCACACGTTATTTTCGATGATTCCCTGAGTTGGATCATGGGCCTGGGGATTGCTTGCATCATTGCCGGCGTGTGGTTGGTCGAAATGGGCGCAGGTGCGGCGCATGGGAAAGTGGAGCAAACACTATGAGTTGGTTCTATTTGATCGGCGCGATTTTGTTTGAAGTCAGCGGAACACTATCCATGCGTGCTTCGGATGGTTTTCGCCGCAAAATCTGGATTTTGCCCGTTGCGGCATCCTACTTGGTTGCCTTTTCGCTGCTTAGCTTAACCCTCGCTGAGGGGGTGAGTATTGGGGTGGCCTACGGTGTCTGGTCTGCAAGCGGCGTCGCACTGACGGCAATTGTTGCAAAGCTACTTTTCAAGGATCCACTGACCAAATTAATGGGGTTAGGGATTATCTTCATCGTCGGCGGAGTGTTGTTAATCGAACTAGGGGCGCAGCACGCCAGCTGAATGACCTGAACAGGCTGTTAGTTCTAATAATGGAGAGTGTCATGGCGCGGCATTGCTCTCCTAAGACCGATTTATAGAGTCATCCCTATTTTCTAATAGGTGGGGCTGATATAGCACTCACTCATAATGCTGGCTACGAGCAGGTATTCATATGAAAAAAATCATCTTGGGTGCGCTTGCACTCTTACCTCTATCTTTTGGTGCTCAAGCGATTGAGTTGTCTTCGGCTATTGGATCGACCAGTCAGGGTGGCTTAACTGCTCGCGCAGGCGTGGGAGTAAATTGGGATCAGTCTTGGCTGCAAAGTTCGACAGGTAAACTGACAGGGTATTGGGATTACGGTTATACCTACTGGGAATCAGGTAAAAAAGCCGGGGCACGACACTCGCTCTCTTTTGCTCCCGTTTTTGTTTATGAGTTCGGCTCTTCCAATATTAAGCCTTTTATAGAATTGGGAGTGGGGGTTTCGGTTTTTTCCGGCAGTAGTGCAGGCGACAGAGAGTTTGGATCTGCTTTCAATTTTGAAGATCGTTTAGGTGTAGGTTTGAAGATTGGCGACACGCAACGCGTGGGTGCTCGAGTGATTCATTACTCAAACGCAGGCATTAAAGAGCCGAATGATGGGATCGAATCATTTTCACTCTTTTATAGCCACGCTCTTTAGCAATAGGCCAAGGGCCAGTGGGTGTTGAGCTTACTTGTTGATGGCAGGGACGCACCTTGAGCTAATCTAGAGCTATCTTACCGGTCGCTTAATTTTGCTATTTTGTTAGATGACTTATGCATATTCAGTCGTTCAGAAAGTGCTCAAGCATAAATATGCTTAGCTTCATGATGAATGACGGTCACTGACGTCCAATTAATGATATTTGGCCCTGGCCTGGGCATTCCCATGCCTGAGAGGGACGTGAGAATTATGCTGGAATCTGGAAAGAAGCCTTTTAATAGAGTGTTTTGCGGGGTGTCATGCCCTCCTTCGAAGGCAAAGTGTCAGGTGCGGTTTGGCTTCGCGTTAGCGCTTGTGGTTGGCAGCATAAGCGGGTGTGCATCGCATACCCCAGTGAGGTCTGATCAGGCACAGTCTTATCAGGGGCTAGTGCCGAGCGGAGAAAATGTCATGTCGATCCCTCCCCAACCTGGCGACTTTGGTCGATATAGGTTTGCGATAATTGACCCGGTTCTGATCTCTCCAGCCGGGTCAGAAGAAATTTCCCCTGAGGTAGGTGCAGAAGTTCTCGGCGTGTTACAGGACAAGTTCCATAATGAAATGCAGAAACAATTCTACCTGTCAGGCGGGGAGGGGGTGGCTGATCCCATCCTTCGTGTCAAAGTACGCATTACGCGTATCACGGAAGCCTCTCCAGTGCTGAACACGCTTACCTCCCTCGCGATTGGTCCATTACTCAACGGCGCTTTGGCTGTTGAGTTGGAGGCGGTTGATGGGGTGACTGGGCAACAGAAGGCGATGCTACTGTGGGCAGACTCGGGTGGCATAAAAGAGTTTTTCGGCAATTACAGTCGAAGTTCACACGCGCTGACACTTGCTGCTAGATTTTCCGTCGAAGCAACGCAGTTTTTGTCTCCGTTTGGCAGACCCTTGCAATAAACGCATTGCCCTCTATTGGCGGCATGGGAGCGAACGGCGCAGCGGGGGAGCGGCTGTATGATGGTGGTAGTATTGATCAACTGTTGACGCCGCCCAGTAGGCGTTCGTTCCACTCCAGCCTCTATATCTGTGATCAATTATAAGCACTGGTCGTCGTTCTCCGCACAGGTGTTAAGTCACCCGATAGAGGATGGATCGAACAGAAGGCGTGAGTGTCAGTCTTCGATGTACATGTTCATTCGTTTGCCTGCATTACGCAGATGCCGCTCTGCCGCTTCGCCCGCCTTCACCGAGTCTCTAGCTTGGATCGCCAAAAAAATTGCTTGGTGTTCGTTTTGTACGTCCTGGACCAGCTCATGGTAGTTTTTGGCAGTATTGCTTCGTGCTTCGCGTATAAGACGACGGACACTATGATCCAGATACTCATTCAGCGCTTTGAAGTGGGGGTTATGTGCCGCTGCAAAGATTGCCTGGTGAAACGCATAGTCCTCCTCATCACCTAGCCGATCGTTGACAATAGCATATTCCATGCCAATCAGAGCTTGGCGAATCCTTTTGAGGTCCTCAGCGGTGTGACGCGTTGCCGCCAGACGAGTGGCAGCTACTTCGATGGTGATCAAAAACTCCAAGATGTGCAGGAGCGAGTTTTCTTCGCCCAACGAGACCTCGCTCAGCCTAAAAGCGTGCCGCTCTCCGCGCTTGGCGACAAAGGCACCTTTGCCCTGTTGCGTTGTGATCAGGTCTTCAAATTTGAGTTGCGACAGCGCTTCACGCACCACAGCTCGGCTAACGGAGAACTGTTCGCACAGTTTTCGTTCGCTCGGCAGCTGATCACCTGTGGCCAATCGACCTGAATTTATTTCCCCCGTGAGCCAATGAACGATTTCCAGCGGAAGCGGCTGTGGCGTTTGAGAGGTCGCACTTTTCATCTGTCCATCCTGTTTTTGAGCATGCGCAACAGTAATGCCGAATAGTGGCGGATTTTAGGGTGGTCTTACAAGTCCAATGCTGCATGACAAGGCCGCCTTTTCTTCGTGCAATATGCCTGGTAGGTTGCGTTCAAAGAGCTTGCTGCGACTTTTTGTAGTTGACAAGCTTGCTGGGTGTAGCTAGCTTTTCTATCTGGTAAGACATGTATCAATGATGTATGACCAGAAAGAATAAAAATATGAGGTTGCACATGGTTCTCATCCATAGCCACGCAAAAAAAGCCCCTGAAAAGCATTGGCCTTGCACCTCAGATGCCTCTCAGATGCCGCTTCATATTGATCTCAGGTTTTTCCTGCGCGCGTTCATCCCTCCCGATCCAAAGGTCAAGTGACGTGATAGGAGTGTCATTCACCGACCCACTTTTGCGCGCTCAGAAAAAAGTTCTTATTAACAGACTTTTTGGGAAATTTTCTATGGGTTGAGTGCGGTAGAACCCCACCCGCTCAGAGGCTCTCATCGGCTGCACGTTTGTCGTCATATTCGATGGAGCGTAGAAAACCAGCCATTTGTTGGCTGAACACAAGATCCATCAACGCCTCGTAGGCTATAAAAATAAAAGGTGTCCGTTATGTGTGAAAGTACTGACGTAAGTAACGTGCCAGGTGTCGCGGCACTGTTTGAAAAACTGCCAAAAAACTGGGGTCGTTGGGGGGACGATGATGAGGTGGGCGCGCTCAACTTCCTAAATCCATATGAAGTATTACGGGGCGCTGCGGCCATCAGACAGGGTAAGACGTTTACCCTGCAGGTTCCCATGGGGTCTCCCCATGGAGACCCTGTGTGGCCGGGCCGTACCGGAGCAAAACGAATGAACGTTATGGATCGAGGGATGTACGTTGCCGGGAAGGCGGACGCGCTTGCCGGAGGGCTTCAATACGCCGATGACATGATGGTTATGTATCTGCAAGGTTCCAGTCAGTACGATGCCCTCGGGCACACGTGGTATGGCGATCAGATTTATAACGGATTTGATGCTATGACGACTGTAGGAGGACTTAGCAAGGCTAGCGTCCTCCCATTAGCGGAGCGGGGTATTGTTGGCCGTGGCATTTTGATCGATATGGCCAGATTCCGCGGCAAGGAATATTTGGACCGAGGTGAAACATTCAACCATGTTGATCTCGTCGCTGCCGCGAAGGCTCAGGGGGTCGAGATCCAGAAGCATGATATTTTGCTTATCAGGACTGGGTGGATTGGTAAGTTTTATAAAGTTTCAGCGGAAGAGTTCTATGACAATTTTCTAGAGCCTGGTCTCACCTTCAGCCCAGAGCTGGTGCATTGGTTTCATGAAATGGAAATTCCTAACCTTGTAACCGACACAATCGCCAACGAAGTTACTGTTGATCCGGTGAGCGGCGTCCAGTTACCTCTGCATAATGCACTTATGCGAAATTTAGGAGTGACATTCAGCGAGATCATCGCGCTGGATGCACTCGCTGAAGACTGCGTACGTGATGGTCAATGGACTTTTCTTTATACAGCAGCACCACTAAAGGTTGTAGGCGGTAGCGGGGCTCCGGTCAACCCTATCGTGATTAAGTGAGGGCGAGGAAGTTCGTATAAGGTAATTGTATAGATAGTCTGGCGCTGGCCTGAATGGGGTCAGCGCCGACCACAAAAATATGAGCTAACGTTTATTCTAGTGCTTGACAGTTTTTGTGCTTTTCTGGAGTCCGATCGCCATAATGGCCAGCTTCCGCCGCCGTGGCTTAAACTCCGACAATAGACCTAACATACCGCTATAAGTACCGCCTGTCGCCCAGCTGTACTCCTGCTCGTTCGCGTAATCAACCGGTCACACAGCCACAGCAATCTCTCAGAGTGCTAATAGGCTTGATGATTTCGGTTCGATAGTCTTTGTAAAGTTTGAAGTTCAATCCTTCTAATTCCCAATACATCTGATCGGGGAACGCAATGAGTTCGTTAACCCATATTTTCCAGCAGTTTAAAGCAACTGAACCGTTTTCCCCACCATCAGACTGGCTTCAAGGACGAACCGTTTATGGTGGCTTGTCCGCCGCGCTTTCGTTGCATACAGCGATGCTAGAGGCTCCAGAGGAACTGCCCCCCCTGATGTCTGCCCATGTGTCATTTTTGGGTCCTTGCTCTGCATCTCAGACGTTCAGCGCGACGCACTTGTATGAGGGGAAGTCGCTGATCTCAATGGTGGCAGACACTGTGTCTGAAGATAGGCATATTCTACATATGGTCATGCAGTTTGCTCGCCCCCGGGTGAGTAAGATTATCCACGATTTTACGCGAATGCCTGATGTAGGTGGTCCGCATATCTTCCCAACTTTAGTGTTAGACCATAATGCTCCTCCTTGCGCTCAAAACTTTGAATTTCGTCCGGCAGGCGGTGCGTTACCGTTTTCAGGTGCAGCGATACCAGAGTTAATCGTCTGGGCTAGACATGTTGACGCCGAAGGCATCGACTCCACTGTTGCGCTGATTGCACTCGCTGATTGCGTGCCACCGGGTGTCAGTGCTTGTTTTGATGCGCCCGCGTTATTTAGCACTGTTTCTTGGACATTCGATTTACCAAATCCTTCGACTGTAGGTGGCTGGTTTTTGATACGTACATTTAGCCGAAAAGCCGGTAATGGTTACTCTTTGCAGAGCTTAGATGTGTGGGATGAGAGTGGAGTGCAGGTATTAACGGGACGCCAAACAGTCGCTATTTTCATCTAACCAAATGGATGGGAATAACCCAGTTCATTACTGATGCTTATACTACTTGCCAGTAGTAAAGCTCGAAATTGCTCTTTAACGTCCTCAGAGTCCATCACCGCATCTGGGCCGGAGAGATTGATCGCGGCCACGACGTGTCCGTTATGATCTCTGATCGGCGCGGCAATTGCGGTTGAGTAATCGGATCGGTGCAATACCCAGCCCCTGTCTCGGTCTTCGCTAATCAAATTTTGTAGCTCAAGCAACGTACGCGGTGCGGGTGCTGGATAATCGTCCAGCCGGACAAGCTGATATAACTGCCCTAGCTCTATTTCACTCAATGAGGTGAGGAGCATGCGGCCCATAGCCGTGCAGTGACAGGCGATGCGGGTACCTACTGGAATATTCACGGAAAGCCTTTGCGCGGCAAACGCGCGATACAGGTACAGGCTATCGGTCTGCTCGCGAATGCTCAGGTGGCAGGACAACGAGGTGCGATCACGCAGTTCGTTGAGGTGCCGCATCGCCACTTCGACGATGTCTCGACTTGCCAGGTAACTGAAGCCGTCGCTGATGACCCGCGCGCCGAGTTCGTACTGGGTGTTGTGCTTGTTCAGATAACCCATGTTGGTTAACGTGAACAGAATGCGGTAAACCGCCGAGTTGCTAACGCCCAGTCGCTCGGCGATTTCTTGGAGGCTCAGGCTGCGTGTGTGGGCGTTGAACATACCCAGTACGCTGAGACCGCGGGCGAGGGCGGGGACGCTGTAGTCGGCTTCCTTGTCAGGCACTTCAGCTATGTTCATGGATACTCCTTGATAACGACCTTTGTACTGTCTGTGGTCCCATGGTTTGCAGGCGGTGACATCATTGAAATCGCCACTGCCGGTAAAATGATTTGCTGCAAGGTTAGAGCTCACTGAAGTGTTTCTATCTCCAGCTCCTGCCCATCGAATTCGGCCATGGCATCCAGCACCGCGTCCTTGAAATATTTAATAGACGCACGGTCGAAGAGGATCTGGAATGTCGGTTGTCCTTTCGATCCCAGATTGATTACGATCACGTTGATGCGCGCCGCAGAGGTCTGCGCAACTGCGCCCGGCGGGAAGGCGGCAGGGCGCAGGTCGACGCCGCAGAGCTTGGCCATGACCTCAGCGATGCACACGCCGCTCAAGTGCAGCCAGGCGTGGCTGTCCTCCCGGGGCAGCAGATAGTTGGCGCTGTGATCCAGCTCCCAGCGCGCTTCCTCATCGGCGACGCGTTCGCCACGGTCCTGAAGACTGCCGAGGATCAGGTATTCAGTCTGTGACAGACGTGCCACATGGCTGCCATCGGCCTGAGTGACCGCCCGGTTCGGCGCATCCGGCAGGCTGAAGCCACGGGCCTGCAAGTAATCGGCGCTCTGCTGACCGCGAAAACCAACCCTCGGCATCTCGGTCAGATCGACGAGCACACATTGCTGTAGAGCGCCGAGCTGAAGCGGAGCGGGTTCGATGTAGCTTTCTGTGTTGAGGCTCGACATGTCAGAGCTCCTGGCGCTGGTTTTCAGGATCGAAGAAAGGCAGTTTTACCACGGTGGCCTGGACGATCACGCCGTCCTCGACACGAATCGGAATCTGCTGCCCTGGCTGGCTTTGATCGAACGCGGCGTAGGCCAGACCGATGATCTTGTCCAGGGATTGCGAGTACTCGCAGGACGTCACGTTGCCGCTGATGTCCGGACCGCTGAGCACCAGATGGCCTTCCAGCGGTTGCGGGCTGGCCTTGGGCAGCGTGAAACCCACCAGTTTGCGTTTCTGCGGCTGGGCTTCGAGGATATCCACCGAGCGGCGGCCGACGAAGAACGGCTTGGTACGGCTCACCGCCCAACCCATGTCGATCTCGCCCGGATGGGTCATGCCGTCGGTGTCCTGACTGATGATCACGTGGCCTTTCTCCAGACGCAGCAGACGCTGGGTTTCGACGCCGAACGGGCGGATATCGAAGGCCTTGCCGGCTTCCATCAATGCGTCCCACAGCTTCAATGCGTGACGAGCGGGAACGTGGATTTCATAGCCCAGTTCGCCGACGAAACCGACCCGCAGCAAGCGCGCCTTGATCCCCGCCACGGTGCCCTGACGCACACCCAGATAAGGAAAACCTTCAGCCGACAGATCCAGATCCTGGCAGACCTTTTCCAGCACTTTGCGTGAATCCGGTCCTGCCACGTTGACCGCCGAAATCGCCGCCGTGACGTTAGCGATGTCCACATTCAGGCGCCACTGTGCGTTCCACTTGAGCATTTGCTGATAAATGCGATCAACGCCGCTGGTGGTGGCGGTGACGTAAAAATGGTGCTCGCCGAAGCGTGCGCACACGCCATCGTCAATGACCACGCCGTGCTCGTTGGTCATCAGCGCATAACGGGAGCGACCGATCGGCTGCTTGAGGAAGGCGAAGGTGTACATGCGGTTGAGCAATTCGGCGGCGTCCGGGCCGCGCACGTCCAGACCGCCCAGGGTCGATACGTCGATGATGCCGACCTTGTTGCGCACGTGCAGCGCTTCGGCCTGCATGCAGGCCTCACGCTCGGTGGTCTTGCCGTAATAAGCCGGACGCTGCCAGATGCCGGCGGGCATCATTTTCGCGCCAGCCTCCACATGCCGTTTGTGCATTGGCGTCTGCCGGTACGGGTCAAACGCACGCCCTGCGACGTGGGCCAGTTTCTCGGCCTCAAAGGGCGGACGAGCTGTGGTGACGCCAATTTCGCTGATGCTGCGCTGGGTCGAGGCAGCAACCAGTCGCGCTGTCGGCAATGCCGAATGACGCCCTTGGGATGGGCCCATTCCTACAGTGGAGTAGCGCTTGACCAGCTGCACGTCGCGATAGCCGATTTTGGTGGCGTTGATGATGTCGCGCACTTGCAGGTCTTCATCGAAGTCGACGAAATCCTTGCCTTTGGGGTGCGGAAAGATCGGCCACGGGAAGTTGACCTGCGCTTCAGGGCGCATCGCCAGAGGCTTGGCGGCCAGTTCCAGATCAAGCGCCATGACGATATCGGCAGCGGCATGAATAGCGTCGGCCAGCACATTGTCCAGCGCGTGATAACCATGGGCCGACCCCGCAACGCTGAGGTTTTTCGGCAGGCCGCTGAGGGTGAATTCCGCCAGTTGGTCGTCGTAGGCCAACTTGCCGCCCGCCTGACACAGCAACTGATAGACCGGCATATAGCCGCCGGACATGCACAGCAGATCGCAATCGAGAACCAACCCGCTGCCGGCGACCTGACCTTGCCCGGTGATCGTGCGGATGTCGGCGCCGCTGACGTGACGCATGCCTTTTTCGTGCCGCGCCTCAAATACCGTGCTGCCGAGATGGCAGGTGATGCCGCGCTTTTCCAGCGCCAGCAGCAGGGCGCGGTCGGCGGGGTTGCTGCGCATGTCCACCAGCGCAGCCATTTCAACGCCCTGATCGTGCAGGTCCAGCGCGGCCAGATAACCGTCATCGTTGCCCGTCAGCACCACAGCGCGCTTGCCCGGCTTGACTGCGTAGAGCTTCATCAGGCGTTGCGCGGCACTGGTCAGCATCACGCCGGGCAAATCGTTGTTACGGAAAATCACCGGCTGGTCGAACGAGCCACTGGCGATCAGGCATTGCGCGGCGCGCACTTTGTACATGCGCATGCCCTGAATCACCGGCAGGTAGTTGTCAGTGAACCAGGCGTTGCAGGTGGCTTTTTTCAGCACGCGAATGTTGGCGTGGCCTTCGACGGCGCTGACCAATTCAGTGCGCACGGTCTCGGAGCGAGTGCCTTCGAGATCGAAGCGGGCGTAAGTCAGCGAGCCGCCGAGGACCGGCTGTTGCTCGATCAGCAGCACTTTGGCGCCAGCGTTGGCGGCAGTCAGTGCGGCCTGAAGACCGGCAGGGCCTGCGCCGATCACGGCCAGATCAGCGAACAGATAGGCTTTGTCGTAATACTCGGGCTGGAATTTCAGATCGAGCACACCCAGGCCGGCCTTCTTGCGAATGATCGGCTCCCAGAGTTTCCACGCGCCCTTGGGCTTGTATAACGAGCGGTAATAAAAGCCCACCGGCATGAACTTGGAGAACTTGCCGAGGTAAGCGTCCTTGTCGTTGTCCAGCGAGCCGTTGAAGTTCTGCCCGGTGACCTGAACGCCGCTTTCCAGCAAGTGACTGTCGGCCAGCACGTTGGGCTCGCTGGGCAGCTGCACCAACGTGTTGGCGTCTTGCCCGGCCATGGTCAGGGGGCCGCGTGGGCGGTGGTATTTGAACGAGCGAGACAGCAGAAAGCGGCCGTTGGCAAGCAGGGCGCTGGCGATGCTGTCGCCGGCAAAGCCCTGATACGGCTTGCCATCGAAAGTGAAATCCAGCGGCTGATTGCGGTCGATCAACAGACCCATGGGGGCGGGAAGGCGGCTCATCGGGCGGTCTCCTTGGCAGCGGCGATGAACTCGACGCGCTGGCTGAACAGCTCTTTGGGATCGAGGGTGCGCAGGATTTCGTCGCTGCCGGTGTGGCGCTCGGCCAGGAACCAATAGCTGGACGGATTGTGCATCCACCATTCGCGAACCACACCCAGAACGTCTTCGCAGTTGAACACGTAATCGGCCCACTCGGCGTCGCTGCAGGTCTGAGGATCGGGCATCTGCTTGAACTCTCCGCCGTAGGTGAATTCGCTGATATTGCGCGGCCCGTTGAGCGGGCAAGTCATGACTTTCATCTCTCTCTCCTTACTCAATGGCGGTCAGTGACTGGCCGCTGTCGCGCCCATTTCGTTGACTTGCTGGAAGGTCGAAAACCGCTCCAGACCGAACGGTCTAATCAGTTCCGGCACCTTGCCGCCGCTGGCGACCAGCTCAGCCATGGTCTTGCCGCAAATCGGCGTGGCCTTGAAACCCCACGTGCCCCAGCCAGCGTCCAGGTAGTAATTCTTCACCGGCGACAGGCCCATGATCGGGCTGTAATCCGGGGTCATGTCGGTGATCCCGGCCCACTGGCGCATCAGCTTGGCGTTGGCCAGGAACGGGAACATTTCGATGGCGTGGGCCAGCAGGCTTTCTTTCAGATCGAGTGTCGAGCGGGTGTTGAACAGCGGGTAGGGATCAGACCCGCCCCCAAACACCACTTCGCCCCGGCTGGTCTGCTGCACGTAGCAGTGCAGGGCGGACGAACTCACCAGCGGGTCGAGGAAGGGCTTGAATGGCTGGGTGACCATGGCTTGCAGCGGGAAGGTCTGGATCGGCGAGCGAATCCCGGCCTTCTTCATCAGCTGCGAGCTCATGCCTGCGACCGCCTGAACCGCGCAGCCGCACTTGATGGTGCCGCGATTGGTTTTGACCGCCGTGATGGTGCCGTTTTCGATGACCAGTTCCTGAACTTCAGTGAGCTGATGAATCTCCACGCCACGCTTGGCCGCCTGCTTGGCGTAACCCCAGGCCACGGCATCGTGCCGCGCCGTGGCGCCGTCGATGTGCCACAGGCCGGCAAGTACGGGGATGTACCCCGGATCAAGGTTGAGCGACGGCACCAGTTCGCGAATCTGCTGGCGGTCGATCATCTCGGTGCGACCGCCGAAGTGTTTGTTGACCTCTGCGCGCTGACGGAACGAACGCACAGTGGCGTCGGTGTGGGCCAGGGTCAGCTGGCCCCGGTGCGAATACATGATGTTGAAGTCAAACTCGTTGGAGAGGCCTTCGAACATGCGCACCGATTCGGCGTAGAAACGCACGCCTTCGCTGGTCAGGTAATTGGAGCGGATCACGGCGGTGTTTCGCGCCGTGTTGCCGCCACCCAGATAGCCTTTTTCCAGCACCGCGACGTTGGTGATGCCGTGGTATTTCGACAGGTAGTACGCGGTGGCCAGGCCATGGCCGCCGCCGCCGATGATCACCACGTCGTAAGAGGATTTGAGTTCTTTCGGCGCAGGCAGATCGACCTCGACCGGGTATTCCGAGCTGAGCCCGTATTTCAGGAGATTGAAAGGCATACGGCCTCCGAGGTGCTGCTGTGCAATTGGGACCGCTGCGCGTGGGCCTGCTGAACGGCAGCGGTCACGGTGTTTTTCATCAGGAAGGCGATGGTCATCGGGCCGACGCCACCCGGCACCGGGGTGATCGCCGAAACCTGGGGCAGGGCGCTGTCGAAATCGACGTCACCCACCAGGCGGCTGCGGCCATCTTCTTCAATACGGTTGATGCCGACGTCGATGACCACTGCACCTGGCTTGAGCCAGCTGGCGTCGATCATCCGTGGGCGGCCGACGGCGGCGACGACGATGTCGGCCTGACGGCACAGAGCCTTGGCGTCGACACTGCGTGAATGCACCACGGTCACCGAGCAGTGGGCCTTGAGCAGCAGGGCGGCCATGGGTTTGCCGACGATGTTCGAGCGACCGATGACCACTGCGTGCTTGCCGCTCAGGTCACCGCAGGCGTCTTCGAGCAACTGCATGCAGCCGCTGGGCGTGCAGGGCGTCAGTACATCGCGCCCCTGGCTCAGGCCGCCGACGTTTTCGCTGTGAAAACCGTCGACGTCCTTGCCCGGCGCGATGGCCTGCAGGGCACGGGTTTCTTCGACGTGTGCAGGCAGCGGCAACTGCAGGAGGATGCCGGTGACGCCGTCATCTGCGTTCAGTTCGGCGATCAGCTTGAGCAGCTGCGCCTGAGAGGTGTCGGCGCTCAGGCGGTACTCCAGCGAGCGAATCCCGGCCTCTTCAGCGCGCAGGATCTTGTTGCGCACGTAGACCTGACTGGCCGGGTCCTGACCCACCAGAATCACTGCCAGCGCAGGCTCAATGCCTTCGAGTTTCAGTTTCTGCACGTCGGCTTTGACGTGAGCGAGTACGCGGTCGGCTGCGGCTTTGCCATCGATTATTTTGGAAGTGCTCACCGGAAGATTACCGTTCTGTCCTTGTTGAGGAAAACCCGATGCTCCAGGTGGTATTTCACCGCCTTCGACAGGGCAACAGTTTCGGTGTCACGACCTGTGGCGACGAGATCATCCGGCAGGTAGACGTGATCCACGCGCTGCACTTCCTGCTCGATGATCGGGCCTTCGTCCAGGTCGCTGGTGACGTAATGGGCGGTGGCGCCGATCAGCTTGACGCCACGCTCGTAAGCCTGGTGATAAGGCTTGGCGCCTTTGAAGCCAGGGAGAAACGAGTGGTGAATGTTGATGGCTCGGCCCGACAGTTGCTTGCACAGGTCATCGGAGAGGATTTGCATGTAGCGGGCGAGGACCACCAGATCGGTGCCGGTCTCGTCGACCACTCTCATCAGCGCCGCCTCCTGCTGGGCCTTGGTGTCTTTGGTCACCGGCAGGTAGATGAAACGAATGCCTTCGCGCTCGGCCATGGGGCGCAGGTCGAGGTGGTTGGAAACGATGGCGGTGATGGTCATTTCCATCTCGCCCTTGTGGTAGCGGTAGAGCAGGTCGGTGAGGCAGTGATCAAACTTGCTCACCATCAGCAGCACACGCATGGGCTCGCGGGTGTCGTGCAGTTCCCACTGCATATCGAACGCCTTGGCCACGTCTTCGAAACCGGCCTTGAGCTGGGCGATCTCGCCGGCGTGACCGTCGTTGAAACGGAACACCGCGCGCATGAAGAATTTGCCGCTGAATTCGTCGTCGAACTGCGCCATTTCACCGATGTAGCAGCTGTTGCCCGCCAGGTAAGAGGTGACCGCCGCAACGATGCCGGAGGTCGCCGGACAGCTGATCTTGAGAATGAAATGGTTCTTTTCGTGTTGCATGGCATGTCCTCTGGAAGATGGCGGTAGTTCAGCAAACGGATAACGATCAGCGCGAAAAATTCAGGGGTGAACGGGTATTTTGCAGATGAATAAAAATTCCTATCAGGAATTAAATATTCATGAAGGCTGTTTTATAGGCGAAAGGAGACAACGCGTCCAGAGGTTTCTGGAAACTTTTTTAACTGGTGGGAAAATTTTTAAGGTCGTGGGTCACACGACCAGAGGCAGATTGCCAAGCTAGATCAAAATCACCAGGTCAAAGCTTCTGGCGCTTGAATGAACAACTGGTTGATCTCAGGACGTGCCGCATGCGACCTTTTCATCTCGGCCCATACTGCTGGATTTGCCATTGACCTCAAACCGGCAATCAGTCTGAGCAATTCAGCGTCTTCGGCGCCACCGTTGCGTTTATGGATGTACTCAAAAAGCCGTGCTCGGTATGAGCCGAACGCTACACGTCGGGCCTCAATGAGAACATCACGATTGTTCAGCGCCAAAATCTTGCATGTATAGATGGCCCTTCTCTCCGAAATGGTTCCTGGATCAGCCAACGCGACAAAATTGAACGTGTCGACAATATCCAGCCATAAGAAGTCTTGAGGGTTTTCCAATCGCGGGTTGATCAGCGCGTGTGTTCCGCCCATAGGAGGGGTGACTGGAGCACCCTTAGGTCGATTGACTGGCTGTAGCTCGCCGGTGGCTGTTACGACTGCGTACTGGCTGCCTTTTGGGCTGTTGCACGGCCCGCAGGCATATAGATAGTTCTGCCAGTCAAACACCCGTTCAGGGTAAAGGTCTTTAGGCGCGATATGCTCGACTTCGTCCGCCATCGAATCTTCGCAATAGCAGCAGCGGCGGGTGTTCGTGCACATCCTCGACAGTGCAGCTCGCACTTCTTTGAAAACCATGTTGGTTTTTTTGTTACGTGTGGAAAACTCGGATTTGGCCTTGGCAACTCGCTCCGCATACGAGGCTTGACTGTCGACAACCCTCTGGTAGTCGGCCAAGCCAGAGAGCATTTCCTGCGGAACATCCGTGTAAGGGAGCTGAATCATTCCACCTCCAGTCCCGACCGTTCGGCCACCGATGCCGCAGTGGGCATCGTTGCACGCAACGCGGCTATTCTCATGGACTCGTTTTCGCTCAATTCACCAAATGCTTGCTTGCGATTAAGCTGCGCCAACTCCAGCAACTGGGAGCGCGAGGTTTCGGAGCGGCTCACATCGACTCCAAAAAAGGAAGTGTCGTAAGCCTCAAGAATGTTGCCGAAGATCAAACGATTGAGTGTATCGCCTTGGATTTTCCCACCCGATTCATCAGTGCCTGGTGTCGGTAGGCGCCATACGGAGCCGTGTTCGGCGGCTTGACAGATGATAGGGCTGTGAGTGGTAACGATGAATTGCAGCCTAGGAAACACGCTCAAGAACCAGGGTGCTATACGTTTTTGCCAGGATGGGTGCAGGTGCGCGTCGACCTCATCTATGACTACGATACCTGGTAGGCTTATGGCGCCGGTCTGAATTTCCTGTGCTACAGCCGCCTGGCCGTAACTGATGGTCAATTGGCGAATCAGCTCAAAGGTGAGGCTGAGAATTGAGCGATAGCCATCGCTGAGGAAATCAACACTGACCTCGTTGCCGTTCCCATCGACAAAGATTATTTCCTCAGAACTGATTCTGCTGATTCGTGACCCGTGGGGTAAAAGTTCACCGTTGTTGATGAAGGCAATCAAACTGTCCAGGAACTGCGAGTCATCTCTGCTTTCGAGTTGTTTGATGTGCAGCGATTTAAGCCATTCCAAGCATTCAGTCAACGCGATGTCCTCACCAAAGGCGGTAAGGTGCGGTGCCAGGCGAGGGTTGGTGTAGAACATGCGCTCGTAATCACGATTGCCGCCGGTGAAGCGGCGAAATGGTCCGAAGGATGCGGAAAACCACCCACTGCTTCGGCCCCATAGGGTGCGTTCGAGCCCTTTCGACTTGTGCTTCCCCTCCACTAGAATTGCTCCGGTACTCAGGGCCTCATCGTTGGATTCGATCATGATCTGGCAGACCAGCTTCTTAACCGGGGCACGGCCCTGACCTGTGATCGAGTCAACTTCAGGGTTCCATGTTAGATGAGCAGTCACAATGGCTTGCTCGCTGCCTACACTCAACCAAGTGCTCCAGTCCTGACGCAATGCTCGGGCCTCAGTGGGGCCTGCCAGCGCGAGCGCCAACGATTTAACAAAGCTTGACTTACCAGCGCCGTTATCACCGAGGATAACGTGCCAACCCCAAGGTTTTTCTTCGGGTACTTGGAACACGAAGTTTTTGTGAGAGCGAATGCCGGAAATTTCGAGTTTTGTTAGGTACATGGTGCAATCCGGTTCAAGGCTAGGGGGGCATTTTGCGTCACGCTGAGAGGATGGTCCATCACCAGCCGGTACAAAACTATTCAATATCCCTATGTCGAGGCCCTTACTTACTCTCCCTGTGCGCCGTAATTCATGATCGACAATAAGCGTATTGGCACTTGCACCAGCTCTTCCGGCCCATGGGGGATGTCGCCGTCGAAGGTCAGGCTGTCGCCCGCTTCCATGTGGTACAGCTGATTGCCGTGGCGATACACCAGTTCGCCTTCCAGCAAGTGCAGAAACTCGGTGCCGGGGTGGGAGAAGGTCGGGAATTCTTCGCTGGCGTCGTCCATGGTCACCATGTAGGCCTCGAAACTCTTCTTCGGCCCGCGGGTGTGGTTGAGCAGGTGATAGGTGTGGCCTTTCTCGGTGCCGCGTCGCACCACTTCCAGCCCTTCGTCATGCTTGACCAAAAGGGCGCTGCTGCCTTGCTGGTCGTACTGACTGAACAGCTTGGACATGGGCATGCCGAGCACGTCGCACAGGCGGCTCAGGTTCTCCAGGCTGGTGGAGACCTGGGCGTTCTCGATCTTGCTCAACATGCCCTGGCTGATTCCTGCGATGCGCGCAACATCGGACAGTTTCAACTCCTGCGCTTGCCGCTGGCGCTTGATTTGAATACCCAGATATTGCTCAAGCTTCAACTTCGGTTGTTGTTCTACTGGCGTATTCATCGGCTGCGCACGGTTTCCGTTCAATAATTTTAAATTCGCACCAGGAATGTGCGATTTGATTTCTGGATGCTCTGTCTGCGACAGCATATTCCCCTAGTGAAAACGAGTTTCCCATATATAGAGGGCAAATTCCCCTTCATCAGCCTTTCTTTGTATGCATTGGCAAGTTGGCAAGAGGTTTGCATTCCTGATGAGAAAGATAGTTTCCTGATTGGAATAAAAGCCATCAGTCAACAAAACTCTCATGCGTAGTTTTTCACCAGGAGTGAATGAACATGTTGCCACCCGAAACACAGCGGCTGATCGAGGAGCACGGCATCAAGTACGTGCTGGCCCAGTTTGTCGATATCCATGGTTCGTCCAAGACCAAATCGGTGCCGATCTCGGGCCTGCAAATGGTCGCTGAAGACGGCGCAGGTTTTGCTGGTTTCGCCATTTGTGGCATGGGCATGGAGCCCCACGGGCCGGACTTTATGGCCAAGGGCGATCTGTCGTCACTGACCCCAGTGCCATGGCAGAAGGGATATGGCCGGGTAGTGTGCATCGGTCACGTCGAAGGCAAGCCATGGCCGTACGACAGTCGTTACGTGCTGCAAAAGCAGGTGGAGCGTCTGAGCGACCGTGGCTGGATCCTCAACACCGGCCTTGAACCTGAATTCAGCCTGTTCAAGCGCGACGCCGCGGGTGCCCTGCAACTGGTCGACGCTAGCGATTCGCTGGACAAACCTTGCTACGACTACAAAGGCCTGTCGCGCTCCCGTGAATTCCTCGAACGCCTGACCGAAGCGCTGCAGCCAGTGGGTTTCGACATCTACCAAATCGACCACGAAGACGCCAACGGCCAATTCGAGATCAATTACACCTACAGCGATGCCATGGAGTCGGCGGACCGCTTCACCTTCTTCCGCATGGCCGCCGGTGAAATCGCCAATGACATGGGCATGATCTGCTCGTTCATGCCTAAGCCCGACCCGAAGCGCGCCGGTAATGGCATGCACTTCCACCTGTCCATCGCCAGCGCCACCAACAAGAACCTCTTCCACGACGCCAGCGACCCGAGTGGCATGGGCCTGTCGAAGATGGCCTACCACTTCGCTGCCGGTTTGCTAGCCCATGGCCCGGCGTTGTGTGCGTTCGCCGCGCCGACGGTCAACTCCTACAAACGCCTGGTGGTCGGCAACTCGTTGTCCGGCGCGACTTGGGCACCAGCCTTTATCGCCTTTGGCTCCAACAACCGTTCGGCCATGGTCCGCGTGCCTTACGGCCGCCTCGAATTCCGCCTGCCGGATGCCGGTTGCAATCCGTATCTGGTCAGCGCCGCGATCATCGCCGCCGGCCTGGACGGCATCGATCGTCAGCTGGAAATCGATCAGGTCTGCAACGAGAACCTCTACAAACTGAGCCTCGAAGAAATCGCCGCACGCGGCATCAAGACCCTGCCGCAGTCGCTCAAAGAAGCCTGCGATGCACTGGAAGCCGACCCGCTGTTTGCCGAAGTGATGGGCAACGAAATCGTCGGTGAATTCATCAAGCTCAAGCGCATGGAGTGGGTGGAATACAGCCGGCATGTGAGTGATTGGGAAGTGAAGCGCTACACAGAGTTTTTCTAATCCCCTCGTTTTAACAAACCCGTTTCTGACGCTTGCCAATGGGTTGGGCGTCATCTGCCCAGGAGTTATGAATATGTGTGGAATCGTAGGTCTTTATCTCAAGAATCCGGCGCTGGAATCCCAGCTCGGCAAGCTCTTCGAGCCGATGCTCGAAGCCATGACCGATCGCGGTCCGGACAGCGCAGGTTTTGCCATTTATGGCGATGAAGTGGGCGATGGCTGGGTCAAGCTGACCTTGCAGGCGACCACTGAACACTACGATTTCAAGGCGCTCATCGCAGCGCTTGAAGGCAAGCTCAGTGCTTCGCTGGACTGGTTCCAGAACGCCAGCGCCATCGTCCTGAAGATCAAGGCTGAAGAAGCCTCAGTACGTGCCGCGCTGGGTGAACTGGCGCCGACCGTGCGCATCATGAGCGCTGGCAAGAGCATAGAAATCCTTAAGGGCATGGGCCTGCCGAAAGAAATTTCCGAGCGCTTCGGTCTGGGCAGCATGAAAGGCAGCCACATCATCGGTCACACCCGCATGGCCACGGAAAGCGCCGTGACCATGGAAGGCAGCCATCCGTTTTCCACCGGTGCGGACCTGTGTCTGGTGCACAACGGCTCGCTCTCCAATCACTTCCGTCTGCGTCAGGAATTGCGCCGCGAAGGGATCAATTTCGACACCGAGAACGACACCGAAGTCGCCGCCGGTTACCTGGCCTGGCGTCTGCAACAGGGCGATTCGCTGAAGACCGCACTGGACAGTTCGCTGGAAGCGCTGGATGGCTTCTTCACCTTCGCGATCGGCACGCGCAACGGTTTTGCGGTGATCCGCGACCCGATTGCCTGCAAGCCGGCGATCCTCGCCGAGACCGACGATTACGTTGCCATGGCCTCGGAATATCAGGCGCTGTCGAGCCTGCCGGGCATCGAGAAGGCCAAAGTCTGGGAACCCGTTCCCGCCACCATGTACATCTGGGAACGCGAGTCGGCCTAAGGAACGCACATATGAAAACTATCGATCTTTCTACCTCCACCGTGCGTGAGCTGAATCAGGCGCTACATGATCAAGTCAACAACGTGCAGGACCGTGAGTGGGTCGTGACCCATTCCAACGGTGCGCACAACCTGGCGGTCGGCGTTAACGAAGCGGTGTCCATCGATATTCAGGGGCACGCCGGCTACTACTGCGCCGGAATGAATCAGAAAGCCTCAGTCACCGTGCATGGCAACGTCGGCGTGGGTTGTGCCGAAAACATGATGTCGGGCTATGTACGCGTCAAAGGCAGCGCTTCGCAAGCGGCAGGCGCCACGGCCCACGGCGGTCTGCTGGTGATTGAAGGCGATGCCGGCGCCCGTTGCGGGATTTCCATGAAGGGCATCGACATCGTGGTCGGCGGAAGCATCGGCCACATGAGCTGCTTCATGGGGCAGGCCGGTCGCCTGGTGGTCTGCGGCGATGCGGGCGATGCGCTGGGCGACTCGCTGTACGAGACCCGCATCTACGTCAAAGGCAACGTCGAGTCGCTGGGCTCGGACTGCATCGCGAAAGAGATGCGCGCCGAGCACATCGAAGAGCTGCAAGAGCTGCTCAATCGCGCCGGATTCAACGAGAAGGCTTCGGATTTCAAGCGCTATGGCTCGGCCCGTCAGCTGTACAACTTCAAAGTCGATAACGCCTCCGCGTACTGATTCAGGAGCAAGAACATGAGCGAGTCCAATACTCCAAAAGCCCCACCCGTCCTGCGCGAGTCGGCCACTTTCGATCGCCTGACAATCCAGGAAATCCAGCGTGCCGCGGAAACCGGCATCTATGACATTCGCGGCGGCGGCACCAAGCGTAAGCTGCCGCATTTCGACGATCTGCTGCTGCTCGGCGCCAGCGTTTCGCGCTATCCGCTGGAAGGCTATCGCGAGAAATGCGGCACCGATGTGATCCTCGGCAACCGCTTCGCCAAGAAGCCGATTCACTTGAAGATTCCGGTGACCATCGCGGGCATGAGCTTCGGCGCGCTGTCTGCCAACGCCAAGGAAGCCCTGGGCCGTGGCGCAACCATCGCGGGCACCAGCACCACCACCGGCGACGGCGGCATGACCCCGGAAGAGCGCGGTCAGTCGCAGCATCTGGTCTATCAGTACCTGCCGTCCCGCTACGGCATGAATCCGGACGATCTGCGCAAAGCCGATGCCATCGAGATCGTGCTGGGACAGGGTGCCAAACCCGGTGGCGGCGGCATGCTGCTGGGCATGAAAGTGACTGAACGTGTGGCTGGCATGCGCACTCTGCCGATTGGCGTCGATCAGCGCTCGGCCTGTCGTCACCCGGACTGGACCGGCCCGGACGATCTGGCGATCAAGATTGCCGAGATCCGCGAAATCACCGATTGGGAAAAACCGATCTACGTGAAGATCGGCGCGAGCCGCCCCTACTACGACGTCAAGCTGGCCGTGAAAGCCGGGGCTGATGTCATCGTGCTCGACGGCATGCAGGGCGGTACGGCGGCGACTCAGGAAGTGTTCATCGAGCACGTTGGCATTCCGATTCTGCCGGCCATTCCGCAAGCAGTTCAGGCGCTGCAGGAGATGGGTATGCACCGCAAGGTGCAGTTGATTGTCTCGGGTGGCATTCGCAACGGTGCCGACGTGGCCAAAGCAATAGCATTGGGCGCTGATGCCGTGGCCATTGGTACGGCTGCGTTGATCGCCCTGGGCGACAACCATCCGCGTTTGGACGAAGAGCTGAAGAAGATCGGTTCTGCGGCGGGTTTCTATGACGACTGGCAGAACGGTCGAGACCCGGCCGGTATCACCACCCAGGATCCGGAGCTGTCCAAGCGTCTTGATCCGGTCGAGGGCGGTCGCCGATTGGCCAACTATTTGCGTGTACTGGTGCTGGAAGCGCAAACCATGGCCCGCGCCTGTGGCAAATCGCACCTGCACAACCTCGATCCCGAGGATCTGGTGGCACTGACCGTTGAGTCGGCGGCCATGGCTCGGGTGCCACTGGCAGGGACTTCGTGGATTCCGGGGCAGGGGTACTAAAAGGCGCTACGGCCCTGTAGGAGCGCGCTTGAACACGATAGTGTCGTGTCAGACAACGCATTTTTTGCAGACATACAGCCATCGCGGGCAAGCGCGCTCCTACATGGATCACGCTCATCAAATTAAAAGAGGCCAACCAGGCCCGACGCTTCATCACATCGCTTTCTGCCAGGCACTTTTCCATTCATTGCAGGAGCTTCGAAAATGGTTAACCATCTTTCCGGCAAATCCCTTCTTCTCTCTGCCTTTACATCCGGGGCGCTCGGCGCTTTCGTTCCTCTGGCTCAGGCGGCCGACGCCCCGACGCTCAACACTGGCAGCACCGCGTGGATGATCACCGCGGCGGTGCTGGTACTGTTCATGTGCCTGCCGGGGCTAGCACTGTTTTACGGCGGTCTGGTACGGGCCAAGAACATGCTTTCGCTGTTCACCCAGTGCTTCGGCGTGGCCGGACTAGTCGGCGTGTTGTGGGTGATCTACGGCTACAGCATGGTGGTCGACACCACTAACATGGTCGAAGGTCAGGTCAGCTTCAACAGCTTCGTCGGCGGCTTGAGTCGCGCGTTTCTGGCCGGGATGACGCCTGAAAGCCTGGTGGGGGATATCCCCGAAGGCGTGTTCGTGACCTTCCAGATGACCTTCGCCATCATCACCCCAGCGCTGATCGCTGGTGCGTTCGCCGAGCGCATGAAGTTCTCGGCGGCGCTGCTGTTCATGGCCGTGTGGTTCACCCTGGTTTACGCGCCGGTAGCGCATATGGTCTGGGGCGGAGCGGGTGCGCTGATGCACAACTGGGGCGTGCTGGATTTCGCTGGCGGCACCGCGGTGCACATCAACGCAGGCGTTGCGGCGCTGGCAGCGTGCCTGATGCTGGGCAAGCGCAAGGGCTACGCAAACGCGCCGATGCCCGCTCATAACCTGAGCCTGACCATGGTCGGTGCGGCGATGCTCTGGGTCGGTTGGTTCGGTTTCAACATAGGTTCGGGCGGCGGGCTGAATGGTCTGTCCGGGATCGTCATGCTCAACACCCAACTGGGCGCGTGTGCCGGGATTCTAGGCTGGATGTTCACCGAGTGGTTCAAGGTCGGCAAACCCAGCGCGTTGGGTCTGGCCAGTGGTGCGCTGGCAGGTCTGGTCGGCATCACTCCGGCGTGTGCGTACGTTGGAGTCGGCGGCGCCTTGGCTATTGGCTTGCTGTGCGGCGTGTTCTGTTACCTCAGCGTGACCGTGCTGAAGAAACGCTTCGGTTACGACGACAGCCTCGACGTGTTCGGCCTGCATGGCATCGGCGGCATGATTGGCGCGGTGCTAACCGGCGTGTTCTGCCTGCCGTCGCTGGGTGGTCTGGTGGAAGGTGTGACGTTGGGTGGTCAGGTAGTGGCACAGATAAAAGGGGTGCTGTTCACCACGGTGTACTGTTTCGCAGTCAGCTGGATCATCCTAAAAGTGATCAAGGCGCTGATTGGTTTGCGGGCAGATGAGCATGTTGAGGAAATGGGGCTGGATTTGGCTGAGCATAACGAAAGCGCTTATAACCATTAACTTCTGCCCTCGCCGGGTGATCGTCAACTATAAAGGGACGCACCCGGTTTCATAGGGCTCTATGTAGAAAAAACGCTTGAAGTCGAACAATGAAAATTGGAAAGCTTAAGATGTATTTCATATTGCGAAATTAGCCATCAGCTCTGTCGAAATCAAGGCTCCGGGATGCTGTATCACCAGGCTAGCAAGTCGGTGACCATTGACCGCAGATAATCCAGGACTTCTACCAAGGATGCGCGACGCCAGATAAGCTGCTCCGAACGAGTCTCCGGCTGCGGTTGTGTCAATCACTTGATCGACCCGCTGACTATCAATCTCAGCTCGTTCCCCTTCGCAATCTAATAGGCAACTGTTTGAACCTCTCTTAACTATGATTTCCTCGATATCAAACTCGGCGTAAGCTGAAAGTAGCTGTTCAGTGGTAGAGTAGCCAAACAATGCCTGGTCATCCTCTTCGCTCACTAACGCCACATCAGTAATCGGCAATATATTTCGGTACGCTATTCGTGCTTCTGTGACACTGCACCATAGGCGAGGTCGATAATTATTGTCAAAAGCGATCCGCGTGCCTCCTTCATGTGCTCGACGCAACGCAGGTAACAAGCGACCTCGACCGTGTTCGCCTAAAATTGCCAAAGTAATGCCACTGATATAAAGCAGGTCGTACTGTGTCAAGGTTTCGAGAATCTCTTTCGACTGCAGAGTGGCGAAACAATCGCGAACAGCAGCTTCAGTGCGCCAGTATAAGAATCGGCGTTCCCCTGCGGCATCGTTCTGAATGCAATAAAGTCCGGGTAAACGGCCAGGAAGGCGCTGCACCCCTGTCAATCCGATACCTTCTTTAGCCCACGCACGGCACATCGAATCACTGAAGCTGTCATTACCTAATGCCGTAAAATAGTCAATTTTTGCACGGTCTCCTAATAATCTAACCATGTAAATCGCAGTGTTTAACGTATCGCCACCAAATCCATGATGCAGAGTATCGTCACTGTTTTGGCGCAGCTCTATCATGCACTCACCGATTGCGGCGATGCGCGAGTTCTGTGTTCTCATCAATTCGCCCATCTCAAAACCTCCGGTTTATCTCGGTAGCAAGACCGCGGCCATCCTTAGTTCTCTTTGGTTCACTTTCCGAATCACCCGTTCAAATTTGCTGCCGAAATAATCACTACGTGTGTCGTAAGAATTAGGCACATTCGACTGGCCTCGATCTCTATGTATCCGCCTGGAGTGGACCTCTTCGTTCTGTCCGCTTGTTTAGGCGACGTCTGACGAGGCGGCTGGTCTCCTTCACCGGAACGCGCAAATTAACCTAGCAATTGTTACATTATAACTACGGAGGCTGTGTCTTGAATGTGAAGGCTCTGGAGGATTGGCCTTCGTGCTTTGCCGGTTTTTTGCCATTTATGGATGCATCGTTATATTGTAACATTTGGTGTGAGATGGTCGGGTCATTGGCTTGTCGCGCAGCATTGGTCTCGCCGCTGAGAAGTGCAGGGGAGAGGGCAGGATGGCGGGAGACGAGGGTGCAGATTTACTATTTTGGATCGAGGATGCCGTGCGATTTCAGCGGGCATGCGATAACCAGACACGGCTAGCCGCATAGACCACAGTGCGTCACGGAAACGCATTTTTAATGCCATACCTGAGGACCATGCAATTTTAACGTTATTTAACAAGGGCTATGCACGCGATCCCGATGGATCGTTGACATTGCTGTCGATCCAATTTGGTGCTTCGAGAGGACCTACAATGAAGTTGCTCCGTTATGGTAAACCGGGTAGCGAGAGGCCAGGAATATTGGACTCTTCAGGGACTTTGCGCGACATCGGAGCCTTCATTGACGATATTGCTGGTGCGCACCTCTCCGAGATCGGCCTCCGAAGGCTACGTGAAATAGACACGTCTTTTCTTCCTCTGGTTGAGGGGAACGTACGTTACGGGCCTCCTGTTGGGCAGGTCGGCAAGTTTATTTGTGTAGGGCTTAATTACGCCGATCATGCTGCCGATTCGGGAGTTGCAGTGCCAGAGATGCCAATATTATTTATGAAGGCCACTACCGCCATCTGCGGGGCCTACGACGCTGTGATCATACCGAAGGGGGCGAGTAAGTGTGATTGGGAAGTAGAGCTGGGTGTTGTGATTGGCGATGTTGCACGCGACGTAGCTCCTGAATATGCGCTACGTCATGTAGCAGGCTACGTTGTGATCAACGATGTATCCGAGCGTGATTTTCAATTCGAACACGGTGGTCAGTGGGTAAAAGGGAAGAGCTGCGACACCTTTGGCCCTATCGGACCGTGGTTGGTGACCAAAGATGAAGTACCGGACCCGCAGAACCTATCCATGTGGTTGGAGGTGAATGGTCATCGCTACCAGAGCGGGAACACGCGTACGATGGTATTTGGTGTTGCAGAGCTTGTCAGTCATATCAGTCGTTATATGACCCTGATGCCAGGAGATGTGATTAGCACCGGCACGCCACCGGGAGTCGGCTTGGGACAAAAACCTCCGGTTTACTTGAAAGCCGGTGATGTGATGGAGTTAGGGATCCAGGGTTTGGGCCTTCAGCGCCAGTACGTTGTGGCACATCCGGGAAGTGAAGAATATAGATGCTGACTTGGCAACATGCGTTGCTTACCTCTTAGGGACAGGCAGTGCAACGTCACCCAAATGCGAACTTCAAGGACGGGGTTATAAACGAAGGCTGACACTTGTGTGGCGGCTCTAGTCTACGAGGCAACCCGTATGAGTAACGACCAGTTGAGTATTTTGAGGGCGGAAATTGATACATTGGATGAGGAACTCATCAGGACACTTGCGCTAAGATTCATCGCTACGGGCAAGATTGGCGTTATAAAGGCCACCCGGTGCCTGGAGGCGGTAGATCCTTCTCGCGAAGCTGAGCAAATGAGGAGGTATTCCCTCCTGGCTTTACGTCACGGTGTCTCCATAGAAGTGATCCAAAAGGTGTTCAGAGCCATTATTGATGAGGTCGTGGTGAATCACCAGGCCATTAGTGAAAGTAAGGTCAAGTAGGCTAGGGTGTGCTTGTCCTTAAGTAAGCACACGCATCATTGCTGTATAGTACTCCAAACATTCTACGTGCTTAACACTATTCAACCTGATGGACGATTCCGTGGCGGGAAAAGAGCAGCCATTTGCCATCTTCTGTAGCAAGAGCCGCAGTTAGTGATTCTCTATTCGGGGCTGCAATGTCTGTAAACGTGTGGCCACCGTCAAGGCTCTTCATCTGCAGTCCATCCAGCCCAACGGCAATTACTTCTCGACCGCTTACGTCGATAGAGGTAATCGAGCTTTTCCTGCCAATCGGTACTCGCACCCAAGTCTTTCCATCGTCCTCACTGCGAAGCATTGTCCCACGCTGCCCGCCGACTAAAAGCGTACCGTCGACTAACTGCCTCCCGCACCACAGAGAACCCTCGTAGCCCGTATCCAAGTAGTCCCAACTGCGCCCAGCGTCGGTTGAGTGAAGCAACCGGCCCCTTTCGCTGGTTGCGTATACGCCACCTTTAATATCAGGAAACAAGCTCAGCAAGTTCAGGTCAGACAGTGACTTGTCCATAGGGTTGGGCTTTTGTTCGGTCCAGGTCTTTCCACCATCCTGAGTGGTCAAAACGAGTGACCACAGGCCCACAGCGAGCCCCTGTTTAATATCAAAGAAGTGGACTGCGAACAGCGGCCGATCTTCCGTCAGCGCGAGCCGTTGGATCTGCCATTGCTCACCACCGTCGACCGTTGCCAGAATCGCGCCCCAATGCCCCACAACCCAACCATGCTTGTCGTCAGTGAAGCTCACGCCAGTCAGCGTTGAACTGACCGGCACCGATTGGGCTTGCTGAAAGGACGCTCCGTGATTGTCGGATAACAAAATCGTGCCATTGTCGCCAACACTCACAGCTCTCTGGCCAGCCCAGGTGGCGGCCAGCATCGCTGCTTGAGTCGCTATGGGGGATATCGTTGCTGGCGTAGGCTCGAGAGGGCCAACAATATCCGCAAATGAAGATGCTGAAACCATGATCACGACCGTGCCAATCGCCAAAACACGCGCCTGTCGCTTAAATAACGTTTTCATACTATCTGCTCCAGAGGTCAGTGTGCCAACAGCCCGGGGACGCGGACGGGGCGGCGACGCGGGAAAAGTCGTTCAAGCCAAACCGCGAAAGCAGGCAAAACAGTGATCGCCATCACCATGTTCACGATGAACATAAACGCGAGCAATTTACCCATGTCCGCTTGGAACTTGAGTTCCGAAAATGACCAGGTCGCGACGCCTACTGCCAGCGTAATGGCGGTAAAAATGGTGGCAGTTCCTACCTCTAAGATTGACTGTTCCAAAGCTTGGACGACACCTACACCATTGGCCATGTGAAGCTGCAGCCGGTTATATATGTAGAACGCGTAGTCGACACCGATACCGACGGCGAGCACCATCACAGGGAGCGTTGCTACGGTCAGACCTATCTGCAGTTCCTTCATAAACCAATAACCAATGAAGGTTCCGATTGTGAGCGGAAGGCAGCACGCGAGAACTGCGCGAAAATCACGATAGGCGAAAAACACCAGCAAAATGATCGTCGCATACACGTAAAGCATCATAGGCAGCTCGCTGTGCTCGATCTCTTCGTTGACAGCCGCCAAGATGCCCGCGTTGCCCGATGCCAATCGAATGGTGACACCTGCCAGCTTGTCTTTATCGCGAAATTTTTTCGCCGCCTCGATTACGCGGCTGATGGTCGTTGCTTTGTGGTCCGTGAGATAGATGTGCACCGCAGTCATGCTGCAATCCTTACGCATGATGCCGGGAACTCGAGCAATTTCTACCCCCATTGAGGAGTAGTTAGCCGAGTCGATCGGCACTACAGACATCTTAGGGTTTCCTTCGTTATAGCCTTCATTGTACTGGCGTAAGAGCGAAGAAAAGGACAGGACCGACATGACGCCTTCTACAGACTGCATAGCCCACACAAATCGGTCTTGGTAGACGCCAATCTGGACGTCTTCACATGACATGGGAGGCGCCTCAAACACAACCGTTAACCAGTCCAATCCGACGTCATAACTTGAAGCGATTGACACCGCATCCTTGTTGAATCGTGCCTCCGGTCGAAGTTCAGGGGCGCCTGCTTGCAGCGTTCCTATTACGCGATCTCGACTCTGCCAAACCGCCGTTGCAAACACTGTTAAAGCAATGAACAAGACTGCAGCAGCATTTCGAGGTTTTGCAATGCGTGCCAAAACCCGCAACCAGCGCGCGCGCTGAGTCGCCTTCAATTCCGCACCTTGCGCGTAGCTATGGCTCACCTTCAACAGGGATGCTGACAAGGGCAGCATAATCAAATTGGTGATTATCTTGTATGCAACGCCAAGCGAGGCCGTGATGGCGAGCTCTCGGACCATCGGGATAGGCATCAAAATCAAGGTTATAAACGAGACAAATGCCGTGACCAAAGCGAGTGTCCCAGGCACTAAGAGTCCACTGAAACTCGATCTGGCAGCCGCGTCCATTGACTTGCCACTTGCCAGTTCACGAACGATGAAGTTGATCTGTTGGATACCATGTGAAACGCCAATCGCGAACACCAGGAAGGGGACGAGGACACCGAGCGGATCAAGCCCGAAGCCAAGCAAGCGCAGAGTGCCAAACTGCCAAACGAGCGATACGAGAGAGCAGGCCAGCGGTAGCAACGTTAAGCGGACTGAACGACAGTACCAGTAGACAGCCAGAGCAGTGAGTAACAAAGCAATGATACAAAACTCGAGGACGGAGGAGGCGCCTTCTGCGATGTCACCAATCTGTTTGGCGAAGCCGATGATCTGAATCTCGAACTGATCGTCTTCGAACTTAGATCGAAGCTGTGCCTCCAATTCTCGGTCGAAATCGACATAATCAATATGCTCACCCTTAGCATCGACCTCGTTCAGGTCGGCAGTCACCATCGCGCTGGTTTGATCACGAGCCACTAGGTTGCCAATAAAGCCGCCTTGGACTGCAGATGCGGTAATGGAGGCGATGGATTCGGCGTCCAGGCTATCCGGGGTCACAGTGCCCGGAATAATCGGGTCAGCTCTGAACCCGTCCTCCGTGATCTCCGTGACGAAAGAGTTTGGTGTCCACAGGGATTGAACGCTACTGGCCGCCACGTGTGGTAAAAACTTGAGTGTTTGGGTAACGTCATAAACGCGCTTCAATCCATTTTGCGTCCAAATGGCACCATTCCTAGCCCTGACGACCACGGTCAGTCGGTTCGCCCCCAAGAGCTCTCCGCGGTACTGGTTGAACGTTGCAACATACTCATGACCCATTGGAAGTTGCTTCTCGAATCCAGCATCCATTCGTAGCTGAACGGCAAAAAACGCCATTAACGTCGTGAATAAAATCAGCACTCCCAGCACCAGCTGCTTGTGACCGAAAAGTATGTTCTCGAGCTTTTTCAATATCCGAACTAGCAAGTCCGGCTGCGCGGATTCGGCCTCGGGTAATGCCTTCATATAGCGCCTCAGAAATTACGGGATACGTTGATGCCAACGAAGTCACGGTCGCGGAGTGGATTGGTGAGCGGATCAGATGGCCCGAGGAACTTTGTATAATTCATACCGACCTGCCAGTCCGCCGGATTCTGTATGAAGTTGACATACATATTCACCGAAGTGACTCCTTCCATGAATTGTTCGCTAATGTTAGGCGTATAGCCAAACATCCCCCTGCGAACATAAACCCCTGGGTTAACTTGCCATCCACCAATTAGCGAGCCATCGTAGATCCAGTTAAAATCGACATCCAACCCACCCGAGTACTTTGTACCTTTGGAATCACCTGGGCTATTTAGAGCGCCGGTTACTGCCAGGTCGTTTGACTGATTGCCCCAGAGCCAACCACCGGCGGCAATTGGCGATCCTTGATAACTGTCGTGCAGCCCAGGATAAGCGATTACCACGGTCTCTGTTGTCAGTGTGGCGGTATCGGCGCCAAGTAACTTCAGAAGCCCGCCAGAATTTGAGGGTTGAAGCGTAAACAGCGATGTTAAGTGCCATTGGAATTTTTTCTCGTCCACCCAGCATTTGCCCTCCTGCGAAACACAACCGCTAGAAGCATTTAGAGAAACCGCATCTTTGGGGCGATAGGATAACTCGGTTCCGATCGCCCAATCGCCCAATGGAAAGTTTGCACTAACACCGAACATGTGACGGTCTTCCGGATACATGTAAACCGTGGTGCCACTCGCATCGAGTGATATTTGCGGAAGTTTATCGTGGTAAGTGATGGCATAAACTCCTAAGCTGAGAGCTGCGCCATCGGGTTGGTACCGTAAGGACAATCCATATTGCCCACTATCGCGTGCAGACTCAGTTCGGACACCGTATGCACCGCTTCCTGGTCCTACCGTGGAGGTTGACCAATAACTACCCACAGGAGGCAAGTAGCTCTCGTTCCAATGCCCTTGGATATAGACTTCGGCGTTAAATCCATTACCTAGCCCGGAAGCGACACTGAGAATTGGCGCAGGCAATACGAACTCTTTGATTTGCGCGCCAGGTTGCGAAGCCCGGTTAACATCGATACCGTTTGTGGCATTGATACCGCCGACTTCGAAAATACTTTCACCCCAGCTTATGACTTGGTTGCCGACTCGAACTCTGGCTTGTTGATCACCGATGTCAAACGTCTTACTTATCCATAGATCAAGCAACCGAGACTGAAAAGCCAGTTTTTCTCGCGCGTGTGACGCCAGGCCGTCCCTGATATCCGGTGGGGCCGCGGCGAAGGCATCTTGCCCGCTGGTGTCGCCTGTAGTATCTGTCGCCGATACATCACGCAACCACGTTCCTCGGGCCATGAAAGACAATCCTTCGGCAGGCATCTTGAGTAGCAGTTCGTGGCTGCCTTTCAAGTATGTGGTAAATGCATCACCTTTGTCATAGTTGATGTCACCTTGATCGCTTAAGCCACTAAGTTGCCCCATATGGCCATTTCCGGTCTTTGCCCCGGTGGCCGAGTTGTAAGTAGGCGCTACAAGACTTTTACTGGCCGAGTCAGTGCGAATGCCTGAGCCTGCGGATATTGTAGAATCTAGGCTGCCGCGAATCGTGTCGGCATCGTTAGAGAAGTTGAAAGCGCTTGCATTGCTGCTGCCAACCACCAGCAAGGCTGTAGCTGCAGCTTTAACAGAAAACACATACACTTCATCGTAGTGGATCGAAAAATTCTTCATGATATTTATTTCTCGTGATTTTATCGTTCGCTCATAGCACGAAGGTTTTCAGTCGTATAAAATCCCGCTTTCATGTGAGGGTTTCCGGCACCATCAACAATCCACTTAATGTCTTTGCCACTTCCGATCGGTGACCCATCTACCAAGTAGCGGCCTTCAGATAAGTTATATTGAGCAAATGCAAGAGAATCGCATGTTCCGGTTTCATACACGGGGATTACGTATCCTTCGCGTACTTTCGAAATATTGCCCTGAGCGTCGTAATCAACAGCACCAAGGAGCGCCCAACTGTCTTCATCTATGTAAAAGGTCCGCTTCGGAGCAGAATGGCGCATGCCTTGTTTTACCGTCGCCTCGACGACCCATACACGGTGTAATTCATAGCGACGCTGTGCGGCGGCGACAAACTCAGGCTGCAATACGTCTTCATGCTTGGCATTGAAGTCGTACATCCCCAAGGCGTTGTAGGGAACCACCATCTCTTTCTTGCCTACGAGTTTCCAGTCGAAACGGTCCAGTAAACCTGAAAACGTGTACGACTCATCAACGTTGTACTGATTTTCGTAGCCAATCTGCGGAGCGTCGTAAGAGTACGTAGGCATGCGACGGGTGCGCCGTTGTCCTGGGAAATAGTAGAAAACCTCCGCCGGTTTATCAGCGCTGCTCGTGTAGGTTGCAGCCTGGCCCGCCAATGCCACAGGGGAGACGTAACTGAAGTACGTCATCGCCTCTACATTGCCTGCGTCCGCAAACTTTGTTCCGTTCTTTATCGCCCACGGCATATAGGTGTATAGATCGGATGTAAGCTTTATCCAATCCGAGCCACCCTTACGCGGTGAAATGGACGTGGTCAGACGGCTTAGTTCCATCCCTACGCCGCGGTAACGCATTTTTGCATTCCACATCGCCTCGGCCCCTGTTTTAGGCTCGAGAAAGGGGACGCCGGGCGTGTAGGCATCGGCCAGGGCCGTGCCATCGGCACTCATCTTTGCAAACCCGAGGTTCTTCTTAGTGTTCTCTGCTACAAAGTCAGGCACGCCACATGTTCGACGTGATGGATACACGGGCATGCTGTAGCCCTTGATACCCTTGACAAGAGCGGCTTGGCCGGGGTTCAGCAGGCCCACATACTTATCAACATTACTGGCATCGACCGTGTACAGCGGCGCATCAGATTTGATGACATGATCCGCGAGGCGGTACGTGCGGACGAGCTAGGTTTTTATTGCTGGGGCACCTCTGAAGCCCACTTCATTGATGGTCCGACCATCTCAGCCCCCGACGCGCTCTATGGCGCTGTTGCAGCGCTTACCAAAGACATCATTATTCGGTACATGGCTGTAACGATCCCCTTCCACAATCCAATTACAGTAGCAGAGCGCCTGGCCACGCTTGACATATTGTCGAAAGGGCGGGCTGAGCTTTGTACGGCGCGCGGTAACAACAAGCTCGTAATGCAAGCATTTGGTGTCAAGCCGTCCGAGACTAGGGATCGGTGGAAAGAGGCCATAACCATTATTGGCCAGGCTTTGACAAAAGGCGTTGTGTCAAACTCTGATGGTCAGTATTGGCCTTTCGAAGAGGTTAAGGTTAACCCGAGGGCGTTGCAAAAACCTTCTCCCCATCTGTTCTCCGTAAGTTCTGGCCCCGAGTCTCACAAATTGGCAGCTGAGTACGGTGTTGGAATTCTTACCTTTGACAATTTTTTCGGGTGGGACTACGTGGACGAATGCATCGGTGCTTACCGCGATTCAATCGGAAGTGCTAAACCCGTGAATGGCCAAGTAAACAATTCTTATGGCTATTATGTACCAATCGTTCATTGCGCAAAAGATCGGGCGACCGCGATGGCGGAAGTACGGATGAGGGCTTACGGCTATGTCCAGTTCATTCTGGATATCTACTTGCCTCTGGCGAAAGAATCTTCATACGAATACTTTGGTGGTATCCAGAAGATTGAGGAATATAAGCGCAATCTTGAGAAGCTTATAGAACTTAGTCCATCCATTATGGTGGGCACGCCTGATGATATTATTGAATCTCTGAAGGCGCTCGAGAGACGCGGAGTGGATGAGGTCATTTTGACTGTTGATGCGATGACCCACGAACAGCACATGCAGACTCTCAATCTTCTGGGAGAGCACGTTCTTCCTCATTTTCATAAGAATTGAGTAGACCCCATCAGGTAAGAAAGTCTCGCGCCTGTTATTGGGGGACCTGGTTGCCACATCGATTTTCGAGTCAAGCTAAAGAGCTGAAATTTCTGGCTGCGTGCGCGTTTGTGTATAGGGTTCGCAGCGCTGTAAGGCAATGAGGTCGATGTGGAGTAAAGCGGTGATGTTATAAGGCGAAACTGGGCAGTTGACGGTCTTGAACAGTGCACGGGTAAGCTTTTATGCCCGAATACTGACTGTCAATGATCTTAAGGGAGCCGTTGTCATATAAAGATCTACCATTAATAGAGCGAGGATAATCCATGTACCAAATTATAGTGCTTTATGGCGTTCCAACGGATTCAGAAGCGTTCGATCAGTATTACAAAGATGTTCATATTCCACTGGTCCAGAAAATGCCGCATCTGAAAAGCTTCTCTGTTAGTGAGGGCCCTATAACCATCATTGGTGGCGGAGGTCCTTACTATCGTATCGCCTTGCTAGGTTATGAAGATCTCAAGTCGTTAGAAGACTTGAATCGCCCCAGGTTTCCTAGACACTCTCCAGGCTCGCTGCGTAACGCTTTTCAAACTCTACCGGTGACAGCTGATTGTTGAAACTGTGGCGTCGTTTTGGGTTGTAAAACATCTCGATGTAATCGAACACATCATCCCGAGCATCCTGGCGTGTAGTGTAGATTTTACGCTTGATCCGCTCCCGCTTTAGCAGCTGGAAAAAGCTCTCCGCCACAGCGTTGTCGTGGCAGTTACCTCGACGACTCATGCTGGCTACCAGGTTGTTAGCTTTCAAGAAGCTTCGCCAGTCTGAGCTGCTGTACTGACTGCCTTGATCCGAGTGGATCATCACCTCTTGCTTCGGCTTACGTCTCCAAACCGCCATCAGCAGTGCATCAATGGCTACGTCGCTGGTCATCTGCGACTTCATTGACCAACCAATGATCTGGCGTGAAAACAGATCGAGCACCACGGCCAAATACAGCCAGCCTTCATATGTTCGGATGTAGGTAATGTCTGTGACCCAGACTTTGTTGGGTTCTCTGACATCGAATTGGCGCTTCAGTAAGTTCGGTGAGGCAACGGCTGGTTTACCGCCATATTTTCCCGGCCTCCGTCGATACCCAGTCTGAGAACGTAAACCTTCAAGGCGCATCAACCTAGCTACCCGGTGACGGCCACAGCTCTCACCAACCTCTCGCAGGTCATCATGGATCTTGCGATAGCCATAAACACCACCGCTTTCCAACCAGGAGTGTTTGATCAGTCCAAGCAGTCGCTGATCGTCCTTGGCTCGCGCAGATTTTGGTTCTGATAGCCACGCGTAGTAGCCGCTGGGATGAACCTTGAGCGTCAGGCAAAGCCGTCGAATCGCGTAATGACCCGCTTGCTGCTTAATAAAGGCGTACTTCAGCCGCACTCCTTGGCAAAGTACGCGGCGGCCTTTTTTAAGATGTCTCGCTCCTCCGTCACCCGTTTCAGCTCGGCCCGTAGACGACGAACCTCAGCGCTCTGATCATCCTCCTCAACGCGCTGTTCCTGGGGCTTGGTGTAGCGCTTAACCCAGGCATAGAGGCTGTGCACGGACACACCCAATCGTGCAGCCACCTCCGAGACAGGAAGCTTCTTTTCGGTCACTTGTTTGACCGCCTGGATTTTGAATTCTTCGGGATATCGCTGGTTGCTCATGGCACCTCCTAATGGGCCTCATTTTAAGGCTTGGAGGTGTCTACGAAACTAGGGGCGATTCAACTCTCAGTACTCGTCTGAGGGGATGAAGGCATCAATGGACGCTGCCAATTTCGCAACCGGGGGCATGACTGCGTTGGTAATGGAAGTCAAAGATAGCCTTCAGTAACGAGCCAGACCGTGACCGCACTGAGCTTCTCTTCGGTGCGGTCATGTATTGGTGACTTTATTGCTGCTGCAATGTCCGATAGCGGTCAAACGTGGATCATGACCTGATGAGGGTTCAACGCGATCGGCGTTCTTGTCTCTAAGCATAAGCAATCACAGGGTGGCGCTATGAAAATCGACGCACATGCAGCCGAACATACTCCGGTCTACCCGGCGAATCTTCGCAGGAGACGTTGTTATCTAGTCATTAGCGGGCATGTGAAGCGGCTAAGCGATGACGGTATGGCGCTGGATCCTCGGAGTGTCGACCTGTCTGATAAAGGAGTTCGTCAGGTCCGAGAGCTCTCGGTGATGATGCAACATGTGGCTTTCGATCGGGCTGTGTGCTCCGATTATTCTTGTGCTCGACAAACCGCAAATATCTTGCTGGACGAGCAGGAAAGCATGCTTGAGCAAGCTAAAGCGTTTAGCGATATAAAAGCAGGTTGCTTCAGTAAAATCACCCCACAGCACCCTGATGACCGAGTATGCCAGGCCTACGAAACCATAGGCGAAGGTGATGGCACATTTTTGGGGGGAGAGCATTGGGACAGCTTTGAAAATCGGGTGCTTGAGCAATTTTTTCGGCTCATTGGCGAGCCAGCATGGAGATCGCTTCTACTCGTCAGCCACGACGCGGTTGGCCGTGTGTTGCTGGCCTGGGCTATGGGTTCAGATCGTCATATCATGAGTTCTCTGAAGCAGGACTCTGCATGCCTCAATATCATTGACCTCGACGTAGTGGGTACTCAGGTATTGAAGCGACTGGTGCGAGGAATCAACATAACGCCCTACGACCTTTGCAAAGTCGCCGACTCACAGACGGTATTGACGGTTAGCTGACCACACCCGCGTTACTTATTGGCGTCCGGTTCAAACTTGGCCCAAGCACCGTTCTAAGGCAAGTAGCCTGCATCACAGCACAGATAAGCTTTGTCCACCTGCGGCTATGTTGCTCAAAGCCGGATATCCTCTGTTCCTTGGATAAGCGCTTCAATGTGCGTGCCCGTCGCGCGTTCTTCGTTGCTGAACCCGTCATAGTCGGCCAAGTTGGCAAGACGAATACAGGCCATTTGCTCGATTTGCAACACGCTGCGGCGGTAGGTTCTGAGTTGGCCAAACACCGAGTCCAACTGATCGAGGTGACGGCTCTGGTCGATCATATAAGCGCTAGCGGAAGGTTTGCCGTCATCCCCCAAATAGGCCACCACTTTCCAGAATGCTTTGGGGATTTTGACACCACGGTAAACACGGTCATCTTCAGCCAGCACCGGGCTTGTAAACACAGTGGCTCGGGCCTTCCAGCGCCGTGTATTGTCGAGAATGTACTCCTCAAGTTCCAACTAGGTCTTCTGGTTGAACGCGCTCATCTGCGGCGAGCAGTTAGTGAAGTGAAAGGTGTCGAGGTTGGCGATGGTCGCTTCTTCGCCCCTATAGGGTCTTGCCTGCGCACCAAATGGCCACGGTCCAGGCCGTTGCTCGCGTAGAGCTCGTTGCCCACCTGGGCGCTCATAGGCACACGACCATCATAGCATTCAGGCTAGGTCATTGATGGCCTTATCAAATCGCGAGCAGGATCAATATTTGACGACTTGCGCTTCTGCTAAGCTCGTATCCATAACGCTTCAAAGAGATGACTGCATGTCCTTCGTTGACGAGTTCGTTGCTGAGATACTGACCCTTCAGATCGCCCTGTATCACTCCCGTGCACGGTTGGAAGCGAGGACTGACAGCGAGGCTTTGCATGACCTCAGAATATCTGTGAGGCGCATCCGGAGCCTACTCCGACCGATGCGTTCGATTAGCGAAGTCATGGCGCTGAATAATGTTGCGGCGGAAGTCGGAAGGCTAACCACGCCGGCGCGCGATCTTGAGGTGTTGATTGAGGAGCTAGAGGAAAGGGGCTTTCCTGACCTTGCGCAGTTCCGCAAAGCGCACTTGGATTATGACTATTCAAAGATTCTAAAAAGCCCGGCCCTCAAGAATCTGTTCACTCAGTTGGATGAGTGGCCTTCAATCTTTCGCTTGGCTGAGATCAACGGCGGTTTGCAGCACGTCCAGTCTCAAATTGAAAAATCACTGACTAAGCAGATCGACCGATTGCATGCGGCGGTAGATGACGCTGAATCTGATCGGCACGAGTTGAGAATCCTGGTCAAGCGAACTCGCTACCTGACAGAGGCTTTTCCCAAGCTGTCACCGCTTTCGGGTAAGGCGGCAAGCTCTCTCAAGGCCCTTCAATCGGCCCTGGGTGCCTGGCACGACCATTATCAGTGGTGTCAAAAAGCATTGGTCGAATCAGATCTACACCAGCTGGAAGAGGTCTGGCGGCGATGCGCCGCGACGGCGCTCGAGAAAGCTGAGGCTCAGTTAGCTGACCTGGAGAAATTGCTGCCAACGTCCTCAGGCAAAAAAAAGCCGCCTAATGTGGCAGCAGAAAAAACAGCAGGCGTTGAATAGACGCAGTATTACGGCTGGAGGGTTACAAAGCGATGACGTTTTTTGATCTGGCAACGAATTCTCTTCAAGACACTTCAGCCATAGGTCTACTTATGCTGATAGGTAAAGGGTGGGCTGCATTTATGCGACCCTCCAGCCTTTTGACGAAGGCTTCGGCTTCGGCATAACTGTGAAACTTAACGCGCCATGCATTCATCCACACGAGCCAGTCTTCGGGCGTCTCTGTCTCTTCGATTTTGATCAGCATCACGAGAATCCTTTCATGAGGTATCGATTCTCAAGCGATACAGAGAATGAGTAACTAGGTTTCATTTGGCGGTTTCTCTCGGTGGTTCAATGCCCTTTCTGACGGACTCGGCATTCAATTCGAGCGTGGTGATACCACCGAGGGCGGTGCTGGAAACGCCGATGGATCCCCTCTGATCTATCCACATTGCTATCGACTCAATGGCGTCGGCAAGCGCGAGTTCGTTTTCGTGGAGGGTTTCAAGTATGTCCGGTAATTGGGGAGGGGCTGACATGTCGACATTTCCTCGGAGTGAACTGGAAGACTAGCAGCGTCAGGTAGGGTGTGCTGAATCATCAACCTATCCCTTGTAGGTGGTGCAGCCGAGAGTAATCGGCCCAAGACGTGTTGGCCACTTCGGACGTGGTACAGTCACTGGGTCTTGTTAGAAAAACGCCATAAATTTGTAGGTAGTGCCATAAAGCGTACTGCCCTTTGGAGACCGTTGTGACCAAGCTTCGTAATTATGATGGTGCCCCTGGGTGCTCTATAGAGGCCGCACTGCACATCATGGGTGGAAAGTGGAAGGGCGTAATCCTTTATCACCTGCTACTGGATGGCACACACCGTTTCAACCAATTGCAGCGACGTCTCACTGGAGTGCCGCCTAGGTTGCTGATCAAGCAGCTTCGGGATATGGAAGAAGACGGTCTCCTAGTGCGAACTGTCTACCCAGTAGTACCGCCCAAGGTCGAATACGCACTTAGTGATGAGGGCCGAAGCCTTGAGCCTTTTATCCTGGGACTATGTGACTGGGGAGATGCGTGGTTGAAGCGTCGGGGCATGACCACTGCCGCTCAGATGAGGGCGGACGAGCAGCCACCTGGCGGAAAGTCCGACATCGCCCCCATGATTAGCTAGAAGCTTAAGGCCAGTTGCTCGGACTCTTGCAGTACGCTTAAGCGTACTATATGCAAATTTTTGCAGTATTTACGTTTTTATTATCTTCGATAGCCTTGTTCAAAACGCGTAGAGAGCAGAAGCACGTGCCCCGCGCATTCTTGAGCAAACTATTGGAGTATCTGAATTTTGGCCGCAAAACTTTTTGAACCCGTAACCATTGGTGGGTTAACACTTCGCAACCGAATTGCAATGTCTCCAATGTGCATGCACTCGGCAAGCGAAGACGGATGCGTCACTGATTTTCATACCGTGCATTACGGTGCTCGAGCATTGGGCGGCGCAGGGCTCGTTTTTTTGGAAACCACAGCCATCCTTTGCAACGGCGTTATTGGCCCCGGCGATATCGGTATCTGGGACGATGCACAAGTTGGGGGGCTGGCAAGGCTGGTGAAAACCATTCAACGCTTTGACGCCAAGGCAGGCTGTCAGCTGGGCCACGCAGGTCGTCAGTTGGGCGTTCCGGGGCCGTCTATTGCCCCATCGGCTATTCCGTTTACCAAGGATTCGCAAGTACCTCAGGCGCTCGACCTATACGGCATCAAAGGCGTCGTTGAGGCATTCCGCCAAGGCGCACGTCGCGCCCGCGAAGCTGATTTCGATGTTGTAGAAGTACATACCGCACATGGCTACCTCCTGAACGAGTTTCTCTCTCCGCTGGCTAACCATCGCACCGACGAATATGGCGGCAGTCACGAGAATCGTTATCGTATCGTCCGAGAAGTAATTGACGCTGTTCGGTCCGAATGGAAAGGCCCGTTGTTTGTCCGTATTTCTTCGACCGATTACACCGAAGGCGGCAATACTCCTGAAGATTTCCTGATCTACGGCAAGTGGATGAAAGAGCAGGGAGTTGACCTCATCGACTGTTCATCGGCTGGCATTGCAATGGTCAAAGTGAACGCTTTTCCTGCCTACCAGGTTCCTGCGGCTGAATTGCTGCGTCGTGAACTGGGCATCATGACGGGGGCGGTGGGCCTGATCGAAAGTGGTCGTCAGGCGGAAGAGATCGTCCAGAACGGTAGGGCAGACATAGTGCTGGTTGGCCGAGATATGTTGCGAGATCCCTTCTGGGCTCGCACTGCCGCCGATGAGTTGCGCACAGCTATCCCTGTGCCTCCGCAATACACCCGCTACGGTTCGGTGTGGCAGCGCAGTCAGCCGCCGTTGCCAGCAGCTCCTTTGACCGAAAACTGATGCGCCTAAAAACATAAAGGCTTGTTAAATTTACCCCTGATGCGCCACGCAGCGTCAGGGGTTTTACGATCCGTTTCTGCTCAGGCGAGGCGGTCAATCTTAGTCTGTTCAGTTTTACTGGGTATAGCGCCATCTTCGAGATCGGGCTCCAGGGATATTCAGTGTTTGAGGCTGTCAGCAATTACAGGCGTACGGATTTTGACGTGTGGGTAAGAAAGTCCATCACAGCTCTGATAGGAACCGAGCGTTTCAAATCGTGGTGAACCACTAGCCAGACGTTTCTTGAAAAGGGTGCGCCGTCATATTCGATGCGTTTCAGTCCTGGTTGTGCATCGCCGAGAAATCTTGGTGATCCAGCAATCCCAGCTCCAGAGCATGCAACCACCAATTGACTACTAACATCGCTTAGCTCACATCCAATTCGACGCTCGCCAGCAATGTTCAGAAGCCACTGTTGTTGCGGCAGATCCACAAATTGTGCGTCGTAAACGATGAATGCCCACCTGTCTGGACTATCAAAGAATGTTTAGTTGGGACTGGCATGCAAGGCATACGGAATATGGCCAATTTTGCGCACAACATCATTGGGTTCTTCGGGACGGGTCAGGCGTAATGCCACCTAGCTTCGCGTCGGCTCAACGATACCTGTTGAGGCTGTGCAGACATCTAAAGTGTGATTTCTGGATATTTGGCCCGGAATTCAGGCAAGCGATGGGCGAGCAAATGGGCTATCAATATCGTTTCCAGCTCAAATCTTCTGATTGTTTTCGCTGTGTCGTCAGTCTTTCCTCACTTGAGCTGCGTTGTGCCGCAGTTGGTCTAGGTAGTCAGCCCATTGTTGAGCCGCCTCCCGGCGCTGTACCAGCAGTTGCGCGCGCGCATACACAGCTCCCAACGCGCCTGGCATACGGTGGGATAACGACAGTTCGAGCACGATGGGGTCTATACCCAAGTGCTCGTGGGCAATGGTCCGGTAGGTAGCGCGAAAGCCGTGGGCAGTGATGTCGTACTCAGGCCAGATACGCTGGAAGGACTTGAGCATGGAGGTAGGATTAATGGGGCGGCCTGGATAGACCGGCGAGACGAACACCCAGCCTTTGCCGTCTTCATCCACCACGCGGGTTTTATGTAGCTCTCGTAACAGGACCAACGCTTGCTCAGGCAGCGGCACGATGTGTTTGCTCTTGTCCAGGTGCTTGGTCTTGCTCACCACATAACGCCAATCGGCGCCCACCAAGTCGACATCTTCCCAGCGCATCTGCACCAGTTCGCCTGGGCGAACCGGCAACATGACCAGCAGCCGCATTGCTGCGGCTACGCTGCCGTCGTTGCAGTCATCAAGCCGTAGAAGAAACCTGCCTAGGTCGGACGGCCTTTCGATCGCCGGGTTGCTGGTCACGATGTGGCGAATCTTCAACTCCTCAATGTTGCTGAGCGCCACGTTGCGCTCCACCCAGCCGCGACCTTCGGCAAATCCCAGAACGGCACGTATGATGGTGCGCACGCGCCGGGCCATGGCCATGGTCCGCTGGCGGCGCAACTCAGTGATGATCGTAGTGATGTGCTCCAACTTGATCTCGCTGATCGGTTTTTTGCCAATGGCAGGCAAGATGTGGTTGTTCAGCGCTCCGGTAAAGCCCGAGATGGATTTGGTCACCAGTTCGGCAGACTTGAATGCCAACCATTGCTCGGCCACGTAAGCGAAGGTGCGCTCTTCATTGAGCAACTGTGCCTCGATCTTGGCGGTCTTGGCCTTGAGCGGAGCGGTGTGGTTAGCCACGTCGCGGCGTGCGCCGCGGGCAATGTCGCGCGCCTCCTTGAGGCTAATGTCGGGGTAAGCGCCGATGGAGAAGCGGTTTTCCTTCCCATGCAGCCGATACTTCAATCGCCAAACCTTGGAAGGAGATTTGCCGACCTTACTCGACGCCCTCACCTCCAAGTAGAGGCCAGGAACTTCGCCATCGGCGTGTTTGCCAGGTTCGGTCAGTGACCGGATCAAGGCATCGCTGAGTTTTCGTTTGAAAACAACCGCATTATCTGGGGGCATCGGTGGGGGCATCCTTTTTAAGGAACCGAAATTTGCCCCCAATTATGCCCCCATGAGTCGTGGAATCCATTGGATTTAGACAGGCGGCTATGGACTTAAATAACCAATAAATTGTTGTTATTAAAAGGTTTTATGGAATTTAGTGGAATTCCGTTACAGGCTATCGGGGTCCCCAAAAAACATCTGGATCCGTGACCGTAACCAGCGCTCCCCCGGGTCGTTGTCCTGGGCGCCGCGCCAGGCCATATGCAGTTCGAAGCTTTGTGTGTCCAGCGGCGGGTCTTCGGCGCGTACGCCGCCCGCAGCCGTCAGGGCTTCGGCCGTGTAGTCGGGGACGGTGGCGATGATGTCGGTGCCCGCCAGCAGGGTGCTCAGCCCGTTGAACTGCGGCACGGCCAGGACCACATGGCGCTTGCGGCCCATTTTTTCCAGTTCGGTGTCGATAAACCCGCTCAGGTCGCCAGCAAAAGACACCAGGGCATGGGGCCGCTCGCAGAAATCGTCCAGGCTCAGTAAGCCGGGCATGGTGTCGGCACGCAGCAGTTTGGGACGGCTGCGGCGTAATACCTTGCGTTTGGCGTTGGCCGGCAGGTCACTGGTGTAGCTGACGCCCACGGAAATTTCCCCCGAGGCCAGCAACGGCGGCATCAGGATGTAGTTGACCCGGCGAACCACCAGGACAATACCCGGCGCTTCCGCGCGCAAGCGCTTGAGCAGCAGGGGCAGCAGGGCGAATTCGACATCGTCCGACAGGCCAATGCGAAACACCGAGGTGCTGGTGGCCGGGTTGAACTCGGACGCACGGCTGACAGCCGTGGAGATCGAGTCCAGCGCCGGCGACAGCAAGGCGAAGATCTCGATCGCCCGGGCGGTCGGTTCCATGCTGCGCCCGGTACGCACAAACAGCGGGTCGTCGAACAGGTTGCGCAAGCGTGACAATGCCGCACTGATGGCCGGCTGCCCCAGAAAAAGCTTCTCGGCTGCGCGGGTCACACTGCGTTCATGCATCAGGGTTTCAAAGACGATCAGCAAATTCAGATCGACGCGACGCAAGTCGTTACGGTTCATCAGGCAGGCTTCGCTGGGGGTTCAACAGGTAGTCAAGTAACGGATCTTACTGGCAAAAACGATTTTTCGTCACTCGGTAGATTTTTTTCTTACTTTTCCGCAAGCGCTTTATCACCTGTTTAAAGCGGTTTTGCCGGGTTTTTGCGGGATGTGGTGCGGGCCAACCTGTCGGCGGATCAATGTCAGGCATGTCGACTATTAATGCTGTCTGTTAGTCTTGCGCACAAAGCCCGGATAAAGTCCCGTGGTATTAGCGATTAATTAGGCGAGGTTGGTAATGTCGCGCACGATCCGTTTTCACAAGTTTGGACCGGCCGAGGTGCTCAAGTGCGAAGAGCACGAAGTCGCTGCGCCTGCGCCTGGCGAAGTACAGGTCCGTGTCGAGGCCATTGGCATCAGTTGGTATGACGTCCTGTGGCGCCAGAATCTGGCCCCCAGTCACGCCCGTTTGCCTGCGGGTATCGGCCATGAAATGGCGGGTGTCGTCACCGCCGTGGGGGCCGGTGTGGATGATTTGGCCATTGGTGACAAGGTCGCCAGCTTCCCCGGGCAGAGCGCCAACGACTACCCGACCTATGGCGAGCTGATCTTGATGCCGCGCTCCACCCTGACCCGCTACCCGGACGTGTTGTCTGCGGTCGAGGCCAGCGTGCATTACACGCCGCTGCTGATTGCCTATTTTGCCTATGTCGACCTGGCGCAGGCCAAGCCCGGGCAGAGCGTGCTGATTACCGATGCCAGCCACTGTGCCGGGCCTTCCTTCGTGCAATTGGGCAAGGCCCTGGGCCTGAAGGTGATTGCCGCGACCAAGGACGCCAGCGAACGCGAGTGCCTGCTGACCCTGGGTGCCGACCATGTGATTGTCACCGAAGAGCAAGATCTGCTGATGCAGATCAACAAGATCACCGACAGCAAGGGCGTGGATGTGGTGCTCGATGGTCTGGGCGGTCCGCAAATGTCGGTGCTGGGTGATGTGCTGGCACCGCGTGGCAGCCTGGTGCTGTATGGCTTGCAGGGCGGTAACCAAACGGGGTTCCCGGGCTGTGCGTGCTTCCAGAAGAACATCAAGTTTTTCGTCCACTGCATCGGCAACTTCACCGGCAAGCCCGAGTTGGGCATCGCCCAGGACGAAGAAGCGATGAAACGTGCCTTGCGTGATATCAACCAGCTCACCGCCGACGGGGTACTGACGCCCTTGGAGATCAAGGTTTTTCCATTTGAAAACTTTGTTGAAGCCCATCGCTATATGGACGATTGCCCATGTCGCGGTCGGGTGGCCTTGCAGTTGGCTGCGGTCTGACAAATACAGGGTGATAAACGCGCCCCTGAACGCAGTGTTCAGGGGCGTTTTTTTTGCTGGCGAAAAACGTCTTTTGGCCGCGTGTCGGGTTCAGCAGCCCAGGATGAGTACATGCATTTCAGTGTGGAATGAAAGGGCAAAAGTAATTCATAAAGTTGTCATATAGCACAACATGTATTTATTTGAAGGTTTTCTTGTAGGGTTATTCCTGTGCGTATGTGCGCCTAGTCTGTTCTGACCAGCAGGGTTGATGTAAATGTGGGCGCGTCAAATCGGGCTGTCGATAATAAGACCCTCGATATGGAGGGATAGCCCATGAATAACTTTCATGAACAAGCCATGAGTTTTGTCTATCAACAAGTCCTGCACCGACTCCTGGGCTTTTTCAGCCGCCCTGAGCGCATTGCCTTGCAGTTGTTGATTCAACGTTTAATGGTGGCAGCCGGGGGACTTGAGCGAATAGGGCGCTATCGGGTGATGATTGTTCATGAAGGCGGCAAGGAGTGCGCTTATACCCTGGCGTTTTTACGCGCGGCACAACTGAGTATCGCCGGGCGCTCGCCGCACACCTTTATATTGCGCATTGCAATACTGCGTCAGCCGCGGATGACGGCCAATGTGATGGAGCGCATCCAGACCCAATGCAGTGAGTTGTTTATTTATGACGATGATCGCGTGGAGTTATTGCTGGTCGATGAAAAGGGCCTTGGCAGGTTGCATAAGCCGGCTGCTTTTCAGAGCCAGGCATCGGAGCTGAACCGAACCCAGGTATTGATGTCGGGGCATTTGACCCAAGGCGACGCCCGGGCAACGTTCTTTTATGCCGACCTGCTGGGGCGCGCCAAGCTGTATCGGCATGCCTGCGAGTGGGGAGGCAAGGTCGACGCGTTGATTGACCGCCGCCCGCCCAGCCATCTTGGCCAGTATGTGACCTGGATTCAGGAGGTTGCCCACCGGCAGGGACATTGGCCAAAGGGCGGCGGGCGGGACGGCTTTGAAATGGCAGTCAAGTTGTGCAGCCAGCTGGATGATGACTACAAGCAGTTGTTGCATCTGGCTCCGGCGCCCAGTGGCGAAGTGACGGTTGCCGGTGTCGGCACGCATATCAATGTGATCAATATATTTGATTGCCTGTGCCATGAAGTGGATGTGTTGCACTCGCAAGTGCTGATGTTTGTAGAGGGACCGTGGAATATCAAAGCGTTTGATATCGAAGAACCCCAGGCTGCGGTCGTATTATTGGCCGCCCATGTCCACGGTTTGCGCGGTACATATCAATATGGTGTGGAATACAGCGTGGGGGCGGATGCGTATTTGCGCCGTGCTTATCTGGAAAACAAGGCCAATGATCGTTTCAAAGGGCAGTTGATCAAGCAGTTGGGAGCAACCTTCAATACACCCAAAAGAATCAACAAACTGCACGGCGTGGCCACGCAATATCTGAGCGAGTTGCACGGTGTCAATGATGAACAACTGGGGTGCTTTATCTGTTCGCCGTTTGTCAATCAGGCCTGTGGGCTGGAAGCCTTTTTACATAATTGTTACCCCGACAAGCTGCGTTTTCTCCAGGACTTCCGCCAGTTGTTAATGGCGAGCGGCTCCTCGACGCAGGTGGATGCCGGTTGGCTCGAGTCCGTCAGCGGCCTGTCGCTGGCGTCGTTGCAGGCGCTGTATCAGATGCAAAGAATCGACTTCAAGCAATGCGACTCATTGATCGCCAACCTGTCGGCACACGATCCAGGCAAGAAACCCTGGCAGACGACGCCGACGGGTTGATACCCGCGTTCAGCAGGCCCGTTAGCCAGCCTGACGGGCTGCCCGCCTGTAAACCGCTCATCCAATAGGATTTGCCAGAGTGCCGGGCAAGCTGGTATCTGTACGCATATCCAGTATTCAAAGCCAGTGGTCCGTTTTGCCCGTGATTTCCAATCCCCTCGAAGACCCGTTTTATTACCTGAAGAACTTCCAGCATGTTCTCGACTGGATCGCCGCCCGTTATGACGATGTCCTGAGCGTCGACGAGCAGTGTTTTATTACGGGTTTTGCCCAGCTGCCCGTGGCCTCGCAGGCGTTGTGGGTGCGCATGGTGATGCGCAAGGGCGAGCATTTTCGCGCCAGCAAGCTCAATTACCCGGAGATCGGCGAGCCGTCACGGGCCGCAACGGCATTGCTGGCGTTGGGCTGGCTGGACGATCAGGCGCCCCTGGGGTTGGCCGAGGTGTTTGAACTGCTGCAAAAACCGGAGATTCTCGCCCGTTTCAGCGCACATATCACTCGGCCCAAGGCCAGGAAATCGGACTGGCTCGAGGAACTGGCCGGCGTTTTCCCCCAGCAGCAGAGCCTGGGGCAGTGGCATCCCGGGCTTGGTGAAGCACTTTATAGCCTCAACCACCGGGCGCTGTGCGATCGCCTGCGGTTGATGTTCTTTGGCAACCTGGGGCAGAGCTGGTCGGACCTGGTGCTGGCAGACCTGGGCCTGTTCAGCTATGAAAGGGTCGAGTTCAGCCCTGAATCCCGGGCGTTGCGCTGTCGGGCCGATATTGAAGGTTACTTGCACCTTTACGCCTGTCGCGAGCAGTTTGAGCTCAGCGGCGATGCCGAGGCCGTGCTGCAACAGGTGCTGGACTACGAGGTGGATAACCGCTGGTTGCAGCGCCGTCGCGCACGCTTGCTGTTTCAGCTCGGCCAGCATCTGGAGCGGGCAGGGGCGCTGGACCGGGCATTGCAGTTGTACCAGCACAGCCAGCACCCAGACGCGCGCCAGCGCAGTATCCGCGTGCTTGAGCGCCAGGAACACTACCAGGCCGCGCTGAGCCTGGCGCAAGTTGCGCAACAGGGGCCAGTCAACGACGCAGAGCATCAGCATCTGTTGCGGATTATCCCGCGCCTGCGGCGCAAATTGGGGCTGGCAGCCCTGGCGGTGGTCAAATCGACAGCCCCGGATCGCCTCGACCTGTGCCTGCCACGGGACGATGCCAGCAGCGTGGAACAGCAGGTGGTGGCGCATCTTCATACTGGCCAGGCACCGGTGCATTATGTGGAGAACACCCTGATCAACGGCCTGTTCGGCTTGCTGTGCTGGCCAGCCATCTTTGCGCCGCTGCCGGGGGCTTTTTTTCACCCGTATCAAGTCGGCCCCGCAGACTTGCACGAAGACGATTTTTATCATCAGCGTACCGAGTTGTTCGAGCGCTGCCTGGCGCAGCTCGATGATGGTCGTTACCGGGCCACGATTGGCGAGACCTATGCCGCCAAAAAGGGCTTGCAATCGCCTTTTGTCGCCTGGAATCACCTGCCCCCCGGCTTGCTGGCAGAGGCGCTGGAGTGCCTGCCTGCGGCGCACTTGAAACTGTGGTTCCGGCGTTTGTTGCTGGATATAAGGGCCAATCGCACAGGCATGCCTGACCTGATCCAGCTGTACCCCGAGCAAAAAACCTACCGCATGATAGAGGTCAAGGGTCCGGGCGATCGCCTGCAAGACAACCAGTTGCGCTGGCTGGCCTTTTGCCAAGCGCATCAGATGCCGGTGACGGTGTGCTATGTGCAATGGCAGGAGCCGGCGCAGTGAGTTATCGCGTTGCTGTGCGTACCCTGTGCGAGTTCACAGCCAAGGCGGGTGACCTGGATTTGCGCTTTACCCCCTCGCCTACGGCGCAACAGGGGATTGCCGGGCATCGCACGGTGGCTGCACGCCGCCATGCACAGTACCAGGCCGAGCTGAGCCTTGAAGGCCAGTATGGTGCTTTGACCGTGCGTGGCAGGGCAGACGGCTATGACCCGGTGGCCAATGTGCTGGAGGAAGTGAAGACTTTTCGTGGCGACTTCACCGCGATCCCGGCCAATCATCGCCAATTGCACTGGGCGCAGGCCCGGGTCTATGGCGGGTTGCTGTGCCAGAGCCTGCAGCTGGCGCAGGTCGATCTGGCGCTGGTGTACTTTGATATCGTCAGCGAAAAGGAAACCCGCCTCCAGGAAACCTGGTCAGCAACGGCTCTGCAGGCGTTCTTCGAGCAGCAATGCGGACTGTTTCTGGCCTGGGCCGAGCAAGAAATGGCCCATCGGCAGGCGCGGGATGATGCCGCCCGCACACTGGCCTTTCCCCATCAGCACTTTCGTACCGGGCAACGGACACTCGCCGAGGCCGTGTACAAAACGGCCAGTACCGGGCGCTGCCTGATGGCTCAGGCGCCGACCGGGATTGGCAAAACCATCGGCACCCTGTTTCCGCTGCTCAAGGCCATGCCGGGCCAGCAACTCGACAAGCTGCTGTTCCTGACTGCCAAGACCCCGGGGCGCAAACTGGCGCTCGATGCGGCGCAAGTGCTCTATCCTCCCGGGCAACCTGTGCCTTTGCGGGTACTGGAACTGGTCGCGCGGGACAAGGCTTGCGAATATCCCGAAAACGCCTGCAATGGCGACGCCTGTCCGCTGGCCAGAGGCTTTTATGATCGCTTGCCCGCAGCGCGCATGGCCGCTGTGGCCCGCTCGCCGCTCGATCAACAGACCTTGCGCAGCGTCGCCCTGGCCCATGAAGTATGCCCCTACTACCTGAGCCAGGAGATGGCACGCTGGGCAGATGTGGTGATTGCCGATTACAACTATTACTTCGATTTCACGGCGTTGCTCTACGGCCTGGGCCAGGCCAACCAATGGCGGCTGGCGACCCTGGTGGACGAAGCGCACAACCTGGTGGAGCGGGCACGGCAGATGTACAGCGCAAGCCTGGACCAGCAAACCTTGAACACTGTGCGGTACTCGGCCCCGGCGCCGCTGGACAAGCCCTTCAAGCGCCTGAACCGTGAATGGAATGCCCTGCACAAGGAACAGGTAGGTCCGTATCAGGTTCATTCGCACTTGCCTGGCAAATGGCTGGCGGCCTTGTCGCTGTGCATTACCGCCATTGGCGATTACCTCAACGATCACCCTCAGGGGCTAAGCGCCAATCTGCAGGCGTTTTACTTCGAAGCGCTGCAATTTAACCGGGTGGCGGAGTTGTTTGACGGGCATTTTCTGTTTGATATCAGCCTGCGCGAAGACGGCAAACGGCGCCTGTCGCAGCTGAACCTGCGCAATATCGTGCCCGCCGGTTTTATCGGGCCACGGCTGGCCAGCGCGCAGAGCAATGTGTTGTTCTCGGCCACCCTGAGCCCGCAAACCTATTACGCCAACCTGCTCGGTTTGCCTGCGGATACGGTATGGATGGATGTGGAGTCGCCGTTTCAGGCCGAGCAGTTGAAGGTACAGGTGGTCAGCCAGATATCCACCCGCTTTGTCCATCGCCAGGCTTCCCTGGCGCCGATTGTGGAATTGATTGCCCGCCAGTTCGAACAGCGCCCGGGCAATTACCTGGCGTTTTTCAGTAGCTTTGATTACCTGCAACAGGTGGCCGGGTTGCTCGCCGAGCGCTACCCGCACGTCACCCAGTGGGCGCAGGCGCGGCGCATGGACGAAAGCGCCCGCCAAGGTTTTCTTGATCAGTTCACCCTGTCGAGCCAGGGCGTCGGTTTTGCCGTGTTGGGCGGGGCATTTGGCGAGGGCATTGATTTGCCCGGCGCGCGGCTGATTGGCGCGTTTGTCGCGACCCTGGGGCTGGCGCAGTTGAATCCGGTCAATGAGCAGATCAAACAGCGCATGGGCGCCCTGTTTGGTGCTGGCTATGACTACACCTACCTGTACCCCGGTGTGCAAAAAGTGGTGCAGGCTGCCGGGCGGGTGATTCGTACCCAGAGCGATGAGGGCACGCTGTTTCTGATCGATGACCGTTTTGCCGAGCCCAAGGTGCAGCAGTTGCTGCCGCGTTGGTGGCGATTGGGGTGAAATCGGTTGTCGGGGTTAACTTGGGTACCGGGTGCATAGCCGGCATTGGCGTTTGACTCGTAGCTGGATAACGCCATTTGTTTTCTGTGGGAGCCGGGCTTGCCCGCGATGCAGGCACCTCGTTCTATCTGGATGATCGAAGTGCTGCTATCGCGGGCAAGCCCGCACCCACAGGGGGGAGGTGTGTTGTTTCGGGCTTTTTTCTTTTGCTGCGTTTTAGTCGCGGTAAAACACCTGAACCAGGTGATAGCCGAACTTGCTCTTGACCGGGCCATGTACCACCCGCAGCGGTTTTTTAAAGATGATCTGGTCGATGATCCCGACCATTTGCCCCGGCCGCACTTCGCCCAGGTCACCGCCGCGCTTGCCCGAAGGGCAGGTGGAGAATTTTTTCGCCAACACATCGAAGGCTTCGCCCTTGGCGATGCGTTGCTTGAGCGATTCGGCCTCTTCGGCGGTTTTCACCAGGATATGGCGGGCTTGAGCTTTCATGGGTCTTTACCTTGGAACTGTGGGGCATAGTGCGCGGGCGCGGATTATGCCTGAGTTTTCGCCTCGAAGTGGTGATGGCGCGGCAGGTACAGGCACACCCGGGTGCCACAGCCGCTCTTGCTGCTGATACTGACATGCCCACCCGACTGTTGGGCAAAGCCGTAAATCATCGACAGCCCAAGCCCGGTACCCTGGCCCACCGGCTTGGTAGTGAAAAAGGGGTCAAAGGCCTTGGCCAGAATCTGCGGGCTCATGCCGGTGCCGTTGTCGCTGACCTCCAGCATGACGTAGTCCCCCGAACTGACCGACTCCAGCGTGCCCAGGTCACTGGCATCGAGGTAGTGATTGGCCGTCTTGACCCGCAGTGTGCCGCCGTCGGGCATCGCGTCACGCGCGTTGATCATCAGGTTGAGCAGGGCACTTTCCAGCTGGCCGGTGTCGGTGTTGACCGACCAGATGTGTTGCCCCAGCTCCAGGATCAGCTCGATATGCGCGCCTTTGGTGCTGCTGAACAACGCCTGCAGCGACTTCACCAACTGGTTAGGGTCCAGTGGCTTGCGGTCCAGTGACTGGCGCCGGGAGAAGGTCAGCAGGCGGTTGGTCAGCGCGGCGGCGCGCTGCGCTGAGTTGACGGCGGCATCGGCAAAACGCTCGACCTCGTCAATGCGGCCAGCGGCGATATAACGCTTCATCAAGTCCAGGCTGGCAATGATCCCGGTAAGCATATTGTTGAAGTCGTGGGCGATGCCACCGGTAAGTTGGCCCACGGCCTCCATTTTTTGCCCGTGGCGCAGGGCTTCTTCGGCCCGTGCCCGCTCCAGGATCTCGCACTGCAATTGCAGGTTGGCCTCGGCCAGCGCCCGGGTGCGTTCGGCCACGCGTTGCTCAAGGGTTTCGTTAAGCTCAAGCAAGGCTTGTTCGGTGGCCGTGGCCTGCAGACGCTGGCGGCGCCTAGAACTCTTGATTGCCATGGTAGTTCCCGGGTTTGAATCTGTGAGTCAGTGTATGTAATGCCGGATACCGGCTCAAGGCTATAAACCTTGCTGCAAGGTGCAGTCTTGACCGTTCGACTAAGGTCGAATGAGGCTTGAGCTTAGCCTTTCGTACAATTGCGCCCCTTTTTTTGATTGCGCACGCCGAGGGTAATGCCGGGCGTGCCTGCGATCGTTTTCACCTTGCCAATGATTGGCTGCTGGAGCTTGTACATGGTTGTTCCTTTTTCATTGTTGGCGCAGAGCCGGGTAACACGCTTGGGCGCGCTCGCAGTGTGTGCCGGTTTTGCCGCACCGTCACAGGCCGGCGGTTTTTTTGAAGACAGCAGCGCCAAACTGGAAGCGCGCACGGTGTACTTCAACCGCGATTTTCGCGATGGCTCAAGCTCAAACCCCCAGGGCGCTTCCAAGCGCGATGAAACCGCGCAGGGTTTTATCCTCAATCTGCAATCGGGCTACACCGAAGGCACCGTGGGTTTTGGCCTCGATGCCCTGGGCATGTTGGGCCTGAAGCTGGATTCCAGCCCTGCCGACAGCAACAGCGGCCTGTTGCCTTCGACCGGTAACGATCCCCGTCGTTCCAAGGACCAATACGCCAAGTTCGGCCTGACGGCCAAGATGCGCGTGTCCGACACCGTGCTCAAGTACGGCGCGTTGCTGCCCGACCTGCCTTTGCTCAAGTACAACGATGGCCGTTTGCTGCCGAACATGTTCAACGGCGCGATGCTGGTGTCCCAGGAAATCAAGGACCTCAAGTTCATGGCCTCGCGCCTTGATCGCTATACCGCCCGGGATTCCACGGACTCCCAGGACCTGCGCCTGAACTGCAAGAACAAGCGCTATGGCTGCAACATCACTGCCGATCACTTCACCATGTACGGCCTGGACTACAAGGTCAACGAGCGCCTGACCGCGCAGTATCATTATGGCGAGTTGCAGGACATCTACCGCCAGCAGTTTGTCGGTTTGCTGGCCACGCAGCCGGTGGGCCCGGGCGTGCTGTCGGCAGATGTGCGCTTGCTCAAGAGTGACGATTCGGGTTCGGCCAGGGCCGGCAATATCGACAACCGTGCCCTGGGCGCCATGCTCGGTTACTCCCTGGCCGGGCACAAGCTCAGTGCCGGCTGGCAGCGCATGAACGGCGATACCTCGATGCCGTACCTGGATGGCAGCAACCCGTACCTGGTCAACTACCTGCAGGTCAACGACTTCGCCAATGCCCAGGAACGTTCATGGCAGCTGCGTTACGACTATGACTTCAAGGCCATCGGCATTGACGGCCTGTCGTTCCTGACCCGCTATGTCAATGGCGACCATATCAAGGTGGTGGGTCGCACTGAAGAAGGCAAGGAGTGGGAACGTGACAGCGAGCTGAAGTATGTCGTGCAGAGTGGCACATTCAAAGACGTCAGCCTGCGCTTGCGCAATGCCACCTACCGCACCAACTACGCCCAGTTCGCCCGTGACGTGGACGAAACGCGCCTGATCGTGAGCTACAACCTGTCCATCTGGTAAGCCTCAAGTAAAGCCCTGCTGCAGCGGCCTGGCTTGTGATCGACGCGGTTCAAACGAATGTCCGCGTCGCATCCATCGCGAGCAAGCCCGCTCCCACAGTGGGCCTTTGTTATGCTGGCGATCATGACAAGTCTCCCCGTATCGGGGCTGGATGGATCGACAGATGAAAACACTCTTGCTGATTGGCATTGGCGCCGGCGACCCGGAACAGATCACCGTGCAGGCCATCAACGCGCTCAACCGTGCCGATGTGCTGTTTGTGCTGGACAAGGGCCAGGCCACCAACGACCTGGTGCGCCTGCGCCTGGACATCTGCCAGCGCTATATCCGCGAACCGGGTTACCGGGTGGTGCAGGTCAGTGATCCGCAGCGTGACAGCTCGACGCCGTCCTACACCGAGGGTGTCGAGCATTGGCACGAGCAGCGGGCCGAGGTGTTTGCCCGCTTGATCGACGAGGAACTGGCTGACGGCGAATTCGGCGCATTTTTACTGTGGGGCGACCCCGGGTTGTACGACAGCACCCTGCGCATCCTTGACCGGGTGCGGGCCGGGGGCTGCGACGATTTCGACTACCAGGTAATCCCCGGTATCAGCAGTGTGCAGGCGCTGGCAGCGCGTCATCGGATTGCGCTCAACGGCATCGGCCAGCCGATCCGCATCACCACCGGGCGCCGGCTGCACGCCGGGGATCTGGACAATGTGGTGGTGATGCTCGATGCCCATTGCGCCTTCGCCGCGTTTGTCGCCGAAAACGTGGATATCTACTGGGGCGCTTACATCGGCACGGCGGACGAAATCCTGATTGCCGGCAAGCTGGCCGACGTGTGCGAGCAGATCAAGCAGGTCCGCGAAGCGGCGCGCCTACGCAAGGGCTGGATCATGGATACCTATCTGTTGAGGCGCACCAGTCATTGACCCAGCGGGCTAGTCCCGAGTGGTTCAAAGAGTGTGCGGGCGGTTCTTGGCCTCGATCCATTGCGCCATGTACAGGGTGCTCTTGTGCTGGTGGTGGCGCAGCATCGCCCCGGTGAAGTTGTTGCGCCGGTGCTGTTCCAGTCCGGTGCGGCAACGTTCGATGCATTCAACCAGGGCCGGGCCGTGGCTGGCTTGCAGATAGCGTTGCGCCAGCAGGGTCTGCCCGTGTTGTTGGGCCTGATGCCAGGCTTCGGCGTTCTGATACAGGTGTACAGCCGCCGTGGCAATCGCAGTGGCGCTCTGTTCGATGGCTCCGGCCCACGGCAGGTCGCCATGCATGCCCTCGGCGCCTACCGGCGTAGTGACGTTGGGCGTGCCGCAGAGCATGGCGTCGGCAATTTTGCCCTTGATCCCGGCACCAAAGCGCAACGGCGCCATGCAAATACGCGCATGGCTCATCACCTCAAGGGCATCTTCGGCCCAGTTGAGTACATGAAAACCCTGCGCCGGGTTGTGCAGCGCCGTGGCCTTGGGCGGGGTGTAGGCGCCGTAGACATGCAGTTGCGCGCCGGGCAGTTGCTGGCGAATCAGTGGCCAGACAGTGGCTTTCATCCAGAGCACGGCATCCCAGTTGGGCGCGTGGCGAAAGTTGCCGATGCTCAGAAAGTGCTGACGCTGCTCAAAAGGCACAAACGTGGCGGGCACGCTGTCGACCATCAGCGGGCACCAGTGCAGCAGGGCCCTGGGCACGTTGAAGTGCTCAACCAGCAGGTCGATTTCGTACTCGGAGATCATCAGGCTCAGGTCACAGCGGTAGATCGCGGCGATTTCCCGCTGGGCCAGGTCGGTGCCGGCCATCTGCTCAAACGTGTCGCGCCGGGCCGGAGCGAACAGGCTGCTGAAGTCATCCAGCTCGGCACTGCTTTTGAGGCGCGCCTTGAGCTGTTGCTGGCGGGCGTCGCGCAGGCTTTGCAGGTCGGAGGTTTCCAGCACGCGCAGGGCGTCGGGGCAGTGCTTCTCGACGCGCCAGCCGAACTGCTCTTCCATCATAAAGCGGTCGAACAGCACGATATCGGGGGCCAACTCGCTGATAAAGGTATCGAAACTGCTGTTGTTGAGCTCGATACCGACTTCGTCGATGCCCAGGCCGGCCAGATCGGCCTTGTGCTCACCGATGCCGGCCGGGCTGCTGAAGGTAATCTGCCAGCCGCGCTGCAAAAAGCTTTCGATGATCTGCATCATATGCCCGCCTGCCGCCGAAGAGCGTGGCTCGGGCCACACGTAGCCGATAATCAGGACGCGGGTGGGGCGGGTGGACGGCATGGGCAGATCCTTGAAACACTGTGGCTGAAAAAAGGCGGCAATTAGAACACATGTGCAACGAAATTCCTGTGTGGGAGCGGGCTTGCTCGCGATACAGGCGCCCCGGTTTTGCGGGCAGATCGCAGTGATGCCATCGCGAGCAAGCCCGCTCCCACAGTCGATGGGTCACAGCTGCGCATTGACCTGTTACAAAGCACTGCGTAGCCTTGCGCGTTCGAGGTTCTTCGCAGCGCGAAGCTAAGAAGGGAACGCGGTATGCCGCGGCTGCCCCCGCAACTGTAAACGGTCATTGATCTTGCACTGCCACTGCCAAACAGGCGGGAAGGCGCAAGGTAGGTATCAGCCGTAAGCCAGGAGACCTGCCTCGTGACAGATTCTTACTTCAACCGGGCGGGGTGATCCGGTGGCGAAGACTGACCGCGCACTGCCTGCGGTCGTCGTCCCGTATGCCCGCCGTTTTGCCAAAGGGCATCCGATGAAAACACTGGCCAAAACCCCCGTCACCATCGTTACCGGCTTTCTTGGCTCGGGTAAAACTACCTTGCTGCGCCATATGCTGGACAACGCCCAGGGCCGGCGCATTGCCGTAATCGTCAACGAGTTCGGCGAGCTGGGCATCGACGGCGAAATCCTCAAGCAATGCTCCATCGGCTGCACCGAAGAAGAGGCCAATGGCCGCGTCTACGAGCTGGCCAATGGCTGCCTGTGCTGCACCGTGCAGGAAGAGTTCTTCCCGGTGATGCGCGAACTGGTGGCGCGCCGTGGCGATATCGACCATATCCTTATCGAAACCTCGGGCCTGGCCCTGCCAAAACCGCTGGTGCAAGCCTTCCAGTGGCCGGAAATCCGCAGCGCCTGCACGGTTGACGCGGTGATCACCGTGGTCGACAGCCCGGCCGTGGCCGCTGGCACATTCGCGGCCTTCCCGGATCAAGTCGATGCCCAGCGCAAGCTTGACCCTAATCTGGACCACGAATCGCCTCTGCACGAACTGTTTGCTGACCAACTGGCCAGCGCTGATCTGGTGATCCTCAATAAGGCTGACCTGATCAGCCCTGAAGACCTGGCCAAAGTGCGCGCCGAAGTCGCTGAAGAACTGCCACCGGCGGTGAAAGTCATTGAAGCCAGCAGCGGTCGCTTGCCACTGGACGTGTTGCTGGGGCTGGGCGCGGGGTCTGAAGACCATATTGATGGCCGTCACAGCCACCACGACCATCATCACGATGGCGATGATGACCACGACGATCACGACCACGATGCATTTGATTCCATCTCCATCGAACTGCCACAAGCTGAAGAGCGCCTGTTGATGGACGCTTTGACCGCGTTGGTGGTCAAACATGGCATTCTGCGGGTCAAGGGTTTCGCCGCGATCCCGGGCAAGCCGATGCGCCTGCTGATCCAGGGCGTGGGCACGCGCTTTGACAAGCACTTCGACCGCGCCTGGGGCCGCGACGAGGCACGCAGCACCAAACTGGTACTGATCGGCCAGGACCTGGATGCGGCCCTGCTCGAATCCACCTTGCGTACAGCGCTGAGCGTCTAAACCATGCATTTGCTCAGGACCCAGCCCGGCGGCTTTGTAGCGGACGACAATATTGCCGACCTTGGCCAGACCCCCGCCGAGCTGGTGATCCTGTGCAGCGGTGATTCAAGCCTGGCCCTGCTGGCCGAAGCGGCGCAGCAGTTGCCTGAAGATTATCCAAGCCTGCGTCTGGCCAACCCGATGCAGGTGCAAAACCACGGTTCGGTCGACCTTTATGTCGATGAGGTCTTGCAACACGCCAAGGTGATTCTGCTGTCGTTGCACGGTGGTATCGGCTACTGGCGCTACGGCATTGAGCGGCTGGTGCAACTGGCCGAGCGTGGCGTGACCCTGATCCTGGTGCCCGGTGATGACCGTCCCGACCCTGAACTCAGCGCCCTGGGCACTGTGCCCGCCGAGCAGGCTGAGCGGCTCTGGCACTTTTTGCGCCAGGGCGGGCGGCACAATGCGCTGCAGCTCTATCGCTGCCTGGCCGACCAATGGCTGGGCCGTGACTATGGCTGGGACGAGCCGCAGACCCTGCCGCGTACCGCGATTTATCATCCGGCTCATGCCAGCCCGGCACTCAAGGACTGGCAAGCCGACTGGCAGCCGGGGCAACCGGTGGCCGCGCTGTTGTTCTACCGCTCGCATTTGCAGGCGGCCAACACCGCGTTTGTCGATGTGTTCTGCCAGCGTCTGCAGGCGGCGGGGCTCAACCCCTTGCCGATTGCCGTGGCCAGCCTTAAAGAGCCAGGCTGCCTGACGGTGGTGCAGGATTTGCTCGACGAGGTGGACGCCGGGGTGATTCTCAATACCACCGGCTTTGCCCAATCCAGCCCCGAAGCTCCGCACTTGCGCCCGTTTCGCCGCAATATCCCGGTGATCCAGGCCATCTGTGCCCAGGATAACCAGCCCGGCTGGCAAGCCAGCGAGCAGGGCCTGGGGCCGCGCGATTTGGCCATGCACATTGCCTTGCCGGAGTTGGATGGGCGGATTATCAGCCGCCCGATCAGCTTCAAGGACCTGGCCTGGCGCAGCGAGCGTAGCCAGTCGGATGTGGTGTGTTATCGCGCTCACCCTGAACGCATGGATTTTGTCGCCGAACTGGCGCGGCGCTGGGTCGAACTGGCCCGGGTGCCCAACCCGCAAAAGCGTATCGCCCTGATCCTGGCCAACTACCCGACCCGCGATGGCCGTATCGGCAACGGCGTGGGCCTGGACACCCCGGCCGCGGCGCTGAATATCCTGCGTGCCTTGCAGGCCGAAGGTTATCCGCTGGAAGGCGAGCTGCCCGACAGCGGCACCGGGCTGATTCAGGCGCTGCTGGGCGGGGTCAGCAATGACCTGGACAGCCTCGACCTGCGCCCGTGCATGCAAAGCCTGGCGCTGGAAGAGTACCTGACGATGTTCGATCGCCTGCCCGAGGCCAATCGTCAGGCCGTGATCGAGCGCTGGGGCGAACCGCAAAACGACCCCATGTTTCGCAGCGGTCGCCTGATGATCGCCGGCTTGCGTTTTGGCCTGACCTTTGTCGGCATCCAGCCGGCGCGGGGGTATCAGGTGGATGCCAGCGCGGTGTACCACGACCCTGATCTGGTGCCGCCCCACGGCTATCTGGCGTTCTACTTCTGGCTGCGCAACAGCTACGGTGCCCACGCAGTGGTGCATGTGGGCAAGCATGGCAACCTGGAGTGGCTGCCGGGCAAGGGCGTCGGGCTGTCCGAACATTGCTGGCCGGACGCCATATTGGGCCCCATGCCCAACGTCTATCCTTTTATCGTCAACGACCCGGGGGAGGGGGCGCAGGCCAAGCGCCGTACTCAGGCGGTGATCATCGATCACTTGATGCCGCCGCTGACTCGCGCCGAAACCTACGGCCCGCTGCGCGACCTGGAGCTGCTGGCCGACGAATATTACGAAGCACAACTGCTCGACCCGCGCCGTGCGCGGGAGTTGCAGCGCGACATTCTCAAGCTGGTGCGCGAGACCCGCATCGACCGCGAGCTGCAACTGGACGGTGCGCTGGACAGTGAAGCCGATGCGGCCATCTGGTTGCCCCGGCTGGATACCTATCTATGTGATCTCAAGGAATCGCAGATCCGCGACGGCCTGCATATCTTCGGCGAGTCACCGGCCGGACGCCTGCGCATCGACACCCTGTTGGCGCTGTTGCGTATACCCCGGGGCGACGGGCGCGGGGCACAATCGAGCCTGCTGCGGGCGCTGGCCAAGGCTTTCGAGCTGGGTTTCGACCCGCTGGACTGCGCCCTGGCCGAGCCCTGGACGGCGCGTCAGCCCGCGGCCTTGCGTGCGGTCCGCGATGAACTGTGGCGTACCGCAGGCGATACCCGCGAGCGCCTGGAGTTGTATGCCGCGCAGTTGATCGAGCAAGCGCTGCAGGGCACCTTGCAGCTGCCGGACACTGCGCTGTGGGATGAGACACGGAGCATTTTTGCCGCATTGCTGGAGCAGGTGGCACCGCGCCTGGACGCCTGTGGCCCGGCGGAGATGCAAGGCCTGCTGGATGCCCTCGGTGGCCGCTTTGTGCCGGCGGGCCCCAGCGGAGCGCCGAGCCGCGGACGGCTGGATGTGCTGCCCACGGGGCGCAACTTTTTTTCCGTAGATGTGCGCAACCTGCCTACGACCACGGCCTGGCGGATCGGTTTCCAATCGGCCAACCTGATTCTTGAGCGGCATTTACAGGATCATGGCGACCACCTGCGCCAGCTCGGCCTGTCGGTATGGGGCACGGCGACCATGCGCACCGGCGGTGACGATATCGCTCAGGCGATGGCGTTGATGGGCGTGCGTCCGGTGTGGGCCACGGGCAGCCAGCGGGTCGATGACTTTGAAATCCTCCCGGTCAGCTTGCTGGACCGTCCGCGGGTGGACGTGACCTTGCGCGTGTCCGGGTTCTTTCGTGATGCGTTCGCCAATCTGATCCGCCTGTTCGATGCCGCCGTGCAGGCGGTGGCGGCGCTGGATGAGCCGGATGACCTCAACCCGCTGGCGGCCAGGGTGCGCAGTGAGCGCGAGCAACTGGAACGTGACGGGCTGGCCCCGGAACTGGCGGCGCGCCAGGCCGGTTGGCGAGTGTTCGGCGCCAAGCCCGGAGCGTATGGCGCCGGGGTGCAGAACGCGATTGATGGTCGCTTGTGGGAAAGCCGCGACGATCTGGCCGAGGTGTACCTCAATTGGGGCGGTTATGCCTATGGCGCCTTTGATGCAGGCACGGCGGCCCGTGGCCAGTTTGCGCAACGCCTGGGGCAGATGCAGGCGGTGGTGCAGAACCAGGACAATCGCGAACACGATTTGCTCGATTCCAATGACTATTACCAGTTCCAGGGCGGCATGCTGGCGGCAGTTGAAAGCCTGCGCGGCGAGGCGGCGGCCAGTTATCACGGCGACCACAGCCAGCCGGACCTGCCGAAAATCCGTACTCTCAAGGAAGAACTGAACCGGGTGATCCGCTCCCGGGCGGCCAATCCGAAATGGATCGAGGGGGTCAAGCGTCACGGTTATAAAGGCGCGTTCGAAATGGCCGCGACCCTGGATAACCTGTTTGCCTTCGATGCGACCACGCATCTGATCGACGATCATCAATATGCGTTGCTGGCGGATGCTTATTTGCTGGACCCGGATACCCGTGAGTTTGTGCGTGAGCATAACCCGCATGCCCTGCGCGACATGACCGAGCGGTTGCTCGAAGCGCAGCAGCGCGGGCTGTGGAGCGAGCCGGGGGAGTACCGCGAGGCGCTGGAAAATCTGTTGCTGGATATTGAGGAAGAGTAAGGGCAACCACTGTTTTTATGTGGGAGCGGGCTTGCCCGCGATTGAATCATCGCGAGCAAGCCCGCTCCCACAGAGGATTTATGATTTGATCATCTGGAACTTACATTATGACTGACACCCCGCATTTCCCGTTATCGGCGGTGGTCGGCGCGGACTCACTGAAACTGGCGCTGTGCCTGACCGCCATCGACCCGAAAATCGGCGGTGTGCTGATCGAGGGCCCCCGCGGCATGGCCAAGTCGACCCTGGCCCGCGGGCTGGCTGACGTGCTTGCCAGCGGTCAGTTTGTCACCTTGCCCCTGGGCGCCACCGAAGAGCGTCTGGTCGGTACCCTCGACCTCGATGCGGCGCTGGGCCAGGGCAGGGCGCAGTTCTCCCCGGGCGTGCTGGCCAAGGCCGACGGCGGCGTGCTGTATGTCGACGAAGTCAATCTGCTCGCCGACCATCTGGTGGATGTGCTGCTGGACGTGGCGGCCAGCGGTACCAATGTGGTCGAGCGCGATGGCATCTCCCATCGCCACGCCGCGCGCTTTGTGCTGATCGGCACCATGAACCCGGAAGAGGGCGAGTTACGCCCGCAGTTGCTGGACCGTTTTGGCCTCAACGTGGCCATGAGTGGCCAGCCGCAGCCGGCCGAACGGGGGGAAATCATCCGCCGGCGCCTGGATTTCGATGCCGACCCGCACCGCTTCTGCGCGCAATGGGAGGCTGCGCAAACAGCCTTGCGCGAGCGCTGCCAGCAGGCCCGCGAATTGCTTGAACAGATCGCTCTGGACGATCAGTCCCTCGCGGTGATTACCGAGCGCTGTTTTGCCGCAGCGGTAGACGGCATGCGTGCTGACCTGGTGTGGCTACGGGCAGCGCGGGCCCATGCCGCCTGGCGCGGGGCGACGGCCATCAGCCTGGACGATATCGATGCTGTGGCCGAGTTTGCCTTGCGCCATCGACGTCGCGAGCAACAGGGTCAGGCACCGACGCCAGAGCCGCCGCAATCGCGCCCCGAGTCATCCCGTGCGGCCGCGCAATCGGGGCAGGGCCAGTGGGGTGAATTGCCTGCAGCACCCCAGCCGATGGGGGTACGCCGTGAAGTGCCGAGCTGGCCAAAAAAGCCCTAGGCATCCGCCCTCGATCTGATGCGGGGGCGGTTGCCAGACCTCGCAGCGGTCAGCTTGCCACAGGCAATCAAGGGGCCAGCCGCAGTGCCGGCAGCGGGAGGGTAGACTGGGTGCAAACCCTGCTCCGTGGTCGTCCGCGCCAGCGCGGTGACCTGGCCTTTAAAACCCGGCAAAGTGCTGCACAAGAGCTGTGGCTGGTGGTGGTGGATGCGTCTGCGTCCACCCGCCGGCACCAGGCGTTAAGCGATGCCAAGGGCCTGTTGGCACAATTGTTTGACGATGCCTATCGCCAGCGGGCCCGGGTGGCAGTGATGACAGCCAGTGGGCATGTGCCGGTGTGGCAGGTCAGTGGGGCCAAAGCCGGCGGGGCGCTCAATGACTGGCTGGAGCAATTGGGAGCCGGCGGCGGGACGCCATTGCTGCAGGCCTTGCAGGAAGTCGCGCAATGGCTGGGCAAGCGGCGCAAACAGTTACCGCAGGAGCAGCAGCGCTTTTTACTGCTGACCGATGGTCGTTTGAAGGCGTGGTCGACGTTGCCCGCGATTGACTGCCCGGGGCTGTTGATCGATATCGAACGGGGCCCGATTCGTCTCGGACGTTCGCGCCAGATGGCGGCGGACTTGAATGCAGAGTATCTGCATATTGATGACTAGACGCTGAACAAATGCGGGGGCGGGCAAGCCCGCTCCCATACAAGCAAGATCAGGCAGGCATCACCCAGGGCTGCAGGGCGTACCCTTCGCTGCTGATTTCGGCACGGGCCTGGGCCAGCAGGCTTTCGAGCTGGGCAGCGTCTGCGCAGGCGCTGCGCGGGATCTGTTTGCGGCCGATACGGGTATTGGTACGGTCAATTACGGTCAGGCTCAGTTCGCCATGACCATCCTGGGCAGCCCAGGCAACGCATTGAAAAGGTTCAAAGGCGTGGCCGGCAATCAAAAGTGCTTCGTTGAAACGGAGCGGGGCGTTCATAGGGTTTTCTCTCAAGTATGCCCATCAAGTGATTAACCGTCGGCTGGGCTTACCGTTCGGTTGGTTACTTGTACTGATGACCTCAGACCGGCATCAGGTCACACACTTTCGTCACTTTTTTAAAAGTTTTTTCACCCCACTGATCCAGATCAATTTTCGGCGCTGACAGCTCAATTGGCTATTGGCGTTATCAAGAATTGATCCTGACGCGCCTTACAGGGTTGCTAACGTTACGCATGGGTCGAACAAGGGATTGTTTCTATTGCAGTTTTAATTTTCTGGCGTCAAGGAACAGTCATGCTTGCAATGTCGAATCCACGTCGTTTGCTTGTGGTTGATCCCTGTGAAGATTGTCATGAAATTTTCCCCGGCTTGCGCACCATCGGCTGGGCAGTCGACAGCTGTACGCTGGCCGCGGTTGTCGACCGTTCGTGTGATGTGGGCCTGTTCCGGTTGCAGCCTGCCCACCTTGAGCGCCCCGAAGCCGTCAAGGACATGATCAGCCGCAGCGGCACCGAGTGGATTGCGGTGCTGACCCCGGATGTCCTGAAAATGAGGAATGTGGGAGATTTTGTCTGCGAATGGTTTTTTGACTTTCACACCTTGCCCTTCGATGTGTCGCGGGTGCAGGTCACCCTCGGCAGGGCCTTTGGCATGGCGTGCCTGCGCGGCCAGACGGCAGCCTGGGCGCCCCGTGAAGAAGACGAACTGCTCGGTGGCAGCCGCTCGATGCGCGAGTTGCGCAAAATCCTCGGCAAGTTCGCGCCCACCCAGTCCCCCATCCTGATTCGCGGGGAAAGCGGCACCGGCAAGGAGCTGGTCGCCCGTACCCTGCATCGCCAGTCGCGACGCAATGGCAAACCCTTTGTCGCGATCAATTGCGCGTCCATACCCGAGCATTTGATCCAGTCGGAACTGTTCGGTCATGAGAAGGGCGCGTTCACCGGCGCCCATCAACGCAAGATCGGGCGTATCGAAGCGGCCGATGGTGGCACGTTGTTCCTCGATGAAATTGGCGATCTGCCCCTTGAGCTGCAAGCCAATCTGCTGCGTTTTTTGCAGGAAAAACACATTGAGCGTGTTGGCGGCAACCAGCCGATCCCGGTGGATGTACGGGTACTGGCGACCACCCATGTCGATCTGGAAGCCGCCATTGTCAATGGGCGGTTTCGTGAAGATTTGTATTACCGCCTGAATGTGTTGCAGGTGGTCACGGCGCCTCTGCGTGAGCGCCCAGGGGATGTCGCCATGCTGGCCAGCCACTTTGCCCGGTATTACAGCCTGGAAACCGGGCGTCGCCCGCGAACCTTCAGCGATGATGCGTTGATGTCTATGGGCAATCACGGCTGGCCTGGCAATGTCCGTGAGCTGGCCAATCGCGTGCGCAGGGGGTTGGTGCTGGCCGAGGGCCGGCAGATTGAAGCCCATGACCTGGGCCTGGAATCGCAGGTGTCACAGACCGGAGCGATTGGCACCCTTGAAGAATACAAGGACCGTGCCGAGCGCCAGGCGCTGTGCGAGGTGCTGAACAGGCATGGTGACAACTTGAGCCTGGCGGCCAGGGTGCTGGGGGTTTCGCGACCGACGTTTTATCGCTTGCTGCACAAGCATCGCATCCGCTGAGCAGCAAAAAGGCCCGCAGCATTCCCGTGCTGCGGGCCTTTTTTTGTGGTCTAGAAGTAGTACGGGAATTTCAGGCTGAAGGTGAAGTCCGGTGCATCTTCGGTCATGCCGATCGACAGGTTGGGCACGATGGTCAGGTTGTTGGTAGCGGCAATCGTCATGCCGACGTTGAAATAGCCGGCGTTGGCATCGCTGGTGGCGACGGTTTGCCAGCTCTCGCCATCCTGCTTGAGCTTGCTTTTTTTCTGGATCAGGTCGGATACGGAGAACGACATACTCATTTTTTCGTTGAGGGCAAAAGCTACCCCCGCGCCGATCTGAAAGCTGTCCCCCAACTTGACCTTGCCCGGCTGCTTGAGGTTTTGCGTGGAGCTGATGTCGCCAAATGACTCTTCCAGGTTATGGGTGTACGACAGGGTGCCGAACAGCACGGCCGGGTCGAAGGTCTTGACCAGGGAAATGGCCGGGCTGATCGACCACACGCCATTGCCGGTCGGCAGGTCTTCGGGGGTGAAGATGTTGGTGTTGTCAGGCGATGGAATCAGCTTGATGCCGAACGGGTCCTTGCCGGTAGGTGCCTTGACCCGCACGCTGAAGACCGCATCCGGGGTGTTGACCGACTCGTCGAGGAACTTGTAGGCCACGCCGAAGTTGACGTCGCCGATGGTCGGGTCGCGGGTGACCGTCTGCTCGGATGTGGCTTGCGCATCACCGCCATTGGCACCGCCCGACTGGTAGGTCGACTCGCGGTAAATCACCGGCACGTTGACGTCGAATTGCCAGCGGTTATCGAGGTTATAGCGACCCGTGAGGTCCAGGGTCCAGTTGTCGGCCTTGATCCGGTCCAGGTTCAGGTTGCCCAGGAAGATCGAGTCCAGGGCCAGGAAACCATTGAGGATCAGTTGGCGAGTGTCATAGCGTGAATAGGTGATACCGGTTTCGAAGCTGAACTTGCCACCGCCGAAGAACCCGCTGGCCTCATCGTAGAGGTTGACCACGCTTTGCGCCGGGGCGGAGTCATCCTTGAGCGCTTGCCCATAAGAACTGCCCGATACCGCCGCAGCGCCCGCGCCACCTGCCGCGCCACCACTGGCTGCGGCTGCGGCGATGCCCTGATTGCCTTTCATGTCGGCCGGGGACTTGGCCAGTCGCTTGGGCGGCGGGGCTGCAGGCTGGTCTTCCACTTGTCGAACCCGCTGTTCAAGTACAGCCAGGGCTTTTTGTTGCTGATCGTAACGCTGGCGAAGCTCCATGAGTTCTTTTTTTAGTAGCTCTACATCGCTATCAGGCGCTGCATAGAGCAGGGCTGACGGGAAAAGAGTGCTCATACATACAACTGCGCGAAAGGTAAGCGTTCGATGCATGAAATAGGCCGTCCACAATAACTCGAATTGTAAGAAATTGAGCCTAGTTCAATATCCCGTATTGCGAAGACCTTTTAAGGGATTCAGGTCACAGTTCAGCGCACCTGTGCTGGGCAAGTTGTTGCGCAGTACCACATTAAGTTGGGTGAGGTTGTTAACCACATTGCTGCCGCCCAGTAGCGTAGTGTTCTGCAACACGCCCCCTTGGGCGATTTGTTGCAATGAACTGCCCTGGTTGTTGTTCGCCTGGATCGCCATCTGCACGCCACCACCGGTTGCGGAAACGGTCAGGTTGCCAGCACCGCCCGTTTGGGTGACGGGGTTGCCGGCGGTGAGCAAAGTGCCTTGCTGGCTGACCACAGGGGCCTGGTTGGCCTCGCTGACATTGATGTCGACGTTGTTGTAGGCAGTGTTGTTGTCGCCCGCAGCCCTGACGCTCTGGGTGACGCCCTGGCCCGTGGTCAGCCCCGCGCCGCCAGTCACCGAGCCGGTCCCTGCAGACACGTGAGCGCCGTTACCGGCCGAGCTGTAGGTGGAAACATAGAACTGGGGCTCAACGGTGCTTTGTACGGTCATGGAGGTCTTGGCGCCGATAACATCACCATTGCTGCTGGTCCAGGTGCTGTTCATCACCACGCCGAAACTGATGATGCGCCCGGGCATGACAAAACGGCCCCGTAGTTCGGACATTTCCTGGTCTTTCAATTCGACCGGTTTAAAGGCCGATGCTGCCTGGACGGGCAGGCTGGTCGCAAGGCAGGCGGCAATCAGCCAGATGGGCATTTTCATGTGCTGCTCCAGGAGCCCGGGGCTCCGTAGTCATGCTGCGCACCTAAAAAAAGTCGCTTTGGATAAAACCGAAGTCCATGAGTTCTGCATCTTTGACCGGGCTGAAAGCATCCAGCTGGTTTTTCGCGGTCAGTGGAGCAGGGGGCGTCAGTAGCGCATTGGTCTTGTCGTAACCGGGACCGATGATGGCGAACACAATGCCGTTCCAGCCCTTGAGGAAATCTTCATGGGAGTAGCGTTTGTGGCCAAGCACCGGGTCGCCGATATACACCCAGTCTTTTTGCGCTCGCTGCATCACGACAAAGTGCTTGTAGCCGCGAATGTCGAGCAGCACTACAACAGGAATGTTCACGCTTTCCAGGCTTTGTGCCGGGATCCGGTAACCCCGGGCGCGCATGCCGATGCTTTCGACGTAGCGTTTCATGTCGAGCATGGAAAACCCTTGGGTACGCACAAGATCCTGGTCTGCATGGGCCAGCATCCCCTTGATGATCTGGTCTTCGTTGACATCCAGCCAGTAGGCCTGGCGCAGCACGGTGGCCAGCGCGGCAGCACCACAACTGAAGTCGGTCTTCTGTTCGACGATATCTGCAAAACGCCGCTCACGAATGCTCTGCACGTGCTTGTAAACCAGCATGCCACCCGGCATGGCGGCAACCGGCATCTGTGCCGCCTGGGCCATGCCGGCCAGACAGAGCATGAAGCTGAGGGCGACAATACGCATGATCAGTACGCCTTGGGTGTAGAGAAAGGGCCCCGTAAACGGGACCCTCCTTTTGCTGTCGCCATTACATGCAAGCTTTGCAGCCTGCAGCGATGGACAGGGAGTTGCTTTGTTGGTTGCCCACACCGGCTGCGATGTTGGCACCGCCATTGCCCGAGAGACCATTGAACGAACCGGTCATGGAGGCATTGTTGGTGACAGGGGTGTTGTTGCCACCGTGGCCATGATCATGGTCCCAAGTGGACACATTGCTCAGGTAAGAAGCACCGGCTTCGTTGATCACCGACAGGTTGTTGGAGGTTTGCGAGGTGTTGGCACCTGCGGTGGCTATGCGGCCGTTGGACACGGCGATGGCCAGGTTGTTTTTCTGTTGGTTGAAGTCGCCGGCTGCAACGTTGGCACCGACGTTGCCCGAAGCGCCGCTGCCGGAACTGTCGAGCGAGGCATTGTTTTGGGTGCCGTAGTTGTGCGAAGTGTTGTGACTGTTGGTCTGGGTAGCGTTGGTCAGGGCTGCCGCAGTACCGAACACAAAACTTTCGTCTGCGGTGGCGATGGCCACCGAGTTGTCTTGTTGGTTGCCTGTGCCTGCCGCGGAGTTGGCGCCCACGTTGCCCTCGGAACCCTTGATCGAGTTTTTGATGGTCGCAGTGTTTTGGGTGGCTTTGTTGGAAACATTGTTGTTGTGACTGTTTTGCGCGTCATTGACGACAGCCGCTGCACCCGCATTCGGGTCCATGGTGTATGGAGGTGGGCCATCGTTGTGGCCGCCACCTGCTTGTGCCGCTACGGAAATGATTGCGGCCAGAGCAAAAGCCAGAGGTTTCAGAGCGCTTGAATGTTTCATGGTGATTCTCCGTGCTTCATTAGTTGTGTTAAGTGTTGGCACTTTCTAATTGCACTGCGTTGTTGTCGGGTCAGTCAGCAACCCGCAAATTTAGGGTGTTAGCCATGCGGTTCCCCACCCCTGCACTCTGGTTCAACTGCACCACCCCACGGCTGCCGGTGAAGGCCTGATCGCCGGTGACGACCTGGCGACTGCCGCTGGCAGGGGGTGCAGAACCCGAGTCTGGAAGCGCCACGTTCTGTTGTGACAGGGCGCTGTCGTCTACGCCTTGCGGCTGGGCGCTGATGCCGATCCGCACTGCATTGACCATCTGGTTGTTGGCTCCGGCGGACTGGTTGATACCGATCACGCCGCTGCCGTTACTGAATGAGTTGCCGCCAATCGATGCCCTGGCATTGAGCGAGGGGTCGCCCGGGGTATTGAGCTTCTGGCTGACGGAGGTGGTGGCCTTGGCCGCGGTACCGATGGCCACGGCGCGCACGTTGACCTGCTGCTGCTGGTCGCCGGATGCCTGGTTGACGGTGACGTTGCCGTGGTAACCGGCGCCGGAATTGTCGATCGTGGCGTTGTCGGCGGCGGCCAGTATGGTGGAGCTGGCAACCAGCGCGGCAATCAGCAGGGGCAGGCGGCAGACGGTCATGTCATTTCCCCTGGCTCAATGCAGAGAGCGGGCGCATACCCTGTTCAATGCTGTTGCCGATGGTATTGGACATCGTGCCGCCGCTACCGCCGCCATGACCATTGCTCATGCCTGGCAGCCCGTTGCTGGTGTCGAGCCCGGGCAGTGTGCTGCCGTTATGCATCATGGCGTGATTGATCGAGGGGCCTGTGCTGACGCCGGCAAAATCACCGTCACTGAGTTCACGGGTTGCCCCCATGATCTGGGCGGACGGGCTGGCATTGACGGTGGTAGGATCGGGATCGGGATGCATGGGCGGATTGCCCACAGGGTGAGGCTGTACGGTACGGGTCAGTACGATCTCGCCATTACCGGCGGCCTGTACGGTGCTGTAGACGCCCAGCAAGGCGCTTAGGCTGCAAGCCAGCAGCAGGTAATGATTGCCTCGACAGATAGATCCCATGATCGTGCCCCCTTGTTCGACGCTGGCCCTGGTCAGCGTGATAAGGAAGGAGCATGAGCTGTGCCACTTTTAATTTAATGTTAGAAAACAGGCACTGAACGCACGGCGACTGTTTGGCCACTCAACCTGTGTAAAGAACCTGAGAATGACCGGCGCGGATCAAGTCTATTGTTAACAATAACTTGCCTGTTTTAAAACAATAAGAGCGGGTGTTTCAGGGGCTTTACAAGTGCCTCGCAAAGCTATGAAAGCCCCGTTGTAGAGGCCCTTAAGGTTTTGCATGTATCAATAGTGGACAGTTTCCAAGTGCTGAAACCATTAAGGTTATGGCCTGCATCCAAACGCTATAACTTACTGACTAATACTTGTTGAATAAGTTTCCTGGCCGCTGATTAATTGTTTTACCGCCGCGCAGGCTTGTAGTTGCCGGGCCTGCCAGTCGCCTGTAATGACTTGCAGGGGCTGGTGATGTTCGGTCAGCCATTGATAACTGGCCGCGAAAAACGCCTGGCGCTCTGCCAGCGACGGTTGGCAGCGCTGGCCGTCGGCGGTCCACTCCACATCGTCGGGTGACAGCAGCAAGTGCAGGTCGTAATGGCGCTTGAGCAGTTCGGTTTCGAGCCAGGCCGGGCAATCATCGAACAGGGTTTTGCTCCAGAGGATATTGCTCAGCAAGTGGGTGTCCAGAATCAGCAGTTCGGGCTGCTGGGCGCGGGCCTGGTCTTCCCATTGCAACTGGCCGCGAGCAATGGCCGGGATATCGGCCAGGCAGGTATCGCGGGGGTTCTGTTCGATAAAATAGCGGACGTATTCGCCCACCAAAATGCCGCCAAAGCGCTGTTGCAGCAGCGCCGACAGCCAGCTTTTACCGCTCGATTCCGGCCCGGCCAGTACCACCACCTTCATGTGCGCAGCGCCGGGTCGCGGTGCCAGTCACGCCAGCCCTGGATCGCAATCACAGTGAACAGCGCGTAAAGGCCGGCCGTCAGGTACAGGTCTTGCCAGGCAAAAAAACCGATGTAGAGCACGTCAATCACGCACCACAGTGCCCAGCACTGCAGGCGTTTTTGCGCCATCCACAACTGGGCGACCAGGCTGAAGGCAGTCAGGGTGGCATCTGACCAGGGGTAAGTGGAGTCTGTCCAATGGGCCATTGCTGCGCCCAGTGCAACGCTGCCGATGGCGCCTGCACCAACGCCGCCGAGTACTTGCAACGGGCTTAATCGGCTGACCACACGGCCTTCGTGTTGCGCACCTGCGCGAGTCCATTGCCACCAGCCATAGACTTGCAACAGGGCAAAAAACACCTGCAGCAGCATGGCCGAATAGAGTTTGATCTCGAAAAAGATCCAGCTGTAGAGCAGCACCATCACCAGGCCAATGGGCCAGCACCAGGGGTTTTGTTTGACTGTCAACCAGACGGCAATGACGCCGAGTGCGGCGGCAAACAGTTCGAGCCCTGACATTGGGATTCCTGGGATGAGAGAGAAGGGCGGGGATTGTAACCGCAGCCGCAATGTTTGTGCTCTGGCGTTTTGCCGTAGTTGTGGGAGCGGGCTTGCCCGCGATGGTATCGACGCGCACTGCCTGACAGACCGCAGCGCTTGCATCGCGGGCAAGCCCGCTCCCACAGGGTCAAGGCAAATGCAGCAACACGTAGTCGTTCTTGTCGAAGCGCCCGCTCAGTGCCGGGGCCAGATTGCCCAGCGCGGTGCCTTGCAGGGCTTGATAATCCTTGAGGTCCATGATGATCCAGGCCGGGGGTGGCAAGGCTGCAAGCTCTGCTGGCGACTGGGTGAACAGTGGCAGCAGGTCACGGTTGACGTTGACCATGAACTTGATCGCCTTGGCGTCCTTGCCCATGCCGTGCAGCACTACTGGCGCCGGGGCCTGGTCGATCAACTGCAGGGCTTTTTGGGTGAAGGTGCGGGTGTCATACAGGCTGTGCTCGGCGGGCTCGAAGACCATGATGTAGCTGCTCCACAGCGCCAGTACGGCGCAGGCTGCCAGCCCGGCAACACGCCATTTGGCCTTGAACAACAAGGCAATGGCCAGCACCTGCAGAACCGCCAGCACGACGAAAATAACCGTCAGGGACGGCAACTCATCGCCAAAACGCTTGCGTACCACCACCAGGCCGATTATCAGCAAGCCCGGCAGCAGCAGGAACAACCCTTGAATCAAGCCGCGCAGGCCAGCAAACACTCGCCCGTTCACGACCTGGAACGGGTAGGCCGCAATAATCGCGGCCATCGGCAACATGGGCAGCAGGTAGCGGGCTTTTTTCGCCTGGGGAATCGACAGCCCGATCATCACGATCAACCCCGCGGCTACGCAGTATTTGACCAGTTGCAAGGCCGGGCCAGAATGGTTGCGCCCGGCAATCAGGATTGCCAGCAACGCCGCCACGGCGAGCGGGTAGGCCAGCGCGTAGTTGCCCATGGAACTGGTGAAGTAATACAGCACGCTACTGGCGCCTTCGGTGCCGTCCATGCGCCCGGTCACTTGCATGCGGATCACTTCGTGAACAAAGGCTTCGCCGCCACTGAGCCAGGCCAGCAGCAGCAGGGTGCCAATGCACGCAATCAGCAGGACCAGCGCTTGCAGCCCGAAGCTGATCAGGCGGCGCCATTGGCCATTGAGCAGGTAGTAACTGCACAGGATACCGGTGGGGATCACCAGGCCGATCGGGCCGCGAATGGCGAAGCCCAGCACCAGCAGGGCCAGCAGCCAGAAATGTCGGCGCGGTGCAGCAAAGTGATCATGGGAGTAGGCTAGGTAAAAGGCACTGAAACTGACGGCGGCGAGCATCTGGTCCAACGATACCGCACGGGTTTCGGTGACAAAAGTCATGCTCAATAACAGCAGCGCAACGCTGACCAGCGCCCAGGTTCGCGATTGCGCTGCAACCAGGCGATACATCAAGGTCACAATCGTGGCGCTGGCAAAGGCCGACGGCAGCCATGCGGTCAGGCTGGTGACTTTGCCGAAAGGCAGCGACAGCAACCAGGTGATCACGGTCGAGGTGGCGCTGTAATCCGCATAGGGCTGGCCATAGGTGGTCGGGAAAAACCCGGGGCCGTTGCGCAACATTTCGTTGGCAAACATGACAAAGCGCGAGTCAAAGCCGATCGCTGCCTCCTGATGATTGCCCAGGATAAACAGCAGCAGGGCGAGCGCGCCCAGCATCAGCGATTGCCTGCGCAGGGTGAGCAGGGTTGGGGAGGTAAAAGCGGCAGGCATGTCGAGTCTCCTTGACTCATCGCAGCGCACATGAAAACGCCGCCATTGTTGCCAATGGCGGCGCTGCTAGATCATCAAAGGGCTGTCGAGCCTACCGGCAAGTTGCAGGACTCGCCTCGTCCCATCGGGAAGTACTGCAAGCCGATCTTGGCCAGCCGCTCACCGTCATACAGGTTACGCCCGTCAAAGATCACCGGAGTATTCAGACGTTGCTTGATCAGGTCGAAGTCCGGCGCCTTGAATTGCTGCCACTCGGTACACACGATCAATGCGTCGGCGCCGTTGAGGGTCGACTCCGGCGTGCCCATCAGGCTAAGACGCGGCTCGTCGCCGTACAGGCGCTGGGTTTCCTGCATGGCTTCGGGGTCGAAGGCGCGCACGTTGGCCCCGGCAGCCCACAAGGCCTCCATCAATACGCGGCTGGGTGCGTCGCGCATGTCATCGGTGTTGGGTTTGAACGCCAGCCCCCATAACGCAAAGGTCTTGCCCTCAAGGTTGCCCTTGAAGAACGCGTTGATGCGCTCGAACAGCTTGTGCTTCTGCCGCTCGTTGATCGCTTCGACCGCTTGCAGCAAATCGCTGGAGCAATTGACCTGCTGGGCACTGTGGATCAGCGCGCGCATGTCTTTGGGGAAGCACGAGCCGCCATAGCCACAGCCCGGGTAGATGAAGTGATAACCAATGCGCTGGTCGGCGCCAATGCCCAGGCGCACGGCTTCAATGTCGGCCCCCAGGTGCTCGGCCAGTTCGGCAATCTGGTTGATAAAGCTGATCTTGGTCGCCAGCATGCAGTTGGCGGCGTACTTGGTCAGCTCGGCGCTGCGCAGGTCCATGAAAATGATGCGGTCATGGTTGCGGTTGAACGGGGCGTACAGGTCACGCATGACCTCGCGTACTTCTTCGCGGGCGCAGCCAATGATGATGCGGTCCGGGCGACGGCAGTCGGTGACGGCGGAGCCTTCCTTGAGGAATTCCGGGTTGGACACCACGTCAAATTGCAGTGTGCGCCCGGCCTGTTCCAGGGCCTTGTTGATATGGGCGGTCAGCGCGTCGCCGGTGCCCACGGGCACGGTGGACTTCTCGACCAGGATCAGCGGCTCCTTGCGGTGGCGGGCAACGGCGTCACCTACGGAGAACACCTGGCCCAGGTCAGCCGAGCCATCTTCGCTTGGCGGCGTGCCTACGGCGATAAACAGCACCTGGCCGTGTTCGACGGCAGTTTTTTCATCGCTGGTAAAGCGCAGGCGTTTGCTTTCGAGGTTTTCGCGAACCAGGGCAGACAGCCCCGGCTCGAAAATGCTCACGTGGCCTTGTTGCAGCGACTCGACCTTTTTCTGGTCAATGTCCATGCAGATCACATCGTGGCCGACTTCCGCCAGAACCGTCGCCTGCACCAGGCCTACATAACCACTACCAAATACACTGATTTTCATGCGCAGTTCCTGCGGGTACGTCGAGAATTGATGGTCAGCACCCCCAGAATGACCAGTGTCACTCCAAGGGTTTTTGAAAGGGTGAAGCTTTCATGGAAAACCGGCAGGCTCGCCGCCAGCAGGTAAACCAATGCATAACTGATACTCAGCAGCGAATAGGCGCGGCCCAGCGGCAAGTCGCGCAGGGCCAGCAACCAGCACAGCATCGACAGGGCATACGCAACGATTGCGGCAAACACCACGGCCAAAGCCATCAGAGAGACATCGCCCTGGCTGATGGCGGCCAGCCATTGAGCCGGCTCGGGCAGGCGCGTCATGCTCCAGCGCATGCCCAGTTGGGCGCCACTGACCAGCAACACGCTGCCTGAAGCAAAAGCAAATCCACGGTACAGGCTCATGCGTGTTGCCCCAGCAAAACCACCCCGGCGATCACCAGCCCGACGCCCAGCCAATGGCGCAGGTCGATGGTTTCCTTGAACAGGTAGCGGGCCACCAGGGTGATCAGTACAAAATTCAGGCTGAGCATCGGGTAGGCAACCCCGACCTCAAGCCGTTGCAACACCAGCAACCACACCAGCAAGCCCAGGCCCAGGCACAGCAGCGCCAGCCATAACCAGGGCGAGCGCAGTTTCTGCCCTATCCCGGTTTCAACCCCGCGCCAGCCTTCGACCGCGTACTTCTGGGCGATCTGGCCGGCACAGGTCAACAGGCATGCCAACAGCAATAGCGTCAGGGTCATGGAGCAATCTGCGGGTAAATCAGAATCACCATGTTGCCTTCGTCATAACGTTTGGCATCTTTGGGCAGCTCGTCCATTTCATGGCTTTCATCGCTGTCCTTGACGCGCATCACCACGCCGACCGGGCCTTTGCGGCGGGCATCAGCCATCCACGGGCCCACTTCGGCCAGGCCAATGCTTTTGCCCTTGGCATCGTCGTAGGTCAGGCCGTACTTGACCTCACCCTGGGTGTTGTAGAGCGTCACGTCGGGGCGGCGCAGGCGCCAGGCCAGGGCAGAAGCAGCGCCCAGGTCGTTACTGAGGAAGGTTTTGGCCTGGGACAGCTCATCCATATGCTCAAGCACGAACTGATCGGGCATTTTGTTGTGCACCACGCTGGTCGGCATGGCGGCCGGCAGTACCAGAACCAGAACACCCATTGCCAGCGCCGGCGCAGCCCACATTTTCAGCGGTTTGGCCAATGTCAGCAGGCCGGTAATGATCCACGTCAGCAGCACCACGACCAGCAGGGCCATGTGCAGCGGTTCGTTGTCATAGAACGGCTGCTTGACCTGGAAGTACACCAGGGCCAGCAATGCCGCGCTGCCGCCGATCAGGTTGAGCGCGCCATTGAAGCGCAGGGCGCAGGTTTTGGCCTGCTCAACCCGTTGCATCATCGCGTGGCCCAGCAGCAGTGCCAGCGGCAACATGCACGGCATGATATAGGTCGGCAGCTTGCCCTTGCTCAGGCTGAACAAGCCCAGCGGCAGCAGCAGCCACAACAGCACGAAGACGATGCTTGCATGACGCTTGTTGCTCCAGGCGTCCTTGAAGGCCACCGGCAGCAGGGCTGCCCAAGGCAGGCTGGAGACCACCAGCAGCGGCAGGTAGAACCACCACGGGCGTCCGTGCTGGGCATCGTCACCGGCAAAGCGGCGGATATGCTCGTGCCAGAAGAAGAAACGCCAGTAGTCAGGCTCCTGGGCGTGTACTGCCAGCACCCACGGCAACGAGACAATGGCCGCAACCAGCATGGCCACCAGGCCGTACTTGACCAGCTCCAGGAAGCGCTTTTGCCACAGCATGTAGGGCAGGGCAATCAGTACCGGCAGCAGCAGGGCCAGGAAGCCCTTGGTCATGAAACCCATGCCGCAGGCAAAGCCCAGCACGGCCCAGCTGATCAGGCGATCACGGCTGGAACGGCTGTCGACGGCAAACCACAGCGCTACCATGCTCAGGTTGACCCACAGGGTAAACTGCGGATCGAGGTTGGAATAACCGGCCTGGCCGGCAATCAGGCCAAAGGTCATGTACACCAGGGCACAGGCAAAGCTCTTGCGCGGGTCATTCCACAGGCGGCGGGCTACGGCATAGGCCAGGAACACGCTCAGGCCGGTGGCGATGGCCGAGGCAATGCGCACGCCGAAAAGGTTTTCGCCAAAAATGGCCTGGCCGATGGCTATCATCCAGTAACCGGCAATCGGCTTCTCGAAGTAGCGCAAGTCCATGAAGTGCGGCGTGACCCAGTTGCCGTCGATCAGGATTTGCTGGCCGATTTGCGCATAGCGCGTCTCGTCCGGGATCCACAGGCCGTGGGTACCCAGCGGCAACAGGTAAAAGGCAATAAAGGCCAGAACCAGCAGCGGTATTGTCCAGCGTGACGTCATGGCTTTTGCACTCCCAGCCAGCCTTCACGGCCTTCCAGTACGCCACGGCTCAACTGCCCGGCAGGCAGGCTGTCGAGGTCGGCGGGGAGCAGGTCGCGCAGGGGGTGAAAGTGAATGTCCCGTGCACGGGCTTGCGCCAGCAATTGACGGAAGTCGTTGGCCATTAGAATCCCTTCTACTTCAGCGTGAATGGTGTACGCATTCAGCTTTTGCGGGCTGAAGCGATCAAGAATGAATGAATTGAAATCGGCGGCACTCAGCTCTGGCCCGACCACTTCATCGAAAGTGGGTAAATCCACAGGGATTTGCGGCGCGCCCAGCCTGCCGTCGGCCAACCTTGGCCGAAACAGACTGTGCCCGCGGCAATCACTGTTGTAGCGAAAACCAAAGGTTTCCTTGGCCTGGACCACGCGTTCGTCGGCACGCCAACCGGCGGCGGCCGAGCATTCGACCGCCTCCCCGGTGATGTCGCTCAGGGTGTCGACACCCCGGCGGATCTGCTCGATCAGTTGCGCTTCGCTCCAGCGTGCGGTGTTGGCCTGCCAGCCGTGGTGATCCCAGGCGTGCAGGCCGACCTCATGGCCAGCGGCCAGGGTCTGGCGCATCAAATGCCCCAGATCCTTGCCGATCGGTTTGCCCGGCCAAGCGGTGCCGGCGAGCAAGATATCCCAGCCATAAAGGCTGGCGGCCTTGGAACGCATCATTTTCCAGAAAAACTGGGGCTTGATCAGCCGCCATAAATGGCGGCCCATGTTGTCCGGCCCCACACTGAAAAAAAACGTGGCCTTGATCTGGGCTTCATCGAGCAGTTCGAGTAACCGCGGAACCCCCTCACGGGTTCCGCGGTACGTGTCGACATCAATGCGTAGTCCAGCTTGCATCAGCGTTTTTCCGCGATTTCTACCATGGCTTCACGCAGGAAGAAGTCCAGGGTCTTGCCAATGGTTTCGCTCAGTTCTGTGGTCGGCGTCCAGTCGATCAGGCGACGGGCGTTTTCCACGCTTGGCTTGCGATGGCTCACGTCCTGGTAGCCAGTGCCGTAGAACGACTGGCTTTCAACGTCGCGGAAACCGGCAAACGGCGGGAAGTTGTCACGCAGCGGGTGCGCTTCGAACTGACGCAGCAACTCTTCGCCCAGTTGACGAATACTGGCTTCGTTGTCCGGGTTGCCGATGTTGATGATCTGGCCGTCGCACTTGCCACCCTTGTTGTCGATGATGCGTGCCAGGGCTTCGATGCCGTCGGCCACGTCGGTGAAGCAGCGTTTTTGCTCGCCGCCGTCTACCAGACGGATCGGGGTACCTTCCACGAGGTGCAGGATCAATTGGGTGATAGCGCGCGAGCTGCCAACCCGTGCCGAGTCCAGGCGGTCAAGGCGCGGGCCCATCCAGTTGAACGGACGGAACAGGGTGAACTTCAGGCCTTTCTGGCCGTAGGCCCAGATTACGCGGTCCAGCAGCTGCTTGGAGACCGAGTAGATCCAGCGTTGCTTGTTGATCGGGCCAACGATCAGGTTGGAGGTGTCTTCGTCGAAGTTCTTGTCCTGGCACATGCCATACACTTCGGACGTGGACGGGAAGATCACGCGCTTGTTGTACTTGACGCAGTAGCGCACCAGCTTGAGGTTTTCCTCGAAGTCCAGTTCGAATACGCGCAACGGGTTGCGGGTGTATTCGATTGGCGTGGCGATCGCCACCAGCGGCAGGACCACGTCGCACTTCTTGATGTGGTATTCGATCCACTCGGTGTGGATGCTGATGTCGCCTTCCACGAAGTGGAAGTTGGGGTGGCTGCGCAGGCGGTCGATGGCGTCGGAGCCGATGTCCAGGCCATACACTTCGTACTGGTCGTCCTGCAGCAGGCGCTCGGACAGGTGGTTACCGATAAAGCCGTTGACGCCCAGGATCAGGACGCGGGTGCGGCGTGCCGGGCGGCCGGACTCAGCGCCACGCAGGCGCGAACCTTCCACCAGGCCCAGTTCGCGGGCCAGTTGCGGGCCGCTCAGGAACAGGCCGTTGTCATTGCGCTGGCCGGCAGTGATGACCAGCGAGTCTGTGCCGCAGGCAATGCGCAGCGGGTCGCAGCTGATAACCTGGCCAGGTGCATGGCCCTGGTTGCCGGCAACCACTTCGGCGCCCCAGACGATCAGTTTGTGCTCGCCCACGGCGCAGAAGGCGCCCGGGTACGGTTGCGTGACAGCGCGCACCAGGTTGAACAGTTCTTCAGCCGGGCGGGTCCATTGCAGCAGGCCGTCAGCCGGGGTGCGGCGACCGAAGTAGGTGGCCTTGGATTCGTCCTGCGGGGTTTCGGTCAGCTTGCCTTGCGGCAGCAGCGGCAGGGCCTCGGCCAGCAGTTGGGCAGCCGTTTCGCGCAGCTTGGCGTGCAGGCTCAGGGCGGTGTCCGAGCGCTCGATGCTGATGCGTTGCTGGGCCAGGATGTCACCCGCGTCGGCGCGCTTGACCATGCGGTGCAGGGTGACGCCGGTTTCGGTTTCGCCGTTGACCAGCACCCAGTTGGCCGGTGCGCGGCCACGGTAGCGCGGCAGCAGCGAACCGTGCAGGTTGAAGGCGCCCTTGCTGACGCTGGCCAGCAGTTCTTCGCCCAGCAGGTTGCGGTAGTAGAACGAGAAAATGTAATCGGCGTTCAGCTTGCGAATGCGCTCGATCCACAGCGGGTGGTTGGCGTCTTCAGGGGCGTGGACCGGGATGCCTTTGCGCGCGCACAGTTGCGCGACGGAACCGTAGAAGTTGTTTTCCTTGGGGTCGTCAGCATGGGTGAACACAGCAGAAATTTCATAGCCTGCATTGAGCAAGGCTTCGATGCCTGTGCAGCCAATATCGTGATAGGCGAAAACAACGGCTTTCAAACTCATGATTGGACCTGTGTCGAAGTAGAAGAAGTCGGGTTGCTAGGTGTAACGGAAGAAGTTGCAGGCTCGGCGCGCACGATTTTTTCGATGAAAAACCGTGGCCGTGCACGTACATCGCTGTACATGCGACCCAGGTATTCACCCAGAAGGCCCATGCCGATAAATTGGCCACCGGTAAACACGAAGAGCACCGCAAACAGCACGAAAGTGCCGTCGCCTGCCCAGCTTGCACCGAAGATCAGACGCAACATGATCAGCGCGACAGCGAACAGCGCGCCCAGTGCGGCCATGCTGAAACCGATGATGCTCAGCAGGCGCAGGGGGGTGGTGGTCATGCAGGTGATCAGGTCGAACATCAGGTTGATCAGGCGCATGGCGCTGTACTTGGAGTCGCCGTGCTCGCGCTCGGCGTGCTCAACCAGCACCTCGGTGGTGTGGCGGGCAAAGCTGTTGGCCAGGATCGGGATAAAGGTGCTGCGCTCGCGGCAGGCCAGCATGGCGTCGACGATGCTGCGGCGATAGGCGCGCAGCATGCAGCCGTAGTCGCTCATGGCAACCCCGGTGGAGCGTTGCACAGCGAGGTTGATCAGGCGTGATGGCCAGCGACGCCAGGCAGAGTCCTGACGGTTGTTGCGCACGGTGCCCACCACGTCGTAGCCCAATGCAGCCTGTGCCACCAGCCGTGGAATTTCTTCCGGCGGGTTTTGCAGGTCGGCATCCAGGGTGATCACCACATCGCCTTTGGAATGCTCAAAGCCGGCCATGATTGCGGCATGCTGGCCGTAGTTGCGGTTGAGGATCACGGCAACCACCGGGCTGCCTTCACGCGCGGCGGCGTCCTCGAGGATTTGCGCCGACTTGTCCCGGCTGCCATCGTCGACCAGCACGATTTCATAGGCCTGGCTCAGTTGGGCGCAGGCGGCTTCGGTGCGGCGCAAGAGTTCGGGCAAACTTTCTTCTTCGTTGTAGACCGGAATGACGATCGACACACACTGGATTGGGTAGGGTTTCAAGGTATTCGTTCCAGTCAGTTTCAATGGCACAAGACGACATGTCTTTGTTGACCAAACTCGGGGCACTGCAAAGACTCTGGCCCTTTACGAGTAAAGCCGGTTTTTAACAAAGGTAAAGTCGTTCTAAAGCGTTATCTACATGATTTTGTTGCAAACTCTTCGGGCTTTGCCTGATGGGCTGCTGCATACGTTAAACGCCTCCTTGTGAAAAACCTATGAAAGTTGGATCAACAGCGCGTCCTTTCTAAACGCTAGACAGGTGCTATTCAGGAAAGTAATTACAGTACCTAAAGTTCGCATGACAGGACGAGAGTGGTTTTCATGAATCAGAAGATTCTTACATTGCTTGAACGATTTTGAACAGTGACCTGATGCAGGTTTTAAACCAGGTGAGTAATAAATACGGGGATAATGGCACAGCGCCAACCTGCGGATATGTGACGTGAGTCACATCGGTTGGCGCTGTAAAAAGCCTTGAATCAGTTCAAGCCCAGCTTGCCGCGCAGGGTCGACAGGTCTTCAGCCAGGGTATTGACCGGTCCGACAAGGGCCTTGCGGTCGTTTTCCTTGACCTTGTCGTAGGTCTCAAAACCGCCATCGGCGGTTTTGTATTTGGCCAGGATGGTGTTCACCGTGGCGAAGTTTTTATCCACCTTGGCAGCGAAGGCCTTGTCGCTTTGCTCGATTTGCGTGCGGAACAGGTCAAAGATTTTTTTCGCGCCGTCGACGTTGCCCTGGAAGTCATACAGGTCGGTGTGGCTGTAACGGTCTTCCTCGCCGGAAATCTTGGTGGCGGCCACTTCTTCCATCAGCGCAGCAGCACCGCCCACGACTTTCTCTGGCGGGAAGGTCAGCCCGGCCACGCGGGCTTGCAGGTCCTTGACGTCGCTGTTCAGGCCGTCCGCGAGCTTGTCGAGGCCCTGGGTGCTGTTCTGGGCGAACAAACTGTATTCGATGCGGTGAAAACCGGTGAAATCGGGGGCGGTGACGCCTTTTTCATGATCGTCGACCCGCGAGTCGATCGAGGCGTCAAGGTCGCTGAACAGCTCGGCAATCGGTTCGATCGACTCGTAGTACACACGGGTTGGCGCATAGAGTTTTTTCGCCGTGGCCAGATCACCTTTTTTCACTGCATCGGTGAATTTTTGCGTGTTGCTGGCCAGTTCGTCCAGTTGCTCGGTGACGTAGATCTTGTAGTCCGAAACAGGTTGCACCAAGTCCAGGGGCGCGGTGGCGGCCAATGCCGAGAGCGGGGTGTGGAGCAAGCCCAGGGCCAGGAACAGTGCGAGCGGGGTCTTCTTCATGGGACTTTTTCCGGTGAGGTTGAGGTTCAGGTGCGCGTTGCAGCTTCAAGCAGCGAGCGGCCGATAAAATCCTGCCCGTCGCGTACGCCCGGCAGGGTGAAGAAATAGCCGCCCCCTACAGGCTTGAGGTATTCCTCCAGCGGCTCGCCGTTGAGGCGGGTTTGCACGGCGATAAAGCCTTGCTCCAGGTCGCGCTGGTAGCAAATGAACAGCAGGCCCATGTCCAGCTGGCCGTTTTTGTTGACGCCATTGGAATAATTGAACGGCCGGCGCAGGATCAGGCTGTTGCGCGTTTGCGCGGTGCGCGGGTTGGCCAGGCGGATATGGGCGTCGAGCTTGGTGAGCTTGCCGTGGGGGTCCTTGCTGTAATCCGGTACGTCGGTTTCCCGGGTGCCGTCCATAGGCGCGCCGCTGGCCTTGGTGCGGCCAAAGATGCTTTCTTGCTCTTGCAGGGGGGTGCGGTCCCAGCGTTCAACGAAGTTGCGGATGATGCGCACCGCCTGGTAGCTGCCATTGACTGCCCACTGTGGCTCGTCGCTGCCGGGCTGGACCCAGACGATCTGGTTCATGGCCGTGTTGTCGTTGGAGTCGGGGTTGGCCGAGCCGTCACGAAAGCCCAGGAAGTTACGGGCACTTTGCGCCGGTTCACCGGGCTTGGCCGGAGCTTGCGGCGGCACGGTGCCTTCCTGTTTCCAGCGCACCAGCAGCAGGTCAGGCAGGTTTTTCACGATGTCGCGCAACGCGTGGATATTGGTGTCTGCGGTGTTGGCGCAAAACTGCAGGCTCAAATCGCCGTGGCACTGGGCCGGATCCAGGGCATCGTTGGGGAAGCCTTGCATGCGGCTGAGGCGCTTGGGCTTTACCTTGGACAGGCCAAAACGCTCATCAAACAGGGACTCGCCCACGGAGACGGTGATGGTCAGGTTGTCCGGGGTGACCACCGGGCCCAGGATGCCCGAGTCCACGGGCGGCAGCTTGGGGTCGACCTGGGCGACCGGCCCGCCTTTTACCAGAAAGGCAATGCGCTCATTGAGGGTGCGCAGCAGGCGTTCGAGGTCTTCACGGTTCGTGGCCAGCACATCAAAGGCCACCAGCATGCCTGCGGCCGGGCGCGGGGTGACGATACCGTTCTGGTGCTGGCCGTAAAAGACGTGGTGGTCCTGGGTCTTGTCGCTGCTGGGGGCCTGGGCGACTTGCGCATTGCCGGGGTTGCTGGCGGCCAGGGCCGGGCAGCTTAGCGCACCGCCGGCCAGTGCGGCACCGGCGACGCCCATGCCCATGAGAATGCGCCGGCGTTGCAGGTTGAACTCGTTCGGGGTGTGTTCTGAATCGCTCATGTGCGTCTCGTCTGCAATTACAGGCCGCTAAGGCCGAGGGCGGGATCGATTCCATCGAGTGCATCGGCCAGAGCCTTGGCCTTGTAACTGATTTGCTGGCGTTGCCCGGCACTGACGGTGTCGTAGGTGGGGAAGCCCTGTGCCGTTTTCAAACCGTCGAGTTCGGCATCCAGCGCTGCACTGGCGTCATCAATGGTGCGCAGCAGATCGGCATTGTTCTTGTTCAACAGGGGGCGCAGCAGATCGACCACTTTGTGCGTTACCTGCAGGTTGGCGGCAAAGCCATTGAGGTCGATATGGCTGTAGCGTTCTTCTTCACCGCTGCTGGCACGGGTGTCGGCCAGGTTGTGCAGGGTGCGGGCGACGATGCTGACCAGTTGCTCGGGCGGCAGCGACTGGGCCAGCAACTGTTGCTTGAGCAGTACGCTATTGGCCAGCAACTGTTGTGCAATGGGCGTCAGGCCCTGGGTGCTGCGCTGCTCGAACAGGCCGTACTCAAGGCGGTGGAAGCCGATAAAGCCCGGGTCCTGTTCGCGTTTTTCGAAATAGTCGGCGCGGGCGTTGATGCTGTTGTCCAGTTCGGCCAGGCGCTGTGCTGCCGGGGCCAGGCGCTGGTAGGCCTCGCGAGCCGGTACATACAAGGCCTGGGCCTGAGCCAGGTCGCCTGCGGCAATGGCCTGGGACAGGGCATCGACGGCCTCGGTCAGGGCATTGCCCTGGCTGCTCAGGTAAACCCGGAACTCCGACAGCGGGCCAATAAATGCCACCAAGGCGGGGCGTGCCCTGGCGCTGGCTTCAGATGCAGCGGTCGGGGTTACATGCAGGGTGCCGCGCGGATTGCTGAGCAGGCCGCAGGTGATCGCGTAGTCGCCGGGGGGGAGTGTGGCGTTGATCACCTGGCTCAGGCCCGGGGCGATATTTTCCCGCTCTTCGACCACCAGCACGCCGTCGAGAATTTCCCATTCCACCGCGCGCTCGGAGGCATTGACGATACGAAAGCTGTTAAAGCCGGCTGGTACCGTCAGTGCATTGGGTTCGCAACTATGGGGGTGGATGGTCACGGTGACTTCATTGCCGTGAACCTTGCGCTTGGCCGCAGCCAGTTGCGAGGCGTAGTAGAACAACCCGCCGGCCGCGATCATCACGATCACCGAGCCGGCCACCGCCCAGCGCAAGGCGCGTGGCGGTGTACCGCTTGCAGGGGTAGGCATGCTTGACCTTATGGGGTTGTGACTGAGGAAGAGTGGGCGGTCTTGGGCGGTGCCGGCGAGCGAAAGAACATCACCAGCGTCACGACCAGATAAATCACATAAGCACCGAGCACGCTGACGGTGGGGGCGTCCTGGTAGCCGAACATCCCGGCGAGCACCGAACCCAGCGGGCCATCCATTGGCAGGTGGCTACTGATGTCGAAGACCACATCCTGCAGATGGTTCCACACGCCAGCTTCGTGCAGTGCCTGTACCGAGTTGGCCAGAATCCCTGCGGCGACCACCAGAATGAACAGCCCGGTCCAGCGGAAAAACAGCCCCAGGTTCAGGCGCATGCTGCCGCTGTAAATGGCGAAGCCGACGCCGATGGCCAGCAGCAAGCCGAGCAGGGCGCCCAGCGGTGCGGCCGGGCCTTCGCTTTGCTGGAAGACGGCGAGGAGAAAAAACACGGTCTCCAGCCCTTCGCGGGCGACAGCGAAGAAGACCATTGCAATCAAGGCCGTGACCTGATGTTTGGAGCCGGCGAGGGCGTGGTCGAGGGAGGTATGCAGCGAGTGTTTGATCGAGCGCGCGACCTTGCGCATCCAGAACACCATCGAGCTGAGAATGCCGACGGCGACAAGGCCGACAATACCTTCAAACAGTTCCTGCTGCTTTTGCGGGAATTCGGCGCTCATCAACTCCAGTCCGCCACCGACCAGCAATGACAGCGCAGCGGCCAGGAAGACCCCGATCCATACAGCGGGCATCCATTGCCCACGGCCGGTTTGCTTGAGGTAACTGGCAATGATGCCGACGATAAGCGCGGCCTCAATCCCTTCGCGCAGCATGATCAGAAATGGAACCAGCATGGTGGGCTACCGCGTCACAAATTAGATAGGGTGCTAATTTGTAACTTATTGATACGTATTGCCAAACAAGAATCGATTGCATTGCCTGAACGGTAGCTGAACGAAGATGGGTGTGTCTATGCAGCTTTTGTGGGGGCGGGCAGCTTGTGGGAGCGGGCTTGCTCGCGATTCGGGCACTGCGGTCTCTCAGGCATACCGCGGCGACTCCATCGCGAGCAAGCCCGCTCCCACAGCAAGCCCGCTCCCGCAGGGTTGGGCCTGGATCGAGTCAGGTAGCTCTACTGATCTTTGGTGGGCACGCTTTGCTCCGCATCTTTATTTAGCGCCTGCAGGCTTTCCAGTGCGGTTTCAGCCTTTATGGCGCGCAAGGAGAGGGCCGCGTGGCTTTCCTGGATCTGGGTGTGGGCCTGCTTCAACCCTTCACTTTCCTGTGCAGCCACGCGCAGGCGCTCTTGAAGCAGGGTGCGCTCACTCTGCAGTTGGCCGAGCTGGGCGGTGAGCTGTGCATTGAGGTTGCCCAGCTTGTGCTGCTGGTCGCTGGCCTGGTTCAGCTCCTTGCTCAGGGCACGGCTCTCGCTCAATACGCGCTCGTTATCGCGATGCAGCTGGGTGATTTCGTCCTGACGCACCAGTGCGCTTTGTTGTGCCTGGCGTAGCTCCATCTGCACTTGCTGCAGCTGCCCTTCGTGGCGGCGCTGATCCTGCTCGCGCTGCTCCTTGACCGCGCTGCGGTAGTGCTCAAGGGCGTCGCGGGCGTGCAGGTGCTTCTCTTCCAGCGAACGGATCTGCTCGTCGCGGTCCTTGAGGCGCAGGTCAAAGTCGCTGCAGGCCTGGTTCAGGGCGGCATTGCGGGTCTGTTCGGCCTGCAGCATGGAGCGGGTGGCGTCGAGGTTGGCGCTTTCCTGCTGCAGGGCCGTGCCCTGGATTTCCAGTTGCTGCTCCAGCTGAGTACGGGCGTCCTGCGCCTCGCTCAATTGCGCCTGCAGCTGCACCTTGAGCTGCTCGTAATGCGCCTGGGCCCGGTCGATGGGCTCTTGCGCCTGCTCTTGCAGGCGCTGGGCGAGGCGGGCGACCAGCTCGGTCAGTTCGTCATCGATCTGCTCGCGGGGCGCGCCACGGCGCGAATCCACCTCATCCAGCTCTTTCAGGTAGCGGTGGATAGTGGTCTTGGACCCGGTATTACCCATTTCGATACGTACCGCATCAATGCTCGGGTGCTCGCCACGGGCCAGGATCGCCGTGCGTGCAATTTGTACGACTGCCTTGTTTACACCGCCGCGCGCCATGCCTGTCTCCTACGATTATGTACTGTGGTATGTATCATGTAATTACATACTATATTAGCACATTATTATTGGTTTATTTTGTTAAAAATAACACGGGATATACTGGTATTATCCCGTGTTAGAGCCTTGGAACTGCTTTTAAGGCCCGTTTTCAGTACGCCACACAAGAGAGCTGCCCCATGAGCGAGCTGGATCGCTATTTAAATGCTGCGACCCGCGACAACACCCGCCGCAGTTATCGGGCTGCCATCGAGCACTTCGAAGTGACCTGGGGCGGGTTTCTGCCGGCCACCAGCGACAGCGTGGCGCGCTATCTGGTGGCCCATGCCGGGCAACTGTCGATCAACACCCTCAAGCTGCGCCTGTCAGCCATTGCCCAGTGGCACAACAGCCAGGGCTTTGCCGACCCGACCAAGGCGCCGGTGGTGCGCAAGGTGTTCAAGGGCATACGTGCCTTGCATCCGGTACAGGAGAAGCAGGCGGCCCCGTTGCAATTGCAGCATCTTGAACAAGTGGTCGAGTGGCTGGAGGGTGAGGCCCTGTCTGCGCAAGCCTGCGGCGATCGGCCAGGGTTGTTGCGCGCAAGGCGCGATGGCGCCCTGATCCTGCTCGGTTTCTGGCGCGGGTTTCGCAGTGATGAGTTGTGCCGCTTGCAAGTCGAGCATGTGCAGGCCGTGGAGGGGGCAGGCATTACCCTGTACCTGCCGCGCAGCAAAAGCGATCGCGACAACCTCGGCAAAACCTTCCAGACCCCGGCTTTGCTGCGCCTGTGTCCGGTGCGCGCCTATATTGAATGGCTCAACACGGCAGCCCTGGTACGCGGCCCGGTGTTCAGGGGGATTGACCGCTGGGGCAACCTGGGAGAGGAGGGGTTGCACGCCAACAGCGTGATCCCGCTGCTGCGCCAGGCCCTGGAACGCGCCGGCATCCCGGCCGAGCAGTACACCAGTCACTCCTTGCGTCGCGGTTTTGCAACATGGGCCCATCAAAGTGGCTGGGACCTGAAGTCGCTGATGAATTACGTCGGCTGGAAAGACATCAAGTCAGCCATGCGCTATGTTGAAGCCACCCCGTTTACCGGGATGAGCATCACCGCGCAAAAAAACATCGGCAACTGATCGACATCAAGTTGAAACCTGTTCAGGTGGATCATATTTAGTTTTCGGCTATTTATAGGTACGCCTGATAGCTAAAACCAATCGTCAGCATCAGCTTTGCCAATGAGCCAGATACGCAATGAGTTGTTAGGATTCACCCCATCAACTTTTCAACCCTGACGGAGAGTCAACGATGCCTATCATCAACAGCCAAGTTAAACCATTCAAAGCAACTGCCTACAAAAACGGCAGCTTCGTGGAAGTGTCGGACGCTGACCTGAAAGGCAAGTGGTCTGTCGTGTTCTTCTACCCAGCCGACTTCACCTTCGTTTGCCCAACCGAACTGGAAGACCTGGCTGACAACTACGAAGAGTTCAAGAAACTCGGCGTGGAAATCTACAGCGTGTCGACCGACACCCATTTTGCCCACGCTGCCTGGCACAACACTTCGCCAGCCATCGGCAAAATCCAGTACACCATGATCGGCGACCCTACGCTGACCATCTCGCGCAACTTCGACGTGCTGATCGAAGAAGCAGGCCTGGCTGACCGCGGTACATTCGTGATCAACCCTGAAGGTCAGATCAAGATCGTTGAACTGAACGATGGCGGCGTTGGCCGTGACGCTTCCGAGCTGCTGCGCAAAATCAAGGCTGCTCAGTACGTGGCTGCCCACCCAGGCGAAGTGTGCCCGGCTAAATGGAAAGAAGGTGAGTCCACCCTGGCTCCATCGCTGGACCTGGTCGGCAAGATCTAAGTCTGTGATGAACCCTAGGGCGGTGATCCGCACCTGAGTTGCAAGCAGCATCGCCCTCAAAACGCCCGGGCGACATTCGCTCGGGCGTTTTTTTTACACAGAATTCAGTATTAAGGAGATCGCCCGTATGTTGGACGCCAATCTAAAAGCTCAGTTGAAGTCATACCTGGAGCGGGTCACGCAGCCGATCGAGATTGTTGCTTCGCTCGACGACGGTGCGAAATCCCGTGAAATGCATGACCTGTTGAAAGAAATCGCCAGCCTTTCCAGCATGATCACCTTGCTGGACAACGGTAACGATTCGCGCAAGCCTTCGTTCTCGCTGAACCGCCCGGGCGGCGATATCAGCCTGCGTTTTGCAGGTATCCCCATGGGCCACGAATTTACGTCGCTGGTGCTGGCCTTGCTGCAAGTCGGCGGCCACCCATCGAAAGCCAGTCCCGAAGTGATTGAACAGATTCGCTCCCTTAAAGGCGAGTTCAACTTCGAGACCTATTTCTCGCTGTCTTGCCAGAACTGCCCTGACGTTGTGCAGGCGCTGAACCTGATGGCCGTGCTAAACCCGAACATTCGCCATGTGGCGATTGACGGCGCCCTGTTCCAGGACGAAGTCACCGAACGTCAAGTGATGGCGGTGCCCAGCGTCTACCTTAATGGTGTCAACTTTGGCCAGGGCCGCATGGGCCTGGAAGAGATCCTGGGCAAGCTCGACACCAGCGCCATTGAGCGCCAGGCCGAAAAAATCAGCGCCAAGGAAGCCTTTGACGTGCTGGTGATCGGCGGCGGCCCGGCCGGTGCAGCAGCGGCCATTTATGCTGCGCGTAAAGGCATCCGCACCGGCGTGGCAGCCGAGCGCTTCGGCGGTCAGGTGCTGGACACCATGGCCATCGAGAACTTTATCTCGGTTCAGGAAACTGAAGGGCCGAAGCTGGCCACGGCGCTGGAAGAGCACGTCAAGCAATACGACGTCGATATCATGAACCTGCAGCGTGCCGACAAGCTGATTGCCGGCAAGGCAGGGGAGTTGCACGAGGTGAAGTTTGCCAGCGGCGCTTCGCTCAAGGCCAAGACCGTGATCCTGGCGACCGGTGCGCGCTGGCGTGAAATGAACGTGCCGGGCGAGCAGGAATACCGCAGCCGTGGCGTGGCGTACTGCCCGCACTGCGACGGCCCGCTGTTCAAGGGTAAACGCGTTGCAGTTATCGGCGGCGGCAACTCCGGTGTTGAAGCAGCCATCGACCTGGCCGGTATTGTGGCCCATGTGACGTTACTGGAGTTTGACACCAAGCTGCGCGCCGATGCCGTGTTGCAACGCAAGCTGCACAGCTTGCCGAACGTGAAGGTCATCACCAACGCGCAAACCACCGAGGTGACCGGTGACGGCCAGAAGGTTAACGGTTTGCGTTACAAGGATCGTCAGTCGGGTGAGACCCACACGGTCGAACTGGAAGGCATCTTTGTGCAGATTGGCTTGCTGCCAAACACCGACTGGCTCAAAGGGGCGGTGGAGCTTACGCCTCGCGGCGAAATCGTGGTCGATGCCCGCGGCGAAACGTCCATCCCCGGCATTTTTGCAGCCGGTGACGTGACTACCGTGCCCTACAAGCAGATCGTGATTGCCGTAGGTGAAGGTGCCAAGGCCTCGCTGAGTGCCTTTGATCATCTGATCCGCACCTCTGCGCCGGACTAAGCGCGCAGACATAAAAAAACCCATGAGCAATCATGGGTTTTTTTTTTGCGTCCGGTTTTTACATCGGTTGCGGCTGGATGATCTCGACCCAGTAGCCGTCCGGGTCCTTGACGAATGCCAGGGACTTCATGCGGCCATCGTTCAGACGCTTCTGGAAGTCCACGCCCAGGGTTTCAAAACGCTCGCAGGCGGCGCGAATATCCGGCACCGAAATGCAGATATGGCCAAAGCCGCGCGGGTCGGTGTTGCCGTTGTGGTAAACCACGCTGTCGTCGGTTTCCGAACCGTGGTTGTGGGTCAGCTCCAGAATGCCGGGAATCGACTTCATCCACAGAGTGCGGGCTGCGTCGTCTGCCGGGATCTGAGCCTTGTCGACCAGCGCCAGGAAGTACAGGCTGAATTCGGCTTCGGGGAAGTCACGCTTCTCAACCAGGGAGAAACCCAGGACGCGGGTATAGAAGTCCAGGGACTTCTCGATGTTCTTGACGCGCAGCATGGTGTGGTTGAATACGAAATTTTGCGTTGCGCTATCCGGGGCAGCAGTGACACCGGGGATGTTGTTCAGGTCTTGCAGGCTCATGAACCCTCCGAAAATAATGCATAGGTGATCGGTCGCTACGGTGAGCGTGATGGGCGAATGATACGGAATGTGACGTCTGGCGCCAAACCCGTTTTCAGCGGTGCAGGCGGTCTGCGGCAAGGGGCAGAGCAGGGTGGCGGGCAAATCCCGGGCAAAAAGAAGCCCGCCGAAGCGGGCATGGGGCGCTAATCCTTTAGCAGCCTCTATCCTGTGACCCTTGATGTGAAAAAATTGTGAAGTGCGGGCGCGTTTACAGCCATTTGGTCGTATGGATCGCACAATAGGACAATTCCTACAAAGTATTACTGCTTTAGACGTAGGGTATTGATTATTGAGGCGCTGATGGGGGAGTTAAATGTGCGGGCATGTTCAAGGAATGAAATAGTGCATGGGTTTAACGGGGGGGATCTTCGAGTGTTGCACTCAAACAACCCGATGATAAGTAGGGGCTTGAACGAAGCTGAATGAAGTGGAGTCTTTGTAATTAAACAACTTTAATGGCGTTGGCGATAAAAAAAGCCCCGCTCTGGCGCAATGCTGTTCACTTAAGAGTCACGCAGTTCAAGTGTGGGAGCGGGCTTGCTCGCGATGGTCTTCAGAGCAGCGCATTTACTCAGTAAATACGCGTCTTCGTTCACGACCATCGCGAGCAAGCCCGCTCCTACAGATGCACAAATCGCTTAAGTAAACAACATTGCCGCTCTGGCGGGGCCTTGATTGTGTACAGGCTTTAAGCGCGCAGCCAGCTGTCCACTGTGGCAGCACCGTACTCTTCTTTCCACGCTTTCAGGCCGCGATGATTGCCGCCTTTGGTTTCAATAAGTTCGCCGGTGTGCGGATTCTGGTAGACCTTCAGCACCCGTGCCTTGCGTTGTTTGGGGGCCGCAACCCCTTTTGACGCAGCAGGGTTGGGGTCAAGAATGGCGATGATGTCCCGCAGGTTTTTGCCGTAGGCTTTCATCAAGGCCTGAAGTTTTTCTTCGAACTCGATTTCTTTTTTCAGTCCCGCATCATTTTTCAAGGCTTCCAATTGAGCCAGCTGTTCTTGTAGCGCTTTTTCAGCAGCGCGAAACTCAGCAAGTCTAGACAAAGTCATTACTCCATTCACAGGTTCGGTGGCATGTCACCGAAGCGAATTAATGATGTTTGGAATGCACAAGATTTACAGGGCTAACGTGCAAGTGCCACCCACTTGCTGCCGCGCCCGCTGATGCAAACATTTAAAAGTTCATGTTGACACAAAAAAATTGTAGATGTTAATTGCTGCGCTGCCAAGTGCTGCAGGCTGTCGATTGGAAAAAGTTTCATGGGCAACGCCTGCTTTATATTAAGAAGGGGTTAAGCGTGCTTGCAAAGCCAGAATAAACTCGGCGGGCGGCATGGGCCGGGCAAACAGATAACCTTGTAAAAAATCAACGCCCTGGTCGGCCAGGTACTGACTTTGTTCTTGTGTTTCTACCCCTTCGGCGACAATCCCCAAATCCAGCTTGGCGCTCAGCTCGATGATGCTGTCCAGAATATGCCTGGACAATGCATCGGCGCCAATCATGGCGACAAAACTCTGATCGATCTTCAAGTAGTCGACATTAAACTCGCGCAAGTAACTCAAGCTTGAATGCCCGGTGCCAAAGTCATCAATCGCAATCATCACCCCCAAGGCGTGCAACTGGCTGAACAAGTGGTGAGTGGTGGTACTGGGCACGATCAATTCGCGCTCGGTGAGTTCCAGCACCAGATTGATATGCCCGGGGGGAAATGCGGCAAGAAAACGCTGGCAGTCCTCAACCAGCTCAAGGTTTTGGCAATGGTGGGCGGCAATATTGAATGCCAGGTGAAATCCGGGTTCCAGTTCGCTGGCATGGGGGGCCAGCCACTGCGCGGTTTGGGCCATGAGCGAGCGCGTCATGGGCACAATCAACCCTGAGTGCTCGGCAAAAGGAATAAACAAGTCCGGCCGCACCAGGCCTTCTTTTGGGTGTTGCCAGCGCATCAACACTTCTGCCCCGGCCCATTGTTTGGTATCGCCGCGAACAACGGGCTGGAAGTAAGGAATAAACTCGGCAGCGTCCAGTGCCCGTTGCATTTCATGGGTCGGGGAAGAGGAGCGTTTTTTAAGCCGGTTAACCGTGGCAGCAGAGATCAGCCCCAGGAAGATCAACAAACCCAGTAATCCCGGGTATTCAACAATAATGCGGCGCCATACTTCATCTTTATCAAAACCGGCCACAACCCGGTAAGGAAACGCTGGCGATGACACGGCAGTCAGTGCCGAAGGCGGTTGAGGCGTGGGCGTGTTGCGCACCTGGCCATAGCGGTCAATCCAGTGGTTGCCGACTTCAATGATCAATTCGGTTTTAGGATTGATCAGGGCCAGTAGATTAACCAGGTGCGAGCCATACAACACGATCAGTACGCCACGCTCGCCGTTGTTTTGCCGGTAAACCAGAACGGGGTCTTCGGGGGTTACGTCCGTGCCGTCCATCAGTGACAGCACGCCATCTTTATACAGGTCAGGGTTGACCGCCGCTTTAAAACTGCCAAACAAGGAGGTGCAGTAAACCTGGTTGTGCCAGACCAGAATCACTGAGCGTACAAACGGGCGCCGTACAACTTGTTCGCGCAGGGCCAGTTCAACCTGAGGGCACTCCTGGCCTGCCAGCGGCAAGACGATATCCGCGGCCAGTTTGGCATTGTCGAGCATCAGGTCGAATTGGCGCACGGCTTCAGTCGCGGTGCGGGTGGCTTCAAGTTCAAGCGAACGGTGGGCCTGCCAGATAATGATCAGGACCCCCAGCACCACCGGCAACAGACCACTGAGCACAATCAATGCGTAGCGGTCGGTCCATTTACGGCTCAGTTTCAGTGTGAGTGGCATTCAGAGTCCTGGTACACATTAGGAAGACTTGGGTGCAAGCTACTGAACAATAGTAAATGTCCAGCGTTGCCTGCGGGTATTTCACATGGGGTAGGACAAACCGGATTACGCCATGTAGAATCGGCTTACGCATACAAGAATAACGACTTCTGCCACCAGAAGCCCTACCGCGTAAGAGATGGATCGAAATGAAGCGATTCGGGTTGCAATTGATCTACGGAGATTTCCTTGCGCGCAGTGTACGCGGGATCTCCTGTGCGCCTCCTGCCAGCCTCGGCATTGTTAGTGAATAACCCCCTGTTAATTCTAAAAATGACCATGATGAGGCGCCGAAAATGGCAGATCTATACGAAAACCCGATGGGCCTGATGGGCTTTGAATTTATCGAATTCGCATCCCCTGTACCCAATACCATTGAGCCTGTGTTTGAAATCATGGGCTTCACCAAGGTGGCGACCCACCGCTCCAAAGATGTCCATCTGTACCGTCAGGGCGATATCAACCTGATCCTCAATAACGAGCCCCACAGTGTTGCGTCCTACTTTGCGGCCGAGCACGGCCCTTCGGTCTGCGGCATGGCCTTTCGCGTGCGCAACGCGCAACAAGCCTACAACCGCGCGCTGGAACTGGGCGCTCAGCCGGTGCATATCCCTACCGGACCAATGGAACTGAACCTGCCAGCCATCAAAGGCATTGGCGGCGCGCCGCTGTACCTGATTGACCGCTACGGTGAAGGCAGCTCGATCTACGACATTGATTTTGTCTTTATCGAAGGCGTAGACCGCCACCCGGTGGGAGCGGGGCTGAAGATCATCGATCACCTGACCCATAACGTGTACCGCGGCCGTATGGCGTATTGGGCCAACTTCTACGAGAAGCTGTTCAACTTCCGTGAAATTCGTTATTTCGATATCAAGGGCGAATACACCGGCCTGACCTCCAAGGCCATGACCGCTCCGGACGGCATGATCCGCATTCCCTTGAACGAAGAGTCGTCCAAGGGCGCAGGGCAGATCGAAGAATTCTTGATGCAGTTCAATGGCGAAGGCATTCAGCACGTGGCATTCCTCAGCGATGACCTGATCAAGACCTGGGACGCCCTGAAGAAAATCGGCATGCGCTTTATGACGGCACCGCCAGAAACCTACTACGAAATGCTCGAAGGCCGCCTGCCCAACCACGGCGAGCCGGTGGAAGCGCTGCAATCGCGGGGGATTTTGCTGGACGGTTCATCTGACTCGCAAGACAAGCGTCTGCTGTTGCAGATCTTCTCGGAAACCCTGATGGGCCCGGTGTTCTTCGAGTTTATTCAACGCAAGGGCGATGACGGCTTTGGTGAAGGCAACTTTAAAGCGCTGTTTGAATCCATCGAACGCGACCAGGTGCGTCGTGGTGTGTTGAGCACTGACTAGCTTAAAGCCCCTCACCCTAACCCTCTCCCAAAGGGAGAGGGGACTGACCGAGTTGATGCGCAATTCAACTCAATACCATCAGATGGTCGATTCTTTAATATCCACCCGATCGGGCTCCCTCTCCCTCTGGGAGAGGGCTGGGGTGAGGGTCTTTGAATTGCCCCCTAAAACAATCCCGCCGCAATATTGATCGAAAACCCCAGCACGGCCGTGTTGAACAAAAACCCCAGCAGTGAATGCCCCAGCACCGCCTTGCGCATTTCGCGGGTGGCGATACTCACATCGGCTGTCTGTACCGCAACGCTGAGAGTGAAAGAGAAGTACATGAAATCCCAGTAGTCCGGGTTCAGTTCTCCCTCAGGGAAGCGCAGCGCCGGCTCGGTCCCTTCGTTGTTATAGAACAGCCTTGCGTAATGCAGGCTGAAAATCACCCCGATCATCAACCACGATCCCACCACCGTCAGCCCGGTAAAACCGTAATGCATCAGGCGATCGCCATCGCTGAGCTTGCTGCCTGACAGTTCCAGGGTCACCGCCGCCAGGCTGGCAATCGAGGCAATGCACACGGTGATTAACACCATGCTGGCGTTTTCATCTTCCACTTCGGCCGTGCTTTTCACGTCACAGGCTTTGGCGCGGATTACCAGCCAGAGCGTCATGGCCAGGTACAGCCAGACCCCGGCATTCCAGCCCAGCAGGAACTTGGTGGTCAGTGTGGAGGCGGGGGCGAAAATGCCGACCGCCACCCCGAGCAGGGTGGCGATGGTGAGGCGAGGATGGGTGCGGGCAAGGTGCGACATAAACAATCCCTGTTACCAAATAATGCAGCACCTTAGCACGCACCGCGCTGGCTTAACGTTGGCGAGGCTTGCTTCTTGTCAGTTTCATGACGACTACGAAGAACACCGGCACAAACACCACCGCCAGGGTGGCGACAATCATGCCGCCGATCACACCGGTACCGATGGCCTGCTGGCTGGCCGAGCTGGCCCCCGTGGCAATGGCCAATGGCACCACGCCGAGGATAAACGCCAGCGATGTCATGACAATCGGACGCAGACGCAAGCGGGCGGCCTGCACGGTCGCGTCCACCAGGTCATGGCCTTCGTCGTACAAGGTCTTGGCAAACTCGATGATCAGGATAGCGTTCTTCGCTGACAAACCAATAATCGTGATCAGACCCACTTTGAAGAACACGTCGTTGGGCATCCCGCGCAGCGTTACCGCCAGCACGGCGCCGAGCACACCCAGTGGCACTACGAGCAAAACCGCAGTCGGTATCGACCAGCTTTCATAGAGTGCTGCCAGGCACAGGAATACGATCAGCAGCGACAAGGCCAGCAGAACCGGTGCCTGGGCGCCGGACACCTGCTCCTGCAACGACAAACCGGTCCATTCCAGGCCCATGCCTGCAGGCAACTGGTCGACCAGACGCTGTACCTCTACCATCGCTTCGCCCGTACTGTGGCCGCCAGCCGATTCCCCGGAAATGCTGATGGCCGGGTAGCCGTTATAGCGCGTCAACTGTGATGGCCCCTGGATCCAGCGGGCTTCGACAAAGGCTGACAGTGGCACCATTTTGCCCTGGTCGTTGCGCACATTGATTTTCAGCAAGTCTTCGACCTGGCTGCGCTGATCGCCTTCAGCCTGGACCACGACTCGCTGCATGCGCCCCTGGTTCGGGAAGTCATTGATGTAGGCCGAACCCACGGCCGTCGACAGCACGGCACCAATGTCGGCAAAGGAAACCCCCAGGGCATTGGCGCGCTTGCGATCGACTTCAAGTTGCACCTGCGGGCTCTCTGCCAGCGCTTCTTCGCGGACATTGGCCAGTACCGGGCTTTTTTGCGCCAGTGCCAGCAGCTCGCTGCGGGCTTGCATCAATGCGTCGTAGCCAACCCCGCCGCGGTCTTGCAGGCGGAACTCAAAACCACTGGAGGTACCCAGGCCACTGACCGGGGGCGGCAAGATGGCAAAGGCAATTGCGTCCTTGAGTTCACTGAAGGCCGCGTTGGCCCGGTCGGCAATCGCTGCTGCCGAATCTTTGGCGCCGCGCTGCGACCAGTCCTTCAGGGTGGTGAAGGCCAGTGCCGCGTTTTGCCCGCTGCCCGAGAAACTGAACCCCAGGATCATGGTGGTGTTGCCCACACCGGGCTCGCTGGCGTTGTGCGCCTCGATCTGCTTGACCACGTTGATTGTGCGGTTCTGGCTGGCCCCGGGCGGCAGCTGGATATCGGTGATGATGTAGCCCTGATCCTCCACCGGCAAGAAGGAGGAGGGCAGGCGTGCGAAGCACAGCACCAGAATCACCAACAAAGCGCCATACACCAGCAGATAGCGGCCGCTGCGCTTGATCAGATGCACCACCCAGTTTTCATACCCTGCGCTCAGGTGCTCGAACTTGCGGTTGAACCAGCCAAAAAAGCCGCCCTTGGTGTGATGCTCGCCCTTGGCAATCGGCTTGAGCAGGGTTGCGCACAGCGCCGGGGTCAATGACAGGGCCAAAAATGCCGAGAACAGAATCGAGGTCGCCATCGACAGCGAAAACTGCTGGTAGATCACGCCCACCGAACCCGGCATAAAGGCCATTGGGATAAACACGGCCACCAGCACCAGGGTGATGCCGACGATTGCGCCGCTGATCTGGGTCATCGCCTTGCGTGTGGCGTCACGGGGCGAAAGCCCCTCGCTGACCATGATCCGCTCGACGTTCTCCACCACCACAATGGCATCGTCCACCAGTATACCGATGGCCAGCACCATGCCGAACATGGTCAGTACGTTGATCGAGAACCCCAGCACCAGCATGGTGGCGAACGTGCCCATCAGTGCCACCGGCACCACCAGGGTCGGGATCAGGGTGTAGCGAATGTTCTGCAGGAACAGGTACATCACCAGGAACACCAGCACCATCGCCTCGACCAGGGTGTAGATGACCTTGGTGATCGAGACTTTGACGAAGGGGGTGGTGTCATAGGGGATGGTGTACGACACGCCTGCCGGGAAGTAGCGGCTGAGTTCGTCCATTTTGGCGCGAATCAGGTTGCCGGTGTTCAGCGCATTGGCCTCCGGGGCCAGCTTGACGCTGAAGGCGCTGGCAGACTTGCCGTTCAGGCGGGTGCCGTACTGGTATTCCTGGCTGCCGATCTCAACCCGGGCCACATCGCTGACGCGTACCGTTGAGCCGTCTGGGTTGGCGCGCAGGACGATATCGGCAAACTCTTGCGGGGTTGAGAGCTGGCCCTTGACCAGTACCGTGGCGGTGATTTCCTGGGTGGAGCGGCCCGGCAAGTCGCCGATGCTGCCTGCCGAAACCTGGGCGTTCTGGCTGGCGATGGCCTGGTTGACATCCGCCGGGGTCAGGTTGAAGCCAATAAGCTTTTGCGGGTCGATCCAGATGCGCATGGCCCGTTCGGCACCATACAGCTGGGCCTTGCCCACGCCGTCGATACGCTTGACCTCGTTCATCACGTTGCGCGCCAGGTAATCGCTGAGCGCGACTTCATCCAGGGTGCTGGTGCTGTCGGCGGTCAGGGTCACCAGCATCAAAAAGCCCGAGGAGATTTTCTCTACCTGCAAGCCTTGCTGGATAACCGCCTGGGGCAGGCGTGACTCGACGGCCTTGAGGCGGTTCTGGACATCTACCTGGGCCATTTCCGGATCAGTGCCGGGCTTGAACGTCGCGGTAATGCTGGCACTGCCCAGGCTGCTCTGGGATTCGAAATACAGCAGGCCGTCAGTGCCGTTGAGCTCCTGCTCAATCAGGCTGACCACGCTTTCGTCCAGGGTTTGCGCCGAGGCCCCCGGGTAAATCGCGTACACCTCAACCTGCGGCGGCGCCACATCGGGGTATTTGGCGACAGGCAGCTGCGGGATGGCCAGGGCCCCCGCCAGCAGAATGAACAACGCAACGACCCAGGCGAAGACCGGGCGGTCGATAAAGAACTGCGGCATGCTCACCGATCCGTGGAGTGTGCGAGAGGGAGTGTCGGGTCATCGATTTGGACTTGTTCGCCCGGGCGGGCGTGTTGCAGGCCTTCAGTGACAATCCGGTCACCGGCCTTGAGCCCTGAGGTGACCGCCCAACGATCATTTTGCGCGCCGCCCAGTTGTACCGGTTGCAACTGCACGCGGTTGTCGGCATCGATCAACAGCACCTGGGCGATACCGGCGCTGTCGCGCAGGATGGCCCGTTGCGGCACGCTGATGCCTTCCTTGTTGACGGCCTGTTCAAGGCGTACCCGCACAAAGCTGCCGGGCAGCAAGTCATAGTCGGGGTTGGGGAATTCGCTGCGCAGGATGATCTGCCCGGTGCTCGGGTCCACCGTCACATCCGTGAACAGTAATTTGCCCGGTAACGGGTAAGCGCTGCCGTTGTCGCGAATCAGGGTGGCCCTGGCCTGCTGCTTGCCGACTTGCTGCAGTTCGCCGGCGCGGAAGGATTCGCGCAGGTTGTCCAGGTCACGGGTGGATTGGGTGAGGTCGACATGGATCGGGTTCAGTTGCTGGATGCGCGCCATCGGCGTGACCTCGCCCTGGCCGACCAGTGCGCCTTCGGTGACCAGCGCGCGGCCAATGCGCCCGGAAATCGGCGCGGTCACGGTGGCATACCCCAGGTTCAGTTTTGCGCGCTGCACGGCGGCCTTGTTGGCGGCCACATCGGCGTTGGCTTGCTGCGCTGCCGCGCGCGCGTTGTCATGGTCCTGGCGGCTGATGGCATTGATGCCGATCAGTTCGGCATAGCGCTGGTCCTGCAGTTTTGCCTGCAGGGCCACTGCCTCGGATTTGCGCAGTGCTGCACTGGCGCTGTCCAGATCGGCCTGAAACGGTGCAGGGTCGATCAGGAACAGGACATCGCCCTGTTTGACTTCACTGCCTTCGGTGTACACGCGCTTGAGCACCACGCCGGCGACCCTGGCACTGACTTGTGCCACGCGCGGGGCGACCACGCGCCCGCTCAATTCGTTATTGACCGACAGTGGCGCCGTGGCGATGACTTCGGTGCGCACTTTGGCCAGAGGCGGCCGGGTTTCAGCGACCGGGCTTTTGTCACAGGCGCTGATGGCCAGGGCCAGGGCCGTTAGAAATAGAGGGGCGAAGAGCTTTTTCAACGATCGTGCCTTCTGAAATATGCGGGATGTTTCTGTTTGGCATGCTAAGCGCAGCACGCAAGGGGCGTTGTGAAGCTATGTAGAGGGTGTGTGAAAAAGTGTGAAGGTTATGCGGCTATCCCTGCCAGGTTGTATATCCTTCGGGTTTCCCCCGGTTGTAAGCAGTTATTATGCCCACTATTTTGCTGGTCGAAGACGATGCCGCACTTTCGGAGCTGATTGCCAGCTATCTGGAGCGCAATGGCTATCAAGTCAGCGTGATTGCCCGCGGCGATCAAGTATGTGACAGAGCAAGAAGCAACCCCCCGGACCTGGTCATTCTTGACCTGATGTTGCCGGGCCTCGATGGCCTGCAAGTCTGCCGTTTGCTCCGTACCGAGTCGGCAAGCCTGCCGATCCTGATGTTGACGGCCCGCGACGATAGCCATGATCAGGTGCTGGGGCTAGAGATGGGGGCTGACGATTATGTGACAAAACCTTGCGAGCCCCGCGTCCTGCTGGCCCGCGTGCGCACTCTTTTGCGTCGCAGCAGCCTGGCCGAGCCGCAGATGGCCAGTGACCGCATCATTATCGGCAACCTGTGCATCGACCTGTCGGAGCGCACCGTCAACTGGCGCGGGCAGACCGTCGAGCTGTCCAGCGGCGAGTACAACCTGTTGGTGGTGCTGGCCCGCCACGCTGGTGAAGTGCTGAGCCGCGACCAGATTTTGCAGCGTCTGCGCGGTATCGAGTTCAATGGCACGGACCGCTCGGTCGACGTGGCTATTTCCAAGCTGCGGCGCAAGTTCGACGACTGCGCCGGTGAAGCGCGCAAGATCAAGACCGTATGGGGCAAGGGCTACCTGTTCAGCCGCTCCGAGTGGGAATGCTGAGGCCATGTTCAAGATCCTGATACGCCTCTATCTGGTGACCATCGTGACGTTTGCCATGGCCAGTTATCTGGTGCCCGGGGTGATCGTGTCGCTGTTTCACGAGCGTTTCATGAACTACAACATCGACATGTCGCGGGGCATGCAGGCCCTGCTGGTCAAACAGTTCCACCATCTGCCCGCTGAACAATGGCCCGACCTGGCCCGGGAAATCGACACGCAGTTCCAGCCCATCAGAGTCAACCTGCTGCCCATCACCGATGCCAAGTTCACTGCCGACGAGCAACAACAGTTGAAGCAGGGGCAGGGCGTGTTGCGCATTGGCGAGTGGGGCTGGCGGACACTGGTGGTTTCACCGCTGGACGATCAGGTGGCAATCGAATGGGTCATGCCGCCTGACCCGTTTGACATGAATGTGCTGTACTGGAGCATCAACGTACTGATCGGTGCCGCCATGCTCGGCGGCCTGCTGTTGTGGCTGCGGCCGCACTGGCGCGACCTGGAACGGCTCAAACTGACGGCGGCGCGCATTGGCCAGGGGCAGTTGAGCGAACGCACGCAGATCTCCCAGCGTTCCAATATTTATGGCCTGGCCACGGTGTTTGACGCGATGGCGCAGGATGTCGAGCATCTGCTCAACCAGCAGCGTGACTTGCTCAATGCGGTGTCCCATGAGCTGCGCACGCCTTTGACACGTCTGGATTTCGGCCTGGCCCTGGTGTTGTGTGATGACCTGCCCGAAGCCAGTCGTGAGCGCCTGCAAGTGCTGGTGGGGCATATCCGCGAGCTGGATGAGCTGGTGCTTGAACTGTTGTCGTTCAGCCGCCTGCAGAACCCGGCGTTGCTGCCGGAACGGGTCGACGTGTCGCTGGATGAATTTATCGACAGCATCCTCGGCAGTTTCGATGAGGAGCTGGAGGCCCCGGAAATCGTCCTGGATGTGCTGTTGCACGGTACTCAGGAGCGCTTTGCCCTTGATCCACGGCTGACCGCGCGGGCGCTGCAAAACCTGCTGCGCAATGCCATGCGTTACTGCGACCGGCGCATTCAGGTGGGGGTCAACGTCACTGCGCAGGGCTGCGAACTGTGGGTGGATGACGATGGTATCGGTATTCCCGAGCAGGAGCGCGAGCGCATCTTCGAGCCGTTTTACCGTCTGGACCGCAGCCGCGACCGGGCGACCGGCGGCTTTGGCCTGGGCCTGGCAATCAGCCGCCGCGCCTTGCAAGCGCAGGGCGGCACGCTGAACGTCGAGCAATCGCCCCTGGGCGGTGCCCGCTTCAAACTCTGGTTACCGGTTTGAAGCGGGCTGTTGCGGCCTAGATGGAGCGGCGCTGACGGCTCACGTGCTTCAAGCCTTCAATGATCAGTACCACCACTGCCAGCCAGATCGGCCCGTAGGTCAGCCATTGACCGTCTTGCAGGCTGTCGCCCAGCAGCAGGGCGACGGCGACCAGTAATACCGGTTCGACATAACTGAGCAGGCCAAACAGGCTGAAGGGCAGCAGGCGGCTGGCCAGGATATACGAGAAGCCGGCGGCAGCACTGATGATGCCCATCAGCGGGACCAGCGCATACAGCGCCTGGCGTTGCTCGCCAAGGTCGATATGCGGCCCTGCCAGCACAAACCACAGGGATGCCGGAACCATCAGCAACATGTCCAGCCAGAGGCCACCCAGGTTGTCGATGCCGATCTTCTTGCGCAGCACGAAGTACATCGGGTAACCGATGGCGACCACCAGGGTCGTCCAGGAAAACCCGCCGGTGCGATACAGCTCATTGGCCACGCCGACCACGGCCAGGGCCGTGGCGATTTTTTGCAGGTGCGACAGGTGCTCGCCGTAGACGATGCGGCCGGTGAGGATCATCGTCAGGGGCAACAGGAAGTAGCCCAGCGACACATCCAGACCGTGTCCGTTGAGCGGCCCCCACATAAACATCCAAAGCTGCAGACCCACCAGGAAGCTGGTGAGCAGTACGCAAGGAATCAGTAGAGGTTTATCGCGTAAGCGCTTGAAAATGATAGGAACCCATTTCCAATCGCCAGAGAGGCAGATAAACAGGGTCATGAAGGGCAGCGAGATCAGTATTCGCCAGCCGAAGATTTCCTGGCCATCGAGGGGCCAGAGAAGGGAAGTGAACCAGTACAGGACGCCAAACAAGCAGGAAGCCAAAATCGATAGAACAATGCCTTTAGACACAACAACCTCAATGGATCTACAACGTTACTCATGTGAGTGGGCACATAGCTTGAGGCTGTTGGAGGCCATTGGCAAACGCCTTTTAAACCAGTTACTTGGGAGTGATTCTTGTTGGTGATGTTTAAGTTTAAAAAACGCAAGCAATTACTGGGCCAAAGTCGTTTAAAACGTGCGTTCGTGTTTTTCAAAAAAACTGATTAACGGTGTGTTTTGCGGCTGATTGTGGGAGCGGGCTTGCTCGCGATCGGAGGACGGGGTGCATCGGGCAGACCCCATCGCCTGTATCGCGGGCAAGCCCGCTCCCACATGGAAACCGGGTAGCTACACCGACCGGCGCTGACGCACCAGGTGCTTGAACCCCTCATAAATCAGTACCAGCACCGCCAGCCAGATGGGCAGGTAGGTCAGCCATTGCCCCGCGCTGATGCTTTCACCCAGCAGCAATGCGACCAGTACCAGCAACACCGGCTCAACATAGCTGAGCAGGCCGAACAGGCTGAAAGCCAGCATCCGGCTGGCGAGGATGTAGCTGATCAGTGCCAGGGCACTGATGCCTCCCAGCATCGGGATCAGCGCATACAGCGCCGGGCGATGGCTGGCCACATCAAAGCCTTGCTCGCCGCTTTGCACAAACCACCAGGCCACCGGCATCAGCAGCAACATGTCGACCCACAGGCCGCCGAGGTTGTCGGTGCCAGCGCGTTTGCGCAGCACAAAGTACAAGGGATAGCCGATAGCCACCACCAGCGTCGTCCAGGAGAACCCGCCCACCCGGTACACTTCGTTGGCGACCCCGAGCGTGGCCAGTGCGGCAGCGATTTTTTGCAGGTGGGACAGTTGCTCGCCATACACCAGGCGCCCGGTGAGCAGCATGGTCAGCGGCAGCAGGAAGTAGCCCAGGGATACGTCAAGGCTGTGGCCATTGAGTGGCGCCCAGAGGAACAGCCAGAGCTGCACACCCACCAGGGCACTGGATGCTACCAGCACCGCAGCGAACCGGGGTTGCTGGCGCAGCCGCGAGAAAATCACCGGAATCAATCGCCAATCGCCGGAAAAGCACATGAACAGGGTCATGCAGGGCAGGGTCAGGAGCATCCGCCAGCCGAAGATCTCGGCGCCGCTCAAGGGCCAGAGCAGGGATGTGAAGTAATACATGACACCGAACAGGCTCGATGCCAGAACAGACAGAACAATACCTTTGGACACAACAGCCTCGTTGAAACACGCATTTTGATTATTAGAAGTGCGTAGCTTGAGGCTCGGCGGGCTGTAGGGCAAATCCTTGATTGATTGTGGGCGCCAGAGCATCTGTGGGAGCTGCGGTCTGTCTGTCAGACCGCGGTGTTGCCATCGCGGGCAAGCCCGGCTCCCACAGGTTGTGCTTGATTAAGCGTTCTTGATCCCGCGGGTCATGCGCAGTGCCAGCAGGCTGCCACCCACGATCACCGCCGCCAGCAGATACAGGGCCACATCAGTGGAGCCTGCAGCGTCTTTGACAAAACCCACCAGGTACGGGCTGAGAAAACCGGCCATCTGCCCCATCGAGTTGATCAGTGCCAGCCCGCCCGCTGCCGCACCGGCGCTGAGCATCGCTGTGGGCACGGGCCAGAACATCGGCAAACCGGTCAGCGCGCCCATGGTCGCAATGGTCAGGCCCAGAATCGCAATGGCCGGTTGGGTGGCGAAGTTCACCGCAATCACCAGCCCCAGCGCGCCCATCAGCATCGGCACCACCAGGTGCCAGCGGCGTTCCTTGTGCAAGTCGGCAGAACGCCCGACCAGCAGCATGAATACCGCTGCCAGCAGGTAGGGAATGGCGCTGATCCAGCCAATCACCAGGGTGTCGCTAAAGCCCAGGTTCTTGATGATCGACGGCAACCAGAAGTTGATCGCGTACACGCCGCTCTGGATGCAGAAGTAGATCAGGCCAAAGGCCCAGATGGCCGGGTTCTTGAACACCGCCAGCAGCGAATCGGTGGAAGAGGCCGGTTTGCTCGCCGCATCCAGCCGGTGGTCAGCTTCCAGTACCGCCCGCTCGTGGGCGCCCAGCCATTTGGCGTTGGCAAAACTGTCACTGAGCAGGTAGATCGCCAGCACGCCCAGCAAGACGGTAGGCACGCCTTGCAGCAGGAACATCCACTGCCAGCCGGCCAGGCCGCCCTGGCCGGCTGCGAAGTGGCTGAGGATCCAGCCGGAGAACGGCCCGCCAATCAGGCCTGAAACCGGAATGGCGCACATGAACAGGGCCATGATCCGGCCACGGCGAAAGGTCGGGAACCACTGCGACAGATACAGCACCACACCCGGGAAAAACCCCGCCTCGGCGGCGCCGGTCAGCAGGCGCAGCAGGTAGAAGCCGGTGGGGGTGGTGACAAACATCAGGCAGGTCGACAGCGTGCCCCAGGCGATCATCATCAGCGCGATCCAGCGCCGCGGGCCGAACCGGGTCAGGGCCAGGTTGCTCGGCACGCCGCACAGCACATAGCCGATAAAGAAGATCCCGGCACCGAGGCCGTAGACGGTTTCGCTGAACTTGAGTGCGTCGAGCATCTGTAATTTGGCAAAGCCAACGTTTACCCGGTCAAGGTAATTGAACAGATAGCAGATAAAAATAAACGGGATCAAGCGCAGGGTGATGCGCTTGTAGATGGCGTTTTTATCGTCATCGCTGATCGGCGATGCGGTGGCGCTCTGTGACATCTTATGTCTCTCTTTATTATGTTTTTTCACGATCCAGGGGTAACGTTGACCGCAGCTTGAGTCTCGGTCACCACAACGCCGCTGTCTTTGTGCTGTCGCACAGCATTTTGCTCCGTCGCCTGTGCCCGTGAACAAATGTATCCAAGGATAGTCACCCCATGTTTGAACTGGACCACGATTTGGCGCAGGACATCGTTGACCGCGCCATGGCCATATTGCCTTACAACGTAAACGTCATGGACAGCCAGGGCTTGATCCTGGGCAGTGGCGAGCCAGAGCGTATCAACACCCGGCACGAAGGGGCGCAATTGGTGCTGGCCAATGGACGGGTGGTGGAAATCGACGCCCAAACCGCCAAATGCCTCAAAGGCGTACAGCCGGGTATCAACTTACCGTTGCTGCTCGACCAGCGCCTGATCGGGGTGCTGGGCCTGACTGGCGAACCCGAGCTGCTGCGCACCTATGCCGAACTGGTGCGCATGACCGCTGAAATGCTGGTGGGCCAGCGCTTCCAGCAGGCCGAGCAACAATGGCGCCGCCAGCGTTGTGATGATCTGGTGGCGTTGCTGCTCAGTGAGGGCGGTGATTCTCCGCGGCTGATCGATGAAGCGCAGCAATTGGGGCTCAAGCCGCAGTTGTCACGGATTCCATACCTGTTTGAATTGGGCCAGGGGCAGAGTGCCGAGGCCCTGAGTGCCTGGCTGCAATCGCGCTACCCCGACAGCTGGTGTGTGTGCCCGGCCACGGGTTCGTTGTTGTGGTGCCGGCCGGCCACGGCGGTGATTGATGATCTGCGCCTGCTGGAAAAACTCGACGGTCAGGGCTGGAAGGTGCTGCGCATTGCGGCAGGCGGTCAGGCCGATGCGCTCAAGGGCTTACGGCGCTGTTACCGGCGCGTGGGTGACTTGTTGGCCTATGGCCGTGATGTGCTGCCGCAGACCCGCCTGCTGACCCTCAATCGCTACCGCTTGCCGGTGATGCTGTGGCGCCATCGCAATGACGACGCCCTCGAAGAGCTGCTCGGGCCGCTGCACAAAGTGGTGGCCAAGGACGCTAACGGGCAACTGATCGCCACGCTGCGCAGTTGGTGTGAGCACGACGGCCAGAGCCAGGCCTGCGCCGACGCACTGGGGATCCACCGCAACAGCCTGCGTTATCGCATGGAGCGTATCGCGGAACTGAGCGGGGTTGATCCGTTGAGCCTCAATGGCATGCTGGCCTTGTATCTGGGGGTGCAGCTGCTGCCTCAGGGTTGAGCGTCTTGTCCAAATGAACAACAAAGCCCGTGATTGCTTGTGCGCCCGACTGGCGTGTTTTCGCCCCGTTGCTGGCAGCATGGAAGGCATAAGAACTGGAGATTCGCCCCATGAAAATCGTGATTGCCCCCGACTCGTTCAAAGACAGCCTGAGCGCCGAAAAAGTCGCCGACGCGATCGCCGCAGGGCTGGCTGATGTCATGCCCCACGCGCAGTTGGTTAAATGCCCGATGGCCGATGGTGGTGAAGGTACGGTGGAGGCGATTGTCGCCGCCGGTAATGGCCAGTTGCGCCGCAATCATGTGCAAGGCCCGCTGGGCGCACCGGTCGAGGCCCATTGGGGCTGGCTGCCGGACAGCCACACGGCCATTATCGAAATGGCCGAAGCCAGCGGCCTGCAGTTGCTCAAACCGGAGCAGCGCAATGCCTGCATCACCAGCACCTTTGGTACCGGCGAACTGATCAAGGCCGCACTGGATGCCGGCGCTCGCCGGGTGATCCTGGCCATCGGCGGCAGTGCCACCAATGACGCCGGGGCTGGCGCGTTGCAGGCCCTGGGCCTGGGCTTGTTCGATGCCCAGGGCAACAGCCTGCCGCGCGGCGGCCTGGCACTGGCCCATGTGGCGCGTATCGAACTGACGGGCCTGGACCCCCGTCTGGCCGAAGTGCGCTTTGAAATTGCCGCCGACGTGAACAACCCGCTGTGTGGCGAGCATGGCGCCTCGGCGATTTTCGGCCCGCAAAAGGGCGCATCGGCCGAACAGGTGCGCTTGCTGGATCAAGCGCTGGGGCACTTTGCCGATCACTGCGCAAATGTGCTGCCCAAGGATGTGCGCCACGAGCCGGGCTCGGGTGCTGCAGGAGGCTTGGGTTTTGCGGCCAAGGCGTTTTTTGGCGCGCAGTTCCGCGCTGGGGTTGAAGTAGTGGCTGAGCTTGTGGGGCTGGCAGAAGCGGTGAAGGGCGCTGACCTGGTGATCACCGGGGAAGGCCGTTTTGATGCGCAAACCCTGCGAGGTAAAACCCCTTTTGGCGTGGCGAGCATTGCCCGCGCTGAAGGTGTCCCGGTCGTGGTATTGGCCGGCACGTTGGGCGAGGGTTATCAGGCGTTGTACGAGCACGGTATCAATGCGGCGTTTGCAATTGCCAGCGGCCCGATGACCCTGCAGGACGCCTGCACCCGGGCGGCGCCTTTGCTCACCGACCGGGCGCGAGACATTGCGCGGTTGCTGATGCTGGCCCGGAGTTAAATACACCTCCCCCCCTGTGGGAGCGGGCTTGCTCGCGAAGGCATCGCTGCGGTTACCAGACAGACCGCGTCGCGCGCATCGCAGGCAAGCCAGCTCCCACAGTTTCAGCGGCGTACTCAAGGCCTGATGCTGACCTGACTCCCCTGTGGGAGCGGGCTTGCTCGCGAAGGCATCACTGCGGTTTGCCAGACAGACCGCGTCGCGCGCATCGCAGGCAAGCCAGCTCCCACAGCTTCAGCGGCGTACTCAAGGTCTGATGCTGACCTGATTCCCCTGTGGGAGCGGGCTTGCTCGCGAAGGCATCGCTGCGGTTTACCAGATAGACCGCGTAACCTGCATCGCAGGCAAGCCAGCTCCCACAGTTTCAGCGGCGTACTCAAGGCCTGATGCTGACCTGATTCCCCTGTGGGAGCGGGCTTGCTCGCGAAGGCATCGCTGCGGTTACCAGACAGACCGCGTCGCCTGCATCGCAGGCAAGACAGCTCCCACAGTTTCAGCTGCGTACTCAAGGCCTGATGCTGACCTGATTCCCCTGTGGGAGCGGGCTTGCTCGCGAAAGCATCGCTGCGGTTTACCAGACAGACCGCGTCGCCTGCATCGCAGGCAAGCCAGCTCCCACAGTTTCAGCTGCGTACTCAAGGCCTGATGCTGACCTGATTCCCCTGTGGGAGCGGGCTTGCTCGCGAAGGCATCGCTGCGGTTTGCCAGACAGACCGCGTCGCAGGCAAACCAGCTCCCACAGTTTCAGCGGCGTACTCAAGGCCTGATGCTGACCTGATTCCCCTGTGGGAGCGGGCTTGCTCGCGAAGGCATCGCTGCGGTTTACCAGGCAGGCCGCGTCGCCTGCATCGCAGGCATGCCAGCTCCCACATTGAGGCTACACATCACAGAATCGTGTAAGCTTTACGGCTCTTCGCATTCGACCCTTAGCGAGCCCTATGCCGTCGCTCTTCAAACGCTCCTTGCTGCCTAAACTGCGCAGCTTTCCGTTGTCCGCCGATGCGCTAAGCATCCTGCCCAGCCCTGCGGACTTTCGTCGCTGCCTGCTGGAGCACATTGCAGGTGCTCGCCATCGCATCACGCTGGTGGCCTTGTACCTGCAACAGGACGAAGCCGGGCAGGAAATCCTCGATGCCCTGCACGCGGCCAAGGCTGCACGCCCCGAGCTGGAAATTGCCGTGGTGGTTGACTGGCTGCGCGCCCAGCGCGGGCTGATCGGTGCCGGCAAACAGCCCGGCAACGCGGCCTGGTACCAGGCACAAACCGCAGCACACCCCACCCAGGTACCCATTTATGGGGTGCCGGTACAAACCCGCGAGCTGTTCGGGGTGTTGCACCTCAAGGGCTTTATTGTCGACGACTGTGTGATCTACAGCGGCGCCAGCCTGAACAACGTGTACCTGCACAAGCTCGACAAGTATCGCTTCGACCGTTACCACCTGCTGCACAACAAGCAACTGGCCGACACCATGCAGCGTTTTGTCGAACACGACCTGATCGCCAGCAAGGCCGTGCATCGTCTCGACCTGCCCACATTGCCGACCACCCGCAGCCTGCGCAGTGCCATCGGGGATTTTCGCAGCCACCTGAAGAAAGCCAGCTACGACACCAGCGCCGGTACGGTCGGCCACTTTGGCCTGTCGGTCAGCCCGCTGCTGGGGGTAGGCAAGAATAATCAACTGAGCCGGGTGATTTGCGAACTGATTGCCAGCAGCCAGCAACAGCTGACCATCTGCACGCCGTATTTCAACTTGCCCTTGCCGGTCACCCGGGAAATCAATCGCGCCCTGGAGCGTGGGGTGCGCATTGATATCGTGGTCGGTGACAAGACCGCCAACGACTTCTATATCCCTCCGAGCGAGCCATTCAGGGTTATCGCGGCGTTGCCGTACCTGTATGAAATGAGCTTGCGCCGGTTTGCCAAGAGCCATCAGCGGATGATCGACAATGGCCTGCTTAACCTGCATCTGTGGCGCGAAGGTGACAACACCTACCACCTCAAAGGCATGTGGGTGGATGACCGCTACACCTTGCTGACCGGCAATAACCTCAACCCGCGTGCATTCCGCCTGGATCTGGAAAACGGCCTGTTGATCGACGACCCGCGCCGCGAACTGCTGGAGCCGCGGCGCAAGGAGCTGGAGGCGATCTTCGCCCACACGCAACGTATCGACAATTTCAAGGACCTGGAAACCCTGGTCGATTACCCGCCAGCGGTGGCCAAGTTCCTGCGTCGTGTAAGCCGGGTGCGGATCGAACGCCTGCTCTACCGGATTCTCTAAACACTTGTGGGAGCGGGCTTGCCCGCGATTCAAACGGCGCGGTCTGTCAGCTAAACCGCGTCGATGCCATCGCGAGCAAGCCCGCTCCCACAGTATGCCAAGTCGGGTCAGCGCATTTGCGGGATATACACCACGCTGCCACCCTCACGCTGGTGCAATAACCGGTCGCCGTTGTCCGGCTGGCTGGTGAGGGTCTGGTGATCCACGCTCAAATAGCCAAGGGGCAGGGGATCGCCACTGCGATATTGGGCAAAGATCAGCGTGCGCTGTGGGTTGAAATGCTGGCCGCTGGTTTTGTCCAGCCAGGCCATCAACGCAGCACTGCCGCCATCGCGGGGGTAATCCTGGCTCTGGTCGACATAGAAAAACGGTTCGCCGCCGTTTTGCACATACATCGGCAGCTTGTTGTCCACATCGATCATCACCATGCGCCATTGATCCCAGGGCGCCTGCTCGCTGGCCTGCGCCTTGACGTCCTGGCCAAACTGCACAACCCCGCCGCCACCGTTGGACCACGGATAGAACACCCCCAGCACCAACAGCAGTAACGTCGCACTCATGCCGAAACCGATGTTCCAGCGGCGCAGGGTGGTTTTGCCTTGCGCCAGGCGCCGGGTCACCCACCAGGCAGCCAACAGTTGCGCAAAGGGCACCAGCGGCAACACGTAATAACTGCGCCGGCTGCCGCTGGCGGTAAAGAACACAAACAGCAAACCCAGCCCCCACACCAGCCAGCGTGTATTGGGCTCGATCTGACGCCACTGACGCAGGGCAACCCACAGCCCGATCATCCAGAACGGCGCCCAGGGCAAGGTGTACGCCGGCAGGTATATCAGGTAGGTGTAAATCGGCCCCATATGGTCAAAGGGGTTGAAGAAGCGCACCACGTTTTCACGCAGCACCAGCCCCAGCCCGCTCTCGCCATAGGTGGGCGCGCCATACAGGCGCGACAGCACGAAGGGCAGCATGTACACGGCCCCGGCAATGACCAGGGCCAGCAACAGCCGCCCGTTGAGATGGCGCTTCCAGCGTTGCTCGCTCAGCAGATGAGGCAACAGCACCAGCCCTGGCAGGATAAAACCGATCAGGCCCTTGAGCAGCGAAGTCAGGGACAGCAACAGGAAAAACACGCAGTAGCGACTCAAACGCGTGTCATCAGGGCCGCGCCAGTACCACCAGACGGCTGCCAGCAAGCCGAACACGGTAAGGATGTCCGCCGTGGCCACCCGCGCCCAGAACACAAAGTAGAAAGTCGTGGCCAGCATCCAGCCAGCGATCAGCCCGGTACCCTTGCGAAACAACTGCTCGCCGATCAGGTACACCAGCCACACGCTCAGCCAAGCGGCAATCACTGAAGACAGGCGCAGTGACCAATGCCCCAGACCGCCCATCAGCCCGGCACTGGCTGTGATCAGCCAGTACGAGGGCAGGGGCTTGTCGTAGTAGGGCGAACCCTTGAGGTATGGGTCCAGGTAATCACCGCTTTGCAGCATCTGCAGGGCGATATTGGCCCAGCGGGTTTCCGGCCCCCACAGCTCCCGTGAACCCAGGCCCAGCAACAAGAGCAGGGCAGACACGGCCAACAACACCAGCAAGGCTTTTTGCTCGCTGTTCCAGCGTTTGATCAGAGTCATTCAGGCTGAACCTTGGGGAAGATGAAAATCGCCAGATCGCCGCGTTCGTAGCGCTTGCCGCCCTGCGGCAACAACTCGACTTCGTGGGTTTCCAGCGCTGAATGAACCCGCATGACCACGCCGACCGAGCCGCGTAAACGTGCCGCCTTCATCCAGCGATCGATGTTATCCATATCAACCTGACGCCCGGCTGAATCGGCATAACCCAAACCATATTTAAGCTCACCGGTGGTGTTATAGAGCGTAATTTCAGGCCGGCCCAGGCGCCACGACAGGGCCGATGCCGCGCCCAGGTCATTGCTGAGCAGCGTGTTGGTCTCGCTCAGCTCCTGCACATGCTCGGCAATAAATTGATCGGGCATTTTGCTGTTGACGATCACCCCGGGCATCGCGGCGGGCAACAGCGCCACCAGCACTCCCATGCCCACCGCAGGTGCAGCCCACAGCAGCAACGGGCGCAGGGCTTGCAAGGCATTGCTCAGCAGCCAGCCCAGCAACACGATATAGGCCAGCGACAGGCTGAAGACCTCGCTGTTCTCATACACCGGACGACTCAATTGCAGGTAAGCCAGCCCCACCAGCCCGGCCACCGCCAACAACACATTCAACAGGCCGTTGATACGCAGGGTGCGGCCCTTTGCCTGCTCCCTCCATAACACCACGGCATGGCCCATCAGGAGCGCCAAAGGCAACAGGCACGGCATTATGTAGGTGGGCAGCTTGCCCTTGCTCAGGCTGAAGATCGCCAGTGGCAGCAGCAACCACAGCAACAGGTAAGCGATCGCGGGTTGGCGCTTGAGCTTCCAGGCATCCACCAGGGTTTTCGGCAACAAGGCCGCCCACGGCAGGCTGGCGGCCAGCAGGATCGGCAGGTAGAACCACCAGGGCTGGGTGTGTTGCGCATCCGCCGCGCTAAAACGACGGATATGTTCGTTCCAGAAAAAGAACTGCCAGAAGTCCGGCTCCTGATGATGGATCGCCAGCGCCCACGGCAGGCAGATCGCCACTGCCACAAGGATCGCCAGCGGGCCATAGCTCAGCACCTCCTTGATGCGCCGCTGCCACAAGGCATAGGGCACGGCGATCAATACGGGCAGTAACCAGGCCAGAAAACCCTTGGTCATAAATCCCATGCCGCAGGCCAGTCCCAGTACGGCCCATGCACACAGGCGCGCACGCCGAGTGCTGCTGTCGAAGGCGAACCACACGGCCACCAGGCTGAGGTTGACCCAAAAAGTGAACTGCGGGTCGAGGTTGGCATACCCGGCTTGCCCGGCCACCAGGCCGAAGCTCATATAAATCAGGGTACTGGCGAAACGCTTGCGCGGGTCACGCCACAACCGCCCGGCGATCAGCCAGACCAGCCACACGCTCAGCCCGGTACTCAGCGCCGAAGCGATACGCACGCCGAACAGGTTGTCACCGAATACGGCTTGCCCGATGGCGATCATCCAGTAACCGGCAATGGGCTTTTCGAAATAGCGCAAACCCATAAAGTGCGGGGCCACCCAGTTGCCGCTATGGAGCATGTCCTGGCCGATCTGGGCGTAGCGGGTTTCGTCAGGAATCCACAAGCCGTGGGTCATCAGGGGCAACAGGTAAAACACCACAAACGCCAGGATCAATCCGGGTATTGCCCAGCGCTCAAGACCTTGAGTGCGGGTAGTGTGAGGTACAACGCCAGCCATGCTTTCCATCTGCGCGCCTGTTATCAACGTAAGTTATGGCCGGCACGTTAATCGGGAGGAGGTGGCAGGGAGGTGAAGCCGATGTGAAAAAAATGCGCGTCTAGCGGTGCGGCAGGTGGTTGCCCATAGCGCAAAGCGTTGAATCCGCCAGAAACCGTGCCTGTGTCGATTTGTCGCAGGTATTGCTGTACCCCACGGTTTTACGGGCTGGCGGCGAGGCCATGCACCATTGAGGGGCATGGCTGCCGTGCGACAGACCTGCGACAGTGGTAAATTCCGTGCCTATGCAACACGTCTACCCCACAGCAATCGTGCGCGCCGAGCCGGTCACTCCAGGCATCGGGCAGCGTACACACCTGCCTGACAGTGCGCAGGTTAAAGGCCTTGTTCGTTGAAAAAGGCCGCTTAAAGGAACCTGACATGAATGATTTACTGACTCGCCGCCGCGTAGTCACCGGCCTTGGCTTGCTCAGCCTGGGGTTGATCGCAGGTTGCGACCCCGGCAGCGGTTTGTCATACAAATACGGCAAAGACCTCAGCAATGAAATCCTCGGGCGCAAGTTCAAGCTCAGGGATGCGCAAGGCAACGAGATGATGCTGGGCAGCTTTCGCGGGATGATGCCGATGATTTTCTTCGGTTTTACCCAGTGCCCGGCCGTGTGCCCGACAGCGCTGGCCCGTGCCGCCCAGGCGAAGAAAATGATGGGCCCCGATGGTGACCGCCTGCAAGTGGTGTTTATCACCCTGGACCCTGAGCGCGACAAGCCGGCGATGCTTGATGCGTATGTAAAAGCCTTCGACCCGAGTTTTATCGCCTTGTCCGGCACCCTGGAAGAAACCGCGGCCACGGCCAAGGAATTCAAGGTGTTTTACGAGAAGATCCCGACCGGCGATTCGTACACCCTGTCGCACACCGCGACCAGTTTCGTGTTCGATTCCCGTGGTGTATTGCGCCTTGGCCTGTCGCCTTCGCTGTCCGCCAAGCAATGTGCCGAAGACCTGCTGACAGTGATGTCAGTCTGCTGATCCTGTGCCCTTTGGAATGAGCCAACCCTATGAAGCCTGTTAAGTATCTGTTGTTGTCACTGCTGGGCATGAGCCTGCATGTTTCTGCGCAAACCGTAGTGGACGATGCCTGGGTGCGCGCCACCGTGGCCGGCCAGCCTTCGACCGGTGCCTTTATGCACATTACTTCGAGCACCGACAGCAAGCTGGTTGAAGTCCGCTCGCCGGTGGCCAGGACGGTGCAGATCCACGAGTCGAAAATGCAAAACGATGTGATGAGCATGCAGCCGGTGGCAGCGGTCGCGTTGCCTGCAGGCAAGAGCGTGGCCATTGAACCTGAGGGCTACCATGTGATGCTGATTGACTTGGTGAACCAGGTGAAAGCCGGTGATCAAGTGCCCTTGACCCTGATTGTTGAAGACAGCAAAGGGGTCAAGGAGCAGATTGAGGTCAAGGCCGAGGCGCGGGCACTCAACAGCATGCCGATGCACCACGACCATGGTTCGATGCACTAAAGTTTTCCTGTAGTCGCTGCCGAGGAACGAAGGCTGCGATCGGGTGCGTTGCGCCCGTGAACCCTGAGCACTCGGTGTACCTCGCTACTCGATTTTACGGGCGCTGCGCACCCGATCGCAGCCTCGCTTCGCTCCTCAGCGACTACAGTGTTATAGGCCGTTAATCATCAAAACCGCCCCGTCAGCGGGTACTCGACCGCAAGGCGGATCTGGTCTGCATCCAGTTCGGCCTGTGCGGTGTTGCCTCGATGCACATTGTGTCGCAATGACATGATGGTGCCCTTGGCCACACCACTCTGCACCACATAGCGTGCTTCCAGATCCCGTTCCCAGTGTTTCCCGCCTTTGCCATAGCCCAGATACGCATAGCCGCCCCGCGGGTCAACGTGCGTACCGTCAATCTGGCTGCCTCGTACATACGCTGCGCTGAACACCAACCCCGGCATGCCCCAGGGGGTCATCGCCAGGTCGTAGCGCGCTTGCCATGATTGTTCGTTGGGGGCGTTGAAGTCAGACAATTGCACCGCGTTGGTCAGGAAGATCGCGCCCCGGGTCACATAGTCAAATGGCGTGTCGCCATGCACTTTCTGATACCCCAGGCTGAAGCTGTGCGGCCCCTGGGCGTAGGTGCTCAACAAGCTCCAGGTGGTGTTGTCGATAGTACCCGACAGCGCCTTGCCTTCATCGGTGGTGCGGTACAGGTTGAGGTTCAGCGACAGCGAGCGGTTTTCATCCAGCGCGTGGCTGAAGACGGCGCCCAGGTAATGCTGGTTCCAGGTGTTCTCGTAGCGCGAGGTGTAAAGGCTGGCGCTGAAGGTTTTGCCCGGGGTATACACCAGGCCGGCCAGGTCGAATGCATCGCCCTTGGGGCCGTTGGAATAATTGACTACAAACCCCTGGTCGTGGCTGCTGGCGTTGCGGTCGGTGCTTTCGGTGAAATGCCCGCCGACCATTTTCAGGGCATTGAACTCGTTGCTGGTGAGGAACACCCCGGTGGCGGTTTCCGGCAGCAAGCGGCTGTCGGATGAACTGAACACCGGGGTCTTGACCCGTTGTTCACCCCAGGACAGTACCGTATTGGACATCCGCAGCTTGAGCGCCGCGCCGCCGCGGCCGTAGTTGTCCTTGGGGTAGCCGTCGTTATCCAGGCCCAGTAGGCGAGCCTTGCCGGCGCGACCACCGCCGCTGTCCAGCTTGAGGCCCATATAGGCGTGGGCATCCACCCCGACACCGATCAGGCCCTGGGTAAAACCGGACTGCAAGGTGCCCATCAGGCCGTAGGCCCATTCTTCGGCATAGCCATTGCGTTCGGCGCGTGGTTTGTATGCGTTGCGAGCGCCGCTGTTACTGGCGCCGTGGCGATACTCACGGTTGTCGTAGACCGTACGGTTGACCACGCTCCAGGTAGTATCTTCGATCAAGCCCTTGGCCTGCTCCTGGGCCGACTCCGCCAACGCCAGGGGGCTGGCGAGGGCGAACAGGATCGCGGAGCGCGTGCTTACGGCACTCATTTCGCCACCTGCTGTTGCAGTGCGGCAGTCAAGCGGTCAAGTGCGCGCTTGGGCAGTGTGGCGGGCAGTACCGGGGGCTTGGCTGCGGGCTCGCCCACCTGGATCAGCATGACCATGCCCATTGCCAGGTGCGGAATGCATTGAATGCCGTAGAGGCCGGGCACGCTGAAGGTTTGCTCCACCGCCTGATTGATCTTGCCCTTGAAGGGTTGTGCGCCTTCAGGCAGCAGCCCGGGCAGGGTCGCAGCATTGTGGCCACTTTGCGTGGGGATGAACTTGACCGTGTCGCCGGGGGCGATCTGCAGGTAGTCCGGCTCATAGACCATGCCGGCATTGGCGCTGCGGGTAAGCATTTTGACTTCGTGGGTTTGTGCCAGTGCCGAGGTGCAGAGCAGGGCACTGGTCAGCAGCAGGGTCAGGGATGAAATACGCATGGTTGGCTCTCTTAAATAGTGTTCAAACGCGCATGCGCAGGATCTGCGCGCCGTCAAAAGGGTCTGTCAGGTAGTGCGCCTGTACCCCGAATGTGGCCTGCAGCCGTTGCGGGGTCAGGACTTCAAGGGGTTTGCCAAGCGCCATCAGGCGGCCCCGCTCAAGAATTGCCAGGCGATCACAGCTCAAGGCCTGGTTGAGATCGTGCAGGGCAATCAGGGTGGTCACGGGCAGGGCCTGTACGGTTTTTAAAATGCTCAGCTGATGCTGGATGTCCAGGTGATTGGTGGGTTCATCCAGCAACAGGATTTGCGGGCGCTGCGCCAGGGCCCGGGCAATATGCACGCGTTGGCGCTCACCCCCCGACAGCCCACGCCAGCTGCGGTCGCGCAGGTGGGTGGCATCCACATCGGCCAGTGCCTGCTCGACGATGGCCGTGTCCTTGGCCGACCACGGGCTTAGCGCCGACAGCCAGGGTGTACGGCCCAGGGCAACAGCATCGAATACGCCAATGGCGTCATGGGTGTCGGCATGCTGCTCGACCACCGCCAGCGTTTGCGCAATAGTGCGCTGGCTGATTTTGCCCAGCGCCTGATCGTGCAGTAGCACCTGGCCCTGGCCGGGCACCCGCAGGTTGGCCAGCAGCTTGAGCAATGTGGACTTGCCCGAGCCATTGGGCCCGACAATCCCCAGGGTCTCGCCGCGCTGCACGCTGAGGGTGATGCCTTGCAACAGGTGAGCATCACCCACGCGGTAACCCAGATCGCTACAGCTCAGTACCGTCATCGCGCATGTCTCCGGCCGATCAGGATCAGTGCAAATACCGGCGCGCCCACCAGGGCGGTGACCACGCCGACCGGAATCACCTGGCCTTTTATCAGGGTGCGCGACAGGACATCGGCGGCGATCAGGAACAACGCCCCGCCCAGGGCGCTGGCGGGCAACAGGCGACCATGCCCGGTACCTGCCAGCAAACGCACGGCGTGGGGGATGACCAGCCCGACAAAGCCGATGGAGCCGACAATCGACACCATCACGGCCGTGACCAGCGCTGCACAACTGATCAGCAACAGCTGTACCCGGCGCACCGGGATGCCCAGTGACGCCGCCGAGTCCGCACCAAAGGTGAAGGCATCCAGCGCCCGCCGATGCCACAGGCACACGGCCAGCCCCGCCACGGCCACGGGAACCGCCAGCCACACTGCAGGCCAGCGCACGCCACTGAGGTTGCCGAGCAACCAGAACATGATCCCGCGGGCCTGCTCGGAGCTGGCCGACTTGGTGATCAGGAAGGCCGTGATTGCGTTAAACAACTGCGAACCGGCGATGCCTGCCAGGATGATCTGGGCGCTAGCGCCGGTGGGCCCGCTGGCCCGTGCCAGTAAAATCACCAGGGCGAAGGCGCAAATGGCTCCGGCAAAGGCCCCGGCCGACAGTGATAGCGCCCCCGCGCCCAACCCCAGTACTGCCACCAGTACGGCACCGGTCGAAGCACCGGCGGATATCCCCAGCAGGTAGGGGTCAGCCAGCGGGTTGCGCAGCAACGACTGCAACACCACGCCACAGGTGGCCAGCCCCGCACCGCAGGCCGCAGCCACCAGGGCTCGGGTCAGGCGGTAGCTCCAGACAATCCCTTCGTCGATCGGGTCCAGCACATGCCCGGCGGCCCACAGCTTGTTGGCCAGAACCTGCAGCACGACACCGGGTGCGATCGGAGTTTCACCGATGGCCACTCCGGCGAGCACTGCCAGTAACAGTGCAACACAGGCTGCCAAGGCCAGTAGCAAGCGTGCAGTCATTTAGGCAGGTCGTGTTGGCGGATGGCAGTGGCGAGTGTTTCGATCCCGTCGAACAGGCGCAGGCTGGCCTGCATCGCATGGGCATCGAGGATGATGATGCGGTTGTTTTTCACGGCATCCATAGTGCGGGTTACCGGGTCGGTACGCAGGAACGCCAGTTTTTTCTCGACGTCATCCGCCGGGAAACGTCGGCGGTCCATGCGTGCGATCACCAGAAACGTCGGGTTGGCCTTGGCCAGGGTTTCCCAGCCAACGGTCGGCCACTCCTCATCGGACTCCACGACATTGCGTACGCCAAGGGTGTTGAGCATAAAGTCGGGGATGCCTTTGCGCCCGGCAACATAAGGGTCAATATCCATGTCTGCACTGGAGAACCAGAACAATGCGCTGGTGGAACTCAGGTCCTTGCCCTTGAGTGAGGTGATGGATTTTTCCAGGCTTGCCTTGAGCTGGCTGTTGAGTTGTTCGCCGCGCTGCTGCACATCGAAGATCTCGGCCAGCTGGCTGATGCTCTTGTAGACGCTGTCTATGCTGAACGGCTGCAGGCGTGTGCCGTCGGCCCCGACCAGGTTGTCCTTGCCTTCGCAATCCGAAGGCATCAGGTAGGTGGGGATGTTCAGTTCGTGAAACTGCTCACGGGTACCCACAACCCCCTGCGGCCCCACCATCCACTCCAGTTGCACGGCCACCAGCTCCGGGCGCTTGGCAATGACGGCTTCAAAGCTCGGGTCGTTGTCGGCCAGGCGCTCAACCTTGTCGTTTTGTGCCCGGTATTGCACAGGTACATCGTTGAACCACAGTGACGTTCCCACCAGCCTGTCGCCCAGCCCCAGGGCATAGAACATTTCGGTGCCGGCCTGGCCGATGGTTACCGCGCTTTTCGGGGCATGCTCGAATGTCAGCGGGCTGGCGCAGTTCTGCAGGCTCAGGGGGTAGTGCGTGGGGGCGGCATGGGCCAGTGCCGGCAACGCCAGGGTGGCCATGAGGGTAACAACACGGTGCAACAGCATGATGCAATCTCCATTTGATCGTACACGGGGCACAGGTGCACGGTCGGGAATGCATCATCGGTTCTGCTGCAGCAACAGTACTAAGCAGGATGCCTCCCCGGACACCCCGCCGGTTAGTTTGTGGACTTTGCCGGCAGGTCTCCTGACTGATGGGTCATCACCTGGCTCCAGCCTTCCCGGGGGTTATCCCAGTGGCAAACACGGAGCAGGCTCGTCATCTACAGTTGCGGGGGCAGTTCCGTTGGGTGCTGTAACAGCACTGCGGATTCCCTTTTAACCCCCCGCGTGGGGGGACCGGCGGTGGGATGATAATCGATCTTGTTTGCTAATGGGGCCGCGGTCAGAATCAGAAATACTTAAGCCAGGTGATATCCCGGCGTCGGGCTTTCAAATTGGCGAACCAGCGAACCGGCAAGTACAGCGAAATGGCCAGCAGCACTGCCGTTAACCATACCGCACCGATGCTGTCGAAGCCGAAATAGGTGGCCTGATTCAGGCCAAACAGGGCGACGCAGGCCAGGTACAGCACTTTGAGTGCATACAGATGCAACAAATAGAAAAACATCGGGGCTGCGCCAAATACGGCGAGGGTGCTGATCCACTTGCGTTGTTGTACCCGCTCAAAAGCCAGTAGCAGCAACAGGCCCACGCCCAGGGTCAGGGCCAGAAACAGCAGGGAAGGCGGGTACTTGGTGATATTGAAAAAGCTCATCAAGGTTTGTGTGGTCTCGGCATGGCTGCCCCAGGGCGCCTCGCCGTAACCGTTGTACAAACGCAGCGCAACAAAACCGAGCAGGGCACCGCTGCCTGCGAGCAATAGATAGCGCTGGCGCAAGGCCGCCGGGGCGCAGCGGGCAAACCAGGGCCCCAGGCAATAGCCCAGTGCAATCACGCCGATCCACGGCAACACCGGGTAGGAGGTGCGCATGCGCAAGCTGTCGCCCACCTCAATCCAGCCACGATCATGCAAAATCGCCCAAGGCACATGCATCACTGACCCCGGTGCAAAATGCAGGGTGTCGAGCAGGTTGTGCCCGGCGATGATCACCAGGCCGAGTACCAGCAGCACCGGGCGCGGCAGCCACACCAGGGCAGCAAGGGCGATCATGCTGACGCCAATGGCCCAGATCACCTGCATGTAGATTACCGACGGCGGCAACTGGAAAGTCCAGGCAAAGTTGACCAGGGTGAATTCCAGCACCACCAGAAACAGCCCGCGCTTGAACAGGAACGCCGAGACATCGCGCTTGCCCTGATACTTTTCGCCATACAGATAAGCCGACAGGCCGGTGAGCAAGACAAACACCGGCGCACACAGGTGGGCCAGGGTACGGCTGAAAAACAGGGCAGGGTCGGTGATCTCGACATTCATCGGGTCAGCCACCTGGCGGTGCAGGAAAAACGTTTCGCGCACGTGGTCCAGCAGCATAAACAGGATAACCAGCCCGCGCAGGGCATCGATGGACAGCAGGCGCTGGTGTGAGGGAGGGGCAGTGGCAGTCATTGAGGGATCGCTGGCAAGGGAATGTTATATAGTATTGATACTGTATAACATTCCTCTTTGCCCTGTCATCCCTTCGAGAAACATTCGCAAATGTCGGCGGGGTGTCTAGTGCCGCACTTTCACCCATGCCATCAGCAGTGCTGAAGACAGCACCCCGGCGGTCATAAAGATATAGGCTGCGCCCGGATTGCCGGTCAGGCCGATCAGGTAGCCCACGATCCACGAACCGACAAAGGCCCCCAGCGCACCGCAGGCGTTGATCAGGCCGATGGCGCCGCCAAACACGTTGGCCGGCAAAATCTCCGGGATCAGCGCGAAAAACGGCCCGTAGGGTGCGTATAACGCGCCCCCTGCCAGGGTCAGCAGGGCGAACGACAGCCAGAAGTGCGAAGACCCCAGCAGGTACGAGCAAAAGAACGCGAGTGCCCCCAGTGCCAGCAGCGGCCATACAAAATGCTTGCGCTGCTGGGTCTTGTCGGAGGCCCAGGACACGGCCAGCATGGCTGCCACCGCCGCCACATAAGGCACCGCACTCAACCAGCCAACGGTGACGATATCCGCCGCGGCCGCCTGTTTGATAATGCTCGGCAGCCACATGATAAAACCGTACACGCCGATGCTCCACAGCGCATGCACGCAGCACAACTGCACCACCACCGGGCTGGTGAAGGCCTGGCGGTAATTGCGCACCTGCTTCATGCCTTTTTGTTCATCGGCCAGGGTGGCAGCCAGCCGGGCTTTTTCCTGCGCGCTCAGCCAGTTGACCTGCTCGGGCTTGTCCCGCGCCATGCGCCACCAGACGAAGGCCCAGAGCACCGCCGGCGCGCCTTCAATGACAAACATCTCGCGCCAGCCCCAGGCCTGGATGAGGTAGCCGGACACCACCGACATCCACAGCACGGTCACCGGGTTGCCCAGCACCAGAAAGGTATTGGCCCGCGAACGCTCTTTGCGGGTAAACCAGTTGCTGATAAAGATCAGCATGGCCGGCATCACGGCCGCCTCGACAATCCCCAGCGACACGCGGATAACCATCAGCATCGGGATATTGGTCACCAGCCCTGTGGCCATGGCGCAAAAGCCCCACAGGATCAGGCTCCAGAACACCAGTTTGCGCACGCTGTACTTCTGCGCGTAGATCGCCCCCGGTACCTGGAAGAAAAAGTAGCCCAGGAAAAACAGCGCGCCGATCAGCGAGGACATGCCCTTGGTAATGCCCAGGTCCTGCTCGATACCCGCCGCACTGGCAAAGCCGTAGTTGGCCCGGTCGAGGTAGGCGAGGCTGTAGGTAATGAAAATCAGCGGGATCAGGTACAGCCAGCGCCGGGTCGCGAAGCCCTTGCCCGTTGCTTGTGCGCTGCCAGGGGCGAGTGCCGGCAGGGCCTGTTCGTTAAGGTTGCTCATGGGTGTTCCTTGTTATTGTTTTTTTGCCGGTGCGGGTCAAACAACGCTGGTCAGGCCTCCGTCCACAAACAGGGTTTGACCGTTGATAAAGTCAGAGGCAGGGGAGGCCAGAAACACCGCTGCACCGCACAGTTCGTCAACCCGCCCCCAGCGACCTGCCGGCGTGCGCTTGCACAGCCACTCGGAAAACGCCTGGTTATCGACCAGGGCGCGGTTCATCTCGGTGGCGAAATAACCGGGGGCCAGGCCATTGGCCTGGATGCCGTGGCGGGCCCATTCGGCGCACATGCCCTTGGTGAGCATTTTCACGGCCCCTTTGGAGGCGGCGTAAGGGGCGATGGTCGGGCGTGCCAGTTGGCTTTGCACCGAGCAGATATTGATGATCTTGCCGCGACCGCGGGCGATCATGTGCCGCGCCACGGCCTGGGACACATGAAATACCCCGTCCAGGTTGGTGCGCATCACATCGTGCCAGTCGCTGGCGCTGAAGTCCTCCAGCGGCGCGCGGCGCTGAATGCCGGCGTTATTGACCAGAATATCGATGGCACCGATGTCGGCCTCAAACCTGTTGATCGCGCCAAGCAATTGTTCGCGGTCGGTGACATCGAAGGCCACGGATTCAGCCTTCAGGCCTTCATCGCGTAATTGAGCGGCAACCGCCAGGGATTTTTCGATATTGCGAGTGTTGATCACCACGGTAGCGCCCGCAGCGCCCAGTCCGCGTGCCAGCTCCAGCCCGATACCCTGGCCTGAACCGGTAATCAGGGCACGGCGACCCTCAAGCTGAAAGCTGCTGATATTGAATGACATGTTGTTCTCCACATACGGCCGTTTATTATTTTGACCGGCCCTGTGGTTACTTCACCCCAGGCTCGCGGTGCAGTCCAATCGTCATTGTTGATATGGTGATCAATATTTTTGATTATCGCGGTGGAACGTACTGCAGCCGGCGCTTGTCCATTGAGCCTGTACTCCCATACGTTGAGGTGAACATGCGCGCTTGATTTCTGCATCGATAGTGGCTGGTTTCCTGTGTGTCGCGCCTTATGCCGCGCAGGCCGATGATGCCAAACCCGCAGACTGCAACCCCGGGCAGATCCTGGCCGAATCAATGGACCTGAGCAGTTGCTATGGTCACGGCGACAAGGCACCTGATCAGTACACGCGGGACGATGTTGCGATCAGCGACTGGAAGGCCAAGGGGCTGCCCCAACCCGATGAGCATGAACAATGGGTGCAAATCAGCGGGCATTATGTGCTGGTCAATCGGGTCAATGCCGTGATCAAGGAAATCCGTACCCGGGACGGCAAAGTACTGGGTAAATAGTCACAGCGCGGCGCGTTCTTGCTCGCGATGGCCGGAACGCGCCGTACCTGCCAGTTTGCGCTTAACCCGCTGCGCGGCCGTGGGCAGCAGTCGCCAGTTGGCCGGTGTCCACGCGCACAAAAATCGAGTCACCCAGCGCCGTCAGCACATCCCCGGCATACACCTCGCAGAGGATCCGCGTCTTGCGCCCGACATCGCCCTCGACCCTGGCCCGCAGGGTCAGCGGTACGCCCATCGGGGTCGGCTTGATAAACTTGATCCCCAGATTCCCCGTCACACAGCTGATGCGCGGCAAGCTGGCCACTTCGCGGTGCTCCATGCGGTAGTGATAGGCCATTGCCGTCCAGTTGGAGTGGCAGTCGACCAGCATGGCGACCAGGCCGCCATACACCAGCTCGGGCCAGCCGCAGTACTTGGGGTCGGGCAGGTACTCGGCGCGCACATGCACGCCGTCTTCATCCCAGAAGCTCTTGATATGCAGGCCGTCGGGGTTGCTGCTGCCGCAGCCGTAGCACACGCCATCTGGCGCAGCAGTGTCTTGTAGCGAAGGGGTAAGCTCAGGCATGGCGTGATCGTCCGTGGAATGATGGATGCCTTACGTTAACGTAAACGTTGGTATGGATGCACGGCTTTGATGTGTGTCAGGCAGGAGCAGGGCAAGCGGGGCCATACTGCGCAAACCCGGCGTGACAAGCGGCCGCAGATAGGCCGGATCTTTTGCAATTGCAGGATCAATCCTGTATTTGTTGCGCCATAGAGCCAAGGCTCGTCTGTTTTTTGAATCTGCCCATCAGGAACCATGATGCCTAACCAGTTCCCCGCTGTACGCCCGCGCCGCCTGCGCCGTTCCCAGACCCTTCGCGACATGTTCCAGGAAACCGAATTCAGCCTCAACGACCTGGTGCTGCCGATTTTCGTCGAAGAAGAAATCGACGACTTCGTGCCTATCACCAGCATGCCGGGGGTGATGCGTATACCTGAGTCGAAACTGGCGGGTGAGATCGAGCGTTATGCGCGGGCGGGGCTCAAGTCGGTGATGCTGTTCGGCGTATCCCATCATCTGGACGCCACTGGCAGCGATGCCATGCGCGAAGACGGCCTGGTGTCGCGCATGGTGCGCATCAGCAAGGATGCCGCGCCGGACATGGTGGTGATGAGCGATACCTGCTTCTGCGAATACACCTCTCACGGCCATTGCGGCGTGATGCATGACCACGGCGTTGACAACGACGCGACCCTGATCAACCTGGGCAAGCAGGCGGTCGCCGCCGCGGCTGCAGGTGCCGACTTTATCTCGCCTTCGGCAGCAATGGACGGCCAGGTGCAGGCCATTCGCAGCGCCCTGGACGGTGCCGGCTTTAGCGACACGTCGATCATGGCGTACTCCACCAAATTCGCCTCGGCACTCTACGGCCCGTTCCGTGAAGCGGGCGGCAGTGCGCTCAAGGGCGACCGCAAATCCTACCAGATGAACCCGATGAACCGCCGCGAAGCCATCCGCGAGTCGCTGCTGGACGAGCAGGAAGGCGCAGACGTGCTGATGGTCAAGCCCGCCGGTGCGTACCTGGACATCATCCGCGACATCCGCCAGGCCTCGCACCTGCCATTGGCGGCTTACCAGGTCAGCGGTGAGTACGCGATGATCAAGTTCGGCGCCCAGGCCGGTGCCATCGACGAAGCCCGTGTAGTGCGCGAGAGCCTGGGTTCGATCAAGCGTGCAGGTGCCGACATGATCCTCACCTACTTTGCGATGGATCTGGCGCTGCAGGGCATCTAAGCTGCAGGCGGCAAGCAATCTCGTGCTGGCTTGCCGCCCCTCTTCCAAAGGAGATCTCCATGCCCCACGCCCGACTCGAACGTATCCTGATTACCAACGACGACGGGATTGACGCCCCGGGTCTGGCAGCACTTGAGGCCGTGGCCCACGAATTGGCGGACGAAGTCTGGGTAGTGGCACCGGACCATGACCAAAGCGGCATCTCCACGGCCATCAGCATTCACCACCCGTTGCGCGTCACCCAGCGCGGCGAGCGACGCTTCTCGGTCTCCGGAACCCCGGCCGACTGTGTGGCGATGGCCTTGCAGCAGTTGCTGGACAAACCGCCGCAACTGCTGCTGTCAGGTATCAACAAGGGCGCCAACCTGGGGGTTGAAACCCTGTTTTCCGGTACCGTAGGCGCGGCCATGACCGGTTTGTTGATGGGCGTGCCCTCTATCGCCTTGAGCCAGTACTTTACCCGTCGCAGTGCCGTGCGCTGGGATACCGCCCGCACCCTTGCCCCCGGCGTGATCCGGCAGTTGCTCGGCAAGGGCTGGGAGCAAACGGCCTGCCTGAATATCAACTTCCCCGACGTACCTGCCGATGACGCCGGCCCGATCCAGATCACCCGCCAGGGTGCCGGGCGCATGGACGGTGTGGAAGCCATCGAGCGCACCGACTTTCGCGAGGCCAAGTACTACTGGCTCAGCATCACCCGCCATCAGCACGCCGAAGCCATCGACACCGAAACCCAGGTGGTTACCCAGGGCGGGATCTCGGTCACGCCACTGGAGTTCGATCGCACCGCCATGACCCTGCGTGAACAACTGCGCAGCGCGCTGCAAGCCAGTTAAGCCCAATGGGCCGGGTCATCGACGATGGCCTGGTGCCCTTCAAGCACCTTGGGGATTTCCTGCTTGAGGAACTCCACCCAGGTCTTGACCTTGGCATCCAGAAACCGCCGTGAAGGGTAGAGCGCGTAGATGCTTTTTTCGTGCAGGCGGTAATGCGGCAGCAGACGCACCAGCGAGCCGCGCTGATAAGAGCCTACCGCCACATAATCGGGCAACAGGCACACCCCGAGCCCGGCCTCGGCCGCTTTGGCCATCGCTTCCGCCACGTTGACCTGGAACACGTTGCCGGGGCGGATCACTTGTTCGCCCTGATCATCGCGAAAGGTCCAGCTGTCGGTAAATAACGGGTCGACCAGGTGCAGGCAGCGGTGCTGGTGCAGATCGTCAGGTACCGTCGGGATGTCCCGGCCCTTGAGGTAGGAGGGGGCTGCACTGATAACACTGAAGATGCTGCCCAGCGGCTGGCCGATCAGTTCCGAATCCGGCAGATGGGCCGACAGGGTAATCACCAGGTCATGGCCTTCTTCAAGCAGATCGGGCTGGCGTTGTGACAGGGTGAGGTCGACATGTACCTGCGGATACAGCTCGGTGTAGCGGGCCACCAACGGTGCCAGCAGCTGGATGCCCAGCCCGGTGGTGGACTGCACACGTAAATGGCCACGGGGGATCAGGTGCGCACCCGCCGCTTCGGCATTGGCATCCTCGATCTCGCCCAGAATCATCCGGCAGCGTTCCAGATAACGCGCACCCACCTCGGTCAGGGCCAGGCGCCGTGTGCTGCGTTGCAACAGCCGGGCTTGCAGCGAAGACTCCAGCTCGGACAGTAGCCGCGAGGTTTGCGCCGTTGAATAACCCAGCGCCTGCGCCGCCGCGGTAAAGCTGCCGGTTTCGACTACGCGGACAAACACCCGCATCGCCTGAAAAATATCCATCCTGATTATTACCCCACACGTAAGCGTGCTTTCTTGTGGCGGCAATAATTACACAGTCCGGGCCACTGTGCCGTCGTGACGTGTGCATTACATGAAAGTGGCACAAAGACACTGCGATTTTACCCTGTTTTTTGTGAGGCAATTCTCATTAGAGGGCAGGATGCATCCTATTTCAATTAAAGTAGTTGGATATCATTTTCTAATTACTTGCTTTTGTTGTTCTATGTGCTTGATTTATATAGATGCGAATTTTCCTAGGAATAGCCTGTCAAACACATTGCGTCATCATGTGGTCGATACGCCCTCAGCAGCCAGCTTGACTAAGCTTTATCTACAAGGTGCATTCATTTGACTATTCATCAGTACCCAAAAGGACGAAAAGTTGACGCTGAGATCGATTTATTTGAATTGATCCATTCTTTTTGGCGACAAAAAAAACTGATTGCAGCCACTGCGGTAATAACCGGATTAGTGGCAATTGGCTATGTTTCCTTTGCGCAACACATCTATCAAACCAGCAGCCTGCTGCGCCCTGCAGCCATCAACGAACTGGATGCCCTGAATCGTTCCGAGGTCTACACCCTGCCTGCCGCTGAGGCTTTGGGTAAAGTGGGGCTGGCACTTGATTCCTATGAAAACCGCTTGAATTTTTTTCGCGATCACCCGGAGTTATTCAAACCCCTGGAACAGCCCGGCAGATCACTGGAGCAAAGCTTCGAAATGTTTAACCGGGATGCCATTACCCTGGTACAACCTGCTGCCAACAAGGGGGGGGCCAGCAGTCCTTATATAAGGCTGGAACTTAATTACCCGGCCTCGCTTGATGGGGTGGCAATCCTCAATGGTTTTATTGACTATGCGATCAATAACCAGCGTGAACAAATCAGCGCCGACCTCAAGGTTATTATCAGTAACCGGCTCCGGGAGCTGGACACCCAGATAAATGCTGCACGATCAAGCTATCACTCTGAAAAAGAAGGAAAAATCGCAACTTTGGTCGAGGCTGACGCGCTGCAAAAAGCCCGCCTGGAAGATGAGCTGAAGGCGTTGCGCCTGCAGCTTAAAATGGAGCGCGAATCGCGAATCCAACAGCTTGACGAGGCCATTTCGATTGCCAAGTCACTGGGCATTACCCGCCCGACCACGCCGGCAGCTATGGCCGATGCGGCACAGGGCGCGTCATCCAGAGTGGTGCGCACCGAAATCACCTCGCAAAGCACGCCTTTGTATTTTATGGGCTCCCAGGCCCTGGAAGCCGAGCGCGCAGCCCTGCTCAAGCGTACGACCGATGACTTTACCGATAACCGCATTTCGCAGATTCGTAAAAAGATGCAGTTGCTTGAGGTCAATCGCCAGGTCGAAATGCTCGCCAAGCGTTCGAACGAAGATGTGTTCCTCAAGGATATCGAGCCATTGCGCGCCGAGGTGGTGCGCCTTGGCCGGCTCAATACGGACATGAGCCATCTTGGCCTGGTCAGTATTGATCGCAAGGCCCAGGCCCCGACGGAACCGGTCAAGCCGAAAAAGGCACTGATTGTCGGGCTGGCCGTGGTGCTGGGCCTGTTGCTGGGGCTGACGATCGCGACCGTGCGCTTCCTGATCCAGCGCCGCCAGCAAGGGATCAAGCCAGCACTGCCACCGACTTGATCTGTGCCCACAGCCATTGCCCGGGATGCAGGCCCAACTGGTCCCGGGAATAGCGGGTTATCCGGGCCAGCAGGGGGGTGCCGTCGGCATCCAGGCGTATCAGTACATGGGCCTGGTTGTCGGCGGCGGTTTCGCTGACCACCGTTACCCGCAAGCTATTGAGGATGCTGCTGTGCTCGGCCGGGGTCAGGCTCAGGCTGATGTCCCGTGCCTGCACCTTGACGCGCAGCGGCCGGCCAATGGCCATTGAGGCATGGGTCACCCTCAGATGCTGGGTGCTGCCGGGCAACTGCAGGGTCAACAACTGATAATTGAGGTTGTAAGCACCCACTTGACCCTCAATCACCACCCCGGCGTCATCCCCTCGCGCCAGGGGTAGGTCGAGCCTGGCCAGGGTCTCGCCAATCGGGCCGCTAGCCATGACGTTGCCTTCACTCAACAGCACTATATGGTCCGCCAGCCGCGCCACCTCGTCCTGGGAATGACTGACGTAGAGCACCGGTATATCCAGCTCGGCGTGCAGGCGTTCGAGATACGGCAGGATCTCGCTCTTGCGCTGGCTGTCGAGCGCAGCCAAGGGCTCATCCATCAACAGCAGCCTGGGGCTGGTGAGCAAAGCCCGGGCGATACCGACCCGCTGGCGTTCGCCGCCGGACAAGTTGTGCGGCGCCCGCTGCAGGAGGTGGGTGATGCCCAGCAGTTCGCTGGCATGGGCCAGGTCCACCCGTCGCTCCTGGCGGGCGATGCGCTTGAGGCCGAACTCCAGGTTGGCCCGCACCGACAGGTGAGGGAACAGGCTTGCTTCCTGGAAAATATAACCCAGCGCCCGCTGGTGTACCGGTACGAAGTGCTTACGCTGGCTGTCTTGCCAAACCTCGTCATTGATCTGGACATAGGCCTGGCTGGCCCGTTCGAGCCCGGCGATACAGCGCAGGCAGGTAGTCTTGCCCGAGCCCGAATGACCGTAGAGCGCAGTCACCCCTTTGCCTGGCAGTTGCAGGTCGAGGTCCAGGGCAAAACCTGGATAGTGATGCTGCAAGCGAAGGTTGATCTGCGACGTCATCTTCAGCTCCAGCTGGTTTGCGATTTGCGGCTGGAATACAACGCCAGCAGCACCAGAAAGGAAAACACCACCATTGCCCCCGCCAGCCAGTGTGCCTGCGCATACTCCAGCGCCTCGACGTGGTCGTAGATTTGCACCGAGACCACGCGGGTTTTATTCGGGATATTGCCGCCAATCATCAGCACCACACCGAATTCACCCACCGTGTGGGCAAAGCCGAGAATCGCGGCCGTGATAAACCCGGGCCGGGCCAGGGGCAGGATCACGTTGAAAAAACTGTCCCAGGGGGTTGCCCGCAGGGTGGCGGCGACTTCCAGCGGCCTGGGGCCGATGGCGGTAAACGCGTTCTGCAAAGGCTGGACGACAAAGGGCATGGAATAGATCACCGAGCCAATCACCAGCCCGGCAAAGCTGAAGGTCAATGTGCCCAGGCCCAGAGACTGGGTGAACTGGCCGACATAACCGTGCGGGCCCATCGCCAGCAGCAAATAAAAACCGATAACGGTGGGCGGCAGCACCAGGGGCAGGGCGACGATCGCCCCGACCGGCCCGCGCAACCGCGAGCGCGTATGGGCCAGCCACAGGGCAATGGGAGTGCCGACAATCAGCAGAATCACGGTGGTCAGTGACGCCAGTTGCAGGGTCAGCCAGATAGCCGCGAAGTCAGCACTGGTGAGCGGCATGGTTACAGGTGATAACCGTAGGACTTGATAATGGCAGTGGCTTTTGGCCCTTTGAGGTACTCGGCCAGGGCCTGGGCAGCAGGGTTGTGCTCGCCTTTTTTCAGGATCACCGCATCCTGGCGGATCGGATCGTGCATGGCCTCAGGGACGATCCAGGCCGAACCCTCGCTGACTTTGCCGTCCTTGTAGATCTGCGACAAGGCCACAAAACCCAGTTCGGCATTGCCGGTGGAAACAAACTGGTACGCCTGGGTAATATTCTGGCCTTCCACGATCTTGGCTTTGACCTTGTCGGTCAGGCCCAGTTTGGCCAGCACCTGGGTGGCGGCCAGCCCGTAGGGCGCTGCCTTGGGGTTGGCGATGGACAAGTGCTTGAACTGATTGGCGAGCAAGGCCTTGTCAGTGCCATCGATGTAACCGTCTTTGCCTGACCACAGGGCCAGGGTGCCAATGGCGTAGGTGAAACGTGAGCCAGGGACAATATCGCCTTCTTTCTCAAGCTTTTCGGGGGTACTGTCATCCGCCGCCAGGAACACTTCAAAGGGCGCGCCATTCTTGATCTGGGTATAGAACTGGCCGGTGGCCCCGTAGGCAGCAACCAGCGTGTGCCCGGTGTCCTGCTGAAAATCACGGGCGATGGCCTGAATGGGCGCGGTGAAGTTGGCGGCCACGGCCACCTGCACCTCATCGGCCTGGGCCGAAGCGAACGCGAAACAGCCGATCAGGGCGCCAAGCGCGGTGGGAATAAAGATGCGGGCACATGAACTCATCGCAAAACTCCGTTTTTATTGGTGTGTGTCGGGCGCTGGGAAGATAGCCGCTATATATAAATATTTACAGCGCTTTGTAAACCTGTGGCCGTAGAGGAGGGGGCAACGATCAACGTTGGCTCAGCCAGCCTGGCGCAGAGTGATATTGATTCGCTGTTCGCCCAGCAAGCCGTGCCGCCCTGGTTTGATCGGCATCACGCCGTGAAAACGCAAGCGGTCAACACCGCCCCAGACCATCACATCACCATGAAACAGGGAAATACGTTGGGTCGGGTCGCTGCGCTCAAAGCCGCCAAACTGAAAGATCGCGGGCAGGCCCAGGGAAACGGAAACAATGGGGGTGGTATAAGAACGCTCATTTTTGTCCTGGTGCAGGGACATTTTGGCGCCCGGGGCATAGGCATTGATCAGGCAGGCATCGGGCACAAAGTCACTGAAGCCAGCCACACTGGCCGCGGCGTCTGCCAGGCTCAGGAAGACCTCGGGCATGGCCGGCCAGGGCCGGGTGCTGAGGGGGTCGAGGGGGCTGTAGCGGTAGCCGTCGCGGTCTGTGGTCCAGCCCAGGGTGCCACAGCTGCTCAAGCGGGCAGACATGGCAAGGCCGCCCGGGGTGTGCATCTGGCGCAAGGGGGATTGCTGTAAAACACCCCTCAGGGCTGCCAGCAGTTCGTCGACCCGGGGCAAGGCAAACCCGCGCAGCACAAACCCCTGGGCGCTGATGCGCTCGACGCGAGCGGGCTGCTGCAGGTCCTGCTCGGTGAACAGGTCCACTGTTACAGTGCCTTGCTGGCCTTGATCTCAGTGATCACATCATCGGCATCGCCGTGAATCTTCTCCAGGGCGGCGCGGGCTTCTTCTTCCGAGCCCGACTGCAACTGGGCAAACTCGAAGCGACGCTCGCCGTTGAGCTTGTACTTGATGACGTACTTGGTGGTTTGCACGGTAATTCCTGCCTGAGGTTTAGCGAAGTTTGGAGCTGGAGCGGCGCACGATCTTGATCGTCGGCTTGAAGCTGGGCTTGCGGGTGACGCTGATGGCCCGGGTGGTCACGGTATCAATGGTGATATTCCAGAAACCGGTGCTCGGCGCAGTGATACGGGCCGGGAAGTCCTTGAAGGCACCACCATGATAGGAGTGGCGGCCACCATTTTTAAAGCTGCGAAAGTGCGCATCGCTCATCAGGCGGATGTTGCAAGGCTGGGAGCACTCGATGACGACAATGTCGTCTTCGTTGAGGTGCTCGCGCTGGTGAATAAATTTCATGGTGTCTCCAAAAACGTGAATCTGCTGAATAATCAGCACGATAGCATGTGCTTTAGCCCTGTCAGGGGGCTAAAGCCGGGTATTATGCCGTGATGCGGGTGAGTTTGACGTAAAACGTGGATAATCCGCCACTATTGAGTATTTATTCACGATGGCCCGGGAGAAATTCCGGATATCCATTGTCGTAGTGTCTTTAACGGAGAATGTCTATGAAGTGGGGCTTATTGGCGGCGTTGCTGGCCTTGGGTGGCTGTGCATCAGTGACGGATATTGAGCAGACGCTGCCGACCATGAGTGTGATTTCGGGCAAGAAACCCGATGCCTATGCTCAATGCGTGGTGCAACAACTGTCCAGCACACGCAGGGCACCGCAGATCGAACCGCATAAAGACGGTTTTCGGATTATCGTGCCGCAAAAACTGACCTCCAATCCAACGGCGGTCATTGATATTGAAGAACGCTCCGGCGGCAGCAGCATCAAGGTCTACGAAAGCATGTCCAATGTACCGGTGCGCCCGGGCGATATTCGCAAAGCCGCTACACACTGCATTTCCGGTGACTGACGCTTATCTCGGTCACCCCCCGACCTGACGATTGCCCTGCGCAACGTCAGGTTTTTTTTCGCCCCGATATCGGCATCGGATCCAAAGTAGTGTTGTGACCGTGTAGGAATTCTCCTAGGATCTATAGGCTTATATTTTATAGGCCTAAGCATATAACAATAATGGAGCTGGTCATGATTCCACTCAAGCGAACGCTATTGAGCAGCCTTGTACTGCTCGCCGTGAGCAACGCCCAAGCGCAGCCGACCCCCAACATCTACCTGCAAGGCGGGGCGCAGCCTGGCGCCACGGCCTGCGTGGCGTGCCACGGGGCAGATGGCATGGGGCTGGCACCCGCCGGGTTTCCGCGATTAGCCGGTATTTCTGCCGATTACCTGAGCAAGCAGCTGCACGACTTTCAAAGTGGCAAGCGAGTCAGCCCGGTGATGCAACCGCTGGCCAAGGCCCTTTCCGATCAGGAAATTGCCTCGGTCACGGCCACCATTGCCGCCATGCCGGCCCCTGCAGTGCCAGCCATCAACCGCAGCAGCCTGCCCGCAGGCCTGGGTGAAAAGCTGGCCCTGCGCGGCGCCTGGGAGCGCCAGATCCCCGAATGCGTCAGTTGTCATGGCCCGGGCGGGGTGGGCGTGGGGAGCGCCTTCCCGCCACTGGCCAATCAACCGGCCCTGTACCTGACGGCGCAGCTCAATGCGTGGCGCGACGGCACCCGGCACAACGATCCCAATGACCTGATGGGCCATATCGCCAAGGCCATGACCGAGGATGAAATCAAGGAGGTTGCCGACTATTTCAGCACTGTGGGGCACACGGAGGCCAAGCCATGAAGCGTCTGATATCTACTTGCGCGGCGTCCGTGCTCCTCAGCGGCGCAGTTCATGCGGCGACCATCGCGATGGAGGACCAATCGCAGATAAAAGTGCCTGCGCCTGCCGAGCACATCACCTACTTTCAGCCGCCGCAACAGAGTGATTTGCCTGACAACGCCTACGGCAAAATGGTGTTGGATGGCTACGCCCTGTTTGTCGACACCAAGCGCCAGGCGCCACAGTTTGTCGGCAATGGCCTTAACTGCACCAACTGCCATCTGGATCAGGGCCGGCTGGCTAACTCGGCCCCGCTGTGGGGGGCGTACCCGATGTACCCGGCATACCGCAAGAAAAACGACAAGGTCAATACCTTTGCCGAACGCCTGCAGGGCTGCTTTCAGTTCAGCATGAATGGCGGTACCCCGCCGGCTGCCGATAGCCGTGAGATTACGGCGCTCTCAACCTATGCCTATTGGTTATCAACCAAGGCGCCTACAGGGGTTGAGTTGCCGGGACGGGGCTATCCCGATGTGCCCGCGCCCAAGGGCGGCTACAACCTGACCCGTGGTGCGGCGCTGTACAAGGATCAGTGTGCCATCTGTCATGGCGACAACGGGCAGGGGCAAAAGGTGGGGGCGGATTACGTAATGCCGCCGCTGTGGGGTAAGGATTCCTACAACTGGGGCGCCGGCATGCACCGGATCAATACAGCAGCATCGTTTATCAAGCACAACATGCCACTGGGCAAGGCCAATAGCTTGAGTGATGAGCAGGCGTGGGATGTAGCGGCCTACGTCAATACCCACGAACGGCCACAGGACCCGCGACTGGTCGAGGGCTCAGTGGAAAAAACCCGGGTGAAGTTCCACGCCAATGACGGCGTCAACGTCTACGGGCAAACCGTTAAGGGTGTGTTGATCGGCCAGGGTACCGAGTAACCGTCTATACCGCTAAAGCCACGCGCTTTAGCGGTATCCACTTACTTGCAGGCCACCACGATCGTGCGGCTTTTGAAATTGCCTACATCTGCACCCAGGGTTTTCTCGCTGTCTGCAAGCGCAGGCGTGCCATCGGTGGCAATGATGTTGTAGCCCGTACCGGCACAAGACGCTTCCGCTTTCTCGTAGCACTTGGCCCAGGACATGGCCTCGCCCGAACAGTCTATGCTCAACCCTTGTTTGCCATCGGCCAGGTATGTATTGGAAGCAGTCGCGCAGCCACCCAAGGTTACCAATGCGAGCAGTGTCAGAACTTTGTTCATCTGGGTAACCATTACATAAGGGGAATTGAAGTTATTTTTTACCGCGGCGTGCTGCTGGCTCAGGTTGGTCTTGAAACACCGAGGCAACTTCTGCTGCGGCCTGTTGCGAGCTGAAAGGCCCGGCAACGTTTTCGCCGCTGGCTGAAAATACGCACCATTGGCCCGATGCATCGGGTTTGATCTCGTAACCGTTAACGCTGATTGTTGCTGACATCGAAAAGCTGCCTGATTGGCTGGATTAATGGCGTGATAATAGCGCAAGGGCATCACGGGTAGTGCTAAACACGATGGAGTACCCATCAAATTCAATCGCCAAGGAACTAATGGGCAAAATATTTATCTAGGTTGGCATCAGTTTGCTATCGAGAAGCATTGTAACGTCGATGCTGCCTGATTAGACTGCGCCAAATTTGGAACGTACAGCCCTTTAAAGGACTCATATGATCAAGAAATGCTTGTTCCCAGCAGCCGGTTACGGCACTCGCTTTTTGCCAGCGACCAAGGCCATGCCAAAAGAAATGCTGCCGGTGGTGAACAAGCCACTGATCCAGTACGGGGTTGAAGAAGCACTGGACGCTGGCTTGACTGAAATTTCCATCGTAACGGGCCGCGGCAAGCGCGCGCTGGAAGACCATTTTGACATCAGCTACGAGCTGGAAAACCAGATCAAGGGTACTGACAAAGAGAAGTACCTGGTCGGTATTCGCCGCCTGCTGAGCGAGTGCTCGTTCTCCTACACTCGCCAGACCGAAATGAAAGGCCTGGGCCACGCGATCCTGACCGGCCGCCCGCTGATCGGTGACGAACCCTTTGCCGTAGTTCTGGCAGACGACCTGTGCGTCAACCTGGAAGGCGACGGCGTGCTGACGCAAATGGTCAAGCTGTACAACCAGTACCGCTGCACCATCATCGCGATCCAGGAAGTTGACCCGGCTGAAACCAACAAGTACGGCGTGATCGCTGGCGACCTGATTGGCGACGACCTTTACCGTGTACGCAACATGGTGGAAAAACCGGCTCCGGAAGATGCACCTTCCAACCTGGCCATCATCGGCCGTTACATCCTGACCCCGGACATCTTCGACCTGATCAAGCAGACCGAACCGGGCAAAGGCGGCGAAATCCAGATCACCGACGCGCTGATGAAACAGGCGCAAAACGGTTGCGTGATTGCCTACAAGTTCAAGGGCAAGCGCTTTGACTGCGGCGGCGCCGAAGGCTACATCGAAGCAACCAACTTCTGCTTCGAAAACTTCTACAAAACCGGCAAAGCTTACTGATAGCAGCCCGTTGTAGAACGCTTCAAGACAAAGCCACCTTCGGGTGGCTTTTTCGTTTTTTTGCTGTCGGCAACCTCCTGCGCTGGTCAATCGCGCAGGAGCGATTATGCTGATGGCCTGCTTAGGAGAGTGAAATGGCCTACGAATTTGATCTGTTTGTAATTGGTGCGGGTTCCGGTGGGGTGCGTGCTGCACGTTTTGCCGCAGGTTTCGGTGCAAAAGTCGCTGTAGCAGAAAGCCGCTATCTGGGCGGTACCTGCGTCAACGTGGGGTGTGTACCCAAAAAACTGCTGGTTTACGGCGCACACTTTGCCGAAGACTTCGAACAGGCTTCGGGTTTTGGCTGGAGCCTGGGGGAGGCCGATTTCGACTGGGCGACCCTGATTGCCAACAAGGACCGCGAGATCAACCGTCTCAACGGTATTTATCGCAACCTGCTGGTCAATAGCGGCGTCAGCCTGATCGAGGGCCACGCGAAAATTACCGGCCCCCATGAAGTTGAAATCAACGGTCAGCGCCATACTGCCAACCATATCCTGATCGCGACTGGCGGCTGGCCGCAGATCCCGGACATTCCGGGCCATGAACACGCCATCAGCTCCAACGAGGCGTTTTTCCTCAAGGAACTTCCAAAGCGTGTGCTGGTGGTGGGCGGTGGCTATATTGCCGTCGAATTCGCGGGGATTTTCCACGGTCTGGGTGCGAAAACATCCTTGCTGTATCGCGGCGAGATGTTCCTGCGCGGCTTCGACGGTGCGGTGCGCAAGCATTTGCATGAAGAGCTGGTCAAGCGCGGCATGGACGTACAATTCAACGCCGATATCGAGCGGATCGACAAGCAGGCCGATGGCAGCCTCAAGGCCACGCTCAAGGACGGCCGCGAGCTGATCACCGATTGTGTGTTCTACGCCACGGGCCGCCGGCCGATGCTCGACAACCTGGGCCTGGAAAACACTGCAGTCAAACTCGACAAGCGCGGTTTTGTCGAAGTGGATGATTTGTACCAGAGCGCCGAGCCATCGATCCTGGCCATTGGCGATGTGATTGGTCGCGTGCAACTGACGCCGGTGGCACTGGCTGAAGGTATGGCTGTGGCGCGCCGTCTGTTCAAGCCCGAGCAATATCGCCCGGTGGATTACCGGATGATCCCGACGGCAGTGTTCAGCCTGCCGAACATCGGCACCGTGGGCCTGAGTGAAGAACAGGCGGTTGAAGCCGGGCACAAGGTGCAGATTTTCGAAAGCAGCTTCCGGCCGATGAAACTGACACTCACCGAGTGCCAGGAGCGTACGCTGATGAAGCTGGTGGTGGATGCCGACACCGACAAGGTGCTGGGTTGCCATATGGTCGGCCCGGAGGCGGGGGAGATCGTGCAGGGGCTGGCGATTGCCTTGAAGGCCGGGGCGACCAAACAGCACTTCGACGAAACCATCGGGGTACACCCGACGGCAGCCGAAGAATTCGTGACCATGCGCACACCGGTCAAACGCTGATTTTCACTGTGGGAGCGGGCTTGCTCGCGATACAGGCGGCGCGGTCTATCGATAAAACCGCGTCGATCCAATCGCGGGCAAGCCCGCTCCCACACCATCGGGGTACACCCGACGGCAGCCGAAGAGTTCGTGACCATGCGCACACCGGTCAAACGCTGATTATTCACTGTGGGAGCGGGCTTGCTCGCGATACAGGCAGCGCGGTCTATCGGTAAAACCGCGTCGATCCAATCGCGGGCAAGCCCGCTCCCACACCATCGGGGTACACCCGACGGCAGCCGAAGAATTCGTGACCATGCGCACGCCGGTCAAACGCTGATTTTTTCACTGTGGGAGCGGGCTTGCTCGCGATACAGGCGGCGCGGTCTATCGGTTAAACCGCGCCAATCCAATCGCGGGCAAGCCCGCTCCCACACCATCGGGGTACACCCGACGGCAGCCGAAGAATTCGTGACCATGCGCACGCCGGTCAAACGCTGATTATTCACTGTGGGAGCGGGCTTGCTCGCGATACAGGCGGCGCGGTCTATCGGTAAAACCGCGTCGATCCAATCGCGGGCAAGCCCGCTCCCACACCATTGGGGTACACCCGACGGCTGCCGAAGAGTTCGTGACCATGCGCGCACCGGTCAAACGCTGATTGGCACTGTGGGAGCGGGCTTGCTCGCGATGCAGGCGGCGCGGTCTATCGATAAAACCGCGTCGATCCAATCACGGGCAAGCCCGCTCCCACAGTTAACGACTACCTGAAGTCCGCATACGGGATCAAAGGCTGCACCGGCATCGGCAAGTTGCCTTGCCATACATCAAAGGTGTAGCGCAGGTACAGCATTGCCCGGCTCGGTGCGTAGCTGTCACTGTGCTGATAGAGCAAACCGCCCCCCAGTACCAGATGATCCGACAACCTGCGCTCCACCAGCCCTTGCAGACGGTAACCAATGCCCGTGCTGCTGCCGCTGGACGACTGCCCAAGGCCGTCAGCCAGTTTGAAACCCTGTTCATCCAGCCCCTGGATCAGTTTGTCGTTCAACCCGCTAAGCGGGTAGAGGTCGTGGGCGTCGGTCTTGGCATACGACCAGCTCACCGAACTTTCCAGTGACACCGACCAGTTGGCAGTCCGGAACGCATAATTGAGCGGTACACCAATCGAGTAATACTTCTGCGGGCTGTAGTAACCGCCCTGGCCCAGGGTGTATTCGCTCGAATCGTGGTCGTAGCCCCAGTACATCAGCGTCAGGCCGGTGCGCATGCGCTCATCGGCACGTTCCACCAAACGGTAGTAGTAACCGGCCATTGCCGTGCTCTTGTGGTTGTTTTCCACGTTCTTGCCGCGCAACCAGTGCTGGCCCAGACTGGCCCACACACCGTCCACGCCACCTTCGTCGTGGCTCAGGCTCAGGGTCACGCCGTTGGAAGTGACGCCGCCCCAGGTGATGCCGGTATTGGGGTCGGTGGCACCGGCATAGGACAGGATCGAGTTGCTCAAGGGCCGACGCGAACCGGTCAGGGTCCAGCCCAGCGAGCCGATTTTGCTGCTGTAGGCCACGCCACCCAGCCAGTTGGGCACTTTGAAGTTGTCCGGGGTGCGGCCGATATCGACGTTCCAGACTTCATTCTTCCAACCCGCGGCCATCATGGTGCCATTGGCGGATTGGGAGCTGTCGGCGCAACCCGAGAAGTCCGGCCCGTCGGTGCCCTTGCGGTTGTATTTGACGTTGCAGGTGCCGTAGTTCTCGCGCACCTGACCATCGGAGTCAGCCTTGAACTTGCCCGCATCCATATTCAGCTGTTCTGCGCGCAGAAACCCGGTGCCATCGGCCACCGGCAAATCCAGTTGCAGAATGGTGGTGCGGGTATCGGTGTCCGACGTGCCGGCCGAAGCGTTGTCCGAACGCCAGCCATAGTCGGTATACAGATGCAGGGTCGGGGTTTGCCGCTGGTAAAGCTCGTCTACATCGCTGCGCAGACTGCGGGCCAGCCACTGGTCATCGTCTTTTTCGCGACTGGCCAGGGTCATGGCACGGTTGTCCCGGGGGTTGGCCTGCCCAGGTTCGATCAGGCCGGCGGCAGCCATGCTTTTGGCGTAGTAATCCAGCGCTTGTTGCGGGTCCTTGGCGGCATTGAGCCGCGCGGCATCGCGGTACATCAGCGGGTCAACCTGGGGTGACTGCAGCAGCTGAGCATAGATGGCCTGAGCTTTGTCGGGCTCGCCTACGCCAGCCCAGGCATTGGCCACGCGCCGTTGCTGGGACGGGGTCAACGGCGTGCCGGCGGCAGGGCTGAACTGCACCAGTTGCTGACGCGCAGCAGGCAACTGCTTGCTGGCAATCAGGGTTTCGATCTGCCCCAGTTGCGCCTCGGTATTGCCCGGGTCTTTTTTCAGCACCTGGCTGTACAGGCTTTGCGCCTGAACATAGTCACCGCGCTCCTGGGCCCAGCCGGCAATGGTCATCTGGTCGTCGGGGCTGTTGTCCTGCATTAGCAAGGCAATGGCCTGGGGTTCCTGGCCCGCGGCACGCAGGCTTTCGGCACGGGCCACCAGGACGTTGCGCTGCAGGCGGGCGTCCAGTTCATGCATGGAGGCGGTCCATTGCGCCCGGGGTAATTGCGCCATCACGTTGAGGGCGCTGGCGTCGCGGTCGCTGGAGGACAGGTAGAGGGCGTAGGCATACACCGCTTCGGGGTTTTTCCCCTGGCGGGCCATCAGTTGCTTGAAGCTGTCGTCGGCCGTTGCGGGCTGGTTGATCTGGCGCTGGGCGTTGGCCAAGCGGTAGGTCACCCAGGGTTCGTCGGGGCTCAGGTTGCGAATCTTGCCAAGCAAGGCCACTACTTGCGGCCAGTCCTTGCGCTCGGTCGCGGCGTCGGCTTGCTTGTTCAGGTCGTCCAGTTCCATGCTCTGGCGCAGCCCGGCGAATTCCTTCTGGCTGGAGGCGGGCAGGCTGGCGAGAAATGCCTTGGCCTTCTGCGGGTCTTGCGCGCTGTACAAGCGCACCAGGCCACGCACGACACTGCCATTGTTCGGCTCCAGGCGCCGGGCCTGCAACAGCAGGGCTTCGGCCTGGATATCGTCGTGTTCGGCGCGAGCGACACCGGCCAGGCCGATCAGCGGGTCGGCATCGCCAGGCTTGGCCTTGCGGGCCTGGGCAAAAGCGTTGCGCGCCGCCGTCAGGTTGTTCTGCTCCAGGGCCTTGTCACCCTGGCTGAGCAGCATGCGGTAGCGGCTGGCGTCCATCAGGTCTTGCCACTTGCTGATGTTGGAGGTGTCCTGCTCCTTGGCGCGTGCCGTGGTGAAGTTGGCGTTGGCTTCGGCATAGCGGCTCTGGCGGAACTGGGCCATGCCCAGGGCACCGTAGAGGGTCGGGTCGTCGGGGTATTGCTTGAGGGCGCGGCGCAATTGCACCTCGGCCGCCGCCGGGTTGCGCGACTGATCGATCATCTGCTTGCCCTGGGCACCGGCGGTCCACGCCGGGTCATTGAGCAACTGCTCCTGCTTTTTCAGGTTCTGGTTGGCCTGGGCGATCAGTGGCGAGTTCGGGTAGCGGTCAATAAAGCCCTTCCAGGCCTGCGCCGAGCTGCGTTCCACCGGCAGGGTGTTGAGGTAGGTGAACTCACGCTCGGCTGCCTGGTTGCTGGCGACCGGGTCTTTGGCCAGTTGCTGCAGGACGACCAGGGCTTCGGGCGCCCGGTCTTCGCGAAACAGCAGGTCGGCCAGGGTTTGACGCAGGCCGGGGTTGCCCGGGTACTGCTTGTCGAGGGTACGCAATTGCTCGATAACCTGCGGCCGCTGGCCCTGGATATTGCTGCGAATACGCAGGTATTCCAGTGCCGTGGCGAAATCCGGCGGGGCATTGCCAAACAGGCGCTCGAAGATCGCGGCGGCTTCTTCAGGGCGGCCGGCAGCGGCAAACAGGCGCGCCTGTTGCAGGTCTTTCTGGCTTTGCGGGTCCTGCAGCTTCATCAGGCTCTGGGCCTGACGCAATGCAGCCGAATCCGGGGCGACACTTTGCAGCTGGGCCAGGCGCTGCTTGGCCAGCTCGGGGTTTTTCTCCAGCAAGGCCTGGCGTATGGACGCCACCAGCGCTTGCGGGTTGTTGGGTGAGATCAATTGCAGGCGTGCCAGCGAGTCACGCACCAGATCTTCGCGGTACATGGCCTCGCCAATGCGCACCTGCTCCAGTAGCCATTGTTGCTGTTCCTGCACCGTGGTCGGTTGTGCAATGGCTGCAGTGGACAATCCACCGAGCAGGAACGCCCATGTTGTTATTTTTGGCATGTTTTGATCCACGAAGGTAAAAGCTGTCCATCCTTGTCAAAGCGATAGCGTTGTTCATCCCAGCCCTGGCCAAACAGCAGCAGCGACTGGTTGTAATAAGCATCGGCCGCTGGCGGCTGTTGCTCAATCCTGGCTTTTTGTATGGCCAGGGCGGGAGAGTCCAGGCTGGCCAGCAGTGGCAGCAGGGCGGCAGAGAACCCTACCGGCCCCGTGCCGGTGTATTTGCCGGTGACGGCATTGACGCTTTCCGGCACATACCCCAGGGTTTGGGTGAGGCTGGCCATCGGTGCAAAGTGTTGTTGCAGGGTCTGGCGATTGGCCGCGTCCTGGGCCAGCATGCCGACCCACAGGTAGACACGAATGGCATCGTAGTCCCCCAGCGAACCTTCCTTGCTGTCCGCAGCCCAACCGCCAGCGGCTTTCCACACGAGCCAGTCCGGGGCAAAGCCCTTGGGTGAAGTCTCGATCAACATGCGTTGCTGGTTGCTCGCCAGTTCGGCCCAGATCGGTGAAATACGGGCAAAGCGGGCCAGCAGTTGCGGTGGCAAATAACTGGGGTTCAGGCGCCAGCCTTTGGGGCTGTCGAAACCCACGTCACCCGGCAACAGCATCAGGCCCAGCCCGGGCAGTTTGCGCAGGCTTTGCGCAGCGCTGCGCCAGAGCATGTTCTGCCCCAGTGCCACATATTCGGGCCACTGCCACAGCCGCCCGGCTTCGAGCAGGCTGTAGGCGATCCACAGGTCGGCATCGCTGGCATTGTTGCTGTCCAGGATCTGCCACTTGCCGTTTTTCGCCAGGCCCCATTGCCAGGCCGGCAGGTGCGCCTCCAGGCTGCCACCGGCAAGGTTATTGCGGGTCCATTCGAGAATGGTGGCAAAGCTTTTTTTGTCATTGCCCAACAAGGCAAAAAACAACCCGTAACTCTGACCTTCCGAGGTGGTGATCATTTGCGCCGACGAGCCATCGATAATGCGCCCGTCGCTGCTCATCATGGCCTTCTTGTAACTGTCCCAGGCGGGCCAGTTACAGGATTGCGCACTCGCACCCTGGGGCAAAAGCCCCAGGGTGGAGGTGATGGCGAGGACCGCCAGGCGCTTCATGGCCTTAGTCATGCTTGTGCAGACGACGGTTGGCAGCCCAGCTCAGGGCACGCCACAGCAGGAAGGCGCTGAGCAGAACGCTGATCACGGCCAATATGGTGAGCAATACCGGGTGCTCGGACAGTTGGTACCACAGCAGCAGGTACCACGGCAGGTTACCGACAAAGTACTGATCACCGACCAGTTGACTGTACACACCGCTGCTGCGGATCAGGGCCGCAGAACCCGCTACGGCGTCCAGTTTGCCGCTGTCGGACAGGACTTCTCGCAGCAGGTTGTAGTCCGCATCATCATTGGCCAGCAGGGCGACGACGCTGCGCTGGTTATGGGTGGGCGACTGCATGCCCAAAATAGCGGCAATCGGCGCCTGGGCGGTGACTTCCACTTTGTTGGCTGGCACGTTGCGCGCATCGGTTGACGGCGTGCGGCGGTTGTTGGCGTCGATCCCGCTGGTGCCATGAGGTTGAACCAGCATGTCGCGCTGACGTTGCAGCAGCACGCTCAGGTCAGGGTTGTCGCGCAGGTCAGGCGCCATTTGCCCCAGCACCAGCAGGTCGGCATCGGCCTTGGAGGCTGCTTGCCAGTCATCGGTCAGGCGCAGGCCAAAAGCCGGGTAGCCGGAACGTGCAGAAATGCTGGCCACGGTTTCCAGCAGGGTGCTGATTTGGGTTGGCGTGGTGTCTTTGGGGACGACCACGATGGATTCCGACATGTCGGCCATGCGGCTGAACGGGAAACCACTGCGGGCAAAGGCCTTGAGGTCGGGCATGCTGATGTAGTGGTAGTAGCCGGACATATCGATGGTGGAGTCTTCATCAATAATTGCCTGGGTGTTGGCCGGCAGGATGGTCTGGCAGCGATCTTTCTGCGAGCTGCCCATCGTGCTGGCAAAGTTGAAGTCAAAGCGCAGGCGGTTACGGTCGCCAATTTTCAGCGAAGGCACGATCAGCTTGTCGTTGACGTTGGCCGAGTCGTTGGACAGGACCGCCAGGCGCAGTTCTTCCAGGTTGCTGGTGTCTTTGCGCAGCAACGGCAGGCTGGTGAGGAACTGGTCGTTGAGGCTGATATTCAGGCGCGAATCATCATTGGCCGACGGTGCGGTGTAGCGGTACTGGGTGCGCAGCGGGATGCCCTGGTTGCGCCAGACAAACAGGTCAGGCGGCAGGTTGACGTCCAGGGTGATGGCGCGTGGCACCAGCCCGCTGACTTGCAGCTGTTGCGGGTAACTGACCAGTTCGGCAAAACGAACCGGGCGGTCGGTACGCATCCAGGCCGGTGCATCGTAGGGTTTGCGTGGCTGCAGCTCCTGGACCTTGTCGATGGTCACGCGCGAACCGCGCAGCAGGTTGCCGCCCAGGGCCAGGGCCTTGGCGGCCGTGGCCAGGTCGTCTTCGTTGCGGCCCATAACCAGCAGGATTTTGCTGTAAGGCGCATCCGGGTGGTTGATCATCTCCACCACCGGCGCCGTTACGGCCGGGAATTTCTCCAGGTCGCTCATGAACGCAGGGCGATGATCGTTGGTGGCAAATACCACGGTGGGCTGCACGGCGTCCTTGTTCTGCACGCTGGGCAGGCTATCGAACACGACCGGGAAATTAGCCCCGCGCCAGTTGGACTGGCTACCGAAGTAGGAGGCCAGGATCGCAGCGGCTTTTTGCTCGCCCAGGGTCGGGTTGGCAGCGAAGACAAACGGCAGTTCCAGCTTGCCGCTGTTGCGCGGGTCGAAAAACGGCAGCGGGAAAAATGCCAGGTCGTTTTGCAGGCTCAGCGCCTGTTCTTGCAGGGTAATGCTGCTGCCACGGCTGATATTGACCCACAGGGTACTGTTGGCCGGGTCTTCGCAGAATTCGGTGTAATGACCGACAAACTCCAGGCGCACGCGGTTGAAGTCCGAAATCAGTCGCGGATCAAGGGCCATCTTTTGCGTGGTTTTACGCCCCAGCTGGTCTTTTTCGATCGGCAGCACGCCCATCAGCACATCATTGAGGTAGACCCGGATATGGGAGACCGTCGGGATCAGCGAAGGCGAGGGCGTGTATTCCAGTTGCAGGCTGGCGTCGCTGGCAATCCGGTCGCGGCGCATGCCGAATTCCACCTGGTCGGCGCTATTGATACCCAGCAGCAATGAATCGCCGGGGCGCCCCAGTTGCTCGAAGGTATAGGTCACCGGCCAGCTTGGCAGCACCTGATCGGTCTGGGCGAAAGCAGGTTTGGGCAGCGTTTCGGCCACCGGGGAACTCCCCGGTAAAGGCAGGGTGGCCGACATCAGCTGTGAGGCGAAGGTCATCAGCGCAAGGCTGGCGAATAAGGATTTTTTGGTTATACGACTCATGATCTGCTCACTGGCCGGGAAGTAAGAGGGGTGGAGGTGGGCATGCGCGGCAGGAAACTGCCCAGCCACTGAAAGATGTGCAAAAAGGGTTTTGCCAATACGCGGATCCACGCCGGCAGGTATTCATACAAGCGGTAATAGCCCTTGATACCCAGGGCCAGGATTTCCTTGAGGCTCTGGATGGGCTTGTCGGCTTCAAACCCGCTGTTGTGGTCAAGCCAGGCATCGGCGCGGCCAAAGGTGCATTGCACAAAAGCAATCTTTTCGTCAGCCGGCAACTGAGCAAAGCTCAAGCCGATAAAGCGCTCGTTGGCGCGGGTCAGGGTGCCGGTGAACACAAACTCACGGTTGCCACGTTGCAGAATCAGCGACACCGGGCTGCCCACCGGCAGTTGCAGGGCCTGGCTCAGTTGCAGGCCAACGCCACCGTCGGAGTAATCCACCAGTTCGCAGGGGTAGCTGTGCCCGTCAGCCAGCTTCACCGCACCCGGCAAGCGTGCGAGCACGCGGTGGGTGTTGCGCACCTGGCGCACTTCGGCGGCCACGGCCACCGCAGCCCCGATGATCAGCAGGTTGTAGATCACCCACAGCACGCTGACGATCACGGTGAAGATTTCATCCCGGGGGCCATAGAACAGGCGCCAGACGGCAAAGCCCAGGCCGAGCGCGTTCAGCACAGACAAGATCAGGTACGGCTTGGCGGTCTGCCAGTCGAACTGGTTTTCTTCCATCATGCCGCCCTTGGCGGTGACGTTGAACTTGCCCCGCGACGGGCTGAACAAGGCCACCGTGGTGGGCCGGGCGATATACCAGGCCAGTACGGTTTCGTACACCTCGCCCCAGAAGGTCTGGCGATAGGCGCCTTGCATCCGCGAGTTGGTCAGGCTGGCGTGGATCATGTGCGGCAATACGTAGAGCAGGATCATCACGGCCGGGGCGTAGATGATATAGGCATGGAAGAACAGGAAGGCCAGGGGTGCGGTGAGGAACACCAGCCGCGGCAGCCCCACCAGAAAGTGCATCATGGCGTTGGTGTAGCAGATGCGCTGGAAGATCGTCAGGCCCTTGCCCAGCAGCGGGTTGTCGGTGCGGAAAATCTGCACCATGCCCCGCGCCCAGCGGATGCGCTGGCCGATATGCGCCGACAGGCTCTCGGTCGCCAGCCCTGCCGCCTGCGGAATGCGCAGGTAGGCCGAAGTCCAGCCGTTGCGGTGCAGGCGCAAGGCGGTGTGGGCATCTTCGGTCACGGTTTCCACCGCAAAGCCGCCAATCGAGTCAATCGCGGTACGCCGCAAGATGGCGCAAGAGCCGCAGAAGAACGCAGCGTTCCACATGTCGTTGCCGTCCTGGATCAGGCCGTAGAACAGCTCGCCTTCGTTGGGACGGTTACGGAAAGTGCCCAGGTTGCGCTCGAAAGGGTCCGGCGAAAGGAAGTGGTGCGGGGTTTGCACCAGCGCCAGTTTCGGGTCGCGCAAAAACCAGCCAACGGTCAATTGCAGGAAGGAGCGGGCGGGCATGTGGTCGCAGTCAAAAATCGCCACCAGATCGCCGTCGAGCAATTTCAGCGCATGGTTGAGGTTACCGGCCTTGGCGTGACGGTTGTCGGTACGGGCGATGTAGTTGATGCCTACTTCCTCGGCAAACGTCTTGAAGCTTGGGCGGTTGCCGTCGTCGAGCAAATGGATGCGCAGCTTGTCTTTCGGCCAGTCGATGCCCAGCGCCGCATACACCGTGCCACGGGTTACGGACAACTCTTCGTTGTAGGTGGGAATCAGCAGGTCGACCACCGGCCATTGATCAGTGTCGGCCGGCAGTTGGGCCGGTTTGCGATTGAGCGGCCATGAGGTTTGCACATACCCCAGCAGCAGGATCAGCCAGGTGTAGGTTTCGGCCACCAACAAGGTCAGGCCGCAAACCAGGTCGAAGGTGTCGTTCCAGTTCAGGGTCGAGGTGTAGCGCCACCACAGATAACGGCACGACACGATGACCGACAACACGATCAGCAACAGGGTCGGGAAGCGCCCCGGCATGCGCCGCACCAGCATCGCCAGCATCCACAGCAACACCACAAATACCAGTTGTGCGAGGAAGCCGAAGGGTTCGGTAATGCACAGCACAATCAGCGCCAGGGCCAGCACGCCCATTGCGATATACAGGCCCTTGCGCAGCGGCCAGTGAATGTTGTCCCACCAGTGTGAGCCTTTGGTCACTTGCGGGCTGAGGGTGGTGGGCAAATGGGCAAAAGTATTGGACAGCAGGTTCCACGGCTTTTGCACGATCATCAGCAGGGCCGACAGCAGGCCCGCGGTGCGCTGACGAAAGCGCTGGCGGCCGATCTGGTTCTGGTTGGGCGTGCGCACCAGCAGCAACCACAGGGTTTGCACCGTGTAGCGCAGCGGGTCACCAATGGTCGAGGGCTTGTCGGCCAGGTGCGGATACAGGCGCCGATGCTGTGCCCGCAAGGCTTGCCAGCGGGGCGATTCCAGGCGCAGGAACATCCAGCCCAGCGCTTGAATCAAGGCCAGGGTGAAGGCGGTAAAACGGGTGCAGTTCTGCTCACGGCGCAAGCGTGTATAGGGAAACCAGTGCCTGATCATTCAAGCCTCCTGCCGCGCAGCAGGCACCAACTGGCCAGGCTGATGATATCCAGGGCAATCAGGCTGGCAGGCGCATAACGCCCGGCAGGCTCGCTTCTGGCCAGGGCTTCGCCCATCGCTTCATCGGCATGCAGGTTGACGGGTACCAGGGCGTGGGCGTAACGCTGTTGCCAGATCAGCAGCAGATCGCGCTGCAACTGGCTGGCGGCATCGAAGCGATTGACCAGAAACAGCGGGGTCTGCGCCAGCTGCGGCTGCAACAGCACATGGCAGGCCGCGTCCGCGTTGATCACCATCATCGCGAGGCTGCAATGCGGGTTGCTTATATGGCCAGGCAGGCGTTGTGGCACGTCGAAGATAATCCAGTCGAAGCCGTTCGCCAGCGCAGCCTTGCGCTGGGTCCAGAGTTTGGGCTGCTCGATCAGCAGGGCATCGAGGGCAAACACTTCGCTGGGCTTCAATTGCCCATAGGGCAGCACGCACAGGCCTGGTTCTACCACCCAGGCATGTTCGTGCCAGGGTTGCTGGTCCAGGGTCGCCCGTGCCCAGCCTTCGCGGGGGGCAAGGTCCATATTGAAATGCAGGCCCAGGGAGTTCTCCGGGCACATGTCCACCAGCAGCACTTTCTGTCCCAGCGCATGCAGCGCATGGCCCAAGGCCGCCACCGTGGAGCTGGTGCCCACGCCACCGCGAACACCACGCAAACTCATGGCGATCATGGGGTTTGCTCCGGGTCTTTGGCCAGATCCAGGGGCTGCTTGTATTGCGCCTCAAGATAGGCCAGCAACGGCCAGCGCTCGAAGGCCTGCAACAGCTCCATATGTGCCGACACATCGACATATTCCAGGGCGTGCAGCTCCATCATGGATTTAAGCCGGGCAATATCATCGGCCCGCTCTTTGCGCGAAAGGATATCGGCGCTTATTTGAACCGCTGTGGGTAAGGCAGCCATCCGCCGTTCTCCTTGATTCGCACATAGGGTTTGCCGTTGTAATCGAGCACCACGGTCCCTGAGTTTTCCGAGACTTTCGGGGTTTTGGGCAGATCGGTCAGCAGTTTCGACCAGTCCACGGTCTGCCCATTGCTCAGCGCCGGGTCGGCATACAGGCGGGCAATGATCTCTGCCACGGCCAGGTAGCTGCTTGGCTCACTGACATGAATCGGCTGGGTTTGCGCGTTGTCGCCCATATTGATCAGCTTGATACCCACCGGTACATGGGTGATGGAGTCACTGGGGATTTCGCGCATGCCGGCGATCTGCATGCGGTCACCGTGCAATGCTGCGCCGTGTTCGGGCACGATGGCGACCACCACGCGACGGCCACTTTTTTCCAGCTCTTTGAGGAAGGCATTAAGGTCGTCGAGCAGGACCTGCGCCCGGCTTTGGTAGTCGGCCGACTGGGTGCCGCCGTCGGACTGCACCTGGCGGTTACCGTCGTGCAGGCTGGTGGTGTTGTAGAACAGCGCCATATTGGGTGCGTCTTCAGCCATGCGGTGTTGCCACCACTTGCTCAATACATCCCGGTCGCGCCAGATCGGCGAGCCATCAAAACCGACATAGGTGCGTGGCAGCCCGGCGGGTACCACACCCAGGGCAGGAGGCGGCAACTGGCCCTGTTCGCGCACTTCCTGCAGGAAGCCGTCGAATTCGCCGGTGTGGTTGAGCATCAGCTCATTGGCAAAGCCCAGCTTGCGCAAGTCATCGAACAGCAGGCACTGGTCGGCCGGTTGCTTGTACAGCTGCGTATGGGAAGTCTGGCCGCAACTGGCGCGCAGCAAACGAATCGCTGCCGGGCCGCTGTAGGCGGTGGCCGAGTTGAAGTTGTCGAAGATCACGTCCATCTGGCTGAACAATGGATTGTCGCGCAGGCCCACGGCATCCAGGTCATCCCAGGCCATCGAGCAGATATTGATCACCAGCAGATCGAACGGCGGCGGCTTGACGGCCGGCTCCTTGAATTCGACCTTGCGCGTGGATTCGTTGAGGTAGAACTTTTCCAGGTAGCCATTGAGCGTTGCATCGTCCGGCTCGCCCACGCTGGTGGTTTGCCCGCCTGTAGCGCTCTGTGTGCCCGCCAGTTGCGGCTCTGCGGAAGGTGGCAACAACCATTGCACATTGCCCATGCCCAGCCAGGCAAAACCCAGCAGGGTGAGGGTGGTCAGGCGCAGCCACTGGTTAAGGAACAGATAGGCGACAAACAGCAGCAGCAACAGGGCGCACACTTGCCAGTCGATAAAGCGCCCCAGCAGCTCGACGATATAGTCGAACGAAAAGTTCAGCACACCCGGTTGTGCCAGCAGACGGCTGAAGGGCGGGAACCAGGTGTCCTGATACAGCAGGGCCACGGCCACCGGGATGGCAATCAAGGTGCGCAGGCGGCGCAGCGCCGGGCTGGCGATCGGGATCAGCAACACGGCAGCAAATATCAGGTTGGGCAAAATCTGGATATTCAGATGGCCCGTCCAGGCCAGCAAGAACTTGGCCAGGAAATACAGGTTCCAGGCGCCCAGGCCGCTCCAGGATCCGGCAACTTTTTGCGCCGGTGCGTCGGACTTAAACAGACTCATCAGGCGTTCTCTGAGCAGGGCTGGCTGGCATGCGACGGCGAACGCCGCACGATTTCAAATAGCGGGGTGACAGGTACTGCTCGAAATGATTTTTCAAGTACAGGCGCATGCGCTGCCAAAACAGCGTCAGCAGCACGGTCACCACGCAGGTCAATGCAATGACATCGAGTAGTTCAAGGAACGTCATGACTGTGGCTCACTGATAGGCAGGGTGAATCTTTGCGGGTTTAACGGTGCACGTTCGCCCGTGGCCGATACCGCCTGCGTGGCATGGGTCTCGACGGGGATATGCAGGTGTGCCGGTACGGCACCTGCTTTCATAAAGGCGTCAGCCGGCAGATCGGACAAGCCGCTGAGCATGCGCCGCTGGCTGAACATGTCGCGCCAGGGCAGGCGGCACACATTGCCCAGTGCCGGAATGCGCCTCGGTCAAGCACATGGAGCCGGCCCAGCGCCCTTCATACAGGGGCGGCAGGTAGCGGCTTTTAAGCGCTTCGCTGGCATGAGCGTCGATGGCCAGGCAAGCGCCGCTGGTCAGCGCTGAATACAGGGCAAAGCTTGAGTTGGCCGCGTAGAGCATTTCTTCGAATTGCACGGCGAGCATTTTCGGCATGCCCAGCCCGCCGAATTCGGGGTTGCCCGACAGGCCCACCCAGCCACCTTCGATATAGGTGCGGTAGGCCGCCTTGAAACCTTCGGGGGTGCTGACCTTTCCGGCCTGCCACTGCGCACCTTGCTCGTCGCCGCTGCGGTTGAGCGGGGCGATCAATTGGCCGGTGACCTTGGCGGCTTCTTCGAGAATGGCGTCGGCGGTATCGGCATCCACATGGTCGGCCAGGGCTGGCAGCCGGGCCCAGAGTGCCGGGGCTTCGAAGACTTCGTGCAGGACAAAGCGCATATCGCGCAGGGGGGCGTTGAATTCAGGCATTTCAGGAACTCTTCAATCATGTAGTCGCTGACGAGGAACAAAGGCTGCGAGCTCTTAACTTGCAGCGATGCGAATCAAGAGCTCGCAGCCTTCGTTCCTCGTCAGCGACTACGGGTGTAGTTTTAGTCAGGAGTACGGGTGTTGCTATAGGTTTTTGGCCATATCACGCAGCACGAACTTCTGGATCTTGCCCGTGGAGGTCTTGGGCAGCAGGGTAAACACCACCGTACGCGGCACCTTGAATCCGGCCAGGTGATCGCGACAAAAGGCAATGATCTCGGCCTCGCGCACCTGCGGGTGGTCGGCCTTGAGGGTGATAAAGGCACAGGGGGTTTCGCCCCATTTTTCGCAGGGTCGCGCCACCACCGCCGCTTCCATCACGCCAGGGTGGCGATAGAGGACGCCCTCGACCTCAATGGTGGATATGTTTTCGCCACCTGAAATGATGATGTCCTTGAGCCGGTCACGGATCTCGACGTAGCCGTCGGGGTGGCATACGGCAAGGTCACCGGTGTGGAACCAGCCGCCTTCGAAGGCTTCGGCCGTGGCGCTGGGGTTCTTCAGGTAGCCCTTCATTACCGTATTGCCGCGCATGAAAATCTCGCCCATGGTTTCGCCGTCGCGCGGGGTGGGCTGCAGGGTTTTCGGGTCGGCCACCATCACGCCCTCCAGCGTGGGGTAGCGTACGCCCTGGCGGGACTTGATCTGTGCGCGCTCGGCCAGAGGCTGCTCATCCCACTTGGCATGCCAGGCGCAGATGGTCACCGGGCCATAGACCTCGGTCAGGCCATACACATGGGTGACCTTGATGCCCATTTCTTCCACTGCACCAATCACCTTGGCCGGCGGCGCCGCGCCGGCAACCATCGCATGCACCGGGTGGTCGATGGCGGCCTTGGCGGACTCGGGCATATTGACCAGAGCATTGAGCACAATCGGCGCACCGCACAGGTGAGTGACCTGGTGCTCACGAATCAGCGTGAGGATCTTTTGCGGGTCAACCCGGCGCAGGAACACATGCACGCCGGCCAGCGCCGTGATGATCCACGGGTAGCACCAGCCGTTGCAGTGGAACATCGGCAAGGTCCACAGGTACACCGGGTGATTGCCAATGGCCCAGACCATCTGGTTGCCCAGGGAATTGAGGTAAGCGCCGCGATGGTGGTACACCACACCCTTGGGGTTGCCGGTGGTGCCGGAGGTGTAGTTCAGGGCAATGGCCTGCCACTCATCTGCGGGCCATTGCCAGTCATAGTCGGGATCGCCTTCGGCCAACAGCGCTTCATAGTCCAGCAGGCTCACCGGTTGGCCTTCACCGTACTCGGGGTCATCCACATCGATGATCAGCGGCGGGTGATCGAGCATGGCCACGGCGGCATGCACCACGTCATGGAATTCACGGTCGGCAATCAGCACCTTGGCTTCGCCGTGGGCGAGCATAAAGGCGATGGCTTCGGCATCGAGGCGCACATTGAGGGCATTGAGCACCGCACCGATCATGGGTACGGCAAAGTGGGCTTCGAGCATGGCCGGGATATTAGGCAGCATGACCGCGACCGTATCGCCCTGGCCAATCCCGCGTCCGGCCAGGGCACAGGCCAGGCGGCGGCAACGGCTGTAGGTCTGTGCCCAGGTGCGGCGAATGGAGCCATGAATCACGGCAGGGTAATCTGGGTAGACGCTGGCCGTACGTTCAATAAAGCTCAGCGGGGACAGGGCAATATGGTTTACGGCAGTCGGCTCAAGGCCGTGCTCAAAAATCGACATGAAGGTCATTCCGGTGGCTGATTGTTAGCTCTATGGCTGCCTGCTCTGCCGGTGGCGAGCGGGTCAGTTTGATGTCCGGTTTGACTTATAGCCCACTCAGGGTTTGATATGGAAGTAATACCTAAGCACTATAGTAGTTATACTAGATAAAAAAGCGTAGCCAAACGCCAGGATACCCCATGCCGCTCACTCTGCTGCTCCATGATCCCCAGCCAACCGTAGTGCTTGATGCAGAGGCCTTGCCGCTGCAAGCGAACCGGGCATTGACCCGGTTGCTGGAGGGCAGGGCGCTGGCTGATGCCCGCGCATGGCTGCCGGGCAATCTGTATGCGCTGGTGCGCGCCTGCCTGCAACAGGGCAGGGCCATTGAGCAGGTCGAGGCACGGCACGGGCAGCAGATCTGGTTGTGGACCCTGATCCCCGATCCCGTCAACCAACGGGTTATCGCCCGGGGGCGTGAAGCCAGTACCGAGTTGCTGGCCGAGCGCGAGGCCGCCAGGGCGCGGCGCCTGTACCGGTTGATTACCGAGAACACCACGGACCTGATCTCCCGCCATAGCCCTGACGGACGCTTTCTCGATGCTTCCCCGGCATCCTGGACGCTGCTTGGTTATTGGCCCGAAACCCTGCGTGGCACCCTGGCGCAGCGCCTGTTCCACAGCCACGACCTGAAGCTGGCGCTGCGCCAGGCCCGTGATGCTCTGCAACTGGATGGCTATCACACCATGACCTGCCGCATTCGCCATCAGGCGGGGCATTACCTGTGGTTTGAGATCGCCAGCCGGGCCATACGGGAAACCTATACCGGGGCCGTGGTGGAAGTGGTCTGTGTATCGCGGGACATCACCGCGCGCATTCAAGCCGAAGAGAACAAGCGGCGCCTGGCCGAGGTGGTAGAGGCCAACCCAGATCCGGTGTTGTTTATCGACCCGGCGGGCGGGGTGTCGTACCTCAACCCGGCAGCGCGCCGCCTGCTGGGCTTGCGCCCGGCACAGGGCATGCCGGCACTGGCCGGTTTCTTGACCGCCCAGGTGCTGGCCACGCTGGAGGCCAGTGGCTGGCGCAGTGCCGAGGAGCAGGGTATGTGGAGTCACGAAACACGGTTGCTGCCCTTCAATGACGAACCTTCGGTGCCAGTGTCATTGCTGCTGCTGGCCCATCGCTCGACGGCCGGGGAACGGTTTTTTTCGCTGATGGCGCGGGACATGCGCGAACGTGAATTACGCGAAGCTGAGCAGCGCCATCATCAGGACGAGCTGGCACATACCGCACGGTTGGTGACCCTGGGTGAACTGGCCTCCGGGATTGCCCACGAAATCAATCAGCCGCTGGCGGCAGTGGTCAATTATGCCAATGCCAGCCAACGTTACTTGCAAACCCTGGGCAGCAATCCTGCGGCCGTCGAGCGCGTGGCCCAGGGCCTTGAGCGGATCAACCTGCATGCCAATCACGCCGCGCAAGTGATCAAGCGGCTGCGCGGCTTTTTGCGCAAAGGGCGGCGTAACTTGCAAGCGCTGGATATCACCGAGGTGGCACGTCAGGCCGTCAGCCTGTGTGCCTGGGAAGCCCGCGAACGGCATGTCACCATCGAGCTGCAATTGCCCGGCTCGCTGCCACGGGTCTACGCCGATCGAGTGCTGCTTGAGCAAGTGCTGCTCAACTTGCTGCGTAATGCTATAGACGCCAATAACGAACAACTGCCGGGCCAGCCTTCGCGGATCATCCTGCAGGCGCTGGCCCTTGACGCCGCCACCCTGCAAATCAGCGTGCTGGATCAAGGCCCGGGGGTTAGCGCCGGGCAGCTTGAACACTTGTTCACGCCGTTTTACACCAGCAAGGCCGATGGTTTGGGCTTGGGCTTGTCGATGAGCCGCAGCATCGTCGAAGGCTTCGGCGGTGAACTCGACGCCCGCCCGCAAACCCGCGGCTTGCTGATGTGCTGCTGCCTGCCCGTGATGGCTTCACTCAACCCGACAAGAGAATAACAATGACAACCCCGACCCGCTCTGTGGTGTATGTGGTGGATGACGATCAGGGCATGCTCGATTCGACTGTCTGGCTGCTGGAGTCCGTGGGCCTCAATGCGCTGGCGTTCACCAGCGGGCAGGCCTTTCTGGACGCTTGCGACCCGGCGCTCAGTGCCTGTGTGGTGCTGGATGTGCGCATGCCGGGCATGGGCGGCCTGAATGTGCAGCAGGCGCTGCAAGCACGCGGGGTCAAGATGCCGGTGATCTTTGTCAGCGGGCATGCCGATGTGCCTATCGTAGTGCGGGCCTTCAAGGCGGGGGCTTATGACTTTATCGAAAAGCCCTACAACCAGCAGTTACTGCTCGACAGCGTGCAGCAAGCCCTGAGCGGTGGCAGCACGCAGCACACGGCCAGCCATGAACAGACTGAACTTGACGCTCGCCTGCACAGCCTGACCCCCCGTGAACGTGATGTATTGATGCCCTTGGTCAAGGGTTACACCACCCGGGAAATTGCCCAGTTGCTGGGGGTCAGTGTCAAGACCATCGACCTGTACCGCTCCCGGGTGATGAAACGCATGCAGGCTCAGCACTTGCCTGATCTGGTGGGCATGGCCATTGCTGCCGGGCTGGTTGATCCGCTCAGGTTGCGTTAGCCAGTAGCGCCTCAACGCCCGCCATGACGGCAGGGGTGTCAGTGTGAGCGACGTTGAAACGCATGCAGTTACGCAACCGGGGATCGAGGCCGAACAAGATCCCCGGCGCCAGTACCAGGCCACGGGCAAGTCCCTGCTGCGCCAATGTTTCGGCATCCAGCCCGGCAGGTAATGTGGCCCAGATAAACATGCCGCCGGTATAAGGCACATCCAGGGTGAAGCCCAGGCCCTGCAGCCAGCTCGACACCCGTGCGCCACTGGCCTGCAGGCCTTGCACCACACGCTTGCGATGTTTGTGATAAGTGCCGTCAGTGAGCATCGAACCCACCACCTGTTCGAGCATCTCCGACGTAATCCCGCCACAGATCAGTTTCATCTGGGTCAGCTCGGCGGCCCGCTGCGGCGGTGCCACGACAAAGCTGACGCGCAGGTTGGCACTGAGGGTTTTCGAAAATCCGCTCAGGTAGGTCACTTGCTCAACGCCGGCCAGCGCGACCAGCCGGGGTGGCGGCTCAGGGTGCAAGTCACCGTAGAGATCGTCTTCGATAATCGAGCAGCCATAGCGCTTGGCCAGTTCCAGCAGCCCGTAGGCCTGGCCGGGTGTGAAGGAGTGCCCGGTGGGGTTATGCAGCAGCCCGGTGGTCAGGTAGAGCACGGGGCGGTGCTGGATCAACATTGCTTCCAGGTTATGCAGGTCCAGCCCTTGGGCAGTGCGGGCCAGAGTCACCACGTTGACGCCGTGCAAGGCCAGATTGGCGTGAAAATTGAAGTAACAGGGCGTGTCCAGCAGCACCGTGTCGCCGGGGCGTAAATGCAGGCGTAACAGCATGTCCAGGGCGAGCACGGTATTGGCCGTGGTGATGATCTGTTCGACCCCCACATCCAGGCCCTGGCCCAGGAGCTTTTGCTGCAAGGCCTGACGCAGCGGCAGATAGCCCGCCGGGTCGCCATAGCCGGTCAGGCGCAAGGCCGGCGAGCGACTGAGCTGGCGCAGGTTGGTGCGTAGGGCGCTGTCTTGCAGCCAGTTCTCCGGCAAATGCCCGCTACCGGGTCGCAGGGCCCCGCTGGCACCGGTCAGGGAGCGGCGCAAGACGCTGTTCAAGTCTTGCGGCAACAGGTCCAGGCCGACGGCGCGCCTGGCTGGCGGTGTGGTCGTTGCAACAAAGTAGCCCAGGCCCTGACTGGATGTGATCCTGTCCTGCCCACGCAGACGATCCAGCGCCTCGATAAGGGTGAATTTGCTGACCCCCCAGTGCGCTGTCATCTCACGCGCAGAGGGCAACTTGCTGCCGGGGCCAAGCTGGCCCTGATCGATAGCCTGGCTCAAGGCATTCACAATCTGCTGGACCTTGGACAGGCCGGGTTGGAACACAACGGTAGGTAAGTGCATGCAGGGCCTCGTACTTTACCGGTCATGCTACCAGTAAAGGTCGGTAAAGTTTGCCGGTGCTTGATCTGCCAATAGCCGGCAGGGCCTGCCTAGACTGCGCGACCGCATTGACTGGATTGAACCACCGTAATGGCCACGCAACTGACACTCGCTTCCTTTGTGTATTTTCTGATGTTCTGCGCCACCATGACTTTCAGTCCCGGCCCCATGACCCTGCTGCTCATGGGGTTTGGCATGCAGGAAGGCTTGAAACGGTCAATGCCGGTACAGCTGGGTGCCAGCGCTGCGTATCTGGTATCGATCCTGATTTTTGCCGTGGGTTTTGCCGGGCTGATCCAGGGTAACCCGCAGATCAGTCGCGCCCTGCAGTACATCGGGGTTGCCTACTTGCTGTATCTGGCCTGGCGCCAATGGAACAGCAGCGGGCTGGCGCTGGAGCGTACCGCCACCCTGGACAGCGGTGTGCGGGGGCGCTTTGGCAAAGGCTTGCTCACCGGGTTTTCCAACCCGAAAACCATCGTCATGTTCAGTGCCGTGTTCCCGCAGTTTGCCGGGCAGGGCAGTGCCACCCACACACAGGACTTGCTGATACTGGGGCTGGCCTTTTTGCTGCTGCAGTTCGCCAGCGGTTGCCTGTACTGCTACTTCGGCCAGCGTATTCGCCGGGTGCTGCAAAGCCCGTCGCGACAGGTGTTGTTGCAACGGGCTACAGCCTGCATGTTACTGGGGGTTGCAGTAATGCTGGCGCGAGGTTTTAGCCAGGGCTGACCCTGCCAGGCGCTGGCGCCATCACGCCGCCAGGGGCTTGCTGTTCAGGGACTTCTTGTACTCGGCTTTCATCGCCTCCATCTGTTTGCCCAGTTCCTCGAGCACTGCCTTGCCAAGCAACTTGCGGGCCTGGGGAAACATCTCGGTTTCTTCTTCTTCGATATGGTGCTCGAGCAACTCCTTGACCACCTTTGCCCGTCCGGAGAATTCCAGAGAATCGGGTGCAGTTTTCTTCAGGTCAGGCAATACCAGGGAATCCACCGTACGGTGTTCTTCCTTCGCTTCGTGGTACATGACGGCTTGCTCTTTACCACCGGCTTTCTTGAAGACCGGGTAGAGGATTTCCTCTTCAAGGCGGGTGTGGATAGTAATTTCCATTTCCAGCTTGTTGAGCAGTTCAGTGCGTTTTTTCACGGCCCGCTCGGTGGAATCGCTGAGCTGGCCCAAGATAGCCTTGACGCGCTTGTGGTCTTCCAACAGCAAATCGATGGCATTCATATTCACTCACCTGTCTCTTTCACGGATGGGGATAGGCCTTTTTACATACGACCCTCAGGGATGAACGTTGCATTAGCTGTACCAACTTGAATGAACGATATACATTCAATATAAATCAATCGGTTAGGCTTTAAGGCTGACATTTTTATTCGTGCAGAATGCATGTATGCCATGCCCGGGCCATGCAAATCGCGAGTGGGTGGGCGTTGATGCGCTAAACGCGGAAATCCCCGGCGCATGGGGTATATTGCGAACTGTTTCTGCCTGTAATGAGATTGGTTTTGTCTACGATTGACTCCCCGCTACCGTCGCTTTCGCCCTCGGTGTTAAACCCGGTGCAAAACCCTGTTGCGCTGTACCTGCAGCGTCTTGCCCCCTCCAGCCGCCAGACCATGCGTTATGTCTTGCAGGAAGCGGCGGACCGCCTGGGCGCTGAAGATGTGGCGATTGATGAATTCCCCTGGCATCAACTGCAACCGGGGCATATCACCGCGCTGGTCGCCGCGTTGCGTGAGGACGGCTACGCGCCCAATACCTCATCGCTGTATGTGAATGCCATTCGCGGGGTGATGAATCAGGCCTGGCAACAAAGCCTGATTACCCAGGATCATTTGCTCAAGATCCGCGCGGTCAAGGCAGGCGGTGGCTCGCGGCTGGTCAAGGGGCGTAACCTGCGGCGCAACCTGATTCGCGAATTGATGGATGCCTGTGCGGCAGACCCGCGTCCCCAGGGGCTGCGGGATGCGGCGATCATTGCGATCCTGTATGGCTCGGGGATGCGCAAGTCCGAGTCGGTGAACATGGACCTGTGGCAGGTCGATGTCGAACAGCGCAGCTTGCAGGTACTGGGCAAGGGCAACAAGGAACTGATCAAGTTCGCCCCGGCCTGGGCCTTTGAAAAACTTGAAGCCTGGCTGGCCTTTCGCCGGGCCAATCTGCCAGATGGAGTCGAGGATGACAGCTTCCTGTTCAATCGCATCCGTCGTGGCAACCACATTACCCGTGACCGCCTGACCAAACACGCCATTTACTACATCGCCAAGCAGCGGGGCCGGCAGGTAGGCGTCGACATCATGCCCCATGACTTTCGCCGGTCGTTTATTACCCGGGTGATCGAAGAGTACGACGTGTCAATCGCACAAAAGCTGGCGCACCACGCCAACATTGCTACCACGGTCAGCTATGACGTGCGTGATGACAATGAGCGGCGCAATGTGACAGACCGATTCTTGTTGTGACCCTCGTGGGGGTGGGGAGCAGAAGTAGTGTAGGAGCCGGGCTTGCCCGCGATGGCGCACACCGCGGTCATTCAGACAGACCGAGGTGCCTGCATCGCGAGCAAGCCCGCTCCCACAATGATCCCGACGCGGTCTGTCAGGTATTGGTCTTGAGCTTGGTCCACAAGCGGGTGCTCAGGCGGGCGATCTTGGCCGGCAGGTCTTCCACGGTGAACAGGGTGTCGATCACGGCACTGGCCGGGTAGATCGCCGGGTCCTGTTTCACATCAGGCGCCAGGTACGCGTCTGCCGCCTGGTTGGGGTTGGCGTAGTGGATATGGTTGCTGATGTTGGCAATCACTTGCGGGGTCAGCAGGTAGTTCATGTAGCGGTAGGCATTCTTCTCATGGGGCGCGCTTTTAGGCATGACCACCATATCCAGCCATAACGTCGAACCTTCCTTGGGGATCGAATAGGCAATATCGATCCCGTTCCTGGCTTCCCGGGCACTGGCCGCAGCCTGGACCACATCACCGTTAAAACCGATCACCGCGCAAATATTGCCGTTGGCCAGATCACTGATGTATTTGGACGCGTGAAAATACTGCACATAAGGCCGTATTTTCAGCAGCGCCGCTTCGGCTTTCTTGTAGTCCTCAGGCTCATGACTATGGTGCGGCAAGCCCAGGTAATTGAGGGTGATCGGCAGTACTTGCGTCGGATTGTCGATGATCGCCACACCGCACTGGCTCAGTTTTTTGATGTTGTTTTCATCGAAAAACAAGCTCCAGGACTGGGTGACATCCGTGGTGCCAAAAATCGCCTTGATCTTCTCGACGTTGTAGCCGATCCCCGCCGTGCCCCACATATAGGGGTAGCCGTACTGGTTGCCGGGGTCGTTGACTTCCAGCTTTTTCATCAGCACCGGGTCCAGGTTTTTCCAGTTGGGCAACTGGCTCCTGTCCAGCTTCTGGATGGCACCGGCCTTGATCAGGCGCGACATAAAGTGGTTCGAAGGGCTGACCACGTCATAGCCGGTATTGCCGGTCATCAACTTGGACTCCAGCACTTCGTTGCTGTCGTGAATATCGTAGGTAGCCTTGATCCCTGTGTCCTTGGTGAAACTGGTCAAGGTGTCGTCGGCGATATAGCCGTTCCAGTTGAAAATATTCACACTCTCGTCGGCATGGCTGACCGCCGAAAATGTTGCGAGCATGACCGCAAGGGATAGCGTGTTGATGTGCATGTTCAATCACCTTTTCAAGGAGCTTTTATTCTTTTGTGGTGTGAGCGTGTTCAGATTTCTGTTTTGGCCCTGATGGCTTCCATGCGCATGCGCAGTACGGCGCCGATATCAAAGAACGGACGGGGTGGCAGCCAGCCCGGTTTGGCACGCGCCATAACCGACTGCAGCAGGGCAGAGCTGGCGCCGGATGCCAATTCGGCGAGCAGACGGCCCCACAGCGTGCCGCGTGCGACGCCGGAGCCATTGCAGCCGGCCACGGCGTAAATACCTTCCTCGACCTTGGCAAAGTAGGGCTGGCCGCTACGGCTGGCGCTTAGATGGCCGGTCCAGGTGTAGGCAATATCCTGCTCGTCAAGCCCTGGAAAACGCCGTTGCAAGCCCAGCACATGGTGCTTGCGCCGTTGCAGCAGGTCACGGTTGGACAGGTCCCTGGTGCGGTATTCCGCGGTGTTGCGGATCATTACCCGACGATCCGGGGTCAGTCGTACCGTGGCACCCAGTGGTCGGGTCGACAGCACACCCCAGGGCTCGACACTGCCGATGGCCTCATACTCCTTGTCTGTCAGGGGGCGGGTGAGGCTGGCGCTGAGTTCCATCGGGAAGGTTGCGCCAGTGTCGATCCCGGCGCGGGGGATAAAGGCATTCAGGCATACCAGTACCTGCGCGGCTTCAATGCTGCCCTGGCTGCCCCTGGCCCGGATGCGCCCGCCACTCAGGCGTTCAAGCCCGCTGATGTCGGTGTTTTCAAACAGGCTGACATTAGCGGGCAAGGCATCCAGCAAGCCCTTGACGTATTTCGCCGGCTGCAACAATGCATTGCCATTGCCGCACCAGATGGCCGCCTGGTAATGCCGGGTACCGAGGGTCTGTGCCAGTTGCGCGCCTTCCAGAAAGTGCGCAGATGCGCCCACGGCGTGCAGGGTTTTAAGTTTGGCCTCAACCCGGGTCAATTTGCCCGGGTCGTTAACGGCGAAGTAGTAGCCAGAATCCCGGTATTCGCAGTCAATGCCGTGGCGCGCAATGCGCATGCGCACTTCATCAGCGGCCGCCTGGCCGATGGTCGAGTCCACGGCATAGCCGGCAAAACCGCTCTTGCCGATGAGTTCGTCATCAGCCGGGTTTTCATGAGACACCGCGTAACCGGAGTTGCGTGCCGATGCCCCTTGGGCAGCCCGTTGCCTGTCAACAATCACGATCCGTGCCTGAGGGTGCAATTGCGCCAGGGAATGGGCCGCACTGAGACCAGTAATGCCCGCACCGATAATCAACCAGTCGGTTTTTTCAACGCCCTTGAGGTGATCGCGCACAGGGGAACTTCCTGCCAAGGCAATCCAGCCACATTCATTTTTCACCTTTCACCTCATTTGCCTGTCAGGGCGCTGCGCGGCGTTCGCATACATGCGCTATATGCATGCCTGGCCGCTGCTGGCGCGGGTTATGGATGGAATTTATGCTGTGGCAGGTGATATAACCAACGCTATTAATTCATTGATTGATGCATAAAACACATGGATAAACTTCGTCATGTACCGTCATTGCAGGGCTTGCAGGCACTGGTTGAGGTGGCCGAATCGGGCAGCTTCACCCTGGCCGCGCAAACGCTGTGCCTGACGCAAAGCGCAATCAGCCGGAAAATCCAGCAACTGGAAGCTCACTTTGGCGTGACGTTGTTGGCCAGAACCAGTCGCAGCGTGCGCCTGACGGTCGAAGGCGAGCAGGTATTGGCCAGTGCCCGCAGCATGCTTGAGCAGTTGAAGCTGCTGGAGGATCGCTTGTCGCCGCACAAGCGACCGTTTCGCATCCGCATGCATGTGTCGCTGGCCGTGCGCTGGTTACTGCCAAAGCTCAGTGACTTCTACTTACAGCACCCGGACATCGCCCTGTCGATTGAAACGGTGGCCACCGAGATCGTCGAGCCGGCCAGCGACAGCGATGCCTACATCCTGTACTTGCCCCGACCCTCCACTGATCCGGCCTGCATGGCTTTATTCGACGAGGCTCTGGTACCGGTGTGTGCCCCCGATCTGGGGCCGCTGACGTCAATGGCGGACCTGGTGTGCTTCGCGTTGTTGCATCGCTCGGCCGACCAGCAAGCCTGGATCGACTGGCTCGCCGCCAATGACGGCAAGCCGTTGCACAGTTACCGGCATATCCCGTTCAATCTCGATGAACTGGCCCTCGATGCTGCCGCGCGAGGCCTGGGGGTTGCAGTCACGGACATGACCCTGGCGGCCGAGTCCATTCAACGCGGGGTTCTGGTGATTCCGTTTGGTGAACCGTTGAAAACCGGTGGCAACTATTCGTTGTGCCTGCAACCTGCTGCAGCCTCGCACCCTGCGTGTACCGCGGTGCTGCAATGGTTTGCCAGGCAGGTCGAGCACGGTGGGGCAGGGAGGACTTGTTAAATTTTGTAATAAGTCCGCTAGCAGGAATTGAGGTTAATCGCTGTAGGATTGCATCCCCAATTCACTAAAGGCTTGTATGAACACCCTTCAGGAACCACCCAGTCGCAGTTTTGAACCTGCGCTTCCCCCTGGCTTGATCCTCGCCATCGAGCACGCGTTACCCATTCCCAGCCCTCTGTTCTGCGCCAGCACCTCTGCTGCTGCGCTTGTCTGTGCGCGCTCGCCGTTAACCCGGCACCTTCGTGAGATTAACTGATACCTATGGAATGGATTGCAGATCCCACGGCCTGGCTTGGCCTGTTGACCCTGATTGTGCTCGAGCTGGTGCTGGGCATTGATAACCTGGTGTTTATCGCCATCCTCGCCGACAAACTGCCGCCGGAGCAGCGCGACCGTGCCCGGGTGATTGGCCTGACCCTGGCACTGGTGATGCGCCTGGGCCTGCTGGCCAGCATCTCGTGGATGGTGACGTTGACTGCGCCGCTGTTCGAGGTGTTCGACAAGTCCTTCTCGGGCCGCGACCTGATCATGCTGTTCGGTGGTCTGTTCCTGCTGTTCAAGGCCACGATGGAGCTGCATGAGCGCCTCGAAGGGCATGTGGCCGAACGCTCATCGGCGCTGGGCTATGCCCTGTTCTGGCCAATCGTGGCGCAGATCGTGGTGCTCGACGCGGTGTTTTCCCTGGACGCGGTGATTACCGCCGTGGGCATGGTTGAACACCTGTCGGTGATGATGATTGCGGTGGTGTTCTCCATTGGCCTGATGATTCTGGCCAGCAAACCGCTGACCCACTTCGTCAACAGCCGCCCGACGGTGATCATGCTCTGCCTGGGCTTCCTGATGATGATCGGTTTTAGCCTGACCGCCGAAGGCCTGGGGTTCCATATCCCCAAAGGCTACCTGTATGCGGCCATCGGCTTCTCGATCCTGATTGAAGTGCTCAACCAGGTTGCCCGTGCTCGCCGCAAAAAAAGCGTGCAGGGCCTGCGCCCGATGCGCGAACGTACCGCCCATGCGGTGATGCGCTTGCTTGGCGGTCGGACTTTGAGTGCTGATGAAGTCGGTGAAGACATTGCCGATATGCTGGAAGGCGGCAATGACCAGGAAGTCTTTCATCGACGCGAGCGGGTGATGATCAGTGGCGTGCTGCAATTGGCAGAGCGCCCGATTCGTTCGGTGATGACGCCACGCGCCGAGATCGACCATATTGATTTGGCCGACTCACCTGAGGTCATTCGTACAAAACTGATGCATTCGTCGTACTCCAGATTGCCCCTGATCCGGGACGGACGTGTGGATGAGCCGCTGGGCTTTGTGCATAAAAAGGAGTTGCTCAAGGAGCTGCTGGCGGGGCATGAGCCGGACCTGGAGGCAATGGCGCGCAAGGCCATCAACCTGCTGGACAGCTTCACGATTCTCAATGCCCTGGAGCAGATGCGCAAAGAGTCGACCCATATCGCCTTTGTGATCAACGAATTTGGTGACTTTATCGGCCTGTTGACCATGACCGACATTTTGGAGTCCATCGCCGGCGAGTTGCCGGATGCCAGTGAGATAGCAGGACCGAATATCGTGGCCCGGGAGGACGGGTATCTGGTCAGTGGTGCCTTGAACCTGAGCCAGATTCGCCAGCACACCGGCTTTTTAGCCAAGGCGACAGACGACTATCAGACGATGGCCGGAATGGTGATGAGTTTGCTGGACCGTCTGCCAATGATTGGCGACAAACTGACGTGGGAAGATTGGAACCTGACCGTGGTCGAGGTGGAAGAGCGCAGGGTGACGAGGGTATTGCTGAGCAAGGCTGGTTAGAAATTGTGGGAGTGGGGCTGCCATCACGGGCAAGCCCGCTCCCACAGTTTTGGGTGGTATACCCAGGGTAAAAAGCTTGCACGGCCATTGTGGGAGCCGGGCTTGCCCGCGATGCAGGCAACCCGGTCTGTCTGAATGACCGAGGCGCTGCCATCGCGGGCAAGCCCGCTCCCACAGTTTTGGGTGGTGTACCCAGGGTAAAAAGCTTGCACGGTCATTGTGGGAGCCGGGCTTGCCCGCGATGCAGGCACCCCGGCCTGTCTGAATGACCGAGGCGCTGCCATCGCGGGCAAGCCCGCTCCCACAGTTTCAGGGGGTGTACCCAGGGTAAAAAACTTGCACGGCCATAGTGGGAGCCGGGCTTGCACGCGATGCAGGCAACCCGGTCTGTCTGAAGGACCGAGGCGCTGCCATCGCGGGCAAGCCCGCTCCCACAGTTTCAGGGGGTGTACCCAGGGTAAAAAGCTTGCACGGCCATTGTGGGAGCCGGGCTTGCACGCGATGCAGGCAACCCGGTCTGTCTGAATGACCGAGCTGCTGCCATCGCGGGCAAGCCCGCTCCCACAGTTTTGGGTGGTGTACTCAGGGTAAAAAGCTTGCACGGCCATTGTGGGAGCCGGGCTTGCCCGCGATGCAGGCAACCCGGTCTGTCTGAATGACCGAGGCGCTGCCATCGCGGGCAAGCCCGCTCCCACAGTATTAGGGGGTGTACCCAGGGTAAAAAGCTTGCACGGCCATTGTGGGAGCCGGGCTTGCCCGCGATGCAGGCAACCCGGTCTGTCTGAAGGACCGAGGCGCTGCCATCGCGGGCAAGCCTGCAGCCACAGGGCAGGGCACTGCTTAGTTGTTGTCAGGCAACGCGTAAGCGATCACATAGTCACCGCGATCAGCCGACTGACGCGCACCGCCCGCCGTGATGACGACATATTGCTTGCCTGTTTTAGGCGATACAAACGTCATCGGGCCACCCTGGCTGCCCACCGGCAAACGGGCTTTCCAGGCTTCTTCACCGTTGGCCGAGTTGAAGGCGCGCAGGTAGTAGTCCTGGGTGCCGGCGATAAACACCAAACCACCTTGGGTTGACAGCGTACCACCCAGGGTCGGCATGCCAATCGGCAGTTGCAGGCCCATTTTGATACCCAGCGGGCCAGTGTCCTGCACAGTACCGACCGGTACTTGCCAGGCGACTTTCTGGGTCTTCATGTCAATGGCGGTCAAGGTGCCGAAAGGCGGCGCCTGGCAGGGGATACCCGCAATCGACAGGAAGCGGTTCTTGTTCACGGCATAAGGCGTGCCTTTAAGCGGCACGGCACCCATGCCGGTGTTCAGCGCTTCGCCGCCGGAAGAGGCCTTGGCGTCTTTTTGCTGCGGTACCATCTGCACCCACAAGCCCAGGCGCATATCGTTGACGAAGATAAAACCGTGTACCGGATCAGTCGACAGGCTGCCCCAGTTCATGCCACCCAGCGAACCCGGGAAGCTCAACGACACATCGGTGCCCGGCGCGGTGTACAGGCCTTCGTAACGCATTTTCTTGAAGGAAATACGGCACAGCATCTGATCGAACGGGGTGGCGCCCCACATGTCCGATTCGGTCAGGGTCTGCGCGCCAATCTGTGGCATGCCCACGGATTTTGGCTGGGTCAGCGAATAAGGCTCGTCGGGGATATTGGATGCCTTGACCGGTACTTCTTCAACCTTGGTCAGCGGCTTGCCCGTGTGGCGATCCAGCACATAGATTTGTCCGGCCTTGGTGCCGATCACCAGCGCAGGCACTTTGCTGCCGTCGGCGACGGTGAAGTCCATCAGGGTGGGCTGCATCGGCAGGTCGAAGTCCCACAGGTCATTGTGAACGGTCTGGTAGACCCACTTTTCGTCACCGGTAGTGGCATTGAGTGCCAGCACGGAGGCGCCGTACTTGTGGTTCAGTTCGGTACGTTCAACACCATAGATGTCGGTGGACGAGCTGCCCATTGGCAAGAACACGGTGTTCATCAGCGGGTCATAGGACATCGGCGCCCAGCTGTTGGGCGTGCTGCGAACGTAGGTCTTGCCGTCTACCGGAGCCTTTTTGTCCTGCGGGTTGCCCGGGTCGAACGCCCAGCGCATGGCGCCGGTGATCACATCGAAGCCGCGGATAACGCCGCCAGGCATATCGGTTTGCACGTTATCGGCAACACGTCCGCCAACCACCACCGTGGTGCCTGCCATCAAGGGTGCCGACGACAACTGATAGTAGGAATCAGGCACATTGCCCAGGCCGGCCTTGAGATCAACCTGGCCATTGCTGCCAAAATCCGGGCAGAACTCGCCGGTGTCCGCATCGACGGCAATCAAGCGTGCATCGATGGTGTTGGTCAGCAGGCGACGCTGGCAGGCTGCGCCCGGTGCAACGGTGACCGCTGCGGCCGGGGTGCTGCCATCGGTAGGTGCGGCGACAGGGGCGCTGGCATCAAAGTACGCCAGGCCACGGCAACGCTGCCAGACGGCGGCCTTGGCATTGATGTTGTTCTTCCACAGCTCTTTGCCGGTGTCGGCATCCAGTGCGATCAGGTTGTTGTGCGGGGTGCAGATAAACACCTTGTCGCCGATTTGCAGCGGCGTCATCTGGTCTTCGGCACCGTTGCCATCGCTGATAGCAACGTCACCGGTCTGGTAGGTCCACGCCGGTACCAGCTTCGACACGTTGCTGCGGTTGATCTGGTCCAGTGCAGCAAAACGGCTGCCACCTTCGTCATTGCCGTAGTGTGCCCAGTCTTTCTGGGCCTTGGCCGGGTCGACCTGGGTCAGGCCTGGGCCGTCACCGGTGGGTGCGATCGAAGCGTGGGGCTGGAACATGCCCCAGAAGCCGGCAGCGATGGCCACGGCCAGTACCGCGCCCAGCGCATAACCGCCGTTACCGCCCAGACCATTGGCCTTGCGCAGTGTCGGGTAAGCCAGCGCCACGACCAGGCTCAGCACGGCCAGGGCAAAAAGGCGCGACACCAGCGGCCAGAACACCAGCCCGGCATCGACCAGCGCCCAGACAACACTGGCGACCATCACGGCTGCGAACAGCCAGGCACCTGCCAGGCGGCGCTTGAACAGCAGCACGGCCGAGACCAGCATGCCCAGGCCTGCGATCAGGAAGTACAGGCTGCCACCGAGCGTGGCGAGGTAACCACCACCGGCGATAAAGAGCAATCCGAAGACCAGCACACCGAGAGCGGCGACCCAGATGGGCCAACGGCTTACGGCTGCCGAAGGTTGAGGCTTATTCATGGTGCATGACCCTATTGATACATGAACGGTTGGAAGGAGGGCATCGCCTTTGACTGTAGCTGTTTGCAGCGCAGCCCTAGACGCAGCCGGCGTTTCTGCCCGCCGCCCAGGCCTTGTGCAGGCAGGAACGACAGCGCGGGAAACGTCCGGAATTGGAATGTACTAAACGGTTAGTTTTATAACTTTAACAAAAACACAGCCCTGCGACAAATTGTCAGTGCAGGGCGTGCCTGAGGGGGAGTGGGGCTAGAAGCGCCAGTCCTGTGCCTGGACCAGTTGGCAGAAGGGCCCGACAAGGCTGGCATTGTGATGAGCAACAATCTGTTCGGCCTTGAGCTCGGCGGTATCCGAGCATGTATGACCGTCAGCTATCAGCACGGCATCAAAGCCCAGGTCTCGAGCCGCCCGGCAGGTACTGTCGATGCAATACTGGGTTTTCATCCCGGTAATCACCACCCCGGTCGCGCCGCAAGCGCGCAACTGCTCGGCCAGCCCGGTCATGGCAAAGGCATTGGGCCTGTGTTTTTCGAAGACCACTTCACTGCCCAGCAACATCAGTTCCGGTGCGAGCAGGGTCAACGGGCTGCCTGGCTCAATGGGCGAGCCAACGGGGCCGATATGCCTAGCCAGAAAAATTCCCGCACCGGCACTGCGCGCCTTGTGCAGCAGGGCATTAACGGTTTCCAGCAACTCAGGGCCGCGCCAGGGGCGGTCCGGGCCGTGAACAAGTCCAACCTGCATATCAAGAACCAAGAGGGCGTACATGGGTGCATCTCCTTGCGTGAGAACCAGCGAGGCAAGGGCATAAAAAAAGGCCCTGTCCATCGCTGGCGGGCCTTTGAAATTCGTTTGCCATCGGCTCACGACACTTCGCACGCTCCGCATTCAGCGGTCGTGGTGGTAGTGGTCGAGGTAAGGCGATAAGAAGTCATGGCCCGACACTAGCAATGTCGTCGAGCACAGGCAAGCCGCAATGGGCAGGGCATGGCTTTGGCCAGTGTGCAGGGTGAGAATCAGCACACAGAAAAGCCCCTAATTATAACTCTACTAAATAGTTCTTTAGTTTAGTTATATCAAAAATGCATATAACCCAAGATTACACGCAGTGGAAAAGGTCGCGAATACGGACTATTGAGGCCGGTTCACAGGGAGTGACCGCCACAAAACACTCGGTTTGCCATCTTTGAGACTGCACGGCCTGGCGGGCTGAAGGCCTGCTCCAGGGCGGATAAACCCGTAATGCGCGCTTGCCGCCGCGACCATTTATGGCAAAGACACCGCGCGACAACAAGGTCTCACGATCAAAAATGAACTGCCCACATTGTCCTTCAGTAGCCACATGAACCACCACGAAATCGATATCATCCGCGCTATCCAGCGGCGTAATTTCACCGCCTGGACAGGGCCGTTTCCACAGGGTGACGAACTGGCCGACCTTGGTTGGCGTGACTTTGGCGACCCTGAAGACGACTTTGCGACCTGCAAGGGTAAAGCGCACACCGCCATATTCCCGGGCGGCACTCTCTACCGAGTAATCAGCCGGATACGCCAATGCTGCGGGCAAATACAGGGTCTCGATGGCTGTCAGCAAAGGCTGTGGGAGGATCAATTACTTAACGCCATCAGGTATTCAGCATGGCCTGTCTGCGCGTCAACTTGCTCGCGCAGCACCGCAAAGCCCTGTGAGTGATAAAAGGCCAGGCTGGGCGCATTCTCTTTATAAACCGCAAGGGTCAGCTCGCCACGAAGGTTTTTCGCGTGCTCAAGCAACTGCTTGCCCAGACCTTTGCCTTGATGGGCCGGGTCAACAAACAGCGCGGCCAGTTGATTGCCCAGCAAGGAGCAAAATCCCAGGACGCCGGATGGGTCTTCGAGCACATAGGTCTCTGATGCAGGGATATAAACATCACGCATCGTGGCTGTATGGGATTGCCAGTAAGCCGCGTCGATAAAGTCATGGGCCTTGATCGATGCGCTTAGCCAGATTTCCAAAACACGCTCCATGTCGTGCTGTTCAAATGCTCTGATCATTTGTCATTCCATTGTGGCGGGTGCAGTACGAAGGTGGTGATTATGCCGTAACGCAATCAATCAGGGATCGGTACAGAATGGGCGAATTGTTCGGTAGGGTTTGCGAAAGATTCAGGATTGACCTGAAGCGCGATTCGACGCCTTGAAATCTGACCTCCACTGGCCCTGATACGGTAATACGTTATTACGCATAATGTATATTATGTTAAATCGTGAATTATCCTGGAATGCCCTTGAGCATCTTAATGCGCTGATTCGAAAAATCTGCTTCTGATGTCCACTCTGTCACGGGCCATGCCCTTCATGTTCATAGTGCGTTGACGACGCTCATCCTTGAGCGATTAAACCAATGGAATAAAACCTGGATTAACGTTCATTCGAAATCTGAACTCACTGCACCCGATTTGCTTTTGTGATGCCTCAACACAAACCAGACCAACAGGCTCAATGCGCCGACCAGTGCAGCCGCCGTCAGTAAAACCATGCTGTGGGAGGCACTAAACGCCTTTTGCCCCGCTGCAGCAAGCTGCTGGCCTTGTATGCCTCCCAGTGCTTTTGCCGCAATCATCGTTTCACCAATAGACCGCACGGCTGTCTCGGCAATGGCAGTTGGAATGCCGTCAGGCAGCTGTATGGATTTTTCATAAGTGGATACGAGCAGAATACCGAAAACGGTTATGCCCAATCCGGTGCCAAGGTCGTAACTGGTGGCCTCAAGGGCTCCGGCCGAGCCCGCCTTCTCCATTGGAATACTGTTCATGATCGCCACCGACGAGGCGGTCAAGCCAATGCTGAGGGAAAGACCCAGAGCCACCAGCATCACAATAACGGCCACCCCGGCGCTGCCCAGGTGTATTTGGGCCAATCCGACCAGGCTTGCAGCGGACACCAGCAACGAGCAACTCGCAACCCACCTCAGGCCAATCGCCCGCAGGATAACGCCTGCCAGAGGCCCACCGATTGCAGCTGCAATCATCAGTGGCATCATGAAAATACCGGCCTCCAGGGGGGTACGGCCCATGACGAACTGCAGTTCTTGAGCCAGCAGCAATTCGAACCCGGCAAGCGCACCCATGGTGACCAGCGCCATGACGATACCCGTGCTGACCGCCGGAATGGCAAAAAGGCTCAGGTCAAGCATCGGGGTCAAGGTATGACGTTGCTTGCGTACAAACCACACCAGCATCAGTGCTCCGAATACAAAACAGGCACCGGTTACGAAATGAGAGCTGTTGGTTTTGAAACCCGATTTAAGGGCGTAGACACTTGCCATGACACCCAGGATCAGAATCACGGACTGGCCGATGGTCCAGTTTCCATCGCCGACCACACTGCGTCGCGGTATCCAGGCGATCACCAAGGGGATGACCAGCAGCATCACGGGCACATTAATCAGGAAGACCGCTCCCCACCAGAAATGCTCGAGCAATGCGCCCCCTACCAAGGGCCCGATGGCGGCTCCGGTGGAGGCAACAGCACCCCAGATACCCAGCGCTACGGCTTGATCGCTCTGGTCTTCAAACGTCTGTCGAATAATCGCGAGGACACTGGGCATGATCATGGCGCCGCCAAATGCCATGAACGCCCGTGCCCCGATCAACGCTGCGACATTGGGAGAAAAGGCCGCCAGTACGGAGCCTGCGCAAAAGATAACTAGCCCGGCCAGCAGCATTCGGCGATGGCCCACCCTGTCCGCAAGCGTGCCCATGGGAATCAGCAGGCTGGCCATCAACAACGGGTAGATGTCGATGATCCACAGAATCTCGGTACCCGTTGCTTGCAAAGCAAGGGTCAGTGACGGAACCGCGACATGAAGAATGGTGTAATCCAGGACAATCGGCATAAAAGCCAGAATGACCGACATGAGGACTAACCAACGGTTTGACTTGCCTGTACGCACAATAAAGAGACCTTTTAACCGGGATCCCGGCTTTAAAACGCTTGTCAGGCATTTTAAGCCGTTGCTGTCAGCACGCTTGCGCCCCTAGGCAGCGCCGCGATGCTAACCCATATCCCCGCCCTTTCCCGCCGTGCAAATGTGAAGCTTTGTGAAGTCGCAGGTATCAACCGGGACGATCCATACTGGGCCCAGGCCGCGCCCTGCCCGCCCTCTATGCCTCGGTCAAATGCTGGCGGGGCAAATCAACCGCCCTCACCCTTGGCTCAGTACCACATCCAGCGCCATGCGCGCGTCTTCGAGCTGTACCAGTGTGGCCTGACGCGCGCCCAAAGCGTCGCGGCTTTCGATCGCGGTCAAGATTGCCTTGTGCCGTGGCAGAGCAAGTTCGTGCAGGTTGGGTCGACGGTTGGAGTGTTTCATGGCTTCGCGCAAGGCCAATGACAGCATGTTGCACAAGTTGGCCAGCAAGTCGTTATGGGTTGCGTCGGCAATCCGGCTGTGAAAGTCCAGGTCGGGTTGCAGCAGCTCTTCAGGGCTGGAGGCACTTTCCATGCGTTGGTAGGCTTCATGGATCGATGCCACATCTTCTGCTGTTGCATGCTGGGCTGCGAGCGCAGCCACGGCGGGCTCAATAATGCTGCGCACGGTGGTCAGCAAGCCAAAAAATTCATTTTGGGGCGAGGCCTGCAGCAACCAGTGCAACACATCAGGGTCGAGCATGTGCCACTCGCGGCGTGGCTTGACCACGGTGCCCACGCGCGGCTTGGAGTACACCAGGCCTTTGGCAACCAGCACCCGGGTGGCTTCGCGCAATACCGGGCGGCTGACCGCATATTCGGCGCAGAGCAAGGCTTCGGCAGGCAGTTTGTCATCGGGTTTGAAACGCCCGGAGACAATCTGCAGGCCGAGTTCCTGAACGATGCGCGTGTGCATGCTTTTGCGGTCGGAGGGCTGACGATAATCCATGGGGCGCAGGTCGATCCTTTCGGTTGAAAGCGCGGATCATAGCAGGCGCGGGTTGAATCGCGCCCGCTATGATTGTCATGGCGGGTGCGCTTGGCCAGTGTCGCCACTCAGTGGGAATGACGGGGTACTTGCGATCCTCGGCAGCCCACCAGGAAATCGAAATCGCAGCCTTGGTCAGCCTGCATGACATGGTCGATGTAGAGCTGGCGATAGCCGCCAATCAACAGGTTTTTTGGTGGCTCGATATCGGCCAGGCGTGCGGTCAGTTCGGCCTCGGAGATATCCAGGTGCAGGCGTCCAGTGGCGCAGTCCAGTTCAATCCAGTCACCTTCCTGCACAGCCGCCAGTGGCCCGCCGGCCGCGGCTTCCGGTGCCACATGCAGCACCACTGTGCCGTACGCCGTGCCGCTCATGCGGGCATCGGAAATACGCACCATATCGGTCACGCCCTGAGCCAGCAGCTTGGCGGGCAGGCCCATGTTGCCCACTTCGGCCATGCCCGGGTAACCCTTTGGCCCACAGTTCTTCATCACCAGAATCGAGTCGGCAGTGACTGCCAGCTCAGGGTCATTGATGCGGGCCTTGTACATGTCGAAGTTCTCGAATACCACGGCCTGTCCGCGATGCTTCATCAGGGCCGGGGTCGCAGCGGATGGCTTGAGTACCGCGCCCAGAGGCGCCAGGTTGCCGCGCAATACACAGATACCGCCGTCGGCGACCAGCGGGTTATCGATTGCGCGGATAACTTCGTCGTCACCATAGATCGGTGAGTTTTTAACGTTATCCCACAAACTCTTGCCGTTGACGGTCAACGCGTGTGGATTGGGTATCAGGCCGTTCTCACCCAGGCGCCGCAACACGGCCGGCAGGCCCCCGGCATAGTAGAACTCTTCCATCAGGAAACGACCCGACGGCTGCAAGTCCACCAGAGTCGGTGTGCCCTGCCCTATGCGGGTCCAATCATCCAGCTCCAGGTCCACACCGATCCGCCCGGCGATGGCCTTGAGGTGAATCACGGCGTTGGTCGAACCGCCAATGGCGGCATTGACCCTGATCGCATTTTCAAAGGCTTCCCGGGTCAACACTTTGGACAGGCGCAAATCCTCGCGGACCATCTCGACGGCGCGCATGCCCGACATATGGGCCAGCACATAGCGGCGCGAATCCACCGCCGGGATGGCCGCGTTATGGGGCAGCGAGGTCCCAAGGGCTTCAGCCATACAGGCCATGGTCGAGGCCGTACCCATCGTGTTGCAGGTACCGGCCGAGCGCGACATGCCGGCCTCGGCCGAGAGGAATTCGTCGAGGCTGATGGTGCCGGCTTTGTAAGACTCGTGCATCTGCCAGACGATGGTGCCGGCACCGATGTCCTTGCCTTTGTGCTTGCCGTTCAGCATCGGCCCACCGGTGACCACAATGGCCGGGACATCACAGCTGGCCGCGCCCATCAACAGCGCCGGGGTGGTTTTGTCGCAACCGGTCAACAGCACTACCCCATCGATCGGGTTACCGCGAATCGCTTCTTCCACATCCATGCTCGCCAGATTGCGCGTCAGCATGGCGGTAGGTCGCAGATTGGATTCGCCGTTGGAAAACACCGGGAACTCGACCGGGAAACCACCGGCCTCGATCACACCGCGTTTGACGTGCTCGGCGATGGTCCGAAAGTGCGCATTGCAAGGCGTCAGTTCCGACCAGGTGTTGCAGATACCGATGATGGGTTTGCCCTGGAACTGATGATCGGCAATGCCCTGGTTCTTCATCCAGCTGCGGTACATGAAACCGTTTTTATCAGCGCTGCCAAACCATTGGGCAGAACGCAGGGGAGGAAATTTGTCTGACATGATAACGGGCTCTTATTGTATGACTAATTGGTTTCCGTGCCGCTAAATTAGCCTTAAAAAAGCCAATGTGGAAGTGTTGTTGGTTAAATAGTAATACTATATAGTCGTTTTCACTGAGAGCTGATCCTGGCGATAACCCGCTTGAGGCCACTCCAGAGGTGCCATAACAAAAACAATGGGAGACCGTCTCATGAGCCAGGAACTCCGGCTTATTCGTCGCATTACGCTTAAACTCATTCCCTTCCTGATCCTGCTGTACCTGATTGCTTATGTAGATCGTTCCGCGGTGGGCTTTGCCAAGCTGCACATGGGCGCGGATATCGGCATTGGCGATGCCGCCTATGGCCTGGGCGCTGGCCTGTTTTTCATTGGCTACTTCCTGATGGAAATCCCCAGCAACCTGATGCTCGAGCGTTTCGGCGCCCGGCGCTGGTTTGCCCGGATCATGGTCACCTGGGGCGCCATCACCATTGGCATGGCTTTTGTGCAGGGGCCGCACAGCTTCTATGTCATGCGTTTCCTGTTGGGGGTCGCCGAAGCGGGATTCTTTCCTGGCGTGCTGTACTACATCACCCAATGGTTCCCGGTCCGCCATCGCGGCAAGATCCTGGGCCTGTTTATCCTGTCGCAACCTATCGCCATGATGATCACCGGGCCCGTGTCCGGCGGCTTGCTTGGCATGGATGGCATCCTTGGCCTGCATGGCTGGCAATGGCTGTTTATTGTGATCGGCATGCCCGCCATTCTGTTGACCTGGCCCGTACTGCGTTACTTGCCGGACGGCCCGCAACAGGTCAAGTGGATGGACCAGGCTGAAAAGGACTGGCTGCAAGGCGAGCTGGAAAAGGACTTGCAGGCCTACGGCCAGACCCGTCATGGCAACCCGTTGCATGCTCTGAAAGACAAGCGCGTATTGCTGCTTGCGCTGTTCTACCTGCCCGTCACCCTGAGTATTTACGGGCTGGGGCTGTGGCTGCCAACGTTGATCAAACAGTTTGGCGGCAGTGACTTGAGCACCGGGTTCGTGTCTTCGGTGCCCTATGTCTTTGGCATTATCGGCTTGCTCATCATCCCTCGCAGTTCCGACCGCCTCAATGATCGCTATGGCCACTTGGCTGTGCTCTATGTGCTGGGCGCCATCGGGCTGTTCTTCAGCGCCTGGCTGACGGTGCCGATGCTGCAACTGGCGGCCTTGAGCCTGGTGGCGTTCTCGCTGTTTTCCTGTACCGCCATCTTCTGGACATTGCCGGGACGCTTCTTCGCCGGTGCCAGTGCCGCCGCCGGCATTGCCCTGATCAACTCCGTGGGCAACCTGGGTGGCTACATCGGACCGTTTGTGATCGGTGCGCTCAAGGAATACACCGGCAACCTGGCCTCGGGCTTGTACTTCCTGAGCGGGGTGATGCTGTTCGGGCTCTTCCTGACGTTCGTGGTGTATCGCACCCTCGAGCGTAAACACGTGCTCCAGTCGAGCGAATTTGCCGCCAGCGCCCGCGCGGCGACCCATCTTTAATCAAGGGACACCCGATATGCGTTTAGTACAATTTGAACTCAACACCGGCGAGCGCCGCGTCGGCCTGGTAGACGGTGACCTGGTACATGAAGTGCCGGGAGCCAACAGCGTGCGTGAATTGGCCCTCGCGGCCATCGAAGCGGGTGTGAGCCTGGCACAGCAGGTCGACCAGCACGGCCTGGGCCTTACCCATGACTATCCGGCGTTGTTGGCCGAGTTGCGCATCCTGCCCCCTCTGGATCACCCGGACCCGGCCCATATGCTGATTAGCGGTACGGGCCTGACCCACCTGGGCAGCGCGTCTGCGCGAGATAAAATGCACCAGCAGGCCGGTGACGAAGCGGCGCTGACCGACACCATGCGAATTTTCAAATGGGGAGTGGAAGGCGGAAAGCCCGCCGCCGGTCACGCGGGGGTGCAACCGGAATGGTTCTACAAGGGCGACGGCAGCATCGTCGTACGGCCTGGCGCTGCATTCCCGCTGCCACCCTTTGCCGAGGACGCAGGCGAGGAGCCGGAAATCGGCGGCCTGTATGTCATCGGCCATGATGCAAAACCCTATCGGCTGGGGTTCGCGGTAGGCAATGAATTCTCCGATCACGTGATGGAACGCAAAAACTACCTGTATCTGGCACATTCCAAATTGCGCAGCTGCTCGTTTGGTCCGGAACTGCGGGTCGGTGCATTGCCCCAGCATTTGTCGGGCCGCAGCCGGATCCTGCGCGATGGCGAGGTGCTGTGGGACAACGAGTTCTTGAGTGGCGAAGCCAACATGTGCCACAGCCTGGAAAACCTTGAATACCATCACTTCAAGTACAGCCAGTTCCTGCGCCCGGGTGATGTGCATATCCACTTTTTCGGCACGGCGACCTTGTCGTTCGCCGACGGCATTCGCACACAACCGGGGGATCGCTTCGAAATCAGCCAGGCCGAGTTCGGCGCGCCTTTGATCAACGGTATCACCCCGGTCGATGGGGTGTTCGCGCCCGGCGGCATGGGCACACTTTAAAGGAGACCCCCAATGACTCAGATTCTCGGTCACAACTACATCGGTGGCCAACGCAGCGCCCTGGGCAACGTCATCGTCAAGAGTGTCGACGCCAGCACCGGCGAGGCCCTCGCCTACGACTTTCACCAGGCCACCGCCGAGGAAGTTGACCATGCCGCCACGGCTGCGGCGTCGGCATACCCGGCTTACCGCGGATTGAGTGCGGAGCGCCGCGCCAGCTTCCTGGATGCAATCGCCGATGAGCTGGATGCCCTGGGCGATGACTTCGTGGCGGTTGTCTGCCGGGAAACGGCATTGCCTGCGGGTCGTATTGTGGGTGAGCGCGGGCGCACCAGCGGACAAATGCGCCTGTTCGCCAAGGTGCTGCGCCGTGGTGATTTTTATGGTGCACGCATCGATCAGGCCCTGCCGGATCGCACTTCCCTGCCTCGTCCCGACTTGCGTCAGTACCGCATTGGCCTGGGGCCGGTGGCGGTGTTTGGCGCCAGCAACTTTCCTTTGGCGTTCTCCACAGCGGGCGGTGACACCGCCTCGGCACTGGCAGCCGGCTGCCCGGTCGTGTTCAAGGCCCATAGCGGGCACATGGCTACTGCAGAATGGGTCGCCGATGCCTTGCTGCGTGCCGCCGAACGCACCGGCATGCCCGCCGGTGTCTTTAACATGATCTACGGCGCTGGCGTGGGTGAGGCGCTGGTCAAGCACCCGGCAATTCATGCCGTCGGCTTTACCGGCTCGCTCAAGGGCGGCCGCGCGTTGTGTGACATGGCAGCGGCACGCCCCCGGCCAATTCCTGTCTTTGCCGAGATGTCCAGCATCAACCCGGTGATCGTCCTGCCCCAGGCTCTTGTGGTACGCGGCGCCAGCATCGCCCGGGAACTGTGCGCCTCGGTTGTGCAGGGTTGCGGGCAGTTCTGTACCAATCCGGGGCTGGTCATTGGCCTGCGCTCGGCTGCGTTCACGACCTTTATTGAACAGTTGGCCGGGCAAATCAGTGAGCAACCCGCGCAGACCATGCTTAACCCCGGCACCTTGCGCAGCTACGGCCAGGGCCTGGACAAGCTGCTTGCCCATGACGCTATCCAGCGCGTGGCCGGGCAGGCCCAGCAGGGCAACCAGGCATGGCCGCAGCTGTTCAAGGCTGATGTCAGCCTGTTGCTCGCAGGGGATAAGGTGTTGCAGGAAGAAGTCTTCGGGCCAAGCACCGTGGTGGTTGAAGTTGAGGATCAGGCTCAGCTCAGTGCCGCGATAAACAGCTTGCATGGCCAACTGACGGCCACCTTGATCGGCGAAGTGACTGACATTGAACAGTTCGGCGAATTGACTGCGCTGCTGGAGCAGAAAGTCGGACGCATATTGCTCAATGGTTACCCGACCGGCGTGGAAGTCTGCGACTCGATGGTCCACGGCGGACCCTACCCGGCCACCTCCGATGCCAGGGGCACTTCCGTGGGCACCCTGGCGATCGATCGTTTCCTGCGCCCGGTGTGCTTGCAGAACTACCCCGACAACCTGTTGCCTGACGCATTGAAAAACGCCAACCCTCTGGGCCTTCACCGCCTGGTGGATGGCCAGTTGTCTGACCGCTCACTGGGTTGAACCTTGCGTAACTGAGCGGGATCGGCCAAGACCACACAATGACGTGCGCAGATGCCAAGGTGTCTGCGTTACATCTGCGTGCCTGCCTGGGCCAGTGCTTCTACTCCCAGCCCCTGGCTATTCGTCGAGTTCACGCTCAAGCTTCAATGCTCGCTTCCAGCTGTCCAGTTCAGCCAGACGTTGCAGGTAAGCCTGCAGATGCGGGTACTGTGCCCCGCACTTCATCTGCTCGACCACCGTGATGGCAACAAAGGCCAGCATAAAGTCAGCCCCTGACAATGTGTCCCCGACAATAAAGGTTTTGTTCACAAGCGCACTGTCCAGATACCCCAGGACTTTATCAAACTCAGTCCGGGTGTAGCCGTCCAGGAACTTGAGCTGAGTCCCTGCATTGGACTCAAACTGGGTGAACAGCTTGAGTAGCACCGGCACCATCGCCGAGCTTTCTGCAAAGTGAATCCATTGCAGGTATTGAAGGTAATCCGGTGAGCTGAACGCGGGTTCCAGCCGGGGCGCAAACCGGCGGATCAGGTATTCGACAATGGCGCCGGATTCAACCAGCACCTGCCCGTCCAGCTCAATCACCGGTGACTTGCCCAGCGGGTGAATGTTTTTCAGTGAAGCCGGAGCAAGACGAGTGGCAGGATCGCGCTGATAGCGAACCAGGGTGTAAGGCTCTCCCATTTCTTCGAGAAGCCAAAGAATACGCAGCGATCGGGACGCGTTGAGGTGGTGAAGTGTGATCATGAAGGCTCTCTCTGATTAGGCTGGTTGCAGTTTCCTGACTATGTACGACCACAGATTTCTTGAATACGTGCAACAACCAACGCTGTTATTCAAGGACCGTGAGTCACCTGTGCGCCGGCGTCGCGCCGCTATTGCCTGCAGCTGCTGATAATTAGAACTGCTTCTTGAATATTTTCCCGCCTTTCATGATCAGGCTGATGGTTGCATCCGGGGTCTCCAGAAACGCCAGGCTTACCGTGGGGTCACCCTCGACAACCAACAGATCGGCCAATGCGCCTGGTTCTATCCGGCCAATTTTACCGGGATATGGATTGCGGGCTCCCGACAGCCCCAACAGTTCTCCATTCATTTTTGTCGCCATGTTCACGACGTCGTGTGCGGGGTAAAACCGGGTCAGCTTTGCAAGCTGTCTTCCCTGAGTGGATGTCTTTTGCGGATTAAATAAAACATCAGTCCCCCAGGCCGTTTTTATATTGAAGCGCTGAGCAAACTCATAAGCTCTCGCGGTGCCCTCAGCCACCACGCGCTGGCGCTCACGCCGTACAGGATCTGGGTAAACATTGGCGTCTTCATCTTGCAGAAAAGGTTGAAGACTCCACCAGATATCGTTGTCGGCCATCATGCGCACGGTGTCTTCATCAGCCAGTTGACCGTGCTCGATCGATTTCACCCCGGCGCGAATGGCACGCTGGATACTTCTGGGCGTATACGCATGCACCATCACATAGGTGCCCCAATCGGCAGCGGCTTCAACCGCCATTCTTAATTCCGACTCCAGAAACTGGGTGCTATCGAGATGATCATAAGTCGACGCGACGCCGCCCCCGGCCATCAGTTTCAGCTGTGATGCCCCGAGCATAAGCTGCTCCCTGGCCCGCCTGAGCACCTCGGCATCGCCATCGGCTATGGCTGCAGCCCCCAGTTGCTCAGTCACGCTCAGCGGCCTGAGTGAGCCGCGGGGAATCTCTGATCGCATCCTGAAATCACCGTGGCCAGAGGTCTGTGAAATCATGGCGCCGGAAGGATAAATGCGGGGCCCTGCAATAACGCCCTCATCAATGGCACGCTTCAATGCAAACGAAGGTCCTCCAGGGTCGCGTACCGTGGTAAAGCCGCGCATCAAGGTGCTTTCTGCTTCGCGGGCGGCGATTAAATGGATATAGCCCGGGTCTGCACTCATGGCGTCAAGTTGCGTGATGCCCGCTAACGTAGTGTGCCAATGGGCATCGATCAACCCCGGCATCACCACCCTTCGCCCGCAATCGATAACCACGGCGCCTGCAACCTCTGTATGGGCGGGGAGCAGTGAGTCGATCACGCCATCCTTGATCAGGATGCAGAGGCTATCGTCGAGCACAGCGCTGCCGTTGAACAAGCGAAGATTCTTGAGCAACAGCGTACTCGCGTTGAATTCAGCGTTGGTACCTTGCCCTGAAGTACTCGATGGGCGCACTTGAGAAAGCTGCGCAGCTTTGGGTTTGATACCGCCATAAACGTCACGTCGAGACAGATCGTGCATCATTCTGGCGTGGAAATCCTGTATAGCCGGCGAGCTACAGGTGCACAGGTCATGTACTTCAGGTTCAACAGGATGACAGGGTGTAAAACGCGCATTGGCCCTGGCCGATTTAAGCCTCATATCGAGCGTTCCGTAAGCATTTTCAGGAACAGAGACTATAGATCGAATTAAAAACACTGATCGAAAAGCGCACATTCCTTGGCAGCGCGGCACTGTCACGCGGCTTCAACCGGGCCGTGAAATACCGTGGTGGCGCAGTTTGCGATAGAGCGTATTGCGGCTAATCCCCAGGCGCGCGGCCACATGGGCGATATGCCAATGCTCTGCCTCGATCAACGCCAGCAGCGTCTGCCGTTCGGATACACCAAGTGGGTCTTCGGCCAATGCGACTGTCGCGGGTACTGCTGGCAGCAACTCCGTCAAGTCGTCTTGAGTGACACGCCCCTCCAGCGACAAGGCGACCAGCGTGCGCAGGCATGTACGCAGTTGCCGGATATTGCCCGGCCAGGGTTGTTTCAGCAGGCGTTCCCTGACGCCCGCCTCCAGCCGAATTTTTGAACCTTTGCTCTCTTCGAGCAGCAGAAGGTCAAGCAAACGGCCCTTGTCTGATCGGTCGCGCAACGGCGGTAGCTGCACGGTGAACCCGGCAATGCGATAAAAAAGATCTTCGCGAAAACGCCCTTCGGCCACACAGGCATGCAGATCCTGGTGACTGGCACTGATAAGGCGCAGGTCAAGCGGACGTGCCGTCGCGCCACCGAGCGGCACCACCTGGCGTTCCTCCAGCACTCGCAGCAGGCGAGTCTGTAACGCCAGTGGCATGTCGGCGATCTCATCGAGAAACAGGATGCCGCCATCGGCCTGCTCCAGTTTGCCGATCATCCCGTCCTTGCGTGCGCCGGTGAAGCTGCCGCCGCGATAGCCGAACAACTCGCTCTCGATCAGCGTTTCCGGAATGGCCGCGCAGTTGATCGCCACAAACGGCTGCTTCGCCCTGCAGCTGGCTCGGTGCAGCGCTGCCGCAAAAGCTTCTTTGCCGGTACCGGTTTCGCCTTGTAAAAACACCGGTACGTCATGTTCCAGAACACGTAATGCACGGGTGAAGCCGCGTTGCAGGCGCGGGTCTTCCAGGCACACGTGCACGTCGTTGATCATGGGCGCTGGTGGCGTGACCAAAGGCACCGGCTGCGTGGGTTCGCGCAATTGTGCGTAGAGCAGGCGTCCGTCTACCAGGCGCATGGGCCAACAGACACTCGACTGGGCGCTGGCCTGGCTCATCAACTGATCGACGGGTGTTTCCAGCAGCATGGTCAGGGATTGCCCAACCACCTGGTCACGGCTGAGGCCCAGCAGATCCAGCGCAGCATGATTGATTGAACAGATACGGGCACTCTCGTCGAAACTGAGCAGCCCTTCACCCAGCAGTCCGACGAAGCCAGCTTCAGGATGAAAACGCAGCAAATAGCGCTGCGGATCCTGGCCCAGGAAAAAACAGCTCTCAATCAGCCGGGCTGACAGGTTGGTCAATGCCACGGCCTGGAAGTGTTGCTGAAGACTGAGGTCATCCCGCACAGAAGAGAGGTTAAGCACGGCCAGCAACTCTCCACTGGCATCAAATATCGGGCTCGCCGAACAGGTTAGACCGACGTGCTTGCCACGGAAATGTTCATCACGGCGGATGGTGACGTGCTGTCGCTCGACCAGGCAGGTGCCGACCCCATTGGTGCCTTCATATTCTTCACTCCATACCGATCCGAGCCACAACCCGGAACGCTGAAGCTGCGCTCGCTCGGTTTCGTTGAACACACTGTCGATTGCTACGCCGCGGGCATCGGTGAGGAGCACAACGTGGCCATCACGGCCGAGTTGCTGGTGCAGGTTGCCCATCTGCCAATGAGCGCCAGCGATGATGTGTTCCAGGGGCGCACGGTGGTCCTGCAAGCGTGGATGCTCAAGCACGTTGGGTGCGCGGCGACTGGCAGGGTCGAGCTGATGCTGATCCAGGCAGCGGCGCCAGGATCGGGTGATGGCCAGGTCAGCATCGGGGCTGTGGCTGGCGATAGTGCCCTGCACGGCTTGTAGCACTTGTTGTGCATGGGCGTTGATCAAGGCCGGTTTCATTATTCTTGTTCTCCGTTACGGTCAGGATACGGGGCTGTTTGCAGCTTATATCAAAAGCTCGCAACGGGCGCTTTTCGTACCGGGTGACACTCTGTCATCCGCCCTTTCCAAAAACGTGACACAGATTCGCGTCCGGGCCTGAGCAGTACAGCAGCCGCCGCTCTGCAACGGGACTTTGACAAAGATGGCCCGGGCCTTGCTCTGGTCTGGTTGTTACCAAAACAACAAGATCGGGAGAAACCCCATGAACATCGCTGTCGAAACACCTCTGCACACGCCAACGGCTCAGCTTGCGGCCTGGGTCGAAAGCCTCAACGAGCGTCTTGCCCAACGTGATCTGGACGCTACGCTGGAATTGTTCGCCAGCGAGTGTCACTGGCGTGACCTGCTGCTGTTCAGCTGGAACCTGCTGACCCTGGAAGGCAAGCCTGCCATCCGCGAGATGCTCGAAACACGCCTCGACCAGACGCGCCCTGAACGGTGGCAAGTGGAAGGCGAAGCGACGCTCAATAACGGTGTGCTCGAAGGCTGGATCAGCCTGGAAACACAAGCGGCGCGAGGTAAAGGCTATGTACGCCTGAAGGATGGCCTGTGCTGGACGCTGCTGACCACCATGCGGGAACTCAAGGGGTTTGAAGAACCCAGCGGTCGCCGTCGCCCGATGGGTGCCAGTCATGGTCACGCCCACGCTGACAAACGCAACTGGCAGGAGCGTCGACGTGATGAAGAAGCAACGCTGGGTATCTCCACGCAACCCTATTGCCTGATCGTGGGCGGCGGCCAAGGGGGGCTGGGACTTGCTGCGCGGCTCAAGCGAATGGGCGTACCCACCCTGATCGTCGACAAGGCTGACCGGCCTGGCGATCAATGGCGCGGGCGCTACAAGTCGCTGTGCCTGCACGACCCGGTCTGGTACGACCATATGCCTTACCTGCCCTTCCCCGATCACTGGCCGGTCTTCACCCCTAAAGACCAGATTGGCGACTGGCTGGAAATGTACAGCAAAGTCATGGAGCTCAATTATTGGCCGCGTACCGAATGCGTCAGCGCCAGCTTTGACGAGCAAAGCGGCACCTGGACGGTTGAAGTGCTGCGTGATGGCGAACGTGTGACGTTACAACCGACCCAGTTGATTCTCGCCACCGGCATGTCTGGCGTACCCAATGTGCCAAGTTATCCGGGAGCCGAGGTTTTCAATGGCCAGCAGTATCATTCCAGCCGCCATCCCGGTGGTGACGCCTGGAGCGGCAAGCGCGCGGTGGTGATCGGCGCGAACAATTCGGCTCACGACATCTGCGCCGACCTGGTGGAGAACGGCGCCGAGGTGACGATGGTGCAACGCTCCAGCACCCATATCGTGCGTTCCGACAGTTTGATGGAACTGGTGTTCGGCGGGCTCTACTCGGAAGATGCCCTGGAATCGGGTTTGACCACGGACAAGGCCGACATGCTGTTTGCCTCGATCCCTTACAAGGTGATGCCAGGCTTTCATCAACCCATCTTTGCCGCGATCAAGGAACGTGACAAGGACTTCTACGAGCGCCTGGCCAAGGCAGGCTTTATGCTCGACTTCGGTGACGACGAGTCCGGGCTTTTCATGAAGTATGTACGCCGTGGTTCCGGGTACTACATCGATGTCGGCGCCAGCGAGCTGATTGCTAACGGTACGATCAAGCTCAAAAGCGCACCTGGCCTTGGCGTCGAATGTATCGAAGCCGATGCCGTCGTACTCACCGATGGCAGTCGACTGCCGGCAGACCTGATCGTCTACGCCACGGGCTACGGCTCAATGAATGGTTGGGCGGCGAAGCTGATTTCCCGGGAAGTAGCGGACAAGGTCGGGCGCTGCTGGGGCCTGGGGTCTGGAACCACGAATGATCCCGGCCCGTACGAGGGCGAACTGCGCAACATGTGGAAGCCCACGCAGCAGGCAAACCTCTGGTTCCACGGTGGCAACCTGCATCAGTCACGGCATTATTCGCTGTATCTGGCGCTGCAGTTAAAAGCGCGCTTCGAAGGGCTCAACCCCTGCGTCTACGGTCTTGCCAAGAGCCACCACACGGGGTGAATCAAATGGCGCCCGGCCGTGGCCGGGCGCTTCTGCACAATAGCCCGGACAGCGCATCCAGGCCCTCTCGTTGTCCATCGGTGGCCATGTAGTCGTGCGTATAATGTGTTTTCTCTCAAACACTTAAGCTGTCCAATGAAAAAACTGCTTGCTGTAGTAGCGCTGTCCCTCGCGGTCATTACCCCTGCCTTTTCAAGCCCTCCATCGACATTTTCCGAAGCCAAGGTCATCGCAAAGCAGAAGATCTATCTCGACCAGGCCAACAGTGCTACGGGTGAGCTGTATTGCGGCTGCAAATGGACATGGGTAGGCAAGTCAGGTGGCCGAATCGATGCCGAATCTTGCGGCTATCAAACCAGGAAACAACAAAGCCGCGCGCAACGTACAGAATGGGAGCACATCGTTCCTGCCTGGACTTTCGGTAACCAACGCCAATGCTGGCAGAACGGCGGGCGAAAACAGTGCGTGGATGATGATCCCGTGTTCCGGGCGATGGAAGCCGATCTGTTCAACCTCTACCCCTCTGTTGGCGAGGTGAACGGCGATCGCAGTAATTTCAACTACGGCATGGCCAGCGGGGTCGCGCCACAGTATGGGCAATGCAAGACACGGGTTGATTTTGCTCAGCGGGCTGCGGAGCCGCGTGACGAGGTCAAGGGGCTGGTCGCCAGAACCACCTTTTACATGTTCGACAGATACCGGCTGAGTATGTCTCGCCAGCAGCAACAGCTACTGATGGCCTGGGACAAGCAATACCCGGTGTCGCCCTGGGAGAAAGAGCGAGATCGGCGCATTGCAGCCGTCATGGGGCACTCCAATCCTTTCGTAACGGGCGAGCGTCGGTGGAGCCAAGGGTACAAGGCGGTGGGTGACGGGGTCGTCAGTGCCATTGCGCTTGATCCTCAACGTGTACCCGTGCAGCCAACCCTGGCGAGTGCGAGTGGCGTAGCTACGATCAAGGGCAACCGCAAGAGCCAGATCTACCACCTGTCTACGGGGTGCCCTGGTTATGCTCAGGTGTCCGCGAAAAACCAGATAGCGTTCGGCTCTGAATCAGAGGCTCAGGCGGCGGGATATCGAAAGGCAGGCAACTGTAAATAGTCGCTTTGCGGTGAAAACCGGCCTCGCCAACCCATGAGGCCGGCTCAGCTCCGTGCAACGGCCATCCCGGCCGTATCAACCGCGGCGCTGCAAACTTCGCCTGCGGGGCATCGCAGCACCCGATAAATCTGCGAAATCACCTGCATCGTTGCTTCTTCAACGGTTCCTTCATTGCGGCATAAAACCCAGTCGTGATCGGTGATCGCCCGTTCGAACGCCTGAGTAGAAGCGACATGTTCCTCCAGCTTATGCATCACCGTACTGCCCAACCCACGTGACCGTGCCGCGGCCCTCGCCCATGATATTTCAGGGGCCGTGACCACCCCGACATGCAGGTCCGGGACTTGCACGTTGCGATCGATGTTCAACTGCAGAATCTCTGCAAACGGGGTTAGCCGGCGAAACGCGGCATCAGACGGGTACCAGCGATCGATCAGGATGATGCTGTCTGAGGGCTGTTTAGCCAATACGTGCCGGGAAATCCAGCTACGGCTATCGGCAAGGCGCTCGCAAACCCGTAACTCCAATTCCCGGTCGGGATATCTGACGAGCTGGTTCACCAGGGCCATTGTTGCCCCCCGACCGGGATCGCTTTTTTTCTCGCAAAGCCGGATGACCTTTTTGTTGTCAGCCCTCAGTACTTGGGTGACGGCTTCCAACAGTGTGGTTTTGCCGGCGCCCTTGGGCCCATCCAGAGAAACAAACAGCGCACGATTCATTCTTCACATAACGATTGATTGGGTGATGGGCACTCTAACCTGATTACTGGCTAACCGGTCGCAAAATAGATGGCACAGCCGCTGCAGCCGATAGCCTTGAGCCGCGCATAACCCTTGCGGGCCAAAGTTTCCTCTATTGGCGGTTGCATCGGGTTTGGATTAACGTTCAATTCACTTGCCAACGTGACTTGAAGCCAGTCACTGCGTGCCCTTTCAGGAGGGCTGCTGGATGTCCCGGCGCCTGCCGCTGAGCCTGTTGTTGATTGCCCTCGCCGGTTGTACCGTGGGGCCGGACTTCGTGCGGCCCGAGCTGGCTGCGGATGCCGACTACGCACAACAGGCATTCACCACCACCGCGCAGGCCGATATCGCTGCTGGGGGCGCCGCACAACGCCTGATCGCCGGCATGGACATCCCCGGGCAATGGTGGACGCTGTTCCGTTCGCCGCAGTTGAACGCACTGGTCGAAGAGGCCTTGCGCGCCAACCCGGATGTCAGCGCCGCCCAGGCAGCCTTGCGCCAGGCCAATGAGCTGGTCTATGCCGATCAGGCGTCCTTGTTTCCCTCGGTGGGCGCCAACCTGTCGAAAACCCGTGAGAAGGTCTCCGGGGCCAGTACCGGCGCTGCGTCTGCGCCGATTCTGACCCTGAGCTCCGCATCACTGAATGTGTCGTATGCACCGGATGTTTTCGGCGGTACGCGCCGGCAAATCGAATCGTCCACGGCGCAAGCCCAATACCAGCGCTTTGCGCTGGAGGCCACCTACCTCACGCTGTCCACCAATGTGGTCAATACTGCGGTGAACCTGGCGTCCCTGCGCGACCAGATCGCGGCGACCGGGCAAATCATCCAGCTACAGAGCGACCAGCTCGACCTGCTGCAGGCCCAGCGACGCCTGGGCGCCATTGGCGATACCGATGTGCTGACCCAGCAAACCGCCCTGGCGCAAACCCGCGCGACGCTGGCGCCGTTGCAAAAACAGTTGGCACAAACCCGTAACCAGTTGATGGCCTACCTGGGCAGGTTCCCCAATCAGGACAAGGGCGAGCGTTTCAACCTGGCCTCCCTGCATCTGCCACAAGAATTGCCGGTGAGCCTGCCCTCGGCACTTGTCGGCCAGCGCCCGGACGTGCGTGCCGCAGAGGCGCAGCTGCATGAGGCGAGTGCCAATATTGGCGTGGCGGTAGCCAATCAATTGCCACAGTTCAGCATCACCGGGTCACTGGGTTCCACGGTGGCCAGTGGCAGCAAGCTGTTTTCCGCAGGCTCGGGCGTGTGGAGCCTGGCCGGGGCCATCGCCCAGCCGCTGTTCGATGCCGGTGCGCTTGAACACCGCAAACGGGCGGCGGTGGCGGCGTATGACCAGTCGGCGGCGCAGTACCGGGGTACGGTGATTACTGCGTTCCAGGATGTGGCCAACGTGCTCAGGGCGCTGGAGGCCGATGCCGAGGCACTCAAGCAGCAAGTGGCCGCGGAGCACTCGGCCCAGGCCAGCCTTGCGCTGGTGCAGGCGCAGTACCGCCTGGGTGCGGTGGCTTACATCAATCTGCTCACGGCGCAGCAAACCTACCAGAATACCGTGCTCACCCGGGTCCAGGCCCAGGCCGTGCGCTACAGCGACAGCGCAGCGCTGTTCCAGGCGCTGGGCGGTGGTTGGTGGAATCGCCATGACGTCGACCCTGGTACCAAGGGCCGTCCTGACCGCTTCGGCCTGCCGACCCGGGAAGAAATCATGCCGGCCCACAACAAGGCAGCGCCTGCCGCCCCGTCCCGGTTCGACTGACCGGCTCACTGATACAGCGAGACCCCACATGGCTGACGTCAAGACTGCCTCTGCCCTGCCTCCCCAGCCCACTGCACCCGGCGGCCCGCGCAAGCGTCGCCTGTGGCGGCCGATGATCATCATGATCGTGGTGGTGCTGGTCATCGTGGCGATTATCGCCGGGGTCAAGTTCACCCAGATTTCAGCCCTGTTCGCCCAATCTAAACAGCCCTTGCCCGCCGCCGTGGTTACGGCCCTGAAGGTGCCGTTCGACGACTGGCAGCCAACGGTCTCCGCCATCGGCTCGATAAAGGCCGTGCGCGGGGTTGATGTGACCACCGAAGTGGGCGGCATCGTGCGCAGCATCGGCTTTGCCCCGGGCCAGGAAGTGGCCGAGCAGGCGCTGCTTGTGCAATTGAATGCCGACTCGGACATCGCCCTGCTCCACTCGCTGGAAGCCACCGCGGACCTGGCCGCCATCGTCCTCAAGCGTGACCGCGCGCAACTGGCGGTCAACGCCGTGTCCCAGGCACAAGTGGACAGCGACAGCGCCGACCTCAAAGCCAAGCTGGCCGCTGCAGAGCAGCAGCGCGCACTGGTGGCGAAAAAAACCATTCGCGCCCCCTTTGCCGGGCGTATCGGGATTACCGCCGTCAACCCCGGGCAATACCTTAACCCGGGCGACAAAATCGCCACGCTGCAGACCTTCGACCCCATTTATATCGACTTCAACGTGCCCCAGACACAGCTGGAGGCGGTTGCCGTCGGGCAAAAAGTTTCGGTGAGCGCCGACGGCCTCTCCAACCAGACATTCACGGGGCGCGTCAGCACCATCGACACCCGGTTCGACCCGACCACGCGCAACGTTACGGTCGAAGCCAGTGTTGCCAACCCCGGCAAAAAACTGGTGCCCGGCATGTTTGCGCGTGCGGTTGTCGATTCGGGGGCGGTGCTGCGCTACCTGACCGTGCCACAGACTGCGGTCACTTATAACCCCTACGGCACCACTGTGTTTATCGCGTTGTCGAGCAAGAACGACAAGGGTGAAGAGGTACTTACGGCGCAACAGACCTTTATCAAGACCGGACCGACCCGTGGCGATCAGGTCGCCATCCTCTCCGGCATCAAGGAAGGCGACCTGTTGATCACCAGTGGCCAGATGAAGCTCAAAAATGGCTCGCCGGTGCACATCGATAACAGTGCTGCGCCGCTCAACGATGCGGCACCAACGCCTCAAGAACACTGAAGGTGACCCATGAAGCTCACCGATACCTTTATTCAGCGCCCGGTCTGGGCTGTGGTCGTTTCGCTGTTCATTCTTATCCTGGGGCTGCGCTCGATCTTCGAATTGCCCGTCAACCAATGGCCACGCACCGAAAATGCGGTCGTGACCATTACAACCGCCTACTACGGCGCCGATGCGGCCACAGTCGCCGGGTTTATCACCCAGCCGCTGGAGTCCGCGATCGCGCAGGCCCAGGGCATTGATTATCTGTCGTCGTCGAGCATTACCGGGGTCTCGACCATTACCGCCACGCTGCGGCTGAACTTCGACGCCAGCAAAGCCCTGACCGAGATCAACACCCAGGTCAACTCGGTGAAGAACCAGTTGCCGGCCCAGGCCCAGGAGCCGGTGCTGTCGGTCGCCGTCGGGCAAACCACGGATGCCATGTACCTGGGGTTCTACAGCGACACCCTGCCCACCAATAACATCACCGACTACCTGGTGCGGGTGGTCAAACCCAAGCTCGACTCGATCCAGGGCGTGCAAACCGCAGAAATCCTCGGCGGGCGCCAGTTCGCCCTGCGCGCCTGGCTGGACCCGGACAAACTGGCCGCCCATGACGTCAGCGCCCAGGACGTAGCCACGGCCCTGGCCAACAATAACTACCTGTCTGCCGTCGGCTCGACCCGCGGGCAGATGGTCACAGTCGACCTGACGGCAGGGACCGACTTGCACACGGTGGATGAATTCAAGCGGCTGGTAATCAAGAACAACCAGGATGCCCTGGTGTACCTGGAGGATGTCGCGACCGTTACCCTGGGCGCAGAAAGCTACGACAGCAGCGTGGCGTTTTCCGGCAAGCGTTCGGTGTTTATCGGTATCAAGGCCGCGCCCAATGCCAATATCCTCAGCGTCGCCACCAGCGTGCGCAACGCCTTCCCTGAACTGCAAGGGCAATTGCCTGCCGGCGTGCGCGGCGAAATCGTGTATGACTCCACGGCGTTCATCAACACGTCGATTGTCGAGGTGGTCAAGACTCTGGCGGAAGCGATGGTCATCGTGTCTGTGGTCATCTACCTGTTCCTCGGCTCATTGCGCGCGGTGATTGTGCCGCTGGTGGCGATACCGCTGTCGCTGGTCGGTACCTTCTTTGTCATGTACCTGCTGGGTTATTCGATCAACCTGCTGACCTTGCTGGCATTGGTTCTGGCCATTGGCCTGGTGGTGGACGACGCGATTATCGTGGTGGAAAACGTCGACCGGCATATTAAGGAGCAAGGCAAAGGCGTATTTGAAGCTGCGCTGGTGGCGGCGCGGGAACTGGGCGGCCCGATTATCGCGATGACCGTCGTGTTGATTGCTGCCTATGTACCGATCGGGCTGCGCAGCGGCCTGACGGGGGCACTGTTCAAGGAGTTTTGTTTTTCCCTGGCCGGTGCGGTAACCGTATCGGCGGTGGTGGCCTTGACGCTGTCGCCGATGATGACCTCCCGGCTGTTGAAACCCGGCCAGGATGAAGGCCGCTTCGCGCGCCGGCTCGATCAATGCTTTGACTGGTTGCGCGGGCGTTACCATCGCGTCCTGTCAGCTGGCCTGGATGTCTGGCCGGTGCTGGTGATATTTGGTTTTGTCCTGTTTGTGCTGGTTGCCGCCAGTGGCATGACCGCCAAGAGCGAACTGTCACCGACCGAGGACCAGGGGCTGGTGTTCATGATGATCAAGGGCCCGCCGACGGCTGCGCCCCAGCAGATGGAGCGCATTGCCGACCAGGCGTTCCAGATCGCCAACAAGGAACCTGAATACGCGCAAATGTTCCAGCTGACCGGGCTGCCTGCCCTCAATCAGGGCCTGGGCGGGGTCTTGCTCAAACCCTGGAACGAACGCACACGCTCCCAGGCACAACTGATCATGGACCTGCAGCAAAAATGGAATCAGGTGCCGGGCGCTACCGTCGCCGCCTTTCCATTGCCTTCGTTACCGGGCGCCCAGGGCTTGCCGGTGCAGTTTGTGATCACCACCACCGACTCGGTAGAAAACCTCAATGAAGTGGCGCAGGCGGTGATGGCCGAGGCCCAGAAACAACAGCTGTTCTGGTTTGCCGACATCGACCTGAAACTGGACAAGCCGCAGGCCAGGCTGGTGGTCGACCGGGAAAAAATTGCCGCGCTGGGCATGACCCAGGCTGATGTCGGCGCCGCCTTGTCCGCGGCTCTGGGTGGCAACTATGTGAACTACTTCTCCACCGCCGGGCGTTCGTACAAGGTCATCCCGCAAGTGCTGCAGGTTGACCGGCTCAACCCCGAGCAGATTCTCGATTACTACATCCGCACGCCCGCCGGGGTGATGATCCCGGCGCGCACCGTGGCGCATATCGAGACCTCGACCCAAGCCGAATCAATCAACCACTTCCAGCAGTTGAACTCGGCGACCCTCTCGGGCGTCAGCGGCGTGTCCCAGGGGGAGTTGCTGGCAAAGCTCAACACCATTCTGAGCAACATTGCGCCCTCGGGCTACACCTCGGACTTTTCCGGCGAGTCGCGTCAGTTCGTCCAGGAATCCGGTGGCTTTGTCGGCTTGCTGCTGTTTTCGATTTTGATCGTCTACCTGGCGCTGGCCTTCCAGTTCGAAAGCTTTCGCGATCCAGTGGTGATCCTGTTCTCGGTGCCGCCGGCACTGTTTGGCGCGCTGGCTTTTATCACCATGGGCTTTGCCTCGATCAATGTGTATACCCAGGTGGGCCTGGTGACATTGCTGGGCCTGATCACCAAGCACGGGATCCTGATCGTGCAGTTTGCCAATGAGCTGCAACGTGCTGGCCGCAGCAAGCGTGAGGCCATTGAGGAAGCCGCCGGTGTGCGTCTGCGACCGATCCTGATGACCACTGCTGCGATGGTACTGGGCGTAGTGCCGCTGGTATGGGCTTCCGGCGCCGGCGCTGCAGGGCGCCATGACATGGGCCTGGTGATCTTCGCCGGGCTGTCCATCGGCACTCTGCTGACGTTGTTGATGGTGCCGGCCATGTATATGTTTATCGGCTCCAGCCATCACTTCCAGGCTGCACAGCCATCGACCGACCCGCACGCCTGATGAATACGGGGGCAAGGTTGACAGGCTGGCATACGTGCTCTAGGTTGACGCAAACGTAAACGGAAGCCCTCCCAGCCCCGCTTACCAAAACAATAATTATAAGAGAGTCACCCATGAGCACGATGGCGATACTGATATCCCTTCTGTTGTTGATGTTTCTCGCCTATAGGGGCGTGACGGTGTTGATCCTGGCACCGCTGATGGCCGCCCTGGCGGTTCTGCTCAGCGGCGCCGCCGCCGATATCATGCCCACCTATACCCAGCTGTTCATGAAAGAGCTGGGGTTGTATGTGATCAAGTTTTTCCCCCTGTTCATCCTCGGTGCCCTGTTCGGCAAGCTGGTCGCCGACTCCGGAGCCGCACATACCATCGCTGACTGGTTTATGCGCAAACTGGGCCATCGCCATGCCATTCTCACTGTGGTCCTGGCCTGCGCACTGCTGACCTACGGGGGCGTGTCGCTGTTTGTGGTGGCCTTTGCCGTGTACCCGATCGGCGCTGCGATTTTTCGTGAGTCCGGCACGCCAAAACGCTATATGCCTGCCGCTATCGCGCTGGGGGCCTTTACCTTCACCATGACCGCGCTGCCGGGCGCGCCGTCGATCCAGAACTCGATCCCAACCGCGTATCTGGGCACCACCACCTTTGCCGCCCCGGGCCTGGGCATTATTGCCTCGATCGTCATGCTCTGGATGGGCAGCTGGCTGCTGCAGTCTCGGGCCCGCAAGGCAATGGCCAACGGTGAAGGCTACGGCCCCCACGACGACGAAATACCGGCCAGTGACGGGGTCAAAAGGCCCGGGCTGCTGGTTGCCCTGCTGCCGATTATTGTGGTGATCGGCCTCAATGCGGCCTTCAGCTACTGGATCCTGCCTGCGCTGGACCTCAGCGTGTTGCGCGAGGAACGCTTTGGCAATATCGACCCGTTGAGCGTCATAGGCCTGTGGTCGGTGCTGTTGGCACTGATGTGCGCGATCGTCTTTGTGATCCTGCTCAACTGGCGTCGTTGGGACAACCTCACGGTCACTATCAACAAGGGCACCATCGGCGCGCTGCTGCCGATCTTCAACACCGCCTCGGAAGTGGCTTACGGCGCAGTGATCGCCGGCATGGCCGGGTTTGCGGTCATCAAGGACACCATCCTCAATATCTCGCCGGAACACCCGCTGATTTCCGCCGTGCTGAGCATGAACGTGCTGGCGGGCATCACCGGTTCTTCGTCCGGCGGCCTGAGCATCGCCTTCCGTACCCTGGGCAGTGACTATCTGCGCATGATCGAGGCCGCCGGTATCAGCCCGGACCTGTTTCACCGGGTCGCCACCATTGCTGCCGGTGGCCTGGACACCCTGCCCCACTCGGGCGCGGTGATCACCTTACTGGCGATTTGTAATCTCACCCATCGCCAGTCATATCCGCAAATTTTTATGATGACGACCGTTGTGCCCATGACCGCCTTGCTGGTGGTGATGGTGCTGGGTTCAACGTTCGGCAGCTTCTGATCATGGCGCATAACAACAAGGACTCGACCATGCACACAGCGCACGTCTCTGCCCGCTACCCGCAATGGGATGCCCCGCAGCGTTTCAATATTGCCCGGGCCTGCTGCGACCGCTGGGCAGAGGACCCCACACGCATTGCGATCATCGAGAAAAACGCCGATGGTTCGGTACACCACCACAGTTTTGCAACCCTGCAACAGCACGCCAACCGCCTGGCCAACAGCCTGCGCGAACACGGTGTGCAGGCGGGGGACCGGGTCGGGATCATGCTGTCACAGGGGCTGGAGGCCGGCACCGCGCATATTGCCCTGTACAAGCTGGGTGCCATCGCAGTGCCGCTGTTCAAGCTGTTCGGCAGCGATGCCATCGAACATCGCGCGTCGAACTGCGGCATGCGCGGGCTGATCACCGATCTGAGCGGCCTGCACAAGATCGACGGGGTACGCGCCAACCTGCCGCAATTGCAGCTGTGCTATGTCATCGATGCTCCCGCGCAGCGTACCGATGTGCTGGATTATCACACCCAGCTCAAGCGTCAGAGCGACCGTTTCGAGACCCTCGACACCGCAGCCCAGGACCCGGCCCTGATCATCTACACCTCCGGCACCACCGGCCACCCCAAGGGCGCACTGCATGCCCATCGCGTGCTGCTTGGCCACCTGCCGGGGGTCTGCAGCTCCCATGACGACTTCCCCCAGCCCGGCGACCGCATGTGGACCCCGGCGGACTGGGCATGGATCGGCGGCTTGCTCGACGTGCTGTTGCCCGCCTGGTACCACGGTGTGCCCGTGGTGGCCTACCGGGCTGACAAATTTGTCGCCGAAGACGTATTCGGGCTGATCGCAGACTTGCAGATCAAAAATGTGTTCTTCCCGCCCACCGCCCTCAAGCTGCTGCGCAGCGTAGAAAACCCGCGCCAGCGCTGGTCAATGGCGCTGCGTTCAGTGGCCAGTGGCGGCGAGTCCCTGGGTGATGAGCTGCTGGCCTGGGGCGATCATGCGCTGGGGGTGCGCATCAACGAATTCTACGGCCAGACTGAATGCAACCTGGTGGTGTCCTCCTGCGCCAGCCAGGGCATCTACCGTGCCCACGCCATAGGCCGTGCAGTCGAGGGTTTCAACGTGGCCATCGTCGACGACTATGGCGTGCTCGTGCCCACAGGTGGTTCAGGGCATATTGCCGTGGCCACGCCCAACGGCAGCCAGATGCTGCGCTATTGGGAAAACAGCCAGGCCACCGAGGATAAATACCTCAACGGCTGGCTGGTGACCGGCGACAAGGGCTCGATGGATGACGACGGCTATATCTACTTTCTCGGGCGCAATGATGACGTTATCACCAGCGCCGGCTACCGCATTGGCCCCACCCCGATTGAAGACTGCCTGATCAAGCATCCGGCGGTAAAACTGGCCGCGGCCATCGGCAAGAAAGACCCGATACGCACGGAAGTGGTCAAGGCCTTTGTCGTGCTCAATCACGGCTACGCCGCCAGCGACGATACCGTGCGCCAGCTGCAGGCCCATGTCCGCGCCCAGCTCGCCGCCCATGAGTACCCGCGGGAAATTGAGTTTCTCGATGAACTGCCCATGACCACCACCGGCAAAATCATCCGCAAGGCCCTGCGCGAGCTTGAAGAACAACGCACTGCAATGGAGCTTGATACATGAACTTTCTAGGCAAGGCATTCGACGAAATCAGTGAAGGCGAGACCTTTGGCCAGTCACTGACCATTGATGCATCCCATATCAGCCGGGCCTGCGGCATGTTTGGCGATTTCAACCCGCTGCACAGCGATGCCGAATTCTGCGCCAACAGCCGTTTTGGCCGCCCGATCCTCCACGGCCCGATGACCAGCGCCTTTATGTCGGCCTCTATCGGCATGTACTTCTACGGCACCGCCGTGGCCTACCTGGAGCACAATTGCCGGTTTGTCGCCCCGGTGTTCGCTGGCGATACCCTCAGCGTGCAATGGACCATCACCCAGACCCTGGACAAACCTCGCAGCAATGGCGGTATTGCCGTGCTGCGCGGCGAGTGCAGCAACCAGCGCGGCGAACAAATCGCCGAGGCCAGCGGCAAGATTCTGCTCAGTAACCGTGCCCTGCTCGACGTGGTGCAGGCAGGCGGGTAAACCGCACGCGGCCAGGCGGGCCTGTGCTGCTGCCTCAGGGCGCCAGCGCAGGTCAGTTGCTGGCCCGGGCAGCACCTGAGCCGACTCTGCGCCCTCCACACCAGCAGCCTTGAACATTTCGTAAAAAAGCGTAGTATCCCCCTCCATGATTCTCGAACAGCTCAAAGCCCTGGGCAATGACACTCGCATGCAAATGATGGAGTGGCTCAAAGACCCGCTCAGCAATTTCCCGCCCCAGGACCACGGTGATCCTGCGATCGGTGTATGCGTCACCCATTTGCAGCACAAGGCCGGGCTGTCGCCTTCTACCGCGTCAGCGCACCTGGCCATTTTGCAGCGCGCCGGATTCGTTCTGACCACGCGTATCGGCAAGTGGACTTACTACCGACGCAATGAGCAGGCGATTAATGACTTTGCGGCTAGGCTGAAAATCGAGTTGTAATTTTTACCTATACATTTCGTTATTTCGCGCAATGTAAAAATATGAGGAAGCCCCATGAGCACTAAAGCAATCTTCGTCAAACCCGGCGGCGGCTATCAGAATGTAGTGGTCGGCCACAGTGAAGCACCTGCACCAGGTGCCGGTGAAATCACGGTGCGTTTGCATGCCAACTCGCTGAACTATCACGACTTTGCGGTGGTTAGCGGCATGTGGGGGCCGAGCGAAGAGCGTATCCCGATGGCCGATGGCGCGGGTGAAGTGATTGCCGTAGGCACGGATGTGAGTGAATTCAAGGTCGGCGATTCGGTAGTCAGCACCTTCTTCCCGCAGTGGATCGACGGCACCCCGCTGGTGGAAGGTTTTGTCACCGTGCCGGGTGACGGCATTGACGGCTATGCCCGTGAGCAGGTCACCGCCAGCGCCGCATCGTTCACCCACGCCCCGGCCCGCTGGAGCCATGCCGAGGCTGCGACCCTGACCACCGCCGGCCTCACCGCCTGGCGTGCGCTGATGGCCGACGACTCGCTCAAGCCGGGCGACACGGTTTTGGTACAAGGCACCGGCGGTGTGTCGATCTTCGCCCTGCAATTTGCCAAGATGGCGGGTGCCACGGTGATTGCGACCTCCTCCAGTGACGAAAAACTGGAGCGTCTCAAGGCGATGGGCGCCGACCATGTGATCAACTACCGCAAGGACAGCCAGTGGGGCGCAACTGCCCTGGCCCTGACCGGCGGGCGCGGTGTCGATCACATCATTGAAGTCGGCGGCCCGGCAACCCTGGAGCAGTCGATGATTGCCATCCGGGTGGGCGGGCATATCTCGATCATCGGTATCCTCAGCGGCGTCACCGGGGCGATGGACTTTGTACCAATGCTGATCAAGCAAGTGCGCCTGCAGGGTGTGCTGGTCGGCAGCCGCAGCCAGCAGCAGGCGATGATCCGGGCGATCGATGCCAATGGCATGCGCCCCGTGATCGATCGCCACTTCCCGCTTAACGACATCGTCGAAGCGTTCAAGTACCAGGAAACCAATCAGCACTTCGGCAAGATCATTCTGGACATCTGACCCACCCTCGCCGATGGCGCATTGACAGTGCGCCATCGGCTTCTCTAGATTCAGGCTTTTGCCCAGAGAGTGAGCCTGATGAGCCTTGAATCCGTACGCGCTTTTTTTCACGCCAACGCCCCCGACCTGCACATCATCGAATTGGCCACCAGCACTGCAACTGTCGCGCTGGCCGCCGAGGCCCACGGCGTGGAGCCCGGGCAAATTGCCAAGACCCTGGCCTTTCGGGTGGGTGAACGCAACGTGTTGCTCGTGGCACGGGGTGACGCACGTATCGACAACAAAAAAATCAAGGACGCCTTGGGCAGCAAAGCCAAAATGCTCGATGCCGAAACGGTCGTTGCCTTGACCAGTCACCCGGTGGGAGGTGTTTGCCCATTCGGCCTGGCCACCGATCTGGCGGTGTACTGCGATATTTCCCTGCAAAGTTTCAGTGAAGTGATGCCCGCCGCCGGCGCCACGCACACGGCGGTGAAGATTTGCCCGACGCGCATGGCCGATCTGGTCAAGGCGCAATGGGTCGATGTATGCCAGCCCCTGCCGGCCGCCTGAATTCACGCCAAGGCTCTGGATCGGGCATCTGCGCGAGGATGATTGTCTGACAATGTAGAAAATACAGTTGAGATCGATTATCATCCGCCGTTCGCGCAGCATCCTGCAAGCGTGTATCGACATAACTAAAACGTCGCAGGGTGCTGTTTCAAGGGAACGACCTGAGGCGCTCATGCACCGCTTTACTTTCAGCAAATCTTTGATTTGCGCAACACTGGGGATTATCAGCCTGCCGTCTTTTGCGGCATTGCAACCGGCATCAGAGGCCGCACTGGCGGGCGAAACAACCAAGACCTGCCATTTCAACCAAGACACCAGCAGCGATTGCAGCACCACTTACCGTTACACCATCCTGACCAACAATGGCCGCGAGATGCTGTCGCGCATCGACTTCAGCTTCCCCGAGACTGATCAGCTGGAGATCATCGACGCCCAGTCGACGCAACCCGGCGGCAAACCGGTCGCCCTGGCCCCCACGCAAATCGATACGCGCATGGCGCCCAACCCCGACCAGGGCTTCCAGCGGGCGCGGCAAACCTCGATCGCGTTCCCCAACCTGCGCATCGGCACCCAAATCAGCTACACCGTGCGTGAACATACGGTGGCCAAACCGCTGATGACACACTTCCATTACCCGATGATGTTCGGCCCAGCCCCCGTGCGTTCGGATGCCTTCAAAAGCACTTTCACCGCCGAACAGCCCATCGTCTGGCGCAGTGAATTGATGGAGGACTTTACCTTCACCCCGTCATCCGACAACAAGACCCTGGTGATCGAGCAGAAAACACCGCGCTTCGTTAACTACATCAACGAAGCGGGCAACGCCTATATCCGCCAGATGCCACGGGTTGAAATCGCCAGTTCCGGCCTGGTGCAGGATCATCTCGCCAGCCTGGCCACGCGCTATCACCAAATCCTCGCCGCCAACCTGCCAGCGGGCGCCGCCAGGGTCGTCTCAGGCCTCAAGGGTTTGCCTGCTGCCGGGCAAGTGGCCGGGGTGATGCAATACATCCACGAGCAATACCGGTATATGGGCGACTGGCGCGCCACGGATCGTGGCTATGTGCCGTTTACCCTGAATGAAATCGAAGAACGCGGCTACGGCGATTGCAAGGACCTGTCAGTGCTGCTGACCGCCATGTTGCAGGCCAGCGGCATAAACGCCCAGACCGCCTGGGTCAGCCGTGGCAGCAACCCGCTGGGGTTGCTGCTGCCCGGCATCGGCGCGGCCAACCACGCCATTGTCAAGGCACACGTCAACGGCCAGGTCTGGTGGCTGGACCCGACCAACCCGGTGTTTATGCCGGGGCGCAGCATGCCCGATATCCAGAATCGCTGGGCACTGGTCATCGATGCCGAGGGCAAGGTGTACCAGGACCATATCCCCGAAGAACAGCCAAGCCTGAGCATGGCCGTGAAGAAGTTCGAACACTTCAACCGCGACGGTCAGGCCCGCACCACGGCTGAGGTACAGATGGGGCAAATGACCCTGATGCAACTCAGCTTTGCCGACACCGACTCCGGAGTCAGCGCGACCGACCTGAACCTGTGTAACCATTTCGGCAAGGAAATCAGCGACTGCAAGATCAACCGCGAGAAAACCGCTTTTGTCGTGCCTGAGCGTTACAAGGTGCAGGCCACGCTGACCAACCTTCGACCACTGGACAACCTGTCAGGGCAACTGGTGTACAAACCGGCCTTTGCCAGCGAGCGCTGGGACAGCCTGATGAACTATCGACGTACCGGGCAACTGGCGGATTTGTACATGGCCGATCCGGAAACCGTGACCTACGACATCACCCTCTCAGGTGCCAAGGTGGGCAAGGCGATCAAGGCCTGCAAGGTGAACTCGCCGTGGTTCGATATGACCTTGAGCAGCCAACGCAGCAAGGATGAGTACCGCTACCTGTACACCATGACGCAAAAACACAGCTGGTTGAGTCATGACGAAATCATGAGTGCACCGTTCGAGGCCATGCTCCAGCAAGCCCGGGCCTGCAACGAGAACATGCAGCAAGTGGTGCAACTCAACGCCAAGGGCTAAGCGCTTTGCGCCCAGCCACAAAAAAGCCCGACCCCTTGCGGGGCCGGGCTTTTTTATTGGCTTAGGCGATGGCGGTATCGACCAGCACTTGTGCTTCCTCAACCAGGCGGCTGAGGTGCTCGTCGCCGATAAAACTCTCGGCGTAGATTTTGTAGATGTCTTCGGTGCCCGAAGGGCGTGCCGCAAACCAGCCGTTTTCAGTCATGACCTTGAGCCCGCCGATGGCCTGGTTGTTACCCGGCGCATGGCTAAGGATCTGGGTAATGGCTTCACCTGCCAGGTGGGTGGACTTGACCTGCTCGGGCGACAGCTTGCCCAGCAGCGCTTTTTGCTGCGGGGTGGCCTTGGCGTCGACGCGGGTGGAGAACGGCTGGCCCAGTTCCTCGGTCATTTTCTGGTACAGCTGGTAAGGGTCACGACCGCTGCGCGCGGTCATCTCCGCAGCCAGCAGCGACGGGATCAAGCCGTCCTTGTCGGTGGACCAGACGCTGCCGTCCAGACGCAGGAACGAGGCGCCGGCGCTTTCTTCGCCACCAAAGCCCAGCGAGCCGTCAAACAAGCCATCGGCGAACCACTTGAAACCTACCGGCACTTCGTACAGGCGACGGTCCAGGCGCGCGGCGACACGGTCAATCAGGCCGCTGCTGACCACGGTCTTGCCCACGGCGGCATCGGCGCGCCATTGCGGCCGGTTGCGGAACAGGTAGTCGATGGACACGGCCAGATAATTGTTCGGCGCCAGCAGCCCGCCCGATGGGGTAACGATACCGTGGCGGTCGTGGTCCGGGTCACAGGCAAACGCCACGTCGAAGCGCTCTTTAAGGCCGATCAGGCCTTGCATGGCATAGCTGGATGACGGGTCCATGCGGATGCGGCCATCCCAATCCACGCACATAAAGCGGAACGTCGGGTCGACTTCGGTGTTCACCACGTCCAGGTTCAGGCCGTAGTGCTCGCCGATCGCCGACCAGTAGCGCACACCGGCACCGCCCAGCGGGTCAACGCCCAGGCGCAGATTGGCGCCGCGCAGGGTGTCCATGTCGATCACGTTTCGAAGATCGGCAACATAGGTGTTCAGGTAATCATGGCGGTGGGTGGTGGCGGCTTTCAGGGCCTGCTCGTAGCCCATGCGCTTGACCCCGCGCAGCTTGTCGGCCAGCAATTCGTTGGCCTTGGCCTCGATCCATTTGGTGACATCGGTATCGGCCGGGCCACCATTGGGCGGGTTGTACTTGAAACCGCCGCTTTCTGGCGGATTGTGCGACGGCGTAATCACTACGCCATCCGCCAGGCCGCTGGTGCGGCCACGGTTGTAGCAGATGATGGCGTGGGAAATGGCTGGCGTCGGGGTGTATTCATCGTCCGCTGCGATCATGGTCTCGACACCATTGGCAGCAAATACTTCCAGGGCACTGGCGCCAGCAGGCGTCGACAATGCGTGGGTATCGATGCCTACAAATAGCGGGCCATTGATGCCCTTCATTTGACGGTACAGGCAGATGGCCTGGCTGATAGCCAGTACATGCCACTCATTGAAGCTCAGCTCGAACGAACTGCCGCGGTGCCCGGAAGTACCAAAGGCAACACGCTGGGTGGCGATGGCGGCATCGGGTTGACCGGTGTAATAAGCGGTCACCAGTCGCGCAATATCGACCAGCACGTTAGCCGGAGCCGGTTTGCCCGCAAGAGGACTGAGTGTCATGCAAAACCTCGGGAAATATGTGATTCGGAGGAAAAAAGGCAGTTTACTGGCAGTTCGACACTGGCGCGATGCAATCTATCCATGCCAAGTGATCTGTTTTGCACTTTAATGCACTCTGCGTTGTCTGTAGTTGCTCCAGACACGTTGTTTTGTACATCTTCAGATCTGAAATAAGGAAAGCACCATGAAATCACTGGTGAACAGTGCGGCTGTACTACTTGCCCTGGGTACGCTGTGCAGCGCGGCCAACGCCGCCAAACTGGAAGACGTCGCCCCCTATCCCAAAGCCGAGGCAGGCTTTAGCCGCCAGGTCATTCATTTGCCCAAGCAGAAGAATGAAGACGATTACAAAGTCCAGATCATCGCGGGCAAGACCCTGCAGGTCGACTGCAACCAGCAGCGCCTTGGCGGTAAACTGGAAGAAAAAACCCTCAAGGGCTGGGGCTACCCGATGTATCGCCTGAACAAGGTCAGCGGGCCGATGAGCACGATGATGGCCTGCCCCGATGGCAAGGCCCACCCCGAATTCGTTCCCGTGGTCGGTGAAGGCTTTATGCTGCGCTACAACAGCAAACTGCCGATCGTGGTGTATGTACCCAAGGATATCGAAGTGCGCTACCGCATCTGGTCCGCATCCAAGCAGATCAAGCAAGCTGTAAGCGAGTAAGCGCTTGGTTTTTGCCTTGTGGGCGCTGGCTTGCCGGCTCCCACAAGGATTGAGGGTTATTGCAAGCCCACTCGATACAGCACGCCATTGTCCTCATCGGTCAGCACATATAAATAGCCATCCGGCCCCTGGCGCACATCGCGAATACGCGCCTTGAGTTCACCCAGCAAGCGTTCCTCATGCACCACCTTGTCATCCTTGAGCTGCAGGCGGATCAGGTTTTTATCTGCCAGGGCACCGATAAACAGGTTGTGCTGCCACGGTTTGAACCGGTCTGAATCGTAAAAGGCCATGCCACTGATACCAGGTGATTTCTCCCAAACGTGATACGGCCCCACCGTACCTTCGACAAGGGTGCCCTGCGCCTCGGAAATCGGCCTGGAAGAGTAGTCAATACCGTGGGTCGCCAACGGCCAGCCGTAATTTTTACCCCGCTCGATCAGGTTGATTTCATCCCCCCCTTTTGGCCCGTGCTCATGGGTCCACAAGGTGCCGGTCCAGGGGTTCAGTGCCGCGCCCTGCTGGTTACGATGCCCGTATGACCAGATTTCCGGCCTTGCGTCCTTGTTGCCGACAAACGGGTTGTCGTCAGGGATGCGGCCATCCGGGTAGATGCGTACGACCTTGCCCTGCAGTTTGTCCAGGTCCTGTGCTGTCGGACGCTGATTGTTTTCGCCCAGGGCGATAAACAGATAGCCGTCGCGGTCGAATACCAGCCGCGAGCCAAAGTGGTTGCCAGTGGAGAGCTTGGGTTGCTGGCGCAAGATCACTTCAAAGTCGGTCAAGCGGGTCAAGTCATCCGACAAGCGCCCACGGCCCACCGTGGTACCTGCCTTGCCGTCTTCGCCGCCTTCGGCGTACGACAAGTACACCAGCCGGTCTTCACCGAAACTGGGCGACAGCACCACATCGAGTAAACCGCCCTGCCCTTTGGCCCACACCTGGGGCACGCCTGAGAGCGGTGCCGAGAGTTTGCCATCAGGGCTGACGGTGCGCAGGTTACCCGGGCGCTCGGTCACCAGCATGCCTTGCTTGTCAGGCAAAAAGGCCAGTGCCCAGGGATGGTCAAGGCCTTCTACCACTGGGGTTACGGTGACGGTTCCGTTTTCGCTGGCAAAGGACTTTTGCGGATCGGCATGGGCCGTGAAGGCCGTAGTGAGCAGCGAAGAGGCACACAAGGTGACCAGCAAGGTTGTTCTCAACATCAGCAATTCCTTGTTTTGTTAAGGTTTGTCTCGCGGCTGGAGCGATGGAGCTGTCGGTTTGCGGGTGGGTGGCGGCGACTGATGACGTGGGTAGCCATTACCGATGGCTCCATTTTCCAGGCTTGGTGCTCGCGGCACTGGCGCCGTTGACGGGCCGCTTGCCCCTGGAACGGATGCGCCCGTGCCCTGGCGGCTGTTGGGGTTGATGCGGCGGATGGCATCATTGGCCGGCGGCGTATTGGTGATCGGCGTATTCTGCGCCAGCAGCACTGGCGAACCTGGCGGGGTGTGTGCCTGCGCCTGGCCAGCCAGTACGCCGCCGATCAACATGAGTAAGCAGCTGTATTTAAGCGGATTCATTACGCCCTCCGGATCACGTCTCGATGTCGGGGCCAATCTCAATGACCGTCGACTCCCGCGCTTGTGCCAGCAATGCTTCGCGACAGACCTGATAGCAGTCTTCGATATGACCGTTGCCGACCACTTTCATCACGCCGAAGCTGATGGTGGCCGCCACGGCCTGCCCCACAAAAGGAACAAAACGAATCACCGACTTGGTGGCCACCTTGGCGCCCATTTTGCGAACCAGCGACATCACCAGGGTGCGGCTGATAAATTTGCCGATCACTTCACTGCCAATACCGGTCACTGCCACCACGATCAGGCGTTTGGAGCGTGAGTCCATCTGCTCGATCTGGTGCGGGGTCAAGCCGAATTTGCTGTTGATAGCCGGCAGCATCTCTACCAGCAGTGCCACGTCGGTGCCGATGTCCAGCCCCGGTATCGGCAACGCAGCCGCACCTGCCGACACAGCCGAGCGCTTGGTGACCATGGCACGGCACTCGTCACGAATACGGTCAAGTTCGGCTAATGATCTGATTAACATAGGATTCCCCGACAGATAGAGATAGAACCAGCGTAGTTTACTACGCTCTTGCAACCAGCAAGGCAGGCCTGTCTTTATGTAGAGGGGTTACAGCGCAGGAAATTCACAACAACGGGGATGTTTTTGCCCGCAAGGGCCGCGAAGGCCCACAGAGGGGGTAGCCTGTACTCTTGTGAAGTACAGGCCGGGCGAGGCTTACACGTCTTTCTTGACCTTTTCCCACTCAGCCTTGAGCTTGGAGACAAAGGATTCTTTCGGGGTTTCCTTGCAGGCCGTCACCACCAGCGGGGTGATTTTGGCGATACCGTCAACATCCAGCACGGCATCTTCAACCTTGCCCTTCTTGTTGATGGCTTCACCCAAGCCAACCGCAGTTGGCTGGAAGCTCTCATCCACGGCCAGGAAATCCGCGCATGTCCATTTTGCCACGGGCTGCTTGGTTTCAGCTTGAGCCAGTGTGGAAAGTGCCGCCAAGCCAACGACGCCCATAAACAGAATGTGCTTTTTCATATGCCAATATCCCTATTATCAACGATTAAGTAACATGAGTTCTGCCGCAAACAACATAGTAGTGGAAGGGGTTTCTGTCTATTTTTGAGACAGGATGACCTTCATGGCCTTCTCCTTGGCCGCATTGCCGAACACCTCATACGCCTTGAGGATATCCGCCAGCGCAAAGCGGTGGGTGATCAACTTGCCGGCGTCGACTTTCCCCGACTGCACCGTCTTCATCAGCAACGGCGTGGTGTTGGTATTAACCAGGCCGGTGGTAATCGTGACGTTCTGGATCCATAGCTTTTCCAGGTGCAACTCGACACTTTTGCCATGCACGCCGACGTTGGCAATGGTGCCGCCCGGGGCAATCACCGACTGGCAGGTGTCGAACGAGGCCGGGATGCCTACCGCTTCAATCGCGACATCCACGCCCACGCCATCGGTCAGCTGGAAAATGCGCTCAACGGCATTTTGCGTGTTGATATCGATAACATCGGTCGCGCCAAAACGCTGTGCAACTTCCAGCCGATTGGTATCGCCATCGACCATGATCAACTGGGCGGGCGAATAGAACTGAGCCGTCAGCAGTGCCGCCATGCCCACAGGCCCGGCACCGACGATCACCACGCTGTCACCCGGCTTGACCTTGCCCGCCAGCACGCCGATTTCAAAGCCGGTGGGCAAGATATCGCTGAGCATCACCAGGGCTTGCTCATCGGCCCCGGCAGGCACGGGGTAGAGGCTGTTGTCTGCATGGGGGATGCGGACATATTCGGCCTGGGTGCCGTTGATCGTATGCCCCAGGATCCAGCCGCCGTCAGCGCAGTGCGAATACATTTGGCGCCGGCAATTGGCGCAACTGCCGCACGAGGTGATGCAGGAAATCAGCACATGATCGCCCGGTTTGAAATTGCGCACCGCCGGGCCTACCGACTCGATCACACCGACCCCTTCATGCCCCAGCACCGTGCCGGGGGTCACCTCTGGCACATCGCCCTTGAGGATATGCAGGTCCGTGCCGCAGATGGTGGTGTGCAGGATTCGGACAATGGCGTCGGTCGGTTTGTCGATGACCGGATTCGGGATCTCGGCCCAGGCTTTTTCGCCTGACCCCTGATAGGTGAGCGCTTTCATGATGGCTTTCCTTTATCTGATCAAAAATCATCAGCGGCTGCCGTTGAGGTGGCAGCCCCCCAAAATCATTGATGCAGTTAAGCAGCCTTTTACTGACTTACCCTTGCCACAGGTCATAAAAGGCCCTTTCGGACTAACGGTGCGGGTGAACCGTAAACGCCACCAGCTTCATCACAATGGGTCGCACGACCAGGATGCACAGGAAGGCTACCGGCATTGCCAATTGATAGGCATGCAGGGCATTGCTCAGGTAATCCCCCTCAATGCCGGAGTTTGCCGCAGTAATCACCAGCGACATCAAAAAAGCCATGATCGCTGACATGTAAAACGCAAATACATACGGGGTAACCCGGGCCGAGAGTTTGAAACGCCGGCCACCCAGGGTGTTTTCAGTGTTGTGTGACGTCATATACAGGCCTTTTTTCAGCTTGGATTTCAGGTGTAGCGCACCTTAGCAAGATCGAAAACCGGCAACTAGACGCCCAGCGGCAGTTACTTTATAAATAAAAACTTACGAATGCCTGCGAGTGTGCCCACAGTGAATTTGTTAGCAGCGATTGCCAGTTTTATCAAAGTGGTGGAAACCGGCTCCATCGTGGGCGCGGCCAGAAACCTGGGGCTCAGTGCGGCAGCCGTCAGCCAGACCCTCAACCGCCTGGAAGAACATCTGGGCACCCGCCTGCTGCAACGCACCACCCGGCGTATGGCCCTGACCGAAAACGGTGCACTGTATTACGCCAAGGTACGACGCATCGCCTCCGACCTTGAAGCCGCGCAAATGGCCATCCGTACTGACGATAACGAACTGCAAGGGCGCCTGTGCATTGCGTCTACCTCCGCGTTCGGTCGGCATGTAGTCGCCCCGCTGATCGCAGGCTTTGCCGCGCGTTACCCGCGCCTGGCACTGGAGCTGTGTACCAGCGATGGCAAGATCAATCATATTCAGGACAATATTGACCTGAGCCTGCGCATCAAGCCGCAACTGGAAGACGGCATCGTGGCGCGCAAAATAGCCTCGGTGCCGTTTATTGTCTGCGCCGCGCCGGCCTATCTGGAGCGCGCCGGCATCCCCCGCACGCCGGAAGACCTCCAGCACCATGCCTGCCTGGGTTTTCGCTACCCCCTGGACGGGCGCCTGTTGCGCTGGGGGTTTACTCGCAATGGCCAGCACACTTACGCAGCCTTGACCTTCAGCGCAATCAGCGACGATATCGACGCGCTTACGCAAATGGCCATTCATGGCGCCGGGGTGGCACGCCTGGCCGAGTTCCTGGCGGCGCCTTACCTCGAATCAGGCCAACTGATAGCACTGCTCAAGCACAGCCATGAGCCCAATGAATCCAGCGCGCAGCCGCTGGACATCTATGCTTGTGTCCAGGATCGCGCAGCCATGACCGCAAAAGTAAAAGCGTTTATGGACTACCTGACCGAACATCTGGATAAAAGCTGGATACAGGCCAGTGCTGTAATAACAAGGCCCAACTCACTGCACGACTTCAATGCACCGAATGAGTGCAAACTCATTTGAATTAACTTTAACTTTTTTACATTCAAAACAGTATAAAGCCGTGCTGTCTTACACAGAGCAACACACGCCATTGATAAAAAACACCTCCAGAGGGGGTAGTTGCATTTTTTAATGTACTGATACACTTACCTGTAGAAACCATTCAGGGACGAATAAAAATGAGCGCCTCAACTAAACGTGGATGGAAATGGGCCTACCGCAAGATGCGCGACCTGCACTGTAGCCGCGGCTCCGCCTTGTACAGGGCGACCCGGTACTGGCTGCGCGGGGATACGGGCACATTTGTTTGTGAACTAACGCACAAAAAGATCCGTATTAATCGTTAACTTATAGTTACTACCCACGCGCCCCACTAGTTACGCAAAAGTGTGAACTCACGCACGCTTTATTCATGACCAAATCCAGGCAGGCCTGTGCAGTCAGGCCAGTAACTTTATATGATGCGCCGGCATTTGCTTATGCCAAGGTTCAACTACCTGCTAACGTCTGCGCCTGGCAGGGCCAAGCGTAACTTGCAGTTTTTTTTGCGGGGGCCGGCATGCGTCGCAATGTCGCAAGTAGCACCACCGCAAGCCCTGGAAAAAACCGTACCTGCACCGCCCGTTGTCGCTGGGCGAGCCTGCCTCTGAACCGCTGATTCGGGCAAACGCCTGGAAACACCCTTAATCAGTCATCGCCTGCCGTACAACTGTCGTCACACCTATGCGACAATACGCGTAATGTCCGGTTTGAATCCCGCCTTCATTTCCCAGCAGCTTGGCCATAGCGTCCAAATGTTGCTGTCAACGTATGCGCATTGGTTCGACTCAAGCTCAGATTGGAGCGAGCTGGAAAAGCTCCAAATTGGTCCCAAATGGGTACCGGCTGAAACCAGCGAACTCTAAGCTATTGATAGGTAAAGTAATTGATCTCCACAGCAAATATCACGATGCAGTTCGGCGCAAAGCCGCTATTCGAGAACGTTTCAGTAAAATTTGGCGCCGGTAACCGCTACGGCCTGATCGGTGCCAACGGTTGCGGCAAGTCCACCTTCATGAAAATCCTCGGTGATGACCTTGAGCCGTCCGGCGGCCAGGTCATGCTGGAGCCGAACGTGCGTCTGGGTAAATTGCGCCAGGACCAGTTCGCCTACGAAGAATTCACCGTGATCGATACCGTGATCATGGGCCACGAGGAGCTGTGGAAGGTCAAGGCCGAGCGCGATCGCATCTATTCGCTGCCGGAAATGACTGAAGAAGACGGCATGGCCGTTGCCGAACTCGAAACCGAGTTCGCTGAAATGGACGGTTACACCGCCGAATCCCGTGCCGGTGAGCTGCTGCTGGGCCTGGGTATCGGCATCGAGCAACACTTCGGCCCGATGAGCGAAGTGTCGCCAGGCTGGAAGCTGCGCGTATTGCTCGCACAGGCGCTGTTCTCCGATCCTGAAGTGCTGCTGCTCGACGAACCGACCAACCACCTGGATATCAACACCATCCGCTGGCTGGAAAACATTCTGACCCAGCGCAACAGCCTGATGATCATCATCTCCCACGACCGTCACTTCCTGAACAGCGTGTGCACCCACATGGCTGACCTGGACTACGGCGAGCTGCGTCTGTTCCCGGGCAACTATGACGAGTACATGACCGTCGCTACCCAGTCGCGCGAGCAACTGCTGTCGGAAAACGCCAAGAAGAAAGCGCAGATCAACGAACTGCAAGCGTTCGTCAGCCGCTTCTCGGCCAACGCCTCGAAATCCAAGCAGGCCAGCTCCCGCGCCAAGGCGATCGACAAGATCACCCTGGCCGAGGTCAAGCCTTCGAGCCGTGTCAGCCCGTTCATTCGCTTCGAGCAGAACAAGAAGCTGCACCGCCAGGCGGTTATCGTCGAGCAAATGGCCAAAGGCTTTGATGGCAAGACCCTGTTCAAGGACTTCAGCTTCACCGTTGAAGCCGGCGAGCGCGTTGCGATCATTGGCCCGAACGGTATCGGTAAAACCACCCTGCTGCGTACCCTGGTCAACGAGCTGACCCCGGATGCAGGTACAGTGAAGTGGACTGAAGCCGCCGAACTGGGTTACTACGCCCAGGACCATGCCCACGATTTCGAAGATGACATGACCCTGTTCGACTGGATGGGCCAGTGGACTCAGGGCGAGCAAATGGTGCGTGGCACTTTGGGCCGCATGCTGTTTTCCAACGATGACATCCTCAAGTCGGTCAAAGTCATTTCCGGTGGTGAGCAAGGTCGCATGCTGTTCGGCAAGCTGATCCTGCAAAAGGCCAACGTGCTGGTCATGGACGAACCGACCAACCACCTGGACATGGAATCCATCGAGGCGCTGAACCTGGCACTGGAGAACTACCCGGGCACCCTGGTATTCGTCAGCCATGACCGTGAGTTCGTATCCTCGCTGGCCACTCGTATTATCGAGCTGAGCCCAAGCGGTGTGATCGACTTCAGCGGCACTTACGATGACTACCTGCGCAGCCAGGGCGTGACGTTCTGATTCAGACGCTGCCCTGCAGGTTGTAACGAAAACCCCGTCCTGGTGACGGGGTTTTTCGTTTCTGGCCTTTAAATGACTCGTGGGGGGCCTGATACAACGCAGCGCTTTTATCGCGGGCAAGCCCGCTCCCACAGGTTGTGTGCCTCACCCACTATTACCGTTAGCCTGCTTTCTTTTATGCCGGGGCCACGCCATCATGGCGGTTACCGATCGCCAGCCGGACTCCCCGCTCATGCCTGTGCAACACCCCTCCTCCCCGAGCAGCCTGTCGGTCACCCTGCAAATCCTGTCGATCGTGTTCTACACCTTTATTGCCTTTATCTGCATTGGCTTGCCCATCGCCGTATTGCCGGGCTATGTGCATGACCAACTGGGCTTCAGCGCCGTGGTCGCCGGGTTGGCCATCGCTTCGCAATATCTGGCCACCCTGCTGAGCCGCCCGTCAGCCGGACGCCTGGTCGACAGCCTCGGCACCAAGCCCGCCATCGTCTATGGCCTGGCCGGCATTGCCATCAGTGGGGTGCTCACCTCCCTGGCCGTAGCCTTGCAAGACTGGCCCCTGCTGAGCCTGGGCATTCTGATTGTCGGGCGGGTATTTCTCGGCATTGCCCAGGGCCTGATCGGTGTCGGCACCATTACCTGGGGCATTGCCCGGGTTGGTTCACAACATACCGCCAGAGCCATTGGCTGGAATGGCATTGCCTCCTACGGCGCGATCGCCATTGGTGCGCCGCTGGGCGTGGTGATGGTCGAGCGGCTGGGCTTCGCCATGCTGGGCGTGACCCTGTTGTTGCTGGCCCTGGCCGCCCTGGGGCTGATTCGCAACAAACCGGCAATCGCCGCGGTCCCGGGCGTGCGCCTGCCTTTTTGGTCGGTATTCGGCCTGATTGCCCCCTATGGCATCAGCCTGACCCTGGCCTCGATTGGTTATGGCACGCTGACTACCTTTATCACCCTGTTTTATATCGACCAGGGCTGGGAAGGTGCGGCGTATTGCCTGTCGGTATTTGGCGTGTGCTTTATCCTCGGCCGCCTGATCTTTACCAACAGCATCAGCCGCTTTGGTGGCTACAACGTGGCAATCGCCTGCATGAGCATCGAAGCGGTGGGCCTGGTCATGCTGTGGCTGGCACCCAGTACCGCTTTTGCCCTGGCAGGTGCCGGGCTGACCGGTTTTGGCTTGTCCCTGGTGTACCCGGCCCTGGGGGTCGAGGCGGTCAAGCAAGTCCCGGTTACCAGCCGCGGCGCGGGGCTGAGTGCCTATGCCGTGTTTTTTGACCTGGCACTGGCCATTGCCGGGCCGATCATGGGAGCCATTGCGCTGAACCTGGGGTATCCGTGGATTTTCTTCAGCGCGGCCGTGATGTGCTGCCTGGGCTTGGTGCTGAGTTTGAGCCTGTCGCGGCGGGCGCAGCGCTAGTGGGTATGCACGGCAGTGCGTAGACCGGACCCGGTATGGGCCTGCAGCGTCTTGCTGAAAAACCGCCCGGCCTCGTAAATCAGGTCGCGATGGATATCTTCCCGATCAACCCCTTGCGCATCGGTGCACAAGCCGGGCATGGCCGCCATTTGCTCGTCATTGCAGGGGGCCATGAACACAAAATGGCCGGCACCGGGTATCACCTTGAACTCCGGTTCCACCGGTAGCTTGCGGGCCAGGGCGTCAGCGTTTTTGTCGGGGAACACCAGCCTGTCGTTTTCGCCGCTGTACAGCAGCACAGGCACATGCACATCGGCCAGGGTCTGGCGGCCAAACATCAGGCTCAAGGGTGCCATCAGCAGCAGCGCGTGTACCCGGGGGTCGGCAACGGGCATCAGGTCATCACGGTCGGCGATCAGCTCCCCTTTTGTGGTGCAGGCATCACGGTCTTCGGGGCGTTCCTGGCAGTAGCGGCGCAGGCGATCCAGGTCTGGCTGGGCGCCTGCCAGGATCAGCGCGGTTTCGCCACCTGCCGAATAACCGATCACCCCTACCTGGTCGTCATGCACATAAGGTGACAGCTCAGGGTCGTCCAGGGTTGCGCTGATGGCGGCCGATATCTGCATCGGTCGCCCGTAAAGGTTACTCAAGGTACCCAGGCGGCTATGGTCCTTGTAATTGTCGCCAGGGTGCAGCACCGCCACCACCACAAAGCCCTTGCGCGCCAGCGAGGTGGCCAGGTCGTGCAGTGCCAGGGGCGTGCCGGTATTGCCATGGGACAGCATCAGCAGCGGGTAACGGCCGATGGCGACTTTAGCCCCCTCGGTCGCCGCCACTTCATAACTGCCTATTTTGGTCAGCCCCTGGGCCTCGCTGGACGGGTAAAAGGCGATGGCCCGCATGGGCTGATCGTCCAGCGGGTCGAGAAAACTCAAACGGTGAAAGCCCACGCCCCACTGCAACGCGGGCTCGGCCTGCACCATCACGGAGCAACATGCCAGCCACAACATCAGTACCGCCCTGAGACCCATCATCGAGGTTCACCTGCAATGGCGCGTGGCTTGAAATCGGCTGTGCCAGAAGCTTTCGCCAAAAGCTCTGCATAACCTGGGCCAAACGCAAAAAACTCCGTACTCCGGTCTTGGCAAGACACCCGGAGTACAGAGTTTAGCCGGTGAAGCGCTGTACAGGCTTACGCAGCGCTGAACAGATCCTGCTTAATCTGTGCATGGGCATCGTTCATGGCTTTGTTGCGTACTTCGTCACCATAGGCCAGGCCGTGTGCGCGGACAAATTCAACGTCGGTGATGCCGATAAAGCCCAGCATCACTTTCAAGTAATCTTCGTGGGCTACGCCAGTTGCCTGTCCGGCATGCAGGCCGCCGGAGGTGGAAACCACAATGACTTTCTTGTTGCCGCACAGGCCTTCAGGGCCGGCTTCGGTGTAACGGAAGGTCTGGCCGGCCACGGCGATACGGTCAATCCAGGCCTTGAGCTGGGTCGGAATGGTGAAGTTGTACATCGGCGCAGCAATCACTACTGCGTCAGCTGCCAGAAACTGCGCCAGGGTGTCGGCGCTTAGTTGGGCTTCGTGTTTCTGCGCGGCATCACGCAGCTCGGCGGGTGTGCCGGCGGCCACCAGGGTCGCGGCCGAGAAGTGGGCGATGGCTTCGCTGGCCAGGTCACGGTAGCTGACTTCAACCTGTGGATCCGCTGCCTGCCAGGCCTTGACCACTTCGCTGCTCAGCTGACGGGAAGCCGAGTTGTCGCCCAGAATGCTCGAATCGATATGCAACAGTTTCATGGTGATCTCCAGATGATGACCGCCTCTGGGCGATCTCGATTGAATGGATACTACCGATGAAAGCAATCGACGATAAGTTAGCCATTATGCGATAGTTCGTCCCACCTGCAGGACAGTGAGCGCGCCATGCAAGACCTTAACGACCTTTACTATTTCGCCAAGGTGGTCGAATCCGGTGGCTTTGCCGCTGCCGGGCGACTGCTGGGCATCCCCAAATCACGCCTGTCACGCCGCGTGGCCGAGCTTGAGGAGCGCTTGGGCGCCCGCTTGCTGCAACGCACCACGCGCCAGTTGAAGCTGACCGCGGTGGGTGAGCGCTACCTGCGCCATTGCCAGGCCATGTTGCTGGAAGCCGAGATGGCGGACGAGGCCGTGGCCAGTATGTCCAGCGAACCGCGCGGCCCCTTGCGCGTGTCATGCCCCGTGGGGCTGGCCCATGAATTCATGCCCGGGGTGATCAGCTCATTTTTGCAGGCTTATCCCCTGGTGCAGCTGGAGGTCAACCTGCTCAACCGCCGGGTCGATCTGGTCACCGAAGGCATTGATGTGGCCTTGCGCGTGCGCGAGGAAGGCGACGAAGACCCGTCGCTGGTTACGCGGCGCCTGCGCCAGGCCCGCACCGTGATGGTGGCCACTCCCGAGTTTGCCAGCAAGTGGCCAGTCGACAGCCCCGATGACTTGAAAAGCGTGCCGCTGCTGGGGGCGCTGGAGGCCGATCGCATGGTGCATTTGCGCATGCTCGATGAGCATGGCCAGGCCAGCACCCTGGTACTTGAGGCGCGGCTGGGGATTGACGATTTTATCGTGCGCAAGGCCTGCACCCTGGCTGGCCTGGGCTTTACCGTGCTGCCCATGATGTATTGCGAGCAGGAACTGCAAGACGGCCAACTGGTGCAACTGCTGCCCAAATGGACCCTGCCGGGGGGCTGGCTGCACGCGGTGTACCCTCACCGGCGCGGAGTGATGCCGGCGGTGCGGGCCTGGATCGATCACCTGGTCGAGTCATTTGAACGTTGTGGAGAGAAACTGCTATGAGCCCGATGAGCAAGCAAGAAGTCGCCGAGTTCTGCCGGAACCTGCCGGGCGCTCAGTACGCCGTGAAATGGGGTGGGGTCGAGGTGTTTTTCGTCGATGACAGCAAGATGTTTGCCCTGTTCAACCTCAACAGTGACGGGCTTTCATTCAAGGTCGAGAAAGACCTGTTCCTGGGTTATATCGATCGCCCGGGTATTCGCCCCTCGCCCTATCTGGCGCGCGCGTACTGGATCAATATGCAGGCGCCTTACCCGATGGGCGCTGCGGAACTCCAGGACCTGTTGCGCCGTTCCCACCAACTGGTGGTGGGAAAGCTGGCGAAAAAGCGTCAGATCGGTTTATTGCTGTAGCTGCAACAGGTGGAGAATGGAGCGGTTGAGGAACAGTGCGTCAATCCATACCACCTGATGCACAGTCACAATCAGCCAGAACGACAGTTGATAGGACAGCTTGCGGGTTTTGTGGCGAAACATCTGTTGCGCCAGCAAAGCCCCTGGCCAACCGCCCAGCAGCTCAACCCCGTGCAACACCTTCTTCGGGGTTCGCCATTGCCCTGCCCTGGCTTGCTGCTTGTCATACCAGTACAGGCCATACGCCAGAACACTGGCAACCCCATAAGCGAGCAAGGGTAGCCAGGTGCCCCCGGTGAGCCACAGGCTCACCGAGCCGCCGACAGGCAATGCACACAGCGCAATCCAGGCCAGCAGCTTGAGCTTCAGGGCGCGAACCGGCGCACCCTGTCGTTCGGGCAAACCTCTCAAGCCTCGGCCCAGTTGATCCAGCCAAACTGCCAGGTCGCCAGGATCAGCAGACCAAAGGCAATGCGATACCAGGCAAAGGCGGCATAGCTGTGGTTGGAAATAAACTTGAGCAAGGCCCGCACAGCGATCATCGCGAAGATAAACGAGGTGACGAAACCGATGGCGAACACCGGCAGGTCATCAGGCTGGAACAGATGACGGTACTTGTAGCCCGAGTACACCGCAGCACCGACCATGGTCGGCATGGCCAGGAAGAACGAGAACTCAGTGGCCGCCTTGCGCGACAGGCCAAACAACAGGCCGCCGATAATGGTCGAACCCGAACGCGAAGTGCCGGGGATCATAGCCAGGCACTGGGCGAAACCGATTTTCACCGCGTCTTTCCAGGTCATGTCATCCACGGTCTCGGCACGAATCACATGCTGGCGACGCTCGGCCCACAACATGATCACACCGCCAATCACCAGGGCCGTAGCCACGGTAATCGGGTTGAACAGGTACTCGTGGATCACATCGGCAAAAATCACCCCCAGCACCACCGCCGGCATCACCGCGATAATCAGGTTGGTGGTAAAGCGGCGTGCCTCGGGTTTGGTGGGCAAACCGACGACAACATCGATGATCTTGCGGCGAAATTCCCAGACCACAGCCAGAATCGCACCCAACTGGATGATGATGTTGAACGCCATCGCCCGCTCGCCGCCAAAGTTGAGCAAGTCGGCCACAATAATCTGGTGGCCCGTACTCGAGATCGGCAAAAACTCCGTCAAGCCTTCAACGACGCCCAGTATCAACGCCTGAGCGGCAGTCCAAAGATCCATTATTCCCCCATAAAGCCCTGCCTCATGCAGAGCTGATTAGTCTTGATTAAGGTGTTGCAACCACGGCCCTGGAGCAGGTCAAAGGTGCGACATGTTCCCCAGAACGCTGTGAAAAAACTGTCAGAAATCAATAAAGATGAAGCTTTGCCAATTTCGGCCGAGATCCTATCAGACACGTTCTACTTTCGCTGCTATGACATGACTTCGGTTTGGTCTGACAGACAAGTCTGGAAAAAGTTGTCCTGTGAAACACCACAACAAGAAAAACAAGGAGTCGCCCTTTATGAATACCCTGCGCAGGTTATCCATCAGCCGCCGTTTGTGGCTGATCCTGATTGTGGCCATGGCCATGTTGCTGGCGTTGGGCTTGCTGATGCTAAAGCAGATACATGACGATTTGTATGAAGGCAAAGCCCAGAAGACCCAACATGTGGTGCAGGCCGTCAGTGGCGTACTGAGCTACTACCACGGCCTGGAAACCGCCGGCAGTCTGAGCCGGGAAGCCGCGCAACAGCAGGCGCTGACCGTGATCAGCACCCTGCGCTATGACCACGATGACTATTTCTGGATCAATGACCTGCGCCCTTATATGGTCATGCACCCGACCAATGCCAAGCTCGACGGCAAGGACCTGTCGGCCATCAAGGACCCGGACGGCTTTGCGATCTTCAACGAGATGGCCAGCCTGGCGAAAACCCGGGGCGCGGGCATGGTCGACTACCGCTGGCCAAAACCCGGCGCCCAGGAGCCGGTTCAGAAAACCTCCTATGTGCAACTGTTCGAGCCCTGGGGCTGGGTCATTGGTTCAGGGGTGTATATCGACGACATGCAGGCCGAGTTTCGCGCCCAAGCCTGGAAGGCCAGTTGGGCGGGCCTGGGCATTGCCCTGATCATGGCCGTACTGGTCACCCTGATCGCCCGCAGCATTGTGCGACCGCTGCAGGAGGCCGTGCAGGCAATGGCCAATATTGCCAGTGGCGAAAGCGATCTGACCCGTAGCCTGGATACCCACGGCCGTGATGAAGTGACCCTGCTGGCGCATCATTTCAATGCCTTTACCGCCAAGCTGCGCACTGTGATTAGCCATCTGCAGGCCACTGCCACGGCCCTGGAGCAGTCCTCGACCGAACTGGGCAACGACGCCAGCGACGCACAACAACGCAGCCAGCAACAGGCCCTGCAAATGGATCAGGTGGCCACGGCGATCAACGAAGTGACCTACGCCGTACAAGAAGTGGCAAAAAATGCCGAGCATGCGGCCAGCGAAATGCGCGGCGCCCAGTCGCAAGCCGAGCAAGGCCAGCAGAACATCGACAGCAGCCTGCAGCAGATCGACCAACTGTCAGGCACCATCAACCAGGCGGTCGAGGTGATTCGCTCGCTGGCCACGCAAAGCAGCGAAATTGGCAGCGTACTGGAAGTGATCCGCTCGATTGCCGAGCAAACCAACCTGCTGGCTCTCAACGCCGCGATCGAAGCGGCCCGTGCGGGCGAGCAAGGTCGCGGTTTTGCCGTAGTGGCAGATGAGGTGCGCTTGCTGGCCCAGCGCACGCAAAAATCCACGGCCGAGATTCAGGCGATGATCGAGGGCCTGCAAAAGCATTCCGAAGCCGCCGTCGATGTGATCGGCAGCAGTAGCCGCGCCTCGCAACTGACCATCGAGCAGGCCACCCAGGCCGGGCAGAGCCTGACCAGCATCGGCCAGGCGCTGACTAACCTCAACGACCTCAACGCCTCGATTGCCAGCGCCACCCTGCAGCAGGCCCATGTGGTGGAGGACATCAACCAGAACGTGACCCAGGCCGCCGAGCTGTCCCAGGGCACCGCCCAGGCGGCAGAACAGTCGAGCGCCGCCAGTGTCCACCTCAAGGAATTGAGCGTTCAGCTCAATGGGTTGCTGCGTCAGTTCAAGGTGTAGAGGCAGCGGCCAGCGGCAAGCTGGCCGCTGGCTGTCAGGCGATAACGATGTCGGTGCCCGCCAGTGTGGCCAGGGCAACGCCCACCAGGGTCACCGAATCGTTGCCAAAGCTGAGCACGGTGTCATGCCCCACGGCGCTGGCATGGGCGCGGTAGTCGCTGTGATGCCCGCCCTCCACGCCCAGGAACACCAGCGTGTCAGTAGGTTGGTAGCCCAGCAGCGTGTCGTTGCCAAAATGCCCGCTGAACACGAAGGTGTTGTTGGCGCCTGCCGATTCCAGCAGGTCGTTGCCTGCACCGCCGACAAACACGCTATTACCTTGCAGGCCGATCAAATGATCGTTGCCGCCCTGGCCCAGCAACCAGCCTGCGGCGCCTGGCGCCGTAACCGTGCTGTCCCCGGCCCCGGCCTTGACCGAGTGGGTGTACTCACTGCGGGTATTACCCGCCCACAAGCCATCGTCAGCCACCCGATGGCTGACGATGGCTCAACCCCAACCACGCGGGTTCGTCACTTAACAGCACGCTGATATCGCGGGATAGGGTGATGCCGCCGTGGCTATCGCGCACATACAAGGTGCCCTGCCCGTCATTGACCACCTGTGTGCGGCTCAAGGATTGCTGCAGGTCGAGGGTGTTGACGCCCTTGCCGCCCAAAATGATGTTGTAGCCGCCACTGTCACGGAAGGTGTCATTGCCGTCGCGACCTTCGAGAAAGTCATTGCCGCGCCCCCCTTGAATCAAGTCATTGCCGTCACTGCCGATGATAAAGGTGCTGCCCTTGTGCGGCTCGGCGTTGCGATTGAGGTCCTGGACCCAGGTGTTTTCCCGCGCCGGGTTGGACAGGTTGGCGAGCACGAGGGTCGAGTCCCTGGTCGTCAGGTCATAGAACGCCGAATCGAGGATGCGCGTCATCGCGCTGTCATAGCCATTGGGCAAGTGGCTGATCCAGGTCGAGACATTGGCAATCGAAAAAGGCATCAGATTCCACGCGGTGGAGGCGTAGTGATCGTTGAAACTGACAATGTTGTTGGTAGCGGACGGTTGATGCGCGTCATGCACGCCCAGCGACGACAGGTTGAAGTCCGAACCGTCCAGGGCGCGAAACACCGGGTCGTTCTCAAAGCCGATATTAAGCACGTTTTCCGTGGTTTCGCTCTGGGTGGGCGAAGCAAAGGCAATGTAATGGGCATCGCGGTAAAACCCTGCCCAGTGCTCGCCACTCAAGTCTGCCAGGCTGTTGACAGCCAGGCCGCCCAGGCTGTGGCCACTGACCAGCACGTCCTTGCCGCTCAACCCTTGCGCGCTGGCAAAGGCTGCCACTTTGCCCAGCAGCAGGTCAAAGGCATTGGCGCTGTAGTTTTTCGCATAATCGGCAGGGCCGATTGCGGCAAGCAAATCGCTGATGGCATCGCCAATGGAATCGCTGATCAGCGATTCACGCGGGCCACTGGTGCCGCGAAACCCGATGCCGATCGAGGTCAGTTGGCCATCGGCGCCGTACTTGCCGAGGATTTCCACTTGAGCACTGCCATAGCCCGCTTGTTCACCGAAAAAGGTGCCGCGCTGGTCGACCTTGCCTGCGTACCCCAACTGGTCAGCGCTGATGGGGGTCCAGCCGGCTTTTTCGACGGCTTCGCGGGCGAGTTTTTCCGAGTCCGGGTTCCACGGAATGCCCGGCACCACGCCCTGGGAATCAGTGCCACCGAGCACGGCCTTGACCAGGGTGGCGGGCAGCCCAAGGCCCATGCCGTTCTTCTGGTAGCCCACGGCAAAGCCATTATCGAGGTTGTGATAGCTGTAAAGGGTGATAGCCAGAGCATCGGCGACCAACGCCGTTGAAGCCTTAGATCCCACATCCATGTAGTCAAAAATCGCCATGACTGCTTACCTTCTTCGTTGATAAAACTGTCGCGCGCTCGCGCGGCACAAAGGCTTCGTCGACCCGGGCCAGATCCTGCTCGCCCAAGGTGCCGGCGTAGAAGTGCAATTTGGTCCAGGCCAGCAGATAGTCGTAACGAGCCTGGGCCAGGTCGCGCCGGGTGCTGTACAGCTGCTGCTCGGCGTTTAACGCATCCAGGTTGACCCGCTCACCGCCGAGGATGCTCTGGCGCGTCGACACCACCAGCGCTTCGGCCGAGACCAGGGCTTTTTGATAAGCCCGCAATTTGCTCACCCCCGACTGGCACGCATTGAACTGGCGGCGCAGCTCGATCAGGGTTTCGCGGGTCTTGCCCTCCAGCTCGTACTCCACCCGCGCCAGATTGCTGCTGGCCTGGCGTACCGACGCGGCCACCCCGCCCCCCGCATACAGTGGCAGGCTGATCTCGATACCGATGGTGTTGGTGTCATAGCGCTGGTTGTAGGTGTTGCCGCTCTCGGACTCCATCTTGCGCACGCTGGCATAGGCATTGAGTTTGGGCAGATGCCCTGCCCGGTTGCGTTCAACTTCGTACCGCGCCACTTCCAGCGCCTCACGTTGCGAGGCCAGCAGCGGATTACTCTCCAGCGCCATTGTGTGCCAGTTTGAATAACTCGCCGGTTGCAGCGGCAAAGCGCTGAAGCTGGCGGGCAATGGCGTCAACTCGTCGATATTCACCGTCGCCACGCCAATCAACGCGCCCAGCTCGCGCAGGGCGGCATCCTGATCATCCTGAGCCTGGAGTTGTTCGGCGGTGGCCAGCTCGTAACGGGACTCGGCCTCAAGAATGTCAGTGCGCGTGCCCTCGCCCTGGCGAAACAGCTGCTCATTTTGTTGAAACTGCTGCTCGTAGGCGTTTTTCTTGGCGCGTGCATTGTCGATCTGATCCTGCGCAAACAGGGCCTGGGTGTAATGGGTCAGCACCCGCACCAGCAGTTCCTGGCTTTTGCTGCGAAAGGTCTCATCGGCAAACAGCGCCTGCGCCACACCTTTGCGGTAATTGGCGTACGCCTCGTAATCAATCAATGGCTGCTGCACCGTAAAGGTCGAGCCGTAGCTGTTGTAGTTGCGGTCTTCGTGGCTGTTGCCGCGCTCATTTAAATAAGTGGCCCTGGAGTTGTTGCGGCCTTTGTTGTAGTTGTACGACAGCTTTGGCAACAGCCCCGCACGACCGATGGTGCGGCTCTCCTGGCCAGCATCGCGCTCCTGGAGGGCGGCCAGGAACTCGGGATCATTGCGCAACGCCTGTTCATACACCTGGAACGGGCCCAGCGCCTGGGCATTACCTGCCCACAGGGCAAAACCCAGGCCCAACAGTGCAGTCGTTCTCATAAAGGGCAGCATCCTAGCGCTCAGTCAACGCAGAACCTGCGCGGTCCAGCAGGGGTTTGAACAGGTAGTTGAGCAGCGAACGCTCGCCGGTGCGCACAAACATCTCGGCCGGCATGCCGGGCTTGATCACCAGCCCGTTGAGCTTCTCCAGTGCCTGATCACTCACTGAGCTGCGCAGCACGTAGTACGGCATCCCGGTTTTCTCATCGAGCAACTGGTCGGCCGACACCAGGTTCACCTGGCCCGACACCCGCGGCGTGCTGCTTTGGTTGAAGGCCGTAAACAGAATGTCCACCGGCAACTGGCTGCCCACCCGGTCCACCAGATTCACCGGCAAGCGCCCTTCTACCTCAAGACGCGTGCCCTGGGGCACGATCTCCAGCAGGGTTTCACCCGCCCGCACCACCGCGCCCTCGGTGTGCACACTGAGGTTGACGGCAATACCATCGGCTGGCGCATTGATCTCGCTGTGCAGCAGGTCAAACCCCGCCGAGGCCAGTTGCTGCTCAAGGGTCAGGGTCTTGAGCTGGGCATCGGCCAGCTGGCTGCGCACGTCCTTCTGATATTCATCGTTGTGCTGTGCCAGTTTGAGCCGCGATTCCACAATGCCCTGCTCGATACGCCCGCTCTCACCGGTGTTCTGCGCCAGATCCTGCTGAACCCGGGACAACTGCCGCTCGTACTCCATCAAACGATTGCGCGGGATATAGCCTTTTTCAGCCAGGGGACGAAGATTGTTCAATTGATCACGCAGGGAATCGGCCTGGGCCATTTGATCGCTGCGAGCTTGACGCATCCCGCTCAATTGCCGGGTAGCGCCTTCGATACTGGCCTTGAGCGCGGCCTGTTCGCGGGCAAAGGCTTCGCGCCGGCTACTGAACAACTGCTGCTGGCCCTCCAGGACCAAGGCCAGGCGCGGGTCAGCGGCCTGGCTTAATTGCGCAGGGAAACTCACCCGTGCCAGGTTGTCACGCTCGCTTTGCCAACGGGCCTGGCTGGCCCAGGCCATGCGGTACTGCGCACGCAACGATTGCACGTCGGCCTCGACCTGGGTCTGGTCCAGGCGAAACAACGGCTCGCCCTGCTGCACCCTCTGGCCCTCGCGCACCAGAATCTGGCGCATCACCCCGCCGCCCAGCGATTGCACCGCCTTGCGCTTGCCGGACACCACTACCGTGCCTTGCACCGCGATGCCCTCGTCCAGCGGAGCCAGGCTGGCCCACAGGAAAAAACTGCCCGCACCGACCAGGGTCAGCACCCAGCCTGCGCGCACATAAAAGCCCGCACTGCGCTCAGGCAATGGCGATTGGGTGTGCTTGTTTATCAATGCAGCGTCCTTGCTCATGCGTCAGCACTCTGACGGTGGATACTGGCCGCTTGCGGCGCGGCTTGTTGCGACTGGGCTGCGGACAGTGCCTTGAGCACCTCGGCACTGGGGCCGAACACCTGGCAGCGACCGTCATTGAGGACCAGCAGCTTGTCGGCCTGGGCCAGCGACGCTGAACGATGGGTGACCAGCACCACGGTGCAGCCCTGCCCCTTGAGATGGCCAATGGCCCGGGTGAGCGCTGCGTCGCCAACGGCATCGAGGTTGGAATTGGGTTCATCCAGCACCACCAGCCGCGGGTTGCCGTACAAGGCCCGGGCCAGCGCGACCCGTTGTTTTTGCCCGCCCGACAGGCCACTGCCCTCGTCCCCCAGAACCGTGTCGTAACCTTGCGCCAAACGCAAAATCATCTCGTGAACCCCCGCCTGCTGCGCCGCAGCGACCACCTGCTGGGGGTCTGCGTCGCGAAAGCGGGCGATATTCTCGGCAATGCTGCCGCTGAACAGCTCGATATCCTGGGGTAAATAGCCTATATGCGGCCCCAACTGCTCACGGTTCCACTGATGAATGTCGGCACCATCCAGACGCACCGTGCCCGCCAGCGTCGGCCATACCCCCACCAGCACCCGTGCCAGAGTCGACTTGCCAGAGCCCGAGGCCCCCAGCACGCCGAGCACTTCGCCGGCATTGAGGCTAAAACTGACGTGCTGCAAGGTGGGCTGGCGCTTGCCCGGCGGGGCCGCACTGACCTGTTCAAAGCTCAACTGACCCTTGGGGGCGGGTAGCGGCAGGCTGTCCTCACTGGCCGGATGCTCGCGCAGCAGGCTGTCCAGGCGCTGATAAGCCAGTTTCGCCGAACTCCATTGCTTCCAGACCGCAATCAACTGATCAATGGGGCTCAACACGCGGCCCATCAAAATCGAACCGGCAATCATCATGCCCGCGCTCATGTCGCCCTGGATAACCAGCAAGGCCCCCAGGCCCAATACCAGCGATTGCAGGCATAAGCGCAGGGTCTTGCTCAGCGAACCGATTACCGCACCGGTGTCACTGGCCTTGTTTTGCTCGGCCAAAAAGCGCGAGTGCAGAGCAAACCAGCGTTGGCGCAACACGCCCAGCATGCCCATTGCCTGAATGGTCTCGGCATTGTGCAAATGGCTGGTAGCCAGCTGGCTGGACTGCATGGAATACAGGCTGGCGCGGCCCAGGGCTTTACGCGTCATCACTTCATTGATCCACGCCAAAGCGATCAGCAGCAGCGCACCCGCCGTTGCCATCAGCCCGAGCCAGGGGCTGAATAAAAAAATCACCCATAGATACACCGGAAACCACGGGGCATCAAAAAAGGCGAATAACGCAGGGCCGGTGACAAACTGGCGAATCAGGGTCAGATCGGCCAATGCCTGGCCAGCATGGGCCTGGCCGCTGAACAGGTTGCGCTCGAATGCGGCGCGGTAAACCTGCTGGTTGAACCGGCGCTCCAGCTGACTGCCGACGCGAATTACAATAAAACTGCGTACGGTTTCCAGCGTACCGATAAAGATAAAGAACCCCACCACCATCAATGACAGCATGGCCAGTGTTGTGGTGTTTTGTGACGACAACACCCGGTCATATACCTGCAGCATGTAAATCGATGGCACCAGCATCAATATATTGATCAGGGCCGTAAAACAGCCAACACTGATCAATATGTTTTTATAGTCGGCCAGCGCATGTATCAGCGGCGCAACGGGGCTGTTTTTCAATCGCCTCATGAATCTTCCTTGATCGACAAAAACGGCAGGCAGGCCTGAACAAAACAGCCAGGCACACTTGAACCGTACTGTTCAGGTATCGGCTCAGGTATTGAGAACTCCTGCTGGACGGCACTACTCTTTATTCAGGGTTACGCACCATGACCAAGACCGTTTCGGTTTTGACCTGCGCTTCATAGTGCCCCGGCTCGATACGGTTCATATGCACCAGCGCCGTGCCGTCCGGTCCCATCAGATAAATACCGTCGGGGGTTGGCGACCAACTTTTGGGCACTTCGCCCAACCATGTTTTCAGGCACTTGACTTCACTGTTGAAGGTTTTGTGTTCGGCCACCAGCTGTACCGTACAGCGGTGCGTTGCATCGTCCTGCGGGTAAAACGTCCAACTGCCCGCCAGTTGCGCGGGGCTCAGCAGCAGCAAGGAACTGGCCATGGTGCTCTCCGTGGTAAATGTCAGTAATGCGGCGATACAGCCCATTACCTTGATCAATCTGCATGCCATAGGGCTTGTCCCTTGACGTTTGCCGGCCGAAGGCAGCGCTTGCGCGCTGCCCGTGTACCGGCAGGCTTACACGACGATGTCGTAAGTTGCCACTTGACCCACGGTGTTGACCAGGAAGTCGGCTACAGCATGACCGCTGAAGTCGACCGCAAAGTGGCCCAGGTTGCTAGCCGTGTCATAGCTGACAATCGCTTCGCCGGCGCGGCCGGTGAAGGCATCGACAAAGTTCAGCCCCGCCAGCTTGGTGATGGCCGAGACATCGATTTTGTCGATGCCGGACTGGAAGTCCATGATGATATCGGCTGCACCCGGCGCGGAGTCAGACACTGCGCCAAATACAAAGATATCCGAACCCGTGCCGCCCCACAGGGTGTCAGCCCCGCCACCGCCATAGAGGATGTCGTTGCCGGCACCGCCCTTGAGCACGTTATTGGCGTCGTTGCCGATCAGCAGGTCATTGCCTGAACCACCAATGGCGTTTTCCACGGTCACGCCCTGGGCAATCGACACGTTACCGGTCATGCCGCCCACATCGGAGAACGAACCGGCCGTAAGGTTGATCTTCTGGTTTTGGCTGAAACCGGAGAAGTCCAGCGTGTCGTTGCCGCCGCCATCCCACACCGAAAAAATCAGCTTGGAACTGGCAGACGTTGCGCTGTAGTAATCACGATCAGCGGTGGAGTTGAAACCGTAGACGGTATCGCCCGCGCGGGTTTCAAGATTGGCGCCATAGAGCTTCTGCACCGCGGCGATATCATCCAGCAATGGCGCCGATGCGTAGGCACCTTCGCCGCTGTTGGTGAAGTGCTGACCGGTGTTGCTTTCGCTCCAGTAGCTCATGACGCTGTAGGCACGGGTGTCTTCGCCATACACCGCATCCCGGTAGGTAGGGTTGCCATTGCCGGCGTTGTAGTCTCCCGGGTGCGACAGCCCCAGGGTGTGGCCGATTTCGTGGGTCAGGGTCTGGCGACCGTAGTTGCCTTCACCCGGGGTTTTGTTGACCGCATAGTCCTTGTTGATCAAGTACCACGATTCGCCTTTGCGCGCACTGCTGGGCAGGTAGGCAAACGCCGCGCCGCCGTTGCTGGCACTGAAGTTGGCAAAGGTCATGTGGCCATCCCCGCCGCGGGCTGCCGGGCCTTCGGTGAACGTCACCTTGGCAACATCGGCCCAGGACTCCAGCGACAGTTTGGCCTGTTCTTTCTGCAATGCCGAGAACTGGCTGAACGTGCCCAGGCCACGGGTGGCGTAACCTGCCGGCGGCGCCGTGAGGAAGGTATAGGTAAGGTTGATCACACCATCGCCGTTGAGGTCATGCCAACTGGCCCCGGAACGCGTGAGCTGATCCGCGGCCTGGTCGGTGGTGAGCGAAGGTTTGCCATTGACCAGATGATCACCGCGATCATAGAAATGGCTGAAGTTATCAATCTGAGTGAAGGCAGAACTGCCGGTGTTTGCCGCTTGCACCTGGCCAACGGACAATGCTGCTTTCTCTTTAAGTTTCGACATGTAAACATTTCCTTGTTTAGCAGTAGAAAGTTTTTTGACAGACCACGACGACCCCTTGGCGAGATCGTCCTATCACTCGCCGTTTTATGGCGGTGTGAAACTGACACAATCTGAAATATTTAGTCCAGCACTTTTTCAGGGCTCATTTGCGCAAACGCCGGAAGTTACCGGAAACATTGAATGTTCAAGAAAAAGTATTTTTTAATGCGCAAACGGCCAACAACTGACTGCACGGTCTAAATACAAAAAGTTAAATCGAGGGGCTTCTCATCCGTCTTGAACTTGGGCCGATACTGTATTCATATAACACCCGTCATATAACTTTCGTATCACTTCCAGCTCTCGATTTTTATATGTCCAGTGTCGCTTACTGACAAGTTTGCGTCGCAACTAGCAAGTTTCCTGACTGTTGTAGCAGCTGACGAGTGGAACGAGGCTGCGTCCGAGTGCGCAGCAGTCGTAAACCAAGCGGCTCGAACTTTCAGGCACACCTTAATTGCCGGTTTTACGAGCGCTGCGCACTCGGACGCAGCCTCGTTCCACTCGTCAGCTGCTACAGGGGCTACAGAGGCCCTAAAACCATTGTCACTTGACGCCACCCGGGCATTTGGGTTTCCATGAAACCGGTTTCAGCGTCCACTCGCGAAATCGCCTGCGATAACACCAATAAAAGGTTTCAGGCCGTGAACAGTTTTTCCGCAGCTCAGCGCACCCGCGTGACCATGCTCGATGTTGCCCTGCGCGCCGGCGTTTCCAAGGCCAGCGTGTCGCGCTTTATCGGCGAAGACCGCGCCTTGCTCTCCGAAGCCATCGCCGAACGGATCGAGCGCGCCATCAATGACCTGGGCTATCGCCCCAATCAGATGGCCCGAGGCCTTAAACGCGGGCGCACACGGCTGATCGGCATGCTGGTGGCCGATATCCGCAACCCCTACTCCATTGCCGTCATGCACGGTGTCGAAACCGCCTGCCGCCTGCACGGCTATAACCTGGTGGTGTGCAACACCGACCGCAATGACGAGCAAGAGCGCCAACATCTGGCCGCTCTGCGTTCCTACAATATCGAAGGCTTGATCCTTAACACTCTTGGCCATCACCCGGACGCACTGCAAGAGCTGCATCAGGAAATGCCCATCGTGCTGATCGACCGTAAAGTCGAACAACTGCACACCGACCTGGTGGGCCTGGACAATGCCGACGCGGTACGCATGGCCCTGGAGCATCTTGAGCAGCAAGGTTATCGCGATGTGCTGATGGTCAGCGAACCGGTCGATGGCACCAGCTCGCGGATCGAGCGCATCAACAATTTTACCCGCCAGCTTGCCAGCCACCCCGCCCTGCGCGGCGCCGTGGTGAACACCGGTGCGGGCCTGCGCGACGCCCTGCACCATTTCCTGCAAAGCCCCGGCAGCGACGCCAAGGCCATATTCTGTGCCAACGGCCTGGCCACGCTGGCCTGTACCCAGGTACTGCGCGACTTGAATTGCCGTTTGTTCGAAGACGTGGGCCTGATTGCCCTGGATGACCTGGAATGGTTCCCGCTGGTGGGCAACGGCATCACGGCCCTGGCCCAACCTACGCAAAAAATCGGGGCCAGTGCCTTTGACTGCCTGCTAAAACGCCTGGGCGGCGACAAATCGGCGCCCCTGACCCTGGATTTTGCCCCCCAGTTGATTGTTCGCGGCTCCACCCGACACCCCCGAACTGCCTGATCCATTAGCGGCTGGCAACCTTTACCCGGTTGCCAGGCATTTGCTGCACAACAAAATGAAACCGGTTTCAGAGAATAATGACAATGACTACATTTCCCGTTTCCATCAGTTTGTCGAGCTACGGTGCCGACCTGGTTCGCCAACGCGGCCAGGCCAGCTTTATTGAGGTGTTGGCCAACGCCGGTGTGTCACGCATCGAACTGCGCGAAGAACTGCTGACCACAGAAGACCCCGTCACCTTTAGCCAGGCCGTGCAGGATAACGGGCTTGAGTGCGTATTCTCATCGCCGCTGGAACTGTGGGAGGCCGGGCAATCGCGGCCCAACACCCAATTGCAGGCCACCCTGCAGCGCGCCCACGCCTTTGGTGCTCAATGGCTGAAAGTGTCGCTGGGCTATTTCACCGAACACTGTGACCTGCAAAACCTCGCAGCCCTGCTCAACCAGCAACCGGTGCGGCTGCTGGTGGAAAACGACCAGACCTCCTATGGCGGTCGCATCGAACCCATGCAGCGTTTTTTCGATCAGGTCGAGCAGCAGCAAGCGCCGATCAGCATGACCTTCGATATCGGTAACTGGCACTGGCAGGATCAGTCGGCCAGCACCGCAGCCCGCCTGCTGGGCCGCTATGTCACCTACCTGCACTGCAAAGGCGTGAGCCGTCGCCCGGACGGCAAGCTGGTCGCCACCCCGCCGACCGACACCGACCTGCAACACTGGCAACACCTGATGACCCATATGCCCCACGGGCTGACCCGGGCCATCGAGTATCCGCTGCAAGGTTCGGACCTCGACGGCCTGACCCTGGAGCACGTCGCCGTACTGGCGCGCTTGAGCCACAAGCAACAGGAGCTGAGCCATGTCTAAGGTCGATGTGCTGTCGTTTGGCGAAACCATGGCCATGCTGGTGGCCGAAGAAACCGGCGACCTGGCCCTGGTCGAGCGCTTCCATAAACGCATTGCAGGGGCCGACAGCAATGTGGCCATTGGCCTGGCACGGCTAGGCTTCAAGGTGGCCTGGTTGAGCCGCGTGGGCGCGGATTCCCTGGGGCGTTTTGTGCTCAATACGCTGCGAGCCGAAGGCCTGGACTGCCAGCACGTAGCCGTCGACCCGCAACATCCGACAGGTTTCCAGCTCAAGTCTCGCGTCGACGACGGCAGCGACCCACAAGTCGAGTACTATCGTCGCGGTTCGGCGGCCAGCCACCTGCACCGCTCTGCGCTCAACCCGCAGTTGCTCGGCGCCCGCCACTTGCACGCCACCGGTATCCCGCCGGCACTGTCGGCCAGTTGCAACGAGTTGTCGTTTGAACTGATGAAATCGATGCGTGCCGCCGGCAACAGCGTGTCGTTCGACCCCAATCTGCGCCCTTCACTGTGGGCCAGCGAACAACAGATGATTCGCGACATCAATGCCCTCGCTGCCCACGCAGACTGGGTACTGCCGGGCCTGAGTGAAGGCCGTCTACTGACAGGCTTTGATGACCCGTCCGATATCGCCGCTTTCTACCTCGACCAGGGGGCTGAGGCCGTCATTATCAAACTAGGGGCCGAAGGCGCGTTTTACCGCACCGCCCAGGTTGAGCAATTTGTCCCGGCGGTGCCGGTGGCCAATGTGATCGATACCGTGGGGGCCGGCGACGGCTTTGCCGTCGGGGTGGTCAGTGCCCTGCTGGAAAACCTCGGCTTTGCCCAGGCCGTACAGCGCGGCAACTGGATCGGCAGCCGCGCCGTGCAGAGCCGCGGCGATATGGAAGGCCTGCCCACCCGCGCCGAACTCAACCACTACAACGCGCTGCGCGCACCTGATCAAACAACGCAATCTGCTTGACCTGTCACCTGCTGCGAAAAAACAAAAACAAGCTCAGGAGCACCCTCATATGCAATCGCTAAAACTCGCCGCCCGTCGTTGGTGGTACATCATGCCGATCGTGTTTATCACCTACAGCCTGGCGTACCTTGACCGTGCCAACTACGGCTTCGCAGCGGCCTCCGGCATGGCCGAAGACCTCAATATCACCCCCGGCCTGTCATCGTTGCTGGGCGCGTTGTTCTTTCTGGGCTACTTCTTCTTTCAAGTACCCGGTGCGATCTACGCCCAGAGAAACAGCGTGAAAAAGCTGATTTTTGTCAGCCTGATCCTCTGGGGCAGCCTGGCCACCCTGACCGGCGTGGTATCCAACGCCTACTGGCTGATCGTGATCCGTTTTACCCTCGGTGTGGTCGAAGCGGCCGTGATGCCAGCCATGCTGGTGTACCTGTGCCACTGGTTTACCCGTGCCGAACGCTCACGCGCCAACACCTTCCTGATCCTCGGCAACCCGGTGACCATGCTGTGGATGTCGGTGGTATCGGGTTATCTGGTGCAGCATTACAGCTGGCGCTGGATGTTTATCGTCGAGGGCTTGCCAGCAGTGCTCTGGGCCTTTATCTGGTGGCGCCTGGCCGATGACCGTCCAAGCGAAGCCAAGTGGCTGAGCCATCAGGAGAAGCAAGACCTGCAAAGCGCACTGGACGCCGAGCAAGTGGGCCTCAAGCCGGTGAAAAACTACGCTGCGGCGTTCCGTACCCCCGCTGTGATCCTGCTGGCCTTGCAGTTCTTCTGCTGGAGCATCGGCGTGTACGGTTTTGTCCTGTGGCTGCCGTCGATTCTCAAGCAAGGCGCGCAGATGGACATGATCGAGGCCGGCTGGCTCTCGGCCCTGCCGTATCTGGCAGCCGTGATCGCGATGCTGGTGGTGTCCTGGGGCTCGGACAAAATGCAAAAGCGCAAACGCTTCGTCTGGCCGCCGCTGCTGATCGCCTCTATCGCGTTCTACGGTTCCTACATGCTGGGTGCAGAACACTTTTGGTGGTCCTACGCACTGCTGGTGATTGCAGGTGGCTGCATGTATGCCCCTTATGGCCCGTTTTTCGCCATCATCCCGGAAATCCTGCCCTCCAACGTGGCGGGTGGCGCGATGGCGCTGATCAACAGCATGGGCGCACTGGGCTCGTTTGCCGGTTCGTACCTGGTGGGTTACCTGAACAGCTCCACCGGTTCGACGGGCGCGTCCTTTCTGTTGATGAGCGGCGCGCTGCTGATTTCGGTACTGCTCACCCTGATGCTTAAACCCGCAGCCAAAGACCCTGCTGCGTCGCAGCACAGCACATCGCAACGCCTGGCCCACTCTTGAATTCAATGTCGGTGAATCCCTTGAAAAAGAATGTCGTGCTCTACAAAGAACTCTCCCCGCAACTGATGCAGCGCTTGCAGGCCCATGCCAATGTCACGCTGATCGAAAAGCTCGACGCCGCCGGCATGGACCAGCTGCGTGCCGCCCTGCCCCAGGCCCAGGGGATTTTGGGCGCCAGCCTGAAACTGGATGCGCAACTGCTGGACCTGGCACCCCACCTGGAAGCGGTGGCCAGCGTGTCGGTGGGTGTCGACAACTACGACATCGACTACATGACCGAGCGCAAGATCCAGCTCACCAACACCCCTGACGTGCTGACCGAAACCACCGCCGACACCGGTTTTGCCCTGGTGCTGGCCAGCGCCCGGCGGGTGGTGGAACTGGCCAATATGGTGCGCAATGGGCAATGGGTGAAAAACGTCGGCCCCGAGCAGTTCGGTACCGACGTGCATGGCAAGACCCTGGGCATTATCGGCATGGGTCGCATCGGCGAAGCCCTGGCGCAACGCGGTCACTTTGGTTTCGGCATGCCGGTGATCTACCACAGCAATTCACCCAAGCCCGCAGTCGAAGCGCGTTTCAATGCGCAGTACCGCAGCCTCGACGCGTTGCTGCAAGAAGCCGACTTTATTTGCCTGACCTTGCCCCTGACCGCACAAACCGAAGGTTTGATCGGTGCCGAGCAATTTGCCCTGATGCGCCGCGAGAGCATCTTTATCAATATCTCGCGTGGCAAGGTGGTGGACGAAGCGGCGTTGATCAACGCCCTGCAGCAAGGCCAGATTCGCGCGGCCGGGCTGGACGTGTTCGAGCGCGAGCCGCTGGAGCCGACCTCGCCGCTGCTGCAACTGGATAACGTGGTGGCCACCCCGCATATCGGCTCGGCGACTTTCGAAACCCGCGAAGCGATGGCCCGCTGCGCCGTCGACAACCTGCTGGCGGCATTGGCCGGTGAACGCCCGGCCAACCTGGTCAACCCGCAGGCATTGCGCTGATTATTTGCCGCTTTTGATATTGGTCCAGACGCGCGTGCGAACCCGGTCAATATTCAGCGGCATGGCCTCCAGGGCAAACAGCTTGTCCATCATGGCGGGGGTTGGATAGACCTTGGTGTCAGCCTTGATTTCAGGGCTGACCAGGGCATCGGCCTGTTCGTTGCCATTGGCGTAGTGCACATAGTTGCTGATCCCGGCCATCACGTCCGGGCGCAGCAAATAATTCATAAAGCTGTAGGCGGCTTTTTCATCCGGCGCATCGGCGGGCATGGCAACCATGTCAAACCAGATCGCTGCACCTTCCTTGGGGATCGAATACCCGATCTCAACGCCATTTTTGGCCTCTTTGGCCCGGGTTTCGGCCTGCAAGATATCGCCTGAGAAACCCACCGCTACGCATATATTGCCGTTGGCCAGGTCACTGGTGTACTTCGATGAGTGAAAGTAGCTGATATAAGGTCGCACCTTAAGCAGCAACTCTTCAGCTTTCTTGTAGTCAGCGGGGTTTTTGCTGTGATGAGGCAAGCCCAGATAGTTGAGCGCCGCCGGCAAGACCTCCGGGCCATTGTCCAGAATTGCCACGCCGCAGGATTTCAGCTTCTGCATGTTTTCGGGCTTGAAGATCAGGTCCCAGGAGTCCACCGGCGCATCTTCGCCCAGCACGGCCTTGACCTTGGCGACGTTGTAACCAATCCCGGTGCTGCCCCACAGGTAAGGAAACCCATGCTCGTTGCCCGGATCGTTGACCTGCAGCGCCTTGAGCAGCACCGGATTAAGGTTTTTCCAGTTCGGCAACTGGCTCTTGTCGAGCTTCTTCAGTGCCCCGCCCTGAATTTGCCGCGCCATAAAGTGGTTGGACGGAAATACCACGTCATAACCCGATGAACCCGTCATCAATTTGCCATCCAGCGTCTCGTTGCTGTCGAACAGGTCATAGCTGAAGGCAATGCCGGTATCACGCTGGAAGTTTTTCATGGTGTCGGGAGCAATGTAGTCCGACCAGTTATAGACCTTCACGGTCTCGGCGGCCTGACACAGCGTACCGGCCAGCATCAGGGGCAACAGGGTCATACGGATCATGATTCGATTCCTTGCATGTTTGGGGCAGCTGTTTTTATAAGCAGGTTTCGGCGATCAAAGGATCAATACATAAGTCTTGCGCACGGTCTCCTGGATATCCCAGATGCCGGTGCTGTTGGCAGGCAACATCAGTGCATCGCCCGCTTCTATGGTCAGGGTTTCACCGTTATCCGGGGTGAAGGTGCAGCGGCCTTGAATGAAGTGGCAGAACTCCTGTTCCATGATCTGCCGGCGCCAACGACCCGGGGTACACTCCCAGATACCGGTTTCGACGCCGTCGTTGCGCTCGACGCAGGTCACCGACGTCACGGCCACCGGCGTACCCAGCGGCACGGCGACGGGGAAAGATTCCTGCAAGGTGACGTTGGCGGTGTTTTTAAACTGAGTGATGCTCATGGGATGCTTCCTGTTAAGCGCACGTGGTGGTTAATGCATGAAACCTTCCATAAACCCGGCCATGCGGCTGGCAAACTGCCGACGCCAGGGCGGGCTGTGTGGATTGGCCAGGGTTTTGTCTTCGTACACAAAGCTGCGAATGATCGCGTTGTAGCCCAGCCAGCGGCACGGCTCGGGTTCCCAGGCCTTGAGTGCGCCAAGCCCGCCTGCGGTCAATACCCACGGCTGCCTGACCTCAAGGGTGTCGCGCTGCAAAATCAGGTCGGCCAGGGTGCGCCCGCCCAAATGACTGGCGCCTACCCCCTCTCCGCCGTACCCCCCTGCCAGGGCTATGCCCTGCTGGTGATCACAGAGCATGTGCGGCTGAAACCGGCGCGACATGCCCAGATTGCCGCCCCAGGCGTGGCTGATCTCGACGTCTTTAAGTTGCGGGAACAGTTCGCTGAACAAATAGCGGCGCAGTTCGATTTCGTCACTGCTGAGGTCAAAATTCTCACGCAGGCGCCCGCCGAACTGATAGCCACCGCGGGCACCGAATACCAGGCGATTGTCTGCCGTACGCTGGCCGTAGGTGACCTGCCGGCTGCTTTCACTGAAGGCCTGGCCATGACACAGACCAATCTCGTTCCAAGTGGTTTGAGACAATGGCTCTGTTGCCACGATCAGACTTTGTACCGGCAGTTGATAGCGCCCCAAAGGCGCCAGGGTGTTGGCGTAGCCTTCCACGGCAGGCACCACCCAGCGGCTGCGCACGTTTGCCCTGGCGGTGCGGGCAAAGCCTGCACGCCATTCAGTGACCGGGCTTTGTTCGTAGATTTGTACCCCCATGCGCTCAACGGCACGGGCCAGTCCACGCACCAGTTTGGCAGGATGAAGGGTGGCGATATGGGGGGTGAAGATTGCGCCATACGGTTTTGCCACGCGGATTTGCTCTGCCAGTTCAGCGGGGCTCAACCAGCGGTAGTCGGCTTCATTCAAGCCTTCGCCATACAGGTTTGCCAGATAGCGGCGCAAGCTGGCTTCCTGCTCCGGGTAGCGTGCGGCGCAATACAACCCGCCGCCCTTGCGATAATCGCAGTCGATGCCTTCACGATCGATGACGTTTTTCACCTCATCGGGAATGCCGTGGAGCAAATCGAAGGATTGGCGCCGCTGTGCTGCAGGCAGGCCTGCAAGCAAGCGGTCTTCGCCCAGCAGGTTGCCCATCAGCCAGCCACCATTGCGCCCTGATGCACCAAAACCGGCCGTTTGCGCTTCAACAATGGCAATGCTCAGTTCAGGCGCATGGCGCTTGAGGTAATAGGCCGTCCAGAGCCCGGTGTAACCGGCGCCGATAATGGCCACATCGACATCCAGATCATGCTCAAGGGACGGACGAGGCGTCAGGTCCTCCCCGAGCTGGTCCATCCATAAACTGATTGAACGCCATGCTGGCATTTGCGACTCCACACCGATCCAGGAATGGCTCGATCCTAGTCGCTGGCATCAGGGCGCGTCTTGCGTGCGTGCCCGCAAAGAAATTTGTTTGGCGTAAGCCTTGGGCGATTGCCCGGTGTGCTGGCGAAAACAGCTGTAAAACGCCGAAATCGAATTGAAGCCTGCCGCAAAGGCCATTTCATCCACCTTGGCCGGAGTTGCAGCTGCGTCCATCGCCGCCAGCACATGGCGCAGGCGGGCCTGATTCACATAGCGGTAAAAGCTTTGCCCGAGCACCTGATTAAGCAGGTACGACATCTGGTTGCGCGTGTAACCGCAGGCCCTGGCGACTTGCTGCAGGTCAAGTTCGGGGTCAAGGAAGGGTTGCTGGCGTTCAAAGTAGGTTTGCAGGTCTTGCGCCATAAAACTCAGTTGCCGTGCCGACAACCCCAAACGGCTCACCGCCGGGCGCAACGAGCCCTGCCGGGCCGGGCTGGCCGCCGTTTCGTGAACCAGCGAGGCGTACTCATTGACCTGCCAGATCAGCCCGTCGCGCACGGTAATCGCCTCACTGGCACGAAATGACACCAGGCCCTGGCTACCACGCAAAGTCATGCGGTATTGAATAAACGCGGTGTTGCCATCCAGCCGGATACGGTCGCTATGCTCAAGGGCCTCATCCGGCGCCCTGGGCATGGACGACTGCACATATTCGCGCAGTTCATCGAGCAGCATGACCCGATTCTGGAAGAAGTCGTTGTAGGTCACATCGGGGTGATACAGCGCCATGACCCCCTCCAGATCCCGATGCTTCCAGCACAAGTGGTAACCCAGCACGGTTTCGCCCGTGGCGCGGGTATTTTCGGGGCCGTCGTCTGGGGCTGGCATGGCAGGCTCAAGGGCAAAAAACACAGAGTGCCGAGTTTGCGCGTGGCCTTCAATGGGTACAGGCAGCGGATAAATCACCTAAGTGCATGATTCACATCAAAGTACAGGTAAACAACCGGGTTGCAGGGTAAAAAAGACTTAGCAGCAATGCTTTTGGGTGCTAGGTTTGAACTCGAACGACTCGATATACAGATGCGGTCAGAAACAACCGCCCGATACCTTGAGCTAAAGGAATTGCTCTATGTACCCGATGGACAACATCAACAAGGTCACCTTCCCCAATGCCTGCCAACTGATGCGCTGGCATTTCCACCCGATGGGCTTCGAGGCGACCATGGACGCGCCCGGCAGCATGGTGGCCCGGCTGTTTGACCGCGCCAGTGGCGAAACCGTGATTGCCGTCGCCGGTATCCCCTGCACGGCAGTCATGACGCCCGGCCAGGTAGGGCGCATCATCCAGTGCGTTGAAGACGAACTCGAAAGCTTTGTGCCGCCAATGGCGTGGCAGGCGCAGGCTTGAGTTTGCACAAAGCCCTGTAGATACGCTGTTGTAGGTCAAGCCCTATTGTGGGAGCGAGCAGGCTCGCTCCCACAGTTGCAGTTTTCCAACCGCTGGATTCAATCGCCCAATGCAGTGCCTTCACGGCGCGGATCGGCACCGCCCACCCAACCGTCCTTGCTGCGCATGATGATTTGCGTGCCACTGGTCATTTCAATCAGCGCAACCTTGTGCCCACGGGCCTGCAGCTGCTGCACAAGGGCCGGGCTGAAGCGGCCTGTCTCCAGTTCGGTGTCGACATTGCGGCTGCCAAAATTGGGCAGGCTGATGGCGTCCTGAGGGTTCAGTTTCCAGTCCAGCAGGCCAACCACCGACTTGTTGACGTACTCGATGATCTGCGAACCGCCCGGCGAACCAATGGTTGCGACCAGTTCGCCACTGTTGCGGTCGAACACCAGGGTCGGGGCCATTGAAGAGCGCGGGCGTTTGCCCGGCTCGATGCGGTTGGCCACCGGCTTGCCGTTTTCTTCGGGAACAAACGAGAAGTCGGTGAGCTGGTTGTTCAAAAGAAAGCCATTGGTCATCACATGCGAACCAAACGCGGCTTCAACCGAGGTGGTCATGGATATGGCCCCGCCCTGATCGTCGACAGCAGCTATTTGTGAGGTAGAAATGCGCAGTGGCGATCGATCCGGGGCCAGGGCCAGGTGAATACCCGCCGGTACCCCCGCCTCGGCGCGGCCCATGCTCCTGTCACCCATCAACGCCGCCCGGGTCTTGAAGTAGCCGTGGTCTGTCAGACCTTTCACATTGACCGGTATAAAGTCGCTGTCCGCCAGGTACTGTGCCCTGTCAGCGTAGGCCAGGCGCTCAGCTTCGGCGATCAGGTGTACGGCTGTAGATGAAGGCTCAAGACCTGCTACGGTGCTGCTCGGCAAGGGTGGCATTGTGGCCAGGTCAAAGGCCGGGGATTGCTGTTGCAGGGCCTCAAGTATGCCCAGGGTCTGGATCACGGCCACACCGCCCGAGGACGGTGGTGGCATGCCACAGATTTGCCATTGCTTGTAGTCACCACATACCGGCGTGCGTTCCCGGGCCTGGTAACCGCTGATGTCAGCCAGGGACAGCGTGCCGGCTCGCGGGTGGGAGCGCACCTTGTCCACCATCGCCCGGGCCACTGGCCCCTGGTAAAACCCGTCGGCGCCGCGCTCTGCAATGGTTTGCAGGGTGCGTGCAAGTTCCGGGTTTTTCAGCAAGGTACCCACCGGCAAGGCTTGCCCTTGTGGTGTGAGGAAATACCGGGCCATTTCCGGGGAGCCGGCGATAAACGGGTCGGCGGCGATTTGCGTATGCAAGCGCTTGGACACAGGAAAGCCGTCGCTGGCCAGTTTGATTGCCGGTTGAAACAGCTCACTCCAGGGCAGTTTGCCATGCTGCTGATGGGCCATCTCCATCGCCCTGAGCACCCCGGGCACACCGACGGAACGCCCGCCTATCTGGGCCTGGGAGAAAGGTATCGGCTGGCCATCAGCCCCCATGAACATGTCCGGGGTAGCTCCTGCCGGGGCGGTTTCGCGACCATCGAAGGCCTGCACCCGCTTGCCGTCCCAGTACAGGATGAACGCGCCGCCACCCAGGCCGCTGGCCTGGGGCTCAACCAGTGCAAGTACGGCCTGCATGGCAATTGCTGCATCTATTGCCGAGCCGCCCTTGCGCAGCATTTGCTGGCCAGCCTGCGTGGCCAGCGGGTTGGCGGCGGCGGCCATATGCCGGGTAGCGTGTACCGGGGCCATATCGGTGCGCAAACCCGAGGCTATTTCGGGTGCAGGCGGTAACTCGCTGGGCGGTTGCAACCCCGGCTGCACAGTACTGCATCCCCCCGTCCACAGGGCCAGGGCTGAAAGTGCAAATACACGGGCACGGTTGTTTTTGGCAAACAGGGCATCCATCAAAAGGCAATCCTTTAATTATTGTGGGTGAGGCGCAAATCCTCGAAAAACGCCTTGCCCTGGGGCACGCGGTCCGAGGCTCTGGGGTTATTCGGCCCTTGGCCATCCTGGCTTTCCACATACCAGTAGCAATGCTTCACGGCCCGGGTGATGCCGACATAAGCCAGGCGCAGGATTTCGTCTTTCTGGGCAGTGTCGTACGGCTCGGGGTCACCCTCCTTGCCCAGGCCTGCCATGCGGTACACCTGGTTTTTGTAAGGTGAGGTTGTCAGATGCTGACAATCCCCCAGCAGGAAAACAGCATCTGCCTGCAGGCCCTTGGAACTGTGATAGGTCAGTTGCTTAAGCCTGCGCTGCTCCGGCGCCAACCTAGAATCAACATTAACTACTGACTGTATATCCTTTTCAATCAATAACTTGTCGCTGCTTTTTCGAAATAACATCAAGATACTGTCGCCGGCGTTGTAATGCTCGATCAACTGCGCGGCCAGGGCCTGATCATCGCGATTGAGCACATTCACCGGGACGGCCAGCTTGGGTTCACCGCTGGCCTTGGCCCGCTTGCCGGCAATTGACGGCGCGGCACGGACGATATGCTCGGCGGCATCGATGATGTGCTGATGGCTGCGAAAGTTGTCACTGAGCATCACCCGGGTAGTGGCGGGCGACAGGAATTGCTTGTCGAACTCCATAAAGTACTTGGGTGAACTGCCCCGCCAGCCGTAGATCGATTGCCAGTCATCGCCCACGCACAATAGCGAAGAACGCTGGGCTCCACGGCCAACATGCATGGCCGGGCCACGGCTGCGGATCTCGCGCAAGCTGGCGCGCAGCCAGGACACAATCTGCGGCGAGACATCCTGGAACTCATCGATCATCAAGTGCGACAGCGGGCGCAGTTGCTCGTGGCTGAGCAGCTTGAAATTCTGCGGGGTGTTTTCGCCAAACAGGGAGAACATGCGGTTGTACGTCATCACCGGCGGGGTCTGTGCCAGCAAATGGTCTTCCAGCGCTCGCCAGAACAGGCTCAAGGCCTCAAAAAAGAACCGGTCCGGGTCATCCTTGGCAAAGCGCATGTCGCCTACCGCTGCGGCCACGTCGAGCCCCAGGTTTTCGATAAAGCTGGCGGCCGCGACAAAACTGTCGAGCAAGGGCGCCGAACCCAGCTCGCCCTTGAGCTTGTAATCAAACCCCGGGCCTGCGCTGGCATCCCCTGCCAGGGCACTGACAACACGTTTAGCAGCGTCGTAATTTTCAAGCCATATCAATGGCTTGCTGCAAAATGCTTGAAACAGGGTGCGCTTGACTGCCCATTCGGCACGCACGCTGAGCTTGGCCCCGGGACGGCAGATCTGCGGGTTCTCACGCGGGTCGAAACCCAACACCACCCAGGCATCCAGCTCGGCAATATAGCCGTGGCAATGGAACTGCGAGCCATTGATCTCAACGGTCTCGCGATTGGGTTCGATGCCCTTGATCGGCCACGCGCCGGCGGCAAACCAGAGGTCTTCCAGGGTGTCGCACAGTTCTTCGTCACGCCTGGCGGCCAGCTCGGTCACCGCCATGCGTTTTTGCACATCAGGGTGGTCGCGCTCCATCTCCTTGAGCTGCAAGGCATGCAGGCGCAGCGGTGCTAGGGCCTGGCGGAAACGCTCATCACGGTTATGCAGCGCGTGATAACAGGCGTTGAGCTGCTGGCGTTGGGCGTCGTTGATGCGCAGGTCAAACGGGTTGCTGTCGGTATCGTCGTCGTTGAGCAGGTTGCGATTATTCAGGGTCTCGAAGGCCTGTAACTGGCTGTAGCCGGGCAAGCTGCGCACCATAGGCAAAATCCGCGAGTGAAAGGTGCGTACTACATCACGGGCTTCCTTGAGCGACAGATCGCGCCCCCACAAGGCGAAGATTTCCTGCAGCTTCTTGATAAAGTCCTTGCGTGACTCGCGGGTGAAGGTCACCACGGTCATCGAATCGAGCTCAAAGCCCAGGTAATGGGTCAGCAACAGAATGCGCAACACCAGCGATGTCGACTTGCCAGCACCGGCGCCTGCAACCACCGAGGTCGACGGCGTATCGCTGAAGATCATCTTCCACTGTGCCGCACTGGGCTGGGCGTGCCCGGGCAGATTGGCGGCCACGTCGGCCTTGATCAGTTTTTTCAGTTCAGGGCCCAGCGGCAGGCGCCAGTCATCGAACAGGTTGTCGTCGATCCCGGGGGCACGCAGTTCCTGCGGGCGCATGTCGCTGATAAACAGCACCTGGCGGCCCTCTTCCAGCCCTTCGGCATGGCCCTCCTTGAAACCGTAATCCACCCCGGCACTGTGCCCGCTACGAAAGCCGTCCGCCTGCCCCTGCAACCAGGACGGCGCATGCTGTGCGTGCAAACGGCTCAGGCCCCTGCCAAACAATCGCGCCGCCAGGCGCTTGAGCAAAGGCAATTGAGCAATGGGGGCAAGTTGTTCAGGCAGTTCGGGATTGTGTTGCGGCACGCTGACTCCAGGTGTGAGGCTGTCCGGGCGGAAGGGCTATGGTCACCCCATTGCCCGCCAATTTCTAGCTAATTGCTTGGGCATCAGCCGTTTAGAGCCAGTTTTGAAGGTTAATAGCGATTTGATAGCCCAGAAAACCATCTATCAAATAGATAGTTTTGACGCATTTTTTCAGCTTTTTATCGATAGGTTTCGGGTAGAGAATCATCCCATCGCCAACCGGGCAACCCTTGGCAGCCTACTCAGGAGAAGCATCATGCTTGAACTCAGACCTTTCAACACACTGGGCGCAGCTAACCACGGCTGGCTGGACGCCCATCACCACTTTTCGTTCGCCGAGTACTACGACCCGCAGCGAATGAACTGGGGCAACCTGCGGGTATGGAACGACGACGTGATCGCCCCGGGTACCGGTTTCCCGAAGCATCCGCACCGTGATATGGAAATCATCACCTATGTTCGTGAAGGGGCTATCAGCCACGAAGACAACCTGGGTAACAAGGGCCGTACCGAAGCAGGCGACGTGCAGGTCATGAGCGCCGGTACCGGGATTGCCCACAGCGAATACAATCTGGAGCCGACGCCGACCAGGATTTTCCAGATCTGGATCATCCCCAATCAGCAAGGGGATGCCCCGTCCTGGGGGGCCAAGCCTTTCCCCAAAGGCCAGCGCGAGGGTTTTGTGACCCTGGCCAGCGGCAAGGATGGCGATCAGCAAAGCCTGCGCATTCGTGCCGATGCGCGACTGGTAGCGGCCAACCTCAAGGCCGGTGAGACCGCCGAGTATCGCTTGGACAGTGGCCGCCGGGCCTATCTGGTGCCCGCCACCGGGGTGATTGAGGTTAATGGTCTACGGGCCAGCGCACGGGATGGTGTGGCCGTTGTCGATGAGACCGTGCTACGGGTCACGGCAATTGAAAACAGTGAGATTGTGCTGGTGGATGTGGCTTGACGAAGTGTGCGCTGCGCAACTTCTGTAGTCGCTGTCGAGGCACGTAGGCTGCGTACGGCTGGCCAATAGTTTTAACGACAAATCGCTGGACACTTACTGGTAACGCACTAAAACAGCACGCGCCTGATTGGCTACAGGCGCGTTGTTTTGACTCGTTGGAGTCGGGAAAAACTGACCCACCGTGTACATATCCGGCATTCGCGTTTAACCGGAATATGGGTTTCGCTCTTACAGCGAGTCACTTTGCAAAAGCGGCAAAGTAACCAAAGCGCTTTCGCCCCATCGTACGGCCTTCGCTTCGCTCAGGTTCCCTCGCTACAGTCCTGCTCCGTGGGCACGCCGCCACGGGCCATCCTTGGCCCATCGCGGCTCTCCCGGCATCCATGCCGGTCGACCCACTCCACAGAACTTCCTCTCGGCCTCCCGGGAGGGCTGGCAGATCAAAAGCACTGCACCCGAGGCGGCCGACCGGCCGGCCTGTTGGCATGGGTGGCCTACCCTCACTCTTTTGTGGCTTGCGCCTGATGGGTGACAGGTGCGTCACGGGAGGTTTCTTGAGTCAAGACGCCGCCAACACCTCGGTATTCACCTTGCGCCGCTGAATCAAATACCCCAGCACCGCCAGTGGCGCCGTCGCCAGCATCACTTCTACCGTGATTTGCAGCGGCTGGCTGATAAAACTCGACACCAGCAAGCTGCCCAAAAAACATAACCCAAGCTGCAAGGTGTTCTGCAAACCTGCGGCCTTGCCGGAGTTTTGCGAAAACGGCTTCAATGCACTCGCTACAACAATCGGATAGCTCGCACCATTGACCAGCGCCATTAGACAAAAGGGTATCAGCAAGGTAGTCAACGTCGGCACGGTCTGGGTCGCAACTACATACAACCCGACCATGCTCGCGCAGTACGCCACCAGCAACCAGGGCAACAGCGCCCGTCCGCTGATGCGCTGCAGCGCGCTGCGACAGCTGTAGCCACCCACCATAAACGCAACAGTAGGCAACGCGTAGCTCAATCCGATATCGCTTGGGCTATAGCCCATGTCACCCAAAATAAAAGGTGAGGCTGTCAACCAGGCAAAAAAGCTGGCCGAGCACGCGGCGAAGATCATCACGTTGCCACTGAAAGTTGCAGTGCTCAGCAGTTGCCAGTAACTCACCCTGGCCTTGACTGCCCTGGACGCTACGCGAGGGGGCTCCTTGAGCAGCAGCGTCGGAACGATTAACAACACCGCCAAACCCAGCAACACCGCAAAAATCGCCTGCCAGCCCAGATGCCCCAGCACCACGGCCCCCAGTAACGGTGCCAACGCAGGTGACAGGCCCATCAGCGGCATGATCCCGGCAAACACGCGGTTGGCCTTGTCAGCCGGGTAGCGGTCAATGACCAGCGCCTGCCAGGTCACCGCCGCCGCGCAAATGCCGATGGCCTGAATAAACCGCAGGCTCAGCAGCAGCACACTGTCCTGAACCCAGAACATGCCTGCGCATCCCAGGGCAAACAGCGACAGCCCCGCCAGCAACACCGGCTTGCGCCCCCAGCGATCCGACAACGGCCCCCACACCAACTGGCCCAGGGCAAAACCGGCCAGAAAGATGCTCAGGCTGGCGCCCACCGCCCCCGCAGAGAGCCCCAGCTCACTGCGCAACGTGCCGAATGCCGGCAAGTACATATCCATCGCCAGATAACCCAGCATGCTGAGCCCGGCGAGGTAACAGGTAAATCCAAAAGAGTTCTTCATGTGCACCCAAAACTTGCCATCAAACAATTTGTTGACTGACGCGCATTATCCAGTTGAGCATTTGCTTGTGAAGCGATAATAATTGCCAACTGACATCGAATTTTTTGAAGGCAAAACCGTGTGGTCTGAATACTCCCTGGATGTGATTGACGCTGTCGCCCGCCACGGCAGTTTCAGTGGTGCAGCCCAGGAGCTGCACCGCGTACCCTCCGCCGTGAGTTACACCGTGCGCCAACTGGAGCAGTGGCTGGCAGTGCCATTGTTTGTGCGTCGCCACCGCGACGTGGAGCTGACGCCCGCCGGGCAGATGTTTGTCAAAGAAGCCCGCGACGTGATGAAAAAAATGCTTGGCACCCGCCGCCTCTGCCAGCAAGTTGCCAATGGCTGGAGCGGCCAGTTGCGGGTGGCCGTGGACTCAATCATCAAAAAGCCGCGCTGCCAGCAAATGATCATCGACTTCTATCGGCACTTTCCCGATGTGGAGCTGATCGTTCAGTACGAGGTGTACAACGGTGTGTGGGATGCCTTGGTGGATGGCCGCACTGACCTGGTGATCGGCGCCACCCGTGCCGTGCCGGTTGCAGGCAGTTTCGCCTTTCGCGATATGGGTTTTCTGCACTGGTTGTGCGTTGCCAGCCCGCAGCATCCGCTGGCGACCATTCCCGGTTTGCTCGGTGACGAGGACCTGCGGCCCTACCCTGCGCTATGCATGGATGACACCTCGCGCAGCCTGCCCAAACGCGACACCTGGACCCTGGATAACCAGCGCCGGATGATGGTGCCCGATTGGGCTTCGGGGCTGGCCTGCTTGAGTGACGGCCTGTGTGTGGGCATGGTCCCGGCCCATCTGGCCCAGCCCCTGATCGACCAGGGGCAACTGCTTGCGCTGAATCTGCAGCGGCCCTTCCCCGCCAGCCCTTCGTGCATAGCCTGGGCGCAGAAAAATCACTCCCCGGCCATGAGCTGGCTTTTGGAGTATCTGGGAGACACCGCCACCCTGAGCCAGGAATGGCTCAATGAACATCAAACAGAATCGGATACAGCGACACCACCAGCAGCATCGCCATCGTCAGGTTGAATGCCAGCAACCACCTGGGCCTGGTCAGCACGCTGCGCAACGCACTGCCGCAGCCTGCCCACACGCACACGCTGGGCAAGTTGATGATGGCGAACACCAGGGCAATGATAAACACGTTGGCGATGTAACCCTGCGAGGGCGTGTAGGTGGTAATTGCACCAATGGCCATGACCCAGGCCTTGGGGTTGACCCATTGGAAGGCCGCCGCGCCCCAGAAGCCCAACGGCCTGCCGTGGGCCGCCTCCGATGGCGAAACAGGCCCCGAAGTGGCGACTTTCCAGGCCAGATACAACAAATACGCCGCCCCCAGATAACGCAACACGGTGTAGGCCACGGGGACGGCCTTGAAAACCCCGCCCAACCCCAGGCCGACCGCCAGCACCAGGAACATAAAGCCGAAACTGATCCCCAGGGCATGGGGGATGGTGCGCCTGAAACCAAAGTTGACCCCCGATGCCAGCAGCATGGTGTTATTCGGGCCAGGGGTAATGGAGGAAACGAAAGCAAAGAGGGCGAAGGCAGAGATCAGTTCAAGGGAAAACGGCATAGGGGATCCGACTGTGAGGGGGCGGTAGAACCACCCTATCGGATTACCGTGCTGGCATTGCGCTACAGATGGTCACTATTTTAACCACACACCTTGGCAGTGGCTTTCACATCACTTTCACATCATTGCGCCTAGATTGGATCCACTCCTTTAGTGAATCCCATTTAGGCCCGCTCCCCCAGCGGGCCTTTTTTTGCCTGGCATTCAGTCATCCAGCGCCTGTACCGCTTTGCCCGGCTTACCCGACTTGCCCGCCGCACTGCCTTTGGCGGGTGGCTCCACGGCGACCGGAGCCTGGGTCTCCTTCTCGGCCACGGGCAAGGCATCAATGGTTTTGAACAGTTCGGCGAGGTCAACATCACCCACTGTCTCGACTTTCTTTTCGCCATCCTTGCCGATCAGGATCACTTTGGCCTTGTCGATGATCATCCCCGGCTTGAGCCCGCGAATCAGCGACATGGTGCTCTGGGGTTCAAGGTCCTTGCCATCGCGTTTGCCGGTAATGCCCACAATCGTATAGAGCACCATGTTGCGCTGGTCAAAAGCCTGCTTGTTGGCCGGGTCCTCAAGGGCTTTCTTGAGGTTGACCAGGGTTGGGTCGGCCTCGGCACGCGCAACGATAACCAGCGGGCGAAACTTGCCGCGGTCCTGTTCGAGCGGGCTTGGAACTTCAACGGCCTGCACCGTGCCAGTGACCAGCACAGAGGCAAGGATCAATAAACGGATAAACATCCAGATCTCCTTTTACTATCGGACCGGCTTGGCGAGCGTGTTGCCAATGCCTTGAAACCCTTGGCATTGACCCTGTAGTTCAAAGCGTAGGCCAAGGGTTCAGTCACGCAACCGGGTTCCCGGACTTTGCCTTTCATGTTTATTTTTTGCAACTGCATCCCGGGCGGGTCTTGCCCATCGCCAGCGCACGCGCCCCTCCCGACACACGCCAGAATTTCAACGCCACGCCCTTGACCAGCCTACCCCTTGCACCCGCGAAACTGACGGCAGCAGCGGGCGCCTGAAGACCGTCGAGCGAGCCCGAAAACATTAGAGATCCTGACACTCACAAGATGGCAACAACGACAGTTGTTGCAGGAAAAATCTTCTTTGAACGCGAGTAAAATCCAATTTAACGAAGGAATTTTAGTGTTTTTTGACAGGCCAAAAAACCCGGCTCAACGACACAAATAGTAAACAAGTAAGCCGTGGATCAAGGTGTTCTGACGGCCTTGGTTTTCGCCCTGTAGTGACGGGCCACGGCCACCACCACCATCAATGCCACGACGCCCAGGGCGATCGGCAAGCGATAGGGTTTGAGGTCGCCCAGCATGCCTTCGAGAAACTCCCCGGCCCAATATCCGCCACTGGCAAACAGCGTTGCCCAGACAACTGCACCCAGGGCATTGACACACAGAAACTTCAACGGCGACACCTTGCTGGCACCGATCACCATAGGCCCGATCAAGCGCATGCCGTACAAAAACCGCACCGAGAAAATCGACACCGTCGGATACCGGTTAATAAGCTGCGTCACGCGATCGATGGCGGCCTGCTGCTTGTGCAGGCGCGGCAACAGGCGAGCACCGAAATAACGCCCGGCCCAAAACAACAACTGATCCCCCAGCATCCCCGTCAGGCTGGCATAACCAATCACCGGCAACAGCTTGAGTACATGCTGGTGCGCCGCCATCCCCCCCAGAATCAGAATGGTTTCACCTTCGAGCAGACAGCCGATAAAAATGGCCAGGTAGCCATAGGTTGCCAGCAGGTAATTGAAATCGATGTGTTCAAACATGCGCAGTCCATAGCTCCATTAAATCAGGGTGCAAAATGCAGCGACTCAGTGCCGGTGGCGATGATGGATATCCGGGAAGTGCGGGTGGTTGTGGTTGATCACAGCATGCTGATGCGTGTGGCTGTGGGCCTTGCCGGCCGGCACATCCTCGGCATGTGTGTGCTGGTGGTGTTCATCGTGGGTATGGCGATGGGAGTGCTCCAGCGGTTGATGTTCATGCTCATGCTCATGGCGTTCGGTCAGGTGTAGCCAGACCCCGACCACCATGCAGGCTGCAGCCAGCCAGAACAGCAACGACACCGACTCGCCCAGCAGCACAATGGCAATCGCTGCGCCCAGAAAAGGCGCCGTCGAAAAATACGCCCCGGTGCGCGCCGCCCCCAGGCCGCGCAAGGCCAGGACAAAAAGCACCAGGCTCACACCATAGCCTAAAAAACCGATCAGCAGGGTCGGGCTCAGCACTCCGGGCGCCGGGATCTTCGCCCCCAGAATCAAAGCAATCGCACAGTTCACCAGCCCCGCGAACAGGCCTTTGGCGCCCGCGATATAGAGCGCATCTGAAGCAGACACCTTGCGCGTCAGATTGTTATCGACCGCCCAACAGAAACAGGCCAATGCCACGGCCAACGGCCCAAGCCAGGACCGCGACACAACCGCGCCGCCCCCTGCCGGCCAGGACAACACCACGCCGCCGACAATGATTGCCAGCATGCCCAGCACAATCCGCCGGTCTGCGTTTTCCTTGAAGACCACCCAGGCCAGCAGCGCAGTCAGCACCGGCTCAAGATTGAGCATCAGCGAAGCCGTCGCACCGCTGGTGAGGGTCAAACCGAACATCAAGGCGACAGGTCCCAGGATCCCGCCAAACACAATGGCCCCCAGCAGCCAGGGCCATTCACCGGCCCCCAGGCCCGAGCGCTTCCAGCCCCGATCGCGCACACAGCGCACCAACAACAACCCCAGGCCACTGCCCAGGTACAACAGCCCGGCCAGCATCACCGGCGAGACTTCAGTCCCCAGCACCTTGGCCAGTGGCGTACTGGCCCCGAACAGCGCAGCGGCTGCCAATGCATAAATCACACTCGTATTCATCACGCCCACTCATGTCCCGGCTGTGCAAGCAGCCTAGCCTACTCGGGAATACGCGCCGCAGCAGCGCGGCAAATGCCTGCGCCAGCACGGGCGCAAACCCGGGCCTTTACTTATATCTATGATTTTTCGACGGTTTTGGCCTGCCAACGGGAAAAAAAATGTCGCCAAATAGGCGCTATCGAACTTGCCTCATGGGCGCAGGCTCTATATATTCGTCCACCTGTTGCGCGGGCCTTGAGTACTTTGTTCGTTAAAGCACCGACCTTCGTGACCCGCTTTACAGCGCTACCGCCCGAATGGCGAAATTGGTAGACGCATGGGACTTAAAATCCCCCGTTCGTAAGGACGTGCCGGTTCGATTCCGGCTTCGGGCACCAAACAAATCAAGGGCTTGCATGAGATTCTTCGTGCAGGCCCTTTGTTTTTTGCACCGCAATTCTGAAAGCTGTTCCGCAATTCTCGATTTTCGCCCCTTCCCCTGGCGTCCTGCCAAAGCACAAAACCCAAAGCTCATACCACTGCCAAACACCTCGTACCCGACACTCGCAGCTGCATGCCGCACCTTGAGTTCACTTATGGTTTTTAGTGATACTGGATTGATTGCGACATACGGGAACCGCACACCATGCCTCTCACCAAGCCCAACCAAGAGCTACGCAGGCACCTGAAAGCAGCAGCCTTCGCTCTCGATGACGCCGCGCAAGATCTGTTCCGGGAAGCTAAAGGCTACGCTGAACCCGAGTTCCTGATGGCTATGGCAAAAATCGCAAAGCTTCATGAGCATGTTGATCAGCTAACGATGTTGGCGGACGAAGTGAAGGCTGGAAAGATTGTGCGGGGTTAGCTGACCATTCCTGGACACATGACCGGGGTGAATCATTACGACACGAACCTCCTAGCACCCCATTCAAGCTGGACTTACTAAGCGCCAGTAAATACGGGACTCCAGCAACAGGCGCTCGCTGCAACGACGCCCAACGCCGCTGGGCAACGAGTAACGATGTTACTCGAAAAGTCACTGAGGCTTTAGCCTCCTCCCACGGCGTTCTGCCGAGCGAACACAAACCCAAAATAGCTCATGTTCACTACAACGGATTTGTAGTCCGATATGAAAATTCATACGGGCTGTGGCTTGTAGCTATATTCATTTCCGAAACGCTGGCTGAGTCGGTGCTCTGCAAACCGCTTAGGATGCATACTCTGTCTTTGGTTTCGGAACTGTATTTGACTTTTCTTGCGTCGTGCCGACCAAATACACCCCGTTATTCTAGAAAAGGATCGGCCCAACCGCCTGGCACCATACTTGGAGCCATATTTGAACGGCGGCCGCGATTGCATAGGAACTACATTGAGTTCCCCCAAACAATACGCATCACTGACCATAAGCACATATTCGATAAAAGTTAAGTGCGTATTTTCTTGACCCAAGGAGCTTAGACAGGCTACATGGTGCACCTAAAAACCAGATTATGTCAGGGCAAGGGAAGAATCGGATGCTACTGGGCCATTACGTATTAGACAAAACTTTTGATGAGCATGTTCGCGATATTGCCAATCTTGCAAGTGATCCGCAAACCCTCATCTTTTTTGATACCAATATCCTCTCGTACCTGTACAAGCTGCATGAGGCGGCGCGAAGCGAGTTCTTCGCTTGGTCTGATACCGTCTTAGATGCTAACCGTTTGGTCATTCCGGCATGGGCAGCCAATGAGTATCTTTCGAAGGTGACGTCAAAAACACTCGATACTTATACTCCCAAGAGTAAAGAACACACCCAGGCGAACAAGCTGCTCAATAGCTTGTTTGAGAGTGCATCTTTGTTCGTAGACGAAGTATCACTGAAAAAGATAAATTACACCTCAGATCGCGCAACCTTTATTACGGACTTCCGCACAGCCATCGATGCGCTGACTTTGTTTACGAGTGTCTTCTCTCAGGAATTTGACTCAGGTGTTATACATGAGCAGATTGATGCGCACTTGTCGTCAGCAATTCTCGATTCCGATCTTGCTGCCCTTTGCGCCCGAGCAACTCAAGAAGGTCCCGGAAGATTTGAACACCGGCTTCCGCCAGGGTTTCGCGATGCTGACAAGCCCGAAAACCGCCTCGGCGATCTAATTATCTGGTTCGAAATACTCGAAAAATCTTTTGCTAGCAAGGAGATATTCCCAAAGGTTTTATTCGTCACTAGGGATGAGAAAGATGACTGGGTTTATGCACCTAGAAAGCGCACGGAGCTGGTAAAAGGTAACCGAAAGACGGTTAACAACGCCCGTCCTGAAATCAAAATAGCAGACCCAAGACTCGTCACCGAGTTTCGTCGCCTGACCGAGCACTCCAATATTGCAATAGCAAGTTTTGACATCCTAGTTGAAGGTTTGTCAAAGGCCACACCGGCACTCTTCTCTCATCTTGCAGCAGCAATCCAAATCAATATAGAGGAATCAGCACCAGTTCCGACCGTTGCTTTCGAGGAGCCAGAGCCACCAGTACTTAATCAAGCGGTTGATGCGCCAGTCGAGGTAACTCGAGAGGCCGAGGAGATGCAACCGGAGGCTTCCGAACCTGACCAACCTAATTTGGTCTATGAGCAAGCGGCGCTTCGAGACCGGGAATATCAAGCCGATGCTCCGTCGTCTATTAACGAGATTATCCGCGATCTGAAATCGTCAAATTGGTACACCCAAAATCCTGCTATAACCAGAATTAGCTCTATCCGCGAGGAACAGTTCACACCCTCGTCGTGGTTTGTACTCGGCCGCAATATTTATCAGGCTGCTTGTGGCAACTCCCAGAAAGCTATGGAGTACGTTGCAGGACTTGAATCGCAACTTCTGCAATTTCCACCCTCTACTGCCAAACATCAACTCGCCGGCATACTATTCGAGATTTATTTTGACTCGCGGGGTGAGTTTCGCTCTCGCATCAAGTTTAGCCATGCTGACATGCCACTATCAGTTGTAGTGAATCAGAACTACTCTGATGTGACTGAGTTTATGAAATGTAAGCTACGTGACCACAGAGAGCGTCTCACGTTCATGCCCGGTGATAGCACAATTAAGGTAATCCAAATCATTGCTGCGCCATTGAAACCCGAAGACGATACTCCCTCGATACTGGACGACCAACCATCACTCCCTACGCATGAAATTCAATCGGTACAGCTTGATGGAGTCGAACTTCTGAGCGTCACAACTGAGGGAGATCAGAGGCCGTGGATGGGGGTCTACGGGAGTAAATTTTTCAGCCCAGACCGCATAAGAGACCGGATTTCAGATGATCTTGCGATCCCAAAATGGGCACTTCAAATTAAAACCGAGCCGCCAATGAGTTCGGATGTTTTCCTAGCCGTACCAGAAAACCACGGAATTAAAACAACCTTAGCGCTTAAGCACCTATAGCGCTCGAACTCATCTTGAGATGTTGCCTAAATGTACCGGCGGTTTCGCCGGTCCAGTAGGTGCTGGACAATAGAGCTCGGCAATATTCGCATGTAGCACATATGGGTTTAGTTATTTAAATTCTTTATTTTCAACACCTAGAAATAAGATCCCGACCTTAGCCATACCGCTCAAAGCTATGGGTTGAAAGGGGACTCACAATCACTCCCCCCTAACAACGCATCTTTAAGACATTGCTCTACCCATACAATATCTCTCACCATAGATGTTGGTATCCACTCCAGCTTAAAGGACTTGGATTTCGGATCAGAGCCACTTTCCCCCGCAGCCAAAAAACAATATTTATCATCGGGCTGCGGATCAGACAAGAAATCACAAATCCAATCCTTGCTTGAGACAACACCACCTGACTCAAACTTTTCATAAAAAGATAGATAGATACCCAACACAGAATCCCGATGCTCTTTTAAAAGAGGAAAAACATACAGAGACCCCGAACCTAGTTTAATCTCCTCTTTTAAAGAAGCGCCCCACTCCGAGTAACTATCGAGTAGACCCTGCCTTGAAAAGCGGGGAACAATCTCTAACCCATCGCCTGGAATGATATTCACATCAAAGCTAACAGGGGGCATACCACAATGCTGCGTATAATTACGTAACTTATATAAAAAACGATATGAAAACATGTTATCGAATTGATAAGCCGTCAATGCCTTGAAGTACAGAAACTGATCTGAACCTTTACCATATCGGCGAGAGATAGAAGTTCCAGCATGATCAAGAAACGTTCTAACCGAACCAAGAAAGCCAAGCATCAGGCTATTTGTTTTAAAAGTAAGATCATTCAAGTGATTTTGATTTAATAAATTAGCTTCGCCCGCCATCGCGCGCCCAACATCCACTAATCCAATTTGAAACCGCCGATATTCTTCAAGAACAAACTTTAGCAACTCGTAATCCTTGCTAAACTTCGCGACAACATTACGATGGGCTTTATATAGCTCATACTGAGCTTCGGTTACCAACCTAAAGCCCGATAAATTCTCCCCTTCTACTTTCGCTAGCTCCCTCAATCAACATACTCCTAATCTAGTCTATTTTAGTTCACGCTCTCTTTTATCAAAAAATTACATTTATACGCAAATTTAAAAGTCAATAATTTTCTTAACAAATGCCTGACAAGCGGTGAGAGCAGTTAGTCCTTGGTCACCGTCACCGGTGATTCCGATAATTCGTTGAGCATGCGCTGGGTCAAGTTGGGCTCTATGGGCGCCATAAACCATGCTGCCGGGGCTGGTGGTGGCTTGCACTGCGTCACAACCAGTTGCGGCGGCGTCGAGTTGGACTGACAGCCGCAGGTCAGCAGTAGCAAGGCGATCACGCAGGCGTGCCTGTTTCGTTGTCTCATCGGTAAGGGCTCGGTAATGGGATTGGTCACTGGCTGCCAGCCATTGGTCCAGGGCGAGGCGCTTGCCCTGCTCTGCCAGAATTTGCGCGGAGTTGGCATTGGCCAGATTGGTGCGCTCGGTTTGATAGGCCGCTTCCTTGGTGGCCAACTGCTGACCATAGGCGTTGGCCTGCCACTCCCATGCGGCCCACGCGCTGCCCGCCATCAGGGCGAGGATGATCAGTAGCACCCGCCCCACTTCACCGCATCGATCTTCACGCCAACACCTTGAGCGCACGGGCGTACAGCGCCTGCCGATCGGCCGCGCCGTTCTGGCCACCGTTGATGCGCTGGGTAATCTTGTCGAACTGGCCCGCGTCGGCCAGTGTGCTCAGGCCCTTGGTCGCCCAGAACCATGCCGCTGACATGCAGGCGTGCTGTGGTTTCTCCAGCAGTTCGGGCTGCTGATCATGCCAAGGGCCAGTGCTTCACCGCACGCCTCGTAGTTGGCACGCCCGGTGACTTGGCTCAGGCCACGACCACGGTATTAGGAGCCGTCACACTTCTCGGTATTACCCAGGTCTGCCCTGCCCTCGTATTTGGCCTGGGCTTTGGTTGGGCCCCAGATTTCTTTCAAGTGCTTCAACTGGCCAGACTCATGCCAGAGCTGGGCTATGGAAGCCCCCACGCGTTTCAAGCCAATAATCTGGTAGTGGTTCATGGCAGTGTTTAGAGCGGACACACAAACGCCGGCTGATTGGCCGGCGCTCGGGAGAATCTGCAGCAGTTGCTGCGCTGCGATGCTCATGAGTTTCTCCAAGCGTAAAAACGTACTTAGGTGGGATGGATTGATAGATGGCAAATGGCCTGCTATCTGATACAAAGGGAATTATTTACCCAGAGAGATTTCGTGATGATGCTTTGCAAGAAATGCAATCAGGTCACCGCCCGCGTTATCACCAAGCGAGATTTGAGCAAGCTTTCGAAAAGTAACTACATAGGACCAGCTGTAGCGGCTGCTACCGTACTCGCCGCCAAGACCGGCGGATCTGGCATTGCCAGCGTGGCTGCCAATGCAGCGAAGGCAGCAACAAAGGGGCCCAAGGAGCTATTGATAACCGCAGGAATTACACTAGCCCTGAGCGCTGCAGGAGTTGGTGTGAAGTATCTATTTTCAAAGCGCACGGCAGGCGACAAAACCTATGCTTACTGCGCAAAATGCGGCCACTACGAGCCAATGGCCTGAGATACTCCGTAGAAGCGGTGGTTCGCTAATATTTTCTCTCAAGGTTAAAGAAAGCCCGAACAAGGGGGCCGGTATTGGCTTTGTTCGGGTTAGAGTTGAACGATTTCAGGGGCTTCTCTGGCTTCTTGCCTTTGACATTGGCCTTGCCCTTCTTGCCGGCATTGCACTCGATCGTCGTCGACCAGCCGGATTGGGTGAATACCTGCTCCCGGGAGTCCACCAGATACTCGCCATCGGGCCTGTCCTTGAGTCCCTGTGCGTTGTTCATCCGTTCTGCGAACAGATCAGAGCGCCCGGGCATTTCCAGCCGTACACCGGCCTTTGAGCGGTTGAATGCGTTCAGGCGCGCCTTGGCGGCCTTTACGAACGGCGGTCTTACACCCCCCGTTCGTAAGGACGTGCCGGTTCGATTCCGGCTTCGGGCACCAAACAAATCAAGGGCTTGCATGAGATTCTTCGTGCAGGCCCTTTGTTTTTTGCACCGCAAAATTCAGACTGCTGCGCAATTCTGGCCCCCTCCTCAGGCCATCTCCTCGACAGCAACGGCCTGGCGCTTGCCCCGCCGCCGCTCAAACCACAGGTACACCACCGGCGTGGTGTAGAGCGTGAGGATCTGCGACACCAGCAAACCGCCCACTATCGCAATCCCCAACGGCTGGCGCAGTTCTGCGCCAGCACCATGACCGAACGCCAGCGGTACGGCGCCGAGCAAGGCGGCCAGCGAGGTCATCAGGATCGGCCGCAGGCGCAGCAGACAGGCTTCGCGCACCGCATCCCGGGGCGACAGGCCCCGCTGCTGCGCCTGCAAGGTGAAGTCGACGATCATGATTGCGTTTTTCTTGACGATGCCAATCAGCAGGATGATGCCGATCATGCCCAGCACCGACAGGTCCTGCCCGCTCAGCATCAGCGCCAGCAGCGCGCCAAAACCCGCGGACGGTAAGGTCGAGATGATGGTCAGCGGGTGGATGGCATTCTCGTACAGCACGCCCAGCACGATGTAGACCGTGAGGATGGCCGCCAGGATCAGCCAGGGTTGCGATTTGAGCGAGTCCTGGAAGGCCTGGGCGCTGCCCTGGAAGCTGCCGACCACGCTGTCGGGCATGGCCACGGCCAGTGAGGCCTGGTTGATGGCGCTCACCGCTTCGCTCAAGGCATGCCCGGGCGCCAGGTCGAACGACAAGGTAATGGCCGGGAATACCCCCTGGTGGTTGATGATGATCGGCACTTGCTCGCTCTTGACGCTGGCCAGCAGGCTCAACGGCACCAGCGCCCCGCTGTCGGCGCGGACAAATAAATGTTCCAGGGTCGCCGTGGACGTTTGCCAGGCTGGGTCGAGTTCCAGGATCACATGGTTCTGGTCCAGTTGGGTAAACAGGGTTGCGATCTGCCGCTGGCCAAAGGCGTCATAGAGCACATCGTCGATGGCCTGCACCGTGACGCCCAGGCGCGCGGCCGTGGGGCGGTCGATCAGCAGGGTCGACTGGGCAATGGCCTGTTGCTGGTCCGAGGTGACGTTTTGCAGCGGCGCCAGGGTCTTGAGCCGAGCCAGGAGCACGCCGCTCCAGTGATCCAGTTCGGCGCTGTCCGGGTCCTGCAGGGTGTACTGGTACTGGGTCTTGCTGGCCCGGCCACCGATCTGGATGTCCTGGTTGGCCTGCATGAACACCTTGACCCCGTCCAGCCGGTCCAGCGCCGGCTGCAGGCGACTGATGACCTGCCCCGCGCTGGCACTGCGCTCGCTGAACGGCTTTAGGTTGATCATTATCTTGCCCTGGCTCACGGTCGGGTTAGGCCCGATCCAGAAGTACACCCGGGCCACATCCGGGTCCTGGCCGATGATCTCGGCAGCACGGTTGACCTGTGCCTGCATGGCGGTTGGCGAGATGTCTGCAGCGGCCTCGGCAACGCCCTGGATCAAGCCGTTGTCCTGTTGCGGGAAGAAGCCCTTGGGGATGGCTGCATACAGCGCCGCGGTGACGACCAGGGTAGCCACGGCCACTGCCAGGGTGATGCGCTGGTGGTCGAGCACCCAGTCCAGGCTGCGCCGGTAGCGGTTCTGCACGCCATCGAACAGGCGTTCGCAGGCTTTGGCAAAGCGCCCCTCCTCGCTTTCGGCATGGGGTTTGAGCAGCCAGGCGCAGAGCATCGGGGTGATGGTCAGGGACACGATCCCGGACATGATGATCGCCACGCTCACCGTCACCGCGAACTCGCGCATCAGTCGCCCGACAATCCCCGACATCAGCAGGATGGGCAGGAACACGGCAATCAGCGACACGGTCATCGAGACGATGGTGAACGCCACTTCGCGCAGGCCGTCGACCGCCGCCTGCAGCCGTGACTTACCCATCTCAAGATGGCGCACGATGTTCTCCATCACCACGATCGCATCGTCCACCACAAAGCCCACGGCAATTGCCAGCCCCATGATCGACAGGTTGTCCAGGCTGTAGCCCAGCAGGTACATGACCCCGAACGTGGCCGTCAGCGACAGCGGGATGGTCAGGCTGGGGATCAGCGTGGCCGTTGCCTTGCGCAGGAATACGAAGATCACCACGACCACCAGGGCAATGGACAGCAGCAAGGTGAACTGCATGTCATTGACCGAGGCTTCGATGGTCTGGGTACGGTCACCCACCACCTGCACCTGCACGTCCCGGGGCAACGAGGCGGTCAGCTCCGGCAGGCGGGCCTTGATCGTGGTGATGGTCGACAGCAGGTTGAAACCCGGCTGTTTATGAATGTCGACAATCACCGTGGGCTCGGCGCCCAACTGCGCCGCCTGCTGGGTGTCTTCGGCCCCGGCGATCACCCGCCCGAGGTCGCCGAGCTTGATGGGCATGCCGTTTTTATAGGCCACCACCTGCTCGCGATAGTGTTGCGGGTCGAGCAATTGATCGGTAGCCCCCAGGCTGATGGAACGGGTCGGGCCGTCGAGGGTGCCCTTGGGCTGGTCGAGGGTGCTGACGCCAATGATGCTGCGCACATCCTCCAGGGTCAGGCCACGAGCCGCCAGGGCATCGGGATCTATCTGCACGCGCACCGCCGGTTTCTGTTCACCATGAAAATCCACCATGCCGACCCCGGGGATTTGCGACAGGCGCTGGGCAATGTAGTTGTCAGCGTAGCGGCCCAGTTCAGGCAAGGTACGGGTGGGCGAGGTCACGGCCAGGGACATGACCGTGCCTTCGGCCGGGTTGACCTTGTTGAAGGTCGGCGCGCTGGTCATGGTCCGCGGCAGGTTGGGCGTGGCGGTGTTGATCGCCGTTTGCACGTCCTGGGCGGCGCCGTCGATGTCCCGCGACAGATCGAACTGCAACACCACCTGGGTTTTGCCCGCCGCGCTGGACGAGGTCATCGAGGTCACTTGCGGCACTGTGGCAAACGCACGCTCCAGGGGCGTGGCCACCGAGGACGCCATGGTTTCGGCACTGGCGCCGGACAACTTGGCGGTGACTTGTATCGTCGGGAAATCCACGCTCGGTAATGGCGCGACCGGCAATTGAAAATAGGCAAACACTCCCAGCAGCATGACTCCCAGGGCCAACAGGCTCAGGCCCACACGGCGCTGGATCAATCCGGCAAGCCCCTTCATGGCGCCACCTGCGCCAGCTCGGCCGTGCTGTCAGTGTTGACCGGCGTGACCTTGAGCCCCGGGGCGATGCGGGACTGGCCCTGCACCACAACGGTTTCACCCGCCGCCAGGCCCTGGCGGATCCACTGTTTGCCATCGACCACCGTGGCGGCGTCGACCCGGCGTGGCTGCACCCGCTGCGCGGCATCCACCACATAGACAAAATGGCCGTCGCGGCCCAACTGCACGGCATCGCTCGGCACCACGGCCACATCATGGTGGGTCTGCACCAGCAACCGCGCACTGACCAGCTCGCCGGGCCACAGTTTGGCGGCGCTGTTGTCGAACTGCGCCTTGAGCTGCACCTGACCGCTGGCCGGGGCCACCTGGCTGTCGATAAAACTCAAGTGGCCACGGGCGATTTCCTGCTGGCCGTCACGGCTCATGGCGACCACCTGCAGCGCGCCCTTGGCATTTTCTTCAAGAATGTTCGCCAGCGCGTCCTGGGACACGGCGAACGCCACCGAGATCGGGTTCATCTGGGTAATGGTCACCAGCCCGGTGGCCTCGGCGCCGTGGGCGATGGCGCCGACATCCAGCTGCCGCTGGCCGGTACGCCCGGTGAACGGCGCCTTGACCCGGGTGAACTCCAGTTGCAGGCGCGCCGTGTCCAGCGTCGCCTGATCGGCCTGCACCGTGGCGTGCTGGGCCGCCAGTTGCGCGCGATAGGTGTCGACGTCCTGGGTCGGCCCGGCCTGCGCGGCGGCCAGTTTGCTGGCGCGGTCGAGGCTGACCTTGAGGTTGGCCAACTGCGCCTGGTCCTTGGCCACCAGGGCTTGCGCCTGGGCCACCTGGGCCTGATACAGGCGCGGATCGACCACCGCCAGCAGGCTGCCCGCAGTGACGGTCTGCCCCTCTTCGAAGAGCATTTGTTGCAACTCGCCGTCCACCCGCACCCGCACATTGACGCTGTTGAGCGGCTGCACATTGCCAATGGCGCTGATCCATACGGGCAGGTCCTGGCGGCTGACCCGGGCCATTTGCACCGGCACGGCGTCCTCCCCGGTCTTGACCGGCGCGGCTTGGGCCTGCCGCAGCCAGTAGGCGCTGGCAAAAGCCACGGCGAGGCCCAGCACCGCCAGCCCCCAGAAAGTGACGCGAGGATGTGATTTCAAGGCATTCATGGCTGTGCCACCTGAGCTGGAGAATGGGAAGCGAGGGTCTGGGGCGCGAAGTCGCCGCCCAGGGCGCGGAACAGCCCGACAGCGGCCTGCAAGTGCTGCAGGCGCACCTGCAACAGAGTGTCTTCGGCCTGGTACTGGGTGCGTTCGACGATCAGCAAGGTCTGGAAGTCGGTCGAGCCGAGCCGGTAGCGAACCTGCGCCAGGCGGGCCGCCTCCCGTGCCGAATCGACCGCAGCCCGGTTCAGGTCGTAGCTTTTGTCCAGTTCGCGGGCGGCGCTGAGCTGGGTTTGCACATCCTGCAGGGCTTCGATGATGGATTCGCGGTAACTCGCGGTCAGTTCCTGCACATGGGCCTGATCGAAATGCAATTGCCCCTTGAGCTGACCACCGGCAAACAGCGGCTGACCAAGGGTGCCGATGGCGCTCCAGATCTGCCCGCCACCCAGGGTGTCGAGGCCGCCGAGCAAGTCCAGCGACAGGTTGGGCAGGAACGCCGCGCGGGCGACGCCGACATCGAAGTTGGCCGATTGCAGCCGCGCTTCGGCGGCCTGGATATCCGGGCGCTGGCGCAGCAGGCCGATTGGCAGCCCGGCAGCAGGCTGCGGCACTTGCAGGTTGTCCAGCCCGCCCGCTTGCAGATGAAAGCCCGCAGGCTGCTCACCCACCAGCACGGCCAGTTGATACAGGGCCAGATCCCGTTGCTGGCGCAGGGGCGGCATCGCGGCCTCGAAGGTTTGCATGGCGTTGCGTTGCTGGGCGACTTCCAGGTTCGACACCGCGCCCTGGCTGGCCTGCACTTGCACCAGCGCCAGTACCCGCCGCGCATCGTCGGCAATGGCCTGGGCCAGGCGCAAACGCTCTTCGAGGGACAGCACCTGGAAGTAACTGTCGGCAATGCTGGCACCCAGGCTCATGCGCAGGGTCTGGGCATCGAACAGCGTGGCGCTGGCCAGGGCATCGGCGGAGTCGGCCACGGCCCGTTGTTTACCCCAAAAGTCGATCTCATACGTGGCCTGGGCAAACACGCTGCGTTTTGCCGTGGTGCCGTAGTTGTTCTGGCGCTGGAAACTGCCGCCCAGGTTCAGCGCCGGATACTGCCCCGCACCCGCCACCTGCGCCGAGGCGCGGGCCTCATCGATGCGGCTGGCGGCAGCCTTGAGGGTGTAGTTGCCGGCCAGGCCGCGAGCGATCAACTGATCCAGTTCGGCGCTGTGGAATTCCCCCCACCATTGCCCGCCACGGGCCGCAGGGCCAGCTGTCGCGCCGTCCCACTGCGGGGCCAAGGGCAGTTGCGGCGGGTGGTAGGCGGGCACCATCGAGCAGCCGGCGAGCAGCAACCCGCCGAGCACGGCCAGGGAAAAAGGGAAAACACGCACGCGGCGCCATCTGCGCGCCGCCAGGGTTGGAACCGACATGGGCAAGCCATCTCCCGCTTGAGCCTGTGTGGAAAACTCCACGAATGCGGCCAAGATAGCGGGGGGCGCCTGCCAGAGCGTTCGTCGGCAGGTAAACTTTTATTTAGCCGGGCGCCGCCGGTGCCTCGAAGCTGTAGCCGGCACCGGGCACGGTCCTGATCAACGAATAATCGAAGCCTTCATCGAGTTTGCGGCGCAGACGATGGATATGCTTGTCGATCACATTGTCGTTGGGGTCGAAGGTGTAATCCCAGGCACTGTCGAGCAACATATCGCGGGTCACCACCTGGCCGCTGTGGCGCATGAGTTTTTCCAGCAACAGCGCCTCGCGATGCTGCAACGCAATCACCCTGCCCTGGCGCACGGCGGTGCGGGTGGCGCAATCCAGTTGCAGTTCGCCCACCTGGAGCTGGCGTGTCGGGCCGCTGCCTTGCTCACGGGTGCGCAACAGGGCGTCAAGGCGCGCCAGCACTTCGGCAAAGGCATAGGGCTTGGCCAGGTAATCGTCGCAGCCGGCCCGCAGACCTTCGACCTTGTCGGTGGTGGACGCCTGGGCGCTGAGCATCAGTACCGGCACCCGCAGCTGTTGCGCACGCAGGGCCTTGACCAGGGCGATGCCATCGAGGCCGGGCAAGCGGCGATCGACCACCAGCACGTCATGAATGCCCTCCAGGGCCATGCCCAGCCCCGTATTGCCGTCGCTGGCGATATCCACCACATGACCGCTTTCGCTCAGCCCGCGCAGCAGGTAGGCCGCCGTGCGAGCGTCATCTTCAACCACGAGAATGCGCAAGGTAGTGTCTCCGCCCGTCAAAACTAAACTTTTATTTAGCCGACGACGACGTGGCGCCGCCGCAGGCTCTGCCACACTATGCCATCTCTGCCTGATGATGCGAGCGGTGCAACTGCCATGACCCATGTACTGGTCGTCGAAGACGACGTGCCGACCTGCCGTGAAATCGAAGCGGCCCTGTGTGACCACGGCTTCACCGTGAGTTGCGCGCATACCGGCCGCGACGGCCTGCTCAAGGCCCTGAGCGAGCCTTTCGACCTGATCGTGCTGGACCGCATGCTGCCCGGCGGCCTCGACGGGCTTGGCCTGCTCACCGCCTTGCGCGCCGCGGGCGTGAGCACCCCGGTGCTGATCCTCAGTGCCCTCAGCGCCCTCGATGAACGGGTGCGTGGCCTGCGCGCCGGCGGTGATGATTACCTGACCAAGCCCTTCGAATTTATCGAACTGACGGCACGCCTGGACGCCCTTAACCGCCGGCGCGCCGAGCCGGCTGCCGAGGCACGGCAAACCCGCCTGCGCGTGGCCAGCCTGGAAATCGACCTGCTGAGCCGCACCGTGCGCCGGGGTGACCGCGTGATCGAACTGGTGCCCCGGGAATACGCCCTGCTCGAATACCTGATGCGCAACGCCGGGCAAGTCGTCACCCGCACCATGCTGTTCGAAGCCGTGTGGAATTACCGCTTCGATGAACGCACCAACGTCATTGAAGTGCATATGGGCCGCTTGCGGCGCAAGGTCGACGGCGAAGGTGAAGCGCCGATGATCCATACCATTCGCGGAGCCGGCTATGTCCTTCGTTCGCCTGAGTGAAATCCCGCGCACCATCAGTTTTCGCACCGGCCTGGTGTTTCTCGGCCTGTTTGGCTGCTCGTTCCTGGCCCTGTTCGGCTATGTGTACTGGCAGACGGCGGTGTACCTGAAAACCGAGGCCGACACCCTGCTCTATCGTCAGGTCGAAAACCGCAGCGCGCAGGACCCGCAGCTGCAACTCAGGGAAATCCGCAACCACGCCGCGCAGGACGCCGACGGGCGCATGCCCCACAGCCTGTTCGACGAACAGGGCCAGTTCCTCGCCGGGGCCATCGAGCAACTGCCACCGTTTACGGCCTACGACAAACCCCAGGAATTCCGCTGGAAAAAAGCCAACGGGCACCATCGCCCCGTGCGCTTTATCGTCCATCGCCTGGCCGACGGCAAGACCCTGCTGGTGGCCCAGGATATCCACGACATCCGCGAATTCGACGAACTGCTGATTCGCGCGCTGGTGTCCGGTGGTGTGCTGTTGCTGGTGGTGGGCCTGTTCGGGGCCGTGGTGCTGGGGTATTCGGCGCACCGGCGGCTGGACAAGGTCAGCCGCTCGATCAAGGGCATTATCGAAGGCGACCTCACCGGGCGCCTGCCGGTGCGGGGCAACAACGACGACATCGACCGCCTGGCCACCGTGGTCAACGGCATGCTCGATGAACTGGAGCGCTTGATGAGCGAGGTCAAGGGCGTGTGCGACGACATCGCCCACGACCTGCGCACCCCGCTGACTCGCCTGATCGCCGGCCTTGAGCGCACCCAGCGCCGTGGCCTGGATGAAGCGCAATACGCCGCCAGCATCGACGCGGCGTTGAACGAAGCCAAATCCCTGCTGCTGACCTTCAAGGCCCTGCTGCGCATCTCCGAAATCGAAGACAGCGCACGGCGCAGCCACTTCGCCCCGCTGGACCTGAACCTGATCAGTGCCGACGCCGTGGAGCTGTATGAACCCCTGGCACAGGAGCGCGACATCAACCTGACCCTGGAGCCCGCCCGGTTCCCGGCGGTGATGCCCGGCGATGCGCAACTGCTGTTCGATGCCATCTGCAACCTGCTGGACAACGCCATCAAGTTCTGCCCGGACCACAGCGAGGTGCGGTTGACCGTGATCAGTGAACCGAACCGGGTCGGGCTGTGCGTGACGGACAACGGCCCGGGTATCGCCCAGGCCGAGCAGGAAGCGGTGCTGCGCAGGCTCTACCGTGCAGAAGCCAGCCGCCATACCCCGGGCAATGGCCTGGGGCTGAGCATGGTTTCGGCGGTTGCGCGCCTGCATGACATGAAACTGAACATCAGCGACGCGGCGCCGGGCTGCCGTATCGAATTGACCACCCGGCGCACGGCCTGAGCTCAATTGGAGCGAGCGGTTTCGCTGCTGGACGCGGCCTGAGTGCTGGCCGTGGCGGTCTTTGTTGCCGACGGCTGCGCGCTGGCCTGGGCGGACGCCGTGGCTGCGTCCATCCGCGCCATGACCCGATCGGCACCGCCTTCGGCCATCGCAGCCACAGAGGCGGTCATCAGGGTTACAAGCAACAGGCTTTTGAGGGTATTCATGAGGCAAACTCCAGTGATAAATGGCGCCAACCCACAATTGGCTGGCTTGAACCTATCCTGAGGCCCCGGGCCTTACGGCCTGTTCTGCGCAACATGAATTTTTTGACAGGTACAGGTGGGAGCGGGCTTGCTCGCGATGGCAGCACCTCGGTCATCCTGCTGGAACGAGGTGCCTGCATCGCGGGCAAGCCCGGCTCCCACAAGGAAAACATGTCACTCGCAAACCCTGCATCCAGACAGCACCTGCGTTCGGTCGGCTGCGCCACTACCACGTCCGAACGGACGATGAGGCAACCCCCGCCCAGGTCGAGCATCAGCTTAGCCGGAACACTGCTGACAGACCGATAATCGAGGGGGCAAGATGGACATCGAACACCTGCTGCTTGAGCACCAGCTCAATGAAGTACTGGCTCGCTATGCGCGGGCCTGTGACCAGCGCGACTGGGCCGCGCTGGATGAGGTTTTTGTGCAGGAGGCAACCGCCGACTATGGCGGCTCCCTTCACCTGCAAGGGCGCGGGCCGATTGTGGCGATGATCCGCGCCCATCTCGGCGGTTGCGGCCCCTCTCAACACTTGCTCGGCAACCTGCTGGTCGAGGCCCGCGACGGGGCCGTGGCGAGTCACGTTTATGTACGCGCAGCCCATCGCGGCACCGGCAACCTGCACAGCATGACTTATGAATGCCTGGCCGAATATCAGGACCGCTGGGTGTCAACGCCCAACGGCTGGCGCATCGCCCATCGGCGCATGGATATCAGCCACGAGCTGGGATCGCGCGACGTCCTGCGTCCGGCGCTGGCCTGACAGATCAGTGGGCAAAGTCCCGTTGCGACTGGGTCTGGGCAGCCGCCTGCAGGGTGCGCAGCCCCAACCATACGATCAGCACCATCACCACCCCTGCGCCAATAGGCACGGCAAAACCTGCCCGGGCGCCATAGGCATCGATCACCAGCCCGGCCACCACCCCGCCCAACGCCACGCCGATGCTGATGCCGGTGGACATCCAGGTCAGGCCCTCGGTGACCCGCTCCGGCGGCAGTATCAAGGTGCCCAGGTTCATCACAATCACCATCGTCGGCGCAAAAGACACCCCGGAGATAAACAGCATCAACGCCAGGAAATACACCCCTGGGGAAAAAATCGGCAGCACCGCAGTGATGGCCGTGACCAGAATGCCGATGAAAAATTGTTGAGCCATAGGCATGGCAACCCTGAGGGCGCCGAAGGCCAGACCGGCGATCAGTGAGCCCAGGGCATAGGCGGCAAGGATAAAACTGGCGGATGCCGGCCAGCCATGGGCGTTGGCAAAAGCGACCACGGCCACGTCGACGGCGCCGCCAATCACACCCATGCCCAGCAGGGCCAGCACAATGGTGCGCAGGCCCGGCAAGCGCCAGGTCGAACCTGCTTCAGTGTTATCGACCTTGATCACCTGTGGCTCGGTCTGGCGCTGCATCACAAATGCCGTGACGCCAACTGCCAGTAGCACGGCCACCGCCAGCGGCCCGGCTTCGGCAAACAGCCCGGTACTCAGGCCGATTGCCAGGGGCGGACCGACGATAAAGGCCATTTCCGTCAGCACGGTGTCCAGGGAAAAGGCCGTATGCAGCAGCGGCTTGCCGCGAAACAGTTGCGTCCAGCGCGCCCGGGTCATGGCCGGCATGCTGGGCATGGTGCCTGCCAGTGCCGCCAGCACAAACAACAACGGCGCATCGGCACGCAGATGTGAAGCGGCGATCAAGCCCAGCAGCATGGCGATGCTGAACGCAGTAAACACCGGCAGCACCCGGCGCTGGCCCAGGCGGTCGACCCGTTTGGAAATCTGCGGTCCTGCCACGGCATTGGCCAGGGTAAAGGTGCCGGCCACTGCCCCGGCCAGCCAGTAAAGCCCGGTTTGCTGGACCAGCATGGTGATGATGCCGATACCAATCATTGCCTGCGGTAAGCGAGCGATGGAACTGGCGATCACCAGCCCCATGACGCCGGGTATGGCCACAAGGTCGCGGTAAGGATTGGCCATGAACACTTCCGTTTCAAAAGGTTTCAGATAAGCAATCAAGCATCGTATCCTGCATGCATTAAGTCAAAGCCTGCGGCCTTGACACCCCCTGCCCATTTGCGGAGCCCCAATGCCTGATCACATTGCAGCCGTCCCACTGGACAAAGCCTACCGACTGCTCAACCACGGCCCCACCGTTCTGGTCTCGGCCCGCCACGGCGGCGAACAGAATGTCATGGCGGCGGCGTGGGCCTGTGCGCTGGACTTTGCCCCGCCCAAACTGACCGTGGTGCTGGATAAAAGCGTGAAAACCCGCGAGCTGGTGGAAAGCAGCGGCACCTTTGTCATCCAGGTACCTACGGTAGCCCAAATCCACCTGACCAGCCGGGTCGGCAGCGTCAGCCTGTTCGATGACCCGGGCAAGCTTGGGCATTGCGGAGTGCAATTGTTCGAGCGGGAGGGCCATGACCTGCCCTTTGTCGAGGGGTGCTCAGCCTGGCTGGCGTGCAAGCTGATCCCGGAGCCGCATAACCAGACGGCCTACGACCTGTTTATTGGTGAGGTGGTTGCAGCCTGGGCTGATACCCGTGTGTTCAGCGAGGGCCACTGGCATTTTGAAACTGCCGACCCCGTCTTGCGCAGCCTGCATTACATCGCTGGTGGGCATTACTACGCCATCGGCGAAGCGCTGGATGTGGATGAGCACAATATTTAGCGGCGGGTGATAGCCCCGTGGGAGCTGGTATCTGGCTGGCATACCGCAGTGCTGCCATCGCGGGCAAGCCCGCTCCCACAAAGGCTCCTGGCAAGGCACAGATCCCGCTGGCAATGCATCACCTGTGGGAGCTGGCTTGCCTGCGATCCAGACGACGCGGTCTGTCAGGCACTGCGCAGCGATGCCATCGCGAGCAAGCCCGCTCCCACAAAGGCTCCTGGCAAGCCGCAGATTCCGCTGACAATGCATTACCTGTGGGAGCTGGCTTGCCTGCGATCCAGGCGACGCGGTGTGGCAGGCACTGCGCAGCGATGCCATCTCGAGCAAGCCCGCTTCCACAAAGGCTCCTGGCAAGGCACAGATTCTGTTGGCGATGAATAACCTGTGGGAGCTGGCTTGCCTGCGATGCGGACGGCGCGGTCTGTCAGGCACACCGCAGCGCTGCCATCGCGGGCAAGCCCGCTTCCACAAAGGCTCCTGGCAAGGCACAGATTCTGTTGGCGATGAATAACCTGTGGGAGCTGGCTTGCCTGCGATGCGGACGGCGCGGTCTGTCAGGCACACCGCAGCGCTGCCATCGCGGGCAAGCCCGCTTCCACAAAGGCTCCTGGCAAGGCACAGATTCTGTTGGCGATGAATAACCTGTGGGAGCTGGCTTGCCTGCGATGCGGACTACGCGGTCTGGCAGGCACTGCGCAGCGATGCCATCGCGAGCAAGCCCGCTCCCACAAAGGCTCCTGGCAAGCCGCAGATTCTGTTGGCGATGAATAACCTGTGGGAGCTGGCTTGCCTGCGATCCAGGCGACGCGGTGTGGCTGATGCACCGCAGGGATGCCATCGCGGGCAAGCCCGCTCCCACAAAGGCTCCTGGCAAGGCGCAGATTCCGCTGGCAATGCATTACCTGTGGGAGCTGGCTTGCCTGCGATGCGGACGGCGCGGTCTGGCAGGCACTGCGCAGCGATGCCATCGCGAGCAAGCCCGCTCCCACACACAGGGCATCAAAGCCTGCCCATTTCCTGCAACAGGCGATCATCCTCGCCAATGGCGCCAATCACCTGCAGCCCTACCGGCAAGCCCCTCACCTGCCCGGCAGGCAGGCTGATCGCCGGCAGGCCGGTAAGGTTCCAGGCACTGGTGTGGCTGAGCACCGCAGCACGCACGTCGATGTCCTGCTCGCCCACCCGCACTTCCCGCGCATCCACCGCCGTGGCAGTAATCGGCACGCTGGGCGATACCAGATAGTCATAGCGCTCGAACAACCGCGCCATCTCGGTCTTGAACAACGCCTGGGCAGCCTGGGCGCGGATGTATTGCCAGCCCCTGACTTCCTGCGATAACGCCAGCCGCTCGCGCACTTCCGGGTCGAACAATTGCGGTGCCTCGTGCATACGTTCGGCATGCACGTCATAGGCCTCGGCGCGCTGCAAGGTCAGCAGGGTGTCTTTCATGGCCGCCGCCAGCGGCGCCAGTTCGACAACCTCTTGCAACCCGTCACCGAACCACTGCCGCGCCACCTGCCGCACTTGCCGATCCACTTCGGCGTCAACCGGGCCGAAGGTGCCCGTGCTGATCCAGCCCACCCGCAGCGGTCGAACACGGTGTGCAGCCGCCACCGCGCGCCCGGCGATCACGCCATACAGCAAGCGCGCATCCGCAACGTTGTGGGCGATGGGCCCCACATGGTCAAGGCTCGACGACAGCGGGAACACCCCTTCCAGCGGCACGCCGCCAAACGACGGCTTGAAACCGACCACGCCGCACAAGGCGGCCGGAATCCGGATCGAGCCGCCGGTGTCGGTGCCCAGCGCCAGCGGCACCATGCCGCTGGCCACCGCTGCAGCACTGCCGGCGCTGGAGCCACCGGTGATGCAGCGCTCATCCCACGGGTTGCGCGCCGCCCCCTGCAACGAGCGGTCGCCAGTGGGGCCATAGGCGAATTCGTGGGTCAGGGTCTTGCCCACAATCACCGCCCCCGCCTCGCGCAGACGCTGCACGCACAGCGCATCCCGGCCCGGCCGGTGCCCTTGAAAATGCGCCGAGCCATAGGTGGTGATGTAATCAAAGGTGTCGATATTGTCCTTCACCGCCACGGGTATGCCCTGCAGCGGCCCCAGGTCCTGCCCCCGGGCAAACAGCGCATCGGCCTTGCGCGCCTGGGCCAGGGCGACGGGGGCGTCGACCTGCACAAAGGCGTTAAGCGTCGGGTTCAGCCGCGCGATGGTGTCCAGGGCGGCTTGGGTCAGCTCGACACTAGTCAGGCTGCCCGCGCGCAGGCGTTCGGCCAGCGCCGTGACCGATTGGCCACAAAAATATCCAGCGTGATCAGGCTTCACCAGGCTCATGCAAACAACTCCATCAAACAACGGCAGGGATAGGGGAACTGACAGCCTGACGACCGCCCGGGCGCACCATCAGCATGGCGCTCATGCCCAGGGCCGTAGCCACTGCAGCGGCCACGAACATCGACGAATAGCCATAACGCACGGTCAGGTAACCCGTGAGCATGGGCGCGATAAACGAAGCGGTGTTGGCAATAAAGCGGGTCATGCCGCTGTAGGCGCCTACGCGGTTGGATGGCGCGGTGTCGATCACCACGGCCCAGTAGACCGAGTTGGGCAGCGCGTTCAAGGCATTGGCCAGGGTCATCAGGGCGATCACACCCCATACGGTCTGGGCCTGGGACACCAGGATAAAACACAGGGTGGTCAGCAACAGGCAGATCGCCGCCAGCCAGCTGCGCGCCACTTTCAGGTTGCCGGTACGGCGCAGTAGAAAATCGGAAATCTTGCCACCCAGCAGCACGGTGAAACAGGCGCCCGTCCACGGGATCATGCCCATGTACCACAGCGACGACAGGTTGTAGTGGAACTCGTCCTGCAGGTATTTGGGAGTCCAGGTCAGCAGCAGGAAGGTCACGTACACAAACGCGAAGTAACCGACGGCGTTGAGCAGCAAGTCCTTGTTCTTGAAGAAGTGCCACACCGGCGCCACGGTGGTGGTCGGGGTTGAGGCATTGACAGCTTCGGCGCGTTCCTTGCGCAGGAACTCCAGCTCGGCTTTGGACACCCGCGGGTTTTCATCGGGGGTGTTGGTAAAGCGCGTCATGAAGAAAATCAGCAGCGCCAGGCTGACCACGCCCAGCACCACGAACATGCTGCGCCAGTCACCGGTCAGGGTTTGCAAACCCACCGCCACCGGTGCCGTGAGCAGCGCGCCCAGCGGGGTGCTGAGCAGGCCCACCGAGACCACAAACCCGCGTTCTTTGGGCGTGGCCCAGTTGGCCACGCTCTTGTTGATCACCGAGTAGGCCGGGCCTTCGGCAAAACCGAACATGACGCGAATCGTGGCAAAGCCGGCCATGGCCGAGCCACCGAGAAACGCCAGGCCAAAATCACCGGCAAATGCGGTGGCAATTTCAAAGATCGACCAGGTGCCCCCGGCAATCAGCCACACGCGCTTGGCACCGAAGCGGTCGGCCAGAATGCCGCCCACCAGCGCGCCGAGGATATAACCGTAACCGAAGTAACCCAGTACGTTGCCCCAGTCGGCCTTGTCGAAACCGTACTCGGGAAGGATGCTCGCCGAGGCATAGGCAATCGCGCCACGGTCGATGTAGTTGAGCAGCGCCATCAGCATGATCAGGAAGAAAATCTGGTAGCGGAAAGACGGGATCACTGGGGTGTGCATAGGAATCTGACTCTTGAAGTGATGGCAGAAGTCAAAAAGTCGGCCGTTATCGGCGTATTTTTATTGGCTACCCAAACGTTTGGGTAGACGGAATGTAGAGCGCCGAAAAACTTTAGTCAAACGTTTGGGTAAAAATTTAATTCCGGAGCTAGGTCCTCTGTTCGGGTAGAATCCGCGCGCTGAATAACGGACTGCCGGAAGCCTTGCCACCATGTCGAATCAATCTCGCCCCGCCACGTTGAAATCCATGGCGACCGCTCTGGGCATTCATGTGTCCACGGTGTCGCGAGTGCTCAATGGCGACCCGGCCGGGGTTGAACGCGCTGCGTCGGCCGAGGTGGTCGAGCGTATTCGCGCGTTGGCAAAAGAGCTGGATTACCGGCCAAACACCCAGGCATCCAACCTGAAACTGCGCAAAAGTCAGGAAATCTGCGTGCTTATGCCGCGCCTGACCGACCTGGTGATGGCGACCATCTACGACAGCATCGACAGCACCGCCGAGCAGGCTGGCTACCTGACTTTTGTGTCCAACACCGACGACCAGCAACCCCGGCAGATGGCCCGCGCCGAACACGCCCTGCGCCGCTCGGTGGCCGGGCTGATTGTGGGCGACTCCCATGTGGGTGACACCCAGCCCCTGCTCGACCTGCTGATGCGCAAACACATCCCCTATGTGTTGGTTAGCCGGCAGATTGCCGGCCACCTTACGGCGGGCAGTGACGATGAACTGGGCGGCTGGCTGGCGGCAGAGCACTTGTTCCGCCAGGGTTTTACCGACGTGGCCATACTGGCCGGTGAACGGCATGCCTCCACGGGGGCAGACCGCACCCGCGGCTTTACCCGTTACTACCGCGAAAAAGGCATCGCCCTGCGCCCGGAGTGGACCCTTAACGGCCCGTTCGACAGCCTGACCGGTCACAGGCAAGGCGCATACCTGCTGGAGCTCAACCCACGGCCGCAGGCGTTTTTCGCGGTCAACGACTTCCTGGCCATCGGCTTGATGGGCGCGGCGCGGGACAAAGGCCTGGTGCCGGGCAAGGACATCGCGGTGGTCGGCTTCAACGACATCCCCCTGGCCAATGAACTGACCGTCCCCCTGACCAGCGTGCGCCTGCCGCTGGCTGACATGGGTCAACGCGCCGTTGAGTTATTGCTCAAACGCATCAAGGGCGAAGCCTGTGAGTCGATTATCCTCCCGCCGCAGTTGCAGGTGCGGGCGAGTTCATCGGTAGTGCGCCGCACTGAATGAGAAAAACGCCAGGTACTGGTTAAGGCATACGACGCCAGGCTCGCTCACACCGCCTTGATTGTGGAATTCAGCGCCACAATGTTTGGAATCCATAGCAGATTATCCATCCGTGGCTTCGCAGTATAGTGACTCTGATCGGCGCCACACCGCGCCCCACTTCAGAGGTCACAGCCTTATGAGCATGCTTTTTTCCCCCTTCAACCTGTCGGGAATCGCGCTGAAGAACCGTGTCGTGATGGCGCCGATGACCCGCGCCCGTGCCCTCAACGATATCCCTGACGCCCTGACCACGCTTTACTACCGCCAGCGGGCCAGCGCCGGCCTGATTATCAGCGAAGGTGTGCCGGTGTCCATCCAGGGGCGCGGCTACCTGTTCAACCCCGGCCTGTACAACCAGGAACAAGTGCAGGGCTGGAAGCAGGTTACCGACGCCGTCCACGAAGAAGGCGGCAAGATATTTGCCCAGCTCTGGCATGTGGGACGGGTCTCGCACACCACCTTGCAGCCCGGGGGCGGCGCCCCGGTGTCATCGAGCGACAGGCTGGCGGCCAACTCCATGACCTATGCCTGGGATGAAAACCGCCAGCCGGGCCCGATCCAGGCCAGCACGCCGCGGGCGCTTTCAACCCTTGAGGTCGAAGGGCTGGTCCAGGACTTCGTACTGGCCGCCCGCCGGGCGATGGAAGCCGGTTTTGACGGTGTGGAGATTCATGGCGCGAACGGCTACCTGTTCGAGCAATTTATCAACCCGGGCGTCAACGACCGTACCGACCGTTACGGTGGCTCGATCGACAACCGCATTCGCCTGCTGCTGGAAACCATCGACGCCGTGGCCGAGGAAATTGGCGGCAGCAAGGTTGGGGTGCGCATCTCGCCCTTTGGCCGTCTCTTCGACATGGCCCCCTTTGCTGACGAAGCGCAGACCTGGGTTACCGTTGCCCGGCAATTGCAGGAGCGGCACATCGCCTACGTTCACTTGAGCGACCAGTTGACCATTGGCGCCGAGCGCATGCCCGAAGGCTTTGCCCAGGCGTTTCGCGACTCGTACCAGGGCACCCTGATTGCGGCCGGCGGTTTTGACCGGGACTCGGCACAGGCGACGCTGGAGGCTGGCGAGCTGGACCTGGTTGCGTTTGGCAGACCCTTTATCGCCAACCCCGACCTGGTGGCGCGCATGCAAAACGGCTGGCCGATCGCCCTGCCCGACCGTGCCACGTTCTACGGCAACAGCGGCGAAAAAGGTTATGTCGACTATCCCTGCCATGCATCTGCGCGATAGGTTTACCTGAACCCTTTGTGGGAGCGGGCTTGCCCGCGATGGCAGCGCTGCGGTGCATCAGCCACACCGCGTAGCCTGGATCGCAGGCAAGCCAGCTCCCACAGGTGATGCATCGCCACCAGAATCCGTGCCTTGCCAGGCCCCTTTGTGGGAGCGGGCTTGCCCGCGATGGCAGCGCTGCGGTGCATCAGCCAGACCGCGTCGCCTGGATCGCAGGCAAGCCAGCTCCCACAGGTGATGCATCGCCAACAGAATCCGCGCCTTGCCAGGCCCCCTTGTGGGAGCGGGCTTGCCCGCGATGGTATCCCTGCGGTGCATCAGCCACACCGCTTAGCCTGGATCGCAAGCAAGCCAGCTCCCACAGGTGATGCATCGCCAACAGAATCCGCGCCTTGCCAGGCCCCCTTGTGGGAGCGGGCTTGCCCGCGATGGCAGCGCTGCGGTGCATCAGCCACACCGCGTCGCCTGGATCGCAGGCAAGCCAGCTCCCACAGGTGATGCATCGCCAACAGAATCCGCGCTTTGCCAGGCCCCCTTGTGGGAGCGGGCTTGCCCGCGATCAGCGCAAAACCAGACCCCCACTGCAATCCCGCCAACCGATATTTTCATATCAGTCCACCCTCGCCCCCTGTAAAATCACCGCCCTACGCCCCACACACCGAGCAGTAACCCATGAATCGTCGCAAAAAAATCAACCAGATATTGAAGGCCAATGCCAAGAAGGCCAACGCCAAGCTGGCCCCGAAGAACAAGAACCCGTACATCAGCAAGGCTGACCGACTCAAGCTGGCCGAGCAAGCTGAACAGGAAGCAACCCCGTCCACCGAGAGCTGAGCCATGCCTCTGTTCAGACAGGCAACACCCCAGGACGCCGAAACCTGCTATCAGCTCGAAATCAGCGCTTATGAAGGCGATGAAGCCGCCACGCTGGCGAAGATTGCCACGCGCATCGCCCAGTACCCCCAAGGCTTTCTGATCCTTGAGCAGGCCGGCGAAATCGTCGGCTTTATCAACAGCGGCTGTGCCCATTCGGTCGTGATGTCGGATGAGGATTTCAAGGAGCTGGTCGGTCATGATCCCGCGGCACCCAATGTGGTGATCATGTCCGTGGTGGTGGCCCCGGCCCACCAGGGCAAGGGCTTTGCCAGGCTGCTGATGGACCAGTTTGTCAGGCAGATGCGCAGCCAGGGCAAGGCAACCATCCACCTGATGTGCAAAGAACAGCATGTCCAGCTCTATGCAAAAATGGGCTATGAATATGTTCAACCTTCGCCCTCCGAACATGGCGGCATGGCCTGGCATGAAATGCTCATGACCCTCTGACTGCCTTGACGAGCGCCCGCGGCGCTCGTTGCACGACCCAAAACACCCCCATTCATGAAAACCACGCCACCCGCAGAAAAGGCGTTGTATTGTCTCGAAAACAAATGTTATGTTCGTAACACAAGGCACGCAAATGACATGCCTATAACAATTAAACCGTCGGCGCGCTTATGTCCCTGGAAAAGAACAGTTTTCTTCAGTTGCTGGAACACGAGTTCTCCAACCTGACCCCCACCGGCAAGCGCATCGCCAGTTATCTGCTGGGCAATCCGCAGCAGTTGCCGTTCGAGTCCGCCGACAGCATTGCGCAGCAGGCCAGCACCACCGGTATTTCCGTGGGGCGGTTTTTGCGCTCGCTGGGTTACCAGAACCTCGATGAGGTCAAGCAAAGCCTGCGCGGTGAGGCGCCCTCCTCCTGGCTGATCACCGACCGCATCGGCGCCTTCCGCGCAGAAAACACCCACGACGATGCTCTCGAGCGCTCCATGCACCGTGAAGTCGAGGCCATTCAGCAGGTGTACGGCCTGGCCCGCAGCGACGCCTTTGCCAGCATCGTGCAACGCATTCACGACGCCGATGCGGTGTTTATCCTCGGCATCCAGTCCACTCGCGGCATTCTCACCGCCTTTCACAGCCACCTCGAATACATCCGCCCCAAGGTGTATTACGTCGACGGCCTGTCCGGCATTTATGCCGAAACCCTGAATTCCGGCTTCGCCAACCCCTACGCGATCATTGCCGACTTCCGCGCCTATTCCAGCGTGACCCAGACCTTCTGTGACGCCGCCATCGAGCACGACCTGCCCCTGGCCCTGATCACCGACCTGCAATGCCCCTGGGCCCGGGATTACCCGCTGGACCTGCTGCAGATCAAGACCGATGTCGGCCAGTTCTGGGATTCCCCGGCGCCCCTGGCGTGCCTGCTGAACCTGATGGTTTCAGCCGTCGCGGAAAAATACGGCGAGCACCTGGATGCGCGCCTGGCCAAAAACCGTCAACTGCAAAAAGCCTTTGGCCAGTTCGAAGGCTGAGCCTGTCGCCCGAAACCAATCACCACTGGAGTGTTTGTGTGAATCAAAGCGTTGCATACCCAAGCCCGCTCGTTGATATCGATGCCGAGCAGTACCAGGTGCAGATCGAGATGATCTATGCCACGGCCGATAACCTGGCCGGCAAAGCGATCTACCCCACCGCCCGTTGCCAGTTGCACCGCGATGCCGCTGCGTGTTTGCGCAAGGCCGTCGAGCTGGCCGCCCTGGCGGGTTTTACCCTGCGCATCTATGACGCCTACCGGCCGCCCTACGCGCAATTCCTGTTATGGGAAGCCCTGCCCAATGGCGACTATGTGCGCGACCCGCACCTGGGCTCCCATCACAGCCGCGGCGTGGCCGTGGACCTGACCCTGGTGGACGCCGACGGCCAGCCACTGGACATGGGCACGGCGTTCGATGCGATGCAAGACCAGTCCCATCAGTTCTACCCCGACCTGCCGCCCAACGTGCAGCGCAACCGCCTGTTGCTGCTGGGCATCATGCTGATTGCCGGCTTCCACGCGATCGCCACGGAGTGGTGGCATTACGAGTTGCCCAACGCCGACGACTACCCCCTGATCAACCCCTGATCCGGCCTACGAAACCCCAGAGTTTCGCGGCCAGCACCACTGCTTGAACACAACAAGAAAACGCTGCACACCTGCTTCACCTGCTACTGCCCGGTTATAGATTCCAAAAATAAACCTACTTCCAGATATCGAATGTTGAAGGAAACCGGCATGACCCTGATAAACACCGCTTCACGCACCCGCAACCTGTTGCCGAGCCTGCTCTGTGCTGCCCTGAGCCTTGGCGCCTGGCAAGCGGCTACCGCTGCCACCGCCCAGGACACGCTGATCATCGGCAAGCCCGCCGACCCGCAAACCCTCGACCCGGCCGTGACGTTCGACAACAACGACTGGACCATCACCTACCCGTCGTACCAGCGCCTGGTGGGCTACAAAACCGACGGCGAAAAAAGCACCACCGAAGTCCAGGGCGACCTGGCCGAAAGCTGGACCGTGTCCCCGGACAACCTGGTCTGGGAATTCAAGCTCAAGCCCGGCAACAAGTTCGATGACGGCACCGAAGTGGACGCCAATGCCGTGAAGTTTTCCTTCGATCGTCTGATGACCCTCAAACAAGGGCCGTCGGGTGCATTCCCCGAAGACATGGTGGTCGAGGTCGTCAACCCGCAGACCATCCGCTTCACCCTCAAGACCCCGTTCGCGCCCTTCCTGTTCACCCTGGCCCACAACGGCGCGTCCATCGTCAACCCGCTGGTGGCCGCCAAGGGCGCCGAGGCCAATGCCTGGCTCTCCAGCCATACCGCAGGCTCGGGCCCCTACCGCCTGGCCAACTGGCAGAAAGGCCAGTCCCTGACCATGGAGCCCAACCCCCACTACGCCGGGGCCAAGCCGGCACTGAAAACCGTGGTGCTGAAGATCATCGCCGAACCTTCGGTACGCCGCCTGCAACTGGAGCGCGGTGATCTGGACATCATCGAAGACATGCCCGAAGACCAGCTCGGCTCCCTGGCCAGCAAGCCGGGCGTGGTGGTCAAGGAATACCCGTCGCTGCGCGTGACCTACCTGTACCTGAACAACAAGCAAGGCCCGCTGACCAACGTCGATGCGCGTCGGGCCATCACCGAGGCCGTGGACTACAACGGTATCGTCAAGGGCATTCTCAAGGGCAAGGCCGAACTGCTCAACGGGCCGATCCCGGACGGCATGTGGGCCTACGACAGCTCGCTGCCAGCCATGAAACAGGACATGCAGGCCGCCGCCGACAGCCTGGCCAAGGTGCCGAAAAAGATCACCAACCTGAGCTACATGTACTCGGACAAGGACGCCAACTGGGAGCCGATAGGCCTGACCCTGCAAGCGGCGCTGATGCCCCTGGGCATCAACCTCAAGCTGGAAAAAACCGCCAACGCCACCCTGCGCGAACGGGTCGGCCAGGCCGACTACGACATCGCCGTCGGCACCTGGAGCCCGGACTTTGCCGACCCCTACATGTTCATGAACTTCTGGTTCGACTCCAAGATGCAGGGCCTGCAGGGCAACCGCTCGTTCTACAGCAACCCCCAGGTCGATACCCTGATCCGCGAAGCCGCCACCACCAGTGACACCGCGAAACGCACCGAGCTGTACCAGCAGGCGCAGAAAAAGGTGCTCAACGACAGTGCCTACGTTTACCTCTATCAGAAGAGCTACACCCTGCCGATGCGTGATTCGGTCAAGGGCTATGTGTTCAACCCGATGCTCGAACAGGTGTTCAACCTGGGCAGCATGAGCAAGTAAACCTGCTGCTGCGTGCGCGCCAGCATTGGCGCGCATGGCGTTGGATTTCTGTCGTTAGAGTGACTGAGGTGCCCTATGGCCTTCCTGACGTTGTTGCGCAAGCGCCTGCTTGGCCTGTTACTGGTCGTGTTCGGTGTCTCGCTGATTACCTTTACCATTTCCCACCTGATTCCCGGCGACCCGGCCCGGTTGATCGCCGGTGACCGGGCCAGCGATGCGCTGGTGGCCGGCATCCGCCATCAGCTGGGGCTGGATCTGCCGCTGTACCAGCAATACGGCCGTTATGTGCTCGACCTGGTGCAGGGCGACCTGGGCACCTCGATCCGCACTAACCGCCCGGTGCTGGAAGACCTGCAGGCGTTTTTCCCGGCCACTTTGGAGCTGGCCCTGGTGGCGCTGTTTCTCGCCATTGTGGTCGGCGTGCCGCTGGGTGTGCTGTCGGCGGTGTACCACAACCGCGCCATCGACCAGATTGCCCGCACCCTGGCCGTGACCGGTATCTCCACCCCGGCGTTCTGGCTGGGCCTGGGCGCCATCGTGCTGTTCTACGGGCACCTCGGCTGGCTGCCTGGCGGCGGGCGTTTGTCGGAAGGACTGACACCCCCCAACACCATCACCGGTTTCTACCTGATCGACTCATTGCTGGCGGGTAACTTCAGCCTGTTTGTCGATGCGCTCAAGCACTTGATCCTGCCCGCCGCCACCCTGGGCTTTGTGACCCTGGGGGTTATCTCGCGGCAAATTCGCTCGGCCATGCTTGATCAACTGGGCGAGGACTATATCCGCACCGCCCGCGCTTATGGCCTGTCGAAATGGACTGTGATCCTGCGCCATGCGCTGCCCAATGCGCTGATTCCTTCTGTAACCGTACTGGGCCTTACCCTGGGCGACCTGCTCTACGGCGCAGTCCTGACCGAGACCGTATTCGCCTGGCCGGGCATGGGTGCCTATGTGGTCAAGTCGATCCAGTCCCTGGATTTCCCGGCGGTGATGGGCTTCGCCATCCTGGTGTCGTTTATCTATGTACTGCTGAACATGGCCATCGATCTGCTGTACCGGGTGATCGACCCGCGTATCGGCGAGGTGAATTGAAATGTCCGTGCCTTTAACCGCAACACACAGCCCGCAATGGCGTGAAAAACTCACCTACCTGGCCTACCAGATCCGCCGCAGCCCGCTGACCATGGCCGGCCTGTTGATCACCCTGATGGTGGTGATGTGCATGATTTTCGCCCCCTGGCTGGCCAGCCACGACCCCAATGCCCTGAACCTGGCCGAGCGCCTGGCGCCGCCTTCTGCCGAACACTGGTTCGGCACCGACGAAGTGGGCCGTGACCTGTTCAGCCGGGTGCTGTACGGCAGCCAGCAATCGGTGGGCGTCGGCCTGTTCGTGGCCTTTGCCTCGTGCTTTATCGGCGGCCTGCTGGGCTGTTTTTCCGGGGTGATCGGCGGGCGCTTCGACGCCCTGACCATGCGCCTGATGGACATCATGCTGTCGGTGCCGTCGCTGGTGCTGATCATGGCCCTGGCTGCCGCACTGGGCGCCAGCCTGTTCAACGCCATGCTGGCCATTACCCTGGTGCGCATCCCGTCCTATGTGCGCTTGGCTCGCGGCCAGGCCCTGGGCATCCGCCAGATGGGCTACGTCAAGGCCGCCGAAACCTTCGGCGCCCGGCGCTGGCACATGGTGCACTGGCATGTGGCGCGCAATGCCATGCCGCCTTTGCTGGTGCAACTGAGCCTGGATATCGGCAGCGCCATCCTCATGGCCTCGGCCCTGGGCTTTATCGGCCTGGGCGCGCAACAGCCCACGGCGGAATGGGGCGCAATGGTCGCTACCGGGCGCAACTACATCCTCGACAACTGGTGGTACTCGACCTTTCCGGGGCTGGCGATCCTGATCACCGCCACCGGCTTCAACTTGCTGGGCGATGGCGTGCGCGATCTGCTCGACCCACGGCAACAGGGGAAATGACCATGACTCATTCGCAACCCGTACTGGCCATCGACAACCTGAGCCTGGAATTCCCGGCCTACAAAAGCAGCGTCAAGGCACTCAACGGCGTGTCGCTGCACGTCAACCCCGGCGAGATTGTCGGCGTGGTCGGCGAGTCTGGCTCTGGCAAGTCGGTGACCGCCATGCTGAGCATGCGCCTGCTGCCCGAGCGCAGCTATCGCATCACCTCCGGGAGCCTGAGCATGCTCGGCCGCGACATGCTCAAGGCGCCGGAAAAGGACCTGCTGAACATCCGTGGCCGCGATGCGGCGATGATCTTCCAGGAGCCCATGACCGCGCTCAACCCGACCCGGCGCATCGGCCGGCAGATGCTCGACGTGATCATCCACCACCAGAAAATCAGTGCCAGCGCAGCCCACGCCAAGGCGGTTGCCCTGCTGCGCGACATGCACATCGCCAGCCCCGAGCAGGTGCTGGAAAGCTACCCGTTCGAACTGTCAGGGGGTATGCGCCAGCGGGTGATGATTGCCCTGGCCTTCTCCTGCGAACCGCAACTGCTGATTGCCGACGAACCCACCACCGCGCTGGACGTGACCGTACAACGCCAGGTGCTGTTGCTGCTGCGCGAAAAGGCCCGGCAAAAAGGCACTGCCATCCTGTTGATCACCCACGACATGGCCTTGGTGTCGCAGTTCTGCGACCGGGTGTATGTGATGTACACCGGCGCGGTGGTGGAACAGGGCCTTACCGCCGACGTCATGAGCAACCCGCAACACCCCTACACCCGGGGTCTGCTTAGCGGCCTGCCGGAGATGGTCGAGCCGGGGCAGCCGCTGCTGACCATTCCCGGGCAAGTCCCCAACCTGTCGCGCCTGCCCGCCGGCTGCACCTTCGCCGAACGTTGTGTACATGCCATGCACGTGTGCGGCGAGCGCCCGGTGCTGACCGCCATCAACCAGGACGAACAACGCAAGCGTGCGTGCTGGTTGCCGCAACAGGAGCTTTCATAATGAACAGTGCGCTGATCTACCCCGTCAACCAGAGCGGCCCCGAGATTCTGAAACTGGCCGACGTGCGCGTGCGCTTTCCCGTCAGCAACGACTGGCTGGGCCGGCCCCGGGGCTACGCCCACGCGCTCAATGGCATCGACCTGCAGGTGCGGGCCGGGGAAACCCTGGGCATCGTCGGCGAGTCGGGCTGCGGCAAAAGCACCCTGGCACAACTGCTGATGGGCCTGCTCAAGCCCAGCAGCGGCGAGCTGAGCTGGGCCAACGGCAGCAAAGGCGAAGGCAGCAGCAACGTGCAGATCGTGTTCCAGGACCCGCAGTCGTCGCTCAACCCGCGCCTGCCGATCTGGCGCATCATCACCGAGCCGCTGTACGCCCGGGGCATGCGCTCGAACGAACAGATGCGCAGCATTGCCGCCAAAGTAGCGGCCCAAGTAGGTATCCGCCCCGAGTACCTGGACCGATTTGCCCACCAGTTTTCCGGTGGTCAGCGCCAACGCATCGCAATTGCCCGGGCACTGTCATCGGACCCGGACATCATCGTCCTCGACGAACCGACTTCGGCGCTGGATATCTCGGTGCAGGCACAGATCCTCAACCTGCTGGCCGAATTGCAGCAGGCGCGTAACCTCACCTATATCCTGATCTCCCACAACGTCTCGGTGGTGCGCCATATGGCCGACCGCGTGGCGGTGATGTACCTGGGGCAGATTGTCGAACTGGGCAGCGCCGCCCAGGTGCTCGACCAGCCGCACCACCCTTACACGCGCCTGCTGTTCGAAGCCGTGCCGCGCCTGGGTGTGCCCTTGCGCGCCGAGCAGGTCGCGGCCCCCACCGAACTGCCGGGCAACCGCAAGCTGCCTGAAGGGTGTTTCTTTCTGGAGCGTTGCAGCTCAAGCCGCGAGGGCTGCGGCCAGCCCCAGGTGATGCGAGGGGGCGAGCACCAGCGGGTAAGGTGCCACGTTATGGGCTGAAACGGCTGTATGGGGGGTGGTCGTCTGTGAGGGGGCAGCACCGCAAAACCTGTGGCAGCTGGCTTGCCTGCGATGCTGGCGACGCGGTCTGGCAGGTACACCGCAGGGATGCCATCGCGAGCAAGCCCGCTCCCACAAAAGATCCTGCCAAACCGCAGGTTCTGCTGGCAATGCATCACTTGTGGGAGCTGGCTTGCCTGCGATGCTGGCGATGCGGTCTGGCAGGTACACCGCAGCGATGCCATCGCGAGCAAGCCCGCTCCCACAAAAGATCCTGCCAAGCCGCAGGTTCTGCTGGTAATGCAAAACCTGTGGGAGCTGGCTTGCCTGCGATGCTGGCGACGCGGTCTGGCAGGTACACCGCAGGGATGCCATCGCGAGCAAGCCCGCTCCCACAAAAGATCCTGCCAAACCGCAGGTTCTGCTGGCAATGCATCACTTGTGGGAGCTGACTTGCCTGCGATGCTGGCGATGCGGTCTGGCAGGTACACCGCAGCGATGCCATCGCGAGCAAGCCCGCTCCCACAAAAGATCCTGCCAAACCGCAGGTTCTGCTGGCAATGCATCACTTGTGGGAGCTGGCTTGCCTGCGATGCTGGCGATGCGGTCTGGCAGGTACACCGCAGCGATGCCATCGCGAGCAAGCCCGCTCCCACAAAAGATCCTGCCAAACCGCAGGTTCTGCTGGCAATGCAAAACCTGTGGGAGCTGGCTTGCCTGCGATGCTGGCGACGCGGTCTGGCAGGTACACCGCAGTGCTGCCATCGCGGGCAAGCCCGCTCCCACAAAAGATCCTGCCAAACCGCAGGTTCTGCTGGCAATGCATCACTTGTGGGAGCTGGCTTGCCTGCGATGCTGGCGACGCGGTCTGGCCAGCACACCGCAGTGCTGCCATCGCGGGCAAGCCCGCTCCCACAAAAGATCCTGCCAAACCGCAGGTTCTGCTGGCAATGCATCACTTGTGGGAGCTGGCTTGCCTGCGATGCTGGCGACGCGGTCTGGCCAGCACACCGCAGTGCTGCCATCGCGGGCAAGCCCGCTCCCACAAAAGATCCTGTCAAACCGCAGGTTCTGCTGGCAATGCAAAACCTGTGGGAGCTGGCTTGCCTGCGATACTGGCGACGCGGTCTGGCCGGCACACCGCAGGGATGCCATCGCGAGCAAGCCCGCTCCCACAGAAGCAACCTCGTTATAAAGGCCGGCTTTTAAGATCGCAATGCAACGGGGCTCTGCATCAACCGCAAGCCGCTGGCCAACGCTCCCGCCAGGGCAAAAACGCAACCCAGCCACAACGCTAACTGCGGGCCACTGCCCGTGGACAGATGAAAACACAGCGCCACCAGCGACGCGCCCAATGTCTGCCCCATCAATCGCGAGGTAGCGACAATGCCGCTGGCGCCGCCACTGCGGGCCAGCGGCGCGCTGGTCATGATCGCCTTGAGGTTGGGCGACTGGAAAAACCCGAACCCGGCACCGCACAACGCCATGCGCCAGCCGATATCAAAGGCCGAAGCCCCTTCGCTCAGCAGCGCCAGCGCCGCCATGCCTGCGCTCAACAGCAACAAGCCGATCCCGCACAGCAGCGCCAGCGACACCCGATCAGCCAGGCGCCCGGCAATCAGTGCCATCACCGCCACCACCGCCGGCCACGGCGTCATCAAAAACCCCGTAGCCACCTGGCTATGGCCCAATGCCGTCTGCAACAAGAAGGGCAACGACACGAAGGCCAGCCCTTGGGCACAAAACGCACAAATCGCCGTCAGTGACGACAACGCAAACAGTGGCCGCTTGAACAGATCGATTGCCAGCATCGGCGCTGGATGATCGGCCTGACGACGCATCAGCCACACCCCGCACACCAGCGCTACTGCGACCAGGCCCAGGCTCAGGTCACCTTCGGCGCCATGTACCGCCGAACCCAGCCCCAATACCAGCAAGGCAAACAACCCTGCACACAAGATCGCCGCCAACCGGTCGAAAGCGTGCCCGCTTCTCGGGATTTCCGGCAACGAGCGCAAGCCCAGCACAACCGCCAGCAACCCCAGCGGCACATTGATCAGATACAGCCAATGCCAGGTGGTCACCGCCAGGATGGCCGACGCCGCGGTCGGCCCCAGGGTAAAGGCCAGCCCCACCACCAGCGAGTTGTAACCCAGGCCCCGACCGAGGATTTTCGCCGGATAAATGTGGCGCAACAACGCGATATTCACGCTCATGATCGCGGCCGCACCCAGGCCCTGTACCACCCGCGCCGCCGTCAGCGTGGGCAGCGACCAGGCCAGCCCGCAAAACAGCGAGGCGACGATAAACACCAGCAAACCGCCGAGAAACACCCGTCGATGGCCCAGCACATCGCTGAGCGAGGCAAACGGCAGCACCGCGGCGATGGTTGCCAGCTGGTAGGCATTGACCACCCAGATCACCGAGGCGGAATCAGTGCCAATACCTTCGGCCAGGGTTGGCAAGGCCGTGTTGACGATGGCGGTATCCAGGGTCGCCATGCCGATCCCCAAGGAGATCGCGATCACGGCGGGCAGGCGTTTGTTACTGGGCAAGCCATCGGCAATTGAAGACATGAATCATCCGCACACAGACAAAGAGCTCAAGATTAAGGGCTGCAGCGGTTTTTTTCAGCGGCGGATTGCTCACTCGGACGAAATTTCATGTTCGTCGATACCCTCGCCACAACAGCGGATTATTGCTGCTTTACCAACAATGTTTCTCAAACCTGCGGATTTATCGAAAAAACCATCCGCATAGACTGCTCCTGATTAATGAATACCGATATGTGTGTATCAACCATGGAGCATTTAACAACATGACGGACAGTAAACAGCCCCCGGCTGGCAATAGTGCGCGGGTGCTATTTTCCCTGCTGGTATTGGTCGTATCACTGGCCCTGATATATGGCGGGGTCAAGCTGGTGGCTCTGGGAGGATCCAGTTACTACCTGATCGCGGGCCTGGCTTATCTGCTGCTGGCGGTGCTGTTTTTTTTGCGCAAGCGCATCGGCATCAGTCTTTCAGTGGCCATTTTCCTGGCAACGTGCGTCTGGGCATTTTATGAAGTGGGTCAGTTCAGCTATTGGCAACTGCTGCCACGCCTGGTCGTCCCGGCCATTATCCTGACCCTCAGTCTGTGGGTCGGCGCGGCCTTGCCAGGCCTTCCCCTGAACACCCGGCGTGCGGCTAACCGCAGCGGTGTTGCAGTGTTCGTGGCGTTGCTCGCCACCTTGATCGCTGCGTTTTACCCCCACGGTGCTATCTCCAACCCGGTTGCCGCGGCTGACCCGGCGCCGGCCGCTGAGCCATCACCGGCTGCGCAAAACTAGGAGTTCTTCGGCCGCAATGCATCGGGCACCCGCTTTGCGCCTTACACTCAAATCACCCCGCACAATGTCAATGACCTGCAAGTGGCCTGGGTCTACCGTACGGGCCGCCGCACCAGCGGCCCGGGCGCGGGTGTCGACGAAAACACCCCGTTGCAGATCGGTAATGTGCTGTACTCCTGCACCCCGGAAAACCTGATCACCGCCCTTGACGCCGATACCGGCAAGCCGCTGTGGAAGTTCGATCCTCACGCCAAAAGCGAAGAGCATGTTACTTGCCGGGGCGTGGGCTATTACGACATCGACAAGGACGACAGCCTGAGTGCTGAAGTCAAAGCGTCCTACAACGATCAACAGCAATGCCGTCAGCGCATTCTGGTGTCCTCTGTGGATGCCCGTTTGTTTGCCCTGGATGCCCGGAGCGGCGCCCTGTGCCCGAGCTTTGGCGACAACGGCTATGTTGATCTGAAAAAAGGCATGGGCCCCACCGAACACAGCAAGCGCTACCACCCCACTTCCCTGCCGGTGGTCATGGGCCATCTCACCGTGGTGGGTGGCTGGGTGCGGGATATTGTGGCCGGTGAACCTTCGGGTGCCGTGCGCGCATTTGATGTGCTGACCGGTAAGCTGGCCTGGGCATGGGATGTGGGTGCGCCGCAAAACAGCGACGTTACAGAGGCCGATCACCAGTTCGCCCTGGAAACCCCCAATGTATGGACCATTCCGACTTACGATAAAGAGCTGAACCTGGTCTACCTGCCCACCGGCAACGGCCCACCCGACTATTGGGGCGGCGACCGCAACCAGGCCAAGGAGAAATACGGCTCGGCCGTGGTCGCTGTGGATGCTTCGACCGGCAAGGCCAAGTGGGTGTACCAGACCGTCCATCACGATGTCTGGGACTATGACCTGCCTTCGCAGCCTGTGCTGTACGACATCAAGAATGCCCAGGGCGTGAAAACCCCGGTGCTGATCCAGACCACCAAGACGGGCAATATCTTTGTCCTGGACCGGCGCACGGGCCTGCCGGTGACCGCTGTTGAAGAACGCGCCGTACCAACCTCCCCTGCAGCCGTAGGCGAACACCTGTCGCCGACCCAACCGTTCTCGACAGGCATGCCGATGATTGGCGCCGAGCCGCTGACCGAAAAATCCATGTGGGGCGTGAGCACATTCGACCAGCTCTATTGCCGGATCCTGTTCAAGGACTCGGTCTATGTGGGCCCGTTCACCCCGCCGGGCGAAAAGCCCTATATTGAATGGCCGGGCTTGCTGGGCGGGATGAACTGGGGCGGGATTGCCATCGACGAAAACACCGGCATGATGTTCGTCAATGACATGCGCATGCCCCTGCGCATGGCGCTGGTTACCAAGGAAGACACGAACAAGTTCAAGGTGTCGACCGACGAAGTGCCAGGTTTCATGGGTACCATTCGCCCGCAAGTGGCCGGTATTTATGGCGGTGTAAAAATCGACATTCTCCAGTCGCCCCTGGGCGTGCCGTGCAACACCCCGCCGTTCGGCAGCATGAGTGCGATTGACCTCAACACGCAGAAACTGGTCTGGCAGGTCCCGCTGGGCACTGTCCAGGACACCGGGCCGCTGGGGATCAAGACCCACATGCCGGTGCCGCTGGGCATGCCGACCCTGGGCGGCCCCACCGCCACCGCTTCCGGGCTGGTGTTCTTTGCCGGCACCCAGGATTACTACCTGCGTGCGCTGGACTCCAAAACCGGCAAGCAAGTATGGAAAGCCCGTTTGCCGGTGGGTGCAGTTGCGGCGCCGTTGATCTACCAGTCGCCGGCCACGGGCAAGCAATATGTGGTGATCTCGGCAGGCGGCATGAGCCACTCACCTGACGTGGGCGACTACATCATTGCCTATGCGCTACCGGATGCTGTTGGCAAAGAGTAAGGCTTTGGCCTTGAAGCTACTTTCGTTGTGGGAGCGAGCACGCTCGCCCCCACAATTGAAGTCGCTCCCCCTGCATCCCGTCAGGTCATGCCGGCTGCAAACGCTCGACAATGAACGTCACAAAAGCATTGAGCTTGGGCAGTGCTTTTTTGCTGCGTGGATAGACCATCTGTACCGGTTTGGCTGCCGGTGCACAGGCATCCATGATGGTTACCAGCTCGCCTTTGGCCAGGGCCTCGGCGACCAGAAAGTCGGGTTGCATCAAGATGCCGTTGCCGGCGATCGCCGCTTGCAGGAGGACCTGACCGTCGTTGCTTCTGAGCACCGCGTGATCGGGCCAGGGCATGGTTTTATTACCGTGTTGCAGGGGCCAGGCGAAACGGTTGGTCCACGAGGTGTGGGTGAGGATTCGGTGCTGGTACAGCTGCTCCGGCGTCTGTGGCTCCTGGTGCGTTTGCAGGTACCCGGGTGCTGCGCAAATAACCATTCGGTACGGTGGCAGCGGCCTTGATTCGAGGTTGACCTCAATCAGCTCGGATATCCTGAAGCCCAGATCAAATGAGCTTTCGTGCAAATCCACCACGTCGTTGCTGAGGATCAGCTCCACTTGCACGTCCGGGTACAGCTGCATGAACTCGTTCACCAGCGGCCCCACCAGCGTGACGCCCAGGGTCATGGGCGCAGTCATGCGCAGCAGCCCGCCCGGCTTGCCAGTGGAGGCTTCGACCCGGCTCCAGGCGTACTTGATCTGTTCAAGGGCCTTTTTCGACTCTTCATAGAACAGCCGCCCCTCACCTGTCACCGACTGGCGGCGGGTAGTTCGTTGAATCAGCTTGCTGTTGAGCGCTGTTTCAAGGCTCTGAATATGGCGCCCCACCATCACCGCCGACATGCCCACCCGGACTGCCGCGTCGGCAAAACTGCCGGCCTCGACCACAGCCACAAAAACTTCCATCTGCCTGAGCTTGCTCATAAAACCGCCTTCTGGCCACGCTGGAAAAATAAACGGCTCATCGGCACGCCCATGCTTTTCATCTGATTTTAAGCGCTTGTCAGGCATAAATTAAACGGGCTTTTTATCTATAAAACCCGGGCCATCCATTACAAACTTTCAGTTCCACCAGTCCTAACTTTTACTGCATTTATTGCCGCCCATTTAACCCCTACAGTTAGGCCCCATTCAATTCAACACTCAGGTATCAAGCCATGCAAACCGTACTGGACAAGGCGCTGAGCGCGTTTCCCCGCGCCGACCTGTTACAGGGCCCTACTCCGATTCAACGGGCCAGCCGCCTTGAACAACAGCTGGGTTTGCATGAGCAGCAAGTGCAGCTGTATATCAAGCGCGATGACCATATGCTGATCGGTGGTGGCGGCAACAAGTTACGCAAACTTGAGTTTCACCTGGGCGCAGCCCTTCAGGACGGTATTAATACGATCATCACCGTGGGCGGCATCCAGTCCAATCATGCCCGGCTGACGGCGGCGGTCTGTGCTCGCCAGGGCATCGACTGCGAATTGATCCTGAGCCGCGCAGTGCCCAAGCGCGACGCCGACTACGAACTCAACGGCAACAGGCTGCTCGACCACCTGTTTGGCGCCCGGGTGCATGTGCTGCCACAGGGTGTAGACGCACAGGCGCAGGCCGAAATCAGGGCGGCTCAACTGCGGGCTGAAGGGCGCAAACCGCTGGTAATTCCCACCGGCGGATCGACGCCGGTGGGCAGTCTGGGTTATGCACGCTGCGCCGCGGAAATAACCTGTCAGGAAACAGAACTGGACGTGCAATTTACCCGCGTGATGATCGCCAACGGCAGTGCCGGCACCCATGCCGGACTGGCCGCCGGTTTCGAGCTGCTGGGGCGCGGCGCGGCAATGGTCAGGTCCTGGTCGGTGCTGGCGGATCGCGACACGGCGGCGGCCAGAACCCTGCAACTGACCCGCCAGACCCTGGCCCTGCTGGGCAGCTCGGCGGCCCTGCGCACAGACGCGATCGACATCGATGGCAGCCAGCTGGGCGAAGGTTACGGCTTGCCGACCCCGGCCATGCTCGAAGCGGTACGCCTGCTGGCCCGTTGCGAAGGTTTACTGGTAGACCCGGTGTACTCGGGCAAGGCCCTGGCCGGCCTGCTGAGCGACCTGCGCCAGGGCCTTTACCAGGCTGGCGATAACCTGCTGTTTGTGATGACCGGTGGCACACCGGGGTTGTATGCCTACAGGGACGCTTTTATCGGCCATTGACCGCGTCAGCAGGACTCGCGCTCAATCAGCGGGCAGGCAACCTGGTGTACGGCGCAGTCGTCCAGACCTTCAATCAGATGCAGCACCGCACGCCGGCCCATGTCGTAATACGGCAGCTGCACAGTGCTCAAGGGCGGGTAAAACAGCTCGGCAACCCCCACCATATTGTCAAAACCCAGCACCGCCACATCTTGCGGGATACGCAAGCCGCGGCTGAGCAGATACTGATACGCGACCAGGGCAATCCGGTCGTTGCCGCAGATCAGCAGGTCAAAGGGCGCCGTCCCTTGATCCTCACGCAACTGTTGTTCCAGCACCACCATTGTTTCCTGATAGCCATCATCGTCGGACAGGTCATATTGCGGCACTTGCGCAGCATCGATCCCGGCCTCGTCCAGGGCACGGGCCAAGCCGCTCTGGCGCAGCCCCCAGGCCATGCTGCTTTGCGGCAGGTTTATGCATAGCGGACGGCGATAACCTTGTCGCAGCGCCTGGCGGACCGCCTGATACTGCCCGTCTTCATCGTCTGATATATAGCAGGCGATGCCGGGGTCGGTGCTGACGCAATTGCCCAGTACCAGTGGCACGCTGCGCAGTACCCGGGGTATCTCCACCCGCCGCAGCTGCATGGCGCTGAAGATGATGCCGTCCGGTTGATGGGAGAGCATCAACTCGATGGCCTGCTGGTCTGGCGGGGTTTCAAACACGTTGAGGATAAACACGTTCCAGCCATGTTCGCGGGCCGTGCGTTCCATCGACAGCAGCATTTCAACGGCAAAAGGCGTGGTGGCCGTGTCCAGGGCAAAGATGCCGATGGTCTTGCCACTGGAATGCCCGCCACGGGTCTTGCGCGCCGAGAGGCTGGGCACATAGCCAAGTGTTTCGACGGCTTGCAGCACTTTGGCCAGGGTCTCCTGGTTCAACTTTCCCGGGGTATTGAGGGCCCTGGAAACGGTCATCAGGGAAACCCCCGCCAGCCGTGCTACATCTTTTACTGAGGCCATTGGTGCGCGCCATTACCTGTCTGGCCGGGCATGATGTCATGCCTGCCAGCGGCAGAACAGCGCCAACCCGGGCGGCGCCCCTGTGCATGGAAGCCTAGGCCTCATAGCTTCAAATCAGCCAGCCCCCATACCAGGGCTTCGCCAAAGTGCCCTGTGCCATTGACGGCATACGCCCGCAGCGCAAGGCTGTTGGCGTGCGGGTAAATCCGGCTGCTCAGGCTCCAGGCGCCATCATCGACAAACACTTCAATGGACGAACGATCGAGGAAAATCCGCAGGGCGATGCGTGTCTGGTCCGCCGCAATCGGTACGCTGCGAACACCGCTCACCCCGGCACCCGAGTGCTGCCGGTCGAGCACCAGGCGGCGGGCCAAGGCATCGTAGTACAGCAGGGTTTGCTCCTGCTGGTCATCGCTGCAGCGCAATGCCAGGCCGAAATGCTCGGCGCTGCTGCGGGCAATATCCAGCTCAACCTCAAGCTCCAGCAGCGCGCCCCGGGCCTCGAGCAACTGGCTCGCGGACTTGACCTGACCTATCTGCAGCACCTGCCCGGACTGCCTCAACGCCACCAGCTCGCGGGCCGGTCGCATCAGCAGCCGGTCACCGTCGCGGCTCAACTCGCGGGGTAACGTCAGCGCGCCGCACCAGTGTTCGGCCTGGCTGGGCATCGGGCTTTCCCACATGTCCATCCAGGCCCATAACAGACGACGGCCGTCGGGTGCCAGCAGGGTCTGGGCGGCATAAAAATCGTGGCCATGATCGAGTTCATGCAGCGGCCCGCAGGGCTCGAACACGCCCATATCGTCCAGTTGGCCCACCCGGTAGCTGTTCTGGTACAGGTTCCAGTTGTCGTATCCAACGGGTTTCAAGCCCTGGGGCGAGTACAGCAGCACATCGCGGCCATCCAGTGCAAAGATGTCCGGACACTCCCACATATAGCCATCCGGCTCGCGCTGGCCTTGCAGGGCACAGCCCAGAAAGTCCCAGTGCAGCAGGTCAGCAGATCGATAGAGCAACAACTGTGGGTCATCGCCCCGCCGCGCGCCCAGTGCCATCCACCATGCACCGTTACGCTGCCACACCTTGGGGTCGCGAAAATGCATGATGGCCGGGTCCGGCGGTGTCTCGATGACCGGTCCGAGCTTGGTGAAGGTAATACCATCGGTGCTGCTGGCCAGGCACTGGACCTGACGGATGTGCTGGTCATCACCCGGCTCTTGCAACCAGATGTGGCCGGTATAAATCAGGTAGAGGGTGTCATCGAGCACCACTGCCGAGCCAGAAAAGCAGCCATCGCGGTCGTAGTCGTCACCGGGCGCCAGGGCAATCGGCAAATGCTGCCAATGCACCAGATCATCGCTACAGGCATGGCCCCAGTGCATGGGGCCCCATTGCGCAGAAAACGGATGGTGCTGATAAAACACATGGTATTGGCCGCGAAAGAACACCAGCCCGTTAGGGTCGTTCATCCACCCGGCCGCAGGGGCCAGGTGATAAGCGAGGCGATAGTCGTTGCCGCGTTCGGGCAGTGTTTGCGCGATGGCGCGATGGGCCTTGTCCAGCCGTACAGCGTGCATGGGGTGGTCCTTGTCAGGGTTCATAACGGGTAACCGATTGAGTGATGGCGGGCATTGCCAGCGCCTCTGCCACACTGGCCTTGCGCGGCGGCGGCCGGGGGTCGTTGCGCAGCAGGCGCCAGGACAACAACAGGCAGGCACCGGCCAGTGCGGACATCACCAGGTACACGTCGGCAAATCCGTACTGGTCATAACCGTAGCCCACCAGCGGCGAGAGCAACATGGCGGTGAGCTGCTGGGCAAAATGAAAGCCCACCAGGTAGATCGAGGCCGACAGGCGCGGGTCGAAATTAAACGCGATGTACTTGAATACCGAGACCAGCAGGATCGGCACCTCTACCGCATGCAGCATCTTGAACACGGCGATGGCCCAGGTTTCAGTGGCCAGGCCGGAACCGAGAATGCGAAAAAACATGATGCTGCCCGCCAGGATCAGCCCGTATTTCGCACCGGTACGCCCGACCACCCACGGCGCCACCAGGAGCAGGCCCGCTTCCAGCAGAACCTGGGAAGAATTCAGGTAGCCATAGGCCTGGATGCCCTGTTCCGGGGTCGCAAAAAACGACGAGAAATACACTGGAAACTGCTGCTCGTAGATCATGTAGATCCCGCAAACCCCGGTCAGGTAAACGCTGAAGGCCCAAAACCGCGGCAGCTTGAGCAATTGCCACAGGTCGCTGACGGTGACCGGCGCAACGCCGCTTTCGCCGCCACAGGCGCCGGGTTGCTTGAAGCGGCTCAAGTCCAGCCGAAACAGAATCAGCAAAAACACCACGCCGGCGGCGCTGCTCATATAGAAGGCAATATTGGGGTCAATATTGAACACCACACCCACCATGCAGGTGGCCGCAGCCCAGCCCAACGATCCCCACATCCTGCTGGTACCAAATTCAAAACCCACATGCCGGGACAGGCGTTCGGTATAGCTCTCGATCACGCCCACCCCCGCCAGCATGGCAAAGGCCAGAAAAATCGCCCCCACCACAGCGCCCAGCACCACGTTTTGAGCCAGCAAGTGGCTGTAGACATAAATTGCGAACGGCGCAGCAGCGCACAGCAGCACGCCAATCCACACCAGCAGTTTTCTCGACAACCCGAGCTTGTCCTGCAAGGCCCCGTAGAACGGCTGGATCAGCAGCGCCGCGATCGCATTGGCGGCGAACACATAGCCGGTCTGGGCACCATTGAGGCCGATGACCTGATGCAGCCAGATGGAAAACAGCGAGTAGCTGGAAGACCAGGAAAAGAAGAAGAAAAACAGTAAACCGCTGATAAGCCAGTAATCACGCTTGACCGTCCGCTGCATGGGTTGCGCCTCTTGTTATTATTTAAGTTAACGTTAACATTTCTGGCTATTACGGCTGCCAATAGCTTCGCTGTCAAGCACCGGTCGCTTAAGAGCGCCTGGCAAAGCCAGCCAAAAACCTCCGTGCAGGCTGACGAACAAGGGTTCAAACCGGGCTATCGACCACTACCTGCAGGGTCTGCTGCGAACACCGTTCAACCCGTGCCCTGACCCCATATACCTCGGCAAACAGCTGCGCAGTCAGTACCTGCTCTGCCGCGCCAAAAGCGACCACCGCCCCTTCGCGCAGCACCGCAATATGATCGGCAAAACGGGCCGCCAGGCTGATATCGTGCAGCACGATCACGGCAATCAGCTGGTGCTGGCCAACCATCTGGCGCACGCAGTCCATTACCCGCAATTGATAGCTTAAATCCAGCGCACTGGTCGGCTCATCCAGCAGCATGACCCGGGGCTTGCGGGCAATCAGCTGCGCCAGGCTGACCAGTTGCCGCTGGCCGCCGGACAGTGCGTTGAGCATATGATCGGCCAGCGCTGCAATGCCAATGCGCTGCAAAGCCCCGTAGGCTTGCTCCAGGCAATCACCGCCATTGCCCGCCACCCGCAGTGCCGCCATCACGCTCTCGATCACACTCAAGCCCAGCCCTGGCGGCAGGTGCTGGGGCATATAGGTGACCTGCCGCGCACGCTGCGCCACGCTCATCGGCGCCAACGGCTGACCGTGCAGGGTGACTGCGCCGGTCATCGGCTCAAGGCCCGCCAGCCCGCGCAACAGGGTGGACTTGCCCGCCCCGTTGGGGCCAATCAGGGCGGTCAATGTACCCGGGCGCAGGGGCGGCAGCGAAGCGTCGGCAATCACCACCTTGCGTCCGTATTTGACGTGGGCGTGTTCGATCAATAACCCTTGTTCACTCATAGCTGCCTGCCCCGCTTGAATACCAGTACAACAAAAATCGGCACGCCCACCAGCGCGGTCACAATACCCACCGGCACAATCACCCCCGGCATGATGACCTTGCTCACCACCGAGGACAGCGACAGCAACAACGCCCCCACCAGGGCACTGGCCGGGAACAGAAAACGCTGGTCTTCACCGATCAGGATCCGCGCAATATGCGGCCCTACCAGGCCGATAAAGCCGATGGTGCCGACAAACGCCACCGCCGTGGCGGACAGCAGGCTGATGCGCAGCAAGGCGAAAAAGCGCAGCCGCCGCACGTCAACACCAAAGCTCTGCGCCCGCTCCTCGCCCATGCGCAGCAAGGTCATGCGCGAAGCTGCATGCAGGGAAAACGGCGCGGTCAGCCCCAGCACCAGGGCAAGAATGCCCAGCTTGTCCCAGTTGGCACGGGCCACGCTGCCCAAGCTCCAGAACACCAGTTGCTGCAACACATCTTCGGTGGCCAGCAACTGCAACAGCGCCACCAGGGCGTTGCAACTGAACACCAGGGCAATACCGAACAGCACCAGGGTCTCGACCCCGGCTCCGCGCAACCGCGACATGCCGTGCAGCAGGAACATCGAGGCGCAGGCAAATACAAAGGCCGCCAGCGCCACCAGCGAATCGCGGCTTAACAAGGCGCTGCTCAGTGGAAATACGATCACCAGCGAAGCCCCCAACGCCGCCGCCGACGACACGCCCAGGGTAAACGGGCTGGCCAGCGGGTTATTGAGGATGGCCTGCATTTCTGCGCCGGCCAGCGACAGCGCCGCGCCCACCAACACCGCCATCAGCGCATAGGGCAAGCGCACATTCCAGATGATCACCCGGTCCGTGACATCCAGGGTCTGCGGATGCAGCAGCCCCTGGAGCAGTTGCCCCAGCCCCATGCCGGACGAGCCGGTGGACAGGTCCAGCAACACGCTGCCCAGCAGCGCACAGCCGATCACCAGTAACAGGCACACGCGCCGCGCCAGCAGGCGTCGATAACCGTGACTGGCAGCAAGCACTGCCGGGTTGGCGATAGCGCTCATTGTTGTTCACTGATCCAGTACTGACCTGCCAGCGGCGTGTCGAGAAACTGTTGGTTGAGCTCATTGAGGGTCAACTGCGGATCAAGGTCGGTGAACTTTTGCGGGTGAACCCACTTGGCCAGGGCCTCAATGGCGAGGATGTTGTACGGCGAGTTGTAGAAGTCGTGCCACAGCGCGTGCACCGTGCCCTCGCGTACCGCGCGCAAATCGGCGAACTGCGGCCGTTTCAACACCTGCATCAGCGAGGTACGGGCCGTTTGTGCATCGATGCCCGCACCCAGCATCACCCCGGGCTGCTGGTTGCCAGACAGGATGTACACATCAGGGTCGGCCTTGAGGGCATATTCCACACTGATATCCCCCAGTGCGCCGGGTACCACGCCCTCGGCAATATTGCGCCCGCCCACAAGGCGGATCAGTTCGCCCATACCGCCTTTACCCGTGGTGTGTCCGGGGTTGGCCCAGACCCCGGCCAGCAGTTCGAGAAACACGCCGGGCCGCTGGCTGTCATCAAGCGTACCCAGGGTGCGGGTAATGCGTTCGACATGCCGGTTGTAGAAATCGACAAAGGCACTGGCCTGCGCTTCGCGGCCCAGAGCCTGGCCCAGCGCGGTCATGCTGTCGCGGGTGCCTTGCAGCGGGTTGACCCGAAAGTCCACGAACAACACCGCGATACCGGCCTTTTCCAGCACATCGGCCACCGGGCTGTGTTCGGTGGGGCCATGCCCGGAGATGCTGAATACCGCCAGGTCCGGCTTGAGCGCCAGGATCTGCTCGGCGCTGACGCTCTGCTCCGACGCCTGACCGATCAAGGGGATATCCTTGACCTGGGGAAACTTCGCCACATAGGCGGCGTAGGTGTTGGGGTCGAGCTTGCGCAGGTCGTTCTGCCAGCCCACGATGCGCTGGAACGGCCGGTCGCGGTCAAGCAGGGCAAAGGCCGAAATCAGCCGCCCCTCCCCCAGCACCACCCGCTGTACGGTGTCCGGCACCTTGACCACCCGGCCCAGGGCATCGGTGACGTCCCTGGCCCAGGCCGTCGATACCGCCATGCCCAGAAGGACGATAAGGGCGCCCAGGCGCACACAGGCTTGACGCAAAAACAGCTTGGACACGGTAAATCTCCCGCTCAGTAAAGGGCTCATACGTCGCTCCAGCGGCGCAAGAGGTTGTGGTACACGCCGCTCAGTTGCAGCAGCGACTCGTCATCCGCCTGCTGGGTGGTGAGGCGTTGAATGGCCACGTCCATGTCCAGCAACAAGCTGCGCTGACTGTCTTCACGCACCAGGCTTTCGATCCAGAAAAACGCCGCCAGCCGCTCGCCCCGCGTCACCGGGTTGACCCGATGCACGCTGCTGCCCGGGTACAACACCAGGTGGCCTGCGGGCAGCTTGACGCTGCGCTCGCCGAAGGTGTCGCGGATCACCAGTTCGCCGCCGTCATAGCTGTGCGGATCACTCAGGAACAGGGTCGCGGACAGGTCGGTGCGCACCCGCTCACGCACCCCCTTGATGCCGCGAATGGCATTGTCGATATGAAAACCGAACCCCTCGCCGCCGCTGTAGCGATTGAACAGCGGCGGGTAGATGCGCTTGGGCAACGCGCCGGACATAAACAGCCCGTGCTCGGACAACCGCGCCAGAATGCGTTGCCCCAGGTTGACGCCGGCGGCGTCGTCCTCGGCCAACTGGCGGTTGCATTTCACCCGCGCCGACCCCACGCCAGCCGTCTGCTTGCCGTCCACCCACGGCCGGGCAAGCAACAGGTCGCGCATCTCGTTCACCTCATGGGCGCTGAACACCTCGGCGATTTCGATCAGCATGGCGCGCTCCGCAACCGGTGGTGGTCAGAAGTCATAGTCGATGCTCGCCGTCAGCGTGCGCCCGGCCCCCGGTACGCCATACAGCTGGAAGCCATCGAGGGAGGCACCGACGCGGCTGAAGTAGAAGGTGTTGAACAGGTTGTCGACGTTGACGTGGACGGTGGTTTGAGGATTGACCTGGTACTGCGCGGCCAGGTAATGCACCCAGTAGCCGGGGGCTTTTTCCTTGTCCTGCGTGTAGATCGCCAGCACCCCGGACGGGCCGTCGGCATAACTGCTGTTGTTGTTCAGGCCGCCCACGTATTTGTTGTCGGTATAACGCCGGCGCCCGACATAGTTGGCGCCGTAGCTCAGGCTCAGGTCATCGGTAAAGGCGTAGGTGGTCCACAGGTTGGCCGTCAGGTCGGGGACGTTCTTGGCTTCTGCACCTTTGTTGACGCCCTTGGTTTGCTCGCTTTTAAGCGCCGAAAAACCGCTGTAGGCCGTCCATCGATTGGTCAGGTTGCCCTGCAGGCCCAGTTCCACGCCATCGACGCGCTTGGCAGGCAAGGCACGCACCGGCGACGCTTCGCCCTCGGTGTACTCCCAGGAGTTGACCAGTTCGGTGCGAAACACCGCCGCCGTCACGCTGATGCCCTTGTCCAGCAGGTCCCACTTGGTGCCCAGTTCGTAGGTCTTGGACTTGGCCGGGGTGTAGCGGCTGGTGCTGGCGGCGCCGTAGATCTGGTTGTTGGTCGAGGCACCGATAGCCGAAGGCTGGGTCGACTCACTGTACGAGGCGTAGATCGTGCCGTTGGGTTGTGGCTTGAACACGATCCCGGCGCGGCCGCTCCAGGCGCCCGAGGTGTCCTTGACATCGTCCTGGCCACGCTGGGTGGTCTCGGCGCTCCAGTGGTCGTAGCGCAGCGAGCCCATGACCTGCCACCACGGGTTGAGGGTCAGGGTGTCGCCAAAATACAGCCCGGCGTTGTCGATGCTTGAGCGCGGCTCGCCCACGCCCTTGGTGGTGTACTCCACGGCAAAGTCATGTTGCGGGTTGGCCATGTCGAAGAACATATTGGCCGCCGGCACCTTGGCGTTGCGCTCAAGGCCGCCGTAGGTTTCGTGGTACACATCCAGCCCCGCCACGGCCTTGTGGCTGATGGAGCCGGTATCGAAGGCAAAGCTCACGTCGGTCTGGTTATCGAGGATGGTATAGCGCTTGGACAGGCCGAAATCGCTGCCGCGCAGAATGCCGTAGGCGGTGCTGCCGGTGTTGCTGTAGTCGGTATAGACCTTGACCCCGTTGACCGTCGACGCCGGGCCCACGCCCACATAGCCCAGGGTGGCGCAGCGGCTGCCGGTGCAGGTTTTCGCGCCGTCGGCACTGGCGGCATTGAAGCGCGCCGGCGACAGCACCGAGAAGTTGTCGGTACGCTGCCAGCGCAGTTGGTTGGTCAGCAGCGCACCGTTGTCGAAGTCGTGCTCCAGGCGCCCGGTCAGCGAGGTGGTTTCGGTCTGCTGGGTGTACAGGCTCGAATCGCCGTACCAGTTGCTGCGTTTGACGCCGGGCATGCGCTTGCCATCGGTGCCGCGCAAGATCGGCAGGCCGCCGTCCGGGGTGTTGTCATCTTTCTGGTAAAAGAAGTCGACAAAGGCCCGGGTCGGTGTCGACAGCCCCAGGGCCAGCGAAGTGGCGATGCCCCAACGGTCGTAGTCCACCTCGTCGCGCTCGGCCACCTGGCTCGAGTGCTTCATCAGGTTGATACGCAGGGCGCTGGTGTCATTCAACTCGTGGTTGATATCGGCCGTCAGGCGTTTGTAACCGTCAGTGCCGACCCCGGCGGAGACCCGGTTGGCATCCCCCAGATGGGCCTCCTTGCTCACCAGGTTGACGCTGCCACCCACCGCCGAAATACCCGACTCGATGGCGCCGGTGCCCTTGAACACCTCGGCTTGTTGCAGGTTGAACATGTCGTTGCGGCTGGACATGCCCGCGTCGCGCACACCATCGACTGTCAGGCTCTGCTCGGAAGAAAAACCGCGAATGGAAAACAGGTCGCCCCAGCCCAGGTTGCCCTCCCCCGACATAAAGGTGATACCCGGTACATTGCGCAGAATGTCCTGCAGGCTCTGGGCGTTCTGCTCCTTGAGCACCTGCTGCGGCACAATGGTGATACTTTGCGGGGCATCGAGCAGCGGGGTCATGACCTTGCGCGATGACACTTCGTCGACCTTGAACGGCGAGTCATAAGTCCCCTCGACGTTCGACGCAGGCAGAGTCAGCACGTCGTTTGCCGGCTGCGCCGCCTCGCTGGCCGGGCTTAAAACCCCAAGGGCCAGCAGGCTGATAACCGGAGCCAGGGTAACGTTCAATGCACAAGGGGTATTGCGAACTACTGCCGCATCGGGTGACGATGACATCGGGCCTTCCTTAATTACAATGACTCGCATTTAGATTCGCCATTCTAAAGAGCGTCATTGCCGCGGATGGCCCGACTTTGTATCGGCACTGCACGAAATCAGCGCCCACAACATTCCATTACATTTCGTTTGGCTCCACCGCGTGAAATCCGCTATTGCTGCGAGCCCCAAGGCGTACCCGAAGCCCATGTCCAAGCAAGACCATATATTGATCGTCGATGACGACCCCGAAATCCGCCAGTTGCTGGCCGACTACCTGCGCGACGCCGGTTACCAAACCTGCACGGCCTGCGACGGCAAGGAAATGCGCCGGCGCCTGGAGCTGAACGTGATCGACCTGATCGTGCTCGATCTGATGCTGCCCGGCGAAGACGGCCTGAGCCTGTGCCGAACTCTGCGTGCCAGCTCCAATATCCCGGTGATCATGCTCACGGCACGCGCCAGCCTGATCGACCGCATCGTCGGCCTGGAAATCGGCGCCGATGACTACTTGCCCAAACCCTTCGATCCGCGTGAATTACTGGTGCGCATCAAGGTGGTGTTGCGTCGGGCGCAGAGTTTCCCCGAGCGCGCCCGTATCGATGAGGCGCCCTTTGTCCGCTTCGACCAGTGGCGCCTCGACACCCGCGCTCGCCAGGTGCTGTCCGCCGAAGGCCTGGTGATCAGCCTGGGCAACTCCGACTACCGCGTGCTGCGCCTGCTGTTACAGCACCCCAACCGGCCGTTGAGCCGGGACTTTTTGCTCAACCATGTGTTCGACAAGGACAGCACGCCTTTCGATCGCTCCATTGATGTGTGCGTCAGCCGCCTGCGTCAGCAACTGGCCCCCGGCCTGATCAAGACCGTACGCAATGAAGGCTATATGCTCACTTCGGCCTGCGTGACGAGCGAATCATGACGTTGTTGCCGCGTACCCTCTACGGTCGGCTGGTGGTGATCCTGGTCACGGGCATGCTCGCCGCCCAGGTGCTGACCAGCAGCATCTGGTATGACGTGCGCCACAGTCAGGTGCTGGAAATCCCCACGCGCCTGATTGCCAGCCGCCTGGCCGATATCGTGCGGGTTGCCCGCAGCGATCCGCAGCACATCGAGCTTTTTTTGCATAACCTCAGCACCCCGGCTTTCAACCTCGAACTGCGCAACGCCGCTGATATGCAGCGCAACACACTGCCCCTCCAGGACCAGGCTACCGAATCGTTGCTGCGCAGCCTGGTCGATGAAAAAACCGCGTCGCGCACGGCCCTGAACCTGCTAAACCTCACCCTGCTCGACAGCCAGGGGCACAAGGCCGGGGTGGATACCCTGTTCGGCTCCAGCCCCGCTGCCGGGCAATTCACCCTTGAGCTGCGCCTGGCCGACGGCCGCTGGCTGCATGTGCAGGCCACCGAGGATCAGGGCTGGACCAGCATGGCGCCGGCCGATGTGCTGCTCGATTACTTTATGCGTATCTATCTGGTGCGCATCATCGTGGTGGCGATCATCGTGTTGCTCGCGGTACGCCTGGCCGTTCGCCCGCTCAATCAACTGGCGCAGGCTGCGCAAGCACTGGGGCAGGATATCCGCCGCCAGCCACTGCCGATTAAAGGGCCGGTGGAAGTGCAGCGTGCGGCCCAGGCCTTCAACCTGATGCAGCAGCGCCTGCTGGCCAGCATGGCTGAGCGCACGCGCTTTCTGGCGGCGGTGTCCCACGATCTGCGCTCGCCCATCACCCGCCTGCGCCTGCGCACCGAAATGCTCGACGACGAAGCACTCAAGCAGCGTTTTCGCAATGACTTGACGGACATGGAGGGGCTGGTCTCCACCACCCTGGAATTTGTCAGCAGCGGTGAAATCAACGAGCCGCGCCAGAACATCGACCTCAACGCCTTGCTGCAAAGCCTGCAGGCCGACCTGCACGACATGGGAGCAACCATCACCCTGAACGGACGCGCCAGCCGCCCGGTGTCGGGTTATGCCCGCAGCCTGAAACGCTGCATACAGAACCTGCTGGAAAACGCCGTGCGTTATGCCCGCGATGTGCAGGTGCTGGTCGACGAACACCCCGATGGCCTGAGCATCACGGTCAGGGACAGCGGCCCGGGGATAGCCGCGCAGCAACTGACCCAGGTGCTGGAGCCGTTCTACCGGCTGGAGTCTTCGCGCAACAGCCGCAGCGGCGGCTATGGCCTGGGCTTGAGTATCGCCCACACCGTGGCAGTCGCCCACGGCGGCACATTGACCTTGCACAATCGCCCCGAGGGCGGGCTGGATGCGCTGCTTACCCTGAAAAACCAGGTGCCCGCGACCACAGGCCAATGACCCCAGCGTAGAGAGGGTATTACCCGGTCCATTTGCGTTTCGTATACCATATCTTTTTTACCAGTGAACGATGATCGCCGTGGCCCACCCAAAATTCAATGCTCCCGACCTGGGTAACTCACCTTCCACGTCGGAAATCATCACCCTGCATCTGCGCGACGCGATTGTCGCCGGGCATTTCGCTGAAGACGAACCGATTCGCCAGGATGATATCGCCCGCCAGTTCAATGTGAGCAAGATCCCCGTGCGCGAAGCCCTCAAGCGGCTTGAAGCGGAAGGGCTGGTGATGTTCCAGCGTAACCGCGGCGCGATGGTCACGCGGATTTCCGAGGCGGAACTGGCGCAAATGTTCGAAGTGCGCATGCTCCTTGAAGACAAGTTGCTGCGCCTGGCCATCCCCAACATGACCGCAGACACCTTTGCCCGTGCCGAACGCATCTGCCAGGAGTTTGTGGGTGAAGATGACGTGGGCCGCTGGGCCGAGCTCAACTGGGAACTGCATGCCTGTTTGTACGAGCCTGCGCAGCGGCCCTTCATGATCAGCCTGATCCGTTCGGTCAATGACAAGCTGGAGCGCTACCTGCGCATGCAGATGAGTTTGTCGGCGGGCAAGCACCGCGCCGACCACGAACACCGTGAAATCCTCGATGCCTGCCGCGCCGGCGATGTGGAGCTGGCGGTCAAGTTGCTGGATGAGCATATCGCCGGTGTGTGCAAAACCCTGTTTGAGCATTTGCCGCAAAGCCATTGATTGGCCTGCAGACGCTGCGGGCTGCCAGCCAAACCGCGTTGATGCCATCGCGGGCAAGCCCGCTCCCACAGGAGTGGGCCGAATGGTGCGAGCGCCGCATACCCTGTGGGAGCTGGCTTGCCTGCGATGCAGACGCTGCGGGCTGCCAGCCAAACCGCGTTGATTCCATCGCGGGCAAGCCCGCTCCCACCGGTATGTGCCTAATGGTGCGAGCGCCGCATGCCCTGTAGCAGCTGGCTTGCCTGCGATGCAGACGCTGCGGTCTTTCAGCCAAACCGCGTTGATGCCATCGCGGGCAAGCCCGCTCCCACCGGTGTGTGCCGAATGGTGCGAGCGCCGCATACCCTGTAGGAGCTGGCTTGCCTGCGATACTGACGCTGCGGTCCGCCAGCCAAACCGCGTTGATGCCATAGCGGGCAAGCCCGCTCCCACCGGTGTGTGCCTAATGGTGCGAGCGCCGCATGCCCTGTAGGAGCTGGCTTGCCTGCGATGCAGACGCTGCGGTCTGCCAGCCAAACCGCGTTGATGCCATCGAGGGCAAGCCCGCTCCCACCGGTGTGTGCCGAATGGTGCGAGCGCCGCATACCCTGTAGGAGCTGGCTTGCCTGCGATACTGACGCTGCGGTCTTTCAGCCAAACCGCGTTGATGCCATCGCGGGCAAGCACGCTCCCACAGGAGAGTGTCGAATGGTGCGAGCGCCGCATGCCCTGTAGGAGCTGGCTTGCCTGCGATGCAGACGCTGCGGGCTGCCAGCCAAACCGCGTTGATGCCATCGCGGGCAAGCCCGCTCCCACAGGAGAGTGCCGAATGGTGCGAGCGCCGCATACCCTGTAGGAGCTGGCTTGCCTGCGATACTGACGCTGCGGTCTTTCAGCCAAACCGCGTTGATGCCATCGCGGGCAAGCACGCTCCCACAGGAGAGTGTCGAATGGTGCGAGCGCCGCATACCCTGTGGGAGCTGGCTTGCCTGCGATGCAGACGCTGCAGTCTGCCAGCCAAACCGCGTTGATGCCATCGCGGGCAAGCCCGCTCCCACCGGTATGTGCCGAATGGTGCGAGCGCCGCATACCCTGTAGGAGCTGGCTTGCCTGCGATATTGACGCTGCGGTCTTTCAGCCAAACCGCGTTGATGCCATCGCGGGCAAGCCCGCTCCCACAGGAGTGGGCCTAATTGTCAGGAACAACCTCCCAAAGTGTTCCCTTGTGGGGCATTTCCTACGTCACTGCTCCCTTCTGTAACACCGCCCACCCCAACACCCCACCGCGCAAACCCGTGACAAACCCTCTCCCGCGCTGATTACAGCTTTGCAGGAACAATCGGCACACGATTTGCTAAACAAATATCGTATACGAAATCCAAAGAACGATTTTCAACAGCACTTCAACGACTCCGAGGCTTCCATGAAAAACCCCGTACTTGCCGTAGCCCTTAGCGCTGTTCTCAGTACCTCTTTTATTGCCACGGCCCAGGCCGACAAGCTCGACGACATTATCGGTTCGGGCAAGTTGCGCTGCGCCGTGACCCTGGACTTCCCGCCGATGGGCTCGCGTGACGAAGCCAACAAGCCGGTAGGCTTCGATGTGGACTACTGCAACGACCTGGCAAAAGTGCTGGGCGTGGATGCCGAAATCGTTGAAACCCCGTTCCCCGACCGCATCCCGGCACTGGTCTCCGGGCGGGCCGATGTCATCGTGGCGTCCACTTCCGACACCCTGGAACGGGCCAAGACCGTGGGCCTGAGCATCCCTTACTTCGCCTTCCAGATGGTGGTACTGACCCGCGACAACACGGGCATCAACAGCTTCGACGACCTCAAGGGCAAGGCGCTGGGCAACACCAGCGGCACCTATGAGGCCATCGCCCTGGAGAAAGACGTGAAAAACTGGGGCAGCGGTTCGTTCCGTGCCTATCAGTCGCAGAACGACACCCTGCTGGCCGTCGCCCAGGGCCATATCGAAGCCACCGTGGTGACCAATACCGTGGCCGCAGCTACCCTTAAATCAGGCAAGTACAAAAACCTTAAGGTCGCCGGTAACGCGCCCTATGTGGTCGATTACGTGTCCCTGGGCGCCAAGCGCAACGAGTACGGCCTGCTCAACTACCTCAACCTGTTCGTCAACCAGCAAGTACGCACCGGACGCTACAAGGAGCTGTGGACCAAATGGGTCGGGACCGAGATTCCACCGGCTGATCTGACCGTACCTCACGTCTACTACTGAGGTATCCAGCATGTCCGGGATAAGTGCTCTTGAAGGCCGCAGCCTGGTTGATGGCCATGCATCCGCCCCACTGTTGTACGCCGATGTCGGCCTGAGTTTCTGGGGCGGGGTCGACCCGTTCAGCGGCGAAGTGATCGACCGCCATCACCCCCTCAGCGGCGAATGCCTGGCGGGGCGCGTGCTGGCGATCCCCAGCGGACGCGGCTCCTGCACCGGCAGCAGCGTGCTGATGGAACTGATCAGCAATGGCCATGCCCCCGCGGCGCTGGTGCTGGCTGAAGCCGACGAGATCCTGACCCTTGGCGTGCTGGTCGCCCGGACCCTGTTCCAGCGTTCCCTGCCGGTGCTGTGCATCGGCAGGGAAGCCTTTGGCCAATTGCGCGGCAACGCGTTCGCCAGGGTCGATGGCACACATCTAAGCCTCTACGACTCAGCACCTGACGACACTGCGCCACCGCACAACGACACACCGACCGCAGAAGCACACGCCTCGATCGAACTGACCGAACACGACCGTGCACTGCTCGCCGGCAGTTACGGCAAAGCCGCCCAGGTTGCCATGCAGATCGTGTTGCGCATGGCGCAGATTCAAGGTGCCACGCAACTGGTCGACATCACCCAGGCCCATATCGACGGCTGCATCTATACCGGGCCGGCGAGTTTGCGCTTTGCGCAGCAACTGGTGGCATGGGGCGCAAAAGTTCGCGTACCCACCACCCTCAATTCAATTTCCGTGGACCAGCGCCGCTGGCGCGAGCTGGGGATCGACCCGGCACTCGGCGTACCTGCCAGTGCCTTGGGCGATGCTTATATGGCTATGGGTGCGCAACTGAGTTTCACCTGTGCCCCTTACCTGCTCGACAGTGCGCCCAAGGCGGGCGAGCAAATTGTCTGGGCCGAATCCAACGCGGTGGTTTACGCCAACAGCGTGCTCGGCGCCCGCACACTCAAGTACCCCGACTATCTGGATATCTGCATTGCCCTCACGGGTCGCGCACCGCTGATCGGCTGCCATCTGGAGGACCAGCGCAAGGCCCGCCTGCAAATCGAGCTGCCAACCCTGGGCACCCTTGATGACGCGTTTTACCCCCTGCTGGGCTATCACATCGGTGCGTTGGCCGGCAGCCGGATCCCGCTGATTATGGGGCTCAAGCAGCATCCGGACCTGGACGATCTCAAGGCATTCGGCGCGGCCTTTGCTACCACCAGCGCCGCCCCCCTGTTTCATATCGCCGGTGTCACCCCCGAAGCCCTCGACCCCGCACAGGTCATCGACGGTCCGCTGCAGGTGATCAAGGTCAGCCTTGAAGACTTGCTGCTCAGCTGGCACGAACTCAACAGCGCCCGAGACCCGCAGGTCGACGTGGTGTCATTGGGCAACCCGCACTTTTCCCTCAGCGAGTTCGCCCATCTGGCGCGCCTGTGCCAGGGCCGCATGCGTCACCCTGATGTGGTGCTGGCGATCACCTGTGGCCGTGCCGTGCTGGAACAGGCCCGTGCCGCCGGGCATGTCGGGGTGCTCGAAGCCTTTGGCGCCGTGATCGTCAGCGACACCTGCTGGTGCATGCTCGGTGAGCCGGTGATTCCTCCGGCGGCCAGGAACCTGATGACCAACTCGGGCAAATACGCCCATTACGCCCCCGGCCTGGTGGGCCGCAAAGTTCATTTCGCCAGCCTCGCCGAGTGTGTGGATGCGGCGTGCAGCGCTACGGCCAGCGGGCGTTTGCCAGCGTGGCTGCAACCCGCTGCCTCACTGGAGAACGCAACCCATGTTTGACTACACCTTCCAATGGCGCTCTGCCCTGCGCGCCTTGCCGGATATGCTCGCCGGTGCCCTGGTGACCTTCGAGACCGCGGCCTTGTCGATGATCTTCGGCGTCTTGATCGCCCTCGCCCTGACGGTCATGCGCGAAAGCAAAAACCCGCTGCTGCGCGGCACCGGCAATGCCTGGGTGTCCATCGCCCGCAATACGCCCTCGCTGTTCCAGATCTATGTCCTGTACTTCGGTCTCGGTTCCCTGGGCCTGCATGTCAGTTCATGGATCGCCCTGCTGGCCGGGATTACGTTCAACAATGCCGGCTATCTGGCGGAGAACTTTCGCGGCGGCCTCAAGGCCGTGCCCGACACCCAGATACGCGCCGCTCGCTCGCTGGGCATGAGCGCCTTCCAGACCTACCGCATGATCGTCGTGCCGCAATTGCTGCGCATCGTGTTCTACCCGCTGACCAACCAGATGGTCTGGGCGGTACTGATGACTTCGCTGGGCGTGATCGTGGGCCTGAACAACGACCTCACCGGTGTAACCCAGGACTACAACGTCAAAACGTTCCGCACCTTCGAATACTTCGCCATTGCCGCGGTGCTGTATTACCTGATTGCCAAGGCGATCGTTGCCGTCGCCCGGCTGATGGCCTGGCGGCTGTTTCGTTACTGAGGACTAGCCCATGTTTTCCACCAGTTTTACCTGGAACGATTTTGTGTTTTTGCTGCAGGGGGCATGGGTCACCCTGCAACTGACCAGCTGGGCGATCTTGCTCGGCACCGTTGCCGGCCTACTGTTCGGCCTGCTGCGCGCCTTGCTGCCTCGGGCCAGCCTGCCGCTGGCGTGGGTGCTGGATGTGTTTCGCAGCGTACCGTTGCTGATCCAGTTCGTGCTGTTCAACTCGCTCAAGAGCATCGTCGGCTTGAACATCAGCGCCTTCAGCGTTGGCTGCATCGTACTGGGGGTGTATGCCGCCGCGTACTTCACCGAGATCGTGCGCAGCGGCGTGCTGGCGGTGCCGTTCACCGTGCGCCGGGCCAGCCGCTCCCTGGGCCTGAGCTACCTGCAGGATTTGCGCTATATCGTGTTGCCCATTGCCATGCGCGTGGCCTTCCCCGGCTGGCTCAACCTGGTGCTCAGCGTGATGAAAGACACCGCCCTGGTGATGTGGATCGGCATCGTCGAACTGCTGCGCGCCTCGCAAACCATCGTCACCCGCATTCAGGAACCAATGCTGGTGCTGTGCATCGCGGGCCTTATCTATTACGTCATGAGCCTGGTGGTCGCCCGCCTTGGTGCTCGCCTGGAAAAAAGGTGGCAAGAAAATGATTGAGATCGTCAACGTCCACAAATCATTCGGCGACCTGGAAGTGGTCAAGGGCGTGAGCCTGACCGTGGACAAGGGTGAAGTGGTGTCGATTATCGGCGGCTCCGGCTCCGGCAAGTCGACATTGCTGATGTGCATCAACGGCCTGGAGCCGATCCAGCAAGGGCATATCCGCGTCGACGGCATCGAAGTCCACGACCGTGCCACCGACCTCAACCGCCTGCGGCAGAAAATCGGCATCGTGTTCCAGCAATGGAACGCTTTCCCCCATCTCACCGTGCTGGAAAACGTGATGCTGGCACCGCGCAAGGTACTGGGTAAAAGCAAGGCTGAAGCCGAGGCGCTGGCGGTGCAGCAACTGACCCATGTGGGCCTGGGCGACAAGCTCAAGACCTTCCCCGGCAAGTTGTCCGGCGGCCAGCAACAGCGTATGGCCATCGCCCGCGCCCTAGCCATGTCCCCCGACTACATGCTGTTCGACGAAGCCACCTCGGCCCTCGACCCGCAACTGGTGGGTGAAGTGCTGGACACCATGCGCATGCTCGCCGAAGACGGCATGACCATGGTCCTGGTAACCCATGAAATCCGCTTCGCGCGGGATGTGTCCGACCGCGTGGCGTTCTTTCGCAATGGCCTGGTGCACGAAATCGGCTCCCCCGATCAAGTCATCGGCAACCCTGTGCACGCGGAAACCGCGGCCTTCCTCAAGTCAGTCAAATAGGAGCAGAGCATGCGTTCATCGAAAGTCATTCATGTGGTCAGCTGTCACGCCGAGGGCGAGGTCGGTGACGTGATTGTCGGCGGCGTGGCACCGCCACCGGGTGCCACGGTGTGGGAGCAGTCGCGCTGGATTGCCCGGGATGAAACCCTGCGCAACTTCGTGCTCAACGAACCCCGTGGCGGGGTGTTCCGCCACGTCAACCTGCTGGTGCCGGCCAAGGACCCACGGGCGCAAATGGCCTGGATCATCATGGAGCCGGCCGACACGCCGCCCATGTCCGGCTCCAACTCGATGTGCGTGTCCACGGTGTTGCTCGACAGCGGCATCCTGCCGATGACCGAGCCGCAGACCCGGCTGGTGCTCGAAGCCCCCGGGGGCCTGATCGAAGCCGTGGCCGACTGCCGCGACGGCAAGGTGCAACGGGTCGAGATCAAGAACGTGCCGTCCTTTGCCGATCGCCTGGATGCCTGGATCGAAGTCGAGGGCCTGGGCTCGCTCAAGGTCGACACGGCCTATGGCGGTGACAGCTTCGTGCTCGCCGATGCCAAGGAGCTGGGCTTTTCGATCAGCCCGGATGAAGCCAAAGATATCGTTGAAATCGGCCTGAAAATCACCCGTGCCGCCAACGAACAGCTGGGGTTTGTTCACCCGCTGAACCCGGACTGGTCGCATATCTCCTTTTGCCAGATCGCCGCGCCCGTGCAGTACGAAAACGGCGTAGCCAGTGCGGCCAACGCGGTGGTGATCCGCCCGGGCAAGATCGACCGCTCGCCCTGCGGCACCGGCTGCTCGGCGCGCATGGCGGTGTTGCAGGCCAAGGGCGTGCTCAAGGTGGGCGAGCGCTTTATCGGCCGTTCGATCATTGGCTCGGAATTTCATTGCCGTATCGACTCCATGACCGAAGTGGCCGGGCGCACGGCGATCTACCCGTGCATATCCGGCCGGGCCTGGATCACCGGCACCCACCAGCTGCTGCTGGACCCGAGCGATCCGTGGCCCCAGGGCTATCGCCTGTCGGATACCTGGCCGGGGGCGTAACCCCGCCCACAACAACCCGCCCTGTGGGAGCTGGCTTGCTCGCGATAGACCTGTGGGAGCTGGCTTGCCTGCGATGCAGACGACACGGTCTGGCAGGCACACCACAGCGATGCAATCGCGAGCAAGCCCGCTCCCACAAGGGCAAAAAAACATCCCTGCAAACGTATACGAAATACGATTAATACAACCGGAGGCAACAAACATGAGCAAGCGCATCAACTGGAGTGGCGTCTTCCCTGCGGTGACCACTCAATTCAACGATGACTTCAGCATCAACCTGGACAAGACCCACCAGGTGATTTCCAACGTGATCCGCGACGGTGTGTCCGGCCTGGTGGTGTGCGGTTCGGTGGGGGAAAACACCTCGCTGAGCGCCGAAGAGAAAATTGCCGTCACCGAAGTCGCGGTGGACGCCTCCCGCGGCCGGGTCCCGGTGATTTGCGGCGTGGCCGAATTCACCAGCGTGCAGGCGGCCAAGGTGGCCAATGCGGTACGCAAGGTCGGCGTGGATGGCGTGATGCTGATGCCTGCGCTGGTCTACGGCTCCAAACCCTTCGAGACCGCCGAGCACTATCGCTATGTGGCGAAAAATGCCGATGTACCGTTGATGGTCTACAACAACCCGCCGATCTACAAAAACGACGTCACCCCCGACATCCTGATTTCCCTGGCCGACTGCGACAACGTGGTGTGTTTCAAGGATTCATCGGGCGATACCCGGCGCTTTATCGATATTCGCAACGAAGTGGGCGAGCGCTTTGTGCTGTTTGCCGGGCTCGACGACGTGGTGCTGGAAAGCCTGGCCGTGGGTGCCGAGGGCTGGGTGTCGGGCATGTCCAACGTATTCCCCAAGGAAGGCGAAACCATTTTTCGCCTGGCCAAGGCCGGGCGCTTTGCCGAAGCCATGCCGATCTATGAATGGCTGATGCCGATCCTGCACCTGGACGCGCGTGCCGACCTGGTGCAGTGCATCAAGTTGTGCGAAGCCATTGCCGGTCGCGGCAGCGCCCTGACCCGCCCGCCGCGCCTGGCCCTGCCCCGTGAGGATCGTGAATTTGTCGAGCAGATCATGGCCAGGGCCCTGGCCAACCGCCCGCACTTGCCTGACGTCGGTCTTTGACTGATAGCCGGGGCGGGCCGGCGCGTGCCCGCCCTGCCCCCTGTCTTCGCGCCCCTTAAGGATAACCCGCATGACGACACAACCTTCTCACGCAACCACCAGCCCTGCCGGACTCAAACGTGTCGTGGCAGCAGCCATGGCCGGTACAGTCGCAGAATGGTATGAATTCTTCCTTTACGGCACGGCCTCGGCACTGGTGTTTGGCCAGCTGTTTTTCCGCCAGACCGACAGTCCGATTGACGGCATCATTGCGGCCTTCGCCCTGTATGCCGTAGGTTTTCTGGCCCGGCCACTGGGTGGCCTGGTGTTTGGTCACTATGGTGACAAATTCGGCCGCAAGCGCCTGCTGCAACTGAGCCTGGTGGTAGTGGGCATCACCACCTTCCTGATGGGCTGCCTGCCCGGTTTCGACACCATCGGCTACGCCGCACCGGTGCTGCTGGTATTGCTGCGCCTGATTCAGGGCTTCGCCTTTGGCGGTGAATGGGGCGGGGCCATTTTGCTGGTGTCCGAACACTGCCCGGACAACCGCCGTGGCTTCTGGGCCAGTTGGCCACAAGCCGGGGTTCCGGCGGGCAACCTGGTCGCCACCGTTGCCCTGCTACTGCTGTCGACGACACTCTCGGAGGCGGACTTTCTCGCCTGGGGCTGGCGTGTAGCGTTCTGGTTCTCGGCCGTGGTGGTACTGATCGGCTACTGGATCCGCACCAGCGTCGACGACGCCCCGATTTTCAAGGAGGCCCAGGCCCGTCAGGCGCAAAACAAGCAACAGCAACTGGGGGTGGTTGAAGTCCTGCGTCATCACTGGCGCTCGGTGCTGGTAGGCATAGGTGCGCGCTTTGCGGAAAACATTCTCTACTACACCGTGGTCACGTTCTCGATCACCTACCTGAAACTGGTGGTGCACAAGGACACCTCAGAAATCCTGTTGTTGATGTTCGGTGCCCACCTGCTGCACTTTTTCATGATTCCGCTGATGGGTTATCTGTCCGACCTGGTGGGCCGCAAGCCGGTGTACCTGGTGGGTGCGGTGCTGACAGCGTTCTGGGGCTTTGTCGGTTTTCCGATGATGGACACCGGCAACAACTGGCTGATCATGGCGGCCATTACCCTGGGCCTGGCCATCGAGTCGATGACCTATGCACCTTACTCGGCGCTGATGGCCGAAATGTTCCCCACCCATGTGCGCTACACAGCCCTGTCGCTGTGCTACCAGGTGGCACCGATCTTTGCCGGTTCGCTGGCACCGTTGATCGCCATCACCCTGCTCAACAAGTACCACAGCTCAACGCCTATCGCCTGGTACCTGGTGGGGGCATCGTTGATCTCGATCGTAGCGGTGGGCCTGACCCGCGAGACGCGGGGCAAATCGCTGCATCTGGTGGACGCTGAATCGGCGGCGCGTATCTCGGCGCAGGATGAGCCTGCGGTGACGACTGCACGTCAGGGCGATTCGCTGGCCTGACCCATAGGGGATCCCCTGTGGGAGCGGGCTTGCCCGCGATGGGATCGCTGCGGTGTTTCAGTCAAACCGTGGCGCTGCCATCGCGGGCAAGCCCGCTCCCACAACCAGCGCCACCCCGCACACCTATCCCTTCAGCAAGGCCTGCAGGTCATTGAACAAGGCTAACGGGATCTGCACCCCCTCCACCTCGCTGCGCGCCCGCGCCTCATACCTGCGCTGTGACGGCAAGCGCGCGCCCTGCCCTTCGATGCCAGCAAACAACCCTTCGGCCCGGGCCAGATGTTCCTCGGTTGCTGCCCCCAGAAAACGCTGGGGGTCCAGCGCGATGATCAACTCGCCATGATACGGCGACGACTTGCTTCCCGCGTCCCAGGCCAGGGATTCGGCACTGGTCAAGTCGCCGATCAAGGGCCCGGCGATCAACTCCACCATCGCCGCCAGCGCCGAACCTTTATGCCCGCCAAACGTGAGCATCGCGCCGCTGTCGAGCACCACGCTGGCATCGCTGCTGGGTTGCCCGTGCGCATCAACCCCCCAGCCCTCAGGAATAGCCTTGCCGGCCCGGCGATGCAGCTCGATATCGCCACGCGCAATGGCACTGGTGGCAAAGTCAAAGACAAACGGGTCGCGCCCCGGCCGTGGCCAGCCAAAGGCAATGGGGTTGGTGCCAAACACCGGCTGGCTGCCCCCCGCCGGCGCCACCCAGGCATGGCTCGGGTTACAGGCCAGCGCCACCAGCCCGGCTGCGGTCAACTGCTCGATCTCCACCCACAATGCCGAAAAATGCACACAGTGGTTGATCGCCAGTGCCGCAATGCCGTTGGCCCGGGTTTTTTCCTGCAATAACGGCAAACCCGCCTGGAACGCCAGTTGGGAAAAACCCCCAGCGGCATCCACGCGCACAATCGACGGCGCCTGGTCGATTACCCGGGGCACGGCATCGGCCGACACCTTGCCCGCGCGCAGTGAATTGACGCAGCCCAGCACCCGGTACAAGCCGTGGGACGCGCAGCCATCGCGTTCCCCGGCCAGTACCGTGGCACTCACTGCACGCGCATGGGCCGGGTTGAAACCGTTATGCAATAAGATCGATTCGGCCAGCTCATAAGCCTGGGCCAGGGTCAGTCGTTTCATGGTCAGCTCCTTGAACAGACCTTTCAGACTGGACCATCGCCGAGCGTGCGGCTTGATCGATTCAGGCCGCCTGCATGACGAATTCAGCACAGAGCGGACCGTGGAAGTGTCCGGCGATGGACGCGATCAACGCCGCATCCTGCACCGGATCCAGCCCCGGATACGGCTGGCCGTTGTAGTTGCCTGTCCAGGTCAGCACCGCCTCGATGCTGCTACTTTCCCGATACAGGCTGCGCATCTGCTGGCACTCCAGATCCTTGCTGTCAGTACTGCGCAGCGCATAGTGCAGGGCCAGCGCAGCGCCTAATTCCAGGGCGCTGCTGTCGATGCCATGTTTTCTGGCCAGGTCGATACTGCGGAAAATCCGCTCGTTGCGTTGCAGTTTGCGCAGCGGATCACGCCCGACCCGGGCACAGGGGTCCTTGAACGAGGTGTTGCAGCGTTCCAGAAACGTGCTCGAAAACGCGGCCACAGCCTCGGCCATATGCGGGTTTTCGGCCACCAGTGCCGGGCCGACGGCCTCGCCGATCAGGCGCTGCGCCAGCTCATTGACCCGTGGATCGCCCATGCCCTGCCCCAACCAGTCATGCCCCAGCAGGCTGGCGTACCAGGCAATGATCGCGTGGGGGCCATTCCACAGCAGGTTCTTCATCACCTGGGTCTGGGTGATATCGTCCACCGTCTTCACCTGACGCAAGCGCTCAAGCAGATTGCTGCAGCGCTGGGCATACAGGGGCATGTCCGGCTCGCTGTTGAACAGGATCAGGTGCAGCTGGCTCAAGGCGTTGCTGGACTGGGCAAAAGGCCGAAAGCGGCTGATCAACCGCTCGTACTCGGGCACCGGTGTGCGCGGCGCGGCGCGAGGGGCGTCGGGTTCGTCATTGAGGCTGTTCTGGAACATCTTCGACTTGATCCGCAACTGGCGCACCAAGGCTTCATTGGACAGTTTGGAGACGATGCGGCTGACCACCGTTTCGACAAAATGGGTGTTGTCCAGAATCTTGCCGCACAGCTCGGGCGAAACCAGCCGTTCGAGCTGCGCCTGCACCTGGCGGCGCACAAAGTCCGCGCCACCAACCTTGTTCAGCACAATCAGAATGGTCAACTCACGGCCCCGGCGCTCGTAGCGACGCACCAGGCCCTGGGCAATCACCCCGGCCTGCTTGCGAATAGCGGTTTCAGGCAGGCTCAGGCCGACGATTTCCGCCACGTCGTACATGCGGATCACCGCTTCGGCGTCGTCCATGTCGATCATGCGCAGGTTATCGATGGTCTGATCGAAGGACGTGGCGCTGTAGCGCACACTGAAGCGGCCAAACGCCTGAATGGTCTCGCGCAGCATCCGCGAGCGCGTCGCGGCGATAATCTCGCAGGGCCGGGTGTAGCCATCCCAATGGGAAAAAATCTGCGTCAGGTAACCGCCACCCATTGCACCAAAGCCATGAATCCCGGCGCTGAACTGGTTGAGGGTGGGCGGGAAGCTCTCGGTCAGTGCCGGGGTGCCGAGGTCGGGCATGCATTCGCTCAGGTCGCCGAGAAAGCCGTGCATGCTGGCGTAGGCCTTGAGCGCACCGGCCTTGACTTCGGCTGCCGGAGCCTTGATGTCCTCGATCAGGATCGGCTGGCCGCCGGCGCGAATGGCCGACAGCAAGCCGTTTTGCGAGTCTTCCAGCATCAGGCAATGCTCAGGCAGGCAATTGAGTGCGCTGGCCGCCTTGAGGAAAATCTCCGGGTGGGGCTTGCCCTGGGCCACTTCATCGCCACACACGGTGACGTCGAAGTACTTCAGCACATTGGCATTGATCAGGTATTCCTCGGCAATCGCCCGGCGGCTGGAGGTGGCCACGGCCATCGTCAGGCCGTACTTGCGCAAACGCTCCAGCACTTCGAGCAGGCCGTCCTTGATCGGCACGCCGTGATTGCGAACGTGGGCCAGCTCCAGCTCGTCGGCGCGCTGACGCACCTGGGCATAGGGGAAGTCGTCGCCGTGATTGGCCCTGGCCAACGCCTCGGCTTTTTTGGCACTCAGGCCCAATGAGCCGATCAGTGTCGCTTCACTCAGCGGCGTGCCATAGATTTCCTCGGCGGCCTGCTTGAGCGTCTTGAAGCGCAAGCGCTCGGTGTCGAACATGGTGCCGTCCATGTCGAAGATGGCACTGAAAATTCGTTTACCCTGAAAATAAATCATGAACACAGCTCCTTGTAGCGCGAGGGATTATTGGCTGCTCGCGCAAACGCTTTGGATTAAAAACGTGGTTTCAAATACAAATGCCGGGCAGCAGAACGCACCATTGACAGCGGGGCGTGAGTGCACCGGAACGGCTGGTGATCAGAAATAGTCAGGCGGAGGGACGTAACAATGGCGCCAGTTGGCGCAGCTGCCCGAGAAGCAGGGTCTCAGGTGAGGGAAAGCGAAGTTTGCGAGAAGGCGGGGAACACACCCTGTGACTGCACGAATGCAGCATTTGACGTGAGGCCCACAGCTTGCAATCAGGGATGCGAAGTGTGAGCCCAACTGGCGATTGATACGTGTGATTCCATCCATAAGAACGTTGGTATTTCCTGTAATAGCACTGGAGACCTTTTTAGCTATAACCCATGCAGCGCGTCTAAATCAAGGTTTGACTCAATCCGGCGGCAAGCGTGTCCCGGCTGATGGCTGTATGATGGCGATCAGGAAACAGGCTCGGGTCACAAGCCTGCCCATTGTTCAGGAGCTGTGCATGAAAAGGCTTTACCGGACTTGCAACGAGGCAGAGTCCGCCCCGCGGTTCACCCTTGGCTCGCTCAGCCTCGGGCTGCTGGTAAGCTGCGCCATGCCCGCAGTACACGCGGCCAAAACCGAACTGCCGGCCACAGCCGTGACCGCCGACGAAACCGGCACCTGGCAGGCCGATAACGCCTCGGTGGGTGGTTTCGAGGCAGCCCCCTTGCTGGACACACCCGCGGCCATTGCGGTGTTCACCGATGCCTTGATTGAAGATCAACAAGCACGCCTGCTCAGCGATGTGCTGAAAAACGATGCCTCGGTGGGCGAAAGTTACGCGCCGGTCGGGTATTACGAAAATTTCGTGGTGCGCGGTTTTTCGCTGAACTCGGCCAGCAGCTACAAGATCAATGGCCGCACCATCACCGGCGAGCAGAACGTTGGCCTGGAAAACAAGCAGCAAGTAGAGCTGCTCAAGGGCCTTTCAGGTTTGCAAAGCGGCGTCTCCGAGCCTGGCGGCGCGGTCAATTACGTGACCAAGCGGGCCGCCGATGTGCGCTCTGTCACGGTGTCTACCGACGATCGCGGTAGCGGTTACATCGCCACCGATGTGGGCGGCTGGTTCGGCAGCGAGCAGCAGTTCGGCCTGCGTGCCAACGTTGCCCACGAAGACATCCACTCTTACGTCAAACACGCCAATGGCCAGCGCGATTTTGCCTCGGTGGCATTCGACTGGAACATCAGCCCCGACGCACTGTTGCAACTGGATGTGGAGTATCAGAACAAGGAGCAGCGCTCGGTACCGGGCTATCAACTGCTCGGCGGCAGCGAGTTGCCGCACCACGCTTCGCCGAAAAAACTGCTGGCCCACCAGAGCGGCTCCAAACCGGTGACCATTGATTCGCTGAACATCAACGGCAACTTCGAGTACCGCTTCAGCGACAACTGGAAAGGCAACCTGAGCGCCTCGCGCAGCAAGGTGGTGATCGACGACTACAGCTCGTTTGCCTGGGGCGGCTGCACCGTCGGCTGCGTAACCCCCAACGTCGGCAACTACTTCACCCCCGAAGGGGGTTACGACATCTACGACTTTCGCAGCCCTGACGATACCCGGCGTAATGATGAGCTACAGGCAGCGCTCAGCGGTCACTTTGATACCGGCACCCTCGGCCATGAACTGACCGTGGGCAGCAGTGCGTTCAGGCGTGTGGTAAATAATCGTGAAGCCATCAACCATTGGCTCGGCAGTGGCAATATCGACAGCGAACCCGAAAATCTTGAGCGCTACGACGGCGCCCTCAACGACAGCCATCGCCGTCTGGACAGCCGTCAGTATGGGGTGTTCTTCAACGACCTGATCAGCTTCAACGAGCAATGGCAAACCCTGCTCGGCGGTCGCGAAGTGCGCCTGGACGAAAAAACCTTCGACAATCAGGGCAACACCACCCGCCACACCCAGCGCTACGAGTTCCTTCCCGAGGCGGCTCTGATCTACAAACCGGTGCAAAACATGACCCTGTATACGCGCTACAGCCAGGGCCTGTCACTGGGTGGCACGGCGCCGTGGTTTGCCAGCAATGCCTTTGACATCCTGCCACCCACTGTGTCACGGCAGATCGAGGCGGGGATCAAGTACGACTGGCAGCGCATCAGCCTGAGCGCCACACTGTTTCAGATCCGCCAGGCCTACCAGTACGCCCGCCCCCAGGATGGCGAGTTCACTTACGTACAACAGGGCCAGCAGAAAAACACCGGCATTGAGCTGGCGGCCAACGGTTGGGCCACCGAACGCCTGCAGATCGCCGCCAGCGTCGCGGCGATCCGTTCCCGGGTCACCGGCAGCGACACGCCCGAATATGAAGGCCACCAGACCATCAACGTACCGACCCTGCGCGCCAGCCTCTACGGCGACTACGCCCTGCCCTGGGTCGACGGCCTGGCCCTGCTGGGCGGCGTGCAGTACAGCGGCAAGAAATACGCCAGCCAGGTGGGAACGGTACAGGCTGACGCCTACGCCATCTTCAATATCGGCAGCCGCTACAGCACCCGTATCGAAGGTTATGACACAGTGTTTCGCCTGACCGTCGACAACCTGTTCGACAAGCGCTACTGGCGCGATGTGGGGGAATACATGGGCGATAACTATGTATTCCAGGGGGCGCCATTAACGGCGCGCCTGAGTGCATCGATCAACTTTTGACGGTAACACTGCCTTCACGGCAAATTTAAAAAAACCTGCGGCACCGACACCGCAAACACCTTGAAAACAGCGACAAGTCCTAGCGTTAGCCGGGCTTGTGGCTGGCCGAGAAGCAGCCCCGGCAATGTTAATTTTCTGTACGCGCAGTGGATTACCCACTGTGCGCACAGGAATGTTCAATATGCCCAAGGAAACCTCCCCCCCAACGGACTCGCCCGTTGATTCGGGCCTTGTGACCGAATCCCCCCCCACCTGGTCAGCCCTGTTCAAGGACGACTGGAACAGCTTCTGTTCATCCACCTCCCTGGCCGCCGTGGACTCCCCTGCCGCGTATTTACAGGCGCTCTACCGGTTCGCCCTGGAGGTGGAAGGCACCGGCCAGGGCACGGCAGCAAAAATCACTCTGGCCCGGCGCCGCCCCATGCTCAAGGATCTGCTGGTGGACGCCGAAAATACCACCCGGCAACTGCCCCTGCTGGCCCTGGTCAATGAAACATTGCTCGAGCCCGTCAAGGCATACCTGAAGAAAAACCGTGACATCTATGGCGACAGCACGGTCGAGCAAGTGCTGGCCGAATTGCGCTACCCCTTTGCCCTGCCTTTCGATCTGGCCCACCGCCAGTGCGTACTGGGGCTGGGGGATAAAAAACCGGGGCTGGGCGAGCTGAACTACCGCATCAGCCTTAAATTACCCTGCAGCCAGCAACCGGAAAACAAGTACGGCACCGTGCTGCAGGAAGCCTATGTAGCCCAGCGCCTGCTGACCCTGCTCAGCCCCGCACAGCAGAACCTGCTAACCGAAGACATTGGCGCACCGCAGGCACTGCACGACCCTGCGGCCTTCTACAAAAAACACTATGGCCACGAACAGCCGATCACCGGGCAGCAACAATTCATGCAGCACACTGGGCTCAACAGCCTTCAGCTGCAGGAGCTGTTGGCAAGCGCCAGCTTTCGGCCACGACTGTCTGCCAATGTGGTGCAAACCGCAGATCAAATGAGCCAGGACCATACCGTGGGTGCCCGTTTTATCAACGGCCCCCACCACAAAGGGCAAAAAAACCTGGCGCTGGGCAACGACACTACGGCGGCGGTTCACCTGCTCAACACCAGCCTTGAGCGGCACGATCGATTGCAACGGATGATCCGCCTGCAACGCTGGCTCGATATTCCCTATGCCGACCTCGACACCCTGCTGTACAGCGCCAGGGCCTGCGAAGGCAGCGCGAAGGAACCCATCCTCATCAATGACAACAGCCTGCGGGCGCTGGGCGTGTTTGGTTATCTGCGCCGCCGTTATGGCATTACCCCCGAAACCTTTGGCGCGTGGCTGTACCAAATGCCCGTGCATGGCGTGGGGCACACCCCGGCATTGTTCGACCGGGTGTTCAACCCGCCCCACGGCTCCGGTTCGGCACTGACCCTGGACAACCGTCGCCTGGACCTGAACACCGACGCGGCCACGCTGTACCAGGTGTGCGCGGCGCTGGGCCTGGAAGACACCCCGCAGTCACTGGGCCTGCTGACCGCGCGAAGCCACAAGCACCTGAAGGGGCTGCGCCGGGATTTGGCAACTTTCTCCAGCTTTTACCGGCAAGCCACGCTTCCTGCCCTGTTCGGCCTGACCCTGCAGGACGCGGACCACCTTGCGCAACTGCTGGGTGGCGAAGACTACCGCCTGCAACTGGTCAGCCCCAACCTGCGGCCATCGGGCAGCAACGTCCCGGCGGATTTTCTCGATGTATTGATGCAACTGGATTGGGCAGTGACCTGGTTCAAGGGCAGTGGTACCGATGTGCAGCAGATACGCCGACACCTGATACTGGACGGCACAGCGCCCCCCTCACGGGTACAGCTGCGGCTCAGGCAGCTTGAGGAGGTCTTGCACGGCATGCAGCAGTACCTGCTGCCCCAGGCCACCCTCGCCGCACTGGACTTGCCGCAGCCCGAGGCTGGCGCCCGCCCCCTGGGCTACACCTGGGGCGTCTTGCTGGCCAAAGGGCTGCTCAGGGCCCAGTCCCAGTTGCCCATAGAAACCAGGCCCGGGAGCCTGGAAAAGGGCTTGGCTTACATGATCGATCGTTATGTAAACCTGAGTACGGATGTCGAGCGCAACCTGGCCTTGAAATCCGCAGTCAAGCTCAAGCTCAACCCCTTGGTAGCCGACGCCTACGCACGGTTGCTGCAGTTCAGGCAAGTGCTGGAACAATTGTTCAAGCAAACCTCCACAGCCAGTGAAACCAGCGAACTGCTCAGGCAGGGGTGCCGCCAGGGGGCGCGCATTTTCGCCAATGCCCTGGGCAGCGAAACCCCGCAGGAAATACTCAAGCATCTGTTGCTGTATTTGCCCGATGCCGAGACCGACCTGCAACTGCCCCTTGAGCGTACGGCTCTGCACGCCTTCCTGCTCAACCCGCACTGGCTGGATCACGAACAACCCGCCAGTGCGCCCCTGAAGCTGGCCCTGAGCACGCTGTACCTGTTTGAACGGTTCCATCACTGCAGCCATGCCTATGGGGTGCAACAGCCCGCTCTGCTCAACTACCTGCAGTTGGCCAACACTTCAGGCCAGAGCGAGGATTTGACCGCGCAGACCTGCCAGCAACTGTCTGTGCTGCTGGGGTGGAGCATCAGCGAAATCGAAGTACTGGCCAATCGGCTGCCGGAAAAACGCGTGCGTTCAATGGCGGAGCTGGACTGGCTGATGCGCTGCCATGACACCGCCCGACAAACAGGGCTCTCGGCCAGCATGTTGCTGATGGCAACCCGTTTGACCGCCACCTTTAGCTCCGATGACTGGACCAGGGTCGGCAACGCCATTCTCGCGGCCCTTCCTTCAACTTCAACGCAGCCGGTGGCGGACCGTCCAGGAAGTGACCATGTCTGAACACATCCATCAACAACTCAATGAACAGACCCGCGACGCCCTGCTCGCATTCTGCCTGACCCATGTATCGGGCCATGACAGCTCCCTGCCCACCGCGCCCACCGATGGCAAACCCGTCACAGATGACGAGCTGCAGGCCTGGTGGCTGCTGGACGTGCAGGTCAGCCAGGCCGTGCCCACCAGTCGCGTGGCCAGTGCCATTGCCAGCCTGCAGCAATACATCAACGCCATCTCCCTGGGCCTGGAGCCCGGTTATGACATCAAGGGCATGAGCGCCGCCCAGCAGGCCACCTGGCGCGACAACCTGCATGCCTACTCGATTTGGCGGGCGGTACAACAGCTGCGCCATTTTCCGGCCAACTACCTGAGCCCGATGTTGCGCAGCCACAAGAGCGACAGCTTTGAGCAACTGGAAAACGACATCAATCAATGCCGTATCGAGCCCGACAGCGTACTGCCGGCCATACAGCGCTATCTGACCCGTTTTGAACAGGTCGCCACCCTCAGAACGCTCAATGGCTATATCGATGGCAACAAGGACAACTTTGCCAATAGCACCTACTGCTTTGTTGCCCGTTCAAATGTCGACAACACCTATTACTGGCGGTCGCTGGACATGTCGCGGCGCAGCCTGCCAGCCGGCTCCAGCCAAGGGTACAAGCAGGATGCCCCCGAGCCTGGTGCCTGGTCGGACTGGAAGAAAATCCCCCTGCCCGCCTCGGAAAACATCCCGGACCATAGCCTCCGCCCGGTCTACTTCAACAATCGCCTGTTTGTGGTCTGGGCCCAGTGCATGTCCCCGACCACAGTCAGTGGCAGCGCGGAATACTCCTGGCTTGAGCCCGACGAGACGGAAAAGGACTACAAGGCCCGCCTGGAGCGCTATCTCAAAAACCGCTTTATCCAGTTTCGCCTGTACTTTATTTACTTGAAATACGATGGCACCTGGAGCGTGCCGCAGCTGTGCAGCGACGAATACTGCGTCATGAAAGAACTCAACAAACTGGACAAGGAAGCCCTGAAACAGGCGACTGAAACCGTGGCCGTGCTCGACTCCACCACCCACCCGCCGTCACTGTTCCTGGGGTTGAACGCCCATGCCAGCCCGCTGCCTGCCGCCGGCCAGAAGCACACCCGCAGCGATTTCTACCAGGCCGTACGCATCGATCAGGACTTTGCCATCGAGCGGCTGTTTTCCAGGGGGACCGTGTGGGATGCTCCTCACACTACCGAGCATGAAAATTTGGCAAAACGCTATTTGTCACAGTTTGTTTACAGCAACACCCGGCGCTTCAATTTTCATGCACCGCACAGCGAAACCGTGGCGGTGACGGGCATGGCTACCAGTACGCCCGACCCCGTGCCAGACGGGTGGAATTTCGACAAGAAACACGAGCATATCAGCGAACTGCGCGATAACAGCGATATCGTGTTCAACAAGACCTCCTGCGTGCTGGAGGTCACCTCAAGGCTGAGCAAGCCATTCGAGGAGCACCGCAGTATCGCGTTCAAGGCGCGTACCAACTGGGCTGAACTGAGCCTGGAGCTGAACCTGAGCGTGCCCACACCCCCGGCAAACATGACCGACAAGGTGGCACTGCAAACCGGTTCGCAACTGACCCTCAAGACCGAAGTCAGCCCGCCGTGCATCTGGGTCTCGCTTGCCATTACCTGCAACAAGACCGGCCTGAGCTACTCGAACCTGATCTACGACGCCGCTCAAGACCCTGATGGCGGGCCAAGGCCTCAGCAAACCTTGCCTATACGCCGGGACTGGCACGTTCCATTGCATAACAGGTTCATCGAGTACGACGCCTTCAACTTCCTGTTTGAAAACACCAATACCGACTACAGCATTACCGTTCATTTTCACTCACTGCAAAACGACACTGCCAACCCGCAAAACGACTGGCTATTCGACAATGCCGAGGCCAGGCTGTATGCCCGCCATTACAAGCGGGTGATCATGATCCCCCGTCACCAGGGCACCCCGCACCCGGCCAATATCCATCGTGGCAACAGCCATCTGGTCGGCGAACCCAACACCTCCCGCCGCGAACTCAACGGCACGTTCCCCAGCCTGGACCCCGCGCAGCCGTTCAACGCCCATATTCAACTCAACCCCCGTACGCTGCGCCCTCTTGACGAACAAAGCGGCTCCGGCCAAGGGCCAATCACGATCATCCACGGGGTGTTGATCTACGACACCGATACCCGCCACCACGACCGCATGATCCGCGGCTACGCCCTCAAAGCCCTGCAGCTGACCCTGGATCCGGCCAACGCAGCACCTGTCATCACGCTTGCGCCCGGTATAAGCCGCAGCAGGGTGCAAGCCGAGGGCACAGCCGAGTACATCGATTTCAGCGGTTCGCGCATCCACTTTAGTGACGATGCCCAGGCCCGCCAGCCGCGAGCACCGATCCGCATGAACACCGGGGTTGGCCGGCAACTGAGTGCAGCCGCCAACGTCAGCCTCGACCATCTGTTCGCAACAACGGTCAGCCAATGGCACGAACCCGGCATGGGCAACCGGGCCGCGCCCCAGCCACTGGATTTTCATGGCGCCCACGGCAAGTACTTCTGGGAGCTGTTCCTGTACCTGCCCTGGCTGGTGGCCTGCCGCTTGAACATGGAGCAACGCTACGCCGAAGCCGAAGCCTGGCTGCGGCATATCTTCGACCCGCAAGGCCAGCGCGCGCACCGGCAACACTGGCGCCTGCCTGTTCTGCACGCAGACCCACCCGACCCCAGCTATGCCCTGGACAACCCCGACGACCCGCACCAGATCGCTCTCAGCACGCCACTGCATTTTCGTCAGGCGCTGTACATGCTGTACCTGGACATCCTGCTCAATCGCGGCGATGCCGCTTTTCGCCAGGCCAGCAGCGACAGCCTGGCTGAAGCCAGGCTGTGGTACCTGCGAGTCAAGAGCCTGCTCGGGCCACGCCCTGACATCACCCGCAGCGATCCCTGGGAGCCCAGAACCCTGCACGAGTTGGCGACCGAACCCGCCAGCACCTTGTGCAGGCCCCTTAACCCGCAACTGCTGACACGCTGGGACAAGATTGAAAGCCGCCTGTACAACCTCAGGCATCACCTCGACATCAATGCCAGGCCCCTGCAGCAGCCCCTGTTTGCCCCGGCCCTGCAAGCACACACGCTGCTGAGCCGATACGCCCGCGGCGGCGGTGCCAGCGGCGCAGCCCACCCCGCAGCACCGGCCACCGACATCGGCCATTACCGCTTCCAGACCATCCAGGCACACGCCATGAGCCTGGTCGATAACGTCATCCAGCTGGGTAACACCTTGCTGTTGCTGTTCGAACGCAAGGAGCAGAGCGAGCACCTGCAGTTGCAGCAACAGCAGGCCTGGGACCTGGCCCGGATTGCCGTCGACCAGCAGCGTCAGGGCCTGCTCGCAGACGCCAGCAGCCATGATGCCCTGTTGGCCGGGCGACGGGTGATCGAGGGCCGGATGCAGTATTTCCAAGGCCTGCTCAAGGAAAAAATCTCTGCAACCGAGGCACAGGCCACCCAGCATTATCTGGAAAGTGCGCAATGGGACACGGTGGCTTCGGTGGCCCAGGCGGGTGCAGGGCTGGCGATGCTGGCACCGAATATTTTCGGCACCTCCAACGGCGGGATGCGGTATGAGGGCGCCTTTCATGCGGTCCAGGCCGGTGCCCAGAGTGTTGCCAATGAAAAACGCGCCAGTGCTGGCCATCTGGACCGCACGAGCCTGTTCAACCGGCGCGCCCAGGAATGGGCCCAGGCGCTGGAACAGTGCACACTGGAACTGCATCAGGTGGACATGCAGCTACAGGCCCACATCCAGCAAAGCGCGGCACTGCGCCTACAACTGCGGTACAGCGAAACGGCCCTGGATCAGGCCCGGCAAACCTACGAGTTGCTCAGCAGGCGCTTTGGCAACGCGCAACTGTATCAGTGGCTCAACAGCCAACTGGCGGCGCTCTACTATCAGGCCTATGACGTGGCCCATGCGCTGTGCCTGACCGCCCAGGCCTGCTGGCAGTTCGAGCGTGCCGACTGGGACACACGTTTTATCCGCAGCGGCACCTGGAACAACCACTTCAAGGGCATGATCGCAGGCGAAACGCTCAAGCTTGACCTGCAGCACATGCTCGCCGCGTATCTGCAGCGCAACCGGCGTGAACTGCAGATCAGCAAGACCGTGTCGTTGCGCCTGCTGCGCGCCAAGGACCGTAGCGGGACCGTAAACCAGGACTGGGCCGAAATGCACAAGAGTCTGCTCGACAAGGGCAGCGTGGCCTTCGAGTTGACCCAGGCCCTGTTCGACGACGACTACCCCGGGCATTACCTGCGCAGGATCAAAAACATCAGCGTATCCCTGCCAGCCACGCTCGGCCCCTATGAAGACATCCGCGCGACCCTGACCCAGACCTCGAGCAAGATTCAGCTATCCGCAACCAGCAGTGACACCCGCGATGACCTGCGGGTCAGGGAGCAGGTCGTGCTCTCGACCGGGCTTAATGACAGCGGCCTGTTCACTCTCAACTTCGACAGCGACGAACGCTACCTGCCCTTCGAGTACACCGGGGCCGTGTCCACATGGCTGCTGGCCTTCCCCATGCACATGGCCCAGTTGCCCATGCTCAACTCACTGAGCGACATCATTGTGCATATCCGCTACACCGCACAAAGTGCAGGAGGCCAGAAATGAGCACTCAAACACCGGCCAATGACCAGGTGCAAACTCCCTCCCTGCCCAAGGGCGGGGGCGCCATCCACAGTATCGGCAACAGCTGGGGCGCCGTCGGGATGACCGGTGCGGCGTCGTTACAGATTCCGTTGCCGCTGTCTGCGGGGCGCGGATTCACCCCGGCCATTGACCTCAACTATCACAGCCCGCTGGGCAACGGCCCGTTCGGCACGGGCTGGACGGCGAGTGCCGGTGCCATCCTGCGCAGCACCCTCAAGGGCGTGCCCGCCTGGGACCATGAAGACAGCTTTATCGGCCCTTCGGGCGTGGAACTGGTGCCCGAGCGGGCGGCCAGCGGGGCCCTGGAAAGCCGCAGCGTGAACCAGTTCAACGGCCTGGCACTGGGCGCGCACTACAGCGTGGTGCGTTATCTGCCGCGCACTGAAACCCGCTTCGACCGCATCGAACACTGGTCCTCGATGGCAGACCCTGCAGGGTTCTGGCTTGTCCAGGGCGCGGACGGCAACGTCCATCTGTTTGGCAAAACCGCTTCGGCACGCATCGCCGATCCGCAGGCCCCCACCCAGGTTGCGCAATGGTTGCTCGAAGAGAGCCTGAACCCTCTCGGGGAACAGATCCTCTATCACTACAAGGCCGATACCCGCGGCGATGGCCCCCATGACTACAGCGCCCAGCGTTACCTGAGCCGTATAGGCTATGGGAACATCACGCCCAGGGCGCAGCTGGCACTCTGGACCGACCAGGCCCCGCCCGCCGGGCAGTGGCATTTTGAGCTGCTCCTGGACTACGGCGAACGCACCACGGCCCCGGACCAGACGCCCGGTTACGCCGAACAACAGCCCTGGCCGGTGCGCCGCGACCCGTTCAGCAGCTATGCCTGCGGGTTTGAACTGGGCACTCGGCGGCTGTGCCGGCAGATCCTGATGTTCCACTACTTCCCCGAAGAGGCCAGCCTCGGCCCCGCCCCGGTGCTGACCCGGCGCCTGCTGCTGGAGTACGCCACCACCGGCACTGGCGCCAGCCTGCTGCAGGCCGTGCATCAACAGGCAGTGGACCCGGCAGGTGCAATCAACCACTGCCCCCCCCTGGAGCTGACCTACAGCGCTTTTGAACTGGCCCCCGACCCCGCCCGGTACCGCCCCTTCGATGCCCTGCACGGGCCGCATGACAGCCAAGGTTACCAACTGGTTGACCTGTACAGCGACGGTTTGCCAGGGGTGCTTTACCGCAGCGACAAGGCCTGGCACTACCGCGAACCGCTTCGGGCGGCGCCAGCGGTAACCGCCGAGCCTGTGGTCTATGGCCCGCTGCAGACACTGGCACGCATTCCCGTGGCGGACCGCAACCGCCCGCTGCGGCAGGCCCTCACAGACCTCAACGGCGACGGCCGCCTGGAGTGGGTGGTTGCCCAGCCCGGCATGGGCGGCTTTTTCACCCTTGAGCAAGATCGCCAATGGGCGCCATTCACCCCCTTCACCGCCCTGCCGCAAGAATTTTTCCAGCCGACGGGCCAGCTCGCCGAGCTGATGGGCAGTGGCCTGCAAGACCTGGTCCTGATCGGCAGCAACAGCGTGCGCTTGTACCCCAACCAGGGCCAGCAGGGCTTTGCTGCAGCCACGCACATCCCCCACGCCCATGACGATGACCGCCTGCCGCTGCCCGGTGACCAGGCCAGCGAAGTCCTGGCCTTCAGTGATCTGCTGGGCAGCGGCCAGCAACACCTGGTGCGTATCCGCCATAACGAGATCAAATGCTGGCCGAACCTGGGCCGGGGCCGATTTGGCAAAGGTTTTGTATTCGCCAGCCTGCCTTTTTCCTATACCGGGTTCGAGGCATCGCGGGTATTGCTGGCCGATCTTGACGGCTCCGGCGCCAGCGACCTGATCTATCTCGAAGCCGACCAGGCGCTGATTTTCATGAACCAGTGCGGCAACGGCTTGCAAACCGCAGCCACCCCGCTGCCCTGGCCGGCGGGGGTGAGGTACGACCGCTTGTGCCAGGTCAGCGTCGCCGACCTGCAGGGGCTGGGCTGTACCAGCCTGGTCCTGAGCGTGACCCACCCCGTACCGCGCCATTGGCGGTACGACTTTGTCACGCAAAAGCCCTACTTGCTGACAGGCACCGATAACAACATGGGTGCTGTCGCACGCCTGCATTACCGCAGCAGCGCCCAGCAGTGGCTTGATGAAAAGCAGCTACGCCGCGCCAGCCGCCTGCCACACCGCAGCGGCCTGCCTTTTGCCCTGCACCTGGTCAGCGAGCAGCAACAACTTGACCAGATCAGCGGCAACCAGCATACCCAACGGTTTGAATACCGGGACGCTTTCTACGATGGCAAAAAACGCCGCTTCCAGGGCTATGGCCTGGTCCTGGCCACCGACACCGAGCACTCCACCACAGCCCCCGGCGACCAGGCGCATACTGCGGCGCTGTTGCGAAAAACCTGGTATCACACCGGTAAATCCCTCGACATGCCCCGCGACGATTACTGGGCGGGGGATGCCCACGCCCACCTGCCGGGCCATACCTTGCTGACCCGTCTGGAGGCGAACGCCACGCAGGACAGCGTGCTGCCCGCCCTGCCTGTGGCGCAGCAGGACGAGGCACGCCACGCGCTCAGCGGCCTGGTATTGCGCGAAGAGGTATTCGCCGCCGATGATCCGCCCGCGTCGCGGGTGCCCTACACCGTGAGCCAGCACCGTTACCTGCTGCGCCTGCTGCAACCTGCGGCCAGCATGCTGGTACTGCCGCTGGAGTCGCAGGTGTACCGTTACGAACGCGAGCCCGCCGATCCGGCCTGCCAGCACACTATCAACCTGCGCCGGGATCGTTATGGCAGCCTGGTCCACGGCGTGACCATCGACTACGCACGGCGCAAGCAGGCCAGCGACACGCCCCCGTTCAGCGAGCCCCATCAGCAGACATGGTGGCGCGACACCCACGACCCGGCCCAGCAGGCGTACTACATCAGTGAAGTCCGCGCACAACTTATCCATCTGGACAACGCCCAGCGCTGGCGCCTGCACCTGCCTTACCGCCACCGCAGCAATGCCCTGGTGCTGGACAAGGCGGCCCTGGACCCGACGCGGATCAGCTACGAACACCTGATTGGCAACACCGCCGACAACTCGCTGGGGCCGCAAGCCGCACGCACGTTGGCCGGGTTGAGCCTGCAGCACTACTGCCTGCCCCGCAGCGACACCCCCTTGCCCCCGGGTCAGGCCAGTTTTCAGGCGCTGGTAGCCTACCGGGAAACCGCCGAACTGGACGAGCAGGCACTCAGCGCTTATGACGAAGTGCCAACCATGCCTGCAGAAAGCCCCTTCGATCTGGCCGCTACCCTGGCCCAGGAGCATTACCACCCCATGCGCCTGTTTTTGCCTGATACCCCGGATGCCACCCCGCCGCCTCCACTGTGGGCGCTGAAACAGGGATTTGCCCGCTATGCCGGTGAACAGTTGTTCTATCGGCCCCAGCAGGTGCGCCCGTCCGAAAGCCATGCGGCCACCACCCTGGAGCATGACCGTTACAGTTGCCATCTTGCCGTGGTGACCGGCGCTGACGGCTGCAGCACACAAGCGGTGTATGACTATCGCCTGCAACTGCCCATTGCCATCACCGATGCTCAGGGCAGTGTCCAGCAAGCCCTCTATGACGCTTTCGGGCAATTGCAGGCCAGCAGTCTTTTCGGCCAGGAACACGGCAAACCGGCGGGCTTCGCCCCGCTGGCAGACTACCGGCGCCCGGCTGACGACAGCCCCCGTGCCGCCATCGACAACCCCTGGAGCGCGCTGCTGAATGCCGCTAGCGCTTGTTTTTACGCACCCTTCAACTGGATGGGGCAAATCCCCCCATCGCCCCTGCGCGAGCAATGGATTGCGCAGGGTTACCTGACCCCGGGCGGCCATATCCGCGCCAGTACCCGTAGCCGGCTTGCAGCCCTGGACATGGCCGAACCGACCAACCGCCAGCTCGCCGAACAGATCCTTCAGGCCCGCCGCGAACCGGTGTGCAGCGCAGTGCTACAGGCAGACCAATACCCCACTGAGGATGCCGGCGTTACCCGGCAGATCCGTATAAGCCTGGCATTCAGCGACGGTTTTGGCCGCGAGCTGCAAACCAAACAGAAAACCACCCCGGGCCAGGCCTATGTGGTCACCCCGTCGGGGCGCCTGGGCCTGGACAGCGAGGGCAAGCCATTGCGCCAGAACAGCGAGCAGCGCTGGCGTGTCAGCGGCCGGGTCGAATACAACAACAAAGGGCTGGTGGTCAGGAACTACCGGGCGTATTTCGCCGATCACTACCGCTATATCGATGATGAAGCCCTGCGCAAGGATGGCTGCAGCGACCAGATATTCCATGACCCCCTGGGCCGCCCTGCCCGCAGGCTCAACGGCAAAGGGCATTTAAGCCGCCAGACCTATTGCACCTGGTACACCATCAGCGAGGACGAAAACGATACCTGGGAAGAGGACGACTCCTGATACAACCGTCGCGGGCACGCCCTTCACCTACTTGCGCCCGGCCTTCAATGATGGGTACTCACTTGGCTACAGCAAAAATCCGCCACTGAGGGAGTGAGCCTGCTCGCTCCCTCAGTGGCTTGAGAGGGTCGTCTACCGATGGGGATTGCGCACCCCGACCACCCGATAGCGACGCCCGCCCAGGTGTTCGAACATCAGCCTGAATGCGCCACGCCCGGTGCCGCCTCCCGGGTAAGCATGCAAGTCCGCCGACCACAATCCGCCTTCGTCCTGATATTTGTGCCAATGCACGGCGCCCGTACGGCCCTCGCGCAGATGCCCGATGGTCAGGGCAATGCTTCTCCCCTCAGGGCCTGCCATCAAGTGTTCAACCGCGGACATATCGGCACTGAACGCCGAAGCGGGAGCCCGTGCCAGCACGCCGGGGCTTTCGCTGCTCGCGGCTGGAGCACTTGCCCTGGCCACTTTGCGCCTGGCCAGCCCGGTGGTGGCCTGGACGTCAAAGCTGCTGACTGCCCCGGCAGTAGAAGGCCCCACAGGTTGTTCCGGTTGCGCCCGAACCGGGTCACGCAGGAGGATATTGCGGTACCCCAGCCTGCGCATGTCCCGGCCCATGGACTTGCCGGACTGCATCAGATTATTGGCCACTTGCGCAGAAACTGCTGGCCCGACAAAGCCGTAAATCTTGCCTTCTTGCGTGCTGTGGGCCGCGACCGACAACAAGGCATTGTCACCCTGATGCTCGTAGAAAAAATTGACCAGCCGATGGGTTTCCTCATGGGTCAACCCCCGGGACTCTGCAATGTCGATGGCCCGTTGCGACAACCATTCGGCAATGCTCTCGGCGGAGTTGTGTACGGCCTTTCTTCTGGCGTTGCGATACCCCTCATGCACCAGCAACCCCAGCAACACCCCGCCCAGCAAGGCACCCGCCGTCGCACCAATGGCCGGAATATCAGCCAAGGCCCCCAGTGCGAGGCCCGCCAGGCCAAGAAAGCCAACAAAAAACAGGCCGAGGCTCACCCGCTCACTCATCGTGCTGCCCGCGCGCCCGTCGGCATCAGCCAGCGTCATCGGGTTATTGCTCACCATTGCATAAAGATTCAGGCCATCAACCTCTGCCGCCGGGTCAGGGCTGATCCAGCGTTGCAACCACGGCGCGTAGTACCTGTAACCGTAGTAATACAACCCGCTGGCATCGCGTTCCTTTCCCGAATAGCGAAGGGTTTTGTAACTGGCCTCGACGGCATTTTTCGCGGCCCACCAGGCGGTCTCTCCGTAGGGGTAAAAGCCTTCCTGGCTGAGCAACACCGCGTGCTCATCAAGTTCCAGGGTGCAACTACCGGTCAGGTCCGACAGGCTGAAGCGCAACTGCTCATCGTTGACCCCATCGGGGCGGCCCTTCTGCCATTGCAGGGCCCTGATCGACGTGCGCCCGGTTTCAATTGTCAGCACATTGAGCCACTGGCCGGTGGCGTGATCGCGACGCAGCTCCAGGCCCGGCAGGTAAATCACTTCGCGCAGATGCGTCATGCCCGCCGCCTTGCTCACGCGGCGCTTGAGTAGCCGCTGGCCGTCGGCGTCGTAGGCATAGCTCTCGGTATCCGCCTGGCCGTCTTCACGCAGCACCTGGCTAACCTGCGCCAACTGGTTGCGCAGGTTCCAGCTCAAAGCCTGGCCCACTGTCAGCGTCTGCTGGTTGCCGCAGCGGTCGAAGCCCACGGCCTGGCCCTGGATCCAGGCATGATTGCTGTGCGCGGCCACGGCCATGCGCCGGGTGTAGCCCTGACCGCTTGAGGGCGCATGGCGCATCTGCACCAGGTTACCTCCCGCATCGTACTGATAATGGCGGTTGTAATTGCGCCAGAGGTCAACCTGGGCGGCACCGAACATGACCAGCCCGGGCAAGGCCGGGCCGCCAGCGTGCCGGGCGTTTTCCCGGCCACTGGCGCTTACCAGCTGGTACAGGCTGTCATACCCGAACACACAGGTGGCGTCGCTGCGCACATTGCTGTGCCAGGTGGTGGGCTGGGCTGCATCGCGGAGACTGAGCACATTGCCCACGCGATCGTAGGCATAGGTCATGTCTTGTAGCGTGTTTTCCCGCCGTGCCGAACGATAGGCCGCCAACCGCAGCAGGCTGCCATCTTTTTCGTCGTAGCTGAATTCGGCGAGCATACCGTTACCCATCTGCTCGCGGGTGACCTGGCCCTGCGCGTTGCAATCCCTGCGTTCCAGCAGCACCTTGCGCCTGGCGCTGCTGAACACCAGTTCGACCCGGGCCAGTTCACCCTCCACGCCGTATCGCCATAGCCGCTGATTGCCCCTGGCGTCGGTCAATTGCTGCAACCCGCCCAGCGCATCGTAGTGCCAGCTACTGGCAAAGCGCTCAGGGGCCAGTTGCAGCTCGCGCAAGTGTTCGGCTGCCGGCCAGTCAGGCGGTGTATCGGCGTTCAGCAGGCGCCGCGACTGGCCCGTCATGGCCCCGCCGAGCCCGTAATGCTCGATTGCTACACTGCCTGCCGGGTCATCGTGGCGCACCAGCCGGCCACAGCGGTTGAACGCCGCATGCCCGGCACTGGGTGGCGCATATGCCAGGCGTTCGACACAACGCTCGCGCGCGTCATTGCCCGCCTGCTCGAACACCGCCACCCGGCGCAGCAAGCCATCGTATTGATAACGTTGCCGGCCCCCCCGACTGTCCCAGCGGGTTAATCCCTGCCCGCCACTGCCTGACAAGACAATGTGCCACCCGGCATCCACGCTGTCGGTGCGCAGCACCCGCCCGCTCAGGCTGTATTGACGACTGATGGCGGGCCGCCCACCGGGGCTGTGCACTTGTCGCGGATCCCACTGCTGTTGCAGCGCGCCGGTGATGCCAAACACATTGCGGTTGACCCGGGCCACGGGTTGATCCTCGACGCGCAAGCGGTGGTAGGCCACCGCGCGCACACTCGCCCCTCTGGGGTCGAAGGCGACAAGTGAAGGGGTAAAACGATGCAGGGAAGCCATAGCACATACCTGACTGGCAGCAAGATTGGGCCAGCCTAGGCCGACCCGCATCGCCACAGGCGGTACATATTGGTTTTTTAACAGGCCATTCTGGCCGCCCATGCCACACACTTCGTCATTTCATGACACAGAATTTAATTGATAGTGTCCTAACAAAAAGTGCAGGCTAGAGGGCTTGGTAACGCTTTGTATCATTCCGGATGATATTGATCTTCGCTGGGTTCGATTCGTGCCCCGGCACGCGCGCCAGCATTATCCGCCCATCTCAATAGATTGGCGGACTCCCCCTCATGGAACAGTCACTTAAACATTTGCGCTTCCCACTCGCGGCCCTGGCCATCGTGGTGATGAGCGCATGCGGTAAAACTCCCCAAGCGACTGCTCCGGCTCCAGCTGCAAAAGTCAGCGTGGCCAAGGTGCTTGAACAGCCGGTCAATGAATGGGATGAATTCACCGGGCGCCTGGAAGCGCCAGAGACCGTAGAAATTCGTCCACGCGTGTCGGGCCAGATTGATCAGGTCGCCTTTACCGAGGGCGCCCTGGTGAAAAAGGGCGACTTGCTGTTCCAGATCGACCCGCGCCCGTTCCAGGCCACCGTGCGCCAGCTTGAAGCCCAAGTGCAGCAAGCCCGCGCCAATGCCAGCCGTACCGACAACGAAGCCCAGCGCGGCGAGCGCCTGCGCCAGAGCAATGCCATCTCGGCGGAGCTGGCCGACTCGCGTACCACCGCCGCCCAGCAAGCCCGTGCCGGCGTCGCGGCCATCCAGGCACAACTGGACCTGGCCAAGCTCAACCTGAGCTTTACCCGCGTTACCGCGCCGATCAGCGGTCGCGTGAGCCGTGCCGAAATCACCGCCGGCAACATCGTCACCGCCGATGTCACGCCACTGACCAGCCTGGTGTCCACCGACAAGGTGTACGCCTACTTCGACGCTGACGAGCGCGTGTTCCTCAAGTACAACCAGCTTGCCCGCCAGGGCCAGCGCGGCCAGACCACGCCGGTGTACCTGGGCCTGTCCAACGAAGACGGCAACCCGCACCTGGGCCAGATGAACTTCGTCGACAACCGGGTCAACCCGCAGACCGGCACCATTCGTGGCCGCGCGGTGTTCGACAACACCGACGGCAGCTTCACCCCCGGCCTGTATGCGCGCCTCAAGCTGGTGGGCAGCGGCACCTACTCCGCCGTGCTGATCAATGAAGAAGCGGTAGGTACCGACCTTGGCAAAAAATTCGTGCTGGTGATGGATGGCGACAACAAGACCGCCTACCGCACCGTGGACCTGGGGCCGAAAATCGAAGGCCTGCGCATCGTGCGCAGCGGCCTGAGCAAGGACGACACCATCATCGTCAAGGGCCTGCAGAAAGTACGCCCGGGCTCACCGGTCACGCCGCAGGTGATCCCGATGGCCAACGAACAGACCCTCGCCGCACTGGCACAACAACGACAAGCCCTGGAAGCCAGCAACCTGCCGCAAATCAAGCCCGCCACTGGCGCGCCGAAGTTGGCCAGCGTCGCGACTCCTCGCGGTTAAGGGACGATAACTCCGATGAATTTTTCCCAGTTCTTTATCCAGCGGCCGATTTTCGCCGCTGTGCTTTCCTTGCTTATCCTGATTGCGGGCGGCATTTCGCTGTTCCAGTTGCCGATCAGCGAATACCCGGAAGTCGTCCCGCCTACCGTGGTAGTGCGTGCCAATTTCCCCGGCGCCAACCCCAAGGTGATCGGCGAAACCGTCGCCGCGCCGCTGGAACAGGCCATCACCGGCGTCGAGAACATGCTGTACATGTCCTCGCAATCCACCGCTGACGGCAAGATCACCCTGACCATCACCTTTGCTTTGGGCACTGACCTGGACAATGCCCAGGTGCAGGTGCAGAACCGTGTGACCCGTACGCAGCCCAAGCTGCCCGAGGAAGTGACGCGCATCGGCATCACGGTGGACAAGGCTTCGCCCGACCTGACCATGGTTGTGCACTTGACCTCGCCGGATCAGCGCTACGACATGCTGTACCTGTCCAACTACGCCATCCTCAATATCAAGGATGAACTGGCGCGGCTCAACGGCATCGGCGATGTGCAGATGTTCGGCATGGGCGACTACTCGCTGCGGGTATGGCTCGATCCAAACAAGACCGCCTCGCGCAACCTGACCGCCACTGATGTAGTGACCGCCATTCGCGAGCAGAACCGCCAGGTCGCCGCCGGTGCCCTGGGCGCGCCGCCTGCGCCGAATGCCACCAGCTTCCAGCTGTCGGTCAACACCCAGGGCCGCCTGGTCAGTGAAGAAGAGTTCGAGAACATCATCATCCGCTCCGGCGAAGATGGTCAGATCACCCGCCTGAAGGACATCGCCCGGGTCGAGCTGGGCTCCAGCCAGTACGCCCTGCGCTCGCTGCTGGACAACCAGCCGGCCGTGGCGATCCCGATCTTCCAGCGCCCCGGCTCCAACGCGATCCAGATTTCCAATGACGTTCGCGCCAAGATGACCGAACTGAAGAAGAGCTTCCCAGAGGGCATGGACTTCGAAATCGCCTACGACCCGACGATTTTCGTCCGTGGCTCGATCGAGGCCGTGGTTCATACGCTGTTTGAAGCGCTGATCCTGGTGGTACTGGTTGTCATCCTGTTCCTGCAAACCTGGCGCGCTTCGATTATCCCGCTGGTCGCTGTGCCCGTATCGCTGATCGGTACGTTCGCAGTGATGCATATGTTCGGCTTCTCGCTTAACGCGTTGTCGCTGTTCGGTTTGGTGCTGGCCATCGGTATCGTGGTGGACGATGCGATCGTGGTGGTGGAGAACGTCGAGCGCAATATCGAGCTGGGGCTCAACCCGGTGGACGCCACCAAGCGTGCCATGCGCGAAGTAACCGGGCCGATTATCGCCACCGCGTTGGTACTGTGTGCGGTGTTTGTCCCAGCGGCCTTTATCTCCGGCCTGACCGGGCAGTTCTACAAGCAGTTCGCCCTGACCATTGCCATTTCCACGGTGATCTCGGCCTTCAACTCGCTGACCCTGTCCCCGGCGCTGGCGGCGGTATTGCTCAAGGGCCATCACGCACCGAAAGACCGCTTTACCCGCCTGCTGGATCGCCTCTTCGGTGGCTGGCTGTTCGGCCCGTTCAACCGCTTCTTCGTCAAGGCCAGTAACGGTTATGTCGGCACGGTGCGGCGGATCATCCGTGGCAGCGGTATTGCCATGCTGGTGTACGCAGGCCTGATGGTGCTGACCTGGGCCGGTTTTGCCCACACCCCGACCGGCTTCGTCCCCCCTCAGGATAAGCAGTATCTGGTGGCCTTTGCCCAGTTGCCGGACGCAGCAAGCCTGGATCGCACCGAAGACGTGATCAAGCGCATGTCCGAGCTGGCCCTCAAGCAACCCGGCGTGGCCAACTCGATTGCCTTCCCCGGCCTGTCGATCAACGGTTTCACCAACAGCCCGAACAGCGGCATCGTGTTTGTCGCACTCAAGTCCTTTGACGAGCGCAAAGATCCGAGCCAGTCCGCAGCCGCGATTGCCGCCACCTTGAACGCGCAGTTTGCCGATATTCAGGAAGCTTATATCGCCATCTTCCCGCCGCCGCCGGTACAGGGGCTGGGCACCATTGGCGGTTTCCGCCTGCAAGTCGAGGACCGTGGTGGCCTTGGCTATGACGAACTGTACAAAGAAGTGCAGAACGTAATCGCCAAGAGCCATGACGTACCGGAACTGGCCGGGTTGTTCACCAGCTATCAAGTCAACGTGCCGCAAGTGGACGCTGCCATTGACCGTGAAAAAGCCAAGACCCACGGCGTTGCCATCAGCGACATCTTCGATACCCTGCAGATCTACCTGGGTTCGCTGTATGCCAACGATTTCAACCGCTTCGGTCGCACTTATCAGGTGAATGTGCAAGCCGAGCAGCAGTTCCGCCTGGAACCCGAGCAGATTGGCCAACTGAAAGTGCGTAACAACAAAGGCGAAATGATCCCGCTGGCGACCTTTATCAAGGTCAGCGACACCGCAGGCCCCGACCGTGTAATGCACTACAACGGTTTCGTCACCGCTGAGATCAACGGCGGCGCAGCACCGGGTTACAGCTCGGGCCAAGCCGAAGCGGCGATGGAAAAACTGCTCAAGGAAGAACTGCCCAACGGCATGACCTTCGAATGGACCGAGCTGACTTATCAGCAAATCCTGTCGGGCAACACCGCGCTGTTCGTGTTCCCGCTCTGCGTACTGCTGGCGTTCCTGGTACTGGCCGCCCAATACGAAAGCTGGAGCCTGCCGCTGGCGGTGATCCTGATCGTGCCGATGACACTTTTGTCGGCGATTACCGGGGTGATCATCTCGGGCAGCGATAACAACATCTTCACCCAGATCGGCTTGATCGTGCTGGTGGGCCTGGCGTGCAAGAACGCGATCCTGATCGTCGAGTTCGCCAAGGACAAGCAGGCCGAAGGGCTCGACCCGCTGGCCGCTGTGCTGGAAGCCTGCCGCCTGCGTCTGCGGCCGATCCTGATGACCTCGTTCGCCTTCATCATGGGTGTGGTGCCATTGGTGCTGTCCACCGGTGCCGGTTCGGAAATGCGCCATGCGATGGGTGTGGCGGTGTTCTCCGGGATGCTCGGGGTGACCTTCTTCGGCCTGCTGCTGACGCCGGTGTTCTATGTATTGATTCGCCGCTATGTGGAGCGCAGTGAAGCGCGCAAAGCGGCCAAGCACCTCAAGTTGGAGTCGCAACAATGAGCGTGAAAGTTTTTCTGCCGAGCCTGTTGGTGCTGGCCTTGAGTGCCTGCGCCGTGGGCCCGGACTACAAGACCCCGGCCACTGAACCGGCACAGATCAGTGCCGATAACCTCAAGGGCTTTGACCGGGCGCATTTTGAAGGGATCTGGTGGCAGCAATTTGATGACCCGACCCTCAACCAGCTGGTGACCCAGTCACTGGCCGGCAACCGCGAGCTGCGCGTGGCCTTTGCCCGCCTGCGCGCGGCCCGGGCGATTCGCGATGACGTCAGTAACGACGCCATGCCGACCATCACCAGCCGAGCCAGCAGTGATCTGGGCAAAGGCCAGATCCCGGGCCAGACCGAGAAGCGCGTCAACAGTGAGCGTTACGACCTGGGCCTGGACATGGCCTGGGAAGTCGACCTGTTTGGCCGTATCCAGCGCGAGCTGGAAGCCAGCGACGCTGACGAGCAGGCCGCTGCAGCCGACCTGTATCAGTTGCAAGTCACGATGATTGCCGAACTGGTGGACGCCTATGGTGAATTGCGCGGCGCCCAACTGCGTGAGCGCATCGCCCTGGACAACCTGAAAAACCAGCAGGACTCCAAGGCCATCACTGAAAGCCTGCGTGACGCCGGGGTTGGCGATCAGTTGGACGTAGTGCGCGCTGATGCCCGCCTTGCTTCGGTTGAAGCCAGCGTGCCGCAGTTGCAGGCCGAGCAGGTGCGCGAGCGCAATCGTATCGCCACCTTGCTCGGTCAGCGCCCTGAGCAACTGAGCGTCGATCTGAGCCCCAAACAGCTGCCGGCCATTGCCAAGGCGCTGAATATCGGAAATCCGGGTGACCTGCTGCAGCAGCGCCCGGACATTATGAGCGCCGAGCGCAAGCTGGCAGCGGCCACTGCCCGAATTGGCGTGGCCAAGGCCGACCTGTTCCCGCGGGTCAGCCTCAGCGGCTTCCTCGGCTTTACCGCCGGGCGCGGCTCGCAGATCGGCTCGGCGGCAGCCAATGCATGGGCACTGGGCCCGCGCATTACCTGGCCGGCGTTTGATCTGGGCAGCGTGCGGGCACGCCTGCGCGGTGCAGACGCAGAAGCCGATGGCGCCCTGGCCAGCTACGAGCAGCAAGTCCTGTTGGCCCTGGAAGAGTCGGAAAACGCCTTCAGTGACTACGGCAAACGTCAGCAGCGCCTGGTATCGCTGATTCGTCAGAGCGAGTCCAGCCGTACTGCGGCGGACTTGGCGGCGATTCGCTACCGCGAAGGTACGGTGGATTTCCTGGTGCTGCTGGATGCCCAGCGCGAGCGCCTGGCGGCCGAAGACAGCCAGGCCCAGGCTGAGGTTGAGCTGTATCGCGGCGTGGTAGCCATCTACAAGGCACTGGGTGGTGGCTGGCAAGCCGAGACCGTGGCCAGCGCGCACTGATTCAACGAGCTCCTTTGGTTGGCCGCAACCAACCAAATTTTTGGCCCCGCGTACATTCGGTCGCGGGGCTTTTTTTTGTCTGTAGCAGCTCCCGAACGCAGCCTTCGGCAGCTGCTACGGGGTTCACGCACGCGCATCAGGGATTTGACTCAAGCCCCCGACTCACCCACTCTTGCAGCCCATACGTAAGCCTGTTTCTGGATATTGGATGACCCAGCCCCGCCGCTACCTCGTAATCAGCCTGGTGTCAGCACTCGTTGCCGCCGGCCTCTGGTATTCGATGGCCCCTGCGCCTGCCGTCCCCACGCCCTCCGTGAGCCAGCGCTACTCCATCGCCCTGGACATGGCCCATAACGGCAAACCCGGTGCCGCCCGCGTGCTCTATCAGCAACTGGCCCGCACCGACCTGAGCGATAGCCGCCGCGCCAGCCTGCATGCCGAACTGCCCAACTACCCGAGCCCCCAAGCCCTGAAGCTGGCCGACGCCGACCTGCACAACCCGTCACCGCTGGTGCGCAAAGCAGCGATCCAGAGCATCGTCGGCCTCGTGCCCAGTGCCCAGCGCACGTTGTTGTTGGGGCCATTGCTCGATGACGAGGAGCAAAGCGTGCGCTTTGCTGCGGCCAACGCCTTGCTCGGCCTGTCGCCAGATGAACAGGGCCTGTACTTCGGACCGTTGCAGCAAGTGATCGACGAGTTCGAACGCGACCTCAAAACCCGCCCTGACGACCCCCAAGCCCAGGGTCAGCTCGCCCGCCTGTACTTGCACGAAGGCCAGCTGGATGAAGCCCAGGCGGCGCTGGAACAGGTCACCCGCCTGGACCCGGACAACCTCAAGGCCGTGGTGGCGCAGATCGATCTGCTGGACAAGCGCGGCAAGCCTGACCAGGCCCGTCAATTGCTGGCCCGTCAGCTCGAAGCGCACCCGGATTCGGCGTATCTGCAGCATGCCTTGGGGATCTGGCTGCTCAACCACGGCCAGACTGAATATGCCCTGCTCGGCCTGGCCAAGGCCGTGGAGCTGGAGCCCGACAACAGCGACTACCGCTACAAACTGGCAACGGCCCTGCATGACCTCGACCAGCTGGAAGCTGCGCAACGCCAGCTCGAGGAGCTGCTGCAACGCCAGCCCGCCAATCGTCGGGCGCGAGTGCTGTTGATTCGATACTGGAAAGAGGCCGGGCAATTGCAGAATGTGCAGGTGCTACTGGCGCAACTGGAGCAGCAGAACCCGGATGACCCGGCGCTGCAGCAGGGGTTGTGAACAGCTGAACCTGTGGGAGCGGGCTTGCTCGCGATGCAGGCAACCCGGTCTGGCTAAAGCATTCGGGGTGATGCAATCGCGAGCAAGTCCGCTCCCCCAAAGGGATCAAGGGTCAAGCCAGCAATTTCTGGATCTGCGCCTGCAGGGTGTCGAGGTCGAACGGCTTGGCCAGGATCGGTGCAGTCAGGGTGATCGGGCTGCCCGTGTCGCGGATCTCGGCCGGGTAACCGCTGATAAAGATCACCTTCAGGTCCGGGCGCAGCTTGAGCGCCGGCTCGGCGATCTGTACCCCGGAAATCCCTCCCGGCAATCGGAAGTCGGTGACCATCAGGTCCAGATGCGGCTTGCTCGCCAGAATCTCGAACGCCTGCTCGCCATTTTCGGCCTGCAACACCCTGTAGCCCTCACCCGCCAGATAGGCACTAAGGACCATCAGGATCGAGGGATCGTCTTCGACAATCAAAACAACATCTTGCGCATCTTCACTCATGGGAAACCTTAATTCATGCCATCGCTGCCAGTATGACCCCGGGCGCGGTCATAGGTTGCGCCCAGTTTATGCCTTTTGTACCAACGGCAGGCAAACCCTGAACAAGGCCCCCTCACCCAGCGTGCTCTGCACGCTGATAGTGCCGCTGTGCGCAGTCACGATCTGCTCCGAAATAAACAGCCCCAGGCCAAGCCCTGCGGTCACATGGCTGGCCGATACCCGCTCAAATTGCTGGAAAACCCGCTGCTGGTTTTCTGCGCTGATGCCAATGCCCTGGTCGCGCACATCCACCACGGCCTGGTCATTTTCGCTATAAACCGCTACATCAATGAGCTTTTTCGCGCCATAGCGCAAGGCATTGGTCAGCAGGTTACTGATGACCTGCTCGATCCTGAATTCATCCCACTGCCCCACCACCGGTTGCCCGGCCGTGAAGTTGACGCTCGATTGCGCCGCGCTGATCTGCGCGGCAAAGTTTTCCAGCAACCGGGCCACGACCTGGGTCAAGTCAACCGGCGCAGGGCGAATGGACAGCTTGCCGGTGCGGATGCGCGACACGTCGAGCATGTCTTCGATCAAGCGGATCAGGCTCTGGATCTGGCGCTCGTCGCGCTCGACCATCGCCTGCATCTTGTCCAGGGTGAATGCCGCGGCATTGTCCCGGGCCAGGTGCATCTTGCGCAGCTGGGTTTCCAGAATCAGCCCGTTGAGCGGCGTTCGCACCTCATGGGAGACGATCGACATAAAGTCATCGCGCATACGCACAGCGTGCTCCAGTTCCACCTGGGTCAACTGCAATTGCGCCAGCAAGGTCTCCTGCTCACGGCGACTCTGCTCCAGGGCTTCGACCTGCTGCTTCATGGCCTTGCTCTGGCGATACAACTCAACGAACACATTGACCTTGCTCTTGACCGCATGGATATCCAGCGGCTTGTGCAGAAAGTCCACCGCGCCGCTTTCATAGCCCTTGAAGGCATAGTTCATCTCGCGCCCGGCGGCACTGACAAACACGATGGGGATGTTTTTGGTCTTGGCCGTCCCCCGCATCAGCTCAGCCAGCTCAAAACCGTTCATGCCGGGCATCTGCACATCCAGAATGGCCATCGCGAACTCGTGCTGCAGCAGCAACGACAGCGCTTCGTCAGCCGACAGGGCCTTATACACGATGCGGTCTTCGCGTTTGATCAGCGCTTCAAGGGCCAGCAGGTTTTCCGGCAGATCATCGACGATCAGCAGCTTGGCTTTGATTTCATTCAGTAGCATTGGCTATGTTCCAGCTCGACAAGCAGACGGCCGATGCCGCGCAAGGAAAGGATGCAGTCCGGTTGAAAAAGTTCCAGGGCTGCACGGGGCATGGTCGCCACATGGGCTTCGTCCGGGTCCTGGATAATGGTCAGGCCGCCCGCCTGCTTGACCTGGCTCATCCCTCGCGCACCATCGCGATTGGCCCCTGTCAGCAATATTGCGGCCAGGCGCTGTTGATACACATCGGCTGCAGACTCAAAAAGGTAATCGATTGCAGGCCGCGAGTAATGCACCGGCTCTTCCTGGCTCAGGGAAAAACTTTGATCCTGCTCCACCGAGACATGGTAGCCGGGCGCGGCAAAGTACAAGGTGCCCGGCACAATCGGCTGTTTGTCCTGGACCTCCCTGACCGGCAGGGCCACGCGCCGGGCAAACACCTCGGCAAGCTGGCTGCGGCGCTCGTCGGGCAAGTGCAGCACCACGATGATCGGCAGGGAAAAATCAGCCGTGAGCTCGGCAAAAATCGTCAGCAACGCCTCGACCCCACCCGCCGACGCGCCGATCACCACTGCCGCTACCTGCCTGTTGTCAGCCACGGGGCTGTGCCGGGCTGTCATAGCTTGCGGTAAATCCGTTCGTGCTTGAGCACGGGGGTGAATTGCTTGCTGTAGTCCGAAAAATCCAGGGTTTCCTTGCTGCCCAGCATCAGGAACCCGCGGTGGCACAGCGACTCGTGAAACAGACCAAAGGCTCTGTTTTGCAAATCTTTATTGAAATAAATCAATACGTTACGGCACGAAATTAAATTCGTTTCCGAGAACACGCTATCGGTTGCCAGGCTGTGATCGGCAAAGGTCACGTTCTCACGCAGGCTCTTGTCGAAAATCGCGTAGTCGTAGGCGGCGGTGTAGTAATCGGCAAACGAGCGCTGACCACCGGCCTTTTGATAGTTGTGGGTATAGGCGCGGATATTCTCCAGGGAAAAAATCCCCTGCTTGGCTTTTTCCAGGGACCGCGGGTTGATATCGGTGGCGTAGATGATGGTGCGATCGAGCAGGCCTTCCTCGCGCAGCAGGATGGCCATTGAATAGACCTCCTCGCCGGTGCTGCAGCCGGCAATCCAGATTTTCAGCGACGGGTAGGTCTTGAGAATCGGCACCACCTCCTGGCGAATGGCCAGGAAGTGCTCCGGATCGCGAAACATCTCGCTCACCGGGATGGTCAGGAACTGCAGCAACTGCATAAAGGCCGTGGGATCGTGCAGGATGCGTTCCTGCAAAGCCGAGATAGTGTTGCAGTCGAACTGACGCAACGCATGATTGACCCGGCGCTTGATCGACGCGCCGGAGTAATCGCGAAAGTCATAACTGTATTTGAGATAGATCGCTTCGATCAGCAGCCGTAACTCGATATCGGTGTTCCGTTGCACTTAGAGTCGTTCCATTTTCGGTAGCCAGACCCGGATCAACGAAAACAGTCGGTCCAGATCGATAGGTTTGGCCAGGTAATCATTGGAGCCTGCCTGCAGGCAACGCTCCTGATCGTCCTTCATTGCCTTGGCCGTAACCGCAATGATCGGCAGCTTGCGCCAGCGCGGGTTCTTGCGAATTTCGACGGTGGCCTCGTAGCCATCCATCTCCGGCATCATCACGTCCATCAGCACCAGGTCGATGTCTTCGACTTCATCGAGGCGCTCGATGGCTTCGCGCCCGTTACGGCCGATTACTACGATGGCGCCCTTTTGCTCCAGGGCGCTGGTCAGGGCAAAGATGTTACGTACATCGTCATCCACCAGCAGAATCTTGCGCCCTTCAAAGACCTTGTCGCGGCTGCGGGCGGTCTTGAGCATCGTTTGCCGCTCATGGGACAACTGAGATTCGACTTTGTGCAGAAATAATGTCACTTCATCGAGCAAACGCTCCGGCGAACGGGCGCCCTTGATGATGATCGAGCGCGAATACTTGCGCAGTTCGGCCTCTTCATCACGGGTCAGGTTGCGCCCGGTATAGACGATCACCGGCGGGAACGAGCAGATATCCTCGGTAGACATGCGCTTGAGCAAGTCGTTGCCGAGCATGTCCGGCAGCTTGAGGTCGATAATCATGCAGTCGTAGATATTGCTGCGCAGCAGGTCCAACGCTTCCTGGGCGTAGCCAACGGCGGTGATTTCAATATCATCGTCGCCGATCAGGCGGGCAATGCTGTCGCGCTGCAGGTCGTCGTCCTCCACCAGCAGAACCCGTTTGACCTTCTGCGTCAGTTTGGCTTCAAGGCGGGCGAACACGTTTTTCAGTTCTTCACGGGTGGTCGGCTTAACGGCGTAACCCACTGCGCCCATGTGCATCGCAGCTTCGACCCGATCCTCGACGGAAATCACATGCACCGGGATATGCCGGGTCGGCGCCAGCGCCTTGAGGCGCTGCAACACGGTCAGCCCCGAGTGGTCGGGCAGGCGCATATCGAGCAGGATGGCGTCAGGGATAAACTGCGCGGCCAGGCTGAAGCCTTCGTCCGCACCGTGGGCCACCAGGCAGCGATAGCCCAGTTCATGCGCAAGATCGAAGAGGATGTTCGCAAAGTTGGGCTCATCTTCAATCACCAGGATGCAGCGCGTGGTGAACGGAGCCTGTTCGCGGTCATCCATAAAGCGTGCAATGTCTACCGGCGGCACAACGGCCGGCAGCGGCTGAGGCCTGTGGGCCACTGGCGCCGGCCGTGGCGCAGGAGCTGCGGACAGTTGTGCCAGCTCCTGGGCCGACTCCACATACTGCTCCGGCAACACCAGGGTAAAAGTGCTGCCCTGCCCCGGCTCGCTACTGACCGTGATTGAGCCACCGAGCAGGGTCGCCAGATCGCGGGAGATCGACAGGCCCAGGCCCGTGCCGCCATAGCGACGGTTGCTGGTGCCATCTGCCTGGCGGAAGGCTTCGAAAATGCTTTCCTGCTGATCCGGGGCGATACCTATGCCGGAATCGGTCACGGCAAAGGCAACGCCTTCCCCCGGCTGGTGGGACACGACCAGGCTGACCTGGCCTTTTTCGGTGAACTTGACCGCATTGGACAGCAGGTTTTTCAGGATCTGCTCCAGGCGCTGACTGTCGGTGTAGATCATCGGCGGCGTGCCAGGCTGCAATTGCACGTCAAAGTTCAGGGACTTTTCCCCGGCCAGCGGCTGGAACATGCCACGCAAACCTTCTACCACCCGCGCCACACTGGTGTTTTCGGGGCGCACTTCGAGCTTGCCGGCCTCAACCTTGGAAATATCCAGAATGTCATTGATCAGGTTAAGCAAGTCATTGCCCGCCGAATAGATCGACTCGGCAAACTTGACCTGCTCTGCACTGAGGTTCTGCTGCGGGTTTTCAGACAGCAGCTTGGCCAGAATCAACGAGCTGTTCAGCGGCGTGCGCAGCTCGTGGGACATATTGGCGAGGAATTCGGACTTGTACTTGCTGGAGCGCTGCAACTCATCGGCGCGTTCTTCGAGCTGGATTTGTACCCGGTTCAGTTCGTTGTTTTTGCGGTCCATCGCGTCGCGCTGGCCAGCCAGCTCTTCGTTGGTCTGCTCAAGCTCGGCCTGCTGGGTTTCCAGGCTGGTTTGCGACTCGTTGAGAATCCGCGATTGCTCTTCAAGCTCTTCGTTGGCGGTCTTCAACTCTTCCTGCTGCACTTGCAGTTGTTCGTTGAGCTGCTGGGTTTCAGCGAGCACTTCCTGCAGACGCTGGCGATAACGCGCGGCCTCGATCGAGGTGCCGATATTGTCGGCAATCAGTTCGAACAGCTCGATATCACGCCCGTCCAACGGGCGTAAAAAGCCCAGTTCGATCACCCCGTTGACACGGTCGTCATCACTGGTGGGAATCACCAGCACACTGTGCGGGCTGCCCTGGCCCAGCCCGGAAGTGACCTTGAGGGTGTAGTCGGCTGGCACGTTGTCCAGGCGGATCAAGGTATCCTGCTGGGCAGCCTGCCCGACAATGCCCTCGTCGTTGTGGATCAACTGGTCCTGGGCTTCCTGCTCGCGGGAAAAACCATAACTGGCCACACGCTTGAGGCCCCCGTGATCTTCGCGGACATAAACGGCGGCTACCACCGACCCCAGGTACTGGGCACAGAACTGCAGGATATTGCGCCCCAACATGTTCAGGGTCAGGCGGCCCAGCACCTGCTCCGCCAGTTCGGTCTGGCCGTTGCGTAGCCAAGCCTGCTGTTCGAGGCGCTGCGCGGCCTTGATCTGCGACTCGAAGGCATTGTTATAACTGCTTGAAAGTGCAAGTAAATCACGACGCCCGATATAAGCCAGAAAACCGCTCAGGCCCAGTACGAAAACCAGATACAGGCCAATGCTGACAATGGTGGTGCGGCTGACATCTTCACTGCGCGCAACCCGCAACTGCTGCTCCATTTGAATGAAGTCGTCATATTCCTTGCGAATTTCATCACTGAGGCGCTTGCCCCGGCCAGCCTGCACCGCCGAGCGGTAATCGCCGTCCTGGCGACGCAGTTCGACCATCGACTGTGCGTAGGCATTCCACTCTTCCTGCAGGGCCTCGAGGCGCTTGAGGCGGTCAACTTGCTGCGGGTTGTCGCTGACCAGCTCCTGCAAGCCCTTGAGCTGCACATTGATCTGCGGCTTGGCCACGGCGTAGGGGTCGAGGAAGTGCTCGTCCCCGGTAATCAGGAAGCCGCGCATGCCGGTTTCCAGATCGACCGTCAGGCGCACGGCCTCATTGGCATTGCTGATGACCCGGTCACTGTGTTCGACCCACCTGATAACCGACAGCAGATAGCTGACCATGACCACAAACAACGCGGCACTGAGCACGCCAACGGCCAGGGGCAAACCGATATTGCGGCTCAGGAGCTTGCGAAAGCTTCGCTCATCAATTGATGCAGGTGAGTTCATTTTCAGGCCCGTGGACTGTCATAAAAAACCGGAGTTTGCCGGATTATCGAGTAATAGTTCTATTTTCTTGCTTTCAAAGCAGATTTTACGCGCATACAAAGGCAGGTGAAGGCTATCCTTGCTGGCTGCGAGAACACGCTCAAATTTTTATCGGGATCACGATTATGTCCGCAACACCCTCCACTATCCTTGTGGTCGAAGACGACGCCATTGTTCGCATGCTGATCGTAGACGTGCTGCAAGAGCTGGAGTTCAGTGTGCTTGAAGCTGATGGCAGCGAGCGCGCCCTGGAACTGCTTGAGGATACGGCCCAGACTATCGACCTGCTGATGACCGACGTGGGTTTGCCGGGCATGGATGGCCGGGCGCTGGCCAGCAAGGCCCGGGAACTGCGCCAGCAATTGCCGGTACTGTTTGCCAGTGGTTATGCCGAGAGCCTGGAGATTGCCGAAGGCATGGCGGTAATCGGCAAGCCCTTCTCCATTGACCAACTGCGTGCCAAAGTCAAAAGCATGTTGGTGAACGCCTAAGAGGTCTGTGGGAGCGGGCTTGCTCGCGATCGTCTCACTGCTGTGTGCCTGCAAGACCGCCTTACCCGCATCGCAGGCAAGCCTGCGCCCCCATAAAAATCAAAAGCCAGGCATGCCTGTGCAATTGACGGCCCCACAGCGCTGTGTTTTCCTACACATCTTGTATCAGGTGCCCTTCACAGGGTGAAACGGGAAACCGGTGCGTCAGGCGTTTTGCCCTGACAAGTCCGGCGCTGCCCCCGCAACGGTAAGCGAGAGAAACATCACGTCCACTGTGCCGAAGGCATGGGAAGGAGATGTTTGCAGGCTCAACCTACGAGCCCCTCGCAAGCCCGGAGACCGGCCTGATTATTTCGAATAACAAACCCGCGGTGGGCGGGCGCTGTTAAACCCTGCGGGCTTCGTTCGCGGGGTTTTCTTGCGCTTTGCTGCCCGTCGTCCGACCCGAGGCAAGCGCCATGTCCGTCAGCACCAGCCGTACCCATTCCGCCGCTACCAGCACTACCCAGAGCCAACGCATCGTCGCCGCTGTCGGCGCTGCCGTGCTGGGCGCGTTCCTGGTGTACTTTGCCGGGTTCTCCCATATCGACGCCGTTCACAACGCCGCCCACGACACCCGTCACAGCTCCGCCTTCCCGTGCCATTGAGACTGCCTGCCATGATCAAGCGTATCGCTCAAACGGCAGGCTTTACCGGCCTGCTGGCCGCCCTGCTGCTGACCCTGCTGCAAAGCCTGTGGGTCGCCCCGCTGATTTTGCAGGCCGAAACCTACGAAAAACCCGCCGCCAGTGAAATGCACGAGCATGCCGACATGGCCATGCCTGCGCATGAGCACGACGCCGAGGCCTGGGAACCGGAAGACGGCTGGCAGCGCGTATTGTCCACCACAGGCGGCAATCTGGTGGTCGCGGTGGGTTTCGCCCTGATGCTGGCGGGCCTGTATACCTTGCGCGCCCCGACCCGCACGTCCCAGGGCCTGCTCTGGGGCCTGGCTGGCTATGCCGTGTTCTGCCTGGCACCGACAATGGGCTTGCCACCAGAACTGCCGGGCACTGCCGCGGCGGACTTGCTGCAACGCCAGCTCTGGTGGGTCAGCACTGCCGCCTCGACGGCCGTGGGCATTGCCCTGCTGGTGTTTGGCCGGCATTGGGCACTGAAAGTGCTGGGCGTGGCAATTGTGCTGGTGCCACACCTGTTTGGCGCACCGCAGCCGCTGGTACATTCCAGCCTGGCACCCGAGGCACTGGAGTCGCAGTTCAAGATTGCCGCACAACTGACCAACCTGGCCTTCTGGCTGGCCCTGGGCGTGATCAGCGCCTGGCTGTTCCGCCGCAAAGCTGAAGGCCAATACTCGGCATGACGGCCACTCGCACAGCGCCAATCCTGGTGATTGGCCTGGGCTGCCGCCGGGGGTGCAGCGCGCAGGCGCTGCGGGCGCTGATCGAACAATCACTGGCCCGGGCCGGGCTTGCACTCGATGGGGTGCAGGCCCTGGCCAGTATCGATCTCAAGCGCGACGAACCGGGGCTGGTGCAACTGGCAGCGCAACTGGGCCTCGGGCTTGAGGTGTTCAGCGCGGCACAACTGGACCGGTATGCTCCGCAACTGAGCCATCATTCGGCTATTGCCTACGAGCAAACCGGCTGTTTTGGCATTGCCGAAAGTGCTGCCCTGGCGCTGGCCGAACAACTCGCTGGCGCACCTGCCAGCCTGCTGATCACACGCCAACATACGGCCGAAGCAACCTTTGCATTGGCCTGTGCCCGGCAAAACCCGCGATAATCCCCCGCCTCACTATGAGCGTTGTTCAAGAACAGCTCTACCTCGACCCTTTCAAGAGACTGCCATGACCGTCTATTTCATCGGCGCCGGGCCCGGCGATCCAGAACTGATTACCGTCAAGGGCCAGCGCCTGATTCGCAGTTGCCCGCTGATCATTTACGCAGGCTCCCTGGTGCCCGAAGCGGTGCTGCAAGGCCATCAGGCCGAACAGGTGATCAACAGCGCCGAGCTGCACCTCGAGCAGATCATCGACTTGATCAAGGCCGCCGACGCCAGGGGCCAGGACGTGGCTCGCGTGCATTCCGGCGACCCGAGCCTGTACGGCGCGATTGGCGAACAGATTCGCTGCCTGCGCGAGCTGGGCATAGCTTTTGAAATTATCCCCGGGGTCACGGCCACCGCGGCCTGCGCGGCGATTCTGGGGGCTGAACTGACCCTGCCGGATATCTCGCAAACCGTCATTCTGACCCGCTATGCGGAAAAAACCGTGATGCCTGCGGGCGAGGAACTGGCCAGCCTGGCGCAGCACAAGGCGACGATGGCGATTCACCTGGGGGTCAAGAACCTGGAAAATATCGTCGCCGAGCTGACCCCCCATTACGGCAGCGATTGCCCGATTGCGGTGATCCATCGGGCCAGCTGGCCGGATCAGGACTGGGTACAGGGCACGCTGGCCGACATCGCGGCCAAGGTCCAGGCCAAGGGTTTCAGGCGTACGGCGCTGATTCTGGTGGGCCGGGTGCTGGCCAGTGACAGCTTTGCCGATTCGTCGCTGTACCGCGCAGGGCATGCGCATTTGTACCGGCCATAAACGGCACTCCCCCTTGCAGGAACTGGCTTGCTGTGGGAGCGGGCTTGCTCGCGATCCAGGCGCTGCGGTCTGTCAGGTAAACCGCAGCGATTCCATCGCGGGCAAGCCCGCTCCCACAATCAAGCGTTCTCCCACAAGGGTTGAGCCCTCGCGCAGGCATAAAAAAACGGTGCTCACGGGGCACCGTTTTTTCTTCAGCTTCGCAGCGAACACCTTTTTAGTAGTAGGCGTTTTCTTTCTGCGAGTGGTCGGTCACATCACGTACACCTTTGAGCTCCGGCACACGCTCAAGCAAGGTGCGCTCGATACCTTCACGCAAGGTCACGTCTGCCTGGCCGCAGCCCTGGCAACCGCCACCGAACTTGAGCACCGCGATACCGTCCTCAACCACTTCGATCAGGCTCACCTGACCACCGTGGCTGGCCAAACCGGGGTTGATCTCGGTTTGCAGGTAGTAGTTGATGCGCTCGTTGATCGGGCTGTCGGCATTGACCATCGGCACTTTGGCGTTGGGCGCCTTGATGGTCAGCTGGCCACCCATGCGATCGGTGGCATAGTCGACCACGGCATCGTCCAGGAACGGTTCGCTGAACGAATCGATCCAGGCCGTGAAGCTTTTCAGGCCGATGGCCGTGTCTTCAGGTTTGACTTCAGCCGGCTTGCAGTAAGCAATGCAGGTTTCAGCGTACTGAGTACCGGGTTGGGTGATAAAAACGCGGATACCGATACCCGGGGTGTTCTGCTTGGACAGCAGATCAGCCAGGTAATCGTGGGCAGCGTCGGTAATCGTTATGGCGCTCATGGAATCTCCTCGCAGACATGGGACGCAGTTTACGCCAATCGGCGCGCCTGACAAAGTCCTAGTGTTTTTGTCAGGAAAGCTGCGTCCCATTCGTTCAATTTCAACCGTCCCTTTACAGGTTTTCGTAACGGTTCATGTCCAGTACGCCTGCTTCCACCGGGTCGGTTTCATTGATGTACTGGCCTATATCATGGAAGTACTGCCAAAACTGCGGGTGGCTGCGGCGAATGCCCCACCGCTCGACGATGGTGTCGAACGTTGCCTGATCCTTGCATTGCTCCATCGCCTCGACAAAGGCTTCGACCTGCCCTGCCGGGATATTGAACATAAAGTTGGGGTAGCTGCTCAGCACGCCCGGGTAGATGGTCAGGGTGTCCAGCCCCGGCTCCAGGCGGTATTCCTCACCCAGCATAAAGGCCACGTTGGTGTGCGCGCGATTGCGCAGCATGCTGTACATCTCACGCTTGCCGTCTGCACCTTCGATACGCAGCATGGTGGCTTCGGGCAACTGGTTGATCACCGCCAGCCCCGCTGCCGGGCGCGAGGTCAAGCGGCTCAGGGATTGCTCGGCGTACTTGAACTCTTGTGGGATATTGGGCCGTGAGCAGTAGGCACCGCTGCAACGGTTGATCGGGTCGGGCCTTGCATTGAGGGTGCCGGTGCGCTCGATCAGCTTGAGGGCGAAGTCACGCTTGGGGTCGGCCGGGTCGAGCTTCATGCCGGTCGGGGTGTCGGTGTCGATTTTCTGGTAGTCCATCCACATCTTCAGCTTGCCGCTGTTCTGATACCAGTCACTGAGGATCGATGCGCGGGAGTCGGCGGGCATCAGGCGCAGGAAGTTGACCTCGGCACCGTTGCGAATCAAGTCAAAGTACAGACGCGTCTGAGCCTGGTGCGAGACATTGCCGAAGACGTCGAAGTTGACTGCCAACTGGTAGTAGGTGCGTTCCAGCAACGGGTAGTCAAACAGCCACATGGTCTGCGGGATCTCGCCGATCAAACCCTTGCTGACACTGGCACTGTCAAAGTGGCGGAATACCGTCAGCAAGGCGTTGTCGTTGCCCGCCCACAGGGTCGACCAGCTCGGTGGCGGCATGTCGGCATAGGCTTTTTGCCGCAGCTTTTCATAGTCGTTGCGCTTGTCGCGGTAGTTGTGCCACAGGGAAATCACGCTGCCAACGTCGTCGATCTGCCCGGGCATGGCCAGCAGGGGCGTTGCCAGGCCACGGTACACCGCATCGGTGACATAACGGTCGCGGGCCGGTTCCTGGAACACGGTCCAGAAGTTGTCGCGGATTACATCGGTGGCGATCTGCCCACGGCACACCGGGCCGCGGATAAAGGTACGCACGAAGTATTCGGCGTTATCGAGCATGAACTGATAGCGCGCGACCGCCGGGATGGCTTCAAAGGTTTCAAACGGGTTGGCCCGCCCGCGCGGCCCATAGCCAGGCAGCTTGGTGGCATGCCAGTCACCGCTGTAGAACAGCTGCTTGACCCGCGCCAGTTTGTGCGCCCCCATCGGGTAGGTGATGTGGGTTTTATGCACGATCACGCCCTGCACTGGCTGCAAGCGATAGTAAAACGCCGTGCCCGGGTCATCGTTGGGGCGGCGCGTGGCAATCAGGTCGACAGGTTGGCCGCTGGGCGTGCGCGAACGCACCCACTGGAAATAATGCCCCGGCACACCGTTGTCAAAATAGGTATGGGCGAGGAACAGGTGCTCGTACAACCAGCGCGCCACCAGGGCTTCGGTGGAACCCGGGCGGTTGAACAGTTCCTCCCACTCGGCAATCTGCGCGGCCTCGACCGCAGTGGGCTTGATGGCGTTCTGATCAACTTTCGCGCCCTGGGCCAGCCAGGTTTGCACAGTGCTGTATTGCTGGTCGGTCAGGCCGGTCACGGCCAGCGGCATACCCTCTTTGGGATGGCTCTGGGCATAGGCATTGAACTCGCCGGGCGCCGGGCAGACGTTCTCGCGGTTCAGGCCCAGGACGATTTCTTCGGGCAATTTGGCATTCGGGGTCAGCGGCGTGCTGTGCCCCAGCTCCAGCATGCGCGCCATCAGGGCCGCTTGCGCGCCCTGGGCGTCGAGCACCGAGTAAAAACCCTTGTTGCGCCATTCAGTGGGGCCGCTGGCATCGTAGAAGATCCGCGTGGGGGCCACGGCATCGACGCGATCACCTTTGTATACCGGCACCTTGCTGGCACCCCGGGTCGCGCCCTCCGCACTGCCCAGGTTCAACTGGCAGGCGGCGTCGTTGCAGGCATGGCAGGCCACGCATTTTTCGGTAAGGATCGGCTGTATGTCCCTGGTATAGGAAATAGCCGGGCTAACCAACGGGGCCTGTGCCAACGCTGTACTGCACATCACCAGCGTCACGGCGCTGGTGAGTAGGCGAAAAAACATGTGCCAGTGTCCTGATATCAAAAATATGTCGCGATTCTACCCGTCGAACAAACGTCACAACATGAATCAAATTCATGTAAATCAGCAGACGCTCAAATCCCACGCAGGTTTGTTATGATTTCGCATCTTTTGCATGGCTCTAACAGGTAGTCCTATGTCTGACCGCAGCGCTCGTCTCCAAGCACTTCAGCAAGCCCTCAAAGAGCGCATTCTGATTCTCGATGGCGGCATGGGCACTATGATCCAAAGCTACCGTCTAGAGGAACACGACTATCGTGGCACACGCTTCGCCGACTGGCCGAGCGACGTCAAGGGCAACAACGACCTTCTGGTGCTCACCCGCCCGGACGTGATCGGCTCCATTGAGAAGGCGTATCTGGATGCGGGTGCCGATATTCTCGAAACCAACACCTTCAACGCCACCCAGGTTTCCCAGGCCGACTACGGCATGCAGGCACTGGCCTACGAACTAAACGTAGAAGGCGCCCGCCTGGCGCGCAAGGTGGCCGATGCCAAGACGCTGGAAACCCCGGACAAACCCCGTTTTGTCGCTGGTGTACTGGGCCCGACCAGCCGCACCTGCTCGCTGTCCCCGGACGTGAACAACCCCGGCTACCGCAATGTGACCTTTGATGAGCTGGTGGAAAACTACACCGAGGCCACTAAAGGCCTGATCGAAGGCGGCGCCGACCTGATCCTGATCGAGACCATTTTCGACACCCTCAACGCCAAGGCCGCGATCTTTGCCGTACAGGGCGTATTTGAAGAGCTGGGTGTCGAGTTGCCGATCATGATTTCCGGCACCATCACCGACGCCTCCGGCCGCACTCTGTCGGGCCAGACCACCGAAGCATTCTGGAACTCGGTGGCCCATGCCAAACCTATTTCCGTGGGCCTGAACTGCGCCCTGGGTGCCAGCGAACTGCGCCCGTACCTCGAAGAACTGTCGAACAAGGCCAGCACCTACGTTTCGGCGCACCCCAACGCCGGCCTGCCCAACGAATTCGGCGAGTACGACGAACTGCCGGCCGAAACCGCCAAGGTCATTGAAGAATTCGCCCAAAGCGGTTTCCTCAACATTGTCGGCGGCTGCTGCGGCACCACGCCGGGGCATATCCAGGCCATCGCCAATGCCGTGGCCGGTTATGCGCCGCGCCAGATCCCGGACATTCCAAAGGCCTGCCGTCTTTCCGGGCTGGAACCGTTCACCATCGATCGCAGCTCGTTGTTCGTAAACGTCGGCGAGCGCACCAACATCACCGGCTCTGCCCGCTTCGCCCGCCTGATCCGCGAAGACAACTACACCGAAGCCCTGGAAGTGGCCCTGCAACAGGTTGAAGCCGGTGCGCAGATCATCGACATCAACATGGATGAGGGCATGCTGGACTCGAAGAAGGCGATGGTCACCTTCCTCAACCTGATCGCCGGCGAGCCGGATATCAGCCGCGTCCCGATCATGATCGACTCCTCCAAGTGGGAAGTGATCGAAGCCGGCCTCAAATGCATCCAGGGCAAGGGCATCGTCAACTCCATCAGCATGAAAGAAGGCGTGGAGCAGTTCATCCACCACGCCAAACTGTGCAAGCGCTACGGTGCCGCCGTGGTGGTGATGGCCTTCGACGAAGCCGGCCAGGCCGATACCGAAGCGCGCAAAAAGGAAATCTGCAAACGCTCCTACGACATTCTGGTCAATGAAGTGGGCTTCCCGCCGGAAGACATCATCTTCGACCCGAACATCTTCGCCGTGGCCACCGGCATTGAAGAGCACAACAACTATGCCGTGGACTTTATCAACGCCTGCGCCTATATCCGTGACGAGCTGCCCTATGCGCTGACGTCCGGTGGCGTGTCCAACGTGTCGTTCTCGTTCCGCGGCAACAACCCGGTGCGTGAAGCCATCCACTCGGTGTTTTTGCTCTACGCGATCCGTAATGGCCTGACCATGGGTATCGTCAACGCCGGCCAGCTGGAGATCTACGACCAGATCCCGGCCGAGCTGCGTGATGCCGTGGAAGACGTGGTGCTCAACCGCACACCGGATGCCACCGACAACCTGCTGGCCATTGCCGACAAGTACAAGGGCGATGGCAGCGTCAAGGAAGCCGAGACCGAAGAGTGGCGCGGCTGGGACGTCAACAAGCGTCTGGAGCACGCGCTGGTCAAGGGCATTACCACCCACATTGTCGAAGACACCGAAGAATCGCGCCTGTCGTTCAAGCGCCCGATCGAAGTGATCGAAGGCCCGCTGATGTCGGGCATGAACATCGTCGGCGACCTGTTTGGCGCAGGCAAAATGTTCCTGCCCCAGGTAGTTAAATCTGCCCGCGTGATGAAACAGGCGGTGGCCCACCTGATCCCGTTTATCGAATTGGAAAAAGGCGACAAGCCTGAAGCCAAGGGCAAGATCCTGATGGCCACGGTCAAGGGCGACGTGCATGACATCGGCAAGAACATTGTCGGCGTGGTGCTGGGCTGTAACGGCTACGATATCGTTGACCTGGGGGTGATGGTGCCTGCGGAGAAAATCCTGCAGGTGGCCAAGGAGCAGAAGTGCGACATCATCGGCCTGTCCGGCCTGATCACCCCGTCGCTGGATGAAATGGTGCATGTGGCCCGCGAGATGCAGCGTCAGAACTTCCATCTGCCGTTGATGATCGGCGGCGCGACCACCTCCAAGGCGCACACCGCGGTCAAGATCGAACCCAAGTACCAGAACGATGCCGTGATCTACGTCACCGACGCTTCCCGCGCCGTGGGCGTGGCCACCCAGCTGCTGTCCAAGGAGCTGAAACCGGCATTCGTCGAGAAAACCCGCGAAGAGTACGTTGAAGTGCGCGAGCGCACCGCCAACCGCAGCGCCCGCACCGAGCGCCTGAGCTACGCCGCGTCCATCGCCAAGAAGCCGCAGTTCGACTGGGCCAGCTATCAGCCGGTCAAGCCGACTTTTACCGGCGCCAAGGTGCTGGACAATATCGACCTCAAGGTGCTGGCCGAGTACATCGACTGGACCCCGTTCTTTATTTCCTGGGACCTGGCCGGCAAGTTCCCGCGCATCCTCACCGATGAAGTGGTGGGCGAAGCGGCCACGGCGCTGTACGCCGACGCCCAGGAAATGCTCAAGAAGCTCATCGATGAAAAGCTGATCAGCGCCCGGGCGGTGTTTGGTTTCTGGCCGGCCAACCAGGTTAACGATGACGACCTGGAGCTGTTTGACGACGATGGCCAACCTTTGGCCAAGCTGCATCACCTGCGCCAGCAGATCATCAAGACCGACGGCAAGCCGAACTTCTCCCTGGCCGACTTCGTTGCGCCAAAGGACAGCGGCGTGACCGACTATGTGGGTGGTTTTATCACCACTGCGGGGATTGGTGCCGAAGAAGTGGCCAAGGCTTACCAGGATGCCGGTGACGACTACAACTCGATCATGGTCAAGGCCCTGGCCGACCGTCTGGCCGAGGCCTGCGCCGAGTGGCTGCACCAGCAGGTGCGGACCCACTACTGGGGCTATGCCAAGGACGAGCAACTGGCCAATGAAGAGCTGATCAAGGAGCAATACAGCGGCATCCGCCCTGCTCCCGGCTACCCCGCGTGCCCGGACCACACCGAGAAGGCCACGCTGTTCAAGCTGCTTGATCCAGAAGCCGAAGAAATGCGCGCAGGCAAAAGCGGCGTGTTCCTCACCGAACACTACGCCATGTTCCCGGCGGCGGCAGTCAGCGGCTGGTACTTTGCCCACCCGCAAGCGCAGTACTTTGCAGTGGGCAAGGTCGACAAGGACCAGATCGACAGCTACACCGCACGCAAGGGCCAGGACCTGAGCGTGACCGAGCGCTGGCTGGCACCAAACCTGGGCTACGACAACTGATAGAGACCCAGGGGGAGCGGGCTTGCCCGCTCCCACACCGTCAAGCCGCTTCATGGCTGCTGATCGCCTGCTCTGTCAGGCGCTCACGCAGTTGCCGCTCCTCGCTTTTCTTCTCTTCGTCCAGATCGTTGATGTCTCTCTGATAGTCATCCCCAAGATCAGCATGGCGTTCTTCCAGGGCTTTGTGCTCCTGGGCAAAACGCTGTTCAAGCTCCACGAACGCCTGGGGATACTGGCGCTGGAGATAGCTGGTCCAGTAATCCTGCTCAAGTAACTGCGCCATAAAGGCTGGCGAGCTTTCTGCTGCCTTGATTCTCAGGTAGGCACTCTCGATATCCAGCGCGCTGACCTTGGCCGCATGCCTGTAATGCATGTCCTTGGGCTGTGATGGCAGATCCAGGCGCTTGCCCAGGCTGATGCGGTAGGCCAGGCGCACTTCGGCGATATCTGCGCCCCGGCGGTTCAAACAGGCCATTTGCGCAATATCCTCCAACTGCCCCAGACGGAACAGACGCCTGGTCAGGGCCAGCAATGCCGGGCCTTCCTGACCCGCCACTACCGTTTTCAGCGCGTTGAATTCGTAGACCTTCACTTCCAGATCACTGAACAGCAGGATGCGGCCATCACCACAGGTCACATCCGAACGCCCCATGACAAACAGTTCGTCGCATAGCCGGGGATCCGACGCCGCAGCCTGCAGCACATTCAATACCCGCTGGGTCAAGCCGGCCCGATCCTGGATAAAGTCCTGGGTAAACTGCAACTGGTCAAGCAGATAGAACAGGCCCCTGCCCTCACTGCGTGCCCACAAGCCATCCCAGATGCCCTGCAGGGGCGAGTCCTGGGCCACGCCCTGTAACCAGCGAGCCTTCTGCTGCGCCACTTGTGCCGGGCTCAAGTCATCAAGGTGGTCCAGGTTCTCATCTCTGACAGGGGCCGGGCCCTGCTCATTGTCACTGTCGGAACTGTTACCGGTGTAGGCCAGCCCGTCGTCAATGTCTTCGGGAGACAAGCCCATGTCGTTGCCTGAAAAGTCGATGTAGTCGCGCAAGGTTTCATACCCCGCAGCCGAAAGCGGATTATTGGACAGATCGGTGTGCGCCATAAGTCCGTCGTTGTCACCTTCAAACAACTCCACCGGAATATTCTCGATCTGGTTGCCGCTCAGGTTGAGGGTCGCCAGCGTGGGAGTCGTGAGCACACGGGCTGGCCAGCGCACCAGGCGATTGCCTTGCAGGTTCAGGGTTTGCAACTGGTTCATGCCACTCAGGTCGAAGCTGGCAAGCCGGTTGTAGCTCAGGTCCAGCCACTGCAGATGAGCCAGGGAGCGCAACGGACCATAACTGTCCTCGGCCTGCAAATGGTTGCGCGAGGCTTCTAGCCGCGACAGGTTTTGCAAGGAGCCCAGCCCCTCCGGCAAGCGGCTCAGCTGGTTGTTGTTCAGGTGCAGGCTGCGCAAGGCCGGGAACTCGCAGATAAAGGCTTGCGTACCTCGGTCAGTGATGCGTGCGCCACTGAGGTTGAGGGTGGTGACATGCTCCTGGACCACGCTCAGGGCAGGTATGTCCCCCAGGCACAGATCGGAAAAGTCCAGGGTCTGGCCCTCCGCGCCCCTGACGGCGGTCACTCCCTGGCGCCAGGTCCTCATAAGCCGGTCAGCCGCGCGCCGGCGGTCGACGGCACTGACCCAGCGTCCGCCTTCCCGGTGCCCCGGGGTGTTGATCCAGTCATTGAGGCGCTGGACCAGCACCTGGTGCTGGCGATGCAACTCGCCAAGCCGCGCGTCGATATCCAGTACCGCCATCCCCTCTGCCTGCCACCGATCCAGACAGGCCACCGCGTCGTGCAGGCTCAGGTCCGGGTTGACCTGCTGCAGCAAGGCGGTACGACTGGATGAGGGGTTGCCCGGTTCAAACACAGGTGCAGGACCGGGCACCACTTCATCCGGGCTGAATACAGGCCCGTCGGCCAGCAGCAGGTCGGGCTGGTCGCTTACCAGCACAGGGAAATACTCCGGGCTGCCGCCGGTCCTGCCGGCAGCCAGCAGCCCGGTTGCAATATTGCCAACCCTGTCACTCCCTGTGCGCCGACCATAGGCCAGCAAGTCTGCGCAGCTTTGCGCAGTCAGGCTGCAACCGTTAAGTCGCGTGCCCTGCAGCAACCCGTCATGACCACTGAACAGGGCATTGGGTACGGTCCTGACGGCGCTGCTGCTCAGGTCCAGCTGGCGCAGGCGTGGCAACTGCAGCACCCCGGTCGGCCAGCTCTTGATACCCGTATGGCTGAGGTCAAGGGACTGCAGCCGGGTCATGGTGCTGACATCCAGAGCCGTGATGCGATTACCCTGCAGGTCCAGGCGCTCCAGCCGGGCCAACCCGCTCAGACGGGTTTGCAACGCCGGGGTGATGGTCAATTCGTTATGGGCCAGATTCAGGCCGGTCAACTGGTGCATGTCACTCAGGGCCAGTGGCAGCGTGTCCAGGCCGTTGCGACTCAGGTTCAACTCGCGCACGTGCTCAAACGAAACCAGGAAGCGGTCCAGCAACTCCACCCCAAGGCCCAGTTCGCTCAGGTTGAGGCTGTGGACATGGGCAAAGGCCGCCTGGCCCGGCAACACTGGCAGATCACTTATCGTGTCACCCGTCAGATCCAGCGTCTGCACACCGGGTGCGGCTCGCCACGACGGCCCGGCTACGGACTCTTCCAGCCCCAGCCGTGGCTCTATGCCACTACGCCAGCAACGCAGAAACCTTTCTCCCGCCTGACGGCGAAACAGCGTGTCTGCGCTGATCGATTCACGCTCGATCCAGGCATTGACGCCCTCAGTAAGGGCCTGGTGCTCCGCCTGCAAACCATTGACCCGCTCCAGCAACTGGGCCACAGCTCCCTCGCCCTGGCCCAGACGGGCCATAAGTGAAGGGACAAACTGGCGGTCCCGGGGCAGGAATCGGGTCAGGCAGCCGGAGCAGTAAGCGCTGGACCACATGTGCAGGTCCACCCCAGTGGCAGGGTTGTCACGCAGGTATTCGCAGGCCTTCATCGCGGTATGCGCTTCTACCCCGGACCAGTCCAGCAGCAGGCCCCGCCAGAGCCTTTGATGGCCTGCAAACAACTCGTCGGGCAAGGTCTTGAGTGAAGTGCCAAACAGGTCCAGGGTTTCGAGGTGGGCCAGCTCCAGCACCCCGGCCGGCCAGTGTTCCAGCCGGCCGCTGACGCGCAGCAGGCGCAGTTGCGGCCAGCCACTTGCATCCAGGGTACCCACAGAGCCTTTGAGGGTCAGGGATTCGAGCCGGGGCAAGCCCTCCAGGCGCCCCAGAAATGCCCTGGAAAACCCCTGCCAGCTGGCCTCCAGCGACAGTTGCGTAACCGTAGGCAACTGTGTCAATGCATCGGCCACGGCCGGCATCTGCCCCTGTTCCATACTCAGTTCCAGGCTGCGCACAGCGCCAAAGCGCTTGACCAGGTTGCCCTCGGGCTCGCTCAGCAGCAGGTCGGCACTGAGCTTCAAGGTCCTGACATGGGAAAAATCAGCTTCCAGCACCGGAAAATCACCTGCGGCGCTCAAATCAAACCCGAGATCGAGATAGGCAAAAGGCTGCTCGCTGCGCTGCAACCCTTGCCGCCAGCATGTGACCAGGCGGTCAGCGGTCAGGCGCCGCACCCGCTGATTCAAAGGCCCGTTGGCCGCCGAGGCCCAGTTCTCCAACGTGGCGCGCAGGGCATCCAGCTCCCGCTGGCGGGTGGCGAGAAAATCGAAGATCTGCCGATCCGTCTGGGCGCTCGCCATACACTGACGCACAAAGGCTTCGGCCTGTTCGTCGCTCAGGTCGGGGTAAATATCGCGCACCCGGCTGGTCAGTGAGGGGTTGACCTCCACCCCTGCCCCGCGGCCCGACAAGGCATAGCCTACCTTGCCATTGAGCCGTTGCCAGCCGGGCCTTGCGCGTATCGGTCGCATATGCAGTGCGCCCGCCATTTCATTGCGATGGGACGTGGCATAAGCGGCCATTGCTTCATCCTGCGCAGTGCCCTGCAGGCCGCTTGCATGCAGCTTTGCCTCGATGGCCAGGCGCTCGCTGTCGGCACTTGCCAGCTCCGGCACATACAGCCCGGCCAGTGCCCGGTTAAGGCGCGCTTGCTGGGCGTAATACCGCGCCAGATCGTCCAGTTCCCTGGAGCCCTGGCCTGTCAGGCGCAGTCGCGCAAGGTCACTTGCGCTAGCATACCCAAGGACTTCCCGGGCAGCGTTCCCGGTCAGCATCGGGAACCGGCGACGCAGCCGCTCAAGATCCGGCCCGCCGCTGTCAACGGCCGCGCCCCGCGCACCGCTGGCTCGCCCGCCCGGCTCCCGTGCGGCCCTGAACTGCGCCAGGGTGTCCTGCAACAATGCCGGCACCGGCAGACCGTCCATATGCACCCTGCGCAATGCCTCATCCGTTACGCCGCTGACATCGCCAATCTGTACCAGTACCTTGTCATCAAAGAAGCGGGTTTCGTGCCCCAGCCGCCGCAGCAGGGTCAAACGCTGCCACTGCAAGGGTTGCTCGTGGCTATGGCGCCAGGCGCCTGCATGGTTGTGCTTGAGCAGTGGCTGATAGGCGCTGTCGTCGCCGGGGTGCCTGACCCTCCAGGCATCGAGCTTTGGATCGTAGACCTGCTCGTAAAAGTGCCGGTCTATCCGCACATAGGCTTTGCCCTCCAGCCGATACTGGCCCAAGGCATTGGGTTCAACCTGCGGGTCGAACGACTCGGCGCACCGATAGGGCTCAAGTTCAGGGCGCCACAAGCGGGTTTGCCCGTCAGGCAAGACGATCGGTACAAGCCCCTCGCCCCAGCGCGCCGTCGCCTTCGCCAACCGGCCGCTGATAACGTGGCCGGCGGCCCCCATCACACCGGTGACGGCGATATTCAGGGCAATGGATTCCATATGGGACCAGGCCTGCTGCACATCCCCCACATTCCAGGCTTCGATGCCGTGGCAGACATCCATGCCCATCTGCAGCGCCATTACGGCCATCATCACCTCCCCGGCCCCCGGGATAAAAAACGCCGCCACATTCAGGGTATCCAGACCAATGCCCAGGTAGTACTCCAGGCGCTCCTGCAGCAGTTTGCTGTCGGCATCGGCCGTGGGCACCGCCAGCACGCGGGCATTGGCCTTGAGCCGGGCCAGGTGCTGGCGGTTGAGGGTCGTGAACAGCTCATGGGCTGGCGTATCAATGCCGACCAGCGCCAACTTGAGATCCACTTCGTCCACATACACCGGCGGCACCTGGCCAGCGGGGTCAGGTCTGGTCTGGTACACATGCTGGTTGAGCCGCGCCCTAAAAGCCCCGGCGCTGCCCTGGGGCACCAGGCTGGCGATCAGTTGCCGACAGACCGGATCGCGCAGGTTCAGGCCCAGTTCATATTGGAACGCCTCGAATGACGGGTACTCCTTGAGGGGGGCCGCAAGCGCCCCCGGGATATAGACCACTACCGGCTCCATGTCCGGCTTTTTCATGACGGGTACACCATCCAGGCCAGTGTGCTCCCACTCCAGTACCGGCCAGCGGGACCGATACGGACCAATGACCAGCACTTCATCCAGGGTCATGCCATAGATCTGGAGGCGGCTGAAGACCACGGGCTTGCCATACAGCTGCGGGTCCCGCTCACGTTGCAGCAGGGCCATGACCATTGCATGGGCGGCCTGGCTGACATGGCCCTGGATCAGCGCCGTATGCAGGCGAACTGCGAGTAGCTCGATCTGCGCCCGGATCATCAGGGACCGCACGGCTGGGGGGGCGAACACCTCATTCAAGTGCGCCTGATACTGCGCGCCCAGGTCCAGCGCCCTGCAGATTTGCGAGAACACCTGGGGGCTCATGGGCAAGGTTTGCTGATAACTGAAACCGGGCACGGGGTTCAGGTTGTCCAGCTCCTGCTTGACCTTGCCCACCGGCCAGGACGAACCGTGGACCAGGGTATCGGCGAGCATGGCGGGGTAATCGGGACCGGTTTGCGGTACAAAGCGTTCGACGGGCAATGCCCCCGGCGGTGCCAGCGCACTGACCTGCCCGGCCACCCGTTGATTGAAGTCTTCGTTGCCCTCGAAGTTGGACAATGCCGCCTGCAGCAGGGTCTGTTGCTGTACTGGCCGGTCACGGCGCAGATAAAACAGGCGGTCACTGTTGATGTCCATTGCCCGGCCCTGGCCCTGATGGCTGTGCAGGGCCTCCTGCAGGCGCGGCTCGGCAAACTGGGTGATACCCTGCAGATGCCCGAGCGCCAGGGCCAGCGCCTGATTGGCGGCGCGGCTGCGCAGCTGGCTGGCCAACAAGGCCTGGACCTGCCATGACGGGGCGCGGGCGAAACGGTTGTCGGCATCCGCCGGTGCGGTGTAGCCCGGGAACAGCCCCGGCTTCAGGCGCTTGATATCGTCCGCCACAGTGTGTTTGACCCAGGCGGGCATTTTGTTGCTGATAAAGGTGTCGTACGGCCCTGATTCTGCCGGGGAGTGCAAACTGTCCATGTGATGCCTCTGGCTGAAAACCCGTTTGAATGAGTCGCCAGTACAACCAACAAGGCATCGCCAAAGGTGGTAAATATTTATGCAGGAGAAAATTGACTAAGCTCAGGTTATCGCCGCTTCACCCTCAGACAGCCGAGGCACTTATGGACGATCCTGCCGACAACAAGCCACCGACTCTGTGGCAAATGCTGCACAGCGTAATGGCCGCCGCCTTTGGCGTGCAAAGCGCCAAAAACCGGGCACGCGACTTTACCCACGGCAAACCCGCCCACTTCCTGGTGCTGGGTTTACTGTTTACAGGGGTATTTGCCCTGACCCTGTACGGGATCGTCACGCTGGTGCTGCATCTGGCAGGGATGTGGCACGGGCTTGTGGTGGGAGCGGGTTTGCTCGCCCCACAAACGCGCCTTGAAAGCAGGCTGACTTTACCCGCCAGTTACTGGTGACTGACCCAGAACACGGCTGTCGCCACCACCAGTACAATCAGGAAGAAAATCGCCCAGGCATCGACCTTGCTGTCGCTTTTACGGACTTTCACGGGAGTACTCATCGCATCGCCTCTTTTCGGTTTTATGGGTGATTGCTTGAAGACTTCCACTGAGTTAAGTCCAGCCATGCCCTTCCCACAAGTAAGGGATTGAGAATCAACCGCTTATAGTCGTTTTGGTTCTTTGCATATGCTTAAACATCACTTTTGCGCATAACTACAAACTGGTATCGTGCCCCGCTCCTTGGGGAGTGCGCGGCCGTGCGCGCAGATAAGCTGTTAGCAGCCTGAGAACAGGACCTATATGTACGTATATGACGAGTACGATCAGCAGATCATCGAGGACCGCGTCAAGCAGTTCCGGGATCAGACCCGACGCTATCTGGCAGGTGAGCTGAGCGAAGAAGAGTTCCGCCCCCTGCGCCTGCAAAATGGCCTTTATGTTCAACGCTTTGCCCCAATGCTGCGAGTCGCCGTGCCGTATGGCCAGCTGACCTCGCGTCAGGCGCGAATGATGGCCAAGATCGCTCGCGATTATGACAAGGGCTATGCCCACATCAGTACCCGCCAGAACGTGCAGTTCAACTGGCCTGCGCTGGAAGACATCCCGGATATCCTGGAAGAGCTGGCCACCGTGCAGATGCACGCCATTCAGACCAGCGGCAACTGCCTGCGCAACGTCACCACCGACCAGTTCGCCGGTGTGGCAGCCGATGAGCTGATCGATTCGCGCCCTTGGTGCGAGATCGTGCGTCAATGGACGACCTTCCACCCGGAATTCGCCTACCTGCCACGCAAATTCAAGATCGCCATCAACGGCTCGACATCCGATCGTGCCGCCATTGAAGTGCATGACATCGGCCTGGAGCCGGTGCTCAACGACGCCGGTGAAGTGGGTTTCCGCGTACTGGTCGGTGGTGGCCTGGGCCGTACCCCGGTAATCGGTGCCTTCATCAATGAATTCCTGCCGTGGCAAGACCTGCTCAGTTACCTCGAAGCCATCCTGCGTGTGTACAACCGCTATGGCCGTCGTGACAACAAGTACAAGGCGCGGATCAAGATTCTGGTCAAGGCCCTCACGCCTGAAGTGTTCGCCGAGCGCGTCGAAGCGGAAATGGTTCACCTGCGCGGGGGTTCCAACACCCTGACTGAAGCTGAAGTGCAGCGTATCGCCAAGCACTTCGTCGACCCGGACTACAAGGCCCTGCCCGACTTCGGCGCTGAACTGGCCGAGCTCGACAAGCAGCACCCGGGCTTTGCCCGCTGGCGTGTGCGTAACACCCTGGCCCACAAGAAGCCGGGTTATGTCGCCGTTACCTTGTCGCTCAAGCCTACAGGCGTTGCGCCGGGCGACGTGACCGACAAGCAGTGGGATGCCATTGCCGATATGGCCGACCGCTACAGCTTTGGCCAACTGCGCACCTCCCACGAGCAGAACATCATCCTGGCCGATGTTGAAGAAAGCCAGCTGTTCACCATGTGGGGCGAGTTGCGTGAAAACGGTTTCGCCACACCGAACATCGGCCTGCTGACCGACATGATCTGCTGCCCGGGCGGTGATTTCTGCTCCCTGGCCAACGCCAAGTCAATTCCCATTGCCGAGTCGATCCAGCGCCGCTTTGAAAACCTGGATTACCTGTTCGACATTGGCGAACTGGACCTGAATATTTCCGGTTGCATGAACGCCTGTGGTCACCACCACGTCGGTCATATCGGGATTCTGGGCGTTGATAAAAAAGGCGCCGAGTTCTACCAGGTGTCCTTGGGTGGCAGCGCCAGCCGTGATGCCAGCCTGGGCAAAATCCTTGGCCCGTCGTTCGCCCAGGACGCCATGCCGGATGTGATTGAAAAGCTGATCGACGTGTATGTTGAAAAACGTACCGAAGACGAGCGTTTTATCGATACCTACCAGCGTATCGGCATCGACCCTTTCAAGGAGCGCGTCTATGCAGCGAATAATTAAGAACAACCAAGTCATCGATGAAACCTGGCACTTGCTGCCCAAGGAAACCACCTTTGACGAAATCTCCAACTGCGACGATCTGATCGTGCCGCTGGCGATGTGGCGCGAACACGGTCATGCCCTCAAGGCCCGCGATGGCGGCCTGGGCGTATGGCTGGACAGCGATGAAGAAGCTGAAGAACTGGGTGAAGACGTGGCGAATTTTCAGGTCATTGCCCTGAATTTCCCGGCCTTTACCGATGGTCGCAGCTACTCCAATGCCCGCCTGCTGCGTGACCGCTACGGCTACAAGGGCGAACTGCGCGCCATTGGCGATGTATTGCGCGACCAGTTGTTCTATCTGCATCGCTGCGGTTTCGACGCCTTTGCCATTCGCCCCGACAAGGATCCGTACGAAGCCCTGCAGGGCCTAAAGGATTTTTCGGTGACGTACCAGTCGTCAACCGATGAGCCGATGCCACTGTTCCGTCGTCGTTGATTCGCCGGCCGACCCCGAACGTTCGGGGCCGGCCTTCGTACCGGCGGCTCAGGCAGCGGGCTCGGGAAATGGATATTTTTCGATTTCGGCCCTGGTCAGCCGGGCGATCAACGCCTCCCTCACTTGCTGGCGACTCTGGCCCACCGCCTGGGTTTGCGCCACATACTCCTGACTGGACATGCCCTCACGCGCGGTGTAAATCACCTGCATGCGCTCGTGCAATGGCGCATCGGCAGCACTGAACGCCTCCGGGTATTTCCGCTCCAGAAAGCTGGCCCAAAACCCCTGTTTTTCGATATAGGCCGTCCGGGTCTCCAGCGTGTCCTCGCTCACTACATGCAGCCGGGCGACTTCCAGTTGCTGCGGGGTGACATTGGCCATGCGCTCGAAAATCATGCTCGTGGGTCGAGCGGGCAAGCCCAGTTGCCGCGCCAGGTTGACCTGATAGAACATCTGCACCTCCAGCGGGTCGATACGTTCAATGCGCGCCTGCAAGTCGGCCGGGCTCAGGCGCTGGGCCAGGCGCATGGCTTGCCGTGTGCCCAGCCGGTAAGCCACGCCCTGCTGCTCCTGGGGCGTCATGTGCGCCACCGGCCCGGACGCAAAGTCCGCGCTGACAGCATCCACCAGGGTTTGCAGCTGCCGTACATATTCGCTCTGCTCGGCGTGAACCTGCGCCACCCTCCCCTCAATCACCGAAAGCACATGCTTGTCCAGCAGCTCCAGGCGAAATAGCCCCTGGCCCAGCGTCAGCAGCTTGCTCTCGGTGTTGACCGTGCTCTGGGCGGTAAAAATCTGATGGCGCAGCTCCAGATCGGCAAAGATCATCGGGATCCCGTCGGCGCAGGTAGCGGGGTTGGCCGAGACCTCGAACAACTCGTCACGCAGTTCACCGTGGGCATGCATCGCATTGAGCATTGCCCACACGCGCCGGCTGAGGTTTTCACGGCCGTGCAAGTACTGGGCTGAGGCACTGAGGTCCTCAATCACGCGGAAAAAATCCGCCGAGCGCTCGAGGCTGCTCAGGTCGCGCCAGATATCGTTCTGCTGGAAAGTCGGCTGGGGTGCCCAATGAAAAACACCACGCACATGCATCACATGCTGGCGCCCGGGCATGACTCCAAAGTCGATGCCCTGGCTGCGCCGGTAGCTCTCCAGGCGCCGCAGGGAGTCGGCGCTCAGCGGGTTGTCATGCAGATGGGTGACCCGATTGAGCGCGGCCCTCTGGGCGGTCAGCACTTCCTGGGGGATACGGGTGATGGCGTTGTCGCGCAGGTCCAGGGTTTGCAGGCCAGTGAGCGCCTCGACCCCTTCCGGCCAGGTTTGCAGGCCGGTATAGCGCAGGCGTAAATGCACCAGCCCGGTCATGCGGCGCACCGAGATTCGCCGCCCCAGGGTGTTGCCCACCAGGTTCAGTGACTGCAGCTTGTTCAGGCCCGCCAGGATACTGGTGGAACGGTCGTTGAGTTCAATCCGGTTGCCGTGCAGGTCCAGGTCGATCAGTTCGTGCATGCCGGAAATCGCCGTGGGCAAGTCCAACAGTTGGCAATTGACCAGGGACAGCACCCGTACGTTGGGGCAACGCTCCAGAAACCGGTTGGCAAACCGGCCATTGGGCGAGTTGTGCAGGCGCAACGTGCCAACATGGCCAAAATTGGCGGACAGCTCGGGCAGGCAATCCACTGGCCAGGCATTGAGGTCAAGCACATGGCCCGTGTAATCGCCCAGGCTCAGGGTTTCAGTTTGCCTGCGCCAGGTACGGATCAAGGCCTGGCTCATGGCCCGCTTGACCTGAACGGGCACCGGCACCCGCGGCCCCTCGGCAGGCTGGGTCCACACCGTGGCTTTTTCCCACTGCTCCAGATCGTTACGCAGCGTCTGCAACTCGACCTTGAGCCTGGCCAGCGCCCGGGTGGTCAGTTCGGGCGTCAGCTTCAGGCGGTACAGAAACTGTCCGGCCTGCGTCTCGTCCATCAGCGGGAACAGTTCGGTGACCAGGTCTTTGAGCAGGTGCGTGCGCTCGGCTTCCAGCATATGCCCCGAACGCCCGCCCAAGGTGTAGCCCAGACGGCCATCGGCCAGCCGTAACGGTGACTTGAACCAGGGTTTGACCGGTTGCATGCCCAGGGCCACGGCACTGTGTTCACGATAGCTTGCCGCCCGGGTGGCGATACGGGCGCGCAACGCCGCCAACGGCTCTGCGAGCGGCAGCCCCAGGCTTTGGCACTGTGCCGGTGTCAGTGCCTGGAGCACGCACGCCAGCAGGTCGGTGCTGCGATAGACCGCTTGCGAGGCCGTGCCATGAAACTCGTAGCCATCAGCAGTTTTAAACAATTCGTGGCTGTAGCGGGCCGAGTCACTGCCCACGCTATCGAGCACCGTGCCGCTGGCCTTGTCGCGGATCACCAGGCGCAGGTTGGCGGGCCAGCCGGGCACGTCGGGCAAGGTCTTCCAGGCCAGCCTGAGGCTGTCGGCATTGCTCAGCGCGTCAAAGCCAAGCCCCTCCAGAGCACGATTGAGGCGCAGGGCCCGGGTATAGCTGCGCGCTTCCTCCAGCACAGCCAGGGGCAGGCGCCCTGCGCTGTCGCTCCCCCCCAGACGGGCAACCGACGGGTGATGCAGCAGCTCCTGCAGCACCACCCCCGGCAGGCCGGGAAACTGGTTTTTCAGTGCCTGTGCCTGCTCCGGCACTGCATCCTGTGCGTCATACAGCCGTGCGAGCCATTCGCCCCTGGTGGCTGCGGCCTGCTCCCCCAGCTGGCGGGCAAGGGCCTGGAGCTGCTGCGGCAGCCCTTCGATGGCCTGCCCCAGCAACGCTTCAACCTGGTCCGTGGACAGACACTCCAGGGTCACTTTCAACAGATCACCGTTGCGGATCTGGCTTTCAACGATTTGCAGCCGTGGGTGGGTGGGCGCCAGGTTCGGGCCGTACTCGCGCAGCGTTGTACCTTGAACGTCGACAACGCGCAGGACACGGTCTGGCGGCCAGCCGGGCAACCGGGTTATCAAGTCCAGTTGCAACTCGGCATTGTCTGCCCAGCGGTTGACTCCCTGCTGCATCTGCACAATAAAACTTTCAATCATTTCACTGAGGCGGATGCGCCTGAGGCTGTCGCTCAGCATTGCCGGCAGGGGCAGATGCTCCAGGTAGAGCGTGCGCAGCATGCCCTCATCGGTATTGCTCACGGCCAGCGCCTGCCTGGCACCGGCATCGCTGACCCCGCGGACCTCAGGCCCCAGGCGACGCAGCAACTGGCTGCTCGACCAGTGCGTGGGGTCTTCCAGCTCATGCACCCAGGCGCCGCTGCCATTGTGCTCGATGCGCGGAGTGTAGGCCCGGGGATCATGGGGATGCTGGATATGCCCCTTGAGGGTCTGCGGGTCGACCTTGACCCCGTATACCTTGTCTTCAAGCCTGATAAATTGCCGCTCACCCGCGCTGTACACCCCCTGGGCATCAGGCAAAAGCCCTGCGAGGGTATTTTTGGGCATCGCGTAAGGGGCCAGGTCCGGGCGCCACAGGCGTCTTTGCCCGGTCACCAGGCGCACCGGCACCAGGGCATCGACCAGCGGCGCCGGCCGCAGCGTTGCCGGGCCCGCCGTCAGCGCGATGTTCTGCGCAACATCAAACAGATATTCCAGGGCAGCAACGCGATCGCCCTGCTGCCAGGCACTGATGCCTTCATACACATCAACCCCCAGCTGGATCACACTGGTAACCAGGAGCACCTCGCCCAGCACCGGCACAAACCCCAGGGCAATGGTCAGCAGGCTGAGCCCCAGGTTGAGGAAGCAGGCCTGGCGTTCCAGGCGAGTTTTGGAGTCTTCATCCTCGGTTGGCACCACCAGGACCCGGGCATCGTCCTTGATCTGCGCCAGTTGCAGGCGCCAGGCTACGACAAATGGGTCTTCCCGCTGCAGCAGGTGCTGGCTCTCAGACATCAGTGCAGGTTCATTAATGATGGGCGGGCGGCGCAGCAGCAGCGAGTCCCAGGTCATGTTCTTCACATCGGTACGCCGCATAAACTCGGCGCGATGGCGCAGGGGCACACGCTGAAAAAAATAGTGGGCAAAATTACGGCCCTTGAGCCATTGCCACAGTGTCGCCTTCAACAATTGGAACGACTCGAACTCGTGAAACGCCCGGTTCGGGCTGTCAGGCAGATACAGTACGCATGCCTGCACCTGTCGCACCGGTTTGCCTTCGGGCCAGAAGATCATGACCCCGGGCACTTCGAACGCCATGATCTGCAAGGTGCTGTGGACCACAGGCAGACGCGACGGGCTTGCTCCCGGCGCGGCCAGCAGGTTGATCAGAAAGGCGTAAGTGGCCGGACTGATCTCCATCTTCATCATGGCCATGTGCAGGGCCGAGGTAAATTCGAAGCGCTTGCTCTGGCAGAATGCAAGATTGACCTTGTAGGCCCTGGAGTTGCTGTCTTCAGGGGCCAGGTTGTCATCCATCGGCTCAAACACGCGGCTCAGGTGCCACTGGTATTGCGTGCCAAGATCCAGGTCCCGGCAGATAGCGGCAAAGGCCCAGGGCTTGAACGTGGCATGCTGCACATGTGCCTCGCCACTCACTTGATACAGGCAACTGCCTGGATCAAAGCCGTCTTCGGCGGTTTCTGCACGCTCAAAATTTTGCAGGGCTGCCTGCAGCAAGCTGTGCCGGGTGATGCCGGACACCAGATCCAGCTCCAGTGATTCGGGGGTCAGCAGTTCAGGCCAGGCCAGCTGGATCACCGTATCGACCAGCTTGACCTGCTGGCGCGCAAAAAACAGCACCAGATTGCTCAAGAGGCGCACCTGTTTAATGCCATAGGTACGCGGGTCTACCTCGCCCCAGCCGCGGGCCGTGAGGGCCGCCCTGAGCAGGGGTTCGGCAAACTGTTCGATGGGCTGGACCTGGGCCAGGATGGCGGAGGTGGCACGCCGGGTGGCCTGCCACTGCCTGAAGCTGCTGCGCAATGCATCGCGCAACACCGGGGGCGCCTGGACGAACCAGGGCGGCATCAACTCAGGCAGGTAAGCGATATGGCGGTTTTCGATCGGTGTTTTGGCCAGGCGAGCGGCCTGTTCAATAACCGTTTGTTCGGCCGTGGATAAAACGCTGGCAAGCATGTCTGTCATCACTAAACTCCGGCATCCAGTACAATGCTTGAAGTTTATAGACAGCCCGCAAAACGAGTCGGTTAATTACTTGATCAACTTTCGGTCAACGCATTTAAAAACACGGTTAAAACAATAACTATCTACCGCACTTTACAAGTAACGTTACCGTGTAAAACAGCGGCACTGTGGCAGTCATGTGATTGCAACCGTGCCGCCGCCCTTTACCAGAAGCGCTGCTGGGTCAAACGCGCCCACAACGAGTCGACCACTTTTTCTGCGGAAGTGCTCGCCGCCAGGCCCACACGCTCCTGCAGGCTTTTACGCTGGGCATAGTGCAGGTGGTAGAGATGGGCATCCTTGGCGCGTGCCGACAAGTATTCATCGCTGGTTTTCAGTTCGTCGACCAGGCGTTTGTCGATGGCGGCAACTCCCAGCCAGACTTCACCCGTTGCCACTTCATCAATGGCCAGTTGCGGGCGATATTTAGAGACAAAGTTCTTGAACAGTTGATGAGTAATATCCAGATCCTGTTGAAACTTCTCACGCCCTTTTTCGGTATTTTCGCCAAATACCGTGAGGGTGCGTTTATATTCGCCAGCGGTCAGCACTTCATAGTCGATATCGTGCTTTTTCAGCAAGCGGTTAACGTTGGGCAATTGCGCAACAACGCCGATGGAACCGAGGATGGCAAAGGGGGCGCTGATAATCTTCTCGCCGATGCAGGCCATCATGTAACCGCCACTGGCGGCGACTTTATCGATGCAGACGGTCAACGGGATGCCCGCCTCACGGATGCGCGCCAGTTGCGAAGACGCCAGGCCATAGCTGTGGACCATGCCGCCGCCGCTTTCCAGGCGCAGCACCACTTCATCGGTGGGTTTGGCCAGGGTCAGCAAGGCGGTGATTTCATGGCGCAGGCTCTCGGTGGCCGATGCCTTGATATCGCCGTTAAAATCCAGCACAAAAACGTTAGGCTTGTCTTCGGGCTGTTTTTTCAGCTTTTTGTCGGCCTTGCCCGTCTGCTTGCGCAGCGTCTTGAGCTGGTCCTTGGATAGCAGCGATTGTTCCAGTCGCTCACGCAGGCCCTTGTAGAAGTCATTGAGTTTAATGACCTGCAATTGCCCGGTGGTGCGTCGCCCTTTGCCGCGCAGGGCGGCGAGGGTCACCAGTACCACCACAATGGCGACCACCAGGGTCACGGTTTTGGCCAGAAAACTGGCGTACTCGGCAAGAAATTCCACAGCCTCTCCTTGAAAACGTCTGCAGCCCCCGGATCAGGGCTGCGCAATGGCAACCAGCATACCGGCGCCAACCTGGCCCTGCCAGCCGTGAAACACCTTGAGCGCAAGCGCCGCCAGCAATTCAAACAAGCGTATGTTTTTTCATTGACAGCCACTTGCCATCCTCCTAACCTCGCCAGACTTTCACCGCAGCGGAATGACGCGCACGTGGGCAGCATTTATCTGATCAGACATGGCCAAGCCTCCTTCGGTGCCGACGACTACGACAGGCTGTCGCCGCTCGGCGTGCGCCAGGCCGAAATTGCCGGCCAGCACCTGGCCCATCTGGGCCTGCGCCTGGACCGTTGCCTGGCGGGCGACCTGTCGCGCCAGCAAGACACCGCGCGCCATGCCCTGGCGCAACTGGGCGCCGCCGGGCTGCCCGCCCCTACCGTTGAAACAGACGCTGCCTTCAACGAATTCGATGCTTTCGCCATACTCGACGCCCTGCTTCCCGGCCTGCTGCCAGACGAGCCCGAGGCCCTGACGGCGATGAACAATGCCGCCCATAACCCGGCAGAATTCCAGCGCATCTTTGAACTGATTATCGAACGCTGGATCAGCGGCACTTACGACGCGCCCGGGCTGGAAACCTGGCCGGGTTTTGTCGAGCGTGTACAGGGCGGGCTCAATCGCCTGCTCGACCTTGCCAAGGGCCAGCAGAACATTGCTGTGTTTACCTCGGCCGGCACCATTACCGCGCTGATCCACCTGCTGACCCAAATTCCCGCCACTGATGCCTTCAAGCTGGCGTGGCAAATCGTCAACACCTCGCTCAGCCAGCTCAAGTTTCATGGCCGCGAGGTCACCCTGGCTTCCTTCAACAGTCATGTGCATTTGCAACTGTTGAAGACGCCGGCACTCATCACCTATCGTTGAGCACCGGCAACCGCGGCCCTAGGGCCGCCGTACTCCACCCTTATAAGGATCGAACCATGACTTCTGTAGCTGATGCCGTTCAAGCAATGAAAGCCAAATTCAACCCAGCCGCTGCTGCAGGCCTGGACCTGGTATTTGGTTTCCGCATCGATGACGACAAGCACTTCTCCCTGATCGTCAAAGACAGCACCTGTGAACTCAAGGAAGGTGAGAACCCGGACGCCCAGGTAACTCTGGTGATGGACGGCGAGACCCTGGAAGGCATCGTCAGCGGCGAAACCGACGGCATGCAGGCCTTTATGGGCGGCAAGCTGCGCGCTGAAGGCGACATGATGCTGGCCATGAAGCTGAGCGAACTGTTCCCGGCCTAAGCCACACGCAACACCCAAAAACCGAAGCCCACGACGCTTCGGTTTTTTTTGCCCTGTGCTTCACTCAAACAGGCTTATCAAAGAGGCTGATTCCCCATTAACACCCCTGCCTATTAAGGCCGTGCCTGCCTTGTCGCGCCCCGGGTTGCCCATTAGATTAGCGAATGTTGTCAGGCCACAAATATAAGCAGAAGAGATAAACATGGCGCTTACCGACTCATCTACCCGCATCCGCCCTGGCGAAGAACTCGACGCCGGTCGCATTGACCCTTACCTCAAGGCGCACGTTCCGGGGCTGGTGGGAACACCTGCGATCAGCCAGTTCCCCGGCGGTGCCTCGAACCTGACCTACCTGATCGAATACCCCGGCAAGGAACTGGTGCTGCGCCGACCGCCCTTTGGTCAGAAGGCCAAGTCTGCCCATGACATGGGCCGCGAGTTCCGCATCCTCAACCAGCTCAGCGATGCCTTCCCCTACTGCCCCAAGGCCTACGCGCATTGCACTGACGAAAGCCTGATCGGCTCCGAGTTCTATGTGATGGAGCGGGTCAAGGGCATCATTCTGCGCTCGGACCTGCCAGCGGAACTGGCACTGGGCAGCGAGCAGACCCGCGCCCTGTGCAAGAGCTTTATCGACAAGCTGGTGGAACTGCATCGCGTCGACTACAACGCCTGTGGCCTGGGTGAGTTGGGCAAACCGCAAGGCTATGTGCAGCGCCAGATCAGCGGCTGGAGCGAGCGCTACGACAAGGCCCTGACCCCGGACGCGCCACGCTGGCACGCGGTCAAGGACTGGCTGCAGGCCCATATGCCGGCCGACCACCCCACCCCGGCCATCGTTCATAACGATTACCGCTTTGACAACGTGATCCTTGACCCCGCCGACCCGATGCAGATCATCGGTGTACTGGACTGGGAGCTGACCACCCTGGGCGACCCGTTGATGGACCTGGGCAATACCCTGGCCTACTGGATCGAAGCCGTCGACCCGGCCCCCGTGCAACTGATGCGACGCCAGCCGAGCAATGCCCCCGGCATGTTGACCCGCCGCGAATTCGTCGATTACTACGCTGAGCGCTCCGGGATTCAGATAGACAACTACGATTTCTACTACACCTACGGACTGTTCCGTCTGGCAGGTATCGTTCAACAAATCTACTACCGCTACTACCACGGCCAGACTGCGGACAAACGCTTTGCCCAATTCGTGCAAATGAACGCCCTGCTTGAGCAGATGAGCCTCACCGTCATTCGCCGTTCCAGCCTCTAAGCCGAGAACCCAAGGAAGCCCCATGTCCAGGACTCAACTGTTCGACCTTGATGGCAAAATCGCCTTTGTTTCCGGAGCCAGCCGCGGCATCGGTGAAGCCATCGCCAAATTGCTGGCCCGCCAGGGCGCTCATGTCATTGTTTCCAGCCGCAAGATCGAAGGCTGCCAGCCCGTGGCCGAAGCAATCATTGCCGAAGGTGGCAAGGCCACGGCCATTGCCTGCCATATCGGTGAAATGGAGCAGATTACCCAGACCTTTGCACGCATCCGCGCCGACTTTGGCCGCATCGACATCCTGGTCAACAACGCGGCGACCAACCCGCAGTTCTGCAACGTGCTGGACACTGACCTCAGCGCCTTCCAGAAAACCGTGGACGTGAATATCCGCGGCTATTTCTTTATGTCGGTCGAAGCCGGCAAGCTGATGCGCGAGCACGGGGGTGGCAGCATCATCAATGTGGCCTCGATCAACGGCGTATCGCCCGGGGTGTTCCAGGGCGTGTATTCCATGACCAAGGCGGCGGTCATCAACATGACCAAGGTGTTTGCCAAGGAATGCGCAGGCTTCGGCATTCGCTGCAACGCCCTGCTGCCGGGGCTGACCGACACCAAATTTGCCTCGGCGCTGGTCAGCAACGACGCCATCCTCAAGACAGCCCTGCAGCACATCCCGCTCAAGCGCGTGGCCGCGCCCGAGGAAATGGCCGGGGCGGTGTTGTACCTGGCCAGCGATGCATCCAGCTACACCACCGGTGTTTCGCTGAATGTGGATGGCGGTTTTCTGTCCTGAGCCAGTCACTCCCGGAGCAGGGGTGTTTTTCAGCCTCTGGCCGTTCTCCAGCGCGCAAACAGGCTGCTGTAACCACTTCTGGCGGTTTGCAGCAGCAGCCCGCGCACTTCGGTAAGGGCTGACACGACGCCCTTGGCCGCCCCTACCCAGGCCCGTGCCCGGGCACTTTGCCGGGCAATGGGTACGCCCGTGGCAAAGGCCGCAATGGCCTCGATGCCCACCCCCGCCCAGTAACTCCAGGTCTGGTTGAACATCCGGCTAAGCCCGCCCTGGGCGGTGTCCATCAAGGCGGGCAGTTGCAGTGTCTGGGCATGCCGCTCCAGGTGCGCAGTAGGATGGCCCGCGCGAATCCACGTCCCCGCTGCCGCATCGTAAGCCTCGATCGCCGGGGCCAGGTTGGACACCAGCGGTCCCGGCACATAGTGGCCATAGACCGCACCGGGGATGGTGGCCAGGCTATAGGCGCCCGCAGCCATCAACGTTCGCGGGATTCGTGCTGGCACCGGGGTCTGGCCCCAGACCACGCTGTCCCCCAGGCCGCTGAGCGCCTGCTGGACGATTTCCCGGCTAAAGGCCCGAACATGACCGGCCAGGCGCAGGCGGGCCACCGGGTCCCAGGCTTGACTCCCGCCCGCCTCCTCGATGGCACCACGCATTTCGAAACCCCGGTCCACCGCCGAGGCGGCAAAAAAGCCGATAAAGGGGCTCCAACGGGTAAGGTGGCCAAAAACCCCGGTGGTCATGTGCATCATGGTCAGTGCGTCCAGGGCCGCCACCACGCTTCTCAGGGCGGTGTTAGCTGCACTCGACGGTTGACGCCCCTCGAACAGGGCAATATCGACCCCGGCGCCTATGGCATTGCTTATATACGTGGCCAGGGCATCGCGGATTGCCGCCGCACTGGAGGCCTGCAGGCGCGACCGCACCAGGTTCGACACCCCCGTGGCGACACCTTTCACCGTAGCAACCAGGCTGCCCTGCCCGGCCACTTCGCTGCTTTGCAAGCCCTGCTCGTCCCGCCTGCTGATCGGGTTGCCCCGCGCCATCGCGTACAGGTTAAGGCCATCGACCGTGTCCCCCGGATCGGCGCTGATCCAGCGCCCCAGCCAGGGTGCGTAATAACGGTAGCCGTAGTAATAAAGACCGCTGGCATCGCGCTCCTTGCCCGAATAACGCACATGTTTGTAACTGGCCTCAATGGCCGATCTGGCCGCCCACCAGGCGGTGGCACCATAGGGGTAGCAACTTTCCTGGCTGAGCAGGCGCGCAGCACCATCCAGCTCCAGGGTGCTGCTGCCCAGGTGGTCTGTCAGGCTCAGGCGCAACTGGCGGTTATCGATGTCCGCGGGGCGGCCCTGTTCCCAGTGCAGGATCCGGGCAGCGCTGAGTTCGCCGGCAACAGTCAGCACATCCAGCCACTCGCCCGTGGCGCTGTTGCGACGGATTTCTAGCCCGGGCAAGTAGTACACGGCCTCGTTCCGGGGCAGACGATGGCCGTTCCTTTGTCGGACTTTAATCACCCGCGCCCCGCTACCGTCATAAACGCAGATTTCCTCATCGTTGGCCCCATCTGCCCGCGCCACCAGCGTTACCCGCTGCAACTGGTTGCGCAGGGTCCAGGCCAGGGCCTGGCCGGGCGCCAGCCTCTGCTGGTTGCCATTGCCATCAAAACCACTGCCCGGCCCCTGGCTGGCGGCCACCCCCGGCATTTGCTCAAGGCCATGATTGCTGCGCTGCGCCAGCCTCATCTGACGGGTATAGCCCGAGCCGTGGCTGGGGATGTGTTGCAACCGGGCCAGATTGCCACCGGCATCGTAGGTATAGACCTGGCGGTAATTACGCAAGCGCTGGGCGTTGCCCCCGGAGAACAGTGCAATACCGGGCAGTTGCGGGCCGCAGGTCTGGTCTGAACTTTCCCGGCCGGTGGCTTCGATCAGTTGGTAGAGGGTGTCGTAGACATAACTGCTCACCGCTTGCACACGGTTGTTATCAGCCCACTGCAAGGGTTGCGCGGCATCCGCCAACCTCAGCACATTACCGACCCGATCGTAGGTATAGGTCAGGTCTTGCAGCGGTTCACCCGGTTTGCCGGTGCGCCAAGTCTGGCGACGCTGCAGGCGATCATCCAGCGGGTTGTAGGTCAGAACACTGACCACGCCGTTGCCCGCCCGCTCGACTTCGATCTGGCCATTGGCGGTGTAGGTTCTTTGCTCTATCACCCGCTGCTCGGTGCTGCTGCCGGTGCGCACCCGCAGCGAGGTCAGCAGGCCATCCACCCCCTGCTGGAACACTTGCCGGTTGCCCCGGGCATCCGTCTGTTCGATCAACTGGCCCGTGGCATCATGGCGCCATTGTGTGCGCCAGCTGCCAGGTTCCAGATACGGCTCACGCCCTGCGCTGTGCACCGGCCAATCGGGGGGCAGGGATATGTCGCGCACAAAGCGCCGGGACTGGCTCGTCACCTGCCCCAGCAGGTCATAGCCCTCGAACCACAGCGTGCCTGCCGGGTCATTATGGCGCACCAACCGCCCGCAGCAGTTGAGCAAGCGGTGTTCTGCGCGATTGTCGGCATAGCTCAGGCGTTCGACACAACGACCGGTCGCGGCGTCGGCGCCCTGTTCGAACACGGCGCTCAGGCGCAGCAGGCCGTCGTATTCACAGGTGTGCCGTGTGCCACGGGCATCCCAGCTGTAGCGTAGTTGTGCCCCTGCGCCTGCCAGGGTGATACGTACACCCCGGTCGACATGGGTGCTGTGCAGCAGGCGCCCCGACAGTGAGTGGCGGTTGCGTTGATTGGCCACCGTGGCCGGATCCTGGCTGCGCAAGGCCAGCAGGCGGGCATCCCACAGCTCACCCACATGCCCCGTGGGGCCGAACACCTGACGGCTGATGCGTGCTTCGGCCAGCTGTGCCGCGCTACGCCGGTGGTAGGCCACCTGGCGCACGGGCAGCCCGCGAGGGTCGCAGGCGCTAAGCGTCGGGGTATGGCGATGCAAGGCTTGAGGCATGGGGCGAGTTCCTGAACTGCACAATAATTAAAAAGTGTAGTGATCAGGTTTGCTGCCCCACGGCCGTGTGCGGACCGGCTTTGTATCGAGATAAGTTCAGTTACAGCATAAAAGGCCCTTTCACAGCGCCGCCGGTTCACCAGCCCTACAGCGCACGGCCTGCTGACGTGCATTGACCGCGATCAGACAGCGTTCGGCCTCCTGTACCATCTCGTCGATCAGGCTCTGGCAACTTTTCAGCTCGCCAATGGCCGCGGCCACCTGCCCGCTCGACAAAATCCCCTCATCCGGCACGCCATCCACCATCGAGCGCTGCAACAGCACCGGCTGATTGGCCGCCATCACCGTCTGCGACAGCGCACCCGGGTCTTCTTTCACTGACTTTGCAAACACGCCGAGCATATGCCCAAGGCTCATGCCGGTGTGTTGCTTCCACTGCCAGGCGCTGCCCAGGGCAATGCGCAGGCGGCCAAAGGCGCTGGCTTGTTCCAGGCGCTTGATAAAGGCGTTTTCGATCATGCGGTGGCGCATGCCGTCCACCGCCATGGTCACGCGAATCTGCTGCGGGTCGGTGACGTTCACATAGCGTTCCAGGGTCGCCAGCGGTGTGGGCGATTCCTGAGTCATCAAAAACCGCGTGCCCATCGCTATCCCCGCCGCCCCCGTGGCCAGCGCCCCGGCCAGCCCGCGCCCGGTGGAATAACCGCCCGCCGCGATCACCGGCACCTTCACCGCATCCAGCACCTGGGGCAGCAAAATCGTGCTCGGTACCCCGCCGGTATGGCCGCCGCCTTCGCCGCCCTGCACGGTAATCATGTCAGCGCCCAGCTCCACAGCCTTGAGCGCGTGCTTGAGTGCGCCCACGGTGGGAATACACAGCACCCCGGCCTTTTTGAAACGGTCGATAGTTTGACGATCCGGGCCGCGACCATAACTGACCGCACGCAGACGGTATTCAATGGCCAGGTCCACGCACTGCGCAGCGTTTTCCTGGAACATATGAAAATTGAGGCCGAAATTGCTGCCACCCGTGGCCTCGATCACTCGCTGGATTTGCGCTTCCAGTTGATCCGCAGCAATGGTCGCCCCGGCCAGAAACCCGAAGGCCCCGGCGCGGGAGCTGGCGATCACCAGATTGGCATCCGCCACCCAGCCCATCGCGGTTTGCACAATGGGATAACGACAGCCCAGGGCATCGGTCAACGCCGTTTGCAGATACTCACTCATCGACGCTCTCCCGCAGCACTCTTGTTCGCTTCAATCATCGCCTTGGCGTCATAGCCGCCCAGCTTGTCCCCGGAGAGCAGTTCGTTATGGCTATGGGCGAAGTGATGCCAGGCAAACACCGCATCCATCGCCGTGCGCTTGCCCTGCAAGTCCTCGACGTGATTGATCGCCTGCTTGGTCAGCGCCAGGCCCATGCGCGGCTGCTTGGCGATGGCCGCCGCCAGCGCATAGGTACCCGCCTCCAGCCCCTCGCGGGCAAACAGGCGGTTGACCATGCCCATCTGATAGGCACGCTCAGCGCTCATACGATCGCCGGTAAACAGGAACTCCTTGGCAATGCGCGGGTTGAGTTCATAGGGATGGGCAAAGTATTCCACCCCCGGAATGCCCATGCGCACCACCGGGTCCTGGAAAAACGCATCGTCACTGGCCACGATCAGGTCACACACCCAGGCCAGCATCAGCCCGCCGGCGATGCACGCGCCCTGCACCATCGCGATGGTCGGCTTGGGCAATTCACGCCAGCGCCGGCACATGCCCAGGTACACCTCCTGCTCGCGGGCATACAGGTACTCGCCGCCCGGCTTGTTGGTGTGATCCCACCACAGGCTGGCGCGGTCGAATGCCTTGTTGATATCGCGCCCCGGGGTGCCGATATCGTGCCCCGCCGAAAAATGCTTGCCGTTGCCGCGCAACACAATGACCTTCACGGCGTCGTCATTGACGGCACGGCGAAAGGCATCGTCCAGGGCGTAGGTCATTTGCGAGTTCTGCGCATTATTGACGGTCGGCCGGTTCATCGTCAGCGTGGCAATTCCATCCGCCACCCCATAGAGCACCGGCTCCTCGGTTTCATACACAGCGGTATCAGCCCGCTGCACAAATTCGCTGTCGCTGCTCATGTGAACTCCTGGCCTTCAGGCCTGACGAATGCCGGGCGGGTTGCCCTTGAGCGCAGAGGCGCGATAGTCATGGGGATCGAGGCGGCGGATCAGCGCCAGTTGCTCCGGCGTCGGCGCCACGGTTTGCTTGAGGTCGGCGGCCTTGAGCAGCGGGAAGCCGGTTTTCTCCTGCACCTCTTCAAAGCTCACGCCAGGGTGCAGGGAACGCACCTGCACGGCGCGGTCCGGCCCGCCGAAGTCCATCACGCACAGGTCGGTAACGATCAGGCGGATGTCCATCAGGTCGCGGCGCATGCCTTCTTCCCAGCGCTCGGGCTTGAAGCCGACGCCCGAAACCATGTCCACTTCCCCGGCGACAAATGCCCGGGTGTTGTGCGCCGGGACGAAAAACGAGTTGATATGGTTGATGCTGTTGCCCGGCAAACCACGCACCCCGAGCATCGCCACTTTCGGCTTGTGATAGTCGCCGATGCACGACAGGTTGGTCTGGCCCCAGCGGTCGATCTGGGTCGGGCCAATCATCGCGTGGCGACGCCCGCCCCACACGCACTCGAACACCCGCTCGAACGACAGGTAGCCCGAGTAACGCGGCACATAGTCGCCGCGCGGGCCCAGGGGGATCGGTTCTTCTACCAGAAAGGCCTCGCTGTCGGTCATCAACAACTCGGGGCTATGGGTCAGCTTGGCCAGGCTCGCGCCCAGACGCGGGATTACACCCAGGCCCGAAGCAACCACTTCGCCGTTGCCACGCCAGGCTTCACAGGCGGCCACGATCAACAATTCAGCCAGGGTAAATTCGCTAGTAGCAGTCATGTAAAAGCTCCTTAAAACACGGGCAGCGGCAAGGCGCTGAGTCGGTCGACACCGCCATTGCTGGCCTGATAAGCGCTCTCGCCCGGGGTCACGAACTCGGCCATGTAGCCTTGCCAGCCGCCTTCTTCGGCGGCACTGGCGCTGTAGCGTTTCAAGTGGCTCAGGTCCCAGCCGTAGTCGGACGGGCACGACGTCGGGTGCGCGCCAAACGGTGCATGCACCACGCCGCTGACCAGGTAACGCTCAAAGGTGTTGAAGCGGGCCTGGACAGCATCCAGGCTCAGGCGCTCCTCGATGCGCTCACAGGACACAAAGCATTGTTTCGCGGCACGCGCATACAAATGATCGAAATACGGATCGGGGCCGGTCACCAGGGTGTTGCCCAAACGGTCGGCCACGTTGACATGCAGGAAGGCGATATCCAGGTTGAGCGCCGGCATGGCCAGCAGCACCTCGCCATCGGCATAGGGCGACTTTATCGGCTTGATGTCGGGGTTCAGGCGGCTGACATCGGTGGCCAGGCCACAGCGGGTGGGCAGGAACGGCAAGTGCATGCCGGCGGCGCGCAGGCCCCATTGCAGCATGCCCTCGTCCAGCTCCATCAGTTCCAGCTCACCGGCCTCGCGGGCCTTGCGAAAGTAGGGTTCCAGGGGGATGGCGTCGAGGGTGGCAAAACCGAAAATCAGCTTTTTCACCTTGCCGGCAGCGCAGAGCATGCCGACCTCGGGGCCGCCATAGGCGACCACGGTAAGGTCCTTGACGTCCGAGCGCAGGATCTCGCGCACGATCGCCATCGGCTTGCGCCGCGGGCCCCAGCCGCCGAAGCCGATGGTCATGCCGTCGCGCAACTGGCCGACCACATCGGCCGCTGTCATTTGCTTGTTCATGTGTTGCTCCTTACTGCTGCTGGCCGACGGAAAAATCGTGGCCCCACAGGCTGACCCGGGTGAATTCAAAAGCGCTGTGCTCCTGCCAGTCCACCAGCAGGCCGCCATAGCCGTACTCCAGGTCGAAACCTGAAGGGGTTTTCATATAAAAAGAGGTCATGTGATCGTTCAGATGCTGGCCGAGGGTGGCCGACAACGGCACGTCATGGGCGATGCGCCGGTCATGGGCGCGGCCCACTTCGGTCATGCAATCGACCTCGACCATCACATGCACGCAGCCTGACGGCACCGGGTATTCGGCCAGGGCCAGGCTGTGGTGACGGCTGTTCTTGCAATGCAGAAAGTGGATGCGAATCGGGGGGGCCGACGGGTCGGGGCGAAAGTTGAAAATGTCCGACAGCTCAAAACCCAACACATCCTTGGCAAACGCCAGGGTGGCATCGAAGTTCGGCGCAGGCAGCACGGTGTGGCCCAGGCCCATGTCCCCGGTGATAAACCGCGGCACACCCTGTGGCGAGACAAACGGCTGGCAATCGGAGCGATGGCCCCAGCTCAGTTCATGGCGGTTGCCTGATGGATCGGTAACGTGCAACAGCGCCTGTACACCGCGCTGATTGCATTGCTCGGCGGTGCCGTGGCGCCAGCTGACGTCGGCCTGGTCCAGCACTTCGATGGCGGCATTGAAAGCCTTCTCGCTGGCCAGCTCCCAACCCGAGGCCAGGTAGCGCGATTCGCCACCGGGCACGATCAGCATGCGAAACGGACGCTCATCCATCTTCACATACAAGCCGCCGGCGGGTGCTTCGCTGACCATCATCCCGAGCACGTCTGTGGCGTAACGCTGCCATTGAACGGGATCTGCAGACTCTGCAACGAAGTAGCTCAAACCACGAATATCGATCATGTGCCTGCTCCTCAATGCCTGTATTTATTGGCTTGGGGCAGTATGGGAAGGTTGCGGGCGGGACTCATCGTCCGTTGAGACTAAAGCTTGCCAGGCGGGGCGCCTTAAACCGGTGGGAGCGGGCTTGCCCGCGATGCAGGCGGCGCGGTGTGCCATTAAAACCGCGTCGATGCCATCGCGGGCAAGCCCGCTCCCACAGGGCATCACATATACAGGATCACCAGCTCATTGATCACCGACGGCCGCTCGCTGCCCAGCACATGGGTGTTGAGTTCCAGGGTCAGTTGGGTGCCGCTCTTGACCCGCTCCACCCGCTTGACCCGCGCCCGTGCATGGATGGTCGAGCCCGCCGGTACCGGTGCCGGAAAGCGCAGGCGGTCCGAGCCATAGTTGACCATATTGCTATACCCGGTGATCTCGTAACCCAGGTTGAGCTTCATCCGCGACTGCAGGATCTGCACCAGCGCACCGTGGGCGATGGTGCCGCCAAACGGACTGTGCTTGCGCGCCCGCTCCGGATCCGTGTGGATCCAGTAATCATCCCCGGACAATTGGGCAAAGCTGTCAATCAGCCCCTGATCAACCACCACCTGGTTGCTCCACGGGCTGAACTCGTCGCTGACCAGCGCCTGCAACGCCGCGTCGTCATCCAGCGCCACCTGACGCACCTGTACAACGGCTTCTACCACGGGCTGTTCTACCGCACGCAAGGCCTTCAAGCCCTCGGCGTCCTTGTCCAGCCCGGTAAAGCGCAGCAGCCGGTTGCCCTTGGCATCGACCTCGGCATACACCGGTTGCAGGCGCATACCGACCTTCACTTCGGCCTCGTCCAGCCCCACCAGATTGGTGTTGATGCGCACCCCCTGGTCCAGCTCGACCACCGCCAGTATCTGCGGCATTTCATCGGCAAAGTCGGGCAGGGTCGCGATGCGGGTCACGGTGAAACTGTACAGCGTCGCCCCGCCGCTGACTTCACGCCAGGCCAGTGCATGGGTGAAGCACGCCGGGCAATGCCGGCGCGGGTAAAACACCCAGTGGCTGCAGCGCTCACATTGCTGAATCAGCAGGCGCTCGGCCTTCAAGCCTTCCCAGAACGGTGCAGAAATCTCGGTCGGAACCGGCATTGGTTTATTGTTCGACATTAGACTCAAGCTCCCTGAAGTATCAATGCGCCCTGCTCACTCATCACCCCACCGGTGCCTGAGACATACACCGTGTCGCAGCGCTTGAGCTGGCGTTCCCCCGCCTCGCCGGCAATTTGCGTTACGGCCTCGATCACCTGGCTCATGCCCCCCGCCGCACCCGACTGGCCAAAGCTGAGCTGGCCGCCGTGGGTGTTCATCGGGAAGTCACCGCGCCAGGTCAGGTCGTGTTCGCGCACAAAGCTCATGCCTTCGCCCTTGGCGCAAAACCCGGCGTCTTCCAGGGTCAGCAAGGCGGTGATGGTGTAGCAGTCATAAATTTGTGCAGCATCCACATCGCCCGGCTTGAGCCCGGCCATCGCAAATGCCCGCTGCGAGGCAGGCCCGATGGGCGTGTGCAGCATGTCCTGGGCATAGGACGGTGACTTGAATGCCAGATGCTCGCCAAAACCGGTGATCCACGACGGCCGCTTGCGGGCCCGGGCCGCCACTTCTTTGGAGGCGATAATCATCGCGGCGCCACCGGCTACCGGCATGACGATTTCCAGCACATGCAGCGGGTCGGCGACTTTCTTGCTGGCCAGTACCTGCTCGATGGTCAGCGGCTGGCCGTAGAACATCGCATCAGGGTTGTACTGGGCATTGGTGCGCTGATCGACGGCGATTTTTGCCAGTGCCCGCGGGTCATAGCCATATTGCGCGGCATAGCGCTGGGCGATCATGGCGTAGCCGGTGTTCTGGCCCATGTGGCCATACGGCAAGTCGAATTCGGCTTCGGGGGCACCGAATGCCGTGCTGTGCCCGCCATAGCGCATGGCCCGGGCCATCCAGCTGGCGTCTTCATCCGGGCCCAACGGCGCCATGCGTGCCGGCAGCACGCACAGCACCGCCTGGCACAAACCCAGCTCGATGGCGGCCGCCGCGCGCCAGACCATGCCCACCGACGTACAGCCGCCAAGGTCGACCACCTCGGCAAAATTCAGGCGCATGCCCAGGTACTCGGCGGCCATCGCCGGCACGAACACCGAGGCTTCATGAAACTGCGGGCCGTTGATCACCAGGCCGTCGAGATCCGATGCCTGCAAACCGGCATCCTGTAATGCCCGGGCTGCCAGGTCGGCGACTTGCTCCAGATGGAACATGCGCGGCGCCGTGGCGTATTTCTCGGGTTTGTACTGAGCGCTGCCAACAATGGCGGCATGACCTTTAAGACCCATGGTTATCTCTCTTTAAAAGTGCAAATCAGGCCGTTGCGTGGGTGCGGGCTTGCTCGCGATGGCATCGAGGCGGTGCAATACATACACCGCGCTGCCTGCATCGCGGGCAAGCCCGCTCCCACAGTCAGAACGTGTATTTCATCGAGAACGTGGCGTAGTCACGGTCTGCCAGCGGGCGGTAGATCGGGTCCGGCGAGCCCAGGTAACCGATGTACTTGAGCGACACTTCCAGGTTGCTCAGGTACTTGAAGGTGGTTCCCGCGCTCAGGCGCCGGTCACCCGCCACCCCGGCAATGGTCCCGGCCATCGGGGCCGCACCGCTGAACACGTTGGAGAAGGTGAACGGCACTTCCAGGTCCCAGCCCTGGAAAACCCCCGGGTAGCTGAACGAGGCGCCCACGGTGTAGGCGCTCGACGAGCGGGTGCGCCAGGCTGTGGCGGTCTTGTAGGTGTACTGGTCGGACGGCTGCACGGACGGCAACAGCGACGGCAACAGCCCCACCCCCTCCAGGTTCGGTGCGGCCGAGGTTTCGTCGGCGTGGTCAGCACGCACGGTGACAAATTCACCGGTCAGGGTGGTCTGGCTGGCCCACGGGCGGTCCCCCAGGATGCGCATCGCCGACAGCTGGAACTGCTGGCCACGCCCCTTGGCCGGTACCGGCCCCAGGCCGGTGTTGACCATTACAGGGGCACCGTCGCGGTACGACCATTCCGCACCCAGCTGGTATTCGCCCAGCTTGGTGGTGGCACTGATGCCGGTCAGCTTGATGTCTTCAAAGTATTTGACCCGGTAGCCGTTGGCCTTGTAAGCCAGGCCACCGGGGCCTGCCGGTATCGGGTCCCAGCCCACCAGTGCAGTCGCCGGGTTTTTGTCGTGGTACACCACATGGAACAGCGACAGTTCAAGGTCGGTGATCGGCCGGTAGCGTACCTGTGCGCCCCACTGGCCGCTGTCGCGCGGCTCATCGGTACCCAGGTAAGGCACCTTGTTGGCGCCCATGTACAAGAACTCGCGGCCCGGGCCGATCACGTCGGAAGTCGACAGGAAGCTGCCCACTGGCGGCAATTCAGTGCCCTTCCACTCGTACTGCACATAGCCGCCGAGGGTGAATTGCGGGTTGATGCGGTACGACGCCGAGAACTGCCCCACCGGCAGCAACACCTCTTTGACCTCAACCCCCGGCTGCGCCGCCTTGACCGCGTCGGACGGGTTTTGCACGCCGTTCACGCCCGGGTAGTACAGGCTTTCACCCCAGGACTCGATATGCCGGCCGGCTTTGACATCGAGCATGGTGTCGTTTTCAAAACGCCAGCCGCCGAACACATAAGCGTCAAGCAGGCGTGTACGCCCGCCGCTGTAATAACGGGTGTTGCTGGTGAACTCGTCGTTGTCGCCATACTTGTTGACGGTGGCCGGTGAGTCGTTGTCGTTTTTGCGGTGATACACGTCGTCGTAAAAAGTACTGGCGCGCACCACCGCGCCGTAGTTGTCCTTGCGCAGGATCATCTCGCCCAGCGCGCCCACCCGGTTGGTGGTCAGGCTGTGCTGGTCGAAGTTGCGGTTCGGATCATCAGCGTTAATCCCCATCAGCCGGTCGCTGGGCTTGCCCAGGCGCGTGCCGATGCCGTAGCTGGTGGTCACCGACCAGTCAATCGTGGTGCCGTCATCGAACTCAATGGTGTCCCCTGCCCACAACGGGCTGCAGACCAGCGCCACGGCAACGGCCAGGCCACTGGCCTGGAAGTTGTGCGGGCGCGGCCCTGAACATTTATTGTTATTTTTATTGATCACTCTGCCTCTCCTGATTAGCGACTCGTTGGCCGCTTCGATGGGTTCAAGCGTCATTGCGTTGTGCTCAAAACAACTGCAGCGGGTCGAACTTCACGACTCCTGTCGGGGCCAGCCGATAACGATGCAGCCCTCCTTGCACCTCACGAACGAGCGCCCCCTCGGCCATAAGGTAATTGGCGTGCGCCAACGTCTCCCCAAGCGCCATCAGCTCGTCGAAACGGCCTGACAGCTTTTTGAACAGCACCGCCATCAGCTCCAGCCCGGTGCGCGGTTGCGCACAGGCCGCGAGCAACTGCTGCAAGTGGTTGTGATGGTGGTCACGCAACTGGTCCAGACGCAGATGCAGGTTGAAAAACGGCCGCTCATGGGCCGGCAGCACCAGCACGCTGTCGGGGATCACCCGCAGCCGTTCGATGGAGTCCAGCCAGTCGCGCAGCGGGTTGGCGGCAGGTTCGGTGACGTACACGGCGATGGTCGAGGTGATGCGCGGCAACACCTGGTCGCCGGAAATCAGCAGGCCATCGTGCGCGGCATACAGGCAGGCATGTTCCGGCGAATGGCCGTTGCCCATCACCACCTGCCAGCGGCGCCCGCCGATGGTCAGTTCGCTGCCGTGGCGTAACCGGGTAAACCCGGCCACCAGCTGCGGGCGAAAGTGCTCGCCCTGGATCAGCGGTAGCAGCGAGGTGGCGCGCTCGGCGCTGAAGCCGGCCTTTTGATAGAAATCCAGAAACGCCCAGTCCGGCTCTGCCGCCATGGGTGGGCCGTGATGCAAGGCATCGAACTCGCCCTGGGTCATCAGCACCGGGCAGTGAAAACGCTCGGCCAGCCAGCCGACCACACCGGTGTGGTCGCTGTGAAAATGGGTGCAGATCACCGCCTTGAGCGGCAAGCCAGCCATTGCCTCGACAAATACCTGCTCCCATACGCTGCGGCATTGATCACTGTTCAGGCCAGTATCCACCGCCACCCAACCGTCAGCGTGACGCAGCAGGTACAGGTTGATGTGGTCGAGGCCAAATGGCAGCGGCATGCGCAACCACAGCACCCCCTCGGCCACAACCTGCACCTGGCCGTTGGCCGGGGCCTGCGGCCAGGGGTAGCGCAGGCCGTCACGCCATTGATGGCCCTGGGCGTCGAGGTCATCACTCATGGCTGGCCCCGGCAAACGGCAGCAGGCCGTTACGGGCCAGTACCTGCAGTGAATACGGCTGATAGCTGGCGCTGCTTTCATCGCGCACGAACAGCGGGTCACTGAATAACTGCGGGGCGTAGCCCTGACGCTGCAAGTCGACCTTGCGCAGCTTGAAGGTGCTGGTCAGGTCGGCCGCAGGGGTGACCCGCACAAACACCGGCGCCGCATAACGGGGCAAACGCGCCAGGGTCAGGTCATAGAAGGCCTGCGGGTCAAAGGCATGCCCGGGCTGCATCAGCACCGCCGCCATCCCGGCCCGCCCTTCATGCTCGGGCACCTGCACACCGTAGACGTTGATCAGCTCAAGACCCGGCATATCGCTCAGGGTGTCGGCCACTTCCAGGGTGGAAACGTTCTCGCTTTTCCAGCGGTAGGTGTCGCCGATGCGGTCGACAAAGTAGAAATAACCCTCGTCGTCATAGCGCAGCAGGTCCCCCGAACTCCAGTAGGCATCCCCTTCCTGGAACACGTTGCGGCGGATCTTGCTCTCGGTGGCGGCCGCCTGGGTGTAGCCCTCGAAACGCCCGCCGCCAATTTGCGGGTGGTCAATGATAAAGCCCATTGCCTCGCCCAGTTCACCGGGCTGGCACAGCTGGTAGAAACCGTTTTCGTCCCGGGGATGGCTGTCGCTTTCGACGTCGTACCGCACCAGGCGCAGATTGGTGCGGCTCCAGTCTGGTACACGACCACAGGACCCTACATAGTTGTCGACGTTGATCAGGTTGGCGTTGGACTCCGTGGCACCCCACCCCTCGAACACCTGGATCGGGCCGAACCGCTCCAGCCAGCGTTGCCAGGATTCCGGGGTCAGCCCGGCACCGAGCATATGGCGCAAGCTGTGCTCGCGCTCGCCGGCCACCACGGGCTGGTTGAGCAGGTAGCGACAGATCTCGCCGATGTACTGGAACACGGTGATGCGATTGCGCCGCACATCGGCCCAGAACTCGCGCACGCTGAACTTGCGCCGCATGACGATGCTCGCCCCGGCACGCAATGCCGTTGACGTCACCGAGGTGGCCGCCGCGCCGTGGTACAGCGGCAGGCAGCAATAAAACACGTCGTCGCAGGTGGCCCCCAGGGTCACCTCCATCACGTCACCCGAAGACATCCAGCGCATATGGCTGTAGCGCGCCGCCTTGGGCAGGCCGGTGGTGCCCGAGGTAAAAATCAGCAGGGTGGTGGTTTCAGCCGTGATCGCTGCGCGCACGTCACGGGGGAACACCGTGCCTGGCGCCTGCCTGATCTGCTCGGCAAAGTCACAATCGACAAAGGTCGGCAGCGGGCCGTCAAACGGGTTGAGGGCATCTTCAACCAGCCAGAGCGGCACATCCGGCAGGCCATCGGTGCCCAGCAGGTTGCCCAGGCATTCCTCGCCCACTACCACCGCCTTGGCGCCCGTGGATTGCAGGGCATGCACCAGCGGCTTGCCGGTGACCTGGGTGTTGATGAACGCCACCACCACACCGAGCTTGACCAACCCGAACCAGCTGAAGAAAAACTGCGGGCGGTTTTCCATGGCAATCGCGCACACGTCGCCCGGGCGCAGCCCCTTGGCATAGAACACATGGGCCATGCGATTGGCCTGGGCCTCCACGCTGGCGTAGCTGAACCGCTGCTCGCCAGCGATCAAGAAGGGCCGCTCGGCAAAGGCCCGCGCCTGCTGCTCCAGACGGTCGGCCAGGGTGTACAGGTCCGCTGGTTTGATCCGGGCACTGGCCGCAGAACGCAAGTCCAGCAGGGCCTGGGTTTGCTGGCGCGGAACGGGCTGTTGTGTGGGCGCCACCAGGGCGCTGATCCGGGACATGTCGTTCATGCGCTCACCGCTTCGGCCAGGGGGTAGTCGCTGTAGCCTTCAGGGCCCGGGGAATACAGAGTCTTGCGCTCGAAACGGGCCAGGGGCAGGCCCCTGCGCAGGCGCTCGACCAGGTCCGGGTTGGCGATAAAGTGCCGGGCAAACGACACCGCGTCGCCCTGCCCGGCCTGCAACGCGGCGTGCGCCGATTCGCCGTCAAAGCCGTCATTGAGGATCAGGCCGTTGCTGCAATGACGCTGGGCCAGGGCAAAGGCATCCAGCTCGGCCAGGGGTGAGCGCATGATATGTACATAGGCCAGGCCCAGCGGCTCGGCGGCCTTGCACAGCGCCACGGCGGTACCCAGCGGGTCCTGATCTTCAATATCGTTGAACGGGTTACCCGGGCACAGCCGCAAGCCCACGCGCCCGGCGCCGATGGCCGCCGCCATCGCCGCCAGCACTTGCGCCGGGAAACGCACGCGGTTCTCGACGCTGCCGCCGTACTGGTCATCGCGCAGGTTGCTGCCTGACGCCATGAACTGCATGGGCAGGTAGCCGCTGGTGCAGTGCAGCTCGACGCCGTCAAAACCGGCGGCGCGGGCATTCAGTGCCGCCTGGCGATAGTCACCGATCACCTGCCCGATAGCGTCCAGCGTCAGGGCCTGCGGCTCGTCGGTATCGACCAGCCCGGCCGCATCGGTAAACAGTTGGGTGCGGGCGCGCAAGGCCGAGGGTGCTACCGTGGCGGCCCCCTTGGGCTTGTTCATCGCGCTGGCGGCGCGGCCCACATGCATCAGTTGCAGCACGATCAGGCCGCCCTCGGCGTGGACCGCATCGGTCACGGCCTTCCACGCAGCGATCTGCGCCGGGGTGTAAATCGCCGGGGTGCGGCAGTAGCCCAGGCCGCTGGCCGACGGCGACGTGCCTTCGGCAACGATCAGCCCGGCCGAGGCACGCTGGCGGTAGTACTCGACCATTTCGGCGGTCGGCACGCCCTGCGCATCGGCGCGGCTACGGGTCATGGGGGCCATGACGATGCGGTTGGCCAGCTCAAGCTCGCCCAGGCGCACGGGTTCAAACAAAATGCTCATGGTTATTCCTCAGCGCACGCGAATTTTCGGCGCACCAGCCCCACGGCGCAGGGTGGCTAGAAAGTGTTCGACCGGGGCAGCTGGCGCCACTTGCGGCAGTTGTTCCTTGTCCGGGCGTTGAGCCCAGAATTCGGTCCAGGACGGGAACAGGTCGTGAAACGTACCGGCGTAGGGTTCGCGCCCCGGCCAGCGCATTTTTTGCGTGCCGATCGGCGGTTTGTTGAGGTCACTGGCGTACCAGTAGCACGGCAGGCGGCGGCGGAAATACCAGCGCCCCTGCATACGCTCGTAGTCATCCCAATAGAGCATTTGCATGGTCACCCACTCGGGGCCGGTCTCGTGCTCGTTCTTGGAATACACCACGCCCACCGCATGGTCAGGGTCGGTGAATTCGATCAGGTGCTGGCCCAGATGATGGGAGGTGCCGTGAAACTGCTCGCGCAGGGTGTCATCGACCCAGGCCTTGAGGTGCGCCCGCCCGGTTTTTTCGCGGCCCACGCGAATGTCTTCGGCAAACAGATTGACGTGGGCATCGAGGTCGCGCATGTCCAGCGACAGCGAATATTTGCCGGCCAACTGGCGGATTTCTTCAATCGACTCCAGTCGGTCGAGACGGGCTAGCAAGGCGTTCTGTTCCATAAAAAGGTCCTTATTCCAGTACCGTGTACAGCTCGCTGCTGCGCCCGCCATCCACCGGCAGACAAGCACCGGTGATGTAAGAAGCCTCGTCGCTGGCCAGGAACAGAATGGCGTTGGCCACTTCCACCGGCTGGCCGACGCGTTTGAGCGGGATGAGTTTTTCGGTATTGGTGCGCGTCTTGTCATCGGTGAGCATGCCTGCCGTGGCCGGGGTCTCGACCACACCCGGGCTGACCACGTTGCAACGGATGTTGTGGCTGGCGCCCTCACTGGCCGCAGCGCGGCTAAAGTTGATCACCGCCGCCTTGGCGGCCGAGTAACCGGCCATCCACGGCGTACCGAACTGCCCGCAGATCGACGCCAGGTTGATGATCGAGCCGCTGCCCTGGGCACGCATCAGGCCCAGGGCCGTGCGCGTGCCCCAAAAGGTGCCGTCCACAGTGGTGGCGAAGTTCGAATGCCAATCGGCCGTCGAGGTGCTGTCAATCGCGCCCCAGCTGTAGGCCATCGCGTTGTTGACCAGAATGTCCAGGCGGCCGTGGCGCTGCGCCGCATCGTTGATGGCTGCGACATAGGCCGCTTCATTGCTGACATCGGCCACTGCGCACTCGGCGCACCCACCGCTGTCACGGATCTGCGCGGCGACGGCCTGCAATGGCTCGATGCGCCGACCGCAGAGCACCACCCGCGCGCCCTCCTCGGCAAACCGCAACGCCGTAGCCGCCCCGATGCCGGAACCGGCGCCGGTCACAAATGCAACCTTGCCCTGTAAACGAGTACCCATGTTCTGCTCTCCCATTGGCCTGTCAGATAAACGCCATGCCGCCGTTGACCGCGAGGTTCTGGCCGGTGATGAATGCTGCGTCTTCGCTGGCCAGAAAGGCGGCGACACGGGCGATTTCATGGGTTTCGCCCATGCGGCCCAGGGGGATGGCCTTGAGCATGCTTTGCATCCAGTCGTCCGGGATGTCGGCCATCATTGGCGTGTTGGTCGGGCCCGGAACGATGGTGTTGACGCGTATGCCGTTGCCTGCCAGTTCGCGGGCCATGCTGCGGGTCAGGCCCATTACCCCGGCCTTGGCCGCGCAGTAATGGCTGGGGCCTTCACCGGTCAGCGCCGCGGTGCTGGAGATATTGATAATCACCCCGGGCGTGGCGGCGGCAAGCATCAGTTTTACCGCTTCACGGCTGCAGAAAAACGTCCCGGTGAGGTTGACCCCGATCACCCGTTGCCAGTGCTCGTCAGGGGTTTGCGCGAAGGCATCGATGGAGCCGATGCCGGCGTTGTTGACCAGCACATCGAAGCTGCCGAAATGGGCGTAAACCCCCGCCATTGCCGTAGCCACCGAGTCGCTGTCGGCCACGTTGCAACTCACCGCCAGCGCCATGTCGCCCAAGCCTTCAATGCTCTGGCGTGCGGCTTCGAGGTTGATATCGGCGGCAACGACCTTGGCCCCTTGCTCGGCAAAGTGGCGCACGATCGCCCGCCCCATGCCCTGGCCTGCACCTGTTACAAACGCCACTTTATTCAGCAGTTTCATCGTGTTCTCCCACCTGCCCGATGTCGGCCCGCCGGCAAACCCGGACGGTGTATGGGAGCAATCATTGACTGGCGCAAAAAGCTGAACATCGTCCGATGGGACTAAGCAGCCCCGCAGCGGATGACGACCGTAGCAGCTGACGAGCAGCGCGAGGCTGCGTCCGGCGGCGAAGCCGTCGTAAATCAGTTAAACGCGGTGTGTCTGAAACACCGAACCCAAAGGGTTTCACGACGGCTTCGCCGCCGGACGCAGCCTTCGTTCCTCGGCAGCTGCTACAACTTGCATCCCCAGAGAGATCCTGTGCATGACCGGCTGGTCTAAATGGACGATGTTCCCCTGCCCCCCTTCGTGGAATAACTCCCCCCACTAGAACAAAAAACCGGGAGAGCCCACCGTGTCCATACCCTTGCGCCCCACCTGGCGAACCCATTACGCACTCGGCGTCTTGGCTGCCATCTATATCTTCAACTACATAGACCGGCTGCTGATGGCCATTTTGATCGAGCCGGTCAAAGCCGAGTTCGGGATCTCCGATACCGGTATCGGCCTGCTTTCAGGCGTGACCTTTGCCGTGTTCTACACTCTGTTCGGCTTTCCACTGGGGCGCCTGTCCGACCGTATCGGGCGCAAGAAGGTGATTGCCTTCAGCTGTATCGCCTGGAGCGTGATGACCATTTTCTGTGGCTTCGCCGCCAGCTTTGCCATGCTGGTGGTAGCGCGTATCGGGGTGGCCATCGGCGAAGCCGGGGGGACCGCACCGTCAATGGCGATGGTCTCCGACCTGTACCCGCCCGAGCGCCGCTCTACCGCCCTGTCGGTATTGATGCTGGGCTCAAGCCTGGGGGCGATATTTGGTCTGGGCCTGGGCGGCTGGATCGCCCAGCATTACGGCTGGCGTTTCGCATTTGTGGTGATCGGCGCGCCGGGAATTTTCCTCGGTCTGCTCCTGCTGCTCACTGTGCGCGCGCCCAAACCGGCACGGTTGGTAAGTCCCAGTCTGGTGGCGCAAGACCACTGGGCGGTCACGGTGCGCCAGTTGTTCCAGACGCCGTCCTTTTTCTGGCTGGTCTGCACGGGCGGCTCTGCGGCCATTGCCGGTTATGCCATCGGCACCTGGAGCCCGAGCTTCCTGATCCGCTCCCACGGCTTGAGCCTGCAGGACGCCGGGCTGCTGGCCGGGGTCGCAGGCGGCGCCGGGGCAACGTTCGGCACCCTCACCTGCGGCATCTTGTGCGATCGCCTGGCGCGCCGTGACAAGGGCTGGCAAATCGGCGTGCCGTTGCTGGGTACGCTGATCAGCATTCCCTTTGGCCTGGCCTATTTTCTGTGGCCGGTGGGCACCGCGTTTTATGTGGGCAACACCCCCGTGCCCAGCGCTTTTCTATTTTATGGCGTGTTCAGCTTCTTCGGCACCTGGTGGGCAACACCTTGCCTGGGGGCGATTTCCCATCTGTTTCCGGCCACGCGACTGGCGCAGGCCACGGCGATTTTCGTGATGGCCATGACCCTGCTCGGGGTCGGCGTCGGGCCGCTACTGATCGGCATGCTCAGTGACGGCTTCGCCCATACCCTGGGCAACGAAGGCCTGCGCTATGCCCTGGCCTCCTGTGTTTCGCTGCTGGTCCTGGCCTCGGTGTTTCTGGCCTTGGCCCTGCCGCGCTATCGCAACCACCTGATGAACAAGACCCCGACCCCAGCACCGCTGGCTGACGCGGCCACTGCCTGACAACTGGAGATTGAGTGATGACCGAACAAGACCTTCCCCTGCCCATCGGCCACTTTGTGACACTGGACAACGGCCTGCGCCTGCACTTTCTCGACGAGGGCAGCGGCCCGGTCGTATTGTGGCTGCATGGCAGCGGCCCGGGCGCCAGCGGCTACAGCAACTTCAAGGGCAACTACCCGCAGTTTGTCGCTGCCGGGTTTCGCAACCTGGTGGTGGATTTGCCGGGTTTCGGCCGCTCCGACAAGCCGGAAGATGTGAACTATGACCTCGAATTTTTCGTTAACACCCTGTCGGGCTTTCTCAAGGCCGTAGGCGTCAAGCGCGCCACCCTGCTCGGCAACTCGTTGGGCGGGGCGATTGCACTGGGCCTGGCGCTGGCGGAGCCGGAGCGCGTCGAAAAGCTGATCCTGATGGCCCCCGGCGGTGTTGAAGAGCGCGAAACGTACTTCAAGATGATCGGCATTCAGCGCATGGTCGAGCTGTACAACGCAGGCCCGCTGGGCATCGAGCAGATGCGCCGGATCATGAGCCTGCAACTGTTCGACAGCTCGCAACTGGACGACAACCTGCTGGCCGAGCGCGTGGCCGTGGCCCTACACCAGCCGCGCAATCTGTTCAGCACCATGCTGGTGCCCAACATGACCGAGCGCCTTGAAGAACTGCAGGCGCCGATCCTCGGTTTCTGGGGCACCAACGACAACTTCAACCCCGCCACCGGCGCGCTGAAAGTACTGAACCACGCGCCCAATGCGCGTTTTATCATGCTCAACCAGTGCGGGCACTGGGTGCAGGTTGAACACCGTGAGCTGTTCAACAAGGCGTGCCTGGAGTTTTTGCGCAGTTGAGGTCAACCCGTATCAACTGCGGCTGCCTGCGGGCAGCCGCAGCCCCTTCCAACACCCGCTCGGGCTGAAATAACAATGACAAAATACCCTCAGTTGCTGGCACCTGGTCGCATCGGTTCGATGGAACTGCGCAACCGCATCATCATGGCGCCGATGGGCTCCAATTTCGCCGAGGCCGACGGCCGTTGCGGCGAACGTATCCAGGCCTATTACGAAGCCCGTGCCCGTGGCGGTGCCGGGCTGCTGATCATGGGCGTGTGCTCGGTGGCGTTCCCGGCCGGCACCGCCGAGCCATTCCAGGTCGGCGTGTCCAGCGATGACTTTATCCCCGGGCTCAGTCGCCTGGCCGAACGCGTGCATCAGCACGGCGCCAAAATCGCCATGCAGTTGCAGCACGCGGGCAAGACTGCAGTGCGCGACATGGCTGAAGGCCGGCAACTGTGGGTGCCTTCGGTACCGCCCGTGTTGCAAAGCGACATGATGGCCGCATTGACGCCTGAAGAGCTGGCCAACTTTGTCAGCTCCATGAAACGCCGCGCCGAAGGCTCGCCGATCCGGGTGATGGACAGCGCCGATATCGCGCAGATGATTGACTGGTTTGCCTGTGCAGCCGATCGCGCCAGGCGCGCCGGTTTCGACGGTGTGGAGATCCACGCGGCCCACGGCTACATCATCGCCGGCTTCTTGTCGGGCTATTACAACCAGCGTGAAGACGAATACGGCGGCACGCTGGAAAAGCGCGCCCGGCTGTTGCTGCAAATCATCGCGGCCATACGGGCCAAGGTCGGCCATGAATTTGCCGTGTGGCTGCGCCTGGACGCCGAAGAGTTGCACACCCCCGGCGGCATCAATCTTGAAGACGCCAAAGCCGTTGCGCGCCTGGCAGAGGCCGCCGGGGTAGATGCCGTGAGCGTATCGGCCACTGCGCGAATCACCAGCGGCGTGGTGTTTACCGAGGCACCATTGGTACACAAGCCCGGCGGTTATCTGGAATGGACCGCCGCCCTCAAGCGCAGCGTACAGGTGCCGGTGATTGCCGTGGGGCGCATCGAGCCTGAAGTCGGTGAAGCAGCCCTCAAGCGTGGCGACTGTGATTTTATCGCAATGGCGCGCAAGTTCCTGGCCGACCCCGACTTGCCCAACAAGCTGCTCCACGATCAGGAAGCCAGCATCCGCCCATGCATCTACTGCTATGTGTGCGTGAGCCAGATTTTTATCAACGAACGGGTCAAGTGCGCGGTCAACCCCATGACCGGCCATGAGTTCGAATACGTGATCGGCCCCACGGCCACGCCCAAACATCTGGTGGTGGTCGGTGCCGGGCCGTCGGGCATGGAAGCCGCCCGCATCGCCGCCTTGCGCGGCCACCGCGTGACCCTGCTTGAACGCAGCGACCGCCTCGGTGGCACGCTGTTTTTTGCAGGTCTGGCCTATGCCGAAAATGCGCGATTACTGGACAACCTCAAGGTGCAGGTGCAGCAGTCGGCGATAGATATCCGCCTCAATACCCAGGCCAGCCCTGCCCTGCTGCGCGACCTGGGCGCCGATCAGGTGCTGGTGGCCGTCGGTGCCGAACGCGCAGCCCCGGCGATTCCCGGTGCCGATCAGGACCATGTGTGGAGCGGCGACGAACTGCGTCGCCTGATGACCGGCGACCGCGCTGAAGACATCGCCAAACGCAAACTGTCCTTCACCCAACGGGCGATGATAAAAGCCGGCAGCCTGACCGGTATCACCGACAGCCGTGAAGCCATGGAAAAACTGTCACGGGTATGGATGCCGCTGGGCAAGCGCGTGACCATTATCGGTGGCGGCCTGGTGGGCCTGGAGCTGGCGGAGTTCCTGATTGCCCGCGGGCGCCAGGTGACCGTGCTGGAAAGCGGTACCCACCTGGGCCGCGAACTGGCGATTGTGCGCCGCTGGCGGGTGCTGCATGAGATTCGTGTGCATGGCGGCCAGCTGATCACCGGAGCCAGCGTCAGCGCCATTGACGGTCATTGCGTGCGCTATCAACTGGCCGATGGGACCTCGGCGCAGAGCGAGGCCGACTCCGTGGTGCTGGCTATCGGTGCCCAGCCCGATACCGGACTGCTCGACGAGCTGACCCGGGCGGGCCTGAGCGCCAGCAGCATTGGCGACTGCCACAGTATCGGCTACATCGAAGGCGCCATCAGCGCCGGGCACAAGGCCGGGCGCGAAGCCTGATCCGCTAGCCCCTTCAGGGTTTTGCGAGCGACATACTTTTTCTGTGGGAGCCGGGCTTGCCCGCGATGCAGGCACCTCGGTCTGTCTGGATGAGCGAAGTGCTGCCATCGCGAGCAAGCCCGCTCCCACAAGAGCGGGTTGTTGCACATGTTTGCTGTTGCCGTGGCGACGAAAGCAGGCTCACCAGGGCGTTTCAAGCAAACAGTCAAACATCGCCTGGGCCGCGGCAGACAGCTCATGGCCGGGCTTGGTCAACACCCCGATGGCCCGCTCCACCACCGGCTCATGCAGGGTGATGCAGCATGCACCGAGTTCACGCATCTGCTCGGCGCACAAGGCTGGAACCACACTGACCCCCAGCCCGCAGGCGACCATGCGCCCCACCGTTGCCAGTTGATGGCTTTCAAAATCCACCGGCAGTTTCATCTGCTGGGCCTGCAAGTGTTCCTCCAGCATGACCCGCACGGCTGAAGGCCGCTGCAAGGTGATAAAGGGCTGCTGCAGCAAGGTCTGCCAGTCAATCAGGGTATGCCCGGCCAGCGCTGAGTCACGCGGCACCACGGCGACAAAACGGTCCCTGTACAACGGGGTAAAGGTCAACGAAGAACCCGGCGCGGGCTCGAAAGCCACACCCAGTTCCACTTGCCGATCGCCAACCAGCTCCAGCACCTGCTCATTGATCACGTCGTTGACTGTGACATTGACCTTGGGGTAACGCACACGAAAATCCTTGAGGATCGACGGCAGCAAATTACCCGCGAACGACGGGATGGCCGCCAGGGTCACGCGTCCACGTTGCAGGGTAAAGCGCTGACGTATCTCGTCCTCGGCGTTGTCCCACTCAGCGATCAGGCGCCGGGCCAGGGGCAGCAGCGACTCGCCTTCAGGGGTCAGGGCCACATTGCGCGTGGTGCGGCTGAACAGGCGCCCGCCCAGGCCTTCCTCCAGGGCCTTGATGGTCAGGCTCAGGGCCGACTGCGACAAATGCAGGCGCTGGCAGGCCACCGCAAAACTCAAGCTCTGGGCCACGGCAAGAAAGGCGCGGATCTGTTTGACGGTCATCCCATAGCCTCACGCTGATTAATTTGTTTTATCTATTAATTCACCTCAAAAATCAACTTAACAAAACAATCACCGGCAGTAACACTGCTGCAAACGGCTGACGACAGCCCACTAACAATAAAAGAGGTGCATATGGCTGGTTTCGACAAGTGCGTGGCGACCTACGAAGAGGCGCTGGCCGGGCTCAAGGACGGCATGACCGTGATTGCCGGCGGCTTTGGCCTGTGCGGCATCCCGGAGAACCTGATCAACGAGATCAAGCGCCAGGGCATCCGCGATCTCACCGTGGTCTCCAACAACTGCGGCGTTGACGGTTTTGGCCTCGGTGTGTTGCTGGAGGACCGCCAGGTCAGCAAGGTGATTGCTTCTTATGTGGGTGAAAACGCCTTGTTCGAGAAGCAATTGCTCAGCGGCGAAATTGAAGTGGAACTGACCCCGCAAGGTACGCTGGCCGAAAAAATGCGCGCTGGCGGTGCTGGCATCCCGGCGTTTTTCACCGCGACCGGGGTCGGCACCCCCGTTGCTGACGGCAAGGAAACCCGCGAGTTCAAAGGGCGTACCTATTTGATGGAAGAGTCCATCACCGGCGACTTTGCGATTGTCAAAGGCTGGAAGGCTGACCGCTTCGGCAACGTGATCTATCGCCATACCGCGCAAAACTTCAACCCCCTGGCGGCCACGGCCGGCAAGATCACCGTGGTCGAAGTCGAAGAAATCGTCGAGCCCGGCGAGCTGGACCCGACGCAGATCCACACCCCCGGCATCTACGTCGACCGGATCATTTGCGGCACGTTTGAAAAACGTATCGAACAGCTCACCGAGCGCGCCTGATCCCCTTCCCCCAGCTCTGACGGAGTACCCACATGGCACTTTCCCGCGAACAAATGGCCCAGCGCGTCGCCCGCGAAATGCAGGACGGCTTTTATGTAAACCTGGGGATCGGTATCCCCACCCTGGTCGCCAACTACATCCCCGAAGGCATGGAAGTCATGCTGCAATCGGAGAACGGTCTGCTCGGCATGGGCGCCTTCCCCCGCGTCGGTGAAGCGGACGCGGACATGATCAACGCCGGCAAGCAAACCGTGACGGCCCGCACCGGAGCCTCGATTTTTTCTTCGGCCGAATCCTTCGCGATGATTCGCGGCGGCCATATCGATCTCACCGTACTCGGTGCCTTCGAGGTCGACGTACAGGGCAATATCGCCTCCTGGATGATCCCCGGCAAACTGGTCAAGGGCATGGGCGGCGCGATGGATCTGGTAGCCGGCGCAGACAATATCATCGTCACCATGACCCACGCCTCCAAGGACGGCGAGTCCAAACTGCTGTCGCGTTGCAGCCTGCCACTGACTGGCGCAGGATGCATCAAGCGCGTGCTGACCGACCTTGCCTATCTGGAGATCGAAAACGGCGCCTTCATTCTCAAGGAGCGCGCCCCCGGCGTCAGCATTGACGAGATCGTGCGTAAAACCGCAGGCAAGTTGATCGTTCCGGAACATGTCCCGCAAATGCAGTTCGCTTGAGCCGCCCATTTTTCAGGAGAGATTTGATGCAAGACGTCGTTATTGTTGCCGCCACCCGTACTGCGATAGGCAGCTTTCAAGGCTCACTGGCCACTGTCCCGGCCGCCGAACTGGGCGCTGCGCTGATCCGTCAGTTACTCGCGACAACTGGCCTGAAGGGTGACCAGGTGGATGAAGTGATCCTCGGCCAGGTGCTCACCGCAGGCTGCGGGCAGAACCCGGCACGCCAGGCGTCGATCCTTGCCGGCCTGCCCAACACGGTTCCGGCACTGACCCTCAACAAGCTCTGCGGTTCGGGCCTCAAGGCCTTGCACCTGGCTACCCAGGCCATTCGCTGTGGTGATGCCGAGGTGGTGATCGCCGGGGGCATGGAAAGCATGAGCCTGGCCCCCTATGTGCTGCCCGCAGCCCGTACCGGCTTGCGCATGGGCCACGGGACGATGCTCGACAGCCTGCTGCACGACGGCTTGATGGATGCCTTCAACGATTACCACATGGGCATCACCGCCGAGAACCTGGCAGACAAGTACCAGTTGAGTCGCGAACAGCAGGACGCGTTTGCTGCCGCCTCGCAACAAAAAGCCAGTGCGGCAATCGAGTCCGGGCGCTTCGCTGACGAAATCACGCCGATTCTGATCCCTCAGCGCAAGGGCGACCCGCTGTCGTTCGAAGTCGACGAACAGCCCCGCGCCGGGATCACCGCCGAGTCCCTGGGCAAGCTCAAGCCTGCGTTCAAAAAGGATGGCAGCGTCACCGCCGGCAACTCGTCGACCATCAATGATGGCGCCGCTGCCGTGATCCTGATGAGTGCCGACAAGGCCAAGGCGTTGGGCCTGCCCGTGCTGGCCCGTATCGCTGGTTACGCCAACGCCGGGGTCGACCCGGCAATCATGGGCATCGGCCCGGTCGCGGCCACCCGCGCATGCCTGGGCAAGGCTGGCTGGAACATCGACCAGTTGGACCTGATCGAAGCCAACGAAGCCTTTGCCGCGCAATCATTGGCCGTGGCCAAGGAACTGGAATGGGACATGAACAAGGTTAACGTCAACGGCGGTGCCATTGCCCTGGGCCACCCGATCGGCGCCTCGGGTTGCCGGGTGCTGGTAACGTTGTTGCACGAGATGATCAAGCGCGATGCGAAAAAAGGCCTCGCGACCCTGTGCATCGGTGGTGGCATGGGCGTGGCCCTGGCCATCGAGCGCGACTAAACGCCAAGGGTTCAAACGGCCAGCACGCAGCCCCACGATAGCCAAGTGCTGGCTGGCAGTACACCCGGCGTGACCTCGGTTACGCCGGGTTTTTTTTCACCCGGGTTTGCTCGGGGGCAATCACCTGCCCTTGCGCAGTCACCGGCTGCATCAGGCCCAGCGGTTGGCCAGTGGTGCTGTCCACCAGCTGCGAATGCGCCTCGTGGGGGGCAAACAGATGCTGCTCGGCCCATTGACGAAACGCCACGACCACCGGGAACAGGCTCTGGCCTTTCGCCGTCAGCACATACTCCTGATACGAGGTGCCATCTGATGCGGGTCGCACGTCGAAAATCCCGGCTTCCACCAGATTCTTCAGGCGGTTGGTGAGCACGCTGCGCGCAACGCCCAGACCACTCTGGAAATCCCCGAAGCGGCGAACGCCATCAAAGGCATCACGCACGATCAACAATGACCAGCGATCGCCGATCAAGTCCACACCCCGGGCCACCGGGCAGGCTGGGGCAGTCGAGGCAAAATCAGTAAGCGGCTTGGCCATGCAGGCTCCTCTGGTGAAACGGGATGTCAGGGTAACGTCGAGCAACGAGTTTCATTTTAAGACTGGCTGGCCTAGAATGAAACCAGTCTTAATTCGAGACTAGCTTGCCGAGAGGTCCGCCCGTGCCATGTCATCATCTTCACCCGGTCAATACCGCGGCTTCTCCCGCACTGGTGGGGCTGTTTGCCTGCGCCAGCGGTTTGAGCGTAGCCAATGTTTATTACGCCCAACCCCTGCTTGACCAGATAGCCGCCGACTTTGCCATCAACCCGGGCGCAGCAGGTGGCGTGATGGCTGCAACACAGGTCGGCAGTGTGCTGGCATTGCTGTTAGTCGTGCCGCTGGGTGACCAACTGAACCGCCGCACCTTGATGCTGGCCCAGATCGGCGCCCTGGTTGCGACGCTGGTTTGTCTCGGCATCACTGGCTCTGCGGCGATCATGCTGCTGGCCATGATGATGGTTGGGCTGCTGGGCACCGCCATGACCCAAGGCCTGATTGCCTTCGCCGCCACCGCAGCACGGCCACAGGAACAGGGTCGGGTGGTGGGCACGGTTCAGGGCGGCGTGGTCATCGGCCTGCTGCTGTCACGGCTGGCGGCCGGGTTGATAAGCGATCTGGCCGGGTGGCGCTGGGTCTATCTAGGCTCGGCGCTGGTGATGGCCGCGCTGGCCCTGATCCTGTGCAAAGTCTTGCCATCACAGCGGCCCACGGCGGCACCGATGGCCTATCCCAAGTTAGTGCTCTCGATGTTTGTGTTACTCAGGAACGATCGCGTGCTGCAAATTCGCGGCATGCTCGGCCTGTTTATTTTCGCGGTACTGGGTATTTTCTGGAGCGCACTGGTGTTCCTTCTGACTCAAGCCCCCTATGAGTTCTCACATACCATCATCGGCACCTTTGGCCTGGTCGGTGTCGCGGGCGCACTGGCAGCCTCACGCGCAGGGAGCTGGGCGGACCAAGGCCTGGGCCAAAGAACAACCGGTGCGGCCCTGGGGTTGCTGATCCTGGCCTGGGCAGCCTTGTGGCTGGCCCCTTGGTCGCTGCTGTGGCTGGTGATCGGCATTGTCATCCTCGACCTTGGCGCGCAGGCCGTGCATGTCACCAACCAGAGCATGATTTTCAGCAGCCCGGGCCACTCCCACAGCCGGGCCGTGGGCTGCTACATGCTCTTCTATGCCGTCGGCAGCGGATCGGGGGCGCTGGCCTCCACGGCCGTGTATGCCTCATTCGGCTGGAACGGCGTATGCCTGCTCGGCGCCGGCGTGAGCCTGACTGCCCTCGGATTCTGGGCAGCCACATTGCGTCATGCCCCCGCAACGGCCCTGCCCGCGTAGTCGTACAGGTCGGCCGGCCCTGTCACATTCGCTCACTCATACGGACCGCGGCAGCACTCGCCTCCGTTCCGTATTGCGGAACAAATTCCATATGAGTGATACTGGCCAGCTCACCGACGCCAGGAATCCTGACTGATGCCCCATCGCCTGCATGCCGATGCCGTAACCCTTGGCTACGATCAGCGCACCATTTCCACCGACCTCAGCGTCAACATTCTCGATGGCTCGTTTACCGTGATCGTCGGCCCTAATGCCTGTGGCAAGTCCACCTTGTTACGGGCGCTGTCGCGCCTGCTGGTGCCCTCAAGCGGGCAGGTGTTGCTCGACAACACGCCGATCCATGCATTGCCCGGCAAAGAGGTGGCGCGTCGGCTCGGCCTGCTGGCGCAAAGTGCTACAGCGCCGGATGGCATCACCGTGGCCGATCTGGTGGCGCGCGGTCGTTACCCGCATCAGTCTTTTCTGCGCCAGTGGTCACCGGCCGACGAGCAAGCCGTGAGTGCTGCAATGGCTGCGGCCCGGGTCAGCGAGCTGGGCGAACGCCTACTGGACGAGTTGTCGGGCGGCCAGCGCCAGCGGGTCTGGATTGCCATGGTGCTGGCACAGCAAACACCGATCCTGTTGCTGGACGAGCCCACCACGTTTCTCGATATTGCCCATCAGATCGAACTGCTCGAACTGCTCGCCCGGCTTAACCGCGAAGGCCGCACCATCGTTGCCGTGCTGCACGATCTCAATCAGGCCTGTCGCTATGCCTCGCACATCATTGCGATGAAAGACGGGGCCATTGTCGCCCAGGGAGCGCCAGTCGAGGTCTTTACCGAAAGCCTGGTCGAACGGGTATTCGGCCTGGCGTCGCTGATTATCGCCGACCCGGTGACCGGCACCCCGCTGGTGGTGCCCAAGCCCCGGGTGCCTGCCTAGGGCTTACTCGCCACCCTGCCAGGGCAAGCCACCGGTGGACTGGTTGACCCGGTGGGCAGCGTGGAACAGTGCCTGGCGGTCTTCAGGTGTCTTGAGCTGGCCCAGGTCGGTCACTGTGGTCATTACGCACACCAGCTCGCCCTGGGCATCAAACACCGGTGCGGCCTGGCCGGTGACATTGGACAGCAAGTGGCTGGTCAGTTCTGCCCAGCAACGCTGGCGCACCTCGTCCAGTACCGCCCTGGTTGGCGGCGTGCCGCGAAAATGCGCCGGTTGCTGCTTGCGCGCGGCATCAATGGTGGTTTTCGGCAACCAGGCCTGAAACACCAGGCCACAGGCGGTGTTGTCCAGCGGCAGGATATCGCCCAATGCCAGCGGGCTGATGGAAAAATAGGCACTGCGGTACCAGCGCACCAGCGTCGGCCCGCGGTCGGTCCAGATCGCCACACCACCACTGGCCGCATGTTCATGGGCCAGTGACTTCATGTGTTGGGCGGCAATTTCCACCGCATCCACGCGCTTCAATGCGCCGATGCCGATGCTCAATGCCGCCGGGCCCAAGTCGTACAAGCCACTGGCCGGATCCTGCTTGGCCAGCCCTTCCTTGACCAGACTTTGCAAATATCGATGAGTCGTCGAACCGCCGGTTTGGGTGCGTCGCGCCACTTCGCCCAAGGCCAGTTCGCGTTCGGCGCTGGCCAGCACATTGAGAAACCGCGCTGCAATCGCCACCGACTGGATGGTGCCCGAGCGCTTTTCGCTCGGGGTGTCCGGGGCATCGTCATCCGGTGCCTTCAGGTTTTTCAAGGGTTCTCTCCTCGCCACTGTCTCGCGGCTGTTTCTCAATAGGCATCAATCGACGCCGCGCATGATACCGGCTTTGGCTGGCGTCGCCTGCGACAAAATCCAGCATATAGCACGCCAACAAATACCACATAGAGGAATCAATTCTTTATTGAGGAACGTGATAGCCACATGCTACGATCGCCATAACGCGGATCATTCTCATTTGGAGCATCTCTTGAAGGCCTACTCCCCCCGAAAGCTGACGTGCGGTTTCAGCGTACTGACCCTGTCTACCCTGCTTGGCGCCAGCGCCGCGCTGGCAGACGAAGCGCTTGCTGGCGATAAAAAACAGGCACTGGTGTTCGAGCCGATTACCGTGACGGGCGAAAAGCTCGAACGTGACCTGAAGAACACGGCTTCGTCGGTAACGGTTATTTCGGGGCGCGAGATCGACGAGCAAAAAACCGGCGACTCCACCGTGCATGAAGTGCTCGAAGGCGTACCCAACGTCATCTATACCGATACCGTTGGCGCGCCGGTGATTCGCGGCATGGACAGCCAGGGGCCAAACAATGGCCAGAACGTGTTCTGGGGCGGCACGGTACCCCGCGCTACCATCAACCTGGACGGCCACTACCTGAACTACAACGAGATGTTCTTCGGGGCCACCTCGGTTTGGGACCTGGACAATATCGAGGTGTTCCGCGGCCCGCAGACCACCTCCCAGGGTGCCAACGCGATTGCCGGGGCGATTATCGTCAACACGAAAAACCCCACCTTCAGCCCCGAGGCGCTGTACCAGGCCGAGATCGGCAACTACAACCACAAGCGCACCTCGATTGCCCTCTCCGGCCCGCTGATGGGCGAAGACCTGGCCGGGCGCCTGGCAGTGGACTACTCGGCCCGCGACACCTTTATCGATTACACCAGCCCCAACTTCCAGAAGGGCAAGACTGATCAGGACTTCAGCGCACTCAATGCCCGCGCCAAGCTGCTGTGGCTGCCGAGTTCAATGACCGGGCTGGAGGCAAAGCTCACCCTGGCCCACAACGACAGCAACCGCCCGAGCCAGGAATCAGCTTCCAAACCCTTCCACAAACTGGACCACATCACCAACACCATGCCGTCCTGGGAACAGACCACCAACACCGGGATCCTGGATGTCAGCTATGACTTCGACAACGGCATCAAGCTGTTCAACCAGGCGCAGTACTCCCACTCCAGCGTCAAGCGCTACACCGGTATCGCGGGCCAGGGTGATGCGGATATCAAGCAAAGCAATATTTCCAACGAAACCCGCCTGGTGTTTGGCGACCAGCACAGCGAGTTCAGCGGAGTCAGCGGGGTCTATGTAGCCCGCACCAAATCCGACGAATCGCTTTTACTCTCCGGCCTGTCGAGCTTTGATGACACCAAGGAAAACTTCGGCCTGTTCGGTGAGTTGAATTACCGCCTCAACGACCGCTGGACCCTGAGTAGCGGCCTGCGCTACCAGCAAGACCGCATCGACCGCCAGGGCACATCGGTGCTGGCACCGGGGGCGCTGGATTATCAGAAAACCTTCTCGGCCTTTTTGCCCAAGGTGTCGCTGGCCTTTGCCGCTACCCCGGACTGGACACTGGGCGCCATGATCAGCCGCGGTTATAACCCGGGTGGCATGTCGCTCAACCTGAGTACCCGCCAGTGGCAGGACTTCAAGGAAGAATCGGTGTGGAACTACGAACTGTTTACCCGCGCCAATCTGCTGAATGACCGCCTGATCCTGAGCGCCAACCTGTTTTACATGGACTTCAAGGATGCCCAGTACAACATCCCCGTGGTGGTCTCCCCGGGTATTGCCCAGTCCTACACCATCAATGCTGAAAAAGCCCACGGCTACGGCCTGGAGCTGGGCGCCGACTATCAGCTACTCGACAGCCTCAAGCTGCGCGCCAGCCTGGGCACGCTGCGCACCCGCATCGACAAGATCTCCAGCAACGAGGCGTATCAGGCCAACGAATTCGCCCGCTCGCCGGGTTACACACTGAGCGTTGGGCCGAGCTGGGACATCACCGAAAAAACCAATCTGTCGGTACAGGTGCGTCATTACGACGGCTACTACTCCGACACGGCCAACAGCAAAAGCCTGACCATCGACTCCTACACCCTGACCGATGCACGCATGAGCCATCGTTTCAGCGAGGCCGTTGAAGTGTATGGCTATGTGAAAAACCTGTTCGATGACCGCTCCGCCATTTATATGCAGCAAAACCGTGGCATTGGCGGCCTAGAGGCGAGCATGACCACGCCGCGCATGTTCGGCATCGGGGTCAAGGGCGCGTTCTGAGCCTTTGCCTGCCCATGAACGGGCGGCCCCGTGGCGGGCTGCCCTGGTTTTTTTTCAAGCTGGAAACCTGCATTTATGAGCACCCACAAACACCTGCATATCGGCCTGTCGCTGGCCCCTACCTGGTTGAGCGGCGATGGCTGGAGACGGGAAAACAGCAATATCGAAGAGATTTTCACCGCGGACTACGCCATCGATCTGGCGGTGCGCGCCGAAGCCGCGCACCTGGATTTCGTGTTTCGCCCCGACGTCAGTTGCATGCCCATGCACATGCTCGACAGCGGCTCAGGCTTTGCCAGCCTCGACCCCACCGTGCTGCTCGCTGCCGTGGCCCGGGAAACGTCGCATATCGGTCTGGTGTCCACGGTATCGACCACCTTTTTTCCGCCTTATGTGGTGGCCCGCCAGCTGCAATCGCTGAACTGGGTGAGCCGTGGCCGCGCCGGCTGGAATATCGTGACCGCCCTGCAGGGCCACGAAAACTTCGGCCTGGAGCAAATGCCCAGCGCCGAGGAACGCTATGAGCGCGCCGCCGAATTCACGTCGGTGGTGCAGCAACTGTGGGCCAGTTTCCCCAACGCGGCATTGAAGATCGACCGCGCCAGCGGCCACTATGCTGACGTGTCCCAGGTGCATGCCATCGACCATGACGGCAAGCACCTCAAGGTCAAGGGGCCGCTCAACCTGCCCGCCTACCCCGGCCCGCGCATCCCGCTGATCCAGGCAGGTGCATCGGCATCGGGGCGCGACTTTGCCGCCTCGGTGGCAGACCTGGTGTTCGCCCCGACGCCCGACAAGGAAGCCGCTTTGGAACTGCGTCGCGATCTCTCGCAAAGGGCCCTGCGCCACGGCCGCGACCCCGCGGGGATTCGTCTGCTGCCTGGCCTGAGCCTGTACCTGGCCGCCACCCGCGAAGAGGCCCGCGCCCTGTTTATGCAAACCCACGCGCGGCTGGACAAGCCGCGCAAGCTGGCGTCGATCAAGGACATGATCGGCCTCGACCTGACTGACTGGCCCCCGGGCCGCCCGGTGACCCGCACCGACCTGCCAGCTGTAGCGCCCGATGCCGGCAGCCGCACCCACAACAGCCTGCTGCGCCGCCTGATCGAGCGTGAATCCCTGACCCTCGAGCAGTTGCTGCTGCGCCCCGAGGTGATCTCTGCAGCCCATTGGCAAGTGGTGGGCACGGTGGAGGACGCCCTGGAGCAGATTATCGACTGGGCCCACAGCGGTGCGATTGACGGTTTCATTGCCGCCCCGGGCGGCTCGGTGGAGTCGGTGCATCTGTTTCTTCAACAGCTGATGCCGCGTCTGGTGCAGGCCGGGCTGTTCCGCGAGGGCTACAGCGGCGCGACCTTTGCCCATCACCTCAATGAGGGCCGCGAGCATGCTTAGAACACTTACCCTGCCCCTGGTCGCGCTGCTGTTGACGGGGCTGGCCCATGCCGCCGACAAACCGCAACGCATCGTCTCGACCACCCCCAGCGTGACCGGGATCTTGCTGGCAATAAATGCACCGGTGATTGCCACCGCCGCTGCCGCACCCAGCCGCCTGACAGATGCCAAGGGATTTTTCCGGCAGTGGGCCGAAGTCGCCGACCAGCGCGCCGTGCAAGTGCTGTACCCCAACCTGCAGTTTGATCTTGAGGCCGTGATCGGCTGGGCCCCTGATCTGCTGGTGGTGTCGGCCACCGGTGCCGACAGCGTGCTGCAGCATCAGGCCGAGCTTGAGGCCCAGGGCATCAATAGCGCCGTGGTCAATTATTCCAATCACAGCTGGCAGGAAATGGCCGTCGAACTGGGCAAGGTCACCGGGCTAGAGCAGCAGGCTCAGGATGCGATCCAGCGCTTCGATGCCTACACCCTGAAGGTCGCCTCAGGCCTGACCCCGCCCCCGGGCACGGTCAGTGTGGTGGGCTACAACATTGCAGGCAGTTATTCGGTAGGGTTGCCCGCCAGCCCCCAGGCACGCTTGCTCAGCGCACTGGGGTTTACCGTGGCGGGCTTGCCTGACGCGCTCAAGGATCAGGTGCGGCGCAGCTCGGACGTGGGTTTTATATCCCGCGAGAACCTGTCCCGGGCCATCGCCGGTGACAGCGTGTTCCTGCTCGGCGGCAGTGAAGCCGATGTGCAGGCGTTTCTCGCCGACCCGGTACTGGCCAATCTGCCTGCGGTGCGCAACAAACAGGTGTACCCACTGGGGGTCAGTTCGTTTCGCATCGACTATTACTCGGGCAAGCAGATGATCGATACCGTCGCACGGAGTTTTCCCTGAGTCATGGCCCTGTCTCTTCAGCGAACCGCGTTACGGTCCAAGCAGCCACACCGCAAACGCCTGCGCGGCCTGGTGGGCGGCCTGGTATTGCTGGCACTGATGGTGGGGCTGAGCCTGGCCCTCGGCTCACGCCCCCTGAGCCTGAACCAGGTCCTTGATGCGCTGGGCACCTATGATCGGCAAAACGACGTCCACCTGATCGTGCGCGAGCTGCGTATCCCGCGCACCCTGGTGGCGATCCTGGCCGGGCTGGCGCTGGGGGTGGCCGGAGCGATCATGCAGGCGGTCACGCGCAACCCGCTGGCCGAGCCAGGCCTGCTGGGTATCAATGCAGGTGCTGCACTGGCAATCATCATAGGGGCGGCCGCGTTCAATCTGGTGACGCCACTGGCCTATGTGGGATTCGCCTTTATCGGCGCAGGGCTGGCAGGGGTCACGGTGTTTATCATCGGTCAGGCCCATGCCGGCACCTGCAACCCGGTGCGCCTGGTCCTGGCCGGAGCCGGGCTGTCGATCATGCTGGTATCGGCCACCGGCATTTTTATCCTCAATGCCCCTGCCGACGTCTTCGACCAGTTTCGCCATTGGGCCTCCGGCTCCCTTGAGCGCAGCGGGCCGCAAGCCGCGTGGGTGCTGCTGGCGGCCGTGATCCCGGGCGGCGCCATCGCCATGGCGATTGCCGGCAACCTCAATGTGCTGGCGCTGGGCAAGGACATGGGCCTGGCCCTGGGCGCCAGCCCGCGTTCAACCTGGCTGCTGGCGTGCCTGGCAGTGATGCTGCTGGCCGGCGCGGCCACCGCGGGCGCCGGCCCAATCGGTTTTGTCGGGCTGGTGGCACCGCATATCGCAAGGTTGCTGGTCGGCCCGGATCAACGCTGGATCCTGCCCTATTCCGCTCTGTATGCCGCCATCCTGCTATTGGCAGCCGATGTGCTCGGGCGCGTGGTAGTGGCCCCGTCCGAAGTCGCAGCAGGGATCATCGCCCTGTTGCTGGGCGGCCCGTTCTTTATTGCCGTGGTACGCAAGTACCGATTGAGCCAACTATGAAAACTGCCCTGCCTGCGGTCATCCGCTTTGCTTCATGTTCACTGCTCTGGCGCCCGCGAGTGATGCTGATCGGCACGCTATTGATGGTCCTGACCCTGTTGCTGGGTCTCATGCTGCTGGGCGTCGGCACGCTGGCGCTGAGCCCCGGCGAAGTGCTGGCCAGCCTGTTCGGAGCGGGCGACAACCCCACCGCCGAGCGGGTGATCTGGCGTGTCCGTTTACCCCGGGTACTGACAGCTGTCTGCGTCGGCGCGGCGTTGGGCATGGCGGGGTCGATCTTCCAGTCCATCTCGCGCAATGCCCTTGGCTCGCCGGACATCATCGGTTTTACCACCGGAGCGGCCAGCGGTGCGATTGTGCAGATCATCCTGTTCAATGCCGGGCCGCTGGGCACCTCACTGGCCGCGGTGCTCAGCGGCATATGCACCGCTGCCCTGGTCTTTGTGCTGTCGATGAAGGGCCGCACCAGCGGCGGCTACCGCCTGGTGCTGGTGGGCATCGGTGTTGGCGCGATGCTGACCGGGCTCAACACCATCCTGCTGGTGACCGGCGATCTCGACCAGGCCATGACGGCGCAGCTGTGGCTGTCCGGCTCGCTCAACACCCGCACCTGGGCCCATGTGCTGCCAGCGGCGCTGGGCCTGGTGCTGATCACCCCCGTTGCGGTCTACCAGGCCCGGCCACTGAACCTGCTGGAAATGGGCGACGACACCGCCAGCCAACTGGGCGTGAGTGTTGAACGCTCGCGCCTGCTCATGGTGATGGCGGCGGTAGGCCTCACGGCCATTGCCACGGCGGCGGCCGGCCCCATCAGCTTTATCGCCCTGGCAGCGCCGCAACTGGCCCGCAGGCTGACCGGTTCGCCCGATATCCCGTTGCTGACCGGTGCGGTGATGGGGGCCTTGCTATTGCTGGTGGCCGACCTGATCAGCCAGCGTTTCACCCAGCACCTCAACTTGCCGATCGGGTTGACTACCGGCTTGCTGGGCGGGCTTTACCTGCTGTGGTTGCTGGCCGGCAGTCGCAGGCTTTAACGCTGGCGCAATCGCATGGCGCCCGCCTGCAGTACCCCGTTCAATCAATGGGGGGCCGGTTCTTCCCTGACCTCTGGAATCGTCAATATGCGCTTGAGCAACTCGGCGGTCTCAACCCGACTGGTTTTCTTGAACTCGACCGTGACGCTTTCAGTGCCCATCTGCGGCCCCTGCTCGACCAGCACCTGCTTGAGGCGCACGGCATCTGCGCCCAAAAACGCCTCAAGACTCTGACGATTGAGCACACCCGTCGGCGCTACCAGCTTGATCACATGGATCTTTATGTAATCGCGATAGCGGTGTTCGATCGGCCCGATGGCGATCAGGATGGCCAGAATCAGCACGGTCGCAGCCACACCCAACACATACATGCCGCCGCCAATCGACATGCCGATGGCCGCCACTGCCCACAGGCTCGCCGCCGTGTTCAACCCCTTGATCACCTCGCCGCGCATCATGATCGAGCCGGCCCCGAGAAAGCCGATGCCGGTGACAATCTGCGCAGCAATCCGCGAAGGGCCCAGTTGCGTGCCCGGTTGGGTCAGCGCCTGCTGAAAGCCGAAGGCCGACACGGTCATAAACAAACATGCGCCGGTCGCCACCAGCATGTGCGTGCGCAAACCCGCCGTCCAGAATTGATGCTCGCGCTGCAAGCCAATCAGGCTGCCAAGCACCGCTGCCAACAACAAACGGCCAATCATTTCCCATTCTGAAATCATGCCAATCCCTCGAACCAGAGCATCTGCCTGCGCAGTAAGTGCCCACAGCATAGTCAAGGATCGGCACGGTGCCGGGCCGTGCTATTTAACCAGGCGCACTTCCTTGGACGGTCGATAGCCGAAATAGGCGCTGTAGCACTTGCTGAAATGGCTGGGCGAGACAAACCCGCAGGCCACCAGTACCTCCACTTGCGACAGCTCGGTGTGCTGCAGCAACCGGCGCGCTTCGGTGATGCGCAATTCCAGGTAATAGCGTTGCGGTGTGGTGCCCAGTTGTTCCTTGAACAGGCGCTCAAGCTGACGCCGGGAACGGCCGACATAGACCGCCAGTTGCTCAAGCTCCAGGGGGTCTTCGAGGTTGGCGTCCATCAGTTTGACCACTTCGCGCAAGGGCGCACTGACGCAGATATTTTCCGCCGGCTTGATCCGTCGGTAGCGCGATTCCTCAAACGCCAGAATGTCCTCGATGCCCTCCACCAGCGCCTTGTCATGCAGGCCCTTGATCCAGCCCAGCGCCATCTGGAAGGCTCCGGCGGGGCTGGAGGCCGTCAACCGGTCACGGTCGATGACATAGGGTTCGCTGGTGACCTGCGCCGCCCTGGCCACTTCTGCCAGTGCCGGACGATGCTCGGGGTGGATTGCACAACGATAACCGTCCAGCACCCCGGCGCTGGCGAGAAACCAGGCGCCGTTCCATAGCCCGCCCAACATGATGCCCTCCCGCGCAGCAGCCCTGAGCAGGCCGATCAACTCATCGTGGACCTTCAACTCGGTGCGGTAGCCGCCGCAGATCACCAGCAGGTCCAGTTCGTGGATCATCGCCGGATCGATACAGGCATCGGGGCGGATCACCAGGCCCAGGTCGCTGACCACCTCACTGTCGCCCAAGCCATAGGTGCGCGAAGAAAACAAACCGGCACGCAGCAGGTTGGCGGTGACGAGGGTGTCCAGTGCCTGGGTGAAGGCCGGCAGCGAAAAATGCTCCAGCAACACAAAACCGGTGCGCACCTTGGGTCCCGGTTCAATGGCGCCGTCTTTGAGATAGCGAAGGTTCTTGCCCTTCATGCCAGTGCTGAATTGACGTCGTTCGGTCAAGATCCGATCCGTTTCTTGAGTAGGTGTAAGGCGCCATCCTAACCGGCGGCAGGCCAAAAATCTCCTGGCATGCCCTTGCCCTTGCCTGATTTGACCCGTGGTTGGGCACATCCCCCTCGGAGCAAAATCACCCACTGCCCGGCTTATCGGCTAAACATTCAGTTACGGATGATTTCCTTGAAATAATACATATCTGGAGTAGGCTGAATTTATAGACCCTGTGGAGGCCGTCATGCAGCTAGTCGCCCATAACCCTGAACCGGACATCACCAGCGGTGATGCTGGCCGTGTTGCCCTGACCTTTTTCTTCAATCTGATGGAGCATTGGGGCTGCACCAAGGACCAGCAGTGCACCCTGCTTGGCGCCATTGGCAATACCACCTACTTCAAATACAAAAAACTGCCGAACGTGCGCTTGCCCCACGATACCCTGGAGCGCATTTCGTACTTGATGGGCATTCACAAGGCACTGCGTATCCTGTTCAGCAACACCCCGGAACGGGCCTACCAATGGGTACACAAGCCCAATACCGCAGCGCCCTTCAATGGCCAGAGCGCCCTGGGCTACATGCTCGCCGGCCAGGTGGTCGATCTGGCGGATGTGCGCCGCTATCTGGATGGTGTGCGCGGCTGATGCCTGATGCAGTGCTGCCTGAATGGACCAGGGCTTATCGCATCGTCAACAGCGCCTTCCCGCCCATTTCAGTGTTTGAAGACACCCTGGACCCGGCCGACCTGGAGATCGCCTTTGTCCTTGAAAGCCTCACCAATGACCGTCTGCGTGACCAGGCTGGCGTCCTGCAGCGGGTAAAGCCGCAAGACCGGTTGTGCGGCGAAGGGTCGACACCCGTCATGGCCGCCTTTACCCATATTGGCCGGGCCAGCCGTTTTACCGATGGCACTTATGGTGTGTACTACTGCGCCAGCAGCGTCGAGGCGGCCATTGCTGAAACCTGTTTTCACCAGGAGCAGTTCTGGCGGGCCACCCGCGAGCCCAGTATTGAAATCACCTTGCGGACCTATATCAACCGCGTGGTACAACCGATGATCGATATACGCGGCGTTGCCGACCTGCACGATCCCTCACCTGCCCGTTATGGCCTGAGCCAGGATTTTGCCCGGCCACTGCGTGCAGAAGGCGCCTGGGGCCTGCTGTACAACAGCGTACGGCTGAGCGGCCACGAGTGCGTGGCAGCGTTTCGCCCTCCGGCGCTTTCGCTACCGGTGCAGGGCCAGCATTTTCGCTATGTGTGGGATGGCAAGGCGCAGGCAATAGCCTGGGTACTGCAGCTCAGCGAAGTGCCGAGGTAAGGCCAGGGCGACATGAATGCCACCGCCCCGGCTCAGGTGTTACAAACCATCCGTTGGCTTGAGCGTGCGCTCGGCAATAGCCTCAGCGCTTTTTTCCTGCCAGACCGGCCAGTACTCCGCGCGCTTTTTCTCGACGCTGGCCTTGACCCGCTGGTACCAGGCCAGGGATTTCGGCGAGTTGGTCACCAGGTCGGTGTCTTCGACCCAGTCCTTGAAGTTATTGGACTTCAAGCTGTGGGCCGCATCCGGCTCATTGCTGATCGGCCACAGGGAAAACCGGGCCTTCCACAAGCCCATGCGCGGCGTAACCAGCGCGTAGTAGGTTTTGCCAGCCACCAGGTCGGCCTCCATAAAGTCAGCCGCTTCGGACACCACCATAAAGGTGTGTTTGCCCGGGGTGGTCGGGTGGGCGATCTTGGTGCCATTGGCCATTACGCCGATAAAACGGGTTTGACCATCGGTCACGTCATACAGCGAAGAGACAATGGCTTTGCCGGTATAGGCATCGCGCATAAACACCACTTGTGCCATGTCGGGGCTCGGGGCCTGCACCGCCTGGTCGGCTACCGGGGCCATCGGGTTGCTGGCGCAACCGGCCAGCAACAAGCTGCCCAACAGGGTAAAGATATAAAACACGCGCATTTACAGCTCCTTTGAATGGCAACATCCTGACCCGACACCTGTCGGGCCCGCGGCATTATCGGCACATCTTGCCCCCGCCACCAACCGGAACATTGACCGCGATCCCCACTCACAGGGTGTATTGCTTGAACAGTTCCTCCTTGATAATCAGCAACGCATCTTCGTAGTAACGCTCGCCGCGCGCCTCACTGAGCAATACCGAGCGCACACTGCCCTCGCCTTCGGCGGGCGTGTGTTCGCACGTCAGGTAAAACTCGGCGGTGTCGGGCTTGAATTCCAGGTAATAGAACAGCTCGCGACCTTCGCGGTGCCAGTAGCCAATTTCTCTGCGCATGGGGGTCCTTGGATAGTCAGGGGTGTTGCAGGCATGCAATCCGCTGCAGCGCCACTTTCAGCACCTGGGCGCTGGCAGCCGCCGTCAGGCTGATGCGCACCGCATGGCTTGGCGTGGATTTAACCGCAAAAACATCCGCGGGCACCACCTCAACCCCAACGGCACGACAGGCTTCGGCACCGCCTGCCAGCGTCACCCAGATATGCGGCGACGGCGCGTCTGCCGGGGCCATTGCCGGCCCCAGCAGTTTTTTTGCCAGGCGCCAGCGCCGGGTCACTTCTCCGGTTTGCCACTGCAGCCGCGCTTGCGCAGTGCCATCACTGATCCATTGGCAGGCGATAGCCAGGCACAGCGGCGATATGCCCCAATGCGCCGACTGCGCATAAGGATCGATACGCGCCAGTACAGACGGGCTCGCCACAATCCAGCCCAGGCGCACGCCCGCCGCCACAGTCTTGGACAGGCTGGTGATCAAGACTCCCAGCTCGGGCATATAGCGGTACAACGGCGTACTGGCGGTCAGCGCACCGTATACATCGTCTTCAATCACCTGCACACCGTAATGCCGGGCGATCCGGGCAATCGCCTGTTTGCGTTCACTGCTCATCACCGCCGCGGTGGGGTTTTGCAGGGTCGGGGTCAGCACGGCAACCCGCGCCCCGGTGGCACGAATCATCCGCTCGAAGTCCTGCGCCAGGATCCCCTCACCGTCCATCGCCACCCCCTGCATGGGCAAGCGCAACTGCGCACAGGCGGCCTTGATCCCCGGCGCGGTAAAGGCTTCAACCAGTACGGTATCGCCCGCCTGGCACAACGACAGCAGCACGGTAAACAACCCTTGTTGGGCACCGGTGCAGAGCATGATCTGCTCCACGTTCACGTCCAGCCCGCGCCCCTTGAGCCAGGCCGCGCCCTGGACCCGCGCCAGCAGCAGATCGGCAGCACTCAGATAGCCCTGCAAGCGAATCGCCTGGCGACTGTCGAGCAACCAGGTCAAGGCTTGCGCATCCTGCTCGCCAAGGGGGTCGATGGCGGGTACGTTGGTGCGCAGGTCGGTACGGCTGGCCTGCTCATCGGCGTGTTGCAGCCTGAACAGGGTCGCCTCCTGGCTGCCCGCCAGCACATAGGTGCCACGCCCCACCTCACCCGCCACCAGATGCCGCCGCGCGGCCTCGCGATATGCCTGCATGGTGGTGCTGGGGTTCCAGCCCAGCGCCCAGGCCAGACGCCGCTGAGGGGGCAAGCGCGCTCCGGGCTGCAGTTCGCCACAAGCAATGGCCCGGGTAATGGCATCGACCAGCGCCAGGTAGCGTGGCTGGTCCGTGTCGGTGAGCGTCGGTATCCACATTTATTGTTGGCCATGCAATATAAGGGTCGGCCCATACAATGCGTTGTGCCTAGAATCGAGTCAAATCCCTCGATGACGGTGCGCCATGTTTGACTTGAATGCCCTTCGCCTTGCCGCCCATACCGTACACCAGACCCTGGCGCCAACCCCCCAGCTGGCCTGGCCTTTGCTGACCGAACGCATGGGTTGCACGGTGTGGGTCAAGCATGAAAACCACACCCCCACCGGTGCCTTCAAAGTTCGGGGAGGCCTTTTGTATGTGCAGGGTTTACTGGCCCGCGAGCCAGGCACCACAGGTTTGGTCACCGCCACCCGCGGCAATCACGGGCAAAGCCTGGCGCTCGCGGCCCGCAGTGTGGGCCTGCCGATCCATATCGTGGTGCCGCAAGGCAACTCGGTTGAAAAAAACGCCGCTATGCGGGCGTTGGGCGCAACCGTGATTGAATGCGGCCAGGACTTCGATGAAGCGCGGGCCGAAGCGGCGGCATTGGCGCAAACCCGGCAATGGCACCTGGTGCCGGCCTTTCATCCTGACCTGATCCGCGGCGTCGCCACCTATGCGCTGGAACTGCTCGAAGCCGTCGAAGAGCTGGACACGGTGTATGTCCCCATCGGCATGGGTTCGGGGATCTGCGGACTGATCCAGACCCGCGACCTGCTGGGCCTGAACACCGAGATTGTCGGGGTGGTGTCCAGTCACGCCGATGCGTTTGCGCAAAGTTTTGAACAAGGCCGCGTGGTGTGTACCGACTCTGCACGCACGTTCGCCGATGGCCTGGCGTGTCGCCAACCGTTGCCTGAAGCGCTGGATATTATCCGCAAAGGCGCGGCGCGAATCATTCGGGTCACCGATCAGCAGATCGCCCACGGGATTCGGGTCTACCATGAAACCACCCACAACACCGCCGAAGGGGCCGGGGCCGCAGCACTGGCCGGGTTGATCAGCGAGCAGTCGCGCCAGCAAGGCCGCCGCGTGGCGCTGATACTCAGCGGTGCCAATATCGATCGCCAGCTCTACGCCTGGGTGCTGGCCGACGGGGCTGGCACGGCGGCCCAACCGCACTAAAGCAAGGAGCCTGTATGCAGTGCCTGATTCGCCGTGCCCTGCCAGTCGATGCCCAAGCCATCAGCAACGTGGTGATCGCCGCCTTACGTGAGTCCAACGCCCGGGACTATGCCCCGCAGGTGATCAGCGCGGTCGAGCAGCACTTCTGCCCGACCTCGATCCTGAAGCTGATGCAACAACGCCAGATGTATGTAGCCGTACTCGAACAGCAGGTCGTGGGCACTGCCAGCCTGGATCAGGCGGTGGTGCGCAGTGTGTTCGTCAGCCCCACCCACCAGGGCCGTGGCATAGGCCAGCAATTGATGGCGCGCCTCAAGGATGCCGCCATTGCTGCGCAGATTGCAGAATTGCGGGTGCCCTCCTCGCTGACGGCGGAGTCTTTCTATGCACAACTGGGCTTTGAGAAAGTCCGCGACGAGTACCACGGGGCCGAGCGTACGGTGATCATGGCCCTGCGTCTGGACGACTAAAACCCGGGGCAGCTATGCTGAACGTCATGACGCCTTCCGTGACGCTTCGTTCACCCTGCCCACCCGGCGCCTGCATCTGCGAGCGGGAACAGCTGTTGGCAGCACCTGACAGCGACCTGCGGATCTTCAGCCTCACGCGCCAGGCCGAGAAAGTGCTGCTGGAGCGGCTGGAAAACATACAAAGCCTCAGCGACCTGGAACATATGCAGCGGCGCATGCATGAGCAATTGGGCATTGAGGTGCTGATCGACCCCGGCCATACCGAAGTGCGCACCATGCGCGGCATTGCCATCCGCCTTGCCGAGCAGCCGGGGCTGTGCCGTAAAACCCGCCAGGCCATTCCGGCTGCCATCCGCCGCGCCCTGGAAAAACGTCCCGAAATTGCTTACAAACTGCTGGATGGTCATGGCTTGTTGCGAGACAGCTAAATTGGATCCAATAAACGCAAAAAACCCTGAAAAAGCGGTAATTTGTAGCAAATGATCAAATTTTCTTGCCATAACCCGAACCGCTGCCCTATAAGCGCCTCTTTGAAATTATCAGAGAGCTATCAATGAGTGCCGGATTCACCGAGGACGACATGCGCAGAGCGCTCGGCCTTGATCTGCCTGCTACCCCGGTTCAACCTGAGGTTGAATTCGACGTTGAACCTGCCCCCGAAAAAATCGCCCCGGTTGTAAAAAAAGCGGCGGCACCTGCCAAGGCGCCATCACCTGCGCCGAAAAAGCGCAGCGGCCCGATTCTTCGCGTCACCATGCGGGTGACCAAGGTGTTTGACGGCGATGAAACCCTGTTTGTGCATGACTCCAAGGACCTGAGCCGCTTCAATGCTGAGCAAGAGGCCAAAAAGGCCCTGGCCAAAGCCGGCTTTAAATACTTTGAGCTCCAGTCTATCGTTTCCGTGGACTGACTTCGCACCGGCGATCTGCACCGATCGCCCGCTGTACCGCCCCCTCCAAGGAGCCCGAACATGCAATCGCAACCCCTGAACGCCAGCGACTTTGAAGTGATCGAAAACACGTTGCTCAAATACGGCGACGATCACTCCGTGCTCAACCCTTCAGAACTCGACGGTTACTTCACCGCGCTGGTTTCGAGCCCGACGCAGGTCGATATTGGCGAATGGTTCCCGGCGATCTGGGGCGGTCAGAACCCGGCCTGGGAAAGCCCTGAAGAAGCCAAGCAGTTCATCGAACTGAGTGTGCGTCATATCAATACCCTGGCCCGGCAACTGGCTGAGGACAGCAGCGCATTTACCCCGCGTTTCGAGCAGACCGAGCATCTGGGCCAGGACGTGACCCTGGCTGAAGAGTGGTGCTTCGGCTACACCCGCGCAGTAGCCATCAGCAACTGGCCAGCACTGCCGGCACCGCAAGCACGCCTGCTGCAAGCCATCGCCGACTGCGCCGAGCAGGACAACTTCGAACTGCCCGCCGACCTCGACGTAGCTGCCCATCAGCAGAGCGTTGCTGCCATTGCCCCCGCCGCGCGGGCGCTGCATGACTTTTGGTTGAGCCAGCGCTAACGTCGGCGAAGCTGATTTTGATTTTGTAGCAGCTGCCGAAGGCTGCGTCCGGCGGCAAAGCCGTCGTAAGATCAGCCACCGCGGCCATCCAGGTAAACCTCGTACCGCGTATTTACGATCGCTTTGCAATCGGACGCAGCCTTCGGCAGCTGCTACGAATTGTCCTGCGGCACACTATAGAAACCACCCCATGCCCCTCCTCACCCATTTCAATACCCCGGTCAGCGAGCCGATCAACAGCCAGATCCTGCAACTGGTGGTCGATCACCTGAGCGATATCAGTGCGATGGAAATCGCCCCGAGCAATCTGCTGTACAGCATCTATCAATACGCCATCGGCTTTGAAGTGCACTTGTACCTGCAGGCACTCGATGGATCCAAAGGCATTGCCGTTGAGTTGCTGGTCGCGACTGACGACCAGGACCCGGAAAAAGTGACCGGCTTCGCCCTGTACTTGCCCGTCAAGGACGACCCCCAGGCCTGCGCCATTGCCTATATGGCCGAACTGGCCAGCCATCGCCAGCAGGGTGTGACCCGGGCGATGGTCGCGCAGGTGGTGCGTCGCTACCCTCACACCGAACTGACCTGCAGCGTGAGCAAGGTCGCCGCATTCGAGGCGATGGGCCTGCAAGTCATCGGTACGCGCGGCCCGCAAGTGCTGATGAACACCCGCGACCACAGCAGCGATGGCCTGACGGGTGTGCTCGACGTGGCCGCGATTTACCAGTCCACCGAAGTGCGCCAGATCCATACCTACCTGCTGCAACGCAACGGCAAGAAGGCAATGCTCGACGCCGAGAAAAAACGTGACCGCCAGATCGATCAACTGACCGCCAGGGCCAAAGCCTTCGTGGCACAGGCAAAAGACTAACCGGGCGAAATAACGCATCATGGGCGCACTCCGTTTAGAGGGAACCCGTATGCGTGCTCACTTCACCCTGAACCGTCTCGGCGCCTTGAGCCTGGGTCTGGCGTTCAGCGCTGGCGCCGTGGCCAGCGAAGAATCGCAATTGATCGAGTCGATCAACGCCTACCGCAGCCAGATTCAGCTGTGCGCCGGGCAGCCATCGCAAGAGTTGCCACCGCTGTCGGCCGACACCCGCCTGGTGCTGCCGGCCAGCAGCTTCGGCGATTTGCAGCAAGCCCTTGCCCGGGCAGCCTACCCGATGGTCAATGTGCAGGCGATCAACCTGTCCGGCCCCCGTGATGCGCAAGCCGCCATGAAAGCCGTGCAGGAAAGCTTCTGTCGCGTGGTGCTGGACCCGCAATTTGTCGATATCGGCGTCAGCCATGACCAGCGCGACTGGCGCATCGTTCTGGCCCGCCCGCTGCTGGCGGCACGCTTGGGTGACTGGCAGGCCGAAGGGCAAAAAGTCCTCGAGATGCTCAACAGTGCCCGCAACCAACCCCGCCAATGCGGCACCCAGACCTTCAGCCCCGCCGCGCCCCTGACCTGGAACAGCAACCTGGCCAGCGCTGCCGAAAATCATTCGCGGGACATGGCCAACAACAACTATTTCGATCACAAGGGACGCGATGGCAGCACCCCGGGGGATCGTGCGGAACTGGCGGGCTATATCGCGCAACAGATCGGCGAAAACATCGCCGCCGGGCAAGACACCACGCGCAAGTTGGTCGATGGCTGGCTGGCAAGCCCTGGCCATTGTGCCAATGTGATGAACCCTGAGTTTCGCGAACTGGGCGCTGCCTATGCGACAGACCCGAAAAGTGATGCGGGGATTTACTGGACGGCCCTGTTCGGGACCCAGTGAGGGAGTACGCGGAGGTTGAGCGAGGAAGTCACGCTAAATAAAGCGGCCCCACCCGAATAGCATCGGGCGGGGCCGTTTTTTTTTACAGCGCCATGTCAGCCGCTGGATTGCTTGGCGCAGGCTTGGCCGGCGCTTGAGCAGGTGTTGCAGTGTGAGTCGCCGCCGGGATTGCCGGTGGTGGAGTCAGTTTCAGGACTTCAGCCGTGTAGGCCCACTCTTGAGCAACGCGATCAGGATCGCCGTTCAGCTTGGTGCCATAGCTCGGCACGATCTGGTGCAGCTTGGCTTGCCATTCTGGTGTCGCAACCTTGTCCTTGAACACGGTTTCAAGCACGGTCAGCATGATCGGTGCCGCAGTGGAGGCACCCGGGGATGCGCCCAGCAGGCCGGCGATGCTGCCATCTTTGGCGCTGACAATCTCGGTACCGAGTTTCAACACGCCGCCCTTCTCTTCGTCACGCTTGATGATCTGCACGCGCTGACCGGCCTGCCACAGGCGCCAGTCTTCGGACTTGGCGTTGGGGAAGTACTCTTTCAGAGCATTGAAGCGGTCTTCGTCCGACAGCATCAGCTGACCGGCCAGGTATTCAACCAGCGGGTACTGTTCGATACCGACTTTGGTCATTGGCCAGATGTTGTGAGTAGTCGTGCTGGTCAGCAGGTCGAAGTACGAACCTTCTTTCAGGAACTTGGTGGAGAAGGTTGCGAACGGGCCAAACAGGATGACGCGCTTGCCATCCAGCACGCGGGTGTCCAGGTGCGGAACCGACATCGGTGGCGCGCCAACCGAAGCCTTGCCGTAGGCCTTGGCCAGATGCTGCTCGGCAACAGTCGGGTTATCGGTCACCAGGAACGAGCCGCCAACCGGGAAGCCTGCGTATTCCTTGGCTTCAGGAATGCCGGATTTCTGCAGCAGGTGCAGGGCACCGCCGCCAGCGCCGATAAACACGAACTTGGCGTCAGTTTCGGTTTTAGTGCCGTCCTTCAGGTTTTTGTACACCACGCGCCACGAACCATCTTCATTGCGCTTGATGTCTTCAACTTCGCTCGACAGTTTCAGCGAGAAGTTAGGCTTGGTTTGCAGGTAAGCCGCGAACTGGCGTGTGATTTCGCCGAAGTTCACGTCAGTACCGATCGGAGACCAGGTAGCCGCGACTTTCTGGTTGGGATCACGCCCTTCCATCATCAACGGAACCCACTTCTTGATCTGCACCGGGTCTTCGGAGTACTGCATGCCCGCGAACAGAGGGCTGGCTTGCAGGGCTTCGTAGCGCTTTTTCAGGAACTTGATGTTGTCGTCGCCCCACACAAAGCTCATGTGCGGCGTGGAGTTGATGAACGAGCGCGGATCTTTCAGCACGCCGTTCTTGACCTGCCACGACCAGAACTGGCGCGAGACCTGGAAAGCTTCATTGATTTCAATGGCCTTCGGGATTTCAACGTTGCCGTTCTTGTCTTCTGGCGTGTAGTTCAACTCTGCCAGGGCCGAGTGACCGGTACCTGCGTTGTTCCAGCCATTGGAGCTTTCCAGGGCAACGCCATCGAGACGTTCGATCATCTCCATGGACATGCCGGGTTCCAGCTCATTGAGCCAGACACCCAGAGTAGCGCTCATGATGCCGCCGCCGATCAGCAGTACATCCACGTGTTTTGGTTCTGCCGCTTGCACGGAGGTAATCCCCATGGTCAGCGCCAGGCCCAGTAGCCCCTTGTTCATTTTTTTTAACATGTTGTAGTACCTAAGATAAAACGCCATCTGCCCGGCACGCAGTGCCTGAAGTTGCCTGGCCCACTGCAGACGGTCACCTGCAATCGAACCAGCTTCAAGCCCCGAACGGGCAGATATATAAGGCCTGTGCACGTTACAGACCTCACTTCATGTACCTTGGGCGCTGATCTCTTGTTGGTCTTGGCTTCAGCTACTTGGGTAACATTTTGGGTACAGCAGATGCGACTCCCTTGATGTCCGGCCTGCTCGCGGTTCCTTCCGGGGAACCTGCGTGGACATGACGCTCCAGGGCGGCCAGCCGTTCAACCGCGACATTCTACCTCAGGTGGCACTCTGGGCGAAGCAGCAGTAGCCAAGCCCCGCGCTCAGGTATAATCACGGCTTTGCCCCGCCTATCAACAGGATTCACCCATGTCTCTAAGCAAACGCACCCAGGCACAGATCGAACGTCGCCTGATCACCTCACTGACCGAGGCCTGTGAAACGGCCAAATCACAGATCCCGGGGTTTGCCTGGCTGACCCATGTGGTCGACTACGAAGCCTTCCCGGCCAGCCTCAAGGTGATCTGGGTGTTCGATACGCAAGCCAGCAAAGACTTCGCCCTGGCCGATGGCGAGGCGCGCTTTATGGGGGAACTGACGGCCCAGGCATTGGCGGATGCCGGGGTCAAGGTACGCAACGGCTCGGCCCATGTGTATTTCGACTCGGAAGAAGAATGCCAGCGCAGCTGTGGCGGCAACTGGCCAAAACGTCTGGCCCAGAAGAACTGAGCCGTGGCAAAAGACATCGAAAACCCGTGCATTGCGGTTTGCCAGCTTAGCGGCGACTTGTGCGTGAGTTGCGGGCGTACCAAGGAAGACATCCGCAAATGGCGGGGCATGAAGCGCCCGGAAAAAATGGCCGCCGTGCAGCGCGCCAGCGCACGGCTCAAAAGCCTGCGTAAAAAAAACAGCTAAGCGCTACGCCAGGTACTTGGTGAACCAACCCAGGGTTCTGTTCCAGGCCAGGGTGGCGGCGGCTTCGTCGTAACGGGGCGTGGAGTCGTTGTGAAAGCCGTGGTTCACCCCCGGGTAGATATGCGCCTCATAGACTTTGCCGTTGGCCTTCAACGCCTGTTCAAAGGCTGGCCAGCCTTCATTGATGCGCGTATCCAGCCCGGCGTAGTGCAGCATGAGCGGTGCCTGGATACGGCTGGCCTCATCAGCCCCCGGCTGGCGTCCGTAAAACGACACCGCCGCCCCCAGCTCCGGGTAGGCCACTGCTGCCGCATTAGCCACCCCGCCGCCATAGCAGAACCCGGTAATGCCCACCTTGCCAGTGCTTGCATCGTGGTGCATCAACCACTCCACCGCCGCGAAAAAGTCATTCATCAGCTTGGTCGGGTCAACTTTCTGCTGCAGCGCCAGGCCTTGCTCGTCATTGCCGGGGTAACCACCCACCGACGTCAGGCCATCGGGTGCCAGGGCAATAAACCCCGCCTTGCCCAGGCGCCGGGCCACATCTTCGATATACGGATTCAGCCCGCGATTCTCATGCACCACCACCACGGCCGGCAGCTTGCCGGTGGCCTTGGCTGGCCGCACCAGATAACCACGCACCTGGCCGTTACCCTTGGGCGACGGGTACAGGATGTACTCGGCAACAATATCCGGGTCGGTAAAAGAAACCTGCTCGGCGAGTGCATAGTCAGGACTCAACGCCGTCAGCAACGATAACGCCGTCGTACCCAGGGCGAACACCGCAGCACGGTCAAGAAACTCGCGGCGGTTGATGGTGCCGTGGGCGTAGTAGTCATAGAGCTCAAGCAATTCGGGGGCAAAGTCTTTCGCTGTCAGACGCGTCATCAGTGCAGTTCCTTGGGCCGGTTGCGCTTAACCTTAGAGCATTTTGTAGCTAAATGCGTCTCAGACCTTTTACCTGACGCTGTGGGATACCATACCGGCCCTGCCTGAAACCTGTCAGGCCAGACCTAGTTAACTGAAGGGGTATCGAACGGTGAAAATTGCACTTGTGCTGCTGTTGAGCGCTTTTTCCATGCTGGCCCAGGCCGCGAATATCGGCGAGCGCCTGACGCCGTGGACCTTGCAGGATCAGCACGACCAGCCCTACACCCTTAACGAGAAAACCCGGGTGCTGCTGGTAGCACGCAATATGGACGGCTCAAAACTGGTCAAGGCCGCACTGGAGAACCAGGCCAAGGGCTATCTGGAGGCACGCAATGTGGTGTTCCTTGCCGATGTGCAGCGCATGCCTTCGCTGATCGGCAAATTTATCGCCATCCCGGCCATGCGTGACTACAGCTACCGCGTGGTGCTCGACCGCGACGGCAAGGTGGCTGCCAACTATCCGGGCGCCGAAGACAAGGTGCTGTGGCTGCAACTGGACGACGGCAAACTGGTGTCGCAGCAAGAGTTTGCCAGCGCTGACCAATTGCGTGCAGCGCTGGAAAAACTGCCGGTGCAGTGACCCCTGTAGCCGTTGACGAGCGGAGCAAGGCGACGTTCGTCAACGACTACAAAGTGTTTGCTTGCACTCAGCGCATCGGCGGCAAGCCATAAGCCGCCAGATCAAAATCGGCCAGCTGGCGAATGATCAGGTCGGCATGCGCGTACTTGCTGTCGGCCATCGCTTCATCCGGCACGGCTATGGCGGTCATGCCGGCGGCTTTTGCCGCCGTCACGCCGAAGGGCGAATCTTCAAACACAAGGCACTGCCCGGGCGCAACGCCCAGGCGCCGTGCTGCCGTGAGGAAGATATCCGGCGCAGGCTTGGCCGCGCCCACTTCAGGGTCATCAGCAGTGACGATGGTGTCAAACAGGTCAAACCACTCACCATGCAAGGTGGTCTTGTGCGCAAATGAATGCTGCGACGAACTGGTACCTACTGCTATCGGGATATTGTGGGCCTTCAAATGCCGCACCAGCGCCTCGGCACCCGGCATACCCGCGGCTTTGGGGAAGCGCTCTTTTAGTAGCGGTTCGCGGATAACCAGGAATTCCTGCGCGGTGATCGGCAATTCCAGCGCCTTGACCAGAAATTCGGCCAGGTCCAGAGCGCCGCGACCAATGATGTGCTGCTTGATGCTCCAGTCATAAGTGCGACCGTAACGTTCGGCGATGATCTGCGTAACTTCGGTGTAGATGCCCTCGGTATCCAGCAGTAACCCGTCCATATCGAAAATCACGGCCTTGATCGGGCCGACAGCAGCACGCGGTGTAGTCATCACAACAAATCCGTTGGCAGGAAGGATTCAGCACCATAACACCGGGAGAGGCTCAATGTGCTTGCACACATCGACAATCGCCCGGAATCAGATGGTGATCAGTATCCGTGATCACAACATCACCATATACGATTGGCACACGGCGCAGGAGGGGTTGAAAGTGGGCTTATTGCCCCACTCATAAATCCAATACAAGGAGGCACGCATGCCCCAGTCCCTGCCAACCCTGTGCGGTTCGATCATGGGCTCACCCTTTTCCCTCTCCGCAAAAATCCACAACGCGGCCTACGCCGCCCTGGGCCTGGACTACACCTTTGTCTGTTTTGGCATCGAAGATCCGGTTGCAGGCGTCGCGGCCATCCGCACATTGGGTGTGCGCGGGATGAACGTGTCCATGCCCTACAAAACCGTGGTGATGGAGCATCTGGACGCGATCGATGAGAACGCGCTGGTCATTGGCGCGGTCAACACCATCAATAATGTCGACGGTGTACTCACCGGCTACAACACCGATTACCTGGGCGCGGTGCGCGCCCTGCAGGAAGTCTGCGAGCTCAATAACCAGCGGGTTGCCGTGATCGGCGCGGGGGGTGCAGCACGGGCCGTAGTCTATGGCTGCCTGCAAGCGGCAGCCCGGGTCACAGTGTTCAACCGCAGCAGCGAACGGGGCAAGGTCCTGAGCTCAGACCTGGGCGCGCACTGGGGCGGCAGTGTCGAGGCCTTCGCCGCGCAGGATTTTGACATCGTGATCAACGCCACCAGCGTGGGCTTCAAGCAACCTGACAGCAACCCGCTGGACGGGCTACTGGCCAGCCACCTGATTGTCATGGACGTCGCCTTTATGCCCGTGCGCACCGCCCTGCTGCTGCAGGCCGCCGAGCTGGGCTGCTGCACCGTGTCCGGCACGCGCATGCTGGTGCATCAGGCCTGTCGGCAAATCGAGTTGTACACCGGCATGGAGGCGCCCATCGACATCATGGAGCAGGCCATGCTCGAGGAAATACAGAGGTTGAATCTGTAAAAAATCTGCTGCCTATCGATAACAAGATGCCGTAAAGGCACCTACCAGAAGGTACCAACATGACTCACGAACATGGTTCATCTGATATTGACCTGGTCCCCGAAACCCAAGCCCCCAAGAAAGACCTGCACCGGGCCGCCTGGGCCTGCTCCCTGGGCAGCGCGCTGGAATACTATGACTTTGCCCTCTACACCCTGGCCGCCGCGCTGATTTTCGGCCCGCTGTTCTTCCCTGAACAAACCCGCACCATGAGCCTGATCGCCAGCTTTGGCACCTACTTCCTGGGCTTTGCGATCCGCCCGCTGGGCGGCGTGCTGTTCGGCATGATCGGCGACCGCGTGGGGCGCAAGTTCGTGCTCACCTCCACGGTGCTGCTGATGGGCGTTTCCAGCACCCTGATTGGCGCCCTGCCCACCTTCAGCCAGGTCGGCTACCTCGCCCCCGTGCTGCTGGTGGTGCTGCGCCTGCTCCAGGGGCTGGGCGCGGGTGCCGAACAAGCCGGTGCGGCGGTAATGATGACCGAGTACGCCCCGCAAGGCCGCCGCGGCTTCTACGCGGCGCTGCCGTTCCTTGGCATTCAACTGGGCACTATCCTTGCCGCACTGGTGTACTTTGCGGTCATCAGCAGCAGTGACAACGTGCTCGAAAGCGGGCTGTGGCGCATACCGTTTTTCAGCAGCGTGGTGATCGTTGCCCTGGGCCTGTACATGCGCCTGTCGCTCAAGGAATCGCCGACCTTTATCCGCCTCAAGGCACTTAAGCGCGTGTGCGACAACCCGCTCAAAAGCGCGATGAAACATTCCAAACCCACGCTGCTGCTGGGCATCGGCCTGCGCCTGGGAGAAAACGGCGGTTCGTCGATTTACCAGGCCCTGGCAGTGAGTTACATCGTGGGCGTGGTCGGCCTGCAAGGGCCGGTGGGCGTACTGACACTGATCTGCGCCGCCAGCCTGGGCGCGCTGACCGTGCCGATTGCGGGCAAGCTCAGCGACCGTTTTGGCCGTGTAGTGGTGTACAGGGCCTTTGCCCTGCTGCAACTGGCACTGGCGTTCCCGGTGTGGTGGGTACTGAGCCAGGGCAATGTGGTGGCCAGCATCATTGCCATCTCCATCGCCCTGGGCATCGGCACCTGGGGCATGTTTGGCACCCAGGCGGCGCTGATGCCTGAGCTGTTTGGCTCGCGCCACCGCTATATGGGGGTATCCATCGCCCGGGAAGCCTCTGCGGTGATTGCTGGCGGCATAGCACCATTAATTGGCGCCGGGCTCATCGCTCTGGTCGTGGCCAGCCATGATGGCGACGCCAGCGCCGGTATCGGCGCCTGGTTGCCAATTGCCTGCTACCTGTCACTGCTGACGCTGATTACCCTGTATACCACCTTCAAAACCCCGGAAACCCTCAACCGCGACCTGGATGAACCACGTGATGCCTGGGAAATGCTGCCCGCCCATAGTGAGCAAATTCTGACACCGCAGCCTGCCGCGCCTTCTCTGCCCAGATAAGTCCCAAATAACCTGCAAAAAAGCCGCTCTTGTCAGCGGCTTTTTTATGGGTCGTCGACGGCTGACATCACTGACAGAAACGGCTGACTTTATTGTTTGGCGGGTTAAGCAGACTATTTGGTTTGGACCCGTCCCTGCCATCAGGTGGAGACCTTTGCGCAGTTGCCAATCGCAGGAGGCGAAATGAAGCTGTCGATCACCCTGTATGACGCGCTGACATCGATCAGCATGCCCTCAAACAAAGCCAAGGCAGTTGTTGATGCCTGGGAGTGTGATGTGGAAAAACTCGCATCCAAATCTGATCTTGCACAGACAGAAAAACACCTTAAAGCTTCAATTTCAGAGCTGGGCGCAGAGATGCGCGCTCTGATCAGGGAGCAAAGTGCCGAGCTTCGCTCGTCCATAAGGGAACAAGGCGTAGAACTGCGTACCTCAATCTCGACACTGGAAGCCCACAACAAGATTGTTCAGTGGCAGTTCGGCATTCTTTTTGTTTGCATCAGCGTGCCCGCAATCAAAATGGGCTATGAGTTCCTGAGCGAGGTCCTTCTGAGCCAATAGCCCTCTTGGCTTTTACAACTGGCAGCCATTGGGCTGCCAGCTGCGTGCAATCAACCCTCGATAAAAGCCTTCAACGGCGGTTCATGCATCAGGAAATTCTGATGCGAGATGTTCCAGGCATAAGCCCCCGCCAAGGTGAATACCAGCAGGTCACCCATCGCCAGTTGCGCGACCGGTTGCTGCCTTGCAAGCACGTCTTTCGGCGTACAGAGCTGGCCTACCAGGGTGACGCGTTGATCGCTGACCTGTGCGGGTTGATTGCCCCGCACTACCGTGAACGGATGGTCATGGCCCTGGGCTGCCGGGGTACGAAAATGGTGAGTACCGCCACGGCCAATGGCGAAAAGCTCGCCGTGGCTGCTTTTGATATCCAGCACCTGCATGACGTAGTAGCCGCACGCAGCGCTGATAAAGCGGCCGATTTCAAAGCGGATACGGGTCGCGCCCATCGGGTACTCGTCGAGCAACCCCTTGAGGCCCAGGCAAAACCTCGGCCAGTCGAACGACTGTGCTGCGTCCTGATAGTTGATCCCCATGCCGCCACCGACGTTCAGGAGGGGCAGTTGCAAGCCGTGGTCGCGACACAGTTGGCGGAAGGTCAGTAAATAGCTGCGAATCAACTCCAGGTGCGCATCCACATCCAACTGATGGGAAAGCAGATGGAAATGCAGCCCCTTGAGTTCCAGCGACGGCTCTTCGCGCAACACTTGCAGGGCGCTGGCCAGCCCCTCTTCATCCAGGCCGAACGGTGTGGGTTTACCGCCCATGACCAAACGGCTCTGAGGTGCCCGGGCCAGCTTCAGATTCAGGCGCAGCATCACCGGCGCCTGTACGCCCCGCTTGCCAGCGATGCGAGCCAGGCTGCGCAATTCGGTGACACTCTCGACATGAAACGCTGAAACCTGGTACTGCAGGGCAATATCCAGTTCATGATCGAGCTTGCCAGGGCCACCAAAGATCAGCGGCTGGTCAGGGCACTGCTCGTGCAACCAGGTCAGTTCACCGCCCGAGGCAGCTTCAAATCCATCCACCCAAGGTGCCAGGGTTTTCAGCACCCGAGCTTCAGGGTTGGCCTTGGCAGCGTAGAACAGTTCGCAATTTTCGGGCATTGCCTGACGCATCGCTTTTACATGCTGCTCAAGGGCTGGCAGGTCGTAAATGTAGGCACACAGTGGCGCCTCGTGCCCGGCCTTGAGCTGCTCGATACGTTGACGGACCGCTACAGGAAGCGTCATGCGCATTCGCTCTTTTCAATGACTGCCAGCGGGCTGGGCAGCAAGGTGTAACCGGCCTCTCGGTCGGCACGCATCATCAAGCGGGTCATAAAGTTTTCCTTGCTGGGAAACGCTGCCCCGGCGCACAGGTCAAGCAGTGGCTGTGGCTGGCCGAGCTGCAGGGATTGGGCCTGTAACAGTTCAGCAATGCGACCCCAGAGCTGTTGCTCCAAGGTGTCGCTGCCATTGGCCAGATGAAAAATCGCTTCTCCCAGATTGTTTACCAGAGCGCAGTAACCCACCCGCTGCCAGGCCTTTTGCGCGCTGTAGTAGACCGAGGTCCGGGTGCGCTCATCCAGCGCGCTCAGGCGTTCGGCAGGCCAGATTTCCGGGACCAGCTTGGTCCCTTCCAGATCGCGAATCCACACCCGGCAAGGCAGGCCGTCTTCGGTGAAACCGATCACCGTGTTCTGCAAATGCGGCTCCAGCGCTATGCCCTGGCGGAACAGGCAATACAGGACGCCGCCCAGCATCCTCGCGGCATAGGCATCCAGCCAGTTCAACGTGGCCTGTTCGATGCTCAAGCCAGCCCGGTCAGCGTAACGCTGAACCTGCTGACGGCAGACGCTTCGATCCTGTTGATCCCAGGTAAACAGTGCCATCGCCACCTGCGGCTGATAGCGCTCGCGGTCAGCCACGCTCAGGTTTGCCCGGTACACGATGCCGAAACACTCGGTGACTTCGCGGGCCTCCTCCAGGGAACCAAGGGCACTGAGGTCCAGGCTGGTCGCGGCGGGTTCGGGCATCAATACAAAATCCGGTTGCCGGGTTGCCAGTTCGTCCATGATCGGCCCAAGCAGACGGGTCAAGGCTACGGCGCTGTCCAACTCATACCAGGCGTTTTTGCGCACGCAGTTGGTCAACCGCACATGCATCGAGAATTTCATGAAATAGGCCAGTTGCGGGTGGTAAAGCGTACGCACGGACGAGGTCGGGTACATGGCCAGCCCCAGTACCCCGAGGTACTCGATCAGGCCCTGTTGCTGCGCACGCTGCACCATCGGGTCGGCCAGTATGCGGGCGACTTCCCAGGGGTGGCACGGGTAGGCGTCGTCGCGCCCCGAGAGCTGATGCAGGGTGCTGCGCGGATTCTCGCCCTGATGACGGATCAGCAGCGGATCAACCTTGAACCAGTGCAATTGAAAGCGCGCCCCGACCTCCGGCGAACAGGCCAGCAAAGCGTCATGGGAAATACCCTCGCGGCTTTTCGGCGTCGGATGCAGGGCATGGCCCCACAATTGATGTTGCTCGGACGCCAGCAAGCTGTCAGTGACCTCATTGGCCGGACGGGCATGGCGCAGAAAGGTTCGGGTAATCTGCAGGCTGTTGGCGACTTGTTGCAACATTTCGCCAACTCGCTCGACACCGCTGAGCGGCGTACACAACAGGCTGGCCAGCTCCTCGGCGTCCAGGGGGCGCCAACTTTGCTGGTTGCCCTTGAAGTAAGGTGCGCCGATGTAATGGCAGCGTCCCAGCAGGCTGGCGCGGTCGATGCGCACCACCAGCCGGCCACCCGGCAGACGCAGGCTGATGCAACGACCGTTGGCCTGGCGCAGGCTCATCGGCAAGTCCTGTGCCTGATAGTTCAGGTTGGCTTCGTTGCGCGGCAGGGCATATTCACGCAAATAGCAGTTGAGCAGGCACTCGATGGCATGGCGCTGGGCCTCTCCATCCAGGGCATGGTCGTTCAGGGATGCAGTATTAAGGGTGATCGTCATGCCGGAATCTCCCGGGAAGTCATCAATAGAGGGCGTGCGATTACCAAGGCCGCCAGGGCCGCCAGGCACGCAACAAGAAAGGGTGATGCGATGCCGCAGGCCTGACTGACCACGGCGGCCGTGACACCGGCAGCCGTGCCGGCCCATTTGCCACTGGAGTCGAACCAGCCGAACAGGCGCCCTGCACTGCCCTGGCGGCTGCGCTGGCTCAGGCAGCGATGCAGGCCGACAAAGCTGAGCAGCATGCCCGCCCCACTGAGCAGGCGCAGAGCAAACAACGGCTCGGCCTGCACGCTCCAGAATTGCAGGGCATTGCTGACGGCCAGCAGCGCCAGCCCTGGTAACAGCAGGTTGCCCGGGTGCTTGTGGACCCAGGGCAAGGCCAGCAGGTACACCACATGGGGCAGGCTGTAGAGCACACCGATCAAGGTGTCGCTGCCAATCCCCAACTGCTCGCCGAAGGGCATGAAATAGGGAAATGTCACGACCATGGCGAAACTGAACAAAAACTGCACCGCCAGCAGCCGTGTCATGTCTGCCGGAAGTTCGCTCAAGGCCTCGGGTTTCTTACGGTCCAGGGCATGCCTGGGCGTGTCATTGGGCAACGGCAGCACCAGCACGAAGGCCAGCAACGGCAGCCAGGCCAGCCAGCTGTACAGGTTGATGCCCAAGCCTTGCGAGGTCAGCAGCCCCAACAGGATCGGACCGCTGATCATCGCCAGGCGTGCCGAATACTGCGTCCAGTTCAAGGCCCGGGACAGATCCCCGCCCTTGAACTGGGTCGACAGGTAGGCGTTGGACGCCGCCATCGCCCCGCCGAAAGTGCCCTGGATGATCAACGCCAACACAAACACCCCCAGATTGGGGCTAAAGCCCGCCAGCAGAAACCCCGCAAACAACCCTGCATGGGCACGCAACAACGAAATACGGCAACCGTTGCGATCGGCCCAGCGCCCCCAGAGCGGTGCGGCCAGGGCTGTGCACAGCGTCGGCAGGACAAACAGCACGCCGATGGCCCAGCCCGGGGTATCAGGGGCCAGGTCGGCGAGGATCCGCGGCAGGTACAAAGGAATACCCAAGGCCGTAAAGGCCGACAGGTAATGCCCCAGCAGCACGCTGGCAATCAGACGGCGCTGCATGCCACCTCCTCCAGCAGGAAATTCGCCGCGCTGTAGCCATAGAACTTGTTGATGTCACTGGCCCCCGAGTGCGCCTTGCTGAACAGGCTGCCGGCACTGAGCAGGTATTTGACCGGCAGCCTGGGGCTGTCGAGCAGCCAGCGGCGTGCGTCGTCAACGTTGATGCCTTCGGCTTCGAGTTGCCCCAGACATGCCGTCAGGCGCTGACGCAGCGTGCCATACAGGCGGGCTCGCGTGTCCAGGCCCGCCTGCGCGATGGCCTCCACAATGGCGACCATGTTCAGTTGCAAGGTGATGGTGCAGAACATTTCCGCCAACGGCTGGCTGCTGTCGACGCGAATGCGTTCATCCTGCAAGGCGTCTGGCCATTCGCTCAGGTCCGGGCACGCCGTGGCAAAGCGCTGCGGCCACAGGCGAGCGGCATCGTTGTCCTTCATCAGCAGGCGCACGGGCTGATCCTGCTCGTAGATCAACACCGCGTTCTGCTGGTTGGCCTCCAGCGCGATGCCGTATTGCAGCCAGAGCCGCAGATGAACCTGCAACAGCAGGTCGAGATAATCATCCAGCCAATGCTGCAAGGAGCCTGCGTAGAAGCGCTCGACCAATTGCTCGAGGAACAGCCGGCCATCAGCCAGCGGGCTGGCCAGCGCAGCCACCGGTACCAGCGTGGTGTGGTCCAGGCCCGCCGGGTAACGACGCACGATATAGGCCAGATGGCGGCTTTGGGCAGCATGGCCACCGTGCTTTTCATCAACATGCAGGTACCGCGATGCCAGCGCTGGATCACGCTCGGCCAAGGCCAGCAGCGTGGTCTGAAACCAGTGGCCGTCATACAGGGTGCTCGGCTTGATCAAGCGCAGATTGCGCGCCCCCAGGGTGGTGACCAGCAATGGCAACTTGATATGCCACTGGGGGTGATCAATGCACACCAGCGTGCGCACGGACAACGTCGGTTCGACCTGCATGGCAGTGCGTGGTGCCTTGAGCGCGCCATCAGGCAGGCCATACTGCTCAAGCACAGCCCAGGTCAACGGATGCACCGGCAGCAGTGAGTGGCTGGTGTGCAAAGTGGCTGGCAAGCCAACCTCCTCAAAGCCCGGCCAATGCGGCGGCTGCGCACTGGTGAGGGTCAGGGCCTGCTTGGGGATCGCCAGCCAGTTGAGTTCGAAACGCGGCGCGAACTCCGGCGCATAGCCTTCAAGGGCCGCGTCATCGAAGCCGCTTTTGGCCCGCGCGGTCGGGTAGAACGGGTGGTCCAGATAACTGGCCAGCTGGTCGATCTTCAACAGGCGCTGCGACCAGTGCTCGAGCCCGATAACATCGCCGAGTGCGGCGGCATTGCGCTGATAGGCTTGCTTGCACAGGGTCCGGTGTTGCGTGGCGCAATCGGCCTCTTGCCGATACGCCGCGAACAACCCGAGGCTTTCTTCATCCAGCCCCTGGCTCAGTAGGCCCAGCCACAGCGGGTAGCCACGCTGGACCTGCGGCAACTGCTGGGGCGCTACCCGGATCCAGGCATCGCCAGTCACGCTCCAGTCCTGCAACGGATACGCCCGCACCACCGGCAGCCACAGTTCGTCAGTGCCCAAATGGGCAATCCTCAGCCAGTGGTTGCCCGGCTGCGCCGGCAGATAATGGGTCAGTTCTTCGGGCAATTGCGCAATCAGCCCCTGGCTGACCACCCCGCGAATGTCTTCACGCAGGCAGCAATCGATGATGCGACGGGTAATGAATGCCTGATCGGCGGCGTCTGCTTGCAGGCTCATGCCACCACCCACTTCAAGTCGTTGAGGGTCGAGTTCAGGTGGGCATCGAGGCTCACGTCATCCGCGGCGATCAACCGCAATACGCCAACGTAGTCCTTGTTGGAGTGGCTGATGGTGACGGTGTCGCCGGTATGCTGCAACGCGCGATAATCACACCAGTGGCTCTCGGACTCGACATTGAAACTGGCGCTGGCCTGGTCCAGGCGCCCCGGGCGCTCAGCCACCAGGTAATGCACCGTGGCCTGGGCTTGCGCCGGTTGCGCTGCGATCAGGCTGTGGCCCAGATGCAGGGCGACGATACGGTCGAACCAGCCCTGTGGCAGCAGGCGATCGAGCAGGAACTCGCGGCCATCGCCAATGCTGCGGTAGTTGATCTCCACCAGCATCGGGCCTTGGGCCGTGAGAATGAACTCGCTGTGACAAACGCCGAAATTGACGCCAAACGCAGCAACCTGTGCCAGCGCGGCAGCCCGCTGCACGCAGCTGAGCTGGCCGTTCCAGCGTGCAGCCAGTTCCACGAAGTGCGGTGGGGCCGACAGGCTCACGTCGAAGCCGCCGATGGCTTGCAGGTTGCGCCCGTCGCCCAGGGTCTCGAGGGTGAACAATGGGCCAGCCATATAGGCTTCGAGCAAGAGCGCGCGGTCCGGTTGTTGCTGCCAGAACTGCTCGCAGTAAGCCCTCAGCTCGGCGGCGTTATGGCACAGGCGCACGTCCAGGCTGGCCACCCCTTCCCGCGGCTTGGCCACCACCGGCCACGGCGCATCGTCCGGCAGTTCGGTGTTCGCGCCCAGCACCTGGAACCACGGCCCGGGCAACCCCAGACGCTGCATGCGCTCACGCATGGCTGCCTTGTTTTTCGCGGCGTAACACAGCCGCCAGTCTTTGCCCGGGCACTCGAAGGCTTCTGCCACTATCGCCGTCGCGGTTTGCAGGTGATCGCTGTTGGAGAACACGGCCACCGGGCGCAATCCCTGGGCATTGAGGCTCTCGATCACCGCCAGCGGGTTGAACACATCACACTCGATAACCTGGAGCTGGTCAGGCGAAATCGGCGACGTGGCGAGCAGGCGCCGGTGTTCCTGAGCATGGTCGGTAATCACCACGATCGGCAGGCCGCGCTTGTGTGCGGCAGGCAAAAAGCCCTCGAGAATGGCTGGGTGTGCGACGTGAGCAAGGATGACGAATGGACGTTGCATGGCACTTTCCTGGGGGCAACAGTTGCCCGTCCCGCAGGCTCGGGCAACTGGTTAAGGGGCGCGTGTGCGCGGTTTAGAAGCGGTAGTTGACGCCTAGGGTGAGCGAACGCTCAGGCGCGGCTTGACGACCCCACGGGCTGGTGTCGATCCCGCGGAAGTAGTATTCGCGGTTAAACAGGTTGCTGATGCCCGCCGAGGCGGTCAGGACGCTCTTGTCGGCCAGCGGGAATTCACGCTCGATGGCGGTATTCCACACCCAGTAGGCAGGCAGCTCGCCCACACTGGCAGAGGCATTTTCTTCTCGGGTATTGGCCGCATCGGTGTAGGCCTTGCTGATGTACAGGCCATCAAGGTTGTAGGTCCAGTGCTCAGCAAAACGGTAGCGGGCATCCACCAGAAACTGGTTGCGCGAGGAATACGGCACCTCGTTGCCCTTGTAGGTACCGTTGCGCTGCTTGGCGTCGAGATAGGCATAGCCGGCATGCAAGTCCAGGTCACGCATGGCCTGCGGCGTCCAGAAAATATCGGTCTCGAAGCCCTGGTGACGGGTGCTGCCCAGGTTGTCGAAACGGTCGGTGGTCGCGTTGTATGCAATCTGGTCGTCGAAGTCGATGCGGTACAGGTTGAAGTCGACACGCATGCCGTCCCACGGGGTATATCGCACGCCGGTCTCGTAGTTCCACGCCAGTTCGGCACCCACGGCGCCTTCCTTGACGATCTGCGTGACCTGGGGCGGACGCAGGGACTTCTGGGCGTTGGCGTAGACATACCAGGCCTCGTTGGCCTGGTAACCCACGGTCAGGCCCGGCAACCACTCTTCAGACTTGTTCTCGCGCTCGAAGCCGGTAATGCCGTCGCTGTAATTCATGCGCGCATTCTCATAGCGCGCGCCCGGGGTGATGGTCAGGCGGCGATCGAACAGGCTGATGGCGTTGCTGATATAAAAGGCGCGAGCGCTGTCATCGAACTTCCAGTCGCGAAACGGCGCGGTGACGCCGGTGGCCAGGCTCTCGCGGTTGACCTTGTAACTGATGTCTTCGCTGACATACCGGGCACCGAGCAGCCAGGTCTGGCCGACGGTGTCGCCATCGATGGTGGCACTGATGCGCGGCTCCGTACCCCAGACCTTGAAGTCACGCGGGCCGTCCTGCTTGGTCACCGCTGTACCGTCCGGAGTGAACGGCAAGCCGACCACAAAGTTGCGATAGCTGTTGTGGGCAAAGTTGGTCCAGCTGAACTCCACCGAGTCAAATGGCCCGATTGCGCCCAGTCGCTGGGTGTAAGTGCCCCAGACGCGATCGGTGTCACCCTCGAAGCGGTCCAGCGGGCGGGTCGACTGGCGCGGGTCGTCCTTGTAGTCCTTGACGCTGAGCGCGCCGGCCAGGTCCATGTCGGCCTTGTAGTGCTGGATACCGAAGCTCAGGTCGCGGTCGTCGTCGATGTTCCACTGGCCGCGCAAACGGTAGTTCTGCACATCGGTATCGGAGTGCTCACGACCGTAGGAGCCGCTCAGGGTGTTGATGTCCAGTTGCAGGCCGAAGTTGTCGGTCAGGTAGCCGCCGGTGCCCACATAGGTGTCCCACAACTGGCGCCCGCCCACGTTGAACGTGGTCTTTTCCTGCAGGGTGGTTTCCCACTCGCGGGGGATCGGCTTGCTGATGAAGTTGATCACCCCGCCGACGTTGTTCGGACCGTATTGCACCGCTGCGCCCCCGCGCACGATATCCACACGATCGACCGTGGCCATGGTCATTGGAAACAGCGAAAGCCCGGTCTGGCCGTAAGGCGCCAGGGCCAGGGGAATGCCATCGGACAGGGCCTGGATGCGACCGCTGCGGCTCTCATACAGACCGCGCACGGAAATTTGCGGCAAGGCCCCGGTGCCGGTCTCGTCAAAAATCTTGATCCCGGGCACTCGCTGCAGCGCATCGTCCAGACCGCGGGCGCTGGCTTTTTTCAGGTCGCTGGAATCGATCACGCTGCGACTGCCGGCATAGGTACGGACTTCCTGGTCGCTGGCCGCGCCAAGAACGTCGCCCTGAATCGTCATGGGCGCCAGCTCCACACTGCTGGCAGGCGGCGGATCGGCCGCCAGGGCCGCGTGGCAGATGCCCAGGGTGAAGAGGCTCAGTGAAAAGTGCAGTGTTGTTGTTTTCATTGGACTACGTCGACTCATTTATTGCTGTTGGAGAGAGTGCAGGCGGGCTTTCAAGGCGTTATGCAGCAGGCCGCGGTCTTCACCCGCCAAAAAGCTGCGAACGCCACGAGCGCGCCACAGCGCATTCTGTTCAGCGGTGCGCGGGTTGGCGCAAAACGCTACTTCGGCACGCAGGCAGGTATCGGCCATGTCTTGCAGGGTTTGCCAGACCTGGGGATTGAGCGGGTCCGGGCCGAGGCCAAGATCAAGGGCCAGGTCGAGGGCGCCTTCCATGATCATGCCGACACCCGGCAATTGCAGGATCTCGCTTAGCGCGTCGACGCCGGCGCGGCTTTCGATCATGGGGATGATGGGGGTCTGGCGGTTGGCCAGCTCGATGTAGTCGGGCAGTGGCAGGCGGCCGAAGCCGGTGATGCGCCCGCCAGTGATGCCGCGCTTGCCCAGGGGCGGGAAAAAAGCTGCGTCGAGGGCGCGCCGAACCTGCCCTGCACTCTCGGTGCGCGAAAGCACGATGGCTTCAATGCCGGCATCAAGCGCCCTGCCGATCAGTTTCTCGTCCACTTGCGCCATGCGCAGCCAAGGCGAAATTCCGGCGGCCTCACAGGCCCGCACACAATGCATGATGTCGTCTTCGGAACGCAGCAAGTGCTCTAGATCAAGGATTACAAAGTCATAGCCGGCAAATGCAAGCATCTCGCAAAGCAGCGGTGAAGGGAGAGAGTTGAGCATGCCGTAAACGTTTTTCCCGGCTTGCAGTCGGGAAAATACCGGAGAAGTTCTTATCACTGACACAGATCCTTTGAGCTAGACCGAACTGCAGGCAATAATAATCATTCTCAGATAGGAGTAAACGATTTTTATTATCGAATAGCGATATTCGTGACGAACTTCTTAAAAAAAACGTTTCAGGTTGCAAGAAAATGGCTAAAAGCCATTATTTTCTGAGGAATTCAGGCGGGGTATCCGGCAGGCATTTGCCAAATTTCAGGCAAAAAAAAGCCGCTATCGCTAGCGGCTTTTTTCTATCTGGCTCCACGACCTGGACTCGAACCAGGGACCCAATGATTAACAGTCATTTGCTCTACCAACTGAGCTATCGCGGAATGGCGTCTATCTTACTGATATAAAAAGAGAAGTCAACACTTTCGATGACTTCTCCCGGATTGTTCAGATGACCTGAACAATGGCGTCGGTTACCGCTTCAATGTTGCGCTGATTCAAAGAAGCCACGCAGATTCGACCGGTATCCAGGGCGTAGATGCCGAACTCGGTACGCAGGCGCGTCACTTGTTCAACGGTCAGGCCGGAGTACGAGAACATGCCACGCTGACGGGCAACAAAACTGAAGTCATGGCCCGGGGCCTTTTTCGACAGCAGTTCAACCATCTGCAGACGCATGCCACGAATGCGCAGACGCATTTCTGCCAGCTCTTCTTCCCACATCGCACGCAGCTCAGGGCTGTTTAGCACTGCAGCGGCGATGGTTGCGCCGTGGGTCGGCGGGTTGGAGTAGTTGGTGCGGATCACGCGCTTGACCTGGGACAGAACGCGGGCGCTCTCCTCCCGGGATTCAGTGATGATCGACAGTGCGCCAACGCGCTCGCCATACAGCGAGAACGACTTGGAGAACGAGCTGGAAACGAAGAAGCTCAGGCCCGATTCGGCAAACAGGCGCACGGCTGCAGCGTCTTCGTCGATACCGTCGCCAAAGCCCTGGTAGGCCATGTCCAGGAACGGGATCAGGCCCTTGGCCTTGACCACATCCAGCACGTTCTGCCAGTCGGCCGGGGTCAGGTCGACGCCGGTCGGGTTATGGCAGCAGGCGTGCAGCACCACGATCGAACCGGCTGGCAAGGCGTTGAGGTCTTCGAGCATGCCGGCACGGTTCACGTCATGGCTGGCAGCGTCGTAATAGCGATAGTTCTGCACCGGGAAACCGGCAGTTTCGAACAGCGCGCGGTGGTTTTCCCAGCTTGGATCGCTGATGGCCACCACAGCGCCCGGCTGCAGTTGCTTGAGGAAGTCCGCACCGATTTTCAGCGCGCCCGTGCCACCAACGGCTTGCGTGGTGATCACCCGGCCAGCCGCCAGCAGTGACGATTCGGCACCGAACAGCAGCTTCTGTACAGCTTGGTCGTAAGCAGCAATGCCGTCGATCGGCAAGTAGCCGCGCGACGCATGCTGGGCAACCCGGATCGTTTCGGCTTCGACAACGGCACGCAAGAGCGGAATTCGTCCCTCTTCGTTGCAGTAAACACCGACCCCCAGATTCACTTTGCTGGTACGAGTATCGGCGTTGAATGCTTCGTTGAGGCCCAGGATAGGATCGCGTGGTGCCATTTCGACAGCGGAGAACAGGCTCATTATTACGGCGGCTCTGAATGGGGAATGGAGGGGGTGACAACGCTCCAGCCGATTGCACTAGAGCGGTGCACAAACGGGGAGCAAGTATAAGCCCGATCAGGATTCGGGCAACAGGCTATTGCCGGTTTTGGCCAAGTATTTGAGTTTATTTTCAGGCCACTGGTCTAATTGCAATCTTTGCCAATAGGCCCGTATCAGAGCTTCGCCTTGAAACAGTAGGACAGGGCCTCCATATTTACCCGTATCCTGTTTTTTCCTGCGGCCTTACAGACGCAAACCAGAGGTCCTTCATGCCCGATTTCCAGCTTGTTACCCGCTTTGAGCCTGCGGGCGATCAACCCGAAGCCATTCGCCAGATGATCGAAGGCATCGAAGCCGGTCTGTCGCACCAGACCCTGCTCGGGGTAACGGGCTCGGGCAAGACCTTCAGCATCGCCAACGTGATCGCCCATGTGAACCGCCCTACCCTGGTGCTGGCGCCCAACAAGACCCTGGCCGCGCAGTTGTATGGCGAGTTCAAGTCGTTTTTCCCCAACAACGCGGTGGAGTACTTCGTCTCGTACTACGACTACTACCAGCCCGAAGCCTATGTGCCCTCCTCCGATACCTTTATCGAGAAAGACGCCTCGATCAACGACCATATCGAGCAGATGCGCCTGTCCGCGACCAAGGCCCTGCTGGAGCGCAAGGACGCGATCATCGTCACCACGGTGTCGTGCATCTATGGCCTGGGCAGCCCCGAGACGTATCTGAAGATGGTGCTGCACGTCGACCGCGGCGACAAGCTTGACCAGCGCGAGTTGCTGCGCCGCCTGGCCGACCTGCAATACACCCGCAACGACATGGATTTTGCCCGCGCCACCTTCCGTGTGCGCGGCGATGTGATCGACATCTACCCTGCCGAGTCGGATCTGGAGGCGGTACGCATCGAACTGTTCGATGACGAAGTCGAAAGCATCAGCGCCTTCGATCCGCTGACCGGCGAAGTCATCCGCAAGATGCCGCGCTTTACCTTTTACCCCAAGAGCCACTATGTAACGCCGCGCGAAACCCTGCTCGACGCCGTCGAAGGCATCAAGGAGGAACTCAAGGAGCGTCTCGAGTACCTGCGTGCCAATAACAAGCTGGTCGAAGCCCAGCGCCTGGAACAGCGCACCCGCTTTGATCTGGAAATGATCATGGAGCTGGGTTACTGCAACGGCATCGAAAACTACTCGCGCTATCTGTCGGGGCGTGAGCCCGGCGCCGCACCGCCTACCCTGTTTGACTACCTGCCGGCCGACGCCCTGCTGGTCATCGACGAGTCCCACGTCAGCGTGCCGCAGGTGGGCGCCATGTACAAAGGCGACCGCTCGCGCAAAGAGACCCTGGTGGAATACGGCTTCCGCATGCCCTCGGCGCTGGACAACCGGCCGATGCGTTTTGACGAATGGGAGCGCATCAGCCCGCAGACCATTTTTGTCTCCGCCACCCCCGGCAATTACGAGGCCGAGCACTCGGGCCGGGTGATCGAGCAAGTGGTGCGCCCGACCGGCCTGGTCGACCCGCAGATCGAGGTGCGCCCGGCCCTGACCCAGGTCGACGACTTGCTCTCAGAGATTTCCAAGCGGGTGGCCCTCGAAGAGCGCGTGCTGGTGACCACCCTGACCAAGCGCATGTCCGAAGACCTCACCGATTACCTGGCCGACCACGGCGTACGGGTGCGTTACCTGCACTCGGATATCGACACCGTGGAACGGGTCGAGATCATCCGCGACCTGCGCCTGGGGGTGTTTGACGTGCTGGTGGGGATCAACCTGCTGCGTGAAGGCCTGGACATGCCCGAGGTGTCATTGGTGGCGATCCTGGACGCCGACAAGGAAGGCTTCCTGCGTTCCGAGCGCTCGCTGATCCAGACCATCGGCCGGGCGGCACGTAACCTCAATGGCCGGGCGATTCTCTACGCTGACCGCATCACCGGCTCGATGGAGCGCGCCATCGGCGAGACCGAACGCCGCCGCGAGAAACAGATCGCCTTCAACCTGGCCAACGGCATTACGCCCAAAGGCGTGTTCAAGGACGTGGCCGATATCATGGAAGGTGCGGTGGTGCCGGGCTCGCGCAGCAAGAAACGCAAAGGCATGGCCAAGGCCGCGGAAGAAAACGCCAGGTACGAAAACGAACTGCGCTCGCCGAGCGAGATCAGCAAACGCATTCGCCAGCTGGAAGAAAAAATGTACGCCCTGGCCCGCGATCTGGAGTTCGAGGCCGCGGCGCAGATGCGCGACGAAATCGGCAAGCTCAGGGAGCGCCTGTTGCAGGTGTGACCCTCCTGTGGGAGCGGGCTTGCTCGCGATGCGTGCGGCTCGGTGTAGCTCAATCACCGAGGTGCTGCTATCGCGAGCAAGCCCGCTCCCACAGGGCAATCTCTCAGACGGCTACCGCCGCAACCGCCTCGACCTCAAACAACATCTCATCCAGCGCCAGGCGCGGCACCGGAATCAAGGTACAGGCCGGTGCCGGCAGCTCGCCCCATACCCGCTTCACCTCGGCGCCCAGAATCTGCAAACGCTCCAGGCTGTGATCCACGATCAATACCGTGATCTTGGCCACGTCCTTGATCTGCGCATCCGCCGCTGCCAGGGCGATCTGCAGGTTGGCAAAGGCCTGGCGGACCTGCTCGGCAAAGTCGGCTGACAGCTCGCTGTCGGCGTTCTCGCCGCCCTGGCCGGCGGTGTACACCAGGCGCACATTCGCTGCCACACGGGCAACATGGGAGTAACCATTGGGCGCAGGGTCATACAGCCCTGCGGGGTTGAGCAATAGCACTGCGGAGTCAGAGTTCTTGTCCATAAAATACGTACCAGTGGCAGCGGGATAAGCAAGCGCGCTATTCAACCACTCTCGCCAATCCGTACGCCAGCGCCCTCGCGAGCCATGCCGCAAATATGCAAGGATGTTACGCCGCAGCGCACCAAAGCCCGTTTTCCAAGGATGACCATGACTGCCATCACCACCCAAATGCCCCTTGTGCCCGGGCGTCTTGAACAAATGTCGACGCGCATTGCGTTTTTTATCGCAGGCTTTGGCCTCGCCGCCTGGGCGCCACTGGTGCCCTACGCCAAAGCGCGGGCAGGACTGGACGAGGCCACCTTGGGCCTGTTGTTGCTGTGCCTGGGCGCGGGCTCGATCCTGGCGATGCCCGTCGCCGGTATCCTGGCCACGCGCTATGGCTGTCGCCGGGTGCTGGTGGGCGGCACGCTGTTGATCTGCCTCGCCTTGCCCCTGCTGGCAACGGTCAGTGCCATACCGCTGTTGATCGCCACACTGTTTTTGTTTGGCGCGGGCCTGGGCGCCGTCGACTCCACCGTCAACCTGCAAGCCGTGATCGTTGAACGCGCCAGCGGGCGCAACATGATGTCGGGGTTTCACGGGCTGTTCAGTGTCGGCGGGATTGCCGGTGCGGCCGGGGTCAGCGCCCTGCTGGCGTTGGGGCTGTCGCCGCTGTGGGCAATAGTGGTGGTGATCGTGTTGATCCTCGCGGCCCTGCTCAAGGCTGCGCCGCATCTGCTGCCCTATGGCAGTGAAAGCAGTGGCCCGGCGTTTGCCGTGCCCCACGGCGTGGTGCTGTTTATCGGTTTGCTGTGCTTTACCGTATTCCTGGCCGAAGGCGCGATGCTCGACTGGAGCGCCGTGTTCCTGACCAGTGAGAAAAGCATCGACGAAGCCTATGCCGGGCTGGGCTATGCCGCATTTGCCTTGACCATGACCGCAGGACGGTTGATGGGCGACACCATCGTCAGGCGCCTGGGCGCGCGACTGGTGATTGTCCTGGGCGGGTTGTTTGCCGCCACGGGCATGGCCCTGGCAACCTTGGCACCGAGCTGGGAGTTAGCGTTGCTGGGTTATGCGCTGGTGGGCGCAGGTTGCTCCAACATCGTGCCCGTTCTGTACACCGCCGTGGGCAAACAGACCGTGATGCCGGAACACATCGCCGTGCCGGCCATCACCACACTGGGTTATGCGGGCATTCTGGCAGGGCCTGCGGCCATCGGCTTTATTGCCCATGCCAGCAGCCTGGGCAGCGCCTTCTTGCTGATCACCGCCATGCTGCTGGCCGTGGCCATCAGCGGGCGGATTTTACGGGTTTGACGGACGCTGCCCTGGCCCTGTGGGAACGGGCTTGCTCGCGACAGGATCACGTCGGTAAAACTGAAACACCGCGCTGCCTGAATCGCGGGCAAGCCCGCTCCCACAGTCTGTGTGATGCGTTTATAACCCCACACTTGCCTGCACAAAGAACGTACGCGGCTCGCCCAGGTAAATCCCCGAGTTGTTGTCACTGGAGCGGGTGTAGTACTCCTGGTTGAACAGGTTCTTGATCCCCGCTCCCACCTTCAGGTTCGACGCTTGCGGGCCGAAGTCGTAGCCAACCCGGGTACTCCAGGTCGCATATCCAGGAATATCGCCGTACTGGCCATCCGGGGTCGGGTCGGTGATATACACCCCGCCAGTACCCGGCGCGCGTTGCTGGGACTGGGCAAACATGTCCAGGTTGTAGGTCCAGCGGTTGACCACATACCGCGCACCCAGGTTGACCACCTGGCGCGAATACAGCGGCAGGTCACGGCCCTTGAAGTTGGGTATGTCACCCTCGGACGTAGCCTTGGTATAGGTAAAGCCCGCATTGACCGATAGACCGTCAAGGCGTGCGTCCAGGGCCGACATGTCATAGTGAACCGACGACTCGATGCCCTGGTGTTTGGTCGCGCCCAGGTTGGTCCAGCCCACATCGTTGCTCACATATTGCAGCTCATCGGCAAAGTCGATATAGAACAGCGTCACTTCACCGCCCCACACGCCATTGTCGTAGCGGGTACCCAGCTCGTAAGTCTTGGCCTTTTCAGGACGCAAGCCTGCCGCCGTGGCATCACCTACACCCCCCTGGCCCAGCTGGAAGTACTGCAGGCTGCCGAACGAAGTTTCATAGTTGGCAAACAGCTTCCATGCATCCGACAGGTGATACATCACGCTCAAGGCCGGCAGTGCTTCGCTGCTGTCGATGCTGCGGTTTTTCTCTTGCACCGGCTTGCCGTTGTTGCCCAGCACCGGGCGGTCGTGCCAGTTGGTGCTGATGCGCTCAAAGCGGATCCCCGGAGTGACCGTCCAGTTGCCCACATCGATCTTGTCATCGATATAGAAGGCGTTGGCCTCGGTGCCGCCGGTGCGGTCCTGATACACATGGCCGTCAGCCCCGGGCCCCGGTACGGGCACGTTATTGACCAGGTACACCTGGCTGGCCTCTTCATGCATGGCTTCCTTGAGATAGCGATAGCCCACACCCACTTCCTGGGTCACTGGGCCCAGGCTGAACACATGGGACACCCGCGGTTCGATGCCGAAGGTGTGATAGCTGCGCGGGTAGGACGCCAGGGTTTGCAGGTTGCGCGCGGCAATATTGCTGCCACGGAAGCTGTCGGTGTAATAGGTCAGGACTTCAAACTGGGTCTGGTCATCGATCTGGCGCAAGTACTTGAAGGACACATCCTTGCGCCGCCCGGTGAAGTTGTCGTAGTCGCGCAGCGACTGGTACGGGTCGGCGTCGAACTGCTTCTGGGTCAGGCCGCCGGGCATGTCTGCCGTGGCATCGTAATAGTGGAAATTAAGGGTGAAGTCATCCTGATCGGTAGGTGCCCAATGGGTCTTGAGCAACACGTCATCGATATCGTTGTCGTTGTTGCGCGCCCTGTAGCCATCGCCCTTGACCCCGGAATACAGCAGTGCGGCGCCGATGCCGTTGTCTGCCGTGCCGCCGAGGAAGGCCGATTCGATGTGCTTCCAGCCGCCGCGTTCGGAGGTTTCCAGGGTGGTGCCGACTTCGCCCTGGAAGGTCTCGGGAATGGCCCGGGTCACAAAGTTGATCACCCCGCCCACGTTTTGCGGCCCGTAGCGTACCGAACCGGCGCCGCGCACCACGTCGATGCTGTCCAGGTTGCCCGAGGACCACGGTAAGCTATTTTCTAATAAAATGAGATAGAACCTACCCGGAGCCGATTCAATGCCCAAGGCATACGCATACGTCAGATGGTCAACCGCCTCGCAAGGCGAAGAAGGCCGAGACAGCCACGACCGTCAAACCACCCCACTCCAAGCATTTACAGAGGTCACAGGCGTCCCCGTGGTCGAAACCGTTATCGACAAGGGGATCAGTGCATTCCGTGGTGCAAACGCCCGGATCGGCCAGTTAAAAGGGTTGTTGGACAGGATAGAGAGTGGAGAAATTGAGCATGGCGACTACATCATTGTCGAATCAATCGACCGACTAACCCGCCAGAAACTCACCGACTCCGTTGATCTAATCCAATCAATTCTCAAAAAAGGCGTGCGACTACACACCGTTTTCGACAACAAGACATATTCCTACGACGATCCAAGCCGCGACCTCGAAACCTTGATCCTAGTAGGTGTAATCGCAAAACGGGCACACGAAGAAAGCGACACCAAGAGCAAACGCCTGAAATCCGTGTGGGTAAAGAAGCGAGACACTGCAGAAACCAACGTTATAGGTAAACGATGCCCCTACGGCTTTCGCTTTGATGAACAAAGTCAATCTTTTATCATCGTTGAAGATGAAGCCCAAGAAATTCGCCAGATTTTCGACCTACTCAAACACGTTGGAGTATTGGAGAGCGTTAAGCAAGTAAATAAACATTCAAAACGCCGTTGGACTAGAACAGCAGTCCTTCAACTTATAAACAGCAAAAGCCCAATTGGCGTGCTACGTTTGCAACGACGCAACGAGAACGGCACCAAAGCGTTTGATCGTTATGTTCCCAATTATTTTCCAAAAATCATTGATGAAATAGAATTCAGTGCAGCCGTTGCTGCGATGAAAACCCGATTAAATGGGCGAAATTACGGACGTAGAACACCCCACCATTACAATATTTTCCGGCACTGCATCCAATGCGAAGAACATAAATGCGGGATGATTTTCAACTTACAAATATTAGGAACCGAGAAAAAACGCTACGCCTACCTTGTTTGCTCTAACAGAGCCGAACGAGTATGCGAATGTAGTAACAGAATAAGATTTGAGCTTGTTTTCGGCACATTCCTCGCTTTCGTTAGGCAATTATCGGAAAATCGTTACATTGACGAGCGGACAGACAAGAAGCGAAAAGACTTCACTTGGTTCAGCCAAGACCAATACAAGCAAATGGACACCGTAAACGACGCATTCAGCCGTTTCTTTTCCGTTCGTGATACTTCGGCACCAAAAGAAGAAATACGAGCCAAGAAAGCCAAGCTAACAACCGAAAAATCCACATTGGAGATGTTAGAGGCTTCGCTAGCTCAGTTTGACGGAATAATTCCAAATACATTTATCAGGCGTGTGGCCGATAGCGAAGCACGGATCACCGTGTTAGAAAGCGAGATCCAAAAACTTGAAGGCACGTTAGCAATCGAAGCGGAAACGCTCGAAATCACCACCTACGAAGACATAATAGCCCTATACGAAACAGAAGAAGGCCGATTGAAACTCAACACATTTTTCATCACCAGAGGAATCACCTTCGACGTTAAAATTGACAAAGAAACAAACCTCGTCGGCATGGACATTCGTATAAAAGGTGAAAAAGACTTTAATCTTTATACCCATCAATTTTTCAAACAAAAAGCTCCACTAACGCCATTTGGAATACCAGACCTTTCCCACATCATAAAATAAAATTAAGCCCCTCTAATAAACCGAAAATTGGAGGGGTTACACATTAACAATCCAAGGCGTTACACGTTAAAAACCAGAGCAAAAACAAAAGGCATCACGCTCTTAATCACCAGAATAGCTTTTGACTTTCTTCAAAAAAAACTTTTTTAAAAAAATCTCTCGCATAATGCACTCCCCCGCACACGCCTCATGTATACGCACGCACCCACACACGTCTTTAGTTATCTATATATAGATATCATATACACTAGATAACTATAATAAAGATTACTACACCGCACGCACATACCCAACCAACACCACTATACAAAACCACCCACACCATCATGCTTGATATACATTTTTTATGTGGTTCAATATATGCATATGGTTCAAGTTTTCAAAGAAGCCCTTAGAAACATACCAGCTATGTTAACCATCCCACTTTTGCTACGCAAAAGATGTGACGGTTAACGCAGGTGCCTAGTCGGCAGGACAGAAGCAAAAGCCAAGAGCAAAAACCAACCCACCACTGAGGATAAAATGAATGATACCAATTTGCAGATAATTACGCTGACTAAAAGAGACAGAAACTATTCCAACCTGAATGGGCTGGATAGCTCGTTGAAACACTCGCTTAGGCTGGACCAAAACGAGTATGACGACTTTGAATTCAACCCCAACCCACCGCACCCCAATATAGCCATTATTGGTGGTGTTGAACAGGTATTAACAAGGGAACTGGCAGAGCAATTGCTGGCCGACTTCAACGACCAACTACAAACCAAACTCAAAGCAACAGAAGCGACTGACGAGATAGCAGCAGAAAAAGAAAAGCTCCGAAAACTAAAATCGAAGCTGGTCAAATTCATCAACGCAACCGAACCCACCCAAATAAAAGAATACGTCACATCGGTAATGGAGGGAGAAAGGCCGTTGGTAGTCGGAGACTACGCCGCCCTACTCAATCAGCACAAAATCAGCCGTGTAGCTCAGCGTATCGACCTTCTAGAGAACTACACCACCAAAAAGCGAGAGATCGAGCAAAACGCACCAGATCGAGCCGTATCAAGGACGGTCAACAGGGTTAAAGAAATCATCCTTGTGATACCTGAACCCAATAAATTGGCAATCACAAAGGGATACACAGACCTTTTGCAGAAAGCCATGCACCAGTTCTATCAAAAGAATTTCCCCAACAACAAGATGCTTTTTTCATTCAGCCACTTGGACGAGACAACCAACCACGTTCACGCCTTCCTTGACCTTCAAAACACAAAGACCGGAAAATATGATTTTTCAGCCCAAGAATTTGAATTCGCATCACAATACTACGCGAAGAACAAAGCTCACCTTGATAATATATCCGAACCGCCAACATTAGAAAACTTCAAACTTCCCAACCGTAGCGAAGAAAAGCAAAACCATAGGTTTATCCGAGAACGCGAGTCATGGAAGTCAAAAGTAATGCAGGCGGCCTTTTACGAGCACTTTAACAGCTTAGCCGCTCCATATGGCTTACAAGCCAAATTCCTACCTAAAACCAAGGATAACAAAGAATTCCTAAGCAAGATTGAGCAGGAGGCCAAGAAGCCCAAGAGCGAGCGAAGCCATAACTATTACACCAGACAAGTAGAGAAACTTGAGCAGGAGCTTACACAGAAGAAAGAAGAGCTGACCGAGCAAAAAACGAATGTCGTCACTCTTAACACCACGATAAGCGAGCTTCAAAATACTGTTTCAACATACCAGAATAAAATCCAAAACTTAGAGATGCACGCCACAGAGCAGCAAAAAGAAAATGCGAAGCTCGACCACCATAGGCAAATACTGTCCGAGGACATAACCGAGAAGACGAACAAAACCGAACAGCTAAAGATAAATTTCAAATCCACCAAAGAAAAAATGACCAAAGAACTACGCGAGCTAAGGAAGAAAATAGAAGAGGATACCGAAAGAAAATCAGTATTAGAAAAAGCGATTAAGGTCTACGAGGAAGAGCTTGAACCATTAATCAAAAAATTTGACATTCTGGTTGATCGAATACTTGAAGCCAAAAGGCTTGATGAAAATCCAGAGCAATTCTATAAGAGATTAAGAGAAAACACATATAAAATGGCAAGCCGCTTGGGTTCAGAGAAACGAAAGGATTACCTATTTAACGTTGGGGAACAACTAAAAGAACAAGGATTAGACCATGCCAAAGTGGAGTTAGGATTTACAGATAAAGTGAAACTTTTGGCATCCGACACGTTCACAAGAAAACAAGTTGTTGAGTTTGACAAGGAGGAAGCCCTGCAGGCGAAAGAAGCCAGAAAGAGAAGACTGCTAAAACTCAAGCCACCAAGCCCATATCAAGACCCTTATGACCCATATAGCTAACTCATAAAAAAAGCCCCTAAAAGGGGCTTATAAATAATTTGCGAGCGTCATCTTGCTTTTAAAGCCTAAATTTTGAAACCATAGAATGCAAATCTACCGCAAGACGCGAAAGCTCTTGACTAGCCGCATTGGTTTGGTTAGCCCCCGCAGACGTTTGCATTGACAAATCCCTAATATTAACCAAATTTCTGTCAACTTCACGGGCAACCTGTGCCTGCTCTTCCGAAGCACTGGCAATAACCAAGTTTTTCTGGTTGATTGAGGTAATTGCTTCACTAATTACCTCAAGAGCATCATTAGCTTCCCGAGCAACCACTAACGTGCCATTAGCACGGTCTTGGCTCTCATTCATAGCATCAACTGCACGGCCTGTACCTGATTGAATACCTTCAATCATTTGTTCTATTTCAGCTGTCGATTGTTGGGTTCTATGAGCCAACGCACGTACCTCATCCGCTACAACAGCAAAGCCACGACCAGCATCGCCAGCCCTAGCAGCTTCGATGGCAGCATTAAGTGCCAGCAAGTTTGTTTGCTCAGCAATTGAGCGAATTACTACCAGTACTTGACTAATTTCACCGGCACTCTGTGCCAAAATTTTAACTTCAGACGAAGTATCAGAGATATTACCAACGAGTTTATTAATGGACTCCAAAGTCTGACTAACCTTTTCACGGCCTTGATAGGTGCTTTTATCAGCAGCTTTAGAATCATCGGCAGTATTTACAGCGTTACGAGCCACTTCCTCAACCGCCGCTGTCATCTCATTTACCGCTGTAGCGGCTTGGTCGATTTCTGCACTTTGCTGGTTGAGTCCTCGATTAGTATCCTCCGTCACCGCATGTAACTCTTCAGAAGCAGAAGCCAGCATATTTGATGATTCGGAGATTCTTTTAATCGTATCATGCAAGCTAATCTGCATTTTTTTCAATGCAATTAGCAGGTGTGCAGGCTCGTCAGAACCATTTATCTTGATTCGTTGAGTTAAATCACCATCGGCAATTCTATCTGCAACTACCACCGCTTCAGCCAAAGGAGAAACGATACTCCGAGTAAGAACCACCGCGATTACAATCATCAGTATCAAAATAATAATCAACGCGACAACAATCATGAAAACAGCAGCATTAAATACTTTATTTGTTTGATCAGCAGCATAAACAGCACCTTTCTTATTAAACTTAATCAACTGATTTAAAAAAACCATCATTTGATCAGCATCATCAGCCAAAGGTCCATTTGCCATCTTAATTTCGTCAGCCCTTTCAGGTGAAGACAAAACTCCTTCTAAAATCTGACGCTGAACAGAAAGGTACTTTTCGTATGAGGTTTTAAATTTCTCGAAAATCTGACGATCCTCAGAGTCATCTATTTCCTTTTCATAACCTTTCAAGCTCATAGCAACATCTTGGTTTATACTTCTAACCAGATCAACGGTAGTATTTAGTTCGGATTTCCCCTCCAAAATCAACGTTCGTAAAGTCAGTGCTCTGGCTCGCCCTAAACTACTCCCAACCTCTCCCACAGCCTCGACTGCTGGCAACCACTCATTACGAATTTCGGCAGCTGCATCGTCCATTTGGTATGCTTGGAATAAAGCGATCCCTCCCATAACCAAAACGAGTAATGCGATAATTGTGAACCCAATACCGGCTCGACTACCAATGTTCATACTTCTAATATTCATCGACCGCTCCTAAACCCAAGACGTAATAAATCAGTACTTGCTGTATCGGCAAAAAAAATAATTTCTTGAATGAAAAAACTCATATCCTTCAGTCTAATTGATAGGCAGCATTGATTTTCAACACAAACCACAGTACAAACTCACCACTTACAGGCGGTAGTGTAATTCCCATTTCCCTTTGCCTGCATCGTGCAGGCTTTTTTATGCCAATAAAAAACCCGCGACTAAGCGGGTTTTTTACCATCTAAGTTTGACAAACTTCGAAAGTGTGGCAACTTGAAAGGAGCAGAAAAAGAAAACCACCCGGCAAGGTGGCTAAGGATACTACAATAAAATTTTAAAAAACTTTAATCAACACACTCATTTAATCATCAAAAAGTTTATTGTCAAGTCATCTTCCAAGGTTTTCTTTTTCTAAACAACCAATTAGAAGAGGAAAACAATGGGATGTATAAAACTATTTGAGGACTACTTACCAAAGAGACCTTATCACACCGATGATTTAATCAGCGGCTTAAAAATCAATAAAAAAGAAAAAGCTAAACTTGCAAGACTAGTTCAGCCCAATGGGCCTACACATAGATATTGGATGGTTTTTGACCTCGATAAATCTAATGCAGGGATGCACTGGGATGACGTGGGAGCACCAGCCCCAAACCTAATAGCTCGAAATCCGGCCAATGGGCACGCTCATTTGCTTTACCTCCTACAAACACCTGTCCGAACCGCAATCGACGGCAAAACCGCCGCTTTACGATACGCTGCAGCCGTTGAGGCAGGCTTGCGTAGTCGTCTGGGAGCCGACAGAGGCTATTCCGGGTTGATCTGCAAGAACCCGATCAATTCCCACTGGATCGTCCACCAATGGCAGGCCGATCCATACACGTTGGACGACTTGGCCGACTACATCGACCTAACCCCTGAAAAGGCCAAAGAAAAGCCCATAGAGGATTATGGCTTGGGTCGTAACTGTATGCTTTTTGACCAATTAAGAGCGTGGGCATACAAGGCGATTCGTCAGGGTTGGCCGACCTATGAACAATGGCTAAACGCTTGCCTAGACCGTGCCACCGGCTACAACGTTAATTTTACTACGCCGTTGGACATTTCCGAAGTAAAGCACACGGCCAAAAGCGTGGCGAAGTGGACGCATAGAAACTTTAACCGGGGCACCTTTGACGATTATGTCGCAAGAACCCATACAAGCGAGATACAGGCTTTCAGGGGTAAACAGAAGGGCAAGACCAAGAGAGAACGAGGTATTATCTTACTTGAAGCAGGAGCAACCATTAAGGAAGTCATGAAGGAGTTAAATGTAAGCCGTAGAACTATATTTTATTGGAGAAAGCAACCCTAGCATTATAATTAGTGCAAAAGCCTATATCAGATAATAGCACCCGGTGAGGGTGTTTCTTCTTCCTTTCCCGCCCATCCCCTCCCTTTCCTCCCCGTATCCCCCACATATACATACACCGCCCCACCGATATCGATATAACGCACGGAATTGGTCAAAATCGGCATTCTTCCACTCCGTTGATACAACGACACCAAGCCACACCACTACACGCCTAAAATAGCCAAATGCGTTATACCTCGCAGCATTATGGGTAGTGTAAAAAGCCTATATCAAAAACAGTCCAAAACAGCGTTAACCACTCAACCCAATACTTCCATAGGTTCGGAGATATGTCCCCCAACCTATATGTATGTATACATACATATCAAATTTCTCTCCTGATGAAAATTTCACACTTTTCAAAATTCATCAAAATGGGTGAATATCATTCACTGGGCTGATAAGCCTAAATATCCCGAAAGCGATTTGGGGCAGTAACCAAAAATCGACTTTTTACAAAAATTATTTTCTTGAAAAAATTGCCGTGAAAATTTAACGTTTTCATCGAATTTTTTTAGATATTTAATTTTTTAACCATTGAATTATGGCTTATTTACAGCAAAAAACCTTGTCAATAGCAAAACGAAAATAAATATAAGGTCGGACGTTAATGAGCAAATAGGGTTCAACCCTAAGCAAATCACTTAGTTGAAATTTGCCACAAAGCAGAACAAAAAACGACACTGCAAAAACTCAAAAATCGCTCTCAAATTAATTTCACAAAAAAATGTGGGGGATTGGTGACGTTAAAATTTCAAAAAAATCGAAAGTAGCCAATTTCCTACAATACATATCCCGGAAGCAAAACCTGAAATAGTTGAAGGTTCGGAGATATGACCTTGAAGCATTGACATATCAAAACCCTATGGTATTGGTATTATAACAACATAGGAGTTCTAATTATGAACAGGATGGAATATGCAGGAAAAATAGGCGGCATGGTTGGTGGATTTAAAAGACGTGAGCGTCAAAAATTTTTAATTTTGTTCATAAAAATAATAGAAATGGATGAGCTTCATGATATACGAATGACCTCAAACCTCGCTAAAAAGCTAATAGCAGCATTTTCAGGCTGCAAATCAATATCCAATGATGTTCTAATCAAGGAGTTTGCAAGAAGCGGGAACAGTGTAAAACAACAAAACCTTGATATGATTGTCCATTCATTAGTAGCACGATGGCAAGACCTTTATGAAGAACAGTGGAAAGAAGCAAAAATAAAAATAGACATTGAAGCCGACGAATACAAGCAATCTATTATCGAAAAGCTGGACATTAAACTATAAATACATGTAAAGCCCCACTTTACATACTTATACCCGTGAAGCTATTTTTCGCTTTGCGGATATACACATTCCTACACCGTAGGAATTTACAACCACTATGTATCCTGCCACGATACATACTTGTATCTTTAAACCAAATAATGACCTTCACGGGCATATATCCTACTCCCACAGAGTAGAAAATACCGCCTATCTTTTCGTTGAGCTAAGCAGCCATAGGTTCAAGGATATACCTCCGAACCATTAGCTATCACCCCCATCAACAACCCCTCTTTTAAAGTTTCTCTTTTATGTTATTGTAAATATAACAACATAAATAAAACCCATGGCACTCATCCGTAATAAAAAACAAAAAGGCTTAACTCTTTTTGAAACGCTTCTTTCATTATCAATAGTAATGTCTCTTGTCGTCAGCTTCCTTTGTTGGTATCTGGAACAACAGCGAGAGCAACAAGCCACTATATTCGGAAAAGATATAGTCTCCATCATCACCGCTTTTGACAAGCGTATCCATCTCGATGGCTGGGACATTGACAACTTCAAGAATGGCAGCGAGTGGAGTGGTTCTCCGGCCATCCTTGAAATGCTTAATAATGAATTTATCGCCAAAGACTCCACTTGCGGAAACCCCAAAAGCTGGGTGCCTGTTTTATCTAAAGAGAAATCAACACAACTCATTCCTTGTAAATTCTGGTCAAGAGTTCCATATGACTTCATTGCGAATGCAAAAATAACCCCCGACGAAGAAGGATTTATAAAAAACTACAAAGTCATCTTTCAACCGAAAAATGAAAAATCTTTTTCTCAAAATTTCCGATATTACAACAGAGCAAAAATTGCCGCCAATGCTAATGACTCTTTAAACGTGACTGGCGGTCATCAGTTCTACTTTGCTGCACTCTCCGACCCCGCTACAAAAATAACCAATACGGAATGCCTAGCTTTAAAAGCTAATTGCACATTAGTCGCCACCTACGACCGAGAGGGCGGAAACGAGTATTTAAGAGTAGATGGAACAAACTCAATGCTAGGCTCAGCAGTCGCGTTTAAAGAGTCCAAAGGGCATAACAGACTTCGCTGTATCAAATGGGTTAAAGACACAAGCGGAAGTGCTTGGGAGTCAAAAACAGTGGATTGTGGTATCGGAATCCATACAGAAACTGGCAGCCCGGTAGCGGTAGATGTAGCAGTAAACTCATCGACCAATGAAAGAGTGATGCTTGATAGACTTTGCCCTGTATATACTCACTCAGCAGATGGTCTTATCGAATCAACTGAAAACGCACCTTGTGGAATGCTTTCCCAAGACGACGCAGGAACAGAGGTTGCCTATCAGGTCATTGATACCCTTTCCGCAGGAAAAGGGCTAATCAAAACGCTTTACACAGATACAATATTTTCAGACGAAATAAACACCAATTACATGAACGTCAAGAAAGACTTGGCAGTTTTAGGCAATTCCAGAATGGATGGAACCTTGACTGTCAAAGGTAGAGGACAGTTCGACAACAACATAAACCTAACAAAAGTAGAAGCCGCTGGCACAAGTTGCTCTCCCAATGGCCTGCTCGCCAGAGACTTTAAAGGGCTAATTTTATCGTGCGAAAGCGGTATTTGGACAACTCAATCAACGTCCGGCATGTATGCGTTTTTTAACGCTACAAGCTGTCCACCGGGCTGGATCGCAGCAAACGGTTCAGGTGGAACACTCGACCTACGCGGGCAGTTCGTAAGGGCTTGGGATAACGGCAAGGGCATCGATCCGGGTAGATCCTTAGCTTCCGCCCAGCAAGACGATCTAAAAAGCCACAAACACAACGCTACGGCTTCGATGGATGGGTTACATAGCCACGAGACACGTCATACGCGAGATCGATCCCCAACAGACCCCGGCAACGCGGTTTTAGGTGATGAGAACTGGTATGGCATACAATCTGTCTGGTCGCAGCCAGCAGGGTTACACACCCACACGATTACAGTGCAAAGTTTCGGCGGTACTGAAACACGCCCTAAAAACGTGGCACTGCTTGCCTGTATGAAAAAATGATTTTTTATTGACTTTTTTATATGCATGGTAAGATATAATAAACCAAAAGCCACAACAGCTCCATAATGGCCGCGTACGACCATTATATATATCCAAACCTACAGGTTTAGTTGTGTGGCTCTAAGCTTTCAAATGGAAGTGCATATTTCGAGGCGAACCATGAGGTGCCGTTATTGGATTGTTTGACATGAAAGCAAACAACTCCATATGTGTCTTCTACGCCAACACCCATGAATGGAGGCAACCACAGCAATTCTAACGTGCCGTCACCTTCCCAGCCATGCCTCTTCAAAAGCATTTCAGCCTCACGAACAATAGCGTAGCCATCTGGGAACTCGCCTAGTGTTTCCCTTGCATTTAAGAAAAACAAGCGGTCATCGATAAAATGATAGGAGTATACAAAAAAATCTCGTACATCTTCAGGCGTCTCTCCGAGACTTGCCAACATATTTTCAAGACGCCAATTTCTATCCTTTACCATAAGTGCCTCTCATCCTTTTTATTTATAACTGTTTAGCTTCTTAGGGTAGCACAAATCATAAATAGCACGAGCCAAGGCATCATCGTATGGTACCCAGCACCCCGTTATTGCCATACCTTCACTTGTCCAGACCCCACCGTCAGACGAGTCAGAGTAAATCCACCAGATGGATTTACCCTCTACGATAGCAAACCAATTTGAATACCCTGAAGGAAGATGCTCACGCAACAGCCCCCTTTTTTCACTTTCTGCAGCATCCTGCCACGACCTAAATCGGCTGGTTTTCATACCATTCTGCACAATGTGCAATCGGATGCTTTCTCTGGTGTGCATACTGGACCTTTACTGTCCGACTTACCCCAATATACCAATGGCAGCCCCTCTCCGCAGAGGGGCTTTTATCAGCTATTAATTGATATATTCAGATTAATCCGATTCTTGATTCCAAGCATTAATCTCTGAAATTATGCCCCACTGACCACTTCTTGCTAGATAAGCAGGATGATAGGTTCGAAAAGTTCGGATCGGTAAAAGGGGGTGTTTCAGCATGGAGGTTTTCTCCGGCTCATAGCTCTCAAGATTGAAAGGCTCGACCCCCGGAAACTGTGCGTAGAGATGCTCGTTGTAGTTGGGTCCAGTGAAGAAAATCACAGAGGTTGGAGCGAGTACCTGAATTTCAGCACGTAGCAAGGCCGAACCCGCCTCCCGTATCAGTGCAGCCTCTTCAGAACTCCCATTCTCATACACACTTCCATTGTCGAGTGACATCCTGAAAAGGTTAGTCCAGAGCACCGCTGTTTCAGCACCATCTACGTCCTCCCCCAAGGAGGATCGCACGCTGCGGTAGGCTCGCCAAAACGGACTGTTGTAATTCCCCGGTTGATGCCTAGCGAACTCAAAATCACGATAACCAGCAGTAAGTGCGGCTACGCTACTCGGCGTGACTTGGAAATCCGCGAAGGTCATGATCGGATCTTTAAGATCGGGAAAGTAGTCACCGGGATGAAAATCCCAACCAAGCGTTTCCTGCCCTACAACTAAAACACGTTTTTCGGCGTTCACCCATTTATCTGAAACACTCAAAAGAAGCGGCGGCGATGCTCTCTCTGCAAGTTCTGCGGGCAGTGACACTTCATTTTTGAATTTCTCGTAGAGAGAATTCAGTGAATTCTGAACGCCACCCCTTACAGTCACAATTTCTTCCTCATAAAATTTAACCTTCAGATTTGCAAAGCTCTGCCTAGACGCCAGCCGGGCGATTGATTCTACTCCAGCTCTCATTCTTTGTGCAGCAGCTGAATTGGCAGAGTGAATCAGTATCAAAGGTGGTGAAAAACCGTGCAAAGCTACCTCTGTCTCCATCCATAGAATTACGTCATAGCCTGTTCCACGACTATCGTCACCCAAATCATGATCAAGGCTCAGCACCTCAACCTGTCCAGCCTGAAGCAGTCTAATGACCTCATCAGGCCAGTAGGCTCGTATCCACCCGTCAGGGGTTGAACGTTCATCGTCTAAAAAAACCTTCATTGCGTAGCTCCATCACATGAGGGGGCCTCTGGAAGCCCTTGGAGGGTTCTATTTGCGTCAGCCAAACCAGATTTTTTTCGCTTCGTGGTCCGGCCCCCACCGGCACGGGTACAAGTCCCCGCACCGCTGGCGACCTCTTTTATTAGAAACTGTTTACCTTTTGAAATCGGCGCCATCGACAGTTGTGGCTGACCGTAAGGAGCGAATGCCGCGGGAATACCGTCAATCAATACAGTGGAGCGCGGCGACAAGCGCGAAGTCAGGCCACGCACGCCGACGTTCAGGGAAATATCGCTGCCGCCGGTGCCGTTGGATTCCTGCACCTGTACACCCGGGATGCGCTTGAGGGCATCACTGACGTTCATGGTGCCCTGCTCGATCATCGCCTCGCGGCGAATCACCGTTCGGGCGCCGGGGTGGTTTTGCACCACGGCATCGTTGGCATCGCTCAACCAGTTGCCGACCACCTTGACATCCACCGGTCCCAACTCAAGCGGGCCGGATGCGGCGGCACTGACTGTGGGTGCGGCTCGCAGGGTCACGGCATCGCCACTCAGCTCATAGCTCAGGCCACTGCCTTGCAGCAGGCGGCCCAGGGCCTGCTCGGGCGACAGGTTGCCATCGACGGCCGGGGCCTGTTTGCCTGCTACCAGTTGCGGGCTGAAAAAAACCTGCAGCGAAGTTTGCTGCGCCAGTTGGCTCAAGGCCGAGCCCAGGGGTTGGGCCTGGATATGGATGGCGCTCGACGCCGCTTCGCCAGCAAAGGCCGCCGGCATCGCGGCACTGACCGCCAGGGCCAACGCCAGCGGCAGCAGGCGCGTGCGAGTCAGGCTGGAGGGTGTGCGCAAAGGTGTTTCAAGCGAGCAAAGTCGCCCACGAGGATTGTTGTTTTTCACGTCGAGTCTTGCCCTGTTGATCGCACTTGAGTGCGACTGTTAATGCAAACCAGTTGCAGTTGTTCAAGAAGACGAAGAACTCGAAAAAAACCTGAATCCTGTGGCCAATTATTTTTTCGCGATGATTTCCTGGCTGCCGTCTGCCCGCGTCATGATCGCGACCGGCAAGATCTGCGGCAGCGCCTTGAGCAGGGCATCGGTGTCATTGGTTTTGAACACGCTGCTCAGGCGCATTTGCGCCACCGCCGGCGTGCTGACGTGTAACGGTTTGTCGCGATAGCGCGACACTTGCGCCGCCACGTCTTCAAGGCTGGCGTCTTCGAACACCAACTGGCCCTTGCGCCACGCCGTCAACGCACGGGTGTTGACCGGCTGCGCGGCGGCCACCCGGCCACGCTCATCGACTACGGTACCCAGCCCGGCCGTCAGGTTGACCACTGCATCCGGGTTGGCGCCCTGTACCCGCACATGCCCCGACTCTACCGCAACGCGGGCCTGGTCACCTTCGCGCAGCACGTCAAAGCGAGTACCCGTGACGGTTACCTGGCCGGCCCCGGCCTGCACCACAAACGGCCGGTCGGCATCATGGGCAACGTTGAACATGCCCTCGCCGCGCTCCAGCTCGACAATACGCTGCTGCCCTTCGTAGCTCACGCGCACCAGGCTGCGGCCATTGAGTTCAATGGCCGAACCATCGGGCAATGTCACGGTACGACGCTCACCCAACACCGTGGCAAATGTTGCGTGATAACCGGCAGAGGCTTGCAGCTGCATCCATATGCCCGCCCCCGCCGCCACCGCGACAAGGCTGGCTGCCAGCCCGTAGGCCAGAAACGAACGCCGGCTGTGCCGCGGTGCAGGCACTTCACACAGCGCCTGCAAACGGGCCTTGGGCAACAGATCGGCGGCAGACCACAAACTGGCCAGCCACTGGTATTCGGCCTCATGGCTGGCGTGTTGCGTGCGCCAGGCCTGGAATTGGGCCTGCTCGCCAGCATTCAGGGTTTGCGCTTGCACCCGGGTAAACCAGGTGGCAGCCGCGTCACGCACGCTGGCGCTGCCACAGGTACAGTCACGTGTATCCATCCTGCAATCCTTTACCGATGTCATCACGGAGCCTCCACGCGTTCACGCAGATGGCGCAGGGTGCGGATCATATACTTTTCCACCATGTTTCTGGACAGCCCCAGGCGCTCGGCAATCTCGGCCTGGGTCAGGCCCTCGATCTTCTGCCAGACAAACACCTTGCGGCAATTGAGCGGCAGTTCCTGCAAAGCCCTTTCGACCGACTCAGCCAACTGGATAGCGCGCATATACTGCTCCGGATCGCCGGTTTCGGACGAACTTGGGGGAACGGCTGCCAGCTCCTTGGCGTCGCGTAGCTCTTCGCGGCGAAAGCCGTCTACCGCGATATTGCGTGCTGTCTGGTGCAAGTACGCCCGCGGCTGTTCGACCGCATCCGGGTTGGATTCGAGCACGCGGACAAAGGTGTCATGGGCCAGGTCTTGCGCCTGCTGCCGATTGCGCAGGCGCCGGGTCCAGGTGCCGATCAACTCTTCGTAATGTTCAAAGAAGCCCGTTTTGCGGGGCACTTTCTGAGTCATCGCACGGGACTGCACAGGTGGGGCGCGAATAGTAATGCTTCCTATTAGAGCCAGCAATCACCGTGATGACCGAAGGTTGCCACCTGTTACATTTCGGCCTTGGCCAATAGGCGCTGCTCGACCTGTGTCGCGCCGCTTAAACCGTAGCGCCGGGCGGTGAGCAAGCCGACCAGCCCCATCATCGCGCAGAACGCCACGCACACCCACGGGCTCCACGGCATCAGGGCGATCAGCAGCAACGGCGTGGTACTGGCCCATAGCGCATAGGCGATATTGTAGGTGAAGGAAATCCCCGAAACACGGATTGCTGCCGGGAACAGCCCGACCATCACCGAGGGGACTACCCCGACAATCCCGCAGGTCAAACCGGCGAACGCATAGGCCAGACCGGGCACTGCCCACTGCCCGACCAGGCTGGCGTACAGCAGGCCGATACCCAGCGGTAACAGCACACTGTATAGCGCAATACTGCGCCACACGCCGATACGGTCAACGATCAACCCGGCCAGCACACAGCCGATATTCAAGAACACAATGCCCAGGCTGCTCAGCGCAAAAGTATGGCTGGCGGTCATGCCGAAGCGTTGCTGCATCACGGTCGGGGTGATGACCACAAACACCACCACGGCGCTGGTGAGCACGCAGGTCAACAACGCGGCCGGCAGCAAGGACGCCCGGTGATCGCGCAGGACGGTGCGCAAGGGGAACTCTGCACGGCCCTCCTTGCGTTCACGCAGGGCCAGAAACACCGGTGTTTCACTCAGCCAACGGCGTAGCCACACACCAATCACGCCGAACACACCGCCGAGCAGGAACGGAAAACGCCAGGCGTAATCGAGGATCTCAGCCGGGGTAAACAACTGTGCCAGCAGCGTTGCGGTCAAGGCACCAATCAAATAGCCAAAGGTCAGCCCGGCCTGCAAAAAGCCCAGCGCGAAGCCCCGGCGCCCGGCCGGCGCATGCTCGGCCACGAACACCCAGGCACTGGGCACCTCGCCCCCGACCGCTGCGCCCTGCAGGATGCGCAAGGCCAGCAGGATCAGCGGGGCGAAGTAACCGATGTCGGCGTAAGTGGGCATGATGCCGATCAGCAGACAGGGCAACGCCATCATCAGGATGCTCAGGCTGAACACCCGCTTGCGTCCCAGATGATCGGCAAAATGCGCCATCAGGATCCCGCCCAGTGGACGAGCCAGATAACCGGTCACAAAAATCCCGAAGCTTTGCAACAGGCGCAACCACTCGGGCATGTCCGGGGGGAAGAACAGCTGGCTGAGGGTCAGGGCAAAGAATACGAAAATAATGAAATCGTAAATTTCCAACGCTCCGCCCAGGGCGGCAAGGCCCAGGGTTCTGTAGTCGGAACGGGAAAAGCGCACCGCAGTGGCTTGAGTATCGGCAGACATAAATAGGCTCAATATGAACGGGGCACGCCTATATTGGCGTTTGCGGTCGAGGCGCGAGCATAGCAAATCCTGCTGCACTGCCGCAGATTCCAGCCCTTGGCCAGCGACCATTACCCGCGTCGCTTTGCTTGCGGGTACTGGCAATACGACCCTGGGGGGCCTTGCGGACAACCTGGCCCCCGAGCCCGGGCTCGGTAGCCTCATCACGGCCAGGATGTACAGGGTTAAAATCGCCGCTGTTGTTGCAAAGAGTGAATATTCAAGTCACTTGCTGACTGGGAGCAAGTGACTTTCATTGCGACTCTGATTCACCCGGCAGGCTCTCAGGCCAACATAAAAATGCCGATTAACTGCCCGGATTTTTGCTAAGTGGTTTTGCCGGGTTGCCAACTACCACGGCTCCAGCTGCCACGCTTTTGGTCACGACGGCCCCCATTCCCACAATGGCACCTTCGCCAATCACAATGGGTCTGTCCGGCGTGCCCTGCTTGATAATCGCGCCCGTGCCTATATAGGCGTGGTCTTCGATCGTTACATTGCCGTTACACTTGACGCCCGGGGCAAAGGTTACAAAATCACCGATTACACAATCATGTGCAACATAGGAGTAGATATTGGCGTGAAAGTAGCTGCCTATTTTCACATTGGACGTAATCGTTGTGAAAGGACACAAAATTGATCCTTCGCCAATTGTATTGCCGTCAAGGATCACGCTATTGCCCACCGAAGAGACCGTGAAAGGCCTTGCCCCAGAAGCCATCATGTCTTGTGCAATAACCTGTCGCACTTTGCTGTTGCCAATCGCAATGTTGAAATATTTGTTTGTTCCCGCAATGGCTTTGAATTCCGACAAGGAGATGACCTCTACGCCATTAACTTCCTTGTCTTGAACGCCATCATCCACGAACACCAGCCGGTATGCACTTTCGCTCATCTTGCCAATTTGTTCTCTTGCAACGGGCAGCACTTCCCGGCCGAAGCCGCCAGCACCGATGATTGCGTAAATATCCATACCTTCCCCTTTTATTCAGCTGCCAATCGCCAAGAGTGCCCCCTGCTTGAGTTCCCGGGCGTCAAGGGAGGCATCGTGTTTCATGTACTTTTGAAACGCAAGTTTTGGGCGTTCATTCACGCCTGTACAAGAGCAGTGATCCTGCCGCCATGCATCACTCACTTTACTTGGGTCGTGTCGTCGGGGTTCAGGGGCAACGCCTGCCACCCACCCCCTAATGCTGCGAACACATCCACCAGCGACAACGAGACCTGTGCCGTGCTGTCCACCAGCGCCGCTTCGTTGGCCAGCAACGCGTTTTGCACCGTCAGCACGTTGAGAAAGTCCACCGCCCCCTGGGCATATTGCTGATGCACGCTGTCCAGTGCCCGTTGGCTGTGCGCCACCGCCTGTTGCAGGCTGTCGCGCCGACGTTGGCTGGCCTGATACGCCACCAGTGCATCGTCCACCTCATGCCAGGCGCGCAATACGGTTTGCTGATAGGCGATGCCCGCCTCCTGCTGACGCCCTTCCTGCAACTGCAAGCCCCCCTGCAAACGCCCGCCCTCGAACACCGGCACGCTCAAGCCCGGGCCGAAGGCAAAATTACGCGAGCCCCAACTGCCCAGATCCGACAGTTGCATCGCCTGAAACCCAAGGCTGCCCGACAGGGTGATCCGCGGATAGAAATCCGCCTCGGCCATGCCGATCGCCGCAGTGGCTGCATGCAGCCGGGCCTCGGCACGACGAATGTCTGGGCGCCGTTGCGCCAGTTCGCTGGGCAGGCCGACCGGTACATCCGCGCCGTAGGCCGGCACGTCGGCCGCTGCGCTCAATTGCGCCTGCAAGGCCCGTGGCTCGCGGGCCAGCAGCAAGCTCAGGGCATTGATCAACTGTGCGCTGCGTTGCTGCAAGGGTGCCTGTCGCGCTTCGATCTCGGCCACTTGGGCCGCAGCTTCAGATACCTGTAAATCCGTGGCCACACCCTCCCGCAGCTGCAACCGGGTCAGTTCCAGGCTGCGCCGGGCGATCTGCAGGTTTTGCTCGACCACCGCCAGTGCCTGCTGAGTGCCGCGCAACTGAATATAGTGCTGCGCGGTCTGCACGATCACCAACAGTTGCACCGCGTTGCGGTCCTGTGCGGCCACCTGCACGGAGGCATCCGCCGCTTCCACCGAACGCTTGACGCGACCCCACAGGTCAGCCTCCCAACTGAACCCCAGGCCGCCGTTCCACAGGTTGAAGGCCTGCCTGCCACTGTTCCCGGAAGGGTCACTTAAACCCTTCTGGCTGTTGCGGCTACGACTGTAGGCTGCCGTTGCATCCACCTCGGGCAAGGTGTCGGCATTGATCTGACGTCGGATCGCCAGGCTTTGTTGCAGGCGGCTGGCCGCCCGTTGCACATCAAAGTTGCGCTGTTGCGCCTCGCGCACCAGGGCAGACAATTGCCGGTCGCCGAAACGGTCCCACCAATGCAGGTCCACTGCTGTATCTACTGCGCGATTGTGCCCCGGCTCAGTGGGCACCGATGCCCAGCCCGCAGGCAACTCGGGCACGGGCGCCTTGAAGTCCGGGCCGACCACGCAACCACTCAGGCTCAGTACGCTGTAACAGGCCACAGCCCAGGCCACTGCATGTTTTTTCATCGTGTGCTGACCTGCTGATCGTGCGCCATTGCTGTGTCGATGGCGGCATCCACCGACATCCCCAGGCGCAATTGGCTGGCCAGTAGCTGCCCGTGATCCAGCGTGACTTTCACCGCAATGCGCTGGGCCACTTTGGTGAAGTTACCGGTAGCGTTATCCGGGGCAATGGCCGAGAACGTTACCCCCGTGGCCGGGGCGATGCTGTCGACGGTGCCTTGCAGGGTCTGCCCGGGAAAGCTGTCGACCCTGATCGTCACGCGCTGCCCGGCCTGCATATGGGTCAGCTGGTGTTCGAGAAAATTGGCCACGACATAAGCGTCGGCCAGTGGCACCACGGCCATTACGGTGTCGCCGGGTTTGACATACGCCCCCAGGCGTACACTGCGCCGTCCCACCACACCGTCAAACGGCGCCAGCAGTTGCGTATGCGACAAGTCCAGCTCGGCCCGTGCCAGCAAGGCCTCGGCATACTCCACCGATGCTTGCGCGGCCGTGGCCTGGGCGGCCAATACGCGGGTTTGCTGGCGGGCGGCTTCCAGGGCGGCCTTGTGCTGGGCCAGTTCGGCCCGCGCCGTCAGCGAACGGTTTTTCGCCTGCTGGGAGTTCTGCAGCGTACCTGCACCCTGCCCCGCCAGGTGCTCATAGCGCTGCAGTTCATGGCTGGCAAATTCCACCTGGGCCACATCCGCATCCACCGTGGCCTTGGCCTGTTCGATCAGCGAGCGTTGGCGTTCCAGCATCGCCAGGGCATTGGCCCGTTGCGCCTGCGCCGTCGCTACACTGGCTTGCGCGGCCTGCACCGCGGCCTGGTAGTCCTGCGGGTCGATCCGGGCCAGCAACTGCCCGGCCTTGACCGGCTGGTTATCCTGCACCAGCACCTCGTCGATAAACCCCGCCACTTTGGGCGCAATCAGGGTGAAATCGGCGCTGACAAAAGCATCGTTGGTGTTCTGCACGGTGCCCGTGACAAAGACCAGCCGCCACAGCGCGTACAGCACAATAACTGCCAGCGCGACGGCAGCGGCCAGGACCCAGGGCTTGCGCCCGCTTGTTGTACTCATTTCACAACTCCAACAGGTGTGCCCGGCGCGTAGATCCGCGTGGGGCCAAAAGGGATTAACACAATCAGGAACATCGCCAGGGCGGCCATGTACAGATAAAGATCGGCAGACGTCAGTACCACCGCTTGCTGATGAACCCGGCGCGCCAGGTCTGTGCCGGTGCTGACCAGTGGCGAGTTACCCAGGCGATCGAGCAGCATGGTTGAGTGAAAATGCTCGCGATTGAGCGTCAGCACCCCCAGAACGCTGCTCGCTGCCACCGCCGAGAAGCCCTTGACGGTATTGAACCAGGCCGAGGCAAACGGCCCGTCCGCCGGGTTCAGGCCGCCAGTGGCGAGCATCAGCAGCGGGATCACCGCCATCGGCTGGGCGATGATCTGAATCGCCTGCAAGGCGTAGAAATTTTCCCGGTTCCAGACTGCGGTTATTTGCGAACCGATCACGCAGGCCAGCGCCAGCAGCCCCAGCCCGATGGCCAGCACCCAGCGGCAATCGACCCAGCGCAGGTTGCACAAGGCAACCACCAGCGGCAGCGCAATCAATTGCGGCAAGGCCACCATCAGCATCACCGGCGCGGTTTCCAGGGGCCGATAGCCCTGTACCTGAGCCAGATAGCTGGAAGGAATCTTGATCACCGCCAACAGCACAAACAGCACCCCGCCCAGCGTCAGCAAAGCGTGGCTCAGGTTGCGAATTTTCAGTAATTGCAACTTGAAAAACGGCAGCGGGTGCGACCATTCATTGATAAAGAACAGCACCATCAGGGCGCTGCCCGCGACGATGAAAAAACGGATCATCGGCGACTCAAACCAGTTCAGGCGTTGCCCCAGTTCCAGCGCCAGCACCAGCATGATCAGCCCCGGCAAGCCCAGCAGCAGACCGCGCCAGTCGAACTGCTTGAAACGTTCAAGGCGCAGCGGATCCTGCGGCAGGCCCCAGGCCACGCACGCCATCGACAACAGGCCCAGGGGGATAATCTGCCAGAACGCCCATTGCCACCCCGCGTACTCCACCCACCAGGCCGACAACGGCGTTCCAAAACTGGGCCCGAATGTGGCCGTCAGAGCGTAACTGCCCAACCCGTACAGGCGAATGCCCGGCGGCAGAAAGCGCAGCGCCACCGACATCAGCATCGGTGGCAAGGCCCCACCGGCAAAGCCCTGCAAGGTACGCAGCAGCATCAGCGCATCGACATTGGGGGCCAATGGGCAAAGGATGCCCAGCAGCAAAAAGGCGCCGATGGCACACAGGGTAAAACGACGCAAAGAAAAGGTGGCCGCACACCACGGCGCAAAGGCCATCGCACTGATGGACGTGGCCGAATACACCGCCAGCAACCAGGTGCTTTCGTCATAACCGATACCCATAGCCCCACGGATATCAGGCATGGCCACCTTGGTCACATTTTCGTTGAAACCCGACACCAGCACGGCCAGTAAAACGCCCAGCAGACCGGTAAAAATCCGCAGGCCAAAAGCCGCGCTCCCGGCCGTGGCCGGAGCGGGTGCCACGGCACCCGCTGCCAGCGCCGTCACAGCGCAACTCCAGGCGCCAGACTGCGCCCGTGATCAAACCGCCAATACATGGCTGACTCCGTCGTCTTGATAGATGACAGAAAGTTTAATCAGCCGGTATAGCTATAAAAATTGATAAATAACTAACTGTGGAGTGCGCCAGACGCAATGGTCAGCTGAGCATTATGTTCTGTGGGAGTTGGCTTGCCTGTGATGCAGGCGCTGCGGTTTGCATGGATAACCGCGCAGATACCCTCGCGAGCAAGCCCGCTCCCACAGGGTTGAGGCCTATACCACGGCATTCTCGCAGAAGGTCTTGAGGGTGCGACGCAGCCAGCGGTGGGCATGATCGTTGTCCAGCCGCGGATGCCAGGCCTGGACAATATCCACCGGTTGCAAGGTGATCGGGAGCTCGAACGGGCGCAGTTTGAGGCCAAGTGGCTCCAGGTTTTTGAGCAGCACCTGGGGCATCAGCGGCAGGATCAGGTCCTCCCCGGCCAGGGCAAAAATCGCCGAGTAGAACGTCGGCGTGGTGAACGACACCCGCCGCTCCAGCCCCAGCTCGGCCAGCAGCGTGTCAATCGGCCCGCGGGCATGGCCCCTGCGGGACACGCTGATATGGTCAAAACCGGCAAAGCGGCGGGCCGTAATGGGCCCGTCGAAAATCGGATGCCCTTCCCTTGCCAACCCCACAAACGGACAGGTAAACAGCCTCTGTACCTTGATATCCGGGCTGAAGCGGTTAGTGGCGCAGATGGTCAGGTCAATGCGGCCTTCATTCAGCGCCTCGTCATCGGTAAAGCCCTCAGGCACCACCCGCAACGTGGCCTTGGGCATGTCCAGGGCCATTTGCTGGCGCAGTGCTGCGCCATACACGCCAAAAAATACGTCATTGGCGCGAATGCTGAATGTTCGCTCCAGCTCACGCAAATCACTGTTCTGGCTCTGGGTAAACACCCCGTGCGCCAGCTCGACCACCCCGCGCACTTGTTCGCGCAACTCCAGTGCTCGGGGCGTGGGCACCAGCCCACGCCCCGAACGCACCAGAACAGGGTCGTTCAAGACCTCGCGGATGCGGGTCAAGGTGCGGCTCATGGCCGGGGCGCTCAGGTTCATGCGCCGGGCCGCGCCCACCACCGAGCCTTCTTCGAGCAAGACATTCAAGGCAACCAGCAGATTCAAGTCAGGTATTTGCATGGGCCAAAGGGTATCGGCTAACGCTGCCCCTGCCTAGCCAGCCTGTAATGCACCATTGTTGCGCAGCAGGTAAAACAGTTTCGCACACCCTTAGCTAGCTAACTAAGAGTGGGATTGATACATTGCCGCTCGTCAGGTTTGCGCCTGACGCTCTCTTTGGTTGAGATTTTTGGCCATTACCGGATCCCCATGATGGTAATGGCCTTTTTTACGCCTGCCGCTTTCCTCCCCTCGTAATAGAGCCATCCCCAGTGGTGGACACGCCCGACCTGAACTACGCTGCCAGCCCAATCCACTACAGTGATTGGGGACTTTATGCAGCTGGGCAAAAAGATATCGAATCTGGAAAAACTGGTCTGCAAAAACTACCGCTGGATTCACGCTACCCGCATCAGCCTGGCGTTCCTGATTACCTTTGTCGTCATCCGGTTTTTCAAGCTCGACGGCGCCTCTTATGCCCTGATTACCATGCTCATCGTCATGGGCCCACAGCCCTACTGGGGCAACGTGTTTTCCCGCGCGCTGCAACGCACCGGCGGCACGGTGCTGGGCGCGCTGTCGGGCCTGGTGGCGCTGTACCTGGAGATGCACTCCTTTGCCCTGATGCTGGCATGGTGCGCGGTGATGATGTTTATTGCCGGCTACCTGACCCTGGGCAAACACCCCTATATGGCCCTGCTGATCGGCGCCACGCTGGCGGTGGTCAGTTGCGCACCGCCCAACGACATGGAATCGGCCCTTACCCGCAGCGGTTATGTGCTGGCGGGGTCGCTGCTGGCCATGCTTTACACCAGCATCTACCCGCAGCGGGCCTACACCGACCTGCGGATCAAATTCGGCGAAAGCCTGGGCAAGATCAACAGCCTGTACTCGCAGTATTTCTCGCCTCGGGTACCCGAACGTCCCAAGCTGGATGATCAGCTCAAGGACGAGCTGGACGCGGTGATCAAGCTGCGCAACTACATCACCCCCGCCAGCAACGAGAGCAACCTCAAGCCACAGGTATTCGAGTCCCTGCAAACCCTGCACCGCAACCTGCTGGCCACCATGAGCCTGATGATCGATGCCTATTGGTCTTCGCGCGAGAGCCACCTGCTGATCGAGAGCGAGCCCGCCCTCAACGGCCTGCACCACCTTATCCCGCAGGCCCTCGAATCGTTGCAGAACAAGCTGTGCGAAGGTATATCCAACAACCAGATCAGTGGCGAGCTACGGCAAAAAACCCACGACCTGCACGAACTGGTGCTCAAAAGCCTGGACGGCAAGATCACCGAAACACCCTTCTATGCCTATGTCTGGCTGAGCCTGGAAATGCTTCGGCAATTGACCGAACTCAACGACCAGTTGCATGCCGCGCTGTATCACTGCGGCCATCGGCATTTGTTTAAAAACGGCAAGTTACCCGACGAAAAATAACGAAGCGCACTCATTTAGACGAACAGCTTTAACTGTTTAGATGACATATCGCACTAAAGATGAAGTTTTTTCTGACCTAAACAACGTATCACCGGCCAAAAGCAACGCATTAAAACGTCACAAGAACACCGTAACCAACTGTTTTATAAGAATTTAATAAACAAACGCTGCCTTTCTTTCTGTGTCAACAGACTCTTTGTCGCGTTCCGGTCTCGCCTGGTCGCCCGGCGATTATGGTCTAGGCTCTGCCTCGCACCCGTATTAATGGATTTGAACGGTTGAGCTTATGAAACGACAACAGGCATTAAACACCCCCACTCAAACGTCACCCTGCCTTCGCACGTCCCCGTCGTGTGGAGTGTTTTGCATGCGCGCACGCCTGAGCGGCACTCCAGAACTTTAATTCTTACCGCACTGCAGATAGGAGGGCTTATGCAGCTCACCCCCAGAGAAGTCGAAAAGCTGATGGTTTACACCCTGTCGGACGTGGCATTCCGGCGCAAGGCACGCGGCTTGAAGCTGAACTACCCGGAGGCCGTGTCAATCATCACCGTCACCGCCCTGGAAGGTGCCCGCGACGGCAAATCGGTTGAAGACGTAATGACCGAGGCCAGCAAGGTACTGACCAAGGATGACGTGATGGAAGGCGTCAGCGACCTGATTCCCAACGTACAGGTTGAAGCGATTTTCACCGACGGCAGCCGTCTGGTCACGGTCCACGACCCGATCAAGTAAGCACCTGCCCTGAACCCGGTTAACGCAAGACCGCCACGTTTCGAGGAGTCAGTCATGAGCACCAAAGAGACCAACAGCCCGCACCAGGATACCCATCCGAACCACAGCATTCCCCACGCCAAAAACCCCGGCGGTGTCAGCAAGGGCAATGAAGCCGATGTGCCACTGGGCGGTACCCTCTATGCCAGCACGCCCATCACCTTCAACGAAGACCGCCCCGTCACCAAAGTCAAAGTGCGCAACACCGGTGACCGGCCGATCCAGATCGGCTCGCACTTTCACTTTTTCGAAGTCAACCGTGCCCTTGAGTTCGACCGTGCTGCCGCTTTCGGCAAGCGCCTGAACATCTCGTCCACCACGGCTATCCGCTTCGAGCCGGGTGACGAGATTGAAGTGCCGTTGATCCCCTACGGTGGCAAGCAAACCCTCTACGGTTTCAACAACCTGGTTGACGGCTGGGTACCCGACAAACTGACCAGCAGCCATGAGCGCCCGGAAAAACTGCAAGCCATTCAGCGCGCGCGCGACCACGGTTTCAAGTTCTCCGAGCCGGGCAAGCCATCCAAGCCTGTCAACGACAAGTAACCCGCATTTTCATACTTTGCACACGCGCCGTTGAACCACTGACGCCCGCGCGGCATTAGAAAAGGAGCCACCGATGCCTACCATTTCACGCAAAGAATACGCAGGCCTGTTCGGCCCAACCACGGGCGACAAAATCCGCCTGGGTGACACCAACCTGTTTGTCGAAATTGAAAAGGACCTGCGCGGTTACGGCGAAGAATCCGTTTACGGCGGCGGTAAATCCCTGCGCGACGGCATGGGCGCCGACAACACCCTGACCCGCGACAACGGCGTACTGGATCTTGTGATCACCAACGTCACCATCATCGACGCCATCCAGGGCGTAATCAAAGCCGACGTGGGTATCCGTGACGGCAAGATCGTCGGTATCGGCAAAAGCGGCAACCCGGGCATCATGAGCGGCGTCACCCCGGGCCTGGTGGTGGGTGTGAGCACCGACGCCATCTCCGGTGAGCACCTGATCCTCACCGCCGCCGGGATCGACACCCATATCCACCTGATCTCGCCGCAGCAGGCCTACCACGGGCTGTCCAACGGCATCACCACCTTCTTCGGCGGCGGCATCGGCCCAACCGACGGCACCAACGGCACCACCGTGACCGCCGGCCCCTGGAACATCCGCCAGATGCTGCGCTCGCTGGAAGGGCTGCCGATCAACGTCGGCATGCTGGGCAAGGGCAACTCCTTTGGCCGCGACCCGCTGGCCGAACAGATCATCGCCGGTGTCGCCGGGCTCAAGGTTCACGAGGACTGGGGCGCAACCTCCAACGCACTGCGCCACGCGCTGCGTACCGCCGACGAGATGGACGTACAGGTGTCGGTACACACCGACAGCCTCAACGAATGCGGTTATGTCGAAGACACCATTGATGCCTTCGAGGGTCGAACCATTCACACCTTCCACACTGAAGGCGCCGGTGGCGGTCACGCTCCCGACATCATCAAGGTGGCCAGCCAGAGCAACGTGCTGCCGAGCTCGACCAACCCGACCCTGCCCTACGGCGTCAACAGCCAGGCCGAGCTGTTCGACATGATTATGGTCTGCCACAACCTCAACCCGAACGTGCCGGCCGACGTGTCGTTCGCCGAAAGCCGCGTACGCCCGGAAACCATCGCCGCCGAAAACGTGTTGCAGGACATGGGCGTGATTTCCATGTTCTCCAGTGACTCCCAGGCGATGGGCCGGGTCGGTGAGAACTGGCTGCGCGTGATGCAAACCGCCCATGCGATGAAAGTCTCCCGCGGCAAGCTGCCGGAAGACAGCGCCGACAACGACAACTTCCGCGTCCTGCGCTATGTGGCCAAGATCACTATCAACCCGGCCCTGGCCCAGGGCATCAGCCATGTACTGGGCTCGGTGGAAGTCGGCAAGATGGCTGACCTGGTGCTGTGGGACCCGCGTTTCTTCGGGGCCAAGCCGAAGATGGTAATCAAGGGCGGCATGATCAACTGGGCAGCAATGGGTGACCCTAACGCCTCCCTGCCCACCCCGCAGCCGGTGTTCTACCGCCCGATGTTCGGCGCGTTCGGCAAAAGCCTGCAAGACACTTGCGTGACCTTTGTGTCGCAGGCGGCACTGGAAGACGGCGTCAAGGAAAAGGCCGGGCTGGAGCGTCAGGTCATGGCGGTTCGCGGTTGCCGCACCGTGTCGAAAAAAGACCTGGTGCGCAACGACCAGACCCCGCATATCGATGTTGACCCGGAAACCTTCGCGGTAAAAGTCGACGGTGTGCACGCCACGTGCAAACCCATCGACGTGGCCACCATGAACCAGCGTTATTTCTTTGGCTAACGCCTGAACGGGCCGCTGCCGGGGTGCGTGCATCCCGGTGGCACCCCCCCCGGAACATGATTCAGGGAAGGAGCTTGCAACGTGATTTTGATTGAACACATTTTGGGCAATGCCAAGAAAGACCCGCACTGGCAACACAAACTCGAAGGCGCCAAGGTTGACCTGCTGGTACTCGACCAGCGTGAAGCGCAAAAAAGCCGCTGCCGGCGCACCAGCCTCGGCGGTCTCGACCTGGGCATCTCGCTGGAACGCAACGTGGTGCTGTCCGACGGCGATGTGCTGCTGTGGGACGAGGCCTCCAACACTGCCGTGGTCGTGCAACTGAACTTGCGCGACGTCATGGTCATCGACTTGCGCGAACTCAAGCAGCAACCCCTGGACGTGCTGATCAAGACCAGCTTCGAGCTGGGCCATGCCTTGGGCAACCAGCACTGGAAAGCCGTCACCAAGAACAACGAGGTCTACATCCCGCTCACCGTCGAAACCAAGATGATGGACTCGGTGATGCGCACCCACGGTTTTCAACACCTGCCGTATGCCTTTGTTGGCGGCGCCGAAATCCTGCCGCTGCTGACCACATCAGAGGCGCGCCTGCTGTTTGGCGGTGCAGAGGAAACCGACACCCATGTCCATGTGGCCAGCCCGCAGGACAAGCTGGACGCTGCAGCCCTGAAAATCCAGGGCGTGCACAGCCATGACGCACACAGTCACAGTCACGACAACGGCCATACGTTCCACAGCCATAAGCACTGAACCCGGCAAGAAGGCGCATAGATGAACGCATCAGATCTAATTCGCATCATGCAGTTTGGCGATTCCGTATTGCCGGTCGGTGCCTTTTCGTTCTCCAACGGCGTGGAATCGGCCATTCAGAAAGGCATCGTTCACGATGTCGCGACCCTCAAGGGTTTTGTGCTTACCGCCCTCAAGCAGGCGGCCAGCTGTGACGGCATGGGCGTGGTCGCTGCGCATCGGGCTGCTGTGGCTGAAGACCGCGACGGCATTTTGCGCGCCGACTGGGCGGTGAATAACCGCAAGCTCAACGAAGAAAGCCGCTTGATGGCCACGCGCATGGGCAAAAAACTCGCCGAGATGTCGATCCATGTCGTGGAAAAACCGCTGGTGCGCTGGTGGCTTGAGCAGATCAAGGCCGGCAACGCTGCAGGCACCTACCCCGTCACCCAGGCCGTGGTGATGTCGACCCAGGGCATCGGTGCCCGTGAGGTCGTGGTGATGCACCAGTACGGGGTCGCCATGACCATCCTCAGCGCGGCCATGCGCCTGATGCGGGTCACGCACCTGGACACCCAGCACATCCTTTTTGAACTCAACCACGACATTGAAGCCTTCTGCGATATCGCCGAAATCGGCGATATCGAGCAGATGTCCTCCTATGTCCCGATTGTCGATGTGCTCGCCGCCATACACGTCAAAGCGCATGTACGGCTATTTATGAACTGACACCCCGGGCTGCATCGGCGTGTGCCGACGCAGCTTCAGCTCCCCTATCTGGTAAGGAAATAACCGTGAAAAAGATTACTCGTATTGGTATTGGCGGCCCGGTCGGTTCAGGTAAAACCGCGATCATCGAAGTGATCACCCCGATCTTGATCAACCGTGGCTACAAGCCCTTGATCATCACCAACGATATCGTCACCACCGAAGATGCCAAGCAGGTCAAGCGCACCCTCAAGGGCATCCTCGACGAAGACAAGATCCTCGGCGTCGAGACCGGTGCCTGCCCGCACACGGCAGTGCGTGAAGACCCAAGCATGAACATCGCGGCGGTCGAGGAAATGGAAGAGAAGTTCCCCGACAGCGACCTGATCATGATCGAGAGCGGCGGCGACAACCTGACCCTGACCTTCAGCCCGGCCCTGGCCGACTTCTATATCTATGTAATCGACGTGGCCGAAGGCGAGAAAATCCCGCGCAAAAACGGCCCGGGCCTGGTGCAGGCCGATATCCTGATCATCAACAAGATCGATCTGGCCCCCTACGTCGGCGCCAGCCTGGACGTAATGGAAAGCGACACCAAAGTGGTGCGCGGCAACCGCCCGTATATCCTCACCAACTGCAAGACCGGCCAAGGCATTGAAGAACTGGTGGACATGATCGAGCACATGTTCCTGTTCGCCCAAAAACCGGCGGTCAAAAGCGGGGTCAGTGCATGACAGCCCAGAGCCAGATCGTGAACAACCCGTCACGGCTGCGCGCTCACTCACTCGGCATTGATGCGCCGGAGTTGGCGCAGTACCAGGACGAACCTGCGCAAATGCACAGCGGTGCCGTGGGCAAGAGCGGTTACTTGCGCCTGGGTTTTGAAAAGCGCGGCAACCGCAGCGTGCTGGCCGATATGGAGCGCCGCGTGCCGTCGCTGGTGCAGCGGGCCCTGTATTGGGACGAAGAGATGCCCGAGCTGCCGTGCGTGACCATGATTTCAACCTCAGGTTGCATACTGCAGGGCGACCGCCTGGCCACGGACGTCAACGTCGGGGTGGGTGCCTGCGGGCACGTCACCACCCAATCGGCGACCAAAGTGCATTCGATGAATGCCAACTACGCCTCGCAGATCCAGCACTTCACGGTGGAAGAAGGCGGCTACCTGGAATTTATGCCCGACCCGCTGATCCCCCATCGCAATGCGCGCTTTATCACCGACACGCAAATCCGCATCCACCCCACGGCCACGGCCATCTACTGTGAAATCCTGATGTCGGGGCGCAAGTACCACCATGTGGATGAGCGTTTCGGCTTTGACGTGTACTCCTCGCGGGTGCGCGCCGAGAACCTCGAAGGTCGCGAGCTGTTTGTCGAGAAGTACATCCTTGAGCCAAAACAGGAGAGCCTGGACGCCATCGGCGTGATGCAGACCTTCGATGTGTTCGGCAACGTGGTGTTGCTCACGCCCAAGGAGCATCACGACCGGATTGTCGAGCGCATCCCGGCGCTGTTTGACATGGAGGCCGGGCTGGCCAGCGGCGTGACCCGCCTGCCCAACGACTGCGGGCTGATCTTCAAGGTACTGGGCAACGACAGTGGCGAGGTCAAGGCGCAGATCCGCGAGTTCTGGAAGGTGGCCCGCGAAGAAATCCTGGGCGTGACCCTGCAGCCGGCGTTTTTGTGGAAGTAAAAAGATCGAGGCTTTTGTAGCAGCTGCCGTAGGAACGAGGCTGCGTTCGGGCGCGTAGCGGCCGCAAAACCTGAAATCGGAGACTAGCTGACACAGCGCAGGTGTCTGATTTTACGACTGCTTCGCAGCCGAACGCAGCCTCGTTCCTACGGCAGCTGCTACGCAAGCTGATCCTGGCCAAATGCTCAATCGGGAGAGTCAATATGGAAGCTGCATCCAAGTGGTCGAAAATCGCGGATGGCAATGTCGTCCTTGAATTTATCGACGTCACCCTGCGCGGTTGTGCTCAGGTCATGTTCCAGAACAACCCCCTCACCGGGCTGCTGTTCTTTGCCGCGATCTTTGTCGGCGCATTGGGTGAAGGCAACCCGGCCATGGCCTTCGGCAGTGTACTGGGCACCGCAGTGGCCACCTTTACCGGCATGCACCTCAAGGACCGCACCTCCTGGAAGGCCGGCCTCTACGGCTACAACGGCTGCCTGGTTGGTGCTGCCCTGCCAACCTTCCTCGCCGTCACGCCTATCCTGTGGCTGTGCATCATCCTCGGCAGCGTGGTGTCGGTGATCGTCACCATCTGCATCGCCGATATCCTCAAAACCTGGAAAGTCGCCGCCCTCACCGCCCCCTTCGTGCTGGTGACCTGGACCATGCTGCTGGCCAGCTACGCCTTTGGCGGCCTGACTTCCAGCGCCCTGCCCGTACCCAACCTGCCCCACGATCTGGTCGCGTACAACACTAGCCTGTTCGACGGCATCGACTTGTTCAAAAGCACCTTCTACGGAATCTCGGAAGTGTTTCTGATCAGCACCGTGCTCGGCAGCGTGCTGTTCCTCGCCGGGCTTGCGGTGTCGTCGTTGTGGGCCGCGGTGTTCGGCCTGCTGGGCTCACTGCTGGCAGTGCTGGTGGCCGTGGTCCTGCAAGCCGAACACACCAGCATCAACAACGGCCTGTATGCCTTCAGCGCCGTGCTGACCGCCATCGCCCTGGGTTCGACCTTCAACAAGCCCAGCTGGCGCGTGCTGATCTACACCCTGGTCGGGGTGATTTTCACTGTATTTGTACAAGGCGCCTTGAATACAGTACTGGCCCCGATTGGCATCCCGACACTGACCATGCCCTTTGTACTGGCGTCCTGGCTGTTCCTGGTGCCCAACAAAGACGTCATGCCGGCACACCGCCAATAATTTCGATAATTTTGCCGGAGTCTTTCCATGACCGCGATTGCCCACCCCCTGACAAATGCAGCGCCGTCAAATACCACGCGGCGCGCCATTTATCTGCTGACCGGCTTGATCGTGGCCAACCTGCTGGCCTGGGCCTGGGCCTTTGTCGAGTTCGGCAATAACCCGGTGCTGATGGGCACCGCCCTGCTGGCGTACGGCTTTGGCCTGCGCCACGCCGTGGACGCCGACCATATCGCCGCCATCGACAATGTCACCCGCAAGCTGATGCAACAGGGCAAGCGCCCGATCGCCGTGGGCACCTGGTTCTCCCTGGGGCACTCGACCATTGTGGTGCTCGCCTCGTTCGCGATTGCGGCCACGGCAATGGCCTTCAAGGACGACATGGAATGGTTCCACGAGACGGGTGGCCTAATCGGCACCCTGGTGTCCTCGGTATTCCTGCTGCTGTTCGGTGTGCTCAACCTGGTGATCCTGATTTCGGTATACAGGAAGTTCAAACAGGTCAAGGCCGGTCACTCCTTGCCACCCGAGGAACTGGACCTGATTTCTACCAACCCGGGCGGCCTGATGGCGCGCGTCTTTGGCCGGGTGTTCAACCTGGTCAATAAAAGCTGGCACATGTACCCGGTGGGTTTTCTGTTCGGCCTGGGCTTTGACACCGCCACCGAAATCGGCCTGCTGGGCATCAGCGCCACCAGCGCCTCCCACGGCATCAGCCTGTGGTCGATCATGGTGTTCCCGGTGCTGTTCGCCGTGGGCATGGCCCTGATCGACTCACTGGACAACTTCGTGATGATCGGCGCCTACGGCTGGGCATTCTCCAAACCGGTGCGCAAGCTCTACTACAACATCACCATTACCGCCGCCTCGGTGGTGGTTGCCCTGTTTATCGGCGGCGTCGAAGCGCTGGGGCTGATTGCCGACAAACTGCAACTCACGGGCGGCATCTGGACGCCGATCAATGCCATCAGTGAAAACTTCGGCGAAATTGGCTACTGGATTATCGGCATGTTTGTACTGTGCTGGCTGATTTCAGCCCTTAACTACTACATCCGCGGTTATGACCAACTGCCAGCCAATGCCTGAGGCAAGGCTCAAGCACGCGGGCTGCAGGTGGCAGCCCGAAAAACCTGACCTACACTCCCCTCACCCTTTAACTGACGCGTCGTAGGTGCCATGACTTTATTACAGGACGTAAAAAATCGGATCTCCTTTGCCTATGGGGTCGCCTTGCTGGTGGCAATCAACGGCTTTCTCTTGTTTTTGCCGGTGCTGGAGCGTGGCGTTGCCCATGCCAACGCGAAGTCCGCCTCATTTGATACCTGGAAGGAGGCATTAAGCTTTTTAGCCTTGCTGGAAATCCCCGGTTTTGTCGTGGGGCTTGTGCTGTTGCTGATGTCACTGGGGTTGCTGATCAAGTCGCGTATCAGCTGGTTTTTTTCCCTGCTGCTGCTGGTGGCCACCGTCTGCGTAGATTTTTTCATTTTGAAAAAACCTGATGGCGTGACCTTCTTCTCGGTGTTCACTATTGCCGTACTGGGCTTCTACTGGCGCCGCTTTGATCAATACAGCCTGGCCTCGGGCAGCTTCTTTGCAGTGGTCAGCATCGCCTCGCTGATTGTCTACAGCACCCTGGGCACGCTGTACATCGGTGACGGCTTTGCACCACCCGTGACGGACCTGCCCTCGGCGTTCTACTTCGCCATTGTGGTGATGTCGACCGTAGGCTTTGGCGACATCGTCCCGCATACCACCGATGCACGTTTTTTCACCCTGACGGTGATCATACTGGGCATCACCATCTTCGCGATTTCGGTGGCGTCCATTGCCGGCCCGCTGATCAGCAACAACATCCAACGCATTGTTAAAGGCAGGATTACCCATATGGCGCGTAAAAATCACTACATCCTCGTTGGCGTTGGCTCCCTGGCACAAAACGTCTACAAAGGCCTGACCGATCGCGGCGAGCATGTCACCGTGGTGTGCGCTGCCGGCAGCCAGCACGACCTGCCGGAAAAGGCCGATATCATTGAAGGTGACCCGTCGGCGGCGTCGACCCTGAAACTGGCCGGTGCTGAAGACGCTAAATACATCGTCACCCTGTGCGACAGCGATGCCGAAAACGTGTTCACCATCCTTGCGGCCAAGGAAGTGGCCGGCGACGACACCCAGATCATCGCACTGGTCAACGAAACGCGGAACATGCCCAAGGTTAAACGGGTCAACCCGACGATGGTATTGTCGTTGCCGCTGCTGGGCAGTGAACTGCTGGTGCGCACCCTGCAGGGCGATCAAATCAATAACGACCTGATCACCGAGATGTTCTTCGGCAAGCGCACGTCGCTGGCCTGAACCTTTATGCAGGCAACAAAAAAGCCCTCTGACGAGGGCTTTTTCATGGCTGTTGCAATGGTCTATTGCGGCGTATCGGATGCGGGTAGCGGAGTCACTTTGGCCCCGGCCGCCAGGCCCAGCTCAACAGCGGCAAAGCCGATCACCAGGCTGATCACCAGATAGCAGATGGAGACAAAAACACTGCCAGGGTCTTGCATCATCTCGACGGCGCCAAAGACGAAACTGGAGAACGTGGACAGCCCGCCCATGATCCCGGTGCCGACCATTACATGGACGTACTGATTGATCCGGTTGCTCTTGAACAGCGACGTGGCCACGCCCAGCAGAAACGCGGCGACGATATTGGCGACGAAGATATCCATCGGAAAACCGTCGGCCAGGCGCGGCACCGACAGCATGACAAACTCGCGACACATGGCGCCGAACGCGCCGCCAACGAAAATCAGAATAATCATGTTCAACATGAGGTTTGCTCCAGAGTCAGCGCGCCAGCCAGGCGCCGAACGCGGCGGCGGCCAGGCCGACCAGAACCGAGATAATCAGATAACCGGCGGCCCATGCCCGATCCCTGGCCTTGGCCAGTTTCGAGGCATCCAGCTGCATGCTGCTGAATGTGGTGTAACCGCCCAGGATACCGGTGAGCACCGCGGCGCTGAGGAAATCGCCATAGCGGTCGCGCCAGTCCACCGTAAACAGGATGCTCAGGTAACCGATCACAAAGGCGCCGCTGACGTTGATCAGGAACGTGCCCAGCGGGAACGATCCCTTGTACAGCTGCCCGACCCGCAACCCGATCCACCAGCGCAGCAGCGAGCCCAGCCCGCCCCCCAGTCCGACCCAGAAAACATCCAGCGCAGTCATGAAAATCCCTCTCGTGTCTGTTGGTGAGTGGAGGAACTCTAGTTGATAAAACAGCGGGTAGGCATGACTTGGGCCGGGTCTTTCGCTGTTACAGATGAGTCCATGCCGAGGACAGTGAGGCCTGAATGGCACAGCTCATATTTGCTCAAGTTTTCAAACTGGCGTTCTTAAGCATTGCGGGGTATTTGAGCTGCACAGGACGTAAAGCCAACTTGCAAAAGTCCCACTATGGGACTAGGATCATTTTATGAGAATCATCGCAATCAGTCAGCTCAAGATCTTTTGGCAGAAGCATCCAGGCGCAGAGCAATCTTTCCTGTGCTGGATTGATGAAGCAAAAAAGGCGAACTGGCAAACACCGGCCGACATCAAGGCGCAGTTTCGCCATGCCAGCATTCTCAAGAGCAACCGGGTCGTGTTCAACATCAAAGGTAACGCCTACCGGCTCGTGGTGGCTGTGGCCTATCGCTACAGCGCCATCTATATCAAATTCGCAGGTACTCACCAGCAGTACGACGCCATTGATGCCAACACCGTGGAAATGGAGTAACCCATGAATATTCGTCCAATTCGCACAGAGCAAGACTACAAAGACGCACTGAAGTCGGTTTCGCCGCTGTTCGACAATGAACCGCAGCCCGGCACACCTGAAGGCGACTACCTGGAGGTCATGATCACCCTGATCGAAGCCTACGAAGCCAAGCATTTCCCCGTCGACCTGCCCAACCCGGTGGATGCCATCCGCTTCAGAATGGAGCAGTCCGGGCTGTCACCGGCTGACCTGGTGCCTGCTATCGGCCGGCAGAACCGGGTGTATGAAGTGCTCAACGGCAAACGCTCCTTGACCCTGCCCATGATCTGGAAGCTGCATGAGATGTTCGGCATCCCGGCAGAAAGCCTGATCAAGCCGGTGAAATCATGACCGCCGGGGCAGGCAAGATCATGGGCGCGGGTGAAAAGGAGTACCATGCGCTCCGGCTTCACCCTACCGCCCCATGGAACCCCTATGTTTCCCAACGCTGAACGCTACAACCACTCCACCGAATACGCCAACAAACTGGTCGACCGCATCGGCCAGACTCCGGCCTGGATTGCCCTGCGCCTGGGGGTCACGGAAAAACGCATGCGCTATATCCTCGCCGGATCCCGCACGATCAAGGGCGACACCACCGAAATCCTGATGAGCTACGCCGAGCAGTTCTGCCTGGAATGCCTGGCCGCCGAAGCCAAGGCTGCCAAGGATCGCGCCCGCTCCAAAGCCGCCGCCGGCCCTGCCAGCGACGCTTAAAACAACCCCAACTGCCCGCCTACCAGGGCACTGAAGTTGTCATCGACAAACACCAGAATCGCGTCCGCCACCGGTTGTAGCTGACGCGTCAGATAGTGCTCGTAATCCACTTCTGCGGTGCGGTTTTCCAGCGGCTGGGGGCCGGCCACGGTGATCACGTAGCTGATCGTCCCGCCGTTCTGGTACTGCCGGGGCCGCCCCTGCCGGTCGTTGTACTCATCGGCCAGGCGTGCGGCCCGCACATGGGGCGGCACATTGCGCTCATAGCCACTGAGCGGGCGACGCAGGCGCTTGCGGTAAATCAACAGTTCATCATGCTCACCCGCCAGGGTGCTGCGCACAAAGTCGCGCACATAGTCCTGCCAGGGCTGGCGGTTGAAGATGCGCAGGTACAAGGCCTGCTGGAACTGCTGGGCCAGCGGCGACCAGTCACTGCGTACGGTTTCAAGCCCTTTGTAGACCATCTCCCGGCGCCCGTCGGCATGCACCACCAACCCCGCATAGCGTTTTTTGCTGCCTTCTTCGGCGCCACGAATGGTCGGCATCAGGAAGCGGCTGTAATGGGTCTCGAATTGCAACTCCAGGGCACTGGTCAGGCCGTACTCGTCACGCACATGGGCCTGCCACCAGTCGTTGACGTACCGCACCAGTTCGCGACCGATACGCGCGGCGTCCTCTTCACTGTGCTGACTGCGCAGCCAGACGAAGGTGGAGTCGGTGTCGCCATAGATCACGCTATAGCCCCGGGCTTCGATCAGTGCCCGGGTCTTGAGCATGATTTCATGCCCGCGCAGGGTGATCGACGACGCCAGCCGCGTATCGAAAAACCGGCAACCGCTGGAGCCCAACACCCCGTAAAAAGCATTCATGATGATTTTCAGGGCTTGGGACAGAGGCGCGTTTTTCTCCCGTTTGGCCACTTCACGGCCCTTGGCCACACGCTCGATAATGGCCGGCAGGCAGTGCCGGCTACGCGAGAAGCGCGCGCCGCGAAACCCGGGCACAGAGGCCTCATCGCTTGGCTCGCGCAACCCTTCCACCAGCCCCAGCGGGTCAATCAGGAACGTGCGGATAATCGACGGGTACAGGCTTTTGTAATCGAGCACCAGCACCGATTCGTACAACCCCGGCTCGGACTCCATGACAAAACCGCCGGGGCTGGCCTGGGGTGGTTTATCGCCCAGGTTGGGCGCGACAAAGCCCTGGCGGTGCATCAGCGGCATATACAAATGGTAAAACGCCGCCACCGAGCCACCGCTGCGATCGGCCTCAAGGCCCGTAACCGAGGCGCGCTCCAGCAAAAAGGTCAGCAGCTCGGTTTTGGCGAAAATCCGCGTGACCAGTTCGCAGTCCTTGAGGTTGTAGCGCGCCAGTGCAGGCTTGTCATGGGCAAACATGCGGTTGATTTCGTCCATGCGCTGGTACGGCGTGCTGATGTCCTTGCCCTCGCCGAGCAGGGTCTGGGCGACGTTTTCCAGGCTGAACGAGGGAAACGACCAGGTCGCCGAGCGCAACGACTCAATGCCGTCAATGATCAGCCGCCCAGCAGCACTGGCGAAAAAATGGTGCTTGCGCGTGCCGTGCTCGCGCCACTGCATTTCACTGCCGCCACGCCCCAGCAGCAATGGAATGCCCAGGCGTCGGGCATGCTCGTGCAACACCCGCAGATCGAATTGCACCACATTCCAGCCGATGATCGCGTCGGGGTCATGCCGTGCCAGCCACTGGTTCAGACGCAGCAGCAGGTCACCGCGGGTGGCGCAGAACTCCAGGTCGAAATCCACCGGGGTATCGGCCGCAGTAGCCTTGCCCAGCATATACACCTGGCGCTGGCCGCAGCCTTCCAGGGCAATGGAATACAGATCGCCCTGCTCGCTGGTTTCGATGTCCAGTGACACCAGTTTGAGCTGCGGCCGGTAGTCGGGATGGGGTTTGAGCCGCGCATCCAGCAGCAGCCCGTCGCCCTGGGCTCGGCCGCCGAAACTCACTGGAGCAGTGATAAAGCGTTCCATCAAAAAACGCTCCGGCGGGCGGATGTCGGCCTCGTACACATCAACCCCGGCGCGGCGCAGGCGCTGGGCAATGTCCATCAGCAGGCCGTGCTGGCGGCAATACAGGCCCGTCACCGGGCGTGACTGAAAATCACACAGCGCCAGCTCACGAAATTCCACCCCCGCCTCGCCCTGCAACAGCGCCTGCGCCTGGCCTGACTGAATGGTCGGGATAAACGCAGTGGACGTTTGGTAAGGCAGGCGCACCTGCTGCGGCCCGTCATCAGTGGCCAGCCAGAAGTCGACCTCGATGCCCGATGGCGTATCACGCCAGTGCCGGGTCAGGACAAAGCCCTGCCTCAAGTCCATTACGCGGTTACAGGCACGTCGCCAGCATCGCCAGGCGGCGCATGGCGGCAGCATCACCCGGCTGTTTGGCGTAATAGCTCACTGCCGTGCCGGTGCCCTGGGGCAGCAGATCGGCAAAGGACTCGGCACCACGGGTGTAGACCGTCTGCTTGCCGGCCTTGTCGCTGTTGATATAGGCACTGGCATCGACGCCGAACACGCTTTCATCCTGCCATGAAAACTTGATGCATTCGGCGACCAGCGCCGTGGCTTTTTCCGAAGCCAGCACCCGGGTCGGGGCCTTGGCACGGGCAGTGTCCATCGCAGGAGACACACAACCGGCCAGCAAGGCCAGACTCATGACGCCGATCAGCATTCGCATTGGATAACCCCTAGATAAAGGCCAATACGATATCACGCAGCCAATGCCCACAGGTGGCTAAATAACCAGTAGTCCGCTGGATGGGCGTGATCTCCCAAAGAACACCAATCCCTTGTGGGAGCGGGCTTGCCCGCGATGGCAGCACTTTGTTCCTCCCGATAGAACAAGGTGCCAGCATCGCGGGCAAGCCCGGCTCCCACAGAGAACATATGTCGCTCGCCAATCCTGCATTCAAACCGGCCGGCCAGCCGCCTCAGGGGCTTTTGATTTTGATTTACCCGCCCCATCGGGAGGCCGTGTGGCGGTTCTGCGCAGTGGGCCTCCCGGCATGGATGCCGGGAGAGCCGCGATGGGCATTCCCGTTGTTTGGATAATCGAGTGGCAAAAGCAAAATAATCAAACAACGAAAACTCTTGTGGGAGCGGGCTTGCCCGCGATGGCAGCACTTTGTTCCTCCCGATAGAACAAGGTGCCTGCATCGCGGGCAAGCCCGGCTCCCACAGAGAAAAAATGTCGCTCGCCAATCCCGCATCCAAACAGGCCGGCCGGTCGGCCGCCTCGACGGCTTTTGATCTACCCGCCTCATCGGGAGGCCGAGTGGCGGTTCTGCGCAGTGGGCCTCCCGGCATGGATGCCGGGAGAGCCGCGATGGGCATTCCCGTTGTTTGGATAATCGAGTGGCAAAAGCAAAATAATCAAACAACGAAAACTCTTGTGGGAGCGGGCTTGCCCGCGATGGCAGCACTTTGTTCCTCCCGATAGAACAAGGTGCCTGCATCGCGGGCAAGCCCGGCTCCCACAGAGAACATATGCCGAACCGCTCGTCATTTAAAAGAGACCCAGCCCACAGAATCAGCAGCATTTCGGCCGCCAGCCAGCGAAGTCTGCGGTTACTGCTAGCGTCATTAAACAAATAAACACGCCGGGCATTGGACGATAAACCGCCAAAGAGCGATTGAAGGAGCACTACGATGGGAGCAAGTACCGCCCGCAAGGCCAGTTTTACGGCACTCACCCTGATCCTGACGCCGCTGGCAGGCTGGGCCGACAATGCCCGCGACTGGCAAAACACCCCCACCGATCTGAACATGCTGTTCGGCTACTACAACCGCGTCGACTCCAATACCCCCATCGACACCTCGCTGCCCATCGACGGGCTGTCCCTCAATGCCGACCTGTATATCTTGCGTTACGCCCGCTCATTCGGCATCGACGGGCGCAACAGCGCCATCGAGATCCTGCAACCCTACGCCGACGTCTCGGCCTCGTTCGACAATGCCCGTTATTTCACCGGCACCAAGCACAACGGCGGCATGGGTGACACCCAGTTGGTGTTCGCACACAACATCTTTGGCGGCCCGGCGCTGAGCAAGGAGGAGTTCGCCAAATGGACTCCCGAGACCTTCCTCACCGCCGCCCTGACAGTCACCACACCCACCGGCGACTATGACAAGAACCGGGTGATCAATATCGGCGCCAACCGCTGGGTGTATAAACCCGAGCTGGGTTTCGGCACCCCCATTGGCCCCACCTGGCTGGAGATCAACACCATGGTGTCGTTGTACGGGTCCAACGATGAATACCAGGGCAACAGCAAGCTCGAACAAAAGCCCCTGTATGCCATCGAGGGCCATTACAGCTACGACTTCAACCGCGCTCTCTGGGCCTCGCTGGACGCCACCTACACCCGCGGCGGCGAAACCAAAATCGACGGTGACTGGCAGGACAACAAACAGGAAAGCACCCTGGCAGGTGCCAGTATGGGCTTTATGCTCACACCGCAGTTCGGCGGCCTGCTGGCCTATACCGACACCGTGACCGAGCGCAAGGGCTCACCGGATATCGCCACCTGGACCCTGCGCATGCAGTACGTCTGGTAGAGGGCATGACCATGCCCGTGATGCGCCCTGCCCTGCTCGGCCTGCTGCTGGTCTTTACCGGGCAGGTCCATGCCGCGGCTGAGACTGCCATTGAGCCTGCCGCCCTGCAGGCCCTGGAGCGGATGGGCAGTTACCTGCGCAGCCTCAAGCAGTTTGGCGTCGAGGCCCGCAGCCAGACCGATCAAGTGCTGGAGAATGGCCAGACCGTCGAGTTCCGTCACACCACCCAACTGCTGGCCCAGCAGCCGGACAAACTGAAGGTCTCGGTGGACAATCAGGGCGGGCGCCGTACCCTTTATTACGACGGCAAGCGCTTTACCCTTTACCAGAGCCCCGGCCCCTACTATGCCAGCGCCCCGGCCCCCGCCAGCATCAATGGGCTGATTGACCTGCTCAACAGCCGCTACGGCATCGAGCTGCCGCTGGCCGATCTGTTTCGCTGGAACGCCAGCACCGCCCAACAGGGCGGCCTGCGTTCAGCCGTGCTGATCGGTAGTGACACGCTGGACGGTCAGCGCTGTGATCATTACGCCTTGCGCCAGGACGATATCGACTGGCAACTGTGGCTGCGTCAGGGCGAACAACCCCTGCCGTGCCGCCTGACCATCACCCGCCGCGACATACCCGAACACCCCCGTCACAGCGTCGACTTTGCCTGGCAGCTCAAACCGGCGCTCAGCGCCACCAGCTTTGAGTTCGACCCCCCGCACGGCGCGCAGGAAGTGCCATTGCAATGGGCCCCCAGTCAATACCGTCTGGAGGCGCAACCATGAAGCGCCTGCCTTGGCTGATGTGTGGCGTTCTCAGCGCCTGCCTGCTGCACACCTCCGCCACCCAGGCCTGGCAACTACGCGGAGGGGGTGGCGCACGTACATTTGTGGTGCCGCACACTGGCGGACATCCACCGGCGCCGCACCCCATGCCGCAACCGCACCCACAGCCACAACCCAGGCCGCACCCGCAACCGGAGCCGCGCCCATACCCGCAACCGCAACCGCAACCACATCCCTACCCGGCGCCACGGCCGATGCCGCCACCGCCAAGGCCCATGCCACCACCACCGCCACCACCGGACAACTGGTATCACCCGTGGGCAGCCGCCGCCGTGGTGGGTGCAACCACGGCCACGGCAATAGCCATCGGCTCGCAAGTCACCAGCGTGCCTGAGGGCTGCGTATCGGTCGTGGCCAACAATGTGGCGTATCAACACTGCGGACCAACCTGGTATCAGCCGCGCTATGTGGGTGGCAACGTGCAGTTTGTGGTGGTCCCCGCCCCCTGGTAACCGTGCTCAAGCAAGGAATGCTTTATGACAGCGCTCAACGATCTGAATGCCCTGCAAGCCAGCATCGCTGAAGCGGTACTGGGCCAGGACGAGGTTATCCGGCAGATCATCGTCGGCCTGCTGGCCAACGGTCATCTGCTCCTCGAAAGCCTGCCCGGGCTGGCCAAGACCCGTACCGTCAAGGCGCTGGCCAGGCACCTGGATGCGCAGATGAGCCGTATCCAGTTCACCCCCGACCTGCTGCCATCGGACATCACCGGTGCCGAAGTACTGCACCAGGTTGATGGCCAGAACCTGATCCGCTTTCAACCCGGGCCACTGTTCGGCAACCTGATCCTGGCCGACGAAATCAACCGCGCCCCGGCCAAGGTACAGGCGGCCCTGCTCGAAGCTATGGAAGAACGGCAGATCACCGTGGCCGGCAACAGCCACCCGTTACCCGAACTGTTTATGGTGCTGGCCACGCAAAACCCCATCGAGCAGGAAGGCACCTATCCGCTGCCCGAGGCGCAGATGGACCGCTTTGTCATGAAGGTACTGCTCGACTACCCCGAGCCGGCAGACGAATCCCAAGTGCTGCGCATGCTGCGTGCCGAGGAACAGGCGCAACACGTCAGCGTCGAGACTGCACCGCCATTCGCCCTGGGCCAGGCGGTGATTTTTGCGGCGCGCCGCGAAGTCGCCGCAGTGGCCGTATCCCCGGCCATCGATGCTTACCTGATCGACCTGGTCAACGCCACCCGCCACCCCGCCGACTACGACGCCGACCTGGCCCGCTGGATCAGCATCGGCGCCAGCCCCCGCGGCGGTATCGGCCTTGACCGCTGTGCGCGGGCCGACGCCTGGCTGCGCGGCCAGGCTTTTGTCACCCCGGACAATGTGCGCGCCGTGGTGTATCCGGTACTGCGCCACCGCCTGCAACTGAGCTACGACGCCGTCGCCGATGGCGTCAGCGCAGATCAGGTACTGCAGCGCCTGCTCGACAAAGTCGCGATACCCGCCTGATGCACGCTCAACGGCAGGAGGCCGACGGCCTGGTCTATGTTTCGCTGGCGCAACTAATGACGCTGGAGTTCAAGGCGCGGGCGCTGAGTTTTGTCGCCCGCCAACCCCGGGGCAGCATCCTCTCGGGCAACCATGCTTCACGCTTGCGCGGCCGCGGCCTGAATTTCGACGAACTGCGCCGCTATCAACCCGGCGACGACCTGCGTCACCTCGACTGGCGCGCCTCATTGCGCACCGGCAAACCCGTGGTGCGCACCTTTACCGAAGAACGCGACCGCCCGGCCTTGATCGTGGTCGACCAGCGCATGTCGATGTTTTTTGGCTCCAGCCGCAGCTTTAAATCTGCCACCGCTGCCGAACTGGGCGCGCTGGCCGCCTGGATGGTGTTCAACGCCGGCGACCGGGTGGGCGCGCTGGTGTTCAACGATCAGCGCATCGACAGCATTGCCCCGCTGCGCAGCCGCAAACGGGTCGAGGCGCTGTGCAGCAAAATCGCCCTGCAAAACCAGGCACTCAACGCCACATTGCCCGACTGCGAAGACGCCGATCAGCTGGACAAGGTGCTCCAGCACTGCCTGGCCATTGCCGGGCACGACCATCTGATTTGCCTGATCAGCGATTTCGCCGGGGCCGGAGCGCACACCCTGCAGTTGCTGCGCCAACTGGCGGTGCATAACGATGTCATCGCCATGCAGGTCTACGACCCATTGGCGCTGGACCTGCCCGATACCGGGCGCCTGCTGGTTACCCAGGGCCAGCTGCAAGTGGAACTGGCGGTGCAGCATGCACACGTACGCCAGCCGCTGGGCGACTTCCTCAGCGGGCGCTTCAAGGACATCGCCAGCCTGCTGCGCCGCAGCCAGGTGCCGCTGATGATGTTCAGCACCGCCCGGGACGCCCACAGCCAGCTGCGTACCGAACTGGGCAAACTGAGCGGAGTGCGGCCATGACCAGCCCTATCCCCAGCATTGACCAACTGCAAACCCTGGCCCTGCCGGCACCCGTCAGCTACCTGCCGCAAACCTGGGGCTGGTGGGCCTTGCTTGGGCTTGTGCTGAGCGGCCTGGCGGTCTGGGCTGCTCGCGCCTGCCTGCATTGGCGGCGCGACCGCTACCGGCGCGAGGCGTTACAAAGGCTGGCACAACTGCGCACGGCCAACGACCCGCTGGGCACCTTGCGCGAGCTGCCCACGCTGCTTAAACGGGTGGCCCTGTCCATGCCCGTACCGCAGGCAGCGGGGCCGTTGCAGGGCGAAGCCTGGCAGGACTTTTTAAGCCGCCACGGCCCGCAGCCGGTGCCCGAGGACTTCAGCCAGCAACTGGCGTTTCTGGCCTACGCCCCGGATGAGCAATTGCTCGCCCTGCCCGCCACACAACGCCAGCAACTGGTCGACACCTGCACACGCTGGGTGGAGCTGCACCATGTGGCAGTTTGATTACCCCTGGCTGCTGCTGTTGCTGCCCTTGCCGTGGTGCGGCTACCGCTGGCTGCCCGCCTATCGCGAAGCTCGCAGCGCGGTGCGCGTACCGTTTTTCTACGGCATGAGCCGCGCCGTCGATCAGGCCCCTCAGGTAGCAGGCGCGCAGCACAATAGCGGGCAATTGCTGCTCAACCTGCTGGTGTGGGCATTGCTGGTGGTGGCCGTGGCCAGGCCGGTATGGGTCGAAAAACCCATCGAACGCCAACAACCGGCACGCGACCTGATGCTCGCCATCGATATTTCTCAGTCGATGGAGACCGCCGACTTCACCGACGCCAGCGGCCAGAAAATCGACCGCCTGAGCGCGGTCAAACAGGTGGTGCAGGACTTTATTGCCCGGCGCAAGGACGACCGCATCGGCCTGATCCTGTTTGGTAGCGCGGCCTATCCGCAAGCGCCCCTGACCCTCGATCACGCCAGCCTGGCACTGCTGCTGGACGACACCGGCATCGGCATGGCGGGCCCCGACACCGCCATCGGCGACGCAATCGGCCTGAGCCTGAAACTGCTCGACCAGGCCCACGAACAGGAAAAAGTGCTGATCCTGCTCACCGACGGCAACGACACCAGCAGCGCCATCCCCGTCCCCCGTGCCGCAGCCATGGCCGCGGCCAAAGGGGTGGTGATCCACACCATCGGCATCGGCGACCCAAATGCCGACGGCGAAGCCAAGGTCAACCTGGCCGCCCTGCAAAGCATCGCCAACAGCACGGGCGGCCAGTACTTTCGCGCTGAAGACCGCGACAGCCTGAACCAGGTGTACGCCACCCTCGACCGCATCACCCCGCACACCGTGCAGACGTTCAGCCACCAGCCCAAACGTGACCTGTTCTGGTTGCCCGTAGCGGCCGCCATCAGCCTGGTGACGCTGTATCACCTGCTTGCGCTGCTGGCCTCACGACGGCACCCGCACCCGCCACCGCAGGAGGCCCGAGATGGAGATCAACCTCAGTGACTTCCACTTTCTGCGCCCGGCCTGGCTGCTGCTGGCGATTGTCGGCGCCCTGCTGCCGCTGTTATGGCGGCGCAGCCATGACCAGCAGCGACGCTTGCGGGCGATCATTGCCCCGCACCTGTTGCCCCACTTGCTGGTCACCCCGACCGACAGCCACCACCTGCGCCCGGTGCATTTGACCGCAGCCCTGCTGATCATCGGCGCCGTTGCAACGGCAGGCCCCACCTGGGAACAGGACCGCCCGGCCTTCCTGCAAAACCGCGCCCCGCTGATCATCGCCCTCGACCTGTCACCGTCAATGGATGCCAGCGATGTGCAGCCCACCCGACTGGAAGCCGCCAAGCACAAACTGCATGACCTGATCGCCCGGCGCAACGGTGCCCGTACGGCCCTGATTGCCTATGCAGGCAGCGCCCATCTGGTCTTGCCCGCCACCGACGATCCGGCATTGCTCGACAGTTTTGTCCAGGCCCTGGGCACCGACCTGATCGCCCGGCCCGGCAAAAACGTAGCGGCGGTGATCGAACAGGCCAAGCGCCTGCTGCAGGCCGAGAAAGCCCCCGGCACCTTGCTGCTGATCACCGACGGTGCCGACACCACGCAACTGGACAGCCTCAAAGCCCTGTTGCCGGGCAGTGCCCTGCAAGTGCTGGTACTGGCGGTGGGCAGCAGCAATGGCGGGATCATTCGCGACGCCAGCGGTCAACCACGCACCGACAGTACCGGCCGCCCGCAATTGGGCAGCTTCGACAGTGCCGCGCTCAAGCAACTGGCTGGCGCCACGGATGCGCCGCTGGGCAGCCTGACCCTCAACAACGATGATCTGGACTGGGTCGAAGGCCACGCCCAACAGCACTTCCAGGCCGCCAGCGACGAGCAGCGCGAGCTGCAATGGAAAGACGCCGGCTACTGGTTGTGCGGCCCCCTGCTGTTGATGGCCTGGTTCTCGGTGCGCCGTGGCTGGAGCCTGAACTGGAACGCCGTCCTGCTGCTGGGCGCAGGGCTGGCCCTGCAACCGGCACCGGCGCACGCCAACCCACTGACCGATGCCTTCTTCACCCGCGACCAGCAAGGGCGCTGGGCCTTTGAACACCAGCACTATCCGGCAGCAGCCGAGTTATTTGTCGACCCTTACTGGAAAGGCATCGCAGCTTATAACGCCGCCGATTTCGATCTGGCACTGGCCAGCTTTGCCCAGTTGAACACCGCCCAGGCGTACTTTTACCTGGGCAATATTTACGTGCGCCGCTTCAAGTTCGAGCAGGCGATTGCCGCCTATCGCCAGGCCTTGACCCTGCAACCGCAGTTCCCCGAAGCCAGCGCCAACCTGGCATTGGCCATTGCCCTGGAAAAAGATACCGACAGCGCCGAGCAGAACACCCCCGAGGTCAAACCCGACGCAGTCAAATTCGACAAACCCCCAGGCAAAGGCCAGAGCAAGCCAGTGCAAACCCTGCAGGCGGCCAGTGATGAACAGTGGCTGCAAAACCTGACCACCTCCCCGGCGAATTTCTTGCGGCAAAAATTCAGCCTGCAAGATCAGAAGGTGGCACCGTGAAGCCCTGTGCGCTGGCACTGTTGATGTTCGTCGGCCTGGCGCAGGCCGACGAACCACAACTGCGGGTGCAGGCCCGACTGGTACCGGGCGACGCCGTGGTGGTGGGCGAGGCCGTGCAACTTCAGGTCGATGTGCTGACCGACAGCTGGTTTACCCGTGGTGCGTCATTGCCCGAACTGAGCCTGGCCGGTACCGATGTGATGCCACCCAATGGTGAGGCCGAACACCTGTCGCAGACGATCCAGGGCCTGACCTTCAGCGGCCTGCGCTACACCTACCGGATTACCCCGACCCAGGCGCACGTGTTCTCCATCGCACCCTTGACGGTGCGTGCCACTCCGGCGCAGGCCAGCCATGAGCTGTCGGGGCAAACCCCGGCACTGACCTTTCGTGCCAGCCTGCCCGAGGGTTTCAGCCCCGGCGAGCCGGTACTGGCGGCCAGCGCGTTGCGCCTGAGCCAGTCGCTCACTCCGTCAGGCGGCCCATTCAAGGTGGGTGACAGCCTGACCCGCAGCGTAACGTTACAGGCTGACGGCACTCCGGGGCTGGCCCTGCCTGCCCCGCCCCTGGCCTCGGTGGCCGGGCTCGGTGCATACCCGCAAACCCCGCAGGTGAGCAATCTGGACGACGGTCGCGGCGGCTTCAATGGCGGTCAGCGCATTGACCGCGTCCGTTATCGCATCGAGCGCGAAGGCGATTTCGAGCTGCCGGCGGTCCGCGTCAAATGGTGGGACAACGTCAACCGTAAAACCCGCTTCAGCGAACTCCCGGCCGTCACCTTCAAGGCCGCCGCCGCCAGCAGCAGCTACACCCCGGTGTTCTCCATCGTTGACGACCTCAAACAAATGGGCCAACCCACTCGATTACGGCTGTCCGCCTTTTGGCTGGTGGGCGTTGCCGTGTTGCTGCTGGCCGTTGCCCTGTATGTAAACCGGGGTCGCTTGCACCCGGTTTTAAACGCCACCCGGCAGTGGCTGCGCAACCGCCCGCCGCGCAAAAACCATGGTTTGCGCCCGCTCAACCCAAGACATGAAAAGGACGTCCTGAAATGAATAACTCAAAACCCGTAGTCGCTGCCGAGGCACGAGGCTGCGATGGGCAGCGAAGCGGCTCCGAAATCTTGAAGGCCCTGCGGTCCTTTTCGCAGCCTCGTACCTCGGCAGCGACTACAACCCTGGCGGCGCTTTTGTTCGCCCTGCCGCTGTTCGCCCTGGCTGCCGACCCCTTGCCCTCCTGGAACGAAGGCCCCGCGAAAAAAAGCATCATTGAGTTTGTCGAGACGGTTACCACGCCAGACAGCAAGGGCTTTGTAAAACCCGAAGCGCGCATCGCCGTGTTCGACAACGATGGCACCCTGTGGAGCGAACAACCGGGTTATTTCGAGGAGCTGTTTGCCTTCGACGAAATCAAACGCATGGCCCCCCAACACCCGGAATGGAAAGACCAACAACCGTTCAAGGCGGTGCTGGAAAACGACCACAAGGCCCTCGCCGAAAGCGGCATGGAGGGCCTGCTGAAAATCTTTATGGCCAGCCATGCCGGGCTCACCACCGATGAGTTTCGCAACAACGTGCAAACCTGGCTAAGCAAGGCCCGCCACCCGACAACCGGCAAGCCCTATACCGAGATGGTCTACCAGCCGATGCTGGAAGTGCTTGCATACCTGCGCAGCCAGGGGTTCAAGCCCTACATCGTTTCCGGCGGCGATACCGGCTTTATGCGCGTATTTGCCGAGGAGGTCTATGGCGTCCCGCCGGAGCAAGTGATCGGCTCCACGTTTGTCACCGAATACCAGCTCAAGGACGGCCAACCGTCCATCCTGCGCACCGCCAAAATCGCCCATAACGATGACGGCCCCGGCAAGCCGGTGAGCATCGACAGCGTGATTGGCCGCCGGCCGATCCTCGCCTTCGGCAACTCCGACGGCGACCTGCAGATGCTCCAGTGGACTGCCGCAGGCTTGGGCCCGCGCCTGATGGGGCTGGTGCACCACACCGACGCCAAACGTGAATGGGCCTATGACAGGGACTCGAAAATCGGCCGCCTGGACAAGGCGCTCGATCAGGCAAAACAGCAGGACTGGACTATCGTCGATATGGCGTCGCAATGGCGACGGATCTACCCGTTCGAGGCCAGTGCCAACGAGCAACAGCAATAAGAAAAACAGCCGTCAGCAGTGCACTAACCAGGTCAACAAGGAGCAAGTTGCATGACTCGAACAATCAAGTGGTTACCCCGGCTAGCCCTCGTGGCGGCTTCGGTGATGGCGTTTTCTGCCACCGCCGCAGCCGCTGAAAAGCCCAATATCCTGGTGATTTTTGGTGATGACATTGGCCAGTCCAATATCAGCGCCTACTCCATGGGCGTGGTGGGCTACAAAACCCCCAACATCGACCGGATTGCCAAAGAAGGCATGATGTTCACCGACTACTACGCGGAGAACAGCTGCACCGCCGGGCGCTCGTCATTCATTACCGGGCAGACGCCGCTGCGCACCGGCCTGTCCAAGGTCGGCATCCCGGGGGCACCGGTGGGCCTGCAAAAGCGCGATATCACCATCGCCCAGGCGCTCAAGTCGCAAGGCTACGCCACAGCACAGTTCGGTAAAAACCACTTGGGCGACCGCGACGAATACTTGCCGACCAATCATGGTTTTGACGAGTTCTTCGGCAACCTCTACCACCTCAATGCCGAAGAAGAGCCCGAGCGCCCGTACTGGCCCAAGGATGACCCGGCCTTCGTCAAGGCCACCTCGCCCCGTGGCGTGATTCACAGTTTTGCCGACGGCAAGATTGAAGACACCGGGGCCCTGACCGCCAAACGCATGGAAACCATCGACGATGAAACCACCGCGGCGGCGCAGGCATTTATCGAAAAGCAGGCCAAGGCCGACAAGCCTTTTTTTGTGTGGATGAACACCACGCGCATGCACGTCTTTACCCACGTGCGCGACTCGATGAAGGGCCAGAGTGGTATGCCCGGCAACGAGTACGCCGATGGCATGCTTGAGCATGACGGCGACGTCGGCAAACTGCTGAAAACCCTCGACGACCTGAAAATCGCCGACAACACCATCGTGGTCTACACCACGGACAACGGGCCCAACCAGTTCTCCTGGCCGGACGCGGCGACCACGCCGTTCCGCAACGAGAAGAACTCCAACTGGGAAGGTGCCTTCCGGGTCCCGGCGATCGTGCGCTGGCCGGGTAAAATCAAGGCCGGTGAAGTCAGCAACGAGATGTTCTCGGGGCTGGACTGGTTCCCTACCCTGCTTGCAGTGGCTGGCGATGCCGACGTCAAGGACAAGTTGCTCAAGGGCTGGGCCCCGGTGGCAGGCGGCAGCAACTTCAAGGTTCACCTGGACGGTTTCAACCAGCTGCCGTACCTGACCGGCCAGCAACCCAAGGGCAATCGCAACGAGTTCTACTACTTCAACGATGACGGCATGCTGGTGTCGATGCGCTTCGACAACTGGAAAGTGGTGTTCTGCGAGCAACGCGAACCGGGCGGTTTCAAGGTCTGGAGCGAACCGTTCGTATGCCTGCGGGTGCCGAAAATCTTCAACTTGCGCATGGACCCGTTCGAACGGGCTGACGTGGTCTCCGACCAGTATTACGACTGGAGCACGAAAAACGTCTACTTGAACGAACTGGCAATCATGAAGGCAGCCAACTTCCTGGAAACCTTCGTTGATTACCCGCCGAGCCAGAAGCCGCCAAGCTTCAGTATCGATCAGGTACGGGCAGCGGTAGACGCCAAGATTGCGGAAAAAATGAAACATCAGCCAGCGCAGTAAACCTGCCCTATGGGAGCGGGCTTGCCCGCGATTGTCTCGACGCGCTGCATCTGTCAGATCGCGCCGCCTCCATCGCGAGCAAGCCCGCTCCCACACGGGGTAACGACTCCTTCCCGAATTCCTTCTGCACAAGGCTCCAGCGCAATGCCGCCATCCTTACCGTCCAGCCGTACTGCATTGTCTGCCCCCGCCTTGCTGCTGTTTATCTCCGGTACTGCCGCCCTGATCTATCAGGTGCTGTGGATCAAACAACTGTCGCTGGTGATCGGTGTCGAGGTGTACGCCATCACCACCGGCATCAGCGCCTTCTTTGCCGGGCTGGCCCTTGGCGGGCTGCTGTTTGGCCGCTGCGCCGACCGCCTGGGCAAGCCCTTGCTGTTGTATGCGGGCCTTGAAGTCGGTGTGGCCGTGCTCGGCATCGGCGCCACGCTGGGGCTGGGTATGGCCGCCGCGCCATTTGCCTGGCTCGAACAACGGATCGGCCTGCCCGCCTGGCTGCTGCCATTGTTGCTGGTGGGCCTGCCCGCGCTCTTGATGGGCGGTACGCTGCCAGTGCTGATGCGCGCACTGGCGGCTGACCCGCACCATCTGGGCCAGGCCGGTGGCCGCCTGTACGCCGCCAATACTGGCGGGGCGATTGTCGGCACGCTGCTTACGGCTTTTCTCCTGATCGCCAGCCTCGGCGTGTTCGCCAGTGCGCTGGTGGCCGCTGCGCTCAACTTGATTGCCGCCGTTGGCGCGGTGTGGCTGCAGCGGGCTCATGTCGAACCCGCCATCCCGGTGGTAGCGCCCGGCACCGCACTTAAACCGGCCCGGTTGGCCATGCTGCTGTATGCCATCGCCGGTGGCGTGGCACTGGGGTATGAAGTGGTCTGGTCGCAATCGATCGTGCAGTTTATGAGTACTCGCCCCTACGCCTTTGCCGTGGTGCTGGCCACTTACCTGACCGGGTTGTTTATCGGCAGTAGCCTGATGGCGCGGCGGGTGGATCGCCTGCGCGATCCCTGGGGGATTTTTGCCTTGCTGATCGCCGGCGCCGGGCTGGTGGCCTTGCTGGAAATCGCCCTGCTCGGGCGCTGGCTGGTGCTGTTGCAAACTCAGGCAGAAGCGCTGGCACTGACCTTGGGTGCCAGCGCGCTGCTGGGCATGAGTGTGCGTTTTGCGGTGGTGGCGTTGAGCATCGTGTTTATCCCCACGCTGCTGCTGGGTGCCGCTTTCCCGCTGGCCCTGCGCCTGTGCGTGGGCCCCGACCGGGTGGGCCGCGATGTCGGCGCAGTGGTGGCGTTCAACACCCTGGGCGGGATTGTCGGCGTTGCGCTGTGCGGGTTTGTACTGATCCCGTGGCTGGGTCTGGTGCGGACCCTCGGTGTGCTGGCGATCATCGCTGCTGCCGTAGGTTTTATCGCGGTAAGCCAGGGACATGGGGTCAAGAAAGGTCATCGCCAGGGCGTAATTGCGCTCAGCCTGGCAGCGTTGCTGGTGGCCGTACTGACGCCGGTCGAGCGCCTCGCCGACCTGCTGCCGGGAGCACGCAACGGCGAACTGGCGTTTTATGAAGAAGGCCGTGGCGGCACGGTGGCCGTGGTCACCCAGGGCAAAGGCGAGCGCACCTTCCATCGCCTGTATATCCAGGGCGTTTCCAACACCGGCGATGCCATGCCGTCGCTGCGCTACATGCGCATCCAGGCCCTGTTGCCGCTGTTGATCCACAACGGCGAACCGCGCTCGGCGCTGGTGATCGGTTTTGGCACCGGGATCACCGCCGGCGCCCTGCTCAGTTATCCGGGACTGGAGCAGCGGGTGGTAGCCGAGTTGCTGCCCGCGGTGGTCAAGGCTTCAACCCTGTTCAAAGGTAATTTCGCGGCGGCGACCAACCCCGGCTTGCAGGTGCATTTGCGCGACGGTCGCCAGGAGCTGCTGCGCAGCGAACAGCGCTATGACCTGATCACCCTTGAACCACCGCCGCCCTCCGCCGCCGGGGTGGTCAACCTGTACTCGCGGGACTTCTATCAACTGGCCGCGCAGCGCCTGCAACCGCAGGGGATCGTTGCGCAATGGCTGCCGTTGCCGACGCAGAATATCGACGACTCGCGCTCGCTGGTGCGCAGTTTTCTCGACGTGTTCCCCTACGCCACGCTGTGGACCAGCGAGTTTCACGAAATGCTGCTGGTGGGTTCATTGCAACCGATGGAACTGGATGCCGCACGCATCAGCGCCCGCTTCGAGCAACCCGGGGTACGCAACGCCCTGCAGGATGTGGGCGTGGCTTCGTCAGCGGCACTGCTGGCAACCTGGGTGACCGACCGTGCAGGGCTGCAGCGTTTTGCTGCAGATGCGCCGGCCGTCACGGACGACCAACCGCGTATCGAGTACGCTCCCTGGGTGCGCAGCAAAGAAATCAGCCGGGTACTGCCGGCGCTGCTCGACCTGCGCCAACCGGCAGTTTTGCTTAACGCCAGCCCGGAGTTTGTCGAGCGCATGAATACCCATCAGCAACGCCTGATGCAGTTTTACCGTTCCAGCCTGCATGCCTATGATGGCGACCGCGAGGCCTGGAGCCGGGATATCCGCGAAGTGATGCGTGGCGATGGCGCCAACCCCTATTACCGCTGGTTTGTCGGTGAACGCTAGAGCCTTTTCGATACGGAAGTCGCAATGCCCAAAACTAAAACTATAAAAGCTGCAAACCAACCTGATTCGCGCCCCACCCTGATGAGCCGTTACCTGTTACCCGCAAGCGCCGGGGTGTTGCTGCTGGTGCTGGCCGGATTGTGGTTTTACCTCAGTCGCCCGGCCCCGGTGGTGTTGACGCCCCCGCCTGCGGCAATTGCGTCTGTGAGCCCGAAACCCGCCCCGGCGCAGATGGTTGACGAACAACAGTGCCAGGGCTGCCACGGCGCCCAGGCCAAGGACTGGCAAGGCTCCCATCACCAGTTGGCCATGCAAGTGGCCGAGCCGCAGACTGTGCTCGCTGATTTCAACAATGCCGCGTTTACAGGCGAAAGCGAAAGCAGCCGGTTTTTTCGCCAGGGCGCAGAATTTTGGGTCAACACACCGGGAGCCGATGGCAAGCCCGCCGACTTCAAGGTGGCCTATACCTTCGGCATTGCACCGTTGCAGCAGTATCTGATCGAAGTCGGTGACGGCAAACTGCAAGCCCTGGGCGTGGCCTGGGATAGCGAAAAAAACCGCTGGTTCCATCTGTACCCGGGCCAGGGCGTGAATTTCAAGAACCCGCTGCACTGGAGCAAGCCCAGCCAGAACGCCAACTTTATGTGCGTCGAGTGCCACACCACCGGCTACAAACGCAACTTCGACGCCACCGCCAACACCTTCAACAGCCAGTGGAACAGCCTCGGCGTCGGTTGCCAGGCCTGCCACGGCCCGGCGTCCAACCATCTGCGCGCCGTAACCGAAAACAACCCGTTGCCCCATAGCGGCTTTGACGTCGACCTTAAAAACAAGGACGCCACTGTCGAGATCGAAACCTGCGCCCGCTGCCACGCCCGTCGTGCGCCCCTGGGCGATGGATTTACCGTGGGCAAGCGGCTGATGGACGACTACCTGCCCAGCGTGCTGACCCGCGAACTGTATGCCCTGGACGGCAAGATCAAGGACGAGGTGTTTGAGCACGGCTCCTTTTTGCAAAGCAAAATGTTCGACAAGGGGGTGCGTTGCAGCAATTGCCACAACCCTCACAGCACTGAACTCAAGGCGCCGGGCAATGGCGTGTGCCTGCAATGCCACAACCCCGCTGGCAAGGCTGCGATCCCCGGAGTTGACGGCAAGGGCCTGCAGGCGAAGAACTATGACGCCAGCGACCACCATCGCCATGCCGAAGGCCAGCCCGGCTCGCAGTGCGTGGATTGCCATATGCCCGGCAAGTTCTACATGGGCAACGACTTTCGTCATGACCACAGCTTCAGCCTGCCCAACCCGGTGCGGGCCAAGGCCCTGGGTACCCCTGACGCCTGCCTGACCTGCCATCAGGGCAAGGCCGGTGACCGGGTAACCGAGCAATTCAAACTCTGGAGCGCCCACGATGCACCACAAGCGGCGCGCTACGATGACAGCCTGTGGTTGATCCGCGGCGGCCGTCCCGGTGCCGGGCAGGCGCTGTACGAGCAATTGCGGCGCAGCAACTTGCCAGCGATTCAACGCGCCACGCTGTTGGCCGAACTGGCCAACTACCCCAGCGAATCTGCGCTGAAACTGGCCAGCAAGGACCTCAACCACCCCGCCCCGCAAGTGCGTGAAAGCGCGGTGCGGGCGGTGAGCGCCTTCTTGCCACCGGCGGAGCGGGTCGCCTTGCTCAGTCCGTTGTTGAGTGACAGCGTGCGGGCGGTGCGCATCATTGCCGCGCGCAACTTGCAGGGTGCTGCGCGCACTGGCCTGGGCACGAATCAAGGGGCATGGGACAAGGCCATCGGCGAATACGAGGCGGTGCAATTGAGCCTGGCCGAACGGGCCGAGTCCAACCTCAACCTGGCCATGCTCTACCAGGCCAGCGGCCGCAATGCCGAGGTTGAGCCCAAACTGCGTGCTGCGCTGCTGCGCGACCCGGACTTCTACCCGGCGCTGGTCACCCTGGCCCAGTGGCTGGAGGCCAGCGGCCGGGCTGGTGAAGCCACCGCTTTGCTCAGCGATGGGATCAAGGCCCACCCGCAGGCGGCGCTGTTGCAGCACAGCCAGGGGTTGGCGCTGATTCGTGCCGGCCAGCCCGGGCAAGCGATGAAAGCGTTGCAGCAGGCGGTAAAACTGGAACCGGACAACGGCCAGTACCGCTATGTGCTGGCCGTGGCCCTGCACCAGAGCGGCCAGCTCGACCAGGCCTGTGCGCAAATGGAGGAACTGCTCAAGCGCCAGCCGGCGTTTCGCGATGCCCGTTTGGCGTTGATCCAGTTTTACCTCGACAGCGGCCAGGAGCCCAAGGCGCAGGTGGTGCTGCAAGCCTGGAAACAGATCAATCCTGAGGATATGGCGTTGAAGTGACAGCCCTCACTCCCCCGCCATGCGCTCCAGGCTGTTGCTCAAATGCAGCAGCATGGCGGCGCGGGCGGCGTCGGGGTCCTGGCGGCGGATGGCGCGCAGAATCGCTTCGTGTTCGAGCACGGCCATTTGTCCCAACTGCTTGAGGTCGGCATCACCGCGCTCCTGACTGTTGATCCGGGTACGCGGGATCGCCGAACGCCCCAGCTGGGCAATGATATCGGTAAAACAACTGTTGCCCGTGGCCTGGGCGATCAACTGGTGAAACCGCAGGTCCGGCTCAACGCTGCTGTCGTTGTTGGCCAATGAATCCTGATGGTCATCCAACGCCTGACGCATTTGCTGCAGTTGCTCATCCGTGCGGCGCCGGGCAGCCAGTGCCGCCGCCTGGGTCTCCAGGCCCATGCGCAACTCGATAATGCCGCGCACGCTGGCCGCGGTATCCCGGCTCAGGTGGATGCCCTGGCGCTGATCGCGCTCAAGCACGAAGGTGCCAATACCGTGGCGGGTTTCAACCAGCCCCGCTGCCTGCAATTTTGAAATCGCCTCACGCACCACCGTGCGGCTCACGCCGTGCTCGCGCACGATGGCGGATTCGGAAGGCAGCTTCTCGCCAGGCGCCAGCTGGCCCAACAGGATTCGCTGGGTCAGCTCGGCCACGATGTCATGGGCCAGGCCCGGTGAACGCTTGCGCAACGGCGCACTCTGGGGGTCGTGCATGGGGCAAATCCCTTCGAACAAGACGGTCTGATACTAACACCGCAACATGTATGACAAGTCATATAAAAATCACCCAAGCCTGATCCTTGAACTGATTATAGCTTTCAGGCAAGCGTGCTTAGCGCACTATTTTCGGGCTTGAAACAAGGTAATACCCCATTAAATCGACTTAAAGTATCTATATCGGTTTTTTATATAACTTTTTGGTTTGTTACGAAGCATTGCGAGAGCAAAACCCAACTCGTATGATGTCTGGCAACTGCAGGCCCGACCTGCAGCACACATCACCCGCATAAAAATAATCAGTGGGGCTCAGCATTGTGAACACTTCCGGCAATCCGTCTGCTGCGCACGCCAACGACCCGGTCCTGGCGCGCGCGATCCAAAAAGTAAAAAGGCATGTACTGCCGCTTTTCGTCATCATGTTTATCGTCAACTACATCGACCGCGTAAACATCGGCTTTGTGCGCAGCCACATGGAGCACGATCTGGGCATTGGTGCCGCTGCCTATGGCTTCGGGGCCGGGCTGTTTTTCATCGGCTACGCACTGTTTGAAGTGCCGTCCAATATGCTGCTGCAAAAAGTCGGCGCCCGTATCTGGCTGACCCGGATCATGTTCACCTGGGGCATCACCGCCACCCTGATGGCCTTTATCCAGAACGAAACCCACTTCTATATCCTGCGCTTTCTGCTCGGCGTAGCCGAAGCCGGCTTCTTCCCGGGCGTGATCTATTACTTTACCCGCTGGTTACCGGGCGCCGAACGCGGCAAGGCGATTGCCATCTTCCTCAGCGGCTCTGCACTGGCCTCGCTGATCTCGGGACCACTGAGCGGCCTGCTGCTGCAAATCACCGGCATGGGCCTGCATGGCTGGCAGTGGATGTACATCATCGAAGGCATGGCCTCGGTGGTGCTGTGCGTGTTTGTGTGGTTCTGGCTGGACTCAAAACCCCATGACGCCAAATGGCTCAGCCGTGCCGAGCAAGATGCGCTGGTCAACGAGATTGACCGCGAGCAGCGTGAACGCGATGCCGTCAACACCGTCAAGCCCACCTTGGGCAGGCTGCTCAAGGACCGGCAGATCATGCTGTTTTGCGCGATCTACTTCTGTATCCAGCTGACCATTTATGCGGCCACTTTCTGGCTGCCGAGCATCATCAAGAAAATGGGCGACCTGAGCGATATCCAGGTGGGCTTTTACAACTCGATCCCGTGGCTGATCTCCATCATTGCCATGTACGCCTTTGCCTCGCTGGCCAGCAAGTTCAGGTTCCAGCAGGCCTGGGTGGCGGCCGCGCTGGTCATTGCCGCCCTCGGCATGTTCATGTCCACCACCGGCGGGCCGATCTTTGCGTTTATCGCCATCTGCTTTGCCGCAATCGGCTTCAAGGCGGCTTCGGCACTGTTCTGGCCCATCCCCCAGGGTTATCTGGATGCCCGCATCGCGGCGGCGGTAATCGCGCTGATCAACTCCATCGGCAACCTCGGCGGCTTCGTCGCCCCCACCACCTTCGGCTTCCTGGAACAAACCACCGGCTCGATCCAGGGTGGCCTCTATGGCCTGGCCGGCACATCGATCATAGCGGCACTCATTGTGTTTTTTGCCAAGACCAAACCCACCCCCACGACCGCAACCCCCACAGCCCTGCAACCTGCCTGACAAGGACCAGACCATGAATGCCGACCATCAACACCACGCCAGCCAAGCCCCGATCGTCACCAGCCTGCAGGTAATCCCGGTGGCGGGCCATGACAGCATGCTGCTCAACCTGAGCGGCGCCCACGGCCCTTTCTTTACCCGCAATATCGTTATTCTCAAGGACAGCAGCGGCAATATCGGCGTGGGTGAAGTGCCCGGTGGCGAACGCATCCGCGAAACTCTGGAAGACGCCCGCAACCTGGTGGTGGGCCAGCCCATCGGCAATTACCAGAGCGTTCTCAATGCCATGCGCCGCACCTTCGCCGCCCGCGATTCGGCGGGCCGCGGCTTGCAAACCTTCGACCTGCGCATCACCATCCACGCCGTCACGGCAATGGAGGCCGCCCTGCTCGACCTGCTCGGTCAATTCCTGCATGTGCCGGTCGCGGCCTTGCTCGGCGAAGGCCAGCAACGGGATACGGTAAAGATGCTGGGTTATCTGTTCTATATAGGCGACCGGCAACACACCGACCTGGCCTACCGCAATGAAACCGACGGTGATGACTGGCAGCGTCTGCGCCATGAAAAGGCGCTGAGCCCTGAAGCCATCGTGCGCCTGGCAGAAGCGGCGCAGGCCCGCTACGGCTTCAACGACTTCAAGCTCAAGGGCGGCGTACTGCGCGGCGCTGAAGAAATCGAAGCGGTGACGGCGCTGGCCGAACGCTTCCCCGCTGCGCGCATCACCCTGGACCCCAATGGCGCCTGGTCACTTAAAGAAGCCATCGCCCTGTGCCGCGACCAGCACAACGTGCTGGCCTATGCCGAAGACCCGTGCGGCGCCGAAAACGGCTATTCGGGGCGCGAAGTGATGGCTGAATTCCGCCGCGCCACCGGCCTGCCTACGGCTACCAACATGATTGCCACTGACTGGCGCGAGATGGGCCATGCAATTCAGTCGCAAGCCGTGGACATCCCCCTGGCCGACCCCCACTTCTGGACGATGCAGGGCTCGGTACGGGTTGCGCAGATGTGCCACGAATGGGGCCTGACCTGGGGTTCGCACTCCAACAACCACTTCGACATCTCGCTGGCCATGTTTACCCAGGTTGCGGCGGCAGCGCCGGGAGACATCACCGCCATCGATACCCACTGGATCTGGCAGGATGGACAGCGCCTGACCCACGAACCGCTGAAAATTGTCGACGGTCATATCAAGGTGCCAAGCAAACCCGGGCTTGGCGTGGATATCGACATGGACGCCGTGGCCAAGGCTCACGAACTGTACAAAGGCATGGGCCTGGGTGCGCGGGATGACAGCGTAGCCATGCAGTACATGATTCCCGGCTGGAAATACGACAACAAAAAGCCCTGCCTGGTGCGCTAAACCACCCATATGTTTAGCGTTAGCAAAAGCTTGATGACACAACGTGGCCGGTAGCCGGCCACGACGCCTCCTGTTCTGCACAGCGCCAGTCACTTGTTTGCCTGCGAAGTTATTGGGCTACAGGGCAAGACGGGGTGATGTGTGGCTATCGTTCTTTGGCTAACTCATTTTGCAGCCTTAAAATAATCCGCTCAATAACGCACGCTGAAACATTGTACGAATCATCGCTCGGGTGTGAAGCAATCCAGCCCCTGCCTTGGAATACATACATCAGCTGATCCAGGGTCATTGTTTGCTCTTCAAACTGGATCACTGTATTTTTCTCGGACTCGAACAACGCCTTCAACGTTTGCGTTCGACCTTCACTCCAATACGCATTCGGTGTATCTGCGACCCCGACCAGCGCCTTCTTGACAATTCGCTCTTCCGGCAAAACAACATTACGGCCCGCAATATTTAAACCAAGTTCCTTACCCATCAACATGTCTTCACCGCCGGCCACCATGTAAGGCGGATAAATTCCATCTGTCCATTGCCCACGAAATGGCGCCTTGATAGAGACAAACTGTTGAGCGGGCGAATTAAAGTCCTGCGCTTGAGGTGGGGATGTTTCCATAAACGGTTTCGGGGGTGCTTGTCGCTCCGGATAGCCGATTCCATAACCCACAATCGGCTGCCGGGTTGCTGTGTGAATAGCGTCTATCTGGTTGAGTACGGCTGGGTTGGTATGCCTGGTCTGCTCTGTTTTCACAACATCCTGATCGATCAGCATGATCCTTTCGGGACGGTATGCCAGCGTATCCGCAAATGCCAATGCCGAGGCCCGGGCAGCCCCAAAGCCCGTCAACTTACCACCGTCCCAGCCCACCAGGTGCAAGTTTGGATACTGCTCAAATACATCTTTCATCGTTGAGGCGTAGGCCGGGTAGTCAAGTTTGTGGACAAGAAGGTATACAGGTTCGGACCGGGAGCCGTGAACGCCTGTCATGTTTTTAGGATGCCAGGCCAGACTGTAGTTCTTGCGAAGTTCTGCATCGAGTTTACTGGCACTGCCGCCGCTGATGACCAGCGCTGGCACAGTGCTTTTACTCAACCAGGGGGTTTCAATACGAGGAGGCCTTATAAATGAAAACCAGCTGCCTGAACTGGGCCCACCCCTATCCATAGCCAGCGATCTGCAGACTTCAACGCGATTGTGCAGCACTGCATGCATGCTTTGCAGGACCTCTGCCCGGTTTTTAACCCTAGCGCCATTTAGCGGCAACTCAGGTACTTTGACCGGAGAGTATTTACAGGCAGGTCGTGTTTCAGGGTTAACCCACATAGGGTTGCACTGCACGCTGACAGGCACACTCGTCATGGTGCGTGCGCCGCTATTTACTGCAGTGGCAGGACTGACGAAGCCAAGTCGCGCGGGTGATTGTTCGCCCTCTTGCCACACCCCTTCCAACAAGCTTCGTTGCTCAATAAGATTATGCGTCAACTCCTTTCGCAAAGCGCCAGCTTGATGATCACTGATCAACTCAGTTGACACATCATCCCTGATGGCCAACAGCAACTTGAAGAAAGAATCATCACCCCAGGCCCGCCAGGTCTTCCCCTGAATAGATGCCGAGTAATTATTATTGCCGTCATGGGTGACTTCGATGCACTGATCGACCCGGTCACCGGGCAAAGACTGCATATCAGACCAACACTTTTGCTTGCCTGCAAAGAACGCGGTGTACGGGCTTGTATCCGCATCATGTTTCCAGGCCAGGGCGGTCTTGGTTGGCCAGCTTGCTGTGTTAACCAGCGCCAGGCTCAACAACTCAAGGGCACTCCCGTTTAACGCGCCGGGCGGTTCCTGTTCAAGTGCCTGGACGACGGCATCGAACTTGAGCTGAGTCTGCGCAGATGACTTACGCGCAAAAATACTGGTGTCAGGCAGAACGCTGCTCACTGCAGCCGTACATTGATTGCCGGGAGACACATGAGTGCGGCCGGGCTCATGTAAATTCGGAAGAGAGAGACTCGAAAGCAGCATACGATCATTCCTACGCTAAAGATTTGCTTCATCACCTCGCCGAAAAATGTGAGGCCTTCTTTATTCGCAGAGACTGCCCTTTAGTTCCATGTCGATCTCCGAGCCCCCCACAGCAAGGAGCCGCTGTCCATGCTCTTCAATGGCCGCGAGTGGGGTATGACCAGGCGAATGCCCTTTGATTGACCCAAGCGCAAAACCAGCTCCCCTTTATCGCAGATTCGGTGCGAGCGCTGCCTGGTGCTGGCGGACGGGGCGATATCAGAAAACCTTACACGCCTAAAATTGGATCCAATATCAAATTTCAGGCAAAAAAAAGCCCAAGTAGCTGATGGAAACTTGGGGCTTAAAAATGCATAAACCGTGGTAGGTGAACGCAGGGCGATCTTACCCTATCGTAACAATCAGTAACAAGTGATTCTGCACATTTTATTTCAAGGCAATACTGACCTAAGTCATTAAATCGCCACAGGTTTTAAGCTTTTTTTGATTTTAAAGTGCCATCACTGCATGGATGCTGGGTATTTTCAACCCACTGTTGCGCTTGCATTTAATGTGAAAGCGGGCTTGCCTGCGATGGCATCGGCGCGATTCAACTGAAATACCGCGCCGCTTGCATCGCGAGCAAGCCCGCTCCCACAGAGGAAATACTCGGGGCTCACAGACCTCGCCGCCAAACAGGCCGGCCGGTCGGCCGCCTCGGGGCCGCAGTGCTTTTGATCTGCCTGCCCTCCCGGGAGGCCGAGAGGAGGTTCTGTGGAGTGGGTCGACCGGCATGGATGCCGGGAGAGCCGCGATGGGCCATGGATGGCCCGTCGCGGCGTGCCCACGGAGTAGAACCGGAGCGAGGGTACCTGAGCGCAGCGAAGGCCGTACGAAGGGGCGAAAGCGCTTTGGTTACTTTGCCGCTTTTGCAAAGTGACTCGCTGTAAAAGCGAAACCAATATTTCAGTTAGATACAAATGCCGGATATGTACCCGGTATTGCAGTTAAAAGCACCGAGTACAAATCAGCCGGCGAAATTGCCGCTCAGCGCCGCCAGCCCACCCTGATAGACCCCGGCAAACAGCTCTTCGGCAGCTTCAGTGCTCACACCTGCCGGGGTGAAACGGCCCGACCAGGTCACACGGGCGCCGTCGCCCAGGGCTTCAACGCGCAAGGTCGCCAGGTAGTCGGTCACCGGGAACGGCGCCTCGACGATCGAATAGCTATAGGTCTTGCCGGCATTGTCGAACGTTTGCAGGCGCTCAACGATCACCGTGCCATCCACGGTCTGCAGATGGCGCAAGCGCCCGCCTTCACCAGATTCGCTGGTAGCAACCAGAGGCAGCCAGTCCGGCAGCGAGTTGAAGCCACCAATCAATTGCCAGACCTGATCGGCTGTGGCGGGAATATCAATAAATGCGGATGCGGTAGCCATAGGACATGCCTCTTGGGTGAAATTTAGTTGGAGCGTCATACTTGAGACGATCCCAGTCTGCTGTGTGGGTCGACAGTATGTAGCCCAAGCAACCACAATTCGATTTTTTTAGAATGAAAATGTGCGCGGCACAGCCCAATGCGGGTCAATGGGAACCCTTTGATGTTTCGCAAAAAGCACACCCCATCGCAACGCCAGAGCGCAACGATAGCAACAGCCAACCCAATATTTACACTAAACATTTATACATCCACAACAAATGCAAATACCGTTGCAAATCAAAACAAACAAAATCCCCCTTGCACAAGCCTCAGCTACTCACACTCAAAAAAATCACGAACCTGGTGATACTTAAGCCCGCTGCCTATAAGCGCATATAACTTTCCCAATATTGCCTCACGCGTCACATGACCAGCAGAGACCACCCCCGCACAGTTAATTTCATCACCCACTCTATAATCGCTCCGCCCAACACATGTCAAAATCAACACAACAACAATGCCCTTAGAACAGGCCCTGCGCAGGCTTCCAATCACGTCTAGATTGAATGCTTCTCCTGTTCCATCATACTCCAACACAAGCGACTGAATCCCACTACTCAGCATACAATCAAGAAAGGAGGAGCCCATACCAGGAAAAACAGGCAACACTCCGATACTGACGGGCTTCACAGGTGTAATATAGGTAACTTCCAACACTCTACAAGAAGCACCAACCTGACAAGGAATATCATCACGCTCCCAAAAGGGTTGCCGCCCCGCAGTTTTAATTCTGGATGACAAAAGCGGCCTTAGAATATCCCCATGAAAATATAAATGTACGCCGCCAGGTATTCCGCAGGCGAACGTCATCATTGCACCATCGATATTCTCCCACACATCGCTATCGGGCATATTGACCGGAATCAGTGCGCCGGTAACTATTACTGAAGCTGGAATCCCACTCAACAAATAACTCATCGAAGCTGCGATATAACATAGAGTATCTGCATCATGCAAAACCAATACTCCGGTACAACCCTCAGCCTGAACAGCCCAGACAATGGCCTCCCGTAAAACAAGAACATATTCAGGATCAGTAACCGAATATTTTTTTAATAGGATTGCCTCATGACATGTCCATGTCAAAACACATGATCCCGACTGTCTGTTTAAAGCGTTCTTCATTCGGAGGCCGAAGACTGAAGACGGCTCTAATTCCGACAGACATAAATTCATGATTTTCGTGCCCCCGCGCAGAGAATCATCACTTTATTTGCTGCCTGAGGAAGGACGACTGGCATTCTTGAATCCGCCTTTAAATGTTAACCCGCACGATTATCACGTGATAAAAATAGCTTTACACTCGACTTCAAAAGACCAGAATCAATCCTGATCACACGCCGAATAAATTCAGCCACGCCCCCATCGAGCAAAAGAAAAAAAGCCACTAAACGTATTTAAAAGCAATCCAAAAACGATCATGAATGCCCCGACCACCTGCTCGCCGGACAAGGCCTCGCCGAGTAATAAATTTGCACTTATTATCCCCACGACAGGCACCAGAAGAGACAAGGGTGCAATCCGCCAGGCTTCGTATCGCCCCAATAGATACCCCCATGCCGCATAGCCAAAAATAGTAGCAAATAAAGCAAGATAAACGAGAGCCCACATCGTTCTATTGGAGACCGCCAATAGACTTTCTCGTATCACGTCAACACCTTCAAACAGTAATGAGCAGGCAAAAAAAGGAACTATCGCCACCAATGCGCTCCAGACAACTAAGGAAATACCTGTAACTTGACTATCACGTGAAATAATTTTATTGGCTACATTGCCCAAAGCCCAAGACACTGCAGCCCCTAACGTCAAAAGCAAAGCCCCCAGCGAGATAGAGTTACTCCCCTGAATATTCATACCCGCTCTCGCAAGCAGAAAAACCCCACTGCATGCAACCAATATTCCGGCGATATGTGCCCACCTAAACCGTTCAGAGAGCAACAGCACACAAAAAATTATCGTGAAAAATGCTTGAGTCTGAATAACCAGCGATGCGATACCTGCAGGCATGCCGAGTTTAATGGCGAGAAACAAAAATGAGAACTGCCCAAAACTGATTGTCATCCCATACGCGAATAACCACTTCAATGGCACGCAGGGCAATCGAATAAAAAAAATCGCTGGGAACGCCACCATCGTAAATCTCAGCGCAGCCAATAAAAAAGGAGGCATATCATCTAGCCCGATTTTTATGACAACAAAATTTACCCCCCAAATAATGACCACGCACACTGCAAGCATTATATCTTTGACAGACATACAGGCACTCCTATAAACCCGACCACCAGCCCAACATCCACGGTCAACTCCAGGCAATTGCTTTTTTCATATCTTCTCCGGGGAAGCCGAAAAAAAACCCCATCGTAATACGAGCGACCCCAGAAACTCGATCTATTTCGTGATAATAAGCAGGATTGAAAATATACACATCGCCTTGCGCAGGACTAAACTCACAAGCCCCATATCCCTCTACCACACCGCAAGAATATCCGAGTTCGCACCTGGCCTTAAAGCATTCATCTTCCAAACACCAATTTTTTCTAAAAACCCTCAACTGCCCTCCTGAAGTACATGCTTGCAAACACACGACACAACTAAGCTGATGAGCTATACGCTCAACTATCAAACCAGAGCCTGCTGCATCGCGCGAGATATTATCGCTGTGCAAAGGATTGGCTATACCATCAGCATGGAAACGGATGACAGAGCCTGAGTACTCACCCAATACCGGCTCTACAGCTGTATTTAATGAGTCGAGACAAAACCATTGCTTCAATAACTGATAAATATCGGATTGCGCCTGGCTTAATGAGTGCGGCAACAGGGTTTTAATAGTAGCCGCTTGCTCGAAGTACTCATCAGGCGACGAAACATACTTCGCCAAATAGGGCCCTAGCGTCGTTAACGTGGCGTTCAAATAACTCGACACACGAACTGAACTCTCACAGTTCTTCAGGTCATCGATCAAAATGCGAGTTAGATCAGGCGATATAAAACCACGAAACACAAGCACAGATATCCTCGCAGATATTACATCATCGAGCCACGCTGGCCCTACCCCCCTGTCGGGTGTAACTATTTCTACTCCACCACCCATTTTCATACTATCCCCCTATCAAATTAAATTGATAAAGCTCACCATTCCTCATCGAACGCCATTTAGACTCATCGCCCAAAAACGGAATTATTTCTGATGAGATATATTCAACTTCAGCCGCCTTAAAGTGCCTCATCGTAAAATAATCTGCACACACAGTATCTTTCGAAAACCATTGCCATGCCCATGCTTTATTGCCTGTAATCAAAAAGCAATTACCTGAACTACCGCCGGGCTGGAGCCCACCTAGCTTTGCTGTTAAATACACCTCACTGATATCAAGCGGCTGAACAGCCCCCACTATATACTCCAAGTATTCAGCCGAATCAAAACTGGATTTTTTAAGTCCCAAATGCAAGTACACTGTTGGCAGATAACCATTATGCATGAAATACCAACACCCCAAACCATTGTCCAGCTTCAAGGGGTGCGCATATTTTATACCGCTATTTTGTCTCAACGTTGCATGGCGTACATGCACAGCCAAAAAACGGGTATTGATACTAGACACATCCATCGTCGACAGTGCTTCAATGAAACTTCCCTCACCGTGCAATGTTCTAACTTTACCATGTGTTATCCAAAGACAACCCCATCCATCCAGGTGTTGCTTTATCTCCCCATCGTGGGTTGCAGTTTCGCCAGCAGCCATTGCACGAGCAGCGCTCATGACGTCGACGACAGAGAATGTACCTCGAGCAATTATCATCCTGCACACTTGCCCCTCCAACCAGCTATTATTCAAGCCTATCTAAAATATTTCATACACCCACTCACATTTCTTAGCACGGCGCAACCGAAACAACAACCTTGCCCGCAACACGTTTACACCTGCAGATTATCTACCTGAGATAATTTCAATAGCACGTCCGCTCGCAGAGTAATTATTGGCAACGTCTATTACAGCCTTATGAGGATCGCGTTGTAAAATTTTCGACAAAGGATCGTGCGCTTTGGGCTCAAGAAGAGAAACCACCAAGCAATTGCCATAGCATTGCCTTAATTGCTCCAAGCTCAGACCGGATAGCTTCTCCAGTTTTTTCTTTAACATCGAACATGCGCAACCATTACCACCAAGCAGCGTATGAACTTCTGCGACCGACAGTGCAATTTTTTGTTGCGACAGGTATCTCTCAAGATTATTCCCGAACTCTGTGAATGGCGAATAAATCATGCATATTATTTGCTCTGTCGACAGGTCGAAAGCTTCTTTTGCAAACGTCGCCGCACGTGCTCGCTGACGGTCAATTGAAGACTTATTTCGATAACGTGCTTCCATCTCTGCAATCAACGAGGGTGGAAAATCCTTTTGCCTCATCAGTCCTATTGCAAAGTTAACATACTCACGAACACCTTCCGCATAGCTACGCCCTAGCAACGTTTCAGCCCTCAACCCTCTGATATGTGCCATGAGCGTTGGGTTGCCACAGTCTGACTCGGAAAAACTAAACATCAACTCGTCAAAATCAAACCCCAAAAACTCCGTTAAAAGTCGCCAATGATCACCTGCATCATAACGGGTATCTTGATATATATTGAAAAATACCGGATCACGTATCAACCCGTAAAACACCCTATGCTCTGCGGCGAGGTTATCTAAACCATATATTCTCCCAAAATACGCTCCAGCCACACTATCAAGTACCTTAAGAAATTGGGAGAACCCCCGCCCCCCTTCAACAACGCTCTGAATACCGAACACTCGAGAGAGATGTCGCACCCATGCATAATAAGCGGCTTGTTCTTTAGTGGAGTCACCCGTCACAATAATATCAACACCCCCATCCAAATGGGCGCCCATGCCAAATGAATTCACCATACTTAAATTACAGGCATTACAAAAAGTAGATCGAGCATCCGCTTGAAACAAGTGGCCGCTCATCAATACATCCGTTCGATTTCTAAGCTTTAGTTCTTCAGGCACCTCTAGGAAACGCTCAAAACGTCTAATCAATAAACCATCACAGATCAAGCACTCAACCGCAGCATCACCATAAACACCCAGCGCTTTATAAACACCATCAATATTCTTCATTACCATATGGTTCATGCCAGCATGTCGATTTGTAATGATCCTCAGCCTGAACGTGTCTCCTTTTTCCGCCATAATAATGCCTTGGATATATCTAACCCAAGCAACCATATAACTACTATCCTTACCCCCTCCATACGCAAGAAGTATCCTGTTGTTACTTATTGCTTTTTGGTCAGGCAGGCTCTGAATCAATCGCCGAGCACACACAACTGCCGATTCAACTGCAGAATCAGACAGGTAGGACTCAATTTTTTTTATATCCATTTTGCGGTCCAACCCATAACAATTCACTTGCTGGATTTATACCCCACCGTCCATACCGGCCTCATACGTCAACTACGCACATCAATCAATCGCTATCGGACTCATCACGGCCACGCCAGAACTATTCACGCGATGGCACTTTAATTAAATCTAGCCCCTAGATATTCTGCACGCAAATAAAACAGCATAATTTCCGAAACAACCGATTGGACATGAACGAGAATTCTTATTTTCAAATGAGAAAAATCTAAATATAACCTAGAAATTTCCTACATAATTTAACGTGTACTTACTGAGTAGAGACCTTGCAACACACAATTACTGGACACACCTGAAACCCAACCACTAGATTTACAACTGCAGTCTTCGGCAGTTATTACGGACTTTTACACTCCAACACTTTTTGTGCGAGTTTGCTCTCGATGTAAGCGGCGCTGTGGGTCAGTTGAAGCCCGTCGCTGCCATTGTGAGCAAACCCACTCCCACCGGGGATTTATTCGAAAACAGGCCTGAAAAAGCTGCGCTCGTAACTCAGGATACAGCGATTGTCTTGAGCCAGCTTGAACGCGGCAATGCACTCGGCATCGGTTTTTGAGCGCTCGCGATAGTCTTCATAGGCTGCGAGGCTGGGGAAGGTAAACATGGCCAGGGCGATATTGTTGGCACCTTCCGAGGGCAGGAAGTAGCCATGATGCTGGCCGCCAAATTTGGCTACCAGCGGGATCCAGACTTTGGCATAGGCCTCGAATTCGGCCAGTTGGTAAGGGTCAATCACGTAACGCAGGTAGCAGGTGATCATCAGTGCATTCCACGGGGCGAAAGGAGATCGAGACTAATCTCCAGCCGCCCCGCGGGTCAATTCACTCAACGTCGATGCAGGCAATCGTCCTCGGCGTAAATGGCCGTGTGCAGACCGCCGTCAGCATCCAGCCAGGCGCGGTACATGCCCGGCGTATTGAAGCTCAGCACGGTCTCGCCAGCCGGTGTCACAGCGACCACGCCGCCGTTACCGCCCAGCTCCTTGAGCTCGCCCTGCACCACTTGCTCGCAGGCGTCTGCCAGGCTTGAGCCCACCAGGCGAATGCGCGATGCAATGTTGTGGGACACCACGGTGCGCATAAAGAACTCGCCGTGCCCGGTCGCCGATATCGCCGCGCTGCGGTCATCCGCCCAGGTGCCGGAGCCGATCAGCGGCGAGTCGCCCACCCGGCCGTAGCGTTTGTTGGTGATGCCCCCCGTGGAGGTGGCCGCTGCCACATGCCCCTGGCTATCGAGGGCAACAGCGCCCACGGTGCCAAATTTTTTCTCCACGCCGCCCGGCTCCAGCAACACCGTCTCCGGTTGCTGCTGTTGCGCAGCCCACTGGCGACGACGCAACGGCGTGTCGTACCAGTCATTGCTGACATGTTCGAGACCCGCCTGCTCGGACAGGAACAAGTCTGCCCCGGCACCGGCCAGCAGTACATGCTCGCTGTGCTCCAACACTGCCCGCGCACCGCAAATCGGGTTGCGCACATGATGCACACCGGCCACGGCACCGGCTTCGCGGTTGGCACCGTTCATGATTGCCGCGTCCAGTTCATGGTCTCCGGCATGGGTAAACACCGCGCCTTTGCCGGCGTTGAACCAAGGGCACTCTTCCAGTTCAACCACACTGGCCTGGACCGCGTCCAGGCTGCTGCCGCCCTTTTCCAGGACATCGACCCCGGCCTTGAGCGCCTGCAGTAATGCGGCGTGGATCGCCTGCTCGTCTTCGCGGGTCAAAACACCGGGCATCAGTACACCGGCACCGCCATGCAGGGCCATTGCGATAGGCTGGGTCATTGGGCATGCACTCCGTGATTGATGATCTGGCTTAAAAAACGTTGGGTACGGGGAGACTCGGGGGCGGAGAAAAACCGCTCGGGGGGAGCTTCTTCAACGATCTCGCCCTGGTCCATAAATACGATGCGGTCAGCCACCTTGCGCGCAAAACCCATTTCGTGGGTCACGCAGATCATGGTCATGCCTTCCTGGGCCAGGCCGGTCATCACGTCCAGCACTTCAGCGATCATTTCCGGGTCCAGAGCCGAGGTCGGCTCATCAAACAACATGACCTTGGGCTGCATGCACAGCGCCCGGGCAATGGCAATGCGTTGCTGCTGACCACCGGACAACTGCGACGGAAACTTGTTGGCGTGGTCGCGCATCTTGACCTTGTCCAGCAAGCCCAGCGCTCGCTCGATGGCTTGCGCCTCGGGCACGCCCAGATTAGAGGTCTGGGGCAAGGTGCAGTTTTTCAGTACCGTGAGGTGCGGGAACAGGTTGAAGTGCTGGAAGCACATGCCCACCTGACGGCGGATACGCTCCAGGCCCCTGACACTGCCATTGAGTTCTTCGCCCAACACCTCGACCACCCCCTGCTGGTGCTGCTCCAGCTGGTTGATGCAGCGGATCAGGGTCGATTTGCCGGAACCCGAAGGCCCGCAGATCACCACTTTTTCGCCAGCGTGTACATCCAGGGAAATGTTCTTCAATACATGGGCATTGCCGAACCACTTGTTCAATTGTTCGATGCGCACCATCGCGGCGGCATCAGCCTTGGGTTTGCTGATCATGAGCGGCTTTGCTCCATACGTTGTTCAAGGTGTCGGGCATAGCGCGACAGTGCAAAACAGATGACGAAGAAGTAGATCGCCAGGAAGACGTAGATTTCGTGACCGTACTCGACCCATTCCGGGGCGACCGCGGTGCTCATGGCGATGCCGACGATGTCCAGCACACCCACGATCATCACCAGCGTGGTCTCTTTGAACAGGCCAATAAATTGCGTGAGCAAGGGGGCAATGGATTGCTTGAGCACTTGCGGCAGGATGATCTGGCCCATGGTTTTCCAGTAGCCGAAACCCAGCGCCATCGCCGCCTCGTACTGCCCCTTGGGCAGGTTCTGTAAACCGCCGCGCAAGGTCTCGGCCATATACGCGGCCGTGAACAGGATCAGCACCAGCTGCACCCGCAGCAGGATGTCGAAGGCCGAGTCCGGCGGCAGGAACAACTGGATCATCAATGAGGCCATAAACAGCAGCGAGATCACCGGCACCGAGCGCACCAGCTCGATGTACAGCACGCAGAGCATGCGCACCACGGGCAGTTTCGAGCGCCGCCCCAGAGCCAGCAAAATCCCCAGCGGCAGGGCAAAGATCATCCCAGCGGTGCCCAGGAACACCGTGACCAGCATGCCGGCGAATTTGGTCGAGGAGACCTCGGGCAAACCGGCACCGCCCTTGAGCAGCCACCACATCACAATCGGCAGCAACGCCAGATAAGCCAGCAGCAGGCGACGGTCCAGGCGCTTGAAAAACAGCAAGACAAACGCTGCCCCTGCCAGCACCAGTGCCAGGCTTACCCGCCACTGTTCAGCCTGCGGGTAGAAACCGTATACGAACAGGTTCCAGCGCTGGGTAATCGGCAGCCAGCAGGCGCCACCGGGGTTGCAGTCCTTGGCGCTGCTGCCGACGAAGGTGGCATCAAATACCAGCCAGTTCAGCGCCGCGGGAATGCACCAGCCCAGCAGTGCCAGTACGCTCAGGGTCAACAGGCTGTGGCCCGGGCTGGGGAACAGGTGGCTGCGGCTCCAGGCCAGGGCACGCTGTAGTCGGGGCAAGCGTGGCGGTGCCAGCGGGATTGCCAGTGCCTGATTCATTGCGGTCATGTTCAGTGCCCCCTCTGGCCAATGCGGTGGTTATAAATATTCATCGCCAATGAGATCACCAGGCTGATCGCACAGTAGGTGCCCATCACCAGCGCGATGCATTCGATAGCCTGGCCGGTCTGGTTCAGGGTGGTGCCGCCGGTGGACGACACCAGCTCCATAAAGCCGATGACCACCCCCAGCGAGGAGTTCTTGACGATGTTCAGGTAGGTGTTGGTGATCTGCGGAATCATCGGATAGATGGCCTGCGGCACGATCAACTGACGCATGGTAGTGCCGGATGTGAAGCCGAGCGCCCTGGCCGCTTCGTACTGGCCGCGCTGCACCGATTCAATCGCGCCACGCACGATCTCGGCGATGTAACTGGCGCTGTAGAACGACAGGGCCAGGCACAAGGCAAGCATTTCCGGTACCAGGGTGATCCCGCCCTTGAAACCGAAACCGCGCTGCACCGGCACTTCCCATTGCACATGGGCATCACTCAGGGCGTACACCAGCAAAGGCAGCAGCACTGCCCCGGCCAGCAGCGCGGGCCAGCGCCTGGAGGCAAAACCGCGCCACGGCCCGCGGGCTTCTTTCAAGCGGCAGAACACATAAGCCAGCAACGTGCCCAGCAGCATCAGGAAAAGCCCCCAGCCGACCACACTGCCCTGCTCGAGCCACGGCAGGTTGAGGCCGTTGTTGTTCAAAAACACCACGCCAAACAGCGAGGCCGAGTGCTTGACCCCGGGCAGCGCCAGCACCAGCCCGTACCACCAGACCAGATGCACCACCAGCGGCACGTTGCGCAAAAATTCGATGCAGGTGCCGCTCAGGCGCTTGATCAACCAGTTGTCCGAGACGCGCGCCATGCCCAGCGCACCGCCCAGCAGGGTCGCCAGGACAATGCTCAGCACTGACACCAGCAAGGTGTTGAGCAAGCCCACCAGATAGGCGCGGGCATAGGTTGCATCCGGGGTGTAATCAATCAGCGAGAAGCTGATGTCATAGCCGGCGCGCTGGGACAAAAAACCGAATCCCGAGGCGATATTGAGGTTCTTCAAATTCAGCGCGGCGTTGCTGGAGAGCAGATAAAACACTGCGCCAACCAGAGCCAGTACCAGTCCCTGCTGCAGCACGCTCGACAGGCGCAGGTTGGGCGAACGATGGGTCGACATGACAGTAATCCCCTCAGCGAATCGGCGGTGCGTACATCAGGCCGTGGTCTTTCCAGCTGCGGTTGAGACCGCGCGGGATGTTCAATGCCGTCTGCTGGCCGAGGTTGCGGTCGTAGATTTGCGCGTAGTTGCCGACCTGCTTGAGGGCGCGATAAGCCCAGTCACTGTCCAGGCCAAAGGACTTGCCGATGCTGCCTTCGGTGCCCAGCAAGCGGGCGATATCGGTGGATGCGGTCTTGCTGCCACGCAACTCGTCGACGTTGTCCGAAGTCACGCCCAGCTCTTCGCCGGTCATCAGCGCGTAAGCGGTCCAGGTCACAATATTGCGCCACACCGTGTCACCCTGAGCGACAAAGGCCCCCAGCGGCTCCTTGGAAATCACCTCGGGCAACAGCGCATAGTCCTTGGGGTTGTTCATCAACGCCAAACGCGCTGCCAGCCCCGAAGAGTCATTGGAAATGGCGTTGCAACGCCCGCGCTGAAAGGCGGCATAGAGTTCGGGGCTTTTTTCGATGACCACGGTTTTGTAAGTCAGGCCACGGCGACCGAAATAATCTTCCAGGTTTTGCTCGGAGGTGGTGCCCGGTGACAGGCAGAAAGTGGCGCCGTCCAGGTCAGTGAGTTTCTGAATACCGTCGGCGGCGTGGGTCATAAAGCCCTGACCGTCGTAAAACCAGACCGTGGTGAAGTCCACACCCAGGTTGGCGATGCGTTCAGCGGTCCAGGAAGCGGCACGGGACAAAATGTCAATTTCCCCGGAGGCCAGGGCGGTAAAGCGGTTTTTTGCCGTTGTGGTCAGATACTCGACCTTGTCGGCATCCCCCAGCACGGCCGCGGCCACAGCGCGGCACAGGTCCACATCCATGCCGGTCCAGCGGCCCTTGTCATCGATCAGCGAAAAGCCCGGCTTGTCGCCCGCGACGCCGCAGCGCACGCTGCCGTGGGCCTTGACCTTGTCCAGCACACCTGCCTGGGCGGCCTGGGCACCCGTCAACAGCAAGGCCAACAGCGGCGCCCCAAGTAAAAGCTTGGCCCTATTCAATTTGTGCATATCATTGCCCCTTCAAAATTCTTCTTGTTATGCCTGTCAACCACAGTTCAACGGCAGGTGGCGGTTCAGCGCACAATAAAGACACAGGCTTGGGCCGGATAGCGGCAATTGATCCACTATGCTGCACGGGCTATCGAATATTGGAATAAGTCCATGAACATTGACTGGTACGAAGATTTTCTCGCCCTGGCCGACACCGGTAAATTCACGGCAGCGGCCAGCATGCGCGGCTCATCGCAATCGGCCCTGAGCCGGCGCATTCAACTGCTTGAGGCTCACTTGGGTGCAACCCTGATCGACCGCGAACGCAACCCGGTGCGCCTGACTGCGGCGGGCGAAGCGCTGCTGCCCAATGCCGTGGAACTGGTGCGCATGGCCCGCGACTGTGAACAGAGCGTCAAGGTGCTCAACCGGCCACTGACCTTTGCCTCGCTGCACACCCTGGCGTGCAACTTCTTCCCGGGCTGGATCAGCCAGTTGAACAGCCCGCAGGCGCCGCTGTTCACCCGTATCGACACGGGCTATCGCAGCACCGATGACTACTACATGGCGCTGATGTCCGGGCGTTGCGATTTCATCCTGTTCTACCGTGACACCAAGACGGCACCCTACTCGCGCCAGAGCGAGTTCGAGGTCAAGTCCCTGGGCCACGACGAGCTGTACTGGGTCGCCACGCCCGCACTGGCGGCGCATTGCGCGCACACCGACGAGCCGATCCCGTTGCTCAGCTATTCGCGCAGTGCGCAATTGCATGAACTGTCGCGCACCCAGATCAACCGTCACCCCCAGCCCCAGCGTTTGCTGCAAGTGTTCGAAGCCACCGTCTCGGAGGCGCTCAAGCCGATGGTCGCCAGCGGCCAGGGCGTGGCGTGCATGCCCCACAGCATGGTGGCGCCACTGATCGAACGCGGTGAGCTGGTGCGCTTGTACCCGGACATGGAGTCCGATCATCTGGAAGTGATCCTGGTGCGCTGGCGCGACAACCGCAACCCCCAGGCCGACGCGCTGTGGCAGCGGCTTTAGCCACTTGCACCCCTTTGTGGGAGCGGGCTTGCTCGCGATGGCAGCGCCTCGGTGTTGCGAATACACCGCGCCGCGCCAATCGCGAGCAAGCCCGCTCCCACAAGGTGTGGTACCTATTTACGACATCAAATGTCACATGGGCTGGCTGTTAAGGCAGGAGTTTCGCTAAGCTCTGCGGTTTCCCATAGTCCTCAAGCGGTAAGCCCATGATCGAAGTCACCGAGGTGTCCATAGCCCAACTGCGCGCCGCGCTCGAAACCGGCCAAACCACGGCGGTCGAACTGGTGCAGGCCTATCTCGCGCGGATCGACGCCTACGACACCCCTGACACGGCCACCGCGCTCAATGCCGTGGTGGTGCGCAACCCCCAGGCACTGGCCGAAGCACAGGCCTCGGACGCCCGCAGGGCCAAGGGCCAGACCCTCGGCCCGCTGGATGGCATCCCCTATACCGCCAAGGACAGTTACCTGGTCAAGGGCCTGACCGCCGCCTCGGGCAGCCCGGCCTTCAAGGACCTGATCGCCTATCGTGATGCCTTCACCATTGAGCGCCTGCGCGGTGCCGGGGCCATCTGCCTGGGCAAGACCAATATGCCGCCCATGGCCAACGGCGGCATGCAACGCGGTGTGTATGGCCGCGCCGAAAGCCCGTACAACGCCAACTACCTGACGGCGCCTTTCGCCTCCGGCTCGTCCAACGGTGCAGGCACGGCCACGGCGGCCAGTTTTTCGGCCTTCGGCCTGGCCGAGGAAACCTGGTCCAGCGGGCGCGGCCCGGCGTCCAACAACGGCCTGTGCGCCTACACGCCGTCGCGCGGGGTGATTTCAGTGCGCGGTAACTGGCCGCTGACACCGACCATGGACGTGGTCGTGCCCTTTGCCCGCACGATGGCTGACCTGCTCGAAGTGCTCGATGTTGTCGTCGCCGAAGACCCGGATACCCGTGGCGACCTGTGGCGCCTGCAACCCTGGGTGCCGTTGCCGAGCGTGGCCTCGGTGCGTCCAGCTGCCTATGCAGAACTGGCAGTCAAGGCCGATGCCCTGGCCGGCAAGCGCTTTGGCGTACCGCGCATGTATATCAATGCCGACCCCGAGGCCGGCACGGCTGAATGCCCCGGCATTGGCGGCCCCACCGGGCAGCGCATCATCACCCGCGCCTCGGTGATCGACCTGTGGCAAGCCGCACGCCAGGCCATCGAAGCCCAGGGCGGCGAAGTGCTGGAAGTAGACTTCCCGCTGGTGTCCAACTGCGAAGGCGATCGCCCCGGCGCGCCCACCGTGTTTACCCGCGGGCTGGTGTCCAAAGAGTTCTTGCATGACGAGCTGTGGGAGCTGTCGGCCTGGGCATTCGATGATTTCCTGCGCGCCAACGGTGACCCGCAACTCAACCGCCTGGCCGACGTCGACGGCCCACTGATCTTCCCGCACGACCCGGGCACCCTGCCCAACCGTGAGGACGAACTGGCGGCCGGCATGGACGAATATGTGCGCATGGCCCAGCGTGGCATTACCCCGTGGGACCAGATCAGCACCGTGCCCGACGGCCTGTGCGGCCTTGAAAAAACCCGGCGCATCGACCTGGAAGACTGGATGGACCACCTGGGCCTGGATGCCGTGCTGTTCCCGACCGTCGCTGATGTTGGCCCGGCAGATGCAGATGTGAACCCGGTGTCGGCGGACATTGCCTGGAGCAACGGCGTGTGGGTGGCCAACGGTAACCTCGCCATTCGCCACCTGGGTGTACCGACCGTGACCGTGCCCATGGGCGTGATGGCGGATATCGGCATGCCGGTGGGGCTGACGTTTGCCGGTCGCGCCTATGACGATTCGGCGTTGCTGCGCTTTGCTTCGGCATTTGAGGCAACGGGCAGCAAGCGCATGATCCCGCCGCGCACGCCGCCGTTGAAGTAATAAACGGCACGATCGTGGGAGCGGGCTTGCTCGCGATGCAGGCGCCGCGGTGTTTCAGTCACACCGCGGCGATCAAGTCGCGAGCAAGCCCGCTCCCACAACCGTGTGTTGTTCTCAGCCCTTGGCCGCCATCGCCGTCACTTCCACCCGCATCCCCGCCACCGCCAATTCGGCCACGCCCACCGCAGCGCGCACCGGCCACGGCTGGGCAAAGTAACGCTTGTAAACTTCATTGAACGCCGCCCGATCAGCCATGTCAGTCAGGTAAATGGTCAGGTGCAGTACCCGGCTCATCGAACTACCCGCCTTCTCCAGCGCCAGCTTGAGCGCCTGCAACGTACACTCGCTCTGCTCGACAATCCCGCCCAGCTCCAGGCTGCCATCGGCACGGGTCGGAATCTGCGTCGATACCAGCAAGCCGGCAAACCCGGCAACATCCGAGGAGATGGAATCCGCATCGGGATCAGGGATAAAAGTGATGTCGTGGTGAGACATAAGTGATCGCTCGCTTGAAGTGAAAACACCCATTGTCCAACGTCTGCCAACGCCTTGCGCGTTTTTTTGCACCGTCGCACATGGCCGTGCTTGGCTAAAACCTTCTGCGATCCATTACCATGCGCTTCGCCATGACGTCGTTGCATAGCCTGGAGTGCCCTGTGGAAATCAAACACCTGCGATCATTTGTGACTCTGGCCGAAGAGCTGCACTTCGGCCGGGCCGCGCAACGGCTGTCCATCGTGCAACCGGCCCTGAGCATGCAGATCAAGATGCTCGAAGAAGAGCTGGGGGTGCGCCTGTTCGAGCGCAACCGCCACTCGGTCGCACTCACCGAGGTGGGCACCCTCTTCTTGCCTGAGGCCCGGGCCACACTCCACCAGTCGGCCCATGCCGCCGATGTGGCCAGGGCGTGTGGCCGTGGAGAAATCGGCCGGGTACGCTTCGGCTTTGTCTCCTCGGTACTGCCCGAGTTGCTGCCCATGCTGGTCCGCTCGCTGCATGCCCGCTTCCCGCGGATCGAACTGGAACTCAAGGACATGCCCGGCCCGGACCAGGCCGTGGCGCTGAAAAACGGCCAGCTCGACTTCGGCCTGATGCGCCTGCCGGCCGCCATCCCGGGGATCCACACCCGCGAGGTGTTGCAGGAAAACTTTATTGTCGCCCTGCCCGGCGACCACCCGCTGCTGGCCTGCGACGTCTTGCACCCCTGTGAGCTGAGCCAGTTGCCGGTTTTTACCCTGGCCCGGCGTTACGCCCCCGGCTTTTACGATGAACTGATGCAAGCGCTCGCCCGCCAGGGCGCGCATCTGCAACACGCAACCGAACTGGGCGAGTTCACCACCATGCTTGCCCTGGTATCTGCCGGGTTGGGGGTTGGCCTGCTGCCAGCCAACGCCGGGCGCGCCCTGCCCGCCAATGTCATCTCCAGGCCGCTGGATCTGGGGGACTATAGGGCAACCACGGGGCTGGCATGGACAGCGCTGAACAGTGCTGTCAAAACCACGGTGTTCAGCTTGATGGAGGAGTTGTTGGCGCTGGACACGCCGCCGCTTGGGCGCTGAGCAACCTGTCGGGTACACCGTGAAGGGGAACGGGCAGGCGCGATGGCACCCGCCCTTTAAGCGGGGAAGTTACGGCCGGGCTGCCGTGACCTCGATCTCTACCAGATAATTCGGGTTGGCCAGACCGGCCACCTGGAATGCCGAGCGGGTTGGCAGCTTGGGCTGGGCCTGGGTGCCGAAAAACTGGGTGTAACCCTTCATAAAACCGGCGAAATCCATCTTGCCGGTTTCCGGCGTGCCCACCAGATACACCTGCATCTTGATCACATCGCCCATGCTCAGGCCCAGGCTTTTGAGGGTGGCCTCGATATTTTTCAGCACATTGACCGTCTGCACTTCGGTGTCGCCATAAGCGGCGAGGGTCTTGGGGTCGGCCTTGCTGTCGGCAATGGGCGGCACCACACCACTGAGGTTGACCACGGTGACACCCGGCGGGATTTCCACAGCCAGGGAAATCGGAAAGTCAGAATTGGGCAGCTTGTGGCGGATCACTTCTGCCGCACTCACCTGGGTTGCCATCAGGCCGGCCAGCACCGAGGTCAAAACAAAAGCGGGGATCATTTTTTTAGACATCGTTAAATTCCTTTAAGGGTATGAAAAAACGCGCAGTCCATGATTGCTTGTCAGCGCCGGGTGACCGCGCGTACATCCTCGACGGTCACGGTGTCGGCATAGTGGTTGCCAAAGTGGGTCCGCACATAGTTGACCACCTCTGCAATCTGCTGGTCATCCATGTATTTCTTGAAGCCCGGCATGCCGCCCTGCCCTGATGTCACCATATACACCGGGTACACCTTGGCCCCCAGTTTCTGGTTGGCGGCCAGCGCCGGATACGCGCCCGCCCCGTGGGAGCCCTGGCCATCAGCCATATGGCAACCCTGGCAGACCTGATTGAACAGGGCCTCGCCACTGGGCTGATCGAACTTGCCAGAGGTGGACAGTATCGGCGCATCTTCGGCAAACGCAGGCACACTGGCCAGCACGCCGGCCAGGATAGCGGTGGTTAAAGTCATTCGCATGGCTGTCTCCGGGCTCAGGCCGCTTTCGCGCTGGCGATGATATGGGTGTGCAGGCGTTTGATCGCATCCTGGGAAGACAGGATGGCGCCCTCCATCCAGGCCGGAATGTAAGAAGCATGTTCACCGGCCAGGACAATGCGCCCGTCAATCTGGCACAGGTTCTTGTAATGCTGCTCACGGGTTTCGGGGGTCCACAGGCCGTAGCAGCCGTTGGTCCAGGGCACCCGGTGCCAGCCCACGGCAATGCCGTTTTCGAACTCTGCCGGGTATTGCGGGTGGATCTGCGCCCCGTATTCAACGGCCTTCTGCACGCGCATTTGCGGGCTCATGGCGGTGAACTCGTAAGCGTTCGGCCCCCAGATATAGGCGCCGAGCAACACGCCTTTGCCCTGCTTGCCGTAATCGGTGCTCGGATAGCTGATCTTGCTGATGGGCGTATCGGTGTAGCTGATGCCGCCATAGATATGCTCGTCCTGCTCCCAGAAACGACGTTTGAATTGCAGCCCGACCTTTATCGACGACTCGTAGGGTACGGCGCGGATCGCGCTCATCATCGGCGCGCTGACATCGATGGGCAGTTGCCCGAGAATCGACAATGGCAAGGTACACACGCACCAGTCGGCCTGCTCTTGCCGCGCCCCGCCGCTGCCGTCGCTGTTCTGGTAGGTGACGGTCACACCGTTGCCATTTTGCTGGATACGCGTGACCTTGGCGTTGTACTGGATCAGGTCGTTGACCTGTTTCTGGAACGCCTGGGCAATCATGTCCATGCCGCCAACCGGCTGGAAGATACTGCTCTGGAACTCGTACTCCTGGCCGCTGGCGATGCTTTGCCACAGATTGGAATCCAGCAGCGCCTTGCAGTCGATTGGCTCGGACGCCACCGCTGCGGGCATCAGGCCGCCGCCATCGTCCACGGCAAAACCGCGACGCATGCTGGTCTCCAGGGATTTCTTGTAGGCATTGCTGCTATCGAGCGCGCCCCATTTGCGCATCACCTCCAGCAGGCGCTCGCGGTCTTCGCGGGTCAGTGCCTGATCCAGGCCGTGCTGGTTGACGGCCTTGCTCAGCAGTTCGGCCACATGCCCCTGAAAGTCGGCCTGCACGGCACGGTAACGTTGCGGCTTGCCCTCAAACGCCTGGGTGGAATGCACCATCGCGTTGTAGTTGACCTGGATAAAGGGTTCCAGGGCAACGCCGAACTTGTGGCAGTAATCGAGCACGGCATGGTGATGGTACGGGATGCGCCACGGGCCAGGGTTGAGGTACAGGCCCTTGTCGAATTCGCAATGCTGGGTAGCGCCGCCCAGCTCGGTGAAACGGTCACCGCCACGCAGCGTCCAGCAACGTCCGCCCGGCTTGGCATTGAATTCCAGCACCTTGACCTGATAGCCGGCCTTGCGCAGCTCATAGGCGGCGGTCATGCCCGCCAGCCCCGCCCCAAGGATCAGCACACGGGTGCCCTTTGGCGCACCGCTCAAGGCAAAATCCCGCTCATAGTTCGATTCAGCGGCAAAACTCAAGGCAGTCATTGCCTGATACATCGCGGCGGCGCCCGCTGTCACGCCGATCCAGTTGAGTACTTTGCGTCGGCTCACAACCATTGCTTTCTCTTGCATGACCAGTCCTTTGAATCGAAGGGAAATACGCAGGCAATGACAGACGAGCAACCACGCTTGCTGCGTCGCCCGACCACAGAGTTGTCTGCGCCCGGTCATCCTCCAGAGCAAGTGGTGTGCCATAAAACTGTAATGGGCGGAAAACTGAAGATGTAGGAAGTTTCATAAAACACAGACAGCCAGAATGCTTCACCATGAATCAGCCAGGTCTGTTTTTGGTGCAAGACACTTGCGCCAGCATTGTGCAGTTTTTTAGTGGGTGTGCCGCATGAGCGCATCGTGCCCGGTGACGAAAAACCCTCAAGATCTGATCTAGGCGCTGATGCAATCAAACATGCCGAAACAGCCCCTCATATAGCAACTTTTACATCATGCAAAGCCCAATGCCGCTGGACAGCTTCAACCTACAAATCATATAAATAATATAAACAACTGAACACACTCTTTTAGCCCGAAAACTTTAAGGCCAGTATTTCGCTGCCTGTTTGCAGTGCTAATGTTGAGTTAAGCGAGCCTGACGTTCGCCCTATAATTCGTTACTTAATAAGGCAGATTAAATGACTAAACACTACTTCTTATTTACATATTCGATTTCTCCGACAGGAGATACGGATATTGCAGCCAAAGCAGCCGACAAGGTCAGAAAAAGCATCGCCAATATACAAACCCCCGACTGGAACAAACTGTCTACGGTTGAAACCACCTTTGCCGGCCAGGTGACCTTGACGGCTGAAACCGCCTGCGAAAAAAGAGAAGAAGCCAGACGCATCATCGACCGTGAACTCAGAGGCGCCATCGACCTGTGTAAAGCACGTTGCGAAGTACAGGCCCATATATCCGTGCTGGTCGACGGGCTCGGCCCGCGCATGGATATCATCATCTGACCGGGCCAGCACGCTCTTGCATGCATCGGGCCTGACAACTCGCCTCTAACGCCTCCAGCCAACAGCGGGCGCTCTATTGCGGGCGCCCCATCGATGGCACTGATAATTACTATCGAAGTGCCCACGTGTTTGATCGGCAATACTGCCCCCTATAATCCCCTCCAGTTTCCCCCGCCCCCAGCCTGGCTTCAGGCGACATCTCCCCTTCTGGAACTCACCACCATGCCAAGCGCCAGCCTGCCGCCTCGCGGCCGCCCCGAACATCCTCAACAGAGCGTCAAACAACAGTGGCTGGCGATTCTATCGGTCGCCGTGGGAGCCTTTGCCCTGGTGACCAGCGAGTTTCTCCCGGTGGGCGTACTCAACGACGTTGCCAGTGACCTTGGCATCAGTGCCGGCCACGCCGGGCTTATGGTCACCCTGCCCGGCATAATGGCCGCCCTCGCGGCGCCCTTGCTGTCCATCGGCATTGGTACGATGGACCGTCGCTACCTGCTGGTCGGCCTGACGCTGGTCATGATCATTGCCAACTCCGTCGTGGCCTTCGCCAGCGATTTCAACCTGCTGCTGGTGGGTCGTGTGCTGCTGGGTATCAGCATCGGCGGCTTCTGGGCGACCGCCATCGCCCTGAGTGGTCGCCTGGCCCCCAAGGGCGTGGGCGTCGCCCAGGCCACCTCGATCATCATGGTCGGCGTAACCCTGGCCACCGTCCTGGGCGTGCCCGTAGGCACATGGCTAAGTGGCCTGCTGGGCTGGCGCATGACCTTCCTGGTGACGGCACTGGTGGGCGTACCGGTGCTACTGGCGCAGATCTTCCTCCTGCCGCGGCTCACCCCCGAGAAGGCCATTCGCGTCAGTGACCTGCCGGCCTTGTTTATCAACCCGCAATCGCGGGTGGGGTTGATTGCGGTATTACTCATTGGCCTGGCGCACTTTGCCGCCTATACCTATGTCGCCCCCTTCTTCAAGCACAGTGCCGGTTTCGACGGGCCGACCATCGGCTCATTGCTGTTGCTTTATGGTGTTGCAGGGGTAATGGGTAATCTCTTCGCCGGCTTCGCCGCCAACCGCAGCGTGCGCCACACCCTGTTGCTGGTGGCCCTGATGATTGGCACCAGTACCGCCCTGTTCCCCTACTTCGCCACCGGCATGACTGGCGCTGCGATGCTCATCGCCCTCTGGGGCTTCGCTTTCGGCGCCTTCCCGGCCTGCGCCAGCATCTGGATGTTTGTGGTAGCGCCCAAGGATGTGGAGCGCGGCATGCCACTGTTCGTGGCCCTGTTTCAGGTGATTATTGCCTTGGGCTCGTTCTTCGGCGGGCAAATCGTCGATCAGTTGGGCAGCTCGGTGCTGCTGAGCCTGGCCACGGCCCTGGTGGGCTGCGGTTTTGTAACGGTGCTGGTGCTGGGGCGTAACGTCAGCAATAACCTGGTGGCCCAGCCCGCCTGAGCAGCGCGCTGGAGGACACAGGGGGTGATTGCGCATTGGCGCCGAGCGCATGCCTGAAGGCTTGGCGCAGGCTCTTCGCGAGCCGTATCAAGGCACACTGATTGCTGGCGGCGGCTTTGATCGCGAGCCGGCAGGAGCCGCACTGGAATCCGGCGCATGGGCTGCAAGGGCCTGGCACAGCTCAAATAACTGGCACTGCAACAGCTTGCCCGCGTGGCTGAGCCCGTTGCGGGCATACAACGCCAGAAACACCCCCTGGATATCCGGCAGGCCGCTGCCGGCGTCAATCACCCTGTGCTCCGGACTGATCACCCGCAACGGCAACAAACTGATTCCCAGGCCCGCCGCCACGGCCGCGCAGACACTGGCCAGACTTGCGCTGGAGTAGTTGATGCGCCAGCGCCATCCCCCCACTTCAAGGTGATGGAGCATTTCATTGCGGTACAAACCGCCCACCGGAAACGCCACCAGCGGCAAAGGCTCGCGCCCCAGTGCGGGAGCTGAACGGCTGTCGACCCAACACATGGGTTCGGGCCAGCACGCCAGGCAATCATCACCCTGCCCCATCTGCTTGACCAGCAGCAGGTCGAATTCACCCTGGCGATAGAACCGCATCAATTCAGGGCCTAATCCGCTGGTGACTTCCAGGCGTACTCGCGGGTGCTCCAGGCCGAACCGCGAAAGAATCGGCATCAAGCGCTCGGCTGCAAAGTCTTCAGGCACGCCGAGGCGCAACACCCCCTCACTGGCCTGGTTGAACAGCACGTCGCGGGCTTCCTGATCAAGCGCCAGGATGCGCCGGGCATAGGCCAGCAGACGCTCACCTTCAGGCGTGGCGATCACCCGGCGCTGCTCGCGGTCGAGCAGCTTGCAGCCAAGGCTGTCCTCCAGACGGCGGATCTGCTGGCTGACCGTCGACTGAGTGAGATGCAGACGCTGCGCCGCCCGGGTGAAATTGGCGCAGTCCACCACCGCGACAAAACTGCGTAACAGTATGGGATCAAGCATCCGCCTCACCATTCACGTTGCCACTTAAAGGCATGGCTATATTTAATTTCAGAATACTTTCTGCGCTGACCATACTGGCTTTTCACAGGATGTAAAAGAGGGCTTAACCTTGGCTAGCCTGACACGCAAATATGGCCTGCTGATGGCCGCGCTATTAATTACGGGAGCGGTGATGGCAAGCGGCAAGACACTCCTCAATGCCGTCAGCGACGGCGAACTGGACAGGGTCCAGCAACTGATCAGCGAAGGCGCGGACTTAAACGTCCAGGCGCTGGATGGCAGCAGTGCGCTGCTGCTGGCAACCCGATCGAACCACATCGAAATCGCCCGGGCCTTGATCCAGGCAGGGGCCGACGTCAACCAGAAGAACCTGATGCGCGACAGCCCCTACCTGTTGGCAGGCGCCAGCGGGCGTAACGAAATCCTGCAAATGACCCTGGCCCACGGTGCCGACCTGCAGAGTACCAACCGCTATGGCGGCACCGCCCTGATCCCGGCCTGCGAGCGCGGCCATGTTGAAACGGTGCGCCTGCTGATCGCGGCCGGGGTTGATCTGAACCATGTCAATCGCCTGGGCTGGACCTGCCTGATGGAAGCCATCGTGCTCTCCGACGGCGGCCCGGCGCATCAGCAGATCATCACCCAGCTGATCAATGCCGGTGCCGACCTGAACCTGCCCGACAGCGACGGGCACACACCCCTGCAACAAGCGCAGCAGCGCGGCCAGGGCGCGACCGCCCAGCTGCTGCGCGATGCCGGCGCGCACTGAGCACACCCTGGAGTTGTTATGCATAGCGATGAGTTTTACCTGCAACGCGCCGTGGCCCTGGCCGCCAGCAACGTTGCCAGCGGTGGCCGGCCTTTTGCGGCGCTACTGGTCAAAAACGGCGAGGTGATCGTTGAGGCGGTCAATACCATTCATATCAGCCAGGACCCGACTGCACACGCAGAACTCCTGGCCATACGGGCTGCCAGCCAGCAACTGGGCCCGCGCCTGGAGGGTTGCGTGATCTATGCCAGTGGCCAGCCTTGCCCCATGTGCCTGAGTGCCATGCACCTGTGTGGCGTCACCCGGGTGGTGTATGCCGCCAGCAACCCGCAGGGCGAACCCTTCGGGCTGTCTACGGCAGCCATTTACCAGCAACTGGCGCTGCCGTTGAGCGACCAGGAACTGGCGATACAACACCTCCCCCAACCGGCCATGGTCGAGATTTATCGTGACTGGAAAGCCTGCCATGAGCCTGGATAAACACCCGGCGCGGGTGTTTGCCAACTGGGCATTGCTGGTGGTACTGGGGCTTAACCTGCGTCCGTTGCTCAGCTCCATCAGCCCGCTGTTGCTGGAGATTCGTCATGACACGGGCATGAGCTTTCAGAGCAGTGCCTGGCTGACCAGCCTGCCAGTGATCTGCATGGGCCTGGTGGCCTTGCTCGGTGTACGCCTGCAGGCCGGCCTGGGCGAGCGACGTGGCGTGGCCCTGGGCCTGTCGATGATCCTGGGCGCCTGCCTGTGGCGCTTGTCTGCCGATCAGGCACAAACCCTGATGGCCACGGCCTTGTTGGGCGGTGCCGGGGTTGCGCTGATTCAGGTGCTGGTTCCGGCGCTGATCAAGCGCCAGTTTACGCAACGGGTGGCGCTGGCTTTAGGGGTGTACTCCGCCTCCCTTATGGCTGGCGGCGGCCTGGCTGCTCTTGTCAGCCCGCGGGTGGCCGGCCACTTTGGCCATTGGCAGGCCGGCCTGGGGATATGGCTGGTGCCTGCTGTGGTCGCGCTGGTGCTGTGGGGGGCATTGCCCTTTGCCAGCCCTGCCCGAACGGCGGGCGAGCCAGTAACCATGCGCCCGTGGCGCAAGCGGCGCGCATGGTTATTGGCGCTGTACTTCGGCCTGGTCAACTGTGGCTATATGAGCATGGTGGCGTGGTTGCCCGCTTACTATTTGCAAATGGGCTGGAGCGCAGCACACAGTGGCTCGCTTCTGGCGTTTATGACCGTGTTCCAGGTCATCGCAGCGCTGGTGATGCCGGCGCTGGCCCACCGCAGCCTGGACAGGCGCCCGCTATTGGCCGTCAGCCTGGGGGCGCAGGCGCTGGGCTTTACCGGCCTGGTCATGTGGCCGCTGGAGGCGCCGCAGGTGTGGGTGGCCTTGATTGGTTTTGGCCTGGGAGCCTGTTTCGCCCTGAGCCTGATCCTGACCCTCGACCATTGCCGCAAACCCGCCGAAGCCGGTCAGCTTGCAGGGTTCGTGCAAGGCGCGGGGTTTCTTGTCAATGCGGTATCGCCCTGGCTGACGGGCTGGCTGCGCGAACTCACGGGAAGTTTTGTCAGTGCCTGGTGGGTTCTGGTCGTGGCGGTTGTAGCCATGCTGCTACTGACGGGGATATTCAGCCCGCAGAGCAATGCCCGGGCAGTGTTTGCCCCTGGCGAAGCCGAGCCGCTTGCGGTGCCTTGACTGAGCATGATGTGCGTTACATCCCCGGTAACGCACATCCCGTGGATCAGAAGCGATAGGTGATCGAAGTACCAAAACCGCTCGCGCTGTTTTTGTAGGTAGAGCTGTACGCGCCCTTGGAAGCCGAGCTGTCGTTGACCTTGGTACTGTCTTCCCACAGGTAGGAGTACGCCAGGTCGATCGTCATGTTACTGACCGGCGTCCAGCCAGCGCCGAAGCTGATGGCGGTACGGTCGCCCGTAGGAATGCGCGGCGAACGGTTGGTGTTGTTGGTTGGCGACTGGTCAACCGACAAACCCGTGCGCAGCACCCATTGCGGATTCAACTGATACGCGGCCCCAATCGCGTGGGCCCAGGTGTCATGCCAGTTCTGCTCTTCGGTAATGGTGCTCAACGAGCCGCCAAGACGCGGGCTGACATCACTGTTCTGCACGGTAATGTCCTTGAGGCGACTCCAGCGCGTCCAGGTGCTGCCCGCATACAGCGTCCAGTCATCATTGAGCTGGTGAGTGACCGAGAAGTCCACCGACTCCGGCGTGTCCAGGTCCAGCTTGGCATCGTAGCTCTGGCCGCTGAGGCCCAGCAGGCTGAAGGTGCCGCCAGTGACTTTGGTGTCGCCCTTGAGGTTGTAGCTGACCTTGGAGTGATAGGTCAGGCCCACACGGGTGCTGTCAGTGGCCTGTACCAGGATACCGGCGTTGAAACCGATGGCCGTGTCATCGCCGCTGATCTTCACCTTGCCGTCGTTTGTGCCCGGAGTTAAGGCATTCGGCACCTGGGACGTCAGCTCACCGTCAATGCGGTTGATGGTCGGACCAAACCCGATCGACACCTTGTCATTGAAGGCATAGCTGACCGTAGGCTGGAACGTCATGACCTGGATCTTGCTTTTATTGGCGAAGTAACGCCCTGCGAAACCACTGCCATAGTCCGTAATCAAGCCAAACGGCACATAGAAACCGACACCGAAAGCCCAGTGTTCATCAATCGGCTTGACGTAATAACCCATTGGCACCGCAGTCAACGGCACCATGTCGCCGTCTTCCTTGCCGCCAAAGGTACTGCGGGTATGGCTGATATCGGTTTTCGCCACGAGCAAGGCAGCACCTGCACTCACCTGCTCCTGTTTCAGGCGTGCCATGCCCGCAGGGTTGCCATAGATGGTACTGGCATCGTCAGCAGAGGATGATCGACCGGCGAAGCCGGTGCCCATGCCGCTGATACTTTGTTCATTGATTGCAAGACCGCTGGCAAGTAGCTGAGAAGACGCAAGTGCAACGGCAAGACCGAGGGTGGTCTTGAAAAATAGTTTTTTCATTATTAGAGGTCCAGTGATCAACGGGGCGCAAATTAACAATATTCCCGACCCACTGCCATAGTCTGTTATATAGAAATCAAACGCCTTGTCGGACAATACAACAAGAACACGCCGTTATTCAGCGTGCGAATATCCAGTGATCGGCAAACCTGATCAACTACCTGATTCCGCTAACATATTTAACCATTCAAGATCATTAAACATGACGCGACAAAGATGAAATCGCAAGGTGCTGCCCGGGGTCTTCCGGCGCCGGGATTGCATGAGACGGGTCGCGGGCGGGGCAAGTGCGCCCTTGATTGAAAGAACGGCGAGCTTAAAACAAGCCACTCTTAGAGTGGTCCTCTAAAGAGTTCGCCCACTCTATGGCGAACAGCGCGAACCTATTCGCCGTCTCAATCTAACTTGCCAGAAAATATCACCCGGCTGCAGCCTCACAAGAGCGACTCAGCAAACCCGGATAAAACCCCAGAAACGAAAAAAGGACCCGAAGGTCCTTTGTTCTTGCGCTATCGAATTGCAGACAATTCAACAGCGCCATGTTTGGAGCGGGAAACGAGACTCGAACTCGCGACCCCGACCTTGGCAAGGTCGTGCTCTACCAACTGAGCTATTCCCGCTTGGTGATGCGCATTCTATAGAAATCTAATAACGCGTCAAGCCTTTGATTCAAAAAAGTTTTATTTATTTTACCGAGGTGGTCTTCAGGTGCGGCCAAGCAGCCCGCAAATACTGAAGCATCGACCACAGGGTCAAGCCGGCAGCCACCAGCAGCAGCCCGTAACCCACCAACACCCAGAAGCTGAAGTCCGAAGGGTTAGCCAGCAAGATCACCAGGGCCAGCATCTGCGCCGCTGTTTTCCATTTGCCCATGTTCGATACCGCCACCTGAGCCCGCGCGCCCAGTTCGGCCATCCACTCGCGCAACGCGGAAATGACGATTTCACGACCGATAATCACCGCCGCCGGCAACGTCAGCCATACGTTGTGATGTTCTTGCACCAGCAACACCAGGGCCACCGCCACCATCAGCTTGTCGGCGACCGGGTCCAGAAAGGCGCCAAAAGGCGTGCTTTGCTCCAGTCGACGGGCCAGATAGCCGTCAAGCCAGTCGGTCGCCGCGGCAAATGCAAAGACTGAGCTGGCGGCTGCATAACTCCAGCTGTAGGGCAAATAGAACAACAAAATGAAGAAAGGAATAAGTAGAACGCGTAGTACGGTGATCAAATTAGGGATATTCATCGGCACAACTGGCTACGAGGTGAGGTGGCATTCTACTCGCTGTGCAGGTTTGCATAAATCAACTCAGCGAGCTTTTTACTGATCCCGGGTGCTTTGGCGATCTCCTCGATGCTGGCACGAGATAGCTCCTGTAAGCCACCAAAATGTTTCAATAAATCTCGGCGACGGGTCGGCCCTACCCCTGCAATGCCTTCCAGGGTTGAGGTTCGCCGGGTTTTACCCCGTCGTGCCCGATGCCCGGTAATTGCAAAACGGTGAGCCTCATCGCGGATTTGCTGGATCAAATGCAAGGCCGGCGAGTCGCCCTTGAGGGTAAATTCATGGGCGGCATCGTTCAGGTACAGGGTTTCAAAACCCGCCTTGCGTGTCGCCCCCTTGGCTACGCCGAGCAAAATCAGGTCAGGGACGGCCAGTTCATTGAGCACATCGCGGGCCATCGACATCTGCCCCTTGCCACCGTCGACCAGCAGAATATCCGGCAACTTGCCCTCCCCTTCCTTGAGCCGGCTGAAGCGGCGCATCAGGGCCTGGTGCATGGCGGCATAATCGTCGCCCGGGGTTACGCCTTCAATATTGAAGCGCCGGTAGTCCGACTTGATCGGCCCCTCAGGGCCAAACACCACGCAGGACGCCACCGTGGCTTCGCCACTGGAGTGGCTGATGTCATAACATTCCAGGCGCTGGGGTATCTCATCGAGCTTCAACACCTGGGCCAGGGCTTCAAAACGTGCCGCCACATGCAGACGGTTGGTCAGGCGAGCCATCAGGGCCTGCTCGGCGTTGGTGACAGCCAGTTGCTGCCAGCGCGCACGGGTACCACGCACACGGTAGCTGATCGCCAGTTCCCGCCCGCGCAGCGCCTCGATCGCCTCGGTGATCGCCTCGAAGCTCTCGTGCTCGACGTTGACGATCAGCTCGCCGGGCAGGTCGCGCTCGGGGCTGCTGATGTAGTACTGACCGAGAAAGGCGGCCATGACCTCAGCCACGTCTTCCTCGATGCCCACTTGCGGGAAGAAGTTCTTGCTGCCCAGCACCCGTCCGCCACGCACATTGATCAGGTGTACACAGGCCCCACCCGGGTTCACAAACGCGGCAATCACGTCCACATCCCCGGTGCCGCCCTCCATGCTTTGCTGGTCCTGAACCCGGCGCAGCAGGGAAATCTGGTCCCGTACCTGGGCCGCGCGCTCGAAGTCCAGCGTACTGGCGGCCTGCTCCATTGCGGCGTTCAGCTCATCGGTCAGGGCACTGCTGCGCCCTTCCAGGAACATGATCGAGTGGCGTACATCCTCGGCGTACTCCTGTGGGTCCACCAGCCCGACACAAGGGGCCTTGCAGCGCTTGATCTGATACTGCAGGCAGGGTCGCGTTCTGTTTTTGAAGTAGCTGTCGTCGCACTGACGCACCAGAAAAGTCTTTTGCAAGATGCTCAGGCTTTCCCGGATGGCGCCCGCACTGGGGTAAGGCCCGAAGTATTTGCCTTTGAGCTTTTTGGCCCCGCGATGGATGCTCAGGCGCGGATATTGGCCATCCGACAGAAACACATAGGGGTAGGACTTGTCGTCGCGCAACAGGATGTTGTACGGCGGGCGCCACTCCTTGATCAGCGTCTGTTCAAGCAGCAGCGCTTCGGTTTCGTTAGCGGTGATGGTGGTTTCAATTTGCGCAATGCGCGCAACCAGCGCGGCGGTCTTGGGCGCCAGGCCGGTTTTTCGAAAGTAGCTGGCCAGGCGTTTTTTCAGGTTCTTGGCCTTGCCCACATACAAGAGCCGCGCTTCGCGGTCAAACATGCGATACACGCCGGGCCGGCCGCTGCAGGTGGAGAGAAATGCGCTTGCGTCGAACACGTCAGTCATGATCAACCAGCATCAACCATGCCATGACGAACGGCCAGCAAGGCCAGCTCCACATCGCTCTTGACCGAGAGTTTCTCGTAGATCCGGTAGCGGTAGGTATTGACCGTCTTGGGCGACAGGCAGAGCTTGTCGGAAATGACCTGGACCTTCTGACAGCCGACAATCATCAGCGCGATCTGGATTTCGCGCTCGGACAGGGCATCAAAGGGGGAGTCACTGGCAGGCTGGAAGGACTTGAGCGCCAATTGCTGGGCGACTTGCGGGCTGATGTAGCGCTGGCCGGCGAAGACCTGGCGAATCGCCTGGACCATTTCGGCCAGGCCCGCACCTTTGGTCATGTAGCCCGCCGCGCCTGCTTGCAGCAAGCGCGTCGGGAAAGGGTCTTCTTCACACACCGTCACGGCAACCACCTTGATATCCGGGTGGCTGCGCATCATCTTGCGGGTCGCCTCGAGGCCACCAATGCCAGGCATTTTGACATCCATCAGGACCACATCCGGTTTCAGTTCGCGAGCCTTGAGCAACGACTCCTCACCGGACTCGGCCTGGCCGACCACTTGCAAGCCTTCGATATCGGCCAGCATTCGTGTGATCCCTGTACGCACAAGATCGTGGTCATCGACCACTAGAACCCGAATCAAGTCGACACCTCGCAAATTGGTCTTGGATGATTGCCGACACCTTAGCAAAAACTAATGCACCAACCTACCGACTTGCGTCATCTATCGCTGGCAAAACGTTAATTCCTTGTAAAGACTCATTCCTTGACAGGCTCAACCTCCTCGGGATCACGTCGTTCTTTAACCAGTTGCGGCGCGGACAACTCTGCCAGGGTAACGGTCAAGCGGCGGATGGCGTCCTGATCCTCCTTGTGCAGCACCCGGTAGCTGATCAGAACCTTTTCTTCTATTTGACTCAAATTATCGATCAAGGTCGGGGTCGGGCTGCCCGTCAATACATAGAGCACGTCCACACCGCGTGCGGCAACGCGCGACAAATAATCCGCCTTGGGCGCACGATCTCCATTTTCATACTTGCCCTGGGCGTTGGCCTCGACACCACCGATTTCGCCAAAAATTTTCTGCGACAAACCAAGCCGCTCTCGCTCCTGCCTCAAGCGCAAACCAATTCCACTCATTTGGATGTAGGATCCCATTTTAAACACCCGCGAGGATGGTATAATCCATAAATATTAAACAACTTTGAACGGTTTTGAACTATGACCGGAATTCGTACCGCCGCACAAGCCAAGGCATGGCTGGAACACCAGGGAAAGTCCGTTCAAGAGTTCGCTCGGGAACATGGCGTCGACCCTGCTACCACTTATCAAGTGCTCGCCGGGCGCAAAAAGGGGAGGCGTGGTGAAGCCCACAAGGTAGCGGTTCTTCTGGGCATGAAAGACGGCATCATTCCGCCTCAGGGCACGCATCTGACAGAAGCAAAGGATGGTGAGTCAGCTTGAGTATGCGCTTAATTGAGGCAAGCTCCCGATTTACTATGCAGGCCCCGCAAACAGCGCCGTGCAAGGCATGACAGGGGCTCAGGCAAGGGCCATAGCCAGCACCATTGCGCCCCATGCTATTTTTTTATTGAAACCGCAGGCTCGTCTCAAGTAAGCTGCGGAACATCAATTGGAGCCAAGCCATGTTGCACCACGCCATCACAGCCGCCTGTAAGACCACACGCCAATCGCGTCTGGCTGCTGCCGTGTGCGCGAACAACATGCACTCCGCTGCACGATTTTATTTTGGGTATTGGTTTAGCCACTGGCGCGCCTGATACCCACACGGCGCCCACTACTTAGGGGTCGCCTGCCAGAGAAATCTAACCCCCGGTCGGCTCCCCGACCGGGGGTTTTGTTTTTTCAGCCCCGCACATTTTCTTGAATTGAGGATTTACCCCATGAACTACGCCACTTATTACCGCTTCGACCTTTGCACTGCATGGCGATTTATCAGCCGCCGTTCGGGACAGCCTGCCGCCTCCGAACGGACCCACATTGGTGGCACGCCTGTACTCACGGCCAGTCTGGCCAATTGTCGAACACCCCAGTAGGGCTGAGCGCGCGGGACAACCCGCCGCCTGCCCAGGAAGCCCATACCATGAACGCATCCGTTTCAGCTCTGCCAACCGTACACACTGCCACTGCTCCTGTTTCGACCCGTCGCCTGCCAACCGCAGCGCAACTCAAGCAGCAACTGCCCCTGAGCGATGCCCTGCGCACCCAGGTCAGCAGCCAGCGCCAGGCCATTCGCGCCATCCTCAACGGTGAAGACTCCCGCTTGCTGGTGGTGGTCGGCCCCTGCTCCATCCACGATCCCGTCGCCGCGCTGGAATACGCCAGCAACCTCGCCGCCCTCGCCCATGATGTGCGCGATGACATGCTGCTGGTGATGCGTGCCTACATCGAAAAACCGCGCACCACCGTGGGCTGGAAAGGCCTGGCCTACGACCCGCACCTGGATGGCAGCGATGACATGGCCCACGGCCTGACCCTGTCGCGGGAACTGATGCTGGAAATGCTGCGCATGGGCCTGCCGGTCGCCACCGAGCTGTTGCAACCCATTGCCGCCGGCTACTTCGACGACCTGCTGGGCTGGGTGGCCATTGGCGCCCGCACGACGGAATCGCAAATCCACCGCGAAATGGCCAGCGGTCTTGATCTGCCTGTAGGCTTCAAGAACGGCACCGACGGCGGCGTGGCGATCGCCTGTGACGCCATGCGTTCTGCGGCACACAGCCATCGTCACTTCGGTGTCGACAGCCAGGGCCACCCGGCCATCGTCGAAACCCGTGGCAACCCCGACACCCATCTGGTATTGCGCGGCGGCCACAGCGGCCCTAACTACGACCGCACCAGCGTCGCCAAGGCCCGCGCCGGGCTGCAGAAGTCAGGTATCCCTGCCCGCCTGATGGTCGACTGCAGCCACGCCAACAGCGGCAAAGACCCGCTGCGCCAGCCCGAGGTGTTCAACGATGTGCTTGAGCAACGCCTGGCGGGCGATCACTCGCTGATCGGCATGATGCTCGAAAGCCATCTGTTCGAAGGCTGCCAGCCCCTGGGTGCAACGATGCGCTACGGCGTGTCCGTAACCGACGGCTGCCTGGGCTGGGATGCCACCGAACACCTGCTGCGCAACGCCGCCCGCCGGTTGCAAGCACAGCGCCACACGGCCAGGGCCATCGCCTGACAACCACGTTCGGCTAAACCGTGCGCAACCTGGGAAAAGCCCCACGGTTGCGCAAAGGCGATCTCGACTAAGGTGTTTTCATGGATCAAAAAACACCCTGCGAGATTGAACATGGACGATTCGGTAAATACACGCTATCCGATCTTATTGGTACACGGCCTTTTTGGATTCGACCGGATAGGCTCACATCACTACTTTCATGGCATCAAGCAAGCCCTCAATGAGTGTGGTGCCAGCGTCTTCGTTCCAATCATTTCAGCCGCCAACGACAATGAAGCCCGGGGCGATCAACTGCTCAAGCAGATCCACAACCTGCGCAGGCAGATTGGCGCACAGCGAGTCAACCTGATCGGCCACAGCCAGGGCGCCCTTACCGCGCGTTATGTGGCGGCCATCGCCCCTGAACTCATCGCTTCAGTGACGTCAGTCAGTGGCCCCAACCACGGCTCCGAGCTGGCCGATCGCTTGCGCCTGGCCTTTGTGCCGGGGAGGCTTGGGGAAACGGTCGCTGCCGCCCTGACCACCTCGTTCAGCGCATTTGTGTCCGCCCTCAGCGGCCACCCGCACCTGCCCCAAAATGCCTTGAATGCCCTAAACGCCCTGACCACCGATGGCGTTGCCGCCTTCAACCGCCAATACCCCCAGGGTCTGCCCGACACATGGGGCGGCATGGGCCCCGCACAGGTGAACGATGTGCACTATTATTCCTGGAGCGGCATCATCAAAGGCTCGCGGCTGGCCGAGTCACTCAACCTGCTCGACCCCTTGCACAATGCCTTGCGTGTGTTTGACAGCTTTTTTACCCGCGAGACCCGAGAAAACGACGGCATGGTTGGCCGCTTCAGCTCGCATCTGGGCCAGGTCATCCGCTCCGACTACCCCCTGGATCACCTCGACAGCATCAACCATATGGCAAGAGGAAGCCGCAGGCGCATCAACCCGGTAGAGCTTTACATCGAGCACGCCAGACGCCTGAAGGAAGCGGGCTTGTAGCCTGTAATCAATTCACTCAAGCGCACTTTTGCCGAGAAAAAAATCACCGAATCCGGTAGGCTCAGCACCTTATTCAAAGGAGTACTCCCTCATGGCCAAAGCCACTGCCCGTCACATCCTGGTTGCCACCGAAGACAAGTGCAACGAACTGAAAGCGCAAATCGAAGGCGGCGCTGATTTCGCCGAAGTTGCCAAAGCCAATTCCTCTTGCCCGTCGAGCCGTCAGGGCGGCGACCTGGGTTCTTTCGGCCCGGGCCAGATGGTCAAGGAATTCGACACCGTGGTTTTCAGCGCGCCAATCAACGTGGTGCAAGGCCCGGTTAAAACCCAGTTCGGCTACCACCTGCTGGAAGTCACCAGCCGCCAGGACTAATCCTCCCAGCGTTGCGTGAAAACGGCCCACCTTTTGGTGGGCCGTTTCGTTTGGGCTACGGCAAACCCCGTGCTACGTTTCCTCATTCACGCACCCATCGTGTTTCATTGAGGAATTGATCATGAGCCTTAAGGGCAAAACTGCATTGGTTACCGGTTCTACCAGCGGTATCGGCCTGGGCATCGCACTAAGCCTGGCCAAGGCCGGAGCCGACCTGATTCTCAACGGCTTTGGCGATCCGGGCAAAGTGATTGCCGAGGTCGAACAGTTTGGCGTAAAGGTTGGCCACCACCCGGCAGATGTCAGCGACCCGGCGCAGATCGCCGACATGATCGATTATGCCGAACGCGAATTTGGCGGCATCGATATCCTGGTCAACAACGCAGGCATCCAGCATGTGGCCAGCGTCGAGGAGTTCCCGGTACAGCGTTGGGACTCGATCATCGCCATTAACCTGTCCAGTGTGTTCCACAGTACCCGCCTCAGCCTGCCCGGCATGCGCAAGCGCGGCTGGGGGCGTATCGTCAATATTGCCTCGGTACACGGGCTGGTGGGCTCGGTCGGCAAGGCCGCCTATGTTGCCGCCAAGCACGGGGTGATCGGCCTGACCAAAGTGGTGGGCCTGGAAACCGCCACCAGCAATATCACCTGCAACGCCATCTGCCCGGGCTGGGTCCTGACGCCGCTGGTGCAAAAACAGATTGATCAACGTATCAGCCAGGGCATTGACCCCTATCAGGCGCAGCACGACCTGCTGGCAGAAAAACAGCCTTCGCTGGAGTTCGTCACCCCGCCGCAACTGGGCGAACTTGTGTTGTTTTTATGCAGCGAGGCCGGCAGCCAGGTGCGTGGCGCAGCATGGAATGTGGACGGCGGCTGGCTGGCACAATAAATACGCGCATTACTGCATGGCTAACAGGCAAAAATGCACACCAACCCTGCACTTATCAGGGTTGTAATGGGCAAATTTGCACTGTTAGCATCGGTTATCGTTCGCCCGTGAACACCCACTAAAAATAATATAAAGCAGGGAGTTAGTGATGACTGCTCAGGTTTCATCCTCACCGACACCGGAAGTCGCGCCGCTTCCAGACACGATTCTGGCCCAGGTCCGCAACCATATTGGCCACCTGACCCTGAACCGCCCCGGCGGCCTCAACGCGATCAATCTTGAAATGGTGCGCGGCCTGCAACAGCAGCTGGATGCCTGGGCCACTGACCCGCAAATCAAGGCCGTTGTACTGCGTGGCGCAGGCGAGAAAGCCTTTTGCGCAGGCGGTGATATCCGCTCGCTGTACGACAGCTATCAAAACAACGACACCCTGCACAGCCAGTTCTTCGAAGAGGAATACGCCCTCGACCTGACCCTGCACCGCTACCCCAAGCCCGTCGTGGCCTTGATGGACGGCTTCGTTCTCGGCGGCGGCATGGGCCTGGTACAGGGCGCGGATCTGCGCCTGGTCACCGAGCGCAGCAAACTGGCGATGCCGGAAGTGGGTATCGGTTATTTTCCTGACGTTGGCGGTAGCTACTTCCTGACCCGCACCCCAGGTCAGTTGGGTACCTACCTGGGCGTCAGCGGCGTGCAAATCCGCGCCGCCGATGCGTTGTACTGCGGGCTGGCAGACGGCTATCTGGAAAGCAGCGCACTGCCTGAACTGGACAAGGGCCTGGACAGCCTCAACTGGCAAGCATCCCCTATCGATGACCTGAGCGCACTGGTCGCCCGATTTGCGGTAACCGTACTGCCCGACCCGCCGCTGGCCAGGCTGCGCCCGCTGATTGACAGCGTTTTCGCCCAGGCTGATGTACCGCGCATTGTCGCCCATCTGCGCGCAGTCATTGCCCCGGAAACCCGCGACTGGGCCAACCAGACCGCCGACCTGCTGCTAACCCGCTCGCCGCTGGCGATGGCCGTGACCCTTGAAATGCTGCGCCGTGGCCGGGAACTGCCCCTTGAGCAATGCTTCGCCCTGGAGCTGCATCTTGACCGTCAGTGGTTTGATCGTGGCGACCTGATGGAAGGTGTACGCGCATTGCTCATCGACAAGGACAAGAACCCGCGCTGGAACCCGCCAACCCTTGAGGCGCTGGACAGCGCCCATGTCGCCAGCTTCTTTACCGAATTCAACGCCAAGGGAGCCTGAGCCATGCAAGATATCGAACTGAGCGAAGAGCAAGTGATGATCCGCGATATGGCCCGCGACTTTGCCCGGCGTGAAATCGCCCCCCATGCCCAGGCGTGGGAAAAGGCCGGCTGGATCGACGACGCGCTGGTGGCCAAGCTTGGCGAACTGGGCCTGCTGGGCATGGTAGTGCCGGAGGAATGGGGCGGCACCTATGTTGATTACGTCGCCTACGCCCTGGCGGTGGAAGAAATCTCCGCGGGCGATGCCGCGACCGGCGCCCTGATGAGCATCCACAACTCGGTGGGTTGCGGACCGATACTGAAGTACGGCAGCGAGGAGCAAAAACAGACCTGGCTGGCGGAGCTGGCAAGCGGCCAGACCATCGCCTGCTTCTGTCTGACCGAACCCCAGGCGGGCTCTGAAGCCCATAATCTGCGTACCCGCGCAGAGCTGCGTGACGGCCAATGGGTGATCAACGGTGCCAAGCAATTTGTCAGCAACGGCAAACGGGCCAAGTTGGCGATCGTGTTTGCGGTGACCGACCCTGACCTGGGCAAAAAAGGCATTTCAGCGTTTTTGGTGCCTACGGCAACCCCGGGTTTTATCGTCGACCGTACCGAGCACAAAATGGGCATCCGTGCTTCGGACACCTGTGCCGTGACCCTGAACAACTGCAGCGTGCCCGAGGCCAATATGCTTGGCGAGCGCGGCAAGGGACTGGCCATCGCCCTGGCCAACCTTGAAGGCGGGCGAATCGGTATTGGCGCCCAGGCCCTGGGCATTGCCCGAGCGGCATTTGAAGCCGCATTGGGCTATGCCCGTGACCGGGTGCAATTTGACAAGGCCATCATCGAACACCAGAGCGTGGCCAATATGCTGGCCGACATGCAGACCCGCATCAATGCGGCACGCCTGCTGATCCTGCATGCCGCGCGCCTGCGCACTGCAGGCAAACCCTGCCTGTCGGAAGCCTCGCAGGCCAAGTTGTTTGCGTCGGAGATGGCTGAATATGTGTGCTCCAAAGCCATCCAGATCCACGGCGGCTATGGCTACCTGGAGGACTACCCGGTGGAGCGTTACTACCGCGATGCGCGGATTACCCAGATTTATGAAGGGTCGAGCGAGATTCAGCGCATGGTGATTGCGCGGGAGTTGAAGAACTATCTGCTTTAGAAACTGATTCACAACCTGTGGGAGCGGGCTTGCTCGCGATGCAGTCGGCTCGGTGCAGCTGACACACCGCGTTGAGGCTATCGCGAGCAAGCCCGCTCCCACATAGAGGCATGTGCAGTTATTGATTCTTGAACTGCGCCTCACGCTTTTCTACAAACGCCGCCATCCCTTCCTTCTGGTCCTGTGTGGCGAACAAGGCGTGGAATACCCGACGCTCGAAACGCACACCTTCCGCCAGATTGACTTCAAAAGCGCGGTTGACGCACTCCTTGGTCTGCATCAGCACCGGCAGGGACTTTTTGGCGATGGTGGCCGCCACTTTCAGCGCTTCGTCGAGCAGTTCATCCACCGCCACCACACGGGCTACCAGCCCCGAACGCTCCGCCTCTTCAGCCCCCATCAAACGCCCGCTCAGGCACATTTCCATCGCCTTGGCCTTGCCCACTGCACGGGTCAGGCGCTGTGTGCCGCCCATGCCCGGCAACACCCCCAGGTTGATCTCCGGCTGGCCGAATTTGGCATTGTCACCGGCCAGGATAAAGTCACACATCATCGCCAGTTCACAACCGCCACCCAGGGCAAAACCTGCCACTGCAGCAATGATCGGCTTGCGTCGGGCCGCCACGCGGTCGCTGTCCGAAAACAGGTCATCGAGGTAGATTTGCGGGTAACTCAGGTCGGCCATTTCCTTGATGTCCGCACCGGCGGCAAAGGATTTTTTCGAGCCGGTAATGACAATGCAGCCAATTGCGTGATCGGCTTCCAGCGTGTCCAGCGCGTGGTTCACTTCGCGAATCAATTGCGCATTCAGGGCATTGAGCGCCTGGGGCCGGTTCAAGGTAATCAGGCCCACCTGGCCATGAATGTCCAACAGAATGGTTTCGTAGCTCATCGCTAATGTCCTCAAGTCAAAGATTGCGCGCAATGACCATGCGCTGAATATCACTGGTGCCTTCATAGATCTGGCACACCCGCACATCGCGGTAGATCCGTTCCAGCGGGAAGTCGCTCAAATAGCCATAACCACCCAGGGTTTGCAACGCTTTAGAGCACACGCGCTCGGCCATTTCCGATGCAAACAGCTTGGCTTGCGAGGCCTCGACCAGGGCCGACTGGCCGCTGTCACGCAGTGCGGCGGCGTAGTGCACCATCTGCCGGGCGACGGCAATTTCAGTCGACATGTCGGCCAGGCGAAACGCCACGGCCTGATGTTCAACCAATGGCTGGCCAAAGGTCACACGTTCGCGGGCGTAGTCTCGGGCCGCTTCAAAGGCTGCGCGGGCCATGCCTACGGCCTGCGCAGCAATACCGATGCGCCCGCCTTCGAGGTTGCCCAGGGCGATCTTGTAGCCCTGCCCCTCCTCGCCCAGGCGGTTGGCCACCGGCACCTTGAGGTCAGTAAACAGAATCTGGCAGGTGTCCGAGGCATGCTGCCCCAGCTTGTCTTCGACCCGCGCCACGCTGTAGCCCGGCGTGTCCGTGGGCACGATAAACGCGCTGATGCCGCGCTTGCCCGCAGCCGGGTCCGTGACAGCAAACACAATCACCACCCCGGCGTTTTGCCCGGAGGTAATGAACTGCTTGCAGCCATTGAGGATGTAATAATCGCCCTCACGGCGGGCCCGGGTTTTCAGGTCACTGGCATCGGAACCGGCCTGGGGTTCGGTCAATGCAAACGCGCCGAGCATTGCACCGCTGGCCAGCGCTGGCAGGAACTGCTGTTTTTGCGATTCGGTGCCGTACTTGAGAATCGGCACGCACCCCACCGAGTTGTGCACGCTCATGATCGTGGAGCACGAGCCGTCACCGGCAGCAATTTCTTCCAGCGCCATCGCATAGGCCTGGTAGCCCGTGTCGCAACCGCCCCACTGCTCAGGCACCAGCATGCCGAAAAAACCCAGTTGCGCCATTTCGTCTATGGCCTCGCGAGGGAAGCGATGCTGCTTGTCCCACTCGGCGGCAAAGGGCTTGAGGCGTTCCTGGGCAAACTGCCCTGCTGCTTCGCGTATTTGTAATTGTTCTGCTGTAGGCAGCATATAAAATCCTTAGTACAGACATTCCACGGCAATGGCCGTGGCTTCACCGCCGCCGATGCAGATGGCTGCAACGCCGCGCGTAGCCTTTTGCTGACGCAAGGCCGAGAGCAAAGTCACCAGTATCCGTGCGCCCGATGCTCCGATCGGATGCCCCAGCGCACAGGCGCCGCCGTAGATATTGACCTTGCTGTGGGGAATATCCAGTGCGCTCATGGTCACCAGGCTGACCACGGCAAAGGCTTCGTTGATCTCGAACAGATCGACCGTTCCCAGATCCCAGCCGGTCTTGCTCATCAGGCGTTTGATGGCGCCCACCGGCGCCGTCGGGAACAACCCCGGCTCATCGGCAAACGCGGCGTGGCCGTGGATGACTGCCAGGGGCTTGAGTCCACGTTTTTGCGCCTCGCTGCGACGCATCAGCACCAGCGCCGCTGCACCGTCGGAAATCGAGCTGGAGTTGGCCGCCGTCACCGTACCGCCTTCGCGGAACGCCGGTTTCAGGGTCGGGATTTTTGCCAGATTGGCCTTGGGTGGTTGCTCGTCTTCGTTGATCAGGCGCTGCTCCTTGCCCACCGTGACCTGCACCGGGACGATCTCGGCGCTGAAGCTGCCGTCCTTGATCGCCTGCTGCGCACGGGTCAGCGAGGCCACGGCAAACGCATCCTGCGCTTCACGGGTAAAGCCGTGGGTCTGGGCGCAGTCTTCAGCAAAAGTACCCATCAGGCGGCCACGGTCGTAGGCGTCTTCCAGGCCGTCGAGGAACATGTGATCCAGCACCCGGCCATGACCCATGCGGTAACCGCTGCGGGCGCGATCGAGCAGATACGGCGCGTTGGACATGCTCTCCATGCCCCCCGCCACCACTACATCAGCGCTGCCGGCCAGCAGCCGGTCGTGCCCCAGAATCGTGGCTTCCATGCCCGAGCCGCACATCTTGTTCAGCGTGGTGCAACGCGTGCCCTTGTCCAGCCCGGCACCCAGGGCAGCCTGACGCGCAGGTGCCTGGCCGAGGCCGGCCGACAGCACGCAGCCAAACAGCACCTCTTCCACGCCATCGCCGGCAACACCGGCGCGCTCAACCGCAGCGCGGATCGCCGCAGCACCCAGTTGCGGCGCTGTCAGGCCCTTGAAGTCGCCTTGAAAGCCGCCCATGGGCGTGCGCGCAGCACTTACGATTACAACCGGATCATTACTGATTGTCATTTCACACCTCTTATTTCGCGGCCATGCGCAAGGCGCCGTCGAGACGGATCACCTCGCCATTGAGCATGCTGTTTTCAATGATGTGGCGCACCAGCGCGGCGTACTCGTCGGGCTTGCCCAGGCGCGGCGGAAATGGCACGCCGGCGGCCAGCGATTCGCGCACTTCTGGCGTCATGCCAGCCATCATCGGGGTTTCAAAAATACCCGGGGCGATGGTCATCACCCGAATCCCGAAGCGGGCCAGTTCACGGGCTGCAGGCAAGGTCAGGCTGGCGATTGCGCCCTTGGATGCAGCATAAGCTGCCTGACCGATCTGACCGTCGAATGCGGCAACCGAAGCCGTATTGATGATCACCCCACGCTCGCCTTCGGCATCGGCAGTGGTTTCGGCGATCGCCGCGGCAGCCAGACGCAACATGTTGAAGCTGCCAACCAGGTTGACGTTGATCACCTGGCTGAACGTCTCCAGCCCATGCGGGCCGTTTTTGCCAAGGATCTTCTCACCGCGCACGATGCCGGCACAGTTGACCAGCCCGTTGACCGCACCAAAGGCGGCCACCGTAGCGGCCACGGCCGCCTGGGCGGCGTCGGCCTGGCTGATGTCCGCTACAGCGCTACGCGCCTGGTCGCCCAGCGCCAGGGCCTGGGCGGCCACTGCTTCGGCGTTCAGGTCCACCAACATCACATTGGCACCGGCCTTGACCAGCATCTGCGCCGTGGCGGCACCCAGCCCCGATGCACCACCGGTGACGATAAAAACCTTGTTTTCGATTTGCATGATGATTCCTGAGAGTTAGGCGCTGACGCTGGCACTTGCGGCCAGTTCAGCCTTGGCGATTTCCTGGTTGCGCAAAATAAAGCGCTGCAACTTGCCGCTTGGTGTTTTCGGCAGCTCGCTGACAAATTCAATTTCACGGGGATAAGCGTGTGCCGCCAGCCGTTGGCGCACATGCAGGCGCAGGGTTTCGGCCAGTTGCGCGTCACCCAGATACTGGGGGTTCAACACCACAAAGGCCTTGACCAGCTCGGTGCGCTCACGGTCGGGCTTGCCCACCACGGCGGCTTCAACCACAGCGGGGTGTTCGATCAGCGCGCTCTCCACGTCGAATGGGCCCACGCGGTAACCGGAAGTGGTGATCACGTCATCACTGCGCCCAACAAAACTGATGCTGCCGTCCGGGTTCAGCTCCACGGTGTCACCGCTCAAGTAATAATTGCCCACAAACGCTTTGGTCGGGAAACCTTCGTAACCGCCAAACCAGCACATCGGTGACTGGCTGCGATCCACCGCCAGGATGCCCGGCTGGCCCACGGGCAGTTCCTGGTGGTTGTCATCGAGCACCACGATGCGGTGCCCCGGCGAGGCGAAACCGGCAGCGCCCATATGCACCGCATGCTCGAGGCCGTGGTGGTTGCACAGCACCATGCCGACTTCGGTCTGGCCATAGTGGTCATGGATGGTGACGCCAAGCTCATCGGCAAACCAGCGGATCACTTCGGGGTTGAGCGGCTCACCAGCGCTGCTGACCACGCGCAACTGGCCCTTGATCTTGCTCGAGAAGGCGTCACCGGCGGCAATCAGCATGCGGTACGCGGTGGGTGAGCCGGTGAGGTTGGTGATGCCGAGCTTTTTGATCACCCGGCAGGTGCTCTCTACGGTAAACGGGCCATCGTAAAAGGTAATCGGGTGACCCATCGACAGTGGCCCGGTGATTCCGAAGTAAATGCCATAGGCCCAGCCCGGATCGGCCAGGTTCCAGAACGAATCCTCGGGGCGCAACCCCACTGCATCCCGGGTGTAGCTCTGGAAGGCGACAATGGCCTTGAGCGGCACCAGCAGTGGCTTGGCCGGGCCAGTGGTGCCCGAGGTAAACATCAGCAGGAACGGGTCTTCACCGCTCAGCATCACCGGCTCGCAGGTGGCCGGGTAGTTGTCCAGCTCTGCCCAGAAACTGAAGTCGCCACGTACCAGGCCCTGCCCCTTGGCGCCCGCCACCGTGACAATCGCCGGGCAGGCCATGACCTCGTTGAGCTTGGCGCGGTTGACCGCATCGGTGACCACCAGGGCGGCGCCGGAGCTGTTAAGCCGATGCTCGATGGCCTTGGGACCAAATGCCGTGAACAACGGCTGGTAGATGGCGCCGATACGCCACGCGGCAAAGGCCACGATCAACAACTCGACATTACGCGGCAGCAGGCCCGCTACCTTGTCACCACGCTTTACGCCTTGGGCCAGCAAGAAATTGGCAAAGCGTGCGGCCTGCTCCTGCAACTGGGTGAAGGTGTACGTCGCGCTGCTGGCATCACGCCCCTCCCAGAACAACGCAATACGCCCCGGCAAGGCGTGACGGTCGCAGCACTCGACACAGGCATTGACGGCCGTCAAATGGCCGTCCAGGGCAGCGGTGACCGTGCGCTGGTAGTCAAAATCAGCCATCGAAGTCAGATAGTCGCGCATCAGCAGAATCCCTCGGTCTTTATTTTTAGGATGGGAACCGTGAAAAATCCTGTTGATAATCGCCCCGGCAAGGCTCTGCAACAATGGTCAAAACACTCAAGGTGGCTGACTGGTTTGGCCAATGGCCACGCGCTTCTTGTGCTTAAGAGAACCGGATGGCATTCAGCCAGTCACTTATCTATATTTAAGCCTCATAAGGAGATGCCCGTGACCACAGACAACCGCCACTACCGAATCGACAACATCGAATTCAACGTCCATGACATCGCGCGCAGCAAAGCCTTTTATGGCGCCGTGTTTGGCTGGACCTTCACCGACTTTGGCCCCACCTACAGCGAGTTCAGCGATGGGCGCCTGAGCGGTGGCTTTACCACCGGCGAGCCAGTACGCCCCGGTGGCCCGCTGATCATTCTGTACGCTGACGATCTGGCCCAGGCACAGCAGGCGATCAGCGCTGCCGGAGGCCAGATCACCCGGCCTGAATTCAAGTTCCCGGGGGGCAGCCGCTTCCACTTCACCGACCTCGATGGCTACGAACTGGCCGTCTGGTCGCAGGCGTAACCCCCCCCCCTCTTACCCCCTCCTCCTGGCTGCGGTAATGACCTGTTGCATTACCGCCACCCGCCGCCGCTTCGCAAAGGCCTCGCCTGTAAAAAAACCTGCACAACCTTGCGATCCGTCCTAATTGCCCTTGCGACGCCACAGCCCTAGCGTTCCGATGGTCACCCTCTATCACATTGGATGTGGGTCTGATCAGACGAACAGCCGCAGATGGCGGTTAAAAAAAATCGACCAGGAGTAGCTTCAAAGCTACATTTCTTATGATCGAGATAAGACACTATGTCAGCGAAACGGGTAACGACTACTACCAGCAATGGCTGGACCATTTAAAGGATCGAACAGCCAAGGCACGTATCACCGTCAGGGTTAACCGGCTTTCAGCGGGTGCTTTTGGTGATTGCAAACCCTTGTGCCGGGGCGTTTGGGAGTTACGTATCGATCACGGCCCGGGCTACCGGCTTTATTACGCTCAAGACGGCAAAAAGCTGGTGTTGTTGCTGTTGGGCGGCGACAAGCGCCAGCAACAGGCCGATATCGAGAAAGCCGTAGCCTGCTGGCGCGAGTATCAGAAGAGGAAGCCATGAACAGAACCAGAAATCACGACGAATCCGTTATCGAGATGATCCGCCAGGATCCCGAATTTGCCATTGAATACCTGCGCATCGCCATTGAAGAGCTCGATGAAGAAGGCGGCCAGGCCAGTTTTCTGACCGCGCTGCGCCACGTGGTCGAAGCACGGGGAGGCATGGCTCAAACAGCCGAAAAGGCCGGGCTGTCCCGCGAGAGCCTGTACCGCGCCCTTTCGCCCAAAGGCAACCCCACACTGCGCACCCTGCGCCAGGTGGTTCATGCCACCGGTATGACTTTTGCCTCACTGACCTGAGCCAACGAAAAAGCCCCGCAGGCATTACACCTGCGGGGCTTTTGCTTGCAGCTTGCCGCTGTAAACCTAAGGTTTAGCGTCCCATCGCCCGGGCCGCATCGGCGGTGTACTGGTCAGCGGTAAACTTGCCCTCGTTGAGGATCGGGCCTTTCTTGGCTTCGTTGGTCATGCCGTAGCCGGTGTATTGCCCCGAGTTCAAGTCCATGAAGAACTGCGAGCCGGCCTGCCAGCCACTCATGTCCGGGTGGTAGTAGTAGTTGATCATCGCGTGCTTCCACAACTGCCCACGGGCGTCGTAGTTGTCCGCCAGTACCGAGTTCCAGGTGTCTTCGTCGAGGAACAGTACGCGTTTGCCGTAGACATGGCGGTAGCCTTCCTTGAGATCGGCTTCAACCACCCACACCCGACGCAGCTCGTAACGCATCAAATCCGGATTGGGATGGTTGGGCGTCAGCATGTCGGCGTATTTCACCGTACCCGCGTTGGGCTTGTAGGCGTTGGCCGGGATGTAGATTTCCCGCTTGCCCAGCAGCTTCCAGTTGTAGCGCTCCGGTGAGCCGTTGTACAAACGGTCTTCGTCCACGGTCATGGTGCCGTTGGTGCCGATCATCGGCTGGTCGTAGCCGTAACCCGGCAACAGCCGGACACGGCGGGTCGAAGGGCTGTAGCTCCAGGCCTGACGCGGGTCGGTGGCGAAGTTGTAGGGTTCGTGGGAGATGCTCAGTGTGCCATTGTCCCGGGTCGGCTTGAGCGTCATGTTGTTGCTCATGGCCTGCAGCTTGTCTTCAGTCCTGGGCTCTACTGTTGGCGAGTTGGCCATCGCCAGGTTGCGGGCATAAGCGCGCCCCCAGCCAATGCTGCCGTTGGGCAGCACGGAGGCCAGGTCACTGGTTTTTTCTTCGGTCCAGGCACGGGCCGGGAGCTGGTGGTTCCACAGGGCTTCCATGCCATTTTTCGGAATCGGGAACGGGACCTGGCCCAGGCCTTCAAAGCCCATGCCGTCATTGACCAGCTTGGCATTCAAGGCGTTGCTCATGACCCGCTTGCACACATAATCCGGGTAGCGGTAATCGCGGTGACCGGTGTACACATTCATTTTGTAGGTGGTCGGGTAGCGCTTGAGCAGGGCCTTCTGGCCCTCGGTCAGCTTGTCTTCGTACTGGGCCATGTTTTGCGCAGTAATCACCAGGATCGGCTTCTCGGCGGCGTAGGGATCCACCGGCTGGTCACCGGAAAATTTCACATGGTTCCAGCCCGGCACTTCCCCCAGGTACTTGCCGGTATACGGCGGGATGGTCCCTGCCGCGTTACCCGCCTGCTCGGCCCCGACACAGGTCAGTTCCTTGCCCAACTTGGCCGCTTCTGCGGGCGATACCTGGGCGGTTGCCGTACCGATGGCGGCCACGTTGACGGCCATGGCGGCTGCGAGCACTACGCCTGTTCTTGTTATTTTCATGTATTGCCTCCTACGCGAATAAGGCTTGCTGGGGGTATGCACCCATTCTTCGCCAATCAGCAGCGAGTACATCGTCCACTAAGACTATTCAGGCCGTTACAAGCAGCTCTTTGAGCACACTTTTGAGTGTCTTGCCCGAGGCATTGCGGGCAAACGGCGTGTGCTGGACATGAATCTGCGCCGGCACCTTGAAGCTCGCCAGGCGCTGCGCAATAAAGCTGCGCACCGCGTCGCCATCCGGGGTTGACGCCGGCTCGCCACGCACCACCAAGAACACCACTTCGCCCAGCACATCGTCGGGTACGGCAAACGCTGCGGCTTCAATCACACCGGGCATTTCACAGGCACAGGACTCGACCTCGGCAGCGGCAATCTTCTCGCCGCCACGATTGATCAGGTCCTTGGCCCGGTCGGTGATGTACAGGAAACCCTCCTCGTCCAGCAGGCCGATATCACCGGTGTCCAGCCAGCCTTGTTGCAGGGTCTGGGCGCTGGCCTGGGGCAGGTTCCAGTAAGCGTTCATCAGGGTCGGCGAACGGACCCAGATCAGCCCGCTGACACCGTTGGGCAACGGTCGCTCGGGGCTGTCGCCAATGCGCACATCAACAATGGGCAGCGGCCAGCCCGCCGACGCCGGTTTGTAGACAAACTGGTCGCCGCCGATCGCAGCACAAATGCCATTGCTTTCGGTCAGGCCGTAGCCGCTGCCGCCGATGGCTTCAGGCTTGCGCTGGGTCAGGTGGGCCAGCAGGCTGCTGGACGGGGCCGCACCGCCCAGGCCCAGACCGAACAGGCTGGCCGTGTCGGGGCTACCAAAGCGCGGTGAGGTCAGCAGTTGCTGCATCATGACCGGCGCCCCGTTGAACTGGGTGCAGTGCTCATCGCGGATCAGGTCAAAGGCTTTTTCCACATCCCACTTATACATCAGCAACAATCGCCGGCCGCTGCGCAAGGCCAGTAAAAATTGCGCATGCAGGCCACTGACGTGGAACAGCGGCACGGCCATCAAGGTGGTGGGGGCATAGCCGCTGTTGATCACCACGCTGATGCGCTCCGGCGAACTCAACGCACAAAACGCGCCCTGAAACTCCAGCGCCACCAGCGCCTGGCACACCGCAGCGTGGGTGGACAGCACACCCTTGGCCAGGCTCGTGGTGCCAGAGGTGTAGAGGATCATGGCCGGGTCCTGGGCCGTGACGGGCTGCACCGGCACATTCAGCGCCGGTGCCGCCAGCAGGTCTTCGAGACGCTGACAGTGTTCCTCCAGCGGCACGCCGTCGTCCAGGCCCACCACAAGGGTTGCCAGCCCTTGCGCACGCAGGTCGTCAGCCAGCAGTTGCAAGCGCGGCGGGTCGCACAGCAACAGGTGCGCACCACTGTCCTGCAAGCCGTGGAACAACTCGTCACGCAGCCCCCAACTGTTGAGCGGCACACACACCGCACCACAGCGCTGGATAGCGGCAAACGCGACCAGCCATGCCGGTTGATTGCGCATGGCAATGGCCACACGATCGCCCTTGCGCACGCCGAAGCGCTGCACCAGTTGCCCGCCCAGGCGGTCCACCTGATCGAAGAACTGGGCGAAGGTCAGGCGCTGCTGCTCCCACACCAGGAATTCACGATCACCGTGTACGCGGCCACTGTCGATCGCGGCCCAGACGCTGGCTGCACTGTGGCGAAAATACTTCACCCCGCCATCCGCTGGCGTCAGTACTTCAAAAGGCGAGCCGGCACCAATCAACTGCTGCCAGGCGCTCTGCCATTGCTCAAGTTTCATTTTGTTATTCTCCTGACTCGAACAGTTCGCTACAGGCTCAAGCGTGCGCCAGCTCCAGAGCTGCATAGCGCTCGCAGTGAAAATCGGCATCGCCCAGGCAGGCCTGGGCCACGCGGATGCGCTTGAGAAACAACCCCACATCCAGCTCGTCGGTCACGCCGATGCCGCCGTGCATCTGTACCGCCTCATTGACCACCTTGAGTGCCATCTGCCCCGCTTTCCACTTGGCCAGGCTGGCCAGGCGCTGACGCTCACCCTCGCTCAGGCTGATGTCGTCCAGTGCGTCCAGCCCGGCCATCACCGCGCTGCGCGCCAGTGCCAGCTCGACAAACAGTTGTGCCGCACGGTGTTGCAGCGCCTGGAAGGTGCCAATCGCCACATCGAATTGCACACGGGTCTTGAGGTAGTCGAGGGTCATGTCGAAGAGTTTTTCGGACATGCCCAGCATCTCGGCCGCCAGGCATACGCGGCCACGGTCCAGGGCTCTGTTGAGCGCCGGCAAGGCCGACCCGGCGGCGCCGAGCAAGGCATCAGCTCCGACCTGCACCTGATGCAGGTGCAAGCGCGCATGGTTGCGCGAGTCAATCAGCGGCAACGGGCTGACGGTCAGGCCCGGGGCAGCTGCCGGCACCAGGAACAGGCTGAGCCCCGACGGGCCGGTCTGTGCTGCTACCAGATAAGCGTCGGCGCCCACTCCATCGATAACGAAATACTTGTCCCCGCTCAGGCTGTAGCCGCCACCATTGGCCACGGCTTGCGTCGCCACTTTTGTCGGGTTGTGCCGGGGCTGTTCGTCCAGTGCCAGCGCTACACGCCGCTCACCGCTGATGATCGCCGACAGCCAGCGGTCCTGCTGCTGCGCATTGCCTTGCAGGTGCAACAGCGTACCGCTGAGTACCACGCTGGAAAGCAGCGGCGTGGCGCTGAGGTTGCAACCGATGGATTGAAAAATCGGCCCCAGGCCCTTGCAGCCAAAATCCAGGCCACCCAGGTTCTCGGGAAAAGGAATCGCGCTCCAGCCCAGTGCCACGGCGTCTTGCCACAGTTGCGGGTCAAAGCCGCCCGGCTGGGCCTCATCGCGCAGGGCGCGCTGGCGCGATACCGGGCTGCGCGCGGCAAGGAACTCGCGGGCACTGTCGGCCAGCATGCGTTGATCTTCGTTGTAAAGCAGGTTCATGGTGAGTTTCCTTACTTCACGTCAGGCAGGCCCAGGACCCGCTTGGCAATAACGTTGAGCTGCACTTCCGACGAGCCGCCAGAGATGGTCAGGGCAAAGCTGTTCAGCCAGCCACGGGTAATGGCCTGTTCCTGGCCCGTGAAGGTGCCCTGGTCCCAGCCGAGCGCGTGATAGCCCATGACGTCCAGCAGCACCTCGAACTTGTCACGTTCCTGTTCGGTGTGGACCAGTTTCATGATCGCCATCAACCCGCTGACGTCCTGCCCGGCGCGGGCTTCTTCACCCATGCGCTGTACGGTCAGGTTGTAGCTGTGCTCGTTCATCGCCGTGGCCACTGCCCGCGCCATCAGTGCCGACTCGCTTTGCCCCGAAGGGTCGGGCAAGTACTGGCTGACCAGAGGCAGCAGATGAAAGTGAGTGGGCAAGCTGAACTCGCCAAACTTGGACATGGCCTTGCGTTCGTGCTGCAACAGCCGCTTGGCCAGGTTCCAGCCACCGTGCAGCGGGCCGATCAGTTGGCTTTTCGGCACTTTGACGGCGTCGAAAAAGACCTGGCAGAACGCCGACTTGCCGCTGATCAAATCAATCGGCGCAACGCTGACACCCGGGCTTTGCATATCCAGCACGATCAGGCTGATGCCCGCATGCTTACCGGCTGCTGGGTCGGTGCGCACCAAGGCATACATCCAGTCCGACTTGTCGCCGTAGGAGGTCCAGATTTTGCTGCCATCGACCACAAAGTGGTCGCCGGCATCCCGGGCCGAGGTTTTCAGGCTGGCCAGGTCAGAGCCGGCATTGGGCTCGGAGAAGCCCTGGCACCAACGCACCTCGCCGCGGGTCATGGGGGTGAGCAGCTGTTTTTTCTGCGCTTCGGTGCCGAATTCCAGCAGCACCGGGCCCAGCATCCAGATACCCAGGTTGATCTGTGGCGGGCGGCACTTGAGGCGGCGCAGCTCGCTCTCGAGCACCGCGTTGTATTCGTCACTAAGCCCTGCACCGCCGTATTCGACTGGCCATTCGGGGCAGAACCAGCCTTTGTCGCGCATGCGCTCGAACCACACTTGCGCGTCTGCACTGGGGAACTCCATCTCGCGGGCGCCCCATACCATCTCGCCTTCAGGGATGGCCTTGCGCTGCGAGGGCGGGCAATTGGCCTCAAGCCAGCTGCGGGTTTGTTCTCTGAACTGGTCAATCGCGTTCATGGTTGTTCACCTTTCGGTTCTTGTAGTCGCTGCCGAGGAACGAAGGCTGCGAGCTGTTGATCTTGCGAGCGACGCGGATAAATCTCGCAGCCTTCGTTCCTCGGCAGCGACTACAGGTCAATCAGTGCTGTCAAATTTCAACGCTGGGTACGCGGCATGCCCAAACCGAACTGGGCGATCAGCTCGCGCTGGATTTCATTGGTGCCACCGCCGAAGGTCAGGGTCACCGAAGCACGCACTTCGTACTCCAGGTCGCCATGCAACAGGGACGCGGCAGAACCACTGCGCACCAGACCATTGGCACCGACGATATTGCTCAGCGTGCGCAAGATTTCGATCCCCGATTCCGAGCCGTAGACTTTGGTGGTCGAGGCCAGTGCCACGTCCATGCGCTCGCGCTCAAGGTCGGCAGCAATGCGCAGGTTGATCAGGCGCATAGCCTCCAGCCGGGCATAACACTGGGCCAGCCCTGCACGCACCCAGGCCTTGTCTGTCGCCCGCACGCCGTTTTCATCCGCCGCCCTGGCCCACGCCAGCACCCGGCCAAACAGCCCCACGACCTTGTCCGACCAGGCCCCCAGGCCCAGCCGTTCATGGTTGAGCTGCGCGGTGATCAGCTTCCAGCCACCGTTCAGCTCGCCTACCAGCATGTCTTTGGGTACCCGTACGTTGTCGTAAAAGGTGGCCGTCGTCGGGTTGCTGGTGGTGGGGATGACCGTGGCCGAGAAACCCTCGGCCTGCGTATCGAGAATCAGGATCGACACCCCTTTGTGCCTTGGCCGTTCGGGGTCGGTACGCGCCGCCAGCCAGATGTAATCCGCCGACTCCGCGCCCGAGGTCCAGAGCTTGGCGCCGTTGACCACAAACGTGTCACCCTCGAGCCGTGCTGCGGTCTTGAGCACCGCCAGGTCACTGCCGGCATCCGGCTCGGAGTAGCCGATGGCGAAGATGATTTCCCCCGCAGCGATACCCGGCAAGAACCTGGCCTTTTGCAGTTCGGTGCCGTGGGCCATCAACGCTGGCCCCACCGTGCTGATGGTCACGAACGGCAACGGCGCACCGGCAATATTGGCCTCTTCAAAAAAGATGAACTGCTCGGTAGGGCCGTAGCCCTGGCCGCCGTGTTCCTTGGGCCAACCCACGGCCAACCAGCCGTCGCGCCCCATCTGGCGGATGGTGTCGCGGTACAGTTCGCCACCCTCTTTGCCGCGCAATTGCTCACGCAGCTGCGGGGTCATCAGGTTCTGGAAGTAGTCCCGCACCTTCAGGCGCAGGGCGTGTTGTTCGGGCGTGAGGTCGACGTACATTCAGGCTGCTCCCAAAATCAGGCCGCTGGTAGGCACGCCGGTACCGGCAGTGACCAATACGTTTTCTACATGGTCGACCTGGTTAACCGCGCTGCCGCGTACCTGGCGCACCGCTTCAGCCACGCCGTTCATACCGTGGATATAGGCCTCGCCCAATTGCCCGCCGTGGGTATTGATCGGGAACTTGCCGCCACGCGCATGGTGCCCGGCACGGATAAACTCCTTGGCTTCGCCGCGCTCGCACAGGCCGAATTCTTCAAGTTGCGGCAGCACGAACGGGGTGAAGTGGTCGTAGATCACTGCCGTTTGCAGCGCATCAGGGCCAAGGCCCGACTGGCGATACAGCTCTTTGGCGACCACGCCCATCTCCGGCAGCCCGGTAATGTCATCGCGATAGAAGGAGGTCATGATCTGCTGGCCAGAGGTGATCCCCTGCGAGCCGGCCTTGATCATCACCGGCTTCTGGCGCAGGTCCTTGGCCCGCTCGGCCGAGGTAATCACCATCGCCACCGCACCATCGGATTCCTGGCAGCAATCGAGCAGGTGCAGCGGCTCGCAGATCCAGCGCGAGGCCTGGTGTTCTTCGAGGGTGATCGGTTTGCCATAGAAAAACGCCGCCGGGTTGGTGGCGGCAAAATCGCGCACGGCGACCGCCACGCGACCGAAGTCTTGCGAGGTGGCACCGTAGGTGTGCATGTAGCGCTGGGCAAACATCCCGACCCAGGAGGCCGGGGTGTGCAGGCCGTGGGGCATGTACCAGCCGTAGTTGACGTTCTCGAAGATCGGCGTCGACGCAAAGCCGTAGCTGCCACTGCCAAAGCGATACCAGGAGCGTTCGTTCATGGCGCGGTACACCACCACCACTTTGGCCACGCCGGTGGCCACGGCCATGGCCGCGTGCATGATCGGCGCACAGGCCGCTCCCCCTCCGTGGGGAACCTGGGAGAAGAACTTGACGTCCTTGCAGCCCAGCAAGCGGGCGATTTCGTACTCCGGCACCTTGTCTACCGAGTACGAGCTGAAACCCTCGACCTCGCTGGGGTCGATACCGGCGTCCTGCAGGGCTGCCAGGGTCGCTTCCAGCGCCAGGCGCAGCTCGGTGCGCCCGGAGTTTTTCGAGAATTCGGTTGCGCCCAGGCCAACAATGGCTGCGCGGCCCGAGAGTGACGATTGCGTCATGTGCGTTGTCTCCCGCGATCAGGGCAGAACCAGCGCGACCGTACCGGTCACGTGGTTGCCCATGGAATTTTTGCCGCTGAGGGTGATTTCCACCGTGCGGGTGGCCGCGTCATGGCCGGTTACCGCGCCATTGAAGGTCATGCTGTCACCGGGGTAGTTCGGCGCACCGAGCTTGATTTTCAGCGCGGTAAAACGCGCCTCGGGCCCCGCCCAGCTTTCGACATAACGCTGCACCAGGCCGTTGGTGGTGAGGATGTTCATAAAGATATGCGGCGATCCCAGGGCCTGGGCCGCATTGAGGTCATGGTGGCCGGGGAAGTAGTCACGGGTGGCAATCGCGCCGCCGGTAACCAATGCCACGGTGATCGGGATGGCCAGTTCCGGCAGGGTTTCGCCGGGGCGCACGTCGTCAAAGCGCTTGGTGTTCTGCAAGGTCATATTTCCATCCCAGCTTGTCGTTATGGCTCAGCCAGTCGCCGAGGCGTTCAAGGCATGCGGCCGACCCACCCAGGGCACAGCCCAGGGCGCGGCTCCAGTAGAGAAAGCGATGCATCGGGTAGGTCAGGTCGACGCCGATGCCGCCGTGCACATGCTGGGCGTTGTGCCCGATCAGGTGCCCGGCTTCGCAGGCTTGCCAGGCCGTGGCCAGGGCTTCGCTCGGTGCCGGCAGCCCGGCGTCGAGGCGGTAGCACAGCTGCCACAAGGTGCTGCGCAGGGCTTCGAGGGCGATATGGGCGTTGGCCATGCTCATTTGCACCGCCTGAAAACTGCCGATGCTGCGTTCGAACTGGCGCCGCTCGGTGACGTACTCCACAGTGCGGCGGATCTGCTCGCTGCTCACCCCCAGTTGCAACGCTGCCAATGCCGCGATGGCACGCGGTTCAAGCCAGTCCAGGGCGGCGGCCGGGAGCAGGTGTTCGGCGCCAATCAGCAGGCCGTCGATATGCAGGTCGGCTATCGCTTCGCCGTGGGTCATGCGCCCGGCGACAGGCTTGATCGCCGCGTTGGCCAGTTCGATCAGCGCCAGCCGCGGCTGACCGTCGACACTCACCAGCAGCAACGCCGCCTGTGATTGCTCGGCCAGCGCCAATGCGCCCACCTGACCGTCGATGCGCCAGCCACCGTCAGCCGCTCGAGCGTGCAAGCGCATGCCCCGGGCGGTATGCAAGCCGCTCAGGTCAAGCGTCAGCAGCGCCCTGCCCGCGGCGGCTTCGACGGCCCACGACGACAAAGAGGCCTGGGCAAACTGCGCCAGGGTCGCGGCTGCCAACTGGTGACGCCACAACGGCACTTGCCCCAGGGCCCCGCCCTGCGCCTGCAACACCAGCATCAGCTCGGTCATGCCCAGCCCGCTGCCCCCCTGAGCTTCCGGGATGGCCAGGGCTTGCAGCCCGGTTTCCACGCACAGCTGCCACAGGGGCTGCATATAGGCCTGTTCGCAGGTGTCGAACTGGCGCAAACGGTCATCGGTGCAATAGTCGGCAAACACACTGCCGGCCATTTCTGCGATGGCGCGCTGGTCTTCGGTAAATTCGAAATCCATGCTGGCTCCCTTACTCGGCCACAGGCCGGAACATTGGCAACGTCAGCTCGCCGTCAAAGGTGTGAAACTCCAGTTGCAAGGGCTGACCGATGCGTAACTCGTCACGCGTTGCCCCCGCCAGACCGACCACCAGCCGCACACCTTCCTCAAGCTCGATCAGGCCGATCGGGTTGGGGTGGTCGAACGGTGCAACTTCGGGGTAATGCATGATCACGAACGAATACAGGCTGGCGCGGCCGCTGGCCTGCACGCTGTCCCAGTCGAAGGAGTGGCATTCGATGCACACCGGCGCCGGAGGATGGCGCAGGGTCTGGCATTGGCTGCAGCGCTGGATCAGCAACTTGCCCGCGTCGCAACCTTCCCAGAAAAACCGCGTGTCATCGCTCATGCCCGGCTTGGGGCGCTTGGCCGCAGGCGGGGCTTCGGCCTTGGCCGGCGCCGCTGCAACGGCGTGATTGTTGGCCGGGCGAAACTTGAACACGCGAAACAGCAACTGGCCCACGGCCTCGTCACCCGCTTTGTGTTCAACGAAGTAATCCATCACCAGGGTGACGAAAAAACCGGTGCCCAGGCCGGTGGTTTTCTCATCCCCCACCGACTCCAGCCGGGTGGTGTAGTAGAGCTTTTCACCCGGGCGCAGATTGCGCTCGAAGGTCAGCTCGGAGTTGACTGCAACCACCGACGGGTAACCGTAGGACTCGATCAGCTTGAGCACTTCATAGGGGTTTTCGCGGGTCGAACCCGGGGCGTAGTTGTTCTGGTGAAAACCTTCCATGCACCACACCTGCAGCATTGCAGGCGGTGCCACCAGGCCGTCGTGGATGCTGCTGGCGGCAACCGCCGGGTCGCTGTAGAGCGGGTTGTCCACACCCATGATCTCGCACCATTGGCGGATCATCGGGGCGTTGACTTCGTCCCAGGCGTAGACGCGACCATATTCACGCCCCACCAGGGCGCGCACGTCGGTTAGCAATTGAGAATCAGCCAAGTTCGTCTCCTGCGTGTCAAGGGCAGCGACCCGGTGGTCGCCGCTGAAGGTCGTCAATGCGCGGCGCTGAGAAACGCCGGGCGCTCGCCGCCACCGTGCAACAACAAATTGCAGCCGCTGGCATAACCGGCCAAAGGCGAAGCGATAAACAGGCAGGCGTTGCCGATGTCCTCGGGCAGCGCCATGCGCCCGGCCGGGATCCCGGCGCTGACAGCGGCGATGCCCTGTTCGTCGCCGTAATGCAGGTGTGCCTGTTCGGTAAGCACCAGCCCCGGGCTGACCGCGACCACCCGCACTTTGGGCGCCCATTCCACGGCCAGCGATTGCACCAGGGCCAGCACCCCGGCCTTGGCTGCGCCATACGCCGCCGTGCCGGGCGATGCCCGCAAGGCGCTGATGCTGCCGATAAACACGATGCAGCCACCTTCGGCCTGTTGCTGCATCAGGGCATTGGCCTGCTGGGCAACATTGAGGGGGGCGATAAGATTGAGGCGGATGATGCCTTCATGAAAACGTGGCGATACGCTGCCCGCTTCGGCCGCAGGGCTGCCACCGGCATTGTTGACTACCACATCGAGGCGACCAAAATCGGCGCGGATACCGTCGAACAGCGCCTTGAGCGAATCCCCGTCACGCACATCGCAGGCCATGAACACGGCCTGTGCGCAACCTGCGTGAGGCAACACCTCAGGCGCTGTCCTGGCACAGACGATGACCTGCGCGCCGGCCTGTAGAAAGCTGCAGGCAATACCGGCACCGATGCCTTTGGTACCGCCGGTAACCAGCACCACCTTACCGCTGTAGTCCAGCCCTGAGAGTTGGCCCATGACGTGCTCCTGTTCTACTGATGGAGCCACTCTAGGGGCAATCGGTGGGCTGCTCGTCGTCTGAACGGACGATGAACCACACTCGGCCGGGCGCAACAATCCAGCGCACGCTGTGGTGACAGCCCCCGTTAATGAGGAAGCCCATGTCAGACCCATCTGCCGCGCCGGTATTGCTTGAATTTCCGACCCCGGGCGTGGCCCTGCTGCGCCTTAACCGACCCCAGGCCACCAACGCCCTGAGCCTTGAATTGCAGGCGCTGTTATCACACTACTTCACGCAACTGGCGGCAGACCCTGAAGTGCGCTGCATTCTGCTAACCGGCGGTGACACGGTGTTTGCAGCAGGTGGCGATATCAACAGCATGGCGGGTGTTGGCCCCATCGATATTTACCAGCGCCATACCGAGCGGGTCTGGGCGCCGATCCAGCATTGCCCCAAGCCGGTGATCGCGGCGGTGTGCGGCTACGCCTACGGCGGTGGCTGCGAGCTGGCCATGCTGGCGGACATTATTGTGGCCGGGCGCAGCGCTAAATTTTGCCAACCTGAAATACGCATCGGCATCATGCCGGGCATCGGCGGCACCCAGCGCCTGGTGCGGGCGGTGGGCAAGGCCAAGGCCATGCGCATGGCCCTGACCGGGCAGCCGATCAGCGCTGAAGAAGCCTGGGTAGCCGGGTTGGTCAGCAACCTGGTGGACGATGATCAGGTGCAGGCTTACGCCCTGGAGATGGCGCAAGTGATCGCGGCCATGCCGCCATTGGCGGCCGAGCAAATCAAGGAAGTGATACTGGCGGGCGTGGACGGGCCGCTGGAGACCGGCCTGGCCCTTGAGCGCAAGGCCAATGCGTTGCTGTTTGCCTCCCGGGATCAGAAGGAAGGGATGCAGGCGTTTATCGAAAAACGTGCGGCGCGGTTTGAGGGTAACTGAGCCTTTTAAAGCAAAAGCGCCCTCACCCTGGCCCTCTCCCTTAGGGAGAGGGGACTGAACGGGGGATGCTGTAGATTTTTGCCGGGCTGAAGGTATTGCACTGAATCCAGGAACGACTCACCCCGCCTGCCCTTCGAAACCACTCTGTTCAGCATCAACCCTGGCATCAACGCCCACGCGGCACTGCTTCAGGATACGCAGCCTCGCTACGCTCCTCAGCGACTACAGGAAAACCGCTGAGTTGAGTACATATCCAGCATTATTATCCAACTGAAATTATGGTTTCGCCGTTACGGCGAGTCCCTGAGTGAGGGGCATTCGCGTCGTCTGGACAATCGAGTGGCAACAGCAAAAGCAAAAATCTCAAACAACACCAACCCCCCTGTGGGAGCGGGCTTGCCCGCGATGGCAGCACTTTGGTCATCCAGGTAGAACGAGGTGCCTGCATCGCGGGCAAGCCCGGCTCCCACAGAGAACATATGTCGCTCGCCAATCCCGTATCCAAACAGGCCGGCCGGACGCCAGGGGCAAGCCTTTTTGGTTACTTTTTCGGCGTCTGGAAAAAGTGACTCGCCGTAAAGGCGAAACCATAATTTCAGTTAGACACAAATGCCGGATATGTACGCAAGACAACAGTTAAACCCTGCGGCGGCAGCTTCGCGCAGGATCCCTATTGCCACCCCGCCCGCAATTCATTCTTCGCCACTTTGTTCGCCGCATTCACCGGCAGTGACACGTAGAAACGCACCAGTCGCGGCACCTTGTAGTTGGCCATGTGCTCACGCGCCCACTGGATCAACCCGGCTTCATCCAGCTGCCGGCCATGACGCAACACCACACAGGCACAGCCCACCTCCCCCATGCGCTCATCGGGCACGCCAATCACCGCCACCTGGGCAATGGCCGGGTGCTCGATCAGGCCAGCTTCAATCTCCGCCGGGTAGCAGTTGAACCCGCCGACAATAAACATGTCCTTGAGCCGGTCAGTAATGCGCAGGTTACCCGCCGCGTCCTGCGCGCCAATATCGCCGGTATGCAGCCACCCCTCACTGTCGATGGTGTCGGCGGTGGCTTGCGGGTCTTCAAAATAACCCTGCATCACATGAAAACCGCGCAGGCAGATTTCCCCCGTGCTGCCCGCCGGCAAAGCCCGGTTCTGCGGGTCACGGATACTCACTTCGGTGCCCGGGATCGCCCGGCCACTGGTGCCGGCTATCACCGTCGCGCTGTCGCCGGGGTCGCAGATGGTTGCCAGGCCACCACACTCGGTCAGGCCATAGGCCGTGGTGACCACCGAAAAACCCAGCTCGCGGCGCATGCGCTCAATCAGGATCGGCGGGATGGTGGCCGCTCCGGTGACGGCAATGCGCAGGCTCGACAGGTCAGTTTCGGCCAGCTTGGGATGGGCCAGCATCGACAGGTACAGGGTCGGCGGCCCCGGCAACACGTTGATGCGCTCGGCGGCGATGCGCTGAAATACCGCTTCGGCATCGAACACCGGGTGCGGCAGGATCGTCGCGCCCGCCAACAGGCACGTCAGCCAGCCTGCCTTGTAGCCAAAGGCATGAAAAAACGGATTGATCACCAGATATCGATCACCGGCCTGCAAGCCAATCACCTTCGCATACTCGCCAAAGGCGCGGATAGTTTGCCCGTGGGCACTCATCACGCCTTTGGGCTTGCCAGTGGTGCCGGAGGTGAACAGCAAATCGCTGAGGTCTTCACCGCTGACACTGGCCGCACGCAAGAGCGCTGCCGCTTCGCTGGTGGCCGCGCCCAAGGACAAGAAGCCGTCCCAGTCCAGCCCCTTGGCGCTGGCCGACGGGGCTTCACCCAGCAGCACCAGGCACTCCAGGCTGGCCGGGCGATACGGTGCCAGCAAGGCCAGGTAGTCGGTGCCCAAAAACATCGGCTGCACAAACAGCAAACGGCTGGCGCTGCGCTGCAGGATATCGGCCGCTTCGCCGCCTTTCATGCGGGTGTTGATCGGCACCATCACGGCGCCCGCACAATGGATGCCCAGTGCGGCGATGATCCAGTCGCGCCCGTTGGGTGCCCAGATCGCCACCCGGTCGCCCTTGCCAATGCCTTGGGCCATCAGGCTGCGGGTCACGGCCAGGGCCAGGCGCGGCAGGTCGCTGTAATCGATGCACTCGCCGTGCTCTTCGATGGCCGTGCGCCCCGCATGTTGCTTTGAGGCGTTGAACAGCAGTTGCGGGATCGAGCGCGGCAGGTTCTGTTGCGGGCTGGAAGTCATCGGTCACTCGTCTGGCAAGTTATTCGGGAAAGCACACACGCAGGTGTTCGCTGCTGGGCACTGACTGGCATGCCAGCACCCAGCCGTCATTCAGTTCTTGTGAGTCCAGGGCATCGTTGCGCAGCATCTCGACACTGCCGCGCTCCAGCGTACACATGCAGGTGGCGCAGGAACCCACCAGGCAGGAACTCGGCGGGTTGAGGCCCGCGCGCTGCATGGCGCCAAGCAGGGTTTCGCCCTCGGCGCAGGGCACTTCAAATTCTTCACCGTCCAGGCGCACCGACAGCTGACTGCCGATGACTTCGGTGTTGACCGGGGCCGGGGCCGCCACGCTGCCTTCTTCGGGCAGCGAGACAAAACGCTCGACATGAATGCGCCCGTGCTCCATGCCGATGTCGTGCAAGGCGCTGACGGCGGCGTCCATAAACGGCCCGGGGCCGCAGATAAACGCCTGGGCGTGTAAAAAGGGGCGGGCCATGTGGGCCAGTTGCGCCATCGCCGGAATGCCTTGTACCGAGTCCAGCCAGTGGATCACTTGCAGGCGCTCAGGGTAGGCGCTTGCAAGTGCCCTGAGTTCAGCGGCGAAGATCACCGAGGCCTCGTCGCGGTTGGCGTAGATCAGCAGGATCCGGCCCGTGCCGGCAATCAGCGCCGAGCGCAGGATCGACAGCACCGGCGTGACGCCGCTACCCCCGCCAAACAAGACAAAATCATCATCAAAATGCCGGGGCACGAACACCCCCGCCGGTGCCAGCACCTGCAGCTGATCGCCTTCGCTCAACTGCGTGCACAGCCAGTTGGAGGCGCGCCCGTCGCGCACTTGCTTGATGGTCACACGCAACGGTTCGTCTTGCAGCGGGGTGCTCGACAGTGAATAGCAGCGCGGTAACCAGCCGCCGTCAAACGGCACGCGCAGGGTCAAAAATTGCCCGGGCTTATAGGCAAAGCGTTCGCGCAAGGCCAGGGGAACATCGAATACCAGCGATCTGGAATCCGCTGTTTCAGCAACGATTTGCGCCACGCGCAGGGAGAAGTACGCAGGTTGGTTCATATCAGATACTCATCACAAACTGGCCGCTGTCGATGCGCAGCTCGATACCGCTGATGGCGCGGGACTCGTCACTGGCCAGGAACAACACGCTGGCGGCCACATCTTCAGGCAGGCACATGCGCCCCATCGGGTCGGCATCGATGGTCAGGCTCCACGGGTCGAGCCCAGCGGGCAGGCCGGCGGTGGTCATGGGCGTAAGGATGCCGTCAGGGTGCAGGGAGTTGCAGCGGATGCGGTATTTGCGCCGGCGACACAACACCGCCACGGTGCGTGACAGGGCAGCAACCGCGCCTTTGGAAGCGCTGTAGGCAACGTAATCATCGCGTCCGGCCACGGCCGCAATCGAAGACATGTTGATGATGGAGCCGCCCTCACCTTCTTTCATCAGGCTTATGGCAGCGCGACAACCCAGGAAGACACTGTCGGCATTGATGCGCTGTACCCGTTGCCATTCACTATAGGGGGTATTTTCAATATCACCCTTGAGCAGGATGCCGGCGTTGTTGAACAGGATGTCCAGCCGTGCGTGGTGTTTGCGCACGGTTTCAATGACCCGCGCCCAGTCTGCTTCGCTGCCCGCGTCGTGCTCGACAAACAGCGCCTGGCTGCCGATCTCTTCGGCCAGGGCCAGGCCGCCGGCCACATCGATATCGCTGATCACCACCCGGGCGCCCTCACGGGCCAGCAGCAGCGCCGTGGCCCTGCCTACGCCACTGGCACCGCCAGTGATCAACGCCACCTTGCCTGCAACACGTGCGCTCATGTTTTTGTCCTTTTATTGAGGATGCCGACTCTGTGGGAGCAGGTTTGCAACACTTTCTCAAACCGTTTCAAGGGTCTCTCTCTGAGCATTGGCAGTGCTGGCCGCCAGGCCCGCGCGACGTCCCGAAAACACACAATCGGCCAACGACAGCCCGCTGATATACAGGTGCGACGCCACGCCAATGGCGGTGCGCCCGGCACTGAACAGGCCGGCAATCGGCTGGCCATCGTTATCGAGCACCGCGCCGTTGTTTTCATCGACCTTGAGCCCGCCCAGGGTCAGCGCCCCCAGCGGAAAGATCGGGTTGCCGACGCTGATATCGCAGGCATAGAACGGCCCCTTGTCCAGCACCTGGCGGCTGCCTTCAGACTTGCCAAAGGCATCCGGGGCATCACCTCGCGCGGCGGCGTTATAAGCGCGCAGTGCAGCACTCAATTCACCCGCCTGCATGCCACACACATTGGCCAATTTGTCCGGGTTGTCGCCCTTGCGTACCTTGAGCAGCATCAAGGCCAGTGCCGGCAACGCCTGGAACCACCAGTAGCCGCCAAACAGCGCCTGGCGGATCGCCTGTTTGCGCAGACGCGCATCCAGCACCAGCCAGGCCTGGCCCCCCTGCTCATCGCACAGTGGCTGGCCCAGGGTGGCGCCATACACTTCTTCGTTACAAAAGCGCTGGCCGTTGCTGTTGACCACAATCCCCTTGGGCCAACAGTGCGGCGGGTTGATAAAGCGCCAGGCCGACACCCGGCTCAGCCGCTCGCTTCTGGCCCCCACCGATTGCCCCAGCAGCAAACCGCTGCCGTCGCAGCCGGTGGCACCCACCTTGAAGTTGCGCCGAAAATTGGGCGCATGATCGCGAATCAACCCGCGATTGAAGATAAAGCCACCGGTACTCAGCACCACCCCGCGCCGGGCGCGGATCAGCAGCGGCTGGCCGTGATCACGCTCAAGCGCACTGAGCTTTTGCCGCAGGCGGTCGCAATAACCGGGGGCGAAGTTCTGCAGGCGCTCGGCCCGCGCCGCCAGGCGCTCATGCAAGAGGGCTTCGCGGCTGCCCGCCGGCAAGCTCCAGAATTCGGCACCCACCACCCGGCCGCTGTCATCCACCACCAGGCGCCGCGCCGCGGACTGCAGCAACGGTTGCACCCCGGCCCGCAGGCATGCGGCTTTTAAATGACCGAACAGCACCGCGCCACACTGGCCCTTGCCCACCGTACGATGGCCACGGGGAGCGGGTGCCTGGGAGCCGGCATGGGACGGCACCAGTTCATTGCCCGAGTAATACAAGAAATAGCCATCGGACGGGTATGAGGTCTTCCCTCCCGGCGGCACGCTATGGGCATAACGCGCGCCGTGGCTTTCGAGCCAGGCCAGGTTGCTGACGCTGTCATCGCAGAATTTGTGCAGGGTGGCATCGCTGACCACGCCCTGGGTTTCATGCTTGAGGTAATCAAACATGGCTTGCGGGCTGTCGCTGAAACCTGCGGCTTGCTGGTGCTGCGTGCCGCCCCCTGCGTACACCACCCCTCCGCTCTTGGCACTGGCACCGCCGCCCATGAAGCGGTCGGCAACCATCACCCGGGCACCAGTACTGCTGGCCTCCAGCGCAGCGCAGGCCCCCGCCGCGCCCCAGCCGATCACCAGTACATCGCAGGTGTCATGCCAGTCCCGGGCGCTGAGGCGATCAGCGTGCAGGGGCGCGAGGATCTTGCTGTTGCTGGCGGCTTTTGTGCTCCGGCTCATGACAGCACCCGCACCTTGGCACTGGCCGGTGCCGACACAGCACTGGCGATATGGTTGGCGGCGATATAGCCGAAGGTCATGGCCGGGCCCAGGGTGCCACCGGCACCGGGGTAACTGGTGCCCATCACCGACGCCGAGCAGTTGCCGATGGCATAAAGGCCGGGGATCGGCTGACCGTCTTCGCGTACCACCTGAGCATGACGGTTGGTCAACAGCCCGCCCTTGGTGCCGATATCACCGGCATCCAGGCGCATGGCGTAATACGGGCCTTTGCGCAACGGTGCCAGGCACGGGTTGGGTTTGACATTGCTGTCGCCGTAGTAACGGTCGAACACATTGGCGCCGCGCTCAAAGTCCAGATCGATACCGCTTTGCGCGTAGCCGTTGACCTTTTGCACGGTGTTGGCCAGCCCCTGGGCATCGACGCCGATCTGCATGGCCAGCGCCTCCAGGCTATCGGCCTTCCAGTACACCGTGTTGAGCCATTCCTTGCGCAGACGGCTGTCGGGAACCACCTGGGCCGGCATCAACGGGCCCATCGCGTAGGTATGCCGGAAGTGGCCGTCGAAGATCACCCACGACGGTACCGAGCGGCCATCGGTTTTCTGGTTGTCCTGGTACATGGCATCGACAAATTCCAGGTACGGCGCGGCCTCGTTGACAAAGCGACGGCCCAGGCTGTTGACCACGATGGCCCCCGGGAACGCCCGCTCGGCAAACACACCACGCGGTTTTTCTTCACCGGGCACGGCGATGGTCGGTGCCCACCAGGCCCAGTCCATCAGCGCGGTGGCGGCGCCAATGTGCATGCCGGCCTCAAGCGCTGCCCCGGTATTGTTGCCCGGTGGCGTGGCACTCCAGCTGGCGCGGGTGGGTTGCGGCAGGTACTTCTCACGCAGGGTCTGGTTTTGCTCAAAACCGCCGGAGCCGAAAATCACTGCGCGCCGGGCCTTGAGTTCCAGCACCTTGCCGCCGGTAGAAACCTTGATCCCGCACACCCGGTCACCGTCGAGCAGCACATCCTGAAAGTCGGTGTTGAGCCACAGCGGCACGTTGCGGTCCATCAGCGAACGCCGCAACGACGCCACCAGCGAGCTGCCCAACGCGGCGCGGCGGTCGTATTTGCTTTTGCGCCGCCATTTGAAATCGAGTTTGTAGCGCGCCATCAACTTGAAAATCAGCCATTGCCAGCCAAAACTGCGCGCCATCGCCTTGTGCGCGTCGCGGGCGGTCCAGGCAATGCGCCCCATCAACAGGGTGGAGGGTGAAGGCTTGCGCAGGTTGGGCAGTTCTTCGGCCAGCAGGCTGGTGTCGAACAGCTCCGGGTCCAGCGTGCGACCGCCAGGCAAGGCACCGGGCAATTGCGGGTAGTAATCGGGGTATTTGGCCGCCACGGCATAGCGCACATGGCTGCTGGCTGTGAGCTTTTTGATCATCGGCGCGGCGTTGTCCAGATACGCCTGCAGGCGCTGCGGGTCACCGTGTTCACCGGTTGTAGCCTTGAGGTACTGCATGGACAGTTCTGGGCTGTCCTGGCCGCCGATTGCGGCGAAGTAATGGTTGTTGGGGATCCAGATACCGCCGCCGGAAATGGCCGAGGTACCGCCGTATTTATCGCTTTTTTCGACAATCAGAACCGACAGGCCCTGATCAGCCGCAAACAGGGCCGAGGTCATGGCGCCGGCACCGGAGCCGACAACAATTACGTCATAGCTGGACTGAGACTGATCGTGAGCCGTCATTATTGTTATGCCTTGCGCTGAGGTCAGAGGTTTGAAGGTGGATCAGGTCAAACAAACGGGTCTGCGTTGGGCAGGCCCAGTTGCACCAAGCCGTAACTGCGACGGTAGGCCGCCTCGTTATTGGCGATATGCCCGCGGGCCTGATGCAGGTCGCGGAAGAACCGCGCCACCGGGTTGGTGTGGTACAGGCCAGAGGCGGCCATGCAGCGCAGCAGGTCACTGACCCGGTCGGCACACACATTGGTCACATGAGAGGACTGGTAGCGGTACAGCAAGCGGGTCTCCACATCCGGGTATTCCCCGGCGGCGGCCAGCGCCATCAGGTTGGCGTAGTTGCGCATCAGCACCAGCTTGAGCGAGTCGACGGTGATGATGGCTTCGGCCACGGCGGCCTGTGCCGCAGGGTCTTCGGCGGTTTTGGCACCGTGCTTGCCGATATGCTTGGCCGCGTTGTCACGGAATTCATTGATGGCGCCTTGCAGGGCGCCCAGAGCCGATGTCGAGACGGCGCGGGCAAACACCTGGGCAAACGGGATGGCGTACATCGGATTAGTGTTGACCAACCGCCCCGGTGTGGCTTCGATGCTGTAGTTGTTGGTGCGCTGCACACGATGGGCCGGGACAAAGGCGTCTTCGACGACGATATCGTGGCTGCCACTGCCGCGCAGGCCCAACACGTCCCAGTTCTGTTCAATGCGGTAGTCGCTGGCCGGGATCAGGAAAGTGCCGTGTTCGGTGGGACCGGTTTCGTCTTGCGGCACAATGCCGCCGAGCAGGCACCATTGGGCATGCTGGCTGCCACTGGAGAACCCCCAGCGCCCGCTGACCTGATAGCCACCCTTGACCGGGGTGACCTTGGCCACCGGCATATAGGTGGAGGCCACCAGCACCGAGCTGTCCTCGCCCCACACATCGCGCTGGGCCTCAACCGGGTAGCGAGCCAGCTGCCACGGGTGTACGCCGACCACGCCGAAGACCCAGGCAGTGGACATGCAGCCTTCGGCCAAGGTCATTTGAATCTCGAAAAAGGTGCGCAGATCGACTTCATGACCGCCCCACATTTTCGGTTGCAGGGCGCGAAACAAACCCGCTTCCTGCATGTCACGAATGGTTTCGTCGGGCAGCTTGCAATCCTTGTCCGCCTGGGCTGAACGGCTTTTGAGTGCGGGGATCAGATCACGCGCACGTTGCAGCAGCTCAAGCTCAATCGGACTTTTCTCTCGTATCTGATCCATCCGTGTGTTCTCCGTCAGTCTCTCGCTGCGCGAATGCGCGGGCGGTGTGTGACGAATAATCCCGCCAGCGGGGTTGGCGATCATCGTCAAAGCGGACTAGTCGTCAGATCGCGGTGAGGTTGGCCCTCTCCCTGCGGAAGAGGGTCAGGCTGAGGGCGCGTTTAAACCACCGGCAACTTGGCAAACGGCCGATCCTGCTCGATCTGCGCGCCCAGGCGCAGCAACACGTCTTCACCGCCCAGTGGCGCCGTAAACATCATGCCAATGGGCAGGCCGTTGTCGCTCATGCCCACCGGCAATGACAATGCAGGCTGCCCGCTGACATTGGCCAGCACGGTAAAGGCCGCGCTGCCCATCGCGTTATGGGCGTAGCTGTCCCACGGCTGATCGAGGCTCAGCAGGCCCAGATCGGGGGTGACATTGGCCGTCACCGGCGACAGGATCACATCAAAGGTCTGGAACTGATCTTCCATATAACCGCCAATGCCTTCGAACGACTGGCGCGCCCGGTACAAGCCCTCCCCCGTGACCTTTTGCGCATTGCCCAGCACCACCTGGGTGATGCGCTCATAGTCATCGGCCGTAGCACTGCGGCCCAGTACCTGTTCACGGTCGCGCACCATGGTCAGCAGGGCATCGCCAATCACCGAACCGTGGGCTCCGAACAGCTGGCGCGGGTCGATATTCAGGCGCAGCTCTTGTACCTCATGGCCTTGGGCGGCCAGGCGCCGGGCGGTGTCGTCCAATACCCTGGCCACGGCCGGGTCCAATGGCGCGCCAGTCAACGAGTCACGCACCAGGCCGATGCGCAAACGACCGGGAGCAGCACGCAACTCTTCAACGTACGGGCGCACCAGTGGCTTGGCCCAGTACGGGCTGCCCGCCTCATGCCCCTGCCCCACATCCATAAACAGCGCCATGTCGCGCAGGTTGCGCGACACCACATTGGCCACGCTGGCCCCAAACCAGCCTTCGTACTTGCCGGGGCCGCTGGGGGTGCGGTAGCGCGTGGGCTTGAGCCCGACCAGGCCGCAGTAGGACGCCGGGATACGGATCGAACCACCGCCGTCAGTGGCATGGGCCACCGGCACAATACCGGCGGCCACCGCCGAAGCCGCACCGCCGGACGAGCCGCCGGCGCTTTTGCCCAGGTTCCACGGGTTGCGGGTCTGCCCCCAGAGCAAAGATTCGGTGGTGGTGGTCAGGCCGAATTCCGGGCAAGTGGTCTTGCCAAACGGTACGGCACCGGCCGCCTGATAACGGGCAATCAGGGTGCTGGTGTGAGGCGCTGGCGGCGCGTCCTTGTACAGGCGGCAGCCGTTGCTGGTGGGGGTGCCTTGCAGGTAGGTGTTGAGGTCCTTGATCAGGATCGGCACCCCGGCCAGGGCGCCGCTGCTTGCCACGCCAGCGCTACTGCGGGCCTTGAGCAATGCCTGGGCATAATCGTCGTGGCGCATATTGACGGCATTGACCTTGGGGTTGACCGCATCACAGCGGGCCATAGCCGCAGCCAGCAGGTGCTCGGGGCTCAGTTCACCCTTTTGCACGGCGCGGGCCATGTCCGTGGCATCCATTGCCAGATACTCGGCGGGTGAAATGGCGGTGCCACTGGCGGCATTGGCAAACCGTCCCAGCAGGCCCGCGCCCACGGCCAGGGCGCCAGCCTTGAGCACATGGCGACGGGGCCAGCCGGCAGGTTGTTCAGGTGTTTCGGCAGGGTTTGGCAAGGTCAATCTCCACAACAGTTATTGTTTTTATAAAACCATCTGTCTTGACCTGTGGGAGCGGGCTTGCTCGCGATGGCATCCACGGGCTCATGCTGACAAACCGCGCCACCTGCATCGCGGGCAAGCCCGCTCCCACAGTAGAAAGCAGGGGGGGATCAGTCGGCTGTGACCATCGCCTGCATGGTGGGCAAGAAGTGCTCGCCGTAAGGCGGCAGCAAGCCCCATTCGCGGCGTGGGTCATGGGCCGGGGCCTTGTACACGGTGCGCATATGGCTGAACTGCAGAAAGCCTTCACGGCCGTGGTAATGGCCCATGCCCGAAGCGCCAATGCCGCCAAACGGCGCATCGTGCAAGGCCGCATGCATCATCACGTCGTTGATGCTGACCCCGCCGGAAATCGTGTGCTGCAGCACGTAGCGCTGCTCTTCTTCACTCTGGCCGAAGTAGTACAGCGCCAGCGGGCGCTCGCGCGAGTGGATGTCGTCCAGTGCCCGCTCGAGGTGCTCATAAGGCAGTAGCACCAGCGCCGGGCCGAAGATTTCTTCCTGCAGGATGCGGCTGTCGCGAGGCGGCTTGATCACCACTTGCAGGGGGCGTCGACGTGAAGCGCCAGTGTCCAGCGGCACTGGCGGGAAATGCTCGACCCGGGCACCCCGGTCGCGGGCGTCCTGCACATAACTTTCGATGCGCTGCAAGTGCCGGTCATTGACCACCGCCACCACGTCCGGGTTGTCTTGCGTAGTGGGCAGCAGCTCGCTGTAAGCCGCCCCCAGCAGAGCGAGAAAATCCTCCAGTTGCTCACGGGGCACATAGACCACGTCCGGGTTGATACAGATCTGCCCGCCGTTGTTGGCCTTGGCCACGGCAATGCTGAAGGCCGCCTTGGCCAGGTCGGCACTGCGGGAAATGATCACCGGGGACTTGCCCCCCAGCTCCAGGGTCAGGGGCACCAGGTTCTCGGCCGCATTGCGCATCACCGAGCGCGCGACGGCGGTGCTGCCGGTGAAGACCAGATGGTCGAAAGGTTGCGCGGTAAACACCTGCGCCAGCTGCGCATCACCGTTGACCACCGCGACTTCCAGCGGCTCGAACAACTCGGCAAACGCCTGGGCCAGCACCTGCGCCGTGCGCGGCACCACTTCCGAGGGCTTGAGGATCGCCCGGTTGCCCGCCGCCAATACGCAGGCCAAGGGGCTGAGCAAGGTGAACAACGGTGCATTCCAGGTACCCAGAATGCCGATGGAGCCTTTGGGCTGATGCATGACCCAGGCCTTGGCGCCCAGCTGATCATAGGGTGCGAACACCTGGCGTGGCTCGTCTTCGAGCCAATGGCCGAGATGGTCGCGGGCGTATTTGAGCGATGCCAGTGAGCCCAGCACATCATTCATCAAGGAAAAGCCCTGGGGCCTGCCGCCAAAATCGGCGTCCATCGCCTCGACCAAGGGTTGCTGAAAACGCACCAGCAGCTCTATCACCCGCTGAATCCGCTCGCGGCGCTGTTCGGCACTGACAGGGCCGGCCGCAATAAAGGCTTTTTTCTGCGCCGCCAACAGGCTGGACAGCTGTTCTGGGGCAGTGCTGCTGAACGTCATGGGCAAGTCCTCTGATACACGGGTTCGATGAGCCGACGCTAGCGAACTGCGCCCCGTGCTGCCTCGTCCGATCGGACGATAATCGGCTGTATTCGTTAGTCCATTAAGACGATGTAGTGCCCCGCTGCGAGGCGAATACTGCCAGCACGAAAATTCAATCCATGAGGTTCGTCATGGCAATGCAAAGCAGCTTTGACCCGCAGGCCTTCCGTACCGCACTGGGCACGTTCACCACCGGGGTGACGATCATTACCACCCAGGCCGAAGACGGCTCGCCCATCGGCATTACGGCCAACAGTTTCAACTCGGTATCGCTCAACCCGCCGCTGGTGCTGTGGAGCCTGGCCAAGTCCGCTCGCAGTTTGCCGGTGTTCAGTTCGGGCAAGCACTGGAACGTGCATGTGCTGTCCACCGAACAGGAGCCGCTGTCCGGTCGTTTTGCCATGCAGGGCGAGAACAAGTTTGCCGAGATCGAACTCGACAACGGCATCAGCGAAGCGCCGCTGTTGCAGGACTGTACCGCCCGTTTTCAGTGCCGCACCGCCTTTCAATACGAAGGCGGCGACCATGTGATTTTTGTCGGTGAAGTGCTTGCCTTCGATCACAGCGACCGCGCTCCGCTGGCGTTCCAAAGCGGCCAATATGCCCTGGCCACCCGCAAGCCGCGCAGCGAACTGCGCCTGGCAACCACCCCGCCACCGCCGGAGTGCAGCTACACCGAAGACCTGCTCGGCTACCTGCTGGGCCGCGCCCACTACCAGTTGCTCGACGCCCTGCATCGCCTGCTGAGCAATCAGCAACTGGACGAGCATGCGTTTTTTATCCTGTCGGTGCTGTGTATCCGCGACAACCTGACCCTCAACGAAATCAATACGTTCGTCAGCTACACCGGGCATGTGGTCAGCGTGGCAAGCATGCGTTTTCTCGAAAAGCAGAATCTGGTCGCCCTGGAGGGCAGCCAACAACAACCGCGCTATGTGCTGACCGCCACTGGCCGTGAGGCTTCATTGCAACAGTTGGCGCTGGCCAAGGCGGTGGAAGAAAACGTATCGGCCAAACTGGGGCCCGGTGATGCCCAGGCGCTTAAAGTGCTGCTCAAGCGCCTGATTGCCGCCAGTGATCCTGGCCTGCCTGACCTGTGGGCGCCCCGCCAATAAAAAAGGACCCGTTATGAACATTATTCAACGCTTCAACCTCAGCGGCTGCGTGGCCGTGATCACCGGCGGCGGTCGCGGCATTGGCCGCGGCATCGCCCTGGCCTACGCTGAAGCCGGCGCCGATGTGGTCCTGGCGGCCCGCACCCTGGCCGACGTCGAAGCCGTGGCTGAAGAAGTACGCGCCCTGGGTCGCCGGGCCCTGGCCCTGAGCTGCGATGTAAATGACAGCGAACAGCGCAGCGCTCTGGTCACCCAGGCCCGCGAGCAGATGGGCCGCATCACTCACCTGGTGAACAACGCAGGCGGCGCCGGGCCCAATGACCCCTTGACCCTGAGCGTGGAGCGTTTTGAGGAAATCATGCGTTTCAACGTGTCCTCGGCCTACCACCTGAGCCAGCTGTGCGTGCCGCACATGCGCGAGGCGGGCCAGGGCAACATCATCAATATCACCTCGGGCGCGGCACGGTATGCGCAAACCCAGTTCAGCGCCTACGGCACTGCCAAGGCTGCGTTGAGCCATATGACCCGCCTGCTCGCCCAGGACTTTGCGCCGCAGGTGCGGGTCAACGGCATAGCCCCTGGCCCGGTGCTGACGGCCGCCCTCAATGGCGTGCTGCCGGTGGCCATGCGCGACGGCATGATCAAGGCCACGCCGCTGCAAAGCCTGGGCGAAGTGGAAGACATCGCCGCTGCGGCACTGTACCTGGCCAGCCCGGCTTCACGTTGGGTTACCGGCAAGATCCTGGAAGTGGACGGCGGCGCCGAATCGAGCGTCTGGCCGGGTTGAGCCACCGGACACAAAAACGGTGGGAGCGGGCTTGCTCGCGATGGAATCAACGCGGTCTGCCTGAAAGACCTCACCGCCTGCATCGCGAGCAAGCCCGCTCCCACAAAGCGTTTTCTGGCGTTTAAGAGAGCCAATTTATGGACACACAGTTGATTGAAGCCCTGGGCGACGAGCTGTTTCACGCCCTGCGTGAACGCCGCAGCCTGCAGCCATTAACCGCCCGCTACCCGGACTTGAGCCTGGACACTGCCTACCGGATTTCCCTGCGCTTTTTGCAGCGCCGCCAGGCCTTGGGCGAGCAAGTGGTCGGCAAAAAAATCGGCGTTACCAGCCGCGCCGTGCAGGAAATGCTCGATGTACACCAGCCCGATTTCGGTTTTTTGACTGACCGCATGCAGGTCGCCGACAACAGCGACGTCAGCTTCGCCGCCCACCAATTGGTGCAGCCACGGGCCGAAGGCGAGATCGCCTTTATCCTCGGCGAAGACCTGTACGGCCCCGGCATCACCGCCGAGGACGTGATGGCGGCCAGCCAATGGGTGGTGCCGTGCTTCGAGATTGTCGACTCGCGTATCGCCGACTGGAAAATCCGCATTCAGGACACCGTGGCCGACAACGCCTCCTGCGGAGTGTTCGCCCTGGGCGAGCAACGCATCAACCCACGCGAACTGGACCTGGCCAAAGTCGAGCTGCATCTGCTGAAAAACGGCCAGTCCGCCGGTCACGGCTTTGGCTCGGCAGTACAGGGCCACCCCTGCGAGGCCGTGGCCTGGCTGGCCAATACCCTGGGCAAGTTCGACATTCCGTTTCGCAAGGGCGAAATCATTCTTTCCGGCGCACTGGCGCCGCTGGTGCCGGTGCAACCCGGCGATGAGGTCAGCCTGACCCTCAGCGGCCTGGGCGCTGCCCGCCTGCGCTTTGTGCCCTAACTCCCGTTCGAGACCTTTCCCATGAGCAAAAAGATCAAATGTGCCCTGATCGGGCCGGGCAATATCGGCACCGACCTGCTCTACAAACTGCTGCGCAGCGAGGTGCTGGAACCGGTGTGGATGGTGGGCATCGACGCCACCTCCGAAGGCCTGAGCCGCGCCCGCGAGATGGGCCTCAAGACCACCAGTGACGGGGTCGACGGCCTGTTGCCCCATGTGCTGGCAGACAATATCCAGATCGCCTTCGATGCCACCTCGGCTTATGTGCATGCTGAAAACAGCCGCAAACTCAACGAGCTGGGCGTGCTGATGATCGACCTGACGCCCGCCGCCATCGGCCCGTATTGCGTACCGCCGGTCAACCTCAAGGCCAACCTCAAGCGCGGCGCGATGAACGTCAATATGGTCACCTGCGGCGGCCAGGCGACCATTCCGCTGGTGGCGGCCGTGTCCAGCGTACAGCCGGTGGCTTACGCCGAAATCGTCGCCACTGCCGCGTCCAAATCGGTGGGCCCGGGCACGCGCAAAAACATCGACGAATTCACCCGCACTACGGCCAGTGCCATCGAACAGGTAGGCGGGGCGAAAAAGGGCAAGGCGATCATTATCGTCAACCCCGCCGAGCCGCCGCTGATCATGCGCGATACCGTGCATTGCCTGACTGAAACCGAGCCGGATCAAGCCGCGATCAGCTTCGCCATCGCCACCATGATCGAGCAGGTGCAGCAGTATGTGCCGGGTTACAAGCTGGTCAACGGCCCGGTGTTCGACGGCAACCGGGTATCGATTTTCATGGAGGTCGAAGGCCTGGGCGACTACCTGCCCAAGTACGCCGGCAACCTGGACATCATGACCGCCGCCGCTGCGCGCACCGCCGAGATGTTCGCCGAGGAAATCCTCAAGGGCGAGCTGCAACTCAAGGCATCCGCCCCTCAACCTGCCCTCGCTTAAGGAGCCGATCATGGATCTTCGCGGCAAAAAAATTACCGTGCATGACATGTGCCTGCGCGACGGCATGCACCCCAAGCGTCACCAGATCACCCTGCAGCAGATGAAAGACATCGCCTGCGGCCTCGATGCTGCGGGTGTGCCGCTGATCGAAGTCACCCACGGCGATGGCCTGGGCGGCAGTTCGGTGAACTACGGCTTCCCGGCGCACACCGATGAGCAGTACCTGTCGGCGGTGATTCCGATGCTCAAGCAGGCCAAGGTCTCGGCCCTGCTACTGCCCGGCATCGGCACCGTGGACCATCTGCAAATGGCTTACGAGCTGGGGGTCAACACCATTCGCGTGGCGACCCATTGCACCGAAGCCGACGTGTCCGAGCAGCACATTTCCTATGCGCGCAAGCTGGGCATGGACACCGTGGGGTTTCTGATGATGGCCCATATGAACAGCCCCGAGGGCCTGGTCAAACAGGGCAAGCTGATGGAGAGCTTCGGCGCCAACTGCGTGTACCTCACTGACTCAGCCGGCTACATGCTGCCCCACGATATCCAGGCCCGGGTCGCGGCCCTGCGTGCAGCCCTGCACCCGGATACCGAGATCGGCTTTCACGGCCATCACAACCTGTCGATGGGTGTGTCCAACTCCATCGCGGCCATCGAAGCCGGCGCCACGCGCATTGATGCTGCGGCTGCCGGGCTGGGTGCCGGTGCGGGCAATACGCCGATGGAAATCCTGGTGGCGGTGTGTGACCGCATGGGCATTGAAACCGGGGTCAGCGTGTTCGGCATTCAGGACGTGGCCGAGGATCTGGTGGTGCCGATCATGGACTTCCCGATCCGCAGCGACCGCGACGCCCTGACCATGGGCTACGCCGGGGTATACGGCTCGTTCCTGTTGTTTGCCAAGCGCGCCGAGAAAAAGTACGGCGTGCCGGCCCGGGAAATCCTCGTGGAGATGGGCCGTCGGGGCATGGTGGGCGGTCAGGAAGACATGATCGAAGACACTGCCATGACCCTGGCGCGCCAGCGGGCCTGAGGCATCGCACCTGGCCGAAGGCGCTGACCGGGTCAGCGCCTTCGGCATTTTTATCTGACAGGAAACCCACCATGTCCAACGCTCATGTCGGCTGGCGCAGCCATGCCTTGCTGTTATTGCTGGCGGCGGTGTTTGCAGACAATTTTGTCGGGCGCCAGATTCTGGCCGTGATGATTGAGCCGATCAAAGCCGAATTCGGCGTCAGTGACACGGCGATGGGGCTGATTTCCGGCCTGGCCTTTGCCGCGGTCTTTGCCCTGCTGGCCTTGCCCGCCGGGCGCCTGGCCGACCGTATGGTACGCACGCGTTTGCTGGCGATCGCCTGTTTGCTATGGGCCGTGGCCACCCTGCTGTGCGGGCTGGCAGTGAGCTTCTGGATGCTCGCCCTGGCACGCATGGCCGTGGCGGTGAGCGAGTCGCCGACCACCTCGACCTCGATGTCGATCATTGCCGACCTATACCCGCCCCATCGCCGTTCGTTTGCCATCAGTTGCTTCACTGCGGCACCGACCTTCTCTGCGGTGATCGGCCTGAGCCTGGGCGCCTGGGTGGTCGAACAGTATGGCTGGCGCACCGCATTTATCGTGATCGGCCTGCCGGCACTGTTGTTCTCCACGCTGCTGGCCTTTGTGGCAAAGGACCCGGCGCGGGGCCGCTGGGACCTGGCCAGCGCCCATGCGGCCCACCCCCTGCAGAGCCTGGGCAAGGAAGCACGCAAACTCTGGGCCCTGCCCGCCTACCGCTGCCTGGTCATGGCAGGCGGCCTGACCACCCTGGGCTCATATGCGATCGGCATGTGGAACACCAGCTTTCTGGTACGCTCCCACGGTTTGTCACTGCAACATGCCGGGTTGCTGGCGGGGTTTATCTGTGGCGGCTTTGCCGGGATCGGCGCCTTGTTCAGCGGCTGGTTGAGCGACCACCTGACCCCACGCAACCCGCACTGGCAAGTGGGTATTCCGGTGATCGGGCATGTCACGGCGCTCAGCGCACTGTTCGCTTACCTGTTGTGGCCAAACACGGTGTGGCTGCAGGCGGGCAGCGTGCCGGTGCCCAGTGCGATGCTGTTGTGTGCGCTCTACAGCTTTTTTTCGGTGTGGTGGGTGGCGCCGTCATTCAACCTGATTACCCAGCTGGTCCCGGCCAACCGCCGGGGTACGGCGATGGCCTTGCAGACCATTATTTCGACCCTGCTGGGGATTGGCCTGGGGCCATTGCTGGCCGGTTTGCTCAGCGATGCCCTGCAGCCGGCGTACGGTATTGAATCGCTGCGCTATGCATTGCTGCTGGTAAGCCTGCCGGTGGCAGGTGCGGTCATGTTGCTGATTCGCACCGCCAGCCATGCCGGGCAAAACCGCTACATGCATGCGGAACGGGCGGCATAGTCGTCGACAAACTTGCATGTCAGTTCATAGGACGACAGTTCGGCGCTTCGCCCGGGGCTCAGGGGGAAAGCCTGACCGGCCCACAGGTTGATAAAGTCGCCGCTGTCAGCGGCGGATTTGGCCTTGAGCGGCAACAGCACGCCCCCCGCCAGCGGAAAGGCGGGCGCCTGGGGATTGATCGGGCCCAGTTCGCGCATCACCCGATTGACGATGCCGCGCGCTGGCCGCCCGGTAAACAGGTTGGTCAGCGCGGTGTCACTGGAGCCCGCCTCGCGCAAGGCGCGCTGATGGGCCTGGGCCAACCTGGCCTGCGGGCAAAACAGGTAGGCGGTGCCGATTTGCACGGCACTGGCGCCCAGGGCAAATGCTGCCGCAATGCCGCGCGCATCGGCGATGCCGCCTGCGGCGATCACCGGCACCGACACGGCATCGACAATTTGCGGCACCAGGGCGAAGGTGCCGATTTGCGTGGTCAGCTCGCGGTGCAAGAACATCGCCCGGTGCCCGCCTGCCTCATAGCCCATGGCGATAATCGCGTCACAGCCGTGGCGTTCCAGCCATTGCGCCTCGTCAACCGTCGTGGCTGAACTGAGGACCTTGGCCCCGCTGGCCTTGACCCTGGCCACAAACTCCGGTGCCGGCAGGGCGAAATGAAAGCTCACCACTTCGGGGCGCAGTTCCTCGACGAGGGCGCAGGTGGCTTCATCGAATGGCGCGCGACTGGATACCGGGGTCGGCGCGTCATAGTCGGCGCCGAGTTCGCTGTAATAGGGCTTGAACAGCGACTTCCAGTGCTCGATGGCGGCCTCGTCGTACTCCGGGGGCTGGTGGCAAAAGAAGTTCAGGTTAAGCGGCTGGTCGCAGGCCACACGAAAGGCGGCCACCTCGCTGCGGATGGCATCAAGGCTCAACGTGGCGCACGCCAGGGAACCCAGCCCTCCGGCCTTTGCGACGCCGATCATGATATCGGCGCCAGCGCCCAGCATCGGTGCCTGGATCAGGGGGTGGGCAATGCCCAGCAGATCGGTGAAGCGCGAATCGGGCCAGCAGCTCATAAGGGCTCTCACGGTCGACAATCGAGAGCTGGATACTAGGGGCTCGGCTGCGGCTGAAGCAAGTTGCCCGGGATTATGTAGCAGCTGACGAGCGGAGCGAGGCTGCGTTCGGCGTGATGCGGCACCCCGACGCAGCCGTCGTAATGCCTGAGTGCAGATTGCAGCTGACATACCGTGGTGCCTGATTTCACGACGGCTGCGCCGCCGGACGCAGCCTCGCTCCGCTCGTCAGCTGCTACGAAAATGCGCAATTGCCGAATTATTTTTTGCCAGCCAGTGCGGCAATCAAGGCCGGGTCATGATTATAGATATCCGGCGCATAGGTCACCTTGCCGTCCTTGTTCGCCTGGGCGGTCCAGTAGGTCATCAGGATCGGGGTCGGCTTGGACAGCCTGAACTCATGGGTCAAGCCGGTGCTCAACAGCTCTTCACTGCGCACTTTTTCGGCAGGTGTCACCAACAGGTCGCGCAACTGGAACACCGCTTCGACCCGCACGCACCCCGAGCTAAACGCGCGTGGCGCCTTGCTGAACAGGGCCTGGCTGGGGGTGTCGTGCAGGTACACCGAGAACGGATTGGGAAAGCGGATGGCAATTTTGCCCAGCGGGTTTCTTGGCCCCGCCCCCTGGCGCAAGAGGATGTTGCCCGGGCGGTCCCAGTTGATATCCTGCGCCGCCAGCGGCTGGCCATTGCTGTCGACGATCTGCAAATCCTGGCGACTGAGGAAGGTAGGGTCACGACGAATCTGCGGCAATTTGTCTTCGCGAAAGATGGTCGGCGGGATGGTCCAGGTCGGGTTGAGGGTCAGACGATTGACCCGGGACTTGAGCAGCGGGGTCTGGCGCTCGGCACGGCCCACCTGGGTACGTGTCTGCCACACCGGCACACCGTTCTGGTACACGGTCAATTGTGCGGCGGGTACGTTGACCAGCAGGCTGTCAGGCTCCAGGTCCTGGGCGATCCAGCGAAAACGCTCCAGGTTGATGCGCAGTTGTTCGCGCCGGTCCCGGGGGCTGACGTTCAGCTCCTTCAAGGTGCCGGCGCCGATAACGCCGTCGGCCTGCAGTGAGTGATCAAGCTGAAAGCTCTTCACCGCCGCCACCAGCTCATTGCTGTAATGGTGATCGACAGTCGCCGGCATGTGGTTCAGATAGCCTTCGCTGACAAGTCTCCGGGCCAGGTCCGGCACTCGCGCATCCTGCATGCCTGGGCGCAGCAAGGGGCCGCTAGCCAGCGACTGCCATTGTGGCAGCGGTTGCTGGCGCAGACGCGCATAAACCTTGCGCAGGTTCTGGTACAGCTCATTTTGCGGGCGCGCCTGGGCAAAGGCCCGAGGGACATCGTTCAGGCCCGGGCCGGCCAAGGCCAGAGTCCAGGCCTGACGATCTTGTGGCACTTCACTGGCATGCCAGACCGGCTCGAAGCGCGACTGTTGCAGACGGCCGTAGTGCAGATCCTGCAAGGCCTGCAGGTAGTGCTGGCTGGTTTCGATGTCGGCACACAGGTCATGCCCGGCAGGCACCTTGTAGTTGCCGGGATCAAGACCGTCGTCGGCCAGTTGCGCCAGCGCCGTTTGCAAGGCACCCAGGCGGCCATTGACCGACCACACCGGCTGGTCGCCCTGGCCCTGATAAAAGCCCTGCAGCAGTTGCTGCATCGGCTGACTGATGCGTGGAGCCAGGCCTGGACAGGCCTGGGGCAGTTGGTTGAGCGCCTGTTGCACCGGGTTTTCGGCGCCCGCCTGTAGGGGATCGGCTACAGCGACCAGTGGCGCAGTCAGTAAGGCAATGCTCAAGTAAAATGCGCGTTTTTTGAACAACTGCTTTACTCCAATTTAATGGCCATGAACTGAATCGGCCGTCACGGCAAACCCACAGGCTAGCAGTTAATACAGGCGCGCCAAGTTATCGGCGCAGGGTGCTGGCCTGACTACCTTCGAGAACACACGAACCATGCTGATCTTTTTACGTCGCTTTTGTCTTGCAGCCATTGCGCTGAGTGCAACCTGTAGCACTGCATACGCAGCCACCGCCAATCCCGTCCTGCTCAACAAACTTAGCCACGCCGCCCCCGAACTCAACCCCCAGGCCCTCAAAAGTGCCCTGAGCGCCATGCAGTGCGCGGTCAACAACGGCGCCAAGCAAGCCCGGCACCTGGCCGTAATCGATTACTCGGAGCCTTCGACTGCCCGCCGTCTCTGGATCTTTGACCTCAACCGCAAGACGTTGGTTCTGCGTGATCTCGTCGCCCACGGGAAAAAATCCGGGGAAAATTTTGCCACCAGCTTCTCCAATGCCGATGGCAGCAACCAGTCCAGCCTGGGCCTGTTCAGCACCCGCGAAAGCTATATCGGCAGCCACGGCTACTCGTTGCGCATGGACGGCCTGGAACCGGGGATCAACGATCTGGCCCGCGAACGGGCCATCGTGATCCACCCGGCCAATTATGTGAACCCCCTGTGGAGCAAGACCCAGGGTCGCATCGGCCGCAGCCTGGGTTGCCCGGCGGTACGCCCGCAAGTGGCGCGTCAGGTGGTCGACAAACTCAAGAATGGCCAGTTCATGTTCGCCTGGTACCCTGACCAGCAGTGGCTGCAATCCTCGGCTTACCTCAACTGCCAGCCACGCCAGGTGGCAAGTATCGTCTCGGCCAGGGTTGGGGGTTGAAAGCTCGGCGTTAATGCCGCTAGATAGCGCACACCTGTTCAAGGAGTTACACCATGTGCGCACAGCCCTGTACTTACCGCCCCATGAGCCCGGCCGATTTGCCCGCGGCTCATGGGCTGTCCGCGCAACTGAACTGGCCCCACCGCCTCGAAGACTGGAGCCTGTTGCAGCGTACCTTCAAAGGATTTGTGGCCTGCGTCGATGATCAATTGATCGGTACGGCATTTGCCTGCCCGCAGGGCGCGTTTGCAACCATTGGCCTGGTGGTGGTCAACCCCGACTTCCAGGGCCGGGGCATTGGCCGCCGGTTGATGGAGCAGGCACTTGAAGCCTGCAAGCCAGGCATTGCCATCCTCAATGCCTCCGTCGCCGGCGCCCCCCTGTATCTGAGCCAGGGCTTTGTCGAATTCGGTATCATCGAGCAACGCCAGGGCCTGGCGCATGCCGTAGAACTCCAGGCCTTGCCCGAAGCCGAGCATTGCCGTGCTCTCGGCCCGTCAGACCAGGCCCAACAACTTGCTCTGGCCAATGCAGGCAGCGCACTGGAGCGCAGCGCCATCTTTGCGCAGTTGCACGACACACTGGAGCACACGGCAGGCATCGAACGTAACGGTCAGCTACAGGCCTTGGCGCTGTTGCGCCGTGCCGGTCGGGGTCATTGCATTGGCCCGGTCATCGCTGAAAACCTCGAGCAAGCCAAACATCTGATCGCTACCCTGCTCGCCCGGATCCCCGGTCAGTTTGTGCGTATCGATGTACCGCAGGACAGCGGCCTGAGTGAATGGCTGACGCTGGCCGGCCTTGAGTCAGTAGACTGCGTCACCCAAATGGCCCTCGGCACGCCCCCACAACCCGCTGGAGGTGTTCGCCAGTTCGCACTGGTTTCGCAAGCAATGGGTTGATCGGCAAGAGCCCACAGAACTGATCCGGCGAAAAACCGTCAGGGCAGGTCAAAAAACCTTGGGATAAAGCAGAGGTATGGGTGACTGGCGGGAGTGCGTCAGGCCAGATGGCGTTGACGCTGAACTTGAAGATGCTTGTCCGATACTGGACAAGATCTGGAATATGGCAGGGGCGGCTGGATTTGAACCAACGCATGGCAGGATCAAAACCTGCTGCCTTACCGCTTGGCGACGCCCCTGTAGATGTAGCGATGAATGCCTGGCATTCATTTATCGATTCTTGCAGCTTGCGAATGTTGCCAATCGCCTTGAACCTGTAAGGGTTCGCTGTGAGAACGAGCGCAAATATACCCGCACTCTTCGGATATGGGAAGCACTTTTTAAATAAATTTATTCAAAAACAGCTACTTAGTGGTACTCACGGGCAGAAAGGCCCGTTTTTACGGGCTTTGCCAGCGCCCGCGAGATTGCCCCATGACGCTCCCCTGCCGCAGCCGACCTAGCGGGCCAGGTCAAAGGCAGGCCTGGGCAGAGCATCCAAAAGCGCATCAAATGCCCGCAAGTCATACCTGCGGATATTGGCAGAGGTTTGCGGGATCTTGGAGTCAAGCGGCAGCTGCCAATGCACCCGCCCAGGAAACACCTGCTCGATTGCACGGTACCAGTCCAGCAGTGGTGCTTGCAGACTCAGATGCAACTCGAAATTTTTGCGTGTACGGCTTGGGTCGCCCGCCATTTGCTGGCGCGCTGTCGCGGCGTCGATAGCCTTGACCAAATAAAGGTCGGCAAAACCCAGCTGCTGCGCGGTGACCGCACGGCGAGCTGCCTGCCAAGCGAGCTGCCACTGCGCCTCGGTGCCCTGCCCAACTTGCCAAAGACACCAGCTGTAATGCAGCTTCAACGGATCGGTGTCGCAGACGGCCACCCCGTACAACTGCTCAATCGCGCACGCATCATTCCAGCGCTTGGCATTCCAGCGGGTCCAATAGGCAGCTACCTGCGCGTCCTGCACAGGCTGGCTCATTCGATCCGCAGGAAATGACTCCGGCAACAGGCTGGCTGATGCAGCCTGATTGCACCAGGTGGTTTTACCTGCGGCACTGATCCCTTCAACCACCACAATCATCTTGCATGCCTCCTTGGCCAAACAGTCGATTGTTTCAGCAAACGGTCCTGGTGTGAATGGCAAAGCAGATTGATCTTATGGCCTGTTGAACAACACAACCGGCTGCAGGGCATGACCTTAACAACTCATCCAGTCAAGCGCTCAACCACCACAGCCCTTATGTAAGGCATGGACAATGACTCGCAGGCAACACCGACAGGCACAACATTTACGGCAAGCATCAATTGCGAGACAACTGCCTGACCAGCGCGACCCAATGGAGGGTGCTGATAATGGTTACAAGCCATCGCCAAACTACAGGCCTCAACAGACGCCGCGCCTGCCGTTAGTCACTGGACAGGGCTACAGGGCTGCACTAGCCTCCAGACCAGGCGTTTCAACTCGGCCAGAGAATCACCCATGATGCTACTTTTAATTCTCTTCTTGATCATTGCATCGATTTTGCTCGGCTTTTTTTTTCATACTGCCAAGCAGCCGTCGAACCCGAGAAAACTCCTCAAGGCATGTGCTTTCAGCGGCGTAGCCTTTATTGCTGCCATTCAGATTATTCAAGCCACTTACGAAGGCAAACAGTCCATTGCCGAACAATCGCCCTTGATATTCTTTATGGGTATGGGTGTCGCCATCGTTATTTGCTTCTTCTTGGGCTGGTCTTATGCCGGTATAAGACAAGAGAAAAAAATCTGAATCGCTAACCTGTGCCCCCTATAACGCTGCGCAAATGCGCCCATACTGGGACCTTCGGCTTTTGCCCGGATGATGCCCCGGATGTTCAACTCAGCCAGGCACCCTGAGCCCTTATTCCGCCAGCGTCTGGCTGACTGTTTGGTGCTGCGCAAGTAACGACCCTGGCCATTTCAAGCACATCCGGGTCGATCATTTCCTTGACCATCGCCCCAACGCGATTGGCCCGCTCGATGACGCCGGGCTTGGGCTGCCTGTTTTCGGGCGAAAATCTGGCTCTCTTGGTAGACTTGCGCCCCTTCACGAATCAGGCGTATTTGAGCTGTGTAACTGGTGCTGCCGTCGGTGCGTTTGCGCGCTCTGATCGTGGCCATGGTCAACTGGTACAATTCGAAATCGAGATGGTACATTGTACCAGTGACATGCAAAAAACGCCCTTTTACCCCCTAAAACACGCCTTAAACACGTAGAGCAAAATGCTAGAAAAATCAGCTACAAACCCCGTAAACAAAGGCTCTGCGGTGTCCAGGCGCTTTAGCGTGGCGCCTATGATGGATTGGACCGACCGCCATTGCCGTTTCTTCCTGCGCCTGCTCTCCAAGAACGCCTTGCTGTACACCGAAATGGTCACCACCGGTGCGCTGATTAATGGTGATGCCGACCGTTTTTTACGTCATGACGACACTGAGCACCCGCTGGCCTTGCAACTGGGCGGGAGTGTTCCGGCTGACCTGGCCGTTTGCGCACGCATGGCTCAGCAAGCAGGTTATGACGAAGTGAACCTGAATGTCGGCTGCCCCAGCGATCGGGTGCAGAACAATATGATCGGCGCTTGCCTGATGGCGCACCCTGCGCTGGTGGCCGATTGTGTCAAGGCCATGCGCGATACCGTCTCTATCCCGGTCACGGTAAAGCATCGTATCGGCATCAATGGCCGCGACAGCTATGCACAGTTGTGCGATTTCGTCGGTACGGTCCGCGATGCCGGCTGTACCAGTTTTACTGTGCATGCGCGTATCGCCATTCTCGAAGGGCTGTCGCCAAAAGAGAATCGCGATATCCCTCCCCTGCGCTATGACATCGCCGCACAGTTGAAAACCGATTTCCCTGAACTGGAGATCATTCTCAACGGCGGGATCAAGACCCTTGATCAATGCCAGGAACATTTGCAGGTGTTCGATGGTGTGATGCTCGGCCGCGAGGCCTATCACAACCCGTATATCCTGGCCGAGGTCGATCAACGCCTGTTTGGCAGTTCTGCGCCTGTCATTTCGCGGGCACAAGCGCTGGCTCTGTTGCGCCCTTATATCGCTGCACATTTGGCTGCGGGTGGTTCAATGCACCACATCACGCGGCATATTCTTGGGCTGGGCCAGGGGTTCCCTGGCGCCCGACGTTTCCGTCAGTTGCTGTCCGTGGATATCCATAAGGCCAAGGACCCGCTGGCATTGCTGGATCAGGCCGGGGAATTGCTGGAAGGCCGCTAAATACCAGGCGCCGGGCCGCTCTGGTGGCCTGCATGGTTATTGCCTGCAGGCCACTGGTTTTACTATCGAGTTGCATCGACGCAGGCATAACTGCCGGCATCTTCTACATCGCCCTTGCCCACATAACGGGCCACCTGCGGCCAGGCGCACAGGGGACGTGTACGCACGACTTCGCCATCTTCAACTTTTGATGCAACGATGCGCTGCGGCGCCACGCCGTGCTCCACCCAATTGTCGATAATGGCCAGCTTGTCGAAAGTGTCGCAGCCAGCCCCGCCATAGCAATGGCCCATGCCCGGGATCAGGAACAGGCGTGCCGAAGCCTGCGCCGCAGGGCCCGAGTCACGCAGCAGCGACTGATAGTAGTCGATCAGTTCCTGGCCGTTATGAAAGTCATTCCAGCCCACATACAACAGCAACTTGGCCCCCCGATCGAAAAACGGCGCAAGGTCGCTACCCACATGCAACAACGGCCCGAGCTTGCTCACGGCCTCGTTCACGGTCTTGTCCCAGTCAAGGGTCGTCCAGTCCCAGTCCGGGTCCTGGAAAGCCGCGTACTTGAACAGGTCAAGCGCCACCGGGAACGCTTGGCCATCGACAAAATCACCAAGCAGGCGTTCATTGCCCTTGGCCACGCCGGGGAAAATCACCTCCTGGGTTCGCGGGTTGATCGGGCCCCGATAGAGCTGTTTCATCAGTTCGACCTGCCCCGCTGTCAGGCAGTCGGCCGTCTCGGCTTCCTTGCACAGCAATTGTTCGGGTTCGAAGTCACAGTGCTGCGGGTCGTCGATAAACCCCTGCTTGAGGCCAATCGGTGAGGCGCAGGCCTTGAGTGCGGCCTGGCTGATCATCTCGAACTTGGCTTTAGTCATGTTCAGGTCACGGTTGCGCCCCAGCAGCCAGCCGGGCCAGAGCTGGGCGGCATTGAACTTGACCAGCGGATTGGGCGGCGCACCGGCGACGATGCCATCATAGTCATCGGGAAAACGCCGGGCTTCTATCAGGCCTTCAAGGCCACCCAGCGAGCAGCCAACCCAGTACGCGCGGCTGGCCGGCTTGCCATAGTAAGCCTTGACCAGATCCTTGGCATGCACCGTCATCAAGTGGTCAGCACGCCAGGCATAGTCGATCAGTTTCTCCGGGTGGCCGAGGGCGAACCGTCCGCCCTGACCCTCTTCTGTGCTGCTGTCGTGACCGGTATCAGTGGCCGCCGTGGCGTAGCCCTGCTCAAGCCCGGAGAGCATGGCCGGGTACATCATCGCCCCGCCCCAGCCAAAGCTGCCCACACCGAGCAACTTGCCGTTCCAGCCCTTGAGCGGCAGCCACACTTCGATCTTGATGTCTGAATCGCTGATGGGCGCAAGCGTGGCCGCCACCTTGCAAAAGGCCGGGTTGGGCCCGATGGCGGCGCGCCCTGCCGGGTTCATGCCGGAGAAACTGGCCAGCCGCGTCAGCGGGTTCTGCGGCATGGAGTACTGCCCCGCGGCAATGACCCGGGCCTCGGTGATGGTCGCATCGGGCAAGGCCCTGGCGGCCAGGGCACTGCAAGCATCTTCGGCACGGACCGCCGATGCCATTGCCAGGGCCAGCAGACCCAGGGCGACGGCCCCGCGGGGCGTTGAGCTGTTTGGTTTCATAGGGGTATCCCTGCCGTTGAATCACGCTCGAGAACAGATGCCGGGCGCACACCGATCAGTGAATGCGCCACCACGACCTTAGTTGCATCGTGAAGAAGTTCAAGGCACGACATAGTCCACCTGATGCCTGGCAATCCGCGAATCGCCCAGTTCCCGACGTACCCGCAAGTGCTCGGGGTGGGTGGCGTAAGCAGCCAAGGCCTCATGCGAGTCGAATTCGCTGTAGAGCACGACATCACAGGCATAGTCGATGCGGCTGACATCAACCCCGACCTCTATTTTCAGCAACCCCGGTATCAACCCGGCAAGGCCTTCGAAACGCTCTTTGAGCAGCAGGCAGGCCTTCAGAGGCCCTGTTTGAGCTGTCCCGCACACTGGGTGCGCCCCCGATAAACCCACAGGCAAGCACTTGCCTGCTGCCCTGTAAAAGCCCTCCCTGCCCGCTTGGCCAGGGGGGCCTTTGCGTGACAGCTGATGTCGCCTACTTGTCCAGGCTGACCCCGTAGAACGGCGTCAGCCCAAAAGGGCTGATCTTGAAGTCGGTCACTTCCTTGCGCATGGGCTGGAACACCGTCGAGTTGGCAATAGGTGTTATCGGCACCTGTTCCTTGAGGATTTTCTGTGCCTGTTGATACCACTGGATGCGTTGCTCACGGTCGTTGCTGACCTTGGCCTGCTGCACCAGTTTGTCGTACTGCGGGTTACACCACTTGGCGTAATTGCTGCCCTTGACCGCTGCACAACTGTAAAGCACGCCGAGCCAGTTATCCGGGTCGCCGTTGTCGCCCGTCCAGCCGTAAATCATCACATCGTGCTCGCCATTTTTCGCGCGCTTGATGTACTCGCCCCATTCGTAGCTGACAATATTGGCCTTGATCCCGACCTTGGCCCAATCCTGCTGGATGATTTGTGCCGACATGCGCGCATTCGGGTTGGAGGCGCGTTGCACGGTCATCGCCCACAGGTTGATGGTGGTGCCCGGGGCAACCCCGGCTTCTTTTAACAACGCCCGGGCCTTGACCGGGTCGTAGGGGGCATCCTTGATGGTCGGGTCATACGACCATTGCGCCGGCGGCAAGGCGTTCTGCGCCAATTGCCCGGCGCTCTGATACACAGCCTTGATGATCGCCGGCTTGTCGATGGCCATGTCCAGGGCCTGGCGCACCTTGAGCTGGTCCAGCGGCGGGTGTGTCACGTTGTAGGCCAGAAAGCCCAGGTTGAACCCGGGTTGCTGCAGCACCCGCAGGTTGGGGTCCTGCTTCATCACTTCGATATCCGCGGGCCGCGGGTAGCCGCTGACCTGGCACTCCCCGGCCTTGAGTTTCTGCAAGCGCGAGGCCGCGTCCGGGGTAATGGCGAAGACCAGGTTGTCGAGTTTTACATCCTCGGGCTTCCAATACTGTTTGTTGCCGACATAGCGGATCTGCGAGTCCTTCTGATAACGCTTGAACACAAACGGCCCGGTGCCCACCGGTTTCTGGTTAATCTCTTCGGCCTTGCCCTGCTTGAGCAATTGCGCCGCGTATTCGGCCGATTGCACCGAGGCGAAACTCATGGCCAGGTTTTGTACAAATGATGCATCGACGTTGTTGAGGTTGAAACGCACGGTGTGGTCGTCGATTTTGTCGACGCTCTTGATCGTGGTGTTCAGGCCCATGTCGGTGAAATAGGGCGACTCGGAGGGGTAAGCCTTACGAAACGGGCTCTCGGCATCCAGCAGGCGAGTGAAAGTGAACAGCACGTCATCTGCGTTGAAATCCCGGGTCGGGGTGAAGAAATCGGTGGTATGGAACTTGACGCCCTCCCGCAGGTGGAAGGTATAGGCCAGGCCGTCTTTGGAGACATCCCAGCGGGTGGCCAGGCCGGGTTCGACTTCGGTGCCACCGCGCTTGAACTGGGTCAGGCGGTTGAACACGGTTTCGGCGGAAGCATCAAAATCGGTGCCGCTGGTGTATTGGCTGGGGTCGAAGCCGGCCGGGCTGGCCTCGGAACAGTAGACCAGCGTGCTGGCGGCATGAGCCATAGGCATAAACGCCAGGAGGCCGGCGGCAAGGAGGAGCGGTTTGAAGGCGATTCTGTCCATGGAGACCCCAAAAATGGCAGGTGTATAAGCAGCGGCACAAACGCCAGCAGCGCCCGGCGAGAGTACCGCCGTGGCGGCGTATCAGTCGAGTAGCGCGTGCGCCTGCAGGGTTTCCAGGTCACTGCATGAGGCCAACACCTGGAAAAACATCTCGGCAGCCGTATCTTCGGCGTCCATTCGATTGTTCAGATACAGCTGAACGTGCTTGAGAAGTCAGCGATGATGGTCACTGCAAATTTACGCGCAAACGCCTCTCATCATGTAGTCCATACATACATGTCGCTCAAAAATTCATGCCTAAAAGCCAGCTTTGCTTTGGGCGTGACTGAAATCGGCTGCATGGCCCATGCCCGGCGCAAGTTTTACGAATTACACGCTACCAAGAAAAGCATCCTCGCGCAGAGGCGTTGCAGTACATCGCTGCTATCTACGAGGTTGAGCGCGAAGTTCGAGGCTTGGAGCCTGATGAGCGACGACGAATACGTCAGGAAAAAGCAGCTCCGCTGATGGAGACCTTGCATGCCTGGATGATCGCCCAGCGCGAGCTTGTGTTTGAGGGGGTGGCCATCACCAAAGCCTTAGATTACAGCCTCAAGCGCTGGATAGCATTGAGCCGTTATCTGAACGATGGAACGTTGCCTATAGACAACAACGATATTAAGCAGCAAATTCGTCCTTGGGCTCTTGGAAGAAAAACTGGCTCTTCGCTGGGTCGTTACGCAGTGGCAAACGCGCTGCTGCGCTGATGAGCTTGATCCAGTCGACCAAGCTAAACGGGCATGATCCGTATGCCTACTTGAAGGACGTTTTCGCTCGCCTGCCGACGCAGCGGGCAAGTGAAATCAGGGAAATGCTGCATCATCGATGGGTGCCTGCTCAATAAGTCCGTTTTTTAACGGACTTTTCGAAAACTTTCCTAGGAGGGATCGATGGTAGATAAAGCACATGAGTACGAAGTCCAGGTAACTTGGGCCGGCAACAACGGAACAGGAACGTCATCTTATCGGGGTTACAGCCGGGCGCACGTAATCGCAGCTAACGGCAAAAGACCCATTGAGGGATCGTCCGATCCCAGTTTTCGAGGAGACCCAACACGCTGGAATCCCGAGGAATTGCTCTTGGCATCCTTATCTGCGTGCCACAAGCTTTGGTACCTTGGCCTTTGTGCTGAGGCCGGGATCATTGTGATAGCCTACGAGGACAACGCCCAAGGAACAATGGTCGAGGAGAGCAACGGCGCTGGTCAATTCACTTCCGTTATTTTGAGACCTAAGGTGATTCTAGCTCCAGGGTCTGAAATCTTAAAAGCTCACACACTGCACAAAATAGCTCATGAGAAATGCTTCATTGCTCGTTCAGTAAACTTTCCAGTCAGCCACGCACCCGAAATATCGATAAGCCCTGACGGCTAATTTACTAGAGAGGCTGTCAGCCAAGTCAGGCCCCCTCTCTTAGATGACGTTGCCGAACGTTACCCACATAATTGGCAACCGACTGTATTACGCAAGACGGGATGCCCGGACGGTTACCCTGCTGCAAACCATCATCCCAAGCGACGGAGGGCATCACCTGCAGCCCTCCAGGCAGGATGATGCCTATACTCCGGTCGGGTTACAGTTACTCTAACGACTCTGTGCCTAACCGGTTCAGATGGGACAATCCCGCCTGCAACCCAAACGCAACGATCGCCGTCAGTGGCGCACTGAAGCTGCTCACGCTGCCCCCGGCAAACATCAATGCCAGCCCCAGGGCCGAGGCGCCAAACCAAGCCGTCAAACCCGCCGGGTTGAATGCCGGCACCCGATCAAGCGCTGCAATGTCACTGCGCCCATAAAGAATCTGCGCCAATGCCACACCCACCCAGGCCACCACGAAAATCCCTTGATAGGCCAGGGCCTTTAGCAGGTAGCCAAACACATCGGCAAGCATCAGGACGTACACGATTACTCCCACCACCAGCGCCCACATCAGGTAGGAACCGCGCAGGCCAAAGCGCACAAAGAACGCCTGCATATTCAGTGTCGCCAAGTAATAGTTGGCCGTATTGATCCGGGTTTGCGTGGCCCAGACAAACAACAGCCCCCAAAGGCCCATCAATTGCAAAATCGCCAGCACCACCGAGACTTCATTCAGCGCTCCCTCATGGGGAATGCTGCTGACCAAATAGATGCCCGCCGCGCCGTTGAGCAGGAAGGTCACCGCATAGAACGGCATGCCGAAGTTCCAACGGCCGTGATACCCGGCGTCTTCCGTCTTGCCGAAACGGGCGTAGTCGAAAGTGAACAGCATCAATATCCACACGCCCATGTACGCCACAAAACAGTCCCACCAACCGAAAGCACTCGGCGTTTCCGGGCCGAAATCCAGCCATTGCGGTTGGTAGCCATAGCGGCTGATCGACAACCCGACCGCCACCAGCAAGCCACCCAGGTACACCGGCAGCAGCACGCCGTTGAACTTGTCCAGCCAGTGCTGCACGCTGCCCAGGATCAACGGCACGCTGTACAGCACCACCACCAGCGCGGCCACGGGATAGGCCAGTTGCGGGTACAGGTGATTGAGCGCCACCGCGATCACCGAGCCTTCGAACACCGCGTAATAAATCGCGGTCGAGAAGAAGATCAACGTCGCCAGGCACGCCCCAGTACTGCCAAACAAAAGTCGCGAAAACAACGCCACCGACAAGCCGCTACGGATCGCAAAACGGCTGAGCACGCTGTTGACCAGCCCGTAGCTGATCACTGACAGCAACATGCCGATCAGCGCATTGCGTGCACCAAAGGACAAGGCCAACGACGCACCGACCACGATATAGAACATGGCGCTGCACACCGCCCACCACGCCATGGTCAGGGACAATCGGCCCATCCGCGCCTGGCTTGGGACAGGCTCATGAACAGGGTTGTATTCGGTTTGATTCGATTGCGTTGAAGCGGCCATAGCGGAGAACTCCAAAACGGATCAAAGGTTCAAGCGCGGGTTAATTTCTCCGCACCGGATGGGAACAGCCTGCTCAGGCAACTGAGCTTCTTTTTATAGGAACGCCGCGCTTGCAGCGCTTCTTCGAGGGTCACCGCCGCAAAGCGGGCCTTCTGGTTGGGTTGCATCTGGCCGATCAGGTCGAGGTCGGCACTGATCACCGTGCCAATCATTGCGTAGCCGCCACCGGACACGGCGTCGCGGTGCAGCACGATGGGCTCGAGCCCTGCGGGAACCTGGATCGAACCGATCGGGTAGCAACTGTCGACGATGTTCGACGGATCGGAACCGGCGCCGAATGGTTGCTCACGCGGCGCAAAGTTCAGCGCACTGGCGCCCTTGAAGCGATAGCCGATACGGTCGGCCTCCGATCCGACGGTCCAGGGCTCGGCAAAAAAACTCTGCGCCGCTGCCTCGCTCAAGCGGTGGTAATACAAACCGGGCACCACGCGCAGGGTGATTTCACCGCCCAGGGATTGGCGCAACGCCATGGGCAGGCTGGCTCCGGCACGGCTGTGGCCGCTGGCAATGCCCACCGTCAATTGGTCGCCCGCGAGCAAGCGTCGCCCCGCAACCCCGCCCAGTGCACCGAGGGCATAGGTTGAACGGCTGCCGAGCACCACCGGCACATCAATGCCACCGGCCACCGCCAGATAGGCGCGGGCGCCTGCCGTGGGAAAATCGAAGCGCAGCACTTGCCCGGCTCTCACCGCGAACGCTGTGTCGGCGTGCATGGGCTCACCATCAAGCCGGGGAGTCATGTGCGCGCCGCACACGGCCACCAGCGCATCCTGGGCGAATTCGAGTTCCGGCCCCGACAGCGTGCATTCCAGCGCCGCCGCCCCAAGGGGGTTGCCCACCAGATGATTGGCGGCGCGCAAGGCGTACTGATCGAGCGCACCGGAAGGCGGAATGCCCAAGTGGTAGTAGCCTTCGCGGCCCAGATCCTGCACCGAGGTAGCCAGACCGGGTTTGAGTACCTTGATCATCCCAACACCTCCTGCAGCTTCCTGGGATACCCGACCGGGTCGGCCAGAAAATCATCCAGCGAAAACTCCACCGACCGCATTCGCAAGTCGAACTGCCCAGCCGTCACATCGGCCAATGCCTGGTCATAGGCCTCACGGTCTATCGGTTTGAATTGCACGATGTCCCCCGGGCGGAAAAACACCATGTGATCCTTCAGGTAAGCCAGCTTTTGTTCAGGGTCGTAGATCGGTGCCGGCGTGACGCCAAACATCTGATACCCCCCGGCACCGCGCACCGAGTAGATACAGCCAAAACAGCCACCGTGGCCGAGGGTCAGCTTAGGTGTATCCGTGCGTGGCCGCAGGTACTTGGGCACCTGCAACTGCCGCTCGCGCTCCACCATCTGGAACATGAACGGCAACCCGGCAACAAAACCGACCATCGAGACAAACCACGGTGCACCGCTATGGGCGGCGATAAATGCATCGACATCGGCCAGGCCGTTGATCCGTGCGGCGTATTGCAGATCCGTGACGCTCGGGTCCTGATGCCGATCGCGAAAACGCATCAGGGTTTCATGGGTCCAGGGGTCGTTGTACAGCACCGGAATTTCGATGATCCGCGTGTGTAGCGTGCGCTCGGCAACAGCCGCGGCCTCGGCATTCTGCACGGCTTGCAGCAAGGCATCTGGCGCGATGCGATCCGGGTCGAAACGAATCTGGAACGAGGCGTTGGCCAGGCACACATCCAGCACGCCATCGAGCGCCAGTTGCTCGACCGCACGGGTGACCGCCATGCCCTTGAAGAAGGCCTCAAGGGACATGCTTTCGCTGACTTCGGCAAACAAGTGCTCGTCGGCACCAAAGCTGTAGCGGATGGAGGGGTTCATGCTTCACCTCCACGGCGGCGTTCGACTAGCCAGGTCTCCAATGTTCCCGTATTAAAATCGGCACGGTGTAACCACGGTTGCTGTAACAGTTCGCGATGCAAAGGCAGGGTGCTGGCCATTCCGCCAAGGGTGGTCTGTTCCACTGCCCTGAGAGCCCTGGCCAGGGTTTCAGTGCGGTCGGCACCCTGCACGATGAGTTTGGCCAGCAACGAATCGTAGTAAGGCGGCACGCGGTAGCCTGGATACAGGTGCGTATCGACGCGAATGCCCGCGCCTTGCGGCCAGATCAGCTCCTCCACCCGCCCCGGGCAAGGAAAGAAATCCCGCGCCGGGTCTTCGGCATTCAGGCGCATTTGCAACGCGGTGCCCTTGAGCTGGATATCGCTTTGCTTGAACTGCAGAGGCTCACCACCGGCAATGCGCAACATGGCCTGGACCAGATCGATACCGGTGATCAATTCACTGACCGGGTGCTCGACCTGAATGCGTGTGTTCATCTCGATAAAGAAAAACTCGCCCGTCGTGTCGTCATACAGGTATTCCAGAGTGCCCGCCCCCCTATAACCCAGCGACTCGGCAAGACGCACTGCACTGGCGCAGAGCGTTTCGCGCTGCTGCTGGTCAAGGACAGGAGATGGCGCTTCCTCAAAGATTTTCTGCCGGCGACGTTGCAACGAGCACTCGCGCTCAAACAGATGTACCGCGCGCTGCCCGTCACCCAACACCTGCACTTCAATATGCCGGGCCTTGGTGATAAACCGCTCCAGATACACCCCGCCATTGCCAAACGCCGCCAGGGCTTCGCGCTGGGCCCGAGGGAACTCATCACGCAACTGCGGGGCGTTTTGCGCAAGCCGAATCCCGCGCCCGCCACCACCGGCCGAGGCCTTGATCAACAAGGGAAAGCCAACGGACTCGGCTACATTGAGCGCCGAGTCGACGTCAATCAATTCACCTGGGGAACCCGGCACCACGGGTACGCCAGCAGCTTGTGCTGTGCGGCGGGCCTCGGCTTTATCGCCCATGCGGCGGATGGTGTCGGGGCTGGGGCCAACAAAAATCGCCCCTGCCGCGACGACCGCTTCAGCAAAATCTGCATTTTCAGAGAGAAAGCCATAACCGGGGTGAACCGCATCGGCGCCAGTGACCTTCAGGGCACCGATCAATGCCTTGATATTCAGGTAGCTTTTATCCGCCCGCGCCTGGCCCAGAACATGGACTTCATCAGCCATGCGTGCGGCCAGCGAATCGCGGTCGGCCTCACTGCACGCAGCAACAGTGGGTATCCCCAGCGCGTGGGCGGCGCGAATTATCCGCACGGCAATTTCACCACGGTTGGCGATCAGTAATTTGCGAATGCCTTGAGTCATGATCCGCCCTCACTCATCGTCGAGTGTCGCAATGACCTGGCCCGGCTCCACCGGATCACCGTCTTGCACCAGAAAGGCGCTAATACGCCCGGCCGTTCCAGCGGTCAATTCACAAAACTGCTTCATGACTTCAATCAGGCCAATCACCGTGTCGGCACTGACATGCGCGCCCTCCTCGACAAAGCTTGCCGATTCAGGAGAGGCCTTGCGATAGAACATCCCGGGTAGTTGAGTGATTACAGTGTGCTCAGCCATGTCTGTTTCTCTTGTAATTGTTTTGGAAAGGCAGGCAAAAACAGGTCTGTAGAACGTCAGCGCGGGGCACGAACCCTGATATCGGCCCCCTCAAGTACACCCCTAATGGCTTGCCCCAACGCCAGAGCCCCTGGCGTGTCGCTATGCAGGCAAATGGAATCGAATTCAATCACCAGATCCTCGCCCTCCACTGTGCGCACTACGCCCTCCCGGCAGGCGTGCAGCACCCGTGCGGCGACCTGAACCGGGTCATGGGCACGCACAGTGCGGGTAAAGACGATCGAACCGCTCAGGTCGTAGTCGCGGTCGGCATAGAACTCGCGGATAACCGGCTGGCCCAGCTCCACTGCAATGCGCCAGATCACCGAGCCAGGCATGCAGTACAGCAACAGCTCAGGCTCCAGACGCTGCAGGTTTTGCACCAGCAAACGGGCCGCCTCCTCGTTCCGAGCCAGATGCATGTAGAGCGCACCGTGGGGCTTCACATGTTGCAGGGCCACGCCCTGCACGCGGGCCATTTCACGCAGGGCTCCCAACTGGTAGAGGACGTCGTCGACCAGCTCCTGTGGGGATGTGTGGATATGCCGACGGCCGAAACCGACCAGATCGCGAAAGCCCGGATGTGCGCCGATGGCCACACCCCGAAGCCTGGCCTGCTCGACAGTGCGGCGCATGGTACCGGGGTCGCCCGCATGAAAGCCGGTGGCGATATTGGCCGAACTGATCAGCCCCATGAGCGCGTTGTCGACACCGTCGCCCAGGGTCCAGGGGCCAAAGCCTTCACCCATATCCGAATTGAAATCCACTGTATGCATGACAGTTGCTCCTGGCTCTTGTGACCGCATGCACGCTAAATTAGATTCCCCCAGATCCCATGGAAAGTTCTATTAATCGATAGGATGTCTTCTGAAAAACAGAGGGCTGTTCGCCCGGAGTGCCCATGTCTCTGACCCTGCGCCAGGTTCGCTATTTCGTCGCCACCGCTGAAATCGGGCAAATTTCTCAAGCGGCGATTCACTTGAACATCTCCCAATCGGCAGTGACCACGGCCATCAAGGAACTGGAGAGCACCGTCGGCACCCTGCTGTTCCAGCGCTCGGTGCAGGGCATGAGCCTGACCGATGCCGGCCGGCATTTTCTGAACCGAGCCTATGTGATTTTGCGCAGCGTCGATGATGCCTTGAACAGCCCCCTGCCCGACATGCGCGCCAGTGGCGTGTTGCGCCTGGCGGCCAGCTATACCGTGATTGGCTACTTCTTGCCGCACCATTTGCAACGACTTGAACACTGGCATCCGGAGGTGACCATCGAAGTTCACGAACAAGAGCGCACCGCCATCGAACAGGGTTTGCTGGACGGGCGATTCGACATGGCCGTAGTTCTCATCGCCAACCTCACCCATCCGGCTATCGTCTCGGAGACCCTGTTCAACTCAGAACGCCGCTTGTGGCTGCCCAGCCATCACCCCCTGTGCGAACACCCGGCGGTCAGCCTGGCCGAGGTGGCCAAGGAACCCTATATCCTGCTGACCGTCGATGAAGCAGAACAAAGCGCGATGCGTTACTGGACGCAGGCCCAGCAAAAACCCAATGTTCGGGTGCGCACCAGCTCAGTTGAAGCGGTGCGCAGCATGGTTGCCAATGGCAGCGGCGTAGCAATCCTCTCGGACCTGGTGCATCGCCCCTGGTCACTGGAAGGCAAACGCATCGAAACACTCACCGTCACCGACAAGGTGCCCCCCATGAGCGTGGGCCTTGCGTGGCACCGCGAGCGGGATTTCAGCCCTGCCATGCAGGCATTTCGTAACTATTTCCACGATGCTTTTTTGGCGCCGCAGCAGATTTCGGCACGACGCTGAACATGAATCAACCCCAGGGGGTGATTTATGGTTTTTCAGGCAATTACCGAACACTCCACCAGACGTAAATCATCGGACTTTTATATTGATAGTGCGTAATGAAAGGCAAGACCTTCATTACACAAAGAGATAAGCCACACGGAGCGCGGAAACTTCTTGAGTCCAGTTCCGTCACAATACGCTGGTCGATCAGTACAACCGACAAGGCAAAAAAACTACAACACACGACTGATACCAGACTTTGACTTCCACACAAGGAGTACGGAAATGAAAAATGGCATTGAAAACCCCATTAAAAGCAAAACATCTGCTACAACCCAAGTAGCTGTCGAGAGTTATCTGACTCCAACCTATGGCCAGAAAGCATTTTCGGTACCGACCCCATCAGAGACCATTCCAGATTTACCAATGAGTCCACTCGCGGCTCAACGACTGATAAGCGATGAACTGGACATGGACGCCAGAAACTCGGCCGATTTAGGCTCATATATTACTGATTATATGGAGCAGGAAATCGATGCCATTATCCATGACACCTTAGGCTCTGTACGTAAAGTATTGTCGCAAGCACCGCATAGCGCAGGCCAATGAGACCATCGCCGCAAAACTTGTTGCGAGCTTGTCGAAGCGCGTCACGATGCGACGGTTCTCCTTCAGCCAGCCAAACATGCGTTCGATGATGTTGCGCTGCCGATATTTGGGGCGATCAAAAAGTCGAGGCAATCCTGGCTTGGTTTTGCGCTTCATGCTTCGCAACGGAATGACTGGCTGCATGCGATAACGATCACAATACTGGCGCAGCGCTTCAGCGTCGTAACCCTTGTCAGCCAGCAACCAGCGGCAACGCTTGCGTGGGCGACCGCGCAGGCTGGGTATGCAAGCCTGATCGAGTAGCGGTTGGGCATAGGCTATATCGCTGGCTTGTCCGCCTGACAACAGGAAACGCAGAGGCACACCATTGGCGTCGCACAGCATGTGAATCTTGGTCGTCAGGCCACCCCGGCTGCGCCCGAGCGCGTGGTCTTGCGGTTCTTCAAATCCCCTTTTTTCCCGGCACCTGATGAGGCCCGGGTTGCTCGTACGGCAGTGGAGTCGATCATCCATGTTTCCAAGTCAATCAAACCCTGCTCATTCAATCGGATATGAAGACGCTTGAGCATCTGATCAAAAGCTCCGCAATCACGCCATCCCCGGAACCGTTGATAGATCGTTGACCAAGGGCCGAATCGTTCGGGCATGTCTCGCCAGGCTGCGCCAGAGCAAAGCACCCAGAGAATACCGTTTAGCATCAGGCGATCATCGGCCCGAGGGCGCCCGGTGCGCTGATTTTTGGTGAAGATATCTGCAACCAGATCCCAGGCTGCGTCGGGGAGTTCATACCGCTTTGCCATCTTGGCCTCCTGGCTTTAATGGCGGTGTATTTTACAGAAAATCGTATTTCTTGGGTTTACGTACAGAGCCTAGGAAAGGTATTTATCGACAAGTCCGAGTATCCACTGACAGCTGAAATGGGTGATCGCGTCGCCCGCATGATCCAGTCTTGGTACCATGGTACACCAGCCACGACCCCCAACGGGTTCATTGGCACCCCAACTATTGGTTATTCTGAAGCGGTCATGCTGGGCATGATTGCCCATCGTTATGCCTGGACAAAGTTGTGGCGAGCCAGAAAATCCAAAAACCCCGAAGGCTACCCACAGGGGTATTACCGCAAAGACAAACCTTTCTTACTTGCCGCGCGTGACATCCACACCTGCTGGAATAAATATTGCCTGTACTTCAACACTGACGCCCTGTTGTTCAACCTGGCAGACAACAAATACACACTCAGCGAAAAAGATATCAGTGCGTTTCTAAACACACCCCTCGCAAGCCTGCTTACCCTTCCAAATATAAACCCGGAGCACCAGGCCCTTGCACAAACGATCGTCGAGGCCTGCGACTTTGATCCCGTTACAGATGAAGCAATCCTCGCGTTGAAAACTCCTGCCGAATTGGTATTTGTGGTAGGAACAGTTGTAGGCACGACCTTTACAGGTTCGGCCGATCCAGTGTCAGCCATCAATGATGTTCTGGTCAGCTTGAGGTCAAAAAACTTCGCAGGCACTCAAGACGCCATGGATATTCCCATGCATGTTGATGCCGCCAGTGGTGGATTCTGCCTGCCATTCTCAAGCCCGACGCTTTTATGGGATTTCAGGCTGCCGCAGGTTCGGTCCATCAACGTATCCAACCACAAGTTCGGCCTGGTATACCCTGGTGTCGGAACGCTGGTGTTCAAAGATGAACAGGTTGTGGACCCTGCCCTGATCTATAACGTCACCTACCTGGGTGCTGCGTTCAAAGACTATACCGTCAATTTTTCTCGCGGCAGTGCAATGGTAATTGCCGCTTATTACAACCTGATTCGTTTTGGCAAAAAAGGCTATCAAGATGTCATCGACAACTGCATGTCGAATGCCAATTATTTTGCTAAACTGATCAATACTGATAGTGGCACCCAAGACCACTTGCAGACCATCAGTCAAACCGATTTGTTTCCGATTGTGGTGTGGATCGACAAAAGAACGGGACCAATGGCATGGACATTAACGGATCTATCTCAAGAGCTTGAAAAGCGCGGATGGAAACTGCCCTCCTACCACCTGCCTTACACCAGCAGCGAAACACCAGACGGCCCACTCGCCATGCGCGTCGTCGTTCGCCAGGACTTGTCCTATGACAAGCTGACTATCTTACACCGCGACATTGCCAAGGCAATCAGTAACCTGGATGCCAGGGGCAAGCATGTCGACATGCAAAACGCTAACATACAACAACTCTTGCAGGTGGACAGAGCGCATTATGCATATATAGGCTCCCGCGGTTGCTAGCCACTCATGTCAAACACCTTTAGTTGGTCTCCACCGAACACCACCATCGTACAGCAGTCGACACATGGAATGTTGCCATGCAAAAAAACACGACTCTCAAGCCCTATACACCAGTGATTCAAACTTATCTGCGTCAATTAACCCCCCCTGCCAAAAACAAGGGAATCCGTTACTCACTTGCGCAAGGCCCGAGCCAGGTAGCAACAGCCAGCACCATTAAAGAAGCCATCACGTTCAACTTAGACACCATGAATACAGCCTGTTCATTAGCCGCTAAATTTGATGTCCAGCTCATCAGTTTCCCTGAACTTTTTTTGTCAGGCTACGAACTGAAATCTGCCGATACTGCCGCAGCTACAGCCCACTACCTGCTTGAGCATCACTTTTATGAAACAGGCGGTCCGATCTCAGCGTTGGCCTTTAAATACAACATGGCGATTATTTGCCCACTTCCCTATCAAGGTGTCGACCCTGCGGGAAATCCCGGAACGTATGATGCCGCCCTGGTAATTGATCATACTGGCACCTTACTTGGCGTCCAATTCAAAACACACCTGTGGGGAACAGAAGAATACAGTTGGTTTAGAGCCCCTGCGTATAACATGCAAAAATCCGGCTACGACCCACTCCAAAATCCTTATCGAATATTCGATATAAATGGATTTCCTGTAGGAATTGCCATTTGTTATGACGCCGAATTCCCCGAAGTTGCTCGTTGCCTGGCCCTGAATGGCGCTCTATTAACGGTCATACCAACAGCAGCACCCGTTTCAATGCTTTCCGGGCAAACCGAACCCTACCCTGATATTGCCTTACACTGCATTCCCGCCAACGCACTTCACAACCAGAACTTCTGCAGCTATGGAAATCGTGCAAGCTGGGAATATAGCGTTGAAGGCAGCGTCCAAACACAGGTATTGCAGTACACCGGCAACAGCATCATCTGCGACCCTTATGGTTCAGCATTGGTCAAGGCGGTACGTAATGAAGACACCTTGCTCATTGCCGATTGTATTATCTGCGACTTTCCAAGTACGCAACCTCCCGAAACCAGCTACCTCATCAACCGTAGGCCTGACCTCTATAACGTATTGACCGCCCCCACAGTCCCCTATCCGGCAGGAGAGAGTTATACCTACATGGTTAACCAGCAAGATCCTCCTACCCCGGCCACCCCAAACAAAAACCGTTGTGACCGTTAGAAAGTCCCAACGGCATGAGGATTACAGGGCAGTTGGCACACCGACTGCCATCCGTTTTGTGCGGCCACGTCATTGACGATGCTGGCCAGGCTGACGTTTTCCCAACTGCCGCTGCGGGTGGTTTTGCCGCTGCCGCGCATGTCGCTGGCCTTGCCCCTGATCACCAGGGTATCCGGTGGGCCGGACAGTTCGACCTCGTCCACGGAGTAACGCCCGAGGCGCCGCTGTAACCGAAAAACACCTCAATGCTGGCCCCGCGACTGGGCAGCGACACCGCGCTGTCGCGGTCATCGATGCGCAGCTCGAAATCGTCGGATTCCATTCCGGGTTTGTGCGTGGTGCGCAGCAACAGTAGGCGGTCATTGATCAGCACGGTGATGTCGGCACCGTCTGCGACGATGCGGAAGGTTAGGGTCATGCAGACTCCTGCCGGGAAAAGTCCCACATAAAACACGGATTAGAGGCAGGTTTAAAAGGCTCTAAAAAAAGCTAGTTTTGCTACGCGCCATCGGTCTCTTTCTCGCCAGACACGGCTTGCCTGCTTATTTTTTTGTGAGTACGATAAAATAATGATCGTTTTCGACGAAGCCAAACGCCAAACCAACCTTGCCAAGCATGGTCTGGATCTGGCGGATGCAGGCTTGGTGTACCACGCGCCGAACAAGATCACGTTCTGCTCGCCGCGTCAGGGTGAACACCGGTTGATGGACGTGGCGATGGTCAAGATCGTGGGTATCGTCCTTGTGCTCGTCTACGTTGAACGCGACCAGGACATCCGCGCAATTTCTTTGCGCCGCGCGTCAAAACAGGAGAGAAAGTATTATGCAAGCCTCCAGCAAGACTGACTGGGAACGGGTCAAACGCGAAGCGGCTGCCGATGCGCCCATCGCGCGGGAGCCCGGGGCGCTGTATGACCCCAATGATCCGGCAGCTGTTGACGCCTTTTTTGAACAGGCAACCGTGCGCCGCCGTGGCGAGCGCGGTCCGCAGAAAGCGCCGGTCAAGGAGCGGGTCACCTTGCGTCTTTCACCCGAGGTAGTGGACTACTTCAAGGCTGGCGGCAGTGGCTGGCAAACGCGGCTGGATCAAGCCTTGCAGCAGTATGTGCAAGAGCATCAACGTTAATGATTTGCCCTGTTTGCGGTGTCACTTCGCTGGTGCGTGAAACCCGTGACCTGCCCTGCTCCTACAGGAATGAATCCACCTCGATAGCGGCGGTGATGGGCGACTTCTGCCCGGCGTGCGGGGACGCTCTTCTGGATGCCAGCGAATCGGCCCGTGTCAGCGCCGCGATGCTGGCTTTCAAAGAGCAAATTGACGTGACCAACTGACCGAAGCGCCCCTACTACCCCGACAAAATCACCCCCTTCTCACTCCGCACCACCAGATCCGGCAGGACAATCATCACCCCTGCCCGAAACGGCTGCACTTCATCCGCCAGCCCCTGGTTGGCATCGAGCACGGCTTCAACCGTGCCGTTGAGGTGGCCGTAGTAGTTCTGGCAGATCGTGTCGAGCACGTCGCCGCTAGCGGTTCTGCAGGTCGTCGCCATAGCGTACAAACTCCAGGGTAAAGGCTTGTTTGCGCGGGATGCCGCCCTGCAGGAAGGCGCTCTGTTCTTCTTCAATGGTTTTCAGGCACCAGTTGCCCAGTACGTCGCCGTAACCCGTGGTCAGGCTCAGGGGCTGCAGCTGGGCACCGACCGGATCAAGGCCATCGAGGCCGCAAAACAACTCAACCTGGCCTTTATGCAAGGCGCCGACCTGGTCCGCTCTGTCATGGGCAGTCCATCCGGTACTTTTTCAGGCTTTCTGGACAAATACGAAACTGAGATATTGCCACCCCGGGAGCTGGCCAAGGGCACACTCGAGCTGTACGCCGTTCACTTCAGACGTTTCAGAAAGTACTTTGAAGGCAAGGCCGTCGATGAAATCTCGATACGAATGATCGCTGAGTTACTGGACAGCCTAACTCCCAGAACAGCCAACCAATGCCGTGCCTTGCTGATTGATATCTTCAATCATGCGGCCTCCAAAGGCATATGCCCGGACAACCCGGCATTGAGCACCATCACCCGCATAGAGAAGAAAAAACGCAAGCGCCACACCATCGAAGGGATAAAAGCCATCCGAAGAGTAGCGCCTGCCTGGCTGCGCAATGCCATAGACCTGGCACTGATCACCGCACAACGACGTACCGACATCCTGGACATGCGCTTTGACGGAGTGCGCGACGGCTTCCTGTACCTGGTACAAAAGAAGACAGCAAAAGCGAGCGATGCCGCCTGGATTCGATTCGTCGTGACCGACGAACTGCAGGCCGTTATCAATCGATGCAAAGACAGCGTGGCATCCCCGTACCTGATACACCGCAAACCGACGCGCTTGCTACAGAAACAGGCCCAGACAAAAGAGCACTGGACGAAGATTGAAGAGCGGTACCTGACCCAAGCCTTCAAAGATGCTCGGGACTTGGCGGGTTGTTACGCAGACTGGAAAGAAGAAGAAATGCCGGGCTTCCACGAAGTGCGCGCGCTGTCGCTGCACCTGTACAAAAAAGCCGGAAAAGATGGCCAGGCCATTGCGGGCCATGCCAGCGAGACCATGACCAAAAACTACCAGAAAGACCACGCCGATGTGATCTGGTCGGATGCGATTCCGGACCTGAATATCAGCGAAATTACCGGTTAGTTTTGCGCCCATATTGCGCCAGTTTTGCGCAGGCCAGAAACGAGAAAGGGGATCAAGTACCTAAGTACTTGATCCCCTTACAGAATATGGTCGGGACGGAGTGATTCGAACACTCGACCCCTAGCACCCCATGCCCGCAATGGCATTGCAAACCCTTTAAACATGGCCGCTATCTCTGGTGCTCGCTGCAATCGAATAGCCATAGATACATATAGGTTCGTGAGAGAGTCACGCAAAAGTCACGCAGCCTATTTAGCCCATCTCCGGCGTCCTGCCGAACCAAAATAGACCACTCCTAATTCGTATCAAAACAGCCCCAGGCGAATTTTATGCCCCACAATGGTCTCCAGATCACGACTAGGGTATTGAGCTTGCAGCCCCCAAGCCTCACACCCAAGGGCATGAACAAAGCTTCTGGTATCCGTGAGCTCCTGAGCGCGCAGACAATATCGGCATCGCACCCGAGAGCCGTCGAGCTCCCAATGCTTGTTCCAGATCACCAATGGCAGATAAGTCACTGACATTACAAAATGGCCTGTCATAGGAGTAGCTGTCGCTGAATGCGCGTCAAACCACCCCTGAAGAATAGGCCCATCTCGCTATTCGTGCTGCCTCATAATGCTCACTGTTCCGATCGCCGCTCGTCGCAGCCGAATAGCCCTAGATACATCAGTACATGAGAGTGCCGCTCAGCCCGTTAGCCCTCTCCTCGGCGTCCTGCCGACCAAGCGCAATCCACCTATCGCAGTAGTGAATAATAGGAACATCGCTGGTAATCTCGGCGCCACGTTCGTCCGACATTAAGGGATGGAGGCGAAAATAGAAGCCCTGGAGCCGCGAACCTCCGGGGCTTTGCTTTTTGCGTTGGCTGGCAGATAAGTCCTATTCCGTTTTTCCTACATGAGTTGAGGGCATGTTGATTTTTGCGACCACGAATGTAGGTCCCGAAAATTAGCGCCCTGACTCAACGGCAGGCCGCCGCCACTGCAACTAACTCCCGCTCGTACCCCATCCGCTGCCGACGCTCAGCCAGCAGCGCCCTCACCTTCATCTCCAGCGAGTCAGCTTTCTTTAACCCGGCTGACGCCCATGATGGAGCGGTGACTTCTTGCGTCTTGCACGGAACCAGCACCGGCACCTCAACTCGCACGATACGCACCTCGGATCCTTCAGTCGCACACCCTGTCAGCAGGACCAGGCATGCCACTGCCGCCAGTCCCTTGGACAAAAATACTGATTTACTTAACATGCAAGCCAACTTACTTAACGAAATCCCGCCACTGGTTGACAGAATGTTGCTTTCTGTCCAATTGATTGACAAAGACCGCGTCAACCAATTTGTCTTCCTGGACGATTCTGTCAACCAGCTCATAGCCCTAACTCCTGATCAATGATCGCCGCAGCAGCCTGAGCAGGATCACCACCAATCCGCTCCTGCAGCAGTCGATTCGCCGCGGCGTAATCAGGCTTGGCCAGCTCCTTGGCATCCGCGACGGCCTGAGCTGCTTGCCTTGCTCGTTCATCACTCGCGGTAACCAGCTCACCCAATTTTCTACTCTGCTCACCCGCCAGGGTTTCAAGGTTGTCCCGAGCCAGTTTGGCTGTGGCCAAGTCCGTGTTTACGGTATCGAGCAGTGGCCGGTAGTGACGGTCAGCCAGCCAACACCCGCCAGCGGCGCCCAGCGTAAACAGCAATACCAACGAAAGCCCGAGGCTGGCCAACCTCCACGCATCGACTGTCACACCAACACCTTCAACGCCTTGTCATACAGAGCCTGACGATCGGTCGCGCCGTTCTGCCCGCCATTGATGCGCCGAGTGATGGTGTCGAACTTGCCCGCATCGGCCAGCGTACTCAGCCCCCTGCTCGCCCAGAACCACGCCGCTGACATACACGCGTGTTGCGGCTGCTCCAGCAGCTCCGGGTGATTGATCAGGTCAAGGCCCAGGGCTTCGCCGCACTCTACATAGTTGGCCCGGCCAGTGATCTGGATCAGGCCACGCCCGCGGTACTTGGAGCCGTCACCCGCCACGGTATTGCCCAGGTCTGCCCTGCCCTCGTATTTGGCCTGAGCCTTGGTTGGGCCCCATATTTCTCTGACGTACTTGAGCTGGCCAGACTCATGCCCGATCTGGGCGATGAAAGCCGCCACGCGTTTTAAGCCAACAATCTGGTAGTGGTTCATGGCCGTGTTTAGAACGGACACAAAAACGCCGGCAACTTGGCCGGCGTTCGGGAGGATCTGCAGCAGTTGCTGCGTGGTGATGGGCATGGGTTTCTCCAGGCAAAAAATACCCGCTCGATGGCGGCAACGGAATGCGTTAAGGCGCGTTGACGCTCACGACCTTCAGCGGCGGTTTAGCTTTCTTCTTCTTACTTTGTGACTTGCCTTTCTTGCCGGCATTGCACTCGACCGTGGTCGACCAGCCGGATTGGGTAAACACCTGCTCCACCGAATCCGCCAGGTACTCGCCATCGAGGCCGACCTTAAAGCCCTGGGCATTGATCGGCCGCTCGGCAAAGATGTCAGTCCGGCCGGGCATCTCGAAACGCACGTCAGCGGTCGAGCGATTGAACGCCGCCAAACGCGCCTTGGCGGCCGACTCGGCGGCGGTCTTGTTCGGGTAGATATGCCGATCGGTATGCACCGCCGGCAAACCATCCGGGGCGTCGTCGTTGTCCACGGTGACGATGGCGAGTTTGCCGGTCTTCTTGTCCTGGTGCTTGGTCGCCACAGCCTTGTGCGAGTTGCGATCGCCCAGACTGAACTGCCAGCGACTGAGGTCGCTCTTCGTCAGGGTGATCGCGCCGAACGCCTTGCCGCTGGCCGTCTGGCTCGCTTGACGGGGCATCACCAACAGCTTGCCGTCGGCCACCTTAGCCGTGCAGTCGTACTGTTTGGCCAGGCGCGTGATGAAATTAAAATCCGATTCGTTGAGCTGATCCACCCGAGCGACTTTCGTCGCCACCGGACACGCCGGCTGCCAGCCATTGCGCGCACCAATGTCGGCCACGATCGCCAACAGCGGCACGTCTTCCCAGCTTCCGCTACGGATGCTCTTGCCACTGCCGCGCATGTCGCTGGCCTTGCCCTTGATCACGATGGTGTCCGGCGGACCCGACACCTCGACCGTGTCCACCGCGTAACGCCCTAGGCGCACCAAGGAGGTTTCGGCATAGCCCAGGTAGATCTCGATCGAGCTGCCACGCCGAGGCAGTTGCACCTCGCCGTCGCGGTCATCAATGCGCAACTCAAACTCGTCGGACTCCATCCCGGGCTTGTCCGAGGTGCGCAGCAACAACAACCGATCATTGATCTTGGCCGTCACATCGGCGCCATCGGCCACGATTCGAAACATGGGGGTCATGGATTTTTTCCAAAAAAAAGCCCGCACACGGCGGGGTAAAAAACAAACAAAGGGCCGTTACGCGTAACGCAACTGGCCGACGGCAACGCCCGAGGTCAATCCCACAAACTGACCCCTTCCCCGGTTGGGCTGGGCAGATCCGGCAGATAAATCACCACGCCGGCGCGGTAGGGCTGGGGTTCATCCGCCAACCCCTGATTGGCATCCAGCACCGCTTCGGTACTGCCGCTCAGATGGCCATAAACGTTATGGCAAATGACATCGAGCATGTCGCCATCAGACGTTCTGCATGTCGTCGCCATAGCGCACAAACTCCAGAGTGAACCCTTGTTTACGCGGAATCCCGCCGTGCAAAAACGCGCCCTGTTCCTCGGCGATGGTCTTCAGGCACCACGTCCCAATCACCTCGCCATAGCCCGTGGTCAGGGTCAGCGGCTGAAGCCTGGCGCCGATGGTGCGCAATGTGTCTAGCTGCTTAAGCCCGCCCTTGAAGCCCGGGTAAATCGTCCCTTTGAGCGTTAACTTTTCGTCTCCCACGCCTACGGCCTGCTGCGCCGGGCGGCGCGACAGGCGCTCTTGTGAGGCCCAGCGGAATTCGGTCGAGCGGCTAAGTTCGTCGAAGGCCGCCGCGTCCAGATTGAAGTAGTAGGGCTGCTCCATGGGGTCACGGGGCTGGATAATCAGCAAGTGCGGGAACGGCTTTACCGCTTCCGGCGCCGGGGTGGCATCCGTGGCAAACGCACTGGTGGGCACGATGTTGGCCAGCGACGGGCTGACGTTTCCGGCTATCTTGTTGATCGCCGTTGCAGCCTTGCCCGCCTGTTCCTTCAGCGCACCCATTCGCTCCTGCACCTCGGTGGCCGCCCGCGTTGCACGGCCGTACACGGCTACTACCTGGCCGACCTTGGACTGTGCTGCATCCACGCCACGCATTACCCGCTGTAGCTTGGCGCCGACACTCGGCCCCACGAACGGGATATTTTCCAGCTCGGACGCGGCGCCGGTTAATTCCGAAATGGCGCTGTTGACCGGCCCCAGCATGCCGTCGGCACTGCGCCGTCCAGCCTCCCCAGCTTCGACCAAGTACTTGAGGCCCGACAGCAATTGTTCCATGTAAGCCATGGAGCCCTCCTTACAGGTGCGGTTCGTCGTATAGCTTCGCAGCGTTTTGTTTCGCCGCATCCGCCATCATTAAGCGCATGTGCGGCATGAGGTCTTGCGCCAGGCGCTGCGGGTCTTTCACATCCCCTTGCACTATTACCGGCATGCTCAGTGAATATTCAAACTTCTGATCCACTTTGGCCGGTGCAGGCTTCTCCATTTCTTTCGGCTGAATTGCCACAGCGGCCGACTTGGTCGGCGCAGACACTGCCAGGGAGCGAGCCGCATCCCCCATCGCCGGCACCTGAGGTGCCGTAGCCATCAGCAGCGAACCTGAGCCGTTCGCACCGTTGAATGACTTACCCATAGTGGCCAGGCCTGGAATAGCTGGCCCCGGCCGAGGCGCCATCAGCAACGGCGTTACCGGTGGAGCGGGCTTTTCGTCATCCCCCCCAAACCACGACTTACCCGCTGCGCCGCCCAGCGCAGAGCCCCCCATGCTGCCCAAGTAAGCGCCCACCAGCCCGCCGATAGCGGTGCCGATGATCGGCACCACTGAGCCAATAGCGGCCCCTGCAGCAGCGCCGGCCATAGTGCCGGCAAGATTTCCGGCGGCCGCACCATAACCCTCGGCTTGTTCGTCCTTGGTCTTGGCGTTTTCATAGGTGTCGAAGGCCATGGCGCCGACCTCCATCAGCGAGCCCCCGGGTATCATCTTGGCGGCTTTGCCGATCTTACCGACTGCTTGCACTACCCCGCCAAGCCTGGCCATCGCGCCGCTAGGCACCGGTACCGGTGGAATCGGCGGACGCGGGATCGGCACAGGTGGCCGTGGGATCGGCACCGGAGGCCGTGGCGCTGGCGGACGTGGGGCCGGAGGCCGTGGCGGACCACCCGCCCGAGGTGGCGTTGGCCGACGGCGCGCGGGGTTACGCCTTGAACCTCGACCACGCCGGCGTGCTTCGCCTGGCCCTCCAGAGCCCCCACCCATTGCACTCGCGTTAACGACGAAAACCTTCTTGACGCTGTCGTCACCCGCCCCAGAATCACCACCCGCCCCGCCGTCGTCGTCGCCAGACACAGCGTCTTTAGCAAGCGAAACTACCTTTAGGCCAGTCGCGATCAGGTCGAATTTTCCAGGCTTCTTGTCGCTATCGCCATCCGCCTCGTCGCCGCCATCAACTGGCGTTCCCTTGAAAGCCGCCACCGCCTTGAGCCCGGTTTCCACCAGCGACAACGCCTTGCCGGCCTTGCCCTTGGGCTCGCCATCATCACCGCCACCCTTGCCGTCCTCGGCATTGGTCACAAAGACTTTTTGCACTTCGCCGGACTTGCCGCCCAACGAGCCCCTCGCGACGTTTAGCAATCCTTTGGCGATTTTGAACGAGCTAAACAGGCCTTTGAGCGCAATCAACCCGCCACCAACCGCCGCGATACCCGTCACCACCCCTGGCGCGCTGTCAGACAGCGAGGTAATGCCATTGGTGACTCGGGTCAGCGTTTCCGCCACGGTATCCGTGACCGGGCGCAGGGCGTCCCCAACGCTGCGCATGGCGTCATCCATCGACTGAGCCATCTCGGCCCACTTCTGCGACGACGCCTCACGCCGCTCGCTGAGGTTTTTGTCGAGGATGCCAGTGGCATCGCGGGAATCGTTTTTCAGCTGGCTGTACAGCGCCTTGTTCTGCATATAGGCAGACAGCGCGGCCTTGACCTGCATGTCAGCGAACAGGTCGCCTGTGCGCAAGGATTCCTCCAGCGAGGCCATCATGGCCTTGGCTTTCTCCGGATCGGATTCCTTGCTGATCTTCGCTGTCGCCTCGGCCATCGCAGCCGCACGCTTGGGATCAGTGGCTTGAATGTACTTCTGAGCCAACGCCATGCTGGTTTCCAGCGTGGACATACCGTTCTGCAAACCGGTCTGCATCGAGCCCTTGTAGTCGATACCGGCCTTGGCGTACGCCTTGACGGTTTCGCCTGAGCCGATTTTGCCCATCCAGTTTTTGAGGTTGTTGGCCGCCTCATCGGCGCCGCCGGCAGACTTCATCTGCACTTGCAGCATGGCACCCAGCTGCGTCACCGCATCCATGCCAGTGATGCCCAGGCTGCCCATGTTGGCCAACAGCTCAGGGAACCATTTAGCCATGTCGGCAGCTTCAAAGCTGCCCGCCTGCCCTTGATAGGCAATTGCCTCCAACGCCTGCTGCATCTGCTTGGGGTCGGTGATCTTAGCGTTTTGCCCCAAGGCGTTGATCATCTTCGCCGTATCGACACCGTTCGACCCTTGGCCCACGACAAACTTGGCCGCGACCGGTGCATATTCCAGGGCCTTGCTCAACTCCATACCGGCGCCAACCAACTGGTTGACCACGTCGGCGACGTCGTTGCGCGCCATGCCGGTGTCACGCGAAGTGTCGATGATCTTGCGCGACATCTGCTGTTCTTGCGGCTTATTGGCAATGCCGGCCTTGATCGCGATGTCACGAACAATGGCGCCAAAGTCCGCGCTGACCTTCGTCGGAACGGCCAGCACACCGACACCCACGACAGCGGCGCCGACCGCGCTTTTCATGCCAGCTTTACCCGCATCAAGCTGCTGATGCCCCTTGGCTTTAAGCTCGGCTTTGTTGGCCGTCTGCCCCATGGAACGATAGGCTTTCTCCAGACGGCCGACCTCGACCCCCTGCTTTTTCAAGCTGTCGAGGTTGGAGTTCAACCGGCTGAGCAATTTGGACGCCCCGGCAGCACCACTGTCGTGGGCCTTTTTCCATTCATCGCGCAGGCGAATGGTGTCGCCAATCGTGCGCTGCAGCACACGCGCCTTGTTGCCTTCTGCCTCAAGGCGCTTGATCCGCCCCGTCACGTCCTTGAACGCAGCACCGACCGTCGAACTGACGGCGCCGCCGATCACTAGCCCGAGGGCGAGTTTGTTCGCCATGTCATGGCCCCCATTTGCACAGCCTTACCGAAGGCGGCTCAATCCGTGAGCCACCACACCATCTCAGCAAACGGCATTGACAGAATCTCAGCGGCGGAAAATCCGGTTTCCGCCGCCAGACGTTTCGCGGCCATTTTTATGACGCCGGGATCAAACCCCGTTGTCTTGGTCCATACGAAAATAACCGGCCTGCAAGCGGTTGAAATCCACCAGCTTCAGGCCCTCCAGATCCGCGACAGGCGCACCGGCCAACTCGGCAAACAACACCAGCTCGCGCTGCTCGTCATCGCCGCCCGCCTCACGATTCGCCGAACGCACGTCGCGTACGGTCGGGGAACGCAAGGCCAACTTATCGACGGTGACGCCGTTGATTTGGCTCGGGCACGACAGCGTGACCAGCACGTTGTCAGTGGTGATCGACAACCACGCCGGCATTTCAGTCGAGTAATCGGTATCGGGCGCCAAGCGCGAATAGGCCGCCTGGACACGGCGATAGTCCACCAGCTTCAGACCTTCCAGATCCTTCAGGCCGACCTCGGCCAAGCCCGCGAACAACATCAGCTCGCGCTGTTCGTCATCGCCGTTAGAGGCACGGTCGGCCGCCCGTACTTCGCGCACGGCCGGGGCCCGCAAGGTCAACGTATCGACCTTGATCCCGTTGGCATCGCTGGGCCGCGAGAGGGTCACGACGGCGCTCTCAGCGGTGACCGCCAGCCAGACCGGCAGTGCTTTATCAGTTGCTTTCATCTGGATCTATTCCCTTACATGCCGAGCGCGGTGCGCACTTCGGCGAGCTGGTCTTTGCCGTCGATCACCTGAATACCGGCGACCATGTCGATTTCGTACATCAGGCGCCCGTCGATTTCGAGCTTGTAGTACGTGACTGCAATGGCGTGTTTGATCTCGGCCGGATCACCGGCTTTCCAGTCGCCCAGGTCGACCTCTTTGAGCCGGCCGCGCAGGGTGGCGACCACCGCCGTCACTGCGCCCTTTTGCCCCTTGAAGGCACCACGGAACGTCGCATTAAAGGCCGTGCCGTCGGCCAGACCGAAGTACTTCAACGACTCACGGCGCACGCCCTTGGTGACAAAGGACGCCTCCATTTTTTCCAGACCCTGATCCATTTCGATGGCACCGGCCATGCCGCCAGCGCGATACTCGTCGGTCTTGGTGGTCAGCTTCGGCAGGGTCAGGCTCGGCACGTCGCCGGAGAAGTTCACGCCATCAACGAACAGGTTCGTGTTAAACAAAGTTTGAGGAATCATTGACTAGCCCCCTTAGGCTGCTTCAAGAACTTCGGTCGCCCATTGGTCGGTGACTTCGAAAAGGAAATTCGGGTTTTCTGCCGGCGGCACGTCGGTGAAACGAATGCGCCAATAGAATTTGCCCTGCATGATTTGGCTGGCCGTGTTCAGCTCGGTGTCTGCGTAGACTTCAAAGTTGATCAGCGCGCCCCGGGTCTTCTCGTCGCGCATGAACGCCTGAAGCCCTTCAGTCACGTCCTTGACATAGGTCTTGGTGATCGAGCGGTCTACCGCCCACTTGTGGCCCGCCTGGACGGCATCCATCAGGATGTCGCAGGTGCGCACACGGGTGACAAACGACCATTTCGGGTCACTGGACAGCGTGCGGTTGCCCCACAAGCGGTAACCACCGTCACGGATGATCGTCGCGATGTTCGCGTTATTCAGCAGGTTGGCCCGGCAGGTCGCATCACCGTCCAGATACTCGATCGGGCGCGTCGTGCCGGTGATGCCGACAAACTCTTTGTTCGACGGCGATGCCCAGTAGCCATACTCGGCATCCGTCCAGGCAAAGAGGCCAGCGACCCACGCAGAACCCGGCGCATCGATCGTTGCGCTGGTGATCGTGTCCCAGTACTGCACACCGGGATCGACCAGATAAACCCGTTTGCTGCCGAAGTTCTCGGCGTAGGCCATTACGGCCTCATCGGTGGTGTTCGGGCCGTCCACGATGGCGATCGCGCGCAGCTTGCCGGCCAAGCCATCCATGGCGGTGGCCACGGCCTGGGTCGAAGAGTGCCCCGGGGCAATCAACAGTTTCGGCTGAGCGTTGTGCATGCTCTTGCCATCCAGCAGCGCTTGAAGGCCGGTACGCTGGCCGGAGGCGAGAACGCCACCAATGATGGCGGACGTTTGCAGCGCGGCGTCTTCAAGCTTGGGAACGCCGATGGCGACGATCACCGCTTTAGTTCGCGCATAGATCGCCTTGGCGGCCTTGGTGATGGCTGAATCAGGACCGAACGCGGCAATGGCTTCGCGCTCGGTGGTGATCAGCTTCAGCTCGCCAGCCAGCGCCGTGCCGCCGCCGAGAACGCCCGGGGTGAAGGTGTCGCACAGGCCGATGATCGACGACGACGGCAGGGAAATGGTCCGCGCGCCGGTGTCGATCAGTGAGGTCGTGACGCCGTGAAAAAAACTCATAAGGCCAATCTCCAAAAAGCAAACAACCGCGTCCGGCGCGGTTGTCTGCACAAACAAAAACGCCCCGACAATGCGGGGCGCTCAAGGCGGTTGAATCAGGGGTTAGGCAGCGTTGCCGACTCCGGCGATGCTGTCGCGAATTTCCGCGATTGCGGTGTCAGTCAGCGCCTCGGCGGCGTCGTGACTGGTGGCCTTGAGCACCCTTTGCTTGCCCTTGAGGCGGGCCGCGCGGATCGCATACAGCGCCGCTTGCCAGGCATCGGCCTCGGTGATGATGCTATCGGCCGCCGCTTGCGGCTCCAGCTCGGCCGCATCGGCCCAGGACTGCACCGACGGCGGCATGTCGCCAACGTAACCTCCAGCGGCAAAAGCCCTGGCCTCGGCGGCCGCTCGCTGGTACTCCAGGGCGCGCAACGAGTCGCCCAGCACCGCACGGCGTGCCGCGTCTGCCGCATCGTCAATCTGCCGCGACGCCACCAACAGCGCCGCCGCCAAGGGCAGGGCTGAAAACTCATAACCGATGTAACTGGTGCCGCTGAGGTCAATGTTCAAATTCAGGGTTTTCATGCAGGCAGTTCCTTAAATTGCGCTGAGGTTAGTCAGCACGTTGTTTAGCGTTTTCGGGTCGGTGCCCGCCACGTTACCGACGTTTGAGAGGTAGTGCCCTAGCATGGCGCTCGGAATGGTCCCGCCCGACACTGTCAAAATGGCCGAAGACGCAGCGAGCCCCATCAGCGCACCATAAAAATCTGATGGCATCGTGATAATCGGCGCCTGCAAGACAAGTCCGACGTATGGCGGCATGTTGGAAGCTGAGTTAGTGCGCAGAAACGAGTTAGAGCGCGTGACGTTGGGGGCTGGTACTTGACCGGACGGGGACGGCAAAACAATACCGCAGCCACGAATTTCTACTGTGTAACCCACCGACGACGCAGAAAAACCGCCCAAGGTTGTAGCCGTAACCCCGTTGCCGTCCGTGGTTTGAAAATACTTCGGGTACAGCGTGCGAGCACCCTGGTAGGCGTTAATGATCAAATAACCCACTGTCAGGGCCGCTGCGTCCGCGAAAGTGTAGTCGGACATCAAGTTGACATAACAAATGCCATTGGACGGCGTACTGGCCATCGCCTTGCCAATGGTTTTGAATGGCGCGGCAGCGCTACCATCGTTGGCATCCAGCCCCGCGGTCTGATCAACAAACCACGTTTTATTCATAGTAGGCACCGCCGCAATGGCAGCCGCCACAGCATTATCAATACCGGATTTTTTGCCGTTGAAGGCCGAGACCAGGGCATTAGACGCGGACACCAGGTCAGCAATTTGCGATTCGAGACTCATATCGGCTCAGACTCCGAGGGTGGTTTTAGAAAAAAGTGTTTGCAGACCAATCAACGCGGTCGCGTTGGCGGCAATGGCGGTTAACACGCCTTCATGGTCGGATTCCTGCCGCTGTTCGGCGGCCTTCATCCGGTCCATCAGGTTGGCAATTTGCTGGCCTTCGATCTGGTGCAGCTTGGCCTGCTCTTCCAGCGCGTCTTGGAACTTGACGCCGCGAAGCTGGGCAGCGATTTGCGCCCCCGCCAGCGCGGCCAGCTCGGCCGACAGCGTCAGGTTCAAGCCCGCGCCGGTCGAGGTGATGGTGACGCTATTCGCCGGCAACGCCGTCAGCGACAGGTCATAAGCCAGCAGCAACTCGGCGTTGGCCGATTTGTAGGTCAGGGCCTCGGTAGGGTGCGACCAGACCGCTAACAGCGTGCCGTCCGACAGCAGAAAGCCCACCTCGCGCGCCCAATAGGCCTTGGCGTCGTCGGCCACCGCCGTGACGTGAATCAGGGTGTCACTCAGGCGCTGACCATCGGAAATGGCGTATTTCGCCACCTGGGTGCGCAAAGCAGTCTGCGTATTGGCTGGGGTATAGCCGCTGGTGCCCACCACGATGTGGGTGATTTCGGCCGCCACACCGGTGTTGTCGGCACGCCATATGGCGGCCAAGCCGGCTTTGGTGATCAGGGGTTGTAACGGGGTGCTCATACGATGACGGCCTCCATAGTGGCGCGAACAACAATACGGGTGCGGTGCGCGTTAGCGACCGCAAAGCCCTGCTCTGCATGGATGGGAACGCCTAACAGATCGGCGCTTTGATGAATCACACAGCGAACGGAGGACGCGTTGGCCAACCCCAGGGTTGACTCGGCGGTATCCATCGGCACGCCTTGAGCTTCCAGCGTCCGGCGGTCCAGTTGCCGTGTCTGGCTGGCATTGGCCAACCGCAAGCCACCGTCAAACCGCGCCCCGACCTTGAGCGTGTAGTGGCTGCGTTCGTTCTTCGTGGCATCGACCAGGCCGCGCAAACGTTCGAACAGTTGCGGGGACAGAATCGACCCCTCCCCGCCTCGGTTGTCGTTGGCCCACGCGATCAACTGAAAGGTGTACGGCACCGCACCCGGGATTTGCGTCCACTCCTTGAACTCAGCTCTCACCCCGACTGCCTTCAGCACGCGGCGCACCGCACCGACCGTGCCCTTGCGCTTGTGAACCGGAATCGACTCGTGAATCAGGGCGCGCTGTTGCTCTTCGGTTTCGGCGGCGTCCCAGCCTTCGACCGACATCGCCCAGGCCAACCAGGGCAAGAAGTCCACCGGACACCGCGCCGAGTCGGCTAGGCCCCGGATGATTTCCGGGTCGATCCCCAAGTCACAAGCCGTGGCCAGTGCCCGCTCCAGCGGCGTGCTGTTCAGCGGCAACAGCCGGCTCATGGAACCACCACGCCGGTGACGTTGATCGCGGTGCAGTTCGGGTAATGCCGCTTATCACAAATCACATCCGCCGTGGGCTGCGTCAGCACCACCCGGCGCACGCCGGAGACGTGCAAGGCGGCGTAGATCGCGGACAGCGACATTTCCCCCTCCAACTGCCTGGCCGCCGCCACTGCCGCCGCCAAGCCCGCATTGGCTGCCGCCAGCACCGGCACCGAGGACGGGCCGTCCAGCAGCTCCAGAACGGCGATGATGCTGAAGTTGGTCGGCTGCCCAAGCTGACTGCGCGGCCGATCCGTGATCGGGCGCACATCCTCGGCCGATAGCGCCGCTTGCACCGTGGCCACCAGGGCCGCCGGCGCGACGGTGCTTTCCGGGGTCGGCAGCACCGCCAACGACACGTCACCCGGCAGCGGATTGGTCAGGCCGGCCGCGTAATCGCACACCAGCACGATCGCCCCGAGGGGCAACTGATCGCGCAGCGCCTGGCTAATCTCTGCCGCCTTGAACGTCGGGGAGTCCACCGAGATGTTGGCCACGTTGGCCGACGCGCTCAGGCCGTGAAACTCATACGCCCCACGACTACCCGCCACCGACAGGCCTTCCAGCGAAAGCTGCGTGCGGTACAACAGCGCGTCGTCCTTTTCCATCACCTTCGGGATCGGCGGAATCGCGTCAGGGTCCGCTTCGGTGATCGTTAATCGCTCGACACCGTAATCAGCAGCGCGGTTGTCCAGATCCGTGCCCCGGGCATAGGCCAATAAACTGGACTTTGCCGCGTCGTTGATGCGCGCCCGACTCATCAGTTTCTGATAGGCCGCGACTTCCAGCAGCTTTACGACCGGGTCGGACTCCAGCAGGGCCGTCCAGTTATCGCCCATCTGCAACCGAAAGTCGGCCAGCACCTCCTGATAGATATCTTCAAAATCCAGAGTTTCCAGCACATCCGGCGCCGGCAGCGCCGACAGGTTGACGACACTCATGCACTCACCTCCAGCAACACACCTTCGCCGAGGTATTCGCCGCTAATTTGCAGATTGATCGAGCCATTCAGAACGGACAGCACGCGCACGCGCTCCAGGCGCAAGCGCGGCTCCCAGCGACCCAACGCCCTGGCCACCTCGGCCTGTACTGCGCTTTTCCACCCTTCGTTAACCGGCAGGTCAACAAAGCGCCGGATCGTGCTGCCGTACTCCGGCCGATAGCGGCGACTCCCCAGGGGCGTGCCCAAGATGTCCGCCATGGACTGGCGCAGATGCTCGATGCCGGAAATGGGTTGGCCGGTGTGGCGGTCCATTCCGATCATCTAAATCACTCCTTCGCGGGCTCAAATTCGGCGTTGGCTTTCAGGCACTGGACAGCGTCGGCATCGGACGCCAGAACCTCTACAAAACCCCGGTTCACCGACAGGGTGCAACCGGTTTCAGGGATGATCAGGGTGCGCGACGTATAGACCTTGTCGCGAAACTTCAGCCGCTCCAGAGCCAGCTCAGGGGCTGCCTGTTCCTCACCGACAAGCGTTGTGGTGGTCTTGGCCATGTTTCTTTTCTCCAGGCATACAAAAGCCCGCACTCGGCGGGCTTGTGGGGTAATGGTTGGGGTCAGTCTTTCAGCGGGCCTGACTTGATGCCCTTGGCAATCTCGTGGCCGAGGCGCTCGGACTCCACAGCGCCCGACACGTACACATTCACATGCGTAACCGACTGAGCGCGGCGCCGTTCATAGCGGCCGTGACTCAACGCTCGCACCAGGGCCGTCGCAAGCACCTTGGGCGGCGTTGGGCCGGCCAAGATGTTTTCCCACGCCTTTTGCATACGTGCGGCATCGTAGGTCTGCGCAATCTGACTTTCGAGCAACTGAAAAATACCATCTACCGACAGGCCGCCTTCCGGCACTTCCTTCCCTTCAGTCATATACACCTCAGTGCGTGTGGTGGTTGCTGTTACCAGCGGCGTCGATGATCTTGCCAGCGCCGTTAATGTCTTTGGTCACGTTTAACGGACCGTCAATGTTCACCACGCCTTTCAAGTTGATTGCAGCGGCCACCCCTGCGATCGCGTTATCCGTAACGGACAACGTCGAACCGCCAACCTTTACCAGCACTTCGCCAGTCGGCAAGGTGATGGTGTATTTATTGGCCGCCCAGTCGTAGACCAGCGAGCCGCCATCGTCAAACCGCCAGACTTCCACATGGTCGCGGTTATCCGGCGGTGCACCCGCGTTGCCATACAGGCCCGGGATAAACGTGCCTTGTGACACGTCTCCGCTGGCACTGATCAACGCTCCCTGCTCGCCCATAGACGGCGCCCGCCAGTGCCGGGCCTTGCCGGCGGCGATGCTGTGCCAGCGCACCCAGGCGCTGGTCCACTCGCCATCCGAAACACGGCACGCCGGCGGGGAGGCCGTCAGATCCAGAGCGACCACATAACAGTCCTTGACCACCCCTGCCAGCATGCGGTCGTGCTGGGCACTTGCGTAGCTGCTCACATGTCCTCCGACGGGACAAAGTCCTCTTTGAGGTCGTCGTTAAAACCAAGCACCAGTGAGCCCGGCGGCTCATCCGGCCAAGGCCATTCGGATTCACCCAGCTCAAAGTGCTGAATCCACTGGACCGACCACATGACGAACTGTTCCAGTTCCTTGGTCGGGGCTTCCGGCTGCGCGTGAATCTCCAAAGGCGGGCCCAGAATAAAATCCAAACCCCACCACTGCTCCTTCAGCGCCACCGTCATTTGCGCCGCCAGAATGGCCGCCTGCAATGACGCCTTGGGGCGATCGGCATCGATCAGAATGCACGACTGAAACCGCCCAATTAGCCCGGTTTTGCCCTCACCCCGATCCTCGCCCAACGTCATATCGGTCAGGCCGTACAACAGCGCCGGCGTCCTGACTTTGGAATCCAGCTCAGGAAACGCCTCGACGTGCAGCACCTTGGGCAGCGCCGCCGTGAGCGTGCTGCTGATCGCGTCATGTAATGTCGTCAGTTCGCTCATCGTTCGCACTCAGTACCAAGTCAACCATGCCGGCACCATCAGGCCTCAACCGGCTGACTTTATAGAGACCACCGCCCAACTCGGCCGGCAGTTCAACGGTCAGAAAATCGCCCTTTTTGACACCGATCACGTCGACCACCCGCACGGTCAAGGTCGGCTCCAACACCTCATCGGTATTGATCACCGACCCCAAGCGCTTACCCGCACTTTCGCCGCCACCGATTTCGGCGCCGACAAAGGGCGAGGCAAAGGCGCCCATGACGGGCCGACCATCGGCGAGGGTCGCCGAATCACCCAGGCGGCTCACCAGCAAGGCGTCCATGCGACCGGCCATAGCCCGAAAACGAGCGCCCGGCATTACTGAACGATCAACACTTCGGCGTAACCACCGACCGAATCGGTCAACAGCTTGCCGTAGGGGGCCGAATCAGCAGTGCCGGCCAGCACCAGGGCGCCCGCCTTGACGCTGGCTTTCATGCCGGCCTTCAGCGCGGCGTCCGCCGGAACGCTCCAGTTGCCACCGGTGCGGTACACGATCAGCGTGCCTTTTGATCCGCTCTGCAAGGGCATGACGGCCAGATCGTTGATCACCTGAGGGCTGCCGGCGACAGAGCCGCCAGTGGGGGCCGGCAAGGTAGTGGTTTCACCAGTGCTTACGTAGTTCGTGGCCATAGCCATTTTTCTCCTGTCCAGAAACAACAAACCCCGCACTTGGCGGGGTCATGGGGTGGGCGGCGTATTACGCGCCAACGGACTTGTTCAGGCCGCGAGTGTCGAGCGCGGACACGCCCGCATCGATCCGAACCTTAGTGGCGATACCATCGCTGGTGAAGCCTTCCATCTGATCGATGTACGGCACGTCAACGCCATCCAGATAGGCCACTTCGATGGTGTCGCTACCTTGCTTCGCGGCCAGATACCAGGCCGACGACGAATTGTCGTCCAAACGCGGCTCGCCGATCACCTGGGCAAAGTTCTGGATCGGGTTGACCACGCCGGCGTTGACCTGAGCGGTCGGCACCGACGTCGAGCGGATCAACTGGTTGGCCTGATCTTCCAACGCGACCGGACACAACAGGTACGCGGGACGCACATTCAACGTGCGGGTCTTTTCGCCTTCTTTGGCAGGCTTACCCTTCTGCAACGCCATGGCGGTTTTCGCCGCGCTCATCGCCGCGATCGACAGTTTCGAATCGGCACCGGTGAACAGGTTTTTGCGCGCGGCGTCGAACAGCGGTTTGCCGTCCTTCATCTTGCCGTTGTTGATCAGGGTGTCATACACCAGATCACCGATGGTTGCGCGCGCAGCGGCGCCCATCAGGCGCGGAATCGCGCTCAGCGCGTCGAGGTCGTCGTTGATGATCGCCTGACGGTTGATGCTGAAGATTTCGCCGTAGGTGGCCAGACGGATCGTCTCACCGGTGTCACCCAGGGTGATGTACTTGTATTCAGCACCCGGGCGAACTTCACGCAGGGTCGACATCGAACCCAGGCCGACGCGGTTGGCCACCTTGAAGTCGCTCAAACGGCCTTGACGAGTCCACAGATGATAGGTTTCCTCGGCATCCTCCCAGCCAGCCAACAGCGAACGGTGCGAGGCATCGAGCAGGATGTTGCCGAAGTCGCTGGTGTCGTGGGTAAACGCCAGACCGACCATGTCCATTGGGCGCAGGGTCGCCACACCAATGCCGCGATCAGCCAGGGAAGCCCGGGCCAGTTCACGCAGGGTCATGTGGTTGTAGGCGTTGTCCGCTTGGTTTTCTTCCATGCCGAGGCGGCCAAACAGCGAAGCCCGAACCGAGTCGCCGACCAGATTGCCGTTGTTGATATGGCCCTGATGTCGCGGACTCGCGACTGGGGTGGTCTGTGCGCCCATCGCCGCCAGCAGTTGCTCGCGTGCCTGGGCAACGGTGCAATTGACATCATCCTGGCAGGTGCGCAGCAACGACGCATGGGCCTCACCAAAGGTGCCGAAGGCCGCTTGAATGCCACCGCGACGAGTGACGTCGTCCGCCAGCACCTGAGCGCGAATCTGGTCAGCCGTCAGATTGGACGGGGCCGGAGCGGATGCCGGGGCTGGAGCTGGAGCGGGGGCTGGAGCTGGAGCAGGGGCTGGAGCAGGGGCTGGCAGATTGACCGAGCCGCGCGGGGTCAACAGTTGTTTAAAAGCTTCTGGCATGTTGGTGAACTCCTGCATGCGTTGCGATTTGATGTGAGCGAAGGCCTTGAGCGGCTCAAGGATTTTGTCGGCGAAGCCGGCCTCTACCGCCTCGCTGCCGAACATCCACGTTTCTGCGTCAAGCAAGGCGTGGATTTCCTCGGCGGTCTTGCCGGTCTTGGCGACATACGCCTGGACCAGCGAACCCTCTACCTGATCGAGTAATTCGGCGTAACGCCGCATATCCTCGGCGTCACCACCCTGAATCCCCCAGGGCTTGTGGATCATGATCGCGGCGTTTTCCGGGATGCTGACCGTGTTAGCAGCCATCAGGATCACGCTGCCCATGGACGCCGCGAGCGCCCCCACCGTCCCGTCAATGTTGGCCGGGTGATGCTTGAGCATGTTGTAAATGGCGATCCCCTCGAACACTTCACCGCCCGGGGAATTGATGTACAAATTTATTTGTGACACGTCACCGAGGGCCTTGAGGTCTTTGGCGAATTGCTTGGCCGTGATGCCCCACGCGCCGATTTCACCCTCAATGCGCAGCTCGCCGATGCTCGCCGACAGCGCGCGCATCGTGTACCAGCTTTCGCCGCCCTCAGTCGCCGCTGTGATCGCGCCCCGTGGCCGCATCAGCGATTCGTTGTTTTTCGTCATCATTGGGCTGATTCTTCCCGTAGATTTGGTGGTAGTAGTCCGAGCTGAATACCAGCCCGGCCTCGCGGTTCGCTTCGACTTCCGCCGTGCGCGATGCCTTGAGTTCTGTAGGGTTGCGCTGCCGCGAGCGGACCACCTCGGCCTCATCGGCAAAGCCGGCCTCAACCAGAAGCTTCCACGCCGTCGCCTCATGCACCGGGTTGATCCAGGGCATCACCGGACCTTGATAGAACGCGCCGTAGATCGTTCGCGGATCGACGTCAGGGGGCACGACCAATTGGCCGCTGACGATCGCCATACGCAGCCATTCGCGATAAACGGGACGGCACCAGTAGTCGATAAATTCGTGCTGAAGCAGGTCATAACCCAGCTGCCCCTCGACCAGCTCCTGACGCTGGGCCGAATAGGTGCCGTCGTAACTGCGTGCCACACTGGAATAGGTGCTGCGCGTACCGGCCGCCACCGCCTTGAGCTGGCCATTGCGGAACCCCTCAAGAAACGGGTTCGGCCGGTTGCTTTCAATCATCCCGATGTCTTCACCGGGTAGCAGCGTGTCGATCACGATGCCCGGCGCGATCGGGAACGTTCGTTCGGCCCGAGTCTCACCAGCGGGCGGCGGCACAAAGTCCTCACCGATGCCCTTCTTGATGTACATGGCCAACGCCGCACTGATGCGCGCCGCGACCCGCTCGCTTTCCTCGTAATCCTTGATGTCCGCCAAGCGGATCAGCACCGCATGCAACAACGGCTGGCCACGGTTCTGCCCAATGCGTTTACGGTGCGCGATGTGAATCATCTGCTCGACAGGGACACGCTTTGTTTTCTGCGCCAAGTTGCCGCCTACGTCGCCCGGGTGAGTCTTCAGCAGGTGATATGCCCGAACCCGGCGCCAAGAGTTGCGTTCGACGCCTTGGACGATGCCCTTTGAAAAGTCCGTGTATTCAATCGGGAGGTAGTCCGGCTCCAGCAACTCCAGGGCAAACGGCACGCCGTGCAGATGGTCATAGCCGGGCACCTTGCCCATCAGCTTCTGCGCCAAGGCCTCGCCATCGCGTAGCCAAGTGCGACACACCAGGCGCTCCATTTGCGGCCGGCTCAGCTCCCCGGACGACTCAGGCTTAAGCGACCACTCACTCCATAGCGCCTTGAGCGCGGCCGCGAAAACGACGTGAATACTGCCGTCATAGCCCAACGGAATGGGCTCCACCGCAATACCTGGACCGCCCACCACTCGTTCCTCCAATCGGTCAAACAGGCCGGTGACAATGTCGTGATCTTCATCCAGCTTGCGGCACTGCTCACGCAGTGATTTGAGCGTGCGATTCAGCGACGCATCAGCGCTTTTGGTTTGCTTCTTGGCCTTGTGCGTGCGGGTCACCGTAGCGGCCTCAAAGGCCATAACAACGTTCCGCGCCCGACAACGCTCGGCGACTAAGCCCGGGAACAGCGGCAACAGGGCTTTATCCAGCAGGTTCAATCGAACGTCGCCATGGAATGCCCCGGACGCCCCCTGCGCTGCTCTTGAGCCAAACGCCGCTCCCACTTCTCACGATTGGCGGTGATATCCCGCAATTCGACCATCACCGTTTTGCGGTCCTTGAATCCCATTTCCTTGGCAAGCAAAACGGCTTTCTCGGCCTCAATGTAGAGGTCGACCATTTCCTGGGCGCTTACACCAGCCATGCGCTCGCTCCTGTTTCATCTGGTTGGGGTTGGATCGGCACCAGGGCCGGTTCAGGCTCAGGCTCGACAGCCCGGGCTTGTGGTTCGTTGTGATCGTCCGGCTCATCCGAGTCGTCCGGGTCGTCTGGAACCTCCCAAACGCCGGTGGCCGCGTTCTGTCTGGCCAGATACTCAAGATCAAAGCCGAATTTTTCCTGACAGATGCGCAGCGCCGCCAAGGCGTACACAAAGCAGTCGAGCGCCTCGTTGCGCTTCTTGCTGGCATCCCAGCGAAGCACGCGGCGCCCTCTGGCCATGATCCATTTCTTGGTTTCACTGGTGATCTGCTTCAGCTCGTCGCCGTCGCAGATCAGGTCGTCGGCAGGAAAATGCACCAGACCCGGCACCGGACGATTGCCGTCCGGCTGTAGCTTGAGACGGTTGTAGATCACCTCTTTGGCGTTGTCGGTACCGACCTCGGTTAAGTAGGTCTTGGACTTCTTTTCCTTGCGTCGTGGGAAGCTCGCAATCGGCTTGCCGTAGGTGCTGGCCCCGAAAATCGGGATCACCCAATGCACGCCATGCTTGCGGCTTTCGGCTCGGACATCGTCCGAGTGGTGACCGCCGGAGTCCCAGCACCAGCGCTCGACCCGCATCACCGCACCGTCAGCGCGGGTATACATCCGGTGCAGTTCACGCCCCACTTTGCGTTTTAGAACCGCACTCGACGGATCACCGGTAAGAATTTTGCGGTCAATCAACCACGCTTCTTCTCCAGCGCCCCAGCCCCACACCCGCAACTCATAACGGTCATCTTGGGTATCCACCCCACCGGTCAGCACCACAACACCCGCCGGCACCTGCGCGGGGTAGACCTCACGTCGGGCGTGCAGCAATTCCCAATCGACCTTCTCGGTCTGGTCTTCTTCCCACGTCTCGCCCAACGTGGTGTTGGTAAACGTCTTGAGCTTGCCCCGATCCTTGCCGGCCTTGACGCGCTCGTCGGCGATCTTCACCCAGGTGGTGAAAGTCGAATACACCGTCCAGATATGGAACGTGAGCCGGCGCGGCGTGCGCATCGGCGCATCGTCCGCCTCGAACCACTCGATGCTGTCACGCGTCCAGATGCCGGTTTTCTCGCAGATGTACCGGCCGACTCGGGACGCCTCGATCATCTCGTGATGTTCGAACGTGCAGCCGTTCCCGGACTCGCACAGATACCAGGCCTTAATGACCTCGCCGCGCTCATCTTTCAACCACTTGATGCCAAGCGGCTCATCTGGCCCGCCCCACTTCAGCGTCTGCTCAGTGCGGCAATGCGGGCAGCGAATGTGAAAGCGCATCAGGTAGGCCGATTCCTCGGCCGCCCGGGTGATCTGGCAGGTTCCAGCCAGCTTGGGCGTGGAACCGCGAATCGACTTGGGGTAGGTCGCACCCTCAAGGCGTTTATCGCCCAGGAACGTCGGCGAACCCTCGCCGTCGATGTCCTCATCGAAGTTCGACAGCTCGTCGTAACCGACTTCATCCGGGCTTTTCTCCCGATAGTTACCGCCGGCAGTGCCGCCCAGCCACCACAGAACCTTGCGGTTTTCAAAGACCTTGGATTCTTGGGTGTTGTCGCCGTGTTTTTTTCCGCACCAGGGCGCCAGTGCTTTGATCACCGGCACGTCGCGAATCATCGGATCGACGTGCTTTTTCATGATGTCTTTAGCGTCGTCGTCGGTCGGACTCCACATGCAGACACTGCGTTTTTTGTGTTCGATCTTGTAGGCGATGTTCGCCACCAACATCTTGGTGTAGCCAACCCGCGCCGACTTCAGCAGGTTGAGTTCTTCGATCAGGTCGTTGCCCATGGCGTTGAGCAACGCCACCTGAAAGGCCTCAGTGGTCCATTTTCCTTCGCCGTAAGACGACTCCGACGACATGAAGAAATATTTATCTGCCCATTCGACCGCCGTTAGTGGCGCATCTTTTTTAAGGCTCTTTAGCCCGCGCCGGACGGCGTCAACCAGCGGCCTCATCCACGGAGGCGATGTACTCATCCAAAAGCTCCGGTATGCGGTCAGCCAACCCGACAGCAGCGTTACGCGTAACGGCTATCTCGGTTTCGACTGCATCAAGGTGACGCACGGCGATATCGGGGTGCTTACGCTTTACGCTCTTGGGGATGGTGTTGAGGGTTGAGGCCAGCTGCGCCGACAAGCTAGACAGTGCAAAGATCATGAAACCGACCGGCACCAGCTCCTTGTCGCCGACCTTGTTTTTGCGCGCCTGGGCATCGGCCTGCTCTCGGGTCAGCCGCAGGCGCTCGCAATCGATTTTGTAACCAATGAGCGGATCAACCTCTTCGGAGCCAGGTTGTTGCTTTCCGGTTTGGTGTTGAAGGCGGTTATCGACTACTGACCGGACGTCATAAAAGGACTCGCGGCCGATCTTGGCAACCGCCACGACCCCCCATTTATCGAAGGCCTGCGTCGTGATACCCAGGCTTTCAGCCATTTGCTTTTTATTAAGCCAGCCGGGCTCTCGGGCGATAGATGCAACGATCATAACTAATCAACACCCTTGGCTATTCGGTCGGTTGGTCTATCGCTGCTCGACTAAACCCTTAGTTGGCGTATCAGGTGCTATAGGCCCGTCGTATAAAAGTGCCTGTGAATCCCGTCAGCCGTGGCTTTCAGCCTTATAACTTTTTGTTTTGTGATGCCTAGACTAAACAACAACCAACCTCTGGAAATGGGTCATACATAGCGAAGAGGCGGGGCCCGAATTACCCCCTATGGGGGGTGGGGTCCGGGAGTACCTTTTTGATTTCAATCAGGCCAGACCTGTCAAGCGAAAAACGCATTAAATATGCGATTTTTCGACATTTTTCGATATTTCCCGGGCTTAACGGTCATGGCCGAGCGGTGGCCGTGGCTTGAGCAAACGCCGCCGCGAACTCGGCCGAGTAGTTGGCCTTGACGATGTTCTCGGCGATCTTGAAGAACGGGAAGATAGTGCGATAACTAGGCGCAGAACCACTGAAGACAAAAGCCGGGCGGATCGCATCACCCATCCCCATCGACTTGCGCTCCCACACCCCGCGCGAGCCGCCGACATCACCCGAGAAGAACCAGAGCGCATTGCCCTTGCGCTTGCTTCGAGCGCTACCACTAGCATTAGCTTGGTAGCCGGTGCGCGTCTCGGCGGCACCCAAGCCCGAAAGAATCTTGGTCATGGTGCCGCGTGACACGTTGCCGTATTGATTCATAAAGGGCGCGGTCGGTATGGCGTACTCACTGCCGCGCATGATGCCGCGTGCGATCAACGCCTTCTCAAACCGCTTATGCGGCCGCTGACCACCCCCTACCGCTTGCTGCAGGTAGGTGTCGGCCGGGATGCCCGATGTCCACGAATCCTTGAAATAGACCTTGGCGGGCTGGCCGTTTTTGACCGCGTACTTCACAAATAGGCTATTGAGCGTGGTCGGGGTCGGCCGATCTAAGCGCTGTTTCATCACCGCGATGGTGCCTTTCTTGACACGCTGAGCCAGTCGGGTCGCGGTCAGGGCCAGCACAAAGGGTAGATGCTTCTGTTGCAGATCAAGGAAGGCGGCCGATATCGGCGCTGCATCTAGCGATAAGTCGAGTTTGAACACTGCTCCCCTCCCCCTCTGCCAGTTATTACTGATCGCCCAAATTATTGGTTGTCGGTGGACTGCTAACACCAGCCTTCCTGGCCAAAAATTGGGTATAAAGTCCTCCCGCGACATCTGCCCCAATCACCGCGATCACGATGCCCAGTCCCGCGGCCAAGTACAGGTTGCTCCAGAGCGCCATTGCGAGCAGCAAAGTTGCCATTCCCAAAAGTCCGGACGCGAGAAACCGTAAAGCCACTCGCTGCAGGATCTGCCGCAACCCGAGGTCGCTACCTGATGCTCTCAGCATCTCTCCGGACAAACCGGCCATGCTCAGCAATACCAACAGCCACAACGGCACATCCACGAGAGCCTGTTGCTCCGAGTTCATTTGCAGTCCTCAAATAGGTTCGACCCCACGTCACTGTCATCCGCTTGAAGCAAAGAGCCAGGCATAGGGCCGAAAACGAAAAAGCCCCGCACGATGGCGAGGCTTATGGAATTACAGAAAGCAAAAAGCCCAACTCAGGGTCGGGCTTTGCTCGCGGAAAAACCGCAAAGTAACGACAAAACTACATGTTGAGACCGGGCCTGTCAAGCAGCCTCACGGCGAACATCTAAAGCCCCATCAATCCAAGCAACACCAGCCTTCCATAGCTGCCGGGTTTTCTCTTCGCCATATCCAAGCTTCTTGCCTACATCTGCCAGCGCCTTATCCCTTGAGGTGTAGTACTTCATGATCACGTCTCCGCACTCTTTATAACGTTGGATCAGGCGCCCCACTAACCGATCGATCATCAAAGCGTCGTCATCAGTGATCATTGGTGAGTGGAGATCGTTCTCCCTGGATGCGCAGCAGGAGACCCCAGAACCCAGCACAACCCAACGCCCCCAATGCTCCAGCAGATCCTCAACGGTTCGATCAGTGAATCTCATCGCCCTAGCCATCGATTTTAATCCTCGCCTATGGTTGTTTTCTGAATAGCACTGCAAGCCACGCCTTTAGCGGCCTCCAGCGTATTACCGGATTCTTTGAATCTAACGCCTGTCTGCCCGTGGATCAGGTTCAAACCCTTCTGATCTAGATGCGTGTGCCACTTCTCCAGCGCGTCACGCTTGCGGCCCATCACGTCCGACTGGATGTACACCTGCACGTTGTGACCCATGGCGTGGTTAATCAGCAGCTCACCGATCAAGTGGTCAATGCCAAGGTCTGCCCATGCGGTACGAGCCACTTTGCGCAAGTCGTGACTGGTCCACTCGCCCTTCCCTAGCCGCGTGAACACGGCACTGGCCTGCCCTTCACTCAAAGCCTTACCACTGCGCGCCGGGAACAGGTACAGGCCGTCATAACCTCGGGCGGTTTGGATATCGCGGTACTGGATCAACAAGGCGCGGACTTGCTCAGTCAGCGGCAGGTGATGTTCAACACCGGTCTTGGTGTGCTCAGCCGGAATGAACCACTCACCCTCGGCCAGACTGATATGCGACCAACGCGCCTGCCGGGTTTCACCGATCCGCGTGCCGTGGCACAGCATCATCAGGGCCAGCATGGCATCAGCCGGTTCGCTACCCATCACCTGCCCCAACTCACCGAGCAAGTCCTGCAACTGCACCCCGCGCAAACGGGACGGCTTGATGCTCACCTTGGCTTTGGAGAAGTCCTTGAACTTGATGCCCGCCATCGGGTTGGACGTAATCAGGCCCAGCGCCAAGGCCTGCCGGAATGCCAAGGCCAGCAACTGGAACGCCAGACGCACGTAATCGATGGAGAGGGTTTCTTGCAGCGGCCACATCAGCAGTTTGTCGAGTTCCGCCTTGTTGACCTCAACCAACGGCAGATCACCCAGACGCGGCAACAGATGACACTTCATCGCTGAGGCGCCGGTGTTCTTGCGTTTGGCCGACAGATTGCGGTCACGGGCCATACGATCGGCATACCAGGTGAGCAGTTCGCCTGTGGTTGCCCACTGCGAAATAGCCGAGCCTGCATCGGCAGAAACCCGCAGGCGCACAGAGGGCAACGCGGCCAGTACCTGCTTGGCGCTCAAGTCCGGGAACGCGCCGATACGGTGCCAACGCCGTTTGTTGACCAAGTACCAGGAGCCTCGGGTGCGATTCTTGCCAAACCGGAAATGCAGCGCAGGATGGCCGGCGTCGCGCAGGTCTCGCACATGCTCGAGCTTGGCATTGCGCCCAATTTCCGCGTCGGACAGCTTCACGGTCAGGGTTTTGATCTGAGTGTTTGACGCCCGCTTTTCGATGGTTGATTGGATCATTCAATCACCACTTTGCGCTCAAGCTCGATCAAGATTTCAAGAAAGTGCTTAGCCTTCTCCAAATCAGCAATGCCACCCTTGTCACGCCACCGCGTCACGTACTTGATAACGCTGCCCTCCGCAAACGGAATGCCATTGGCGTGAATAAATTCAATGGGTTGAATTTTGAGCGACTTGTAGTGATCGCCCGAGACCTGCTTTTCGAGTGCACTCATTAACTTTTTTCCTTGCTGTAGCGACTGGCCATACTGGCGACCTTCTGAACTTTTGGCGGCTCAATCCAGCCCGCCGCCAGTTGTTCAAACCGGCTGTACTGACCGAGAAACGCAGTTCGTACAGTGCCAGTCTCGATGTCTCGGCCCTTGCCGATGATGATTTCTGCAATGCCCTTGGCATCGCTGTGTTCGTGGTAAACCTCATCGCGGTACACAAACAGGATGATGTCCGCGTCTTGCTCGATAGCGCCGGATTCGCGCAGGTCTGAACACAAAGGCCGCTTGTTCGGGCGCTCTTCGCATTTGCGTGAAAGCTGACTGAGCAGAATCACCGGGATGCCCAATTCACGGGCCATCAGTTTGGCGCTACGAGTCATGTAACTGATTTCCTGCTCACGGCTGAACGTCCGCGAATCGGAGTCCATCAGTTGCAGGTAGTCGATCACGATCAAATCAAGACCGTGGCGGCGCTTGTGGCGACGGGCAGCTGAACGAATCCGGTTGATCGTCATTGATGCCCGGTCTGAAATAGATAATTTGGAGTGCTTGAGTTTGCCCGCAGCGCTCATCAGCTCAGCGCCATGCGTCTGGGGAGCGGTACCGTTCTTGATCAGTTGCAGCGGGATACGTCCTTCAGACGCCATGAAGCGATCCAGCAGGCCGGTATTGTTCATCTCCAAGCTAAACGCCATGACGCTCTTGCACTCACGGATGGCAACGTGGGAAGCAATGTTCATGGCCAGCGTGGTTTTACCCATCGCCGGACGCCCCGCAATGATGATCAACTGCTCAGGCTTCAGGCCTTGCAGCTTCGCGTCCAGATCAGGAATGCCGGTAGACAGTCCGTCGATCCCCTCCCCCCGATCAGCGCGGGCCTGCAACACTTCGATGTAGTCATCGAGTATGTCTTCAGCCATCAGCACTTCAGACGTGGCGGACTGACTGTCAATGGCTTGAGCCTCAGCCTGCACCGCTGCCACTTTGTCCACGGTGGGCTGATCACTGTGGGCAATCTCGTTGATGCGGTTGCTCAGCTCGATCATGGCCCGGTCAAGGCTGCGCTCACGCACCGTCATGGCGTAAGACGCAGCATTAGCGGCACTTGGGGTATTGCGGGTGATTTCGGCTGCGTACCAGATGGCCTTTTTGCCGCTCGGTAATTCGCCGATGTGAACCCCAACGGTTACAGGGTCGGCAGGCTTGCTATCACCATGCAAAGCCAGAATTCCGCGATACAGCGCCGCGTTGTCCTGGTAGTAAAAATCGTCGACAGACAGGTCTGCACTCAGAATATCGATCAGCTCAGGGCGCAGGAACATCGCGCCCAGTACACCGTGTTCGGCCTCAACGCTGTAGGGATCACGCATTGTAATTACCCTCCACAACCTTGACGAAGTTGCTAGGGGCAATGAGCCAGTCGAAAGTTGCGCGGAAAGGCTTGGAGCCATTGCGACCCGGCGCCTTGCCGGTCAGAAACTCCGAAGTTTTCACCTGAAAGAAATACTCAGCCCAGAAAGCCAAGTCACGGTGCACCTCACTTTCCCGCCACCGCGCTTGCAGCTTGGACTTGCGGTCAGCGGTTATCAGTGCAACTGCGGGTAGCTCAGGGAGGGCGGTGTGATACAGGTCGATAATGGCTTGATACGGGCAAGCGTCGACCACTGATTTGCGGCGAGTGATCTTGGTTGTCTTCGCCTCAGGATTGTCCTCGGCGTTGACGACTACTCCGCTAGGAGTAGTAATTGTATTTATGTCTTTTATGTGTGTAGTTTCCAACACAGTGGCATGTATGTTTTCTACACAGTGTGTAGATTTCAACACGGTCGATTTCTGGTCTAATTTCCACTCTTTCGAAGGTAGAAAATGGATCGGGTCACGACTGCCACCATCGCGAAAAAGAACACGTTGGCGGATCAAGGAATTGATAGCGCGAGACACGTTTGCCCGTTCAGTATCTGCGCCCTGCTCGCCATACATCATCTTGGCGATGTAAAGGGCTGCAACCTTCACGGATTCCTTGTTGTAGCCCGCAGTCAGCCTGTGGATAGCCAAAGCCACACGAAGCTCTCTACCGGACAGCTCAGCCCCTATCAGGGACTCATACAGTTCGTTGTCCATCCGGGTAAATCCCCCGGTGCTGTGAAGTTGAATAACATTGCTCATGCGCTAACACCCCCACCAGGCGAAAGCGAAGCCTTCAAATGCTCAATGCATTCACGGCGCAGCTGCGCTTTCGACTCGTGGGAATACTGGAAACGGACCAGCAGTGCGGCTTGCATGGCTGCGAATTGATGGATAGCACGTAGATGGGCGACGCTTTGAAGGGTATTGCTTGATGATTCAATGGTGCTCATAATGACCCCGTGAATTGTTGTATCGAAGCCGGTCTAGCCACCGGCTTTTTTTTGTCTGCGATTTAGCTACTGGACGAATTAACAGCTAATTCAAGGTGCTGCCGCTTAGGTGGCAATGAGCCGATACTGTTTTCAGCACTACTGAATTAGGCGACTTGTAGTTTTGTAGGTTGCGATGGGAATGGCCGGAGCTCGCTGGCTTGAAAAACACCATCAGGGAGTTCAATCACACGTATGTGGCGCCCTGCTGCTATGGCTTTGTAAATGGCCGGAGGGGTCACGCCCAAAAGCCGCGCGGCTTCGGACTGCCCTTTTTCGGTCACGAACTCATCGAGGGAAGTCTCTTTCATGGTCGTACCTCAGGTTTTCATGGGCACAATATTAACCATCTGTTAATTAAGTATCAATACCGATGGTTTCTTCTTTGTTTTAACCATTGGTTATAGATTCTCTCCATGACTAAAAAACGCATCCTCCCTCCAGATCGCCTTGCCGAGTGCAAGGCCGCTCACGACCTCTTCCTCGCGAAAAAAAACGAGTTGAAATTGAGTCAGAGAAAGATTGCGGACGCTGCCGGGGTTACACCAGCAGCAGTGAACCTGTATTTCAAAGGCATCAACCCTTTGAATGCTCAATTCGCAGCAGTACTTTCAGAGCAGCTTCAAGAGCCTGTCGAGAAGTTCAGCCCTCGTTTGGCAGCAGAAATAGATAAGCTCACCCGGGTCGCGCCAGATCGCTCGCCGCCGACTTCCAACGCAGTGATGATTGGCCCACTAGATACGTGGGACGACGAAACACCGCTCGACGATGATGAGGTATACGTGCCGTTCCTCAAGGAAGTGGAGTTGTGTGCAGGCCACGGCCGCACCAGCGTCCAGCAATCCCCGAAACAAAAACTTCGCTTTGGGAAAATCACCCTAAGACGCCAAGGCGTCCAGCCATCAGAAGCTGTTTGCGTCACAGTTCGCGGCAACAGCATGGAACCAGTATTGCCGGATGGCAGTACTGTCGGCGTAGATAGAGGGACCACCTCAGTAAGCGATGGAAAAATGTACGCTTTAGATCACGGCGGCCAATTACGCGTAAAAACTCTTTATCGATTACCAGGCGGCGGCGTACGCATGCGAAGCTTCAATAGAGACGAGCACCCTGACGAGGAGTACTCGGCCAGCGAAATGATTGAGCACGAAATCGAAATTCTCGGACGAGTCTTCTGGTCTTCTGTTCTTTGGTAACAGCTACAAATCAATAAAAAAATCCCGCCAATGAGCGGGATTTTTTTCGTCCCGAGAAAAATAATTAACCATCGGTATTGACCTGAATAATATACCGATGGTTAACTTACTCCATCGCCGGCCAACACCGGCAACACGGCAGAGATGCCTGGGGCAACCCGAACGCTCTTTACACAACCTGACGTGACCCCGCGACGTACCGGCAAGCCCGGTGGTGAGAAAGCTAAACCGTCGCCCATGCAGCCTCTGGAAGCTGCCGCTCTCTCCACATTGAGAGGACGCCAAACCATGCAGCCAGCCGGCAGATCATCGAGCACGAAATGTGTGATGCCGGACAGGTGGGGAAACCGCGGCGCCGCGCATGGTGCGGAACAAACACATAGGAGAAATACGAAATGAAGTAAGCAGCCCAGCCGGAGTTCGGACCGGCAACCCACGACGAACTGCCCTACCCAGCAGGCCAAAGAGCTGCAGTTGTCAGTCGTGTAGCGAATACATAACCCGATGACCACGGAGCTAAAGCCGAAATAGGCACCGTGAACAGGGAAGCTCAAGGCCGAACAAGCCTCCAGCGCGAAGCCATCGGCGGCGCAGCGCTGCCATACATTGCTGATGCCGCAAACCCAAGTCGCCGCCAGTAGCGGACTTGGGCGCTTCACGGACACTTTCACTGATGTACCTGGGCGACCGGGTGCATTGGGAAAACAACCGAGTACACATCATGGAATCGACGATCGTAGAAGGTACATGGGAAGGCCACCTTGGCCGTGGCCTTGCGCCGCGGGAGCTGCAATTTGTACTTGCAGTAGTACAAGGCATGACCACGAAAGAAATCGCCAGAGCGTTCGGCATTGCGCCTGGCACCGTGGTCAAGCGATTGGCCTGTGCCATGTTCAAGCTTGGCGTTCACCGACAGGGCGCGATGGTCGCCGAAGCCATGCGACGACAGATCATCACACCGCTCTGCCTGTTGCTGGCTGGCCTGATCGCCATGCACACCGCCACAGACGACCAATTGGCCCGCCGTGATCGCAGGCCATCGGAACGCCGCAGCGCTGAAATGCGTTTAGTGCGCCGCGCCGAAGCGGTCGAGCTGATCGGCTAAACCGTATCAACCAGCGCCACGACAGCCTGTCGAAAACTTCCCGAGCGCCTGGCCCCCCATCACCAGGCCGCATCGGTCTGTACTCCGACTTTACAACCTGAATACAGACCGATGCGGAAGCCAACCCAGCAGACGCTGGACACCTGCATCACACCACTGCCACGCTACCGCCCGCAGTGCACACCTGAGCGGAGGATTTGCAGCCATGGGCAATTAACACGATTTACACGCTTCGCTCTTACATACGGCGGCGTTTGTAGAGCAGCTCACAGCCCGGTTTCGACCGGGCTTTTTAATCCTGCGGTTATTCGTCAGCACTCCCCTGCGCGCCCACCGGCATATATCCCAGGCCCCGAGTGCTGACGAATACCCGCAACCCAAGTCGAGGATCGACCATGCACCCATCAATCATCCAGCGCATCACCGTTCTCGACGGGTTGCGCACACGTGCTCACCAGGCCACGGCCGAGTTCTACCAAAAGCCCGGCGTAATGCCGCCGCCATTGGCGCCACTCTTTATCGTCAAGCCGATAGGCAGCAACGCCTTTGAAGTCGTTGAGCGGGCCACAGACAGGGTCATCACAACGCGCACTGGTATCAACGCCGCAGTAAGTCATTCCCATGAGCTGGAAGCAAAAGCGCAGAAGTTCAACGTTAAGCAGTTCGGGAAATTCCTGAGCAGCTGGACTTTGCGCTTTGGCATCACGCTGACAGTCTTCGCCTTCTTTGGCAGTCACATGTGAAGCGCGTCAACGCATCCGCACAACGACGCCTTCGCCAAACCCAGCACCACTTGCCGCCCAGCGGACTTGAAGAGGCAAGCCATGGCCAAATCTGCAACCGAACGGAAGCGCGATCAACGCGACCGCGACAAGCTGAGTGCGAAAGAAAAAGAAGCACTGCTGCTGTCACGAAAGATTGTCACAGCCCTCTATCACAACGATGACGCCGCGCTGAAACGAACCATGGCGCGCACCGGAATTGACGAGGAGCAGGATCTGATATCCCGCTTCATTCGCGGCGCCGACCGCATGACGGATCATCAACTGGCAGAGTTCATCCGCCTTCTGTGACTGTCACGCCTACATGTCACTAACGATAAATAACCTCGTCGCATCCGGTCACGGAGGGCGGCGCCTGACTGGAGATAATCCATGAGCACATTCGCCGTGTTTGGAATGACCCGCGACGTTGCGCTGGCCGAGGCCAAGAAGCGCACCAAAGGCACCCGCAAGAACGTGAAAGCCCCAGGCGGCGTTGAGCCAATCCCTCTCGCAGAATGGATGGAGCTGGTCGAGAAGAAGACCGAGCAGATTATGGGGGGGGGTACGGCTCGCCAGCTCTCACCGCTGTTTGATGCGCCTCAGTACGCTGAACAGTTCATTGATCTGGCCCGCAAAACCATCCAATGCCGGGATCTGCGGATTAGGGCAAAGTGCGTAATGACTGACGCGGACAACAAGCCAATCATCAACCCAAAGACCAAAGCGCCAAAAGTTGGGTTTTGTGAATGGCAGCCAGAAAGCAAATCCAGAGTGGCCTGAGTTCATCCTCAATTAAACAGCGAGATACCCAATGAAACCCGAAATGATCACCCTCAAGCACGGCGACACCACGATCAAGATGCCGGCTTCGTCACTGGCAAAACTGGCCCTGACCAGTGTGTTTGCCCAGGTGCTGCCGCCAGCGGCCAACGTGTCACCAATCACCCCTTATTCGATTCCTGAGCTCGGGGCAGCCTGGCTGGGTCAAGGCGGCTTCAACGGCGGTCTTGTGGCGGCCCACGGCGATGTGCCGGCGCACTACCTGATCATCGCTGATAAGGATGCCGGCAGCTTCGAATGGGGTGGTCGCGGCACCGAGAGTGGCGCCACCAGCAAGCGGGATGGCTTTGCCAACACCGAAGCCCTGTGCGGCAATGATCAGGAACACCCGGCGGCCAACGCTTGCGCCGAGCATCAAGCGGATGGCCACCACGACTTCTACCTGCCCGCTGCTGCTGAGCTGTACCACTGCTGGCTGAACGTAGCGGAGCTGTTCGCCAAAGACACCTGGTACTGGTCGAGCTCGCAGCGCTCCGCCTACCTCGCTTTCGGCATGTACTTCGTTGGTGGCGATCAGAACGGCCTCGACGAGTTCAACGAGCTCCGTGCCCGCCCCGTCCGCAGATTGTTTATTTAATCCTTCAATCATTCGTTCTTGACCGGCTACCGGGCGCATCAGCGCCTTTTTTATTGCCTAAAAAAGAGGAAGCACCATGTCCGCAATAGTTAAAGCATTGCCTGTAACGCCAATTTCAGCCATTGGCAAAGCCTACGGCGGCGGTTTCGTCACGGGGGTCACCGTTGAAAACGGCCAGCGTTATCTCAATATCACCGCCGGTGCAGCCCACGAATTGAAAGGCGCCTGGGGCGCTCGCGGCGTGATCATCGAGGGCGCCGGTAGCTTTACCGACAGCCGCAGCAATACCGAATCAATGGCCGCTGCTGGTAGCGAGCTGGCTCAGAAGGTGCTGACCCTTGAGATTGACGGCTTCACCGACTGGGCCATTCCAGCCCGTGACGTGCAGGAGCTGCAGTACCGCCACTTCAAGCCAACGACCGAGGAAAACTACTGCTGGGGTCGGGATGGCGACAATCCAAACAGCCTGCCAGTGGGCCAGCTGTACACCTCAGAGTTTCCGGCTCAGACGGTGTTCCCGGCATTCCAAGACGATGGCGAAGAAGCCTTTAGCGGCTCCTGGTACTGGTCAAGCTCGCAGCGCTCCGCCAGCATCGCATTCGGCATGCACTTCGGTGATGGCAATCAGGTCAGCACCGGCAAGGACAACGAGCTCCGTGCCCGCCCCGTCCGCAGAGAGCTGATCATTGATTAATTCGCTTATTTAATCCGGCCGCTTGCGGCCGGTTGCTTTGGGAGTTTCAGCCTAATGGCAATGCATACGGATCTTGCGATCTACAAAGCGTCGATTGACCTGTTCAAACTTGCAACGGGCCTCACTCGGAGTATCCCGAGAGACCTAAAGCAAGTGATCAGCAAACGAGTTATGGATGATTGCATGGAGATCCTTACGCTGATTGGCAGGGCAAACTCAAATAGAGATAAGCGGCCTCATTTGGAGCTACTTCTGGAGAAAGTGCACCAGGTAGATCTGGTCATGAGGCTATGCACCGAAAGCCGGTTCATCAGCCCAGAGCAGCAATCAAAAACGATCCTGCTCACCTCCTCCATTGGCAAACAAGCCAATGCCTGGAAACGCCATACCCCAACCGCGCCCGCCATCTGAGAGTTACGGCTTTCAGGTCTGTGCGATTTTGAATCTGGTCGTGCCGCTGACCTTCTGGTCACCGCCATGCGCATCAGAGATACCGCCGGTCTAAAGCGTCCGCGTAGGTCTCGCGCAGTTTCCTCGCTGATCGGCATTGCCTTCGGCTTGGCGACGTAGATAGCACGATAGGTCGCAGCGCTCCGCCAACAACGCATTCAACATGAACTTCGATGATGGCAATCAGAACAACAACGACAAGAACAACGAGCTCCGTGCCCGCCCCGTCCGCAGATTCGACTGTTGGTCCCTACCAGTTTCAGGATCTGGTGCAGGCCTATTACGATTGTCGGCGCTCGAAGCGAAACAGCGACAGCGCTCTGGCTTTCGAAATGAACCTGGAACAGAACCTGATCCTGCTACACGACGACCTGATGTCTGGCACTTACCAGCCAGGCCGCTCGATATGCTTTGTGGTAACCCGCCCGAAAGCCCGCGAAGTATGGGCAGCAGCCTTTCGGGATCGGGTCGTCCACCACCTGCTCTACAACCATGTGGCCCCGCGCTTCTATGCCAGCTTCATAGCCGACAGCTGCGCCTGTATCCCTGGCCGAGGCACCCTATACGCCGCAAAGCGCCTTGAGTCGAAGATCAGGAGCGCCAGTGAGAACTGGTCGAAGCCAATCTTTTATATCAAGTGCGACTTGGCCAACTTCTTCGTAGCGATCGATAAGCAGGTGCTGCGCCGGCAACTGGCAGCGAAGATCGCCGAGCCATGGTGGCTCGCGCTTGCTGAGCAGATCCTGATGCACGACCCCCGCGAGAACTTCGAAACCAGAAGCCCGCGCCATCTGTTTGGCTTGGTACCGCAGCACAAGCGCCTGACCGCGCAGCCTGCTCACCTCGGACTGCCCATTGGAAACCTATCGTCGCAGTTCTTCGCCAACGTCTATCTGGACGCGCTGGATCAGTTCGCCAAGCACCGCTTGAGGGCAAAGCATTACATCCGCTACGTCGATGACTTTGTGTTCTTGCATGAGTCACCGCAGCAGCTCAATGCCTGGCACGCAGAGGTCGAAGTATTCCTGCAGACGCTGGGCGCTAGACTGAACCCAACCAAAACCATCCTGCAACCGGTTGATCGCGGTGTCGACTTCGTAGGGCATGTGATCAAGCCGTGGCGGCGCACCACCCGCAAGCGCGCACTGGCACAGGCACTCAAGCGAACCGCCACGGCACCGGCCGAGGATCTGCGCGAGACCGCCAATAGCTATTTCGGATTGCTCAGCCAGGCCAGCCATAGCGAGAAAGACCGGGCAGCGCTGGGCCGGGTCGTGCTCAAGCGCGGCCACGCCGTCAACGGAAAGCTGACCAAGACATACTTAAAGAAATGACCCAGCCGCAGGAGGGCTCATGAACAAACAAACGATTTCTCTTGCTCGGGTCGCCGTGGTCAACGGCCTGCAGTGGCAGCTGTTCCCTGTCGACTTCAAGACCGAAGAAGGCACCTTCAGCGTTTACCTATACGCCATCAACCGCGAACACGCTGCAGCGATCCTGCTGGAGCTGAAAGAAACCGCCGTCCTGCGCGATGGCGACCTAGTGGGCATCACCCGCAACGACTAATCCCGAGGCAACCCAATGAACTCAATCGCACAGCGGGCGCTTGATCGTGCCCGCGAAATACCTGCCGCCGTGGTGGTCGCCCCTGCTCAAGCAGCAATAGCGCTGCCTGAGATAGTGATCGCCGGCCCAATCAATCGCGTCATGCAACTTGAGGGTCAGCGCTTCGCCTTGGATGTCGTGAGGTCGCTAGGTTCTTCAATCAGCAACCCGCTGGTGATTGCCAACACCATCCGGAATTTGACCACAACGGCTACAGCATCGCCTTCGAGCTATGCCAGCGGCATCAAGCAGGTAACTGACCTGCTAAAGGACGCGCTATGACAACCCTCCGCCGAACAGTAAAGATTCGCGGCGCACCCATGCGTCCGCTGGACCTGCAAACCATCTGTGACATCTGCGAGAAGTCACGCGGCCACGGCAACCACACCAAATGCAGCAAGTTGCGCCAGGCCGAAGCGGTTGAGCGGCGCGCACGGGAGAAGGTATGACTGAGAAAACAAAGCCAACCGATGCCGATATCAAAGGGCAGATAGTCAGCTGGGGCTCGCAACAGATGACCTATGTTATTCGTAACGGCCTTAGTATGGTCGGGCATAAGGGGCTGAAAACGGAATGGGTGCGCCGCCAACTTGAGCGGATGGAGCGCTCCGGCGAGGTCAAGCGGGTGCCCTCGGTCTACGCCCGGCAGATCTGCTGGGCCTTGGTCGAGCCAGTGATGCCATGACCCACCACCCCAAAGGCGGCATGTGCTGCGCTTGCCAGTACGCCCGCCGAGATTGCAGCGCCCTTCCCCTCAAGGCCATGCCGCCAATTCAGCGCGATGCCAGCACGATCATCGTGCGGTGCACCGAATTCAAGCGGCAGCTGTAAACCAACACTTTACAACTCACAGCCTGCCGGTGATCGACGGGCGAGGATTCGCTATGGCGAGCAAAAGCGTTGCCCGCAAGGCATTGATCCAGCCGCGGTTCATGCGCGCCGGTGAAGCACCGGAATATCTGAGTATGAACCTGGCCCTTTTTAACGAGATCGTCCGCCCGTACGTGAGCGAGTTCCCGCTTGGCGAACGCGGCGTTGGGTTTGATCGGTTGGAGCTTGATGAGTGGGCTTCGTCCTACGTTGAAGCCAAGGCAATTGATAAAAAAGGCGCATCGGAGCAACAATTGCCCCGCAGCGGGCGCCAGATCGGAGATTCAACATGGCGCGGAAAACGATCACAGGCCTCTCCCAAAGGAGCGGGCTCTGGCATATCGACAAGAAAATCAACGGCGAACGACTTTACGAAAGTACTGGAACTAGTCAACGGGAAGAAGCAGAGCGGTACCTGATACACAGGCTGGAGCAGATTCGGCAACAGAAGGTGTATGGCGTCAGGCAGGTACGAACGTGGAGAGACGCAGCAATGCGCTTCCTTCTGGAGATTCGAGACCAGCCATCAATCAAGCTATCAGCCCATCATCTTGCGCAGCTGGATCCGTTTATCGGTGACATGCCCTTGACCCACATTGATGATCAGGCGCTTGAGCCATTCATTAAAGACCGCCTGGCAACTTACAAACTGCCGGACGGGAAGATCAAGAAAGGTGTGGCCAACCGGACAGTAAACATTTCGATTGAGCGTGTAGTGCGCGTTTTGACGTTGTGCGCACGCAAGTGGCGGGATGATGAGCGGAGGCCGTGGCTGGATAGCGTGCCAATGCTCACAAAGCTGGAAGAGAAGAAATCGAGCCGCAAGCCCTACCCTATGTCATGGGAAGAGCAGTCGATTCTTTTTGGGGAGTTGCCCGCCCACTTGCAGACGATGGCCTTGTTCAAGGTGAACACGGGCTGTCGCGAGCAAGAGGTCTGCAAATTGAAGTGGGATTGGGAAATTGCGGTACCGGAACTGGGCACCAGTGTGTTTCTGATACCAGCAGATTTTGGCGGCCGGCATGAGCGGTCAGGAGTGAAGAACGGTGATGAGCGCCTGGTGGTGCTCAATAGTGTGGCCAAGTCGATCATTGAGAAGCAACGCGGTATCAGCAAGGAATGGGTATTTCCTTACAACGGTACCGCAATGCATCGCATGAATGACTCGGCATGGAAGAAAGCGCGAGTGAGGGCGGCGAAACTCTGGCAGGAGGAAAACCTTCGCCCTGCTCACCCCGGCTATCTGTCTATTCGTATTCACGATTTAAAGCACACGTTTGGTCGACGCCTTCGAGCGGCAGGTGTGACCGAAGAGGACCGCAAAGCCTTGCTCGGACACAAGAACGGCAGCATCACCAGCCATTACTCCGGCGCTGAGCTGGGGCATCTGATAGAAGCTGCAAATATGGTATCAGCAACTGACTCGCGTGGGCCGGTGCTGACGATTCTGAAGAGGAGGCAAGCTTGAAATCTGGAGAAGTCACGCAAAAGTCACGCGCATGAAAAAGGCCAATGTGGGGGACATTGGCCTAAGTCATTGAATAATATGGTCGGGACGGAGTGATTCGAACACTCGACCCCTAGCACCCCATGTTCCCTCGTAAAATATCGTAAGCCATTGTAATTAAAAGAAAAATACAATTTTTCATCATGGCAAAATGTACTGCAATTCGTGCGTAGGCAAACGGTAAGCCGTGGCTTTCAGGGTAGGTTTTGCGCAGTTCCATACAGCCCCCAGCTATTACGTTGATGCTCCTGAAGGAATCCTTGGGTGTTAGACTCACGCTTTTGTCTCTACTCCAAGGTGTTATTGCGTGAACATGGAAAATCATTCCCAGACGGCTGCGTTTCTTTGGTCCATTGCCGATCTGCTGCGCGGTGACTTCAAACAATCGCAATACGGTCGTATCATCCTGCCATTCACCCTGTTAAGGCGGATGGAGTGCGTACTCGCACCGACCAAGGATGAGGTGATCAAACAAACCTTCGCCCAGGAAGGCCGTCCGGACCAAGTGCGTGAGATGATTCTGCTGCGCGCTGCCGGCCAGCAGTTCTTCAACGGCTCGCCGCTGACCCTTGGCACGCTGTCAGACACCCAAACCGCCGCCGACCTGATGTGCTATGTGCAGGCGTTCAGTAAGGATGCCCGCGAGATCTTCGAGCACTTCCACTTTGAAGATTTCGTTCAGCAGTTGGAAACCGCCAACCTGCTGTATCAGGTGGTGCAGCGTTTCGCCGCCACGGATCTGAGCCCCGAGTTCATCAGCAACTTCGGCATGGGCATCATCTTTGAAGAGCTGATCCGGAAGTTCGCGGAAAGCTCCAACGAAACTGCCGGGGAGCACTTCACCCCGCGCGATATCGTGCACCTCACCACATCCTTGGTGATCACCAATCAGGACCACAAGCTCGCGCCCAACAGCATCGTCACCATCTATGACCCAACTGCGGGCACGGGTGGCTTTCTGTCTGAGGGTGATGAGTACATCCAGTCCATCAGCGAAAAGGTCAGCGTGTCTCTGCACGGCCAGGAGCTCAACCCCGAGTCCTATGCCATCTGCAAGGCGGACATGCTGATCAAGGGTCAGGACGTGGCCAGCATCAAACTCGGCAACACCCTGTCCAACGACCAACTGGCCGACAAGCACTTCGACTTTATGCTCAGCAACCCGCCGTTTGGCGTGGAATGGAAGAAGGTACAAAAGCAGATCACCGACGAGCACAGCCGCAAAGGCTTCGATGGTCGCTTCGGCCCCGGCTTGCCACGGGTGTCCGACGGCTCGCTGCTGTTCCTCCTGCACTTGGTCAGCAAAATGCGTGACCCGCGAGACGGTGGCTCGCGCATCGGCATCATCCTCAACGGCTCGCCGCTGTTTACCGGCGGTGCGGGTTCGGGTGAGTCGGAGATTCGCCGCTACCTGCTGCAGAACGATCTGGTTGAAGCCATCGTCGCGCTGCCCACCGACATGTTCTACAACACCGGCATCGCCACCTATGTGTGGATACTCAGCAACCACAAGACCGCTGCGCGCCAGGGTAAGGTGCAGTTGATCGACGGCAGCCAGCACTATGCCAAAATGCGCAAGTCGCTGGGCAGCAAGCGCCAATACATCACCGAGGATCAAATCAGCGAGCTGGTGCGCCTGTATGGCGGCTTCGAGCACAGCGCGCAGAGCAAAATCTTCCCCATCGACGCCTTCGGCTACCGCCGTATCACCGTCGAACGCCCGCTGCGTTTGAACTTCCAGACCAGCGCCGAACGTCTTGGCAAAGTGTTGGAAGAAAAAGCCCTGCAGAAGCGGGAAAGCGCCGCCCAACAGCAACTGATAACTGCCCTGCAAACCATGGACGCTAGCTCGCTGCACCGTAACCGCGAGCAGTTCAGCAAGCTGCTGAAAAAAGCTCTCACAGCCCACAGCGTCAGCCTCAGCACGCCGGAACTCAAAGCCCTTATGAGCGCCCTGAGTGAGCGCGACCCCGAGGCGGATATCTGCATGACCAAAGGCCAGCCGGAAGCGGATGCCGGCCTGCGCGATAACGAGAACGTGCCGCTGGGTGAGTCGGTGTACGACTACTTCCAGCGCGAAGTCATCCCCCATGTACCGGATGCCTGGATCGACGAAAGCAAAACCGACGCCCAGGATGGCGAGGTCGGCATCGTCGGCTTCGAGATTCCCTTTAACCGCCACTTCTATGTGTTCCAACCTCCGCGCCCGTTGGCCGAGATCGATAGCGATCTGAAAGCCTGTACCGACCGAATCAAGCAGATGATTGAGGGGCTGTCGGCATGACGTTTCCAGCGTATCCGGACTACAGGGATTCTGGGGTCGAGTGGCTAGGGGTTGTACCTGAACATTGGGGTGTTAAACCGCTCAGGTATCTCGGCCGCTTTAGAAAAGGATTGACGATAACAAAAGCAGATTTAACTGATACAGGTATCCCTTGTCTGAATTATGGTGAAGTTCACTCCTTGTACCCTTTCGAGGTAAACCAAGACATACAGGTTCTAAAATGCGTGCCTGCGGAGTATCTGGAAACAGAGTCATCATCTTGTATTAGCTATGGCGATTTTGTGTTTGCCGATACCTCGGAGGACCTTGAAGGCGTCGGCAATTTCACTCATGTGTCAGGCTCGGAGCCTCTTTTCGCTGGCTATCACACAATTATCTACAGCTTGGATTCGGACGTAAGTTCACGGTTTCTTGCCTATTGTCTAGAGTCTTTCGCCTTCAGAACCCAGTTACGTATGGGTGTAAAAGGGGTCAAGGTATTCAGTGTTACTCAGGAAATTCTTCGGGGCGGTATTGCTTGGATTCCTACAACAGCCGAGCAAACCCAAATCGCCCGCTTCCTCGACCACGAAACCGCCCGCATCGACGCGCTGATCAAAGAGCAACAGCGCCTAATCGAATTGCTCAAGGAAAAGCGACAGGCAGTGATCTCCCACGCCGTCACCAAAGGCCTCGACCACACGGTACCGATGAAAAACTCGGACGTGAAGTGGCTGGGCGAAGTACCGGCACATTGGGAAGTTAAGCCACTCCGTTACGTGTCAACTATGATCGATGGCGATAGAAGTTCCGCTTACCCAAGCGAGGGAGATTTAGTCGGAGAAGGCATTCCATTTGTCTCATCGAAAAATATAGTTGGCTATAAGCTTACCGATAAGAATCTAAATTTTATTACGCCGGAAAAATTCAATTCGCTCAGCAGAGGAAAGCTTTGCGATGGTGATTTGGTAATCACTGTCAGAGGCACTATAGGGCATGTCGCTGTTTTTGATTCTGCAGTAATTGGAAACAAAACAGGATTTATCAACGCTCAAATGATGATTATCCGGCCTGACGTAGGATTGACTGAATACATTAGGCTCTGTAGCGAAAGCTATTTTTGGCAAAAGCAATTAGATGTTGCGGCATACGGCTCGACTGTCAAGCAACTATCTAACCCAATTGTGGGGGGGCTCGTAATCGCACTCCCCCTAGAGCTGAAATACCACTTCTAGTTTCTGAAGTTAGGGCGCTTGAGTCTGAATTTGAAACGCTTATTTCTCAATCGTTAATCGGGACAAGCCTTCTCCAAGAGCGCCGTTCCTCCCTAATCTTTGCCGCAGTCACCGGCAAAATAGACGTGCGCGACTGGCAGCCACCGGCCAACGCGTCAACTCCCAAATTAGCAAAAGAGGCCGTGTAATGGCGGACAGCAAGGAAGCTCAGTTTCAGCAGGACATTATTGACGCCCTGGCCGCCCAAGGTTGGCTGGTCGGCACCGCCAGCGGCTACGACCGCCGCACCGCGCTGTATACCGAAGATGTGCTGGACTACTTCAAGGACGCCTGGCCGGAACGCTGGGACAAGTTCGCCAAGGCCAACCCGATCAACCCGGACGATGTGCTGGTGCAAAAGCTCGTGCGAGAGCTGGAGCAGAGCGGCACCCTGGATGTGCTGCGCCATGGCTTCAAGCTGCCGGCGGTAAAGGTTGAGCTGTGCAGCTTCCAACCTGACCACGGGATGAACCCGGATACTCTCAAGAGCTACCAGTGCAACCGCCTGCGGGTGGTGCCGGAGGTGTCCTACTCACCGCATGCGCGTGATGCCGGCAGCAGCGGGCAGAGCTACAACCCACGCCTGGACTTGGTGCTGTTCGTCAACGGTATCCCCACTGCGACGCTGGAGCTGAAAAGCGAGTTCAAACAGTCGGTGGAAAACGCCAAGCGCCAGTACCGCAATGACCGTCCGGTAAAAGATCCGCTAACGCGCAAACCCGAGCCGCTGCTGACCTTCAAGCGCGGCGCTCTGGTGCACTTTGCCGTAGGCCAAAACGAAGTGGCGATGACCACCAAGCTGGCAGGTAAAGACACTTTCTTCTTGCCGTTTAACCTCGGCAGCGCAGAAGGCGGCGCAGGCAACCCGATGCCTGAGGACGACAGCCAATACGCCACTAGCTACCTGTGGCAACGCCTGTTGCAGACAGACGCGTGGCTCAAGGTGCTGGGGCGATTTCTGCACTTGGACAAGAAAACCAGCGAAGGCTTCGACGGCACACTAGTGACCAAAGAAACAATGATCTTCCCCCGTTACCACCAATGGGAAGTGGTCAATAAGCTGATCGATACCACCCGCACCGAAGGGCCGGGCAAGCGATATTTGATCCAGCACAGCGCAGGCTCGGGCAAGTCCAACTCCATCGCCTGGACCGCTCATCAATTGGCCTCGCTGTACGACGATGCCGGTCAGCGCCTGTTCAATTCGGTGATCGTGGTCACCGACCGTACGGTGCTGGATAGCCAACTGCAAAACACCATCTACCAGTTCGAACACGCTCAGGGCGTGGTTAAACCGATCAGCCGGGATATCGGCAACCAAAGCAAATCCGAGCAACTAGCCGAGGCACTGGCCGAGCAGACGCGCATCATCATCGTTACCATTCAGACCTTCCCAGCCTTGTTCGATGCCCTGGACAAGTACCCTAAGCTGGCTAGCGGGCGTTATGCGGTAATCGCTGACGAGGCGCATTCCTCGCAAACTGGCTCGTCGGCCAGCAAGCTGAAACAGATTCTCGGCAGTGATGCTGTGGATGCTGAAGAAGTCAGTGCCGAGGAGCTGCTGGACGCCGCTGTGCAGGCACGCCAACCCAATGAACGCATTAGCTACTACGCCTTCACCGCCACGCCCAAGCCCAAGACCCTGGAATTGTTCGGTCGCCCGGCCGACCTGACGCTTCCGGCCAGTACCAGCAACAAGCCAGAGGCATTTCACCTGTACTCCATGCGTCAGGCCATCGAAGAAGGTTTTATCCTCGACGTGCTGCGTAACTACACCACCTACAGCACCGCCTGGAAGATCGCCCATCCAGACGGCGAAGACGACGAGGTGGACAGCAAGAAAGCGCGCATCAAACTGGCGCGCTGGGTGCGTTTACACCCGTACAACATAAGCCAGAAGGTCGAGGTGATCGTCGAGCATTTCCGCGCCAATATCCGCGGCCTGCTTAGTGGTCAAGCCAAGGCCATGGTAGTCACCAGCAGCCGCCAGGAAGCCGTGCGTTATCAGTTGGCTATGAAAGCTTATGTGCAGCAGATGGGGTATAGCGATGTGCACCCGCTAGTAGCCTTCTCCGGTAGCGTATTGCCGGATGAGGTGATCCCGGAAGAGGTTACGGAAAACAGCAGCTTGCTTAACGCCGGACTGAATGGCCGCGACTTGGCCAAGGCTTTCGACACCCAAGACTTCAATGTGATGATCGCGGCTAATAAGTATCAGACCGGCTTCGATCAGCCCAAGCTGTGCGCCATGTACGTGGACAAGAAACTGCAAGGCGTGGACTGCGTGCAGACCCTATCGCGATTGAACCGCACTTTTGGTGACAGCAAGGAAACCTTCATCCTCGACTTCTTCAACGAGCCAAAGGATATTCTCGACGCCTTTTTGCCGTACTACACCAAGGCCGAGCTGACCGATGTGACCGACCCGCAGATCATCTACGACCTGCAGAAGAAGCTGGATGCCGAGGGCATCTATCACTGGCAAGAGGTCGAAGCGTTTGCTCTGGCTTTCTTCGACCCCAAGGCGCAAGCCAGCAAACTCAGTTATTACTGCGCACCGGCCAAAGAACGCTTTGCCAAGCGTTATGCCTTCTCTTTGGAGTCACACCAGCAAGCACTAGATTACAAACGCACCGCCGAAGCCAATGGCGATAGCGCCGGCTTGAAAAAAGCCGAACACGCATTGAAGGAAGCTGGCGAACAAGTTGATCAGCTCGACCTATTCCGCAAGAACCTGCAAAGTTTTGTGCGCCTGTACGAGTTTCTCTCGCAGATCGTTCCTTATGAGGATCGCGAGCTGGAGCAGCTCTGCGTATACGCCAAGCACCTGCACCCGCTACTGCGGGTAGACCGTCTGCTACAAGACGATGTGGACGTGGAAGAGCTACAACTTAGCCACTACCGCCTGAGCAAGCGCGCTGAGCATCAGCTACGCCTAAGCGAGGAAGAAGGCGAATACACCCTCAAACCTGGAAATGATGTAGGCAGCGGCAAGCCCCATGATCCGGAGAAAAAGCGTTTGTCCGAAATCATTGAGGCTCTGAATGATATCTTCGGTGCAGAGGTTAGCGATGACGACCAACTGCAGTTTCTCACAGGCATCGCCCAACGCATCAGCCGCCAAGAAGATGTGATGGCTCAGGTAAACAACCACTCGGTGGATCAAGTGATGCACGGCCTGTTCCCGAAGCGTGTTCTTGATACCGTGCTGGATGCAATGACCGACCACGAGAAATTGTCATTAGAAGTGCTAGATAACGAAACCAAAAGCCGGGCATTTGCCTTGGTGATTTTGAAGTTGCTGAAGTCGGCGGCCGCTCCTGATGAATCCGGCTTGCACGGTGCCTAAAACCATATAAATCGCATCTTCGAAATACAAGCCAAAATCTGCTTTTTGCCGATTCTGCTCGTAGTACTACCCGCAAAGTTTCGATAGCTGCCTTTCACGAATGGCTGCTATCGACCGCTTCCGCCGAAGAATTCGACCATCGTTTGCGAGTCAGAAAAGTGCGCTACTGAGATTGAAATCTGTGCATTTGGCAAAGCCACCAAGCTCAGACTGCACATATCAGCGTACTAATCAGGCGTTTTCACCAGTAAGTGAGCAAACGGTTTGTGCAGAACGATTTTTTCAACAGTAACGATCCACGACAGACGGTGTACACCAAAAATATTGGTCAGAGGGCAACATTTACGTACGACGGCGCTTATACGATATCGACCATAAACACGCTTTCAAGGACTTTGCCGTCAAGGAGCAGGTCTTGCTGCTTTTTCATTATCCCTATACCTTGCGTCTAGTGATCGATCAGACATTTGAGACTACTATGACTTGGCCAGTAAAAATCATTAAAATATCATGCATATTTTTCGGAACAGCATCACTAGCAACAGCTCTATTTATTTTATTCGACGATACATATTTCAACACAAGCTTTAAGATTGACGCGGAATTAGCAGCAAAGTTCGGAGATTTTTTTGGCGGATTCATCGGCACTATATTTACAATATTCAGCGTTATATTATTAATATACACCATTATCTCCCAAAATTTAGAAGGATCTAAAAACGGTGTATGCGATCGTTTTTTCAAGATGATTGACTACCACAACGAAAACGTCAGAAACATTCGAATACCAAGTATAGAAACCAGTAAAATCGATATCATTGAAGAAGGCAGAAGAGCTTTTGTAGTATACAAAATCCAACTAAAACGACTACTTCAAGCCGTTGAGGAAATCGACAAAGAACTAGCAGCAAATCTAACTGACGCTCAAAAAATTGATATCGCCTATATGTGCTTTTACTATGGTCTAAGTGACACATGGATAGATTTTATAAGCCAAAAAATTTCATTCCATCCTGGCGGGGTGGTGATAGCATCAATGATGCTTGACAAAGTTAATGCCTGCACAACTTATAAACTTGGGAGGACGAATCAAACTGACTTAAGCAGCTACTTTCGAAATATGTACAATGCGATCAAGCTCATAGACAATGACAAACATCTATCCGAGAGTGAGAAAATTGATCTGATTAAAATATACAGAGCACAACTTTCCAATCCCGAGCTATATATATTATTTTTTAACTTAATATCCAGATTTGGTAGCAAATGGAATCAAAAAGGATATGTAGAAAAATACGAATTACTAACAAATCTACCCGTGGCTTATTGCGACGGCTACGACCCGAAAAAATACTTCAGCATGAATTTCGAAGAGGATGAGATTGAGCCTTGGGCAAATTAAACTCTTTGCTAAGCGAGTCAAACTTTCACTTCACCACCTATCACAGCCTAAAACTGCTTCTTGGCCCAGCGTAATTACGCCCTAGTAACCGACTGTAGTCCATTACGACAAACTACAATCGGAAATGCAGATGTATTACGCTCTGGCACAACCAGAGCAACTCCTTCTTCATAAAATCGCATTACATTCTAAGTAGATCAAAATCGCTCACAAATAGGTTTAACTAAAAAAGCCCACCGAAAGCCTCCTGGTCCCAATTCATAACAATCAACTCCCCCGTCACCTCAGCCTTCGCTTGCCGCTGATTGGTGGTCGTGTACCGGATCTCGGTCGTCTCAAAATGAAACCCTTCAAACACCCGCCGAATGTCCGGGTGGTCGTTAATGCTGACCATCACCTTGCCTTTGCAGCGCCGCATAAAATCAGCCATGCGCTCATAGTTTTCAAACGGAAATTTAACGCCGTAGCCCGCGGTCTGCCAGTAAGGTGGATCCATGTAGTGGAAGGTGTGCGGCCGGTCGTAGCGCTCGGCGCACTCAAGCCAGGGCAGGTTTTCGACGTAGGTGCCGGACAACCGCTGCCAGGCTGCCGACAGGTTTTCTTCAATGCGCAACAGGTTGATTGCAGGAGCAGTTGTTGCGGTACCGAAACTCTGACCTGAGACCTTGCCACCGAATGCATGGTGCTGCAGATAGAAGAAACGAGCGGCGCGCTGGATGTCGGTCAGGGTTTCCGGGCGGGTCATTTTTTGCCACTCGAATATCTGCCGTGAGCTGAGTGCCCATTTGAATTGACGCACGAACTCTTCCAGGTGGTTCTGCACCACGCGGTACAGGGTCACCAGGTCGCCATTGATGTCGTTTAGCACTTCGACTGGAGCAGGCTGTGGCCGCAGGAAGTAGAGCGCCCCGCCGCCGGCGAAGACTTCGACATAGCATTCGTGGGGTGGGAACAGGGGGATAAGGCGGTCGGCGAGGCGGCGTTTGCCGCCCATCCAAGGAATGATGGGTGAAGACATAATGTGCAAGACCTTTACTGTATGGATAGACAGGTGCTAGGCTCGCTCCGCTTCGTGCACGGAGTAAGAGCCTTGGCTGGACTTGCAGGGACAATCTGCAGGGACGGCGGTCGGGTTGGATGTTGACGCATCTACCCCGACCGCTCTTTTTCACTTCGGTGTTGAGACTTCTTTGGCGTAGGCCTGACAGGCCGCCAGGGCGATCAGTCCTTGGTCGCCGGCATCGGTGATGCCGATAATTCGTTGAGCATGCGCTGGGTCAAGTTGGGCTCGTGTTCCGCCATGAACCACGCCGCCGGTTGGGGCGGCGGCTGACACTTCGTCGCCACTGCCTGCATCGGTGGCGTCGAGGAGGACTGACATCCGCAGATCAGCAGTGGCAAGGCGATCACGCAGGCGAGCCTGGTTGCGTTGAGCATCACTCAGTTCCTTGTAGTGGGTTTGTTCACTGGTCGACAGCCGCTGCTCAAGGGCCAGGCGGTTGCCCTGTGCCGTGCGCACCTGGTCAGCGGCGGCGTTGCTGATGGCGATCAGATCGTCCTTGTGCAGGCCGGCCTGTTCGGCGAGTTGTTGGCCGTAGCGCCAGTCCTGAACCTTCCAGGCTGACACAGCAGATCCGCCGACCAATGCGGCCAGCAGCCCACTGATGGCCAGCAGCCGATACGGAGCCGGGATCAGGTCGGCGAGACGCATAGCACCGCCCTCGCCCGCGCCCACAACTCCAGCCGATCCGCCAAACCATTGAGGCCGCCGTTGATCTTGCGGGTGATCGCCTCGAACTCGCCCCGATCTGCCAGGGCATTTAGCTCGCGCCCCCACCAGAACCACGCCGCCGACTCGGCCGCCCATTGCGGCAACTCGAGCAGCTCAGGGGTGCGCAACAATCGCTCATCGCCGAACAGCGCCAGGCTGCAGCGCAGGTAGTTGCTATGTCCGGTCACCTGGATCAAGCCGCGACCGCGATAACGCTGGCCATCGCCATCGAGCTCCGAGGTATTGCCCAGTTTCACGGCCAGGCTACCGGTGTCGTATTTGCTCAGGTACTGATCGCCGCCCAGCTCACGGACGTACTGCAGCTGGCCGGACTCATGACCAACTTGGGCCAGGAACGCCGCCTGACGTTTCGACGTATTGATTTGCCGATGCGCCATGGCCGCGTTTAGAGCGGATACAAAAACGCCCGCTTGGCGGCGGGCGTTCGGCATGATGCGTTGCAGCTGTTGTTCAGTGACGGACATACAAAACTCCAGGTATAAAAAAACCGCACTCAGGCGGCGATGGGGGCGCTACGGCGCGTTGACATTCACCACCTTGAGCGGCGGCTTAACTTTCTTTTTCTTACCCTTGGATTTGCCCTGCTTGCCGGCATTGCACTCGACGGTGGTCGACCAGCCGGATTGGGTAAACACCTGCTCCACCGAATCCGCCAAGTACTCGCCATCAAGGCCGACCTTGAAACCCTGGGCGTTGATCAATCGCTCGGCAAAGATGTCGGTCCGGCCGGGCATCTCGAAACGCACGTCAGCGGTGGAACGATTGAACGCCGCCAAACGCGCCTTGGCGGCCGACTCGGCGGCGGTCTTGTTCGGGTAGATATGCCGATCGGTATGCACCGCCGGCAAGCCATCCGGGGCGTCGTCGTTATCCACCGAGACGGTGGCGAGCTTGCCGGTCTTCTTGTCCTGGTGCTTAGTCGCCACGGCCTTGTGCGAGTTGCGATCGCCCAGGCTGAACTGCCAGCGGCTGAGGTCGCTACGCGTCAGGGTGATCGCGCCGAACGCCTTGCCGCTGGCCGTCTGGCCCGCTTGACGCGGCATCACCAACAGTTTGCCGTCGGCCACCTTGGCCGTGCAGTCGTACTGTTTGGCCAAGCGCGTGATGAAATTAAAATCGGACTCGTTGAGCTGATCCACCCGGGCGACTTTCGTGGTCACCGGACACACCGGCTGCCAGCCATTGCGCGCGGCGATATCGGCCACGATCGTCGACAGCGGCACGCCTTCCCAGCTGCCGCTGCGGATGGTCTTGCCACTGCCGCGCATGTCACTGGCCTTGCCCTTGATCACGATCGTGTCCGGCGGACCCGACACCTCGACCGTGTCCACCGCGTAACGCCCCAGGCGCGCCAAGGATGTTTCGGCATAGCCCAGGTAGATCTCGATCGAGCTGCCACGCCGAGGCAGCACCACTTGGCCGTCTCGGTCATCAATGCGCAACTCAAACTCGTCGGACTCCATCCCGGGCTTGTCAGAGGTGCGCAGCAACAACAATCGATCATTGATCTTGGCCGTCACATCGGTGCCATCGGCCACGATTCGAAACATGGGGGTCATGGATTTTGTCCAAAAAAAGCCCGCACATGGCGGGGCAAAAAACAAAGGGCCGTTACGCGTAACGCAACGGGCCGCCGGCGGCGGTAGCGCCCGAGGTCAATCCCACAAGTTCACCCCCTCCCCGGTCGGGCTGGGCAGTTCCGGCAGATAGATCACCACGCCGGTGCGGTAGGGCTGAGGCTCATCCGCCAACCCCTGATTGGCATTCAGCACCGCTTCGACGCTGCCCAGCAAATGGCCATAAACGTTATGGCAAATGACATCGAGCATGTCCCCATCAGACGTTCTGCATGTCGTCGCCATAGCGCACAAACTCCAGAGTGAACCCTTGTTTACGCGGAATCCCGCCGTGCATCAGTACGCCCTGTTCCTCGCCGATGTTCTTCAGGCACCACGTCCCAATCACCTCGCCATAGCCCGTGGTCAGGGTCAGTGGCTGAAGCCTGGCTCCAATGGTGCGCAACGTATCGAGCTGCTTGAGGCCACCCTTGAAGCCCGGGTAGATCGTGCCTTTGAGCGTAAGCTTTTCCTCTCCCATCCCGATGGCCTGCTGCGCCGGGCGGCGAGACAGGCGTTCCTGTGAAGCCCAACGGAATTCGGTAGAACGACTCAGCTCGTCGAAAGCCGCCGTGTCCAGGTTGAAAAAGTAGGGTTGCTCCTTGGGGTCGCGCGGCTGGATGATCAGCAAGTGCGGGAACGGCCTCACCGCCTCCGGCGCTGGCGTGGCATCCACGGCAAAGGAACTGGTGGGCACGATGTTGGCCAACGACGGACTGACCTTGCCGGCGATTTTGTTGATCGCCGTCGACGCCTTGCCCGCCTGTTCCTTCAGCGTCCCCATCCGTTCCTGTACTTCGGCGGCCGACCGGGTCGCCCGGCCGTACACCGCCACCACCTGCCCGACCTTGGCCTGGGCCGCGTCGACGCCGCGCATCACCCGCTGAAGCTTGGCGCCGATCGCCGGCCCCACGAACGGGATGTTTTCCAGCTCGGACGCCGCGCCAGTGATTTCACTGATCGCGCCGTTGACCGGGCCGAGCATGCCGTCCGCACTGCGCCGCCCAGCCTCCCCGGCCTCGACCAAGTACTTGAGCCCCGCTTGCAACTGTTCCATATACGCCATGCGGCCTCCTTACACGTGGGGTTCGTCGTACAGCTTGGTAGCGTTCTGTTTCGCTGCGTCCGCCATCATCCGCTGCATGTGCGGCATCAAGTCCTGAGCCAAGCGTTGCGGGTCTTTGACATCCCCTTGCACCGTGACCGGCATGCTCAGCGAGTACTGAAACTGCTGGTCCACTTTGGTCGGTGCCGGCTTCTCCGGCTCCTTGGGCTGAATGGCCACGGCCGCCGGCTTAGTCGGTGCCTGTACGGCCATGGCGCGAGCGACGTCGCCCAGCACTGGCCCTTGCGGGGCCGGCGCCTGAGCCATCAGCAACGCGCCGGAACCGTTCGCCTTATTGCCCGGATCGGTCGCCCCATTGAGCGGCTGAGTCAGGGTGGCCAAGCTGGGAACCGCCGGACCAGGGCGAGGCGCCATCAGCAGCGGCGCCGGCCTGGCTTCCGGTTTTGCCTCGGGCTTTTCATCTTCGCCACCAAACACCGACTTGCCCACGGCGCCGCCCAACATCTGGCCGCCCTGACTGCCGAGGTAGGCACCAATCAAGCCCCCAATGGCGGTCCCGATAATCGGCACCACCGAGCCAATGGCCGCGCCGGCCGCCGCGCCCGCCATGGTGCCCGCCAGATTGCCGGCAGCCGCGCCATAACCCTCGGCCTGTTCGCCCTGGGTCTTGGCATTCTCATAGGTTTCGAAGGCCATGGCGCCGGCATCCATCAGCGCGCCGCCGGGAATCATCTTGGCGGCTTTGCCGATCTTGCCGACCGCCTGCACCACCCCGCCCAGCCGAGCCAGCGAACCGGCCGGAACCGGTACCGGTGGAATCGGTGGACGCGGCACAGGGACCGGCGGCCGTGCCCCCGGAATAGGCGAGCGCGAAGAACCTCCCGGCCGAGGCAACGGCCGACGGCGTGAAGCATTGCGCCTTGACCCGCGTCCACGCCGGCGCGTTTCCCCAGCGCCTTCAGCGCCGCCGCCCAGGGCGCCCGCGTTGACCACGAAAACCTTCTTGACGCCGTCGTCAGCCGATCCCGACTCGCCACCCTCGTCGCCGCCTGAGGCGACGTCTTTCGCCATCGAAACCACTTTGAGGCCGGTCGCGATCAGATCGAATTTTCCGGGCTTCTTATCGTCGCCTTCTCCCGCTTCATCACCGCCATCAACTGGCATTCCCTTGAAAGCCGCCACCGCCTTGAGCCCGGTTTCCACCAGCGACAACGCCTTGCCGGCCTTGCCCTTGGGCTCCGAGCCTTCGCCGTCACCACCCCCATCCTCGGCGTTGGTGACAAAGACTTTTTGCACCGCGCCGGCCTTGCCGCCACCCAGCGATCCGCGCGCCAGGTTCAACAGCCCTTTACCCATCTTGAACGAACTGAACAGACCCGTGAGCGTGACCAATCCACCACCGACCAACGCGATCCCCGTCACCACCCCGGGCGCGCTGTCAGACATCGAGGTAATGCTTTTGGTGACCTTGGTCAGCGCCTCAGCCACCGTGTCCGTGACCGGGCGCAGAGCGTCCCCCACGCTGCGCATGGCGTCATCCATCGACTGCGCCATTTCAGCCCACTTCTGCGACGACGCCTCACGCCGCTCGCTGAGGTTTTTGTCGAGGATGCCGGTGGCATCACGCGAATCGTTTTTAAGCTGGCTGTACAGCGCCTTGTTCTGCATGAACGCCGACAGCGCGGCCTTGACCTGCATGTCAGCGAACAGGTCGCCAGTGCGCAGCGACTCTTCCAGAGAGGCCATCATGGCCTTGGCTTTCTCCGGGTCGGCTTGCTGGCTGATTTCGGATGTCGCTTTGGCCATCGCCGCCGCGCGCTTCGGATCGGTGGCTTGGATGTACTTCTGCGCCAACGCCATGCTGGTTTCCAGCGTCGACATGCCGTTTTGCAAACCGGTCTGCATCGAACCCTTGTAGTCGATGCCGGCCTTTTCATACGCCTTGACGGTTTCGCCGGAGCCGATTTTGCCCATCCAGTTTTTGAGGTTGTTGGCCGCCTCATCGGCGCCGCCGGCCGACTTCATCTGCACTTGCAGCATGGCGCCCAACTGCGTCACCGCGTCCATGCCGGTGATGCCCAGGCTGCCCATGTTGGCCAACAGCTCAGGGAACCATTTAGCCATGTCGGCCGCTTCAAAGCTGCCCGCCTGCCCTTGATAGGCAATCGCTTCCAGCGCCTGCTGCATCTGCTTGGGGTCGGTGATCTTGGCGTTTTGCCCTAGGGCGTTGATCATCTTCGCCGTGTCGACACCGCTGGACCCCTGCCCCACGACAAACTTGGCCGCGACCGGCGCATATTCTAGGGCCTTGCTCAACTCCATACCGGCGCCAACCAACTGGTTGACCACGTCGGCCACGTCGTTGCGCGCCATGCCGGTGTCACGCGAGGTGGCGATGATCTTTTGTGACATCTCCTTTTCTTGTGGCTTATTGGCAATCCCTGCCTTGATCGCGATGTCTCGAACAATGGCGCCAAAGTCCGCGCTGACCTTGGTCGGCACCGCCATAGAGCCCACACCGACGACAGCGGCGCCGACCGCTTTTTTCATGCCGGACTTTCCGGCGTCAAGCTGTTGATGCCCCTTGGCCTTCAGCTCGGCTTTATTGGCCGCCTGCCCCATGGCCCGATAGGACTTCTCCAGACGCCCGACTTCGACGCCCTGCTTTTTCAAGCTGTCCAGATTGGAGTTCAACCGACTCAACAACTTGGAGGCTCCAGCGGCGCCGCTGTCGTGGGCCTTTTTCCATTCATCGCGCAGGCGAATGGTGTCGCCAATCGTGCGCTGCAGCACACGCGCCTTGTTGCCTTCTGCCTCGAGGCGCTTGATGCGTCCCGTCACGTCTTTGAATGCAGCACCGACCGTAGAACTGACGGCGCCGCCGATGACCAGCCCGAGGGCGATCTTGTTCGCCATATCATGGCCCCCATTTGCACAGCCTTACCGAAGGCGGCTCAATCCGTGAGCCACCACACCATCTCAGCAAACGGCATCGACAGAATCTCAGCGGCGGAAAATCCGGTTTCCGCCGCCAGACGTTTCGCGGCCATTTTTATGACGCCGGGGTCAAACCCCGTTGTCTTGGTCCATACGAAAATAGCCGGCCTGCAAGCGGTTGAAATCCACCAGCTTCAGGCCCTCCAGATCCGCAACAGGCGCACCGGCCAACTCGGCAAACAACACCAGCTCGCGCTGCTCGTCATCGCCACCCGCGTCACGATTCGCCGCACGAACGTCGCGCACGGTCGGGGAACGCAAGGCCAACTTGTCGACGGTGACGCCGTTGATTTGGCTCGGGCACGACAGCGTGACCAGCACGTTATCGGTGGTAATCGACAACCACGCCGGCATCGACGTCGAGTAATCGGTATCGGGCGCCAAGCGCGCATAGGCCGCCTGGACACGGCGATAGTCCACCAGCTTGAGGCCTTCCAGATCCTTGAGGCCGACCTCGGCCAAGGCCGCGAACAACATCAGCTCGCGCTGTTCGTCATCGCCGTTAGAGGCACGGTCGGCCGCCCGCACTTCGCGCACGGCCGGAGCGCGCAAGGTCAACGTCTCGACCTTGATCCCGTTGGCATCGCTGGGACGCGAGAGGGTCACGACGGCGCTCTCAGAGGTGACCGCCAGCCAGACCGGCAGTGCTTTATCAGTTGCTTTCATCTGGATCTATTCCCTTACATGCCGAGCGCGGTGCGCACTTCGGCGAGCTGGTCTTTGCCGTCGATCACCTGAATACCGGCGACCATGTCGATTTCGTACATCAGGCGCCCGTCGATTTCGAGCTTGTAGTACGTGACTGCAATGGCGTGTTTGATCTCGGCCGGATCACCGGCTTTCCAGTCGCCCAGGTCGACCTCTTTGAGCCGGCCGCGCAGGGTGGCGACCACCGCCGTCACTGCGCCCTTTTGCCCCTTGAAGGCACCACGGAACGTCGCATTAAAGGCCGTGCCGTCGGCCAGACCGAAGTACTTCAACGACTCACGGCGCACGCCCTTGGTGACAAAGGACGCCTCCATTTTTTCCAGACCCTGATCCATTTCGATGGCACCGGCCATGCCGCCACCGCGATACTCGTCGGTCTTGGTGGTCAGCTTGGGCAGGGTCAGGTTCGGCACGTCGCCGGAAAAGCTCACGCCGTCAACAAACAGGTTCGTGTTAAACAAAGTTTGAGGAATCATTGACTAGGCCCCTTAGGCTGCTTCAAGAATTTCGGTCATCCACTGATCGGTGACTTCGAAAAGGAAATTCGGGTTTTCAGCCGGCGGCACGTCGGTGAAGCGAATGCGCCAATAGACTTTGCCCTGGGCGATTTGGCTGGCCGTGTTCAACTCGGTGTCCGGGTACACCTCGAAGTTGATGATTGCGCCCTGAGCTTTCAGGTCGCGCATGAACGCTTCCAGGCCGTCGGTCACGTCCTTGACGTAGGTCTTGGTGATCGAGCGATCAACGGCCCATTTGTGGCCGGCCTGCACGGCATCCATGAGGATGAACAGCGTGCGAACGCGGGTGACGAACGCCCATTTCGGATCGCTCGACAGCGTGCGGTTGCCCCACAGGCGATAGCCGTCGTCGCGGACGATCGTCGAGATATTGGCGTTGTTCAGCAGGTTCGCCCGGCACGTCTCGTCGCCGTCCAAGTACTCGACGGACCGGGTCGTGCCGGTGATGCCCACGAACTCCTTGTTCGACGGCGACGCCCAGAAGCCGTACTCGGCATCGGTCCAGGCAAACAAGCCCGCCGCCCAGGCCGAGCCCGGGGCATCGACCGTCTGGCTCAGGCCGGTGTCCCAGTACTGCACGCCCGGGTCAACCATGAACAGGTTGCGACTGCCGAAGTTGTCGGCGTAGGCCATGGCGGCCTCATCCGTGGTGCCAGGCCCATCGATAATGCCGATCGCGCGCAGCTTCTGCGCCAAGCCATCGAGCGCCGTGGCCACCGCCTGAGTGGCCGTATGCCCCGGCGCGATCAACAGCCGCGGCTGGGCGTTAAACAGGCTTTTGCCATCGAGCAAGGCCTGTAGGCCGGTGCGCTTACCGGAAGCCAGAACCCCGCCAATGATCGCCGAGGTTTGCAGCGCCGCGTCTTCCAGCTTCGGCACACCGATGGCGACGATCACTGCCTTGGCCTTGCTGTAGATCGCCTGACAGGCCTTGGTGATCGCCGAATCGGGACCGAAGGCGGCAATGGCTTCGCGCTCGGTGGTGATCAACTTCAGCTCGCCGGCCAGCGCCGTACCGCCGCCGAGGATGCCCGGGCTGAAGGTGTCGCACAGGCCGACAATGGAAGACGACGGCAAGGAAATGGTGCGCGCCCCGGTCTTAATATCGGTGGTTGTGACGCCGTGAAAAAAACTCATAAGGCCAATCTCCAAAAAGCAAACAACCGCGTCCGGCGCGGTTGTTTGCACAAACAAAAACGCCCCGACAATGCGGGGCGCTCAAGGCGGTTGAATCAGGGGTTAGGCAGCGTTGCCGACCCCGGCGATGCTGTCGCGGATGTCCGCGATCGCGGTGTCAGCCAGCGCCTCGGCGGCGTCGTGACTGGTGGCCTTGAGCACCCGTTGCTTGCCCTTGAGTCGGGCCGCACGGATCGCCAGCAGCGCACCATTCCAGGCAGAGGCCTCGGCAATGATGCTGTCAGCCGCCGCTTGCGGCTCCAGCTCGGCCGCGTCGGCCCAGGCTTTCACGAATGGCGGCATGTCGCCAACATAACCAGATGCCGCGAAGGCATTCGCCTCGGCGGCGGCGAGATCATGCTCAAAAGCGCGCAATGTATCGGGCACGACCGCGCGACGAGCCGCATCCGCCTCCTTATCAACCTGCTGCGCAGCGGCGAGCAAAGCGGCGCCCAAAGGCAGCGCAGAGAAGGCGAAACCGGTGTAACTGGTACCCGCGAAAATGACGTTCAGGTTTTGCGTGTTCATGGCTGCGTTTCTCCTTACAGGGCGCTGAGGTTGGACATGACATTGGCCAGCGTGTTGGGTGCAGCACCGGAAGCGACGCCGGAAATATAGCGACCACCGAACGACGCCGGGAACGTCACCCCGATACATTCCAGAACAATCGCTGACGCACCAGCAGAGACAATGCAGGCCGTTGCGCCGGCCACGTCGGTAACGGTCGTATCGGTCATTTTGACCGGGAACAATGCCGAACTGGTGGTGCTGCCCGCCCGCAACAAACAGTTGTTGATAACCGTCACTGTCAGGCCAGTCGCCGATGGCAGTTCGATTTTCAAGTCACGAAAGTGCAGCGCATTGCCACCCGATGCAGGGAAGGCGGTCAGCTGCGTAACACCGCTTACGTCATAGTAAATCGGACGCAAAAAGCGGCGATTGGCAGGATCATCAGAGCGCAATTCCAAGAAGCGACCTTCAAGGTTCGCGACGTTGGCAGACATGAGGTAGTCCGCCTGAAGCAGGATTGCGCAGATCCCCCCATAAGGCGTATTCGCCAGCGCTTTATCGATGGTTTTCAGCGGCGCTGTAATCGATCCATCGTTCGTATCGAGTCCATTAAGCTGGTGAACATAAAAGATCTTTTTGTTTGCTGGAACGGCGGCAATCGCCGCCGCGACGGCCGCGTCGATGCTGCTTTTTTTGGCGCTGAATACAGTGATCAGGCCATTAGCGGCCGACACCAGGTCAGCAATTTGCGATTCGAGACTCATATCGGCTCAGACTCCGAGGGTGGTTTTAGAAAAAAGGGTTTGCAGCCCGACCATGGCGGTCGCATTGGCTGCGATGGCGGTTAACAACTCATCATGATCGGTGCCTTGCCGAAGCTCAGCGGCTTTCATCCGATCCATCAGGTTGGCAATTTGCTGGCCTTCGATCTGGTGCAGCTTGGCCTGATCGTCCAGCGTGTCTTGATACTTGATGCCACGCAGTTGACTGGCGATTTGCGCCGTCGCCAGCGCGGCCAGTTCGGCCGAAAGCGTCAGGTTCAAGCCAGCGCCAGTCGAGGTGATGGTGACGCTATTGGCCGGCAGCGCCGTCAGCGACAAGTCATAGGCCAGCAGCAACTCAGCGTTGGCCGACTTGTAGGTCAGGGCCTCGGTAGGGTGCGACCAGACCGCCAACAGCGTGCCGTCCGACAGCAGAAAGCCAATCTCACGCGCCCAATAGGCCTTGGTGTCGTCGGCCACCGCCGTGACGTGAATCAGCGTGTCACTCAGGCGTTGACCATCGGAAATGGCGTATTTCGCCACTTGGGCGCGCAAAGCGGTCTGCGTGTTGACCGGGGTATAGCCCGTGGTGCCCACCACGATATGGGTGATTTCGGCCGCCACACCGGTGTTGTCGGCGCGCCAGATGGCGGCCAACCCGGCCTTGGTGATCAGGGGTTGTAACGGGGTACTCATACGAGGACGGCCTCCATAGTGGCGCGAACAACGATACGGGTGCGGTGCGCATTAGCGACCGCAAAGCCCTGCTCTGCATGGATGGGAACGCCTAACAGATCGGCGCTTTGATGAATCACACAGCGGACGCTGGACGCGTTGGCCAGCCCCAGGGCTGACTCGGCGCAGTCCATCGGCACGCCTTGGACTTCCAGCGTCCGGCGGTCCAGTTGCCGGGTCTGACTGGCATTGGCCAACCGCAAACCCCCGTCAAACCGCGCGCCGACCTTGAGCGTGTAGTGGCTGCGTTCGTTCTTCGTGGCATCGACCAGGGCGCGCAAACGTTCGAACAGTTGCGGGGACAGAATCGACCCCTCGCCGCCCCGGTTGTCGTTGGCCCACGCGATCAACTGAAAGGTGTACGGCACCGCGCCCGGGATTTGCGTCCACTCCTTGAACTCAGCCCGAACCCCGACCGCCTTCAGCACGCGGCGCACCGCACCGACCGTGCCCTTGCGCTTGTGAACCGGAATCGACTCGCGAATCAGGGCGCGCTGTTGCTCTTCGGTTTCGGCGGCCTCCCAGCCTTCGACCGACATCGCCCAGGCCAACCAGGGCAAGAAGTCCACCGGGCACCGCGCCGAGTCGGCAAGGCCCCGGATAATTTCCGGATCGATCCCCAAGTCACAGGCCGTGGCCAGCGCCCGCTCCAGCGGCGTGCTGTTCAGCGGTAACAGCCGGCTCATGGGACCACCACGCCGGTGACGCTGATCGCGGTGCAGTTCGGGTAATGCCGCTTGTCACAAATCACATCCGCCGTGGGCTGCGTCAGCACCACCCGGCGCACGCCGGAGACGTGCAAGGCCGCGTAGATCGCCGACAGCGACATTTCCCCCTCCAACTGCCTGGCCGCCGCCACCGCCACCGCCAAGCCCGCATTGGCCGCCGCCAGCACTACCACCGAGGACGGGCCGTCTAGCAATTCCAGAACGGCGTTTATGCTGAAGTTGGTCGGCTGCCCCAGCTGGCTACGAGGCCGGTCCGTGATCGGGCGCACATCCTCGGCCGATAGCGCCGCTTGCACCGTGGCCACCAGGGCCGCCGGCGCGACGGTGCTTTCAAGGGTCGGCAGCACCGCCAACGACACGTCACCCGGCAGCGGATTGGTCAGACCGGCCGCGTAATCGCACACCAGTACAATCGCCCCGGGGGGCAACTGATCGCGCAGCGCCTGGCTAATCTCTGCCGCCTTGAACGTCGGGGAGTCCACCGAGATGTTGGCCACGTTGGCCGACGCGCTCAGGCCGTGAAACTCATACGCCCCGCGACTGCCCGCCACCGACAGGCCTTCCAGCGAAAGCTGCGTGCGGTACAACAGCGCGTCGTCCTTTTCCATCACCTTCGGGATCGGCGGAATCGCGTCAGGGTCAGCTTCGGTGATCGTTAATCGCTCGACACCGTAATCAGCCGCGCGGTTGTCCAGATCCGTGCCCCGGGCATAAGCCAATAAACTGGACTTTGCCGCGTCGTTGATGCGCGCCCGACTCATCAGTTTCTGATAGGCCGCGACTTCCAGCAGCTTTACGACCGGGTCGGACTCCAGCAGGGCCGTCCAGTTATCGCCCATCTGCAACCGAAAGTCGGCCAGCACCTCCTGATAGATATCTTCAAAATCCAGAGTTTCCAGCACATCCGGCGCCGGCAGCGCCGACAGGTTGACGACACTCATGCACTCACCTCCAGCAACACACCTTCGCCGAGGTATTCGCCGCTAATTTGCAGATTGATCGAGCCATTCATAACGGACAGCACGCGCACGCGCTCCAGGCGCAAGCGCGGCTCCCAGCGACCCAACGCCCTGGCCACCTCGGCCTGTACTGCGCTTTTCCACCCTTCGTTAACCGGCAGATCAACAAAGCGCCGGATCGTGCTGCCGTACTCCGGCCGATAGCGGCGACTCCCCAGGGGCGTGCCCAAGATGTCCGCCATGGACTGCCGCAGATGCTCAATGCCGGAAATGAGCAGGCCTGTATGGCGGTCCATTCCGATCATCTAAATCACTCCTTCAGAGGTTGGAACTCTGCGTTAGCCCTCAGAAAGCTGACGGCTTGGGTATCGGAGGCCAGAACCTGCACAACACCCTTAGCCACCGACAACGTTCGGTCGCTGCGGGGAATGATCAGGGTGCGCGAGGTGTACACCTGGTCGCTGAAAGTCAGTTGCCGATCCGGCACTGGTTCAGCGACGGCAGGCACCTCGGCGGCAGAATTTTCGAACTTGGCCATGTTTTCTCCAGGCATGAAAAAGCCCGCACTGGGCGGGCTGTCGTGAGTTGAAATTAATGCGTGTGATGGTTGCTGTTGCCGCCGGCATCAATGATTGCGCCGGCACTGGTTATGCCCTTCGTGACGTGTAACGCACCGTCGATGGTGACTGCCGCTTTCAGGTTGATGTTGCCGGTGGTGACATTGACCGCGCTGTCCGTGATGACCGCCTCCGTGCTGGCAACCTTGATCGTCACCGTGCCGCTGGGCAGGTTGATGCTGTAGCTCTTGGCCTGCCAGTCGTAGATCAGCGAGCCGCCATCATCAAAGCGCCAGACTTCCACATGGTCGCGGTTATCCGGTGGTGGGCCGGCATTGCCATATAAGCCCGGGATGAACGTGCCTTGTGCCACGTCCCCGCTGGCACTGATCAACGTGCCCTGTTCGCCCATGGACGGCGCCCGCCAGTGCCTGGCCTTGCCGGCGGCAATGCTGTGCCAGCGCACCCAGGCACTGACCCAATCACCACCGTCCGAGACGCGACACACCGGCGGAGAGGCGCTCAGATCGAGCGCCACCACATAACAAGCCTTCACCACCCCGGCGAGCATGCGGTCATGCTGGGCGCTTGCGTAGCCGCTCACATGTCCTCCGCCGGGACAAAGTCCTCTTTGACATCGTTGTTAAACCCAAACAGCAGCATGCCCGGCGGCTGATCAGGCCAAGGCCACTCCTCTACGCCGAGGTACACCTGCTGAGTCCACTCCACCAACCAGACGGTGTAGCCATCAAGCGCCGGCTGGGTCCAGTCCTGCTGCGCTTGTACGAACTCGGCGGGTTCGACCGGCAACCCCCACGTCTGTGCGCGCAGCAACACGGCGAGCTGGGTCGCCAATTGCACGGCCTGCCGTTGATGATGCGGCTTGATCGGGTCGACGATGATGCGCGCCTCGAACTTGCACACCAACGTTGTTTCTCCCGTGCCAATGTCGGTACCCGGCTCGATCTCGGCCAGCTCCAGAAACACCGCCGGCAATGCGATGCGGTCTTGGATGTTCGGCCAGGCACTCACGGTCTGAACCCCCGGCAGATGGGTCGCCAGGTGCTGCTCGACCGCCAGGTAAAGCTGGTCCAAGCTAAAACGTTCATCAGCCATTAAGCGATCCTCTTGAGGTACTTCTGCAGCTCAAAGTTGAGTTCCTGTTTCAGGATCTCCAACAAGCGTTCATCGGCCTTTTGTACCCAGCTTTCAAAGTGGGGACGGGCTTGTTCCAGAGACACTTTGGCTTTGGCCAGCGGAAAGCGGCTGCCGTTTTCCGCGACCCACCCCGAACTCGGCCCGCGACCGGGTGACACCGTGCTATCGGGATAGTCGTCCGCATTGAAGTGCTTGCTCGCGGTACGAATCCAGATGTCGGGCTTGTTGCCGTAGACCTTCTTCAGGAATGCGCCCTGGTAACGCCGCCCCGCCACCGATACGCCGCTGCCGGTCTGCCGTGCGCGGCCGATCCGGCTGGACTCGATGGCATTCAAACCGAACCAGAGCTTGCCACTCGCAGCCCCGCCGGACACCGGGTAACTGCGCAACCGTTGACGCACCGCCGCGACGGCAATCCGCTCCTGCCGACTGACGGCACGAGCGATGTGCGTACGCAACCAACCCAGTGTCTTGTTGATCGCTCGACGGTGTGCGGTGGCCGCTGCCTTGGGCACCAACTTGGCAAAGTCCTGGAACGCTTGAAGGTCTGCGGCCGAGGACTGGATGGAAATCATCCCGCCGCCGGCCGAGGGTTTGAAATAGCTACCGACACTCATGGGCGCATCCTCAGGATCAGGGCGACCAGGCCGTCACCGCTCGGCTCCAGCTGCAGCAGGTCGTAATCGCCGCCGCCATCCAAGGCGGGCAAATCGATGCTGACCAACAGGCCCTGCACCAGGCCCTGCGAATCGCTGACGCGGATCTCGAACCGCGGCTCACGCAAGCCGGTGTTGAGCTTGCCGAGCTTCGGCTGCAACCAGGGCGCGGCAAACATACCGAACACCGGGTCCTCGCGACCCTCAATCCGCGCGGTGTCGCCCAGTGTTTCGAACACCACCGCGTCGACCTCGGCGATCAGATCGCGAAAGCCCATGGTCAGAGCTCCAGCAGGATCTGAGCGCGCGGTCGGGTGCACAGGTGCAGCGGGTTGGACTGGGCTTCACCGGCCATGCCTTTGTTGAACGGCAGCGGCTCGATCATGCTGTAGTAAGGGATTCCCTGAGTGTTGACCGTCTCCATGTAGTCCGCCGGCGCGAACACCGAGATGTACAGATCAGGCACACCCTCAGGGACCAGCAACGCCTTGTCGTCGTGGACGAACGAGACACCCGCCACCTTGCCACGGTAGCGCTCCCAGATAATGCCACCGAACTCGAAGCTCTCCCGGGCGTCACCCCGCAGAGCCGCCGCCTGCTGGCTGTTGAGGTAGGTTTCCTTGACCGACTTGTGAACGATCAGCTTGTTCCAGAAGTTCTTGCCGCAGAAGGCGCGAGAGCCGGTGCTGGTCACACTGCCGAGCGCGTCTTCTTGCATATCCAGTGCTTCACCGCATTTAACCCGCAACTCAGTGCCTGGGTCCGCCAAGCCCATGGGCAGCTTCTGACGTTGCACACCGAAGCGGTCGTAAAGATCCAAGAGCACCGTCGAACCATCAGCATCGAGGATCAGGCCGTTGAGTGCGCCCATGCGCTGGAACTCATGGGTCGCGTCCAACTGACGGCGCGCTTTGGCCAGGCGGGCATTGACCACATCCTGTACCGCCTGCAGCTCGGTGCGAGTACCGAAAGCACGAATGCCCTGGATCTCGTCGGCCTTGATGGTGAAGCGCTCCGGCAGGTGGACGGTGTTGAACGGGATCAGGTTGCGCTTGCTGGCCGCGACTACCAGACCAGAGCCACCCCGCTCACCGGCTGGCACCAGTGCCAGGGTGTCGCCGTCCTTTTCGATCTGTACGGTCAGGGTGGTGATGCCTTCCTCGCGGAACAGGCCCAAAGCGCTGATGCGGCCCGGCAGGTAAGGTTGATCGTTGAGTGCAGCAGTCAGCGCAGTGACGGTGAACGCTTCGTCGTCAAAAATGGCAATCTCGGCCATGGGTACTCTCCAGAAATTGAAAAGCCCGCTCAAGGCGGGCTGGGGAAACGTGACTGAGGGTCTTAACGAACGATCAGGAAATGGGTGGCCAGATCCTTTTCGGCCTCTGGGTCCAGCCCGGTCAGATGCACTTCGCTGACTTCAGCCAAGCGCACCACGGCGCGACCACGGCGCACGATGTCCGACTCTCCCAACTGCCCGTAGAGGATCGCCACGGCAGCCTGAGTACCGTCTTCGGCGGCCGGGTCATACGGCGCAAACTCACCGGTGGCCGTGACCAGACCGAGGACTTGGCCGGGATTCAGCGCAGGGCCAGCGGCAACATTGATCGTTTCCCGCGAGATGTTCCCGGCGCCTTCGGATAGGAGAAATTCACCCGTATGGATCGGCTCTTTTTTAATGGTCATTGTCTTGCTCCTTTCGCGCCGTGCGCAGTTCCAGATTGAGCCGCTTGTCGCGAAGCCCAAATCGAGGTGGGATCAGGTTGTTTGGCCAGCACCTTGGGTGCCGTGTCGTTGTCCAGCGGCAGGCTGTTGTCGATTTCAAAGCCCTTGCCGCTGGTGACAATCTTGTCGAACAGACGTGCCCGGACCGCCGCCGCATCCAGCCCCGCTGAAACGTACTCAGCGCTGAACTCCGGCAAACGGGCCGCCACGCATAGGTCATTCACCGCCTTGGCTCGGGCCAGACCAGCCATGACGATCTCTTCACTTTCGAGCTTGGTCGAGCTAAGCAGCGGCTCGACCAAGTTGCTGATGCCCGCCGCCGTGCAACGCTGGGTGATCATCAGTGCCAACTTCGCCGAGTCGACCACCACCGGCACCAACGGCGGAGCGACCGGATCCAGCTCCAGATCCGGATCCGCTTCGGGTGGCTCGTCGAGCTGGGCCAGCAACTCAGCCGGTGCGTGCTGGTAACGCTGCAACACCGCGCCTTGGCCGAGGCATGCTTTGACCTTGATGCCGTCGCCGACTTCATCGGCCAGCCCCAGGGCCACAGCTTCATTGGCCGTCAGCCAGGTTTCGGCGTTGACCATTCGACGTAGCTCGGCATCATCGATGTTCGGCGCCTTGGCCTTGTAGGCCGCGATGATCGCCTCCAGGGTCTGATCCAGGACATCAGCGACTCGACGGAAGTCCTCAGCATCCCCTCCGGCATAGGTGTAAGGATTGTGAATCATCAGCATGGCGTTCGACGCAATTACTACATGGTGTGCACCGCACACCGCCACGCTGGCCGCACTGGCCGCCAATGCGTCAATCCGTCCGGTGCAACGCTCGCCCAGACGCGAAAGCGCGTTGTGCATCGCCAGCCCGTCGAACAAGTCGCCGCCGATGCTGTTGAATGCCGCAATGACCGGTGAGACTCCATCATCCATCGCACGCAGATCCTGCACGAACTGATTGGCAGTAATGCCCCAGGTACCGATCTCGCCATAGACAAAGACTTCGATCACTCGGTCAGCGGCCTCGCCGCTGGCCTGCAACGCGTACCAGGTCTTGTCCTGAACCTGCACCCGCTGGCCCGCACGGTTGTAAACGCGCGGTCGCGCTTTCTTGCTCATGGTTGCTCCTTGTCATCGTTGGTGACGACAGCGTCGAGAGTGTTGTAATTAAGGCCAAGTGCCGTGGCTCGTTGCAGATCAGCCGCGTTTTCCGCGTCGACCGTTTCCGCGTCGTAACCGGTGCGCAGGACCATCTCGCTACGCGAAGCGAAACCGGCTTGCACTTCCATGCGACGGGCCTGGACGTCCTGCACCGGCTGGATGTAGGCCCAACCTTGTGGCACCCAACGGGTACGCAGGTATTCACGGCGCCGCTGCGCGTAGTCCTTCAGCACCAGGACACCTGACAACACGGCCATGTCCATCCAGGCGGCCCGCACTGGGCGGCAGAGTTGGTGCACGTAGACACCGAATTGCAGCTGCTCAAGCCGACGCCGAAACTCGTTCAGCACAACCCGCAATGCTCGGTCGTTAACCTCGCGCATGTCGCCGGTGAGGATCTCGTAAGGCGTTCCCGTACCAGCAGCCGCAGCCATCAGCTGCTGCCGCATAAAGTCCGGATAGTTGTTGCCCGCGTCCGGCGGCTTGGAGAACTCGACCTCTTCACCTGGTCCCAGCTCCTGCATGGTGCCCGGCTCCAGCGCCACCATCGGTGTGAAGCCATCACGGTCAGTGCTCAGCAACTGTCCGGTGAGTGGATCCCTGGGCACTAGTCCAGAGTCCGGTGCTGGCCGACTGATGAAACCGGCAAACAGGTTGGCCACCTCCTGACGGAACAACACTGCGTCGTCGTAGTTGTCGAGACTGCGCAGACGCTTGAGCACCGGCGACAATCGCGGCACGCCGCGCAGTTGACCCGGCTCGATCGGCTCAAAGATATGCAGCACCTGTGACGCCGGCACTCGCACTAACTGGTTGTAACCGGCGTTCAGCGACGACGCATCGCGCGGATGCGACAGGTACATCCAGTACGCTACCCGCTTGCCACCAGGTGTGAACTCGATCCCGGCGCGGATGATGTTGCCGGTTTTGGTGGTTTCGAACTTGTCATGCGGCACGAACTCCGGTGCCAGGATCTGCAACTGCAGCGGAACCGCGAGGCCTTCGTCCAAACTGCGTGGCCGCAATCGCACAAAGCATTCACCCGAGGTTTCCACCGTGCGAGCGGCCAACGCCTGCTGTCCGTAGAAATCGGTGCGCTCATCGGCGTCCGACTCATCGACCCAGTCGTCCCAGAGTTCCTGTAGTAGTTTGCGCAGGGCTTCGTCGTCAGTTTTTGGACGCGGCGTGATGCCGGTGCCGATCAAGTTGCTGACGCGCTTATCAATCACGTTGAAGGCATACGGGTCATTGCGAACCGCTGCCCGGGAGCGCGAACGCAAGTTACGCAATGCCGGGGTGTTGATGCTGTTGACCCCGTTGTCGGGAGCATCCCAGCCAGTGGATCGTCGGCCCTCCCCGGCACCTTCGTAACTGGCCTTGATGTTCGACGGCAACACGAATCCGTTACGGGTGAGCGTCGGAAAGTGACGGGCCATTAGAGTCCTTTGCCTCCGTGGTACAGCCTGACCACGCGCGAGCGCGGCCCGGCAGCATTGATAAGCGACGAGCGGATTTCCTCGCGAGCCTTGAGCAGCTCGTCGACGGTGCGGTACTCCACGGTGCGGTCGGTGTAGCGCACGACTTTTTCACCACGTGCGATGGCCGCCTCAACCGCGTCGAGGTGCTTTTGGGTAAAGGACATATCAGCGTCTCTTCAGATAACCGCTGGTGGAGCTGCGGCGTTGAGGTGGCAGTGCTGCCGGCCGCGATTGCACGATCGGAGCAGTAGGTTGTGGAGTCGATTGCGGAGCAGAAACTGGTGTTGCTGGTCCGGTGACACGTTCGCCTTGAACAGGCTTGATGCCCAATGCGTCGTCGAACAGACCAGACTGCGCCAGGGACTGACGCACGCGCTCCCAATCGTGTTCCTTGTAACGGTTGAGGCCCAGGTAATGCGCCATAGCCAGGCAATACACCATTAGGTCGAGCGCTTCGTTGCGTTCGGCCTTGCCCTTGACCCACTCGATGCGTTTGTGGCCCCGTATGTAGCGCGCAACCTTGCGCTCCGCGACGCACTGATCAAAGAAGTCGTCCGGCAAGTCATTAGCGAAGTGCAACGCACCTGGCCCGGAAGGGAACGAATAACGGTTATAGATCCAGTCCTTGGCCGTGTCGGTACCGACGAACCACAGCTCGGCGCCGTTGCGCTCGGTTTGACCCTTCCAGGTCACATCGACCATCGACGGGCGCTGAGCAATCACCGGCTTACCGGGTTTGCTCGCACCCTTGATGGCGAACACATTCCGCCAGCGGCGAACGCGGCAGAACTGGTAGACCTCATCGGTGTGGTGGCCACCGGAGTCGACGGCTACCGCGAGAATGCCAAGACCGACACCGCAGGGATGGCGATATTTAGCCTTGAGCAATTCGTCCAACGCCGCCCAGGTGCGTTCATCTGCGGGATCGCCCGAGACTACTTGGTAGTCCACGACCCAGCGCTCCATGCCGACGCCCCAGCCCATGGCCATGAACTCCAGACGGTTGGCCTGAACGTCTACGGAACCGGTGATCATAAGCACCGCCGCCGACAGCGAGCCAAGGGTGAAGTCTTCCAACCGCGCCCGCTGTCTAAGCACGTCCGCTTTGGTTTGCTCTTGTGCGCTGTCCCAAACCTTTGCCAAACGGGTGTTGTAGAACACCTGCATGGGCTCAAGATCGCCTTTGGCCTGGGCTTTTTTCGCCTTCTCGAATTGCTTGGCTAGCGACTTCCAGTCCATCCAACCAAGCGGCGAATACAATGCATTGAGGTGGAAGCCAACTGTCTCGCCGTCGCCCTCGGCATGGGCGCGCCATTCGCCTTTAGCGAGCATTTCGCCCTTGTGATACTCCTCGATCAGCACGTCACACTCAGGACCGGCGCACTGGTAATGCACAACGCTGAAGTCCTTCGAGTAATGCAGGAGCTCCCACTCCAAGGTCTGCTTGTGCCCACAGGTCGGACATGGCACGTAGTAATAACGCTGGTCGCTGCCCTCGAACAGATCGGAGATCCGCGAGGCGCCCTTGATGGTCGGCGAACTAGAGAAGTAGAACTTGGCATTACGGCCGAAGGTACTGCCCCGGGTTTCCGCCAGCTCGATGGGGTCGCCCTCCTCGCCGATGTCCACTTCCCATCGGTCAATCTCGTCGCCGTAGACGTAGCGCGCCGACAGCTCCGACAGGTTGGCCGCAGAGCCGGCGGTGGTGACGTACAGCGAACCGCCCTCGAACTCCTTGGTGTCCATGGTGTTGCGTGAATCCCGCGAACGACTGGACGCCACCCGTTCACGCAGCACCGGCGTGGCTTTGATGGTTTTGCCGATCCGTGACGACACCCGCTTGGCCAGGCCAAGACTCGGTAGTAGCGTCAGGATGTTGGACGGCGCCATGTGTATCAAACCGCCGATCCAGTTCAAGGCGATCTGCGTTTTCATCAGCTGCGACGCGACCATGGTGATCACGCGTTTGCAAGGGTGAGCCGGCGACAGACAACGCATAGGTTCGCGCGCATATGGCGTGCGGGATGTGCGGTACTGGCCTGGCTCAGCGGCGCCGGTGTCACGCGGGATGCGCATGTATTCGTCGGCCCACTCATCTACCCAGACATCCGGGTCAGGGTGCAGCCCACGGAAATACGCCTCCCGGTACACCTCTGCACCGTTAGGGATTTCCGTGGGCATGGGCTTAGCTCGGGGTCAGGGCGTGTTCAAGATCCGCTGAGGACAAGCGTTCTGCATCCTCAAGCGAGCGACGGATAGCGGCCGTCAGGTGCTTTTCGATTTGCCAGGGGTCGGTCATGACGGCAAGTTCCGGTGCCAGTTGCGGAGGCATGCCCAGCAGTTGATCCCGCAACAAGCGGCCCGCGTTGTAAGCGCCGGTTTCTACTGCGATGCGCTCGACCAAAGTGCCCTGCTGTTTGTGAAAGTTGGCTTGCTCCTGCAACGCCATGTAGTGCTCGCGCAGAGCCCGAGACCTTTGGAAATCCACCGGCTGGCCGACTTGCGGCACCGCAGGTTCTTCTGCGGCGATTTGAGCTTCCCGCTGAAGGCGAAGCCGGTCGTGCCGGTCGGCGACGGCGGCTTTGCTTGGGTCGGCAGACTCGGCCAGCAGGGCTTCGGTGGCTTCCAGCTCCACCTTGCCATCCTCAGTCAGCACCAATCGATCTTGATTGGCCAACTTGGAAACATACGATTTAGCCCAGCCTCGCCGTGCCGCAAACTCCGTTTTGCTGATTACAGTCATGATGGAATGTCCTGTTCACCTAATGAATACGGGGAGTTCACCTGTTCACCCCAGTTCACTAAGCTGGTGAACTGTCCGCTAACACTTTCCCGCGGGTTTCCTGCCCCGTACCCCCGGAAATCCCCCAGGGTCCCCGGCATGTTTTGAGAGAAGGGAATTACTCTGAGGAGTCAGAACGGGGTGGGATTTCACAGACGCCCAGCCGTTTAGCGACCCAGCGTTCGTAAAGGCCGATGGCGACATCCGCCCCGGCCATTGCCGTGAGGCAGCCCAGCGCCGAGGACGCCCAGAGCGAAACGCCGTTGACGTGCAGCAGCATCATCGTCGACAAGCCGCACACCACACAGGCACCGGAGCGCAACACCAACCGCCGCACCAGTGACCAGCCTCGCGCCCCGTCCTTGTCCGCCCGCCACATCTCGCCGGACACCCCGCCGATCATGGAGAGGACGATCAGTAACCAGATCGGCATATCAGCTAACGCTTGTTGCTCTGTTGTCATCGCCTGCCCCATAAACGCAAAAACCCGGCGCAATGGCCGGGTTTAGTGGTGGGTGCCTGCCGCTCTCTGCGGTCGCACCTATCGAAGATGGCTACTTTTTACAGGTGGATTCTCATGGCAGCAAGCCGCTTTTAATGCCATCGGTGAATAAGTGGGTCAGGCGGTGAAACACCCGGTGAATGTCGGCGAATACATCATCCCGGCTAACGCTTTTGGGGGCTGTCTGCCCTGCCCCACTGTTCAGGTTAAAGGTGGGACAAGGGAGAACACCCAAATCAAAGGCTGTGCCCCACTGTCCTACTTCTTTTACCTTTTCCTCGTATAAAGAGAGATTTATAAAAACACGCGTGCGCGTGAAGCGCGCGTATAGGTGCCCGCTGCGCTCACATGGGCGGGAGGCACTTTCAAGCGGGACGGTGGGACAGACAAGCAAAGACGTGGCCTGCGCCTGACCCACTGCCATAGAAAGCAGCGGGACACGGCGGGCCAACAAGGTAAGACAGGCACGGGGCAAGGAAACGATCACGCAGCCAGCCTCCCGAGCAACAGGTTAGCGATGCACTGGTGTGCCTCGTGAAGGCGACGGTAATAGGTCGGCGCACTGCATCCGCAATGCATCATCTTCTGAGACAAGAAACTGTCGTGGTTGCAGTAGTGCTCATGGACCAACACAGACAACTGCGGGGGCAGGTGCTTGTTGACGATCAGCTCAATGTCAGCCGACTCATCGAGCAGCACCCGACTGCCGCGCGTGCCGCGTATCAGCTCGCCTTTGGTTTCCATCAGCATGGCAATCATGTTGCCGCTGCCTGTGCCTTCGGGTGACTCGCTGTGCAGGTCTTCCGCCCAGAGCTTGAGCAAAGTGTCGATGCGCTTAATCAAAGCAAGGCTCCTCGATCTTTTGCACCTGCAAGGCTGAGTGACCGCCCCAGTTGTCCGGCTTCTTGTACGCCCAAGGCCGCTGTCCACTTTTGGCCAACGCTGCCAGGCGTACACGCCGCCATCCAAGCCGATGCATGATCGCGCCGACGCGCATTTGCTCAGGCTTGCCCCAATGGCCAAAGTCGAGCTTCAACGCGCTGGCCAACACTTCGCTGCCACTGGTGGTCTCGCCAATCTGAGACTCTTCCAGCCAATTCAGAATCGGGCCTTCCCACTCATCCACCACAAAGCGCTCGTCCTGGGCTTCGGAGAACATGGCGGTTTCATCGCGATTGACCCACCAGATCTCGTCAGCCTTGTAGCAAAACATCGCCTCAGCCCAGAGTTGATCGCGCATGTCGCGCAGCAGATCCAGATCGACCTTGGTGCAGGCCACCGGCCAATAACGCCTGTTGCCCGTGGCGTCCTTGAGGTATTCGTCCTGGTTGGTCGTACCCACGAACACACACTGGCGTGGCACGTCATTTGTTCTGCGGCCGTAGCTCTCGCGGTAGGTGTCGGTTGACGCGGAGAAGAACTGTTTGGCCTTGGTGCTTTCGGCTTTGTTGAAGCTGTCCAGCTCGCCCAGCTCGATGATCCACTTGCCCCGGATCGCCTGAAAACCGTCCTTGTCGCCCAGAGCAAAGGGCGTGTCCATAAACCAGTCACCGCCGAGGATACTCATGGCCGTCGACTTGCCTTCGCCCTGCCCGCCTTCAAGGATCATCACCGAGTCAGCCTTGCAGCCGGGACGCATCACCCGTGCAACCGCCGAGATCATCCAGCGCTTGCCGACCTTGGCGCTGTAACCGCTTTGGGCTACACCCATGACTTTGTTCAGCCACGTATCGAGGCGCGGCACGCGGTCCCATTCCAGTTGGTTGAGGTAGTTGCGCACCGGGTGAAACGCATGGTCGTGAGCCACCACACTGACGGCCTCGATCACGCTGGAGGCTTTGACCCGCAGATTGTATTGCTGTGCCAGCCACTTCATCACGCGGATGTCATCAATATCGCCCCAATCGCCGGTGCCACCGCCATACGGCGGCGTGCGCAACTTGACGATCTTGGAGCTGAACGCGCTGAACGCGATCACACCCGACCAGCGCTCATCGTTACCCAGAATCAGCTCGACGTTTTGCATGTGCGCGATCAGTGAGCCGTTTTCAGTGCGGGCCAGTTGGTCTTTCCAGCCACCCGCTGCCGGCGGTTTGACCACCGCCAACACCTGACGGCGCACAGCGTCCAGCCCTTCGGCACAGTGCAGGTCGTTGAAGTCAGTCCACTTGATCTCGCGCTCGCCTGAAAAGATCGGCCCGACCACTTGGCCACCGACGATCAACGCTGCGTTACTGCCCTTCTCCTCACCGGGGTTCCAAGGCTCGCCGTTGGAGCGCTTGGTCTTCCAGTCATCGTCACGGCAGATGATCAACGCACGGCCGGGAAAACGCTCGCGCATGGCCTTGGCCACAGCGCTGAGGTTGCCTGCATCAAAAGCAATGGCCACCGTTAACGAGGTGGCCATATTCAGGCTCGCGCCGGTGGCATAACCTTCACACACCAACACGGGCTCGCCCGGTTCAGGGTGCGGGCCGATCAGGTGATAGGCGCCTTCTTTGGACATGCCATGCGGCCAATAGGATTTGTCGCGGCCGGTGTCTTCCTGCTTTTCCGGGTAGATCACTTGCAGCCCAACGATCTGGTCGCGTGCAGTGGTCATGGGAATAAGCAGTGCCCCGGTACGCGGGGCATAACGCACACGGATACCGACGATCTGCTTGCGTTCCAGATAGGCGCTACGGCCCTTTTCCGGCATGCGCTTAAACAAGCCCGAGGCACGATTAGCAGCCCGACGCGCCGCATTGGCGGCAACCTCTGCAGCCCGACGCTTGGCCTCTTCCTGACGAGCACGCATCACGTCGCGCTCTTCCTGACTCATGCGCCCGGCCTTGACCTTGATCTTATTGCTGTCGCCCGAGCGCCAATCACCGAAGCTGCCGAAAATCAGTATTTCGTTTTTCTCGGTGCGGTGCTCATGGATCACGTACCAGCCGTTTTTCTCCTTGCCCTTATCCTGCGTGGTCTTGCAGCGGGTTAGCTTGCCGTAAATCAGCGGTTGCGCAGGCTCAAGGCCGTGATCAGCGAATTGACCGAGAACGTCATCGAGCATAACGAGTACCTACTTGTTCATTCAGTTGTTGGCAGGCTGCACATCGGGTGCAACTGGTGACGGCCAATCGACGGGCCATAGGGATAGTCGAATCGCAATCCACGCAGAACTCAAAAGACTCAAACACCGGCAACGCCTTACGCGCTGCCAGTGCTTGATCGATACGTTCCTGCACCAGATCGTTGGCAAAATCAGCGATGTCAGCCACGGTCAGCACCCCGCGTGGTCGAGTTGACGTAGCAAGCGCGGTTGAACATCCCCAGCAACCCCTGAATACCGCGAAACACCTGCAAGCGAATCTCGGCCAGTTCGCGGTCAGTCACCACGCCGTCGCCAATGCTCTTGGCCCAGGTATCTGCAAGATCCGCGACCTGACGGAAATACACGGCAAGGCCGGTGGTCAGCGTCTCGGGCATATCGTCGGTATAAGCCTCGGCCAGCTCCTGCCAAATCGTGTCGCCCACCAACGCGTGCACCGCATCCAGAATGCGGCGGTCTTTGGTCAGTTCCAGAATCTCGGCGAACTCCTGAACATTCACCGCGTGGCTTGGGTGGGTCGGGGAAAGCTTGTGCTGCAACGTGGTGGGGTTGCGGCCGGTGGTGGCGGCAATGGCAGCAGCGCCGCCCGGGTAATCGCGGGCAGCATGATAAAGCGCCAAATCGAGCGGCAGAATTTCGCGTCGCGCTCGCTGGGTGCAACTCAGAGCAATACGGCTCATGGCATTAATCCTTGAATGTTGCCAGTGCCGCGCGGCGTGCAGTGGTGGTACATTTGCCGCGTGGCTTGAAGAGGCCCAAAAAGCCGGTCTAGATTCTTAAGATCGAAACCGGCACCGTGCCGAGGCGAACGATCCGTCGCTCACCTCTGGCGCAACCGCTGCCAAATCTGTGGTGGAAATGGCAGCAAACCCCAAGGCTTCCGAGCTTTGGAAAGCGCGGTTAAAGGGAGGTGGTTTAGCATGTGGTGTGCCCGCCTACCTTTACCGCGACCCGGCGACACTGTGGTGGTGTGTGCCGGGAGGAACTGGGCGGCCTTATGGGTCGCCTTTTTTCTTTCTATGCCGCTTTGCTTTCCGTCACACCAAAGTGCTCAAGAACCTCAGCAAGCGATACACAGCCTTCGCTTTCTCGGGTCAGCGACCTGATCAGCGAAACGCTTGGATCTTTACTCGCGTACTTCACATGCAAGCGCAGGTAATTCACCGCGATGTTGCAACGGCCGGCGTAAGCCAGCAGAGCTTCTGAATCCAGGCTGTCGATGTAGTCACGCAATTTCATGTGGTGTACCTCCGGGAGATGCAATTTAACCACAAAGGTTAACTATTGCAATACCTATAAGGACATTCACCCTATAGGTTAATCTGGGCACAATCACTGCATGAGAATTTCAGATACCCGACTGCACAATTTCCGCCATATCCTGGCCGAGAAAAAACTACGCCTGATCGACATTGCCGAGCTGCTAGGCAAAGCGCCTGCGCAAGTGAGCGCTTTCGGCGGGAAGAACCCAACCAAAGGGATTGGTGATCAAATTGCGCGCGAAATCGAACGAGCCTTAAGCCTGCCTAACGGCTCGCTTGATGTGCCACATGGCTATGCGAACTTCGACAACGGTTCCGTTATTGGCTACACCGGCAGGAAACTACCTGTGATCGGATCAATTGCTGCTGGCTCATGGTGCTCATCAGAAGAAAGTTTCGATCCTCGTGATGCTGAGGAATGGATCGAGGCGCCTGGGCCTGTTGGGCCGCGTGCATTCATTCTGCGTGTAGAAGGCATAAGCATGGAGCCGAAGTTCATGGAGGGTGACAAGGTCGTTATTGATCCGTCACTTGAAGCATTTGCTGGGCATTTTGTTGCCGCCAAACGCGCGAGTGATGAAGCTACGACGCTGAAGCAACTGAGGCAGGAAGGCAGCGAGATGTATCTGTACGCGCTCAACCCTGATTGGCCAGAGCGCATTATTCGAATGAATGAAGAATGGAGCGTTTGTGGTCGGGCTAGGTGGAAAATTTCCGATCTGTAAAGGGATTCTGAAATATGCTTAGGGCAAATACTATACAGCTGAAATAGTACCTATTCTTCGACTTTAGCTTGTACGACCGGAATAATATTTGCCGCAAGATATTTTTCTAGCAGTGGGACACTGGCCTTAAGGCGCGCTGCATTTAATCTTTCTTTAAGAATAATCCCATCAGATTGCCCACAAGCAATCAGTCTACCTACTCGCCCCATAGCACTATTATATTTATTCTCAACATCTGAAACAAATACTCCTGAACCTATCAAGTCCTCAAACTCTTTCACGGCTGCTCTTATTTTTTTTCGCTCAAATTTAGCCACCCCTGGATTAGGCCCGGAAACAGCAAGACCGGTAATAACAAATGGTTCAACTCCACCTTTAGTTACTATCACCTGACCTTTTTTAAGTACATGCATTTTCTGTCGTTTCTGATAAAAGCCTTTTGAAGCAAGCATGCCAGTAACTTTTCTTATAACATCTGTTTTTAACTCGTCACGAACATCCCCTTTCGAAGAAATTGTAATGTCGTCAGCAAATCGGCTATAAGATAAATTATTAGCTTTAACCCAAGTTACTAGCCTTGGCTCAACATCCCAAAAAACAAGATTTGCAAGATAGCTGCTAGTGCTGGCACCTTGAGGCACTACCCCCCTTCTAGTAGTTAACTTTACCAGCAAACTTGAAACATCATCTCCAAAACCAAGCACACCCTTGAATACACCTAGAACCTTATCTTCAGTGATGGATGGAAAGAAATTCTTAATATCCTGCATAAGTACAACACGAGCCCCAGCATGACATGCCACATTTGAATAGATACTTCTAGGGCTGTTTACGTCGCGAATTCCACCATGCAGATAGTCAGGGAAAATCACGCCCGAAAAAATACGATCAACTATCTTTCTCTGAATAGCCTTCAACGGCTGATGTGCATCAAACGTCTCTCTGACTGAACCATCCTTTTTCTGCTGAGGAACCGTCCGGTATAGTCTGTGCGAATTTCTTGCCAGATTATTCAAGAGCATAGGGGACTCCCCAAGTCTTAAAGCTAACGACTCAATATTGAAAATTGGCTTTTGCGAATAACGAGGCTTATCCATCTTGCTCACCAAAAAATAAGGCCAGCATTTTTGCTGGCCTCATGGGAATTCGAATTGTGTGATTTGTTGCGTCATCAGCTCACCGTAGTCAAAATAATTTCAGCCCATTTTCCTGCAGTATCACAAATACTGGACCAATTTTGAAAACACCACTTAATGGCTGGAACCTTGAAAGTATCATAAATAAAACCAAGACACTTCTTAACTCCCTCCACCTTGCTTTTCGAGTCTTCTTTCGAAGACACCGAAGTCTTTGCCTTAACGCGAGCACCTTCAATTTTGTGCGCGTGCTTTGCCGCCTTACGGCGGTTAGCGTTCTTTAATTTACTCATCGATATAGCTCCTGTCGGGCGAAATTGCCCCGCCGAAAGCTTCCAGGCCGAAAGGAACTTGAAGGTGCCCATACAAACCACAGTTCTGGCTTCTCTGAAGCTTTGAATCAAAGACATTTGATTCGAAGGTTTAGAGAAGCCCGACCGCCGCCGATTCGCTATGTGTACATTTTGGTCACTGTTTACCGAATCAAAAATTCGGCCAACGGCGGCTACGCTTTTCGTTAACGTCAACGAGTAACGCTTTGGGTAAGCAAGGGTATGCTTTCCGTTAGCGCAGACTAGTTCACGCTGTTATCGCTCAGCACGAAGCTTTTGCGTCGACGCGTAGTTTTACCTAATATTCAGAAGCATCCGTAAACACATGGATACATTCGGGTAGCATTCCCTCATGCAAAGCGCGAGAGTTCTGCAAACCTGCATAGAACGAACATGCGGGTGGCGGAAATAGTCTTGGAGAACCCCAAAACTGATTGGTAACCCAATCGCCAACTGCAAGCCTAGATATTTATCGATGTTTAAAGAGCACTTGGGTGGTACACCCAACGAAGTCATTTATAGCTCATGGCCATCACACAAGGCAAGCAACGGATCCAAAATCATGAAACAACCTCAAAAATAAACCCTAAAGATTAAATATTGACCATGATAACCTTTAGGGTTAATAATCACCTCACTCTCCCACCACAGAGCGAGGCAACACCATGCACACCACAGCAACCCTGCACGTCCACCCAACGTGCGCCAGTAACCGTCGACTGATCGAGCAGCTGCAAGCCACCACCGGCTGCTTGGTCATCCTCCACAACCACAAACCCCGTCTGGTCCGGCAAAGCAACCGCCCTACCCCGTTCGACCCGAACAATGGAGGGCATGCAGCATGAACCGGTTTTCTTTGGCTGATAAAACCCTTCGCCTGCTGGCTGCACAGGTCAATTTGAACGGCACGTTTAAGTACGTTTGCCCGCTTCAAAATACCAACCAGCCGTTGACCTTTGATCTTCATGTCGAGCGCGGCCCCGCCAGCACTCACTTTACGATCATCACCGGCGCTGAGAAGCACAGCCTGACGGTACAGACCCCAAGCAAAGACACGCACCTGGTGCTCGCTGACTTTATTGAGTCCATCGCCAATGGCCGTATGGATACTGCCGAGCCAGCAACACCACGCGTGACTGCCGAATCTGTCGACCGCGGCCAACTACTGGATACTCATCAGCAACAGCAACTGCACCAGTTGGTGCGCAATGGAGGCTCATTGCTGCTCGATGTCGGCTTCGATGAGGACGTCAGAATAGCGGTGCATCGCACGCAGAGCCGCACAGGCGTCACGGCCATTATCGTCGCTGGCAACACATACCCCCGCACCCAGTGCTTTACGGCATATGGCGACGAGCAGCACAGCGTCGACCGGCTCCTGCAATCCCTCAACCACTTGGCCGCGTCGGTAGCTCCTGCCGCGCATGCAGCTTAGGAGGTGGTATGGATCGCACTCTCGCCAAAGCCGCCGCTTGCTTGGGCACTAACCGGCCAAAACTGATCAAGTTGATGCGCGAAAAAGGCCTGCTCAACGACCGCAACCTGCCAGCCTTCCCGGTTCGGGATCGTGAGCATCTGCGGGTCAAGGACAGCAACTGGTTCCACGCTGAACTCGGCATGCAGTACAGCCAATCAACCCGGGTACGTCCGCCCGGCATCGCTTGGCTGGCCGAGCAGTTGGGGCTGGCCCTTCCACCTATTCCGGCTGACCGCCGTGACGTGGCCTAGGGAGTATGCGCGGCAGATCGTGGCCATGCCTACACGCGAGGAGCGCAACGCTGCGCTCCTTGAAGTGCCTGAGCATTTACGCGAACTGACCAAGCGCCACTGCCTGAATGCCTGGACACACCCAGCCCGCCACCCACCTAAAACGAGCAGGTCCGCCCATGAGTAATGCCAACCAAAATCCGCTGCGGCTCATGCCAGCACCGGACGCGGCCACCGTTGAGCTGCTGTACCGCAACTTCGGCGACGTGCTGATCCCCCTCGACAAGCTGCGCGCGCAGTATTTTCGCTACCTCAACGAACAGTCATTCATCGCGGAAATCATCAGCGGCCGTATTCAACTGCCCATTACCACGCTCGATAGCAGCCGCAAGGCCACCAAGTTCGCTCATATCCGCCACGTTGCCGCACTGATCGATATCCGTGCATACAAGGCTGATGAAGAGCTTACGAGGCCGCAAGGCGATACCCAGAACAAAGACGACTAACCCCGCTGTCACCACCAGCGATGCACCAGGAGCACACCACATGACCACGACTCAGATCTGCGCGTTGATTGTCCTGATTTTCAGCGCGGGCCTGCTCTATTTGATTGGCTACCGTTGCGGCTTGGCCGATGGCCAGAAGCATCAACCGGATGCCCGTACCCGGAGAAAAGCGGCATGACCCACCAACTGATACACCACCCAGCCCTGCCCGCTTTGCTCTGCAACGCCCGTGGGATCGCCACGCCTGTAAAAAACAGTCTCTGCTGCGAAGCAGCAGGCATTACTAACGCTATTCGTGCCACTGCGGGGGTGCTTATACCCCACGTAAAGCTGCGCGAGGCAGCCCATGTTGATGCAACGCTAAACGCTCAGAACCGCCCGCCCGCGCAGCTTGTGGTGGGGTATAAGAGCCTTAATAACGCTTGGAAAGGACGCTAATCATGCGTAAAGAACTCATCAAAATCAGCGAATACCAGCGCCGCCGCTGGGGTGAGAACGGAACGCCGTTGTGCTCCCAAGCTATTCGTAACTACATCCGCAACGGCAAATTGCCGGGTGAGCAGATTGGCTCGCTTTGGTACGTTGACTGGAATGCGCTGAGCAAGTCGGATGGTAACGACTTGGTCGCAATGGTATTGAAAGGAGTAGCCTGATGTCCCCTAGGCCGCGCACTGGTGCGAACAAGCACCTGCCGCAGAACCTGTACTTTGATGCGCGGCGCTCGACCTACCGCTACCGTCGGCCCACCGACGGTAAGTGGTTTCAGTTTGGCAGCGACCGGATCAGAGCAATCGACGCCGCTAAACAGCTCAATCTGGAGTTCATGCGCGGTGCTGACCTGGTTGGGGCCGTGATGGGCAACATGTCAGGTTCATTTGCAGGATTCCTGGACAAGTACGAAGCCGAAATTCTTCCGCCCCGCGAGCTGGCCAAGGGGACGCTGGGGCTGTACGCCGTTCACTTCAGACGATTCAGAAGACACTTTGAGGGTAAGGCTGTCGATCAGATAACCATACGCATGGTTGCAGAGCTGCTCGACACCCTGACACCCCGTAGCGCCAATCAAAGTCGCGCCTTGCTGGTGGACATTTTCAATCATGCCGCGTCGAAGGGCTTGTGCCCGGACAACCCGGCATCGAGCACCATCAACCGTATCGAGAAGAAGCAACGCAAACGCCACACTGTGGAAGGTCTGAAGGCGATCAGGGAAGTGTCGCCACCTTGGTTGCGCAACGCCATCGACTTGGCACTGATCACCGCTCAACGCCGCTCAGATATTTTGGACATGCGATTTGATGGCGTGCAGGATGGCTATCTGTACCTGGTACAAAAGAAAACTGCCAAAGCCAGCGATACAGCGTGGATTCGTTTCAAGGTGACTGAGGAGTTACAAACCGTTATTACACGATGCAGAGACAACGTAGCCTCCCCGTTCTTGATTCATCGCAAGCCACAACGACTGTTACAAAAGCAGGCGCAGACTAAAGAGCACTGGACCAAAGTAGAGGATCGGTTTTTAACGCGCTCTTTTAAAGAGGCGCGTGAACTCGCCGGCTGTTACGCGGACTGGAAAGAAGAAGAGATGCCGGGCTTTCACGAAGTGCGCGCATTGTCGCTGCACCTGTACAAAAGAGCCGGTAAAGATGGTCAGGCCATTGCGGGTCATGCCAGCGAGACCATGACCAAGAACTACCAAAAAGACCACGCCGATGTGATCTGGTCGGATGCGATTCCAGACCTGAATATCAGCGAAATCACCGGATAGTTTTGCGCGCATTTTGCGCCAGTTTTGCGCAAGGCAGAAACGAGAAAGGGAACCAAGAGCGTAAACCCTTGATTCCCTTACAGAATATGGTCGGGACGGAGTGATTCGAACACTCGACCCCTAGCACCCCATGCTAGTGCGCTACCGGACTGCGCTACGCCCCGACTAGGCGTTACAACTTGCTAGAACGTCGAGAAATATACCTTAAGCTTTTGAAATACGAAAGTATTTTAAAACGCTTTGGTTATTTTTTCAGGACCTGCAAAACATCTTCAAGCTCGCTAATCGTTTGCCGAATTAACTGCTTGTACTGCGTGGTGTCATCTTTGGCTTCATCACCGGAAAGCCGCAAGCGCGCCCCGCCAATAGTGAAACCTTGATCATAAAGCAACGCTCGAATCTGCCGGATCATCAGCACATCCTGGCGCTGATAATACCGGCGGTTTCCGCGACGTTTTACGGGGTTGAGCTGAGGAAATTCTTGCTCCCAGTAGCGCAGCACGTGCGGTTTTACACCGCACAGCTCGCTAACTTCGCCGATGGCGAAGTAGCGTTTGCCCGGGATCGGCGGGAGCTCGTCGTTATGACTTGGTTCCAGCATAAGCCTCTACTCGGGCCTTCAACTTCTGCCCTGGACGAAAAGTGACTACACGGCGAGCCGTGATCGGGATTTCTTCTCCCGTTTTCGGATTGCGGCCTGGCCGCTGTCGCTTGTCACGCAGATCAAAATTGCCAAAACCCGACAATTTGACCTGCTCGTTGTCTTCAAGAGCGTGCCTGATTTCTTCAAAAAACAGCTCGACCAGTTCTTTGGCCTCGCGTTTGTTCAGGCCCAACTCTTCATAAAGACGTTCCGCCATCTCAGCTTTTGTCAGAGCCCCCATACGTCACTTCCTTAACGTGGCGTTCAACCTTTGTTCAAGCGAGGTGAGGATATTTTGCGTTGTGGCGTTCACCTCATCGTCATTAAGAGTGCGCGATGGATGCTGCCAGGTCAAGCCAACTGCAAGGCTTTTTCTATGCGGATCAATGCCTTTACCCTGGTAAACATCAAATAACCTTAGGTCTGTCAGCCATTCGCCTGCATTTTCACGAATTACATCCAGCACAGCACTGGCTGCTACGTCACGATCTGCCAACAACGCCAGGTCACGACGCACTTCAGGAAAGCGCGATAACTCATGGAATTTCGGCATTTTACCTGCCGCGACTTCCGCCAGAACCAGTTCAAAAACAAACACTGGACGGTCAAGACCAAGGTTTTTGGACAGCTCAGGGTGGATGGCACCGACATAGCCAACTTCGCGACCGTCACGCTCGATACGTGCAGTCTGGCCCGGATGCAGGGCAGGATGTTTGCCCGGCACAAAGGTGAAAGCGTCCAGTGCACCAGCAAAACCCAGTACCGCTTCAACATCAGCCTTGACGTCGAAGAAGTCGACAACATCGCGACCTTGTGCCCAGCCTTCAGGCAGACGGCTGCCACACACCACGCCAGCCAACATCGGCTCTTGCTTCAGGCCTTCCAGTTGACCAACAAAACGCAGGCCGCTTTCAAACAGGCGAACGCGATCTTGCTGACGGTTCAGGTTGTGCTGCAATGACTTGACCAGGCCTGGCCACAACGAGGCACGCATGGCGGCCATGTCGTTGGAGATCGGGTTGGCCAGCAGCAGCGGTTCAACACCCGGGCTGAACAGCTCGAACTGTTTCGGGTCGATAAAGCTGTAGGTGATCGCTTCTTGATACCCGCGTGCTACCAGCAGACGACGCAGCTCCGGCAGGTCACTGCGCGCTTCGGCCTTGGCTTGCGGTGCCAGTCGGGCCTGCGGATAACGAACCGGCAAGCGGTTGTAGCCGTAAAGGCGCGCCAGCTCTTCGATCAGGTCAACTTCCAGACTGATATCGAAACGATGGCTAGGCACTTCTACACGCCACTGCCCTTCACCTTCAGCGGTAATGGTCAGGCCCAGGGCACTGAGCAGGCGCTCAATTTCCGCCGAGTCCATTTCCATGCCCAGCATCTGGCTGATACGCGCGGCACGCAGGGTGATTGGCGCAATCGATGGCAGGTACTGCTGGTTTACCGTTTCGATGATCGGGCCAGCTTCGCCACCAGTGATTTCCAGCAGCAAGCCAGTGGCGCGCTCCATGGCTTCACGCGCCAGCTTCCAGTCCACGCCACGCTCATAGCGGTGCGAAGCGTCGGTGTGCAGGCCGTAGGAGCGGGCCTTGCCAGCGACAGCGATCTGATCAAAGAAAGCGCTTTCAAGGAATACGTCGCGGGTCTTTTCGGTCACACCGCTGTGCTCGCCACCCATTACGCCCGCAATAGCCAGGGCACGGGTATGGTCGGCAATCACTAGCGTGTCGCTGCGCAGGGTGACTTCCTGACCGTCAAGCAGTACCAGCTTCTCGCCTTCTTCGGCCATGCGCACACGAATGCCGCCATTGATCTCGGCAAGGTCGAACGCGTGCAACGGCTGACCCAGTTCCAGCATGACATAGTTGGTAATGTCGACAGCGGCATCGATGCTACGCACGTCAGCGCGACGCAGGCGCTCAACCATCCACAGCGGCGTTGGCCGGGACAGGTCGACATTGCGGATCACACGGCCCAGGTAGCGCGGGCAAGCAGCAGGTGCCAACACTTCAACCGGACGCACTTCCTCGTGTACCGCAGCAACTGGCGCAACCACCGGGCGAGTCACCTGGGCGTTGTACAGAGCGCCCACTTCACGCGCCAGACCTGCCAGCGACAGGCAGTCGCCACGGTTCGGAGTGAGGTCGACTTCGATGCTGGCGTCTTCAAGACCCAGGTATACACGAATGTCTTCGCCCACCGGCGCATCAGCCGGCAACTCCATCAGGCCGTCATTGCCCTCGCCCACTTGCAGCTCTGCTTGCGAGCACAGCATGCCGTTGGACTCAACGCCACGCAGCTTGGCCTTCTTGATCTTGAAGTCGCCCGGCAGTTCAGCACCGATCATGGCGAACGGGATTTTCAAGCCAGGGCGCACATTGGGCGCGCCGCACACTACCTGAAACGTCTCGGCACCATTGCTGACCTGGCAAACGCGCAGCTTGTCGGCATCAGGGTGCTGCTCGGTGCTCAGCACCTCGCCCACCACCACACCACTGAATACACCGGCGGCCGGCGTAACGCTGTCGACCTCAAGACCGGCCATCGACAGACGAGCAACCAGCTCGTCGCGACCTACCTGCGGGTTTACCCAACCACGCAGCCATTGTTCACTGAATTTCATCCTGCTCTCCTAAGAATTCGTTACGACTAGCGAAATTGCGCGAGGAACCGCAAGTCGTTGTCGAAGAACAGACGCAAGTCGTTCACGCCGTAACGCAGCATGGCCAGACGCTCAACGCCCATGCCGAAGGCAAAGCCCGAGAACTCTTCCGGATCGATCCCGGACATGCGCAGCACGTTCGGATGAACCATGCCGCAGCCCATGACTTCCAGCCAGCCAGTCTGCTTGCAGACACGGCAGCCTTTACCGCTGCACATCACACATTCCATATCCACTTCAGCGGAAGGCTCGGTGAACGGGAAGTAGGATGGACGGAAACGCACGGCCAGTTCTTTTTCGAAGAACACCCGCAGGAACTCTTCGATGGTCCCTTTCAGGTCCGCGAAGTTGATATCGCGATCGACCAGCAGGCCTTCAACCTGGTGGAACATCGGCGAATGGGTGATATCGGAGTCGCTACGATACACACGGCCCGGGCAGACGATGCGGATCGGCGGCTTTTTGGATTCCATGGTGCGGACCTGTACCGGCGAGGTATGGGTGCGCAACAACATGTTGGCATTGAAATAGAAGGTGTCATGCATCGACCGGGCCGGGTGATGGCCTGGGATGTTGAGCGCCTCGAAGTTGTGATAATCGTCTTCAACCTCAGGGCCTTCGGCAATGCCGTAGCCAATGTGGGTAAAGAACTGTTCGATACGTTCCAGAGTCCGGGTTACCGGATGCAGACCGCCAGAGGTCTGGCCACGGCCAGGCAGGGTCACATCAATGGACTCGGCAGACAGTTTGGCGGCCAGTTCGGCCTCTTCAAACAACGCCTTGCGCGCATTGAGAACCTCTGTGACACGCTCCTTGGCAACGTTGATCAGCGCACCGACTTGCGGACGCTCTTCTGCCGGCAGATTGCCCAGGGTCTTCATCACCTGAGTCAATTCACCCTTTTTACCAAGGTATTGAACCCGGATTTGCTCCAGGGCATTGATATCTTCAGCGCTTTGCACAGCCTCTAGTGCTTGAGAGACCAGCGCATCCAGGTTTTCCATGTACAGACTCCAGATACAAAATAGGGGAAGAGCTTGAAGGCTCTTCCCCTATTTATGACGTTTAGCACCCGGGCCTGCACAGGCAAGCCCGAGTGACTGTCGGGGGTACTTAAGCCAGAGTGGCTTTAGCTTTCTCGACAATCGCAGCAAACGCCGCTTTTTCGTTCACTGCCAGATCAGACAGAACCTTACGGTCGATCTCGATGGAAGCTTTTTTCAGGCCGGCGATGAAACGGCTGTAAGACAGACCGTTGATACGAGCACCAGCGTTGATACGAGCGATCCACAGAGCGCGGAACTGACGTTTTTTCTGACGACGGTCACGGTAGGCGTATTGGCCTGCCTTGATTACCGCTTGCTTGGCAACACGGAATACGCGTGAGCGTGCGCCGTAGTAGCCTTTAGCCAGTTTCAGAATTTTTTTGTGACGTTTACGGGCGACAACGCCACGCTTTACACGAGCCATGAGTTACTTCCTCTAGTCTTAACCAAAAATTAACGAAGGCGCAGCATGCGCTCGACTTTTGCCACGTCAGACGGATGCAGCAAGCTGCTACCGCGCAGTTGACGCTTACGCTTGGTCGACATTTTGGTCAGGATGTGGCTCTTGAAAGCGTGCTTGTGCTTGATACCGTTAGCAGTTTTCAGAAACCGCTTAGCAGCACCACTTTTAGTCTTCATCTTTGGCATGTTCGGATACTCCGCATTCAGTTGATAAACATAATCAGAAGGCCTGCCGTGCCCTATTGATTACTTCTTCTTTTTCGGGGCGATGACCATGATCAGCTGGCGTCCTTCCATCTTAGGATGCTGTTCGACGGTACCGTATTCCGCAAGGTCAGCTTCAACCCGCTTCAACAGTTCCATACCCAGCTCCTGGTGGGCCATCTCACGGCCGCGGAATCGTAGCGATACCTTGGCCCTGTCCCCATCACTCAGGAAACGTACCAGGTTGCGCAGTTTTACCTGGTAATCCCCTTCCTCCGTCCCTGGACGAAACTTGATTTCTTTAACCTGAATCTGTTTCTGGTTTTTCTTTGCAGCAGCAATCTGCTTCTTCTTTTCGAAGATCGATTTGCCGTAGTCCATCAGCTTGCAAACTGGGGGTACTGCATCAGCGGAAATTTCCACCAAGTCCAGTTTGGCCTCTTCAGCTTTAAGAAGCGCGTCTTCAATTGACACAATCCCAAGCTGCTCGCCTTCAGCCCCAATTAACCGAACCTCGCGTGCCGAGATATTCTCGTTGATCGGGGCTTTCGGTGCAGCTCGTTTATCTTGTCTCATTTCACGCTTAATAATAATTACTCCGAATCATGGCGACCACGCCGGGAAACCGCTTGTGCGAGGAATTCAGCGAATTGCGCGACGGGCATCGAGCCCAGGTCAGCACCTTCACGTGTACGCACAGCGACAGTCTGCATCTCGACTTCCCGATCTCCGATAACCAAGAGATAGGGAACCTTGAGCAAAGTATGCTCGCGGATTTTAAAGCCGATCTTTTCATTTCTCAAGTCAGACTTGGCACGAAATCCGCTCTGATTGAGAGTTTTTTCAACTTCAGCAGCAAAATCTGCCTGTTTGTCAGTGATATTCATGATCACTGCCTGCGTCGGCGCAAGCCATGCAGGGAACGCACCTTCGTAATGCTCGATCAGGATACCGACAAAGCGTTCGAACGATCCAAGGATCGCGCGGTGCAGCATAACCGGGTGCTTGCGGCTGTTGTCTTCGGACACATATTCTGCGCCAAGACGGATCGGCAGGTTGAAATCGAGCTGCAGGGTACCACACTGCCAGACACGACCCAGACAATCTTTCAGAGAAAATTCAATCTTCGGCCCGTAGAAGGCACCTTCACCCGGCTGCAAGTCGTATGGCAGACCCGCGCTATCAAGGGCTGAGGCCAATGCACTTTCGGCACGATCCCACAGTTCATCGGAGCCCACACGCTTTTCAGGACGTGTCGACAGCTTGAGCTCGATGTCCTTGAAGCCGAAGTCGGCATAGACATCCAGGGTCAGCTTGATAAAGGCGGCGGACTCGGCCTGCATCTGCTCTTCCGTACAGAAGATGTGTGCATCGTCCTGGGTAAAGCCGCGCACGCGCATGATGCCGTGCAGGGCACCCGACGGCTCATTGCGGTGGCAGGCACCGAACTCGGCCAGGCGCAGCGGCAGCTCACGGTAGCTCTTGAGACCCTGGTTGAACACTTGCACGTGGCAAGGGCAGTTCATCGGCTTGATCGCGTAGTCGCGGCTTTCCGACTGGGTAGTGAACATGTTTTCGGCGTAGTTGGCCCAGTGACCAGACTTTTCCCACAGGCTGCGATCGACGACCTGTGGAGTCTTGATCTCCAGGTAGCCATTGTCGCGCTGTACTTTGCGCATGTACTGCTCAAGTACCTGGTACAGGGTCCAGCCGTTCGGGTGCCAGAACACCATGCCCGGCGCTTCTTCCTGGGTATGGAACAGGCCAAGGCGCTTGCCGATTTTACGGTGGTCACGCTTTTCGGCTTCTTCGATACGCAGAACGTAGGCTGCCAGTTGCTTCTTGTCAGCCCAGGCCGTGCCGTAGATACGCTGCAACTGCTCGTTTTTGGCATCGCCGCGCCAGTAGGCGCCCGACAGCTTGGTCAGCTTGAACGACTTCAGGAAGCGTGTGTTGGGCACGTGAGGGCCACGGCACATGTCGACGTATTCTTCATGGAAGTACAAGCCCATCGCCTGCTCGTCCGGCATGTCTTCGATCAGGCGCAGCTTGTAGTCTTCACCACGCGCGGCAAACAGCTCGATGACTTCGGCACGCGGCGTCACTTTCTTGATGACGTCGTAGTCTTTTTCGATCAGCTGCTGCATGCGCTGCTCGATAGCGGCCATGTCATCCGGAGTGAACGGACGCTCATAGGCGATATCGTAATAAAAACCTTCGTCAATCACCGGCCCGATGACCATTTTGGCCGTAGGGAACAGTTGCTTCACTGCATGGCCGACCAGGTGGGCGCAAGAGTGACGAATGATTTCCAGCCCCTCTTCATCCTTGGGCGTGATGATTTGCAAGGTGGCGTCATGTTCGATCAGGTCACAGGCATCAACCAGCTTGCCGTTGACCTTGCCGGCCACGGTGGCTTTGGCCAGGCCTGCGCCAATGGACGCGGCAACCTCGGCCACGGATACCGGATGATCGAAAGAACGTTGACTGCCGTCGGGAAGAGTAATAGTTGGCATGGCGCCTCCTCTCCTAGTGGTGACCCCTACCAAAGGTCACGTGGGTTGGGATGAGCCAGTACGCGATTCGGTGGTCTGCCTGCCTCACAGTGGCAGGAGCCTTGCGGCCAACCGGAAACCGAACCAGAGTGACTGGAGTTCAAATAAATAGGGTTGATGGCTCTGGGTTGCAACTGCGCGAGCATGCAAACGCAAAAAAAGCCAAGGGCGGCATGCTAGCACAGATGTACGCTGCCTGTTGCGCACCCTGCCCCGCATCCAAAATAAAGGGTACTTTTTTACAAAGCGGTGAACTTGAGCTGCACTCACCTTTCAGATACTCAGTGATACACACTCGGCTTTCATGCTTACAAGGAGCAACTTATGCGCACGATCCGCTTACTCGCCTTCGCAGCACCCTTGGCACTGCTGTTACCCCTGAGCGCCCAAGCCGATAATTGGCCAGCAGGCGCAAAAAACGACTACATGAAGGACTGCGTAGCGGCGGCAAGCCAAAGTGTCGACGTCAAGACCGCCCAGCAACACTGTGCATGCGGCGCGGAAAAACTGTCCGAAAAGTTCAGCACGGCTGAAATCACCCAACTGATGAGCAAGACCACCCAGCCGAGTGCAGAGCTGCGAACCAAGGCGCTGGACGCAATCCAGGCCTGCCGCGCGAAAAAATAGACCTGGCTGCAGAGCGAATTCGGGCCTGATTCAGGGCAAAAATGGCCAGAAACCATTTTTTGCGTAAAAAATATTCATTCGCGAGTGCTTTTTTTCCAAGCCCGTTTAACCCTCAAGCCCCCGGAAACCGGGGGCTTCGAGCGTTTCAGGCAGCAGACCGAAACTAACATCGCAGCAAACTGTGGTTCAGGGGGGGTTCCAAAGCGCACATTTCGACTATGATAGCTCGGTGTGCCCAGTTGGCCTGAGCAGCACAGTACTACTGAAAATATAAGTTTCTTGGAGATACACCATGTCTAATCGCCAAACCGGCACCGTAAAATGGTTCAACGATGAAAAAGGCTTCGGCTTCATCACTCCTCAAGGTGGCGGTGACGACCTGTTCGTACACTTCAAAGCTATCGAAAGCGACGGTTTCAAAAGCCTGAAAGAAGGCCAGACCGTTTCCTTCGTGGCTGAGAAAGGCCAAAAGGGTATGCAAGCTGCACAGGTTCGTCCGGAGTAAATCTCCTTCGAACAAAAAAACCCCGTCCATGTGACGGGGTTTTTTATGCCTGACAGAACGTTAGCCGCAGTTCACGCGGGTAATGACCGCCTGGTCATCCGTGTTCAGGTTCAAACGATCCGAGCGGTACTCGAGCGTCATGACATCGTGGGGCATCAAGACGCGTGCATTCTGCGCACCGGCTTTGATGCGAGCCTGCTCCAGCAGTTCGGCCGATGCTTTCTTGCCGATGACAAAGGCAGCTGCACTGGCATCACAGCGGCTATGCCCTGCCTCGGCAGCGGGCTCACTGCCCGAACCTGACGTACTGCACCCGGACAGCGCTACGACCGCCAACAACGAACCCAATGACACTAGCTTCCAAGACATGAAGCCTCCTTAAGTAAAAAGTCTGAACCTTTGCGACAGCTTTTTCGCATATAGGTTGCATGGTGCCTGTCAGCACCCTCTGTTTAGCCAACGCGCAGGCAGTTTGCCCGAGCAGGCATGTAGCGTACGCCTCTAATCATTGCCAAATATGTGTAAGAATTAGTACACATCAATGTAGTCAAATGGCGGGTTAGGCCAGTTGTCTTTTAACGCATTGAAAATTTGCATCACCCAGACCTCATCACTGGCCGCAATTTTTCCGACATAACCTGAGCCTGCTGCCCAGGTCTCCAGGCGAAACAGCAGCCCGTCTATATCTGCACCGCCCACCACGCCAGAAGAAATAAAGGCAACACCCGCGCGTGTCACACGCAATTGCGTGTGGCCATCGTCACTGGCCGAAGCCAGCAACTGACGTACCGACGCCAGGGTAAGCCCGTCAGGGGCGTTCAAATCAATTTGCATGGCGCATGCACCTCTGGAAAAAAATGCAAGTGTGGCACGCACCAGCGCGCCGATGGGCAATTTGACACAGCAAATGCCCCATGACGCGATTAACCCGGCTCTGTCGATGGCGTCACAGCGACTTTTTGCTAAAATCGCTCTTTCACGCCCCTCTCATGAGCACCCCATGACAACAGTCAGCATCGACGCAGATATCAAGGCCAAGTGGCATCAAGGACAGTGCTCTTACAGCCCGGGCAGCCCTGAAGAGCTGGCGATCATCGGCATCGACCTTTTGGTCAAAGAGCTTGGCACGGAGGCCGCACGCGCTTTTGTCAGCCAGGTGTTCGAAAAATATCGCCACACGGAACTGGCAAAACTGACCTGAGCCCGGACGCGCGCAACTTATTTCAAGCGGCCCAGGCGCTCCGTCAGCAAGTCAAAAAACCCCTGGGCGTCGCCGTTTTCAACCCAAAAAGCATTTTTTGGCTGATTCAGGGTGTTGTACCAGTCCGCAATGGTCTGGCCAAACGTGGGACCTTCACGGGTATCCACGACCAGATTGACTTCGCGCCCGGAAAACAACCCGGGGTTGAGCAGGTAAGCGATCACACTGGCATCGTGTACAGGCCCGCCCGGCAAGCCGTAGTGAACCATGTCGCCTTTGACGTATTCATTGAGAATATCCCCCACCAGCTTGCCGGCCGTATTGCCCAACGCGGCGATCTGCTTGAGGCGTGCTTCGCTGGTGAGGATCTTGTGGGTGACGTCCAGCGGTACATAGGTCAGTTTCACGCCGCTGTGCAAAACCACCTCTGCCGCATGCGGGTCGGCATAGAGGTTGAATTCGGCTACCGGCGTGATATTGCCGCCATTGAAATGGGCCCCGCCCATCACCACGACTTCCTTGATGCCCTTGGTGATATCGGGCGCCTGGATCAAGGCCAGTGCCAGGTTGGTCTGCGGGCCGAGCATGGCAATGGTCACGCTGCCTGGCTTGGCCGCACGCAGGGTATCGATCAGGTAGTTGACCGCATTGGCCGGCTCAAGCCCTTTGGCAGGCTCATGGACCGGGACCCCGGTCACCCCCTCCTGACCGTGGATGTTTTCCGCGTAAATCGGCGTGCGCACCAATGGCTTGGGCGCCCCGGCATACACCGGAACCTCTTCGCGCCCTGCCCACTCCCGGGCCAGGCGAGCATTGCGCGAGGTCTTGTCGAGCCGCACATTGCCCGCCACGGTGGTAATGGCCAGCACATTCAGCTGCTCGGGTGAGGCCAGCGCCAGCAGTAACGCGACGACATCATCTGCACCAGGATCGGTGTCGATAATAAGATCAATCTTGTCGGCTGCGTGGACGCTCGAAATCGTGATGGCGGACAAAAGCACGACACTCCTGATCAGTGGCTGAAACAAACGGGTAAATACCGGCATAACCAACTCCATGTAGTGTCTGTCTAAAAGATGACGCCTGATATCAAGGCAATATTGCAGTAAGGGTGGCATTCGCCTGTGCGAACAATCGCTTTTGCCTGCAGGCAAAGCTCTTTGAAAGCGTCATGGGACAGAAGGCGCTGCGAGCCCAGCGCCCCCTTGCTGGCATGCAACTCAATGGATGACAGCGCCGCGCACGGTGCCAGCAGCAGTTCATGGGCCAGCACATGGTTTTGCACTTGCATCTCGCTGAGCAAGGCCTGCAGGGTACTGGCAAGGTCCGGTACGCCTGGGGTCAGTGCCAGGTCAATCAGCTCGACCCCTTTGGGCACGGGCAACCCGGCATCGGCAATGACAATGATATCGCCATGCCCCAACGAGGCTATCAGCCGCGACAGGGCGATGTTGAGCAGCGGAGTTTTTTTCATGGTGTGGCAAGGCCCTGTACTTCATGCAACATGGGAATGGAGGGTTGAGCACCGGCGCGGGTTACCGATAACGCTGCTGCAACCTGGGCAAAGCGAATAGCGTCATCTTCAGCCATCCCCGCCGCCAGCGCGGCTGCAAAGCCTCCGACAAAGGTATCCCCCGCCGCCGTGGCATCGACCGCTTCAACCTTGGGCGCCGCAAAGTGCGTAACCCGCTGCGCACTGACAAACAGCGCACCCAGAGCACCCAGGGTGATAATCACCTTGCGCGCGCCCAACTGGATCAGTTGGCGAGCAGCACGCTGCGCCGACTCAAGGCCATCAACCACTACGCCGCTGAGCGCCCAGGCCTCGCTCTCATTGGGGACCAGGTAATCGATCGCGTCGTACCAGTGCTCTGGCAACGGGCCACTTGCCGGGGCCGGATTGAGGATCACAGTCTTGTTGAGTTCACGCCCGCGACCGAGCACGTACCCCACTGTAGGCATCGGCACTTCAAGCTGGCAAACAAGCACCTGCGCGGCTTGCAAAACCTGATCAAATGCCTGGATATCTTCAGGCTCCAGACCGCCATTGGCACCTGCCACCACCACAATGGTGTTCTGGCCGTCAGCCGCGACCGTGATCAGCGCCACGCCGCTTGCACTGCCTGGTACGGTGCGCACGGCCTGGCAGTCAATACGGTCGGCCAGCAGCCCGTCGCGCAGTTGTACGCCATAGGCGTCACTGCCAACACAACCGACCATAGCCACAGCCGCACCCAGACGCGATGCTGCCACCGCCTGGTTGGCCCCCTTGCCTCCGTGCACCGTCGTAAAGGACTGCCCGAACACCGTTTCTCCCGGGCGCGGTAACCGCTGCGTGCGCGTCACCAGGTCCATGTTCAGGCTGCCAACCACCACTACATTTGCTTGCATGTATCGACACTCATCCGGTGATTGATTGGGGGGATTTGAACGCGGCCTCGGCATAAGCCCGAGTGGACTCGCGCAACACAATCTCGGGCTTGACGATTCGTTGCTCCACCGCACGCCCGGGCGATGCGATACGGCGCAACAGTAACTGCGCAGCCATTTCGCCCAAGTGCACAATTGACTGCCCGACCGTGGTCAACGACGGATAGACATAGCGGCTCATCTGCACATCATCAAAACCGATCACCGACAACTGCTGCGGCACCCGAATATTGCGTTCTGCTGCTGCCCGCAGCACACCAATGCCCATCATGTCATTGCAGGCAAAAATGGCCGATGGCGGGTTGTGTTGCAAAAGGCCGACAGCCGCCTGATAACCCCCGACACTGCTGAAGTCGCTCTCGATCATCCAGTGCTGCGGCGCCGCCACGCCCGCCTCTGCCAACGCGCGCAGATAACCGGCCCGGCGCAGCTGGGCGACGCGGGTGATGGCCGGCCCGCCAATACAGGCAATGGCACGATGGCCCAGCTCCAGCAAATGGCGAGTGGCCAGGTACGCCCCCAGTTCGTGATCGATGCACACCAGATCGGCCTCCACACCCTCAAGGCTGCGGTCGACGATAACCATCGGCGTGCGCACCCCGACCAGCCCGCTGGCCATGCCCAGATCCCCGCCTGCCGAAGCCACCACCAGCCCGTCGACCCGTTTTTCAAGCAGCACCCGCAGGTAGTTGCGCTGCTTGTCGGGGTCGTCGTCACAGTTGCACAGGATCACGCAGTAGTTGTTGCGCTCACAGTAGTCTTCGATACCACGCGCCAGTTCGGCAAAGTACGGGTTCAGGCTATTGGCCACCAACAGGCCGATCGTGGCCGTGGTCTTGGCCTTGAGCGAACGCGCCACCGCACTGGGCACATAGTCGAGGCGGGCAATGGCCTCCTCTACCTTCAGGCGCACCGGCTCACTCACCGGGCGCGTCTTGTTCAGCACATGGGAAACCGTCGTGTACGAAATGCCTGCCATTGCCGCGACATCTTTAATCGTTGCCATTGCTCAGTTCCGTCGCTGTGCACGTTGACTGCGGTATGTGTCCAATACCACTGCTATCACAATGACAGCACCGGTAATAATACGCTTGGTCGGCTCCGTTGCGCCGATTTGCGCCAGCCCCGCGGCCAGTACCGAGATAATCAGCACGCCAAAGAAAGTGCTGATTACCGAACCACGGCCGCCCATCAGGCTCGTGCCACCAATCACCACCGCCGCGATCACCTGCAACTCCAGGCCAGAGCCGGCATTGGGATCTGCCGCTTCAAGGCGCGAGATCTGGAACAGTGCCGCTACCCCGGCCAGCAAGCCCATCAGGCTGAAGACCAGAATCTTGTAAGGTTTTGGATTAATACCTGCCAGACGCACGGCTTCCTCGTTGGTGCCAATGCCGATCAGATAACGGCCAAACACGGTACGGGTGAGCACTGCCTGGGCAACCACGATAATCAGCAAGGCGATGATAAAGGCGGGGGAAATGCCGAAGGCGATGGGGTTGGCAAGCCAGGCATAAGCGTCACCGATATAGGCCGTGCGCGAACCGGTCATCTGGTAAGCCGCTCCCCGGGCCATCTCCAGCACCCCCAGCGACACGATAAACGACGGGATTTTCCAGGCCACGGTGATTGAGCCGGTAAGGGTTCCGGCCAGTGCTGCGCAGCCCATGCCCAGCAGGGCCGCCGGCAGGATGCTCCAGCCCCAGCCCAGAATCGCCACGCTGACGGTAGACGCCGCCAGGGCCAGTACCGAGCCTACCGACAGGTCGATACCACCGATGATCAGCACAAAGGTCATGCCCACCGACAACACCATCAGGTCCGGGATCTGGTTGGCCAGGGTGCTTAACGTGTCATAGGAGAAAAAGTGATCGCTCAGGCTGGAAAACAGAATGATCATGGCCAGCAAGGCGCCTGCCAGCCCCAGGTAAGTGCCCATGCCATAGTAGTTATGGGTATTTTTTCGCGGCGCGAGGGAGGTTTTCATAGGGCTTCCTGTGGCGCTGCTTCTGCGAGCAGCGCATCTCTTTTTTGATAACCGGCAAAGGCCGCGGCCAGCAACTGTTCCTGGCTCCAGCTGTCACGCTCAAACGTATCGATCAGACGCCCCGCAGACAGCACACCGATGCGGTCACAGATCAACATCAACTCACGCAGGTCGCTGGACACCACCACCAGCGCCTTGCCCTGGCGCGTCAACTCGCCCAGCAGGCGGTAAATATCGAACTTGGCGCCAATGTCGATGCCACGCGTGGGTTCGTCGAACAACAGGACCGAACAGTCGCGCTCCAGCCAGCGCCCAATGACCACCTTCTGCTGGTTGCCACCGGACAGCTGCGACACCACCTGCTCGGGGCCGCTGCTGCGAATGCCCATTGCGTCGATCTGGCGCCGGGCCAATGCTGCCTCTTGCTGGCCATCAACCACACCGGCCCTGGATACGCGCTGCATGTTGCCCAGGCCGATATTGGCGCTGATCGACTGGCTCAACAGCAAACCTTCGCCCTTGCGATCCTCGGTAATCAGGGCAATGCCCTGCTTCACGGCATCGGCGGGCGAACGGATGCTGACCACCTGCAGCGGTGAGCCCAGGGCAACCGTGCCGCTATCGGGCAAGTCGGCGCCGTAGATCAAGCGCAAAAGCTCCGTACGCCCTGCCCCGATCAAGCCTGAGATACCAAATATTTCGCCTTTTCTGACCTCAAACGAGACCTTGCACACCTTGTCTGCACGGCTCAGCGCAGTGACCTTGAGCGCCGGTTCACCCAGGCTGCGCGGCCCCAGGTCCAATTGGTCGCCCAGTTCGCGCCCTACCATCAGGTTGACCAGTTGCTCGCTGCTGTAATCGGCAATTGGCTCGACACACACCAGGCAACCGTCGCGCAACACGGCAATGCGCTGGGCCACACGGGCCAGCTCTTCAAGCCGGTGGGAGATATAAACGATCGCCACGCCCCGGGCCTGCAGCCGTTCGATTTGCACAAAGAGCATTTCGACTTCACGCGCCGTAAGCATCGCCGTGGGCTCATCGAGAATCAGCACATGGCAGTCGCCAATCAGGTTGCGGGCGATCTCGACCATTTGCTGATGGCCAATGCCCAGCTCACCGACCAGGGTGTCCGGGTCTATCGCCTCCAGGCCAACCTGGGCCATAGCCTCGATCGCCGCCTTGCGCAATTGCTTGCGGCTGATCCAGCCCAGGCGCCCGGGCAGATTGTCCAGAAACAGGTTTTCCGCCACGGTCAGGGTGGGCAGCAGGTTCAGCTCCTGCATGACCATGCGCACTCCCAGCTTCTCGGCGTGCGAGCGGCTGCCGGGCGCATAGGCCTGGCCATTGAAATGCATGTGCCCCAAGGTCGGCATTTCAAGGCCACCGATGATCTTCGACAGGGTGCTTTTACCGGCGCCATTCTCCCCCGTCAGGGCCAGCACTTCGCCGCGATACAGCGACAAGTCAATACCTGCCAGTACCGGCTGTTGTGTATAGGTTTTACCAATCCCGCCGACCGTGAGGACCACGCTGGCATCAGGTGCAGACATGACATTTCTCCGGGCACCTGCCGATGGGGCAGGTGCCAGCGACAGCGGGCCGGATTAAGGATGGGTGACCAGTTGCACAGGGGTATCGATGACACCGTCCTTGAGGTTCTCGACCGGCTCTTTTCTGACCAGCTTGAGCGCGGTTTCAATGCCGAAAACCGCCTGTTTGGCTGCTGCCTGATCGGCCGTTGCCAGTACCCGGCCATCTTTTAGCATCGGCTTGATCGCATCGATATTGTCATAGCCCACCACCTGGACCTTGCCGGCCTTGCCTGCGGCACGGATAGCCGACACCGCGCCCAGGGCCATGCTGTCATTGCCGGCCAGGATAGCCTTGAGGTTCGGGTATTCGCTGAGCATGCCCGCGGCAACCTTGTTGCCGCCGTCGATTTCCCAGTTGCCTGACTGCACCGGCACGACTTTCATGCCGGCAGCGGTCATTGCATCCTTGAAACCTGCGGTGCGCATCTGGGCATTGGTGGTAGTCGACACGCCCTCGATGATGCCCACTTCATCGCCTGCCTGCAGCTTGGTCGCCAGGTACACCCCGACTTCACGCGCGCCCTGGCGGTTGTTGGGCCCCACGAACGGCACATCGAGGCCTTTGCTTTTGAGCACGTCAGGGTCCAGCTGGTTGTCGATGTTGACCACTACGATCCCGCGATCCCGGGCTTTTTTGATCGCCGAAACCAGGGCCTTGGAATCTGCGGGCGCAATGACCAGCGCATCGACCTTGGCAATGATCATTTGATTGATGATGTCGATCTGGCCTGCAGTGTCCGTTTCGTTCTTGATCCCGTTGGAGACCAGGTCGAACGTGGCCGCATTGGCCTTTTGATAGTCTTCGCCGCCCTTTTGCATGGTGACGAAAAATTCGTTTGCCAACGATTTCATCACCAGCCCGACCTTGGGCTTTGGCGCTGTTTCGGCATGGGCGAGAGGCAGAGCGAGGGATGCTGCAGCCAGCATGGCGACAGCGAGAAGGCGTCCAGCAAATGGCAGCTTCATGGCAGTAACTCCGATCTTATGATTATTGTGAGCAACGTCCTGCCTGCGCTACACCTGAATACCAAGCGCCGTGTGACGGGCAACAGCTCAGGGTGAGTGCCTGTCATCACAGGCTCAAAAAACGCCGCGCAAACGTTTGCTTGAACCTCACTATGGAAAACCGCTGGTTATTTGTCAACGTGAAAAAAGCCCCTGCCCACCCGCGACGCATTCGATTCTCCGAACATAAAACCCGACTTTGTTCGGGAAACCGTCCAGGCTCGCAACAGAGCTTGCAGCAAGTGACATTGGACCCAGTGAATCAGTGGCTTGAACGGGCCACCCAGAGCCTTTGCCACTGGCATAGATAGTGCTTCACCTACGCCGCACGCCGCCAATGGATGGCCCGTGCCGTGCTCGGTGTGCGTACATCGGCACACTCACTAATAAGAGAAAAAATAATGAAAAATGCTGTGTTGAAATCAATCATTCCGGGGGCCCTGGCACTGCTGCTGGCTCTGCCAACTGCCCAGGCGCAAGAAGCGGCCGGCAAACCCAACGTCATCATTCTGGCCACTGGCGGCACCATTGCCGGAGCAGGCGCCAGCGCTGCCAACAGCGCCACTTACACGGCAGCCAAAGTCGGTATCGACAAGCTGATTGCCGGTGTTCCCGAACTGAGCGAGCTGGCCAACGTGCGCGGCGAGCAAGTGATGCAAATTGCTTCCGAGAGCATCACCAACGACAACCTGCTGCAATTGGGCCGCCGGGTTGCCGAGCTGGCTGAACGCGATGATGTCGATGGCATCGTCATCACCCACGGCACCGACACCCTGGAAGAGACCGCTTACTTCCTGACCCTGGTGGAAAAAACCGACAAGCCGATTGTCGTGGTCGGCTCCATGCGCCCGGGCACTGCCATGTCGGCTGACGGCATGCTCAACCTGTACAACGCCGTTGCCGTTGCCGGCAGCAAGGAAGCGCGCGGTAAAGGCGTGCTGGTGACCATGAACGACGAAATCCAGTCCGGTCGCGATGTCAGCAAAATGATCAACATCAAGACCGAAGCCTTCAAAAGCCCTTGGGGCCCGCTGGGAATGGTGGTTGAAGGCAAGTCCTACTGGTTCCGCCTGCCGGCCAAGCGCCACACCATGGATTCCGAGTTCGACATCAAAAACATCAAGAGCCTGCCAAACGTAGGCATCGCCTACTCCTACGGCAATGTGGACGACACCGCCTACAAGGCACTGGCCCAATCCGGCGCCAAGGCCATCATCCACGCAGGTACCGGCAACGGTTCGGTGGCGTCGAGCGTAGTGCCAACCTTGCAAGCCCTGCGCAAAGATGGCGTCCAAATCATTCGTTCTTCTCACGTTAACAGCGGCGGTTTCGTACTGCGTAACGCAGAACAGCCGGACGACAAGAATGACTGGGTGGTCGCCCACGACCTGAACCCTCAGAAAGCCCGCATCCTGGCCATGGTTGCACTGACCAAGACCCAGGACAGCAAAGAGCTGCAGCGCATGTTCTGGGAGTACTAAACCCGGAGTTTCAAGCACTTGCGATTCAAGAAGCCGCCTCCCCTCCGGGAGGCGGTTTTTTTTTTGCGCCCAGAACCAAGCGCCGGTTTGCTTGCCAAAGCAGCAAACAGTTGCCAAATCTGGCGCAGTTAAATACTGTATGCGCATACAGCACACCAAGGATCGCATCATGGCTAAAAAAGCGGCGAAAGAGCCGACCCCACCGAGCCCCTACGAAATTTTCGGCACGCGTATACAAAAAATCATCAGCTCGCCCAAAGCGCAAAAAGACAAGATGGCGGTGCTTGAACGACTTGAAGGCGACAACCCCGAGTTCTGGGAACGCCTGATCGAAGAAATTTCCGAAAACGACAATGTCACCATTGCCTATCGCGATGATGGTGCCATTAACGTGTTCTGGACTGTGCCTGAGGAAGATTGAGTCGATGAGGGTTTGTTTACTGGCACTGGTCAGTCTCTTTACCGTTTTAAGCGCTCACGCTGGCGCCCCGCAAACCTTCAGCGAAGCCAAGAAAGTCGCCTGGAAGCTCTACGCACCGCAGTCCACCGAGTTCTACTGCGGCTGTAAATACACCGGCAACCGTGTCGACCTCAAAGCCTGTGGCTATACCCCACGCAAAAATGCCAACCGCGCCGCACGAATTGAGTGGGAGCATATCGTGCCCGCCTGGCAGATCGGCCATCAGCGCCAGTGCTGGCAAAGTGGGGGACGCAAAAACTGCACCCGCAACGACCCGGTGTTCAAGGTGGCCGAAGCGGACCTGCACAACCTGGTGCCCAGCATCGGCGAGGTCAACGGGGACAGAAACAACTTCAGTTTTGGCTGGCTACCCGTGCAAAAGGGCCAATATGGCTCGTGCCTGACACAGGTTGATTTCAAGTCCAAGAAGGTCATGCCCCGGCCCTCCATTCGCGGCATGATTGCCCGCACCTACTTCTATATGAGCAAGCAATACAACTTGCGCCTGTCAAAACAGGACCGCCAGCTGTACGAGGCGTGGAACAAGACCTATCCGGTCCAGGCCTGGGAGCGCCAGCGCAATCAGGCGGTGGCCTGCGTAATGGGCCGCGGCAACGAGTTCGTGGGCCCGGTCAACCTCAAGGCGTGCGGCTGAAACACCCGTCCCTCCCTGCGCCGGCCTTGGGCCGGGGTTGCCCGCCGGCGCAAGGCATCCTTGCTGACAAGCAATACCCGTTATAACCACCCTTTATGGCTGATACCGGGTTGAGAATATTGCCGAACCTCAATTGCTGAGCTATTACTTTCGGCATGATCAAACAGGTTCGATTCAACAAACAACAACGGGTAGTCGACGAGCTCGTCCACCGTATCGAAAGCGGTCTCCTGGCAGACGGCAATCCACTGCCAGGAGAAGACCAATTGGCTCAAGAACTGGGCGTCAGCCACAGCACATTGCGTGCAGCACTGACGGAACTGGAAAGGCGAAAATATATAGCCACGCAAAACGAAGGCGGCGCCATCGTCACCTATGACGGTATTACCCTCGACCAGAACAACGGCTGGACCCAGGCACTGGCCAGCACCGGTGCCCGCATCCACACAGAGCAGCTCAGGCTCGAGGCCATAGAGCGCCCGGACCTGCTGCATCAATTTGGCTTGAGCCAGTTTATTATCCTGGAACGTCGCCGGCGCCGGGACGATGGCACCGCCATCTCCCTGGAGCGCTCACTGATGCCCGCGACCGGTGGCCTGGAAGGCTTGCCAAGGGTTGGCCTGATCGACGATTCCCTGACCATAACCCTGGCAGCCTACGGGTTTGTCGCAGATCGCGGCGACCAATGGATTGGCGCCGAACCCCTCAACGAAGAAGACGCCCTCATGCTCGGGCGCCCTGCCGGGACCGTATTTCTCAAGGCGTTGCGCACCACTTACGACCGCCAGGGGCGCTTGATGGAAATGGTCGAAAGTTGGCTGGACCCACAGCACTTTCGCATGTACCACTCGTTTGGAACACCCACATGACAGCAATGGACCGAGCACTGGGCGCGTTCTATGGCCTGGCTTTGGGCGATGCCCTGGGCATGCCGACCCAGTCGTTGAGCCGCGGGCAGATTCTGTCCCGCTTTGGCCACATTGGCACCCTTGAAAACGCCCCCGCCGATCAGCCTATCGCCCCGGGCATGCTTGCAGGCTCAATCACCGACGACACCGAGCAGGCCATCCTGGTTGGCCAACTGCTGGTCGAGGGCCGGGGCAGCATTGACCCGCACCTGCTAGCCCAACGCCTGATTGCCTGGGAAGCCAACATGCAGGCCAAAGGCTCCCAGGACCTTTTGGGGCCGTCGACCAAGCGTGCAATCGAGATGATCCTCGCGGGCCACAGCCCCGAAGAGTCCGGGCGTCATGGCACCACCAATGGCGCAGCCATGCGCATAACCCCGGTGGGCATCGCCAGCGACGTGCGCCAGCCGGAGCGTTTTATCCAGTCTGTAGTCCAGGCCTGCCAGGTGACGCACAACACCAGCCTGGGGATTGCCAGTGCCGCTGCGGTTGCCGCCGTGGTGTCCAGCGGGCTCAATGGCACACAACTTGAGCACGCCCTCAATGCCGGTACTGAAATGGCGTTTATGGCCGAACACCACGGCCACTGGGTGGCTGGCGGCCGCATCGGCCCGCGCATTCGCTGGGCCAGGCAGGCCAGTCGCGAGTGCAACCCCGACAATATCGGCGACCTGTTGTATGACGTGATCGGCACATCGGTCGCGTCTCAAGAATCCGTGGTCGCCGCCTTTGCCCTCGCCCAGCGCGTGGCCAGCGGCGCCCTGAGCAGTTTCGACGCCCTGTGCATGGCCGCCAGCATTGGCGGCGATACCGACACCATTGCCGCCATCCTCGGCGCCATGCTGGGTGCCTGCGGCGGCCTGCAACTTTGGCCTGCGGCGCTGATCAAGCAAATCGTCGCGGTCAACAGCATGCAGTTGGACCCCTTGGTGCGCGACTTGCTAGCCCTTCGCCACAGCTGACCCCCTGCCCTTGACCGCACCACGACGGGCCTCACACCCAAGCCCGGCCTGCCTACAACGATAACAACAGCCTCAGGAGCTACACGCCATGACATCCCCTGACGCCGGGCACTCTGCCGGGCAACTGGAAACCCGCGGCATCGAGCCCGTCCCCGAAAGCGAATGCAAGGGCAACCCGCTTCAACTGTTCTGGGTCTGGTTTGCCGCCAATATCAGCATTCTCGGCTTGCCGCTGGGGGCCACGCTGGTGGCCTTTCATCAACTGGCAATCTGGCAGGTGGTGATTGTTGCCTTGATCGGTGCCGCAGGCTCGTTCGCCGTGGTCGGCGTTATCTCCATTGCCGGACGACGTGGGCGAGCGCCAAGCCTGACATTGTCGCGGGCCATTTTCGGCGTGCGCGGCAATATGGCGCCTACGCTGGTGTCATTGATGTCCCGGGTAGGCTGGGAAACGGTCAATACCACCACCGCCGCTTTCGTGTTGCTGTCTCTGAGCACGATCCTGTTCAACACCCCCACCGAAGCCAAAAGCGCTCCGCTGCTGACCCTGGTATTTATCGGTATTTTCACCCTGCTGACCCTGGCGGTTTCCGGGCTTGGCCATGCCACGCTGCTGGTGATCCAGAAGTGGGCAACCTATGTGTTTGGCGCGCTCAACCTGCTGGTGGGCGGTTTTCTCTGCGCCACCATCGACTGGCCAGGGGTATTGAACGCCAGCCCCGCGCCCATGAGCGCCGTGATTATCGGCATTGGCATCATGGCTGCAGGCACCGGCATCGGCTGGGCCAACGCCGGTGCCGATATGTCGCGCTACCAGAAACACAGCGTCAGCGCCTCGCAACTGGTGGCCTCGGCGGCCTGGGGCGCAGGGATCCCGCTGGTGTTGCTGATCACCCTTGGCGGCCTGCTGACCGTGGGCAACCACGCGCTGGCGTCGGCCACCGACCCCATTGCGGCTATCCGCAACCTGTTGCCGTCCTGGATGGCTGTGCCCTATCTGCTCAGCGCCTTTGGCGGCCTGCTGCTGTCCAATCATCTGTCAGTATATTCTGCCGGCCTGACAACCCTGACCCTGGGCGTGAACATCAAGCGGGTGCAGGCCGTGGTCGTAGACATCGTGGCCATATTCTGTGGCTCGATTTACTTCATGCTGTTTGCCGACAGTTTTTACGGCCCTTTCATCACGTTTATCTCACTCACGGCCATTCCAATCACGGCCTGGGTGGCGATCTTTATCGTCGACCTGCTGCACCGCCATTATTACAGCGCCCACGACCTGCTCGACGTCAGCCCCCGCAGCGCCTACTGGTACAAGGGCGGCATCGAGTGGCGCGCACTGGGGGCCTGGGCCATCGCGCTGGTGCTGGGGTTCTGTTTTACCCGGGTGGGCAGTTCGGATGCGGACTGGTTTGTCGGGCCGCTGGCCGATTCATGGCTGGGCCACAACGGCCTTGGCTGGGTCGTTACATTCGCAGTCGCCGCGGGCTTGTATGCCCTGTCGGGCGGCGCCAAAGACCGCCGCCGCTGCGCACCGGAGGCCGCCCATGGCTAGATTGCTGCATACCGGCCAGGTGATCGTCGACCTGGCGATGGCGCTGGACACCCTGCCCCGTTCCGGTGGCGATGTCCTGGCCCATGACGCCTGTTTTTACGCAGGCGGTGGCTTCAATGTGATGGCCGCCGCCCAACGCAATGGCCTGCAGAGCGTGTACCTGGGTCGCCACGGCCAGGGCCGGTTTGGTGACCTGGCCCGCGAGGCCCTGCATGCCGAAGGTATCCAGCTGTCCCTGGCCATCGACCCGGGCAAGGACACCGGCGTGTGCGTGGCCCTCACCGAAGCCAGCGCCGAGCGGACCTTTATTTCCTGTATCGGCGCCGAAGGCGGATTGTCTGCCGAGGATCTGGCACAGGTCAGCGTCCAGCCTGATGATCACGTCTATGTCAGCGGGTACAGCCTGTTGCATGCCCACAAGGCCGAACCTCTGTTGCGCTGGATCCTGAGCCTGGCGCCCGACGTGCAGGTAGCGTTCGACCCCGGCCCGTTACTGGCCGATATCGCCCCGCAATTGCTCAACGCCCTGCTGCCGCGCCTGAACCTCTGGACCAGCAACAGCGCCGAGGCACGCAGCTTCACCGCCAGCCCGTCCCTGCTCGACGCCCTGCCCGCCCTGCCCGCCCTGGCCGCCCGCCTGCCCGAGGGCTGCGTCAGCGTTGTGCGCGACGGCCCGCAGGGCTGCTGGGTCAGCGACAGGCATGGTCAGCAGCCTGTGGCCGGGTTCAAGGTCCAGGCTGTCGACAGCAACGGTGCCGGCGACGCCCATACCGGGGTGATGATTGCCGCACTGGCGGCCGGTTACAGCCCCGTACACGCGGCGACGCGAGCCAATGCAGCAGCGGCCCTGGCCGTTACCCGCCGCGGCCCCGCCACCGCCCCTGGTACCGCCGAAGTCGATGCCTTGCTGGAAAAAAACGCCGCTAACGAGGCCTGAGGCGGCTTTTTCCATACCAGGGCGGCACCCGCAACACGACCAAAGACTGTAAGCAAAGATGACAAAAACGTTATGAAAGGCTGGAAAATGGCCAAAGTGCTGCTTTAACCTTACATATTGGCTCCCAAAAAGCGGCACCAGTACCCGATATTTCTTACGAGATGTCGGGCCACTTGCGTGTTTGCCGGGCTGCGTTTCTCCTGACTTGTGACGATACTCTTGAAACTCATCATTATTGCTGTTTACGTTTTGTCCATCGCGTATGTCCACCTGCGGGGCAAGGTTCGCCATAAACTCGGTCGCCAGTTGAGCGATCACTCCACTTTTCTGGCGCCCATCAACTGCTTTCTGTACCTGTTCTCCAAGGTCCCCAGCCAGCCGTATCTGAAGCCTGGCGACTTTCCCGAGCTGCAACCCTTGCAGGAGCACTGGCAGGAAATCCGCGAAGAAGCGCGCAACCTGATGAACGCGGGCGCAATCAAGCGCTCAGAACAGCCGAATGACGTGGGTTTCAACTCCTTTTTCAAGAGCGGCTGGAAGCGCTTTTACCTGAAGTGGTATGGCGACAATCACCCTTCAGCGGTCGAGATGTGCCCGCGCACCATCGAGCTGCTTAACGGCATCGGGACTATCAAGGCCGCCATGTTTGCCGAGTTGCCACCCGGCTCGAAGCTGGTGCGCCACCGTGATCCTTATGCCGGTTCCCTGCGTTTTCACCTGGGCCTGGACACGCCGAATGACCCGGGCTGTTATATCAATGTCGACGGGGAAAACTATGCGTGGCGTGATGGCGAGGCGGTGATATTTGACGAAACCTTTATTCATTACGCCGAAAACACCACGGATAAAAACCGCATCATCCTGTTCTGCGATATCGAACGCCCGATGCAATATCGCTGGGCCAGCGCTTTCAACCAGTGGTTCAGCCGCACGGTGATGGCATCCGCCAGCTCACCGAACGCTGCCACCGACAAAACTGGTGCCCTGAACCGCGCCTTTACCCGGCTGTACAAGATCCGCCTGCGCGGCAAGGAACTGAAAAAACGCAACCGCACGCGTTACTACGCCGAGAAGTGGTTGGTGTTCGGTGGATTGCTGGGTGTGTTTCTGCTGATCTAGCAGCATACGTAGCAGCTGCCGAGGAACGACGGCTGCGTCCGGGCGCGAAGCGGCCGTAAACCCGGTGTTCACGGTAGACATGAACACCGGACTGACCGATTTGACGACTGCTGCGCAGCCGGACGCAGCCTCGTTCTACTCGTCAGCTGCTACGAATGGGTGTACTCCGGCTTTACCCCACCACCAGCGGTGGCAAGGTCCCCAGCAATGACACGGCAGCCACCGCCGCCAGCCCGAACAGCCATTCCAGTGCCACGCTGCGGCGCAATACGGCGAAATGCCCCCTGCGACTCATCAGCAAGTTGAACAGCGCCAGCAAGAGCATGGCGCCCACCAGCGTCACCTTGATCAACAAGATCAGGGCGAATCCCTCAAACAGGGGGGTAGGCCAGAGCGCACCGGTGAGCACCCGGGTATTGATCAGCCCCGTCAGAATAATCCCCGCAACCAGGCCAAACCCCAGATTGCTGAAGCGCTGCAACACCGCCCCCACGTCCTGTGCGGCGGGCCGCACAAGCGTCAGCAGCAACCCCAGCAGCCCGCCGATCCAGGCCCCGACGCACAGCAGATGCACCCACTGGTTAAGCATCAGCAATTGCCCGCGCCAGCCATCCAGCATTGCGCCGTGCCCCACCGGGGCCAACGTGGCCAGCAACAGGACCGCCAGCGTCCCGACAAGGTAAAAACCCGCACGCGCATACAGGGCAACCAGCAGCAACACGCAGAACAGCAGATGGAAGGCCCACACCTGACCAAAAAAGGTGCTGCCCAACACCAGCCACAGCGTCGCCGGGGCCAGCGTGTCAGGCCAACTGCCTGCCATCGAGTGGGTCGTCAGCAGCAACCAGGCCAGGCCACTGCCCAGCCCCACCCACGCCAGCAGGCGATTGATCGGGCGCCACTGTCGGTCCATCTCCACACGAAGCCCAGCCGTCGGCAACAAGAGCCTGAAGGCACAGGCCCCGAACATCAGCAGCACCACGCAGAAATGCACAAACCGGCACACCACCATTGCGCTGACAATCAACTCAGTGGCTCACCGTAAAGCTGTAGTCGCCCGCACTCTTGTGGGTATCGACCGACACCGCGTTCCACTTCACCTGGTAAGTGCCTGCTGGCAGGGGCTGCGCCGGGGTCACGATCAGGACCTTCTGGTTGCCCGGTTCGGTCTTGAGGCTGCTCACCGCCACCGGCGTCTGGTCATGGCTGATCACCACCTTGGTAAACGCCTGCTCCACGCCTTCGGTAAAGACCAGGCGCAGTTCGTCGGCACTGGCCACCGTACTCCCCGCAGCAGGTGTGGATGATTCGAGGTGGGCATGGGCAAACGCCGCACTGGCGCTGGCCATCAGTGCCAGCAATGCAGCGGTATTGAAGACTTTTTTCAAACGAGCAGCAGCCATTGCAAAGTACCTTGAGAGTGGATTACGTCGTCATAATACTCGCCTAAACTGACTTGAAGGACGAGCACACGCAGTCACCCGCAACCCGATACCACCCAAGGACTTGAGAATGCCCACCCGCCTCAGCTTTATTTGTCATGCGCGCACCGAGGCACAGCGTCTGGGGCGCTTTGCCCTGGACGAGCCGGCTGACCCCAAGGGCTTGCTGCTGGCAGCGGAGCTGAGTGCCAGGCTGAAAAAACCGGTGCGCATCCTCTGCGCCCCCGAAACCCGCACCTTGCAAACCGCCCAGGCACTGGGCGGCGAAATTGAAATCGTGCCCGCCCTGGGTGATTACGATATCGGCGACTGGCAAGGGCAGCGTCTGTGTGACCTGCAACAGAGCATGCCCCAGGCGCTGAACAACTGGATCAACAACCCCTGCTCGGCCCCCCACGGCGGCGAGTCGGTACAGGATTTGTGCTTGCGGGTCAGCGCCTGGCTCGACGAGTTTCGTGAAGAGGGCCACTTTGCCGTGGTGACCCACCCTTTTGTGATCCGCGCGGCGATTTTGCATGCTCTGGCCGCGACCACCGCCTCCTTCAACCTGATTGACGTGGAACCGCTGTCGGTGGTCGACCTGCGCTTCAACGAGCGCTGGCGGCTGCGGGTGTAATCACTCCTCCAGGGTCAGCCCGCCGGGCGGCAGCGGCAATGCGGTTTTGTAACGTACCTGCTTGAGGGCAAAGCTGGAGCGGATATTGGCCACGCCGGGCACCTTGGTCAAAAAGTCCATCATAAAGCGCTCCAGCGCCTGGATGCTGGGCACCAGCACGCGGATCAGGTAATCCGGGTCGCCGGCCATCAAGTAGCACTCCATGACTTCATGGCGATCGGAAATCGCCGCTTCAAAATGCTGCAGGGCTTCCTCGACCTGTTTTTCCAGGCTGACATGGATAAACACATTGACGTGCAGCCCCAGCATGTCGGCGTCGAGCAAGGTCACCTGCTCGCGGATCAGGCCGCGCTCTTCCATAGCCTTGACCCGATTGAAACACGGCGTCGGCGACAGGTTTACCGAACGCGCAAGGTCCGCATTGGTGATGCGCGCATTCTGCTGAAGGCTGTTGAGAATCCCGATATCGGTTCGATCTAGCTTGCGCATGAGACAAAAGCACCTGTTTTTTATGTTTATGCAGAATTCTTATCCTTAAATGCTGCAAAGCACAACGAACTACAGAGAAATATTCTTCACTGTCAGGAATATGATTGTTGTAGGACAAGATCCGGGCATTAAGTAGCCAGATCGTCCACCTAGCTCCCGCGCCTAATAAACACGACAAGATCGAGCGTAGAGAAAGCCATGAATGAATATGCACCGCTGCGCCTGCACGTTCCCGAACCCTCCGGCCGCCCAGGCTGCAAGACCGACTTCAGCTACCTGCGCCTGACCGATGCCGGTCTGGTGCGCAAGCCGCCGATCGACGTAGAACCTGCCGATACCGCCGACCTGGCCAAAGGCCTGATCCGCGTGCTCGACGACCAGGGCCAGGCCCTTGGTCCGTGGGCCGAAGGCGTATCCAGCGAGGTATTGCGTGAAGGCATGCGCGCCATGCTCAAGACGCGTATTTTTGACACGCGCATGGTGGTCGCCCAGCGCCAGAAAAAAATGTCGTTCTATATGCAAAGCCTTGGCGAAGAAGCCATCGGCAGCGCCCAGGCCCTGGCCCTGAACATCGACGACATGTGCTTCCCCACCTACCGCCAGCAAAGCATTCTGATGGCCCGCGATGTACCACTGGTGGACCTGATCTGCCAGTTGCTGTCCAACGAACGCGACCCGCTCAAGGGTCGGCAATTGCCGATCATGTATTCGGTGCGTGACTACGGCTTTTTCAGTATTTCCGGCAACCTGGCCACCCAATTCGTACAGGCCGTTGGCTGGGGCATGGCCTCGGCCATCAAGGGCGACACCAAAATCGCCTCGGCCTGGATCGGCGACGGCGCCACCGCCGAATCGGATTTCCACACCGCCCTCACCTTCGCCCACGTGTACCGCGCCCCGGTGATCCTCAACGTGGTCAACAACCAATGGGCCATTTCCACCTTCCAGGCCATTGCCGGTGGCGAGTCCACCACCTTCGCCGGGCGCGGTGTGGGCTGCGGCATTGCCTCGCTGCGGGTGGACGGCAACGACTTTATCGCCGTGTACGCCGCCTCGGCCTGGGCCGCAGAGCGCGCACGGCGCAACCTGGGCCCGACCCTGATCGAGTGGGTCACTTACCGCGCAGGCCCGCACTCCACCTCCGACGATCCGTCCAAGTATCGCCCTGCCGATGACTGGAGCCACTTCCCGCTGGGCGATCCGATTATTCGCCTCAAACAGCACCTGATTGCCACCGGCAACTGGTCGGAAGAAGAGCACGCCGCGGTCAGCGCCGAACTGGAAGCCGAAATCATCGGCGCGCAAAAGGAAGCCGAGCGTTTTGGCACCTTGGCCGGTGGGCAAATCCCGAGCGCCGCGAGCATGTTTGAAGACGTGTACAAGGACATGCCCGAGCATTTGCGCCGGCAACGCCAGGAATTGGGGTTATAACCAGATGAACGACAACAATAAAATTCAGATGGAGAACGCCGTGAGTACCAGCACCATGACGATGATCCAGGCCCTGCGCTCGGCTATGGATGTGATGCTTGAGCGCGACGACAACGTGGTGGTGTTTGGCCAGGACGTGGGTTACTTCGGCGGCGTGTTTCGCTGCACCGAAGGCCTGCAGGCCAAGTACGGCAGCTCGCGGGTGTTCGACGCGCCGATCTCGGAAAGCGGCATCGTCGGTGCCGCCGTGGGCATGGGCGCTTATGGCCTGCGCCCGGTGGCCGAAATCCAGTTTGCCGACTACTTCTACCCGGCGTCCGACCAGATCGTCTCTGAAGCGGCGCGCCTGCGCTATCGCTCAGCCGGCGAGTTTATCGCCCCGATGACCATCCGCATGCCCTGCGGCGGCGGCATCTACGGTGGCCAGACCCACAGCCAGAGCCCCGAGGCCATGTTTACCCAGGTCTGTGGCCTACGCACCGTGATGCCGTCCAACCCCTACGACGCCAAGGGCCTGCTGATTGCCGCCATCGAAAACGATGACCCGGTGATCTTTCTGGAGCCAAAACGCCTGTACAACGGCCCGTTCGACGGCCACCACGACCGCCCGGTAACGCCCTGGATGAAACACCCGGCCAGCGCCGTGCCCGACGGTTACTACACCGTCCCGCTGGATTGCGCCGCCATCGTGCGCCCCGGCACTGAAGTCACCATCCTGACCTACGGCACCACCGTGTATGTGGCCCAGGCCGCCGCGGAAGAAACCGGCATCGACGCTGAAGTCATCGACTTGCGCAGCCTCTGGCCGCTGGACCTGGACGCCATCGTCACCTCGGTGAAAAAGACCCGCCGTTGCGTTGTTGTTCACGAAGCCACCCGTACCTGCGGGTTTGGCGCCGAACTGATCGCACTGGTCCAGGAGCACTGCTTCCATTACCTGGAAGCACCGATCGAGCGTGTAACCGGCTGGGATACCCCCTATCCCCATGCCCAGGAGTGGGCCTATTTCCCTGGCCCGGCGCGAGTGGGTGCGGCACTACAACGGGTTATGGAGGTCTGAATGGGTACGCACGTTATCAAGATGCCGGACATTGGCGAAGGCATTGCGCAAGTTGAACTGGTGGAATGGTTTGTCAAAGTCGGTGACATGGTCAGCGAAGACCAGGTGGTCGCAGATGTGATGACCGACAAGGCCACCGTAGATATCCCTTCCCCCGTGGCTGGCCGCGTGCTGGCCCTGGGTGGCCAGCCTGGCGAAGTAATGGCCGTGGGCAGCGAGCTGATCCGCATTGAAGTCGAAGGTGCTGGCAACCTGCGCGAAGGCGCACAACCTGCCACTGCAGCGGAACCTGTGGCCACCCCTGTCAAAGCCGCGCCCCAGGCCCGGGTTGAAGTGGCCGTCGTGGCTGCACCGTCGATCAAGCCGGCGCCCGTGCAGCGCACCGCGCCTGTGGCGCGTGAAGCCAATGAACGGCCACTGGCCTCCCCGGCCGTGCGCAAGCGCGCCTGGGATGCGGGCATCGAGCTGCGTTTTGTGGTGGGCAGCGGCCCGGCCGGGCGCGTGCTGCATGATGACCTGGATACCTACCTGGCCCGCGACGCCGGCACCGGCGTCGCCCCGGCCAGCGGCTATGCGATTCGCAATGACGAGCAACAGATCCCGGTGATCGGCCTGCGCCGCAAGATCGCCCAGCGCATGCAGGACGCCAAGCGCCGCGCCGCACACTTCAGCTATGTCGAGGAAGTGGACGTCACCGCCCTGGAAGAACTGCGCGCCCAGCTCAATCAGAAATGGGGCGAAAGCCGCGGCAAACTGACCCTGCTGCCGTTTCTGCTGCGGGCTATGGTCGTGGCCTTGCGCGACTTCCCGCAGATCAACGTGCGCTACGACGACGAAGCGCAAATCATCACCCGCTTCGGCGCCGCCCATATCGGCGTCGCCGCGCAAAGCGACGGCGGCTTGATGGTGCCTGTGGTGCGCCATGCCGAAACCCTCAACCTGTGGGGCGCCGCCGATGAAATCGCCCGGCTGGCCAACGCCGTGCGCACCGGCAAGGCCACCCGTGAAGAACTCACCGGCTCAACCATCACCCTGACCAGCCTGGGAGCATTGGGCGGCATCGTCAGCACGCCGGTGGTCAACCTGCCCGAAGTGGCGATCATCGGCGTCAACCGCATCGTCGAGCGCCCGGTGGTGGTCAAGGGCCAGATTGTCATCCGTAAAATGATGAACCTCTCCAGCTCCTTCGACCATCGCGTGGTCGACGGCATGGACGCGGCGCAATTTATCCAGGCCATGCGTGGCTTGCTCGAACAACCTGCCACCCTGTTTGTGGAGTGACCATGCAGCCAACCCAACACACCACGCTGCTGATTATTGGTGGCGGCCCCGGCGGCTATGTGGCGGCGATCCGCGCCGGCCAGCTGGGCATCCCGACGGTCCTGATCGAAGGCCAGTCGCTGGGCGGTACCTGCCTGAATGTCGGCTGCATTCCGTCCAAGGCGCTGATTCACGTTGCCGAACAATTCCACACCACCCAGCGCTACAGCAGCGGCACCTCGCCGTTGGGGATCAAGACCCAGGCCCCGACCCTGGACATCGGCCAGAGCGTGCAGTGGAAAAACGGCATTGTCGACCGCCTGACCAGCGGCGTCGGCGCACTGCTGAAAAAGAATGGCGTCAAGGTCATCCATGGCTGGGCGCGCATTCTCGATGGCAAGGCCGTGGAAGTCGACGGGCAACGCATCGAGTGCGAACACCTGCTATTGGCCACCGGCTCGCAGACGGTCGACCTGCCGATCCTGCCCATCGGCGGCGCGATCATCTCGTCCACCGAAGCCCTGCAACCCACCGCCATTCCCAAGCGCCTGACCGTGGTCGGCGCGGGCTATATCGGCCTGGAACTGGGTATCGCCTACCGCAAGCTCGGCGCGGAAGTCACGGTGGTGGAAGCCCGCGACCGGATCCTGCCGACTTACGACAAGGATCTTACCCTGCCGGTAGCCGAGTCCCTCAAGGCATTGGGCATTACCCTGTACCTGGAACACAGCGTCGAAGGCTTCCAGGCCAGCAGCAAGACCCTGTCGATGCGCGACCGCATGGGCCAGAGCCAGACCCTGGAAACCGATCAGGTGCTGGTGGCAGTGGGTCGTCGCCCGCGCACACAGGGTTTCAACCTTGAAGCATTGGCGTTGACCATGAACGGCCCGGCGATTCGCGTCGACAACCGTTGCCACACCAGCATGCGCAATGTGTGGGCCATTGGCGACCTGACCGGCGAGCCGATGCTGGCCCACCGGGCAATGGCCCAGGGCGAGATGGTGGCCGAGATCATTGCCGGCCAGCACCGCGAGTTCAGCCCCACGGCCATTGCCGCGGTTTGCTTTACCGACCCGGAGATCGTGGTGGTGGGCAAAACCCCGGTCGAGGCGCAAGAAGCAGGGCTGGACTGCATCAGCGCCAGCTTCCCGTTCTCGGCCAATGGCCGGGCCATGACCCTGGAGGCCAAATCCGGCTTTGTGCGGGTTGTGGCGCGCCGTGACAACCATCTGGTTGTCGGCTGGCAAGCCGTGGGCGCAGGCGTTTCGGAGTTGTCGACGGCTTTTGCCCAGTCACTGGAAATGGGCGCCTGCCTGGAAGACATCGCCGGCACCATCCACGCCCACCCGACCCTGGGTGAAGCCGTGCAGGAAGCGGCGTTGCGTGCGCTGGGGCATGCGTTGCATCTGTAATCCCCCCCTTACTGTGGGAGCGGGCTTGCTCGCGATGCAGGCCACTCGGTCGATCAGATAAACCGAGCGGCCTGCATCGCGAACAAGCCCGCTCCCACAGCAAGCCAGGCCCCTGCGCAATCCAGCACTGGGCGTAATGGCTCAACACCAGTAGAATCGCGCTCTTTTTTCCAGGGCGCACGCCATGACCTCTCTCAAAACCCCGCTTGAAGCCGAGCCTCAGACCAGCGAGCTGGTCTTGGGTCTTGAAGACCGTCCCAAGCCGTGGATCGCCTTTCTGGCTGCCCTACAGCATCTGCTGGCCATTATCGTGCCGATCGTCACCCCCGGCCTGCTGATCTGCCAGGCACTGGGCGTGTCCAGCCGCGACACCAACCTGATTGTCTCCATGTCGCTGGTGATCTCCGGCATCGCCACCTTTGTCCAGTGCAAACGCTTCGGCCCTTTTGGCGCCGGGCTGCTGATCGTGCAGGGCACCAGTTTCAACTTCGTCGGCCCGCTGATTGCCGGCGGCGCGCTGATGGTCAAGCAAGGCACGCCCGTTGAAGGCGTGATGGCGGCGATCTTTGGTGTGGTGATTGCCGGCTCGTTTGTCGAAATGGGCATCTCCCGGGTTCTACCCTTCGTTAAACGCATGATCACCCCGCTGGTCACCGGCATCGTGGTACTGATGATCGGCCTGACCCTGATCAAAGTCGGCCTGATCAGCATGGGCGGCGGTTTCACGGCTATGGGCAACGGCACGTTCGCCAACGGCGAAAACCTGATGCTCTCGGGCGTGGTGCTGGCCATTATCGTGATCCTCAACCGTATCCCGCTGGTATGGATGCGCAGTTGCGCCATCGTGATCGCCCTGGCCGTGGGCTATGCCCTGGCCGGTTACCTGGGCCGCCTGGACTTCACCGGCATGCACCAGGCTGAACTGTTCCAGGTGCCGATGCCGCTGCACTTCGGCCTGGGGTTTTCCTGGGCGCTGTTTATTCCGATGCTGGTGATCTACCTCGTGACCTCGCTGGAAGCCATCGGTGACGTGACAGCCACCAGCAAAGTCTCGCGCCAGCCAGTGGACGGCCCGGTATGGATGCAACGCATCAAGGGCGGCGTGCTGGTCAATGGTGCCAACTCGTTTCTGGCGGGTATCTTCAACACTTTCCCCAGTTCGGTCTTTGCCCAGAATAACGGCGTGATCCAGCTCACCGGCATTGCCAGCCGCCATATCGGTGTTTGGATTGCCGCCATGCTGATCCTGCTGGGCCTGTTCCCAAGCGTTGCAGGTGCCATCCAGGCCGTGCCTGAGCCAGTGCTGGGCGGTGCTGCGATGGTCATGTTCGGCGCCGTTGCGGCCTCGGGTATCAATATCCTGGCCAGCATCACCCTGGACCGTCGCGCCCTGCTGATCATTGCCGTGTCCCTGGCCCTGGGCCTGGGCGTATCGCAAGTGCCGGAGTTCCTCGCGCATATGCCTGCCGCCTTGCGCAACGTGCTGGAGTCCGGGGTGGCCACAGGGGGTATCTGTGCGCTGCTGCTGAACTGGTTCCTGCCGGAAACCGAGAAAAAAACAGCGTAACAAGCATCGCAGCCCGGCAGGATCGTCTCGCGGCATCCTGCTGTGCCTTTAAACAAAAGGCCCACCCTACCCACAAGTCTTCCCCTGCCTGACGGTTTGGCTTACTCTTTTATTATGACTTGTGCCTGTTTGGGCGACGCAAATGAACACATATGGTGAGCGGCTGAGAACAGAGCGTTTGCGCCTGAATATGACCCAGGCGCAACTGGCTGAGGCTGGCGGTGTCGGGCGCCATGCGCAGAGCTGCTATGAGCGCGATATCACCCAGCCCCGCGCCGATTACCTGTCGGCCATTACCCTGCTGGGTATTGATGTAGTGTTCATCATCACCGGCCGCCGTATCCTGTATAGCGGCGCCCCTGCCTTGCTGCGTGGAAACAGTCATGACTGAACCCGGCCTCCGACATCAAAAAGCCCTTGATCGTTTTCTCGACGAACACCCCGAACTGGCTGCAGAACTTGCAACCTTGAACCCTTTGGCTGCCCGCGCAGTGGGCCAGTCGATGAAGGAATATCGCCAGGAACGCCTGAACGAAGCCTTCGAGGCCGAAGCCGAACGCCTGGGCCTTTTTGCCTGGGAGCTGACGCTGCAACTGACCAGCGCCACCCCTGAAGAATTCGCCGCACAGCGCCTTGACGTGCACCGCGAAGTGGCGCAAATGGCGGGTATGGACTGGGCGCAGTACTGCGAACTGCATGACCTGGAAAATCAGCCCTGACCAACTGGCAACTGGCAACTGGCAACTGGCAACTGGCAACTGGCAACTGGCAACTGGCAACTGTGGGAGCGGGCTTGCTCGCGATTGGTGCAACGCGGTCCAACTTTAAACCGCGTCGCCTGCATCGCGAGCAAGCCCGCTCCCACAAAAGCAATCCGGTGTTTCCCACACAAATTGTAACGCCTGCACCTGCCTGATCCCTCTCACTCGCGGGAAGTTTCCGAGAGAATCCCGGCCGCCTTGCGGCGTTTAAAATGCGTGGACAGTCTCGCCCAGTCACTGAGTTCAGTGATCGGTCCTGACAGCAGGCAGATGTGATACACGGCGTCGAGGTGGCCCGCGCAGTGGTGGATTCATTGATGGCCGGAACAACCCGCCCGGGCTGAACGCCGGATCCCCTGCGGCGCACTACGGCACCCAAATACTCGAACACACCTTCTGCAACAACGCTTTGTTGTGGCTGAACACAATCATCCCCAACGCCCGGCACCGGGCTTCTTCCAGCAAGACCTGCCACACCTGTGCCTGCACATGGGCATCCAGTTGCGCCGTCACTTCGTCGGCAATCAGGTATCGGGTACGCGGATCCAGTGCCCGGAGCAAGGCGATACGCGCTAGTTCGCCGCCAGACAATTCGTCAGGACGACGCGCCAACCACTCAGGGTTCACCGCCAGACGAGCCAGCCATACAGCATCCGGCGACCAGGCATCACGCAAGCTCTCGCCAGTGGTGCGATAGGGGTTGAAGGTTTGCTCGGGATGCTGCGGCACCAGTTGGACCGGACAATAACCCTTTTGCGACAACGGTTTGCCACCCACCATCACACGGCCCGAAGTTGCTGACTGCCATTGCGCCAGTACCCGGCCCAGGGTGATTTTGCCGTAACCGCTGGGTGCCGATATGCCCTGGCGCTCCCCCGGCCTGACCTGGAACGACACGCTGTCCCAGAGCTGCCGCCCATCCTGAACGATGCTGAGTTGCTGGACCTCAAGCATATTCCGGTACCCGACGGGCAAAGAACTGTTGCTCGGGCAAGGCCGCCCACAGTGACTGCAACCAAGGGCTGCCGCCGTTTTCGCGCAATTCTTCAGCACTCAGGGTTTCATGCAGTTCGCCCTGATGCAGCACGGCGATCCTGTCGGCAAAGCGCGCCGCCAGTGCCAGGTCATGGGTCACCCACAAAATCCCCCGGCCTTGCAGGCAAAAGCCCTTGAGGTGGGTCAGTAACTGACAGGCGTGTTCGTCATCCAGCCATGAGGTGATCTCGTCCGCGAGGATATAACGCGCAGGGGTCAGGGCCGCGCAACTGGCCAGTACGCGTTTGGCCATGCCCCCTGACAACATGCGCGGAAATTCGTCGACCAGTTCCGGCTTGAGGTTGTAGTGCTTGAGTTGCTCGGCCACCGCATCGAGCCCCAGCCTGACCCCGCTCAATTGAGCCGCACGCTGCAATTGAGGCCCGACCTTGATCAGCGGGTTCAGGGCGCTGACACCCTGGGGCACGTAACACAGGGCTTTGCCCCGCTGGTTGACCTTGCCGGCCTGCCCCAGCACCTGTCCGTCGAGCACTATTTCGCCGCGACAGCGCATGTTTTCCGGGAGCAAGCCCAAAGCGCTTTGCAGCAGCAGGCTTTTGCCTTCACCGCTGGAGCCCACCAGTGCCGTCAATTCACCGGGGCGTACTTCAAGAGAGATATTGCTCAACAGCGGATGCCAGGTTTTGTTTCCCAGCCAATGGTAGTGAGCAACGTCGAGCGCAAACCGGTCGAATTTCAGCATCAGGTAATCCTTATCCAGAGCTGCTGCAATGCCCGCGCAAATTGGTCAAAGACCAACACCAGACCCACCAGAATCAAACCCGGAAAAAACGCCAGCCACCAGGCGCCACTGCTCAAGTACCTTAGCGCATCCGCCAGCAACAGGCCCAGTGACGGGTCATGGGGTGCCAGGCCAAAGCCCAGGAAACTCAACGCCGCCGAATGCAGCACCGCATGGGGGAACATCAACAGGGTGCCGATAATCCACTGTGGCAGCAGCAGTGGCAGCAAGTGATGGCGCCAGCGATAGAAGCTGCTGTTGCCCAGGCGATGGGAAAGCATCACAAAGTCGGTTTCACGGATACGCAGGATCTCGCCGCGTAGAATCAGCGCCAGCCGCGGCCAGTGCGTCAACGCCACAGCCAGGATGACCCCCTGTTTACCGCCGCCCAAAGTGAAACAAATCAATACCAGCAGCAACAAATGCGGCAACGCCAGCATGCTGTCGATCAGCCCGCGAATCAGGTAATCCAGTGTTTTGTTCACCGCGCACAAGCTAGCCGCCAGCATCGCCAGAAAGCCGCTGCTAAAGGCCGCCGTCAGGCCGATTTGCAGGCTGGTGGTCATCCCCTGAAAACACCGCAACCACAGATCACGACCCAGGCTGTCAGTGCCAAACCAGTACTCGGCAGAGGGTGGCAGGCGCCGCGCCAGCAGATCCATGGAGACATCAATATTGATGATTGAGAGACCGTAGGCGATCAATCCCAGCAGCATCAATAACGAGAGGCAAAGCCTGAGCAATGCGCCATTGGGGTTGTAAGTCATAACTGGCGCGCCACCCCACGGTTAAGGTGCAGCAACAGCGCGTTGGCGATGCTGTTGCCGGTAAACACCAGTACCGCACAAAACATCACGATCCCCATCAACAATGGAATATCGCCGCGCAATCCGGCATCGATCGTGGCCTGTCCCAGGCCCGGATAGGCGAACACTTTTTCAGCCAGCAACGAGCCGCCGATCAACTCCCCCACCGAGGCAAACTGCAGGCACAAGGCTGGAGTGATGGCGTGGCGCAGGATATGAAAGTTGATCAGCGGCCAGCCTTTGTCACCCTGGGCATGGGCGTAACGGATAAATTCGCTGTTCATCACCTCGGCCACCCGCGAGCGGGTATGCAGGGCGATATTACCTACGCCCAACACCCCCAGGGCCAACATGGGCAGGATCAAATGCCTGAGCTTGTCACCCCAGGATGCGGTTTCGGCATTGCTGCCGGGGGTCCAGGCACAGCAGATCGGTGCCCAGTTGAGCGTCACGGCAAACAGTGACAGCAACAGCAAGCCAATCCAGAACGTCGGCATGGACGCCAGCACATAACACAGGGTCGAGATCAGCCGGTCGGGCCAACGGTTCAGGTACCGTCCCGCTGCCAGGCCCAGGGCCAGGCCGACGATCCCGGAAAACAGCCAGGCCGAAAACAGCAGGGCAAACGAGGTGGCAAAACGCTCACCGATCACTTGAGAGACCGGCGCGTTATAGAGCATGGAATAGCCGAAATCACCTTGCAGCATTTGCCCGAACCAGCGCAGAAAACGCTCCCACAACGGCAGGTCGAGCCCCCAGCGCGCAGCAATCAACGGGTATTGCTCGGGTGGCACATGCAGCAGATCGTTGCCAATATAGGCGCGAATCGGGTCCACCGGCGAAAAGCTGAGCAGAACAAAGGTGCCCGCTGCCGTGACCAGCAGCAGGCCCAGCAGCCGCACAACAAACAGCGCAAAGCCGCGGGTCACTGGCAGGTCCACTTCCAGCCATCGACGCTGTTGAGCAACGACCAGGAGCCGTGGATTTCCGGGGCGCCCTTGCCCAGGTCGACGCACTCATCGGTCAGGTAGGTGTGCTGCACGTTGAGCAGCCAGGCCCAGGCCGCATCGCCCTTGACCCCGACACCGGTCTTGCCGTCCCACTCCACTTGTTGCCAGAACGGCACCGCTTGCTGCCAGGTGGGTGCATCCAGGGCTTGCTGCAGATGCTGATCGACCACCGGGTTCTGGTAATAACCCGGGTTGTAGTACTCAACCCCTGCCGCCTTGCTGCTGTAGTGATGGTAAAGCTCCATCGGGTCAAGGCTGCCCCAGCCGAACAGGGTGGGGTTGGCGTGCATGTTGCGCTCGACGGTTTCCCAACTGCCGGACTTCAAGTCCACGTCGATGCCCACAGGCTTGAGCATCGAACGCACGGCCTGGGCCAGATCCCTGCGGGTGGCATCGCCGCTGGCGTACCACAGGGTGACTTTAGCCGGCAGGCCATCTTTCTCACGGATACCGTGGGCATTTTCAATCCAGCCGGCGTCATCCAGCAACTGTCGGGCCTTGTCGATATCGCCATCCTTGAACGCCGCATCCGGGTTGTCCCACGGCAAGCCCTGCACGCCGGTATAGGCCGGGATCGCGTGGCCTTCGAGAATCTGATCGGCAAGCAATTGGCGGTTGATGGCGTAGTTGATGGCTTTGCGAATGGCCACGTCGGCCGTCACATCGTTGCCGATGGGGTAGCCGTGAGCGTCTTTTTTACCTGAGGCAATGGTTGGCATCACGATGCCACGGTTTTCCACGCTGGGCCGAACCCACAGCTTCATGCCCGCGGCAGGTGTTACTGCCAGCGAAGGAGCAATGCGTACAATGCCCAACTGCTTGCTTTGGGCGGCAGCAAAGGCGCTGTCTTCATCCAGAAACACAAACACCAGTTTGTTGAAATCGTTCTTTTGCCCGGCGTAATACGGGTTGGCCTCAACAATCAACTGCTGGCCCGGCTGGTAGCTGACCAACCGGTAAGGTCCGGCGCCAATCGGCTTTTGCGCGTAGGTTTTGGCGTCGTATTTATCTGCCGAGACGATCCCCAGGGAACCGAGCACATTGACGAATGTGCTTTGCGGCGCCTTGAGCTCAATACGCACCGTGAGTGGATCAACCGCCTCAGCCTTGAGGAAGTTGCCCATATCGACCTTGCCACCACTGGCCGCCGCATTGTTGTAGGTGTAAGCCACGTCCTTGGCGGTCAGCGGCGAGCCGTCGGAGAACTTCAGGTCGGGCTTGAGCTTGAGGGTCCAGGTCTTGCCATCCGCGCTGGTCTGATAATCGCTGAGCAGAAAGCTGCTCCAGGACAAATCTTCGTTTTGCTTGAGCAAAGGGCTGTGCAGCAGCAAATAGCTGCCGTGGCTCCAGCCCAGCATCGGGTCGAAGCCTTCGGTTGGTTCATCGCCGATGGCCAGTTGCAGGGTGCGGTCCTGCGCTGAATGGGCAGGCGCTGCCAGCACACTCAACAAGGCAGCCGCCACCAGGGTGTTGCGCATCCATGCAGGCTTTGACATCTATCCTCCTGATAATTAATAGCCTCGGCCAACCGGGCCTTGCGCAGGTTATCGCGCCCCACAGTAATAGCAGCCTGATTTTAAATAGCCAGTTATGCACCTGATTTTTTAGGGTTTTTCCGGGCTGTACGACTTACCTTGTAACAATTGCTACAGGTCAGCTTCCCCGTACATGGCTGTGCTATACCAATGGGTACGCTTATTCAGTCACGCCATACAGACACAGCTGACAGAGGTTCGCATGTTCAAAGGATTAGCCGGTCACCTCACAGAGAAAAACCTTCACTCGATCAACACCTTGCCGTCCAACAATATCGAATTGTTCGACTGCTATGCCGGTTTGATCCTGGGCCACCTGTACCGTAACTTCCCCTTGCCCATCACCCTGACTGCCGAACGCTTTATTGATTACAAAGGCCTGGCGGACAGCAACCGCGAGGCCTTGGAAAAGGAAGAAAACCTGTTCCTGGCCACGGTCAAATGGCTGGCCGACATTGGCTACATCCACTTCGACGGCATGTCGGGTGTAGCCTTTTTCGAAGTGGTCCTGACCAACAGCGGGCTGTTGATCCTGCGGGCCTACCCTGAAGGCACCGACACCGCCCCAACCCTGGGCGAGAAACTGGCGCAGTGCGTCATGAACGAGAACACTGCCGATATGCGGGCCTTGGTGACCCAGGCCCTGAGTTTGGGTGTGCGTATGATCAGCCCGATGAGCCGGTCGGGGATTTGAGCCAGGTGCATTGATCGGCATGCCACTGCAATGCTTCATTACTGGCCATCGCTAAAGGGGATGCGGGTGTATTGAGCGGCATGCCTTCGTAGCGGGTGTAGTCGGACTGGCTCAATGCAGGTGCCAGGCGAATAAGGCGACTGCCTGGCACGATGGCAATCAGGTAAAGGTCGAACAACGTATGCAGATCAGCGCGCAGCAGCAAGCCGTTTGAGACTGCGTTGGTCTGTTCACCCCTGTAAGGATGAATATGCGCAGCCTCCAGCACTTGCACTAGATCACACCCGGTAATTGCGCAGCGCTCGCCATAGGCAACCAACAACTTTTGCCGAAACGCGGCTTGACCACGACGGCGGACAATACTCGCAACAACGCGATTCCTGGCGTCTTCAATGCTCTTCGGATCGAAGGCATGCTCTTGCTCTGCTTGGGTTACGGCTGTTGCCAATTCATCATCTACAAGGCTGATATTCGGCTGCGAGTCGATCATGTCAATTAGTCTGGCCTTGATCGCTGTTCCGATATTCTTTTGCGGCTTGAGCCCCTTAACCCACCTCAGCCCCCTTGCTTCATAAATGGCTGAGATGTTTTGCATCCGGCGCTCAAAAGCCCCCTCATCGCGGCCGAAACGTTTGGCTAAACCGCGATAGATATGGGCCTTAACAAAAGGGGTGGCGCTGAGCTGTTTTTCTAGCATGTCGCGATAGGCCTCTACCGAGGCGGCTAATTCCTGGTCACTCCATCCGTCCGACATCACCCTGTCCTTATTCATCTGCGCGTAAGCAGACAAGGTAGGGAAATTTACTAAGCAACGTAAGATAAAAGTAAGCAGTGTAGGAAAAACTTAAACCTAGGCGTACGCCCCAACCACCCACCGCACCTTCTCCAGACCTTCGCGCAGCGCCCCGATTGCCACCGATCCCAGTGCCAACCGGATTGCATGGGGCACATGGGGCGAGGTGGCAAAAGGCTGGGCCGTGGACACCGAGACCTGCTGACGCTCAAGTGCCGCAGCCACTTGATCGGCCCTGGCGTCCTCCGACAGGGGTAGCCAGACAAAGTAGGACGATGGGTGTCGCACTCTATGCAATCCGTCCAATACTTCGTCGGCAATCAGCTGCCTTCGCTGGGCATCCTTGCGCTTTTGCCCTTCAAGGCGACTCACCGTGCCGTCATCGAGCCAGGCGCTGGTGATGGCTGTCATTACCCCGGGCGCATTCCAGGCCGTGACGCGGATAACTCGCTCCAGTGCGGCGACCTTGGCCGCAGGCGCCACGATAAAACCCACGCGCAAGCCGGCGGCAACACTCTTGGAAAACCCGGAAACATACAGCGTTCTTTCCGGCGCCAACTCGGCCAGAGGCGTCGGCGGGTTTTCCACCAGAAAGGCGTAGGCCGCGTCTTCGATGATCTGCAGGTCGTGGTGCCGGGCAATCGCGACCAGCTGCTTGCGCTGCTCAAGGTCCATCACCCAGCCCAGCGGGTTGTGCAGCGTAGGCATGGTATAGATCGCCCGCACCGATCGGCTGCGGCACAGCTTGGCAAGGGCATCAAGGTCCGGCCCGTGTTCGGTACCGGGGATCGGCAGCAGCTCAAGGTGCAGCGCCAGCGCCAGCGCCTTGAAACCCGGGTAGGTCAAGGCATCCACGGCAATCACGTCACCGGGCTGGAGCAAGGCCATCAGGGCCACAGTCAACCCGTGCTGCGCGCCGTTGACGATCAGCACCTGCTCACCTGGCACGTTCAACCCGCTGGCCAGCAGATGGCGCGCCACTGCCCCCCGCTCATGCTGGCGCCCGCCGTGGGGCTGGTAGCGCAACAAGGATTCAAGGTCGCCAGACAACGCCAATTGGCGCAAGGCCGTGCGCAACAGTTCGGCCTGGCCGGGCACGGCGGGATAGTTGTAGTTGAGGTCCAGCATCCCCGCCGTCACATCGGGTTGGTCGATGCCGTGCCCCGGGGGCAGCGAGGTCTCCCTGACAAAAGTGCCGCGCCCGATTTCACCGCTGACCAGGCCCATCGCCTCAAGTTCGGCATAGACCCGGCTGGCCGTCACCAGGGCCAGGCCCTCATGCGCCGCCAGCTCGCGGTGGGTGGGTAAACGCGTGCCCGGCGACAGGCGCCCGCTGCGGATATCATCGGCAAAAGCGTCAACCAGTGACTTGTAACGGGATCGGGACATCGGGCTTTGTATCCATGACAATTTTTTGATTGTCATTAATCATCAGCCATAGGATGTGCGGCATGCAATCGCGCAATCAACCTTGAGTGTGACATTCGATGGAACGCACTTCCAACCTGCAAAACCCCATTGCCGATAAAAACCTGAGCGGCTGGATCAACGGGTTTATTGGCGTGGTTATTTTCAGCGCCTCGCTGCCCGCGACCAAGGTGGCGGTGCTGGAGTTTGATCCGGTTTTTCTGACTCTGGCGCGCGCCAGCATTGCCGCCGTGCTGGCACTGGCCATGCTCGGCCTGCTCAAGGCCCGCCGACCGCAGCGCAGCCAGCTGCTGGCCTTGACCATCGTGGCCGGCGGCGTGGTGGTCGGCTTCCCCCTGCTGACCGCCCTGGCCCTGCAGCATGTAACGTCGGCGCACACCATTGTGTTTCTCGGCCTGTTGCCACTGTCCACGGCGGCATTCGCGGTGCTGCGTGGGGGCGAGCGACCACGGCCGGCCTTCTGGTGCTTCTCGGTGCTGGGCAGCGCGTGCGTGGTGGGCTATGCCCTCTCCCAGGGCCTGACAGCCGCCCCTGAAGGTGACTTGTTGATGTTGCTGGCCGTGCTGATCTGCGGTCTGGGTTATGCCGAGGGCGCCAAACTGTCCCGCACCCTGGGCGGTTGGCAGGTGATTTGCTGGGCACTGGTGCTCGCGCTACCGGTGATGGCCCCCCTGGCGTGGTTTTGGGCGCCCTCCTCGTTCGCAGGCATCAGCGTCCCTGCCTGGTCCGGGCTGGCTTATATCTCTGTGTTCAGCATGTTGATCGGCTTTGTGTTCTGGTATCGCGGGCTGGCCCAGGGCGGTATCGCTGCGGTGGGCCAGTTGCAACTGCTGCAGCCGTTTTTTGGCCTGGCGCTGGCCGCCACCCTGCTGCATGAAAGGGTCAGCCTGGGCATGTTTGGCGTAACGGCGGCGGTGATCCTGTGCGTGATGGCGGCCAGAAGATTTGCCCGTTAGCGCCTGGCTTGCACGGCAGCAGAATTGGCCCTCGCGATGCGGTCGCCACGCGCCTGTTTATCGTAGGCATCCCGGGCCTGCAGGATACTTCCCGCCGCGTGAACCCAGTCATGGGCAGTGCAACCGCTGAGCCCTGCACTGGTTGCCAGCGCCAACATCAATACAAGACACTTTACAACCGCACTTCCAAACCCATACATGGCAACCATCACCCTACCCAACGCCTGATAAAACATCCAACTTTGAGTCTATATAGTCCACCCCCTAATAATCTTACCCAGCCTTACTTGCAGCACTTCAGACGCTTAAAACTTCTTACATACACTGACTTTACGCACTTGCCCGAATAAACAAACAGCGCAACCGTATAGATAGGATATTTCCTACGCCCAAGCTTGACTGATAGCATCTGCCTATGATCTTCTTGCACAGGAAAACATCAAAGGTAAGTAAGATGCAGGGCGACCGTGAAACTTCAAACGCATTAACGACGGTCAAATGCAGCTATGATCATGACAAGCTTTTACTGCGCAACCCTCCTCTGCAAACCACCCTTACCAGTAACGAGGGCCACCTGTTATTAGCCCTGATCGAGGGCGTGACCGACAAGGAGGACTTGATCCGGCGCGTATGGGGAGAGCGCGGGCTTATCGTATCGGACAGCAGCTACTATAAGGCGCTTCATACCCTCAGGCATTACCTCTCGGAAGTCGGCCTGGACCGCTCTGTATTAAAAACGTTGCCCAGGCGCGGCGTCGTTCTGCTTTTAAATATTGAAAAAATCTCCAGCGAAAACATACCCCCTGACAGGGAGCACCAGGCAGAGCCCCTGGCCACCGATAACACGGGTATTCAAACCTGCTCCCTGCCTGAACCGACACCGGTGTTAGCCATACAGGACGACACTCCAGCGCCAATACCCATCACCCCACCTATACCGGCACCCCCACCCAGAAAGCAGAGCTGGCGCAACGGCCTTTTTTATCCGCTCGTGTTAGCAGGCATGCTCTTGCCGGTGGGTTATGCCTATATGCTGTTTAACAAACCGGTGCAGCTGGAGCGCTGGCGGCTGTTATCGCAAAGCGAACATGCAAAACAGTATGTTGAACTGGGCGATAAAACCGCCGCGCGTGATATTGCAGCAGCGATGGCGATATTTGGCCCTGCCGTGGGCACGACAGGCACTAACTATTACATCAAGAAAACCCTGTCCGAACTTTTAGTCAGCTGCGAAAAGCCGGAAAGCAAAGGAGAGGCGCTATGCACCAACTACCTCATTATCGAACAAAAAAAATAACCCTGTGGCTGAGCCTGGCGTCCATCATGGTATTTGGCACCCTGATTGCGTTACAAGCCTATAACTACCATGAGGACACCCCCCAAGCGCAATGCTATGCCTCTATTGATTTTGTTTATTCCACAGACAATGGTCAGCGCTGGACCGGCAAAGGCGACATGTCGATTAACATGGACGCAGGTGAAATCTACCTCTACTTCAACCTGAAGAGTCCGCAGCAACAAGGCTTTTTATATAACCGCCGGCTCGACGTACACTTTGAAAAACTCGACACCTCCAGGTTTTTATTCAACACCCAGAACGCCACCGTTTTCGAGAGTGACAACAGCGACAAACAGGCCCTGTTTATGCGCCGCGGGCTGGAGGGGGGTCTTATTACGTATTCGCGGTTCTCGGATGTCGAGTACTACTACAACATCAATAATATGTTGATGGGGGTTTGCCATGTGCCAACCTGATCACCGCTGCACCGCCGTAGCCATAGAGCCCGTTCCATTTGTTGTCGCGTTGGAACTCGCGCCGCACAAACAATGAAACATCACTGGCATCGCCCGTGTCATATAAGCAAACCCCCTGACTTTTCGCCTTGGCCAGTACCGAGAACAAGTGCCTGATCACATCGGCTGCCTTGAACACATCGTCCTGTGTGCAAGCGATAAACCTCACCACCTGGGTCAAGGCACGGTTGTACTGGGCAAATACAACCAGCGGGCGGTACAGGCCACAGCGGCACAGATGGGCGGCTATCTGATGGACCACAGCCTCGCGCTCGCCCTCGTTCAACAGGCGGCCCTGGCGGGTCAGCACATCAAGAAAACGCAAGGCATTGCGAAAGTCGACATTCTTGACCCTCTCCTGCCCCTGCACGGCCAGGGCTGCCTTGAAAGCGAAGTCCCTGCCCACGATGGGTACTGCGTTGGGTGAATACATGCTGAAGCGTCCGCGGCCAATTTCAGCGCCATGCTCACATAGCCCTGGCCCCGCAACCCGCCATAAACCTTATATAGGCTTTCACTTCCCTTACTTTTCCTTACCCCTCCTGAAAGCCACGGTCTACGGGTGTTACTGGCGGTTTTGAGGGGCTAGTATCCGACCTTGGGTTCAGTGTGTTTCAGGGCTGGGACTCGTGCATTTTATTCGGCTGAACCTCGCAGGGCTGTCCATGAATCGCGCACTACGTTATTCCTCGAAAAAGGTCCTTTTGATTTCGTTTGCCATCGGCATCTTGCCTATCATCCTGGGCAGCTTCCTGGTCTACCTCAAGACCCAATCAGACCTGTCCCGCACCTCCAGCAATGCCGCTCACGAGGCATTCCGGCAGATAACGGTCATGCTGGTCGAGGCACAGGCCGCAGCCGATGAACTGATCAGCCTTGCCGGGGTGCCCTGCCCTGAAGTGGCCAAGGAACTGCGCGAGGCGGTGGCCACGTATCGCTTTCTGCGCGCAACCAACCTGGCCATTGATAACCAGGTGTATTGCAGTTCTTTATACGGCACCGATATAAACATGCAGATCAACCCGTCGAGTTATATGCGTGGCCGTTTGCGCCTGGTTGACCACGCTACCCCCGGGCCGAAAACTTCAGTTCTGGTATTGAGAACGCAACAGGGCAATAAAAGTGTTCTGGTGGGCATCGATGGCCGGCATATCCAGGATGCCCTGCACCTGATCAATAAACACAGCAACTTATCACTTCAGGTGGGCAACACCTGGATGACTCAATACGGCGTCACGCACACACCACCTTTCAATGACGCTGCGACGGCCAGCAAAAAACAGGTGTCCAATGAGTATGGCTTTACTGTGCAAGCCGCCTACCCGCCGGGCACTCTGTTGAGACATACATTCGAGACCTATTCGGTGCTGCTCGGCCTTTTATTGGTATTGGGCCTGTTTTCCGCGTGGTTTACTTATTGGATGCTTGGCCGCGTGCTGGCTCCGAGCATGGAACTTCAGCGCGCCCTGTCAGCGAATGAGTTCATTCCCTATTTACAGCCGGTTATTTCGTCAACTTCGGGTACCTGTGTGGGATGCGAAGTGCTGATCAGATGGGATCACCCCCATGAAGGGATCATTACCCCCAACAGTTTTATACCGCTTGCCGAGCGATCCGGCCTGATCATTGCCATGACCCGCACGATCATGCACAACACCGCGCAATTACTCGCGCCGCATGCGCCTGGGCTGGTACAGCCCTTTCATATTGGCTTCAATATTTGCGCCAAACACTTTGAGAGTTTCGAGCTGGTGGATGATTGCACTGCATTTTTGCAGGCGTTTAAACCAGGTACGATCATCATCGTTCTGGAGATGACTGAACGCGAACTGATCAAGCCCACCCCCACCGCGCTGCAACTGATAGAACAGCTGCATGGGCTCGGCGTGCAAATTGCCCTGGATGATTTTGGCACCGGTCACTCCAGCCTGAGCTATTTGCAGCAATTCAAAGTCGACTACATCAAGATAGATCGAAGCTTTGTCTCCATGATCGGCGCCGATGCCCTGTCGGTGCATATCCTCGACTCCATCCTCGACCTGGCACTTAAACTGGATCTGCAGGTGCTGGCCGAGGGCATTGAAACCGAGGAGCAACGCGACTATCTGGGGGCCTGCGGCGTGGACTTCATGCAAGGCTATTTCTACGCCCGGCCCATGCCCGTCAACGATTTTTTGCAGACGATACTGCAGTACCCGGATTTTTCGAAAAAGACCCCCTGGCCTGGCGACCAGCGCTCTGTTGCGCCATGCCCGGCGCCAGCACCGCAGGTGTAAATCACGGCACACGTCGGTGCTGAATACGCCGATGACACTTCTGGAGCGAATCGTTTCAGCGCCGGCCTCGATAATCATCGCAAACTGATGACAGGTCGAGGTTGAGCATGACACGCGTATCCACAGAGCACGTCAGCCCCAAAACGCTGAGAAAAGTGATTGTCGCCGCCGCCATCGGTAATTTTGTCGAATGGTTCGATTTTGCCGTCTATGGCTTTTTGGCCACCACCATCGCCCAGCAATTTTTCCCCAGCGGCGATGCCAGTGCCGCATTGCTCAAGACCTTTGCCGTGTTTGCCGTGGCCTTTGCCTTTCGCCCCTTGGGCGGGGTGTTCTTCGGCATGCTGGGGGACCGTATCGGGCGCAAGCGCACCCTGGCGATGACGATCCTGCTGATGGCCGGGGCGACAACATTGATTGGCATTCTGCCCACCTATGCGGCCATCGGCGTAATGGCACCGCTGCTGCTGACCCTGATCCGTTGCGCCCAGGGATTTTCAGCAGGCGGCGAATACGCAGGCGCCTGCGCCTACCTGATGGAGCATGCGCCCAACGATAAAAGGGCCTGGTATGGCAGCTTTGTGCCGGTATCGACATTTACCGCTTTTGCCGCCGCCGCCGTGGTGGCCTACGCACTCGAGGCGTCGTTATCGGCCGAGGCCATGGCCAGTTGGGGCTGGCGCCTGCCGTTTCTGATCGCCGCGCCGCTGGGTCTGGTGGGGCTTTATCTGCGCTGGCAGCTGGATGAAACCCCGGCATTCCAGGCGGTGAAGCAGGAGCATGCCGTGGCCCACTCACCGCTCAAGGAAACCTTGCGCCATCATGGTGCGGCCATTTGCTGCCTGGGGGCCTTTGTGTCGCTGACAGCGCTGTCGTTCTATATGTTCACGACCTACTTTGCGACCTACCTGCAAGTCGCGGGCGGGTTGAGTCGCGCCAGTGCCTTGCTGGTGTCATTGATCGCCCTGCTCTTCGCGGCGGCACTGTGCCCTTTCGCCGGGCTGTACTCTGACCGGGTCGGGCGCCGCGCGACGGTGGTGACGGCTTGCGTGCTGTTGATTGTCTCGGTGTACCCGTCGTTTCTGCTGGCCAGCTCCGGCGGGTTTGCCGCGTCCATCGTCGGTGTGATGCTTCTGGCAATAGGCGCAGTGTTGTGCGGTGTGGTGACCGCTGCCTTGCTTTCGGAAACTTTTCCTACCCGCACGCGTTATACCGCCTCAGCCATCACTTACAACATGGCCTACACCCTCTTCGGCGGTACTGCACCACTGATGGCAACCTGGCTGATCAGCATCACTGCCAGCAATCTGTCGCCGGCGTTCTACCTGATTGCAGTGGCCTTGCTGGCCCTGGCCGGGGGCCTGGCGTTGCCGGAGACATCACGGATTTCCCTGCATGATATTCCGTCAGCGGAGCGCGACTCGCCGCTGCCCGTAGCAGTGTAAAGGCCCACGGCAGCGACCGCCGGGCGCCTCAAGTGGCACACACGCGGTCGTCAACCAAAGTAGCCGGGAAACAACTTACGCGCTGGGTACTGATACCAAAAACACTTAAATTTAGCCGATCATGCTGCGCCGTCAGCCTTTAATACCGGTAACTGCACGTTGACTTGCAGCCCTCCCGATTGACGGTTGCTCAGGGTCAGCGAGCCTCCATGCTCCAGCACAATCGCGCGGGCAGCCGACAAACCCAGCCCCACTCCGCCGGTGTTTTTGTTACGCGAACCTTCAAGCCGATAAAAGGGTACGAACACCTGTTCATGGCATTGCACAGCAATGCCCGGCCCGCGATCGAGCACGCGCACCGTCACCTGTTCATCGTCGCCACTCAGTTCAACGGCAGGCTCGCTGGCGTATTTGATGGCGTTGTCCAGCAGGTTGGTGACCACACGCTTAAGGCCCAGCGGGCGCCCGAAGTACACCAGGTGTGCGGGGCCACTGAAGGCAATGTCGATGGCCTGGTCACGGTAGTCATCCACCAGGGTTTGCAGAAGCTCGGCCAAATCAAATGACGTGGCCTGCTCCAGCCGGGCGTCATCGCGAAAGAACGCCAGGCTGGAGTTGATCATGGCCTGCATTTCGTCGACATCGCGAAATAACCGCTGTTGTTGATCGGGGTCGTCAATAAACTCACCGCGCAGGCGCATGCGCGTCAGCGGTGTGCGCAAGTCATGGGAAATGGCCGCGAGCATCTGGGTACGGTCCTTGATGAAGTGCTGCAACTGCGCCTGCATGGCATTGAAGGCAAGGATTGCCTGGCGGATCTCCGTAGGCCCGACCGGCTCGATGGGCGGGGCACGAAAGTCGACCCCGAAACGTCGGGCACCCTCGGCAAATTGTTGCAACGGCCTGGCCAGATGGCGCGTGGCTATCAGCGCAACCAGGGCGGTAGACAGCAGCACCAGCACAACCAGAATCAAATTGCGTTGCCACTGCCCCAGGCCCCAACTGCGCGACGGGATGCTGAACATCAGCCAGGAACCATCTGCCAGTTGCACCAGCAAGGCGTAGTGCCCGTTCTGCTGTGGCCAGTCCTCGGGCTGATAGGCCTCCAGGCGTCGTTCCGGGCTGTTGAACAAGCGTTGCGCCAGAGGGGTCGCGGTGCGCTGCACAGCATCGGCGACCTGGGGCAAATCCAGCCCTTCGCGGCTGGCATGCCAGCTGATATTCAGGCTGCTGTCAGTGGCGGCCGCCGCCAGGCGCTCGCGCTGCGGGGCCTGGGAGGCCTCTATCAGCTTGGTGGTCAGGGAGATTTTCTCCAAAAGCCCGATCTCGCTGAGCGGCGGGTAGGCCCAGACCCCTGCCAATTGGGTAAACAGGGCATTGAATGCCAGCGCCGTGAGCATCGCGACAATGGTAGTCAAGGCAATCCAGCGTGCGATGGTGTTGCGCGAGCGCAGCCGCCAACCTGCAAGCCAGCGCTTCACTGCCGGGTCACACTGGGGGTGAACAAGTAGCCGACGTTGCGCACGGTGCGGATCATCTCCACCCCCTGACTGTCGAATTCCAGCTTGCGTCGCAAGCGGCTGACCTGCACATCGATGCTGCGATCGAACGCGTCATGCCCCGCCCCCCGCGCCAGATCCAGCAGCAACTCGCGGGCAAGAATGCGTTGCGGATGCTCGACAAACACCAGCAACAAGTCGAACTCGCCGGCCGACAGCGGGATCATCACTTGATCCGGTGAGCGCAGTTCCCGGCGGGTAAGGTCCAACTGCCAGCCGGCAAACTTCATCAGCGGTCGCGGCACCAGCCCGGTCGAAGGCTGGCCCTGCCCTGCACGACGCAGCACCGCACGCACCCTGGCCAGCAATTCGCGGGCATCGAAAGGCTTGCTCAGATAGTCATCGGCGCCCATTTCCAGGCCCACCACCCGATCGCTTAACTCGCCCATTGCCGTCAGCATAATGACTGGCGTGGGAAACTGCTGACGCAGACGCTGACACAGCATCAGGCCATTTTCCCCGGGCAACATCAGGTCAAGAATGATCAGGTCCGGCGGCTGGACGGCCATCGCTGCCCACAGCGAAGTGCCATCGGTCGCGACCTGCACCGAATAACCATGACGGACAAAAAATTTCTTCAGGAGCGCAAGGACCTCAAGGTCATCGTCCACGATCAAAAGGCTGCTCACCGGCGCGTATCACTTAAGGTCTGTAAGGCCTTCTATCTAAAACTATTCGGCGCGCCGCGTCATATATTTCAATTCGGCAACAAAGTGTCACTACGGCAAGAAAGCAGACATATCCGGGCAAGACGCCAATGGGAGGATCACTCATCTTCCCTGCCAAGAATTTTTGTCACCATGCCTTCTGACAACCCGTCCATGATCCTGGAGCAACGCCTGGTCAAGCGCGCCAACGCTGCCCTGCACTGCCGCGAAACCAGCCTGCGCCTGACGGACCAGGGCGATGAACTGGTACTGAGCCGTTATATCGAGCATTACAGCCATGACGGCGTGCAATGGGTTGAGAGCACGCACCGGGTGCGGGTCAGCGCACTGCTCAAATGGATGATTACCCACGGCCAGCCACACACCCTGACCCAGAATGACGACCTGTAGGCACTGGTATACGCCGCGATATTGCGTTTAGCATGGCCCCACCCACAGCCCAAGGACCCGCCATGCCTTCAATGACCCCGGATGCGGCACTGATCATCATCGATATGCAAAAAGGGATGTGCAACCCCGAGCTTGGCCGCAGAAACAACCCGGATGCCGAGCGCAACGTACAGCGCTTGCTGCAAGCCTGGCGGCAGACGCAACGCACGGTCATCCATGTCCGGCATATTTCGCGCACGCCCACCTCGGTGTTCTGGCCAGGCCAGTCGGGCTGCGAATTCCAGGTGGCGCTGGCGCCCCTTGAGCATGAGCACGTCAGCGAAAAGAACGTGCCCGATGCGTTTGCCAATAGCGGCCTGGAGCGCTGGCTGCGCACACGCGCGATTAACCAGTTGCTGATCGTCGGCGTGATCACCAACAACTCCGTGGAGTCTACGGTGCGCTCAGCAGGCTGCCTGGGGTTTGAGGTGATCGTTGGGTCAGACGCCTGCTACACCTTTGACCAGAAGGATCTGAATGGGAGCCTCTGGCCTGCCGAAGAGGTGCATGCATTGTCGCTGGCCAATATGGCGCTGGATTACGCAACGATTCGGGACGTCAATCAGATACTTGAACAGCAAGCTTGAAACAGATGCCGCCGAATGTTCATTCGGCGGCAACCGGGTCAGGACACTGCGTCCAGTGCCGCTTTTTGCGCTCTGGCGACAGAGCGGCTGCGCGCCCAGTTAAAGCAGATCGCCAGGATCAAGGCAAAGCCGACGTACCCCAGCAGCGGGTACACGGTGCCGACCAGCTTGCTGAAACCACCCAGGCTCAAGCCCAGGCCGACACACACGGTGGCAGCACTGATCAACTTGAAGCGACGGGTTTCAGGCTTGGCGAAACGTGCGCTGAAGGCAAAGAACATGCCCACCGCCGTGCTGTAGACCATACACACCAGGGCCAGCGACATCACCACCGAAAGAATCGGCGAAATACGCCCCGCCAGTGCCAGCGATGGCATTTCAATACCCTGCAACTGGTTGATGTTGGCAAACAAGCCGATGTTCAACAGCAGGATCAACAGGCCCAGCCCCAGGCCGCCGAGCACGCCGCCCACAGCCGCGGCCTTGGGTTGTTTGGTCATGCCGCCGATCACCGCCAGCATGGGGAAACCCACTGCGATATTGAACGATGCATACAACAATGCGCCGACAAACCAGTTGCCAGTGACCGTTTCGTTGTTCTCGCGAGCGACCGCGTCCAGGGTCTCGATTGGCGCGTTGTAGCTGAAAATCGAGTAGGTGGTGATGATCAGCACCATCGCCAGCAGGAAAGGCATCACTGCGCTGATCAGGTCGATAATGCGCTTGACGTTCATGCACAGGGTGGCGATCACAAGCACAGTCATCAGCACCCCGCCAAACAGTGGAGGCAGATCATATTGCTGGGCAAAAATCGAACCGCTACCTGCCAGCATGACCACGCCGACACCATAGAGGAAGAAGGACAGCACCACATCGACAACCAGGCCGATACGCGCACCGAACAGGATGTAAAGCACCTCCTTGTGGGAAGTTGCCTGCATCTTCGAACTCATCCGGGCAATCTGCATCCCCAGGAACGCGAACATCAAGCCACTTACCAGCGTGCCCACGATGCCAACAAGCCCATAGCCGGTGAAAAACTGCAGTACCTCCTGCCCGGAGGCAAAACCGCCACCAATGACTACGGACATATACGCAAGCGCGATCTGGATCGACTGTTTATTCATTACACATTTCTCATTTTTAGACTTATTAGATGCACGGCAAACAAAAGGCCATTAACCGCCTTCCCATTTGCGCAAACGGCTGCGGCCAAAGCAGCCCAACAAAACGCTGTGGCTTGTTGAACGGCGCTGATGTGCAGGCGCCGGGGCAGTATAGGAATTGTTGCGCAGGCATTTTCACCATATACCGGGTGATATTCAGCGGAAAACTGGCGCTAAAAATGATTTGGCACAACAGACATCGCGAAGCTGACGATATTGACCGCAAAAACACTTGAAACATTTTGAAACAGGTATGTTTTTATAAATCAAATACTTAGCAGCATCGGCTTCCCTGGCCTGCATAAAGGCTGCGCACTGGCCATAACCTCGGCAGAGGTATGCGGGTTAAGATCGTCTGCCCCAAAACGCCACAGCGCTCGATATCGCGACCATCGATCGGCGCGCCCAGGATGGGCCTGAGTCAGGCCACCAGAGGCCTGGTTACGGCACCTTGACGGAGCTATTACACGGGAATATCTTGTAACTGAGGACTGCAAGTGCGCATTGATCGAGGCAGGGTACCCGTACTATCCCTCCCCGCATTCAGGCAGCAGAGAAAACGGGTTTCTCTGAAGTAGTGACGACCAGCCTGCTGATCGGATTCTGAACCCAAGGCCATCGTGCCAAACGCTGAAGAATCGCTGCGACTACTCCTCAATAACATCTGAAAGGCGCCCTAAGGGCGCCTTTTTACTTCGCCTCGGGGTTGTGGCCTGCAACCCGCCTGGCCAACCTGCGCGGCTAACACCCGCGGCGCATAACCCACCATTGGCACTTCAGGGTGCTGAAACCTGTGGAGGGGTTGATTGCAAATGCCCCCCCCAAACACCGTAATGCGCTTAGTGAATCAACCGAGCTGCTGCAAACGCGGTGCCTGCCATTACCGCGGCAGTGGCCACAAACCATTTGGTCTGGTTGTTGAATCCTTCAATCATGGCGGCTTTCAGTTCCGCCATCGAGACCTTGAGGTCGCCCAAGTCCATCTTTGTGGCCATGGCTTGTTCAATACCCTCCAGCCTGGTCTCTACCCGCACCAGCCGTTCGCGGATTTCGGGGAGTACTTTTTCCAGTGCTTCAACTCGGCTTTTCAATTGATCATCTCCTGGAGGGCCCGGTGGCGCCCCACGCCCTTGATTATTGTTGCCCGCTTTCTCTCTATGACTGTCGGGGCGGGCAGAGCGCCTTTCACTGAAGAAACCCCGCTCAAATGATTTGATCATGACGTCACTCCCGCCCCTGCGTTGTGGTCATGTGCGCGAACGCCAGGCGCGCTTTAAAAAGCTGCGCCACGCTAGCGCGATCAAATTGCTGAATATCACTGGCCACAGAACCTCCTGTTCAGGGTTGGGTTATACGAAACGTTGAGGGCTCCACAATCTCATCTCCCCGCTCAGGCGCTCAGGCGCTCAGGCGCTCATGGCGGATTATCGCCCGCTACCCAGCTCACACCGGAGTTGATGGGCCTAACAAAGACACCCTGAGATCGCTGCAATCAACTGCACCACTCACAGCCAATATAACGGCTCTCAAACTCGGATATTTCCCTATAGAGGGTGAGCAGCGTCCTCTCTCTATAGGGAATAGCAGGGTTGTCAAAGGCGCATTGGACAATCAGGGCGACGCATCGTCAGTCACCGTCCCTCCCCCCGGCTAGCGGGCTTGCCGGGCATACTTCGCAAGCATAAAAAAACCCGCCGAAGCGGGTTTTTGTGCAGCGGTTGCCGATCAGTCGTCGCGGCTCATGATGCCGAAAAGCTGTAGCAGGCTGATAAACAGGTTGTAGATCGATACATACAGGCTGATGGTCGCCATGATGTAGTTACGCTCACCGCCATGAATGATGGCGCTGGTCTGGAACAGGATGCACACCGACGAGAACAGTACAAAACCGGCACTGATCGCCAGTTGCAGGCCGCTGATCTGGAAGAAGAAGCTCGCCAGCGTAGCGCCCAGCAGTACAAAGAAGCCGGCCGTGATAAAGCCGCCCAGGAAGCTCATGTCCTTGCGGGTGATCAGCACATAGGCAGACAGACCGCCAAATACCAGGGCCGTCATGGCAAATGCAGAACTGACCACCTCGGCGCCGCCCTGCATGCCCAGGTAACGGTTAAGGATCGGGCCCAGCAGAAAGCCCATGAAACCGGTCAGGGCAAATGCAGACACCAGGCCCCATGCCGAATCACGTAGTTTGTTCGTCAGGAAGAACAACCCGTAGAAGCCGATCAGTACAACAAAGATATTAGGGTAGCCGACCCGCAACTGCTGCGAGACGTAAGCCATCACACCGCTGAAAGCCAGAGTAAGAGCCAGCAAGCCGTACGTGTTGCGCAGTACGCGGCTAACCTCTAGCTGCTCGGCCTGCACGCTGCTGTTAGTAGCGTAATCCTGTTCGCGCATGGCGATACTCCTGTGGTTTGAAATGTTAAGTAGCAAAGATCATAGCAGAGGCTCTGAAACAAGGGATCAAGAGAGTTTGACAACGTGTTTCATTCAGGTATTATGGCGCCCGAAACAACGTATAGGAGGTGTGGCCGAGTGGTTTAAGGCAACGGTCTTGAAAACCGTCGACTGTAACAGGTCCATGAGTTCGAATCCCATCGCCTCCGCCATATTGCTGCACCGATAGAGCCCGTCACTGACGGGCTTTGTCGTTTCCGGGGGTTGAGAAAGGTTCGCCTGCCTCCCCCGAAGCCCAAGCCCCGCCTTTGTGCGGGGCTTTTTATTGCCTGCCACAAGCATCTTGGGGCATCTGGCTTTATCATTGCCTCAGTTTTGCTGACAGAGCCCACCATGAAATTTGCCATTGCCCTTTATTCAGCGGCCCATGCCCCCTCCTCCCGCCGTGCCTTGCGCTTTGCCGAGGCGGCGCTGGCCGGTGGCCATGAGATTGTCCGGCTGTTCTTCTATCAAGACGGTGTGCACAGTGCTTCAAGCAATATCGTGACCCCGCAAGATGAGCAGGACATCGCGCAACAATGGGCAGCATTCGTCAGCCAGCATCAACTCGATGGCGTGGTCTGTATTGCCGCCGCCTTGCGCCGTGGCGTCCTGAATAAAGACGAAGCCGCACGCTATCAACGCCCCGGCATCAATTTGCAAGCACCCTGGGAGTTGTCCGGGCTTGGCCAGTTGCACGATGCCATTCAATCAGCCGATCGACTGATCTGTTTCGGAGGGCCTTGAAATGCCCAAGTCTCTTTTGATTATCAGCCGACAAGCACCGTGGGCCGGCCCCGGCGCCAAAGAAGCGCTGGATATCGTGCTGGCCGGTGGCGCATTCGATTTGCCGGTGGCGCTGTTGTTTATGGATGACGGCATTTTTCAACTGCTGGCCAATCAAAATGCTGCAGCCATCCAGCAAAAGAACCTCACAGCCAACCTCCAGGCGCTGTCGATGTTCGGTGTTGATGATCTGTACGCCTGCAGCCACAGCCTGAGCGAGCGTGGCATTTCCCCCGCAGGGCTTGCCGTCGATGATGTGCAGCCGCTGCCAGTTGAAGAAGTCCGTGCACTTATTGACCGTTATGACCAAGTGATTACTCTCTGATGTCGACCCTACATGTTTTGAGCCATTCACCATTTTCCGACACTCGCCTGGGCAGTTGCCTGCGCCTGCTGGGCAAGGATGACGCCCTGTTGCTGAGTGGCGATGCGGTGTACGCCCTGCAGCAGGGCAGCGTTCTCAAATCCCTGGAGGAACAGACCGTTTTCATCCTTGAGGAAGACTTGCTGGCGCGCCACCTTGAATGCCCGTCGTGGGCAACCTGTGTGGATTACCCGGCGTTCGTCGAACTGTCGATTCGTTATGACAAGGTCAACAGCTGGCTATGAATGAGCTCACCCTCAACGGTAAAACCATCGGCCTGGACAAGGACGGTTACCTGCTCGACCTCAATGACTGGTCTGCTGAAGTCGCCCAGGCTCTGGCGGCGCAGGCAGGCATTGAGCTGAGTGCCGAACACTGGGAAATCCTCGAGTTGTTGCGCAGTTTTTATCAGGAATTTGAGCTCTCCCCTGCGACTCGCCCGCTGATCAAGTACACAGCCCTCAAGCTGGGGCCTGAAAAAGGCAACAGCCTGCACCTCAACCGCCTGTTCAACGGCACCCCAGCCAAACTTGCCGCCAAGCTGGCGGGCCTGCCCAAGCCGACCAATTGCCTATGAACGCTCCCGCTGCACTGACCCTTGAAGCACCTGCCGAGCACCCTTTTGCGCCCTTTGTACGCATCCTGGGCAAAGGCAAGCGCGGTGCCCGCAACCTGACGCGTGAAGAAGCCCGCGAAGCAATGGGCATGCTGCTTGAAGACAAGGTAGAAGATACGCAATTGGGCGCCTTCCTGATGTTGCTGCGGCATAAAGAAGAAAGCGCCGAGGAAATGGCCGGCTTTACCGAGGCCGTGAGGGAGCGTCTGACAGCACCTGCCATCCGGGTCGATATCGACTGGCCGACCTACGCCGGTAAAAAGCGCCATTTACCCTGGTATTTGCTGGCCGCCAAGTGCCTGGCGCAAAACGGCGTGCGCATTTTCATGCACGGTGGTGGCGCCCATACGGCGGGCCGGCTGTACAGCGAACAACTGCTCGACGCGCTGGCCATTCCACTATGCCGCAACTGGCAGAGCGTCAACGAGGCCCTCGATACTGGCAATCTGGCCTTTATGCCGTTGCAGGACTGGGCGCCACACTTGCAGCGCATGATTGATCTGCGCAATACCCTGGGCCTGCGTTCGCCCATTCACTCGCTCGCCCGCATTCTCAACCCTTTGGGTGCGCGCTGTGGCCTGCAGAGCATCTTTCATCCGGGCTATCAAGGCGTACACCGTGAAGCCAGCAGTTTGCTGGGGGACAACAGCATCGTGATAAAAGGCGATGGCGGCGAAGTTGAAATCAACCCCGACACCCTGAGCCATCTTTACGGCACTACGGCCGGGGTTGGCTGGGACGAGGAATGGCCGGCATTGTCAGCCCAGCGCCATGTCAAACCGGCCTCGCTGCAACCTGAGCACCTGCTGGCGCTATGGCGCGGCGAGGTTGAAGACAGCTACCCGCAACTGGCCCTGCTTTCAACCATGGCCCTGGCCTTGCGCGGCCTTGGTACGCCCAGGGAGCAGGCTTTTGAGCAGGCACAACGCTTTTGGGATAACCGCGACACATCGATTTAAGCCTACTGACGAGAACGCCCATGCTTATCCCCTACGACCAGCTTGAACCCGACACCCTCACCCGCCTGATCGAGGACTTCGTCAGCCGCGATGGCACTGACAACGGCGATGACACGCCGCAAGAGACCCGCGTGCTGCGGGTCCGTCATGCACTCAGCAAAGGCCAGGCGGTGATTTTCTTTGATCTTGAAAGCCAGCAGTGCCAACTGATGCCCAAGCACGCGGTACCCAAGGAATTCTTTGACTAACGCGGCCTGAGTGGACCGATGGCCAGGCGCCCGGCGAGCTGTTTTTTTATCCGCTCATAGATCTCTGCGCGATGAACACTGATGTGCTTGGGGGCTTCGATCCCCAAGCGCACGTTATTGCCGTTGACGGCAACGATGTACAGGGCGATGTCCTGTCCGATTGAAATACGCTCGCCTGCGGCACGACTGAGTATCTGCATGGCTCTCATCCTAAGGGCTGGGTGGCCACAAAGACTGCACGGCGTAAAACCTGGCTTCAATCCCCACACATCAATTCAGCAAAAGACTACTTTTGCATCACCATTTTCCTACATACAAGCGGTGGAAAACGCCTATTACGGGCTTGAGAGGCGCGGACCGAGCAAGATGATGGTCGCGCCCACCACACAGAGGCCCACTCCGATCCAGTCAGAGCCCAGCGGCCGAATACGCTCCACCACTGCCAGCCAGGCAATGGAGGTGACGATATAAATCCCGCCATAGGCGGCATAGGCCCGCCCGGCATAGGCGGCCTCGACCTTGGTCAGCAGCAGGGCAAACAGCACCAGGCTGACAATCGCGGGCACAGCCCACCAGGCACTCTTGCCCTGACGCAGCCACATCCAGAAGCCGTAGCAGCCAGCGATTTCAAACAGGGCTGCGAAAAAAAACCAAGCGTAATTGAGCATGTGCAGTGTTTCCAGATGGGCAGCGCGCCACCCTACCTGCGCACTTGCCACCGATCAAGGCAGAACTGTTTTTGCGCATGACATGAAATAAGTTGAATTATTCATCCAGCACCGCAGTCGGATTTTATAAGCACTGCCCATCCCTGGCGAAACCTATCAACAAGGAAATGCTCATGACTACGATTCTACTGATCGTCCTGATTTTGCTGCTGGTCGGCGGCCTGCCGGTGTTCCCGCACTCCAAAAGCTGGGGCTATGGCCCTTCGGGCATTATCGGCACCGTGCTGATTGTGTTGCTGATATTGCTGCTGCTGGGCAAGATTTGACCCAATAAACAAGCAGCCCCCAGGTTGATGCCCGTCCGCTACGCTGACGGGCATCAGCCATTAAAGACCGCGGCTCAGGCAATACCGTCGCCCACATCCAACACGGCTGCAGAGCGTGCCAGCTTCATTTACGTGTGGTGGTCATCTTTGCAGTGCGGATAACACTGCATGGGGTGCAGGCTCTGTCACCACCTGATTCGGTGTAGACCGTGGCGGCCAGGCCTTGATGTCCAAATCAAGATCCTTGAACTGGCTGGAGTCAAAAACGGGCGTCTTGATGCCTGCCTTGCGTTGCTCGTCATAATCACGCAGCACACGCAGGCCAACCTTGAACAACATCGTAATGGCAATCAGATTGACGAAAGCCAGCATGGTCATGGTGATATCGGCGAAGGCGAAAACCGTGTCCAGGTTCTGCACCGCCCCCCAAAAGATCAGGACCAGCACCAACCCACGATAAATAATGACCGTGCGACGCTTTTCACCCAACAAAAAGCGCAGGTTGTTCTCGCCCAGATAGTAGTTGTACAAAATCGACGTGAAGACAAACAACGCCAGCGCCACACTGATAAACGTGCACCCCCAGTCGCCAACCACTTCTGCGAGCGCGTTTTGCGTGAGAATCAAGCCGTCGCCTTCGAAGCCTGGCGTGTAAAAGCCAGACAGAAGAATTAACAACGCCGTGCAGGTACAGATCACGAAGGTGTCGATAAATACGCTAAACGCTTGAACCACCCCTTGCGACGCCGGGTGATCGACATTCGCCACTGCGGCCACATTCGGAGCGCTGCCCAATCCCGCTTCGTTGGCAAACACACCGCGCTTCACGCCCATGACAATGGCGGTGCCGACAATGCCAGAAAAGGCCTGGTCCAGACCGAAAGCGCTTTTGAAAATGGTCATCAGCATGCCGGGAACATGATCAAACTGCAGCACGATCACATAGAGCGTAACGCCAATATAGGCCAGGGTCTTGACGGGGACCAGCAAGTCCGAAACGGCGGCAATACGTTTGATTCCGCCGACGAAAACCAGGCCGAGCATGGCAGCAATCGCCAGACCGGTATAAGTGGTGGAAAAACCGAAGGCATTATTAATGCGAGTGTGTCACCGCATGGGATTGCACCCCGGTAAATGCAAAACCGTAGGTCACTAACAACAACAGGGCTATGATTTTTCCGAGCCAGGCTTTGTTCAAGCCGTGCTGGATGTAATATGAAGGGCCGCCGCGAAACTGCCCATTGGCATCGCAGCGTTTGTAGAGTTGGCCCAAGCTGCATTCAAAGTAGCTGGTGGACATCCCCACCAATGCGGTCACCCACATCCAGAACACAGCCCCAGGCCCACCCAACGTCACCGCTACCCCGACACCGGCGATATTGCCTGCGCCCACGCGGCCCGCCAGGCTGAGCATCAATGCCTGGAATGAGCTGATCTGCCCCGCGCTCTTGTGCACACTCTCTCGAAAAGCCACGAACATATGCAGGAAATGGCGCAGTTGGACAAAGCGGGAACGGAGGGTGAAGTAGCTACCCAGGCCCACAACAAGCACGATCAGGAGCTTTCCGGAGAGAAAGTTGTTAATGACTTCAAGCATGACTTGAACCTCTTATTGTTATAGGTTTCAAGCGTGCACGCGTATTGGCATTTCACCGCAAGCTAGCGCGTGAAATGGCTGAACTTGCTGGTTGAGCGCTATCGCCAAGCCTGTCGCCCCCTGCAAGAACCAGGGAGCGCGCACGATCACAAGGCTTAACCGGCCTGGCTGGCGCGGTGGAAATCAGCGATCTGTTGCCACATCGCGATCGGGTTGGAATACATAGGGAAATGCCCGCACACAGGGATTGGCGCAAGGCGTACGCCCTGAGCCTGGATATGCGCAAGGTAGGAAAGTGATGAGTTCTGCTCGCCGTACATAAACATTCGCGGGCACTTCAAGCCAAGAAACTTACCCATCAGGTCGGCGTTATCGGACAGATCAACTATCGTCGAAAAAATGCCTCGCACCGCCTCGGCACGCACCTTGTGCCTCAGGCTCGCCGAATACAATGCACTGGCATACGCCGGGGCATGCCTGACACGCTTGATGAAAGCCGCGAAAAACGCCTCGGGATCATCGCTCGGGTAATCGTCGATCTGACGGCTGAGAAAGCAGTCCTCCGGGGCAATATTGCCCTCTATGTCGGTGAAGCTCAGTACCCGCCCCGGAAACTGATGAGCCAGCAACAAAGCCGCCAATCCCCCCATAGAGTGACCGACCAGATGGAAGCGTTCGATATCGAAATGCTCCAGCACTTGCAGTGTCACCTGCACCAACAGCGGGATGGATACCCTGGACAGGTCACTGCAGAGGGTTTCACCGCAGCCGGGCGCGTCGAAGGCAACAAAGGGGTGACCGTCGAATTCCGCCTGCAGCGCGATCCCGGCATAGTCCTCTTTGGTCGAACCAAAACCATGCAGGAAAACGATCGGCGCCAACTCGCCACGCCTGTGAATGGCGGCGATGCTCAGTTGCACACCGTCAATCGTTAGCGGAAGTTGGGTATGAGTGAATGTTTCGGATGCAGACACGTTAATAGCCCCTTGAACGATAAAATGACTGCCGCACGAGAGTTGCCGCAGCTCGGTACGCAATCTCAAGGGATTCGAGCAGCCTGTAAAATCCTGATCGTGGAAGGTTTTGATACGCAAAACCTATCACTCGAATTTCCTCTGCCCACGCTATTTATGCTGCATGCCAGGGCGCACGCAGCATAAAAAAATCCGATGCCGGAACCGGCATCGGATTGGAGTGTTTGCCGCCGGCCAGTCGAGCAGATATGCCCACCTGGCCAGCATCAGGCCTTCAGGCCTGTTTTTTACTCACCCGAGGATTTCTTCGGGTCCGCCACACCTGCGGTGTTGTCCAGCAGGCTTTTGGTCGCGGTCTGCAGGAAGGATTCGAGCTTTTTCTTCAGCTCGATCGCTTCCGGCGTGTCGGTGACCACGGTCGCCTCCGGGTTGGCGCCCAATTTGTACTGCCATACCTTGGCCGGCATGTCTTTTGGCTGCACCAGCAAATGGTCGTCACTGATGATGGCCACGGTTTGGTCACTGCCTGACGGCTTGATCACGCCGCTGCCCTTGTCGCCTTCCGGCAGGGTCAGCAGGTCACGGCCCCAGCATTGCTGACGGAACTCACCGCCCAGGCGGCCCATGATGGTCGGCACGATGTCGACCTGAGTGCCCACCGTGTCAGTACGGGTGCCGAACTTCTCCTGGATGCCAGGACCGATCAGCAGCAATGGCACGTTGAAACGGCCAAGGTCCATCTCGGAAATCTGCTGCTCGTTACCGAAACCGTGGTCACCCACGATCACAAACAGGGTTTCCTTGAAGTACGGTTCTTTACGCGCTTTTTCGAAGAACTGGCCCAGTGCCCAGTCGGAATAACGCATCGCCGTCAAATGCTCGTTGAGCGAACCGCGATCGGTTACCGGCTCAACCGGCAACGGCGTCGGCAAGGCGTAAGGCGTGTGGTTGGACAGGGTTTGCAGCAGCGCATAGAAAGGCTCTTTGCCTTCACGCTTTTTCAGCTCTTCCAGGCCACGGTTGAACATGTCCTGGTCGGACACGCCCCAGGTAGGATCAGAGAACACCGGGTCGACGAAATCATTACGACCCACAAAGGTGGTCATACCCTGGTTACTGAAGAAGCCTGACTGGTTGTCCCAGGCGAAATCACCGTTATAGACGTATACGTCATCAAACTTGCGGGCGCTCAGCAGTTCCGGCAAGCCGGACAGCTTGTGGCTGCCTTCCGGGGTCTGCATCAGGTATTCGAAACCCGGCAGGTTCGGGAAGCACGCCATAGTGGCGAACATGCCCTGATGGGTATGGGTACCGTTGGAGAAGAAACGCTCGAACAGCAAGCCTTCCTTGGCCAGTTTGTCGAAGTACGGGGTGATATTGCCCGGACGCCCCAGCGCCCCCACCGAGTGACCGGCGAAGCTTTCCATCAGGATCACAACAACGTTCTTGATCGGCAGGGTTTTTTCTTCTGGCGGCGTAGTGTCACGGCGCACAGGAGCGGTATCCGCATCGACCAGCTTGTCGTGCTCGGTCAGCAGCATGTCGCGCACGGTCTGCGTCGCCACAGGCTGCTCAAGGGTGGCCTTCCAGATATTGGTGCGGTCATCACCGAAGCGGCTTTTCGCAGCGGCAATCAGCGACAGAGAGCCGTTGAGGCCCAACTGGTTGGCGAAGTTGGAGTCTGTTGTGTAGGCATCACCCCAACGCAGTGGAGGCCCCTGGCGCAAGGTGCCACGAGCCGCGACCACGCACACCAGCAACAGCACCACAAACACGGCAATGCGGCCATACCACGGTGCCACGGCGCGGGAAGTACCGGCAGAAGCTTGCGTCGCAGTTGAACGGGTTACCCGATCAGCACCACGGAAAGCAAAGTACAAGATGACGGTGCCCACGGCCCAGGCCAACAGGTAACGCACCACCGGGAAGCCATACCAAAGCATGCTCATCACGGTTTTCGGGTCTTCCTTCACATACTGGAAAACCAGGCCGTTGAGGCGTTGGTGGAACTCGCGGTAGAAGTCCATCTCCATCAGGCCCAAAAACAGCGCCAGGCTGGAGGCAGCGGTCAGCCAGAAGCGCAGTACGCCACGCATGGCCATGGCCTTGACACTGAGCAGCGCCAGCAACAGCGGAATGCTGAAGTACACGACAATCCGCGCGTCAAAGCGCAGACCGTTGCCAAAGGCTTCAAGGAAGGTCGATGCCGGGGTATCGAGGATCATTTCCTTGTTGTAAACCAGCAATGCCACCCGCAGCAGGGTGAACATCACCATCATGATCAAGGCACACAGCAGCGTAAATGCCAGGTGCGATTTGACGGTGGGTTGCAACACACGCGAGGCAGCGTGCTGTTGGCTTGGGGCGTCCGGGTTTGCCATGTCGTTTTAGGACCCATTGGTTCAAGTTGAAGTGGCTTTATCACCGGTGGCAGGCCACGGGTGCATCGCTCTTTAATTACACAGGATTAGGCCCGAGACCCCGCAAAAACACCGGAATAGAGGCGCTTGAGAGTCGGAAAGGCGAAATTTTGCGTGCGAATTGTCTTAAAGATACCGTGAAAATTTCGTGCAAAGCACATTTTGAAACACAAGAAAGGGCGCTCAATCCCCGTGGGAGCGGGCTTGCCCGCGATGCAGGCGACGCGGTTTAAAATTGCACCGCGTTGCTCCAATCGCGAGCAAGCCCGCTCCCACAGTTATCCTTGGCTGACCGCTCTGCCCTGCCTTGCTACTGCACAGCCTCAGTCGTTGCTGGGTTTGTTGATCGCCTGCAACACATACTGCGGCAAGGCGAAAGCACCGATATGCACTTCAGGATTGTAGTAGCGGGTCACGATGCCGCTACCGGCAAACCGCTGACGCAGGGTTTCAAGTGGCAACTTGCGATAGCTCGCATCCGTCGAACCCCAGGCAAACGTCATCGAGCCGCCGATATAGGTCGGCACCGCTGCCTGATAAAAATGCCAGTCCGCGAACAGGCTGCGCATGCGCCCGGCGGTGGTCTGCACTTCCTGCAATTGCATAAATGGCGTGCCGTTCTGGGTGACCAGTACGCCGCCCTCGTTCAGGCAACGGTGGCAAGCCTGGTAGAAATTCTCGGAGAACAGCACTTCACCCGGCCCGATCGGGTCAGTGGAATCCGAGATGATCACGTCGAATTTTTCTTCGGTAGTGGCGACAAAACGCATGCCGTCGTCGATCACCAGGTTCAGGCGCGGGTCGTCGTATGCCCCCTTGGAGTGGTTGGGCAGGAACTCTTTGCACATGTCCACCACGGTGCCGTCGATCTCGACCATGGTGATGTGCTCAATGCCAATGTGCTTGGTCACTTCGCGCAGCATGCCACCATCGCCACCGCCAATGATCAGCACGCGCTTGACCGCGCCGTGGGCCAGGATCGGCACATGGGTGAGCATTTCGTGGTAGATGAATTCGTCCGCTTCGGTGGTCTGGATTACGCCGTCCAGCGCCATTACACGGCCCATGACCGGGTTTTCGAAAATCACCAGGTGCTGGTGATCGGTACGCACTTCATGGAGCAGCTTGTCCATGCGAAAACGCTGGCCATAGCCTTCGTAAAGGGTTTCGAGATAGTGGTTGTCAAGCGATTCGGTCATGGGAAGTCCCCTTGAATGCTGGTGGCAACGGACGGTCACCCGCCCATGATCGGCAGCCAAACCTCATACCGCTATCGCGACACGGGTCCAACTGCCCAAGAAAGGCGCGCATTCTACGTCGAGGAACATGGCAGGTCGAACCTTGACGCTGACAAACTCAACGGGCAGCCATGATTTCTCATAACTGCCCGCCGGCTAGCGCTTTAAATACGCACATTGCCCCGCGGCCCGGCGATGGCCCAGATGACCAGCCCCAGTACCGGCAGGAACAGAATCAGCAGCACCCAGAGCACTTTTGCCCCCGTCCCGGCGCCACTTTTGATTACGTTGATGATGGCCCAGATATCCAGGGCCAGAATAATCAGACCGATCAGACCATTAAACGTTGAACCCATGATGACGCTCCCGAGTGAGTACTTGTGCTCATAGGATAGTCACCTGCGGCCAGGGTTCCGTGTTTTATTGCAGGGGCCTGGTTTCAGACGTGAACGGCAACCTTCAGGGCTTCCAGCGAAGGCGCCGCAGCAATACCGACCTGGGCACACAGCTCAAGCACGCGCGGGACGTCTTCGCCGTAAACCAGCACGACCTGAATCTCGTCATCCAGCGGCTGGCTAAGGTTCATCAATACATAACCGCCCTTCTCCGGGCTCATGCTGCCCATCTGGATCTGGATGCGATTGAGCGCGGTCAACGCTTCGGTCTTGGCCAACTGCTTGGGCTTGATATTGAACGCGACATCGGGGCCGAACGAAGCGACGATCTGGGCAAACAGGTCCATCCAGGTATCGGCCTGGAACAACACCGTTTCCGGCAGACTGCCCACCACCACCCATTCACCCAGCGGGATCGGGAAGCTGTCGTCGTAGTTGATATCCGGGTTGGCAGCCAGAAACGCATCTTGATCTGCGTAGGCTTGCGCCGCTTCATCTGCGATTTTTGCGATTTCGGCGTCGCCCATGCACCCGGAGCTGATTTTGCTGATGAGTTCAACGAGAGTGGTTTTCATGGGCGCGGCCTGTCACAAGGAAAATTAAGGGCGCGCAGGATATATCAATTGCGCCCTTCAAGGGCGATCAGCCCAACAGCTTCTCCAACTGAGCCACTGCCTCGGTGGCGCCCATGGTCCTGGCGGCATCCAGTGCGGTGATGCCATTGGCGTCCTTGGCCTTTGGATCCGCGCCCTTGCTGATCAGGTAATCGATGATTTCGCCACGATTGAACATGGCGGCCATCATCAGCGCTGTACGACCATCAAATGACGCGCCTTCAACTTGTGCGCCACCTTCAACCAAGGTCTTGACCATCTCCAGGTCGCCTTTGAAGGCAGCACCTGCAATCGGGCTCTGGCCGTTGTCATTGCGAATTTCGGGGTCGGCATTGTGCTCAAGCAGCACTTTGACCGCCTCAACGTGGCCGTGATAGCTGGCCAGCATCAACAGGGTGTCGCCCTTGTGGTTGCGCAAATTGGCCGGCAGCCCCTTGCTCAGCAAGGCGGCCAGCATTGCAGCATCGCCTTCGCGGGCCTTGTTGAACACCTGTTCGGCAAAGTCGGCGGCTTCTTCCGGGGTCATCTGGCGGCTCTGGTCTGCTGGCTTGTTGTCTGACATGTAAGGCTCCACCTTCGCTACAAAGAAACCTAGTTTCCTGAGACGGAGCGAAGGTGTCATCCCTTTTTTGCTCAAGGTGGCAATAGAGACAATCAATCGCGGGCAATACGCTATTGCTCACTGGGCAAAATGCAGGATGCACGATGGCCATTCATGCAGAATGCACGACTCAAAGATTTTTCATAAAATACAAGCTGTTGATTTATAAGGACTTTTCAAAAAAACAATAGTGGCACAATCACTGCAACCTCTACTCCATACAAGCACTTGAGCGCTAATGGAGCTGAACACATGAGCCTGATCCAGGAAAAATTTGCGTCGTTGTTCTCCAACTACACCGTCAACGTAAAACCCCGTCCGGATGGCGGCGTGTTGCTGACCTTGTGTGACAGCGATGGCAAGCAGACCCAGCGCACCCTTTCCTACGCGCAATTGCACACTGCAGAACAGCTGACCTGGGCCATCAGCGCGATTCGCCGCGACCTGGCCGGCACGGCCAGTGAACTGCCGACGATTTCACTGCTGCAAAGCCAGCATCGCTTTGCCCTGCCGACCTATCACACTCGCTAAAACCTGAAAACCAGCCACAAAAAAGCCAGCGATTGCTGGCTTTTTGCTGTGCGGCATACCCAAGCTTTACAGTCCGGCAGGGTCGATCTCGGCAAAACTGCTGACCGTTTTATGCCCTACCAGCTCACCACCGTCGCGGGCCAGGCCGCAGGTCTGCATGCCCGCCGCCTGTGCAGCATCAAGCTCTTCTACGATATCGGACAAAAACAGGATCTTCCCGGCCGGGCAACCGATCGCTTCGGTAATGTGCCGATAGGATTGCGCCTCACGCTTGGGCCCGGAGGTGGTGTCAAAGTAGCCGCTGAACAGCGACGTCAGGTCCCCTGCCTCGGAACAACCAAAAATCAGCTTTTGCGCCTGAATCGAACCTGACGAGTAAACATACAGGTCATAACCCTTGGCATGCCACTCGCGCAGCGCCTCGACCGCGTCCGGGTAGACATGCCCCTTCAGCTCGCCAGCCTCGTAGCCCTGCTTCCAGATCATCCCTTGCAGCGCCTTGAGTGGCGTGGCCTTGCGGTCTTCGGCCAACCACTGCTGGAGGATCTCAATGACCCGCTCGACATCGGCCTCGGGCTCACCGCTGTCCAGGCGCACCGCCCCCAGCTGCATGGCCACTTCAGGGTCTTCGGCGTGCTCACGGACAAACCCGGGCAGGTGTTTGGCCGCATACGGGAACAACACGTCAAATACGAAGCTGACAGCGCTGGTAGTACCTTCGATATCGGTCAGGATGGCTTTGATCGGCATGGGACGTCCTTAATCTTCGAGGCGCGGGAAGCGGTCGGCGATGTCTTCGCCGGTGAAGTTGGCAACCCAGCCTTCAGGGTTGTTGAACAGGCGGATGGCGACAAAATGCGGATGCTCGCCCATATCGAACCAGTGCGGCGTGCCGGCGGGTACGGAGATCAGGTCGTTCTTTTCGCACAGCACGGCATATACATAGTCGCCAATATGCAGCGTAAACAAGCCACGACCGGCGACGAAAAAAACGCACTTCATCTTCGCCATGACGGTGTTCGTCGAGGAACTTGGCGCGCAATTCGGCTTTTTGCGGGTGATCGCTGTTGAGGCTGATCACGTCAACCGTGACATAGCCACGTTCGCTCATCAGCCGGTCAATCTGGTCGCGATAGGCGTGAATCACTTCATCCTGGCTGGCACCGGGCTGAATTGGCGCGGCGGCCTGCCAGCGGTCAAAGCGCACGCCCTGCTCGGCCAGCGTAGAGGCGATGTCATCAAAGTGGGTCAACACCTTGTTGGGTAATTCCGGGCTCGATACGTGATAAACGGACAGGCTGCTCATGGGGCGTGGTTCCTCGGCTTCGGCGCGCTTTCGGCTTTTACAGGCCGTTCAGGCAGACCGTTCAAATCAGGTGGTGAGCTTCTTCACGGTGAAGTCAGCGTTAACGATTGAGTATTGCGCGGGTCTTGAGTTCGCATTCAAACAAGAATTCGAACGCTTCGATCTGGCGCAAGGCGTCGCTCATGCGCGCGCCCCAGGTATACAGGCCATGCCCGCGGATCAGGTAACCCACGCAATCAGGGTGCGCCTCCAGCCAGGGCTGGACCTTGGCCGCCAGGCGCGCGATGTCCTGGTCATTGTCAAAGATTGGCACCAGCACCCTGGACTCGTGGGTCGATACGCCACTGAAGGCTTTTTGCAGCTCGTAGTCTTCGAACTCGATGCTGTCGCCCGGCGTGAGGCGCGACAGCACCGTGGCATTCACCGAGTGGGTGTGCAACACGGCGCCAATATCGGAGCGCCAGCTGTACAACTGGGTGTGCAGCAGGGTTTCGGCGGACGGTTTCTTGCCCGGCTCCAGGCTGTTGCCCGCCAGGTCAGTGGCCAGCACATCGTCAGGGCCCAGTTGGCCCTTGTGCTTGCCCGATACTGTCAGCAGCGCCTGGCTGGCCGAAAGCCGGGTGGAATAGTTGCTGCTGGTGGCCGGTGACCAGCCGCGCGCATATAAAAAGCGCCCGGCTTCAATGATTTCCAGGCTCAGGTGTTCACGGGTAAGGCTCATGGCCTGTCCTCTTGCAGTCGAGTGGCAATGATAACGGCTGCGGCCAGCGCTGCGACGCTCGCCATACTAAAGGTGATAGTGGGGCCCAGGCTGTTCCAGCTGTAACCGGAATACAGTGCCCCCACTGCGCCGCCGATACCGGCCAGCGTGGCGTACAGGGCCTGGCCCTGGCCTTGCTGGCCGGGACCGAAGCTGCGCTGCACAAACGTCATGGCCGAGGCATGGAAACTGCCGAAGGTGGCCGCGTGCAGCAACTGTGCCAGCAACAGCACCCACAGGTGCTCGGCAAACGAGCCCAGCAGCAGCCAGCGCAAGGCCGCCAGAGCAAAACTGAACATCAATACACGGCGTACCGAAAACCTCAGCAGGATGCGGCGCATGGCCAGGAAAATCAGCACTTCGGCCACCACCCCCAGGGCCCAGAGCAGGCCGATCACGCCACGGCTGTAGCCCAGGTTTTCAAGGTGCAGGGTCAGAAAGGTGTAATACGGCCCGTGGCTCATTTGCATCAGCGCCACACAGGCATAAAACGCCAGTACGCCCGGGCTGAACAGTTGCTTCAAGAACCCGCCTTCCACGAGCTTGCGCCCCAGCGCCGAAGGTTGCGCATTCGGCACCCACAGGCTGCACAGCACAATGCCGCCCATGATCACGATCACCGCCACCGGGTAGATATCCAGGCTCAGCCACTCGAACAGGCGCCCCAGTACCACCACGGCAAGGATGAAGCCGATCGAGCCCCACAGGCGTACCTGGCTGTAACGCTCGGGCTGCCCACGCAGATGGGCGAAGGTGATGACTTCAAACTGTGGCAACACCGCATGCCAGAAGAACGCATGCAACGCCATCACCAGCGCCAGCCAGGCGTAGCTCTTGCTGAAGAAAATCAGGGTAAAACTGAGCAAGGTACACAACGCGCCCACACGCACGATCAGCAGGCGCCGGCCGGTGTAGTCCCCCAGCCAGCCCCACAGGTTGGGTGCCACACAGCGCATCAGCATGGGGATGGCCACCAGCTCGCCGATCCGCGCACTGGAAAACCCCAGGTGATGGAAGTACAGCGCCAGAAACGGCGCTGTGGCACCGAGCAAGGCGAAATAGAAAAGATAGAAACCTGACAGGCGCCAGTAAGGAAGTGTCGCCACGGCCGTCAGACCGTGACGCTCAACAATCCCTGCATTACAACTGGCCCAGCACGGGCGTGCTGACGCTAACGTCGGCGTTCTGGCCGCGGTGACGCAGCAAGTGGTCCATCAGCACGATGGCCATCATGGCTTCGGCAATCGGCGTGGCACGAATGCCCACGCACGGGTCATGACGACCCTTGGTGATCACGTCTACGGGATTGCCGTGCACGTCAATCGAACGCCCCGGGGTGGTGATGCTCGAGGTTGGCTTGAGGGCCAGGTGGGCAACGATCGGCTGGCCCGACGAAATACCGCCCAGGATGCCACCGGCGTTGTTGCTCAGGAAACCTTCAGGGGTCATCTCGTCGCGGTGCTCGGTGCCGCGCTGGGCAACACTGGCGAAACCGGCGCCGATCTCGATGCCCTTGACCGCGTTGATGCTCATCAGTGCATGGGCCAGCTCGGCGTCCAGGCGGTCGAAAATCGGCTCGCCCAGGCCCGGGATCACCCCTTCGGCAACCACGGTGATTTTGGCGCCGACCGAATCCTGGTCACGGCGCAATTGATCCATATAGGCCTCAAGCTCCGGTACTTTGTCCGGGTCGGGGCTGAAAAAGGCATTTTGCTCGACCGACTCCCAGGTCTTGAACGGGATTTCAATCGGGCCCAACTGGCTCATGTAGCCGCGAATCACGATGCCCTGGGTGGCCAGGTACTTTTTCGCGATGGCACCTGCAGCCACACGCATGGCGGTTTCACGCGCCGAGCTGCGACCGCCGCCGCGGTAGTCGCGCTCGCCGTATTTATGGTGGTAGGTGTAATCGGCGTGGGCCGGGCGAAACAGATCCTTGATCGCCGAGTAGTCCTTGGACTTCTGGTCGGTGTTGCGGATCAGCAGGCCAATGGCGCAACCGGTGGTGCGACCTTCAAACACCCCGCTGAGGATTTCGACTTCGTCGGCTTCCTGGCGCTGGGTGGTGTGGCGGCTGGTGCCGGGCTTGCGTCGATCCAGGTCACGCTGCAGATCTTCAAGGGACAGCTCCAGCCCTGGCGGGCAGCCATCAACAATGGCGACCAACGCCGGACCATGGCTTTCGCCAGCGGTGGTGACAGTGAACAGCTTGCCGTAGGTATTGCCGGACATGCAGGGCGCTCCGCGAAATCAGCCGATAAAGTTCAGCCCAGGATCAATTCAAGTCTGGTTGCAGCACAACAGAGGTTGAACAGATCCCAGATAACCAAATGCGCCAGTATACGCAGGCTACCTCTGTAGTTCATCCTCGAACCTTACTCATCCGGGTTTGTCCAACCGGCACATTAGACAATGATGGCGCTATGATGCTGCGAATACTCCTACTAGCACTGACCCTGTTCGGTTTTGGCACCCAGGCCCTGGCGGCTCCCCCTTCCAACGTCCTGCTGCGGCCCATCGAGCTGGATACCGGCTCCGGCACGCTGTATGGCTCGCTGGTTTTGCCCAAGAGTGACAAGCCCGTGCCCGTGGTGCTGATCATTGCAGGCTCCGGCCCGACTGACCGCGATGGCAACAACCCCATGGGTGGACGCAACGATGCCCTGAAAAAACTGGCCTGGCGCTTGGCCCAGAGCAATATCGCCAGCGTGCGCTTCGACAAGCGCGGCATCGCGCAAAGCCAGCCCGCCGGGCCTGACGAGGAAAAACTCAATTTCGATCAGTATGTGGCTGACGCCGTGGCCTGGGGCGAAAAACTCAAAAGCGACCCGCGCTTTGGCAAGGTGTTTGTCCTCGGCCACAGTGAAGGCGCCATGATCGCCAGCCTGGCCGCGCCACAAATCGGTGCTGCCGGGGTGGTTTCCATTGCCGGTACGGGCCGCCCGGTGGGTGTGCTGCTACGTGAGCAGTTGCAACGCAACCATTTGCCACCTGCCCAGCTCAAGCGCAGTTTTGAGCTGATCAGCAGCCTGGAAGCCGGTAAAACCGACGACAACGTGCCCAAGGATCTGCAACTGGTATTCCGCCCCAGCGTGCAGCCGTACATGATCAGCCTGTTGCGCCATGACCCGGCAGCCGCGTTCGCCGCACTGAAAATGCCGGCCATGATCATCCAGGGCACCCACGACATTCAGGTCGATGTCAAGGACGCCCGCCTGCTCAAGGCGGCCAAACCGGATGCCGTGCTCACGCTGATCAATGGCATGAACCATGTGATGCGCATCGTGCCGATGGACATGAAACGCCAGGTTCAGTCCTATAACGATCCCAATCAGCGCCTGGCCGGCGAACTGGGCGATAGAACTGTGCGCTTTATCACGAAAGTGAACGCGGGCCAGCCCTACAGTACGGCGCATAACGGCCGATAAACCGGTGTCGGCCGCCTTGCATTGCTGACATCAGCACAGGATCGAGCCGTTATGAGCGACACCCCATCACAACCCGCCGGGCCCGAGGCACCGGCAGTGCCCGAGGCCCCGCCGCTGCCTTGGGCAGACGTGCAACCCGAGCATTGCCGGATGCTGCGCCTCGCCCCGCTGCCCACTGACCGCAGCACCGGGGCGCGGCCCTTGCGCTTTGTGCAGTTCGCTTTTGCCGAACGCCACAGCAAGGACCTCAGCTTGCTGCGCATGGCCATCACCCTGCCCGGCCAACGCGTGCGCAGCGAGCAAAACCAGCTCGATGTATGGGTCGACCACACCACCCACCATGTGCGTTTCAGCCCTGAGCGTGGCTTGCAGACTGAGCCGGTGAACCGCGGGATCGGCCGTTTTCTGCTGGCGCAGGCGGCATTGTGGGCGCAAAAAAAATGGTCGCACTACCGCGTTGAAGGGATAGACCTGCCCAGCCGGGATGCCCTGAATGAAGACAGCCGTCTGCGTCGCGATCATTTTTTGCGGGTGCAGGGGTTTGATGTGGTGTATGCCGACGCCCTGTTTCTCAAGGCGCGGATCGAAGCCATGCAAGTGGGCGAATTGCTGGACAACTGGAATGGCGAAAAACTTCAGTTCCTCGACGTGCTTGAGACTGCGCAAATGCTCCAGCAGGCCGAACAGAACCTGCAGGAACAAGAGGTAAAACTGCGGGAAAAAGAAGAAAAGCTCGGCAGGTACCAGCGCGAAGAAATGGGCTTGCGCTTTACCATCACCTGCCTGGTGGCCTTTGCGGTATTCCAGGCAGGGTTGTTGATCTGGATTGCGACCCACCGCTAGCCGCAGAAATGGCTATGGGCTGCGCACGACTGTGGGAGCCGGGCTTGCCCGCGATGCCATCACCACGGTTTGTCAGTGAAACCGCAGCACTCCAATCGCGGGCAAGCCCGCTCCCACAAGAGATGTTCCCGCATCAAGCCCTTGTAAATCAGACCCGCGACGCAAACAGCGCCTGATGCTCGCGGCACTGCTCGGCGGTCAGCATGAACACGCCGTGACCACCGCGTTCGAACTCCAGCCAGGCGAAATCGACTTCCGGGTACAGCGACTCGACATGCACCTGGCTGTTGCCCACTTCCACAATCAGCAAGCCCTTTTCAGTCAGATGATCCGCCGCTTCGGCCAGCATCCGGCGCACCAGGTTCAGGCCGTCGTCACCACAGGCCAGGCCCAGTTCCGGCTCATGCTGGTACTCGGCAGGCATGTCGGCGAAGTCTTCAGCATCGACATACGGCGGGTTGGACACGATCAGGTCGAAGCGCTGCCCCGGCAAGCCATCAAAGCCGTCGCCCTGCACGGTATACACACGCTCATCAACACCGTGGCGCTCGATGTTCTGGTTGGCCACTTCAAGGGCCTCGAAGGACAGGTCAGCCAGTACCACTTCAGCGTTCTGGAACTCATAGGCACAGGCGATGCCGATACAGCCCGAACCGGTACACAGGTCAAGAATGCGCGCAGGCTCGGCAGCCAGCCACGGTTCAAAGCGTTTTTCGATCAACTCGCCAATCGGCGAGCGCGGGATCAGCACACGTTCATCAACGATAAACGACATGCCGCAGAACCAGGCCTCACCCAACAGGTAGGCCGTCGGCACGCGCTCTTCGATACGGCGCTTGAGCAGATGCTGCAGGTTGACCAGTTCATCGTCTTCAAGACGGCAGTCCAGATAACTGTCAGCGATTTCCCACGGCAAATTCAGCGCACCCAACACCAATTGACGCGCTTCGTCCCAGGCATTGTCGGTACCATGACCAAAGAACAGCTCTTCCCCATGAAAGTGGCTGACGGCCCAGCGAATATGGTCGCGCAGAGTGCGCAGGCGGGAAGTGATCAATGGTCTTACTCCTCAAAATCGATCGGCGATTCTAACAGCCAAACCCCAACGCGCCAAAGTTGTGGCCGTGGTTACACACCAGCGTGTTTTTAAAAGTAAGACTGTGCGCAAAAAAATGTCAGAATCGTACCAATCTGTACATTTTATGGTGACAGAACAAGTTCTTGACATCGCTGCAGGCCAACAACCACACCGCTTGCACGCGAGGCGATTCACATAAGCGTTCCGCCAGTGGAGAATGTCTCAAAAGCCCCATTCAAAGGAGCCCCCGAATGCCCGCTTTAAAGACGATGTTTCAACTCACAGGTCGTGGTTATGCCGCAGCCAATCTGAGCAATGCCAGCCTGCTGATCATCGATGCACAAAATGAGTACCTGAGCGGGCCACTGGCCCTGTCCGGCATGGACGCGGCCACCGCCAACATCGCCCGTCTGCTTGAAGCTGCGCGCAAGGCCAGGCGCCCGGTCATCCATATCCGTCACCTGGGCACCGTGGGCGGCATGTTCGACCCCCAGGGCGAGCGTGGCGCGTTCATCAAGGGCCTGGAGCCGCAGGGTGATGAGCTGATCATCGAAAAGCGCATGCCCAACGCCTTCAACGACACCGGCCTGCAAAAGGCCCTGGAAAACCTGGGCTCGCTGGATGTCATCGTCTGCGGTTTCATGAGCCACTCCAGCGTCAGCACCACCGTGCGCGCGGCCAAGGACTACGGCTTGCGCTGCACCCTGGTGTCAGACGCCTGCGCCACTCGCGACCTGCCGACTGCAGATGGCATCATCAGCGCCGAGCAAGTGCAAAAAGCCGAAATGGCCATCATGAACGACAACTTTGCCACCCTGACGCTGACCCAACACCTGATTTGATCGGCCCCGGGCCAGGACGGGCGGCCTGTGCAACCGCCCTTCCCTGCCCCTGCTACCCGCAAGCAATTGCCAATTTCACGGCAAGCAGGAACAACCGGCCCAAGTACCGGTCGAAGGGCCGATACCCTTTAAGGAAAGATCGGAATGAAGATCTCCGATGGTTTTGATGCACGGCGCTTGCGCCCCAAGGCCCACCGCGACTGGGGCTCGCGCCTGGTCCTGATGTTTGCCGCACTGTTGATCCTGTGTGGCGTGCTGTTGCTGCTGGCCGGCGCCGCCAGCCTGATTGGCCGCCCGGGAGCCTTGGGCGAGCTTAATGCCAGCCCCGCAGGAGCAGCGCTGGTGCTGGTGTTCGGTGTGCTGGTGAGCTGGCTGGGGGTGTGGATGTGGCGCCGCCGGCGGCGCCTGATGCGCAAGCCGTTTGGCCTGAACATGGCTCCCCACCTGATGAAAAAGCACGACTGACGCATATCCTCCGCCCGATTGTCGTCGACTTGGGTAAACTGGCCGCCCTTCGCGGAGGCTGACATGCAAGACGACGACTTTTCCCTGTTCAAAAACGAGATCCGCGGTGTCAAACCGATCAAGCATGATCGCGCCGACACCGGCAAACCCAAGGCTGACCGTGCGCAGCTGGCCAAATTGCGCCAGAACGCCATTGTGCGCAGCAATACGACCATCATCGACGGCCTGTCAGACCAGTTTGTGATTGATGTAGGCCCCGAAGATCAACTCAGCTGGGCCCGTGACGGCGTGCAAGAAAGCCAGATGCGCAAGCTCAAGCTGGGCCAGATCGCCTTTGAAGGCAGCCTGGACCTGCACGGCATGACCGTCGAAAAGGCCCGCGAGACCCTCTGGGAGTTCCTTGGCGAAGCTGTGCGCCTTGAAGTGCGCTGCGTGCGCGTCACCCACGGCAAGGCCGTGCGCCTGGACGGCAAGCGCCCGATGATCAAGAGCCACGTCAACACCTGGCTGCGCCAGCACTCCCAAGTACTGGGCTTCTGCTCCTGCCAGGCCAAACATGGCGGCGCAGGCGCGGTGTATGTGATGCTCAAACGCACCATGATGGAGGGGCGCGACGAGTAACAGCGTGTCATCACGCTTGCAGCGTCGTGCCAGCCCCCGTACCCTTACTCTTTGCGAAAAATCCCACAGGTAGATTAATGTCCCTGGAACAAAACTACACCGCGATCCTCGGTCAACTCGGCGAAGACGTTTCCCGTGAAGGCCTGCTGGATACGCCAAAGCGTGCCGCCAAAGCCATGCAGTACCTCTGCCGCGGCTATGAGCAAACCCTGGAAGAAGTCACCAACGGTGCCTTGTTCAGCTCTGACAACAGCGAAATGGTGCTGGTCAAGGACATCGAGTTGTACTCGTTGTGCGAACACCACCTGCTGCCGTTTATCGGCAAGGCCCATGTGGCCTATATTCCGAGCGGCAAGGTGCTGGGCCTGTCGAAAGTGGCACGCATTGTCGATATGTACGCCCGTCGCCTGCAGATCCAGGAAAACCTGAGCCGCCAGATCGCCGACGCAGTGATGCAAGTTACCGGCGCCCTGGGCGTTGCCGTGGTGATCGAGGCCAAGCACATGTGCATGATGATGCGCGGTGTCGAGAAGCAGAACTCGTCGATGATCACCTCGGTGATGCTGGGTGAGTTCCGCGAAAACGCCGCCACGCGCAGCGAGTTTCTCAGCCTGATCAAGTAACTGCTGCACCGAAAAGACCGGCGTTTATCGCCGGTTTTTTTTCGCCTGCGCAATTTCAGGTAAGCTGCCCACCTTCTTACTTGCCCATGAGGCTTTTACTGTGTTTATCAAAGCGCTTCGCGTAGGCCTGGGTCAGCTCATCATCGCTGGCGATTTCGTGACCCGTCCAAGCAAAAAGCAGCGCCCTGCCGCCGCTCAGGCACAGGTCGACCAGGCTGCCAAGGGCCTGACCCTGTATCAGTTCCACGCCTGCCCGTTCTGTGTAAAAACCCGCCGCACCCTGCGCCGCCTGAATGTGCCAGTGGCCCTGCGTGACGCGAAGAACAACGAGCAGGACCGCCAGACCCTGCTGGAGCAAGGCGGCAAGATCAAGGTGCCGTGCCTGCGGATTGAAGAAGATGGCAAAACCACCTGGATGTATGAGTCCAAGGTGATCATTGATTACCTGAACCAGCGGTTTGCCAACGTTTAAAGATCACGCCCCCCTTCTGTGGGAGCGGGCTTGCTCGCGATACAGGCGACACAGTTAGACCGGATGGCCTCGTTGAGGCCATCGCGGGCAAGCCCGCTCCCACCCATAAAAAAAAACCGGCTCAAGGCCGGTTTTTTATGGGCGATCAGCTCAATCCAGCATCCCCACATGCCGCGGATGACTGGCCACCCGCGCCAGCCACGCCTGAATGCCTGGATAGCCACCCAGATCAAAGCCGCCCTGATGGGCCACATGGGTATAGGCATACAGCGTCACATCGGCAATCGAGTACTGCTCACCCACCAGATACGGTGTGCGATTGAGCTGCTGCTCCATCACGTCCAGCGCCTTGTACCCGCGTTTTTGCAGCTTGCGGTACTCCTCAAGACGCTCCTGGGGCAGCCCCAGGTAGAACTGGATAAAGCGCGCCACCGCAATGTAAGGCTCATGGCTGTACTGCTCGAAAAACTGCCATTGCAGCACCTGGGTGCGCAAGCGCGGTTCGACCGGCAAAAACTCGCTGCCGTCGGCCAGGTAGTTCAGAATCGCGTTGGATTCCCACAGGCAGGTACCGTCTTCCAGCTCCAGCACCGGCACTTTGCCGTTGGGGTTTTTCGCCAGAAACTCCGGGGTTTCGGTCTCACCCTTGAGGATGTCCACCGCAAACCACTGGTACTCAAGCCCCAGCAAATGCAGCATCAGCTTGATCTTGTAGCAGTTGCCCGAATTGTAATCGCCATAAACCTTGAGCATCGCGCCTCCCTTAGGCCGCCTGGGCCGCCTGGGCCTGACGAATCACATTGGCCAGACGCTTGAGGCCCTCATGCAGGCGCGCCGGGTCGATGTGGCTGAAGTTCAGACGCAGGCTGCCCACGTTCTGGTCCGGGTTGGCGAAGAACGGCTCGCCCGGCATAAAGGCCACGTTCTGTTCCAGCGCAGGCTTGAGCAGAGTGCGGGTATCGAACGGTTGCTTGAGGGTCAGCCAGAAGAACAGCCCGCCCTGCGGCACATGCCAGTCAGCCAGATCCGAGAAGTGTTCCTCCAGCGCCAGCTGGAAACCATCGCGGCGCACGCGGTAGAAATCACGCAGTTCAGCCAGGTGATTGCTCATTTTTTCAGTGCCGATCCACTGCAAGGCCTGCCACTGGCCAACACGGTTGGTGTGCAGGTCAGCCGATTGCTTGAGGCGCAGCAGGTGCGGGAACAGGTCGGGGCTGGCAATCAGGAAGCCAACACGCAGGCCCGGCAACAGGGTCTTGGACACGGTGCCGGTGTAGATCCAGCTGGCTTTTTTCAGGCGGCTGACAATCGGCGTGGCGCTGCCACCGTCGAAGTTCAGCTCGCGGTACGGTTCGTCTTCAATCAGGGTCACACCGAACTCGTCGAGCAAGGCCGCTACGGCGTCGCGCTTGGTTTCGCTGTAACGCACGGCAGACGGGTTCTGGAATGTCGGGATCAGGTAGATAAATGCCGGGCTGTGTTTTTCCAGCTGTACACGCAACGCAGCCAGGTCCGGGCCATCGGCTTGCAGCGGGAACGACAGGCACTCAGCGCCGAACAATTGAAAGATTTGCAGCGCCGCCAGGTAGGTCGGCGCTTCGAGCATGATTTCGGTGCCCTTGTCGATATACAGCTTGGCCGCCAGGTCCAGCGCCTGCTGCGAACCGCTGAGTACCATCACCTGGCTCGCATCGCAATCAACCCCCAGCGCGCGGGCTTCTGCAGCCAGCACTTCACGCAGTGCCGGTTCGCCTTCGCTCATGCCGTACTGGCCCATCGAGGCAGGCATATCGGTCCAGTCGACCTTGGGCAGCATGGCCTCGGCCGGTAGCCCGCCAGCGAAAGACATGACTTCCGGACGTTGGGCCGCAGCCAGAATTTCACGAATCAAAGAGCTTTTCAGGCGGGAAACACGTTCGGAGAAGGCCATACAGATCACCGGTAGCGGAAGTAATTGGAAATAAGTCAAACTGCTTGACCGAAACTACGCCGCGAACCCTAGATACGTCAATATGCTTGACCTTAAAAATCCGACCACTCAGCGCGCTGCCATGGAAGCCTTCTTCTTTGGCTATCAAGCATTTACCGCCAAGGCGGATGAAATGCTGGCACGTCGTGGGTTGAGCCGGGTACACCAGCGTATTGTTTTTTTTATCGCCCACTACCCCGGTGTCAGCGTCAAGGAACTGCTGACCTTGCTCGGCGTGAGCAAGCAGGCCCTCAACACGCCCTTGCGTCAGTTGATCGAAATGGACCTGGTACGCAGCGTTGCGCCCGAGACCGACAAGCGCAAACGCTTGCTGGAGCTGACTGCCGACGGTGTGGCCTTCGAGAAAAACCTGCGCCGCGAACAAGTCAAACTGCTGCAAAGGGTGTTCGCCCAGGCTGGTGAAGACGCGGTAAATGGCTGGCTGGCGATCAACCACGCCCTGGGCCAGAGCCGCCAGCTTTAAAGCAGGGTGCCTGAAGGCACTGGCTGGTTGTGGGAGCGGGCTTGCCCGCGATGCAGGCGCCGCAGTACTCCAGCAGCACCGCAGCGATCCCATCGCGGGCAAGCCCGCTCCCACAAAACACTGGCGCCCACCCATCACTTTCCGAACACAATCTAAAAAAACATTATTTGCTTTTTTTGTATACAAAAGCATAATTCACTTCACTTGCGTTCTTGACCTCAAAGTCAGAAAAACCGTCTCTCGCCTCAACCAGTGCCCTTAAAAACAATAAAAGCCTGAGGAATCACCGTGGACAGCCAAAAGTCAGAAATACCCGTCGTTGAACTTGCATCGCCCTCCTCCCGTGGCTGGCTGGAGCGCCTGTTCAAACTGTCGCTGCATGGCACCACGGTGAAAACCGAACTGATCGCCGGGCTGACCACCTTTATCACCATGGCCTACATCATCTTCGTCAACCCCAACATCATGGCCGATGCCGGTATCGATCATGGTGCGGCCTTCGTCGCCACTTGTATCGCCGCCGCGCTGGGCAGCCTGCTGATGGGGCTTTATGCCAACTGGCCAGTAGGCCTGGCGCCGGGCATGGGACTGAATGCGTTTTTTACCTACACCGTGGTCGGAACTATGGGCTACAGCTGGGAAACGGCACTGGGTGCGGTATTTGTCTCCGGTGTGCTGTTTTTGATTCTGACCCTGTCGCGGGTGCGTGAATGGCTGCTCAACAGCATCCCCGTCAGCCTGCGCTATGCGATGGGCGCGGGGGTGGGGTTGTTTCTGGGGATCATCGGCCTGAAAACCTCGGGCATTATCGTCGACAGCCCGGCCACCCTGATCAAGCTCGGCTCGTTGCGCGACCCCGCGCCGCTGCTGGCGGCGGTGTGCTTTTTGATGATTGCGATACTGAGCTATCACCGTGTGTTCGGCGCCATCCTGATCAGCATCATCGCGGTCACCCTGGCCGGCTGGGGCCTGGACCTGGTGCATTACAACGGCATCCTGTCGGCACCGCCGAGCCTGGCCCCGACGTGGATGGCCATGGACCTCAAGGGTGTGTTCAACATCAGCATGATCAGCGTGGTGCTGGCCTTTTTGTTTGTCCATATGTTTGACACCGCCGGCACCCTGATGGGCGTGGCCCAGCGGGCCGGGCTGGTGAAGGCCGACGGCAGGATCGAAAACCTGTCCCGGGCACTCAAGGCCGATAGCGCCTCCAGCGTGTTCGGCGCCGTGGTCGGCGTACCGCCGGTGACCAGCTATGTCGAAAGTGCCGCCGGCGTTGCTGCAGGCGGGCGAACCGGGCTCACCGCCGTCACCGTGGGCGTGCTGTTTGTGGCCGCGATGTTCTTTGCCCCGCTGGCAGGCATGATCCCCGCTTACGCCACGGCAGGCGCGTTGATTTATGTGGCCATGCTGATGATGGGCGGTATGCAGCACATCAACTGGGAAGAGCCGACCGACTGCATCCCGGCCATTGTGACCATGATCATGATGCCCATGACGTTCTCGGTCGCCGACGGCATTGCCCTGGGTTTTATCAGTTATGTGGCACTCAAGGCGGGCACCGGCAAATACCGGGAAATTTCCGTCAGTCTGTGGGTGCTCTGCGCTATTTTCATCGCCAAGTTTATTTACCTGTAAACCGGGCGGTATCAATCGGCCCTGCAATGACGCGGGGCCTTTGTTGTTTGGGAGGAAGTGATGAGTCTGGAAACCTGGCTGCTGTTCAGCAGCGCGGCATTGGTGGTAATCCTGATTCCGGGGCCACTGTCGTTATTGATGATCAGCAACAGCCTGAACTACGGCTTGCGCCGCTCATATCCGGCCTTTTTAGGCGGGGTGTTTGCCTCGATCTGCCTGCTCAGTGCTTCGGCCCTGGGCCTGGGCGCCTTGCTGCTGGCTTCGGAAAAACTCTTCAGTGCGCTGAAGATCGTCGGGGCGCTGTATCTGTTTTACCTGGCCTGGCAGAGCTGGAAACAATCGCGTCAGCCAGCCACTGTCACCAACGTGCCGGATGCTGCACCCATACCGCGCTTTGGTGCCCTGTTTGGGCGCGCGTTTGTGCTGGGGGCCAGCAACCCGAAGGACATTCTGTTTTTTGCGGCCTTTTTGCCGCAATTTCTCAACCCCGACCTGCCGTTTCTCAACCAGTTGCTGGTGATGATCGCCACCTGGACCGTGCTCGACCTGCTGTGCAAGCTGGCCTACGGCCTGGGGGCCCACGGTGCGGCGGGCTACCTGCGCAGCGGCAAGGGCCAGAGCTGGTTCAACCGGGTTAGCGCCGGGTTGTTCAGCGTAGCGGGCACGGCATCGTTGCTGAGCCGCTAGTTGCATCCAACCCCGTAGCAGCTGCCGAAGGAACGAGGCTGCGTCCGGCGGCGTAGCCGTCGTAGAATCTGAATCCGCGTTCTATCAGTTAAATCGCGGCCTCAGGTTTACGATCGCTTCGCAATCGAACGCAGCCTCGTTCCTTCGGCAACTGCTACAGTTTTACGACAATTCGGCAGACAAAAAAAAGCCCGCAGTGTGAGCGGGCAAATAACCACATGCGCAGATCGAAAACGGTTAGCTACCGCGATAGGTCGAGTAGCTGTACGGCGAAATCAGCAGCGGTACATGGTAGTGATCCTGCTCGGCACTGATGCCGAAACGCAGTACCACCACGTCCAGAAACGCCGGCTCCGGCAATTTCACACCGCGTGCACGGTAGTAATCACCGGCACTGAACTGCACCTGGTAAACCCCGGAACGGTAGGCATCCCCCTCCAGCAACGGCGCGTCACAACGGCCATCGCTATTGGTCAGCGCTGTAGCGACCAACTCCAGCCCCGAACCTTCAACCCGATACAGCTCGACCTTGATCGAGCTGCCCGGGCAGCCGTGTGCGGCATCCAAAACGTGCGTAGTCAAACGTCCCATTGATTCTGCGACCTCCCGAGTCGGTGAATAAAACCGTTGCCGCACCCTTTTGGCGCACCAAAAGGCTCGGCGAAGACACGATTAAGACATTTATCAAAAAAATTGTACACAATTAAAAATGACAATCTGCGCATCCCCATAAACGACGGGGCCTGCACGGCATTAGTCGTCAAAGCCGCAGCCCTTAGAGACCTCGCACCCATAAACTGACCAATCAGGCAGGTTTCTTGCAAGTACTCTTTCAGGACAAATCGTGGTAGAAATAGGAAAATTCAGGGTTACAAATAAAATGTAAAGTTGTATACAATCAGCTCATCGCAGTGACGCCAGGTCTGGCCAATCGACTGTTACCACGAACAATAAGGAAGACTGCAGTGAGCGCTGACTACCCACGCGACCTGATTGGTTACGGCCCAAACCCTCCACATCCGCATTGGCCGGGCAACGCCCGTATCGCCCTGTCTTTTGTACTCAACTACGAAGAAGGCGGCGAGCGCAACATCCTGCACGGTGACAAGGAGTCGGAAGCCTTCCTGTCGGAAATGGTGTCGGCCCAACCGCTGCAGGGCGAGCGCAACATGAGCATGGAGTCGCTGTACGAGTACGGCAGCCGTGCCGGCGTGTGGCGCATCCTCAAGCTGTTTCGCGAGTTCGATATTCCACTTACGGTGTTTGCCGTGGCAATGGCCGCCCAGCGCCACCCGGATGTGATCCGCGCCATGGTCGAGGCCGGGCATGAGATCTGCAGCCACGGCTATCGCTGGATCGACTACCAGTACATGGACGAAGCGCAAGAGCGTGAACACATGCTCGAAGCCATCCGCATCCTCACCGAAATCAGTGGCGAACGCCCACTGGGCTGGTACACCGGCCGCACCGGCCCCAATACCCGGCGCCTGGTGATGGAAGAAGGCGGCTTTTTGTACGACTGCGACACCTATGACGACGACCTGCCCTACTGGGAGCCCAACAACCCCACCGGCAAACCGCACTTGGTAATCCCCTACACCCTGGACACCAATGACATGCGCTTTACCCAGGTGCAGGGCTTCAACACCGGCGAACAGTTCTTCCAGTACCTCAAGGATGCTTTCGATGTGCTGTACGCCGAAGGCGCAGAGTCGCCGAAAATGCTATCCATCGGCCTGCATTGCCGCCTCATTGGCCGCCCTGCGCGTCTCGCCGCGCTCAAGCGTTTTATCGAATACGCCAAGAGTCACGAGCAGGTCTGGTTCACCCGCCGTGTGGACATCGCCCGCCACTGGCACGCCACCCACCCTTTTGTTGCAGAGACCGCCAAATGAGCGCCTTCAAGACCCTCAAGCCTTCACAACTGAGCCGTGAAGCCTTCGTGGCGGCTTTTGCCGATATCTACGAACACTCGCCCTGGGTTGCCGAAAAGGCTTACGACCTGGGCCTGGACAGCAGCGTCGATCAGATCGAAACCCTGCACCAGCGCATGAGTGACATTTTGTTGAGCGCCGATCACGCCAGCCAGCTGGCACTGATCAACGCTCACCCGGACCTGGCCGGCAAAGCAGCCGTCCAGGGCCAACTGACCGAAGCCAGCACCAACGAACAAGCTGGCGCCGGTATTCACCAATGCACGGCCGAAGAGTTCCAGCGCTTCACCGAGCTGAACGAGGCCTACAAAGCCAAGTTCAAGTTTCCCTTCATCATGGCGGTAAAAGGCAGCGACCGGCACCAGATCCTCGCCGCGTTCGAAACCCGCATCCATAACCCGACAGACGTCGAGTTCAAATGCGCGTTGGCAGAAATCAACAAAATCGCCCTGTTCCGATTACTCCAGCTCTAAGCCGAACCGGCATGTGCCGATGACGCATCTCCAGCCACTCATTTAAAGGCAGACAAGAAGAATGAAAGCTTACGCCGTACCTTTCGAGAAGTTCGTCAACCTGGCCGATGCCCGCCTGGGCACCAAAATCGTTTCGGTAACCGATGACTGGTTTGCCGACGCCAACCGCATGTTCCAGCCGACCCCGGCCGTATGGAAGGAGGGCGTTTTCGATGACAACGGCAAGTGGATGGACGGCTGGGAGTCCCGCCGCAAGCGCTTCGAAGGCTATGACAGTGCTGTCATCCGCCTCGGCGTGCCCGGCTCGATCAAGGGTGTGGACATCGACACTTCATTCTTCACCGGCAACTTCCCGCCGTCTGCCTCGCTGGAGGCCTGCTTCCTGGCCTCGGGCGAACCCAATGAAAACACCCAGTGGGTGGAAGTGCTGTCGGCCGTCGAGCTGCAGGGCAACAGCCATCACTACCACGAAATCAGCAACGACCAGGCCTTCAGCCACCTGCGCTTCAACATCTACCCTGATGGCGGCGTAGCACGTCTGCGTGTATACGGCGTACCGTTCCGTGACTGGTCAGCCGTGGGCGACAACGAACAGATCGACCTGGCCGCGGCCCTCAACGGTGGCCGCGCCCTCGCCTGCTCCGACGAACACTTCGGGCGTATGAGCAACATCCTCAACCCGGGCCGTGGCATCAACATGGGCGACGGCTGGGAAACCGCACGTCGTCGTACCCCGGGCAACGACTGGGTCATCGTCGCGCTGGGCCACCCGGGCGAGATCGAGAAAATCATCGTCGACACCCTGCACTTCAAGGGCAACTACCCGGACAGCTGCTCGATCCAGGGCGCGTACGTCAAGGGCGGTACCGACAGCCAGATCGAAACCCAGTCGCTGTTCTGGCGTGAACTGCTGCCGAGCCAAAAAATGGAAATGCACGCAGAACATACCTACAGCGAGCAACTGAAAAACCTCGGCCCGATCACCCACATCCGTCTCAACCTGTTCCCGGACGGTGGTGTAAGCCGCATCCGCGTATTGGGCAAAGTCGCCAAATAAGCGCTGAACCCATCGCGGGCAAGCCCGCTCCCACATTTGAAAGATATTCACCCTGTGGGAGCGGGCCTGCCCGCGATAGCGACAAAACTGACACCACAGAAACCCGAATAAGAAGACCACCATGCGCACATTGATGATTGAACCGCTGACCAAAGAAGCCTTCGCCCCGTTCGGTGACGTGATTGAAACCGATGGCAGCGACCACTTCATGATCAACAACGGTTCGACCATGCGCTTTCATCGTCTGGCCGAGGTCGAAACGGCTACGCCAGAGGACAAGGCGATCATCAGCATTTTCCGCGCAGAAGCGCAGGACATGCCCTTTACCGTACGCATGCTGGAGCGCCATCCGTTGGGCAGCCAGGCTTTTGTTCCGCTGCTCGGCAACCCCTTTCTGATCGTGGTCGCGCCCATTGGCGATGAACCTGTATCGGGCCTGGTCCGCGCCTTTGTCAGTAATGGCAGGCAGGGCATCAATTACCATCGCGGCGTCTGGCACCACCCGGTGCTGACGATCGAAAAGCGGGATGACTTCCTGGTGGTTGATCGCAGTGGCAGCGGCAATAACTGCGATGAGCATTTCTTTAAAGAGGATCAGTTGTTGTTCCTCGCCCCCCACCAATAAGAGAAGGTCCAACACTCACAAAAGAGTGACGGGCAAGAGGTAAAGACTGTGGAAGCACATCTAATGGAATGGCTGAATCTGAGCGTGCGCTGGATTCATATGATCACCGGTGTGGCCTGGATTGGCGCGTCGTTTTATTTCGTCTGGCTGGAAAACAACCTCAACCGGGCCAACCCCAAGGATGGCCTGGCGGGCGATCTGTGGGCGATTCACGGCGGCGGTATCTACCACCTGGAAAAATACAAGCTGGCCCCCCCGACCATGCCGGAAAACCTGCACTGGTTTAAATGGGAAGCCTATTTCACCTGGATGTCAGGCATCGCCCTGCTCTGCCTGGTGTTCTACTTCAACCCCGCGCTGTACCTGATTGCTCCGGGCAGCAGCATGAGCGGCCCCGAAGCCGTGGCCATCGGTATCGGCTCGCTGATTGCCGGCTGGTTCGTTTACGACTTTCTGTGCGACTCCGCCCTGGGCAAGCGCCCGGCGTTGCTCGGTTTCATCCTGTTTGTACTGCTGGTGGCAGCAGCGTTCGGCCTGAGCAAGGTGTTCAGCGGGCGTGGCGCTTACCTGCATGTGGGCGCCATCATCGGCACCATCATGGTCGGTAACGTGTTCCGCATCATCATGCCGGCACAACGTGCCCTGGTCGCGGCAATCAAGGAAGGCCGCAGCCCCGACCCGGCACTGCCGGCCAAGGGCCTGCTGCGCTCGCGCCACAACAACTACTTCACCTTGCCGGTGCTGTTCATCATGATCAGCAACCACTTCCCGAGCACCTACGGCAGCCAGTACAACTGGTTGATCCTGGCCGGGATTGCGGTACTGGCCGTGCTGGTGCGTCACTACTTCAACACCCGTCACGACAGCCACAAATATGCCTGGACCTTGCCGGTCGCAGCCCTGGGCATGATCTGCCTGGCCTACGTTACCGGTCCAAAGCCTGTATCGACAGCGCCAGACACCGCCAAGGTGATCAAGTACCAACCGCTGCCGGAAACCGCCCTGGGCGGGGTCAAGGCCGCCGATGCGCCTGCTCCGGTAACCGCACCCGCAGCCCCCGCAGCAGCCGTGGCCACGGTCGATTTCGAGCAGGTCCACAAGGTCATCCAGGAACGCTGCACAGTCTGCCATTCCGCCACGCCAAGCAGCCCGTTGTTCAGTGCGGCTCCGGCAGGCGTGATGTTCGACACCGCGCAACAGATCCAGCTGATGGCCCCGCGCATTCAGGCCCAGGCCGTCGTCACGCCGATCATGCCACTGGGCAACATCACCCAGATGACCCAGCAGGAACGTGACCTGGTCGGTGCCTGGATCAATGCAGGAGCCCGGACCAACTGACGCAAAGACGTTGCGGGCGCAGCCGTGTTGCGCCCGCAAGTACACACCACCAGCTCACAACAATAAGAATGACCGAGGTGTTGCATGTCCGATTTAACCGAACCGCGCATACCCGCCGTGACCGCCCCGCCGCCGCTGGCGCGGCTACCCATGCTGCAACTGATCCTGGTCGGTTTGCAGCATGTGCTGCTGATGTATGGCGGCGCCGTGGCCGTGCCGCTGATCATCGGACAGGCCGCCGGCCTGAGTCGTGAAGAAATCGCCTTCTTGATCAACGCCGACCTGCTGGTCGCAGGCGTGGCTACCATCGTGCAATCACTGGGCATCGGCCCAATGGGTATCCGCATGCCGGTCATGATGGGCGCCAGTTTTGCCGCCGTTGGCAGCATGGTGGCAATGGCCGGAATGCCGGGTATCGGCCTGACCGGGATCTTCGGCGCGACCATCGCCGCGGGCTTTTTCGGAATGATCATTGCGCCATTTATGTCCAAGGTGGTGCGCTTCTTCCCGCCTCTGGTTACCGGCACGGTCATCACGTCGATCGGCCTGTCGCTGTTCCCGGTTGCGGTCAACTGGGCCGGTGGCGGCAGTGCGGCTGCACAATTCGGCTCACCGGTGTACCTGGCCATCGCGGCCCTGGTGCTGGGTACCATCCTGTTGATCAACCGTTTTATGCGCGGCTTCTGGGTCAATGTGTCGGTGTTGATCGGCATGGCCCTGGGCTATGTGCTTTCCGGCGCCATTGGCATGGTCGACCTCTCCGGCCTGGACAATACGCCGTGGTTCCAGGTTGTCACCCCGTTGCACTTCGGCATGCCAGAGTTTCATTTGGCGCCGATCCTTTCGATGTGCCTGGTGGTGGTGATCATTTTTGTCGAGTCCACCGGGATGTTCCTGGCGCTGGGCAAGATCACTGATCAGGAAGTCACCCCACGCATGCTGCGTCGCGGCTTGTTGTGTGACGCGGGCGCTTCGTTTATCGCCGGTTTTTTTAACACCTTTACCCATTCCTCCTTCGCCCAGAACATTGGCCTGGTGCAGATGACAGGCGTGCGTTGCCGCTCGGTGACGATCATGGCCGGTATCTTCCTGATCACCCTCAGCCTGCTGCCGAAAGCGGCGTATCTGGTGGCCTCGATTCCGCCTGCGGTATTGGGTGGCGCCGCCATTGCCATGTTCGGCATGGTGGCGGCCACCGGGATCAAGATCCTCCAGGAAGCCGACATCGCCGACCGCCGCAATCAGTTGCTGGTGGCCGTGAGCATCGGCATGGGCCTGATCCCGGTGGTGCGCCCCGAGTTCTTCGCCCACCTGCCCCTGTGGATGGACCCCATCACCCACAGCGGCATCGCCATGGCCGCCGTCAGCGCGGTGTGCCTGAACCTGATGTTCAATGTGCTGGGCGGCTCCGAACGCGCAGCCATGAGCGGGCATGTGCATCAGCACTGACCTGTGGGAGCGGGCTTGCTCGCGATCGGATCACCGCGGTTTACCTGAACAACCGCAGTGCCTGAATCGCGAGCAAGCCCGCTCCCACAGATTTGCCAGCATCTGACACAAAACAATAATAAAAGGGAGTTATCCATGAACTGCAAACACTGGGGCGTCACGCTCGCGGGTGGGTTTCTGGCTGCCAGCCAGGCCATGGCCGGGGACCTGTTTTTATGGCAAACCAATAGCCTGACCTACCTGTACGGCAAGAACTTCGCGATCAACCCTTCGATCCAGCAAACCGTTACGTTCGAACATGCCGACAAATGGAAGTACGGGGACAACTTCCTGTTTGTCGACCGCATCTTCTACAACGGCAAGGATGACCCCAATAAAGGCCCACACACCTATTACGGCGAGTTCAGCCCGCGCCTGTCGTTCGGCAAGATTTTCGACCGCAAATTCGAATACGGCCCGATCAAGGACGTGCTGCTGGCCATGACCTACGAGTACGGCGAAGGCGACAGCGAGGCTTACCTGATCGGTCCGGGCTTTGACCTGGCGGTGCCGGGCTTCAACTACTTCACCCTTAATTTCTATCGTCGCCATACCGAGGGGCCGCGCCCTGGCACCGGGGTCTGGCAGATCACCCCGTCGTTTTCCTACACCATCCCCGTGGGCCGCTCCAATGTGTTGATCGACGGTTACATGGACTGGGTGGTGGACAACGATCAGAACTCACGCGGCACCTACCATTCCAACCTGCACTTCAACCCGCAGATCAAATATGACCTGGGCAAGGCCCTGAATGTGGGTGAAAAACAGCTGTATGTCGGGATTGAATACAGCTACTGGAAGGACAAGTACGGCATTGAAAGCAGCAGCCGCCTGGACACCAACCAGAACACCGCCAGCGCCCTGATCAAATTCCACTTCTAAGTAAAGAGTGTGCACGCTCTGTTATTGCTCACTGCGGGCGATAACAGAGCACTTGAGTGAAAACGCCAGAGCCCGTATCCTGCGCGCCCGCTTAAACGCGACGTTATTCAAAGCTGACTTAAAAGCCAACTTTTTGCCTTTATATCAAAGGTTTAAGGCCTACCTGCCGCCCCCTGCACTCAACTGCCAACACACAGTGGAGGGATTATTCATGGCTATAAAACAGGCATGGCCCCGAACTTGCTAAACGCATTAAAGCTGACCGTAAAGGCAACTTTTAACACCCGGAACCAAGGCGCCATTACCGAGCACCACGTTCTCACTACTGCACGACTTTTTATTTTTTGGAGCTAACCGAATGAAGCGCACACTGACCAGCCTGATGCTTGCGGGGAGCATGCTGGGCGGGGCTCCGGCAGTCGCCGGCGACCTGCTGCAATGGCAAACCAACAGCCTGACTTACTTGTACGGCAAAGACTTCCAGGTCAATCCAAAAATTCAGCAAACCATGACCTTCGAGCATGCTGACAGCTGGAAGTACGGTGACAACTTCTTCTTCCTTGACCGTATCTTTTACAACGGCAAGAAAGACGGCAACGTCGGCCCGAACACCTATTACGGTGAATTCACCCCGCGTTTGTCGTTCGGCAAGATCTTCGACCAGAAGTTTGAATTCGGCCCGATCAAGGACGTGCTGCTGGCCATGACTTACGAGTTTGGCGAAGGCGATACCGATGCCTACCTGATCGGCCCGGGTTTCGACCTGAACGTGCCGGGCTTTGACTACTTCCAGTTGAACTTCTACCAGCGCTTCCCGGAAGGCAGCCGCGCCGGCCGAGGCGTGTGGCAGATCACCCCGGTATGGTCCTACACCCTGCCCCTGGGCAACTCCGATGTGCTGATCGACGGCTACATGGACTGGGTGGTCGACAACGACGAGAACTCCCGTGGCACCTACCATGCCAACCTGCACTTCAACCCGCAGGTCAAATACGACCTGGGCAAGGCCCTGAGCTGGAGTGCCAAGCAACTGTACGTCGGTGTGGAATACGACTACTGGAAAAACAAGTACGGCATCGAAGACAGCGGCGCATTCAAAACCAATCAGAACACCACCAGCCTGCTGATCAAGTACCACTTCTGATCCGCCGCTCCCAGGCGCGTCAACGCGTCTGGGGCACCAGCAACAACCCCCGCAGCATCAGGTCCAGGCTGTCCAGCGCAGCGGCCAGACGTTGCGGCGGGTCGTCAGCTTCGGCAATCCAGAACGACGCATCCATCAACCCGCCCTGAATCAGCCGCGCCAGCGCCTCGGGATCGGTGCGTTGAATCACCTCGGTGTCCATCAGGCTTTGCAGCATCGATGCCATCGACAGGCAGCACACCGACTGGGTGTTTTGTACATACTGCGAACCCAGCACCGAAGGCGCATCACGCAAAAGAATGCGCTGCACTTCGACTTGCAGGGCCATTTCCAGATACAGCCGGCATTGATCCTGAAAACCTTGCCACAGGCTCTCCGCCTGCTCAAGCACCTGCGCCAGCTGCGCATCCAGCTCGGCATCGATCTGCTGGGCCACGGCCTTGAACAACCCCTTCTTGTCACCAAAATGGTGATACAGCGCGCCACGGGTCAACCCCACCGAGGCGGTCAATTCGTCCATCGACGTTCGGGCATAGCCCACTGAACTGAAAGCCAGACGGGCAGCTTCAAGCAGCTTGCCACGGGTTTCTTCAATCATTTGCGACCGCGCTTTGGGCGCCATGCCTGTCACCTTTATTTTTGGATACGCGACGTATGTTAATTGACATACGCCGTGTATGCGTATATTTCTACATACGCTGCGTATGTGATTACCGGCACTCACACATTCCCGTAGCAGCTGCCGAAGGCTGCGTTCGGCGACGCAGTCGTCGTAAAACCAGTGAATGCGGATACTCAGGAAAACCGCATTCACCGGTTTTACGGTTGCTTCGCAACCGAACGCAGCCTTCGGCAGCTGCTACAAGAGCAACCCCCAACACTGTTCCGGAGCTTGTATGGCCAACCCCTATCGCGAGATTTTCAGCGCCCCCGGCACCAAGGCTTTCAGCGGTGCGGGCCTGATCGCACGGATGCCGATCTCAATGGTCGGCATCGGTATCATCACCATGCTGGCACAACTGCAAGGCTCCTATTGGCTCGCCGGCGGCGTAGCCGCCACCTTCGCCCTGGCCACGGCCCTGCTGGCGCCGCAGATTTCGCGCTGGGTCGACCGCTACGGCCAGAGCCGCATCCTGCCCGGCGTCACCGCCATTGGCGTCAGCGGTCTGCTGGCCCTGCTGCTGTGCAGCCATTTTGCCGCGCCCGACTGGACCCTGTTTGTGTTTGCCGCACTGTCAGGCTGCATGCCCAGCATGTCGGCGATGGTGCGGGCACGCTGGACCGAGCTGTACCGCGGCTCGCCCAAACTGCACACGGCGTTCTCGTTCGAGTCGGTACTCGATGAAGTGAGCTTTATTATCGGCCCGCCGATTTCCGTGGGCCTGAGCGTCGCGCTGTTCCCCCAGGCCGGGCCACTGGCGGCAGCCATCCTGCTAGCCATTGGCGTCAGCGTGTTTGTGCTGCAACGTAACACCGAGCCACCGGTACACCCGCGCAGCAGCGAGCACCACGGCACGGTTTTGCGCCAGGGCGCGGTGGTGGTCTTGCTGTTGGCCCTGCTGGGGTTGGGCACGATTGTCGGTACGGTGGATGTGGTCAGCGTGGCCTTTGCCCAGCATCAGGGCCAACCGGCTGCCGCCAGCATCGTGCTGTCGATGTACGCCCTGGGGTCGTGCGCTGCCGGGCTGGTGTTCGGCATGCTCAAGTTGAACATGCCGCTGCCCAGGCTGTTTGTGCTCGGCGCACTGGCCACGTCCATCACGATGGTACCGCTGCTGTGGGCCGACAGCATCGCCACGCTGGCCGTCGGCATGCTGGTGGCAGGGCTGTTCTTCGCCCCGACCCTGATCACCGCGATGGGCCTGGTGGAAAACATCGTCCCGCCGGCCAAACTGACCGAGGGCCTGACCTGGATGATCACCGGCCTGGGCATGGGTGTCGCCCTGGGCGCGGTGCTCGGCGGCTGGGTGGTGGACGCGTACGGCGCCCAAGCCGGCTTCACCGTGTCTTTGGCAGCTGGCGGCATCATGTTGCTGTTCGCCGTGCTCGGCTACCGCCTGCTGCAAGACAGCACCCTGCCCCGCGCCGCCTGCGCCTAAGCCTTGATGGCGTGCCAGACCTTGCTTGCAACGGACACCACCGCCAGCACCACCGCGCCGGCAATGATGCCGGCGACGGCGTTGAGCAGGGTCGGCACGATGGCCGAGACCACGCCCAGCCATTGCGCGCTGTCTTGTGCCACGCCTTCAACCCAGTGATGCAACGGCGGCACACCGTGGGTGAGGATGCCGCCGCCGACCATAAACATGGCCGCTGTGCCGATCACGGTCAGGCTTTTCATCATGTATGGGGCGGCATTCAACACACCGCGGCCAAAACTGCGCTGGAACCGTGGCCAGGCCCCGTCGCCGGTTTTTTTGCTCAGGTACAGGCCGCCATCGTCGAGTTTGACAATGCCCCCCACCACGCCATACACCCCGACCGTCATCACAATGGCAATGCCCGACAACACCACCACCTGCTGCATCAACGGTGAGTCGGAGACGATCCCCAGGGTGATGGCAATAATTTCGGCGGACAGAATAAAGTCCGTGCGAATGGCGCCCTTGACCTTGTCCTTTTCATACGCCGCCACATCCACATCAGCACCGGCCAGCGACTCCTGCAGGGCCTGGCGCTGGCTTTGGGCATCGGCCTTGTTGTGGGTCAGGCTGTGGGCGACCTTCTCGAACCCCTCGAAACACAGATAAGCACCACCCACCATCAACAGCGGCGTGACCGCCCACGGTGCAAAGGCACTGATGGCCAGCGCCGCAGGGACCAAAATCGCCTTGTTGCGAAACGACCCCTTGGCTACGGCCCACACCACCGGCAACTCCCGGTCGGCGCGCACGCCCGAGACCTGCTGGGCATTGAGTGCAAGGTCGTCACCCAGCACACCGGCGGTTTTTTTGGCGGCCACTTTGGTCATCAGTGCGACGTCATCGAGCACGGCGGCGATATCGTCGAGCAACATCAGCAGGCTACTGCCAGCCATAAGAAAACGTCCTTTAAGATTGAATGGCCACAAGCATAGCGCGTGCCGGCCGCAAAGCTGCAATCTTGAGCCGCTTGCAAGCCCGGTGCTACCATGCCCCACCGCCCCAGCCGGCAAGGACATATCGGGTTTATGAGCAGTATCCGCGAGCGTAACAAAGAACTGATTTTGCGTGCCGCCAGTGAGGAATTCGCTGACAAGGGTTTCGCCGCCAGCAAAACCAGCGACATCGCGGCCAAGGCCGGCGTGCCCAAGCCCAACGTCTACTATTATTTCAAATCCAAGGAAAACCTCTATCGCGAGGTGCTTGAGAGCATTATCGAGCCGATTCTGCGGGCATCGACGCCGTTCAATGCCGATGGCGAACCCAACGAAGTGCTGAGCAACTACATCCGCTCAAAAATCCTGATTTCCCGCGACCTGCCGTTTGCCTCCAAAGTGTTCGCCAGTGAAATCATGCACGGCGCCCCGCACCTGAGCGAAAAACAGGTCGAACAGCTCAACGGCCAGGCCCAGCACAATATCGCCTGCATCCAGACCTGGATCGACCGTGGCCAGATCGCCGCCATTGACCCTCATCACCTGATGTTCAGCATCTGGGCCGCGACCCAGACCTACGCCGACTTTGACTGGCAGATCTCGGCCATTACCGGCAAGGCCAAACTCGACGACAGCGACTACGAAGCGGCTACACAGACCATTATCCGATTGGTGCTCAAGGGTTGCACGCCTGACTGAAGGCCTGCACAAAACCTGTGGGAGCGGGCTTGCTCGCGATAGTATCGACGCGGCTTAACAGGCACACCGTAGCGCCTGAATCGCAGGCAAGCCAGCTCCCACAGACAGCAAAGGCCTGTGGTCAGACCACCACACCCGCATCCGCCCGCAAGCCCAGCACCTCGATCGCGCTGATCGCACATTGTTCGTCGATATCCGAGGTATCACCGCTGATACCCACTGCGCCAATCACCTGCCCCGCCTCATCACGGATCAACACCCCGCCCGGCGCCGGTACCACGTCGCTCTGACCCATACCGTTAAGTGCCGCAAAAAATGCCGGACGCTGTTGCGCGTCCAGCGCCAGCAAACGCGAACCCTTACCCAGTGCAATCGCACCCCAGGCCTTGCCTATCGCAATGCTCGGGCGCAGCAGGCTGGCCCCGTCTTCGCGCTGCAACGCCAGCAAATGCCCGCCACTGTCGAGCACCACCACCGTCAACGGCGCGGCATTGATCTGACGCCCGATGCTCAAGGCCCGGGCGGTCAGTTCTAAAGCGACTTTCAAGGTTAAAGCACTCATGGTTGCCATCCTTATCTTGTTATGGAAAGCCTTCTGCACACCTCGAAAGGCGCACCGGATAACAATAATAGAACACAATACAAATGCACTTTGTATACAATTTTTAGCTGCCTAAAAATTAAATATCGACGCCACAGCCTAAATACAGGGCTCGCGACTCGACAGTCACTGATTCGATAAAAGCCATTGACCTGCATGGTGGAGGATGAATACACTCGCTCAACAGCCACTTGTATACAATTACAAAACGTAAGAGGCACAAAACAATGAGCAAAATGAGAGCAATCGAAGCCGCCGTTCTGGTGATGCGTCGCGAAGGTGTCGATACCGCGTTCGGTATCCCGGGTGCCGCCATCAACCCGCTGTACTCGGCCCTGCAAAAGGTCGGTGGCATCGATCACGTCCTTGCTCGCCACGTCGAAGGCGCCTCGCACATGGCCGAGGGCTACACCCGCACCAAGGCCGGCAATATTGGCGTGTGCATCGGCACTTCGGGCCCGGCAGGCACCGATATGGTGACGGGCCTGTACAGCGCTTCGGCCGACTCGATCCCGATTCTGTGCATCACAGGCCAGGCTCCACGGGCGCGCATGCATAAAGAAGACTTCCAGGCCGTCGACATCACCACCATCGTCAAGCCCGTCACCAAGTGGTCAACCACGGTGATGGAGCCGGGGCAGGTGCCTTACGCCTTCCAGAAAGCCTTTTACGAAATGCGTTCCGGGCGTCCTGGCCCGGTACTGATCGATTTGCCGTTCGACGTGCAGATGGCTGAAATCGAATTCGATATCGACGCCTACGAACCGCTGCCACTGGCCAAGCCTACGGCCAACCGGCTGCAGGCAGAGAAAGCCCTGGCCATGCTCGATCAGGCCGAGCGCCCGCTGCTGGTCAGCGGTGGCGGCGTGATCAATGCCGACGCCAGCGACCTGCTGGTGGAGTTCGCCGAACTGACCGGCATTCCGGTGATCCCGACACTGATGGGCTGGGGCACCATCGCCGATGACCACCCGCTGATGGTGGGCATGGTCGGCCTGCAAACCTCGCACCGTTATGGCAACGCCACCCTGCTCAAGTCAGATGTGGTCCTGGGCATCGGCAACCGCTGGGCCAACCGTCATACCGGTTCGGTGGATGTCTATACCGAAGGCCGCAAATTCATTCATGTGGATATCGAGCCGACCCAGATCGGCCGCGTATTCAACCCGGACCTGGGCATCGTTTCCGACGCCGGTGCTGCGCTCAAGGTGTTCCTTGAAGTGGCCCGCGAATGGAAAGCCGCCGGCAAGCTGAAAAACCGCAGCGCCTGGCTGCAGGACTGCCAGCAGCGCAAGGCCACGATGCAGCGCAAGACCCACTTCGACAACGTGCCGGTCAAGCCGCAGCGCGTGTACGAAGAGATGAACCAGGTATTCGGCAAGGACACCTGCTACGTCAGCACCATTGGTTTGTCGCAGATTGCCGGTGCGCAATTCCTGCACGTTTACAAACCGCGTCACTGGATCAACTGCGGCCAGGCCGGCCCGTTGGGCTGGACCATTCCAGCAGCGCTGGGGGTGGTCAAGGCCGACCCGAGCCGCAATGTGGTGGCGTTGTCGGGCGACTACGACTTCCAGTTCATGATCGAAGAACTGGCCGTGGGCGCACAGTTCAACCTGCCGTATATCCATGTCGTGGTGAACAACTCCTACCTGGGACTTATCCGTCAGGCACAACGCGGGTTTGAAATGGACTACTGCGTGCAGCTGTCTTTCGACAACCTCAATGCACCTGAACTCAATGGCTACGGCGTCGACCATGTTGCGGTCGCCGAAGGCCTGGGCTGCAAGGCCTTGCGTGTGTTCGAACCGGGTGATATCCAGCCTGCCCTGCGCAAGGCCCAGGAGCTGATCAAGGAGTTCCGCGTACCGGTAATCGTGGAGATTATTCTGGAACGCGTGACCAATATCTCGATGGGCACCGAAATCAACGCCGTAAATGAATTTGAAGACCTGGCGCTGGTGGGTAACGATGCACCGACCGCCATTTCGATGCTGGATTAATCAATAGCCCTTACTTCGCCCTCTCCCACGGGAGAGGGAACCACAGGAGTCCACCATGCCGCGTTTTGCCGCCAACCTGTCCATGCTGTTCACTGAACAGGATTTCCTTGTCCGTTTTCAAGCGGCTGCCAACGCTGGTTTTCATGGCGTTGAATACCTGTTCCCCTACGACTACAACTCGGCCGATATCAAGGCGCAACTGGAAGCCAACAAACTGACCCAGGTGCTGTTCAACCTGCCGGCCGGCGACTGGGCCAAGGGTGAGCGCGGGATTGCCTGCCTGCCGGACAGGGTTGAAGAGTTCCGTGCCGGGGTCGACCTGGCCATTGCTTACGCGCAAGTGCTGGGCAACGACCAGATCAACTGCCTGGCCGGCATCCGCCCCCAGGGCGTGGACGACGCCACGGTCGAAAACACCTTCGTTGCCAACCTCAAATACGCCGCCGACAAGCTGCAAGCGGTGGGCATCAAGTTGGTGATGGAATCGATCAACACCCTCGACATTCCAGGCTTCTACCTCAACAACACGAAGCAGGCCCTGGCGATCCAGGAAAAGGTCGGCAGCGCCAACCTGTTCCTGCAATACGACATTTACCATATGCAAATCATGGAGGGCGACCTGGCCCGCACCATGCAAACCCATCTGGCGCAGATCAACCATATCCAGCTGGCCGACAACCCGGGCCGCCATGAGCCGGGCACGGGCGAAATCAACTACCGCTTCCTGTTCGACCACCTCGACCGCATCGGCTATCAGGGCTGGGTGGGCTGTGAGTACAAGCCGCTGACCAGCACCGAAGCCGGTCTTGCCTGGCTCAAAACCCATAACGCGGTGTAACACCTGTGGGAGCGGGCTTGCTCGCGATGGCAACTACGCGGTGCATCAGTGACACCGCTGCGATCCAATCGCGAGCAAGCCCGCTCCTACATCAAACCAGCTTCCACCCTACCCGCTCTGCATTTGCCTTAATAAAAACAAGAGGATTTGTCATGGCTAAAATCGGATTTATCGGCACCGGCATCATGGGTTCACCTATGGCCAGCAACCTGCAGAAAGCCGGGCACAGCCTGTTTCTGTCGACCCACCACGGCGCCGCCCCGGCCGACCTGGTCGCTGCCGGCGCCATCGCCCTGGCCAGCCCGCGCGAAGTGGCCCAGGAAGCCGAATTCATCATCGTCATGGTGCCGGACACCCCGCAGGTCGAGGACGTGCTGTTCCGTGAAGACGGCATCGCTGCGGGCCTGAGCCCGAACAAGGTGGTGATCGACATGAGCTCGATCTCACCTACCGCAACCAAGGCCTTCGCTGAAAAAATCAACGCCAAGGGCGCACAGTACCTCGACGCGCCAGTATCCGGCGGTGAGGTCGGCGCCAAGGCCGGCACCCTGAGCATCATGGTCGGCGGTGACGAAAAAACCTTCGCCCGTGCCCTGCCCCTGCTGCAGAACATGGGCAAGAACATTACCCTGGTGGGCGGCAATGGCGACGGCCAGACCGCCAAGGTGGCCAACCAGATCATCGTCGCCCTGAATATCCAGGCCGTGGCTGAAGCCCTGGTGTTTGCTGCGAAAAACGGCGCCGACCCGGCCAAGGTTCGCGAAGCGCTGATGGGCGGATTTGCCTCTTCGAAAATCCTCGAAGTGCATGGCGAACGCATGATCAAGGGCACTTTCGACCCGGGCTTCCGTATCAGCCTGCACCAGAAGGACCTCAACCTGGCCCTGGCCGGTGCTCGCGAACTGGGGATCAACCTGCCCAACACCGCCAATGCCCAGCAAGTGTTCAGCACCTGTGCGGCCATCGGCGGCAGCAACTGGGACCACTCGGCGCTGATCAAGGGCCTGGAACACATGGCCAACTTCTCGATTCGCGACAAGTAAGCCCACCGGTCTCTCCTTTTTGGGGAGACCGCACTACCTGTAGTCGCTGCCGAGGCACGAAGGCTGCGAGTTCTTGATCATGCAGGGAGCCAATCAAGAGCTCGCAGCCTTCGTGCCTCGGCGGCGACTACCAGGTAACAATCATGAGTTCAAACCCCTGCCCCGACTGGGCGACGGCCCTGTGCGCCGGGTTCAGCCAGATCTTCCTCCAGCGTCATCCTCTGTGCGGCGTGCTGTGCCTGCTGGCCATCCTGATCAGTGCCCCCACCCTGCTCGGTGGCGCCTTGCTTGGCGGTATTGCCGGGCTCCTCACCGCGCAACGGCGCGACTACCCCAAGGCCGAGCGCCAGGCGGGCCTCTACAGCTACAACGGCATCCTGCTCGGCTTACTGCTCAGCCACCAGCTTGAATGGTCGGCCCTGCTGCCCTTGCTGATCATTGCCAGTGCCGGGCTGAGTACGATGCTCGTACACCAGTGGCTCAAGCGCGCCAGCCACGGGCAAAGTCTGCTGGCCTATACCGCGCCGTTTGTGGGCATTGGCTGGATCCTGCTGCACCTGAGCAACCCGCCTGCTCAAGCCGTGGACCACACCCAGGCAGTCAATGGCTTCACACTGGCACAGGGGCTGTTCAAGGGCGTTGCCCAGGTCATGCTGCTGCCACACCCGCTGGCCGGGCTGTTGATCGTTATCGGCCTGTGGCTCAGCAGTTGGCGGGCGGCGCTATGGGCAATCACGGGGGCATTGGCCGGCATGTTGTTTAGCCTGTATCAACAGGACACTGCCGCCGCCCTCAGCGGCCTGGCTGGCTATAACCCTGCCCTCGCTGCTCTGGCCCTGAGCCAGCAACCACGCCGGCCCTGGCTGCCCGTGGCGGGCATCATCGTGACCTTGCTGATCACGCCGGGCTTTATTGCCCTGGGCCTGGCGCCCCTGACCGCCCCCTTTATCCTCGGTTGCTGGCTGGTCCACGCCAGTGTGCGCATCCTGCGCCCCGCACAAGAACAATGCAGGTTGCGCATTGAGCGTTAATACTCGAATCTTCTGACATTTGGGCATCGAGCAACCTGCATGAATAACAATGACTGGCGCCAACGCCTGTATGTGATGGTCTTTCAGGCCGACACAGCTGCGGGGCGGCGCTTCGACACGGCTTTGCTGCTGATCATCCTGTGCAGCCTGGTAGTCGTGGTGCTCGACAGCATCAACAGCATCCACCGCGACTACGCCAAGCTGCTGGCCTATATCGAGTGGGGCTTCACCTTTGTATTCGCTGTGGAATACGGCCTGCGCCTGTATTGTTCGCCCAAGCCGCTGCGTTATGCCTTCAGCTTCTACGGCCTGGTAGATTTGCTGGCCATTGTGCCGGGGATTCTGGCGATCTATTACAGCGACGCGCAGTACCTGCTGATCATCCGTATCATTCGAATGTTGCGGATTTTTCGTATCCTTAAACTGCGCCCCTACCTGAGCCAGGCCAACTACCTGCTGTCGGCCCTGCGTGGCAGCAAGCAGAAAATCATCGTGTTTCTGGTCAGTGTCTCGACCCTGGTCACGGTGTTCGGCAGCCTGATGTATGTGGTCGAAGGGCCGGAAAACGGCTTTACCAGCATCCCGGTGAGTATCTACTGGGCCATCGTCACCCTGACCACAGTAGGCTTTGGTGACATAGTGCCCAAAACCGTAATGGGGCAAGTGATCTCGGCCATGGTGATGATCACCGGTTACTCGATCATTGCCGTGCCCACCGGCATCTTCACTGCCGAACTGGCCAACGCCATGCGTGGCGAACAGCTCAAGCACGATTGCCCGACCTGCAAGAAGAACACTCACGAACAATCGGCGTCTTTTTGTTCGCGATGTGGCAACGCGTTATTTGCAAAAAAAGCATAACCACAGCACTTTTTAATCTTTTAAGGACTATGCGACAGTCGCTATAGTTACTGGCAATTTGCCCTTATTGCTCCCTATAACAAGGAACGCGCAGTGAAAAAACTCTTTAGTGCCTCTATTCTGGCCGCTGGCCTGGCCCTTGGCAGCGTCGCGAGTGCAGCGACCCCACCGCCGCTGCTGAACGTGTCCTACGACGTGATGCGTGACTTCTACAAAGACTACAACGCAGCCTTCCAGAAGCACTGGGCGCAAGAGCACAACGGCGAAAAGCTCAACGTACAAATGTCCTTCGGCGGCTCCAGCAAACAGGCCCGCTCGGTGATTGACGGCCTGCCGGCTGACGTCATTACCATGAACATGGCCACCGATATCAACGCCCTGGCCGACAATGGCAAGCTGGTCCCGGAGAACTGGGTCACCCGCCTGCCGGACAACAGTGCGCCGTTCACCTCGGCCACCGTGTTTATCGTGCGCAAGGGCAACCCCAAGGCCCTGAAAGACTGGCCCGACCTGCTCAAGGACGGCGTACAGGTGATCGTGCCCAACCCGAAAACCTCGGGTAACGGCCGCTACACCTTCCTTTCAGCCTGGGGCTATGTGCTGAAAAACGGTGGCGATGAAACCAAGGCCAAGGACTTTGTGGCCAAGTTGTTCAAACAGGCTCCGGTTCTCGACACTGGCGGTCGTGCAGCCACCACCACCTTTATGACCAACCAGATTGGCGACGTGCTGGTGACCTTCGAAAACGAAGCCGAAATGATCGCCCGCGAATTTGGCCGCGACCAGTTCGAAGTGATCTACCCGAGCGTGTCAGCCGAAGCCGAGCCGCCGGTGAGCGTGGTTGACAAAGTGGTCGACAAAAAAGGCACCCGCGCCACGGCCGAGGCCTACCTCAAGTACCTGTGGTCGCCTGAAGGCCAGGAAATCGCCGCCAAAAACTACCTGCGCCCGCGTGACCAGGCCATATTGGCCAAGTACAACGACCGCTTCCCGAAAGTCGACTTCCTGTCGGTTGAAAAAACCTTCGGCGACTGGCGCGACGTGCAGAAAAAGTACTTCAACGACGGTGGTGTGTTCGACCAGATCTACAACGCGCAATAATCCCCTGTCCTGTTGCAAGCCCGCCTCCCATTGTGGGAGCGGGCTTGCTCGCGAAGGGATGCCCACGGTACGCCTGACAGCCCCCGTCGCCTGCATCGCAGGCAAGCCAGCTCCCACAGCTTTTGCAGCACCTGCAAAAGCCTGTACATATCAACAGTAAAAAAACTTGCTCTCGCGCCTGTCTCTGCCCATGCTGTGCATCTTCTGCGATGCGTGAATGAGTTGAGCGATGCGGCTGTTTCTGTGTGAAAAACCCTCCCAGGCCAAAGATATTGCCGCCGTGCTCGGTGCCAGCCGCCGCGGTGATGGCTGCTGGGTGGGCGCCAATGCCACCGTCACCTGGTGCATCGGTCACCTGCTCGAAACTGCCCCGCCCGACGCCTACGACGAACGCTACAAGCGTTGGGTCCTGGCTGACCTGCCGATCATTCCGGAAAAATGGAAGATGCGCGTCAAGCCCAAGACCGCCAGCCAGTTCAAGGCCGTCAAGCGCCTGCTCGGTGAAGCCACTGAACTGGTCATCGCCACCGACGCCGACCGCGAAGGCGAGATGATCGCCCGCGAACTCGTTGAGCACTGCCGCTACCGCGGGCCTATCCAGCGTCTGTGGCTGTCGGCCCTGGACGACGCGTCGATCCGCAAGGCCCTGGCCGCGCTCAAGCCGGGCAGCGAGACCTTCAACCTCTACCACTCGGCCCTGGGCCGCTCGCGGGCCGACTGGCTGATCGGCATGAACATGAGCCGGCTGTTTACCCTGCTCGGCCGTCAGTCGGGTTACCAGGGCGTTTTACCGGTAGGCCGGGTGCAAACCCCGACCCTGCGCCTGGTGGTGGACCGTGATCGCAGCATCAGCGACTTCATCCCCGTGGCCTACTGGGCCATCGATGTGCAGCTCAAGCACGACGGGCAGCTGTTTACTGCGCAATGGCGCGCCGCCCCCGACACTTGCGACGACCAGGACCGCTGCCTCAACCAGGCCCACGCCCAACAGGCCGCAAGGGCAATGCAAAGCGCCAGCAGCGCGCGGGTGATCAAGCTGCGCACCGAGCGCATGCGTGAAGTCGCGCCATTGCCGTTCGATCTGGGCACGCTGCAGGAGGTGTGTTCAAAAAAACTCGGCCTCGGCGCCCAGGAAACCCTCGACGTCGCCCAGGCTTTGTACGAAACCTACAAGGTCGTCACCTACCCGCGCAGTGATTGCGGCTACCTGCCCCAGAGCCAGCACAGCGAAGCACCGGCGATTCTGGCAGCCCTGCAGCAAGCTGACCCGTCACTGGCGCCACTGGCCGGCCATCTGGACCCGCAGCGCCGTTCACGGGCCTGGAACGACGCCAAAGTCAGCGCCCACCACGGCATCATTCCTACAGCTGCGGCAAAGAATATTGAACGCCTGAGCGGTAAGCATCGCGCGGTTTATACGCTGATTCGCGCACGTTACCTGGCGCAGTTTCTGCCCAACCACGAATACGACCGTACCCAGGCCGACTTCGACTGCGCCGGGCAAAGCCTGCGGGCAGTCGGCAAGCAGATCGTCGAACCCGGCTGGAAGCGCGCCCTGCCCGAGGCCCTGGCCCCGGCCAAAGGTCGCGAAGCTCCGGCACCGCAGCCCCTGCCGTTATTGCGCGAAGGCCTGGACTGCGCGATTGCGGCAGTCCACCTCAAGGACCTGTGGACCCAGCCACCCAAGCCCTTCACCGAAGGCGACCTGATCAAGGCAATGAAAAACGTTGCCAAACTGGTGCAGGATCCGCTGCTCAAGCAAAAGCTCAAGGACACCACCGGCATCGGTACCGAAGCCACCCGCGCCGGGATCATCCAGGGCTTGCTTGACCGCGGCTACCTGAGCAAAAACGGCAAGGCCCTGGCCGCCACCGCGCCGGCCTTCAGCCTGATCGACGCCGTACCGCGCGCCATCGCCGACCCCGGCACCACCGCCATCTGGGAGCAGGCCCTGGACATGGTGCAAAGCGGCGAAATGACCCTGGAAATTTTCGTCGCCAAACAGGCGGCCTGGATGAGCAAACATATCGAACGTTGCAGCGCCATGACCCTGACCATCAGCGGCCCGGCCAGCCCGGCGGGTGTGGCACCGGCCTGGAAAAAGAAACGCAAGGCCACCACGGGCAAGGCCAGGCCCAAGCGGGCCGTCAAGGCCAAAGGCGCTTGAGCGTCACAGCTGCAATTGCCCCGAGATACAGGTCACGGCCGAACCACCCACCCAGATATCCGCGCCAATCTGTTCGATAGACACCCGCCCTGCCCGGCCCATAGCGGTGCCCTGGCTGGCTACATAGCGCAACGGGGCCAGGCCCTCGCCGATCAGCCACTGTGCCAGCCCGGCATTAAGGCTGCCGGTCACCGGGTCTTCGGGCATGCCCTCACCGGCAATAAAAGCGCGCACTTCAAACTGCGCCTCATCACCGTCCCGTTCCGGGTTCCAGGGAGCCACAACACCAATGGCCAAACCCGACAACTGCGCGTAGTCAGGCTTCAAGGCCAGTACCTGCTCGCGATCACGTAATAGCAACGCAACCCAGCCGGGGCCATTGTCGACCCAGCGGGCCTGCACGACAGTTTGCGGCTCGATGCCCAGGCCACGGCAGATGCGTTGCAACAGCTCATGCTCGACGCCACCCGAGCGCACCAACGGCGGTGCCGTAAAGGCAAGTTGCCCACCCTGTCTGCGAATGCGGATCAGGCCTGCCGCACACTCCTGCACAATCTCTTCGCCACGGGGCTTGCCGCCCGCTTCCAGCCAGGCATGGCAACTGCCCAGCGTAGGGTGGCCGGCAAAAGGCAGCTCGTTGAGGGTAGTAAAAATTCGCAGACGGTAATCGGCTTCAGGGCTTTGTGGTTTCAGTACAAAGGTGGTTTCACTCAGGTTGGTCCAGCGTGCGAAGTCGGCCATTTGCGTATCGCTCAGGCTGTCCGCATTCAACACCACGGCCACCGGGTTGCCCTTGAGGGCAATGCTGCTGAAAACATCAATTTGCTTGAATTCGAATGGGCGCATGACCGGCTCCTGATAATGATTAGAAGCACCCTACACACTCCCGATAAAAAACGCGCGCCCCGGGTAGTCGCTGCCGAGGCACGCAGGCTGCGAGCCTTTGAGCTTGCAGCGATGCGAGTGAAAAGCTCGCAGCCTGCGTGCCTCGGCAGCGACTACGGGGTCAAGAACGTCAGACCAGGTCCGTACCCTCACGTTTGGCCTTGCGCATATCGCGCCACAGGCTGACGCACAGGGTCAGCATCACGGCCCCGGCAATGGCCGGCCAGATCAGGACATACAGGGTTAAAGCGAAACTGGACATGGGGTGACTCCTTTTTCAGTGGCATCGACGTTGTGGTGGAAGGCCACGACTCGCTCGTTGATGCAGGCAAAATCAAAGGTTTCGTTGGCCAGCAAGCTCACCAGCACACACACAACGGTACTGACACCGTAAGCCGTCAGTGAACTGAGCAACACCGGGTAATCGCGTAGAAAACCAAACGCGAAAGGCGCCAGTATCAAGAACGCCAATCCTCCCATGACAAAGCCCACGCGCTTGCCAAAAAAGCCGAACGCCATCAGGCCAATCACCACCCCGCCACCGATCGAGGCACAGAGCTCAAAGAACAGCGCTACCGCGCCTTGCATCTGCAGCAGTTCGAAGCGGGCAACCAGAAACATCACAAACCCGGCAATCGCCGCACTGGTAAAGGCAGCATTGGTAATCCGCTGCCAATACAGGCTGGCAATCACGGGAAAGACAATGGCGCCCCACAGCGCGCCGACAAAAATCAGCATGGTCAGGATGTCGAGTTTCATGCTGGCAAAGATCATCGCCAGCATGGTTGCCAGCACCATAGTCAGGCGCCCGACAAACAACATGGTTTTGGGATTCGGTTTGCCCTTGGCAATGTTTTTGCCATAGACATCGGTCATCACCAACGCCGACAAGGCGGACAGGTCGGAATCTGCCGTGGACGACAGCGAACCGATCACCATGATGAAAAACAGCCCCACCGCAAACGGCGGTAAGTAGGTCGAGGCCATTTGCGGGATCAGGTTATTGAGGTCGCCATCCTGCGGCTCGATACCCGCCAGCAAGGCCAGAAAACCCAGCATGCCCAGCCCGATGACAATCGAGGCATAACCGATGGTGGCGGTGACGAATGTCGACTTCATCAAGTCTTCACGCACGGCAAACAGGCGCTGGGCGATGGTCTGGTTACCAATGGCGTAGGCCAGTACGGCAACGAAGTAAGGTGCGCCCTGCTCCAGAATCGCGGTTTTCGAATAAAAGCTGGCCTGCTCGGGAGTGATCCTCGGCATGCCCTGGGCGAAGATCTCAGGGCCGCCCAACTGGAAGAAAATAATCGGAATAATCACCACTGCGGCGAAGATCATCGCGAACAACTGGCCGAAATCTGTCAGCACCGATGAGCGAAACCCTGACCATATGGTGTACGTCAGAATCCCGACACCCGCAATCAGCACCCCGTGGGTAAAGCTCAACGGCGAAAGCACCGCGACCAGTGCCCCGGCGGCGGTGAAATTGACCATCAGGCTGATCAGACTGCCGACAATATTCGACCCCGCCAGAATCATCTGGCTGGAGCGCCCGTGCCGTGCGTGCATGATCTCCGCCAGGGTATGGGCCTTGGGCGCCAGTTGCCGGAAACGCCGGCCAAAGGGGTAGATAAACAGAATCATCAGCGCACCCCAGAAGCCGTAATGCAACGCCCCCGAGAGACCGAACTTGTAGCCCGCACTGGCGGCGGCATAAAACGAAGCGGCCCAGATCCAGGTGGCCGTCATGCTGGCGGCGGACATGCCAAAGCCGATGGAATTATTGGACACCATATAGCCGTCGACATTTTCGTCCTTGCGCCCCACGCGCAAGGACACCAGAAAAGTCAGGCCATAAAAACACAACAGAAGCAGCAACACGGTGAAGGTGGAAAGTTGAAACATTCCTTTCTCCTTTTTTATACGCGCACAGTCGTTACAGACGCAACGAAGGGCCGAAATCGGCAAGCGCAACAACCCGGGTTTCCTGACAGGCAGGCGATAGCGGACAGCAGTCCGTGGGTTGTCAAAGTGATGGCTGGCAAGTGACGGAACGCAAGGGGCGTCCCAGGTCAAAAGGCAAAGCGTGCGCTAGCACGTTGAGCCGGTGCTTGCAGCAATGGCCGGCAGGTGCCGGGAGATAAGTTCAGCGTCAGTGGCAGATTGCCCTGGCGCGAACGAAGGGGAAGTATACAGATTTGAGGAGTATTTGGCTGGAAGGTGCAGGCAATAAAAACACCTGTTCAAGGGTGAAGAACAGCGAGAGATTTTTTGATTGGGCTTTCAAAGTAATTCTGGCAAGAAATCGAAGGCGGTTTCTCGACCGCCCTCATCCTCACCCGTTTGATATCCGCTACGTCCAATTTGCAGCAAGAGCCGGTTGGAAGCTCTGCGGATCAGGAACAGTGATGCTGGTCAAGTTGGCAGCAGGTGGGTCAAATGCTGCCATTGCTTGCACTAAATTATCGGCCCTTTGCAAAAAGGGGGCTGGCTGATGTCGCTCATGCAACTTGTTTAAATCAATACCCCGCTCCGCCAGAATCTCATCAAAGGTTTTAATTTCCCTGTCTTTCAAACGATCATTGATAGCTGCCATACTTTCTTCGAAAGTAGGTATTCTGGGATGTTTTATCGGGGAAATAGGGCGGAGCACCGCAGGCGACACATCAGTATTTGGCCGTTTGATAGAGGACTCCAACGTACCTGATTCGCCAACAACGGGCCGCCACCAAGCAGGCCTCACCACTTCAGTCGCGATAGGAACCAACTCCAGAGCATGGCTGGAAAAAATAAAATCGGTCTGTTTTAGCTGGGAAATATCCAACGCATCCAGATAAAGCAATTGAACCTTGCCGCCAGCAGGATCAAGCGCTGTGGTGGTGATCTCTATGCCGTGAATCTGAGACATCCCGTTGATCGTCCCACGATTGCTTTTGCTGATTACGAGTTGTTCGAAACTGGTTATGCCCGTTTGACTCAAGTCGATTTTATCGATGCCCTGCCTGAAACCTCTGAGCGCATTCATATAGTTGGCTACTCCCGGCTGCCGGGCGACCACAAAAGTGTCTGAGCTTGCAGTGTCGTGGCTGTACACCGTACCGGCCAAGGATGCTACAAACCGGCCGTCATCCCCCGTGGTGATACTGACGCCCTTGGAACCACCGTTCAGAACGACAATCCCCAGCGTTTCTTGAGAAGTTAACCCGGGTGCGTTGCTGTTAACGTAAGCCGCTGGCGCCACAAATGTATCTTGAAACATGAAGTGTGCTGCTGTGATTTTTGATGCGATCTGATTTTTCAGCAAAAGGGACTGAGCATCCCCCAGCTCAACATAGGCGTCAGCGCCACGTTGCGTGATGAGCAGATTGTCGAAGGTCTTGCCTGTAAAACCAACCAGATTAATGATCTCGCCATTGGCAGCATCGTAGTTCATCACAATGTCACTACCACTACCTCGGCGATGGATCACAAAGAAGTCTTTACCTGCACCGCCCATCAAGATGTTGTTGCCCCGACCACCATCGAGTAACGCATTTGCAATGCCTGCGACCAGCGTGTCATTGCCATCGCCAGTCACAATATTTTGAATAGATGAAGGGCTGTTTATTCGCAGTGCGGCCCCGCCGATGCTTCCAACGCCTGTTATCAGATTAATCGCCGTATCACCGGATACTGCCGCAGCATTGATTGTATTACGCCCACCAGCAGTGCCGTTCACGGCGTCATCCAATACGCCACGGTTTGCCTGTGCAGTGACTGCCTGAATGTACTCGTTTGTGTAAAAGTACGTATCGTCCGCAGTGGTCTTACTGCCGTACAAACGTAATGACCAACTGTTCAGTTTTACGAAAAGCCCTGTAGCAGCGTCGGTTACTTCAAGCGCCCATTCACCGGCCGAGCGCTCACCCCAGTCATGCGTGCTCATAAACGTGTACTTGAATGCACCTGACCGGGTACTGCCTGCGTCCGCGCTGTTCGCACCAGGCATGCCCGAAGGCACTTTTCCTTGCCGATTGAGCAACACGCTTTGCGTACCATCGGGAGAGACAAGCTTAAGCGTCAGATCCCCCAAACGCCCTACTTGAGCATCAAAATCGATTTCGACATGCTCGATGTTCAAGCCAGCATCCATCATCAGGCTTGATTTGAAGGTCTCGCCAGCGACCAGGCTTTTGCCAAGGTCGCCGCTAGATGCACTGAAAACAGACTCATTGGCACCTGTACTCTGTGATATCCATGACTCAGACAAACGCACTGCAGCGCGGGCATCAACCAGACCAAAACCGTAATCATTACTGGTGTGCATGCCTGCACCATTCCAGATGCGAGCACCATTGTCACTCCATACAGTGGACGGATCATTGATCTTGCGCGCTGACAGCGCCAAGATCTGCTGAACATCTCGGTATCCCAAGTTGGGATTGGCCTGAAGCATTAATGCAACAATGCCCGAGACTATAGGCGCAGCAAAACTGGTGCCTTGCATTGCACTGTAGCTATTGCCAAAAGTTGAACCCCGATCAGTTTCCAGCATGTGGCTGGTGGATACGACATTACTGCCTGGGGCCGAGATCAACAGGCTGGCGCCTGGACTGGAAAAAGGAGTCGAACCTGTTTGTAAAGTCGACAAATCCCCATGCGCATTGATGGCGCCGACCTCAATCGAGTGCCGATTATTACTGGTAAGCGATCCTTGGGCATTACCGCCATTCGCACGATTGTTGCCCCCAGCAGTTACAATAATCGTCCCTAAACCACCTCGGCCATTATTGGCAGCATAGTGAGCATTAGCCGTTAATGAACTGGCGGTATTGATCAGGCCTTGATGAAGATTGCTGATGGCAAAGTCATTTTCGAACCCCCAGCTGTTGTTCGCAATGTCATAACTGACCATATGACCGAGCGCAGTCAGATCGTCACCCTTGTTGGCCAGGTAATAGCCACCCAGCGTCGCATCATAGGCAACCCCGACACCCCCAATACCATTTTTAGCACCGACCATGACCCCGGCAACCATGGTGGCATGGTTGGACACAAGGTCTGGCAATGTGCCATTGGCTTGCTGAGTCTGGAGCCAGGCTTTATCAACATTAGCGGCTAGGTCTGGGTGTTTTATGTCAAAAACCTCTGGGGCAACCGCAAATTCACCGCCTGGCTCAAATTGACCAATGCGCACACTTTTTCCGGTGTAGTCCTTCCACACTTCAAGCACATGGGTGTCGCTCAGATACCACTGTTGCGCGGCCAGCGGGTCAAGTGGCACCTCAGGGGTGAGCAGGACGACATTGGCGCGCATGGGAGCTGTCTGCCCGGTTCCCAGATTGACAACCATGGCTGAGGGATTACCGGTCGCATCGACAACCCCATATTTAAAACTGATCAATCCCGTGAAACGCGGATCCGGCGTAAACAGTACATCGCCTTGGCGAGTAAGACTGACCGTACCACCGACTGCATCGCCGACACTGGCTATACGTAAGGGACCTGAACTATTCAGCGGCTGGTCATTGGCAAGCAGACTGACGGCAGAAATAAGGTGAACCCGTACGCGATCAAAAGCCCTGCCAGTTCGATCAACAGACAACACATCAGCCACTGGCATGGCATTGGGTAACTCAAGGTCGACTGCCGATATATCCGCAAAATTGAGCTTTTGAATATTCTTCAGCTTAACGGTGCCGTCACGCCCAGCTAATGTATCTACAACCTCATAGCCAGTAGCAGTGCGGGTAATTTTATAGTCACCATGGTTGCCATGCAGAGCGACAATATTAATGCCACCGTCTCCGTCAATAACTGCATTACCACGCCCGACTTCAACGACATCATTACCTGCACTGCCGTAAATACTGTCTGCCCCACCGCCTGCATAAATAATACTTCCGCCATCAGAGGCATAAATAGTGTCGCCATTGGGGCCAGCATAGATCACAGCCTTACCACTGCCGCCGTAAATAATGTTATGCCCAGTGCCACCGACTAACACATCGTTGCCTGCGCCACCTATGAGCATCGAGTCGCCCGAGCCACCTTTGAGAAATACGCTGGAAGCCCCCCCACTGATAAGGACATCGTTGCCACGCCCACCCTGAGCGATAGTCAGCCCGGCCCGGGCCATATTCAACGCTACGCCTTCGTCCCCCACTATGATGGCTGTGTCACGACCTCCATTACCGTGGATATTTTCCATGCTGTCCGAGGCGCTAATCACAAAAACATCGTCAACGGCTGAACCGTTGTAAACATTGCTGCCTCCACCCCCCACCAGCCAGCTGCCTGTTGTGGCTGCATTCAGGGTGTCATCACCTTCACCGCCATACAGGTTGTTAACACCCAACTGGGTGGCATCCAATGTTTCACCCGTCACGCTATGGCTTGCGTAAGCGCTCGTGGTCGAACCTTCTGAGGTTGATATCACCTGTGTACCGGATGCCTGTGCAAGCAACGTACTGCTAACAGGTTCACCCAGAAAATCGACCGCGAGCGCCTCCTGGATTTTGCCCTTGATCGTAAAAGTGCCTTCGACCAGCACTCGGTTGCCATCACGAACCTCGGTGCTAGCATTCGTATCCCGCACATTGAATTGCGTAATACCCAGTTCAGCCAGGGTTTTGAGTTCACCTGCATCAGTTTTAGCATCGTGGGATACATCCACCCAGACACGTAACTTGCTCCAGATCGGGTCATGGTGATCAATTACACCATCAGTATTGCTGTCTTCGCTGGCTAAAGCGGCAAAGCCATCCTTGAATCGAACTTCACCCGCAGCACCGCCCACACCAAACTTGCCAGCGTAGTATTCAGAAAACATCTGACTAACGTCTTTGATCTGGCCACTGCCGTCGTCAACCACCAGCATTCCGGTGCTGCGATCGGCCCAGCCAGTGCGTTTGAGCGTGCCGCTGTGATCGGTGTCAAACAGCACGCCGTCGCCAATATCGGTCATCCGCACGCCATTACCGGTCAAATCCAGCAGCAATGGATCGACGTAAGTATTGACCGTAGTCATCGCCGCAAGGCCATTGAGCGTAACGGCATTCAACAAACCATAATCCGGCTTGCTGCTGGTGGGGCGGTCAAGATAGAACTGAGAGAGATAGCTATTGGGCCGTGCATTGGGGTCGCGTTGAATTGCCCCTGGACGTATCCCACCCGTCGCCAGACTGCCCATTTGCGTTGAGGTAAAGTCGGTTTTATTTAACAGGCCATCTTTAAATGAAATGCTGTGCGTCGGTGAGTTGACGGCAAAGCCATTGCTTACATCTTGACGGGTTTGGTTTTCGTCCTGGATGGTTTGCTGAGGCTGTGGGGCGGGGTTAATGTTGATGTCAATTAATGTAGAGCCCGATTTATCGGAAGAATCAGTCGACCCACTGGAAAAAGCACCTGAAATCATATTTATTATTTGATTGAGAATACTTTTCGCTACTGTGCCTCCTCCCGACGGGGAGTCAACCCTGCCAACCCATCTTTTAGCTAACTCTCTATTAGCAGGCGTACTTATCGCCGACGCAAGCGCCATGAGTTGACCTGTCTGAATTGCCAAATTAAGCTCACCAGGCAAATCTCCCGCCGACTCCAAGACCTTCTTCCAATATGCCTCTCTGGTATTTTCTGTAATTACCGACAATACTGAGTGGAGGGTCCAGGCCTCCACAGTGAGACCATGATCATTGAACACCCTTCTATGAAACTCCCAAGCCTCACTATAATTCACATCCTCAATCAGAGCTCCACCTCTAAAGTCGAGCTTATCTTTCAATGCATCTATATATGCTATAGCCATATCCTTTCGAATGCGATTCACATCAACATCAGATAACGTACGCCCTGAGTCCGATGCTGTGAGCCTCATAAAATTAATAGCCGCATCGCCAGATAAAGACCCCCCCTTCGCCACCCCATTTGCCAGCACTGCATATCTATATCCTTTTGCAGACAAGTAGTCATATGCAGCAGCAGGACCTACTGTCTCCAAAAGTCCTTTAGCACGCTCTAAATCGTGCAAACTCAGCTTTTGCGGCATCATACACGCCCCTTAAATTTTCACTTTAGACAATATGAAATTTTTAGTTCGATAGACGATCTCACGCCAATACTTCAACTCTTCAAACGAAAATCCGACTTTCACAAAAGCCTCAAATTCATCAATAAGAAAATATCCTTTACAATCTTTTAACTTATTATTTATTCGCGCTCGATGACACTCAAACACTACCGCCAGCTCACCATTGACTTCAGACCAATAGTAGCGATTCGTAAGATCCGTAAAAGCATGATCACTGCGCTCGGCAGAAAAAAGATTCAGCTCGACTTCGTAGTTCTTATCTTCAGTACTCAAAGCAGCCCCATTTTGGCTGACCAGCGCAAAAAATTTTAGCCTGCGCTCCATAAAGCCTTCTCTTTTCACTAATGGGACTACCGTAATGTCCAATATTGATATCTCGTCCCGCCTTGCAAAAAAATCCTCGGATTTGACAATTTGAAAGCCAGGCCATGAAACAGTTAAATCTAATGCCCGAAGACTTGCATCACAGCCTTTTTTATTGAAAATAAAGTCTTTTTCCCACGAGCTCTTTCCTTCGTATTCAGGCCAAAGCATTAAGTATTTCCTGGGGATCTCCAAGACCGTGCCCGAGATCATCCCGCACACGACATCAGGATTTTGTGGCTGGTAATGTTTGTATCGCTCGGCATCTTCTTTAGAACTGTAGTAACCGCTCATAAGAAAAAACAATGCTGGCACATAGAAAATCAACAAAAGTCCTGCAGCTCCTATTCTTAAAAAAGACCAGACCACAATATATAGGACCTTAAAATAGAACTTCGCCCCCCTGCGCTGTTTTTCCACATCGACCTCCGAGACTGTTCCTGCACAACTTCAGCGCAACAATAGACACTGGAAAAAACCAATTAAAACCTAGCCACACCGTTGACGCCATCTCTAGCCCAGGGCCCAGGGCTGTATGTTAAAAACCAATACCCACTACGGAACCACATCGACAACTTCATCGGGAGACACAGAAAACAACCTGTATAGATTATCGTTAATCCAGCCATTTACATCACGGGACATTTTCCAGCTAGGCACTGCATCAAGCGGCGTGTCTCCATTCAGATATCTGTTAAAACCTATTACATTTTGCATAAGTGCGACACTCATATTTCCAAGATATTCCATAAGTGTATCACCAGGTATTTGAACATAATCATGCCCCCACCCAAGCGGATATGGCAGTTGATCATAGAGTGCGCCGGGCCAATTCCATCTTTTCAGACCAAACCCCTGAACCACTGCATTAATTTCCGCCTCAACAAACTCGTCCAGATCAGGAATAGTACCGGCATCCAATATATTAACAGCTGTGCGTTGCGCCAGATCATCAAAAACAGCTTGGAACTGCTCATCAGTTAATGCTCTACCGGTCGTTGCAACCGCAAACTGGATTGACCCTCTGAACCTGTCACGAGCAAAACTTCGATCACTCGAAACTATAGAACCCGCATGACTCAACCACCTGGATAGTTTTTTTAGTTCCAGCTGATAAGGAGTAGCAGTCATTTCCCGAATCATTACCGCAAAATAACAAACACAACACAAACCGATCAACACGCACAATATTTTTATTTTCATACAATCCAATAACCTCTGGTCAACATTGCCAAACAAATCAGAACTCAGCGCTCTCTGAGGCTTTCATTTATATGCTGCTGCAAAGGACTGAGAAAAAAATCAATCACACGGCGAAAATCAGTTTTGATTTCTGCCGTAACGGACATGCCCGGAGTTAACGCAACACGTTGCCCCTTGACTAAAAGACTATCGGAGTTAAGTCGAATACGACTGCTATAAACCCGACCACGCTTTTCATCTTCAATCGCATCATTCGAGATACTGACTACCTCCCCATCAACAGTGCCGTACCGGGTAAAGGTAAAGGTCTCTACTTTGAGCGTGACTGCCTGGCCGGGGCGGACGAACCCTATGTCCTTATTCTCCAGCATTGCCTCAACTTCAACTGGCTGGCCAGTCGGAACAATAACCATCAATTGTTGAGCTGGCGTTACGACCCCGCCAACGGTATGGATCGCAAGTTGTTGAACAGTCCCATCTACGGATGCCCTGAGAAGGGCCAAGGTTTCTTGATACCTGGCCTGGGTCAGTTGTTGAACCAGGCTCGTTTCTTTCTGATTGGCTTCTTGCTGCAAATCAAGCATGGCGCGGCGGGATTGAGCCACAACCCCTTCACGTCTGCGGCTGGCCTCACTGTGCGCCGCAGTGGACTGCAAAACGCTCGCTTGCTGAACACCGAGTTGGCGCTGGAGGTCCAGGCGCGCGTGTTCCTTTTCCAGGTACTCGTGCCTTGCCACAAACTGCTGTGCCAATAACTGCTTGTAGTCTTCTGCCAACCGAGTAGCTATCGGTAAGGTTCTCTGCAAGCTGGAAACTTGAGTTTTGGCTGACTGAATATCCGCGCTTCGTTGAGCAATTTCGGCGTCCACCAGATCTATCTTGCTTTGATACTCCTGATATTGCCCTTGCAACCAACGCTGGGCACTCAGCACTTGCTCCGGGGTGGCACCTTGAATCAGACCAACAAGTGATTCAGGAGCTTTTTGATGATTGATCGCCTCCAGCATCGCTCCACCACGCACACTGTCTATGCGTGCCGCTAATAGATCCCCCTTCACTCGCTTGACTTGTGCATCTGTTGAAGTGGAATCCAGTTCGACCAGCACCTCGCCTGCTTTAACCTCCTGACCATCGCTGACATGAATCGCTGTGACCACTGCAGTTTCACTGGATTGGATCACTTTGGTCTTACCGCTGGGCACAACTTTCCCCGGAGCGACGGCAACGACTTCGATTTTTCCAAGGCAGGCCCATAGCAACGCCAATGTGGCGAAAGAAATAATGCTCCACATAAATACACGCGGCGCAGGGTGTACTGGTTTGTCCTGCAACTCTAATGCAGCAGGTAAAAATTGAATTTCATGAGCCAGGCGTTTTGGGGCATCCATGGTTTTACGGCTGCGCCATGTCTCGCGCCAGGCACCGCGGTAGCGTTGCAACAAATCAGATCGAGCACTCATACAGACCATCCTTTGAGGGCATACACATTCAGGGTGCGTGGCAAAGAGACTTATCCCTGTTGCATTCGATGCAACCGAGCGTAGTGCCCCTCCTCAAGAGTCAGTAATTCTGTATGGGTGCCCTGCTCAACAATTTGCCCTCGATCGATCACAAGAATTCGATTCGCATCCCTTACAGCTGATAAGCGGTGAGCAATAATAATGACCGTGCGGCCCTTGCAAATAAGCTGCATGTTTTGCTGAATAAGCCTCTCGGATTCATAGTCCAGAGCACTGGTCGCCTCATCAAAAATAAGAATCCGTGGATTCCCGATTAATGCTCGAGCGATCGCCACACGTTGCCGCTGACCACCCGATAAAGAAGCCCCATGTTCACCGACCACGGTGTCGTAACCCTCAGGTAACTCCAGAATAAATTCGTGTGCGCCGGCCATTTGTGCCGCCTGCATAACAACTTCAAATGGAGTACTTGGATCAGTCAGTGCAATATTTTCGCGAACAGTGCGGTTAAACAGCATATTATCCTGAAGCACCACACCGATCTGACGACGTAAAGAAGATGCATCAGCCAATGCCAAGTCCATTCCATCCACTAACACCCGGCCACGTTCAGGCACGTACAGGCGTTGGAGCAAACGTGTAATCGTGCTTTTTCCAGAACCAGAGCGCCCTACCACACCAATAACTTCGCCAGCGGTGATGTGGGCACTAATACCGCGAAGTACTTCAGAACCGTCCGTACGATAGCGAAAATATACTTGATCAAATTCAATATGTCCTTCAAGGGCAGGCAAGGCACTGCGATTGCCCTGGGACAATTCAGTTGGCGTATTTAGAATGTCGCCCAGGCGTTGAACTGAGACACCCGTTTGTTGAAAGCTGGTCCACAATTGGGCCATTCGCATGATGGGTTGCGCGACTCTGCCTGCAAGCATATTAAAAGCAATCAATTGACCGACCGTGAGACTACCGTCAATGACCAACCTGGCACCCATCCAGAGCGTGGCTACTGTAACTAACTTACCAATCAAACTGACTGATTCATTGGCCAGCATTGAGAGGTTTTGCGTTTTAAACCCTGCAGCAACATAAGCTGCCAATTGGTTATTCCAAGTACGAATAACCTGTGGCTCAACAGCCATAGATTTAACCGTATCAATACCGTTTACAGTTTCAACCAAAAAAGCCTGATTTTCGGCTCCGCGGCGAAAACTGTCCTGCAGCCGTGCTCGCAGAACAGGTGTAATAAGCGCTGAAATCAGCACATACAGTGGCAGTGAGAGCAATACTATCAGTGTTAACCAGACACTGTAATAGAACATGACGGCGATGAATACGACCGAGAACATCACATCCAATACCAACGTTATCGAATTCCCCGTCAGAAAACTACGAATATTTTCCAGCTCACGCACACGCGCGACAGAATCGCCTACTCGACGAGCTTGAAAGTAGGCCAGTGGCAAATTAACCAGATGTTTAAAAAGCCTAGCACCCAATTCCACATCAATACGACTTGCCGTATGGGCAAATATATAGGTGCGCAAACCACTCAGTGCTGACTCGAATAACATGATGACTAAAAGGCCAATGGCAACCACATCCAATGTAGTCAGACCATGGTGCACTAGTACCTTATCCATCACCACTTGAAAAAAAAGCGGTGTCAGCAGAGCAAAAACTTGTAGCACAAAAGAGATCAATAGCACTTCACCCAATAATTTCCTGTACTTGACGACTGCAGGGATAAACCAGGTGAAATCGAATCGGGAAATTTCTCCAGCACTACCTGCTTCAGACCTGAGCAATATTAATTGACCGCTCCATCGACTGCGTAACACTTCGACACTAATGATATTTGCACGCTCATCACTGGGATCATGAACAAGAACTTTACCTTGATCTTGATCAACCTTGGCAATGATAAAGAAACGCCCATCACCATCAATGGCTATAGCAGGCAACGGGGTATTAGCGAGTCGGACAAGCGTCGTAGTAATCAACCTGGATTTCAACCCAAGCTTTCTGGCGGCCAGCAGCAACTCATCGGGCGCAAATAACGTATTTTCAAATTCATACGCTATTTGTTCTGCCGATGCAGCCACATGATGAAAGCGGGCCAGCATCACTAAACAAACCAGACCAGTATCCAGTTGAGGAGAAGCAGTTGCACTTCCAGATTGTCCATTTTCGCCCATAGAGCCGCCCACTCTCTTTTGCAGAGAAAATACATTACATTAATATTTTGAACACCGAAAACAATTACAAAGAAGCTCAAACAATCAAACTCTGGCCAAGGTGATAAAATCACAACACCCGCACATAACTGGCCAAACAAGAAAACAGAAAACAGAAAACAGAAAACCCTTTACTAGCTCAACACTCAAAACCGCTAGCCGGGGGGGAGAAAATCACGATCCGGATCATAACCCTTGTTCATAAACATTGTCAGCGAAGTCAAATCTGCAGCATTCAACACACCTGCAACCTGCTTTAAACTTAGCGTGTTAAATACATAGTCATATCGCGCATTATTGTATTCTCTAACCGCAGCATAAAGCTGACGCTCAGCATTAAGCACGTCCATAAGACTGCGCGAGCCTAACTCCCGCCCCCGCACAGTTGCCATGAGCGATGACTGGCTGGACAGGATACTTTTCCGTCTTGCAGCAACCTGCTCAACATCTGAATTAATGGCACGATGAAAGTTTCGGGTATTTTGCACCACCTCACGCCGTCGATCATCTCGCTGATCCTCACTTTGTGCCAAACGTTCAGTCGATTCGCGAACTTGCGAACGCGTCATCCCTCCTGAGTACAGAGGAATATTCAGTTGCAGCCCAATGCTGTGGCGCGAAACATCACCACGATATTCAGTAGCACCACCCCCAACTGGATTGCTATAACCAAAACTGTCGTTATCTCCCTTGCGATAAGATGCCACCATATCCAGGGTTGGCGCGAAGCCAGCTTTTTGCTGCTGTTTGGTATGCTCAGCAGCAACTACTGCAAAATTGCTGGCCAGTAGTGAAAGGTTTTGCTGCAGCGCTTTCCCCACCCAAAACTTTGCGTTATTGGGTGTTGGCGCCTGTACCGGTAAGTGGTGATCAATACCTTCGATTGACGAATATTCGTGGCTAGTGAGTCGCACCAAGGCTTCAAATGCGTCGTCAACCTTACGCTCAGCCAGCTTTCGATTTGCATTGGCAATGTCGTAAGCTGCCTGGGCATCCAAAACATCGGTAATACTGGAGGCGCCATGGGCAAACCGTCCTTGTGCCTGCTCTCGCTGACGCTTTAGTGCCGCCTCCTCGGCTCTCGAGGCAGCCAACGAGTCCAGTGCACGTAATGTATCTAAATAGGCCTGTGCCGCACTAAGAATCATCCCTTGCTCTTTTGCACGCAGTTCCAGTTCGGCCCTTACTGTGCTGGCCTGTGCGGCGTCGAGTTGAAACCAGCGGTCAAGGCGAAACAGGGGTTGAATAATATCAGCTTGAAATACCGACTGGCTCCGCGCTCGCGAGAAGTCCGGTTCTTCCATCGCCAAACGGACAGACTCAAGTGATCCACCGATACTGAGTGTAGGCAGCAGCCCTGCCCTGGCCTGTGGAACGGCTTCGCGAAGAGCTATAAATTCATGACGTGCAGCTGAAAGCTTCGCATCATTAACAATTGCTTGTTGATAAACCGTTATTAAGTCTGCGCGCTTATTATTTTGCTCAGCACTGACAGTGCCAGCGACCATCATAATGATCAGACACAGACCAAAAATATATTTAACTAGCAACATAACATCTCACCTTCTATTGCAAGGTAATACAAGCAATGCAGAGTACGACAAACAACATTCCGTTCAGCCCAACAGCTACTTAAATAAGACATGCCGCCAAAAACCTTAAAACAAACTTAGTACAAACCCCCCGCCCATTCAAACAAAACACCGTAATTTCAGACTCCACCTACAAATAGAGAAGTATCCCTCCTAATTAAGGTGCGAAATTTCTCAAACAAGCTAATTAATTTCCGACAAACATACCGGAACATATAATTCGGCCTATTCATCTTTTGAACGATCTAAAAGTAATCCCGTTGTCTGCCTATATTTCGACGCTTAGCTTGCAGCAAGGCCCTGCGCGACAGACATGGCGCGCAAAACAAAAACGGCGACCCGAAGGTCGCCGCTTGGCTTTACTTGAACTGCCGGCTCAACCCCGGCGGTACGCCGCTGATGTCCGTTTCTTCCCACGGCCCATTGGGGCTCACGGCGCGGCTCCAGCCATTGTCCCAGCGGTAGTAGGCGCGCTGGCGGTAGAAGACATTGGTCTGGTTGTCCAGCACATACACGCCCAGGCGCGCATCCCAGTGGCTAGGGCCGCCGGGGGGTGGCGCGAAGGTGGCCGAGGTGCGCGGCAGCGGTTTGGGCGCCTTGGGGATCGGCATGTCCGGCAGCGGCTTGCCCGAAGGTTGCGGCGATGGCTGCGGCATCGGCGTTGAAGGCGCAGGCGGCTCGTAAGGCTGATGAACCGCACAGGCACTCAAGCCCAAAGCCAATGCAAGCAAGGTGATACGGGCAAATACGGCCATGGCGGCTTCTCTTGTGAGTCAGCTAAGACCCCTGTGGGAGCGGGCTTGCTCGCGATACAGGCGACGCGGGCTCTGAGCAAGATCGCGTCGCCTGTATCGCGAGCAAGCCCGCTCCCACATTCAGGGCGTTTATTTATCCGGACTGTCGATGGTCAGTTGCTGCAACGCCTGGGTGCTGCTGGCCAGCGGCTCGCTGCGCCCTACCCATTCGCCTGCTGTCGGCTGGCCAGCACGGGAGATGCGTGCCATCAGTTGGACTTCAGGGAAGTTGGACAGTTTCAATTGCGGCATCATTGCGTCGACATCGCCCAGTTCAACGGTGATCGGCAGGTCGGCCACGGTCACGCGCTTTACCGCCAGCGGTGCCGGTGGCCCGGAGACCGCCCGGGCGAAGATGAACACGCTGTCGCCCGGCAAGACGCTGGCCTTGACCGCGTCAGCCAGATCCACGCTGACCTTGATCGATGCCTGGGCCTTGGCCACCGGCGCAGCCTCGACCTTGCCACCGCTGGCCAGCAGTTGCTCACGGGCCTTGGCGATACCGCCTTCCAGAGCCGCACGGGAGGCGTCGCCTTCGGGCAGTTCGGTCATCAGCCGTTGCCAATAGCCAATGGCTTGTTCGAAACGCTGGTCCTCAAAGGCGGCAATGCCCAGCAGGCCCAGGCTGGTGACTTCCTTCGGGTCGGCCTTCAAGGCTTCATCGGTCAGCGCCTGGATCTTGTCGCTCCACTTTTTATCGTCGGCAAAGTACTGCGCCTGTGCCCACTGGCCCAGCAACTCGGGCTGACGACCGGCCAGGTTGGCCGCGCGCTCGAACACCCTGGCCGCATCCGCCGGACGGTTTTGCGCCATATAGGCACGGCCCAGAAAGTACAGGCCTTCGGCCGAATCCGGTTGTGCAGCAGCGGCACGTTCAAGGCGCGCGACCATTTCTTCAAGGGATTGTGGCGGCTGGGAGAATTCGCGGGTCAGTTCGACCTTGTCGCTGGAACCAAAATGCAGGTACAGGCTCAAGCCCAGTACCGGCACCAGCACTGCCGCCAACAACGGAATGGCCTTGCCCAGGCTGGACACCCGCCCCGGCGCCACGCCTTCGGTGTCCGCGAGCAGTTCGCGGGCCGCTTCGGCACGGCCGGTTTCGAACTGTTCGGCGGTCAACACGCCCTCTTCGCGCTGGGCTTTCAACTCGGCCACCCGCTCTTGGTACAAGGCAACGTTCAAAGCGGTACGGTCTTCTTCGCGCTGGGCACGGCGCCCGCGCAAAACCGGGATCAATAGAAAGCTGAGGGCTATCAGTAGCAGCAAGCCTGCTGCGAGCCAGAAATCAATCATCTTGGGTTTTATCCAGCAAAGTGTCGAGGCGCTTGCGCTCCTCGGCAGAAAGTGTGTCCGAGCCTGCAACCTGCCCTGTACGACGACGGCGCCCGACGATGACGCCAATCACCACCAGACCGCCCACCAGCAGGGCCAGCGGGCCAAACCAGAGCACGGCGGTCTTGCTGGTCAGGGCCGGTTTGTAGAGCACGAAATCGCCGTAGCGGGCGACCATGAAATCGAGGATCTGCTGGTTGTCCTTGCCCTCGCCGAGCATGCGATAGATCTCGCGGCGCAGGTCAGTGGCAATCGGAGCGTTGGAGTCGGCGATGTCCTGGTTCTGACACTTGGGGCAACGCAATTCCTTGGTCAGCTCGCGAAAACGGTCGCGCTCGGCGTCGTTGGCAAACTCATAGGTGTCGATGGCGGCATGGGCAACCCCGGTCAGGGTCAAACCGAACACCACGGCGGCTAGCCAGCGCTTCATGGTTTGGCCTCGTCAACCAGTGCCTGATATTTACCGGCAAGCTGCTCGCGCCACACGGTCTCGTCGATCACGCCGACAAACTTGTGGCGGATGATGCCCTTGCTGTCGATCAGGAACGTCTCCGGTGCGCCGTACACGCCCAGGTTCAGGCCCAGGGAGCCGTCTGCGTCGTTGATGTCGAGCTGATAAGGGTTGTGGAAATCCTTGAGCCACTTCTTCGCATCTTCATTGACGTCTTTGTAGTTCACGCCGTAGATCAGCACACCCTGATCGGCCAGTTTGGTCAGCACCGGGTGCTCGACCCGGCACGAAATGCACCAGGTGGCCCACACGTTGACCAGCGCAGGCTTGCCCTTGAGGTCAGCCTCGGTGAGGGTTTTGTCCCCCTCCACCGAAGGCAGGCTGAAGGCCGGGAACGGCTTGTCGATCATCGCCGACGGCAGCTCGGTCGGGTCCAGATACAAACCGCGGTAGAGAAACCACGCCATACCGAGAAAAACGGCCAGCGGGACCAGCATCAACCAACGTCTCATGCCGTGGCTCCTGTCATGCCCAGTGCTTCACGCACGCGGCTTTTAACCTTGACCCGGTAGCGACGGTCCATCGCTGCCAGCAGTCCACCAAACCCTGTGAGCAGGCCACCGAACCAGATCCAGCGCACAAACGGCTTCACATGCACCCGCACGGCCCAGGCGCCGTTGTCCAGGGGCTCGCCCAACGCAACATAGAGGTCACGGGTGAAACCGGCATCGATGCCGGCTTCGGTCATCATCGAGTTCTGCACCGTGTACAGGCGTTTTTCCGGGTGCAGTACGCTGACTTCCTTGCCGTTGCGGATCACCCGCACCGTGCCTTTGTCCGACGTAAAGTTCGGACCCTGGAAGTGCTTGGCGCCTTCAAAAATAAAGTGATAACCGCCCAGCTCCATCGACTCGCCCGGTGCCAGGCGCAAGTCGCGCTCGGCACTGTGCTGGCTCGACAACACCACCCCCAGCGCACACACGGCGATACCCAGGTGGGCAATCTGCATGCCCCAGTAGCTGCGGGTCAGGCTGCGCACGCCTTTGATCAGGCCCTTGTGGCGGGTTTTGTCACCGATGTCGCGCACCCCGGCCAGCAGCACCCAGGCCGCCAGCATAAAGGTGGTCAGTACCGCCCAGTTGAAGTCGCCATAGGCCACCCCGGCAATGGCCGACAGCGCGGCGCTGCCCAGCAGTACGGGGGTGAGCATGCCCAACAGCCATTTGACCGGTGTGTCTTTCCAGCGCACCAGCACGCCGATTGCCATTACCACCATCAGCAAAGCCATCAGCGGGATAAACAACGCGTTGAAGTACGGCGGGCCCACCGACATCTTGGCGCCACTGATGGCATCCAGAATCAGCGGGTACAGGGTGCCGAGCAGAATCATCGACGCGGCCACCACCAGGATCAGGTTGTTGCCCAGCAGCAGGGTCTCGCGTGACCACAGCTTGAAGCTGACATGGCTTTTGACCACGGGCGCACGCAGGGCAAACAGGGTCAGCGAACCGCCGACCACAAACAGCAGGAAGATCAGGATAAATACGCCGCGCTCAGGGTCGGAGGCGAACGCATGCACCGAGGTCAACACGCCGGAACGCACCAGGAATGTACCCAGCAGGCTCAGGGAAAACGCGGCAATCGCCAGCAGAACGGTCCAGCTTTTGAACACACCGCGTTTTTCGGTCACGGCCAGCGAGTGAATCAGCGCCGTACCTACCAGCCACGGCATGAACGAGGCGTTCTCCACCGGGTCCCAGAACCACCAGCCGCCCCAGCCAAGCTCGTAGTAAGCCCACCACGAACCGAGGGTGATGCCGATACCCAGGAAGGCCCACGCCACGATGGTCCACGGCCGCGACCAGCGTGCCCAGGCAGCGTCCAGCCGCCCGCCGAGCAAGGCGGCGATGGCGAAGGCAAAGGCCACGGAGAAACCGACATAACCCATGTACAGCATCGGCGGGTGAACAATCAGGCCGATATCCTGCAACAGCGGGTTAAGGTCGTTGCCATCCGAAGGAATCTGCGGCAGCACACGCACGAAAGGATCAGAAGTCAGGATCAGGAACAGCAGGAAGCCGACACTGATCATGCCCATGATCGCCAGCACCCGGGCCAGCATCACTTGCGGCAACTGCCGCGAGAAGATCGACACGGCGAAGGTCCAGCCACCGAGGATCATCGCCCACAACAGCAGTGAACCTTCGTGGGCACCCCATACCGCGCTGAACTTGAAGTACCACGGCAGCGCGCTGTTGGAGTTGCTGGCTACATACGCCACCGAAAAGTCATCGGCCATAAAGGCGTAGGTCAGGCAGCCAAAGGAGAACAACAAGAAGGCAAATTGCCCCCAGGCGGCGGGTTGCGCCAGGCTCATCCACAACTTGTCACCACGCCAGGCGCCCAGCAGCGGGACGATGGCCTGCACGATGGCAAAACACAGGGCCAGAATCATGGCCAGATGGCCCAATTCCGGGAAATAGAGTCCAGACATCAGTACTTACCCTCACTTGCAGGCACAGGCGCGGATTGGCCACTTTCGTTCAGCGCCTTGGTCACTTCGGGCGGCATGTATTTTTCGTCGTGCTTGGCCAGCACCTCGTCAGCCACCACCACGCCCTGGGCATTGAGCTTGCCCAGCGCGACGATGCCCTGCCCTTCACGGAACAGGTCGGGGAGGATGCCGCGATACTGGATGGTCACGGACTTGTTAAAGTCGGTGACCACAAATTGCACGTCCAGCGAGTCACCCGAACGCTTGAGCGAACCGTCCTCGACCATGCCACCGGCACGAATGCGGGTATCCAATGGCGCTTCGCCATTGGCGATCTGGGTCGGGGTGTAAAACAGGTTGATGTTCTGCTGCAAGGCGCTCAGGGCCAGGGCCACGGCAGCGCCGACCCCTACCAGAATCGCCAGGATGATGATCAAGCGTTTTTTGCGCAGCGGATTCACTTCGAATTCTCCCGACGCAAACCACGCGCCTCTTGTTGCAGATAACGCCGGCGCGCCATGATTGGCAGTGCCACGTTCAACCCCAGCACCGCCAGGCAAATGCCATAGGCCGACCAGACATACACCCCGTGATGGCCCATGGCGAGAAAGTCGCCAAAAGAAGCAAAACTCATCGCGCACCCTCCAGGGCTTTCAACACCTCAGCCTTGACCCAGCTGCTGCGGGCCTCGCGCTTGAGCACTTCGAGGCGCATGCGCAACAGCAGCACCGCACCAAAGAAGCAATAAAAGCCCAGCACCGTGAGCAGCAGCGGCATCCACATTTCCACGGGCATGGCCGGTTTTTCGGTGAGGGTAAAGGTCGCGCCCTGGTGCAGGGTGTTCCACCACTCCACCGAGTACTTGATGATCGGGATATTGATCACGCCCACAATCGCCAGCACCGCGCAAGCCTTGGCCGCGCTGTCGCGATTGGTGATGGCGTTGCCCAGGGCAATCAGGCCGAAGTACAGGAACAGCAGGATCAGCATCGAGGTCAGGCGCGCATCCCAGACCCACCACGAGCCCCAGGTCGGCTTGCCCCACACCGCACCGGTGACCAACGCCACGGCAGTCATCCAGGCGCCAATGGGGGCCGCTGATTGCAGGGCCACGTCGGCGATTTTCATCTTCCACACCAGCCCCACCACCCCGCACACCGCCAGCATCACATAGCAGGACTGCGCCAGCATGGCCGCAGGAACATGGATATAGATGATGCGGAAGCTGTTGCCCTGCTGGTAGTCCGGCGGTGCAAAGGCCAGGCCCCAGACCACCCCGCAGGTGATCAGCAGCACGGCGGCAATGCTTAACCACGGCAACAGCCGCCCACTGATGGCATAGAACCATTTGGGCGAGCCGAGTTTGTGAAACCAAGTCCAGTTCATCACGCTGCTTCCATCACGGTGCCGGTCACGACAGGTGTGCTGTCATGCCAGCCAGGGTCTTTACTGGCCCATGCAGGCCAGACCTCATTATTCGCCGACGCTGATTTTCAGGCCGGCAGCTATTGCAAAGGGTGTCAGGGTTACAGCCAGGGCGGTCAGGCTACCAAGCCACAGCAAGTAACCGGTTGCAGGCATGCCTTGCAAGGCCGCCTGCAGGGCGCCACTGCCCAGGATCAATACCGGGATATACAAAGGCAGAATCAGTAGCGCCAGCAGCAAGCCGCCACGCTTGAGGCCCACGGTCAGGGCAGCGCCCACGGCACCGAGCAGGCTCAACACCGGCGTGCCCAGCAGCAACGACATCAGCAACACCGGCAGGCACGCCACCGGCAGCCCGAGCATCAGGGCCAGCAGGGGTGACAGGATAACCAGCGCCAGGCCGGAAAACGCCCAGTGTGCCAGCACTTTGGCCAGCACCAGTAGAGGCAGGGGGTGCGACGAAAGGACCCACTGCTCCAGCGATCCGTCCTCGAAATCACTGCGAAAAAGCCCGTCCAGCGAGAGCAAAACCGCTAAAAGGGCCGCGACCCACAGCAGGCCAGGAGACAAGGTTTGCAACAATTTAGTCTCCGGGCCGACGGCCAGCGGAAACATCGCGATCACTATCGCAAAGAACACCAACGGGTTGGCCAATTCGGCCGGGCGGCGAAACAGCAAACGCGCTTCGCGCGCCACCAACACAGCAAACACACTCATACAGCCCACTGCCCCAGGTCGATATTGCGGTAACCGGCCGGCATGCGGGCCAAGGTATGGTGTGTGGTAAGCACCACCATGCCGCCACTTTCGCAATGCCGGGCCAGGTGCTCTTCGAGTTGCGCCACGCCTTGTTTGTCGAGCGCGGTAAACGGCTCGTCGAGAATCCACAGTGGCGGGCTGTCCAGATACAACCGCGCCAGCGCCACGCGTCGCTGCTGCCCGGCCGACAGGGTGTTGCACGGTACATCCTCGAAGCCCTTGAGGCCCACCTGCGCCAGCGCCGCCCAGATGGCCTCGCGGGTTGCCGGGCGATGCAGGGCACACAGCCAGCTGAGGTTTTCTTCGGCGCTAAGCAAATCCTTGATCCCGGCCGCATGGCCGATCCACAGCAGGTTGCTGGTCAATTCATGGCGTTGGGCGTTCAGGGCCAGACCGTTGAGCCGCACTTCGCCAGCCGTGGGCTGCATCAGGCCCGCCAACAAACGCAGCAGGCTGGTTTTGCCGCTGCCGTTGGGGCCGCTGATTTGCAGCATGTCGCCGCTGGCCAGGCGCAGTTCGAGATCTTCGAACAACATCCGCCAGTCACGCTCACAGGCGAGCGCTACGGCTTCTAAAAGAGGGCTGGTCACGTAATTGAGGCCTTCACGGTTCAAGTCGGCGCAGGCATGGCCGTTAAAGTGATGCAGGATAAATGCATTTGCGGCCTGTTTCAGAGAGCTGGATCAAACAATTGCGTTCTTTTTATGCGCTCTGAACGACGGGGCCGCATTATACATGCCATGTCCTACGCTAAAGAGGGCAATTTCGACAGGTTGTTACGATGAAAGGCGACATGAATATTCCACCCATCCCACAACCCGCCCCCAGCAGTGTGCGTCAGGGGCTTGTGGGCGGTGAAGTGCTCAAGTTGCTGCAACCTGCCGAGGGCCTGATAAGACCCGGCCAGAGTGCCCAGGCCGAGGTGCTGGCGCTCAAGCAGAACGACCTGACCTTCCAGCTTTTGCTCAAGCTGACCCTGGCCGGTGGCCGCGAAGCCAACGTGCAGGCCAGCAGCAATTTCCCCCTGCCGCTGGGCACCCAACTGGCCGTGACCCAACCTTCGGCGGGCAACCTGGCGATCAGCCTGCAACAGGCACTGAGCAGCAGCGTCGCCACCCTGACTCGCCTCGACACCCAACAACTGCCCGTGGGCACCCTGCTGCAAGGCAAGGTCCTGACCACCCAGGCACTGGCGCAACCTGCCGGGCAAGCGGCGGTTTACCGTTCGCTGGTGACCCTGCTCAACAGCCCGCTGAGCGGCAGCACCCTGACCCTGGACAGCCCGCAGCCCTTGCGGATCGGCAGTTTGCTCAGTGCACGGGTGGATGGCCCGCAGAGCCTCAACTTTGTGCCACTGAGCGGGCGTCAGGAGCAACTGGCAGTAGCGCAACAACTGGCAACACAACAGCGCCGGCAAGGCTCGCTGGAGGGCCTGCTCAACGCCCTGCAAAAACTGCCGGCCAGTACCGACATGCCTGCCGAACTGCGTACCTCCATCGACAAACTACTGGCCGGTTTGCCTGCACCCGCGCAATTGAGCAACGCCAAGGGCCTAGGCGATGCCCTGCTCAACAGCGGCGCCTTTCTGGAGGCGCGGTTGCTGAGCGGGCAAGCCCAGGCACTGGCCCCGGACATGAAAGCCACCTTGCTGCGCCTGATTGCGCAGATCCTGCCCGGCCTGCCGGCCAGCACCAGCTTCAACCCCGGCATGGCCGCCAGCACCCAGGCCCAGGCCCTGCCGACTTTTGTGCGCAATGCCCTGGGCATGCTTGGCCAGGTCAGCGCCAAACCGCAGCCCGGCGGCTTCCCGCTGCCCCAGCGGTTGTTGCAAAGCGGCGAAGGTGAAGACAGCCTGGAAAACCTGCTGAAACTGGCCGCAGCGGCCGTGTCACGCCTGCAAAGCCATCAGCTGTCCAGCCTGGAACAGAGCGGGCGCACCGCCGATGGCGGGGTACTGACCACCTGGCAACTGGAAATCCCCATGCGCAATGCCCACGACATCGTGCCGTTACAGGTCAAGTTCCAGCGTGAAGATCCGCCGGAAAAACAAGCGCAAGACAAACCCGAATCCCGGGAAATCAAGGATCAACTGTGGCGCGTGGAGCTGGCCTTCGACCTGGCCCCGCTGGGCCCGCTGCATGTGCAGGCGCAGCTGCTGCGCGGCAACCTGTCGGGCCAGTTGTGGGCCGAGCAGGCGTACACTGCAAGCCTGATCGAAAGCCAGTTGGGCGCCTTGCGCCAGCGCCTGAGTGATGCCGGATTGAGCGTGACCGATCTGGATTGCCATCAAGGTACCCCGCCACAAAGTGGCCATACCCGTCTGGAACAACGCTGGGTGGATGAAACCGCATGAATACACCTGCCGAACCACGCCAGGCAATCGCCCTTAAATACGACGGCAAGCAGGCCCCTACCCTCACCGCCAAGGGTGATGACGAACTGGCCGAAGCCATCCTGGCGCTGGCCCGCGAATACGAAGTGCCAATTTACGAAAATGCCGAGCTGGTCAAATTACTGGCGCGCATGGAATTGGGCGACAGCATCCCGCAAGAGCTGTACCGCACCCTGGCAGAGATTATTGCCTTTGCCTGGCAGCTTAAAGGCAAGTTCCCGCAGGGTTTTGACCCGCAGGCCGAGCCGCAGGAACGGGACATCACCCCCCGTTAAACACTCTGTTGCCCTCGTAGCAGCTGACGAGCGGAGCGAGGCTGCGTTCGGCGTGATGCGGCACCCCGACGCAGCCGTCGTGAAACCTGAGCACTCAATTTGCCTGACACACCGAAGTGTCTGACTTTGCGACGGCTACGCCGCCGGACGCAGCCTCGCTGCGCTCGTCAGCGGCTACAGGCCGGAAATGACCATGTCCACCTGCTGCGCAGCCTCAAGCAGCATACTGTCCTGGCGAAACCCACCGATCACTTGCAGTCCCACCGGCAACTCCCCCTGCCCACGTGGCAACGGGATGTTGATCTGAGGCAGGCCAAATGCCATCCAGCACTTGCAGAAGTCTGATGGCCCTGTGCTCTCCAGCCCCAGCGGCGCAACCATGCCGCAGGTGGCACCCAGCATCGCGTCGAAGGGTTCAAAATGCGCTTTCAGTATCGGTGCCAACGCCGCCAGCCGGCTCCTGGCCGCCGTTTCCTGATCCCAGGTCGTAGCCCGCCCCCGCTCGATCATGGCCAGCACTTGCGGGCTAAGCGCTTCCGGGCTCGATTGCCATTCCTTGCTCAGTGAACGGGCACCCTCGCAGTCATTGATCAACTGATGATCATCAAACACACTGGCAAACTCGTCCTCCAGGACCACCTCGGTCACGCTGTGGCCTGCGGTTTTCAAGTGTTCGATAGCTGCCAGCAAGGCTTTAGCCACCAGCGGATCGATCTGATCCCAACGCGACGTACGACAAAATCCGAATGATCGGGCGCCACTCTCCCTGTTCGTTTGCGCCAGGCCGGGCACCAATACCCTGGCGAGCAGCGCCAGGTCGCGAACCGAGCGGCCATACCAGCCCAACGTGTCGAAGCTCGGTGCCAGCGGCTTGACCCCTTCCAGGGAAACCAGCCCGTGGGACGGCTTGAACGCATACAACCCGCAATAAGAAGCTGGCTTGAGCAACGAACCCGCCGTTTGCGTACCCAGTGCCAGCGCAAAAAAGCCTGCCGCCATACCCGCCGCAGAACCGGCACTGGAGCTGCCCGGCGTCCTGCGCAGATCATGGGGATTACGCGTCGGCCCGGTCTTCATGTAGGCAAATTCAGTGGTATGGGTTTTACCCATGATCACCGCCCCGGCCTGACGCAGCAGGGCAACCACATGGGCATCCCGCGAGGGCCAGTTATTGGCGTAGATCGGCGAATAAAAGGCTGTGGGGTGGTCGCAGGTATCGATGATGTCCTTGATGCCCACCGGCACACCGGCCAGCACACCGTTGAGACGCGGGCTGCTCAGGCCCTGCGCCTGCTTGCGCACGCGCTGGGGGTCGTGGGCCACGAAGGCCTGGATGGCGGCTTCCCGGGCATCGGTTTGCGTCAGGAAGTGCTCGGCCACCACCCCGGGGCTCAGGCGCGCCGTGCGCACCTGTTCGGCAATCGAGTGGGCATCTGCTTGGTCAAGAAGAATCATGGCTGTGTTTTTCCTCCAATCACGTTTGCATTACACGGCATACACGGATGCCCAATCGGCAAAGCCCTTGATTTCGATCGGGTTGCCCGAGGGGTCAAGGAAAAACATCGTCGCCTGCTCCCCCGCCGTCCCGGCAAAACGCAGGGTCGGCGCCAATACAAACTGCACGTCATGGCTGAGCAGGCGCTCCTTGAGGGCGTGCCAGTCAGGCAGGGCCAGTACCACGCCGAAATGCGGCATGGGCACCCAGTGCTCGCCGACTTTGCCGCTATGGCTGACAGCAAAGGGCTCGCCCAGATGCAACGACAATTGATGACCGAAAAAGTCGATATCCACCCAACTTTCCGTGCTGCGCCCCTCCGCGCAGCCCAGCACGTCGCAGTAAAAGCGCCGCGCCGAGACCAGGTCATGAACGTGATAGGCGAAATGAAAAAGCGATTGCACAGTGACCTCCTGAAACCGGAACAGGCCAGATGGCCGTTGTACAAATGATGCATCGCCGGCTTCAATGGAGCTAACCTGTTATTTTATCCGTGAACGAAAGAAATTCTTATGGATACCCGCTACCTCAAAAGCCTGATTGCCGTGGTGGATTGCGGCTCGATCGCCAAGGCGGCACGCCTGGAGAACCTTACGGCTGCCGCAATCAGCCAGCGTATTGTGGCGCTTGAACGGCAACTGGGCATGGCGCTTCTGGTGCGCGTCGGGCATGAAGCCAAACCCAGCCTGGCCTGTATGGACTTGCTGCCCAGGGCACGCGCCATTGTGAATGAAGTGGCCCTGCTGGCGGGTGATGCCGACAGCCAGGGCCTGACCGGGCCCTTGCGCATCGGCGCCATTTCAACCGTGCTCACAGGGCTTCTGCCCCAGGCTTTACGCGCATTGACCCGTTCAACCCCGCAATTGAAACCGGTGATAGTGCCCGGCACGTCACGCGCGCTGTATCAGGCACTCGAAGCCGGTGAGCTGGATGCCGCCATCGTGGTTGCCCCGCCGTTTGCCCTGAGCAAGGCCTTCGATGCGGTGTTGCTGCGCGAGGAAGCCCTGGTGTTTATCGCCCGTGAGCAGACGGACAAGAGCATCGACAGCCGCCTGCAGAACAGCCCGTATATTCAATACGACCCCGACGCCTGGGGTGGCCGCCATGCCCTGCAATACCTGCAGGATCACCACCTGTCACCCGCTGCCCTGCTGGACCTGGATGCCCTGGAAACCATTGCGTTGCTGACAGCCGAGGGGCTGGGGGTGAGCCTGGTGCCTTGCTGGTCGGGGATCGAGCGCTGGACCGGCAGTTGTGTCGTGGAGCCGGTGGGTGATGAGCGGTATGACCGCAGGATTGTGCTGCTCAGCCATGCCCAGGGGCCACGGCGGCGAATGGTCGGGGCGTTGCAGCAGGCGCTGCTGGAGTTGTAGCCGCTGACGAGCGCAGCGAGGCTGCGATCGGGCGCGAAGCGGCCGTAAACCTGAATGCCGAATGCAACTGATACACCGCAGGTGTCTTGTTTTGCGACGGCTACGCCGCCGATCGCAGCCTCGCTACGCTCGTCAGCTGCTACGCGTCATCATTACCATGAGTACAAGATTGTGCTGCTCAGCCATGCCCAAGGGCCACGGCGGCGAATGGTTGGGGCGTTGCAGCAGGCGCTGCTGGAGTTGTAGCCGCTGACTCGCGGAGCGAGGCTGCGATCGGGCGCGAAGCGGCCGCAAACCTGAATGCCGAATGCAACTGATACACCGCAGGTGTCTTGTTTTGCGACGGCTACGCCGCCGATCGCAGCCTCGCTACGCTCGTCAGCTGCTACGCGTCATCATTACCATGAGTACAAGATTGTGCTGCTCAGCCATGCCCAGGGGCCACGGCGGCGAATGGTCAGGGTGTTGCAGCAGGCGCTGCTGGAGTTGTAGCAGCTGACTCGCGGAGCGAGGCTGCGATCGGGCGCGAAGCGGCCGTAAACCTGAATGCCGAATGCAACTGATACACCGCAGGTGTCTTGTTTTGCGACGGCTACGCGTCATCATTACCATGAGTACAAGATTGTGCTGCTCAGCCATGCCCAAGGGCCACGGCGGCGAATGGTCAGGGCGTTGCAGCAGGTGCTGCTGGAGTTGTAGCCGCTGACGAGCGCAGCGAGGCTGCGATCGGGCGCGAAGCGGCCGCAAGCCTGAATGCCGAATGCAACTGATACACCGCAGGTGTCTTGTTTTGCGACGGCTACGCCGCCGAGCGCAGCCTCGCAGCCTCGCTGCGCTCGTCAGCGGCTGCACGTCAGCAGCACCATGAGCACAAGATTGTCCTGCTCAGCCCTTGTACATCTTGCTCATCAGTTCGGCCTCAGCCTGGGTCAGGCCGCAGGCCTGGGTCAGCTCGTCGACACTGGCCCCCATGCTCACCAGCCGCGCCGCCTGGTTGAACGACAGGCTGGTGGGGTCGCGCTGTTCCAGCTGGGTGAGTTTCTCAGGCAGCGGCGCTACAACGGCACGCAGTTCATGCAGGGCTTCGCCCATTTGCACATTACCGTTCTGGTAGGTGTCCAGGCGCCGCGTCAGTTCCCGCAGGCGCCGGTCACGCTGTTCATCGCCCGCCGCCTGTTGCGCCGCCAGCACGCGCTGGCGCCGCACATGGCTGATAAACAGCCACAGGGTCACGGCCCACAGCAGGCCCAGGACGATTACCGCCGCCTCAAGGATCAATCAGATGTTCTCCAGATCCGACCATTCTTCCTCGGTCATCATTTTGTCCAGCTCGACCAGAATCAGCAGCTCGCCGTTCTTGTTGCACACGCCCTGGATAAACTTGGCCGATTCGTCATTGCCTACGTTAGGCGCCGTCTCGATCTCGGACTGACGCAGATACACCACCTCTGCCACGCTATCAACCAGAATCCCGACCACTTGCTTGTCGGCTTCAATGATGACGATCCGTGAGTTATCGGTGATTTCGGCGTTATACAGACCAAAACGCTGACGGGTATCGATAACCGTGACCACGTTGCCGCGCAGGTTGATGATGCCCAACACGTAGGAAGGCGCACCCGGTACCGGTGCGATTTCGGTGTAACGCAGCACTTCCTGCACCTGCATCACGTTGATGCCGTAGGTCTCGTTGTCCAGCTTGAAGGTAACCCATTGCAGGATCGGATCTTCAGAACCCTGTGCCGCTGACTGTTTCATACCCCAAACCCCTGACTGAAATACTGCTCGATTCTGATAACTGGCGCCTCGCCTTCACCGGTGAGCCAACCACAATTATTGTTATGACTTGCCCTTGGCAATCAATGCCGCCAGTTGCTCCACGTCCAGCAACGCGCACATGTGTTCTATCACGGTGCCCGCCAGCCACGGGCGTTGCCCGCGCTGGGAGCGCCACTTGATCTCGTTGGGGTGCAGGCGCAACGAACGGCTGACCTGATGCACCGCCAGCCCCCATTCGTAGCCCTGCACCGAAATAACGTATTGCAGGCCTTCGCGAAAATCCTCGCGATAGCGCTCTGGCATCACCCAGCGTGCGGTGTCCAAAACATTGAGCTTGCCGCTCTGGCTCGGCAGGATCCCCAAAAACCAGTCCGGTTGACCGAACAGCGGGGTCAGTTCACGCCCGGCCAGGGAGTAAATCGAACCCAGGCACACCAGCGGCACCGCCAGCGTCAGGCCGGCCACGTCGAACAACAGGCATTCGAAGGGTTCGCCAGCCCACGCCGGGCGGCCGTCATCGGGGATTGGCAAATGCGCACCCGGTGCGCTGGGCCGATGCACCTCGACCAGCGGATGGGCCAACGCCTCGGCCGGCACCCCTACTTGCTCCAGCTCGACCGGCATTGCCAGCGGTGCCTCGTCGATGGCTTCAAGCGCTGGCTCGGCCAGCGGCTCCACCGGCACGGGTCCGGCCGCTTCAGCCTGGGTAGCATCGAACAGCAAATCGTCGAGATACGACTGCAAGGCCACTTGCGAACGGTTGGAAAGTGCTACTGGCTGCGTCATAAAGTGCCCCACTCAACAGCCTCGTGACAGAGACCTGTAGTCGTTATCGGCCAGACCCGACCGATACTTGAATAGCCGCCCACCTCACGCCACCTGCGGTGCAAGCTGGCGGGTCAGGACGTGCTTGAGCAATGCACGGTAGGCGATCACCCCACGGGTTTTGTCATCGAACTGCGAAGGCGTCTGCCCTGCCCGGCTGGCATCGCGCAAACGGGTATCGACCGGGATAAAGCCCTGCCACAGGGTGTCGGGATACACATCACGCAACACCCGCAAGGTGCTCATCGACGCCTGGGTACGCCGGTCGAACAACGTCGGCACGATGCAGAACGGCAGCTCCTGGGGGCGCGAACGGTTGATCATGCGCAGGGTATGCACCATGCGCTCCAGGCCCTTGAGCGCCAGATGCTCGGTCTGCACCGGGATAATCAACTGCTGGCTGGCCGCCAGCGCATTGACCATCAGCACCCCCAGAATCGGCGGGCTGTCGATGATCGCGTAATCATAGTCCTGCCACAGTTGCGCCAGACTGCGGGCAATCACCAGGCCCAGGCCGCTTTGCCCCGGAGCCTGACGCTCCAGGGTTGCCAGTGCCGTGGTGGCGGGCAGCAAGGCGATTTTTTCGTGGCTGGTGGGCAGCAGCAGTTGCGCCGCCAGGCCTTCGGGCACCTGGCCCTGATGCAGAAACAGGTCGTAGACGCTGTGCTCCAGACCATCGGGGTCATAACCGAAGTAGCTGGTCATGGAACCGTGCGGGTCGAGATCGACAATCACCACACGTTTGCCCGCCTCTGCCAGCAAACCGGCCAGGGCGATGGATGTGGTGGTCTTGCCGACCCCACCTTTTTGATTGGCTACTGCCCAGACTCTCATTCAGTTGTTCCTCCCGGCTGCATGCGTGCCGGCCGAGATTTATAGGGGTGGTGACGGAGAATTGACGGCATTCCCGCGAACCAGTGGCTGTGTCTGTGGCGGTGCAGTTTGTGTGCCAGCCCGCTTGAGGGCGGCATCCGGTGTTGCATGGGCGGTACCCGTGCCGGTCAGGCTGCGGCGCACCTCAAGGTTGCGCGACACCACCAGCACCACCCGGCGATTGAGCGCGCGCCCCTCTGGCGTGGCGTTATTGGCCACCGGCTGGAATTCGCCGTAGCCCACCGACGCCATGCGCCCGGGGTTGACGCCCTGCATCGCGAGCATCCGCACGATGCTCGCCGAACGTGCCGAGGACAGCTCCCAGTTGGTCGGGTACTGCGCAGTACGGATCGGCAGGTCGTCAGTAAAACCTTCGACATGGATCGGGTTTTCAAATGGTTTAAGGACTGCAGCCACCTTGTCGATGATCTCGAAGGCCGCATTGCTGGGCATCGCATCGCCGCTGCCGAACAGCAGGCTGGAGTTGAGCTCGATCTCGACCCACAACTCATTGCCCCGCACCGTCAATTGTTTGGACGCGATCAGATCGCCAAAAGCGTTGGTGATGTCATTGGCAATGGTCTTGAGCGGGTCATCGGGCCTCTGGCCCAAACCGGCGTCGGTATTTTCGCTGTCTTTGATCAACGGCTCGGCGGGCTGGGTGGTCAGCGGGCGCTCTTCACCGATGGGCACCGGCTTGATGCTGCGCTCGGCATCATTGAAAACCCCGACCAGGGCCTGGGAAATCACCCGGTACTTGCCTTCATTGATCGAGGAAATCGAGTACATGACCACGAAAAAGGCAAACAGCAAGGTGATGAAGTCCGCGTAGGACACCAGCCAACGTTCGTGATTGACGTGTTCATCCGCGTGGCGGCGGCGCCGGCTCATAGTTAACCCGTAAAGCCTTGCAGTTTGAGTTCAATGGAACGCGGGTTCTCGCCCTCGGCAATCGACAGGATGCCTTCGAGCAACATCTCGCGGTACAGCGACTGGCGCATGGCAATCGCCTTGAGCTTGCTGGCAATGGGCAGCAACACCAGGTTGGCGCTGGCCACGCCGTAAATGGTCGCGACAAACGCCACGGCAATGCCGCTGCCCAGTTGCCCCGGGTCGGCCAGGTTGCCCATCACATGGATCAAGCCCATCACCGCGCCGATGATGCCAATGGTCGGCGCATAGCCGCCCATGCTTTCAAACACTTTGGCGGCCTCGATATCGCGGCTTTCCTGGGTCAGGTAATCGACTTCCAGCACGCTGCGGATGGTTTCCGGCTCCACGCCGTCGACCAGCAATTGCAGGCCCTTGCGCGAATAGCTGTCGGGCTCGGTATCGGCCACGCCTTCCAGGCCCAGCAAGCCTTCCTTGCGCGCTGTCAGGCTCCAGTTAACCACGCGATCGATGCCGCCCGTCATGTCGATACGCGGCGGGAACAAGATCCACACCACGCTGTGCATCGCCCGTTTGAAAGCGCTCATGGGCGACTGCAACAACGCCGCCCCCACCGTCCCGCCCAGCACGATCAACGCCGCCGGGCCATTGGCCAGGGCACCGAGATGGCCGCCCTCCAGGTAATTGCCGCCGATAATCGCGACAAACGCCATGATGATGCCAATCAGGCTGAGCACGTCCATCAGTGGCAGGCCTCCACCAGATGGCGGCCAATGTCATCCAGGCTGTACACCGCATCGGCCAGGCTGGCCTTGACGATGGCCATCGGCATGCCGTAGATCACGCAACTGGCTTCGTCCTGTGCCCACACCTGGCTGCCGCCCTGCTTGAGCATGCGCGCGCCTTCACGGCCATCGGCGCCCATGCCGGTCAAGACCACCGCCAATACTTTGTCACCAAAGGACTTGGCCGCCGAGCCGAAGGTGATATCCACGCACGGCTTGTAGTTCAGGCGCTCATCGCCCGGCAGGATGCGTACCGCACCGCGACCGTCGATCATCATCTGCTTGCCGCCGGGTGCCAGCAGGGCCAGGCCCGGGCGCAGGATATCGCCGTCCTCGGCTTCCTTGACGCTGATGCGGCAGAGTTTGTCCAGACGCTCGGCAAAGGCCTTGGTAAACGCTGCCGGCATGTGCTGCACGAGGACGATCGGCGCCGGGAAATTACCCGGCAGCTGCGTCAATACACGCTGCAAGGCCACCGGCCCGCCGGTCGAGGTGCCAATGGCCACCAGTTTGTAGGCCTTGCGCTTGGGCGCGCCAGAAGCCGCAACAGGCCCGGCAGCACTGCGGCTGGCAATCGGTGTGGTACGCGCGGGTACGGGTTGCGCAGCGGGCGCGGCAAAACCGCCCGGCGCAGGCCGTGGCACAGCAGCCGGCGCTACAGGGGCCGGTGCGCTGTAGCTGGACATGCGCCGGTTGCTACGCGAAATGCTGTGTACTTTTTCACACAGCATCTGTTTAACCTTCTCGGGGTTGCGCGAGATGTCTTCGAAATTTTTCGGCAGGAAATCCACCGCCCCGGCGTCCAGCGCATCGAGGGTGACACGGGCGCCCTCGTGGGTCAGCGAGGAGAACATCAGTACCGGGGTCGGGCAGCGCTGCATGATATGGCGCACGGCCGTGATGCCATCCATCAGCGGCATCTCGTAATCCATAGTGATCACGTCCGGCTTGAGGGCCAGGGCCTGATCAATCGCTTCCTTGCCATTGGTGGCGGTGCCGATCACTTGAATGGTCGGGTCAGCCGACAGAATTTCCGAGACGCGGCGGCGGAAAAAACCGGAATCATCCACCACCAGGACCTTGACTACCATAAACACTCCGTTAGGCGGTGCGGGGCGTCACTGCCCCCACTCACCAGAATCAAATACGCCGTGATGCGTAGTGCTTGAGCATGCTCGGAACATCCAGGATCAAGGCAATGCGACCATCACCGGTGATGGTGGCACCCGACATGCCTGGCGTGCCCTGGAGCATTTTGCCCAGCGGTTTGATCACCACTTCTTCCTGGCCAACCAATTGGTCGACCACAAAGCCGATGCGCTGGGTGCCGATCGACAGAATCACCACATGCCCTTCGCGCTGCTCTTCGTGGGCGGCAGACGCCACCAGCCAGCGCTTGAGGTAGAACAGCGGCAGCGCCTTGTCGCGCACGATCACCACTTCCTGGCCGTCGACCACATTGGTGCGCGACAGGTCGAGGTGGAAGATCTCGTTGACGTTGACCAGCGGGAACGCAAACGCCTGGTTGCCCAGCATCACCATCAGGGTCGGCATAATGGCCAGGGTCAGCGGCACCTTGATGACGATTTTCGAGCCACGGCCCAGGGCCGACTCGATGCTCAGCGAGCCGTTAAGCTGGGCGATCTTGGTTTTCACCACGTCCATGCCCACGCCACGTCCGGACACATCGCTGATTTCGGTCTTGGTCGAAAAGCCCGGGGCGAAAATCAGGTTGTAGCAGTCGTTTTCGCTCAGGCGATCGGCCGCGTCCTTGTCCATCAAGCCTTTTTTGACGGCCAGGGAACGCAGGAAATTGGCGTCCATACCTTTGCCGTCATCGGAAATCGACAGCAGGATATGGTCGCCCTCCTGCTCGGCAGACAGGATCACCCGGCCACAGCTCGGCTTGCCGGCGGCGGCGCGTTCTTCCGGGGTTTCACAACCGTGGTCGACCGCGTTGCGCACCAAGTGGACCAGCGGGTCGGCCAGGGCCTCGACGAGGTTTTTGTCCAGGTCGGTTTCTTCGCCCACCAGCTCCAGGCTGATTTCTTTTTTCAGCTGGCGTGCCAGGTCGCGCACCAACCGCGGGAAGCGGCCGAAGACTTTCTTGATCGGCTGCATCCGCGTTTTCATCACGGCGGTTTGCAGGTCGGCGGTGACCACATCGAGGTTGGACAGCGCCTTGGCCATCTCCTCGTCATGGCTGTTCAGGCCCAGGCGCACCAGGCGGTTACGCACCAGCACCAGCTCGCCGACCATATTCATGATGTCATCCAGCCGCGCGGTATCAACGCGCACGGTGGTTTCGGCTTCGCTGGCGACCGGTTTTTCCGCAGGTGCCGCTGCAGCACGGGCCGGTGCCGGACGCGCAGCTGCCGCAGCCGGCTTGGCCGGGGCTACTGCGGCCACCACCGTTGCCGAGTCCGCACTGAACTTGCCTTTGCCGTGCATCTCGTCGAGCAGGGCTTCAAATTCGTGATCGCTGATCAGGTCGGGGTCAGCACTCGCCTCGGCGGCGCTGGCCGACGGTGCGGCAGGTGTCTCGCTGGCAGCAGCGGGCAGCGCATCGGTATTGAACGAACCCTTGCCATGCAACTGATCGAGCAAGGCTTCAAATTCGTCGTCGGTGATTTCATTGCTGACGTCAGCAGGCGCCGCAGGGGCTTGAGCGGGCGCCACGGCAACCGTCGCAGCCTGTGTGGAGAACTGACCCTTGCCGTGCAACTGGTCGAGCAGCAGTTCAAATTCGGCGTCGCTGATTTCGTCGCTGGCCGAAAGCTCTGTCGGGACCGCAGGCTCAGGCTCAGGCTCAGGCTCGGCCGCAGCCGCCTTGACCGCATCGAGGGAGTCAAGCAACTGCTCAAATTCGCTGTCGGTGATATCGGTCACCGGCGCTTGCAGCACTGGCGCTGCGACTGGCGCCACCACTGCTGGCGCAGCAGCAGGCTCGGCCAGGCGCGCCAGTGCCGCCAGCAACTCGGGGGTTGCGGCGGTGATCGGGCTGCGCTCGCGCACTTCACTGAACATGCCGTTGACCGCATCCAGGGCCTCAAGCACCACGTCCATCAGCTCCGCGTCGACGCTGCGCTCACCCTTGCGCAGGATGTCGAAGACGTTCTCGGCGATATGGCAGCATTCCACCAGTTCGTGGAGCTGGAGGAAGCCGGCGCCCCCTTTTACAGTGTGAAAACCGCGAAAAATGGCATTGAGCAGATCCGCATCATCCGGTCGGCTTTCCAGCTCGACCAGTTGCTCGGACAACAACTCCAGAATTTCGCCGGCTTCAACCAGGAAATCCTGAAGGATTTCTTCATCGGCGCCGAAGCTCATGTACGTGCTCCTTGAAAAAGGCTCTTCGACGCCGGGCAACAGCGCCCGCACGCCTCTTCAAGACCTAAAAACCCAAACTGGACAACAAATCGTCTACATCATCCTGACCGGATACGACGTCATTACGTGTATCGGCATGAATCTGCGGACCTTCACCCTTGGCCTGGTTTTTTTGCGAATTATTTTCTGCACGCAAGGCTTCACGGTCGTGTTCGATGCCGGCAAAGCGATCGACCTGGCTGGCCATCAACACCAGCTTGAGCAGATTGCTCTCCACGTCCGTCACCAGTTGCGTCACGCGCTTGATCACCTGACCGGTCAAATCCTGGAAATCCTGGGCCAGCAGGATGTCTGTCAAATTGGCGGAGACGATGTTGTTTTGCGTTTCACTGCGCGTCAAAAAACTGTCAACCCGACGCGCCAGCTCGCGAAACTCTTCGGCACCGATTTCGCGGCGCATAAAACGCCCCCAATCCGCGCTCAGTTCCTTGGCTTCCTGACCCAGGCCGTTGACCAGTGGCGTGCTGTTTTCCACCAGGTCCATGGTCCGGTTGGCTGCCGCTTCCGTGAGTTTCACAACATAAGCCAAACGTTCAGTGGCATCCGTGATCTGCGACACTTCTTCGGCTTGCGGCATGCTCGGATCAATATGGAAATTGACAATGGCGCTGTGCAGTTCGCGGGTCAGCTTGCCGACTTCGCGATACAGGCCGCGGTCGCGGGTCTGGTTAAGCTCGTGAATCAACTGCACGGCATCGCCAAACTGGCCTCGTTCAAGGCTTTCGACCAATTCGTGAGCATGTTTTTTCAGGGTCGATTCAAAATCGGCCTGTGTGCAATCTTTATGCTCCATAGTGCCCCCAAGGCAACCGATCAACCGATGCGTTCAAAGATCTTTTCGATTTTGTCTTTGAGTGCGATAGCCGTGAACGGCTTGACCACATAGCCATTAACACCGGCCTGGGCCGCTTCGATAATCTGCTCGCGCTTGGCTTCGGCGGTCACCATCAGCACCGGCAAGTGCTTGAGTTTTTCGTCGGCACGTACATGGCGCAGCAACTCGATGCCGGTCATGCCCGGCATGTTCCAGTCCGTCACCAGAAAGTCGATATGCCCCAGGTTGAGGATCGGCAACGCGGTGGTGCCGTCGTCCGCCTCGACCGTGTTGGTGAACCCCAGGTCACGCAACAGGTTTTTAATGATCCGCCGCATCGTTGAGAAATCATCAACGATGAGGATTTTCATGTTCTTGTCCAATTCGACCTCCAAGCAGTCTTTAACGCGCTCATCTGCTGAACGCGTCATTCAATCAATTCGTTTTCAAACACAGCCAGAATCGACTGTGGGAGCGGGCTTGCCCGCGATGCGGACGACGCGGCGTTACTGATTCACCGCGTCGACCCCATCGCGGGCAAGCCCGCTCCCACAGGTATCAAGGACCCTAGTGCGCGCGCCACTGCCCCAAACGTGCCCGCAAGCGGGCCGCGCACTGGCTGTGCAACTGGCTGACACGGGATTCGCTGACCCCCAGCACTTCGCCGATTTCCTTGAGGTTCAGTTCTTCGTCGTAGTACAGCGCCAGCACCAGCCGTTCACGCTCGGGCAAGTGTGCAATCGCATCGGCCAGCGCGGCCTGGAAGCGTTCGTCTTCAAGGTCGCGCGACGGCTCCGTATGGGCACTTGCGCCATCTTCATGCAACCCTTCGTGTTCGCCGTCCTGCAACAGGTCATCAAAACTGAACAGGCGGCTGCCCAGGGTGTCATTCAAAATGGCGTAATAATCGTCAAGGCTTAACTGGAGTTCGGCCGCAACCTCATGATCTTTAGCGTCACAACCGGTTTTTGCTTCAATTACCCGAATTGCGTCACTGACCATGCGCGTATTGCGGTGTACCGAGCGCGGCGCCCAGTCACCCTTGCGCACCTCATCGAGCATCGCGCCACGGATACGGATACCGGCGTAGGTCTCGAAACTCGCGCCCTTGCTGGCGTCGTATTTACCCGAGACTTCGAGCAGGCCGATCATGCCGGCCTGGATCAGGTCATCCACCTGCACACTGGCCGGCAAACGCGCCAGCAGGTGGTAGGCGATGCGCTTGACCAGGGGCGCATAGCGCTCGATAAGTTCGTACTGGCTGTCGCGCGACGACTTGCTGTACATGCGGTAACCGCTGGCCGTCATTAAAAGCGCCCCCCTGCCTGCTGCACCAGACGTTCGACAAAGAACTCAAGGTGACCCCGGGGGTTGGCGGGCAACGGCCAGGTATCGACTTTTTGCGCAATGGCCTTGAACGCCAGTGAGCACTTGGAACGCGGGAACGCTTCGTACACAGCGCGCTGCTTTTGCACCGCCTTGCGCACGCATTCGTCGTAGGGCACGGCGCCCACATACTGCAGGGCTACATCGAGGAAGCGGTCGGTGACCTTGGTCAGCTTGGCGAACAGGTTGCGCCCTTCCTGCGGGCTCTGGGCCATGTTGGCCAGCACGCGGAAGCGGTTCATGCCGTAGTCGCGGTTGAGCAGCTTGATCAGCGCATAGGCGTCGGTGATCGAGGTCGGCTCGTCGCACACCACCAACAGCACTTCCTGGGCGGCGCGCACAAAGCTGACCACCGACTCGCCGATCCCGGCGGCGGTGTCGATTACCAGCACATCCAGGTTGTCGCCCAGGTCACTGAAGGCCTGGATCAGACCGGCATGCTGCGCCGGGCTCAGGTGCACCATGCTCTGGGTACCCGAGGCCGCTGGCACGATGCGGATCCCGCCGGGGCCCTGGAGCAATACGTCGCGCAGCTCGCAACGCCCCTCGACCACATCGGCCAGGGTGAATTTCGGGGTCAAGCCCAGCAAAACATCGACGTTCGCCAGCCCAAGGTCCGCGTCCATCAACAGAACGCGCCTGCCCAGCTCGGCCAATGCGATGGACAAGTTGACTGACACGTTAGTTTTACCGACGCCACCCTTGCCGCCGGTCACTGCGATCACCTGTACGGGATGCATGCTGCCCATGATCTTTCTTTACCTTGTCTTACTTAGACGCGGCTACATGCGTTGGCTGCGCGTTCCCCAGTGGAACAACACCTTCAGACCAGCCGATGTAGGTACATTGCAACGTAATTTTGACGACCTCAGCCAACCCGTTTGGGCGGGCTGTGGTAGATATCAGCGAACATGTCGGCCATGGCCTCTTCGCTGGGTTCTTCCTGCATTTGCACACTCACTGCCCGGCTCACCAACTGGTGACGCCGCGGCAGGTGAAGATCGTCCGGGATCCGCGGGCCGTCGGTGAGGTACGCCACCGGTAGCTCGTTGCTGATCGCCAGGCTCAACACTTCGCCCAGGCTTGCGGTTTCATCCAGTTTGGTGAGGATGCAACCGGCCAGCCCGCAACGCTTGTAACTGAGGTACGCGGCCGTCAGCACCTGCTTTTGGCTGGTGGTGGCCAAGACCAGGTAATTCCTGGCCTTGATCCCGCGCCCGGCCAGGCTTTCGAGCTGCAGGCGCAACGCCGGGTCGCTGGCTTGCAGGCCCGCGGTATCGACCAGCACCACGCGCTTGCGCACCAGCGGTTCGAGGGTCTGGCCCAGCGACTGGCCGGGGGCCACATGGGTCACCGGCACATTCAAAATACGCCCCAGGGTCTTGAGTTGCTCCTGGGCGCCAATGCGAAAACTGTCCATGCTCACCAGGGCGATATTCTGCGCGCCGTACTTGAGCACATAACGGGCTGCCAGCTTGGCCAGGGTGGTGGTCTTGCCCATCCCCGCCGGGCCTACCATCGCAATCACCCCGCCTTCTTCCAGCGGCTCCAGCTCGGGGGTGGAGATCATCCGCGCCAGATGCGCCAGCAGCATCCGCCAGGCCTGGCGCGGCTCTTCGATGCCCGCCACTTGCGCCAGCAGATCACGGGACAACGGCCCCGACAGGCCGATGCGCTGCAGGCGCCGCCACAGATTGGCCTGGGCCGGTTTGGCGTCCTGCAACTGGCTCCAGGCCAGCGAGCCCAGCTGCACTTCCAGCAATTCGCGCAAACCGTTGAGCTCATGACGCATATTGTCAAAAGCGCGCTGATCGACTGTCGGCGCGGGCGGCGCAGGTGCCGGGCGCGGCGGTTCTTCAAGGGTCGGCTCGATCAACGGCTCGGCAGCGGTCAGCGGCAAACCGGCAAACAACTGGCGGTTATCTCCCGCTGCGGCCTCGCCTTCCCCGCGCAGGCTCAACTCGGCCTGGGCCGAGACAATCCGCGACTGGGTCTTGCGCAGCTCTTCTTCCAGCTCAATGTTCGGCACCCGGGGTGCCAGCGCGGACAGCTTGTAGTCCAGGGCCGCGGTCAACTCAACGCCCCCGGCGATGCGGCGGTTGCCAATAATGGCGGCGTCAGCCCCCAGCTCATCACGAATCAGCTTCATGGCCTGACGCATATCGGCGGCGAAAAATCGCTTCACTTGCATAAACCAAACCCTCAGCCGTTAGGGCCTACTGTCGCAACGATCGTGACCTGCTTATTGTCAGGGATTTCCTGGTAAGCCAGCACATGCAGGTTGGGCACCGCCAGACGGCCAAAGCGCGACAACATTGCGCGTACCGGGCCTGCCACCAACAAGATAACCGGGTTGCCTTGCATCTCCTGGCGCTGAGCAGCGTCGATCAACGAGCGCTGGAGCTTCTCTGCCATGCTTGGCTCCAGCAAAACGCCCTCTTCCTGGCCAACTCCGGCCTTCTGCAAACTATTGAGCAATATTTGTTCCAACCTGGGCTCCAGGGTGATCACAGGCAGCTCGGAGTCAACGCCTACAATGCTTTGCACGATGGCACGGGACAGGCCCACACGCACCGCGGCAACCAAAGCGGCAGTATCTTGACTCTTGTGGGCATTGTTGGCGACGGCTTCGGCAATGCTGCGGATATCCCGTACCGGCACCTGTTCGGCGAGCAAGGCCTGCAACACCTTGAGCAATTGCGACAGGCTCAATACACCCGGCACCAGCTCCTCGGCCAGTTTTGGCGAGGACTTGGCCAGCAACTGCATCAACTGCTGCACCTCTTCATGGCCAATCAGCTCGTGGGAGTGTTTGTACAGGATCTGATTGAGGTGCGTTGCCACCACGGTACTGGCGTCCACTACGGTATAGCCCAGCGATTGCGCCTGGCTACGCTGGCTGACCTCAATCCACACCGCTTCCAGACCAAAGGCTGGGTCCTTGGTGGTAATGCCGTTGAGCGTGCCGAACACCTGCCCCGGGTTGATCGCCATTTCGCGGTCGGGGTAGATCTCGGCTTCGGCCAGGATCACCCCCATCAGGGTCAGGCGATAGGCGCTGGGGGCCAGGTCGAGGTTGTCGCGGATATGCACGGTGGGCATCAGGAAGCCCAAATCCTGGGACAGCTTTTTGCGCACGCCCTTGATCCGCGCCAGTAACTGGCCACCCTGGTTGCGATCCACCAGCGGAATCAGACGGTAGCCCACTTCCAGGCCGATCATGTCGATGGGCGTGACGTCATCCCAGCCCAGCTCCTTGGTTTCCTGGGCACGGGCGGGTGATGGCAGCAGTTCCTGCTGGCGCTTGACCTCCTGCAGGGCCTGGACCTTGACCACGTTCTGTTTTTTCCACATCAGGTACGCGGCGCCACCGGCGACAGCCGCCAGGCTGAGGAAGGAGAAATGCGGCATGCCGGGCACAATGCCCATGATGGCCATGATGCCTGCCGAGACAGCCAGCGCCTTGGGCGAGGTAAACATCTGGCGGTTGATCTGCTTGCCCATGTCTTCGGAGCCCGACGCCCGGGTCACCATGATCGCCGCCGCCGTGGACAGCAGCAGCGAAGGCAGCTGCGCCACCAAACCGTCACCGATGGTCAACAGCGCGTAGACCTTGCCCGCCTCGCTGAAGCTCATGCCGTGCTGGAAAATCCCCACCGCCATGCCGCCGATCAGGTTGATAAACAGGATTAGCAGACCGGCGATGGCATCACCGCGCACAAACTTGCTGGCACCGTCCATTGAACCGTAGAACTCGGCCTCCTGGGCCACTTCCTGACGGCGCAGCTTGGCCTGGTTCTGGTCGATCAGCCCGGCGTTAAGGTCGGCATCAATAGCCATTTGCTTGCCGGGCATGGCATCGAGGGTAAAACGCGCGCTGACTTCGGAGATACGCCCGGCGCCCTTGGTCACCACCACAAAGTTGATGATCATCAGGATCGCAAACACCACGATACCCACTACATAGTTGCCGCCGATCACCACCTCGCCGAAGGCCTGGATCACCTTGCCTGCGGCGGCGTGGCCCTCCTGGCCGTGAAGCATCACCACCCGCGTGGAAGCCACGTTGAGCGCCAGGCGCATCAGGGTGGCGACCAGCAAAATGGTAGGGAACACCGCAAAATCCAGGGGCCGCAGGGCGTACACGCACACCAGCAGCACCACGATCGACAGGGCAATGTTGAAGGTAAAGAACACATCCAGCAGAAACGCAGGAATGGGCAACATCATCATTGCCAGCATCACCAGCAGCAGCAGCGGCACACCCAACTGCCCCTGACCCAGGCCGGCCAGACCGCTGCGCGCGGTGTTGATTAACTGAGAGCGATCCAATGACATTGCGACAAACCTTTAGCAAACTTTTGACGCCATATGCGCCGTAGAGCCTGCCTCTGCAAGAAACCTTCCAACTTTGGCAAATGGCCATATGTCAGGCGCGCAAGGGTTGTACGGGCGAGTCAGGGCAGCATCAGGGTCAGGGTGCCACTGGCGGTAAAAGGGCCGGCGTCAGGAAAGGTGTCCGGTTTTTTGACCAGAGCGAAGGACACTTCGGTCGAGCCTGAGCTGTTTGTGATGGTGCTTCTGATCTCCCCGCCCGGCCCCACCAGCGCACTGCTGTCGGGACGAAACAATATAACCCCCGCGTCCTGCTTGCTCGTGGCAATGGCATGCGTATGAAAGGCTGAAGGGGTCGCCTGCCACTTGACGGTAATGGGCGAGTTCACACTGGGCCCGTCACAGCTGTACCTCAGCCGGAAATCTTTCTTGTACGGCGTATTGAAGATGCTCGTGCCGATCGCAACAGCGTCCACGCTGCCAAAATCAATATTGATGGGCAAATTATTGTTGATAACGCAGGTCGAGGGGCTGGAATCGACGCCGTTGCGGGCGATCAGGTTAATGCGCATACGGTAGGCGGGGTATTGGGGCGAGTCGAAGTTGTACGTCACAAACAACAGAACAACGGCGAGAAACGCCCCCGGCTTGATCTTTATGTATTTCCCTGGCGCCGTAGGAATATCAAAATAGACCTTGACCGGCAGATCCACCACCGGGGTCAAGCGATCATGCAAGGCCAAATAACGACCGGCACTTACCGGCCAAGGGAGTAGAGCCCCAAGAATATCCATTCCAGAACCATAATCCATGACGGTAGGCCCCAAAATCAAGCCGCTGGCCACGGTTGAAAAGTATTGCTTGTTAGAATCAGGATACCAGCCCGGAAAATCATGCATACAACGCACAGAGTAACCGCTCATGGTAACTTTGCCGGCGTCTTTATCCAGGCGCAGGTCAACATGCACATCCAGCGGGCTGGTTTTCATATCAACCCAGGGGCCGCCATCGACCTGGCAATGAGCGGCAAATACGTTTTGCATCAAGAGCAGTAAAATAAAACCCGTCATGTATTTCATAGAGATATCTGCCAAGCGCCACATATGAGTCAATCAAGTCGCCCTGTCATTTCGATAACGATTGCCGGCTGTACCCGCGAATCAGGGCACCCCCATTATCAATGTCGCACTGCCGGAAAAAGGCCCTGCCACTGGCAAGCTGCCAGGGCGGCGAACCAATGCAAAGGTCACATCGTCCCCCCCGGCACTGTTGTAGATATTGCTCGTATATAAAGACTCGGGAGAGACGACGCTGCCATTGCGCAAAAGTCCCACGCCAAGGTCACTATTACTCAGCGCAAGAACTGATGAATTAAAGGATGAGCGTTGCCCCTTCAACGTAATGGTAATGGGTGTATTGATGCCAAAATCGGGACAGGAGTACCTCAGCGGTATCACTTTCCTGACAGGCGTCGCACCGGGTGAAGCCTCGAGACTTGAAGCATCAACCTGCTCGAAATCAACATCAATTGGCGCATTGTTGTTGATAGTGCAGGTGGATGGCTGAAAATAAAAACTATTATTGGCATGAATCCAGAAACTTACACTATCCCACGGCAGCTGAATTGTATTCGTTCGCTTCAGCATCAGAACACCTAGCCGCTCCCCGGCCCGAATATTAATATACTTTCCCGGCACCCTTGTTGTATTTACATACATATAAGCATCCAACGTTATAATGCGACCATCACTTGGCATCGTAGCAACATGAATATTCTCGGGAATGGGAGAGTCAAGATGAAGCCCCGCAATGCGCAGACCTGTTTGATGCCCAAACAAAACACCGCCTGGGGACAACGCGTTCTGTTCTGTCCAAAGAAAATATTTATCTTGTGCCCCACCCCCGACACCGGGAGGGTATTTGCATTCTATCCGATAGCCATCCAGCATTACCCTGCCATCTCCGGGGGTGGCCCTTACCGCGACGTACACATCCATAATACCGTAATCCATATTTTGCCAAGCCCCTCCATTAACTCGACAATGGATTGCACTGGCAGTATTAGCCAGCAACAATAATAAAAATCCAACCAGACACTTCATAAAAACCTCAATCTTCAAGTCAACTTCCAGCGCGGGCGTTATGGGTAATGCAATGTAAATGTCGACGTGGCCCTGAAAGTTCCCGCAGTAATTGACTGACTGGCAATGGCCTGCGGCTCACCCCTGATATAAGCCTTGAGGGTAATTGTATTGTTGCCGTTACTCAGTGCTTGCTCGTCACTGGCCGTATTCAGGGGCAAGGGCCTGTCAGCAGGGGTTTCGATGCCGATTGCGACTCCGGTAGCTCTACTGCCGCCGTCCAGTGCGAGCAGGCCGGGCAACACTAGGCTTTCGTTACCGCTGAACGTCACCGTCACAGAGCTGCCGACGGTCGTATTACAGCCCTCAAGGTGCAGTTGAAAAGGCATGCCGAGGGTGCGCGAATACAAATACAGGTACTTGATGGAAACATCCCGCAGATCCCACTGCACCGCCTCGTCGCCGGGGCGAAGGGTGCAGGCATCCGCCACCAGCACGCCCCTGAAGCTAAGGTTGTCAGCGGCCTCAAGGGTGCCAGGCAGCAGCATTGGCATGCCCATCAGCAATGCCAGGGCGTACCCATAACCCGTTTTCGTTCCAATGTGCATACACCCCCTCCTCACTGGTAATAGGCCAGCAGCGTGGCCGAAGCCGAAAAACCGCCCGGTGCCAGGATGCTTGCTGCACTTTTGATCGGCACGGCCTCCAGCACAGGGGGTGACGCCGGGTTTATCAGCAGCGGCGTATTCAGGGTGAAGGGCACGCCGTTTCGCAGAATCTTGATACCCAGGCCGGACACACTGGAGACCACGGCCGATGAGTCAAAGGTCGTGGCCACGCCCTGCACCTTCAACAGCATCTCCCAAGGCAACGTACCGGCCGTGCAGCTCAGGGTGAAGCTCAAGGGTTTGCGGTAGTTCACACCGTCGATTTTATTGATACCGACATTTTCAAAATTGATATCGATCGTGTTGCCACTGTTGATCGTGCAAGGCGGCGGCTCTATCAGCGTGCCGTCAAACCTGAGGTTTGCCAGTGCGCTGGCGCCCAGGGCAAAAGCGCACACTGCAAACAGAACGGACTGTTGCCAGGGTTTCATGTCTGGATCCCTCTTACTGCAAGGCAACCACTAACGTGGCGGAGGCAGAAAAAGCCCCGCCTGTCAGTGTGCTGCCCGGGTTTTTCACCGGCACGGCTTCTATCACCGGCAAGGTGGGATAGGTGAAGTTCACGGCATTGTTCAGAGGCCAGGCGGCACCGTTCAACAGCAGCTTGATCCCCAGGTCGCTTTTGCTGGTGCCCAGGTACGCGCTGCCAAACCCGGCCCCGGTGCCCTGCAAGGTGATCTTCATGTTGTTCGAGGGCTGCGGCCCGCACGTGAGCGTATAAGGCACGCCCCGGCGGTAGTTCACACCATCGATGCGAGTTGTCATCAGGTCGTCGCCGAACGGGACATTGAGCGTGCTGCCGGCGTTGATGACGCACGGCGGCGGCGCAACTATCACCCCGCGGATGGACACAGCGACCTGTGCCATGACCCCTTCGCACAAGGGCAGAAGTGCAGCGCCACAGGCGATGGCCAGGCGCGCCCCTAAGGGTTTGATCATCGTTTCACCTCATTCATACACAAGCCTGAAATCCACAGTGGCGCGGAACGCACCACTGGTCAGCGCAGCACGGGTGCGCGTGGGGCGTACCTGCCAGCTCAGGGTGTCGCTGCCGCGATCCAGGAACAAAGGCTCGCCGCGCGCCCCCAAACGTACGTCGCGGCCAAGGGCATCGGTCAGGCGCAAGCCCATCCCGGTAACGCCCCGCACCTTGAGCAGGCGCGGGTCATCCGGGTCGGCCTGGCCCAGAAAGGCCACGGAAACCACAGGCTGGTAGGCACTCCATACCAGGTTGCCGGTGCGCTCGTTGAGCAGGCTTCCCGAGGCGCGCCGACAATCGACAAAGCGCAATTGAAAGGCCACCGGCGAAGCCTCATCCCCCGGTTGCAACAATTGATTGCGCGGCACACTGCCCAGATCGATGGCCTGATCCGCCGAGGTCATGTCCAGCACGCAAGGGGAATTGGTCAGCGCGCCCGATACAAGCAGCACGCCACTCATGCCTTCAATCTCCGCATGCCCCGGCACGGCCTGCAGGGCCAGTAGCAGACAACCCAGGACCCTGCCCCGACAAGGCATCACAAGGCGCTCCCGGCGGCGCACGGCACTGTCACTCATTGGCCTGGGACGCCTTGACGTCCACCTGGCAGGTATTGCCACTGCACTTGAAAAGCAGGGTCGGACGCCCGCCGTAATCATTCACATAGGTCAATACCGGGGTCGTACCCAAAGCCGCGACGGTTGGCCCCAGCGTCGAGGAAGTGTTGGGGGCGACCATCAGCGGCTCGAAATCCGCCGCTGTCTGATCGGCCTTCGTGCGCTGGGCATCAATCAGCGTGACGTAGTACGGGGTTGGGTTGTTGACCAGGTAGTGCTCGCCTTCACGGGTCAGGGTCAGTTGTTGCTGCCAGGGATCAGCCTGCTCCTGCTGGCCCGGGACGATAGAAGCCGGTCGATAAAACAGCTTGATGCGGGTCTGCAGGGCAATTTGCAGGCTGTTGGCTTTTTCACTGCGGGGTGGGATTTCCCGCAGGTTGAAGTAATAAACCGTTTCCCTGTCCTGGGGCAGCGCCTTGACGGCCGGCAGGGCCTGCACCTTGATCTGGCTGCGTTTACCCGGCTCCAGCCGTTGAACCGGCGGCAGCACGACCAGCGGGGTGGTGATCTTGTTGCCCTGCTCGTCTTCAATCCAGCCCTGGGCCAGATATGGCAATTGAGTATTGTTGTTGGTGATGTTGAGGCTCACCGCCTCCTTGCTGCCATCGAACACCACACGGGTGCGATCAAGGCCGATGGCTGCATGGGCGTAATCCTGCAGGCCTAACATTAAAGCGACCAGCATCAAGGGCGTAACGCGAACATCAAGGGTCATGGGGTCTGGTTCTCCGTGTCGGTAAGGGGGGGCATGCCTGGCTGGCAAGGCAGGTCCAGGGCACTGGCCAGCCCGTCAGCCGGCAAGCTGGCGGGCATCAGCAGGGTGCAGCGCTCGGCACCGCCCCAGCTGACAACCATCCGCCCGCCAGCCTGGATGCCGCCCAGGTAGACACTGCCACCATCATTAACGATGCCCGTTTCCTGCTGTTTGTCGTTCTTTACCGTGGCCCCGAACGGCGGGGAGCTGCCATCGGGCAGGCGCAACAGAGCCATCGCCTTGTGGCCGCTAATGACCTGCAGCGTGCGATAGCCGATGGCACCTTCGGTCAGGGTCAACTGGGTCACGGACTCGGTTGCCTCGATATTCGCCGGCAGGTTTTCCAGATCGACACTGGCTGCAGTGCGCATAAAGCTCGAGACATCCGAAATCACGGCCTTGCCGTACGCATTGGTGCGCGTTGGCGAGCCATAACCGCGTACCGGCACGTTGGCCACACCTTGGGTATCGACCAGCAGTCGGGTGCCGCCGGTGCCCGTAGTTCGATGCCCGGCACCGCCGTGGGCAGTCAGCGTGCCGCCACCACGGGCGGACAGGCTCAGGCTGGTGGAGTTGCCTGGCTGCATTGCAGCACTGACGGAAAGGTCGGCGTGATCGCCGGCATGGCTCAAATAGCCGCTGAACGAGTTCTTGCCTGCCGACAGCTGATAGTTGTTGCGCTCACCCAGACGATCGCTGAATCGCGTGGAATAGCTGTGCTTGCCATAGGAGCTGTTGGCACTGTTGGTCAATGTCCCGGAGCGCCCCAGTGGCAGGCTGAGGGTCAGGTACAGGCCGTTATTGTTGTTGTTCGTACCGCTGTACTGGTTGCGCTCCTGATTGTGAAACAGGTTCAGCGAGAGACTGATGTTTTTGACCGCGCCCATATTGAAGTAGCGGGCCAGTGAAAGGCTCCAGCGCTCGGAGGTCGGGCGATCCCAGTAGGACTGGTTGCTGTAGTTGAGGTAAGCACTAAGCCCGGCATCGCGAAACTGCTTGTTGAACGTCGCGACATACAGTGACTTGCTGCCCCCCACAGGGCCGCCGTAATGGCGTGCGTTCAGGTACTCGCTCATGCTCATGTAGTTTTTTTCGGAAAAGCGGTAGCCGGCAAAGGTGACCTGACTGTCGTATTTATCGAAACTTTTCGAATAGCTCAGGCGATAGGAGTTGCCTGCAAAGCCCTTGTCCTGCAGCGTGGCGCTGGCCCGGGTAACGTCCAGTGACATCGCGCCAAAGGCCAGCAGGTCACGCCCAGCCCCCAGTGACAGCGCGTTGTAGTTGTTGTCACTGAGCGCGCCACCATACAGCGACCAGCCGTTGCTGACCCCCCAGGAAAACTCACCCGTGCCAAAGGCACTGCCCTGCCCGCCATCATGCAGCGCGGACGGTCGCCCGCCGGCCAGTTTGAAGCGCACGGTGCCGGGCCGTGTGAGATAGGGAATGCTCGCCGATTCGACGGTAAAGGTCGTCACGCCGCCATCATGCTCTTCAACCCGAACATCCAGGGTGCCGGTAACAGCGTCATTGAGGTCGCGAATGCGAAACGGCCCCGCCGCCACCAATGCTTCATAGAGCACGCGGCCTTGCTGGCTGATCACCACCTTGGCATTTGTCCTGGCAACACCCACCACTTCCGGCGCATAGCCACGCAGGTTGGGAGGCAACTGGTTGTCATCGGAGTTGAGTGCAACACCGGTAAAGCGGAAGCTGTCGAACAGGTCTGAATACAGGTAGTTCTCACCCAGGGTTACGCGTGCGCGAATTGACGGCAATGCCCGGTAGAGATAGAAACGGCTCCACTCCAGGCGCTGCTCGCGGTTGATCTGCTCGTCATCGATACGGCCCTGCCAGTCGGCGCGCAACCGCCACGGCCCGGCATTGGCACCGAACGTGCCGTTGCCGGTCAGGTTAGTGCGCCGCGAGCTGTGTTTCTGGCTGATGGACTGTGCGGTCAGGTTGTAATCCATCAGCATGCCCGGCACGCCTTCATCCCAGCGGGCTGGAGGGTCCCAGTTCAAGGCGTTGTATTCAAGGTAGGCCTGGGGCAGAGAGATATAGAGGGTGGAGGTACTTAAATCGCCACTAACCTCCATGCCCGGCAGGCTGCGAATATCCAGGCACTCGCCGGCCTTCCACCAGGCGAGTTCTGCTTCCCGGCCCTCCTTCAGGCCAAGCTGGCTGACCAGAGCGGGTGCCAGGCAAGCCTGACTGCCTTTGACGTCATCGTCGGGCGGATAAAAAGCGATGCGCTGCTCGGCCAGCAACTGGGTGTTGATCTGCACCTGCATCGAGTAGGTACCCGGCAAGATGAAGCCGCTGCGGGAAAACTGCGACAAGTCGATATTGCCGCGATCGCTCAGGTCGAGAATGTCAGTGTTGAACTGGATGTCATCGGCAACCACAACGGCGCTGCTTATCGACATCAATCCACCCAACAAACCTCTGCGCAAGATCAGGTTGGCGCCAGACAGCGGGCGCGATGTAAACAACCAATGCATTTAGAAATACTCCAGCCGGAACCGCACCGCAGCGCGGTGCGAGCCAACAGCCATTGGGCGACCATTGCCGACGAGTTGCAGGACATAGCGCAGCTCCTGGTCCTCCCCGGTCAACGGCGTCAGCCCCATAGGCACTCCGGGTTTGCTGTCCTGGCCCTGCATGTCGGTAATGCGCAGGGCCAGCCCCTGGGCAGTCCCCCCGGCGGCAAAAAACCGCCCGCCCATATCCGGCAGGCCATCAAACGTCACCCTGACGTGCTGCCAATCGGGCAAGTAACTGTCCGGGCGAGAAGGATCGGGACGGGTCAACAAGCACTTGACCAGGCGCAAAGTGAATGTGCGCGGAGCACTTTCGCCCAACCGAATAAGTTGCCCCATCGGCAGAGGGTCCAGTTCAATCACCTGATAAGCACTGTTTGCATCCAGCGCACAGGCGGACTCAAGAATTTGCCCGTGAAGTGTGATGCTCCCGCTGCCTTGGTTGTCCCGGGCAACAGCTATCGGACCAAGCCAGACAACAAACGCGCACCCACCAAAGACAGTTGCCAACGTTGAGATCATGTTCACGTCAATCCCCCTTACATCTGCCCTGCTGCCAAATGGTCGGCAACAGGGCAAATAGCTTATTGATAGGCCAGGGCGAAGTTGGTGACGGCATTGAACTTACCCGGCGTGATAGTGCCGGTGGCTGTGCCTTTCATATGGGCGGAAAACAGCAGGGTGTTGTCGCCATCCAGAAGCGATTGTGCAGCGGTTGCGGTGCCCAGTGTTATCGGCGCGCCGCTGCCGGTGCGCAGCATGATGCCCGCACCATTGGCCGTACCGGTTATGGCCAGTGCACCGATTACATCAGTGGAGGCCGCTCCGGTAAACGTGGCCGTTACCGTCCTGGCCGGCGGGGATCCGGTCGTGGCAAAGGTACAGCCCGTGAGCTGAATATTGAAGAATACCGGGTCAGTGATGCCACCCGTTGCCAGTTGCGCGCTGGCAACCAGGCCCAAGGGGATGCTTTGGTCGACACTGTCAGGCTCGATGGAGCAGGCCGCCTCCAGTATTTCCCCTTCAAATGTGATCGTCCCGGTCCCCGCCGCTTGAGCACTCGATACAGAAACCGCCAGCAAGGCAATGGATGCCATCGCTGTTTTTAGTCCACCGTTCATTAACAATCTCCCATGCAAACATTTTTAAACCCATAGGTATGGGTCTGCGCTGTTAAGTTGCCCCGGTGCAAAGCAGGACTGCACACCGGGATCACGATCACCCTATTGAAAGAGCGGGGGAGAAATTAACAGCCACAGTTTAAAAAAGATGCAGGATCACAACCAAGGAACTGTCAGAAAGTAACTAGCGATAATCTGGATAATTTTTATAAAAAAGAAGGGCTATTCAAATAGCACCGTAGGAATTTGCTCAGCCAATAGAAGAATTACTTGGTCAGCACAATAAAAGCGCAACAACATTTAAAGCATAAAACATATCTAACACATATTCACGCTTTTATATTTTCAATTCAAATTCTTTTCAAGAATGATCTATTGCAATAACAACAGGTACTGCAATTTACTCGTCACGCCGCAAGTCCGGCGGGATCGGCACGTCCTTGAGCGGGTCCGGGCGCTTGCCCTTGCCGGCCTGGTGCTGGCGGATCTGGTAGACATAGGCCAACACCTGGGCCACGGCCAGGTACAGCCCGGCAGGGATTTCCTGCTCCAGCTCGGTGGAGTGGTAGATCGACCGCGCCAACGCCGGCGACTCCAGCAGCAGGATGTTGTGCTTGGCACCAATCTCGCGGATTTTCAGCGCCAAAAAGTCGCTGCCCTTGGCCAGCAACATCGGCGCCCCGCCCTTTTCGGGGTCGTACTTGAGGGCTACTGCGTAGTGCGTAGGGTTGGTGATGATGACGTCGGCATCCGGAATCGCCGCCATCATGCGACGCTGGGACATTTCACGCTGCACCTGGCGAATGCGCTGCTTGACCTCGGGGCGCCCTTCCTGGTCCTTGTGCTCGTCGCGCACCTCCTGCTTGGTCATCAGCAGTTTCTGGTGGCTTTCCCACAGTTGCACCGGCACATCCACAGCGGCAATCAGGATCAGCCCGCAGGCCATCCACAAGGCGCTCCAGGCCACCACTTGCAGGCTGTGAATCACCGCCAGTTCCAGCGGTTCATGGGCGATGCGCAGCAGGTCATCGATGTCGGACTTCAACACCAGCAAGGCCACGATCAGGATGATAAAGAATTTGGCCAGAGCCTTGAGCAGTTCCACCAGCGCCTTGGCCGAGAACATGCGCTTGATCCCCGCCGCTGGGTTCATGCGGCTGAATTTTGGCGCCAGGCTGCCCGCGGCAAAGAGCCAGCCGCCCAGGGAAATCGGGCCGACCAGCGCGGCGATCAGCAAGGTCAGCAACACCGGTTGCAGGGCAATCAGGGCGATCTTGCCCGAGTGCAACAGAAACGCGCCCATCGAGTCAGGGTTCAGCAGCACGTCGCGACTAAGGCTGAAGTTGTAGCGCATCAGTTCCATCATGTCCTGGGCCAGGGCGCCGCCAAAAATCAGCAAACCCGCGGAACCTGCCAGCATGATGGCCAGGGTGTTCAGCTCTTTTGAGCGTGCGATTTCACCCTTTTCCCTGGAGTCCTTTTTGCGTTTCTCCGTGGGGTCTTCTGTTTTATCGGCGCCACTCTCGCTCTCTGCCATAGCGTTCTACTTCGCCTGTGCCAGTTCGCGTAAAAACTGCAGGGCCTCGGAGGCCAGCGGTTGATACTGGTTGAGAATGTCCGCCATGCTGATCCACAGGATTACCATACCCAGCACCAGGGTCAGTGGAAAACCGATGGCAAAGATGTTCAGTTGCGGCGCGGCCCGGGTCATCACGCCAAAGGCAATATTGACCACCAGCAGCGCAGTAATGGCCGGTAGCACCAGCAGCAACGCCGCGCCCAGCACCCAACCCAGTTTGTTGGCAATTTCCCAGTAGTGGTTGGTCAGCAATCCGCCCCCCACCGGCAAGGTGGTGAAGCTCTCGGTCAAGACTTCAAACACCACCAAATGACCGTTCATGGACAGGAACAGCAAGGTCACCAGCATGGTGAAAAACTGCCCGATCACGGCCACGTTGACGCCGTTGGCCGGGTCGACCATTGACGCAAAGCCCATGCCCATCTGGATTGCGACGATTTGCCCGGCCACCACGAAGGCCTGGAAAAACAACTGCAGCGACAACCCCAGCAACGCGCCGATGATGATTTGCTCGGCAATCAGCAGCAGGCCGCTCAAATCCAGCGGGTTGACGGTGGGCAACGGCGGCAGGCTGGGCATGATCGCCAGGGTGATGGCCAATGACAAAAACAGCTTGATGCGCTTGGGCACCAGGGTGGTGCCGATGATCGGCATGGTGGTCAGCAGCGCGCCCACCCGGAACAGCGGCAGCATAAAGCTGGCGACCCAGGTACTGATCTGCGCGTCTGTCAGGGCTAGCAGCGACATTTAGCCGATCAACTGCGGAATGCTGCCGTACAACTGCAGGATATATTCCATAAAGGTCTGCACCAGCCACGGCCCGGCCACGATCAGGGTAACCAGCATCACCAGCAAGCGCGGCAAGAAGCTCAGGGTTTGTTCGTTGATCTGGGTCGCGGCCTGGAACATGGCCACCAGCAAGCCCACCAGCAGGCTGGGGATCACCAGCACCGCGACCATCATGGTGGTCAGCCACAGGGCGTTGCGAAACAGGTCTACCGCCACTTCCGGGGTCATGGGCTAAACTCCGCCGAAACTGCTGGCCAGGGTGCCAATAATCAGCGCCCAGCCATCGACCAGCACAAACAACATGATTTTGAACGGCAGCGAGATGATCAGCGGCGAGAGCATCATCATGCCCATCGCCATCAGCACACTGGCGACCACCAGGTCGATAATCAGGAACGGGATAAAGATCATAAAGCCGATCTGGAACGCGGTTTTCAGCTCCGAGGTCACGAAGGCCGGTACCAGAATGGTCAGGGGCGCGGCATCCGGGGTGGCGATATCGGTACGCTTGGACAGGCGCATAAACAGCTCAAGGTCACTGCTGCGGGTTTGTGCCAGCATAAAGTCCTTGATCGGCACTTCGGCCTTGAGGATTGCATCCTGGGCCGTGAGCTTTTCGGCCAGATAGGGCTGCAAGGCGTCGTTGTTCACCCGGTCGAACACCGGCGCCATGATAAACATGGTCAAAAACAGCGCCATACCGGTGAGGATCTGGTTGGACGGGGTTTGCTGCAAACCCAGGGCCTGGCGCAGGATCGAAAAGACGATGATGATCCGGGTAAAACTGGTCATCAGCATGACGAACGCCGGGATAAAACTCAGCGCGGTCATGATCAGGAGAATTTGCAGGCTAACCGAATATTCCTGCTGGCCATTGGCCCCGGTGCCCAGGGTAATCGCCGGGATCGACAGCGGATCAGCCCCCAACGCCAAAGGCGCGGCCAGTGCCAACAACAGTGCGACAACAAAACGCATCAAGGCTTGTCCTTTTGCTGGCCCAGGGCTTCCATCAGGCGGCGGGCGAATTCCGGGGTGGCCGGCTGCGTGCTCTCAGGCAACACCAGCGGCTCCTTGAGCACATGCAGCGGGGTGATGCGGCCCGGCGTGAGGCCGAGCAAGATCTGCTCGTTGCCCACTTGTACCAGCACCAGCCGGTCACGCGGGCCCAGGGCCCGCGAGCTGATCAGTTCGATCAACTGCCCCTGCTGCGGCCCCGCCCGCTGAACGCGGCGCAGCAGCCACGCCAGGGCAAAGATCAGCCCCAGCACCAGCAGCAACCCCAATACCAACTGGGTCAGCTGGGCGCCGACCCCGCCACCTGCCGCCGGTACCGCAACGGCGCTGGTCACGGGTTCCGCGGCCAGAGCGCTGAGGGGCCAGGCCAGAACAGCAGCCAATAACCGTTTCATTAGCGCAACTTCTTGATACGTTCGCTCGGGCTGATCACGTCAGTCAGACGAATGCCGAATTTTTCGTTGACCACCACCACTTCGCCGTGCGCAATCAACGTCCCGTTAACCAGCACGTCCAGCGGTTCACCGGCCAGACGGTCAAGCTCAATCACAGAGCCCTGATTAAGTTGAAGCAGGTTGCGGATATTGATGTCGGTGCTGCCCACTTCCATCGAGATGGACACCGGGATATCGAGGATCACGTCCAGGTTGGGGCCGTCCAGGGTCACCGGCTGATTATTGCGCGGCACGCTGCCGAACTCCTCCATCGGCAGGCGGCTGGAGGCCGGCTTGGTCGCGGCATCGGCTGCCAGCAGTGCGTCGATATCGGCCTGGCCGACATCACCGGTTTCTTCCAGCGCGGCAGCCCACTCATCGGCCAGCGCCTGGTCTGCAGCAGTTGTATCGTGTTCGTTAGCCATAGGGAGTCCTCGGCGAGCATTCGTTGGCACAGCAAATTCTTGGGGTACGACGCCTAGCGCCGCCCGATGGGCTCAACCACTTGCAAGGCCAGATTGCCTTTGTGCGAGCCCAGTTTGACCTTGAACGACGGCACGCCATTGGCGCGCATCACCAGTTCGTCTTCCAGCTCGACGGGGATCACATCGCCAGGCTGCATATGCAAGATGTCGCGCAGGCGCAACTGACGACGGGCCACGGTGGCACTCAATGGCACGCTGACATCCAGCACGTCTTCGCGCAGGGCCTTGCTCCAGCGTTCGTCCTGGTCGTCGAGGTCCGACTGGAAACCGGCGTCGAGCATTTCGCGCACGGGCTCGATCATCGAGTACGGCATGGTCACATGCAGGTCGCCGCCACCGCCGTCGAGTTCGATATGGAAGGTGGACACCACAATGGCTTCGCTGGGGCCGACGATATTGGCCATCGCGGGGTTAACTTCGGAGTTGATGTACTCGAAGTTGACTTCCATGATCGCCTGCCAGGCTTCCTTCAAGTCGATAAAGGCCTGTTCCAGCACCATGCGCACCACGCGCAGTTCGGTAGGGGTGAATTCACGGCCTTCGATCTTGGCGTGGCGGCCGTCGCCACCGAAGAAGTTGTCCACCAGCTTGAACACCAGCTTGGCATCGAGGATAAACAGCGCGGTGCCGCGCAACGGCTTGATCTTGACCAGGTTGAGGCTGGTGGGCACATACAGCGAATGCACATACTCGCCGAACTTCATCACCTGCACCCCGCCCACGGCCACGTCCGCCGAGCGGCGCAGCAGGTTGAACATACTGATGCGGGTGTAGCGGGCGAAACGTTCGTTGATCATTTCCAGGGTCGGCATGCGCCCCCGGACAATACGGTCCTGACTGGTCAGGTCGTAGCTTTTGACACTGCCGGGCTCGGCAGCGGTTTCGGCCTGTACCAGACCGTCATCGACGCCATGCAGCAGCGCGTCAATCTCATCCTGGGACAGCAGGTCTTGCACGGCCATGTCGTGGTCCTACTGCAATACGAAGTTAGTAAACAGCGCCTGGTCGATAACCACTTTGCCGAGCTCTTTTTGCGCAACTTCCTGCACGCTGGCAGTGGTTTTCTGGCGCAGTATTTCCTGGCCAACCGGTGTGGCGAGGTCGTCAAAGGTCTGCCCGGAGAACAGCATCACCAGGTTGTTGCGAATCACCGGTATATGCACCATCAGCGCCTTGAGATCGGCGGGGTCGCGCGCCTGCAGGGTCACACTCACCTGCATGTAGCGCTGGCGGCCATTGGCGTTGAAATTGACCACAAAGGCCGGGGCCATTGGCTCGTAGATGGCGGGCAGCTTGACGTTGGCATCGGCCGCAGCCACAGGCTCGCTCTTGGGGGTCTGCATGAAGTACCAGGTCGCGCCCACAGAAAGGCCGATCGCCAGCAGTACCGCCACGACGATCAGGATAATCAGCTTGAGTTTGCCCTTGCCGGCCGGTTCATTTACCGCGTCGCTCGTCGCCATGCCAATAATCCGTCACTTTGGGGTTTTTACAGGTGCTGGACTAGGCAGAGCAAGTGTTATGCCAGAAGTGGCGATGATGGATCATGAGCGCCGGGGATTTTTTGGGAGCTGGCTTGCCTGCGACAGCATCACCGCGGTGCTTCAGGAAAACCTCACTGCCAGCATCGCGAGCAAGCCCGCTCCCACAGGTTTTTTATCAGGCGTAGTAATCCACCGCACTGGAGCCCAGCACCACGCTTGGTGCAACGGCTGTCACTTCAACCGGTTCGTCATCGACAACGCTGTCCAGTCGCTGGCCACCCGCGCCACTGCGGGCCTGCTGCTCCTGGCCCTGCTGGCCCTGCCAGTTGCGCGGCTGGTCCGACACGTTGACGTCGACCTGACCCATGCCCTGCTGGGCCAACATTTCGCGCAGGCGGTGCATCTGGCTGTCCAGCGCTTCACGAACGCCAGCATGGCCACTGACAAAGTTGACCTGGGCCGACTGGTCAGCCGCCATATTGACCCGGATATCCAGACGCCCCAGTTCAGCCGGCTCCAGCTGGATATCGGCAGACTTGAGGTTGGCACTGGACAGGTACATCACCCGGTTGACCACTTCTTCCGACCAGCCGCTCTGGTGCATGGCCAGCGGCTGGTTGACCGGCAGGGCGTTGACGGTTTTGGGCACGGATGCCTGGGTCAGTGCCGCCAGCCGATTGGCGAAGTCATCGACACGGGTATCGCTGGATGCGCTTTTCAGGTCTTTGAGGCCGTCATCGACCAGCCCTTTAAAGGCTTTCTCGCCGCCTTCGCCGGTGGATGCCTTGTCGGCCTCGCCATCAACCAGCATGGCAATGCCGCTGGCCTGCCCCTGTGCCGCCGCAGGCTGCGTGTCGGCGGGGGCGGTTTTGACCGGGGCCTGGCTGCTGGCGGACACATGCCCGCCCTGCTCCATCGCCAGGCGCACTGCAGGCATGTCATCGAGAGGGTCTGCTTCAGGATCGAAGCCATCGTCGGCCACAGGTTGCGGCGGCACTTGAACAGCCAGTTGCGCCACTTGCACTTCAGGGGCGTGCGGCACGGCCTCAGGCGCAGCATCCACTGCCGGCAGCGCCGGTGGGGTCACGGGCTGCAAAAGCAGCGGGTCGGCAACTGCCGCGTCATCGCCCACTTTACCAGCACTGTCATCCTGATCCGTGCTGGCAGCCTCCTTGGCCTTGCCGCCAGGCAAGGGGTTGCCGCTATCGGCAATGGCTGGCGCCGGATCGCTGGCCTTGGCATAGACCTTTGCAAAAGGCTGCACATCAGCCCTGGCAGGCTGCGCAGGGTTGCTCGCCGCGGCTTTGGGGGGCGCAGCGGCAGGTGTCTGGAGCAATGGTTGGGCGGCAACGGGCATTAACGGGTCTCCGCTGTACGGCTGGCTTGGGTACAGGTCAGAGAGTCAGAGCAAGGTTCGGGCCAGCTTTGGCCATATTAGCCAGAGGCAAACTGTGACGGCCCGGCCCGATGGCGCTCGGCGCGATAAAGCCGGCGGACCATCTGGTATTCATCGTCGATCTTGATCACCAGCTCCTGGATTTCCGCCAGTTGCTTCTTTTGCGCACGCTCTTCGAGTTGGCCGCACAAATGCGCCAATCGAATGGCACCCATATTGCTGCTGCTGCCCTTGAAGCTGTGGGCCACCAGGGTCAGGTCGCCTGCTTCGCGGGTGTTGTGCAATTGGCCAATCCGCTCTTCAGAGTCCGAGAGAAAAGTATCGAGCAAGTCGGCAAACCCGCCTTCCATCACGTCGCGTAATGCATCGACCACTTTCGGATCCATATGAATGTCAGACACTTGTTCACTCCTTGATCAAGAATGGGCCGATTATGCCAGAGCCCCCCATGAAAACTCTACGGTCGCACTGCGACCATCCGGCCCCCAACTCGCTGCAGGGCACAGTTGCCGCACCAGACTCACTCCACGCCCCGACAAACGGTCTAAATCCAGCGGCCTGGCCATTACCCTGGCCACATCGAAACCTTCACCACTGTCTTCGACCCGCACGACCAGGCGCCCGCCCTCCCCGGCCCGCTCGACCTGCAATGACACCCGCACATACCCGTCGTGCAGGGCAGCCAGGCGCTCCTTACGCTGCTGGTAATAACGCGCATACCCCTCATTGCCACGCTTGAGCCGCGAATCCAGGCCCAGCACACCGTGTTCCAGGGCGTTGCTGTACAGCTCACCCAGCACCGCGTGGATCACCGGCCCCTGGCTGCGCAGCCCATGCACCTCCATCAGCAACTGCAGCAAGTAAGGCAGCGGATTGAATTGCTGCAGGCTGGCGGCACGAAACTCGAAGCTGGCTGACCAGTCCAGCGGGCTGCACAGGCCGCTGTCGGAATAAAGGGTGGCCGGCACGCCCAGCAGTTGAGGCATCTGCGAGGTGATCTGGACCATGCTCACATCATCCCGGGCACGCCCCTGAAAATCGCGCAGGGCCTGCTCGACTTCGGCAATCAGCTGCAACGGATGGCGATTGGCATCCAGCACCTGCTCCAAACGCTCGACGCCGAACAGTTGCTGATCCGGCCCACAGGTGTCGATCACCCCGTCGCTCAGCAGAAACACCTGATCCCCGGGCACCATCGGCAACACCTGGGTGGCATGGTCAAACACATCGGCACGCAACACCCCCAAGGGCAAATGCTGCGAGGTCAATGCCGTGCGCTGGCCGCCGGATTGCAGATAGCCATCAGGCATGCCGCCGTTCCACACCTCGACACAGCGCCGCTGGGCGCTAACACACAGCAGTGCGGCGCAGCAGAACATGTCCACGGGCAGGATGCGCTTGAGCTTGGCGTTCATTTCCCGAAGTATTTCCGCCAGCCCGTAGCCCTTGGCCGTCATGCTGTAGAACACTTCCGCCAGGGGCATGGCGCCAATGGCTGCGGGCAGGCCGTGGCCGGTAAAGTCGGCGAGCAGCAGATGGGTATCGCCTGACGGCGTGTACGCGGCCAACAGCAAATCGCCGTTGAACAAGGCATAGGGCGATTGCAGATAACGGATATTGGGGGCGTCCAGGCAGCCCGAGTGCGCCACCCGGTCAAATACGGCCTTGGCCACCCGCTGCTCGTTGAGCAGGTAATCGCTGTGTTCGGCAATCAGGTCGCGCTGCTGCAAAACAGTTTGTTGCAGGCGCCACAGGCGTTCCATCGGGCTGCTCAATTGATATCGAACAGCTTGTCGAAGTTGGAAATGCCGAGGATCTTGCGCACGTCCGGGCTGCTGTTGACCACGCGGATATCGGACTCATCCCCACCGGCATGCTCGCGCAGCAACAACAACATGCCCAGGGCCGAGCTGTCGAGGTAGGTGGCGTCTTTCAAATCCACGACCACACAGGCGGGTGGAGGGCTCAGTTCTTCGTAGGCGTTACGAAATTCCTGATGCTTGGCAAAGTCGAACCGGCCCTTGATTGCAATAGTCAGCTTACTGCCATCTGCCGAGACTTCAGATGTCACTGCCATGTGAGTTGCTCCCGAGATTGACAGAGCAACTATAGACGCTCGTCGGCTGCCGGGTTGCTTTTGCACCGTCAGCGATCTAGACCTAAATAAGAAGACCGAAATTCCGTGTCCGCACAAACATTTATAGCCTTCACAACTCCTAAATACCGAGATAGTCATGAGTTCAATATCCATCGCTTCATTTTCTCCCGAATTGCATGCGCGCACGCCAACTCTTAGCAGCTTTGGCCATCAAGGATTCCTGCTACGTACCGTTCAATACTGTCGATCAGAAGTCGGCGGAGTAACAGAGGCACGCATAGAGCGCAATGGCCTGGATGCTGCACAGCGCATCACGGCTCAATGGGATGCACGACTATGGGCCAAGGCCCAGGCGGGTGAACATATCAAACCGAACCTCAGGTCAATGCATGATCTTGGCGGGCGAGTACTTGCCAGCGACAGTGTGGATGCAGGCTGGCAATTTTATCTATTCGGTGCAGCGGCAAATGAGCTTGAAACATGGGACAGCCGGGGTAATCGGCGCGCGACTCTATACGATGAATTGCTCCGACCTGTGGCGGTTAATGAACAAGCCCCTGGAGGGGATGAGCATTGCGTCGAGCGCTTGACCTATGGCGGTGCCGACCATTGGCAGCTTAATGGTTGCGGGCAATTGATCCGTCATGACGACTCTGCCGGCACCATTGAAATATCGGCCTTCGGACTTACAGGCCAGGCACTTGGCCAAACACGGCGATTCCTGACCAACCTTGACACCCCGCACTGGCCCGACAGCGAGTCAATGCTGGAACGCAAAGAGAACTCATCAGCCTGGGCTTACGATGCATTCGGGGCACAGTTGACACAGATGGATGCGGGCAGCCACACACAACAGAAAACATTCACGATAGGCGGGCAACTTAAATCCGTCAGCCTGCAGATTAGCGGTGAAGATGAGCAGGTGCTGGTCAGCGACATCGAGTATGACGCTTGCGGCAATGCAACGCGCGAGCGTCATGGCAATAACATCACACACAATGCCCGATACAGCGCCTCAGGCAACTACTTGCTCAACCTCAGAGCACACCGGGAGGACGGCTCACTCGTCCAGGATTGGGTTTACGATCACGATCCTGTCGGCAATGTAATTTGCTTTGAAGACAAGCTTGAACCCGTTAAATATTTTGCCAATCAACGCACAGACGGTATCAGCACATATCATTACGACACATTGGGTCAGTTGTTAAAGGCGACTGGTCGCAAGAGTACGGATGCCAGCATCGCCCCTGGCCTGCCGCAGTTGCTGCCCTTGACCGCAGGTGGGGACACAAGTGTTCTGGTGCCTTACACCCAGACATATAGCTATGACATGGGTGGCAATTTGCTGGAACTGCGTCATCCAGGATCGAACCTTCCCACCCGCCATATGGCCATGGCACCGAATAGCAATCGCAGCCTGTTACGTTCTGAAGAGGGATCGGAACCGGATTTCGGCGCTGGCTTTGACGCCCCGGGCAACATGCAGTTTCTATCGCCCGGGCAACCCATGGAATGGGATGTACGAAACCAGTTGAAACGTGTTGTACAGGTACGTCGGCCTGACGCTATGGACGATGATGAGCGTTATATCTATGACGCCGACAACTCGCGGTCGCGCAAAATCCGTACATCGTTCTCCAGCGGCATGAAGCATGTTTGCGAAGTGCGCTATTTGCCGGGGATTGAAATGCGGACCCAAACAGCGACCGATGAGTCCATGCAGGTCATCAACATTTCGCTTGGGCGATCTCAGGTTCGCGTTTTGCACTGGCCTAATAACAAACCGCCAGAGGGTATTGATAACAATCAGGTGCGCTACCAGATCGGTGATTATTTAAACAGTGTCGCCCTGGAGTTAGGTGCCAGCGCGCAGGTAATAAGCCGCGAAGGCTACTTTCCGTTTGGAGGTACAGCGTGGCATGCCAGCAGAAGCGAGATTGAAGCACATTATAAAGTCATTCGTTATTCCGGCCAGGAAAGGGATGCGACGGGGCTTATCTATTACGGTTATCGCTACTATGCACCGTGGCTGGCCCGCTGGGCCAACCCTGACCCGGCCGGCATTACTGACGGCCTGAACCTGTACCGAATGGTTAGAAACAACCCGCTTACACTGAAAGATGTAGGTGGGTTAGGGCCATTGGATGATGTTCGATATCTTAACTACCTTAATAATCTTCACCTTCAAAACCCGGGTATTTCCCTGGATTTGTTTGCAAGTTATCTGGTTAAAGAGTTCCCTCAGTCTGCCGGGGACGCTAAAAGAATTGCGGCCCAGTACAAAGAACATGCACAAGCCGTGCAGCGAGGCAAACCCCCACTGCTCAAGTTCAGGGATCTCGATACGAGCGAAGCACTGGATTATATTTGGGCCACCAACGCAGGCTCTCAATACATAAAAGGTACGAGTGCACACAAAAACCTGGAAAGTGAAGTGCTTCGTGAGTTGCGCAGAAATAACGAGCAAATTTTCCACAGAAAAGAAAACCTGGAAAACAAAATCAAAGGACTTCTTAGAAACCCTACAAAACTTGCCGAATTATTTGAAACTAAAATTCAAGACGAAAGAGAGCCTATTAGCGGAGTTTTCAGAGGCATGCAGGACATAGGGTTTGCAGCTGGGGCAAAGGCAAAACATACATATAGCCCTGGGTTCCCTCTCGCCGCATCCACCAGCGAGAGCGTCGCAAAAGAGTTTAGTCGTGGCGGTATCATTCTAGAGATCGTGGGAATGGCAGCCCCTATTGAAAATGTTTACGACAGGGCCGACGAGCAGGAATATGTTTTTTCCAAAAAAGCTATATTCAGCATCACTGACTTGGGAAATAAACGATTCAAACTAAGCCAGGTCAGATCAAATCCCGCAAAATAAAATATCTGTACTCACAAAACGATCAATGACTAAAGGCGCGCCCAGGGATGGGCTCGCTGGTGAGTTGAGAGCGACTCGCAGATGCAAGCGCCATAAGCCCGATACGCAAATAAATTTAACGCTAATAAGGCTCTTTGCGCGGCAAGCGCTGGGACAACTCGTCCATCAGCTTTTGTTCGCGCTTGTCTTCCAGCTGGCGGGCTTCGTCGGCGTAGCGCTGCACCAGTTTGCGCAACCCTTCGACCCGGGCATAGGCCTGTTGCCAGGTCTCGCGGGCCTTGTCCAGGTTGTTCTGATGCCACACCAGGCTCTGGCGCTGCTGGCCCACCGCTGTTTCCAGCTGGCCAAGGAAGTACTGATAGTTGCGCAGCCATTGGCCAGTCACGCCCTGACTGCCGCGATCGACCCATTGCGCCTGATATTCGCCACGAAAGTTTTCCAGGTCACCGAGCTTGCTGTTGGCCAGGTTGACCTGCCCCTGGAAGTGCCCCAGGCGCTGGGCGGCCGCTTTCTCGGTCTTTTCGGCCATGTCCACCACCGGCGCCAGGCGCGAAGCCCTGTTGTCACTGGCCATGCCCGATTAGCCTCCTGCTGCCGGTGCGAAAAGAGTGCCCAGATGGCCGCCGCTTTCGGCCAGGCTGATATTGTCGTTCAGCCCCTGACGCAGGTACGCCACCATCGCCGGTTGCAGGGCAATGGCGGTGTCGGTTTCGCGGTCGCCGCCCGGCACATAAGCCCCCACACTGATCAGGTCGCGGGCCTGCTGAAAGCGCGACCACAGTTGCTTGAACTGCTGGGCGCGGCGCATGTGCTCGACGCTGACCACCGAGGGCATGACCCGGCTGATGGACGCTTCAATATCAATGGCCGGGTAATGGCCCTCTTCGGCCAATCGGCGGGACAACACGATATGCCCGTCGAGCACGCCCCGCGCCGAATCGGCAATCGGATCCTGCTGGTCATCACCTTCCGACAGCACCGTATAAAACGCGGTTATCGAGCCGCCGCCAGCCTCGGCATTACCGGCGCGCTCCACCAGCTTGGGCAGCTTGGCAAACACCGACGGCGGATAGCCCTTGGTCGCGGGCGGCTCACCAATGGCCAGGGCGATTTCCCGCTGGGCCTGGGCGAATCGGGTCAGGGAGTCCATCAGCAACAGGACGTTCTTGCCCTTGTCGCGAAAGTATTCGGCAATCCGCGTGCAATACATGGCCGCGCGCAAACGCATCAGCGGCGCATCATCGGCAGGCGATGCCACCACCACCGAACGCTTGATGCCTTCGGCACCGAGGATGTGCTCGATAAATTCCTTGACCTCACGACCCCGCTCGCCGATCAGGCCCACCACGATAATGTCGGCTTCGGTAAAGCGGGTCATCATGCCCAGCAGCACACTCTTGCCCACGCCGGTACCGGCAAACAGGCCCAGACGCTGACCGCGACCCACCGTCAACAAACCGTTGATGCTGCGAATGCCCACGTCCAGCGGCACACTGATGGGGTCGCGCTTGAGCGGGTTGATGGTGGGGCCGTCCATCGGCACCCAGTCTTCGGCCTTCATCGGGCCTTTGCCGTCCAGCGCACGGCCGGCGCCGTCGAGCACCCGGCCGAGCATGCTCATGCCCATTGGCAGGCGACCATTATCGGCCAGCGGCACCACTCGGGCGCCCGGCGCAATACCGGCGACACTGCCTACAGGCATCAGGAAAATTTTACTGCCACTAAAGCCCATCACCTCGGCTTCGACTTCCACCGGGTGAAAGCTGTCGTCGTTGATCACCAGGCAGCGGCTGCCCATTGCCGCGCGCAGGCCTTCGGCTTCAAGGGTGAGACCAACCATGCGCAGCAAACGGCCTTCAACCACCGGTTGCACAGGTAATGACACGGCCGGGGCATAGGTGCTCAAGCGCTTGGCAAAGCTGGTGCGCTTAAGGTGCATCGAGGTCGATGTCGATATCAGGCGCCGCCGGGTGCAGGGCCTGTTCGTGGAGCTGATCGAGCAACTGGCTCATGGCCTGCTTGATCCGGGTTTCGATGCTGGCATCGATGCGGCTGTGTTCGGTCTCAATCCGGCAACCGCCCGGTTGCAGGCTGTCGTCTTCGACAATCCGCCAGTTTTCGTCATGCCGCTCGCGCAAGGCCTTGATCTGGTCAAAGTCCTGCGGGTTGATAAACAGGCGGATATTCTCGGCGCCCATCGGCAACAGCTTCAACCCTTCGCGCAGCACCTGCTCGATCTGCGTGGAGTCGGTTTTCAGCTCGCGCTGGATCACTTGCCGGGTCATGTGCTCGACCAGCCCGACCATAGCTTTTTCAAGCTGCTGGTCCTGCTCGGCCAGCGGCGCCAGCAGACTGCTCATCAATCGTTCAAGGCTGGCGACCTTGGCATTGAGAGCCACTTCGGCCTCCTGGCGAACCTTGAGCTGAGTGCTGTGAAAACCTTCTTTTTCACCGGTGGCGAAGCCTTCGTTGTAAGCCTCCTGACGGATGCTTTCGAGCTCTTCGAGGGTCAGCGGCTGGACTTCATCCAGCGGCACTTCTTCCATCTCGGGCAGTTCTTCAACCGGCTCGGGTTCGGGCTCTGCCTCGGGCTCGCGCCACGGGTCGAAGCTGGGCAGGCCCCATACATCGAAAGCACCGACATCCTTGGCGCGGATCACATCACCGGGGGATTCGCCGCTGCTCACTTAGATCATCTCTTCGCCGCCCTTCCCGCCGAGAGCAATTTCTCCGGCTTCGGCCATACGGCGGGCGATGGTGAGGATTTCTTTCTGCGCGGTCTCGACATCGCTGACGCGCACCGGGCCCTTGGCTTCCAGGTCGTCGCGCAGCAGCTCGGCGGCACGCTTGGACATGTTCTTGAAGATCTTTTCCTGCACGTTCTCGTCGGAGCCCTTGAGCGCCAGCACCAGGACGTCGGAGGACACTTCACGGAGCAACGCCTGGATGCCGCGATCGTCGACGTCGGCCAGGTTGTTGAACACGAACATAAGGTCTTCGATCTGCCCGGAGAGGTCTTCGTCAATATCGCGGATCGAGTCCATCAACTGCGCTTCCATCGAGCTGTCGAGGAAGTTCATGATGTCGGCCGCCCGCTTCACGCCGCCCAGGGAGGTACGCGCCGCATTGGAATTGCCGGAGAACTGTTTCTCGAGGATCTGGTTGAGTTCCTTGAGCGCCGCCGGTTGCACGGTGTTGAGCGACGAGACCCGCAGGATGATGTCCAGACGGGCTTTCTGGTCAAAGTGGCCAAGCACTTCACCCGCCTGATCGGGGTCAAGGTAAGCCACCACAATGGCCTGGATTTGCGGGTGCTCGAAGCGGATCACGTCGGCCACGGCACGCGGCTCCATCCACTTGAGGCTGTCCAGGCCGCTGGTGTTGCCGCCCAGCAGGATACGGTCGATCAGGCCATTGGCCTTGTCTTCGCCCAGGGCCGAGGTGAGCATCTTGCGGATGTAGCTGTCCGAGCCCACACCGAGGCTGGTCTGGTCGCCGACAATCTCGACGAACTCGCTCATCACCTGCTCAACCTGCTCGCGGTGGACGTTGCGCATTTGCGCCATCGCCACACCCACCCGCTGGACCTCCTTGGGGCCCATATGGCGCAGTACCTGAGCGGCATCGGACTCGCCCAGCGACAGGAGCAAAATGGCGGCCTTGTCGACCCGGGTCAACTTGGCATTGGCGGCGGCGCGGTTATCACTCATCGGCATTGATCCACTCTTTTACTACCTGGGCGACACGGCCCGGATCTTCTGCGACCAGACTCTTGATTGCATTCAACTGCGCGTCATAACCTTCGCTGGGGCTTGGCAACATGATGCTTTGCGGGCCACTGAGGCTGACACGGTCATTGGCCAGTTCGCCATCCAGACCGCCCAGGCCACCCAGCTCGCCATCGCTGCCAATACCGGCCACCTGCTTGTTGCGCCCGTGGCCGGTGATGTTGTTGAGCACCGGGCGCAGCACGCCAAATACCAGCACCAGAATAAACAGCACGCCGAGCACTTGCTTGACCACATCCCAGAACCAGGGCTGGGAATAGAACGGGATATCGGCGATCACTTCACCGCGCTCGGTGGAGAACGGCACGTTGATCACGCTGACACTGTCGCCACGGCTGGCATCGAAGCCCACGGCGTCCTGCACCAGACGGGTAAAGCGCGCCAGTTGATCGGTGGTCCACGGCACCTGGGTGATTTCACCGTTGGCCGGGTTGACGTTGATCTTGTCGTCGATCACCACCGCCACCGACAGGCGGTTGACCCTGCCCTGCTGCTGCTTGGTGTGGCTGATGGAGCGGTCCAGCTCAAAGTTGCGGGTCGATTGCGAACGCTTGTCGGCCGGGTACGGCGCCAGCATCGGCTGGCCGGTGCCCGGGTCCATGATTTGCTGGCCATTGGCATCGAGCAACGGCTGGCCCGGCTGGATCATGCCCGCGCCGCCCGCAGCACCCTGACCGGTTTGCTGCGGCGCACTGGCCGGGCTCGGCGGCTGATTGCTCAAGGCCCCGGGCACACCCTGCGGGCCGTTGCTGGCGGTGCGCTGCTCGCTGGTCGATTGCTCGCTGCGCAGCGCCGGTTGATCGGGGTTGAACTGCTCGGAGGTGGACTCGACCGCACTGAAATCCACATCGGCCGACACTTCGGCCTTGTAGCGGTCATTGCCCAGCACCGGCTGCAGGATATTGTGCACCCGCTGGGTGAGCATGCCTTCCATGCGGCGGCTGTAGTCGAACTGTTTACCGGCCATGGTCAGCTCGGAGTTTTCACCCTGGTCCGACAGCAGATTGCCTTTTTGGTCGACCACGGTGATCTGGGATTTGCTCAGCTCAGGTACGCTGGTGGCCACCAGGTTGACGATGGCCAGCACCTGCCCCGGCTCCAGCGAACGCCCCGCGTACAGCTCGACCAGTACCGAAGCGCTGGGCTTGCGTTCATCGCGCACGAATACCGAGCTTTTCGGGATGGCCAGGTGAACCCGGGCACCCTTGACGTTGTTGAGGCTGGAAATGGTGCGCGCCAGCTCGCCTTCAAGGCCACGACGATAGCGTGTGGCCTCCATGAACTGGCTGGTCCCCAGGCCCTGGTCCTTGTCGAGAATCTCGAAACCGATATTGCCGTCGGTAGGGGTTACGCCAGCAGCAGCCAGCTTGAGGCGCGCACGGGAGACATCATCGGCCTTGACCAGCAAGGCGCCGGAGTTGGGCTCGACGGTGTAGGCAATGTCGGCGGCGGCCAGGGTTTCCATGACCTGTTTGGCATCCATACCGGCCAGGCTGCCGTACAGCGGCCGGTAATCGGGTTGCTGGGACCACAGCACCACGGCAAAGCCGATCGCCACGCTCGCCGCCAGGCCGACCATCAGGCCGACCTGACGCAGCATGGTCATATCGCCCAGGTTGTCGAGGAAGGTCAGGCCAAACAGCGGTTTACCGCCGCCTGCCTTGGCCGGAACGTTATCCGGGAGTGCATCTGCCATGACTTGATATCGCCCTTAAACCGGCATCTGCATGATGTCTTGGTAAGCCTGAACCAGCTTGTTACGTACCTGGGTCAAGGCCTGAAAAGAAACGCTGGCCTTCTGCGAGGCGATCATCACGTCGGTCAGGTCGACCCCGCTTTTGCCGATCTCGAACGCGTTGGACAGCTGGCTCGAGGCCTGCTGGGTTTCGCTGACCTTGTTGATCGCATTGCCGAGCATGTCGGAGAAACTGCTGGCACCTGCTTCGGGAGCGGCCTGCACAGCCGATTTCGGTTGTGCCATCGCGTCCATCTGCATGGCCCGCATGTCCAACATCAATCGATTAAATTCAATACCTTGGCTCATGGACCAGTGCCTCCGACGACCCGCATTTTTTTGACACTTTCACAGCGCATATTGAGGTGTAGCAACAAGGGTGCCAGCTCCCGGCCGTTTTATAACAATTAACGTTACAAAACGTCGCAGACAAGGATAACACCTGCCCTTGTGGGAGCGGGCTTGCCCGCGATTTAATCGACGCAGTGAATCAGGCGCTGCGCGGTGATGCCATCGCGGGCAAGCCCGCTCCCACAAGGGGGGGGTTAGGCGCTTTCAGGTTGCAGCAAACAAATAAGCCTCGACATCCATCCCCGCATCGCGCATCTGCGCCAGCTTGTAGCGCAAGGTACGCGGGCTGATGCCCAGACGCTCGGAAGCCTCTTTTCGCCGCCCACGCTCGGCACGCAAGGTGTCGATAATCATCTGGAATTCACGCCGGCGCAGATCATCGCCCAAAGCCCCGGCCGACTCCACAACCTCCACCACCAACGGCTCTGAGCGCGTCAACGGCGGCAAAGGCGCGCAAGCCACAGGCCCGGCCAGGCAAAAATCTGCCGCTTCGATCAGCCCGCGCTGTTGCAAAATCAACGCCCGCTGAATCGCATTGTCCAGTTCACGCACATTGCCCGGCCACGGGTAAGCACTCAGGCACGCCTTTGCGTCGGGCGAGAACCCTACCGCAGTGTGCTTCATTTTGCTGATGTATTTGGCCAGCAACCGCTCTGCCAGCGGCAGGATGTCGGCGGTGCGCTCGCGCAGCGGGCGCCAGGCCAGGGGGAATACCGAAAGGCGGTAGTACAGGTCTTCGCGAAAACGCCCCGCCGCCACTTCCCCGGCCAGATCACGGTTGGTGGTGGCGACCACGCGAATATCCAGAGCTACCGGCTTGCGCCCGCCCACCCGCTCCACTTCGCGCTCTTGCAGTACGCGCAGCAGCTTGGCCTGCAAACCCAAGGGCATTTCGGAAATTTCATCCAGCAGCAAGGTGCCGCCATCGGCCTGTTCGAACTTGCCAGCCTGGGCGGCAATGGCACCGGTAAAGGCGCCCTTTTCATGACCGAACAGGGTGGCTTCGAGCATATTGTCAGGGATCGCTGCGCAGTTGATCGCCACAAACGGCTGGTCAACACGATGGGAGTGCTGGTGGATATAACGGGCCAGCACCTCTTTGCCGGTGCCCGACTCGCCCGAGATCAGCACCGTGGCATCACTGCGCGCCACCCGCGCGGCCAGCTCCAGCAACTGCGCACTGGCCGGCTCGACCGCCACCGGACCTTCACTGTCGGCCACGCCGAGACTGCCCAGAGCATGGCGGGCCACCAGATCAAGCAGGGCCTTGGGCTCGAACGGCTTGACCAGATAATCCACCGCCCCTTCACGCATGGCATCCACCGCACGCTCCACGGCGCCGTGGGCCGTCATCAGCAACACCGGCAATTGCGGCTGGCTGGCGCGCAGGCGGGCGAGCAGTTGATGACCATCGATACCCGGCATATTGACATCACTGATCACCAGGCTAAACGGCTCGGCGCTGACCGCGACCAGGGCTTCCTCCCCCGAGCTGACGGCGCGAAAACCGTGACCGGCCAGCAGCAGCGTGTCTGCCAGAGCCTCGCGCAACGCATGGTCGTCCTCGACCAACAGCACGTTAATTCGCATCACCATCAGTTTGCCTCCGCGACAACGGGAATCAGCGGCAAGCTGAGCAAGGCACAGGTGCCACGCCCCAGCCGCGAACGTAATTGCAATTGCCCCTGGTGCGCATGCACCACGGCATTGACCACCGCCAGGCCCAGACCGGTACCGGTGGCCTTGGTGGTGAAAAACGGCTCGCCCAGACGCGCCAGCACTTGCGGCGCAATGCCACTGCCGTTGTCGCTGATACACAACCTCAGGCGGTTATCGCGGCGATACAGGTGCACCTTGAGCCGCACCTGCGGCGTGCCGGCCTGCAGGGCGTTTTCGATCAAATTGAGCAGCGCGCCGACCAGGGTGTCGCGATTGCACAGCAACTGCCCCGCGTAGGCATCACACTGCCAGCGGATCGACACACCTTGCACATGGGTTTGCGCGGCGGCTTGCAGGGCTTGCATCAGTACTTTGGGGGTGACCCGGTCGCCCAGCGGCAGTTCGCCACGGGCAAACACCAGCATGTCGCGCACTTGATGCTCCAGCTCGTGCAGGCGCTCCTTGAGGCGCCCGGCAAAACGCTGCTGGGTTTCCACCGGCAGGGCTTGCTCGGTCAAATGGCTGGCGTAGATCAGCGCGGCTGACAACGGTGTACGAATCTGGTGAGCCAGGGAGGCGACCATACGCCCCAGGGACGACAGACGCTCATGGCGGGCTAGCTGGTCTTGCAGGCGCCGGGTTTCTGTCAGGTCATTGAGCGACACCAGTTGCCCGGGTTCGGCGTCCAGCGAGCGGGTGGCAATCGACAGGCGCCGGCCGTCCTTGAGAGACACTTCATGGCCATCATCTTCGCGCGGGGCAAAGCAGCGGGCGATCACATGACGCCACAACTCGCCCTCCAGGGGCAGGCCCAGCAGCTCGCAGGCTGCAGGGTTGGCCTCACGCACGCGGCCACGATCATCAATCACGATAATCCCGCCAGGCAGCAGATCCAGCAGGTGTTGCAGGCGATTGGCCAGCCGTTCTTTCTCGGCAAGCTCGGCCATGCGCTGCGCACTGACCACCGCCAGCTCGCCGGTCAACTCCGAGACACGGGCTTGCAGCAGGCTGTAGGGATCGGGGGCCGAGGACAACTGGACGGCGGCTTGAGGCATGGGGCGTACTCGCTTGGCTGACCGTCATAAAACAGTCCGTTAAACCAAGCGAAGCAATACCCGTGCCTGAATAGACAACACTGCCAGCCCCGCAAGGATGCGCGGGTGAAACCTGGACAGCGTGAGCGCCGTACGTTTGTGGGAGCTGGCTTGCCTGCGATAGAAGCGACGCGGCCTGTCAGGCAGATCGCGGCGATGCTATCGCGAGCAAGCCCGCTCCCACACAGTCACGCGTCAATCATCCGCCTGATCTTCACCTTCACGGCGGCTCATGCCGTACTTGCGCATTTTCTCGACCAGCACCGTAGGGTTGTGGGAGCTGGCTTGCCTGCGATAGAAGCGACGTGGTCTGTCAGGCAGATCGCGGCGATGCTATCGCGAGCAAGCCCGCTCCCACACAGTCACGCGTCAATCATCCGCCTGATCTTCACCTTCGCGGCGGCTCATGCCGTACTTGCGCATTTTCTCGACCAGCACCGTACGGTTGTGGGAGCTGGCTTGCCTGCGATAGAAGCGACGCGGTCTGTCAGGCAGATCGCGGCGATGCTATCGCGAGCAAGCCCGCTCCCACACAGGCACGCGTCAATCATCCGCCTGATCTTCACCTTCGCGGCGGCTCATGCCGTACTTGCGCATTTTCTCGACCAGCACCGTACGGTTGTGGGAGCTGGCTTGCCTGCGATAGAAGCGACGCGGTCTGTCAGGCAGATCGCGGCGATGCTATCGCGAGCAAGCCCGCTCCCACACAGGCACGCGTCAATCATCCGCCTGATCTTCACCTTCGCGGCGGCTCATGCCGTACTTGCGCATTTTCTCGACCAGCACCGCAGGGTTGTGGGAGCTGGCTTGCCTGCGATAGAAGCGACGCGGTCTGTCAGGCAGATCGCGGCGATGCTATCGCGAGCAAGCCCGCTCCCACACAGTCACGCGTCAATCATCCGCCTGATCTTCACCTTCACGGCGGCTCATGCCGTACTTGCGCATTTTCTCGACCAGGGTGGTACGACGAATCCGCAGGCGCTCCGCCGCACGCGCAACGATGCCATTGGCGTCGTCCAGTGCCTGCTGGATCAAACCCTGCTCCAGCCCGCCCAGGTAGTCCTTGAGGTCCAGGCCTTCTGGCGGCAGCATCGCGTTGGCGCTGGCCACGAAGTCGGTAGTGGCGCTATTGATGGCCACGCGCTCTTCCATGTCGCTGCGCAGGCTGTCGACCAGTTGCTCGTCTTCGTCGTCGACATAGCGAAATTTTTTCGGCAGCTCAACCACGCCAATCACCCCGTACGGATGCATGATCGCCATGCGCTCCACCAGGTTGGCCAGCTCGCGGACGTTGCCCGGCCATGCATGACGGCACAACGACATGATGGCAGCCGAGTTGAAGCGGATCGAACCGCGTTTTTCGTGCTCCATGCGCGAAATCAGCTCGTTCATCAGCAACGGAATATCTTCGACCCGCTCACGCAGTGGCGCCATTTCAATCGGGAACACGTTGAGGCGGTAGTACAAGTCTTCGCGGAAGGCGCCGACTTCAATCATGCTTTCGAGGTTTTTGTGGGTCGCGGCAATGATCCGCACATCGGCGCACTGGGTCTTGTTGCTGCCCACACGCTCAAAGGTCCGCTCCTGCAATACACGCAGCAGTTTGACCTGCATCGGCAGCGGCATATCGCCGATTTCATCGAGGAACAGCGTACCGCCATTGGCCAGCTCAAAACGCCCGGCGCGGCTGGTGATAGCCCCGGTAAAGGCGCCTTTCTCATGACCAAACAGCTCGCTTTCGAGCAGCTCGGCAGGAATTGCCCCGCAGTTGACCGGCACAAACGGCGCGTCGCGGCGCTTGGAGTGGTAGTGCAGATTGCGCGCCACCACTTCCTTGCCGGTGCCGGACTCGCCGAGGATCAGCACACTGGCATCGGTATCGGCCACTTGCTGCATCATCTGGCGCACATGCTGGATCGCCCGACTGGTACCGACCAGGCTGCGAAACAGGTTGGGTTCACGATGACGGCCGCGCTCGCGGGCCTGGTCGTACATCTCGCGATAGACCTGGGCACGGTGCAGGGAATCAAGCAGTTTGCTGTAGCTGGGGGGCATTTCGAGGCTGGACAACACCCGGCGGCGCTGGTCTTCAGGCAGGTCGAGGGCAGAAACTTCACCTAAAAGCATGATCGGCAGGAACTCATCCCACGCGGCCAGTGTCTTAAGCAGTCCTGAAAGGCCACCCGCAGTGCTCACCGTGCCTACCAGCACACAGAGCACCTCACGACTGGACGGCAAGGCGCTGACAGCCTGCTCCCACTCGTGACTAGGGCTGGTCAAATTTTCTTCGCCAAGAAAATTCAGGATTACCGCCAGATCACGGCGGCGGACGCTATCGTCATCGATCAGCAGAATTTTGGTTTCACGCCACATGCAATAGCAACTTCCCTAGTCAACTCAATGCCCCGGATGGCAGGACATATGTAGACGTCCTAACCCTGTTGGATATCTAAGACGACTGAATACAGAATAACGTGCTAGTTAAGTCAAAAAACTGTGCCGAGTCAAATTTATGGCGGTTTAAAACGCAATTAACCACATATTCTTTAGGCCTTAACCGAATAGATGGTAAACCTTTGACGCATTTTTTGCTTGGTTGATCTGCCCCATCTGCTCAACGACCGACTGCCGCTCGTTGGTCGCCGCCTCCAGCAGCATGCGATACACCACCAGCAACCCCTCCAGATTTTCGCGCAACACCGCCTCATCCAGCGGTGCTTCGTCCAGCACATTCTCGACACACACGCGGCAGGCTGAGTCCAGCTCGCCGATGGCATCCCAGTTGCGCTCGGCCAGGGCATCAATCAGCGCTTCGCGGGTTTCCTGAATACGTTGCAGTTGGCTCATGACGCACTCCTCTGGCTTATTGCGGGGCGATGGCATCCCAACCACTTTTTACAGTGATCAGCAGGCGCGCCACTTCATCGATGATTTCCGGGTCGTTCTTGGCATTGGCCAGGGTCAGACGCACGGCCATGTACTCGTACAGGCTGTCCAGTTGCTCCAGCGCCGCCTTGTCGTCGGTCTTTTCTTCATCCAGGCCCTGACGCAAGCCGGTGATGATATCGATGGCCTTGGTGATCAACATGGCCTTCTGCGGGATATCGCCACGGCTCATCGCGCCCTTGGCCTGGGCCATGCGGTCCAGACCGCCTTCCATCAGCATCTGTATCAGACGATGGGGGCTGGCTTCGGAAATTTGAGCGTGGGAATTAACCTTCTGATACTGACGAAGGGCGCGCATCGGGTTCATGTTTCTACCTCATAACGGTGTCAGGCAAAAATGACTGGTTCTTGATGCTTATATCGACCGGCGCGGCGCAAGCTTTAGCCGCGCAAAGGGCCGACATCAGCTGGTTTTAGGGTTATTCAGCGAGTTGAGCGTGGTCATGATGCTGGAGCTGCTGGCGTTGATTTTGGCGATCAGGGTGTCCATGGCGGTGTACTTGGAGGTCAGCGAAGTTTTCATACTTTCCATCCGTCGATCCAGATCCGCTTGCTGCGTCGTAAGGTCGGTCAGCTTGGTGTTCAAGTCAGTCACGCGACTGGCCAGCAGACCCGTAGTGCCGACGTAGCTATCGGTCGCCTTGGTCATACGCGCCACCAACCCGGTATCACCAGTGAATGCCTTGGCAATTTCAGTTGCGCCATTGGGCTTGGCAACTGCTGCATCCCACTGCTTGTCATCCAGCGTCAGCAACCCGGTTTTTTGATCGGTACTGATACCCATCTGGGACAAGTTGCCCATACTCGACGAGCCAGAGTTTTGCAGCAGCTCGTTACGAATACCGCTGACCAGTTGACGCATCGACGCGTCGCCGGTCAGGGCGCCCGAGGTGGTGGTTGCCGAGTCACCGGTGGCCGTGACCTTGGTTTGCGTGTTGATACTGGTCAACAGCGCGTTGTAGGCACTGACAAACGACTGCACCGAGGTTTTCAGCGTTGCCGTATTAGAAGCCACGGTGATGGTGGACGCTTTGGTATCAATCAGCTCCAGGGTCACACCACTGATGGCGGAAGTGACCTTGTTGCTCGACGACTCCATGGCAATGCCATCGATGGTGTATTCCGCATTCACCGGCGCTTTACCGGCGTCGTAGCCAGTCGACAGCTCTGAATCACCGCTGATGGTGATATCGGTACCCTTACCCGTGGTCTGCGAGCCAATTACCAGACGCGAACCATTGGCGTCGGTCAAAACGTTGGCGCTTATGCCCTTGGACTGCAACTGCGTGTTGATCGCTTCACGTGTCTGCTGAAGGGTTGCGCCTGCGGGGATAGAGACATTGTAGTCAGAGCCCGACTGCGAGATGGTCAGGGTCGTAGGTTCAGTGCCCGAGTTTACGACCGAGGAAGTACCACCCTCAAACACCTTACTGGTGATTTTTGACGAGGTCGCCAACTTGCTCACGTCCAGCGCATAGGTGCCGGTGGAGGCTTTGTCATCAATGGTGACTTTGGAAATTTTTTCGTCTGACGACGTAGCGGCCAGACCGTTGAAACTGGAAACGCTGTTGAGCTTGGCAATGGCTGCACGATAGGTTTCGAGCGACGCTTTTACCGTGCCCACGGCGGACAACTGAATGGTGGTGTCTTTTTGTTGCGCGGTAATCTGGCTTTGCTTGGGTGCTTTTTCAGCATCAACCAAGGCTTTCACAATCCCGATGGTGTCAAAACCTGAACCAACACCGGTAATCGTTGAACTGGCCATCTGTATTCTCCTTATCCGGGCTGCCGCTTTATGGGCTTACGCTTTTTTGACGAGCAAGGCCGAGGAAGCAGACAGCATCACAATTCATGCCACGTTCAGGCTTTGCCCTGAAAAAGCAGGCTGTGGGGGTCAGCCAGATTTTGCGCCAGTTTCAAGGCCACCTCTGAAGGTAGCTGGCGAATGACCTCTCCGCTGTCGGCGGCGATCACCTTGACCACCATCACACCGGTGGTGTCATCAATTGAAAAGTCCAGCTTGCGTTGGTTGGATTGTGCGAATTCTTGAATGTCACTGACGGCCTTTTCCAGTTCCGCGCGCTCAGGCGGCATGCCTGCCAACGGTTCCGGGGCCGCTACTGCTTGCGTTGTTGCAACCGGCGCTGGCGCGGGACTGGCTAATCCGGCGGCGCTCGGGTAAACGGAATTCAGCTTGATGCTTATGTCCATTTCGTCACCTCAACACTGAAAAAACGAAAGGGCACGTAAACGCGCCCTTCCGTTATTAACCAAGCGCTGAAATTACTGCAGCAATTTCATCACAGCGGATGGCAGCTGGTTAGCCTGGGACAGGATCGCGGTAGCAGCCTGTTGCAGGGTTTGTTGCTTGGTCAGCTCGGCAGCTTCCGATGCGAAGTCAGTGTCCTGAACGCGACCACGTGCAGCAGTCGAGTTCTCGGAGATGCTTTGCAGGTTGGAAACGGTGCTGTCGAAACGGTTTTGTACAGCACCCAGAGCGGAACGCTGAGTGTCGATCTGCTGGATGGCGCCGGTCAAGGCCTGGATGGTTTGTTGAGCGCCTTCAGCAGTCAACACGCTCAGGTCGGAGACGGAGGTTTCGACGGTGCTTGCGGTGGTGGTTTTAGCTGTATCCGTCAGGCCCAGGGAGGCAAGACCAGTACCTGCACTACCATCAGCAATGGTGATGTCCTTGGTGGAGAACAGCTTCAGCGTGTTATCGGCATTTTTGCTGGCAGTCACGCCAGTGCTTGCACTGTTGATCGAGGAAACGATGGTATCCATCGAGTCGCCTTTCTTGAATTTCACTTCTACGCCGTTGAACGAAACGGAAGTGTCCGCGGTAAGTTTGGCTTGGGTGGTGCCAGTGGACAGACCCAGCTTGGACAACGAACCTGGACCAGTAGCGCCCGCACCGTCAGTCAGACTAATTGCTTGGCCGCTATCAGAAGTCAGCACCAAGCGACCATCTTTAACCGACGCACTTACACCTGTTTTAGCTGTAGCGCTCGCTGCTGTTATATCCGTCGCTGCCTTTTCAAGCGTGCCAGCTGCAATTGTCACTGTAACGCCATTGACTTTGATTTCACCAGCATCCAAAGCATTATTTACTGGCGCAGCCGCAGTTACGAAACCAGCTTTAGAAGCTGTAGATCCTACTGCTGTAAACTTCGTATCCGAAGACAGATTCAAAATTTTGCTTGTTGGGTCAAGTGACGCAGTAACACCAGTTTTGGAAGACTGTTTATTGATTTCAGCAAGCGCATCATCGATTGTAGAATCTTTAGCCAGTGTAATATCTGTTCCATTAATGGTCAGCGTTTCATCAGCGGTCGGAGCTGCAAATGCAGCGCCTGCAGCTTTGAACGTAGCAGCATCGTTCGCACCACCAACAACGTTTGCAGACAGCGTGCTCACGCCACCTGCTGCACTCGCCTCACCATAAGACCCCTTCAAACCAGTAGCACTGATATCGCTCATACCGAACGAAATGGTCTGGTTGGCATCAGCGCCCACTTGGAACGACTGGTTCTGGAACGAGCCGTCCAGCAGGTTACGACCACCGAAAGTAGTAGTAGACGAAATACGGGTCAGTTCACCGACTTTCGCTGTGAATTCTTGTTGCAGGGAAGCACGGTCATCAGCGCTTTTATCACCGTTCGCGGACTGCAGAGCCAGTTCACGCAAACGTTGCAGAATGTTGGTCGACTCTTGCATCGCGCCTTCAGCAGTCTGTGCAATCGAAGAGCCGTTGTTGGCGTTGGCGATGGCAACGGTCATGCCTTTGACTTGGGAAGTCAGACGGTTGGCGATCTGCATGCCGGCAGCGTCGTCTTTGGCGCTGTTGATTTTCAGGCCGGAAGACAGACGGGTCATCGAGGTGCTCAACGAGTCGCCGGCTTTGTTCAGGTTCTTCTGAACGGTCTGGGACGTGACGTTAGTGTTTACTGATAAAGCCATGACGAAATCCTCATTGGATGAATACTGCGGCTTCCGGCCCTGGCAACCGCCGGGTGTGGCCTAGAGAACCTTCGTAATAGTTATCGTCGTGAATGTCGGTTGCTTGAGGGTTTTTTTGATTTTTTTTGCAGCCAAGGGAGGCATGCCTTGTAATTCAGGGGGTTAGCGGGAGGATAAGCCGCCGGGCGCCCCCCCAGTGTGGGAGCGGGCTTGCTCGCGATTCGGGCGGCGCGGTGCTTCAGGCAAACCAGGGTAATGCCATCGCGAGCAAGCCCGCTCCCACAGATTCAACCAGCCCTGCCAGAAAGCAAAACGCCCATGGCTTTGCGACCACGGGCGTTTTGTGTTTCAACGTGAAGCTTATGGACGATAGATAATCGCCGAGCCCCACGACAGGCCCACACCAAAACCGCTCAGCGCCACGCGCTTCCAGGTGGCGTCCATCACATGCTTTTCCAGCAGCAGCGGAATGCTCGACGACACGGTATTGCCGGTCTCGACCATATCCTTGATAAATTTCTCCGGCTCGCCTTCAAAGCGACGGGCCACGGCATCAACGATGGCCGCACTGCCTTGGTGGATGCAGAACGCGTCGATGTCCTTGGAGGTCAGTTCGGACTCTTCCAGCAGCTCGTTCAAGTGCGCAGGCACTTTAAGCAGGGCAAAGTTGAACACCTGGCGGCCGTTCATAAAGAACACGCCATCACTGACTTTCAGATGCGGGGCACCGGAACCGTCAGTGCCGAACTTGGCCTTGCCCAGCTGCCAGGGCGCGTCTTCGCCCATCCAGGTGGCCGTGGCCGCGTCACCAAAGAGCATGGTGGTGTTGCGGTCTTCCGGGTCGACGATTTTCGAGTACGGATCGGCCGTCACCAGCAAGCCGTTTTTCAGGCCCGCGGCTTCCATAAAGCCTTTCATCGCGTAGATGCCGTAGACATAACCCGAACAGCCCAGGGAGATATCAAAGGCGGCAACGTGGGTCGGCAGGCCGAGCTTGTCTTGGACGATGGCCGCCGTGTGCGGCAGGCCTTCGGCGTCGCCGTTCTGGGTGACAACGATCAACGCGTCGATGGATTCGCGTTTAAGCTGCGGATTGTTGCTAAACAGTGCGTTGACGGCTTCAACACACAGGTCCGAGGTTTCCTGGTCAGCATCTTTGCGCGGCAGAAAGGCCGAGCCGATCTTGCCCAGGATGAATTCTTCGTCTTTGGAGAACTTCGCGCCTTGCGCGTAGTTGTCTACACCGCTTGCTGGCACGTAACTGGCGATGCTTTTAATGCCAATCATTGTGGCTTCCCAATACTAAATAGCTGGAGATCACCCGCTCGCACAACCGAGGGGCGCTGACAATAAAAGGGCTTTATCGCGCAGGAATGCGACGAATATGGGTGCATAACAATAAACAAAACAGCCTGAAAAAGGCCCGGCACCCGCCCGTACGTTTCACACGATACAGTGAAGATGCGCGTTATGACTCATAGGTCACGCTATTTTGTGCGGTTTTATACAAAACATTACAGCCAGAAAGGCGATTTTGTGGGAGCGGGCTTGCCCGCGATGGCAGCAACACGGTATTACCGGCATACCGTGTCGCCTGCATCGCGGGCAAGCCCGCTCCCACATTACCCCCCTGCACCGCTGTTTAGAGCTGGTTGAACAGGCTCAGCTGGGAGATTTTCACGAACGCCAGTTGCGAGGCCTCAAGCATGGCTTTCTGGAACGCCAGTTCAATGGACGCCCCCGCCATGTCGGTGTTGCCAATCGCCGCCGTGGTGGAGTCGTTGGCCAGGCCCAGGCTGATATTTTCATCGGCCTGGATATCCACCGCCTTCAAACGCGCACCAATCGAGCCCCGGGCGCTGTCGACGCCGGCACTGGCGTTTTTCAGGTTGCCGATCGCGGCGTTGATCGCGTCCTTTTGCGTTTGCTGGGCCAGCGGGTCTTTGTCGCTAGGGATCTCCAGCGCCTTGCGCAGCTGGCTGATGGTGTCCAGCGCGTTCTGGCTCTGGTGGTTGTTGCGGTTGACGACAAACTGGTCGCCCGCCTGCGGTGCTCCAGCGAAGTCGAACTTGATCCCGAGCGCACCGCCGTCAACAGTGCCCTGGGCAATCGACTTGCTGTCGGCGCTCAGCGGCTGGGCATACACCTCGTACTCGGTGGCGCTGGTAAATTTGATCACCGCGCCATTGCTCGGAAAGCTGTCGCCATAGGCCTGGGCGTCGGTCACCGTGGAATTGGTAATCTGCGCCGTCGAGCCGTTGCTCGGCGTGCGCGAGGTATTGATGGTGTCGGCCTTGGCCTCCAGGGTGAAGGTACGCCCCGCCACTGCCGCATCGCGATCCGCCGCCGGGATGTCCTTGAGGTTAGGGGTAATGTCGAACGAAACGCCGCGCAGGCTGATGCTCTGCGAACCGTCCTTGGTCGGGTCGAACACGCCATTACCCGCCACCTGCGAGGTCAGGTCGTTGCCGTCGCGGTCAGTCAGGGTGTACTGGGTGCTGCTGCTGAATTTCAGCGTATAGGGCTGGCCTTCGGCGAAGCTCTTGTTGAACACCGCGCTTGACGTGACCAGGCCAGCAGACACCGAGAGCTTGCCGTCATTGACGGTCGGCTCGCCATTGGCATCCACGCCGGGCACAAAAGTCGCCTGGGTACGCCCGGTATTGGTCGCGCCTTCCATGATGCTTCTGGCCGTATCGCTGCTGGCCAGGGTCAGGGTGTCGGAAACCTTCAGGTTAAGCTGGGTATCGTCACCCTGATAGCTGTAGGTGCCGTCATTGTTGCGAGTGTAAGGCGGTGTGTCGGTTTTGGAGCCGGAGAACATGTAGTTGCCCGCAGCGTCCTTGCTGTTGAGCAGGCTGAACACCTGCTCTTCAATACTGCCCAGTTCGTTGGCAATGGCCAGGCGGTCGGCATCGCTTTTACCGCTGCCTGCGCCCAGGGCCAGCTCACTGGCCTTTTGCAATGAGTTGTTGATGCTGTCGAGCACCGCTTCCTGGGCGCCCAGGGACGATTTGATGCTGTTCATATTGGTGCTGTACTGGCCCAGCATGTCTTTTTGCTGTTGCAGTTGCAGCAGGCGCGCCGCGCCGACCGGGTCATCGGCGGCGGTCTGGATGCGCACGCCGGAGTCGATCTGGCCCTGGGTCTTGATCACCGACGAGAAGTTGTTCTGGTAGGTGGCGCTGGTCGATTCAAAAAACTGCGAAGTTGAAATACGCATCGTCGCGGGCTCCCTTAAAGACTGTTGATCAGCGTGCTGAAGGTGGCTTGCGCCGCTTTGATGATCTGCGACGAGGCGGTGTAGTACTGCTGGAACTTGACCAGGTTGGAGGCTTCTTCGTCCAGGTTGACCTGGGACACCGAGTTGCGCACTTCCTTGGCGTACGCGAGGGCCGCGCCGTTAGCGGTGCCGTCGACCGCGGCCTGGCTGGCTTTGCCGCCCACCTTGGATACCAACTGGCTGTAGGAAGTAGCCATACTGACGCCGCCGGTGCCGTCCTTGCCTACACCCACTGTGGCCTTGGTTTGCAGGCCCAGCAGCTCGTTGGCGTTGCGGTTGTCAGCCTTGCCGTCCTTGTTGAACTTGATATCGAAGCTGTCGCCCTTGCCCGGTGAGCCGCTGATGACAGTGTCGAACCCCACGCTGGTGGTCGTGCCATCGGCGTTGGTGACGGGCACATTGATCGTGACCTTGTTGTCCTGGCCGGGCACGATGCTGCCCTTGCCGATTTCCTTGCCCGCCTCGTTCAGCACCCGGTAGCTTTGGGTCCCGTCGGCAGCGGCCTCATCAAAGGCGATACGCACCGGCATCGCGCCTTCAATGTCGCTTTGCGACTTGCCCAGACTGACGCCGCCATAAATATCCAGCGCTGACGACAGATTGAGGCTGCCCACAGCACCCGTACCGGTGTTGGAGCTGCCCGGGCCGGCAACCAGCGGCCCGGCAAATGCCAACTTATTGGCATCGCTCATTTGCACGCCGATATTGCTGGCGCCACTGCGGGTGGGGCTGACCTTGAACGCATCACCAGCGGTCATCGGGCCACCCTTGAGGTCCAGAGTGAAGCCGTCGATCACCTTGGCCGGATTGTCCGTGGTGGCGAACGCGCCCATATCGGTGCCGTCGGAGCGTTTGACCGAGTACTCGGTGGCGCTGGTAAACGTGACCTGATAGTCGTAGGCGGTCAGCGCGCCGCTGTCGGCGATGCTGACATTGAAGTTGCCCGCGCCAATATTGCCGGTCGCCGCCTGGCTGCGCTGGCTGATGGCCTTGTCACTGTTGATGCTGTTGAACATCGACGAGCCGAACTCGCCATTGGCATCCAGGCCCTGGCCCAACTGCTGGTTGATCGCATCGGCGACCACAATGGCTGTACGCCCCAGATCATTCATGGCCGGGGCCAGCACATCATCGCGATAGCGCAACAGGCCGCCGATCTTGCCGCCGCTGAGCACGGAGGTCACGTCGGAGCTCGATTGCTGGTAATTGATCTGGATGCTGTACTGGCTTTTGTCGACCTTGCCCGGTACCGCCGAGAGGGTATTGGAGGTCGAACCCTGCACCAGCGCCTGACCGGTGCCCAGGGTGATGTCGTAGACGTTGTCGTGCTCCTGGACCGTCACCCCGACCAGCTCGTTGAGGGTACGCACGGCTTCGTTGCGCGCATCCAGCAGGTTGTTCGGCGTATTACCCGCCGTGGTGGCCTGGGCGATCTGCTTGTTCAGCGAGGCAATGGTGGCCGTGTGCTGGTTGACCATCGAGGTCAGGGTATCAAGCTGGCTGTTGATCCCTTCGTTCTGCTGGTTGAGCTGGGACGAAATCGAGTTGAACCGGTTGCTCAGGGTCTGCGCGCTGGTCAGCAGCAGCTGGCGTGCCGACACATCACCGGGAGCTGCGGCGGCGGTTTGCAGGGAGCTGAAAAAGCTGCTCAGGGCTGCCGACACGCCGGTGTTTTTATCCGACAGCAGTTTGTCGACCGTGCCGATCTGGTCGAGATAAGCCTGGGCATCGCCGTTGAGCGAGGTGGTGGTTTGCAACTGGGCGTCGAGGTAGGAGTTGTACACGCGGCGCACGTCGGCCAGGGTGGTGCCGGTGCCGATAAACACCCCGCCCACCTGTTGCGACGCGCCGCTGCCCTGGACGATCTGCTGACGCGAATAGCCCGAGGTATTGGCGTTGGCAATGTTGTTGCCGACTGTCGCCAATGCGCCCTGACTGGCGTTGAGCCCCGACATCCCGATGTTGATCAAACTCGCCATGGTTCAAACCTTATAAATTCGTGAGAGAACCCGTCGAGGCGTAGCTCTGGTAGGTTTTCATTTGCTTGGCTATCTGCGAAATCTTGCTCGCGTACTCAGGGTCGGTTGCGTAACCGGCCTTCTGCAACTCGCGTACAAACTGCTCCGGTTTATCGGCCGCATTGAGCACATCTTTATAACGATTGTTGCTCTGCAACAGCGTCACCAGATCATGGAAGCTGTCCTGGTAGGAATCGTAGGAACGGAAGTCTGCCGTCTCCTTGACCATCTGCCCGCCCTTGAACTCGCTGGTGATGGCCCGCGCCTGGGCGCCCTGCCAGCTGCCGGTGGCCTTGATGCCGAACAGGTTGTGGCTGCTGCTGCCATCTTGCTGGCGCATCACCGATTTGCCCCAGCCGGTTTCCAGTGCGGCTTGCGCCACCAGGTACAGCGGGTCGACGCCGATGCGGTCGGCGGCCTGTTGCGCCATCGGCAGCATGGTGGCGACAAACGCATCCGGCGACTCGAAGGCCTGTTTGGCCGGGGCCAATGGCGGCTGCGCCACGGCACGACCGTAAATCTGCATGCGCCCTTGCGCGCCGCTGGCGCTGAGCATCGGCTGGCGGCTGCCCTTGAGCACCGCATCCAGCCCCGGCGATGTGCGCCCAGGTACGGTGGCGGTATTGAGCGCGGTGCGCGCCGGGTCCGCCGATGGCACGATGCCAGCCAGCAAACGGTCAGTGAGCTTGCTCGGCAACGCCAGGCGGCGCTGATTGAGCATGGCCATATCATTTTTATGACCGTCGGCTGCGGCTGCCGGCGTAGTGGTAACCCGCGAAGCCCACAATGGACGCTGACCGCTGGAGCGCACAAAAGGGCTGTCGACGGTGGTGGCCGCCGGCGCTTTGACTTCGGCGGTCAGCGCCGTGGTAGCCGCAGCCTCCCCCGGCACCGCAGCCTTGTTTTTCGACATCTGGCGCATCAGCACATCGGCCAGGCCAATGCCACCACCCTGGCGGGACAGGGTCACCGACAGCTGCTGGTCGTACATTTCCTGATACTGCTTGGCCGCCGGGGTGTTGAGCGGGTTGTCCTTGCCCAGCACTTCATTGGCCGAGCGCATCGACTTGAGCATTTCGTTAAGGAACAGCGACTCGAATTCCTGCGCCACCTTGCGCATATTGCCGTCGCTTTCGCGGTCGCCGACTTTCAGCTTATTCAGCCGATTCAGGTCGGTAAACGCCCCCGAATCGCTGTTCGCCACTACTCCGCTCTTGGACATGTCCATGCTGTCAGCCTCAGATCACGATCAGGTCGGCTTGCAGGGCGCCGGCCTGTTTCAGTGCTTCGAGAATCGCCATCAAGTCCCCTGGCGCTGCGCCGACCTGGTTTACCGCCCGCACGATCTCGTCGAGGGTGGTGCCCGGGCCGAACTTGAACATTGGCTTGGCTTCCTGCTGGGCATTAAGCCGCGAACGCGGCACCACGGCGGTCTCGCCGTTGGACAGCGGGCCGGGCTGGCTGACAATCGGGTCTTCGGTGATGGTCACGGTCAGGCTGCCGTGGGTCACTGCGGCGGGCGAAACCTTGACGTTCTGGCCAATCACGATGGTGCCGGTACGCGAGTTGATGATGACCTTGGCCACCGCCTGCCCCGGATCGACTTCGAGGTTTTCCAGGATCGACAGGTAATCAACACGCTGGCTCGGGTCCAGTGGTGCCGTCACTCGCACCGAGCCGCCATCGATGGCCTGGGCCACGCCAGGGCCGAGCAGGTCGTTGATCTTGTCGACGATGCGCTTGGCGGTGGTGAAGTCCGAACGGTTGAGGTTCAGGGTCAGGCTGTTGCCCTGGTTGAAACCGCTGGGCACGGCCCGCTCCACCGATGCGCCGCCCGGAATGCGCCCGGCCGACGGCACGTTGACGGTGATTTTCGAGCCGTCGCGGCCTTCGGCATCAAAACCGCCGACCACCAGGTTGCCTTGGGCTACCGCATACACATTGCCATCGATGCCTTTAAGCGGTGTGAGCAGCAGCGTACCGCCGCGCAGGCTTTTGGAGTTGCCGATGGAGGAAACCGTGATATCGATCACCTGCCCCGGCTTGGCGAATGCTGGCAAATCGGCGCTGATGGACACCGCCGCAACGTTTTTCAGCTGCACATTGCCCGACCCTGGCGGCACCTTGATGCCGAACTGGGACAGCATGTTGTTGAAGGTTTGCAGGGTAAACGGGGTTTGCGTGGTCTGGTCGCCCGTACCGTTCAAGCCCACCACCAGGCCATAACCAATCAATTGGTTGGAGCGCACGCCGGAAATGCTGGCGATGTCTTTCAACCGCTCGGCGTGGGCGCCCAGGGCGGTCGTCAACAGCAACACGGCGGCCAGCAGATGCTTGAGGTTAGGCATGGTGAAGTTCATCACTAAAAGGGAAACAGCGGGCTAAGGAAGAAACGGTCAAACCAGCCCGGCTGGCTCGCATCGGCAAACGAGCCAGTGCCCGAGTAGGTGATGCGCGCATCGGCCACGCGGGTCGAAGACACGGTGTTATCGGTGGCAATGTCATCGGCACGCACCAGGCCGGCAATGCGCACCAGTTCATCGCCGGTGTTGAGGGTCATCCACTTTTCGCCGCGCACGGCGATGATGCCGTTGGGCAACACGTCGGCCACGGTCACGGTGATCGAACCGGTCAGGCTGTTGCCCTGCCCGGCCTTGCTGTCGCCCTTGGTGGCACGGCTGCCGCTGTAACCGGCATTGAGGCTCAGGTCTCCCCCGCCCAGCGGGTTGTTGGTGGTCAGGCCGCTGCCGAACAACGAGGTCAGGCCGATGCTGGTATTGCTGTTTTTACCGATGGCCGAGTTGGCGTTTTTGCTCGCCTGGGTCTTCTCGTTCAAGGTGATGGTGATGATGTCGCCGATGCGGTACGCCTTGCGATCGCTGTACAGGTTCTGCTCGAAACCGGCCTGGTAGATCGAGCCGTTGTTGGCCGCAGCCGGCAGCGGCGTACGCGGCAGCACAGGCGCGTAGTACGGATCATTGGCCCGCGGTGGCGGGCTGACGCAACCGGCCACAAGGGTAATGGCGCCCAGTGCCAGAACAGAAAACAAGCGCTTCATGAGCTCTCCCGCTATTTCACGTAGTTACAGGTTTTGCGTAACGAACGACAACATCTGGTCAGCGGTGGAGATGACTTTGGAGTTCATCTCGTAGGCACGCTGGGTGGTAATCATGTTGACCATTTCTTCCACGGTGCTGACGTTCGAGGTCTCGAGCATGCTTTGCATGGTCAAACCGAAACCGTTCAGGCCCGGGGTGCCGATCTGCGGCGCGCCGCTGGAAGCGGTTTCCAGAAACAGGTTGCCACCCTGGGACTGCAAGCCCGCCGGGTTGATAAAGTCGGCGGTCTGCACGTTGCCGATCACTTGCGCCGCCGGGTTGCCGGAAATGGTCACCGACACGGTGCCGTCCTGACCGACAGTGAAGGTCTGGGCATCGGCCGGTACCACAATCGCCGGCTCCAGGGCAAAGCCGCTGGCGGTGACGATCTGGCCGTTGGAGTCCAGGTGAAAAGTACCGTCACGTGTGTAGGCCGTTGTGCCGTCGGGCTGCATGATCTGGAAAAATCCACGGCCATTGATCGCCATGTCCAGCGGCTGCTCGGTGGTTTGCAGGCTACCGGCGGAGAAGTTCTTTTGCGTGCCGACGATGCGCACCCCGGTACCCACTTGCAGCCCCGAAGGCAGCTCGCTGTCCTGGGTGGACTGGGCACCCGGCTGGCGCTTGATCTGGTAGAGCAAGTCCTGGAACTCGGCGCGATCACGCTTGAAGCCGGTGGTCGAAACGTTGGCCAGGTTGTTGGAAATGGTGGTCAGGTTGGTGTCTTGTGCAGCCAAACCCGTTTTTGCAACCCACAGTGCCGGAAGCATGGTGCTCTCCTCGCGCGCCGGTTTTTCGGCGCTCGTTCAAGTAATTAGCTGATGGACAGGACGCGAGTCATGGCCTGATCGTCTTCTTTGGCGGTGTTCATCATTTTGATGTGCAATTCGAACTGCTTGGACAGGGCCAGCACCGAAGTCATCTCATCCACGGCATTGACGTTGCTCGCCTCCAGAAAGCCCGAGGTCACCCGCACATTGGCATCGGCCGGGGCCGGCTGCCCGTCGTTGGTGTGGATCAGGCCGTCGAGGCCTTTGCTCATGGTTTTCAGGTCTGGCTGGACCAGCTTGATCCGGTCCACTTGCGCCATCACCCGGGGGCCTTCGCCCTGGGCGCGGATGCTGATGGTGCCGTCTTCGCCGACTTCGATCTGCTGCTGGGGCGGCACCGCGATCGGCCCGCCATTGCCCATGATCGGCATGCCGTTACCCGCCCGCAGGATGCCCAGGGCATCCACGTTCATGCTGGCGGTGCGCACATAGGCCTCACTACCGTCGGGAGCCTGTACCGCCAGCCAGCCGTCACCAGACACGGCCACATCGAGGTCGCGCCCGGTCTCGACCAGCGCACCGGGGCTGAAGTCGGTGGCCGGGCGCTCGGTCAGGGCAAAGGCACGCGCCGGAAAGCTGTCACCAAACACCGGCATCGAGCGGGCCTGTTCCAGGTCACGCTGAAAACCGTTGGTCGAGATGTTCGCCAGATTGTTGGCATGCGCCTTCTGCGCCAGTGCGTTCTGACTGGCGCCGGTCATTGCCACATAAAGGTACTTGTCCACAGTCTTTCCTCTGTCTGACGGACGCTTGCCGCCCACCGCTGTACTGCAGAGGTCATTGCAATTTGCGCACCAACTTTATTTTGACGCGCTGCGGCGCGGGTTTGCGCAGGAGTGGGGGGAGATTCGGGGCGGGGGAACGGCGGGGTTCTGCCGGTTGCGGCAAGGGGTGGCCTGCCGAGTCACGTCAATCTTGTGGGAACGGGCTTGCTCGCGATTCTGGCGGCGCGATATGTCTGGCACACCGCAGCGATATCATCGCGAGCAAGCCCGCTCCCACAGACCAGCACTTACAGGCTTAAGCGTCCTTGCCCGGCTTGATAATGTCGTGCTCGCGCAGTTTATTGGCGATGGTGGTGTGGGAAACCCCCAATCGCTTGCCCAACAATCGGCTGCTGGGGTGCTCGGAATACAGTTGCTCCAGCACCGCCTTTTCGAACCGCCCGACAATCTGCTCCAGGCCGCCTTCCAGCGAGAACTCGCCCAACGGCTGGCGCACGCCGTAGTCCGGCAGGCGAATATGCTCGGCTTTGACCACCCCGCCATCGCACAGCGACACCGCCTGGAACAGCACGTTTTCCAGCTGGCGCACGTTGCCCGGCCAGTGGTAGTGGCGCAAGCGCTCCATCGCTGCCGGCGCCAGGCGCGGTAGCGAACAACCAATCTGGCGGCTGGCCTGATCGAGAAAATGCTCGACCAGCGGCTCCAGGCCATCCAGGCAATCGCGCAGCGGCGGGATATGCAGCGACAGCACGTTGAGGCGGTGATAGAGGTCCTGACGGAATTCGCCACGGGCACACAGCTCCGACAAATCGACCTGGGTGGCACACATCACCCGCACATCGAGATAGACCTCTTCATCACTGCCGACACGGCGAAAGCAGCCGTCCTGCAAGAAGCGCAGCAACTTGACCTGCAAGCGCGGGCTCATTTCACCCACGCCATCAAGAAACAGCGTACCCCCGGCCGTCAGCTCCAGCAGGCCCAGCTTGCCTTCGGCCCGCGCCCCTTCAAACGCACCAGGGCCGTAGCCGAACAACTCGGTTTCAGCCATCGATTCGGGCAGGCCTGCGCAGTTCAGCGCCATCAATGGCGACTGGCCACGAGGGCTGGCCAGATGGCAGGCTCGGGCTAGCAGTTCCTTGCCGGTACCGGTTTCGCCTTCTATTAATAGCGGCGCATCCAGCGGCGCCATGCGCCGGGCTTCGCGCACCACGGCAGCCATAACCTTCGAGCTTTGGAAAATACTGTCGAAACCGCGCAGTTCCTGCTTGCGCACATTGTAGATTTGCTCGCCCACGCGGTCGGCACGGTGCAGGGTCAGCACGGCCCCGGCCATTGCCTCGCTTTCATCGTGCTCCAGTTGCAGCGGTGCGATATCGGCCAGGTACACCAGGCCCTTGATCTTGACCCGCAGGCCATTGATGCGCGACTTATTGGCCCGCACCAGCTCGGGCAGGTCAAAATCTTCGGCATAACGGGACAGGGAAATGCCCGGCACCTCATCGACCCGCACCCCGAGCAATTGCGCCGCAGCCCGGTTGGCCGCAACGATGCATCCACCCATGTCGATGGACAGCACCGGAAACTCCAGCGCCCCGAGCAAGGCGTTGAGCTCCATATGCCTGCGTTCGCTGGGCATCAAACCTACACGCTTGACGCCAAACACCCCGGATATGGTTTCAAACTTCGGACGCAAGGCCTGGAACTGCAGGTTGATCAGATTGGGGCAGTACAGGTAAATCGCATTGCCCTGATCGCCGCCGACCTCCCCGCGCTTGACGTTGATGCCGTAGGCCACCAGCAGGTTGAGAATGTCGCGAAGAATGCCAATCCGGTTTTGGCAGTGGACTTTGATACGCATGGCAATTGCTCGGAAATGGCAGAAATTGAAGATCAAATGTGGGAGCGGGCTTGCTCGCGATGCAGGCGCTGCGATTTGCCTGCTACACCGCAGCGATACCATCGCGAGCAAGCCCGCTCCCACAAAGGAATTGTTTTTGCCCACAAAGGCATTTCATCGTCACGATTTTGTGACAGTTGTGCTGTCGACCCCTCAATAAGGACAGCTCGCCCTTCACGTCGTAACGAATACTTTACGAATAAGCGCCATCATCCCAGCATTACTGGCTTAAGGCTAGCTGCACACGGCAATCACTTGGGGTATCACTAAGGCATCGCAACAACACCGAATAATAAAAACGATTTCCTTGCGGAGAGCCCCATGAAGCAAACGAAATACGTCGCCCGTGAGCCTGATGCCAATGGCTTTATCGACTACACACCTGCCGAGCACGGGGTGTGGAACACGCTGATTACCCGCCAGCTGAAACTGCTGGAAGGCCGGGCCTGCCCCGAGTACATGGAGGGCATCGAAAAGCTGGGCCTGCCCCACGACCGCATCCCGCAACTCGACGAGATCAATCAGGTACTGGGTGCTACCACTGGCTGGCAAGTTGCCCGGGTGCCCGCACTGATCCCCTTCCAGACCTTTTTCGAATTGCTGGCCAACAAGCAGTTTCCGGTGGCGACCTTTATTCGCACACCCGAAGAGCTGGATTACCTGCAAGAGCCGGATATTTTTCACGAGATTTTCGGCCACTGCCCGCTGCTGACCAACCCGTGGTTTGCCGAATTCACCCACACCTACGGCAAGCTCGGCCTGCAGGCGAGCAAAGAACAACGGGTATATCTGGCGCGCCTGTACTGGATGACCATCGAGTTCGGCCTGGTCGACACCCCTGAAGGCAAGCGCATTTACGGTGGCGGGATTCTGTCGTCGCCCAAAGAAACGGTTTACAGCCTGTCTTCAGAACCGGAACATCAGGTTTTCGACCCGCTGGAAGCCATGCGCACGCCATATCGCATCGATATTTTGCAGCCGCTGTATTTTGTCCTGCCGGACTTGAAGCGGCTGTTCGACCTGGCCCACGAAGACATCATGGGCATGGTCGAAAAAGGCATGACCCTGGGCCTGCATGCGCCCAAGTTCGCGCCAAAACCGAAAGCGGCCTAAGCCTTTTTTACCTACACACATCAATAAAAAACGAATTCAGGAATACACCATGAACGCACTGAACCAAGCCCACTGCGAAGCCTGCCGCGCCGATGCTCCACAGGTCAGCGACGAAGAGTTGCCGATCCTGATCAAACAGATCCCGGACTGGAACATCGAAGTTCGCGACGGCATCATGCAGCTGGAAAAGGTCTTTCTGTTCAAGAACTTCAAATTCGCCCTGGCCTTTACCAATGCCGTGGGTGAAATCGCCGAAGCCGAAGGCCATCACCCGGGCCTGCTGACCGAATGGGGTTCGGTCACCGTGACCTGGTGGAGCCACTCGATCAAGGGCCTGCACCGCAACGACTTCATCATGGCCGCACGCACCGATGAAGTGGCCAAAACTGCCGAAGGTCGCAAGTAATGCACTTCGCCGATATTGGTCGGGTGCCGGGCGACCCGATCCTCGGTTTGATGGACGCCTATCAACAGGACACCAATCCGGACAAGTTCGACCTGGGTGTGGGCGTGTATAAAGACGCCAACGGCCTGACGCCGATCCTGCAATCGGTAAAGTTGGCCGAGCAGCGCCTGGTCGACCAGCAACAGACCAAAACCTATATCGGCGGTCATGGTGACAGCCGTTTCGGGCAACTGATCAGCGAACTGGTGCTGGGCGAAGACTCGCCCCTGCTGGCGGCCAAACGCGCCGGCGCCACCCAGACCCCGGGCGGCACTGGCGCGCTGCGCCTGAGCGCCGATTTTATCGCGCAATGCCTGCCGGGCCGCGGTATCTGGCTGAGCGACCCGACCTGGCCGATCCACGAAACCATCTTTGCTGCGGCCGGGCTGAAGATCAGTCACTACCCCTATGTGGGCAGCGACAACAAGCTCAATGTCGCGGCCATGCTCGAAGCGCTGGAGCACGCGCCAAAAGGCGATGTCGTACTGCTGCACGCCTGCTGTCACAACCCGACCGGCTTCGACCTGTCCCAAGCGGACTGGTTGCAGGTGCTGGATGTGGTACGCCGCCGCGAACTGCTGCCGCTGATCGACTTTGCCTACCAGGGTTTTGGCGACGGACTGCAGGAAGATGCCTGGTCGACCCGCCTGTTCACCCGTGAACTGCCGGAAGTGCTGATCACCAGTTCGTGCTCGAAGAACTTCGGCCTGTACCGCGAACGGGTCGGTGCATTGATTGTGTGCGCCCATGACGCCGAAAAGCTGACCGATATCCGCAGCCAGTTGGCCTATATTGCGCGCAACCTGTGGTCCAACCCGCCGGATCACGGCGCAGCGGTGGTGGCGACCATCCTCGGCGATGCCCAGCTGAAAAAACTGTGGACCGACGAAGTGGAAGCCATGCGCAGCCGTATCGCGCAATTGCGCAGCGGCCTGGTTGAAGCGTTGACGCCATTCGGTCTGGCGGAACACTTTGCCCATATCAATGAGCAACGCGGGATGTTTTCGTACACCGGCCTGACCCAAGAGCAAGTCCAGTTGTTGCGCGAAAAACACAGCGTATACATGGTCGGCTCGGGGCGCGCCAATATGGCCGGGGTCGACGGCACGCGCCTGAGCCTGCTGGCCAAGGCCATAGCGCAGGTGTGTACGCACTAAACGCCGCTCCCGTAGCAGCTGCCGAAGGAACGAGGCTGCGTCCGATGACGCAGTCGTCGTAAAACCAGAGAGTCGGGTTTTGCTGACACTCCCGGGTATCTGATTTTGCGACGGGTTCGCCGCCGGACGCAGCCTCGTTCCTCGGCAGCTGCTACGGGGCCAGCGACAGCTGCTAAATGAAAAGTTCGATACAAATCCCCCCAGACGCAATAAAAAGACAAATTGTCACACTCCCTCCTGTATCCTTAGCAAGCTACTTAAAACACACCTTACGAGGAGCGCGACGATGCACGAGATCCCAAACCTCCCCTTCCCAAGCCTGCACGAAACCGAGCAGCCAACCCCGCAACACACCAGTGGCGAAAACCCCGCACTGGACGAGGCCTCTGAAAGCCTCCAGGCCGACAGCGAAGACTGACGGCTCACCATCAGACGGTGCGAAAAGCACCCTGTTTTTCACACCGTCTGACACAATTGCTCCACCCCCTATTCCGGACTCAAGCGTGACTGACACCTTCAGCGACACCCAGGCCAGCGTCCTGATCGGCACCGCCGAGAAAATGATCGACCTCTGGGAGCGCCTCAGCCCCGAGAAGCAAGCTGCCCTGCTCAAGCGTTTCGGCACCCAGGAAAATGCCCTGGCTGCGTTGATCGCGACACAATTGGTTGCACCGTTGTAATCTGCCCCAACCGTACCCCGCAGGACCCCTACCCCATGCCTGAAACACAGCGCCCCCTGGCAATCACGCTGCAAGTGGTTTCCATTGTCCTGTTCACCTTTATCGGCTACCTGAACATCGGTATTCCGCTGGCCGTACTGCCGGGTTACGTACATAACCATCTCGGTTACGGCACGGTGATCGCCGGGCTGGTGATCAGCGTGCAATATTTGGCCACGCTATTGAGCCGCCCATACGCCAGCCGCTTTATCGATACCCGGGGCAGCAAGCGCGCCGTGATGATCGGCCTGGCCGGCTGCGGCCTCAGCGGCGTGTTTATGCTGGTGTCCAGCTGGCTGACGAGCATGCCGGCCTGGAGCCTGGCCAGCCTGCTGATCGGCAGGCTGGTGCTGGGCAGCGCGGAAAGCCTGGTGGGCTCCGGCTCCATCGGCTGGGGCATAGGCCGGGTCGGCGCACAGAACACGGCCAAGGTAATTTCCTGGAATGGCATCGCCAGCTACGGCGCCATTGCCATTGGCGCGCCGCTGGGCGTGGTCATGGTCGGCCACTTGGGCATGTGGAGCCTGGGGGCAAGCATTATGGCCCTGGGAGCACTGGGCGTACTGCTGGCCTGGCCAAAACTGGCGGCACCCATCGTCAGCGGCGTGCGCTTGCCGTTCCTGCATGTGCTGGGGCGAGTGCTGCCCCACGGCACCGGACTGGCCCTGGGCTCGATCGGCTTTGGCACCATCGCCACCTTTATCACCCTGTACTACGCAACCAACCACTGGGAAAACGCGGCGCTGTGCCTGAGCCTGTTTGGCGCCAGCTTTATCAGCGCGCGCTTGCTGTTCGGCAACCTGATCAACCGCATCGGCGGTTTTCGCGTGGCGATTGCCTGCTTGAGCGTCGAAACCCTGGGCCTGCTGTTGTTGTGGCTGGCGCCCAACCCGGAGTTGGCCCTGGCAGGAGCAGCCTTGAGCGGCTTTGGCTTTTCGCTGGTGTTCCCGGCGCTGGGGGTTGAGGCTGTCAACCTGGTACCGGCTTCCAGCCGTGGTGCTGCGGTGGGTGCGTATTCGCTGTTTATCGACCTGTCGCTGGGTATCACCGGGCCGCTGGTGGGGGCCGTGGCGGCCGGTTTCGGCTTTGCGTCGATCTTTTTGTTTGCGGCGCTGGCGGCGCTTACCGGACTGTTGCTGAGTGTTTATCTGTATCGCCAGGCGCAGAACGCAAGAGCGTACTAGCCCGCAATCAGGGTGATATACCTGTGGGAGCGGGCTTGCCCGCGATGCAGACGGAGTGGTGTGTCAGGTAAAGCATGGCGATGCCATCGCGGGCAAGCCCGCCCCCACAGGACTGCTGCTGCCCCCTAGAAATCCACCTTGCCCCGCCCGGCCTTGATGTTGCCGCGCTTGGTCTTGGATTCCAGCCGACGCTTTTTCGAGCCCAGGGTCGGCTTGGTCGGGCGGCGTTTTTTCTCCACCTTGGTCGCACTGACGATCAACTCAGCCAGACGCTCCAGCGCATCCGCCCGATTTTGCTCCTGGGTGCGATATTGCTGGGCCTTGATGATCAACACGCCATCACTGGTGATGCGGCTGTCACGCAGCGCCAGCAGCCGCTCCTTGTAAAAATCCGGCAACGACGAGTTGGGGATATCAAAGCGCAGGTGCATGGCGCTTGAGACTTTATTGACGTTCTGCCCGCCCGCACCCTGGGCGCGGATGGCCGTCAGTTCGATCTCGGCATCGGGGATATGCACGTTGTTGGAAATCACCAGCATCAAAAAGGGTCCGTGTTCAGGGCCTTAAGGATACCCCACAAACAACAAACCCGGCGCAATGGCCGGGTTTGCAGGGTTACCTCAGGGCTTACTTGGCAGTGCTGTAGGCCGCTGCCTGCGCCTGTACGGCGCGCTTGTTCTTGATCACGAAGCACAGCCACATAAAGGCCACCCACACCGGAATCGCGTACACCGACACGCGAATCCCCGGGATCAACAGCATGATCACCAGAATGAACGCCACAAATGCCAGGCAGATGTAGTTGCCGTACGGATACCACAGGGCCTTGAACAGCGGGACCTGGGCGGTCTTGTCCATGTGCTGGCGGAACTTGAAGTGCGAGTAGCTGATCATCGCCCAGTTAATCACCAGGGTCGCCACTACCAATGACATCAGCAGCTCGAGCGCATCATGGGGCATCAGGTAGTTGAGCAGTACTGCAATGACCGTCACCGCCGCCGAGGCCAGGATCGAGTTGACCGGCACACCGCGCTTGTCGATTTTGGCCAGCACTTTCGGCGCATCACCCTGCTGCGCCATGCCCAGCAACATGCGGCTGTTGCAGTAGGTGCCGCTGTTGTACACCGACAACGCTGCAGTCAGGACCACAAAGTTGAGGATATGCGCAGCCGTGTTGCTGCCCAGCATCGAGAACACTTGCACAAACGGGCTGCTGCTATAGCTGTCGCCACCGGCATTGAGGGTTTCCAGCAACGAGTCCCACGGGGTCAACGACAACAGGACCACCAGGGCACCGATGTAGAAAATCAGGATGCGGTAGATCACCTGGTTGATCGCTTTCGGGATCACAGTGCGTGGCTTGTCGGCTTCTGCGGCGGTGAAACCGAGCATTTCCAGACCGCCGAAGGAGAACATGATAAAGGCCATCGCCATGATCAGGCCGGTTGTCCCGTTCGGGAAGAAACCACCGTGTTCCCACAGGTTGCTCACCGATGCCTGAGGGCCACCGCTGCCGCTGACCAGCAGGTAGCTGCCCAGGGCGATCATGCCGACAATCGCCACGACCTTGATGATCGCAAACCAGAATTCAGCCTCGCCGAACACTTTGACGTTGGTCAGGTTGATCACGTTGATCAATACGAAGAAGGCGGCTGCCGAGGCCCAGGTCGGGATCTCCGGCCACCAGTAGTGCACGTACTTGCCGACCGCAGTCAGCTCCGACATACCCACCAGGATGTACAGCACCCAGCAGTTCCAGCCCGACATAAAGCCGGCGAAACCGCCCCAGTATTTATGGGCAAAGTGGCTAAAGGAGCCGGCGACCGGTTCTTCGACGATCATTTCACCGAGCTGGCGCATGATCATGAACGCGATAAAGCCGCAGATCGCATAGCCCAGGATCATCGACGGGCCGGCCGACTTGAGTACCCCGGCCGAACCGAGGAACAGGCCAGTACCAATCGCGCCACCGAGGGCTATCAGCTGGATATGACGATTTTTCAGGCCGCGTTTAAGCTCGCCCGAATGCGAGGTATTTCCACTCATTGCAAAGGTCCCACACAAGGTTTGATGTGATTCAGTGCGTTGTAACTTGAGCACCAGAGGCAGTGATCGAAGGGTCTACAACACAAATCAAACCCCAGCGCAGGCGCCAGGAATCCAAGGTTGTTTCACGAGTCATGCGTCACCTGTTTGTTTTTATCTGTGACGGAATCGAACCCGCAACGCTTGTGGCATTGCGGAATTATCAAGGCGGGTAGCCTTGAGGTTTTGGCCATTCGGTGTAACACCGAGCGGCGCAAAATGCGCGGGCACGCAATTGAGTCACAGTTAAAACGCGGCGCATTGTACACCCGCACGAAGGCAAGATCCCATCACACAGCCGATTGCAATACGAAACAAGCCGCAATTTATGCAGGAACTGTCCTGATTCTGTAAATCTCGGAAAATTTTCATTACAGAAGGGTGATTTCAGTGGTTTAGGGTCGGTAAGTGGCTGAATTCGTATAGGTTTGTTGACATGGTGTAACGATTATTTGCCACCTTAAAAATCAAACAACTCTCTGTAGTCGCTGAGGAGCGGAGCGAGGCTGCGATCGGCTGCGTAGCAGTCGTAAAACCAGCGCACGCGGTGTGTCAGGTAAAACACATTGCCCGGATTCGCGACTGCTACGCAGCCGATCGCAGCCTCGCTCCGCTCCTCAGCGACTACAGGTAGGTAATGGCTTTGCGCAGACATAAAAAAACGCCAACCCCTCAGGGGTTGGCGTTTTTTGTACTGCGCTTAACGTTTACTGCGGCTTGCGACGACCGAAGCCCGGGCGCTGGCCGGAACCGGCAGGAGCGCCACGACGCTTGCCCGACGGCGCATCGTCAACCAGCTTTGGCCCGTTACGGGTTGGCTTGGTTGGGCGCTTGTTGATTTCGCTCGGACGCTCGGCAACTGGCGCACCACGGCCTGCTGGCACACGGTCAGTACGACCTGCCGGCTTGCGGGCCGGACGAGCCGACTCATCGCGCGCCGGACGGCCTGGACGCTCGCCTTCGATATGCGGCTGGCGGGCCGGACGCGGTGCAACAGGTGCACCTTCAGCCGGGCGCAGCACGCGGGCAACACGGTCACCACGGGCCACAGGGCGCGAGGATTTGCGCTGCATACGCTCAAGCTTGTCTTTGCTCTTGGCGTTCATCTCAGGCATGGCAACCGGCGTGAGGCCGACTTCAGCGCTGAGGATGTCCACTTCGAACTGGCTCATTTCGCGCCAGCGACCCATCGGCAGGTCGGAGTTGAGGAACACCGGACCAAAACGCACGCGCTTCAGGCGGCTGACCACCAGGCCCTGGGATTCCCACAGGCGACGCACTTCACGGTTACGACCTTCCATCACTACGCAGTGGTACCAATGGTTGAAGCCTTCGCCGCCCGGCGCCTGCTTGATGTCGGTGAAACGCGCCGGGCCGTCTTCCAGCACAACGCCGGCCTTGAGGCGCGCGATCATGTCGTCATCCACTTCGCCACGCACACGCACCGCATATTCACGGTCCATTTCGTAGGAAGGGTGCATCAGGCGGTTGGCCAGCTCACCGTCGGTGGTGAACATCAGCAAACCGGTGGTGTTGATGTCCAGACGGCCGATGTTGATCCAGCGGCCTTCTTTTGGACGCGGCAGTTTGTCGAACACGGTCGGACGGCCTTCAGGGTCGTCACGGGTGCAGATTTCGCCGTCGGGTTTGTTGTACATGATCACGCGGCGAACCGATTCGGCTGCCTCTTCACGCTTGATCACCTTGCCATCGATGGTGATGGCGTCGTGCAGGTCTACACGCAGACCCAGGGTTGCATCCTTGCCATTGACCTTAATGCGGCCCTGGCTGATCCAGCTCTCTACGTCGCGACGCGAGCCTACGCCAATACGGGCGAGGACTTTTTGCAGTTTTTCGCCTGCCGGGCCAATTTCCTGGCCGTCTTTAGGGTCGAGATCTTTCATCTGGGCACCTCCCGGTGTGTCAATTCAGGCGAGCGCCTGAAGTGTTAAAAATGGGCCTTGGGGCTCTGCTGAGCCCCAGAGGGTCGAGAATCATACGCGGATATTGGCCATTGCGCATCAAAGGCCAGCCACTTAATGCCCGGCTCACTTGCTTTTCCGCCGGCCGGTGGCTTCCAGCGCCAGCAAGCGCAGGGCCGATTCGGCCAGCACCGTGCGCTTATCGTCCTTGTCGAGTTTCTTCCAGGCCTTGATTTCACGTTTTGTGCGCCCGCAGCCCAGGCAAATGTCGTCGGTAAATTTGCAGACACCGATGCAGGGGTCTTTGGTTGAACTCATGACAGCCCTCCGAAGATTGTGTGGGAGCGGGCTTGCTCGCGATGGCATCGCCGTGGTGTACCTGCCAGACCGCGCCGTCCGCATCGCAGGCAAGCCAGCTCCCACAGGTGATGCATGGCCAGCAGAATCCACAGCTTGCCAGGCCCCTTTGTGGGAGCGGGCTTGCTCGCGATGGCAGCGCTGCGGTGTACCTGCCAGTCCGCGTCGCCTGCATCGCAGGCAAGCCAGCTCCCACAGGTGATGCATGGCCAACTGAATCCACGGCTTGCCAGGCCCCTTTGTGGGAGCGGGCTTGCTCGCGATGGCAGCGCTGCGGTGTGCCTGCCAGACCGCGCCGTCTGCATCGCAGGCAAGCCTGCTCCCACAGGTAATGCATGACCAACTGAATTCGCGGCGTGCCAGGCCCCCACCTGTGGGAGCGGGCTTGCTCGCGATGGCAGCGCTGCAGTGTGCCTGCCAGACCGCGCCGTCTGCATCGCAGGCAAGGCAGCTCCCACAGGTGATGCATGGCCAACTGAATCCACGGCTTGCCGGGACCCTTTGTGGGAGCGGGCTTGCTCGCGATGGCAGCACTGCAGTGTGCCTGCCAGACCGCGCCGTCTGCATCGCAGGCAAGCCAGCTCCCACAGGTGATGCATGGCCAGCAGAATCCACGGCTGGCCAGGACCCTTTGTGGGAGCGCGTCAGTCTTCCAGCTCGCGGCGTTCCTGTTCGATGGCTTCGGCCAGCGCCTGGGCCTCGAGCTCTTCGTCGCTCATGGCGGATCGTTGCTCAAGTGCAGCAACCGCAGCGCGCAACCGCTCGCGGGCCAACTCGGCCGCAGACGGTTGCTGCGGTTGTGGTTGCACCTCTGTCACCGGCTCGGGCTCGGGCTCGGGCTCGGGCTCGGGCTCGGGAACTTCAATCGGTGCAACCTCACGCAACAAGTCATCAAAGTCGGTTTTAAGACCCTCTTCCATCGAGTCCAGTTCCGTGAGCAAGGTACGGAAGCTGGTTTCATCTTTTGGCTCTTCGGGCTCGGCACTCTCGTCGGCCAGGGCCTGCAAATGCGCAGGCACCGGCGCATCGTCGAAGTCGAGGATCGGATCCGGCTCAAGCTCGCGCAATTCAGCCAGCGGCGGCAATTCGTCGAGGCTCTTGAGGTTGAAGTGATCGAGAAAACCCTTGGTGGTGGCAAACATCGCAGGCCTGCCCGGCACGTCACGGTAGCCCACCACGCGAATCCACTCGCGCTCGAGCAGGGTCTTGACGATATGGCTGTTGACCGCCACACCACGCACGTCTTCGATCTCGCCACGGGTAATGGGCTGGCGATAGGCAATCAGCGCCATCGTTTCCAGCATGGCCCGCGAATAACGTTGCGGGCGCTCTTCCCACAGGCGTCCGACCCAGGGCGAGTACTTTTCGCGGATTTGCAGGCGATAGCCGGAGGCTACTTCTTTCAGCTCAAAGGCGCGCCCATCGCAGGATTTGCGCAGCAGTTCCAGGGCCTTTTTAAAGACCGGCGGTTCCGGGCGCTCGCCCTCTTCAAACAGCTCGAACAGGCGCTCAAGGCTCTGCGGCTTTCCCGAGGCCAACAGAAAGGCCTCCAGCAACGGGGCCAGTTCTCGGGGTTCAGTCAAATTCATGGTTTCAGCTCTTTATTCGGCTCTTGCCCGCACATGGATCGGCGCGAAGGGTTCATTTTGCACCAGCTCGATCAGCGACTCCTTGACCAGTTCAAGTATGGCCATAAAGGTCACGACCACCCCCAACTTGCCTTCCTCGGCGGTGAACAGCTCGATAAAGGGCACGAAGCCACCACCCTTGAGGCGCTCAAGCACGTCGCTCATGCGTTCGCGGGTCGACAGGGCCTCACGGCTCACCTGGTGGCTTTCAAACATGTCGGTCCGGCGCAGCACTTCGGCCATCGACATCAGCAGCTCTTCAAGCGCCACGTCCGGCACCAGCTTGCGTGCCCGCGCCTCGGGGGCATCGAGTTTGGGCACATAAATCTCGCGCCCTACCCGGCTCAGCCCTTCGATGCCTTCGGCGGCCGCCTTGAAACGCTCGTATTGCTGCAAGCGGCGGATCAGTTCGGCGCGGGGGTCGCCCTCGTCTTCCTCGATTTCGGCAGAACGCGGCAACAGCATGCGCGACTTGATCTCGGCCAGCATGGCCGCCATGACCAGGTACTCGGCCGCCAGCTCCAGGCGCACGGTTTTCATCAACTCGACGTAACCCATGTACTGGCGGGTGATCTCCGCCACGGGGATGTCGAGAATGTCGATATTTTGCTTGCGGATCAGGTACAGCAGCAGGTCGAGCGGGCCTTCAAACGCATCGAGGAACACCTCCAGTGCATCCGGGGGGATGTACAGGTCTTGCGGCATCTCGATGACCGCCTGGCCATAGACCATGGCCAGGGACAATTCTTGCTGGGCACCAGCCTGGGCTTGAGGCGCCTCGGGGGTGTTTACGTCGGACATCAGGCCTCGACCATAAAGGGTTGAGGATCGCCGCAACCCACACGCACAATCTCGGGGTCACCGCTGTCCACCAGGCTAATCACGGTGGAGGCCTTGTTGCCGCCAAAACCGCCATCGATGATCAGGTCGACCTGTTTTTCCAGGGCATCGCGAATTTCGTACGGGTCCTCCATCGGTTCGCTTTCGCCCGGCAGGATCAAGGTCACGCTCATCAGCGGCTCGCCCAGTTCTTCAAGCAAGGCCAGGGCAATTGGATGGCTCGGCACGCGCAGGCCGATGGTGCGGCGCTTGGGGTGCAGCAGCAGGCGCGGCACTTCGCGGGTGGCGTTGAGGATAAAAGTGTACGGCCCCGGCGTATGGGCCTTGAGCAAACGGAAGATCCCGGTATCAACCTTGGCAAACAGCCCCAGCTGCGACAGGTCGCAGCACATCAGGGTGAAGTTGTGCTTGTCGTCCAGGTTGCGCAGGCGCTTGATCCGCTCGATCGCGCCCTTGTCGCCCATCTGGCAACCCACGGCGTAGGACGAATCGGTGGGGTAAATCACAACCCCGCCCTTCTTGATGATTTCAACGGCCTGCTTGATCAGGCGCGGTTGTGGGTTTTCCGGATGAATCTGGAAAAATTGACTCACAGTATTTACCTGTTCAGACGTTGGCAGTGGGCTTGTCATATTTGAATCGACACCACAATGGCGGCAAGTCTTCCGGTACCGGCCGATATTCGCCGATCTCGGACCACCCCCCCGGACCATGAAAATCACTGCCGGCACTGACCAGCAGACCGAACTCACGCGCAAGGATCGCCAGGCTGCCAACCTGATCGGCCGGCTGGTACCCGTTGACCACTTCAATCGCGTGACCCCCAGCTTGAATATAGTCGCCAATCAGCCGTCGGCGCTTGCTGCGGGTGAAATCGTAGTGCGAGGGGTGCGCCAGGCTGACCCAGGCCCCTGCTGCGCGCAGGGTGGCGACGGTGTCTTCAAGGGTCGGCCAGTGCAGCTTGACGTCGCCCAGCTTGCCGGCGCCCAGCCACTTGCGGAACGCTTCGGCGCGGTCCTTGACGTAACCGGCCTCGACCAGAAAGTCGGCAAAGTGCGGACGCGCCGGGGCATTGCCACTGTCGCCCAGAGTCTGCTGGATAGCTCGCGCACCTTCAAGCGCACCGGGCATGCCCTTGAGCGCGAGTTTGCGGCTGATCTCTTCGGCGCGCAGCCAGCGGCCATCGTGCAATTTGGCAATGGCCTCGACCAGCGCTGGCGCGTCCACATCAAACCCGTAGCCGAGCACATGTATCGTCGCCCCGCCCCAGGTGCAGGACAACTCCACGCCATTGACCAGCGTCATGCCCAACGCCTGCGCCGCCGTGCGGGCTTCGTCGAGGCCTTCAAGTGTATCGTGATCGGTCAGGGCCAGGACTCGCACACCTTTCTCGAACGCACGCGCAACCAGTACTGCGGGCGCCAGGGCGCCATCGGATGCCGTGCTATGGCAATGCAAGTCGATTTCCACGGGGATTTAATAACCTCTAGCTGACGCTTTCGCTGTCATTGATGTTTGTTATTATGCCGCCACATCCTGCTTCTGGCTGCCACTGTGAAACAATTCATCGACTTCATCCCGCTGTTACTGTTTTTCATCGTTTACAAAATCGAGCCGCGCATCGTCGAAATCGGCGGGCACAGCCTGTCGGTCGGCGGTATTTACAGCGCTACGGCGATGCTGATCATCAGTTCACTGGTGGTGTATGGCGCCCTGTTCATCAAGCAACGCAAACTCGAAAAAAGCCAATGGCTGACCCTGGTTGCCTGCCTGGTATTCGGCAGCCTGACCCTGGCCTTCCACAGCGAAACCTTTCTTAAATGGAAAGCCCCGGTGGTGAACTGGCTGTTTGCCCTGGCGTTTGCCGGCAGCCACTTTATCGGCGACAAGGTCCTGATCAAGCGCATGATGGGCCACGCCCTGAGCCTGCCCGATGCCATCTGGACCCGCCTGAACGTGGCCTGGATCGGGTTTTTCCTGTTCTGCGGCGCGGCCAACCTGTTTGTTGCGTTCACTTACCAAAGCATCTGGGTCGACTTCAAGGTGTTCGGCAGCCTGGGCATGACCGTGCTGTTCCTGATCGCCCAGGGTATCTACCTGTCGCGCCATCTGCATGACACCGACCCCACCGATACCTCCCCCAAGACCAAGGACTGACATGCTCTACGCCATCATTGCAACAGACGTCGCCAATTCGCTCGAAGCCCGCCTGGCTGCCCGCCCTGCGCACCTTGAGCGCTTGCAACAACTGAAAGCCGAAGGCCGTATCGTGCTGGCCGGGCCGCACCCGGCCATCGACAGCAATGACCCGGGCGCTGCCGGTTTCAGTGGCAGCCTGGTCGTGGCCGAGTTCGAGTCGCTGAACGCTGCCCAGGCCTGGGCCGAGGCCGATCCCTACGTTGCTGCCGGCGTCTATGCCAACGTCAACGTCAAGCCGTTCAAGCAAGTCCTGCCGTAACCTGTATCTTTACCGGTGGCCGGCGCACACAGCGTCGGCACCGGTCAAATCGAGTAAGCCATGAGCGACCTGTTACTGATAGATGATGACCAGGAGCTGTGTGAGCTGCTGGTCAGTTGGCTGAGCCAGGAAGGCTTTCAGGTTCGCGCTTGCCACGATGGTTCCAGCGCCCGCAAGGCGCTGAGCGAGTCCAGCCCGGATGCCGTGGTGCTGGATGTCATGCTTCCCGATGGCAGCGGCCTTGAGCTGCTCAAGCAACTGCGCAACGACCACCCCGACCTGCCGGTGCTGATGCTGTCGGCGCGTGGCGAACCGCTGGACCGCATCCTGGGCCTGGAGCTGGGCGCCGATGACTATCTGGCCAAGCCTTGCGACCCCCGCGAACTGACCGCCCGCCTGCGCGCCGTGCTGCGCCGCAGCCACCCGGCGGCCGTGTCCAGCCAGATGGAGCTGGGCGACCTGTGCTTCAGCCCGATGCGCGGCGTGGTCACCATCGACCAGCGCGACATCACCCTGACCGTTTCCGAAAGCCGCATCCTCGAAGCCCTGCTGCGCCAGCCCGGCGAGCCGCTGGACAAACAGGAGCTGGCGCAGATCGCCCTGGGCCGCAAGCTGACCCTGTACGACCGCAGCCTGGACATGCACATTAGCAACCTGCGCAAGAAAATCGGCCCCCACCCCGATGGCAGCCCGCGCATCGTGGCATTGCGCAGCCGCGGGTATTTCTACAGCGCCTGAAAAAAGCACCCTCTCCCTCCGAGAGAGGGTTGGGATGAGTGCCAGGGCAGTCACCTTATGTAAATCCCCGGCCAAACCGTCTTTACCAAAGCTTTACCCACGGTTGACAGCGGTTGACCTTGATCTCCCTAAACTGGGCGCATCCGGAATTACCGGAATCCAAATTCAAAGGAGACACACCATGCGTAAGACTCTTATTGCTTTGATGTTTGCTGCAGCACTGCCAACCGTCGCAATGGCCATGCCTGGTGGTGACGGCCAGATGGGCCCACGTCACGGCGGTGAACACCACGGTCGCGGCGACGCCCCTTACAGCCAGCTGGACCTCACCCGCGAGCAGCGCCAGCAGATCGGCAAGCTGATGGGCGAGCAAATGCATGATCGCAAGCAACTGGTCGAAAAATACCTGGAAAAACTGCCAGCCGCCGACCAGAAAGCGCTGAAAGACGAGATGAAGGCCAAGCACGACAAAACCCAGAGCGATATCCGCGCCTTGCTCAAGCCTGATCAGCAAAAACGCTTCGACGAGATGCAAAAGAAACGCGTCGAGCGTCAAGCCGAGATGAAAGAGTTCAAGGAGTGGAAAGCACAGCAAGCGCCAAAAGCGCAATAATCTGCGCACCCACCAGGCCCAACGGTTAACGCCGTTGGGCTTTGCGCGTTTTAATCAATTGATGATGAGGAATTCCCGTGCGATCACTGTTTTGGCGCATTCTGGCCAGTTTCTGGCTGGCGATTGCCCTGGTCGCAGGGTTGTCCATCCTGCTGGGGCACATGCTCAATCAGGACGCCTGGATCCTCAGCCGCCACCCCGGCATCGCCAATCTGGCGCAACAGTGGACCGAACGCTACGAAACCCAGGGCGCCGATGCGGCGCAAGACTTCCTTGAGCGGCGCAAGCGCCGCTATCACATCGATGTACAAGTGCTCAATGAAAGTGGCGACCCGCTGGTACGCGGCACCTTCCCGCGCCGCGCCGCCGCCTGGGAAGCCCGTCAGCAACCCGGCCAGCAGGACCTGCCGTGGCGCCGCCTGACGGTCGAATACACCAGCCCGAAAACCGCCGAAACCTACCTGCTGATTTACCGCATCCCTAACCCCGAGCTGGAGGCCTGGCACCGCCAGAGCCTGATCTGGCCACTGAGCGCGCTGGGGATTGCACTGGTGGTGCTGACCCTGTTCAGCCTGCTGGTCACGCTGTCCATCACCCGCCCGCTCAAGCGCCTGCGGGTGGCAGTGCATGACCTGGGGCAAACCACCTATCAGCAGAACAGCCTGGCGCGATTGGCGTCGAGAAGGGATGAATTTGGCGTGCTGGCCACCGACTTCAACCGCATGGGCGCGCGCCTGCAAAGCTTGATCGGCAGCCAGCGCCAGTTACTGCGCGATGTGTCCCACGAACTGCGCTCGCCCCTGGCCCGCCTCAAGATTGCCCTGGCCCTGGCTGAACGCGCCGGCCCCGAAGAGCGTGAGAAGCTGTGGCCGCGCCTGACCCGCGAGTGCGACCGGCTGGAGTCGCTGATCAGCGAGATCCTGGCCCTGGCCCGGGTCGATGCCGACCAGGCCAGCGCCGAGCAGGTCGATCTCAATGCGTTGCTCAACACCGTGCAAAAAGACGCCTCGCTGGCGGCTCCCGAGCAGGCCGTGCTCCTGCAAGCCGAACCGGGGTTGAGCCTCAATGGTTGGCCGACGATGATCGAGCGCGCCGTAGACAACCTGTTGCGCAACGCGCAGCGTTTCAACCCGGCGGGTGAACCGATTGAGCTGAGCGCGGTGCGCGAAGGCGAACACATCACCATCAAGGTCCGCGACCACGGCCCCGGGGTTGCCGAGGAGTACCTGGCGCAACTGGGCGAGCCGTTTTTCCGCGCACCGGGCCAGACAGCGGCCGGGCACGGACTGGGACTGGCCATTGCCCGCCGCGCGGCAGAGCGCCACGGCGGCCGGCTGCTGCTGGGCAATCACCCGCAGGGCGGGTTTGTTGCCACCCTGGAGTTGCCGCTGGAGCCCAATGGCAACCTGTAAATCTGATGCGGCGTTTGCGCTGCTGTTGTGGGAGCGGGCTTGCTCGCGATGCAGGCGACGCGGTTTGTCTGGATGACCGCGGTGATGCCCTCGCGAGCAAGCCCGCTCCCACAGGTTTCGATATCCGGGATTACTTGACCGACCACGCCTGCACAAACCCGGCGCTGTCGACCTTGCCTGCAACGCGCAATTCGTTCTGCGGCGTGCCCAAATACAGAAACGCCACCACTTCCTCGCCCTCACCCAGCCCCAACCCCTTGGCCACATGCGGCGCATATGACAACTCGCCGGTGCGCCACACCGCACCAATGCCCTGGGCATAAGCCGCCAGCTCAATGGCATGGGCCGCGCAGCCCGCCGTAATCAGTTGCTCGGACTTGGGCACTTTGAAGTGCTCCTGCAAGCGGGCAATCACCACCACCACTAACGGGGCACGCAAAGGCATGGCCCGGGCCTTGTCCAGGGCTGCCTGGGTTACTTCGCCACCCTGGGCCTGCACGGCCTCGGCGAGGATTTCGCCCAACTGGTTGCGCGCGTCGCCTTCAACCGTCAAAAACCGGTAAGGACGCAACTGGCCGTGGTCCGGCGCACGCAAGGCGGCGGCGAAAAGTACTTCACGTTGCTCAGCCGTAGGCGCCGGATCAAGCAAGCGCGGGGCAGAAACACGGTTGAGCAAAGCGTCGAGAGCCTCCATTGGCCACCTCCTGAAGAAAATGTGCAGCTATTCTAACGGTATCTCCCGAAGACCTGGCGGTTTACATAACCCGGACCACAGGTAGAATGGCGCCCCTCTTTCATCCCCGAGCTGACTTCATGGCGTTGCCGACCTTACGCATCATCGGTTTTATCATCGGCATCTTCCTGATTACGCTCGCGATCAGCATGGCCGTGCCCATGTTGACCCTGGTGATTTACGACCATCTGGGCGACCTGCCGTCCTTTTTGTGGGCCAGCCTGATCACCTTTGTCGCCGGCCTGGCGCTGGTCATCCCGGGTCGCCCCGAGCAGGTACACCTGCGCCCCCGGGACATGTACCTGCTCACCGTGTCCAGCTGGGTGGTGGTGTGCATCTTCGCCGCCCTGCCGTTTCTGCTAACCCAGCACATCAGCTACACCGACTCTTTTTTCGAAAGTATGTCCGGCATTACCGCCACCGGCTCCACCGTGCTCAGCGGGCTGGACACCATGTCCCCCGGCATCCTGATGTGGCGTTCGATGCTGCACTGGCTGGGCGGCATCGGCTTTATCGGTATGGCGGTGGCGATCTTGCCGTTGCTGCGCATCGGCGGCATGCGCCTGTTCCAGACCGAGTCTTCTGACCGCTCCGAAAAAGTCATGCCGCGCTCGCACATGGTGGCCCGCCTGATTGTCGCCACTTATGTGGGCATCACCATCCTTGGCAGCCTGGCGTTCTGGTGGGCGGGCATGAGTGTGTTTGACGCGATCAACCACGCGATGTCGGCCATTTCCACCGGCGGGTTCTCGACCTCCGACCAGTCGCTGGCCAAGTGGTCGCAACCGGCGGTGCACTGGGTGGCAATCGCCGTGATGATCATGGGCAGCCTGCCGTTTACCCTGTATGTGGCCACCCTGCGCGGTCATCGCAAAGCCCTGATCAAGGATCAGCAGGTGCAGGGCTTGCTCGGTTTGCTGGTGGTGACCTGGTTTGTACTCAGCATCTGGCTGTGGTGGACCACCAACATGCCGTGGTGGGATGCCTTTCGCCATGTGGCGCTGAACGTGACCTCGGTGGTAACGACCACAGGTTTCGCCCTGGGGGACTACAGCCTGTGGGGCAATTTCTCACTGATGCTGTTTTTCTATCTGGGTTTCATTGGCGGCTGTTCGGGCTCGACCGCAGGCGGGATCAAGATCTTCCGCTTCCAGGTTGCCTATATCCTGCTCAAGGCCAACCTTAATCAGCTAATCCACCCCCGGGCGGTGATCAAGCAAAAGTACAACGGCCACCGCCTCGACGAAGAAATCGTACGTTCGATCCTGACCTTTTCGTTCTTCTTCGCCATCACCATCTGTGTGATCGCCCTGGCCCTGTCGCTGCTGGGGCTGGACTGGATGACCGCCCTCACCGGCGCGGCCAGCACGGTGTCCGGCGTAGGCCCGGGGCTGGGCGAGACCATCGGGCCGTCCGGCAATTTCGCCAGCCTGCCGGATGCGGCCAAATGGATTTTGTCCCTGGGCATGTTGCTCGGCCGGCTGGAGATCATTACCGTGTTTGTACTGTGCATTCCTGCATTCTGGCGGCACTGATCCCGTCACACAAATAGAGAGAGTCATGGACCAAATCCTGTCTCTGCGCCATTACCGCCACGACCTGATTGCCCATAGCCATGAACATGCGCAGGTGGTGATCAGCCTGTCGGGCCAGCTGGATTTCGAAGTCGAGGGCCGGCCCAGCCTGTTGCGCCAGCAACAGTTGATGGTGGTGCCCGCAGGCGCCCACCACACCTGCGGCAGCCCACGGGGCAGCCATTGCCTGGTACTGGATGTACCCGGTGACAACTGGCTGGGGCAGTCATTGGGCGCGCACGCCGATGCCAGCCGCCGCTTGCTCGATACCGCCGGCCATCTGCCCCTCGACCCGCAGCAGCACCAACTGGTCAACTGGCTGGCGACCAGCCCGGTGACCGATCCGTTGATTGCCCGCCAAGGGGCGATCCTGCTGCTGGCCAGCCTCAATAGCCTCAACCCTGAGCAGGCCCAACCCCGCCGCCTGCCCTACGCTGCCCTCGATGCCTATATCGAGCAGAACGCTGCCTACCCGCTGCAGGTCGCGGATCTGGCGCAGATTGCCGGTTTGTCCTGCGCCCGCCTGCACAGCCGGTTTATCAGCGAATGTGGGCAAACGCCGATGGACTACATCCGCCAACGGCGCCTTCGCAGTGCCCTGACGCTGTTGCGCCACAGCGCCTTGCCCATCGGTGAAATCGCCAGCCGCGTTGGCTACAGTTCGCAAAGCGCGTTTGCCGCTGCCATGCTGCGCGAGTTCGGTGCCTCGCCTTCGCGGCTGCGCCGCGAGCCTGGCGACAATTAGCGCCAGCCCCGCGACAGACAGCCGTACCTTGCACCCCATAGACTGCATGCCTTGCCCGTATTGACCCAAGGATTGCGATGACTCCGCGTACTGCCCTGGGCGCCCTGCATATTGGCGCCTTGATGTTTGGCCTCACTGGCGTGTTCGGCAAACTTGCCGCTGCGTCAGCCTCAATCATCGTATTTGGCCGCGCCGCTTTTGCGGTGCTGGCCCTGTTGTGCTTCGCCGGGCTGGCCAACCGCGGCGGCTGGCACCGGCTGACCCTGCGCGATGCCCGCAACCTGCTGTTAAGCGGCTTGCTGCTGGCCGGGCACTGGGTGAGTTTTTTTGTCTCGGTAAAAATCGCCGGCGTCGCGATCGCCACCCTGGGCTTTGCCAGTTTCCCGGCGTTCACGGTGATTCTGGAGGGACTGATTTTTCGCGAGCGCATTCGCCTCAACGAAGTCATTCTGGTGGTACTGGTCAGCGTCGGGCTGATCCTGGTCACCCCGAGTTTTGATCTGGCCAGCCAGGCCACCGAAGGGCTGCTGTGGGCGGTGGGCTCGGGGCTGCTGTTTTCGCTGCTGTCGCTGAACAACCGGGCCAACTCGGGGCGGATGCCCGCCGTGCAGGCGGCCATGTGGCAAAACGCAGTGGTTGCAGTGTGCCTGCTGCCGTTTGCCGGCCCGGGGCTGAGCGAGGTTCGCCCGATGGACTGGCTCTGGATCGGTCTGCTCGGGGTGTTCTGCACCGGGGTGGCCCACAGCCTGTTTGTCGCCAGCCTGGCGGTGATCAAGGCGCGCACCGCGGCGGTGGTGTTTGCCCTGGAGCCGGTCTACGGCATCACCCTGGCGTGGCTGCTGTTCCACGAAACCCCTTCGCTGCGCATGCTGCTGGGCGGGGTGCTGATTATCGTCGCCATTGTGGTGTCGAGCCGCATGGCCAGCGGCCCGGCACCCGGCAAAACCGCACTGGACGCCGCTGCTCACTGAACCCGGTCGTTGTGCCCCAGGTCGCGCTGCGGGTCGATCTGGTCGCGCACCCGCTGCTTGAGTACCTTGGCTTCGGGAAAGCCGCCGTCAGCCTTGCGCTCCCAGATCTGTACGCCGTTGCAGGTGATGCGAAACACCCCGCCGGTGCCCGGCTCCAGCGCGACCCGGCCCAGGTCGTCGGCAAAGGTACTGAGCAGTTCTTGCGCCAGCCAGGCAGCGCGCAGCAGCCACTGGCACTGGGTGCAGTAGGTGATGACAATTTCGGGTTTATCGGGCGACATGATTTCAAAGGCTCATGAAAGGAAGGCGCCGCTATAATAGCCGCCTTTCTCGCTTGCCCAGAGATTCATGATGCGCCGCCTGCTCAGTTGTTTGCTCCTGTGTCTTTGCCCTTTGATGCTGTTTGCCGCCGAAGCGGCGCGGCCCAAGGTCGGCCTGGTGTTGTCCGGCGGCGCGGCGCGTGGCCTGGCCCACGTCGGCGTGCTCAAGGCCCTGGAGGAGCAAGGCATTCATATCGATGCCATCGCCGGCACCAGTATGGGCGCGGTGATCGGCGGCCTGTATGCCTCCGGCTACAAGATCGACGAGCTGGAAAAGCTCGCCCTGGGCATCGACTGGAAAGAAGCCCTGTCCGATGCCCCGGAGCGCGAAGACGTACCCTTTCGGCGCAAGCAGGATGACCGCGACTTTTTGGTCAAGCAAAAGCTCAGTTTCCGCGACGATGGCAGCCTGGGCCTGCCATTGGGCGTGATTCAGGGCCAGAATCTGGCCTTGCTGCTCGAAAGCCTGCTGGCCCACAGCAGCGACGTGCGTGACTTCGACAAACTGCCGATCCCGTTCCGCGCCGTGGCCACCGATATCGTCAACGGCGAAAAAGTGGTGTTCCGCAAGGGTCATTTGCCCCAGGTGATCCGCGCCAGCATGTCGATCCCGGCGGTATTCGCCCCGGTGGAAATCAACGGCCAGCTCCTGGTGGATGGTGGCATGGTCGACAATATCCCGGTGGATGTGGCCCGAGAAATGGGCGTCGACATGGTCATTGTCGTGGACATCGGTACCCCGCTGCGCGGGCGCAAACAACTCAATACCGTGTTCGACATCCTCAACCAGTCCATCACCCTGATGACCCGCAGCAACTCCGAAGTGCAGCTGGCATCCCTGAAGCCCGATGACATCCTGATCCAGCCCGCCCTGGCCAGTTATGGCGCGACCGATTTTGGCCGCTCACTCGACATCATCAATGCCGGCTACCGGGCCACCCAAGTGCTGGAAAAACGCCTGGCCGCCCTGCGCCAGCCCACGGATGTGCAGTTGGCCGAAGCCCGCACCGCCGAAGAGCGCACCCCGGTGATTACCGCGATCAAGATCGAAAACGACTCGAAAATCGGCGATTCAGTGATCCGCTACTACATTCGCCAACCCGTCGGCGAGCCCCTGGACCTGGGCCGCCTGCAACGGGACATGGGCACCCTGTACGGCCTGGACTACTTCGACCAGGTGCAATACCGCGTGGTACACAAAGGCCAGGAGCGCACGCTGGTGATCAGCGCCCGGGGCAAGCGCAGCGGCACCGACTACCTGCGCCTGGGGCTCAACCTGTCGGATGACATGCGCGGCGACAGCGCATTCAACATCGGCGCCAGTTATCGCATCAACGGCATCAACCAGCTGGGCGCCGAGTGGTTGACGCGGGTGCAACTGGGCGACAAGCAAGAGCTGTACAGCGAGTTTTACCAACCACTGGATGCCGGCTCGCGCTACTTCGTCGCCCCTTATATCAATGCCCGCTCACAAAACGTGGAAGCCATACTCGATAACGACCCGATTGCCGAATACCGCCTGGAACGTTACGGTTTTGGCCTCAATTTTGGTCGTCAAATCGGTAACAGTGGTGAGATTCGCGTAGGCGTTGGCGAAGCCTGGGGTGAGGCCAATGTAAGAATTGGCGATCAGAACCTGCCAAGTACCAGCTTCAACGAAGGCTTCTACGACATCAAATACTCGTTCGACTCGCTGGACAATGTGTACTTCCCCCACTCGGGCGAGGACATCGCCCTGAGCGTGCGTCAGTTCGAACCGGGGCTGGGCTCGGACGAGCGCTATCGTCAATGGGAATTCAAACTGGACAAGGCCCTGAGTTCGGGCCCCGACACCTGGATCCTGGGCGGGCGCTACGGGCGCACGCTGGACACGGCCAATGTGGTGACATCGAGCTTCCTGCTGGGCGGCGCACGACAGTTGTCGGGGTTCCGGGAAGACGCGATTTCGGGGCAGAACATCAGCCTGATGCGCGCCGTTTACTACCGGCGCCTGACCCCGCGCTCGTACCTGCCGTTTGACTTCCCGCTATATGCCGGCGCTTCGCTGGAACGCGGGCGGGCATGGAACAACGACAACGAGTTCGACAGCGGCTATATCAATGCGGCGAGCATTTTTATCGGCTTCGACACCCCGCTGGGCCCGCTGAACTTCAGCTATGGCTTCAACGATGATGACCAGAAAGCGCTGTACCTGAACCTGGGGCAGACGTTCTGATGGCTGCAAACCAAATGACTGTGGGAGCGGGCTTGCTCGCGATGGCATCACTGCGATCTTGGCAAAGACCGCGCTGTCAGCATCGCGAGCAAGCCCGCTCCCACAAAGGTCAGGCTCAGTTCTTTTCGAGGTTATCCAGAATGCGCTTGTGAACGCGCAGGCAAATGCGCGCTTCTTCTTCGTCGATGCCCACGAACAGCTCCTGGCGCAACGCGGTAGCAATGGCTTCGATCTGTTCAATCAGGGGGCGGGCGGAATCACTCAGCACGATCTTTTTGGCGCGCCGATCTTCGACCACCGAATGACGCTGCACCAGGCCTTGGGCCTCAAGGCTGTCGAGCAGGCGGGCCAGGGTCGGCCCTTCAACACCAACGCTTTGCGCCAGCTCACGCTGCGTAGGCGCCTCGTCAAAACGGGCCAGATGCAACAGCACCAGCCAGCGAGCCTGGGACAACCCCAGGCCGGCAAGACGACGATCCAGCTCGGCACGCCACCCGCGAGACATTTGGGCCAGTTGCATACCAAAACGGTGTTGATCGGTTAACGGCATAAAAAACTCAATGATTAGACTGAAAATAGAGGGAAACTAATTATTAGTCAGCTAAGCATGCCGCTTGCTCATAGGCAAGACCTATAAGTCAATCATTCGTTACCGAATTAGATTTCAAACTCCGATTGCAGCGCCGCACGCACGCAATACAGCACACCTTCAGGTACGCGGCCCTTGAACTGTTCAGCGATGCTGGCCACGCTCGGCAGCTCGCCTTCACCATCGAGGAAGGCATCCTGTACTTCTTCCATCAGTTCTTCGGGCAAGTCCAGCGCTTGTTCCAGTGACAGCTCCTGGCGACCGATGGCTTCGGCCAGCATGGTGTAGACGTTCTTTTCCGAGCACTGCAATTGCCCGCTGATCTGCAACGGGGTCATGCCGGCGCGGGCCAGGCTGATCAGCTCGTGACGGATATCGGCCACCACTTTCGGGGTTTCGGCCTGCCCGCCCAGCACTTCGAGGAACGCCTCGCCGTAACGCTCCAGCTTGCGAGCGCCCACACCGCTAACCCGGGCCATCTCGGCCATCGAGGTCGGTTGGCTGCGCAGCATTTCGAGCAAGGTGGAGTCGGGGAAGATGACGTAAGGCGGCACGCCATGCTCTTCGGCCAGTTTGCGCCGCAGGGCCCGCAGGGCTTCCCACTGCTCGCGCTCCTCGCCACGCACCAGCTGGCTGGCCGGGCTGGCGGAGCTGCTCTTGACCGAAGTTTGCGGCTTGAGTTCGCGGCGCAGTTCCAGGGTCACTTCGCCGCGCAGCAACGGCCGGCAACTGTCGCTCAGGCGCAGGCCGCCGTAGCCTTCGATATCGATGTCAGCCAGGCCACGCGCCACCAATTGGCGGAACAGGGTGCGCCACTCGCCTTCGGCGCGGGCTTTGCCCACACCAAAAACGGACAGATGCTGATGGCCAAAGCTGCGGACCTTTTCGTTTTCGCGGCCCAGCAATACGTCGATCAAGTGCCCGGTGCCGTAACGCTGGCCGGTACGATAAATTGCCGACAGCGCCTGGCGCGCAGGCTCCGTGGCGTCCCAGGTTTGCACGCCGTCCACGCAGTTGTCGCAATGCCCACAAGGTTGCGGCATCTCTTCATCGAAGTAGGCGAGCAAGGTCTGACGGCGGCAGCGGGTTTCTTCACATAACGACAACATCGCGTCGAGCTTGTGGTGCTCCAGACGTTTGTGGCGTTCGTCGCCTTCGGAGTTCTGCAGCATTTGCTTGAGCATCACCACGTCTTGCAGGCCGTAGGCCATCCAGGCATCCGCCGGCAGGCCATCACGGCCTGCGCGGCCGGTTTCCTGGTAATACGCCTCAAGGGACTTGGGCAAGTCCAGATGCGCAACGAAGCGCACGTTGGACTTGTCGATGCCCATGCCGAACGCGATGGTGGCCACCATGATCAGGCCTTCCTCGTTGAGGAAGCGCTTCTGGTTGGCAGCCCGGGTGTCGCTGGGCAGGCCGGCGTGATACGGCAAGGCCGGGAAGCCCTGGTCGCACAGGAACTGCGCCACTTCATCGACTTTTTTACGCGACAGGCAATACACGATGCCTGCGTCGCTGCGTCGCTCCGACAAGAACGCCAACAGCTGCTTGCGCGGCTGCTCCTTGGGTACGATGCGGTAAAAAATGTTGGGCCGGTCGAAGCTCGACAAAAAGCGCTCGGCATTCTGCAAATGCAGGCGAGTGACGATTTCTTCGCGGGTGCGCTTGTCGGCCGTGGCCGTCAGGGCAATCCGCGGCACATTGGGAAACACTTCGGCCAACTGGCCCAGTTGCAGGTATTCCGGGCGGAAGTCATGGCCCCACTGCGAGACGCAGTGAGCTTCGTCGATGGCAAACAGGGCGATGTCCAGGCTCTGCAAAAACGCCATCATGCGCGGTTGCACCAGACGCTCCGGCGCCAGGTAGAGCATTTTGACTTCACCGCGCTTGATGCGGTTGGCCAGATCGCGCTGCTGCTCGGCACTGAGGGTCGAGTTCAACGCCGCGGCAGCAACCCCGAGCTCCTCGAGGGTCGCAACTTGGTCGTCCATCAGGGCGATCAGTGGCGATACCACCACCGCCAGGCCATCGCGCAGCAATGCCGGCACCTGGAAGCACAGGGACTTGCCGCCGCCAGTGGGCATCAGCACCAGGGCGTCGCCACCACTGGCCACGCGCTCAATAATGTCACCCTGTCGGCCACGGAAACTGTCGTAGCCGAAGATGTCCTTGAGTACGCGTTGAGCCTGTTCGAGCATAGAAACTCCAGAAATCGCCGAAACACCCCTGCGCCAGCACGATCCGCCGCGGCCACAAGCCCTTTGAAAAGCTCGGGCACAGGCCAACGGTGCGCTACATTTACCGCAGGGCATCACAAAACGCGGCAGTATACCCGAGGGTTCCACTGCTGCGGGCTGTGTAATTGCAACACCGATAACCGGGAACTGCTGGCAAATGTGCCCTGCGACTGGCTTGGAAGCTCAAGAAAGCCTAGAATTCACTATCGTTTATTTACTAGGTAACACTTAATGTCCTTCGCTGAGCAACTAACCCGCCTGCAAGCCTTCCTCGACGCCGACGAGCTGCATGACGAGGCGCTGGACTACGTGGCCACCCACGGCTATCTGACTGCCCTGTCCATCTGCTCAGAGGAAGTCCCTGAGCGCGAATGGATCGACGCGATCTTCTCCGAAGCCCCGCATTACAAGGACGACGCCCAGCGCGCCGAAATCGAAGGCACGCTGATCCAGCTCAAGGCCCATATCGCCCGCCAGCTGGCATCGGACGAAGAGTTCGAACTGCCCTGTGATCTGGACCTGGGTGACGAGCCGGACGATTCCGACCTGCGCGGCTGGTGTGTCGGCTTTATGGAAGGCGTATTCATGCGCGAAGCCGCCTGGTTCGAAACCGCAGAAGAAGAAGTCAGCGAAATGCTCCTGCCCATCATGGTGGGTTCGGGCCTGTTCGACGACCAGCCTGAATTCGAAGATATCGCCAAGGATCACAACCTGATGGACGACATGATCGTTCAGATCCCGGAAGCGTTGACCGCCCTGTACCTGCTGTGCCAGGCACCGGACGAGAAGCCGGCAATCCTCAAGCCGCGTCACCACTGATCCTTTAGTGGTTCAGCCCTCTCTCGGCAACCGCCCGCGGTTGCTGCGCTACGTTCTGTTTGCCATCGGCTGGCTGAGCGTAGCGCTGGGGGTGATCGGGATTTTCCTGCCTGTCCTGCCTACAACCCCCTTTCTGCTATTGGCTGCCGCCTGCTTTGCGCGCAGTTCGCCGCGCTTTTATCACTGGCTGGTCGAGCACCCGCGGCTCGGGCCGTGGATTCGGGATTATCTCGACGGTAATGGCATCCCGCTCAAGGGCAAGGTCTACGCCATTGGCCTGATGTGGCTGAGCATTGGCGTGTCCTGCTACCTGGTGCCCCTGCCGTGGGCCAGGGGCTTTATGCTGACCAGCGCGGTGCTGGTGAGCATTTACATCCTGCGGCAAAAAACCCTCGAAAAACCCTAGAACCCTTGTGGGAGCGGGCTCGCTCGCGATCGCATCAACTCGGTATTCCTGCCATACCCCGCCGCCCGCATCGCGAGCAAGCCCGCTCCCACAGGTTACGACTTGTCCCCGTGATTTTTCAGATAGGTCTCGGCGCCCATCGCCTCGATCTGCCCTTCGATCAACGCCTCAAACGGACGCAGCAGCGGCGTAAACAAGGTAGCCGGCTCCAGAATTTCCAGCGCCTGCACAATAGCTTCCAAAGTAGACAGGGCCCCCGGCCCCGGCGCCTTGCGCAACCGGTAACGTGACACCGCCCCCTCGGGCAACGTCACCCTCGGCAGTTGCGCCAGCAGCGGATTAAGGTGCAGCAACTTGCGCGCCTTGCGCCAGGTGCCGTCAGGCACCACCAACAGCATCGGCAGCTGTTGATCGCCATCAGTGTCAGCCTCGATCAATTGCGCATCGTCACCCGGGAACAGCAACCGCGCCCGATACCCCGGGGGGTTGAGCAAGGTCGCCAAATCTTCGAACACCTCGCCCACCACCAATTGCGCATTGGTCAGCCCCAGAGCTGCCAGCCGTGCAGTATTGAGCGCATGGCTGACCTCGCTGGGGTGCTGTAGCAGCAACACCCGGGTGCGGCTATCAACTTGCGGGATCAGCTCGCACAAGCAGTGGGATTGTGGGCGCATGCAACGTGGGCATTGGGCTCTGGACATAGGGTAAACAGGCTCGTTCAAGGTTTATGAAGCTGTGCTTTGAGCAGATCGCGAAAAGTCTGGATCAAGGGTTCGCGGCTGCGGCCACGGCGCACGATCATCGAGAACGGCGCCTGGTAGCCAAATGTTGCCGGCAGCAACACGCGCAGGTCGCCCTTCTCCACCCAGGGTTCGGCGTAATGCTCGGGCAAGTAGCCGATATAGGCGCCGGACAGCACCAGGATCAGCTGCGCCTCCATGCTGTCCACCGTTGCCGCGCTGTGCTTGAAGCCGTGGCGCGCCAGCTCGGCCTGGCTCCAGTAGCCGCGCCCGACCATCCGCTGCTGGGTAATCACCGGCCCGGGGATACGCCGCTCGCTGAACAGAGGGTGGCGCGTGCTGCAGTACAGCCAGTGCTGCTCACGGTACAACGGCTGGTAGACCAGCCCGCTCATGCGCGTGGAAAACGCCCCGATGGCCAGGTCCAGGCGGTTGTCCTGCACCCCGAGTTGCAATTCGTAGGGGCTCATCACCGATAAATGCAGGTGCACCGCCGGGTGTTCCTGGCTGTAGGCGCCAATGGCCTCGGCGAAGGGCAAGGCCTTGTCATTGACCGTGGAGTCGATCACGCCCAGGTTCAGGGTGCCGCGCAGTTCGCCCTTGAGCGCTGCCGCGTATTGCTCGAAACCTTCCAGTTCGCCCAGCAGGCGCAGGGTTTCCTGGTGGAACAGCTCGCCCTTGCTGTTCAGGCTGAACCCGCCGCGACCGCGATGGCACAGCACCAGTCCCAGATTGGCTTCGAGCTGGCTCATGTAGGTGCTGATGGCCGAGGTCGAGAGGTTGAGCGCCTGCTGGGCATTGGCGAACCCCTGATGCCTGACCACGCTGGCAAAGATTCGCAATAGTTTCAGATCGGGTAAAGCGTTGGCCATCAATAACTCACTTTCCACCGTGGGAGCGGGCTTGCTCGCGCTACAGGCGCCCGGGTTTCGGCCTGCTGCGCGGTGATGCATTCGCGAGCAAGCCCGCTTCCACAGGCAATGATGAAGGATCAAAGTCTACCGCCATTAGTTTAGAAAAACCTGAACTAAGTATTTGCCCGCAGCGATTCTTCCCGCCTCACACCTTTCGCAGAATCGAGCGCCATAACTCCTACAAAACGACGAGGCCTTACCCGTGGACAAAATTCTTCATCAACCACTGGGCGGTAATGAAATGCCGCGCTTCGCCGGCATCGCCACCATGATGCGCCTGCCGCACCTGCAATCGGCCGCTGGCCTGGACGCCGCATTTGTCGGCGTGCCCCTGGACATCGGCACTTCGCTGCGCGCCGGCACCCGCTTCGGCCCCCGCGAGATCCGCGCCGAATCGGTGATGATCCGCCCCTACAACATGGCCACCGGCGCCGCGCCGTTTGATTCATTGTCAGTGGCCGATATCGGCGATGTGGCGATCAACACCTTCAACCTGCTCGACGCGGTACGCATCATCGAGGAGGCCTACGACGAAATCCTCGAACACAACGTCATCCCCATGACCCTGGGCGGCGACCACACCATCACCCTGCCGATCCTGCGCGCCATCCACAAAAAGCACGGCAAGGTCGGCCTGGTGCATATCGATGCCCACGCCGATGTAAACGACCACATGTTTGGCGAAAAAATCGCCCACGGCACCACCTTCCGCCGCGCCGTGGAAGAAGGCCTGCTGGACTGCGACCGCGTGGTGCAAATCGGCCTGCGCGCCCAGGGCTATACCGCCGAAGACTTCAACTGGAGCCGCAAGCAGGGCTTTCGCGTGGTGCAGGCTGAAGAGTGCTGGCACAAATCCCTGGCCCCACTGATGGCCGAAGTGCGCGAAAAAGTCGGCAACGGCCCGGTGTACCTGAGCTTTGATATCGACGGTATCGACCCGGCCTGGGCACCCGGCACCGGCACCCCGGAAATCGGCGGCCTGACCACCATCCAGGCGATGGAAGTGATCCGCGGTTGCCAGGGCCTCGACCTGGTCGGCTGCGATCTGGTAGAAGTCTCGCCGCCCTACGACACCACCGGCAACACCTCGCTGCTGGGCGCCAACCTGCTCTACGAAATGCTCTGTGTATTACCCGGTGTTGTACACCGATAAGGACATCTTTGCGGTGCCAGCAAGCCCTGCGCTTATGGCACCCAGCCACCGTGCTTTAGCCGCATCCATAAAAAAAATAATCGGAGATTCGCCATCATGGCTCTAGATCTACTGGTCGTCCTTATCTACGCAGCGGCAATGCTGGTGCTCGGCTACTACGGCATGCGCAAGGCCAAAACCCACGAAGACTATCTGGTTGCCGGGCGCAACCTGGGCCCTACGCTGTATATGGGCACGATGGCCGCAACGGTACTGGGCGGCGCGTCCACCGTCGGCACCGTGCGCCTGGGTTATGTACACGGGATTTCCGGCTTCTGGCTGTGCGCCGCCCTGGGCTGCGGGATCATTGCGCTAAACCTGTTCCTGGCCAAGCCGCTGCTCAAGCTGAAAATTTTCACCGTCACCCAGGTGCTGGAAAAGCGCTACAACCCGATGGCCCGTCAGGCCAGCGCGGTGATCATGCTGGCCTACGCACTGATGATCGGCGTGACCTCGATCCTGGCCATCGGCACCGTACTGGAAGTGCTGTTCGGCCTGCCCTTCTGGATCTCGGTATTGCTCGGCGGTGGCGTGGTGGTGGTGTACTCCACCGTGGGCGGCATGTGGTCGCTGACCCTGACCGACATCGTGCAATTCGTAATCAAGACGGTCGGCCTGATGTTCGTCCTGTTGCCCATCTGCCTGTACCGCGTTGGTGGTTGGGACGAACTGGTGAGCAAGTTGCCCGCGTCGAACTTCAGCTTCACCAGCATCGGCTGGGACACGATCATCACCTACTTCATGATCTACTTCTTTGGCATCCTGATCGGCCAGGACATCTGGCAACGGGTGTTCACCGCAAAAACCGCGAAAGTGGCCAAATATGCCGGCACCTTCGCCGGGTTTTACTGCATTCTCTACGGCCTGACCTGCGCCCTGATCGGCATGGCCGCCCATGTGCTGATCCCGGACCTGGACAACGTCAACAATGCCTTCGCCGCCATCGTCAAGGTGTCGCTGCCTGACGGTATTCGCGGGCTGGTGATTGCCGCAGCGCTGGCAGCCATGATGTCCACCGCCAGTGCCGGCTTGCTCGCGGCCTCCACGGTACTGACCGAAGACCTGTTGCCAAGGCTGCGCGGCGGCAAGCAGTCGAGTCTGCGGATCAACCGCCTGTTCACCCTGCTCACGGGCATTGCCGTGCTGGGCATTGCCCTGGTGGTGTCTGATGTAATCAGCGCCCTGACCCTCGCTTACAACCTGCTGGTGGGCGGCATGCTGGTGCCATTGATCGGGGCGATTTTCTGGAAGCGCGCCACCACGGCGGGCGCCATTACCAGCATGAGCCTGGGGTTTGTCACTGCACTGGCGTTCATGATCAAGGATGGCCTGGATGCCAACACGCCGATCTACTACAGCCTGGCTGTGGCGCTGGTCAGTTTTGTGCTGGTCAGCCTGCTGGATCGACGCCCTGCGGTGGTAGCCAGCGTGGCGTGATCAGGGTTTTCTTCAGCGGGTACAACGTTGCAGGTTGTACCCGCTCCCCCTACCCCTTTCATACAACCCGCAACGCCAATACCCAGCCCACTCAGCGACGTGTCGCTCCCGGCCCATTAATCAGCCCGACTACGCTTGAAAAGCGGCCACAGAGGATGTTGCCGCATCACTTCATGCAACCCTGACTGATTAAATGGACTTGATACCATGACCCACTTCCACACGTATCTGGCCACTGCCGCAGTGGCCATTACCCTGGCCGGCGCCGGCACCACCGCTAAAGCCGATGTCACCACACTGACCTTCGAAATCGTCAACAACACCTCGGGGCCACTCACGCTCAAGCGTTCCGGCTGGGACTTGTCCTTGGCCGCTCCCGGCTTCTTTGATGTCGCCCCCTATAGCGAGCATGCCTATGAGGCAAACTACAAAACCAACTTTGCTTACCCGCGCAAAACCCCGGCAACCCTGCGCGAAGTCATTGCTTATAGCAATGGCAATCGGGAATGCACCTTTTCCACGGCGTTGAAGGTTACCCAGTCATTTGGCACATTCACACCAACACTCCACTCAACCCGGGCAGCCAGTGCTAACTCTACCGGTGTCGAGGATGTGAAGTGCGAAGCCCAGGTTACGGAAAAAACAGACGAAGCACCGCTAAATTACAGCGTGCGCTTCAGCATGGGCTGATAAGCCCAATTAGGAGAGGGGGCAGTGGCCACTGCCCTTTTCTGTGTTGCAGGCCGCAGGCCCTTGCACCTGGCAAGGGACGCTACAGGCCAGGCCAGCGGCCTTGAACAAGTGCCCTTAGCGGCGACGTTGCGGGCGGCGGCGCGGATCCTCGACAGGGATTGGCACAGGTTGCATTGGCGGCTCGATCAGACCAAGCGCTACGCCCAGGTCATGGAGCCAAGTTTGCAGTTTGTCTTTCATATATCCCCCTTGGGGTCACTCTGGCGACGGGAATTCAGTGGTCGCTTCGTACAGATAATAGTCCTAACTCCTACAAGATGCTTGCTTAAGGTCAATGAACTTTAGGCTAAGCCAGTCATACATCGGATTCAGGCCATTGGGGAAAGTTGCAGCGATAAATCGGTATTTTGCAGCGAACGAGCCTGCTGCAGCTCTATCCAGGCATTCAGGTTGGCGCCCGTCATGCCTTTTCGCCACATCAACCAGGTCGTCGTACTGGCAAAAGGTTGTTTCAAGGGGTGTATGCGCACATTTTCACGCCCCGGCAAGCTGGCCAGCATCGAGGCCGGCATCAATGCCACCCCCGACCCTGCTGCCACGCACGCCAACATACCTTGATAGGATTCGATCTCCATCACCCGCCCCATTGCCGCCCGATCACTGACGTACCAGGCTTCAAGCCGGGCTCGGTAAGAACAGCCCTGGCGGAAGGTAAACACTTCACGCCCCTGCACCTCCTGGGCGCGGGTAATCGGCGGATGATCCAGATCACTGATCAACACCAGGCGTTCCTCACAAAACTCCACCCCGTCCAGCCCTGCCAGCTCCAGCGGGCCGTCCACCAGCGCTGCGTCCAGGCGCCCGGTCAGCAGCCCCTCAAGCAACTCACCGCTGGGCGCCGATTGCACATGCAGATTTACTGCCGGATAAGTACGGTGATAGCGGGCCAACAGGCTCGGCAAATGGATCGCCGCTGTGCTGTACATGGTGCCCAGGGTGAACTTGCCCGCAGGCACCCCACCTTGCACGGCGCCCAGCGCCTCATCGTGCAGGGCAAACAGGCGCGCACTGTAGTCCAGCAGCACCTGCCCTGCCGGGGACAACTGCAAGCGCTGACGTTCACGCATAAACAGTTCGACACCCAACTGCTCTTCCAGCTGCTTGAGCCGGGTCGACAGATTGGAGGGTACCCGGTGCAAACGCTCAGCTGCCCGGGTAATAGACCCCTCTTCGGCCACAGCCTGGAAAATACGTAACTGGCTGAACTCCACGAGCTTCTCCAAAACAGAACAAGTAGCTCACTATTATTCATTTTTAAAGAAAGTCAATTCACTCTAGCCTGACGGTCATTGTTCTCCCCCAGGAATCTGCAACATGTCGCCCCTGATCCGCATACTCGCCAGCTTTATCGCGCTCATGATGGCAATGGGCATAGGTCGTTTCTCCCTGACCCCGCAACTGCCGCACTTGATCAGCGAAGGCCAGATCGACCTGACGGGCGCCGGGCTGATCGCCGCCGCCAACTATCTGGGCTATCTGCTCGGTGCGCTGGACGCCATGCGCGCCAGACGCCCCGACCAGGTGCGCAGCCGCCTGCACACAGGTCTGTGGCTGTGCGTTGTACTGACCCTGATTTCATACTGGGCCTACGGGTTCTGGCCCCATCTGCTCCTGCGCTTTGGTGCCGGCATCGCCAGTGCGTGGGTGATGGTGATGATTACCGCACTCAGTCAGCACATAGCCATTAGCGCCAATCGTCCACGGCTGGGCGCCCTGGTATTTGCCGGCCCGGGCGCGGGGGTGATGCTGACCGGGCTGCTGGCCCTGGCAGCCAATGCCACCGGGCAGGGTTCAGCCACACTGTGGATGATCTATGCCGTGGCGGCACTGCTGATGCTGCTGGTGATTCTGCCTGCCCTGCCGCAACCTGCCCCACCGGCCACCGGCCCTGCAGGAAACCAGGCGGACGGCCGCCAACCGGGTATTGCCCGCCTGGGAGCGATTTATGGATTGTATGGCCTGGGCTACATCATCCCGGCGACGTTCTTGTCCCAGATGGCCAGCGCCCGTTTCCACGGCCAGTGGCAAGCGGACCTGTTCTGGCCTGCATTCGGGCTGTGCGCGGCGACGGGTGTGGTGTTGATCAGTTTTCGCCGCCCCCGGCCAGCCACCACGCGCTTCTGGCTGATGGGCGGGCTGTGGATTCAAGCCCTTGGCGTGCTGGCGTGCCTGCTGCCCAGCGGTGCCGGCCTGGCTCTGGGAGTGATCCTGTGCGGCACGCCTTTTCTGGCCTGCATGCCGCTGGTGATGCAGCGCTCACGGGACCTGGCGCCCCACGCCACAGCGCGCAATGCGGCCTTGCTCACCGCCTGCTTTGCCGTGGGCCAGCTATGCGGCCCTTTGCTGGCGGCATTGAGCAGCCATTTCAGCGGCGGCTTGCAACCGGCGTTGATCATCGCGGCCAGCGGGCTGCTGCTGGCCGGGGTGCTGGCGTGGCAGTCGGTCAGTTCCCCAGCAGAGCGCGAACTTTGCGACGCACCCACTGCTCGGCACTGACAAAGGTAATGCCGCACAGCACCAGCACGGCGCCCACCACAAAGTTGACACTCAGGGGTTCATGCAACACCAGTACGCCAAAGGTCACTCCGAACAACGGCGTCATAAATGAAAACACCGCCAGGTTGGAGGCCATATAACGCTTGAGCAGCCAGAACCACACCAGATAACTGAAGAACGACACCACCAGCCCCTGAAACAGCACACTGGCCACCGCCACGGTGGTCAGGCTGACGTGGCCAATCTGGCCGCTGAAAGCGGCAATCAACAGCAGGCCGCCAAAACCGACAATCAATTGATAGAACAGGGTCAGGGTCACCGGCGCATCCGACAACCGCGAGGCGCGCACTACCACCGTGGTCGCCCCCCAGGCCATGCCGGCCAGAATGGCGTAGGCATCACCCAGCAGCACATTGCGATCCATGTCGGCAAACGACATGCCGCCCGCGAACGAGAAAGCGATCCCGACAAACGCAAGCAATATCCCCAGCCATTGCAAGGGCCGCAGGCGCTCGCTGGGCAACAGCCAATTAATCCCGAGGGCGGTGAAAATCGGCGCGGTATAGAGAAAGACAGACATATGCGCTGCACTGGTCAGCCGCAGGCCTTCGGAAATAAAGAAGAACTCCAGCCCGAACAGGCTGCCTGCCAGCAAACCGCCGCGCCAGGTGGCGGGTACCTGGCCCCAACCACCCTTCCAGCAGATCAGCAGCCCCACCAGCAGCGCCGAAATACCGGAACGCAGGGCGGCCTGCATCACGGGCGCGATATCAGGTGCGGCAAGTTTGATGATGACCTGTTGCACCCCCCAGATCAGGCACAACCCCAGCATCACTTGCAGTGCGAAAGCATCCGTTGCTCGCCGCGAAACACTCATAATTCACCCGAAAAAAAGCCACGCCTATAAAAGTCGAAACAACGCAGTGCTTGTCAGTTGCAAAAGACCATCAGGACGCCAGCTTGCGTGCCGCCCAATAACCCGACAGGGCTGCAAGGCAGGTCAACAACCCGCCCCAGGCCATGTCCATCAACGCCAACTGGGCCGACCAGCCTTGCAGCGTGGCCCAGTTGGTCATGTCATAGGTGCCATAGGCCACCAGCCCGAACAGCACACCCGCCAGCGCCGCCCTGCGCGCACTGGCCCGGGCAAGGGCCGGCAATACCACAAAGAACACCACACCCAGCACATACAGCAGGTAAAACACGATGGCCGGGCCCCACTTGGGTTGAGCCAGCATCAGCGGGCCCAACAGCTCTTTGTAGGTAGAGCTCATGAGCACGCCCAGCCACAGGCCGTCGAGCACCAGAAAAGCCAGTAACGCACCGATATACGCCCACACTGCCTTGCTCATGTCGCCAGCCCTCGCCTTGGGTCAGATCAGTTCGATGCGGTCCGGGTGGATCGCGATCTTGCCTTCCTTGTACAGCGCGCCAATGGCTTTCTTGAAGTTGCCCTTGCTCACGCCAAAATGGGTACTGATCACTTCCGGAGCACTTTTGTCGCTGACCGCCAGCACACCGTTATTGTCGCGCAGCTTGCCAAGGATCTTGGAGTTCAGGCTGCTGGCGGCTTCCTGGCCAACCGGCTGCAAGCTCAGGCTGATCTTGCCGTCAGCACGAATTTCCTTGATGTAGCCCTTTTCCTGCTTGCCCGCACGCATGAACTTGAAGATTTCATTCTTGTGGATCAAGCCCCAGTGCTTGTTGTTGATCACGGCTTTAAAGCCCATGTCCGTGGCCTCGGCCACCAGCAGATCAACTTCCTGGCCGACCTGGTAATTGGCCGGGGTTTTATCCAGGTAGCGGTCCAAACGGGCCGTCGCGGTAATGCGGCGGGTGTGCTTGTCGAGGTAGACATGCACCACGACGTATTCGCCGGCGGTCATCTGGCGTTTTTCTTCGGAGTACGGCAACAGCAGATCTTTTGGCAGGCCCCAATCGAGGAACACACCGATGCTGTTAACTTCAACCACTTTCAAACTGGCAAATTCACCGACTTGAACTTTTGGTTTTTCGGTGGTGGCAATTAACTTGTCAGCACTGTCCAAATAAACAAAGACGTTGAGCCAGTCTTCATCTTCACTGGGAATATCTTTTGGAATATAACGGTTGGGCAACAGAATTTCGCCGTCAGCCCCTCCGTCCAGATACAAACCGAAGTTTGTATGTTTAACCACTTGCAAACTGTTGTAGCGACCGATTAAAGCCATGTCCAATACCCTCATTACGTAAGCGGCATTCTACCCGAGTTTAGGGGGGCAAATTGGAGCGCCGCAGCCCCGCGTCCAAAAAATCTGCGAAAGGTTTGATTTATCAGGATTTTCCGCGACCCCTTGGGTGCCATTCGTCAGCCTGCAGGGAACATGGCGTGCACCTTTGAGCCTCTGAATGCAGTGCAAAACCCTCCCCTGTTATGAATTAAAACAGCGAGTTAGCGGATCTTTATGCAACGGATTGGGCAGTACGGCAACGCGCCCCTATTATTTTACGAAGATATTTAACAAGCAATTGTCAAGTATTTCAGGTACTATCGCTGGCCAAGTTATTTTCTACAGGTCAATAGCCGCCATGCGTGTAAAAGCATCCGCCAGCAAAGCAAAGCCAGCTCCCGCTGTTGAAACCAGTGATTCCATCAATGCGCAAATCGAAGCATTCCTGAAATCCGGCGGCGAGATCCAGCAAATCAGCAAAGGCGTCAGCGGCCAAACTTTTGGCCCGTCCAAGCAGATCACGCTCGGCAAAAAGTAACACCCCCTCGCGTCATCTGGTCCTTATGCGCTTTGCCCTTCAAGGCGCTAGGACTCTCGATTTATCCCCCATGTTCCCCTGCGTTGCCATCAATTCGCATCGATAAATCGACGAACGGCACTTTGTTGCTGCTATTCCTGCGTATGCTCCGAAGGCTCTGAATCAAGCCTTTGAGCCCATATAGGGAGCCGATCATGCTCACACGGGCGGTATTGCTGGCCGGCACGCTGCTGACCAGCGCCATTGCGGATGCTCAGGTGTTCTCCCGCGAGCTGGGCGATTTCGACCTCAAGCTGGCCACCCAGCCCAGCCGCAGCATGGCGCAGGGCCTGGTCAAGCCCACCAGCGCAGGCTCGACCTTTCATGGTGGCCTGGACCTGACCCACAACAGTGGCTGGTATGTCGGGCAATGGGCGCCCACGATGGGGATCAAACCCGGCAGCAACCTGGAAGTGGATTCCTACCTGGGCTACAAGCACCCCTTCGACCAGACCTTGAGCTATGAGCTGGGGTTGATTCACTACAGCTACCCCAAGGTTGATTCACTGGACAGCCAGCAGATCTTTGCCGGCCTCACGGTGCTGGGCACGCGCTTTGGCGCCGCCTTCAGCAACGACCCGGACCGGCGCGACAGCACCCTGTTTGCCGACCTTGGCGTCAACCAGCCCTTTGGCATCGGCGTGAGCATGAAATACACCACCCATCAGCTGGGCACGCCCGTGTCCATTGCCGAGGGCGGCAGCGTACGCGCCTTCAATGACTGGTCGATCAAGTTCTCGCGAGCCTGGATGGGCATAGACCTGAACCTGATCTACAGCGACTCCAGCCTGGACGGTACCGACTGCTCCGCCTACTCCGGGCAAAACACCCAGTGTGATGGCTTGCTGACATTTAAGGCCGAGCGGACGTTCTACTGAATGACCTGCGGTTTTGTGGGAGCGGCTTGCTCGCGATGCAGGCGGCGCGGCTTCCCAGTCACACCACGGTGCATACATCGCAGGCAAGCCAGCTCCACAGACAATGCGGCACTCACAAAATCTGCGGCCGACGACAATCCCTGTGGGAGCGGGCTTGCTCGCGATGCAGACGACGCGGCTTCCCAGTCACACCACGGTGACGCCATCGCAGGCAAGCCAGCTCCCACAGACAATGCGGCACTCACAAAATCTGCGGCCGACGACAATCCCTGTGGGAGCGGGCTTGCTCGCGATTCAGACGACGCGGCTTCCTAGCCACACCACGGTGCATACATCGCAGGCAAGCCAGCTCCCACAGACAATGCGGCACTCACAAAATCTGCGGCCGACGACAATCCCTGTGGGAGCGGGCTTGCTCGCGATTCAGACGACGCGGCTTCCCAGTCACACCACGGTGACGCCATCGCAGGCAAGCCAGCTCCCACAGACAATGCGGCACTCACAAAATCTGCGGCCGACGACAATCCCTGTGGGAGCGGGCTTGCTCGCGACTCAGACGACGCGGCTTCCCAGTCACACCACGGTGACGCCATCGCAGGCAAGCCAGCTCCCACAGACAATGCGGCACTCACAAAATCTGCGGCCGACGACAATCCCTGTGGGAGCGGGCTTGCTCGCGATTCAGACGACGCGGCTTCCCAGTCACACCACGGTGACGCCATCGCAGGCAAGCCAGCTCCCACAGACAATGCGGCACTCACAAAATCTGCGGCCGACGATAATCCCTGTGGGAGCGGGCTTGCTCGCGATGCAGGCGGCGCGGCTTCCCAGTCACACCACGGTGACGCCATCGCAGGCAAGCCAGCTCCCACAGACAATGCGGCACTCACAAAATCTGCGGCCGACGACAATCCCTGTGGGAGCGGGCTTGCTCGCGATGCAGACGACGCGGCTTCCCAGTCACACCACGGTGCATACATCGCAGGCAAGCCAGCTCCCACAGACAATGCGGCACTCACAAAATCTGCGGCCGACGACAATCCCTGTGGGAGCGGGCTTGCTCGCGATTCAGACGACGCGGCTTCCCAGTCACACCACGGTGACGCCATCGCAGGCAAGCCAGCTCCCACAGACAATGCGGCACTCACAAAATCTGCGGCCGACGATAATCCCTGTGGGAGCGGGCTTGCTCGCGATGCAGGCGGCGCGGCTTCCCAGTCACACCACGGTGACGCCATCGCAGGCAAGCCAGCTCCCACAGACAATGCGGCACTCACAAAATCTGCGGCCGACGACAATCCCTGTGGGAGCGGGCTTGCTCGCGATTCAGACGACGCGGCTTCCCAGTCACACCACGGTGACGCCATCGCAGGCAGGCCAGCTCCCACAGACAATGCGGCACTCACAAAATCTGCGGCGTTTCAGGCAACAAAAAACCCGGCACAGGCCGGGTTTTTTGTCAGTCACGCCAGCGCTTTACTCAGCAGCGGGTGCTTCTGGCTTGCGGCGCTTGAGCGGTGCCATGCCGTCCTTGCTGACCAGCGACAGGGCGTCGGTCTTCGGGCGGTTGGCGATCTTGCGCTTGGTCGGTGCCTTGGCGCCCGACTTCTTCTTGACGCCCTTGGCGTCGGTCTTTTTCTTCTTCACACCAACCGCTTTACCCGAAGCCTTGACGTTTTTCGGGCCGCCGTAAGTACCTTTGACTTCCTTGATGGTGCGACGCTCGAAGCTTTGCTTCAGGTAGCGCTCAATGCTGGACATCAGGTTCCAGTCACCGTGGCAGATCAGCGAGATCGCCAGGCCATCATTGCCTGCACGGCCAGTACGGCCGATACGGTGAACGTATTCGTCGCCGCTGCGTGGCATGTCGAAGTTGATCACCAGATCCAGGCCTTCAACGTCCAGGCCACGGGCCGCAACGTCGGTGGCAACCAGAATCTTGACGCCGCCCTGCTTCAGGCGATCGATCGCCAGCTTGCGGTCCTTCTGGTCTTTTTCACCGTGCAGGACAAACGCCTTGTACTCCTGAGCCACCAGGCGACCATAGATGCGGTCGGCCATAGCGCGGGTGTTGGTGAAGACGATGGCTTTTTGATAAGTCTCGTTGGCCAGCAGCCAGTTAACGATCTGCTCTTTGTGCTGGTTGTGGTCCGCGGTAATGATCTGCTGACGCGTGGTGGCGTTCAGCTGGCTGACCTGGTTGAGCTGCAAGTGCTCCGGGTTGTTCAGGACCTTGCCGATCATTTCACGCAGGCCCGAACCACCGGTGGTGGCCGAGAACAGCATGGTTTGCTGACGGTTCGGGCATTCATCGACCAGACGCTGCACGTCTTCGGAGAACCCCATGTCGAGCATGCGGTCGGCTTCGTCGAGCACCAGCACTTCAACTTCTTTCAAGTCGAGGTTGCCGGCGTTCAGTTGCTCCAGCAAACGGCCCGGGGTGCCGATCAGGATATCCGGCACCTTGCGCAGCATGGCCGCCTGGACCTTGAAGTCTTCACCGCCGGTGATCAGGCCGGACTTGATGAACGTGAACTGCGAAAAACGCTCAACTTCTTTCAGCGTTTGCTGGGCCAGCTCGCGGGTCGGCAGCAGGATCAGTGCTTTGATGCTGACGCGGATTTTGGCCGGACCAATCAGGCGATTGAGAATCGGCAGGACGAAAGCGGCCGTCTTGCCACTCCCGGTTTGAGCTGTAACCCGCAGGTCACGCCCTTCGAGCGCGAGCGGAATGGCCGCTGCTTGCACAGGCGTAGGCTCGACAAATTTAAGCTCGGCCACAGCTTTAAGCAGGCGTTCGTGCAGGGCGAAATCGGAAAACACGGGTGCTACCTCGAAGAAATACAAAAAATCAGCGGCATAGAGTAACGGTTTCGAGCGCCAAGGCCGAGTTACTTTGCACGAACGGCATGAAACAAATGGTTTTTTAGGGTCTTTAGTCCAATCAAGGCCCACAAATCACCCTGAAGTGCTCTAATCCCATAGCCATTTATTACCGGATATCGTTTTAGCTTATGGATACTCAACCTCTCTGGAGCCAAATCCAGGACTTGTGGGCCAACCTGGACCAACATCCGTGGGTCTCGGCCATGCTCGGCCTGATCGTTCTGGTGGGCGTCGCCCTGCTGGCCGGTCACATTGCACGCATCATTGTCCTGCGCGTGACCAAAATGCTCGGCCGCCAACCGGCCCTGCACTGGATCAATGACTTACGCGAACACAAGGTATTCCATCGCCTGGCCCAACTGACCCCCTCGTTGATGGTGCAGTTCGGGCGCAATCTGGTGCCGGACATGAGCGACAACGGTCGCCACTTCCTCGGCAACCTGGCGCTGGCCATTACCATTTTTGTCCTCACCCGCGTCATCAGCTCACTGCTGGACGCCTTGCTCGATATCTATTCGCGCACCAATTACGCCAAGACCCGGCCGATCAAGGGTTACATCCAGCTGACGAAAATGCTGCTGTATGTGTTCTCGGCCATCATCATTGTCGCCACACTGATCGACCGCTCGCCGATGCTGCTGCTGTCGGGTCTGGGCGCCATGTCGGCAGTCATTTTGTTGGTCTACAAAGACACCCTGCTGTCATTTGTGGCCAGCGTGCAATTGACCAGCAACGACTTGCTGCGAGTCGGCGACTGGATCGAGATGCCGCAGGTGGGTGCCGACGGTGATGTGATCGATATCACCCTGCACACCGTCAAGGTGCAGAATTTCGACAAGACCATTGTTTCGATTCCGACCTGGCGCTTGATGTCCGAGTCATTCAAGAACTGGCGCGGCATGCAGCAGTCCGGCGGACGCCGGATCAAGCGCAGCCTGTTTATTGACGCCAGCGATGTCGCGTTCCTGACCGATGAGCAGGAGCAGCGTCTGGAAGGGGTGCGCTTGCTGAGTGATTACCTGCATCGCAAGAAAGCCGAACTCAAAAGCTGGAATGAAGCCCAGGGCAACGTGGCAGCCATGTCCGCCAACCGCCGGCGCATGACCAATATCGGCACCTTCCGTGCTTATGCCCTTGCCTACCTGAAAAGCCATGCCGATATCCAGCCAAACATGACCTGCATGGTGCGCCAGCTGCAAACCACGCCTCAAGGCGTGCCACTGGAGGTGTACTGCTTTACCCGGACCACGGTGTGGGACGAGTACGAGCGCATTCAGGGCGATATCTTTGACTACCTGCTGTCCGTGCTGCCCGAGTTCGGGCTCAGCGTGTACCAGCAACCGAGCGGCAATGACCTGCGCAAGGGGTTGTTGAACAGGATACCGGCCGAGGAGTGATGTGCCTCGTCGGCGGCTGAAGGGTACGGGATGCGTAGCAGCTGCCGAAGGCTGCGTCCGGCGTGATGCGGCACCCCGACGAAGCCGTCGCAAATCAGGCAACTCGGTGTATCCGCGATACTGAGTGCTCTGATTTGACGACGGCTTCGCCGCCGGACGCAGCCTCGTTCCTACGGCAGCTGCTACGGGCGGCTACAGGTTCAAGCTTGCTTGAACTGCGGATCACCCGTGAGCCTGAACAACAACTCGATCCCCTGCGGCCAGGCGCCAAACCCGCCTTCGCCATTGATATGCCCGGCATTTTCCAGCCATACCAGCTCACTGCCCCAGGCCTGGCTGAAGGCCTCGGCCCGCTCGCGGGTAACATAGGGGTCGTTGGTGCTGGCCACGGTGATGGCATCAAATGGCAGGGGCTCAAGCGGCATCGGGCTAAAGCCTGTGGTGCCGGCGGGGTAACTGTCGGCTTCTGTATCACTGGGCGCCACCAGCAGCGCCCCACGCACACGCCGGGCCTCTTTGGGGTGTTGTTGCGCCCATCGGGCAATCAACGAACACGCCAGACTATGGCCAACCAGCACCACAGGGCGCTCGCTCTTGGTGATTTTTTTTTGCAGGTTCTGCACCCAGTCAGTACAGACCGGGTTTTGCCAATCATCCTGCTTGACCCGGTGCAAACCGCTGTAGCGCTGCTCCCAGTGAGATTGCCAGTGTTCTGCTCCTGAATTGAACAGGCCCGGCAAGATCAACACCCTGACTGTCATTCCGACTCTCCCTTACGGCGATAGATGGACTGAGGTTGACCTTAGACCGTCACGGGCCTGCGGTCTAGGCGACTGATCCAGACAGCAAGCACAATCACCAGCCCACCGATGAACAGTCGCCCCAACGGTTCATGCTGGTTCCAGATCAGAAGGTTGAGCAGCAAGCCCACCGGCACATGCAAATTGTTCATCACCGCCAGGGTGCCGCCGCTGACCAGGCAGGCGCCCTTGTTCCACCAATAAAGCCCCAACGCGGTGGACACCAGGCCCAGAAACACCAGCACTCCCCACTGCAGAGGGGCCTCGGGCAGAAAGTTGGCCTTGCCGAACAACAAGAATGCCGGCAGCACCACCGCCAGCGCGCCAAGGTAAAAGAAACCGAACCGCCGGTAATGGGGCAAGTCGCTCGGGTAGCGCGCCACCAGACGGCGGTACAAGACCTGCCCGGCGGCATAGGTGAAGTTGGCCAGTTGCAGCAGCAGAAAACCTTTGAAGAAATCCGGGCTGATGCTGTCAAACCGAATCACTGCAGCACCCGCCACGGCCACCAGCGCGGCGACCAGGGCCCAGGGGTTGAACCGACGGTTAAGGGCATCCTCGATCAGGGTCACATGCAGCGGTGTCAGGATGGTGAACAACAACACCTCCGGCACCGTCAGCACCCGAAAACTCAGGTACAGGCAGACATAGGTAATGCCGAACTGCAAGGCGCCGATCAACAGCATGCCGCGCATGAAACCGGGTTCGACCTGACGCCAGCGTGTCAGCGGGATAAACACCAGCCCCGCCAGCACCACTCGCACCAGTACTGCAAAGTAACTGTCGACGTGCCCCGCCAGATACTCGCCAATCAAACTGAAGGAAAACGCCTGGATCAGGGTGACAAATAACAGATAGCCCATGTATCTCTCGCTCAAAAAGCCTTGGTCGCCTGTTCGATCACGCCGCAGCGAGCCCGAAGGAATGCGCGACCTTAGCCGGTTTGCCGGGGAAGTAAAATGCTGGCTTGGCAATGTCGCCTGCTTAAAGGCGATTGGCCAGGCGACCAACCCGGGTTAGAACTCCCTCAGGCGCTTCCAGGCCTGCAGCGCATCGGCACTCAACGGACGAAACAGCCCGGGGTCATGAAAGAGTGCCTGCTGGATATCCTCGAGGGTCATGCTGGCATTTTGTGTCATAAAGGGCGCCAACTGGCCATGCCAGAGGGTACCGTCCTGGCTGAAGTAACTACTTTTGTAGGGGCGATCCGGATAGATCTGCGTGTAAAGCTTCTGTGCAAAGTAGTCCACCAGGCATTCGTCATAATTGACCTCGGCACCGGACGCAGCCTGCAACCCAATATGACGGTGGGAGGCCGCATGCACATATTCATGTACCACCGTGGAGCGCACCTTGTCGGTATCGACCAGCCCATTGACCACGAAATCCGGATGATCCGTGGCGATATAAATGCGCCCTTGGGGCGAGGTCCAGGCTACCGGATTGGCTTTGGTAGAGGATGAATCGTAGGGAATACCCATTTTCCCTGCCAGATCATTGCCAGTTGTCGAAATCACCCTGATCCCTTCCAGTTTGACGTGCCATTGGGTATGAATCTGCTGCTCGATGCGTTTGAAGTCGATAGCCCTTTCAACCTGCCAGGGGGTGGCCGCCGGCAGGTTGTTGAGGTTGCGGTAAAACTGCGGCCCCTCGGGATCCGGAACAAACATGACCTCAGCCCCGCCTTGCCATTTTGACCTTGGCCTGGGCTGAAGACGGATCTCGGGGTCTATTTCCCACACACCCGAGGCCGCGCCCTGGGCAGGGCGATAAGTCACAAAAGGGCCAGGTTGTTCGCCATCGGCATGCAACTGCCAAAACCTGTTTCTGATCTGCACCACTTCATACACCTGCGGCGGCTCGCCAGCCATTATCCAGGACCGGCTATTGTGCGTGTAAACACCGGGTGCCGGACCTGGCACCAGCCCCGACAATGCGATATCACTGCGTGTGTAGGCGTTCATGTCGGCCAACGTGGCCTGGCCACCGTGACCCGACAGGGCCCAGGTGTGCAAAGTGCCAGTTTCAAAAGACTCATGACCCCCGCCCCTGATCCCTCTTCTTCTCCAGAGCCCCCCCGCGCCGGCTTCCGGTTTGGCAATCAGCCCGCTGCTGAGCAGTTGCGCGGGATTGTCAGGGTCGCTGATTCGCAGCCTGTAATAGCCATCAGGCAAGTCAGGGCTGGCGGACACGACAAACCTTTGCTGGTTGAAGCGCACAACCCGCACCCTCGAGGCCAGCTGCGGCCCATAGGGCAGGCCGGAAACAGGATCGAGCAGGTGGTAACGTGGGGCATGCGCACTGCCCGTATTGCGCACCGGCACATTGTCGATGCCGTTGACCCTGCGCAGTTGATCACCTGGCACCAGTGACTTCCACAGCGCGGGGTCATCGACCGTCACTAGCCCGCGGCGAGTGTCGTAGCGCACCACACTTGAGCGCCTGGCGGCCTGCTTGAAGTGCTCCAGCCCCCGGCTGGCCAGGCAGCGGCCGCCCATAAAAACCTTGATGCGGCCCCATTTGAGCAACTGGGACAGGCCGTCTGCCGGGTTGAGTTCTTGCGCCAGGGCTACCAGCAGAGTTCTGGTAAGCCTTCCCAGCCGTGGCAGCGCGGGCTTGAAACCCAGTTTTCCGGCTGTTTTCAGGATGCGTACCGCGCCACCGACAAACCGGGCCACGGGCAGGAAAAACAGCAGGTCGAAAACCAGCCCCAGCCTGCCCTCAGCCATGCGTTTCTGGTCGCCAGACAGCAGGTCGTCAAAAGTCCCCCAGAACGGGGTAATCGCCTTTAGCAGCAGCACGGCCGGATGAGCCTGGTCAAACGCCGTCACGCCCCGGGCTGCCGCGCGGGCCTGATCCTTGTCGATATAGAGAGGGGCCAACATAGCAATCTGCTTGCTGCGCGCGGAACAGAACGTATTGGGCAGCGTACTGCCGGGTTGGCCCGCTGCAGGCAAGCTGCCCAGCTCTTCGACGATCAACCTGGAGCTGGAGAGTGCATGGGGCCGCGGTGTTTGCCCTGTTCGGTAGGCGTTTTCGTCCAGTTGCAAAATCGCCCCATGTCGATAGCGATGGATCCAGCTATGCAGGCCCGTTTGTTTGGGACCAATCACTCCGCCAATCAACAATGGCTTGAGCCCGGGGCTTTGCTGAATGTGCAAGGCTCGCGGAAAAACCTCATAGATGTCGCAATCACCGGGCTTGCACACTTGCAGGATAAAACCCTGGCGCAGCATCAGCGAGTCCATGAGGCTCGTGGTCTCTTCAGCGACGCTGCCACGACTTTCGGTCCTTACGCGCAACACTCTGACAGTGCTGTACTCGATATCCTGGCGCTGTTGCGGGGGCAGGCTGTCCAGCAAGAACCTCACCACTGCTTGTTGTGCAGATACGAGCGCTGCCTCATGTGCATCGTAGCGACGGCTGAACTCGCCCTCGATATTCACCTGCAAGCGCTCAAGCCGGGCCAGCAATGCAGCCCGGGCCCTTAGCGTTTCGGGGCTGGGCAAAGTGGTTGCCGTATGCGGCTCAAAATCCACCTCCAGATGCTTGCCCACGGCATACAGCTCAAACAGGGGCACACTCCCCCTCTGCGCCGTATACAGGCGTTGTTCGGGGCTGATGCCGTGTTTCAACAGCTCAGCCCTGGCCATCTGCAGTCTGGCGGGGGGCACCTCGAACAGATCGTTGGCCGCTTTGAGCACCGTCTGCTCAAAGTCATCCAGCGCCTTGGCGGCTTGCTGGATCTGCTCGCTGGTGTAAGCACTCAAGGGCATTTCAGGCACAACGCCATGAAGGGCTGCCCAGGTCATGAGCGGTGGTAACCGCAGGGAAAGCATGGCCGCCGACTTTCCCCGCGCCGCGCTCTGCTGCCCTGCCAGGCCTGCCGCCTGCTGGCCTGGCAACGTGATGACCTGTTGAAAAGTCATGCGCTGGGACGAGCCAGGTTCAATCACATGGGCAAGCTCGGCCCCATGCCGGAAGTTGACCCAACTGGCCGAACCGTAGATCAGCTCGACCGGAATGTCGCGCACGCTGAAATCCGCGGGCATGCTCGGGCGCAGCAAACGCGCCAGCAGCGCGGCAAACGCCGGCGAAGTGGCTTGTCGCGAGGTCAGCAGGTAGTGCTCGAAGTCGCTGCGGATCCAGGCATAGCTTTTACCCCACAAACGATTGGCGTTCAGGTCGTAGCCAGCTGTTGTACCTGCCTGGGAGTAACGCAGCACAAGGGCCTTCCAGGCCAGCTGGGCGTTCAGGGTCGCCGGGGCAGCCTCGCCATCGGCGGCGCCATGCCAACCTGAAGCCTTGAGCAACTGTTGGCCAAGCCACTGCCCCTGCCCTGAGGTGAGCAGCTGCTGCAGCGCCACGGTCGGCCTGGTGTACGCCAATGCGCCAGGGTCAAACCCGGGCAGGTAATGCCCCAGCACTTCCAGAGGCGGCAAAGGGTTCACCCCCGGCAAGGGCTGCAGGGTAGCCATGCAGGCGTTCACGGCACCGAGTAACGCCCGCTCCTGGTCGGCACCCAGCAGGCTGTCAAGCAACGGCGTTGCGTTTTCCATGCCCAGGGCACGCACGGCGTACTGTTCTTCAAGGTCATTGAGTGCTTGCCGCCTGGCAGGCGCCGTTAGCGGTTCGGCCGCAATGATGCAGTAAAAGTCCAGCATCTCCGCCAGGGTCACCGACTCACCGTAATCAAACAGAACGGCTTGCCGGTCGCTGCGCAAGCAAGCCTCCAACTGCCCGCGCAGCCTCGCGGGCAGTGTTGCGGCAAGCGGCAGGCGCTGATACAGCACACTCGCTGCCTGGCCGCGCAACTCGTGCGCCAGCAACCGGAACTGGCGCACCACTTCGCTGATGGCACCCTGCAGCGCAGAGTGCGGGCTTGGCCGCAACCGGAACGAAGAAGCCACAGGGGCCGCCTCCAACATTGCAGCCATTGCCCGAAAATCAGCCAGGGTGGCCTGCGCCTGCTGCTTGAAGGGGTTTACCGGTGGTTCAGGCCGGGGCGCCGGCGTTACCGGCAGCTGGCACTCGACAGCGACATACCGCAACGGCCGTACAACAGCCAGTGCATTGTCACGAAAGGCCTGTAGCGTGAGATCAATGCAATCATCGCTGCCGACTGCACCGATACACAGGCGCTCAATGTCGGCCGCAAGATTGAACGCCCGGGGATCAACCAGCAGTTCTCGCAACACAGCCCCGAGCGGCCTGGAACTGACCCGTTGCCATTGCCCGGAATGACGGGTGCTTGAGGACAGGTCGGTGACCGCGCTGTCATCGCGGTAACCCCTGAGTTCAAGCCTGTCCATGTCAAAGGGCGAAACCAGTGACTGGAGGTCAGGGAACGCCTGCACCAGCCCTTCATTTATGGCTGCGGTCCTGCGCGGCCCGGCGCTGCGTTGTGCCTGCAAGGCCGCCTGCCGCACCTGCAGCAGGTGGCCGGCACGGAACCTTGCGCGCAGATTGATTGCCTGCTCCAGATACAACGGTTCTACGCGGCCAGACCGGATCAGGTGCAGGCAACTGTCCTGCTGCCAATTAAGCAGCGATGCCAGGCAACGGGTAAAAGCCTCGCTGCTGGCAACACCCGGGCAATCCACAAGCGCACGGGGGGAATGAGCCAGCACCGCCTGGCGGTGGTTTAAAGCAATTGTGGCCCATAACCAGGGATGGCTTTGCAGGTCGCTCAACCAGCGGTCCAGGTATTGGTTGAACTCACCCCCCGAGGAGAATTCGATCAGGCCCTGCCCTGCCATCAGCAAGATCACCCCTGCCGGACTTTGGGCCGGAAAGTCACGGGGGCTACGGGTGAGAATCAGGCATCCTGCGACCCGGGCCTCGACGGTCGGCACCCGCAGTGTCAGCTCGAAGACCCCGGGTTCATCGTCTGCGCCAGCATCAGGCAGGCCCCCTGCTGCCCACCGGATCATGGCCGCGCCTTCGACCGTCAAGGTGCCATCGCTTATGCGCAGGTCTGCCTCCGCGCGTCTTTGCCGGGCCATTCGTGCTGCCAGCCATACCTTGAGCGGCAAGTCACGGCCATAGCGGTTGTCGGCGCCCTGCCCCAGCTCGCGGCCCTGCGCCGGCGCCTCGTAAAAGGCCGCTAGCTGCAGCGGATAATTCGGGTAGGCCCTGACCCCCACGTCCTGCAGCAGGGCCGCCAGTTCGCTGGCCATGCTGTCGCCGCCAACCAGACGGGTACCCAGGTGGCCGATGCTGGCCGCCTGGTCGAAGATCCCGACCTGCCCCTGATAGACCGGCAGTTCGCGGCTGGCCAGATACCGTGTCAACTCGTCAGCCAGGCTGCGTGAGGTCACAGGGTTGGCGATGTGCGCCGTGCGGTCATGATTCCACTCCAGGCGATAATCGGTGACATGCAGTGCATCCAGGTCAAACGCCTGGCTAACAGACGCGAACCGCCGCTGCAACGCGCTACGGAACAAATCCCTGGCGGTGGCAAGGAAGGTGGGCTGGCGGTCGAGATGAGCGGCAATGACAGCCTCCTCATCTTGCAACTGCTGCTCTGGCAGGGACGAAACAATGGACATGGTGCATCCGCCTCAATCAATGACGTTTTGCCATGCGCCGAAGGAGCCTGGCCAAACAACCGATGGGCAAATTAACAGAGCGCGAGCCTGTAAAAAGATAGATATGTAGCGCACCTCAAGGGCATCCGCATGCTTGCACCCAACCAATACCCCAGGCAAAAAAAACCCGATCCAGCCCTGGGCTGATCGGGTACGAGCACTCAAGAAAGTGCAAAGGGAGGTTCGATGCGCGAACCGCATGCTTGAAGGAGCAATGAAAGCATTAAGCCAGCCGGCGATTATCTGTCGATTAACAGGTTATGCGATGGCAGACAGGCTGGCCTTGGCCTGATTCAGGCCCTTCTCCTGGAAATCGCCACCCAGGTTCATGCCTTCGGCATGGATAAAGGTCACATCGTGAATGCCGACAAATGCCAGGACCTGACGCAGATAGGGTTCCTGATGGTCCGAGGTGCTACCCGCATATAGCCCGCCGCGCGCCGTCAGAACATAGGCTTTCTTGCCGGTCAAAAGCCCCTGCGGTCCGGTTTCGGTGTACTTGAAGGTCACTCCGGCCCGCAAGACATGGTCCAGCCAGGCTTTGAGGGTGCTCGGTATGGCAAAGTTGTACATCGGTGCCGCCAGCATCAATACATCGGCGGCCAGCAACTCGTCGGTCAGCTCATTGGAGCGTTGCAGGGAAGACTGTTCGTCAGCATTGCGCTGTGCTTCGGGCTTCATCCAGCCACCCAGCAGGTTGGCATCGAGGTGCGGTACCGGGTTCAGGGCAAGGTCGCGCAAGGTCACCTGATCCGCCGGGTGAGCAGCCTGCCACTGGCTGATGAACTGTTGCGTCAACTGCCGGGAAAACGAGCCCTGCTGGCGGGCACTGCTTTCAATAATCAGAACATTGGACATGCCGGGTAAGCTCCATCTGTAAATACTGTAAGACGATGAAGCAGAGGTTAGAGAGCATCAGCTCGATAAAAAAGCGCAATAACCTGCTACAACCTATCTATAAACCTGTTTGTTTAGCGGTATCCTGTCACTCCCCCACATTTGAGGACTTCATCGTGAAAGCGCCCCGCGTGACCCTGGATCAATGGCGCACCTTGCAGGCGGTGGTCGACCACGGCGGCTTCGCGCAAGCCGCTGAAGTCCTGCACCGCTCGCAATCATCTGTCAGCTACACCGTGGCCCGCATGCAGGACCAGCTCGGCGTGCCGCTGCTGCGCATCGATGGCCGCAAGGCGGTGTTGACCGAGGCCGGCGGCGTGCTGCTGCGCCGCTCGCGGCAACTGGTCAAGCAGGCCAGCCAGCTCGAAGACCTCGCCCATCACATGGAACAAGGCTGGGAAGCCGAGGTGCGCCTGGTGGTCGACGCTGCCTACCCCAACGCCCGGCTGGTACGTGCCCTGACCGCCTTTATGCCGCAAAGCCGCGGCTGTCGCGTGCGTCTGCGCGAAGAGGTGTTGTCCGGCGTCGAGGAAGTGCTGCTCGAAGGCGTGGCAGACCTGGCCATCAGCAGTTTCAATATTCCCGGCTATCTGGGTACCGAATTGAGCACCGTGGAATTTGTCGCGGTGGCCCACCCCGACCACCCGCTGCACCGCCTGCAACGCGAGTTGCACTTCCAGGATCTGGAAAGCCAGCTACAAGTGGTGATTCGTGACTCCGGCCGCCAGCAGCCAAGGGACGTGGGCTGGCTCGGCTCGGAACAGCGCTGGACCGTCGGCAGCCTGGCCACGGCGGCAGCGTTTGTGAGCAGCGGGCTGGGCTTTGCCTGGCTGCCGCGGCACATGATCGAGCGCGAACTCAAGGAAGGCGTGCTCAAGCCGTTGCCGCTCAATCAGGGCGGCAACCGTCACCCGGTGTTTTTCCTCTACGCCAACAAGGACAAACCCTTGGGCCCGGCCACACAAATTCTTGTCGAACTGTTGCAAACTTTCGACACAGCGCCACTGGACGCGCCTTTCGCGGCCCCGCAACAGGCGTGAACAGCAGTGGGCAGGAACCTGATTCGGGAATATCCTGTCCAACACCCGCAGCCCGTGAACATCCACCGTTGATGGATGCGCCACGGGCACTGGTTCAATGCACCGCCGCCCGTGTGGCATTGAACAGTCACCCCACTTTTCAGGATCACTGAACCATGCTTAAAAAAATTGCTCTTGCCGCTGGCGCCCTGCTGCTTGCTACCAACCTGATGGCGGCTGACGCCAGTAAAGCGCCCCATGTCATGCTGGACACCAGCTTCGGCAAGATCGAAATCGAACTGGACCCGGTCAAGGCGCCGATCAGCACCGACAACTTCCTTAAATATGTCGACAGCGGCTTTTACAACAACACCATTTTCCACCGTGTCATCCCGGGGTTTATGGTGCAAGGCGGCGGTTTTACCTCGCAGATGGTGCAAAAACAGACCCGCGATCCGATCCGTAACGAAGCCAGCAACGGCCTGCACAACGTGCGCGGCACCCTGTCGATGGCCCGCACCTCCAACCCCAATTCGGCCACCAGCCAGTTCTTTATCAACGTCGCCGACAATGCCTTCCTGGACCCGGGCCGTGATGCGGGCTACGCCGTATTCGCCAAGGTGGTAAATGGCATGGACGTGGTAGACCAGATCGTCAACTCGCAGACCACCACCAAACAGGGCATGCAGAATGTGCCAATCGACCCGGTATTGATCAAGTCGGCCAAACGCATCGACTGACAAGCAGCACACAGCAGGGAGCCTTGGCCGGTGCCCCACCATCGGGATGAGTAAAGCCAGCAGCACCGGCCACACCACTAAAGGAGAGCCCGCACTACGGGCTTCAGTGCCAATGCTTTATCGCCGCTTCGAACAGTTGATCGATATTTTCCGCGAGGCTCCCACCGCGGCCCCGCCCAGCACTGTCTGGGCGTTTTACCTCTACTACCTGCGCCAGGTCTGGCCGATGTTCGCCGCCTTGCTGGTGGTCGGGCTGATCGCGGCCCTGATCGAAGTCTCACTGTTCAGCTACCTGAGCACGCTGATCGATCTGACACAGGGCACGCCCAATACCGACTTCTTCAGGGTTCACAGCAGCGAGCTGATCTGGATGGCCGTGGTCGCGCTGATCATCCGCCCGGTATTCTTCGGCCTGCACGACCTTTTGGTACACCAGACCCTGAGCCCGAGCATGACCAGCCTGATCCGCTGGCAGAACCACAGTTATGTGCTCAAGCAGAGCCTCAACTTTTTCCAGAACGACTTCGCCGGGCGTATCGCCCAGCGCATCATGCAAACCGGCAACTCACTGCGTGACTCAGCGGTGCAGGCGGTCGATGCCCTGTGGCATGTCCTGATCTATGCCATCAGTTCGCTGGTGCTGTTTGCCGAAGCCGACTGGCGCCTGATGATCCCGTTGCTGACATGGATCGTCTGCTATATCGGGGCGCTGTACTATTTTGTCCCCCGGGTCAAAGAGCGCTCGGTGGTGTCTTCCGATGCGCGCTCCAAGCTGATGGGCCGTATCGTCGACGGCTACACCAACATCACCACCCTCAAGCTGTTTGCCCACACCCAGTTCGAGCAACAGTACGCTCGTGAAGCCATTATCGAGCAGACCGAAAAAACCCAGCTGGCCGGCCGCGTGGTCACCAGCATGGACGTGGTCATCACCACCATGAACGGCCTGCTGATTGTCAGCACCAGCGCCCTGGCGCTGTGGCTGTGGAGCCAGTCACTGATCAGCGTCGGTGCCATTGCCCTGGCCACCGGGCTGGTGATCCGCATCGTCAACATGTCCGGCTGGATCATGTGGGTGGTCAACGGCATTTTTGAAAATATCGGCATGGTCCAGGACGGCCTTGAAACCATTGCCCAGCCTGTCGCCGTGATTGACCGCGAACATGCACCACGCCTGAGCGTAAACCGTGGCGAGGTACGTTTTGAACACGTCGACTTCCACTACGGCAAACGCAGCGGAATCATCAGCGACCTCAACCTGCTGATCAAGCCCGGCGAAAAAATCGGCCTGATTGGCCCTTCAGGTGCCGGCAAGTCGACCCTGGTCAATCTACTGCTGCGTTTGTACGACCTGCAAGGTGGGAGGATTCTGATCGACGATCAGAACATCGCCGAAGTGACGCAGGAAAGCCTGCGCGAACAGATCGGCATGATCACCCAGGACACTTCGCTGTTGCATCGCTCCATCCGCGACAACTTGCTTTACGGCAAGCCCGACGCCACCGACGAAGAGCTTTGGGAAGCGGTGCGCAAGGCCCGGGCCGATGAGTTTATCCCGCTGCTGTCCGATGCCCAGGGCCGTACCGGTTTCGATGCTCATGTGGGCGAGCGCGGGGTCAAGCTGTCCGGCGGCCAGCGCCAGCGCATCGCCATTGCCCGGGTGCTGCTCAAGAACGCTCCGATCCTGATCATGGACGAAGCCACTTCGGCACTGGACTCCGAAGTCGAGGCTGCCATTCAGGAAAGCCTCGAAACCCTGATGCAAGGCAAGACCGTGATCGCCATCGCCCACCGCCTCTCGACCATTGCCCGCATGGACCGCCTGGTTGTGCTCGAAAACGGCCATATCGCCGAAACCGGCACCCACAGCGAACTGCTCGCCCGGGGCGGTTTGTATGCACGTTTGTGGCAGCACCAGACGGGAGGTTTTGTCGGTATCGACTAAGACTTGCAACGGCCTGCTGCAAAGCGCGTAAACACAACGCCAGGTCCCGTTTGTAAAGGGCTCTGGCGTTTTTATGGCACTGGCAAAAAAACCGGCAAGTGCTGTACTGAATGCAGGGTTCGGGAGAATCCTGCAGTCAACCGCAGGAGGCGACGCAGCTTCAATTGCTCGATAGATTTATCTATCCGGGACCCTGTGATGAACTTGTTCAAACGCTCCGTTACTGAGTTGCTAGGCACCTTCTGGCTGGTGCTTGGCGGTTGTGGCAGTGCTGTGCTCGCAGCAGCGTTTCCTGATGTTGGTATCGGCCTGCTGGGGGTAGCGCTGGCTTTTGGCCTTACCGTAGTGACAATGGCATTCGCCATCGGCCATATCAGCGGCTGCCATCTCAACCCTGCCGTATCCTTTGGCTTGTGGGTCGGAGGGCGATTTCCTGCAAAAGAACTGCCTGCGTACATCGTTGCCCAGGTTTTGGGCGGCGTGATTGCCGCCGGGCTGCTGTACCTGATTGCCAGCGGCAAACCCGGCTTTGACCTGGCCGCCAGCGGACTGGCCGCCAATGGTTATGGCGCGCACTCCCCCGGCGGGTATTCGATGGTTTCAGGGCTCATCTGTGAAATCACCATGAGCGCCATGTTTATCCTGATCATCATGGGCGCCACCGACAAACGGGCACCTGCGGGCCTGGCACCGCTGGCCATCGGCCTGGCGCTGACATTAATCCACCTGATCTCGATCCCGGTGACCAACACCTCGGTCAACCCGGCGCGCAGCACAGGCCCGGCGCTGATCGTGGGGGGCTGGGCACTTCAGCAGTTGTGGATGTTCTGGTTGGCGCCGATGGTGGGCGCGGCCATTGGTGCCGTGGTCTATCGCTGGCTGGGCAAGGAAGGCAGCTAAATAGCCGGACGTAAAGGTCAGGCCTGCCGATAAGGCAGCGCCGACCTCGCCTCTTCGGCATACGCCAGCACCCCGACTCGCTCGCGCTGCAAAAAGTCGCTTACGGCGGCCTTCAGTCCCTGATGGCGCAGGTAATGCCATGAATGGGTGATCACCGGCTCAAAACCGCGGATCAACTTGTGCTCGCCTTGGGCTCCTGCATCAAAACGCCGGATGCCGTGGGCGATGGCGTAATCCATGCCCTGGTAGAAGCACGTCTCGAAATGCAGGCGGTCAAACTCGCCAAGGCATCCCCAGTAGCGACCATAGAAACTGTCGCCACCGATCAGGCTGAAGGCCATCGCAACCGGGGTCGCCCCTTGTTTGGCCAGCACGACGCGAATTGATTCCGGCATGCGCTCGGCCAGCAGGCTGAAAAAATCTCGCGTCAGATACGGCGTTTGCCGACGCACAGCGTAGGTATTGGCATAGCAGGCGTAAACAAAATCCCATTGCGCCTCGCTGACTTGCTGGCCTTCCAGCCATTCAAACTCAAACCCCTGCCCCGCCACTTGCTCGCGCTCCTTGCGCATCTGTTTGCGCTTGCGTGAACTCAAGGCATCGAGGAAGTCCTGAAAATCCCGGTACTCGCGGTTCTGCCAGTGAAACTGGCAGCCAAGCCGTTGCATCCAGCCGGGTTGTTGCGCCAGCGCTGCATCGGCCAGCGGGTCAGTGAAGTTGATATGAGCGCTGGACAGCCCTTCGATCTGCAGATAACCGGGCAAGGCTGCCAGCAGCTCAAGCCCGTCCTCGGCACGGACGGCCAACAGCCGCGGGCCGCTGACCGGGCTGAACGGTACTGCCGTGAGCAGCTTGGGATAGTACTCGATGCCTGCCCGCTCGCAGGCCTGCGCCCACTCGTGATCGAACACATATTCGCCGTAGGAATGCCATTTGCGATAACTGGGCAGCGCTGCTTGCAACTGCCCATTTTCGTAATGCAGCAAATGCTCGGGCTGCCAGCCGGAATGCGGACCCAGGCTGGCGCTGTCTTCCAGGGCACTGAGAAAGGCATGCCGTAAAAAAGGCTGGGTCACCGGCACCAGCGCATCCCATTCTTGGGCAGGGATAGCGGACAGGCTGTCGAGTCGTTGCAGCGGCATTAATAGTCCTCAAGGCACGGCGTAGAGCGCCGATGGTAGCACTCCCGAATATCTGGTGTGGGAGCGGGCTTGCTCGCGATGGCATCGCCGTGGTGTACCTGCCAGACCGCGTCGCCTGCATCGCAGGCAAGCCAGCTCCCACAGGTCATGCATGGCCAACTGAATCCACGGCTGGCCAGGACCCTTTGTGGGAGCGGGCTTGCTCGCGATGGCATCGCCGTGATGTACCTGCCAGACCGCGCCGTCCGCATCGCAGGCAAGCCAGCTCCCACAGGTCAGGCATGGCCAACTGAATCCACGGCTGGCCAGGACCCTTTGTGGGAGCGGGCTTGCTCGCGATGGCATCGCTGCGGTGTACCTGCCAGACCGCGCCGTCCGCATCGCAGGCAAGCCAGCTCCCACAGGTCATGCATGGCCAACTGAATCCACGGCTTGCCAGGACCCTTTGTGGGAGCGGGCTTGCTCGCGATGGCATCGCTGCGGTGCACCTGCCAGACCGCACCGTCCGCATCGCAGGCAAGCCAGCTCCCACAGGTCAGGCATGGCCAACTGAATCCACGGCTGGCCAGGACCCTTTGTGGGAGCGGGCTTGCTCGCGAGGGCATCGCCGTGGTGTACCTGCCAGACCGCGCCGTCCGCATCGCAGGCAAGCCAGCTCCCACAGGTCAGGCATGGCCAACTGAATCCACGGCTTGCCAGGACCCTTTGTGGGAGCGGGCTTGCTCGCGATGGCATCGCCGTGATGCACCTGTCAGACCGCACCGTCCGCATCGCAGGCAAGCCGGCTCCCACAGGTCAGGCATGGCCAGCTCCCACATTAAGCGACGCCGCACGCTGTCACAGACTTGCTATCACTCTGCCACTTTTCTGTCATATCCACCCGCGATACTGACGCCGCTTCTTAGAACACGGGGTTATGAGCGACCTGTTTGCCAACACGCTCACGACACACCAAACCTCGTTAACGTGAGCCCGTAAAGGGCCGATTTTTCTTGGGGTGGCTAGGGCCACCTCAGCACTGGGAGATTCATAATGCGTCTTGTATCTACACGGGTTGCTGCGGGACTGTGTGGTGGCCTGGTATTGGCCATGAGCGTTCCGGCCAGCGCTGCGGTCGATGCCAAACTGCTCGAAATGCTTAAAGCCAACGGCTCCATTTCGCCTGCACAATATTCCGAGCTGCAAACCGAACTCGCCAGTGAGAATCAAGCCAAGCAAGAAGCTGCCGCCGACCAGGTGAAGAAATCCGATCTCAGTGCCTTCGAACAGAAAGTCGCCTGGGCTGCCAAAACCGAACTCAAGGGCGATGTCCGGGTTCGTCAGGAAACCGTCAAGATCGACGGCGAATCCGACGGCAAGAACAAGGACCGTCAGCGTATTCGTGCCCGCCTGGGCGCCTACACCGAAATCAACCCGCAGGTGAACACCGGTATCCGTATCGCCACCGGCGGCGGCGATGATGCACGCTCCACTAACCAGGATCTGGACAACTACTTCGACAAGAAGCAGCTCTGGCTGGACATGGCCTTCATCGACTACCACCCGACCGCCGTCAAGGACCTGCACCTGATTGCCGGCAAGATGCCACAGCCGTGGGTCAACATGGGTGATGTGATCTGGGATAGCGATATCAACCCGGAAGGTCTGGCCGCCACTTACAAACACAACCTGGGCAACAGCGGCGTCGAGATGTTCGGTAGCGCCGGTTACTACACCCTCAAGGACAACGTTGACGGTGAAGGCGTGCAATTCAAGCACGACCTGAGCCTGTATGCCGGCCAGTTGGGTGCACGTTTCGCACCGACCGACAGCCTGAAAGTGACGTTGGGCGGTAGCGTCTACAGCTACAACAACGACAAGGACAGCAAGTGCCCGACTACCGGGACCAAGACCACTCCTTGCGCGCTCGCCGTCAACGGCAACAGCACCGACGAGTTCCGCCTGTACGAAGGCTTCGGCCAGGTCGATATCGCCAACCTGCCGCTGCCACTCTCGCTGTACGGCCAATACGTGCACAACGCGGCCACCGACAGCGATCAGGACGATGCCTGGCTGGTGGGTTTCAAATCCAAGCTCAACGCCTTCAGCCTGGACTACAACTACCGCGATATTCAGCGTAACGCCGTGGTCGGCGCGTTCACCGACTCTGACTTCGCCAACGGTACTACCGGTTCTCGCGGTCACAAGTTCAAAGTGGGTTACGAAATCGACAAGAACTTCGGTGTCGGCGTGACGTACTTCCTGACCAAGGCGGACTACGCAACGTCCACCCAGAAAGATGCCAAGGCCAACACCTTGCAGCTGGACCTGGAAGCCAAGTTCTAAAACAGGGTTTCACGCAACAGACAACGCGCTGGAGCCATTCAGCGTGTTGTGCCTCAAAAGCAGAGCGAAGGTGGCGTCGGCCCCCCTCACATCCACCGACGACACCTTCGCTCATGCCCCCCGCCTTTAACGCAATTGCTCGCGCATCATCCGCTCAACCGTTTGCTCCAGATCTTCCGGCAGCGCTTCGGGCAGCTTTTTCAACGTGGCGCTCAGCAAACGCATTTGCTTGATAAAACGTCGGCAGTTCGGACAAAACAGCAAATGATGGCGCACCAACAAGCGCTGACGAAAACTCAGCTGACCATCCAGAAAATCGCTTGAACGCGCCACTTGTTGCTTGCAACTCAACATTCGCCGGTCTCCTCGAAATGCTCCACGGTCGCGAAGACTTTAAGTCGGGCGCGGTGTATCAACACCCGGACATTAGAGAGCGACAGTTCAAGAAGATTACAAATCTCTTCAAGCTCCAGCCCCTGACGCTCGCGCAACACCAGCACGCTGCTCTGCAATTGCGGCAGGCTGATGAGCGTTCGTTCGAGGCATTCGCGCAATTCGTCTTCGGTGAGCAAGGCTTCGGGGCTGTCCTGATGCCAGGCAAGGGGCGCCAGCAACCAGTGGCCATCGCTGGAGAAACGATCATCGCCAATGGTGCCGTGGGGCGAAGGCAAATCGTCGAGCAGCACTTCCCGGCGATTTTGCTTGTAGCGATTCTTGGCCGCGTTGGCCGTGATGGTCAGCAACCAGGTTTTCAGGCTCGAACGGCCCTCAAACCCGGCCAGATTGCGCACCACAGACAGCCATGCGTCCTGCACCACTTCGTCGGCATGGCGACTGCCGACGATCGCATAAGCCACGGCACGCATGGCACTTTGATAGGCCATGACCAGTTCGCGAAAGGCCTGTTGCTCTCCGCTCAGCAGACGCTTGAGCAGATCACCGTCGTCAGCAGTTGCCATGCAGGTCTCCGCAACCGGAAAGTGATGTTGCTGTGTGGGAGCGGGCTTGCTCGCGATGCCATCAACGCGGTTTGCCTGTCAGACCGCGCGGCCTGTATCGCGAGCAAGCCCGCTCCCACCACCAGCCAGCTGTGACCTTAGCGTTTACGCAGGATCACGCTGCCAATCGAATAACCCGCACCGAACGAGCTGAGCACGGCCAGCGCACCGCTTGGCAAGTCGTCCTGGTACTTGTGAAAGGCAATCACCGAACCGGCCGAGCTGGTGTTGGCGTAGGTGTCGAGAATCACCGGCGCTTCTTCCACCGAGGCTTCGCGGCCCAACAGCTTGCGCACGATCAGGTGGTTCATGCTCAGGTTGGCCTGGTGCAGCCAGAAGCGTTTCACATCCGCCACGTCCACCTGGTTTTCCTGCAGATGCTGACCGATCAGCTCGGCTACCATCGGGCATACGTCACGGAACACCTTGCGCCCTTCTTGTACGAACAGTTTGTCCGGGCTGTCAGCAGGCTCATCCGAAGCACGGTTAAGGAAGCCGAAGTTGTTGCGGATATTGTTCGAGTAGGTGGTCAGCAGCTTGGTGCTGACGATATCGAACTGGTGCTCGGAGGTTGCCAGATCAGCCCGCTCGACCACCACTGCGGTCGCTGCATCACCAAAGATAAAGTGGCTGTCACGGTCACGGAAATTCAGGTGGCCGGTGCACACTTCAGGGCTGATCAGCAGCACCGCACGGGCCTGGCCCAACTGGACGCTGTTGCTGGCGGTCTGAATACCGAACGTCGCCGAGGAACAGGCCACGTTCATGTCAAAACCAAAACCCTGGATACCCAGCGCATGTTGCACTTCGATGGCAATGGCCGGGTACGGACGTTGCAGGTTGGAGCACGCCACAATCACGCCGTCGATATCGGCGGCGGTCTTGCCTGCACGCTCCAACGCCTGTTTGGCAGCACCGACGGCCATTTCGCAAAGCACCGACATTTCGTCGTTGCTACGTTCAGGCAAATGCGGGCGCATGCGTTGCGGGTCAAGGATGCCGTCCTTGTCCATCACAAAGCGGCTTTTGATGCCCGATGCCTTTTCGATAAAGGCCGCGCTCGACTCGGCCAGGGGCTGGATGTCACCGGCCTCGATAGCCGCCGCGTTGTCGGCATTGAATTGTTGCACATAGGTATTGAAAGACTGCACCAGCTCTTCGTTGGAGATGCTGTTGGCCGGGGTGTACAGGCCGGTGCCGCTGATGACGACGTTATGCACGGTCGTTCCTCTATTCTGTTCAGCAGAAGATATTGAAATCGTTTCAGGTACTGATAGCCGCGAAGTTTGCCATAAATGCCAGCATTTGGCGTTATTTACGGATTTTACAGTGATCCCCTTGGGAGCGGGCTTGCTCGCGATTGGATCGATGCGGTGTATCAGGTAAACCGCGCCGCTTCCATCGCGAGCAAGCCCGCTCCCACTGAACCTCAGGGTCAGGCGTCCACCAGACTCCACTGTTTGCTGAGGCGCTTGTCCGAAATCGGTACCTTGGTACCCAGTTGCTGGCCAAATAGTGACACCCGGTATTCTTCCAGCCACCAGCGGTACAGCTCCAGCTGCGGGTCACGCTTGCCTTCCTGGGCATGCTTGCTGGCACGGGCCTGATACTGCGCCCAAAGCCCGCTCAGTTCCCCACTCCAGACCCGGTCTTTCTGCACCTGGCCCGGCAGTTTTTCAAGGCGCATTTCGATGGCCTTGAGATAACGCGGCAGCTCTTTAAGCCATTGCGCAGGAGTTTCGCGAACAAACCCCGGGTACACCAGATGGCTCAATTGCTGCTTGATGTCGTTCAGGGCCACCGCCTGAGCCAGATCGATCTTGCCCTTGAAGCGTTTTTGCAGGCCATGCCAGAGTTTGAGGATTTCCAGGGTCAATCTGGCCAGCTTTTCTGCGTGCTCTGTCCAGGCCCCGCGTTTGCGCTCGGCCAGCGAGGCCAGCCCGGCGCCATCACGGGGCAACACCGCTTCACCTTCCAGAATGCAACTGTCCAGGCTGGCCAGCAGAATGTCTTCCACCAGGCTTTCGACCCGACCCAGCTCGCGGTACAACAAGCCCAGTTCGGTAAGCCCCGGCAACTTGCCACGCAGGAATTTGGCCGGTTCCGCCAATTGCTGCATCAGCAAGCGCTGCAACGCACGGCGATGCTGGTACTCGGCCTCGGCCGGGGTCGAAAAACGCCCCTCCTTGACCGTATTGCCCTCTTCCACCAGCGCCGGGTACACCGTCATCGACAGACCGGCAATCTTTTGCTGGGTTTTTTCGGCAACAGGGGCGAACACCTTGGCTTCGACCGGCTGCTGGCTTTTCGCGGTTTGCGGCACTGCCAACGCGGCCTGGCTGGCCTGGGCAAAGCGCGCCATCAGCTCGGCCAGATCGCGGCCCTCGCCGAGGAACTTGCCGTCAGCGTCGACCACTTCGATATTCATCTTCAGGTGGTTTTCAACTTGCTGCGCCGCTTCTGCCCAGGCCTCATCACTGACGCGAGCGCCGGTCATGCGCAACAATTCGCGGCCCAGAGCCTGTGGTAACGAACCTTGAGCAAACTCCATGCGCTGCAACGCGGCCTTGATGAAGTCCGGCACCGGTACGAAGTTTTTGCGCAACGCCTTGGGCAGGCTGCGCACCAGGGCAATGCACTTGGCTTCGATCATGCCGGGCACCAGCCATTCCAGGCGCTCGGGTGGCAAGACTGGCAGTAGCGGCGCAGGCACTTTGACCGTCACGCCATCACGCGGGTGGTTGGGTTCAAAGTGATAGCTCAGCTCCAGGGTCAAATCCCCCAGGTGCAGCGTGTCAGGATAATGCCGGGCGGTGATTTCAGTGGCTTCGCGCGCCAGCACATCTTCTTCGCGCATGATCAGCAATTGCGGATCTTTCTGGCTGTTGACCCGGTACCAACTGTCAAAGGTCGCGGTTTGATGAATCTCGGCCGGCAGGCGGGCGTCGTAAAAGGCGTAGAGGGTTTCTTCATCGGCCAGGATGTCACGGCGCCGGGCCTTGGCCTCCAGCTCGTCGAGTTGTTCCAGCAACTGCGCATTGGCCGTCAGGCACTTGGCCCGCGACTGAATTTCGCCACGCACCAGCCCTTCACGAATAAACAGCTCACGCGACAGCACCGGGTCAATCGGCCCGTAATGCACGGCACGGCGCCCGACCACAATCAGGCCGAACAGGGTGATTTGCTCGTAGGCCACCACCTGCCCGCGCTTCTTCTCCCAATGGGGCTCGAAGTAGTTCTTTTTCACCAGATGCCCGGCCAGCGGCTCGATCCAGTCCGGCTCGATCTTGGCCACCATGCGCGCATACAGCTTGGTGGTTTCTACCAGTTCGGCGGTCATCAGCCATTGCGGGCGCTTTTTGCCCAAGCCTGAGGAGGGGTGAATCCAGAACCGCCGTTGACGGGCTCCCAGGTAGTCGCCGTCCTCGGTTTTCTGGCCGATCTGGCTCAGCAAGCCGGACAACACCGCCTTGTGCAGTTTCGGGTAGTCGGCCGGTTCCTGATTGACCGTGAGCTGCATATCGCGACAGATCAGGCTCAATTGGCGGTGGGAATCACGCCACTCGCGCAATCGCAGGTAGTTGAGGAAGTTCTTGCGGCACCAGTTGCGTAGGGGGCTGGCCGTCAGCGCCTGGCGTTGCTCTTCAAAACCGCGCCAGACGTTAATCAAACCGGCGAAGTCGGAGTCGACATCTTTCCATTGTGCGTGGGCCTGATCCGCGGCTTGTTGACGTTCCGGTGGACGTTCACGGGGGTCTTGCACCGACATCGCACTGGCGACGATCAATACTTCCTGCAAGCTGCCGAGCTTGGCAGCTTCGAGCAGCATGCGGCCCATGCGCGGGTCCACCGGCAAACGCGCCAGCTGGCGGCCCAGCGGCGTAAGCTGATTCTCGCGGTTAACCGCAGACAATTCTTGCAGCAGGTTGAACCCGTCGGTAATCGCCTTGCCGTCAGGTGGCTCAATAAACGGGAATGCGGTGATTTCGCCCAGACGCAGGTGCAGCATCTGCAGGATTACAGCCGCAAGGTTGGTACGCAAAATCTCGGGATCGGTAAACTCCGGACGACCGTTAAAGTCCTCCTCGGCATACAGGCGCACGCAAATACCCGGCTCGACCCGCCCGCAGCGGCCCTTGCGCTGGTTGGCGCTGGCCTGGGAAATGGCCTCGATGGGCAAACGCTGAACCTTGGCCTTATAGCTGTATCGACTGATGCGCGCAGTGCCGCTGTCGATCACATAACGGATGCCCGGCACGGTCAGCGACGTTTCCGCCACGTTGGTGGCCAGCACCACACGGCGGCCCGGGTGCGACTGGAAAATCCGCTGCTGCTCGGCAGGCGACAACCGCGCATACAACGGCAGGATTTCGGTGTGCTTGAGCTGCGCCTTGCGCAGCATGTCGGCGGCATCGCGGATTTCGCGCTCGCCAGGCAGAAACACCAGCACGTCGCCGGGGCTTTTACGCTCACTGCGCTCGAACGCTGCAATCTCGTCCAGAGTGGCGATGATGGCCTGGTCAACGCTCAGGTCGTCTTCAACGTTGTTGCCCTCTTCGTCCTGCTCGGAGGTCAACGGGCGATACCAGGTCTCGACCGGAAAGGTACGGCCCGACACTTCGACAATGGGCGCGTCATTGAAGTGTTTGGAAAACCGCTCCAGATCGATGGTCGCCGAGGTGATGATGACTTTAAGGTCAGGGCGGCGCGGCAACAGGATCTTCAGGTAACCGAGCAGAAAGTCGATGTTCAGGCTGCGTTCGTGGGCTTCGTCGACGATGATCGTGTCATAGCGTTCGAGATAGCGATCGTGCTGGGTTTCAGCCAGCAAGATACCGTCAGTCATCAGCTTGATCAGGGTATTGGAATCGCTCTGATCCTCGAACCGCACCTGATAGCCGACCAGCGCGCCCAACGGTGTACCCAGCTCTTCGGCCACCCGGCTGGCCACACTGCGCGCCGCGATACGGCGCGGCTGGGTATGACCGATCAGGCCGTGCTGCCCACGGCCGATTTCCAGGCAGATCTTCGGCAACTGGGTGGTTTTACCCGAGCCGGTTTCACCCGCCAGGATCAGCACCTGATGCTTGAGCAGCGCCGCCTTGATCTCGTCACGCTTGGCGGCAATCGGCAGATTTTCGTCATAGCGAATCAGCGGCACGCTGGCCGCCCGCGCGGTCACCTGCGCGCAGGACGCCTGCACCCGCTCGGCCCAGGCAGCCAGCTTGGCGTCGTCGGGCTTTTTGCGCAGCTCATGCAACTGCCGACGCAGCTTGTGGCGGTCGGCGATCATGGCTTGATCGAGGTTTTTCAACAGCTGGTCGATAGCAGGCGATTCGTCAGTCATCAGGTGCGCAGAATTCTTCATAAATGCAGGGGGCGGATTGTCGCAGATTTGAGCGCTCATGCACGAATCTGTAGGAATTAGCGCGTTGTCTTGTCCGCAGCATCCCCTACACTGCGCGGTTCAAACCTTGTAAGGAAAATCCCGTGAGACTTGTCGATTTGGTGCGCATGCTGTCGTTGGCAGGTATATGGGGCGCCAGCTTTCTATTTATGCGGATCATTGCACCGGTACTCGGGACCATTCCGACGGCATTTTTTCGGGTTTCCATCGCCGCCACCGGCCTGGTGGTGATTTTGGCCTTGATGCGCGTGCGCTGGGATTTCGGCGGCAAGCTCAAGGTGATTTTGATCTTGGGGGTTATCAACTCCGGGGTGCCGGCCACCCTATATTCGGTGGCAGCACAGGTGTTGCCTGCCGGGTATTCGTCAATTTTCAACGCGACCACGCCGCTGATGGGCGTATTGATTGGCGGGCTGTTTTTCAGCGAAAAACTGACCCTGACGAAAATGGCCGGGGTGTTTCTCGGGCTGCTTGGTGTCGGTATTTTGACCCGTGCCGGGCCGGTCGCCTTCAATCTGGACTTGCTGATGGGTGCCCTCGCCTGCTTGCTGGCCACCACCTTTTATGGCTTTGCCGGCTTTTTGGCGCGCCGCTGGCTGGATCAGCAAGGCGGCCTTGACCCACGGCTTTCGGCATTGGGCAGCATGCTCGGGGCCACCCTGTTCCTGTTACCGCTGTTCGGGCTGAGCGTGATCAATCAACCGCCAGCCAGTTGGGGCGGCATGAGTGTGTGGCTGTCTTTGCTGGGCCTGGGCCTGGTGTGTACGGCATTTGCCTACATCCTGTATTTCCGTTTGTTGACCAGCATTGGCCCGGTCAAATCCATGACCGTGACCTTTATGATCCCGCCATTTGGCGTGCTATGGGGCGCGCTGTTTCTGGGCGAGCCGCTGTCGATGGCGCATGTGTACGGCGGGCTGCTGATCGCCGTGGCACTGTGGCTGGTGCTCAAGCCCGGGGCGATGGCAGCGTCCAGATAAGCACATGGCGTTGTGGGAGCGGGGTTTTGGCTCAACGGGTCTTACGGAATACAAACATCAGACCAATGATGATCATGGCCATCCCGAGCACACTCAAGGCTGCCAGTTTGTTGCCGAAAATCAGGTAATCCATGACCGCAGTCACCGCAGGCACCAGGTAAAACAGGCTGGTGACGTTGACCAGATTACCCCTGGCGATCATCCGGTACAGCAACAGGGTTGCCAGCACCGACACCACCAAACCCATCCACAACACCGGCACGACAAAACCTGCACTGTGTTCAAAATGAAACGGCTGAAACGGTACAAACACCGCACACACCAGCAAACCGGCGAGGTACTGCAAGGGCAGCGTGCCCAGCGGGTTATGGGTAATGCGTTTTTGCATCAGGGTGCCTGCCGTCATGCTGGCCAGAGCCAGTAAGGCATACAACATGCCGGCCCATGACAGGCCCGCCAGGCCGATGCCCTGGTACACCACCAGAACCAGCCCGGCGAGCCCCAGCAACAACCCCAGGGAACGGCTGAAGGAGTGCCGGCGCTCCATGATCACGGCCGTGAGGATCGGTTGCACACCCATCACTGTGGCCATGACCCCGGGCGTCACTTTCAGGTCCAGCGCCAGCAGATAAAAAATCTGATACGCCCCCAGCAGCACTACCCCGGTGGCCAGCGCATAACCGACGGCCGTGGAGCCACGCGGCATCTGAAATTTCATCAATGGGATGATCAACAGCAATGCCATAAAGGCGATGGCAAAGCGCATCAACAAAAAAGCAAACGGCGACGCGTGCGCCAACCCCCACTTGGAGAAAATCGCGCCGCTGCTCCACAGCAGCACGAACAGGCAGGTGGAAGCAGCCGCCAGCGCGGATTCTTTAGAGATCGAAAACATGAAGAGCACCTGTCATCAGGCAAAAAAGCCGACTCAGCCGAAGCTGAAGTTCAATGGTTTTTTAGACGGGTACGGGCAGCCGAACGATCGGCTCAGCCCGCCACAACACCCGGTGGCGATACGACGACGTACACCACGGTGCAGCTGACAGGAGGAGGATAGTGACTGATCTGCGCAGGCTGTTTGCCCCCGCACGGCACCACGTCAGCAGTGACTGCTGAAACGACGACGCTATGAGGGAAGGAAAGCGGCATGGGCGGATCTTTTTAAGAGGATATGTCGAGCACCGACTATAACCAGCGCCCGACATTAAATGCAACGACTCAACGGATTAAAAACACGCTGCAGTCGAGTACAACAGTGGCTTCATATCCACTTAGTCAACGCTATGCCAAAACCCAGAATCGGGCTCAAACACCAACTGCTGAAATCTCGTGCCAGAGCATCTGCCAGCTCAGTATTGGCCAATGCACTGCTAATCCCGGTAGCATTCAAGCCCATTGATAGCCAAGCCCTTGAAGCACTGAATGATTGGGGAGATGACGTTCATTTTTCATGGGAAGAAGTCCCCAAATGGAAGGCCAAAGAGCCTTGGTCATTTGACGTGTCCATCTGGTGCGGCCCGCAGCTCTGTGGGCTGTGTTTCGCCAATCCCAACCAGAGCCGCTTGCGCACCAGGATTGTCAGGCTCGAAGGCAAACCTGACAGCCGGCACCCTTTGAAAAACCGCATAGCCGCCCTAGCCGTGTTTGCTGTCGAACAATACGCGCGCCAGGTGGGGAGCCAGTGGCTGGAAATTCAGGAGCCGGCTCCGGGAGCCATGAAGATCTACCAGGAGCTCGGGTTTCATTTTGATGCGTTTGGCCGCCTTGTTATCGCTTTGAAGAAAAGCTAGCATCAGCTCAACTGTACAATAAACACCCAAAATGGTGGCAAAATGCCGAATATGATCACCACACCTGCCCCCTCCAGCGCCAAGCCCAACAGCGAAAGCAAGCCTCTGTGCTCGCCTGTTTCGGCCTCTCAGCAACGCTTTTTGAACGTTGCACTCAGTGGCAGCAAAGCTGTTGAGCCCGCTGGGGTTTTAGCGGGTAACTGATTAAAAAACTCAAAAAAAAACCGCTCAAGACAGAGCGGTTTTTTGTATCTGTTGCAATCAGCCGAACAACCAGCGCCACAACAGTATCAGCACCAGCACCGCCAATATCGGCCGGGCGATGCGGTACAGCTTGGGATTGCGCCGCTTCCATTGCTTGACCACACCACTGAAACGGTCGCTGAAGCTTTTGCTCCAGGCATAGGCCTTGTTGATCCCGCCTACGCGTTCGTCGTCCAGGTTCTGCGGCGCAGTGGCCTTGCCCAGTTGCGCGCTGACCCAACGGTTGATGCGGGTCATCAGCGGGCTGGTCAGCGGCCGCTCGATATCGCAGAACAGGATCACGCGGGTGATGTCGGTTTCGTTCTTGACCCAGTGAACGTAGGTCTCGTCGAACATCACGTCTTCACCATCACGCCAGGCGTATTCCTCACCATCGACGAAGATCCGGCAAGCATCGGAGTTGGGGGTAGACAGGCCGAGGTGATAACGCAGCGAACCGGCAAACGGGTCGCGGTGCGGGTTGAGGTGGCTACCGCCCGGCAACAGGGCAAACATCGCACCCTTGACGTTGGGGATGCTGTTGACCAGCTCAACGGTCTTGGGGCACAGCAATTCGGCCGAGGGCAGCGCCTTGTCGTACCACTTGAGGTAAAAACGCTTCCAGCCCTTTTTGAAGAACGAACCGAAACCGGCGTCGTTGTTCTTTTCTGCGGCGCGAATATAGCCCTCGTCGAACAAATGCATGGCTTCTTCGCGGATCGCTTGCCAGTTGTCCTTGAGCACATCCAGCTCGGGGAATTTGCTGCGGTCCAGATACGGCTTGGACGGTACACCGGAAAACAGGTACATCAAGGCGTTGTAGGGCGCAAAGAACGCGGAGTGGTTGACGAACTGGCGCAACACCGGCAACCGCGCCTTGCCACGCAAGTGCACGTAAAGGATGCTGCCGACAAACAGCAGTATGAGCCCTGCCTTGATGGCGAAGGATAAGGTCATGCAACAACTCCTCGAAAATACCGTGCGGCACCAATAGCCCGACGTGGCAGCCGGCCATGATAAACACTACCGGCGCAGGACAAAACCCGCGTATTCCAACAATCAGTATTAAGCCTGATGTAACAACGGGCTGATTATGCAGAAACAAGGGCAGTAGCCGCTTGATTTGAGTCAGTTGCACAAGCCCGACGGGAGCCGGCAGCCCGGCTCCCGCAGCGAGTTACTGGTGCAGTTCCACCTCGCTGAACAGATCGCTGAACAGGAAACTCGACAGATAACGCTCGCCCGAATCAGGGAAGATCACGACGATGGTCTTGCCTTGCATTTCCGGGGTCTCAGCCAGGCGTACCGCTGCGGCCATCGCGGCACCACTGGAGATCCCGCACAGGATGCCTTCTTCATGCATCAGGCGCAGGGCCATTGCCTTGGATTCGTCATCGCTGACCAGTTCCACCTTGTCGACAATCGACAGGTCGAGGTTTTTCGGCACGAAACCCGCGCCAATACCCTGGATCTTGTGCGGTGAGGGCTTGATTTCCTCCCCGGCCAGCGCCTGGGTGATCACAGGCGAAGTGATCGGCTCAACCGCAACCGACAGGATCGGCTTGCCCTGGGCCTGCTTGATATATCGCGACACCCCGGTAATGGTCCCGCCAGTACCGACACCGCACACCAGCACGTCAACGCCGCCATCGGTGTCGTTCCAGATTTCCGGCCCGGTGGTTTTCTCGTGGATCGCCGGGTTGGCCGGGTTTTCAAACTGTTGCGGCATAAAGTAATTGACCGGGTCGCTGGCCAGGATCTCGGCCGCCTTGTCGATCGCGCCTTTCATGCCCTTGGCCGGCTCGGTCAGCACCAGCTCGGCCCCCAGCGCCTTGAGAACCTTGCGCCGTTCAAGGCTCATCGATGACGGCATGGTCAGGATCAGCTTGTAACCGCGTGCCGCCGCAACAAAAGCCAGACCAATGCCGGTATTGCCCGAAGTCGGCTCGATAATGGTCATGCCCGGCTTGAGCGCGCCGCGGCTCTCGGCGTCCCAGATCATGTTGGCGCCAATCCGGCATTTCACAGAGTAGCCAGGGTTACGGCCTTCGATCTTGGCCAGGATCGTCACGCCACGCGGCGCGATGCTGTTGATCTGTACTAAAGGCGTGTTACCGATGGATTGGGCGTTGTCTGCAAAAATGCGGCTCATGGCGAGGTCCTTGTACACCTTTTGGGAAGATCCCAAGGGTAGGCCTCAGGCTCACAGGCGTCCAGTCATGGCGTGACGCCTTATTCAGAGACTGAATGGCGCGTCTGCGTTCACGTTATGCGGGCAGCGCGTTATAGTCGGACATACTTTTCAGTACTCCCGCCCTGCCCCTTGCAGGGCCCGGGTCATGGTTCGAGGAATTGCAGATGAAGTTTGAAGGCACACGCGCCTATGTAGCCACCGATGACCTGAAACTGGCGGTCAACGCGGCCATTACCCTGGAGCGTCCGCTGCTGGTCAAGGGCGAGCCCGGCACCGGCAAAACCATGCTTGCCGAGCAACTGGCCGAATCCTTTGGCTGCAAGCTTATCACCTGGCACATCAAGTCCACCACCAAGGCCCACCAGGGCCTCTACGAGTACGACGCGGTGAGCCGCCTGCGTGACTCGCAACTGGGTGTCGACAAGGTTCACGATGTGCGCAACTACCTGAAGAAGGGCAAGTTGTGGGAAGCCTTCGAGGCTGAAGAGCGGGTGATTTTGCTGATCGACGAGATCGACAAGGCCGACATCGAATTCCCCAACGACCTGCTGCAAGAACTCGACAAGATGGAGTTCTACGTTTACGAGACCGATGAGACGATCAAGGCCAAGGTCCGGCCAATCATCATCATTACCTCCAATAACGAAAAAGAGCTGCCGGACGCCTTCCTGCGCCGTTGCTTCTTCCACTACATCAGCTTCCCGGACCGCACCACGCTGCAGAAAATCGTCGACGTACACTTCCCCGACATCAAGAAAGAGCTGGTAAGCGAAGCCCTGGACGTGTTTTTCGACGTGCGCAAGGTTCCCGGGCTGAAGAAAAAACCCTCGACGTCCGAGCTGGTGGACTGGCTCAAGCTGCTGATGGCCGACAATATCGGCGAAGCGGTTTTGCGTGAACGCGACCCGACCAAGGCCATCCCGCCGCTAGCGGGTGCCCTGGTGAAAAACGAGCAGGATGTGCAGTTGCTAGAGCGCCTGGCGTTTATGAGCCGTCGTCCCAATCGCTGATTATTCCGGAAGGCGATAAGCATGCTGCTTAATCTGTTCAATGAAATGCGCGCGGCCAAGGTGCCGGTCTCGGTGCGTGAACTGCTGGACCTGATCAACGCCCTGAAAAACCGGGTGACCTTCGCCGACATGGATGAGTTTTATTTCCTGGCGCGAACGATTCTGGTGAAGGACGAGCGTCACTTCGACAAGTTCGACCGGGCGTTTGGCGCCTATTTCAATGGCTTGCAGAACCTCAACGAGCACCTTGAAGCGCTGATCCCCGAAGACTGGCTGCGCAAGGAATTCGAACGTTCGCTGAGCGACGAAGACCGCGCCCAGTTGCAGTCCCTGGGCGGGCTGGACAAGCTGATCGAAGCGTTCAAACAACGTCTGGAAGAGCAAAAAGAGCGCCATGCCGGTGGCAACAAATGGATCGGCACCGGCGGCACCAGCCCGTTCGGTTCGGGCGGCTATCACCCCGAAGGCATCCGCGTGGGCGATGCCGGGGCGCGCCAGGGCAAGGCGGCGAAGGTGTGGGAGCAACGCGAATACAAAAACCTGGATGATCAGGTTGAACTGGGTACGCGCAATATCAAGGTCGCGCTGCGTCGCCTGCGTAAATTCGCTCGCCAGGGCGCGGCGGATGAGCTGGATATCGACGGCACCATCGACCACACCGCCCGCGATGGCGGGCTGCTGAATATCCAGATGCGCCCGGAACGGCGCAACAATATCAAGCTGCTGTTGCTGTTCGATATCGGCGGCTCGATGGACGCCCATATCAAGATTTGTGAAGAGCTGTTTTCCGCGTGCAGAACCGAGTTCAAGCATCTGGAGTACTACTACTTTCACAATTTTATTTACGAATCAGTATGGAAGAACAACCAGCGGCGCCAGGTGGAGCGCATCTCGACCCAGGACCTGCTGAACAAGTACGGTGCCGATTACAAGGTGATCTTTATCGGTGACGCGACGATGGGGCCCTATGAGATTACTCATGCCGGGGGCAGTGTCGAGCACTGGAATGAAGAGCCGGGCTACAAATGGATGCAGCGCTTTATGGAGAAATACAAAAAGTTGGTCTGGATTAATCCGTACCCCAAGGATACGTGGCATTACACGGCTTCGATCGGGATCGTGCGTGACCTGATCGAAGACCGCATGTACCCCCTGACCCTGGACGGGCTGGAAGAAGGAATGCGGTTTTTGGCCAAATAATTCAGCGCGATAAGTGTGGGAGCGGGCTTGCCCGCGATGGTTTCGACGCGGTGTTCCTGCTTTACTGCGCCGCCTGAATCGCGAGCAAGCCCGCTCCCACATTAATGGCGCTAGGCCACAAATCGCTGCATAAACACCACATGCTGGCGTTGCGCAGCCTCCTGGGTGGTCGGGCGCATATGCACCCCCTCCCCCGGCAAACACTGGGCCAGCCGCGCCAGCGCCAATGGCGTCAAGGCGCCAAGACGCGGGTAGCCGCCAATGGTCTGGCGGTCATTGAGCAACACGATCGGCTGGCCATCAGGCGGTACCTGAATGGCGCCCAGCGGTATCCCTTCCGAGATCATCGGTGCCCCCTGATACACCAACGCAGGCCCCAGCAAACGGATGCCCATGCGATCGGCGCGGGTATCCAGCGTCCAGGCGCTGTTGAAGGCATCGAAGGTACTTTGCCCGCTGAAGGCCCCCATTTGCGCGCCCATAACCACGTCCAGCGCCGGATTGGCGCTGAACACCGGTTGCAGCTCACACGACAACTCACGCAGTTGCCCGGCATGCCCGGCGCAGGTCAATTCATCACCTGCCACCAGCCCACGACCAAAACCATCCGGCCCACCGAGCTGCTCACGGGCGACAGTCGCGCAACTGCCCAGCACTTGCGGCGCAACAAAGCCTGCCGGCGCGGCCAGATAAGCCCGGGCACCGCTCAGTGGCCGGGTAAACGCCAGGGTCTGGCCTTGCTTGAGGACAAAACTGCGCCAGGGCTTGAGCGGCTGCCCGTCGAGGGTGGCCGCCAGGTCTGCGCCCGCCAGTGCCAGAGTGCAATCAGCCTTGGCAACCACAGTCAGACCACCCAGAGTGATTTCGATAACCGCCGCATCCGGCGAATTACCCAGCAGCCAGTTTGCCCAGGCCATCGACAGCCAGTCCGCGGCACCGCCCTGGGTCACACCCAGATGGCGCACACCGAAGCGTCCAGCGTCTTGCAGCAGGGACAACGGGGTGCTGGCCTGAATCACTAAATGGCTCATGCCAGGGCCTCCTGAGGCGTGTCATCACCGCCCAGGCGGATGAATTCAGCGTGGGTAATGGGCGCAAACCGCACGGTATCGCCGGGCTGCATCAGGCTGTAACCCTCACGCTCACGATCAAACAGCGCGCTTGGAGTACGGCCGATCAGGTTCCAGCCACCGGGGGATTGCGCCGGGTAGGCCGCAGTCTGGCGCTCGGCGATACCAACGCTGCCGCTGGCAACGCGCTTGCGCGGCGTGTTCAGCCGCGGTGCGGCCAGGGCCTCTTCGACCAGGCCCATAAAGGCAAAACCCGGGGCAAAACCCAAGGCAAATACCTGATATTCATGCTCGCTGTGACGGCGTATGACGTCGCTCACCGAGCAATCCGCACGCGTGGCCAGCAAGCTGAGCTCCGGGCCAACGCTCAAGTCGTACCACACCGGCAGCACATGGCATTGGCCACTGTTTCGCGTTTCCGGGCGCAGGTCGGTCAGGGCCTCGGCGATCAGCTCACGGGCCTGGGCCGGGCTTAGCGCCAGCCCGTCGTAATGCACCATCAGGGTCGTGTAGGACGGCACCAGATCAATTAACTGCCCGGCAAAGCTGGCCCTTAGCCGCTCACTGGCAGCCAGCATCCACGGCATATTGCTTTCGGCAATGTCATCGAACAGCCGCAGCATCAGGCAGTCGATAGCGACCACTTCGATACGCGGCTTCATGCCTGGGCCTGCTGGTCCAGGGCCTCGCGAATACGCTGCACGGCAGCGACCGAACTGGCGTTGTCGCCATGCACGCACAGGGTATTGGCGTGCAGATGCAAGGCGCTGCCATCACTGGCTACCAGGGCCTTGCCCGCTGCAATAGTCAGGGCCTGCTGCACGATGACTTCTGCCTCATGATGCACGGCACCCGGCAATTGCCGCGAAACCAGCCGCCCGGCGCTGTCGTAGGCGCGGTCGGCAAAGGCTTCAAACCACAGGGTTACCCCGAACTCATCGCCGATCGCCTGGGCCGCACGGTTGTCGCGAGTGGCCATCAGCATCAGCGGCAAGCTTGCATCGTAAGCCGCCACGGCCTGGATCACGGCCCGCAACTGTGCCGGGTTGGCCATCATGTCGTTGTACATCGCGCCGTGGGGTTTGACGTAACTGACCTGCGTGCCCTGAGCGCGGCATATACCGTCCAGCGCGCCGATTTGATAGTGCAACAGGTCTTGCACTTCTTGCGCCGAATAGCTCATAGAGCGGCGGCCAAAGCCGGCCAGGTCCTGATACGCCGGGTGTGCGCCGATTTTTACGTTATGCGCCACGGCCAGTGCCACGGTTTTGCGCATGATGCTCGGGTCGCCCGCGTGGAAGCCGCAGGCAATGTTGGCGCAATCGATAAACGGCATGACTTCGGCATCCAGGCCCATGGTCCAGCTGCCGAAACTCTCACCAATATCGCAATTCAATAACAGGCGGCTCACGATGATGCTCCTGTGGTCTTTTTATAGATTAGGTAGCAAGCATTTTTCGACAAGCGTGGGCCATTCGTCCAACTAATAAAAGCCGGACTCGGGCATAAGAAAAATTTGATTGCTTAACAGTGTGTAAGGTAATGGGACTGGTTGTGTGGGAGCGTGGCTTGCCCGCGATGGCGTCACTGCGGTCTGCCTGCAAGGGCGCATTGCCTGCATCGCGAGCAAGCCCGCTCCCACAGGGATTTTCGTGAGGCAATGGGCAGACTGTGTGGGAGAGGGATACACCCCCGGGTCAGTAGCTGCGTTCGCGGCGGGCAATGCGTTCGCGCTGGCGCTTGCCACCGAGCACCACCCAGTCAACCAGCCGCACAAACCCTTCAATGATAAAGGAGAACAGCAAGGCACCCGCCATTGCCCAGCCAATGGCATTCGGCGACAGCAATACCTGGTAGGTATAGGCGTTGTAGGTTTCTTCGCGAATGGCCGGGTCGGCCGCGTAGGCCACTTGCAGGGCACGCATGTACCACGGGCCCTGCATGGCCTGGAACTGCTCGTCGAGCAGGCGCTGACGGCTGAGCAAGGTGCCCAGGCTGCCAGCATCGCTGCGGAACACCGGGTCATCGCTGGCCTGGTAATGGGCTACCAGGGCTTGCAGGTCCCCCTTGAAAAACTGGTTGGCGGTGTTCTGGAACCCCGCCAGCCCGGTCTGGGCTTCGATCAGATGAGCTTCGACGCGGTTGGCGTAATCATTGATAAACCCCGGTACTTGCACACCGATCAACAGGCCCAGGGTAAACAACACCAACCGCAGGTAGCTCAAGAACATACACGCCCTTCCTTATTCGGTTGTGCCGCGGCTGACGCATTCGCCGCGTCGCCACAGGCTCCACTGGCCCGGCTCGTAGCGCGTCCAGGTTTCGTTTTCAGTCAGTGGTTCGGTGGCAATCACGGTCACTACATCGTTGGGCGTGGTTTCTGCCTGAAAATCGACGATAACGTCGACATCTTTCAGGCGCGCCGGGCCAAACGGGGCTCGCCGGGTGATTTGCGCCAGCTTGGTCGAGCAATAGCAAAATAACCAGTCGCCATCACTGAGCAGGCAATTGAACACGCCCTTGCTGCGATACTCGGCGCAGGCCGCTACCAGCACCGGCAGGATGCATTCGACGTCGACCGGCTCCGGGAAGGCCTCGCGCACCCGGTTGAGCAGGTCACAGAATGCTGCTTCGCTGTCGGTATCACCCACAGGGCGGTAAAAACTCGTACTCGCAGAGAAGTCGGCCAACTGGCCGTTGTGCGCAAAACACCAGTTGCGCCCCCACAGCTCGCGCACAAACGGGTGGGTATTGGACAGGCACACCTTACCCACGTTGGCCTGACGGATATGGCCAATCACCACTTCGCTTTTGATCGGATAGCGCTGCACCAGCAAGGCGACCTCGGAGTCGCAACTGGCGCCCGGGTCCTGGAACAGGCGCAGGCCACGGCCTTCATAAAAGGCAATGCCCCAGCCATCGCGGTGCGGGCCAGTACGCCCGCCACGCTGCATCAGGCCGGTAAAACTGAACACAATATCGGTCGGGACGTTGGCGCTCATGCCCAATAGTTCACACATGCTCGCACTCTCGCATTCAGGCTCGACGAAAAATTACAACCGCGGCTCAACCCGGCTCGAGGCCGAGGCACGCGGCGCACCTGATGGCGCATAACGATCATTGCCGGCCGAGCCAAACGGCTGGTCATCTTCAGGATCAAGACTACGCGCTTTGGCGGCCGCGTCGGCTTGTGCCTTGCGGGCCTTGCCGGCACGCTCGATCGGCCAGCGGATCAGCACAAACACGGCGTAGACGCACAACGCAATAATGGCGTACATCAACAGGTCAGAGACCGCGCGCCAGGCGTTGTCGCCCACCTTGAAGGCTAGATCCAGGGCGGCGATGGCCACAGCCGGGGCAAATTTCTCTTTGACCGGGTCAATAATGGTCGGGCTGAACAGCAACACGGCCATTAATACGCGCAACGGTTCGCGCAACCAGCGCCACATAAAGCGGGTCATACGGCACCACACGAGCAGGCAGCCCAAAGCAGCAAAGGCGTAAAGGCCCCAGGCGATCAGATAGTCGTTCTCGGTCATGGTATCCATGGTCGGCAGGCAATGAGAGGCTATGATAACGGCTTTTAGGCAGTGCGGCTGCAATGCCGTCAGCGTCACTTCTTTTTCATGCAGATTTCAGAGCACACTCAATGACCGAATCAGCCTACCCAAACAGCGCACCTATCGCACATAAGATCGAGGGTTCAGACCCTTACTCATGGCTGCAAAACCGCGACAGTGATGAGGTTCTGGACTACCTGAAAGCCGAAAACCGCTATCAGGAGGCGCAGTTGGCCGATCAGGCCGCATTGCGTGAGACGCTGTTCCAGGAGATCAAGGGGCGGATTCGCGAGACTGACCTGTCACTGCCCTCCCCTTGGGGCCCGTATCTGTATTACACGCGCACCAACGCCGGTGATGAGTACCCGCGCCATTACCGTTGCCCGCGGCCGGCCGATGACAGCCAGCAGGTGGACGAGAACGCCGAACACCTGTTACTGGACCCCAATGCGCTGGCCAATGGCGGCTTTATTTCCTTGGGCGCGTTCAGCATCAGCCCCGATCACCAGCGCCTGGCCTACAGCCTGGATACCAGCGGCGAAGAAACCTACCGCCTGTTTGTCAAAGAGCTGAGCAGCGGCACCGTCACCGAGCTGCCGTTTGAAGACTGCGATGGCAGCATGACCTGGGCCAATGACAGTCAAACCCTGTTTTTCGCCGTGCTGGACGACACCCATCGTCCGCACAAGTTGTTTCGCCACACCCTCGGCGAAACAACTGCCCATGAAGTCTTCCATGAAGCGGACGGGCGATTTTTCCTGCACTGCTACCGGTCAAGTTCTGAACAGCAACTGATAGTGTTGCTTAACAGTAAAACCACCAGCGAAAGCTGGGTGCTGGACGCCAACCTGCCGCGCCAGCCCTTCAGCTGTCTGGCACCCCGGGTTGAAAACCACGACTACAGTGTCGACCACGGTCTGTTTGAAGGCCAGTGGGCGTGGTTTATCCGCACCAATCAGGACGGCATCAACTTTGCCCTGTATTACGCCTTTGGCGAGGTGCCGTCGCGCAATGACTGGCAGCCGCTGATCGCCCATAGCGACAGCGTGATGCTCGAAGGCATGACCCTCAACGCCCAGGCCTTGTGCCTGAGCCTGCGCGAGGGTGGCCTGCCCATTATCGAAATCCGTCCCGAGGGCCTTGCGCCTTATCGCGTGCAACTGCCGGACGCGGCCTACAGCCTGTATGTGCAAGACAGCCTGGAATTTGACAGCCAGTCCATTCGCCTGCGTTACGAAGCACTGAATCGCCCGGCGCAAGTGCGCCAATTAACCCTCGCCACCGGCGAACAAAGCGTGCTCAAGGAAACCCCGGTACTGGGGCCGTTCAATGCCGATGACTACGTCAGCCAACGGCTGTGGGCCACTGCACCCGACGGCACTCAGGTGCCGATCAGCCTGGTGGTCAAACGCGATGTGCAAGGCCAGCCTACCCCGCTTTACCTGTATGGCTACGGCGCCTACGGCGAATGCCTCGACCCGTGGTTTTCCCATGCCCGCCTGAGCCTGCTTGACCGCGGCGTGGCGTTTGCCATTGCCCATGTGCGTGGCGGTGGCGAGCTGGGTGAAGCCTGGTATCGCGCTGGCAAGCAGGAACACAAGCCCAACACCTTCAGTGACTTTATCGCCTGTGCCGAACACCTGATCGACCAAGGGCTGACCCGCAGCGAACAGCTGGTGATCAGTGGCGGCAGCGCGGGCGGCCTGCTGATCGGTGCCGTGCTCAACCAGCGCCCGGAGCTGTTCAAGGCCGCCATTGCCGAAGTGCCGTTTGTGGATGTGCTCAACACCATGCTTGACCCGGACTTGCCGCTGACCGTTACCGAATACGACGAGTGGGGCAACCCCCAAGAGCCGCAGGTGTATGAGCGCATCAAGGCCTACGCGCCGTACGAGAACGTCACAGCACAGGCCTACCCGGCGATGCTAGTGATAGCCGGCTACAACGACAGCCGCGTGCAATATTGGGAAGCGGCCAAATGGGTGGCCAAGCTGCGCGCCACCAAGACCGATGACAACCTGCTGTTGCTCAAGACCGAGCTGGAGGCCGGTCATGGCGGCATGAGCGGGCGCTATCAGGGCTTGCGCGACGTGGCACTGGAATACGCATTTGTATTCAAGGTGCTGGGGATTTTATCTGAAGCCGAATCCCGTAGCAGCTGACTCGCGGAGCGAGGCTGCGTCCGGCGGCGCAGCCGGCGCAGAACCTGAACCCGCGATTTGCCTGGCAAACCTTGCAGAATGAATTTGCGACGGCTTCGCCGCCGAACGCAGCCTGCGGCAGCTGCTACATGAACCGTGGCAAGTCCGATCAATCCTGCGGGCTTTTGCCCTTCGGATCCTTGGTTTCCAGCCCCGGCAGCGGCTGGTCCTTGGGCGGCTGCGGCAGGTCGATCGGCGGCAGCGGGATCAGGCTGGTGCTCCCTGCCACCGGTTTGGGCACGGCCCGCGGGGTGATTTGCGGGTACGGGGTTGGCGTGGCGGTGCCCGGCGAACCCGGGGCCGCCGTTACGGGGGTACTCGGTACCGGGGTCAATTCCGTCGCCTGGGCCACACTTATCAAGAGCGCGCTGCCTACAATGGCCGTTAGAATAGTGCGTTTCATCAATCACTCCGTTGCCAGACCGGCTTGTCTGCCCTCAGGCTACTCGTAACCTGCAGTTTTTGCCCCCTTCAATGAGATTTCCATGAAACGTTTTGTTTTGCTCGACACCACTCCGATCCCCGAAAACGGCGGTGCCTTGTGCCTGTTCGAGTATGGCGAAGACTTCGTGATCAAGATTCAGGGCGGTGACGGCGGCCAGCTGATGAACACGCGCATGCACGGTTCCGAAGACGCACTGGCTGAAATCCCCTGCCGCAAAGTTGCCGGCCGCCCACAATCGCGGGTACTGATCGGCGGCCTGGGCATGGGTTTCACCCTGGCCTCGGCCCTCAAGCACCTGGGCAACGCCGCCGAAGTGGTGGTGGCCGAACTGGTGCCCGGCGTCGTGGAATGGAACCGCGGCCCGCTGGGCGAAAAATCGGGCAACCCGCTGCAAGACCCGCGCACCGTGATTCGCATGGAAGACGTGGCCAAGGTGCTGCAAGCCGAACCCAACGGCTTTGATGCGATCATGCTCGACGTCGACAACGGCCCCGAAGGCCTGACCCAAAAAGCCAACAGCTGGCTGTACTCGGCGGGCGGCCTGAGTGCCTGCGCCAAGGCCCTGCGCCCTAAAGGCGTACTGGCAGTATGGTCTGCCAGTGCCGACAAACAGTTTTCGGACAAACTGCGCAAAGCCGGTTTCAAGGCTGAGGAAGTCCAGGTGTTTGCCCACGGCAACAAGGGCACACGGCATACCATCTGGATTGCAGAAAAAATCAAAGGCTGATCAACAGCTAAACTTAACGACATAACCGTCATCAGTCCTACAAGGTGAACCCATGAGTTCGGCGAACCCACCCTCCCACACCGCCAAGCTGGACCGCATCCTGGCCGATGCCCAGCGTGACCGCGAAATGGGCTACCGCGACAAGGCCCTGAAAATGTACCCCCACGTGTGCGGCCGTTGCGCCCGTGAATTTGCCGGCAAGCGCCTGAGCGAGCTGACCGTTCACCACCGCGACCACAACCACGACAACAACCCCCAGGACGGCTCCAACTGGGAGCTGTTGTGCCTGTACTGCCACGATAACGAACACTCGCGCTACACCGACCAGCAGTACTTTTCGGACAGTTCCACCAGCAGCCCGAAAATCGCCAAGGCCACCCATAACCCGTTCGCCGCGCTGGCCGGGTTGATGAAGAAAGACGAGTAGCGCCTCGCTTTCGTAGCAGCTGCCGCAGGCTGCGTCCTATTGCGCAGCGATCGTAAAATCTGAGCCCGCGACTTCACAGGTAGACCGCAAGGCTCGGATTTTACGACGACTACGTCGCCGGACGCAGCCTGCGGCAGCTGCTACGGAGTTTGGGACAACACAGGTATACTCGCGTCTTTTTTCGCAAGGGCTCGGGCACGTGGCAAACAAACGGTACAGCTGCATTGGTTTGTATAACCCCAAATCACCGGAAAACGTCGGCTCGGTGATGCGTGCGGCTGGTTGCTACAACGTGGCATCGGTGTTCTACACCGGCAAGCGCTATGAACGCGCCCGCGACTTCATCACCGATACCAAGAAGGTCCATCAGGACATCCCACTGATCGGTATCGACGACCTGAAAAAAATCATCCCCCTGGGCTGTATCCCCGTCGCCGTAGAAATGGTCGAGGGCGCACGCCCCCTGCCCGAGTACACCCACCCGGACCGGGCGATTTACATCTTCGGCCCGGAAGACGGCTCGCTGGGCAAGGACGTGCTTGAGTGGTGCGAGGACGTGATCTACATTCCCACCACCGGCTGCATGAACCTCGCCGCAACCGTCAACGTGGTGCTCTACGACCGTCTGGCCAAGGGCAACAACACCCGCTCCGGGCCCAAGTTCGGCTAAGTCAGGCCTTGCCCCGGTTCTGCTGGCTGGCGCTCCAGTCCACCAGCAGGCTGTAGGCGATGGCGAGCAAGGTGGGGCCGATAAACAGGCCGATAAAGCCGAAGGCGATCAGCCCGCCAAATACACCCAGCAGCACGATCACCAGCGGCAGGTTGCCGCCCCGGCTGATCAGGTAGGGCTTGAGCACGTTATCGACACCGCTGATGATCAGCGTGCCCCAGATGCCGAGAAAGATCGCCATCCCGTAGTCGCCCTTCCAAGCCAGCCAAGCCGTGGCCGGCACCCAGATCAGCGGTGGCCCCATCGGGATCAGGCTGAGCAGGAACGTCGCCAGCCCCAGCACCAGCGCCCCGGGCACACCGGCAATCAGGAAGCCGATCAGCGCCAGCAGTGCCTGCGCCGCTGCGGTACCAATCACACCGTTGACCACGCGCTGGACAGTGCCCGCCACCAGTTCCTGATAATAATCCGCCCGCTCGCCAATCAGGCGCTCCAGCAACCCGTGGACAAACGTCGCCAGGCGCGGCCCGTCGCGATAGAAAAAGAACACAAAGACAATGCTCAGCGTCAGCTCCAGAATTCCGCTGCCGATCTGCGCACTGCGTGCCAGCAGCCAGTTGCCGACCTGCCCCAGGTAAGGCTTGATGGCCACCAGCATGGCCGCACCCTGTTCGTCGATGGTGTTCCAGATGCCCACCAGACGTTCCCCCACCAGCGGCAGGCCGGCCAGCCAGGCCGGCGCTTCAGGCAACCCTTCAAGCTGCACATCCTTGACGAAGGTAGTGGCATCGCGCACATGGTCGGCCAGGTTCAACCCCAGCCACACCAGCGGCCCGGCCACCAGCAGCATCCAGCCCAGGGTCAGGATGCTCGCCGCCAGCGATTCGCGCCCGCCCAGCACACGGGTCAGCAGGCGCATCAGCGGCCAGCTGGCAAATGCCAGCACCGCGCCCCAGAACAGGGCCGACCAGAACGGGGCCATCACCCACAGACTGGCACCGAACAACACCAGGAGCAGGATCTGCACCAACAGGCGATCGTTATTGAGCATGTGTGTTCCACAGAAAGTTCAGACATCAAAGAAGGACGACGACTACGGTGAGTGTAGCCGTCGTTTGTAAAGGTCTAGCGCAACAACTCGATGCGCAGGCCCTTGGCCTGGCTGTCGCCAAGCTCCATGCGCGCGGCGCGCACACCGCTGCCGATCAGTGCATCGCGCCAGGCAGCAGCCTTGGCACCGGTCAAGCTGACCCTGGAAGTCGCGTCAAGATTCAGGGCCCTGGAGATCAACGTCAGCCACTGCGCGTCCGGTTCGCCCATGAGTTTGGGCAAGTCCAGCTCACCCGTGCTCTTGAGCTGACGCTGCAAGGTGGCCGAGGTCGGCAACAGCTCGCCCAGGTCGGCACTGGCCTGCATCTGCTCGACGTGCAGATAGGCTTTGCGGTTGCCACGATTGATGCCGTAGAGGGCTACCAGCTGGTTGTCGTCGGGAGCAGCCCGACGCAGCAAGAGGTAGGTCTGCTGCTCATCGGCACCCACCAGCCTGGAGTTGCCAAACACTTCATTGGCCCACAGGCTGCTTTCGCCACAATCACGGGCCTGGCACCAGAACAGCAGCTCGGCGCCCTGTTTTTGCAGGGCTTCACGCGCAGCCGTAAAGGCTTCGGTGGCGGTATGCTCGGCAGGCAATTCATAGGTGACGGCCGTGGTCTGGCCACGGCTGGTGACCTGCCCCTCAAATCGCAGGCGGCCACTGATCTTGCGGATCGAGCCCATCGGGTAGATGCGTTCGACATCCGGCTTGACGCTGTAATCGACAATTTGCGCGTCGGCCAGGCGCGGCACATCTGGCAAGTCATGGCTGCCAGGCACGTCGCTCGCCCACAGCAAGGGGCTCAAACAACTCAGCCCCAACGCCAGCATGTAACGATTAGGTATTTTCATCGGCGTCTTTCACCGATTGTTGGCGTGTGGCTCAGCATCCTCACGATAGAGACCGGATGGCCTTTCGGGGTCGCAGCGGTGTAGAGATCTATCATGGTTGTCTCCCATTTCAACCCGCCAAGCCTCGACAGTTGCCAGCCGCAAGTCAAGGAACAGCGAAGAACCGATTGAAACAGTCTGCAACAAGGATCGCCCCTGCTTCGTCATTCAGGTGCAAATGATGGCCACCCGGCAGCCGTTCCAGCTTGAAGGGTAGTCGATCCAGCAGTTCGGGGTGACTGGCCAGCATGCCCTGCTCTGCCACCACCAGGGTTGTCGGGCAGCTTACCCGGCGAATGAAGGACATGGCCTGTTCGTCACTCAGGCGCAAGGCGGTGGGCAACGTCAACCGGCTGTCACTGCGCCAACTGTAGCCGCCGGGTACCGGCATCAGCCCGCGCTGGGCCAGCAGCTCGGCGGCCTCGCGGCTGACGGCCACCAGGCCTTTCATTCGCGCTTCAACCGCCCGTTCGAGGGTGGGATGCACCGACTTGCGCTTGTGCTCCAGGTCGAGTTGCGCCTGCAGGGCCTGGCCCATGCGCTCGGCAGCATCGCCTTCGGGGCCGCTGCGCGCCACGATACCGTCAATCAACGCCATGCGGGTTATGCGCTGCGGGAACGACCCGGCAATCACCACCGAGACAATGGCCCCCAGCGAATGCCCCAACAATGCAAACTGTTTCCAGCCCAGTTGCTCGGCCACCCGCAGCACATCAAAGGCGTAGTCCGCCAAGGCATAGCCTGCACCGCGCGGGCGGTGATCGGAGTGGCCATGCCCGGCCAGGTCCAGCGCCACGATGCGCAAGCCCTTGAGCCGGGGTGCCAGCCGGGCAAAGCTGTTGGCGTTGTCCAGCCAACCATGCAGGGCAATCACGGGCAGGCCGTCTTCGGGGCCAAAAATATGGGCCGCCAGCTCGATATGGGGCAGGCTCAGACGAATTTCTTCAACCACAGGGCTCATGCAAAGTGCTCGTTAATGGCCAGGATGACGCAGCTCCCAGCGGGCAAAGATCTGTTTGAGCAGGCTGGCGGTGTCCTGCGGTTGCTCCAGCGGGAACATGTGCCCGCCCGGCACACTCAGCGCCTCACCGTTGGGCATGCGCGCAACGGCCTTGGCATGATGGCTCATGACCACGCGACTGTCGCGCCCACGCACCACGGTCAGGGGCACCTGCAGCTTGAAGGCCTGCCCCGGGCTGGTGTGCGGCACGCTGCGGTAGATATCGATCTCGGTGGCCGGATCAAAGCTCAGGCGCAAGCGCTCATTGACCGGCTGCAAACCGTGCTGCAGATAGGCTTCGAAGCAGTCGGGGTCAAAGCTGCGAAACAGCGTCTTGCCTGAAAAATAGGCGCGGGCGGCCTCAAGGTCGGCAAATTCAGCACGCCGCCCCAAGGTTCGACCGGCCGGGGTCAGGCGGTCAATCAGGCCAAATCGCTTGGCCGCACGAATCACCCACTGGTCGGTACGGGTCAGCACCGGTGAGTCCAGCATGACCACGCCCCGGTAAAGGTGCGGGCAACGAATGGCCGCATGCAGGTGCAACATCCCGCCCAGGGAGTGCCCCACACCCAACACCGGTTCGTCTTGTTGTTGCAGATGAAAAATCAGCTCATCGACCAGGTTGTGCCAATTGTTGTCCACCGGATAACGGGGGTCATGCCCATGCTGTGCCAAGTGAGCCACGCGGTAATCCGGGGCCAGGGCACTGAACAACTTCGTGTAGGTGGCCGAGGGGAAGCCATTGGCATGGGCGAAAAAAATCTGCCGAGTCATACAAGGCGTCCAGAAAGAGGTGATACGCCGTATTGTCTGTAGGAAGAATCACCATATCAATGACCGTATGCGCCATGAGTGACGACGATACGGCCATTAGCTGGCCGTTTGATCACCGCAGTGGCGGTGTTTCACCCAGGGGCACAATGGCGATGGTCAGCCGAGAAATGCAGTTGATTTTGCCGTTGTCATCACTCAGGCGGATATCCCAGACATGGGTGGTGCGGCCAATATGGACCGGGCGCGCCACGGCACTGACCCGGCCACTGCGCACGCCACGCAGGTGATTGGCATTGACCTCAAGGCCCACGCAATAGAATTTTGCCGTGTCGATACACATAAAGCTGGCCATCGACCCCAGGGTTTCGGCCAGTACCACCGATGCGCCGCCATGCAGCAAACCGAAAGGCTGATGGGTGCGATGGTCGACCACCATGCTCGCGGTAATCGAGTTGTCGTCAAACGCATCGAACGTGATATCCAGCACATCGCAAATGGTGTTTTTGCGCATTTCATTCAGGCGTGCCAGATCAGGCAGGGTCGTCCACAGGCTCATGGGCTCATTCCTTGGTCAGTGAGGGTGGGTGGCGGGCAGTTCGAGCAGCAGCGCTGGCGTCAAAATGCAATTGATCCACCTCCAACTATCTTTCACTACGGCTGCACTGTGCAACCGTTGCCGTGATCAGGCGTGATGCACGCCAAGCAAGGTCATGCTGCCGGCCAGTGGCCACTCACCTTCCAGCTCCGCCAGGCTGGCCGTCTGCATGGGCTGCGGCTGACGCGTATGACCATGCTGCAACAGGCTGATCAGTTCACCCACAAACGGCTGATGACTGACCAGCAACACATTGCCCGTGTCCGGGAGTTTCCCCACGGCGTCCCTGGGGTCGCTTTCGGGGGTCAGCCAGGGCACGGTGACCAGGTCAGGGGTAAAACCCAGAGCCTTGCGCACCAGCTCGGCGGTTTGCCGGGCGCGCACATAAGGGCTGACCAGAATGCTGTCCAGCGGCTGGCCGATCAACCGGGCAGCACTGTGAAGCACCTGCTCGCGACCGTAGGCCGTCAGCTCGCGCTCGGCATCACGGCGGGCATGGGGCTCGGCTTCGCCATGTCGCAGGATCCAGATCTTCATGGCGTGGTCCCGTCACCCTTGGCGCCCTGCCCGTAAGGCGCTTCACCTTCAGGCGCACGCGGGGCTGGCCAGTCGGCAAACGGCCAGGGTTTTTGCTCCGTATGAAAGCTGCCGAAACGACCGATCTGCGCCAGATACAGGCTCAAGCTGTCACCAAAGTTCATCAAGCCACCGTTGGGCGCGCCGTACACCACACGGTAAACCAGCTGCACCAGCACCAGCCCGCCGAGTACCAGTTGCGCGACCTGCCACACCAGCAGGAAAACCAGCATCCACAGCACGCGCAAAACCAGCGACTCGTACTTGGGGGCGTTATTCGTGTCGTTCATCTACTGCTCCTGTCGTGCTCAGTTAAAACCGCTGGTGGAGATAAAATCGACATCCGTTTTAGGTTCGCCACGCATCAACTGCCCGATCACCTGGTCCAGGGTGTAGCCCTCGAACAGAATCGCATGCAGGCCGGCCACCAACGGCATGTAAACATTCAGTTCCTGTGCCTTGGCCTTGAGCACCTTGAGCGTGTTGACGCCTTCGGCCACTTCGCCCAGGCGGGTAACGGCGTCTTCCAGGCTCAACCCCTGGCCCAGCGCAAAGCCGACCTGATAGTTGCGGCTTTTGGGGGATGAGCAGGTGACGATCAAATCGCCAACACCGGCCAAGCCGAGAAAGGTCATGGGGTTGGCGCCCTGGCTGACGGCAAAGCGGGTCATTTCTGCCAGGGCACGGGTAATCAGCATGCTCTTGGTGTTTTCCCCCATGCCCAGTGCCACGGCCATGCCGGCAATGATGGCGTAAACGTTTTTCAACGCCCCGCCCAGTTCAACACCAAAGCGGTCGGCACTGGCGTAAACCCGAAAGGTGCGACCATGCAGCGCGGCCTGTACACGGGTACAAAGCTCTTCATCGGCGCTGGCGACCACGGTGGCGGTCAAGGCATGCTCGGCCACTTCACGCGCCAGGTTGGGCCCGGACAGCACACCGATACGTGCCTGCGGGGCGATTTCTTCAAGGATTTCGCTCATCAGTTTGAAACTGTGGGCCTCAATCCCCTTGGTCAGGCTGACCAGCATCTTGCCGCGCAAACGCTCGGCGTGCGGCGCCAGCACGCTGCGCAGGGCACTGGACGGCAAGGCCACAAAACACAGCTCACAGGCCTCAAGCGTAGCCTGCAGGTCGGTCACCGGCTCCACCCCCGGGTGGATCTTGATGCCTTTAAGGTAACGAGGGTTTTCACGATTAAGGCGAATGGCCTCGGCTTGCTCGGGGTCGCGCATCCACTGATGCACACGATGACCGTTTTCTGCCAGCAAGTTGGCCACGGCGGTGCCAAAGCTTCCGCCTCCCAAGACCGCAATAGCGTGCTGTTCAGTCATATGCAATCCCGTTTTCCATCTAGCAGTGGCAATACCGGCATTATACGGAGCACATCCCCCCTGGCGTATAGAGAGCTTTGCCTGAAAAAGTGCAAGACCTCGGTTAACATGCCGCTCTGGTTCTCACATTCAAGAGGCAGCTTTGCTGCACTTCAAAATGAACGACAACAGGTCAAGGATGACAACTGACAGGGGCCACGCCTGCGCTGGCCGGCAACCCACTGCAGGAGCCGGATGCCCATGATGGCCCGCAGTCGGTGGGATATTCACACCCGCACCCAGATGATGAGCCTGGGCCCGGCCTTGTTGTTGACCTTGCTGTTGATCAGCTTTTTTACCTTTGTCCGCATCCAGGACTTGCGTCAGGAACTCAAGCACACCGGCCAGTTGATCGCCAACCAGTTGGCACCCGCCACCGAATATGGGGTCATGACGGGCAACACCCCTGTGCTGGAAACCCTGATCAACGCCTCGCTGAATATTCCCCACGTCCAGTTTGTGCAGGTACAGAACCGCAGCAACGAGGTACTGGCACACGCCGAGCACCCGGCTCCTGGACCTGATCAAGGCACTCAGGTCGAAGTGTTCCAGGCCCCGGTGAGGCTGCAGAAAAGCCCTTCGGGGGATTATTTCCTGCTCAGCAATAGCCAAGCAGCGGCGCCCGCTGAAGACTACCTGGGCCGGGTCCTGGTAGGCATGTCCGGCGAAGCGTTCAGCACGCGCCAGCAGGAAATCCTGCTCAAGGCAGTCATCCTCGCGCTGTTTGCCCTGGGCTTCACCTACCTGCTGGCCCGGCGCCTGGCATCCAACCTGTCCCGCCCCATCAGCGACATGAGCAAGGCGGTCAAGGCCATCCAGCAGGGCGACTACACAAGACCCTTGCCGGTGGTTGACGATGGCGAACTGGGCAGCCTGGCCCTGCACATCAACAATCTGGCCGCAGGCCTGGAGCAGGCCAGCCGCGAGCAGCAATCCGCAATTGCCCAATTGATCCAGGCCCGCGAGGAAGCGGAGCGGGCCAACCGCGCCAAGACCGATTTTCTGGCCATGATGAGCCACGAACTGCGCACGCCCATGAACGGCGTATTAGGCATGCTGCAGCTACTGGAAACCACCCGGATGACCGAAGAACAGGCCGAGTATGCCGCGCTTGCGTCGGAGTCCACCGAGCACTTGCTCAAGGTGATCAACGATATCCTCGACTTCTCGCGCATTGAACGATCCGCGCTGGAACTGGAGCACATCCCTTTCAACCTCGCCGAACTGGTCAGCAACTGCGCCCAGGCGTTCCAGCACAATGCCGCGCAGCGCGGCCTGCATTTGCAACTGACTATCCCGGACGGCCTGCAGGACTTGCCGGCACTGGGCGACCCGACGCGAATCCGGCAAATCCTGGTTAACCTGATCGGCAATGCCTTGAAGTTCACCGAGCATGGCCAGGTCAGTATCGAGCCGCAGTGGCAGCGCCTGGATCATCAATTGATCTGGTTCAGCTGTGCTGTACGCGACAGCGGTATCGGCATCAGCAGCGAAAAGCTCGACTCCATGTTCACCGCGTTCCAGCAAGCCGACAGCTCGATTTCTCGGCGCTATGGCGGTACCGGCCTGGGGCTGCCCATCGCGCGTACACTGGCCGAGCGCATGGGCGGCACGCTGCACGCCCTGAGCGAAGAAGCTCAGGGCTCGGTATTCACCCTGGAAATACCCCTTGAACTGCATCAGCCCGTCATGCTCGGCCTGAAACCGCAGCAAACCGCAGAAACCAGCTGTGCCCCCGGGCGCAAAGTGCTGCTGGTGGAAGACAATCAGGTCAATCAGACGGTCATCGAAGCCATGCTGACCAGCCTGGGCTACGAGGTGAGCCTGGTCAGTGATGGCGCCCAGGCCATTCATTTCGCCAACACCGAGCGCTTTGCCGCGATCCTGATGGACTGCCGGCTGCCGATCATCAACGGCTATGAAGCCACCCGGCAAATCCGCCAACTCCCCGGTTGCAGGGCCCTGCCCATCATTGCCCTGACCGCCAATGCGCTGCAGGGCGACCGGGAGACCTGCCTGCAGGCCGGAATGAACGATTACCTGGCCAAGCCGTTCAAACGCGCTGACCTGGAACAAATTCTGCAGCGCTGGGTCCAGTAACTTATGGCTAAAAGGCCACCTGCGACTGGCGTTAAAGACAAAAGTGCGGCAGTCTTAGGCACCCGAATGGGCCACTGAACCGGCCCGATTTAAATTTTCAGTGCACAAGTGTACATTCTTGTCCTTTGCGCTGTGACTTTCACTACAACGCAATAGTCTATGTGTAGGCTGGCGAACTGAAACACCTGTGTTTCAGTTGGTCGGGAAGATTTGCCCCACCCGCCGCATGGGATTATTGAGGAGCTCGCATGACCAAACAAAACGCCTTTACTCGGGAAGATCTGCTGCGCTGTAGCCGCGGCGAACTGTTCGGCCCGGGTAACGCGCAACTGCCCGCCCCTAACATGCTGATGGTGGATCGCATCACCCATATCAGCGAAGAGGGTGGCAAGTACGGCAAAGGTGAATTGGTCGCCGAGCTGGATATCACCCCGGACCTGTGGTTCTTCGCCTGCCATTTCGAAGGCGACCCGGTAATGCCGGGCTGCCTGGGCCTCGACGCCATGTGGCAGCTGGTCGGCTTCTACCTGGGCTGGCAGGGCCTGCCGGGCCGCGGTCGCGCCCTGGGTTCGGGCGAAGTGAAGTTCTTTGGCCAGGTCTTGCCGACCGCCAAGAAAGTCACCTACAACATTCAAATCAAGCGCGTCCTCAAGGGCAAGCTGAACCTGGCCATTGCCGATGGTTCGGTCACTGTCGACGGTCGCGAGATTTATACTGCCGAAGGCCTTCGGGTCGGCGTATTTACTTCCACTGACAACTTTTAAGGGTTATCCGCATGCGCCGCGTCGTTATCACTGGTCTGGGCATCGTTTCGTGCCTGGGCAATGACAAAGAGACCGTCTCCGCTAACCTGCGTGCAAGTCGCCCTGGCATCCGATTCAACCCGGAATATGCCGAAATGGGTCTGCGTAGCCAGGTTTCCGGCTCCATTGACCTGCCTCTCGAAGAGCTGATCGATCGCAAGATCTATCGCTTCGTCGGCCACGCAGCGGCTTACGCCTACCTGGCCATGAAAGACGCCATCACTGATTCGGGCCTGACCGAGGAGCAAGTCTCCAACCCGCGTACCGGCCTGATTGCCGGCTCGGGCGGCGCGTCGACCCTGAACCAGATGGAAGCGCTGGACATCCTGCGCGAAAAAGGCGTCAAGCGCGTTGGCCCGTACCGTGTAACGCGGACCATGGGCAGCACCGTTTCCGCCTGCCTGGCCACACCCTTCAAGATCAAGGGCGTGAACTACTCGATCTCCTCTGCCTGCGCCACCAGTGCTCACTGCATCGGTACTGCGGTCGAGCAGATCCAGCTGGGCAAGCAGGACATCGTATTTGCCGGCGGCGGTGAAGAAGAACACTGGAGCCAGTCGTTCCTGTTCGACGCCATGGGCGCCCTGTCCACCCAGTACAACGACACGCCTGAAAAAGCGTCCCGTGCCTACGACAAAAACCGTGATGGCTTCGTCATCGCTGGCGGCGGCGGCATGGTGGTGGTTGAAGAGCTGGAACACGCCCTGGCCCGTGGCGCCAAGATCTACGCCGAAATCGTCGGCTACGGCGCGACGTCCGACGGCTACGACATGGTTGCCCCAAGCGGCGAAGGCGCCATCCGCTGCATGCAGATGGCAATGTCCACCGTTGACGGCCCGATCGACTACCTGAACACCCACGGCACCTCCACTCCGGTCGGCGACGTCAAGGAAATGGAAGGCGTGCGCGCGGTATTCGGCGACAAGGCCCCGGCCATCAGCTCGACCAAAAGCCTGTCGGGTCACTCCCTGGGCGCCGCAGGCGTTCACGAAGCGATCTACTGCCTGCTGATGATGGAAGGCAACTTCATCGCCGGTTCGGCCAACATCGAGGAACTGGACCCGACTGTCGCTGACATGCCGATCCTGACCAAGACCCGCGAGAACGTCACGCTCAACAACGTGATGAGCAACAGCTTCGGCTTCGGTGGCACCAATGCCACCCTGGTCCTGAAGCGCTGGGCCGGCAAATAAGCCACCCGCCGCGAAATGAAAAATGCCCCGACTGGTTCGGGGCATTTTTTTGCCTGATGGAACGTACACGCCCCGGCATGCTCTATAAAGATCAGGACGTTTAATCACTCCACGCTGAGGTTTGCCATGACTGTTACCGTTAATACCGTGTCACACGAAGGTTTTCGTCACAGCATCAAGATCGACGATCACGAAGTGTTCACCGATTTGCCCAAATCAATGGGCGGCGAAAGCTCTGCCCCCTCCCCCCATGACTATTTCGATGCCGCCCTGGGTGCCTGCAAGGCTCTGACGCTCAAGCTCTATGCGCAACGAAAGGAGATCCCGCTGACCGGGGTCACGGTCGAAGTCAAACACGACGCCAGCGAAGAGCTGAAAGGCAAATATGCCCTGCACGTCAAACTGACCCTCAAGGGCGTGTTGACCGACGCCCAGCGCGAGGAACTGCACAATGTGGCCGACAAGTGCCCGGTGCATAAACTGATGACCACCGCTGAGGTCACCATCGAAACCCACCTGTCTGAAGGCGCTTTCAGCCAGTAAGCCGCAACCGTGCAGGAGCAGCGTTGGGTTATGCTCAACGCTTCTCCATTGCCGGAAACGCCCCATGCCTACCCTGACCGTGATTCGCCCGCGCGCCGAGGATGTCGAAGGCCAACCGATCCTGCGCCCCCTGCCGTCGGCAAAATGCCGCAGTGTCGGGCCATTTGTGTTTTTCGACCACATGCTGCTGACGCACTACCCACCCGGCAAGGGGATGAATATCCGACAGCACCCGCATATTGGCCTGTCGACCCTGACCTATTTATTTGAAGGCCAGATCCAGCACAAGGACAGCCTGGGCTCGGATCAATTGGTAGGCCCCGGCGATGTCAGCTGGATGACCGCCGGGGCGGCCATTGCCCATATCGAACGCACGCCCTCTGCCCTGCTGGCGCACGGTTCTAACCTGCACGGCCTGCAAGTGTGGCTGGCATCACCCAAAACCCACGAGCAAGGCGCAAGCCACTACAGCCATCACCCAGCCAGCAGCCTGCCCGTCAGTGACAACCTGGGGGTGCGGATTCGCCTGATCGCCGGAAGCGGTTTTTGCCTGACGTCACCGGTGCCGGTGCTCACGCCCACCCTGTATGCCGACGTGCATATGCAAACAGCCACCACGCTGCTGATCCCGGCCGAACACCCGGAGCGCGCGCTGTATGTACTGGAAGGTGACGTGCAACTGGATGGCCAGGCACTGGAGCCCCACAGCCTTGTGCTGCTGGAAGCAGGCGAAGAGATGACCCTGAGCGCCGACAGCGACTGCCACCTGGTCCTGATTGGCGGTGCGCCGCTGGATGGCCCGCGGCGCATGAACTGGAACTTCGTCGCCAGCAACCCGGCCCTGATCGAACAGGCCAGAGCGCGCTGGGCGGCAGGCGACTGGCCGACCGTTCCCGGAGAAATCGGCCGGATCGAACTGCCTTGAAGCCCGGGCCTTACAACACCATCGCCGCTATCCAGCCAAAGGCCAGCAGCGGCAAGTTGTAATGCAGGAAGGTGGGCACCACGGTGTCCCAGATATGGTGATGCTGACCGTCAATATTCAAACCGGAAGTCGGGCCCAGGGTGGAGTCCGACGCTGGCGAACCGGCATCACCCAGGGCGCCCGCCGTACCAACGATGCACACAATCGCCATTGGGCTGAAGCCCAACTGCACGCACAGCGGCACAAAAATCGCCGCCAGGATCGGCACGGTGGAAAACGAAGAACCGATGCCCATCGTTACCAGCAAGCCCACCAGCAGCATCAGCAGCGCGCCCACGCCCTTGCTGTGGTTGATCCAGCCGGCAGAGGCCTCCACCAGCGACTTGACCTCTCCCGTGGCTTTAAGCACCTCGGCAAAGCCCGAAGCGGCAATCATAATAAAGCCAATCATGGCCATCATTTTCATGCCTTCGGTAAACAGATCGTCGGTCTCGCGCCAGCGCACGATCCCCGACGCCGAAAAAATCAGGAAGCCGGCGAGCGCACCGATAATCATCGAGCCCAACCACAGCTGAATGATAAACGCCGCGGCAATCGCCACACCGGCCACCAGCAAGGTGCGCGGGTTATAGCTGATGGCAACCTGCTCAACCTGCTCGATTTTGCCCAGGTCATACTCGCGCTTTTTGCGGTAGCTGATAAACACCGCCACCAACAAACCAAACAGCATGCCCAGTGCCGGGATGGCCATCGCATGGGTCACATTGACAGCGCTGATATCCACGCCACTTTTGCTGACGTTGGCGAGCAGGATCTGGTTAAGGAAGATATTGCCAAAACCCACCGGCAAGAACATGTACGGCGTGATCAAACCGAAGGTCATGACACAGGCGATCAGGCGCCGGTCGATTTGCAGCTTGGTCAGCACATACAACAGCGGCGGTACCAACAGCGGGATAAAGGCGATATGAATCGGCAGAATATTCTGCGAAGAAATCGCCACCACCAACAGCAAGGCAATCAGCAGCCATTTGACCCGATTGCCACCCACCGCCTGTTGGCGGTTGACCATGCGCAGGGCCTTGTCAGCCATCGCATGGGCCAGGCCGGACTTGGCAATGGCTACCGCGAAAGCGCCCAGCATCGCGTAGGACAACGCAACCTGAGCACCACCACCCAGGCCACCATTGAACGCATTGAGCGTAGCTTCAATGCCCAGGCCACCGACCAGGCCGCCAACCAGGGCACCCACAATCAGTGCGATAACCACATGCACACGGGACAGACTGAGCACCAGCATGATGCCGACCGCGGCAATTACTGCATTCATCATTACAACCTCATAGCGCGCACCACGATAAAACACCGTAAAGCGGAAAATTTCGGGCAAAAGAAGACTGTTCCAATCGCCGGATCTGGAAGTGTGGGTAATTTGGGGGCGCACACTTTGCAGCACCATCGGCGTCATGTCAAAGCGCATGCCCCAAGCGGCCCGACAATCGTCCTTCACCGGCCTTAACCCTAGTATTTACAGGGCTAAATCAGGGTTTTAAAGGGGTGACCCCACACGAAAATCTCGGCTTTTGCCATAAAGAAAAGCGCTCGCCGGCCGCTAACAGACAAAGCCTCTTTTTAGGATGTCTCCATGTCGCTCAGACAGCTTTCCATCCAATGGAAAATCACCCTCCTCGCCGGACTCAGCCTGCTGGGTGTTGTCACCCTGCTGGTGGGGCTTTCGCTTTATCGCATGGACCACACCGCCGACCTGGTGGAGGCATCCAGCTCGCAAATGCTCAATGAGGCGGCACAGGCCCGCATTGAAGCGCAGGGTGAAGCCCAGGCATTGGCAATCAGCCGCCAGTTTATGGACGCCTACCAGTACGGCAATGGCTTCGCCCGACAAGTCCTGTTTTTGCGCGAGCAATCGGAAAAACGCTTCCTGGACGCCTTCGACCTGCGTGAAGACCTGACCCGCCAGGTCAAGGCCGCGCTGCAGGCCAACCCTGACCTGCTGGGGTTATCGCTGGTATTCGAAGCCAACGCGCTGGATGGCAAGGATCAGTTGTTCGACCATCAAAAAGAACTGGGCAGTAACGACAAGGGCCGCTTTGCCCTGTACTGGTCACAACCGACGCCCGGCAAGCTGACCTCGATGGCCCTGCCCGAATCGGATATGTCCGACACCAGCACCGGCCCCAGCGGCCAGGCCAATAACGCCTGGTTCACCTGCCCGCGCACCACGCTCAAGCCGTGCATTATCGAACCGTATTTCTACGAGATCGACGGGCAAAACGTGTTGCTGACCAGCATCGTTTTCCCGCTGACGGTCAATGGCAAAGTCATTGCCTCGCTGTCGGTGGATATCAACCTCAACAGCTTGCAAGCCCTTAGCCTGCAAGCCAGCCAGAAACTGTACAACGGCGAAACCCGGGTGGGCATTATCAGCTCGGCCGGAATCCTGGCCGGCTTCAGCGCTGATGCCGGCAAACTTGCCCAGCGCCTTGATCAGGTCGATGCCAAAGACGGTGCCGAGCTGACCCGCCTCATGACCAGTGGCGACCAGGCCCAAAGCATCCGTAGCGAGCAGCGCTTGAAAGTGCTCACGCCTTTCCTGCCGATCCCGGGCAGCAAGCCTTGGGGGGTATTGCTCGATGTACCCGAAAAAGTATTGGTAGGGCCGGCCCAGGCACTGCAAGCCGAACTGGACGAGCGCAACAAGGCCGGGGCCCTGATTGAGCTGGCCTGGGGTTCGCTCGCCGCCATTATCGGCCTGTTGCTGGTGTGGCTGCTGGCGCGCAGCGTGACGCGGCCGATCCTCGGCGTGGCCCATATGCTGGAAGATATTGCCAGCGGTGAAGGTGACCTGACCCGTCGCCTGGCCTACGACAAAAAAGACGAGCTGGGGCAATTGGCCAGTTGGTTCAACCGCTTTCTCGACAAGCTGCAACCCACCATCGCCGAGGTCAAGCGCTCGGTGCAGGATGCCCGCAGCACCGCCGACCAATCAGCGGCCATTGCCACCCAGACCAGCGCCGGGATGGAGCAGCAATACCGCCAGGTCGATCAGGCCGCCACCGCCTCCCATGAGATGAGCGCCACGGCACAGGATGTGGCACGCAGCGCAGCACAAGCCGCCCAGGCCGCCCGGGATGCCGACCAGGCCACACGCCAGGGCTTGACCATCATCGACCGCACCACCACCAGCATCGACCATCTGGCCGCCGACATGAGCGTGGCCATGACCCAGGTTGAAGGGCTGGCGGCCAACAGCGAGAAAATCGGCTCGGTGCTGGAGGTTATTCGTGCAATCGCCGAACAGACCAACCTCCTCGCCCTGAATGCGGCGATCGAAGCGGCGCGCGCAGGTGAAGCCGGGCGCGGTTTTGCCGTGGTCGCTGATGAGGTGCGCAACCTGGCCCGCCGCACCCAGGAGTCGGTCGAAGAAACCCGCCAGGTCATTGAGCAGCTGCAAGTGGGCACCCAGGAAGTGGTGAACTCCATGAGCAACAGCCATCGCCAGGCACAGGGCAGCGTCGAGCAAGTCGAACAAGCGGTCACGGCCTTGCAGCAAATCGGTGATGCGGTGACCGTAATCACCGACATGAACCTGCAAATTGCCAGTGCCGCAGAAGAACAGAGCGCCGTGGCCGAAGAGATCAACAGCAACGTTGCCACTATTCGCGACGTCACCGAGTCATTGTCCGAGCAAGCCAATGAATCGGCGCGGGTCAGCCAGTCACTGAACGCGCTGGCCAACCAGCAGCAAAAACTGATGGATCAGTTCCGCGTCTGACCTGAGCGGCGATAACGGCATTATGCCGTCGTCGCCTTTTGCGCACGGTCTGGAAGCTTGATTCTTACAAGCAGCCCGCCCAACGCCCCTGTTTCAAGCTGCATCTGCCCTCCCCAGGCCTCGACGATATCTCGCACAATCCCCAAACCCAGGCCGTGGCCACTGGTTTGCTCATCCAGACGGGTGCCACGGCTGAACACCTGATCACGCTCGCCTTCAGGAATGCCCGGGCCATCGTCCTGCACCTCAATCACATACCCTTGCGGGGTTTGGCACAGGCTCAGCTCTACCTGGGCATCGGCCCATTTGCAGGCGTTGTCCAGCAGGTTGCCGAGCAACTCGAGCATATCCTCGCGATCCCAGGGCAGCAGCAGGCCCGGCGCAACGCTGTGCGTCAGTTGCAGATGCTCGCCGTGGATCATCCCCAGGGTCGACAGCAGCCCCGGCAACTCTGCATCCGCATCGAATTGCGCCCCCGGCAAGGCATCACCCGCCAGGCGCGCACGATTAAGCTCGCGCCCCATACGCTGCTGGATCTGCTCCAGCTGCTCACGTAATGTAATTTGTATCTGAGGATAAGCAGCAAGCCGTGGATCGTTGGCCAGGCTGATCAACACCGCTAACGGCGTTTTTAGTGCATGCCCCAGGTTGCCCAGCGCATTGCGCGAGCGTTTGAGGTTGTCTTCGGTGTGAGCCAGCAAATGGTTTATCTGCGTCACCAGCGGCTCAAGCTCAAGAGGAACCTGGGCATCAAGCTGCGAACGCTGCCCGGCCTGCAATTGGGCAATCTGTTTGCGCGCCGTTTCGAGCGGGCGCAGTGCGCGACGAACTGTAACCCGCTGCAACAACAACACAACCATCAGGGCCAGCACCCCGATGGCCAAGCCAATACGCTGCACCTGCTTGAAACTTTCACGGATCGGCGTGTAATCCTGAGCCACACTGATGGACACCGCCTGCCCCAGGCGCTGGTAGTCACTGCGCAAGACCAGCAGCATCTGCCCTTCAGGGCCGGGCTGTAATACGCGTTCCAGGCCGGGTTGGCTGGGGCGCGGCAATTGCCCGTCCCACAGTGAACGCGAGCGCCAGTGGGTGTCGCCAAACTCGATACTGAAATAATGGCCGGAAAAGGGCCGTTGATAGGCTGGCGCTAGCCGCCGCTCATCCAGCTGCAAACCTTGCGGGCCGCGGCTCAGGGCAATCAGCAGGTTCTCGCTGTCATTTTGCAGGCCCGACTCCAGATAGCGCTGAAGACCCGTTTCAAACAGCCACAGGCTGACCTGCCCCACCACCAGCCCGGCCACCAGCAGCACACTGACCAACCCCAGGCTCAAACGCCTCTGAATCGATCTCACTGGCTGGCAGCGCCGAAAATATACCCCTGGCCACGCCGGGTTTCGATCACGCTGCGGCCAAGCTTGCGACGCAGATGATTCACATGAACCTCAAGCACATTGGAGTCGCGCTCAGTCTCGCCGTCATAGAGATGCTCAGCCAAGTGGCTTTTGGAGAGGATCTGCTGCGGGTGCAGCATAAAATAGCGCAGGAGACGAAACTCGGCCGCGGTCAATTGCACCTGCGCGCCATCGTTGATCACGCACTGACGCGCCTCATCCAGATGCAGCCCTGCGCACTTCAATAAAGGTTGATTCGCCTGCCCGTGAGAGCGGCGTAACAACGCCTGAACCCGCAACAGCAACTCTTCAGGATGAAAGGGCTTGGTTAAATAATCATCGGCACCGGCTTTAAGACCCTCAATGCGTTCCGACCAGGAGCTGCGTGCAGTCAGAATCAATACCGGTGTGGCCAGCCCCTGGGCCCGCCATTGCTTGAGGACCTCAAGCCCCGATATGCCGGGCAAACCCAGATCAAGAATAATCAGGTCATAGGGCTCACTTTGCCCCTGATACAACGCGTCACGGCCATCGGCCAACCAATCGAGCGCATAGCCCGAACGGGTCAAGCTGGCCATTAGCTCGTCGGCCAACGGAACATGATCTTCAACCAGCAACAACCGCATTAATCATCTACCTCATCTTTGAGCAACTGCCCATTACTGGCGTTCAGCTTGATCTCGCGCACAACGCCACTTGTCGTCAGCAGCTCGAACTCATAGACATAAACGTCGTCATCCTCCTCCAGCTCCACCTCCAGCAGCTTTGCACCCGGATGGCGCTCGAGGGCTTTTTGCAGCAATTGCTCCATCGGCTGGATAAGCCCTTGCTCACGCAAACGCAGGGCCTCGTCTTGCCCCAGGTCCCGGGCCAAGGCCAAAGAACAAACAGCACAGAGCAATACCACGACACATCCGCCCATTCTTAGGCTCACTGTCATCACTTGTCTCTATGGCCTCCACTCAACGTCATCTGTGCGATAGCAAAAGCCCGCAGCATAACGCTACTGGCTTAAGTGAAACTGAATAGCGCCGCGCAGCCGGGAGGTATGCACCTGCACCCGGCGTTAGCTGTTAAACTGCAGCCCTGTATTTATCGCTCTGGCGATAGTCACTTCTTCAAGAGCTATAAATATTGTGGAAATTTTCAAAGAGTTTACCTTCGAATCTGCACACCGCCTGCCTTTCGTGCCTGAAGGTCACAAATGCGGCCGCCTGCATGGTCACTCATTCAAAGTGGCCATCCATTTAAGCGGCGATATCGACCCTGCCACTGGCTGGATCCGGGACTTTTCGGAAATCAAGGCGATTTTCAAACCGCTCTATGAGCAGCTTGATCATAACTACCTGAACGATATCCCTGGCCTGGAAAACCCAACCAGCGAAGTGCTGGCCAAGTGGATTTGGCAGCAGCTTAAACCTCTGCTTCCAGAACTGTCGGCGATACGCATTCATGAAACCTGCACCAGTGGCTGTATCTACTACGGTGACTGATTCGCAGGCTAAAAAAAAACCACCTCGCGAGGTGGTTTTTTTTGCTCTGAAAAAAGCATGGAGAGCGGCAAAGTGAGCACAGAACATGCCGACACTTTTCTCGGCACAAAAACAAACCCCCTGTCTGCGTGAGCAGACAGGGGGTTTGGAATTTAATCTTGACGATGACCTACTCTCACATGGGGAAACCCCACACTACCATCGGCGATGCATCGTTTCACTACTGAGTTCGGGATGGGATCAGGTGGTTCCAATGCTCTATGGTCGTCAAGAAATTCGGTAGCCAGGTCGTTTGCCTTACGGCGCACGCTCCAGCGAATGGGTATGTAATAGTTGGTGTTTTGTGAACCGCAAACTTTCGGTTTGTATCGTCTTCACACACCGCAATTCGCTTCTAAGCAAATTGCTTGGGTGTTATATGGTCAAGCCTCACGGGCAATTAGTATTGGTTAGCTCAACGCCTCACAGCGCTTACACACCCAACCTATCAACGTCGTAGTCTTCGACGGCCCTTTAGGGAACTCAAGGTTCCAGTGAGATCTCATCTTGAGGCAAGTTTCCCGCTTAGATGCTTTCAGCGGTTATCTTTCCCGAACATAGCTACCCGGCAATGCCACTGGCGTGACAACCGGAACACCAGAGGTTCGTCCACTCCGGTCCTCTCGTACTAGGAGCAGCCCCTCTCAAATCTCAAACGTCCACGGCAGATAGGGACCGAACTGTCTCACGACGTTCTAAACCCAGCTCGCGTACCACTTTAAATGGCGAACAGCCATACCCTTGGGACCGGCTTCAGCCCCAGGATGTGATGAGCCGACATCGAGGTGCCAAACACCGCCGTCGATATGAACTCTTGGGCGGTATCAGCCTGTTATCCCCGGAGTACCTTTTATCCGTTGAGCGATGGCCCTTCCATACAGAACCACCGGATCACTAAGACCTACTTTCGTACCTGCTCGACGTGTCTGTCTCGCAGTCAAGCGCGCTTTTGCCTTTATACTCTACGACCGATTTCCGACCGGTCTGAGCGCACCTTCGTACTCCTCCGTTACTCTTTAGGAGGAGACCGCCCCAGTCAAACTACCCACCATACACTGTCCTCGATCCGGATAACGGACCTGAGTTAGAACCTCAAAGTTGCCAGGGTGGTATTTCAAGGTTGGCTCCACGCAAACTGGCGTTCACGCTTCAAAGCCTCCCACCTATCCTACACAAGCAAATTCAAAGTCCAGTGCAAAGCTATAGTAAAGGTTCACGGGGTCTTTCCGTCTAGCCGCGGATACACTGCATCTTCACAGCGATTTCAATTTCACTGAGTCTCGGGTGGAGACAGCGCCGCCATCGTTACGCCATTCGTGCAGGTCGGAACTTACCCGACAAGGAATTTCGCTACCTTAGGACCGTTATAGTTACGGCCGCCGTTTACCGGGGCTTCGATCAAGAGCTTCGCGTTAGCTAACCCCATCAATTAACCTTCCGGCACCGGGCAGGCGTCACACCCTATACGTCCACTTTCGTGTTTGCAGAGTGCTGTGTTTTTAATAAACAGTCGCAGCGGCCTGGTATCTTCGACCGACAGGGGCTTACGCAGTAAATGCTTCACCTCCATCGGCGCACCTTCTCCCGAAGTTACGGTGCCATTTTGCCTAGTTCCTTCACCCGAGTTCTCTCAAGCGCCTTGGTATTCTCTACCCAACCACCTGTGTCGGTTTGGGGTACGGTTCCTGGTTACCTGAAGCTTAGAAGCTTTTCTTGGAAGCATGGCATCAACCACTTCGTGTTCTAAAAGAACACTCGTCATCAGCTCTCGGCCTTAGAATCCCGGATTTACCTAAGATTCCAGCCTACCACCTTAAACTTGGACAACCAACGCCAAGCTGGCCTAGCCTTCTCCGTCCCTCCATCGCAATAACCAGAAGTACAGGAATATTAACCTGTTTTCCATCGACTACGCTTTTCAGCCTCGCCTTAGGGACCGACTAACCCTGCGTCGATTAACGTTGCGCAGGAAACCTTGGTCTTTCGGCGTGGGTGTTTTTCACACCCATTATCGTTACTCATGTCAGCATTCGCACTTCTGATACCTCCAGCAAGCTTCTCAACTCACCTTCACAGGCTTACAGAACGCTCCTCTACCGCATCACCTAAGTGATACCCGTAGCTTCGGTGTATGGTTTGAGCCCCGTTAAATCTTCCGCGCAGGCCGACTCGACTAGTGAGCTATTACGCTTTCTTTAAAGGGTGGCTGCTTCTAAGCCAACCTCCTAGCTGTCTAAGCCTTCCCACATCGTTTCCCACTTAACCATAACTTTGGGACCTTAGCTGACGGTCTGGGTTGTTTCCCTTTTCACGACGGACGTTAGCACCCGCCGTGTGTCTCCCATGCTCGGCACTTGTAGGTATTCGGAGTTTGCATCGGTTTGGTAAGCCGGGATGGCCCCCTAGCCGAAACAGTGCTCTACCCCCTACAGTGATACATGAGGCGCTACCTAAATAGCTTTCGAGGAGAACCAGCTATCTCCGAGCTTGATTAGCCTTTCACTCCGATCCACAGGTCATCCGCTAACTTTTCAACGGTAGTCGGTTCGGTCCTCCAGTTAGTGTTACCCAACCTTCAACCTGCCCATGGATAGATCGCCCGGTTTCGGGTCTATTCCCAGCGACTAGACGCCCTATTAAGACTCGCTTTCGCTACGCCTCCCCTATTCGGTTAAGCTTGCCACTGAAAATAAGTCGCTGACCCATTATACAAAAGGTACGCAGTCACCCAACAAAGTGGGCTCCCACTGCTTGTACGCATACGGTTTCAGGATCTATTTCACTCCCCTCTCCGGGGTTCTTTTCGCCTTTCCCTCACGGTACTAGTTCACTATCGGTCAGTCAGTAGTATTTAGCCTTGGAGGATGGTCCCCCCATATTCAGACAAAGTTTCTCGTGCTCCGTCCTACTCGATTTCACTGCAAAGATGTTTTCGCGTACAGGGCTATCACCCACTATGGCCGCACTTTCCAGAGCGTTCCGCTAACATCAATACAGCTTAAGGGCTGGTCCCCGTTCGCTCGCCACTACTAAGGGAATCTCGGTTGATTTCTTTTCCTCAGGGTACTTAGATGTTTCAGTTCCCCTGGTTCGCTTCTTAAGCCTATGTATTCAGCTTAAGATACCTAACTTATGTTAGGTGGGTTCCCCCATTCAGACATCTCCGGATCAAAGTCTGTTTGCCGACTCCCCGAAGCTTTTCGCAGGCTACCACGTCTTTCATCGCCTCTGACTGCCAAGGCATCCACCGTATGCGCTTCTTCACTTGACCATATAACCCCAAGCAATCTGGTTATACTATGAAGACGACATTCGCCGAAAATTTGCTTTCAATCACAAATTTTACCTTAGCCTGAATAAACACCAGTGAAAGTGTTATCCAGTCTAACTTTCTATTACATACCCAAATTTTTAAAGAACGATCTAATCAAAAGATCAGAAATCAACATTCACCACCATCTGATGGAATGCTCATTTCTAAGCTTTACGACAGACAAACCGCAGATCAACTCTGCAGTTATCGTCTTCTACAATGAATCAAGCAATTCGTGTGGGAACTTATGGAGCAGCTGATGTCGTCGATTAAGGAGGTGATCCAGCCGCAGGTTCCCCTACGGCTACCTTGTTACGACTTCACCCCAGTCATGAATCACACCGTGGTAACCGTCCTCCCGAAGGTTAGACTAGCTACTTCTGGTGCAACCCACTCCCATGGTGTGACGGGCGGTGTGTACAAGGCCCGGGAACGTATTCACCGTGACATTCTGATTCACGATTACTAGCGATTCCGACTTCACGCAGTCGAGTTGCAGACTGCGATCCGGACTACGATCGGTTTTATGGGATTAGCTCCACCTCGCGGCTTGGCAACCCTTTGTACCGACCATTGTAGCACGTGTGTAGCCCAGGCCGTAAGGGCCATGATGACTTGACGTCATCCCCACCTTCCTCCGGTTTGTCACCGGCAGTCTCCTTAGAGTGCCCACCATTACGTGCTGGTAACTAAGGACAAGGGTTGCGCTCGTTACGGGACTTAACCCAACATCTCACGACACGAGCTGACGACAGCCATGCAGCACCTGTCTCAATGTTCCCGAAGGCACCAATCTATCTCTAGAAAGTTCATTGGATGTCAAGGCCTGGTAAGGTTCTTCGCGTTGCTTCGAATTAAACCACATGCTCCACCGCTTGTGCGGGCCCCCGTCAATTCATTTGAGTTTTAACCTTGCGGCCGTACTCCCCAGGCGGTCAACTTAATGCGTTAGCTGCGCCACTAAGAGTTCAAGACTCCCAACGGCTAGTTGACATCGTTTACGGCGTGGACTACCAGGGTATCTAATCCTGTTTGCTCCCCACGCTTTCGCACCTCAGTGTCAGTATCAGTCCAGGTAGTCGCCTTCGCCACTGGTGTTCCTTCCTATATCTACGCATTTCACCGCTACACAGGAAATTCCACTACCCTCTACCATACTCTAGCTTGCCAGTTTTGGATGCAGTTCCCAGGTTGAGCCCGGGGATTTCACATTCAACTTAACAAACCACCTACGCGCGCTTTACGCCCAGTAATTCCGATTAACGCTTGCACCCTCTGTATTACCGCGGCTGCTGGCACAGAGTTAGCCGGTGCTTATTCTGTCGGTAACGTCAAGACACCAACGTATTAGGTTAATGCCCTTCCTCCCAACTTAAAGTGCTTTACAATCCGAAGACCTTCTTCACACACGCGGCATGGCTGGATCAGGCTTTCGCCCATTGTCCAATATTCCCCACTGCTGCCTCCCGTAGGAGTCTGGACCGTGTCTCAGTTCCAGTGTGACTGATCATCCTCTCAGACCAGTTACGGATCGTAGCCTTGGTGAGCCATTACCTCACCAACTAGCTAATCCGACCTAGGCTCATCTGATAGCGCAAGGCCCGAAGGTCCCCTGCTTTCTCCCGTAGGACGTATGCGGTATTAGCGTCCGTTTCCGAACGTTATCCCCCACTATCAGGCAGATTCCTAGGTATTACTCACCCGTCCGCCGCTCTCAAGAGAAGCAAGCTTCTCTCTACCGCTCGACTTGCATGTGTTAGGCCTGCCGCCAGCGTTCAATCTGAGCCATGATCAAACTCTTCAGTTCAAACATCTTTGGGTTTTTAAGAAACCCTAAACTTGGCTCAGCAATCGTTGGTTACATCTTTGATTTCTCGCGGAGTAACTTGTGATGCTGATAATCTTGCTGACTATCAGTCTGACTCCACAAGCACCCACACGAATTGCTTGATTCAGTTGTTAAAGAGCGGTTGGTTTAGCTTTCGCTGAACCGAGGCGCGAATTCTACAGCAGCCTCTGTTGCTGTCAAGCGGTTATTTTAAGATGTTTTCAAAGTTTCCTCTGCAACATCAACCACTTGCGCTTTCGATCTCTCGTTAGCGGGAGGCGAATTCTACAGCGTTACACGCTGCTGTCAACACCTCATTTCCTGCTTCGGTGACTTGAAGCTGGCACTGCCGAAAACTCATCCAACTCATTGAAACTCAAGGAGTTTTCCGTTTCGACTGCGCCGGAAGTGGGGCGAATTATAGACAGTTGCACATGGGAGTCAAGCATTAATCAAAACTATCGTTCGAGAAGCGCCTATAGAGAGAAAAGCCACATGCAGTGCGCACTATATTGCACATGCGCCATTACTTAAGCATGATACCGGCCTTTAGCCCCCCCTACTCCCAGGCACACTTCTTAATGACAAAGCACCCCCATAGCCTCGTAGCGTCGCTATTCCCTGTTGGTTTGCTGCTGATTGCAATGGCCTCGATCCAATCGGGCGCATCGCTGGCGAAAAGCATGTTCCCGATCATTGGCGCCCAGGGCACTACCAGCCTGCGCCTGACCTTCGCCAGTATCATCATGCTGCTGATTCTGCGCCCCTGGCGTGCCAGGCTCACCGCCAAGTCCTTGAAGACCGTCATCGTTTACGGGATTGCCCTGGGGGGAATGAATTTCCTCTTCTATATGTCACTGCGCAGTGTTCCCTTGGGTATCGCTGTAGCCCTGGAATTCACCGGGCCTCTGGCCGTCGCGATTTACACCTCGCGCCGCCCCATCGACTTTATCTGGATAGGCCTGGCCATTACCGGCCTGATGCTGCTCATCCCCACCGGCGAGAGTACTGACGGTATCGACCCGGTCGGCGCGGGCTACGCACTCAGTGCCGGGGTCTGCTGGGCGCTGTACATTCTCTACGGGCAAAGGGCCGGAGCCGATAACGGCGTCCAGACAGCAGCTTTGGGCGTGATAATTGCAGCTTTATTCTTCGCACCTATCGGCATCTATCACGCAGGGGCCGCATTGCTGACCCCGGGCCTGATCCCGATAGCTATTGGCGTAGCCTTATTGTCTACGGCATTGCCCTACACGCTGGAAATGATTGCGCTGACACGGATGCCTACCCGCACATTCGGCACCCTTATGAGCATAGAGCCAGCGTTCGGGGCACTGTCGGGGTTGTTGTTCTTGAATGAGATCCTGTCATTCACACAATGGATGGCAATCTCTTGCATCATCATGGCTTCGATCGGCGCGACCCTGACCATGCGCAACCACTCAACACCTGTTGTAGCAGACAAAAAGCCCGTTAATGGACACAGTTCTGGTAATTGACTCTCATTTAGGGGATGTTTGTCGCTTGTGAATCACTTGGGTTGATTCCGGATAAGGATGTCCGCAGGTGCCAAGGATAGATGGCCATCGATTTCCGCATCCCGTACATCCGACGCAAACGCTTAAGGACAGGAATGAAACGAATTTTGGTAGCTTTAGCCGTTCTGGCAGTAACCGGCTGCGCTGCAACCTCGGAAACCGCCGTCAAACATGGCAAAAGAGGTTTACATATCAATTGCTCTGGATTGTCCTCATCGTGGAACAAGTGCTTCGCCGAAGCTGACAAGGCCTGTGGCACCAAAGGCTACCGGGTCATCGCCAAGTCCGGCGATGCTGCCGAAGAGCCCGGGGATTACCCGTTCGGCTTGAACCCGGCCGGCTACACCAGTCGCAGCATGATCGTCATCTGCAAGTAGTCGCCGGACCGGCGGCCATGCAGTTTGCGCCTGCAACTGCATGGCTAGTGGCTCAACCGTTCGAAAGCGGCGCCGTGCGCGCCAGCAACCACTCCAGAGCCGCCCCGGCAATCAGCGGGCTCAAGCGCTCACGAACCTGCTGGTGATACGCATCAAACCACGCCAGCTCTTCGCGACTCAGCAATGAAGGCTCCAGACAGCGACTGTCAATCGGGCACAGGGTCAAGGTTTCAAACTTGAGGAACGTCCCGAACTCCGAAGACCCCGCTTCGCGGTTCAACACCAGGTTCTCGATTCGCACTCCCCAGCGACCCGGACGATAGGTCCCCGGCTCAATCGACGTAATCATCCCCGGCTGCATTGCCGTATGCGGTGCCGCTGCAGCCTGATAGGCAATTACCTGAGGGCCTTCGTGCACATTCAGAAAGTAGCCGACGCCATGCCCGGTGCCGTGCCCGTAATCGACGTTCTCGGCCCAGATCGGTGCCCGGGCAATCGAGTCCAGCAGCGGTGACAGGATCCCTTGGGGGAATTGAGCCCTGGACAGTGCAATGACCCCCTTCAAGACACGGGTGCAGTCGCGCTTCTGTTCCTGGGTGGGCGTCCCGACCGGCACCATTCGCGTGATATCGGTCGTGCCGCCCAGGTACTGCCCGCCGGAGTCGATCAGCAGCAGGCCGTCGCCCTCTATCAGCGCATGTTCCTGCTCGGTTGCATGGTAGTGAGGCATTGCGCCATTGGCATTGAAAGCGGCAATGGTATTAAAGCTCAGGGACACAAACCCCGGACGGCGGGCACGCGCCGCGGTCAGTTGTTCATCGATGGTCAACTCCGTAATTCGTTCGCGCCCCAAGGCTGTTTCCAGCCATGCGAAGAACTCACACAGTGCCGCGCCATCCTGCTCCATCGCCTGACGGATATGCACCGCGTCTTCCAGGCTCTTTTGCGACTTGGCCAGCGTGGTCGGGTTCAGGCCTTCAACCAGTTTCACCTCGGCCTGCAGATGGCCGAGCAACCCGCAGGTCACACGGGCGGGGTCCACCAGCAAACGGGTGGTAGCCGGCAAGGATGCCAGCGCGTCGCTGATCTGGGCGTAGTCACGCAGCTCAACACCGTCACCGGCCAGGGTCTCGCGCAATGCCGGGCTGACTTTACCCAGGTCAAGGAACAGGGTGGCCCGCGCATCTTCGATCAGGGCAAACGAAACGAATACCGGGTTGAAGGAAACATCCGAGCCACGCAGGTTAAACAACCAGGCGATGTCATCCAGGGTCGCAATAAAGTGAGCGTCAGCGTTGCGCTGCTTGAGTGTTTCGCGCAACTGCGCCAGTTTGCTCACCCGGCTGACGGTCGCTTGCGGTGGCAAGTGCTCATAGACCGGCTGCACCGGCAATGCTGGCCGATCAAGCCATACCTCGCCCAGCAGATCGATATCCGTACGCAACACCGCTCCGCGGTCCTTGAGCTTGCTTTCAAGGGTGCGGGCCGAGGCCAGTGCGAGTACCGCGCCATCCACGCAAACGGTTGCACCTTCGGGCGCCTGCTCGGCCAGCCACTCCAGAGGGCCGGGCTGGCCGGGCAACAGCTTGACCAGCTCAATGGTGCTACCACTGAGCTCCTTGGCGGCCTGCTCCCAGTAACGGCTGTCAGCCCACACGCCGGCAAAGGTTGGCGTCACGATCAAGGTGCCCACCGAGCCGTAAAACCCCGACAGCCATTGACGGCCCTGCCAGTAGGCAGGCAAGTACTCGGAAAGATGGGGGTCGGCCGAGGGCACCAGCAGGGCATGAATGCCGCGCTGGCTCATCAACGCCCGGGTGCGGGCCAAACGCTCCACAACCGATCCCGAATGCAACGACTGAGTACTCATCTTGTCTCCTGCTGATCACTGATAATTATTATGTGTTGCCAAGGATGATGGCCCAGCTACAGGGGCTGGGCAACCGCCCAGAAAGGCGCGGGTGCCGCCAGGGAAGCCTTGATGGCCTTTACCGCCACATCTATATCCTGCTCACGGGTGAAACGGCCAAGGCTCAGGCGAATGGTACGCCCGGCCTTGTGCGCATCATGCCCCAGCGCCAGCAGCACATGGGACGGTGCATTGCTGGCCGAGTTGCACGCCGAGGTTGCCGAATACGCCAGCTCGGCACTCAGGGCTGCACTGTTAAACGCCCCTTCGCTGAAGGTCAGGCTCAAGGTGTGGGGAATTCGCTGCGTCGGACAACCATTGCAGAGCAGCCCCGGTACATCGGCCAATTGCTCCAGCAAGCGCTGGCGCAAGCCGCCAATATGCGCCAGCTCCTGGGCAAACGACTCACTGGCCAATGCAAAAGCTGCGCCCATACCGGCAATTTGATGCGTCGCCAGCGTGCCCGACCGCAAGCCGGACTCATGCCCGCCCCCGTGAATCTGCGCCTGCAGGCGATCCTGCGCCCGCGGCCCCACATACAAGGCACCGATCCCCTTGGGCCCATAGATCTTGTGCCCCGAGAACGACATCAGGTCCACCGCCCACTCAGCCAGGTCAATGGCCACCTTGCCTGCACCCTGCGCGGCATCAACATGGAACAATGCACCATGCTCGCGCACCCGACGGCCGATGCCCGGAATATCATTGACCGTACCCAGCTCGTTGTTGACCAGCATCAGCGACACCAGCAGCGTATCGGCACGCAGTGCGGCGCTGACCTGATCAGCGCTGACAAGGCCGTTGGCATCGGGGGCCAGGTACGTCACCTCAAAGCCCGAATCCTGCAAAAAGTGCGCCGTATCCAGTACGGCCTTGTGCTCGATCTGGCTGGTAATGATATGCCCACGGGACTGGCCACCGGCCTGGGCAACACCTTTGAGGGCCAGGTTGTTGGACTCGGTTGCGCCCGAGGTCCAGATAATCTGCTCGGGTTGCGCATTGATCAGTTGCGCGACCTGCTGGCGGGCCAGCTCTACCGCAAGCCGGGCCTGCTGGCCAAAAACATGGGAGCCCGAGGCCGGGTTGCCAAAGTTGCCGTCAAAACCCAGGCACTCGACCATCACCTGAATGACACGAGCGTCCACAGGTGTGGTGGCCGCGTAATCGAAATAAAGAGGTCGCTTGTTCATTGTCAAAACCCACTGAGCGCATTCCGGAATCAGGCAGTGCCTGCTTCGAGGATAGTAAGCCACTTGAAATGCGGCCGTTAGAAATACCCGATTGAGCCAGGTGAAAAAAGATGCATTTAAAAGAAAGGCCGTAGGACAAATCCCAAATTCGGCCCTGCTGCCATGCAGGGTCTTATAAAGCGCTAAAAACCGGTGTCGACGCAAGTCGGATATGCAATATCGATATATAAATATGGAATTAGGTTAGTTTACGGAATAACAAAATGACTTTATAAAGCTGCCTCCGGCTTTCCTTTTGTGGGCAGAGCCCCTGTTAAAAGGAGCTGTCAATGCAGCTTTTAACACTACCTGCCACCCCGGCACTGGCCACGTCCATACGCGCCACCGCCCAGGTCTTTGAAGATCCGGCGTCCAGGGCCTTGTTGGCGCACCTGCAACAAATCGCCCCCAGTGATGCCAGCGTGCTGATCATTGGCGAGACCGGCACCGGCAAGGAACTGGTCGCCCGCCATATCCACCAGCTCAGCCACCGGCATCAGAAGCCATTTGTGGCCGTCAACTGCGGCGCGTTTGCGGAATCACTGGTTGAAGCCGAACTGTTTGGCCATGAAAAAGGCGCGTTTACCGGCGCACTGGCCGCCAAGGCCGGCTGGTTTGAAGAGGCAGATGGCGGCACGCTGTTTCTGGATGAAATCGGCGACTTGCCGTTGACCATCCAGGTCAAGCTGCTGCGTGTGCTGCAAGAGCAGGAAGTGGTGCGCCTGGGTTCGCGCAAGAGCACGCCGATCAACGTGCGCGTCCTGGCTGCCACCAATGTCAACCTGGAGCAGGCCATCGATGCCGGGCACTTTCGCGAAGACCTGTACTACCGCCTGAATGTCGTCAGCCTGGGCTTGTTGCCGTTGCGTGAGCGCCCCGGTGATATCCTGCCACTGGCCCGGCACTTTCTTAAAGTCTACCGCCAACGCTTGCCCCACGGGCCAACCGCCCTGAGCGAATGCGCCGAGCAAGTGCTCGTCCACCACCCCTGGCAGGGCAATATTCGCGAACTGGAAAACGTCGTACACCACAGCCTGCTGCTGTGCCGCAATCAATCCATCACCGTGCAGGACCTGCGCTTGCCGCAACCGCGTAACAGGCGCCAGGACTTCGCGGCGTCGCAGCCGGCCACACACAGCACCCGGGAGTTGTTGCAACGGGCCTTTCGCAAGTTGTTTGAAGAGGAGCCGGGCGCCCTGCATGAAACGGTTGAAGACGCCCTGTTGCGTGCGGCCTATGAGTTCTGCCATCACAATCAGGTCCACACCGCCAAGCTGCTGGGCTTGAGCCGCAATGTCACCCGCACCCGCCTGATCAAGCTGGGCGCACTCTCGGTCAACACCCGGCGCACGGAGGCAGACGCCCTCGCCTATTGATCAGCGCAACAGTGCCTGGCCACAGCGGCAACTGGTTGACCCGGGGTTAAACACAACGTCGGGCCATCGTCGCGCAAAAGGCCTGTCGCCGCTGTTCGTGCTTATGGGTAAGATGACGTCCTTCCCGCGCGCCTGCGCTGTACGTCCTGCCGAACTAAGCCGATCCCATGCCTTTTGAACTCAGCGTAGATTTGACCACCCTCGCCATTCTGGCGGCCGTTGCTTTTGTTGCCGGATTTATCGACGCCATTGCCGGCGGCGGTGGCCTGCTCACCACCCCTGCCCTGCTCACTGCGGGCCTGCCGCCCCATCTGGTGCTGGGCACCAACAAACTCAGCTCGACCTTCGGCGCCGCCACGGCGAGCCTCACGTTCTACCGCCGCAAACTGTTCCACCCCCGCGAGTGGAAGCTGGCCATTTTCGGCACGCTGGCAGGTGCGCTGATCGGTGCAACCGTCGCTCATTACATGCCTGCCGAATGGCTTAACAAGATGCTGCCGGTGATTGTTTTCGGGTGCGGGCTCTACCTGCTGTTTGGCGGCACGCCCAAAACCCCCATCGACAACGATGCGCCGATCAAGAAGAAATGGCAGCTGCCCCAAGGTCTGGGCCTGGGCTTTTATGATGGCGTAGCCGGGCCGGGCACCGGTGCGTTCTGGACCGTCAGCAGCATGCTGATGTACCCGATCGACCTGGTGAAGGCCAGCGGCGTGGCCCGCAGCATGAACTTCGTCAGCAACATTGCAGCGCTGTCGGTGTTTATCTTTTCCGGGCATGTGGACTGGGTGATCGGCTTGACTATGGGCCTGGCGGTCATGGTCGGGGCTTTCTTTGGCGCCCGCAGCGCGATCAGCGGCGGGGCCAAGTTTATTCGCCCGGTGTTTATTACCGTGGTCCTGGGCCTGACCGTGCGCCTAGCCTGGCAGCACTGGTTCGGCATGGCCTAAACGTCGGGCCACATACAGGTCGATCAGGTAGCGTGCAATCGAGCGCGACGCCGGCAACGGCGGTAATTGATGCACATTGAACCACTGCGCATCTTCTATCTCATCGGCCTGGGGCACGATCTCGCCCCCCGCATATTCGGCGTGAAACCCCAGCATCATCGAATGCGGGAACGGCCAGCACTGGCTGCCCACATACTGGATGTTCTTGACCTCTACCTGCACTTCTTCACGCACTTCGCGGATCAGGCAATCCTCAGCCGACTCACCCGGCTCGGCGAAGCCCGCCAGGGTGCTGTATACCCCTGGCACAAAACGCGGCGAACGGGCCAGTAGCACTTCGTCACCGCGGGTAATCAACACGATCATGCTCGGTGAAATGCGCGGGTAGCTGCGCAAGTCGCAGGTGGCACAGTACATCGCCCGCTCCCCGCGCACCTGTGTCATGGCCTGCCCGCAACTGCCGCAAAACCGGTGTTCACGGGCCCAGGTGCCGATTTGCGCGGCATAGCCCAGCACTTTATACAGGGTGTGATCGTCGCCCAGCATAAAGGCCCGCAAGCCCTGCCAATGGCAGCCTTCTACCTGCGCCGCCCCCTTGAGTTCCAGCAGGTAAACCGGCTCGCCGTCGAGGTGGCCGATGCCATGCTCGGCCAGCACCGGCAAGCCCTGGCGCTTGAGCCATTCGCGGGGGAACAGCGGGCCATTGGCATCGATCAAAAATCCGTCGGGGCCGCGCGCCACGGCCCAGCCGCCAGTCAGGTCTGTATCCAGTACTGCCGTGATCCAACGCGGTGTCATCAAGTGTTCCTTGTTCAGGTTACAAAGCCATCAATCCAGAAATTCGGGTTTCTGTTTGGTCATGTGCGCCGTCATTGCCAACCGCAAGTCACTGGATTGAAGCATCGCCGCATTCCAGGTCGCAACATATTCCAGGCCATCATCCACGCGGTGATCACGCATATAACCGATCATCTGCTTGGTACCTGCAATGGCAATGGGCGATTTGCTGGCGATTTCATGGGCAATCGCCATGACGCCATCAAGCAGCGCCTGATTATCACTGTAGACCCGGTTTACCAGGCCGATGGCCCGGGCCTCATCCGCCGCGACCATGCGCCCGGTATAGGCCAGCTCACGGAGCATGCCATCACCGATGATACGCGGCAGGCGTTGCAGCGTACCCACGTCGGCCGCCATGCCCATGTCGATTTCCTTGATCGAGAATTGCGCATCCTCGGCGGCATAGCGCATGTCGCAGGCCGCAATCAGGTCAATCGCCCCGCCAATGCAATAACCCTGGATCGCGGCCAGGACCGGTTTACGGCACTGGTCAACGGCATTGAACGAAGCCTGCATCTGCAGGATTTTGCGCCGCAGCATGCGGGCATTGCGCCCCACATCCTTGCCCAGCTCGTTGGCCACCGACGCCAGCAGCATCAGGTCGATGCCGGCCGAGAAGTGCTTGCCCGCCCCACTGAGGACCACCACCCGCACCGCGTCGTTTTCATCGATCCACTGGAATATCTCGATGATTTCTGTCCAGAACGCAGCATTCATCGCGTTGACCTTCTCAGGTCGATTGATTTGAACGTGGGCAATATTGCCGTTTAATTCAACCTGAAAAGCCTGGTAGTCGGACATAACCTGAATCCTTTATAGGGCACCGTCGCCGGTCGATAGGCGGCGGACTATAACAAGCCTTGCAGGGCCCAGGCAGGCCGCGATAACGCCAAAATACGGACAAAATGACCTGCCTGCCCCGCCATCAGCGTGGCAGGATCAATTGCTCAATCGCCTGGGCAACGCCATCTTCAACATTGCTGCCAGTCACATGCATGGCCTGCTCGCGAATGTGCGCATCGGCCTGGCCCATAGCAATCGACAATCCGGCCCGATGGAACATGGCCGGGTCATTGCCGCCATCACCGATCGCGACCGTACGTTCAAGGGGCACACCCAGATGCGCTGCCAGCGCGGCAAGGGCATCACCCTTGTTGGCCTTGAGGGCGGTGATGTCCAGGTAACGGGCCTGCGAACGGCTGGCCGATGCCTCGCCGCTCAACAACAGTTGCAACTGCTGCTCAAGCGCTACCAGCAAGGGCGCATTGCTCGTGGTGGCCACGATCTTATCGATCCGATGCAAATAAGGCTCAAAGCTATCGACCACGAGCGGCGCATAACCCAGGCCCTGCTGTTCATGGGCAACCATCGGCCCCAGCGGGTCGCGCAACAGCCACTCATCGTCAGCGAACACCCAGACTTCAACGTCGTGTTCGGCCAGGAACGCGAGTGTTTTGAGGACAGCCTGGTACGGCACATGATGGGACTGCAGCACACTGCCATCAGCGTTGACCAGCACCCCGCCATTGAACCCTGCAGTCGGCAGTTCAACACCCAACTGCTGGATATAGTCGCGCATGGCCCGGGGCGGACGGCCGGTGGCCAGGGTGAAGTGAATGCCGGCGGCCTGCAGCGCCTTGACTGCCGCCAGGTTGCGCGGGCTTATCGTATGGTCGGGCAAAAGCAAGGTGCCATCCATGTCACACAGCACCAATTGAATGGGGTCTTGCTTCACGTCACTCATCCTATGTCGAGCCAGACGCGACCATCGCGCGCCAGCAAATCCTTGGCTGCCTGTGGGCCATCTTCCCCTGCCTTGTACAGATGCACGTCAGTGTGTTCGCGCCATGCATCCAGAAAAGGCTGCACACCGCGCCAGCCATTTTCGATGTTGTCTGCACGCTGGAACAGGGTCTGGTCACCGGTCAGGCAATCGTAAATCAACGTTTCGTAGCCTGTAGAAGGCTGCATTTCGAAGAAGTCCTTGTACGCAAACCCCAGCTCGATATTGGCCATCTTCAGCCCCGGGCCCGGGCGCTTGGCCTGCAGGTCGAACCACATGCCTTCGTTGGGCTGGATCTGGATACGCAGGTAGTTGGGCTGCAAGCGCTCAACCTCGGTATCGCGAAACTGCGCATAAGGCGCGGGCTTGAAGCAGATGGCGATTTCCGTATCCCGCGCACTCATGCGTTTGCCGGTGCGCAGGTAAAACGGCACGCCTACCCAGCGCCAGTTGTCGATCATCACCTTGAGCGCGACAAAGGTTTCGGTATTGCTGTCGGGCGCCACATTGTTCTCTTCGCGATAACCCACGACCGGCTTGCCACCGGACTCACCCTGGGTGTACTGCCCGCGCACCGAGTTTTTCAGCGCATCGTCCCTGGACCAGGGGCGGATTGCACCAATCACCTTGGCCTTTTCACCGCGCACCGCATCGGCGCCAAAGGCTGCGGGCGGCTCCATCGCCACCATCGCCAGCAACTGGAACAGATGGTTGGGCAACATGTCGCGCAAGGCCCCGGTATGTTCGTAAAAACTGCCACGGGTCTCGACCCCGACGGTTTCAGCCGCGGTGATCTGCACATGGTCAATGTAGTGATTGTTCCAGAAAGCTTCAAAAAGCCCGTTGGAGAAACGGCTGACCAGGATGTTCTGGACTGTTTCCTTGCCCAGATAATGGTCAATCCGGTAAATCTGCTTCTCGCTCATGACGCTCAGCAGGCATTCATTCAATGCTTGTGCCGTCTGTACGTCAGAGCCAAAAGGTTTTTCAATAACGACCCGGCGAAAGCCTTCCGGGGTTTCCTTGAGCAACCCGCTGGCGCCCAGACGCTGTACCACTTCGCTGAAAAAGCGGGGTGCAGTGGCCAGGTAGAACACCGCATTGGCGGTACCGCTGGCAAAGATTTTCTGTTCCAGCGCCGCATAGGTGCTGTCATCCAGAAAATCGCCCTGCACATAGCTGATGTTCTTCGCCAGCGAGGCCCATAGTTGGGCATTCAAGCCCTGGCCCTCAGGATGATCCACCTTGCTGGAGGCTTCAGTGCGAATGAAGTCCTCCAGTTTTTTGGCAAAACCCTCATCACTGATCGCATTGTGGTCGACGCCCACAATGCGCAGGCCACCGTCCAGCAAACCATCACGACTCAAGTTGTACAGCGCCGGCATCAGCAGGCGCTTGACCAGATCACCGTGGGCACCAAACAGAAACAGAGTGGTGGGCGGCGCAGGCTTGGCATCAGGTTTACTGGACAGATCGGTCATTTTTTAGGCGTCTCCACATGGCCGCCGAAACCAAAGCGCATGGCCGACAACAATTTGTCGCCATAGAGGCTTTGCTGGCGTGAACTGTAGCGGGCAAACAGGGCTTGCGACAGCACCGGTACCGGGGTCGACTGCTCCATAGCGGCTTCGATGGTCCAGCGGCCTTCACCGCTGTCTGCCACGGCGCCCGAGTAACCATTGAGCGGTTCATCGGTGGCCAGGGCATCGGCAGTCAAATCCAGCAACCAGGACGACACCACGCTGCCGCGACGCCAGACTTCAGCGATATCACCCAGGTTCAGGTCAAAGCGCTGCTCTTCAGGCAGATTTTCACCGCCTTTCATCTTCATCAGGTTGAAGCCTTCGGCGTAAGCCTGCATCAAACCGTATTCAATACCGTTGTGCACCATTTTGACGAAATGGCCTGCACCTGCCGGGCCTGCGTGGATGTAACCACGTTCGGCACGGTCATCGTCAGATACACGGTCCTTGGTGCGCGGGATATCACCCATGCCCGGCGCCAGCGCTGCAAACAGCGGGTCCAGGTGTTTCACGACAGCGCTGTCTCCGCCGATCATCATGCAATAACCACGCTCCAGGCCCCATACGCCGCCCGAAGTGCCGACGTCAACGTACTGGATGCCTTTTTCGGCCAACGACTGCGAACGACGAATGTCATCCTTGTAGAAGGTGTTGCCGCCATCAATGATGATGTCATCGGCGTCCAGCAGTTCGCTCAAGGTCTCGATGGTGTCTTCGGTCGGCGCACCGGAAGGCAGCATCACCCACACAGCGCGGGGTTTGGCCAGGCCGGCGACCAGCGCTGGCAAATCGGCAACGGCGGTGGCGCCTTCCTGTTCCAGAGCGCTGACAAAGTCGGTATTGCGGTCAAAAACCACGGTTGTATGCCCATTGAGCATCAGACGCCGCGCGATATTCCCGCCCATACGGCCCAATCCAATAATTCCCAACTGCATGTACTGTTGCTCCCAACGACAAATAAATAGGTGTACAGCACCTTGGTGCAGCATTGCCCAAGGTGCCCGATCAGGATCAGCCCTGACACATGTTGCATAGTTTCGCACAAGCTGGAGGCCAGATTCCCGATTCAATACACTCAACAGACGGACGAAGCAGTAAAGACTGCAAAAAACATCAACATTCTGTGCCTGGCAAGGCTATCTCACCCCCGTCAGGCCGTTGATGGGTGACAAAGTTTTCACATCCCCTTGGCGATACTTAAACACTTTGTGACTGCTCATTCTTGAGGCAGTCCTCATGTGGTGTGCCTGGCTACACGGCACGGACCATTCAAGTAGTTATCGGCTGGAGCGCTGTATGGGGATGTTTAAACGCAGTAACACATCTGCGAAGGGATTCGATTGGGCAGGCCTTGGCTGGCTGTTCCTGTTCTTTTGGTATTTTTCCGGCATCACCCAACTGCTGATCCAGCTGACAGGCACCTCGGGGTTTTCAGGCTTTCGCCAAGCCTTTGTGATGAGCGCCATCTGGCTGGCCCCGATGCTGATGTTCCCCAAGCAGACCCGCGCAATGGCCGCGGTCATTGGCGTCGTGTTGTGGGCGTGCTCGATGGCCAGCCTGGGCTACTTCTTTATCTATCAGCAGGAATTCTCGCAAAGCGTCATCTTCATCATGTTCGAATCGAACATCTCTGAAGCTGGCGAATACATGACCCAGTACTTTGCCTGGTGGATGGTGCTGGCCTTCCTGGCGCATACCGCTTTTGCCGTGTTCCTGTGGACCCGCCTGCGCCCGGTGTATTTGCCCCGCGTGCAAGCCTGGGCCGCAGCCGTGGCCATCCTTGTCGCGGTTATCGGCTACCCGCTGATCAAGCAATCGATCAAGCACGACAACCTGGCCACCGCCCTGGAAAGCTTTGAAAGCCGGGTCGAGCCTGCAGTGCCGTGGCAGATGGTGGTTGCCTATCGCCGCTACCTGGAGCAACTGGACAACATGCAGGGCATGCTCACCAGCGTCAGCAAGATCCCGCCTCTGACCAACCTCAAGGACAACGAAGCCGGCAAGCCGACCACCCTGGTGCTGGTCATCGGCGAGTCCACCAACCGCCAGCGCATGAGCCTCTATGGCTATGAGCGCGAGACCACGCCAAACCTCGACAAATTGCGCGACCAACTGGCGATTTTCGACAACGTGGTGACACCGCGCCCCTACACCATCGAAGCGCTGCAGCAAGTGCTGACCTTTGCCGACGAAGAAAACCCCGACCTGTACCTCAGCACCCCGTCCCTGGTCAGCGTCATGAAGCAAGCCGGCTACAAGACCTTCTGGGTCACCAACCAACAGACCATGACCAAGCGCAACACCATGCTCACCACCTTCTCCGAGCAGGCGGATGAACAGGTCTACCTCAACAACAACCGCAACCAGAACGCCCGCCAGTACGACGGCGACGTGATCGAGCCGTTCAACAAGATCCTGGCCGACAGTGCCCCGCGCAAGCTGATCGTCATTCACCTGCTCGGCACCCACATGAGCTACCAGTATCGCTACCCGCCGACTTTCGACAAATTCGTCGACCGCAACGGTGTGCCTGCCGGCCTGAACGATGCTCAAGTACCGACCTACAACAGTTACGACAATGCCGTGTTGTACAACGACTTTGTGGTATCGAACCTGATCAAGGACTTCGCCAAAACCGACCCCAATGGCTTTTTGTTGTACCTGTCCGACCACGGTGAAGACGTGTTTGACTCGGTCGGCCACGCAACGCTGGGCCGCAACGAGGCCAAGCCGACCGCACCGATGTACACCATTCCATTCATGGCCTGGGCCTCACCCAAATGGCGTGAAAGCCACGCCTGGAATTTCGCTGGCGACCTCGACCGCCCTTATAGCAGTTCGCAGTTTATCCACACCTGGACTGACCTGGCAGGCCTGAGTGCCGACGAGCTGGACGACAAGAAAAGCCTGGTCAGCGACCAGTTTGTCGCGCGCCCGCAACTGATTGGCGACCCGTACTCACGCCCGCAAAAAGCCTTGATCGACTTCAGCCTGATCAAGCCCAAACACCCCGCCCCTGCCAACGTGGTCCAGCAATAATCTGGCTGTGGGGCGCCCGGGCGCCCCACACATGCCCGACACACAATTACAAATAATTCTCGTTTAGCCTAACTCCGCGCCTTGTCATTCGTTTGAAGCACTGGACAACTTCATAACAACGACAAGGAGTCGGCAGCGATGTTCGCGCCCATCACCCGTTCCATGACCCTCACCCTCGGCCTGATCAGCAGCGCCGCAAGCCCGCAATTACTGGCCGATACCGAGCCCTCGGAAAACACGACCCGCGCACTGGAGCTGGGCAGCACCAGCGTCACCGCCCAGGGCCTGGGTGCTACGACCGAAAACACCGGTTCCTACACCACCGGTTCGACCAGCACCGCCACCAAACTCAACTTGAGTATTCGCGAAACCCCGCAGTCAATCTCGGTGGTCACCCGCCAGGAGATGGACGACTTCGACCTCAACACCCTGACCGAAGCCATGCGCCATACCACCGGCATTGTGGTGCAGCACAACGACTCGGACCGGGTCAGCTATTCGTCCCGCGGCTACACCATCAACAACTTCCAGATTGACGGCATGCTCAACACCTTCAGTTTTATGAAGACCGATGCCGACACCATTATCTACGACCGCATTGAAGTGGTGCGCGGCGCCACCGGCTTGACCACGGGCGCGGGCGACCCGTCGGGCACCATCAACATGATCCGCAAGCGCCCCACCCACCAGTTGCAGGCCAAGGCCGGCGCCTCGGGCGGCAGTTACGACAACTATTACAGCTATGTCGATGTGGGCGGCCCGCTGGCCTTCGACGGCCGCCTGCGCGGGCGTACCGTGCTGGCCTATCGCGACAGCCAGTCGTTCCGCGATATCTACGCCCTCAAGCGCGAAGTGGCTTACGGCATTCTGGAAGCCGACCTGACCGACAGCACCGTCCTGGCAGTGGGTTATGACTATCAGGACAAACAGGTCAAGGGATCGTCCTGGGGCACTACGCCCTACTGGACCGGCTCGGGCGATAAAGCCGACTTTGGGCGCTCAACCAACCTGGCCACGTCCTGGAGTTCATGGCCGATGAAAGACAAGACCGCCTTCGCCACCCTCGACCAGCAACTGGCCCATGACTGGCATCTAAAGGCGGCCTATACCCATCGCACCGGCGATGCCGAGGGCAAGGTGTATTACGCCGGCGGCGGTTTCCCCAACCCCGATGGCACGGGGATGTCGGCCTATGCCAGCCATTTTATCGGCGAAGAGCAAATGACCGCCGTCGACGTCAATATCTCGGGCACTTATCCCCTGTTCGGGCGTGATCACGAATTGATGGTGGGTTACGGCCAGGCCAAGAACGACAACACCTCGCCGCTGATGGTTGATCTCAACGCCGATGATTACTACAAAATCCCCGACTGGCGAGACATGAGTTCGATCCCCAAGTACCAGGACTTCAATACCGGCATCGAGGGAAGTCATGACGTTATCAAGCAGAAGTCCGGTTACCTGGCCACGCGCTTTAACCTGACCGATCAATGGCATGCCGTACTGGGCACCCGCTATGGCAGCTGGCAAAGCACCAATACCGCCACGGCGTTCGTTGATAGCAACCCGGGCGCGCTCAGCAGGAGCAAAGTTTCCCAGACCCAAAACGACATCATTACGCCCTATGCCGGCGTGCTCTATGACTTCACCGACGAGTTGACGGTTTACGCCAGTTACACCGATATTTTCAAGCCAACCACCAGCAAGGATGCCAGCAACTCCTACCTTGAGCCGGTGGTGGGCAGTAACTATGAACTGGGCCTGAAGGGCAGCTTCCTGCAGGAACGCCTCAACCTGTCCACAGCCGTGTTCTGGAGCAAGCAGGACAACGTGCCGGAAATCGACGATTCCGTGCCTCGCGGACCCAAGGGCGAGGAATATTACAAATCCGGTGGCAAGGGCAACAAAATCAACGGTTTCGAAGTCGAGCTGGGCGGTGAAGTGATGCGTGACTGGAACATGGTCGCAGGCTACACCTATACCCATTCACGCAACGCCGCGGGCCAGCGCATGAATACTGCTGCGCCATTGAACTTGCTCAAGGTTTCAAGCACCTACCGCCTGCCAGGAGACTGGAATGCCCTGACCGTGGGTGCGGCAGTCAATTGGCAAAGCGATATCTATCGTGCCGCCAATCGCCCTACCGGCGAGAAAAATGACAAGGGCAACCCGATTACCTTCAAGGAAGACATCACCCAGAAGTCCTACACCCTGGTCGACCTGATGGCCCGCTACAAGTTTGACGAGCACGTTTCGGCGTCCCTGAACGTCAAAAACCTGTTCGATGAGAAGTACTATGAAAACGTAGGGTTTTATAACGGCGTGTTCTGGGGTGATCCGCGGACGGTGAGTGTTGGCCTGGAGTGGACGCTCTAAGCAGGAGAAGCGCAAACCTTGTAGTCGTTGACGAGCAGAGCGAGGCTACGTCCGGCTGCACAGCAGTCGTAAATCCGGAATGCACGATGTTCTTGAAACACCACGGTTGAATGGTTTTACGACTGCTTCGCAGCCGGACGTAGCCTCGCTCTGCTCGTCAACGACTACAGGTTTTTCTAAAGTTACAAATATTTGTTCCAGAACAACATCCGCCCGTGCGCCGGGTCGAGCTGGCCATCGCTGAAGCCGAACTTGCGGTAAGAGCCTTGTGCCACCGGGTTGCCTTCCAGCACCTCCAGGGTGATCTTGCAGCAGCCTCGTTCCCGGGCAATGTCCTCCACCTTGAGCAGCATCTTCTGGCTAAGGCCCAGACCGCGAAAGGTATCGACCACTGACACATCATGCACATTGACCAGCGGCTTACCGGCAAAGGTCGAAAACCCTTCAAAGCAATTGACCAGCCCCGCCGCCTCACCGTTGACGAACGCCAGCACACTGAAGGCATGGGACCGTTTGGCAAGTTCTGCGGGCAACTGCTCCAGCACGTCCGGCGCCAGCGCTTCGCCACCCCCCATAGGGTCTTGGGCGTAGTGGTTCAAGACGGCTCTGAGCGCTTGAGCATGAACCGGGTTTGTATAGTCTGCTTGCACTACCACGACATCCGACATTACGCGCATTCCTCGACGAATCTGGTCATTAGTATCTGTTGATCACAGCCTCAGACCTTAGCGCGAGCCCGGTCAGGCCCACAAGTACCGGCTTCACGGGCAAGCAGAAGCGTCCAGCAGCGGCATCAGGCTGGCGAGCTGGTTCACAAAACTGTCGGCATCGGTGTAAATCAGCACATGGCGAAATTGGGCATTGTCCTTGCGGTATTCGGCTTCATCCGTAGTCCCTGCACCCACCATGCCCTGGCTGACCAGCAGTACGTCATACTCATTGCTGGGGGCAGCCTTGAGGCTGACCAGCGCCTCGCCATGATACAAAGGCGCGATCCGGTAATAACCCAGAATATTCAGCGCCCTTTCGATTTTCAGGGCCTGGTTGGGGTCTGCATCGGCAATCAGTATTCGTAGCGATTTTGTTGGCATCCTGACCTCATCATCCCTGTGATTGATTCGCTTGCGCATAACGTTCAAGTTCGTCCGCCAACTGCTCCATACTGCTGTGAAGTGCATCGACTGCGACAGTGAGTCCCTGTGGTTCGCCGGCCTGGCAAACCGCTTCCAGTTGTTCGCAACACTCAATCAGCTTCCTGGCTCGAACGAGCCTGCCGCCCCCCTTGATGCCGTGGGCCAACGCCGCCATGCCGGCATAATCATCCTTGACAAACAGCTCGATCAGAGCGGCAAGGTCCTGGCGGTTTCGGGTCGCCAGTTCCGCAAGCAGCCCCTGAATCATCGACTCATCCCCCTGACTCAACTGCTTGAGGTAAGTCAGGTCAATCTCATCGTCTCTGCCAGATTCGTCGCCATTGATGCCTTTCAGGCTTTGCACCTGGCCTGTGGCCAGGCAAGCACTCAAGTCCTTGAGGCTGATGGGCTTGAACAGGCACCGGTCCATGCCCGCCTCCAGGCAACGCTCAACTTCCCCTGGCTGTGCGTTGGCAGTAAACCCAAAAATCTGGCAAGCCGGCCGCGCCAGTTGCGCCTCTTCGGCGCGTATTGCCTGGGCCAGTTGATAGCCGTTCATGAGCGGCATTGAGCAGTCGGTAATCACCACATCGAAATACCCCAGCCGCCACGCCTTGAGGCCCAGCACACCATTTTCGGCGTCCGTGACGCGGTGCCCCAGGTAACTCAATTGCTGGGCCAGCAACATTCTGTTGGCCGGGTAATCATCCACCACCAGAATATTCAACGACCGACCAATGCCCGGCTCTGGCTCATGGTCGTCAACTGCGTGCTCTTCATGCTCAAGCACAGGCACTACCATCATGATGTCTATCTGCGTACCAAGCCCCTCCACACTGTTGAGGTGCAACTGCCCGCCCATCATTTCGCAGAGTTCGCGGCAGATCACCAACCCCAGGCCTGAACCCTGGCGGGCCGACTGGGTGTTGTTGCTGGCCTGTACAAAAGGGCTGAACAAGCGGCTCTGATCCTGCACAGAGATGCCCACGCCAGTGTCCGCCACGCGCAAGCACACCGAAACATGCTGCGCATCGTGGGCGGGCTGCGCCGTCAAAATCAGCCTGACCTCGCCCTTGTTGGTGAACTTGATGGCATTGCTCAGCAGGTTGGAGACAATTTGCTTGAAGCGTATCGGGTCAATCAGCACGTCCACATCCGTCGCCGGGCTCGACTCACACACCAGTCTCAGTTGTTTCTGCCGCGCCAGGCCATCAAACATGCGTGCCACGGCTTCAACCAGTGACTTGATATTCGAACGCTTGGGGGTCAATGACAGATGACCGGACTCAATGCGTGCTATGTCCAGGATATCGCCAATCAAATCGAGCAACTCGCGCGCCGAGACCGACGCCACCTCAATGGCGAAGCGATCAATGATGCCTTGATCGGCCTTTTTCATGGCCAGCTCAAGCATGCCGATCACCGCATTCATGGGCGTGCGGATTTCATGGCTCATGGTCGCCAGAAAGGTGGTCTTTGCCCGGTTTGCCTCATCGGCCCCCTGCTTGGCGGCATTCAACTCGTTGACCAATTGCTGGCGCCGCGAGATGACCCGCTGCAGGTAGGTAATCCAGGCAATCGCCACCAGCAACAAGGCAGCGCCAATGGAAAAGCCCTGAATGATTTCATCCCGATTGCGCAGCCAGAAACTTACGACAGGTGAGGTATCAGTCCGCCAACGGCTGGTCAGCTCGTTCATGTCCCCTGGTGTCAGGCTGAGCAATGCCTTGCTCAATATGGCGCTCAAGTGCGGGTTGTCATCGGTCGTGGCAAAGCCGACCTGTTCAGGTTGTGTGCCCACCGTGCTGGTAATTTTCAACTGCTTGGCAAAGCGCCGCGAAACCAGAAAGCGCGCACTGGCCAGCGAGCAAATCGCGGCATCGGCCTTGCCTTTGGCCACCATCTCAAGGGCTGCCGGCGCATTGTCAGCGTCCACCACCGTAACATTCGGGTGGTTCTGCACAATAAACTCGCGCAACACATTGCCACGCACCAATGCCACCCGCAGGCCCGCCATGTCATCCAGAGTTTGCGGGGCGTCAGGGGCATTGGAGGTGGTCAGTACAAAAGGTGTAATCAGAAAAGGCCGACTGAACGTCAGCTTGTTCTCCAGCGCGGTACTGCCCGTAATGCCACCCAGCATATCGGCCTTGCCTGATTTGACCAGCGCCACCACCCCCGGCACCGTATGCGCACGCACCGCCTCGAACTCAATGCCTGTGCGTACACTGAGGGTGGCCAATAGTTCGGCAACCAGGCCCTTGAGTTCACCTTGCTCATCAACAAACGACAGCGGCATAAACTGATCATTGATCGCCACTTTTATCCGCGGATGTTCAATCATCCAGCGCAGCTCACTGGCCGTTGGCTTAAAGTGCCAGGGATTGTGGATTTGCGCCCCATCGGCGCTCCAGCGCTGCAAAATGGTCATACGTATACTGGCGGGTATGGCTGCCAGGGCCGCATTGACCATACGCAACAAGCCGGGGTTGTCGCGGCGCAGGGCAAATGAAAACGGGTTGTCTTCCAGGCGCGAAAAGTCGGCCAGTTGCACATTGTTCAGGTAGTTCTTATGAATCAGGTAACTGGCGCTGATGAAATCCCCAAGATAAATGTCGGCCTGGCCAAATGCCACGGCACCGATAGCGGCCAGGGTTGAGGGGTACAGCTGCAAGGTAGCCTTCGGGTAGAAGTCCTCGACCTTTTGTGGCGGCAGATAGTGATCAAGCATGGCAACCCGCAACCCCGCCAGATCGACTGGCGGATGCTGCCGGTTGCTGCTGCGCGTCACCAGGGCGGGCGAGTCGTCGGCATAGGCAAGGCTCAACACCAGATCGGGATACTGCGCCTCAAAACCATTGGAGCTGCTCAGCAAGTCCAGCTCGCCGAGCTGGAGTGCCTCTATCGCCTGCGGCCTCGAAGGGTAGCGCTTGACCTCAATATCGACATGCAGCAATTGCGACAGCAATTGCGCATAGTCGGCGGTCAGACCTTCGAAGTCCTGCCCGTTTACCGTCAGATCAAACGGGCCGTAGTCAGGTGCAGAGATGCCCAGGCGCAAGGGCCCATGTTGCTTGAGCCATTGCCTGTCAGATGGCTCAAGTACCACGTTGAAGGCGTCGACACTGGAGCGCCCCATCAGGTGCAACGTTTGCACCTGTGGCTCAGTTGCCGCAATGGCCAGGCCCTGGGCCAGCAACAGCCCGATGAGCCCCATACATGGAAGGGTTTTCAATTAAATCAAATCATTGCGTTTGGCAAAATCTGCCAGGTAAACCACCGACTTGATATTCAACTTTTCGATCAGTCGCGCTTTATAAGTACTGATGGTCTTACTGCTCAAAATCATGTCTTCGGCAATTTTCTTATTACTCAAACCACGGGCAAGCTGTTGCAAGATGTACAACTCGCGCGCAGACAAATGCTGAATCAATTCTATGTCACTCATACTTGCATCGCTGCTACGCACCGAACTGGCGGCCAAGTAAGGAAAGAATGTGTAACCGTCCATGATTATTTTTACCGCCCGCAACAATTCGGTGAGGTCCTGGCTTTTGGTAATAAACCCGGCCGCCCCGGCTTTCATGCAGCGCTGTGAGTAAAACAGCGGCGACTGGGACGTCAGCACCAGGATGCGGGTTTCAATCCCCGACGCCCTGATTCTATTGATCACCTCAAGGCCATCCAAGCCGGGCATGGTGATATCCAGGATGATCAGGTCAACTTCATGCTTGCGCGCCAACTGAACCGTATCAGTACCGTTGGCAGCCTCGGCCACGACTTCGTACCCATTACTTTCCATCAGTACTTTCATCGCTGAGCGAATAAGTGAATGATCGTCGGCAATCAACACTTTCATACCCTTAGTCCTCTGACAGCAAGCCGAGCGTCGGCGTATATCAGGCGCAAATACATCGTTTTGAATAGGTCTGGCGGCTGCAGGACCATTAGCAACAACCTAATGAACAGTACCGAAAGTATAGGATAAATCCCGCAATCAGCACCCGAAGGTCCCATACTATTAGAGTGCAACATATTGATACCCGTTGAAAGTCGAGCCGCGAATGATCGCCAATCGGGTTCGACTCACGAGAAGGGATTAAGCGATCTTTCTTGTAGGAATATCCTTAAAATTTTTTATGGAAAACGCCAAACCACTGCAGTCTTTTGTTCTGCCAGCCTGTGACCCCAACACAGGGTTCACACCGACATCAAAAAAACTGCAGCCTTGGCCATCAACTGTCCGTGCACAACCGTTATTGCCAGCCGAACCTGCGAATGTAGAAGCCTTTGACTGCCTGGGTCAGCAGCATGTACGCCAGCAAAATCATCGGCAGGAACACAAAGTACAGCGGCGGCAGCGCCTGCAGCTTGAAGTAGCCCGCCAACGGCCCCATCGGCAGGAAGATGCCCACCGCCATGATCACCCCCGTCATGACCATCAGCGGCATTGCCGCGCGGCTTTGCAGGAACGGGATTTTCGGCGTGCGGATCATGTGCACGATCAGGGTCTGGGTCAGCAGCCCGACCACAAACCAGCCTGACTGGAACAGGGTCTGGTGTTCAGGGCTGTTGGCCTTGAACACGTACCACATCAAGGCAAAGGTCAGGATGTCGAAGATCGAGCTGATCGGGCCAAAAAACAGCATAAATCGCCCTACGTCCGCAGGCTGCCAGCGTTGTGGTTTTTTCAGCATTTCATCATCGACGTTATCGAATGGAATGGCGATTTGAGACACGTCATACAGCAAGTTCTGAACCAGCAGGTGCATCGGCAACATGGGCAAAAACGGAATAAAGGCACTGGCCACCAGCACCGAAAACACATTGCCGAAGTTCGAACTGGCCGTCATTTTGATGTACTTGAGCATATTGGCGAAGGTCCTGCGCCCTTCCAGCACGCCCTCCTCCAGCACCATCAGGCTTTTCTCCAGCAGGATGATGTCAGCCGCTTCCTTGGCGATATCCACGGCACTGTCTACCGAGATGCCGATATCCGCCGTACGCAGCGCCGGAGCATCGTTGATACCGTCACCCATAAAACCCACGACATGGCCGTTGGCCTTGAGCAAGCGCACAATACGTTCCTTGTGCGTCGGCGTCAGTCTGGCAAACACGTTGGTGGTCTCCACGGCCACCGCCAACTGGCTGTCGCTCATGCGCTCAATGTCGTTGCCCATCAGCAAGCCTTGCTGTTCAAGGCCCACTTCACGGCAAATCTTGGCCGTGACCAGCTCGTTGTCACCGGTCAAGACCTTGACCGCAACCCCGTGTTCGGCCAGAGCTTTAAGCGCCGGCGCAGTGCTCTCTTTGGGCGGGTCGAGGAACGCCACATAACCGATCAACGTCAGTGCCTGTTCATCGCTCAGGCTGTAGGTCTCGCGCCCCTCGGTCATGGACCGCGCAGCCACGGCCACCACGCGCAAGCCCTCTTCGTTGAAGGCGGCGGTAACCTGGCGAATACGCGTCAGCAGTTCGTCACTAAGGGCTTCTTCCTGCTCGCCATGACGCACGGTCTTGCACACAGACAGCACTTCTTCGACAGCGCCCTTGCAGATCAACACATGCGGCTTGCCCTGCTCGACCACCACCACGGACATGCGCCGACGGGTGAAGTCGAACGGGATTTCATCAACCTTGCTGAAGGCCGTACCCACGTTCAATTCGCGGTGGACCTCGACGTGTTCCAGCACCGCCACGTCCAGCAGGTTTTTCAGACCGGTCTGGTAGTAGCTGTTGAGGTAGGCCATTTCCAGAACATCGTCAGACTCTTGCCCCCATACATCCACATGCCGGGCCAGAAATATCTTGTCCTGCGTCAGGGTGCCGGTCTTGTCGGTACACAGCACATCCATCGCCCCAAAGTTCTGGATGGCATCAAGACGTTTGACGATGACTTTTTTACGCGACAGAAACACTGCGCCCTTGGCCAGGGTCGACGTCACGATCATCGGCAGCATTTCCGGGGTCAAGCCCACGGCAACCGACAGCGCGAACAGCAAGGCTTCAGTCCAGTCGCCCTTGGTAAAGCCGTTGATAAACAGCACCAGCGGCGCCATCACGAACATAAAGCGGATCAGCAACCAGCTGACCTTGTTGACCCCGGACTGGAATGAGGTTTCACCACGATCCGTCGCCCCGACCCGTTGCGCCAGCGCACCGAAGTAGGTGTTGTTGCCGGTGGTCAACACCACCGCCGTGGCCGCCCCTGAGACCACGTTGGTGCCCATGAACAGGATATTGTCCAGCTCCAGCGGGTTGCTGGTCTGGCTGTCAAACTGACGCGCGAATTTCTCCACCGGCATCGACTCGCCGGTCATCGCCGCCTGGCTGACAAACAGGTCCTTGGCGCTGAGCACCCGGCAATCGGCCGGGATCATGTCACCGGCTGACAGCACGATCAGGTCGCCAGGCACCAACTGCTTGATCGGCAGTTCGATACGCTGCGCGCCCCTGATTTGCCGCGCGGCACCGGAAAACTTGCCGAACATGGGCGAAGTATCGGCACTGAAGTCACGGCGCATTACCGTGGCGGTGTTGCTGACCATTTCCTTGAGCGCATCAGCGGCCTTGTTGGACTTGGCCTCCTGCCAGAAGCGCAGCAAGGTCGACAGCACCACCATCGTGCTGATCACTACGGCGGCCTGAATGTCATCGGTGGCCAGGGAGACTGCTGCGAGCAAGGTCAGCAGCAGGTTGAAGGGGTTCTTGTAGCAATGCCACAGATGCACCCAAGGGCTGAGCGGTTGCTCATGTTCAACCTCATTGAGCCCGTGTTGCTGGCGCAGCGCGTCGACTTCGGCTTCGCTCAGGCCGTCGGTATGGGTGCCGAGGTTGTCGATCAGTACCGCACTGTCACAGTTGGCCGCCACCACCAGGGTTTGGGCCAGCGTCGGCGGCACTTCACGGCTGACCGTGGTGTTGGTCAGGCTGTCGAGCAAGGCCAGCCGCCGGAAGTGCCGGCCGATATGGCGGGTGCGCAAAAAGCCGGCGAAGAATTCTTTCAGGGAGAGTTTCATGGTGCTGCTCCTGCGCCGCCCGCGCTCACCCCATGCAGAGTACCTGCGCAGCCGGCATTGATCTGGGACCGTCGTTCATGGGTTGAATCTCAAGAGCGAGCCAAAAGGCACGCGCATGCAACGTGCTGCGACCTGCCACTGGGGTCACATACACTTGTGTGCCTATAAGTGGACTTGCGCAATCAGGCCGCCACAGCCCGATCAAGATGCCAGCTGCTTATGCGCGACGTGTTGAAGATTAAACCCTGGAAATGTTTGCGTTTTGCAAATCAGGAAGTTCTTCAGGCAGAGTTCAGGTTTATCACTGAAATGTCATGCAGCCTGATTTTCTAGCGCGATTCATGCGTTGTCCCACTGCCGGATACGGATCCGGCAATGCTTCATGGCATTGACGATATGCTTCTCCACGACACTGCGCGACACCCCGAGGCGCTCGGCGATTTCAGGGTGTGACAGGCCTTCGATCTTGCGCAGCAGAAAACACTCGCGACAGGCCGCCGGCAGCTCGGCCAGGGCCTTCTGGATCATGTCCAGGCGCTGATCGTGGTCCATCAGCACCTGGGGCGAGGGGCTGAAAAACCGTTCCTCGCCATCCAGCACCTCCAGGGGCTCGGCCTTGCGCAGGTTGCTGCGCCGGTGGCCATCGATCACCAGGTTGAGCGCTGTGCGATACAAAAACGCCCGCGGTTGTTCGATCGGCTCGTCGCCGACACGCTCCAGCACCCGCACATAAGCGTCATGCACCACATCTTCGGCCGCCTGGGCATTGCCCAGCCTGGCACTCAAAAAGCCCACCAGTTCGCGATAGTAGTTTTCCAACAGAACTCCTGGCCGCAACCGCTGCGGCAACACTCCATGAGTGCGACAACCGATCTAATGGGATAGCGGCGTGATGATGGCACTTTTGCAGATGTAATTTATAGTAATTCTCATATAGATTTAAGCCCCCAAGGCTCGATCACTCCTCACCCTTCGCTACGGCACCCTCGATAGCCTCCGCTTGCGACGGCGATTCATGATTTGCCGTCAAGAGTGCTTTGCTTGAGTAGCGGTTTTTCCCACGGATAAGGACGGGGATACTCAACCTCACTCTTACGCACATCAAGGATGTCACCCATGACAATTCCAGCATTCGGCCTCGGCACTTTCCGCCTCAAGGGCCAAGTGGTCATCGACTCGGTCAACAACGCCCTGGACCTGGGCTACCGCGCCATCGACACCGCGCAGATCTATGAAAACGAAGCAGACGTCGGCCGGGCCATTGCCGACAGCGGTGTGGCGCGTGACGAACTGTTTATCACCAGCAAGATTTGGGTCAGCAACTTTGCCAGCGAGAAACTGATCCCAAGCCTTGAAGAAAGCCTGAAAAAACTGCGCACCGATCACCTGGACCTGACCCTGATCCACTGGCCGTCACCGGACAATGCGGTGCCGGTGGCCGAATTCATGGGGGCATTGCTCGAAGCCAAACAACGCGGCCTGACCCGGCAGATTGGCGTGTCGAACTTCACCATCGCGCTGATGCAAAAAGCCATTGCCGCCGTGGGTGCCGAACACATCGCTACCAACCAGATCGAATTGCACCCCTACCTGCAAAACCGCAAGGTGGTGGAATTCGCCCAGAGCCAGGGCATCCATATCACCTCGTACATGACGCTGGCCTACGGCGAAGTGCTGAAAGACCCGGTAATCATGGCCATTGCCGAGCACCATGACGCTACACCGGCGCAAGTGACCCTGGCCTGGGCCATGCAGCTGGGGTACTCGGTGATTCCGTCATCGACCAAGCGCAGCAACCTTGAAAGCAACCTCAAGGCCTGCGCACTGAAACTGACTGATGGCGACATGGCCCAAATCGCCGCACTGGATCGCGGCCAGCGCCTGACCAACCCGCAAAGCGTTGCACCTGTGTGGGATTGATTCTGCCTGAGTGAAGCCCCCGTAGCAGCTGCCGTAGGAACGAGGCTGCGTTCGGCTGTGAAGCAGTCGTGAAATCAATGGGTGCAGTGTGTCTGATACTCCTTAGAACTCAGCTTTACGACCGCTTCGCGCTCGAACGCAGCCTCGTTCCTACGGCAGCTGCTACGGGTTTGGTTATGTTTACAGGCCAAACCGCTGCAACTGCATTTCCTGCAGCCGGCTCAAGGTGCGGCGAAAGGCAAACTCAAGGTAACCCTGGGTATAGAGCTGATCCATTGGCACCTGCGCCTCAATACATACCGGCACCTTGCGGTCATAGCATTCGTCGATCAAGGCGATGAAACGTCGCACGCTGTCGTCGTATTTGGATAACTGCGGCAGCTCGCGATCCCCCGCCTCGACTTTCACCGCTCCGTCTTCCGTACCCCGGGCGATTTTGCCTTCGCGCTGCTCGGCACTCAGGCACGGCACGTCACTGAGCAACATGACTGTGTAGCGATCACAAATCTCCATAAACTCAGTGGCCGCCAGCGGCTGCTCGCACAATTCATGAAAGTTGCACCACAGCACTGCATCACTGGCCTGCACCACGTTCAGCGAGCGATGGCCCACAGCAATGGGCTGGCCAGACACCGCCTGGCCCTCGGTCAAGGCCCTGAACACCGGTTCTATCGCACTCGGCTGGCCCAGCCCGGTCACCCAATAGCGCTGATGGGCAATGCCGGGATGCAGGCGGTGGTCTTCAATACCGTTCACCGCCACCACCTCCATATGCTTGAGAATCGCGCTGATACCGGGAGCAAAACGGTCACGGTTAAAGCCGTGGCCGTAGAGGTCGTCCGGTGGCTGGTTGGAGGTGCAAACCAGCACCACGCCCTCATCGAACATGACTTGAAACAGACGCCCCAGAATGATCGCGTCGGCAATGTCATTGACGAACAACTCATCAAAACACAGCACCCGCACTTCTGCGGCCAGGCCTTTAGCCAGTGTCTTGAGTGGGTCCGCTGTGCCGGTCAGTTGAAACAGGCGCTGATGCACCCATTGCATAAAGTGATGAAAATGCTGACGCCGGGCCGGCACCTGCAGGCTTTGATAGAACTGATCCATCAACCAGGTCTTGCCGCGCCCCACCGGCCCCCACAAATACACGCCATCGACCGCCTCCACACCGCCGTGCAGGGCCTCGTGGCAACGTTGCAGGGCCTGGACGGCTACCCATTGGGCAGGGTCATGTACAAAGCCCTTGTTTTCGATGGCTTGCTGGTAGGCATTAAGGGGGGACTCGACATTCATACCGATAAGCGGCTCCTGAAGCAGAGCTATCAGTATGCCAGTTCGCACACCCGCCAGGCACTTGAAAAAAAACCGGCCGCCCACACATTGTTACCCATGTGGTAACAGAGCATTTTGCCATCAGCTATTTTTACTTTTATAAAACAGCGTAACCTTGCTCACATGACTTAAACATCTGTTGCACTTGATAGTCCGGTACTTCGTACGCACACGGCCTTAATGTCGTGCGCCGTAACTTCTTCCCGCCTGAACGGCAAATGAAGTCAGTCAGTGTTAACTCTTGATTACTTTAAAGGCCATTTATATGAAAAACCTTATTGCACTCTTTCTCGCCGGTTTTGCCACACTGGCGGTTGCCGGTGAAACGTCCACGGCCCAGCCTTCTCCTGTAGAGCACTACAGTTACGGCACTAAGTTGGATATTGCCCGAGTGGTCAGTTTGTCTGCCATTCCCAAAGTGTGTGAAGTCGTGCCTGCGACCATGGTCTATGAAGACTCCCAGGGCCAGCGCCACACCCTTGAGTACCAGGTAATGGGCGACGGTTGCAGCACCCACTAAAGTTTAATGGTTGCACGCACGGATGCGACCCCAGCCCCCTCTTTGAGGGGGCTTTTTCGTGGCGCAACGTAAAAAGTCGGCGATTGTTACTGATCCGGAAAGACTGCTTGGCAATCTTTTGACTTTAATCAATACCCACTGCGCGTATTCTATGTACATCCCTCAACGCAACATTGAAACAGGGCACGGTACTTCGTGTTACGCCACTTACTCGAAGGCGTAGCAACTTCGACCGCCACCACGGCAATTGAAGTCAGTTATTCGTGATTGTTTTAAGGTCTCATAAATGAAACGTTTGATCGCTCTTGCACTGATTGGCTTTTCTACCTTGGCGGCTGCTGACGAACTTCAGGTTACGCCCCAACAGCAACCCGCCGTCGAGCATTACACTTATGCCACCGACCTGGACATTGCCAAAGTTATCAGCGTGTCACCGGCCGCCGACGTGTGTGAAGTAGTACCGGCACAAATGACCTACGAAGACCACCAGGGCCAGCGTCATATTCTTGAGTACCGCGTGATGGGCAACGGTTGCAGCAACGGCTGATATTATCGCCAGGCGCAACTATCCTGAAAAAGCCCCCGTCTAACGGGGGCTTTTTTGTGGAGGGTATTGCGGGGTACTCTCGACGCAACCCAATGGCAAGGAGCCACCCCTGATGCAGCCACCACCCACCCTCCAGACCCCGCGCCTCATGCTGCAACCCCTGCAGCTCAGCGACGCCCCGGCCATCCAGCAACGCTTTGCCCACTGGCAGGTGGTGCGCTATCTGAATGCCGCTGTGCCCTGGCCTTACCCGGACGATGGCGCATTGAGCTATGTACGCGATGTAGCATTGCCGGCCATGACCCGCGGCGAAGAGTGGCATTGGACGATTCGCCTGTTAGCGCAGCCAGATGAGCTGATTGGCAGCATCAGCCTGATGGATGCCGTCGACAATAACCGGGGGTTCTGGCTGGCACCGCAATGGCAAGGCCAGGGGCTGATGAGCGAAGCCTGCGAAGTGATCGATGCCTACTGGTTCCAGACCTTGGGCCGCGCCGTCATGCGAGTGCCCAAGGCTGCGCCCAATACAGGCTCGCGGCGTATTTCCGAGCGCGGCGGGATGCGTTTGGTGAGCAGCGAGGAGAGCGATTTTGTCAGCGGCAAGTTGACCTGCCAACTGTGGGAAATCACCCGGGAGCAATGGCTGGCGCGGCGGCCAACCTGAGGCGGTAAAACACCCGACCCTGGCAAACATGCGATCAGGGCCGGGTTGAAACGCTCAGTGGGCGATTCGTTTCAGGTAGCGAGAATCAGTCTTTCTTCTCGGATATTACCTTACCGGTCGAATCGAAAATAATTTCGTATTCCAGGCCGTCGACCTTCTTGATGCCTTCGGCTTTCCAGATGCCGGCAGCCGGATCCTGGGCTTCGATTTTCTTGATCACGGTGTAGCCGTTCTTGTCCTTGAGGACTTCGACCAGCTCTTTGGAGAATGCCCAGTTCGGATCAACAGGCTGAGCCATCGCTGCACCGGCACTCAACACAGCAGCAGTAGTGATCACAGCAGCAAAGGTTTTCTTCAACATTGTCTTAACTCCATTAATTGATGTTGCGTCTGGTACTGGATGTGGCTGGAACAACCGTAGCAGAGAAAATCCCCCTCATAGGGCTAAATGACAGGGTTTTGACATGGCTCATGTTCTCGTTGACTCCAGCAGGGGGTTAGAATGCGCAAAACCGGGAAATGCCAATGAGTGAAACACGCTGCACACAAGCGCAATACGATGCCATCACCGAAGCTGCGGCCCAGTGGTGCATGCGTTTACACGAACCCGACTGCACAGCCCGGGAACGTGACGCTTTTGCTGCGTGGCTCAACGCCGCCCCTCTGCACGCGATTGAATATGAAGCCATGCTGGAGATCTGGGGGGTCAGTGAACATCTGTCACGCCCGGCCCCCGCCCCGGCCCAGGTGACTGGCTGGCCGCGCCCGGCCCGGCGCAGCCGCTGGCAACGCTATGCCGTGGCCGCCGCCGTGACCCTGCTGGCCATCCCTGTGGCAGCCTACAGCGGCTGGCAACTGGGCTGGCTGCCCAATGCCCATGAACGCTACAGCGCTGACGCCAGCACCAGGACCGTAACCCTGCCCGATGGCAGCCAGGTCGAACTCAACCTGGGCAGCCAGCTGACCTTCAGTAATTACAAGGATCAGCGCCGTGTAACCCTGGGCAAGGGCGAGGCCTTTTTCAAGGTCAGCCACGATGCGGCGCACCCGTTTCTGGTGCAGGCGGCAGAAGGTCAGGTTCGCGTCACAGGCACCCAGTTCAATGTATGGATGTATGAAGACCAGGTGCGGGTCACGCTGCTCGAAGGCTCGGTACTGGTCACCAGCAACAAGCGCCTGAGTGGCGATGGCCTGCGGCTGGAGCCTGGCATGCAGGCGCGTTACAAGGCGGGGGATTACGCCGCGCAAATCAGCCCGACCGCGGCGGTCAGCTCCGAACTGGCCTGGCGCAGCGGCAAGCTGGTGCTGGATAACCTGGCGCTGGCTGACGCCCTGCCCCTGATCAACCGCTACCTTGATTCCCCTCTCTCCCTGGCAGACAGCGCCACCGGCAAACTGCGTATTGGCGGCGTGTTCAATACCCGGCAAATCGACCGTCTGGTGAGTTCCCTGCCCAAAGTGCTGCCGGTTAACCTGAGCCGCAATGCCGAAGGTCGAACGGTGCTGGGCAGCCGCGCGCCCCTCTAGAACATCAGGGTACGGCCCTGCCCATTAAAAAAATTTAATAAACGCTTAAAACCCCCGGCCACACTGATCGCGAACGCGATTGAGACTAATTCACGACAAAATTTCTACATTTGAATGTTCATGATTTCTGTCGCTCATTCGTCTAGTTAAGTAAGAGCATTTTTTTCTTTTCCTGATCAGGCTCTGAAAAGGAGTTTTTTGCATGCATAACCAGCACATACCAACGGATGGTAGAAACCCGCTTCGCGAAGCCGCTTTTCAGCCCGATCCCGGGCTGCTGGAAGCGCTCGCGCCCTTGCAAGGCAACGAGCGGATCCGCCACTTGCTCAAGTGTTTCGGGCTGCGTACCAGCCTGGTGCGGCTCAAGGTCATCGATGCGCTGCTGACGGCTGCCGGCAATGATCGCCGGCTGGGGGTGCGCGGCATGCACAGCCACCTGCAGGCACTGGATATCCCGCTGTCGTTCCTGAGTGTGCGCGAGGTGCTCAAGCGCTTGTGCAGCGAAGGGGTGGTGGTGCTCAACAGTGACAAGAGCTACAGCCTGCATCCACAGGCTGAAGCGGTGTTGACCGGCAAGATCGAGGCTTAGATCTTGGTTTTGCGGCGCATCACGCCATTGATCACGACCACGATCACGGCCACGCCGATGGCGACGTACTGGAACATTTTCTCGGTGATCATGCCGGCGTTTTGCATGTACGAAAGACCAAACATGATTCCCAGAACCACCAGTGAAATCAAAATCGAGTATTTCAAGCGCTGCGAAGGGGTCATAACCTGTTCCTGAAAGTAAGTCTGAAAACGAAAGCCAACAAATATGTCCGGCTCTCGGAGATAAATTGAAACATTCGGGGTCTCATCTTACAGCCGGGGCAGTTTTTTAGCTGCCACCGGCTTAAACCTTGAGGATCCTCACATGTTACGTCGAGTCACCAGGCTGGTTCCGTTAGTGCTCATCCTGGCCATGAGCGGATGCGTGTTTTTCCCGGGCCACGGATGGCATGACGGTCACCGCTATCATGATGGCGGCCCAGGTTACTACCACCGCTGATGAAACACTCCGAGCCTGCCCCCGGGCTCGGATCAACGTCTGAAGCCGCTGCCCGGCCGGGCACACAAGTCTACCAGCCAGTCGACAAAAACCCGCAACCGCGGTGACAGTTGTCGATGCTGCGGATACAACGCAGTCAATGCCAGGCGCGGCGCCAGGCAGTCACTGAGCACTTCCTGCAAGCGACCTTCACGCAGCAGTTGCGCCGCATGGTAATGGGGCGTTTGCACCAGCCCGTACCCCGCCACACAGGCCGCCAGGTAACCCTCGGCACTGTTGACCGCTAGCCGCTTGGGCAAGTCGAGCAGGCGCACGCCGTCGTCGGCCTGAAATTCCAGCCCGTAGCGCTTGCCCGACACGCTGGAAAAGTACTCCACCACCTGATGCCCGCTCAAGTCGTCGAGCGAGTGTGGCACGCCGTGGGCCTGCAAATACGCGGGGCTGGCGCATGTCACCTGATCCATCTGCACCAGAGGCCGCGCCACCAGCGAATCGTCCACGGTCAGGCCGGCACGAACCACGCAATCCACCCCGTCACGAATCAGGTCGACCGGGCGGTCATTGAGGCCGATTTCCAGCTCTATCTGAGGGTAACGGTCGGTGAATTCGGGCAGTGCTGGCAACACCACCAGGCGGCCCACCGCAGCCGGCATCTCGACCCGCAGGGTGCCCTTGGGCTGGCGGCTCCTGAATACCCCCTCGGCTTCTTCCAGATCTGCCAGCAGGCTGACGCAACGCTGGTAATACGCGGCACCGTCCAGGGTCGGGCTGACCTGGCGCGTGGTGCGATGCAGCAGTTGCACGCCCAGGTGTGCTTCCAGTTGCTTGATCATTACCGTGACCGACGCGCGAGGCAATTGCAGGCTGTCCGCGGCCCTGGCAAAACCGCCCAGCTCAACGATACGGGTAAACACCAGCATCGCGTTGAAACGGTCCATAGCCCCTCCATTGTTAAGAAAATCTGAACAGTGATGGTGCTTTTACCCGGTTCATCTTGCCACTGTCCAGATTAAGCATAGACCTGCACCCACTCAGCAGCACTGCGCCAGCTCGGTATCAATGGCCCGCAGGCCAGCGCACCAGGCGACACAAGTGGCTGGAAAAGCAAGTGCCGGGGCTGTAGCAACCTGTGGCAGCGGGCTTGCTCGCGACTCGATCGACGCGGTGCCTCAGGGCAACCGCACCGAGGCTATCGCGAGCAAGCCCGCTCCCACAGAGTCAGGGGGGCAGTGGGTCAGAAGTCCCGTTTGTAGAAAATATCCAGCGAGCTGGCAAAGCCGCTGGCCACTTCCACATACACGCGTTTGCTCAACTTGTAGCGCAGGGCAATGGTGCTGGCCGGTTCAAACACACCGACACCGTAACGCACGCTCAAACGCTCGTTGATCTTGCCACTGGCCACCACCGCCGTGCTGTTGCCGGTACCTTCGGTATCCAGCTCGAACTCCTTGAGGCCCAGGTGATTGGCCAGGCTGGTGGTAATCCCCGAACTGCCCATCAACCCCAGGCCCAGGGCCGCTTGTGCCAACAGATTCTCATCCTCTCCGGTACCCGTCAGCGGACGCCCCAGAATCAGGTAGGACAACGCCTGTTCCTGGCTCATGGCCGGCTCGGAGAAGATTTGCGTGGTGGGTTGCTCCGCACTGCCGGTGAGGCGAATCCCGGCAATCACATCATCGGTCTGGCGCACGGCTTCGATGTCCAGGTACGGCTGGTCGATCGGCCCGGCAAACAGCAGGCGCGCCCGGCGAATGGTCAGCTTCTGGCCATAAGCCCGGTAGCGGCCGTTGTTCAAGCGCAGTTCGCCACGGGTGTCCATGTTGTTGCCGATATGCACCTGCCCCGCCAGATCGGCGTTCAGGCCAAAGCCGGAGAAGGTCAGCAGCTCCTGCCCCACCACCACGTTGATATCCATGTCGACCTGCATCGGCGCGGCTTCATCCGTTGCCTGCTGGCCCACGATAACCGTGTCATCCGAGACCTTGACTGTCGATGGCGGCAATTCACGCACCACGATTTCGCCCTTGGGCACGTTCACCGTACCGGCGATCAACAGGGTGTTATCTGGATTGAGGGAGATTTTCAGGTCCGGGGCCACTTCCAGCTTGGCATAGGGCTCGACTGTCACCGGCAGGTTATTGCCCTTGACCAGCACATTGACCGCCACCGCCTGGCCCCAGGCCACATTACCGCTGACGCTGCCCTGGCCTTTGTCACCGCTGGTCCAGCCGCCATTGATCAGCGCCGTTTCACCGTTGATGGCCAGTGAAAGCTGCACATTTTCAAAGTTGGTCGGCAACTCCGGCCCCGAAATCTCACCGCCGGTCAGCGCCACAGTGCCGTTGACATGGGGCGACAGCAAAGCACCCGAAATCGTGCCGGAGCCGTTGAGCTGACCGGTGAGTTTTTCCACCATCGGCGCGAACGGACGAATCATCGACACATCCAGCCCGGTGAGGCGGAACTCGCCGGTAATGGGCTTGCTCTTGGGCAGCGGATTGATCCGCGCTGCCAGCATCAACTGCCCCAGCTTGCCACCGTCGAAATCAAGGCGCGATTCAACCCGGTTAGGGGTCAGGTTGCTGGTCAGCTTGAAGGCCTGATACGGGAAATCCAGCCACTGACCTTTGTCTCTGAAGCGCAACGTACCGCCACTGGCATCCACCACGACCTGGCCCTTGGGCCCGCTGGCAGGCAAGTCCAGGATCAGGTCGGCATTGAGCTGCCCCTGCCACTGGAAGTCCTTGGGAAACCACTCGGCCAGGCTATCGAGGGGGAACTGCTTGAGGTGCAAACGCAGTTTCGGGTCCGGCACCAGGCGCTGCTCTTCACTGCACAAACTCGCCGGGCCGGAGAGCCAGCACTGCGCCCCGAGGTTGAGCCGGCCATCGGCCAACCGCTCCAGACGTGCCGGGTTTTGCAGCACCCAAGCCTGGCCGCCGGCCTTGACGTCACCACTGACCAGGCGCCCGCGCCAGTTGTCCTTGTCCAGCCCGCCATCCAGAGCCAAAGCCAGTTGCAACATGGGCCCTTGCAAATCCAGTTTGAGCTGCTGGCGCTTGATATCGCCACTGCCGTTGGCCGTGAGTACACCCAGCTCTGTGTCACCGGCGCGGATGCCACTGCCCTTGAGGTCGATGCGGCCGCGCTGGTTGCGGTCGAGGCTGGCATCCAGGCTCAGGTTTTGCAGATGATTGTCGGCAAATGCCAATTGCTGACCATTAAGTGCCACTTTGCCTTGCGGTGCCTTGAGGGTTCCGCCTACATCGACTCGGCCCTTGAGCTGACCGCGCAGTTCGGGCCACAGCTGGCCCAGACGCGGCATATTGAGATCAAGCTGGGCCTTGATTTGCTCCTGCAAACTGGCGGTGCCATTGATGCGGTTATCGCCCAGGCGTATATCCAGCGCACTGACCGTCCAGGCTTCACCCGCACCGTTGGCCTTGGCTTGCAGCACGGCAGGCAGGCCGCGCAAACGGCCCTTGAGGTCAAGGTTGGCATCCAGTTCCAGGCGCTCGTTTTTGAACGAACCCTTGCTGCGCAACGGGCCTGCCAGCGTGCCCGGCAATTCGGCCACCCAGTACGCCGGGTTGAGCGCACTCAAGTCCAGCGCCGTGTCCCACACCACGCCATCGGCGAACTGCACATTGACGTGACCTTCGGCCTTGCCCTGCCCGGCCACCAGCTTCAACTGCGGCAGAAATATCTTGCCCAGGTCACCACTGAACGGGCTGCTGAGGCTGAACTTGCCCGCCGGGCCATCGAGGTCCGCCGTGAAGTTGCCCAGGTAGTTACCGTCACGGTAGGACACTTCCCCCACAAACGTTCGCAAATCCACATCCGGCTTGTCGATCACCGGATACAGGTTGTGCCAGGGAAATTCCAGCCAGTCGATTTTGGCCTCGGCGCTCAAGCCTTCGTGCCAGTCCACCTGCCCCGACAGCTTCAGGCGCTGCTGGGGGTTGGCGCTCAGATCCAGCGCGGCGATCTGCGCGCCCTTGGCATCCACGCGGCCCTTGAGCAACAGGTTCACCGGCTCTTTCTCGGCGGGCAAGGTGGCGCTGCCATTCAATTCATAACCGTCCTTAAGATCGCCCTTGGCTGTCAGCAGCAGCTGATTAAGCTGTAGGGTATCTGGCAGATCGGGGCTGGCCTTGAACGGCTCGGCGGTGATGCTCAACTGGGCCGGCAAGTTGTCGGCCAGGGGCTGTAGCTCGCCCGTCAAGTGTGCATTGATATAACCGTTGGTGTCAGCCTTGAGGTTCAAGGTCGTACGCAGGTTGCCATCCACCTTGAGCGCAACGGCCAGGGGTTTGCCATCCGGCGCTGGCAGGCTGAGATTGCCTTGCACCGTCAGCGGCCAGTCGCCATTGGGCTGCAGCAGGCCGGACAATTCCACGTTGAGGTCTTCACGCTCGACCTGCACCGAGTCGAGCTGCAAGCCCTTGGCCGTCCACTGTGCCGACAACTGCATGCCCTTGAGCTGCTCGATGCCGTTGAACAGCACATTGCCGACCTTGATCACGCCCACTTCAATCGCCAGCGGCAATTTCAGCTCCGGCAGGCTGATCGGCCCGCTGCTGCTGTCTTCGCTCGGCGGGAACTGCAGGCTGATCTGCTCGGCCTGCAATTGATCGATACACAACGTCATGCGGGTCAGACAGCCCGGAGACCAGGCGAAGATCGGCCGGCTTACCTCCACCCGGCTGGTGCCCTGTTCCCACAACACGTGATCGGCGCCCCACTGGCCGCCCAGGCGCCCGGCAAAATTATCAACCTGCAAGCCCGGCACTTGCCCCAGCACCCAGCGGCTGCCCGCTTGCGTACCCAGAATCACGCCGACGCTGACAACCACCAGCAGCACCAATGCCAGCAGCACCAGCCCGGCTATTTTCAAACCACGAATCACAGTTCTGGCCCCATCGAAAAGTGCAAACGGACCCCGCCGTCATCGTCCAGCGCATGGGCCAGATCCAGACGTATCGGGCCAACCGGCGAGATCCAGCGGATACCCACGCCGACCCCGGTTTTCAAACTCGGGAAGTCCAGTGTGTTGAAGGCGTTGCCCTGATCGACAAAGGTCGCCCAGCGCCATTTTTCGGCGAACTGATATTGATACTCCAGGCTGCCGGCGAGCATATAGCGCCCGCCGATGCGATCACCGTCGGAGTTTTTCGGCGACAGGCTCTGGTAGTCATAGCCGCGCACGCTCTGGTCACCACCGGCGAAAAAGCGCAAGGATGGCGGAATCGACTTGTAGCCATTGGTGGCGCTGCCGCCAAACTGGATACGGCCCAAAAAGCGGTGTTTTTCCCACAGGGTGGTCAGCGCCTTGAATTTCACGTCGCCATGGAACAGGTTGGTATCGGACATCAGCCCTTGCTTGGCCACCTGCATGTCCGTACTTACGCTGTAGCCGTGGCTGGGGTCGATGCGGTTGTCACTGCGCAATACCGAGTAGCTGACGCCGGGCATCAGCAGGGTGCTCAGGCCCGAGTCATCGCCCAGACGATATTCTTCGTGCTGCCACCTGAGCGAGATAATGCGCGTCCAGCCGTTGTCCAGTTTGCTGTGCCACTCGGGGCCGACCGTGAGCAACTTGCTCAAGGTGTCGGTGTTGGCAATTTCTTCGTTTTGATAACCGGCAGCCAGACGCAGTTTGTCGGTCAGCGGCGGATCCAGCGGGATGTCATACCAGGCACCGATGTTTTGCTTGGGCTGGGAAATTTCCGATTCAAAACCGTAGCTGTCGCCGCGCGGGTTGCCCCAGTGGCGCATCCAGCTGGCCTTGCCGCGGGCACCGGTGTCGGTGGAGTAACCCAGGCCCAGGGTCATGGTGCGCGGCTTGCGGGTTTCCAGGTCGACGTCGACCGGGATCACCTGCCCCACCGCGGTACTCGGCGCGGCATCGACGCGCACGATTTCAAAGTAGCCGCTGCTTTGCAGATTCTGATTGAGCTCGGCGACCAGTTCCGAGTCATAAGGGGTATCGGGGGTAAACGGCACCATGCGTTGCAGCAAGGTCTGGTCGAAGGGAGCATCGCCGGCAAAGCTGACTTTGCCCAGTAAAAAACGCGGTCCGCTTTCGTAGACCAGATTGATATCGGCATACCCGCCTTTCGGGTCGACCAGCAGTTCGTGCTGAGTGAATTTGCCGTTAAAAAAACCGTAACGCAGGGCACGGTTCTGGATCAGGCGCTTGGCATCTTCGTAATTGCCCTGGTTGAGCACCGCGCCGGGTTTGAGGTCATCGCTGGCCGGTATCTGAAAGGCCTTGAGCGAAGCGGCCGGGCCTTCGATACGCACGTTGACGTTGCGCAGATGCACCGGCTCGCCGGGATCGATACTCAACACCAGACGCGGCGGATCGCCGGGCTTGACCTCGGTTTCTATGGAGGGCTGGTAGTAACCCAAGGCCTGGGAAGCCTTTAAGGCCTGCTCCTGCGCGCCACGTTGAAAACGCAAAAGCGCTTTCTCGTCACGGTCGCCGAGGCTGCCTATATAGCCTTCCACGTTGGCCTTGAGGGCGTCGTTTGCCGGTTTGACCTTGACCACCAACTCGCTTTGGGCAAACGCCGCAAAACTGCTGAGCAGCAGGACAACACCACTGGTAAATCTTCCTGGGAACGTCATAGGCGCGGATGCTATCACGGGCTGGGGGGCTCATAGAGCGCGCCAAAGGGCAAAAAGTTCGTCTTCAAGCCGTTGCAGTATGTAACACCTGCGGATTGGCATGGAAAAACACATGTTCCACAACCGGCCCGATGGCCACTTCACCGATTTCCACATAGCCCTGGCGCTTGTAGAAGTCCAGGTAATGCGGGTTGCCGGTGTCGAGCACCACGCCTTCGGAATGCTCATCTTCGGCGCACCAATTGTGCACCGCCTCAAGCAACTGCTCGCCGTAATGCTGGCCCTGGAATTCGGGGTGAATACCCAGCAGCGGCAGCATATGCACCGCATCTCCCGGCACGCAGGCCTGCACCGCCTGGTGATAGGCCAGATAGCGCCGCGTGCAGCTCAAACCGGTGCTGAGCACCATGCGCAACTGCCAGGCCCAGCTCTCGGTAATGCCCAGGCGCCGTTGCGGCGGCGCGATCAGGGCAATGCCCAACAACCGGTCATTGACCAGCAGGCCCAGCGCTGGCAAATCCTGCAAAAAATGCTGCTTGACCAGTTCGCGTACCGTGGCCCGGACCCGTTGCTCGTAGCCGCTGCGCTCGGCGTTGAACAGAAAACGAAACGTCGGCTCATGGCGATAAGCCTGGTACAGCAACGAACGCGCCTCTCTTGAATAGCCACTGTCGAGCAATCGAATCTCACTGGTAGCGTTCGGCGTTTGCGTCATGCGATCAACCTCCCGGGCGCGGCCTGGATAGCAGCGCTTCTAATGGGTACGAACCCCCGAGGGCCATGACAGTTCAATCATGGCCGAATGCATCCTACGTTAGCAGTGCATTCGGCCCACTGCACGCTGGCAGCCGGGGCGTCAGTCCGCTAGCATCGCAGTTTTGTTCAGGACTGCCCGCCCATGAAAATCGTTTCATTCAACATCAATGGCCTGCGCGCTCGGCCGCATCAGCTGGCAGCGCTGATCGAGAAACATCAGCCTGACGTGATCGGCCTGCAGGAAACCAAGGTCCATGATGACCAGTTCCCGCTCGCCGACATCGAAGCCCTGGGCTATCACGTGCACTTTCATGGTCAAAAAGGCCATTACGGCGTCGCCCTGCTTTCGCGCCAGCCTCCCCTGGAACTGCACAAGGGCTTTGCCAGCGACGAAGAAGACGCCCAGCGCCGGTTTATCTGGGGCACTTTCGCTGACGAAAACGGCCAGCCGGTGACCATCATGAATGGTTACTTCCCACAGGGCGAAAACCGCGACCACCCTACCAAGTTCCCGGCCAAGCAACGCTTCTACAGCGACCTGCAACAGCTGCTGGAAAGCCGGTTCAGCAATGAACAACCGCTGGTGGTGATGGGCGACATCAATATCTCGCCGCAAGACTGCGACATCGGTATCGGCCCGGACAACGCCAAGCGCTGGCTGAAAACCGGCAAGTGCAGCTTTTTGCCCGAAGAGCGCGAATGGCTGGAGCGCCTCAAGAACTGGGGGCTGGTGGACAGCTTCCGCTACCTGCACCCGGACGTGGCCGACCGTTTCAGCTGGTTTGACTACCGCAGCCGTGGCTTTGAAGACGAGCCCAAGCGTGGCCTGCGCATTGACGTGATCCTTGCCTCCCAGGGGCTGGTGCCACGCATCAAGGCAGCGGGCGTGGACTACGACCTGCGCGGCATGGAAAAACCGTCCGATCATGCGCCGATCTGGCTGGAATTGAGCTGAGCAGGAGAGCTTGCTTGCTGTGGGAGCGGGCTTGCTCGCGATGGCCTCACCTCGGTTTTCTGACAGACCGCGTGGCCCGCATCGCGAGCAAGCCCGCTCCCACACCGGAGGGGTCTGTCATCGGTTTGAAACCTTTCTGACTTAAATTGCAGACCTTTCTACGGCCCCAGGAAGGTGCCTTCCCATGCTGCGCTTTTTGTCGTTGACCCTGTTATGCGCCATCACCAGCCTGGCGACAGCGGCCGACCTGCGTATCCAGGGTTCCAACACCATCGGCGCCAACCTGGGGCCAGCTCTGGTCAGCGCCATGCTCGCCGAACAGGGCCTGCATGACATCCACAGCGTCCCGGTGATCCCGCCCAACGAGCACAGTATTGTCGGCACCACAGCCCAGGGCCAGCAGATCCGCGTGGATGTCGCCGCCCACGGTTCGGGCACCGGTTTTACTGCGCTGGCTGCAGGGCTTGCGGATCTGGTGGCTTCGTCACGGCCCATCAAGGACCGCGAACTGGTAGACCTTGAGCCCCTGGGCGACCTGAAAAGCCCCGGCGCCGAGCAAGTGATCGCCATCGATGGCCTGGCAATCATTCTGCACCCGCACAACCCCCTCAACCAGCTCAACACCGAGCAACTGGCACTGATTTTCAGCGGCCAGATCAGCCGCTGGGAACAGGTGGGCGGCACCGGCGGGGCGATTCACCTGTATGCCCGCGACGACCAGTCCGGCACCTGGGAAACCTTCAAGGAGCTGGTATTGAACCGCAACGGGCAGCCCTTGAGCAGTACGGCGCAACGCTTCGAATCCAGCGAACAGTTGTCCGACGCGGTCAGCCATGACCCGCAAGCCATCGGCTTTATCGGCCTGCCCTATATCCGTGAGGCCAAGGCCGTGGCTATTGTCGACGGGGCATCGCAACCGATGTTGCCGCTGACCAGCCTGATTGCCAGCGAAGACTACCCCTTGTCGCGCCGCCTGTTCCTGTACTTGCCCCCGGCCACGAACAACCCCTGGGCCAAGGCGCTGGTGGCCTTTACCCAAAGCCCGCAGGGCCAGGCCATCGTCGGGCAAAACGGCTTTGTCGCGCAAAGCGTTCAGGCGGACAACGTGATGCCGGGCGCACATATGCCGGAGCAGTATCAGGCGCTGACCCGGGAGGCGCAGCGCCTGTCGGTAAATTTTCGCTTTGAGGAAGGCAGCGCTTCACTGGACAACAAGGCGCGCCAGGACTTGCTGCGCGTGGTCGACTACCTGAGCGCCCACGGCAAGCTCGACAAGCAGGTCACGCTGGTGGGTTTCGGCGATGCCAAGGATGACCCGCAGCGAGCACAACTGCTGTCCCGGTTACGGGCAATGGCGGTGCGCCGCGAGCTGGTGAAAAGTGGCGTGATACCCCGGGAAATTCAAGGTTACGGTGCTCAAATGCCGGTGGCAGCCAACACCGAAGATGAAGGCCGCCTGAAGAATCGCCGGGTTGAGGTGTGGGTGTATTGAAGCAGCAGCGGAACAACCTGTGGGAGCGGGCTTGCTCGCGATAGTATCGACCCGGCACTGCTGATACACCGCATTGACCGCATCGCGAGCAAGCCCGCTCCCACACAAACCCGCTACCACTTGTCCAGCTCAAACTTGCCCACCGCGGCCCGGTGCACTTCGTCCGGGCCATCCGCCAGGCGCAGCGTGCGCTGCATCGCATACATATAAGCCAGCGGAAAATCCCCCGAAACCCCTGCCCCGCCATGCATCTGAATGGCCCGGTCAATCACTTTCAAGGCAACGTTGGGGGCGACAACCTTGATCTGGGCGATTTCGCTTTTCGCCACTTTGTTACCCACCGTATCCATCATATAGGCGGCCTTGAGGGTCAACAGCCGCGCCATGTCGATCTCCATGCGCGAGTCGGCAATCTTGTCGATATTGCCCCCCAGATGTGCCAGCGGCTTGCCGAACGCAGAACGCGCCAGCGAACGTTTGCACATTAATTCCAGGGCCCGCTCGGCCATGCCGATCGAGCGCATGCAGTGGTGAATCCGCCCCGGCCCAAGACGCCCCTGGGCAATCTCGAAGCCCCGACCTTCACCCAACAAGACGTTTTCATACGGCACACGCACGTTGTCGAACAGCACTTCGGCGTGACCATGAGGTGCATCGTCGTAGCCGAACACCGGCAGTGGCCGCACGATTGTTACCCCCGGTGTGTCCACCGGCACCAGGATCATCGAGTGTTGCTGATGGCGCGGGTTTTCAGGGTTGCTCAAGCCCATAAAAATCATGATCTTGCAGCGCGGGTCACAGGCCCCGGACGTCCACCACTTGCGACCGTTGATCAGCCACTCGTCACCGTCACGCACGGCGCGTGCAGCCATATTGGTGGCGTCCGCCGAGGCAACGTCCGGTTCGGTCATGGCAAACGCCGAGCGAATCTCACCGCGCAGCAGCGGCTCCAGCCACTGCTGTTTTTGCGCCGTGCTGGCGTAGCGCACCAGGACTTCCATGTTGCCGGTGTCCGGTGCGGAACAGTTGAAGGGCTCGGAGCCCAGCATCGAACGCCCCATGATTTCAGCCAGCGGCGCGTATTCAAGGTTGCTCAGCCCGGCCCCCCGTTCGGACTCGGGCAAAAACAGATTCCACAGGCCCTCAGCCCTGGCCTTGAGCTTCAGCTCCTCCATGATCGCTGTGGGCTGCCAGCGGTCGCCTTCAGCCACTTGCTGATCAAAAATCGCCTCCGCCGGGTACACATGGGCGTCCATAAACGCTGTCACACGCTCGCGCAGTGCCTGAACCTTCGGGGAATAAGCGAAATCCATAAGTGGCTACCTTCTAACGGGAATGCTGAAAAGTGATACCCGATGCTAGATCAGACACCCTTTATTTGCGCTACCTATTAACGGCGTGTATTACCATTCATAAGCAATATATGATCGGACCACCTCCCCCTTTCCAACAACAAGAGCCACCGCGCCATGAACCTGAACAAGGTCGATCTGAATCTGTTTATCGTCTTCGACGCCATCTACACCGAAGCCAACCTGACCCGCGCCGGGCAGATTATCGGCATCACCCAGCCGGCGGTGTCCAATGCCCTGGCGCGGTTGCGCGAGAGCTTCAACGACCCGCTGTTCGTGCGAACCGCCCAGGGCATGGTGCCCACCCCGATGGCGCAGAACATCATCAGCCCGGTGCGCAGCGCTCTGGCGCTGTTGCGTGTTTCGGTGCAGGAAAGCCGTACCTTCAACCCCCTGCAAGCCAACAAGACCTACCGCATCAGCATGACCGACCTGTCAGAAGCAGTGATTTTGCCGCCGCTGTTCCAGCGCCTGCGCCGTCAGGCACCATCGGTAGTGGTCGAGAGTTTTCTCTCCCATCGGCGTGAGACCACCAGTGATCTGGCCGCAGGACGCCTGGATTTTGCCGTGGATGCCCCGCTCAACACCGACCCCCAGGTGCGGCATGTCAAATTGATGGAAGACCGTTATGTGTGCGCCATGCGCCAGGGCCACCCGTTGGCCGCCAGGGCCGCCCTGAGCCTTGAGGATTACCTGGCACTGACCCATATCCATATCTCGACCCGGCGCAATGGCCTGGGCGAAGTGGACCTGGCGCTGGGCAAAATGGGCCTGCAACGCAAGATCACCCTGCGCTCACAGCATTACCTGATGGCCTCCAATGTGCTGCAACAGACCGACATGGCAATGACCGTGCCCGAGCGTTTTGCCCGCCGCCACGGCCTGCACTTTGTGCCCCTGCCCCTCACTGAACTGCCCAATGTGGAAACCCATCTGTACTGGCACGAAAGTACCGAGCAAGACCCGGCCAATCGTTGGATGCGCGAGCAACTGATCGAGCTGTGCCAGCAACAGCAGAAATCCGAAGCGGCCAGCTTGCTTGACGTAAACGTCAACCACGGATTAGTTTAGTCATACGATTCCTCCAGAGCCCGCCCATGAGCAGCCAGACGTACAGTATTTCCGACCTTGCCCGCGAGCTGGACATCACCACCCGCGCCATTCGCTTTTATGAAGAGCAGGGCCTGCTCGCCCCCGAGCGACGTGGCCAGGAGCGGGTGTATTCGGCGCGGGACAAGGTCAGCCTGAAACTGATCCTGCGCGGCAAGCGCATCGGTTTTTCGCTGGCCGAATGCCGCGAACTGATCGAGCTTTACGACCCCACCAGCGGCAACCAGAAACAACTCAACAGCATGCTGGCCAAGATCGCCGAGCGCCGCGAACAGCTGGAGCAGCAATTGCTCGATATCCAGCAGATGCAGCTGGAGCTGGACACTGCCGAAGAGCGGTGTCTCCAGGCGCTGGAACAGACCATAAAAAAACAAACGACTAAAAGTCCCTCACCCTAGCCCTCTCCCAAAGGGAGAGGGAACGGACCGCATACGAACTCAAGAACACCACCAATTTGCCCCCTCTCCCTTTGGGAGAGGGTTGGGGTGAGGGCTTGGCAAGACACATATTTCAACAGACAGGGTGACCCCCCATGACACTTCCAACCCATGTGCGCCTGATCGAAGTCGGCCCGCGCGACGGTTTGCAAAATGAGGCACAACCGATCAGCGTCGCCGACAAGGTGCAACTGGTCGACGCCCTGACCGATGCCGGGTTGGGCTATATCGAAGTCGGCAGTTTTGTCTCGCCCAAGTGGGTGCCGCAAATGGCCGGCTCTGCTGAAGTTTTTGCACAAATCCGGCGCAAGCCGGGGGTGGTGTACGGCGCGCTGGCACCGAACCTGCGCGGCTTTGAAGATGCCGTGGCCGCCGGGGTAAAAGAAGTCGCGGTATTTGCCGCCGCCTCCGAGGCGTTCTCGCAACGCAATATCAATTGCTCGATCAGCGAAAGCCTGGCGCGCTTTGTGCCCATCATCGAAGCGGCCCAACAGCACGGTATCAGCGTGCGCGGTTATGTGTCCTGTGTGCTGGGCTGCCCTTATGAAGGCCAGGTCAGCCCGCAGCAAGTGGCACAGGTCGCGCAGGAGCTGTACGCCATGGGCTGTTACGAAGTGTCACTGGGCGACACTATCGGTACCGGCACCCCCACAGACACGCGCAGCTTGTTTGACGCCGTCACGGCATGCGTGCCACGAGAGAAACTCGCCGGTCACTTCCACGATACCTACGGCCAGGCGCTGGTGAATATCTACGCCAGCCTGCAGGAAGGTATCGCGGTATTCGACAGTTCAATTGCCGGGCTCGGCGGCTGCCCTTATGCCAAGGGCGCCAGCGGTAATGTGGCCACGGAAGACGTGTTGTACATGCTCAACGGCATGGGCATCCAGACCGGCGTCGATATGGACAAGCTGTTACTGGCCGGTGCGCACATCTGCAAGGTCCTGGGCCGTGTTACCGGATCGCGGGTGGCCAAGGCCCGCCAGGGCTAAAAAGTGTTCCGAGGTGTTACCTCGCCGCCACACAAACGAGTAACACGGAAACAAACCGGCCCTGCCCAGGGCCGGTTTTTTATTGCCTTAATTTATAAATCACTGATTTATAAGGATTTTTAAAAGTTGGCACGGCTCCTGCTATCTCTATGGCATAACAAGAATAAAAACCGCAGCAACATAATAAGAACAATACGAAACGACTCTGACATAACAAAAACAACACGGCAGAGACGCAGCTAACAGATTTTTTTGGAGAAGGTTTGCTTTTCCGAGGGCCTAAAAGCCACTCGCAACCGGGCAGAGAACAATAAAACTACCTTCAGGTAGCACATGCACAGGTTGGATCACGGGTTTGATAGCCAGTGATAAAAGTGGATCAGCGCTCAAAAAAATACGTTTGCTCTTGATCCCGGATGGGGATCGCAAAAAAACGCAGCAAAAGGGCGAGTTCCAAAAACAACAATAGACCGCCCTTCAATAATAAAAAAAGAGCACGCAACGCATATTAAAGGGGAGCCTCGGCTCCCCTTTGTGTTGTCTGGGGTTTGTTGTGGGAGCGGGCTTGCTCGCGATACAGGCGCTGCGGTGAGCCAGTCAAACCGCGTCGCTACCATCGCGAGCAAGCCCGCTCCCACAGGGTTTGGTCATTTCTGTTGGCAGTCCTGAATACTGATCTCACGCATCTTGAATTTCTGGATCTTGCCGGTCACGGTCATCGGGAATAACACATATTAAAGGGGAGCCTCGGCTCCCCTTTGTGTTGTCTGGCGTTTGTTGTGGGAGCGGGCTTGCTCGCGATACAGGCGCTGCGGTGAGCCAGTCAAACCGCGTCGCTACCATCGCGAGCAAGCTCGCTCCCACAGGGTTTGGTCATTTCTGTTGGCAGTCCTGAATACTGATCTCACGCATCTTGAATTTCTGGATCTTGCCGGTCACGGTCATCGGGAATAACACATATTAAAGGGGAGCCTCGGCTCCCCTTTGTGTTGTCTGGCGTTTGTTGTGGGAGCGGGCTTGCTCGCGATACAGGCGCTGCGGTGAGCCAGTCAAACCGCGTCGCTACCATCGCGAGCAAGCTCGCTCCCACAGGGTTTGGTCATTTCTGTTGGCAGTCCTGAATACTGATCTCACGCATCTTGAATTTCTGGATCTTGCCGGTCACGGTCATCGGGAATAACACATATTAAAGGGGAGCCTCGGCTCCCCTTTGTGTTGTCTGGGGTTTGTTGTGGGAGCGGGCTTGCTCGCGATACAGGCGCTGCGGTGAGCCAGTCAAACCGCGTCGCTACCATCGCGAGCAAGCCCGCTCCCACAGGGTTTGATCATTTCTGTTGGCAGTCCTGAATACTGATCTCGCGCATCTTGAATTTCTGGATCTTTCCGGTCACGGTCATCGGGAATAACACATATTAAAGGGGAGCCTCGGCTCCCCTTTGTGTTGTCTGGGGTTTGTTGTGGGAGCGGGCTTGCTCGCGATACAGGCGCTGCGGTGAGCCAGTCAAACCGCGTCGCTACCATCGCGAGCAAGCCCGCTCCCACAGGGTTTGGTCATTTCTGTTGGCAGTCCTGAATACTGATCTCGCGCATCTTGAATTTCTGGATCTTGCCGGTCACGGTCATCGGGAATGCATCGACAAATTTGAAAAAACGCGGCGTCTTAAAGTGCGCAATCCGCGACTTGCACCAGGTTTGCAGCTCCAGTTCATTGGCCGTATGGCCGGGATGAAACTTGATCCAGGCCACGATCTCTTCACCGTATTTGGCGTCGGGGATGCCCACAATCTGCACGTCTGCCACGGCTGGATGGGTGAAAAAGAACTCTTCCAGCTCGCGTGGGTAAATATTCTCACCACCGCGAATGATCATGTCCTTGTTGCGCCCCACAATCCGCACATAGCCCTGCTCATCCATCTGCGCCAGGTCCCCGGTGTGCATCCAGCCTTCGCCGTCGATGGCATCTGCAGTTGCCTGCGGGTTGTTCCAGTAACCGAGCATCACGCTGTAGCCACGGGTACACAACTCGCCAATCTCACCCCGTGCGACGGTATTGCCTGCAGCATCGATCAGCTTGCTCTCCAACTGTGGCTGGGTACGCCCTACCGTGGTAACACGCAATTCCAGTTCATCCGCAGGACCTGTCTGGATTGATACCGGGCTGGTTTCGGTCATGCCATAGGCAATTTGTACTTCCCCCATGTGCATTTCGCTGATCACCCGGCGCATAACCTCGATCGGGCAGGTGGCCCCGGCCATGATCCCCGTGCGCAGGCTCGACAGATCAAACGCGGCACGCTGCGGGTGGTCGAGCATGGCGATAAACATGGTCGGTACACCGTAAAGGCCAGTAGCCCGTTCCTCGGCCACCGCTTGCAGCGTCAGGCCCGGGTCAAAGGCCTCTGCAGGGTAAATCATGGTGGTGCCATGGGTGACACAGCCCAGGTTACCCATCACCATGCCAAAGCAGTGATAAAGCGGCACCGGGATCACCAACCGGTCATTGGCCGTCAGCCCCAGGCTTTCGCCGACCATATAGCCATTGTTAAGGATATTGCGATGGCTGAGGGTCGCGCCCTTGGGGAAACCCGTAGTGCCCGAGGTGTACTGGATATTGACCGGCTGGTCGACATGCAGGCTGGCTTCGCGGTCACGCAATTGCTGCGGCTCGACCTCGCCCGCTAATGTGGCAAGTTGCGACCAGGGTAAAAAACCTTGCGGCGGCTCGGCGGCGAGGCTGATGACCCCGCGCAAATCGGCAAAGCGTTCACAGTCCAGAGCCCCGATCGACTGCTGCGCCAGCTCAGGAATCAGCTTCTGGAGCATGGCGTGGTAGTTGGAGGTCTTGAACGCGCCGGCACACACCAGCCACTGGCAGGCCGATTGCTTAAGCACGTATTCCAGTTCCGAGAGCCGGTAAGCCGGGTTGATATTGACCAGGATCACACCGATCTTGGCGCTGGCAAACTGGCAGATAAACCATTCGGCACCGTTGGGCGCCCACACCCCCAGCCGGTCCCCTGCCTGCAACCCCAAGGCCAACAGCGCCCGGGCATGCAGGTCGACGGCCCGGGCCAGCTGCGCCCAGGTGTATCGTTGGTGTTGATGGCGCACCACCAACGCTTCGCCCTCGGGGTAACGCGCAGCCGTGCGGTCAAATGCCTGACCGATGGTCATCGCCAGCAGCGCCTTGTCCTGCGCGCCCTGGCTGTAACTGGGGACGGATTGCAACTTCATGACAACTCCTCTTGTGATTGTTTTGGGAGCATGAGCAAGGCGCATGCTCGGCGCCCTCTCAATAGAAGAATAGCAATGACTCTGGCCTAAGTTGACGTTAACGTAAAGGTCATTGACAGTTAAAGGCGTCAAGTTTACGTTAACGTAAAGGTTATCGATGGCGACGCATTAACCGCCTCCACAAGAACAATGACTATAGGTGCCCCATGAGCTACCCCACCCTGAACTTCGCCCTGGGCGAAACCATCGACATGCTGCGCGATCAGGTCCAGGCCTTCGTTGCCGCCGAGCTGGCACCTCGCGCGGCGCAAATCGACAAGGACAACCTGTTCCCCGCCGATATGTGGCGCAAGTTTGGCAACATGGGTCTGCTCGGCATCACTGTCCCGGAAGAATACGGCGGCACCGGCCTCAGCTACCTGGCCCATGTGGTGGCCATGGAAGAAATCAGCCGCGGCTCGGCCTCGGTCGCCCTGTCCTACGGCGCCCACTCCAATCTGTGCGTCAACCAGATTAACCGTAACGGCAGCCATGAACAGAAACTCAAATACCTGCCCAAGCTGATCAGTGGCGAACACGTCGGTGCCCTGGCCATGAGCGAACCGAATGCCGGTTCCGATGTGGTATCGATGAAGCTGCGCGCCGACAAGCGTGGCGACCACTTCGTGCTCAACGGCAGCAAGACCTGGATCACCAATGGCCCAGACGCCAGCACCTATGTGATCTACGCCAAGACCGACCTGGAGAAAGGCCCGCACGGTATCAGCGCCTTTATCGTCGAGCGCGACTGGAAAGGCTTCAGCCGCAGCAAGCATTTCGACAAGCTGGGCATGCGCGGGTCCAACACCAGCGAGCTGTTTTTCGACGATGTTGAAGTGCCAGAGGAGAACATGCTGGGCACCCTCAACGCCGGGGTCAAGGTGCTGATGAGTGGCCTGGACTACGAGCGCGTGGTGCTCTCGGGCGGCCCTACCGGGATCATGCAAGCGTGCATGGACCTGATCGTGCCCTACATCCACGACCGCAAGCAGTTCGGCCAGAGCATCGGCGAGTTCCAGCTGATCCAGGGCAAGGTGGCCGACATGTACACCCAGCTCAATGCCAGCCGCGCCTATCTGTATGCCGTGGCCGCCGCTTGCGAGCGTGGCGAAACCACGCGCAAGGATGCCGCCGGAGTGATTTTGTACAGCGCCGAACGCGCCACCCAAATGGCCCTGGACGCCATCCAGATTCTGGGTGGCAACGGCTACATCAATGAATTCCCGGCCGGGCGCCTGCTGCGTGATGCCAAGCTGTATGAAATCGGCGCGGGCACCAGCGAAATCCGACGCATGTTGATTGGTCGCGAACTCTTCAACGAAACCCGCTAAGGAGCGCCGGCATGTCCATCTTGCAGACGACGATCAACCCGCGCTCGGCCGAGTTCGGGCTTAACCGCGACGCCATGCTCAAACAGGTCGAGGCCTTGCACGCCCTGCTTGCACAGGTGCAACAGGGCGGCGGCGCCAAGGCGCAGGAGCGGCATACCTCGCGGGGCAAATTGCTGCCACGGGAACGGATTGACCGCCTGCTCGACAGCGGTTCGCCATTCCTTGAATTGAGTCAGTTAGCGGCTTACAACGTGTACGGCGAAGATGTTCCGGCCGCCGGAATCATTGCCGGCATAGGTCGGGTCGAAGGCGTGGAATGCATGATTGTCGCCAACGACGCCACGGTCAAAGGCGGTTCGTACTACCCGCTGACGGTCAAAAAACACCTGCGGGCGCAAACCATCGCCGAGCAAAACCGCTTGCCGTGCATTTACCTGGTGGATTCGGGCGGTGCCAACCTGCCGCGTCAGGACGAAGTGTTCCCCGACCGCGAGCACTTTGGGCGGATCTTCTTCAACCAGGCCAACATGAGCGCAGCGGGCATCCCGCAGATTGCCGTAGTCATGGGTTCCTGCACCGCAGGCGGCGCCTATGTGCCAGCAATGGCCGACGAAGCCATCATGGTGCGCCAGCAAGCCACCATCTTCCTCGCCGGCCCCCCCCTGGTAAAAGCCGCCACGGGTGAAGTGGTTAGCGCCGAAGACCTGGGCGGTGCCGATGTGCATTGCAAGATTTCCGGGGTGGCCGACCATTATGCCGACAGCGACGAGCATGCCCTGGCACTGGCCCGTCGCAGCGTGGCCAACCTCAACTGGCGCAAGCTGGGCCAGGTGCAGCAACGCACGCCGCTGGCCCCGCTGTATGGGCGTGATGAGCTGTATGGCATTGTGCCAGCCGATGCCAAGCAGCCATTTGATGTGCGCGAAGTGATTGCGCGGCTGGTGGACGGTTCGGTGTTCGATGAGTTCAAGGCCCTGTTTGGCACCACGCTGGTGTGCGGCTTTGCCCACTTGCACGGCTACCCGGTGGCGATTCTGGCCAACAACGGCATCCTGTTTGCCGAAGCCGCGCAAAAAGGCGCGCACTTTATCGAGCTGGCCTGCCAGCGCGGCATCCCCCTGGTGTTTTTGCAAAACATCACCGGCTTTATGGTCGGGCAAAAATACGAAGCGGGCGGCATTGCCAAGCACGGCGCCAAACTGGTCACCGCCGTGGCGTGCGCCAGGGTGCCGAAGTTCACCGTGATCATCGGCGGCAGTTTTGGCGCCGGCAACTACGGCATGTGCGGTCGCGCCTACGACCCGCGCTTTTTGTGGATGTGGCCAAACGCCCGGATCGGCGTGATGGGCGCGGAGCAAGCCGCCGGTGTATTGGTCCAGGTCAAGCGTGAACAGGCCGAGCGCAATGGCGTTGCGTTCTCGGCCCGCGAAGAGGCCGAGATCAAGCAGCCGATCCTTGACCAGTACGAACACCAGGGCCACCCCTACTACTCCAGCGCACGCTTGTGGGATGACGGCGTGATCGATCCGGCGCAAACCCGTGACGTATTGGCCCTGGGCCTGTCGGCAGCCTTGAACGCCCCTGTCGAAGCCACCCGTTTCGGTGTGTTCCGGATGTAACCCCACAGCCTTTCAGGACTGACCAACATGATGGATTTCAACACCCTCGAACTGCACACCGATCCCCGGGGCTTTGCCACCCTGTGGTTGAGCCGTGAGCAGAAGAACAACGCCTTCAATGCCGAGATGATCCGCGAGCTGATTCTGGCCCTGGACGCGGTACAGGCTGATCCTGCCGTCCGCTTTTTGCTCTTGCGCGGGCGTGGCAAGCATTTCAGCGCCGGTGCCGATCTGGCCTGGATGCAGCAGTCGGCCGAGCTGGACTACCACACCAACCTCGACGACGCTCGCCACCTGGCCGAGCTGATGTACAACCTGGCCAAGCTGAAAATGCCGACCCTGGCCGTGGTCCAGGGCGCGGCCTACGGTGGCGCACTGGGCCTGATCAGTGCCTGTGACATGGCCATCGGTGCCGATGACGCACAGTTCTGCCTGTCGGAAGTGCGCATCGGCCTGGCCCCTGCGGTCATCAGCCCGTTTGTAGTGCAAGCCATCGGTGAACGCGCAGCCCGGCGCTATGCACTTACCGCAGAGCGTTTCAGTGGCGAACGTGCCCGCGAGCTGGGCTTGCTCTCGGAATGCTACCCCCTGGCGGAACTGGAACAGCACATCGCCCGCTGGACCGACAACCTGCTGCTCAACAGCCCGCAAGCCATGCGCGCCTGCAAGGACCTGCTGCGCGAAGTCAGCCACGGCGCACCGACCCTGGCCATTCGCCGTTACTGCGAGAACGCCATCGCCCGCATCCGGGTCAGCCCCGAGGGCCAGGAAGGCTTGCGTGCTTTTCTGCAAAAACGTGCCCCCAGTTGGCAAGCCGATCCCTCGAGCCTGGAGCCGCGCCCATGACCGCCCCTCTTCTGACATCCGTACTGGTGGCCAACCGTGGCGAAATCGCCTGCCGGGTAATGCGCACGGCCAAGGCCCTGGGCCTCACCACGGTCGCCGTCCACAGCGCGACCGACCGCGACGCGCGGCATTGCCGCGAAGCCGATCTCTGTGTGGATCTGGGCGGCAGCAAAGCGGCCGACAGCTACCTGAAAATCGACAAAATCATTGCCGCGGCCAAGGCCAGCGGTGCCCAGGCGATACACCCCGGCTACGGTTTTTTGTCGGAGAACGCAGGCTTTGCCCGTGCCATTGAAGCGGCCGGGCTGATTTTTCTTGGCCCGCCCGCCAGTGCCATTGATGCAATGGGCAGCAAGTCCGCCGCCAAGGCCTTGATGGAAGTGGCCGGTGTGCCGCTGGTGCCGGGCTATCACGGCGAAGACCAGGACCTGGAAACCTTCCGCCTGGCCGCCGAGCGCATCGGCTACCCGGTGCTGCTCAAGGCCACGGCAGGTGGCGGCGGCAAGGGCATGAAGGTGGTCGAAGACGTCAGCCAGCTGGCAGAAGCACTGGCTTCGGCACAGCGCGAAGCCTTGTCGTCCTTTGGCGACGCGCGAATGCTGGTGGAAAAGTATGTGCTCAAGCCGCGTCATGTCGAGATCCAGATTTTTGCCGACCAGCACGGCAACTGCCTCTACCTCAATGAGCGCGACTGCTCGATTCAGCGTCGCCATCAAAAAGTCGTGGAAGAAGCGCCAGCACCGGGTTTGAGTGTCGAGCAGCGTCAGGCGATGGGCGAATCGGCCGTGCGGGCAGCGCAGGCCATCGGCTATGTGGGTGCGGGCACCGTGGAATTTTTACTGGATGCGCGAGGTGAATTCTTCTTTATGGAGATGAACACTCGCCTGCAGGTTGAGCACCCGGTTACAGAAGCCATTACCGGGCTGGACCTGGTGGCCTGGCAAATCCGCGTGGCCCGCGGTGAAGCCCTGCCGATCACCCAGGCGCAAGTCCCGTTGAACGGCCATGCCATCGAAGTGCGCCTGTATGCCGAAGACCCGAGCCATGATTTTCTGCCGCAAACCGGCCGTCTTGAGGTGTATCGCGAGTCGGCCGCAGGCCCGGGCCGTCGTGTGGACAGCGGGGTCTGCGAAGGCGACGAGGTGTCGCCGTTCTACGACCCGATGCTGGGCAAGCTGATTGCCTGGGGTGAAGACCGTGAACAGGCCCGTCTGCGCCTGCTGGCCATGCTCGATGAGTTCGCCATTGGCGGGCTGAAAACCAACCTGAGCTTTTTGCGCCGTATCATCGGCCACCCGGCCTTCGCTGCAGCCGAACTCGACACCGGCTTTATCCCACGCTTCGAAGAGCAATTGCTGCCTGCAGCAGAGCCTTTGCCTGCAGCCTTCTGGTCTGCTGGCGCACAAGCCTTCGATCAGAGCCAGCCGCCCAGGGTACGCACTGATGATCCGGCCTCCCCCTGGTCGGCCCACAACGGCTTTCGCAGCGGTCTGCCAGCACAGACCTTGCTGGCCCTGACCTGCAATGGCGAGCAAGAGGTCATCCACCTCAGCGCCAGCACGGCCACCTTGCGCGATGAGCAACTGGTTATCGAACAGGACGGTGTGCGCCGCCAGCACCTGGCCATACGCCGCGGCGATGCACTGTACCTGCGCTGGGACGGTGAGCTGCACTGCGTGCGCCTGCACGACCCGATCAGCGCCGTGGACGCCAGCCACACGGCCCAGGGCGGCCTGACCGCACCGATGAACGGCAGCATCGTGCGGGTACTGGTTGAGATCGGGCAAACCGTCGAGGCCGGTGCGCAACTGGTGGTGCTGGAAGCCATGAAAATGGAACACAGCCTGCGTGCGCCCCATGCAGGCGTGATCAAGGCGTTGTTCTTCCAGGAAGGCGAGATGGTCAGTGAGGGCTCGGCGCTGGTCGAGCTGGAATGACAAAAGGCGGATACCGTAACCGGTATCCGCCTTTTTCACAGCCACGGTGGGCGGTATCTAGAACTTGACCGTGGCCTGTACCACGACGCCGACAATCCGGCATTTATCATCAAACAGGGTTTTGGGATAAGTCGGGTTGAGGGGTTTGAGGTAACGCTGGCCGCTTTCTTCGATCAACTGCCGAAAGGTGGTGGCCTCGGACTCTGGCGTCAGGGCGATGACCATTTTGCCAGGGGTTGCCTCGATATCCGGATCTACCAGGATCATCATGCCTTGCGCGATGCTGACCCCCACCGGTGCGGTCATGGCATCACCCGTTACCTGCAACCAGAACGCAGCGCCTTTGGCGTAGTGATCGCTGACCTCGAATACCGTACCCGGCGGTGCATAGCCGGGCTGTACTTTTTCGTTGACCTGACCGGCCGCTACCCAGTCCCTGACCGGGTAACGAAATGCCGAGGTGATCTCGTAGGTGTATTCGTCGGCACCTGGCGTGTCGCCTGCCTCATTGCGCTCACGAATCACCAGGGCGACTTCAAGGTGCTCAAGCCCAAGGGCATGCAGCACATTGTTCATCGTCGGCAAGTCGGGTTGGCGGCGTTTGTTGAGCCAATGACCGACCCCGCCCTGGGAAGCCCCGACGCGTTCGGCTAGTTTTTCTTGCGTGAGCTTGAGCTCGCGCAATTTTGTTCTGACTAAAGCGATCCATTTATCCATGCGCCAAACAATACGGATTGGAATCGGCGCAACAATACACATATCGTACTATTTATATAATTGTCATGAATACTTTATGTACTAATATAGATCTGCTGATTCGACCATTTCCTGAAACGCAGGTAAATCATGACGCCTCTAACAAAAATTGCACCCGACACCGAGCCCGATCCTGAGCTCGAATCCCTCAAGGACAGCGCTGCCACCCAGCGAGCGCTCGATTATTATTTGAAACCAGCTGTTTCCCAACCCCCTCCCGAGAAGAAAGTGTTCCTGGTGAACAGCGACCTGACCCAGGAAGAAGCCCTGCTGCACGCTTCGGATTATCTGCGCTGCGCGATTGCCAATGCGCAAGGGGGAGCCGAACATCAGTTCGGCCCCCCGCGTGATCTACTGCTCAATCTGCTGTTTCTCATCGAGTCGTCCAAGCAACTGATCGACAGGGCGATTGATATGCAGCCATTGTCGGCCCATTGACCCCAGGAAGGCGCCGGTGCCGCAACGGCCACCCGCGCCTTGGCCATCAGCGGTTCAGACGCTCCTGTGCCAGGCTGTCAGCAATACGCGTGGTGTTTTGATCCTCGGCTTTGGCCCGTAGAAAGATCTGGCGCAAGGTCTGGCCAATGCCTTCAACGTGCTGACGTACTTGCTCGGGCGTGCCGCCGTTGTACTCGTAGGACACGTCAATAATGCCACCCGCATTGATTGCGTAATCAGGCGCATGCAGGCAACCGCGACGCCACAGCTCATCGGCATGGGCCGCCTTGGCCAACTGGTTGTTGGCCGCCCCGGCAATCACCGGCGCACGCAACACCTGCAAGGTTTCATCGTTGATGATGGCACCCATCGCGCAGGGCGAGAACACATCCACATCCAGCCCGTAAATATCCAGCGCGCTCACCGCGTGAGCCCCCAGCTCATCGACGGCACGTCGCACATTGGCCTCCTGGATATCATGAACCCACAGCTCGGCACCCGCCTCGTGCAGCTGCCGGGCCAGGTTGAACCCCACTTGCCCAAGGCCCTGTACCGCCACCCGCAGGCCTGTCAGGTCACTGCGCCCCAAGCGCTGCAAGACCGCTTCACGCAGGCCTATAAACACGCCAAGGGCCGTGGCCGGGGACGGATCGCCACTGCGTGTGCCTCCGCCCAACTGCTCACGGCTGCCCGCCCCCACCACATGGCGGGTGCGCTGACCCATCAGGGCCATCTCGGCCACGCCGGTGCCGGAGTCCGCTGCAGTGATGTAACGCCCGCCCATGCTTTCGACAAACTCGCCCATGGCCCGAAACAGCGCCTCGCTCTTGTCTTTGTGCGGGTCACCAATGATCACTGCCTTGCCACCGCCCAAGGGCAGCCCGGCCAGCGCCGACTTGTAGGTCATGCCACGGGACAGGCGCAGCACATCATTCAGGGCCTGTTGCTCGTCGGCGTAGGGGAACATGCGGCAGCCGCCCAACGCAGGACCCAGGCGGGTGTTGTGTACCGCAATAATCGCCTTCAGGCCCGTGGCCTGGTCATGGCAGAACTGCACCTGTTCATGGTGATCGAATTCGGGGTGAGCAAAAATCGGCATTGCATTCTCTCTCTTGTTTTTAGCCCTGGAGGCGAGTCGGACCGTCAAGTCAGTCGGTGACCCGAAGCCAAAGAGTGAGGGTTTTACCCAGGATTTTTCTTTCTAAATTGCAGGAAATGTTCTGCTAATCTGCATGCATCATTCAAAAACAATAAGAAATCAGATCAATTCATGCAGATAAAATTAAGCGCCATCGACCGCAAGATCCTGCGCTTGTTGCAGCACAATGCCGACCTGTCTGCCGCCGAGGTGGCGGAGCATGTGGAGTTGTCGCAATCGCCCTGCTGGCGGCGGATCCATCGGTTGCAAGAGGAAGGGCTGATCGAGCGCAAGGTAGCCCTGCTCAATCCGAAAAAGCTCGGGCTCAATGTGGTGGTGTTCGTCAATGTGCGCTTGTCGGGCCACGGCCGACGCCATCTGACCGAGTTTGAAGAAGCGATCACCGATTACCCCGAAGTGATCGAGTGTTACACGATGGCAGGGGACATGGACTACCTGCTCAAGGTAGTCACCCATGATATCGACAGCTATGAACGTTTTTTGCGTGATCACTTGCTGCAGAAACCACACGTTCAGGAAGCCCACTCCAATATCGCCATGAGTGAGGTCAAACGCACCACTGAGTTGTTGCTTGATTAGGTCTGCAGGCCGCGGGATAGAGCATTGGGCCGGGGAAGGAAAAATTATTTTGGCAAATGCGCGGGAAATAGCTTGATTTGCAAATGATAATGATTATTATTGCATGCAGCTGGTCGCGAGATCAGTCGATAATTCAGAGGACCTTAGGTCGGTCTTTTGAATTAGCTCCTCATCAGGCTAATCACGGTTATTTGACCCGGCTTCTGGCCGGGTCTTTTTTTTTGCGGCCAGTTTTCTGGCTCTGCGTGCTTCAGGCTAATGAAGTCTGGTGTGCGGCTGTTTCTGCGATGGCCGTCACGATTTGGCCATCATAGCAAATGAACATCGGCCAACGGAAGCCTGAAGTCCTGGACTATGGCCGTAATGGCAATCTAGCACTTGAGAATCACTCGCAAAAACCCTACAATTGCGCCGCGTCAAGGATGACGCCCCCCTTCGCGACTTCCTTCTTCTTATTGCCCAAAATTCCGTATTGGCCTATCGCCATAGCAAGGTACAGTAACGTCCACAATTATCAGATTTCGGGATTTGGACGATGACCGTGGCGCCCTCCTCACTTCATATCAGCAGCGACTTCGACAGCGGCAATATTCAGGTGCTGGACGCCAGCAACCCGCTGCAGGTGAAACTGGCCATCAAGCCGGACACCAAGAGCCCGCACTTTCAGTGGTTTCATTTCAAGGTCGATGGCCTGACACCGGGGCACACTCACCATTTTCAATTGAGCAACGCCAGCCAGTCTTCCTACAACAAAGCGTGGGATGGCTATCAGGCCGTGGCGTCTTATGATCACGAAAACTGGTTCCGGGTCCCTACTGAATTCGACGGTACCTCGCTCAACGTCCATCTCGAAGCGCAACAGCCGCAGGTCTGGTTTGCCTACTTCGAACCCTACAGCCGCGAACGTCACGAGCAGTTGATCAAGAACGCCCTGCAGTGGTCGGGTTGCCAGCTACTGGCAACCGGCAAAAGTGCCGAAGGCCGCGACATTCAGTTGTTGCGCAAAGGCAACGGCGCCAGCCACAAGCGCAAGATCTGGATCATCGCCCAGCAGCACCCCGGCGAGCATATGGCCGAATGGTTTATGGAAGGTCTGCTGGAGCGCCTGGAGCAAGGCAGCGACCCACAATTGCGCAAGCTGCTGGACTACGCCGACCTGTACCTGATCCCCAACATGAACCCCGACGGCGCGTTCCACGGGCACTTGCGCACCAATACCAACGGCCAGGACCTGAACCGCGCCTGGCAGAACACCAGCCCGCAGGTCAGCCCCGAAGTGTTCTTTGCCCTGGAGCAAATGAGCCAGTACGGCGTCGATCTGTTCCTCGACATTCATGGTGACGAAGAAATCCCCTACGTGTTTACCGCAGGCTGCGAGGGCAACCCGGGCTACACCCCGCGCCTGGCGGCGCTTGAGGAGCGCTTTCGCAGCCACCTCAGCGGCCTGACCAAGGATTTCCAGACCACCCACGGCTATACCCGCGACGAGCCCGGGCAAGCCAACATGACCCTGGCCTGCAACAGCGTGGGCCAGCGCTTCGACTGCCTGGCGCTGACCCTGGAAATGCCGTTCAAGGACAACGACGATGCGCCGAACCCGCAGACCGGCTGGGATGGCAAACGCTCCAAGCAACTGGCCAAGGACGTGCTGACCACCCTGTCGGCGATGGTCAGGGAGCTGCGTTAAAAGCTCACGTTCAAGACCACGCTGTCGGTATAACTACCCGCTGGTGGCGTGGTCTGAGTTGTATCAACCCGGGCGTTGTAGTTGAAAATCTGACTGCCCGCCCCCAGCCCGTTGCCCGGGTTGACGTCTGCATCCGTGCTCGCGCGCGGCCCCTGGCCCACACTGCCCCAACGGGTAGTGGTGGCACTTTTGTAGATCTCGTAGGCCAGGTAGTTGGTGCCGGAAATCATCCGCCGCTGCCCGCCCGGCCTCACCGCTTGCAAGCCATCGCCTAACGCGACCGTGTAGGCACTGCCTTTGGTACAGGCCACGCTGATGCTCTGGCTTACGGGGGCGAAACTACTGACCATCGGTGCACTGCCAAAGCTGATCGAGGGCGCACTGATGGTGCAGTCGTTGACCACCGTCATGCTCACCGTCATGGTGCTCACCTTGTCGACACCCGAGTCTGACCCCAGGCAAAGGCCCAACGCCCCCAAACCGGTGCAGTAGTACCAGTCCCAGCGCACGTTCAGGGTTTCGGTATACACCCCCGCCGCAACATTGTTGACCACCGTGGTGAAGTACAACGGGATACTGCTGGGCGCGGCAGTGCCCAGCAACCCGTTGCTGGCGAAATCGAACGCTACACCACGGGTGATGGGATGGGTGGTGTTGTTACTGGCATAAATGCTGTAGGCAATCACATCTCCGGAGGGGCCGAGCATGCCGGTCTGGCTGGAGGTAATGGTGGCCTTGAAGTACGCCGTACCCAGCAGGGCAATGCCGCCGGCGGTGCAGGTCAGCCCGGCACTGGTGGAAGAGGTGCTCTGGGGCGCCGTGCGCACCAGGGTTGAACTGATCGGGCCATAGCTGGCCGGGCTGGCCGCCGCCGCTGCAGTGCACCCGGCCTCCACGTCAGCCGCCGCCAGGCAACACAGAAGTCCTGCTCCGATTGCATATTTCATTGGCACACTACCCCCTCGATCAAGGGCACCTGATCTGTCTCGGCGGGCAATGCAAACTGCGCCCTGCACTGCTTGCCATCGGGCAGGATCACCTGCAGCGAGTTCTGCGCCACCAGGTTTTCCAGGTACACCAGCCCATCCCAGCCCACCACGGCGCGCGAGCCGTTCTGCTCATTCAATACCGCACTGCCCAGGGCCAGGTCTTGTTGGCGGCTGTCCAACAGGTGCACGCTGGCCGCCGCGACCCGGCGCAACTCGAACTCCAGCAAGTAACCGCTGCCCCGACGCACAGCCACGCGCTGTTCGACATTGGGGCTGATGATATTGGCTGACAGGTTCAGCGGATCGATCTCGTATTTACCGCGGTAATAAGCGCTGGTCCAGGGCACCAGCAGGTGACCGTTCTTGTCGGTATTGCCGATCCACTGATTCTCGTAGCGCACGCCGACATCGGGGAAACCGCCGGTGCTGACCACCACAAAAGCATCGTCGATACGGTTGGCAGCGAAAGTCTGCCCGTCCATCCATACCAGCGAGCCACTGGCATCTGCCCAGCGCGTCTGCTGCGCCGAGGTGCCGTACACGCCGGCTTGCAACTGCACCGATTGCAGGCGCCAGGTCAGGTCGGCCTGGCGGTAGTCCGGCGAGTCGCCAGTGGCATAGCCCAGGTTGAAACCCACGCCGCCCTGGCTCGGCACGCCGCGGCTGTAATTGACCCGTTGCTGGCTGGCACCGGTATTGGTGCGCTCGGTGCTGAAACTCAAACTGCCCTTGAGATCGAACGGCATCACAATCTGCGCCTGCATCGCCCAGTTGCTGTCGCCAAACTGACGGTTGGCCGAGACGTAAAAACTGCTGTTGAACCACAGCGGCTTGCTCCAGCTCAGGTTAAGCAAGCGAGTACGCGATGCATCGGCGGCGACCACATCAAAGTAGCCGGCACCCAGGCTGCCAAAACGATCCAGGTTCAGGCTCAGGGTCAATTGCTCGCTGCGCTGGCTGAGGCTGATGGCGTCGCTGCCGATGACCGAAAGATCGGCGTAGTCGGCAAACCGTTGCAAACGCTGATAGGCCAGGCTGAAACGCTGCGCACTGTATTGGTAGCCCGTGCTCAGTTGGCGCCCGTTGCGGCCATCGAACTGACTCTGGCTCACGGCACTGTTGAGCACACCGAAGTTGCCCAGCTTGAGGTTGGCCCCCATGCCGCCCAACGTCAGCGAATCAGACGCTTCAAGGTGGCTCTCAAGGGTCAGGCTGTCAGCCAGGCCATAGCGCAGGCTGCCGGATGTTACCCCCGCGCCGTAGGCGAAGTTACGTACCCCGTATTCGCGCCGCACGCTGCCCGCCGACACTGAAAAATCACTCAACCCCTTTTGCAGCAAGGTACTGGTCACATAAAACGGCACGCTGGTGGACACCTGCCGCCCCAGCGCGTCGGTGGTCACCACCACCGCCTCGCCCGCGCCGTTGATAAAAGGCACGTTGGTCAGGGTATAGGGCCCGGGTTGCAGGTTTTCGCTGGAGGACTTGAAGCCATTGATAAACAGATCCACTGACGACGGCACCGCCGCCTCCCCGGAGAACTGCGGCAGCGGGTAAGTCACAAGATCCGGGCGCACGCCGAAGTCCCGCGACAGCTGCACGCCGCCCATGCGCACGGAAGTGGTCCAGGGCAACGCGCCACTCACCAGATCACCTGCCTCATAGGTGAGCATTCGCTCATCGTCGGAGAAACGCCACAGGGTGTCATACCGGCGGTAACCATTATCCAGCTGGCCCGCGGCGGCGCCAGCGATACTGCGCCGGTATTGCCCGGTATTGGACAGCGTGCCCCAGCTGTCAAACAGCCGCACTTCATTCCAGACGGCCAGGTAAGTGCCCGCGTCGTCGGTTTCGTTCAGGTAGGCATCGTAGTTGAGCAAACCGCCAAAACTGCTCAGCGCCTCGGTGCGCGGGTAGCTGGAGCGCCTGCCGAAATGCTGCTCCGGCAGCCATTCGGGGGGCACGTCCAGCAGCAGGCGCTGGCTCTGGATGTCGTACTCGCTGTGCAACCCCGGCACGCTGTCGAGCCCGACCTCATCCGGGGCGGCAACCGGCAGATGAATGCCCGCGTCCTGCAGATCGGTTGCCGGCAGATAAAGCTGGCCGGCACGTTGTTGCACTTGAACCAGGCGCCCGGTATTCATTTGGTTGATCACCAATTCCAGATACAACGGTGCATCGGCGACAGCCTGCAGGGTGGCAGGCGGCGGCGGAAGCTCTGCCGCTTGTGCAGCTTCCCCACCCAGTACACCGCACAGCCCGATGATGGCCGACACCAGTGCCCTGCTCACGTCCACACCCCGTCCCTCAATAGCTACTGCTCCTTGCAAACGCCGGCACGACGGTGCGCATCAACACCGCCGCGCTTACAGTCAGGGGGACTTGCTACCTGCCGGTGTTAGCGCCCCAAAGGCAAGTCCTGTGCCTTGGGTTGACCATTGACCCGAACCTGCAAGGCATCACCCTGGGCCACAGGCGCTGGCCAGCGCATCGTTGCGCCCGGCAGCACATAGCCCAGCAAGCCGTCGACTACTGTTTTCGACTGGCCGCCCGACTTGAGTACCGCCTCGGTCAAGCGCGCATGCACCGCACCTCGGTTATGAATCTCGATATAGGGCTTGCCATCGACACTCAGGGTGCGACCGCTCAATTGCGGCAGGCCGATACCGGCAGCATCCCGTGGGCGGCTTGCGTCCACCTTGCTCCACAACCCGGCGCCATAGGCAAACAGCGGCACCGAGTAACGCATTTGCAGGCGAATCATCGCCGCCGTTTTAGCGTTATCACCGGCCGCCGGGGGCAGCGGCGCAGGGATTTCGTCGATGATGATGCGGTAGGCGTGCTCCTCACCTGCCGGGAAGGATTTGGTGCGGGTCAAGCGAATCAGCTGCTTTTGCCCCGGCGCGAGTGTGGCCACCGGAGGGCTGCCAACCACATCACGCTGATTTTGATACTGATCGTCAAAACCGTCCTGATTCCAGGCAAATACCCGAATCTGCATGCTGGCAGGCGCATCCCCGCGGTTTTCCAGCCACAGCGCACTGGCTTGCTGGTCAGCTTCCAGTACCGGGTCGATAGGCCATATCAAAATCGAACTGGCCGCCAGCGCCTGCTGAGTCACCCCCAACATCAGCAGGCTGCAGGCCAGGCCCTGAAACGGCCGTGAAAATAAGTGCATACACATACTCCTGATCCCTGGACATCAATAAGACAATTGCACTTGCAACGTATCGCTGTAGGTACCCGCCGGCTGGTTGCCCGGCAGCAGCACATAGCCAAAAATCGGCAGGCTGATCGCGTTGGCATTGGTATAAGGCACGTTGACCGACTGCGCGATGCCAAGGCTCTGGCTGTGGGCAGCATCCTGAAACAACTGGTAGGCGACCCGCGCACTGCCACCGCTGACCTGCAGATGTCGACCGCTGGCGTTATACAGCCCGCCATCGACCTGCATGCTCACACTCACCCCGGGCGTGCACTGCAGCGACACGCCACCGGCAAGTGCCGTACTGACCGGCGCAGTCGACAACGCCGGGTAGGTACCGAACGCCAGGCTGCCGTAAATGCCGCCCGTCGTGGTAACCAGGCAACCCGCCACAATGCTCGCACCGACCTGGAACGTCGCGCTGGTAGCTGCGGACAAAACGCCAGTGCACGAACACAACAGCACCAGCGACGTCGCGTGCAGCCAGGTCACAAGGTTAAAAGGTCAGCGAAACGTTGATGGTGTCACTGTAAGTACCCGCCGGAAGCCCGGCTTTACCCACAGCCTTGCCATAAAGGTTGATGGTTTGTGCCGCGCCCGAACTGGCACCGGGAGAGACCGTGCCATTGATGGCCACAATAGTGTTATGCCCGGAGTCCGAGTAAAGGTCGTAGGGCACATAGTTGCTGTTACCGTCCGACAGGGCACGGGTGCCCCCGGTGGAAAGCCCGTCATGTGAGCCTGCACCGACCGTGATCACCGGCGACGTCCCCGCCGAGCACTGGATCGACAAGGCCCCGCCGGCGTCAGCCATCACTTGTGAATCCGCTTCAGTAAAAAACGTTGTCGTGGAACCAAAACTCAAGTCACCGAAGTCCAGCCCGGTAGCCCCTGTAGCCCCGTTAACCAGGCAACTGGAGGTCAGGGTCAACGTGGCGTTGACAACCCCCGTTACCGTAGTTGCCGCCTGCAACGAGCCGGTCAACATCAAGCCCAACATTGAGAAACCCAGCGTTGATTTAAGTACGCGCATCTTGCACCCCACTCATGTTCACCAATCCAGCGTCACCCGCAAGGTGTCGCGATAGACACCTGCCCGAAGTGCGTTGGAGTTCGACATCACCATGCCATACACCGGGATCGGTACTTGGCCACCACCTGCCACCACAAAATTGTGTTGCTGCCCGATGCTGTAGCTGTTGCTGCCAGCGGCATCCAGATACAGACGATAAGGGATCAACTGCTGACCATTGCTCAACTGGCGAGTCAGGCCATTACCGTGATTGCCACCATCGATGGACACCGAGAACCCCCGAACCGCCGGGTTGCAGGTCACCTTCAGATTGCTATCCCTGCCCTCCAGCATCGCCTCGACCGGGGTATCCCAGGTCGGGCCCCGGGAGCCAAAGTTGAGTGTGCCAAGGTTATCGAGCCGGCTTGCATCCGCCGTCCCACTGCTCACCTGGCACGCGGGCATGAGCACCAGCCGCACCTGAATCTGCCCGCTGACCATCGCCGCCTGGGCATCCGTGAGCAGCAACGCGCAGGCTGCGAATAAAACTGAACGTTGGGCAAGGCCGGTCATCTGCATACTCCTGGCACTACCACGTGAGTGTGACTTTCAACAGATCGGCATACAGCCCGACCGGAGGGATTTGCGCCAATGCCTCGATGCGGCCATAAAGCGGCAGCGCCACCGAACCGGTGTCAGGCACGGTGCCACTGACGGGGACATTGACCGGCAAGGGTATTTGACGGGCCGGGTCGCGGAACAGGCGGTAGGGTATCGGCGGGCTGCCCGGCCCCAGGGCCAGATAGCGGACATCAGCGGTGCCACCGTGCTGGCCGCCGTCGACCTGAATTTGATAAGTGGTGTCGGGGTTGCATTCCAGGCGCGGCAAACGCGCATTGATCAGCGTTGCACCCAAGGGGGCCGAAGGACCGTCGAGCCGCGCAGTACTGCCGAAATCCAGCAGGCCCAGGTAATCAACGCCCGCGTCACGGGTAGTGCCCACCAACTGGCAACCCCGTTCGACGATGACCCGAACCTGAACTTCGTACTGCGCCGACCATGCACAGGTACTGAACAGGGAGCCGATGATGGCTGTTCCCAGACGGTAATCCACAAGCATTCCTTGCATGTTTTTATAGGATGAAGGCTAGCATCGAAAGAAAATTCGTCCATTTTCAAGCGAAATTAAACAAAGATGTACCGTTCATCACTTTTAGCGCTCAACCCTTCGCGCTCAAGTACTCGGCCCCAAGCAGATTAATCGCTATCATGCGCGACACTTTTCGCTCACCCCCACGAGTACCCGACCCTGCTTATGGATACCCTTGCCAAACTTCGCGCCGGCCAACTAACGGGCATCAAACGCCTTGATCTGTCGTGCGGGCTGACCGAGTTCCCGGCCGAGATATTCCAGCTGGCCGATACCCTGGAAATCCTCAACCTGAGTGGCAACGCCTTGAGCGCCCTGCCCGACGACCTGCATCGCCTGACCCGCCTGCGGATCCTGTTTTGCTCGGACAACCAATTCACCGAACTGCCGGCTTGCCTAGGCCAGTGTGCGCAACTGAGCATGATCGGTTTCAAGGCCAACCGCATTGACCATGTGCCAGGCGAAGCACTGCCGCCCTTGCTGCGCTGGCTGATCCTGACCGACAACTGCATCGAACACTTGCCTGAAGAACTGGGCCAGCGCCCGCTACTGCAAAAGCTGATGCTGGCGGGCAACCGCTTGCAGCAACTGCCCGCCAGCCTGGCCAACTGTGAGCGTCTGGAACTGATCCGCCTGGCCGCCAACCACTTCACCGAGTTGCCCGACACCCTGCTGTCATTGCCGGGCCTGAGCTGGCTGGCCTATGCCGGCAACCCGCTGCGTGAAGATGCCAGCGCTCATCGCGAGGCTGACAACACGCCGAATATTGACTGGTCGCAGCTTGAGCTTGAGCAAAAACTGGGCGAAGGCGCCTCGGGGGTCATTTATCAGGCGCAGTGGAGCGCCCCTGGCCAGCCGGTGCAGTCGGTGGCGGTCAAGCTGTACAAGGGCAGCATCACCAGCGACGGCTCGCCGCTCAATGAAATGAACGCCTGCATCGCGGCGGGCCAGCACCCTAACCTGATCAAGGTACTGGGCCGCGTGGTTGGCGCCCCTGACGATCAAGCGGCGCTGGTGATGCAATTGATCGACCCGTCCTTTCTCAACCTGGCGGCCCTGCCCAGCTTTGAGACCTGCAGCCGTGACGTGTATGCCGACAGCACCCGTTTCACCGGCGACAGCGCCTTGCGCATTGCGCGTGGCATCGCCTCGGCGGCCGGCCACCTGCATGCACAGGGCATTTGCCACGGTGACTTGTACGCGCACAATATTTTGTTCAACGCCCGGGGCGACTGCCTGCTGGGGGATTTTGGCGCGGCGTGTTTCCATGTCATCGACGACAGCCCACAGAGCCGGGCGCTGCAGCGCATCGAAGTGCGGGCATTCGGGATTTTGCTGGGGGAATTGCTGGCGCGGATCGACTCGGGCTTGAGTGATCGACAGCGCAGTGAGCTGCTGGGGTTGCAACAGCGCTGTATCCAGCCAGAGGTGCTGGCACGGCCGGGGTTTGCGGAGGTAATACGCTTGCTGAGCTAGGTCTGTAGCAGCTGCCGAGGAACGAAGGCTGCGTCCGGCGACGCAGTCGTCGTAAAATCTGACACTGCGGTGTGCCAATTGACCCCGGCTCTCAGCGTTTACGACGACTGCGTCGCCGGACGCAGCCTCGTTCCTCGGCAGCTGCTACGGGAACCGGGTCGGTGGCTTATGCCAACGCCACAAACATGTCCTGCACGTCGTCCTGCTCTTCCAGCTTGGCCAAAAACTCTTGTACTTCGGCCATTTGCTCGTCAGTCAAACCGCTTACCGGGTTCTTCGGCTGGTAGCCCAGCTTGGCTGAAACCACGGTAAAGCCTTGCTCGGGCAATGCTTTCTGTACAGCGTCGAGGTCAGTCGGCTCGGTGATAAACAAGGTCGTGCCTTCTTCTTCACCCTCTTCGAAATCCTGGGCACCGGCTTCAATCGCAGCCATCTCAGGATCGGCGTCCGGGGTGTCCGGCTTGGCCTCGATCATGCCGACGTGGTTGAAGTCCCAGGCCACCGAACCCGAAGCACCCAGCTGGCCCTTGCGGAAGGCCACGCGGATTTCAGCCACGGTACGGTTGATGTTGTCGGTCAGGCACTCGATGATCAGCGGCACCTGATGCGGGGCGAAGCCCTCGTAGGTCACGCGGTGGTATTGCACGGCCTCGGTACCGATACCGGCACCCTTGTTGATTGCACGCTTGATGGTGTCAGCCGGCATCGAGGCTTTTTTCGCCTGCTCATAAACCAGGCGCAAGTGCGAGTTCATGTCAGGATCGGCGCCGTTGCGCGCAGCAACCGTCAATTCCTTGGCCAACTTGCCAAAAATCTTGCCGCGGCTGTTGGCGGCGTCCGCTTTATGTTTAACCTTCCACTGTGCGCCCATTACTTACTCTCTCAATCTGGTGTGTCGCAGCCTGTCGGCCGTCGAATGGGCGCAAGTTTAACCGGCCAGAAGTCGGCAATCGACCAAAAAATCCAATCAATCCCTGCTTAGCCCTTGTCAGCCTTGCCCGCCGCTGCGGCAAACCTGGCCAGGCGCACGTCCAGATGCCGGGGCCGACGGCCATGATCCTCGGCCCGCTCCTTGCGCCTGATGGCATTGCGCACCATCAGCGAACCCAGGTAGCGAATCGGCTCTGGCGGAAAATACCCCAGCGGTCCGTTGACCAGCGGCGAACGTGTCCAGTCATTGGCCTGCCCCTGCACCAGCGAAGCAAGGATCTGACCGCCCATATGGCAAGGCCCTACGCCACTGCCCGAGTAGCCAAAGCCATAAAACACATTACCGTGGCTGCTCATCTGACCGAAAAAAGGCAAACCCGTGACAGACCGATCTGAAGGCCCGTTCCAGGTCGCCTCCACCCCTACCCCGGCAAACGCCGGAAAAAACTCCTCCAGGCTTTTGCCCAGCAACCCGGCGTAGGGCGACGGCTGATCGAACGCCGGCAACATGCGGCCTCCGTAGGCAAAGGTATTGCCGCCCTTGCCCAGCATGATTCGCCCGTCCGGGGTGTTGTGGTAGTAATGCACGAAAATTCTCGAATCGAGCACCGTGACGCCGCTGGTCAGGCCGATTTCCTGCAACAGGTCGGGGCGCGGTTCGGTGATCAGCATGTCGCTGGAAACAATCGCCACACTGCGCTCAAACTGCGGGAAGGCCCGGGCCATCCAGGCATTCATGGCCAGCACCACACGATCAGCACGAATGCTCCCGGCCGGGGTGCGGATCAGCGCTGGCGCCCCCTCTTCCAGCCCGGTCATTGGCGTGTTTTCGTGGATTTTAACCCCTAACTGCAAGGCCACCCGCCGCAGGCCACGCACCAGCTTGCCCGGCTGCACACTGGCAGCCGCCGGCGAAAACCAGCCCTCCAGATGCCGGGCCGAACCGGCCCGGCGCTGCACGTCATCGACCGCCAGCTTGCTGAAGGAGTTAATGGACTGGTGCTCCAACGCAGCAATCACGCTGTCGGTCGAACCGACCTGGGCTTGATTGGTCGCGGTGTACAACGTGCCATCGAGGCGGTAGTCGGCCTCCACCCCATACTGTTTACAGAACGCACCAATCGCATAAATGCTCTGCTCCGAGGCCTTGACCAGCCGCACGGCCTCCTCCACCCCGAACAGGCGTTCAAGGGTGAAATACTTGGCCGACCATGACAGCGCACAGCCGCCGTTGCGCCCGCTGGCACCTGCGCCACAAATGTCGGCTTCAATCAGCACCACATCCCGTTCAGGGCTTTGCTCCTTGAGCATGATTGCGGTCCATAACCCGGTATAACCGCCCCCCACAATGCACACCTGGGCACGCGTCTCACCCGCCAGCGCCTCGCAGGGCGCTTCATTTTCCAGGGCCAGTGCCTGTTCCAGCCAAAAAGGTCGCATGGGTCATTCTCCTGCTCAGGTGCGTAAAGGCTTGATCAGCAATGGATGGTTGGGCACAAACGGGCACGCAGCTTTAAGCCCCTCAGGCCGGCTGTTCCAGTGCGGTATGAGCACCAGCGAGGAAAACAGCGCGCAGCAGGCAAACACGATAAACACCGTGACCGTGTCGAAATAACCGGGCAGCAGGCCACCCAGAATCGCCCCGACCGAACCGCAGCCATTCACAAACCCTGCTGCGGTGGCACCGGCTTTGGCGGTGCCGAAATCAATGGCGGCAGCGCCGCTGATCATCGAATCCGGCCCGTACAGGGTCAAGCCCATGACAAACAACAAGGCCACCACCAGTGCCACGCTGCCGGTGTGCAAGGCGCCCATAAAGAATGCAAGGGAAACGGTCAGCGCCAGCAGACTCAAAATGCAGGCTGGCATACGCCGGGCACCGAAAAGTTTGTCGGACGCCAGACCGATCATGATCGGCCCCAGCAAGCCCGCCAGCTCAAACGCCGTAGGAATAATCGCAGCGCCGACCTTGCCCACTTGCGGCATTTGCTCGAACACGATCACCGGCCCCCACAACAGAATCGCGTAGCGCGCCGGCTTGAGCATGAAATACGCCAGCCCCAGGGTCAGCACCGTGCGATTGCGCATGATCTCGCGCAGCGGCGCCCAGATGCTGATGCGTTTTTCGGCGGCGATCTCGTCAGCGCTCATGTCGGGCTCTGGCTCGACGGCGGGCAGGCCGACATCTTGCGGCGTATTGCGCTGGAAGATAAAGAACAGCACCGCCACCAGCGCCACCACCGCCGCACTGGAAATAAACGCCGCATGCCAACTGCCGATCAGCGTATACGCCCACCACCCGGCAAAGGGCGAAGCAACCAGCCCGCCAAAGGCATAGCACGAACTCCACAGCCCCAGCACCCGACCACGTTGCTGCGCGGGGAAAAAGCTGCCGATGTTTTTGCACAGCCCCGACCAGCCGGTGGATTGCGCCAGGCCCTGGATCAGCATGCAGGTGGCAAAGATCGGCAACGTGGCGTAGGTACCCATGACCAGAGCAGCCAGCGCCGAAATGATCAGGCCACCCAGCACCACAACCCGCGGGCCAAAGCGATCGGCGAGGATGCCCCAGGTAAATTGCCCTACGGCATAAGCGGCAAGGTAGATAGCGTCGAGGTTAGCCATCGCCATCTTGTCGAGATGAAAGTTGGGGTCTTCACCGATGCCTAGCTTGGCAACGGAGAATGCCTTGCGAGTGAAGTAAAAGGCCGCGTAGGCCAACCAGGTGATGGCAAAAATCTGCACGCGCCAACGCTTGATGGTGGCATAGGAGTTGTTCATATGGGGTCTGACCTCAGAGGTGGAATGTGCCGGCAGAATCAGAAAAGAACGCCTGTTTTTTTATTGTGTTGAGCACTTCAATACCGCCCTTCAGACAAGGACCGTATTTGCCAGACACACTGTGAGCTGCCCGTTTTTATTCGAGTTCGCAGTTGCACACAGCTGTGTCGCGACCCGCCGCTATCGAGGACATAACGGCGGGCTGAGGTCGATCAAAGCAATTACTGACTAATAGGTAAAATCGATTTATCGTATTTCAATCATAAGCTCAGCTTGTAAGAGGCAATCCGATGTCGGTTTCTCATGCGCAGTTGAAGGCTTTTCACGCCGTTGCCGTTCATGGCAGTTTCACCCGCGCGGCCGAACGTTTGTTTTTAAGCCAGCCGGCCATCTCCGATCAGGTCAGAAAACTTGAGGAACGCTTCGGGGTGCTGCTGTTCCATCGCAACAAACGCTCGGTACGCCTGACCGACCTGGGCGAGCGCCTGCTGAGCATCACCCAGCGCCTGTTCGGGGTGCAGGCCGAGGCTCAGGAATTACTGCAGGACTCCCAGGCCCTGCAAACCGGCAGCCTGATCCTGGCGGTGGATGCCCCGGTGCATGTGTTGCCGCAAATTGCCCGTTTTTGCCAGCGCTACCCCGGGATCACGGTAAAAATCGAAACCGGCAACACCGACGAATGCCTGGCGCGGCTGTTCAACTACCAGGCTGACCTGGCCCTGCTGGGGCGTGACGTGAATGATGAACGCCTGCTCAGCGTGCCCTTGCGCAGCGACCCGATGGTGGCCTTTGTGGCCCGAACGCATCCGTGGGCCAGCCGCAATGCCATTTGCCTGGCCGATCTGGATGACACGCCCTTGGTACTGCGCGAAGTGGGCTCCGTGACCCGGCAAACCCTGGAAGAAGAAATGAGCCAGGCGGGCCTGCGCATCCGCGCCGCAATCCAGGTGGAAGGCCGCGAAGCGGCGCGTGAGGCGGTGGTGGTGGGGATTGGTGTGGGTGTGGTGTCGGCGGCGGAATTCGGCTCGGACTCGCGGGTCTGCGCCCTGCCCATCACCGACTGCACAAGGCGCCTGACCGAAACCCTGGTGTGCCTGCAAGAGCAGGGTTCACGGCGGGTGGTGGCGACATTTCTGGAGATTGTGCGCGCGGATTTGTAACACACCATCCGTAGCAGCTGCCGTAGGAACGAGGCTGCGTCCGGCGTGATGCGGCACCCCGACGCAGCCGTCGTAAACCCTGAGAGCCGGTTTTAACTGGCACACCGCAGTGTCTGATTTCGCGACGGCTGCGCCGCCGGACGCAGCCTCGTTCCTTCGGCAGCTGCTACGGACTTTCTCAGTGGCTACACCGCCAACTCCATAAACGCCTTGATCAACCGCAACTCGGCGCGCCGCTCCATGCAGCCGAGCATATGCAGGTTGACCAGCCCCGCGCCATTGATGGGTACCGCTCGCACCCGGGGGTCAGGGCTGACTTCCACCGACGACACTATGCCCACCCCCAACTGCGCCGCGACCGCTTCGGTCACCGCCTCCCGGCTGTCGAGCTCCAGCAATACCCGCGGGTTGATGCTCGCCTGCTCACAGGCGCTGTCGAAAGTTCGACGGGTAATCGAAGACGGTTCACGCAACACCATGATCACCTGATCCAGTTGCGCAATTGCAATGCCATCCGGCAAGGCCAGCCACGGGTGGTTGGCCGGCACCAGGGCGCAAATCCGCGATTCGTTGAGGGCGCGCAAGGTCAGGCCCTTGCGCGGCTCCACTTCGGTCAACACCGCCACATCAACGTGCTCCGACAGCAAGGCCGCCAGGGTTTCCTGAGCATTGCCCAGACGCAGGTTCACGGTAATGCCCGGGTAGCGCGCACGCAGGCTCGCCAGCATCGGCATCACGAGGTGCGGGCCATCCGCCGCCACCTCCAGACGCCCGGTCAGCAACTGGCGATTGGCCTCAAGCATCACCTGCGCCTCATCCACCAAACCGAACATGGCCCGGGTGATGGCCGCCAGCCGTGTGCCTTCTTCGGTCAGCTCCACCCGCCGCGCAGTGCGCCGCAACAAGGTGATCTGGTAGTGCTCTTCAAGCGCCTTGACATGCCCGGTCACCGCCGGCTGGCTGATAAACAGCCGGGCCGCCGCCCGGGTAAAACTGCCCTCTCGGGCAACCGCGTCAAACGCGCGGAGCTGGAATAAATTCATATCTATAAGCCTCACTGATGGCAGGCATAACAACAAACAATTTGATTGATATCAACACAAACTGCAATTTATGCCCTGTATCCAGTAGCCATCCAATGCTTGTGAGGAAACCAGAATGAGTACTGCCGCGCCGATCCTGCTGACCCCTGGCCCACTGACAACCTCGGCGCGTACCCGCCAGGCGATGATGGTCGACTGGGGCTCATGGGATGACAGTTTCAACCAACTGACTGCCAGCCTGTGCGAGCAACTGCTGGCTATTATCAACGGCGCCGACAGCCATCATTGCGTGCCCCTGCAAGGCAGCGGCACTTTTGCCGTCGAAGCCGCCATCGGCACCCTGGTGCCTCGCGATGGCCATGTCCTGGTACTGATCAACGGCGCCTACGGCAAACGCCTGGCGAAAATTTGCGACGTGCTCGGCCGTCGTTTCAGCACTTTTGAAACCGCCGAAGACGAACCCACCACCGCAGCCGACGTCGACCGCCTGCTGCAGGCCGACCCGAGCATCAGCCATGTGGCATTGATCCACTGCGAAACCAGCACCGGCATCCTGAACCCTCTACCTGAAATTGCCGCTGTTATTGCCAGCCACGGTAAACGTCTGATTATCGACGCCATGAGTTCGTTCGGTGCCCTGCCCATCGATGCACAGCATGTGCCTTTTGATGCATTGATCGCCGCCTCCGGCAAATGCCTTGAGGGTGTACCGGGCATGGGCTTTGTGTTTGCCCGCAAAGAAGCGCTGGCCAACGCCGCCGGCAATAGCCATTCACTGGCGATGGACTTGCATGATCAGCACGTTTACATGGCCAAAACCGGACAATGGCGCTTTACCCCGCCCACCCACGTGGTCGCGGCCCTGCACGAAGCCCTGCTGCAATACAACGAAGAAGGCGGCTTGCCTGCCCGTCACCAACGCTACGCCAACAACTGCCAGGCGCTGCTTGATGGCATGGCCAAAATTGGCATCCGCAGCTTTTTACCTGAAGCCATCCAGGCGCCGATCATCGTTACCTTCCATGCGCCTAAAGACCCGCGCTACCAGTTCAAGGCGTTCTACGAACGGGTCAAGGCCAAGGGTTTCATCCTGTACCCGGGCAAATTGACCCAGGTCGAAACCTTCCGCGTGGGCTGTATTGGCCATGTCAACCAGGCCGAGATGCAGGCTGCCGTGAATGCCATAGGCCAGGTGCTGCAGGAGATGGAAGTCTTCGAAATCTGATGATGTAAGTGCTGGTTAAAACACCCCCTATTATTTCGCGCGGCAACGCCCGCTCTTACAGGATTCTCTGACATGAACTACACCAACCCAAGCAAGCTGCAAGCCGCCATTCTCGATTGGGCCGGTACCGTGGTCGATTTTGGCTCATTCGCCCCGACCCAGATTTTTGTCGAAGCCTTTGCCGAATTCGATGTACAGGTCTCCATCGAAGAAGCTCGCGGGCCGATGGGCATGGGCAAGTGGGACCACATCCGCACCCTGTGTGACCAGCCGCAGATCACCGAGCGCTATAAAAAGGTGTTCGGTCGCGCCCCGACTGACGATGACGTGACCGCAATTTATGAGCGTTTCATGCCGCTGCAGATCGAAAAGATCGCCGAGCACTCGGCGCTGATCCCGGGCGCCCTGGAGACCATCGCCCAACTGCGCGCGCAAGGCATCAAGATCGGTTCATGCTCGGGTTACCCGGCGCAAGTGATGGCCAAAGTGGTTGAGCTGGCCGCCACCAATGGCTATGTCGCCGACCATGTGGTGGCTACTGATGAAGTGCCCAACGGTCGCCCCTGGCCGGCCCAGGCACTGGCCAACGTGATTGCGCTGGGTATTGATGATGTGGGCGCCTGCGTGAAGATCGACGACACCGTGCCGGGCATTCTTGAAGGTCGTCGCGCCGGCATGTGGACTGTGGCGCTGGTGTGCTCGGGCAATGCGCTGGGCCTGACCTGGGCGCAATACCAGGCACTGGACCCGGCAACCCTGGCCAGTGAGCGCAGCCGCATTCACACCCTGTTCGCCGGTTCTCGTCCGCACTACCTGATCGACACCATCAGCGACCTGCCTGAGGTGATTGCCGATATCAACCGTCGCCTGGCCAACGGCGAGATGCCGCAGAGCAGCTGATCACTACAAGCCGCAAGCTGCAAGCTCCTCACTTGCGGCTTGCAGCTGCGGTAATCCTACTGCTCTACCCACCCGGCAAATTGGTCGATAAATTTCTGCAAAAACGGTCGGACTTTGTCTGACAGCTTGCCAGATGCATCAAATGCATCCCCCGCCCCGCCCAGATAGGCCTCAGGCTGCTGCATGCAAGGCACATCGAGGAACACCAGCGACTGGCGCAAATGATGATTCGCCCCAAAGCCCCCAATGGCCCCCGGCGAAACACTGATCACCGCGCCCGGCTTGCCACTGAACACACTCTGCCCATATGGCCGCGAACCGACATCAATGGCGTTTTTCAAAACGCCTGGCACCGAGCGGTTGTACTCGGGGGTCACAAACAGGACGGCATCGGCCGGGCGGATCTGATCGCGAAACACCGTGTAGGCCGCAGGCGGCGACGCACCGTCAATGTCTTCGTTGTACAGCGCCAGCTCACCGATTTCGACAATAAACAGTTTCAGGCTTGGCGGCGCCAGTTCTGCCAGGGCCTGGGCGACTTTTCGATTGAGCGAGTCCTTCCTCAAACTGCCAACCAACACTGCAACACTGTAGACCTTGCTCATGGAAAACCCCGAGTCAGTAGCTGTAGGAAGAGTAGTTATAGATGATCGGACGGCTTTCTTGCACCCCAGTTCACCCTATCGGCCTGCAAGCCTGTAAAGTAGCGGGACTATTTTTTTCACATGGTTAAACTTCCCCTGCTGAACAACGGTCTACAGAACCGCAAATTGGGTGTTTATCTCCAGAGGTTCTCTACAAATGGCGGCAGTTCTCGTTGGGCAATTTCATGCAAGAGATGCGGAAGGTCGGGTCTATTCCGTGCATGAGTTTGAAGATACACAAGCAACCGGCGATCAGCCCGTAATGAGCTACAAACTGGCCATTGGCGATCGTGTCAAAAAAAATGATGACAACAACTACGAGCTGGTGCAGTCGAGCGTCATCCTGGTCCGCGATCCTTCCCCGGTTGTCGCAGCCTGACCTGTTTTATGGCCTAACGCTGAAGTCAACGGATGAGACATGGATCAGGCTTCGCAACGCTGAAACCTCATCTGCCGGACATTAGCATGCGTCTACGCCACATCGAAGTGATTCAAGCCCTATTGCAAACCGGCAACCTCGGCCATGCTGCCGAGTTGCTGCAATTGCCCACGGCCACCCTCAGCGCAACGCTGCAGGAAGCCGAGCAACAATTGGGCTTTATGCTGTTTTCCAGTGTTCGCGGGCGGCTGCAAGCCACCCGCGATACACTTGTGCTGCAACCCCTGATCAATCAGCTGTACCAGGCACTTGAGCCGTTACGCCAACTGGGCAACGAGTTGCGCCAGCATCAGGAGCCGGCCTTGCGCGTGGCGTGCAGTGAAACCCTGGCCGAGCCGCTGTTGCCCTCTTGCATCGGTGCCCTGAGACGCCGGTTCCCCGACACCCCTGCCGTACTAGGCAGCCACCCCTGCGCAGAAATCGTGCGACGCCTGTTGATGGACGAGTGTGATATCGGCTTCAGCTTGCAGCCATCAGAACAGACCGGGCTCGACTGCCTGCCTCTGGTGCAGGGCAAAGTGCAATTTTTGGCGCCTCACGGCTGGCTATCGCCCAAGCACAAATACATCGCCCTGCCAGAGCTGGCCGGTCAGGCGATGATTGGTCTGCGACAGCACGACGGCTTGAGCCGCGGCCTCGACAGCAAGCTGCAAGCCTTGCGCCCGGCGCCGGTGGTGCACATTCAGGTGCAAAGTTACCGGATGATGCGCAGCATGGTCGAAGCTGGCGAGGGGCTGGCGCTGGTCGACCCGTTCACGGCAGTGGGGGCCAAAGCCAGCGGGCTGGACGTGTGCCCGGTCTCTCCGGCCATTGCGGTAACGCTCTATGCGCTCACACGCAAGGGCACCCAGCCGGGCCTGGCGCTGGCTGCGCTGATTGAAATTGTGCGGGCAAAGGCCGAGGCGTTACTCGCGGATCAGGGCCTGGTGGTGCTTTAGAACACAACCCTGTAGATACTCTGTTGTAGATCAAGCCCTATGTGGGCTGCGAAGGAGATTGGGGACGCTTTGGGAAAACGGAGGGCTACGCCCTCCTTCGCAGCCTTCGGCAGCGACTACAGGGTCCGATTCTCAAATATCAGGTACCAGAAAATCGCCACTTCACGGGTCTGCGGATCAATACCGCGATAGCGTAAATCATCGATACCTCCTACCTGATATCCGCACCTTTCATACAGACGGCAGGCACCAAGGTTGTTGTTCTGGGTCTCCAGCATGATCCCGGGCAGGTTCTTCTTGCGGCTCCAGAACTTGACCACTTCCAGCAATGACCTGGCCACGCCGTGGCGACGGGCACCGGCAATCACGGCCAGTTCATCGACATGGGCGAAACCGTTCCAGTTGGTGCTGACGACCACATGCCCGACGGGCTGGTTATCCAGGTAGGCCATGAAAATGTCGCTGTCCTTGCCACCGCGGTAGCTGGCGAACTCATCAGGGTCGATGCCGTAGCATTTGCGGTAGGGGGTAATCAGGTCCAGCGGCCAGTGCTCGACCTTTTTATGGCGGTCGGCACGGGCATAGGCGCGCACTTCAAAGCTGAAATCGTTGCACCATACATACGGCGCGAAACCCTCGTCGGCCAGGCGTACCGAGACGTGAGGGTCCTTGGGGTTCACAACCAGATGCATGAAAAATCCTTCTTTCCTGTCGTCGATGCTGACACCGGATTGCAGTGCAACCCTTCTTGGCCTGCGCCAGCCACAACAAGACGGCGCCAGGTTATTGCAATGTTTGCCCCTTCGCGTCGAGAAGCTGCGCCCACAGCGACGGCCCGCCTGCCGATTTGGCAATGGCTTCAAGTCGGGCGGCATGCTCGGCCAAGTCGCTTTCACTTGCACGAATAATCCGGCCCGGCTGACGGTCGGCCGACAGGCGGCGAATTTCACTGGCCTGGTTACCCGAACCTTCACCTGAACCGTTACCGTCAGAGGCATTACCGGCCAACGACAGGCTGGTCTGCCCGCCAGTCATGGTCAGGTAAACGTCTGCGAGGATCTCGGAGTCGAGCAAGGCGCCGTGCAGCTCACGGCCCGAGTTGTCGACGCCATAACGCTTGCACAGGGCGTCGAGGCTGTTGCGCTGACCGGGGTGACGGGCCCGCGCCATCGCCAGGGTATCGAGGATGGTGCAGTGCTGAGTGAGGTCGGCACGGTCCATCTGCCCGATCAGGGCAAATTCGTTATTCAGGAAGCCCACGTCGAACGCGGCGTTATGGATGATCAGCTGCGCGCCCTTGATGAACTCGAAAAATTCATCCGCCACTTCAGCAAAGCGCGGCTTGCCCACCAGGAATTCGTTGGTAATGCCGTGGACACCAATGGCGCCCTCGTCACTTTCACGGTCCGGTTGCAGGTACACATGAAAATGGCGACCGGTCAAACGACGGCCCATCAACTCGACGCAACCGATCTCGATCACCCGGTGGCCGTCGGTGACCGGCATACCGGTGGTTTCAGTATCGAGTACAACACTACGCATGCTTGATTCCCCGCACCTGATCGACCCCGCGATTGGCCAACTGGTCGGCACGTTCGTTGCCAGGGTGGCCAATGTGGCCGCGTACCCACTGCCACTTCACGGTGTGCCGGTTGACCTGCTCATCGAGCAGCTTCCACAGGTCGGCATTTTTCACCGGTTCCTTGGAAGCGGTTTTCCAGCCGCGTTTTTTCCAGTTGACCATCCACTCGGTGATGCCTTTCATCACATACTGCGAGTCGGTCACCAGCAACACTTCGCAGGGCCGCTTGAGCTCTTCCAGGCCACGAATCGCGGCCATCAGCTCCATGCGATTGTTGGTGGTGTTGGGCTCGCCGCCCCACAGTTCCTTTTCAACCCCCTGGCAAACCAGCAAGGCACCCCAGCCGCCGGGGCCAGGATTGCCCTTGCAGGCACCATCGGTGAACATTTCAACACTATCGATCATTACAAACTTTCCAGAAAAGGCTGCTTATGGCCTGGCCATTGGCAATGGGCAGTACCTGAGCCGGGTAAACCCGGCCCACTCAATATTCAGGGTTCAGTGTGGCGCCGATTGACCTTGGCCATTTGCAAGGGCACCAGCTTGCCCATCGGTTCGCGGCGCATCGGGTTAACCGGGCGCAAGCCCACCACCATTTTGCGCGCAACCAGTACATAGAAGCCGCCACCGGCCAATTGCCAGCTACCGGCCTTGCGCTCCCACCCTGACAAACGGCTTTGCCAGGCCTTGGACGCAAGCGGCGGACGATAGCACCCGAAGCGGCGTTTCTCCAGCGCAAAGCCCAGCAGGTTCAGCCAGTCGGCGACCCGTGATGGTGAAATGCAGCGGGCCCGGCCCAGGGTGTCCTTGGTAAATACATGACGCAAGCCCCAACTGCTCCAGGGGTTGATCCCGACAATCAGCAAGTGCCCGCCGGGGCGAACGCTGCTGGCCGCTTCGCGCAAAAGGCCGTGGGGCGAAAGGCAGAAATCCAGACCATGCTGCAGCACCACCACATCGGCCGCGTGCTCGCACAACGGCCAGGCCTGTTCTTCGCAGAAAATTTCCACTCCCGGCAGAGGCGCGCCCAGGCGTACGCTGCGGCGCACCTGCGCGGCCTGCGGTGCAGGTTCTGCGCCAGGGCCGTAATGCACCAGATAACCGCCGAAAAAACGCCCCAGTTCATCCTCAAGCACCCGCTGCTCATCTTCGAGCAACAATTGCCCCAGGGGGCCGGACAGCCATTCCCGCGCCGAGCTGATCAGCGCCAGCCACTCAGGGTCCGCCTGAGCCAATGCTTTATCGGTCATTGCTCCTCCCACTTGCCATCTACCTGTTACAAGCCCTGACGACACGGCTCGCAATTAAACGTCAACAGCCCCTAAGATGCGCCATTGTTTCGCACTTGGGAATTGCACCATGTTACAGATCGACGCCCTGCCCGCCTTCAATGACAACTACATCTGGTTGTTACAGGACACCGCCAACCAGCGCTGTGCCGTGGTCGATCCGGGTGATGCCGCGCCGGTGCTGGCCTGGCTGGAGCAACACCCGGGCTGGGTGCTCAGCGACATCCTGATCACCCATCACCACTTCGATCATGTGGGCGGCGTTGCACAGCTTCACGCCCACACTAACGCGAAGGTTTGGGGCCCGGCACTTGAGAGCATCCCGGCCCGACAAGTGGCACTCAACGATGGCGACCGCATCAGCGTGCTGGGCCTTGAGTTCCAGGTACTGCTGGTGCCCGGCCATACCCTGGGGCATATCGCCTACTATCACGAAAACCCGGCAGCCCCCCTGCTGTTCTGTGGCGACACCCTGTTTGCTGCCGGTTGCGGACGGCTGTTCGAAGGCACCCCCGAACAGATGCATCACTCCCTGAGCCGCCTGGCGGCACTGCCCGCCCACACCGGCGTGTACTGCACCCACGAATACACCTTGAGCAACCTGCGCTTCGCCCAGGCAGTGGAACCGAACAACCCGGATATTGCCGCGCGTGTTGCGCAAGTCTCGCAGTGGCGAGCTGAAGGCCGTATCAGTTTGCCATCCTCTATAGCACTCGAATTGCGCACCAATCCCTTCCTGCGGGTCAATGAAACATCTGTTAAAGAAAAAGCTGACGAGTGGAATTCCCGCGACAATGACTCGCCCAGTGCGGTCTTTGCCAGCTTGCGCAGCTGGAAAGACAAGTTTTGAAATAGAGTGCGGTCAGCACAAAAATTCTCAACAGTTGACCGCGCCCCCCCTGCTTTCTAGAATCCCCCGACATTTTTTCCTGAACTTTTTTCAAAACAATGTCGTCATTTAAAGGTAACGCCATCAATTCAGACGCATTGACGCGCTTGGTCAAAGCCATCGCGGTGGCTGTGTCCGCCACCCTCGCGGGCTGCCAATCCATGGATCATTCGGCGCAGACCACCGAGCGGGCCAGCCTTAAAATCGCCAAACGCATACCCCAGGATCCCCTCTGGCTCAGCCAGAAGCCCAGCCCCCTGCCCCCACAAGACGTTTGGGAGCGCATGCGCCAGGGTTTCAAGTTGCAGGACGGGCAGAACGTCAACCCCCGCATTGAACAACAACGCCTGTGGTTTGCCAGCAACCCGTCCTTCCTGGAAAACGCCGGCGAGCGCGGCAGCCTTTATATTCATTACATCGTAGAGCGTCTGGAAGAGCGCAACATGCCGCTGGAACTGGCCTTGCTGCCAGCCATCGAAAGCGCCTACAACCCTATGGCGTATTCCCACGCCAATGCGGTCGGGCTCTGGCAGTTCATTCCGTCTACCGGTCGTTACTTCAACCTGCGCCAAACCCGGGCCTATGACGGTCGTCGTGATATCACGGCCTCGACCCTCGCTGCCCTGAACTACCTGAACCGTCTGCATGACATGTTCAACGGCGACTGGCTGCTGGCCCTGGCGGCCTACAACGCCGGCGAAGGCACCGTCAGCCGGGCCATCGAGCGCAATGAAAAGCTCGGTTTGCCTACCGACTACTGGAACCTGCCACTGCCCCAGGAAACCAAAGACTACGTGCCAAAACTTCTGGCCCTGTCGCAAGTGGTTCTGGCCCCTGAAGCCTACGGCATCAACCTGAACCCGATCGCCAACGAACCTTACTTCGAAATGGTCGAGATCAAGCAGTCCATGGACCTGTCCCGCGTGGCAGCCCTGGCCGAGATCGACGAAGACGAGATGTTCCAGCTCAATCCGGCCTACAAGCAGCGCGCCACCACCGATGGTCCGCAGCACCTGCTGGTCCCCACGGCCAAAGCCCAGCTGTTGACCGCCAGCCTGTCCAATCTCAGCTCCGACCAACTGGTCAGCCTGCGCCCCAACAAGCCGGTGTTTGACAAGGTAGCAAGCGCATCGCCTGCCCGCCTGAACCGCAAGTACCGGGTCAAGAGCGGCGACAACCTGACCCTGATTGCCAAGGCCAACAAGGTCGATGTCAAAGACCTGCAGCACTGGAACAAGCTCAGCGGCAACAATCTCAAGGCCGGGCAGATCCTGGTCATGCAGGACACGCGCAAACCGTCAGGCCGCAAGCCTACGCAATACAAGGTACAGAAAGGCGATTCGCTGTATATCGTTGCCAAGCGTTTCAACGTTGAGATGCAACATCTCAAGCGCTGGAATCCCAACAGCGCCAAAGCCCTCAAGCCGGGGCAAATGCTGACCGTTTCCAAACCGCGATAAGCACACCACAGATACCCGTGCGGGCAAGCTGATCCCTACAAAAAAGTAGGGCGAAGCTTGCCCGTAGTGCTTTCCTGAGTGGCCTTTTTCCTACAGATACAAGCTGTTACTGTAAGGAAACCTTAAGCCCAATGCCTGGATCGGATCTCTGACTTGACGCGTCCCCTCCTTACGCTACTTATCAGCCTGGCCTTGAGCTTCCCCGCCAGCGCAACCCTGAGCGAAAGCCACGGGTATGCGCAGTTCGGCACACTCAAGTACCCGGCCACCTTTACCCATTTCGACTGGGTAAACCCTGACGCGCCCAAAGGTGGCACCTTGAAGGTCATGGCGTTCGGCACCTTCGACACGCTCAACCCCTACACTTTCAAAGGCACCAGCCCGGTCTCGACCCCCAACTTCCTGCAATACGGGGTCAATGAACTCAACGAAACGCTGATGGCAGGCACGGGCCAGTACGCCCCTTCCGGCGATGAACCCACCTCCAGTTATGGCTTGATCGCCCAATCGGTGGAGTACAACGAAGACCGCAGCTGGGTGGTTTTTAACCTGCGCCCCGAAGCCCGTTTTCACGACGGTGCGCCGATAACGGCCTACGACGTAGCCTTCTCATACAACCTGCTGCTTAAAGAAGGCCATCCGCAATACCGCACCAACCTTCAGGAAGTCCAGCGGGTCGATATTCTGGGGCCCAAGCGGATTCGCTTCGTATTCAAGCGCGCCGGCAACCCCTTGCTGATCCTGCGCCTGGGCGAACTGCCCGTGCTGCCCCAGCATTACTGGGCAACGCGCGACTTCAAAGCCACCACCTTCGAGCCACCGCTAGGCAGCGGGCCTTATCGCATCACCAAGGTCACCCCCGGGCGCCAGCTGGTCTTCGAACACGTAAAAAACTGGTGGGGCGCCAACCTGCCGGTTAACCGCGGCAAATACAATTTCGAGCGGGTCGAAGTGGAGTTCTACCGCGACAGTGATGTCGCCTTCGAGGCGTTCAAGGCCCGCGAGTTCGACATTTACATCGAGCACCAGGCCAAGAACTGGGCCAACGGCTACAACTTTCCGGCGGTGCGGCGCGGCGAGGTGATCAAGGCCGAAATCACCCACCAGATCCCGACACAAACCCAGGGGCTGTTTATGAACAGCCGTCGCCCCACCTTCGCCCAGGACAACGTCCGTGAAGCCCTGGGCCTGATGTTCGACTTTGAATGGACTAACCGCACGCTGTTCAACGGCGCCTATCAGCGGGCCATGAGCTATTACCCCAACAGCGAGTTTTCGGCCAGCGGCATCCCCCAGGGGCATGAGTGGCTCATGCTGTCTCCCTGGCGCAGCCAGCTGCCTGCCGAGCTGTTCAACCAGCCCTTTGCCCTGCCGCACACCGATGGTCGCGGTATCCCCCGTGAAACCTTGCGCCAGGCTTTGGCGCTACTGGGTGAAAGTGGCTGGAAACTCTCCGGCCAACGGCTGCTCAATAGTGAAGGCAAACCGCTGCGGTTCGAAATATTGCTGGTAAACCCCAACCTTGAGCGCATCCTGCAGCCCTATGTGGAAAACCTGGCCAGTATCGGTATCGACGCCCGGCTGCGCACCGTGGATCGCGCGCAATACAAACAGCGCCTGGATCAATTCGACTTTGACATGATCCTGATGACCCTCGACCAGACCCTGAGCCCCGGTCTTGAGCAGTGGCAGTACTTCCATTCGAGCCAGGCCAACGTCAAGGGCAGCAAGAATTATGCGGGTGTGGCCAACCCGGTCGTGGATCAGTTGCTGGAGCGCTTGCTGGCCGTCCAGACCCGCGACGAGCAATTGTCTGCCGGCCGGGCCCTGGACCGCGTCCTGCTGTGGCAGCACTACATTATTCCCAACTGGTATCTGAACTATCACCGCCTGGCGTACCGCAACCGGTTCGCCTTTGTGACTACGCCGCCCTACACACTGGGCCTTAGCGCGTGGTGGCTTAAGCCTACGGAGAAAAAACAATGATGCCCTTGCATACCTTGCTAAAGCCACTTTGCAGCATGCTATTGGCCGGTTTTGCCTGTGCAGCGCTGGCCGCTCCCCAGCATGCCCTGACCCTCTACGACGAGCCGCCGAAATACCCAGCCAATTTCAAGCATGTGGAATACGTCAATCCGGATGCGCCCAAGGGCGGCACGTTTCGCAAGTCCGCACTGGGCAGCTTCGACAGCCTCAACCCCTTTATCAACAAAGGCGTGCCGGCCGACGATATCGAACTGACCTACGACACCCTGGCCCGCTCAACCCTGGATGAACCCTTCACGGCCTACGGCCTGATCGCCGAAAAAATCGAAAAAGCCCCGGACAACAGCTGGGTTCGCTATTACCTGCGGCCCGAAGCCAAGTTCAGCGACGGCCACCCAATTCGCGCCGAAGATGTGGTTTTCAGCTTCGATACCCTGATGAAAAGCGGCTCACCGCTGTACAAGGGCTATTACAGCGATGTCGACCAGGCCATCGCGGAAAACCCGCTGCAGGTCAAATTCACCTTCAAGCACAACAAAAACCGCGAACTGCCGCTGATCCTTGGCCAGCTCCCGGTACTGCCCAAGCACTGGTGGGAAACCCGCGACTTCAACAAGGGCAACCTGGAAATCCCGCCCGGCAGCGGCCCCTACACCATCGCCGAGATCAAGCCCGGGCGCTCGATCCGTTACGAGCGCAACAAGGACTACTGGGGCAAGGACCTGCCCATCAACAAGGGCCTGTACAACTTCGACGCCATCACCGTCGATTACTTTCGCGACAACAGCGTCGCCTTCGAAGCGCTCAAGGCCGGCCAGTTTGATTACTGGCTGGAGATCAGCGCGAAAAACTGGGCGGGGGCCTACAACGCCCCGGCCTTTACCCAGGGCCGCCTGAAAAAAGAAGAAATTCGTAATCACAATCCGACGGGCATGCAGGGGTTTATCTTCAACCTGCGCAGGCCCATGTTCCAGGATGTGCGCGTTCGCGAGGCGCTGAGCCTGCTGTTTGATTTTGAGTGGGCCAACAAGCAACTGTTCAACGGCGCCTATGCGCGCACTGGCAGCTACTTCGAGAACTCGGAAATGGCCGCCAAGGCACCGCCGAGCGAAGCTGAGCTGGCCATTTTGGAGCCCTTGCGCGGGCAGATTCCCGAGCAGGTGTTCACGGACGTGTTCAAGCCCAGTGTTACCGATGCCAGCGGCATGATTCGCGAGCAACAGCGCCGCGCCTACCAACTGCTGCAAGACGCCGGCTGGCGCATCGTCGATGACAAGATGGTCGACGCCCAGGGCAAACCGGTAAAAATCGAATTTTTGCTCGCGCAAACCGAGTTCGAACGCATCCTGCTGCCGTTCAAGCGCAACCTCAGTGACCTGGGCATCGACTTGCAGATTCGCCGGGTCGACACCTCCCAGTACCTCAACCGCCTGCGCTCACGGGATTACGACATGATTGTCGGCAGTTTCCCGCAATCCAACTCACCGGGCAGCGAGCAGCGTGAATACTGGGAGTCGCAGAGCATCGACAAGCCCGGTAGCCGCAACTTTATCGGCCTCAAGGACCCGGCCATTGACCAGTTGACCGAAGGCCTGATCAACGCCGAGTCCCGACAAAGCCTGATCAACCATGCCCGGGCGCTGGACCGCGTGCTGCAGTGGGGCTTTTATGTGATCCCCAACTGGCATATCAAAACCTGGCGCGTGGCCTACTCGAACCATATTGGCCACCCTGAAATCACGCCCAAATACGACATTGGCACCACCACCTGGTGGGCCAAACCTGACGTCCAACCTGCACCCTCGAACCCACCTTCAAGCGCGAGCCAGGAGCCTTAAATGCTGGCTTATATTATCAGGCGACTGCTGCTGATCATTCCGACGCTTTTCGGGATACTGCTGATCAACTTCATCATTATCCAGGCGGCGCCCGGTGGCCCGGTTGAACAAATGATCGCCAAGCTCGAAGGCTTTGACGGCGCCACCAGTCGCATTGCCGGTGGTGGCTCGGAAGTCTCGGTGGCGGGCTCCAACTACCGCGGCGCTCAGGGGCTGGATCCGGAACTGATCAAGGAAATCGAAAAGATGTACGGCTTCGACAAGTCGGCGCCGGAACGCTTGTGGATCATGATCAAGAACTACGCCCAGCTGGACTTCGGCGAGAGTTTCTTCCGCGATGCCAAGGTCATCGACCTGATCAAGGAAAAAATGCCCGTCTCCATCTCGCTGGGATTATGGAGCACCCTGATCATGTACCTGGTCTCGATCCCCCTGGGGATCGCCAAGGCCACGCGCCACGGTAGCCACTTCGATGTCTGGACCAGTTCACTGATCATCGTCGGCTATGCCATCCCGGCCTTTCTGTTTGCCATCCTGCTGATCGTGCTGTTTGCCGGGGGCAGTTACCTCGACTGGTTCCCCTTGCGCGGCCTGACCTCCAATAACTTCGACGAGCTGAGCCTGGGCGGCAAGATTCTCGATTACTTCTGGCACCTGGCCTTGCCCGTTACGGCACTGGTGATCGGCAACTTCGCCACCATGACCCTGCTGACCAAAAACAGCTTTCTGGATGAAATCAACAAACAGTACGTCGTCACTGCCAAAGCCAAGGGCCTGACCAACCACCGCGTGCTCTATGGCCACGTGTTCCGCAATGCCATGCTGCTGGTGATTGCCGGTTTCCCTTCGGCCTTTATCGGAATTTTCTTTACCGGCTCGTTGCTGGTCGAAGTGATTTTCTCCCTCGACGGCCTGGGCCTGATGAGTTTCGAGGCGGCAATCAACCGCGACTACCCCGTGGTATTTGGCACCCTGTTTATTTTCACGCTGGTCGGGCTGGTGGTGAAGCTGATCGGTGACCTCTCATACACCCTGGTTGATCCGCGCATCGACTTTGAAAGCAGGGAGCATTGAGATGAAATTATCCCCCCTCAATCGACGCCGTTTTGCCCGATTCAAAGCCAACAAGCGTGGCTGGTGGTCGCTGTGGATCTTTCTGGTGCTGTTCGGGCTCAGCCTCAACGCCGAGTTCATCGCCAACGACAAGCCGCTGGTCATCAATTACGACGGGGAGTGGTATTTCCCGGCACTCAAGCGCTATCCCGAGACCGACTTTGGCGGCGAATTCCCCCTCGAAGCCAACTACAAAAGCCCGTATATCCGTGAACTGCTGGCCAAGAAAGATGCCTGGGTGCTGTGGCCGCCTATCCCCTACAGCTATCAGAGCATCAACTACGACCTGAAAGTCCCGGCCCCCGCCCCGCCCTCCGCCGAGAACTGGCTGGGCACCGATGACCAAGGCCGCGATGTGCTGGCACGGGTGATTTATGGTTTTCGTATATCGGTGCTGTTCGCCCTGACCCTGACCGTCCTGAGCTCGATCATCGGTGTAATCGCCGGGGCCTTGCAGGGTTTTTATGGCGGCTGGGTCGACCTTGCCGGTCAGCGCTTTCTGGAAATCTGGTCAGGCTTGCCGGTGCTGTACCTGTTGATCATCCTCGCCAGTTTCGTGCAGCCCAACTTCTGGTGGCTACTGGGCATCATGTTGCTGTTCTCCTGGATGAGCCTGGTGGACGTAGTACGCGCCGAATTCCTCCGCGGGCGTAATCTGGAATATGTGCGCGCCGCCCGTGCCCTCGGCATGCAGGACATGGCCATCATGTACCGCCACATCCTGCCCAACGCGATGGTCTCCACCATGACCTTTATGCCGTTTATCCTCACTGGCGCCATCGGCACCCTCACTGCGCTGGACTTCCTGGGCTTCGGCCTGCCGCCGGGGGCACCGTCGCTGGGTGAACTGGTGGCCCAGGGCAAGTCCAACCTGCAAGCGCCGTGGCTGGGCATCAGTGCGTTCGCGGTACTGGCCATCATGCTCAGCCTGCTGGTGTTTATCGGTGAGTCCGCCCGCGATGCCTTCGACCCGAGGAAATAACATGACGCAGGACAATCTGATCGAAGTGCGCGACCTCAGCGTCGAGTTTGTCGCGGCGCAAACCCCGCAGCGGGTGGTGCAAGGCATCAGTTTTGATATCAGGCGTGGCGAAACCCTGGCCCTGGTCGGCGAAAGCGGCTCGGGCAAATCGGTGACTGCGCACTCGATCCTCAGGCTGTTGCCCTACCCGCTTGCGCGCCACCCTACCGGCACGATCACCTATGGCGGGCATGATTTGCTGAGCGCGGACGAAAAAAAACTGCGGCACATCCGCGGCAATCGCATAGCAATGATTTTTCAGGAGCCGATGACTTCGCTCAACCCGCTGCACAGCATTGAAAAACAAATCAATGAGGTGCTGGGCATTCACAAGGGGCTTACCGGCAAGGCCGCCACACAGCGCACCCTGGAGCTGCTTGAGCTGGTAGGCATCCCTGAGCCTCACAAACGCCTCAAGGCCCTGCCACACGAGCTCTCAGGCGGCCAGAGGCAGCGGGTGATGATCGCGATGGCCCTGGCCAATGAGCCCGAGCTGCTGATTGCCGATGAACCCACCACGGCTCTGGACGTCACGGTACAGCTCAAGATTCTCGATTTGCTCAAGGACCTGCAGGCGCGGCTGGGCATGTCGTTGTTACTGATCAGTCACGATTTGAACCTGGTGCGAAGAATTGCACATCGAGTATGTGTCATGCAGCGCGGTTTAATCGTCGAACAAGCATCGTGCGAGCAGCTGTTCCGTTCGCCGCAGCATCCCTACACCCGGGAACTGCTCAGTGCAGAGCCCAGCGGAGGTCCGGCCAACACGGTTGCCGGCCCGCCATTGCTGCAAGTCGAGGACCTGAAAGTCTGGTTCCCGATCAAGAAAGGCCTGCTACGCAAGACCGTCGATTACGTGAAAGCGGTCGACGGCATCAATTTCAGCCTGCCCCAGGGGCAGACCCTGGGGATTGTGGGCGAAAGCGGATCGGGCAAGTCGACCCTGGGGCTGGCGATTTTACGTTTGATTGCCAGCCAGGGTTCGATCAGTTTTGAAGGCAAACGGCTAGACTGTTTGTCGCAGAAAGAAGTACGGCCGCTGCGCCGGGAAATGCAGGTGGTGTTCCAGGACCCCTTTGGCAGTCTCAGCCCGCGCATGAGCGTCAGCGAGATTGTCGGTGAAGGTTTGCGCATCCACCGCATGGGTACCGATGCGGAGCAGGAAATTGCAATTATTGAAGCCTTGCGAGAAGTAGGTCTGGATCCGGAAACCCGGCACCGTTACCCTCACGAGTTTTCAGGCGGACAACGGCAACGAATCGCCATTGCCCGCGCCCTGGTGTTGAAGCCGGAGCTGATCTTGCTGGACGAGCCAACCTCGGCGTTGGACCGCACAGTACAGCGCCAGGTGGTTGAGCTGCTGCGCTCACTGCAAACCAGGCACAACCTGACGTATTTGTTTATCAGCCATGACCTGGCTGTGGTCAAAGCGCTGAGCCACCAGTTAATGGTGGTCAAGCATGGCCAAGTGGTCGAACAGGGTGATGCGCAAAGTATCTTTGCCTCACCGCAACATCCATATACACAACAGCTGCTGGAAGCCGCCTTTTTGGCACCAGTGGCTGTCGATTAACCTGATAGAGGAACAACACATGGGTTTTCTCACCGGTAAGCGCGTACTGATCGTTGGCGTCGCGAGCAAATTGTCCATCGCTTCTGGCATTGCTGCCGCCATGCACCGTGAAGGCGCCGAGCTGGCTTTCACTTATCAGAACGAAAAGCTGAAAGGTCGTGTTGAAGAATTCGCCGCAGGCTGGGGCTCGAACCCTGAGCTGTGCTTCCCTTGCGACGTGGCCAGCGATGAAGAAATCGCCAAGGTTTTCGAAGACCTGAGCAAGAAGTGGGACGGTCTGGACTGCATCGTTCACTCCGTAGGTTTCGCCCCGGGCGACCAACTGGATGGCGACTTCACCGACGCTACCACCCGTGAAGGCTTCCGCATCGCTCACGACATCAGCGCCTACAGCTTCGTGGCCCTGGCCAAAGCTGGCCGCCCAATGATGAAAGGCCGCAATGGCAGCCTGCTGACCCTGTCCTACCTGGGCGCCGAGCGCACCATGCCTAACTACAACGTGATGGGCATGGCCAAGGCCAGCCTGGAAGCCGGTGTACGTTACCTGGCAGGCAGCCTGGGCCCTGAGGGCACTCGCGTTAACTGCGTATCGGCAGGCCCGATCCGTACCCTGGCAGCGTCGGGCATCAAGAACTTCCGCAAAATGCTGGCGGCCAACGAAGCGCAGACCCCACTGCGTCGCAACGTGACCATCGATGAAGTCGGCAATGCCGGCGCCTTCCTGTGCTCGGACCTGGCGTCGGGCATCAGCGGCGAAATCATGTACGTAGACGGCGGCTTCAACACCACCGCTATGGGCAGCCTCGAAGAGTAACTTCTTCGCAGTAGCCGCTACACAAAACGCCCGGTGCAGTGATTGCACCGGGCGTTTTTTTGTCTCAGGAAAACCTGTGGAAGATGACCTGTGAAAAATGACCTGTGGGAGATGACCTGTGGGAGATGACCTGTGGGAGATGACCTGTGGGAGCGGGCTTGCCCGCGATGGCATCAACGCAGTGTGCCTGTCATACCGCGCTGCCTGCATCGCGAGCAAGCCCGCTCCCACAAAAAAAAGCAGGCGCAAAAAAATGGCCGCTCAATGAGCGGCCATTTTCGATGAAGCAGATTCAACGCTTAGTAGCGCTCAACCTTGGCTTCGTTTTCCAGCTGCTTGCGGTAGGCAGCAAAATCTTGCTGACCCACACGCGAAGCGAGGAAGCGGCGATACGACGCTTTCTCTTCTTCAGTCGGCGCTACTGCATCGTTGACGCCATTCAAACGCAGCACAACCACAGTGCCATCAGCCAGGGTGACGCTACCGAAAGTCGGCTTGTCCTTGGCTGCCGGTTTAGGCATACGGAACACGGCTTGCAGCACGGCAGGATCAATACCTTCCTGGCCACGAGCAACCGCTTCCTGAACCTTCCACGACTGACCATCAATCGGCTGGTTCAACGGCAGTTTGCCATCGCGCAGTTCCTTGATGATCTCTTCAGCACGGGCTTTGGCCGCAGCACTGGCGTGCTCCTTGACCAGTTGCGCACGAATGCTCGAGGCCACAGCCTCCAGCGGCAACTGCTCAGGCTTGCGGTGCTCCTTGACGCGCAATACCACTACGGTCTCAGGGTCCAGCTCCAGCGCCGTACTGTTCGCCCCTTCATCCATCACTTCGGTGCTGAATGCAGCTTGAATCACCGCGCGATTGGCGGTAACACCGTCGCCGCCTTCACGACCAAATGGCGCAGAGGTATGCACGGTCAGCTTGAGCTCTTGAGCCGGCTGAGCCAGATCGGACGCTTCAAACGCCGAGTCTTCCAATTGCTTGGTCGCATCGACAAACAGGCGTTCAACCTGCTGGGTTTTCAGGTCATGGGTCAGCTTGTCTTTCAGGCTGGCAAAGCTCGGCACTTGCGGTGCTTCAACGCCCAGCAGCTTGATCAGGTGATAACCGAAGCTGGTACGCACCGGCTCCGACACCTGGTCCTGCTTCAACCCATAAACCGCCGTTTCGAACACAGGGTCATAAACACCCGGGCCTGCGAAGCCCAGGTCACCGCCATTGGCAGCCGAGCCAGGATCCTGGGAGAACTCCTTGGCCAGAGCTTCGAAGCTTTCGCCTTTGGCCAGGCGCTGCTGAATCTCGGCGATCTTGGCCTTGGCCTGCTCGTCGCTGACCTTGTCATTCACTTCGATCAGGATATGCGCAGCCCGGCGTTGTTCGGCCAGGTTGGCGATTTCCTTCTGATACAAGGCTTGCAGCTCGTCATCCTTCACGGCTACCTGGTCAAAGAAAGCGGACTTCTTCAACTCGATATAGTCGATCACCACCTGATCAGGGGTCATGAATTCTTTGGCGTGCTCGTCGTAGTAAGCCTTGATCTCGGCGTCGCTCAGTTTCACCGCAGCCGGGTCGGCCTTGATGTTCAGCGAAGCGAAATCACGGGTTTGTTTTTCCAGACGGGCAAACGCATTCACCTGCTCATCGGTCACGAAACCACTGCCCGCCAGACCGGCACGCAGCTGACCAATCAGCATTTCCTCACCCAGCATGTTACGGAACTGCAGGCGACCGTAACCCAGTTGACGGATCACCTGGTCGAAACGCTCAGGGCTGAACTTGCCGTCTTCCTGAAATTCAGGGGTCAACAGAATGACCTGGTCCAACGCGGCTTCAGAGAACGAAAATTTCGCGTCTTTGGCGCCTTGCAGCAACAGCTTGCGATCGATCAGCCCTTTGAGGGCCGCTTCACGCAGCATTTTTTCATCCAGCAACGACGAATCGAAGTCCTTGCCCAACTGCTGCAGCAGCTGACGACGTTGCATGTCGACGGCCTGGCTCAGTTCAACCTGGGTAATTTCTTCACCGTTGACCTTGGCAGCATCCTGGCTGGTAGAGGTGGCTTGAAAAATGGCATCGAAACCGGTCAACGCCATTAATGCGACGATGACACCGATGATGGTCTTGGCAATCCAGCCTTGTGAATTGTCCCTGATATTTTGCAGCATGCTTCCCCCAGAAACGGTCTTGCATAATGAGCAACCGTGGAGCGTGGGTAGAGTCCGGATAGAAGAAAGGCGCATCCGAGGATGCGCCTTCTCGTAACTGGCGGAGCGGACCGGGCTCGAACCCGCGACCCCCGGCGTCACACATCGATGTTGCCATCGACTGCACTACCGCTCCGCTGCCAAGCCTGGCGTGCGCCTGACCCGGTTGGGTAAAAAGTGTTACAGAAACTTAGTTAACCGCTTCTTTCAGTGCTTTACCGGCTTTGAAGCCTGGTTTTTTAGCAGCAGGAATTTCCAGCGTTTTACCGGTCTGTGGGTTACGACCAATACGAGCAGGGCGATCGGTTACAGAGAAAGTACCAAAACCAACCAGTACCACAGAGTCGCCAGCCTTAAGAGCGCCAGTGACGGATTCGATTACTGCGTCCAGCGCACGGCCAGCTGCAGCTTTCGGGATATCAGCAGATGCAGCGATAGCATCAATCAGTTCCGACTTGTTCACTCTAAGTCCCCTTATATCTATCTGAGTATGTTTCTAAAGTTTTTGGTAAAAGCAGACGACCGCTGAAGCACTTGTTGACACTTATGAGCCGCTTTATAACAAGGGCTCCAAAACGCGTCAACAAGCCCATCAGGCAAAGCCATATTAATGCGTGCTAATTCTTTCCTTAGAGTCAGACTCTCGCTTGTCGTCCTTGGCAACAATCTCGGGAGCCACATCCGGCAAGGGCTCCGGGGCGTATTGCAGCGCAATTTGCAGGACTTCGTCAATCCATTTAACCGGTTTGATCTGAAGATCCTGTTTGATGTTGTCAGGAATTTCCTTCAGATCACGAACGTTTTCTTCTGGAATAATTACAGTCTTGATCCCACCACGGTGAGCTGCCAGTAATTTTTCCTTCAGGCCACCAATAGCCAGTACCTGACCACGCAAGGTAATTTCACCTGTCATGGCAACATCTGCGCGCACCGGAATCAGCGTCAATGCAGAGACCAGGGCCGTGCACATGCCCACACCGGCACTAGGGCCATCTTTAGGTGTGGCGCCTTCCGGCATATGGATGTGAATATCGCGTTTTTCGTGGAAATCCAACGGGATACCGAGGCTTTTGGCACGGCTGCGGACCACCGTCAAAGCAGCGGTGATCGACTCGACCATCACATCGCCCAGCGAACCGGTCTTGATCAGCTGGCCTTTGCCAGGCACAACGGCCGCTTCGATGGTCAACAGTTCGCCACCCACCTGGGTCCAGGCAAGGCCGGTCACCTGACCGATCTGATCCTGAACTTCAGCCAAACCGTAGCTGAATTTTCTTACACCCAAAAAGTGCTCGAGCAGCTCTGGGGTGACGGTGACGGCAAAGCGTTTTTCCAGCGCATGCTCCTTGACCGCCTTGCGGCAGATCTTCGCAATCTGGCGCTCAAGGCCCCGCACACCGGCTTCGCGGGTGTAGTAGCGGATAATGTCGCGGATGGCTTCGTTATCAAACGCCAGCTCGCCCTTCTTCAAGCCATTGGCTTCAATTTGTTTCGGGGCCAGGTATTTGACGGCAATATTGATTTTTTCGTCTTCGGTGTAGCCAGGCAGACGAATGACTTCCATCCGGTCCAGCAAGGCTGGCGGGATGTTCATCGAGTTGGAGGTACACAGGAACATCACATCGGACAGGTCGTAATCGACCTCCAGGTAATGATCGTTGAAATTGTGGTTCTGCTCGGGATCCAACACCTCAAGCAATGCCGAAGCCGGATCGCCACGCATGTCGCTGCCCATCTTGTCGATTTCATCGAGCAGGAACAACGGGTTGCGCACACCCACCTTGGTCATCTTTTGAATCAATCTTCCTGGCATCGAACCGATGTAAGTACGGCGATGGCCACGGATTTCCGCTTCATCACGCACGCCACCCAAGGCCATGCGTACAAATTTACGGTTTGTTGCGTGGGCAATAGACTCGGCGAGCGAGGTTTTACCGACGCCCGGAGGACCGACCAGGCACAAAACCGGGCCACGAATTTTCTTCACGCGTTTTTGCACGGCGAGATATTCGAGGATCCGTTCTTTGACTTCGTCCAGACCGTAGTGGTCTGCGTCCAGGATGTCTTCGGCGCGCTTGAGATCCAGACGCACCTTGCTCTGGGCCTTCCACGGCACCTGCACCAGCCAGTCGATGTAGGAGCGCACCACCGTGGCTTCTGCAGACATTGGCGACATTTGCTTGAGCTTGTTCAGCTCGGCCTGGGCCTTGGCCATTGCATCTTTGGGCAGGCCAGCAGCATCGATACGCTTTTTCAGCTCTTCGATTTCATTGTGACCTTCGTCACCATCACCCAGCTCTTTCTGAATGGCCTTCATCTGCTCATTCAGGTAGTACTCGCGCTGGCTGCGCTCCATTTGCTTTTTAACGCGGCCACGGATGCGTTTTTCAACCTGCAGCAGGTCGATCTCGGCATCCAGCAGGGCCAGAACGTGTTCAACACGGGCCTGCAGGTCGATGATTTCGAGGATTTCCTGCTTCTGCTCGATCTTGAGTGCCATATGGGCAGCCATCGTATCGACCAGACGGCTTGGCTCATCAATGCTGTTAAGCGATGACAGCACCTCGGCCGGGACTTTTTTGCCCAGTTGCACATATTGCTCGAACTGGGACAGCAGGCTGCGCACAAACACTTCGGATTCACGATCCGGGGCAGCCACTTCGTCAATCAGGGAGACTTCGGCACTCAGATAACCATCTGCCTGGCCAAAATGCTCGACCGCACCGCGCTGCTCACCCTCAACCAGCACTTTAACCGTGCCGTCCGGGAGTTTGAGCAATTGCAGGACAGTTGCAATGGTGCCGACCCGATACAGAGCGTCTTCGCCCGGATCATCGTCAGCAGGATTCTTTTGAGCCAGCAGCAAAATCTGCTTGTCGCCCGTCATCGCAGCCTCAAGGGCCTCGATCGACTTCTCGCGTCCCACGAACAGTGGGATCACCATGTGCGGATAAACCACAACATCGCGCAATGGCAGGAGAGGCAATTCGATGGTTGTCTTCATGATTTCGCCTCTACGGCGGCCATAAGGCCGTAATCAGATGGATGTAAGCTTGAAGCCAAGATGGGGGCAGTCTTGAAAAAAAACAAGCGTTGAACCACAGGAAAAACAAAGGGGCCCGAAGGCCCCTTCTTTAACACGCAATGTGCAATGCCCGACACTGCATTTACGCGTCAGGTGCAACCTTGGCAGTCGCCTCGTTGTTTTCATAGATCAACAACGGTTTGGACTTACCTTCTATAACGCTTTCGTCGATCACCACTTTACTCACCTCGGACTGCGAGGGGATTTCGTACATGGTATCGAGCAGCACGCCTTCAAGAATCGAACGCAGGCCACGGGCGCCAGTCTTGCGCTCGAGCGCTCGCTTGGCCACGGCTTTCAGGGCGTCAGCACGGAACTCGAGGTCTACACCTTCCATCTCGAACAACTTGCCATACTGCTTGGTCAGCGCGTTCTTCGGCTCGGTCAGAATCTGCATCAAGGCAGCTTCGTCCAGCTCGTCGAGCGTTGCCAGAACAGGCAGACGACCCACGAATTCCGGGATCAGGCCAAACTTGACCAGATCGTCAGGTTCGACTTCACGCAGGGATTCGCCAACCTTCTTGCCCTCTTCCTTGCTGCGTACTTCAGCACTGAAGCCGATGCCGCCGCGAGTCGAGCGAGCCTGTACAACCTTCTCCAGGCCCGAGAACGCACCACCACAGATAAACAGGATGTTGCGGGTATCAACCTGCAAGAACTCCTGCTGCGGGTGCTTGCGACCACCTTGCGGCGGTACGGAAGCCACGGTGCCTTCGATCAGCTTGAGCAATGCCTGCTGCACACCTTCACCGGAAACATCACGGGTAATCGAAGGGTTGTCAGACTTGCGCGAAATCTTGTCGATTTCATCGATGTAGACAATGCCCATCTGGGCTTTTTCTACGTCGTAATCGCATTTCTGCAGCAGCTTCTGAATGATGTTTTCAACATCCTCGCCCACATAACCGGCTTCGGTCAGCGTGGTCGCGTCAGCGATGGTGAAAGGCACATTCAGCAGGCGCGCCAGGGTTTCTGCCAGCAGGGTCTTACCCGAGCCGGTCGGGCCGATCAGCAGGATGTTGCTCTTGCCGAGTTCGACGTCGTCGTTCTTCTTGTCACGCTGGTTAAGGCGTTTGTAGTGGTTGTACACCGCTACAGCCAAAACCTTTTTGGCACGTTCCTGACCAATGACGTATTGATCAAGGATGCCGCTGATTTCTTTTGGCGATGGTAATTTATGCGCGCTGCTCTCGGCCTGGGCTTCCTGCACCTCCTCACGGATGATGTCATTGCACAGGTCAACGCATTCGTCGCAGATAAAGACCGAGGGGCCGGCAATCAATTTGCGCACTTCATGCTGGCTTTTGCCACAGAAGGAGCAATAGAGCAATTTGCCGTTGTCCTCGCCGTTGCGGGTGTCAGTCATTCGATCGATCCAAATCCGATAGGCTTGCAACACAAGATGAAGGCAACTGCGGGCTTTTTCAAGCCCGCAGGTGGTCGGTTAGCCCAACCACCCCCAATTTGAGCTGCTTAAGCGGGCATTTGACGCTTGCTGAACACAGAGTCGATCAAACCGTATTCGGTTGCACGCTCGGCGCTCATGAAGTTGTCACGCTCGGTGTCGCGCTCGATGGTTTCGAGGGTCTGGCCCGTGTGGTGAGCCAGCAGCGAGTTCAAGCGATGACGGATGTTGAGGATTTCCTTGGCATGAATGTCGATATCCGACGCCTGGCCCTGGAAACCGCCCAGTGGCTGGTGAATCATCATGCGCGAGTTCGGCAGGCAGTGACGCTTGCCCGGTGCGCCACCGGCCAACAGGAAGGCACCCATGCTGCAGGCCTGGCCGATGCAGATGGTCGACACGTCAGGCTTGATGAATTGCATGGTGTCGTAGATCGACATGCCTGCAGTCACCGAACCGCCCGGCGAGTTGATGTACAGGTGGATGTCCTTGTCCGGGTTCTCGGCTTCAAGGAACAGCAGCTGCGCCGCCACCAGGTTGGCCATGTAGTCTTCTACAGGGCCGACCAGGAAGATGATTCGCTCCTTCAGGAGGCGCGAGTAGATGTCGTAAGCGCGTTCGCCACGGGCGGACTGCTCGACAACCATCGGGACCAGGCCGCCAGCGGCGTGGATATCAGAGTTCTGCTGAATATAAGAATTGCGGGACATGTCCGGCAGTCACTCCCAAATAGTCTTGTCTGGATACGCATAAGCCAGCTCGAGGCTGGCTTATGGTTGTGTTTTCTAACGAGTCAGAAATCAGTCGGCTTGTGGAGCTTCCACCGGCTTGACAGCTTCTTCGTAAGAGACCGCTTTATCGGTCACCTTGGCCTTCTGCAGAACAGTATCCACAACTTGCTCTTCCAGCACAACCGAACGAACCTCGTTCAATTGAGCGTCGTTTTTGTAGTACCAAGCTACAACCTGCTCTGGCTCCTGGTAAGCGGAAGCCATTTCCTGAATCATTTCGCGAACGCGATCTTCGTCAGGCTTGAGGTCGAACTGCTTGACCACTTCAGCCACGATCAGGCCCAGCACTACGCGGCGGTTGGCTTGTTCTTCGAACAGCTCGGCCGGCAGTTGGTCTGGCTTGATGTTGCCACCGAACTGTTGAACAGCCTGCACGCGCAGACGGTCAACTTCGTTGGCCAGCAGGGATTTAGGCACTTCGATCGGGTTGGCAGCCAGCAGGCCGTCCATTACCTGGTTCTTGACCTTGGACTTGATCGCCTGACGCAGTTCACGCTCCATGTTCTTGCGAACTTCGGCGCGGAAACCTTCCAGACCGGTTTCCTTGATACCGAACTGGGCGAAGAACTCTTCGTTCAGTTCTGGCAGCTTAGGCTCGGAAACAGTGTTCACGGTTACGGTGAACTCGGCTTCTTTACCAGCCAGGTCCAGGTTCTGGTAGTCAGCTGGGAAAGTCAGTTTCAGAACGCGTTCTTCACCGGCTTTAGCGCCTACCAGGCCTTCTTCGAAGCCAGGAATCATGCGGCCCGAACCCAGGACCAGCTGAGTACCGGTGGCGGAGCCGCCAGCGAATACTTCGCCGTCTACCTTGCCAACGAAATCGATGTTCAGTTGATCATCGTTCTGGGCAGCACGGTCAGTCACTTCAAAGCGGGTGTTCTGCTTGCGCAGCACGTCCAGCATCTTGTCCAGGTCGGCATCAGCCACTTCGGCGCTCAGGCGCTCGATAGCGATGGTATCCAGACCGGTTACTTCGAATTCAGGGAATACTTCGAACGTAGCAACGTATTCCAGATCTTTGCCTTTTTCGAAAACTTTAGGCTCGATCGAAGGAGCACCGGCCGGGTTCAGCTTCTGCTCAACCACGGCTTCGTAGAACGAAGACTGGACTACATTGCCCAGCGCTTCCTGGCGCGCATCAGCTTCGTAACGCTGACGGATTACGCTCATTGGCACCTTGCCTGGACGGAAGCCCGGGATCTTGGCCTTTTGGGCAGTCTGTTGCAGACGCTTGTTGACTTCAGCCTCAATACGCTCAGCTGGCACGCCAATGGTCATGCGACGCTCAAGAGCGGAAGTATTTTCAACAGAAACTTGCATGGATATTCCTCGTTGCACAGACATTAGCCGGCCGTTTCCGACCCCATAATCAAGGGCAAGCATTCTAGTGGGTCAAACTCAAGAAGTCACCCTACCGCAAACACCCTGGGAAACGGCCGACAGAAATTAAGTAAAAGCAGCCATCCGCCTCGCCTTCTATATAGATAGAAGACTGCACCGATCAATTGGCGATAACGGGCAGCCTTTGGAGCTACCCCGATCTGCGCGCATTGTCACACAAATCGCAGAGGACGCTAAGCATGCGGGAAACAAGGCGCCGAGCGACACCCCTGTGTGCGATTGTCAAACCGCAGATACAAAAAAACGCCAGAGGATTAGTCTGGCGTTTTCTTTTAATATGGGGTGGACGAAGGGGATCGAACCCTCGACAACGGGAGTCACAATCCCGTGCTCTACCAACTGAGCTACGCCCACCATAGTGCGCTTACAACCCTGCCCGCTCCTGGAAGCAAACAGTTACAACCAAAGAAAAAGCCGCTACAAGCGGCCTATCCAAATTTGGTGCGGACGGAGAGACTCGAACTCTCACACCTTGCGGCGCTGGAACCTAAATCCAGTGTGTCTACCAATTCCACCACATCCGCATTTCAAACTTCTGAAGCAAAGACGCCAGATTTTTAATCTGGCGGCTTTCTAAATATGGGGTGGACGAAGGGGATCGAACCCTCGACAACGGGAGTCACAATCCCGTGCTCTACCAACTGAGCTACGCCCACCATATTGCCTGTACTGCTTTACTTGTGCCAAAGCTGCCTAATGGCGCACCCGGCAGGACTCGAACCTGCGACCATCCGCTTAGAAGGCGGATGCTCTATCCAGCTGAGCTACGGGCGCATTGTTAGCCTGTATTCTTTGACGACTACAAACCAATTGCCTTCAGTATCACCAAGCTGGACAACAACTTCGCTCTACCTTCTTAACCAGTGCTAGGCTGTGCCCGACAAGTGCGACGAATGTTATAGGTGAGCCTGTAACCCGTCAACTGTTTTTTAAAAAAAGTTTAGAAATATAAAGGAGTTAGGGCAATAAACAGACCAGGCGCCTTTGCCCTCGCGCCACGGCATGCGAGAATGCACGTCCTTTTTCCACCCTTTACGATGGTTAATCACGCGTAATGACTGCACAACTAATCGACGGTAAAGCGATCGCCGCCAGCCTGCGCCAGCAGATTGCCAAACGTGTCGCCGAGCGTCACGAGCAAGGCCTGCGCACCCCTGGTCTGGCAGTGATTCTGGTCGGCAGCGATCCTGCTTCCCAGGTTTATGTTTCGCACAAGCGTAAAGACTGCGAAGAGGTAGGCTTTATTTCCCAAGCCTATGACCTGCCTTCTGACACCACCCAACAGGACCTGACCGACCTGATCGACCGTCTCAATGACGACGCGAACATCGACGGCATCCTGCTGCAACTGCCATTGCCCGCCCATCTGGATGCCTCCAAACTGCTGGAGCGCATTCGCCCGGACAAAGATGTCGACGGTTTCCACCCTTATAACGTCGGCCGCCTGGCCCAGCGCATCCCGCTGCTGCGCCCATGCACCCCCAAAGGCATCATGGCCCTGCTGGAAAGCACCGGTCAGGACCTGTACGGCATGGACGCAGTGATTGTCGGCGCCTCCAACATCGTTGGCCGCCCGATGGCGATGGAATTGTTGCTGGCTGGCTGCACCGTGACCGTGACCCACCGCTTCACCAAGGACCTGGCCGGCCACGTTGGCCGCGCCGACCTGGTGGTGGTCGCTGCCGGCAAGCCCGGCCTGGTCAAGGGCGAGTGGATCAAGGAAGGCGCCATCGTGATCGACGTGGGCATCAACCGCCAGGCGGATGGCAAGCTGGTGGGCGACGTGGTTTACGAGACCGCCCTGCCCCGCGCCGGCTGGATCACCCCGGTGCCGGGCGGCGTTGGCCCGATGACCCGTGCCTGCCTGCTGGAAAACACCTTGTACGCAGCCGAAGAATTGCACGGCAACTAGTGCAAAGCGCTGCAAAAAAACGGCACCTTCGGGTGCCGTTTTTATTGGCGCCGCTAAAATCCGGGCAAACAAAAGCCCGCACTTGGCGCAATGCTGTTCACTTAAGAGCAACGCAGTTCAAGTGTGGGAGCGGGCTTGCTCGCGATGGCCTTCAGAACACCGCATTTACTTGGTAAATACGCGTCATCATTTACGACCATCGCAAGCAAGCCCGCTCCCACACAGGCACAAATCGTTTAAGTGAACAACATTACGCACTTGGCGGGCCGTTGTTCAAACAACGAGCAACCTAGTCAGCCAGCCGCCAGGTTGTCCCGCCTTTACTGTCTTCCAGCACCACACCCATTGCCGCGAGCTGATCACGGATACGGTCAGACTCCGCCCAGTCCTTGCCGGCACGGGCAGCCAGACGCGCATCGATCAAGGCCTGCACCTGAGCGGCATCGACCTTGCCCTCAGCACCCGCCTGCAGGAAGTCGTCAGCCTCAAGCTGCAACACACCCAGCACATCGGCCAGCTGCTTGAGGCGCGCTGCCAGACCGGCAGCTGCCTGCAAATCGGTTTCACGCAAGCGGTTGATCTCGCGAACCATCTCGAACAGCACCGCACAGGCTTCCGGCGTACCGAAGTCGTCGTTCATGACCTGGGTAAAACGCTCAACAAACGCCTCACCACCGGCCGGCGCAACTGTCGGCAAGCCTTTAAGCGCGTTATAGAAACGATCCAGGGCTGCCTTGGCATCCTTGAGATTGTCTTCCGAATAGTTGATCGAGCTACGGTAGTGGCTCGACACCAACAGATAACGCACAACCTCCGGGTGATATTTCGCCAGAACGTCGCGAATGGTGAAGAAGTTGTTCAAGGACTTGGACATCTTCTCGCCATTGATGCGAATCATCCCGCAATGCATCCAGGCATTGGCGTAGGTTTTACCCGTGGCCGCCTCGCTTTGCGCGATTTCGTTCTCATGGTGCGGAAACTCCAGGTCGCTGCCGCCGCCATGAATATCGAACGTCTCACCCAGGCAGCAGGTGGACATCACCGAGCATTCGATATGCCAGCCCGGACGACCCGGGCCCCACGGCGACTCCCAGCTCGGCTCGCCCGGCTTGACGCCTTTCCACAGCACGAAGTCCAGCGGATCGTCCTTGGCCTCGTCAACCTCGATGCGCGCACCGATACGCAGATCCTCGATCTTTTTGCGCGACAGCTTGCCGTAGCCCATGAACTTGGCAACGCGGTAGTACACGTCACCATTGCCCGGAGCATAGGCGTAACCCTTGTCGATCAGGGTCTGGATCATTGCGTGCATGCCAGGGATATGGTCCGTGGCACGCGGCTCCATATCCGGCTTGAGGATATTGAGGCGCGCTTCGTCTTCATGCATTGCCGCAATCATGCGCTCGGTCAGCGCCTCGAAAGGCTCGCCGTTTTTACGCGCACGATTGATGATCTTGTCTTCAATGTCCGTAATATTGCGCACATAGGTCAGGTTATAACCGCTGAAACGCAACCAGCGGGTCACCAGATCGAAGGCGATCATGCTGCGACCATGGCCAATGTGGCAGTAGTCGTACACGGTCATGCCGCACACGTACATGCGCACATTGTTGCCGTCCAGCGGCTTGAAAACTTCTTTGCTCTTGGTGAGCGTGTTGTAGATCGTAAGCACGGCTTGTTCCTTCAAAACTTGATCACTGGCCCCACGAATCACGCAGGGTCACGGTACGGTTGAATACCGGGTGACCGGGTTTCGAGTCCTTGATATCTGCGCAGAAGTAACCTTCGCGCTCGAACTGGAAACGGTCTTCCGGCTGTGCATTGCCCAGCGAGGGTTCAGCACGACAACCGGTCAGTACCTGCAGCGAGTCAGGGTTGATGTTTTCCAGGAAGCCCGCACCGTCTTCAGCCTTTTCAGGGTTTGGCGAACGGAACAGACGATCATACAAACGCACTTCGCACTCGACGCTGGCTGCTGCCGGCACCCAGTGCACAACACCCTTGACCTTGCGACCTTCCGGGTTTTTGCCCAGGGTTTCAGGGTCATACGAGCAATGCAGCTCAACGATGTTGCCATCGGCATCCTTGATTGCTTCGTCGGCACGGATCACATAGCTGCCGCGCAAACGCACTTCGCCCGCAGGCTCAAGACGCTTGTAGCCTTTTGGTGGCTCTTCCATGAAGTCGTCACGGTCGATGTAGATTTCACGCGCGAACGGCAATACCCGCACACCCATGTCTTCTTTCGGGTGGCAAGGCAGCTCAAGGTTTTCAACCTTGTCTTCAGGGTAGTTGGTGATGATCACTTTCAACGGACGCAGCACGCACATGGCACGCGGCGCGCTGTGGTCCAGATCGTCACGAATGCTGAATTCCAGCATGCCGAAGTCCACTACACCGTCGGAACGGTTGGTGCCGACCATGTCGCAGAAATTGCGGATCGACTTGGGCGTGTAGCCACGGCGACGGAAACCCGACAGCGTCGACATGCGCGGGTCATCCCAGCCATTGACGTGCTTTTCATCGACCAGCTGCTTGAGCTTGCGCTTGCTGGTGATGGTGTAGTTCAGGTTCAGACGGCTGAATTCGTACTGACGCGGGTGCGCCGGCACTGGCAGGTTGTCCAGGAACCATTCGTACAGCGGACGGTGGCTTTCGAACTCCAGGGTGCAGATCGAATGGGTGATACCTTCAATGGCATCCGACTGACCGTGGGTGAAGTCATAGTTCGGGTAGATGCACCACTTGTCACCGGTCTGGTGGTGATGGGCATGGCGAATGCGATACATGATCGGGTCACGCAGGTTCATGTTCGGCGACGCCATGTCGATCTTGGCGCGCAGCACGCACTTGCCGTCTTCGAACTCACCGGCGGTCATGCGGGCGAACAGGTCCAGGTTCTCTTCGACGCTGCGCTCGCGAAACGGGCTGTTCTTGCCAGGCTCGGTCAGGCTGCCGCGGTATTCCTTGGCTTGCTCAGGGGTCAGGTCGCAAACGTAGGCCTTACCTTCTTTAATCAGGTAAATCGCCCACGCGTGCAACTGGTCGAAATATTGCGAGGCATAGCGCACTTCGCCAGACCACTCAAAGCCCAGCCACTTGACGTCGCTTTCGATGGCGTCGATGTATTCCTGGTCTTCCTTGGCCGGGTTGGTGTCGTCAAAACGCAAATGCGTTACGCCGCCGAATTCTTGAGCCAGCCCGAAGTTCACACAAATGGATTTGGCGTGACCGATGTGCAGGTAGCCGTTGGGCTCCGGCGGAAAGCGGGTCACGATCTGCGTGTATTTACCCGAGTCTAGGTCCGCCTGAACGATTGGACGCAGGAAGTTAGCCGGGACAGCAGGGCCAGCCTTTGGATTCAGAGTGGGGTCGACAGTGGGCTTGCTCATAGGATCCTTGAACGTAACAGGGTGCGCGGCCTGGGTCGGCCGACTAAATCAAAGCGCCTATCATAGCCGATGCCGTCAAGTCACCGACAGAGCAGGTGCTCAATCAAAGCGATTGAAATGCCGGCTTTTAGCCCCCATATGGGAAAAACACCATCGAAATGCCGTGCGAGCACGCTAAACTCCGCCCGCGGCTGTATCTACCCAGCCAGCCTGGGGGAATGAGGTGTGTTCACCCCGCTCCCTGGCCCGACGAATTCCCTGATAGAGCGATACGACCATGACCCAAGTAAAACTGAGCACCAACCACGGCGACATCGTGATCGAACTGAACGCTGAAAAAGCACCGATCACCGTAGCCAACTTCATCGAATACGTAAAAGCCGGCCACTACGAAAACACCGTTTTCCACCGTGTCATCGGCAATTTCATGATCCAGGGCGGCGGTTTTGAGCCAGGCATGAAAGAAAAGAAAGACAAGCGCCCAAGCATCCAGAACGAAGCCGACAACGGCCTGCCAAACGAGAAGTACACCGTGGCAATGGCTCGCACCATGGAGCCGCATTCGGCTTCCGCCCAGTTCTTTATCAACGTGGCTGACAACAGCTTCCTGAACCACAGCGGCAAAACCGCCCAGGGTTGGGGCTACGCTGTATTCGGTAAAGTCGTTGCCGGCCAGGACGTAGTAGACAAGATCAAAGGCGTTGCCACCACTTCCAAAGCCGGCCACCAGGACGTGCCAAAAGAAGACGTGATCGTCGAGAAAGCAGAGATCATTGAGTGATACTGCTGATTTCAGATTTGCATCTGGAAGAGGAGCGCCCGGATATTACCCGGGCGTTTCTGGATTTCCTGGCCGGGCGTGCGCGCTCGGCTCAGGCGCTCTACATCCTGGGCGATTTTTTTGAAGCCTGGATTGGCGACGATGCCATGACACCCTATCAGCGCTCGATCTGTGAAGCGCTGCGAACACTCAGCGACACCGGCACGCAGATTTTTCTGATGCACGGCAACCGCGACTTTTTACTTGGCCAGGCCTTTTGCAAAGCGGCTGGCTGCACCCTGATCAAAGACCCCAGCGTGGTCGACTTCTATGGCGAGCCGGTTTTGCTGATGCACGGCGACAGCCTGTGTACCCGCGACGAAGCCTATATGCGCCTGCGACGCATCCTGCGCAACCCCGTCACTTTGTGGGTCCTGCGCCACCTGCCCTTGAGCGCGCGGCACAAACTGGCGCGCAAGCTGCGCAGCGAAAGCCGCGCGCAAACCCGCATGAAAGCCAATGACATCGTGGATGTGACGCCCGAAGAAGTGCCACGGATCATGGCGCAGTTTGGCGTACACACCCTGATCCACGGCCACACCCACCGCCCGGCGATTCACAAATTGCAGATCGGCGAACAGGCCGCCCGGCGCATCGTGCTCGGCGACTGGGATCGCCAGGGCTGGGTGCTGCAAGTGGATGAGCAAGGCATGCAGCTGGCGCCGTTTGATTTTGCGCCACCACCACAGCTACAGCACGGTCTACCTGACAAGACCCGGTGAGCCAATCGCGAGCAAGCCCGCTCCCACACAGGGCTTGTCATATCCACACGCTCTGTGTGGGAGCGGGCTTGCTCGCGATGGCACCACCGCCCCCCCCCGAACTGTCTGCTTAGTGCCCGCTGGTCGCCGGCCCCGCCTTGGCCGCAAACGGCGGCTTGGCCAGCCATACCAGCAGAATCAACCCCATAAACAGCCAACCCATCAGGGTGAAGTAGTCCACGGTGGAGAACATATACGCCTGACTGGTCAGAATCTGGTCCATTTGCGCGTAGGCAGGGGTGCTGGCACCACCCAACCCCTCCAGCGCATGACGGGTGATCGGGTCATAAGCGCTGATGCTTTCACTCATGTAGGCATGATGCTGGTCAGCCCGGCGAATCCAGATCCAGGTCGTCAGGGACGCCGCAAAGCTGCCGCCAAGCGTGCGCAGGAACGTCGCCAGCCCGGCGCCATCAGCGATCTGGTGCGGCGGTAAATCCGACATCAAAATAGTCAGCGTCGGCATAAAGAACAGCGCCACGCCAATCCCCATAAACAGTTGCACCATCGCGATATGCTGGAAATCCACCTGATTGGTGAATTCGGCACGCATAAAGCAGCTCAGGCCAATGGCCAAAAACGCCAGCCCGGCCAACAGGCGCAAGTCGAATTTATTGGCGTATTTACCCACAAACGGCGACATCAGTACCGGCAGAATCCCGATCGGCGCCACGGCCAGCCCGGCCCAGGTGGCGGTGTAGCCCATCTGCGTCTGTAGCCATTGCGGCAGAATCAGGTTGATACCAAAGAACCCGGCATAACCCAGAACCAGCACAATGGTGCCAATCCGGAAGTTGCGGTGGGCAAACAGGCGCAGATTGACGATCGGATGCTTGTCGGTCATTTCCCAAATAACAAAGGCCGCCAGCGCCACCACGGACAATGCAGTACCCAACAGGATGAAACTGGACTCGAACCAGTCCAGGTCATTGCCTTTGTCGAGCACGATCTGCAGCGCACCCACACCAATGATCAGGGTGATAAGCCCCACATAATCCATCGGTTGCCGGGTAATCACCACCGGCCGCGCCTTCAATTGCTGGCGAACCACCATCACGGCAAAGATGCCGATCGGTATATTGATAAAGAAGATCCACGGCCAGCTGTAACTGTCGGTGATCCAGCCGCCCAGAATGGGCCCGGCAATCGGTGCAACCACCGTGACCATCGCCAGCAATGCCAATGCCATCCCCCTTTTTGCCGGGGGGTAGACCGCAATCAGCAGGGTCTGGGTCATGGGGTACAGCGGCCCGGCCACTAACCCCTGCAATACCCGAAATCCGACCAGCTCGGGCATCGACGTCGAAATACCGCACAGGAACGACGCCAGCACGAACAGCATGGTGGCCCACAGAAACAACTTCACCTCGCCAAAACGCCGGCTTAGCCAGCCGGTCAGGGGCAAGGCAATGGCGTTACTGACGGCAAAGGAGGTAATTACCCACGTTCCCTGCTCCGAACTCACCCCCAGATTGCCGGAGATGGTCGGCAAGGCAACGTTGGCGATGGTGGTGTCGAGCACCTGCATAAAGGTCGCCAGCGACAGGCCGATCGTGGCCATTACCAGGCTGGGAGGGGAAAAAGACGCGTTTGTACTCATCGCAAATCCTTTAAAACCGGGGACGCAGCCCCGCCTGTGCGGCGAGGCTTATGGATTGGCGAATCAGCGCTGGGCAGCCATGTCGCCTGCCCCGGCGCTGTTGCTGTCAATCAAGCGCGTGATCAGGGCTTCGGCATCGGCCAATTGTTGCGCATACACGTTGGTGGAGAACGAGGCTTTTTGCGGCGGTTGCTGGGCCAGTACCGGGCCGGTCTGGTCGCGCAGGTTCACGTCAACTGTGGTCGACAAGCCCACACGCAGTGGATGCTCGGCCAGCTCATCGGCATTGATATGGATACGCACCGGCACACGCTGGACAATCTTGATCCAGTTACCTGTGGCGTTTTGCGCAGGCAGCAAGGCAAATGCGCTGCCGGTGCCGGCACCGATGCTGTCGATGGTGCCGCTGTACTTCACATTACTGCCGTAGATATCCGACTCGATGTCCACCGGCTGGCCAATGCGCATCTTGTGCAACTGGGTTTCCTTGAAGTTGGCATCGATCCACAGCTGGTTGAGAGGGATCACCGCCATCAACGCCGTGCCCGGCTGAACCCGCTGGCCCAGTTGCACGGTACGCTTGGCCACATAACCGGTGACTGGAGCGATCAGGGTGGAACGGGCATTGGCCAGGTACGCCTGACGCAACTGCGCCGCGGCAGCCTTCACGTCCGGGTGATCGGCCACCGCCGTGTTGTCGACCAGCGCGCTGGTCGTGTCGAGCTTTTGCTCGGCATTGCGCAGGGCACTTTGCGCCGAAGACAAATCATCGCGGGCGTGGGACAGCTCTTCCTGGGAAATGGCCCCACCAGCCGCCAGGCTTTTACGACGGTTGTAGTTGTCCTGGTTTTTCTGCACTTCGACCTTCTGCGCAGCCACCTGGGCCTTCATGCCCTTCACATCACTGAATAGGCCGCGCACCTGGCGTACAGTACGGGCCAAATTGGCCTCGGCACTTTGCAGGCCGACCTGCGCATCGCTCGGGTCGAAATTGATCAGCACCTGGCCTTCATGCACCAGATCGCCATCATCGGCCCCGATGCTGACTACCGTACCGGTGACCAGCGGCGTGATTTCAACCACGTTGCCATTTACATAGGCATCGTCGGTGCTTTCGCTCCAGCGACCATACAGCTCATGCCAGGCCCACACGGCCAGCCCCAGCAGGATGACCAGAATCGCCAGCCCGCTGAGCCAGAGTTTGCGTTTGCGCTGGTTGGCAGCGTCCTGGGGTTGTTGCGTTTCATTCGGTGTTTGCACAGTGGCCATGACGGATACCTAAATTATTCTGCCAGCGAGGACTTCAGTGGGAGCGGTCTCGGCTGTAGTGCCGGGCTCAAATCCACCACCCAGGGCTTGCATCAGTTGAATCGAAAGGTCGATCTGCTCGGCATTCAGGTCGGCCAGCTGGCGCTGGGCCTGAAGCAGTTGTTGCTCAATGCTGAGCACGTCCAGATAGTTGCCCACGCCCGAGCCGTAGCGTTGCAACACGGTATCGAACGAATCCTGGGCGATACGGGTGGCCTGCTGCTGAGCGCTGATCTGCTGCCCTACAGCGCCTAATTGCGCGAGGGTGTCGCTGACGTCGCCCAGGGCGCCCACCAGCGTCTTGTTGTACTGCGCCACCGCCAGGTCGTAATTGGCGTCTTCGGCATCCAGCCCTGCACGCAGGCGTCCGCCATCGAAAATCGGCAACGACACCGCCGGGGCAATATTGAGGAAACGGCTGGCGGAGCCGAATAGCGCATCCCCCAGCAGCGACTGGGTACCCGCCGCCGCGCTCAGATTGAGGTTGGGGTAGAAGCGGGTCTTGGCAGCGGCAATGTTCTTGCTCGCCGCCTCCACCCGCCAGCGCGCGGCCACCAGATCGGGACGCCGGCCCAGCAGTTCGGCTGGCAAGGTGCTCGGCAATGCCACGGCGCCTGGGGCGAGAATTTTCGGACGCGCGATATCAACCCCGCGATCCGGCCCCTTGCCCAGCAACACCGCCAACGCGATGCGCGCGCTGTTGAGTTGCTTTTGCGCATTGATCAACTGCTCGCGGGAGCTGGCCTCAAGGCTTTCGGTCTGCTGGTACTGATAGTGGCTGTCGATACCGGCTTGCAGGCGACGCTTGCTCAAGTCCAGCATTTTGCCGGTGCGTTCAAGGTCGTCCTTGGCCAGGTCGAGCACAATAAAGGCATGCCCCAGGCTGCTGTAGCCGCGGGCCACATCGGCGGCCAGGGTCAGGCTCGCAGCCTGGCTGTCGACTTCGGCCGCACGGGCCTGGCCCAATGCTGCTTCCCAGGCCGCACGCTGGCCGCCCCACAGGTCGAAGGTGTAATTAAAGGTCAGGCTGGCATTGCGCAACGTGTCATAGCGACCACCCTGCCCCGTCGGATCCTGGGAGCGCGACAGGCGCGAACGCGTGACATCGGCTTCAGCATTGAGGGTCGGCATGCGTGCGGCATCGGCCGCACCCGCGGCGGCAGTGGCCTGATGAGCACGAGCACTGGCAATTTGCATGTCCGGGCTGTCACGCAGCGCTTCTTCGATCAGGCCATCCAGTTGCCCGTCGCCCAGGCGTTTCCACCAGTTTTTTTGCGGCCAGGCCGCAGGGCTGATCGTAACGCCCTCCAGGGTCCTGGCAGCCTTGAGGTTCTTCGCGTCCTGGCTCACGCCCACGGTAGACAACCCGCTGTAGTTTGCACAACCGGCCAGCACCATCGACGTAAATACCAGGCTCAAGCCTGTACGCAGCGTTTTGTTGCTCATTTTTCACCTAAGCGCATGACCGTGATTGGATCACCGGCGGCCAGCAGTATTTTCTTGAGGATCTGTTCCAGGCTTTGCAGTTCTTGCGGGCTGATGGCACCTGCCAGCTGGTTCATGGCGTCGGCACCCACCTTGGGCAACAAATCGGCCAGCGCCTGGCCGTCGTCGGTGAGCACCAACCGCACCTGACGCCGATCGGCTTCGGAGCGCTGGCGCATCAACAGGTTTTTCTGCTCAAGACGATCGAGCATGCGGGTCATCGAGCCGCTGTCCAGGCACAGGTGGCGGCACAGCTCGGCCGGGGTGTCGACGTCGAACTGGGCCATGATGATCAGCACCTTGAACTGCGCCGCCGTGATGCCGTATGGCTCCATATGGCGGTCGATGATCTTGTCCTTGAGCATGGCCGTGCGCCCAAGGAGCAAACCCAGGGTGCAATTTTGAAAGTTATCGGGGTGAAAGTGTTTCATCAGGGCACCAGGAAGCTGCCTAGGCAGTAATGTTACGAAATATTACTGTCTAGGCAGCTAATGTCAAGCCGATTATTAGGTGGCTATCTATCTGGTTGTTAAACGGGCACTCAAACCGGCGCCCACGAGAGCAACTATCTTGATGATGGCGGGATTGTTGTGGGAGCGGGCTTGCTCGCGATGGCATCGCCCCGGCTTGCCTGACAGACCGCAGCGCCTGCATCGCGAGCAAGCCCGCTCCCACAGTAGATCTATAGAAGACTCAAGAAACGGCTGGCACACCACTATGAAAGCGGAACTCGACATCCGGCGACTCAATCAACTCCTGCTCCGCCGCCCTCACCCGCTCGATCACCTGGGCAATATCCTTGGCATCGCCATATTGATAGGCCAGTTTCAGATAACCCTGGAAATGCCGCGCCTCGCTCTTGAGCAAGCCGAAGTAGAACTTGCCGAGTTCTTCGTCCAGATGGGGCACCAGCGCTTCGAAACGCTCGCAACTGCGGGCTTCGATAAACGCCCCTACCACCAGCGTGTCCACCAGCTTGACCGGCTCATGGTTACGCACCACCTTGCGCAGCGCCGAGGCATAGCGCCCGGCTGACAGCTGGCGCAGTTCGATCTTGCGCTTTTTCATCAGGCGCATGACTTGCTCGTGGTGCACCAGTTCTTCACGGGCCAGGCGCGACATCATATTGATCAGGTCAACATGGGAATGGTACTTGGCGATCAGGCTCAGCGCCGTGCTGGCAGCCTTGAACTCACAGTTTTTGTGATCGATCAGCAAGGTTTCCTGATCGGCCAGCGCTGCCGCGATCCAGCCGTCAGGCGTGCGACAGCCCAGGAACTCATGAATTTCAGGAAGAATCACACGCACACTCCCGACATAGGGGAGTTGCCCGGCAGACCGGAAGAGTTTTGAACGATTGCTGACATGAGGCTCACAAAGACTGAATTGAGGCGAGCCGGGGATTATACGGGCCCCGGCGCGCAGCACCAACGGCACAACTTGATATGCATCAACGCAGGCTCAACTGCCGAGCAACTATAGTGAGTGCACGCCGCTTCTATTTCTTGTGGAGTCACCGGTCATGCACAGCATTAACAGCCTGTTGGTCGTCATCGAGCCTCATCTGATGGAAAGCCTCGCACTCAAGCGGGCCAAGCACATTGCCAGCCACACCAAGGCGCACCTGCACCTTTTGATCTGCGATAAAAAAAATGACCACTCAGCCCTGCTGAGCGTGCTTGAAAGCAGCCTCAAAAGTGAAGCCTACAACGTGACCAGCGAGCAGGCCTGGCATGAAAGCCAGCACGCCACCATTATCAAGGTGCAACAAGCCCATAATTGCGGCCTGGTGATCAAGCAGCATGTGCCCGACAACCCGCTGAAAAAGGTCCTGCTGACCCCTGAAGACTGGAAGCTGCTGCGCTACTGCCCAAGCCCGGTGTTGCTGGCCAAGACCAGCCGCTCATGGGAGCACGGTGTAGTGCTGGCAGCCGTCGACGTGGGCAATAACGACCCCGAGCATATGGCCCTGCATTCAAGCATTGTCGACCACGGTTTTCGCGTCGCCAGCCTGGCGCACGCCCAGCTGCATGTGGTCAGCGCCCACCCGGCACCGATGCTGGCGACGGTTGATGCGGTCTACCCGCTGGATACCGAGCTGGAGCAGATCTACCGCGCTGAATGCAAAGTCTTCCAGCAACAATGCGAAATAGACGACGATCGCCTGCATATCGAAGAAGGCCCGGCCGACGTGATCATCCCGCGGGTGGCCAAAAGCCTGGACGCCGTGGTCACCGTGATGGGCACCGTCGCCCGCACCGGTTTTTCCGGGGCGTTGATCGGCAATACCGCTGAAGTGGTGATCGACAAGCTGGAAAGCGACATTCTGGTGCTCAAGCCCGATGAAATCGTCGAGCACCTGGAGCAACTGGCAAGCAAGCTCTGAGCGCTTACTCGCCAAACGCGTCCTTCAGAAAGCCCGGGGCGATATAGCGCTGATAATGCGCTTCGGACAGGAGGAAAAATTCCCGATCAATGGCATCGCGCAAATCGGTCAACGGCCAGCCGCGAAACTCCGGCAACAGCACCATGCCGTACAGCTCCAGCTGATTGATCACCCGCGCCCCGCGGGCAATCAGCTGGTAGGCCCAGCAATACTCGGACTGGGCAGGCACAAAGCGGATCTTGCGCGCCACCAGCTGGTCACGCAGCGTGGCCCGGTCGAACACCTCGACCTTGCCGGCCATCACCTGCACCAACAGCTGCTCAAGCCTGCGCCACACGGCTCGCTTTTCTTCCTCGTTGTAACCGTTCCAGTTGATCACTTCATGATGGAAACGCTTGCAACCACGGCACACAAGGTCACCGTACACCGTTGAACAAAGGCCTATGCAGGGGGTCTTGATGGTTTGATTGGACATGGCGAAATAGAGCACTGCAGAACGAAACAGGTGGCCATGTTAGCCCTTTGTCTAACGCAGATCACCCCTCAACCTTCAGGGCCTAACTTACCTTTAACAAGTTTTTACCGTAGAATCGGCCTGCCTTTTAAGGCGCCAATGTCCGTTAGAAGCTGTTTTCAAAGCGTCACGAGCACAGTTGATCCCGAAGAACGGTGTTGGTGAGGGGTGTTTGCACTGCAGATACCCGCACCAGCATTCATCATCTCCCCCGTTCGGAAGGCGTAAAACTTTGAAAACAGCTTCTGTTGGGAATCCTTGCAATTCTGGCTAAGCGGCTCAAAAAGCCCCGCAGCGCATGAGTGCTCGGCATTCCTGGATGAGCGTCCCGGACACCCATTTGGGACCAATGATGAGGGTAATAACTGTGCTTGAAGCCTACCGCAAACATATCGAAGAGCGCGCAGCACTGGGTATCGTTCCCCAGCCGCTTAACGCCGAACAAACTGCAGGCCTGGTTGAGCTGCTGAAAAACCCGCCTGCCGGCGAAGAAGAATTCCTCGTTGACCTGATCACCAACCGCATTCCGCCGGGTGTTGACGAAGCTGCCTACGTGAAAGCTGGCTTCCTGGCCGCGATCGCCAAAGGCGAAGCCTCCTCCCCGCTGATCAGCAAAAAACGCGCTGTTGAACTGCTTGGCACCATGCAGGGCGGCTACAACATCGTAACCCTGGTTGACCTGCTGGACGACGCAGAGCTGGCACCGGTTGCCGCCGAGCAACTCAAGCACACCCTGCTGATGTTTGACGCCTTCCACGACGTCGCTGAAAAAGCCAAAAACGGCAATGCCCACGCCAAAGCCGTGGTGCAGTCCTGGGCTGACGGCGAGTGGTTCAAGAACCGCCCTACCCTGGCTGACAAAATCAGCCTGCGCGTGTTCAAGGTAACCGGCGAAACCAACACCGACGACCTGTCGCCGGCACCGGACGCCTGGTCGCGCCCTGACATCCCGCTGCACGCCCTGGCCATGCTGAAAATGGCTCGTGACGGTATCGTGCCGGACGTTCAAGGCTCCATCGGCCCGATGAAGCAAATCGAAGAAATGCGCGGCCAGGGCTTCCCTATCGCCTACGTCGGTGACGTTGTCGGTACCGGTTCGTCGCGTAAATCGGCTACCAACTCCGTACTGTGGTTCTTCGGCGACGACGTGCCTTATGTACCGAACAAGCGTGCTGGCGGCTTCTGCTTCGGCAGCAAGATCGCTCCGATCTTCTACAACACGATGGAAGATGCTGGCGCACTGCCAATCGAATTTGATGTTTCCAACATCAACATGGGCGACGTGATCGACCTGTACCCGCACGCCGGCAAAGTCTGCAAGCACGGTACCGACGAAGTCATCACCACCTTCGAACTGAAAACTCCAGTTCTGTTGGACGAAGTTCGCGCTGGCGGCCGTATCCCGCTGATCATCGGCCGTGGCCTGACCGAGAAGGCTCGCGCTGAGCTGGGCCTGGGCCCTACCGATCTGTTCAAGAAGCCTGAAGCACCGGTTGAAAGCACCAAGGGTTTCACCCTGGCGCAGAAAATGGTCGGCAAGGCGTGCGGCGTGACCGGCGTTCGCCCGGGCACTTACTGCGAACCGAAGATGACCACCGTAGGTTCCCAGGACACCACCGGTCCAATGACCCGTGACGAACTGAAAGACCTGGCGTGCCTGGGCTTCTCCGCTGATCTGGTAATGCAGTCGTTCTGCCACACCGCGGCCTATCCAAAGCCGATCGACGTGACCACCCACCACACCCTGCCTGACTTCATCATGACCCGTGGCGGTGTTTCCCTGCGTCCGGGCGACGGCATCATCCACAGCTGGCTGAACCGCATGCTGCTGCCGGACACCGTTGGTACCGGTGGTGACTCCCACACCCGTTTCCCGATGGGCATTTCGTTCCCGGCCGGTTCGGGCCTGGTGGCGTTCGCCGCAGCCACCGGCGTAATGCCACTGGACATGCCGGAATCGGTTCTGGTTCGCTTCAAGGGCGAAATGCAACCGGGCATCACCCTGCGTGACCTGGTTCACGCCATTCCTTACGTCGCAATCCAGCAGGGTCTGCTGACGGTAGAGAAAAAAGGCAAGATCAACGAATTCTCGGGTCGCATCCTGGAAATCGAAGGTCTGGACAACCTGAGCATCGAGCAAGCCTTCGAACTGTCCGACGCTTCGGCAGAACGTTCGGCAGCCGGTTGCACCATCAAGCTGTCCAAAGAATCGATCACCGAATACCTGAACTCCAACATCACCCTGCTGCGCTGGATGATCGGTGAAGGTTACGGCGACGCACGTACCCTTGAGCGTCGCGCTCAAGCGATGGAAGCCTGGGTAGCCAACCCTGAGCTGATGGAAGCCGATGCTGACGCCGAATACGCGCACATCATCGAAATCGATCTGGCTGACATCAAGGAGCCTGTGCTCTGCGCGCCAAACGACCCGGATGACGCCCGTCTGCTGTCCAGCGTTGCTGGCGAGAAAATCGACGAAGTGTTTATCGGTTCGTGCATGACCAACATCGGCCACTTCCGCGCTGCGGGCAAGTTGCTGGACAAGGTCAAAGGCCAGCTGCCAACCCGTCTGTGGCTGTCGCCGCCGACCAAGATGGACGCTCACCAACTGACCGAAGAAGGCTACTACGGCATCTACGGCAAGGCTGGCGCGCGCATGGAAATGCCGGGCTGCTCGCTGTGCATGGGTAACCAGGCACGGGTAGAGCCGAACTCGACTGTTGTGTCGACTTCGACCCGTAACTTCCCGAACCGTCTGGGTGACGGCGCGAACGTTTACCTGGCTTCGGCCGAGTTGGCGTCGGTTGCCTCGATCCTGGGTCGCCTGCCTTCCGTTGAGGAATACATGGCCTACGCGGCAGAGATCAACACTATGGCTGCGGACGTGTACCGCTACCTGAGCTTTGATCAGATCGCCGAATTCCGTGAAGCGGCTGCAAATGCCAATATCCCGGTTATTCAAGCGTAAGTTGATGCAGTAACGAAAAAGCCCCGGCTCGTCATGAGCCGGGGCTTTTTCATGTCTGGCGCTTGGTGATCTACAGCAGCGGTGACACGACTTGCTGCTCTCGCGGCCAGGCATCGAGCACGGCTTTGAACAAGGTCGCCAGCGGGATCGCAAAAAACACCCCCCAGAAACCCCACAACCCGCCGAACAACAGTACCGCGCAAATAATGGCCACCGGGTGCAGGCTCACCGCCTCGGAGAACAGCAACGGCACCAGCACATTGCCATCCAGGGTCTGGATGATCCCGTAGACCGCCATCAGGTAGATAAACTGATCACTCCAGCCCCACTGGAACAGCGCAATCAGCAGCACCGGCACGGTCACCACCACGGCCCCGACATAGGGCACCACCACCGAAACCCCCACCAACAGTGCCAGCAAAGCCGCGTAATTGAGGCCCATCGTGACAAAGGCGATATAGGTCACGCCGCCGCAAATGATGATCTCGATGACCTTGCCGCGAATATAATTGGCAATCTGGCGGTTCATTTCTTCGGCCACGCGGGTAATCAAAGCCCGTTCGCGTGGCAGATAACCGCGCACCCAACGGCCGATCAGTGCGCGGTCCTTGAGAAAGAAAAACACCAGGATCGGTACCAGCACCAGATAAATCATGATGTTGACCAGCAGCGGCAAACTGGACAGCGAAAAGGTCAGGGCCAGTTGCCCGAACTTGCCGATTTCACCCCGTGCAACTTCAATGGCCTGCAGTACCTGCTCATCCGACACCAGATGCGGGTAGCGCTCAGGCAACAACAGCAATAACGATTGCCACTTGGCCAGCATGCCCGGCAACTCGTTGAACAGCGTGATCAGCTGATGCCAGAGCAAAGGCACCACCACCACCAGGAACACCAGCAACAAGCCCATAAACAGCGCAAATACCAGCCCGACCGCCGCTGCGCCGGGCACCCGCATGCGCTCCAGCGCAACCACCAGGCCTTGCATCAGATACGCCAGCACCATGCCCGCGAGCACGGGTGCGAGCATGCCACCCAATGTCAGAACGGCAGTAAACGCCAGCACCAGCAATACCGCGAGCACCACCGCTTCTTCATCAGAGAAATAGCGCTGCACCCAACCTCGTAAAACCTTGAACATCGATATTCCTTAGAAGAAAGGCCTGGGCTCAGGCCTTGCGTAACCAGTAGCGATAGGTGCCAGCGTCTTCTTCTTCACGCAGCAGCTCATGGCCTGCCAGGCGGGCGAAGGTACGAAAATCACGTTGTGAGCCCGCGTCCGTGGCGATCACCTTGAGGGTCTGGCCACTGCCCATCTTGTTCAGCGCCATCTTGGCCTTGAGCAGTGGCAACGGGCAATTCAGACCCGCAGCATCCAGTTCGGCATCATGGGCCAACACATCAGTCATTGCGTACGTCTCCACAGAGGGCATTTTTTATGCCGGTTAGAATACCCCAAGCAACCCCGCCACTGGTCGCCAGCCGAGTGTCCAGCTACAGTAAGCGCTTTACCGACCAGAGCTTTGTGCATGACTTTTCTGCGCCCTACCCTGTTGACGCTCGCTTGCCTGCTCGCATCACCGAGTTTCGCCGACGATTTACCGTCTCTGGGTGACGCCAGTTCGTCCATTGTCTCGCCGCAACAAGAGTACCAACTGGGCCGCGCCTGGCTGGCCATGTTGCGTAGCCAGGTGTCACAGCTCAACGATCCGCAGCTCAAGGACTATGTCGAGACCAGCGTCTACAAACTGGTCGAAACCAGCCAGGTGCAGGACCGGCGCCTCGAATTCATCCTGATCAACAGCCCGCAGCTCAACGCCTTCGCCGCCCCCGGCGGGATCATCGGGGTTAACGGTGGCCTGTTCCTCAACGCCCAGACCGAAGGCGAATATGCCTCGGTCATGGCCCACGAACTGGCCCACTTGTCCCAGCGCCACTTTGCCCGCGGCGTGGAGGCCCAGCAGCGCATGCAGTTGCCAATGATGGCTGCGCTGCTCGCCGGGATCATCGTGGCGGCCTCTGGCGCAGGCGACGCCGGCATTGCCGCCATCGCCGGCACCCAGGCTGCGGCGCTACAGGAACAACGGCGCTTCTCGCGCCAGAACGAGCAGGAAGCTGACCGCATCGGCATTCTCAATCTGGAAAAGGCCGGCTACGACCCACGCTCCATGCCCACCATGTTTGAGCGTCTGATGCGCCAATACCGCTTTGATGGCCGGCCGCCGGAATTCCTGCTGACTCACCCGGTCACCGAATCCCGTATCGCCGACACCCGCAACCGCGCCGAGCAGGCCCGGCCAGGCGGCACCGAAGACAGCCTGCGCTATCAGTTGATCCGCGCCCGGGTGCAGCTCAACTATGAAGAAACCCCCGGGCTGGCCGCCAAGCGTTTTCGCCAGCAACTGGATGAAAACCCGAAGAACGACGTCGCCCGTTATGGCCTGGCGATTGCCTACATCAAAGGCAGCCAGTTCAACGAAGCCCGCGAGACCCTCAAGCCGCTGCTGGAAAAATCGCCCAACGACATCACCTACAACCTGGCGCAAATCGAGTTGGACATGGACAGCAACCGCCTGGCCGAAGCCCAGCAGCGCATCGACCGGATGCGTACCTTGTACCCGGGCAACTACCCGCTCAACCAGGCCCGGGTGGACTTGCTGCTCAAGCAGAACAAACCCAAGGAAGCCGACCAGGCCCTTGAAGCGCTGCTCAAGAGCCGCCCGGACGACCCGGATGTCTGGTACTCGGTGGCCGAGACCCGCGGTTTGTCAGGCAATATCATCGGCCTGCACCAGGCCCGTGCGGAATACTTCGCGTTGGTGGGGGATTATCGCCAGGCCATCCAGCAACTGGACTTTGCCCAGAAGCTGACCAACAACTTCCAGCTGTCGGCACGCCTGGATGCGCGCAAGCGGGAGCTGATGGATCAGGAGCGGGCGCTCAAGGAAATGATGAACTGAGCCTGACTGACTCAGTTCCTGTGGGAGCGGGCTTGCTCGCGATTCAGGCAACTCGGTATGTCAGTTTGACCTGGTTGACCCCATCGCGAGCAAGCCCGCTCCCACAGAGAACAGTGCGGGTTAATCAGGCATTGCCCGCCAGTTTCAACCGCGCCGCCTGGGTAAAATCGAGCATGCGCTTGAGCGGGCGAATGGCATGGGGCACCAGCGCCGGGTCAACGAAAATCTCGTTCGTACCCTGCTGCAAGCATTCCAGCGTGCGCTCCAGGGTATTCATCGCCATCCACGGGCAGTGCGCGCAACTGCGGCACGCCGCACCGTTACCCGCAGTCGGGGCCTCGATAAATACCTTGTCCGGGCACAGCTGCTGCATCTTGTAGAAAATGCCGCGATCGGTCGCCACAATAAAGGTCTTGTTAGGCAGGTTCTGCGCCGCAGCAATCAACTGGCTGGTAGAGCCCACTGCATCGGCCAGATCAATCACCGACTCCGGCGACTCCGGGTGCACCAGGATCGCAGCCTCCGGATACAGCGCCTTCATGTCTTCCAGCTGCTTGGACTTGAACTCTTCGTGAACGATGCAGGCACCGTCCCACAGCAGCATGTCGGCACCGGTCTGGCGCTGGATATAACGACCCAGATGCTTGTCTGGCCCCCAGATAATGGTTTCGCCGTTATCCATCAGGCTTTCGACGATCTCCAGTGCGCAGCTTGACGTCACCACCCAGTCTGCCCGGGCCTTGACCGCCGCCGAGGTGTTGGCATACACCACCACCGTGCGCTCGGGATGCTTGTCGCAAAACGCCGAGAACTCCTCCACCGGGCACCCCAGATCAAGGGAACAGGTGGCCTCCAGCGTCGGCATCAGCACGCGTTTTTCCGGGGTGAGGATTTTTGCGGTTTCGCCCATAAAGCGCACACCGGCCACCAGGATGGTCTTGGCCGGGTGGGCCGCACCAAAGCGGGCCATCTCCAGGGAATCGGACACACAGCCGCCGGTTTCTTCGGCCAGGGCCTGAATCACCGGATCACAATAAAAGTGCGCCACCAGCACTGCGTCGCGGGCTTTGAGCTCGGCGGCGATCTGCGCCCGCAGGCTGAGGGCTTGAGCCTCAGTCAACGGCTTGGGCTGCTTGGCATCAAGGTGGGCTTGAACCAGAAGTCGTTCAGAAATTTGCGTCATGTTCGCAAGACCTGCAAGCGCTGTTGCGCGAAAGTCGAGTGTACCACCAGCTCCGGGCCGTCAAGCCCCGCTGGGAGAATGTATGTATCAGGCACGGACAAGCACTGAAGCGCGACAAGGCTACAGAATATCCTTGGGATTCAAAAGTTTAATGTTGCGATGGCGACGGCTAGAGCAGAACCGATGCTGGCCGGGGTGGCCAGCATCGAGGGGATTAACTGAATTTACCCGATAGCCTTCAACACCAGCTCCGCCACCGGGCCACCGGATGCCGGGTTTTGCCCGGTAATCAGGCGCCCGTCGGCAATGGCAAAGGGTGCCCAGGGTGCATCGGCCTTTTGATAGATCGCACCGCGCTTGACCAGCTCGGTTTCGGTCAAATACGGCACATGCTTGGTCAGGCCGGCCAGTTCTTCCTCTTCATTGGAGAAGCCGGTGACTTTCTTGCCCTTGATCAGCAGTTCGCCATCGCTCAGTTTGATATTGAGCAACCCCACTGCGCCATGACACACCGATGACACCACCCCGCCCTGTTCATAAATACGCCGGCTCAGGGCCTGCAACTGGGTGTTGTCCGGGAAATCCCAGATCACCCCGTGGCCGCCCGCGTAATAAATGGCGATGTAGTCATCGGGGTTGACCTGGTCGGGCTTGAGCGTCGCACCCAGCCGGTTCATGAAGGCCTTGTCGTGATACCACTGCCAGTCAATCGGCGACGCCATGTCGGCGGCCAGGCTGTGGGGGTCGATCGGCGTGTAGCCACCCTGGGGGCTGACATAGTCGACCTTGAAACCTGCCGCCTGCACCTTGTGTACAAAATGCACGGCTTCGCCCAGCCATAGCCCGGTGGGGCGATCCAGATCGGGGTATTTCTCGACGCTGGTCAGCACCACCAAAATCTTCTTGCTCATGATCAACCTCCTGTTTGTGCGAACACCGGTAAACCGGTGGGAACAAGAGCATAGACCACGCCAGCGCGCATTCGTCCTGTGGGAACAGGCTTGCTCGCGATGCTATTAATTAATGTGCACTGCCTGATTGACCGCAGCGCCTGCATCGCAGGCAAGCCAGCCCCCACATGACCAGGTCTCTTAGCCTGCCCAGACCGCCGCCGGCACATACACCACCCCGTCAAACAACAACCGCGCCGTGCGCATCAGCCCGCACCCTGCCAACTGGCCGTGGTGCAAGCGCAGCTCCACCGTGAACTCTCCTGTGGGGTGTTCTACCGAAAGTTGCTGCACATCCCCCATGCCAACCCGGGCCAGCCCTGCCGCCACACTCCCCTCGATCAAACACGCGGCAGCCACACTGACCGCCCCGAACACGCCAATACTGGTATGGCAACGATGCGGAATAAACGTACGGGTACACAACGCCCCGCCCGCCTGCGCCGGGGCTACCAGGCACATCTTCGGTACATTGCGCTGGCGTACGTCGCCCAGATTCATGCGCAGCCCGGCCTGCAAACGGATCGACTCCAGCCGTGCCTTGAGCGCACTGTCCGCCTCCAGCTGCGCCGGGCTTTCATAGCCACTGCAACCCAGGTCCCGGGCCCGCAGCAGCACAACCGGCATGCCATTGTCGATGCAGGTCACTTCAATTGCGTCCAGCACATCCACAGCGTTACCGGTCGGCAACAGTGCGCCGCAACTGGCTCCGGCGATGTCCTCGAACTCAACGATCAGGGGCGCAGCCAAGCCCGGCACGCCATCAATTCGCGCTTCACCGCTGTAGCGCACATGGCCGGCAGGTGTCGGCACATGAGCGATCGCGACCTGCCCGGTGTTCTGCATAAAAATCCGCACCGGGGTCACATCCCCCGCCACCGGCACCAGCCCCCGTTCAATGGCGAACGGCCCGACCCCGGCGAGGATATTGCCGCAGTTCTGGCCGTAATCGACCCGCGGCTCGTCCACCAGCACTTGCGCAAACAGGTAGTCCACATCGGCGTCCGCGCGGGCAGACGGCTGGATGATCGCTACTTTACTGGTCAGCGAGTCGGCACCACCGATGCCGTCAATCTGACGGCTGTCCGGCGAGCCCATCACCGCCAGCAGCACGCGATCACGCAGCAGCGGCTCTGCGGGCAAGTCGCGGGCCAGAAAGTACCCGCCCTTTGACGTGCCGCCGCGCATCAACAGGCAAGGAATACGGGTCTGGGTCATGCTCAGCCCTCAAGCTCTTCGATGCTGTCGACATAACGCAAACCTTTCTCGGCCAGCCGCCCGCGCATGTTGTAGATATCCAGCCCCAGCTCGCCCTTGGCCAGGCGCAACGCCTTGTGGTCCTCCAGATCAGCCCGTTCACGGCTGGCCTCGACCACCTTCGCCACCTCGATGCGGCGCACAATCACTACCCCGTCGTCGTCGGCTACCACCACATCACCGGGGTTGACCAGCTGACCGGCGCAGATGATCGGCAGGTTCACCGAGCCCAATGTTTCCTTGATCGTGCCCTGGGCGCTGATGGCCCGTGACCACACCGGGAAGCCCATGCCGCGCAAAGTATGGGTGTCACGCACCCCCGCATCGATAACCAGTGCGCGTACACCACGGGCCTTGAGCGAGGTGGCCAGCAAGTCGCCAAAATAACCGTCGGTGCAAGGCGAAGTCGGCGCCACCACCAGAATGTCCCCGGGTTGGCACTGCTCCACGGCAACATGGAACATCCAGTTATCCCCCGGCGCTACCAGCACTGTCACTGCCGTGCCGCTGATCACCGTACCGCGCTGGATCGGCGTAATACGGGGTGCCAGCAGGCCCTTACGGCCCTGGGCTTCGTGGATCGTGGCCACCCCGTAGCGGCCCAGTTCATTGACCAGCGCCGCGTCGGCCCGGGGAATGCTGCGTACCACCAGGCCGGTTTTACCGATTAGCGCGCTCATGCCAGATTCTCCGTCACACGGGGGAAAATGCTCTGGTAACCCTCGGCATATTCGATAGTGCGACCCGAGGCGATGCCCACGTTGCGCTTGGCCTGCACGCCGCGCTGCAAAGCGACACGGGTGTAGTACTCCCACAGATGTTCCTGGCCGGCCATGCATTGAATGGCCGCGTACTTTTTGTCCCACACTTCGGTGATGTCCAGCAGCACATCCGGCCGCCATTCACACTGCTCCGGCTGATGGGGCTCGAAGCTGTACACCGGCGGCGCGCCGACAATCTTCTCGCCCGGCCGGTAACCTTCGGCCTGGGCGATGATGCGCGCCTCCTGGGTCAGGTTCATGGCCAGCGGGTGATCGTAGTTGTACGGGTCCTTGAGCGAATGGCTGAGTACAAACTCCGGCTGTACGCGGCGAAACACATCCGCCAGGCGAAACAGCGTGTCCTTGTCGGCGCGCATCGGGTAGTCGCCGATATCGAAGAACTCGACACTGGCCCCCAGGATATCCGCCGCCTGCTGCGCTTCCTCGCGCCGCGCCTGCTTGACCCGCTGTTCGCTCATCTCGCCCTTGCGCCACAGCTTGGCGGATTCGCCGCGTTCGCCGAATGACAGGCAGACGATATGTACCGCGTAGCCCTGTTGCGCATGCAGGGCGATGGCACCGCCGGCACGCCAGACAAAATCGGCCGAATGGGCACTGACGACCAGTGCGGTTTTGGGTGATGCATTCATGTGCGGGCTCCTTCAACAGTTGGCCAAAGGATCGCACCCGCGCCCCGCACCGGAGTAATGCGTAAGCCTGCTGCGGGTATGCGTTTTATTTATTGCCAGGCCGACTCTGGCGCTGGCATAGTCCGACCGCAATGCCCAACGGTCGAGCCTGCTGCCATGCAATCGAATGAGCTTCCCAGCCTGATGCACGTGCGCGCCTTTGTTCGGGTGGCCGACTACGGCAGTGTGTCCAAAGCCTCTGAAGCCCTGTTTCGGGCGCAGTCGGTAGTGACCCGCTCGATTTCCGAACTGGAGGCTCGCCTCGGCGTGCTGTTGTTTGAGCGCCACGCCAACGGCATGCGCCTGACCGATTACGGCACCCGCCTGCTGCCCCGCGCCCGCCGCGTGCTGGCCGAACTGGACAGCGTCCCGCATCTGCTTAACGGTACTGACAAAGCCCGGACCGAGCCGCTGTACCTGTTCCAGGCCCGGCGCCTGCAAGTGTTCGTCAAATTGTGCGAAACCCACCATATGCAAACCGTGGCCAGCTTGCTCAGGCTGAGCCAGCCCGCCATCAGTTCGACCCTCAAGGTGCTCGAAAGCGGTTGCGGCCACACCCTGTTCGAGCGTACGCCACGGGGCCTGTTGCCGACACGCGCCAGCCTCGACATCCTGTTCCCGGTGCGCCGCGCCCTCAATGAACTGCGCCATATCGACACCGATATCAGCGCCCTGCAGGGAACGCTGCAGGGCGTGGTCCAGGTCGGTGCCCTGCCCCTGGGCCGCACCCGCATCCTGCCCGAAGCCATCGTGCGCCTGATGGCCGAACACCCGGGCATCCAGGTGATTACCAACGAAAGCCCGTTCGACCTGCTGGCTACCGAATTGCGCGCGGGGGATGTGGATTTTATATTCGGCGCCTTGCGCTCGACGGCATACGCCAGCGACCTGTCGGGCGAAGCCTTGCTGACCGAGGAGATGGTGGTACTGGCGCGGCGCGGTCATCCGCTGTATTCGAAAAGCAGCGTGCAGGCCGAACTGGCTGATGCGCAATGGGTGCTGCCACGGGCCGGTTCGCCGGCGCGGCACATGCTCGACGACTGTTTTACTGCATTCGGCATTGCGCCGCCGCGCCCGGCGGTCGAGAGCGGCGACATGGCGATCATCCGCGGCCTGCTGCTGCGCTCGGACATGCTGGCGGCCGTGTCCGCCCACCAGCTGGAGCCCGAAATTGCCAGTGGCGAACTGTGCATCCTGCCGCTGGTACTGCGCCACACCACCCGCGCCATCGGCCTGACCTCACGCACCGCCAGCCTGCACTCACCGGTGGCAAAGGCGTTGATGGACGTGATCCGTCAGGTGATCCAGGAGCAGCCCCCTGAACCTTGAACCCGTAGCAGCTGCCGCAGGCTGCGTCCGGCGGCGCAGCCGTCGTAAAACCTGAAATCGCGGTCTTTCAATTAAATCGCGGGTTCATATTTTGCGATTGCTTCGCAATCGAACGCAGCCTCGTTCCTTCGGCAGCTGCTACGGGATCAAGCCCTCAGAGAATATTCAGCGGATAGCTGACGATCAGGCGGTTTTCGTCAAACTCGTTGGTGCTGTAGTCGCGGCGCATCGTGGAGTTGCGAAGCCGCAGGTTGAGGTCCTTGAACGTGCCGCTCTGCAGGGTGTAAGCCAGCTCGGTTTCCCGGCCCCATTCCTTGCCGTCGGTGACAGTGCCGGTGTGCACGTTACTGCCGCTGAGATAGCGGTTCATCAACGTCAGGCCCGGCACGCCAAGCGCCGCAAAGTTGTAGTCGTGGCGCACCTGCCAGGACTTCTCCCGGGCGCTGTCGTAGCTGGAGTTGTAGGTGTCATTGGCCAGGGTGCCGCCACTGGTGCCATTGACCCGCATCCAGCCATCATCGCCGCTGACCTTTTGCAGGCCCACATAGAACGTGTTGCCGCCATAGCGGGCCGAAAGCAGCGCCGAGACCGTGCGGTTATCCAGGTCTCCAGCTTTGGCACTACCGTCTTCGGTGCCGCGGAAGTAACCCAGATTGGCCCCCAGCGTCCAGTCTCCCAGCGGCTGGCTGTGGGTCACTTGCAGGTATTGTTGCTGGTAAATGTCCTTGAGCTCGGCATTCCACAAGCCGACCATCGTGCGTTTTTCATTGAAGGTGTATTCACCGCCGACAAAGTTGAAGCGATCGGAGATGACCGTCGCTTTGCCCTGCATAAACATGTCGTCCATGCTCGAATCGTTGCGCGGGCTGTTTTTGCGGAACTGGCCGCCATACAGCGTCAGGCCATCAATGTCCTGCGAGGTCACCTGAGCGCCTTCAAAGGTTTGCGGCAACGAGCGGCCATCGTCGGAGCGCAGGATCGGCAGCACCGGCATCCATTCACCGACCTTGAGCACGGTCTTGCCGATCTTCATTTTTGCGGCCACCCCCAACCGCCCGAAATCATCGGCCGGGCGCCCGTCACTGCCCACCGGTAATAATTGGGTACCACCACTGCCCTTGCCGCCATCGAGCTTGATCGAATACAGGCCCAGGGCATCCACCCCGAAGCCGACAGTGCCCTGGGTAAAGCCCGATCTGGCGTCGAGGATAAAGTTCTGCGTCCACTCCTGGGCCAGCCCCTGGGCATTACCCGGGTTGGTGAAGTTTCGGTTGATAAAGAAGTTGCGCAGGTTCAGGTTGACGCTGGCATCGTCGACAAAGCCGGCCGCCTGGCCTGGTAAAGGCAACGCACAGGCAAGCGCCAACGCGCAGAAATTGCGTGAGTTGAGGGTGACAGTCATTGTTATTGTTTTCCGTTTGTTTTGGTTAAACGCCCCCTTTGCAGGGGGCAACACGATCAGCGCGCAGCTTTGCCCGCCACTGAATAGAGCACTTGCTGGTTGCGGGTCTGGATAAAATCTTCCAGGCTTTCGCCGCGCATGGCGGCATAGACCTGCAGGTTGGGGATGCCCAATACCGCCGCGAGTTTTTCCAGTACAAAGAAAATCACCCCGTAGTGGATCAACCCTCGCCAGTCCCGGCGGCGCAACAGGTCGCGTTCTTCTTCACTGAGCCCGGACTCGGCAAACAATGCCTCAGGCTCGGCCAGAAAGCGCTGGCGCCATTGGGGCTCGATCATGCGATGCAAAAACTTGTTCAGGCGATAACCCTTGGCACTGCGGGCCAGGGTGAAGGGGTAAGTGCCTGGCAGCTTGTCGATCCCCGCCAGCTGGTGCTGCATATGGGCCCGATGACGGGCATTGACCTCGGCCGGCACCGCGCGGTCCTGGTTCTCCAGCAACAGGGTGGCAATCCCGGTCATGGACGGCAGGTAGTAGTCCTGATGCAGGTTTTTCACCACAGCCGACAACGCACCGCGCATGATCAGCCAGGTGATCACCTCCGCCCCCTCGAGCCCGCCGAGGGTGGCGAATTCGGCCAGGGTCATTTCGGTCAGCCGTACCGGGTCGTTGACCAGCAAGTCGACAAACTGCGCGTCCCACTGCGGGTTGTTGAAGCCACAGCGCTCGCCATGCACCTGATGGGAGACCCCGCCGGTGGCGACGATGGCCACCTTCAAGTCCTCGGGGTAGCTTTCGATGGCGCGGCGCAGCGCCAGCCCCAGTTTGTAGCAACGCAGCGCACTGGGAATCGGGAACTGCAAGACCCCGACCTGCAACGGCACGATCTGCACCGGCCAGTCCGGCTCGCACGGCAGCAGTGCCGACATAGGCGAGAAAAACCCGTGATCCAGCGGCTTGTCGCGGAAAAAGCTCATGTCGAACTCATCGGCCATCAGGCTTTCGCCAATGTGCCGCGACAGCGCCGCGTGGCCGCCGATGCCGGGCAATGCACGCGGGTTGCCGCCTTCGTCGGCCACTTCGTAGCGCTCATCCACGCCCAGGGAAAACGCGCCATAGTGGTCAAAGAAAAACGAGGTCACATGATCGTTGAAAATGTAGAACAGCACGTCCGGCTGCTGCTCTTCCAGCCACACCTTGATCGGCTCGAAACCTTCAAAGATCGGCGCCCAGGCAGCCTCGCTCTGTTTGTCGTGATCGACCGCGAAGCCGATGGTCGGGGTGTGGGAGGCAGCGAGGCCACCGATGATACGAGCCATGAAGAGTTCCTTGAATGAAAGAATTTATTGCGCCAGCACTGTACGGCCGATCGCCCGCCGGCGTGCCCGGCCATTGCCCATGATCGCCAGCGCGGCGATAAAGGCCGGCACCGCCAGCAGGGCGAACAACAGCGGCAGGTCCAGCCCCAGGCTGAGCACCGCGCCGCCGACCAGCGAACCAAAAATCGCACCAAAACGGCCGATGCCCAGCATCCAGCTCACCCCGGTCGCCCGACAATCAGTCGGGTAATAACCCGGCGCGAAGGCATTGAGACCCGTTTGCGCCCCGCTCATGCAAAAGCCTGCGGCAATCACGCCCACGGCCAGCAGGCTGGATTCCAGGCTGAAGGCGCCCAGCAGCAGGATAAAGGCACCGCCCAGGGCATAGGAGGTGGCGATCACCGCATTGGGATTGCGTCGGTCCATCGCCCAGCCCACCACGATGGCCCCCACCGTGCCGCCGATCTGGAACAGGCCGGTGATGGTTGCGGCACGCTCGATGGACAAACCGCCGTCACGCAACAGGGTCGGCATCCAGCCCATCGTCAGGTAAATCACCAGCAGGCCCATGAAGTAGGTCAGCCACAGGGCCAGCGTGCCGAAGCGGTACTGCTCGGTAAACAGCATGCGCACTGGCGCCTTGTGCTGCACCTGGGGTTCGGACATGACAAACCGGGTGGCCGCAGTGAAGGTGCCGCCCAACTTGTTCAGCACCTTGGCGATCTGGCTGGCCGACGCATTGTGTGCGGCCAGAAAGCGTGCGGATTCGGGCAGCAGCAGCCACAGGAACGGCAGCAACAACAACGGCATGATCCCGCCAAACAGCAGCACCGACTGCCAGCCGTGACTGGGGATCAACCAGGCGGCGACGAAACCGCCCAGCCCCGAGCCCATGTTGAAGCCGGTGAACATGAGGGTGATAAACAGTGAACGGTTGCGCTCTGGCAGGTATTCGGCCAGCAACGTGGTGGTATTGGGCAACGCGGCCCCCAGCGCCACGCCGGTCAGCAGACGCAGGGCGGCCAGCTCATAGGGGTTGCGGGCAAAGGCGCAGGCCAGGCTCAGGACGCTGAAACCGGTGACGGCAAAGAGCATGATTTTCTTGCGGCCCAGGCGGTCGGCGTAAGGCCCGGCGGTCAGGGCTCCAATGGCCAGCCCCACCATGCCCGCGCTCATCACGGGGCCGAAAGCGGCGCGTGACAGGCCCCATTCCTGGATCAGCGAAGGTGCGACAAAGCCCATCACCGCCACATCGAAACCATCGAACAACACAACGAAAAAGCACAGTACAAGAATCAACCACTGATATTTGGCGACGGGCCGGTCATCGATCCAGGCCTTGATATCGACCGTTTCGTGAGTCATGTTTTTCACCTTATTATTTTTGTAGAAATCCCGACTGGCGCTGGCATAAGCGCAGGCCCAAAAAAACACGCCCGACAGTCGAACTGTGGGCGTGACTCTAAGGCCGCAGGTGCCTGCCCCGCCTCTGGGAAATCCTTAAGCGGGTATCGGTTTTTCTTATCGGATGTTTAACACACTCACTCGTACCGCCCTGCCCTGCGGCTCAAATCTTGCCGAACACCTTGAACACGCTAATGATCGCCGGCCCGATGGCCACCAGGAAAAAACTCGGCCACAAACAGAAGATCAACGGAAACACCAGTTTGGTGCCCACTTTCGCGGCCTTTTCCTCCGCCATTTGTGTACGTCGGTCGCGAAACTCCTCGGCATAAATGCGCAAGGTGGTGCCCACGCTGGTACCAAAGCGGATGCTTTGCGCCAGCAGGCTCACCAGCCCGCGAATATCCTCCAGCCCCGTGCGCTCTGCCAGATGCTTGAGCGCTTCGGTGCTGGGCACCCCGGCACGCACTTCGGCGTTGACCAGGGCCAGCTCTAGAGCCAGGTCGGGCTGGCTGACGGCCATTTCTTCCGCCACCCGCTCAATGGCCTGGGGCAAGGCCAGCCCCGATTCCACGCACACCACCATCAGGTCCAGGGCATCCGGGAAGGCGATCAGCAGCCGCGACATACGCGCCTCCTTGCGCGCCCCCACATAGATCGCCGGCGTCAGCCAGCCCACACCCAGCGCCACTATCAGCAAGCCAACTGCCAGCAGCCACGAGATACTGGCAATAAACGGCAGCGCCACCAGCGTAATACCCATCAGCAGCAAGGGCAGCAGCAGGCGCACCGCCCAGTACACCTGCACCGCGGACGGTGAGCGATAACCGGCATGGGTCAACAGGGTGCGGGTAGCCGATGAGCGGCGGGTTTCGCCGGAGCTGAAGCGCTGGCCCACCTGTTCAAGCATCATTTGCAGGTTGCTCGGTGGCGCCCGGTGGTCTACGCCATGGCCGCGCTTGATCAACATCAGGCGGCGCTGCACCGGGCTTTGCAGCCCCTTGACCAGCATTGCCAGCGTCGCCACCACCAGCACCACGCTCAGGCCGATCAGCCCGGCAAACAACAAGCGAGTCAATTGCTCGTCACCCACCATACGGTTGATCAGTTCCAGTAGATAGTTCATACCCAACCCCTCCGGGATGCCCCGTGCTCAAACCTGAATGCGGATGATTTTTCGAATCCAGAAAATCCCGATGATCATGGCCACAAAAGCGCCCATGATCAGCTTTTGCCCGATGGGTTCCTTGAACAGCAAGGGCATGTAGGTCGGGCTAGAAATCAGGATCCCCACCGCCAGCACAAAGGGCATCGACACCAGGATCCAGCCCGACATCCGCCCTTCAGCCGACAGCGTCTTGACCTTGCGGTGGAAGCGGAACCGCCCGCGGATCAGGCTGCTCAGGCGGGTCAGCACTTCCGTGAGGTTGCCCCCGGTTTCGCGGTGGATCAGCACCGTGGTCACCAGCATCATCACCGTCATGCTCGGCACGCGCTCCAGCAGGCCCAGCATGGCCCGGCGCACATCATTGCCGTAGTTGATATCGGCAAACACCAGGCCAAACTCGTAAGCCACCGGCCCCTGATGTTCTTCGGCAACCAGTTGCAGGGTTTCGTTGAACGGGTGGCCGGCGCGCAATGCCCGGCACATGGCATCCAGGGCATCCGGCAAGCCTTCCTCGAACTGGGCAAAGCGTTTGGTGCGGTCATGGGATATTTTCCACACCGGCAGCCAGAAACTCACCAGCGCAGCTGGCACCGCCACCCACCACAGCTGCAGAAACGACCACAGCACCAGCCCCACCGCCGTGGCCAGCACCAGCCCCAGCAGCAAAACACGATAGGCCCGGTACTCATGCCCAGCCTGTTCGATCATCTGGGCCAGGCTTTCCATCATCGGCAACTGCTCCAGGCGCGCCTCCAGCGGCGGCAGGCGGCGCAGGTATTTCTGGCGCAAAATCGACTGCATGTTGGGGATGTTATTGGCCCGCTCCAGCAGGTCGAGGCGACCGCGAATGCGCTTGCGCACCTGGTTGGCCTCACCGAACACAGGGATGGTCAGGCCCTGGCTGAGCAGGAACATGGCGCTGAACACCATGCCAAGGAACGCCAGGATAAACTCGCCGGGAATCTGGTTCATGACTAGCTCTCCATCCAGTCCGGCCTGAACAGGCTGAGCGGCAGCTCAATCCCCCGTTTGGCCAGCACATCACGAAAGGCCGGTACCATACCGGTGGAGCGAAAATCGCCCAGTACTTCACCCTTTTCGCCCATGCCGCTGCGGGCGAACGTAAAGATCTCGGTCATGGTGATGATGTCGCCTTCCATGCCATTGATTTCCTGCACACTGACCAGGCGGCGCGTGCCGTCCTCCTGGCGCTCCAGCTGGATCACCACATCGATGGCCGAAGCAATTTGCTGACGCATGGCCTTGATCGGAAAGGTGGTGCCGCTCATCGACACCATGTTCTCGATCCGCCCCAAGGCGTCACGGGCGGTATTGGCGTGGATGGTGGTCAACGAACCGTCGTGACCGGTGTTCATCGCCGTCAACATATCCAGCGCCTCGGCGCCGCGCACTTCGCCAATGACGATGCGATCGGGGCGCATCCGCAAGCTGTTGCGCACCAGCTCACGCTGGCCCACTTCACCCCGCCCTTCGATATTCGAGGGACGGGTTTCCAGGCGCACCACATGGGGCTGCTGCAGTTGCAGCTCGGCAGAGTCTTCGATGGTGACGATGCGTTCGTTGTGCGGGATAAAACTGGACAGCACATTGAGCATGGTGGTCTTGCCGCTGCCGGTACCGCCCGAGATCAGCACATTGAGGCGCCCGCGCACGATGGCCTTGAGCATCAGGGCGATGGCCGGGGTCAGGGTGCCCATCTGCACCAGGCTCTGGGTATTGAGCAAGTCCACGGCAAACCGGCGGATCGACATGCTCGGCCCGTCGATGGCCAGCGGCGGGATGATCGCGTTGACCCGCGAGCCGTCCTTGAGCCGCGCATCCACCAGCGGCGAGGACTCATCGATGCGCCGCCCAAGGCTTGAGACAATGCGGTCGATGATATTGAGCAGGTGCTGATCATCGCGAAAACGTACATCGGTGCGCTGCAACTTGCCGAAGCGTTCGACATACACCGAGTTGAAACCATTGACCAGGATATCGGACACGCTGCTGTCACCCAGCAACGGCTCCAGCGGCCCGAGCCCCAGCACCTCGTCGGTGATTTGCTTGATGATCAGCTGGCGGCTGCTGGCACTGACCGGCGCCGAGTACTCGTCCAGCAGGCGCAAACTGATCTCGCGGATCTGCCGGCCGGCGTCGGCCATGTCCAGGGTGTCGAGCAGGGACAGGTCCATGACCTTGAGCAACTGCTGGTAGATCTTCTCCCGCCACTCGGCCTCCATCGAACTGAGTTTGGTGCGGGTCTCATAGACCACATCCGGCACGCTGGCCTCCCAGGCCATCAACACAGTGGCGCAGTCGGCATCCTCGACGGGCATGGCCACCCCGTCGACCGGAACGGGCCTGGCGGCTTGCTGACGCAGGCGATTACGAAAGTCGCTGAGCATGGCTTATCCTCCGAACAGACGGTTGAATGTGCGTTTGAGCAAGCCCGCTTCATTGACCTCGACCCCGATCAGCTCCCGGCCCAGCTCGCGCAGGCTCAGGGTGATGCCGGCACGCGGCGCATGCAGCTCCAGTGGCACACCAGTGTTCTGGCTCTCACTGACCACCGCATAGTCATTGGGCAGTTTTTGCAGGGTGGGGCAACGCAGCGCGTCGCTGATGTCCTTGGGCTTGAACGGCGAATTCTTGTCATAACGGTTGAGCACCACCTGCAGGCGGTTGCTCTGCACGCCCAGGTCGTCGCGCAATATGCGCACCAGCCGATTGGCGTCCTGCAGATGGCTCAGGCTCTGCTGCAGCACGACATAGACCCGGTCCGACTGCTCCAGGGTGATACCCGTGAGGTGATCGATGTGCCGCGGCAAATCCACCACCACCCAGTCGTAGGTGCTGCGCGCCAGCTTGAGCAAACTGTCCAGTTGCTCCAGGCGGATTTCCTGAGACAGGCACAGTTCATCGGTACGTCCGCCCAGCACATGCAGACTGGGGCTGAAATGACTGCAAAAACCACGCAACGCCACGCTGTCCAGGGTATCGATCTGTTGCAGCACATCGGTATGGCTGTGGGTGGGCAACACATCCAGACTGTGGGCCAGGCTGCCGAATTGCAGGTCCAGGTCCAGCAACAGGGTGCGGCCGCCCTGCACACTTAACTGGTGCGCCAGATTGCAGGCCAGCATCGAGGCGCCCGAGCCGCCCTTGGCATTCATCACCGCGACCAGCTTGCCCCTGCCCCCCTGATCGGCATGCTGCTCCAGTTGCATGCGTTCCAGCGCCGCCTGCAACTCTTCGGCCGCCACCGGCTCCGGCAAAAAATCACGGGCACCGGCCTGCATGGCCATACGCATGCCCTCGCGCTCATCCAGCGGCCCGCACACCAACAGTGGCGGACGTTCCTTGAGCGGATGCTGCAGCAGCGCCGCCAACTCCTCGCGCCACAAATGGCTGACCCGCAACAGCAGGAAATCAGGCATCTGCTCCAGCGCGTATAACGGGTCTGTATGGCCATTGCTCACCAGCCGGGTACTGACTTGCAGGTTACTGATGCCCTGGCTCAAGACCTTGAGGTGGTTAAGGGCCGACGCGTCGCGGCCACTGATCAACAGGCGCATGGCCTGACGCTCTGGCGACGCCGTTGCAGTCACTTCTCGAACACTCAACATGGCGTAATCCCCGGAGTAACGCTCGCATCAGGCTGGCGGCCAAGGCTCTCGCGCGGCGCTGTCGACCTGAAGGTGGGCAGGATGAACACCCCGCTGAAGCCGGGGATCAACAAATTGAAACTGAAGTTGGTCACTTGCAGTTGCACATAGCGGATCGCGGCAAAGCCGGTGGCGCTCACCAGATCGTTGGGGCTGGCGATCACCGCGCCGTTGGCGTCCATGTAAATCAGGTTGAGGTTGGCTGTGCTCAGGCTGGCGATCAGGCTGCTCACCCCGGTGTTGGTGGAGGTATTGAACATGGCCCGGCGCAGGATCACCGGGTCCTGGATATTGCACACCGCGGCCAGGCGCGCGCCACGGCGTACCGACTCGCTCAACACGTTGACGGTGAAATACAGCCGGCCCATTTCCAGCGCACCGAACAGCAAGGTAAACAGCACCAGCGCCGTGATGGCGAACTCGACGATATACAGGCCACCCATGTGTTTGCGGTTCATCACAAGGCCCTCATCACGACAGTTGAAGTCAGCGACAGCCCCAGCGGCACGCTGCTGCCATAGAGCGCAGGCAACGCACTGGCGATCACCGGCACAAAGGTGTAGGCGATACTGACCTGCACATGGTCGGTGCCCACCGCGCTGACCGTGACATTGCCGGTGGTCAGCCCGGGCACCACCGCCGGGTAGCCATTGGGGTTGCTCGGTATGCCGTACACCGCCACGTTCTGGGTCTGGCTGATCAACGTGCTGCTGAGCACCACCGTGCCCAGGGTGGTGTTCATCGCCTGGCTGGCCACGTAACGCCCGGCATCACGGCTGGCCTGTTGCAGGCTGTTGTACTGGAACAGCATGCGGCCGAACTCGGCGAAGGCCAGCATCAACAACACCAGCAGCGGCAGGGTCAACGCCAGCTCGATCATCGCCAGGCCGCGCTGGGCCCGGGCCGACCTCAATCCACAGCGTTTCATGAGACCTCCTAGGAGTCGGTGCTCGGCGTCTGGTTGTTGTCGATATAGGTCTTGTACAGCTGGATGATCTGCGGCCCGACGTTACCTGCCGGGTTCGGGCCGGGGACGTTGTCGCCTTCGCACACTTTCACGAACTGGCCAAAAATCTGCGCCGAGTTGCCTTGCTGAGCTTCGGGCTGCACCACGTAATAGCAAGCAAAGCCCAGTACCGGGATCGAGGACGCACCGTCGTTCTTGCCTGTACAGTCGCCGATCACAATCTTGATGATGCGCCGCTCGAACACGCCATTGCCCTGGCAGTTGGCCCCGCCGGCCACACAGGCGGCAGAGTCCTGAGCCCAGTTGTTGTAGCCATACAACGCACCGCTGGGCGTGGACAGATTGCCATTCAGGGAAGTGACCGGCTGGCCGTTGTACTGGATCGTGGCCGGTGAGCCGGTATAGGTGAACGACTTGGAATTGACCGTAGTCACCAGGTCCGGCGGATAGTCCGCTGCCTTGAGGCCGCCCGAATATTGCCCGAAGCGCGTGTTGAGCCCCTGCGCCGAAGGCCCCACGGTATTACCCGGCTTGGTCGGGGCCGTGGCGCCGACGATATTGCACTGGTTGATCCCGCCCGCCAGCCCCTGCCTGACCGTACTGCCACCGGAGCCAAAGTCCAGCAGCTGAAAATTCCCCGGGCCAATCGCCGAGTTATTCCCCGCAGCGCTCTTGAGTACTTGCAAGTCACCGAACTTGAAGCCCCAAAACAGTCCGGCCGACGGATTGTTTTGCGTGGGGTCGCCGCACACCAGCAGCGGGGTCAGGTCACAGGAGCCGCTGGTCGGGCTGGGGCCAGCGGTGGCCACGGCCGCCACGCTTTTGCTCGTGGCGTTGCCGTTGTCCAGCGACTGGAACACCCCCCAGAAAAAACTGCTCAGGGGATAATTGCTCACCGTGACCCGCACAAAAGTCGCATTGGCCGGGCCCGGGAACGAGAACGGCCCGTACACACTGCTGGCCAGCTCCACCTTGGCGAAGCCTGCGCCATTGGCCGCGAGCGCGGTAGCCAGCTCGCCATTACCCGAGGCATTGGCGTTCAGGGTCAGGGTGTTGAGCGCCGCGGTTTGCGTAGTGCTGGCCGAGCCGGTGGCGCCCGTCACCATGCTCAGGGTCTTGGCTCCGCTCAGTGCCGCGGCATCCACGGCGTTTTGCAGGCGAGTCTTGTTCAGCAGCATATGGCTGCCATCCAGGGCCAGGGCGCCCATCAACAGCAGCGAGGCCAGGGCAATCACCACCAAGACAAGCATCGCGCCACGCTGTTGCCTGGCAAACGCGATGCGGGGCTGCTGGATGCGCGCGTTCATGATGTTCCACCCTCAGATTCTTGCCGAGCCGCAGACCGGCCCCCTACATCGCTTTTTCGACCGTTGCTTCGACACCACGAATCATGATCACGCTGCCACTGTTGGCAGGTGCGCGGTGATGCACCACCGGCTTGGCCAGCACATGCGGCAACACAGGCTCGGCCATTGCCACAGGTTCGGCCATGACCGGTTCCTTGTGGTTATCCAGCGGGTTGCGCAAGGCCAGTTGCACCTTGCCAGCGGCCATGCCCTTGACCAGCACTTCGGCCTGGGCCGGCGACACCTCCACAGTGACCGCACGCACTACCACCGGCTGGGTCTTGTCGGTACTGGCGGTCTGGTCGACTGCCAGCACGCGCAGGTCTTCGAGAATGGTTTTGGACTCGGCATTGCCGTCGTTGCCCATCTGCCGGGTGGCCAGTACATCCACCCGATTGCCGGGCAACAAGAAGCCGCCCACGCCGACCACGTCATCCACCCTTACCGAAATGGCCCGTTTGCTTGGCTCGATCAGCGAGGCCAGGGTACTGCCGCCCATATGCTCGGCCAGCCGCGCCCCGCGCAAAATGTCGCCACGCAGCAGGGAAAAGGTGGCGATCTTGCCGACCACTTTTTCGGTGGCGTCAAACGCATCGTCCGGCGCGGCATCCTTGGGCATGCGCACCAAGGTCACCTGCTGGGGTTCGATCATCTGCCCGAAGGCGATTTCCACCGTGGCGATCACCACGTTTCGCTGGTTGTCGTCAGGGCTGGTATTGAGCCGTGCGGTCAGCCAGTTGTTGGCCATCCAGGTCGCGCCCAGCCCGAGAATCACGGACAGGACGATCAGAGTGAGCGTGCGCGATTTCATGTCAGTGCTCCTTACCCAAGAAAATCGAGTTGGACGAAATAGTTGTGCCATGCCCACTCAAGCTCCTGGGCAGTCAGTGGCCCCGCCCCTTCCAGATACCGCTGGCGATCACACGCCATGTTCAAGAGGTCTCGCGGATGGCAAGGCACCAGGGGCATGTTTTCGGCGCCATACAATTCACGCAGCACATAAGCGAGCAGGTTCGGGTCATAGGGGATACCCAGCCGCTGCGTCTCTTGAATCCAGATACGTTCGTACTCGCCGTGCTTGAGGTAGCCGAATTGCAGCTTGTAGCCGATGCGGCGCAAAAACGCTTCGTCGGCCAGCTCCAGCGGGTTGAGGTTGGTGGAGAACACCAGAATCAGGTCAAACGGCAGCTCGCAGTGGCGGCCGCCGCCCAGGTTGAGGAAATCGCGGCGTTCCTCCATCGGCACGATCCAGCGGTTCAATAACTCGTCGGGGGTCATGCGCTGGCGCCCCAGGTCGTCAATGATGAACAGGCCATTGCTGGCCTTCAGCTGCAGGGGTGCCTGGTACTGGCGCGAAAAAGGGTCGTAGCGAACGTCCAGTTGCTCCATGGTCAGCTCTCCGCCGGTGATCACCAGCGGACGCTCACAACGCAGCAGGCGGCGGTCGATGCCCTCGTTGAGCAGCAGCGCATTCTGCGGTTCGTCATCGTCCAGGCGCTTGTGCACCTGCGGGTCGTAAATCTCGATCACCGCCTCGTTGATCGCGATGGCATGGGGCACCCAGATCGCTTCGGCAAACAGGCGGATCAGGCGGCTGCTGACGTAGGTCTTGCCCGTCCCGGCCGGTCCGTAAATCATGATTGCGCGCCCGGAATTGAGGGCGACGCCCAACTGGTCGAGCATGTTTTGCGCCAGCACCATCGAACTGAAACAGTGGTGCATGTCATGGGCACTGATGCGGCCATGATGGATGGTCTGCAACTTGAGCAATGAGCGGTAGGCGCTCACCGGATAAGGCGCTGCGCCTATGTAGCCACTGCGGGCCAAGGCATCGCGGGCGCTGTTGCGACCGCGTTCGGTCAGGCCATAGCGCAGGGTCTGGCCACCGGCCTGGCCGAGCACTTCGACGCGGCGGTCCTTGCGCAGAAACGTCAGCACTTCTTCCAGCACCGCACCGGTCAGGGCCAGCCGGGCCGACAACTGCACCATGTCCAGCACACCGGCGTCGTGCAGATGCTTGCACACCAGGTCGCCGAGAAAATTGTCCGCCAACCCGGTCTCAAGGATCGTGCGCGGCTGTGGCGCCAGTTGCTGTAACGCCTGGCGATCATCAAGAGAAACACGGGTGTTACTGATGGCGTACATGGTGTTCTCCTGAACTAATGGCCTAAAGGCAGCCAGAAGACGCTGATCAGCGTGCCGAGCAAAACGGCGATCGAATAAGGGAAAGGCTTGCCGGCCACTTCATCTTCAGCGGGGGAAAAGTAGGCCCGGGCCCGGAGCATCAACCAGTATCGACCGATGGTTTGCAGCGCCTGGCCACGCACGAGCACGATCAACAGGCCGCATGCCCCGCCGGCAATCAGGCTGAAAAACGCTGCCCAGAGGGCGTCATGCGGGGTGAGAAAGGCACCGGCCATGGCCATCAGCTTCACATCCCCGGCCGCCATGCCCCCGACCATGTACATGGGCAGGAACAACGCGAAACCGATCAGGATACCCAGCAACGAATGGCCCAAACCAACAAAACCGAAGGCCCAGGTCTGGCCAACCATGCCCAGCACCAGACCCACTAAAACCAGAAGGTTGGGAATGCGGTGGTTGCGAAGATCGCTCACCACCGCGACTCCCAGCAGCCCTGACAACAACGCGACAGCAACAATCTGTACCTCGCTCATGGCTGCATCCTCAACAGAACTCGTCGTACTAGCAGGTTTTGCCCTGAACGGCGCAACCCAGGCTGGTAATGGCTGTTTTCACATTGGTACCCAAGATGATAAAGGCCGCGACACAAGCCAGAGTTATCAGACCACCGGCCACTGCATACTCCACAATGGTCAGGCCGTCTTCATCGTTGATAAACTTCAACACTGAAGTCTTGAATGATTGCAGTTTCATTTTGTCCACCTCACTCAAAGTTAAATACCCAGAAGCAGGGCTAATTGCACTGCTTAATCAAATTTTAGCCAGCACACTAGTGAAGGGTTAGGAGATTTTTGCTGACCGCTAGGACTTTATTGCCCATGCCGTAAAACTTTACATCCCGAACACGGCATAAAAACAGCTTCATGGTCAGGACACTTATCAAATGCCAAGCGTACTTCCATACTGTCACACTCACTGCGCCCACTCGCCTTCCTGCCGACAACTAACCGACCAACAAAACCGGCTCAGAACTGTTGGCTAGAGGGGACGTATAGCGCAACAGACTAAGCCGGGGGGTTCATATCAGGATTTAATCTTCACACCGTCAAGCCACCGACAATACTTGTGTACAGGTTGTTTTCATTGGCGCTGCAGACCGGCAGCGAATTGCTGCTCAAGAAGCCGCCCCTCCAGTGCGCATCCATTTATCAGCAGGTTTTACCCTGTATCGCACACCCCAGACTGTTAATGGCGGTGCCGACGTTACCACCCAAGGTTATAAATGCTGCAACAACCGCCAACGTAATCAAGCCACCGGCCACGGCATACTCGACAATGGTCAGGCCGCCTTCATCCTTGATAAAGGCTTGTGCGTAACTCCCAATTGATTGCAAGTTCATGTTATTCACCTCGTTTGAGTGTTTACCCAAAGCGATGACTTAATACACCGCCTAATTGAAGGCTAGCCACAAGGCAAACGGACGGTTAGGAGTTTATTGTCGAACAGCAGGATTTTTTTGCAGTTTTTTTCACAAAAAAACCACACTCCCTGGCGCACTTTAAAGTCTCATTGATATGCTGGCGATACTGATAACCCTTCGAAAAACAGACAGTACAAGGCACATGAAAGGATTAAGTGAATGACCCCCGAAGCTGTCAAAAAACCCCAGCTTTTATGGTTTGACCTCACGCGCAATCAGTCGACAGAAGCACTGATGCAGCCCTTTCGTTCGACCTGCAACTGCCAGCTGGAAAAGCCCCGGGCATGGCTGGACAAATTCCGCGAAACGCTACCCGACATGATCTGCATGCACTATGACTGCCCTGACCTGTCCGGGCTCAACCTGCTGCAGGAGATCAAGCTCAAGTCCCCGTCCATACCGGTCACCATGTTTACCGTGCAGCATTCCGAGGAGCTGGCCGTGTGGGCAATGCGCTCGCGGGTCTGGGAGTATGTGGTGCTGCCCCTGTGCGGCAACGAGATCAACCGTTACCTGCACGCCCTGCAACAGCTTTGCGACCTGCGCCGTGGCACCACCAGCAAGACGCTGGCCATCGAGCATGGCCCTGCGCTGCCGGACAGCATCCGGCTGACCACCGACCACCAAAAGCACAAGGCACTGCACAGTGCGTTGCAGTACATCGATCAGAACTACTGTGACAGCATCGACCAGAAGGCCCTGGCCAAACGCTGCGGCATGACCACCTTCCGCTTCAGCCGGCTGTTCAAGGAAGTCTACGGGCTGGGCTTTATGGACTATGTGCTGAGCAAGCGCATGGACAACGCCAAGGACCTGCTCGACAACAGCCAGATGCCCATCACCAGTATCGGCTATGAAGTCGGCTTCAAGGACCCTTCCTACTTTGCCCGCGCATTCAAGCAATACGCGGGCTGTACCCCCAGCGAATACCGCCAGGCGCGACACACTGACGCTCCCCTCTCGGATGACATGCTCAGCAACGTCATCGCAAGCCTGGCACGCCGGGCCAAGGGCTGAAAAACTCAGCGTTGCCGCGGGGCATAGGGCGTAAAGAAGTCCGAACCCAGCCATTGTGGCGTTTTTTCAACCTTCGGGTGTTTGCTGCGCACATAACTGCTGGCCGAGTTCACCTCGCCCTTGCCGTCATACACCGCCACATCAGGATACGGGAACACCAGGCGTGTGCGCCCCTCGTTGGCAGGGTCCTGCGTGACCGACTGGGGGGCCGCCATTGACGGCTTTTTGTCTGCCGTTGCCTGGCCCGGCATATTGGTCGGTGCGCCAAACTCGCTGGCACCCGCCTGCTTGCTGCTGGCCTGCAAGGTCACGATGGCGGCCGGAGCCTGGCCCTTCTCGACCCATGACATCATCGGCGTCAGCAGGTCCAGCAGGCTCGGGCCTTCACCGCCGCCACAGTGGTAAACCCCCGGCAACAGGTAGAGCCGCTCGAAGGACTCGGCCTTCGATTGGCCCATCTGCATCTGCACCGCCTGGTGGTAGGCAATGGTGTTCAGGGGCGAGATATGCTGGTCGGCCCAGCCGTGCCACAAGATCAGCTTGCCGCCGCGGTCTGCGAATGCCGACAGATCCGGGTTGGTGGCGTCATACAACGGGTGCAGGGCGCGCAATTGATCCAGGGTGCTGCGATCAAACTTCACGTCTGCCAGGCTGTAACCGTCGCCCGGATTGTGTTCGAAGGCCAGGTTGCGCAATACATCCAACGCCATCTTTTCACTGTTGATCGGCTGGTCGACACTGTCCGGTACAAACACCCCGGCCCAGGCCAGTTCGGAACCCGGTTGCGGCCCGCCAATGGTCAGGCGCTCGCCGCTGGCCGGGTCATGCGGGCCGTCATACAGGCGTCGCGCCGCCTCGACTTCCCTGGCGCTCAGGCAGTCCGAGGTGTCGGTCGCCGAGGCCTGGCACTGCACGGTGGCAGGATTAAAGCGGCAGGCCCGCGGGTCGCTGATCAGGCCATCGACCTGCCCGTCCAGCGCATCGCACTGTTGCAACACGGCCTTATGCAGGATCGGCAGGCGCGAGGCAATCAGAATCGCCTTGCCCTGCTCGTCCTGATTGGCGTGGGCCTGCCAGGCGTGATAAATCGCATTCTGCACCAGAAAATTCAATGCCGGCGCCCCGGCGATGATGCCGTTGAAGTCATCGGGATAGCGCTGGGCTTCGATCAGGGCTTCGCGCCCGCCATCGGAGCAACCGGTGAAATAGGCGTAGGCCGGTTGCTGGCCGTAATAGGCGCCAATCAGCTGTTTGGCGGCCAGTGCTGTCAGGTGGACGCCGCGATGGGCAAAGTCCGCGCGTTTTTGTGCATCGTTGCCCCAGCTGTTGTCCATGCCCTCATGGCCCATATCGGTCGCGGCCAGTACAAAGCCGCCGCTGTTCAGTGGCGCACAGCCTTCGGCCGCGCCCACTTGCAGTGAAATCCGCCCGCACAGGCCGCCGCAACCCACTTGCAGGTATCGCTGGGTCCAGGTGTGAGTGGGCAGCTGGACTTTAAAACCGATGCTCGGCGCCAACGTACCCTGCACCTCACAGGCGGTAACGCCATTGCTGGTGGTTTCGCTGGCCGACAGCACCTGGCTGCCCTTGCCGCCGATAGCCTGCAGATCAACCCGGGTCAGCGCCGCGCAACTGATGGCGGGCTTGACCACTGGCAACGCTGCGATGGGTGGTTCGGCGTTGGCCAGTGCGGGCAATTGCAGGAGGACCACTGTGGTGCCGAGTAATAGTCGGCACAGGGTTTGAAGGGGAATCATGATAGCTCCTTGTTAATGAAAGATCCGGTTTTAAACGCCTGTAGATACTCTGTTGCCGGTCAAGGGCGCTTCTCGCGCAGCGAAGCTGCGATCCCCTGACGGCCGGCCTGTTTGAATGCAGGATTTGCGTACGCCATTTGTTCTTTGTGGGAGCCGGGCTTGCCCGCGATTCAGGCACCTCGTTCCATCTGGATGACCGAAGTGCTGCCATCGCGAGCAAGCCCGCTCCCACAAAACCCGGTCACTGCCACCCACCTCCCAACACCTTGTACAAGGTCACCCGGTTGCTCTGCTCGGCCAAACGCAGGGTAATCAGGTCCTGCTCGGCGCTGTACAGCGAACGCTGCGACACCAGCGCTTCGAGGAAGCTCTGCGAGCCGCCCCGGTACAACGCATCCGACAGCTCGTAGCTTTTACGACTGGCATCGGTCAATGCCTGCTGCGCCGCCAGGCGCTGGTCCAGGGTGCTGCGTACCGCCAGTGCATCGGCCACTTCCTTGAACGCGGTCTGCAGGGTCTGCTGATAGGTCTGCACCTGGATCTCGCGTTCCACCTTGGCTGAGTCCAGCGTAGCCCGATTACTGCCAGCGTCGAAGATCGGCAGGCTGATACTCGGGGCAAAGCTCCAGGCACCGCTGCCGGCCTTGAACAGGCTCGACAGGCTGGTGCTGGCCGAACCTGCACCGGCGGTCAGGGTAATGCTGGGGAAAAACGCCGCGCGCGCTGCGCCGATATCGATATTGGCCGACTGCAGGGTGTGCTCGGCGGCGAGTACGTCCGGGCGACGCTGCAACAACGTCGACGGCAACTCGGCGGGTACCTGCACCAGCATCGCCGCTGATTCCAGGCTATCACCCGGCAGCAGCGTGTCCGGGATGTCGCTGCCCACCAGCAGGCGCAACGCATTCTGATCTTGCAGCACCTGGCTGGCGTACTCGGCTACATCGACCCGCGCCGATTCCACGGTGGTTTGCGCCTCAGACACCGCCAGCCCCGATGAACCGCCCAAACCATGGCTGCGCCGGGTCAGTTCGTAGGTGGACTGCTGGCTGGCCAGCGTCTCTTGTGCCAACTTCAGACGCTCATTGTCCGCCGCCAACGTCAGCCACGCGGTGCCCACTTCAGCGACCAGACTGATCTGGGTGCTGCGCCGGGTTTCGGTCAGCGCCAGATAGGCTTGCAGTGCTTCGTCCTGAAGGTTTTTAACCCGGCCGAACACGTCCACTTCGTAGCTGCTCAGTCCCAGTTCGGCGCTGTAGCTGTGACTGGTGCTGCTGTTGGCCCGGCTGGAACTGCCGCTGACACTGGCATCGATCCCCGGAAATGACGCCGCCCGCTGGATCCGGTATTGCGCCTGGGCCTTTTCGATATTCAGGCTGGCCAGGCGCAGGTCGCGGTTATTGGCCAGGGCCAGGGTCTGCAACTGCGCCAGGCGCGGATCGGTGAAAAATTGCTGCCATTGAATATCGGCCGCCACCTGCCCTTTGGGCGTAGCGGTGCCCGGCAACCACTGCTCAGCCACCGGTGCTTGCGGGCGTTCGTATTCGGGCGCCAGATTGATGCAGCCGCCCAGCAGCGCAAGAACGGCCACCAGTGGCCAATGAAAGCGACTCATGCTTCACCTGTACGGTCAGAGGTGGTCGTCGAAACGCGGCTGAAACGGCGGCGAATCAACACGAAGAACAGCGGCACAAAGAAGACCCCCAGCACCGTGGCGCTGAACATGCCGCCCAGCACGCCGGTGCCGATGGCCTGACGCCCTGCAGACCCCGCACCCGTGCTCAAGGCCAGGGGCAGCACACCAAACATAAAGGCCAGCGAAGTCATCAAGATCGGCCGCAGGCGCTGGCGCACCGCGATCAGCGTGGCGTCGATCAAGCTGTTGCCCTGCTCTTGCAGGTGCTTGGCGAACTCGACGATCAAAATGGCGTTTTTCGCCGCCAGCCCCACGGTGGTCAACAACCCCACCTGGAAGTACACGTCATTGCTCAAACCGCTGAAACGGGTAGCCAACACCGCGCCCACCACGCCCAACGGCACCACCAGCATCACGGAGAATGGTACCGACCAACTCTCGTAGAGCGCCGCCAGGCACAGGAACACAAACAGCACCGAAATCGCATACAGCAGCGGCGCTTGCGAGCCGGACAGGCGAAGCTGATAGGACTGCCCCGTCCATTCGTAGCTGATGCCTTCGGGCAATTGCTTGATGATCGACTCCACGGCGTCCATCGCCACCCCGGAACTCACACCCGGTGCCGGATCGCCCACCACTTCCAGGGAGGAGCTGCCGTTGTAGCGTTCCAGCAGCGGCGAGCCATAGCTCCACGAACTGCTGGCGAACGACGAGAACGGCACCATTTCATCGTTGCTGTTGCGCACAAACCAGTGGTCCAGATCGGCCGCCTGCATGCGCGCCGAGGCCTCGCCCTGCACATAGACCTTTTTCACCCGGCCCTGATTGAGGAAGTCATTGACGTAAGTACCGCCCAGGGCAGTGGACAAGGTGGCGTTGATATCGCTGGTGGTCAGGCTCAGCGCCCCGGCCTTGCGGTCATCGATGCTGACCTTGAGTTGCGGCGTATCGTCCAGGCCATTGCTGCGCACGCCCTGCAGGCGCGGGTCCTGGCTGGCCAACTGGATAAACTGCTCGCGGGCAGCCACCAGGGCTTCGTGCCCCAGCCCGGCGAGGTCCTTGAGTTGCAGGTCAAACCCCGAACTCTGCCCCAGCCCGCGCACGGCAGGCGGTTGCATGACAAACACATTGGCATCGCCGATGCTCGACAATGCAAGGGTGGCACGCTGTGCGATAGAGGCCGAATCCTGGCCGGCACCGCTGCGTTCGCTCCAGTCCTTGAGGCGGATAAAGGCCCGCGCCGAGTTCTGGCTGTTACCGCCCATGCCCAGCCCGGAAATACTGATCATCGCCTCAACCTCTGGTTGCTCAAGCATGTAGCTCTCGAACTGCTTGAGCACCGCCTGGGTGCGATCGTCGGTGGCGCCTACCGGCAATTGCACCTGCGCCATAAGGATGCCCTGGTCTTCATCGGGCAAAAACGAGGTGGGCAACTTGGCGTAGCCCACCGCCATCGCCGCAACCACCAGCGCATAGATCACCAGGCTGCGCCCGCCCCGGCGCAAAATGCCGCCCACCTGTTTTTCATAAGCTGCAGCACTGCGTTCGAAGGTGCGGTTGAACCAGCCGAAAAATCCGCGCTGCGGGCCGTGCCCCTTGCCGTCAACCGGCTTGAGCAACGTTGCGCACAAGGCCGGGGTCAGGGTCATGGCCACCAACACCGACAGCACCATCGCCGAAACAATGGTCACGGAAAACTGCCGGTAGATAATCCCCGTGGAACCGCTGAAAAACGCCATGGGAATAAACACCGCGCTCAGCACCAGGGCGATGCCGACCAGCGCACTGGTGATCTCGTCCATCGACTGGCGCGTGGCTTCAAGGGGCGACAGGCCCTTTTCGCTCATCACCCGTTCGACGTTTTCCACCACCACAATGGCGTCATCCACCAACAGGCCGATGGCCAGGACCATCGCAAACATGGTCAGGGTGTTGATCGAATAGCCGAACACCGCCAGCACCCCGAAGGTGCCCAGCAACACCACCGGCACAGTGATCGCGGGGATCAGCGTGGCGCGAAAATTCTGCAGGAACAAAAACATGATCAGCACCACCAGCACGATGGCCTCGCCCAGGGACTTGACCACCTCTTCGATGGACAGGCTGACAAAGGGCGTGGTGTCGTAGGCAATCACGTTCTTGAGCTGCATTTCACTCGGGTAGTAAGGCTCCAGTTCGGCAAGCTTGGCCTTGACCGCTTCACCGACCTGCAACGCATTGGCGCCCGTGGCCAGTTGCACGCCCATGGCCGCAGCGGGCTTGCCGTTAAGGGCCGAATTGACGTCATAACTGTCACTGCCCAGCTCCACCGTGGCCACATCACCGAGCAACACCACGGCACCGGTGCTGGTGGACTTGACCACCACATTGCGAAACTCTTCGGCGGTTTGCAGTTTGCTGCGCGCACTGATGGTGGCGTTGAGTTGCTGGCTGGCCACAGCAGGCAAGGCACCCAACTGCCCGGCCGACACCTCGGTGTTTTGCGCCTCCAGGGCGGTGGTCACGTCAGAAGGCATAAGGGCGTATTTTTGCAGCAGCGCCGGGTCCAGCCAGATGCGCATGGCATAACCCGAGCCGAGCGTCTTAACCTCGCCCACACCGTCGATACGGCTGATGGAGTCGAGCAAGGTGCTGGAAATATAATCGCCGATCTGGGTGCCGGTAACGCTCGGGTTATCCGACGCCAGGGCCGCAATCATCAAGAAGTCCGAGCCACCCTTGGTCACCGTCAGGCCTTCACTTTGCACCGATGCCGGCAGGCGTGATTCCACCTGCTGGAGTTTATTTTGCACCTGCATCTGCGCCACATCGGGATCAGTGCCGGCCTCAAAGGTGAGGTTGATACTGGCGCTGCCTGCCGAGCTGCTCGATGCCGACATATAGGTCAGCTTGTCGATGCCGGTCATTTGCTGCTCGATGACCTGGGTCACCGAGTCCTCCACCGTCTTGGCCGATGCGCCGGTGTAGGTGGCGGCGATTTTCACCGTGGGCGGAGCGATATCCGGGTACTGTTCAAGGGGCAACTGGGTGATCGACATGGCCCCGGCCAGCATGATCACAATGGCGATCACCCAGGCGAAAATCGGTCGATCGATAAAGAAACGCGCCATGCTCAACCCTCCTGCGCAATGGCAGTGGGTGCGGCACGGGTCGGCAACGGCCGGGTTTCGCTGTTCTGCGCCAGGACCTCGTTGCCCACGCGGACCTTCTGCCCGCCTTCGACAATCACCTGGTCACCGGCATTCAGGCCGGCGGTCACCCACCACTGATTGCCCACGGCACGGTCAATGCTCACCACGCGCTGCTCGACCTTGCCGTCGACCACCACCAGCACCGAGGTCACGCCACTGGCGCTGCGGGTCACGGCTTTTTGCGGGATCAGGATGGCCTTGTCATCGGTAGCCTGGTCCAGCACGGCGCGTACATACATGCCGGGCAACAACAGGTGATCCGGGTTGGGGAACACGGCACGCAAGGTGACGGTGCCGGTGCCTTCAGTCACCGTCACGCCACTGACCTTGAGGCTGCCGGCGTGGTTATAGGTGCTGCCATCATCCAGCTTGAGCAGTACCGGCGCCTCAATCGCGCTGCTGCCCTGCAGGGCTCCGCTGGCCAGGTCGCGCTGGAGACGCAGCAGCTCGGTGGTCGATTGCGTCACGTCCACATAGATCGGGTCCAGCTGCTGCACGGTGGTCAGCGCGGTGTCCTGGCTGGCGACCACCAGTGCGCCGGGGGTCACTGTCGAGGTTTCAATGCGGCCACTGAGCGGCGAACTGATCCGCGTATAAGCCAGATTGATACGTGCGGTTTCGACATCGGCCAGCGCCACTTGCACATCGGCTTGGGCCGTTTGCAGCGCGACCTGGGCGTCTTCGTTGTCTTGTTGGCTGATGGCGTCGATCTTCGCCAGCTGCGCATCGCGCCGGGCGGTGGACTGCGCCGACTTGAGGGTGGCGCGAGCCTTGGCAGCGGTGGCCTGCATCTGCGCCAGGGCGGCCTTGTACGGCGCCGCGTCAATTTGATACAGCGCCTGCCCGGCCTTGACCTCGGCACCTTCGACAAACAGACGCTGCTGCACGATACCCCCCACCTGAGGGCGGATCTGGGCAACCATAAAGGCCTGGGTGCGACCGGCCAGCTCGGCGGTCAATGCCTGACGCTGGGGTTGCACAGTCAGCACTGACACCTTGGGTTTTTCGGCTACAGGAGCGGAGTCCCCTGCCGAGCAGCCGCTCAGCGCAAAAAGAACCAGCAAGGACACAACAACAGCGGCGGTTACCAGGGATTTGGTAAACAGTTTGATCGACATGGCGGCCTCTACAAGACAGTTGGCTGATGTCATGGTGCGAGGCAAATGTGCAGGAAAATTGAAGATTGCCCGCAAGCCTTGAATCTTCCCCGGCGCAGGGCCTAAATGAGCAGGCCATTTCGCCAGTAAGCCGAGCCGATGAAACTGAGTATCTCCACCAAACTGTTTATCGCCGTTCTGGCCAGCGTGCTGTTTGTGATCCTGAGCATGGGCCTGGCCACCAGCTGGAGTTTCACCCGCGGCTTTCTCGGCTACCTCAATGAGCAGGCGCTGGAGCGCATGGAGTCCGTGCAGCCGCGCATGGTCAGCGCCTGGCAGCGCGAAGGCAGTTGGGCGTTCTTGCGCCACAACCCGGAGCGCTGGTTCCAGCTGATGCGGCCTGACGCCGGGGATGAACCCAAACGCGGCGACCTGAAAAACCCGCTGCCCTCCGACCTGACCGGCGCGCTATTTCGCATCGCCCTGCTCGACCAGGACAAAAAACGTGTCACCGGCTACCCCTCGATTGGCGATGACGCCTTGCTGCGCCCGATTGACGTCGATGGCAAAACCGTCGGCTGGCTGGCCGTGACCCCGTTCCAGAGCGTGACCGAGGCCGGTGGCGAGCGGTTCCAGCAATATCAATTGCAAACCAGTTTGGGCGTGGGGGTTCTCTCGCTGCTGCTGGCCATGCTGATTGCCTGGTGGATTGCCCGCACCCTGCTCGATCCGGTCAAGCGCGTGGCCGCTGCCACCCACAAACTGGCCACCGGGGAATACAGCAACCGGGTGGCGGTCTCGTCCAATGACGAAGTCGGCCAACTGGCCCGCGACTTCAACCAGTTGGCCTACACCCTTGAGCGCAACGAAAAAATGCGCCGCGAATTTATGGCCGATGTGTCCCACGAACTGCGTACACCGTTGTCGATTCTGCGCGGTGAACTGGAGGCCATCGAGGACGGTGTGCGCACCCTCGACCACAGCTCGATGAAATCCCTGCAGGGCGAAGTCGGCATGCTCAGCAAGTTGGTGGACGACCTGTATGAGCTGTCATTGGCCGATGTCGGCGCCCTCACCTACCGTAAAAGCCAGTGTGACCTCAACGACCTGTTGCAGACCTCGGTGGCCATGTATCAGGAACGCTGCAACGCAGCCGGGTTGAGGGTCGAGTTGCGACTCCCAGCCGGCCCGCTGCTGCTGGAGGCTGATGCCAAGCGCCTGCAACAGCTGTTTGGCAACTTGCTGGAAAACGCCGTGCGCTATACCGATGCTGGCGGCTTGCTGTTGATCAGCGCTTCCCTGGAGGATGAAAACATTCTGGTCAGCCTGATGGACTCCGGCCCCGGCGTCGACCCGCAGCAATTGCCGCGTCTGTTCGAGCGTTTCTATCGCGGCGAAGCCTCGCGCAACCGTGCCAGTGGCGGCGCCGGGCTGGGGCTGGCGATCTGTCACAGCATCGTGCTGGCCCACGGCGGCAGCCTGACAGCCGACCACTCCCCCCTGGGCGGCCTGTGGCTCAGCCTGCGCCTGCCGCGCAAGGTGTAAGCATGGACACTATTCTGATCGTTGAAGATGAGCCCAAACTGGCCGCATTGATGCACGACTACCTGAGCCTTGCCGGGTACACCGTGCAGTGCCTGGACAACGGCCTGGAGGTGGTGCCGTGGGTGCGCAGCCATGCGCCGAGGTTGATCCTGCTCGACCTGATGCTACCCGGCCGCGACGGCCTGGACATCTGCAGGGAGCTGCGCGGTTTCAGCGCAATACCGGTGATCATGATCACCGCTCGCGTAGAAGAAGTGGACCGCCTGCTGGGGCTGGACCTGGGTGCCGACGACTATATCTGCAAGCCGTTCAGCCCGCGTGAAGTGGTGGCCCGGGTCAAGGCCATCCTGCGTCGCAGCCCGCAGTTAGAGCAGGTAGCCCAGGCCCGCCTGCAGATCGACGAAGCGCAGTACCGTGCCTCGTTCGATGGCGTGGCGCTGGACCTGACGCCTGTAGAACTGCGCCTGCTCAACACCTTCGCCCGCGCCCCGGGGCGGGTATTTTCCCGTGACCAGTTACTGGACAAACTTTACTCCGACCACCGCGTGGTCACCGACCGCACGGTGGACAGCCACATCCGCAACCTGCGGCGCAAACTGGCCCAGGCCAGCCCGGGGCATGACCCGATCCAGTCTTTGTATGGGGTGGGCTACAAGCTGGAGTTGTAATGGCAAGCAAGCTCCCACAAATAAAGGGGGCAAACCTCAGTTTTGGCGAACACTGCAGTACCTGTGGGAGCTGGCTTGCCTGCGATGCAAGCGACGCGGTGTTTGAGTTAAACCGCGTCGATGCCATCGCGAGCAAGCCCGCTCCCACAATAAAAGGGGTAAACCGCAGTTTTGGTGAACACCACAATAATGCGATTCACCCGATCAGCGCTGACCGCCGTGCTGACCGCCGCCATGACCGCCGCCACCGCCACCGCCGCCTGGCGGCATAAACATCCAGCAGCCTGACAAGGCCGACACCGCAACCGCTACAACCAGTGCTTTAACAACAGACTTCAATTTCATGACCGACCGCTCATTTTCAACAGGGAAATAACGCCGCCCTTATACCAGTGCCGGCCAGGCCTGAAGCAAAGGTTTACCCAACTTTACAGTGCCCACCCTGTGGGAGCGGGCTTGCTCGCGATGGCATCGCAGTGATTCACCTGATAGACCGCAGCGTCTGTATCGCAGGCAAGCCAGCTCCCACAAAAATGCGGCTACGGATAAACCTCTAAGGCAGCGGATCAAATTTCAAATCCGCCAGCGACTGCACCTTGTCTTCACGCACCATCTTGTAAGGGGTATTCGGGCCAATCCAGCGATCCCAGATCGCATCGATTTCACCCGACGCTTCCATGCTCGCCAGCGCTTCATTGACCTTGTGCAAAAACGCCGGCTCACCCAGGCGCATGCCCGCGCCAATCGGCTCCAGGGCCATCGGTTCCTTGGCCAGCGCCAGTTGCACACCACTCTCCCCGGCCTGGTTGACCAGTTTGATCGCGGTCATGGTGTTGGTCACCAGCCCCACTACCTTGTTCTGCTGCAAGGCCATATAGGCCGAGCCCGTGTCCTGGAAGGTCACCGGGTTGGCGCCGGCGATGCGGATCGACTGCTCGGAGGTCGAACCCTTGGTGGAGCTGATGCGCTTGTCCTTGAAAAAACTTTTCGGTTGGTCGGCATTGACCGCACGCACCACCAGGGTTTCCTTGGCGATGTAGTACGGGTCGCTGAACTGGATCTGGTCGGCGCGGGTTTTGGTGTAGGCCAGGTTGGCGAAGATCAGGTCGACGCGGCCCATTTTCACTTCGGCAATCCGCGCTTCCACCGACATCGGCTTGAGCTGCAGCTCCACGCCCAGGGTCCTGGCCAGGGCCTTGCACAGGTCCACGTCCATGCCCACCAGCTCGCGGCTGACCGGGTCCGGCGCGGAGAACGGCGGCACGTCGGCATACACGCCGCAGTCCAGGGATTTTTTGCTCATCACGTCGCTCAATTGATCGGCCTGGGCCATTGCGCAGGTCAGGGTACTCAGCGCCAGCGTGACCAACAGTTGCTTTATCGCCATAACAACACTCCTCAAAGGAACAACGTTCAATGCGCCCGCAGGTCAGCGATAAAGCGCTGGGCCCGGGGGTGCGACGGCTGATTGAAAAACGCTTCGGGCGCGCTCTTTTGCAGGATCTGACCTGCATCCATAAACCAGATGGTATCGGCCACTTCACGGGCAAAATTCATCTCGTGGGTCACGCACATCATGGTCATGCCGTCCTTGGCCAGGCCTTTCATCACGCTCAGCACTTCACCGACCATTTCCGGGTCCAGGGCGCTGGTGGGCTCATCAAACAACATCACCGGCGGCTCCATCGCCAACGCCCGGGCAATCGCCACCCGCTGTTGCTGGCCGCCAGACAATTGCGCCGGATAGGCCCCGGCCTTGTGTGCCAGGCCCACGCGGTCGAGCAATTGCATGGCCTGCTCGCGGGCTGCCGCGCCCTTGAGGTTGCGCAGTTTGGTCGGCGCCAGAATGATGTTTTCCAGCACCGACAAGTGCGGGAACAGGTTGAAGCTCTGAAACACAAACCCCACCCGGCTGCGCAGGCGGTTGAGGTTGGCATCGGTGCCACTGACATCCTGGCCGTCGAACAGAATCTGGCCTTTCTGGATGTCTTCCAGGCGGTTGACGGTGCGGATCAGGGTCGACTTGCCGGAGCCCGAAGGCCCGCACAGCACCACCACTTCACCCGGCTTGACCTCGGCGGTGATGTCCGTGAGGGCGTGATAGTCGCCGTACCATTTGTTGATATTGGAAAACATGATCATCGGATGCATGGACGCAGCCCTCTTCAATTATCAGTAGCCAGTACGGCGCCGGGCGTTGCGGTTTGCACCCCCGAACCCAGGCGCTTGCGGGCAATGCGGCGCTCCACCCAGCCGGCCAGTTGGGTCAGGCCGAAGCACAGCAGGTAATAGATCACCGCCAGGATCAGGAACACCTGGAACGGTTTGGTCAGCAGTTGGTTATTGACCTGGTTGGCAGCGAAGGTCAGTTCCTGGACGTTGATCACATAGCCCAGGGAGGTTTCCTTGATGATCGAAATAAACTGGCTGATCAGGCTGGGCAGCGTGTTGTACAAGGCCTGCGGCAAGATCACCCAGATCGTGGTGCGCAGATAGCCAAAGCCCAGGGCCCGCGAGGCTTCGTACTGCCCCGCTGGCAGGGCCTGGATGCCACCGCGAATGATTTCGCACAGGTAGGCACTCTGGTAGATCACCAGGGTGCAGAGCATGGTCATGAAACCGGTGATGTTGTGGCCCAGCAGCAAGGGCACCAGAAAGTAGGTCCAGAAAATCACCATCAGCAGCGGGATGCCGCGCAGCACATAAACCCAGACAGTCGCCGCCCAGCGCAGGCCCTTCCACGGTGACACCCGCGCCAGCGCCAGCAACAGGCCGCAGGGGAACGCCAGCACCAGGGCCAGCACCGCCAGAATCAGCGTATTGGCCAGCCCGCCCAACGGGCCGTGGGGGTATTGGCCGATCAGAAACAGCGTCCAGTTGTTCTGCAGGATCGAAACAATATCGAACATGGCCGCTTACCTCGCCAACGCTTTGTTGAAGTGGCGCGCCAGCAGTGCGCCGCCGCCCATCAACAGCAGTGAAAAAACCAGATACACCACGGTGGCAACCAGATAAGACTCGAACGCGCGGAAGGTGTAGTTCTCGACTTCGCGGGTGGCGTAGGTCAGCTCCACCACGCCAATGGCCATAGCCAGGCTGGTGTTCTTGAACAGCAACACGGTGTGGTTGATCAGTGAAGGCAGGCAGTTGCGCACACCCTGGGGCAGGATCACGTAGCGCATCGAGCGGATATAGCCCAAGCCCAAGGCCCGCGAGGCTTCGGTCTGGCCGCCGGGAATGGCGCGCAGACCGCTGCGGATGTCCTCGCAAAAGTACGCGGCCTGGCACAGCCCCAGGGCAATCACCGAAAACAGAAACTCGGTGTTGTAGTTGGCCAGCGCCATCTGGGTGGATTCGCTGAGCAGGTTGGGCACACCGAAATACCACATCATCAACTGCACCAGGGTCGGCACATTACGGTGGTAAGACACGTACGCCGCCACCAGGCGGTCGGCGATTTTATTGCCGGTCAGGCGCACGGTGACCAGCACCAGTGCCAGCGCCATTGCCAGCAGCCAGGCATACAGCGCCAGCTGCAGGGTTGTTTCGATGCCCTTGACGATCAGCTCGGCGTATTCGCCTCGCAGCACCGCGGCCAAATCGAAGTCATGCGTCATGGTCATTCCCCATCGACAGTGGGATGAGGGCAGAAAAAAAACGTCAGTTTCAACCCTGACGCAGGTACGGCAACGACGGATGATTCCGTTCTGTTTTGGGGTGCAGCCTTAACCCTGGTAGCCCTCGGGGCGCGCGGTGGACAGGCCGCCGGGTACTTGCAGGGTGGGGGTGATTTCCATATGGCCGATATTCACCGCAATCGGCGCGGCAATGGCGAAGGCAATGGCATCGGCGATGTCCTTGGCCTGGGGCAATTCGAAGCCTTCGACAAAGCGCTTGTAGGTGGCTTCGGAGTCGCCATGCACATGGGCAAAAATGTCGGTCGACACTCGTCCCGGGCAGATTTCGGTGACCCGCACGCGCTTGCCGAAGGCATCGATGCGCAGTTGTTTGGAGAGCATGCTTACCGCGGCCTTGGTCGCGTGATAGGTGGAGTTGCCGCCGAAGTTATAGGCCGCGGCAATCGAGCTGATATTGATGATATGCCCGCAGTCGCGCTCGACCATGCCCGGCAACGCCAGGCGCGACAGGTGCAGCACGGCGCGCAGGTTGACGTCGATCAACAGGTCGATGCCTTCGGCGTCGGCCTTGAGGATCGAGCCCGGACGGTCGACACCGGCGTTGTTGACCACAATGTCGAAGCGCTGGCGGGCAAACAGCGCGGTCAGCCCGGCCAGGTCCGTTACGTCGATGGCATGGGCGATACAGCCGGTTTTGGCGGCCAGCTCGGCCAGCTTGTCGGCGCTGCGGGCCAGGGCGTGGACTTCTACGCCTTCCTGGCACAAACGTTCGACAACCGCTGCACCGATACCCGAAGAAGCGCCGGTGACCAGCGCGGTTTTGTAGTCTGCAAATGGCATAAATCGTTCCCTGTGTGGCGGGGCAGTTCAGTTAAGGCTGCTGGTGACTTCGACTCTATCCAGCCCTGAGCCCGGTCACCAAGACGCAATGGTTGTGAGGCAATAAGCCTTGCTTATGACCTAGTTCAATAGCCGGGAAATGGGCGTAATCCGCCCCCCACCCTGCTCGATTTCGCGGCGAATGGTGCGCGCCAGTTCCACCGCGCCGGCGGTGTCACCGTGCAGCAGGATCGAGTGCGCAGGTACGGCCAGGCGCTTGCCGTTGAGGCTGGTGACGGTGCCCTCCTCCAGCAACTGGCGGACCCGCTGCAACACCTGCACAGGCTCCTTGATCACCGAGCCTGTGACCGAGCGTGGCACCAGCAGGCAATCATCGTCATAGGCGCGGTCGGCGAGAAAGGTGGTGGCCACCCGCAAGCCGTTTTTGTCGGCAGCCGCTTCAATCGCCCGGCTGCTCGACGAGCTGATGATCAGCCGCGAGTCGAAGGCCGCCACGGCCGCCACCAGCGGCCCGGCCAGCTCGGCATCCGCCGCAACCCGATTGCCCAGCGCACCGTGAAAGCTCATATGGGTCATGAGGTGGCCGTTGACCGCCGCGATGCCCGCCAGCGCGCCAAGCTGGTAAACCACCAGCGCCGTGAGTTCCTTGAGGTCGATGTTCATCTGCCGCCGGCCAAAGCCCACCAGGTCGGGGAAACCGACATGGGCACCCACATCAATGCCGCCGGCCCTGGCCATGCGCACCGTGTTGTCCATGATCAACGGGTCACCGGCATGCATACCGCAGGCGACGTTGGCCGACGACACCAGCGTCAGTAGCGCTTCGTCTTCGCCCATGCGCCACGGGCCGAAGCCCTCGCCCAGATCGGCGTTCAAATCAATCCTCATGACGCCACCTCCAGTTGCATGATGGCTTCGCCGTAACCCACCGTTGCGCCGTGCTGCAACAGCACCTGGCAGATGTGCCCGGCTTGAGGGCTGCGCACGGGCAACAGCAGGTCGCCCACTTGCAGCAGCGCCACGATCTGGCCCTTGTCCACATGGTTGTCTTCTGCGATCAGCACTTGTGGCTGATCAGGGTGGCTGAGCAGCAACTGGCCAAGGCCACGGGTGCGGATCGGCACCTGATTGGCAGGCGTCGCCAACTCAATCGATTCGTGCGCCGCGACGCTTTCAAGGTGGCGCTTGAGCACCAGCTGCACGCCCGGCCGTTGCAGTTCCACACCACCCAGACCGGCCTCGCTCAACCACCGCGCCAATTGGCGAATTTCTTCATTGCTCATGGGTCAGTGTCCTTGGCGCGGGGCCATGCGGTGAAGGTCAATCAAGCGGGCGACTTCTTCGAGGTAGCGCCGATTGTCGTCCAGGGCGTCGAGTGCTTCGGGGTAGCTGCAGTGGATAAAGCGCACCTTGCTGCCGACCGGGGCCTGGCCCAATCGCCACAGGTCAGCTTCGATTACCGTGCCAAATTTCGGGTAGCCACCGCTGGGCTGGGCATCGCGCATCTGGATAATCGGCTGACCGCCGTGGGGCACCTGAATCACGCCGGGGACGATGCCGTGGGAGCGGATTTCCATCGGCGCGACCGGCACCAGCGGCGTGCCTTCCAGGCGATAGCCGTAGCGATTGCTCTGCCCGGTGATTTTCCAGTCGTCAGCCCAGAAGGCGTTGCGCGAGTCTTCAACAAAGCATTCATATTCGGCCGCAGGCAATACGCGCATGGCCGGCATACCGTCGCAGTGCAGCGCCAGTGCCTGACTGGGCGCGATCACGCCGAAGTCCACCGGCCCCTCGCTCAGCCCCGGACGTGCCGCCGCCAGCCGGTCGCCCTGTTGCAAGGCGCGGCCTTCGAAGCCACCAAACTCGCCGCGCAATTGGGTGCTGCGTGAGCCCAGCACTTGCGGCACATCCACCCCGCCCGCCAGGCACAGATAGGCGCGGCTGCCGGACGTGGGGTAACCGAGGCTGAGCACTTGGCCTTCGCGGCCCTGCATCACCCAGTACGGCAGCAGTGGCTGGCCATCCAGGGTGGCCTCACCCGCCGCGCCGGTCACGGCGAAGGCACAGTCCTGAATAAAGCGCACCTCGAACGGAAACAGCGGAATTTCGATGGCGGCTGCGCCTTCGGGGTTGCCCAGCAGCAGGTTGCCAACCGCCAGCGCCAAGTGGTCCATCGCGCCGCTGGTGCCGACGCCGTAACCCAGGCTGCCGGAGCGACCGGTGTCTTGCACGGTGGCGAGGGCGGTCGCTGAAATGATCTCGATCATCGGATGATCCTCTCGATGCGAAAGCGCAATTGGTCGCCCGGCCGCAGGATGGCCGGAGGGTTCTGGGTCGGGTCGAAGAACGCCATCTCGGTACGGCCGATGGTGTTCCAGCCGCTGGGACCTGCCGAGGCCGAAACACCGGTCTGCACACCGCCGATCGACACCGCCCCGGCGCCGATATTGAGCACCGGCACTTGCCGGCGCGGGGTTGCCAGGCGCCCGTCCATGCCACCGAGGTAGCAGTAGCCGGGGTGGCTGCCCAAGGCATACACCGGGTACAACGGCTCGCTATGCAGATGGGCGATGGTGTCGATATCCAGCCCGGTGTGCTCAACCACATCCTGCATATGCGGGCCATGCTCACCGCCGTACACCACCGGCAGTTCGATAATGCGACCTTCCAGCGCCAGCGGCGTGCTTTGCTCCCACGCCTGCAGCAAGCGCTCACGCAACCCGGCAAGGTCGCGGGGTGGCGTGCGGAAGGTGAGCATCAGGTTGTTCATGCCGGGCACGGCCTCGTCGATCTCGGGCCATTGCGCGGCCTGTAAAGCCAGGCTCCAGAGGTGTTGCTGCGGGGCCAGCGCCAGCGCCCCCGGTGCTTCGAACAGCAGGGCCGTAGAGCCCAGCAAACTGATCACGGGTTGCTCGCTCATGCCGGACTCCTGTGTTGCAGCCAGTGTTCCAGGTGATGAATATCCACGCCGCCGGCGCAGAACGCCGGATCGTCGAGTATTGCCAGATGCAGCGGGATATTGGTGGTAATGCCTTCCACGCACATTTCCCCCAGGGCCAGACGCATACGGGCCAGGGCTTCGTCGCGGGTGGCGCCGTGGGTGATGACCTTGGCCACCATCGAGTCGTAATAAGGCGGCACGCGGTAGCCGGTTGTGACATGGGAATCGACCCGCACACCAAAGCCGCCCGGCACTTCCCAGCGCTGCACCAGCCCCGGCGTGGGCATAAAAGTCTGCGGGTCTTCGGCGTTGATCCGGCACTCCAGCGAATGGCCGTTGAGCTGCACATCTTCCTGGCGCAGGCTCAGCACCTCACCCCGGGCCATGCGCAGTTGCTGCTGCACGATGTCGATGCCGGTGGTCATTTCCGTGACCGGGTGCTCGACCTGCAAACGGGTGTTCATCTCGATAAAAAAGAACTCGCCGTCTTCATACAAAAACTCGAAGGTGCCCACCCCGCGGTAGCCGATCTGCCGGCAGGCGGCGGCGCAACGCTCGCCCACATTGGCGATCAGTTGCGGGTCGATACCCGGCGCCGGGGCTTCCTCCAGCACTTTCTGGTGACGGCGTTGCAAGGAACAATCGCGGCCCCCCAGCCAGACCGCATGGCCGTAGGCATCACAGAGCACCTGAATTTCGACATGGCGCGGGTGGTCGAGGAATTTTTCGATATACAGTTCGGGATTGCCAAACGCCAACCGCGCTTCTTCACGGGTCAGGTTGATGGCTTCGATCAGGTCGTGTGCCTGCCTCACCACGCGCATGCCGCGCCCGCCACCACCGCCGGCGGCCTTGACGATTACCGGGTAACCGATGTCGCGGGCAATGGCCTGGATGCTCGCCTCATCGGTGGGCATTACCGAATCGGGCCCGGGCACGCAGGGCACGCCGGATTCGCGCATGGCTCGCTTGGCCGCGACCTTGTCGCCCATCGTGCGGATGCAAGCGGCGCTGGGGCCGATAAACGTCAGCCCGGCGGCTTCGACGCGCTCGGCAAAACCGGCGTTTTCCGATAGGAAACCGTAACCCGGATGGATCGCCTGAGCACCGCTGACCTTGGCCGCAAACAGCAAGGCGGCCTGGTTCAGATAGCTCTGGCCTGGCGCCGCAGGGCCAATGCACAGGGCCTGATCGGCATTTTTCACATACTGCGCGTCGCGGTCGGCTTCAGAATGCACCACCACGGTTTTAATCCCCAACCCCTGGCAGGCACGCTGTATACGCAGGGCGATTTCGCCACGGTTGGCGATCAGTACTTTGTCGAACATGGCATTCACCTGAAAGCTAAAGGGCCTGGATCAGCCGAGACGAAACAGCGTCTGGCCAGCGTCAACTTCGTTACCACCCTGGACGAGGATCTCGCTGATCTGCCCGGCGTTCTTGGCCTTGACCGGATGAAACATCTTCATCGCCTCGATAATGGCCACGGTTTGCCCCGCCTCGACTTGCGCGCCGACCGTGACAAAAGGCGGTTCACCGACCGCCGGGGTGAGGTGCAGAACGCCGTAGAGGCTGGACTTGATTTCACCCTCCGCCACAGCGGCCGTCGCCTTGGGTCGTGGCGCTGCGGGCGGGCGCTCGCTGACCACCGGGGGCACGAGCTGCACGGTGCCCGCCTGCTTGTACAGGCGCACCGTGGTGTCGCCTTCGGTCAGGCTCAGTTCGAGCAGATCGGATTCGGCGAGCAACTCCATCAGCCCCTTGATGCGTTCTGAATCCATACATGGCCCCTTGCTTCGAGCGTGTCTAAGTAGATGGGGCCAATGTAGCGAGGCGGGCAAAACCCGGCCAAGACGCTTTGACTGTGGGGTAATAAGCCGCCCTTATGACCCCTTCAGATCAGGCTGCCGCGCATCTGCGCCACCAGTTCCAGGATGATTGCCTTGACTGCCTGCGCGGGCACTGACAACGGCAAATGCCCCGACAGACACAGGGCCAGCGGCGCTTCGACTTCAGGTTCGACGATGCGGCACATCTGCAAATCGCCACTGCCCAGCATTACTCGCGCCGACGATTCGGGGAGGATGGTGCCGCCGAAATGCCCGGCGACGGCGGCGCTCAAGGTTGAGGGCGATTCGATCTCGGCCACTACCCGGGCACTGGCGCCGATGCGCACAAAAGCCTCGTCGACCAGGCGGCGAATGACGTTGTAGGGGCGCGGCATCAGCATGTCCATCGCGGCCAGTTCAGCCAGGGCAATCTGCTCGCGGCCCTTGAGCGCGGGGTCGGCCGTGACCAGGAACAGCGGCTCGCGCAGCAGCGAGACAAAGCTCAGGCCATGCACTTCGCGGCCGCCATAGAGCACGGCCATGTCCATGCGCCCGTTCATGATCAGCTCGCTGAGGGTGATGCCGTAGTTTTCGTTGAGGTACAGCACGATCCCGGGGTGGCGCTCACGCACTGCACGCAGCAAGGGCAAGGACAGCGCCGAGGCCGCCGTACCGGGCGCCAGGCCCACCGACACCTGCCCGGACAGGGCCTGCCCGCAGGTGTTGATATCGTTTTGCGCCTGCTCGCACTGGCGCAGGATCAACTGCGCGTGGCCGTACAACACCTTGCCCGCAGCGGTAGGCGTGACCCCGCGCTTGGTGCGGATCAGCAACTGCTGCTGCACCTCGGCTTCAAGGGTCGCCAGTTGCTGGCTCAAGGCGGGTTGAGCGATATGCAGCACATCGGCGGCCTGGGTCATGCTGCCGATATCCACCAGCTTCACGAAGTATTTCAAACGACGCAGATTCACGATGGCGATGCTCTTGTTTGAAAAAAAGGGGCATGACACAACACAACCTGTAGTCGCTGCCGAAGGCTGCGAGCGGATCACCGCGTATTCAAGAAAACGCTCTGCTCCGCAGAGCTTCGCAGCCTTCGGCAGCGACTACAGGTTGTGTTGATCGAGCATTTGCAAGACCCAGGCCAGGCCGCCGCCCAGGTATAAGCCCTGGTTATGGCACGCCAGCAGTGCCTTGCGCACCAATGCGGTGCCCGGCGCGCACCGTTTTAGCCATAAGCGCTACCTATCAGACCAGAACGATCTCGTCTTATGGCCACAGCCAACCCGCCTCGTACTGTAGGGCCACGTCCCTGTCATCCACGAGGAAACACCCGTGAGCACCTCCCGAATTTCCGCCCGTGTGCAACGCATCAAACCCTCACCCAGCAGTGCTGCGTCCGATCGCGCCAATGAACTGCGCCGGCAGGGCAAATCGATCATCAACCTGGTGGTCGGCGAACCGGACTTCGACACACCGGCGCACATTCGCGCAGCGGCCTGCACTGCCATAGAGCGCGGCGAAACCCGCTACACAGCGAACGCCGGCACCCCGCAGCTGCGCCAGGCCATTGTCGACAAGTTGCAGCGGGAAAACGGCCTGAGCTACGCAACCAGCCAGGTGCTGGTCACCAGCGGTGCGAAAAGCGCGATTTTTAATGCCTTTGCCGCGACCCTAGGCGCGGGCGACGAGGTGTTGATCCCGGCGCCCTACTGGGTGTCGTACCCGGACATGGTGCTGGCCTGCGAAGGCGAACCCGTGACCCTGGCCTGCCCCGAGGAGAACGCCTTCAAGCTGACCCCCGCACAACTGCGTGACGCTATTACCCCGCGTACCCGCTGGCTGCTGCTCAACTCGCCAAGCAACCCCACCGGCGCCAGCTACAGCGCCGCCGAGTTGCGGGCGCTGGCCGATGTGCTGCTCGACGCCCCCCATGTGCTGCTGATGACCGACGACATCTATGAGCACATCCGCTACGACGGCCTGGACAACCCGCATATCCTCGCCATCGAACCGACACTCAGCGACCGCACCCTGGTGGTCAACGGCGTGTCGAAAACCTACGCCATGACCGGCTGGCGCATCGGCTATGCCGCCGGGCCCGCGGATGTGATCGGCGCGATGGCCACCCTGCAATCGCAATCCACCAGCAACGCCTGTTCGGTGAGTCAGGCGGCCGCTGTCGAAGCGCTCAATGGCGACCAGCAGTTCGTCAAGGACAGCGTGCAGGTGTATCAGCAACGCCGTGACCGCTGCCTCGACTTGCTCAACGGGATTGATGGCCTGAGCTGTCGCAAGCCCGACGGAGCGTTCTACCTGTATGTGAATTGTTCGGGTTTGCTGGGCAAGACCACCCCGCAGGGCAAGCGCCTGGACAGCGATTACGATGTGGTCATGTACCTGCTGGAAAGCCAGGGCGTGGCCGTGGTGGCGGGCACCGCGTACGGGCTGGCTCCGTTTTTCCGCATGTCGATTGCGACCGCGCTGGACACCCTCGAACAGGGCTGTTCACGCATTGCCACTGCTGTCGCAGCCTTGAACTGAGGCCCGAACATGACCGCGCCGGTACACCCGCCATTGAGTTTCAAACAGGCCTTGCTGGCCATGCTCGGCATCTCGCTGGTGCTGATGCTCTCGGCACTCGACCAGACGGTGATCGGCAACGCCCTGCCGAGCATCGTCGCCGAGCTGGACGGTTTTGAACTCTATGCCTGGGTCGCCACCGGCTACCTGCTGGCGTCCATCGTCACCATCCCGATTTTCGGCCGCCTGGGTGACTATTACGGGCGCAAGCCGTTTGTGCTCGCCGCCACCCTGATCTTCACCCTCGCGTCGCTGGCCTGCGCCGTGGCCGACGACATGCTGTTGCTGGTGATCGGCCGGGCGTTGCAGGGGGTGGGCGGCGGCATGTTGATCGGCACCGCCTTTGCGTGCATCCCCGAGCTGTTCCCCGACACCCGCCAACGCCTGCGCTGGCAGATGCTGCTCAGTGCCCTGTTCAGCGTGGTCAATGCCATTGGTCCGGGGCTCGGTGGCTATTTGACCGGTGCCTATGGCTGGCGCTCGGTGTTTTACATCAACTTGCCGCTGGGCTGCATCGCGCTGTTTTTTGCCTGGCGCTACCTGCCTCATTACCGCCCACAGCATCGTTTGAAGATCAGCCTGGACTGGCCAGGCGCCTTGCTTGTCGCCCTGGCGCTCGGCAGTTTGCAGCTGTTTGTCGAGTGGCTGGGGCATGCCAGCCTGGGACTGAGTGCGGCGCTGGGGGTGTTGTGTGTGGTCGCCACCCTGATGCTGTGGCGCTGGGAAAAACACTGCGCCCACGCCCTGCTGCCCGCCGCCCTGCTCGGCGTGCCGAGCCTGCGGTTGTTGTTTGTGTTGTCGGTGGCGGCCGGGGCGATCATGTTTTCCCTGCTGTTTTATCTGCCGCTGCTGCTGCAAGGCAGCTACGGCTATTCGCCCCAGGACGCCGGACTGCTGATTACACCACTGGCCCTGAGCATCACCCTGGGGGCGATCGTCAACGGCCGGATCGTCACCCGCCTGCGCAACCCCAACCTGTTGCCGCTGTCGGGCTTTGCCGCGCTGCTGCTGGCCTGCCTGGGGCTGGCCATTGTCGGGCGCGGCGCCTCGTTCAACCAGTTGCTGGGGCTGATCCTGCTGGCCGGGCTGGGCCTGGGTTTTATCCTGCTGAACCTGACGGTATTCACTCAAACCCTGGCCGAGCGCCAGTTCCTCGGCATTGCCACCGCGCTCACCCAATCACTGCGGCTGGTGGGCGGGTTGCTGGGCACGGCCGGCATGGGGGTACTGGTCAATCTGTTGTACAGCAGCAACCTGCAACGCCTGTTTATCGGCCAGGGGCATGCCGAGGCACTGCCCCTGTTTGCCACCCCCGAAGTCCTGCTGCGGCCCGACAGCGCCATGCTCGAACACGGCCAATGGCTGGATCTGGCCCGCGATGCGCTGGCGCAGTCGGTGGGTGTCGGCCTGCTGCTGTGTGCCGGTATCGGCGTGCTGGCGCTGCTGGTGCTGTACCGGTTACCGCCGGTGCAGCTGCATACACCTGCAAAACAATAAAAAACCTGCTGCCGCTTTTGACTGCCCCGCCCCTTCAACTACTCAACGGGATGACTCCAATGGAGCTTTTCAATCGCGCACCGAAAGTCATGGTCGGCCTTTGCGGCCTGTTTATCGCCCAGCAAGGCTTAGCCGCCGGGCTGGTGGAAGACAGCAAGCTGAATATTCTGGCGCGCAATTTTTTCAGCAACGCCGACAACCGCAGCGGTGCCGCCGACCCCAACTACACCCAGGAATGGGGCCAGGGGTTTATCGCCACCTTTGAATCGGGTTTTACCCAGGGCACCGTGGGCGTTGGCATGGACGCCATCGGCATGTTCGGCGTGCGCCTGGATTCGGGCAAGGGTCGCCACTACAACCCTGAGAGTACTGCGTTCAACGGTAATATTTTCCCCACCGACCATGATGGCCGGGCGGTGGACGAATTCGGCAGCCTGGGCCTGACCGCCAAGGCGCGGGTATCGAAAACCGAGTTCAAGTACGGCACCCTGGTGCCCATGCTGCCGGTGGTCATGTCCACCGACCGCCTGCTGCAACAGACCTTCAACGGCGGGCAGATCCAGTCCCGCGAGCTGGACGGCCTGACTTTTACCCTGGGCCGCCTGGAGCACGTCAAGGGCCGCGGTTCGAGCAACGAAATGGGCATGTCCATTCCGGGTGCCAACAACCCGCAGACCGGCGAATTCGTCAATAAATTCTACTACGGCGGCGTCGACTACAAGGCCAGCAAAGACCTGACCCTGCAGTACTACTACGGCGGCCTGGAAGACTTTTACAAACAGAACTTCCTGGGCCTCAAGTACGACCTGCCCGTGGGCCCCGGCACCTTGCGCACCGACCTGCGCTTTTTCGACAACCGCGCCGACGGCGCCAACGGCCATGACCCGGCCTACTACACCTTCGGCTACTACGGCGACGGCGTGACCAAGGGCAAGGTCGACAGTCGCCTGAGCAGTGCGCAGTTCACCTACCTGGTCCACGGCCACACCCTGGCGGCGGGCCTGCAGCAAGTGAGCGGCAAAAGTGATGCGGTGTGGCTCAACCAGGGCGACGGCTCCACGGCCTACTTCATGACCGAGTCGATGATCGGCAAATTCCAGCGCGCCGGCGAAACCACCTGGCAGGTCAAGTACGGCTATGACTTTGCCGGCCTCGGGGTACCGGGCCTGACCTTTATGGGCATGTACGAAAGCGGTTCGAATATCCGCACGCCCACGGGTGACAAGCATGAATGGGAACGCAACCTGACCGTCAGCTATGTCGTGCAGCAAGGGCCGCTCAAGGATCTGAGCATTGCCCTGCGCCATGCCTCGCTGCGTACCGAAGTCAGCACCCAGCGTGACAGCGACGAGCACCGGGTGATTGTCAGCTATCCGTTGAATATTCTGTAAGCCCACAAACCCCGGGCGTCCTCTCAGGGGGGGAGCCTGCTCACCAGCAGGCTCCCCCCCGCTGTTGCCTCGCACCGCCGTCGAAGGGCTTTTCCGTTACAGCAACTACAGCTCGTCGGGTTCAGATTAATACCTTAATTCATGTAGGAAACACCCCACATACCCGGCAGGACCTCACTTTTAGACTGCAAGTACCCCCATAAAACGGAAGGTCACCTGTGTCTAGAGTCATCCCACTGGCATTGCTGCTTACGCTCACCGGTGCCAATTTTGCGTCCGCAACCGACCTTCGCAAGCCTTACAACTGGGCCATTCAATCGGCTAAAAAAGACGCTTCCCCCTTGCATGTCAAACGGGTCATCAAGCGCGCTCACACCTTGTTGGGCATTCCCTACCTGTGGGGCGGCATGTCACTGGAAAAGGGCTTCGATTGCAGCGGCATGCTGGTATATCTGTTCAAGCACGAAGCCAATATCCACATCCCAAGAACCACCGCTGCCATGCTCGGTGCCGATCTGAAAAAAGTCGCACGCCATGCACTGCAACCGGGTGACGCCGTATTTTTCATCACCAACAGCGGCTCGCGAAGCAATCACGTCGGCCTGTATATAGGTGATAACCGTTTTATTCACGCACCGCGCGCAGGCAAGACGATTCGTATCGACTCACTGGACAATGCGTACTGGAAGAAAAACTACACCACCGCTCGCCGCTTCTAAGTCGGGAAGCCGCCCACAAAAGCGGCCGTATTGAGGGGCTGTCGAGCAGCACGTTAGTGGCGAGGGGTTTAGGGGGTAAACCCCTCGCGCTGTAGCGATCAATTGAAGCTTTTCAAACCCAGGTGCCCGCGCAAGGTCGGGTGTTCGTAGGCGCTGCGCAGGTAGCCGCGACGTTGCAGGATCGGTACCACCGATTCGGTGAACTCGGTAAAAGTGCCGGGCAGATAGGCAGGCGACACCACATAACCGTCGCAGGCGCCCAGCTCCAGCCACTCGATCAATTGCTGCGCCACGCTCTCTGCGGTGCCCGCCAATTGCGGCACGCGGATGCTGGCGGCCATGATCGCACCGTACTCGCCAAGGGTGATGTCGCGCTCCAGACGCAGCTTTTGCGCGATCACATCGGGGGTCGCCGAGTGCCTGGCGATATCGAGCAGGCGGGTATCCAGCGGGAATTGGGTAAAGTCGAAATTGGACTGGGTCGACAGGGTGATAACCCCCAGTTCAGGGTTGGCCAGGGCATTGTGCTCATCGCGCTTTTTGAGCGCTTCGGTTTCAGTACCGCCAATAAAGGGCATGACCGCCGTGAGGATTTTGCAGTCATCAGGGTTGCGGCCAATGGCACGCATTTGCTGGTGAATGTCCTGGCGGAATTCGAGCATGCGCTCTACCCGGCTGTTGATGCTGAAAATCACCTCGGCCCAACGTGAACCAAACTGGCGCCCGCGCCCCGAAGCTCCGGCCTGGATCAACACCGGCTGGCCCTGGGGTACACGGGGGATATTAAGCGGCCCTTCGCAATCAAAATAAGTACCGCTGTGCCTGAACGCGTCGATCTTGCCCGGGTCGGCGAGGATGCCGCGCACCTTGTCCAGCACCAGCGCGTCCGGCTGCCAGCTGTTCCACAGTTTGAGCACCAGCTCGACAAATTCGTCGGCGCGGGCATAGCGCTGGTCATGGGCCAGGTGCTGCGCATGGCCAAACAGGCGCGCTTCGCTGTCGTTCATCGAGGTGACGATATTCCAGGCGCTGCGCCCTTTGGAGATATGGTCCAGAGAGGCGATGGCCCGCGCCACATGGGGCGGTTGGTAGTAGGTGGTGGAGCGTGTCAGCCCCAGGCCAATATGCTTGGTGTGGCCGGCCAACAGGCTGAGGATTGGCAGCGGATCGAGCCGCGCCGCATCCTGCGCACCCAGCTCGAAGGAACGCGCACGGGATTGCCCGGCCTGATCGCCGACTGCCAGGCGATCGGCAAAAAACAGCAGGTCAAAGCAGCCGTCTTCCAGGGTTTTGGCGATTTCAATGTAGTAATCGGGGTCGAGAAAGTGGCTATGGGTTTGCGGGTGACGCCACACCGCGTGGCTATGTACCACGGGGCCCGAGAGCATGAACCCCGCCAATGCCATTTGCTTGGCCATATGGTTTTCCTTGGTTATCAGAGTGCGCGGTCAAACATGGGAGTGACGTCGTACGGCTTTTTCAGCAGCTTGGCGTCGTAGAGGAAATCCGAGGTGGCCTGAGCTTCGCTGACAATGGTCGGCGAGATCGGCAGTACGGTGATGGCGTCGCGCTTGAACCAGGCCTTGGCGATCTCCGGGGACGACTGGTTGGCCTTGGACCAGGCTGCGGCGTATTCGTCGACATGGCTTTGGCTCCATTCCCGGGCACGGGTCAGACGCTGGACAAAGTCCTTGATGATCTCGCCCTTTTGCCCCAGCACCGGCTCATAGGCAACCACATAAGTCGGTGCGCTCATCAGCCCCTTGGCATTGCGGATCAGGGTGCTGCCTTCTTTTTCCTGCAAGGACACATAGGGTTCCCAGGTACCAAAAGCGTCGATATCGCCCTGGCTCAGGGCCATGCTCGCCTCCGCCGGCAACAGGAATTTATAGTTGACGCTGTCACGCGGCACGCCGGCTTCATCCAGGGCCTTGAACATCATCTGCTGGCTCCAGGAGCCATTCCAGATCGCCACGGTTTTGCCCTTGAGGTCAGCCACCGAGTGAATGCCCGGGCGGGCCACGATCCCTACGCCATTGAGGCTGGTCTGGGTACTGGCCACGACTTTGACCGGGGCACCGTTGGCCGCCAGGCTGATCACCGGGGTATCCCCCACCACGCCAATATCCAAGGCGCCGCTGGCCACGGCCGAGGCCACCGGCGAGCCTGTGTTGAAGCGCTTGAAGTCGATGGTATAGGGCAAGTCTTTAAGCTCACCCGAAAGTTCCAGAACGATGCGGTTGGAGAAGAACTGATCGCCCACCACCAGGGTCTGTGGTGCAGCGGCGTAGACGGGAGTGCCATGCAGCAGCACAGAAGCCAGGCCCCACAGGGATAGCCGTTTTAGACGTGTTGTCATTGAAAGTTCCTACAGAGTTAACAGCTAACTCAACCATCTGTAGGCATGCAGTCTGGCATTGAGAAAAGAGGCTTTATGGATCACCAAGCGTGGCGTTTTTAGAAGCTAGCGCAATAACGATATAGGCAACTAATACTTTTAAGGCATATCCATAGAACCCTGTCCGGGTATTTGGTTAGCTGTTTTTGATATTAAGCATTTAACCAATCTAGTATTAGGGTGGCATCACCAGACCACTGGGCCTAACCGCATTTACTTCACTCATTACAGCGCCAGCGCGCCTTTGAGCGCAGGCCCGGCAAGGTCAGACCGCATGCCTAACCCACAACTTGATATCTGGGGCACCGCCCCTAGCGCCCGTTATGAACAACTGGCCGCTCCTTTTCGCCCGCTGTTTGCGCACATCGGCGCACACGCTGCCGAAGCTGACGGTTCGCGCAGCCACCTGGGCACTGTGATCCAGCAACTGAACGCACTGGGCTTGCCACGCTGGCGCCTGCCGGCCAGCTATGGCGGCCAGGACGCTACGCTGGTCGAGTTGCTCGCCCTGTTAACCGAATTATCCGCAGCCGACTCCAATATCACCCAGGCCTTGCGTGGGCATTTTGGTTTTTGCGAAGAAGTGCTGGTTTCCAAGGATCGCAACTGGCAGGCAAAGTGGCTGGACAAGCTCAGCCAGGGCGTACTGCTGTCACCGGGCAGTACCGAGGTGGGCACCCAGACCCGTGGTGAGTTCGAAACCCGCATCCAGCGTGCTGCAGATGGCTCATTGCGCATCAGCGGCAAAAAGTTCTACACCACCGGCGCGCTTTACAGCGACCTGATCAACACCATCGGCACTGGCGACGACGGCACGCTGTACAGCGTCGTGGTCGACCTCAAGGCTCCCGGCGTGCAGATCATTGATGACTGGAACGGCTTTGGTCAGCGCCTGACGGCCAGCGGTACCTGCATCTTCGACAGCGTGCGGGTGGACGATGAACCCCGCGCCACCGACCAGCGTTTTGCCTATGGCCAGTCGTTCTTCCAGATCTACCACCTCAGCACCCTGGCTGGCATCGCCCGCCGCGCCGCCTTGAGCGGCGCCGATGAACTGCACAGCCGCTCCCGAACCTTCTCCACGGGCAATGCCGACAGCGCCGCGCAAGACGTGCAATTGCTCCAGGTGATCGGCGAGGTGGCCAGCCAGGCCTACGCGGCACAGGCCATTACCCGGTACGCGGCGCAGCGCCTGGAAAGCACCGCGCAATACACCATTGCCAGCGAGCAGCCGTTGACCCATGAAGACCCGCAGGTGGCACTGGCCGAGCTGGAGGTGTGCCTGGCGGTCAACCCCGTGGTGGACGCCACCCTGGCCGCCACCACAGCCCTGTTCGATGCCCTGGGCGCCAGCGCCACGGCCAGCAACAAGGCACTCGATCGCCTGTGGCGCAACGCCCGTACCCTGGCCAACCACAACCCGCGCGTGTACAAGTCGCGCATTGTCGGCAACTATTTGGTCAACGGTCTGGTACCCCCTTCGCAATGGCGGGTGGGGGTGGCCAAGAGCTGAACATTGCGCGACGGCTTCAGCCCGGCAGGTCGGGCTGAAGCTGCCCTGGTTCAATGAAAAAAATGTTAATTGTCCAGAGCCCTTGCCCCGCAGAACATGGCTGCCTGTCACGTACTTCAGCACTAGGGAAACCGGCTCCATGCATCAACACACACGCGCACCGCTGCGCACTGCACTCCACCGCCTGAGCCTGCGTACAGCGGGGGCTGTGGCCATCACCCTGGCAACCCTGGGCGGTGCCCAGGCTGCCACCTCCACTGCCGACACCATCAAGGCCTACAAACTGTGCACGGGGGCAGACAACGCCTCCCATGTACTGCAAGGCACCATCGACCAGAACATGCGCAACGACGTGACCTCGATCCACTTCAAGCAAAGCCCGGCGCACGCCAGCTATGACTGGCATAACGACCCGGAGCCGCAATACGTCATCACGCTGTCCGGCACCCTGGCGTTTGCAACCCGCAATGGTGAGAAGTTCACCCTGCACCCCGGCGAAGTGCTGGTTGCCGAAGACAACACCGGCACGGGCCACCGCTGGAACATGATCGATGACCAGCCCTGGCGTCGCGGCTATGTGGTACTCAAGCCTGGCACAAGGGACTCGTTCATCCCCGACGACCCGGCTGCCGCCAAGGTGTGTAACGGGTCGTAGTAACAAGCGGGTGGCTATTTGAAAAAATGGCTGGGGGTTTTACCGAACTGTTTCTTGAACATGTTGGTGAACGCGCTGGGGCTTTCATAGCCCAGTGCAAACGCCACATCGATAATCTTCTCCCCCACGGCCATGCGCTCAACCGCCAGCAGCAAACGCGCCTGCTGGCGCCACTGGCCGAAGGTCATGCCGGTGTCCTTGCGAAACAGGCGCTGGATGGTTTTTTCATCGAGGCCCAGGTGGGTGCTCCAATCCGAAAGTGTCGAACTGTCGGCTGGATTTTTTTGCAACCTGAGGCAAATCTCATTGATACGCGGATCGGCTGGCTGCGGCAAATGCAAAGGCAGGGCGGGCAGCAGGGCCAACTCGTCCAGAATCAACTGCATCACCCGGTCCTCGCGGGAGTGCGCGGCATAGGGCTGCTGCAGGCCCACGGCAACCTTGATCAACTCGCTCAACAGCGGCGAGATGCTCACGGCCCTTACCTCGGCGGGCAGGTCCACCAGCGCATCGGGCCGCACAAACACACTGCGCATTTTCAGCGGCCCCACACAGCGGATCGAGTGAACCCGGCCACTGGGCATCCACACCCCCCGATTGGAGGGAACAGTCCACTGGCTCGACTCGCTGTACACCACCATGACACCCGAGATGGCATAAAGCAGTTGATGCTTGTCATGCGTGTGAGGCGCAATGACCCAGTCCTGCGGATAATCGGTAGCACTGCCGATCACCGTCCGGTTGCTTTGATCGATCTCAAGCAAAAAATCAGTAAGCGGTTTGATCGCGACGCCCCTTTTGCGATGGTTTACTCCCTTATACAGCGAGACAGGCATGCAGGCGAATTCTAGGATGGCGCCGAGCGTCGAGCTCACACTCCTATCGCCCGGAAGATTTGCCATGCCTACAACAACTGCATCCCCGGCCTCTGCGTCTGCCTCAGTAGCCCGGCAAGCAAGCCCGCTTGTCATGAAAGTAATCGGCGCCTGCGCGCTGGCACATTTGATCAACGACCTGATCCAGGCCGTACTCCCTTCGATCTATCCCCTGCTCAAGGCCAACTACGGCCTGAGCTTTACCCAAGTGGGCCTGATTACACTGACCTTCCAGCTGACAGCTTCGCTGCTGCAACCCTGGGTGGGTTACCACACCGATCGCCATCCCAAACCCTGGTTGCTGCCGGCGGGCATGGTCTGCACCCTGATCGGGATCTTGATGCTGGCCTTCGCCGGTAGCTTTGCCTCGATCCTAGTGGCCAGCGCCCTGGTCGGCATCGGCTCATCGACCTTCCACCCGGAGACCTCGCGCGTGGCGAGGCTGGCCTCAGGCGGTCGCTATGGCCTGGCCCAGTCAACCTTCCAGGTGGGCGGCAATGCCGGCAGCGCTTTCGGCCCGTTACTGGCTGCAGCCATCGTGATCCCTTATGGCCAGGGGCATGTTGCCTGGTTTGGGCTGTTTGCCGCGTTTGCCATCGTTGTGCTGTACGGCTTGAGCCGCTGGTATCGCAACCACCTGGCCCTGTTCAAACTCAAACAGGGCAGCCAGGCGCACCACGGCCTGTCCAAAGGGCGAGTGACAGCTGCGCTGGTGGTCCTGGCCATGCTGGTGTTCTCCAAGTACTTCTACATGACCAGCTTCACCAGCTACTTCACGTTTTACCTGATCGAGAAATTCCACCTGTCAGTGGCCAGCTCCCAGCTGTACCTGTTTTTGTTCCTTGGTTCAGTGGCGGCAGGCACCTTTTTTGGTGGCCCGATTGGCGACAGGATCGGACGCAAAAAAGTCATCTGGTTCTCGATCCTGGGTGCGGCCCCGTTCACGCTGGCGCTGCCTTATGTGGACCTGTTCTGGACAGGCATACTGAGCATGGTGATCGGTTTTATCCTGGCGTCGGCGTTCTCCGCCATCGTGGTCTTTGCCCAGGAACTGGTGCCAGGCAATGTCGGCATGATTGCCGGTGTGTTCTTTGGTTTGATGTTCGGTTTTGGCGGCATCGGTGCCGCGTTACTGGGGCATCTGGCGGACATCAAGGGCATCGAGTATGTGTATGGACTCTGCTCTTACCTGCCGTTGTTGGGGGTATTGACCATCCTGCTGCCGAGTACCAAAGGGGTTTGAAGAGGGGCCAGGCTGGATGGGGCAAGCCACTGCAGTCAGCAGGCCTGTGGTGGCTTTTAAAAGCGCCTCCTGATGAAGGCGCCCTCGACGATCACCGGCCCTGGACCATTCCTGCGGCGAGTAGCAACCGTTCAAGCCCGATACCGAACCCAGCGCCTTGTCGGTAGGCACCGCCGCCGACAACTTGTTGTTGTGCACCCAATACAGGGCAACGCACCTCGAAGCCATTCCCTTCAAGGTAATAACTTAAGCCACGCTTCACAGCCAGATTGAGTTCATATTCCAGGCCCAGCGAATCGAGAAAGCCCGAGCAAATGTCCTGGCTACGCATCAACGCCTTGGCGGGTTCAGGACTGAGAATCTCAAGTCCCAGTTGAGTGAATTCTCGATAACGACCGGCTTGGGGTCGCTCATACCGATAACATCGTGCCACATAAAAAAACATCGCCTCTGCGCGCGCCCCAAGAAGCGCATCGCAGCGTTCCTGAAAAAGCGCAGTCGCTTCCGGGATGAGACAACAAGGACGCCCGGCCTTGTCATTGAAGGCCCACATTTGTCCGATAATTTCACTCCCGCCAGCTTTTTCAATAAACGTATTTTGGCCCCAAAGTGCGGGGACTATGACCTCTTCAGCCCCCGCATCGATGAAGATAGCTCCGGAAACGACCTTCCATCTCCCGCATCATTGCAGCCTCTTTCCCGGTCACTATTCGAGTTCCGCGCAGCATAGTCATTTTCACAATCTCCAATTTCAGGCAATAAAAAAGGCGCCATTGGCGCCTTGGTTTGGTTCACTGAAGGGTCAGAGTCGATATTTCGAACTCTGAGCAATCGATGAGCGTACGCAACCGCAGCACCCTGGGCGAGGTCCGTGATGGTGATGGCGATTGCTTGGAGTAAATTGAGTCATAGGGAATCCTTGCACAAATGCGCAAGCGCCTGCAAGCCTGCACATGTAGGACTACCCCCCACCGCCACAGACTATTTCCAGCCCCATAATGAGACGCTTTGCGATCTTCGGCTTAGAGGACATGCTATAAACACCGTCAAAAAAGGAGTCTCTATGAGCATGGATACAAAATGTTCGGTCTTTATCGCAGCAAGTGTTGACGGCTTCATTGCCAGGATGGATGGAGATATTGAGTGGCTCAATCGGCCTGAGTACGAGTGCCCAGCACTGAAGGGACTCACTTATGATGAGTTCATGACGACGGTCGATGCACTGGTTATGGGGCGCAAGACACTGGACAAAGTGTTGTCCTTCCCTGAGTGGCCCTATGAGAACACGCGAGTCGTGGTGCTCTCACATGGGGCGGTACCGCTACCGCCAAAACTGCGAGGCCATGTCGATGTGTTGGCCGGCGATCCGGTACTTATCGTGGCGCAGCTTGCGGCTCAAGGTCTGAAGCATCTCTATATAGACGGTGGTCAGACCATCCAGGCTTTCCTCGCAGCGGGATTGATCAACGAGATCACCATTACGCGTATTCCAGTGTTATTGGGCAAAGGAATTCCATTGTTCAGCCAGTTGGGTGATGAGCGTAAATTATGTCTGATTGACTCATCAGCGTCTGATAACGGATTTGTACAGAGTCGTTATCAAGTGCTCGCATAAGCTTGCTGATTGCGGCCTATTGGTTGGAGTAACGGTTAAAGATTTGTGCATTTAATATGAGTCAAGGGCTGCTCCTGGCCGATTGCGTTGAAAAGTCGGCCATGGTTTCCACGGCATAAAAGTACGCGCTTGAGATTGAAATCTTTACTTTTAGCAGAGGCTTCCCGTCCTCATGAGCAAGAACCCCCCTCTTACGCTCACTCCAACTTCCTACGGCCAACACTAATGTTTGGCAGGAGACGGCTGCGTCTGCGAAGGTTTTTTATGTAATTACGACTGTCAGCTCTCACACCCGCCAAATCCCGGGCACAAAAAAGCCGGTTAATCCTGAGGACTAGACCGGCTGTTTTGGTGTAGCGATATGGTGGGTCGTGTGGGATTCGAACCTACGACCAATTGGTTAAAAGACAATTGGAACCTGGTATCGGCATTTCTGACCGTTAGTTCCCGTACAAACCCAAGCAGCTTCGCAGCCTCTAATGACCCCACATTAGAGGCTCCAACCCATGAAAATCGCTTCGGTCGTATCGACCAAAGGTGGCACAGGAAAGACCACCAGCTCAGCGAATATCGGTGCATTCTGCGCTGACGCAGGTCTTAGGACACTCCTCATTGACCTGGACCCAGTCCAACCGTCCCTTTCCTCCTATTACCAATTGGTCGAGGAAGCACAAGGCGGCATCTACGACCTACTGGCGTTCAACGACACAAACTTTGCGCGCATTGTTTCCACTACCTCAATCCCAAACCTGTCGCTGATTATTTCGAACGACATCAACAACCAACTGATCAATTTACTGCTTCAGGCACCTGATGGCCGCTTGCGTCTGGCTAACCTGATGCCCGCTTTCAAGGATCATTTCGACCTGGTCTTGATCGATACCCAGGGCGCTCGTTCCGCCATGCTGGAAATGGTGGTCCTGGCCTCTGACATGGTCATATCCCCTCTACCGCCTAATATGCTCGCCGCCCGAGAATTCAGCCGCGGCACCCTGCAGATGCTGGATGGACTACGCGCCTACGGACGGCTGGGTTTGAAGATCCCGCCCGTGCATATCGTGATCAACAACTTCGATTTGACCGCCGATGCGCAAATGATCAATCAGTCCGTGCGTGAGATTTTTCACGGCAATCCTGAAATCGACGTTCTGCAATGCACTGTTCCAGCTGCGGTGGTGTTCCGTGATGCCGCGTCCCTGGGCATGCCGGCGCACCGTCTGGAGTATCGACAACCCTCCAATCGTAAAGCGCCGTGTGCACTGGCCATCATTCGCCAGTTAGCTCTCGAACTGTTTCCCGAATGGCATGAGCAATTCGAGGCAATGACTGAAGGTTTCGTCAAAGCCCTCGTGAAGCCTCGGCAAGGGGGTCAGTGATGGATCGTCTAAAAGTTCTGGATAAAGTTTCCAAATGCTTCTCTCTGGCGAACGCAAATGGTGCATCTGCAACTGAAATCGAAACAGCACTGCGCCAGGCCAGAAACCTGATGAAGCAGTACAACCTCGAAGCTGTGGACGTGGCGGCTCACCGAATTATCGAAACCAGCGTGCCCACCGGCACCCGGCGAGCGCCCCAAGACTGGCTGCATCTTCTGGCGAGTATTTGCGGGCGGGCGTTCGACTGCCAGCCTTTGGCTTATCGAAGCCAGGTGCAGGGCTGGTCATTCAAATTTCTGGGTATGGGAATCTCTCCCGAGCTCGCAGCACATGCCTATTCGGCACTGCATCACCAACTGGTCGTTGCACGCCGTGAGCATGTGGGTCAACAAAAGTACTGCCAACTCAAGACCAAACGTCGTCGTGGCTTGCTGTTCGCCGAGGGCTGGCTGAATGCAGTCGGCAACAAGGTGGTTGGGTTTGCAGAGGGCATGGACGATTCAACACGTCAGGCCATCAGTGCATATCTGCAGCAACGTCACCCAACGATGAAAACCTCTTCGATCATACCTCTGGAGGTTAAAGGGCATGATCTTGGATCCCTGAGAGCTGGCTGGATTGATGGGCAAGCCGTTGAGCTTCGTCGCGGCGTTGGCGAAGCCCGTCAATCCGGCCTTTCTGGGCGGGAGTCGGGCCAATGAACCATCTCGATCTTTCTGCGCCCTACTCCGTTGAAGCTGAACAGGGTGTTTTAGGTGGGCTTTTGCTCGACAACAACACTTGGGACCTGGTCGCAGACAAATTGGAGGCCTCTGACTTTTTCCGGCAAGAGCATCGCGTGCTATTCCAGGCAATGGCCAAGCTCGCGGGCAAGTCCATCCCCTTCGACATCGTGACCGTTAATGATGCGCTGGAAGTACCTGCCGAAACTGGGGGGTTGGCCTACTTGGGCGAGCTGGCCAAAAATATACCCTCAGTAGCCAATATCGAGCATTACGCGCACATCGTGCGCAATCGCTCCCAACTCAGACGATTGATGTCACTGGGTTTCCAGTGCTCGCGTGAAGCAACAGATCCGCAAGCCAATGCCGTAGAGGTTCAAGAGTCGATTGAGCAGCAGTTGTTCGCCCTGGGCGAGAACGTCAGTTCATCAGAGTTCATCAACATCAACCAATGCCTGATGAGCGTTGTTGATCAAATCGACGAACACTTCAATGGCAACATTTCCGTTACCGGGGTGCCCTCGGGGTTGAGTGATCTGGACGAACTGACGTCCGGGTTTCAGGAAGCTGATCTGATCATCCTCGGCGCTCGCCCTTCGATGGGCAAAACATCCCTGGCACTCAACTTCGTCGATGCAGCCTTGCAGGCCAGACATGAGCGAACCGTCCAGGTGTTCAGCCTCGAAATGCCTGCAAAAGCCTTGCTCTATCGGTTGATAGCCATACTCGGCCACCTCGATCTCGGACGGGTGTTGAAAGGCAGATTAGAAGAGGATGACTGGCCCAAACTGACCGCTGCTGTGAACCGAATCAACCAATACGGTGAACGACTGGTCATCGATGATTCGGCAGGTCTGACCCCCGCTGCGCTGCGTGCAAAAGCACGGCGGGCGGCTCGGCGTTACGGCCACCCAGCCCTGATCATGGTCGATTATTTGCAACTGATGATCTGCCCCAACCAGGAAAACCGGGCCAATGAAATCAGCGCAATCACACGTGCCCTGAAAGCTCTGGCCAAGGAAATGAATTGCCCTGTTATTGCGCTCTCCCAGCTCAACCGCGTTCCAGAACAACGTTCGAACAAACGCCCGATCAATGCTGACCTGCGTGACAGCGGCGCCATTGAACAGGACGCCGACCTGATTCTGTTTATCTATCGCGACGAGGTCTATCACCCGCAAACAGAGTTCAAAGGCATAGCCGAGCTGATCATCGGCAAACACCGCAACGGGCCGACCGGAACCGTCAACACCGCATTTATTCCTCATCAAACCCGCTTTGCAAATCTTGGTGCCAGCAACTGGCAAGGAGAACGCATATGAGCATTTCGCAAGAGAGGCTGCGCCGAAACGCTGCCTTGCCTCCAACCGACATTTCCTGCTTGAGCTCGCAAGCACACTCTCCTTCAACCAAGCGGAAATTATCGCAATTCAAGTCGGCAATATTTTTGGAAATCCGGAGCCTCGGTCATGAGTCCTGCGCTGAGTGATCCGCTGAACATCTACAAAACACACATCCAACATCCCCAAAGAAGGGAGCTAGTCATGACCCCAGCGCCACCACGTCCACGCATGGAAAAATTCGTTATCCGCCTCCCGAGTGGGATGCGCCAGCGTATCGCCGAGATAGCGCGTTTTAACGCTCGTTCCATGAACTCGGAAATCGTTCACCGCTTGCGAAGCATGGCCGAACTGGAGGATGCACTGGAGCGTGCGCACAAAGTGATCGACCAGCTATTGGCAGCAGCCCCTGGCACCGAAGAGCCTGGGGCCCGAACATGAAATCTACGTTGGTGCAGACCATGAAAGAGAAGCTGATGCAGCCTGCCTTTGAGCACAAGGCGCCGACAGCAGAGCGTCTGAGTGATCCTGTGGTCGACACACCCATGTTGTTATCGCTGGATGAAGTGCTGCCTTATGACAGCAACCCGCGAACCACGCGTAACCCCAAATACGCTGAAATCAAGGAATCCATCAGGCAGCGCGGGCTTGATACGCCGCCACCTGTGACGCGAAAGCCGGGCGAAGATAAATTCCGGATCAGGAACGGTGGTAATACTCGGCTGGCGATTCTCAACGAGTTGTATCGCGAAACAGGCGATGAAAAATACTTTCGGTTTCATTGCCTCTTCCGCCCCTGGGACGAAATGCGCGGCGAAATCATATCCCTGACCGGGCATCTCGCTGAAAACGACCTTCAGGGCCAACTCAAATTTATCGAGCGCGCTATCGGGGTCGATAAGGCCAAAACACTGTACGAAGCCGAACTTGGAGAACCCATCTCTCAACGAGAACTTGCACGGCGACTTGCAACTGACGGGTACCCGGTCTCGCAACCTCACATCAGTCGAATGCAAGATGCTCTACGCTACCTGCTTCCTGCAGTACCGGGTCTGTTGTACTCAGGTTTGGGCTTTGAACGAGTGACCAAACTTCTGGGGCTCAGAAAAAGTGCGTTGGCATGCTGGGAACAGAAATATAAAGCGCAAGGCACCGTCCTGGACTTCGACACGATCTACCAGGATGTGCTGGCTCTGTTTGAAGGCGATGCCGACGAATTTCTATTTTCAAGTTTTCAAGATGAGCTTATTGACCAGCTAAGGGAAACCCTGGGCCTTACCTACGACGAAATACTGCTGGAAATCACCCGAAATCAGGATCAATTGCGCCGTTCCACACCTGTACTGGACCTACCACAGCCCACGTTGATCGGCGCTACACACGAACAAAATCTGCCACCCCAAACTCACCCCGATACAGACACCACAGAAGCAACTCAAACAATCAGCAGTATCGCGCAGGCAAATCAAAAGTCAGTCGAAGCAGCTCAATCGTCGCCACAGATGAGTGCCGAGGATATCCAGGCTCGCCTTGATGCTCATGTCGCAAGCCCGGTAACAACGTCTGCAAGGGTTCAGCAAATCAAACAACGGCTCGCCGCACTTGATGGTGAAGCGTTGCCGGACTTCAACGCCAATGCACTGGTTGCCATTCCGGTGCAGGCCGGCGGCCTGCATCCCATTTCAGACCTCTGGTACATAGAACGTGAGATCGACCTACCGGATGAGCTACGCAGGCATATTGCGCAATTGGCCCGAGAGATCGTCGAATCAGTGAATGCACCAGGGAAAATATCAGCGGTTGAAGGCGGGATCGGCTTTAGCTACCGGCACCCTGAAGATGAAGTAGAGATCACGGGTACTGCTCAACACACCTTGATGCTGCTCCAGTCCTTGAGCGGCTCCGTTGCCATTGCCCTAAATATGATCAGGCAAGAACCCGACATACAGATAGATGCATTAAAAGACTTCGAATTCGCGGCAGGCCTTGGCCCTCTCTTACTGGGACAACCCATCACCCAGGATCAGCCACCAAACGACGCTGGCCGACTCAGCGATGGGGCACTGGTAAAACTGTTTCGCATCATTCGCCTGGCAAGGCGCCTGATAGATCTGGAAATCGGCTCATCAACAGCTTTAGAACCGCAAACTGAGCGGTGACGTCGAGTAATCCACGGAGGACGTTGCAATGTCCAAGACACCTATCAATGAGGCCATTCTGTCGCAAGTCCTGCATAACATGCGTAATGGCCAATTGAAGCGCTGCATTGAAATGGGCCTTGAGCCAGAGATACTGGCCCAGCTTCAACAGCCATCAGTATTGAGCTTGCTGCTTAACACCCCCGTGTCTTGGTGCACGGTAACCATTGATGCAGACATGGTGAAACGGCTCCTGACCGGCGCAGAGCGTTCTGAGGATGAAGCCCGCATGATTGAGCGGGCACTGCGTCTTGGGGCAACCACACAGATGCTGCAGCAATTTTTCGGTCTATCGCCGCAAGACGTTGCACTGCAACGCTTGATCATTGGTGTGACGCCGCGTCGAGGTCGGTGGCGTGAATTCAGCGAAGAGATGGACACTCATCTCTGGTATCGATGGACGCACCTGATGGAAGAACATCAAGTCGGACTGAAGGACAGTATCGCAGTGCTCGATATCGCCATGCTGGTAGCCGAAGAACTAAACGTACCTCACGACACTCATGATCCCGCCGACAGCCTCAGCCTGGCCGTAATCTGGAGCCGTATCAAGGACTGGATCAAACAAGGACTCTATCCCCCTGTGCATGGGAGGCCTCATAAGCCACAACTGCACCATTCAATCTCAAACGACAACAAGCCCGTTTAGCTGCCTAAGAGGCAAGTGAGCCCGAACCATGAAGTCTTCCCGGCTCTCCATTTCAACCATTTTGGATTCTGTCACAGGCAAGCTTGAAGCTCATCTACGCGATAAAAAGCGCAACCTTTCCGTCGACAGCAGCGATACCCCTCCCTATGCAGGCATTATTTTCAGCGGCAACCCCCACGAGACAGTCCCTCGTCGCCTGCTTCTGGATGACCGTTTGACGCCACTGGAAAGAAATACGTGGCAAGTATTTCGCCTTCTGATCAACGACGATGGCTTAACGGCGTTTCCAACCTACGACCAATTACGGCCCTATCTAGGCATGCAGCCCGGTAAACCCGCATCACGAGAAACCATCTCCAAGGCGTTAGTGACGCTTCGCCTGACCCGATGGCTCAGCTTGGGTCGACGTGTTCGCAACGACCTGACCGGCCAGATTCAAGGTAACGTCTATTTGCTCCACGATGAGCCTGTAACGCCGGCCGAAGCTCTTGAGTTCGACAAGGACTATCTGCACCTGCTCGGGCAGTCCATCAATCACCAGACCAAGGTGATTCGGGAAGTTGCTGAAATCGCCTGGAATGAGTTCTCGGCGGACCCGGATGTGGGACAGCGTCTGCCAAGCCGGGTGGAGATCATCGAAACTCGCCTGAACGAACAATCCTTGCTCAAAGAGCAAGCTCTCTCGACCACAAAAGAACCAGAGTTCGGTATCCCAACTCAGCACAGTCAACCCCTGCATTCACTGAGTTCGGATGCCGAACTCAGTGAAAATATGACTGTGAAAGAGTTTTCAGCCCCCAGTTCGGAGTCCGAACTCAGTCGAAAAACGCAGAGTTCGGACTTAGTTCGGATTCCGAACTCATATAGTACGTATACAAATACAAACAACGTTTTATGTAAAAGCTCTGTACATGTACCCACAGCCTGCGACGAAACGGCTATCGATTGGCTCGAAACCCTGAAGCGTCTCCCGGAAGATCAAAAAAACATCGCTGTGGAGGCAATCCAGAAGGTCCCTGCGGAAATTAAACCTGGTCTCATCAGGCAATGGGCTCACCGCTGCAACGCTGGTGGTGTTCGAAAACCCTTGGGGTACCTGTTGAAGCTCGTCGGCAGTGCGATTCGTGGTGATTTCAACAGTCGCTGGAACCCCGGCGAACCCGCTACCGAACATCAAACAATCTCTCGCGCCCCTGCTGAGCCCTCCTCACATGATGCGGTAATGGCACGTCATGACGTTTCAGCCAAAGCCCCGAACCTACCGCGAAGCGCCGAGGCAATGCAGACGGCAAACCAACAGTTGAGCGAAATGATGAATCTGCTTAGGCACCGGCAACTCAGACCACCTCAACTGTCCTCAAGCTAGTCATCGATAGTTTTAGTGATGTGGGCCACATCACTTGTTCGAATTCCAGCATCGGCGTTGCCAGTGCTCTGAGTGATGTGGCCCACATCACTTCTGCGAATTCCGACATCGGCGTTGCCAGTGCTCTGGGTGATGTGGCCCACATCACTTCTGCGAATTCCGGCATCGGCGTTGCCAGTGCTCTGGGTGATGTGGCCCACATCACTTCTGCGAATTCCGGCATCGGCGTTGCCAGTGTTCTGGGTGATGTGGGCCACATCACTTGTTCGAATTCCAGCATCGGCGTTGCCAGTGCTCTGGGTGATGTGGCCCACATCACTTCTGCGAATTCCGGCATCGGCGTTGCCAGTGCTCTGGGTGATGTGGCCCACATCACTTCTGCGAATTCCGGCATCGGCGTTGCCAGTGTTCTGGGTGATGTGGGCCACATCACTTGTTCGAATTCCAGCATCGGCGTTGCCAGTGCTCTGGGTGATGTGGCCCACATCACTTCTGCGAATTCCGGTATCGGCGTTGCCAGTGCTTTGGGTGATGTGGCCCACATCACTTCTGCGAATTCCGGTATCGGCGTTGCCAGTGCTTTGGGTGATGTGGCCCACATCACTTGGGCAGGATCCAGAATCGATAGCGGTGGTCAGCCGGGTGGTGTGGCAAACACCTCTAGCCCGACATACCCATAAAACCCTGAAATCCCCGAAATAGACGCACCAATAAATACTCTTCAATCCGAAAATCTATTTCTTGCTGCATCCGCTTCACGCCAATTGCAGCATGAGTTCATCAATCCTCTTCCAAGGAAAACCTGAACTATGGCTGACAATTACCGGCTCAATATTGGCTCCTTGCGCAGCGATGTGAAGCTCACCCTGCACACCCACCACGCCGCCCGTATCTGGATGGGACGCCCAAAGAGCGATCTCAAACCCGGCATCATTGGCCTCTCGGGGTTCTGCTCTGTCGTCAATCGCATGTCTCGTGGCGCCCAACAGGACGATCCCTACTCTGACTGGTGGATGATCCTTCTGGAAGACAAGATCCGTGAGTCGAAACAAGGTCTGAAAGACATCGAAGCACGGCTGGACACCGCAATGACCACATTGCCGCCCGCTATCTCCATCAGCGAAAACCTGTCCATCCAGCCCATCAGTATGCCCCTCTACATCTCCAACCCAATCGGATTTCAGGCCGTCTACCTGCTCACAGGTTATGACGAAATCGTGAGACGCATCCTCCTGGCCCAGCACGTCGGGCTGGTCGGACGCCGCGATATGGAAGCCTGGATTGACGAAGGCGCAGCCGTGCTGCGCAGCTTGTTTGGCCTGGCCCAGCTCTACAAGTACTCCGGGGCCGAGCGGGACGACTTCGCGGCCAACAATGCCAAGGCTGAAGCAGCCCGCAAGCTGTACGAACGCTACGGAGAACTGCCCCAGGACATTCTGCAAGGCTTGCGCCGGTCGACCTTTGCACCACCGATTATTCGTGGCCAGCAGCAAACCGAGACGGATGAACACTCCGAAGACGCAGCCGAGGATTAATCGATATGGGCCAGACCATTAACCCTCATGGGTCGCTGCACCAGAGCCGCTTCCAACCACTGCAACAAGAAGCCTTTCAGCGACTACAACAAGCTGCCTCACTAAAAGGCCTTTTAAAGCCCTTTAAAGGTAAGGGGGAGCTGAGCCAATTAGCCGAGGTATGCCGGGCCCAGGAGTCCGGGTTGAGAGCCCTTGTCCAGGATGTGCTGAAACAGGCACGCCAGTATCCATTCACCCTGGTGCCCGTTCGGTTGAATGAGCAGAAAACCAAGTGCGGCACCCAGTTCCTGAGATGGCAGAGGGTGCCTGACTTTCGAATGGGCGTAGGGGTCTGGGCCGAGATGATGGCTAGCCCAAGGACACCGCAAACGATGCTGTACGACCTGTATGCCATGGAACTGCAGCGCATCACCTTGAACATGCAAATGAGCTTGATCCATTCGATTTACAAACAGGCCGTCGAGTGCGCCGAAAAGATGGCGCTCGCCGAAGCGGTATTGCTCCAGCGCCTGCATCAGCTCACCCATCCCTCGCAACAACCACAAACGGAGAGTCCAGCATGACCAGCAAAGCACCCAGTGCCTGTGCCCATTCGAATGAAGTTTCAGTCGAGTTTGTCGACGGCAAAGCCACCACGACAAGCCTTGATGTGGCCATTCACTTTGGAAAGCGGCATGACAATGTCATGCGAGATATCAAGAACCTTGAATGTCCCAGTGAATTTGCACTCCTCAATTTTGAGGAGATGTCTCGAAAGGTCACCGTTGGCAACGGGGCAGTACGAGAGGAGCGCTTCTATCGAATAACACGCGACGGCTTCACTCTGCTCTGCATGGGATTCACCGGCAGGGAAGCTCTGCACTGGAAGATTGCGTACATCAACGCCTTCAACAAAATGGAACAGGTACTGATTGAGCAACCGGAAATACTGGCCCAAAAGCACCTGCTCAAATTCGCCCTACTGACCCTTGAACTGATGCGCGACCGCACACATGGGCGCCCGCCCCGGCCAAGCTCCGAACAAGTGCTACAGAACTACCTGGCCGTGGAATCACTGGCCCAGGCCACACCCGATCAACTCAAACAGGCAATCAACTTCCTGCAAGGTCAGATCATCGGCGAAGGCGCCGCCGCGACCACCCTGCCGGGCGTTGCCGGCACCTCCATTGCAAAAGATCTCCTCTATGGGCTGCTTCGCTCTGCCCATGACGCTGAGCTGCTGTTCAACTCCCTATATGACCGTGGAATTGAAAGGCTGGCCAGCGAAGCGTTCAAAAGCCATATGGCGGGCAAACTGGCCGAGACCTCACAGCAAGCCCGCGAACTGCTCGGCTATGTCTCCAGCTTCGCCACTCGCAACCCCTATGAATCCAGAAAAACACATTGAGGACATAACCATGGGCACTACCTTACAAGGCTGGGAAGGCAATATCGGCTCAACACCGGAGTTCAAGGAATTCCCAAACGGCAACAAAGAACCGCGGCGCCTGCTGCGTTTGAATGTCTACTTCGATAACTCAATCCCCGACGGTGCCGGTGGTTACGAAGATCGCGGCGGATTCTGGGCCGGGGTCGAGTGGTGGCACAAAGATGCAGAGCACTACGCCTCCCTGTTCCAGAAAGGCATGCGCGTCACCGTTGCCGGCCGAGCGGTCATGGACCACTGGGAGCAAGATGGCCAGCCCCATCAAGCGCTCAAGCTGCAGGCTAATCGTGTGGCCATTCTTCCCCATCGGATAATCATGGTAAGCCTGGTGCCTTCACAGAATCAGAGCTCATCGCAGCCCAGGCCTCAGCAGCCCCAGCCTCAACCGCAACTGAGCATCGATGACTACCCGGAAACAGATGAGTCTTTGTGACCGGACACTAAAATCAGCCACACGGGCATCTGCTGGTGAGAAGGGAAACGGTCCATCGTCGCCCTTCTCATTAGCTGATCGCACACACCTTTAACGTTTATCACTTATGTCACAGAGTCATTACAGCACTGAGTCCCCGTCGAAAAAAATAATCAGAAAATCGCCCAATCGTGATGCTACCGTTTGATGGATCTGTTCTTCGCGGGACTCAACCCATAATGCAAATCACAACACCTTCGAAACCTATGGACAGACGCCGACTCAACAATCCCCATGCTGTCGTAGAGAGCGCCGGGAGAGAAGCCGCCCGTAGCGGCCAGCGCGTGCATAGCTGCCCATATCGTCACCCAGCCATGCGGGCATCTTGGCTCAACGGATTTGCCAAAGAGCAGCAACTGACCCTGGATCTTCATTGATGCCGGAGGACTAATCTTCAGCGCCTCGAAAAGTGACAGCTCGGTTCGTAAAAATTTCCTGCAGACTGACTGGATCATTACCCAAGTCTGTTTTTCGTCTTATCTCTTCAAGGCCTAGCTCAATACGGTAATCACACAGATGATCGAAAAGCTTGTCTTGAGAGATCCTGACGGCCTCACCTCCACTCTTGGTGCACAAAATATGCAGCACGGCAGCCAATGGAAGAGACAATGCATCCTCGACCTCGCGATCAAAGTACGCTTCCAACTGCCCAGCCAGCAGCTCCAGCCATTTATCATTCAAATTACAGGGCAGTGTGGACTCAGGTCCGTTGTGCAGGACCTCGTCACGAAATGAAACCATCAGATCCTTAGCCATGGCATAACCCTCAGTTGTGAGGATGCCTATTTAACTACTGTCAAAAGACCATGACTCTATCTACGATCGCGTGAAACTTCCTGATTTTAGGTACATCACATCTTACTAAATAGTTACGACAAAAACCTGCAGCTCCCAGACGCTAAGCAGAACGTTTAGATTTCCTGCACTATCACTCCGAAAAAAACGATGATGCCTCCGCTTTTCCTCATTTTGCGTGCCCGAGATCGAAGCGAAAGCAGCCTGATTTGACCTCAGGTTCCGTCTGAAGTGCTCAAACCCATAAAGCAGTGCAGACCACGCAGGCCTAACGACGACACGATGCAGAACTCCCCAGCAACGATGAATTATTGCAAACGATCCCGCTTATGCGACAACACACCTAGCCCCCCTCAAAGGTACCCGCTGCTTAATTTTGCCGGTTTGCAAATACTGAGCTATCGTATTTTGTGGAAGCGTGCCAGCATTAAGAAATAACGACTATAAAAGAGGAGCTTGTAATGGCTGCTGCAGAAAAAGGGTTTCGAGTGGTTGGAGGAACAGAAACCGGTACTGGTTTTGATGATATTCTAGCAATAGAAAAAACCCTAACACCTCAAGTAGTAATCGCTTTATGTGGACCATTAGGCACGCCATTACATGAAGTAGCCCAGAGCTTTAAAGATTTATTGCTCAGCACGGACTACGGCTATGAACAAGTAGAAATAATAAGACTCAGCGAAGAAATAAGATCTACCTCAAGCATGGAGCCGAATTGCTCTATCAAAGAATTAATTGAGGCTGGAAACGAACTAAGAAGAAAGCACGGCAACGAAGTACTGGCAAAACTAGCAGTCAAAAAAATAAGTATTTCAAGAGCATCAGAGCAAGCTAAAGCAGCAGCCGCTAAAAAAGCTGAGCATCCAGACCTATTCAACAACGAAAGCGACAACGAGCTAGTACCAAATGTAACACTAAAATGGTGCCATATAATCGATTCCATTAAGCATGTAGATGAACTTCGTCTCCTGAGGTCTATCTATGGGGAGATGCTTTATGTAATAGGCGTTTACTCACCTATTGAAATGCGTATTTCCAGGCTGGAAGGTGCACTTAAAGGAGGATCTGCTCATGACTTGATTGACAGAGACTCTGGTGAAGAAATAGATCATGGACAACGAGTTGAGGATACCTTCCCTCAATCAGACTTTTTTCTTCGCGTAGAAAAAACCACAGATTCGCACCGATTAAATAGAGTTAAACGCTTTTTAAACTTAATGCTTGGAACTGTCATCGCTACTCCTACTAATAACGAGCGTGCTATGTACGCTGCGTTTTCAGCCGCACGCAATTCAGCTTGTTTATCCCGACAAGTAGGGGCAGCAATTACAAGCGAAAGCGGCGAGCTCATTTCAACAGGATGGAATGATGTACCGAAAGCATTTGGAGGTCTTTATCAAACAGAAGGCGACGGATTAAACTCTGACGAGGATCGTCGCTGTTGGAATATGAGTGGTGGTACATGCTCAAACGACCAAGAGAAAAAATTAATATCACACTTCATCGTAGACCAGTTAGTAAGCGCGTCAATTATTCCAGCTGAAAAAAAGCAAGATGCGCTCACTGTAATTAGAACCAAAACACAGCTTAAGTCTCTTATAGAATTTTCACGTGCCGTACATGCTGAAATGCATGCACTACTTAATGCTGGCGCAACGGACGGCAGCAAAATACGGCATGGCAAGTTATTTGTTACAACATACCCCTGCCATTCTTGTGCTAGGCACTTAGTTGCAGCGGGCATAAAAGAAGTTATTTTTCTTGAACCCTACCGCAAGAGTCTTGCCACAAGGCTTCATCAAGATGCTATAACTGAAAATGAGAGTGACGCCACAAAGGTTCGTGTTCTTCCGTTCGATGGCGTTGCACCAGCTCGCTTTCTTAAATTCTTCTCCGCACACCCCGCTGGTCGGAAAAGCGATGGGCGGATGATCATAAGAGACGCGGAGCCAGTGGCTAGAATCTCAATGGAGGCCGTTTCGACCCTTGAAGGATTGGTAGTGAAAGGGCTAGAATCTTGCCGCCTTTAATGGCCTGAAGCGAAGGAGCTTGTTATGGACCTGCTAGAAAAGACCCCCGCAGCTGAGGCGATGGCACAGCTCTCCTTGTGTTTTGAGGCCTCAGTCCATCTCGAAAGTTCTAGCTCTGGTGCAGGATGTGATACCGAAATCACGTTGCCTTCCCCTGTTTCCGTATCTATTCAACCTAAGGGGGTCGTGTTGTCATTCCCTCAGGATCGCTTTTCATCAAGCACTCAAAATAAGTTAATACAACAAATCTTACAACGAAATCGTTTTTTCTAACGCGTTCAAAATGTAGTGAGCGAGGCAGAGACATCAGCTTCGCTCACTAGTTAAAAATCTTAAAAATAGTTAATCAACAGTTCCAGAAAAGAAAAAGCATTTAACTCATACAACCTAAATAAAATCTCATTCAACCACATCCTCGCCCACACTCAGTGACAAAATAATTTTTTGGCTTAATCACATAAAAGCTATATATAACACCCTACAATGCAAGTCCAACCCTCCCCCCTATAACTCTAATTACAATGCACCGTTCTCAAAAAGCTCGCAACACTCACGAATTCATTTTTTGTTGCGTACGTGACGCTCACTCACGAAGCTGGCTCTTGATGCATTCCACTGAGAGTTGGCCCAATGAAATTACTAATCATCGAAGCCCCCGGCAAGCTGAAAAAACTCCAGCCCATGCTGAAGAAACTACGCCCCGGCGAAGACTGGCAAGTGATTGCCAGTGGCGGCCATATCCGCGACCTCCCGGCCAAAGGCCAGGATGTCGACATGATTACCACCGGTGTGCGCAAAAACTTCGCGCCGGTATACGAGGTTCTGGAGAAGAGCACTCGCGCCGTGCAGGCAATGAAAACGGCGGCCAAAAAAGCCAGTGACATCTATCTGGCAACCGACCCGGACCGTGAAGGCGAAAGCATCAGTTGGCATATCCAGCAGGTGTTGGGCCTTAAAGATTACAAACGCATCACCTTCAATGAAATCACCCTGAAACGGGTCGAGGAGGCACTGACCAACCCACGACAAATCGACCTGAACAGAGTGGCCTCACAAGAGTGTCGGCGCGTTCTGGATCGGTTGGTTGGATACCTGGTAACTCAGGAACTACGCCGCCTGATGGGTAAACCGACTTCTGCAGGTCGCGTGCAATCACCTGCCGTTTATTTGGTGGTCTTGCGCGAGCGCGAAATTCACACCTTCAAGGTAATTACCCATTACGGAGTACGTCTGAATTTCACGGGTTTGGCCCAAGGGCTCTCCTGGCACGCCGAATGGCAACCCGTACCGGATTTTGCGAACAAAGACTTCCCCTACGTTCAGGACAGTAACCTGGCCCAACTCGTCGCCAGCACCCGCAACGTAGTAGTCGAAGCCTGCGAAGATCGCAAAACTGAGCGTCATCCCCCTGCCCCGTTTATCTCATCCTCACTGCAGCAAGCCGCTAGCAACGCCTTGAAGTGGGATCCGGACAAGACCATGCAGGTTGCCCAGCGTCTCTACGAGCAAGGCGTCATCAGCTACCACCGCACGGACAACCCCAATATCCCTGACGAAGCCATGACGGATATTCGCTCAGTGGCCAGCATTCATGGCGTGAAGGCCCTCGATAAACGACGAGTATTCAAGGCCGCCGAAGGCGCGCAGGAAGGTCATCCGGCAATCACTCCAACATATTGGGCTAATGAGTCAGCCGGCGAGAACACAGAGGAGCAAGCGCTGTACAGACTGATCTGGACGCGCGCACTGGCCAGTCAACTCGAAGCTGCCCGTTATGACGTGCGTACGGCAAAACTGCTCGCCCTTGGCCCTGACGGTAAAACGCTGCGTTTCACTGCAACCGGCAAGACACTTAGTTACCCTGGCTGGTTGAAACTGCTCCAGGGCGATGACACCGACGATGAGCAGGACGCTGAAGCCAGCAACCCGGTCCCGGCACTCTCATCGAAACAAGTCCTTTCAGTACAAAGCGGCGAGTTGCTGACAAAGAGAACCCAGCCTCCTTCCAGGTACACCAAGGCCAGCCTGATCAAGGAAATGGAGCGTCGCGGCATTGGCAGGCCCAGCACCTTCGCCTCAATTCTGAAGAACATCACCAGCAAAGGCCTGATCGAGGAAAAAAACCGCAAGCTGATGCCTGCACCCTTGGGTGAAGAAACGATCGCCAAACTGGAGGGGTACTTCAGCTTTGTGGAGTTGGACTTCACCCGGGAATTGGAGCGTGACCTGGACAAAATTGCCCAGGGCCAAGATACCTATGGTGCCGTGGTCGCCCGGATGCATAAGCGCCTGGAGGAGGAGCTGTCGCAGCAACGCGGGTCACCAAATGCGGCCAAGCCTCCCACAACTCACTCAGCAGTCGCGAATAACACCTACACCTGCCCCAAGTGCAATAAGCCCCTCGCCAGGCTGCAGAAAAAAGGCGATGACGGCTATGATTTCTGGGGCTGTACCGGATTCAAATCCAACAATTGCCAGGTCAGTTACCCAATGCTTAACGGAAAACCGAATTTCGATAAACCCAAGGGATTGTGAGCAGAGAGGATTTTAATGGATGATCTCGGGAGGTTTTGTGGCAGATGCGCCAGTATCACCGGCCGAAATTCACGTGACTCCTGCAAGACCTGGTGGCTACATAAATGCGGGGACGCCGTAATGACGTACCTAAACGCGGTTCACCGTCAATCATGGCCTATCAATGGTTCTGAGAAAATGTCATATCCTGAGCGTTCTCCCTGAACCTTGATTAGACTGATATGACGCGCCTTATGAGTCGCCACGCCAGCCGAGATCAAAACGCTAAACTTGCACATTTTTGCGCAAATGGATAAACAAACGCATGGAATGAGCCATCATAAATCTGACGACACTAGATATAACTACGAAACAATCTGCCAAGCATTACTGCCTACTTAAACATGACCCACCCCAAAAAAAACTCCACTTGCAAGAAGCGCTTAGAAATAGCCATCCAAGATAAAGCTCATTAGTCAACATAGCGCTCAGAACATCTTGCATCACCCCTGCCTTACCCAAGAAAAACTTAGAACAAGAGATTTAACTCGACAAGCAAGCTTGAATATTGGTTTACTGACATACAACCAACCACTACAAGGAATTTCCACTTTGACAGCCGAACCTCAGCGGACCTTTCAAGAAGTTTTTAGCAAGCTGTTAAAAAGCATGCTTACCTATTGGGCACAAATTGGTGTTGTCGTGAGTTTGTGTTCAGCAGGACTGGGCCTCACTAGTCTTTATGCGTACACATACGCAATTGGTAGAACCGACCTATTCATGCCGTCGACAGAGGCAAAGTCGGACCTTGCAGTATGGGTCATTATCGTTGCCATCTTCATATCTATCTATATTTTTCTACTATTTTCCACCTCATGGCTGTTTGGAATAACTGTGGCCATGTTCGACCGAACCCCAAAACTTCAAAAGCACATTGCAGCCTGGCTTACACTCCCCGTTCTAACTGGGTTTATATCATTCATATTGGTGAGCTTCACCCTATACAAGTCTCTTGGAACTGGTTTTCCCACCACTGTAATTCTAGTCATGGTTTTGCTCACAACATGGTTTACACTGTCACGTCCAATCATAAGGATGGCCATTAGAACAAACCTAAAAAGGCACGCAAAAAAGAAGCCTGTAGGCTTTCACTCTAACAAAACTTTATTCGTGTTTTTTTTAATTCTATTTTTAATAGCTACAGTTGTAGCTGGAATATCCCCAACTCTTTTGATAGCTGCCACATACCTAGCATTTGAACCTAACACAAACACCTATTTCGCCGCTTTAATCTGCCTGCTCACTTTGGCAATGACACTACTACCCGTCATAATATTTTATCGCTCAAGCGGCGACGTTTATAATCGGACTTTTTTTGGCGTCTTTTCTGCCTTAATACTCTTTTGTTCATTTATCGTGATTCTGCCTAACACTATGGGATACATAGCCTATAGAGCGGCACTAGGGATTGATGTGAGACAGAAAGGAGCTGAACGCTTCATTCTCACTGGAGACCTTGGCTTACAAGACATAAACACGACACTTTGGAAAGCCCGAGCGGCAGCCCCAGGGAAAATTGAAATTCAGGCATTCCAGCTATTTTCTTTTGGCGACGTTCTGCTTTTATGCCCTAGCTCCTTGCTAAAACTTGAGCTTCACCAAATGAAGCAGCATACACACTACTGCATTCGCACACTCAATAGCAAAGCCACTCTAAAACCACAGAAGCCGCAACTACCAAACAATTTAAAAACCACTTAAACCGAACAACCCAAGGCACTGACTAAACCCCAAGCCACACCAAGCATTTCTTTAACCCATTAAGTGAGCTGTAAATGCTCACCTAATTTGCCACCTACCTATAGAGCGATAACATCACAAAGCAGCATTAACTGCCTTCTGACTATACATTGCCCTTTCCACATCAATTGCTCGCCAGGCATTAGATGTACCGTCCAGATCCAGCCAACGCTCTGCATCACCTTGCGCATTGAGCGATTCGGCGATACTTTGAAGTCGCTCACAATAATGCTGGTAGAGGGGAAAATTCCCTTTGACATTACTGATATAACCTCCTCGCAGATAAAAGCCCAAGTCTGGATTATTTTTGACGATCACGGAATCAATGACACCGCATTTTTCAGGTGCCATAAAAGCCGCTAGCTTGGATGCGAATGCAAATTGTATCTGGGGCAAGGCGCATAAGGTTTTGATAGCATCTCCGAAATTTCCCTTTTCAATTTCGCTAGCTGCTTGGCGTAAAACCGCAACTGCGCCTCCTGGCTTGAAATCTATCAGCCCTCGGATTCTCTGCGGCCGACCTTTTCGCAAGTAGCCCTTGCCATTCAATGCCAAAGTAGTTTTCGACATCGCACGGTTGGATTTGACAATCCCCGCAGCACCACTGTAGTGCCCCCAATAAAGCACACTGAGAAACCCGAGAAGCAAGGCGTTGTCTGCCTCCGAACGGAGAAGCTTTCGGTGATACTCATCAAGTTTCAGCGTTGTGGAAAATCGGATGGGATTACGAACTCCGGCATCTATAGCCAAGCCTACGCAAGGGTACGTGTATTTCTCTCGTCCAAGTTTGTAATCCATTTTAGCCCACCACTAATATTGAAATGACATTATTCAACAGCAGAACGTGTTCCTTCAACGGTTGTACTGGCCTAGCAGCAAATTTGAAAGAATCGGAGGGTGGGCTAACATCGCAATGACTGATATTGGCCCTTATTTTAAAAATGTACGCCTTCAAAATATCCATTTCCTGCTGCGCCCACTAACACAGCCTGCCAACGTACCCCCATCACCCACGGGGGCCGCTCTGCACATGATCAGGCACTTCACCACACTCTCTCTGCTCGCACTCGTCATCAGTTGTACGACTCGGTCAGAGCCACCAACCAAACCCGCGTTCGACAGCAGTCGTAACCCGGACTTGCTTGCGCCAGACCTCTACCCAAGCGGTGCCGTGCCAGAAAAAGAGCCCGTCGTACGCTATGGCCGCTACACCCTGGTCAGCACCCTGCCAACCTCGGGTCAGCGCGATCTGATGGCGCAGATCATCGACATCAGCATCCCCGCCAACATGAGCCCCAACGTTCGCGATGCCATGCAATACGTGATGAATCGCTCGGGGTACTCGCTGTGTGCGCCGAGTACAGGTCACATCAACATTCTCTACACCCGGCCACTACCGGCGGCGCAGTACAAGCTGGGCCCGATGACCCTGCGCAATACCCTGCAAGTACTCGCCGGGCCTGCCTGGCAGGTGAAGGTCGATGAGGTGAACCGTCAGGTTTGCTACGCGCTGCGAACTGGCTATCAACTGCCCGACGCACCAAAACCCGTCACCCTCGCTGTCGTGCAACAAGATCCGTCCCGGCCAACGGTGGCCAATCTCCCAGCGCCAGCCTCTGCTGTGATCAAAAGCTCAACGGCGGCGTTGCCTACCAGCAACCCAGCAACTCCAGTGAATCCCGGTAGCTCGACGTCTCCACCAGTCCCAATTCCAGCAACGCTCGCCAAGGACGGCCCTTCTCCAGAGCAAAAACCTGCTGTGGCGCGCGCTGCCCCAGCCAGTCCACCGCGCGCACCTGCGCCAGCACCACGCCCGGCAAGCTGGACTGCGCCAGTGGGCAGCACGCTGCATCAAACCATCGCGGACTGGTGCAAACAGGCGGGCTGGCAATTGATCTGGCAGACGCAGGACCTGGACTACCCGATCGAAGCCCCCCTGAACTTCAACGGCACCTTTCAGGAAGCGATTGCCCAGATCTTCCCACTGTACGACAACGCACCCCGGCGCTTCAGCGTCGACGGTAATGCCGTGCAACGGGTGGTGTACGTCTCGGAGAGGAAGCCATGATGCGCTCACTCATTTGCAACTGCTGCCTTGGCGTGGCGGTTTTGCTGTGTAGCAGTTGCTCGCTGCAGCCGGCCAGCGAGTCCTCCAGCCGAGCCGAGCAGGATGCAGTCGAGGCTTCCCGCTACGCCGCGCTTGCCCGTCATCAACAGCCCGAGCCCCCACGGGAGACGGTCATTTTCAGTGACAAGCCCTGGGTGTCGACCCGGCCGGTCATGGCCAAACGCGGCTTGCCTGCCGCGCTGGACTGCGAGCGCACCTATCGGCCGGCCGGGGCGGTTAGCATCAGTGACGTGGCGCAGTTCATCACCCATGAGTGCGGGTTGTCGGTACGGGTGGCGCCTGACGCGATCAATCCGCAGGTGAATGCCCGTACGCCCAAGGTCAATCAGTCCGCTTCAGGACCACCTCCAGTCATGGCGCCCAACCCGGAAAGTCTCGCAGGGCTGTTTCCCCCGGGCTTCAGCTCTGAAGGCGGACTGCCACTGCGCGGAATGGATTTTGCCGATGTGGGTGCGCCGAGAACGGTGAGCGGAATCAAGTTCAGCGGGCGTATTTCCGGGTTACTGGATCTGGTGACCTCACGCCTGGGGCTGGCATGGCAGTACTCACCCGTTGAGCACGCCGTGCGGGTGTATTACTTCGATACACAGGTATTCGAGGTGTATGCCTTCGGCGACAAGCAGGTGATCGAGAACACCGTCAAATCAGGCATGACCACCACGTCGGGCACGTCAGGTGGCAGTGGCAGCGGCTCCGGAGCCAGCGGAGAATCCGGCAGCCATCAAAGTACTCAGGTATCGCTCAATACGTCGATCCTGAGCGATATCGAGCAAAACGTGCAGGCGATGCTGAGTCCATCGCCACCGGGGCGGCTATTTATGGCCGCGTCGACCGGCACGCTTACCGTAACCGACCGGCCCGAGGTACTGGACCGGGTTGCGGCGTATCTGGCAAAAACCAATCGCGCCATTACTCGCCAGGTGCTGTTCAACGTGAAGGTGTTTGAAGTGGCGCTGACAGACAAGGACCAACTGGCCCTGGACTGGTCGGCTGTGTACAAGTCGCTGGCCAACAACTGGGGCTTTTCCCTGGGCAATACGCTGTCGGGCATCAGTGACAACGCCATCTCCGGCTCGATCGGCATTGTCGACGGCGCCAAATCACCCTGGGCGGGCTCAACCGCGATCATCAAGGCACTGGCCGAACAAGGGCGGGTGTCGAACGTGCGCTCGCCTTCAGTCACTACCCTCAACCTGCAACCGGCTCCCATCCAGATTGGCAATGTGAAGGGCTATATCCCGTCCAGCACCACCAGTAACACCGCTTCGGTGGGCAGCAGTACCACGTTGAATGCAGGAACCATCACCTCGGGCTTCAACATGACCCTGTTGCCACGCATCACCCAGGACGACGAAGTGCTGGTGATGATTTCCATCAACATGAGCTCCAAACCGGTGTTTCAGACCTTCACCAGCAACGAGTCCAGCGTGCAGACCGCGGACTACGACACCAAGGTACTAAGCCCCAAGGTCAAGCTGCGCAGCGGACAGACCCTGATTCTGTCCGGGTTTGATGAGAAGTCTGAAGACACCATGCACAGCGGTGTCGGCAACCCCCGGTTCTGGGGGTTGGGCGGCGCGCAAAGTCGCACGTCAACCCATACCGTGCTGGTGGTGCTAATCACGCCGATTCTGCTCGGCGAACCCGACCCGTGGAGAAGCTGACATGGCCAGCCCGTCCTCCCCTGCCCAAGTGCAGGTCCTGCACTACCACGGCCAATCCTTTGTCGTCGGTCTGCTCTGGCATCCGCTAAGCAGCCTCACCGGATACATGCGCGAAGCCCGCCAATTCGGACGGGAGCAGGCCATGGACATCGTTGCGGTTCGCCGCACGGACTCCATCATTCAGGCCGGATTTGCGGCCCGCAGTGCTGGGGCAGTCAAGGGGATGTATTCGCTGGCCGCAGTCCTGGCCGGACAACTGGGGGACTCCTGGATTGCCGCCTGGCGCATCGCGCCCAATGAAGATCGCTACGGACTGGTCGCAGTATTTGAAGGCGCAGTGATTCCCGGCAGCGACCGTGTTGGCAGCGCCGAAGACATTCAACGCAAGGTGGAGCAACTGCTGGGCCGTTCCATTCATTTCGCCGAGACCTTTTTACCAGAGGAATTCCAGCGCGGTGGTCGCCCCCTGGAGATCGAAGCCCTGCTGGAGCCCCGCCATCTGCGCCGCGAACATCGTCTGCGTCCGCTTGTATTTGGTCTATCGCCTGGCGAACGTATTCGGGTCGCCGGGGTGGGAATCCTGCTGATCGCAAGTCTGATCGGCTGGCAACAATGGGATGCCTACAGCAGCCGACAGATAAGGGAGGCCGCCATCGCCGCCGAACAGGTACGGCTGGCCAAGCTGGCCGAACTCAATGCCCGAGCACCTACCGAGCAATCCCTTCAGGCCCTGGAGCATCCCTGGGCCACACGCCCGTCGGTCGATGCCTTGGTCGAAGGCTGTCAGGCTGCGATCGACGGCCTGCCGCTGAGCATCGCCGGTTGGGTTTTTGTCACTGCCATGTGTAATGGCGAACTGCTCTTGGCCACCTACAAGCGCACAGGCAACAGCACGGCAGCAGGCTTTATTCAGGCCGCGCATGGGTATTTCGCCGACAGCCCGGCGTTTTTCGATCAAGGCAACAGCGCCACATTGAGATCCAGCCTCTCGTTACCCCTGGTTGGGGACGAGACATTACTCAATGCCAGCGATGCCCTGGCTGGTCTGACGTCATGGCTCCACGAGCGAAGCCTGAAACCCACCCTCAAGGAAATTCCGGTTCAGGTGAGCAAGCCCCCGGCGCTGCCCGGACAACCTGAATCTGCGGTTACAGCACTGCCGGACTGGAAACACTTTGAGCTGACATTCAGCAGCGACTTGCCGCCTGCGGCGTTACTGCATGATGTGCCAGGCACCGGCTTTCGCCTGAACAGCATCACCACTCAATTGCAGAACTACCAATTGAGCTGGTCTGTAACAGGAGACTTGTATGCACGCTAACTTGCTGTCGCTACTGCTGTTAGCGACCAGTCTGAGCCACGCAGAATCTGCAATCTCGGTGGGAGAACTGTCAGCGGTACAAAGCCAAACCTACCTGTACAAAGCGCAGGGCGAACGGGCCAAGGCACTCCGGGCGCTGGAAAGTGAAGGCGGGACATCGTCAGGTACGGTCACGTCCGGCAACAGCGAACTGCCGCCACCCGTGATCAAACTGGTATACGGGCCACCTCAGGCATTACGCGCCACCCTGCTCTACAGCGCAGGTTATGAGGTGGACGCCCGGGTGGGCGGCCCGGAACTGCCGGGGGGTTATTCCGTGTCCAGTATCAGCCTCGACAGCGTGGCGCTGAGCAGGGCCGGTAAGCGCTACCCACTGGGCTTTGCCAGCACAGCACCCACGCAGAAAGATACGGGCATTGGAACACCGTCACAGCCAATGGGCTTGCCCGGGATGCTGCCTGGCCAGCCAGCACCGGTGTTTCAACCATGAACGCCCAGGAAAGCACGGTGGCGTGCGAACCTTCGCACCTGCTGACTGCGGCGGGAGAACCTTGGGCTCTCAATGACGAATTGCGCCAGCTCTGCGCTCTGACAGATACAGGGGTGCTGTTTGTGTCGGAGCAGCACCTGACCGATCCCTATGTGATGGCGCTGATGGACCGCCTCGAACGCGCCAATGTCGCCTTTGAGGTCAAGGCCTCGAGCATGAGCGAAATTCACAACCTGTATATGGTTCAAACGGTTCACGCGCAAACCCTGTCAGCTGCCACCAGTACCCAGCGCCAGCAGGAGGTCATCGCCCTGATGGGGCGCGCGCACCAGGCCAGGGCCAGTGATATTCATTTTGTGGTCGGCCATGACATCACCCGGATCTTTTTCCGCATCCACGGCTTGCTCACCGCCGCCGGGGAAATCCCCAGTTCCAGGGGCCGCGAGTTGTGCTCGGCGTTGTACAACAGCATGTGCGACGTGGCCAAGGAGCACTACCAACCCGAGATCAGTCAGGATGCCCGGGTCAGTCGCCAGTTTGTCGACCAGCTCGGCCTCTTCGGCGCGCGGGTATCCACCCGCCCTCTGGTGGACGGGCCCCTGATGGTGTTGCGCTTGCTGTCGGATGACAAGTCCAGGCAGGCGCTGGAAGACCTGGGGTTTCTACCCGTGCAGATCGGCCAGCTCAAACGCCTGTGCCGCCTGCCCTATGGAGTGAATTTCATCACCGGCCCCACTGGCTCCGGCAAGTCCAAAACCCTGCAGGTCAGCCTCAACCTGCTAGCCCGGGAGATGGCTGGCACCCGGCATATTCTCACGGTCGAGGACCCACCTGAATATCCACTGTTGGCTAATCAGTCACCCTTGGGAGCTGACGAAACCTGGGTACAAGCCATCGCCAACTCCATGCGCCTGGATCCGGATATTTTGATGTACGGCGAGGTCCGCGACTTGCCGTCGTGCATCGCCGCCTTCACCGGCGGCCTGACCGGCCACCTGGTACTGTCGACCTTGCACACCAACAACGCTGTCGCTTCCATTCAGCGGCTGATCGATATGGGCATGGACATCAGCCTGGTGACTGATCCCGCACTGCTGACCGGGATCATCAACCAGTCGCTGCTGCCCGTGCTCTGCATGCACTGTCGCAAACCCGCCATAGATCACCTGCCGGAACTGGACACTGAACTGGTGCAACGCCTGCAACGGCTCACCACCATCGAAGACGTGTGGCTGCAGGGTGATGGCTGCCGGCACTGCCAGGAACTGGGCGTGACCACCCGCACCGTAGTCGCCGAAGTACTGGTCTGCACCCACGGCTTTATGCGCATGTTCCGCGAACAAGGTGCCGGGGAGGCGCGCAATTACTGGGTACGGGAGATGGCGGGCATCACCAAGACCCAGCACACCCTGAGCAAGGTACGCGCCGGTCTGATTGATCCGCGCATGGCCGAAACCATCGTCGGCCCGCTGGATTTTGATCAGTACATTCTGGAGGCCGATCATGCTGGCTAGTCTGCTGGACCGCTCTGGCGCACTGGCTGACGCTTGGTGCCGTGGCAAATTTCGAACAAAAGAGAAAATCCAGTTCTACGAGAGCATGGTGGCGTTGCTGGAAAACGGCGTGACGCTCAATGAAGCCCTGAAAGAAGTCGGCGACGTCTACAGCAGCCAAGGGAAGCACCCGCGCCATCCGATAGCCCTGGCCTGTTCGGCCATGGCCTTAAGTGTGCAAAACGGCAAAAAACTGGCTGATGCCTGCCAGGCCTGGATGTCCTATCAAGAGGTGGCAATCATCGCCGCCGGTGAGCGCTCGGGCAATTTGCTGCAGGCGTTTTCTGATTGCGTGCGCATCCTTGAGGCCCAGCAGAAAATCCTCTCCCTGGTGCTGTCGTCCTCGTTGTATCCGGCCCTGCTGTGGAGCCTGATGGCCTACTTGCTGCAAGTCATCGCGACGAAAATGGTCCCCGCTCTGGCCCGACGTTCGGATCCCGAGTCATGGACCGGCGCCCCCGCCCTGCTCTACTGCATCGCCAACTATGTGGATCAATGGGGCCTGGTCACGCTGATCAGCGGAGTGCTTTTGCTCATTCTGGCGATCCTGACCCTGCCCTACTTCTGCGGGCCGTTGCGGGTAGTGCTGGAGCGCTTGCCTCCGTGGTCGATCTACAAAACCCTGCACGGCTCGACCTTTCTGCTCAACATCTCAGTGATGCTGCGCGCCAATATCAATCAGGTCGAAGCCCTCGACATTCTCAAGCTCAACGCGAAACCCTGGCTGCGCGAACGTTTGGTGGCCGCCCGTTATGGCGTGCGCATGGGCAAGAACTTTGGCGAAGCGCTGCAACTGGCCGGGCATGGCTTTCCTGACCCGCAGGCCGTGCAGTTCTTGTGCGTATTGGCCACGCGTAAAGGGTTTTCTGAAGCCATCCAGCGCTTCAGCCAGCGCTGGCTGGAAAACTCACTCAAGCACATGGAGCGTTACTCAAAAAGCCTGCTGATTATCTCTTCAGTCGCTATCGGTTCATTGATGGTTCTCGTGCTCGTGGGGACCTACAGCCTGCAAAGCGACATTACCAGCGCCTTGCAGCGCTAACCCACCACAAGGAAAACCACCATGCACGCACCTGCTCGTACCCTACCCGCCCAGCGCGGATTTATTGATTTGACCATGCTGTTTGTCCTGATTTGTCTGGCGATCGGTATCGGTTATGCGCTCTACAATGGCGGCGCCCTGCTCAGCAGTTCCGATATCAGCAATGAGCAATCCAACATTGCCCAACTCATGGCCAACACTCGAAAGCTCAAGGGCAGCAACGGCTACGGCACCTCTGGAACCAATTTGGTGGACCAACTGGTTGCCAGTAAAGGCCTGCCCAACATGAGCGTGTCGGGCGGCATGCTGTTCAACGCCTGGAATGGCACGGTGAGCGTCACCTCCGGCGGCATGACCTTCACCGTGACCGAGAACGGCCTGCCGATCGATGCCTGTATGACGCTGGCCACGAAGGTCAGTCGCGGCCCCAAAGTCAGCACTTCGATCAATGGTGCAGCCACGGTGTCCGGCGAGGTCTCAGCGGCCGCAGCTGCGGCCAGCTGCACCGACGCGGACACCAATTCCGTGGCGTGGACGGTGTATTGAGGATCTGGCATGAGCTGGATTACGCAGGCCGATTTCGTCGGCCTCTACCCGGGCGACGGTTTCAGCGACGTCAAACGCCTGTGCGGTGCCCAATTGCTCGCTGTTATTTGCCAAACCCTGGAGCCCCACGGCACGCAGCGCACCCTCACGGTGAAGAGCCGGCGGTTCAGTGGTGAAGACGGCCCGGGCATCCGCGAAAAAATCCGCACCGGCCAAGTGCAGCAGATTGATCAGGATGTGGGAAATCAGTCACAACGGAGCTTATGGGGATGAACCACCGCACCCGCTCTCGCCCGCAAAGCGGCTTTATGGCCGTGGAGATGATGTTTGTGATCATCGCCTTCAGCCTGATGAGTGCCATCGGGGTCAGCCTTCTGGCCAGCCGTATGGACTCGCAGAACTACCAGATTGCCGCCCAACAACAGCAAGTCGTCGCCGATGCCGCTGCCCGCTACCTTAAGGACCACTTCAGTGCGGTACTGGCCATCGCCACACCCACGGTACCGGCGCAGATCACCGTCGAGATGCTGAGTAACACGCGGTATTTGCCCGATGGCTTCAGCGATAAAAACGCCTATGGACAGACATTTCTGGTTTTGGCCCGCAGCCCGTTCCCCAACCAACTGGAATCAATTCTCATCACCACAGGTGGGGAAAGCATCGACGAAATCGGCACTCGCGAAATCGCCGAGTACCTGGGCGGCACCGGCGGTTTCATCCCCGTCAACCAGACCGACATCATCCAAGGCATCCGTGGCGGCTGGCAGATTGCGCTGAGCAACTTCGGGGTAGACCCCGGTGTAGGCCACACCGCCAGCGCGCTGTTTCTGCAAGATGGCGCACTCGCCAATGACTACCTGTACCGCAATGCCATCCCCGGCAAACCCGAGCTCAACCGCATGAACACCACCCTGGACATGGGCAACAGCGATGTGAATAACGCGGCTCAGATCCGCGCCAGTGAGGTCCACGCAGGTACGGCCCGCATCGAGGGGGAAACCTACACCGGCAACTGGTTTCGCACCGAGGGCGACAGTGGTTGGTACAGCGAAAAATGGGGGGGCGGCTGGTACATGTCCGACGCCAGTTGGGTGCGGGCCTATGGCAATAAAAACGTCTATACGGCTGGCCAGGTTCGCGCAGGCACATTGACCGCCGAAGGTCGCACCGAAGTGGGCGAATATATCCAACTGGTGGGGCTGGCCACAGAGAACACTGCCTGCTCACCCAATGGGCTGCTCGGGCGTGACACCACTGGCGTGATCCTGTCGTGCCAGTCCGGCGTGTGGAAAGGCGCCCGCGCGGGCCCCGGCAAACTGGCCGGGGCCGGGGCCTATCGCGGCTCCGTCACCCGTACCAACACGGCCTCAACACCTATTTTTGTCACCGCGTATGGCGGCAATGGCGTGGGAGGAACCTGTGGCAACCGCTACCAAATGAGCGCAGCGGTGTTCTATGGCAGCTGGATCACCGTATCAGGCTCCGTACACACCTACGACGTAGGCAACAAGATGACCTCCACTGGTTTTATGGTACCGGCGGGCAGCGCGTATACCGTGTCGTCCTACCCCTACCAGTGCGGGATGGGGGTTATTTACCTCACTGAGTTCACACCGTGAGTCATAAATGCCGAGGGCTAGGAAATGGCACTTCACTGGCTGGTTTTAGCGGTCACCGCGATGGCCTTGGGCATCGTAAGCGAACAGTCGCAACGGGCCGAAACCTTGGCGTGGCATGGTGACGTGTCGGCGATCTCGTACAACCTGTTGGTCTATCGCCAGGCACTGGCCACCTATGCTCAAAGCAATCCCACAATGACCGGCAACGTGGCGGACTCGACCTTGCCCCTGCCGAGCTGGTTTGTGCATTTACAGGGGGTTGAGGGCTTAGTGGCGGCGGGATTGAGTTACTCCTACTACCCGCAACCGCCAGCGGGGTTGGCGCGCAAACTGGCTGACCTGACACAGGGATCAATTGCTGCGGGCCTTAACATCCAGGGGCGCCTGGTCAACCCGGACACAGGGGTAACGCTGATTCTGCTGCCTGCGGCTGTACCCGAAGGTGCTGTCGTGCTGTATCAATAACTACAATTTGGCAGGCCAATTTATCTTGTGGCACACTTGATTCACAAACAGATTTCACCTCGCTGGCTACTGGCGGTCATCAGTAGCACCCGACGATGGCTTTTAAACATCGTCCCCAAAGCACGCTGAGCTCCGGGAAGGGCGTGCGGATCTGGATGAAAATTCTCCCTGTGTCTCCCTGTTCCAAGCCAGACACGCAGCCGTCCACTCGTGAACAGCGAGTTCAAAGGCACATAGGGTTTTCTAGAGGTTCGAAGCACCGTCGACTTAGGGCCGCACTGGTGTTGCGGCTCATACTTTTTAAAGCACGCCGACAGGTAACCTGAAGATCTTGAGAAGGATCGTCAGGCTACCTGTCGGTAGCGGCTTGTCCCTGCCGGTGGCCCGCCGGCGAAACGCAGGGCTCCCTTTGTACGCGGATGCGTGCCTTATGTTTGCTGGCCTCAGCCACGATGATTGGCCAGGTAAATCTGAACCGTCACGATCACAGCCCAGAGATCTACGGCGCTTCACGTTTTGCAGGTGGCATGCTGGTCTTAGAATTTTTTTGAACACACATAACCGAGAACAAGGTTGGTTCGTTGCTCTCGGCGCATTCTGGTTGAAGGTTGAGTGCAACATACTTGAGCGAAATAGAAGGTATTTGGGAGAATTCCAAGACTAATGTTTTAACATAACCCCTAAAAAAGAGGGGGGGGGGGAACCCCCCTCACAAAATCAAGCAGACATAAGTAACAATTGTGACAGATCAGAACTCAAGTTAGAAACGAGAGCATGAGCCTTTGAAACATCAATAGAGGTAACTAGTAGCGCAGGAGTGAATCGCCCCGGGTTTCCTAGACACTCTCCAGGCTCGCTGCGTAACGCTTTTCAAACTCTACCGGTGACAGCTGATTGTTGAAACTGTGGCGTCGTTTTGGGTTGTAAAACATCTCGATGTAATCGAACACATCATCCCGAGCATCCTGGCGTGTAGTGTAGATTTTACGCTTGATCCGCTCCCGCTTTAGCAGCTGGAAAAAGCTCTCCGCTACAGCGTTGTCGTGGCAGTTACCTCGACGACTCATGCTGGCTACCAGGTTGTTAGCTTTCAAGAAGCTTCGCCAGTCTGAGCTGCTGTACTGACTGCCTTGATCCGAGTGGATCATCACCTCTTGCTTCGGCTTACGTCTCCAAACCGCCATCAGCAGTGCATCAATGGCTACGTCGCTGGTCATCTGCGACTTCATTGACCAACCAATGATCTGGCGTGAAAACAGATCGAGCACCACGGCCAAATACAGCCAGCCTTCATATGTTCGGATGTAGGTAATGTCTGTGACCCAGACTTTGTTGGGTTCTCTGACATCGAATTGGCGCTTCAGTAAGTTCGGTGAGGCAACGGCTGGTTTACCGCCATATTTTCCCGGCCTCCGTCGATACCCAGTCTGAGAACGTAAACCTTCAAGGCGCATCAACCTAGCTACCCGGTGACGGCCACAGCTCTCACCAACCTCTCGCAGGTCATCATGGATCTTGCGATAGCCATAAACACCACCGCTTTCCAACCAGGAGTGTTTGATCAGTCCAAGCAGTCGCTGATCGTCCTTGGCTCGCGCAGATTTTGGTTCTGATAGCCACGCGTAGTAGCCGCTGGGATGAACCTTGAGCGTCAGGCAAAGCCGTCGAATCGCGTAATGACCCGCTTGCTGCTTAATAAAGGCGTACTTCAGCCGCACTCCTTGGCAAAGTACGCGGCGGCCTTTTTTAAGATGTCTCGCTCCTCCGTCACCCGTTTCAGCTCGGCCCGTAGACGACGAACCTCAGCGCTCTGATCATCCTCCTCAACGCGCTGTTCCTGGGGCTTGGTGTAGCGCTTAACCCAAGCATAGAGGCTGTGCACGGACACACCCAATCGTGCAGCCACCTCCGAGACAGGAAGCTTCTTTTCGGTCACTTGTTTGACCGCCTGGATTTTGAATTCTTCGGGATATCGCTGGTTGCTCATGGCACCTCCTAATGGGCCTCATTTTAAGGCTTGGAGGTGTCTACGAAACTAGGGGCGATTCAGAGACACTGGGGAGTCACTGTATATATCATAATTTTTATTATGAAAATGCCTAGTTACACCTTCATGAGCCGGATTGATTATCATCAAAGCCCTTGAACGATTAACACCAGTTTTCTTATGATGTATACCATGTATATATTTCATTGTAAGATCAGGCAGATAGGTCTGAAAGGCTCTTTCCGAATCAGTGTACTTCGCATCAATAATTATATAAGTTGGCTCAGCATTAGCACTACACACTTCTATCATAAAATCTGGGCGACGCTGTGAGTAACGACCATTCTTGGACCTTTCCTTATAGAAAACCCCACTGCCACCCTGAACATTAAATTTATAATTCTTAGTCCACCCCTCGGTGTTCACCAACCCTTCACTGGAAGCTTTATCATGTTCTGACACCCATATCTCGGGCTCATACATAAGTTTAACCGTACTATTTCCTGACTTATATTCAAACAAATCTCCCTCCTCAGAAATAGCAACTGGCGTCAGCGGAACCCCCTTCAGAGTCATTTCCCCCAGCTGACTTTTAATGACACAAAGAACATAATACTCAAATAGTCGCGGTATATCTTTAATAGAATTTAGCTCGTCTTGCACCCCCCAATCTGGATTACCATACCTATGCCAAGATATGAATCTACTGAAGACTTGATGGTACAAAAAATTCCTCTTCGCTTTTTGCGTAAAATAGGGAACACCCATATGTAATTTACTAACAATAACCTTGCTTTCAAACCACGCACGCAGTCCATGCAAGTCCTTTAGCATGTGATCACAAGCGATGATTTTGTTAGCATTTATAGCGACTGAAAATTTGCGCACTTGTGAAAAAAATGAAACATAACCATCTAAGTGAAAAGCGTTCTCTATTGGTCTTGCATGCGCGTTAGAAAGCTTATCTCTGATTTTTTTTACAGCCAGTATGAGAGACAATAAGAAGCCATGCACAACTCCATTTTCGTACAAATCCGTACTTTCATAAAAAGTTGTTTCGACAATCTTACTTGCACCATAGTTTTCCTCATCATAAATCAATAACGAGTCTTCATGGGAGTCAACCCCAAATAAATAGTGTGGATTTTCTGTAACCCACCACATGGATGCCTCATCAACTAGAGTTTGTTGATTCGGAACAACCAAACGCTCACTACGCTTTAAATTTGTTATCGGCCGCTTAGACAAATCCGGCAAAATTTTCTTTAAAAAAACTATGTTATTTTGAATTTTATCAATTAGAAACTGATCGGTTTTTCCACCCTCCGTAAATCCAGCGCGCAACCTCGTAATCCTTATTGCGCTGGCAAGATCTCTTCCATCATGCCGGGACAAGAATTCAAGCATAGACGTTACACGATCAGCATTTATTTTCTTCGCCAACACCTCTAAAGGCTGCATATTTAAGACAAACAAAAACCGTGAAGGGTCATCAGGATCCTTCGCCGCAATTGATAACTCAGCAAGCCCATAATAATTATGAAAAAAAGCCTCTTTCTTTCTTCCATAAGTTTCTTTTGGGTGCCACTCATAAACCCAACACCCGTCCACAAAAAAACGCGAGGTAAATAACACCTCATTTTCATGAAGCACCAACGATAACGTGGGTATATCCTCATCTATCGTCGCCCTAAAAACTAAAACTTCATCTTCCTGCACAGCTAATGGAGTTTCCAAAGCAACAGAGGAATCTAGCAAATTGAATATTAAACCTTTCCGCTTCCCATGAACTATCTCTATCTCTAGCATAAAATATACTCAGAAAAAGGAGTATGAGTCAGAGTAATCATCACCCGATTCAATAATACCACTTACCAATTTTCTCGAGATAGAGTAATCAAACTCATCTAGTTTAACTTCTAACTGTTTAAGACGCTCCCGCAAGCCTGGTCCATGACCACTTACAGCTGGCAAAATATGTTGACTGATAGCATAATCCAATGGCTGGCTTTTTTCGTATGATAATTGATTTGCAATGAAGCAATAACGACTGATGGCATTCGTCTTTCGCTTACTAAAATGTATTTGACCGCCCTTAATCGTAGAGGTTGATAGAATATCCAGGACCTGCTTTAACCGTACTTCATCTGCAAAATCCAGATAGTAATCCTCATCCTCTCCAGGAGTAAAAGCTGATCTAAGCTGCTCATATGGCACTGCCCCACGCAAAACCGAATCTGCAATTCTTGATGTGCTGGCAAAAGATTCATAACCCAAGTTGATAATAGCAGCACGATCTATCAACCGACTTGACAAACCCTCAACAGTAGAATCATTATTAATAGTTCCTATAAACCTCAAGCTGTTAGGAAGATCCAAATACCGCCCTTTCGCACTTGACATTCCCAAATCAATTTTTTGAGACTTTTCAAAATAGTCACATATCAACAAAAAATCTGACCAGTAGTGTTCAATACTTGATAAGTTCGCTTCATCCAGAAGCACCAATTTAAGACCATCAACATAATCAATCCCACTTTTAGCTTGCTTAGAAAAAGCACTCAAAAATTGAAATAGACCGCTTCGAGACGGTTGATAAGCATTTTTCAACGAGTTAAAGAAACCCAAAAGCTCACGACTTGATGTCCATCCACGTGCTACGGAAACGCTCAAGAAGTTATCCATCTCTATACTGCTTTTTTTAGAGTGAACAAGCCCCATAGCTTCGGCAAATCGATTAATCGTTGAGGTCTTACCTGTTCCCGGCGGCCCGGCAATGATAGTAAAATAGCTTTGCATCACGGTAACAACTAAATTCGCCATCTCGTCATAACTGTATGAGCGACCATCACCTTTAGAAAAATCATCTTTCAGGTTATTTATGTAATCCTTTCTTTTATCGCCTTCTACACTCTGCGGGTATTCAACAAGCAGCAGAGGGAATACTTCTTCCTGTTCTTCGCCGTGAGAACTCCCACTTAATAATTTTTTAACCATATCGATTTCAACCATTTTCTGGCTTGCCATCTTAGGATTTGTAATAAAGTTCTGCTGCTCCTCAACCAATTGACGAAGCCTATTAAGCTCATCCCTTTTATAATCGGATATATTGTCTAGCTTCGTGATTTCATCCTTCCTAGATTTTATATCTTTATACTCGCCGAGTGCAGACCTTAAGTCGCCCAGCAACTTCTCATTAGTTTCTATCTCAGTAACTATCTGCTTATTCCTATCCTTAAGCTTTACTTCCTCCTCTTCTCGAGATTTCGAATTTAGTTTTTCGATTCTCTCTTGCGCCTCAATCTTGCGTCTCTCATAACCTTCCTCAAGCTGCCTAAGCTCGGACTTCTTTACCTCAAGTTTACTTATAACATCAGCAGTCTCGCGCTCCGCTTTTTCACGACGGATCTCTTCACGATCTTCTATAGTTTTAATAGTCTCCTTTAACAGCTGCTCTTTATGATCCTCTACAAATCCTGCTAAAAACGCCTTACCAACTTTAGTATTCAAGTAATTAGTAACAATATCATTCCCAACACCCTCAAACTCCACATACTCACTTAACACGCTCTCCAACCGAGTTGTTCTATCACTATCTGTTGTTATTTTATTTTTCTTTCTATAAGCATTGATTAGATTGGCAAGCTTGGTAGCTTCGGTTTTCGTAAGGCTACCAACACCTCTTCCGAAATCATTCTTTGCAAACAACCTAATTAACGCTGCATCAGAAATATAGTCTTGCAGATCATAAGTTACTTGCTCTTTTGCTCGTTTCAACGAGGTAAAGTATATTCTATCAACACCTCCGCCAGACGTTCTTAAAATAAGCCCAGCATTAACAAGATCCCTCAACAAGAACTGCGCTACATAATATGTACTCAACGACAAAGGCGTTACACTTTGCAGAGGCGTTATTAAATATGTATCCTCATCACTTTGTGAAACAAATGGCCCAGAGACAATATCGTTATTCAAAATAAAAAATGGCTTGCTGCCAACATCAATACTTGGCCCATGTTCAACCCTGCCTGAAGCAATATCAGGCAGATCCATTTGTACTATAGGCAGATATGTATTGGTCTCGACATGAGCACTAAAGTACCCCATCGAATAGTACCTAGACCTATTTGGTGCATCACTATACTCTTCCACATCAGCTTCTTTAACATCGGTCAAAACAAATAGCTCACCATCAGCAAAACTTGAATGGATCTTTTCGTATTCTTTAGATATGAAAATCCTACTATTGTTTGGATAATTACTAATATCAACCGGAACCACAACCCCATCATCTTTCTCTATCGCAACAGGTATCACCGTCCCTTTATCATCGCCATTAAAACTGTATGATGCTTTATATACCAAAGTCCTTTCCATAACACCCTCATCATCATTCAATATTATAATTAACACGACCTACAATTTAGATTTACCACACCATAACAAGAAATGGCATTTTGACATCAATAGCAGGCGCGCTAAAATTACTCAATTCTGACTCGGGTGTCTACATTCATTTGGGCTCTTAAACTATTCATCCATCCAATAAAAATTCGATTCCCGCGACGATACCCAGTCCTTAGAAGAACCGAAGGTTTCATCAGATTGGATTTTAGCCATAAGGCCTATTGACATTACCGAAAAAACAAAGACCTTAAAATGGGTTGTACTTGCTGTCGCGGTAAGCCCTGAGCACAATAAGCACTGTTTTTAAAACCACAACCCTCTTGCCAATGTGAGAGGCAGCAGTTTTACTTTTTAACCTAAGCAGCTTTTAACTACACACATGTATTTCTTTCCAAGCTCAAAACAGCGTCAAAATCAAGATTGTTTTTAACGATTTCTTTTGCATGCTATAAACATCGACCTGAGAACCGTACGAAACCATACCGGCACCACCTGTCCAAAATGGACAAATTCAATTTAAATGGAAAGTCCAGCCCTCTAAAAAACAGGAAATATTCACTCAAGATTTAAACGCAATGAATATTGACAGAGCACGGCGTCGTTTCCATGCTTACCCCATGTCTCGCTGACGTCGTCAGCAACATGCCCAGTAGTCAGGATCCTTAAGGCTACGATGCGGTGTACCGCATGGATCCACACCCAAGATCGCCATAGCTTCCGGTAGCGCGATCAGTCGACAACTGTCGATGGAAGCACCTTCTCTCCCACCCATGACGGGCCTCCCCGTCTGGGCAGGCCTCTTGCATATTTTTGGAGGTCTGATGAAAACCGAACTGGCTCTCTATCAAGCGTTGATCTCGATTAACGTGCCTGAACAGAAAGCTCATGCTGTGATTGAAGCCCTGGAGACCGACATGTTTTCACGCTTGGCCACCAAAGCAGATATCGCTGTTCTTCGAACCGATCTTCTCGCTGAATTGAAAACCGACATCTCTCAGCTAGAGGTCAAACTCACCATCCGTATGGGCCTGATGCTGTCCGCAACGACTAGCGTCATGCTCGCGGCGATGAAACTAATGCTCTAACGGCACCCACCTGCTCTACCCACCTTCGCGGGGAATACTTTCCCTCAAGGGCGAAGCGTCTCTCCGCTTTCTGATGTTTCGAAACTGGAGAATCACCATGAACACCTCTCACACTAGCGAAGCCAAATTCTTCGACCTGCACACCACCGGCATCGGTTACCTCAACCGTATCCGCGAAGTTAAGCCCCGCGGCAAGGGCAAACCTTTTATGGCTGTGGCCATAGCTGCTCTGCACGGTTCAACTGATGAAGTTGAGTATTCCTACATCGATTGCAACGTGGTCGGCACTGAAGCTGAAAAGCTGATTCGACGCTGCCAGGTCGCGGTCGATGCCGGGAAGAAAGTGCTTGCGAGCTTTCGTGTCGGCGACATCTGGGCAGATGCCTTCACCTACGAAAAAGGCGATAAAAAAGGCCAACCTGGAGCCAGTCTCAAGGGGCGCCTGCTTTTTATCGGCTGGATCAAAGTGGATGGCGAAACCGTCTATGAAGCCAAACCGAAAGACTCTACTGAACCAAACAACGCCGAGAACGACTCGGTTTGCGACCCACAGAACTCTGATGCGCCACTGCGTCAGTCTGCATGATTGAAATCAAGGCACCCTCCGGGGTGCCACTTCAATCCTGAAACCGCTCCACCGCTGAACTATCACTCACGACATCCGTCACCGGGAAATCACCTCCCGGTCGGGTCAGGTGCTTTCCCATATCTGGAGATGCACCATGACTCACCTTCCTGCTCTCGCCCCACATCTACTCAAACTGCCAGTGGTATTAACCCCGCAAGCATGGGAGTCCGCCGTTCAATGGGATGAACACGACGGCGCTGACATAACCGTTCTGCGCTTGTGCAGGCTGCTGCTAACGGTATATCGACACCTGAATGAGCATCCCGAACAGCAAGAAATCCTATTCGGTTGCTACCCCCGCGGCAGACACAGCACTGACCCCAAACACAGGTGGCTCGGACTCAGACTGACGCAAAAGCAGGCCTCAGACGGAAGTTCGTACTTATGCCTTTCCCTCAGGAATGAAACCTCCCCCTTCTGACTTGAGCCACTCGGGCTCTTTCTCTTATCTGTCACGGCCTTGCCAATCAGGCAGGCCGCTGCCTGGAGCACACCATGATTACTATTGCAGGCCTGTTGGCCATCCATAGCGTCCTCGGCCGTCGAGGTCACTTCAATGTCGGTCACCTGTCCACATCCATCGGGGAATTCGTAGTCAAGGACGCCCTGTTGAATCAACACTCGCCTGGCAATTACTCGGGCGACTTTCTCATCACCGATATTCACCAAACCCACTACACCTCGGCCGGACGGCTGGTTATCGAAGTCCGCGCCAAGCTCGACAGCATGATTCTGAAAAACACTGGAGCTTCTGCTGGAGACGATGCCGAGGGGGCATCAAAACAGGAGTCAGGGCACGAAATAACCCCATGGGAGGCAGATACCGCAGCTGAAATGGCATTCCCTGTGGGCAACGTGCTGATCACCCGAGCCGTACAGAGCCTGATAGAAAACGACGAACTAAACCCTATCCCATATCTCAAGCGGCATGCTGTCGGAGATTGGGGCGAGATCTGTTCAGAGGACTGGGAAAGCAATCAATGGGCGCTTGAGAAAGGAGAGCGACTGTTGTCCTGCTACGACATCAACGCCGAAGGTGAAAGCCGGCTTTGGATAATCACGGAAGCGGATCGAAGCTCAACAACAATGTTGCTGCCTTCGGATTATTGATCCGACTTACAGGGCATGTACGACACTTAGGTGTTGGCATGCCCTTTAAGTTTTGTCCCCGCAAAAAAACAGCTCGCCCCCTCCAGGGGCCTTACTGGAGACTTACTTCAACAATCCAGCGTCGCCTCAAGATTAAGCAGCCACTGGTCGTTACGGCCTCTAACTTCTTCCAACTCGCCATCCAGTTGCTGATGCAAGGCCGCCAGTTCGCGATTGCGATTAACCCCCAGCGGATCCAGGCGATCAATCAAATAAACCACGAAGGTACTTGCCAATCCTGTCAGTGCGCCGATGATCACTGCAGAGACAATAGAGCCGAATGCACCCAAGCCTGGAATGGCCAGGATGTACTTCTCGATGATTTCCTCAAGCGCGACGCCACCAATGACTACAGCACCGGCAAGGACCACTTTCAGCGCTTCATGTGCCCCTTCGCGCATGCTCATACCCTTGCTCGGAAAGGCCAACATCTTGAGTGCTTGGAGCAAGGACATGAAGCCTTCGCGGAACATGCGAATAGCCCGTTTTCCGGTGGTCTTAAGGGTATTGAGAAAGACAGTGACAAGGTTTGACAGTACCCCGGCGACAAAGCCCGCACCTCCAGCAGCCAGAGCTACCTTCCACTGCTTGCCGACCCGTGTGGCGACCCGTTCCATGCGACTGCGCAACTCAGGCCACCAACTGTCATGCATGGCCCCTTTTCGATAAAAATCCTGTAGCTCGTCGAAGGTAGCGCTAAAGAATTCAACCAGCATCAAACCAAATGCTTGTTGAAAAGCCATCTTGCCGCCTTCCTTGATACTGGTATCGACAACGGCTTCGCGAAATTTCCCACCGTTGTAGTAATCGTCGCGCAGCTTGGCCTCGTATTTATCTCGGGCAGTCTTGTCTGCCGCAAGAAAGTGCTTAGGGTCGTCGGCAATGGTCTGTTTCTGTCGATGCAAATCCAGCTCGTTGCGTTCCTTCACCGTCAAGTCGGCTTTAGACTCGAGTTCCGTAATTCGAACTCTTCGCGCAGGGCTTTCTTTCTCAAGCTGGACGACTATGTCGTCGGCACGACGCTGCCCCTTAAACTTGTTAAAGCGCTCCTGGGTCGGATTGAGATTCGAGGAATCGTTTGCCATCTCCACACCGTCGCGACCGGCCAAGATACGCCCGGCATCATCATGAATCTCTTTGGCTGCAATCGTGTGATCGAGATTTCGCGGGTCAACATGTTTGTTTCCCATGGTCTTGCCAGTGTAGGTATCTTTAAGATTTCCTTCAGCCTGCGCCTTGGTATCCAGGGCATTCTTGGCGATATATCGCTTATCCCCATGATATTTCTTTGATTCGTACTCCGGCCTGTCGACATACTCCTGCCGAGCTGCTGCCGTGGCATACACGTCCTGGCGTGCGTTATGAATGGTGTCGACGTTACCGCCAATCTTGTCGTGTATCGCAACCAGCTTCCCAAGGCCGAAAGGCACAGCAACTGCCTGCAATACATCGCGGCGGCTGTCTCTGAGCAACTGGTCAAAACGCTCCTGGCTAAAAGTTTCACTGAACGTGCGCAACGCAGCATCGATGTCGGTTTCATTGACCTGAACATCGGCTTCAAAAACCAATGCACTGAAAGCCCCATCAATCCGTAGTTGATTGACCGGCTGATGAAACTGGGTCACTTGCTCTGCGTTCGGCAATGCCACGAGTATCGGCTGCTCGCGCAATTGCTCCTGCAGCTGGCGACGAGCCTTAAAACGCCCGATTCGATCCGTCATAAATCTCTCCGTCAGGCGCTTGCGCGCAACTGAACCCAGTGGGCCAAAAACTGCTGCTCCGCATCGTTTGCTTGATCATCAAGGTAAATGACAAAACGTACGATTTCCTGGAACAGGTCCTGGGCATCAGCACCCACCTGACTTGCGATGGCAAATGCTTCCTGAAGGCTTGGCGGTTGGGAGATCAATGCATCCAGCGCGGTACGTACTTGAGGAGGCAGCCATTTTGCGCCCATGCCCAGAATCAATTCATCGATTTGCTCCTGCTCGTCAGGGCTGACCTCGCCATCACAGGCAGCACAGGCTTGAGCCACGGCCTGCATGGCAATCAGCATGCGAAAATAGCCGTCGTTGTCCTTGATACGTGCAGCAGCTTTCTCTAACGCAGACTCAAAACGTTTCTCACGCTCAAGGCTGAGAATTTTCTCGCGCTCATCACCACTCGACGCCGACTTACCTGCATTTGAGCTTTCACGGTTTTTTCGAGCAGCCCAAAAGGTGCTCATTGACGAACCGAGGTTACTGACGTAATCGCGCGATCCATCAAAGCCGCTGCTGACAATGTCGCGGGTCGAGCTATAGGCATCCGAAACCACATCAGCGACTACATCGGCAGCACTCGAAACGGTACTGCGAGTGGCCCCATAAGCGTCGCAAGCCACATCACCGACCTTATCAGCTGCATCAGATACCGTATTACGAGTCACCCCATAGGCATCAACAGCAACATCGGCGACTTTGTCGGCGGCATCAACCACCGTGTTCCGAGTGGCTTCATACGCATCCGAGACTACATCTGACACCTTGCCGGCGGCATCGGAGACTGTATTACGGGTGGCGTCGAATGCATCAGCGACCAAGCCACCGGCACTTGAAACCGTCCCTTTTGTGGCGTCATAAGCATCAGACACGTTTCCAACAACCTTATCGGCCGCTTGGGAAACCGTGTCGAGAATCCTTCGGAACATGTTCAGCAATCCCTGTCAGACCTAAATAGACCTGGATTGTCCCTAACGCCCCGAAATGATGTCAATGAGCCATTAATCTGTAATTGGAATAAATTCATAAGCACACCCCCGAACGGGGGTGTGGAGGTCTCACCCTGCGCTGATGTGCCAGCCATCGACGGGGTTCCTACACCAGTTAGAGCCGCTGGCGGCAACTGGTTTCGCGCTCGTGGTCAATATTTATGATTCGTTATAAAAGATCAACTACCTGAACAGCATCAGCCTTTGATCAATATGCCGGGGAGATATCTCTAGATTGGTTCGTGCTGAGGGTCTCCTCACCCAATTAATTCACAAGGCTTTAAAAACCTATTTCCTGCTGCACCCCACAACCCAGATTGACAGGATGTCCTCGTTCTCACGCGAGGCCGCCCATGAAACTTCCACGTCCCACCCGCACCACATTGATCTTCAGCCTCTGCCTGATCGCCCTGGCCAGTGTATTGGCCTACGAGAATCACCAGCTCTCCCTTGTGAGCAATAACTTGGCATCCACCGCTGACAAGGATTCGCTGAACGCGCTGCTAACACGACTGGCCAAGGTTGATGAGCGGCTGGACGCCGTTGACGGCAAGCACCTGGTTACCAACGACGACTTCCGCTCGGGCCAACAGGCGCTTTCCAATCGCATCGATGACGTTCAGACGTATGCCAAGCAAGCGTCTGAAACCACCCAAGACCTTTCCCTGCGCGTAACAGCAGCCGAGGAACAGGTGATGGTGCTCAAGGCCAATATCGAGATGATCGATATCCGGCTGCAGGAACTGAGCAAGCCACGAACAACAGAGCCACCGGCGGCTGTTTCTCCAACCAAAACGGTTATTCGCAAGAAACCCACTCCTGCGCCCCAACCTCCTCCGTTCACCGTAATCGGTATCGAATATCGAGGTGGCGAGCGCTTTCTGTCCGTGGCGCCATCCGGCACGACACAGCTAAGCCAGATCAACCTGATCAGGCCGGGCGACGGGGTCACGGGCACAGCCTGGAAGCTCAAATCAATGGATGGCCGATTGGCCCACTTCGAAGTGGCTGGTCTGTCGAGAACCTTAACTGTTGAGCCATAGGAGGTCGCCGTGGCTGACTCAAATATCCTCTGCAAACCGTCACGTTTAACCGCGCTCGGGTTAGCTATAGCTGGCCTGGTGGCTGCCGCACCGCCTTGTGTTAATGCAGCAACAAGCACGACAAATTCTCAGGAAAGCCTTGAAGCAATCAGTTCAAACCGTGACAGCAGCCAGATTGAACTGGCTAGCCAATGGGGGCTAACCCTTGAGGACTGGAGTCGTTACCAAGCCCTAATGAAAGGCCCACGCGGCATCTACTCCCCCGGGCTGGATCCGCTGACTGCCCTGGGTATTGAAGCAACGTCGGCAGAGGATCGTCGTCGTTACGCCGAGCTGCAGGTCAAAGCCGAGCGCCAGCGGGTCGAGAAGGAACTGGCCTACCAACAAGCCTATGACCAGGCCTTTAAGCGGTTGTACCCGGACGAGAAGATTATCCAGCTGTCAGCCAGCCCGGCCTCCCCCATGACCAGTTCCCCACGAGCGCTTAAAAGCGACGGTCGCTTGGCCATCTTTGTGCAGGACAACTGCATGGCCTGTGTCACGCGGATTCAAAACCTCCAGGCGCAAAATCAGCCTTTCGACTTGTACTTCGTCGGCAGCCAGGGCGATGACGAGAAGATCCGCCGCTGGGCAATCCTGGCCAGGATCGAACCGACCCGTGTCCTGAACCGCGCGATCACACTGAATCACGATGCCGGGCGCTGGCAGGGTCTGGGTCTAGGCGGCGAGCTTCCAGCCGTGGTGCGCGAGGTCAATGGCCAATGGCAACGTCAGTAATTCGGGTAGTGCTGTTCGGTATCCTTCTGCTAGGCACTCCCATCACCTACGGCGCAGAGATTCCACCTCCGGCGTACCAACTGATCGCACTACCGGCAGGGGTGCCGTCAGAGGTGCTGTACTCGGTTGCCCTGCAGGAAAGTGGTACCCGACTGCGTGGCCAACTCGTGCCCTGGCCCTGGACATTGAATGTTGCAGGCGCCGGATATCGCTTTGCGACCCGTAGTGATGCCTGCAACGCATTACTGCACGCCATTCAAACCGCAGGCCCTCACCGGGTCGACGTGGGCCTCGGCCAGACCAATATCGGCGCCAATGGCCACCGTTACAGCTCTCCATGCGAGGGGCTGGATCCGTATAAAAACCTGTCGGTCACCGCTCAAATTCTGGCAGAGCACAAGGCCAAAGGCGGCGATTGGATCACCGCCGCCGGGCGCTATCACCGCCCGGCCGGGGGCAAGCCCGCTGCTCGTTATCGACTGGCCTTTGCCAAACACCTCAGCCGCGTCACCGGCATCAACCTAATGGCGATCACTCCATGAATCGACTCTATTATCCATTTCTACTCCTGCCGAGCCTGAGCCTGGCGCAGGCAATACACGCCAGCTCGCTGATTGTGGTCGAGGACAGGGGAGGCGTATCTGCTCTGCCCTATTATCAGGACCTCAACCCTGAACCAACCGCCCAATCGATATCTGCTTTGAACATTGGTGTTCGTGGCTCCGGGGCATTTCCTGTGCGCTCGACGCAACTGACACCAGGCCAAGAAAAGAGCCGAGTGATCAACGCGCCCGGCCTGCAGCCGCTATTTCTGGTGGGAGACGATGAACTGTCCAGAACCTGGCTCTCACAGCGTCGCGAGCAACTGCAGCAACTGCAGGCCGTAGGGATCGTGATCAATGTGACCAGCGCCGAGCGCTTTGCCGAGGTTAAACGCTGGGCCGGAACACTGCAGATAGTGCCCGCACCGGCTGATGATCTGGCGCAACGTCTCGGCATTAGCCACTACCCTCTATTGATCACCGCCACCACGCTCCAGCAGTAAGGCGCTGACCGAAATCATGGCCAGCACCTACACCATCGAATCGCTACTGCGACCCGCCGTCGAGCTGTACACGGTGCTTGTCTGTGTCGCTGCGGCGTTGCTGTGCGTGTTCGCGCCTTGGGCATTCGCCCTGACACCATTGTTCGGCGTGGTCTCTGCTGTCGGCTTTTTAGGGCTCGGCTTTGTGCGCCTGCGGCAGGCATGGGTGGTGTTACGTTACCGCCGCAATATCCGCCGCCTGCCCCACTACACCATGACCAGCAAGGATATTCCGGTCAGCAACGAGCGCCTGTTTATCGGCAAAGGCTTTCGCTGGACGCAAAAACATACCCAGCGCCTGATGGACACCTATCTGCCCAAATACGCCGAGTATGTTGAGCCAACTTCGATTTACAGGTCGGCACGCCGCCTGGAAGAGCGGCTGGAGTTCGCGCCTTTTCCGCTCAAGTTGCTCAGCAAAGTCACAGCATGGAATATCGCGCTGAACCCGGCCCGGCCACTCCCTCCCGTAGGTGGATTGCCGCGCTTGCATGGCATAGAACCGCACGAAGGCGACGTCAGCTTGCCGCTGGGAGAACGGGTTGGCCACTCTCTGGTGCTGGGCACAACGCGGGTGGGCAAGACTCGTCTTGCCGAGCTGTTTATCACTCAGGACATACGCCGAGCTAAGCATCTTGATCGCGAGGTCGTGATCGTCTTCGACCCCAAAGGCGATGCCGACCTGTTAAAGCGCATGTACATCGAATGCAAACGCGCTGGCCGACTCGATGAGTTCTACGTTTTCCATCTGGGCTGGCCTGACTATTCGGCACGGTATAACGCGGTGGGTCGTTTTGGCCGGATCTCGGAGGTGGCCACACGGATTGCCGGTCAACTCTCTGGGGAAGGCAACTCCGCAGCATTTCGCGAGTTCGCCTGGCGCTTCGTCAACATCATTGCCCGCGCTCTGGTAGCCCGAGGCCGACGCCCGGACTACGAACAGATCCTCAAGCATGTGATCAATATCGATGCCTTGTTTATAGAGTACGCACAAAACTACTTCGCGCAGCACGACCCCAAGGCCTGGCAAACCATCGTCGAGGTCGAGGGCAAGATAGATCGGAAAAACCTCAGCTTCGCCATGAAAGATCGCCCGCTGCGCGTGGTCGCCCTGGATATGTACCTCACCCAGAAACGCATCTCTGACCCGGTCATGGATGGCCTGCGCTCGGCAGTGCGCTACGACAAAACCTACTTCGACAAGATCGTCGCCAGTTTGCTGCCACTGCTGGAAAAACTCACCACCGGCCGCATCGCAGAGCTGCTGTCACCCGACTATATGGACCTTGAAGACCCACGGCCGATCTTCGACTGGATGCAGGTCATCCGTAAACGAGCGGTTGTGTATGTGGGACTGGATGCCCTGTCGGATGCCGAAGTGGCCGCCGCCGTGGGCAACTCAATGTTCAGCGACCTGGTGTCGGTGGCCGGGCATATCTACAAATTCGGCATCGATGACGGCCTGCCCGGCGCCAGCAGCGGCAAGGTCGCAATCAATGTGCATGCAGATGAATTCAACGAACTGATGGGCGACGAATTTATCCCGATGATCAACAAGGGCGGTGGTGCCGGCATGCAGGTTACCGCCTACACCCAGACCATGAGCGATATCGAGGCAAAAATCGGCAGTCGGGCCAAGGCTGGCCAGGTGATCGGCAACTTCAACAACCTCTTTATGTTACGTGTTCGCGAAACCGCCACTGCCGAACTGCTGACCAACCAGCTACCCAAGGTCCAGGTGTTCACCAGCACAACCGCCAGCAGCGCCAATGATGCGATCAATGGCAACGCCGCCTTCACCTCCAACACCCACGACCAGATCCAGAGCGTCAGCGTGCCGATGATCGAGCCCGCTCATGTGGTGAGCCTGCCAAAGGGGCAATGTTTTGCCCTGATCGAGGGCGGCAACCTGTGGAAGATTCGTATGCCATTACCGGCGAGCGACCCGGACGAAGTCATGCCCAAGGATCTGCAGGCCCTGGCCGAAGGGATGCGCAAAGGCTCAGTGGACAGTAGCGACTGGTGGCAGGCTCCTGGCTATCAAGTGTTGAGCGAATCATTACCTGAAGATCTGGTGGATGACTTTCGCCAGATGGCCAATGAAGGTCATAAGGTTTAAACCTGATGGCCGACATCGCAGAAAAAGCCCAACAACAGCAGGAAGGTCAAAAAACCTTTCTCGGCATCCTGCTCGCAACACCCTTCCACTTTCTGGGAGTGATGTTTGGCTCCTTGCTGGCTGCCATCGTCGTCGAATGGATATGCCTGTATCTGTTCTGGCCAGAGGCAGGCTGGCGACATGCGCAACAGATGTTTGAATACGAGTTGAGCTGGTTGTCCCAGGACTTGATCCATAGCGTTGTCATCAATGAGCCGGGGCGCACGGCAACCTGGTTGGCCCAAATGGTCTATGACTGGCTGATGGTGAAAACCGGCATGCAGGACAGCATCAATGCCCTGACCCATTACGCAGGCACCACCTCCCCACAACAGATCGTCAACTTGGATCTGCGCTACGAAACAGGCCGGGTAATGATCAAGCTTCAGGACTATGGCTTGGCCGCGCTGTATACCGTGCTCACCTTCTGCGTGCGGATGGTCATTTTGACGATGACCATCCCGCTGTTTTTACTGGCAGGGTTTACAGGGCTGGTCGATGGGTTGGTGCGGCGTGACCTGCGCAAGTTTGGTTCGGGGCGGGAGTCCAGCTATCTGTATCACAAGGCACGGGGGACGATTATTCCGCTGATGATCGTACCTTGGACGGTGTATCTGGCCTTGCCGGTCAGCGTTAGTCCGCTGTTGATTTTGGTGCCGTGCTCAGTTTTTTTAGCGGTTTCAGTCCATATCACTGTCTCAAGCTTCAAGAAATATTTGTAAGGGTTGTACATGCCCAAGGTCAACTGTGACGACCTCAAATTCAAGCGTACTGAAAAGATGAACTTTAAACCACTATCCCTCCAATCAAGGCAATCGTGATATCACATTGATATTCCTCTCGCCTTGTTATATTTTTGCCGGTCAAGCTCACGCTACTGGAAGGCATTTGTGTACATTACCCGTATAAAGATAAAAAACTTTCGCTCTTTAGTTGACGTAGAGATACTCCCTGTTAATTACACAGTCCTTTCCGGGGCGAATGACTCCGGGAAGAGCAATGTTTTACGGGCGCTTAATCTGTTTTTCAACAACCAAACTGACGTAGGCAAGCAATTAGTATTTGCGGATGACTACAGCCAGAACGCTGTTGGCAGAGCAAACCGCGCTAAAGAGATAATGGTTGAACTCGAAATACAACCACCAGCTAACTACACCGATAATGATCCAGTAGTGTGGCGCAAGGTATGGAGAGAAGAAACTTCAACACCTTATGATGAGCACATGAAAATGGTGGGAGACAAAGCATTTAGTGCACGCTCCAAAACTGAATACTGGTTACGACAGATAGGTTACGAGTATGTGCCTGCTATTCGAGGCGAGGAATTTTTCAACACACTAAAAAGGCGATTACATAATACTTTAGCGGAAACTATAGCGCCAAAATTAGCTAAGGCTTCAGGACAGTTCCTTAAGAGCTTACGCACAGAAGTCCGAGGCATTGAAGTTGAAGCTTTGAGAATCTTGAGCTTAAAAACAGAATTTTCCTTGCCTACAGACTTAAGCAGCCTTTTCGAAATTCTTGACTTCAAAACAGCGGACAAACATGCTGCGACACCTTTGCAACATCGAGGTGATGGCGTGCAAGGAAGGCATATTCCTGTGATTTTGCGGTTTCTGGCTGATCAGCGAAAAGCAAATTTCGCCAGAGGCAGGCCCTCACCAGAAACTATTTTCGGGTATGAAGAACCTGAGAATAATTTGGAGTTGGCTAGACAGGTTGATGAGGCAAATGAATTTTACCGCTGCTCGGATATAATTCAAGTACTTCTCACTACCCATTCCCCTGCTTTCTACAGTATCACTAAATCACAAAATAAAGCACGTGCACTGCATGCGTCTCGACAAAATGGCGCCACGGAATTTTCCGACTCAACAACTACTGCCACACTTGATGACGGCCTGGGTTTGATGCCATTTATCGAACCTTACCTGAAATTAGCACTGGACCAGCGCCGTCAACTTATTGATCAAATAAAAGAAGTCGAAGGTCAGTCCTTACATATTGACCACTGTGTACTCTGTGTTGAGGGAGACACGGACAAAGTCATCTTGGAAAAAGCATACTCTTTACTTTTTGGCTCAACCTTACCATTCAAAATAGTCACAAAATCAGGATCTGGGGCTGGTACTAACTGGGCTGTGGGGTATGCTACCGCGCGCGCCGTCATGACTGACATCAAGGGTCGTACTGCAGTTCTGCTGGATGGTGATGAAGCTGGATCGACAGCAGAGAATATCTTGAGTCAACGGATGGATTCTTTAGATGCAAAGGGAAAAATAAAATACTTTAAGCTTAACAAAATCAGCGGGGATGATGAGTTGCGGATGGCGATCAAGGCTGGCTTCGAACTATCCATTGCAATTGAAGAACTGTGCGGGGCCGAAGCTTGGGATCATGCGGAGTCAAAAAGCTGGCTGGAGCCACGTCCGGACATTGTTAAATTGAATTCAGCATTGTTAAATACAGACCAATCATTTAATAGCTTTCTAAATGACACTGTAGACGATATAAAATGCCGCAGACTGATTGCCAACCGCATCAAATGGATGAAAAAGAATGACTTCTCCAAGTATGTATTAAAGCAAATGAATGAATGTAAAACCGTACCTCCAAGCCTAGAAAAGCTAGCTCAAGAAGTACATAAATACTTTACACGATAAATTACAACCCACCCGACAGCGAGCAAAATAACTGCGTTTTTCGCAGTTATTTTTACCAATATCTATCACTCTAAAATCCTAACCAACCATCTACGCACTGCAATATGCTGGCGCCAAGTATCTGAATAGCAATCCGCATGTCAATCCTCATCCTACTCAGCAATACGAAAACATTAATAACATTCTTGCAGCCATAAACAACGCCACCTAGCTAGTCCACCTTAACGCAAACATACTAGCATCAAATTATTACACCCAACACCCAACACCCAAAAACACCAACACATGAGGTACTACAAACCTCCGACCCTGAGGAATGACAACTAGCATTTCGAATCATTAGAAACCGAAGAAACCCATCTATAGCCGTTAACAATTCATCATCAACATGGCCAGAATTAATACCCCACACATAAACAACAGACCAACGAAGCAGGTTCTGCGCTACCCACCTCAATATCAGGTCCAATCGCCTGAAAATATTCAGTACATCAGACCATCTGCACACAACAAGAATTTGGCGTGCAAATCATCCAGACTAGACATCATCAAGCCCCCGCTAAAGAAATCCTTCCCCCCCTAAATATGCTTTTCTTGCTGCAAGCCCCCCACTGAGCTCGGCAAGCTGATTGCAACACGAATCACCAGAGCCCAGCCGTGATCCATTACCTGCGTCTCACAGTACTCACTTACCGCATGCCCCTTGCGTGTCTTATCGCACTGGCTGGATTCACCCTGCCGATCGCCCACGCATCAGCCGCCTCCGCTTCCGAGCAATCCAACCTGACCATCATGATCCGCCAGCTCTACGCTCTGGAAGACACTGCCCAGCGCAGCGCCCAGCTCACCGATGAACCCGCCAAACGCTACTACTTCGACTACCCGCGTCTTGCCCAAGATATCGAGCGCATCCGCCTTGGCCTGGAAAACTACCTTACGCCCAGTCGAGCCCAGCCTCGCGACCCGGTAGAGCTTTCGGGCAGTTACTCAACCGAAGGACGCAAGCCATGAGCATGAGTGGCGTTCAAGCCTCTGCCTTTCAGGCGGCGGGAGGGTTCCCGCCTTCGGCCAGTTATCTGCTGTTCGTTGGCTTCACCGTGGCGATCAGTTTTTTGTGGGGCGCCTGGGCGCTATGGAGCTGCTACCGGGGCTGGGCCACCGGCAATCTGGATCGGTCCGTCGCGGCACCCTCTGTGATCCGCATTCTGCTGCTCAGCATGATTCTCACTGCTTTCGTTCTTAGCTGACCGCTTTGGAGTTTCGCCATGTTTCGATTTTCAAAAACACGCTGTATCGCGATGGGTGCATTCGCGTTGCCCGGTTTGGCCATGGCAGGGCTTCCAACTGCTCAGGCGCCTTCTCGTGGCGAGGGCTCGAACCTGATTCAGACCATGCAGAACTACGCCTATGACGGCTTTCTTCTTCTTGGTCTGATCATTTGCGCCGTGGTGTTTTGCGGGGTCGCCTGGCATGCCTTTGGCACTTACCACGAGATTCAACTCGGCAAGAAGAAGTGGATGGATCTGGGCGCAACTGCTGCGGTAGGCGTTGCGATTCTCGGGGTTGCCATCTTCCTGGTAACCAAGGCCACCGCCATCCTTTAACGAGTACGGGCCATGACCGAGCTATTTGATGACGGCACGCTGATGTTTCTTCCGGACAGGCTGAACAGCCAGCCCGTGATCATGGGTGGTCTGACTGCCGACGAGATGTGGACCACATTGCTGCTCTGTAGCGTAACGGGACTGTTGGCTGGTATTCCCGCCGCAATTCTGACCCAAATCTGGGCACTGATTATTGCTGGAGCCATGGTCGGTGGCGTGCTGGGACTGGCTATCGCCAGCCGGGTCTTGCGCCGCATGAAACGCGGGCGCCCGGGTACCTGGCTGTACCGTCAAATGCAGTTGGCGATTGCCCGGCATATCCCTACCTGGAACAGCGCTCGTCTGATCACACGCTCCGGTGCATGGACTTGCCGTCGCTCGGAGGCGCCATGACCTACCGCAAGCGCGTAGATGCCCAGCAGTCGCATATCAAAAGCCTGCGCCTGGTGATCGGCCTGCTGATCGCACTCGGGCTGTATATGGCGTATGGCTGGCAAAGCGCCCCCCGTGATCTGACCATTCATGTCCCGCCTGACCTGCGCTCGGGCAACACCCGACCGTGGTGGGACGTTCCGCCAGAGTCGGTGTATGCCTTTGGCCTCTATATCTTCCAGCAGATGAACCGCTGGCCCTCGAACGGTGAGACCGATTACGAGGACAACATCATCCGCTTGAGCGGCTACCTGACGCCGAGCTGCAAAGCCTATTTGCAGCGGGACTTCGAACTGCGCCGCAACAGCGGTGAACTGCGCAAACGCGAACGCGGGGTGTTCGAGATTCCCGGGCGTGGTATCGACAACCAGCAAGAGCCGCATGTTCAGCAACACAGCATCAATGACTGGACCGTAAACCTGGATATCACCGCCGACGAGCATTACGGCGGCGAGCGGGTGAAGCGAGCGTTTGCGCGTTACCCCCTGCATATCATTCGCTCCGATGTTGATCCCGAAAAGAACCCCTTCGGACTGGCCTGGGACTGCTATAGCGGTAATCCGCAACGTATAGAGGTCGCAGCAGAACCCATCAGGGCAGGAGATAAAGGATGAAGCGCCTTCTGCTGCTCGCTGCGCTGGTTGCGTGCAATTTCGCTCATGCCGTGGAGATTCAGCGCTGGGAGCGTATTCCGCTGGCCTTGCCATTGGTCGTCGGGCAGGAGCGCATCGTCTTCGTTGATCAAAATGTGCGGGTAGGACTACCCCGCCATCTGGTCGACAAGCTGCGCGTGCAAAGTACCGGCGGCACCCTATATTTGCTGGCCAAGGAGCCCATCGAGCCGACCCGTCTGCAACTGCAAAACATGAGTACCAGCGAGATCATGCTGGTGGATATCATCGCGACGCCCGGCAAGGCCAACCAGCCAGCCCTCGAGCCAATTAAAATCGTGGCCGGTGACAACTCTGCGGCGCGTTATGGCCAGCTCTCCCCCAAGGCTGAAGACTCTAAAGCTGCCAACCGATCGACCGAGCAAAATAGCGACGCCGCAGCGCCAGCCCAGCGTGAAACACCGCTGCCTGTGGTGATGACACGCTATGCCGCGCAGATGCTGTATGCCCCCTTGCGCACAGTTGAGCCGGTGCCAGGCATTGCGCAGGTCAATCTCAAACGCAATATGGATCTCACCACCCTGCTACCCACCCGGCCTGTCGAGGCCAGGGCCTTGGGGGCATGGCGACTGGAGGATTTATGGGTCACGGCCGTCAAGCTGCGCAACACCGGCAGCAAGCCTGTGACTTTGGACCCGCGTGAATTAATGGGCGACTTCATCACCGCTACTTTCCAGCATCCCTATCTCGGCGCCAAAGGCGATGCCAGCGACACCACGACTGTCTATCTGGTAACCCGGGGTCGTGGACTTGCCGAGTCGGTACTGCCCCTGACTGTCGGGCAGATCGACCCGAAAGGAGCGCGCCGTGAAGAATAATCCGCTGATCAAGTTTCTGGTTATCCCGTTCGTGATCGTCGCGGTTATCGTCATGGCCAAGCTGTTTAGCGGCGGCAGTTCACAGCAGGACGCTCAAGATGCAGGCACCCTCTCCCTCAATTCGAACGAAGCGAAAAAACTGGGAGTCGATGGCGATACCCCCGGCGACACTCTACGCACCATTGTCGCGGAAAGTCGCCAGCTCAAAGATCAGGTCAGCAATGCCCTGCAGAACAATGACGCACTGAAACAACAGAATGCCGAGCTGCAAAAGCGCCTGCAGAGCATCGATCAAAACATCGCGACCACCCTGCAAAACGCCAAGGACACCCTCAAACAAGAGTCGGAGCAACAGAGCCAGACGTTCTTGGATACGATGCAACAGCAGTACAACACCCTGAGCAACAAACCGGGCGCAGGCAGCACCACCGGGTCTGACTTGCCGATCGGCTTTGGCATTCAGCCCGGGGATGGCCAGCACTTCAAGGGAGCGCCGGAGCTGGACCTGGTGTGGATAAATCCGCAAGACGCCACGCCCGTCGATATCAACGGCAAACCCATTGCCGCAGGCTCCAATCAAACCGCTAACGGTTTCAACTTCCCGACCTCATTTGGCGAAACCCTGGATCGCGGCCAGCATGCCCTGAGCATCGGGGTCCAGGCCGTGGCGAATGAAGTCGCCCCGCAGGACGCCCGCAAGCAAGTGCGCAAGGTCTACACCCTGCCGCAAAACTCGACATTGATGGGCTCGGTAGCCATGTCCGCATTGATTGGCCGGGTGCCGATCGACGGCACCGTCAATGACCCCTACCCGTTCAAGGTGTTGATCGGCCCGGACAATCTCACCGCCAACGGTATCGACCTGCCCGATGTCGCCGGGGCGGTGGCCAGCGGAACCGCGTCCGGGGACTGGACCCTATCTTGCGTGCGCGGGCAGATCAAAAGCCTGACCTTCGTGTTCAACGACGGCACCGTCCGCACCTTGCCCGCGCCACCCGAAGAAGCCACCCACAACCCGAACAGCAATAACGGCAACCAGTCCACCATCCAAGGCGGCCTGGGCTGGATCAGCGATGACCACGGCATTCCCTGCATCAACGGCGAGCGCAAAAGCAACGCCTCGCAGTACATCGGCTCGCAGGTGCTGATCACTGCGGCCGGCGCGGGCGCGGCCTCGCTGATCAAGTCCGATGGCAACAGCAGTTCATTTATCAACACCCAGACCGGGACAGTCGGCACCGTCGGCATGTCCGGCAGCGAAGCCATGAGCAAGATCATCGGCTCAGGCGTCAACGATATCTCCAGCTGGGTGAACAAGCTCTACGGTCAGGCCTTCGCCGCCGTATATGTGCAGCCCGGGGCCAAAGTCGCGGTGCATCTGGACCAGCCGCTGACCATCGATTACGAACTGAAAGGCCGCAAGGTCGACTACCGCTCAGGGGGGCGCCATGTCTCGACGTCGCTGGACTAACTACTGTGTCGCTTTGACCCTGGCGCTGCTGACTTCAGCCTGCTCCACCAGCAAGGACGAGCTGCTGCCCCACGGCAGACAGACGATGATGGATGTTTGGCAGCAAGGCACCAGCGCCAGCAACCGTCAATTGATAGACGCACGCCAGGCCCTGCGCCGACCGCTTGAGCCCGGGCAGGTCGACCCAAACACCTTTACCCGCACGGCGAAAAACGAGATCTACAGCCAGTTCAAGCGCCTGCCCAATCCCGATCTGGTGATGTACGTCTTCCCCCATTTGGCCGGCTCTGATCCGGCGCCGATTCCGGGCTACTCAACGGTGTTCCCGCTGTATCAGCGCGTGCAATACGCCATGCCCGGTGAGCGCACGGAGGACTATTGATGGGACTTTGGCAACGTTTAAAAGCACGCCAACGATCAGAGCCTGACCTTGATCACACTCAAACATCAGAAACCTTCGAGGCCGCTACCGATCGCTACTTCGAACGCTTGGCCGCGCAGGGCATTCCCTCCCCGGAGGATTGGCGCAATCCCAAACAGAAACCGGCCACCACCGCCGACGTCGCCCGCCTGTACGACGTCAACGCTTCCTTCGTCGACCTGCTGCCCTGGGTCGACTACTTGCCGGCAGAGCAAGCCATGCTGCTGGAGGACGGCGTTTCCCGCGCAGCCTTCTTCGAGCTAACACCCATTGGCACCGAGGGCCGCGACCCTGACTGGTTGCGCAAAGTCCGTGATGCGCTGGAAAACGCGCTGCAGGACTCCTTCGACGAGCTGGAAACATCGCCCTGGGTAGTCCAGCTCTACGCCCAGGACGAAACCAATTGGGACGATTATCTCCAACACCTGCACGACTACATCCAGCCCCGGGCCAAAGGCTCCGCCTTCAGCGAGCTGTATCTGCAACTGATGAAACAGCATCTGGCCGCCATCTCCAAACCCGGCGGCCTGTTCGAGGACACTACGGTCAGCCAGTTGCCCTGGCGAGGCCAGCAACGCCGAGTGCGACTGGTCGTCTATCGCCGAATCCAGAGCGCAGACCTCGACGTGCGCGGCCAGTCCCCCGGCCCGTATCTGAAAATCATCTGCGATCGACTGACCGGAGGACTGGCCAATGCAGGTATCAAAAGCCATCGCATGGATGGCCACGCCATCCGCCACTGGCTGATCCACTGGTTCAACCCTCGGCCCGACCACCTTGGGCCAGCAGATGCCGATATCCGCCGCTTCTATGAACTGGTCTGCCAGCAAGTGCCCGCGATGGCCGAAGACGAGTTACCGCTGGCCAGCGGCACCGACTTCTCGCAGAACCTGTGCTACCGCGAGCCACTGTCGAATACCGACAAAGGCCTGTGGTACTTCGACGGCCTGCCCCATCGCGTGGTGATGCTCGATCGACTGCGCGAAGCGCCCAAGACCGGCCACCTCACCGGCGAAACCCGCAAAGGCGGCGATGCCCTCAATGCCCTGTTCGACAAAATGCCAGAGGACACCCTCCTCTGCATAACCTTGGTTATCACCCCGCAGGACACCCTGGAAAGTCATCTGGAGAAACTGTCCCGCAAAGCCGTCGGCGACACCCAGGCCTCGATGCTGACCCGCGAAGACGTCAACACCGCCCGCCAGTTGCTCGGCCGCAAACACAAACTGTACCGGGGCAGCGTGGCGTTTTACCTGCGCGGCCGCGATCACGCACAACTGCAGGAACGCAGCCTGCAACTGAGCACCGCCCTGCTTGGCGCGGGTATGGAGCCGGTTGAGCCCCGTGATGAAGTGGCACCCCTGAACACCTACCTGCGCTGGTTACCGGGCAACTTCGACCCCAACCAACGCCGTACGCTGGACTGGTACACCCAACTGATGTTCGCCCAGCATATCGCCAACCTGGCGCCGGTCTGGGGCCGCTCCACCGGTACCGGCCACCCCGGCATCACCCTGTTCAACCGCGGCGGCGCGCCCCTGACCTTCGACCCGCTAAACCGGCTCGATCGGCAAATGAATGCCCACCTGTTCGTGTTCGGCCCGACCGGCGCCGGTAAATCGGCGACCCTGTGCAACCTGATCAGCCAACTGATCGCGGTGTACCGACCACGCCTGTTTATCGTGGAAGCCGGCAACAGTTTCGGCTTGACCGGCGATTTGGCAAAACGCCTGGGCTTGACCGTCAACCGGATCAAATTGAGCCCCGGCTCAGGCGTCAGCCTGGCGCCCTTTGCCGATGCCATCCGCTTGGTACAAAGCACAGACAATCTCAAAGTCGTCGGCCCCGACGACGTGGAGACCTCCGACGCCCATACCAACAGCCAGGACGAGCAGCGCGACATCCTCGGCGAACTGGAAATCGCCGCACGCCTGATGATCACCGGCGGTGAAGCCAAGGAGGAAGAACGCCTGACCCGCGCCGATCGCAGCGCCATTCGCCACGGCATCCTCGCCGCAGCCAGAACCTGCGCCAGCACAGGCCGACCGGTGCTGACCCAGGACATCCGTGATGTCCTCAAAGTCGCCGCCCAGGACGCAGACGCACCTGAGACCCGGCGCAACCGCATGCAAGAAATGGCCGAAGCCATGGACATATTCTGCATGGGCAGCGATGGCGACATCTTCAACCGCGAAGGCACGCCCTGGCCTGAAGCCGACATCACCATCGTCGACCTGGCCACCTATGCTCTGGAGGGCTACAACGCCCAATTGTCGATCGCCTATATCTCACTACTGAACACCATCAACAACCTGGCCGAACGCGACCAATACAAAGGCCGGCCCATCGTCAAACTGACGGACGAAGGCCACATCATCACCAAAAACCCGCTGCTCTCCCCCTATGTGGTGAAGATCACCAAAATGTGGCGAAAGCTCGGTGCCTGGTTCTGGCTGGCCACGCAAAACATCGACGACCTGCCCCCGGCGGCGGCGCCGATGCTGAACATGATCGAGTGGTGGATTTGCCTGAACATGCCACCGGACGAAGTTGAAAAAATCTCCCGATTCCGCGAACTGACACCCGCGCAAAAAGCCCTGATGCTCTCGGCGCGCAAAGAAAGCGGCAAATACACCGAAGGCGTCCTGCTGTCCAAGAGCATGGAAGTACTGTTCCGCGCGGTACCGCCCAGCCTGTACCTGGCGCTGGCCATGACCGAATCGGAAGAAAAGAAAGAACGCTACGACCTCATGCAAAGCCAGCGGGTCAGCGAACTCGATGCCGCCATCCAGGTCGCCGCCCGCATAGACCGCTTGCGCGGAATCGAACCCCACGTCGTCACCTTCCCCGAACCCACCACGGCCTTGGAGCCCCCGGTATGAGAACGCTAAATAGCCTGACCCAGAACTTGATAGAAAGCCTGACCCTATTGCTGCAACAGCCAGGGGAAGATGCGCTACAGACGCTGGAGGTGTGCGCGCCGGTGCTGATCGAGCAGTTGCAGGAGGTGCTGGTGCGGGCGGTGGATCGGCGGGATTTTGAGATTCAGTTGAGGGCTGTGCTGGAGGTTTGGTTGACGAAGTACCCGCAATCTTCAGCAGCCGAGACGGCGTTGTTTGGAGGGTTGCGTAGCGGTGGATTGGTGAGCCACGCTCAGGTAACAGTGCTTTGAGTAACCAAGAATTGGTGGATATCTGTAATGACTTATACATCCAAAAGTGATGCTTTTGCGTCGATTCACAGCACCGCTGCAGCACTGCTGTAAATCGGTGCCATATACAAAACAGCTATGTGTGAATTCGACGCATCCTGTATCGCGGACGTACCTGCCGGAATAAAACCTGACCAGATTAAGCAGACCAGCGAAAACAGCTAAGTCAGCAAGTCTTCGCCAGGTACCTGAATACCAGTGCATTTAACGTCAGCTGGAGGCGCTCACAGGACCTGTAGCAGCTGTAAATTATGGGCAGCAATCGACCCTATAGCAGACGCTCAGCACCACTTTTTTGCGTTTCTCTAGCCGTTACAACCTGCAGCGCTCTATGCGAACAAGCGCGGTGTTGTTATCGATCATACTGCTGCACTATGTGCATTAATGATCTGCAATCAGGCAGTCTTGTTCATTACAGGGTTAGTTCTCACACTAGAGGCATCTATGTGAAGGAAACTTCTGGGTGAAGGGGAAATAACCATGGCATCCGTGATCCGAGTTAACCAGTTCGGCAATCCTGAAGTAATGAGCCTGGAGATACTGAGCGAGCAATCACCACGGCAAGGTGAGGTCTGGCTTGAGCAAGAGGCTATTGGCGTAAACTTTCTCGACGTCACCCAGCGCAAGGGAGCGGTTCCCATCGCGTTGCCATCTGGGCTTGGGTTGGAAGGCGCTGGGCGTGTTGCCGTAGTGGGTGCCGGTGTCAGCAATGTACAAGTTGGGGATCGTGTCGCTTATGCTACCGGCCCTATTGGCTCGTATGCTTCAGCTCGGCTTTACCCGGCGGAGCGGCTGGTTAAAATTCCGGATGCACTGTCGTTCGACGATGCCGCCGCCGTCATGTTTAAGGGCATCACGGCACAGTACCTTTTGAAGGCCACCTATCCCGTCGGACAGGGCACAACCATCCTCCTCTACGGTGTGGCCGGAGGTCTGGGGGAGATCATGGTGCCTTGGGCAAGGCATTTGGGTGCAACCGTAATCGGTGTGGTTTCGAAACCGGCCAGTGTCGAAAAGGCTCGAGCGTTGGGTTGCGATGAAGTCCTGGTGTTTGATGCCGACAGCCTGGCATCGGACGTTGCTCGTATCACCGACGGGAAAAAGGTCGACGTCGTCTATGATCCAATCGGGCGCGTTTCTTTCCAGGCATCCCTGGATAGCTTGCGCCCCCGTGGCCTGATGGTCTCGTTCGGCGCTTCATCGGGCGCACCGTCAGCCGTGGAGCTGTCGACACTCAATTCCAAAGGGTCGCTGTTCCTGACACGCCCTTCGTTGGCAGCCCATACGACCAGTGTCACTGAGTATCAGGAACGTGCTCAGGATGTTTTGGCAGCACTGGCTGCGGGTATTATCAAACCCCGGATCTGGGCAAGCTACCCGCTGGCTGACGCAGCGTCGGCGCATGCCGATCTGGAGTTCGGGCGTTCATCGGGGGCGATAATTCTAAAACCATGAATCTTGATGTTCTGAATAATCAGCACAGTGACGAAATCGCTGCGTTTCTGGCAGTCGCCTCGCAAGGCTCATTTGTCGGGGCTGGCCGGCTATTACAGCGACACCCTACGATCGTCTCGAAACGACTTGCGTCGATGGAAAAGCGCCTCGGTGTGCGGCTCGTGGAGCGTTCAACCCGACAAGTTCGAATTACTGAAGTAGGTGCCAAGTTGGAGCAGCGTCTGCGCTCAGCCATCGAATTGATGAATGAAGCGCAGCAGCAAGCGACTCAGGGTGCCAGTGAAATTCGAGGTACTTTGCGACTCGCACTGCCCGCAGCCATGGGGCGACGTTGGCTTGCCCCGCTACTGCCGGAATTTCTAAAGGCCTATCCTCATGTCTCAATCCTTGCAGACTATAGCGAGCGACTTGTCGATTTCATTGATGAAGGCTTTGACGCTGCAATTCGGATTGGAGAGCTGGAGGACAACAGATTGATCGCCAGTAAACTGAGTGACCATCGCCGGATATTGTCCGCCTCGCCTGCCTACATCAGGGAGCACGGCATGCCTGAAACTCCTCAGGATCTGATCAAGCACAACTGCCTTCGCTTCAGCGGTCTTGCGACTTTTCCTCAGTGGAGACTTCATCGCGGTAACGAACTACAGACTGTCTTACCTAAAGGAAACCTGACGGCCAATGATAGCGAGTCGTTACTTGCGGCGGCCTGCGCTGATGCGGGAATACTGGGCGCAGGTGAGTGGTTGATGAGTCGCGACATTGCAACCGGAAACCTGCTGCATGTCCTTCCTGACTGGCAATTGGACACTGCTGGTGGAGTCTATTTGGTCAGGCCCTCGGCCAAATTTCCTAGTGCCGTGGTCGTCGCCTTCAAACAATGGATCGAGTCAAAGTTCAGCCCTACACCTCCCTGGGCCATTTAACCGGCTGATCTTCAATTCTCCCCAAATTAATGGAGGCCCCTTGTTCAAAGGTGTCGCTCTTTCTATTGCTTCATCCTGCCTTTTTGCCATCCTGTATTACTACGCGACTTTGCTTGCCCCACTGAGCGGAGAGCAAATTTTCGGATGGCGGATGCTGCTGATGTTGCCTTGCATCACCACTTTTCTGGTGCTCAGCGGCGAATGGCGGCATGTAAATGCAGTCTGGAAATACCTCAGGCGAAAACCTCAGATGATCATACCGCTTTGCCTGAGCAGTGCCTTGCTAGGCATGCAGCAGTGGCTGTTTATGTGGGCACCACTAAACGGTCATGGGCTCGATGTTTCTCTAGGCTATTTTCTTCTACCGCTCGTGATGCTCCTCGTCGGCAGGATTTTGTATGGTGACCGCCTGACATCTACACAAAAAATTGCAGCCCTTTGCGCTGCAACGGGTGCGCTTAACGAGCTTTACCAGGTCGGGCTTCTTTCATGGTCGACGCTCTTGGTAGCCTTAGGTTTTCCTTTGTATTTCGTATTGCGACGAAAACTCGACACGGCACATCTCGGCGGCCTTTGGTTTGACATACTGCTTACGTTTCCGGTTGCGGCCTATTTTGCTATGGGGCAGGAACCAGCCGCGGATGCCTTCTCCCGGGCGCCGTGCTTGTATTTTCTGCTTGTTCTGTTAGCGGTTATCAGTTCAGCCGCGTTTATGGCCTACACCGTTGCGAGCAAGATCCTTCCGTTCAGCCTGTTTGGTCTACTAGGTTATGTTGAACCGATATTGATGGTCGCTGTGGCCCTAGCCTTGGGTGAGCAGATCAGAGCTGAGCAGTGGATGACGTACCTCCCAATCTGGATGGCAGTGGGCTTGCTTATTTTCGACGGTGGCCTTCATTTGTGGCGTTCGCGGGGGTTTAAAAAGTAGAAAAAATGCGGAGAAGATGTAAGGGAACGGTGAACACACCTTCCGAACTCCCAAATTAAGGAGGATGTTGTCCGCCTATATTTAAGCGGACGCGATAGCCCTTAAATGCGCCAACGAAGCACTTACCCCAAGTCGATCAAAGCCCAGGTTGTTCAGGAATGCCTGCAACCCGGCGTATCCATTTCCAGCGTTGCCATCAGTCACGGCATCAATGCCAATGTGATCCGTAAGTGGCTCCCGCTTTATCGAGATCAACCGCCCGCAACGCTGCCGGCGTTCGTACCGATAAAGGTCGCCCCCAACGCGAGCGACTGCACCGTCAGTGATCATAGAACTGCCTTTTGGTGAGCAAACCACCACGGTGAAATGGCCGTCCTCCGATCCTGAGGGATGTGCCCGTTTTGTTCGTGGGCTTGCTCCATGATCCGCATCGATGCGATCTGGCTGGCCACCGAACCGATGGATATGCGCGCTGGCACTGAGACCGCGCTGGCTCGCGTCATTGCAGTCTTTGGTGCGGCGCAGCCGCACTGCGCTTATCTATTTGCAAACCGTCGCGCCACTCGCATTAAAGTCCTGGTACATGACGGGTTTGGCGTTTGGCTGGCGGCTCGCCGACTGACTCAAGGAAAACTTCACTGGCCCAGCAGTCGACATGGCGCCCAAATGGAGTTCAGCCCCGAACAGCTTCAAGCGCTGGTCATCGGGCTTCCCTGGCAGCGACTTGGATCTACCGGAACAGTCCGCATGCTTTAGAGGACATGGCTGACAGACATCGAGATAAGGGTCAGTCAAAGTCAGCGCGATGACGCCTACCACTTCTCTCGATCAACTCAATGTGGTGCATGTCTATGAAACACCGGTACAGATACTTGCACCAGGCTCGAAGAAAACTCATCGCGCCTACGTTTGGGCCTATGCGACGACTCGGCTGCCGATATTAAGGCAGTGGTTTATGACTTCAACCCTGGTCGTTCGGGCGAGTATGCCCGCAACTTTCTGGGACACAGGAAAGGCAAGTTAGTCTGCGACGACTACGGCGGCTACCAAACTTGCTTTGCTCTGGGCGTGACTAAAATCGGCTGCATGGCCCATGCCCGGCAAGTTTTACGAGTTACACGCCACCAAAAAAGCATCCTCGCGGAACAGGCATTTCAGTTGTGCCTAAAAACCAACAAGGAGATGTGGACCGCAATCTGAACCTCAACGTGCCGCCACCTTGACAGCTTCTGTCACGTCCACCTTGGCATCGTCCAGCCCTGCCGCATGGCGGGCCACTCGCCAGCCAAACACAATCGCCGGCCCCAGGGTCGTGCCCGGGCCTGGGTAAGTGCCGCGGAAAATCGAGGCCAAGTCATTCCCGCAGGCATAAAGTCCTTCTATCACCTTACCCCGGATGTCCAGCACCTGACCGTCGGCGTTGCCGTTTAGGCCGGCGCTGCAGGCAAGGTCGGCCGGTTGCACAGTGACTGCGTAATAGGGGCCCTCGCCCAGCGGGCGCACGCAGGGGTTGGGCGTTTGCTGCGGGTCGCCGTTGTGGCGGTTCATGGGACTGCTGCCACGCTTGAACACCGGGTCGTCGCCGCGTGCGGCGGAGACGTTGTAGGTGTTGACCGTGCTCGCAAGTCCCTCGGCATCGACCTTGAGCTTGCTGGCAAGCTCGGCAAGGGTGCGGCCTTTAACCAGGTAGCCAGCCTTTACGAAGCTGGCGATATTGACGGCGCTGCGTAGCGGCATCACCAGGCCCAGGCCGTAGCGGCGCAAGAATATTTCGTCGCAGATAAGGTGGGAAGTGGCGCTGCCATCGGCGAGCATGCCCATGACGAAGTCGTGGTAGGAGTCGGACTCATTGACGAAGCGCAAGCCCCGGCCATTCACAGCGATCAGCCCTGGTTTGGCGCGGTCTAGCAGGATGTGTGGCCAGACGGCCTGGTAGCCATCCTTGCCTGTGCGGATCGAGCAAGGCATCCACAGACCGGGGCTGTCGTGGCCGTTGTCGAGCTGGGCGTTGGCCTTCAGCGCGCGATCGATGCCGTCGCCGGTATGGGTCGTGGGCGCCAGTGAAAGGGGTTGGGCCGCAGCCGGGAACAATTGCTTACGCAAGGTCGGGTGGCGGGTCACTCCGCCAGTAGCCAACACCACACCACGGCGGGCGCGGATGCGCTGGCACTGGCCGTTGTGCAGCACCACGGCGCCCACCACTTGGCCGTTTTCCAGAATCAGTTCGTGCAAGGGGGTTTCATAACGAATATCCACGTTGCGCTGGCGCAGGCTATAGAACAACCGGGCGACCAGGGCGTTGCCCATGACCAGGTTTGTGCCGCGAGGGTAGCTCAGGCGGTCGATGCAATAGCGGCCGACCACACTCAGGGTGCGGGTCAGGTTTTTCAACGAGGCATATGGCGACAGCAGCGCATCCAGGTCGGCGCGCGGCACCATCATACCGCCCAGCCCCATGAACTCCCGGCGTGGTGGCCGCACGCGGGCGAAGTCTTTGCCCAGTAGCCTGCCGTCGAACGCGAGTGGCGCCAGGGCCCGCCCCCCGAACGCTGCGCCTGGGCCGCTGACGTAGTCGGGATGGGCGGCGGCGGCCACGAATTTCACTTCGCTGATACGCTCCAACTCATCAATTGCCTGCGGTCCGCTGGCCAGAAAGGCTTCGCGCAAGGCTTCACCACCGCGCTCAGCGACCACTGCCTTGAGGAAGGTGGCGGCATCCACCACGGTGTCCGGCACACCGGCGCGCCGGCTCTGGGTGGTGCCGGGCACCCATGTGGTACCGTCCGAGGTCGCACTAATACCGCCCACGACCGCGGTCTTTTCACACAGCAACACGTCCAGCCCGTGGTGGTTAGCCATCAATGCGGTAGTCATGCCTGCTGTGCCTGCGCCGAACACCAACAGGTCGACTTCCTGGTCCCAGTGCGGGGGGGTGTGGTTGATGGTGTTCTTCATGATTTCTCCTCAATGGTCAGGGCGAAGGTCTTGGCTGCAAACGGCATGGTGGATACTTCGAAGGTTAAGGCCAGTAGTCTGGGCGTGTAGTTATTCGTAGGCTGTGGCCCCAGCCAGGTGGCGGCCGGCGATATAGCCGAACGTGGCGGCTGGCCCCAGGTTGATACCGCCAGCTGGGTAGTGGCCGCCCATGATGCTGGCCATGTCGGATCCAGCTGAATAAAGACCCGCGATCGGCTGCCCTTCACGATTAAGGACTTGCGCATGGGCATTGGTCTTGAGGCCCGCGAAGGTGCCGAAGCAGCCCGCTTCGACCTTCACTGCATAGAATGGACCCTGCTCGATCGGCGCTACGCAAGGGTTGGGCTTGTGCTGCGCATCACCCTGTTTGCGGTTGTAAGGTGTAGTACCGCGACCGAACTGCAGGTCTGCACCGTTGCGGGCGTGGCGGTTGTACTCGGCCAAGGTCTGGCTGAGGCCTATGGGGTCAATGCCGCACGCCGTCGCCAACGCCTCGATGGAGTGGCCGGTCTTCAGATAGCCGGTGCGAATGAACGGCTCAACTGGCAGTGGGAATGGCCGGGAAACACCCAGCCCGTAACGCCGCTGAAATGCGTGCGTGCAGATCAACCAGGAGGCGACCTCGGTGCCGGGCGCGGCGGCGACCATCGCAGCAACATAGTCGTAGTAACCATTGGCCTCATTGACGAAACGCTTGCCGTTGGCGAGGACGCCGATGATGCCCGGCTTGCCACGTTCGATAATGTGCGGGAAGTGGCCGACGCTACCGTCCTTGTAGGGCACTCGCGACACGGGAGCCCACGCGGCGGGACTGGCCAGGTTATCGGCGACCTGTCCGCCGACGCTTTCGCCCAGGCGCAAACCGTCACCATTGACGCCCAGCGGCGGCAACGCCAGATGCTCATGGCCGGTTGGCGTGCGCGGGAAGAGTGCCTTTCGTCGTTCGATGTCATTGGCAAAGCCACCCGCAGCCAGCACCACGCCCTTGCGTGCACGAATGGCGATGCGGCCCTTTGCGGTTTCGACCACGGCCCCTGTGACGCGGTCGTGCTCATGGATCAGCCCGGTGGCCGGTGCCGATTCCCATAGCTGGACGCCAAGGTCTTCGGCCGACTTGGCCAGGCGGGCAATCAGTGCGACGCCGTTGACCAGGTACATGGCCCGCCCCTTGAGCGTCAGATCGATCAAGTGTTTGCCGAAGCGTTTGATCACATGCAGCAGCGACGGCCAGGAGCGCGTCAGGGTAAGGAAAGCCGTCAGGTCACGGCCAGCCATGATTGGCATGCCCATGAATGAGGTTTCGCGCATGGTCTTGCGCAGCCGATTGAGCAGTTTGCCTGCCTCGTAGGCATTGTAGGGCGCGGCGATCACCGACCTTCCGCCGGTACCGGCGCCAGGTGTGTCACCGTGAATGTCGGCAATGGCGTTGCCGTCGGCGAATTGCAATGCAGTATGGCGCTCGAAAAATGAGACCATGTTGGGTGCTGCTTCGAGAAAGGCATCGATCATCGCCGGATCGAAGTGTTCGCCCAATTCATGTTCGAGGTAGGTGCGCGGCAGACAGCGGTCTTCAATAATCCCGGCACGCTGCGCCAGCGGATTGCAGGGCACCCACATCCAGCCACCGGACCAGGCAGTGGCACCGCCGAACACCTCGTCCTTCTCGACCACGATCACCCGCTGGCCATGCCAAGCGGCGGTCACGGCTGCGCTGAGTCCGGCTGCGCCGGAGCCAATGACCAGGACATCGCAGTCCACCGTTGCGTGCAGGGAAGTGTCGGCATGCATTCAGCAGTCTCCTCGTGTGGTGTGTTTAGACATACGTCGATGATTTACAGCGGCTCAATGATTGCCTTGGTGGCGGCCAATGCCTGTCGGGCCCACGTCTCCACCCCCACTTGTGCAACCCTGCGGTCATGCGGGATTTCGATACTGAGCGGAACCTCAGCCGGGAGGTTGCGCCAGATCCTTGCCAGATCGATGGCACCTTCGCCAGGTAACAAGCGCTCGCAGCGAGCCGCGTGAATTAGCCCCTCATGGGTGTCCGGTCGTAGTGCAGGGCCATCGCATATTTGTGCGTAGTGCAGCCACATAGCAGGGATTCGTTGCAGATCCTCGAAGCGGCTGTCGGAACGATCAAAGTGCAAGGCATCGACCAGAATGCCAGCGTTGGGTCGGTTGGCCTGTTCAACAATATGGAGTGCACAGGCCAGGTCGTTGACGGCCGTCCAGGGCATGAATTCAAGGTTTGCTGAGAGGCCGAAGGGCTGCATAGCCTCGCATAGCCGAGCGTAGTGCTCGATCAGTCGGCCTTGTTCCGGATCGTAGCCGGCCACCAGTACGGCCTTGGCCCCGAGCTGCGCACCGACCTCGAAAAAAGGCAGGTAACGTTGCACATCGAATTGCACATCGAGGCGAAGTATCTCCAGATCAAATACCTTCACCCCGGTGTCGTTCATCCGCGCGAGCGTTTCACGCAGCATGGGTTTGTCATCCATCAATGAATAGGCCACAGCACCTGGAACCACCGGCAGCAGGCGCACACCAGCCTGGTCATAGCCGGTGCGGGCAGCCAGATCGATCATTTCGGGAGGACTGAAATTGAGAGCGGTGAGTTGGGCAATTGAATAGCTGGCATGCATGGCATGTCTCCATAGAGGGATTGAAAGCGCACTGGGTTTAGTGGGTTGCAGTGAGAATCGCCGGCGTTTTACGCTTGCGGCCTTTGATCCACAGCGCCGTGGCGCCCATCAGGGAAGGGATGGCGAGGAACATGAAGACTTGGCTGAAATTCCACTGGGCGGCGAGCATGAGCGCGCCGATGCCAGCGCCACTGATTGCACCCAGCCGACCGATACCGGTCGCCCAACACACCCCGGTGGCACGAATTTGGGTGGGGTAGAATCCGGCGGCCAGCGCGTAGCCACCAACGTTGACGCCATTGAGGAAGTAGCCCAGTAGCAGAATCAACGGGCAGAGGACCTGCATCGTCGGCTGCTGCAGTGCGATGAGTACCGCGCAGGCGCCACCACCAAACACCGTCAGACCGACCACCTTATGGTGATCCCAGCGGTCCATCTTCATGCCTACGGTGAAGTTGCCCAGCATCCCGCCGATCTGCAGCAACGAGCCCAATAGTGCCGCCTCACCCATGCTCAGCCCGGCATCGCGGCTGAGCAGCGGTAGCCAGCTTGATAACAGGTACATCGTCAGCAGGCCCATGAACAGCGTGACCCAGATCATGCAGGTACCAAGGCTGAAGCCGGACGCGAACAGCGCGCTGACCTTACCTGTCTCCTTGATCGACACTTCGCTGCTATGGAATTGGGTTCTGATGTTGGCCAAGCCCGGGACAACCTTGTTGATCTCCTTGATCAGGCGCTCCTTTGAAGCGCTTTTTTGGGCCAGAAAGCGAATGGACTCCGGAAGGCTGAATACCAGCAAGAGGGCAAAGGCGATAGGCAGTACACCGCCGACCACCAACACTGATCGCCAGCCAAAGTGTTGGATCAGCCACTCACTCCCCAAACCACCCAAGGCCGCACCAAAAGCGAAACCACAGTAGATGAACGAGACCATATGAGAGCGATAACGCTTGGGCGCAAATTCGGAGATCAGAGTCGCGGTATTAGGCATTGATGCACCCAGACCGACCCCGGTTAGAAACCGCAGCACTGTCAGGCTGACAATCCCGGTGGACCAAGCCGAAACCAGACTCCAGAAACCGAAGAGCAGTACTGATCCGATGATCACTGGCCTGCGGCCAAAACGATCAGCCAACGGGCCGACGGTCAATGAACCGAAAGCCAGTCCGAGCAGGCCGCTCATCATCACGGGCCCAAGGTCTTGTCGCAGCAAACCCCAGTCATCGATCAGTGCGGGTGCGATGAAACCGATCGACGTCGTATCGAAGCCATCAAAGACCAGCACCATGAAGCCCAGGAACAGCACCACCCATTGCCTGGCGCTCATCTTTCTTGAGTCCATAAAGGTGCTGACATCGAGGGTTGAAGAGTTCGACATAGGTGACTCCTGTATTTTTTATTTTTATCAAAATGCCTTTCTTTGCCATGGCATTTTTCTGAGGGTGCCGAAAGCAATTCGAGAATTGTGGCGATGATACTATCATTATTGGAATGTCATTCCACAAACAAAATACATTCCATTTGTGTTTTTGCTCGGCAGGAATCCTGCGCAGTGCAAAAGCGCTAGATATCAAGGTTTCGTTTGAGGATGCGGCCAGGTCGGGACGACAGGCCGCGTTCGATCGCAGTGACCGATCAGTCGTCCTATTCGCTGCCTCTGGAGGTCAGAGTCGACAGTTTGGGAAGACTGTCCAGGTTGATTGCGGTGATTTCATCAGCCGCTTCGAGCAACGCCGCTTTGAGGGTCTGCATACGCTCAGGGGTTAGGCGAACGCTTGGGCCGGCAATGCTGATGACGCCAATAACCTGATGCTGCGAGTCTCGGATCGCCGCTGCCATCGCCGCCGCGCCAATTTCAAAACTTTCGTCGACTGAGGCATAGCTTTGATCACGTGCGAGCTGCAGATTTTTGAGCAGATGGTCGATTGTGGTCGCTGCGTTAGGTCCATATTCACCGGGTTTAGCCAGGCCTTGACGGTAAACCAGTTCCAGTGCGCGTTCGTTGCTCAAGCTGCTCAGCCAGGCAAGTCCTGAGGCTGTGCAACAGAGTTTGGCTTCGGCCCCCGAATCAGGGTCGTAGCGCAGCCCGGAGCGCGTGCCTTGTGCCTTGGAGATCCATACCAAATTATCGCCATCTACAATGCTCAACCGCACGAGTTCACCGGACAGGCGGGCGAGGCGATCAAGTATCGGTTTGGCGAGGTCGACTATGTTGCTCTGGGACAGGTGCTTAAATGCAAGCGAGACTACTTTGAGGGCAAGAACATAATTGCCATGCTGATGGTCTTGGCGCACAAAACCCTGTTCGACCAAGCAATTAAGCATGCGGTGAGTAGCGCTCGGCGGAATGTCCAAGGCTTCAGCCACTTGCTGAAGGGCTAGCCCGGTGCTTTTTCCGGCCAACAGCTCAATAGCGTGCAGGCCGCGTTCCAGCGCATTACTCATTGTTGTTCCTTAGCGTGTGAGAGATAAGCTCCCGACGAAAATATATTGGAATACTATTCCAATCGTTACGAGGCTGCAAACCAAGGGCGTCGCCTCAATTTTCAGCCATTCGCTGCGGTAGCTCATGATTCATTGCCACGCAGAAAATCACTCAACGCTGCTGTCAGTTTACCGGGCCGCACAAATGAGGGTAATCACGGCAGTGCCGAGGATCATGGTCGCGAGGGACTCAGATCCCGAAAAACGTCTTGTAGCAGCCTAATTGCTCATTGAGCATGTAGCTCCCTGGCTGCACAGGGTGGCCCGCCGCATGCGCCTCGCGAAGCAAGCGAGTCTCGACGGGTTGCATGATGATATCTGCCACCAGTGCTCCGGCAGACAAGTTGGCGAGATCAATAGGCAGTGGGTCTTCATCCGAAAGCCCTAACGGCGTTGCGTTGATGGCAATGTCGACTAACTTAAGGTGTTGCGGCTGAGCAACCTCGCAACGCCCTGGCCAATGTTGATCCAACCTGGCGAGCAGATCTTGGGCTTTAACCGTATCCGGTTCTTGCAGATACAACCGGTCTATTCCTGCTTGCAGTAATGCTGCAGCTATCGAACTTCCCGCACCACCTCCTCCGGCCATTACGACACGCTTCCCCGCCAGTTCGTATCCCTTGCGCTGCATGCCCAGGGCAAAGCCTGCACCATCGAAGTTATCAGCCTCCCACACTCCTTGTTCGTTGCGCCGCAATGCGTTGGTGCTGCCGGATACCTGAACGGCGAGGCTTACCTTATCCGCGAATTCACGAGCGGCAAACTTATGAGGAATGGTAATCAGCATTCCAGAAAAATTTTCCATCGCTTGTAGGCCGCGAATCACGGTCGCGAGCTGTTCAGGCCGCGCATGCACCGCAATCATCACCGCATCCACGCCTTCCTCGGCGAACACCTTGTTCAGTAACTGTGGAGCCTTCACCTGTATTACCGGATCACCTACAACCGCAAAAAATCGGGTATTGCCTGTAGGACTGGGTATCAAAAACTCAGACATCACGTTCTCCTAGGGTATTCCATGGCTTTGTCCGGCTACTATCCGCCTGGGATGAAGGCGATGTGGGCCCGGCTAATTGACGAATGAGCATCACGTGTTGCGCACAGAGCCAGCGCTTTACGCAGTGCCTGGGTCGGCGGTAAAAACCTACCATATCAATAGTGGAATACTATTCCAATAAAATAATTGATTCCTTTTAGCTAGCGCTGATGCAGGCCTACGCTTCCGTTTTGAACAATAATCCATGATCGATTGGTAATTTTTCCCATGTCATGTCAGCAGAGTCACGAGCTGCTCGGCTGGGTTCGTGCAATGACACCAACCGGTTGTTAACGCAGTGCTTCCCTAAAGGAACCGACCTTGTCGTAAGGCAGCTAAATAGCCGTCCTCGCAAGACACTAAACTACGAAACATCCGCTGAACGATTTAGCCCATCTGTTGCATCGTAAGCGAATGGTTCAGCGTTGAACGGCATGTGTGTGGAGAGTGGGTCTGCAACGACTGCGAAACCATGATCCAAGCACCGGTTCCCGCGCCGGTCATTGATAAAGGCATCACTACAACCTTGGCCCAGTGGGTTGGTACCTACGGTGTGCAACTGCAGCCCTGGTCGATCGGGCGAGTATGCCCGCAACTTTTTGGCGACTGGAAAGGCAAGTTGGTCTGCGACGACTAGGACGGCTACAAAGCCAGCTTTGCTCTGGCGTGACTGAAATCGGCTGCATGGCCCATGTCCGGCGCAAGTTTTACGAGTTACACACCACCAAAAAAAGCATCCTCGTGGAGCAGGCGTTGCAGTACATCGCTGCGATATACGAGGTTGAGCGCGAAGTTCGAGACCTTGAGCCTGATGAGCGACGACGAATACGTCAGGAAAAAGCAGCTCCGCTGATGGAAACCTTACATGCCTGGATGATCGATCAGCGCGGACTTGTGTTTGAGAGGAAAGTCCTTACTAAAGCCCTAGCTACGGGACTCTACCCATTGACAATTGGTGCGACAACCAAATCTGGCATTGGGCTCTTGGACGAATGAACTGGCTCTTCGCAGTGTCGTTACGCAGTGGCAAACGCGCTGCTGCGCTGATGAGACTTGATCCAGTCTGCCAAGCTCAATGGGCATGATCTTTACGCCTACTTGAAGGACGTTTTCACTCGCCTGCCCACGCAGCGGGCAAGTGATATCGGAGCTGTTGCCGCATCGTTGGAAACCGGCTTAGTTGCGCAAGATGGGATGCCCGGACGGTTACGCTTATTTTAATGTTTCCTAGAATGAAAAAGGGCTGGGTGCCCCCTATTTTTGTATTTGGCGGCGCGATTTACAGCTCGAAATGGCGTAAGAATGTATGAACATTCTTTCCAGTGTCTTTGTTAAAAATAACTTTTTCATTGCCAATCAAGCTTTCTGCGATTTTTATAGACGCTTCATTGCCTTCATCTACCACTGCCTCGATGGCAAACCCATCGGAAAGCTTGTCTTGCATCCCATTACAGAACTCGGTCAGAGCTTTAAGTGCAATAGTCTTGCCCCAATTGTTGTTGCGATAATTTTGAGCAACAGCCCAGTCAACCTGCCATGTAGCAATACCTTTTCGCACAGAGTCAAAAATAATGGTGCAACGAGCCATCACCTCGTTCTGAACAGTAGGGCTGAACATAACGTATGTGAGCCGCGCAACGCCTTCAGGCTTGTCACCATGGGCATAGACGTCTGGATAGACTCGCCCCGGCTCAATCTTGATAGCGTTGTTCTTGATAGCTACGGCAATCTGCCGCAAACCTTCCTCTGCAAGCTCAGCTCCTGTCATATTATTTAAAGCGTGCATTGGTTTCGAAACCATCGCAGAAACTGGCGCTGGTCTTGTATCGTCCGGTGACGATGCATCCTTGACCTTCTTTTTTTTGAAAAAATTAAACATTTCAAAATACCTGTGTTAAATAGCTGCTAGTTCAAAATTAAACAGTTCTAGAGATCGGATCGCCACGCCCATAAATGGAATTATGGGCAACGTCTGCTTGGGCTGATTTCAGCATTTTGGCCACTGACTCACGAGACGAATGCCCCCTTTGGGGCGGCTAGCGACGGCATGAATTCGACCGTCGCTAGACTTCGATCTAGAGCTGCAAGCCGAGCCTGTCACAAGGTCATAATTGTCGCGCCTTATGAGGCATTCCTTTTATGCGCATCCCGATATCATCAGTGCGGCCTTGCAGGCCCTGTGACTTCTCAATTGCTGGACTCAAGGGGAATGACTTCCAATTGATAACAGACCTTTTTCAAGGTTCTCATCGGCGGAGTGTAAACCGTCTGCATAGACCTCATAGATGATCTCGTTTTTGCGGTTCAGCTGTCCAAACCGGAAAACGCAAGCCTTCGGCCTTCTTGTCTTGCACAATGAATCCAAGACTGAATCGCGCGCGCGTGATGGCGACGTACATCTTGTTCTGAGCTGTTTCGTCCTTCGCCGGAAACGGCTTTTGGCCATCAAGGACGAAGTGCAGTTGGCTTTCCGCGGGCAGCACCAACACCCGTTCAAAACCTAGACCTTTACTCGCTCCAAAGTTGTAGCATCGCGCTTGGGCAGGAAGAAGCTTCGTCCCGGACGTTACGCTCCAGCGCAGCACCATAGGGTCAAACACTTTGATGTATTCAATGACGTCCGACTCCTTGACTATGAAGGTGCCGAGGTGATGGGCAAATTCAGGTGGTGTCTCTTTAACCGCGGATTCCGTCGCCTCATATGCGCCCTTGTGGACTGCGTCAGCAACGTCACAAATCGGCTGAATGCATCTCCGGTTGAGCACCAATGCCTCCTCCACAAAGCCCATGGACTTGAAGGCAGCTATCTTGTCAGCTGCCGTTTTAGGTGCTTTTTGGCCAAACGTCGTCTCGTACACCGTCTGCCGGAAATCTCCCACGCATGTGATGGGTGTCGGCATCGCTTTGCTCAGCCCCTTCAGCACCTCGTAGTCCCACCCAATGAGATCTTGGACCTCATCAAAGAACACTTGGGTGTAAATCTCCCCTAGTCGTACTGCAGCAGAGTTTTTCGTGGCCTTCATGATCCTGCTCGCCAGTTTTGCGAGAAATCCCGTGTGTGCCTTGGTCTCGCATAACGACAGAAAGTGTTTTGGGTTGTAACTCTTATCGTCCAGTTGCTCCGCGCGCCCCGGGATCATAAACGTTGAATCTGGCTTCATATGGGGATTACGCTGGTTGAAGCAGATGCCATCGATCCGCCGCGAGAACAATACCTGCTGATACGGCCTCACCATGTCTTCCAGGTAAAAGGAGAACAGACCTTTGACCACGAACCGATCACTGTGTGTACCAAAGACCTCCAGAAATCGACGTCTCAGTTCCTGCTGATTACTTGTCGTATAGGTCACCACCAGAACCTTGCCCCCGCGCTCGATTTCGGCGATTGATTCGATAATGACCTTGTGAGTCTTGCCTGAACCGGCACCCGCCATGCAGAGTTTATTAAGCAAAGTGCAGTACCTCAGCCAGGAAGACTGGATATTTAAATGGCTTATCAGTCTCGAAAACCCTGATGGCTGAATCAACTTTCTTTTTGCCTTTGCCGTCGCCGTCACTGCTTCTAAACCACTCCACGATAAACTCGAGCTTATCAGCAAAGGTAGGTTTGGCAGCGAGCAGATTGAAGGTTTGGGTGGAGAGGACAATTTCCGCAAATGCCTGCAACTCTTTTTCAGATATGGAATTTGCTAAAATCATGGCTGGCTCCAGCGAAAACTCATTGTCATTTATTGAAGAGACCAGCTTTATGTTTGGAAAAGCCATGTATTCCTTACGTGCTTCAACGACGTTCTTTTCGTAATTGCCATCGTTATCACGCAGGACATTGATCGCGGTACCAATTTCTTTGCCGATCGCAATGAACGTCTTGAACCCGACGCCACGTACCACAATGATATCGATCCCATCCTGCTCTGGCAGTCGCCCCATGTGAGTGTCTCTGTATATCTTTTTGAGGATCAACTCATCAGAGGGGCCTTCGACCAATACCACCTTCTTCGAGAGCGCGACACGGAGCGTGTCATAGCCTGGTAGCCGCTTAAGCGTCTTGACCACCACATTATCCAAGAGGTGAAGTCTCTTGTATCCGTCATGCAGCAAGCAGATTTTATTGATGCTCAGTTTGTTCAGAACATAGGAACTGTGGGTCGTCAGAAATAGCTGCTTGCCGTCTCGCTGATCCTCGATGTCTTGCACCAACTTGCTCAACTCGACATGCGAAAGGTGATTTTCCGGCTCCTCCATCATTACCAGGTCGATGTCTTTTGACTTGTTGTGCAGGGCCAGCTTGATTTGCACCTTGCTCTGCTCACCCTTGCCTATCATGTGGAACGGTACGGCATTTACTTCAAGTTGCAGAGCGTTCTGGAGAGCGCCTGCGGGCATGGTATTGGCAGCGATGGTCAGCTTCTTTTCCGTGATCCTGTTATCGGAATCCAAATCCTTGTTGACCGTGGTGACCTCATCTGTGTTGTTAAAGGATTGGAGGGTCTCACGGTAGTTCAGGCTCAAACGGTACTCTTCGTCCTTTCTGAGTGCGGTGCTAAGCACATTCGAAATGTACTGATTTTTGCCGAAGGTGGGATGAATGCGAGTGGGGTCGATGTAAAGCGCTCTAAATTGCTTGGTCATCGGTTTGATAACATTCCAGGCAAAATCCATCCATTCAACTTGGTAGAATTCCACTGGGATGCTGGTTATCGCAGCACCTGAGGCTAGGTAAGCGTCATAGGCATCAGTAAAATCTGGATCAAAGCTGGCTTTGATCTGAACCCCCTGAGCATCTTTTTTCAAACTGTTGTTCGCACCGCGGTAATCAGGCACGTTCTTCATGTACGCCTCGATCACGAGGATCGGTAAGTCTGCTGGCGTTTTTGGCGAACCTCGGAACGCAGCGACTGTCTCGGCGTTGAATAGATCAGGGGAAAACTCGCTATTGAATGGCCGACCGCGATACTGAAAATTGAGTACGATCTCCAAAGCCTCCAGTATCGTGCTTTTGCCTGCGTTGTTATCACCTACGAAAATATTCACGTCTTCGTTGAAGTCAAAAGTCTGATCCTTAAACTTTTTGAAGTTGATCAGGCGTAGCGATTCTATGTGCACGATTTCAAATCCTTATGAGACAGCGAAGAACATTATGGCGTTAGGCCATTAAGCTCACGCTATAGGGTCGTGGACACCTTGTCCAGTGCAGCCACTAAGCAGGCACTCCATTTAGTGTTAGGAAGTGTTGACGCCTGAAGTAAACAGTGAAGAAAGGCTTTTCGATTGAAGTTATGCATTGCGTTTGCCATCTGCATTTTGCATGATAAATCAAAGCAGGAGGCAGGAGGCAGGAGGCAGGACACTGCAATTGGCCTACGTCGTATTGCTACCGTCGGAGCCCGCTCAATTAAAACTCAACAGGTTTAACATCCAAGCACCGTGACAAGCGTATGCGCAAAAACGACCCCTTCTGGCCGATTCTATTGAAAATAGTCGGTCCTTCCAGGCTGCCCATGTACTGACTGCTGAAAACGCAATTTTTGCGCGCGGCTAAGCAAAATCTGAGGCCAGAAGCCTCTGCTCAAAGTGAAAACCTCAATCACAAATGCGTACTTTTCTGCCGTGGAAACCATGGCCGACTTTTTCAATAGAATCGGCTAAGAACGGACACCCAACGTTTAGTGTTGCATTACAAGGCGTCAGTTTGACACCACGCGGAGCCAGCGCGCTGATCCAAGCCGGAAACTCATTGCCTCGTACCCAGGCTCATAATTCTCATACCGGAAGCGAACGGCCTCCAGTACACTTTTCCCGCAGAAGCATCTCAATTAAATCCCATCAAAGCATTGGGTTGATCAATGAAAAATGCAGAAGATTACCTTGAAAGGACAGAAAGCGCCGTACGGCATTTGTTTAATGCAGTGGACAGCTATCTCGAAACTTTGCGGGTTGGAATAAAGCCCGTTTTCGTATCCGGGCTGCCCTACGGGCCGGAGCAAGACGCGCAGTATTCTGCGTGGTGCATTGAAAATGCAGATGCGTTAGATGAGGCAAAAGCTGCGCGCCAAGCTTTTCGCGCCCAGACATTTGCCCTCGACACTATATGCGGCGCGATACTACAAATCGCAGAAAAGGGTTTAGAAATTTATTCAGAAAACACTCAAGTTCCCGACGCTTGGACCCCCCATATCCCCTTGTATTTAGCGAAGTTCTGCGTGGGACGGGAAGTGCGAAGTACACCTCTAGGCCTGATCGTATATGCGGCTCGAAATCAGCACACTCACTTCAATGACCCCAAACTTCGAAATGCCAGCGCAAGCGTTTTTCGGAATTTGGCCGAAGCACATGGCTATAGTTCATCCGCACATGATCCAGCGTTCGATTTAGAAAACTCAAGGCTCACAAGCTACGCGAGCAATGTTACATCCCTCATAGGTTGGCGGAGCGTCGAAAAATATCAGGCCGATATGCGCAGTATGCTGGGCCTCCAAATCGGGTCTTAAGCAGGGGTTTACAATAACTTCAACGGCTAAACACGCTGAGCGATTTAGTCAATCTGACGCTACAGGTTGTTGTCGATCCTAAAGAGACCTTAGCCGTGGCAATGCCCAAGGCTCAAACCCCTGGGGCGCGGGGCAGGTCAAGCATGACATCTGATAGGGCGGCGTATTCCCAACCTGCGAGCGCCGCGGAGAATCCGCCGAGTTTCTAGCTTATGAAAGGTCTCGAGACTAGCCATAGGCAACTCAGGGGGCGTTCAGTTAGATTGACGCACGTTCGGTCATACGTGAAGCGGGACGAACGTCGTTACTGAATTTCCGATATACCGAGAAACAGGGACTTATCACGGCTATGCATTTACACAGTCTGACCATGACCAAGGTTCGGCAGTTCGAACAACGAACTTTCGAATTTCAACCCGGCTTTAACTTGCTAATAGGTGAAAATGGAGTCGGCAAGACGACGATATTCGACTGCGCACGCATTTGGCAGAAGTCAGTGCTGTGGTTCGGTGCGCTCACCATGCACAACCCAATCATCTTCGCGACTGAATTCTGGGGGGCAATAAGCTGCCCCTTGGGCGCCCACCTAAGGCCCATTGCTGCCTTATAAATCGGACAACATGTATTCGTTTCAGCCCATTTCGGTAGACCAGCTTACCGGCACGAAACCCGCCACAACTGATCCAACCTAGTCGTATAGCTCTGACTCATCATCTCCCGCCGCATACCCCAGTCCGGCTTGCTCGGCACGCTGGCGGCACGTAACGTCCCCCTGCCCCAGCGCCCGTTGATCTGATCCAGAACCGCCATCACCCTGGACGCTTCGGCGGGCTGATTCACCGCAAACAAATCATCAGAAAACTCCCCCGGCTGACGAAGATCCAGCAGCAACACCTCAGCCTTGCTGTACTTGAACCCGGGCTGAAAAACATGCTCCAGTGCATCGACTGCCGCCTTGGTCAGCAGGCGCACATCATCAGTCGGGTATGGCAGTGTCACGATCACCCCTTTGGCGTATTTCGCTTCGTCCGGGTTGAACATGCCGGTACGTATGCTGACCCTGACTTTCTTGCAGTAGGATTTTTGCGCGCGCAGTTTTTCCGAGGCACGCATCATGTAAGTGGCTACGGCCTCTTTGATCGGTGCCAGTTCGGTCAGACGCTTGCCAAACATCCGGCTGCAACAGATTTCCTGCTTTGGCGGGTCAGGTTCGTCCAGTTCCAGACAGGCAGTGCCAGACAACTCACGAGCGGTTTTCTCGATCACCACGCTGAATTTTTTACGCAATGACCACGGATCAGCTTTGGCCAGGTCCATCGCGGTCTTGATGCCCATGCCTTCCAGGTGAGCGGTCATACGGCGCCCTACTCCCCAGACTTCAGACACGGCCGTATTGCGCAGCACCCAGTCGCGCTCATGGTCACCACACAGGTTCACCACGCCACCGGTGTGCGCTTGAAGGCGCTTGGCGGTGTGGTTGGCGAGTTTGGCCAGGGTTTTGGTATGGCCAATGCCGACGCCCACGGGGATGCCGGTACATTTGAGGATTCTGGCGCGCAACTCCCTGCCCATGGCGCTGGCATCCGCAATGCCGGTCAGGTCGGCAAAGGACTCATCGATGCTGTACACCTCCACTGCCGGCACCATGGACTCGATCAAGCTCATGACGCGCTCGCTCATGTCGCCATACAGCGCATAGTTCGATGAGAACGCGACGATGCCCTGCTGCTGGAGGCGCTGTTTGATCTGGAAATAGGGCTCGCCCATTTTCACAAAGGGCTTGGCATCGTAACTGCGAGCGATGACGCAGCCGTCATTGTTGCTCAGCACCACGATAGGGACTTTGGCCAGGTCAGGTCGGAATATTCGCTCGCAGCTGGCATAGAAGCTGTTGCAGTCAATCAGGGCGAAAACCGGTTTGGGTTTAGTGACCATGGCTGCGCACGCTGTGAGTAATCACCCCCCAGATCGACAGATCGTCTCCCTCCATGACATGCCGGTCCGGGTATTTGCTGTTTTCAGACTTGAGGATGACATCCTTCCCACGGATACACAGACGTTTGCAGATCGGGTCATTGTTCAGCAGTGCCACCACGACATGCCCGTGAACGGGCTCGATCGAGCGATCGATGACCGCCAGATCCCCTGAAAAAATACCGATGCCCTGCATGCTGTCGCCATCGATAGTCGCGAGGTAAACATGGGGCGCACGCACGTTGAGCACTTGGTCCAGCGAAATGACTTTCTCGATATGGTCCGCTGCCGGTGACGGAAACCCGGCTGGAATCTTGAACGAGCACAGCGGTAAACGAACCCCGCCTTCAGCAAGAGGACCCAAGAGTGTGAAGCTCATGACGCATGCCTTTAATAAACTGTATGTATATACAGTTAACGTTGTAGGACGCATCCGGTCAATATTTCCGACAGATGTTTCTGACAGGAGGAGCGCCCGGCACGATGAAGCTACGCTCTGAGCAGCACTGTCTTTGTCAGAGGTGATCACCATGTGTGGAAGGTTTGTGCAGTCCCAGGGCATCGCTGATTACTTGGAAGTGTTGGCACCAGACCGCAAGCTCGTCAGCGGTTATGACAACCAGCCCATTGGCCGCTACAACATCGCGCCCAGCACTCGCGTGAACATCCTTCACGGGGTGCCAGACGGATTGCGTATAGATCCGGTGCGCTGGGGCTGGGCGCCCTTTTGGGCCAAGGGCAAGCGTCCTGATCCTATCAACGCCCGGGTGGAAACCGTCACCACGGGCAAGTTCTTCAAGCAACTTTGGCCCAACGGGCGGGCTCTGGTGATGGCCGATGGATGGTATGAGTGGGTCAAGGATCCGGACGATCCCAAGAAGAAACAGCCCTATTTCATTCGACTTAAAAGCCAGGCCCCCATGTTCTTTGCCGCGCTGGCCCAGGTTCATCCTGGGTTGGAGCCAAATGAAGACGACGGCTTCGTGATTATCACGGCCGCCAGCGATCAGGGGATGGTCGATATTCATGATCGCCGCCCGGTGGTGCTTGCGCCTGAGCATGCCCGGGAGTGGGTGGAGAGCGATCTGGATGCACGAAGAGCTGAAGAATTGGCTTTGGCATGCTGCCAGCCGACTAAGGATTTTGAGTGGTATCCGGTGAGCACAGCCGTAGGCAATGTAAGAAATCACGGGGCTGAGCTGATCAAGCCGCTTTGAGGGTAGCTACGGTGGGAGCGCAGTTGCACTTTCGAAACCTGAGGGGTAACCTTTTGCAGTCGCTGCAAAATCAGCGAACGGGTTTGACGGCCCAGTAAACAATAGGCGCACAGGCGCCCCCATAAAGATTGCAGGCGCTTTTTTTGCGTCCGCATATCCGTTTTATGGCGGCTGTGCGTGGGAGACCTTCGGGTCTGCCGGGTTCCTATTGTCCCGGTCCGTCAACCTGCGCACAGCTGCCACCCTAAATCGTTTGACGGCGGTTCGTGGCAGCTCCTCACCAATAGGAGATTTGCCAGATGCACACTCTCACTCCGTTCAAAAATTACGTCTCTGTTGATCCAGAAATGGCACGCGCCATTCTGCCCACCGATAGCAGCCTCACGGCATCCATCGCACCCGGCTACATCCCGATGGCCAACACCCGCATGCTCAATAGGAATGGGGGTGGCCTATGAACGCCTCACCTTTGATCCATACGGTTGGTGGAGCCTCGTTCGGCAAGTGCAATGTTGAGAGTCAGCGCCTGTTCAGCGTCAACGCCGGTGTTTCTGGCGAAGAAGCGCTGCAGCACGCGTCGCTGATCTTGAACTGCGTGAATACGCTTTCGTTCCTGGGCGCCATGGACGATGGCAACGAAACGCTGCGATGGGCCTCGCACTATCTCAGCGAGATGGCAAAAGCGTTGATCGATGATGTGACGCTGGGGCTACAGCAGGTGCAGGACACTCGCATTTGAGTGTCAGCACTCAATGCGCTGACGGCCGACTGTAACCTGAAATAAAATCACTACTTTGCAACATGGCTATCGTATCCAGGAACTGGATATCTGTTTGAAGGCACATGTTTGGGGGGGACAATCGGAACGATACACCCCCCCGACTTAACTTTACTCATCTGGGGCTGCAGATTGGTCTTGCTGCAAGATCCAGCTCCGAATGTACTCCAGAACACGGGCCGCTCCTTCGACTGTCTCAGCAAGCTCAATCGGGATTTCACCGTCCAGGTAGGGATTCGGCTGCTCCATCCATTTGTAGGCAGATGCACGACTTCCACGAACAGGGATCGCGAGTTCCATTATTTCTTTAAGTAATTCCGGTTGCCCATACCAGGAATCCGGCTTGATGGTTGGGCGTTTACCTGGGATGACTCTGGGCAGCTGGCAAGCAGCCAATTCGCTGGAGTTGATGTGTCGACGAGTCCAGTGCGCCAGCTTTACCAAATCTGTATTGGGGGGCCGCGTGTGGTCAGTCGTAGGAACAACCACCCCCATCAACACCTGAGTATGTGCCCTGATCATGGCTAACGCCGGTGCAATGTCAGTGTCATTGGTGACAATGACAGCATGATCAATCTGCCCCGTAATCGCATCGTGATACACCTGCAGAGCCAGATTCACGTCACTCTGCTTCTCCTCAACCTTCCATGCCTGGACCTCTTTGCACTCACGAGGTGGCCGGTTAGGCTCGTCGGCATCGACGACCTTAACCTTCATCTTATTGACAGCGTAGTAGCCTTCAATCAGTTCGATCCGACCGTCATGCAACTTGCGCAGAGCCGTGTGATAACGGGCTTGGGAGGATACAGAGTCAGTAGACCTGGCAACGGACTCGATAATTTTGGCGGTGAAAAACTTGATCGAAGGTGAAGGCAGCAAAGCTGATTGCCGTATATGGCCATCACCATCCTTGAGCAGAGCAGACGGCAGGATGTGGTTTTCAAAGAGGGGCAGCAGATCAAGCCACTTGTGAGGGGTTCCCCTTAGGCAGCCGTAGTAAAAATTATATCCATCGATATAGATGCGAGTGCGCAGAGGCTCTAGCTCAGGCAATCCCTGCATTTCCCAGACTCCAGATACGAAAAAACCGGCTAGCGCCGGCTTTTTCCCCCTCCAACCAAATGGTCAAGCCATACCGGTCGTGAGGGTTAGTTGTTGAGCGAATTATTGCGCAATAGCGCGTACGGCACAACAAAATTTGATTAGCGGGCGTTAGACATGAGGCGGCAGCCGTGCCAAAAATTATCTGGCAATCTTGGGAGTGTCCTCTATCCATACCACCTACTTCAACATAGACAAACCTGCTATTTCGTAACAGCAAAATTGCTACTGCGTTCAAAAATCTATTTCCTGCTGCATACATTACCCACCTTACGGTTTGCTGTGCCTGAAAACACTTCAGGGCCGGTACCATGGGCGATGCTCTCCTCAATAACATCCATTTACGATGCCAGCATTTACTGCTCGTACTGCTGATGCTACCCGCCGCTGCATTGGCCGAGGCCTTGGTCTATACAGATAAGGCTCACACAGTATCTGCAGCTATCGATGCACGCATCGTGTTACTGGACCAACAACACCACCTCGAAACCGAACTATCCCGCGCCCTCCCCCCAGATCCGCAACAGGCTGCTGCAATCATCCACGCCCGCCTTAACAGCCCCTCCGGCAAACGCTTGCAATCCGACCTCGCCAAAGCCCAACAAGCTCTAACCGATGCCTGGAACATGGGCATTGAAAAAATCCCGGCCGTGGTCGTTGATAGACGTTATGTGGTCTATGGCGAACCGGATGTGGCCAAGGCCCTGGAGCTGATCAACCGCGCCAGGAGCCAGCCGCAATGAGCCGCCACCTGCTGCGCCCGGTCTCGCTGGCCCTTATCTGCAACCTGCCCTTCAGCGCATTCGCATCAATCAACTCGGCTGCCATTGTTGCCTCCTCGCTCTCGCCACAGTGCCTTGAGTACAAAGTGGTCGGAATCTGCTACTGGCTGCTGTGTACGACGTTCGGCTGCAAGGTGAAAACTTCCACCAAGGTGCGCCATTACGTGCCGGATGCGGTGGTGTCGGCGTATTCCAATACAGGGGCGAATCCGTGGACCGAGTTGTCGGTGCTCGGCACACCTACTCCTCTGTCTCAGGCTGGCAATGACGCGACCACTAATCACGTCGGCGAAAACGCCGCCTTGAAGTTCAAGGAAGCAGATGTGATTGGCCACCCAGGTGGCGCGACGTTCAGTCAATTTGCCAGTGCTTCGGGGTATGCCTGTCAGGGCGCGACACTGCCTCTGGTGCCCTACTTCGTCAGCACGCTTGACCCGATTGCCTGGCGATATGGCATCCCCGAAGCTGTCTACCCCGAAGCATTGATCCCCGGACGGAGAGAGGTCGGCAGCATGGTCACCGTGGATCTATGGGGCAACCTTTACCCACGCAGTGGCTTTCTGCATCAGTCGGATGACTACAAAACGGGGGCTGTGATTGCCCAGCGGGCGGGTGATATCACCACGCGCTCCGGCCAGCTCCACGTTTACTTACCCATGCTGGCCAAGGCCAAGGATGGGTATTGGCCAGCTGGTGAGCTGGTCGAGGGCGACGCCAAGACCGGTAAATGGCAAGAGCTGACACCACGCACGAGCCAGTCCTGCGCTGTTTATCCCAATAGTGACGTTCAGATCCAGGCAGAAGACGGTGGCTATGCCTGGGCACTGTGGCGGCCTTATTCGTGCTGCCAGCGGCGCGGTCAAACTTTTCTCGGCAGTACGGACTTCCAACAATGAGCAGATTAAAGCTGGTTATCAGAGGGCTTGGGTTGGCGTGGGCACTCGCAAGTTCGGCGGTTTTTGCAGCCGACCCCATTGGCGCCTCTTCCTCCGGCAGTGTCATCGGTGACGATGTGCTTTACAGCATCGGCGGCGGCAGCGCGGTGACGATGGGCAGCGCCGGGAATATGGACAGCATCGCAGTGGGCGGCGGTTGGAACAGCAATCTGATCTGCGGAAATATGAGCCTGAACAATACGCTTGAGAACCAGTTAAACGGCGTGACCTCCGGGTTTCAAAACATCATGAGCACGGTGGTGCAAAACGCCACGGGCGCAGTCGCTTCGTTACCCGCATTGATTTTACAACGTGCCAATCCGGCACTTTATAACCTGATCACCAATGGCATCCTGCAAGCCCGGCTCGACTTTGATCGCTCCAAATCATCCTGTAAGGCCTTGGCCAACAAAATGGCGGATATCGCAGGTAATCAAACCGGCTGGGGCACGCTGGCTGAAGGCCAAAGCATGAGTAAAACGCTGGCCACTAATACCGATGCCGTTTCGGCCGTAGAACAGGTCGAGAAGAAAAGTGGAGATGACGGCGTGACCTGGATTGGTGGCGACCGTGCAGGTGGCTCTGGTCAAAAGCCTATAAATATCGTCGCCGATGTGACCAAGGCAGGTTACAACCTGCTTAACAGTCGCTCCTCCGAAGACAGCTCGCCCATTAGCTCGGGCAATTGCCGCAATGGCTTTGTGTGCAATGTGTGGTCGTCACCGCAAGCCGCCACCAGCTTCGCCAATCGCGTGCTGGGCGAGCAACAGCAGCAGACTTGCACCCACTGCCCGAAAACAGTCACCTCAGCGGGTGTGGGCCTTACGCCGCTGATTCAGGAAACCTACGACACCAAGCTCAAAGCCCTTCAGGACCTGATCACTGGCAGCAAGGCCATGTCGGCAGAAAACCTCAGCGCGGCCAGCAGCAATTCTTTGCCCATTACACGCGGAGTGATTGTGGCGCTGCGCGATGAGCGCGATCAAGACGTGCTGGCTCGCCGGCTGGCCTCGGAAGTGGCCCTCTCGGATGTACTGGAAAAAGCCCTGCTGCTGCAACGCACTCTGCTCGCCGGCAGCCGCGAGCCCAATGTCGCAGCCAACGATCTGGCTCTGCAGGCCGTAAGCCAACAGAAGTCATCTCTGCAGGAGGAAATTGACAACCTCAGGATTGAGCTCGATCTGCGCCAGCAACTCGCTAATAACTCGCCAATGACGATTATTGCCCGGGGCAAGGCCAGAACCGAAAATTCACGCGGGGTGTTCCAGGGCGACCCTGAAACAGATCGGCTGAATCAATTGCAAACACCGACTCAAGGCCAGCGCTGAGGATATGGCGATGGCAGATCAACCCTTATCCAAAACCGCCCTTCTAAGCCTGATCTTTCGGATCGCAGGCATTGGGTTTCTGGTTCTGTGCGCCCTAAGCGCTTTGGTGATTGTGCTGGGCCCCCTGCTCTTTCGCGACCCCGAGGACTTTCTGCGCTGGCAAGCCTGGCGAGTTGAGAACTACGGCTATCTGCTGATCTGGCGCCTGGTTCTTTACAGCGTACTGGTTGTTGCCTGGTTAAAGCTCAAGGCCCGCCACAGACTCAACAGCTCATCGCCCGAGCACAAACAAGTACGGCGGATCGAAACCCTGATGATTCTCTTGCTGCTGATGATCGAGTTGGTCAAGGCCACCAGGTAACGAGGAGAAAACAAATGACGCTCTACACCAACGACTACCTGGAGTATTACCTGACCCTCGTCGGCTGGCTGATCAATAACGGCCTCTGGGGAATGATTGAAGACACTGGCCTGTTTGCAGTGCCTTTTGCCGTGATTGTGTTGCGCGAGTGGCTGAAGGTCCGAGGTGAAGGTGCGGATGAAGGCAACAAGGGTGTCTTGTCTCTCGCGCGTATCGAAACCAACGTTTATGTCGGCTATATCGTGGTTATGCTGTGCGGTGTACCGGTGATACATGTCGGCTTCGATACCTTGGCCTTTGATCAGTCCCGTGCCAGCCAATGCCAATACCAATTGCCCGAACCCCAAAACACTGGATGGGCAGCGTCATTTAGCACTCTGGCTGGAAAGAGCGCACAGATGCCAGTGTGGTGGGGGTTTATGCACGCTTTCTCCAAGGCGACGACCAGCGGCGCCGTGGCGGCCATCCCCTGCGGTACTGACCTTCGACAGATGCGCATGGACGTCAACAACGCCCGCATCAACAACCCATTGCTGGCTCAAGAGGTCGCAGACTTTACTCGCGACTGTTACGGCTCGTCGCGGGCGCGATTGTTTATGCGTCAGCCAAATCTTGGATCAGTGGCAAGCCAAACTGAAACCTTGCGTGATTTGGGCTGGATTGGCTCAAAGTATTTCCTGAGTACGGCCGGTTACTACGATACGGATTACTCAAGATCCCCGCGAACCCCATGGCCATATGACTCAACGCGTGATGCAGGACTACCTCAGGTTACTGGAGGCGGAGGCTACCCCACTTGCAAGCAATGGTGGTCGGACGGGGACATCGGACTCAAAGATCGAGTACAAGCCCAAGTGGACCCGGATTTGATGACTCAATTTTTGGGCTGGGCGAAGTGGTTATCGACAGATGAGGTCAAAGAGGCGGTCATTCGCGAAGTAGTGTCCCCACGGCAACAAGTGGGCGGAAATGTTTACACAGATTACGGAGGGGATATAGGCGCTGCTTATCTCCAAAACGATGCCTTTGTTTGGGCTCCAACATCAAGAGCGCTCACACGCTCCGCAGGTTACATCGGCGTTGGGGTTGGTTCCGCTGCCTACTTCCCGGCTATGGATATCGTCCGCCAAGCACTGCCAATGGTCATGGCCTTTTTAAAAATGGCCTTGGTGATCTGTATACCACTGATTCTCATCGTTGGAGCATTTCAGCTACAAACAGCCATGACCGTTACAGTGGTGTTTTTCGCCTTGATGTTCGTAGATTTCTGGTTCCAGTTGGCGCGCTGGCTGGACAGCACCATTCTTAATACGCTGTATGGATCAGGTTCCCCATACAAAAACCTGGACCCGCTGCTAGGCACCCTTAATACAGCGCAAGATGTGGTTCTGAACTATGTCATGGGGGCTATGTTTATCATCATGCCGTTATTCTGGGTTACGGCGCTGGGATGGGCCGGTGTCAAAGCTGGCGATGTTCTTAGTGGATTGGCAGGCGGAACGAAAAAAGCGCAGGAGGCGGGAAGCAAAGGGGCCGACCACATAGTATCGGGTGCCAAAATTGCGGCTAAAGGGTCGCCTAAATGACATCTATAACTTTTCTTGGGACTTGCCTTCAGTCGTAAGATTTCTGTGAGCTTTGGCCAGCCTCTAATGGGTTTCCATATGCGTCAAAACCATATGGGCTGTCCGTTTCTTCATCTCCAAATAGTTTGGAGCTACCAGAAAACGCTGGAGAACTATTGGCCTGAGTAATAACACCCAAAACCACCAGTACCAGACCACTTACAATCAGAACAGCTGCAACAATCAAATTTATAAGCCAGACACCGAAAAAATAGAAAAACAAACCGATGATCGAAAGAAACCCACAAAACTTTAGTTTTCTGGCGATCGGAGTATTCCGCCTTGGCGGCACCCAGGCATAAAGCCTTTTCAGGTGTTTTAAAGCGTCACGCCCTACCTCATTTGCGTTGACTGACTTCATATCAACTCCCTCTTCAGGCCCAAGGACAAACTGCCAAGCTACAGGTCAGGTTCTGGAGGGCAGCATCCACAATGCTATAAAACTGGCACTGAATCCCCTATCCGTAAACCAGGGATGCAGACGCTAAGACGACAAAAGACCAATCCCACAGATACATAGGAAATATCCTACCTTGGTACTTTTAGGTCTGTGCCACTCCAAGCGAGCAAGAGCTCAACGAAATCATGCACAAATACGGACTTGACTAGCCTCTGCCTGGCAGCCCTTCAAGCGACTCAAAAAATACGGCAATCAAAAAAGCTTTTGAACCGGGCGCTGTGATCGAAAATATTGAACTGAAGCACGATACCGCCTGCTGCTTTGCCGTCCACGCAAGGGCATAATAATGGCAAATAGCCTTTATCGCTCTGCCGCACTGCACAGTGCCGCCCCGAAAGGATTCGAATGAACCATTCCGATTTATGCCTCAAACCGATTCACGAACTGCTCATCGATGAGCATGGCAATCCGACGCAGTTCTGGATCCCTGCCTACCAGCGCGGCTACCGCTGGAAGCCTCTGCAGGTGACTCAATTGCTAGAGGACATCCGTGAATTCAGCAAGCGCCCCAATCCGCAGCCGGAAGAGTTCTACTGCCTGCAACCGCTAGTGATCAAGGCCACCGAGCAGGGCCGGTTTGAGGTAGTCGACGGCCAACAGCGACTGACCACTGTGTTGTTGATACTTCGGCACTTCAATGAGCGACAGACTGAAAAATTTCGCTTTCCAGTTTTCAACCTGGACTACGAAACCCGCCCGCAACTACTGTCATTTCTTGACGCGCCAAGCAAAGCCGGCGCCGACAGCAATGTCGATTACTTCTACCTGTTTGATGCCATCAATACGATTGAGGAGTGGTTCCGCAAACACTTTCACGAAGTGGATGAGATCAAGTTGGCACTGCTGAACAAAACCCGGGTCATTTGGTTCGAGCTGGCAGCCCAGGACAATGCTGTGGATGCTTTCACCCGCCTGAATGTGGGCAAAATTGCCCTGACCGATGACGAACTGATCCGCGCTCTATTTCTCAAGCGCAATGATACAACCGAAAAAGAAATTGACGCCCAACAGTTAAGAATCGCCTACGAATGGGACCAGTTGGAGAAAGCCCTGCAGGCGGACGACTTCTGGTACTTCCTGAGCAATCAGCAGGGCCGAGCGCAGAACCGTATTGGCCTGCTGTTCGAACTGGTCGCCAAAACTGACGGCATGGACAACGATGCCGACCAGGACGAGCACAGCATCTTCCATGCATACAGCAAGAAGCTAAAGGATTGCGGCGCGACCGCCAAGGAATGGCTGCGTATCAAGCAGACATTCATGATGCTGGAAGAGTGGTTTGAAGAGCGCAAGCTCTACCATATTGTCGGGTTTCTGATCCACCAGGACATGGATGTGGCCACTATATGCAAACTTTCCCTGGAGACCACGAAGAGCGCTTTTGAACGCAAGCTGCGAAAAGAGGTATTTGCCCGCACCTTCAGCCACGAAGACCTCGATACTTTCACACCCGAAGCGCTGCACCAATGTATCAGTGACGGTCTGGAAGAGCTGGAATACGGTCGCCATACATCGAAAATTCGCTCGCTCCTGCTGCTATTCAATCTGGCCACCCTGCTGGACAGCCCGCGCTCAAATCTGCGCTTCCAATTCGACAGTTTCAAGAACGGTGAGTGGGACATCGAACATGTACGCTCAATCGCCTCAAGCCGCCCCATGCGCTTACATGACCAGTTGAGCTGGTTAAACCTCTGCGCAGGTTACCTGGAAGCCCAAAATAGCGAAGAACAGGCAACGCAGATCAATCAGCTCTTGAAAGGCATCAATGCCTTTATCAAACAATCAAAGAAAGCCGATTCAAATGAAGCTTTTGAGGCGCTGTACAAAAAGCTGCTGGCCTTCTTCCAGGAGAATGATGAAGCCCCGACAGACAATGGCATCTCCAACCTGACACTGCTGGATAAAGCTACTAATCGCAGTTACAAGAATGCCGTGTTCGCAGTCAAGCGCAAAGCCGTGCTCGCCCTCGACCAGTCGGGGATCTTCGTACCACTGTGCACTCGCAATGTGTTCCTCAAATGCTACAGCCCACAGGTCGACAACGTGATGTTCTGGAGCAAGAACGATCGCGAGGCCTACCTGGCCGAAATCACCCGCGCCCTGGTGGGCTTCTTCAGCGCAACACGAGAGATTTCCCAATGAGCGAGTCTGGCACCCAGATCACCCTGAAGCAGTTGATGAACCGCCACCAACGCATCCAGATCCCGATGATCCAGCGTGACTACGCCCAAGGTCGCCCTGCCGCTGAAGATGTTCGCGAAGAGTTTCTCGGCAGTCTGCAGCAGGCATTTGCATTGGCGCAGAATGACAGTGCCCTGCCCCTGAACCTGGACTTCATTTACGGTAGCGTCGAAACCAACGGTTCTACCCGCTTTCAGCCACTCGACGGCCAACAGCGACTAACCACCCTGTTCTTGCTGCACTGGTACTTGGCTTGGCGCGACAACAGTGAGGCTGAGTTCCGTCAGGTATTTTGCGAAGGCAATAAATCACGGTTTTCCTACTTCGTGCGCCCAAGCAGCACAGAGTTCTTCGATGCACTAGTCAACTTCTGGCCGGCGCGCGAAGCAGCCGATGACGCGTCATTGGCCAACCTGATCACCAACCAGGCATGGTATTTCCGCTACTGGCGTTTGGACCCAACCATTCAGTCGTGCTTAATCATGTTGCAAGCCATTCATGAGCACTTCGCCAACGTCACGGGCGCCTACGCACGCCTGATGGACGAACAGCAACCGGTGATCACCTTCCAGTTACTTGACCTCGACCATTTCGGACTGTCAGACGATCTGTACATCAAGATGAATGCCCGGGGCAAACCGCTGACAGCCTTCGAAACTTTCAAGGCCCGCTTCGAGCACGAGCTGAAGGATCAGTTTGCCGACGAGACTCGGGAGATTAGTGGACAAACCTTCACCGTCGCTGACTTCTTTGCTCGCCGTATGGATAACCGCTGGGCCGACTTCTTCTGGGTATACCGCGACAAGGAAACTAACCTCTACGACGATGCAATCATGAACTTCTTCCATGGCGTAGCCTTTATTTGCCGCGATCCGGAAGATCCGGGCTACCTGGAGGACATCAGCACTTTCAGAAGCAAGCTGCTGAAATCAAACTATGCCCTGTACCACAAGGGCAAATGGCTTGAGCGCGACTTCTCCGCCACCCTTATGCTCCTGATGGAAACTTGGGGCGCTCAGAACAATCGATTCACCCCGATTCTGTCGGATAATCCATTCTTCAACGAAGCGGCCGTGTTCCAGCGATTGGTCAGCGATCCTGCGACCATTGCTTACACCGACCTGGTGCAGCTGTTTGCCTACGTCTCGTTCCTGCGTGCTGCGGACAAGCAAGGCGCGCAGGTCGACCCACAGGCGCTACTGGAATGGATGCGGTTGATCTACAACCTGTCGATCAACTCCAGTTACGAACGCCCCGCCGACATGCAACGTAGCTTGCAGGCCGTGTCGGGCCTGTTACCGCATGCTAACGACATTCTCAGCCACTTCGCCAACAGCGAAAAACCCACTGCGGGCTTTTACGTGCAGCAGGTCAGTGAAGAAAAGCTCAAGGCCGAACTACTACTTGCCCATAGTGGTTGGCGCGAACTGATCGATCGCGCAGAGAAGCATGGATACTTTAAGGGCCAGATCGAGTTTCTGCTGGAGTTCAGTGGAGCTCTGGCAAAGCGACGTGAGTCCGAGCTTGAGCATTGGGTCCCTAGCGAGCATCTTCATCTACAGCGTCGCTTTTGCGAATACTTGAACAAGACGGGAAAAATGTTCAACACGCGCGGCCTTATCAGCCTCCCGGACTTCCGCTGGGAACGAGCATTGCTATCTTTGGGCGACTACTTTTTGCTCAGCGGATCCAACTATTCGTTCCTGGTCAACTCGGCGTCAGAGCAGGCTAGCTGGAAACGGCTAATACGCGGAGGTACCGGAGAAAATGTGCTGAAAGCGCGCTCACTTCTGCAAAATCTGCTGGATCTGATCGATTTTGATGCCTCCGTTGAAAGCCAACTGGACGAGATGATTGCCAATGCCGACGGCCTTGAGCCTTGGCGCCAGATCATGGTGGATACGCCCGCAGTGTTCGACTATTGCGGTGATCATGCGTTGCGTTGGGATGAGCACGATATTTACATGCTCAAGAAAAGCCGCATGAGCGGGATGCACGCTGAACTGTTTAGCTATCACTTGTACGCCCAACTTGGAACGAAGCAGATGCAGAAAAAGCTCTTGCCGCTGCGACTAGTTGAGTATGAGACAGTCAGTGGCACCGAGTATGAGCCGAGCCTGTATTTGGGCCTCACATTTCAGGGGTTCGAAGTTTTCTCCTTGGTCTATTCAGACTCAGGAAGTTTCAGGATTCAACTCGCTCGAAAATCGCTAAAACCGGTACCTGACCTGGAAAAACTATTGGTCGAGACCTTCAGTTTTGAGGTTGAAAAGGAACTCATCACTCTAGCGGTCGCACGAGAGCGAATTCAGCCCACTCTGTGCGCCATGGCCAAGGAGATTAGAATCCTGGAGGCGCAATCAGCCTTGGCTTAATGATCTTTTAAACGGAGAGATAGAACATAGGCAGGTCACTTGGCCAAACGGTTACAGATCAATCGCAACACCGTGCTTACGCCGCAAAGAACGCGGCGTGAGTCTGAAGAAAGCGCACAAGTGACCGCCCTGCGCCTGGCTATTACGACTGTACTAAAGGGCCTTGAGCGCAGTCGTTTTACCGAAGTTCAAGACGCAAACCTTGAGCGTTATATCTCTTAACTGGGCCTGCAAATAACCGAATCCTGAAATGGCCAGCCCAAAGGGAAAGGGTCTCTTCAAGCGAATGGAAGGGATCCCAAGGGTAAAAGCCCTACCCGAAAGGGCTTGATACGGCAAAGGGCACCCTGCTTCGCTCAAATGAGCCGTATAAATTACTCGTGACCAAATTCAGTACTGACTTCAACCAAATTACACACACCCTAGCCGGAACCCACCGACGGCGAGTCGAGAAAGCTCCTATTTTTATAAAATTCCAGACTCTTCAGTATCTGTTGCCATTGGGACTTCATGGCAGATTGCCCCTAAAAAATGATGCGCTGCTAATGATGCTTTTCCATTGAGCATCAGGCGCCACATAGAGGAAAAGGCCGCCCCATGATTACTACTGGAGCTAGCCATGCTTTCTTTATTCCGCCGCAACAAAGTCCTTACCCTTATGGCATCTGCGCCAAGTGGCTTTACGCAACCTGCCTGCGCCCAGGCACTGCTCGCATTACCAAGACGGCAAAAGCTGCTGGGAAATATCTGGCAGCGTGCCTCGCTATCTCACCGGCAATTTGCTGATCTCTACCAGGGTCCGCTGAATCGCTACGCTGAGCTGGTTCAGCAGCTTCCTGCCTCGCAGAACCACCACCATGCCCACCCTGGCGGAATGCTTGATCACGGGCTGGAGATCGTTGCCTACGCCCTGAAAATCCGGCAGACCTACCTGCTGCCCATTGGCGCGCCACCGGAATCTCAATCGGCACAGGCAGAAGCCTGGACGGCTGCCGCAGCTTATGGCGCCCTGATTCACGATCTCGGCAAAATTGCCGTTGATCTACATGTCGAACTTGAAGACGGAAAGACCTGGCACCCCTGGCACGGCCCTATCAGATCGCCCTATCGGTTTCGCTATATGAAGGGGCGCAGCTATCAGCTGCATGGTGCAGCCGCAGCATTGATCTACACGCAGATCCTTACCCCGGACATTCTGGACTGGCTCAGCGGCTTTCCGGAATTGTGGTCGCAACTGATCTTTGTGCTGTCCGGGCACTATGAGCACGCCGAGATTCTTGGCGAAATTGTGGTCAAGGCTGACCAGGCATCGGTCGCCCAGGAATTGGGAGGTAATCCGGCACGCGCACTGGCAGCACCCAAGCAATCGCTACAACGACAATTGGCCGACGGCTTACGTTACTTGGTGCGCGAGACCTACAAACTGAATCAACCCGACGGCCCATCTGATGGTTGGCTGACACAGGACGCGCTGTGGCTAGTGAGCAAGCCTATTGCTGACCAGTTGCGAGCTTATCTGCTGACCCAGGGAATTGAGGGCGTCCCTAGTTCAAATGCGCCGTTCTTCAACATGCTCCAGGACCAGGGCGTCGTCCAGACCAATGATCAGGACAAGGCGATCTGGAAAGCGACGATCGACAATGCATGCGGATGGCGCAACACCTTTACCTTGCTGAAGGTGGCGCCGGCACTGATCTGGAGCGACCCGAACGAGCGCCCTTCGGTTTTTAGCGGCACGGTGCAAGTCCAGACCGCAAGCACCCTAGAACAGGTCTCTGAAGATCAGACGAGTGCAGATCCAGTCTCAGCTCCGGCTATTACTGTGGTGCCAGTGCCAAGCCACCCCCCTACACCCGATGAAACGGCCGCACTGCTGGCTTTGTTAACCGACAGTGAAAGCAAACTACCGCCTGGCACTGAAGCCTGTACAGACGCCAGTACCCAGCACATTGCAAAGACCGGGCTAGGCCAAGAGTTCATGGATTGGCTAAAGGACGGCCTCGCTTCACGGCGAATCATCATCAATGACGCCAAGGCACTGGTACATACCGTATCAGGCACCGTGATGCTGGTTACGCCGGGCATCTTCAAGCGCTATGTGCAGGAGTTCCCCACCTTGGAAGCACAAGCAAAGGCTCAAAATCTGAATGCCTGGCAGATGGTGCAACGCGGTTTCGAGAAACTGAAATTGCATCGAAAAACGGGCAAAAGCCTCAACATATGGACCTGCCAGGTGATCGGCCCACGCAGCACCAAACAACTTCGCGGCTACCTGCTCAATGATGGCCTGACAGCCCTTAGCGAAATGCCCTTCGACAATCCAAGCCTGAATCTTGTTACCGAGACTGCTGAGGATTGCGCATGAATACGCCAATGGAGCTGACCCACGACTATATTGCGACGCACGACCTCAGAGACGCTTCTGCAACGATCTATTTCGGTTCCACGCGGGCGTTGCTCCGGCATTTTGGGCAGACGGTCTCGGTTGAGGCCATTACCCACCGTGCCGTGCTGGCATGGCGCAAAAAGGTATTGGCAAACGGTCTATCGAAGCAAAGTTGGAATACTTACTCAAACCACATGCGCACCGTCTGGGGCTATGCCATTGAACAGGGCACTCTGACTTGCACCACAATCAATCCGTTCAAGAAAACAGCGGTCATCCCGCCAAGACGCTCCAGCAAAACCATCGACCGTGAGGCGATAAGAACTGGCCGTGAATGGCTCAAGTCGCTGGTGATCGAAGAAGAAAGTACCCACCAACGCAGCCAGATAACCCCAGCCTGGTTTTGGCTGGCCGTATACGAGATGTTTTATTACTCAGGCATACGCCTCAACGGACTACTTAACCTGCGCTATCGCGATATCAACTGGGAAAATGGCAGGATTTATGTGCGCGCCGAGACTGAAAAAACCCATCGCGAATACGCCATACCGATCGCCCCAGGCTTGGAACCACATCTGCAAAGACTAATGAATGCAGCCGATAACATTGGCTTTCTGCCTGATGATCAGTTGTTCAACGTGAATCGTTTTTCCATCCACTACCGCTCCAAAACCATGAACACTGATCAGGTAGAGGGGATGTATCGCAAGCTGATGGAGAAATTCAAAACGCGCATGACACCACATCGTTTCAGGCACACTTTGGCTACGGATTTAATGCGTCAACCCGAACGCAATATCCACCTGACCAAAAGCCTGCTGAACCATTCCAACATCGCTACAACGATGGGCTATATCGAGGCCGATTACGATGTGATACGCGCCGCGCTGCATCAGCGCAGCCTGGCTCAGGGGGCGATCACATTTGAACGGTATGTGGATGAACAGATGCCGCCTCCCGTGTGCCCGGAACCACCTGAGCAACCTTCAACGCCAGTCTTAATAGAATTCACTCCTGCGCCCGCCTCCCTCGCGCCGATCGAGGGCATCAGCATAGAGACGCCACCGCCACCGCCACCGCCAAAACCTGTGTCATCGCCGCACTCGAAGCTTCTGACACAGGTAGCGAGTCTGCCGTCGGAACGCTACTCGCTGGATCAGGCCATTCTCCCGGTGGGCACGGGACTTATTCACGAACTGGCCTGGGATGGACCCGGGACCTGGTGGAAGGACTTGAGTTTGCCACCACCGCCACCGGCGGATGAGCAATCAGACGCTTCGACACTGTTTGCATTAATGAGCATTCGAGAGGGGATGAAATGCTACGACTGGGGTTAAGGTTAGCCAGTTTGGCAAATTGACACCCGCTCACAACATGCCAGTGGCACGACGCTACTTAAGCAGCGTCATGAACAAGAAGCCTCCTCCTACACTCGCACTAACTTCCTACAGCGCACAAAATAACATCTGTCAGACACTTCGTATTTTTGATGAAGACAGCTGAAAAACAGCTACACCACATTGACATCAAAAAAAGCCAACACTAATGTTTGGCAGGAGACGGCTGCGTCTGCGAAGGTTTTTTATGTAATTACGACTGTCAGCTCTCACACCCACCAAATCCCGGACACAAAAAAGCCGGTCATCCCTGAGGATTAAACCGGCTGTTTTGGTGTAGCAATATGGTGGGTCGTGTGGGATTCGAACCTACGACCAATTGGTTAAAAGCCAACTGCTCTACCAACTGAGCTAACGACCCGCTTCGTTGTGGGACGTATAATACTGATTTCTAACGAGAATTCAACACCCGATCAGAAATAAACCCGAAATAATTCAAAAATAACGGGTTGGGTCGCTAATTCCGGCGGCGGCGAAGCCTTCTGCACGCAAGCGGCAGCTGTCGCATTTTCCGCAAGCACGCCCTTGAGTGTCAGCCTGGTAGCAGGAAACCGTCAGCGAGTAGTCCACGCCCAGCTTTACACCTGCCTGTACGATTTGTGCCTTGCTCATGTTTTGCAGCGGGGCCTGGATTCGGAAGCCCTGCCCCTCTACCCCGGCCTTGGTCGCCAGGTTGGCCATGACTTCAAACGCCTCGACAAACTCCGGGCGGCAGTCCGGATAACCAGAGTAATCCACTGCGTTGACACCGATAAAAATGTCTCGCGCCTGCAGCACTTCTGCCCATCCCAATGCCAGGGACAGGAACACAGTGTTGCGCGCCGGCACATAAGTGACCGGGATACCTTCACTTGGGGCTTCTGGAACGTCAATCGAACTGTCGGTCAGTGCCGAGCCGCCAATACCGTCCAGGTTCAGGCCAATTACTTTGTGCTCAACAGCGCCCAGATCGCGAGCCACCCGCGCAGCGGCGTCCAGCTCGGCACGGTGGCGCTGGCCGTAGTCAAAGCTCATGGTGTAGCAGCTATAGCCTTCAGCACGGGCCATAGCCACGACAGTTGCTGAATCGAGGCCGCCGGACAACAGGATCACGGCTCGTTTTTCAGTCACAACAGTTTGTTCGGTCATCTCAGCGCCCCGGCTCGTCATTCCACAGATATTTGTGCAACTGCATTTGCAAACGTACTGGCAGGTTATCCGCCACGATCCAGTCCGCCAGGTCACGGGCAGGCAAATCATGGTGGCTCGGCGAAAATAAAACTTCGCCTGCCCGTCGCTCCAGCCCGTATTCAATCAGCTTGGACACTGCCCAGTCATAGTCTTCCCGCGAGCAGATCACAAACTTGACCTGATCATTGGGTGTCAACAAGGCAATGTTTTCGTAGAGGTTACGATGGGATTCCTTGGAACCTGGCGTTTTCAAATCGAGCACGCGGCTGACGCGCGGGTCGACTGCAGAGATATCCAGCGCCCCACTGGTCTCGATCGAGACTTCGTAGCCTGCATCGCAGAGCTGCTTGAGCAAAGGAATGGCATTGGGCTGGGCCAACGGCTCGCCACCGGTTACGCACACATAACGCGGGCGAAAGCTGGCAACCTGTTCAAGGATGTCGTCCAGAGGGCGTACGGTCCCGCCACTGAAGGCGTAGGCACTGTCACAATAACCGCAGCGCAGAGGGCAGCCGGTCAAGCGTACAAAAACGGTGGGCAAGCCAGCCGTTCGCGTTTCACCCTGCAAAGAGTAAAAAACTTCGGTAATTCTCAATGTGTCTTGCATATTCGCCACGGGCGTAACAGCTAAACAGGCTGTCCGCCTCCGTCAGGCACTCCAAAAAATCTGCTTGCGCAGGATCAAGAAGAGCGTATTTCATAAAAGGGCGTGGATTCTAACGAAAAAACCCGCGACAGGCGCGGGTTTCTCGATGAAAGCATCGTATGTATTACATGCGCTGCAGATCGCGTTGCGCCAACTGTGCAGCCGAAGTGCCCGGATACTGGGCAACAACCTGCTGCAGAATGCCTTTTACCTTGTCGGTATGACCCAGGCGGCGCTCTACATCAGCCAGCTTGTAGAGCGAGTCCGGCACTTTGGCATGCTTGGGGTACAACTGGCTGACCTTGGCAAAGGCCTGGCCTGCCGCTTGCAAATCACCCTTGGCAAGGTTCACTTCACCCAACCAGTACTGGGCATTGCCCGCATACTGGCTATTTGGGTATTTGCGCAGAAAGGCGGTGAACGCCTGGCTGGCCTTGTCGAAGTCCTTGGCTTTGATCAGGTCGAAAGCAGCATCGTAATAGAGCTTCTCTTTCGCCGGATCACCAGGCTCGGAACTGGCAGCAGCCTGAGACGCAGGCGCTGCTGTATTGCCGGCGGCATTCGCACCACCAGCAGAAGAATTATCAGGAGCGGCGGCAGGAGCAACGCCAGCACCAATACGCCGATCAAGTTCCTGGTATCGCTCCAGGCTTTCTTGTTTCATGCGCGAAATATCATTTTGCAGAACTTCGATTACACCCTGTTGGCGGGCAATCTGCTCCTGCATTTGTTGCAGCTGGTTGAACAGCTCGCCCTGTGCCGAGACAGGGGCCGAAACCCCTCCCCCGGCATAGGCGCCGCTCGCACCATAACCCGGTGACGGATAACTCCCCCCGCTATTGTTATAGCCAGAGTTGTCATCGACCACAGGAACCGCAGCCCATGCCGCTAGCGGCATGAGGCTGAGAGTCAGAATAGTTACAGCACGGCGGCACGTTCGCATGACGAATTACTTACGCAGTTCGACGCGACGGTTTTGAGCCCACGACTGTTCGTCGTTGCCAGTAGCGATTGGACGCTCTTTACCGTAGGACACCAGCTCCAGCTGTGCTGGAGAAACGCCTTGCAGTACCAGGTAGCGTTGAACGGCTTTCGCACGACGCTCGCCCAGTGCCATGTTGTACTCACGAGTACCACGGGCGTCAGTGTTACCTTCCAGAACAACGCGAGCGCCGTTAGCTTTCAGGTCTTTGGCGTGAACGTCCAGAGCGCGCATTGCTTCTGGTTTCAGGTCCGAAGAATCGTATTCGAAGTAGAAAACAGTGATAGCGCGCAGAGCAGCTTCTTCGCTCAGGGAACCATCAACAGCGCCAGTGTTTGCGCCGTAACCAGCGTTTGGATCAACAGCAGCGCCTTCACCGGCATTGTCGCCGCCTTTGGACGAGCAACCTACAGCTACAGCCATGGCCAGTGCCAGCGCAGCAAATTTACCAAACTTCAGCATTTCCATCGTAAAACTCCTAATGAACCCCAAGTGTTATGTGCAACGTACAGCTATCACCACGTCAGTTCAGGTAAGGGGACCAGGAAGGTTCTCTGACTTCGCCTTGAGCGGTAGGAAGAGGGAGCCTTACGCGTCCGTTAATGGACACGAGCATCAAGACTCCCCGGCCCTGCTGGCGGGTGGCGTAGATTACCATGGTGCCGTTGGGCGCAACAGTAGCAGACTCATCAAGGTTGGTATCTGTGAGGATTTTCACGCTTCCACGCTGCAAATCTTGCGCCGCAACACGGAAATTGGTGAAGCCGTCCTGACGGTGGATCATTACCAGGGTCTTTTCGTCAGCCGAAAGCTTGGGGCTGGCGTTGTAGTTGCCGATAAAGGTCACGCGTTCTGCGTTGCCACTGCCCACATTGGTCTTGTAAATCTGCGGTTTGCCGCCACGGTCGGAGGTGAAATAGATGGTGGAACCATCTTTACCCCAGAAAGGTTCTGTATCAATTGCCGGGTTGTTGGTAACACGAGTCAAGCCACGCGAAGCCAGATCCATGACATAGATCTCGGCATTACCGTCCTTGGACAATACGAACGCCAGCTTGGAACCATCCGGCGACCACGCAGGTGCACCGTTCAGGCCTTCAAAGTTGGTGATCTGCTCGCGACGACCAGTATCGATGTTCTGCACAAAGATACGCGGACGTTTCTGTTCGAACGATACATAAGCGATACGCTTGCCATCGGGTGCAAAACGCGGCGACAGGATCGGCTCACGGGATTGCAGCAGGGTCACGGCGCGAGCACCGTCGTAGTCCGAGCGCTGCAGGGTGTAACGGGTGTTGGTGGCGCTGGCGCGCTCAGCCGTCACATACAGCAGACGGGTTGAGAATGCACCTTTGATACCGGTCAGCTTTTCAAACGACTGATCGGAGATGTAATGCGCCATGTCCCGCAGCTGTTCAGCCGTGCCCGACACACTGCCGGTCAGAACCGGTTGCTCGGTGGCTACGTTGAACAAGGCATATTGCACCTGCAGGCGACCGCCTGCTGGCACGATATTACCGACCATGACGTACTGGGCACCCAGGGCTTTCCAGTCGCGGAAAATGACTTCGCTGGCCTGGGTCGGCAAGCCAATCATGTTCTGCTTTGGAATCGGCGCGTAGTAACCCGAGTTACGCAGGTCATTGCCGATGATTTCAGCCATGTCGTCCGGCAGCACAGTACCGCCCTGCCAACCAAAAGGGACTACGGCAATTGGCGTTGCCCGATCGCTGCCACTGGTGACCAGGATGTTCTTTTCATCTGCTACAGCCATCCCTGCCAGGCAGCAGACGACGACCAGCAGTCCTCGAAAAAGTTTAATCACAAGGCTAGATCCTCAGGTGTGAATGTCATCTTGAACGATCGATAAGGATTAAAATCGCTGGGCTTCATACCCTGCATTTCCGTTAAACGGCCAATGTTCTTGACCGCTGCCACAGCCGAGCTGTCGAAAGGCCCGTCACCGCTGGATTTGGCAACCGTTACAGAGGTTACCGTACCATCTGGCAACATGCCGATTTGCAGCACCACTGTCATGTTTTTGCGCGCCGACGGCGGACGAGCCCACCCTTCTGCTGCACGAGCACGAATCAAGTCATCGAAACTGCCGGCGACCTCATCACCTTGCTCATCTGCCAGTGCTTGCTGGCGTTGCGGCGTATCGGAAAGCAAATCAGCCAGGGCTTGCGCCTTTTTCTCTTCGGTCGATTTACGTGCTGCTTCTACGGCCTTTTTCTTGGCGGCATCGGCAGCGGCCTTTTTCTTGGCGTCTTCGGCGGACTTCTTTTTCGCCTCGTCTGCTACGGCCTTTTTCTTGGCGTCTTCAGCTGCTTTTTTCTTCGCATCTTCAGCCGCTTTTTTCTTGGCGTCTTCCGCGGCCTTTTTCTTGGCCTCTTCTTCAGCGGCCTTCTTGGCCTCTTCCTCGGATTTTTTCTTGGCTATGTCAGCCAGTTTTTTCTCTTCGGCTTTTTTGGCTTCGGTAGCTTTTTTGGCATCGTCGGCTTTCTTGGCTTCATCAGCCTTCTTCGCCTCGTCTGCCTTTTTGGCCTCGCTCGCCTTGGCTTCATCAGCCTTTTTGGCTTCTGCAGCTTTTTCGGCAGCCTCTTCTTTCTTTTGTTCCGCGGCTTTTACGGCTTCCTGCTCAACCTTCTTTTGTTCCATCTGCTCGACTTCGGTCTGACGCGCGGCGGATTTCTTCGCCTCACCCGCAATCTTTTGATTGGTCTGGGTGGTCGCCTGACTCTTGGACTTGAGCTGGTACAAGGTGGCCTGAACAATCGGCTTGGAAGGCGGCAGTTCCGGAGTCATGGCAAAGCTGACAAACAGCATGCCAAAAATCAGAACGTGCAGCCCTACCGCCCAGACTGTAGGCCAAAAATAGTTTTCAGAGGCGGACGGCTCCCGCTGTTCGCGCATCAGGGAGCCTCGGTTATCAAGCCAACGTTACCGACCCCGGCCTTCTGCAGACCACCCATAGCACCCATGACCGCGCCGTAATCCACGGTCTTGTCGCCGCGAATAAAGACTTGAGTGTGCTTGCCGCCTTCATTGCCTGCGCGGATGATCTTGGTCACGGCGTCAGTCATCTGGGGCAAGGTCATTGCCTTGTCCATCTGCTTGTCGGTGTCGACTTCACTGCCAAGGTTCCAGAAGTAGGTCTTGTCAGCCTTGATCGAAATGGTCAGGACCTGGGTGTTGTTGTCTTGCGGCAAGGCCTCGCTGGAGACCTTGGGCAAATCAACCTTCACACCCTGGTTGAGCATCGGTGCGGTCACCATGAAGATGACCAGCAGCACCAGCATCACGTCGATGTAAGGCACTACGTTCATCTCGGCGACCGGCTTGCGCTTTTTGCGCGCTCGAGCGATTAAAGCCATTGGGAATTACCTGCTTATTCTTCGCTGGTGTGCACTTTGCGGTGCAGGATCGCCTGGAATTCATCGGCGAAGGTGTAATAGCGGCTGATCAGCGTTTCGCTACGCGCAGCAAAACGGTTGTAGGCAATCACTGCCGGGATGGCCGCGAACAGGCCGATGGCCGTTGCGATCAGTGCTTCGGCAATGCCGGGCGCTACGGTCGCCAGGGTTGCCTGCTGGGCAGTTGCCAGGCCACGGAAGGAGTTCATGATGCCCCATACGGTACCGAACAGACCGATATACGGGCTCACGGAACCTACGGTGGCCAGGAACGGCAAGCTTTGCTCAAGCTTCTCTTCTTCACGCGAAATGGCTACGCGCATGGCACGCGCAACACCTTCCATAACGGCTTCAGGGTCAACGCCCGGCTGCTGACGCAGACGCGAGAACTCTTTGAAACCGGCACGGAAGATTTGTTCAACGCCAGAGTCCGGATCAGGATTGCTGCCCGCCTGACGATACAGCTTCGACAGGTCGATACCCGACCAGAAACGCTCTTCAAAGCTTTCCAGGGCACGTCGACCGGCGCGCAGCATGGTGCTGCGCTGAAAAATCATGACCCACGAGGTAACCGATGCGGCCAGCAGGGTCAACATTACCAACTGCACAACAATGCTGGCATTGCTGACCAAGCTCCACATGGAGGAATGGTCGACGACGTTAGCTTCCACGCTTTATCTCCTGCTCTAAATGTTTACCCGCGCCGCTCACGTCGGCAAAGGCCGTACGTAAAGCTTCGGGAATGGCTCGGGGTTTAAAACTATCGGCGCGCACACAGGCCACCAAAAACTGCCCTTCACAGAGCAGCGTTGCATCTGCAGCCCGCCAGACCTGCTGCTTGAAACGCAGGCTGGCACGGTTGAGTTCCATCACTTGCGCACTTACCAACAGTTCGTCGTCCAGTCGCGCCGGTGCGTGGTAGCGCGCCTCGCTGGAATGCACGACAAATAACAGGTTCTCGCCTGCCAGCGCGGACTGGGAAAACCCCAATTCCCGCAGCCTTTCGGTCCGAGCCCGCTCCATAAACTTTAGATAATTTACGTAATACACGACGCCACCCGCATCGGTGTCCTCGTAATAAACGCGACAGCGATGTGCGAACGGCTCAAGCCTGTTTTGCGCGCGCATACTCTAGTGCTTACTCCTCAGGTTGCCAATCCGCCAAACCACTGTTTTTTACGCTTCTTGGCCTTTATGACCGAAGATTTTCAGCGCCAGTCCTTGAGACAGCAAAAACCTTAAAAAAATCGACCGCTAACGGCTTATTAATCATCCAGAGCATTCAAAAATTCGTCTACCACAGGCATATCGCCCAAACGTGACGGAATGTTTAAACCGAAGTGCAAATACGCATGCCGAGTCACCACGCGACCACGCGGCGTGCGCATGATGTAACCCTGCTGAATCAGATACGGCTCCAGCACATCTTCAATGGTATGACGTTCTTCGCTGATGGCTGCGGCAAGGCTGTCGACACCGACCGGCCCACCATCGAACTTCTCGATCATGGTCAGCAGCAAACGCCGGTCCTGATGATCAAAACCATGTTCATCAACATCAAGCAGGTTCAACGCCAGGTCAGCCACTGGCTTGGTGATATGCCCCTTGGCGCGCACTTCGGCGAAATCGCGCACACGACGCAACAATCGATTGGCAATACGCGGTGTACCGCGCGCACGCCGGGCAATTTCGTACGCCCCCTCAGGGTCGAGCGGCAAACCAAAGATACCTGCCGAGCGACTGACAATCGTCGCCAGGTCGTCAGTACTATAGAACTCCAGTCGCTGAACAATCCCGAAACGATCACGCAACGGGTTGGTCAGCATCCCGGCCCGCGTGGTCGCCCCCACCAGGGTAAAAGGCGGCAGGTCGAGCTTGATCGAGCGCGCAGCCGGCCCTTCACCGATCATGATGTCGAGCTGGAAGTCCTCCATTGCCGGGTACAGCACCTCTTCAACAATGGGCGACAGGCGATGGATTTCATCGATAAACAGCACATCGTGAGGTTCAAGATTGGTCAGCAACGCCGCCAAATCACCCGGGCGCTCCAGGACCGGGCCGGAAGTGCTTTTGATCGACACACCCATTTCCTGGGCGATGATGTTGGCCAGCGTGGTCTTGCCCAACCCCGGCGGACCGAAAATCAGCGTGTGGTCCAACGATTCCGAGCGCCCGCGCGCAGCCTGGATAAACAGCTCCATCTGTTCGCGCACGGTTGGCTGACCAATATAGTCGGCCAGGCTCAGAGGACGAATCGCCCGGTCCTGAACTTCTTCCCGGTCCCGCCCGCTTGAGGCCGTAATCAGTCGGTCAGCTTCAATCACTTAAATCATCCCCTTGAGGGCGCGGCGAATCATGTCTTCACTGCTCAACGTTTTATCCTTGATCGCAGAAACTGCCTTGCTCGCTTCCTGAGGTTTATAGCCCAGGGAGATCAAGGCGCTGACGGCATCACTTTCAGCACTGGCCACCGGCGCCGGAGCATCCGGCTGATTAGGCACCAGAGCGAACATGCTCGGTACTTGTTCCCACGCCTTGAAGCGATCCTTCAACTCGACCAGCAGGCGCTCGGCGGTTTTCTTGCCGACCCCCGGCACTTTGGTCAAGGCCGAGGTGTCCTGGGCCTGCACGCAACGCACCAGCTCATCGACCTCAAGGCTGGACATCAATGCCAGGGCCAGCTTGGGGCCGACGCCGTTGAGGCGGATCAGCTCGCGGAAAAAGTCGCGCTCGCGCTTGCCTATGAAACCATAGAGCAACTGGGCATCTTCGCGAACCACCAGATGGGTATGCAGGGTCAGCGGCTCGCCGATAGACGGTAACCGGTAGAGGGTGGTCATCGGCACTTCCAGCTCATAGCCCAGGCCGTTTACATCGAGAATCAGGTGCGGCGGCTGTTTTTCAGCCAGAGTGCCGCGCAAGCGTCCAATCACGTTTCAGATCCTTTTCTCTGGCCAGATCAATGGCTGACAAGTAGAGCGACAGAGCAGCATCATTACAGATGAAGCCCTGCCGGCAAGCTTAATTAGGTTAAAAACCGCGCCTCACAGGCGCAAACGTCCGCCACGGCTGCGCGCCGCCCCCAAACCATGGGGCAGCAGGCTTGAACGCGTATGGGCATGGCACAAAGCAATCGCCAGCGCATCCGAGGCATCGATTTGCGGCTTGCTGGTCAACTTGAGCAGGTGCATGACCATCATCATCACCTGTTCTTTATTGGCCCCCCCGGTGCCTGCTACGGCTTGCTTGACCTGGGTTGCTGAATACTCGGCGATTTCCAGGTTTTCTTCGGCGCCAGCAACAATAGCCGCCCCCCGGGCCTGCCCCAGCTTTAGCGCCGAATCGGCATTGCGCGCCATAAACACCTTTTCGATGCCCATAGTGACAGGACCGTACGTCTGAATAACCTCGCGCACACCACGATAGACGATCTGCAACCGCTCATGCAGTTCGCCGCTACCTGTACGAATACACCCCGAAGCCACATATACACAGCCACGCCCAGTGTCTCGCACTACGCCATAACCCGTGATTCGCGAACCCGGATCGATACCAAGAATAAGAGTCATAACGCCTGCAGCTTATGAAGTGACGCCCACCGGCAAATACCCGGACAGCTTAAAGGCAGAAGCCGGAGGTGCCCAGCGCCGCGATTGTTGCGACGGAGCACCTCCGGCCTCTTGATTGACGCGACCTGGTCTCAGGCAAGCTGTTCCAGGACGGCGTCAGGGATTTCAGCGTTGGAATATACGTTTTGTACGTCATCCAGGTCTTCAAGCATATCGATCAGCTTGAGCACCTTTTCAGCGCCCTCCAGATCCAGCTCGGCACTGGTGGTCGGCAACATGACGATTTCAGCGTCAGTCGGTTTGAACCCTGCAGCTTCCAATGCGTTACGCACGGCATAGAAACTGGAGAACGATGTGAACACATCGATCGAACCGTCTTCGTTGGTCACCACGTCGTCAGCATCGGCCTCCATCGCCGCTTCCATCAGCGCATCTTCATCGACGCCGGCGGCGTAGGAGATCTGCCCCTTGCGTTCAAACAGATAAGCGACGGAGCCATCAGTGCCAAGGTTGCCGCCGCACTTGCTGAACGCATGACGCACAGCTGCCGCAGTGCGGTTGCGGTTGTCGGTCATGCACTCGACCATCACGGCAACACCGCCCGGGCCATAGCCTTCGTAGCTCAACTCAACCATGTCGTCGGTGTCTGCGGCGCCAGCGCCGCGGGCGACCGCACGATCAATGATGTCGCGGCTCATATTTGCACCAAGGGCCTTGTCCAGCGCCAGACGCAGGCGCGGGTTGGAACTCGGGTCGCCACCACCCTGACGGGCAGCAACGGTCAGCTCACGGATCCACTTGGTGAAAATCTTGCCTTTTTTGGCATCCTGACGCTCTTTGCGGTGCTTGATGTTCGCCCACTTAGAATGACCTGCCATAACGCACTCCGAATCCCTTTAAAAACCTTGCCAGGCCTGGGCCTGACAATAAAAATTCTCGACCCAAAAAACAAAGGCGCACCCGAGGATGCGCCTTTGCAGGTCAGACTTACTCTGCCTTGGCTTGTTCGCGCAAACGAATGTGCAGCTCGCGCAATGCTTTGGCATCTACAACGCCAGGCGCTTGTGTCATCACACAGGCAGCGCTCTGGGTTTTCGGGAAGGCAATCACTTCACGAATCGACTGGGCGCCAGTCATCAGCATCACCAGACGATCCAGGCCGAAGGCCAGGCCACCGTGGGGCGGCGCGCCGTATTTCAGGGCGTCCAGCAGGAAGCCGAACTTCTCTTCCTGCTCGGCTTCTTCGATACCCAGCAGGCGGAATACCGCTTGCTGCATTTCCTTGCGATGGATACGGATTGAACCGCCACCCAATTCGGTACCGTTGAGAACCATGTCGTAGGCACGCGAAATCGCGGTTGCCGGGTTGGCTTCCAGCTCTTCAGGCGAGCACTTCGGCGCGGTGAACGGGTGGTGCAAGGCGCTGAAGCTGCCGTCGTCGTTCTCTTCGAACATCGGGAAGTCGACAACCCACATCGGCGCCCACTCGCAGGTCAGCAGGTTCAGGTCGTTGCCCACCTTGATCCGCAGCGCGCCCAGGGCCTCGCTGACGATCTTGGCCTTGTCGGCACCGAAGAACACGATGTCGCCATCGACTGCGCCAACGCGATCGAGGATCACGTTCAGGTTGGCCTCAGGGATGTTTTTAACGATCGGCGACTGCAGACCTTCCACGCCTTTGGCGCGCTCGTTGACCTTGATGTACGCCAGGCCTTTGGCACCGTAGATGCCGACAAACTTGGTGTAGTCGTCGATCTGCTTGCGCGGCATGCTTGCAGCACCCGGAACACGCAGGGCCGCGATACGGCATTTAGGGTCGTTGGCCGGGCCGCTGAACACCTTGAAGTCGACGTCTTTCAGTTGATCGGCAACGTCTACCAGTTCCAGCGGGTTACGCAGGTCAGGCTTGTCGGAACCGTAACGGCGCATGGCTTCTTCGAAGGTCATGTGCGGGAATTCACCGAATTCCAGATCCAGCACTTCCTTGAACAGGTTGCGGATCATGCCTTCGGTCAGGCCCATGATGTCTTTTTCATCGAGGAAGCTGGTTTCGATGTCGATCTGGGTGAACTCAGGCTGACGGTCGGCACGCAGGTCTTCGTCGCGGAAGCACTTGGCGATCTGGTAGTAACGGTCAAAACCGGCAACCATCAGCAACTGCTTGAACAGCTGTGGCGATTGCGGCAGTGCAAAGAACGAACCGGCGTGGGTACGGCTAGGCACCAGGTAGTCACGTGCGCCTTCAGGCGTGGCACGGGTCAGGATCGGTGTTTCAACGTCCAGGAAACCGTTCTCGTCGAGGTAACGACGGATGCTGGTGGTCATGCGCGAACGCAGGCGCAGCTTCTCGAGCATTTCCGGACGGCGCAGGTCGATAAAGCGATAGCGCAGGCGGGTCTCTTCGCCAACGTCGGAGAACTCGTTGAGCGGGAACGGCGGGGTTTCCGCTTCGTTCAGCACTTCGAGCTCGTAACCCAGCACTTCGATCATGCCCGAAGCCATGTTGGTGTTGCCGGCACCGGCCGGGCGCAGACGCACCTTGCCAGTGATCTTGACGACATACTCACTGCGCACACGGTCGGCGGCAGCGAAGGTTTCAGCGCGATCCGGGTCGAAAACCACCTGGGCCAGACCATCACGATCACGGATATCGAGGAAAATCACCCCACCGTGGTCACGGCGACGGTGAACCCATCCGCAAAGGGTAATTTCCTGGCCGTCCAGGCTTTCGTTCAGTTGGCCGCAATAATGGCTGCGCATCATGGTAGTGGTTTCACTTCTCGTAATTCGAAATTCGGTGGAAGTCTTGCGCACCGTCGGTGCTGGTAACCTTGCAAGAGCCCGCTTGTGTTCTGACTGCTTTCGCTCGACCTCAGTCGGATTTATCGCCGCCTGCCAGATTCTTTTTCGAACCTGTCTTGAAGTCTGTTTCATACCAGCCTGTACCGCTAAGGCGGAAGCCCGGCATGGACAGCATCTTCTTCAGCTCGGGGGCCTGACAGGCGGGACAATCAACCAGCGGTGCAGCGCTGATCTTTTGAATGGCTTCCAGCTGATGACCACAGGAAGCACACTGGTAATCGTACATGGGCATTGGCGTGTCTCGACAATCCGTGAGCGGCAACCCTTGAGCAGGGCCACACAGCAAAGAGCGAGATTATATCTGGTAAATCGAGCCATTGCAGCCGCATGAACAGCCAGAAGCCCCTAAATGCATCATAAATATTGGACGATTACAAGCCATCGACCAGACGGCTTCTACCCGCCACCTTGTTCAACCCACGAATACCTGCTGCGCCATCCCCTGGGGACCGCGCGCCCTCTTCAATAAATGCATCACACAAACGACCCGAATAAACCCGCTGAAGTTTTTCACCCCGCCATGCCGCAAGTGAACCTCCAGATCGATATAAGACAGCAGCGTGTTGATTGAACAGTTGTTGATATGCGAGATATCGGCCAAAACCTCCCAGTACACTTCCTCAAGACGCAAACAGGTGGCAAAGCCATTCAATCGCACTGAACGCGACAAGGGCCGGGCCAGCGTCATGCCAAAGTCCAGTATCACTGGATCGACCCTGACTCTTTGCAGTAATCGGCAGCCGGTATTTCCTTGCTGAATCAATCGTCCCATCGTAAAGCACTCCATTGCGCATCATTGGTTTTGATCAATCTTTTTCAAAGAATTTGCCTCATCAAACGACATGTAAAAATTCTTATCCAGCGGATCAAACCCGCAAATCTGTAGGAGCGCTCTCGGTACGAGCGATGAATATGGGCAGGCGCAAACGCGCGCACGACGACCGCCCTGCACTTGCCCTTCTATCAAGACCTGAATGTTGCCTCCATTGATCTTGTCGACGGCAAACGTATGCATTTACCGAACGATGCCAATGCCGGACGACCCGCCCCCCCTATGCAGCCAGGTAAAACCCGGGCACGAAAAACAACCACAGGCACACCCGTGATGGCGCCCGACACAAGGGACAAAGGCTTTACGACAAGTGGTTGCCCCTGCGCGCACTTCTGGCCCCGCACGACTCACGCTATCAGAGAGCAGCGTTCCTACAACTTCAAGACGGGAGGACTACACACGTCTAAAACAAGGCTTTCGTAAAATGCAGAAATTGCCCAAACCTCAGCAAGCAGTCGCACTCACAGATAGCCCTTTACGCTTAATTTGAGTAGGCCCGAGCTTTGCTGTTAAATTGGCAGCGTGTTGCCCAATTTTCGCCTCTGGCGAGGGCGCATAGGCTGATGAACTCGCGTGTCCAGCGCCTCCATTTTTTCTGAAGCGAACCGTGCGCAGTCAGCTCTTCCTTGCGATCTATCTTAATGTGAGTCATTGAAATGTTGAAAATCGTCCACCTGATAACGGGTGCAGCGGCTTTGCTGCTGTCCTTTATTCCCAGCCTGCAACCCGAAGCCTTACCTTACCTCCAACATCCTGATGCCCTTTACCTGGCTTTTTTTGGCCTGCTGAACCTGACACTGGCCCCGGTTATTCCGTTCTGGAATAAAGGTCCGCGTCACCAACTGCAGAACCTGGTCAGCGCCCTGCTGGTGCTTTCCGTGGTCCTGCAAACACTGACCCTGTTCGGCCTTCTGCTGCCGATCGGTGATCAGCCCGCTGTACTGCTCGGCCTTACGCCTGCTGTGATTGCCGTGCTGCTGCATCTTGCTGTCAGCTTCTACAAGTCTTCACCTTCGTCATCCTCGCACAGCTATGACATGACCAACCGCGATACAGGGACGGTCAAATGGTTCAACACTTCAAAGGGTTTCGGCTTTATCTCGCGAGATTCCGGCGATGATATTTTTGTCCACTTTCGCGCCATCCGTGGCGAAGGCCACCGTGTTTTGGTGGAAGGGCAACGTGTCGAGTTCTCGGTCATGAACCGCGACAAGGGCCTGCAGGCCGAAGACGTGATCGCCGCACTGCCGCGCCGCTGATTCAAGCCTGAAAAAAAACCGCGATCAGCCTGGCTGAATCGCGGTTTTTTTATGCCTGCAAAACCATCAATAATGCGGTGGCGGAGCCTCTTCTTCAAAAGACTCGAACTGGCCGCCCATTTCTTCCTGGCGCTTGAGCAAGGCCGCCATCTGCATCTGCAGGCGGTCCACTGCGTTCTGCTGGGCAACCAGCACATCATTCAATGCCTGAATGGTGTCATCCTGAAAAGCCAGGCGGCTCTCAAGGTCCATCACTCGCGCTTCAAGCGTCACGATCAACCCTCCGAAAAAATGAAACTGGCGTCAAGCACCGACGCCAGCCTGTCGCGCACAGCACGCACCTGCGCCGGCGTATAGGGCCTGGCCGGGTGCTTGCCCCATACCGGCCCTGGCCATGCCACGTCAGCCTGGTAACGGACAATCACATGCATGTGCAACTGACTGACCACATTACCCAGGGTGGCCACGTTCATTTTATCCGCGCCGAACAACGCTTTCAGTACCCGCGCCAAAGCGGTGGTCTCAGCCCACATACGTTGCTGGTCGGCGTCATCCAATTGAAACAGTTCGGTTATACCCTCGCGCCGCGGCACCAGGATAAACCAGGGGTAATTCGAATCGTTGGAAAGCAGCAAGCGGCACAAGGGGAAGTCCCCTATCAGCCAGGTATCCTCTTGCAGACGTGTATCCAAAGCGAACACTGGGAGCTCTCCTGTTTGACCGTTCATTTCAGCACAACCCGGCATCCGGTGACATTCACCGCAGGCCAGATGACAGAAACCAAGGATACCCTTGATTGTGCCCGGCTTCACCTCGCCAGCCCGACATGCACGCGCGAAAGGCCGCTCGGCACGGTCAATCAACAGCATTCGGACACTTGTGCACCAAAACTGCACAAAACGAATGCTTTTAGTGCGCCAAAACGTCACCTACCACCCCAGCAGGTGTTAACCGGTAACGCTTTAAGCGCACTCGTACCACAAGAACGGCCTCTTGCAACAAAACACAACACCCCAAGCCCAGCCTTATCGCCGTTCGACCCAAGCAAGATCAGGCCTCATAGCTCAAAAACGCAGAAGATGATTTATTTTTCATCTACCCAAGCATTTGAGCATGCTTGTTGCATAGACCCTTCTCACAGTCGTCAGACCCGCGCAGGAGCACAACGGCCTGACGATAAATAACAATAGCTGAACCGTAGGAATTTGGAGTTTTCATTGTAGGCCATACGAAACCAACCATATGCCAAACACTGAAAACAGCACTGAATAGATGCTGAGAAATGGCTCTAAGCTGCGCGCTTGCGACATGTGGAGGGCAATTTGCGACATAGCTGTAAAGAAGCTGAAAGGTTATGAGAGCAAGTATCGCCAACATTGTCGGCGTGATATAAGTTTGCGCCGACACAAAAAGAAAGAGCCGCCCAGATAATAATTCAGGTGGGACGGCAGTACTCTTCCTAAAAACCAAAGGAGCAAATCACGATGCGCGTGATGAAGTGGAGCATGATCGCCCTGGCTGTATCAGCCGGCACTACTCAGTTCGCAATGGCCTCGTCCCAGGACGACGCAAAAGGTTTCGTTGAAGACAGCACGCTGACTTCCAAAACCCGCATGCTGTACATGAACCGTGACTTCCGTAACGGCGCCAGCAACCCAACCAACGGCGGCAAAAGCGGCTACCGCGAAGATTGGGGTCTGAGCGAATTGCTCAACTACCAGTCCGGCTTCACCCAAGGCACCATTGGTGTCGGTGTTGATGCTTTCGCCATGGGTACTGCACGCCTGGACGGCGGCGCTGGTCGCCAAGGCAACGGCCTGTTCGCCAGCAAGAGCGACGGTTCTCCGGAAGATACCCAAGGCAAAATCGGCGGCGCGGTCAAGTTCCGCCTCTCCGACACTGAACTGAAGTACGGCAACCAGTTCGTCGCCAGCCCGGTGTTCTCCACTGACGACAGCCGCCTGCTGCCAGAAGTTGCGACCGGTACCCTGATCACCAGCAAGGAAATCAAAGGCCTGGAGCTGACCGCAGGTCGCTTCACCGCCCTGAGCTCCCAGACTGGCATGGCGCGCGACAGCATCAACGGCAAGGGCGAACCAGGCCTGACTGCTGCCAACATTGCCGGCGCAACCTACCAGTTCACTGACAACTTCGTCGGTGGCCTGGCGGCTTCCGATGTTGATGACTACTTCAAGAAGCAGTACATCAACCTGAACTACACCCTGCCAATCGCAGAGACTCAAGCCCTGAACTTCGACTTCAACGGCTACAGAACCTCGAGCCAGGGGCAGGAACGAGCCGGCGACGTTGACAACAAAATCTGGAGCCTGGCAGCTGCCTATAGCCTGGGCGCCCACAAGTTCACCATCGCTCACCAGCGCTCCACCGGTGACAGCGCTTACTACTACGGCGTAGACGGCGGCGGTACCATTTTCCTCGCCAACTCCGTGCAATACTCCGACTTTAACCAGCGTGACGAACGCTCCTGGCAGGGTCGCTACGACCTGAACATGGCCAGCTATGGCGTGCCAGGCCTGAGCTTCATGGCTCGCTACGTCAAGGGTGACAACATCTCCACCACTGACGGCGAAGGCAAAGAGCACGAGTTCGACTTCGAGACCAAATACGTACTGCAAGAAGGCCCGGCCAAGGACCTGTCTCTGCGTCTGCGTAGCGCGGTTTACCGCACTACCAGCAACAACGGCAATGACGTTAACGACGTACGCCTGATTGCTGAATACCCACTGAACATCTTGTAATCACGGCCTTCGGGCACTGTTTACAACACTCTGTTTAGTGAAAGCCACGCACCTGTCTCAGGGCGTGGCTTTTTATTGCCCGAAATAAAAGCAAGTTATATAGCAAGCTAACTAACAAGATCAAATGCAATTAGTTATCAGTTGTTCCGGTTTGATCGGGCTTGCATTCACAACTGCAAACCCAAGGGGCAAAAACAATTAAAGGGGCATTCGCCCCTTTAATTGTTTGCCCTTACCTGACTCAAGTGTCAGGTGTCGTTATCGGCATTATTGTGCAGCCACTTCCTGAACCACGCGAACAACACGCTGTGGGAAAGGAATATCTACACCTTGCGCTTTCAAGCGATCACGCGAGTGCTCGTTAAACATAAACAGCACGTCCCAGTAATCCGGTGTGTTGACCCACACGCGCAGCGACATGGTGATGGCACTGTCGCCCAGGGCTGTCACCACAACGACCGGAGCCGGCTGCTTCAGCACCCGAGGGTCATCGGCCAGCGACAACAGCACTTCACGCACCTTTTGCAGGTCCGCCTCGTAGTCCACACCCACATCAAACACCACCTTGCGCGTCGGCTGACGGTTGTAGTTGGTGATAATGCCGTTGGACAGATTGCCGTTTGGCACGATGACGGTCTTGTTGTCACCGGTACGCAGCACGGTATGGAAGATTTGAATACTGTCGACCGTCCCGCTTACGCCTTGCGCTTCGATCCAGTCACCGATCTTGAACGGGCGGAACAACAGAATCAGCACCCCGCCGGCAAAGTTCGCCAGGCTGCCCTGCAGTGCCAGGCCAATGGCCAGGCCTGCCGCACCGATGGCCGCAACGAACGAGGTGGTCTGGATGCCGATCATCGAGGCCACGCTGACAATCAGCAGCACCTTGAGGATGATATTGGCCAGGCTGCTGATAAAACCTTGCAGGGCAAGATCAGCCTTGCGCATGGCCAGCAACTGCCCGATCTTGGTGGTCAGGCGATTGATCAACCACCAGCCCACCGCCAGTGTCACCAATGCCAGCAGCACACGGCTGCCGTATTCCATGATCATCGGGATCCAGGCTTGTGAGGCCTTGATCAATTGATCCACTTCAGTGTTCAAATCCATTTACGTCTCCTCGCGCCAATACCCGGCAGCGTCAGTAATTCAGCAAAACGATAAAGCAGCCCTGGCCGCTAAATCGTTTGCGCAGCGCCCAGGAAAATCGGACGTCAATGAGCCCCATAGGTTCCCAGGCCTGTGATCAGTCGCGGAAGTTATTGAACTGCAGCGGCATGTCGAACGTCTTGGCACGCAGTGCAGCAATGGCCTCTTGCAGGTCATCACGCTTCTTGCCGGTGATGCGCACTTGCTCGCCCTGGATGGCGGCCTGGACCTTGAGCTTGGCATCCTTGACATGGGCGACGATTTTCTTCGCCAGCTCTTTATCAATGCCTTCCTTGAGCACGGCTTCTTGCTTCATCAATTTGCCCGATGCATAAGCATCCTTGACCTCAAGGCACTGAACGTCGATCTTGCGCTTGACCAGGGCCAGCTTGAGGATCTCGATCATTGCTTCAAGCTGGAAGTCGGCTTCGGCGGTCAGGTTGACCGTCAGATCCTTTTCCTTGAACTCAAAAGTGCCTTTGCCCTTGAGGTCATAACGACGGTCCAGCTCCTTGACGGCGTTCTCGACGGCGTTGGTGACTTCGTGTTTGTCCAGTTCGGATACCACGTCGAACGACGGCATGTAATTTTCTCCAATAATAAAGGGCGCGCTCAACACAGATGGAGCACGCCTGGCCTGACAGTTAAAATGCGCGGGCATTATAGCGGTTCTTCGACTTCATTCACTTGCGAGCTCACATGCCAGATTCTGCCCTGCCCCTGCCCCACGCCACTACGCCTGTCACCTGGCACATCCTGGGTGCTGGCAGCATGGGCATGCTGTGGGCCACGCGCCTGACCCGGGCAGGCCTGCCCGTCAAACTCATCCTGCGCAACGCCGAGCGCCTGCAAGCCTATGAAGCGGCGCAAGGGTTGACCCTGATTGAAGACGAAGATTCGCAACAATGGGCCATCAGTGCGCAAATCCCTGAAACTGACGAGCCGATCCAGCGCCTGCTGGTCGCCTGCAAGGCCTATGACGCAGAGCAGGCCGTCGCGCAAATCGCCGGGCGGCTCACGGTAAATGCCGAGCTGATCCTGTTGCAGAACGGCCTCGGCAGCCAGCAAGCGGTTGCCGCCCTGGTGCCCCAGGCACGCTGCCTGTTCGCTTCCAGCACCGAAGGCGCCTTTCGCGATGGCGACTGGCGCGTGGTATTTGCCGGCCGCGGCCATACCTGGCTGGGTGATACCGGGCAAGCCCCGGCCCCGGCATGGCTTGAAGAGCTGCAACGCAGCGGCATTGCCCACGAATGGAGCCCGAATATTCTGAGCCGGCTCTGGCGAAAGCTGGCTCTTAACTGTGCGATCAACCCACTGACCGTCCTGCATGACTGCCGCAATGGCGGCTTGCAGGCCCACACAGCGGAGGTACAGACCCTCTGCACCGAACTCGCCAGCCTGCTTGAGCATTGCGGCCAGCCCCAGGCGGCGGTTGATCTGGGCCTGGAAGTGCTGCGGGTGATCCAGGCCACTGCCAACAACTACTCATCGATGCATCAGGATGTAGCCCAACGCCGTCGTACCGAAATCAGCTACCTGCTGGGCTATGCCTGCGAAGCAGCCCAGCGCCGACAGTTCGAGGTGCCACATTTGCAGCAGCTGCACCAGCGCTTGACCCGGCACCTGCAACAGAGCGGATTGCCCTGCCACTGAAGCCCGCGCTACCCTGCCTGCATATCCTTGTCCAGACGGCCCACCCATGCCCTTGCGCCAGCGCCTTGAAAACCTTCCGGTAGGCCAGAAGTTGCTGGCCGCCCTGCTCATCCTGCTGGCTGCCGTATTGCTGGTGGCCAATTTGACATTTATCAGCGTGGCGTACTGGATCTCCCATGAGAGCACCGCCCCGCAGGCCTTGCAGACACTGGGGCAACTGACGTCCGAGCCGGAACTGATCGTCCATGCCCTGGACTCGCCGCAAAGCGCCAAAGCCCTGCTTAATGAAATCGGCAGCTACGCCCCCCTGCGCGCGGCGGCCATTTATGACAGCGCGGGTAACCTGCTGGTGCAGTTGCAGCATGGCGAACACTTGCCCCTGCCGGAGCACTATCGCCAGCTTGAGGCCTGGAGCCTGACCGAGCTGCGCAGCCATCAAGTGACACGCCTGCACCACGGCGACCAGCCCCCCGGGCATTTGCTGTTGATCGCCAGCAGCGAACTGCCCACGGCCTTTTATACCGGCACCTTGACTGCCAGCCTGGGCATTCTGTTATTCAGTGTTTTACTCTGGTTTGTGGTAGCCCGGCAGATCAAGCGCCTGATTACCCAACCCATTCACCGCCTTGAAGAATTGTCCCGCCAGGTGACCCGCGAAGAGAATTACGCATTGCGTGCCGCGCCGGGCAACAACGACGAAATCGGCAGCCTGGCCGAAGCGTTCAACACCATGCTGTCGCGCATCGAAGTACGCGATCAAGAGCTCAAGCGCGCACGTGACGAGGCCCGCCAGGCGTACGATCAAGCGCAGTCGCTGGCTGAAGAAACCCGCAACACCAATCGCAAACTGGAACTGGAAGTACAGGTGCGCAGCAAAATAGAGAAGAAACTCACCGGCTTTCAGAACTATCTCAACTGCATCATCGACTCCATGCCTTCGGCGCTGATCGCACTGGACGAACAGCTCTATGTGACCCAATGGAACCAGGAAGCCAGCGCCCTCTCGGGCACGCAACTGGATGAAGCATTGAACAAGCCCATAGAGCTGGCATTTGCTCCGCTGAAGCCCTTCCTGCCGCAACTCAAGAACACAATTGAGCACCATCAGGTCGCAAAAATTGAACGGGTAACCTGGACTCAGGGCGAAGATGCCCGCCACTATGCCTTGACCTTTTACCCGCTTATGGGCGGCGGTGGTCGCGGCGTGGTAATCCGCATCGATGACATCACCCAGCGCTTGTCGCTGGAAGACATGATGGTGCAATCAGAAAAAATGCTGTCCGTTGGTGGCCTGGCTGCCGGCATGGCTCACGAAATCAACAATCCGTTGGGAGCCATCCTGCATAACGTGCAGAACATTCGCCGGCGCCTGTCGAGCGACTTGCCCAAGAATATCGAACAAGCCGAACAGACCGGCATCGACCTGGAGGTGGTCAATCACTACCTGCAGGCCCGGGAAATCCCGCAGCTGCTTGATGGCATTCAACAGGCCGGTGCACGCGCCGCGAAAATCGTCACCCATATGCTCAGCTTTAGCCGCCGCAGCAATCGGCAGATGAGCCCCTGTGACCTGTCGGCCCTGATTGATCAGGCTCTGGACATCGCCAGCAATGATTTCGACTTGACCATCGGCTTTGACTTTATGGGGCAAGCCATTGTCCGCCAGTTCGACCCGCAACTGGGGCCTGTTCCCGGTATCCCCAACGAACTGGAGCAGGTATTGCTCAACCTGCTGAAGAACGCCGCCCAGGCCATTCATCAACGTGCCGACCAGAGCGAGCCAGGGCGCATCACCCTGCGTACCAGGCTCAACCCGCCTTGGGCGGAAATACAAGTCGAAGACAACGGCGTCGGCATGCCCGAGGCTGTACGCAAACGAATTTTCGAGCCCTTCTTCACCACCAAGGAAGTTGGCCAAGGCACGGGGCTTGGCCTGTCCGTGTCGTACTTCATCATTACCAACAACCACAAGGGCCAAATGGAAGTTCACTCGACCCAGGGCCAAGGCACCTGCTTTACCCTGCGCCTGCCTTTGGCCGGCAACCAGTTGGCCTCCCCCGAACCTACCAAGGTGGAACTGTAAACATGGGCTTTCGCTTATCGAAAATCTACACCCGTACCGGCGACAAGGGTGAAACAGGGCTTGGCGACGGCCGTCGTGTCCCCAAGGATCACCCGCGCATAGAGGCCATCGGCGAAGTCGATACGCTTAACAGCCAGGTCGGCCTGCTGCTGGCCGGGCTTATTGAACACAGCGCGCAGAATCCGGGCCTTGGCGAGCTGATTGAAGTGCTTGAGCCTTGTCAGCACCGCTTGTTTGACCTGGGCGGGGAACTGGCAATGCCCGAATATCAGGCGCTCAACAATGTTGAAATCGAGCGCCTTGAAACCGCGATCGATCGCTGGAACGAAGAGCTGGGGCCACTAGAGAATTTCATTCTACCCGGCGGTTCGAGCCTGATCGCCCAGGCCCATGTATGCCGCAGCCTGGCGCGCAGTGCCGAACGCCGCTGCCAGCAACTCAATGCACTTGAGCCACTGGCAGGCGTGGGGCTGGCGTATATCAATCGCTTATCTGACTTGCTGTTTGTCGCCGCGCGCCTGATTGCCAGGCGCCAGGGAATAGCTGAAATCCTGTGGCAAGCGGCAGCCAAGCCGAAGGCCTGACGGTCAGGCACAGGATTTGTGGGAGCTGGCTTGCCTGCGATAAAGGCACCGCGCCTTGACAGGTACATCGCAGCAATACCATCGCGAGCAAGCCCGCTCCCACTGGGCCTTGTGCAGTTTTTTACACCTGTGGCCAGAACGCCCGAATGCCTGCAACGCCCTGCGCACCAATGCTCCAGGCCTGCTGACGATCATCAGGGCCCAGCCCGCCCAGCAAAAACACCGGTTTGCTGAAGTTGGCAATCAGTTGCTGTGCCTGCTCCCAACCCAGTGGCGGTGTGTCCGGATGAGTCTGGGTGGCCAGCACTGGCGACAAGGTCACGAAATCCACATCCATCTGCTCGGCCAGCGCCAGTTCTTCGGCGTTATGGCAGGAAGCCGCCAACCAGCGGTCTTTTGGCAATGGGCGGCCCTTGGCGGCGTACTTGCGCAGTTGCGCGGCGGTCAGGTGCCAGCCTGCCGACGGGAAGTCCCCCAACCACTCCAGCGGCCCCTTGAGCATCAATTGCGCCTTGGCAGCACACAGCCCGGTGGCGTCCACCGCCAGGTCACGGTACTTGGGGTCATAGCCATTGGGCGCTCGCAACGAAATCAGCTGGGTGCCACCAGCAATGGCCTTCTGGATACCGCGCAACAGCTCCGGGGTTTCCAGGCCATCCGGGGTAATCAAGTACTGATCGGGCAAACGGGCAGCGGCAACAATGGGCTGGTTGGCCTGCGGAAACTCGTAGCCCGCCAACTCGCGCTGACTGACCCAAGCCAAGGGCTGACCTTCTGCCCCATGTGGTTCGCCGGTAAAATCCGACACTTCCCACACATCCAGCAGGACATGTTTGTCGGGGTAGTCATGCTGAACCTTGATCAAAGGTCGGGCAGCCTTGACCACAATACCCAGCTCCTCTTGCAACTCGCGCCCCAGCGCCGCTTCCACCGACTCTCCCGCCTCGACCTTGCCGCCGGGAAACTCCCAGAGGCCGCCTTGATGCTGAGTGTCAGCGCGACGGGCGATCAGAATCTTGCCGTCTGTGCCCCGGATAACGGCCGCAGCCACATGTACTCGTTTCACCCTTGTACTTCCTCTAATCCGGCCTGTTGCCAGGCTTTAAACGCAGGCCATTGGTAAATGGCGTCGATATAGGCTTCATCTTCGGCTGACAACGCAACACGGTAGGTACGAAGACGCACGGCCACAGGTGCGAAAAAAGCATCCGCCAGGCTCAATCGCCCAAACAGGTACGGCCCGGGCTCGGTCGCCACGGCGCGGCACTGCGCCCACAGGGCTGTCATCCTGTCGATATCGGCCTGGGCCTCGGCGGGCATGGGCACCAGCGCCTGGTCGCGACTCAAGTCAAAGGGCAAATTGCTGCGCAAGCCAAAAAAGTCGCTGTGCATTTGCGCACACGCCGAGCGGGCCTGGGCCCGCGCCGCGGTGTCTGCCGGCCACATTTGCGCTGCCGGGAAGCGTTCGTTCAGGTATTCGGCTATCGCCAGGGAATCGGCGATGGTGCCGTGTTCGGTCTTGAGCAACGGTACCTTGCCCGTTGCCGAGTGTTGCAGGATCAAGGCCCGGGTGTCGGGCTGACCCAGTTTTATCAGGGTCTCGGTATACGGAGCACCCGCCAGATCCAGCGCCAACGCGCCACGCAGGGACCACGATGAATGCAACTTGTCGCCAATGATCAGGTGGAAGCTCATACACAGACACCTTGGGAATAGGGGGGAAGATCTGAGTGCCCTCAAGGCATCACGGTACCGCCCGCACAGGATCGGCCGACGGCCCCGTGATGTCGAGACGACTTAGGTACGGTACTCGGCGTTGATTTTCACGTACTCGTGGGACAGGTCCGTAGTCCAGATGGTCTCGCTGCAGGCACCACGGCCCAGCTCGATGCGGATGGTGATTTCTTCGCGCGCCATCACTGCCGAGCCCTGCTCTTCGGTGTAAGTCGCCGAACGGGCGCCGCCGCTGGCGATGCACACTTCACCCAGGAATACATCGATCTTGCTCACGTCCAGATCCGGCACCCCAGCACGGCCTACGGCGGCGAGGATACGACCCCAGTTCGGGTCCGAGGCAAACAGTGCAGTCTTGATCAGTGGCGAGTGGGCCACGGTGTAGCCCACGTCCAGGCATTCCTGGTGATTGGCGCCGCCATTCACTTCAACGGTGACAAACTTGGTCGCACCCTCACCGTCACGCACGATGGCCTGCGCCACTTCCATGCAGACTTCCAGCACCGCCTGTTTCAACGCAGCAAACAGCGGGCCGCTGGCTTCGCTGATTTCAGGCAAGGCGGCCTTGCCGGTGGCAATCAGCATGCAGCAGTCGTTGGTCGAGGTATCGCCATCGATAGTGATGCGGTTGAACGACTTGTTCGCACCGTCGAGCAGCAGGTTTTGCAACACGTCGCGGGCAACTTTGGCGTCGGTGGCAATGTAGCCCAGCATGGTGGCCATGTTTGGACGAATCATGCCCGCACCCTTGCTGATACCGGTCACGGTGATGGTCACACCCTCGTGCTCGAACTGGCGACTGGCACCCTTGGGCAGAGTATCGGTGGTCATGATGCCGGTTGCCGCTTCAGCCCAGTGGTTCTCGGACAGGTCATCCAGCGCGGCCTGCAGTGCGCCTTCGATTTTCTCGACCGGCAGCGGTTCACCGATAACGCCGGTGGAGTACGGCAGTACCGCACTGGCGTCAACGCCCGCCAACTCGGCCAGCCTGGCGCAGGTACGGGTGGCAGCCACCAGCCCCGGCTCGCCGGTGCCCGCATTGGCATTACCGGTATTGGTCAGCAGGTAACGTACCGGGCCTTGCACACGTTGTTTGGCCAGGATCACCGGCGCTGCGCAAAATGCATTGAGGGTGAACACACCCGCTACGCTGGAGCCTTCGGCACAGCGCATAACCACCACATCCTTGCGTCCCGCACGCTTGATACCGGCAGAAGCAATACCCAGCTCAAAACCGGCCACCGGGTGCAAAACAGGCAAAGGACCAAGACCAACAGCCATCACGCGCTCCTAAAAAGTTCTGTGCGCCGCCGCAAAAGGACGGGAATTCAATGGTAAAACGCCGCGACGGCTAATGCCGGTCGCGGCGCAGGTGTTTCAGCAGTTGAAGCGGGCTTTAGTTGATTTGCCCGTGACAGTGCTTGTATTTCTTGCCCGAACCGCAGTAGCACAGCTCGTTGCGACCCAGCTTCGGCTCGCTGCGCGCAGGCTCGGCAGCCACCACGTCAGCCACATCGGCACCTTCCAGTACCTGGGCCATCGCGTCCGGCTGATCGAGGCCTGGCGCTTCTGCATGCTGGAACTGCAGGCGCGAAGCCAGATCTTCAGCTTCCTGACGCAGACGCGCCTCTTCTTCAACCGGGTCTTCGCGGCGAACCTGTACATGGGACAGTACACGGATCGAGTCGCGCTTGATCGAATCAAGCAACTCGGAGAACAGGTTGAACGACTCGCGCTTGTACTCCTGCTTCGGGTTCTTCTGCGCATAGCCGCGCAAGTGGATACCGTGGCGCAGGTGGTCCATGGTCGACAGGTGGTCTTTCCACAGGTCATCCAGAACGCGCAGCACAATCTGCTTCTCGAACGTGCGCAGTGCTTCGGCACCGGCCTGCTCTTCTTTCTCGTTGTAAGCGGCAATCAGCTCGGCCAGCAGCTTCTCACGCAGGGTTTCTTCGTACAGGTGATCATCTTCGTCCAGCCATTGCTGGATCGGCAGTTTCACCCCGAAGCCGCTTTCGATGGCAGCTTCCAGGCCTGCAACGTCCCACTGCTCCGGCAACGACTGTGGCGGGATGTGAGCGCTGATGGTGCTGTCCAGAACGTCCTTGCGGAAGTCGGCGATGGTTTCACCGATATTGTCGGCCGCCAGCAACGTGTTACGCATGTGATAAATCACTTTACGCTGTTCGTTGTTAACGTCGTCGAACTCCAGCAATTGCTTACGGATATCGAAGTTGCGACCTTCAACCTTGCGCTGGGCCTTTTCGATCGCGTTGGTCACCATACGGTGCTCGATCGCTTCGCCAGACTGCATGCCCAGGGCTTTCATGAAGTTCTTCACCCGGTCAGAGGCGAAGATGCGCATCAGGCTGTCTTCAAGCGACAGATAGAAGCGGCTGGAACCCGCGTCACCCTGACGACCGGCACGACCACGCAACTGGTTGTCGATACGGCGCGATTCGTGACGCTCGGAAGCGATGACATGCAGGCCGCCCGACTCCAGCACTTGCTGGTGACGCTTCTGCCAATCAGCCTTGATCTGTGCGATCTGCTCCGGCGTCGGGTTTTCCAGGGAGGCAACCTCAACTTCCCAGTTGCCGCCCAGCAGGATGTCGGTACCACGACCGGCCATGTTGGTTGCAATGGTCAGCGCGCCCGGACGACCGGCCTGTGCGATGATTTCAGCTTCTTTTTCGTGGAACTTGGCGTTCAGGACCTTGTGCTCGATGCCTTCCTTCTTGAGAAGGTTGGACATGTGCTCGGAAGTCTCGATGGTGGCCGTACCCACCAGCACCGGACGGCCCTTGGCCATGCAGTCCTTGATGTCCGCCACGATCGCCGCGTACTTCTCGTCCGCGGTGAGGAAAACCAGGTCGTTGTAGTCTTTACGCGCCAGCGGCTTGTTCGGCGGGATCACCATCACCGACAGACCGTAGATCTGGTGGAACTCGAACGCTTCGGTGTCCGCAGTACCGGTCATGCCCGACAGCTTGTTGTACAGACGGAAGTAGTTCTGGAAGGTGGTCGTGGCCAGGGTCTGGCTTTCTGCCTGAATATTCAGGCCTTCCTTCGCTTCGATCGCCTGGTGCAGGCCTTCGGACAAACGACGGCCTGGCATGGTACGGCCAGTGTGTTCGTCAACCAGCAATACCTGGCCGTCTTCAACGATGTATTCAACGTTGCGGTTGAACAGCTTGTGAGCGCGCAGTGCAGCGTACACATGGGTCAACAGGCCCAGGTTGTGCGCCGAGTACAGGCTTTCGCCTTCGGCCAGCAAGCCGATCTGGGTGAGCATTTCTTCAACAAACTGGTGACCGGCTTCGTTCAGCTCAACCTGGCGAGTCTTCTCATCAATGGTGAAATGGCCAGGCTTGGTCACTTCGCCTTCGACTTCCTCGACATGCAGCTCAAGGCGCGGGATCAACTTGTTGATTTCGGTGTAGAGCTTGGAGCTGTCTTCGGCCTGGCCGGAGATGATCAGCGGCGTACGGGCTTCGTCGATCAGGATGGAGTCGACTTCGTCGATCACTGCGAAGTTAAGCTCACGCTGGAATTTTTCTTCCATGCTGAAAGCCATGTTGTCGCGCAGGTAATCAAAGCCAAACTCGTTGTTGGTACCGTAGGTGATGTCGGCGGCGTAGGCTTCACGCTTCTCCTGAGGCGGCTGGAACGGTGTGACAACACCGACCGTCAGGCCCAGGTACTCGTAGAGCGGACGCATCCAGTTGGCATCCCGGCGAGCCAGGTAGTCGTTCACGGTAATAACGTGTACGCCTTTGCCCGACAGCGCATTGAGGTAAACCCCAAGGGTCGCTACCAGGGTCTTGCCTTCACCGGTACGCATTTCAGCGATCTTGCCTTCGTGCAAGGTCATGCCACCGATCAACTGTACGTCGAAGTGACGCATGCCCATGACACGCTTGCCCGCTTCGCGGCAAACCGCAAAGGCTTCCGGCAACAGTTGGTCGAGGGTCTCACCTTTGGCTATGCGGGCCTTGAACTCTTGGGTCTTGGCGCGCAATTGCTCATCAGTCAGAGCAACCATTTGCTCTTCCAAGGAATTGACGACCTGAACTGTCTTGAGCATGCGTTTGACTTCGCGCTCGTTCTTGCTTCCAAAAAGTTTCTTTAACAAAGGCGCAAACATATCGGCAGGATCTTCCACACATAGGGATGGAGGGCGGCCCCGAGAGTCGCCCGAGCAGCCCTGATGGCCGCATGCGAGCGAGCATTCTACCCGGAAACGGCGGTGAGGAAAGTGGCGTTATTCCACGATACTGGTACTGCGTTGTGAAGGGGCTTTCCTAAAATAAGGGCTTTTTGCTGAACTTCAACCCATTAACACGAGAAGTTACCCATTGATTTCATAAATAAATCTTAATGAAACCGGATCCGGACGAGTCAACTGCCGGTTTCTGCTAAGATTGCTGCTCTGTTTTCTCTGGTGCTTGAACATGGCATTTCGCCCACATCCAGCGCGGGCACCCTCCGTCCTGCTGCGCGAGGCCAAGCCCCTAAAAGCCATTTTTGGCCATGCCAAGCGTCTGGCGCACCTGCAACGCCTGCTTGAAAGCCAGCTGCAGCCGGCGGCTCGCGAACACTGTCACGTCGCCTCATGGCGTGAAGGCAGTTTGTTGCTGATCGTAACCGACGGCCATTGGGCCACTCGCCTGCGTTATCAGCAAAAACGCCTGCTGCGCCAGCTCCAGGCTTTTGACGAGTTTGCCAGCCTGACCCGAATCTTGTTCAAAGTGCAGCCGCCCACGGTGCTGGCCAAGGTCGCGGGGCACACACTGGACTTGTCAGTTGATGCCGCCCAGACCATTCAGGCCACGGCCGAGGGCATCACCGACCCGGCCTTGCGTGCGGCCCTTGAGCGCCTGGCGAGTCACGCTAAACCCAAGCCCTAGGCGCAAAAAACGGCGGGGGCGACGATTCGACTTGCTCGCGATGGCATCACTGCTGTCTATCTGACAGACCTTGTCGCCTGCATCGCGAGCAAGCCCGCTCCCACCTGGGCATTTTTCACACCTGTTTATTTGCGTTTACTGCCACCCAGTAACGAGCCCAGTAACCCGCGCACCAACTGGCGCCCCATCTGGCTAGCCGCCTGGCGCGCCATGGACTGCACGGCCTTGCCCGCTGTCGAGCCCAGAAAATCACCCGCCTGATCAAGCAAACCCGGCTCGTGCGGTGCAGCCTTTTCCTGCGCTTGCGGCTCTGGCGCCACGCCCTTGCGAGCCATTAACACCTCGTAAGCCGATTCACGATCAATGGGCTTGTCATAGCGGCCCAGCAACGCCGAACTGCTGATCAGCGCCGCCCGCTCGGCTTCAGTAAGCGGGCCGATGCGCGATTGCGGTGGCGCAATCAGGACGCGCTGCACCATCGCCGGCGTGCCTTTTTCCTCAAGCATGCCCACCAGCGCCTCCCCTGTGCCCAGCTCGGTCAGCACGGCCAGCGCATTGAATGCCGGATTGGGGCGAAAGCCGTCGGCCACAGCTTTCAGGGACTTCTGCTCTTTTGCCGTAAAGGCCCGCAGGCCATGCTGGATACGCAACCCCAATTGCGCCAGCACGGTGTCGGGCAAGTCCGCCGGGGATTGCGTGACGAAATACACCCCAACGCCTTTGGAGCGAATCAGCCTGACCACTTGTTCCAAGCGGTCCTGCAATGCCTTGGGAGTGCCAGCAAACAGCAGGTGTGCCTCATCGAAAAACAGCGCCAGCAAAGGCTTGTCGGCATCACCGCGCTCGGGCAATTGCTCAAAAAGCTCTGCCAGTAGCCATAGCAGGAAAGTCGCATACACCTTGGGCGCTTCGTGAACCAAACGACTGGCATCGAGCAGGTGAATCTGCCCGCGACCATCGCTGGCCGGCTGCAAGATATCTTCCAGTTGCAGTGCAGGCTCACCAAACAGGGCTTCGGCACCTTGTTGCTCAAGGGTTGCCAGGCGCCGTAACAACGCCTGGCTAGAGCCGGTGGTCATCAGGGCCGCGTCATCACCCAGTACCTGGGGGTTATCGCGCAGGTGGTTGAGCAGCGCCTTGAGGTCTTTGAGATCAAGCAGCAACAGGCCCTCACGGTCCGCCACCTTGAACGCGGCATACAACGCCGACTGCTGGCTGTCGGTTAGCTCCAGCAAACTGCCCAACAGCAAAGGCCCCATTTCACTCAAGGTTGTGCGCAACGGATGACCGGTCTTGCCCTGTATATCCCAAAGGGTCACCGGATAGGCCTTGGGTGCGTAGTCAAGCCACGGCATGCCCGCAATTCGCTCCGCGATTTTCCCCTGGGGGTTGCCCGCGGCGCCCAGACCGCACAGGTCGCCCTTGATATCAGCCGCAAACACGGCCACCCCGGCATCGCTGAACTCTTCGGCCAGACGCTGCAGGGTGACGGTTTTACCCGTGCCCGTGGCCCCCGCCACCAGGCCGTGGCGATTGGCCAGGCGCAAAGACTGTGCGATGGGCTGGCCCGAAAGATCGGCACCCAGTACTAGAGCAGATGAGTCAGGCATTTTGCCACCTTTGATTAATCTTTCCCGGTCGCGGGTCGATACACACTGAATGCTAGACCAGAAAAATCCGGATTTAGCGTCGTAAAGCGCCTTGATAAACAGCCAACTTGCCCTGTTTTGGCAGTGATGTGCAGAGCGCGCGTTTTACCAGAGTGTACGCCTCACACTTTTAGACTTTAGCGGACCCTTCAAGCCATGAATAAAAACCTGCGTTTCAGCCATAAAATCCTGCTTGCCGCGTCCCTGATCGTAATAGCCGCCTTTTCGCTATTTACGCTGTACAACGACTACCTGCAACGCAACGCCATTCGCCACAACCTGGACAACTACCTCACTGAAATGGGGAGTGTCACCGCCAATAACATTCAGACATGGCTGGGAGGCCGGATTCTGCTGGCGCAAAACCTTGCCGAATCCATCGCCCTGACCCCGGAGCCTGGCCAGGTGGCAAATTTGCTGGAGCAAAAAACCCTCAGCACTACCTTTATGTCGGTTTACTTTGGTGACAGCCAGGGCGGTTTTACCATTCGCCCCGACAGCAAGATGCCTGAGGGCTACGATCCGCGCACCCGGCCCTGGTACAAGGATGCGCTCAACAGCAGCTCATCGAGCCTGACCAAGCCTTATATCGATGCCGCCACCGGGCAAATGGTTATCACCATCGGCGCGCCAGTGAAAAAAGCCGGGCAAACCCTGGGCGTCGTCGGTGCCGACATGACCCTGCAAGCCATCACCGACAGTATCAACGCGCTGAATTTCAACGGCATGGGGTACGCCTTTCTGATCAATGCCGATGGTGAAATCCTGGTCCACCCGGACAACAGCCTGGTGACCAAAAACCTGAAAGATATCTACCCCCAGGACACTCCTGCGATCACTACCGGCTTCAGCGAGATCCAGGTCAACGGCAAAGCCCGGATTGTGACCTTTGCCCCTGTCAAAGGGCTGGGTTCGGCCAACTGGTATATCGGCCTGTCGGTTGACAAGGAACAGGCTTTCGCCGCACTCAGCGAATTCCGCACCTCGGCGATCATCGCCACGGTGATTGCCGTGGTGTCGATCATCGCCCTGCTCGGCCTGTTGATCCGCCTGCTGATGCAGCCCCTGCATGTCATGACCCGCGCCATGCAAAACATTGCCGAAGGTGAAGGCGACCTGACGCGCCGCCTGGCGGTCGAATCCCAGGATGAGTTCGGTATTCTGGGCAGCGCGTTCAACCGCTTTGTGGAACGTATCCACACCTCGATCAGCGAAGTGGCCTCGGCCACAGAACAGCTCAACGAAGTGGCCCTGCGGGTGGTCAGCGCCTCCAACTCGTCGATGCTTAACTCTGACGAGCAAGCGAGCCGCACCAACAGTGTCGCCGCCGCCATCAACGAGCTGGGCGCTGCTGCGCAAGAGATCGCCCGCAATGCCGCCCAGGCCTCGCACCAGGCCAGCGACGCACGCGGCCTGGCCGAAGAGGGTCAGCAGGTGGTTGAACGCAGCATCAGCTCGATGCAGCAACTGTCGCAACTGCTGGGCACCTCCAGCGGCCATATCGAAGCGCTGAACGACAAGACAGTGAATATCGGTCAGATCCTGGAAGTGATCACCAGCATTTCCCAGCAAACCAACCTGCTGGCGCTTAACGCTGCCATTGAAGCGGCGCGTGCTGGTGAGGCCGGACGCGGTTTTGCCGTGGTGGCCGATGAAGTGCGCAACCTGGCCCATCGCACCCAGGAATCGGCGCAACAGGTGCAAAAAATGATCGAGGAGTTGCAGGTCAGTGCCCGCGGCTCAGTGAGCACCATGGAAGAAAGCCAGCGTCATAGCCAGGACAGCGTGGAAATCGCCAACCGCGCAGGCGAGCGCTTGATCAGCGTGACCGAGCGTATTGGCGAGATTGACGGGATGAACCAGTCCGTGGCCACGGCAACCGAAGAGCAAACCTCGGTGGTCGAGTCGATCAACATGGACATTACCGAAATCAATACGCTGAACCAGGAAGGCGTTGAAAACCTGCAATCAACCCTTCGCGCCTGCTCCGACCTGGAGCAACAGGCTGTGCGCCTGAAGCAACTGGTGGGTAGTTTCCGTATCTGATGTAGCGCAGCTGGCTTCAGGCATGTCGCCTGAAGCTTGCTGCAGCGCATCCCAAAGCCTGGCGGCATCGGGGAAGTCGGTGCCATCCTCGGGACTGAGGGCATCCGGGTCATAGCGACTCAGGCACCCTTCGCCCAAGGTAGCCGGGGCACTGGAAGTGGCCTTGTCGAGCGGATCAGTCATGACGAACCCTTCTCTTTGATCCCGCAGCCTTCATGGAAACGGCTTGCTACGCAACCCTTCGCAGCCTGCGGCAGCGACTACTGCTTAAAATACGACTGTCTTGTTGCCATGCACCAGCACGCGGTCTTCAAGGTGATAGCGCAGGCCACGGGCCAGTACCATCTTCTCGACATCACGGCCGAAACGCACCATGTCCTCAATGCTGTCACTGTGGCTGACGCGCACCACGTCCTGCTCGATGATGGGACCGGCATCCAGCTCTTCAGTCACATAATGGCATGTTGCACCAATCAGCTTCACGCCACGCATCGAAGCCTGGTGGTAAGGCTTGGCGCCCACGAACGACGGCAGGAAGCTGTGGTGGATGTTGATGACCTGGCCAGCATATTCGCGGCACAAATCAGGCGGCAGGATTTGCATGTAACGGGCCAGTACCACCACTTCGGCATCGTGATGCTTGACCAGGCGCGACACTTCGGCAAACGCCGGCTCTTTGTTCTTGGGGTCGACCGGCACATGGTAGAACGGGATGCCATGCCATTCGACCATGCTGCGCAGGTCATCGTGGTTGGAGATCACGCAAGAGATATCGCAGTCCAGTTCATCGCTGTGCCAGCGATGCAGCAAGTCTGCCAGGCAGTGAGATTCACGGCTGGCCATCAATACCACGCGTTTTTTCTGCGCCGTATCGGTAATGCGCCACTCCATCGAAAACTCTTCGGCAATCGGGGCAAATGCCTCACGAAAAGCCTCAAGCCCGAACGGCAAGGAATCGGCACGAATCTCGTGACGCATAAAGAACCAACCGCTCTGGTCGTCCGAGTGATGGCTCGCTTCAGTGATCCAGCCATTGTGGGAGGCAAGGAAATTGCTGACCTTGGCGACAATGCCGACGCCGTCGGGGCACGCAATCACCAACCGAAAAGTGCGCATGAGGGGAAAACTCCAAAAACTTTACTAAGGCCGCCATTCTAGCGAGTGCGCAGCAAAACTGCAGTATTCGTTACGCCCTGGCGCCTGCGCCATTGGGTCGCGCAGCCTGTGGCCCACGCCAGCAGCGGCGTGGCCTGCATCGGTATTTAAGGACAATTGACATGGGTTATTCATCCCCCTTAATAACCAGCTGGCGCTTCGTCTATTTAATAGCACTCATATTGACGAGTGCGAAGTTAGTGAATAAAAATTTAAATTAATCGCCTGTTACAGGTTTACTTGCAGTAACTGTCTGACTACTATTGCGCCACTGTATCCCTGTTACCCCTTTTCAACATAAGGTTATCCTCATGTCCTTGATCAACGAATATCGCGCAACTGAAGAAGCTATCAAAGAACTGCAAGCTCGCCTGAAGAACCTGTCTGAAGACGACAAACTTCAAACCGAGCTGGAATTTGAAGGCAAACTGCGCACTCTGATGGGCGAGTACCAGAAATCGCTACGCGATATCATCGCGCTTCTGGATCCGGAATCCAAAGTAAGCAAAGCACCACGCGGTGTTGTTAAAACCACCGGCACCAAACGTGCCCGCAAGGTTAAACAATACAAAAACCCACACAATGGCGAAGTGATTGAAACCAAAGGTGGCAACCACAAAACTCTGAAAGAGTGGAAAGCCAAGTGGGGCAGCGACGTGGTTGAAGGCTGGGCGACTTTGCTGGACTAAGTAACACCCCCGGTACGCAACCCTTTTGCGATGCCATTAAAAAACGCCAGCTTGCTGGCGTTTTTTATTGCCTGTGTGTCAGTCTTCGCCCTCGCCTGACGGGCTCAACCCCACACGCCGGCTCAAGGCCTGCGCATAGCGCTGCCACTCCCCCAACAGCTTTAACTGGGCGGGCGTGGCACTGCGCGACAACTCGTCGGCGGCCTGCATAAAGCTGTCCAGGGTGATGGGCGCCCCCATTGCAGGGTCCGACAAACGCTGTTGGCAGAACACCTGCCAGCGCTCCAGTTCCTGTGCATCCAGGGTGTACGGAAAGTTTCGCGCGCGATAACGGAATAACAATTCAGGCAAGCGCTCATCATCAAAAGGCCATGTATCTTTGGCCAATTGTTCGGGGTCACTGTTCCTGACTTGCTCACACAGTCGACGGTCTCGATCGCCGATAAAGCCGTCGTACAATTGCTGCTCGGGATCTTCGCTGGGCGTGAAGTCTTCACGCGCATAAATGGCCGACAACTTGTCTTGCCAAACTTCCCGGGCCTCTACAAGGCTGCGCGCACGCGCCTGATAGAGGTCCATGTCCAGTTGCAAACGCTGTTGATCCTGCGCGCGCACAACATTCAAGGGGGCCACCACCGGGCAACGATTAATCTGTATCAGCTTGAGTGGAATCGGTAATTGGCCGTCAGGCAATTCATCGCGACGGGTATAAAGCATCTTGCGCAAAGACTCGGCATCCATATCCAGCAATGGCTGCGGATCAAAGTGCAGATCGCACACAATCAAGGCATTGCGGTTCTTCGGGTGCCAGGCCAATGGCAATACCACGCCGGCATAATGCCGGGCCGCAGAAAAACGCCCCGAAATATGCAGCATGGGCTGCAACAGTCGAACTTGGTCAAGCACCCGCTGTTTGCTGCGCAACTGGAACAACCATTCATATAACTTGGGTTGTTTGTCGCGAATCAACCGGGCCAGGGCAATGGTTGCGCGCACATCGGACAACGCATCGTGGGCCTGGCCATGATCGATGCCGTTGGCCGCCGTCAAGCGCTCAAGCTTGAGCGTCACCCGGCCGTCATCTTCTGGCCAGACGATCCCTTCCGGGCGCAGGGCGTAGGCGGTGCGCACCACATCAATCAAATCCCAACGGCTGTTGCCACCCTGCCACTCACGCGCATAAGGGTCGAAGAAATTTCGGTACAGGCTGTAGCGGGTGACTTCATCATCGAAGCGCAACGAGTTGTAGCCCGCCCCGCAGGTGCCAGGCAACGCCAACTGGGCATGGGTGCGGGTCATGAACTCGGCTTCGCCCAGCCCCTTGTCTTCGAGGCGGCCAGGAGTGATGCCGGTGATCAGGCAGGCCATCGGATGCGGGAGGATGTCGTCGCTTGGCTGGCAGTAGAGATTGACCGGCTGATCAATCTCATTGAGTTCCAGGTCGGTGCGGATGCCGGCCACTTGCACGGCCCGGTCGCAGCGCGGGTTGATGCCAGTGGTTTCGTAGTCGTACCAGAAAATAGAGGTCACGGGGTGTTCCTGAGCAGTAGACCTCGACAGTCTAGGCGCTCAAACCCGGGCAAGACCAGCCCTAGGCAGAAGCCTGCAAGGGCTGAAAGCTGAAGTAGCGTTGCAAGGCACTGATCAACCCGACGTACTCGGCAGGCGGCTGATACAGGATAAATCCGGAGTCATAGTAGTGCGGCGTAGCATCCTCGCGACACCACAGGCAGCGCGCCGTCAGATCAATAAATTGCGGGCAGCCGTCGGTATCGGGCAGCTTGAGCCGCAACTCGAAATTGGCGCCCACCAGCATCGGCAGCTGGCTGATCAGCATCAACCCGCCATCAGACACATTGCCCAGATAACCAATGGGCTTGTCCGTGAACCGATTGAACACTTTCAGGAAACACGTCAGTTGGTGCCGCAGGATAAGCCGTTCGATAACCATGTTCGAATTCACTATAGAGAGGCCATTGAGCATGGCCGCGCTGGCGTCTCGAAACGCCCTGCCCCACAACCGGGTCAACAACCCCGTGAAAATCTGCCCGCCACCTTCAGCTGAAGCTCGACATATCAAGCTGCCATGAAGGAATAAAACCGTTTGAGTGCCAACAAAAACAAAAAGCACTCAAACGAATTTAATAGTAGTCAACCGGGTACAAATGACCAGTTTAAATTTCGCTCATCATGGGATGCTCACAGGCACTCCCTGGGCGGTTGCGCCGGGGCCCGGGATGAACTTGAGAATGCGCAGTGTCTCGATCCGGGCCTTGGCCCGGTAGGCATATTCGCTCTTGGGGAATTCGTTGATGATGTATTGATACGTTTGGGCCGCATCAAGGTAAAACTTCGTACGCTCCAGACACAGCCCACGGAGCATAGCTGTTTGTGGCCAGATGTACGGACGGCTTCTGCTATCGCGGTCAACCTCCGACAACTCAAGCATCACCGCCTCGCAGTTACCGCGATCATAGGCCCGGTAAGCATTGTTCAAGTGATGGTTCATCGACCAACGGGTGCAACCGGCCGCACTGGCGACCAACAATAAAACGAGCACGATTCGCATGGGTATCTCCTGTTCACAACAGTGTATCGACCCCACGGCCAGATTCTTCAGACAACAGACCCGATGCACCACAACTTAAGCAGAAAGTAGTGCAGAGGAACAATGACTACAGCCAAAGACCATAGTAGCCTTTGGCAGCGCTTGAACTCAGGAGTCTTTGCATGTCTGTTCGTCGAACCAAAATTGTTGCCACACTTGGCCCTGCCAGCAATTCACCGGAAATGCTGGAACAGCTGATCCTCGCTGGCCTGGACGTTGCCCGTCTGAACTTTTCCCACGGCACCCCCGACGAGCACAAGGCTCGTGCCAAGCTGGTACGTGACATCGCTGCCAAGCATGGTCGTTTCGTAGCCCTGCTGGGTGACCTGCAAGGCCCTAAAATCCGTATCGCCAAATTCGCCAACAAAAAGATCGAGCTGAAGATCGGTGATCAATTCACCTTCTCCACCAGCCATCCGTTGACCGAAGGCAACCAGCAAGTGGTCGGCATCGACTACCCGGACCTGGTTAAAGACTGCGGCGTCGGCGACGAGCTGCTGCTCGACGACGGTCGTGTGGTCATGCGTGTAGACACCGCCACCGACGACGCGCTGCACTGCACCGTGCTGATCGGCGGCCCGCTGTCCGACCACAAAGGCATCAACCGTCGCGGTGGCGGCCTGACCGCGCCAGCCCTGACTGAAAAAGACAAGGCCGACATCAAGCTGGCTGCCGAAATGCAGGTCGACTACCTGGCCGTGTCGTTCCCGCGTGACGCTGCCGACATGGAATACGCCCGCCAACTGCGCGACGAAGCAGGCGGTACCGCCTGGCTGGTAGCGAAGATTGAACGCGCCGAAGCCGTAGCCGATGACGAAACCCTCGACGGCCTGATCAAGGCCAGCGACGCAGTCATGGTTGCCCGTGGCGATCTGGGCGTTGAAATCGGCGATGCCGAGCTGGTGGGCATCCAGAAGAAAATCATCCTGCACGCACGTCGCCACAATAAAGCGGTGATCGTGGCAACCCAGATGATGGAGTCGATGATCCAGAACCCGATGCCAACTCGTGCCGAAGTGTCCGACGTTGCCAACGCCGTTCTCGACTACACCGACGCCGTGATGCTCTCGGCTGAAAGTGCTGCCGGTGCCTACCCGCTGGAAGCCGTGCAGGCGATGGCGCGTATTTGCGTCGGCGCTGAGAAGCACCCTACCAGCAAAACCTCCAGCCACCGCATCGGTAAAACGTTCGAAAGCTGCGACCAGAGCATTGCGCTGGCGGCCATGTACACCGCCAACCACTTCCCGGGTGTCAAAGCGATCATCGCCCTGACTGAAAGCGGCTACACGCCGTTAATCATGTCGCGCATCCGTTCTTCGGTGCCGATCTACGCGTACTCCCCGCACCGCGAAACCCAGGCGCGCGCGGCGATGTTCCGTGGCGTGTACACCGTACCGTTCGACCCGGCATCGCTGCCGCCAGAACAGGTCAGCCAGGCCGCGATTGACGAGCTGCTCAAGCGTGGCGTTGTGGAAAAAGGCGACTGGGTCATCCTGACCAAGGGCGACAGCTACCACACCATCGGTGGCACCAACGGCATGAAGATCCTGCATGTCGGCGACAAAATGGTTTAAGCCCTGTAAAGCTTGAATCCAAAGCCCCGCCTGAGTGATCAGGCGGGGCTTTTTTGTGCCCTCAACTGCGCGTCAGAAAGGCATCGGCCAATAGCTGATTGCGCGGCAAGCCGGCCATAAACAAACGCCTGGCAAAGGCATCGACCGTGTCGGGGTGGCCGCAGACCAGGGCGTGGGTCTGGCGCGAGACGACTCGCAGCTGTAACAGGTAGTCGGGCAATTGAGGGCGCTCAAGGTATTCGACCACAAGCTGCGGAAAAGCCTGCGCCAAGGCCAGCAGCTCGTCCCGCAGGTAATGTTCAGCCTGGTCGCGGGCCACATGTACCAGCCGTATCGGGCCTTGATGATCCTGGCGCAACGCCTCGCGCAATACGCCGTACAACGGCCCCAGGCCGGTGCCGGACGCCAGCAGCCAGAGCGGGTGCTCCTGCCAGTCCGGGTCATAACGCAGTGCGCCGCCACGCAGCTCGCCCAAGCGCACCTCGTCACCGGGCTTGAACTGTCGTGCCGCGTCGACGAACTCACCGGGGTGCGCACAATCGAGGTGAAACTCCAGAAAGCGGTCTTCTTCGGGCAGGCTCGCCAGTGAATATGGGCGCGCAACGCCGCCGGCCCATAGCACCAGATGCTGGCCGGCGCGATAACGCAACGGGCGCTGCGGCACCAGGCGCAAGCGCAACACCCCAGGGCTTGGCCAGTCGAGCGCCGCGACCTCGGCCGGCAAGCCGTCGCGCAACGGGTCAAAGGCCTCCACTTGCAAGTCCTCGACCACCTGGCACTGGCAGGCCAGGCGCCAGCCCTGCTCACGTAACGCCCGCCCCACAGCCTCGGGTTTCAGATCAGCGGGTTCACCGCGCACACAGCGCACCAGGCAGGCATGGCAACTGCCCGCCCGGCAACTGTAGGGCACCGCCACACCCGCCTGATTAAGGGCGTCGAGCAGGTTGCTGCCATCGGCAACCGACCAATGCCGGTCGGCAACGTGTAGTTCGGGCACTTGGCCTCCGCAGGGTAAACCTGTGGGAGCGGGCTTGCTCGCGATGCTGACGACGCGATGAATCTCGTACACCACGGTGATGCAATCGCGAGCAAGCCCGCCCCCACAGGTGGATATTGTTGACCGATAGATCCTTATCGCAGCCTTCGGCAGCGACTGCAAAGCACACCCTACTTTCGTTTGTATCTCTAGCGGTGTATCAAACAGTGTACCGGGTTATACTGCCGCGCCGTTTTTGTACCGGTCATGCGTGCCCGGTATGCCCAGCGAAGATGTTTCCGACAGACCGATGCACCAAGGTCGCAAACACCTTATTGATTGTATGTTCCCGTCTTATAGAGGAGCGCGACCCATGACCGTGATCAAGCAAGACGACCTGATTCAGAGCGTTGCCGACGCCCTGCAATTCATTTCCTACTACCACCCCGTGGACTTCATCCAGGCCATGCACGAAGCCTACCTGCGCGAAGAATCGCCAGCGGCCCGTGACTCGATGGCGCAAATCCTGATCAACTCGCGCATGTGTGCCACCGGCCACCGCCCGATCTGCCAGGACACCGGCATCGTCACCGTATTCGTGCGCGTCGGCATGGACGTGCGCTGGGATGGCGCCACCATGGGCCTGGACGACATGATCAACGAAGGCGTGCGTCGCGCTTACAACCTGCCGGAAAACGTCCTGCGTGCTTCGATCCTGGCCGACCCGGCCGGTGCCCGTCGCAATACCAAGGACAACACCCCTGCGGTCATCCACTACTCCATCGTTCCGGGCAACACCGTGGAAGTGGACGTGGCAGCCAAGGGCGGCGGCTCCGAGAACAAGTCGAAAATGGCCATGCTCAACCCGTCCGACTCGATCGTTGACTGGGTGCTCAAGACCGTTCCGACCATGGGTGCGGGCTGGTGCCCACCGGGCATGCTCGGCATCGGCATCGGCGGCACCGCAGAAAAAGCCGCAGTGATGGCCAAGGAAGTGTTGATGGAATCCATCGACATTCACGACCTGATCAAGCGCGGCCCGTCCAACCGTATCGAAGAGATGCGTATCGAGCTGTTCGAGAAGGTCAACCAGCTGGGCATCGGCGCCCAGGGCCTGGGCGGCCTGACCACCGTGCTCGACGTCAAGATCATGGACTACCCGACTCACGCAGCTTCGCTGCCGGTGTGCATGATCCCCAACTGCGCGGCCACCCGTCACGCCCACTTCGTACTGGACGGCTCCGGCCCGGCAGCCCTCGAAGCGCCACCGCTGGACGCCTACCCGGAAATCGTCTGGGAAGCAGGCCCTTCGGCCCGCCGTGTCAACCTCGACACCCTGACCCCGGAAGACGTGCAGAGCTGGAAGCCGGGCGAAACCGTCCTGCTCAACGGCAAAATGCTCACCGGTCGCGACGCGGCGCACAAGCGCATGGTCGAAATGCTGAACAAGGGTGAAACCTTGCCGGTAGACCTCAAGGGTCGCTTTATCTACTACGTTGGCCCGGTTGACCCGGTGCGTGACGAAGTGGTTGGCCCTGCCGGCCCGACCACCGCGACACGGATGGACAAGTTCACCCGTCAGATCCTTGATCAGACCGGTCTGCTGGGCATGATCGGCAAATCCGAGCGCGGCCCTACCGCCATCGAAGCGATCAAGGAACACAAAGCCGTGTACCTGATGGCCGTGGGCGGCGCTGCTTACCTGGTTGCCCAGGCGATCAAGAAGTCGCGCGTGGTGGCCTTTGCCGAACTGGGCATGGAAGCGATCTACGAGTTCGACGTTAAAGACATGCCGGTTACCGTGGCAGTCGACAGCAACGGCGAGTCGGTACACATCACCGGCCCGGCGATCTGGCAGAAGAAAATCAGCGACAGCCTGGCCGTAGAAGTGCAATAAGCGCTTCAAAGCCAGACACAAAAAAACGGCCAGGTTGATCACCTGGCCGTTTTTTTATGCCCGCAACCTTGTGGGAGCGGGCTTGCTCGCGATGCGGGCAATGGGGTGTATCAGGCGATACCCTGCCAAGGCTATCGCGGGCAAGCCCGCTCCCACAAAAGCCAGGCCTGCCAGCCGTTAAAACGCGTTGCGGAAGATCTCTTCAATCTGCCCCTGATCCGCCTTGCGCGGATTGGTGAAACCACAGGCATCTTTGAGCGCGTTGGTGGCCAGGATCGGGATGTCATCCAGCTTGGCGCCCAAATCCCGTAGCCCGGCAGGAATCTCGACGTCCTTGGCCAGGGTACGAATCGCCGCAATGGCTGCCTGCGCGCCCTCTTCCGGGCTTAGTCCGCGCACATCGGCACCCAGCGCATGGGCCACATCGGTCAGGCGTGTTGCGCACACACTGGCGTTGAAGGTCTGCACATGGGGCAGCAACACCGCGTTGCACACACCGTGGGGCAAGTCATAGAAACCACCCAACTGGTGCGCCATCGCATGCACAAAACCCAGCGAGGCATTGTTGAAGGCCATGCCCGCGAGGAACTGCGCGTAAGCCATGTTCTCCCGTGCGGTCAGATTTTTACCATCACTTACCGCCTGACGCAGGTTTTGACTGATCAGCTCCATCGCCTTGATCGCACAGGCGTCAGTAATCGGGTTGGCTGCCGTCGACACATACGCCTCGATGGCGTGGGTCAAGGCGTCCATGCCCGTGGCGGCCGTCAGGCCTTTTGGCATCGCCACCATCAACTCAGGGTCATTGACCGACAGCAAAGGCGTTACGTTGCGGTCGACAATAGCCATTTTCACGTGGCGCTCTTCATCTGTGATGATGCAAAAGCGCGTCATTTCACTGGCCGTACCCGCCGTGGTATTGATCGACACCAGCGACAATTGCGGCTTGGCCGAACGATCGACACCTTCGTAATCACGGATATGCCCGCCATTGGTGGCACACAGCGCAATGCCCTTGGCACAGTCATGGGGCGAACCACCACCCAGCGACACAATAAAGTCGCACTGATGCTGCTTGAGCACCTTCAAGCCCGCCTCGACGTTGGCAATGCTCGGGTTGGGCTTGGCACCATCGAAAACCACCGAATCAATATCCTGCAACGCGAGTTTCTCGGCGATCAACGTCGCAACCCCCGCCTTGGCCAGCCCCGCGTCGGTCACAATCAACGCCTTGCGAAAACCATAGTTGCGAATCGCAGTCATGGCTTCATCCAGGCAACCGTTACCCATAATGTTTACAGCAGGAATAAAGAAAGTGCTGGTCATGTCGAGTCCTCTTCGCGGGTCATTGGCTAATTCGGTCTCCACAGCTTCCTCCAATGACAAAGCCGCAATGTTGATCTGGCTCAATACTTGAGCGTGATAAAGTCCGCTACCGCCTACGCCCTGAGACGATATTTGCGATGACCCCCTTCCAGGCATTTGATGCCCAGCTAGAAGACTGGAACCTGTTACGTACCAGCACACCGTGCAGCGGGCTGCTGATTGGCAATGGCGCCAGCATGGCCGTGTGGCACGACTTTTATTACGACTCACTGTTCGACAAAGCCAGGAGCGTCGCCGAAAAGCCCCTGAGCCAGACCGAACTCAGTGTGTTCGAGGCCCTGGGCACCCGTAACTTCGAGCATGTGCTCAGCGCCCTGAAAACCGCGAGCAAGGTCAACAAGGCCCTGGCCATCAACTCGGCCTCGCCGCGCAAACGCTATTACGCGATCAAGGAAGCCCTGATCAACTGCACCCAGGATGTGCACATTCCCTGGCGCCTGATGCAGCCTGAAACCCTGGCCTGCTGGAATCAAGAACTGGCACGCTACGCCACGGTGTATTGCGCCAACTACGACCTGCTCGCGCCCTGGGCCGTGATGCACTCACCCAAAGGCTTCAACGACCTGTTTGGCACCCCGCAGGCAACCTTTGAGCCTGCTGTGGCACTGGCCAAAAGCAGGGCCACACGCGTGCTGTACCTGCATGGCGCCCTGCATCTGGTGAAAAATCAGGAGGGCAAGGCACGCAAGCTGGCGGCCAACGAACCCACATTGCTAAGCAACTTTGCGATCAATCACTCCATCAGCGCCCTGGATGACGTACCGCTGTTTGTCAGCGAAACCGGCAGCGAGGACAAGCGCAAATCCATTCGCCAGTCCGATTACCTGTCTTTTTGCCATGAGCAGTTGATGACCCATAAAGACGCGCTGTGCATCTTCGGCCATAGCCTGGGCGAGCAGGATCAGCACCTGATTGACGCATTGCGCCAGGCACCGCTGAAAACCCTGTGCATCTCGATCTACCCGCGCAGTGAGGCGTTTATCCGCTTTCAGAAAAACCACTACACGACGCTGTTTGCCGACAAGAAGGTCGAGTTGCGCTTCTTTGATTCGAAAACCCACCCGCTGGGCAATACTAAGCATTCGGTGCCTGTGGAGGTGTAATAGCTTTGTAGTCGCTGCCGCAGGCTGCGAGATGGACCCTGGGGATCTCATTTGAACGGGTTGCGGTGCAACCCTTCGCAGCCTGCGGCAGCGACTACAGGTATCAAAATTTCTCTTTGATCACCGTAGTCGGGCCGTTGTGCTTGACGCTGGCGATGCCCTTGTCCCGTGCGGCGTCCGAGGAGTACAGCTCACTGGTACCGATGATCTGGTGATTGGCCGCCTTCAGGTTGAAGTACGGCTTGCCGTCCTTGGCGACTTTTTTCTCGTAACGCTCATCCAGCGGGCTGTTGACCTGCACCGAGGCGATCCCGCCCTTGGCCGCCGCCAGTGTGGTGTATTGCTCGCTGACCAGAATGGTTTCGGCATTCGCTGCCTTCAGTACAAAACGGAACTGCCCGCTGCTGGTCTTGCTCAACTCGTACCAACCCGACATAGCCTTTCTCCTGAAATTGAGGGTTCCTGCACTTCTTCAGTAAAGACGCCACGGGCTATTTATCCATTTATCCACAGGAATGAGCGAAACCGGCATTTTCAACGAGACAAATAGCAATGGTTATCGATACCATTCGCAGCTTATTTGCATCGCTGTGTCTATAAGGATCTTCATGTCTGGCCTTGAACCCGACCCGCCCGTGGCCGATCACTTTCGTGAGTTCTATACGCAAATTTTGCACTTTCTGCGCAAGCGTACCGACAACACCAGCGATGCAGCCGACATGACCCAGGATGTTTTCACCCAATGGCTGGGCTATCAGGACCGGGGCAAAATCGAACAGCCACGGGCGTTTTTGTTCCAGATGGCGCGCAATCTGTTGCGCGACCACTGGCGTCGACAGCAAGTGCGACACGCCGTACACGGTGAGCGCAACGAAAGTGAAGCCGAGCCCTTGAGCGATGAGAGGGATGATCCAATGGTCGCAGCCCTGCGCCTGCAACGCCTTGAACAACTTAAACGGGTCCTTGCAGAACTCTCGCCCAGGCGTCGCGAAGCCCTTATGCTGCACCGCTTTGAGGGCTTGAGTCAGGCACAGATTGCCGAACGCATGGGGATTTCCGTGAGCATGGTTGAAAAGCACATTGCACTGGCCTTGCTGCACTGCAAGCAACATCTACAACGGGACAGCGGCAAGGAGCAGCCACGATGAGCCCTTTTCACACAGCCGGTGACGACAGCGTCGATGAACAGGCCGCCACTTGGTTTGCGCGCAACCGCAATACCCGCGATCACGACAACCGCGAACAATTCAACGCCTGGCATGCCAACCCGAGCCATGCCCGGGCCTATGCCGAATTTGAATCGTTGTGGGCCGACCTGGGCGAACTTGAACAGATCAACGCCCCCACCCCGCTCCCGGTCAAGCCCCGACGCGCACACTTTGCGCTGGCCACTGCCGCCGCCGTGCTCTGTGCCGTCTTTGCACTGAACCTGGGCGCGCCGGTGGCGCTGCATCAACAGCAGATCAACACACTGGCCCAGGGCGCGCGCACTGTATTGCTACCCGACGGCAGCACCCTTAACGTGAATGCCAACACCCGCCTGCACCTGGACTTCAGCGCACACCAGCGTGACATTTATCTGGACCAGGGCCAGCTCTATATCGAAGTCGCCGCCAACAAGGAGCAGCCGCTGGTGGTGCATGCCGGGGATGCGCGCATCCGGGTGGTGGGCACGGGGTTTGATGTACGCCGCAGCTCGCGCCAACTAGTGGTCAGCGTGGCCCACGGCGAGGTTGCATTCATCCCTGACGCCAGGTCCGCCATGCTGCTGGGTGCCCAACAACGCGCCACCTGGAACTACGCCAACGGCTCGCTGCAAGCGCAAACCCTGGGCACCGGTGAAGTGGCGGGCTGGCGCTCTGGCCACCTGTCCTTTCGCAATCGTGAGTTGGCCAGCCTGGTGGACGAACTGGATTTATACCGCCCCGGCATGATCCAGCTGGCTGAAGGCCCGCTGGCAAACTACAAGGTCTCGGGCAATCTGGACGTCAGCGATCCGCTGGCGCTGGTCAAGGCCCTGCCCGCCCTGATCCCGGTTAAAAACGTGCTGCTGGACAGCGGTAAAATCCGTATCGAACCGCGCTAAAAAATATATGCGAATATTTTGCATTCGCATATGTGGTTTTTTCATTGTGTTGCGTCTTCCTCCGGTCTGCGTTGCTAACGCATGTCTTTTTGGCCTTTTTAGCCACACCGGGGGATTTCATGTTTCGCGTACCACATTACTTCTCGCATTTGTGCACCCGCCCGACACTGCTGGCGGCTTGCCTGGCGATCAGCCTGCAAGCCCACGCCGAGTCGATCCAGTTGCAACTGCCGGCGCAATCGCTGGCCAGTTCGCTGAGCGAGGTGGCACAGCAGGCAAATATCCAGCTGCTGTTCGACGAAGCCCTGTTACGCAACGTGAATGCCCCGGCACTCAGTGGCACCTTCGAGCCACAGGAAGCCATCCAGCGCCTGCTCAAAGACACCGACTTCAGCCTTGTGCAGATCGACCGCACCTACGTCGTGCGGCCCCGGGAGTCCGGCACCACCACCAGCAACAGCCTGGAACTGGGCGCGGTCAGCGTGGTGGGCAACGGTAGCGAAGTCGACTCCAGCAACGTCGGCAAGTCGACCATGACCCAGGAGCAAATCAACCGCTATCAGGCCAACAACATCCCCAGCCTGCTCGCCACCTTGCCGGGCATCAACCTCGGCGGCTCGCTCAAGCCCGGTGGCCAGACCATCAATATCTGGGGCATGGGTGAAGCCGAAGACGTACAGATGACCGTCGATGGTGCGACCAAAAGCGGCTTTGAACGCTACAAGCAGGGCACGATTTTTATCGAGCCCGAGCTGATCAAACGCCTGGAAGTCGAAAAAGGCCCCCACGATATCCACACCGGCAATGGCGGCTTCGCCGGTGTAGTGCACATGGAAACCAAGGATGCGACCGACTTGCTCGAAGAGGGCAAGGACACCGGCGCCATGCTCAAGTACGGCTACAGCAGCAATGACCATCAACAGGTCTACAGCGGTGCTGTTTACGGTCGCACCGAAGATGGCCGCGCCGACGCCCTGTTTTACTACACCAAGCGCGACGGCGACGATATGAAGCTGGCGGGCAAAATGCCCAACCCCGGCAATGTCTACCCGGTTAACCCCCAGCGCCTGCCCAATACCGCCCAGGACCTGGACGGACAACTGCTCAAGCTCAATTTGCACCTCAATGACGAACACAGCGTGGGCATGTCCTACTCGCGCTCGAACAACTATTTGTGGGTGCCCTTCTCGGCCGTCAGTTACCCGGCGCCACCCAGCCAGGCCAACATCGACAAATATGGCTACGACATTGCCGCGCGCCGCTACCTGTCCAACCGCTCGACGATCGACACCACCTGGTCGGCCAAATACAAATACGAACCCCTGGACAACCCGCTGGTGGATCTGGAGGTCAAGTACTCGCACTCCAACACCGAACAAACCGACAAGCGTGACGCCCAGGCCTTCACCCAGCCCACCAGCGGCGGGCGCAAGATGGAAACCGGCTACACCGACGACATGCTCCAGATCGAGAACATCAGCCTGTTTGCCAGCGGCCCGCTGGACCATGCAGTGACCACCGGCGTGCAGTTTCGCAAGCACCAGCGTGATGTGAACATGTGGATGCCGGGCGGCATCTACGACGTCGAGAAGTACAACTACGGCCACTACCAGCCCAACTTCATGCCCCGGGGCAAGGTCGACACCAACAGTTTCTATATTCAGGACGCCATCACCTGGGGTGACTTCACCCTCACGCCGTCCATGCGCTACGACCATGTGCGCAATCGCGGCCAGGAAAACGACGCGCCGTACTACAACCACCCGGAACTGGGCCATGACTACAGCGACAAAACCTACACTGGCTGGTCGCCTCGCCTGTCGGCCTTCTGGAAAATCACCCCGCAAACCGCCCTGTTCCTGAACTACAGCAAAACCTGGCGCGCCCCAGTGATTGACGAGCAATACGAAGTTCAAGGCGTCGGCAGCCGCACCTCGAGCAGCCTGGGCCTTGATCCGGAACGCATCACCGGCTGGCGTGGCGGCAACATCACCACCTTCGACAAGATTTTTGGCGACAACGACCACGCCCTGGTGCGTACCACCCTGTTCCGCAACACCGTCGACGACGAAATCTTCAAGGCCACGGGCGTAGGTTGCGCCGCGCAAACGCCTACGCTCAGCATGAGCGATGCGTGCGGGCCCAACATGCCCAACTACCGCAATATTGGCAGCGTGACCATCAAGGGCTTCGAAATTGAGAGCTTCTACGAATCCACCTACGTGTTCGGCTCACTGTCCTACGCATGGATGACTGGCAAGCACGAAGGCGCCTACACCAACCCTTGGGGCCCCAACGTCTGGGCGCGGGACATCCCTGCACCCAAATGGATTGCCGTACTGGGCACCAAAATCCCGAGCCTGGATGCCCGGATTGGCTGGAAGGGAGAATTCGTACGCAAAACCGACCGTTTGCCGAGCGACAACTACTACAGCAGCCCGATCAGTGCGTTGGGCGACCGCTACTGGGACCAGTTCCCCAACGACAGCTACAACGTGCAGGGCCTGTTTGCCAACTGGAAGCCGCAGCAGCCGTACCTCAAGGGCACCGAAGTCAACTTCACCCTGGACAATATGTTCAATAAAAACTATCAGCCGATGCTCAGTGGCGAAAACGCCTACAGCCAGGGCCGCAATGCCAAGATCAGCGTGACGCGGTTCTTCTAGACGCAAGAGGGATACGGTTGTGTAGCAGCTGCCGAAGGCTGCGTCCGGCGGCGCAGCCGTCGTATAATCAGCTGCACAACTTACCTGACACGCCTCGGACACAGGTTTTACGATCGCTGCGCAATCGGACGCAGCCTTCGGCAGCTGCTACGAGCGTGTCAACCTTGCAAGCGCGAAACCACACTCAACCCCGGCGCCTGCACCCGGCGCTGGCTCAGGTAGCGGGTGCAGCTCACACGCAAAAACGAGGCAAAATTGACCACTTCGCCGCGATAATCCATCACCTCTTCATACAGCTTGGCCACCAACTGGTTGGTGGTCATCCCGTCTGTTTCGGCAATTTCGCTGAGAATGTCCCAGAACTGGTTTTCCAGGCGCAAAGTGGTGACCACGCCACAGATACGCAATGAGCGCGAACGTGACTCGTAAAGAATCGGATCGGCTTTAACATACAGTTCACACATGGTCACAGCCTCTGCTTACAACGTGATTTTGGTGCCCAGCAAACCGAGGAAGGCCGCCAGCCACGCAGGATGTGCAGGCCATGCAGGGGCTGTCGCCAGGTTGCCCTGCACATGGGCCTTGGTCACGTCGATATCGATATAAGTACCGCCCGCCAGTCGCACTTCCGGCGCACACGCAGGGTAAGCGCTGCACTCACGACCTTCCAGCGTGCCAGCAGCAGCCAGCAGTTGCGCACCGTGGCACACAGCCGCAATCGGCTTGCCCGCCTTGTCGAAGTCACGCACAAGCTCCAGCACCTTTTCATTCAGGCGCAGGTATTCCGGCGCTCGGCCACCCGGCACCAGCAGGGCGTCGTAATCGCTGGCTTTAACCTTGTCGAAATCGAAATTCAGGGCAAACAGATGACCGGGCTTTTCGCTGTAGGTCTGGTCGCCTTCAAAGTCGTGGATGGCCGTGCGTACGGTCTGGCCCGAGATCTTGCCCGGGCATACCGCATGCACCTGATGGCCGACCATCAACAGTGCCTGAAACGGCACCATCACTTCGTAGTCTTCGACGTAATCGCCAACCAGCATCAGAATTTTTTTCGCCGCCATGGTGCGTGCTCCTGTGGGGTAAGACCTTGGGCCAGTAAGAGTAGCCAAGGTAACCCCTGAGCGCCCGGGCGGGTAATAGCCACGTACTACGTACCCGCCAGACACCACTTACAGGTTTACTTCAACAAGCCATCGGCCTGCAGCAGGGTCTCCAGGCAGTGCTCCTGGATGTTGTAGAACGCCTTGAGCTCCTGGATTTTCACCAACAACTGCGCCGGATCAGCAGGTTCGGCACGTTTGACCGCGAGGATCATCTTGTTTTTGTTGGTGTGTTCCAGCGAGATAAACTCGAACACCTTGGTTTCATAGCCGCAGGCTTCGAGGTACAGCGCACGCAGGCTGTCGGTGACCATTTCGGCCTGCTGGCCCAGGTGCAAGCCGTATTGCAGCATCGGCTTGAGCAACGCCGGGCTCTGGATTTGCAGGCGGATCTGTTTGTGGCAGCACGGCGAGCACATGATGATCGCCGCCCCGGAGCGAATACCCATATGGATCGCATAGTCAGTGGCAATGTCACAGGCATGCAGCGCGATCATCACGTCGATCGGGGTGGGCGCAAAACTGCGCACATCGCCGTGCTGGAAGGTCAGGCCCGGGTGTTCCAGGCGCTGGGCGGCGTTATTGCACAGCGTGACCATGTCTTCACGAAGCTCAACCCCGGTGACCAGGCCTTCGGCTTGCAGGCTGTGGCGCAGGTAATCGTGAATGGCAAACGTCAGGTAACCCTTGCCCGAACCGAAATCCACCACCTTGACCGGCTGATCGAGCTTGAGCGGCGAGTTGCTCAGGGCGTGGGAAAACACCTCGATAAACTTGTTGATCTGCTTCCACTTGCGCGACATCGCCGGGATCAGTTCTTGCTGCTTGTTGGTCACCCCCAGGTCCGCCAGAAACGGCCGGGTCAGATCCAGAAAGCGATTTTTCTCACGATTGTGCTCAGCCGACGGCACTTCGCGCTCTTGCTGGCTTTTGCCTTTGAACAGCGAGCTTTTACCCTTTTTGCTGTATTCAAGCTGCACTTCGTCGGTCAGGGTCAGCAGGTGGGCATTCTTGAACGCTTCGGGCAGCAGGCCGGCAATGATCGCCACGCCTTCGTCCAGCGGGAAATTCTTGGTGATATCGCGGGTTTTATAGCGATAGACAAAGGACAGGCAAGGCTGCTCCTTGACCGTCACCTGCTTGATGATCACCCGCTGCAATTCAGCCTCGGAGCCGACGTATTTGGCCAGTACCAGCTTGATAAAGGAATTCTGGGCCAGACCGGTTTCCAGCAGGTTCAAAAATTGCGCACGATGATCCGGCACAGACGCGGCGGTGGTAGCAGTCACTGACATTGAAAAAGGTGCCTCGGGGGTGCAGGAGGGAAAATCAGAAAACGAATGGCGGCCATTTTAGGCGTGTTGGCCGCCGGGGGCACGGAGTTATTTCGGACAACCGCAATTACAACATCACCAACCGATTAGGCAATTGATTACGCGCCTGAGTCCTCGGTACATGTTCCTTCAACACGTCGGCACACGCATCGATGCAGGCAATAAAACCTTCGGCCGTATGCCCCAACGCCACGCGCCGCACGAAATCGCTGACGATAGTGCCCCAATCGCTATCGTCCAGATGCCGGGAGATGCCTTCATCCACCAGGATTTCGACATAACGCTCGGCTTCGCTGACAAAGATCAGCACGCCGGTGCGCCCTGCAGTGTGGTGCAGCTTTTGCTCCAAAAACTGGCGCCGGGCCAGGTTGCTGGCACGCCAATGCCGCACACGGGGCGGGATCAGACGCGTGGTGATGGCCGGTATGCGAAAGATCAGGCTGAGGAAGACAAAGCTGGCCCATTGCAGCATCAGCAGGGTGTAAGTCGCCAGGCCACTATTTAAAAAGTGCACCACGGCAGGCACCACCAGGGCGATCAGGCTGGCCCACAGCAAGGGGATGTAGCTGTAGTCATCGGCACGGGGAGCGAGCACGGTGACGATTTCGGCATCGGTGTGCTGTTCGGCACGGGTGACCGCGTCTTCGACCTGCCGTTGTTGCTCGGGGGTTAATAAAGCCATAAGTCTCGATACTCGTTAAAAAGTGAATTACCAGCCACCAGAGGCTCCGCCGCCGCCGAAGCTGCCACCACCGCCGCGAAAACCGCCACCACCGCCTCCGCCGAACCCGCCACCGCCAAAACCACCGGAGCGCGAACCGCCACTGCCACCCGAATTGCAGATGCCATAGAACTGACAGGCGGCAACCACCAGTACAAACAGTATGAATAGCAGCACCACCACGCCCGGGTGTTCGGCCATGAAGTCATCGCCACGCCCCTGGCCGCTGGCGTAAGCCGGCTCGGCCAGGGGAGCACCGCCCAATACTTGCAGGATGGCGCCAACCCCGTCGCTGATACCTTGGTTGTAGTCGCCAGCCTTGAACGCCGGGGTGATGACCTGGTTGATGATGACCGAGGCCTGGGCATCCGTCAGGCGATCCTCCAGGCCGTAGCCCACTTCGATGCGCAATTTGCGGTCGTCGCGGGCCACGATCAGCAAGGCGCCGTTGTTCTTGTCCTTTTGCCCGATACCCCAGGCACGGCCCAGTTGATAGCCGAAATCCTCGATGGGCGTACCTTGCAGGTCAGGCACGGTGACCACCACCACTTGCTCGCCGGTGGTTTTTTCGTGGGCTTGCAGGGTTTGGGTCAGTTGTTCACGGGTGGCGGGGTCGAGCATTTGCCCTTCGTCCACCACCCGCCCGCTGAGCGCGGGAAAGGTCAGCGCCTGGGCCGTGGCTATAAATAGCCAGAGCAACAGGCCCAGCCCCAGTCTTGATAGGCGCATCGCCACCTCGAACGTTTGTTATCCATTGTGGGAGCGGGCTTGCTCGCGAGGCAGGCGGCGCGATCTGTCAGGCAAATCGCGTTGATGCCATCGCGAGCGAGCCCGCTCCCACAGGAGGGGGGAAGGCATAAGGCCGTTAAAATTTCACTTCAGGCGCTTTGTCGGCGTCCGGGGTGGTGGCTTCGAATGTGGAGCGCACTGGCAGGTCGCTGTACATCACGGCATGCCACAAACGACCCGGGAAAGTGCGAATCTCGGTGTTATAGCGCTCAACGGCGAGGATAAAGTCGCGCCGTGCCACGCTGATACGGTTTTCCGTGCCTTCAAGCTGCGATTGCAACGACAGGAAGTTCTGGTTGGACTTGAGGTCCGGGTAACGCTCGGACACCACCATCAACCGGCTCAAGGCGCCAGTCAGCTGGTTCTGCGCCTCCTGGAACTGCTTGAGTTTTTCCGGGTTGTTCAGCGTGCTGGCATCAACCTGGATCGAAGTGGCCTTGGCCCGCGCCTCAATTACCGCCGTCAGGGTGGCCTGTTCCTGTTTGGCCGCCCCCTTGACCGTCTCGACCAGGTTGGGGATCAGGTCGGAGCGGCGCTGATACTGGTTTTGCACCTGCGACCAGGCCGCCTTGACCTGCTCATCGAGGGTGGGAATGGTGTTGATCCCGCACCCGGCCAGCACACTGCTCAAGGCCAGGAGCGCAATAACTTTCCAGCCCGGGGCGCTTATACGTTGTATACCCATGCTTGTGTTGCTCCGAAATATCGACATTAAGTTTATTGACCACACACCACGCCTAAAAACTCCCGGCAACACTGGATTGCTTGCCGCGAATCAGCTAAAAGACTGCCAGTCATACAGGAATACTCCGCTCTAAAGGTAGGTCAATTCTTTAGTTCAAGTACTCCTGATACCTCCCCAGAACAATATCGCTGCACGAGCGTGGGCCTCCCTCGCTTCAAGTGAGCGGCTGCGCAGAAGAATCCAATGAGAAAAATGTGTTTGCTGGGCATCGTCATCAGCCTGGCCAGTCACACCGCGTGGGCTCAGGCCCCGGCGGCCCCGCTCCCTCCCAAAGACGTGTTCGTCGCCGAGCTGCTGAAAAAGATGAGCGTCGATGAAAAGATCGGCCAACTGCGCCTGATCAGCATCGGCCCGGAAATGCCCCGCGAGATGATCCGCAAGGAAATCGCTGCGGGCCGTATCGGGGGTACGTTTAACTCCATCAGCCGCGACGAAAACCGCCCGATGCAAGACGCTGCCATGCGCAGCCGCCTGCAGATCCCGATGTTTTTCGCGTACGACGTTATCCACGGCCATCGCACTATTTTCCCGATCAGCCTGGCCCTGGCTTCCAGCTGGGACATGGATGCCATTGGCCTGAGCGGCCGTATCGCCGCCAAAGAGGCCAGCGCCGACAGTATCGACCTGACTTTCGCACCGATGGTGGACATCGCCCGTGACCCGCGCTGGGGCCGTACCTCCGAGGGCTTTGGCGAAGACACCTACCTGGTCTCGCGCATCGCCAGGGTAATGGTGCAGGCCTATCAGGGCGCCTCCCCGGCCCTGCCCGGCAATATCATGGCCAGCGTCAAGCACTTCGCCTTGTATGGTGCCGTTGAGGGTGGGCGGGACTACAACACCGTCGATATGAGCCCTACACGCATGTTCCAGGACTATCTGCCGCCCTACCACGCGGCGATTGAAGCGGGTGCGGGCAGCGTGATGGTGGCCCTGAACTCGATCAATGGCGTGCCTGCCACCTCCAACATGTGGCTGATGCAGGATTTGCTGCGCAAGGAGTGGGGCTTCAAAGGTGTGGCGGTCAGCGACCACGGCGCGATCAACGAGCTGATCAAGCACGGCGTGGCCAAGGACAGCCGCGAAGCCGCCAAGCTGGCGATCAAGGCCGGTATCGACATGAGCATGAATGACAAGGCCTACGGTGAAGAACTGCCGGGCCTGCTCAAGTCCGGCGAAGTACCGCAGAGCGATCTGGACAATGCCGTACGCGAAGTGCTCGGCGCCAAGTACGACATGGGCCTGTTCGCCGACCCTTACCTGCGTATCGGCAAGGCTGAAGATGACCCGGCGGACGTCAAGGCCGACAGCCGCCTGCATCGCGCCGAAGCGCGTGAAGTGGCGCGCAAGAGCCTGGTCCTGCTGAAAAACCAGAACGAAACCCTGCCCCTGAAAAAGCAGGCGCGAATTGCTCTGGTCGGCCCGCTGGCCAAAGCCCCGATCGATATCATGGGCAGCTGGGCCGCAGCCGGTCAGCCGGCTCAATCGGTGACCGTGTTTGACGGCATGCGCAATGCCATCGGCCAACAGGGCAACCTGATCTATGCCCGCGGTGCCAATATCACCGACGACCAGAAAATCGTCGACTACCTCAACTTCCTCAACTTCGATGCCCCCGAAGTGGTCAATGACCCGCGCCCGGCGCAGGTGATGATCGACGAAGCGGTCAAGGCAGCGCAGCAGGCCGATGTGGTGGTTGCGGTGGTGGGTGAGTCGCGGGGCATGTCCCACGAATCGTCGAGCCGCACCAATCTGGACATCCCCGCCAGCCAGCGCGCCCTGATCACGGCGCTCAAGGCCACCGGCAAGCCGTTGGTGCTGGTGTTGATGAACGGCCGGCCGCTGTCGATCGATGTGCAACAGCAGCAGGCCGACGCGGTGCTGGAAACCTGGTTCAGCGGCACCGAAGGCGGCAACGCCATTGCTGACGTACTGTTTGGCGACTACAACCCGTCCGGCAAGTTGCCGATCACCTTCCCGCGCTCCGTAGGCCAGATTCCGACCTACTACAGCCATCTGAGCATTGGTCGCCCCTTCACGCCGGGCAAACCGGGCAACTACACCTCGCAGTACTTCGATGAGGGCAACAGCCCGCTGTATCCGTTTGGCTATGGTTTGAGCTACACCGACTTCAGCCTGTCGGCTGTCAGCCTGTCGAGCAAAACCCTGGCGCCGGGCGCGACCCTGACCGCCAGCGTCACGGTGAAAAACACCGGCAAGCGCGCCGGCGAAACCGTGGTTCAGTTGTATATCCAGGACGTTACCGCGACCATGAGCCGAGCGGTCAAGGAGCTGAAGAACTTCGAGAAGGTCATGCTCAAACCCGGCGAGCAGAAAGTCGTGCAATTCACCCTCGGCGAGAACGACCTGAAGTTCTACAACGCGCAATTGCAGCATGTCGCCGAACCTGGCGAGTTCAACGTACAAATCGGCCTGGATTCGCAAAACGTCCAGCAAAACAGCTTCCAGTTGCAGTAATTTCGCGCAATTGCCGGGAAGGCTTCACACCGCCTTCCCGGCCCTTCCCCGCAGCAATCCGTGCTTGACCTTTCCTATCTTTGCAGCCGCCCCAAAATGCGTTCGGACAGCGCTGTTTTTTGTGGTAGGGTTCGCGCCCTTAAAATCCAGCGCAAACGTTTTTCTCCTGCAAAATCCGGTGACAAACGGCTAAGAGCCGGTGGCATGCGGCCTACATGGATGTTCAGCGTTTCACTCACAATTTACACACAGGTTTATCCACAGGCAGTACGTTGCACAAGCCCTGTAAAACGCATATCTTGTATCAGCGCCGCCAAAAAACCCCATATGTAGGGTTTCAGGCCAAAAACCCAACACAACTCAGACGAGAATTTCAAGCCCTTTTCTCGCGCCTGTCGGGTTAAATCAAACGCAGCTTTCAAGTCCAAACCGTTCATGCGGATGGCAACCGGTTTCCAGCGTAAAAGTCGGAAAGCGGCCCGGGTGTTGCAGTAAAAATACTGTCACCCATATGGAATACGGTTTGAGGCGGTCTGCGCAAACCGAAAACTTCGGCACGGAAGCGGCTAATACCCCCCTTTCTGTACGTCCCGAAGTTGTTATGCCCGGCTCGATACCGGTTGTAGTGCTTCAGGACGTCACGGTGGGCACCCAAAAGGCGCCCAAACAAACATAGAGAATGTGGAGACACCCCATGCAAACCGATACAACTCGCGAGAACTCGCAGGGTACCGATTCAAATCTGGATCTGTCTGCGACTGCGCCAGGCCAATTGCGCGTGATCAAACGTAACGGGGCTGTGGTTCCTTACACCGATGACAAGATCACCGTTGCCATCACCAAGGCGTTTCTCGCAGTTGAAGGCGGCAATGCTGCTGCTTCGTCGCGCATTCACGACACCGTTGCGCGCCTGACCGAACAGGTCACCGCAACTTTCAAGCGTCGCATGCCATCGGGTGGCACCATCCACATCGAAGAAATCCAGGACCAGGTTGAACTGGCCCTGATGCGTGCCGGCGAGCAAAAAGTGGCCCGCGACTATGTGATCTACCGTGATGCACGCTCCAAGGAACGCGCCAACCGCGCGCCGGCCGAAGACGCCGTGCAGGCTCACCCGTCGATCCGCATCACCCGCGCCGACGGCACCTTCGCCCCTCTGGACATGGGCCGCCTGAACACCATCGTTTCCGAGGCCTGCGAAGGCCTGGAAGAAGTGGACGGCGACCTGATCCAGCGCGAAACCCTGAAAAACCTCTACGACGGCGTAGCGCTGAACGACGTTAACACCGCTCTGGTGATGACTGCGCGCACCCTGGTAGAGCGTGAGCCGAACTACTCGTTCGTAACCGCCCGCCTGCTGATGGACACCCTGCGTGCCGAAGGCCTGAGCTTCCTGGAAGTGGCAGAAAGCGCCACTCACCACGAAATGGCCGACCTGTACGCCAAGGCTTTGCCTGCGTACATCGCCAAGGGTATCGAGTTCGACCTGCTGAACCCCGTGCTGGCCACCTTCGACCTGGAAAAACTGGGCAAGGCGATCAACCACGAGCGCGACCAGCAGTTCACCTACCTGGGCCTGCAAACCCTGTACGACCGTTACTTCATCCACAAGGATGGCGTGCGTTTCGAACTGCCGCAGATCTTCTTTATGCGCGTGGCGATGGGCCTGGCGATCGAAGAGAAGCAAAAAGAAGACCGTGCCATCGAGTTCTACAACCTGTTGTCGTCCTTCGACTACATGGCCTCGACGCCGACCCTGTTCAACGCCGGTACCCAGCGTCCGCAGCTGTCCAGCTGCTACCTGACCACCGTGCCGGACGACCTGTCGGGCATCTACCACGCGATCCACGACAACGCCATGTTGTCCAAATTCGCTGGCGGCCTGGGCAACGACTGGACTCCGGTGCGCGCACTGGGTTCGTGGATCAAGGGCACCAACGGCAAGTCGCAAGGCGTGGTTCCGTTCCTCAAGGTTGTGAACGACACCGCCGTCGCCGTTAACCAGGGTGGCAAGCGCAAGGGCGCTGTATGTGCTTACCTGGAAACCTGGCACATGGACATCGAAGAGTTCATCGAGCTGCGCAAGAACACCGGTGATGACCGTCGTCGTACCCACGACATGAACACCGCCAACTGGATCCCTGACCTGTTCATGAAGCGCGTCTTCGATGACGGCCCGTGGACCCTGTTCTCGCCGTCCGAAGTACCGGACCTGCACGACCTGACCGGCAAGGCCTTCGAAGAGCGCTACGAGTACTATGAAGCACTGTCCCAGTACCCGGGCAAGATCAAGCTGTTCAAGACCATCCAGGCCAAAGACCTGTGGCGCAAAATGCTGTCCATGCTGTTTGAAACCGGCCACCCTTGGCTGACTTTCAAAGACCCGTGCAACCTGCGCAGCCCGCAGCAGCACGTTGGCGTGGTTCACAGCTCGAACCTGTGCACCGAAATCACCTTGAACACCAACAAGGACGAAATCGCCGTTTGCAACCTGGGCTCGATCAACCTGCCGAACCACATCGTCAACGGCAAGCTGGACACCGACAAGCTCAAGCGCACCATCGACGTCGCCGTTCGCATGCTCGACAACGTGATCGACATCAACTACTACTCGGTGCCGCAAGCGCGCAACTCGAACTTCAAGCACCGTCCGGTTGGCCTGGGGATCATGGGCTTCCAGGACGCCCTGTACCTGCAGCACATTCCTTACGCTTCGCAAGCAGCCGTGGAATTTGCCGACAAGTCGATGGAAGCGGTCAGCTACTACGCCATCCAGGCGTCCTGCGACCTGGCTGACGAGCGTGGCGCCTACGAGACGTTCCAGGGTTCGCTGTGGTCCAAAGGCATCCTGCCGCTGGATTCGCAACAGATCCTGATCGAACAGCGTGGCCAGAAGTACATCGACGTTGACCTGAACGAATCCCTGGACTGGGCACCGGTTCGCGCCCGTGTACAAAAAGGCATTCGCAACTCCAACATCATGGCCATCGCACCGACCGCGACCATCGCCAACATCACTGGCGTATCGCAGTCGATCGAACCGACTTACCAGAACCTGTATGTGAAATCGAACCTGTCGGGCGAATTCACCGTGATCAACCCGTACCTGGTTCGCGACCTCAAGGCGCGCGATCTGTGGGACTCGGTCATGATCAACGACCTGAAGTACTACGACGGTTCCGTGCAGCAGATCGAACGCATCCCGCAAGAGCTCAAAGAGCTGTATGCCACCGCGTTCGAAGTGGACACCAAGTGGATCGTTGACGCCGCCAGCCGTCGTCAGAAGTGGATCGACCAGGCGCAGTCGCTGAACCTGTACATTGCCGGTGCATCGGGCAAGAAACTGGACGTGACCTACCGCATGGCCTGGTACCGTGGTCTGAAAACCACTTACTACCTCCGTGCCCTGGCTGCGACCAGCACCGAGAAGTCCACCGTCAACACGGGCAAGCTCAACGCAGTATCGAGCGGCAAAAACAGTGAAGACGTAGCCGCGGCCCCAGCCGGCCCGGCACCGGTGCCAAAGGCTTGCGCCATTGACGAGCCGGATTGCGAAGCTTGCCAATAAGCTGAGCTGGCAGGCGGGTCAAACCGCCTGACCCAAAACCCCCGTTAAACCCTGGCAACAGGTGGGTTTAACGGGGGTTTTGTTTTTTGGAGAAGAAAAAATAGCGCTGGATAATTGGAAGCACGTCCGCCTCCAACAACTATTAACACGCTTGCAGATAGATCCACGAATACTGAAAAGTTTTCTCCTCAACCCGATGTGTTCTTCTCCTGTAATTGCATCCAACCTGTCAGGAGCGCTGCGGTGTGACAGGAAAACGCGGTAAAGCCATCGCGGGCAAGCCCGCTCCCACAGGACGTGTAACCATCACCCCGAAACAGTGCGCCTGTGCCACAAAATGAATCACTCTGCACATTCTTCAGCCTGAAATTCGCTCGCCAATAGGCACTTTGCACACCCACTAATATGCCGTGTGCCCGCTTTTCTCCGGTTTACCCGCCCTGACAAAACAGGCCCGCTTATTGCTCTAGCCCCGAGGTGACACCGATATCGGCGCACCCCATTCGAGGCGGAGAAATAGACCATGAGTTCACCCGGCGATTTTCCTTTGAGCGAAGCCCCGCGTTCAGCGCGCAAGGGGCTGTTGTCGATTTCAATGGTGCTGTTCAGTTTCACTTTTTTCACCGGCACCATGTTTGCCGGCGGCAAGTTGGGCATGGCCTTCAACTTTGTCGACATGCTGTGGATTGCAGCCATCGGCAATACCCTGCTGGCACTGTATGCCGCCGCACTGGCCCTGATCGCTTCACGCAGCGGCCTCAATACCGTGCTGATGGGACGCTTTTGCTTTGGTGAGGCTGGCAGCCGCCTCTCGGACTTCCTGCTCGGTTTCGCCGAACTGGGCTGGTACGCCTGGGGTACGGCAACCGTGGCCATCGTGCTGGTGAAAATGCTCGGCCTGGCCGAGGGCTTCACCCTGCCCTTGATGGTGTTTTTCGGCATGGGCTTCAGCATTACGGCGATCATCGGTTACAAGGGCCTGGATGTGCTGTCGCGGGTGTCGGTGCCGCTGATGTTTGTCCTGCTGATTGTGTCCATGTACATCGCCACGCAGCATGTCGGCGGGTTTTCCGGACTGGCGGCGGTGATCCCGCATCAGACCATGACCGTCTCGGCAGCCATCACCATGGTCTTCGGCACTTTTGCCAGCGGTGCCACCCAGGCCACCAACTGGACGCGACTGTCGCGCAGCGGACGCATCGCCGTGACCGCCAGCGTGGTCAGTTTCCTGCTGGGCAATGGCCTGATGATCGTCGCCGGGGCCTGGTGCTCCATGGTCTATCAGCAGGCCGATATCGTTGAAGTGATGATGCTCCAGGGCCTGTCGTTCGCCGCCGTGATCATGCTGTGCCTGAACTTGTGGACGATCCAGGGCCCGACCATCTACAACGTGGCCGCTGCCACCTGCCACCTGGTGCGCAGCGAACGCCGACGGACCATGACCCTGCTCGCCGCTGCCGTGGGTGTGGTGCTGGCCATCGGCGGCATGTATGAGATGCTGATCCCGTTTCTGGTGCTGCTGGGCTCGATCATCCCGCCCATTGGCGGTGTGATCATGGCCGACTTCTGGTTCCGCCATCGCGGCAAGTACCCGGCGCTGGCCAGTGTCCGGCTGCCACGCTACAACCTGGCGGGGCTGACGGCCTATGCCGTGGGCGCGTTGCTGGCATATTTGTCGCCGTGGATCGCGCCGCTGGTGGGGATTGGCGCATCGGCCCTGTGCTACCTCGTATTGCTTAAATTCAGCCGTCAACCGGCGGTGCTGCCTGCCGTCCAGGAGCCCCTTTGAGCCTCACGGTGGAAGAAATCCTCGCCCTGCCAGGGCTTGCAGACATGGCCCTGCGCGCTGGTGCGCGCAACCGCCATCGCACTGTGCGCTGGTCATATGTGGCCGAGAACCCAGGCATCGCCGGCTGGGTGATGGGCGGTGAGCTGGTGTTTGTCACCGGCATCAACCATCCCCGCGATGAAGCCAACTTGCTGCAACTGGTCGAGGAAGGCAGCGAATGCGCGATTGCCGGGCTGGTGATCCTCACAGGCGAGGCGTTTATCCAGCGCATTCCCGCATCGGTAATGGCCCTGGCCGAAGCCCGTGGCCTGCCCTTGATCGAACAGCCTTACCTGCTGAAGATGGTCGTGGTCACGCACCTGATCGGCACGGCGCTGGTACAAATGGCGCAAACCAAACGCTCGCGCCAGGACATCCTGACCCAATTGCTCAGCGGCGATTACCCCAGCCTGACCACCGCCCGGCAGCGCGCGGCGCATCTGCAGTTGCCGCTGGACAGCCCACGGCGCCTGGTTGCGCTGCGCCTGTCGGCAGTCAGCGGGTTGTTCGACAACCATGCCCCGCAGGAAGCCGAGTGCCTGTTGCAGCACACCCGCCAGGCGCTACAGGAACACCTCGCGGCCTGGAGCCATGCCCGGCCCGCCGCACTGCCGGTGGTCGTCCAGGGCGATCTGTTTATCCTGTTGCTGGCCGAACAGGACAGCCTGCGTGCAGAACTGGCGTGCCTGTACCAGGATCTGCATGCCATCATCGGTGACCTCGCGTTGTTTATGGGGTTGGCAAGCAAGGTCGAGGATTGTGGGCACTATCACCGCGCCCTGAACGAGGCACGGCAGGCGCTGGAGGTGGCAGAAAACCTGCGCCCGGCCACCGGTCTGTGCGACTTCAGCGAGCTGGGTGTGCTGCGCCTGCTCCAGGCCGTGGGTGAACGCTCGGTGATCGACAGCTTTGTGCAGCAGACCCTCGGCCCCCTGATCGAACCCAACCGCAAACAACCGCATCACCTGATTGATACCCTGGATGCCCTGCTCCAGGAAAACGGCAACGCACTCAAGGCCGCACAACGCCTTAACATCCATCGCAATACCGTCAATCAACGCTTGCAACGCATCGAGCAACACAGCGGCCAGTCGCTCGATGACCCCCTCTTCAGAATGAATGCTTCGGTGGCGCTGCTGGTATGGCGCATGACTGAAGCCCAACGACAGGAACGACCATGAAGATCATCAATGCCACGCTGCGAAAAACCCCCGGCCTGCACACGATCACCTGTGAGGGCGAGCAAATCGCTGCCATCACCCTGCAAGCAGGCAGCGTGCCGGCGCAGGCAGGCGATATCGACGCCCGCGGCCAGTTGCTGATTGCGCCTTTTGTAGAACCGCATATCCATCTGGACGCAGCCCTGACGGCAGGTCAGCCCGAATGGAACCTGAGCGGCACCCTGTTCGAGGGCATCGAGCGCTGGGCTCAGCGCAAGGCCACCATCACCCATGAGGACACCAAGCAGCGGGCCCACGCCACCATCCGCATGCTCGCCGAACACGGCATCCAGCATGTGCGCACCCATGTCGATGTGACCGACCCGACTCTGGCCGCACTCAAGGCCATGCTTGAAGTGCGTGAGGAAGCCCGCCATCTGATCGATCTGCAAATCGTCGCGTTCCCCCAGGAAGGCATCGAGTCCTATGCCGGTGGTCGCGAATTGATGACCCGCGCCGTGGAGCTGGGCGCCGATGTGGTGGGCGGTATTCCGCACTTTGAAAACACCCGCGAACAAGGGGTCAGCTCGATCAAGTTTTTGATGGACCTGGCCGAGCGTACGGGGTGCCTGGTGGACGTGCATTGCGATGAAACCGACGACCCGCATTCGCGTTTTCTTGAAGTGCTGGCCGAAGAAGCCCGGGTACGCGGCATGGGCAGCCGGGTGACCGCCAGCCACACCACGGCGATGGGCTCCTATGACAATGCCTATTGCTCGAAGCTGTTCCGGTTGCTCAAAGCATCAAAGATCAACTTTGTCTCGTGCCCCACTGAAAGCATCCACTTGCAGGGTCGTTTTGATACCTTCCCCAAGCGCCGTGGCGTGACCCGGGTGGCCGAAATCGACCGTGCCGGGATGAACGTGTGCTTCGGTCAGGATTCAATCAAGGATCCGTGGTACCCACTGGGTAACGGCAATATCCTGCGGGTACTGGATGCCGGCCTGCATATCTGCCACATGATGGGTTTTGAAGACCTGGCGCGCAGCCTCGATCTGGTGACGGACAACAGTGCGCGGACGCTGAATCTGGGCGAGGGTTATGGCATTGAAGTGGGTCGCCCGGCGAACCTGTTGGTGCTGGATGCCGAGAGCGATTATGAAGCGGTACGTCGCCAGGCCAAGGCGCGGGTATCGATCCGCGCCGGCAAGGTTTTGCTGACGCGGGTGCCGGAGCAGGTGGAGTTCAGCTGAGACCCGTGACGAACATTGTGGGAGCGGGCTTGCTCGCGATGGCATCGACGCGGTTGAACTGAAACACCGCAGCGTCTGCATCGCAGGCAAGCCAGCTCTCACAGGTTATGTATTGCTCACCCACCCGATGCCCGCCGGATCATGGTCGCAGCGCTATCACGTCATCTGAATGATGGTCTGCATGATCGTGCTTTGGGTGGAGATGGTCTTGGCGTTGGCCTGGTAGTTGCTCTGGGCCTTGATCAGGTCCACCAGCTCGTTGGTCAGGTTGACGTTGGAGTCTTCCAGCGAGTTGGACTGAATCGCCCCCAGGCTGCCGATCTTCGGTGCGTCGTAACCCGCCACGCCCGAGGCGTAGGTCTCTTTCCAGGCAGTACCGCCCACCGGTTGCAGGCCTTGCTCGTTGGTAAAGCTGGCCAGGGAAATCTGGCCAATCGCACGGCTCTGGTTGTTGCTGAAGTTGGCGAACATTACGCCCGAGCCGTCAATGGTCAGGTTGTTGATCTGGCCGGTAGCGTAGCCGTCCTGGGTCGGCGGGTTGCGCGAAGAGTCGGTGTTGTACTGGGTGGTTTTGGCCATATTGATGACGATGCCACCTGGCTTGGCCTCGGCGCCGTTGGTGTCCCACTTGCCGTTGATCATGGCCCCCGGCTTCCAGCCGCTGACGACCAGGGTGTTTTCCAGTTGATCTTTAACCGGATCAGGCTGCGTGACACCGGTCAGCCCGCCGGCCGAGTCAAACGTCATGGTTGAAGGCACTGGTGCTACTGCGCCATCACCCGACACTGGCGTGCCATCGGGGTTGCGGCCGTCGATCAGGGTGTAGGTGCTCCAGGTGTTGCCACCGGTCTTGACCATGTACTGGTCCATCGGGTGGGCATTGCCCTGGGTGTCATACACCATCGTGCTGAATTTTTTGGTGTAGCTGGTGGATTCGTTCGGATCGAACGGGATCTTGCTCTGATCGATCGCATCGGAGCTGGAGTTCAGGTTGATCTCTGAGGTTACCGAGCCGGTTGCCTTGGGTGCCAGGTTCGAGGTGTCGATGCGCAGGTCGGTCAGCACACCGTTGACGATGTTGCCGTTGGCATCCACGCCATAGCCCTGCAAGCGCGCAGTGCCGTCGGAGCTGGTCACGAAGCCGTCCTTGTCGGCCTTGAACGTGCCGGCGCGGGTGTAGCTCAGGGCGCCGTTGTCGCTGAGCACGAAAAAGCCGCTGCCCTGAATGCCCATGTCCAGCAGGTTGCCGGTGTTGTTGACCGCACCTTGACCAAAGTTTTGCGAAACCGCTGCCAGGTTTACGCCACTGCCGATGGTCTTGCTGCCGGTACCCAGCTTGCTCGCCGAGTAGATGTCGGCGAACTCTGCACGCGAGGCCTTGAAGCCGGTGGTTGCTGCGTTGGCGATGTTGTTGCCGGTCACGTCCAGCTGCTTGTTCGCCGCATAGAGACCGCTAAGGCCGATATTGAAAGACATGTTTTTCTCCTTGAGGCGGCTTAGAGGCCTATGGTCTGGACTTTGGACATGCCAATGCTGCCCAGGCCTGCGAGGTTGAGCATGATTTCACCGCCGGTCTTGCTCAGGGTCACGCTGTTGACCGTGGCAGGCAGGTAGGTGGTGAGCGCCGTGGTGCCGGTGTCGGTTTTGCTCGATGCGGTGAAGGTGTAGGAACCCTTGTCCAGCAGTACGCCGTCGTCGTCCTTGCCGTCCCAGGTGAAGTCCGCGTTGCCGGCTTTCTGGCTGCCCATCTCAATGGTGCGGACCACTTCGCCATCCGCATCGGTAATGGTGATGGTGGGCTTGGAATCTGCGTCCTTGACCACGACGGTGCCGTTGAAGGGCTTTTCACTGGCGGGGTCGACGTAGGCTTCACCGGTTTGCACGATGACCGAACGCCCCACCAGCGACGAGGCCTGCAAGGCCTGGGAAGATTGCAAACCGCCCGACAGGGAGTTGACCGTGTCGTTGAGCGTGGTAATGCCTTCCAGGCTGCTGAACTGCGCCAGTTGTGCGACGAACGCGGTGTTGTCCTGGGGGTCCAGCGGGTTCTGGTTTTTCAGTTGGGTAACCAGCAGTTGCAGGAACGCATCCTTGCCCAGCGCCGTGTTGCCGGTAACGCCCTTGGTGGCCGCAGCCACACTGGTGTCGGTGGTCTTGGCCTGGGCGGAGTTGGCGAGCACCTGGTTAAGGGTCAAGCCGCTGGTGGAATCGGTCACACTCATTTGCGTCGCCCCTTATCACTGACCGAGGGTCAGGACCTTCTGCATCATGGTTTTGGCGGTATTCATCAGCTCGGCGTTGGTCTGGAACGAACGACTGGCGGAAATCATGTCAGCCATTTCTTCAACCACGTTGACGTTGGGGTAATACACGTAGCCCTTGGCGTCGGCAGAAGGATGATTAGGCTCATAGCGGGCCTGCAACTCGCTCTGGTCTTCAACCACGCCCAACACCTGCACGCCTTGCCCGGCAGCGTCCTGGTTCTGGAACAACGAGTCGCCGCTGCTGCCTTGCGCGCCTTGAAACATGGTGGCAAACACCGGGTGGCGGGCGCGGTAGGTCTGGTCGATGCTCGACGATACGGTGTCGGCGTTGGCGATGTTGCTGGCCACGGTGTTAAGGCGCGTGGTCTGGGCACTCATGCCGCTGCCGGCAATATTGAACACACTGGATAGAGACATGGGTTACTCCCCGCGCAAGGCCGACATCAGCCCTTTGAATTTGCTGTTAAGCAGGGTGAAGCTGGCCTGGAAGTTGACCGCATTCTCTGCATAGTTCGACTGCTCAAGCTGAGCGTCCACGGTGTTCTGGTCGATCGATGGCTGCATCGGCGTGCGGTACAGCAGCGACTCGTCGCCACTGCTCAGGCCCTGGGCTTCGATATGGCGGGTGTTGGTCTTGTTCAAGGCAAACGTGCCGTTCTGGTTTTTGTCGTTCTGGGCGGCGAGCACAGAAGCAAAATCCAGATCCCGAGCCTTGTAGTTCGGGGTGTCGGCGTTGGCGATGTTGTTGGCCAGGACTTCGGCGCGCTGGGCACGAAAGCCCAGGGCCTGCTCATGGATACCAAGCGCTTTATCGAAGCTGATGCTCATGTCGAAAAACCTTTGTGGGCTGACCTGAGAATGTGATTCAGGTTTTACATGACAGGGATAGAGCAAACCCCGTGCCAGTTTTTACAGCCCCGTAACACAAGGGTTTTGCGGGAGGTGAAAGGCGGCAACGGCAGAAAAGCGGCAATGCTTGACCGCCGGGTGCCGTTTTTCTGCCGCCTTGCAGTGACGACACATACGACATGGCACATGTGGGAGCGGGCTTGCTCGCGATGGCATCAATGCGGTGTTCTGACAAACCGCAGCGTTTGCATCGCAGGCAAGCCAGCTCCTCCAGGGAGGGAGCCTATTTGGCCTGGTAAATAATCCCAGGGCTGCATTGCACCATCTGGTAGTGGTCCGGCAACCCGTTCAGCGCTTCAGAGGCGCCCAGGAACAAATACCCGCCCGGCTTCAAGGTGCTGTGAATACGCAGCAGGATGTCTTTTTTCACGTCGGCCGAGAAGTAGATCAACACGTTGCGGCAGAACACGATGTCGAACTTGCCGAAGCTGGCGTAGCTGTCCAGCAAGTTGAACGGGCGAAACTCCACGCGGTTCTTGATCGGTGCCTTGATCACCCAGCGCCCCGGCCCCTTGGGGTCGAAATAACGCTGCAGACGTTCCGGCGACAGGCCCCGGCCAATCGCCAGGTTGTCGTACTCGCCGGTACGGCAGGTGTTGAGCATCTGCGCGGACAGGTCGGTGGCAAAAATCTGCACACCGGCCTTCAACTGCCCCAGGTTGCTGCGCTCGAACTCGTCGATCGCCATCGACAGCGAGTACGGTTCCTGCCCCGAGGAACAGGCCGCCGACCAGATGCGCAAACGCTGCCCCGGGTTCGCCTTGATCTGCTCGGGCAGCACCTTGTTCTTCAACACTTCGAAGGGGTAGGTGTCGCGAAACCACAAGGTTTCGTTGGTGGTCATGGCATCGACCACCTGCTCGCGCAGCCCGCTGCGCGGCTGGCTCTGGATCCGCTGGATCAGCTCGCCCAACGACTTGATGCCTTGTTGCTCCATCAGCTTGTTCAGCCGGCTGGAGACCAGGTACTGCTTGTTTTCACCCAGCAAAATGCCACAGGCTTTTTCCAGAAATACCCGGAATTGTTCAAAATCCAAATTAGCCGTCGACAAATGTCCTGCCTCTTAAATCGTGTTGACCGCCAAGGGCTGCGCCCTTAGCTGAAGTCTGCTGCTTTGATCCGGTCAACCACCCGGGATGCCAGGTCGTCAGGCCTGAATTTGGCCAAAAAGTCATCGGCACCGACCTTTTTGACCATCGCCTGGTTAAAAACCCCGGACAACGAAGTATGCAGAATGATATGCAGCTTTTGCATCCGCGGGTCGTTGCGAATTTCTGCCGTCAGGGTGTAGCCGTCCATTTCCGGCATCTCGATATCCGAGATCATCATCAGAAACTCTTCGGCCGGGTCCTTGCCCTCTGCCACCAGCTTGCGCAGGTAGTCCAGCGCCTGGCGACCATCGTTCAACGACACCACTTCCACGCCCACCGTTTGCAGGCAGCGGGCAACCTGCTTGCGCGCCACCGACGAATCGTCGACGGTCAGCACCCGCAATGACAGCGCCTTGCTTTGGGTTTCGACATCCACCACGCCCTGGGTGATGGTTTCCGGTGAGGGCGAAACCTCCGCCAGCACCTTTTCCACATCGATGATTTCGACCAATTGGTCGTCCATGCGGGTCACGGCCGTCAAGTAATGATCGTGGCCGGTGCCCTTGGGCGGCGGATGAATATCTTCCCAGTTCATGTTGACGATACGTTCGACCGAACGCACCAGGAAGCCCTGGGTCTTGGTGTTGTACTCGGTGATGATCACAAACGGGTTGCTTTGATCTTTCAAGGCACCCGCGCCGGTGGCCATCGCCAGGTCGAGAATCGGAATGGTCGCGCCGCGAATGCTCGCCACACCGCACACCACAGGGTGGGACTTGGGGATCAAGGTCAGCTTGGGGCATTGCAGCACCTCGCGGACCTTGAAAACATTGATCCCGTAAAGCTGTGGCCCATCCAGACGAAACAGCAACAGCTCCAGGCGGTTTTGCCCCACCAGTTGAGTGCGCTGGTTAACCGCATCCATCACTCCGGCCATACTCAGCTCCTCTTAAAAACTTAAAGTTTCAGCCCGTATGTTGCATAAACGGCACGGGGCTTGCTTTTTAACGACCATGAACGCCAAAACGACAAATTCCTGCCACCGACTGTTCCCGCTAACCCTGCGCCTGCTGGCGGCGGGCACTTTGCTTGCACTCAGCACTTATAGCAGGGCTGACGCGTTTACATCGCCTGAACAGCTTATCGGCGTGACCCAGGGCTTTCTTGAATTCACGGTTGAAGACTACCTGGCCACCAGCCAGACCGAGGGGCGTTATCAGATCCAGGTCAACAACCTCGACCCGCGCCTGCGCCTGGCCCGGTGCGACAAGGAATTGACAGCCTCTCTCGAAAGCCCGGCACAGCCTATGGGGCGCGTGATCGTGCGCGTACGCTGCGAAGGGCTGTCGCCGTGGACCATCTTCGTGCCGGCCCAGGTCAAGTTGTTCCGCGATGTGGTCACCGTCAACCACCCGCTCAAGCGCGGCATGGTTATCGACTACCCGGACGTCACTCTGCGCGAGCGCGATGTCAGCCTGATCAACCAGGGCTACCTGACAGCCACCGAGCTGGCCGTGGGGCAAAAACTGCTGCGCCCGATGGTCACCGACCAGGTGCTGACCCTCACCCATCTGGAGCAGGCTGCCGCCGTGCGCAAGGGCGATCATGTGGTGATCAGCGCCCGCAGCGGCACATTAAGTGTCAAGATGCCCGGCGAAGCCCTGTCAGACGGTGGCCTTAGCGAGCAAATACGGGTAAAAAATCTGAATTCCAAGCGTGTTATCCGCGCCAGGGTGACGGCACCCGGGCAAGTAGAAGTGGCATTGTAGGAAAGTTGGCATCAGTCTCCCTACTTTCCTACACTGTGGATTGACGCAGATCAGTGCAGGTCTGTGTGAAGCTATGATTAATCGAGCCTAAAGTTTTTCCGGGTATGGCCGAAAACATGGCAAGCGTCCAAATACCCCGAGGTTTAACGTTATGGTCATCGACTTCAGTCGTCTCAACAGCGCCCCGCCCCTGACCGGCAGTACGCGCAGCAACGCCAGCCAGGAAACCGGCAGCACGCCTGCGGCCCCGGCAAACAGCCCTGAGCAAACCAGCGCCAGCGCCCCAAGCGGGGAATCTGTTCACCTCAGCCAAGAGGCTCAACAGTTGCAGAAGATCAGCGACTCGTTGCGTGACCAACCTGTAGTCGACAAAAATCGGGTGGCAGAGCTTAAACAAGCCATCGCCGACGGCAGCTACAAAGTCGACAGCAACCAGGTCGCCAGCAAACTGCTTAACATGGAAGCCCAGCGCTAGGCCCACGGCCTGTGCCGCGCTTTTGGACGCTTAACTCCCAGAGCTCGCCATGCACGACGAAAATTTACTGCAACTGATCAACGATGACCTCGCCCCCGCCGAGCAACTGCTCGGCCTGTTGCAGGACGAATCCATCGCCCTTAAAGGCCGCGACATGCAAGTGCTGGAAAATATCCTGGCGCGCAAACAGTCGTTGATTATCCTGCTAGAGCAACATGGCCGCCGCCGCAGTGAAATCCTCGCCAGCCTTGGCCTGGCCACCAACCGCAGCGGCCTCGAAAGCCTGGCCAGCCATTCCAGCGTGGGCACTCAACTGCTCAGCCAGGGCGATGTGCTGAACCAGCTGCTGGCTCAATGCCAGGCTGCCAACCTGCTCAATGGTCAGTCGATCCAGACCCAGCAGGCGATCACCGCCAACCAGTTGCGCATTCTCCACGGCGGCGAAGCTCCGTCGCTGTATGACGCACGCGGCACCACCTCGATGCTTAACAAGCACCGCGCCTACAGCCAGGCTTGAACCCGCGTCACCACCGTATGTAGCGAGACACACAACATGATGGCAGAATGCCCATCTTTTGCGTGTCGCTGTATTTTGTCTGGAGATTGATCAAACGTGTTCGACGCCCAAGATGCTCCGCAACCGCCAAAGGTGCTCACCACGCCGTTGGAAATTGCCTCCAACTTGCGGATGCTGCAAGAGAGCCATGACCCGCTGATCATTACTTTCCAGGACCGCACCCAGCGCTTCCAGAGCTATGTGGTGGATGTCAATCGCGAGAGCAGCAGCATGGCTCTGGACGAAATGATCCCCCGTGACGGTGAGCGTTTTCTTGAAGCGGGTGTGCCGTTCAAGGTTGAAGGTTTCCATGATGGTGTGCGCATTGCCTGGGAATGCACCACGGCACTGACCATTGATGACAGCCGCGACCACCGCTGCTACCGCGGCGCACTGCCCCGCGAAGTGGTGTACCACCAGCGCCGCAATGCGTTCCGTGCGGCCCTGCGGCTGGCCAACCTGGTCAATGTGCAAGTGGCAGGTGACAAACTCAAGGCGCCGATCAAGGGCAAGCTGCTGGATGTTTCGGCAACCGGCTGCAAATTGCGTTTTGAGGGCGATATCAGCCAGGGCATGCAACTGGGCCAGGTGTATGAGCGCTTCAGCGCCGACCTGCCGTTCGGGTTGATGTCCACGCCAGTGGAGTTGCGTTATTTGCACTTTGAAGAGCGCCTGAACATCACCTTTGCCGGGATGCGCTTTCACAATATCAGCGGCGCGGTGCAGCGTCAGGTCGAGCGCTTTGTCTACCAACTGCAGCGCGAGGCGCGCCAGTTCGATAAAGACGACGATTATTGAACCAGTGGGAGCTGGCTTGCCAGCGATGCAGACTACACGGTCTGGCTGACAAATCGCGCTGATACCATCGCGAGCAAGCCCGCTCCCACAGGGGTATGGTCTATGTCCTGGGCTCTGCTTCCGGTTCTGGCTCAACCTCCTCCACCACCGGTTCCTGCACCATCTGATCCTGCACCACCTGCTCGTCCACCCGCGGGTCGAGCGCAGCCACCAGCGGCGAGCTGGACATGCTGTCGGGCATGGCCACGTGATGCAGCGGCGCATCGTCGACCTGGTGCAGGTTGGTCACCGCATTCGGGCGAATCCGCCACACCAGGATCAACCCCGCCACGCTGAAAAACCCATAGAGCATCTGGCTGCCAAACAGTTTCATCAGCACCCCCGCCACCAACGGCCCCACGCTTGCACCCACGCCGTAGGTCACCAGCAACATGGCCGTCAGCGACACTCGCCGCTCCGGCTCGATATGGTCATTGGCAAACGCCACCGCCAGCGGGTAAATGCAAAATTGCAGCAAAGCCGCCAGGCACCCGGCAATAAACAGCACCTGCAGGGGCACTGCTGGCAAGATCGCCAACGGCAACGCCGCCACCGCCAGCAAGCCGGCGAAGATACGGATCAGCAATGGCCGGTCATAGCGATCGGACAACCAGCCCAACGGCCACTGCACCAGCAAGCCGGCAAAAATGCAGCTACCCATGTACAGGCCGACCAGTTCGGTGGACAGCCCTTGCTGCGATGCGTAGAGCGGCGCCAGACCGTAAAACGAGCCCACCAGCAAACCCGCGCCCATCACCGCGATCAACGACTGCGGCACACGCTTGATAAAAAATTTCGGGTCCATCGGTGCCGGGTGCAAAGGTGCCGGGTGAATGCGCCGGGTCATGGCCACCGGCACCAGGCACAGGGCAAAACACAGCGCTACCACCATCAGCAACTCAAGGCCCAGGGCCGGGTGAACGGCGAGGATCAACTGCCCCAGCACCAGCCCCGAATAAGACGCGATCATGTACAGGCTGAACACCACGCCGCGCTGCTTGGCATCGGCCTGTTCGTTGAGCCAGCTTTCGATGACCATGTACTGGCACATCATCCCCAGGCCGACGATCACCCGTAGCAGCAGCCAGATCGGCAGCCAGTCCGTCAAACCGTGGCACAGCACCGCCGCACCGACTATCCCGGCACAGGTGGCGTAAGCCCTGATATGCCCTACCCGGGCAATCAGCCGGTGGCCAATCTTGCCACCCAGCACCAGGCCAAAGTAGTTGGCCGCCATCAGTGCGCCAATCCACAGGCCGTCGACATTGTCCGCTGCCAGGCGCAGCGCCAGATAAGTACTCAACAGGCCGGAGCCGATCAACATCATCAGCGAGGCAAAATACAACGCTCTAAAGGACTTCCAGATCTGGTGCATTGGCTTTCCGTATGGCTCCTTGTGTCTGCCACCGGGAACAGGCCCGGCGCCACAGATTTAAACGGTCAAGCCTGAGCCGCCAGAACGCGACGTTCCCAGGGCGTGATTTCGTCATGGAAGCTGGTCAGTTCCAGCGTCTTGGACGCAACGTAACCTTCGATGAACTCAGTGCCGAACAGTTCAATCGCCATTTCGCTGCGGGCAAGGCGTGCCAGGGCCGCATGCAAGGTGCAGGGCAATGTCAGCGCCTCGGGCACAGCAAACTCGCCCTGGATCGCAGCACTCGGTTCAAGGCCTCGCTCGATGCCATACAACCCTGCCGCAAGGCTGGCGGCAATCGCCAGGTACGGGTTGGCATCCGCCCCCGGCAAGCGGTTTTCAACCCGCCGCGCCGCAGGCGAGCTGGCCGGAATACGCAAGCCCGCGGAACGGTTGTCGTGCGACCAGCAGGCATTGTTGGGTGACGCATAAGGGTGGAACAGGCGCTGATAGGAATTGACGTTCGGCGCAAACAGCGCGGTAAAGTCCGCCATGCACGCCTGCTGCCCACCAATAAAGTGGCGAAAGGTTGCCGTCGGCTGCCCTGCTTCGTCGCTGAACACGTTTTGCCCGCTGCCTGCCTGCACCACGCTCTGGTGAATATGCATCGAGCTGCCGGCCGTGTGCGCCAGCGGCTTGGCCATGCACACCACGGTCAGGCCATGTTTGAGGGCGACTTCCTTGAGCAGGTGCTTAAACAGAAATGTCTGGTCGGCCAGCAACAGCGGATCGCCGTGCAACAGGTTGATCTCGAACTGGCTGACGCCCATCTCGTGCATCACGGTGTCGCGGGGCAACCCCAGGGCCGCCATGCTCTGGTACACCTCATTGAAAAAAGGCCGCAGGCCATTGTTGGAGCTGATACTGAACGCCGAAAAACCGGTTTCGCGGCGACCGTCCAGGCCCACGGGCGGGCGAAATGGCTGGGTCGGGTCGGGGTTGGGCGCAAACACAAAGAATTCGAGTTCGGTGGCCACCACCGGCGCCAGGCCCCGCGCCGCATAACGGGCGATCACCGCTTTCAACTGGCCACGGGTCGACAGCGGCGAGCTTTCACCGCTCAACTCATCGGCGTTGCAAATGGCCAGGGCACGGGGTGGCTGGCTCCAGGGCAGGCGATGGAGCTGGCCCGCGGCAGGTACCAAGGCCAGGTCGCCGTCTTCGCTGCCATAAAAGCGCGACTCGGGGTAACCGCCCATGATGCATTGCAGCAACACCCCACGCGCCATCTGCAAGCGCCGGCCCTCAAGGAACCCGGCAGCGCTCATCACTTTGCCGCGAGGCACGCCATTGAGATCGGGGGTGACGCATTCAATTTCATCGATACCCGCCAATTGCTGCGCGAGAGAGCCCTGGCCATCGCTTGTCATGCCACTTTCCTTGTTGTCGAGCAGGCCGCTGAGGGCAATGACTACAAAATACGCACCGCCTGTTCGGAATTTCAAGCGGGCACCGCACAAATCCCGCGAAAACAGTGAACCTCCCGTAGCAGCTGCCGAAGGAACGAGGCTGCGTCCGGCGACGTAGTCGTCGTAAATACTGAGAGCTGGGTTCGACTGGTACACCGCAGTGCCTGATTTCACGACGGCTTCGCCGCCGGACGCAGCCTCGTTCCTTCGGCAGCTGCTACGGAGTTCATAGCCCTTGAACGGCGCTTGACTTATTTGCCGACTAGACTCTTCGCCCACCGAGTCAGGAAGCCCCAAAGGAAGATCGATGAAGACGTTGCCCCCGCTCTATACCGGCCTGTTACTGGCCAGCCTGTTCAGCCCCGCCGCCTTCGCCCAGGCGCCCACCAGCGATGGCTATGTGCTGGATAAAGTCGTGCAGGTCAGCCGCCACGGCGTGCGCCCGCCTACCGCTTCCAATGAAAAACTGCTGACCTCGGTCACCCAGCGCCAATGGCCAACCTGGCTGGTGCCCTTCGGCAACCTGACCGGCCACGGCTATACCGGCGCGGTGGAAATGGGCCGCTACCGCGGCGAAGTGCTGCGGGCCGCCGGGTTGATCCCCCAGGGTTGCCCGGGTGCCAACCAGTTGCTGATTCACGCCAGCCCCCTGCAACGCACCAAAGCCACCGCCCAGGCCTTGCTCGATGGCATGTTCCCCGGCTGTGGCCTGCAACCCACTTATGTCACAGGCGAACAGGACGCCCTGTTCCAGGCCAATGAAATGCCCTTCGCCGCCCTCGACCCGGCAACAGCCAAAGCCGACATTCTCAAGGCCCTGGGCGGCAGCGCTGAGGCCGCCCAGGCCCGCTACAAGCCCTTTGAAGAAAAGCTGCGGGAAGTTGCCTGCCTGCCCGGCGCCGATTGCCCCTACGGCAAGCAAGCCTGGACACTGGAGCAAAACGCCAAGGGCCGCTTTGCGATCAAAGGCCTGAGCGCCGGTGCCAATATGGGCGAAGTCTTCCGCCTGGAATACAGCCAGGGCCTGCCCCTGGACAAGGTTGCATTCGGTAACGCGCGCACCGCCGCCGAGGTGTCCAGCCTGATGGTGCTGACCAAGGCCAAGTACGACTACCTCAACGACATCCCCTATATCGCCAGCCGTGGCGCTTCCGAGCTGATGAACCAGATTGCCCTGGAGCTCAAACTGGGCACCCCGCTGGCGCAAACAGACGCCCCCAGCACCCCGCCCGATGTACCGCTGATGCTGCTGGTGGCCCACGACACCAATATCGCTTACCTGCGCACCATGCTCGGCTTCGGCTGGAAGCAGGGCGACTACATTGAAAACAATATCCCGCCCGTGGGCACGTTGCAGTTCGAGCGTTACAAGGAAGTCAAAACCGGCGAGCTGTTTTTACGTATCGCCTTTGAGGCCCAGTCCATGGATCAGATTCGCAACCTGACGCGCTTGAGCGGCCCGCAAAAACCGCTCACCACCGATTTCAAAAGCGTCGGTGACTGCCGCAAAACCAGTGTCGGCCTGCTCTGCCCGTTCAAGGATGCGCTGGTCAAGGTTGAACAGAACATCGACCCTACGGCCCTGACGCCCTACTCCTTCAACTGATCAGCCGCTCACACACTCACAGCGACAGGGCTTGTTTCACGTTGCTGCAACCAGTGCAGCAAGCCCTGCCCGCTCATGGGCCGGGCAAACCAGTAGCCCTGCCCTTCAATACAGCCCATCGCCAGCAACCGCTGCAACTGATCCCCGGTTTCAATCCCTTCGACCACCACCGCCATGCCCAGGCTGTTGCCCAGGGCCAGGGTGCTGGCGATCACGGCTGCACAACGAGGTTCATGCTCCAGGTTGCGCACAAACTCACCGTCGAGCTTGATTTCGTTGAAGGGCAACTGACACAGGCGTTGCAGCGAGGAAAAACCGGCGCCGAAATCGTCCAGCGACAAGCGGCAACCCATCATGCGCAGGCGTACCAGGTTCTCCAGACTGGCGGCCGGCGCTTGCAGCAGGCCGTTTTCCGTCAGCTCGAAGGTCAACCGCGAGCCCGGCGTCACATGCCGCGCCAGGATGCCCTTGAGGGTATAGGTCAACTGGCTGTTGGCCAGTTGTGACGTTTGCAGATTGAACGCCATGTTCAACGGGTAACCCTGAATCCGGGCCTGCTCCTGCAGGCTCAACGCTTGATCCAGTTGGGCGAATAACAGCTCGTCCATCAACCCGCAACGCTCGAGGACCGGGATAAACAGCGCGGGTGGCAACACGCCCTTGCTGGGATGCATCCAGCGGCAAAGCACTTCAACACCGCACACCTCACCGCTGCGCAGGTCGAATTTGGGCTGATACCAGGCCTGCAATTGCTGCAGGGCCAGGGCCTGGCGTACTTCGTCCTCGCACGCGGGCGGCACCTCTGCGTCTGGCGAAGTCGCCCGGATGCAACTGCCCCGGTACTTATCCAGCAAGGCTTGCAACTCTTTGGCCGGCAACGGCTTGCCAACGTCCCCCAGCAACTGCAGCCCCAACAGGGCAATGACCTGTTGCGCCGCACGCCGCAGGTCCGCCGACAGGGCACTGCTGAGCAATACCGACCTGATACACCCCGACTGGCCCGCCCGACGCAGGAACGCCAGGCCATCCATGCCCTCCATCTGCAAGTCGCAGACGGCGATATCCACCGCCCCCACCTGCTGCAGCAGCGCCAGCGCCTGGCTGCCATCAGCGGCCTCAAATACTTCATGGCAGCCAAGGGAACGAAACATGCGCACCGCGACGGCACGCTGGAAGCTGTCATCTTCCAGAATCAAAATACGCAAGGAACTGCCAGGCATTGCAACGACCCATCGAAAAACGGTGTGGGCCAATTGTCCGGGTATCGGCAGATTAGATACCTAGGAAATATCTCCGAAAATGTAGGGAAAATCCCAAACCTGCCCGGCTCCCCGTCAGCGCGCACTGCGGCTGAAAATGCGGATTACCTCATCCAGGTGTTCGCTCATGGCCTGGCGTGCCGCGCCAGCGTCGTGCTGCTCCAGCGCTTGCAGCACGCGGCGGTGTTCGTCCTCCGAGCGGTGGGTCATGTCCTGGGGGGTGTAGTGGTTTTGCAGGCGCTGGAACATGCTGCCATAACGATGGCCCAACAGATGCTGGATCATCAGGGCATAGGCCGGGTTGTCCGAGGCCTGGGCAATGCGGATATGGAACAGGCGGTCACCTGGGTGGGTGTGGGAGCCCTCGCGGTTGTCCTGGACGTTGCGCTCAAAAGCCTCGCGAATACCTGCCAGTTCCTCGTCACTGGCATTGATCGCCGCCAGTGCCGCCGCCTCTGGCTCGATCAGGCGGCGGGCCTGGAGCAGGGCGAAGGGCGGGATTTCGGCGCTGAAGTCAATTTCAAGGTTCAGTTCCGGGTCCAGTTCCTTCCACTGATCCCGGGTGGCCTGGGCCATAACGGGCTCATCCGACACCGTTTGCACCGGCGGCTCACACACCAGGACGCCATTACCCACGCGCACATCCACCAGCCCGATGACTTCCAGCGCAATCATCGCCTCGCGCACCGAGGCGCGGCTCACACCCAGCAACTTGGCCAGTTCCCGCTCGGCTGGCAAGCGACTGCCCGGCGGAAACTCACCGCTGTCGATCAAGGCGCGCAGCTGATCGGCGATCTGCCGATAAAGCCGTTGGTTATCAATTACTTGAAATGGCATCAGGAAATAAGCTCTGGTTTTGGCAAAAAAAGACGCTTGTTGAAGCTTGAGGTGCATGCTACAAAAGGACCAATGGCCTGACCATTGGACGGATACCGTAAAGCGATCATAGCAAACCTTATCCCTGCACTTGAGTCGTTTTGCCATTTGCTACGTCTTTAATGGCCTGACCATTAGGCCAACAATAAAAACAATGACATCGTAACGGAGCACCTATGGATCTTTCCGGCAAACGTGTGCTGATCACTGCCGCTGCGCAGGGGATTGGCCAGGCCACCGTCCAGGCCTACCTGGCCGCCGGTGCCGAAGTCTTCGCCGCCGACATCAATGCCGGCGCCCTCGACGCCCTTGAAGGCGCGCACAAACATCTGCTCAACGTCACCGATGCCGCTGCCATTGCGCGCCTGGCCCAGGAACTGGGTCCGCTGGACGTGCTGTTCAACTGCGCGGGCGTGGTGCACAGCGGCAACATTCTGGAATGCGACGAACAGGACTGGAGCTTTGCCCTGGACCTCAACGTGACCGCCATGTACCGCATGATCCGCGCCTTTTTGCCGGGCATGCTGGGCAACGGTGGCGGCTCGATCATCAACATGGCCTCGGTGGCCTCCAGCGTCAAAGGCGTACCCAACCGCTTTGCCTACTGCGCCAGCAAGGGCGCGGTGATTGGCCTGACCCGTTCGGTCGCGGCTGATTTCGTCAGCCAGAACATCCGTTGCAACGCCATCTGCCCCGGCACCGTCGACTCCCCTTCCCTGCGCCAGCGCATCCGCGAACAGGCCGAACGCGAAGGCCGCAGCGTGGATGAGGTGTACGCCGCCTTTGCCGCACGCCAGCCCATGGGCCGCATCGGCACCGCCGAAGAAATCGCTCAGTTGGCGTTGTACCTGGGTTCAAGCGCCAGCGGTTTCACCACCGGTACGGCGCAAATCATTGATGGCGGCTGGAGCAACTAGCCTCAGCTTTTGACCTTGTGGGAGCGGGCTTGCTCGCGATGCGGACGACGCGGTTTGCGCGGTTTGTCTGAAGCACCGCAGCGACTCAATCGCGAGCAAGCCCGCTCCCACAACAAGCCTGCTCCCACTGGGCCTTGCCCCCTCCCCAAAAAAGGATTGTTTATGAAACTGCTGCGTTACGGTGACAAAGGTCAGGAACGGCCTGCCCTGCTCGACCACAACGGCCAATTGCGCGACTTGTCGGCAGTGGTCGCAGATATCGCAGGCCAGGCCCTGAGCCCTGAAAGCATTGCCCGCCTGCAAGATATCGACCCGTCCACCCTGCCCCTGGTGCAAGGCTCGCCCCGCATCGGCGCCTGCGTCGGCCAGGTCGGCAAATTTATCTGCATCGGCCTGAACTACGCCGACCATGCTGCCGAAACCGGCGCCGCCATCCCCGCCGAACCGGTGGTGTTCAGCAAATGGACCAGCGCCATCGTCGGCCCCAACGACGATGTTGAAATCCCGCGCCATTCACGCAAAACCGACTGGGAAGTCGAACTGGGCGTGGTCATCGGCAAAGGCGGTCGCTATATCAGCGAAAGCGAGGCGCTTGAGCATGTGGCCGGCTACTGCGTGATCAATGATGTGTCCGAGCGCGAGTTCCAGCTGGAACTGGGCGGTACCTGGGACAAAGGCAAGGGCTGCGACACCTTCGGCCCGCTGGGGCCGTGGCTGGTAACCCGCGACGAAATCGCCGACCCGCACCAGCTCGACCTGTGGCTGGAAGTGGATGGTCATCGCTACCAGAACGGCAATACCCGCACGATGATTTTCCAGATCCCGAAAATCGTCAGCTACCTCAGCCAGTTCATGAGCCTGCAACCCGGCGACGTGATCTCTACCGGCACCCCGCCGGGCGTCGGCCTGGGCATCAAGCCCGAGCCCGTGTACCTGCGTGCCGGCCAGACCATGCGCCTGGGCATCACAGGGCTGGGCGAACAACAGCAACGCACCGTGAATGCCGACTGACAGGGAGCCGCACCATGACCACAATTACCGCCGTACGCGTCGAAGACATCCGCTTCCCCACCTCGCAATCGCTCGATGGCTCGGACGCGATGAACCCGGACCCTGACTACTCAGCGGCCTATGTGATTCTCGAAACCGACACCCCGAACCTCGAAGGCCACGGCCTGACCTTCACCATCGGCCGTGGCAATGAAATCTGCTGCGCCTCGATCAAGGCCCTGGCCAGCCTGCTGGTGGGTCTGAAGCTGGAGTGGATCGCCGAAGACATGGGCCGTTTCTGGCGCCACGTGACCAGCGACAGCCAGTTGCGCTGGATCGGCCCGGACAAGGGCGCCATTCACCTGGCCACCGGTGCGGTGGTCAACGCTGCCTGGGATTTGTGGGCCAAGGCCGAAGGCAAGCCGGTGTGGCGCCTGGTGGCGGACATGAGCCCTGAAGAGCTGGTGCGCTGCATTGATTTTCGCTACATCACCGACTGCATCACCCCGGCCGAAGCACTGACCCTGCTGCGCGAACGCGCCCGCGGCAAGGCCGAACGCCTGGCCCTGCTCGAAGCTGACGGCTACCCCTGCTACACCACCTCCGCCGGCTGGCTGGGCTATGCCGACGAGAAGTTGCGCCGCCTGTGTCAGGAAGCGGTCGACGCGGGCTTCTCCCACGTCAAATTGAAAGTCGGCCATGACCTGCAGGACGACATCCGCCGCGTGCGCATCGCCCGTGAAGTGCTGGGCCCAGACCGCAAATTGATGATCGACGCCAACCAGGTATGGGAAGTGGACGCGGCCATCGACTGGGTGCGCGAGCTGTCGTTCGCCAACCCGTGGTTTATCGAAGAGCCCACCAGCCCGGACGACGTCGAAGGCCATCGCAAAATCCGCCTGGGCGTCAGCCCGGTCAAGGTGGCCACCGGCGAAATGTGCCAAAACCGCATCGTGTTCAAGCAACTGATCATGCGAGAAGCCATCGACGTGGTGCAGATCGACGCCTGCCGTCTCGGTGGGGTCAACGAAGTGCTGGCGGTGATGCTGATGGCCGCCAAATACAACCTGCCGGTATGCCCGCACGCCGGCGGCGTTGGCCTGTGCGAATACGTGCAGCACCTGTCGATGATCGACTACCTGTGCATCGCCGCCACCCACGAAGGCCGCGTGGTGGAATTTGTCGACCATCTGCACGAACACTTCGAAGACCCCTGCGTGATTCGCAACGCGGCCTATATGCCGCCGCAGGCGCCGGGGTTTTCGATCCAGATGAAAGCCGCCTCCCGCGAACAGTACCGGTACCGGGGCTGAAGACCATGCCCGTCACCCAACCGCTGCGGCTGGACGCCCACCAGCACTTCTGGCGCTATGACGCCGCGGCCTACCCCTGGATAGGCCGCGACATGGGCTGTTTGCGCCAGGACTTTCAACCCGACGACCTGCGGCCCCTGCTGGATGCCGCAGGCCTTGACGGCTGCATTGCCGTGCAGGCCCGCGCCTGTGCCAGCGAAACCGATCAGTTGCTCAATCTGGCCAAGCGTTATCCGTGGATTCGCGCGGTGGTGGGCTGGGTTGATCTGTGCGCCAGCGACCTTGAAGCGTCGCTGGAACGTTGGGCGCAGGCGCCGGTTTTGCGTGGCTTTCGTCATCAGTTGCAGGACGAAAGCTCGCCGGCCGATTTTATGCAATCAAGCGAATTCCACCGCGGCCTTGCCACTTTGCAGCGCCGGGGGCTGGTCTACGAGGTACTGGTCAAGGCCCGGGATTTGAGCGCAGTCACCGGGCTATGCGAGCAGCACGACCAGCACCATCTGGTGCTCGACCACCTGGGCAAGCCCGATGTGCAGGCCAACGATTTAACCACCTGGGCCCGGCAACTCGCAGCGCTGGCCGCCCTGCCCCATGTCAGTTGCAAGCTGTCGGGGCTGATCACCGAAGCCCACTGGCAACACTGGAACAGCGCCCAGCTGACGCCCTACCTGCACACCGCACTGGAGCTGTTCGGCCCCGAACGCCTGATGTTCGGTTCGGACTGGCCGGTGTGCCTGCTGGCCAGTGACTACGAGGCTACCCGCGCCCTGGTCGCCAGCGTGTCACAACACGCAGCCCTTTGGGGGGGCACGGCGTGCCGCGTCTACAACATTGAGGGAGCAACGCAATGAATCTGCATCTGCAAGACAAGGTGTTTATCGTCACCGGCGGCGGCTCGGGGATTGGCGCGGCCATCACGTTGGGGCTGGCCGACGAAGGCGCGATCCCGGTGATTTTCGGCCACAGCCCGCTGCCCGATGATCTGGCGCAGCAACTGGACCAGCGCGGTTCGCGCAGCCTGTTCATGCAGGTCGAACTGCGCGACGAAGACGCCTGCCGCGCAGCCGTCGCCAGCGTGCTGCAACGCTTCGGGCGCATCGACGGGCTGGTCAACAACGCCGGGGTCAACGATGGCGTGGGTCTTGATGCCGGGCGCGCGGCCTTTGTCGAGTCGCTGGAAAAAAACCTGATCCATTACTACCTCATGACCCATCTGTGCGTGGAGGCCCTCAAGGCCACTCGCGGCGCCATCGTCAATATCAGCTCCAAGACCGCCCTCACCGGGCAAGGCGGCACCAGCGGCTACACCGCCGCCAAGGGCGCGCAACTGGCGCTGACACGGGAGTGGGCCACATCGTTATTGGCTGACGGCATTCGGGTCAACGCGGTGATCCCCGCAGAGGTGATGACACCGCTGTACGAGCGCTGGATCGACACCTTCGCCGACCCGCAGGCCAAGCTGGCGAGCATTGTCGAAAAAGTCCCCCTGGGCCAGCGCATGACCACGGCCGAAGAAATCGCCGACAGCGTGCTGTTTTTGCTCTCGCCGCGCGCCTCCCACACCACCGGGCAATGGCTGGTGGTGGACGGTGGCTACACCCACCTGGACCGGGCACTGACATGAACCGCCAGTGCCTGGCTTTGGACTTGAAGGACGACCCGGCGCTGATTGCCGAGTACGAACGTTTGCACCAGAACATCTGGCCGAAGATCAGCGCCCATTTGCGCGGGCATGGCGTGCTCGACATGCAGATATGGCGGCTGGGCACGCGACTGTTCATGGTCATGGACACCGCTCCGGGGTTTAGTGCCGAGGCCTTTACCCGGGCCGGCGCCAGCGACCCCAAGGTGCAGGAATGGGAAGCGCTGATGTGGCGCTTCCAGCAGCCCACGCCCTGGACTTTGCCCACTGAAAAATGGGCCCCGATGAAACGGATCTTCAGCTTGCCCCCGTAACCCTGTGGGAGCGGGCTTGCTCGCGATGGCATCAGCGCGATTTGCCTGAGACACCGCAGCGATCCAATCGCGAGCAAGCCCGCTCCCACCTATAGATCCTGATTCACGCAAGTCGCCAACAACAATAAAAAGGAGATGCGTCATGTCACTCAAGCACCCGAACGTCGCAGCGCCGTCCTTTACCCGGGCGGTTACGTCCTATCGCTGGGCACTGATCCTGGTCACCTGCCTGTTCTTCCTCTGGGGCCTGTCTTATGGCTTGCTCGATGTACTCAACAAGCACTTCCAGGAAACCCTGCACGTCAGCAAGGCGCAGTCGGGCCTGCTGCAAAGCGCCTATTTCGGCGCTTATTTCCTGATCGCCCTGCCCGCCGGCCTGCTGATGGACAGGTACGGCTACAAGGCCGGCATCTTGCTGGGCCTGTGCCTCTATGCCACCGGCGCCCTGCTGTTTATGCCCGCCGCTGCAGCGCAGAGCTTCCAGTTTTTCCTGTTCGCACTGTTTGTGATCGCCTGCGGCCTGGGCTGCCTGGAAACCGCCGCCAACCCCTATGCCACCGTGCTGGGTGAACCCGCCGGAGCCGAACGGCGGCTGAACCTGGCGCAATCGTTCAACGGCCTGGGGCAGTTCTTCGGGCCCTTGATTGGCGGCGCGTTGTTCTTCAGCGGCGCCAACAGCACCGACACCACGCAATCGCTGCAAATGACCTACCTGGTAATTGCCGCACTGGTGTTACTGGTGGCCATCCTGATCGCCCGCACCCCGCTGCCCGACCTGCGCGAGCAGGAAGTGCAAGCCGCGCAACACGACCACAAGAGCCTGTGGCAACACCGTGAGTTCGTCACCGGGGTCATCACCCAGTTCTTTTACGTGGGTGCACAGGTCGGCGTGGGGGCGTTTTTTATCAACTACGTCACCGAGCACTGGGCGCAAATGAGCAGCCAGCAAGCGGCATATCTGCTCTCGGTGGCCATGCTCAGCTTTATGTTTGGCCGTTTCTTCAGTACCTGGCTGATGGGCCGCGTCAACGCCCAGCGCCTGCTGCTGATCTACGCGCTGATCAACGTGGCGTTGTGTGCGGTGGTGGTGCTGGGGTTTGAGGGCGTGTCGGTGGTCGCACTGGTGGCGACGTTCTTCTTTATGTCGATCATGTTCCCGACGCTGTTTGCCATGGGCGTGAAAAACCTCGGCCCGCATACCAAGCGCGGCAGCTCGTTCATGATCATGGCCATTGTCGGCGGCGCGTTGCTGCCCTATGTGATGGGCCTGGTGGCCGACCATTCCAGCACCGGCGTGGCCTATCTGTTACCGATGGGCTGCTTCGTGATCGTTGCCGCCTATGCGCGTGCGGCCCTGAAAAAAATCTGATTGCTGTACTCCACAAAAACAATAAACGGAGCACTCCATGTCCAATCCCGCTTTGCAACAGGCGCTGAGCAAAATCCGCTGGCGCATCCTGCCCTTTGTCGCCCTGATGTTCGCGATGGCGATCATCGACCGTTCCAATATCGGTTTTGCCAAGCACGCCCTGCAGGCGGACACCGGCCTGAGCAATGCGGCGTTCGCCCTGGGTGCGGGGATTTTCTTTATCGGTTATGCGGTGTTCGAAGTCCCGAGCAACCTGATGCTGCACAAGATCGGCGCGCGTATCTGGCTGAGCCGGATCATGGTGACCTGGGGCCTGGTGTCGGCGGCAATGATGTTTGCCCACGACGAAACCAGCTTCTATATCCTGCGGTTTCTGCTGGGCGTGGCCGAAGCCGGGCTGTCGCCGGGGGTGGTGCTGTACCTGACCTACTGGTTCCCGCAGAACCAGCGTGGCTCGGCCTATGGCATTTACTATTTTGGTGTGCCGGTGTCGCTGATGGTGGGCGGCCCGGTATCGGGCTGGTTGCTGGAAAGCGCGCAGTTCGGCCTGACCGGCTGGCAGTGGATGTTTGTCACTGAAGGCCTCGCGGCGTCGATCATCGGCGTATTTGCGTTCTTCTACCTGACCGACAAACCCCGGGATGCCAAATGGCTGAGCCGCGAAGAAAAGGCCGCGATCGAGCATGAGCTGGAAAAGGAGCAACTGCTCAAGGCCAACAAGGGGCCGTCATCGTGGCGCGCAGCAATGTTCAACCCGGTGGTGCTGTACTTCACCCTGATCTACTTCACCATTCAGGTCAGCGTGTATGGCGTGCTGTTCTACCTGCCGACACGGATCGCCGAATTGCTGGGTACCGGTATTGGCCTGAAGGTCGGTGCACTGACCTCCATTCCGTGGATTGCCACCGTGATCATGCTGTACCTGGTGACCCGCCATGCCGACCGCAAGGGCCAGCAAACCCGTTACGCCGCATTGATGCTGGCACTGGCGGCCGTGGGTATGATCGGCTCGACCTTAAGTGGCAGCCTGCCCCTGGTGATTGTGGCGTTTTGCGTGGCTGCTGCCGGTTTTATCACCGTGCAACCGTTGTTCTGGACCCTGCCGACCCGTTTTCTGGGCGGTGCGGCGGCGGCCAGCGGGATTGCGGTGATCGGTGCGCTGGGCAACCTCGGTGGGTTTCTCGCGCCAACAGTCAAGACTTGGGCCGAGGGCTACTTCAACAACCCGCATGCGGGCATGTACTTCCTGGCCGGGATGGCGGTACTGGGGGCGCTGATGCTGATCCGCTCGGCCAGGACCGGGCACGAGCCGGGCAAACTCCCGGCACCTGCGCCTGCGCCACACTGACGCTGCAGAGGTATTAACCCGGGTCACATGTGAGCTACATTGGGTGACAAACAACAGCCCGTAAACTCACAAAGGGTGACCCGTGAATACCCATCAAAAACTGCGCACCTTCGACCTGATCCGTGAAGCGGTACTGCCCGAGTACCGCGACCGCGTGAACGACTACCTGAGCCTCTACGAAGAGGCACTGCACAGCGAAAACGCCCCGGCTGCCGACATCCAGGCCAGCGCCCAGCAACTGCGCGGCTACCTGCGCGGCCTCAACACCACCCGGGTGCTGGGCATGGCCGACTGGGAAGAGCTGGACCGACGGATTATCGAATCCTGGTTGTAAAACCTGTGGGAGCTGGCTTGCCTGCGATGCAGACAACGCGGTCCGCCTGGCACACCGCAGCGATGCCATCGCGAGCAAGCCCGCTCCCACAGAGGGACGCGGTAGACCCCCGGACTTTGTGAGCACCGCAAAAACTGTGGGAGCTGGCTTGCCTGCGATGCAGACAACGCGGTCCGCCTGGCACACCGCAGCGATGCCATCGCGAGCAAGCCCGCTCCCACAGGTCATCTCGTGTTATTGGGGTCAAACCCAGATCGCATCCCACAAGGGGTAGTCTCCCACCCGCTTGACCAGCCCGGCACGCAGCGGGTTGGCAATCACATAACGGGCCACCTGCTTGATATCTTCATCACGCCGCAAGGCATGGTCGTGGTAGCCCTGCTGCCAGCGGCGGCCTGTTTGTCCTGTAGCCTGGTTGATTGCGCGGGTGCTCAACGATTTTGTGCGGCACATCAAGTTATCCAGCGAGCCCTGTTCAAGGCTGATCAGCCAATGAAAATGATCGGGCATGACCACCCATGCCAGCGAAGTGGCCAGCCCCTGCGCTTGTACCTGCTTGAACTGTTCGACCACCCGTCGGCCTACACGCCAGTTCAGGAAAATGGGTTGCCGATGCAGCGTATTGGCGGTCAGAAGATAAATGCGATTTGGCTCACTGTAACGACCACGGCGCAGACGGTGGGAGGCGGGAAAAGAAGACATGGCCTGACTCTATGAGTTGATGAATTTCAAAGGCTAGTCAGTACCGGGCCAACCACAGCGGGCATCGTTTGACGGGATATGTCGTGGCTTTTGGGTGAGCACCGCAAAACCTGTGGAAGCTGGCTTGCCTGCGATGCAAGCAACCCGGTCTGGCTGGCACACCGCAGGGATGCCATCGCGAGCAAGCCCGCTCCCACAGAGGTGCGCGGCAGCCTCCGGTTTTTGTGAGCACCGCCAAACCTGTGGGAGCTGGCTTGCCTGCGATGCAAGCAACGCGGTCCGCCTGGCGCACCGCAGGGACGCCATCGCGAGCAAGCCCGCTCCCACAGAGGGACGCGGCAGACCCCGGATTTTGTGAGCACCGCAAAAACTGTGGGAGCTGGCTTGCCTGCGATGCAAGCAACCCGGTCTCGCCGGCGCACCGCAGGGATGCCATCGCGAGCAAGCCCGCTCCCACAGAGGTGCGCGGCAGCCTCCGGTTTTTGTGAGCACCGCCAAACCTGTGGGAGCTGGCTTGCCTGCGATGCAAGCAACCCGGTCCGCCTGGCGCACCGCAGGGATGCCATCGCGAGCAAGCCCGCTCCCACAGAGGGACGCGGCAGACCCCGGTTTTTGTGAGCACCGCCAAACCTGTGGGAGTTGGCTTGCCTGCGATGCAAGCAACGGGGTCTGGCTGGCGCACCGCAGGGATGCCATCGCGAGCAAGCCCGCTCCCACAGAGGTGCGCGGCAGCCTCCGGTTTTTGTGAGCACCGCCAAACCTGTGGGAGCTGGCTTGCCTGCGATGCAAGCAACCCGGTCTCGCCGGCGCACCGCAGGAAGCAAGCCCTCTCCCACAAAGGCTCAGTCAGGCGGGAGCAAGCGTGGCCAAGGGCGCTTCCGGTGCCTGCGGCTCCTTGAGCAACGCAAAATAGGCAAACGCCGAACACGCCGCTACCACCGCACTGATCACGAAGGCCGAGGAAAACGAACCACTCTGCTGCACGCTGAAGCCGGTCAGGATCGGCGCAATCGAGCCCGCCAGATAGCCGCCAAAGTTCTGGATCGAGCCAAACGATGCTACTCGCTCCGACGGCACGATGGTGTTGACGATCATCCACGCCGTAGCACTGGAAATATTGATAAAGAACATGGTCAGGCACAGCAGGATCACACAGGCCACCACGTTGGTGGTAAAGGCCACGATCAGGGTAAACAGTGCCCCGCCCAGCAAGCCCAGGATCACCATCAGTTTACGACTGGCCAGCACCCTCATACCCCGCGCCACCAGGCGATCGCAGCATTTGCCGGCCACGATGGTGCCCAACGCGCCAAACAAATAAGCCAGCGATACCACCCAGGCCGTGCGATACAAATCCAGCCCGTGCTCGCGCTCAAAATAACCGGGCAACCAGGTGAGGTTGAGCCAGATCATGTAGATCACGCCCATAAACCCGAGAAATGCGCCCCAGGTGTTGCGGTCCTTGAACAACGAGGTCCAGCGCACTTTCGGCGCCTTGACCTGTTGCACCGGCACCGGCTCCGAACGACCTGTCTCGGCCATGTATTGCGCCTTGCTTTTATAGAATTTGAACCAGCACAGCGCCAGCACCAGACCCATGACGCCCGTCAGGATAAACATCCCGCGCCAGCCCAGATGCACCATGAATAAGGTCAGCAACGGCGGCGCCAGGCACGGCCCGATACAGGTCGAAGACCACACCCAGCCGGTCGCCGTACCGCGCTCCTGGGTATCAAACCACTCCGACAACGCCTTGGCTGCCGAAGGAAACACCGGCGCTTCGCCAACCCCCAGCAATACCCTCAGCCCGACCAGATGACCGTAACTGCTGAACAGGCCAAAGGCCGCTTGCGCCACCGACCACACCACCAGCGATCCGCCCAGGGCCAGTTTGCTGCCCAGCTTGTCGATCAAGGCACCCAGGGGCAGTTGCGAAAAAGCATAGGCAATGGAAAACGCTGACAGCATCACGCCCATTTGCATCGGGCTGATGGCCAGGTCTTTCTGGATGGTGGTATTGGCGATGGATAAGGCACTGCGGTCAAGGTAGTTGACCACGCCAATCAGGAACAGGAAGAAGATCGTCAGCGTCTTGTAGCTTTTTATTGTTCTCATACGCGCCTCTCATGAGCGGTTGCGCCCCTGCCCGACAGGTGGGGCGACGCTCACTGTAGAGGGCGGTTTGGCCTGTGCCCAATTACATCATTCCATCAGTTAATAACCCTGCGTTATCAAGGCGTCTGGCGTGCACCGCGCAGGGCATCGGGGCCACTCAACAAGGCGTCGATAAAGGCTTTTGCCGACCACTGCGGGACCTCGTTGCGCCGGGTAATCACCCCGTAGTCAGCCAGCACCAGCGGAAACGGCAACGTCAGGCGGGTCAGGCGACCGGCCTGGATTTCCGGCTCGACCATCGACTCGGCCAGCATCGCCACCGACGGCGTGGTTTGCAGCAGTTGCATGGTGGTCTGCAACGACACGGTTTCGACGGTGTTTTCCGGGGTTTGCATGCCTGCTTCGACAAAGGCTTTTTCCACCCGGGCGCGCATCGGCGTGCCCGTCGGGTAAATCACCCACGGCCAGCTGCCCAGGTCCGCCAGCGGCACTTCACTGGCCCCGGCCAGCGGGTGCTGGCTGCCCGTGACCAGGCACAACGGCTCCGGCGCCAGCGCCTGGAAATCGAACAACTCACGGTGACGGTCGAGGGTAAAACGGGCCACCACCAGGTCCAGTTCCTTGTGTTCGAGCAAGGTCAGCATATTGGCACTGGTGCCTTCGAGCACCTGCACGGTGAGCAGCGGCCAGTCCTGCTTGACCTGCACAATGGCAGCAGGCACGGCCAGAGCCGTGGCCGCATAAATAGTGCCGACCTTGATCAGGCCATGCCCGCCCTGGCGCAGATGGTTGATCTGGCTGACAAACTGGCCGGTGTCGTTCAAGGCGATCTGGGCAAAGCGGGCCACATGGCTGCCCAGGTCGGTGAGGGTCATGCTGCGCGGCAAACGGGCAAAGACTTCAAAGCCCAACTGATGCTCGATCTCGCGCAGCATCTTGCTCACGGCCGGCTGGCTGATGCTCATTTCCTGCGCGGTGGCATGCATGTTTTGGGTGCGCGCCAAGGTGTCGACAAGCACCAAATGGCGAAAGCGCAGCCAGTTGCACAGCTGATTGAATCCGACATCCGCCATCCGATAACCCCCGGTTATTAAGTCCTGAGAATATCTCATTGGCGATTATCGCAGCGCAATATTAGTGTGCAGGGGGTCGCACCACATAATAACAACGGACACCTGCCATGAACCTAGCCAACAAACGTGTGCTGATCACCGCTGCAGCTCAAGGCATCGGCCGCGCTTCGGTACTGGCCTTTCGCGATGCGGGTGCGCAGGTCATCGCCACCGATCTGCATGTCGAAACCCTGCACGACATCCCCGGTATTCAAGTGCTGCCTCTGGACGTAACGCAGGCATCCGCCATCGATGCCATCCGCCAACAGGTCGGCAACGTCGACGTGCTGTTCAACTGCGCAGGCTTCGTCCACAGCGGGGCGTTGCTCGAATGCGACGAGCAGGCCTGGCAATTCTCTTTCGACCTTAACGTGACCGCCATGTACCGCATGATCCGCGCTTTTTTGCCGGGCATGCTGGACAACGGTGGCGGCTCGATCATCAACATGGCCTCGGTGGCCTCCAGCGTCAAAGGCGTGCCCAACCGCTTTGCCTATACCGCCAGCAAGGCCGCGGTGATCGGCCTGACCAAATCGGTAGCCGCCGATTATGTACGCCAGGGCATCCGCTGCAACGCCATTTGCCCAGGCACGGTGGACTCCCCCTCGCTGCGCCAGCGCATCGCCGAACAGGCCCTTGAGCAAGGGCGCAGCGAAGCCGATGTGTACCAGGCCTTTGTTGACCGCCAGCCTATGGGCCGCATCGGCAGCGCTGAAGAGATCGCGCAGCTGGCGCTGTACCTGGCCAGCGATGCCAGCAGCTACACCACCGGCACGGTCCAGGTGATTGATGGCGGGATGAGCAACTGAAACCAGATTTTCCCTGTGGGAGCGGGCTTGCTCGCGATGGCGTCACCTCGGTTTACATGACAGGCCGCAGCGTCTGCATCGCGAGCAAGCCCGCTCCCACCCCAGAGCATTGATTTCTGCTTTCCGATAAAGGAGCTTTTATGAAACTGCTGCGCTACGGCGATAAAGGTCAGGAAAAACCCGGTCTGCTGGACGCCCAAGGCAATATCCGCGACTTGTCGGCGCATATCGCCGATGTCGCCGGTACCGCACTGAGTGCCGCAAGCCTTGCCGAACTGGGCAAGATCGACCCCGCCAGCCTGCCGCTGGTCAGCGGCTCGCCGCGCATCGGCGCGTGTGTCGGCCAGGTCGGCAAGTTTATCTGCATCGGTCTGAACTACGCCGACCATGCCGCTGAGTCCGGCCTGGCGGTGCCGTCGGAGCCGGTGGTGTTCAGCAAATGGACCAGCGCCATCTGCGGCCCCAACGATAACGTCGAAATCCCCCGCGACTCGATCAAGACCGACTGGGAAGTCGAACTGGGCGTGGTCATCGGCAAAGGTGGACGTAATATCGATGAACACAACGCACTGGAGCACGTGGCCGGTTACTGCGTGATCAACGATGTATCAGAACGCGAATGGCAGATCGAACGCGGCGGCACCTGGGACAAGGGCAAGGGCTTTGACACTTTCGGCCCCCTCGGCCCGTGGCTGGTGACCTGCGATGAGATCAGCGACCCGCACCAGCTTGACCTGTGGCTTGAGGTCGACGGACAGCGCTACCAGAACGGCAACACGCGCACCATGGTGTTCCAGATCCCGGCCCTGATTGCCTATCTGAGCCGCTGCATGTCGCTGCAACCGGGCGATGTGATTTCCACCGGCACACCGCCGGGGGTGGGCCTGGGCATCAAGCCGACACCGATCTATCTGCGCCCAGGCCAGGTCATGCACCTGGGCATCAGCGGCCTCGGCGAACAGCGCCAGCTCACCGTGCAGGCCGACTGATAACACGCTCAAACAACTATAAGAAACGGAGCTACACATGCGAATCCTGATCACCGGCGGCACCGGCTTTATCGGCAAACAACTGGCCCAACGCCTGCTCGACATGAACACCCTGGCCTTCGAAGGCCAGGCTCCGCGCACCATCGAGCGTATCGTGCTGTTCGACGCCTTTGCCGGTGAAGACGTGCCGAGCGACCCGCGTATCGAGCTGGTGACCGGCGATGTCGCCGACCCCGATGTCATCGCCCGCGTCACCGATGGCGTGGATCTGGTCTGGCATCTGGCAGCAGTGGTCAGCTCGGCGGCCGAGGCGGATTTCGACCTGGGCATGCAGGTCAACCTGCACGGCCTGATGCTGTTGCTCGAAACCCTGCGCAAGCAAGGCAACGCACCGCGCTTCGTCTATGCCAGCGGTTTTGCCGTATTCGGCGGCGCCCTGCCGCCAGTGGTCGATGACAACACCGTGCTGACACCGCAATCGTCCTACGGCATGCAAAAAGCCGTGGGCGAGTTGCTGGTCGCCGACTATGCGCGCAAAGGTTTTGTCGACGGCCGCGTGCTGCGCCTGCCAACGGTGGCAGTGCGTCCCGGCAAGCCGAACAAGGCGGCCTCGACCTTCTTCAGTTCGATCATCCGCGAGCCACTGGTAGGCCTGCCTGCCGTGTGCCCGGTGCGCCCGGACACCCGGGTTTACCTCACCTCGCCGCGCCGCATCGTTGAGTCGATGCTGCTGGGCATGACCCTGTCGCCGCAGACCCTGGGCGGCGAACGCATCATCCCGCTGCCGGGCGTGACCACCACCGTGGCCGACATGGTCGCGGCGCTGCAACGGGTGGCCGGTGACGACGTGGCCAAACTGATTCGCTGGGAACCCGACGCGACTATCCAGCGCATCGTCGAAAGCTGGCCGAGCAAGGTAGAAGCGCCGCGCGCCCGTGCATTGGGCTTTACCGCCGACGCGGACTTCGATGCCATCGTGCGCGCGCATATCGAGGATACGGCCGGCAAATAACCCACCCTCCCCTTGTGGGAGCGGGCTTGCTCGCGATCGAGGCGACGCGGTGCAACTGAAGCCCCGTAGCGCTTCCCTCGCGAGCAAGCCCGCTCCCACAAAAAGCTCTGTCTCACAAAAATGCTGCAACGTTCACGCTACTCACAACAATAAAAACTGAGGTCGTGCCACATGACTACTCCACTCCCCGATGTCTCGGACATCGAACAACAGACGATCAAGCGTGTGACCAGGCGCATGATCCCCTTTCTGGTCCTGCTGTTTGTCGTCGCCTTTCTGGACCGCAACAACGTCGGTTTCGCGGCTCTGCGCATGAACGAGGATATCGGCATCAGCCAGACCATCTATGGCCTGGGCGCGGGTATTTTCTTCCTCGGCTATTTCATGTTCGAAGTGCCGAGCAACATCTTGCTGCACCGCTACGGCGCCCGTGTATGGATCGCACGGATCATGGTGACCTGGGGCATCATCGCCGGCGCCATGGGCTTTTTGCAGACGCCGGTGCATTTCGTGTCCCTGCGCGTGCTGCTGGGCATTGCCGAAGCCGGGTTTTTCCCGGGGGTGATTTATCTGCTGTCGCTGTGGTTCCCGAGCCGCTACCGCGCACGCATGATCGCCTCGTTTTACCTGGGCGTGCCCATCGCACAAATCATCGGCGCGCCGCTGTCGGTGGGCCTGATGGAAATGGGCGATGCCTGGGGCTTTGTCGGCTGGCGCCTGATGTATATCGTCGAAGCCGTACCGGCGGTGATCCTCGGCGTGGTCTGCTACTTCTACCTCACCGACCACCCGGCCGATGCCCACTGGCTGACCGACAAACAGCGTAGCTGGCTGATTAACACCCTGGCCCAGGAAGAGCGCAACAAACCGCTGGTGGTGGGCGTGCAGCCAACCAAGGGCCAGATGATCCGCAAAGCCCTGTGCAACCGCCAGGTATGGCTGCTGGCGCTGGTGTATTTCGGCATCACCTCGGGCTCCAACGCGATGAACTTCTTTATGCCCACGGTACTGGCCTCGTTCCGCGGCACTTTCGGCCTGGAAATCGGCCTGATGCAAAACGGCCTGATCACCGCCATCCCTTACGCGGTGGCCGCTGTGGCGATGATCTGGTGGAGCCGTCGTTCTGACCGTTTGCAAGAGCGTCACTGGCACGCGGGCGGTGCCGCCATGCTCGCGGCGGTGTCGATTGCCGTGGCGCTGTGGCTCAACCAGCCGTGGATCATCGTGATCGGCTTCATTCTGCTGGCGATGGGCGTGTACAGCGCGATCAACGTGTTCTGGGCCGTCCCCGGGCAAGTGCTGACCGGTGTCGGCGCGGCCGTGGGCATTGGCCTGATCAACTCCATCGGCAACCTCAGCGGCTTTATCGGCCCTTACCTGACCGGCTACCTGTTCACCGTGACCGGCAGCTATACCCCGGGCTTTATGGTGATTGCCGCGTTGGTCGGCCTGGGTGGCCTGGGCATGGTGCTGATGCCGCGCAATAAAGAATCGCAGATTGGCGCCGCACTGGCCCCTGCCACTGGAGGTAAAGCATGAGCCTGCCAACCGTAGCCTTTATCGGCACCGGGATCATGGGCCAGCCGATGGCCCGCAACCTGCTGCACGCGGGCTTTGCGGTGCGGGCCTGGAACCGCTCGCCGGGCAAATTGCAGGCCCTGGCGGCGCAGGGGGCGACCGTGGCGTCGACCCCGGCTGGCGCGGCAGACGGCGCCCGGGTGTTGATCTGCATGCTTAGCGACGGCCCCACGTGTGACGAGGTGCTGTTTGGCGAAAACGGCGCCGCCCTGGCCCTGGCGCCCGGTGCGCTGGTGATCGTGATGAGTTCGATCCCGGTGGAGACCGCCGCCGCCCAGGCGCAGTTATGTGCCGAACGCGGCCTGCGCTACCTCGACGCCCCGGTGTCGGGGGGCGAGCGCGGGGCACGGGAAGCCAGCCTGGCAATCATGGTGGGCGGTGAAGCGGCGGCCTTCGAACAGGGCCGCGACGTCCTGGCCGCCATGGGCCGCCCGGTACACGTCGGCCCGGCGGGCACCGGCGAACTGTCCAAGCTGGTCAACCAGTTGATCGTTGCCAGCACCATCGCCACCGTCGCCGAAGGCCTGCTGCTGGCCGAGCGCGGCGGCGCCGATCCGGCAAAAGTCCACGAGGCGCTGATGGGCGGTTTTGTCGACTCACCGATCTGGCGCCAGCACGGCCAGCGCATGCTGAGCAACGACTTCACCCCCGGTGGCCCGGCCAAATGGCAACTCAAGGACACCCGCACCGCCCTCGCCCAGGCACAAAAACTGGGCCTCGACCTGCCCGTGGGTCGCCTGGTGGACAGCCTGTTTGCAGCGATGGTCGAGGCCGGTGACGGCGAACTCGACCACGCCGGGCTGATTCGCCAGTTGCGCCGCAACAACCCATTGCCCGAATAACCTGCTGGAGCCTGCCATGACCGATACAACCCCACGCCGCCTGCGCAGCCAGCTATGGTTCGACGACCCAAGCCACGCCGACCTCACCGCGCTGTATGTGGAACGCTACATGAACCAGGGCCTGACCCGGGCCGAGCTGCAATCGGGGCGGCCGATTATCGGCATTGCCCAGACCGGCAGTGACCTGACGCCCTGTAACCGCCATCACATCGAACTGGCCAAGCGGGTCAAGGACGGCATCCGTGACGCGGGCGGCATCCCGATGGAGTTTCCGGTCCACCCGATCGCCGAACAATCGCGTCGCCCCACCGCCGCGCTGGACCGCAACCTCGCCTATCTGGGCCTGGTCGAGGTGCTGCACGGCTACCCGCTGGACGGCGTGGTACTGACCACCGGTTGCGACAAAACCACGCCGGCCTGCCTGATGGCGGCGGCCACCACCGACCTGCCTGCCATCGTGTTGTCCGGCGGGCCGATGCTCGACGGCTGGCACAAGGGCCAGCGCATCGGCTCGGGCACCGTGCTGTGGCATGCGCGCAATCTGCTCAGCGCCGGTGAGATCGACTACGAAGGCTTCATGACCCTCACCACCGCGTCATCGCCATCGGTGGGCCACTGCAACACTATGGGCACCGCTCTGTCGATGAACGCCCTGGCCGAGGCACTGGGCATGTCCCTGCCCGGCTGCGCGAGCATCCCGGCGCCGTACCGCGAACGCGGGCAAATGGCCTATGCCACCGGCATGCGCATCGTCGATCTGGTGCGCGAAGACGTGCGCCCGTCGCAGATCATGACCCACGCGGCGTTTGAAAACGCCATCGCTGTCGCCTCGGCGCTGGGCGCGTCCACCAACTGCCCGCCCCACCTGATTGCCATCGCCCGCCACAGCGGTATCGAGCTGTCACTGGAAGACTGGCAGCGCGTGGGCGAAGACGTGCCCTTGCTGGTCAACTGCATGCCTGCCGGTGAATACCTGGGCGAAAGCTTCCACCGCGCCGGTGGCGTACCGGCGGTGATGCATGAGCTGGACAAAGTGGGCCGCCTGCACCGCGACTGCCTCACGGTCAGTGGCCGCAACATGGGTGAAGTGGTCGCCGACTGCGTCACCGGAGACCGTGACGTGATCCGCTCCTACGAAGACCCGCTGATGCACCGCGCCGGTTTTATCGTACTCAGCGGCAACTTCTTCGACAGCGCGATCATGAAAATGTCGGTGGTGGGCGAAGCCTTCCGCAAGACCTACCTCAGCGACCCGCTGCAACCCAACAGCTTCGAGGCGCGGGCCATTGTGTTCGAAGGGCCGGAAGACTACACGGCGCGGATCAACGACCCCTCGCTGGACATCGACGAGCGCTGCATCCTGGTAATTCGCGGCTGCGGCACCGTGGGCTTCCCCGGCAGTGGCGAAGTGGTGAACATGGCCCCGCCCTCCAACCTGATCAAGGCCGGCATCGACTCGTTGCCGTGCATGGGCGACGGCCGCCAGAGCGGCACCTCGGCCAGCCCGTCGATCCTCAACATGTCCCCGGAATCTGCGGTGGGTGGCGGCCTGTCGTTGCTGCGTACCGGCGATCGCCTGCGCGTCGACCTCAACGCCCGCAGCGTCAACCTGCTGGTGGACGAAAGCGTGCTCAACGAACGCCGCCAGGAACCGTTGCCACCGCTGGCCCCGTCACAAACCCCGTGGCAGGAACTGTACCGCCAACTGGTCGGCCAGCTGTCCACCGGCGGCTGCCTGGAACCGGCCACCCTGTACTGGCGCGTGATCCCGGAAAACGGCCCGCCCCGTCACTCCCACTAAACCCTCCACACACATGACCTGTGGGAGCGGGCTTGCTCGCGATGGCATCACCTCGGTTTACCTGACAAACCGCAGCGCCAGCATCGCGAGCAAGCCCGCGCCCACACGACCTGCTTTTTCAAGGATCCCGCTTATGCAAACGCTCAATCTGACCGTAGAAAACAGCCTGCCCGACGACTGGCAACGCGCCACCCTGGTCGGTCGCGTGTGGTTGCCCGGCGAACGTGGCGGCCCGGCTGTGGTGGTGATTCGTGAGGGCGAAGTGATCGACTGCACGGCCCACTTCCCCACCCTGAGCCTGCTGCTCGACAGCGACAACCCGTTGCAAGCCGTGCGCGAAATCAGGGGCACTTCGCTGGGCGCGATTGACGCATTGCTCGCCAACAGCGGCGAGCAGCGCGACAGCACCAAACCTTACCTGCTGGCCCCGGCCGACCTGCAAGTGATCAAGGCGGCGGGCGTGACCTTTGCCGCCAGCATGATCGAACGGGTCATCGAAGAAAAAGCCGGCGGCGATGCCTTGCGCGCCCAGGAAATCCGCGCCCTGGTACAGGACGTGATTGGCGACAACCTGCGTGACCTGCGCCCCGGTTCGCCCGAAGCCATGCGCCTCAAGCAAGTGCTGATCGAACAACACATGTGGTCGCAGTACCTGGAAGTCGGCATCGGCCCGGATGCGGAAATCTTTACCAAGGCCCCCATCCTTGCCGCCGTGGGCAGTGGCTGCGCCATCGGTATCCACCCCGGCTCAAGCTGGAACAACCCGGAGCCGGAAGTGGTGCTGGCCGTCGACAGCCAGGGCCGGATCCACGGCGCGACCCTGGGCAACGACGTCAACCTGCGCGACTTCGAGGGGCGCAGCGCGCTGCTGCTGAGCAAGGCCAAGGACAACAACGCCTCCTGCGCACTGGGGCCGTTTATTCGCCTGTTCGACGAACATTTCAGCCTCGACGACGTGCGCCACTGCGAAGTGACCCTGCGCGTGGAAGGCACCGACGGCTATGTGCTGGACGGCAAAAGCTCGATGAACCAGATCAGCCGCGACCCGGCGGACCTGGCCGCACAGACGCTCAATGCCAACCACCAGTACCCGGACGGTTTTGTGCTGTTCCTGGGCACCCTGTTCGCCCCCACCGAAGACCGTGACCAACCGGGCCAGGGTTTTACCCACAAGGCCGATGACGTGGTCAGTATTTCGTCGCCGACACTGGGGGCGTTGCACAACCGCGTGACTGGCAGCGACCAGGCGCCACAATGGGCGTTCGGGGTCAGCGCGCTGATGAAGAGCCTGGCGGTACGCGGGTTGCTGGGGCAGGCCTGAATGGCTGATTGAACGCCACAAAAAAGGCCCCGCCTGATCAACAGTGCGGGGCCTTTGCGTATCTGGTGTCCCAGGCGGGGTTCGAACCTGCAACCTTCCCCTTAGGAGGGGGATGCTCTATCCAATTGAGCTACTGAGACAAATAACGGCGTGCATGGTAACGGGCATGCCTTTGTTTGTCATGTCGTGAGTGGTCTTTTTAAGTGTAAGACATTGCCTGTAATAGATTTCTGCAGGCACTGAGCAGCAGCACTGAGGCTGCGATCGATTGCGCAGCACCGCGGCGGCCCCAACCACCATCGTGCAATTTGCACTACATCAAAAAGCCATCATTGCAAAATGCAATCAAACACTCTTGAATATGCAGCTCAACACGTTGTTTTATAAGGCTTTTACGTCTTATTACAGTTGGCACGAAGACTGCTCTATCAACAGTATCCCGTCCATGCTCTCAGAGATGACCGCCATGAACAGCACGCTAATACTGTTAAACACCCTCGCGCTGGCCGTATTGCTGGTCTTTCACTTCCAGCCCGAGCCCGCTTCGACCGGGCAGCCTGTTGAAATGACAGCTACCTTCAACCCGCCGCTGCCACAGGTTGCGGTAATGAAAGAGTCCCGTCGTGTGACACCTCGCCTGGCGACCAATCAGCCCGTTGCCGACCAGGCCCCTGCGGGTGAACGCTGGGTCTTTTGAACACACATTCAGAGAGGGGTAGGAAACCATGTCCAAAATCGCTTTGGGTCTGTTAATGCTGGCGCTGTCGAGCCTTGCCCTGGATGTCTTCACCCGTAACGAGTTGGGCAATCTGCCCTTGATCGCTGCTGCGGTGTTTTTCGGCTGCTGGCTGGTCGCTCTGGTGCTTGGCCGACGGTTCAAATTTGACCCGCAATTGCGCTGAGATTGCCGACAAACAAGGGCTCAGCCTCTTCAATACGATGGATGGATCGCGACTTCAGCCATTCAAGTGTATATTTTTAACAATCGCTACTGGCATAACGCCTTTATCCGGTTCAATATTTGTCACAGAATTGACGCCAGGGAAGTGGCAGATTTGAGGCATGATGCGCGCCTCTTAGCAATTCAGGTTGAACATTTGGCTATAAGGACGGTCTTAAGCACATCCTGCGGCCAATTCCCGAGAACCGCTCCCCTGAACTAACCGGTTAACTAAAATGCGCCCATTGAAACAGGCTATTTACTCCAGCCGCACGGCTGACAAGTTCGTCGTTCGCCTGCCAGACGGAATGCGCGAGCGCATCGCCGAAGTGGCTCGCAACCATCATCGCAGCATGAACTCTGAAATCATTGCTCGCCTCGAGCAAAGCCTTATCCAGGAAGGCGTACTGGGTGACGAGCTGAGCATGCGCCTGGACAGCCCCGAGCTTTCCCTGCATGAACGTGAGCTGCTGCAACGCTTCCGCCAGCTGTCCCACCGCCAGCAAAATGCCCTGGTATCACTGATTGCTCACGATGCTGAAGCAGCCTCTGAAGAATCCTGATTTAATTGAGGCATAAAAAAAGCCAGCGGATGCTGGCTTTTTTTATGGGCGCTGTTCACGCCGGGTACACCCTGATCAGAGCAGGAAGATGGTCGCCAGCCCCAGGAAGATAAAGAACCCGCCACTGTCGGTCATCGCCGTGATCATCACGCTTGCACCCATAGCCGGGTCACGCCCCAGGCGGGCCAGTGTCATGGGTATCAATACCCCCATCAACGCGGCCAGCAGCAGGTTAAGAGTCATGGCCGCAGTCATCACCACGCCCAGCGACCAACTGCCGTACAGCAGATAAGCTACAACACCGATCACCCCACCCCACACCAGGCCATTGATCAAGCCTACGGCCAGCTCCTTGCGCATCAGCCGCGAAGTGCTGCCGGTATTGACCTGATCCAGGGCCATCGCGCGGACGATCATGGTAATGGTCTGGTTACCGGAGTTACCGCCAATACCGGCCACGATGGGCATCAGCGCGGCCAGGGCCACCAGCTTCTCAATCGAGCCTTCGAACAGGCCAATCACCCGCGACGCAATAAATGCCGTAACCAGGTTGACTGCCAGCCAGGCCCAACGGTTACGCAGGGATTTCCACACCGAGGCGAAAATGTCCTCTTCTTCACGCAGACCGGCCATGTTGAGAACTTCGTTTTCGCTCTCTTCACGAATCAGGTCGACCATTTCATCGATGGTCAGACGGCCGATCAGCTTGCCGTTTTTGTCGACTACAGGAGCCGAAATCAAGTCATAACGTTCAAAGGCCTGGGCCGCATCGTAGGCATCCTCGTCCGGGTGAAAACTCACCGGGTCGTTGGCCATGACTTCCGACACTTGTTTTTCAGGGTCGTTGACCAGCAAACGCTTGATCGGCAACACGCCCTTGAGGGCACCGTCGTAATCGACCACAAACAGTTTGTCGGTATGGCCCGGCAGTTCCTTGAGACGACGCAGGTAACGCAGTACGACTTCAAGGCTGACGTCCTCACGGATGGTCACCATCTCGAAGTCCATCAGGGCGCCGACTTGATCCTCGTTATAGGACAGTGCGGAGCGGACACGCTCACGCTGCTGGCCATCCAGGGTCTCCATCAGCTCATGGACGACGTCTCGCGGCAGCTCGGGGGCCAGGTCAGCAAGTTCGTCGGCGTCCATCTCCTTGGCGGCTGCCAGGAGCTCGTGATCGTCCATGTCGGCGATCAGGGTTTCACGCACCGAATCGGATACTTCAAGCAGGATGTCGCCATCGCGATCAGCCTTGACCAGCTGCCAGACCGTCAGGCGGTCGTCCAGGGGCAATGCTTCGAGGATATAGGCAACGTCTGCGGAGTGCAGGTCTTCCAGCTTGCGCTGGAGTTCAACAAGGTTCTGCCGGTGGACCAGATTCTCGACCCGGTCATGGTGATGGCCTTCCTGACGATGTGTCAGGTCTTCGACCACACGCTGGCGATTAAGCAGCTCGATAACTTGAGCAAGGCGGCTTTGCAGGCTTTCTTGTGTTTTCTTTACTTCAACTTCGGTCATAGGCGAACTCCACTCCCAGCAGCAGGGCACGCCGGAAGGATCAATCAGTCAATTCATGATTGGTAAAGCGGGATGCTGAGTTACTACTGGGTAAGTCCATGGAGGTATTCCACAAGCCCCGGCGGGGCTGACGGGCGCAATCATACACGGCTTGAAAATTAATGACGCAAAAATCTTGGCAATAACAAAAGCTTGCGAAGCACCGTCATACGGTGCCTGCGCACTGCTTGTGCGACGCAGGATGAGAGTCGCAGGACACAACTCAAAGATGAAACTCAGCCTTGTAGCAGCTGTCGAGCTGCGCGAGGCTGCGTGCGACGATGTAATCGTCGCAAACCCGTAAATCACGGTGCATCTGAATTGGCGGGTCGCATGGTCTACGACTGCTGCGCAGCCGAACGTAGCCTCGCGCTGCTCGTCAACTGCTACAAGAACCAGAATAAACAGAAGACAAGTCGCCAGGATGACAGCAATCGTCAAATCGCAGACAGCAAAAAGCCCGCACAAGGTGCGGGCTTTTTGGTGTTTGGTGCACTCGACAGGATTCGAACCTGTGACCGCTCGGTTCGTAGCCGAGTACTCTATCCAGCTGAGCTACGAGTGCAAGTTGTGTTTGATAGACCAGACCACCCTGGTTGAAGCCAAGTTAATCGCCGAAGCAATTGACTCTTAAATGGTGCACTCGACAGGATTCGAACCTGTGACCGCTCGGTTCGTAGCCGAGTACTCTATCCAGCTGAGCTACGAGTGCAAGTTGTGTTTGATAAACCAGACCACCCTGGTTGAAGCCGAGTTAACCGCCGAAGCAATTGACTCTTAAATGGTGCACTCGACAGGATTCGAACCTGTGACCGCTCGGTTCGTAGCCGAGTACTCTATCCAGCTGAGCTACGAGTGCAAGTTGTGTTTGATAGACCAGACCACCCTGGTTGAAGCCAAGTTAACCGCCGAAGCAATTGACTCTTAAATGGTGCACTCGACAGGATTCGAACCTGTGACCGCTCGGTTCGTAGCCGAGTACTCTATCCAGCTGAGCTACGAGTGCATTTGAAGCGGCGCATTATAGACCGTTGAATCTCTCTGGCAAGATTTTTTTCAATAATTTCAACAACTTATCGAAACCTGCCAGACCCAACGTGCTACATGAATAATGGCGGAGAAGGGGGGATTCGAACCCCCGACACCCTTTTGAGATGTACTCCCTTAGCAGGGGAGCGCCTTCGGCCACTCGGCCACCTCTCCGCAACACGGGGCGTATAATAACCAGCCTTTTCCCCGCATGCAACTAAAAACTTAAATAAAATTAAAGACTTGGTTCTTCGCCCTTTTCATTCTTGATCCGCAGGTAGATCTCTTCACGGTGCACGGCCACTTCCTTGGGAGCATTCACACCAATGCGCACCTGGTTGCCTTTGACACCGAGAACGGTCACGGTAATTTCGCCATCGCCTATGATCAGGCTTTCCGCACAACGGCGAGTCAGAATCAGCATACGTTTCTCCTCACGCTTTCATTTCAGGGACAACAGTCTGCAAAAAAAAAGGGCTTCGGACTACTAGCTAAACAGCTATAGCCCGCCGCTCCTTAGTATTGACCCGCATGACGACGTACGCCCACACAAGCCAAAAAAACAAAGGGCGCGGATCAACCGCGCCCCTGGCACAACGTTTACTCGCCCTGGCGGGCAGGTGCATCCAGATCAAAAGCCGTGTGCAGGGAACGCACGGCCAGCTCCAGGTACTTCTCTTCAATCACCACCGAGACTTTGATTTCGGAGGTGGAGATCATCAGGATGTTGATGTTCTCTTTGGCCAGGGATTCAAACATGCGGCTGGCAACACCTGCGTGGGAGCGCATGCCCACACCGACAATCGAAACCTTGGCAATGTTGGTGTCACCCACCACTTCGCGAGCACCGATTTCACGGGCCGTGTTTTCCAGCACGCTTTGCGCCGAGTTGTAGTCATTGCGGTGTACGGTAAAGGTGAAATCGGTGGTGTTATCGTGCGCAACGTTCTGCACGATCATGTCGACTTCGATGTTGGCCGCGCTGATCGGGCCCAGAATCTTGAACGCCACGCCCGGGGTGTCCGGTACGCCACGGATGGTCAGCTTGGCTTCGTCGCGATTGAACGCGATACCAGAAATGATCGGCTGTTCCATGGATTCCTCTTCATCAATAGTAATGAGGGTACCTGGACCCTCCTTGAAGCTGTGCAAAACGCGCAGCGGAACGTTGTACTTGCCTGCGAACTCGACTGCGCGGATCTGCAACACCTTGGAGCCCAGGCTGGCCATTTCCAGCATTTCTTCGAAGGTGATCTTTTCCAGGCGCTGGGCTTTGGCCACTACCCGCGGATCGGTGGTGTAAACGCCATCGACATCGGTATAGATCTGGCATTCATCGGCCTTGAGGGCCGCTGCCAGCGCTACACCTGTAGTGTCGGAGCCACCACGGCCCAGCGTGGTGATATTGCCGAGCTCGTCAACACCCTGGAAACCTGCAACCACAACCACACGCCCGGCCTGCAGGTCTGCGCGAATCTTCTGGTCGTCAATTTTCAGGATGCGGGCTTTGGTGTGCGAACTGTCCGTAAGGATGCGCACCTGGCTACCGGTGTAGGACACCGCTGGTACGCCGCGCTTGTTCAGCGCCATAGACAGCAGACCAATGGTCACCTGCTCACCCGTGGATACAATCATATCCAGCTCACGCGGCAACGGCTGATCGCTGATCTGCTTGGCCAGGTCGATGAGGCGATTGGTTTCACCGCTCATTGCCGAAAGCACGATCACCAGATCATTGCCGGCTTCGCGGAACTTCTTAACTTTATCGGCGACCTGCTCGATTCTCTCGACAGTGCCGACCGAGGTGCCTCCGAATTTCTGTACGATCAAAGCCATTTCAAAGCAGCCTCAGCCCCTAAAGGGCGCCCATTTATCATTCAAACGACGCGCCGTTACTAGACAACGGCGCGTTCTGGACCTCAGATACCCTGCTCGACAAATGGCACGGTCAGGGCCAGCGCGGCATCCAGGGCTGCAGCATCAACACCACCACCTTGCGCCATGTCCGGACGACCACCGCCCTTCCCGCCCACTGCCGCAGCAGCCTGCTTCATCAAATCACCGGCTTTGAGTTGGCCAGTCAGGTCCTTGGTCACGCCTGCAACCAGTACAACCTTGTCTTCATGGACACTGCCGAGCAGGATCACTGCACGACCGAGCTTGTTCTTCAGCTGATCAACCAGCGCCAGAAGCGCCTTGCCATCTTGACCGTCCAGGCGAGCGGTCAATACGTTCACGCCTTTTACGTCCACTGCCGACGATGACAGGTCATCACCGGCAGCGCTTGCGGCCTTGGCCTGCAATTGCTCAAGCTGTTTTTCCAGCTGGCGGTTACGTTCCAGCACAGCCGACAGTTTGTCGACCAGGTTCTCGCGCGAACCCTTGACCAGGCTGGCAGCTTCCTTGAGCTGCTCTTCGCCAGCATTCAGGTAAGCCAGTGCGGCTGCGCCGGTCACGGCTTCAATACGACGAATACCCGAGGCCACGCCACCTTCGCTGATGATTTTCATCAGGCCGATATCACCGGTGCGCTTGGCGTGGATACCGCCACACAGCTCAACCGAGAAATCGCCGCCCATGCTCAGCACGCGCACGTTGTCACCGTACTTCTCGCCAAACAGCGCCATGGCGCCTTTTTGCTTGGCGGTTTCGATGTCGGTTTCTTCGGTTTCGACCGGGGTATTCTTGCGAATCTCGGCGTTGACGATATCTTCCAGCGCCTTGATCTGCTCAGGCTTGATCGCTTCAAAGTGGCTGAAGTCGAAACGCATGCGCTGGCTGTCTACCAGGGAACCCTTCTGCTGAACGTGTTCGCCCAGCACCTGACGCAAGGCGGCGTGCAGCAAGTGCGTGGCCGAGTGGTTCAGGGCCGTGGCGTGACGCACATCGGCATCCACCTGGGCATCAACGGTTTCGTCCACTTTCAGGCCGCCCGCAGCAACCACACCGTGATGCAGGAAGGCACCGCCGGTCTTGGTGGTGTCGCGCACATCAAAGCGCGCAGCGCCAGCTTGCAGATAACCGCAATCGCCGACCTGACCGCCCGATTCGGCATAGAACGGGGTCTGGTCGAGAATCACCACGCCCTCGTCGCCTTCGTTCAGGCTGGTAACCGACTGCCCTTCTTTGTACAGGGCAACCACTTTGGCCGAAGCCTGGGTAGCGTTGTAACCAACAAATTCGGTCGGCACGTCGACCTTGACCAGGGTGTTGTAGTCCAGGCCAAAGGAGCTGGCCGAACGGGCACGCACACGCTGGGCTTCCATCTCGCGCTCGAAGCCTTCTTCGTCCACGGTCAGGTTACGCTCGCGGGCGATGTCGGCGGTCAGGTCCATCGGGAAGCCGTAGGTGTCGTAGAGCTTGAACACTACGTCACCAGGCACCACGGTGCCCTTGAGCTCAGCCAGGTCCAGCTCGAGGATTTTCAGGCCCTGCTCCAGGGTCTTGGAGAACTGCTCTTCTTCGGCTTTAAGTACACGCTCGATGTTGGCCTGCTCGCGCACCAGCTCCGGGAAGCTTTCACCCATCTCGGCCACCAGGGCCGCGACGATCTTGTAGAAGAAATTGCCGGTAGCGCCCAGCTTGTTGCCGTGACGGCAGGCGCGACGAATGATGCGGCGCAGTACATAGCCGCGACCTTCGTTCGACGGCAGCACGCCATCGGCGATCAGGAAGCTGCACGAACGGATATGGTCCGCTACAACCTTGAGCGAGGCCTGGCCTTCGTTGGCGCAGCCGATCGCGTCAGCCGCTGCGGTCAGCAAGCTCTGGAACAGGTCGATATCGTAGTTGGAGTTGACGTGCTGCATCACCGCACTGATCCGCTCCAGGCCCATGCCGGTGTCTACCGACGGTGCTGGCAACGGATGCAACACGCCATCGGCGGTGCGGTTGAACTGCATGAATACGTTGTTCCAGATTTCGATGTAACGGTCACCGTCTTCGTCTGGCGAGCCCGGCGGGCCACCCCAGATTTCAGGGCCGTGATCATAGAAAATCTCGGTGCACGGACCGCACGGGCCGGTATCGCCCATGGTCCAGAAGTTGTCCGATGCGTACGGTGCGCCCTTGTTGTCGCCGATGCGGATCATGCGCTCGGCAGGCACGCCGACGTCTTTGGTCCAGATGTCGTAGGCTTCGTCATCGCTGGCGTAGACGGTTACCCAGAGCTTGTCTTTAGGCAACTTGAGCACACCGGTGAGGAAGGTCCAGGCGAAGTTGATCGCATCCTTCTTGAAATAATCGCCAAAGCTGAAGTTGCCGAGCATTTCAAAGAAGGTGTGGTGACGGGCGGTGTAACCGACGTTTTCCAGGTCGCTGTTCTTGCCGCCGGCCCGCACGCACTTCTGGCTGCTGGTCGCCCGGGTGTAGGCACGTTTTTCTTGACCCAGGAAACAGTCCTTGAACTGGTTCATCCCCGCGTTGGTGAACAGCAGGGTCGGGTCGTTATTAGGGACCAAGGAGCTGGAAGGGACACGGGTGTGACCTTGCTCCTCGAAGAAGCGAAGGAAGGCTTCACGGATTTCTGCGCTTTTCATAGGTTCTTCCACGGAGGCTGCGGCCAGAGGCAAGTAAATCACGTCAATCGACAGTGCGACTCGCAAAGGGCCGCATTATATCGGCCCTTCGCCCCGGGTACAGCGTGTTTATACGATAGCGACAAGCAATTGGACGGATTGAAAGCTTATTGGCGGGAAAACTCGGCAAAAACAGCGATCACCTGCTCGATCTGACTGCGACTGACATCCATGTGCGTCACCATTCGCAAGCGTGGCGCCGCGCTGAGCCTGATGCCCTGCTGGGCCGCAAAGGCCTTGAGCGCCTCGGCGCGCTCATCAATCTGGACGTAGACCATATTGGTCTGCACCGGCTCGACGTCATAGCCGGCTGCGCGCAGGCCGTCTGCCAGCAATTGGGCGTTGGCATGGTCATCGGCCAGGCGCGCCACCTGATGATCCAGCGCATACAGCCCGGCAGCCGCCAACTGACCTGACTGGCGCATGCCGCCGCCGACCATCTTGCGCAGCCGCCGCGCCCGGGCGATCAAGTCGGCGGTGCCGCACAACACCGAGCCCACCGGCGCCCCCAGGCCCTTGGACAGGCACACCGAGACCGAATCGAAGTGGCGGGTGATATCACCGGCGTCCACACCCAGCTTGACCGCTGCGTTGTACAGCCGTGCGCCATCAAGATGCAGCGCCAGGCCGTGCTCACGGGTCAGCCGGCTGGCTGCCGCCAGGTATTCGGTGGGCAGCACCTTGCCCTGCATGGTGTTTTCCAGCGCGAGCAAGCGGGTGCGGGCAAAGTGGAAGTCGTCGGGCTTGATCGCAGCGGCCACCTGCCCCAGATCGAGCGAACCATCGGCCTGCACCTCCAGCGGTTGCGGCTGGATGGAGCCCAGGACCGCCGCCCCGCCGCCTTCATACTTATAGGTGTGGGCCTGCTGCCCCACGATATATTCATCACCGCGCCCGCAATGGGCCATCAGCGCCAGCAGGTTGCTCATGGTGCCGGTGGGCACGAATAGCCCTTTGGCAAAGCCCAGGCGCAATGCCAGTTCGGACTCCAGCTTGTTGACCGAAGGATCTTCGCCATACACATCGTCGCCCAGCGGCGCATTGGCCATTGCCTCGCGCATGCCGGTGGTGGGTTGGGTCACGGTGTCACTACGAAGATCGATAACAGTCATGGAAGCGGCCTCGGCAATAGATAATCAGCATTGGATGCTAATCGGGGAATTCCCTTTCGAACAAGAGTACGGCACGTCGGCCAGGGTTTTTTCAAGGGTGGGCCTGACCAGCCACGGCTAACACAGCAAAAAAATTGATAGCTATTAGCAAAAAGCAGCCATGCATCACCGAAAAAATTGTGATACAAAATGCCCGCCGCCAGAATGGCTGGCGGCAACGTTCTCAGGGCGGGGTGCGACTCCCCACCGGCGGTAATTGCGCGCAAAGCGCATAGCCCGCGAGCGCTCGGCAGATTCCGGCTCCGGTTGAGAATAGGTCAAGGTCAGCAGACCCGGTGTGATCCCGGGGCCGACGGTCATAGTCCGGATGAAGAGAGAACGGGATTGGCGCCAAAGGGCCGTCAACCGGGTGGGCAAGTGGCGATGCCGAACAGCCGTGCGCTGCCCACCTGAACGCACCCTTTAATCCCATTCGATTCATATGCCCTGTTTTTCACACAAACAGGAATCTGAACATGCAACCTACAGCTATTCACCACAACGAACGTGTCGCGTTTATCCAGGCTTCCTGGCACAAAGAGATTGTCGACCAGAGCCGCAAGGGCTTCCTGGCCGAAATGCTGGTGCTGGGCTATCAGGAAAGCGACATCGATTTCTTTGAAGTCGGCGGCGCGTTCGAGATCCCGCTGCACGCCAAGCTGCTGGCCAAGACCGGTCGTTACGCCGGGATCGTCGGCGCCGCCCTGGTCGTGGACGGCGGCATCTACCGTCACGATTTTGTTGCCCACTCGGTCGTCAGCGGCCTGATGCAAGTGCAACTTGAAACTGAAGTGCCGGTGTTCTCCGTGAGCCTGACCCCGCACCACTTCCATGCCGGCGAAGAGCATCAGAAGTTTTTCTTTGAGCACTTCGTTCACAAGGGCCAGGAAGCGGCCAGAACATGCGTGGATACACTGCAGAAAATCCGCGCTATCAAGCGCCTGGATCCGCAGCAAAAGCGCGCAGTGTAATTTAGCTGCGCCGCTCCGGGCCCCGATCAAGGGGCCTGGTTCACCTATTTATCTAACACCTGCACCTGCTGCACACCCGCTTGAATAAGCCTTTATTCAGCGGAGCACTTGTGATGACCTCATTTACCCCTTCAGCCTCCCCCTCGCGACCTGCCATCGCCCATGAATTCACCATTGATGGCGCCTACACAAACCCGAACGCAACCGTCGCCACCTTCGAAGTGGCCCCCGAGACCACTGAAAAGCGCACCCACAGTTTTGTCCACAACCAGCAGAGCGTGACCATTGACCGCATTGTCAGCGAGTTTGCGACGCACGCCCAGACCACCGACCGGCTGGTTTTCTCGATCGAAGGCCTGCATCGGACCGTGCTGATCACCCGCGCCGACAACGGGCTGTTGATCGATATCAACCACCTGCGTTTTCGCGTCATCCCCGCCAGCAGCCGGCAGATCATCGAAATCATCACCCTGGACGGCAACGACACGGTCTACATTGCCGCCAATGTGCTGCAACCCTGCCATGTGCGGACCGGCGCGGGCGATGACACGGTGCTCACCAGCACCGGTCCTGCCGAAGTCCACACCGGCCCCGGCAATGATCGCGTGATCACCGGCGACGGCCCCGTCTATATCGAAACCGGCGCCGGCGATGATCTGGTCAATGCCAATGGCCGCGGCAACCTGACGGTGTACGCCGGCAAGGGCAATGACTTTGTTCGGGGGGGAGCAGGCAGATGCTATATCGAAACCGGGGAAGGCAATGATATTGCCATCGGCGGTGAACAACACAGCATCATCAGCGGGGGCGACGGCGAAGACCTGCTATACCCGGGCCAGGGCAGCAATGCGCTGTATACCGGCCTGGGCGAAGATGCCATTGTCGGGATCAAGGACAACGACCGGGCACACGCGAAAAGCCCGCTCACAATCATCAGCAATGGCACCCTGACATCCGGCACCCGCCACCGCCAGGTCAGCACTGTCGAGGCACAGCCCTGGGCCAGCTCAGGCCTGGTCATCCAGGGCAGTGACGCGTTTATTGAGCGGGTAACCGATGACCTGAAACTGCTGCTGGGCTCAACTCACGGGCAAAAACTGCTGCAAGTGTTGAGCAACAGCATTCACGACAGGAAAAAACCCATCACCATTGTTGAACTCAAGCACCTGGACAACGGGATGTATATTCCCTCTCAGCTCATGACTGCGCCGTGGATTCATGACAACCGCGCAAGCCGGGGCACCTTTGGCGGGACGGTCTACTACAATCGCTCCCACCAAAAAGCCGACTCGGTGCCCCTGGCCTCGCTGTATCACGAGCTTTGCCACGCGTACAACTATGTCACGGGCACCGTTTTTTCAGGTTCCAGCCCCGAGCCGCTGTACCCTGGCATGCCAGCGAACCAGACCGCAAACGAGGAGCTGCAGGCCGTAGGCTTGCCCGCCGACGTCCCGCCCTTCGATTTCGACAAAGACCCGTTGACGCCGCCAACAAACACCAACCCGCCGCCCTTTACCGAAAACGGCATACTCCAGGAGCTGGGCCTGCCATTGCGCAAGCGCTACATCCAGCTTGACCCGGATTAACCCAGCTCGCCCGCGCTGGCGGGGGCGATGATGATACCGGCGCGCAGGCCATTCTTGACCTTGGGGTTGGGGAAGATGATCCGCGCGCCCTCTTCCTCGATAATCCAGCGGGTTTTGCCGGCGTCCTGCGCCAGCAGATAGCCCTTGGGCAACTCACTGAAGTTTTCGACACCGGCGGGCAAGTGCAGGATAAAGGCATCGCTGTGCTTGATGACTTCGCGGGCCACGCTGAACAGCTGCAAGCCGTCGAGCGAGGTATCGGCCTGCGCCGGCTCGGTGCCTTCGATCATCTGCTGCAAACGCAGCTCAAGACGCTCGACATTGACCTCGCCGTTCTGCCCGAAAGGCCGGGCCTTGCCCAGCTCAAGGGTAAAGGCCTCGGCGCCCAGCTGATCGTAGGTATAGGCACTGAAGACAATGGAAGGCTTGTTTTGCAACAACACCGCTTCCATCCCGGCCGCACGCAAGCGCGCCAGCTCGGAGCGAGAGTGGGCGCGACCTTCTTTATAGGGATACAACGCAAACTGCTCGATCTTCGAACCGCGAATGGCAGTGTGCAAGTCGTAGTGCAGACGGGTGCGATCAGGCAGGCTGAAAAAGGTTTCGGCCAGGTGCTCAAGCTCGCAGGCCCGCAGGGCCTCGGGGCCGCTGCTGCTTTCGTGACGACCGTTGAACAGACGGTTGAGGTCTTCTTCGACAAACCGCGCGCCGGTACGCATGGCACCGGGGTTGCCGAACAAAAACAGAATTCGTGCACGGGGCTTGATAACGCCCCGTGCGATGGCCTGCAACAGGCGATCGAGCAATTCGATCGGCGCTGTTTCATTGCCATGCACGCCGGCCGACAACAACAGATCCATGCCGTTGTCTAGCGCTTGCGGCGGGCGTACTTCCAGCGCGCCTTCGGTCAGCCAGCGCATGCGCACGCCGTCGACAGTCAGTTGAGTCTTCTCGGCCGGTTCACGTCCGGCCAGGGTCAGTTCAAGCAGTTTGCCGAGAGCGAGCATAGAACTTCCTTATCAGTGGTTGCAGTCTGGACCGTGTACATGACCGTCTTCGTCATCGCTCATATCAGCCGGTTCCATTTCCAGTTGCAGGCTCACAAGGTTAGTCGCTAATGGGCGCAGCAGCAGGTTGGCGTATTCAGCATCGCCTTCTTCAACGTCAACACCGATCAGCAGCTGGCCATGGCCGTCCTGCTGGATCCACAGCTCCTTGCCCTGCCACATCACGGCAACGCGGGTGCAGGAAGTTTCCAGCTGGGTGCCATCGGTGTCTTCAAGGATCAGCTTCAGGGTATCGGTCATTTTGGCGCTCTCATTTGGGGGGGAGGAAGGGGCGTGCCTGGCGTCATGATCGCTCAGGCACGCCGCCGTTCAATTGATCTGGAAAGGGTAAACCGCGCCCAGTTTAAGGATTTGCGTCAATTCATCCAATGCCGTGCGACATTCAAGTAACAATTGAGGGTCGGCCAGGTCGCTTTCGCGCAGGGCATCGCGATAATGCTTGTTCACCCAGGCCGTCAGGGTGTCGTACAGCGCCGGGGTCATGATCACACCGGGGTTGACCGCCGCCAGCTCGGTTTCATTGAGCGCGACCCGCAGACGCAGGCACGCCGGGCCACCGCCATTCTGCATGCTCTGCTTGAGGTCGAAGACCTTGACCTCACGGATTGGCCCGCCAGCCGCCAGCAACCCTTGCAGGTACTGCCACACACGCGGGTTGGCGCGGCACTCTTCAGGCACGATCAACAGCATCGAACCATCGGCGCGGCTCAGCAGCTGGCTGTTGAACAGGTACGAGCGCACAGCATCTTCCACAGCGACCTGATCGCGGGGCACGCTGATCGACTGGAAGTTGCCGCCACGCGCCGCCAGCTTGCCGTGCAACTCGGCGAGCATCTGCTCGGTGTTGAGGAACGCATCCTGGTGATGGAACAACAACTCGCCATTGCCCACGGCAATCACGTCGTTGTGAAACACACCCTGGTCGATGACCGCCGGGTTTTGCTGGGCAAACACCACGCCCGCTTCGCTCAAGCCGTGCAGACGAGCCACCGCTTGCGAAGCTTCCAGGGTCTGGCGCGCCGGGTATTTTTGCGGCGCCGGGTAACGGCTGTCGAAGGCACTGCGGCCAAACACGAAAAACTCCACGCCCGCCTCGCCATACTCCCGACAAAAGCGTGTGTGGTTGGCCGCGCCTTCGTCGCCGAACTGCGCCACTGCCGGCAATGCCGCGTGGTGGGCAAAGTGCTGTTGATCGGCAAACATCGCGCCCAGCACGCGGCTGGTGGTCGGGTGCTCGATGCTGCGGTGGTATTTGCAATTGAGGTTGGCGGCGGTGAAGTGCACGCGACCGTCAGCGGTGTCGGCACTGGGGCTGACCGTGGCCGCATTGGCCACCCACATGCTGGAGGCCGAGCAACTGGCGACCAGCAAGGGCATGGCCTCCTTGGCGGCGCGCTCGATGACCTGAGCGTCGGTACCGGCAAAACCCAGGCTGCGCAACGCCGCCACGTCGGGGCGTTCTTGCGGTGCCAGCACGCCCTGGACAAAGCCCATGTCCATTAGCGCTTTCATTTTTTCCAGGCCTTGCAGCGCGGCTTCCCTGGGGTTGGAAGCCTGCTGGCTGTTGCTCTGGGAGGCGACGTTGCCAAACGACAAACCGCCGTAGTTATGGGTCGGCCCCACTAAACCGTCAAAATTGACTTCAAAGGACTTCATCAGCGAGGCTCCGGAAAACGGTGTATGGCTAAAGGTCTTACTGTTTACCCCCCGTGGGAGCGGGCTTGCTCGCGATGCTGGCGACGCGGCGCTGCTGTCAGGCCGCACGGATGCTATCGCGGGCAAGCCCGCTCCCACAGGGACGGGACAAGCGCTACGACAAGCGCACGCCCGGGGTCAGGGCTGCGGGCAAGGCCAGTGTCGGGGTTTCAAGGGAAGCCACCGGATACGCGCAGTAATCGGCCGCATAATAAGCACTGGCGCGGTGATTGCCCGACGCCCCGATACCACCAAACGGCGCACTGCTGGCAGCGCCGGTCAGTTGCTTGTTCCAGTTGACGATGCCAGCCCGGCTCTCAAGCCAGAACTGCTGGTAACGCGCCTCGGAATCCGACAGCAAGCCTGCCGCCAGACCAAACGCGGTGTTGTTGGCCTCGGCTATCGCGGCGTCAAAGTCGGCGTAGCGGATCACTTGCAGCAGTGGCCCGAACAACTCTTCATCCGAACGCTCGCCGACTTCTGTGACATCGATAATGCCCGGTGTCAGCAGGGCCGCATTGCTGTCAGGCTGATGCATTTCCAGCAAGGCCACGGCCCCCGAACCCAGCAACACCTCCTGGGCATCCATCAAGGCACGCGCGGCACCCAGGGAAATCACCGACCCCATGAATGGCGCTGGCTGCTGATCAAATGCACCCACCTCGATACTCTGGCTGACTTCAACCAGACGCGTCAGCAGACTGTCGCCCCAGGCGCCCTGCGGCACCAGCAAGCGGCGGGCACAGGTGCAACGCTGCCCGGCGGAAATAAAGGCCGACTGGATGATGGTGTAGACCGCCGCGTCCAGATCCTCGACCTGATCGACCACCAGCGGGTTGTTGCCACCCATTTCCAGGGCCAGGATCTTGTCCGGACGCCCGGCAAACTGCTGGTGCAGGGCATTGCCGGTGCGGCTGGAACCGGTGAAGAACAAGCCGTCGATGCCGGTGTGCGCTGCCAGTGCGATACCGGTTTCACGGGCACCTTGCAGCAAATTCAGCACACCTGCGGGCAGCCCGGCTTCGATCCAGCACTTGACCGTCAGTTCGGCGACTTTGGGGGTCAGTTCGCTTGGCTTGAACACCACGCTGTTACCGGCCAGCAGCGCCGGGACAATATGGCCGTTGGGCAAATGGCCGGGGAAGTTGTACGGGCCGAAAACCGCCACTACACCGTGGGGCTTGTGGCGCAAGACAGCCGTGGCATCGCCCAGCGGGCCGCTTTTCTCGCCCGTGCGCTCGCGGTAGCTTTGCACCGAGATCGCCACTTTATTGATCATGCTGGTGACTTCGGTAGCCGACTCCCAGAGGGGCTTGCCGGTTTCTTCACCGATGCAGCGCGACAGTTCGTCGGCGTGGTTTTTAAGGCTCGCGGCAAAGGCTTCGAGCACGGCCAGACGCTGCTCGAAGGTGCGTTTTGCCCAGCCCGGGAAAGCCTGGCGTGCAGCCTTGACGGCCGCATCCACTTGCCCGGCATCGGCCCCCTTGCCAGCCCACAGTACTTGCTGGGTCACCGGGTTCAATGATTCAAAAGCCTCGCCCTGGCCGTTCTGCCAGGTGCCTGCGATATACAACGTACTCATTATTTCGACTCCCGTGGGGCCACTGGCTGGGCGGACAAGGCAACGGCGCGCACCTGGTCGCCCGCGCTCAGCTGCAAGCGTTTGGCGGTCAACGGATCGACCACCAGGGTGCCTGCAGCCAGACGCGCCGGGGCGGCCGTGATGCGGCAGTCTTCGCGTTTGCGGTTGTGCATCAGGTAAGGCGTGGCATCGTCGCCCGGCGTGCCGATGGCCAGCACGAGCGCTTCGCTGTCGCGTACCGCACGGATCTTGCTGGTTTCGCACTCCACCGCCGGGCCTGCGTCGAAGATGTCGACGTAACCCTGATAGCTGAAACCCTCGCTTTTGAGCATGTTCAAGGCCGGCTCGGTGTGGGTATGCACCTTGCCGATCACCGCACGCGCATCCTCGGACAAGAAGCAGGTGTACACCGGGAACTTGGGCATCAGCTCGGCGATAAAGGCCTTGTTGCCCACACCGGTGAGGTAGTCAGCCTGGCTGAACTCCATCTTGAAGAAGTGTCGACCCAGGCTTTCCCAGAACGGCGAGCGGCCGTTTTCATCGGACATGCCACGCATTTCGGCAATGATCTTGTTGCCAAACAGCTCCGGGAACTCGGCGATAAACAGCATCCGCGCCTTGGCCAGCATGCGGCCATTGAGCCCGGTGCGGTAGTCGGCACTGAGGAACAACGAGCACAGCTCGGAATTGCCGGTCAGGTCGTTGGCCAGAAACAGGGTCGGGATTTCGCGGTAAATATTCAGTTCCTGTGAGGCGCTGACTGTCAGGCCCACACGGAAGTTGTACCAGGGCTCGCGCAAGCCCACGGCGCCAGCAATGGCAGAAATTCCCACCACCTTGCCGTCGTCGTTTTCCAGCACGAACAGGTAGTCCGCATCGCCGCGCTCGGCTTCGCCACGGAAAGTTTTCTCAGCCCAGGTCACCCGGTGCAGCAAACGTTCTTCGTTGGCCGGCAAGGTGGTCAGGCCGGTGCCGGTGCTGCGTGCCAGCTCAATCAGGGCCGGTAAATCGCTGTTGCGTACAGGACGAACGATCATGCTATCTCCTTGGACGGGGCTCGCTGACGACCCCCGCGAAACTCGCTCAAACGCGTTAAACCGCCACCACTCGCACGCTGGCACCTTCGCCAACGCCCAGTGCTTCGGCCGCTCCCAGATCCAGCGTGACCGGCTTGCCCGGCGCCCAATCCAGCTCCAGCAGTACCGCGCGGTAATCCTGCAACTGGGCGTTGGCCACCAGGTACTGACGACCGCCGCCTTTGCTCGACTCGCCGATCTTGACCGGCACCACGCGGCTCTGGGCGATGGAGCGGATGCCCGACACCCGTGCATGCAGGGTCGGGCCACCGTCGAAAATATCGATGTAATGATCGGTTTCGAAGCCTTCGCGCATCAGGATGTCGAAGGTGATCTGCGCACGCGGATGTACCTGCCCCATTGCCTCCTGGGCAGAGTCGGGCAGCAATGGCACATAGATCGGGTAATGGGGCATCAGCTCGGCGAGGAAGGTGCGGCTTTTGAGCCCGCACAGGCGCTCGGCGGCGGCATAGTTCAGGTCGAAGAAGTTGCGGCCAATGGCGTCCCAAAATGGCGAGTCGCCATTTTCATCGCTATAGCCCACGATCTCGGTCACCACAGAATCGGCAAAACGCTCCGGGTGGTTGGCCACAAACAGCAGGCGGCCACGGGAGTTGAGTTCGGACCAGGCCGAGCCCACCAGTTCCGGGACCACATAAAAACTGGTCAGCAGGCTGTTACCGGTCAGGTCATGGCACTGCGACAGGACATGGATCTTGTTGTGGATCTTCAGCTCGCGGGACGCGTGCACGAACGTCTCGTTACGGAAGCTGTAGAACGGCTCCGAGTAACCGGCCGAGGCCACGATCGCCGAACAGCCCACCAGCTTGCCGGCGGCAGTGTCTTCAAGGACGAAAAAGTAGCTTTCCTCGCCATTGAAGCTGACTTCGGCAGCAAACGAGGTTTCAGACGCGGCGATCTTGTCGCGCAGGCGTTCGATATCGTCGGGCAATGAAGTGACACCAATCGGGCTGTCCGCAGCCAGACGCTGTACCTCGCCCAGATCAGCCATTTGCGCAGGGCGCATCACCAGCATGGTGTCACTCCTTAATCCTTGAACCACATAGAGGGGGAACATGCCGAACAGTCGAGTACACCCGGGACCTCAACTGTGGGAGCGGGCTTGCCCGCGATGGCATCACTGCGCCATGACTGACACACCGCGGCGCCTGTATCGCGAGCAAGCCCGCTCCCACACTCAAAGCCCCGTGCATTGAGCCTGACTCGGCATATTAAATTAGGTCAGGCACCCGGTAATCCAGGCGCCGGGGTCACACTCAGGCTTGCGTCAGATTCTTCACGGCACGTTCGAAGCGATCCAGGCCTTCTTTGATATCGGCTTCTTCAACCACCAGGCTTGGTGCAAAACGCACCACGTCAGGGCCGGCCTGCAGAATCATCAGGTTTTCTTTTTCAGCGGCGTTGAAAATGTCCTTGGCGCGGCCCTTCCAGGCATCGCTCAATACACACCCCAGCAACAGGCCCATGCCGCGCACTTCGGTGAACAGGCCGTATTGCTGGCCGATTTGCTCAAGGCGGGTCTTGAACAGGTCATGCCGGGCCTTGACGCCCTGCAGCACCTCCGGGGTATTAATCACATCGATCACTGCATTGCCGACGGCGCACGCCAGCGGGTTGCCGCCATAGGTGGTGCCGTGGGTACCGACGACCAGATGCTTGGCCAACGCTTCGGTGGTCAGCATGGCTGCGATCGGGAAACCGCCGCCCAGGCTCTTGGCGCTGGTGAGGATGTCCGGGGTCACGCCGTAATGCATATAGGCAAACAGCTCGCCGGTACGGCCCATGCCGGTTTGCACTTCGTCAAACACCAGCAGCGCATTGTGCTGGTCGCACAGTTCGCGGGCGCCCTGCAGGTAAGCCTGCTCGGCCGGCAGCACGCCGCCTTCGCCCTGGATCGGTTCCAGCACCACGGCACATGTCTTGTCCGAGATCGCCGCTTTCAGCGCGGCAAGATCGTTGAACGGGACATGGGTAATACCGGTGATTTTCGGACCGAAACCGTCGGAGTACTTCGACTGCCCGCCCACGTTCACGGTAAACAGCGTGCGGCCGTGGAAGCTGTTGAGCGCGGCGATGATTTCGTACTTCTCGCTGCCGAAACGGTCATGCGCCACGCGACGGGCCAGCTTGAAGGCGGCCTCGTTGGCTTCAGCGCCCGAGTTGCAGAAGAACACGCGCTCGGCGAAGGTCGAATCCACCAGCTTTTTGGCCAGGCGCAAGGCCGGCTCGTTGGTGAACACGTTGGACACATGCCAGAGACTATTCGCCTGCTCGGTCAACGCGCCAACCAGCGCCGGATGCGCATGACCCAGTACGTTAACGGCAATGCCGCCTGCGAAGTCGATCAGCTCTCGACCGGCCTGGTCCCACACTCGGGAACCGGCGCCACGCACAGGAATAAAGGCTGCAGGTGCGTAGTTGGGAACCATGACCTGATCGAAATCGGCGCGTTGCACCGGGGCTTGCTCAACGGACATCGGAGTCTCCTGAAGAGGAACGCCTGCCTAAACTGGCGAGCGATGGGGGGATTGTAGGGACACATCGGGGGCTCGCCTTGTCGCCAAGCGACAACTTCTTATAGCGCCAAACCACGATTTACCAAGGCTTACGACAATGCGACATATTCCGTCACAAAGGCGCAGTTTAAACGCTGGGGCGTGTTTACGGCAGCACTGCGGGGCGCTGATTTGCCGCAAATGCATGAGCCTTGCCATCACGGCAAGTCATGCAGGTTTGGACAGCAAGCAGTGACAGGCTATTTTCAGCCGCGCTCGGCGGGTGCCGACGACAGTTCGAACGGGCTGCTGCTGCGGCGCTGGTTGCGGTCTTCACGCGGTGTCGCGCCAAAAAAGTTGCGGTAGGCGCTGGAGAAGTGCGGCCCCGACGAGAAGCCACAGGACAAGCCGATCTGGATGATCGACTTGCTGGTTTGCATCAGCATCTGCCGCGCCTTGTTCAGGCGCAGTTCGAGGTAGTACTGGCTGGGTACGCGGTTAAGGTACTGCTTGAAGATGCGCTCCAGTTGCCGACGGGAAACGCACACATGCTGGGCGATTTCGTCGGTGGTCAGGGGCTCTTCGATATTGGCCTCCATCAGCAGCACAGCCTGGGTCAACTTGGGATGGCTGGAACCCAGGCGGTTTTGCAGGGGAATGCGCTGACGCTCGCCACCTTCGCGGATGCGCTCGACCACCAGTTCCTCGGACACCGCACCAGCTAGCTCGGCACCGTGATCGCGAGCCAGCACCGCCAGCAACAGGTCGAGCACCGACAAGCCGCCACAGGCACTGAGACGGTCCCGGTCCCAGTCAAACAGATGACTGGTGGCAATCACCTTGGGGAAGCGCTCGGCAAAATCATCCTGCCAGCGCCAGTGAACCGCCGCGCGGTAACCATCGAGCAAGCCCAGTTGTGCCAGCGGGTAAACGCCCGCTGACAATCCGCCAATGACGCACCCTGCCCGCACCAGCTGCTTGAGCGCACTGCTCAAGGCCGGGGCCAGGGCCGCTGGCGGCTCATCGGCGAGCAAAAACAGTTTCTGGCAACCTTCCAGCTTGCCGTTCCAGGGCTCACCGGGCAATTGCCAGGCACCGTCGAGCGGCGCTTCGGCCTGCAGGAACAACAATTCGTAGACGACTTCAGGATGCACGCGCTGGGCAACACGCAACGCTTCCTCGGCCAGCGCCAGGGTCAGGGCCTTGGTGCTGGGCCAAATGAGGAAACCAATTCGATGGGCGGTCATAGCGTGCTATCCGGAACGAGAACAGGAATAAAACCAATACACCCAGCCTAGGCCAGCTGCGCGGGATGCGGAGCATGACCTATTTTGGTGCATGGCGGCAGTGTTAAAACTGCAGTTACTTCAAGCTGCCCGACAAAAACTGCTGCAAACGCTCGCATTGCGGGTTGACCAGCACTTCACGCGGGTCGCCGCTCTCTTCAACAATCCCCTTGTGCAGGAACACCAGCTGGTTCGACACTTCACGCGCAAAACCCATTTCGTGGGTCACCACCACCATCGTGCGGCCTTCCTGGGCCAGGTCCTGCATCACCTTGAGCACATCACCCACCAGTTCCGGGTCAAGTGCTGACGTTGGCTCGTCAAACAGCATGACTTCCGGTTCCATCGCCAGGGCGCGGGCAATCGCCACACGCTGCTGCTCACCACCGGACATATGCCCCGGGTAGGCGTCCTTGCGATGGGACACGCCCACTTTCTGCAGGTAGTGCTCTGCCTTGTCACGGGCCTCGGCCTTGGACATGCCCAGCACATGCACCGGCGCTTCCATGATGTTTTCCAGCGCGGTCATGTGCGACCACAGGTTGAAATGCTGGAACACCATCGACAGGCGCGAACGCATGCGCTGCAACTGCTTGGGATCGGCAGCCTTGAGCGCGCCGTCCTTGCTGGCGATCAGCTTGAGCTCTTCGCCGTTGAGCAGGATCTTGCCGGCATGGGGCTGCTCGAGCAGGTTGATGCAACGCAAAAAGGTACTTTTGCCGGAACCACTGGAACCGATGATGCTGATCACATCGCCTGCCTTGGCGGCCAGTGAAACGCCTTTGAGCACTTCATGACTGCCATAGCGTTTATGCAGGTCTTGGACTTCAAGTTTGTACATGCTGTCGGTTCTCACAAAAACAGTCAGTCGTTGAGCAAGCGCCCGTGGCGCAAAGGCTCGCGCCCCGCCACTTTAGCCAGCCAGAAACCGGGTTGGGCATAACGCAGGCGCTCAACGGCAAATAACACGCCGGATGTTCCTGCGCATACCGTACTGACCCGGTCAGATAAAGGATCAATCACTTCAAACAGCGGCTCGCCCTTTTCAACCCAGGCGCCCACCGGACGTAAAAAACTCACCACACCGGGGTGCGGTGCAAACAATAACTCAGTGCCTTCAAACGGCATGCCTTCGCAGGTGTCATGCAGTGCAGCAGGCCAGTCGCCATTGATCAGCCCTTGCTCGGCCAGAAACGCCAGAATGCCCTCGGCATACGCTTCGGCCTGGGGCCGGCCGGTATCAGCCTGGCCGCCCAGCTCCAGGGTGGTGGACATGCAGGCCAATGGAATCTGCGCATCGGCAAACCGGCGCTGCAAACGCAGCCAGGGCACGGAGCAGGCTTCATCGAAGGAGCTGCCACCCGAGTCTTCAGCCAGCAAGCCAACCCGCACACCCAGCTGCGCAGCCAGCGAACGCCACTGCGGCCAATGCTGGGGCAACGCGTACATGTGCAGGGCAGCGTCGGTTTCACAGTGCAGGTCCAGCACAATGTCTGCATTACAGGCATGGCTCAACAAGACACGCTGCATACCTTGCAACGGGCTGGTCGCCGCTGGCAACCCGGACAACACCTCCAGCATGGTCTGACGGATCAGCCGGGTATTGGCGTGGGGATCATCCCCCAGGCGACCTGCCAGCCGCTGCGCTACCGGCTCACTCAACTCGACAAAATCGCGATTGAAGTTCTTGCCGCTGGCAAACTCGAAACGCCCCTGGTGGCTGCCTTGCAGCAACTGGCCAAGCCCCAGGGGGTTGGCCACGGGCACCAGCTCAATCACACCGTTCAAGGCGCCACGGGCTTCAAGTTCGCTCAGGCGTTTCTTTAGCTCCCAGGCACAACGCATGCCCGGCAGCTCGTCGGCATGCAGGCTGGCCTGGATATAGGCCTTGCGCTCACCTGCGCCGAACCGGAACACCGTCAAATGACGCTCGCAACCCAGGTTGTTCCAGGGCAGCAGGTGATCGATACGTTCCATCGGTCAGGCCTTGCGCGGGGCCATATAGCCCAGCCAGCGGCGCTCGGCCAGTTTGAACAGGCGCACCAGAATGAACGTCAGGCACAGGTAGAAAGCACCAGCCGTGATATAGGCCTCAAACGGCAGGTAGTACTGGGCATTGACCGTACGCGCAGCGCCGGTGATGTCGATCAGGGTCACTATGGAGGCCAGGCTGGTGGTCTGCAACATCATGATCACTTCGTTGCTGTATTGCGGCAGCGCCCGGCGCATGGCCGACGGCAACAGAATGCGGCGATACATCTTGGAACGGGACATGCCCATCGCCTTGGCTGCTTCAATCTCGCCATTGGGCGTGGCCCGCAGGCTGCCGGCAATGATTTCGGCGGTATAGGCGCTGGTATTGATGGCAAATGCCAGGCAGGCGCAGAAGGTGGCACTGGACAACAGCGGCCACATAAAGCTGTCACGGATGACTTCGAACTGGGCCAGACCGTAATAGATCAAGAACAGCTGCACCAGCATTGGCGTGCCACGAATCACATAGGTAAACAGCCAGGCCGGAAAGTTGACCCAGGCCTGCTTGGAGACCCGCATCAACCCCAGCGGCACGGCCGCCAGCAAGCCGAAAAACAGCGAAATGCCCAGCAGTTTCACGGTTTCCAGCAGCCCGCTCAGGTACAGCGGCATGCTGGCCCAGATGACGTTGTAGTCAAAGATCATAGCTCAGCCGCCCTAACGCCTACCGAGTAGCGCTTCTCAAGTTGTCGCAGTGCCAGCAGCGAAACACTGGTCAATACCAGGTACATCGCTGCAACGGCCAGGAAGAAGGTGAACGGCTCGCGGGTGGCATCCGCCGCCTGCTTGGCCTTGAACATCATGTCTTGCAGGCCCACCACCGAAATCAGCGCCGTAGCCTTGGTCAACACCAGCCAGTTATTGGTAAAGCCCGGGATCGCCAGGCGAATCATCTGCGGCACCAATACCCGGAAAAACACCTGGAACGGACTCATGCCATACGCCATGCCGGCTTCAGCCTGCCCCTTGGGGATGGCCATGAACGCACCACGAAACGTCTCGGACAGGTAGGCACCAAAAATAAAGCCCAGGGTGCCGATACCGGCAGCCAACGGGTTCAAGTCAATGTAATCGTCGTAGCCCAGCATTGGCGCCACGCGATTGAGCAAGTCCTGACCGCCGTAGAAAATCAGCAAAATCAGCACAAGGTCGGGAATCCCGCGGATTACCGTTGAATACAGATCGCCCATCCAAGCCAGCCAACGTACCGGCGACAAGCGCAACGAAACACCGATCAGACCTAGAACAATGGCCAGGGCCATGGACGACAAGGCGAGCTGAAGCGTCAGCCAAGCGCCATCGAGGATGACAGCCCCGTAGCCTTTCAACATGATTCCGGCCCTCTAGAAAAATAGCTCGAAAATGAGGATGAAAAAATGGCGCAAACTTCAGAGATCCTGTCGCTTGCGCCATTCAGACGTACTGCTGCGATGTATTACTGACCGTAAATATCGAAGTTGAAGTACTTGTCCTGGATTTGCTTGTACTTGCCGTTTTCACGGATAGCCGTGATGGCAGCGTTGATCTTGTCTTTCAGGGCGTCGCCCTTGCGCACGGCGATACCCACGCCATCACCAAAGTATTTCACGTCGGTGAAAGCCGGGCCTGCGAACGCATAGCCTTTGCCAGCCGGGGTTTTCAGGAAACCGTCTTCCAGCAGGGTGGCGTCGGCAACGGTGCCGTCGAGACGACCCGCTTCAACATCCAGGTAGATTTCGTTCTGCGAGCCATAAGGCACGACCACTGCACCTTTGGGTGCCAGGACTTCCTTGGCGAAACGGTCGTGGATCGAACCGCGCTGCACGCCGATTTTCTTGCCTTTGAGTTCATCAAGGCTGTCGCTAACCACAGTACCTTCCTTCATCACCAGGCGAGCCGGGGTCAGGTAGTACTTGTTGGTGAAATCAACCGACTTCTTGCGGTCTTCGGTGATGGACATCGAGGACAGGATCGCGTCGATTTTGCGCACTTTAAGCGCAGGGATCAGACCATCGAATTCTTGCTCGACCCACACACACTTGACCTGCATCTGCTCGCACAGTGCATTACCGATGTCGTAGTCAAAACCCACGATACTGCCATCCGGGGCTTTGGAAGCGAACGGAGGGTAAGCCGCTTCAATACCAATTTTCAGAGGTTTGTCAGCAGCAAAAGCCTGCAGGGACAGCACGGACAGTGCCAGGGCGCCAAGAAGCACGAGTTTCTTCATCTTAGGACTCCATCGGTAAAGGCAATAAAAGCAGAGTGAGCCTGAGCCCAATATGCGGAGGTTAAACCGGGAATGCGGCGCCACGTCCTACTGGCGTTGCGCTGTGACCAGCACAACAACGACGAGCGAGTGATCGGCATTCTAACGACAGGCTTCAAGCCGTTATTTCTTCAATGCGACAACTAATTACAGATGCATCGAAAAAGGCGGCCTCGCGTGTTGACATCTCTGCAAAAAAATGCAAGAGGAAAAGACGTAGAACCTATAGAAGCTGCAAATAGCGGGCCTATTATTCGCAAACCCTTCTATTCCGGCAAGTGCAGCGTTTAATCTTATTTTTTCAGGGCACCAGAAGGGCTCTAAATCGGTGCTTTAGGTGTCGCAAAGCCCCATCTTGGAGCCGTCGGTTACATATTCGGTAACACCGCCCGCCGGCGCGCACAGTTGCAATTGTCTTGCCGGCCCTGAATGCACCTTGTGGGAGCGGGCTTGCTCGCGATGCATTCGATGCGGTGTGCCAGATAAACCGAAGCGCCGTCATCGCGAGCAAGCCCGCTCCCACAGTAGATTCCAGGCCACCATAAAAAAGCCCCGCCAGGTAACACCGGACGGGGCTCGATGACGCTCAGAACGCCTTATGCGACTTTCATGCCTTTATGGGTATCGATCAAGTGCTGCACCACACCCGGGTCAGCCAGGGTAGAGATATCGCCCAGGCCGTCGTACTCACCGGTGGCAATCTTGCGCAGGATACGGCGCATGATCTTGCCCGAACGGGTTTTCGGCAGGCCCGGCGCCCACTGGATAACATCCGGCGAGGCGATTGGGCCGATTTCCTTGCGCACCCAGTTTTTCAGCTCAAGGCGCAACGCCTCACTTGGCTCTTCGCCACCATTGAGGGTGACGTACACATAGATGCCCTGCCCCTTGATGTCATGGGGCACACCGACCACTGCAGCCTCAGCGACTTTGGGGTGAGCCACCATCGCGCTTTCGATTTCCGCGGTACCCATCCGGTGACCGGACACGTTAAGCACATCATCCACGCGGCCGGTGATCCAGTAGTAACCGTCTTCGTCACGGCGCGCGCCGTCACCGGTGAAGTACATGCCACGGAAGGTCTTGAAGTAGGTGTCGACGAAACGGTCATGATCGCCATACAGGGTCCGCGCCTGCCCTGGCCAGGAATCCAGAATCACCAGGTTACCTTCAGCAGCCCCTTCTATTAGGTTGCCCAGGTTATCCACCAGCCCCGGCACCACCCCAAAGAACGGACGCGCCGCACTTCCTGGCTTGAGTGCATGCGCACCCGGCAGCGGGCTCATCATGCAAGCGCCGGTTTCAGTCTGCCACCAGGTATCCACAATCGGGCAACGCTCTTTACCAACGGTTGTGTAGTACCAGTTCCAGGCCTCGGGGTTGATCGGTTCACCCACCGAACCCAGCAAGCGCAAGCTGGAACCATCGGCATCCTTAACCGCCGCCTGACCTTCGGCCATCATGGCGCGAATGGCTGTAGGCGCGGTGTAGAGAATATTGACCTTGTGCTTGTCGACGATTTTCGACACGCGGGTAATGTCCGGGTAGTTCGGCACGCCTTCGAACAGCACGGTGGTCGCGCCGTTGGCCAACGGCCCGTAGACGATATACGTGTGACCGGTCACCCAGCCGACGTCCGCCGTACACCAGTACACCTCGCCCGGGCGGTAGTCGAACACACGCTCGTGGGTCAACGCCGCATAGAGCAGGTAACCGCCCGTGGTGTGCTGCACACCCTTGGGCTTGCCGGTAGAGCCGGAGGTATAAAGGATGAACAGGGCTTCTTCAGCGCCCATTTCTTTAGGCGCACAGTGAGTCGAGGCTACGGCCATCAGGTCGTGGTACCAGATATCACGGTGCTTGTACCAGGCGATGTCGCCGCCGGTACGCTTGAACACGATGATCTTCTGTACGCTGGAGGTATCCGGGTTGGTCAGGGCCACATCGACATTGGCCTTGAGCGCGGTGCGCTTGCCGCCGCGCAAGCCTTCATCGGCGGTGATCACCACCTTGGATTTGCAGTCGATGATCCTGCCCGCCAGCGCCTCTGGCGAGAACCCGCCGAACACCACCGAGTGAATGGCACCGATCCGGGTACACGCCAGCATGGCGACCACGGCCTCGGGCACCATCGGCATATAAATAGTGACAACGTCACCCCGGTGCACATCCTGACCGCGCAAGGCGTTGGCCAGCTTGCACACTTCTTCGTGCAGTTCACGGTAGGTAATGTTGCGTTGCTCGGAAGGGTCATCCCCTTCCCAAATGATCGCTACCTGATCGCCGCGTTCGGCAAGGTGGCGGTCCAGGCAGTTGTAGGAAACGTTGAGGGTGCCGTCCGCGAACCACTTGATATCAACATGATGGTCGTCGAAAGACGTCTGCTTGACGGTAGTGAAAGGCTTGATCCAGTCGAGACGCTTTGCTTGTTCGCGCCAGAAGCCATCCGGGTTGACGACGGACTGCTGGTACATCGCCTTGTAGGTCGCCTCGTCGGTCAGCGTATTGGCAGCGACTTCAGGGCGTACGGGATACAGGGAAGCGGCACTCATGTTTCATACCTCAATGCTTGTAGTTGTTGTTTTATGACCCTGTTTTAGCCGGGCCAAGCCGTGAGATCCATTCGACGTTGGTAGTAAGAAACACGCAGAAAACTCGTGGTTTTTCTGCGCAAGGCTCAAGCACAGTACTTACAGCGATTTGCTGCTTGCCATGCACCTTGCAAACGTCAGAAATGAGCCCTGTTTTCGACGATTGTTGCAGAAACTGTCAACAGTCTTTATCAAAACCCCCTCTATATGCCCGCACGGCACAGGCCTAAAATTCATCTCGCCAACCAAGGCACCGCGATTAACCCAAGTTACAGCCCCCACGAAGGCAAGTTTAGTCGCTCTTAAATACTCAGTTCCACACACAGCCTCACAAGGGCTGTGTGACCCCACTCGACCGAAAACAGGTAAATCTGAAATGAAAGCGTTGTTAGTTCTGGCCCTGAGCAGTGTGTGTCTGACCGCCATGGCTGATGAAGTGAACACACCCGCTGCGCACTCGCAACCTGCCGTAGAACAGTATTCCTACTCGTCCGAACTGGATATCGCCAAAGTCATTTCCATGAGCGAAATCCCCAGCGTCTGCGAAGTGGTGCCGGCCCAAATGGTCTACGAAGACTCGCAGGGCCAGCAACACACCCTTGAATACCGCGTGATGGGCAATGGCTGCTCCAACGGCTGATTAACGACCGGCGATTTATTCCAGTTTTAATCAACTCACTTATTTAAGCGAACCAACGCGGCGCTTAATTGCAACTTCCAACCTGACTTATATAACGTTGAAAAGTTGCCCGCCTGCGCTTGTAACGCTCGGGAATTATTTAATGAAACGTTCATTGATTGTGGCTTTGAGTTTCTCCGTTCTGGCCAGTTCGGCCTTTGCCGCCGACGGCTATGACCGCACCCACACCGCCACATTTACTGAAGATGGCTACAACAGCACCCACTCTGCCAATTTTGCCGAAGACGGCTACGACAGCACCCGCTCCGCCAGTTTTGCCGAAGACGGTTATGACAGCACCCGCTCTGCCAGTTTTGCCGAAGACGGTTACGACCGCACCAACGGCCATCGCCTCAGCTAACACCGCCTCGACCTGACGCCCGGTATCTTCCGGGCGTGGTCTGCCTTGCATCAAATCCCCGCTCATCCCCGCTCATGCCACAGGTCATTTGGTCGCCCCGACCCATGACAAAAAAACTTCTGCCCCGGCAAACCCTCGCTCAGCCGCAGCCATGCCTAAGCCCAAGACCAATTTAGGGCGTTTCGTCGCATCCCCTGAAAAAAAACTGGCTGAAATACCTTGTGCAAAAGCCTTATACTGCGGCCATCAAAAAGGCTTGGCATATCCCCTTCGCGGGCTATAAAACCACGCTGCTACGGCCTCAAGGCCCAGGGTGAGTGCAGGCACGACCTCCTCCCCTGAGCGACAGCGGTACAAGCCAACGTACACATTCATGTTTTTGCGTGAGCACAACGCTACTGCAAGCAACATTTCTTAGATCCAAGTGGCCTATGGCCGTGTAAAAACCAAACCATCAGTGTTTTCACACGGGCATCTGGCCCTCACGCAGGAGACGACACGTCATGCTGAGCTGGGACGAATTCGACAAAGAAGACGAAGGCGAAGTCGCTGTTAAAGGCGCCAACGCAGGCCACGCAACCGAAGCCAACATGGACCGCCTCGACGCTGCTGGCGGCGTAGCTGCCCAGGAAGCCCGTGCAGTCACGGCTACCGATTCGGCTGCGATCATTCGCGCCAAGGCCGCGCTGGACAACCTCGACATTGCTGAAGGTCTGGCCGAACTCGAAGGCGCTTCCGCCCGTGTTGCGGTTGACGAAAAGATGATGATCAACTGCCGCGCCGACCTCAACCAGCTCGTGCCGTTCAAGTACGACTGGGCGTGGCAGAAATACCTGGACGGTTGCGCAAACCACTGGATGCCGCAAGAAGTCAACATGACCGCCGACATCGCCCTCTGGAAAAACCCGGAAGGCCTGACCGACGACGAACGCCGCATCGTGATGCGCAACCTGGGCTTCTTCTCGACTGCCGACTCCCTGGTCGCCAACAACCTGGTACTGGCTGTTTACCGCCTGATCACCAACCCGGAGTGCCGCCAGTACATCCTGCGCCAGGCCTTCGAAGAGGCGATCCACACCCACGCCTACCAGTACTGCATCGAATCGCTGGCCATGGATGAAGGCGAGATCTTCAACATGTACCACGAGATCCCGTCGGTTGCCAAAAAAGCCACCTGGGGCCTGAAATACACCCGTTCGATCTCTGATCCAAAGTTCGAAACCGGCACTGTCGAAACCGACAAGGAACTGCTGCGCAACCTGATCGCCTACTACTGCGTTCTGGAAGGCATCTTCTTCTACTGCGGCTTCACCCAGATCCTGTCGATGGGCCGTCGCAACAAAATGACCGGTGTTGCCGAGCAGTTCCAGTACATCCTGCGCGACGAATCCATGCACCTGAACTTCGGCATCGACGTGATCAACCAGATCAAGATCGAAAACCCGCACTTGTGGGACGCTGAAATGAAGGAAGAGGCTTCGCAGATGATCCTGCAAGGCACTCAGCTGGAAATCGAATACGCACGTGACACCATGCCGCGCGGCGTACTGGGCATGAACGCAGCGATGATGGAAGACTACCTCAAGTTCATCGCCAACCGCCGCCTGTCGCAAATTGGCCTGAAAGAAGAGTACCCGGGCACCACCAACCCGTTCCCGTGGATGAGCGAAATCATGGACTTGAAGAAAGAGAAAAACTTCTTCGAAACGCGGGTTATTGAATACCAGACCGGCGGCGCGCTGAGCTGGGATTGATACGCGCGGCTTGAGTCAAGCCATACGCAGAACGTAAAAAAGGGCCAACTGTGTTGGCCCTTTTTTTGTGCCTCTGCATGTTCAGTTGTTCTTAATAAAACTCAAGAACTCGGTATCTTCCCGCCACAGCTCAGCCAGTATTTTGCAGGGCTTGTCAGCAGCCTCCAGACGCTTGAGCTCCTCCACTGCTACCGCCCACCAAAGCAACTTGCAGGCCTCAAGGTAGGGGCATCGATTGGCCCGCTTACCCAACATATAGAATTTTGCAGCCTTGCGCGGTACAGCACCTTGCCGCATGAATTTCCATTTCAACCGCAAGCGATCGCGCAGCGGGTTTCTTGGAAGACGGTCAGGAACAGCAAAAGAAGCCTCTGGCAAGTCATCGCGATAGCCTTCGCCCTGCTCATGGAAAAACGCACGGTACATTGCATGGTGATAGCGCTTTACGGCGTAGTAATGATTGATGCAATCATTGGCCTCGATGACTCTTCGACCGTACAGCATAAACGACAGGGCAATTTGCTCAATTGTAAGGATTCTTGCACCCAGATGAGCCCATTGATCAATCAAACTGATTGCGCCTTCGACAATATGACTGTTGGCGTTGGTCATCCCGCAAACTCCGCTATTGAACAGTCTCAACGCAGGTGCAGGGGCTATATATTCAGCATCAAGATGTGTAACAAGCGGGCGATACCACGCGCGCCGAGAGGCTTGAGCCCAACTCAGCTCAAACTCATCCATTAAAAACTGGTCATCAGTGACGCGCTTGAACAGCAAAGCAGGGTCTTTGAAAAAAACCGTATCGGTATCAATAAAAATGGTTTTTCCGGCAAGCATGACTCCTGCCTGGATGGCACAAGCTTTACGTCGATGAGAATACCCGCCTGCACCCTGCCAAATACCCAGCGTCTCCTCACTCAAAGAGAGCACTGTGATTGGCCAGCCGTCAAATGCTTCTGGCTGGTCTGTCATCAGTGTGATCGTAAAATCAGCCGGGTTCTTTCTGTGGCGCAACGCCGATAAAATACTGAATCTCGCTTCAAGCCGATAAACCTCCTTGTCGCCGTACAGTAGATAAAGGAGTTGATGAGGGCCGATGACGGACCTATTTATGTGCTGTGTCATTTATTCCGATACCATTACTTCAGATAATGGGGAGTGTTCAAACAAACATCATCGAACCACTGAAACAACCCTTTCCAGGTCTTCTATTAGGTCCATACCGGGCAGACATGCTGACGCCCTCCCACGACTCGTTAATCTAGATGTGGGATTAACTCGCAGGCAAGAGTGTCTGAATGCCCCTGAACGGGATCAAGTTTCAGTTTTTTTTAAGAAAAAATATTTAGGATATTTCTGATTTCAGCTAAGAATTTTCTCTACTTGCCTAATCTTCTGGCTAGCCTGCTTATGTAATGGTCTAATTATTCTGAACATCCATTTAGGCAAGAATACTCGCCATATCGAGGTGTCAGGGGACCAAACAACGCCGTATCTTTTCCGCTGAATTCAAACGCGAGGCTGCCGACCTCGTGTTCAAGCAAAATTACAGTTTCATAGAAGCCAGTCGTTCACTCAGCATTGGCGAGTCAGCTCTGCGCCGTTGGGTTAGCCAGCTTCAGCAGGAACGCACAGGCGTTACCCCGCAGAGCAAGGCATTGACCCCGGACCAGCAAAAAATTCAAGAGCTGCAAGCTCGAATCGCCCGTCTCGAGCGAGAGAAATCGGTATTAAAAAAGCCCACCGCGCTCTTGATGTCGGAAGATCTCGAGCGTTCGCGCTGATCCATCAGCTAAGCGCCCACGAACGTGTTTACTGCTTGTGCGTGGAGTTCGGACTTACTACGCCCATCGCCTCAGGCGGCGATCTGCGGACGTTGAAAGAATTCGATTACGCAGTCGAGTCAGCGAACTGTTCACCCAGAGTCGAAGCGCTGCTGGCAGCCGCAGCATCGCGTCCATGATGCAGGAAGATGGCGAGCAGATCGGCCGTTTCAAGGTGCGCGGCTTGATGCGGGAATTGGGCTTAACCAGCAAGCAACAGGGTTCGCATGCATATAAAAAAACAACGGTCGAGCGGCCTGACATTCCAAACACACTGAATCGTGAGTTCGATGCTCCCGAACCAAATAAGGTTTGGTGTGGTGATATCCCCTACATCTGAGCGCAAGGAAAAGGGCATTACCTGGCCGTGGTTATGGAGCTCCTTGCTCGCCGTATGGTGGGCTGGGCGTTGTCAGGAAACCCGGATGCAGACTTGGTCACGACGGCTCTGGATATGGCCTATCAGCAACGTGGAAAGCCTCAAGGGCTGCTGTTTCACTCCGACTAGGGATCGTAATATGGAAGTCGCCACTTTCGCCAGCGTCTGTGGCGGTACCGTATCAGACAGATGCATGAGTCGCCGGGGCAATTGCTACGACAACTCACCGATGGAACGTGTTTTTTGAAGTTTAAAAACCGAATGGATACCCTCGGTGGGTTATATGTCGATTCAGCAGGCGCAACGGGACATCAGCCATTATTTGATGTATTGCTACAACTGGATACGGCCTCATCAATTCAATGGAGGGCTAACGCCCGTTCAGGCCGAGAAAAAACTTAACGTCGTGTCAGGGATTAGTTCGCTTCATCGGACTCAACCGTTCAGTGTGTGCCGAGGTGGGTACTCCCCCAGATCGGGAAGTATTTTTCAGAGTATCCCTAAAGATTAGCCAATCCACCCAAAGCCGAAAGCTTTATTAACTACAACTTCACATCAACTCAAGCATGCAAAAAAATTACTCAGCAGGCCATTTCAAGCCCTTTTTAAACTCTTCATACCAATATTTCCTTGAGTAAATATCATCCCGATCCAAATAATAGATAAAATCTTGAAGTCTAGCACTCAAGGAAAACTCAAATTTGTACTTGACAGTTGAAAGCCTGCCTTGGATCTCATACAAAGAATCAAAATACTCCACCGCCTCATCAAAAGAGGAACTGGCGGCTATTCTCCCAATTAACGTAGTACACTCTTCTTCATACACATGAAGATATTGATAAATAATTGAGACACTAGTGCGATAACGCTCCAGTTCATTTTCTAGGTCATTCCATATATCCATAAGAATCACTTGACCCTTATTGGCTGAATATGTCCAATCTGACCTGTTGTAGGATTATAAATCATTTCCAAACCGCCTCCTTCATACTTAAAATACCCTGGAGCACCACGTGGATCTGGGATTACTTTCGGGTTGCTACCGAGTATCTCTTTAGCTTGAATAAATGGTGCAGGACGCCCCTGACTCCACAAGCGCTCATAATAGGACTTACTAAATCTTAACCCATCTACAGAATAAAAGGTGCCATCAAAATTTATCGGCTTACCACCAATTGTAGCTTTTACTCCTCCCGAGACAAGCCGCCCTAACATTGCCGCAAGCCCCGCACCTGTGATCTCGCCGGCCATAAACATGCCCCAGGCCGTAACGAACTCAGTAGCAGGTTGAACACCATCAAAACCTTGCCCCTGGACCAGCGCCAGCTGTGCTTGGGCTATTTCATCATTGGTTGCACCCTTACTTTGCATATCTTGCGCTAAAGTGGTTGCCGCTTGCCCATACTCAGCCAAACCTGGTGGCAGGTGCTCCAGAAAGTTATATTGCGTCAAATTCTGCGCAATCCATTTCCCTTTCTCCAGCTTGCTGGCATCGACATCACTTTGAGCGGCCGCAGCCAACACGCCAACAATCTGTGAACTCATGGTTAGCAGGCTTTCATCGCCTTCAACCAGATTATTCAAATGGGCCACGAGCGCTTCGTTAGCACCAGCGGCTAAAGCTCCGGTTTTAAAATCACCGCCAGTAGCTTCGGCCAGCAAGCCCCCCACCATGGCCTGGATAGCGATTTTTTGTGCTGATCCGTCGCTGAAGACGTCTTTGGTGTAGTCCCCTATGGCATTGAAACTAGCTGCAGCCAAGGTGTTGAACAACGCATTTTTCAATGCATCGCTGACATTGCCACCCTGCCCCAATGCCTTACTCAAGGCCAAAGAAGTACCACTTTGCAGCGTCTGATTTGCTGCAAACTGCCCAGCACCTTTCCAGGTGTTGAGCGGCACGTTCACCTTGCTGGTTCCCGTATTAGTTTTGGTTCCTGTTAAGTCATCAAAGTAACCAGCTGTAACACCTGCTGTAACACCTGATATCGCATAACCCTTCATCGCATTTGACGAAGTTACGTCCTTGATCACGGCACCAAGGTTGCCGCGATTACTCACAGCACTGACCGTAGCGTTTGTCGCTGCGCCTGCGGCAACGGCACCTGCCCCGGCTGCAACTCCGACACTAGCTCCTGCTGCCGTCATTGCCGCCATTGCTGCTGGCCCTACAAATGCAGCCATCACAATTGCAATAATGATCTGCGAAGCAGGCCCAAGGCCAGAGTTGTTATACTTGAAGCTGTCGTGTATTTCCTTGACCTGACGCCAATCCACATCGCCCCGTTGTTCTGCATCTTTAAGCCATGCCAATTGCGGGTCTGCTTTTACCATCGCGTCGATAGACAGACTGACGGTTTGCTGGTCAACCTGTCTTATGTCGACCTTCAAGCCGTCAACGGCTTTGATCACGATATTGCCGTCAGCAATCATCTGGGTTTGTCGAACGGCTTCATCGGTGTTGCCCTTACCTTTGGATGAAACCCAAAACGCATTGTCATTGCTCTTCTCGTGACTCTCCTGATGCAGGTCCTTAACCGCCTCAAACGTCACCGCGCCACCACTGCTGATCATGATGTCGTTACCACTATCAAGCTTGGCCGCCTGGTATTGCTGATCACCGTTACTGCTCAAAGTCAGATCGCCACCGCTCTTGATTTCGCTGCCAACGTTTTTGATGTCGGTTACTTCATCACGCTTGGTTTTTTTGCTTCCCCACCCCCCATTTTTCTTCATGTCGTACAGTGAGTAATCACTGTCCTGCGCAGCCAACAGGCCCAGATTCCCACCCGCCACCAAATAAGCCTCACTCCCCGCCTCGACCCGGCTGGCGATCAATGCCAAATCCTGCCCCGCGCTCAAGGTCACGCTGCCGGCGGCCTTCACCGTGGTCGATACCTGGCTGACAAGATCGTCCCGAGTTTTGACTTTTTTGGTATTGAGCGAACTGTGTTGTTCGTTCGCCGCAGAAGCCAGGGTCAAGTCACCGGTTGCGGCCATGCCGATGTCGCGGGCAGCATCGATCTGGCTGGCGATGGCGCTGATGTCTCGCGCTGCAACGATCTTGAAGTCGCGGCCCGCCTCGACGACCGAGCCGTATTGAGTGGTGCTATCGCCACGGAACAGCGTGCCTGCAACCTGGCTGTTGCGCTGTTCTGAGGCAACAAGGTTGACGTCACGACCCGCCTTGATGGTGGTATCTGCGCCACTTTTAATCAGGCTGCCGACGCTGTTGACGTCGCGCCCGGCTTGCAGGGACAGATTATTCGCCGCTTCGATGCGGGCGGCGTTTTCCACAAAATCAGTGCGTTCGGTACGGTAGCCGTTGCTGCTGTTATGGCTGGTGACGGTGCGCTCGTTGAGTACATCACCTCCGGTCGCCGTCAGGCTTATATCGCGCCCGGCAATAATGCCGTCTGTCTTGTTGGTAAGGTTGTTACCCGCCAACAGGTCGAGGCGGTTACCGGCATCGATCAGGCCACTGTTTGCAAGGTTGTTGCCCGCACTGGCCAAGAGATTTTCGGTGGCTCGCAGGGTGCCTAGGTTGTTGAGGTTTTTACCGGCGATCAGCTTGACGTCGTTACCGGCAATCAATGCGCCATTGGGAGCAAGCCGCTTGTTGGCCTGAGCCAGGTACAAGACCGGTACCAGTACTTGTTCGTCGTTGATCGTGGTGTTTTCGAGCCAAACGATATCGTGGGTCAGGGCCGCGACCTGTTCGCTTGTGAGGGTGATGCCCACGGACAGGTTGAGCGCCTGCTTGCTGGCGATCGCGTTGTCCATCAGGTATTTGAACGTCGCCGCATCGCTGGTTTGGCCGTCGATAAAGCGCTGCCCAGTGCGGGCGGTGACAGCCTGCTGGATCAGGCGTTGTTCATAGAAACCGTCCCCCAGGCGTTTCTGGCTTTGGTCAGGGTCGTAACCCAACTTCGACAGCAGGTAGTCCGAGCCCATAAATTGCTTGAGGTTGGTCAGTGCCGGGTTGGTTTCGATCAGGTACTTGTGCGGGCGAGATGCACTGCTTGCATCAGGCAGGCCTTGTACGCGATTGATGGTCTGGGCGTCGGCCGGGATTGCAGAGTTGGCTATAGCCCCGAGATCTATCGGTGTGGTTGGCGAGCGATCTGCCGTGGCGACGCTGGAGCCTCCCAGGGCCCAGCTCTGCGGACCATCAGTGCTCGGAGTGCTGCTGTCTTGTGCACTCAGACGGAACAGGCCGTTCTGCCCTTCAGGCAAACTGAAACCGGGTAGCCCCACCGGGTTGACTTGCTGTTGTGCCATATCAGGCGGCAATTGGGAGTTGATCTGAATCGGCGTTGAGTAGCCACTCCCCGCGCCCGTTTCGGTTGGAGTGTGGCCGGCAGCAACGTAGGCGTAGTGAGGCCGTACAACGCTGTTGTTGATGTTCTGCTCGGCATTGAGGTCGACGTTGCCGCCGGCCTGGATGACGGCATCGTAGGACTGTCCTTCGATGTTCCGGGTACTGGTGGTGTGCGAGAGTTTGCCGCCGCCCAACAGGCCAATAAAGTAGCTCAGATCTGCTTCGACTGTGGCCGAAGGTGTGGGGCTGTTCTTGGCATTAAAGTTTGCCGCCGCTGGAACGGCCGCGAAGATCTGTGTGACATAGTTCCAGTAAGTGCGGGAGGTCTTGATCTCCTGCCCTTGCACGCCCAGGTTGTTGATGGTGTCCGCGTTGGCGGTGAGGTTGCCTGTGGCGGCGATGGTGCTGCTGTGGTTATTCAGTATCCCGGCGTTGATTTCAAGATCCGCGCCACTGCTCAACATGGACGCAAGGGTGCTGCGGATAATCTTCAGGCTGTCGATTTCGTCAATTCGCCACAGCCCGTTTCGACGGCCACCACTGCGGAAGTCGCAGCCCGCAATGGGTATTGCATTGCAATCAAGTTCGGTAATGGTCACCAAGCTTTTTTCATGGGCCGAGTACTCCAGCACATCCCTGACATTATTGACCGTCATGGCGCTGATGGTGAGCTTCTTCGCGCTCTCGATATTGCCCGAACGGTTATCCAGCAAATCTGCTTTAGTCTGGTCCACGTCCCTGGCGATCAGTACATCGCCCAAGGCATAGACCTGTGCATAGGCATTAGTGAAACTTGAAGCCAGCAACTGCATGTCGGCGCCGCTAAAAATCAGGCCATCGCGGTTGAGCAGTGTGTCGGCATCGAGTGTCAGCTTGCTCCCCGCTCCCAGAGTGCCGGAGTTGACTACATCATCGGCACTCAGACTCAGGTCGGTAGCAGAGGTCAGGCGCCCAGCGTTGTTCAACTGCCCCGCCACAGTGACCCAGGTATCACCGCCACCGGCCAGGGTGGCGGCTTCGTGGAGGTTCATGTGCGCGGCGCCAAGGTCCAGGGTTCCAAGGCTGCTTACTCGGCCACTGGCCGAGTAAGTGCCAACGAGGTCGAGGCTCAGATTACCGTCACTGGCGAGCAAGCCGTCGTTGGACCAGTTCCCGCCAGTGCCGGCAAAACGGTCGGATGCGAGCAACTGGCCGCTGACAGTTTGATTCAGACTATTGACGTTGACTGTCAGGCGTGCGGCCTGAATCACGCTGCTATTGGTCCAGGTATCCTGTTTGAGGGTCAAGCCGCCGCGGCTCACCAGACTGCCACCCACGTTGTCGAGGAGCGACGGATCGATGGCGAAGGTGCCACTGCCTGAATGCAATACATTGCCGCCAGCGTTCTGGAAGCTGCCCGCGAGCAACGTCAAGTCAGTGTTGGCGCTCTCAAGGGTGCCATTGCGGTTGTCCAGCAGCCCGCCAATCTGAAACAGGGTATTTCCGCTATTACCCAGGGTACGCAGTTGCCCTGCCCGGTTATCTACACTGGCAGCGCTGACATTGAAGAGGCTGGCACTTTCAATAATGCCTTTTTGGTTGTTCAGAGTGCCGCTCAGATCGAAGTTGACTTGTTGCGCAGCCACACGCCCGCCTGCCTCGCCGCTGTTATCGAAGGAGTTTGCGGTAACTTCCAACAAGCTCTTGGCGAAAAGACTACCGTCGCGATTATCTAAAACGCCGGTGGTAACGAAGGCATCCCCCGTTTGTGCGTCGATGCGGCCGCCGACGTTATCAATACTGTCCGCGTTCAGGTTCAAACGCTGGCCTTGGATAACACCTGCGAAACCGTTGCGCAGTACGCCGACTACGCGAGCATCGAGGGTTCCCTTGAGGCTGGCGAGTTCGCCTGCACGATTGTCCAGGTTGGCGACCTTAAGCTTCAGGTCGCCGTTTTGGGCAATCAATTTGCCGCCCTGATTATCGAAATCGTCAGCAATGTCCAGATGCAGGCTGGTCTTGCTTTGCACCTTGCCCTTGACGTTGTCCAGACTGTTCGCGGTAAGTCTCAGGTCGGCGTCCTGGCTGTAGATCAGGCCGTCATTGCTGTTTTGCACCAGGCCACTGGCGCTGATGTCCAACCTGCCATCTGCCGCAACTGTGCCGCGGTTACGGTTGTCCAGGCCAGCAGTCAACAGGGTCAGCAAGCTCCGGCTGACCAGTTCACCACCTTGGTTGTCGATCTGCGTCGATCCCTGGATCAGCATCGGGCCGCCGCTGGACAGCTTGCCGCGGGTATTGGTCAAGGTGCCCGGCAGGTCGAGGGTTGTGGCAATGGCGCTATTGATACTGCCAGCACTGTTGTCGAGGTCATGCGCGCTCAGGTCCAGAGTCGCGCCACTGTCGATTACACCGCCTTGGCCGTTGTTCAGTAAACCGCTGACGTTAAGGGTTTGGGCGTCAGCACTGGTTATATTGCCCTTGCCACTGTTATCCAGATCAGCCGCTGTAACGGTCAGTTTTTTTTGGCTTACCAGAACACCTGCGCCGCTGTTAAGAAGGCTGGAGCTGAGGTGTGCGTCAAGGTTGCCATAAAGGCTCGACAGCTTGCCGCTGTTGCGGTTGTCGAGCGTTGCGCCGGTGAGACTCAAGCCCTGCCAGCCAGAGATCAGCCCACCCTGGTTAAGCAGGCCGTGGCCATTGATGTCCAACAGGTTATTGCTGATCAGCTTGCCGGTACTGTTATCGAGGTTGCGACCACTCAGGTTTAGGGTTTGCGTGGTGGAAATTTCGCCGCCACGGTTGTTCAGGTCTCGCAGATTCTTTAGGAGCAAGGGACCCTTGGTAGTGATCAGGCCGCTGGAATTGTTCAGATCGCCCGTTGCCGTACCGAAGTCCAGTGCGATGGCCTTGCCCAGCAACGAACCATTATGGTTGTTCAGCTCTCCACTGTTGATGGTCAGTGTATTGCCCGCTTCGATAAGCCCCTGGTCCCGGTTGCTCAACAGGCCCTGAACATCCAGTTGCAGATCGCCAAGGCTGGTCAGGGAACCGGAGTTGTTGTCGAGGTTTGCCGCTCGCCCATCCATCGTCGCTGCGGCGATCAGGCCTTTGATATTGGTCAGGGCCTGAGCAATGCGCAGGGACAGCCCGCCATCACTCAGAAGTTGGCCATTGCTGTTATCGAGGTTATCCGCCGTCAAGGTAAAACCTTGGCGACTGGAGATTTCGCCACCCTGGTTATTGACGCCCTTGAGGTTTTTCATTACCAGTAGCGGTCCGTTGATCAGGCCGCTCTGGTTGTTTAACTGACCGTATTTGAGGTCCAGGGTGAGTACGGTTTTGCTGGTAAGTTGTCCGCCCTGCTGATCCAAACCAGTGACGCTAGCTGTCAGGGCTTTGGCGCTAACGATGCTGCCCTCACGGTTGTCCAACTGGCCCGCCGTGATAGTGAGATCGCCTGCTGTGTTGATGCCGCCGCTCTGGTTATCCAGTGCGCCGGTGTTGATCTGTAGCGCTTGCCGGGCACTCAAGGTGCCCTTTGCGCTGTTGTCGAGGCTGGCGCTGCGCACGTCGAGACCGGCATTTGTATCTACACTTCCCCCTCGGTTATCCAGGGCGCCATCAGTGGTGACACTGAGTTGGTCACTACTGGACAACTTGCCCAGACTGTTAACAAGAGTCCCCGCCGAAATGCTCAACAAACCTTCAGAGCTGATCAGGCCCTGACTATTTTCTATACCTGCACTGAATGCAAACCTGCTGTCCTTTTGACTGGAGAGCCTGCCCTCCTTGTTGTCCAGACGCTTACCGGTCAACGTCACGCTGGCCAGGCTCGTCACCTCGCCGCCGCGGTTGTTGATATCTGCCACATCAAGCAGCACCCCTCGGGTACCGCCGACCAGACCGCCCTGGCGATTGTCCAGGGTGTCACTGATCAGATGCACAACACCTTGGCCAATCAGTTGACCATTGTGGTTGTTGAGCTCCTGCACCTTGACCTTAAGGTTCTGTTTGCTGGAAATCTGACCGCTGCTGTTATTGAGGCTGGCGGCGGTGACATGTGCACTCCCATCAGCCACCACCGTACCACTCTGGTTTTGCATTTTGCGGTCAACGCTCAAACCCAGCTCACCCAAGCTACTGAGCATGCCATTGCGGTTATCCAGGCTGCCAACCCGGGCGTCGACGCTGTTGGCTGAAACCAGCCCCTTGCTGTTAAGCAACCGATCGGTGTTGAGGTCGAGATCACCGCTACTCAGGACTCGCCCCTTGTTCTGGTTATCCAGAGTGTCTGAGCGGATGCTGGCGATCTGTTTGGCACTCAGTGTGCCGCCTTGATTGTTCAGGGTTTGGGCGTTAACCATCAGTTTGCGGCTGGCGACAATGCTGGCGTCTGTGTTGATCAGTGCCTGTGCTTTGATTTGCACATCACCAGCCGTGTTGCGTGAATTTTCTGAATTGACCCCGGCTTCGATAACGCCGTGATTGGTCAACTGTGCGCCGCTGGAGAGCTTGATGCTGTCGCGGGCCACGAGATTTTTACGAATGGTGAGGTTGCCTTGAGCCTGCATATCCAATGTGGTGCCAGCATAGATCGCCCCTAGGGCATCCAGGCTCACAGATTTAACGTTGAAGTCAGCGCCAGCCGTGGCCTGAGCTATGCTCAAATGCCCATTGGCATCAAGCAGAATATCCCCGCCACTGGCCGCCAACCTACCGTCCAGCTTGACCCCTACTCCCGCTTCAGTGCCCACCAGCCTGATGGCACCTGCGTACATGCCGCCCAAGGCGCTGGAGTCAATGGCCAATTGCGGCTTGGCACTGCCGTCATCCGTACGCGCAGTGGCATGCAGCGTCCGGGCATTGACGTCGTTACGACCGGCAATCACCGTCAAATTGCGCGCATTGATCTGGGCGTTGATCTTCGCCGAGCGGGTGATCATGTCGAAGCGGTCGACATTGCTGGCGTTCAAGCCCTGACCATCGATGGTCACCGTGCCGCCATCGACCTGATAACGATCCAGACGACCATCATCAAAGACTGGCTTGCCCGTGCTCAACGTGACGCTAGGAGTGTTGATAAAACCGCAGCCATTACAGGTAATGCCGTACGGGTTGGCCACGATGACCTTGGCCGATTGTCCCGCTACCTCGGTGTAGCCGCGTAACTGGCTGGGGCTGCCGCCGTTTACTTCGTTGAGGATGATATTGGCAGCATTGCCATGCAGGTTCGGGTTGCCAAGGATGATCCCGCCCAGCTGGGTTGACTGTGTACGGTCGATCCCGTTGTTGAGAATCAGGCCATTGGCCCCGACGTTGTAGTCACTGAACTGGTTGTGCGACAAGCCACTGCCGTTGGGTGCTGCAATATTGACGATGGGTACACCATTGCCCGCCGCTCCCAGGCTTGTGCCTGGACCGCTGACGACGATGCCTTCGGCCTGCACCAACAGTGGTTGCCAGAAAATCGCATTGGCCAAAATAAAGGCCAGCCCACGTTTGGGCATTCCCCAAAAGGATTCCCGGGGTTGCAGGGCAGCTGAAGGCTGGCGAGCCAAAAAGGCTAAATGTCGATCATCCATGTCATTTTCTCGATACAACAAAACGTTGAATTACAGGAAAAAAACCATCCGAAAGTAGATCGGAGCTTCGCGCTCGGTGAGCACATCCGGTCGTTCCAGGGAGTGGGCAAAGGTCACGCTGGTACTGAAGTTACGGCCACGGGCAAACAGCTCCAGCGAGTTGCTGGAGACTCGGCCGCTGGTCTCACGGTTGTAGCGGCCGTGACGAATCACGCCCTGGTCGTAGCCAAGGCTGGTGCCGTAATCGGTCAATACCGGGCGCAGCCAGTCCAGGGTTACCGGACGCGACCAGCGCAGGTCGTTGCGCCAATAACCACCGCTGTCACCCGAAAGTTGTTGGTCCTTGTAGCCACGTACCGAGGCAGAACCGCCCAGGCTTATCCGTTGCGGACTGAACAGCGCATCCTCACTGCGTTGGCCGGTGACCATACTGGTAAAACTGAGGGACTCGCCCCATAGCTTGAATGGCTGCAAATAGCTGATGGTCGCGGTGTATTTGCGATAGCGGGCGTTTAGCGTGCCCGGTTTAGAGCTGTGACTCCCTTGGGCATCAAAGGCACCGATGCCCTTTTGCAGGCCGACATCCAGATTGACGAAGGAACTGGCGATACGCCGACCATGGTTGATGCCAAACTGGAATTCGCTGAGCCGGTGACTGCTGTTGCGCAGTCGCGTATCGCGTACATAGTTATTGGAGCGCATATGCGCCAGACCGGTATTGAGCGAGGTTTTACTCATCGCGTCGCGATGGATCACCCGCTCGGCACGCAGTTGATGGTTTGTACTTTCACCGGATTGCTTGAAATCAAAGGTGTTGGCTTGGGCCACCGAGCGGTAATCGCTCTGGCTGTAGGTATAAGCGAAGTTCCACCAGCCCCACGGCAGGTTGTAGTAGAGCATCGCGCTCTTCGAAGATTTCTGGTTATCACTACTCGCATCATGACCACCGCGCATAACCAATTGATCCGCCAGGCCTAGCGGGCTGTCCCACTCAAAGCCGGTACCCCACTGTTGCTCCCCAGTGCTTTTCTGGCCGTCGTTGTTACGCGCCAGGCTGACGCGCCACGGCTTTTGCGGATTGTTTTTTACCACCACCGCGCTGCTGCCCACTTCATTGCCCGGGGCCAACTCCATTTGCGCCTGATTGGATGGCAAGCGGTTGAGCTGATCAATCGCCTGCTCGATTTCCCGCAGACTGAGCCGGCTACCGGCCTGACCGGGAAAACTCATGGTTAATTCGCGACGGGATAGTTTGCTGTTGTCGGCGCCCTTCAAGCTTTCGAGCTTGCCCTCAACCACCAGCATTTGCAGATGACCCTGGGACAAGTCCTGTTGTGGCAAGTAAGCGCGAGTGGTCACCAGCCCCCTGTCGATGTAATGGTTGGTGATGACCTTGAGTAATTCGTTGAGCTGGGACACGCCCAGACACTGCCCGATATAGGGCTGGAACATGGTGTCACACTCGTTGGCGGACAGGCTGTCGGCGCCTTTGAGCTGGATCTCTTGTATGGGAAAACAACGACTATCGACTGCCTGAACTGGAATCCCAGGAGAAATCTGCTTGCCGGGAAGCTCCTGAAGCTCCTCCAGCCGGCGCCGTTGTTCTTCGAGCAGGCGCTCCTGACGATCCCGAATCAGATCCAGATCACCAGGTTCAGGCAATGACGCTTGCGTGGCAGAAGCCTGCCCCGCCAAGGTGCCGAGCAGAACCAAAGATAACAACCTCAACCCGAGGTGAGATACCGACATGCTGACGTCCATCCATACACCGTTAATCTGGTAAAGGGACTAACTCGCAGGCACAAACGGCGGAGTCTCCCTGAATGGAAGTAAGTCTCGGGCTTGATTGAAATTAAAGAGTTAGGACGCTTCCGATATCTACGAAGAAATGTCCGCGAATTGGTCTAGCAAGATGAGGCGATCAACCCGCCGATTTTTCCGCACAGACAAAACTACACACATCCCATTATCGAAATATTCGACCTTTGCTCCCCACGCAAAAGCCCGCAAAAAAGCAGCCGCACAGCAGATTCCGCCGCTCGGCACTGATCAAAAAATGAATTTGTCCCAGAGATAAAATAACTGTATAAAAACACAGTATATTTTCAAGCACTGACTCAGCCCTGGAGAAACCCATGCCTCATTCAGCCACGCGCAGTACGTTTGAACGCATCGTCATCAATCAATTTACCCCGCTGCACTGCGCGCAGGCGCGTGAAATGCTGGGCTGGGATCGCGAGCAGCTGAGCGAGCAATCAGGGGTTTCAGTCGCGGCAATTGAACGCTTCGAGGCACAAGCCCCCGTGCGCGACGTTACCCGGCTGGCCCTGGCCTACAGCTTTGAGGCGCAGGGCCTGGTGTTCTTCCCCGGGTTTACCCCCGGGCGCGGGGGCAATGTTCGCGGCACAACGCCAGACCCGATGGGGCGCGAGGATTTTGCTCTGATCGAGTGAAATACAGCCCTAATGCCCCGGGGTTTCTACCTCTAGCCACCAGGCACGGCCCGGGTCAGGCGTAAGCAGATTGAAAGCCTCACCCATTTGTGGCGTTGTAATGAGCACATTGCACTGCTCTGCCAACGCCACAATGCGGTCAAATGGCTCTGACCAGGCATGGAAAGCCAGGTCAAAGGTGCCATTGTGAACGGGCAGCAACCACCGCCCATTGAGGTCAAGATGTGCCTGCAGGCTGTGCTCCGGCTGCATATGCACATGGGGCCAATCCACGTTGTAGGCCCCTGTCTCCATCAGGGTCAGATCAAAGGGGCCGAACTGCTCTCCGATCTGCTTGAAGCCGTCAAAATAGCCCGAGTCACCACTGAAGAAAATTCGCACATCATCAATGATCATCACCCAGGATGCCCAAAGCGTCTGGTTGTGATCGAACAGCCCCCGACCTGAAAAGTGCTGGGACGGAGTGGCGATAAAGCGGATACCTGCCAGGTGAGCTTCCTGCCACCAGTCCAGTTGCTGAACCTTGCTGGCTGGCACGCCCCACTTTACCAGCAGGTCACCGACACCCAGCGGTGCAAGAAACTGACGTGTTTTTGCCGCCAACTGCAACACGGTTTTTTGATCCAGATGGTCATAGTGATTATGGGAAAGAATCACCGCCTCCAACGGTGGTAGCTCATCCAGGCTGATGGGCGGCTCATGAAAGCGCTTGGGTCCAAGCCACTGAAACGGCGAGGCGCGCTGCGCATAGACCGGGTCGGTCAGCCAGTATTTGCCTTTGAGCTTGAGCAGCACGGTTGAATGACCCAGCCGATACACACTGAAATCCGCCGCCTCATCCAATTGCTCACGGGTGAGTGGCTTGACCGGGATCACACCTTCAGGCCGCGTGCCCACTGGCTTGTGAAAAAGCAGTTTCCAGAAGATGCCCAGGGTCTTGCCAAGGCTGGAAGACGGCCGCGCGCCATCATTTCGAAATGCGCCCTGATATCGCTCAGCGGGTTTAGGCCGCCCAGCATTGCGTGAGTCGAATGCCATGGATTGAAGGCTCCAGTGAGAAATGGTTATTGCCTTGCTTTTAGCCCCTTGAAAGGTGGGTTGTCATTCTATAAATATCAGTGCCCACAACAGGCACTGTCAACGCAGCAGATTGAGCGTCGGCTAAATAGAGCTAGTCTGGAACCATCACTGTTTCAAAACTTTTCGGGATATGTACGATGTTTTCTCGTCAATGCCTGCCAGCAACCCGGCAATCGGCGCTGCGCAACCCGGCAATCGGGCACCATGCCCACCTGACTTGCGCAGACAGCTATGGACAATAAAAGAGGCAAAGGGCTGTCGTTTGCCAAGCGCATTTACGCGCCGCGTGCCGTCGGCCTGGGGATTGGCTGCTTTAGCGTGATGGCAGCACTTTACCCACTGAATGTGCCGGCATGGATATGGGGCCTGCTGCTGTTTAACGGATTTGTCTGGCCACACCTCGCCTATCAACTGTCGATCCGCTCTGCCTACCCGTATCAGGCCGAGCGCCGCAACATGCTGCTGGACTCGCTGTGGGGCGGTTTCTGGGCCGCGAGCATGCAGTTCAACCCCCTGCCTACCGTCACGATCCTGTCGATGATGATGATGAACAACGTGGCCGCAGGCGGCCCGAAGATGCTGATCCGCGGAGCGTTGGCACAACTGGCCGGTGTCCTGCTGTCGTGGCTGGCCCTGGGGGTCGCTGTCAACCTGGACACCACCGCCATCCAGATCTATGCGTGCCTGCCCATGCTGACGCTCTACCCGTTTGCCGTGGGCATGGTCAGTTATCGCCTGGCTATCAAGCTGGCGGAGCATAAACGCGCACTGAGCACCCTGAGCCGCACCGACAGCCTGACCGGTCTGCTCAACCATGGTTCATGGAAAGACCTGCTGCAACTGAGCTTCCAGCACAGCCAGCAGAGCCATTCACCCACCACGCTGGCCCTGATCGACATCGACCACTTCAAGCGCATCAATGACACCTACGGCCATATTGTCGGCGACAGCGTGTTGCGTCAGCTCAGCCTGGAGCTCAAGCATAACCTGCGCACTGAAGACCTGGCCGGGCGCTACGGCGGTGATGAGTTTTGCGTCATTCTGCCCAACCGTTCACTGGCCCAGGCCCAGGAAATCATGGAGCGGCTGCGCCATGTATTCGCCAACTTCCAGCACGCCGACGAGCCTGGGCTTAACGTCAGCCTGAGCATAGGCCTGGCCACTTGCCGCCCCGAATTCCAGCACGCCAACATGTGGCTGAACGAGGCCGACAAAGCGTTGTACATCGCAAAAAATACGGGCCGCAACAAGGTCAGCGTTGGTTCAGCAGACACGCTTTCAGCGTCAGCGTGGGGCAGCAATCCGCAATAGCCCGGTAAACATCCAGCAAGAAAAGGAAGCCCCATGGCAGCTGAAAACAAACATGCCAACGCCAAGGCCCAGTCAAAAAAGGTCGACCATTTGCGCTTTCACCGCGCCTATGAGCATTTGGCACCAACATTCGGCAGTGACCGGTTCGCCTTGCAGGCTGAAGCCTTTGCCCGCTTTTTTGGCACCCCTGCCTTTCTCGGCGCGCAAACCCTGATCGTGGCGATATGGATCTGTCTCAATCTGTTTGGCGTAACGCACTTTGATATTTATCCGTTCATCCTGCTTAACCTCGCTTTCAGCCTGCAAGCGGCCTACGCCGCACCCTTGATTCTGCTGGCACAAACGCGCCAGGCGGCCCGCGACAAGGCCCAGGCAGATGCAGACGCCCAGCACCGCGAAGCCCTGGCCGTAGCCAATGCCGAACGGCAAGCCGCCGCGGCTCAAACCACAGAGCAGATCATGGCGCTGCTGGAGCAAAACACCCGCCTGACCGAAATGACCAAGCAGTTGACTGAGCGAATAGAAAGCCTGACGTCAGAAATGCACCGGCATTTTGTCCGCAAAGAGCCCTAGGGACTGCTCAGACTCAACTGATGCAACGGCGCACCGCCGAAATCTCGGGCACATCCTGGCGCTGCATATAGACCCGCAGGGGTTCGGTGATATTCAGGCGATCATCGATATTTTGATCCAGCAGCAGCTGAATCAGCTCGCGCTTGAGGGTCATGGTCTCGGCGCCATTGGCCTGCCAGACAAACTCACTGGTCGGGGTGATGTTGTCGTCGGCGACATCCATGCCGAAAGAATCTTCGCTAAAACGGACAATGTGCTGGCCTGTCTTACGATTGAAACCAACAAAGCCGTTAAGTAGGTCGGCGGCCTGGCAGATGAGTTGCGAAGTGATACGCATGGTAAACCTCACTGATGAGCCCAAAGGCTCTGGAACGGTGGTTTACACGCAAGATTCAAGGTTTGCCCCTCTACCGGGGACGTTGTTGGGGCCAAGAATACTGCACATCAGCCTGAAAAATCGCTAAAAAACACATTCCGCTTTTCTGATGGAAAGGATTTCAACCAATGTCCGACACTTTTGGCAAAAGCGCCCTGCTGCTGAGCCTGATTCTGGGTATGGGCCAGGCACAGGCCAACAGCGCACCGAGCGCCACCGAGGCGACACTGGCCAGTGCCCACGGTATCCCCCTCCCCGCCGTCATCGCCCATCGCGGTGCATCCTTCGATGCCCCGGAGTCAACGGCGCCAGCCTACACCCTCGCCCGCGACCTGGGCGCCGATTACCTGGAAATGGACCTGCAGCGCAGCAAGGACGGCGTGCTGTTTGCGCTGCATGACAACAGCCTTCTACGCACCACCGATGTGGCGAAAAAATTCCCGGAGCGCAAGGACAGCCCTGCCAGTGCCTTCACCCTGGCGGAGCTTAAAACCCTGGATGCTGGCAGCTGGTTCAACCAGGCCTACCCGGATCGGGCACGCGCGTCCTACGTTGGCCTGCCGATTTTGACCCTGGATGAAATCATCGATATTGCCCAGGGCAACCCCGAGCACACACCGGGCCTGTATATCGAAACCAAGCAACCCCAGCTGTTCCCGGGCATTGAGCACGACCTGCACCACACACTGAGCAAGCGCGGCTGGCTTGCGCCTGCGACAGGGGCAACAGCTGGTTCGCAGGTGGGTTTGGGCAAGGGCCGAATCATTTTGCAGACGTTCGATAAAAACAGCCTCGAACTGCTGCAAAAAGAAATGCCCGACACCCCGAAGATCCTGCTGCTATGGGTGGGTGAAGGCGGCATGACACCCGACACCAGCGTCAGTTTCGCCGACTCGGGGGCAAAGGATAAAGCCGCGTACTACGCCAAGCAGCAGCCCAAGGACCAGGCCGAGTTCATCCAGTGGCTCGACTTTGCCAAGGCTAACGGCGCCATTGGTACAGGCCCTTCGGCAGCCTTGACCCACGGCGGCGACCAGAGCTATTTCGACCTGATCCAGCCCTGGATGAACAAGGCCACTCATGACCGGGGCCTGCTGGTGCATGTGTACACCCTCGACGCCCCCGTCGATTTCAAGAAGGCAATGGACGCAGGTGTCGATGGCATTTTCACCAACCGCGCCAGCGAGTTGCTCAAGTACTACCAGCGCCCGGCGCCACACAGCGTCAATCAGTTGCTGGAGAACAAGGGGTTCTAAACCTGCGCGTCGGTAACTGGGCGAAAATTAAGGGTGAGTTAAGTTGTGCCGGTTAATCTGATCCCACTTAAACAGATCAACCCAAAGGGACTCAACATGAAAACACTTAACCTGGTATTTGCCACTGTTGCCCTGGCGCTGACCGCCGGTATTGCCCAGGCCGATGTTCGCCCTGACCATATTCCAGGGCTGCTCAAGTCGGGTGAAATCGCCTCGTTTGAAAAGTTGAATCAAGCCGCGCTGGATAAACACCCGGGGGCGACCATTGTTGATACCGAGCTTGATCACTCTTACGGCAAGCTGGTGTATGAGGTTGAATTGCGCGATGCCAAAGGTATCAAGTGGGACGTGGACCTCGACGCCAAAACGGGCGAAGTACTGCAAGACAAACAAGACACCTGAGTTGATTTGAATAAAAACCGCGCCACTCTTTATGAGTCGCGCGGTTTTTTTATTGAGTGCCGGCTGATCAATGAGTGCCGTGTACAAGTGTTCTGGCTAGAATCAGCTTTTTAAGCACGAGCATTTCCCATGGCGCCAGGCGTGGTCGACGATATCGCAACGATTAACCGGATCAGCGCCGTGCCGGCGATGCTTCAGGTGATCGCGGAAATGACCGGCATGCGCTTTGCCGCCGTTGCCCGTGTGACCCAGACAACCTGGACTGCCTGCGCCGTGCTCGACAACCTGGGTTTCGGGTTGCAGCCCGGGGGCGAGCTGGAGCTGGTCAGTACCCTGTGCTTTGAAAGCATGCACTCGCACCAGCCCATCATCATCGACCATGCCAGCGCTGACCCGCTCTACCAGCATCATCACACTCCCAGGATGTACCGCTTTGAAAGCTATATCACGATCCCGGTATGGCGCACTGACGGCCGCTTCTTCGGCACCTTGTGCGCCCTGGACCCGGAGCCTGCCAGCCTGAAAGACAGCACCATCCAATCCACGATGGAGTCTTTTGCCCGGCTGCTCTCGCTGCAGATTGACGCTGAAGAGAACCAGCAACGCACCGAGACTGCCTTGCTGCAAGAGCGTGAAAATGCAGAATTGCGCGAGCAGTTTATCGCCGTGATCGGCCATGACTTGCGCAACCCGCTCTTTGCCATTACCACGGCAGCCGAGCGCCTGCTGCGCAAGTATCCCAACCCGCCGAGCGATGTGCTCGCGCAGCATATCCTCAGCTGTGGCCATCGCGCTTCGCAGTTGGTGGAGGACGTCCTGGACTTTGCCCGGGGCCGCCTGGGCAGCGGTATCCCCCTGACCCTGAGCGAGTGCGGCAATCTCGACCAGGTGTTGCGCCACGTTGTATCAGAAATTCAAAGCGTACACCCCGACCGCTTGATCCAGTCAGATATCGGGCCACTCACAGGCATCCAATGTGACAGTGGCCGTTTGGCGCAACTGCTCTCCAACCTGCTGATCAATGCCATTACCCACGGTGGCCCAAGCGGTGCCGTGCGCGTCAGCGCCCTGACGCTCGATGGGGTGTTCAGCCTCAAGGTATTCAACCAGGGCACGCCCATTGCCCCCGAATTGCTGCCGCACTTGTTCAAACCCTACTCACGCCCGGCCAACCACACGCCCCAGGCCGGTCTCGGCCTTGGCTTGTACATTGCCAGCCAGATCGCCCTGTCCCATGGTGGCCATCTCGAAGTCGCTTCCAATCAAGCACAAGGCACGGTCTTCACCTTCAGCCTGGCGTTACCGCAAGCCTGAGCCCGCCTTTTCTTGCCTCGCTTGGTATGTTGGATGACATCTTTGGCAGTTCACCCATAAAGATGGCCATTTGCTGTATCAGGGCTAAGGTACTCGTTACAAACGTTTGTATCGCTGTTCTGCCATGTACGAAAGGAGTCGTTCATGCACGCTGCAACTGATCTGAAACCGCGCGTATTGCGTCGTATCGGCCAATTCGCTGCGCTGCTCTACAGCCTGTTGAGCTACCTGTTTTTCCTGCTGACATTCCTCTACTTCATGGGCTTTGTGGGCAATGTCGGGGTCCCGAAAAGCATTGATTCGGGAACAGGCCTGGCATGGCCCTGGGCACTGGCGAGCGATATTTTGCTGATCAGCCTGTTTGCCCTGCAGCACAGCCTCATGGCGCGCAAAGGCTTCAAGGACCGCTGGCGCTCTATCATCCCGGTACCTATCGAACGTGCCACCTATGTCTTGGCCTCCAGCGCGGTTCTGGCGCTGCTGTGCGGGTTGTGGCAACCGATCACCAGCGTTGTCTGGAAAGTTGAGTCGCCAGTGGCCACAGGCTTGCTTGTCGCCCTGTACTGGCTCGGATGGGCGATCGTGCTGGTGGCAACTGTTCTGTTCAGCCACTTTGAACTATTCGGCATCAAGCAGGCCCTGGCGCCATTGCTGCGCCCCGCCTCGGTAAACCCCGTATTTCGTACACCTGCACTGTACAAAGTTGTACGCCACCCGATGTACCTGGGGTTTTTGATCGCATTCTGGGCCACACCCGAGATGACTGTCGGGCACCTGGTATTTGCGCTGACCAGCACGCTGTACATCCTGATCGGCACACATCTGGAAGAGAAAGACCTGGTTACCCTGTTTGGTGACAACTACCGCCGTTATCAAAAAAACGTCGCCATGTTGCTGCCCTTTGTACGCCGCAACTCAGGTTCTGAAGACTGACGTGGGAATAAATCTGTATTTGGCTCGATGATCGGTAGAAACTGTCGCGCTGTTCAGCGGTAACTGATGTCACCCATCAGCTACCTCCCATTGCGCCTCAACAGAATTCCGATATGAACACCCGCCTCTGCGCTTACGAAGACCTGACGCTGCGCCAGCGCGAATTACTGCGCGAGATTGAGGTAAGACCTGAGCAAGTGCCATTCTGCGGCACTGTCGAATCGGCCCTGCACGCCCTGCCCACCAAGCCGCACGCGGGTATCAAAGGGTTGGCGTTACTGCGCGATGAACGGCCGGTGGCCTTCTTGCTGCTCAAGCGCGAGCCGTTACTGGCGCATTGGGCCGAAGCCGGCAGTGCCACCCTGCATGCCTTGCAAGTCGACAGCCGGGTCCAGGCTCAGGGGCTGGGCAAGGCCTGCTTGCGCGAACTGCCCCGGGCCATTGATCAGTTCTGGCCCGAGATCCGTCAGTTGATGCTTTCTGTCAGCCCGTTCAACACCAGCGCGCTGGCCTTTTACCTGGGCCAGGGCTGGGTCGAGCGCGGCGAGGCCTATCGTGGCGAAAGGCGCCTGGTGCTTTCACTGCCGGCCTCGCCACTGCCACAACTGCAAGCAGGCTAGGCCGCCTTTTTGATCGGCAACCAGATCTCTACCCGGCCCGTGCCGGCGTCCGGATTGAAGTCGGCGCTGTAACGCTCGAACTCGGGTGCATCAACGGCGGCGTACCCCGACTGCGGCAACCACTGCTTCCAGATCGCCTGAAAGGTCTGGGCCAGGGTATCCAGTGGCCCGTGATGCTCGAACACCGCGTAGGACTGTTCTTGCAGCTCAATCCAGCGATAGCGCTCGGGCAGGTCGTCCAGCTTGCTGATGGCCACACCGGCAATGTATTCGAAACCACCCTCGCCATCGGGATTACAACAAACACCGTAGGTTTCTTCCCCTAACTGGCTAGGTACCTTGCCCAACTCAGGAAGGAATGTGTCCCATAGCTGAGGAATTCGACCTGCGGTCTCTTGAGTGAAACGGCCACCAAAACCCGCAATCAATTGAAAGGGACCTTTGGTGAATCGCGGCGCTGACAGCTCGAACTTTTTTAGTTGATCCATGGGGCATACTCGATGGAGTAAGTAGGAAACCTAGCAACTTAGTATAGGAACAAAAACACAAGCGAGTCGGATCAGTGAAAAATAGCACCTGTTGCCATCTAGACAAAAGTACCTCAGCGCCCTTATTGTCTGGTCCAGACCACCGCAGTGGTCAACGTCGCTCGGACGGTTCCGGGCGCTTACGTACCAGAGGCACACATGGCAGACCAAGGTTCGCCGCGACGCTTTGCGCGCATCGATCGACTCCCCCCCTACGTTTTCAACATCACCGCTGAACTGAAGATGGCCGCCCGACGTCGTGGCGAAGACATCATCGACTTCAGCATGGGCAACCCTGACGGCCCGACACCGCCGCATATCGTTGAAAAGCTCTGCACCGTCGCACAGCGTGAAGACACGCACGGCTACTCGACTTCGCGTGGCATTCCGCGCCTGCGCCGGGCCATTTCTCGCTGGTATGCCGACCGTTACAACGTTGAGATCGATCCCGAGCAGGAAGCCATTGTCACCATCGGCTCCAAGGAAGGCCTGGCGCACTTGATGCTCGCCACCCTGGATCAGGGCGACACCGTACTGGTGCCCAACCCCAGCTACCCGATTCATATCTACGGTGCCGTGATTGCCGGTGCCCAGGTGCGCTCGGTGCCGCTGATCCCCGGCGTGGACTTTTTTGCCGAGCTGGAAAAAGCCATTCGCGGCTCCATCCCCAAGCCGAAAATGATGATCCTGGGCTTCCCGTCCAACCCCACGGCGCAATGTGTCGAGCTGGATTTCTTCGAGCGCGTGGTGGCCCTGGCCAAGCAGTACGATGTGCTGGTGGTCCACGACCTGGCCTACGCCGATATCGTCTATGACGGCTGGAAAGCACCTTCGATCATGCAGGTACCCGGCGCCAAGGACATTGCGGTGGAGTTCTTCACCCTGTCCAAAAGCTACAACATGGCCGGCTGGCGTATCGGTTTTATGGTCGGCAACCCGGAGCTGGTCAATGCCCTGGCGCGGATCAAGAGTTACCACGACTACGGCACCTTCACCCCGCTGCAAGTGGCGGCGATTGCGGCGCTTGAGGGCGACCAGCAGTGCGTCAAGGATATTGCCGAGCAGTATCGCCAACGCCGCAACGTGATCGTCAAAGGGCTGCACGAACTGGGCTGGATGGTCGAAAATCCGAAGGCTTCGATGTATATCTGGGCCAAGATTCCCGAACACTACGCCCACCTGGGCTCACTGGAGTTCGCCAAGAAGCTGCTGGCGGATGCCAAGGTCTGTGTGTCGCCGGGGGTAGGATTTGGTGAATATGGTGATGACCATGTGCGCTTTGCCCTGATTGAAAACCAGGATCGCATTCGTCAGGCGCTGCGAGGGATTCGCGCCATGTTCCGGACTGACGGCTTTAACCCGGGCTAAGCCATAAACCCGTGTGGGAGCGGGCTTGCTCGCGATTGGATCGCTGCGGTGCAATCGATACACCGCGTTGCGCCCATCGCGAGCAAGCCCGCTCCCACAGGTTTGGTGGCGCTTAAACCACCAACGACAGCAGCAGAATAAAGATCAAGCCGACAATCGACAGAATGGTTTCCATCGCGGTCCAGGTCTTGAAGGTTTCAGCCACGGTCATGTTGAAGTACTGCTTCACCAGCCAGAAACCCGCATCGTTGACGTGAGACAGGATCAACGAACCCGCGCCGGTCGCCAGTACCAGCAACTCGCGGTTCACACCCGGAATCAAGTCCACCACCGGCAACACAATCCCAGCCCCGGTAATGGTCGCCACGGTCGCAGAACCCGTCGCGATACGAATCACCGCCGCCACCAGCCAGGCCAGCAGGATCGGCGAGATTTGCGCGTTCACGGCCATATGGCCGATCACGTCACCCACACCGCTGGCTACCAGCATCTGCTTGAAACCGCCGCCCGCACCAATGATCAGAATGATCGCTGCGGTAGGGGCCAGGCTTGCGTCCAGCAATTTGAGGATGCGCTTGGAGTCGATGCCCTGACGGGCGCCAAAGGTGTACAGCGCCAGCAACAATGCCAGCAACAGCGCACTGATCGGGTGACCGATCATGTCCATCCACACGCGGAAGAAGTTGCCGTCAGGCAGCGCAACGTCTGCAAACGTCTTGAGCAACATCAGGAACACCGGCAACAGCACGGTCACCAGGGTGATGGAGAAGCTTGGCAGGGTGCTGGATTCCGGCTCGCTGGCCAGTTGATCCATCAGGTCCTGGGAAGCATGCCCCGGGATGTACTTGGCGATAAACGTGCCGTAAATCGGCCCGGCAATGATCGCGGTCGGCAGCGCTACGATCAGGCCGTACAAGATGGTCTTGCCGATATCGGCACCAAACACGCCAATGGCCAGCAGCGGGCCCGGGTGCGGTGGTACCAGCCCGTGTACGGCGGACAAGCCGGCGAGCAGCGGGATGCCGATCTTGATGATCGACACGCCGGTACGACGCGCAACGATAAACACCAACGGGATCAACAGCACAAAGCCGATTTCGAAAAACAACGGAATACCGACCAGGAAGGCGGCAAACATCATTGCCCACTGCACCTTGTCCTTGCCGAAGGCACGGATCAGGGTGCGGGCGATCTGGTCTGCCCCCCGGAGTCGGCCATCATTTTGCCAAGCATGGTGCCCAATGCCAGGATGATCCCGACAAAGCCCAGCACGCCACCAAAACCGTCCTGGAACGACTTGATGATCAGGTTGGCAGGCATGCCGGCAGTCAGGCCCAGGAACGCCGAGGCAATAATCAGGGCGATAAAGGGGTGCAACTTGAATCGGGTGATCAAAACGATCAGCCCGATAATGGTCACTACTGCATCAAGCAGCAGAAACGTATTGTGGGACATGCCTAGCATGGGGCTTCTCCTGCCTTTTTGTTGTTATCAAGTACGGGGGTGCCGCTACGGCCGAGGCAGATAGCGCTATCTGTTTGAAACAACATCATGAAGTTGCCATTACCGTCTGCTCGCTCCACCAGTCTCGGGCGGCGCTTGCTAATTGTTTAACGTTCATCTGAGCTGCGTTGAGGGTCAGCACCAAAGACTCATTGGTCGGTGATTCAAGTGCAGCGAACTGGCTGTCGATCAGGGTCTTGGGCATGAAATGCCCCGGACGATCGGCCACTCGGGCCGCCGCAACCTCGGGGGTCAGCTCCAGGAACACAAAGCCCAGACCGTCTACCGAACTGCGCAGGCGCTCGCGGTAACGCAGTTTCAGTGCCGAACAGGTCAGCACCGGGCGCTGACCATTGGCAACCGCACGACGCAATTCATCGCACAGGCTGTCAAGCCAGCCGGCGCGATCTTCATCGGTCAGGGGGATGCCGGCACTCATCTTGGCAATGTTGGCCGCCGGGTGAAAAGCATCGCCTTCAATCGGGGTCGCGCCATTGAGCTGGCACAGTGCCTGGCTAACGCTGGATTTGCCGCAGCCGGCAACACCCATGATGACCAGAGCAGTGATAGGTTGACTCATGAAACACCTCAGTCCGTAGACAGCGCTGTCTTTGTCCATGCGTTCAATACTTGAAAGCAAAGCACAAAGCTTAGGCTACCGACGTCTATTTCTCATTTTTATGGGGAGACGCGGAGACGCTCTCGACATACAAAGCTGGGGTAACTGATTTACACGCAATCAGGCAATTGCGGGTCCGATTGGACAGCGCTACCTTAGTGACTTGTTTTTTGTTTGGCAAGCCGCCCTGATGACCACCTCCAAAAACGATAAAAACACCCGAACCACGGGCCGTCCCACCCTTAACGAAGTTGCCCGCCTTGCCGGGGTCAGCCCCATCACCGCTTCGCGTGCTCTGCGCGGCATCAGCAGCGTCGCCACCGAGCTCGCTGCAAAGGTGCGCATTGCGGCCGACGAGCTCAATTATGTGGTCAACCCCGCTGCCCGGGCACTGGCCTCGGCGCAGAGCCACTCGGTGGTGGTGCTGGTGCCTTCACTGTCCAACCTGTTGTTTATTGACACCCTCGAAGCCATCCATGACGTATTGCGCCCAAGGGGCTTTGAAGTCCTGATCGGTAACTTTCACTACTCGCGTGATGAAGAAGAAAACCTGCTGCGCAACTATATGGCCTACCAGCCACGCGGGCTGTTGCTGACAGGCTTTGACCGCTCCGAAAGCTCGCGCCGGATGATCGAGACCAGCAATGTGCCCTGTGTATACATGATGGAGCTGGATGCCGCAGAGGGTGTGAACTGTGTTGGTTTTTCGCAGTTGCAGGCAGGGGAAACCGCCGCCCGCCACCTGATCTCCCGCGGTCGCCGGCGCCTGGCCTATATCGGCGCCCAGCTTGATCAGCGCACGTTGCTGCGTGGCGAAGGGTATCGTCGTGCCTTGCAGGAGGCCGGTTTGTACAACCCGGACCTGGAAATGCTGACGCCTCGCCCGTCTTCCGTCGGCCTGGGCGGGGAACTGTTCCTGCAATTGCTGGCCAGCCATCCGCAGGTGGATGCGATCTTTTTCGGCAACGACGACCTTGCCCAGGGCGCGCTGCTGGAAGCCGCACGCACCGGCATCAAGATTCCGGAGCAAATCGCCATATTGGGCTTCAACGACCTGCCGTCGTCGGAGTTTATGGTGCCGCGCCTGAGCAGCATTCGCACCCCCCGCGAAGCCATTGGCCGTCGCGCAGCCGAGCAAATGCTGACATTGATGGCCGGTAACAAAGTGGCCAACCCGGTGCAGGACATGGGCTTTGAACTGATGGTGCGCGAGAGCAGTTAAAGCTCCCACAACAAACTCCGTAGCAGCTGCCGAAGGAACGAGGCTGCGTCCGGCTGCGCAGCAGTCGCAATCCCGGTGTGCACGATCTCACTGAAACACCGGGGCCGAATGGTTCTGCGAGCGCTTCGCACTCGAACGTAGCCTCGCACGGCTCGTCAACTGCTACAGGGGCTGAAAGAAACTTCAACTGTGGGAGCGAGCAAGCTCGCTCCCACAGGGAACAGAGTATCTACAGGGGGTTGCTGCAGCCTTAGTGCAGCTGCAGCGTCGAATTGAACTGGCTGATGGCATCGACCACATGCCGGGAGCCTTGCTGGATTTCCAGGATGGCCTCCCCCGCTTCATTGGCCAGCGACACGCCAAGGCCGGTGCGGCTCAGGCTCGATTGCATGCTGGTGACCGCGCTCAGCGACAAGTCATGGTTGCGGCGCACCACCTCGACAATTTCCAGGGTGGCGGCACTGGTGCGCGCTGCCAGGCTGCGGACCTCATCGGCCACCACGGCAAAACCGCGACCATGCTCGCCCGCCCTCGCGGCCTCTATCGCAGCATTGAGTGCCAGCAAGTTGGTCTGGTCGGCAATGCCGCGGATGGTCTGCACGATCTTGCCGATGCTGTCCGATTGTTTGCTCACCGCGTCAATGCTTTGCGCCGCTTCATTCAGGTCCTTGGAAATGGCCTCGATAATCTGCACGGTTTGCTGCACCACCTGCGAACCTTTCTGCGCACAGGCATCGTTTTGCACTGAAGTGCTGTGGGCCGATTCAGCAGCTGTTTGCAGATTAGTCACCTGAGCAGTGATATCACTGGCGAACTTCACCACCTTGTACAAGCGACCCTTGGCATCGAAGATCGGGTTGTAGGACGCCTCGAGAAACACCGTATGCCCGTATTTATCGACCCGTTCAAAACGCCTGGAATGGAACTCCCCGCGATTAAGCGAAGCCCAGAAGGCTTTGTAGCCAGCCGACTCGGCCTCACTGCGGCGACAGAACATGCCGTGGTGCTGGCCGACAATTTCGCTCAATGAGTAATGCATGGTGTCGAGAAAGTTCTGATTGGCATTGATCACCCGTCCGTCAGGTGAAAACTCGATCACGGCCATCGACCGCCCCAGGGCATTCACGATGCTCTGGTTTTCGTGCTCTTTGTTGATGCGGTCGGTGATATCCGACGCGACCTTGATTACCCGGGTAACCTGCTGGTCTGCACCGACAATAGGCATGTAGCTGGCTTCCAGCCACACCTCGCGCCCTGTCTTGTCGATCCGTGAAAAGGTGCCACTCAAGGCGGCGCCTTGGCTCAGATCCCGCCAGAAATGGCTGTACTCGCTGGATTTGACGTAAGCCTCTTCACAAAAAATCCGGTGGTGCTTGCCGCGAATCTCGTCAGCGGTGTAGCCCACCACCCTGCAAAAGTTCTCGTTGGCGTCCAGGATAGTGCCGTCGGGGGCAAATTCAATAATCGCCATAGAGCGGCTGACCGCCTCCAGCTTGGCCGTCATGTCATTTAACGCGTCGTTAAGACGGTGATTCTCAAGCAGGTCGGCTTTGCGATGCGAATTAAACATGACTCAATCCCTGGAGGTGCTGTCTATTGATAATTCAAAAGTTTCAAGACACAGCAAGTTGCCTGTGTTTGTGACTCTTAACGTTAGAGCTGTACACACTTCAAGGGTTTGAACACTGATGGCTCAGGCCCCGTAAACATGGAGCATAGCTAGCCAAATGACGCACGCAAGCAAATGGCCATCAACCTGCGACGGAACGCTCATGCTATAAAAATTTCGCGAATAGAGGATGCGCGCTTTAAAACCACAGGGGCCCAAGCACAGAGCCCCTGCCAGCCTGCTTAATGCCCGAACAAACCGGCATCGGTTTTTTTCGACTTTTTATCGGCGCGTTTTTCAACTGCTGTCTTGGCCGGTTTTTTCTTCGCTGCTTTCTTTGAATCCATACCTTTGGACATGTTACGCACTCCACGAGTCAAGGGTCTTAACTCAGGTATAGCACTGATCGGCGGCAAACTTTTATTTAACCGCGGTTATTCGCAAATGAATGAAGCAACTCAGGTTTTAATTTCAAATAAACCTCAACCGTAAACATCGCCGAGCGCGGTTTCATCTACGCGGTTTGTTTATAATGCGCGCCCTGCCCTGATACCGCGTGAAGTTATGACCGCCATTGTTTACGCCCCGCTTGAAGCGCCTTTGTGGCCATTGATGAACAAGTTTTACCGCGCTCACCAGTCGTCGATGAAAGCGGTCAAGGATGCGCAATTGTGGGTCGCCCGCCAGCAGGACATTGTCGCGGGGCTGTGTTTGCGGCCGATGGCCCAGGGCTATTGGCTGACCGGGTTGTTTGTCGCGCCGGCGCTACGCGGCCAGGGGGTGGCGGGCGCACTGGTAAAACAGGCGATAACAAGCTGTGAGGGCACAGTCTGGCTGTTCTGTGACCCGCAGCTGCAAGCCTTCTATGAAAGGCTAGGGTTCAGCCTGGACGTGGACTTGCCCCACGCCCTGCACGAGCGTCTGGTTCGCTATCAACGTAACAAGGCGATGATAGCGATGGGCCTCACTCCTTCGTGCCTGGCTCCAGATCAGGAAACAGCACCTCGATAAAACCGAATTTGCTGAAGTCCTTGATGCGTGAAGGGTACAGACGGCCGATCAAATGATCGCACTCATGCTGCACAACCCGCGCATGAAACCCCTCTGCAACCCGTACGACTGGCTCACCTTTGGGGGTGAAACCTTCGTAACGGATCTTGTGAAAGCGCTCTACGACCCCGCGCAGGCCCGGTACTGACAGGCAGCCCTCCCAGTCTTCCTCAAGCGCCGGGCTCAACGGAGTGATCAGGGGGTTGATCAGAATGGTCTGCGGTACAGCTTCGGCATCCGGGTAGCGCTCGCTGTGCTCAAAACCAAAGACCACCAATTGCAGGTCAACGCCAATCTGCGGCGCTGCCAGGCCCACGCCACCCGCGTGCTCCATGGTCTGCAACATGTCGTCGAGGAGTTGCCAGAGTTCTGGCGTGTCGAACATTTCAGCCGGTACCGGCTGGGCTACGCGCAATAGACGCTCATCGCCCATTTTCAGGATTTCACGAATCATGGTCAGGCTTCATCTGAAGTGGCTTTAATGGAATGGTCGCGCCCAAGCCCGGAGACATGTTGCTTGGGATCAGGGTCGTCGGCCTCGTCGAATGTTTTCTCGCCCGGGTTCTTGCCTTCAGCCGACATATGTTCGATCACGGCATTCATTTCAGCACCCAGCAACAACACCGCCGATGAAATGTAGAAGTACAGCAACAGCACGATGATTGCACCGATACTGCCATACATGGCGTTGTAGTCTGCGAAGGTTTTGACATAAAAAGCAAAACCCAAAGACGCCACGATCCAGACCACCACGGCCAACACCGAGCCCGGCGTAATAAAGCGAAACTTCTGCTCCACATCGGGCATCACGTAATACATCAATGCCACCGCTACCATCATCAGCAGAATAATCGCCGGCCAGCGCAGGATGGTCCACAGCGTTACGACAAAGTCTTCAAGACCCACCTGCCCCGCCAGCCAGCTCATGACTTGTGGCCCCAGCACCATCAGCGCGGCGGCCACCAGCAGCATGCCGGCAATGCCGATGGTGTAGAAAATCGACAGCGGAAAACGCTTCCAGATGGGCCGTCCTTCAACTACATCGTAAGCGGCGTTCATCGCACTCATCATCAAGCGCACACCCGCCGAAGCCGTCCACAGCGCAATCACGATACCCACCGAGAGCAGGCCACCCTTGGATTGCTGCAACTGGTCGATCACCGGGTTGACCTGCTCCAGCGCCTGCGGCGGCAGGACCAGTTCGGATTGCAGGCGCAGCCAGGTAAAGAAATCAGGCAGATGCAAAAAGCCGATCAATGCGATCAGGAACAGAATGAACGGGAATAACGAAAACAGCATTTGATAGGCCAGCGCCGAGGCGTAGGTCGACATTTCATCGTCGATAAATTCCTTGACCGTTCGGATCAAGACTTTGCCCAAAGGCAGGCCGTTCAAGCCTGGGAATAACATAGCGTCTCCTTTCGCCGCATCGTTAATGAGGTCAACACGCCTCCAAGCGAAGGGTTTTACCTAAAAGTAGCCCAATTGGCGACTTTGAAAACACCGGATCGCCAAACCCGTAAAAAGGCCAACCCAACATTGACCCTGTGGCCCGGCATCGAGTTTCATTTATTTTCTGCCCATCATTTCGTCGATCAGCGCAGGTTGGGCTTTATGTTTGCCCGCTAACCCCCGAGAATACGCGACGTATTCAGGCTATGGCGCTGAAGATCCGCAATTGTAGGAAGGTTATGAAACTCGATAAAAAGCTGGCTATTGCCCGCAGGAACCAGGAACTCGGCGGCGCGGTACTCGGCGTCAACAACTGCCATTTCGCCGCACTGAACACCAACAAGAACATTTGGTGGTTCGATATTCCGCTGGCTCGTCTGGCTGTGGGCCAGTACGAATGGGTGCATTTGTTGCTGCACACCCCAAGCACCGACGAACTGCTGCACCTGAAGGTGACCACTGCATTCTTGCGTGAAAAGCGCGAAGGCATGGTAGTACGTGCGACGCACAAGCGTACGCCGACCATGAGCCTTGAGCTGAGCGCAGACAAAGACTCCTACCTGCAGGACGTGCGCCCTACAGGTACTGGTGTTAATTTCGCACAGTTCTTGTTGTAGTCGCTGCCGAAGGCTGCGAAGGGTTGCGTAGCAGCCCGTTTTTTTGAACGCCACACACCTGTATCGCAGCCTTCGGCAGCGACTACAAGCGTTGGGTTTCAAAACGAAAAAGCCCCGCAATGCGGGGCTTTTTCATTTCCAGGCCGGTTACTTCTTGAGACCCAGCTTTTTCAGTTCTTCATCGCGCAACTCACGACGCAGGATCTTGCCTACGTTGGTAGTCGGCAAGCTGTCGCGGAACTCGACGAATTTCGGCGCTTTATAAGCCGTCAGATTGGCGCGCATATGCTTCATGACCTCATCCTTGGTCAAGGTCATGCCCGGCTTGACCACGATAAACACCTTGATCAGCTCACCGGTTTTCTCATCCGGAATACCGATTGCCGCAGACTGCAGCACGCCAGGCAAGGAAGCCATGACATCTTCCAGCTCATTGGGGTACACATTGAACCCCGACACCAGAATCATGTCTTTTTTGCGGTCGACAATCCGGATATAGCCATCGGGCTGAATCACGGCGATATCACCGGACTTCAACCAGCCTTCGCTGTCCATGATCTCGGCGGTAGCGTCAGGGCGCTCCCAGTAGCCTTTCATGACTTGCGGGCCCTTGATGCACAGCTCGCCGACTTCACCCAGCGGCAGCTCTTCACCGGCATCGTTGATCACTTTGCACAGGGTCGAAGGCACTGGAATGCCGATGGTGCCAACCTGGATGCTCTGGGCCGGGTTGACCGTGGCCACCGGGCTGGTTTCGGTCATGCCATAACCTTCGCAGATCGGGCAACCGGTCACGGTTTTCCAGCGCTCAGCCACCGACAGCTGCAAGGCCATGCCGCCCGATAACGTCACCTTGAGGGCCGAAAAGTCCAGTTTGCGGAACGCTTCGTTATTGCACAGCGCCACGAACAGGGTGTTAAGGCCCACAAAGCCGGTGAACTTCCACTTGGACAGTTCTTTAACCATCGCCGGCAAATCCCGGGGGTTGCTGATCAGTATGTTGTGGTTACCCAGCAACATCATCGCCATGCAGTGAAAGGTAAACGCATAGATGTGGTACAGCGGCAGTGGCGTGATCAGGATTTCACAACCTTCATCGAGGTTGGAAGCCATCAGCGCCTTGCACTGCAACATGTTGGCAATCAGGTTGCGGTGGCTCAGCATCGCGCCCTTGGCCACACCGGTGGTGCCGCCGGTGTACTGCAGCACGGCAACATCACTGCTTACCGGGCTGGCTTCCTTGACCGGCTGGCCCTGCCCCTTGCTCAGCACATCGTTGAACTTGATGGCCTGCGGCAAGTGATAAGCCGGGACCATCTTCTTCACATACTTGATAACGCTGTTGATCAGCACGCGCTTGAACGGCGACAGCATGTCGGCCACTTCAGTGACGATCACATACTTGACCGAAGTCTGCGGCACGACCTTTTCGGCCAGGTGCGCCATGTTCGCCAGGCACACCAGGGCCTTGGCGCCGGAATCCTTGAACTGGTGTTCCATTTCCCGCGCGGTGTACAGCGGGTTGGTGTTGACCACGATCAAGCCGGCGCGGATGGCTCCGAACACAGCGATCGGGTATTGCAGCAGGTTGGGCAACTGCACGGCGATGCGATCGCCCGGCTGCAGGTCGGTGTGCTGTTGCAACCAGGCAGCAAACGCGCCGGACTGCTCATAAAGCTCACCGTAGGTGATGGTTTTGCCGAGGTTACTGAACGCCGGTTTGTCGGCGAACCGCTGACAAGATTCCCGCAGTACCGTCTGAATATTTGGGTATTCATCAGGATTGATCTCAGCAGCAATCCCAGCTGGGTACTTATCCTTCCAAAAGCCTTCAATCATGGAAGCCCACTCCTCAGCGTCGCGAATTCTTCACCGCATCGGGTGCGGTTCTTATTTGTTTGATTTTTATAATGGAAAGCTCTGACTTGCTCTTACCCTGAAGTCACAAAGCGCGCCGAGAGTAGCAGCTTTGCCAAAGGCCGCCTAGAGCCTGCAAGCGTGTTTAGAGTCACATTCCTGACTGTAGGACAATCCAAAGTCATCATTAGTGCAAATACTCTATTACCTTCAAGAGCCCTCTATACCGGGCATTTCAGAGCATTATCATAGACATAAAAAAACGCCCGCAGCCTTTCGGCATACGGGCGTCTGTCGCCAGGCTGTAAGAATCAGGCGGTATCACGCAACTCACGACGCAGGATTTTCCCCACCGGCGTCATGGGCAAGGAATCACGCAATACAATCTGCTTGGGCACCTTGTAGCCGGTGAAATTGTCCTTGCAGTAGGCCTTGAGCTCTTCAACCGTCACCCCGCCTGCGCGCGGCACCACAAACAGCTTGACCGCTTCCCCCGTGCGTTCGTCGGGCACACCGATAACCGCGCAATTGGCCACCTGGGGATGGGCCATGACGATGTCTTCGATTTCATTGGGGTACACATTGAAACCGGAGACGATGATCAGGTCTTTTTTACGGTCGACGATGCGGACAAAGCCGTCCGGGTCGATCACTGCGATATCACCGGTCTTGAACCAGCCCTCGGCGTCCAGCACCTCGGCCGTGGCCTCAGGGTTTTGCCAGTAGCCCTTCATCACTTGCGGGCCTTTGACACACAACTCGCCCCGCTCGCCCAGGCCCAGGTCAACGCCTTCATCGCTGATGACCTTCATGGCGGTGCCCGGCACCGGCATGCCCACCGTGCCCAGCCGTGCCAGCTGGCCGCAAGGGTTGGCGCTGGCCACCGGCGAGGTTTCCGTCAGGCCGTAACCTTCGACGATGCGGCAACCGGTAAGTTTTTCCCAACGCTCGGCAGTGGCCTTGACCAGCGCCGTACCGCCCGAGTTGGTGATCTTGAGCCCGGAGAAGTCCACAGTCTTGAAGTCCGGGTGATCCATCAGCGCGACAAACAGGGTGTTGAGCCCCAAAAAGCAGGTGAACTTCCAGCTTTTCAGCTCCTTGATAAAGCCCTTGATGTCACGCGGGTTGGTGATCAGGACGTTATGGTTGCCCGTGACCATCATGCCCATGCAATTGGCCGTGAAGGCATAGATATGGTAGAGCGGCAACGGCCCGATCATGATCTCGCGCCCGTCCTTGAGCATCGGTTGGCCATCCGCGCCGTGCTGGGACAGGCACGCGCGCAGTTGCAGCATATTGGCGATCAGGTTGCCGTGGGTCAGCATCGCGCCCTTGGGCAGGCCGGTGGTGCCGCCGGTGTATTGCAGCACTGCAGTGTCATCCAGCCCGACCACCAGCGGGCGGATCACCTGCCCGGCGCCGCGGCGCAACACGCTCTTGAAGGAAACGGCCTGGGGCAGCGAGTAGGCCGGCACCAGCTTTTTCACCTTGTCGACCACCAGGTTGGTGATCCAGCCTTTGGCGGCCGGCATCATGTCGCCCATTCTGGCTTCGATCAGGTAGTCGATTTCAGTGTCTTGCAGCACTTCCTGCACACGCTTGCCGAACATGTTCAGGTACACCAGGGCACGAATGCCGGCGCTCTTGAACTGATGACGCATCTCGCGCGAGGTGTAGAGCGGGTTGGTGTTGACCACAATCAGCCCGGCACGCATGGCGCCAAACACGGCAATCGGGTATTGCAGCGTATTGGGCATTTGTACGGCGATCCGGTCACCCGGCTTAAGATCGGTGTATTCCTGCAGATAACCGGCAAACGCGGCACTGTGGCGCTCAAGCTCGGCATAGGTGATGGTCACACCCAGGTTGCTGAAGGCCGGGCGATCCGCAAACTTCTTGCAGGAGCGTTCAAATACGTCAACGACCGAGCTGAAGGCCGTCATGTCGATATCCAGCGGTACACCGGCAGGACGTTTGTCATTCCAGAAATCAGGTTGCATTGTTTTTATCCTCGTACCTGAGTGTGCCTGGCCGCGTCTTTCACTCACTTGAAAACAGCAATGAAAAGCGGAATATGCGGACGTTAACAGTTATCAAGTAGTAGGCAAATACAGCGATCTTCGCCATTTACATCTTGAATCTTATTGCTACGCGATGGCCTGTTAAGTGGCTGCTGCGCAAATGCGCTATACACTGCTACGACAACAAATAAAGGAATTGCCATGACCGCCGAGACTTTTTGGCTGGAAACGAATGACCGCAGCGGTCTGTTCGTTAACCAGTGGCTGCCCGCAGGCACGCCCAAGGCCATTGTTCTATTGGCTCATGGCATGGCCGAGCACAGTGGCCGCTATGCCTGCCTGGGCCAGACACTGGGTGATGCCGGTTTTGCCCTGTATGCCCATGACCAGCGCGGCCACGGCAAGACGGCCGAGCATGGCACCCTCGGCTACTTTGCCGACAACGACGGCTGGTGCACGGTGGTCAGCGACGTGGCCAGCCTGAGCCGGCATATCAGCCAGAGCCATCCCGGCGTACCGATTTTCCTGCTCGGGCACAGCATGGGCAGCTATATCGCGCAGGCGTACTTGATGCATCACAGCGCCAGCCTGCAAGGGGCGATTCTCAGCGCCTCCAACTTCCAGCCGGTGGCGCTGTATCGTGCCGCCAGCCTGATTGCCCGTTTCGAGCGTTGGCGCCAGGGGCCAAAGGGGCGCAGTGCGCTGATCGAGTGGCTGTCGTTCGGTTCGTTCAACAAGGCCTTCAAGCCCAATCGCACAGCGTATGACTGGCTCAGCCGGGACCCGGCCCAGGTCGATGCCTACGCCAGCGACCCGCTGTGCGGCTTTCGCTGCACCAACCAACTGTGGATCGATCTGCTTGGCGGGTTGCAGCAAATCAGCAAAGCGTCCAATCTCGCTCAGATCGATCCGGGCCTGCCTTTACTGATAATGGGTGGCGAATGTGATCCGGTGAGTGAAGGCAAGCGTCTCACTGATCTGGCCAACGCTTTGCGAAGTGCCGGCAATCGTCAGTTGCAACTTAATGTGTACCCGCAGGCGCGGCACGAACTCTTCAACGAAACCAATCGCGACGAAGTCATGGCTGATGTCATTGCCTGGCTCAATCAGGCCTTGAGCCGCACACGGCCTGCACGCAGCGAATGAGCAAAACAGACTTTCAATTAAAAAACTTTTAAAATCATAGACTTAAAACCAAACACTCGTCACAGGACATGCGCTAGATGACTCAGGTTACCAACACCCCGTACGAAGCCCTCGAAGTCGGCCAGACTGCCAGCTACAGCAAAACCGTCGGAGAGCGTGACATTCAGCTTTTTGCGGCCATGTCCGGCGACCACAACCCGGTGCACCTTGACCCTGAGTTCGCTGCTGCGACCATGTTCAAAGAACGCATTGCCCACGGCATGTTCAGCGGTGCGTTGATCAGTGCCGCCGTAGCCTGCGAGCTGCCTGGCCCGGGCACCATCTATGTCGGCCAGCAGATGAGCTTTCAAAAGCCGGTAAAAATCGGTGACACCCTTACCGTACGCCTGGAAATCCTGGAAAAAATGCCCAAGTTCCGCGTGCGCATTGCTACTCGCGTCTTCAACCAGCGTGATGAAATCGTCGTCGATGGCGAAGCCGAAATCATCGCCCCGCGCAAGCAGCAGACCGTGACCCTGCCGGTATTGCCAGCGATCAGCATTGGCTAAACATGAATGTGGGAGCGGGCCTGCTCGCGATTGCTCCAACTCGGTCAATATGATTCACCGAGTTGTTTGCATCGCGAGCAAGCCCGCCCCCACATCTGTGGATCTACAGCGTCAAGCTAATCATGCACGGGCACGAGCCTGGTTACGCAGTGCCTTGACCTGATCGTGGTTACGTTGCACGCCGTGATACTGACGCTCGACCAGATCACGAATACCCACAAGGTTGTGCTTGCTGATTTTTTCCAGCGCTTCTTTGTAAGCTTTTAGCGCATGGTCTTCGCCGCGCTCGGCTTCGTTGAGCACCGCTTCTTCGTCCTTGCCGGTAAACACCGATTTGACGTCCACCCAACGGCGGTGCAAGTCACCTGCCACGCTGGTGCTGGTTTCCGGGTCGCCTCCCAGGGCACGCACCTGAGCCTGCAGTTCGGCAGCAGCGGTTGCACATTCAGCTGAACGCTTGGCAAACAGCGCCTTGAGCTCCGGGTGCTTGATATCTTCGGCACAGGATTTAAATCCTTCCTGACCGTCTTTGCTGGTTTCGATCAAATCGTTCAGGACGCTAATGGCTTCTTTATTGAGATCAGTCATTGTTCAATTCCTTACAAGGTTGAGGATCGTGCAATAGAGATTGCAGGGCTCGTGCCAGTTTTAGAATCAAATAAAATCCTTACAAATCAATAAGTTAATAAATGACGAAAAATCTGTATCCGGTTTTTATGCATGATCTGTCAATTGGCCTTCATGCAAATTGCCTGTATTTTTCATCCCATGCCTGTACGCACTTGAAGGCCACTGCATGAACCCCGAAAAACTCGAACTGCTGGTCACCCGTGAAATGCCCTTTGGCAAATACAAAGGCCGAATCATTGCCGACCTGCCTGGCCAGTACCTCAACTGGTTTGCCCGCGAGGGGTTCCCCCACGGAGAGCTGGGTGGCTTGCTGGCCCTGATGCAAGAGATCGATCACAACGGCCTGTCGGACCTGCTCGACCCGTTGCGCGCCAAACACTCAAAACCCAAACCTCGCCATTAATAGAGTTGCCCATGCCAAGGATTGAAGACAACGCCCGCGACGAACACTTCTGGCACGCCATCGCCCAGCGCTACGACGTTGCGGCGGGGCCAATCAATCTGGAAAACGGCTACTTCGGGCGTATGACTCGCGAAGTGGCACAGGACTACCAGCGCAATATCGACTTTATTAACCGCCACAACTCGGTACCGGTGCGCCAGCACTTCGATACCTCCCAGGGTCTTGAAATTCGCGATTCGCTGGCCGGGCTGCTCGCAGTGGACCCTGCCGGCCTGGCCCTGACCTTTTGCGCCTCAGATGGCCTGCAATCATTGATCCGCAACTACAACGGCCTGCAAGCGGGCGATCAGTTGCTGATCAGCGATCTGGAATACCACAGCGTCGAGTACGCCATGCGCGGGGTGGCACGCCAACGCGGCCTTGAAATAATCGAAATTTCCCACACCCACCCCGCCACGTTTGAAAGCCTGGTGGCCAGCTATCGCCAGGCGTTTGAACGCAACCCGCGGATCAAGCTGATGGCGCTCACTCACGTTACCCATCGCACCGGCCTGGTCATGCCCGTGGAGGCGATTGTTGCGGCGGCAAAAGAGCATGGGGTGGACGTGATTCTCGACGGTGCCCATGCCCTGGGGCAGATCGAACTGGACCTGCCGGCACTGGGCGTGGCCTTTGCCGGTTTCAACCTGCACAAATGGATTGGCGCACCACTGACCCTGGGCCTGATGTATATCGACCCGCAGCGCCTGGGTGACATCGACCCCGATATGGGCAACGAGCGCTACCCCGAGCCGGATGTGCGCAACCGCGCCGTGTATGGCACGGTCAACATCCCGGCCTGGCTGACCCTGACCAAGGTGCTGCAGGAACACCATGAGATGGGTGGCGCCAGAGGCAAGGGTGCCCGGCTCAACTACCTGCGTAACCTGTGGGTCAGCGAGGCGCGCAAGATCGAGGGCATTGAAGTGCTGGTCAGTGATGATCCGCGGCTGTACTGCGCGATCACCTCACTGCGCTTTACCCATGTGCAGGATCAGCAGCCGATGGCTGAGCGCCTGCTCAAGGATTACAACCTGTTCACCGTGGCGCGCAATGGCTCGGCGTGCGGCAGTTGCATACGCATTACCGTGGGGTTTGCCACTACAGTGGAAGACATCAACCAACTGGTACGGGCACTGCGCGAGCTTTCGCACGCTCATGCATAAACCTTGTGGGTCAGGCCAGTATCAGGCTTTGATGGCACCACAACACCTGTGGGAGCTAGCTTGCCTGCGACACAGACGGTAGGGTCTGGCAGGCAAAATGCGATGATGCCATCGCGAGCAAGCCCGCTCCCACAGTTGGAGTGTAGTGTTCAGGCAAAAAAAAGGTGCGCCGACCAAGCGCACCAAAAACCGTAGAACACACAACAAGTTCGTCGCTAAAACATCAATCCAGCAAGGCCAGCGCCTCAGCGGTGCACTCCTGGATGCGGGCCCAGTCGCCGTTCTTGATCCACTCGCTGTCCAGCATCCAGCTGCCGCCTACACACATCACGTTTTTCAACGCCATGTAGTTGCGGATATTGGCCGGGCCAACACCGCCGGTCGGGCAGAATTTCACTTCGCCGAAAGGTCCGCCCAGCGCCTTGATAGCCGCCACGCCACCACTGACCTCCGCCGGGAACAGTTTGAAACGACGATAACCCAGCCCATAGCCTTCCATGATCCCGGAAGCATTGCTGATGCCCGGCAGCAGCGGGATATCGCTGGCAACACTGGCCTCAAGCAAGTCACGGGTAATGCCCGGCGTAACAATAAATTGCGAACCGGCTTCTTCGGCGGCCGCCAGCATGTGGCGGTCCAGCACGGTGCCGGCACCAGTGACCAGTTCAGGTCGCTGATCACGCAACACACGGATCGCCTCAAGGCCGAACTCGGAACGCAAGGTGACTTCCAGCGCCGTCAGACCACCGGCTGCCAGCGCATCGGCCAGCGGCAGGATGTCCTGCTTACGGGCAATGGTAATCACCGGCAGAATGCGTGCCTGGGCACACAGTTGGTCGATCAGGGCGACTTTATCCGCCATCGATACGTTCGCAGTTTTTATTGTCATGGCAGCTGATCCTTGGCTCATGGGCACCAGTAAATCTCTAACGTAGGTTGCAGAAAGGCACGAATCGGCAAGGCGGCAACATCAGTGCCCCCCAGCGCTTCGTTGAGGGTGTTCAATTTGGATTGCCCCTGGATCGACAGCACCTTGTGTTTCGCACTGGCCAGCAGGCTGCGGCTCATGCTCAGGCGCTGGTGCGGCACAGTGGGCGCCAGCATCGCCCAGCAACGGCGCGGGTTGTCCAGTTGCAAGGCTTCGCTCAGGTTCGGGCTGTTGGGGAACAGCGACGCGGTATGCCCGTCATCGCCCATGCCCAGGATCAGCACATCAATTGGCGGCAACTCGGCCAGCCCCTGATCCGCCTCCAGCGCCGCCCTTTCAACCGTGGCGGCAGCGTTATACAAACCGACAAAGCGCGCTTTGGCAGCCGGACCTTGCAGCAGATGCTTCTTCAGCAGGCCGGCATTGCTGTCGGCATGTTCAACCGGCACCCAGCGCTCATCCGCCAGGCTGACAACCACTTTCGACCAGTCGAGCGGCTGCTTGACCAGGCTTTCGAAAAACGCCACCGGGCTGCGACCGCCGGACACCACCAGCGTGGCAACGCCCTGCTCGGCGATGGCCTGGTTCAATTGCCCGGCAACGCTGCTTGCCAGCCCCTCGGCCATCGATGCCGGGTTCTTGAAGGTGTGCGCATGCACACCTTCAGGCAGTTTCAAATCAGATATCGCCATACCAAGACCTCCCATCCCGCGTAATCAGAGCAATAGAACTCATCGGTCCCCAGGAGCCCGCCGCGTACGGTTTGGGCGCATCGCCAGACTTTTTCCAGCCGGCGATCAACTGGTCGCACCATGTCCATGCCGCTTCAATTTCATCTTTGCGTACAAACAGGTTCTGGTTGCCGCGCATGACTTCAAGCAACAAACGCTCGTAGGCATCCGGAATCCGTGTGCTGCGATAAGTGTCGGAAAAATTCAATTGCAACGGGCCACTGCGCAGTTGCATACCTTTGTCCAGGCCTTGGTCCTTGGTCATCACCCGCAGCGAAATACCTTCGTCCGGTTGCAGGCGAATGATCAGCTTGTTGCCGATCTGCAGGCGCTGCTCCGGGGCAAAGATGTAGTGCGACGGTTCCTTGAAGTGGATGACAATTTGCGACAGCTTTTGCGGCATGCGCTTGCCGGTGCGCAGGTAGAACGGCACACCCGCCCAGCGCCAGTTGCGGATATCGGCGCGCAGCGCAACAAAGGTCTCGGTGTCGCTCTGGGTGTTGGAGTTTTCTTCCTCCAGGTAGCCCGGCACCGACTGGCCTTCGCTGTAACCGGCAATGTACTGGCCGCGCACCACCTGGGTGGTCAGGCCTTCGGCACTGATCGGGGCCAGGGCCTTGAGCACTTTGACCTTCTCGTCGCGAATGCTGTCAGCCGACAGGTCCGCCGGCGGGTCCATCGCAATCAGGCACAGCAGCTGCAACAGGTGGTTCTGAATCATGTCACGCAGTTGGCCGGCCTTGTCGAAGTAGCCCCAGCGGCCCTCGATGCCGACTTTCTCGGCCACGGTGATTTCAACGTGGGAGATGTAGCGCTGGTTCCACTGGGTCTCGAACAGGCTGTTGGCAAAACGCAGCGCAATCAGGTTTTGTACGGTTTCCTTGCCCAGGTAGTGGTCGATCCGGTAGGTGCGGTTCTCGGGGAAGAACTGCGCCACGGAATCGTTGACCTTGCGCGAGGACTCCAGGTCCGAGCCGATGGGTTTTTCCAGCACCACGCGGGTGTTTTCAGCCAGACCGACGGCGGACAGGTTCTCGCAAATGGCGCCGTACACTGCCGCCGGTGTGGCGAAATAAGCGATCAGGCGCTGCTCGGTGCCGGCCAGTTCGGCCAGCGCGAGGTAATCTTCAGTCTTGAAAAAATCCACATGCAGATAGCTCAAGCGAGCCAGGAAGCGGTTCAGCGCCTCGACTTCGATGTCCTTTTCGCCCAGATACTGGCGCAGCTGGCTGTCAATATGTGCCAGGTGCGTGGAGGCGTCGCCCGGCTCGCGAGCCAGTGCGAGAATGCGCGTATCGGCATGCAGCAGGCCGGCACGGTCCAGTTGGTACAAGGCAGGAAACAGCTTGCGCAAGGCCAGATCGCCAAGGGCGCCGAACAAGGCAAAGGTGCACGGTTCAACCGTAATCGAAGGCATGATGTTGGTTCTTTTATCAAGTTAAGCTACAAATACCTTTTTTCAAGGTATCACTCAAGGAAAAATGTAGTAATAAACACAACATTTTCTGAAAATACAGATTCCTGCTAGTGGTCGTCCCGGGCCACCAGTAGGATAGGCCACCTCTCAGAACCGCTTTAGCCCGGTTCTTGCATCGCTGACCCAAGGATCATAAATGGACCGCGTGCGAAATTTACTCGAACAGATCAAGGGCCGCCTCGAAGACCTGAACAAGGCCGAGCGCAAAGTGGCCGAAATCATTTTGCAGAACCCGCAACAGGCCACCCGGTTCAGCATCGCTGCGCTGGCGCAAGCGGCATCGGTCAGCGAGCCGACGGTCAACCGTTTCTGCCGTTCATTCGGTGTCAGCGGCTACCCCGAATTAAAGCTACAACTGGCACAAAGCCTGGCCAGCGGCGCAGCTTACGTGAGCCGTGCCGTCGAGGCTGACGATAATCCGGCCGCCTACACACAAAAAATCTTCGGCAGCGCCATCGCCTCCCTGGACAGTGCCTGCCAGGCACTGGACCCCAACCTTATCAGCCGCGCTGTCGACTTGCTGATCCAGGCCCGGCAGATCCACTTTTTTGGCCTGGGTGCATCCGCTCCGGTGGCGCTGGATGCACAACACAAGTTCTTCCGCTTCAACCTGGCCGTCACCGCCCATGCCGACGTGCTGATGCAGCGCATGATCGCCTCGGTGGCGCATACCGGTGAGTTGTTCGTGATTATTTCCTACACCGGTCGCACCCGTGAACTGGTGGAAGTGGCGCGCATTGCCCGCGCCAACGGTGCCTCGGTGCTGGGCCTGACTGCGGAAAATTCGCCACTGGCCAAGGCCAGCACCCTGAGCCTGAATATCCCGTTGCCTGAAGACACCGACATTTATATGCCCATGACTTCGCGCATCATCCAGCTGACCGTACTGGATGTACTGGCCACCGGCATGACCCTGCGTCGTGGCGTTGACTTCCAGCCGCACCTGCGCAAAATCAAGGAAAGCCTCAACGCCAGCCGCTACCCGGTAGGCGACGAGTTCAACTGAAAGACCTGCACGGGCAACGCCCGTGCAGCGGCATCATGCCCCCTGCCTCTGTTTGTCGAGCCCTCCGACAAAAGGCAATCTCCTGCTTTCGGGCACCTCCCTCCCCGCCCCCTGTCTTGCAAGGGGATCGACGCTTATTGTCATTTAAACACGTAGGACATAAAGCACTTAACTGTCAGATGTGACAGGTTACAAGTGCGTGAAACAGCCATAACTTAAACATCTCGGGACCTTTTTTGAAAAGGGGTTAAGCGAGATGTTGATGCCCGCAAGCTTTGCGCAAAATCCTCTTTGCCGTACCTGCCCGAGCGAACAAAAGCAGTGGCCAGGGCAGTGGATTTTCATGCGCGATATCAAGCTCCATCAACCACTCACCTCCCCCGACCACTCCTGCGTCCCTTCCCGTTCAGTCCCGCGCGTCAGGTGATTAATCCCCGGCAGGAGTTCATGATCATGGCTCAAGAACCGCTAAGCATCTCTGCCCCCACACTGCCAAAAGGCGGAGGGGCGATCCAAAGCATCGGCAAAGGCTGGGCTGCCGTGGGTTTCACGGGTGCGGCCTCCACATCGATCCCTTTGCCCATAACCTCCGGGCGTGGTTACGCCCCCTCCCTGGCACTCAACTACAGCAGTGCCGGCGGGCGCTCCGAGTTCGGCCAGGGGTGGTCAATCAACCGCCCCTCGATCAGCCGGCAAACCAGTCAGGGAACACCGCAGTTCGAGCCCGACTCCAACGGTAAAACAAGCGAACCGGTCTATCTCTCACTCTCCGGCGATGTGCTGCTGCCCGAGCGTACGGCTGATGGCCAGGTCAGCCAGCGCATCGTCTCCAGCTTCCGCGACCGGCCACTGTCCGAAAGCTATCGGGTGAGTGCTTACCGGCCTCGGGTTGAAGGCGACTTCAGCACCTTCGAGCACTATGTCGGCAGCACCGATTCGTTCTGGCTGATCCAGTTCGCCGATGGAAGCGTCCATATATATGGCCACAGCGAAGCGGCCCGCCTGCAGCACAGGGGTGAAACCTCGACCTGGATTGCCGAGTGGTACCTCGAAGAATCGGTCGCGGTCAATGGCGAGCATGTGCTGTACGAATACGTCGCTGAAAACGACGTCTCGCTAAGTACCCTGACCGGCCCCGCCGCTGTTGCCTGGCAAGGCCGGGACACGGGCACCCACCGCTATCTGCGCCGTATCCGTTACGGCAACCTGACCGGCGACCGCGCGCCCTATGTGCTGCAAAAAGCCGGCACCCCCGTCTGGCTGTTCGACCTGATCTTCGATTATGGCGAAGCCGACTCACGTCTCGACATCCGCCCCCACTACCCGCAGACCACAGGCGAGCAGTGGCCGCTGCGAGCCGATCCGATCAGCAGCTACCGCTACGGTTTCGAGGAGCGCACCCTGCGCCTGTGCCATCAAGTGCTGATGTTTCACTGGTGCGCCAGTGGCCGTGACGACACCGGGCCGGTACTGATCGAAGGCGAACCGACCCTGGTACAGCGCCTGCAACTGGAGTACAGCCAGCAACCCGCCGCCTCCATGCTGACCGCAGCCCATGTGATCGGCTATGCCGGGCAAGAGGTGCAATTCAACCCGCCGCTGGAGTTTGACTACAGCTCATTCCAGCTCACCGCGCAATCCGTCAGATTCTCGCCATTCTTTGCCGAACAACCCGCCAGGCAAGACCCTGGGGTGGATGACGGCCGCTATCAACTGGTGGATTTGTACGGTGACGGCCTGGCCGGGATCCTCTACCGCCAGGAGAGCGCCTGGTACTACCGCCGCCCCATCCGCAACCCGATGCCCGGGCCGGGCAAAAACGCGGTGGGCTACGCGCCACGGGAACTGCTCAAGCACATACCGGTCGCCAACCAGAACAGCCCCGTGCTGCAAGTGCTCACGGACATCAATGGCGACGGCAAGCTCGACTGGCTGGTGGCCCAACCCGGCATTGCGGGTTTTTTCACTCTGGACAGTAACCAGCAGTGGAGTCATTTCGCCCCCTACGCAGCCTTCCCTACCGAGTTTCTCCATCCGCAATCACAACTGGCCGACCTGATGGGAAGCGGCTTGTCTGATGTGGCGATGATCGGCACACGCAGTGTGCGCTTGTACGCCAACTTGAAAGACCGGGGCTTCGACCGGCCCGTCGAAGTCAAACGCCAGGCTCATGAGACCTCCTTGCCCGTAACAAGTGACGACCGTTACGCACTGGTGGCGTTCAGTGACCTGCTGGGCTCGGGCCAACAGCATTTGATCCGCATCACCGAACAGGGAGTGACCTGCTTTCCAAACCTGGGCCGCGGCCGCTTTGGCGAGCCCGTCAACTTTGGCAAGCTGGCCTTCAGCGGCGAATTCGACCCTGCCCGGGTTCGCCTCGCCGACCTGGATGGCTCCGGCGCCGCCGATATCCTCTATTGGCACAGCGACTCGGTACAAGTGTTCATGAATCTCAGTGGCCATGGGTTCGCCGCCCCCGTCACCATCGCCCTGCCGCAGGGGCTGAGGTACGACTCGCTGACCAGCCTGAGCCTGGCCGACCTGCAAGGGCTGGGCTGCTCAAGCCTGGTGCTGACCAGCAATACCCGCCTGCCCGGCCTGGTGCCCGATCACTGGCGCTGCGATTTTGTCAGCGACAGCAAGCCGTATCTGCTACGTGCCACGGACAACAACATGGGCGCGTCGGGCGGTGTGGTGTATCGCTCCTCGGCCCAGGAATGGCTGGACGAAAAAGCCCTGATGCCAGACCCGTCCCTGGCGGTGTCGCAAATGCCGTTCCCCATGCACCTGGTCAGCGAACAACATCAGATCGATCAAATCACCGGCAATCACCTGGCGCAGTTCTTTGAATACCGGCACGGCTATTACGATCCGATTGACCGGGAATTTCGCGGCTTCGGCCTGTTGCTGCAAAGGGACACCGAGTCTGCGGCTGGCGCCGATGACCCGAATGCCCAAGGGTTCACCGCCCCCATACTGAGCAAGACCTGGTTTCACACCGGCAAAACCCTGGACATGCCGGCGCAGGGCGCCTGGGCGGGGGATCAGGGCCTGGCGCCGCTGGGCGCCACGCTGTGTACACAACGGATTGCGGGCAACGAACAGCTCTGTACCCACTGGGATACCCCGACCCTGCGCGATGCCGCCCGTACCTTGAGCGGTTCGGTGTTGCGCACCGAGGTCCTGGGTGTCGACGGCGATCCGGTGCCGTATAGCGTCACGGACAGTCGCTATGGCGTGCGTCTGCTGCAAGCGCGCTCTGACACGCACAGCTACAGCATCATGCTGCCCCTGGTCATCGAACAACGCAGCCTGACCTACGAGCGTCAGGCCGATGATCCGCTCTGTTCCCATCAACTCAATCTGGCCTTGGATGAGTACGGCACAGTAACCCACGCGGCCTCCGTCGCCTGCGCGCGCCGTGCCGATGCACAGCCACCCTACCCCGACGATCCGGAGCACGCCCATCTGCGGCGCTGGTGGCACGATGCAGTGGATGATGCCCAGTATCAGGTTTACCTCAGCGAGTCCTATCAGCAGGCCCTGCATATCAAACAGCCCGACTACCTGCGCCTGGGCCTGCCCTATCGCAGCCAGGCCACGGCCTATGTGCTGGACGCGGCCGACCCTTCGGTCCAGGTCATCAGTTACGAAGCCTTTCTCGGCCCGCAATCGCCTCTGGGCAAAGACCCGGCCAATGGCCAGCGCATGCTCGCAGGCCAGGACCGCGTGCAATACCAGGGTTGCGCAGACGGCACGGTGAACTTCGATGCGCTGCCCGAATATACCGAGCAGGCCGAACTCGATGCCACCGCCCTGAACGCCTACGTGGTCAAGGATGACCAGGGCGTGGAAAAAAACCTGCTGGGCAACACCCCGCAGGAGGTAAAAGCCAAGCTCGAATCGGCCGGTTATGTGGATACAGGCCTGTGGCTGCCGACCAGCAATACGGTCGACACGTCCACCAGCCTGTGGTCGGCCCGCACCGGGTATGCAACCTTCGCCGGGCTTGAGCACTTCTACCGGTTGCTCGAGCTGAAACCCGTGGTATGGGCCAAACCCTCCCGTATCAGCTATGACCGCTTTTGCCTGATGCCGGAGGTTTTCACGGCTCCTGACGAAGGCGTCACCCGAGCGGCCTATGACTACAGCTCGTTACAGGTGCAATGGATTCGCGACCCCAACCAGAATGTCAGCGAAGCCCGCTACGACGCTATGGGCCGGGCGATCCGGACGACGTTCTGGGGCACCGAATGGGACGATGCCAACCAGACCGTAAAAGACGTCGGTTTTGACGAACTGGCCAGCCACCCCACTACCGAGGTGAGCGCCGAGCAGGCCCTGGCCGACAGCAGCGTCATCGGCAACATGGCCACGGCCATGTTCTACGACAGCAATAGCTGGATGGGCCTGGCACCCGCCAGCTTGCTGCCCAATGGTGTGGAACTGGGCGTACTGCTGCCCACCGGACACTTGCGGGCCAGCGCCCGCGCACGCCTGGCCAAGGGTGAATACAGCGACAGCCAGATACCGGCCCAAACGGTCCAGGCCTTGCTGGCCTTGCCTCGCGAACCGGCCTGGTCAGCGTTGTTGCAGGCTGACCGCTACCCGAACGACGACCAACGCCAGATCCGTATGTTGGTCAGCGCTTCGGATGGTTTTGGCCGCAGCCTGCAAAGCAAGCAGCGAGTCGAAGCGGGCCTGGCCTACGCAGTCGATGCCAACGGCAACCTGATCACCGAAGGTGGCGAACCGAAACAGGTGCAGGCCGACCGGCGCTGGCGCGTTAGCGAACGGGTGGAATACAACAATAAAGGGTTGGCGATCCGCGTCTACCGGCCTTACTTCGCCAACCATCATCGTTATATCAACGATGAGTCCTTCCGACTGTTCGGCTACAGCGACCAGCAGTTCTACGACCCTGCGGGTCGCCCCACCAAGACCATCACCGCCAGTGGCTACTGGCGACGCCAGACTTACCTGACCTGGTACACCATATCCGAGGATGAAAACGATCTGTATCAGGAAATGCTGGACAGCCTAAGAGCGGCAACGGTCGTGCAGGCACAGGGCGACCGGCTTGAGCCGATGCAAGCCCTGGCGGGTGCCACTGTGCGGGTTGAATACCCGGGCATGCTACCGACCGACCGAATCACCCTGAACTGGACAGGCGCGGCAGGAGCTGGCACCCCGGCCCTCGCGGAAAAACCGGGCAACCTGAGCGGGCAGGTGTTGTTTGACATACCGGCGAACGCAGTGGGGGCCAACCTTGGCAGCACCGTTGAAGTGAGCTACAGGGTGAACCGTGCTGGTGGGCTTCTCCAATCAGAGGTACTGAACCTGAACATCGCCACGCTTCCCATGGCGCAGATCAGCAATAAAATCTCTGTGGAAAAGGAAACTGGCGGGAAACTGGATATTGCGCGGGCCCCCAACGGGGTCAATGTCGATATCCTCACCTGGCCTTTTATCGCTATCGGCCAGAAAGTCTGGCTGGGCCTGGAAGGTCAGAAAGCCGATGGTTCACCGCACATATTGACGTTATGGACTGCCGCTTTAGTGAACGGTACCGAGGTCAATCAAGGTTACTTGCGCAAAGTCGCCGGCGCCGCCTATCTGCAGCAACTGGCTGACGGCTGCACCCTCGAGGTGACGTTCAAGGTGGCCTTCACGGGCAGCGATGCCACGCAGGCGCTGGCCTTCCCGGTCAAAACCCTGGGGATCCTGAACAGTGCCAACCCTCCGCTTTAACGGTGAATGTCGTTAAGGCATGCCGCAAAAAGGGTCAGCGAAGATGAGTTATCAATTGCACCAAAAAACACCCGTGCTCACCTCGATGAACGGGCGCGGGGCCATGCTGCGAACCGTTGCCTACCATCGCGTGGCGGCTGATGGCCCTACCTCGACCCGGGCCACCCTGCAACGTTACGACGCACGCGGGCACAGGGTCGAGCAATGGGATCCGCGACTGTCCGCGCTGGCCGAAACCGACACACAGGTGATGGCCAATCAAACAACCTGTTTCAGCCTGTCGGGGCAGGCACTGCGTAACGAGTCGGTGGACGCAGGCTGGCGCCTCACCCTCTACAATGCGGCCAAACAGACCGCGTTTCGATGGGATGGCCGCGGCACAAGTTCTCGCTGCGATTTCGACGAGCAATTGCGCCCTGTGGCCCTGTTTGAAATAGCCAAAGGGCAAACCGATGAACGGTGTGACGAGCATTTTGTCTACGCTGCAACCGGCCCTGAAGATGCCCGGCGTAACCGATGTGGCCGCGTGCTGCGTCACGACGACCCCGCAGGCAGCCTGTGGCATGAATCCTTTGCTGTGTCAGGCCAGCCGCTGATTGAAACCCGGCGCTTTTGCACAGCGCTGACCGCTCCCGACTGGCCGGATGCCCCGCTTCAAACCGAGCGTTACACCACCCGCTGGCGCTACAACGCACTGGGCGTGGTGATCGGGCAAACGGACGCTGCTGGCCATGTACGCACGTTTGACGTCGATATCGCAGGGCGCTGCAGCGCCTCGCAACTTGATGGCGTGGCGGTACTTAAAAGCTGCGAGTACAACGCCTTCGATCAGGTGTACCGCGAACAGGCCGGCAACAACGTGCTGACCATCGCCCGCTATTCACCTGTAAACGGTCAACTGCTAAGCCTCAAGGCCACTACCGGGACCGGCCATCTCCTGCAAGACCTGCACTACCAGTACGACCCGGCAGGCAATATCGAGCGCATCCAGGACCAGGCCCAACCCGTGCAATGGTTTGCCCAGCAACGGATTGAAGCCGTCAACACATACCGCTACGACACCCTGTACCAGTTGATCGAAGCCACGGGGAGGGAAAACGCCAGCCAACGCATAGGGCCTGGATTACCGGGGCTGGAGCTCTTTGCCTCCCGGGACGACAGCCGCTGGCGCAACTACAGCCAGACCTACAGCTATGACAGTGGTAATAACCTGACAACGCTCAAACATGACGCAGGTACTGGCAATACGGTTCTGCGCCACATGGCAGTAGCCCATTACAGCAACCGCAGCCTGTTGATGGGCGATGGTGCCGTGGACTTCGCGGGCGGCTTCGATGCCAATGGCAACCAGCAGCAATTGGCTCCCGGGCAGTGGATGCTATGGGATACCCGCAATCAACTGCATCAGGTAACGCAGGTGGTACGCGAGGCACCTGACGGCCAGGATGACGATGTTGAAACCTACATCTACGACAGTGAAGGCCAGCGCGTGCGCAAAGTACGGCGGGCCAAGACGGGCGGTGGCGAGCAGATCAGCCAGGTGCTGTATTTGCCCGGGCTGGAAATTCGTACGCAATACAGTGATGAGGAACTGCATGTCGTGACCGCTCAAGCAGGTCGAAACCATATCCGGGTGCTGCATTGGGCAGGCATCCATCAGGATCAGTGGCGTTACAGCCTGAACGATCACCTGGGCAGCAGTACCCTTGAGCTGAATGAAACAGGCGAACTGATCAGTCAGGAGAGCTTCTACCCGTTTGGCGGCACTTCGTGGTGGGCGGCCCGCAGCATGGTGCATGCCCAGTACAAGACTGCGCGTTACTCAGGCAAGGAGCGGGATGCGACCGGGTTGTATTACTACGGAATGCGGTATTACGCGCCTTGGTTGCAACGGTGGATCAGCACTGACCCGGCGGGAGAGATCGATGGGCTGAATATCTACGCGATGCTCAATAACAACCCGATCACCTACAGAGACTTGAAAGGCTTGGTCAAGGACAAGGCCGTCCCAAATGTGATTCACCACTTCTGGCAAGGCGATCTCAAAAACCTGGAACAGCACCACTCCAACTTGAGAAAAATTTCACAGACGAACAGCACCTACAAAGTTGAATTGCATGTGCTGCCCAACCCTGATCAAGAGGCTCATCTAGCAGCCCTGCAAAGCAGTCTGGGCAGCGGTGTAAAAGTCAGCAATATCAAAGACGAGAAGTGGTTTAAACAATTTCAAAAGAAGGAGCGTTACCAACAATTTGAAGCCTCAAGAAACGGAGAGCGTTCCCACCTTGCATCCGGATCAGACATCATAAAAACCGAGCTGACTTACAAACTGGGGGGTGTTTTCAATGACGTTGACAACGTGCCTATCGCGCCCCTGCCCTCAACCCTCCAGCACAAGGAAAATACTTTAATGACCGCCGGCCCCACTCAATTCAATCGGTGGGGAGGCGAGAAAGGCATTCATTCCAGCACCTTCGCAACTTATAAAAAAAACCCGATACTGAAAGAAATGAACAAGGAAAGTTTTAAAAAATTTAAAGCCATGCAACACATTATTTACCGCAGAAATGAACAGACCGCCAACCCTGATGACCATTTCAAAATGATCTCAGAAACCGCAGGTTCACTACATTTTTCCCGCGAACTCAAGCGGCTGGATACAGGCTTTAATACCGCACTGGAAAAACTGATGCTGACCAGCAACAAATATGATGAAGGCAACATCATATTTGATAAATATTTCAAGCCCACCACCACCACGGGCGCAGGAGCGTTTGATGAAGATCAGATGATTGCACTTTTAAATGCAATGTCCGCACCCGGCCATGTCATGATTTGATCTAACTCGGGGTTGAGTTGAGCAACACTCAACCCCGGATTTTCTTGCCCAGGTATCGACCTGCCCGCCTCAAGCCCCCACCAACCCCGCCCGCGCCTGCAAGCTCAAATGCGCCTGCTCGCCCGGGGCAAGGGCCTGGTTATGGGTACCGCCGCTGGTGGACTCCACGCACACAAAACCCATCACTTCGTTCCAGCTCACGCCCAGCAACGGCCGCTTGCCAGGATGCCAGACCACTGTACTGCCCTGATCACCCGTGTCGATGCTCAAGGCCCGTTGCCAGGCATGATCATTGAGCTGCATTTCCCCCTCATGCTGGAATACCCGCTGACACCCCCCGCCACCCGCAACTCACCCTTTTGCTGGCAAACCTCACGGTTCAACTGGTCGTAGCCGTGTACCCCGTCCAGGCCAGACAGCGCTACCTCGGCAACATCACCAATACGCCAATACGCGCGCAGCGCCTGGCTCACCTGGCAGGGTTCGTCGTCCTGGTGTTCGGTGCTCAGGCGCAACTCCATTTCTTCGCCCAGGCGTGCATGCAAATCCACCTGCCAATCGCACAACTGCAAGCGCCAGTGCAGGCTCACACCTTCTTCGTCGCTGCTGCTGTCGAGCAGTTTCCAGTCGATCAAGCGCGCCCAGCCGTGGGATGGCCATGCGTTCTCACTGGGGTGGCGACCATACCAGGGCCAGAAGATCGGTACTCCACCGCGGATCGCACCCACCTGCGGCCACTTGGCAGCGCACCACAGCCAGGGTTTCTGCCCGGTTGGCTTGAAGTGCAGCAACTGCGCGCCCTGACGGCTGAACACCGCCTGGCAATGTGGATGGTCGATCACCAGCACGTCGCGCTGCTGAAAGCGCTCCCACTGGAAGATCGGCTGCTCACGCCTGGATTTGAAAAAACGGTGAAGCGGATGCTCATGCATGTGCCGCAGTCCTGAAATTCATGCGCCGAGGTGTGCAGCCCCGAAAAAAAGCGGATAGCCAAGGCTATCCGCTGGGAAAACAAGGAGCTTAGCGCATTTAGAACGTCGACTGAATTTTCAGTCCGGCCACCAATGCGTTGTCTACCTGGTCCACACCACCCGGGTGAGTGATGTACTGCAGGTTTGGACGCACCGTCAGCCAGTTGGTCACATGGAAGCCGTAGTTGAGTTCGTAGTTGTACTCGGTGTTGCGCAGCGGCGTGTACAGCGGGTCACTGTAGTCGGTGGCGCCAATGGAAGCGTTAATCAGCTCGGCGCTTTTCTTCACGTCGTCGTTAACGTGGATACGGGCGGCACCAATGCCGATGTCATCCTTGGGCCGGGCATCGAACGGGCCCTTGTACACGAACATCAGCGACTGGTAGTTGTCGACGATATTGGTGGCCTTGTCGTGGAAGGTGGCGTTGGCCGCGATATGCAGACCGCGCGCGGCATCACCGTTGTGGCTGGTGAGCTGCTGTTGCACGACAAACCAGTAACCGTGCTTGCTGTCGCGTACGCGGTAGTCCTCACCATCATTGGTGATATTGACCTTCACGTCATCGGCAGGTGCAGTGCTCTTGTAGTAACCAACGCGGTATTCGCCCGGCAGGTCGTTGACCTTGGGCGACCACACCAGCTCAACCGGCAATACGGTACCCTTGGTGCCACTGCCGCTGAGCTTGAAGCCGTTGCCGTGCTCCAGTTGCGACGGGTTCTGGTTGTAGGCACCGATTTGTGCGTACAGCTGCGGCGTGATGTTGTACTTGACCCGCAGTGCCGCCTGGCTGACCGGCCAGTTGTACCAGAGGTTGGTGGCCCAGTTACCCACTTGCGAGCCACAGAACGCCAGGTTCTGGAATTCGCACGGGAAGGTGTTGAAGTCTTCGCCTTCGCCGAAATAACCGGCCTTGACGTCCAGCTTGCCATCGAGGAACTGGTGCTGAATCCACAATTGGGTCAGGCGCACCATATGGCCACGACCATAGACTTCCTGCGAGGAGCTCAGGGTGCCGGCACGCGGATCACCGACACGGTCATTGGAGATGTTCTGACCATTACGGTTGGTCAGCTGGATCTTGGCCTGGGTGTTGTCCCAGCCCCACAGCTTTTGCAGGTCCAGGGCTACGCCCAGGCCAAACTGGTCGCTGTAGCGCGCGGTCTTGTCGTCGTTGTAGCCGCCATGCAGGTTGGCGCCCACTTCACCGACGTAATCGGCCTTGATGTCGATACCCTGCTCGATCAGTTTGGTGCGCTCACCGCCCCAGTCGCCGGTCATCCATTTCGAATCGGCACTGAAGGCTTCGTCAGCGTAGACACTGCTTGCACCCAGGCTCAGCGCCACAATGGCCGACAGCTGGCAAGCCAGACGGGTACGGGTCATTCTGTTAGTCATCCCTTAAATCCTCGTTGTTTTCTTATTGGCTTTGTTTAACGCGGCACCACTCAAGGAGGCCCGGTAACAGGCTCCCTGTTGACTTAACGACCCTTGAATTGCGCCACGTTATCAGCCCGGCCTTGAGCCTGGGGCGAGCTCATCGCCCCCAGACGCTCACCCGTATTCGCATCAAACAGTAGCACTTTGGCAGGATCGAACTGCAAATTGAGGCTCTGGCCGACCGCAGGTGCATCGTCGGGGGCCAGGCGGCAGCACACCTTGATGCCATTGAGGGTGACAAAAACCAGAGTGTCCGGGCCGGTTGGCTCTACAACCTGCACTTCGGCGCGAATCACCGGCAGGCCATTGGCCTCGGCTGGGGCCAGCACAATCTGCTCGGCGCGGATGCCCACGATCACGTCGCGGTCTTCGAGGCCGGCGTCCTGCATGCCCAGGGGCAGTTCGCAGCGCGCCTGGCCGCTGTCGAGCAGGGCCAGCAGACGGCCTTCGCGGCGTTGCAAGCGCAGGGGGATAAAGTTCATCGGCGGCGAGCCAATAAAACTGGCCACAAACAGGTTGGCCGGGTCGTTGTAGATCTGCCTGGGGGTACCGAACTGCTGGATGATGCCGTCCTTCATCACCGCCACCTTGTCACCCAGGGTCATGGCCTCGATCTGGTCGTGGGTCACATAGACGGTGGTGGTTTTGAGGCGCTGGTGCATCAGTTTCATTTCGGTACGCATCTCGACCCGCAGCTTGGCGTCGAGGTTGGACAGCGGTTCGTCAAACAGGTAAATCTTCGGCCGCCGCGCCAGCGCCCGGCCCATCGCCACCCGCTGCTGCTGGCCGCCGGACAACTGGCCGGGTTTACGGCCCAGCAGGTGTTCGATTTGCAGCAGCTTGGACACCCGCGCCACCTCTTCATCAATGGCTGCAGCGCTCATCTTGCGGATCTTCAGGCCAAAGGCGATGTTGTCGCGCACGCTCATGGTCGGGTACAGCGCATAGGACTGAAACACCATGGCGATATCACGGTCCTTGGGGCTCATGCCGCTGATATCGGCATCGTCCACCAGGATCGCCCCGCCACTGATGGTCTCAAGCCCGGCGATGCAGTTCATCAGGGTCGATTTGCCGCAGCCCGAAGGCCCGACCAGAATCAGGAACTCGCCGTCATCAATTTTAAGCTCGATGTTTTTCAGCGTGTCCGGCAAACCCTTGCCGTAGGATTTATTTACGTTGCGTAATTCGAGAGTCGCCATGCTTTACCCCTTGACCGCGCCGGACGTCAGCCCGCGCAGAAAATACTTGCCCGCAAAGATGTAGACCAGCAGCGTCGGCAGCCCCGCGATCATGGCCGCGGCCATATCAACGTTGTATTCCTTGGCGCCGGTGCTGGTATTGACCAGGTTATTGAGCGCCACCGTAATCGGCTGCGCATCACCACTGGCAAACACCACACCAAACAGAAAGTCGTTCCAGATTTGAGTGAACTGCCAGATCAGGCAGACCATGACGATGGGCACCGACATGGGCAGCAGGATGCGCCCGAAGATCGTGAAAAAGCCCGCACCGTCCAACCGCGCAGCCTTGACCAAGGCATCCGGGATGCTGACGTAGTAGTTGCGGAAAAACAGCGTGGTAAAGGCCAGGCCGTACACCACATGCACCAGCACCAGGCCGGTGGTGGTATTGGCCAGGCCCAGTTTGCCGATGGTGAACGAGGCCGGCAGCAGCACGGTTTGGAACGGCAGGAAGCAACCGAATAGCAGCAGGCCGAAAAACAGCTGCGAGCCGCGAAAACGCCACATCGACAAGACATACCCGTTCATGGCGCCGATAAAGGTCGAGATCAGCACGGCCGGTACGGTGATTTTCACCGAGTTCCAGAAATACCCGCCCACCGTGTCCCAGGCCTTGATCCAGCCGATGCCGTCGATCACCTGCGGCCAGCTCAACAGGTTGCCGGTACGGATGTCTTCGGGGCTTTTGAAACTGGTAAGCAGCATCACCACCAGCGGCACCAGGTACACCGCCGCCGCCAGGATCAGGGTGGCGTAGATCGCCACACGGCTGAAGGTAAAACGCTGTGCATTAATCATGGCGCTTGTTCCTCAGCTCGGAGTACAGATACGGCACGAGAATGGCCAGGATCGCCCCCAGCATCATGATCGCACTGGCAGAACCCACACCCATTTGCCCACGGCTGAATGTGAACGAATACATGAACATCGCGGGCAAGTCCGAGGAGTAACCCGGGCCACCGGCGGTCATCGCCGACACCAGGTCGAAGCTCTTGATGGCAATGTGCGCGAGGATCATGAAGGCGCTGAAAAACACCGGGCGCAGGCTCGGCAATACAATGCGCAGGTAGATGGTCGGCAAGCTTGCACCGTCGACCTGGGCGGCACGAATGATCGACTGATCGACCCCGCGCAACCCGGCCAGGAACATCGCCATCACAAACCCCGAGGCCTGCCATACCGCCGCGATCACCAGGCAGTACACCACCCGGTCCTGGTCCAGCAGCCAGTCAAAGCGAAAACCTTCCCAGCCCCAGTCACGGAGCATCTTGTCCAGGCCCAGGCCGGGGTTGAGCAGCCATTTCCAGGCCGTACCGGTGACGATCATCGACAGCGCCATCGGGTACAGGTAAATGGTGCGGATAAAGCCTTCCTTGCGGATCCGCTGGTCGAGCAGTATCGCCAGGAATACGCCGATCACCAGGCTGATGACGATAAACATGCCGCCAAACACCGCCAGGTTCTTGCTAGCGACCCACCAGCGGTCGTTAGCCATCAATCGTGCATATTGCTGCAGGCCCACCCACTGGTAGCTGGGCATAAAGCTGGAGTTGGTGAACGAGAGCAGGAACGTCCAAAAAATGTAGCCATAAAAGCCGACCAATACGATCAGCATGCTCGGCGCCAAAACCAGCTTGGGCAACCAGCGCTGCAGCGCATCAAAGGGCGAGGCCTTGCTGAACACAGCCACGGAACTCATCGAAATACTCCCGGCAGGGTATGCCGGCACCTGCCAACGCAGATGCCGCACAACCAGGGACAAGGGGGGAGCCACGCGCAAGGCGTGGCGGGTCAACTCAACGAATTACTGTGCCGACTTGATGGCCGAGTAGAGCTTTTTCCCGGCCGTGGCCGGGTCGGCATTCTTGTCGCTCATAAAGTTGCTCACCGTGTCGAAAATCGCGCCCTGCACTGCCAGCGAGGTGGCCATGTTGTGCGCCATGCTCGGCAGCTGGCCGTGGGTTTTGCCGGCTTCGGCGAAGTCTTTGGCGGAGGCCTGGGCACAGCTGTCGAACTTGCTCATGTCCAGGTCACTGCGTACCGGGATCGAGCCCTTGTTCTGGTTGAACACGTACTGGAATTCAGGCTCCAGCGCGACCTTGGCCACGTCGTTTTGCGCGGCGATATTGCCCGGCGTGTTGTTTTTCGCCGAGAGCTTGAACATTGCCAGCGAGTCGATGTTGTAGGTGAAGCTGCCTTGGGTGCCCGGGAACGGCACGCACTCGAAATCAGTACCGGCCTTTTTACCCGCCGCCGCCCATTCGCTTTTCGCCCAGTCGCCCATGATCTGCATGCCGGCCTTGCCGTTGATCACCTTGGCGGCTTCCAGGTTCCAGTCCTGGCCAGTGCCGTCCGGGTCCATGTAGCCCTGGAGTTTTTTCAGGTGACTGAACACTTCAGCCATTTGCGGGCCAGTGAGGGTTTTTTCATCAAGGTCGACGAACGCTTTTTTGTAGCCTTCAGGGCCCATGACACTCAGCACCAGGTCTTCAAAGACCGTGCTGTCCTGCCAGGGCTGGCCACCGTGGGCCAGGGGGATAAAGCCGGCAGCCTTGAGCTTGTCGCCCGCCGCATAGAGTTCTTCGAGGGTGGTGGGGGCCTTGGCAATGCCGGCTTTCTTGAAGACTTCGGGGTTGATCCACAACCAGTTCACCCGGTGGATGTTCACCGGCACCGCCACATAGTGGCCGTTGTATTTCATGGTGTCGGAGACGGTCTTGGACAGCATCGCGTCCCAGTTATTGGCCTTGGACACCTCATCGAGGTTGGTCAACAACCCCAGTGCGCCCCACTCTTGCAAGTCAGGGCCCTTGATCTGTGCCGCTGACGGCGGGTTGCCCGATACGGCGCGGGTCTTGAGCACGGTCATGGCCGCGGCACCGCCACCGCCGGCTACAGCGCTGTCCTGCCAGGTGTAACCGTCTTTTTCGATCAGTTTTTTCAGTACATCAACCGCTTTGGCTTCACCACCGGATGTCCACCAATGCACCACTTCAACCGTGCCTTTGGAGTCGGCAGGGGCGGCAGCATAAGCACCCAGGGGGAACAGTGTGGCAAGCGAAATGACAACGGCGAGGCGATTGAATGAATTCATGTCGAGACCTTTCTTGTTGTTATAGCTGTGCAAGTCTTTTGCTTGCGCTGCCAAAGAGTTTATCCATCAGGGGCGACCCGCGCGTAACGAACAGACGGGCAAATGTCACAAGCTGGTGACATAGCAGCTCGGCGAGCCCCTGGTTCCAAAAAATACTTCGACTGAGTCCAGATGTGCATTCTCAAAACCCCTGAAGCGGTGCCTACAACCTGGCAAAGCAATTTCTGCGTTGCATGTAGGACGCATCCCGAAGTCGTTTCCCCACGTTGAACCTGAAAATAACTTCAGCGAGTCTGCAACACGTCGCCACAATTCAAGAACGGATGCAGGTCCCCATCAGGAGATGTGACTCATGCCAAAACATCAGGCTGCGCCCCGCAACCACTGCTTTATTTGCCTGCTCAAACACCACGACGGTTGCCCCTACGCCTGGAAACTCGATATCCAGCGCTCAGGCAAAGTGCATATTCACCTGTTCAACTTCGCCGATTACGGCGGCGAGGCCGCAGCCCTGGAAGCGGCCGAAACCCTGCGTAACGAACTGGTGCTGAAAATGCCCCAGGTGTTCACCTACGAAAGCCGCCAGCGCCTGATGCCCCACAACACCAGCGGCCACCCGGGGGTGTACCGGGTGCAGTCCAACCATATTGACTACTGGCGCGCGACCACCCGGATTCACGGCTATAACCTGAGCAAAAGCTTTCGTGTGGACCGCTATGGCGAGGAGCAGGTCAAACAGTTGGCGCTGCAAGAGCGCGAGCGACAACTGAGCCTGTGCAACGACCCCTATGACGTGGCGATGGAAAAGCTGCAAAAGCACTTCAGCCAGACCAGCAGGCGCGTGCGCGAAAACCGTATCAATGCCGCCATGAATACGCCCCGCCCGGCCAAACCGGCGATTGAGAAGTGCTCAAGTAGCAATCGGGAGCCCCTGCTGCCCATCAGCCCCGAGCAGGCGAGCCTGTCGATCAATCGCCATTTCGCGGCAAGTGCAAAGTAACCCGCAACCCGCCGGCGCGCAGGTTTTGCAAACTGACTTCGCCGCCGTGGCTATGGGCAATGCTGCGGGCAATCCCCAGCCCCAGGCCGTAACCCTGTTGTTGTCCGGCCAGGCGAAAGTGCGGTTCAAAGACCTGCTCCAGACGTTGCTCGGGCACCCCCGGCCCCTCATCGTCAACGGTGAGCACAAACGCCTGTTCATTGTCATCGATCCGCAAGTGGGCGTTTTTGCCGTACTTGAGCGCGTTGTCGATCAGGTTGCCCATGCAGCGCCGCAGCGCCAGGGGTTTGCCGGGATAAGGGCGCAAGGCTCGCCCCTGTAGCGTCACGCGACCATTACCCTGGGGTCGCAAATAGGGTTCGATCAAACAATCGAGCAGGTGATTCAAGTCCACGGGCTCGATATTTTCGTGAATATCGGTGTCTTTTACGCATTGCAGCGCCCCCTTGACCAGCATTTCCAGCTCGTCCAGATCACGGCCGAACTTGTGTTGCAGTTGCTCGTCTTCCAGCAACTCGACGCGCAGCCGCAGGCGGGTGATGGGCGTGCGCAGGTCATGGGAAATGGCGCTGAACAACTGGCTGCGCTCCGTCAGGTAACGGCTGATGCGGGCACGCATGGTGTTAAGGGCACGCCCCACTTCAACCACTTCGCTGCCCCCGCCCACCTCGACCGGCTTGACCTCGTCCTCACCCAGCGACATATCCCGGGCAGCCCGGGCCAGACGTTTGAGCGGGCGGCTTTGCCAGTGCACCAGCAGGCCGATGAACAGCAGTAAAAAAACACTGCTGAGCACAATAAACCACACCTGCAGCGCGGGCAGCCCTTCTTCTTCAAGGCTGGTATAGGGCTGGGGCAGCAGGGAGGCGATATACAACCACTCTCCGGGCACCATCTGGATTTGCGTCACCAGTACCGGCGGGTTGACCGGCTCCAGGGTCAAGGCAAAGTGCGCCCAGGAACGGGGCAGCTCGTCGAGCTTGAGGCCAGCATTGAAAATCCGCAGGTCCTGGGGGCTGACAAATCTTACCGACATATCGACATTGGGCCCCACGGCCTCGCGCAACACCTGATCCACCGCATCCAGCACCGCCTGCTTGCGCTGGGTGATCGGCAACACCTGCATATCCAGCGGCTTGTCATTGAGGCTGACAACAAACCGCGTACCGCCCATGCTGCGCAGCTGGTCCAGCACCAGCGGGCGATAGGCCAGCGGCAAGGAACGCAGGTAGGTCACGGTGGCGTTCATCGAGTGCGCCATGCTGCGCGCACTGTTGACCAGGCCTTCGAGCTGGGTGGTGCGCAACTGCGACAGCCAGATGGCACTCGACAGGGTTTGCGCCAGCAAAATGGCCAGCAAGGTGAGCAACAACATGCGCCCCAGCAGTGAGCGTGGCATATGCCATTGGCGCAGAGGTTTAAAGCTCATTGGCGGTCGAGACCTGGGCCGCCAGCTGATAACCGCTGCCGCGGATGGTGCGGATCAGCCGAGGAGGCTTGTCGGTGTCGCGCAGACGCTGGCGCAAGCGGCTGACCGCCATGTCGACGATGCGATCGAGGGGCATCAGCTCACGCCCACGGGTGGCATTGCCGATGGTATCGCGGTCGAGAATCTGCTGGGGGTTGTCCAGGAACAGCTTGAGCAGGGCGAAATCGGCCCCCGACAGGATCACCTCTTCGCCATCGGTGTGGAACAGCCGGTGGGTGACGGTATTGAGCCGCCACTCCTCAAATGCCAGCACTTCGTTGCCCGAGGCCGGAGCGGCAAAGTGCGCCCTGCGCAATAACGCCTTGATCCGCGCCAGCAATTCACGGGGGCTGAAGGGCTTGCCCAGGTAATCGTCGGCGCCCAGTTCCAGGCCGATGATGCGGTCGGCTTCGTCGGAACTGGCGGTCAGCATGATGATCGGGACCTGGGCAAAGCGCGGATGCTGGCGCACCCAGCGGCACAGGCTGAAACCGTCTTCATCAGGCAACATGACATCGAGGATCAGCAGATCGCTCGCCGCGCTGTCCAGTGCTTCGCGAAAACCGCCACCATCGCCCACAGTGCGCACCTGAAAACCGGCGCGGGTGAGATAGATATCAAGAAGTTCTCGAATTTCCTGGTCATCATCGACCAGCAAAATGGATTTGCCGGGTGTGCTCACAGTGGTGTTCCTTATTGTTTTTATACGGCAATCCCAACTCTGTGGGAGCGGGCTTGCTCGCGATGGAACCGCAGAGGTTTACCTGACAGACCGCAGCGTCTTGATCGCGGGCAAGCCCGCTCCCACAGTCAAATCGCTGCTATCAGCCAAACGCCTGCTGCAACGCCACTCCCGCGCCGATCAGGCCCGGGTACGGTGCCGTCACCAGCCACACCGGAATACCCTTGAGGTAGTCACTCATGCAGCCCTTGTCGGCAAAACTGCGGGCAAAACCACTGGCCAGGAAGATATCGGCAAAGCGCGGAATCACACCACCGACGATATACACCCCGCCACGCCCGCCAATGGTCAGCACATTGTTGCCCGCCACACGCCCCAGCCAGCAACTGAAATGCTCCAGAACCTGCAGCGCTACAGGATCACCCGCCAAAGCAGCAGCGGTAATGGCACGGTCACTGTCCAGTACCGGCGTATGGCCATCCACTGCACAAATCGCCCGATAGACCCGCGGCAAGCCACTGCCGCTCAAAATGCTCTCGGCACTGACATGACCGATTTCATTGTAGATGTGCTGCCACAACTGCACTTCACGCGGGTTGCTCATGGGCAGGTCAACGTGCCCGCCCTCCCCCGGCAAGGCCATGAACTGGCCCTCGCCGAGGTTGAGCAAGGTGCCCACCCCCAGCCCGGTGCCCGGCCCGATCACGACCGCCGGACGCGTCGGGTCGACAATGCCCGGGCAAACCTGGCGCACGTCTTCGGGTTGCAGGCGGGTCATGCCCAGGGCCATCGCGCTGAAGTCGTTGATCAGCAGCAGATTGTCGATGTGCAACGCCTGACAAAAGCCCGAGCGGCTCAAGCGCCAATGGTTGTTGGTAAAGCGGAATTCATCGCCACTCACCGGGCCGGCCACCGACAGGCACACCGAGCCTACAGAGCCCGGGGCCAGTTGCAGCGTGTCCAGGTACAGCTTGATGGCATCTTCCGGGCAGGCGAAGTCTGCCGTGGGCAACACGCTGACCGAATGCAACTGGTCGTTTTCCCACAGCGCAAAACGTGCGTTGGTACCGCCAATATCACCGACCAGAGCGAGCTTCATTTAAGGTTTTCCAGGGACGAGGTAAAGGTGCTCGCGCCCTGCTCGGCCGAACTGAAGGCCTGACGCATAAACGCAAACAACTCACGCCCGGTGCCGACGGCATTATCCAGCGTGCCGACAGCCGGGGTGCGTGCGGCAAATTCTGCCTCATCCACCAGCAGTTGCAACGTACCTTTTACCCCGTCCACGCGAATCATGTCGCCGTCCTGAACCCGCGCCAGCGCGCCGCCAATCGAAGCCTCGGGGCTGACATGAATGGCTGCCGGGATCTTGCCCGACGCGCCTGACATCCGCCCGTCGGTAATCAGTGCCACTTTGAAGCCGCGGTCCTGCAATACACCCAGAAACGGCGTCATCTTGTGCAGCTCAGGCATGCCGTTGGAACGTGGCCCCTGAAAACGCATCACGGCCACAAAGTCGTGCTCCAGCTCGCCGGCCTTGAACGCATCGGCCAGTTGCTGCTGGTCCTGGAACACCCGCGCCGGGGCTTCGACGATCTGATGCTCCGGCGCGACCGCCGAAACCTTCATCACGCCACGGCCCAGGTTGCCTTCCATCACCCGCAGGCCACCCTCGGCAGAAAATGCACGCGCTACCGGACGCAGGATCGACTCGTCGAGGCTTTCAATCGGGCCTTCGCGCCAGACCAGTTCGCCATCCACCAGGAACGGTTCGCGGGTGTAACGGCTCAGGCCATAGCCCGCCACCGTGTTGACGTTTTCGTGAAGCAGCCCGGCTTCCAGCAGTTCGCGAATCAGGAACGCCATGCCGCCGGCGGCCTGGAAGTGGTTGATATCGGCCTTGCCGTTCGGGTACACGTGGGACAGGGTCGGCACCACTTCGGACAGGTCAGCCATGTCCTGCCAGGTCAGCTGGATACCCGCCGACATGGCAATCGCCGGCATGTGCAGGGTGTGGTTGGTCGAGCCGCCAGTGGCGTGTAGGGCCACGATGGAGTTGACCAGCGAACGCTCGTCCACGATCTCGCCCAGCGGCATGAAATCGCCATTTTGCTTGGTCAGACGGGTAACCTGATGGGCGGCTTCACGCGTCAGTGCATCACGCAATGGCGTGTACGGATTGACGAAAGAGGCGCCCGGCAAGTGCAGGCCCATGACTTCCATCAGCAACTGGTTGGTGTTGGCGGTGCCATAGAACGTACAGGTGCCGGGGCTGTGGTAGGACTTCATCTCCGACTCCAGCAGCTCTTCGCGGCTGGCCTTGCCTTCGGCGTAGCGCTGACGCACGTCGGCTTTTTCCTTGTTGGAAATACCCGACGGCATCGGCCCGCCCGGCACAAAGATGGTCGGCAAGTGACCAAAACGCAGTGCGCCCATCAACAGGCCCGGCACGATCTTGTCGCAAATACCCAGCATCAGCGCTGCATCGAACATGTTGTGGGAAAGCGCCACGGCCGTGGACAAGGCAATCACTTCGCGGCTCAGCAGGCTCAGTTCCATGCCCGGCTCGCCCTGGGTCACGCCGTCACACATGGCTGGCGTGCCACCTGCAAACTGGCCCACGGAGCCAATTTCACGCAGGGCTTTTTTGATTTGCTCAGGGAAGTGCTCGTACGGCTGATGTGCCGAAAGCATGTCGTTATATGACGAAACAATTGCCACGTTGGCCGCGTTCATCATCCGCAGGCTGTTTTTATCTTCAGTGCCACACCCTGCCACGCCGTGGGCGAAGTTCGCGCATTGCAGCTTGCCGCGTTGCGGGCCGTCGCCGGCAGCGCCACGAATAAGCGCCAGATACGCCTCGCGGGTGGCACGACTGCGGGCAATAAGACGCTCGGTGACTTCAAGAACGCGGGGATGCATGTGTTGAACTCCAGGCTAACGGATGTGGCGACCTGTGCGTGTCCTATGCTGACCGAAGGGCTCCGGGGAGCGACTTCAATCATTCGGACCCGTTGATTCAGGTCACTCGTTGTAGATAAAACAAAATATTGCCACTTAAATGGCTTGTTTTCTATTTTTATGCGAATAATCTTGTAATTCCAACAACAAATCGATGGCAGGCGCTTTCCATGACTCTACGAATCGCAATCAATGGTTTTGGCCGTATCGGCCGTAACGTCCTGCGCGCACTGTATACCCAAGGCTACCGTCAGGACCTGCAGATCGTCGCCATCAACGATCTGGGTGACAGTACGATCAATGCCCATCTGCTCAAGTACGACACGGTTCACGGCACGTTCGACGCCAATGTCGAACACGATCAGGAAAGCCTGACCGTCAATGGCGACCGCATCAGCGTGACCGCCATTCGCAATCCGGCCGAACTGCCGTGGGCGGCACTGAACATCGATGTGGTGTTTGAATGCACAGGTTTGTTCACTGAACGCAGCAAGGCTCAAGCACATATTACTGCTGGCGCGCGCAAGGTGATTATCTCCGCTCCCGGCAAAAATGCCGATGCGACGGTGGTCTACGGTGTCAACCACGACATTCTGCGCCAATCCCATCACATTATTTCCAATGCTTCCTGCACCACCAACTGCCTGGCACCGGTGGCGCAGATCCTGCACCGCGAGTTCGGCATTGAAAACGGCCTGATGACCACCATCCACGCCTACACCAATGACCAGAACCTGACCGACGTCTACCACTCGGACCCGTACCGCGCACGTTCGGCCACCCAGAACATGATCCCGAGCAAAACCGGCGCCGCCGAAGCCGTGGGCCTGGTATTGCCCGAACTGGCCGGCAAGCTCACCGGCATGGCCGTGCGGGTACCGGTGATCAACGTGTCGCTGGTCGACCTGACCATTGAACTCAAGCGCGAAACCACCGCAGCTGAAGTCAACGCGCTGTTCAAGGAAGCCAGCCAGCATTCCAAGGTACTGGGTTACAACACCCTGCCGCTGGTGTCGAGCGACTTCAACCACAACCCGCTGTCGTCGATCTTCGACGCCAATCACACCAAAGTCAGCGGCAAGCTGCTCAAAGTGCTGGCCTGGTACGACAACGAGTGGGGCTTCTCCAACCGCATGCTCGACAACTGCCTGGCGCTGCACAACGCGGAGTGACGCGATGATCGGTATCAGCTTCACCACGGCCACCCTGGCGGCGCGCAAGCGCATCGCCCTGGTGGCCCATGATCACTGCAAGGGCTTTTTGCTGGACTGGGCCGAGCGCCACAAAGCGCAGCTCAGCCAGCATGACCTGTGCGCCACCGGCACCACCGGGCTGCTGCTGAGCCAGCGCCTGGGGTTGCCGATCGAAAGCATGATCAGCGGCCCCCTGGGCGGTGATCAGCAAGTGGGCGCGCGGATCGCCGAGCAGCGGGTCGACATGCTGGTGTTCTTCTGGGATCCGTTTGAGCCACAGCCCCACGACCCGGACATCAAGGCACTGCTGCGGGTTGCGGCAGTGTGGAACATCCCCGTGGCGTGCAATGAATGCAGCGCCGACTACCTGCTCAGCAGCCCGCTGATGAGCCAGCCCCACGAACACCGCATCCCGGACTACAGCGCGTACCTCAAGGGCCGTGCGTAAGTCAGGCATCTATTGTGTAGCAGCTGCCGAAGGCTGCGTCCGGCTGCGAAGCAGTCGTAGAATCATGTTGTACGGTGGCTCAGACATACCGTGCATTCAGGATTTACGGTCGCTTCGCAACCGAACGCAGCCTTCGGCAGCTGCTACAAGATAATCACACCTTTGCAAAACAGTACTTGACCAATAGCACAGATGATAAGCATTATCATTCGCTCAAAATCGGTCGGGTAGCACTGTGAGCCAGTCCCACTTCAATCAAGTCTTCCTTACCCAACGGGTATCCCTGCTGCGCACGCTGGAGCGGATGGTCAACAACCACAGCACCGCCGAAGACCTGCTGCAGGAGACTTACCTGCGCGTAACCCGGGCCTTGAGCGAACGCACCGTCGAGCACCTTGAGCCCTTTGTGTTCCAGACCGCACGCAATCTGGCGCTGGATCACCTGCGCGCCCGGCGCATCCAGTCGCGCACCGTGGTCGAAGATGTGCCCACCGAGGTTATCGAAGGCGTTGCTTCCCCCCTCAGCACTCCCGAAGAAGCCCATCAAGCCGCGCAATTGCTGGAGCGCCTGAGTGTGAGCCTGAGCCAGTTAAGCGCCCGTCAACAACGGATTTTCATCCTCAGCCGCCTGCACGGCTGCAGTTATCAAGAGATTGCCGAAGAGCTTGACGTTTCCTTGAGCACGGTTCAAAAGGAACTCAAACTGATCATGGCAATCTGCATCGGGGTAGCCGACAGACTCAATCGCCCTTAACCTTGACCGGCGATGCCTGTTAGAACGCTCTGAAACTGCCAAGGAACATCCGTGACGGACACTCACAAATCTGCCGTGCCAGAACTGGCGCACGACGTGCTGCAGGACAGCGCCATGGATCAGGCTCTGGACTGGCTGATTACCCTTGAGTGTGCGAGCGACGAACAAAAGTGCGCCTTCGAAACCTGGCTCAATGCCGACCCTGCCCATGCCCAGGCCTTTGCCAAGGCCAACGCGATCTGGAATGGCGAACCGCTGCTGGCCGCCGCGCAAAGCCTGCAAACCCGCCGCACGCCCAGCCTGCTACGGCGCATCGGGCGGCACTGGAAGCACCTGGCCACCGCCGCAGTGGTGATTATCAGCGTCGGCAGCTACAGCAATGTCCCGTTACGCCTGCAAGCCGATCACCTGACCGTGGTGGGCGAGCGCCAGCGCCTGCAACTTGAAGACGGCTCCAAAGTGTTGCTTAACACCAACTCGGCGTTTTCCAGCAAGGTGGTCAATGCCCAGAGCAGCGCGCGCCTGTATCAGGGCGAAGCGTACTTCGAGATCCCCGCCGATCTGGAGTTCCCGCTGGTGCTCGATGCCGGCCCCGTGCGCGTCAGCGTGCGCGACACCGCCTTTGCCGTGAGCTACCTCAACGGCGAGGCACAGGTGCGGGTGCAACGCGGCGATGTCGATTTACGGGTCAACAGCGCCGGTGCGCAAATGCGCCTCTCGGCCGGTAACAGCGTACGCATCGGCCCCAACGGCTTCAGCAAGACCGCCCGGCTCAACCCCCAGACTGACCTGGCCTGGGTACAGGGGCGGCTGGTGTTTGAAAACTGCCCGATGGGCAAGGTGCTGGACGAAGTGCGCCGCTACTACCCCGGCTGGATCGTCAACAACAACGACAAGCTCGCCAACGTGGCAGTCACCGGCAACTACCGGCTGGATCAGCCGCTGGATATCGTCCGTTCACTGGCCCACATCACCTCAAGTAGCCTTTCAGAATTCCCGGCTTTGGTAATTCTTAATTAAAAGTAGGTTTTTTTACTCGATAGCCTAAGGTCATACGTCTCGTTGTAGTCAATGCAACTGATTCGCATTTTGAGTCAGCATCGCAACTATAAAAGATTCGTTCACCACGGAGCGCTATCAATGCCCACTCGTTTCAACAGCCGGACCTCATCCAACGCCCGCAAGGGCGGTTTGCAGCAGTGCACGTTGTCGTTGTTGACCGCCGCCATGCTTCTGGCCGGTGTACAGGCGGCTCCAGTCCTGGCGGCGACCGATGAGCAGCCAGCGACGCGCTCCGTGGGCAATTACAAGTTTGCGATCTCCCAGCAGCCACTGGCCTCTGCCCTGAATGACTTCAGCGCTGTCACCGGCTGGCAGGTCGGCCTGCCGGCAGAGCTGGCGCAGAATGTGTCCTCGCCCGGTGTACGCGGCTCGCTTACCCCGGAAAAAGCCCTGGACCGCCTGTTGATCGGCACCAACCTGGGCTACCGCAAACTGGCCAGCAACAATATCGTGCTGGAAAAGCGCAGCAGCTTCACCGGCACCCTGGCCCTGCAACAAGTGACCATCAGCGCCACCCGCCAGGAGCAGGACGTGAACTCGGTGCCCAGCACCATCACCGTCCATGACCGCCAGGATATGGACCGCGATAACGTCAACACCATCAAGGACCTGGTGCGCTATGAGCCGGGTGTCTCGGTAGGCGGCGCCGGCCAGCGTGGCGGCATCAGCAACTACAACATCCGCGGCATCGACGGCGACCGGATCCTGACCCAGGTCGACGGCGTCGAGATCCCCAACTCGTTCTTCAACGGCCCGTACGCCAAGACCCAGCGCAACTACGTCGACCCGGAAATCATCAAGCGCGTCGAAATCCTGCGTGGCCCGGCGTCCGTGCTGTACGGCAGCAATGCCATCGGCGGCGCCGTCAGCTACTTCACCCTCGACCCCAATGACATCATCAAGCCGGGCCAGGACGTCGGCGCCCGCCTCAAGGCCGGCTACAGCTCGGCCGATCGCAGCTGGCTGAAATCCGGCACCGTGGCCGGCCGCTCCGGCGACTTCGACGGCCTGCTGCACCTGAGCCAGCGCGATGGCCATGAAACCGAGTCCTACGGCGATCACGGCGGCACCGGCCTGTCCCGTACCGCGGCCAACCCGGAAGACACGAAAACCACCAACGTACTGGCCAAGCTGGGCTGGAACTACAACGATGACGACCGTCTTGGCTTCACTTATGAGAAGTACAAGGACCGCCTCGACATCAATGAAAAAAGCGCGGTCGGCGGCCCGTTCAACAACGGCCAGCCGCTGGGCATGTACCTGTCGCGCAACGGCAAGGACACCATCAGCCGCGAGCGTTTCGGCCTGGAAAACAGCATGGCGCTGGACACCGCCGTGGCTGACCACTTCAAGTGGAGCCTGAACTACCAGATCGCCAAGACTGACCAGAACACCCTGGAAGACTACTTCCCCTTCAGCCGTCATGTGATGCGTTCGCGCAACACCACCTACGAAGAAAAAACGTGGGTCCTGGATGCCCAGGCAGACAAGGCTTTCCATATTGCTGACACCGATCACCTGCTGACCTACGGTGCCACTATCAAGCACCAGAAAGTCACCGGTTCGCGCAGCGGCTCGGGCACCTGCCTGGCAGTGGGCAGTGGTTGCACCGCCGTGGGCGCCGACAGCCCGAAAGATTATCTGGTCAAGTCCAGCGACTTCCCGGACCCGACCATCAACACCTACAGCCTGTTCGCCCAGGACCAGATCAGCTGGAACAACTGGACCTTTATGCCGGGCCTGCGCTACGACTACACCAAGCTGACGCCGCATATCACCCAGGAATTCCTCAACACCGTCAACAGTGACCAGAAAGGCACCGTCAGCGATGACGACAAAACCTGGCATCGCCTGTCGCCAAAACTGGGCATCACTTACGCGTTCAACGACAACTACACCTGGTACGGCCAGTACGCCGAGGGTTTCCGCACCCCGACCGCCAAGGCGCTGTATGGCCGCTTTGACAACCTGCAGGCGGGCTACTCGGTAGAGCCGAACCCGGACCTGGAACCGGAAAAAAGCAAAAGCTACGAGACCGGCCTGCGCGGCAACTTTGACGCTGGCTCCTTCGACGTGGCGGTGTTCTATAACAAATACCGCGACTTCATCAACGAAGACGCCATCACCCCCGGCTACGACGATCTCAAGTTCCAGGCCAACAACATCAAGCACGCCACCATCAAGGGTGCCGAGGTCAAGGGCCGCCTGAACCTGGACGCTTTCGGCGCGCCGCAGGGCCTCTACACCCGTGGTTCGGTGGCTTATGCCCACGGCCGCAACGAAGACACCGGCCAGCCGATCAACAGCGTCAACCCGCTGACCGCCGTCATGGGCCTGGGCTACGAGCAGCAGAACTACGGCGCACTGGTGAGCTGGACCCTGGTCAAGAGCAAGGATCAGGTTGACGACACCAGCTACTTCGCCCCCGATGGCACCAGCAAGCAGTTCAAGTCGCCGGGCTATGGCGTCGTCGACCTGACCGGCTTCTATAAAGTCACCAAGGACGTCACCGTCAACGCCGGCCTGTACAACCTGACCGACAAGAAATACTGGAACTGGGATGACGTGCGCGGCTACGACAGCGTGGGTGAAGCCGGCGTGCTGAACCCGGCCAATATGGAGCGCTTGACGGCTCCGGGCCGCAACTTCTCGATCAACCTGGTATGGGATATCTGATCGACCCGTCTCATTGCGCAGGCTTTTGCCCTGCGCAGTGAGGATTTTTTACTGTGATGCGTCTTCCTGATCGTCTAGTTACAAAGCGCATCTCATTCTCAAGGATATTTTCATGACCACTGCTGATTCCGCATCACGTCCGGCCTTGCGTTCCCAACGTCTGAACCAGATCACCAACGAGCCGCATCAAAAGCTCGACGCTTTGGTCAAGGCACACAAGCCATTTGATGACGTGGCCAGCTTCGCCCGTTTTGTCGTGGCCCAGTACCTGTTCCAGTCGGAACTCAAGGCGCTGTACACCGACCCGGCCCTGAAAGAAATCGTCCCTGACCTGCCAGAGCGCTGCCGCGCCGAGCAAGCCAAGGCCGACCTGGCTGACCTCAACACCGAAGTGCCTGCCCCGGTTGCCGGTGCAGTCAACGCGCCAAGCAAGGCCGAAGCCCTGGGCTGGATCTTCGTATCCGAGGGTTCCAAGCTGGGTGCTGCGTTCCTGATCAAGCGTGCGGTGGGCCTGGGCCTGAGCGACACCTTCGGTGCCCGTCACCTGGGCGAGCCTGCTGGTGGCCGTGCCGAAGGCTGGAAAAGCTTTATCCGCACCCTCGACGGCCTGGAACTGACTGCCGAAGAAGAAGCCGACCTCGACAAAGGTGCAGTAGCGGCCTTTGAGCGTTTTACCGTATTACTGGAACACGCCTACGCTGCTCAGCCAGAACTGGCTTAAGCTGACAGGCCCGGCCAGCGCACGCTGGTCGGGTGTCCTTTTATGCGTCCTGAGCTTATGACCCGCCAAACCCGATCTTCGTCGAAAATCGCCCGAATCCTGTTCGGCTTGCTGGCTTATGTGAGCCTGGGCATTGGCTTGATCGCCATCGTGATTCCCGGCCTGCCCACTACCGAATTCATTCTGCTCGCCGCCTGGGCTGCGACCAAAAGCTCCCCGCGCCTGAGTGCCTGGTTGGAGAACCACCGCCTGTTCGGGCCGATCCTGAGCAACTGGCGCAACGGCAAGATCATCAAGCGCAACGCCAAGATCAGCGCCACCGTGAGCATGCTGCTGTGTGCCGGGTTGATGCTATATGTGCTGGATCACAACTGGCCGGTGTTCCTGGCGATTGCCGGCATGAGCATGGGCAACCTGTGGATCTGGTCGCGGCCAGAGCGCTTGCCAGTTGGTGCAACGGAGCATTCATAAGGCTTTGGGTGGGAGCTGGCTTGCCTGCGATGGTGACAACCCGGTGTGCCAGGCAAACTGCGGCGATGCCATCGCGAGCAAGCCCGCTCCCACAGAGGTGAGCGGCAGCCCCCAGATGTTGTGAACACCGCCAAACCTGTGGGAGCTGGCTTGCCTGCGATGCTGACAGCCCGGTGTGTCAGGCAAACTGCGGCGATGCCATCGCGAGCAAGCCCGCTCCCACAGAAATGTGCGGCAAGCCCCGGATGTTGTGAACACCGCCAAACCTGTGGGAGCTGCTGGCTTGCCGGCGATGCTGACAGCCCGGTGTGTCAGGCAAACTGCGGCGATGCCATCGCGAGCAAGCCCGCTCCCACAGAGATGTGCGGCAAGCCCCGGATGTTGTGAACACCGCCAAACCTGTGGCAGCTGGCTTGCCTGCGATGCTGACAACCCGGTGTGCCAGGCAAACTGCGGCGATGCCATCGCGAGCAAGCCCGCTCCCACAGAGGTGAGCGGCAAGCCCCGGATGTTGTGAACACCGCCAAACCTGTGGGAGCTGGCTTGCCTGCGATGCTGACAACCCGGTGTGTCAGGCAAACTGCGGCAATACCCTAGCGAGCAAGCCCCCTCCCACACAGTCGCCGCTTACAACGCCAACGCTCCGCTATACAGCGCATATGCCGCCGCCACTGCCGTGATCACCACCATCGCGAAAATCACCTTCTCCCACGGCTTGAACAGCACTTGACCCTGCTCGCGCTTGGCCTTGGCAAAGAAGAAAACCCCCGGGGCATACAGCAACGCCGAGAGCAGCAAGTACTTAGGCCCCGCCGCATACAGCAGCCACATCGCATAGATCAGTGCCACAGCGCCCACCAGCAGATCCTTGACCCGCCGCCTGCCCGACCGCTCGTAGGTCTCGCCCCGCACGCAAAGCAACACCGCATAAGCCGCCGACCACAGGTACGGCACCAGGATCATCGACGACGCCAGGTAGATCAGGCTGGTGTAGGTACCCGCAGACACCAGGGTAATCACCAGAAAAATCTGGATCATCGAGTTGGTCAACCACAGGGCATTGACCGGTACGTGGTTGGCGTTTTCCTTTTTCAGGAACGCCGGCATGGTGTTGTCCCGGGCCGTGGCATAGAGGATCTCGGCACACAGCAGCGCCCACGACAGCAGCGCCCCCAACAGCGAAATCGCCAGGCCGATACTGATCAGGATCGCGCCCCACTCCCCCACCACATGCTTGAGCACCCCGGCCATCGACGGGTTCTGCAGGTTGGCCAGCTCAGGCTGGCTCATGATCCCCAGGGACAGCACGTTCACCAGCACCAGCAAGGCCAGCACGCCAAGAAAGCCGATAACCGTAGCCTTGCCCACATCCGAGCGCTTTTCTGCGCGCCCGGAATACACGCTGGCCCCTTCAATGCCGATAAACACGAAGACCGTGACCAGCATCATGTTGCGCACCTGGTCCATCACGCTGCCCAGGCTCGGCGTTTGTGTGCCCCAGAAATCCCGGGTGAAAATATCCGCCTTGAAGGCCACCGCCGTGAGCACGATAAACATCACGATAGGGACGATTTTGGCCACGGTGGTCAACTGGTTGATAAACGCCGCTTCCTTGATCCCGCGCAGCACCAGGAAATGCACGCCCCACAGCAGCAACGATGCGCAACCAATGGCCATTGGCGTGTTGCCCTGGCCAAACACCGGAAAAAAATAGCCCAGGGTGCTGAACAGCAATACGAAGTAACCGACATTACCCATCCAGGCGCTGATCCAGTAACCCCAGGCAGACGAGAAGCCCATGTAGTCACCAAAGCCTGCCTTGGCGTAGGCATATACCCCGGAGTCGAGTTCCGGTTTGCGATTGGCCAGGGTCTGGAACACAAAGGCCAGCGCCAGCATGCCCACTGCCGTGATCGCCCAACCGATCAACACGGCACCGCCGGCAGCATGCTCGGCGATATTTTGTGGCAACGAAAAAATACCGCCGCCAATCATCGAACCCACAACCAACGCGATCAGGGCGTTGAGCCTAAGCTTTTGCGTCTGTTGCGACATCGTCACCTCGCCGAACTGCCAAGTTAACACTCATGAATATCAGGCTACAGATGTTCACTGACTAAATATATGCACGCCCCACACGTTTAATAGATCGACGCAATAAGCCTGCGCTCCCTGATAAGCATTTCGCCTATTGAAACCTAAAAAACCGTTCATATATAGGTGACGATTTAATTTCATGGAGGGGTTCATGAAACTTGAAGATGACATTTGCAAATCTGGAAATACTGGCTAGCTTCAATCCCCACGACACCGTGGGTAACGAACGTATTAATACCTGAAAACATCTCTGGAGTAAGGCTTTCAGGAAGCGTCATAAAAATGCGTGATCGCGACCTTCCCCGCTCTATCAACAATGGAATGTAGTAATGCCCTGATCTATGTCAAATGGCTTAAATATCAATGGACTTAACTTTGAAGCCTCACTTCTCCTAGATTGGAGTCACTACAAATGTCTGATACTCCTGGAAAACTGCGACTGGGTGCGTTGGTTGCTCTGGTAGTCGGCTCAATGATTGGCGGCGGTATTTTTTCGCTGCCACAAAACATGGCCGCCAGCGCTGATGTCGGTGCAATCCTGATCGGTTGGGCAATTACCGCCGTCGGTATGTTGACCCTCGCTTTTGTGTTCCAGACCCTCGCCAATCGCAAACCTGACCTGGACGGCGGCGTGTATGCCTACGCCAAGGCCGGGTTCGGCGATTACATGGGTTTCTCGTCTGCCTGGGGGTACTGGATCAGTGCCTGGCTGGGTAACGTCGGCTACTTCGTACTGCTCTTCAGCACCCTGGGTTACTTCTTCCCGATCTTCGGCGAAGGCAACACCCCGGCGGCCATCATCGGCGCCTCGATCCTGCTCTGGGCCGTGCATTTCCTGGTATTGCGCGGGATCAAGGAAGCAGCGTTCATCAACCTGGTAACCACCGTTGCCAAGGTCGTGCCGCTGGTGCTGTTTATCCTGATTGCCCTCTTCGCGTTCAAACTGGACATCTTCACCAGTGACATCTGGGGCGTGAAAAACCCGGATCTGGGCAGCGTGATGGACCAGGTGCGCAACATGATGCTGGTCACCGTATGGGTGTTCATCGGTATCGAAGGCGCAAGCATCTTCTCTTCCCGTGCCGAAAAACGCTCGGACGTGGGTAGGGCCACCGTGATCGGCTTTATCACCGTGCTGCTGTTGCTGGTACTGGTGAACGTGCTGTCGCTGGGCATCATGACTCAGCCTGAACTGGCAAAACTGCAAAACCCTTCGATGGCGGCCGTGCTTGAGCATGTGGTCGGTCACTGGGGTGCGGTACTGATCAGCGTCGGCTTGATCATCTCGCTGCTGGGTGCCCTGCTGTCCTGGGTACTGCTGTGCGCAGAGATCATGTTCTCGGCGGCCAAGGACCACACCATGCCGGCCTTCCTGAAAAAGGAAAACGCCAACCATGTGCCGGTCAACGCCCTGTGGCTGACCAACGCGATGGTGCAGCTGTTCCTGATCATCACCCTGTTCTCGGCCAGTACTTATCTGTCGCTGATCTACCTGGCGACCTCGATGATCCTGGTGCCTTACCTCTGGTCTGCAGCCTACGGCTTCCTGCTGGCGGTACGCGCCGAGACTTACGAGAACGCCCTGGCAGAGCGCAAGAAAGACCTGATCATCGGCGGTATCGCGCTGATCTACGCCATCTGGCTGATCTATGCCGGCGGCCTCAAGTACCTGCTGCTCTCGGCCCTGCTGTACGCACCTGGCGCGATTCTGTTCGCCAAGGCCAAGCGTGAAAGTGGCCAACCTGTTTTCACCAACATCGAGAAAGTGATTTTTGCCGCAGTCGTGATCGGCGCCCTGGTGGCTGCCTATGGTCTCTACGACGGTTTCCTGACCCTGTAACAACCTGTTTGTGTACTTTGGAGGATGACTGTAATGACCACGGAAAAAGTGAAATACGGCGTGCATTCCGAAGCCGGTAAGCTGCATAAGGTTATGGTGTGTTCCCCAGGCCTGGCTCACCAGCGCCTGACCCCAAGCAACTGCGATGAGCTGCTGTTCGATGACGTGCTGTGGGTCAACCAGGCCAAGCGTGATCACTTCGACTTCGTGACCAAAATGCGCGACCGCGGCATCGATGTGCTGGAAATGCACAACCTGCTGACCGATATCGTTGCCATTCCAGAAGCCCTGGACTGGATCCTGGACCACAAAGTGACCCCCAATCAGGTGGGTGTGGGCCTGGTCAACGAAGTCAAATCCTGGCTCAAAAGCCTTGAACCACGCCAAATTGCCGAGTACCTGATCGGCGGCGTGTCGGCAGACGACCTGCCGGACAGCTTTGGTGGCAAGACCATCCAGATGTTCCGTGACTTCCTCGGTCACACCAGCTTTATCCTGCCACCGCTGCCCAACACCCAGTTCACCCGTGACACCACTTGCTGGATCTACGGTGGCGTGACACTGAACCCGATGTACTGGCCGGCGCGTCGCCAGGAAACCCTGCTGACCACTGCGATCTACAAGTTCCACCCCGAGTTCACCAACGCCGACTTCCAGATCTGGTACGGCGACCCGACGGTGGACCACGGCAACGCCAGCCTTGAAGGCGGCGACGTAATGCCAATCGGCAACGGCGTGGTCCTGATCGGTATGGGCGAGCGCACTTCGCGCCAGGCCATCGGCCAACTGGCGCAAAACCTGTTCAAAAACGGCGCCGTCGAGCGCGTGATCGTGGCCGGTATGCCCAAGTCCCGCGCCGCGATGCACCTGGACACCGTGTTCAGCTTCTGCGACCGCGACCTGGTGACCATCTTCCCGGAAGTCGTGAACCAGATCGTTGCGTTCTCGGTATACCCGGACGACAAGAAACAAGGCGGCGTGGACGTACGACGCGAGGAAGGCCACTTCCTCGACGTGGTAGCCAAGGCCCTGGGCGTGAAAAAACTGCGTGTCGTCGAAACTGGCGGCAACTCGTTCGCGGCAGAACGCGAGCAGTGGGATGACGGTAACAACGTGGTGGCTCTGGAGCCTGGCGTCGTGATCGGTTACGACCGCAACACCTACACCAACACCCTGCTGCGCAAGGCTGGCGTTGAAGTCATCACCATCAGCGCCTCCGAACTGGGCCGCGGCCGTGGCGGCGGTCACTGCATGACCTGCCCGATCGTGCGTGACCCTGTCGACTATTAATCCACCCATTTGATTGCTTGCCCTGGCCCCTACAAGGGGCCGGTGCAAGCCGGTTAACCCGAAACCAAGGAGATCACCATGGCTTTTAACATGAAAAACCGCAGCCTTTTGAGCCTGATGCACCACACGCCTCGTGAGTTGCACTTCCTGCTCGATCTGTCCCGCGATCTCAAGCGCGCCAAGTACACCGGTACTGAAGAGCCGCACTTGAAAGGCAAAAACATTGCGCTGATTTTCGAAAAAACCTCGACCCGTACCCGTTGTGCATTCGAAGTGGCCGCCCACGACCAGGGCGCGCACGTCACCTATATCGACCCGGTTTCTTCGCAGATCGGTCACAAAGAAAGCATGAAAGACACCGCCCGCGTTCTGGGCCGCATGTTTGACGCCATCGAATACCGTGGCTTTGAGCAGGCCGTTGTCGAAGAGCTGGCCAAGTACGCCGGTGTTCCGGTATTCAACGGCCTGACCGCTGAGTTCCACCCGACGCAAATGATCGCCGACGTGCTGACCATGCGCGAACACAGCGACAAGCCGCTGCACAACATCAGCTACGCGTACCTGGGCGATGCCCGCAACAACATGGGTAACTCGCTGCTGCTGATCGGCGCCAAACTGGGCATGGACGTGCGTATCGGCGCACCGAAAAGCCTGTGGCCAGAAGAGTCGTTCGTTAAGCAGTGCCAGGAATTCGCCAAGGAAAGCGGCGCCAAGATCACCCTGACCGAAGACCCGAAAGCTGCGGTCAAAGGCGTGGACTTTATCCACACCGACGTTTGGGTATCGATGGGCGAGCCGGTTGAAGCCTGGAACGAGCGCATCAAACTGCTGCTGCCGTACCAGGTCAACAGCGACATGATCAAGGCAGCAGAAAACCCACGCGTGAAGTTCATGCACTGCCTGCCGGCGTTCCACAACTGTGAAACCAAAGTCGGCAAGGACGTGGCCGAGCACCATCCAAACCTGAAAAACGGCATCGAAGTGACCGAGGAAGTGTTCGAGTCCCCAGTCAACATCGCCTTTGAGCAAGCTGAAAACCGCATGCACACCATCAAGGCGATTCTGGTCGCGGCACTGGCTGATATCTAAGCCTGGCCCACAGTAGTCATGCACACGCATGGCTACTGTGGGAGCGGGCTTGCCCGCGATGGCATCACCTCGGTGCATCAGATCAATCGAGGTGTTTGCATCGCGGGCAAGCCCGCTCCCACCCATGCGGCTCCCACACTTTTAAAAGGACATCTTCTATGCGTATCGTCGTTGCACTGGGCGGTAACGCCCTCTTGCGTCGCGGCCAGCCCATGACCGCCGAGAACCAGCGCGAAAACATCCAGACCGCTACCGCCCAAATCGCCCGCATTGCCCACGGCAACGAACTGGTCGTGGCCCACGGTAACGGCCCGCAAGTCGGCCTGCTGTCCCTGCAAGCCGCCGCCTACACGGCCGTCGCCCCTTACCCGCTGGATGTGCTCGGTGCTGAAACCGAAGGCATGATCGGCTACATGATCGAACAGGAACTGGGCAACCTGCTGCCACAGGAAGCCGCGTTTGCCACCCTGCTGACCCAGGTTGAAGTCGATCCCAAGGACCCGGCCTTCCAGAAGCCGACCAAGCCGATCGGCCCGGTCTACACCGAAAGCGAAGCCAAGAGCCTGGCCGCCGAAAAAGGCTGGAGCATTGCTCCGGACGGCGACAAGTTCCGCCGCGTGGTGCCTAGCCCGAAACCCAAGCGCATCTTCGAAATTCGCCCGATCAAATGGCTGCTGGAAAAAGGCACCATCGTGATCTGCGCCGGCGGTGGCGGCATCCCCACCATGTATGGCGAAGACGGCAAGCTGCGCGGCATTGAAGCGGTGATCGACAAGGACCTGGCGTCCTCGCTGCTGGCCCAGCAGCTGGACAGCGACCTGCTGGTGATCGCCACTGACGTGAATGCGGCGTTTATCGACTGGGGCAAACCAACCCAGAAAGGCATCTCCCATGCCCACCCGGACGAGCTGGAAAAACTCGGCTTTGCCTCGGGCTCGATGGGCCCTAAAGTTGAAGCTGCTTGCGAGTTTGCGCGTAAAACCGGCAAGACCGCAGTGATCGGCGCACTGGCGGATATCGAAGCAATCGTTCAAGGTAAGGCCGGTACTCGGGTCAGCACCGAAAAACCGGGTATCACCTACTTCTGAACCCCGGGGCAGGCCTCGGGGCCTGCCCTTTTCCCATTGCACCAAGGAGTACCCTATGGCCTCGTTCGAACCCGGTCACCTGCATATCCACCGCGAACCGCTGCAACCGAGCGACTTTGGGTATGACATCAAGATCGATTACCAGGTCGTTCAGGATCCCAAGGAAGGCAAGTCGATGCAGTTCGACATGCACGGTCAGATCAACCAGAAGGCGTTCAAGGAGTCCTTCACGCTGCCCAAGGACATGGCCTACAACTTTGCCCATGATGCATTCCAGATTGCCGTGAAACATGGCATTCCAAAAACCGCTGACATCCGCTCGATGCACGGTTACTACGACAAGATGTTCGCCGACGTGATGGCCCAGCTCAACCACAAGCCGGGCGACCCGATCAAGCTCGACCATCTGGACTGATTCAGCCACTGGCTGATGGCTGCACTTTTGTGGGAGCGGGCTTGCCCGCGATGCAAACACCTCGATTGATTTGATGCACCGGGGTGATGCCATCGCGAGCAAGCCCGCTCCCACGGAATTTCACCTATCCCCCCCACCAAGGCATACTGGCCATCCCTGCTGGCCATAAATGTTTGCCGTTCCCATGCGTATCCATGTCAGTTTTATCGACCGTGTTGGCATCACCCAGGAAGTCCTGGCGTTGCTGGGCGGACGTAACCTCAATCTGGATGCGGTGGAAATGGTCCCGCCCAACGTCTACATCGACGCGCCCACCCTCAGCCCGCAAGTACTCGACGAGCTGCGCGAGGCGCTCTTCGGCGTCCACGGCGTGCAAGCGGTAACGGTGGTCGATATCCTCCCCGGCCAGCGCCGCCACCTGCAGCTGGACGCCCTGCTCGCCGCCATGACCGACCCGGTACTGGCGCTCGACAGCGAGGGCCATGTGCTGCTGGCCAACCCGGCGCTGGTGGCGCTGTACGGCCACGAGCCGACCGGCGAAAGTATCGGCCAGTTGTTCAGCGACCCCGGCCTGCTCGACGTGCTGCTGGAAAACGGCTTTCGCCTGCCTCTGCGCGAAGTGACCCTCAACGGCCATCCGCTGATGCTCGATGCCACGCCGATCACCGATGCCGGCGCCCTGCTGACCCTGTACCAGCCCAGCCGCATCGGCGAGCGCCTGGCAGCACTGCACCACGATCACGCAGAAGGCTTTGACGCCCTGCTGGGTGATTCCCCTGCCATTCGCACCCTAAAAGCCCGTGCGCAGCGCGTGGCGGCGCTGGATGCGCCCTTGCTGATCCAGGGCGAGACCGGCACCGGCAAAGAGCTGGTGGCCCGTGCCTGCCATGCCATCAGCGACCGTTTTGGCGCACCGTTCCTGGCCCTCAACTGCGCGGCACTCCCGGAGAACCTGGCCGAAAGCGAACTGTTCGGCTATGCCCCCGGTGCCTTTACCGGCGCGCAACGCGGCGGCAAGCCGGGGTTGATGGAACTGGCCAACAACGGCACGGTATTTCTCGACGAAATCGCCGAAATGTCGCCCTATCTGCAGGCCAAGCTGCTGCGTTTCCTCAATGACGGCAGCTTTCGCCGGGTGGGCGGGGAGCGGGAGGTCAAGGTCAATGTGCGCATCCTTAGCGCCACGCACCGCAACCTCGAAAAAATGGTCAACGAAGGTTCGTTCCGCGAAGACCTGTTCTACCGCCTGAACGTGCTCAACATCGAAGTGCCGCCCTTGCGCGAGCGCGGCCAGGATATTTTGCTGCTGGCCCGCGCCTTTATGCAGCAGGCCTGCACCCAGATCCAGCGCCCGGTGTGCCGCCTGGCACCGGGCACCTACCCGGCGCTGCTGGGCAATCGCTGGCCGGGCAACGTACGCCAGTTGCAAAACGTGATTTTTCGCGCGGCCGCTATCTGTGAAAGCACCCTGGTCGACATTGGCGACCTGGACATTGCCGGCACCTCCGTGGCCCGGCAAAGCGACGGTGAGATTGAAACCCTGGAACACGCCGTCGAAACCTTCGAAAAGGCACTGCTGGAAAAGCTCTACGTCAGCTACCCCTCTACGCGCCAACTGGCCAGCCGCCTGCAGACTTCCCACACGGCAATCGCCCATCGGCTGCGCAAATACGGTATTCCGGGCAAAGCATGACGGATACAAAACCTTGTAGCAGCTGCCGAAGGCTGCGTTCGAGCGCGAAGCGGTCGTAAAACCGGGATCTGCGGTGCATATGAAACACCGCGATTGCTGATTTTACGACTGCTGCGCAGCCGAACGCAGCCTTCGGCAGCTGCTACGGAATTTGTGCTCCCGTTCATTGGCAGCCCAACCTTGTATCGATTTCACTCCACCGGAACGAATTCGATACACGCCCTCTCCAGCCATGCTGCGCAAGGCTTTGATCCTCTTGGATTTTTTCATGCCGCAAAGACTGTAGCGATTTCGCTACACAACCCTCTACCCGAGCGCTTTGACATCCGATCAAGTCATTGATTAATAACGATATTTTTAAACTGGCAACCATCTTGCAATGAACTCCGGCATAAGCTCGATCTGCACGAGCATTTACCTGTGACCACCAGACATGTCTGGCCCTGAGGAGTTTCCATGAGCGAATTGCGTTTTACTGAAGACCACGAATGGCTGCGCACCGAAGCCGACGGCAGCGTAACCGTGGGGATTACCGCGTTTGCGCAAAACGCTCTGGGTGATGTGGTGTTTGTGCAACTGCCCGAGCTGCAGGCCTACGACAAGGGCGCAGAAGCCGCCACTGTCGAATCGGTCAAGGCTGCCAGCGGCGTCTACATGCCCCTGGACGGTGAAGTGCTCGAAGTGAACCCGGCGCTCGACAGCAGCCCGGAGCTGGTCAACGAAGACCCGTTGGGTCAAGGCTGGTTCTTCCGCTTCAAGCCCGCCGATGCCAACGCTGTAGGCCAATTGCTCGATCAGGACGCCTACGACCGCCTGATCAAAGCCCAAGACGACAACTGAGAAGCCCACCATGACCATCAATCTCAGCACTGCCAATGAATTTATCGCGCGCCACATCGGCCCGCGCCAGGCCGATGAGCAGGCGATGCTCGCCACTCTGGGCTTTGATTCCCTTGAAGGCCTCAGCGCCAGCGTGATCCCGGACAGCATCAAGGGCACCAGCGTGCTCAACCTGCCCGCCGGGCAATGCGAAGCCGACGCCCTGGCTTCGATCAAAGCCATCGCAGCCAAAAACCAGCTGTGCAAAACCTATATCGGCCAGGGTTACTACAACTGCCACACGCCTTCGCCGATCCTGCGCAACCTCCTGGAAAACCCGGCCTGGTACACCGCCTACACGCCCTACCAGCCGGAAATCTCCCAGGGCCGTCTCGAAGCGCTGCTTAACTTCCAGACCCTGATCAGCGACCTCAGCGGCCTGCCGATCGCCAATGCCTCGCTGCTCGACGAAGCCACCGCCGCTGCCGAAGCCATGACCTTCTGCAAACGCCTGAGCAAGAACAAAACCAGCCACCGCTTTTTCGCCTCCAGCCACTGTCACCCGCAAACCCTGGACGTGCTGCGCACCCGTGCCGAGCCACTGGGCATTGAAGTCGTGGTTGCCGACGAGCGCGAAGTGAGCGACGTATCGGCCTTCTTCGGCGCCCTGCTGCAATACCCGGCGAGCAACGGTGACGTGTTCGACTATCGCGAACTGGTTGAGCGCTTCCATGCCGCCAACGCACTGGTGGCCGTAGCCGCCGACCTGCTGGCCCTGACCCTGCTGACCCCGCCGGGCGAGTTCGGCGCAGACGTGGCCATCGGCAGCGCCCAGCGTTTTGGCGTGCCACTGGGCTTCGGTGGCCCGCACGCGGCCTACTTCGCCACCCGCGACGCGTTCAAGCGCGACATGCCGGGCCGCTTGGTCGGTGTCTCGGTTGACCGTCACGGCAAGCCGGCACTGCGCCTGGCCATGCAAACCCGCGAGCAACACATCCGCCGCGAGAAGGCCACGAGCAACATCTGTACCGCACAAGTGCTGCTGGCCAACATCGCCAGCATGTACGCCGTGTACCACGGCCCCAAAGGCCTGAGCCAAATCGCCCGACGCATTCACCAGCTGACCGCGATCCTGGCCCAGGGCCTGAGCGATCTGGGGCTGAAGGTCGAGCAAGAGCAGTTCTTCGACACCCTGACCCTCAACACCGGCGACACTACCGCCGCCCTGCACGCCAAGGCGCACGCTCAGCGGATCAACCTGCGTGTCGTCGACAACCAGCGCCTGGGCCTGTCGCTGGATGAAACCAGCAGCCAGTCCGACGTCACTGCGCTGTGGGCATTGCTCGCCGCCGATGGTCAGACCCTGCCTGACTTCGACGCACTGGCCGCCAGCGTAACGGGCACCCTGCCCGCCGCCCTGCTGCGCCAGTCGCCGATCCTCAGCCACCCGGTGTTCAACCGCTATCACTCCGAAACCGAGCTGATGCGCTACCTGCGCAAGCTGGCCGACAAGGACCTGGCGCTGGACCGCACCATGATCCCGCTGGGCTCGTGCACCATGAAGCTCAACGCCGCCAGCGAAATGATCCCGGTCACCTGGGCCGAATTCGGCAGCTTGCACCCGTTCGCGCCTGCCGAGCAGAGCCAGGGCTACCAGCAACTGACCACCGAGCTGGAAGCCATGCTGTGTGCGGCCACCGGTTACGACGCCATTTCCCTGCAACCGAACGCCGGTTCCCAGGGCGAGTACGCCGGCTTGCTGGCCATTCGTGCCTATCACCATAGCCGTGGCGACGAGCGCCGCGATATCTGCCTGATCCCGTCTTCAGCCCACGGCACCAACCCGGCTACCGCCAACATGGCCGGCATGCGCGTGGTGGTCACTGCCTGTGACGCTCGCGGCAACGTGGATATTGAAGACCTGCGCGCCAAGGCCATCGAGCATCGCGACCACCTTGCCGCGTTGATGATCACTTACCCGTCGACCCACGGCGTGTTCGAAGAAGGCATCCGCGAAATCTGCGGCATCATTCATGACAACGGCGGCCAGGTGTACATCGACGGCGCCAACATGAACGCGATGGTGGGCCTGTGCGCACCGGGCAAGTTCGGCGGCGACGTGTCCCACCTCAACCTGCACAAGACCTTCTGCATCCCCCACGGCGGTGGCGGCCCGGGCGTCGGCCCGATTGGCGTCAAGTCGCACCTCACGCCGTTCCTGCCGGGTCACGCGGCAATGGAACGCAAGGAAGGCGCGGTGTGCGCAGCGCCGTTCGGCAGCGCCAGCATCCTGCCGATCACCTGGATGTACATCCGCATGATGGGCGGCGAAGGCCTCAAGCGCGCCTCGCAGCTGGCCATCCTCAACGCCAACTACATCGCCCGCCGTCTAGAAGAGCATTACCCGGTGCTGTACTCGGGCAGCAATGGCCTGGTGGCCCACGAATGCATCCTCGACCTGCGCCCGCTCAAGGAAACCAGCGGCATCAGCGTCGATGACGTGGCCAAGCGCCTGATCGATTTTGGCTTCCACGCCCCGACCATGTCGTTCCCGGTGGCCGGCACACTGATGATCGAGCCGACCGAAAGCGAGTCCAAGGAGGAACTGGACCGCTTCTGTGACGCCATGATCTGCATCCGTGAAGAGATCCGCGAAGTTGAGAGCGGCGGCCTGGACAAGGAAGACAACCCGCTGAAAAACGCCCCGCACACCGCTGCCGAGATGGTGGGCGAATGGACCCACCCGTACAGCCGCGAACAGGCGGTATACCCGGTAGCGTCCTTGATCGAAGGCAAGTACTGGCCACCGGTCGGTCGCGTCGACAACGTATTTGGCGACCGCAACCTGGTGTGCGCGTGCCCGTCGATCGAAAGCTATCAGGAGGCGTAAGCACCCGGGTCATGGAGATCTGATGTGGGAGCGGGCTTGCTCGCGATGCAGGCAACGCGGTATTGCAGCCGGACCGCGGTGATGCTATCGCGAGCAAGCCCGCTCCCACAGGGATAGCAGTATTCGTCACACAATAAGAAACCGGAGAACCCCATGTCTTTAAGCGTGTTCGACCTGTTCAAGATTGGCATCGGCCCCTCCAGTTCCCATACAGTCGGCCCCATGCGTGCTGCTGCGCGTTTTGCCGAAGGTCTGCGCCGTGATGAGCTGCTGCAAGCCACAGCCTGCGTAAAAGTTGAACTCTATGGCTCCCTCGGCGACACCGGCAAAGGCCACGGCAGCGACAAGGCCGTTTTGCTGGGGCTTGAAGGCGAGCACCCGGACACCGTCAACACCGAAACCGTGGCCGAGCGACTGGCCGCGATTCGCAGCAGCGGGCGCCTGAACCTGCTGGGCGAACACCCCATCGATTTCATCGAAAAATCGCACCTGGCGATGATTCGCAAACCCCTGCCCTACCACCCCAACGGCATGATTTTCCGGGCTCTGGACGCCGCCGGCATTCAGATCCGCAGCCGCGAGTACTACTCGATCGGCGGCGGCTTTGTGGTGGATGAAGGCGCGGCAGGCGCCGACCGCATCGTCGAAGACAGCACCGTGCTGAAGTACCCGTTCAAAACCGCCAAGGACCTGTTGCGCCAATGCGTCACCCATCACCTGTCGATCAGCGAAGTGATGATGGCCAACGAAAGCGCCTGGCGCCCCGAGGCCGAAACCCGCAGCGGCCTGCTGAACATCTGGCAGGTGATGCAGGACTGCGTGAGTGCGGGCTGTCGCAACGAGGGCATTTTGCCCGGCGGCCTGAAGGTCAAGCGTCGCGCCCCGGCACTGCACCGCCAGCTGTGCAGCAACCCTGAGGCCTCGCTGCGCGATGCGCTGTCGGTCCTCGACTGGGTCAACCTGTACGCACTGGCGGTCAACGAAGAAAACGCCAACGGCGGGCGTGTGGTCACGGCACCGACCAATGGGGCGGCAGGAATTATCCCGGCCGTGTTGCATTACTACATGCGCTTTATCGGCGGCGCCAATGAGGACGGCGTGGTGCGGTTTCTGCTCACCGCCGCCGCCATCGGCATTCTGTACAAGGAAAACGCCTCGATCTCCGGTGCCGAAGTCGGCTGCCAGGGTGAGGTCGGCGTGGCCTGTTCGATGGCCGCCGGCGCGTTGTGCGAGGTGCTGGGCGGCAGCGTTCAGCAGGTCGAAAACGCCGCCGAGATCGGCATGGAACACAACCTCGGCCTGACCTGCGACCCGATTGGCGGCCTCGTCCAGGTACCGTGCATCGAGCGCAACGCAATGGGCTCGGTCAAGGCCATCAACGCCGTGCGCATGGCCCTGCGTGGCGACGGCCAGCACTTTGTCTCACTGGACAAGGTGATCCGCACCATGCGCCAGACCGGCGCCGACATGAAAAGCAAATACAAGGAGACCGCCCGCGGCGGTCTTGCTGTCAACATTATTGAGTGCTGATTTTCAAGGAGTCTCGAATGTCCACCGAACAACTGCTTAAAACCCCGCTGCACGCACTGCACCTTGAACTGGGCGCGCGCATGGTGCCGTTTGCCGGCTATGACATGCCGGTGCAGTACCCGCTGGGGGTGATGAAAGAGCACCAGCACACCCGTGAACAAGCCGGCCTGTTCGATGTATCGCACATGGGCCAGATCCGCCTGACCGGCGCCGACGCGGCCAAGGCCCTGGAAGCGCTGGTGCCGGTGGATATCATCGACCTGCCGGTGGGCATGCAACGCTATGCCATGTTCACCAATGAGCAGGGCGGCATCCTCGATGACCTGATGGTCGCCAATCTGGGCAATGACGAGCTGTTCCTGGTGGTCAACGCCGCCTGCAAGGACCAGGACCTGGCCCACCTGCGCAAGCACCTGGGTGCCCACTGCCAGATCCAGCCGCTGTTTGAAGAACGCGCCCTGCTCGCCCTGCAAGGCCCGGCTGCGGTCAACGTGCTGCAACGCCTGGCACCGCAAGTGGCCAACATGACCTTTATGCAGTTTGCCCCGGTGACCCTGCTGGGCGCGCACTGCTATGTCAGCCGCTCGGGCTACACCGGTGAGGACGGCTTTGAGATTTCAGTACCCGCCGAACGCGCCGAAGAACTGGCCCGCCGCCTGCTGGCCGAGCCCGAAGTGCAGGCCATCGGCCTCGGCGCACGAGACTCGCTGCGCCTGGAAGCCGGTCTGTGCCTCTACGGCCACGACATGAACGACACCACCACGCCAATCGAAGCCAGCCTGCTCTGGGCCATCTCCAAGGCCCGTCGTGCTGACGGCCCGCGGGCGGGTGGTTTCCCGGGTGCCGAAAACATCTTTGCCCAACAGCAAAACGGCGTGGCGCGCAAACGCGTCGGCCTGTTGCCCCAGGAACGCACACCGGTGCGTGAAGGCGCAGAAATCGTCGACGCCGACGGCAGCGTGATCGGTACCGTCTGCAGCGGCGGCTTTGGTCCGACGTTGGGCGCGCCTTTGGCGATGGGTTATCTGGATCTGGCATTCACCCCTGTGGACACTGAAGTGTGGGCCATCGTGCGGGGCAAGCGCGTGCCAATGAAAGTGTCGAAGATGCCATTTGTCGCACAACGTTATTACAGAGGCTAACTTCAACTGTGCAGTTGCATGTTCACGGTGCAGGCGGCCATGCAACTGCCACATAACAGGGCAAACTTTCGATAGTGAAAACAGTCTTTAATACGCGAAAATAATTGAACACTTCTATAACGTCAGGTTCTTTGCCACTGCCTTAAGCGCATTAAAAAATCGCCTGCGCACGTCGTATTTAAGGGGCTTGTTTTTTTAATTGCAGTTTCGTAGAGTTTGCCCACTGTGTTTGCATGGGTCGCTGGAATCGTGACCTGGGCAGTAGCTCTAAGTTTGCTACACCCGTTCTGCGTCTCTTACTTTCCTGCAACCCAGCACCAGTACTCTTTCCTGTGAGAGAGACTGTCATTAATTGTTAGCGTCAAGGAATTAAGAAATGTCACAACGTCAGAGCGGTACGGTCAAGTGGTTCAACGACGAGAAGGGGTTTGGTTTCATCACCCCTGAAAGCGGTCCGGACCTGTTTGTGCACTTCCGTGCCATCCAGGGCAACGGCTTCAAAAGCCTGAAGGAAGGCCAGAAAGTGACCTTCATCTCGGTACAGGGCCAAAAAGGCCTGCAGGCTGACGAAGTTCAAGCAGAAGCTTAAATCTCGTACACAAAAAGCCTCTGATGGTGACATCAGAGGCTTTTTTATGTCCTTTATTCCGTAAGATGGCGGTTTTCCTTGACGAGACCCTGCCATGTCGAAACAACCGCTTAGCCCGCAAGGCGACTTTCCCGCCGTTGGCCTGGGGCGCCGCCTGGCAGCCATGTTTTATGACTTTCTGCTGTGTACCGCCCTGCTGATCGTCACTACCTTTATCTACAAGCTGATCATGATGAGCTTTATCGGCGAAGCCAAAATGCGCGAGCTGTCTGAGGCAGGCGCCCTGGATGGTGACCCGCTGTTGTCGACCATCCTGTTTTTTGTGCTGTTCGGGTTCTTTGCCAAATTCTGGACCCATTCCGGGCAAACCCTGGGCATGCAGGTATGGGGGGTTCGCGTGCAGAACGCCGACGGTACGGCCATCAGCCTGTGGCAGGCCCTGCTACGGTTTATCGTGTCCATCGGCTCGTGGTTGTGCCTGGGGCTGGGCTTTATCTGGTCGATCTTCGACAAGCAAAACCGCACCTGGCATGACATGTATTCCAACACGCAGTTGGTGCGCATCCCCAAACAGAAGAAATAAAAAAAACCCGTATCTCACGATACGGGTTTTTTATTGCCCTTGTGGGAGCGGGCTTGCCCGCGATGGCATCGGCGCGGTTCAACTGAAAAACCGCGCTGCCTGCATCGCGAGCGAACCCCCTCCCACCCGGGTGTGCGGCTTACTCCGCCAGCTTGAAGGTAATGAAGCTGGCACGCCCCTGGCGCAGAACCCGCATCGACACCGAACGGTTCTTCGGCAATGCCTTGGCGATTTCAGTGAACTCCTTGCCATTGCTGATGGCCTGGTTGTTCAAATGAGTAATCACGTCACCAGGCTGCAGGCCGATCAGGGCCGCAGGGCCGTCCTGTACATCAGTGATGATCACGCCACCCTTGATGTCGTTGGCTTTCTTCTGCTCTTCGCTCAGGTCTGCCACGGACACGCCCAGGCGGTTGCTGCTTTGCTCAGCGCCGTTACCCGAAGCAATGTCTTTCGCGTCATCAGGGATGGCGCCAACGGTCAGGTCGAGGTTTTTGCGCTTGCCGTCACGAATCACTTCAAGGGTCGCCTTGCTGCCGGCCTTGAGTGCGCCCACCAGATGGGGCAAATCCGCCGACATCACGATCGGCTGACCATTCATGCTCAGGATCACATCGCCCACTTGCAGGCCGCCTTTGGCCGCCGGGCCGTTATCCAGTACCTGGGCCACCAGGGCACCTGCAGGTTTTTCCAGGCCGAAGGATTCGGCCAGGTCCTTGTTGACCTCCTGGATCACCACACCCAACCAGCCACGGCTAACCTTGCCACCGGCCTTGAGCTGGTTGGCCACGTCCATCGCCACATCGATAGGGATCGCGAAGGAAACGCCCATAAAGCCGCCCGAACGGGTGTAGATCTGCGAGTTGATCCCCACCACTTCACCCGCCAGGTTGAACAGCGGTCCACCCGAGTTGCCCGGGTTGATCGGCACGTCAGTCTGGATAAACGGCACATAGCTTTCATTGGGCAGGCTACGGCCCATCGCGCTGATGATGCCCTGGGTCACGGTGTGGTCAAAGCCAAATGGCGAACCAATGGCAACTACCCACTGGCCGGCCTTGAGGTCCTGGGACTTGCCCAGCTTCAGCACGGGCAGGTTCTTGCCTTCGATTTTCAGCAAAGCCACATCGGAGCGCGGGTCGGTGCCCACCAGTTTGGCTTTCATTTCGCTGCGGTCGGACAGGCGCACGATGATTTCATCGGCATCTGCAACTACATGGTTGTTGGTCAGGATGTAACCGTCGGGAGAGATGATAAAGCCCGAGCCCAGGGACTGCGCCTCGCGCTGACGGCCGCCTTTGCCGGCGGGTGGCATGCTGCGTTCAAAGAACTCGCGCAGCCCCGGCGGCAGGCCTTCGAGGTCGGGCATCTGGCCCATGCTGGAGACCCGACGTTCCGGCAATTTTTGCGTGGTACTGATATTCACCACGGCCGGTGAGGCTTGTTCGACCAACTGGGTGAAGTCAGGTAACTGCGCTTCAGCCATGACCGGCACTGCCTGCCCGAGCATCAGCACGGCTGCAAAAATGGGTAGATAAGATTTCAATCGAGGCATCGACATACAGCTCCCGTTAATAACAGCTGAGTTAAGCGACAGGCACCAAAAAACAAGTCCAAAGCATAGACCGTTTTTCAGGCCCCGGAAAACAAACAAGGCCAGAGCCCTTGAGGGCCCTGACCTTTATAAAAAGACAAAAAAATGGCAAATCGAAAATTGTCACCCGCCATGTCGGTGCAACCCTATGGTTTGGCCTGAGCGTCGTCTTTGCCCACACGCATCGAAAGTGCAATGCGCTCTGCAGTCCCCATCGGTATTTCACCCACCACAGTGGCCATCATGTCGCCCTGAGGTGTACTCAAGTGTCGCGTCACGGCGGCGGTTGGCCCCAACTGGACACGCGCATCAGGCACCGCAGCACCCTGCAACGGCTCGATAAACACGGAGAAGCGCGTCAGCCCGTCGTCATACAGCAGGCTGGTGACTTCGGCCTTGGTGCGCGGGTCACGGTGTACCGTGCTGCTGACTTGCTCGAACCCGGAAGGCAACCAGTCGGAATGCCAGGCCTGGGTTGCACTGCCCTGCTCAGCCTCGGCGTCAGCCCGGGCAACAGGCCGGCACTGCCCGGCAGGGCTGAGCTGGCTGTCATCAGGTGGCGTGGTGGCCAGGCTGGTGAACTGATAGCGTTCAAGCAACTGCCCCTTGTCATTGAGCAACAAGGACTTGAGAGGCAAACCGGTTTCCCGGTCCAGATACAGTTCAAACCCGTAGCGATGCTGGTCACGCGGGGCCAGCGAGATAACCGCGACCGGGCGACCGGCAACCCTGGAGTTGCCTTCCATTGCCACGGCATACAGGTCATTGAGCTTTTGCACATCGAACTGCCGCGCCGCGACAGCGGAGACATCGCCCAGGCCCGAGGCCAGCTTGCCAGTGACGCATTCCGTGCGTCCGTCTGCTCGAATCACCTCTTGTGCCGGGCCATCGAGTTGCATCAACCGCTCACGAACCTTGCCGTCCTGCACCCGGTGCCAGATGCTGTGGGTAGAAAAACTACCGTTGCGCTCGTAAACGAAGGTGCCTTGATAGCTGTGCTGTTGCTCGGCCTGCCCAAGACGTTTGAGCCAGTCCTGGGCTTCATCGGCGTGGGCAGGTACAACAAACCAGCCACTGAGCAGAAGAGGTAGCAAGGGTAGGACGCGCATGATGGTCCTTAACGGTTATCCAGGCTCGCGGCACGAGCATAAGGCAGCGGGCTTTCAGCCCCTTTCAATGCGGCTTGCTGTGCATGCTGGCGCAGGTAGCCTGGCAAGCGCTGGTCCTGCCAGCCCGGCTGACCTTGCAGGACACCGTTGGCCATCGGGCCGGTGGCCTGGTCGGCGCTTTCGCTGTAGTTGGCCAGTACTGCCGGGCCCTTGGCCATCGGCGCACTCAGGCTTTGTGCCGGGTTTTGCTGGGCCAGCTGGTTGCCGACGATGTCATCCTGGTTGTACAGGCGTACACCTGCCAGAACAGCGACGGTCACCGAAGCGGCTACGGCCAGACGACCGATGCTGCGCCACGGTCCACGGACCACCTTGGCCGGGGTTTGTTCTTCGGCCAGCGCGGCCGAAACGGCAGATGCGATGTCCAGGCGCGGAATCAACAGGTCCTTGTGCATCACAGCACGCGCCACCTGATATCGGGACCAGGTGTCACGGGTTTGTGTGTCGTCAAAGGCATTCAATACCCGACGCAGTTCCAGTTCGTCCGCTTCGTTATCCATCACTGCGGACAGCGATTCCTGCAGGGCTTCACGACTCATGGCGGTTCCTCTCTTGGCTGTCGCCGCTGTCTCAGTTTTCCTGCAACAACGGCTGCAGGGCTTTGTCTATGGCTTCCCGGGCGCGGAAAATCCGGGAGCGCACGGTACCCACCGGACATTGCATGACGCTCGCAATGTCCTCATAACTCAGACCATCGAATTCGCGTAAAGTTAACGCCGTACGCAAATCTTCTGGCAGTAGCTGAATAGTGCGGTGAACGGTGCCCTCGATCTCGTCGCGGAGCAAAGCGCGCTCCGGCGACTCAAGATCCTTGAGACCATGATCACCATCGTAGAACTCGGCATCTTCCGAGCTCACATCACTGTCAGGCGGACGTCGACCGCGTGACACCAGGTAATTTTTCGCCGTATTGATGGCGATGCGATACAGCCATGTGTAGAAGGCGCTGTCTCCGCGAAAATTACCGAGCGCCCGGTAAGCCTTGATAAAGGCCTCTTGGGCAACGTCCTGGGCTTCATGGGTGTCGTGCACGAAACGCACGATCAACCCGAGAATTTTGTGTTGATATTTCAACACCAGCAGATCGAATGCGCGCTTGTCGCCACGCTGTACGCGCTCGACCAGCTGCTGATCCTCTTCCTGGGCTAGCATGAATACTCCTCATAAGACCGGGAGGAAGATTGCTTTGCTAACTGATCAGGCTTGCAAACATAGACTCGGGCTTTTCGCAAAAGTTCTCTCCCCCCTGGCAAGTTTCCTGCGCGCTCGGATTTGGCACGCACGAAAACGCAGCTCGGGCCTGGCCGGCTGCGTCAATAATCTTGTCGTCAAATTCAGCTGTCGAGTCGAAAAACAAACCCCGCATCAATCTGGACGCCGTTCCCCTGCATCAGGGGCAGCCCACTATGGAACCCCTGGCTATACGAAAAGTTCAAAACCTTCGTACGAAACTGCCCAAGATGCACCACGAAATCGTACCAGAACTCGAGTCGTTCCTGAGTCCTGCCATCACTCGCAGATTAATTGTGCAAATCGACATGCAGACCCATCGAGTCTGAGGCACACTTTGCGCCCGCTGTAATTTAACAATGCCATAAAGGCCCGGCCATTGTGCCGATCCCCCCCTCTATATACTAGAGGGCGCTTTTTTGCGGATGTCAGAAGAATGAGCCAACATTTTCAACATGATGTGCTGGTGATTGGCAGCGGCGCTGCCGGTTTGAGCCTTGCGCTCACGTTACCCAGCCATATGCGTATTGCAGTGCTTAGCAAGGGCGATCTGGCCAATGGTTCAACGTTCTGGGCCCAGGGTGGCGTCGCCGCTGTTCTGGATGACACCGACACGGTGCAGTCCCATGTCGATGACACCCTCAATGCAGGTGGCGGGCTGTGCCACGAGGACGCGGTACGCTTTACCGTCGAGCACAGCCGTGAAGCCATCCAGTGGCTGATTGACCAGGGCGTCCCCTTCACCCGCGATGACAGCATCGACCCCGAGCAGCAAGGCTTTGAGTTTCACCTCACCCGTGAAGGCGGGCACAGCCACCGGCGCATCATCCATGCGGCCGACGCTACAGGCGCGGCGATTTTCAAGACATTGCTCGAACAGGCCCGCCAGCGCCCCAATATCGAACTGCTCGAACAGCGCGTCGCTGTCGACCTGATTACCGAGCGCCGCCTGGGCCTGGAAGGTGATCGCTGCCTGGGGGCCTATGTGCTGGATCGCGCCACGGGCGAGGTCGACACCTTTGGCTCACGCTTCACCATTCTGGCCACCGGGGGGGCGGCCAAGGTGTACCTCTACACCAGCAACCCGGATGGTGCCTGCGGTGACGGCATTGCAATGGCCTGGCGCTCGGGTTGCCGGGTGGCCAACCTGGAATTCAACCAGTTCCACCCCACTTGCCTGTATCACCCCCAGGCCAAGAGTTTTCTGATCACCGAAGCCCTGCGAGGCGAAGGGGCGCACCTCAAGCTGCCCAACGGCGAGCGCTTCATGCACCGCTTCGACCCGCGCAACGAACTGGCACCGCGGGACATCGTGGCCCGGGCCATCGACCATGAAATGAAGCGTCTGGGCATCGATTGTGTGTACCTGGATATCAGCCATGAGTCCGATACGTTCATCAAGGCCCACTTCCCGACGGTGTATGAGCGCTGCCTGGCGTTCGGCATCGACATCACCCAACAGGCCATCCCGGTGGTCCCTGCGGCGCATTACACCTGCGGTGGAGTCATGGTCGACGAACATGGCCACACCGATGTACCAGGCCTGTACGCCATCGGCGAAACCAGCTTTACCGGCCTGCATGGTGCCAACCGCATGGCCAGCAACTCGCTGCTCGAGTGTTTTGTATACGCCAAGTCGGCAGCGGCCGACATCCTCGCCCAGTCGCCCGAAATCGCCGCCCCCGTGGCACTGCCCAGCTGGGATGCCAGCCAGGTGACCGACTCGGATGAAGACGTGATCATCGCCCACAACTGGGATGAACTGCGGCGTTTCATGTGGGACTACGTCGGCATCGTGCGCACCAACAAGCGCCTGCAACGGGCCGAGCACCGGGTGCGCCTGCTGCTGGACGAAATTGATGAGTTCTACAGCAACTATCGCGTAAGCAGAGACCTGATTGAATTGAGGAACCTTGCTCAAGTAGCGGAACTGATGATCAGGTCTGCCATGGAACGTAAGGAATCTCGGGGTCTGCACTACACGCTGGACTATCCAGGGTTACTGCCAGAGGCGAAGGATACGATCCTTACACCGACCTGATGAGGCACGTTAGGAGCCAATAGCGTAGCACCATAGGACCCCGTTTTGTAACAGCTTTGGCGCACATTTGTCCCAACGCTGGGGTCCTTATCGCCTGCCCGCAGGGGTCCCTATCGTGCGCCTGAGCGAGCGTGCGGGGGCCTAAGGGGGTAAGCGCGCAGGTTAGTAGTTACAGGTGGTCACTAAGAAATTTCTGTCAGATCCTTAAAGGGCTCCAGACACATCCGCTATGACCTCTCCGACCAGTCCAGCGATTAGCTCGCCATGAGCGCAGCCATAAAGAACCGCTACGATGCCGAACAGCTTCCATGTGGCTTTCGACATAGCGATAGCCTTGAGGACGGCCAACCATTGTTTCTTGGCGGCCATAGCGGGCTCCTACGTGAAGTCTGATAAAGAATGTGGGGCATTGCCCTGCACATTTTGCATAGCAACGCATTCCACATGGGTTCATCTGAAGGTCCACCATTTAGATAGACGCTCAGATCAACCCACGAGGCCCATTACGGACCTCATGGATACAGCGGATGTTACGGCTTGACGACCACACGGGTAATCAACGGGAACGCTACGGTCTCAACCTGAAGTTTCTCGGTAGGATCCGCTGGGTTTGCCAGCTTCAGCTTGACCTTGGCTTGAGCCATCACGTCAGCAATACCTGTGATCTCAATGTCCCAGCCCTGTACAGAAGCGTTACGGCTGGCGAGGATCGACCACACTTCACCGTCATTGCCCTCACGAAACGACAGGGAGGCGAATCCTTTAGGGAGCATGAAGACGCCACGGTTACTGCCTGAGTAGAACTGAGTACGGCAGCCCAAGAGGTCCTCAATCTCGGCTACGCCTGCCCGCTGAGCTGCGCGCTCAAGAATCGCCTGTTCGGTCATGTGCATGAGCAGCACAAAGTCACTCAGGGAGTTGCCAACCGAGTGGTTAATGCTCAAGGTCAGTTGGTCAATCCAATCCTCAGAACGATCACGGGGGCCGGTACTGGTGATTGTGACCTCCTTGGCTTCAACGCTCGGGGATTTAATGAGGATGTCCACGATGGTGGAGCCGCAAGCCTTTTCGAAGTCCTGCATGGCCTTGTCCATCATTTGACCAATAGAGTTGCTCGTGAAGCCTGCAATCAGGTGAGCGTCCATCAAGGTCATACGGTGCGAAAAGAACGCAGCAGTATCGGTTGGCTCCGTAAAAATCACGTCACCGGCAACTGCCTCGCCCTTGGTGATTGTCGAGGTGTCATAGATAGAGCGGCGAGGATCGAATTCGATGTTGCGATTGACCATGTTGACCAATTGCACAGGGGTCGGCTCGGTGCCTTTCGGGCGGAACTCACAGGGGATAGCATCCATTGCAGCGGCGTGCCATTCGCCACCATTGAAGTATTCCTGAAGGGTGTCCGTAATGCCCTCAGCGGCCACACTGGAATCGCTCAACGGGGCTGAGGTAGAAGCCAGAGTGTTGAACTGAAGGCTGCCACCATTACCCCATACGGCAGCCTCGTAGGCAGTCGGGGTGATGTGACGGTCAGTGCCTTCACGGTGGTCAGTGGATTTAAAAGCGTTCTGTATGCGAGTAGTCATGAGTAAGTATCTCCTGAAATTTATCGGAATGAGGTCAGCGAGACACCAGCAAGTGCCAGCGCCCGACAGGCAAGAAGGTATGGATCAGCGAGCTGGTGTGGACTCAATCCCACGAGGACCAAGTTGACCGACCGTTGGCAGCACGGATGGCAGCGCCTTGGGCACGCATCTTGGCTTCAAGGGCTTCGCGCTTAGCACGGCGGCGGGCGACCTCAAGCTCACTTGGCATGCTGTAGGAGGCAAAGCGCTCAGCGTGACGTTGCGACTCTGCAATCTGCTGTTGACGATGACGTTCAGCGGCTGCACGAGCCCTGAGGACCTTGGAGGTCGCTTCAGGAAAAGCCGAAGTATCGAGACCAGCCGTTAGGTACTGCTCGATAATGGCGCCTTGCTTTGCATCGTTCTTACCTGCACCGGCGATCAGCCCGGACAGCATCACGCCTTCAGCGAAAGCACGGGTTACGGTCTGACCTTGGACTTCAGCAGTTTCAGGGGTTACGTTTTGGATATTCAGTTGCATGAGGGTGAGTCTCCTATTCGGAAACATTGATCAAGCCTTGCCGCATAGGCGCACAGGGACCAGAGACGAAGGAGTACGTCGCCCGGTGGCCTTCAAGGCTTGTCAATGCTTTCTGGGTTTAAGTGGTCCGTTGGGGGGGTGAATCTTGCGGGGACCGTTATGGCTGCTGATGGCGGACAGCAAGGTTTGAAGCGGAGGATTTATCTGGTGGTGATCGGTAGGCGAGTCATCGGAATGCTTAGCGGGAATATCAGGACAGCATCGAGGTTCAGGCCGGATTCAAGGATGGCCTCAACGAATCTGATCAATGATGGATTGACCTTGGCAAGGTGAGCACGGAGCAGGTCAAGCGACACACCGTATTCACCGGGGACAGACAAAGGCTCACGGCCATATGGACGCTGCCAGATGTTGCGTAGGGTGATGAGCTTGGTACGACTTGCCGGGGTCGTGAAGAAGGCGTTTAGCTGCTCGGTGAAGGTCATGGCTGGATGTGGAGTGATGGCGATCATTGGGTCACTGCCCCGGCCTTCATACCCAGCTCTACGGCTCGTTCATGCGTAAGGTTGCCCCGTGCGACTGCTGCCCGTAGACCCTGCTGCGTGTTTTGATGCTTACCCTTCAGGGCATTCCAATCGCACTTATCGTTAAAGGCCATGCGTTTGATGATGGTGGCGCCATGGTCATTGCCCAGCGCGGTCATCTTGTCGGCGACCAGCGCGGCTACTTCTGGCAACTCAAGGATCGCTTCAAAAGCATCGTAGACCATGGACTCGAATTCCTCGGAGACCCAGCCAGCGTATGCCAGTGCGGCGCGCTTGGTTGCCTGCGTGACAGAGCCATTGGAGCTGTGCAGAAATTGCATAGCTTCCATTCTTGCAGCTTGCTTGGTCCGCCATTGAGCGGGAGCCTTGCCCTTCGGAAGATTCAAGGTGCGCCAGATATCGGTCAGGTCCCACATGCCAGCATCGTTAGCCTTGAAGGCGTGGCCGTTGATGATGATGAGGTGACCTGCGTGCTTGTGCTTGATGCTGTTCATTTTCGTGGTTTCCTTTTGGTAGCGCCCTTCAGGTCGCACCCACAGCCAGCCATCCAGACCCCACGAAGGGAACCGGCTGTGGCATGAAAGGCGCTATCAGAAAGACTGGATATTGAGATACCCTGCGACGGGCAGCGGGTGACATTGTGTCGTCCCGGTATAGGTGAGGGTTTTTAATTTCGAAAGACTGCCCGACCACCTCAGACTCTTTGAGATGCTGTTCAATTGTGGTCGTTAGACCCAAACTCCGCCCTTAAAGAATCCCTATATCCTTTTAAGCATTGAATACTTAAAAGATTAATATAAAGACAACAACTAAAGAGTTACTCATAGAGGATCTTTAAGTAAAAGGCCCTGTAATCACACGAGCAGTAACAGGAGGCCCAAACCTGTTAAGGGTCCCTCCACCGAAGTGGACAGACAATATCGTTGAGATGGTCCCCGATGCTGGACCCAGTGATCTTTCTTGATGAAAGCACTGCTTGGTGGTCGTGATGGTCTGGGTATCCCCTTTAGGGTCCTCTGTCCGATTCACGCCTTACCCTCTACGAGCGACCTTCCGGGTCACTTGCTGGGCATCGTAGCTACTGCGAGGTAGCGATAGGTCGGGCCTATGCGGTCCTCCCTCTATAGGTGAGGGTTTTTAAATTAGTCATCAATAGAACCGAAACGCCCGCTTCAGTCACGGGCGAGAGAGCGTCAAAGCCCAGATCTGTCTTTAAGGTAGCGGTCCGGTGCTGGTCCAAAAGATCTTGTTAGGGCTCTGCATGGTGATCGTATCGGTCTGGGTATGACCTGCTGTCCGGATACGCCTTGCCCGCATTGTGCCACCGTTGCGGCGACCTTACGGTATCATTCACAGAGGTCGCCACGTTTGGGATGGTGTCGCTCTGGTTATTGTTGGGGTTTTAAATCTGCGCCGAAACTTATCCGGTCTTGCGGATGGGTGGTGGTGATTTCCACAATCACCGACAGAGTAAACTACCCGTCGCTCGTGAGGAGCGTCAGTTTAAGTCATGACGAACCTTGAAGGTTATAGTACGGGCCGTTTCCTTGGGCGCCTGGTCTTTTAATACTGAGCACTCCCCAAATTGATATTTGATTTTCTTTATATCTTTCCACTCCGGATAATTTTTGCTATTAATCTTGAACGTACCAAGATTAAAAACCCAACCACCAGCACCAAAGTTCAACTTACTACTAAGCTTAAGATGATATCCGGCGACTTGCACCCTGATACATTTTCCGCAATCCAAGTCGAGTTCAAGTGTGAGACCTTCTATACTATCCATGTAGTCGCTCCTCAAGTTTTCCGGCGAACGAGCCGGGAGAACAACCCCCAAGATATTGCTTCCGAAACAGCCAGTGCGCCAAGAATATAAAATGGAATATGTGAGAAAAACTTGACGAACATATTACATGAAGAGTAACGAATATTGACGCAACCGGTGCCTTCGATCAGGGCACCAATAGAGCAGACAACCAAGATTGCTATCACAGCATTTACAAGGCGTCGGCTTGGTGAAGTTGCAGCTGGCATAATAAACTCCCTGTTATTAAAACTCGACAATAGCAAAATCCACACCCTATTGAACCGATTGATTTCACACCACGCCTAAAGCGTCCATGAGGGCCTCAGCCATGCGCCCCACCTCAACCGCACTCCCAGCCCCGTACAGGTCATAACTGATCGACCCCGAGGCGTGCCCCAAGATGGACTCAGCGGTCCCTACAGGCACCTCAGCGGCCTTCAAGGCACCGGCCAGAGAGTGACGCAACGAGTGGAAGGTCTGGGTCCGATCAGCTTTCAAGCTCAAGACATCCCGTAGCGCCCCATTAAGCACGTTCGAGAACTGACCAGCTCCCAAGGTGAACAGCCGAGAGTCGGCCTTCCTGACAAACTCAAGGAACGCCTTAAGGTCAAACCCGTAGGCACCGTCAGTCAACGGTACGACACGCAGAGCATTCTTGGTCTTGGCTGTCTTGCCATCGTTCCTATTGATGTCGATGACCCACACGTCCCCGACCTGCTTAACGTCAGCCTTGGTCAGTTGCCTCAGTTCCTCGATACGGGTACCTGTGATCACCCCAAGGGACAATGCCCAGCGCTGCCATGCGTCCACTGGTAGTGAATTAGCGTGGGTCATCAGGGTCTTTACCTGATCCTGAGAGAGCGCCTCACGAGAGCTGTCAGCGCCCTTAGTTGGCTTCAGACCCTTGTCGAAACTCTTGTCCAGATAGCCGTTGTTCACAGCCCAATCCATGACCGTTGATAGCCGGGTCAGCAGCTTCTTTACCGTCGATGGTTTACGGTCCTCAAGGAGCTTGTCCCTCAGATTCTTCATGTCCTCCCGTGTGTGGGTCTTCATGTCCAAGTCGCCAAGGATCACGCCGATAGCCTCACACGATGACTTCACGTCCCGCATGGTGCTGGCCTGAATGCTGTCTTTGCGCTCCTCCATGTAGAGCGCAGAAAGGGACTTGAATGTCAGACCCGAAAGAGCACTTACAGATAAGGGCAGGGAGAGGGCCACAGACGTGCTACACGATTCGCCATTGAGGTCCTTCACGATCTCGACCAGCTTCCCCGACCGACCCCGCATACGCTCCTGAGAGGCCTCAAGGATCTCCAGCGCCTTACTGACTGCTCGTTGCTGATTGATGCTCAGGGGCAACTGTGCGGACGCCTTACGGAGCGCCAAGTGATGTTCATCGTTGATCATCTCGTAAGCGACCAGTGAACTGTCACCGTGTGCCATCGTCAGGTTGTACTCAGCGATGTCGATCAAGCGCTCACGGAGTGAGTCCCATGACGCCTCAGGGTTGTCCAAATGATAGGCCTTCAGAGTCGAAAGAATGTCGTCGGAGATGGTCATTGCGGTGGCCTTGTCGGTAGTCCTAAGTGACAGCGTGAAGAAGCCCTTAACGGTTCCTTGAGGGCGAAGGCGAAGGTAATAGCGACCAGACCGGCGATAGTGGTACGGCTTGGCGAGCGCAGTTTGTAACAGGTTTGTCCCACTTGGGGAGCGGTGGTTGACGGTCATCGGCTGAAACCCCTGTATCCATTGGGTTTAGCCTCAAAGGGTCGAGTTCTACAGCAACTACAAAGTCAGCCGCGACCTGATCGAGCTGCGCAACCTGGCGCAAGTGGCCGAGCTGATGATCCGCAGCGCCATGACACGCAAGGAGTCACGCGGCCTGCATTACACCCTCGACTACCCGCACATGCTGCCCGAGGCCCTGGACACTATTCTGGTGCCAGCCACCTACGCCGGCTGAACTTCAGGCGCACGCGCAAGCGCCGGTGCTGATCCGGCGCCAGCGCGGCGCCCGGGATGCACACCGCCCGCACCCGTCGCTCACCCGCCAGGCGATAGCGCACCAGCACCAGCAGGGGCAGCGCCAGGCTGTCGCGGCGCAGTTGCACCGCCTGCCAGCCCTTGTCACGGTTCCACAACTGCCAGCCATCGGCATCACGGCGCAACCGGGTCATGGCACCGGGATGGGTCAGGCGAATATGCCGTGGCAACACCCAGGCCCCGTGCGCCAGGCACAACAATACGCCGAGCAGGCGTGCCCAGGCAGGAATTGAAAGAAGGCAAATAGCGATCAGCGCCAGCAACTGGGCTGCAAGATACGCCGCCAGCAATTGCCCGCAGGCATGCCAGCGGCATTCAAAATGATTACTTGGGCTGGACACGATCCAGAATCATGCGAACCATGCGCTGCAGCTCAGGGTCCTGGGACTCGCTGCGCTCCATAAACCAGCCGAACATGTCCTGGTCTTCGCACTCCAGCAGCTTGCGATAGCATTCGCGGTCCACGTCATTGAGGGTGGCGTACACCTCCTTGACGAAAGGCACCAGCAACACGTCAAGTTCAAGCATGCCGCGACGGCTGTGCCAGTACAGACGATTGAGTTCAACATCTTCGACCATGGAGCGCTCCTCAAATAGAACGCAAGTATACAGGCCGATCCGCCATAGAACAGTCGGCTTTGGTCGGGCCCGTCTATCCTTTGTGAACTACCCATTTGCAGGGCGCACCTCTATGATGTGTTCCAGACTTATTCAACTGCGATGACCCATGGCCGACTCTGCTTTTTTCTGCACCCTGAACCACGAAGGTATCCTTGCTGTGATCGGCAACGACGCCAGCAAGTTTCTGCAGGGGCAGTTGACCTGCAACCTCAACTACTTGAGCGAAACCCGCTCAAGCCTTGGTGCCCGTTGCACGCAAAAAGGCCGTATGCAGTCGAGCTTTCGCATCGTTCTGCAAGACAACGGCTGCCTGCTGGCAATGGCCCGCGAGCTGGTTGAACCGCAGCTGGCGGACCTGAAAAAGTACGCCGTGTTCTCCAAGTCCAAGCTGACCGACGACAGTGCCAACTGGGTACGCTTTGGCCTGGTCAATGCTGACACGGTGCTGCAAAGCCTTGGCCTGCACCTGCCGGCCGAAACCGACAGCGTTGCCCGCGCTGGCGAACTGATCGCCATTCGCGCCTCACAAGGCCGCGCAGAACTGTGGGCCCCTGTCGAACAGACCGAAAGCCTGGTTCAGCACCTCAAGGCACAGCTGCCCGAGGCTGAGCTTAACCAATGGCTGCTGGGCCAGGTTCGCGCCGGCATTGGCCAGGTCATGGCGCAGACCCGCGAGCTGTTCATTCCGCAAATGATCAACCTGCAGGCCGTAGGCGGTGTCAGCTTCAAAAAAGGCTGCTACACCGGTCAGGAAATCGTTGCGCGCATGCAATACCTGGGCAAGCTCAAACGCCACCTCTACCGTTTGTCCCTTGAGGCGGGGCATGCCGCACCCGCCCCCGGCACGCCGCTGTTTACCCCATCCCATGCCAGTTCCGTGGGCGAAGTGGTACTGGCCGCGAACGCCGAAAACGGTGTTGAGCTGCTCGCCGTGCTGACCAGCGATGCTGCACAAGCCGGGGATATTCACTTGGGTGACCTGCAAGGCCCTGGCCTTTCACTGCTTGAGCTGCCGTATCAACTGGACCGCGATCGCGAAATCCAGCGTTGATTGCCACACATTGAAATGCAGTACCTAGAGAAATGAGCATGCTGGCGCACAGAGTCCAAATGGACTTGCTTAAGGCCATTGATAGAGATGACCTGGTTCTACCCACACTCCCTGAAGTCGCGTTAAACATTCGCAAGGCCGCGGAAAACCCTGAAATCAGCGTCAGCAACTTGAGCAAGGTCATCGGTCGTGACACCGCGCTGTCGGCGCGGTTGATCAAAGTGGTCAACAGCCCGATGTTGCGCGCCACCCGTGAGGTCACTGACCTGCACACGGCCATTACCCGCCTGGGGGTCAACTACAGCAGCAACCTGGCGATCGGGCTGGTGATGGAGCAAATCTTCCATGCCCGCTCCGAAGTGGTCGAGCAGAAAATGCGCGATGTATGGCGCCAGAGCCTGGAAGTGGCCGGCATCTGCTACACCCTGTGCCGCCGTCATACCTTGCTCAAGCCCGACCAGGCGGCGCTGGGTGGTCTGGTGCATCAGATCGGCGTCCTGCCTATCCTGACTTACGCCGAAGAGCACAACGAACTGCTGTCCGACCCGATTTCGCTTAACCATGTCATCGACAGCATTCACCCGCTGATTGGCGACAAACTGCTGGCAGGCTGGGAGTTTCCGGAAATGCTGTTAAAGATTCCTGGGCAATATCAGGACTTTTCCCGACAAACCAAAGCCATCGACTACATCGACCTGGTACAAATCGCGACCGTGTTTATGGGGCAGGACATCGAGGCACTGAGCACCCTGCCCGCCTTCATGAAGCTGAAGGTGGAAGCTGATGACCTGAAGTTGCAGGAACAACTGCAGGAAGCGCGCTGGATGTTTATCTGACCCCCTGAAGTCAGCGCCTGGCGGGGGTCTGTGGGAGCCCGCTCCCACAAGGGGGGGGAGGGCTTGGGCCCAGGCACTTACCCATTCATGGCGCCTGGCTAGCGCCCATTGGCCGGCACAAAACTCACCCGCACGTTCAACCCGCCCTGCGCGCCATCATGCAAACTGATATGGGCCAGGTGGGCTCGACAGATATCGCCCACTATCGCCAGCCCCAACCCAGAGCCGGCCACTTGCTGATTACGTCGATAGAAGCGTTCAAATACCCGTTCGCGATCTTCATGGGGAATGCCCGGGCCATCATCCTCGACTTCCAGTACGGCTGGCGTTGCCACGCGCAAAATCACATTGCCACCCACTGGGGTGTGGGCCATCGCATTGTCCACCAGGTTGCTCAGCAGTTCATGCAGCAGCGTCGGCTCACCGTATAGCCACACCGGCTGGTCGGCCTCAAGCGCCAGGGCAAACCCGCGGGCATGGGCCAGCGGCGCCATCGCCATGCCCAGCTCGCGGGCCAATTGACTCAGGTCGAGCAATTGCGCACCACCCTCGGCAATCGCCCGGGCACCGTTTTCAATGCGCGCCAGCGACAGCAACTGATTGGCCAGATGGGTCAGCCGGTCAGTGCCCTGGGCCGCTTGCTCAAGGGTATTGCGCAAGGTCTGCGGGTCTTTCGCCCGCAACCCCAGTTCAAGCTGGGCCTTGAGTACGGCCAGAGGCGTGCGCAACTCATGGGCGGCGTCCGCAATAAACTGCGCCTGACGGGCGAACTGCCCGCGCAAGCGCTCGGTAAAATGATTGAGGGCCTGTACCAGTGGCCGCAACTCGCGCTGCACCGACTCCAGCGGCAAGGGCCGCAGGTCGTCCATCTCGCGTTCCTCCACGGCACTGCGCAGCCGCTCCAGCGGGCGCAATGCGGCGCTGACGGCAAACCACACCACCAGCAACGCCCCCAGCCCCAGCATGCCCAGGCGCAGCAAGGTGTCCGCCATCAGGCTACGGGCCATTGCCACCCGCGCCTCGTCGGTCTCGGCTACACGGATTTCCGCCATGCCGTTCATGCCGGGTTCGCTCACAGCCTTGAGCAAGCTCACCACACGCACGTTCTGGCCCAGATAGGTGCCGTTATAGAACCGCGCCAACGCCGGATAATCATCGGTGCGCGGCGTACCTGCAGGCGGCGCGGGCAGGTTTTCATAACCGGAAATCAGCCGCTGGTGGATATCGTTGACCTGATAGTAAATACGCCCGGCGCTGTCGTAGGCAAAGGTATCGAGGGCAACGTAGGGCACATCCGCACTCAGGCTGCCATCACGCTGCGACAACCCGGCGGCAATGGTGCGCGCCGATGCCAGCAGGGTACGGTCATACGCCGTGTCGGCGGCCTCGCGACCGTTGAAATAAGCACTCAAACTGCTCGCCAGCATCAACACCACCAGCAACAGCGTCAGGTGCCACAACAGGCTCCAGCGCAAGCTGTCGAGTTTAAACATCGCGGCCTTCCAGCAAATACCCCAGGCCCCTGAACGTCACGATCGCCACCGCCTGGCCGTCGAGTTTTTTGCGCAGGCGGTGAATGTAAATCTCGATGGCATCCGGGCTGGCCTCCTCGTCCAGGCCAAACACCTGGGCCGCCAGCTGCTCCTTGCTCATGACCCGGCCAGGGCGTGCAATCAGGGCCTCAAGCACCGCCTGCTCGCGGGACGTCAGGACCAGCAGCTCATCACCCAGGGTGAAGCGCCGGGTTCCGAGGTCGTAGACCAGGGCGCCGCATTGCTGCAGCCGTTCGCCCCCCAGCACGCTGCGACGCAGCAGCGCCTTGACCCGCGCTTCCAGCTCCGTCAGTTCGAAGGGCTTGGCCAGATAATCATCGGCCCCCAGATTAAGCCCGTGTACCCGGTCCTTGACGTCGCTGCGCGCGGTCAACATCAACACCGGCAAGGTTTTGCCACGCGCTCGCAAACGCGCCAGCACTTCAAAACCATCCATGCGCGGCAACCCCACATCCAGAATCGCCACGGCATATTCTTCGCTGCTCAAGGCCAGGTCGGCGGCCACTCCATCGTGCAATACATCCACGGTCAGGCCTGTGCCTTTCAGGGCTTGGGCAACACTCTCGGCCAGCTGCAACTGGTCTTCGACCAAAAGCACACGCATCAGGTTTACCTCTTTTTTTGTTCAGGCCGCAGCCTTTTTGTGCGCGGAGTGTACAGACGACAACGAGGCTGTGAAGGGCAAAAACAGTGAATGTCTATTGAAAGGTTAGCGAAAGGTTGGCCGGTTAGCATCGCGAGACTGACAGCAAACCCTGTCACCGTCATGCCCTGCATAACGGCCCGAAAAACGCCTCGATGCGTTTTCGTCAATAAGAACAATAACGGAGCACCGCCATGCTGAACCATCAGCCCAAGGCCCTTGGCCCCTGTGTTTTCCCCCTATTCGTGACATGACGCGCGGCACCGCCGCATGACGTTCTGCGCCCACGATTTCAAGCCACACCACCTGCCCTATAAAAACAAAAGCTCCTGAGGAGACGACATGAAACTTCCCCTGCGCACCCTGGCCCTGGCGGCCAGCTGCATGCTGTTCACAGGTCAACTGCTGGCCGAACCCAAGCGCCCTGAATGCATCGCCCCAGCCTCCCCCGGCGGTGGCTTTGACCTGACCTGCAAACTGGCGCAAAGCGCGCTGGTCAATGAAAAACTGCTGAGCAAGCCGATGCGCGTGACCTACATGCCCGGCGGCGTCGGTGCGGTTGCCTACAACGCAGTGGTGGCCCAGCGCCCAGCCGATGGCGGCACTCTGGTGGCCTGGTCCAGCGGCTCACTGCTCAACCTTGCGCAGGGCAAATTTGGTCGGTTCGATGAAGGCGCCGTGCGCTGGCTGGCTGCAGTCGGCACCAGCTACGGGGCCATTGCAGTTAAAAACGACTCGCCCTACAAGAACCTCGACGACCTGGTTCAAGCCCTGAAGAAAGATCCGAGCAAAGTTGTAATCGGTTCAGGCGGCACCGTGGGCAGCCAGGACTGGATGCAAACCGCCCTCATCGCCAAGGCGGCCGGGATCAACCCCCGCGACCTGCGTTATGTGGCACTGGAAGGCGGCGGCGAAATCGCTACTGCATTGCTGGGTGGGCATATTCAGGTAGGCAGCACGGATATTTCCGACTCCATGCCCCATATCCAGAGCGGCGACATGCGCCTGCTCGCCGTATTCGCCAACGAGCGCCTCGATGAGCCGGAAATGAAGGACATCCCGACGGCCAAGGAGCAGGGCTACGACATTGTCTGGCCAGTGGTACGCGGTTTCTACCTGGGGCCAAAAGTCAGCGATGCCGAATACGCTTGGTGGAAAGACGCTTTTGACAAGCTGCTGGCCTCCGAAGACTTCGCCACATTGCGCGACCAGCGCGAATTGTTCCCCTTCGCCATGACCGGCCCGGAACTGGACACCTATGTGAAGAAGCAGGTGGCTGACTACAAAGTCCTGGCCCAGGAATTCGGCCTGATCCAGTAACCGCCGCCGACCACTGGCTGTGCCCTTGCTCATGGGGCACAGCCCAGGAGTGAACCATGCTTGCACAACGCATTTTTGCCTCGGCCCTGCTGCTTGTCTGCGCCGGTTTGGCGGCGATGGCCTGGCCTTATCAGGCAGCCTTTTCCTACGAGCCCGTGGGGCCTCGCGCCTTCCCTTTGCTGATGCTGGCGCTGATGGGATTGGGGCTGGTCTATATGATCGTTCGCCCTTCCCCCGTCGTACACAGCGAAGATGACCCCAAACTGGACCGTGAAACCCTGACCAAGATCGGTCTGTGTATCGTGCTGTTGCTGATCTTTGCCGGCACCTTCGAACCTCTCGGTTTTATCCTCAGCAGCATCCTGGTCGGCATCCCGCTGGCGCGTCTGTATGGCGGGCGCTGGCTGCCCAGCAGCGTGATCATCAGCCTGGTGAGCGTTGGCCTTTATCTGCTGTTCGATAAAGCGATGGACGTTCCACTGCCGCTTGGCCTGCTCGAAGTTCTGGAGAACTGATATGGATACGTTTGGCTATTTGGGCCAGGGCTTCGGCGTCGCGCTCAGCCCGTACAACCTGGTCACGGCCCTGTGCGGCACGTTGATCGGCACCGTGGTCGGCCTGCTGCCGGGGCTTGGACCCATCAACGGGGTCGCCCTGCTGATCCCCATTGCCTTTGCCCTGGGCTTGCCGCCGGAATCGGCGCTGATCCTGCTGGCTGCGGTGTACCTGGGCTGTGAATACGGCGGGCGCATCAGCTCGATCCTGCTGAACATCCCGGGCGAAGCATCGACCGTGATGACCACCCTCGACGGCTACCCGATGGCGCGTAAAGGCCTGGCGGGCGTAGCGCTGTCGTTGTCGGCCTGGAGTTCGTTTATCGGCGCCTTTATTGCCACCTGCGGCATGGTGCTGTTTGCTCCGCTGCTGGCCAAATGGGCGATAGCCTTCGGCCCGGCGGAATACTTCGTACTGATGGTGTTTGCCATTGTCTGCCTCGGTGGCATGGCCGGGGACCGCCCGCTCAAGACCTTTATCGCTGCGCTTATCGGCCTGTTTCTGGCCTGCGTGGGGATTGATGCCAACAGCGGCGTCTACCGTTTCACCGGGGACAATATCCACCTGACTGACGGCATTCAGTTTGTCGTGCTGGTACTGGGCCTGTTCTCCATCAGCGAAATCCTGCTGCTGCTGGAAAAAACCCATCGCGGCCAGGAAGCGGTAAAAGCCACCGGGCGCATGATGTTCAATTTCAAGGAAGCGTCTGCGGTATTCGTAGTGAATATCCGCTGCGGCTTGCTCGGTTTCATCATGGGCGTACTGCCGGGCGCAGGAGCCACCCTGGCCAGCGCCGTGTCCTATATGACGGAAAAACGCCTGGCGGGGGCTTCAGGGAAATTCGGCGAAGGTGACATGCGCGGCCTGGCAGCTCCTGAAACCGCCATCGGTGCTTCGGCCTGCGGTGCCCTGGTGCCGATGCTGACCCTGGGCGTGCCGGGTTCGGGCACCACGGCGGTGATGATCGGCGCGCTGTCGCTGTACAACATCACCCCTGGCCCGCTGCTGTTTCAACAGCAACCGGATATCGTCTGGGGCCTGATTGCATCCTTGTTTATCGCCAACGTCATGCTGGTGATTCTCAATATTCCGATGATCCGCATCTTTACCCGGATTCTGTCGGTACCTAACTGGGCGCTGGTGCCAGCCATCGCCATCATCACGGCAATTGGTGTCTATGCCGTACACGCCACCACCTTTGACCTGTTCCTGATGATCGGTATCGGCATTTTCGGCTACATCCTGCGCAAGCTCGACTTCCCGCTGTCTCCGGTACTGCTGGGGTTCATTCTGGGCGGGTTGATGGAGCAAAACCTGCGGCGCGCCCTGTCGATCTCCAACGGTGCGCTGGAAATCCTGTGGGCCAGCCCGATCACCATGGGCGTCTGGGTGCTGACGGCAATCATGCTGCTGCTTCCTGTCATGCGTATCTGGCGTAAACGCAGCGCCCAACGCCGCGCCCTGGCCAATGCTTGATTCCCATTTCAAGCACTGGTGGGGAACGCCGCTGGTCGGTCTGGCCGGCGGCTACCTCGCCAGCCTGATCGGCTGGCCGTTGCCGTGGATGGTTGGCTCGTTGCTGGCGATCATCCTGGTGCGTTGCCTGACCCCCTGGCAACTGGCCGAGATCCCGGGGGGACGTAAATGCGGGCAGTGGATTGTGGGCATCGGTATCGGCCTGCATTTCACTCCGGTGGTGTTGGAACAGGTGCTGGCGCATTTCTGGCTGATCCTGGCAGGTGCCTTGCTCACCAGTGTGTCGAGCGTGATCGGTGTATGGCTGATGCGCCGCAGCGGTGAAGACCGCGCCACTGCGTTTTTCTCCAGCATGCCTGGCGGCTCGGGAGAGATGGTCAACCTCGGCGCACGCAATGGTGCCGTGCTGAGCCGCGTCGCGGCGGGCCAGAGCCTGCGGGTACTGGCCGTTGTGCTGTGCGTTCCGGCAGCCTTCAAGTATCTGCTGGGCGAAGGCACACCCGCCTTGCACCCCGCTGCTATCAACCCTTACTGGCTCGCGGTGCTGTTTCCGGCAGGCGCGTTGCTGGCCTGGATCTGGCAACGCTTGCGCCAGCCCAACCCGTGGTTGTTCGGGCCGCTGCTGGTCAGTGCCAGCGTGAGTATTGTGTGGGATTTGCATATCGGCCTGCCGGACGGCAGCAGCCAGGCGGGGCAATGGCTGATTGGCAGTGGCCTGGGCTGCCACTTCAATCGGGCATTCTTTCGGCGGGCGCCATCATTTATCGGCAAAACCCTGCTGGGCACAGCCCTGACCATGTTGATCGCCAGCCTGTGCGCACTGGGCCTGAGTGCCCTCACCCAACTCGACCTGCGCTCCATGACCCTGGGCATGATGCCGGGCGGCATTGCCGAAATGAGCCTCACCGCAGAAACATTGCAACTGTCAGTGCCCTTGGTCACTGCCTTGCAGGTGATGCGCCTGATCTTCGTGCTGTTTTTGGCTGAGCCGCTGTTTCGCTACTGGGCGCGCCAGGATCAAGCCGACCCTGGCTGACCGGCGCTGGCACCCCGGCATTCTCGCCGGGTGTGCCTTGCACCGCTGGGCATTGGCTTAAACCGGCGGTAATTTCCAGTCGATCGCCGACAGGCCGTTTTGCTCAAGAAACTTGTTGGTTCGACTGAAATGGCCGTTACCAATAAAGCCTCGATAAGCCGATAGCGGCGAAGGGTGAACCGAGGTCAGCACCAGGTGCTTGGTCGCATCGATCAGCTTTTGCTTGCTCTGCGCATGGGCACCCCACAGCAGGAACACCAGCTTGGGCTGCTGCTCGCTGACCACCTGGATAATCCGGTCGGTAAAATGCTCCCAGCCTTTTTTGGCATGGGAAGCGGCATTGGCACGCTCTACCGTCATCGTCGTGTTGAGCAGCAAAACGCCTTGCTCGGCCCAATGCTGCAGGCAGCCGTGGGGAGCAATATCAATGTTCAGGTCACGCTTGAGTTCTTTATAGATATTGACCAGCGAAGGCGGTGTCGGGATACCGGGCTGCACTGAAAAACACAGGCCATGAGCCTGGCCGGGGCCGTGATAAGGGTCCTGCCCCAGAATCACCACCTTGATCTTGTCCAGCGGTGTCAGGTTCAGGGCATTGAAAATAAGCGGGCCAGGGGGGTAGATCTCTTTCCCCGCCGCATGCTCCTGGCGCAGGAACTCGCGCAGTTCGGCCATGTAAGGTTTATCGAACTCCTCACGCAATGCCTGCTTCCAGACAGGTTCAAGTTTTATACGGTCATCCGACGTCATGGCTACATCCTGAAAAACAATGGGGCGGACACTAGAAAAGGCCGCCCCGGTTGTCAACATCCCTATCGGCCCCACCAGCCATTACCGTGGCCGGGGCCAGTGCCGGGCCGATGCTCGGAGTGATGGTCACGATCCCGGTCATGGCCCCTCGGTGGCTGATAGTAATGCGGCCCCTGATAGCCTCGAGGCCCCTCATAAAAACGTGGGGGCGGGGCATAGTAGTCACGCGGGTACACATAATACGGGTGATAACCACCATAGTAATAAGGCGCCGGTGCTGTGTAGATCTCGGAGCGGTAATAGCCAGAACCGCCCGAGTAATAAGGTACGCAAGCAAACAGTGAAAAGCAGATGCCAATAATGTAAAGCAGGCGACGGTACATGGCGGCCTCCTGGACCGCGAAAGGGCACACCCAGCGACGCTGGGAGGCGGCGAACAGCAACGCTGCCCGACACCTTTTAAGACCATAAAAATGGCATTAAGTGCCCGCTTGTAAAGAGCGCCTGCCGCAGATCAACAAAGGGGCCTACCGCCCCTTGCCTGCCCCCTCACGCAAAGGCTGTGATAGCGATCTTTGGTAGCGAACCTTCGCGAGCAGGCTTGCTGCCACTGTTGAAGTTTTTCTGAAATAGCCATACCCACACAGGTTTAATCCACAATGGATAAAGCACAGGCGCTTGCAATGGCGGCATTACATTCGTAAACAACCAGCCCGAGGCCACTTTCAACCGGACGCCAGTTTTCAGTGTTGGCAAGCCGCATTGAGCGCTCACTTGCAGCACTTTGACGATAGTGCAGGTTGACCCGGGAGCGGTCGCGAGCTTTATATTCACAATACCCGATCCGCCCAACAGCACCTGGCTGATTGTCTTGCGGGTAAAAAACCGCGCCCTCAAACGTTTCCAGCTGCGAAGGCACTGCGGCGCTGGATACCGCGACCCATTCATCCCCGGCCCGGCTGCTTGGAGCCGTGTAAACACCGGCCCGCAGCGTCACATCCCCGGCCGCCGGGCAACTTTCAGTGCCACCGGCCAACGCGATGGCCGAATAAAACAGCGTACACACAAAAACATAAACAACTTTCATACACCGCCACCCCTGCACAAGATGTTTAAAAAATATTGAATAAGGCAGCTATCAACTGCCCGCCTGTTCAATACTAATCAATCACCCTCTTTTAACAATGCAGTTATTCGTAGCCAATTTCCGATAATTATGCGCGATATTTATTAATATCTATGAGCCGCCAACTTTCGTACAGCCCACCTATAAAAAACTGATCTCGCAGTATTAAATTACACACTCCTCCTTGAGGGTTTATTATAGTGACACTGAATACCTGCCGGACACCCCGACATGACCGCCTCTGACATTTGCCCTGCCTGCGGCGCCCGCAACGACTGCTCGATGGCAAACCCTGAGACCGTTGCGCAGCCCTGCTGGTGCTACGGTGTGAGCATTGACCCCGAGGTCCTGCGCGCCCTGCCCCTTGAACAGCGCGACCTGACCTGCCTTTGCCCTCGTTGTGCCCGGGTGCAGAGCCAATTGCCGCCAGCACCGGCAGCCTCCCTCACGTAAGATGCACCCCTGAATTTCTAGTGATGGATCGTCATGCGTGTAGACCGCTTTCTCAGTAACTTGCCCCAGTTCAACCGCCAACAAGTGCGGTTGCTCCTGATAGAGAAGCGTGTCCGGGTTGACGGGCAGGTGATTGCCGACCCGCACCACGAAATCCGCGCATTCAGCCGTATCGAACTCGACGGGCAAGTACTGCAGGCAGGCAAGCCGGCCCGCTACTTCATGCTGCACAAGCCGCCGGGGTGTGTAAGCGCCACCCGGGACCCGCAACACCCCACCGTCCTCGACCTGCTCGATGAGCCCGACAAGGACGAGCTGCATATTGCCGGCAGGCTGGATTTCAATACCAGCGGGCTGATGCTGATCACCAATGATGGCCATTGGTCGCGCCACGTCACCCAACCGCAGACCAAGATGCCCAAGGTGTATTACGTCGAAACCGAGCAGGCAATCACCGCGGATTACGTCAGCAAATTCGCCGAGGGCATCTATTTCGCTTTCGAAGACCTGACCACCCAACCCGCCGAACTGCAGCTGCTAGGCCCCTGCTGCGCCCGCCTGAGCATCGTTGAGGGGCGCTACCATCAGGTCAAACGCATGTTTGGCCATTTCAACAACAAGGTGGTGCGCCTGCACCGCGAGAGCATCGGCCCCCTGCTGCTCGACAGCCAGCTGGCTCCCGGCGAATATCGGCCGCTGAGCGAGCAGGAAATACAGCAGTTCCAGCCCCCCAGGCTCTGCCTGTAACAATCGCCCTGCAGCATCAGTCAGACCGACGCTCGATTCACTGGAGTCTGACGCCATGCTCAAGCCCGAAATTGCCGTGCTCGACATTCAAGGCCAGTACCGTATTCATACCGAGCTGTACCGTTGTGACAACGCCGAGCACACCATCATCCTGGTCAATGGCTCGATGGCCACGACGGCATCCTTCGCCCACACCCTGAAAAACCTGCACCCGTATTTGAACGTGGTGCTCTACGACCAACCTTACGCGGGCAAATCAAAACCTCATAACCCTCATCAGAAAATGCTGACAAGGGAACTGGAAGCCCATGTGCTGCTGGAGCTGATTGAGCACTTTGATGCCCAGTATCTGCTGTCATTTTCATGGGGCGGCACGGCCGCGCTGACCGCACTGGCAGCAACGCCACGGCGTATTGAAAAAGCCGTGATCAGTTCGTTTTCCCCTTTGATCAACGCTGCCATGCGCGATTATCTGGAGCGTGGCCGGCATTGCCTGGCCGCCCGCAACCGCACTCAGGTCGGCCACCTGGTCAACGACACGCTGGGCAAGCATTTGCCTTCGCTGTTCAAGCGTTTCAACTTCAGGCACGTCAGCAGCCTGGCCGAGCATGAATACGCGCAAATGCACTTTCATATCGAGCACATGCTGAGCAGCGACCCGTCGTGCTTTCTCAGGGCCACCCAAGGTATCGAGATACCGGTGCTGTTTATCAATGGCCAATGGGACGAATACACCGTGGCCAGCGACGCCCGGCACTTTGCACGAACGATTGCCAACAGCCAGTTTGTCAGCCTGGAGAACACCGGGCATTTTCTCGACATGGAACACAAAACCGCCAGCCATATCAGTAAAAACGCCCTGCTCGATTTTTTACAACCGACACCGCTTCAGCCCCCCTCTCTGTCCTTGTGAGGAGGTGCAAAGCCAATAACAGGGCAAAAATCATACATTTGCAGAATAAAACTTCTCATCAAGGCCGACTTCTGGTACAAAGTCAGCCGCTCTGAGCGGGTGTCGTATAATGGTATTACTCCAGCTTCCCAAGCTGATCACGCGGGTTCGATTCCCGCCACCCGCTCCACTTTTGCTTCCATGCAAATCCTCGAATACCTGAGCGCAAGCATCCTTTCTGGCTGCCCGGTACTACAAACAAAACCCCCATCTGCAAAAAATCTAGACGCTGACTTTTCTCAACGGTGCTGACGTACGTTGACGTGTCTCCCACTGCTCGGCCAACCCCACAGCCACATCCGCCTCAGGCAACATTTCGCCTCCGCGAACCAGGTCTGCAGCCCGCTCGGCAAGCATGATGGTCGGCGCGTTAAGGTTGCCGTTGGGTTCCGTCGGGAAGACTGACGAGTCAATCACCCGCAAACCGTCCATCCCCCGCACTCGCAGTTGCGAATCCACCACCGCCATGTCGTCTTCCCCCATGCGGCAGGATCCGCAAGGGTGATACGTGCTCTCAAGATTCTCACGCACGAAGGCATCAATCTCGGCATCGCTGTTCACGTTCGGCCCCGGTGCAATTTCGACATCACGGAAGCGGTCCATCGCAGGCTGGCCGATGATTTCCCGGGTCAGGCGCACACAACGGCGGAAGCCCTCGCGGTCTTCTTCACGCTGCAGGTAGTTGAAGAGAATTTGCGGATGCTCGTAAGGATCGCCCGAGCGAATCCGCACATGCCCGCGGCTCTTGGGTTTGTTCGGCCCGGTGAGCACCATGAAGCCGTGCCCCTTGAGCGGTTTTTTGCCGTCATAGCGCATGGCCGCGGGCAGGAAGTGGAATTGAATGTCCGGCCAGCGCAGCCCCACCTCCGAGCGGATAAAACCTCCCGCCTCAAAGTGATTGGTGGCACCGAGCCCGTCCTTGCAGACCAGCCAGCGCAGGCCAATCATCAGTTTGCTCAGCGGGTCCATTTTGCTGTTGAGCGTGACCGGCTCCTTGCAGCCGTACTGGATGTAAATCTCTGAATGGTCCTGAAGATTTTCGCCAACCCCCGGCAGGTCATGCCTGACCGCTACGCCAGCCTGGGCAAGCACGGCCGCCGGACCAATCCCGGAGCGCTGCAGCAGGTGCGGCGAACCGATCGGCCCCGCGCAAACCAGAACTTCACGGGCGCAATAAACCTCATGGGTCTGACCGTCGCGGTCGTAGCTGACGCCCACTGCACGCTTGCCATCGAGGAGGATCTGGCGGGTCATCGCCCGGGTGATGACAGTCAAATTGGGCCGCTGCATGGCCGGGCGCAGATAGGCGTTGGCCGTTGAACAGCGAACACCGTCCTTGACCGTCATATGCATGGCACCAAAACCTTCCTGCATATAGCCATTGCAGTCATCGGTCTTGATGTAACCCGCTTGGGCACCGGCATCGACCCAGGCCCCATACAGCGGATTTTTCATGTTATTGCCTCGGCTGGTATGCAACGGGCCGCTGCCGCCACGGTACTCGTCACCGCCTGCGTCCCAGCTTTCGGCACGCTTGAAGTACGGCAGGCAATTGCGATAGCCCCAACCCTGTGCGCCCAGCGACTCCCACTCGTCAAAATCCAGGGCATGGCCACGGATGTAGACCAGCCCGTTGATCGACGACGACCCGCCCAACACCTTGCCCCGCGGGCAGTGCACCCGACGGCCGTTGAGAAAAGGCTCCGGCTCGGATTCATAACGCCAGTTGTACCGGGTGGTGTTCATCGGGATCGAGAACGCACTCGGCATCTGGATCACTACACTGCGGTCGCTACCGCCGTATTCCAGTACCAGTACCCGGGTTTGTGCATCTTCGCTCAGCCGATTGGCCAGGACACAACCCGCCGAACCTGCGCCAATGATGATGTAGTCAAAGTCATTGCTCGCCATGTCTATCTCCAAAAATTCGTGGCACCGGCCAGCGGCGCAAGCGGCGTCACGGCCTTGCCCCGGGTGGTGTAATGCGGATGTGTCAGCTCTAGCCCTTGAATCACGGCCTCTTCGTTTTCAAGATCGATGGAGCGGCTGAGCCAGTAGTACACCAGCCCCGCGACAACAAGCCCGACCAGCCAGGCCACATCGATATTGCCCAGCGCCCTGGCCAGCGGACCGACATAGACCTCCTTCTGCGCCACACCATCAAAAATGTAAAAGAACGGAATCATCGCGATAAAGCCGATGGCGTATGAGGCAAGGCCACGCAGGCCCCAACTGCCATAAAGGCTGTCGTGGGGTGTGAAAAAGTGCGGTATGGCGTAACGCCCCTTGCGCACGAAGAAGTAGTCCGTGAGGTTCACCGCCGTCCAGGGCACCAGGAAATACAGCATCACGACCAGGTAGATACCCAGTACCGACAGGCCCTTGTCCGACCCCTGAAGGCTCAGCGAAACCCCCAGTTGCAACACGATCACGAACACGATGGCGAGGATGCGAGCCTTGCGCGTCGGCTCGATATGCTTGATGGAGTCCACACAGGTCAGGGTGGTCAGCTTGGCGCTGTAGATGTTCATCGCGACGACCGGCAGAAACACCAGGATCGTCACCCCGACCACGAAGATGCCCAGCATCGGGGACACGGTATTGCCCACTTGCGACAGGGCCACCAGTACGTTGCTGGCATGCAGGTGGTCGGCCAGCCAGGCACCCACGGCAATCATCCAGGCACCGGACAGCGAGGCGCCGAGAAACACCACGGCGATCAATTTGCCGCTGTGGGTGTTTTTGGGCAGGTAGCGTGAGTAATCCGACACATACGGCGCATAGGCGATGTTGTAGCTGGCGGCCGCGGCAAACTGGGTGATAAAGCCGGTCCAGTTAAACCCCAACGGTGCCGGGGCCACCTCACCCGCTGCAAGCAGCGGCATCGGTGCATCGGGCACCCAGTTCATCAGCACGGCCAGGGTCACCAGGCCGTAGAGTGGAATCGACAAAAACAGCGCCCATTTGAAACTGCGGTGCATCCAGTCATGGCCCAGTATCGCCAGCACCGTCGCCGGCACCGTCACCGCCAGCGCCACCACCAACGGATCGAAACCAAACAGTTCCTTGAGGCCCTGCATCATCAACACCATGTTGACGATGTTGAAACCGGCGAACACAAACAACGTCGCCAGCAACGCCAGAATCACCCCCCGATAACCGAATTGAGCCCGCGACTGGATCATTTGCGGCAAGCCCAGATGCGGCCCCTGGGAGCCGTGAAAGGCCATGAACAGCGTGCCGAACATGATGCCCAGGGTACCCGCCAGGATGGTCCACACAGCGCTCAGACCCACGCTGGGGCCAACAAAACCGATGGTCATGGTGAAAAAAGTGAAGTTCCCGAGGAACCAGAATGGTCCTTGGCTGGAGAGCTTGTCGGTGCGCTCGCTTTCCGGAATAAAGTCGATCGAGCGCCCTTCAACAGCCGATTTGGCAAGAGTGTCCATGATGTACTCGCAAAGGTAGTGAAGATCATGACCAGACAGGCGCGCTGCAACAGTTCAGGAGGGGTTGCAGGCGCCCGCCGCGCAGGAATGCCAGCAGACACTCAGGGCAGCGTTATCCACACCGCTTTGGTTTCCAACAGGTGATCGAGCTGCTCGGCGCCCAGATCCTTGCCAAAGCCCGACTGCTTGTAACCGCCGAACGGCATCGAAGGGTCGAGAGTGCCGTGGGCATTGACGTAGACCGAACCAGCCCGCAGCCGCGGGATCAGGCTGTGCACGCGCCCCAGGTCGTTGGAGTAGAGCGCAGCGGCCAGGCCATAGGGCGAATCGTTGGCCAGCGCCAGCGCCTCTTCGTCATCGTCGAAAGGCGCGGTGACCAGTACCGGGCCAAAGATCTCTTCCTGGACGATCCGCATGTCATTGCGACAATGGGCAAAAATCGTCGGCTCCACGAAGTAGCCGGGGCCTTCAACGGGCTGGCCGCCATACACCAGCTCGGCACCTTCACGCTTGCCGAGCGCGATGTAGTCCATCACCCGCTGCTTCTGCAAGGCAGAAACCAGGGGGCTGATAAAGCAGTCAGGGTCCAGCCCCGGCGCCATTTTCAGGGTGCGGGTACAGGCAATCAATTCACGTAAAAAACTGGCGTAAATACTGCGGTGCACATAGGCGCGAGTACCCGCATCGCACACCTGGCCCGAGTTGAAAAACACCCCGTTGGCAATGGCCCGGGCCGCCGCGGGCACGTCAGCATCGGCCAGCACGATAACCGGCGACTTGCCACCCAGTTCCAGGGTCAGGCGCTTCATGTCATCCAGGGCCGCCCGGCCAACCGTGCGACCGACCGGGGTCGAACCGGTGAAGGTCAGCTTGTCGATACCCGGATGGGTGGCCATCGCCGCGCCCACCACACTGCCGCGCCCGGTGACGATATTGACTACACCCTCGGGGATGCCCGCCTGTTGCACCAGCTCGGCAAAGCGCAGGGCTGACAATGACGTCAGCTCCGCCGGTTTGATCACCACAGTGCAGCCAGTGGCCAATGCGGCGCCGAGCTTCCAGGCCAGGGTTTGCAGCGGGAAGTTCCACGGCACGATGGCACCCACCACGCCGATGGGTTCCTTGCGGGTGTAAGCCAGGTAGTTACCCGGCAGTGAAGGTTCGACGGTGCGACCATGAATCTTGGTCGCCCAACCGGCGAAATAACGCAGCGTGTCCACTGTGCCCTGCAAATCGACCGCACGGGCGGCGGCCACCGACTTGCCCATATCGATCGACTCGATTTCGGCCAGTTCATCGGCATTGGCTTCAATCAGGTCCGCCAGCCGCTGCATCAACCGCTCGCGCTCCAGCGGCTTGAGCTGGCGCCAGGCGCCGCCGTCAAACTGCGCACGGGCGGCTTGCACGGCGCGGTCCAGATCCGCTGTGGTGCCCATGGGAATGCGGGTCAATACGCCCTCGGTCGAAGGCTCGATCACATCAGACGTTTGCCCGTCGCTGGCCTCGACCCATTCGCCACCGATAAACATCTTCTGGTGTTTGCCGAGAAATGTTTGCGTTGCTTCGCTCACGCCGATCTGTTGCAAATATTGCTTAACCGTCATGTCCATTTTTATTCTCTCGGGCCAGGGTGAATGTCACGCCTGGCCTCTTGGGTTCAAGACTCGATCCGGGGCTGCACACCGATCCCCGTTGTGTTCACCGTTCAGCGTGCGCGCGCCTTCGCCCGCTCGTGGTAGATAAAGCCGATGCTGTTGAGCAGCAATTGCGCCGCCAGAATCGAGGTCACACCGGCCGGGTCATAGACCGGCGCGACCTCCACCAAGTCCATGCCGATGATGTTGCCCTGGCTGCGCCTGGCCAGGGCCTGGATGATTTCCAGCACTTCGTAATACAGAAAGCCGCCGTGGCTCGGGGTGCCCGTGCCGGGTGCGATGGAGGGGTCGAAGCCATCGATATCGATCGTTATGTAGTACTTGACCCCCTGCGGGATCAGCGCCAGCACGCCCTCGGTGCCGAGGCGGCGCACATCGCGCACCGACAGGACCTTGGACCCGGCGGCATGGGCCGCTTCATAGTCATCGCGGTTGGACGATGACACGTTGCGAATACCCATCTGGGTCATGCCGACGATATGGTTCATTTCCGAAGCCCGGCGCAACGGGTTGCCGTGGCCATAGCGCACGCCGTGACGCTCGTCGACAAAGTCCAGATGCGCATCGAAATGCACGATATGAATCGGCCCCTTGCCCTCGAAGGCCTTGATCACCGGGGCATGCACCGAGTGATCGCCGCCCAGCACCACCGGCATGGCGCCGGACTCGAGAATCTTGCGCACGGCAAATTCGATATTGTCGTTACTGGCCTTCATGTCCGTGTGAACGATATCGGCATCGCCCACATCCACCATGCGCACGTCCTGGGCGGTCAGGTACATCACGTCATCTTCGTGATCGTAGGCACCGGCATGGCCGAAGGAAAACAGTGTGGATGCCTCACGAATCCCCCGAGGCCCGAAACGGGCACCCGAGCGCCATTGCGTGCCCATGTCATTGGGCGCGCCGAGGATCGCCACATCGGCATCCAGTGCATCCCAGTCGGTGCAGACCGGGGCCTTGCCAAACGTACAGTGCCCCACGAACGGAAGGTTCAAACGGCCGGACTCATACCCATTCCCAGACATGGCGATCAATCTCCAATGTTGTTGTCGGGGGGACAGTGCTGGTCAGCGTCCCCGTGTCGCAGTGACTATGAGCGCAGGTTTTGATGGAAAAAATTCCAATCATCCGATACTCATATCGGTCTGTCCGATGCATCAATCCAAGGGAGTACCGGGGTGAATCAACTGCACACTGTTGATCTGAAGCTGCTCAGGGTGTTTGCCGAAATCGTCAAGTGCGGCGGGTTTTCAGCGGCGCAAGCGGCCCTGAACATCGGCCAGTCGACCATCAGCGAACACATGACCCACCTCGAAACCCGGCTCGGGGTAAAGCTGTGCCAACGCGGCCGCAGCGGCTTTCGCCTGACCGAACAAGGGGTGGCCATTTACGAATCTACCTTGCGCCTGCTGCAGGCCGTGGACTCCTTTTGCCTGGATGCCGGGGTGCTCAAACAACACATCACCGGCGTGCTTAACCTGGGCATTATCGACTCCACCATCAGCGACCCCGGCTCGCCCCTGCCGCGAACCACGCAGCGCTTTGTGTCCCGGGGCCACGACGTACACCTCAATGTGTATGTCGGCACCCCGGCCGAACTGGAAGAGCGGGTTCTGGACAGCCGCTTGCACCTGGCCATCGGGCATTTCCCCAGCCCCGTCCCGGGCCTTGAATACTCGCCGCTGTACCAGGAGGCCCTGGGGCTGTATTGCGGGCGCCGCCACCCCTTGTTCGGCAGCCCGGCAGAGCGCGAGCAATTGCTGGAGGACATCGCCGACAGCCGCATCGTGGCCCGGGGGTTCATGCAGCAATATGACCTGGACAGCCTGGGCGTAAGCAAGGCGGCGGCCACGGTCGACAATATCGAGGCACTGGCCATCCTGATCATCTCGGGGGCCTATCTGGGCTTTCTGCCCAATCACTTTGCAGCCCAGTGGGTCAAGACCGGGGAGATGCAACAACTGGCAGCGAACACCCTGTGCCTGACCTCCCCTTTCGACTTGATCACCCGTCGGGGCGTTGCACCGCCACCGATCCTGCGGGTGTTCCTGGAAGATCTGGCCGCTACACGTCACGATGCACACCGCTGAACGCCCGAGTGCGCGATAACAACCATTGAGGCAAGACACGATGAAATCCCCCGGTGGTCGGCTCCTGACCGGTATCGCGCTGGACCGCGCCAGCCCCACACCCCTGTACCGCCAACTGTACTTGCAGATTCGCCAGCAGATTCTGGCAGGCCACCTGCCAGGCGGCACCCGGCTGCCTTCGACCCGCACTTTGTGCACCGAGCAGGCGCTGTCACGCATTACCATCCTCAATGCTTTCGACCTGTTGATTGCCGAGGGTTTCCTGGTGTCACGACCGGGGGCCGGTACCTATGTCTGCGCCGAATGGGAGCGTCGCGAAACCCGCGCCGAAGAAACGCCAAAGCCCCCGCGCCTGTCGAGCCTCAGCCAGTCGATGCTGTCCTTGCGCAGTGATCATTTCAGCGGCATGTCCTACGAAGCCTGGGAACCCGATTGCCCGGTTTCCTTCCTCCCAAGCCATGGCGCATTCGATGCGTTCCCGCTGCATGTGTGGAAGCGCCTGATGAACCGCCACCTGTGCCAGCCCACCAAGGCGATACTCGGATATGGCGAGGTCAAGGGGCTGCTGCGCCTGCGCGAGGCGATTGCCGAGTACGTCCATGACGCTCGCGGTATCGAGTGCGAAGCCGGCCAGGTGGTCATCGTCTCGGGGGCCCAGCAGGCTTTCAACCTGCTGGGCATGCTGCTGCTCGACCCGCAGGACAGCATCTGGATGGAAGACCCCGGCCATATTGCCGCGCGCATTGCCCTTCAGGCGCAAGGGTGCCGCGTGGTGCCACTGCGCATCGACGACCAGGGCATCGACGTGCAGCAAGGGTTGCGCGAATGCCCCGAGGCCAGGCTGGCGTTCACCACACCGTCACGCCAGCACCCGCTGGGCACGACCATGAGCCATGCCCGGCGCCAGGAGCTGATCGAGTGGGCAGGCCGGGGCGGCCGCTGGATCATCGAGGATGATTGCGACAGCGAATTCACCTACGGCGCCCGCCCGCTGCCAGCCCTGTATGCGATGGACCAGTGGGCCAGCGTGATCTACGTCGGCACCTTCAGCAAAGTGCTCTACCCGTCGCTGCGACTGGGTTACGTGATACTGCCGCACGCCCTGGTCGAGCCTTTCTGCGCCATGCGCGCCGTCATGGACCGCAGCCCTTCGACACAGCTACAGGCGGTCACGGCGGACTTTATCCGCGAAGGCCATTTCCTTGGCCATATCCGCCGCATGCGGGCGCTGTACCAGGCGCGCCAGGCATGCCTGGTGGACGCACTGCGGCTGCGGCTGGGCAACTTCATGCGCATCGAGCCGGTGAGTGCCGGCATGCATGTCATCGGCTGGCTCGCCCCCGAACTGGATGACGCCGCCATCGCCAGGGAGCTGGCTCGCCATCAGATTCACACCTACGCCCTGAGCGACTACTGCGTGCAGCGTTATTTGCCTGCGGGCCTGCTTGTCGGCTTTGCCGGCACCCCGGTGGAACAGGCCCTGGAGAAGGTCGAGGCACTGGCCCAAGCACTGCGCAAGATGGGCCACACGCTGTAAGGGACTGGTGTTTACACCCGCCCGCCCCTTAAAAGTGGTCATATAAATTAAAAAATAATGGCTCTATTGATAGGGCCACCCTGGTGCGATAAAGGCTCTCCGAACCACTCGGTGCCTGTACCAGGAATAATTCCAATGAACTGTATTCAAGCACGCTTCAACACCCTGCTAAGCCACAACACCAACGGCGCTTGCCCTGCCCCGCTGCTCACGCCGCAACTGGCCAACGCCCTTATCGAGCGGCTGCAACGCATGCGCCTGTTCGCCCACGCCTACCCCCTGCTGACCAACCTGACCCAGGGCCGCGTCGTGCCAGGTGAACTGCTGGACTTCGCCTATCGCCACCAATTGCAGGGGCTGAGCCTGCACGTGCTCGATGGCGAGGCCAACAGCCTGGGCAACATGTCCCCGACCCAGTTGCAGGCATTCAGTGACAAAGCCGCCAGGCTCGGCCTGGACGTACACCTGGAAATCAGCAGCACCCGCAAGCCAGACATCGATCAGGTCATCGCCATCGCCAGGGCGATCGGCACACGCAACATCCGCGTGTATTCGCGCTATGAAGGCCATCTGTCAGGGGTGTTGGCGCAGATTGAACATGACCTTCGCTATGTGGCCGGGCAGGCCGACCTGCACGACCTGTTCTTTGACTTCGAGCAGCATGAAGAACTCAAGAGCCATGAGATTGCGCAGTTGCTTGAGCGTCTCGACCATCCGCGCCTGCATGCCCTGTTCGACTTCGGCAACATGATCAACGCCTGTGAACAGCCATTGTCGGCCCTGCAACACCTGGCCCCGCATATTCGCCAGGTGCATATGAAGGGCGTGCGCGTGGTGCCCGAACACAACGGTTTTGGCCATTACGGGGTATTGCAGGGCAGCACCGAAGACCACCTGCCCAGTGCACGAATGGTGTTTGAGCTGCTGATGCTCGGCGAGCACGAGCCGCAGGTAATTGCCTTTATCCTGGAGCAGGAAAACCACTACATCGCCCCGGCGTTCCGCCAGCAGGATGAAGCCGCCGACCCTTTTATCGACTACCGGGAAATGAGCGAAACGGCACTGCCGCCGGGCTACTGCGCACAACGCATGATGGACGATGAGCACCTGTGGGCGAACAACCAGATCCGTTATGTGCGCGACCTGCTCGGCGAGTTCAAGGTGTTGGCGCAACTGACACTGGGAGAGCAAGCATGACTGCACAGGCCAAAGCCAAATGGCTGCGTTTTCTGGTACTTATTCTCGGCGGTGGGACCATCTACAAACTCGCCAACCTCAAGGACGCCTTCTACGTTCCCATTCAGCAATACATGGGGCTTAGCCATACCGAACTGGGCACCCTGCTCAGTGCCAATGCCATTATCGCCACCGCCCTGTTCGTGGTCGGCGGGTATCTGGCGGACCGTTTCGACACACGCAAGCTCATCCCCCTGGGCCTGATCGGAACGGGCAGCCTGGGGCTTTACCTGGCCACTTTTCCGGGTTTCGACAAACTGCTGATCGTGTTCTGCCTGCTGGCCGTTTGCGCAGACTGCATTTATTGGCCTGCCCTGCTCAAGGCCGTACGCAACCTTGGCGAGAATAACGAACAGGGACGCATGTTCGGTTTTCTGGAGGGAGGCCGCGGTATCGTCGACACCCTGGTGGCCTTTTCGGCACTGGGGGTATTCGTTGCGATGGGCTCAGGCGAAGCGGGGCTCAAGTCCGCCATCGTGTTTTATTCCCTGGTCGACATCATCGCGGGCATCGTTACCTGGTTTCTGCTGCGAGACAGCAAGGCCGCACCGGTGATCAAAAAAGAAACCGGCGCATCCGCTATCTCCGGGCTGCTTGAGGCCATTCGCATCCCCGGTATCTGGCTGGTCAGCCTCAACGTGTTCATGGTCTATATCGTTTACTGCGGCCTGACCTACTTCATCCCCTATCTGAGGGATATCTACGAACTGCCGGTGGCGCTGGTCGGTGCCTACGGCATCATCAACCAGTACGTGCTCAAGATCCTGGGCGGCCCGGCCGGTGGCTTAATGGCCGACAAATACCTGCGCAGCCCGTCGCGCTATATGAAGTGGGCCTTCCTGGCGTTGCTGCCGGTCATGGCGGTGATCATGCTGGTGCCCAAGGGCGGGCATTTCATTTACCTCGGCATGGCCGCCACCCTGTCTTTCGCACTGATTGTGTTCACCATGCGCGGCGTGTTCTGGGCTCCGATGGGCGAAGTCGGCATCCCCCAGCGCATCACCGGCTCGGCCTTCGGCATCGCCTGCCTGATCGGCTACGCCCCCGGCATGTTTGCCTACGTCATTTACGGCTCGCTGCTGGACCATTTCCCCGGCCAGCAAGGCTACACCTATGTATTCAGCCTGATGAGCCTGCTTGCGCTGATCGGTTTCATGGTTGCCAGCCTGTTGTATCGCGCCGTGCGCAAAAACACCGTCCCGCTGCCTGACACGGCGCTGGCTCAGGCCTGATTGTTCAGCGGGCGATGCAGTTGCCCAGTGATAACGAGGTGCTGCCATCGCAGGCAAGCCAGCCCCCACAGGTTTTGTGCCATGCACAAGACCTGATGCGAGCAGGGAAAACCAGATCGATCATGGGTGTACCGATCAGCTCATGGGGCTCATAACCCAGGATACGTTTGCTGGCGGCACTGACGTGAACAAAGCGTGCGTTGCGATCCACCACGCAGACAGCAACCACCAGCCGGGCACATCTATCAGATCGCCCCATCACGCAGCAATTGGCAAAAACTGTGCGAAAAACCCTGGGAACCTGATGTATCAGACACAACGCTTTGCCTGGTTTTTGCGACGACTTCGTCGCCGAACGTAGCCTGCGTTCCTCGGCAGCGACTACAGAGATTGTGTAGCACACACTTGCGCCAAAAGGCCGGCCGGTCGGCCGCCTCGTGGCGCAGTGCTTTTGATCTGCCTGCCCTCCCGGGAGGCCGAGAGGAAGTTCTGTGGAGTGCGTCGACCGGCATGGATGCCGGGAGAGCCGCGATGGGCCAAGGATGGCCCGTGGCGGCGTGCCCACGGAGCAGGACTGGAGCGAAGCGAAGGCCGTACGATGGGGCGAAAGCGCTTTGGTTACTTTGCCGCTTTTGCAAGGTGACTCGCTGTAAGAGCGAAACCCATATCCCGGTTAGACACAAATGCCGGATATGTACTCACCACACCAGTTAAACCAACAAGATCAAGCAGACAGCGTCCAGCAACAGGTCAACAAAGCCTGCCTGTAGCAGGTAATGCTTGATGTCCATAGACCAACTCGCTGCCTCAGGGTTAAACGTCTCTATTCATCCCTGAAACCTCTGCCGCGTTGCGTTCCCTGCGTCTTACTTAAACCATAGCTGCCAACAGCCCGGGCAGCGCGTGCGCCAGCGCACTGATGGCAAAACCAATGAACATCACCCCGCACAACCGGGTGATCAGCAGCTCATGGCGCTGGTACAGCGCCCTCACATGCCCTGCCCCCACGATGCCCACCAGAATCATGTAGGCCAACGCCCCACCGACAAAGCTCAAGGCGATCAACCAGGGCAACATGGCCCAGGTCAGCAGTTCTGCGCGGCTGGACAACAGCGCAGTGAAGGTTGCCACCGCCACCGGATACGCCTTGGGGTTGGTCAGGCCGAAGAAAATCCCGTGGGCAAACGGCTGGCGCGCCGGGCCTTGCTGAGCACCGCTGCTGCGCTGGGCGCGAACCGCGCGCAAGCCCAGCCAGAACAGGTACAGGCCGCTGATCAAGCCCAATACGTTAAAGGCCGTGCTGCCAAACTCACGCGCGCCAACAATGGCAATCAGTGCCGTACTGCACCAGATCACATCGCCGAGCAAATGCCCGCATAAAAAACCGGCCCCGGCACGTCGCCCACGCGCAGCGCCAATACCGAAAACCGCCAGCACGCCAGGGCCCGGGGTGATGCCATAGATAAAGCCGGAAGCCAGGACGGCCAGTAACAACGAAGGTGTCATGCACAACGCTCCAGAAAATCAGGCTTCACGTTCGTCCGCTGCGCGTGAAGTGGCTCGATTTTGCACGTTATCCACGCTTGTGTAACCGCATGCAGGGCGAAATTCAGTGGCGCCGCCCCAAAATATTCACCACCAGCCGGTCAACCCAGCCCCAGATGCGCTGCTTGACCCGGCGCCAGAGGGGGCGTGACTGCCAGTCTTGCAGGCTGACGGGCAGGCTCTGGGCGAAATCGGCAGTAAAGCTGGCCGCCACCGCTTGCGTAAGCGCCGGGTCCAGCGCTTCAAGGTTGGCCTCAAGATTGAAGCGCAGGTTCCAGTGATCGAAATTGCACGAGCCAATGCTCACCCAATCGTCGATCAGGACCATTTTCAAATGCAGAAAACGCGGCTGGTATTCCAGTATCTGAACACCGGACTTGAGCAGCCTCGGGTAGTAACGGTGCCCGGCGTAGCGCACCGAAGGGTGGTCGGTGCGTGGCCCCGTCAGCAGCAGCCGCACATCGACGCCCCGCGCTGCTGCCCGCCGCAGCGAACGGCGCACGCTCCAGGTTGGCAGGAAGTACGGCGTGGCCAGCCAGATCCGCTGCTTGCCACTGTTGATCGCCCGCACCAGCGACTGCAGGATGTCACGATGCTGGTGGGCATCGGCGTAAGCCACGCGGCCCATGCCTTCGGCCTCATCGGGCACCCCGGGCAGGCGCGCCAGGCCGAAGTGGGTCGCCGGCTTCCACGCCTTGCGGCTGATATTGGCACGCCACTGACGATCGAACAGCATCTGCCAGTCCTGCACCAGCGGCCCTTGCATCTGCACCATCACCTCATGCCAGTCGCAGGTGTTTTCGGCCGGGCGCCAGAACTCATCGGTGACGCCGGTGCCACCTACCACGGCCAGTTGCTGATCCACCAGCAACAGCTTGCGATGGTCGCGATAAAGGTTGTTCAGGCCACGGCGCCAGCTCAGCGGGTTGTAATGCCGCAGCTCCACACCGGCCTCGATCAGCCTGCGGCGCAAACCCGGCCCCAATCCCAGGCTGCCGTAGGCATCAAACAGGCAACGCACCCGCACCTCGCGCCAGGCGGCCTGCTCCAGCGCCTGGACGATGGTTTCGGCACAGTCACCGGCCTCGACCAGGTACAACTCCAGATCAATCTGCTCCTGCGCCTGCTCAATGGCGGCCAGGATGCGGGGGAAAAACTGCGGGCCGTCGATCAGCAGCTCGAACTGATTGTCGCTGCGCCAGCCGAACACCGCGCCGGCCATCTTAACGGGCCGTAAAAATCAGCACCGCATTCACCGGTACTGAAAAACTGATGGCCGACAGCCCGGCCATTTTGCGCAAGCTTTCAAGCTCGGGTTGCAGGCCAAAATCCTCGGCCTGCAGCATCAGCGGCTCCAGGGTCACAACCTGGAAGCGTCGCTCATCCAGACGGGTGGCCAACAGTTCAGCTTCATAGGTGTGCTGCTTGCCGCGCAAGCTGACGGTGACCGGCAAGTGCAACTCCAGTTGCGCCCCGCTCGCCAAGTCATTGATCGGTTGCAGGTCGATCTGCGCGCTGATCTGCGCTTCGGGGAAGTGCTTGAAATCAAACAGCACGTCACGCATGCGCTCATCGCGCAGGGGCACCGCGCTGTTGACCGAGTCCATCTCGATGCGCAATTGCGCCAGGCCCTTGCGGTCGACCTTGCCATGCAGGACCAGAAAGCGATGCACATCAGCGATATTGGCATTTTGCGTGGTGATAAACGAAAGCCGAGACGACTCACCATCCAGGTACCAGTTGGCCTGGGCAGACAGGCTTACGCCAAGGGTCAGCACCAGGGCGCAGGCAGAAGAAAACAGCGCTTTAAGCATAAAAACTCATCAACAAATCAACGTGGGTGAACATTAAACCCGGCGAGCAGTTTTGGCAGGTCTTTTTTACACAGTGTCTGGCTGTCAATTCCCACACAAAGTTCCTCCCGGGGCTGTCATACAAGCATCACCCAAACGTCACAGGGGTGACATTGCACTTGCCTAGCCTGAAGTTGCACACCTCAGTCGATTGGCAGAAACCCAGAGCGGGCACAGTGCCTGCACGGAGATTCGCAATGTCCCAGATCGCCCGTATCCGCGACACCGTTCCAGAACGTCGCCTGCAAGCCGAGCGCCTGCTCGGCCCCGTCGCCCTGCGTGAAGCTCAGGCCCTGCGTTTTCGTGTATTCAGCGGCGAGTTGAAAGCCAAACTCAAAGGTACCGAGCACGGGCTCGACGAGGACGGTTATGACGCCTGGTGCGAGCATATCGGCGTGCGCGACCTTAATAGCGGCCAACTGGTAGCCACCACCCGCCTGCTGGATCACAGCGCGGCAAAAAACATCGGCCACTTTTACAGCGAAGAAGAATTCAACCTGCACGGCCTGGCGAACCTGCAAGGCCCGGTGCTGGAAATCGGCCGCACCTGCGTCGACCCGGCCTACCGCAACGGTGGCACCATTACCGTGCTGTGGAGCGAGCTGGCAGACGTGCTCAACCAGGGCAATTACCGCTACCTGATGGGCTGTGCCAGTATCCCGATGCAAGACGGCGGCATTCAGGCCCGGGCGATCATGCAGCGTCTGCGCGAGCGTTATTTGTGTACGCAGCATTTGCGCGCCGAGCCGAAAAAGCCGTTGCCGGCACAGGACGTGCCCGCCAACGTCATTACTGAAATGCCGCCCCTGCTCAAGGCCTATATGCGCCTGGGCGCGAAAATTTGCGGCGAGCCCTGCTGGGATGAAGATTTCCAGGTGGCCGACGTGTTTATCCTGCTCAAGCGCGATGAACTGTGCCCGCGTTATGCCCGCCACTTCAAGGCGGCCATGTAATGAGCCGCGCGCGCCGGTATGCCCGGGTGGCACGGGTGCTCGGGGTGGTCAGCCTGGGGTTGGGCATGGCGGGAATGTTCGGGCTGCTTGAGCGCCTGGGCCTGAACAGCACGATGGACAGGCGCCAGCGCTGGTCGCAGTTTTTCATGACACGCCTGAGCAATGCCCTGCCCTTTCGCGTCAGAGTGGTCGGGGAACTCCCGGCAACGCCGATGCTGTGGGTGAGCAATCATGTGTCCTGGACCGACATTGCACTGCTGGGGCAATTGACCCCGCTGTCGTTTTTGTCCAAGTCCGAAGTGCGCGGCTGGCCAGTGGCCGGCTGGTTGGCAGCCAAGGCAGGCAGTTTGTTTATCCGCCGGGGTGCGGGCGACAGCCAGTTGCTCCGCGAGCAAATGACCCGCCACTTGCAGCAACCGCTGCCGCTGCTGATGTTTCCTGAAGGCACCACCACTGATGGGAGCTCGGTGCGTACCTTTCATGGGCGGTTGCTGTCGGCGGCGATCGACAGCCGTGTGTCGCTGCAACCGGTGGCTATTCGCTATATGCGTAATGGCGAGGTCGATGCGATAGCACCCTTTGTAGGTGATGACGATTTGTTGTCGCATTTGCTGCGGTTGTTTAGCCATGAACAGGGCGACGTCGAGATCCATCTGCTGGAGCCCCTGGCCAGCCACGCACAAGAGCGGGCTGTGCTGGCGTTCAGGGCACAGGAAGCGATCCGGCGGGTGGTGACGGCGCCGGTCACGCCAATAGATCCGCTGCCGGAGAGAGTGGGGGCGATGATTTGAGCCACCCGCTGTAGGGGTTGACTGGATGGTTTTAACTGGCGTTTCGAGTACATATCCGGCATTGGCATTTAACTGAAATACTGGTTTCGCCCTGCTGTGAGGGGCATTCGTACCGTCAGGACAAGAGAGTGGCAACAGCAAAAGCAAAAGCAAAAGCAAAAGCAAAAGCAAAAGCAAAAATTTGAAACAACACCACTCTTTTGTGGGAGCGGGCTTGCTCGCGATGGCAGCACATCGGTCATGCAGATAGAACGAGGTGTCTGCATCGCGGGCAAGCCCGGCTCCCACAGGGTACAGATGTCGGCCGCAGTGCTTTTGATCTGCCTGCCCTCCCGAGAGGAAGTTCTGTGGAGTGGGTCGACCGGCATGGATGCCGGGAGAGCCGCGATGGGCCAAGGATGGCCCGTGGCGGCGTGCCCACGGAGCGGGACTGGAGCGAGGGAACCTGAGCGCAGCGAAGGCCGTACGATGGGGCGAGGACTTTTTGGTTCCTTTTGGGTCCTTCCAAAAGGGACTCGCTGTAAGAGCGAAACCAAGATTTCAGTTGGACGCAAGTGCCGGATATGTACTCAACGTATCGGTTAAACAAACAAGATCAAGCGGGCCGCAAACGCCAGCCCAGCACATCGAGCAGATCGCACCCGTCGCGCAGCAATTGCGCACAAACAACGGCCAGATGTTTGAAATCAACAGAATCGGCCTTTTGCACTTCGCAGTTGGAGAACGATTCCATGAGTTGGGTTACAGCCAGAATGCGTGCAATAGCATTGGCGTGGAGTACGTCGAGGGGGGCATTACGGTCGATCAACAAGGCGGGGATGGTGCAGTCGATTGCGGTGAGCGGGATAAACTGGGAATGACTCATGGCTATACCTCTAATGCTCTATGTTTTAGCCAGCCGTTTGGGTCGCCAAACAAAAACAGGTGGCCGCTGTACGCGGGTTGGCGAACCGGTCATTCCCAGAACCCGGCAGACCCGAAGATCTCCCACGTACAGCTGCCATAAAGCACAGGGCGCAAAATACACGCTCCGTCATATATAGCAATTGCACATATTTCTGAAAATGTTCCAGGTCGCCAAACCCGGTCGTCTTGTCGGCGAGCACCGACTATAGGCGTCGAACCGCCACCCCAGCAATTGGCAAACCCGTGCGAAAAATCCCGAAAAAACGTGAGCACGCAATCCCTGTAGTCGCTGCCGAGGAACGAAGGCTGCGATCGAACGCGAAGCGGTCGTAAACCGGTGAGCACGTAATTACCTGAAATCCGCGTTCTCTGAATTTACGACCGCTTCGCGCTCGATCGCAGCCTCGCTCCGCGAGTCAGCGACTACAAAAATTACCGCTCATGGCGTTACGAGGCTAACCCGCTGCGCCGCCGCATACACCTGCAACTGCGGATAAAACGCCCGAAAATCCTCACTAAGCGGTTCGTACAACACCTTCAGGTCCTGCATCGCCCCGGCCAGTTCCTCGGGCCGCGACAAGCGCCGGGCGATACCGTTGAACACCTGCTCCAGCACCGCAAAATCCCGGTATGAACCCAGCCAGTCATGGGCCGCCATATGCGGCGCGATAGTCGCCAGACGCCGTGGCAACTGTTGCTCGGCCACCAGCACACGGTAAAAATCCGCAGTAAAACGCTCCAGCGCCCCTTCGGCATACAGCCCCCAGTCCCGCGCCAGGCAATGGTCAAAAAACACATCGAGGACAATCCCCGCATAGCGCCGGCGCGTATGGGCAAAACGTGACAACGACTGATCAACCAGCGGGTGGTTGTCTGTAAAAACATCAATGCTGCGGTGCAGCGCAATACCGTGTTCAATATCAGCGCTGTATTGGCCGTGCAGCCGCCCTTTGACGAAATCGCCATACAGGCTGCCAAGCATTTCTTCCGGGCGCTGTCCGCCCAGGTGCAGATGTGCGAGATAATTCATCGGCGCAGTTTAGCACTGCCACACCTGTATCGTTATAACCCGATATACCGATTTGAGCTGATCTAAGATCAAATTCATATTTGTATATCGCGATATTACGATTTAAAGTTCGCCTCATCGCGATATAACGTTGTACCCAATGAGCACTGCAACCATGACGATCGACCTCGACGAAATAATAAAAGCCCTGGCACACCCAGTACGCCGAGAAATTCTCAACGCTCTCAAAGACCCTGATGCCTCGTTCCCGGGCCAGGTCCATTCCACGGAGCATGGTGTATGCGCCGGGCAGTTCGACCAACTCTGCGGCCTGTCGCAGTCCACGGTCTCTGCGCACCTAGCCACCCTGCAACGGGCAGGCCTGATTACCAGCCAGAAACATGGCCAGTGGCACTTCTTCAAACGCAATGAGGACACCATCAAGGCGTTCCTCGAAAAAATCAGCCAAGAGCTTTAAAAGGACTTCCATGCCCCTCTCGCTACTCATTCTGGCGCTCAGCGCTTTCGCCATCGGGACCACCGAGTTCGTGATCATGGGCTTGCTGCCCGATGTCGCGACCGACCTTGGCGTGTCCATCCCCGGTGCCGGCTGGCTGGTCACCGGTTACGCGCTGGGCGTGGCCATCGGTGCGCCGTTCATGGCACTGGCCACGGCCAAGTTGCCGCGCAAGGCGGCCCTGGTAGCGTTGATGGTGATTTTCATCATTGGCAACCTGCTCTGTGCCCTGGCCAGTGATTACAACGTGCTGATGTTTGCCCGCGTTGTCACCGCCCTGTGTCACGGTGCGTTCTTCGGCATTGGCTCGGTGGTGGCTGCAGGCCTGGTGCCTGCCAACAAGCGTGCATCTGCCGTGGCCCTGATGTTTACCGGCCTGACCCTGGCCAACGTGCTGGGCGTTCCCCTGGGCACCGCGCTGGGCCAGGCCGCAGGCTGGCGCTCGACGTTTTTTGCCGTGACCGTGATAGGTGTGGTGGCACTGATCGGGCTGATCCGTTTTCTGCCCGCCAAACGTGACGAAGAAAAGCTCGACATGCGCGCCGAGCTGGCAGCCCTCAAGGGTGCTGGCATCTGGCTGTCGCTGAGCATGACGGCACTGTTTTCCGCGTCGATGTTCACCCTGTTCACCTATGTGGCGCCCCTGCTCGGTGATGTCACCGGCGTATCGCCTACCGGCGTGACCTGGACCCTGCTGCTGATCGGCCTGGGCCTGACGGTGGGTAATATCATCGGTGGCAAGCTGGCCGACAAACGCCTGGCCGCGACCCTGATCGGGGTGTTTATCGCGATGGCGGTGATGTCCACCGTGCTGACCTGGACCAGCGTCGCGGTGATCCCGACCGAAATCACCCTGTTCCTCTGGGCCGCCGCCTCGTTTGCCGCCGTACCGGCGCTGCAAATCAACGTTGTGACCTTCGGCAAGGCTGCCCCCAACCTGGTGTCGACCCTGAACATCGGTGCCTTCAACGTCGGCAATGCCCTCGGCGCCTGGGTTGGCGGCAGCGTCATCGCCCACGGCTTCGGCCTTACCAGCGTGCCGCTGGCTGCAGCCGCGCTGGCAATACTGGCCCTGCTGGTGACCCTGATTACTTTCCGCCAGAACGGTAACTCCGAGCTGGCTACTGCTACTAACTGATCCTTGAGAGGGCTGCATAAATGACCACGATTTTTGATCCGATCAAGCTGGGCGACCTTGAGCTGCCCAACCGCATCATCATGGCGCCGCTGACCCGCTGCCGTGCCGATGAAGGCCGTGTACCCAATGCACTGATGGCTGAATACTATGTTCAGCGCGCGTCAGCTGGCCTGATCCTGAGCGAGGCCACTTCAGTCACGCCAATGGGCGTCGGTTACCCTGATACCCCGGGCATCTGGGCTGACGATCAGGTACGCGGCTGGACCAACATCACCAAGGCCGTACACGCGGCCGGTGGCCGGATTGCATTGCAGTTGTGGCATGTAGGCCGTATCTCGCACCCGATGTACCTCAACGGCGAAACGCCGGTTGCCCCTAGCGCCATCGCCGCCAAGGGCCATGTCAGCCTGGTACGCCCCAAGGTTGATTTCCCGACGCCACGCGCCCTGGAAACCGCCGAGATCGCCGATATTGTCGAGGCCTACCGCACTGGCGCCGAGAACGCCAAGGCCGCCGGTTTTGACGGCGTCGAGATACATGGCGCAAATGGTTACCTGCTCGACCAGTTCCTGCAAAGCAGCACCAACAAACGTACCGACCAGTACGGTGGCAGCGTCGAAAACCGCGCGCGCCTGTTGCTCGAAGTGACCGATGCCGCGATTGAAGTCTGGGGCGCTGGCCGGGTTGGCGTGCATTTGTCGCCACGGGCCGACCTGCATGACATGGGTGATGAGAATCTGGCTGAAACCTTCGGTTATGTCGCCCGCGAGCTGGGCAAACGCGGCATTGCCTACATCTGCGCGCGCGAGCATGAAGCTGCAGACAGCCTGGGCCCACAGCTCAAGCAAGCCTTCGGCGGCGCGTACATCGTCAACGAGAGCTTCACCAAGGACAGCGCCAATGCCTGGCTGGCGGCGGGCAAAGCGGATGCCGTCGCCTTTGGCGTGCCTTTTATCGCCAACCCCGACCTGCCAGCACGCCTGAAGGCCGATGCACCGCTCAATGAAGCGCATCCGGAAAGCTTTTACTCCAAAGGCCCGGTGGGTTACATCGACTACCCGGCGCTGTAAGCCTTGACCAGGCTTTGACCCCGTAAAACGCAAAACGCCCGAGGCTAATGGCCTTGGGCGTTTTACATTAAAAAACCGGGTTACAGGTACGGCGCAGAGTGTGTTCAAAAACACTTTATTTTGGGCAAAAAAAGGGGCGGTTTGACCCGCCCACATTTTTTCCCTAGTCCCTTTTGTTCCTTCTCATCATCCTGATGAATCGCATCCCGCGATGTCCGTTTGCGTTCTTCCTTGAGCGCTGTGTCGATCCGTCAACACAGTTCAAATACTAGAGTCTTGTGGAATTGCTGCAACCACGACAGTTATAGATTTTTATTACATAAAAAGTTCATACTTTAAATTAAATGCTTTTGATTTCAGCCAGTTAGCAAATAAACAAGGTAAGAAAAAGGCACTTACCCATCTCTGCCAAGCCCTTTGCTTACGCAAAATGTAAGTAAAGGCTTACAACACCCTACAGAGAATAATCAATCCTGCCCGTGACATTGCGTTTCAACTCTCACCCCATAAACAAAACATTAAAAAAACAACACGTTGCGTTTAACTATAACGGCAGATAAATACCTGCCAGGCAGCCCTGATTAATCTTTCACCCACAAAAAACCCCGAATAGCTCGGGGTTTCAAGTCAGCCTGTGGCGCGTTACTGAAACAGCGACTCGCTAGACAAACCATTGCGTTCAAGGATTTCTCGCAGACGCTTGAGCCCTTCTACCTGGATCTGGCGTACACGTTCACGGGTCAGGCCGATTTCCAGCCCTACATCTTCAAGGGTGCTGCTCTCATGGCCGCGCAGGCCGAAACGGCGAATCACCACCTCGCGCTGCTTGTCTGTGAGTTCAGACAGCCACTGGTCAATGCTTTGCGACAGGTCATCGTCCTGCAGCAGCTCACATGGATCGGTGGGGCGGTCGTCGGTCAGGGTATCGAGCAGGGTTTTGTCCGAATCCGGCCCCAGGGAAACGTCTACTGATGACACCCGCTCGTTGAGCCCAAGCATGCGCTTGACCTCTGCGACAGGTTTTTCCAGCAGGTTGGCGATTTCTTCAGGGGAGGGTTCGTGGTCCAGCTTTTGCGTGAGTTCGCGGGCGGCTCGCAGGTAGACATTGAGCTCTTTAACGACGTGGATCGGCAAGCGAATGGTGCGGGTCTGGTTCATGATCGCCCGTTCAATCGTTTGGCGGATCCACCAGGTGGCGTAGGTCGAGAAACGGAAGCCGCGTTCGGGGTCGAACTTCTCGACAGCCCGGATCAGGCCCAGGTTGCCCTCTTCAATCAGGTCCAGCAGCGACAAGCCACGATTGACATAGCGCCGGGCAATTTTCACCACCAGCCGCAAGTTGCTTTCAATCATGCGTTTGCGCCCTGCCGGGTCGCCACTTTGCGACAGCCGCGCAAAATGAACTTCTTCGGCAGGAGAGAGTAACGGGGAGAAGCCAATTTCATTGAGGTACAGCTGCGTCGCGTCGAGCGCCCGGGTGTAATCAATGTACTTGTGCTGTTTCGTCGCGGGTGCTTTTTTGGACTTGGTTCGAGCTGTAGGGGCTGAATCGTCTTCTTCTGACATCAAGTCGCTATCGATGCTGGAGTCCATAAGGAGCACCTCATCGTCGATGTCAAACCCCGGCGCTTCTTTGTTGAGAGCCATTGTAGTAGTCCTTTGTTGAGTTCGACCTCAAGCTCGAGCATCGCCTTAGTCCTTGGCAACGCTGGAGCCTGTTCCTTATCCACATCAGGAACAGGCTGGTAACCGATCAACGGCGAGGAAGGAATTGCAATGGATCTACAGGTTTACCTTGGCGGCGAATCTCAAAGTGAAGTTTCACCCGGTCTGTACCAGTTGACCCCATTTCGGCAATTGTCTGTCCGACCTTGACCTGCTGCCCCTCCCGAACCAAAAGCCTGCGGTTGTGACCGTAGGCACTGACGTAGGTATCACTGTGTTTGATGATGATCAGTTCGCCGTAGCCCCTCAATCCACTGCCAGCGTATACAACCGAACCATCAGACGCAGCTAAAACAGGCTGTCCCAAATCGCCGGCGATATCAATACCTTTATTCAAACTACCGTTTGAAGAGAATTTACCGATCAAAATACCATTGGAAGGCCACCCCCAACCCTTGGGTGCAGGGCCTGCCGGCAGGGCTGGCGCGGGCGCCGGAGTGCTGGCCACAGTGCCTTGACGCTTGATTACCGTGGTCTTGCTACCCGAAGAGGACGAGACCACCGTGGTGCTGGTGCCACCCGCGGGCTGGCTGCCGGAGCGCCCGTCGAAGCGGATCACCTGCCCCGGAACGATGGTGAACGGCGCTGCGATATTGTTGCGTGCAGCCAGCGCCTTCCAGTCCCAACCGTAGCGAAAGGCAATCGAAAACAGGGTATCGCCGCGACGCACGGCATATTGCCCCGTGGTCACGGCCGGACGCTGGGCCACACCGTTGCGGTCAACGACATTGACGCCATTCTTGGGGGTGCTGGAGCACGCCGCCAACAAAGCCAGTGTGGCACTCAGCAACAGACCGGCCGCCAGTCTCTGAAAGCTTTTGCTGCTCATACGCTGCGCAATGACTGTGAGACTCACCCGCCGCTCCCTTTGAAGATGGCTGAAAATTAGAACGCCAGTACTGGCCTCATTAGGCGCAAGTATAACTGGCTACAGGGCTTTTACAGACTGCAAAGCCGATTGATAAACACACTGTATAAAACATAAACGCGCACTGGGCAGAACCGGGTGACGGGCTTTATGACCCGTGGCCCCGCCCATAATTCACCTGGCACCGACAAAGACTCAGGCCAGCGGCCCGTTAAGCAGTGGCACAAAGCGCACATTGCCGATCACCCGGCGGGCGAACCCGTGCTCTTCACGCACGATCAGCATCAGTTGCTGCACCTCCCCCGCCCCCACCGGAATCACCAGGCGCCCGCCAGGGGCCAGTTGATCGAGCAATGCCTGGGGTACATCGGTAGCCACCGCCGTAACGATAATACCGTTGTAAGGCGCCAGCGCAGGCCAGCCCTCCCAGCCATCGCCCCAGCGGAACACCACGTTGCGCAGGTTAAGTTCCAGCAGTCGTTCCTTGGCCCGGTCCTGCAACACCTTGATGCGCTCGACCGAAAAAATCCGCTCGACCAGTTGCGACAGCACGGCGGTTTGATAGCCCGAACCGGTGCCGATCTCCATGACCTTGTCCAGCGGCCCGTCTTCCAGCAGCAGCTCGCTCATGCGGGCCACCATGTAAGGCTGGGAGATGGTCTGGTTATTGCCGATCGGCAGCGCGGTGTCTTCATAGGCCCGATGGGCCAACGCCTCATCCACAAACAGATGTCGGGGTGTGCGGCGGATGACCTCAAGCACGTTCTGGTTAACGATGCCTTCTTCACGCAGGCGCTGGATCAGCCGCTCGCGGGTACGCTCCGAGGTCATGCCAATACCGCGGTGCATCATGCCATCCTGCTCGCGCGCCATCAGCCCATGCCCTCCAGCCAGCTATTGAGGTGTTTGAATCCATCGCCAAAGGTGCGATCCAGCTGCAACGGCGTTATCGACACATAGCCCTGCATCACGGCATGAAAGTCCGTGCCCGGGCCGCCGTCTTCGACATCACCTGCCGCAGCAATCCAGTAACCGGCCTTGCCTCGTGGATCAACTACACGTACCGGCGCAGCCGCACGGGCCCGATGCCCGAGACGGGTCAGCTGGATGCCACGGATCTTGTCCAATGGCAGATTGGGAATATTGACATTGAGGACCGTACGCGGCGGCAAGTCCAGCGTTGCGTGGGCTTCAAGCAACTTGCGGGCAAAAAAAGCCGCCGTCGGCAGGTTGTCCACCTGGCGGGACACCAACGAAAAGGCAAAAGAAGGCCGATCCAGAAAACGCCCTTCAAGGGCCGCCGCTACAGTGCCCGAATACAACACGTCATCACCCAGGTTGGCCCCCAGGTTGATGCCCGACACCACCATGTCCGGCTGCTGCTCCAGCAAGCCGTGAATCCCCAGATGCACACAATCGGTGGGCGTACCGTTGATGCTGATAAAGCCATTGGCCAGGGTGTGGGGATGCAGGGGTCGGTCCAGCGTCAGCGAACTGCTGGCGCCGCTTTTATCCTGCTCGGGGGCGATCACCACGCAATCGGCGTAGTCGGCCAGCGCTGCGTAAAGCGCAGCCAGGCCCGGAGCCGTGACCCCATCATCGTTTGAAATCAGAATACGCATAAGCTATCCGCTTGATCCAACGTCACCAGATCAACAAGCTCACGCACCAGAACAGTGGCGAAGCATCCGGCCGGCAGAACAAATTCCAGTTGCAGAATGTCAGGCTGCGGATAATGCCACGTCAACCGGCCAATGGGCAGTCGCAGGATACGTCGCTCGTGGCTCATGCCCGCGCGCACCAGCCAGTCACGCAATTCGGCTTCACGCTCGGCAATTGACTGCTCCAGCGCATGGGTGGCGCCAGTGGTCGGTGAATCGCCCTCGCCCCACTGCGGGCCGGTGGGGTGAAGGTCGAGAATGGCCAGGCGCGGGTCGCTGCATTCAGCCTCGCCTGCCGGGAAAAAACTGCGGCTGTCGGTAAACGCCAGCAAATCACCGACCTGTGCCCGTTGCCAGCTGCCGTCGGCCACCCGCGCCGCGAGCACCTGATTGAACAGGTAGCTGCGGGCGGTGGACAGCAGCCGGGAGCGCACGTTGCGCTGCTCGGGCAGGGCTTTGCGCGCCGCATAATCACGGGCTTCGCCAAGGTTGCCGCCCTGCCAGCCAAAACGCTGGGTGCCAAAGTAGTTCGGCACCCCTTGCCTGGTGATCTGTTGCAGGCGTTGCTCCAGCGCATCCTTGTCAGCGTTCAGTTGCGTCAGGCGCAGAGTGAAACCATTGGCCGCATGGGCACCGCGCTGCAATTTGCGCTTGTGCCGCGAAGTCTTGAGAATCTTCAGCGTGTCGTTTTCAGCGCCCGACAAATCAGGATCTGCCTTGCCCGGCAACTGCACGCTGAACCACTGACGAGTCAGTGCCTGGCGGTCCTTGAGACCGGCATAGCTGACAGTGCGCAAGGGCACACCCGCCGCCTTGGCAATGCGCCGGGCAGCTTCTTCAGTATTCAGGCCGCGTTTCTCGACCCACAACCACAGGTGCTCGCCGTCTCCGGACAAAGGGATGTCCAGGACTTCGTCGACCTGGAAGTCTTCAGCCGTGGCCTTGAGCACAGCCGTGCCCAGTGCTTCACCGTAGGCCCGCGGGCCGAGCAGATCAGACTCGTTCATGGGCGAACCAACAAGGCAATGGAGTGCACTGCGATCCCTTCTTCACGACCGACAAAACCGAGTTTTTCGGTGGTCGTGGCCTTTACGTTTACCTGGTCCAAATCAACCTCTAGATCCGCCGCAATCAGCGCGCGCATCGTTTCAATATGCGGCGCCATTTTCGGCGCCTGGGCAATGATGGTGTTGTCGACGTTGCCGACTTTCCAGCCCTTGGCATGGATCAGACCCACGACATGACGCAACAGGACGCGGCTGTCAGCGCCCTTGAAGGTCGGATCGGTGTCCGGAAAATGCTTGCCGATGTCGCCCAGCGCCGCCGCACCCAGCAAGGCATCGCTGAGCGCGTGCAAAAGCACATCGCCATCAGAGTGGGCCAACAGCCCGAATTTGTGGGAGATCCGCACGCCGCCCAACGTAATGAAATCGCCTTCAGCGAAACAGTGCACATCATAGCCGTGGCCAATACGCATAAAAAAACGCCCCGATTAAGTCAGGGCGTGATTCTACCTACTTTGACCAACATTGGGCGCTATTAGGCACTTAGCGCCTTTGCGTGATGACGCAAGTGGTCATCGATGAAACTGGCGATGAAGAAATAGCTATGATCGTAACCCGGTTGCAGACGCAAGGTCAGCGGGTAATCGGCCAGTTTGGCAGCCTGTTGCAGCACTTCAGGCTTGAGCTGAACGGCCAGGAAGTCATCGCGATCGCCCTGATCGACCAGCAAAGGCAGTTTTTCACTGGCTTCGCCAATCAACACACTGGCGTCCCACTCACGCCAGCGCGCACGCTCTTCACCCAGGTAATGGCTGAATGCCTTTTGCCCCCAGGGGCAATCCATCGGGTTGCTGATCGGGGCAAAGGCCGACACGGACTGATAGCGTCCGGGATTGCGCAACGCACACACCAGCGCACCGTGCCCGCCCATCGAGTGCCCGCTGATGCCGCGTTTTTGTGAAGCAGGGAAATGCGCCTCGACCAGGTCGGGCAATTCCTGAACAACATAATCATGCATCCGATAATGCTGAGCCCAAGGCTCCTGGGTTGCGTTCAGGTAAAAACCGGCGCCAAGGCCAAAGTCCCAGGCACCCTGCGGGTCATCAGGCACACCGTCGCCACGGGGGCTGGTGTCCGGCGCCACAATGATCAGCCCCAGCTCGGCGGCCATCTTCATCGCGCCGGCCTTGTGCATGAAGTTTTCGTCGGTGCAGGTCAGGCCCGACAACCAGTACAGCACCGGCAGCTTCGCGCCCTGCTCCGCCTGCGGCGGCAGGTACACGGCAAATACCATGTCACAACCCAGCACTTGCGAGCGATGCTTGTAACGCTTGTGCCAACCGCCAAAGCTTTTCTGGCAGGAGATATTTTCCAATGTCATGGGCAGCTCCAGACCGCAAGAACAACACCACCCCTGTGGGAGCGGGCTTGCTCGCGATGCAGACAACTCGGTCTTACAGTCAAACCGGGTAACTGCAATCGCGAGCAAGCCCGCTCCCACAGGTGTTTAGCGGTGTTTAGACTTACCGCTGTTAATTAGAAATGGATGACGGTACGAATGCTTTTGCCTTCATGCATCAGGTCAAAAGCCTTATTGATATCTTCCAAGCCCATCGTGTGGGTGATAAAGGTATCCAGCGGGATCTCGCCGCTTTGCGCCATATCGACATAGCTTGGCAACTCGCTGCGACCGCGCACGCCACCAAAGGCCGAACCGCGCCAGACGCGACCGGTCACCAGCTGGAACGGACGGGTGGAAATTTCCTGGCCGGCACCGGCGACGCCAATAATCACCGACTCGCCCCAACCCTTGTGACAGCATTCAAGCGCCGCACGCATCAACTGCACATTGCCGATGCACTCGAAGGAAAAGTCGACACCGCCATCGGTCATGTCGACGATCACTTCCTGGATTGGACGATCGAAATCTTTCGGGTTCACGCAATCGGTAGCACCCAACTGCCGGGCAATTTCGAACTTGGCCGGGTTGATATCGATGGCGATGATCCGTGCCGCCTTGGCTTTCACCGCGCCGATCACCGCCGACAGGCCAATGCCGCCCAGGCCGAAGATGGCCACGGTGTCACCCGGCTTGACCTTGGCGGTGTTGAGCACCGCACCGATCCCGGTCGTCACGCCGCAACCCAGCAGGCACACCTTCTCCAGCGGTGCATCTTTCTGGATTTTCGCGACGGAGATTTCCGGCAGCACGGTGTATTCCGAAAAGGTCGAAGTCCCCATGTAGTGGAAAATCGGCTGACCTTTGTAAGAGAAGCGCGTAGTGCCATCCGGCATCAAGCCCTTGCCCTGGGTGGCGCGAATGGCCTGACACAGGTTGGTCTTACCCGACAGGCAGAATTTGCACTGGCCGCACTCAGGGGTGTACAGCGGGATCACATGATCGCCGACCGCAACCGAAGTCACGCCCTCGCCGATCGCTTCAACGATGGCACCGCCTTCGTGGCCCAGGATCGACGGGAAGATGCCTTCCGGGTCCGCGCCCGACAGCGTGTAGGCATCGGTATGGCAAACACCCGAAGCCACCACCCGCAGCAGCACCTCGCCAGCCTTGGGCATGGCAACGTCTACTTCCACGATTTCCAGGGGCTTTTTGGCCTCGAACGCTACGGCAGCACGTGACTTGATCATCGATGGTCTCCAGCAAAGTAAAAACAAGACGCCGAGTGTAAATCAGCGCTGAGTGATTAATAATCCGGGCAAAAGCAAAACATTATTGCTATTCAGGGATAATCAACCATGAATGAGAACCGCTGGGAAGGTATAGACGAATTTGTCGCCGTGGCCGAGTGCGGCCAATTCACTGCGGCGGCGGAGCGCCTGGGCGTCTCTTCATCCCATATCAGCCGCCAGGTGGCGCGCCTGGAAGAAAGGTTGCAGACCCGCCTGTTTTACCGCAGTACCCGCAAGGTCACGCTGACCGAAGCCGGGCAAACTTTTTTGCAGCATTGCCAGCGCCTGCAAGATGGCCGCGAAGAAGCGCTGCGGGCCATTGGTGACCTGGCCAGCGAGCCCAAGGGCATGCTGCGCATGACCTGCGCAGTGGCCTATGGTGAGCGTTTTATCGTGCCCCTGGTCACACGCTTTATGGGCCTGTACCCGCAATTGCGGGTCGATATAGAACTGAGCAACCGCCCGCTGGATCTAGTGCACGAAAGCCTTGACCTGGCGATTCGCCTGGGCCGCTTGCAGGACTCAAGGCTGGTGGCTACGCGGCTTGCCCCCAGACGCATGTATATGTGCGCCTCGCCTTCGTATCTGGAACGCTATGGTCGGCCCCATAGCCTGTCGGAACTGAGCCGGCACAACTGTCTGATTGGCAGTTCCGACCTGTGGCAATTGCAGCAGGATGGTCGCGAGTTTTCGCAGCGGGTACAGGGTAATTGGCGCTGCAACAGTGGGCAGGCGGTATTGGATGCAGCGCTACAGGGCGTGGGGCTGTGTCAGTTACCGGATTATTACGTGCTCGAACACTTGAAGAGCGGAGCACTGGTGTCCTTGCTCGACACCCACCAGCCGCCCAACACAGCCGTGTGGGCGCTTTACCCGCAACAGCGGCATTTGTCGCCCAAGGTCAGAAAACTGGTGGATTACTTGAAGGAAGGCCTGGCCAAGCGGGAGGAATATCAGGAGAGGGTGCAGTAGTTTTTAACAGTGGGAGCGGGCTTGCTCGCGATGCAGACGACTAGGTCTGTCAGGCAAACCGAGGTGACACCATCGCGAGCAAGCCCGCTCCCACAAGAACATCAGCAGGTTCTGATCAGCGCTTGGCCCAACGCAAACGCAGCCATTCGAGGTCTTCCGGGCGGGTGACCTTGATATTGTCCGAGCGGCCTTCGATCAAACGCGGCGCCAGACCGGCCCATTCCATCGCCGAAGACTCGTCGGTGATGGTCGCATCCGCCACCAGGCTGTCTGCCAGTGCACGATGCAACGCCCCCAGGCGGAACATCTGCGGCGTATACGCCTGCCAGATCAAGCTGCGATCAATGGTTTCAACCGCACGACCGTTTTTGTCCACGCGCTTGAGCGTGTCTCGTGCCGGAACGGCCAACAAACCACCTACGGGGTCGTCAGCCAATTCACTCAGCAGTTTGTTGAGGTCTTCCTGAGACAGGTTTGGTCGCGCGGCATCATGGACCAGCACCCAGTCGTCATCTGCCGCGCCTTGCGCATGCAGGTGCAACAACGCATTGAGTACTGAATCGGCACGCTCGCGCCCGCCATCGACCCGCACCACACGAGGGTCGCCAGCACACGGCAGGGACGGCCAGAAAGGGTCATCAAACGCGACACTGACCACCAGCCCCTTGAGCCCTGGATGGTCGAGGAAACAGCTGATGCTGTGTTCCAGAATACTGCGCCCGCCCAACTGCAAATATTGCTTGGGACGGTCCGCGGCCATACGGGCACCCACACCCGCGGCAGGAATCACGGCCCAAAAGGCCGGTGACGAAAAACTCATTGGGCCAACTGATAGAGGGTTTCACCCTCTTTGATCATGCCCAACTCATGGCGAGCACGTTCTTCAACGGTCTCCATGCCTTTTTTCAACTCGAGTACTTCCGCATCCAGCACGCGGTTACGCTCAAGCAGGATTTCGTTTTCAGCACGCTGATCGGCTATTTGCTGGGTCAGGTCAGTCACCTGCGCCAAACTGCCATTACCCACCCACAGGCGATACTGCAGGCCTGCCAGCAGCAAGAGCAAGATAAGAAACAACCAATTGGGACTGCGCATCGAATATCAGGTATCCAGTGAAAAGACAGCCATGCCGACAAACGTAAACAACGAATAGTACAAAGCCTGGACGAACCAGGCTTGTATACAGAAGCATCAGATTAGTGTCAAAAGACCCGGCTTGGCGAATTTTCCGACACTACCTGCTGACTTTTTACCATTAACTACTCAGCCGCGAAACTCGCCACGACCGTTGTACTTGGCTTTTGCACCCAGTTGCTCTTCGATACGCAGCAATTGGTTGTACTTGGAAACGCGATCCGAACGGCACAGCGAGCCGGTCTTGATCTGGCCAGCCGCAGTACCCACAGCCAGGTCGGCAATGGTGGAATCTTCGGTTTCGCCGGAGCGGTGCGAGATCACAGCGGTGTAACCAGCCGCCTTGGCCATCTGGATGGCTTCCAGGGTTTCGGTCAGGGTGCCGATCTGGTTGAACTTGATCAGGATCGAGTTGGCGATCTTTTTATCGATGCCTTCTTTCAGGATCTTGGTGTTGGTCACGAACAGGTCGTCGCCCACCAGCTGAACTTTCTCACCGATTTTGTCGGTCAGGATTTTCCAGCCATCCCAGTCAGACTCGTCCAGGCCGTCTTCGATCGAGATGATCGGGTAGCGCTGGGTCAAACCTTTCAGGTACTCGGCGAAACCTTCGGAACTGAAGACCTGGCCTTCACCCGACAGGTTGTACTTGCCGTCTTCGTAGAATTCGCTGGCCGCGCAGTCCAGTGCCAGGGTCACGTCGGTGCCCAGGGTGTAACCGGCGTTGGCGATGGCTTCGGAGATCACTTTAAGTGCATCTTCGTTGGACGCCAGGTTAGGTGCGAAACCACCTTCATCGCCCACTGCGGTGTTCAGGCCACGAGCCTTGAGCACAGCCTTGAGGTGATGGAAGATTTCGGTGCCCATGCGCAGCGCGTCGGAGAAGGTCTTGGCGCCAACCGGCTGCACCATGAACTCTTGAATATCGACGTTGTTATCAGCGTGCTCGCCACCGTTGATGATGTTCATCATCGGCACCGGCATCGAGTAAACACCAGGAGTGCCGTTCAGGTTGGCGATGTGGGCGTACAGCGGCAGGTCCTGGTCCTGGGCAGCAGCCTTGGCCGCAGCCAAAGACACGGCCAGGATGGCGTTGGCGCCCAGGGAGCCTTTGTTCTCAGTGCCGTCCAGCGCGATCATCGCGTGGTCCAGCGCCTTTTGGTCAACCGGGTCTTTACCCAGCAGCAAATCACGAATCGGGCCGTTGATATTGGCAACGGCTTTCAACACGCCTTTGCCCAGGTAACGGCTTTTGTCGCCATCACGCAGTTCCAGCGCTTCACGGGAACCGGTGGAAGCACCGGACGGCGCGCAAGCGCTGCCGATGATGCCGTTGTCGAGAAGCACGTCCGCTTCCACAGTGGGATTGCCACGGGAGTCGAGAACTTCACGACCTTTGATGTCGACGATCTTTGCCATTGTTGTAAATACTCCAAAGTTGACGAAAACGACGCAGCTGAGGGAAATATTGTTATCGGCGGCAAGGGTCAAATAGCGGGCAGCCTTGCGGGCGATAAGGCTCGGGCCCTGAGGCCCGAGAAATCGTGCGGTACTTTACCGGAGAAACGGGGGTTACGCGGTTTCTATTGTCGGAAAACTTTTAACCAACTCATCCAGCGACTTCAGCTGGGCCAGGAATGGCTCCAGCTTGTCCAGACGCAAGGCGCAAGGGCCGTCGCATTTGGCGTTGTCAGGATCCGGGTGTGCTTCCAGGAACAGGCCCGCCAGGCTCTGGCTGATGCCAGCCTTGGCCAGGTCGGTTACCTGGGCACGACGACCACCGGCAGAGTCCGAGCGACCACCCGGCATTTGCAGCGCGTGGGTCACGTCGAAAAAGACCGGGTATTCGAACTGCTTCATGATGCCGAAGCCCAGCATGTCGACAACAAGGTTGTTGTAGCCAAAGCTGGAGCCACGTTCGCAGAGGATCAACTGGTCATTGCCCGCTTCTTCGCACTTGCTCAGGATGTGTTTCATCTCCTGGGGTGCGAGGAACTGGGCCTTCTTGATGTTGATCACGGCGCCGGTCTTGGCCATAGCCACGACCAGGTCAGTCTGACGCGACAGGAAGGCCGGCAACTGGATGATGTCGCAGACTTCGGCGACCACGGCTGCTTGCGCAGGCTCGTGGACGTCGGTGATCAGCGGCACACCGAAAGCAGCCTTGATGTCCTGAAAAATCCGCATGCCTTCTTCGAGGCCAGGGCCACGGTAAGAGCTGACAGATGAGCGGTTGGCCTTGTCGAAACTGGCCTTGAACACATAAGGGATACCAAGCTTTTCAGTAACCCGTACGTACTCTTCGCACACCTGCATGGCCATATCACGGCTTTCCAGCACGTTCATGCCACCGAACAAGACCATTGGCTTGTCGTTGGCGATTTCGATATTGCCTACACGGATAATCTTTTGCGCCATTCTGGTTACGCCTTCTTCTCGTGTTGCGCCAGTGCAGCTTTGACGAAACCGGTGAACAGTGGATGGCCATCACGTGGCGTGGAGGTGAACTCCGGGTGGAACTGGCAAGCGACGAACCAAGGATGATCCGGTGCTTCAACCACTTCTACCAACGCGCCGTCACCGGAGCGACCGGTCACTTTCAGGCCTGCTTCGGTCAGTTGCGGCAACAGGTTGTTGTTCACTTCGTAGCGATGACGATGACGTTCAACAATCACGTCCTTGGCATAGCAGTCGTGAACCAGGGAACCGGCTTGCAGCTGGCAATCCTGCGCACCCAGACGCATGGTGCCGCCCAGATCGGAGGTTTCGGTACGGGTTTCGACGGCACCGGTGGCGTCTTCCCACTCGGTGATCAGGCCCACGACCGGGTGGCCGCTGCTGCGATCGAACTCGGTGGAGTTGGCGTCTTTCCAGCCCAGCACGTTACGTGCGAACTCGATCACCGCTACTTGCATGCCCAGGCAGATACCCAGGTATGGCACCTTGTTCTCACGTGCATACTGAACCGCCGTGATCTTGCCCTCTACGCCGCGCAGACCGAAGCCGCCCGGAACCAGAATGGCATCACAGCCTTCAAGCAGTTCGGTGCCTTTGTTTTCGATATCTTCGGAGTCGATATAACGCAGGTTGACCTTGGTACGGTTGGAAATACCGGCGTGGCTCATCGCTTCGATCAGCGACTTGTACGCGTCCAGCAGTTCCATGTACTTGCCGACCATCGCGATGGTGACTTCGTGCTCTGGATTGAGCTTGGCGTCGACCACTTTGTCCCACTCGGACAGGTCGGCGCTGTTGCATTCCAGGCCAAAGCGCTCAACCACGAAATCATCCAGACCCTGAGCGTGCAGCATGCCCGGGATCTTGTAGATGGTGTCGGCGTCTTCCAGCGAAATCACGGCGCGCTCTTCAACGTTGGTGAACAGCGCGATCTTGCGACGCGAGGACACATCAACGTGGTGATCGGAACGGCAGATCAGGACGTCTGGCTGCAGGCCGATGGAACGCAGCTCTTTAACCGAGTGCTGTGTAGGTTTGGTTTTCGTTTCGCCAGCGGTGGCGATGTACGGAACCAGAGTCAGGTGCATCAGCATGGCGCGCTTGGCGCCCACTTCGATGCGCAGCTGACGGATAGCTTCGAGGAACGGTTGCGACTCAATGTCACCCACAGTGCCGCCAATCTCAACCATCGCTACGTCGGCATCGCCGGCGCCCTTGATGATTCGACGTTTGATTTCGTCGGTGATGTGCGGAATCACCTGGATGGTTGCACCCAGGTAATCACCACGGCGCTCCTTGCGCAGGACGTGTTCGTAAACACGGCCCGTGGTGAAGTTGTTGTTCTGGGTCATGGTCGTGCGGATAAACCGCTCGTAATGGCCCAAGTCCAGGTCGGTTTCGGCGCCGTCGTGTGTGACGAACACTTCACCGTGCTGGAACGGGCTCATGGTGCCCGGATCAACGTTGATGTAGGGGTCCAGCTTCAGCATGGTGACCTTAAGTCCCCGCGCCTCCAGGATGGCTGCCAATGAAGCCGAGGCAATGCCTTTCCCCAATGAAGAAACAACACCGCCCGTGACGAAGATGTAGCGCGTCATGAAAAACCCTAGAAGTCTGCGTTAAAGCGGTCAGAGCCGCCGGGGAAAGCGAAGGAAGGCCGAAGCCCCCAATCACCAGCATTAGTCACAGTGCACCTTTTGAAAAACTGCTGCGTTGGAACAGACCGATGGCAACCACCGGTTCGATACAAGCCATACATTTTTTTAAAATCGCCCAGCAAAGACTGCTTGGTAATCGGCAACGTCTGTAATTCTGGTGAATCCACAGAAGTTGTATCAAGAAGGGAGCGTAGTCTACCGGAAACCCCCTTTCAGCTCAAACCTTGATCGCTCGAAGTTGGCAGCCACTGCAATTGCCAGCGTCCACAGGGGCTGGAGTCCAGTCCCTGGAGGTTTGCCACGGCCAATAACAGCCCGTTTCGGTACACAAGCGGCAATCTGCCACGGGCGAACAACGGCACGCCACTCTCGTTGAGCAGACGCTTGAGGTCGCGATGGCCACGCGAGGGCAGCGTCATCACTTCGCCTCCTTGACGATAGCTCACCTGCAGGGCGCCATCGGGAATATCCCCGACAAAGCGCACCCGGCCATTACCCGGCAGCACCAGCGCCTGCTCGGGCTGATCCCAGGGCACGGGCGCAACCGGCTGGCGCAGCCAGTCGCCGGACAACCACCAGATGCGCCCTGCCGCGCGATGCAGCTCACCCTCGGCAAGTTTCCAGACCGGCCGAGCATCGTTGCGGGCATCGCGCAGCGCTTCCCAGCCCGCCCAATGGTCGGTGTCCGGCAGCGAGGTAAACGTCGCCAGCCAGTGACGCAAGGCATTGCGCTGCCGGGCAGGTGACAGGCTGGCGAGGGTGGCCAGCTCCAGGGAGGGCAAGCCAAGCCAGGCAAACTCGCCGGCAGAGCCCGCAGCGTGCAGATCCTGGCGCGCCAGTTCGTCCAGCAGACCCTGCGCCTCGGCACAGTGCGCCGCGCTGCGGGCCATGCTGGCGGCCGCCTGGGGCCAGCGCCGAATGAGGCCCGGAAAGACTTCATGGCGCAGGAAGTTGCGGGAAAAATCTGTCTGAGTGTTGGAAGGGTCTTCAATCCAGCTCAGCCCTTGATCTCGGGCGTATGCCTCAAGCTGGGCGCGGGACACGTCCAGCAAGGGCCGGCACAGGTGCCCTGCCCCCAGGCGACGCTGGCGCGGCATGGCCGCAAGACCACTGACCCCTGCCCCGCGCAACAGTCGAAACAGTAGCGTTTCAGCCTGATCGTCGCGGTGCTGCCCCACCAGCAGCACATCCAGATCGCCAGTGAGCGCAGCAAAGGCCTGATACCGCGCATCCCGGGCGGCACGCTCGACGCTTGCACCCGCCTGCACCTGCACGCGAATCACCTGCAAGGGCACCCCCAGCCCGTCACACAGTGCCTGGCAATGGGCCGGCCACGCATCAGCCGCCACCTGGAGACCATGATGGACATGGACAGCGGTGATTGGCGGTATTGAATGGGTTTGACGCAATTGAACGAGGAGGTGAAGCAGTACAGTCGAATCGAGACCGCCGGAGAGCGCGACATGCCAGGCCTTGGCATTGCGCCAGGGGCTGAGGGCTTGCAGCAGCGGAATCGATAGACTGGGCATTACGCAATCCTGTAGGAGCGGGCTTGCTCGCGATGCTGACTACTCGATCTTTGAGCCAAACCGCGCAGATGCCATCGCGGGCAAGCCCGCTCCCACACTAAATCTGAATCAGAGACCGTAGCTCATCAAACGATCATAACGACGCTTGAGCAGGGCTTCGTGATCCAGCTTCTTGAGCATGTCGAGCTGGGAAATCAGATCGGCACGAATGCTCGCAGAAGCCGCTGCCGGGTCACGGTGCGCGCCGCCCAATGGCTCGCCAATCACTTTGTCGACGATGCCCAGGCCTTTGAGACGCTCGGCGGTGATGCCCATCGCTTCAGCAGCATCCGGCGCTTTCTCGGCGGTTTTCCACAGGATCGAGGCGCAACCTTCCGGCGAGATCACCGCGTAGGTCGAGTACTGCAGCATGTTCAACTGGTCGCATACGCCAATGGCCAATGCACCGCCCGAACCGCCTTCGCCGATAACGGTGGCGATGATCGGGGTTTTCAGGCGCGACATGACACGCAGGTTCCAGGCAATGGCTTCGCTCTGGTTGCGCTCTTCAGCGTCGATACCCGGGTAAGCACCCGGCGTGTCGATAAAGGTCAGGATCGGCATTTTGAAGCGCTCGGCCATTTCCATCAAACGGCAAGCCTTGCGGTAGCCTTCAGGGCGCGGCATACCGAAGTTGCGGCGCACCTTCTCACGTACTTCACGGCCTTTCTGGTGACCAATCACCATCACGGGCTGATCGTCCAGACGGGCAATACCGCCAACGATGGCAGCGTCATCGGCAAAGTGGCGGTCGCCATGCAGCTCATCGAACTCGGTGAAGATGTGATCGATGTAGTCCAGCGTGTAGGGACGACGCGGGTGACGGGCCAAACGGGCAATCTGCCAGCTGGTCAGCTTGCCGAAAATATCTTCAGTCAGCGTTTTGCTTTTGTCTTGCAGACGAGAGATTTCATCGCTGATATTCAGCGAATTGTCATTACCAACCAAGCGCAACTCTTCGATTTTGGCTTGCAGGTCAGCAATCGGCTGTTCGAAATCAAGAAAATTCGGGTTCATAAGCATCCGTCTTGGGTCGGCGGCAAAGCATGCCAGAAGGTCAAAAGCCCAGCATTTGCTGGCGTTTCGTACCGAACTGGGGCAGCCGGTTGATCTGTATCGCGCCTACCTTAAGGGACAGGCGCTCTCAGGTCGAGATTAAAAATTCAGGTCGAGGTCAGGGCGCAGCTAGGGCACCTGACCGTCAACGGTATTGGAGGAAGACGTTGTCTCGCCCGAACTGGTCACGCAGGGCTTGAATCAAGCTGTCCGCCGGATCGATCCGCCAGGTCTCGCCAAACTGCAGCATGGCCTTGGCCTCTTCGCCGGTGTACTCCATCGTGATGGGGCAGGCACCGCGATGTTTCTTCAGCAACTCGCCCAGATTGCGCAGTTGCTCGCCCTTGAGTACATCGCGGCTGACTTTCAGGCGCAAGCTCTCGGCCAGGCTGGTACGCGCATCTTCCATGCTCATCACGCGCTTGACCCGCAGGCGCAGCCCTCCGGAGAAGTCGTCATTACTGACCTCGCCTTCAACCACCACCATCGCGTCGGTCTGCAACAGCGACTGCGCCGAATGAAACGCCTCGGCAAACAACGACGCTTCAATGCGCGCCGAGCGATCGTCGAGGGTGATAAAGCCCATCTTGTCGCCTTTTTTGTTCTTCATCACCCGCAACGCGATAATCATCCCGGCAACGGTCTGGGTATCACGGGCAGGCTTGAGATCAATAATGCGCTGGCGGGCAAAGCGGCGGATCTCACCTTCGTACTCGTCAATCGGATGACCGGTCAGGTACAGGCCCAGCGTGTCCTTCTCGCCTTTGAGTCGCTCCTTGAGCGTCAGTTCCCTGGCCTTGCGGTGGTTGGCATAGACGTCCGCATCGGCCTCGACGAACAAGCCGCCAAACAGGTCGGAGTGGCCGCTGTCATGGGTGCGCGCAGTTTGTTCGGCGGCCTTGATCGCTTCTTCCAGCGCCGACAGCAACACCGCACGGTTCTGGTCGATGTTGGCTTGCCAGGCCTTGGGCTCGTCATGGAAAAACGGCCCCAGGCGGTCAAGGGCACCGCTGCGGATCAGGCCATCGAGGGTGCGCTTATTGATGCGCTTGAGGTCAACCCGGGCGCAAAAATCGAACAGATCAGTGAACGGCCCGTCCTGGCGCGCCTCGGTAATGGCTTCGACCGGCCCCTCGCCCACCCCCTTGATCGCCCCAAGACCATAAATGATCCGGCCTTCATCGTTTACCGTGAACTTAAACTCGGAGGCATTCACATCCGGCGCGTCGAGACGCAGCTTCATGCTGCGAATCTCTTCGATCAGGATCACCACCTTGTCGGTGTTGTGCATATCCGCCGACAGTACCGCGGCCATAAATGGCGCCGGGTAATGGGTTTTCAGCCAGGCCGTCTGGTACGACACCAGGCCGTAGGCAGCGGAGTGGGATTTGTTGAAACCGTAACCGGCGAATTTTTCCACCAGGTCGAAAATGTTACCTGCCAGGTCCGCGTCAATATTGTTATTGGCGCAACCTTCGATGAAACCGCCACGTTGCTTGGCCATTTCTTCGGGTTTTTTCTTGCCCATGGCCCGACGCAGCATGTCTGCGCCGCCAAGGGTATAGCCGGCCATGACCTGGGCAATCTGCATCACCTGTTCCTGATACAGGATGATGCCGTAGGTCGGGGCCAATACGGGCTTGAGGCCTTCGTACTGATAGTCCGAGTGCGGGTACGCCAGTTCGGCGCGGCCGTGCTTACGGTTGATAAAGTCATCAACCATGCCTGACTGCAGCGGGCCCGGACGGAACAGGGCCACCAGTGCGATCAAGTCTTCCAGGCAGTCGGGCTTGAGCTTTTTGATCAGCTCTTTCATGCCGCGCGACTCAAGCTGGAACACCGCGGTGGTCTCGGCCTTTTGCAGCAACTGGTAGGTCGGCTTGTCGTCCAGCGGGATAAAGGCGATGTCCAGCGGCGGCTCATCAACCTTGGCACGATCGCGGTTGATGGTTTTCAGCGCCCAGTCGATCACCGTCAGGGTTCGCAAGCCGAGGAAGTCGAACTTCACCAGGCCCGCCGACTCAACGTCATCCTTGTCGAACTGGGTTACCAGGCCACCGCCCTCTTCGTCGCAATAAATCGGCGAGAAGTCGGTCAGTTTGGTCGGTGCGATAACCACACCACCGGCGTGCTTGCCGACGTTACGCACAACGCCCTCAAGCTTGCGGGCCATTTCCCAGATTTCGGCGGCTTCTTCATCGACCTTGATAAAGTCGCGCAGGATTTCTTCCTGCTCAAAGGCTTTTTCCAGGGTCATGCCCACTTCAAACGGAATCATCTTCGACAGACGGTCCGCCAGGCCGTAGGACTTGCCCTGCACCCGCGCCACGTCACGGATAACCGCCTTGGCGGCCATCGAACCGAAGGTGATGATCTGGCTTACCGCGTTGCGGCCGTATTTTTCGGCCACATATTCAATTACCCGGTCGCGACCATCCATGCAGAAGTCGACGTCGAAGTCGGGCATCGATACCCGTTCCGGGTTAAGGAAACGTTCGAACAGCAGGTCGTATTCCAGCGGGTCAAGGTCGGTAATCTTCTGCACATAGGCCACCAGCGATCCGGCACCCGACCCCCGGCCCGGCCCTACCGGTACGCCGTTGCTCTTGGCCCACTGGATAAAGTCCATCACGATCAGGAAGTAACCAGGGAAGCCCATCTGGATGATGATATCCAGCTCGAAATTCAGCCGGTCGACATACACCTGACGCTTGGCGTCGTAATCCTCGGTAGTGTCCTTGGGCAGCAAAACTTCCAGCCGCTCTTCCAGGCCATCAAATGACACCTTGCGGAAATACTCATCGATGGTCATGCCATCGGGGATCGGGAAGTTGGGCAAAAAGTGCGTACCCAGCTTCACTTCGATATTGCAGCGCTTGGCAATTTCGACCGTATTTGCCAGCGCCTCGGGCAAGTCACTGAACAGCTCGGCCATTTCCTCGGCGCTTTTCAGATATTGCTGGTCGCTGTAATTCTTGGAGCGGCGCGGGTCATCCAGCGCGCGGCCTTCACCAATGCAAACGCGGGTTTCGTGGGCTTCAAAATCCTGCTGCTTGATAAAGCGCACATCGTTGGTGGCCACCAGGGGCGCGCCAATCTTGTCTGCCAGGGCCACAGCTGCATGCAGGTGCTCTTCGTCATTGGGACGCTTGGTGCGCTGCACTTCGAGATAGAAGCGATCAGGGAATACCGCCATCCATTCGCGGGCCAGGGCCTCGGCTTCTTCAGTGTTGCCACTGATCAGCGCGACACCGATCTCGCCCTCCTTGGCTGCCGACAGCATGATCAGGCCATCTGCGGCCTCCGCGACCCATTCGCGCTCAATGATCACCTGGCCATTGCGCTGGCCATCGATGTAACCACGGGAAATCAGCTCGGTGAGGTTGCGATAGCCCAAAGGGTTCATCGCCAGCAGGCTGATACGGCTGAGGGGGTTTTCCGGGTCCTTGTTCGACAGCCACAGGTCTGCGCCACTGATCGGCTTGATCCCGCCGCCCATCGCCGCCTTGTAGAACTTGACCAGGGAGCACATGTTGTTTTGATCAGTCACCGCGACGGCAGGCATATTCATGCCGGCCAGGGTCTTGATCAGCGGTTTGATCCGCACCAGGCCATCGACCAGGGAGTATTCAGTGTGCAGGCGCAGGTGAACGAATGAAGCCGGCATGGTGATCCTGTCTATAAGCTTTGAGAAACAACAAGGCCCGGATTGTACCGGGCCTTGGCAAAAACATCAGCCTTATGGCTAAAGGCCTTCAAGGGCCTCGTAAGCACGACGCACCGGGCCAAACGAGCGCCGGTGAATCGGTGTAGGCCCCAAGCGCTCAAGCGCTTCAAGGTGAACGGCGGTTGGATAACCCTTGTGCCCGCCAATGCCATAACCCGGGTATTGCAGCTCGAACGCCGCCATCTCGCGGTCACGGCTGACCTTGGCCAGGATCGACGCCGCAGCAATTGCCGGTACCTTGCTATCACCCTTGACCACGGCCTCGGCCGGCATCGCCAGCTTGGGGCAGCGATTACCGTCGATCATCGCCAGTTTAGGGGTAATACTCAGCCCCTCCACAGCGCGCTGCATGGCCAGCATGGTGGCGTGCAAAATGTTCAGTTCGTCGATTTCTTCAACTTCGGCCCGGGCAATGCACCAGCTCAGGGCTTTTTCACGGATTTCGTCGAACAGCTTTTCGCGACGGGCTTCGGTGAGTTTTTTCGAGTCGTTGAGCCCGGCGATAGGCCGATTGGGGTCGAGAATCACGGCCGCCGTTACCACAGCACCGCACAAGGGGCCGCGACCCACTTCATCGACACCGGCCACGAGGTCTTCGACCAGATTGAAGTCCAAGCCGATTTGCATGGTTACTTTACTCATTTGGATTGTGCAATCAGGTCCAGCACCGCTTGGGCGGCCTGATTGGAAGCGTCGAGGCGCAAGGTGCGATGGATTTCGTCAAAACCGCGGGTCTGTTCTTCGCCACCGTCGAGCAAGGGCAGCAAGGTGCGGGCCAGAGCTTCCGGGGTCGCCGCATCCTGCAACAGCTCGGGCACCAGCATGCGCTGGGCCAGCAAGTTGGGCAGCGACACATACGGGCTTTTGACCAGACGCTTGAGAATCCAGAACGTCAGACGCGCCAGGCGATAAGCCACCACCATCGGCCGCTTGTACAGCAAGGCTTCGAGGGTTGCCGTGCCGGATGCGATCAACACCGCATCACAGGCCGCCAGGGCCAGATGGGATTGCCCGTCCAGCAAGGTCAATGGCAGGTCGCGCCCCACCAGCAACTGCTCGATCTGCTCGCGACGGGCAGCATTGGCACAGGGCAGGACAAAACGCACTTCGGGCCGCGCTTCACGGATCTTTTGCGCGGCATCGAGAAACAGCCCGCCCAGCTTGCCCACTTCGCCGCCGCGACTGCCGGGCATCAAGGCGACCAACGGCCCGTCTGGCAGCCCAAGCTCGGCGCGAGCACCGGCCTTGTCGGCCTCAAGCGGGATGGTATCGGCCAGGGTATGCCCGACGAAACGCACGGGAACGCCGTGCTCTTCATAGAATTTGGCTTCAAAGGGCAACAGCGTGAGCATCAAATCGCAGCCTTCGCGGATTTTCAGCACACGCTTCTGCCGCCACGCCCACACGGACGGGCTTACGTAATGCACGGTCTTGATCCCGGCACGACGCAATTGAAGTTCGATATTGAGGGTGAAATCCGGCGCATCGATACCGATAAACACATCGGGTTTTTCGGCAATCAGGGTCTGCACCAGCAGCTTGCGGCGCTTGAGCAGTTCACGCAGGCGCCCCAGCACTTCAACCAGGCCCATGACCGACAGGCGTTCCATCGGGAAGTAGGAGCTCATGCCCTCTGCTTCCATCAACGGACCGCCAACGCCGATAAATTCGATGTCGCCATGCTGCGCCTTGAGCGCCCGCATCAACCCCGAGCCCAGAATGTCGCCCGAGGCTTCACCCGCCACCAGCGCAATACGCAATCTGGCCATGACTAGCGCGTAATGCCGCGAGTGGATGAGCGGATGGACTCTACAAACAGGGCGACTTCCGGGAACTGTGCGGCAGGCTCAGCCAGCTCGGCCAACGCCTGATCAACCGTCAGCCCCTGGCGGTAAACCACCTTGTAGGCACGACGCAAAGCATGGATGGCATCGTCGCTGAAGCCACGACGACGCATGCCTTCAAAGTTCATGCTGCGGGCTTCGGCAGGGCTGCCGAATACGGTGACAAATGCAGGAACGTCCTTGCCGATGGCCGTGCCCATGCCCGAAAAGCTGTGGGCACCGATATGGCAGAACTGATGAACCAGGGTAAAACCCGACAGGATCGCCCAATCGCCCATATGCACATGGCCCGCCAACGCGGAGTTGTTGACCAGGATGCAATGGTTGCCGATGACGCTGTCATGACCGATATGGGCATAGGCCATCACCAGGTTGTGATCACCCAGTGTGGTTTCGGAACGGTCCTGAATGGTGCCGCGATGAATGGTGACGCCTTCACGAATAACGTTGTGGTCACCGATCACCAGGCGAGTTTCTTCGCCCTTGTACTTCAGATCAGGGGTGTCCTCGCCTACCGATGAGAACTGGTAGATGCGATTGTGCTTACCGATCCTGGTTGGGCCCTTGAGAATCACATGCGGCCCAATCACTGTCCCCTCGCCGATTTCCACACCTGCGCCGACGATCGACCAAGGGCCGACCTCGACGTCGTCGGCCAAGATGGCCGTCGGATCGATGATTGCGCGAGGGTCAATCAAACTCATAGTTTGCGTTCCGCACAAATGATTTCAGCCGAGCATACCGGCTTGCCGTCTACCGTGGCCTGGCACTCGAATTTCCAGATCGAACGCTTGCAGCTCAGGAACTTGGCCTCGAGGATCAGTTGATCACCCGGCAGCACGGGCTGACGAAAGCGTAGCTTGTCCGAGCCTACAAAGTAGTAGAGCGTGCCGTCAGCCGGCTTGAGGTCCATCATCTTGAAGCCAAGGATGCCCGCAGCCTGGGCCATGGCTTCAATGATCAACACACCCGGCATGATCGGATGCGCCGGAAAGTGGCCATTGAAAAAAGGCTCATTGATGCTGACATTCTTGTAGGCACGAATGCGCTTGTTCTCGACATCCAGATCCACCACTCGGTCCACCAGCAGGAACGGGTAACGGTGGGGCAGATATTCGCGAATCTCGTTGATGTCCATCATTTCGTGGGGAAGCCTGTAATAAAGATTGGGCGCGCGCGACTAAGGCGCGCTCCTCTAGCAAATCAAGGAAGCAAACCAATGGTTCTGCACGCTTGATATGGAAATTGTATTAGCCTTTTGAAGACGCTTTACCGCCGGGGGTCACTTGTCGACGCGCTTTTCCAGTTGTTTCAACCGTCGGGCGATATCGTCCAGCTGACGAATGCGTGCGGCACTTTTTCGCCACTCAGCAGCGGGCTGCATTGCAGTACCGGAAGAGTAGGCACCAGGCTCGGTAATCGAGTGGGTCACCATCGTCATGCCAGTCAAGAACACATTGTCACAAATTTCGATATGCCCCACCAAACCGACACCACCCGCCAACATGCAGTGCTTGCCAATTTTAGTGCTGCCCGAGATCCCGCAACACGCGGCCATGGCCGTATGGTCACCGACCTGAACGTTGTGCGCGATCTGGATCTGGTTATCCAGCTTGACGCCATTACCGATAATCGTATCGGCCAGGGCACCACGGTCGATGGCGGTATTGACGCCGATTTCGACATCGTCACCGATGGTCACGCCACCGATTTGCGCGATTTTTTGCCACACGCCTTTCTCGTTGGCAAAACCGAAGCCTTCACCGCCCAGCACTGCACCCGACTGAATAACCACGCGCTTGCCGATGCGAACATCGTGATACAGCGTCACCCGTGGAGCCAGCCAGCCGCCTTCACCAATTTCGCAGCGGGCCCCGATAAAGCAATGCGGGCCCACCGTGACACCGGCAGCAATGCGTGCACCGCTTTCGATCACTGCAAACGCACCAATGCTTGCCGCAGGGTCAACCACCGCGTCGGCAGCAATCACCGCCGAGGGGTGAACGCCGGCAGCCGCTTTGGGCTTGGGATCGAACAGGTGGGAAATTCGGGCATAAGCCAGGTAAGGATCCGGTACAACCAGGGCATCACCGGCATACTCTTCGGCGTCTGCAGCCTTGAGCAATACGGCTCCGGCGTGGCAGTCAACGAGGAATTTGCGGTATTGCGGGTTGGCCAGAAAGCTCAACTGAGCTGGGCCAGCCTCTTGTAAAGTGGCTAGCCCAGTGATTTCTTTCTCCGCGGAGCCACGCAAGGTGGCCCCCAGGAACTCGGCCAATTGGCCGAGTTTTATAGTCGCAGTCATAATTACTTCAGCTGATTCATGCGCTCGATAACTTGGCGAGTGATGTCGTACTGAGGTTTAACATCAATCACAGCACCACGCTCGAACACCAGGTCATAGGCGCCTTTTTTGATGACTTCTTCAACAGCGCTGTCCAGTTTCGGCTTCAGCTGTTTCAGCATTTCACGGTCAGCGACGGCTTTGGCTTCGTTCAGTTCCTTGGACTGGAACTGGAAGTCACGGGCCTTTTGCTTGAATTCAAGCTCCAGACGCTCACGCTCGCCCTGCTGCATTTTGTCGCCGCCTTTTACCAGACGGTCCTGAATACCCTTGGCGCTGCTTTCCAGGCTTTTGAGCTTGGTCAGTTGCGGGCCAAATTTCTTCTCGGCATCCACGGCGTAACGCTTGGCAGCATCCGACTCAAGCAATGCCATCTGATAGTTCAGTACGGCAATTTTCATGTCGGCGAAAGCCGGGCCAGCTACCAGTACCGAAGCCAGGAGAACCAATTGAGTCAACTTACGCACGATGCACTCCTAAAAAATCCGTTGTCTGTATCTAAGGTCAGGCTTTAGAAAGTCTGGCCGAGGGAGAATTGGAACACTTGAGTGTCTGCGTCATCCGGTTTCTTGATCGGCATGGCCAAGCTGAAGCTCAACGGGCCAAGCGCAGTCACCCAGGTCACACCAACACCCACAGAGCTGGCCAGGTTGCTGAAACCAATATCGCAATCCTTGGTGTCGCCCTTGCAGTTGGTGTCGAACACGTTACCCACATCCCAGAATACGGAGGTGCGCAGGGAACGCTGGTCTTTCACGAACGGCATCGGGAACAGAACTTCTACACCACCCTGGATCAGCACGTTACCACCGAATGGCAGCGGGTCCTGGTCCGGGTCGGCGATGGTGCCTACGTTACCAGTTACACCCGCACCACGGCTTGGGGTACTGCGTGGGCCCAAAGCGCTGTCCTTGAAGCCACGTACCGAGTTGAAGCCACCGGCATAGTAGTTTTCATAAAATGGCAAGCCTTCGGTCGAACCATAACCATCACCATAGCCCAACTCGGTGTGCAGGCGCATGGTGTAAGTGTCAGTCAACGGCTGGAACAGCTGGGCACGGTAGTCCAGCTTGTAGAACTGCAGGTCACTGCCCGGAATGGTGGTTTCAAACACCAGGCTCTGCGAGCTGCCGCGAGTCGGCAATACGCCCTTGTTCAGGGTCGATTCAGACCAGCCAACCGATGCCTTGAAGTTGAGGTACTTGTCGCCTTCACGGTTTACGAAGTCGAAAATCTCGTCAACGGTGTACTGGCCGGTGCTGATTTCATCCTGCTGTACGGTCAGGCCGTAGGTCAGGCGCGATGTGTCGCTGATCGGGTAGCCCATGGTGATACCAGCACCCAGGCTGTCCACGGAGTAGTTTGCTACGTCAACGTCCAGATCTTTGTAGTCGGTGGTGCGGTAGAACGCGTTGTAACCCAGGCTCACGCCATCAGCTGTCCAGTACGGATCGACATAGCTGAAGTTGTAGCGGCTCTGGTATTCGCTGCGGGTCAGGCCAATGCTGACCTTGTTGCCCGTACCCAGGAAGTTGTTCTGGGTAATCGAACCGCCCAGGATCAAACCGGCGCTCTGGGCAAAACCGACGCTGGCGGTAATGGAACCCGACGCCTGCTCTTCCACTGCGTAGTTCACGTCAACCTGGTCGTCAGTGCCTGGCACTGCCGGCGTTTCGACGTTGACTTCCTTGAAGAAGCCCAGGCGCTCAAGGCGGACCTTGGACTGGTCAATCAGGTAAGTCGACGCCCAGCCACCTTCCATCTGGCGCATTTCGCGACGCAGCACTTCGTCAGCCGACTTGGTGTTGCCGCGGTAGTTGATACGGTTCACGTAAGCACGCTTGCCCGGGTCGACTACAAAGGTGATGGCCACGGTGTGGTCTTCAGGGTTGGGTTGCGGCACGCCGTTGACGTTGGCGAAGGTGTAGCCTTCGTTACCCAGACGACGGGTGATCAGCTCGGAGGTGGTGGTCATCAGCTTGCGCGAGAACACCTGGCCCGGCTGAACCAGCAGCAGCGACTTGATCTGATCTTCCGGGACCTTGAGGTCACCGCTCAGCTTCACTTCGCCGACATTGTATTTTTCGCCTTCATTCACGTTGACGGTGATGTAGACGCTTTTCTTGTCAGGCGTGATCGATACCTGGGTCGAGGCGATATCCATGTTGATATAGCCGCGATCGAGGTAGTAGGAGCGCAGACGCTCAAGGTCACCCGACAGCTTTTCACGCGCGTACTTGTCGTCGTTCTTGAAGAACGACAGCCAGTTCGTGGTTTTGAGTTCGAACAGGTCAACCAGATCGGCTTCAGGGAATACCGTATTGCCCACCACGTTGATGTGCTGGATCGCGGCAACCGTGCCTTCGTTGATGTTGACCTTCAAGGCAACGCGGTTACGCGGCTCGGGCACCACTTCGGTGTCTACCGTCGCCGAATAGCGGCCCTGGGCAACATACTGGCGTTGCAGTTCGTTACGCACGCCTTCAAGGGTGGCACGCTGGAAGATTTCACCTTCGGCCAGGCCCGACTGCTTCAGACCTTTCATCAGGTCATCAGTAGAGATCGCCTTGTTGCCGTCAATGGTGATGCTGGAGACGGAGGGGCGTTCGACAACCGTGATAACAAGCACATTGCCATCACGACCCAGCTGGATATCCTGAAAGAAACCGGTTTTGAACAACGCACGAGTGGAATCCACCAGACGGCGGTCATCCGCTACTTCACCCACGTTCAGAGGCAACGCGCCAAACACGCTACCGGCGGAAACCCGCTGGAGGCCGTTGACACGGATATCAGAGATAGTGAAGGACTCGGCGTGAACTTCGGCGATCATCAGTACGGTGAGAACCGCAGTTAGCAGCAGACGTTTCATGAAGTCCTTTCTTATTCCAACTGGCAATAAACAAACTGCCGCAAAATGCGGCAGATTCGCAATTCAGCGAAGCGTTTACAGACGGCCCAGATCGTTGATCAAGGCAAGCAACATCACCCCGACCACCAAACTGATACCGATCTGCATTCCCCAACCCTGCACCCGATCCGACAAGGGACGACCACGCGCCCACTCGATCAGATAAAACAACAAATGTCCCCCATCCAGTACAGGTATGGGCAACAAATTCAGAACCCCTAGACTGATACTCAGATAAGCCAGGAAATTCAGGAAATCAGCAACGCCCGACTGGGCAGAAGCGCCCGCCACTTTAGCAATGGTTATCGGTCCACTCAAGTTTTTTACCGAGAGCTCGCCGAACAACATTTTCTTCAGCGAGTCGAGCGTCAAAATGCTCATGGTCCAGGTGCGTTTGGCCCCCTCCCCGATTGCTGCGAGCGGGCCATAGCTGACCTCACGGATCATCGCTGGTGGCCAGTCGACACCTTTGACCCCGGCCCCCAGATAACCGGTTGCCGCCTTGCCTTCACCGCGCGCGGCCAGGGTAAGCGGAATATCCAGTTGCACCCCGTCGCGCTCAACATGCACGACAATACGGGCTTCAGGGTGTACGCGAACCCAGTCCACGACCTGCTGCCAGTCCTTGACGGCCTGATCGTTGAGGGCCAACAGTTTGTCACCGGTTTTAAGCCCGGCAGCCTGAGCCGGACCTTTAGGGTCGAGTTCTGCCAGAACGGCCGGCAACTCGGGACGCCAAGGGCGAATCCCCAGCGACTTGATCGGATCCGGCTCATCGGCACCCTTGAGCCAGTCTTTCAACACCAACTGATGGGACGCCTCGGCGGTAGTACCCGGCTCACGCACCACAACCTGCAAGGAGCCGCTTTCACCCAGACGGCGAACCAGTTGCAGATTGACGTTGGACCAGCCTGTGGTTGGCTCGCCATCAATGGATACAATTTCCTGGCCTGCAACCAGACCGGCCTGCGCCGCCAGGCTGCCATCCTCGACCGCACCGATGACCGGCCGCACTTGCTGGCTGCCCATCATTGCCAGCACCCAGAAGAACGCCATCGCCAGCATGAAGTTGGCAATCGGCCCGGCCGCAACAATGGCAATGCGCTGGCCTACGGTCTTGCGGTTGAACGACTGATCGAGCTGGTCGGCAGGCACTTCGCCTTCACGCTCATCGAGCATCTTGACGTAACCACCCAGCGGGATGGCCGCCACGACAAACTCGGTGCCCTGGCGATCATGCCAGCGCAGCAAGGGCGTACCGAAGCCTACGGAGAAGCGCAGAACCTTGACGCCGCAACGGCGTGCCACCCAAAAGTGACCGAATTCATGAAAAGTGACCAGCACCCCCAATGCCACCAGGGTGCCAACAATCATATAGAGCGCACTCATCTACTTTCTCCGCGATTCTGTCCGGTTCCGGCAAACACCACTTTCAGCCGTTACGACCCAACCACTGTTCAGCCAGCATCCGGGCTTTGCTATCGGCGGCAAATACCGCGTCCAACTCGTCGACAGCCACAACTGGCTCGCTGTTCAATACGTCTTCGATAATACGCGCGATCTGCGGATAACGGATTCGCCCGTCCAAAAAGGCGGCCACGGCAACCTCGTTCGCCGCATTGAGCATCGCCGGCGCACTATTGCCCGCCATCGCGGCCTCGCGCGCCAGGCGCAAACACGGGAAACGTTGCTCGTCAGGGCGCTGAAAGTCCAGCCGCGCCACCGCAAACAGGTCCAGCGGCGCTACACCCGAGTCAATCCGCTCAGGCCAGGCCAGGGCATTGGCAATCGGCGTGCGCATATCAGGGTTACCCAACTGAGCCAGTACCGAGCCATCTACATAATCGACCAGCGAGTGGATCACGCTTTGCGGATGGATCACCACCTCGACCTGATCTGGACGCGCATCGAACAACCAGCAGGCCTCGATCAGCTCCAGGCCCTTGTTCATCATGCTCGCCGAATCCACCGAAATCTTGCGCCCCATCGACCAGTTGGGATGAGCGCAGGCTTGATCCGGCGTAACGTGCTCCAGCTCGGCCAACGGCGTCTCACGGAACGGACCGCCAGAGGCAGTGAGCAAAATCCGACGAACACCGACATTGCCCAGGCCGCGGGCAAAATCCTGGGGCAAGCACTGGAAGATCGCGTTGTGCTCGCTGTCGATGGGCAGCAAGACCGAACCGCTGCGACGCACGGCCTGCATAAACAGGTCGCCGGTCATCACCAGCGCTTCTTTATTGGCCAGCAGGATCTTCTTGCCGGCATTCACCGCCGCCAGCGTCGGGCGCAGGCCTGCGGCACCGACAATGGCCGCCATGACTGCATCGACTTCAGGCGCCGAGGCAATCTGGCACAAGCCCTCTTCACCCACCAGCACTTCGGTGTTTAGCCCGGCCGCGCGCAGGCCAGCCTGCAACTGGCTGGCAGCCTGCTCATGCGGGACCACGGCAACCTGCGGGCGATGTTTGACACACAAGGCCAGCAGCTCATCGAGACGGCTGTAGCCGCTCAGCGCGAACGCCTGATAGCGCTCGGGGTGACGCGCAATCACATCCAGGGTGCTCAGGCCGATAGAGCCCGTAGCACCCAGGACAGTAATCTGTTGTGGACGACTCATGAAGCCGCCATCCACAGCAATACAGCAAATACAGGGATCGCCGCCGTCAGGCTGTCGATGCGATCCAGAACACCACCGTGACCCGGCAGCAGGTTGCTGCTGTCCTTGATCCCGGCCTGGCGCTTGAACATGCTTTCCGTAAGGTCGCCGACTACCGATATCAATACGATTACGGCAGCGCCCACCAACGCGGCAAACATCTGCGAAGCGCTCCAGCCACGCACCACCCCGACAACGGCGGTGATCAGCAGGCTCAGCAACAAACCGCCAAAAACGCCTTCCCAGCTTTTGCCCGGGCTGACTTTAGGGGCGAGCTTGCGCTTGCCGAATTTGCGTCCGGAAAAATAAGCGCCGATATCTGCGCCCCACACCAGAACCATCACTGCCATGATCAGCCAGTTGCCAAGCGGCATCGCCTTGATCAGGACCAGACCTTGCCAGGCCGGCAACAGGATCAACAGGCCAATGACCAGCTTGCTGGCAATGCTCGACCAGTGAACGGCCGATTGCGGAAAGGTCAGCACAAAATAGGTCGCTGCCGCCCACCACAATACCGCCGCCCCCAGCACCCAGGGTGCCAGGTCAGGAAAGAGGTGCAGGCCAAACAGCAGCACGGCCACTATCGCAGCAAACAGCACCCGCGCACCTTGCGCCTCAAAACCGGCAAGACGCGCCCATTCCCAGGCACCCAGGGTCACGACCAGGCCAATAAACAGCGCAAAGCCGCTGCCCTCGAGCAGGAAAAAGCCGCACAAGGCAATGGGCAGCAAGATAAGTGCAGTGATGATTCGTTGTTTAAGCATTAAACCCGGGCTCCAGCCTCAACCTGCTCGCTCGTTTTACCGAAGCGGCGCTGGCGAGAAGCGAAATCAGCCAATGCGTGCTGCATGGCCTCGTGTTTGAAGTCCGGCCAGAACAGGTCGGAGAAGTACAACTCGGAATAGGCCAGCTGCCACAGCAGGAAATTGCTGATGCGGTGCTCGCCACCGGTGCGGATGCACAGATCGGGCAATGGCAGATCACCCGTCACCAGACAGGTTTGCAGCAAGCCCGCAGTGATATCCTCCGGTTGCAAGTGCCCTGCCTGGACCTGACGTGCCAACTGCTGTGCGGCCTGTGCGATATCCCACTGGCCACCGTAGTTGGCGGCAATCTGCAAGACAAAGCGGCCTTCGCCCACTGTCATTGCTTCCGCTTCACGCATCGCCTTTTGCAAATCGGGATGAAAGCGCGAGCGGTCGCCAATGATCCGCAGGCTGATCTCGTTTTCGTTGAGGCGCTTGGCCTCACGACGCAGCGCCCTGAAAAACAGGTCCATCAAGGCACTGACTTCAGCGGCAGGCCGCTGCCAGTTTTCACTGGAAAACGCGAACAGGGTCAGTACCTCGACCCCAGCCTCGGCACATACTTCTATGACCGCACGAACCGCATCCACACCCGCTTTATGCCCGGCAACACCCGGCAGAAAGCGTTTTTTCGCCCAGCGATTATTACCGTCCATGATGATCGCGACATGTCGCGGAACAGATGACGGGTCAGCCTGCTTCGTCTTTTCCATAAAACGCCCTGACCCTTATACGGCCATCAGGTCCGCTTCTTTCTGCTTGGTGGCAACTTCGATATCTGCCACGGCCTTGTCGGTCAGTTTCTGGATGTCATCAGCAGCACGACGCTCTTCGTCTTCGCTGATTTCCTTCTCCTTGACCAGATCTTTCAACTGGCTCAACGCGTCACGACGGATATTGCGCACGGCAATACGGGCGTCTTCAGCAGCATCACGCGCCTGCTTGGCGAAAAACTTACGGGTTTCTTCAGTCAGGGCTGGCATGGAGATCAGCAGCAACTCACCCAGGTTGGTCGGGTTGAGGTTCAAACCGGCGCTTTGGATGGCCTTGTCGACTGCGCCCAGCATGTTGCGCTCGAACGCTACAACTTGCAGGGTGCGGGAGTCTTTAACGGTGATGTTGGCTACCTGGCTGATCGGAGTATCCGAGCCATAGTAAGGCACCATCACGCTACCCAGAATGCTTGGGTGAGCCTTGCCGGTACGGATCTGGCCAAATGCATGAGCCAGGGATTCCAGCGACTTCTGCATGCGCGTTTGAGCGTCTTTCTTGATTTCGTTGATCATTGTTGACCTTCCTCGATCAGAGTACCTTCAGCGCCGCCGTGGACAATATTGAGCAGGGCGCCGGGCTTGTTCATATTAAATACACGCAATGGCATTTTGTGGTCGCGGCACAGACAGATGGCCGTCAGATCCATAACACCCAGTTTGCGATCCAGCACTTCATCGTAAGTCAGATGATCGAACTTCTCGGCATGCGGGTCTTTGAATGGATCTGCGGTGTACACGCCGTCAACCTTGGTTGCCTTGAGCACGACATCAGCGTCGATTTCGATAGCACGCAAGCAAGCTGCCGAATCCGTCGTAAAGAAAGGATTACCGGTGCCTGCAGCGAAAATCACCACATCTTTGGCATTCAGATGGCGCATGGCCTTACGACGATCGTAATGATCGGTCACACCCACCATGGAAATGGCCGACATAACGATGGCGGAGATATTCGCACGTTCCAGCGCATCGCGCATGGCCAGGGCGTTCATCACGGTAGCCAGCATGCCCATATGGTCGCCAGTCACACGATCCATACCGGCGGCGCTCAATGCGGCGCCACGGAACAGGTTGCCACCACCAATTACCAATCCTACCTGAACGCCGATGCCGACCAACTGGCCCACTTCCAGCGCCATGCGGTCGAGTACCTTGGGGTCGATCCCGAACTCTTCAGAGCCCATCAGGGCTTCGCCGCTTAGCTTGAGTAGAATGCGTTTATAGCGAGCTTGATAACCACTGCCCTGCTGAGCCATTGCGAATCTCTCCTGCCGCGTTTTATAGATAATCTGTGCGAGGTCATTTTTCAACCCGCGCTTGTTCTAACTGTGGCACTGCACAGCAGCACCATCGGAACACGAATTTGCAAACCGGTTCCGCCGAGAAGGAAAAATCCCCTCCCATTTGAAAAGAGGCTGCGCGCGTGAGCGGGCAGCCTCTTCGGGTCGACAGTTTGGAACCGTCTTATTGCTTGCTGGCAGCCACTTGAGCAGCAACTTCAGCAGCGAAGTCGTCAACTGGCTTCTCGATGCCATCACCTACTTTGAAGTAAGTGAAGGAAACGATTTCAGCGCCGGCTTTCTTGGCCAGGTCACCGACTTTGATTTCCGGGTTCTTGACGAAAGCTTGTTCAACCAGGCTGGCTTCAGCCAGGAACTTGCTGATACGACCGGCAACCATTTTTTCAACGATTTCGGCTGGCTTGCCTTTGATCTTGTCTTCGTTGAGGCTCATGAACACGGTTTTTTCGCGTTCGATGGCATCAGCGGAAACTTGCGATGGCAGCAGGAACTCAGGGTTGCTTGCAGCGACGTGCATGGCGATGTCACGAGCCAGCTCGGCGTTGCCGCCTTTCAGAGCTACCACAACACCGATCTTGTTGCCGTGCAGGTAAGCGTCAACTACGTCGCCTTCGATGCGCGCCAGACGACGAATGTTTACGTTCTCGCCTACTTTACCCACCAGAATCAGACGAGCTTCTTCTTGAGCGGCGATCAGCGGAGCAACGTCGGTCAGCTTGTCAGCGAACGCTTTTTCAACGCTGTCGTTAACGAAGATTTTGAAGTCTTCTTGCAGAGCCAGGAAGTCGGTTTGCGAGTTGACTTCCAGAATTACAGCCGACTTGTTGTCGTCTGCAACTTTAACTGCGATAGCGCCTTCAGCAGCAACGTTACCTGCTTTTTTGGCTGCCTTGATGGCGCCCGAAGCACGCATGTCATCAATGGCTTTTTCGATGTCGCCGCCAGCCTTGGTCAAGGCTTTCTTGCAGTCCATCATGCCTTCGCCAGTACGCTCACGCAGTTCTTTAACCAACGCTGCAGTAATCTCTGCCATTTCAAAATTCCTCTTGGATAGGTTTTCAACCATTCCACCCGACCGAACGGGCGTTCAATTCGTTTGAAGCGCACCCCGAATCAACCGTGCAGGTCGCCATCTGATACAGATACAACAAGCAGGGTTACAACAAATGGATTTCGAGGTGGCAAAAAGGGGGCCAAGCCCCCTTTTTGCGTACTGAGTAAACGCTAGGCGTTAATTACTCAGCCTTCAACTACCGCTGCAGCTGGAGCTTCTTCGACGAAAACGTCGGTGCCGCCAGCAACGTGGTTACGGCCTTTGATCACAGCATCAGCCATCGCACCCATGTACAGCTGGATAGCGCGGATTGCGTCATCGTTACCCGGGATGATGTAGTCAACACCTTCTGGGCTGCTGTTGGTATCGACAACGCCGATTACCGGGATACCCAACTTGTTAGCTTCGGTGATCGCGATACGCTCGTGGTCAACGTCGATAACGAACAGAGCGTCTGGCAGACCGCCCATGTCCTTGATACCACCCAGGCTACGATCCAGCTTCTGCAGATCGCGAGTGCGCATCAGCGCCTCTTTCTTGGTCAGCTTGGCGAAAGTACCGTCTTCTGCCTGGATTTCAAGGTCACGCAGACGCTTGATCGAAGCACGAATGGTTTTGAAGTTGGTGAGCATGCCGCCCAACCAGCGGTGATCGACGTACGGCGAACCGCAACGTGCTGCTTCTTCAGCAACGATCTTGCCAGCGGAACGCTTGGTGCCGACGAACAGAATCTTGTTTTTGCCCTGGGCCAGACGCTCTACGAAAGTCAGAGCTTCGTTGAACATTGGCAGGGTTTTTTCAAGGTTGATGATGTGAATCTTGTTACGCGCGCCAAAGATGTATTTACCCATCTTCGGGTTCCAGTAACGGGTTTGGTGACCGAAGTGCACACCGGCCTTCAGCATATCGCGCATGTTGACTTGGGACATGATAGTTCCTTAATAAGTCGGGTTAGGCCTCCACGTATCCCAACGACCAACCAGCAGCTTCAAAGCTGAAGGCACCCAGGTCATCGTGTCGACACGTGTGTGGGTTTGTGCTCTGCGGGCTATACCCGCAAAGCGGCGCATTTTATACCACAAGATGCGTAAAAAACGAAGCGTGAATTCAGACTTTATTGCCAGGCCTTTGCCTGGCAAGGGTTTGCGCCAGTTTTGCACTTGCCGCTTGCCCGACAATAACTGCAATACCGCGTACATATCCAGCATTCGCGCCCAACTGGCATTATGGTTTCGCTCTTACAGCGAGTCACTTTTTCCAAACGCCGAAAAAGTAACCAAAAAGGCTTGCCCCTGGCGTACGGCCTTCGCTGCGCTCAGGTTCCCTCGCGCAGGTTTAGCTCCGTGGGCACGCCGCCACGGGCCATCCTTGGCCCATCGCGGCTCTCCCGGCATCCATGCCGGTCGACCCACTACGCAGAACCTCCTCTCGGCCTCCCGATGGGGCAGGTAGATCAAAATCAAAAGCCAAATCAAAAACAGATCCAAAGCAGATCCAAAGCAGATCCAAAGCAGATTAAAAACAGGTGCTTTGGCCGCCCGGCTTTTTTGCCCTGGCCTTGGAATAGAACCAGAATGCTCCTATCTATTAAGAGAAGCGATGGCTACAGGCCCACGACTAACGCCGACCGTCTGTTAGAATCGCTCTTTTATGACGGCGTGCCACGATTCACAGCACGCCCGCAATCCTGATGATGAGCGCCAACGCGCGAAGAGAGCCCGAATGACCGTCACCCTCAAAACCCCCGAGGACATCGCGAAAATGCGTATCGCCGGCAAACTGGCCGCCGAAGTCCTGGAAATGATCGCCGAATACGTCAAGCCCGGCGTCACCACCGAAGAGCTGGACCGCATTTGCCATGACTATATCGTCAATGTGCAAAAGGCCATCCCTGCCCCGCTCAACTATAAAGGCTTCCCCAAGTCGATCTGTACCTCGATCAACCATGTGGTATGCCACGGCATCCCGGGCGACAAGGTCCTGAAGGACGGCGATACCCTTAACATCGACGTCACTGTGATCAAGGACGGCTATCACGGCGACACCAGCCGCATGTTCCACGTCGGCAAGGTACCGGTATGGGCCGAGCGCCTGTCGCAAGTGACCCAGGAATGCATGTACAAGGCCATCGAAATCGTCAAGCCGGGCTGCCGCCTGGGCGATATCGGTGAAGTGATCCAGAAGCACGCTGAAAAGAACGGTTTTTCTGTAGTACGCGAGTTCTGCGGCCACGGTATCGGCAAGGTGTTCCACGAAGAGCCGCAGATCCTGCACTACGGCCGCGCTGGCACCGGTATGGAACTCAAGGCCGGCATGACCTTCACCATCGAGCCGATGATCAACCAGGGCAAGGCCGACACCAAGGTGCTGGGCGACGGCTGGACCGCCATCACCAAGGACCGCAAGCTGTCCGCTCAGTGGGAACACACCCTGCTGGTCACCGACACCGGCTACGAGATCTTCACCCTGCGCAGCGATGACACCATCCCCCGCGTTTCGGCCTGATCCTTGCGTGTTTTCACCGTTTAACCCGTAAAACCCACGACAGGAATGCCAATCGATGCCGCAGGTGGATCCAGAACTTTTTGACCGCGGCCAGTTCCAGGCCGAACTGGCATTGAAGGCAAGCCCCATTGCCGCTTTCAAAAAGGCGATCCGCCAGGCACGGGAGGTACTCGACGAACGCTTCAAAAAGGGGCGCGATATTCGCCGCCTGATCGAAGATCGTGCATGGTTCGTCGATAACATCCTGCAACAGGCCTGGGACCAGTTCAGCTGGAGCGATGAGGCCGATATCGCTCTGGTGGCCGTCGGCGGCTATGGCCGCGGCGAACTGCACCCCTACTCCGACATCGATCTGCTGATCCTGCTGGAGAACGCTGACCACGAAGTGTTCCGAGACTCTATCGAGCGCTTTCTGACTTTACTGTGGGACATTGGCCTGGAAGTAGGCCAGAGCGTTCGCTCGGTAGATGAATGCGCCGAGCAGGCCCGCGCCGACCTGACCATCATCACCAACCTGATGGAAAGCCGCACCGTGGCCGGCCCCGAGCGCCTGCGCCAGCGCATGCTGGATGTCACGAGCACTGCCCATATGTGGCCCAGCAAGGAATTTTTCCTGGCCAAGCGCGCCGAGCAAAAGGCCCGCCACCACAAGTACAACGACACCGAATACAACCTGGAACCCAACGTCAAAGGCTCGCCCGGCGGCCTGCGCGATATCCAGACCATTTTGTGGGTAGCCCGTCGCCAGTACGGCACCCTGAACCTGCGCGCCCTGGCCGGCGAAGGCTTTCTGGTCGAGAGCGAGCATGCCCTGCTCGCTTCGTCCCAGGAGTTTTTGTGGAAGGTGCGCTACGCCCTGCACATGCTCGCCGGGCGCGCCGAAGACCGCCTGCTGTTCGACCACCAGCGCAGCATCGGCGAGCTGCTGGGTTTTGCTGGCGAAGACGCCAAGCAGACCATCGAAAATTTCATGCAGCAGTACTACCGGGTGGTCATGAGCATTGCCCAGCTCAGCGACCTGATCATCCAGCACTTCGAAGAAGTGATCCTCGCCCCCGAGGACGAAGCGCCGCCAACCCCGTTGAACTCGCGCTTCCAGTTGCACGATGGCTATATCGAAGCCACCAGCGACCATGTGTTCAAGCGCACGCCCTTCGCCATGCTGGAAATCTTCCTGCTGATGGCCCAGCACCCCGAGATCAAGGGCGTGCGGGCCGATACCATCCGCTTGTTGCGCGAACATCGCTACCTGATCGACGACGATTTTCGCAAGGACATCCGCAATACCAGCCTGTTTATCGAACTGTTCAAGTGCAAGATCGGCATCCACCGCAACCTGCGCCGAATGAACCGCTACGGCATTCTCGGCCGTTACTTGCCCGAATTCGGCTTTATCGTCGGGCAAATGCAGCACGACCTGTTCCACATCTATACGGTCGATGCCCACACCCTGAACCTGATCAAGCACCTGCGTAAGTTGCAGTACACCCAGGTGTCAGAGAAATTCCCGCTGGCCAGCAAGCTGATGGCCAAGTTGCCCAAGCCCGAGCTGATTTACCTGGCGGGCCTGTACCACGACATCGGCAAGGGCCGCCACGGCGACCACTCCGAAATCGGTGCCGTGGATGCCGAAGCGTTTTGCATCCGCCACCAGTTGCCGCAGTGGGACACACGCCTGATCGTGTGGCTGGTACAAAACCACCTGGTGATGTCCACCACCGCCCAGCGCAAGGACCTGTCGGACCCGCAGGTCATCCATGACTTTGCCCAGACCGTCGTCGACGAAACCCACCTCGACTACCTCTATGTGCTGACTGTCGCCGATATCAACGCCACCAACCCGACGCTGTGGAACTCCTGGCGCGCCAGCCTGTTGCGCCAGCTCTACACCGAGACCAAGCGCGCCCTGCGCCGTGGCCTGGAAAACCCGGTGGACCGTGAAGAGCAGATCCGCCAGACGCAAAGTGCAGCGCTGGACATTCTGGTGCGTGGCGGCACCGACCAGGACGACGTCGAGCAACTGTGGTCGCAACTGGGCGACGACTATTTCTTGCGCCACTCTTCGGCCGACGTGGCCCTGCACACCGAGGCGATCCTGCAGCAACCGGCCGATGGCGGCCCGTTGGTGCTGATCAAGGAAACCACCCAGCGCGAGTTCGAGGGCGGCACGCAGATCTTTATCTACGCCCCCGACCAGCACGATTTCTTCGCCGTGACTGTGGCCGCGATGGATCAGCTCAACCTCAACATCCATGACGCGCGCATCATCACCTCCAGCAGCCAGTTCACCCTCGACACCTATATCGTGCTCGACAACGACGGTGGTTCGATTGGCAACAACCCGGCGCGGATTGAAAAAATCCGCAAGGGCCTGACCGAAGCCCTGCGTAATCCGGATGACTACCCGACCATCATCCAGCGCCGGGTACCGCGCCAACTCAAGCACTTTGCCTTTGCCCCCCAGGTGACGATCCATAACGATGCCCAGCGCCCGGTGACCGTGCTGGAGCTCAGCGCCCCCGACCGCCCGGGCCTGCTGGCCCGCATCGGGATGATCTTCCTGGAGTTCGACCTGTCGCTGCAAAACGCCAAGATCGCCACCCTTGGCGAGCGCGTAGAAGACGTATTTTTCATCACCGATGCAAACAACCAGCCGCTGTCCGACCCGCAGCTGTGCATGCGTTTGCAGGAAGCGATCGTCGAGCAACTGACGGTCAATCAGGATTCAACCCCAGAACCGTGGCGCCTGAGCATTTAACCGCCGCCGAGTGAGACCCGCACCCCATGAACAACGCTTTGAACCAGCTGCAGCCTTACCCGTTCGAAAAACTGCGCGCCCTGCTTGGCAGCGTGCAGCCCAACGCCGACAAGCGTGCGATTGCCCTGTCGATTGGCGAACCGAAACACCGCTCCCCGGACTTCGTGGCCAAGGCGCTGGCTGACAACCTCGACCAGATGGCGGTCTACCCCACCACCCTGGGCATCCCGGCGCTGCGCGAAGCCATCGCCGGCTGGGCCGAGCGACGTTTCAATGTACCCAAGGGCTGGCTCGACCCGGCGCGTAACATCCTGCCAGTCAATGGCACCCGTGAAGCCCTGTTTGCTTTCACCCAGACCGTGGTCAACCGTGGCGACGACGCCCTGGTCGTCAGCCCGAACCCGTTCTACCAGATCTACGAAGGGGCAGCCTTCCTGGCAGGCGCCCAGCCACACTACCTGCCGTGCCTGGCCGAGCATGGTTTCAACCCGGATTTCGATGCGGTGTCCGTCGACACCTGGAAGCGCTGCCAGATCCTGTTCCTGTGCTCGCCAGGCAACCCGACCGGCGCGCTGATCCCGCTCGACACCCTGAAAAAACTCATCGCCCTGGCCGACGAACACGACTTCGTGATCGCTGCGGACGAGTGCTACAGCGAGCTGTACTTCGACGAGCAAACCCCGCCGGTTGGCCTGCTCAGCGCCTGCGTGGCCCTGGGCCGCGAGGACTTCAAGCGTTGCGTGGTGTTCCACAGCCTGTCCAAGCGCTCGAACCTGCCGGGTTTGCGTTCGGGTTTTGTGGCGGGAGATGCCGACATTCTCAAGGCGTTCCTGCTGTACCGCACCTACCACGGCTGCGCCATGCCGGTGCAAACCCAGCTGGCCAGCATTGCGGCCTGGAACGACGAAGCCCATGTACGCACCAACCGTGACTTGTATCGCGAGAAGTTCGATGCGGTGCTGGAGATATTGACCCCGGTGCTGGACGTACAACGCCCGGATGGCGGTTTTTACCTGTGGCCCAAGGTTGAAGGTGACGATGCCGAGTTCTGTCGCGATTTGTTTGTCGAAGAGCACGTTACCGTAGTGCCGGGTTCGTACCTGTCCCGTGAGGTAGACGGCTTCAATCCGGGGGCTGGGCGCGTGCGCATGGCCCTGGTTGCGCCACTGGCCGAATGCGTGGAAGCCGCCGGGAGGATCCGCGACTTTATCCAGCGTCGCAGCTAATCCGCTCCCGTGGGAGCGGGCTTGCTCGCGATGGCATCACTGCGATTTGGCTGACACACCGCATCGCTTGCATCGCGAGCAAGCCCGCTCCCACGGAAAGCGGGATTATTTCACCGTGCCCAGATTCGCTTCGCTCAAGTCCAGGTCCTTGAGGATCTCGCTGAGGGCGTCATCGCCGATTTCATGATGGCGACGCAAGCTGTATAGCTCAAGCCGCTGCGCCCGCAGCGCCTTGAGCCGCAGGCGGCTTTCCAGCTGGTCCATTTGCGAAGCCAGTGCCTGGGCCTCCGCCGAGTCGTTGTACACCTCCAGCTGATGACGGTATTCAGACATGATCCGCGCCTTCAGCTCAGCCGCCAGAGCTGCCTGGGCCGCATCCTGCTGACCATCGGCCTCCACCACCTCTTCTGCTTCCAGCGCATGAATCGCCGCTTCTGCGGTGCGCCGCCAGGCTTCGCGCACTTCCTTGCGCATGGCATCGTCCGGGCTTTTCGGGATACCGCGCAACAACACGGGCAAGGCAATGCAGGCCGCCACCAGCGACAGCAAAATGACGCCGGCAGCAATAAAGATCAGCAAATCACGCTCAGGGAAATTCAAACCCTCACTGACCAGTAGCGGCACCGACATCACACCCGCCAGCGTGACCGCACCACGCACCCCGCCCACGGTCAACAACCAGCAGGAACGCGCCGTCGGCACCATTGTCAGCTCGCCCTTGCCACGCCAGCGGCGCAACAAGCCCGACAGTCGCCAGATGCTCTGTACCCAGATAAAGCGCAGCGCCAGCAGCACCAGAAAAATCGCCACCACATCCAGGCAGCGGTACATCAGGGTTGGCCACAAGGTGGTCTCGTGGCTGACCACCGCCTTGATGATGTCCGGCAGTTGCAGCCCCAACAGCAAAAAGATCAGGCCGTTGAAGGCAAATTCCAGCAGCGACCACACACTGCGGTTAAGCAGGCGGGTGCTGGTCTGACGCGGCAACAGGTCCAGCCAGCTCTGCATCATGCCCGCGGCAACCGCCGACAGGATGCCCGAGGCGCCCAGTCGCTCGGCCAGTACATAGGCCGCAAACGGCAGCAGCAACATGAATACCACATGGGTCGCCGGGTCATCCCAGCCGCGGGCGATCATCCATGCCCGCAAACGCCCGACCAGCCAGCTCAACGCCACGCCGATAGCCAGCCCGCCGCAGGCCACCAGGACAAAAGTCAGGCTCGCGTTGGCCAGCGAGAACACCCCGGTAATGGCCGCTGCCAGGGCGAACTTGAATGTCACCAGGCCCGTGGCGTCATTCATCAACGCCTCGCCTTGCAGCATATGCATCAAGGGCGCCGGCAGACGGTTTTGGGCAATGGCCGAGACGGCCACCGCATCGGTGGGTGACAACACCGCGGCCAGGGCAAATGCCACCGGCAAGGGAATGCTCGGCAGCAACCAGTGGATGAAATAACCCGCCCCCACCACCGTAAACAGCACCAGCCCCACTGCCAGAGTCAGAATCGGCCCACGCAGGCGCCAGAACTCACGCTTGGGCATGCGCCAGCCATCCGAGAACAGCAGTGGCGGCAAGAACAGAAACAGGAACAGCTCAGGTTCCAGCGCCACATGCAGGCCCAGTGTCGGCCAGGCCAGTACGGCGCCGGCAGCAATCTGCACCAGCGGCAAAGGCAACGGTATGACACGCCCCAACAGACGCGAAACCCCCACCAGCATCAGCAGGATAAGGACGGTATAGGCGGTTTGCATATCAGCAGAGTTCCCGAACGATCAGTTTTAAACTAAATAAATAGCAACAATTTCCCATTGCGCTCCATAGTAGCGTCTAACCGTAAAAGCCGAGCCTGAACAAAAGTAGCAGTGCGACGACATGTCACAAGTCTGTGCCAAGCTCGCAGCCATTCACGCCCAAGGGCGCTGCACATGGCATAATCCGCGACCGCTCATTTACCGCATCTCCAAAGGAGGGGCAATTTCCGTGACCGACTCAAGCAAGACGTTGCACCTTTTCGGCATCAAGGCCTGCGACACCATGAAAAAGGCTCGCACCTGGCTCGATGAGCATGCAGTGCGCTACGACTTTCATGACTACAAAAGCAGCGGCATTGACCGTGAACACCTGACCCAATGGTGCAACGAGCACGGCTGGCAAGTGGTGCTCAACCGCGCCGGTACAACCTTTCGCAAGCTCGACGACGAACGCAAAGCCGATCTCGACCAAGCGAAGGCCATTGAACTGATGCTCGCCCAACCCTCGATGATCAAGCGCCCGGTGCTCGATCTCGGTGACAAAACCCTGATTGGCTTCAAGCCAGATCTTTATGCGGCGGCCCTTCTGTAAGCGCCCGCCCATTTATTTTTTGTAAGAGGTAATTGCATGTCTACTACCCTGTTCAGCGCAGCCTTCGGCGTCGGCACCCAAAACCGTCAAGGCGCATGGCTGGAAGTGTTCTACGCACAACCCCTGATCAATCCATCGGCCGAGCTGATTGCAGCCATCGCACCGATTCTGGGCTACACCGGTGGCAATCAGGCAATCACCTTTACCACCGCACAAGCCGCTCAAATGGCAGAAGCCGTCAAGCCTGTGGACGCTGCTCAAGCGGCCCTGCTGACCCGCCTGGCCGAAAGCCACAAGCCGCTGGTCGCGACCCTGCTGGCCGAAGACGCCACGCTGACCTCCACGCCAGAGGCCTACCTCAAGCTGCACCTGCTGTCCCATCGCCTGGTCAAACCCCACGGCCTGAGCCTGGCGGGTGTGTTCCCGCTGCTGCCAAACGTGGCCTGGACCAGCCAGGGCGCCATCGATCTGGGCGAACTGGCCGAGCGCCAACTTGAAGCACGCCTGCGTGGCGATTTACTGGAAGTGTTCTCGGTCGACAAGTTCCCGAAAATGACCGACTACGTTGTTCCGGCCGGCGTGCGCATCGCTGACGCGGCGCGTATTCGCCTGGGTGCTTATGTGGGCGAAGGCACCACCGTGATGCACGAAGGCTTCGTCAACTTCAACGCCGGCACCGAAGGCCCGGGCATGATCGAAGGCCGTGTTTCGGCTGGCGTGTTCGTAGGCAAGGGTTCTGACCTGGGCGGCGGTTGCTCGACAATGGGCACCCTGTCGGGCGGTGGCAACATCGTGATCAAGGTTGGCGAAGGCTGCCTGATCGGCGCCAACGCCGGTATCGGCATCCCGTTGGGCGACCGCAACACCGTCGAGTCCGGCCTGTACGTGACCGCGGGTACCAAAGTGGCCCTGCTGGACGAAAACAACCAACTGGTCAAAGTGGTCAAGGCCCGTGACCTGGCTGGCCAGCCTGACCTGTTGTTCCGTCGCAACTCCGAAACCGGCGCGGTGGAATGCAAGACCCACAAGTCGGCCATCGAGCTGAACGAAGCACTGCACGCGCACAACTAAGCGTCTGTCTGAAACTGACGGGGCCGGTTTCCGGCCTCGTCAACAGAGCCGAACACCATGCTTTTGCCTTCTCCCTGGCGCGCTGACTTCCCGGCCATCGCCGCCTTGCAACGTCAGGCCCAGACCTATCTGGACAGCGCTGCAACCACGCAAAAACCCCAAGCCCTGCTCGACGCACTGACGCACTACTACGCCAATGGCGCAGCCAATGTACACAGGGCCCAACATCTGCCGGGCGCCCACGCGACCCAGGCCTTCGAAAACACCCGTCACAAAGTGACGCAATGGCTCAATGCTGGCGAGTGCGGGCAAATCGTTTTCACCCACGGTGCCACCTCGGCGCTGAACCTTCTGGCCTATGGCCTGGAGCACCAATTCAAGACGGGCGATGACATCGTTATCAGCGCCCTGGAACACCACGCCAATCTGCTGCCGTGGCAGCAGTTGGCGCAGCGTAAAGGGTTGAATCTGGTGGTGTTGCCGCTGGATGCCGACGGCGTGATCGATCTCGACGCAGCCGCACGCCTGATTACCCCACGCACCCGCCTGCTGGCCGTAAGCCAGCTGTCCAACGTACTGGGCGTATGGCAGCCGCTGCCTGAACTGTTGGCGCTGGCCAAGGCCCATCAGGCCCTGACGGTGGTTGATGGCGCCCAGGGCGTGGTCCACGGCCGCCATGACGTACAGGCGTTAGGCTGCGACTTCTATGTGTTTTCCAGCCACAAGCTCTATGGTCCGGACGGGCTGGGCGTGCTGTTTGGCCGCCATGAAGCGCTGAGCCGTTTGCAGCACTGGCAGTTTGGCGGCGAAATGGTCCAGGACGCCGATTACCAGCACGCCACCTTCCGCCCCGCGCCGCTTGGCTTTGAAGCAGGTACGCCGCCGATTGCCAGCGTGATCGGGCTGGGGGCAACGCTCAACTATCTGGCCAACCTCGACCAAGCCGCCGTGCAAGCCCACGAAGCAGCGCTGCATGGGTTACTCGTCGAGGGTTTGCAGCAGCGTCAGGGCATTCGCTTGCTGGGCGCTCCGCAGCTGGCTCTGGTCAGTTTTGTCGTGGATGGCGTACACAACGCCGACCTGGCCCACTTGCTGACCGAACAGGGAATAGCCGTGCGCGCCGGGCATCATTGCGCCATGCCGCTGCTCAAAAGCCTGGGGCTGGCTGGAGCCATCCGCGTTTCGCTGGCGCTGTACAACGATTCAGACGATCTGGAGCGTTTTTTCGACGCGCTCGATCAAGCGCTGGAGTTGCTGCAATGACTCTGCCCGCCCAGGCGCAGGCGGCGCTCGACAGCTTTGAGCATTGCAGCGGCTGGGAGCAGCGTGCGCGCCTGTTGATGCAATGGGGTCAGCGTTTGCCGGAGCTGAGCGAGGCCGACAAAACCGAGGCCAACCGCGTGCATGGCTGTGAAAGCCTTATGTGGCTGGTGGGCCAGCAGGTCGATGGTCGCTGGCAGTTTGCGGCCAGCAGTGAGGCGCGGTTGATTCGCGGGCTGGTGGCGTTGCTGCTGGCGCGGGTCAATGGCTTGAGCACTGAGGAGCTGCAACAGGTCGATTTGCCGGGCTGGTTCGAGCAATTGGGCCTGAGCCGGCAACTGTCGCCATCGCGCAGCAACGGGCTGAATGCCGTGCTGGTGCGGATGCGGGAGTTGGCAGGCTAACCCTTGCCGCTTCCACAGGTGTTGTGCGGCCCTCAAAACCCGGGCTTGCGCAAAATAACTGTGGGAGCGGGCTTGCCCGCGATGCTGGCGATTCGGTTCATCTGAAAAGCCGCAGTGATCCTATCGCGAGCAAGCCCGCTCCCACAGATCAGGTCCGGGGCGAGCCTTATTCCTGCGGTGCAGGCTTGACCTTCTCCGAAGGCCGCCGCACGCCCGCCACGATCTTGTCCACCGCCTTGGTCGCCGCGACCATACCAAAGGTGGCAGTCACCATCATTACCGCGCCAAACCCGCCGGCGCAGTCCAATTTGACCCCGTCCCCCACAAAACTCTTCTGCAGGCAAATGCTGCCGTCCGGCTTGGGGTAACGCAGCTGTTCGGTAGAGAACACACAAGGCACGCTGTAATGGCGGGTCATGGTGCGCGAAAAACCATAGTCGCGGCGCAAGGTCGAACGCACCTTGGAGGCCAGCGGATCATTGAACGTACGGTTCAAGTCACAGACCTGGATCAGCGTCGGTTCAATTTGCCCACCCGCACCACCGGTGGTAATGATCTGGATCTTGCGCCGCTTGCACCAGGCAATCAGTGCCGCCTTGGCATTCACGCTGTCGATGCAGTCGATCACGCAGTCAATATTCGGGGTGATGTACTCGGCCATGGTTTCGCGGGTGACGAAATCCGCCACTTCGTGAACCACACAGTCCGGGTTGATCTGGCGCAGGCGCTCAGCCATCACTTCGACTTTGTCCCGACCAATGGTCGTGCTCAAGGCGTGCAACTGGCGGTTGCTGTTGCTGACGCACACGTCATCCAGGTCAAACAACGAAATCTCACCGACGCCGCAGCGCGCAATGGCTTCTGCCGCCCACGACCCGACACCGCCCACACCGACGATCGCCACATGGGCTGCCTTCAGCCGCTCAAGGCCTTCCAGCCCATATAACCGGGCTACACCGGCAAAACGTGGATCTTCTGTACTCATCACCAACACCCCAAAAACCGGCGCGCATTATAGGGGGCTTACATTGCATTGAGTATCTTTCCTACAGGCTATGCGACCAAGCCTGCTTTAATAGCCTACTGAGTAAGAAGATCAGAGCTACAAATAATAAAGAAAGAACTTAAGACGGTAACAACTGCCCAACGCCGGATCCAATTCCGTCAGCTATACGATGGGTCGGAGCACAGTGTAGGATGCGCGCCGTTTGGCACCCGCCGACCGATCTTCGTTCCACTCCTTTTGGAACCCGAAATAGTTATGTCATCGCGTAAATTTGGACTCAATCTGGTGGTGGTCCTGGCCATCGCCGCGCTCTTCACAGGCTTCTGGGCGCTGATCAATCGCCCGGTCTCTGCGCCCAACTGGCCTGAGCAAATCTCCGGCTTTTCGTACTCGCCGTTCCAGCAAGGCCAGTACCCGCAGAAAGACCAGTACCCGACCGACGACGAAATGCGTCGCGACCTGGAGATCATCAGCAAGCTCACCGACAACATCCGGACTTACTCGGTTGACGGCACCCTGGGCGATATTCCCAAGCTGGCGGAAGAGTTCGGCCTGCGCGTGACCATCGGCATCTGGATCAGCCCGGACCTGGAGCGCAACGAACGGGAAATCCAGAAAGCCATCGAACTGGCCAACAACTCACGCAGCGTGGTGCGGGTTGTCGTGGGCAACGAAGCCCTGTTCCGCGAAGAAATCACCCCTGAAGACCTGATCGTGCTGCTGGACCGGGTTCGCGCTGCGGTCAAGGTGCCGGTCACCACGTCCGAGCAATGGCATATCTGGGAGAAATACCCGCAACTGGCCAAGCACGTTGACCTGATCGCCGCGCACATCCTGCCCTACTGGGAATTTATCCCGGTAGACAAGGCCGGTGAGTTCGTTCTGGACCGTGCCCGCGACCTGAAAAAAATGTTCCCGAAAAAACCGCTGCTGCTGTCCGAGGTGGGCTGGCCGAGCAATGGCCGCATGCGCGGTGGCGCTGACGCCACCCCGGCCGACCAGGCGATTTATCTGCGTACGCTGGTCAACACCCTCAACCGTCGCGGCTACAACTACTTTGTGATCGAAGCCTTCGACCAACCGTGGAAAGCCAGCGACGAAGGTTCGGTAGGGGCGTACTGGGGCGTGTACAACGCGGCCCGCCAGCAAAAATTCAACTTTGAAGGCCCGGTCGTCGCCATTCCACAGTGGCGCGTACTGGCCATCGGCTCGGTGGTCATGGGCCTGCTGTCGCTGGCGTTGCTGCTGATCGACGGCTCTGCCCTGCGCCAGCGTGGCCGCACTTTCCTGACCTTTACCGCGTTCCTGTGCGGCTCGGTACTGGTGTGGATCGCCTACGACTACAGCCAGCAATACAGCACCTGGTTCAGCCTGACCGTGGGCTTCCTGCTCGGGCTGGGTGCGCTCGGGGTGTTTATTGTGTTGCTCACCGAGGCCCATGAACTGGCCGAGGCGGTATGGATTCGCAAACGCCGCCGGGAGTTTTTACCCGTCGAAGCCGACGATGCCTACCGCCCGAAGGTCTCGATCCATGTGCCGTGCTACAACGAGCCGCCAGAGATGGTCAAACAGACCCTCGACGCCCTGGCCAACCTCGACTACCCCGATTTCGAAGTGTTGATCATCGACAACAACACCAAGGACCCGGCGGTATGGGAGCCGGTGCGCGACTATTGCGCCACCCTCGGCCCGCGCTTCAAGTTCTTCCACGTCGCGCCCCTGGCCGGTTTCAAGGGCGGCGCGCTGAACTACTTGATCCCGCACACCGCGCCGGATGCCGAAGTGATCGCCGTGATCGACTCCGATTACTGCGTGGACCGCAACTGGCTCAAGCACATGGTGCCGCACTTTGCCGACCCGAAAATCGCCATCGTGCAATCGCCACAGGACTACCGCGACCAAAACGAAAGCAAATTCAAGAAGCTCTGCTATTCGGAATACAAAGGCTTCTTCCATATCGGCATGGTCACCCGCAACGACCGCGACGCGATCATCCAGCACGGCACCATGACCATGACCCGCCGCTCTGTGCTCGAAGAGCTCGGCTGGGCCGACTGGTGCATCTGTGAAGACGCCGAACTGGGCCTGCGCGTGTTCGAGAAAGGCTACTCCGCAGCCTATTCCCACAATAGCTACGGCAAGGGCCTGATGCCCGATACCTTTATCGACTTCAAGAAACAGCGCTTTCGCTGGGCCTATGGTGCGATTCAGATTATCAAGCGTCACTCTTCAAGCCTGCTGCGTGGCAAGGACACTGAGCTGACCCGCGGCCAGCGCTATCACTTCCTCGCGGGCTGGCTGCCGTGGGTGGCCGATGGCATGAATATTTTCTTCACCGTAGGTGCCCTGTTGTGGTCGGCGGCGATGATTATCGTGCCGACGCGGGTCGATCCGCCGCTGCTGATTTTCGCCATTCCGCCATTGGCGTTATTCGTGTTCAAGGTGGGCAAGATCATCTTCCTGTACCGCCGTGCGATGGGGGTCAACCTCAAGGACGCCTTCGCCGCTGCACTGGCGGGGCTGGCGTTGTCCCACACCATCGCCAAAGCCGTGCTGTACGGGTTCTTCACCACCAGCATTCCGTTCTTCCGCACGCCGAAAAACGCCGATAACCACGGCTTTTGGGTCGCCATCTCGGAAGCCCGCGAAGAAGTGTTCATCATGCTGTTGCTCTGGGGCGCGGCACTGGGGATCTTCTTCGTGCAGGGCCTGCCAAGCAACGACATGCGTTTCTGGGTGGTGATGCTGCTGGTGCAATCGCTGCCGTACCTGGCGGCGCTGATCATGGCCTTTATGTCTTCGCTGCCCAAACCGGTAGAAGAAGCCCAAGAGCAACCGGCTGCATAAATTGACTGCAACCACTAAACGGCGGCCTCTGGCCGCCGTTTTGCTTTAAGATAACCGCCCTTTTGTGCCTTGTGTCCCGCTTCGGAGTCCCTACCATGACGGCCCACGCCGACCTTTCGCCGACCCTGCAACTTGCCTGCGATCTGATCCGTCGCCCTTCCGTGACGCCGATCGATGCCGATTGCCAGAAGCTGATGATGCAGCGCCTGGGCGATGCCGGCTTCATGCTTGAGCCGATGCGCATCGAGGACGTCGACAACTTCTGGGCCACCCACGGCAAACACGAAGGCCCGGTACTGTGCTTCGCCGGCCACACCGACGTGGTACCGACCGGCCCGGTCCAGGCCTGGCAGAATGACCCGTTCGACGCGCTGATCGATGAACACGGCATGCTCTGCGGCCGTGGCGCGGCCGACATGAAAGGCAGCCTGGCAGCCATGCTGGTGGCCGCCGAGCGCTTTGTCGCCGACTACCCGGACCACAAGGGCAAGGTCGCGTTTCTGATCACCAGTGACGAAGAAGGCCCGGCCCATCACGGCACCAAGGCCGTGATCGAGCGCTTCAAGGCCCGTAACGAGCGTCTGGACTGGTGCATAGTCGGCGAACCGTCGAGCACTACCCTGGTCGGCGACGTGGTCAAAAACGGTCGTCGCGGCTCCCTGGGCGCCAAGCTCACCGTGCGTGGCAAGCAAGGCCATGTGGCCTACCCGCACCTGGCCAAGAATCCGATTCATCTGGCAGCTCCGGCGCTGGCCGAGCTGGCCGCCGAGCACTGGGACAACGGCAACGCCTTCTTCCCGCCGACCAGCTTCCAGATTTCCAACCTCAACTCCGGCACGGGCGCGACCAACGTGATCCCCGGTGACCTGGTGGCGGTGTTCAACTTCCGCTTCTCCACCGAGTCCACCGTTGAAGGCCTGCAAAAGCGCGTGGCCGACATCCTGGACAAGCATGGCCTGGACTGGCACATCGACTGGGCATTGTCCGGCCTGCCTTTCCTGACCGAGCCGGGCGCTTTGCTTGACGCGGTTTCGTCGAGCATCAAGCAGGTGACGGGGCGTGAAACCAAGGCCTCGACCAGCGGTGGTACGTCCGACGGGCGCTTTATCGCCACCCTGGGCACGCAAGTGGTGGAACTGGGGCCGGTCAACGCGACCATCCACCAGGTCAACGAACGGGTTCTGGCCAGCGATCTGGATGTGCTGACCGAAATCTACTACCAGACCCTGATCAAGTTGCTCGCCTGATGCTCGCCTGCCCGATCTGCTCCGAACCGCTCAATGCAGTGGACAATGGTGTCGTGTGCCCCGCCGGGCACCGTTTTGACCGTGCCCGCCAGGGCTATTTGAACCTGTTGCCGGTGCAACACAAGAACAGCCGCGACCCTGGCGACAACCAGGCAATGGTTGAAGCCCGCCGCGACTTTCTCAACGCCGGGCACTACGCCCCCGTGGCCAAACGCCTGGCCGAGCTGGCCGCCGAACGCGCGCCACAACGCTGGCTCGACATCGGCTGTGGCGAGGGTTATTACACCGCGCAAATCGCCCAGGCACTGCCCAACGCCGATGGCTACGCGCTGGATATCTCCCGCGAGGCGGTCAAGCGGGCCTGCAAGCGCACCCCGCAACTGACCTGGTTGATCGCCAGCATGGCCCGGGTACCACTGGCCGATGCCAGCTGCCAGTTTTTGGCCAGTGTATTCAGCCCGCTGGACTGGCTTGAAGCCAAGCGCCTGCTGACCCCGGGTGGTGGCCTGATGCGTGTAGGCCCAACACGCGGGCACTTGATGGAACTGCGCGAGCGGCTGTACGACGAAGTACGGGATTACGCTGACGACAAGCATTTGGCCCTGGTGCCCGAAGGCATGGCGCTGCAACACAGCGAAACATTGGAGTTCACCCTCAGCCTGAGCGAACCCCAGGATCGCGCCAACCTGCTGGCCATGACCCCTCACGGCTGGCGTGCCAGCGCCGAACGCCGCGCCGAGGTCATCGAGCACCCCGAGCCTTTAGTGGTGACGGTGTCGATGCGCTACGATTACTTCGTGCTTCAATAACCAACTTTACGGCCAGGGGCACATGCCTCTGGCCCGATTAATCCGCGAGTGGATTTTTCAGACCCGCAGTGAGGACATCCATGCGCCAACCCGATATCGAGATTTACCTGAAAGAAGCCGTCACTTACAAAGACGTCGAAGCCTGGCTGGCAAACGTGCTGGGGCCGTGCACGGAATGGAAAAAGAAAGGCGAAACCTGGAAGTGCACCGCAGGCGAAGTGCCGGTGACCTGGATGCCAAAGGCCGTGGGCAAATGGAACAGCCTGTACCTGGACAGCGATAAAACCCCGTGGGAAGACGATATTGCCTGCGCCAAGGCCGCTTTTGAGGCCCTGCACATCGAAGTGCGTTGCGCACCGGGCAGCTGGGTTGAAGAACAGGGCGAGGCAGACGCCGACCGCTGGATCCGCATCAGCGAAGACGGCCAGGAAGAAATCACCTGGAAAACCGGTTCCTGAGTAAAACCCGCTACAAATCCCTTGTGGGGGTGGGCTTGCTCGCGATGGTATCGCTGCGGTCAGCCAGATGCACCGCGCCGCCCATCTCGCGAGCAAGCCCGCTCCCACAGGGAGGGGCCGCAGCGCCTTACAACCCCACTACATCCTCGGCCTGCAGGCCTTTGGCGCCTGTGACCTGGGTGTATTCGACCTGCTGGCCTTCGGCCAGGCTGCGATGCCCTTCACCGCGAATGGCGCGGTAGTGTACAAACACATCGGCCCCGTTCTCGCACTGGATAAAGCCGTAGCCCTTGGCATCGTTGAACCACTTCACATTGCCTGTTACACGTGTCGTCATGGAACCTTCCCCCCTTTTTATTATTGAGCGGGCTCGTTATTGGCCCTTTAAGAGTTTTCGCTTGAACTAGACTTCCACCGATTGCGTCTTACACAAGGCAGCGAAAGACCATCGAGTATAAGTCAGGCAAAAAAACACTCAATCAATATTAGTTCGCCGCTTTTTTGCCGATTTTGCGCTGATACTGCAAACTACCCGACCGAGTAAACGCTCGTTTAATTCACTAACGCAGAAGCCGTATGACCCCCTCCCCATTTCGCCGCCTTGTATTTGGCGCCCTGCGTCGCTTGCTGTACCTGTGGGTGCGCTCGGAGACCATCAACCAGTCTTCGTTGACCCTGAACCTGGATCGCAGCCGACCGGTGTTCTATGTACTGCAATCGCCCTCGCTGACCGAGCTGGCCGTGGTCGACGCCGAATGCTCCAAGGCCGGCCTGCCGCGCCCGGTACTGCCGGTTGCCGTGGGCGAGATGATCGAGCCCGCTGCCTTCTTTTACCTGACCCCCGAGCCCGACTGGCTGGGCCGTCAGGACAAGCGTGGGGCGCCGCCGGTATTGACCCGTCTGGTCGACGGCCTGAGCCAGCACCCGGGCGAAGATGCGCAAATCATCCCGGTCAGCGTGTTCTGGGGCCAGTCCCCCGACAGCGAGTCCAGCCCCTGGAAACTGCTGTTTGCCGACAGCTGGGCCGTGACCGGACGCTTGCGGCGCCTGCTGCGGATCCTGATTCTGGGCCGCAAAACCCGCGTGCAGTTCTCCGCGCCTATCCATATGCGCGAACTGGTCGATCTCAACAAGGGCCACGAACGCACCGTGCGCATGGCCCAGCGCATTTTGCGGGTACACTTTCGCAACCTGAAAATTTCGACCATTGGCCCCGATCTGTCGCACCGACGCACACTGGTCAAGGGGCTGGTCAACGAGCCTGCCGTGCGCCAGGCGATCCTCGATGAGGCCGGGCGCGAAAATATTTCGCCGGACAAAGCCCGTGCTCTGGCGCTGCGCTACGCCAATGAAATCGCCTCGGACTACACCTACACCGCGATCCGTTTTTTTGAAGTGCTGCTGAGCTGGTTCTGGAACAAGATCTACGACGGGGTCAAGGTCAACCAGATCGAGAGCGTGCAAAAGGTCGCCCAGGGCCACGAGATCATTTATGTGCCGTGCCACCGCAGCCATATCGACTACCTGTTGCTGTCCTATCTGCTGTTTCGCAACGGCCTGACCCCGCCGCATATTGCCGCCGGGATCAACCTCAACATGCCGGTGCTGGGCCCGCTGCTACGGCGTGGCGGGGCGTTTTTCATGCGCCGCACCTTCAAGGGCAACCCGTTGTACACCTCGGTGTTCAACGAATACATGCACACCCTGTTCACCAAGGGTTTCCCGGTGGAGTACTTCGTCGAAGGCGGCCGCTCGCGTACCGGGCGCATGCTGCAACCAAAAACCGGGATGCTGGCCATCACCGTGCGCAGTTTCTTGCGCTCATCACGTACGCCTATCGTCTTTGTACCGGTGTATATCGGTTACGAGCGCGTGCTTGAGGGCCGTACCTACCTGGGCGAACTGCGCGGTGCAAGCAAGAAGAAAGAATCGATTTTCGATATTTTCAAAGTGATCGGCGCCCTTAAAAAGCAGAAATTCGGTCAGGTCGCGGTCAACTTCGGCGAGCCGATCAAGCTTGCCGAGTTTCTCGAGCAGGAGCAGCCGGGCTGGCGCCAGCAGGAACTTGCGCCGGCCTACCGCCCTGAATGGCTGAGCCAGACCACCAACCGTCTGGGTGATAAAGTTGCCCGGCATCTGAATGAGGCAGCGGCCATCAACCCGGTCAACCTGGTGGCCCTGGCCCTGTTGTCCACTACCCGCCTGGCCCTGGATGAACAGGCTATGGCCCGGGTGCTGGACCTGTATCTGGCCCTGCTGCGCCGGGTTCCCTACTCGCCGTACACCACCTTGCCCGAGGGTGACGGGCCGGCACTGATCCAGCATGTCAAAGACATGAATCTGCTGGCCGAGCAAAGCGATGCGCTGGGCAAGATCCTCTACCTGGATGAGCAGAACGCGGTTCTGATGACCTATTACCGCAACAACGTGATGCATATCTTTGCCTTGCCATCGTTGCTGGCCAGCTTCTTCCAGAGCACCTCGCGCATGAGCCGCGAACAGATCCTGCGCTACACCCATGCGCTATACCCGTATCTGCAATCGGAGCTGTTTATCCGCTGGTCCGCAGAAGAACTCGACGGTGTCGTCGACCAATGGCTTGAAGCCTTTGTCGAGCAAGGCTTGCTGCGCTTCGAAAAAGACGTGTACCTGCGCCCTGCGCCCAGCTCGCGACACTTTGTATTACTGACGCTGCTGTCCAAAAGCATTGCGCAAACCCTGCAGCGCTTTTACATGGCCATCTCCTTGCTGCTCAACAGCGGCCAGAACACCTTGAGCGCCGAAGAGCTGGAAGACCTGTGCACCATGATGGCCCAGCGCCTGTCGATCCTGCATGGGCTCAATGCCCCGGAGTTCTTCGACAAGAGCCTGTTCCGTCACTTTATCCAGACCTTGCTCGAAGAAGACGTATTGCGCCGCGATGCCAACGGCAAATTGAGCTACCACGAACTGCTCGGTGAACTGGCCGAAGGGGCTGCCAAGCGCGTCTTGCCTGCCGAGATTCGCCTGTCGATTCGTCAGGTGGCACTGCATCGCAGTGAAGATGCAGCGGATATTTCCGAGAGCGTCGGATAATCCTGCAAAGTCGAGTTGAAACGTCTCGACCGATTTCAGCCTTCCAATCTGCAACTAGCCTTGGGTGTGTGACGAGTTTTTCGGCACACACCTAATGCAAACCAACGATAAGGAAGTCTGAAAATGACCCAGGACAACGAAAAGCTACACGAACAGCCTCCTTCGGAAACCACGCGCACTGCTGGCACGCCCTGGCATGTCAAGAACCCCGATGGCAGCGTCCACGGCGGTAATGGCATCCAGCCCGGCAGCCACGACACCCCCGCTGACGACTCCCAGGATGAACCTCTGACTGAATAACCCACTGAAACAGCAGCGGTTGTCGGGCACATGTTTGCCGCTTCAAGGGCAAGTTCATTGCTAGAATCCCCTTCATTCTCCAGTGTGAAATGTCTTACACAGGAAAAGAAACGGAGACTGCCCTATGAAAAAGTTCCTTTTACTGAGCCTGACCGCCCTGCTGGGAGCCTGTAGTTCCATGACCCCTACCCAACATGCCAGCCTCGATGGCGAAGTGTTTTACCTGCAACGCATTGCCTTGCCGCCGACGGCGACACTGGAAGTGAGCCTGCAGGACGTTTCGCTGGCCGACGCACCAGCGGTAACGCTGGCCAAGCAAAGCGGCCAGATCAAGGGCCAGGTACCGCTGCCTTTCCACCTGACCTACGACCCGGCGCAGATCAAGCCCGGCCACACCTACGCAATCAGCGCGCGGATTGAAGAGAACGGCCAGTTGCTGTTTATCAACACCGAGCGCAATAGCGTCGACCTGACGGCCAAGACCCAGCAGCCGATCCGTGTGCGCGTGGATCAGATTCGCTAATTCGCAGGCCTACCCTCACCCCAACCCTCTCCCTCCGGGAGAGGGTTGGGGTGAGGGGCTTTTGAACTAGACCTTCCTGACCTTGAACCACGCCGCATACAGCGCCGGCAAAAACAGCAACGTCAGCACAGTCGCCACGATCAGCCCGCCCATAATGGCCACCGCCATCGGCCCGAAGAACACGCTGCGTGACAACGGAATCATCGCCAGTACCGCCGCCAGCGCAGTCAGTACGATCGGGCGAAAACGCCTTACCGTTGCTTCAATCACTGCCCGCCACGGGTCCAGCCCCGCCGCCTTGTCCTGCTCGATCTGGTCCACCAGGATCACCGAATTGCGCATGATCATCCCCGACAATGCAATGGTGCCCAGCATTGCCACAAAACCAAACGGCTTGCCAAACAACAGCAGGAACAATGTCACCCCGATCAGCCCCAAAGGCGCCGTCAGGAACACCATGACCATGCGCGAGAAACTGCGCAGTTGCACCATCAGCAATGTCAGCACCACTACGATAAACAACGGCACACCGGCTTTCACCGAGTCCTGACCACGGGTGGAGTCTTCGACGGTGCCACCCACTTCCAGCAGATAACCATCCGGCAGCTCGGCGCGCACGCCCTCCAGGGTCGGCAGAATCTGCTGCACCAGAGTTGCCGGTTGCTCCTTGCCGTAGATATCCGCCCGCACGGTCACGGTTGGCAGGCGATTGCGGTGCCAGATAATGCCTTCTTCAAAGCCATATTCCAGGGTCGCGATCTGCGACAGGGCAACGCTCTGACCATTGTCGGTGGGCACCGCCAGGCTTGGCAGCAGAGCCAGCTCAGTACGTTCCTGCGGTGTGCCGCGCAACAGGATCTCGATCAACTCGTTGTCTTCGCGGTACTGGCTGACCGTCGAGCCCAGCAGGGTGCTTTGCAAGAAGCGCGACAGGTTGGCCGTGCTGACTCCCAGGGCACGCGCGCGGTCCTGATCGATATTGAGGTTGACCACCTTGCTCGGCTCTTCCCAGTCCAGGTGCACGTTAACCACATGGGGGTTGCCCCGCACCTGGGCCGCGACCTTGCGCGCCAGCGCCCGTACCTCTTCGATATGCTCGCCGGTCACCCGGAACTGCACCGGATAGCCCACAGGCGGGCCGTTTTCCAGGCGCGTCACCCGCGAACGGATGGTCGGGAACTGCTCATTGAGCGTATCGATCAACCAGGTGCGCAGTCTTTCGCGGTCTTCGATGGTCTTGGCCAGCACCACGAACTGGGCAAAGCTCGCCGCTGGCAGTTGCTGGTCCAGAGGCAGGTAATAGCGTGGCGAACCGGTGCCCGCGTAAGCCACATAGTTCTCGATGCCCGGGTGATCCTTGAGCAGTGCTTCGAGCTGCTTGACCTGATCGGTGGTGTTGCTCAACGAAGCGCCTTCGGCCAGCTTCATATCGACCATCAGCTCCAACCGGCTGGAGGCCGGGAAGAACTGCTGCGGCACAAACTTGAACAGCACCACCGAGCCCACAAACACCAACGCGGTCAGGGCAATCACGGTTTTGCGCCGGGTGACGCACCACTCCACCAACCGCCGTACGCGCTGGTAAAACGGCGTCGCGTAGGGGTCAGGCACGCCAGCCCCGGTGCCGTGTTTGGCCGCGTGAATCTTCGCCAGGTCCGGCAACAACAGCGCGCCCAGATAGGGTACAAACACTACCGCAGCCACCCACGACGCCAGCAGGGCAATGGTCACCACCTGGAAAATCGAGCGGGTGTATTCGCCGGTACTCGACTGCGCCATCGCAATCGGCAAAAAGCCTGCGGCGGTAATCAGCGTGCCAGTGAGCATCGGGAACGCGGTGCTGGTCCAGGCAAAACTTGCGGCTTTGAGCCGGTCGTAGCCCTGCTCCATTTTGATCGCCATCATTTCTACGGCGATGATCGCGTCGTCCACCAACAGACCCAGCGCCAGCACCAGCGCCCCCAGCGAGATTTTGTGCAGGCCGATGCCGAAGTAATGCATGGCGGCAAAGGTCATCGCCAGCACCAGCGGAATGGTCAGCGCCACCACCATGCCTGTACGCACGCCCAATGAGAAAAAACTCACCAGCAGAACGATGACCAGCGCTTCGACCAGCACCTGGACAAACTCGCCGACACTGGTTTTCACCGCCGCAGGCTGATCTGAAACCTTGCCCAGTTGCATCCCGGCCGGAAGGTTTTTCTGGATGCGCTCAAACTCGGCATCCAGTGCCTTGCCCAGCACCAGAATATCGCCGCCGTCCTTCATTGCCACGGCCAGACCAATTGCGTCCTGACCCATAAAGCGCATGCGCGGCGCCGGCGGATCATTAAAGCCGCGGCGCACATCCGCTACATCGCTGATGCGTAAAGTGCGCTCGCCGACGCGAATGGGGAAGCGTTCGATCTCTTCAACTGTCTTGAAATTACCGCTTACGCGCAGTTGCACGCGCTCGGTGGGCGTTTCAAAGAAACCCGCCGTGGAAACCGCGTTCTGCTCTTCAAGGGCTTTTTGCACGGCCGCCAGCGGCAAACCCAGGGTCGCCAGCTTGAGGTTGGACAGCTCGATCCAGATTTTTTCGTCCTGCAGGCCCAGCAACTCGACCTTGCCCACGTCCTTGACCCGCTGCAGCTGGATCTGGATACGGTCGGCGTAGTCCTTGAGCACTGCGTAGTCGTAACCTTCCCCGCTCAGGCTGTAGATATTGCCGAAAGTGGTGCCGAATTCGTCGTTGTAAAACGGCCCCTGAGCATCCGGCGGCAACGTGTGGCGTATATCACTGATCTTTTTGCGCACCTGATACCACAGCTCGGGTATCTGATCGGAATGCATCGAGTCGCGGGCCATAAAGGTCACTTGCGACTCGCCCGGGCGCGAGAACGAGACAATGCGCTCGTACTCGCCGGTTTCCATCAGTTTCTTCTCGATTCGTTCGGTGACCTGACGCGAGACTTCTTCAGCCGTGGCGCCCGGCCACAGGGTGCGGATCACCATCGCCTTGAAGGTAAACGGCGGGTCTTCACTCTGCCCCAGCTTTGTGTAGGAAAGCCCGCCAACAATTGCCAGTAACAGCATCAGGAACAGGACGATCTGGCGATTGCGCAACGCCCATGCGGAAAGGTTGAAACCCATCGGGATTACTCCTTGGCCGCAACATTGATCGCCCGGTTGGCGCGATCAATCGGCCGCACCTCCTGGCCAGGATGCAACACATGCACACCGGCGGCGACGATCCAGTCATCAGCCTTGAGACCTTCGAGCACCGGCACGCTGTTTTCGCCAAACGGCCCTGCCCGCACCGCCACCTGCTCCAGCTTGTTGTCCTGGCCCACGCGCCACACATAGGCCGCACCGTTCTCGGCGGTCAGTGCAGACAGCGGCACCGACAGTGAGCCTGCACCTTCACCCTGAATGAACACCCGCGCACTTTGCCCCAGCTCGGCAGGCACCTTGCCTGCAGTGAAGGCGATACGCGCAGCAAAGGTGCGCGATTTCGGATCGGCTGATGGCGACAGCTCACGGATGCGTCCGCTGAAGCGCTGGCCGGGTTGCGACCACAGCTCGACCGCCACCGGCAGGCCGATCTTGAAGCGGCCAAAATCCTGCTCCGGCAAGCTGATCAGCACTTCCCGATCGCCATCGGCGGCCAGGGTGAACACCGTTTGCCCGGCACTGACCACTTGCCCCACCTCGACCTGACGCTGGGCGATCACGCCATCCTGCGGGGCACGCAATACGGCATAGCTTGCCTGATTGCTGGCCACGTCCTGCTCGGCCTTGAGCTGGCGCAGCTTGGCCTCGCCTGAGCGATAAAGGTTTTCGGCATTATCAAACTGCGAGCGGCTGACCATCTGCCGATCCAGCAGGGTCTTGTAGCGGTCGCGCTCGGCACGCACCAGGTTCAGGTTGGCCTGCCCGGCGGCGACCTGGGCACGGGTGGCGTCCAGTTGCAGGCGCACATCTTGCGGGTCCAGTTCGGCCAGCGGCTGGTTGGCCTTGACCCGCTCGCCCTCATCGACCAGACGCCGGGTCACCTTGCCGCCAATGCGAAACGCCAGTTGCGGATCAAAGCGTGCCCGCACTTCGCCCGGGTAGCTCTGGCTGGCCAGTGCCGAAGGTTGCGGTTGCACCACCATCGCCGGGCTGATGCTGATTTTCGCGGGCTCCTGTTGCCCACACCCAGACAATAAAAACAGCAGACACACAGGCACAGCGCGGGGCAAGGCATGGCGCAACATGATGATGACCTTTCGCTAATGGGGCTTGAAATATTTATACTGGCCGCATGTTATTAATACTAAACTCACCAGTCCAGTAATAAACGGATATGTCTGACAATCCTTTACCCCCCAATGCCCTCGGGCGCCCCAAGGACCTGGCAAAACGCCAGTCTATCCTCGACGCGGCCAAAACCCTGTTTTTGACCAAGGGCTATGCCAACACCAGCATGGATGCGGTTGCGGGCCTGGCCGGTGTGTCAAAACTGACGGTCTACAGCCACTTTACGGACAAGGAGACGCTGTTTTCCTCGGCCATCATGTCCAAATGCACCGAGCAGTTGCCGCTGCTGTTTTTTGAATTGCCTGCAGGCAAGCCGATCAAGGATGTGTTGCTGAACATTGCGCGTGGCTTTCAGGTGCTGATCAACAGCGAGGAGTCGTTGAACTTGCATCGCCTGATGGTCGCCCTGGGCAGCCAGGACCCGAAACTGTCGCAGATCTTCCTGGAGGCCGGGCCTGAGCGGGTGGTCCACGAGATGGAGGGCTTGCTGCGCAAGATGGATCAAAGCGGCGCGCTGCGCATCGACAACCCCCATTATGCGGCGGAGCACTTCTTCTGCATGCTTAAGGGCGCGCCGAACTTTCGCCTGCTGTTTGCCGGCGGTGAGCCGCCGGGGGCTGAGGAAAGCGAGGCCCATGTGCAGGAAGTGGTGGGGATATTTATGCGGGCGTATCAGCCAGTTTGAAGCAACCTCCAAATACTTGTGGGAGCGGGCTTGCTCGCGATGGCAGCACCGCGATTTACCTGAGAGACCGCATCGATACCATCGCGAGCAAGCCCGCTCCCACAGAAGGTGAGGGTGTAGTGTTTAAGGTTTCAACGCCTTCTTCGGATAAATATCGTACCGGCTCGATTTACCATCCAGCGCATGGCTCGGCTTGGGCCCGGCAATGCACGGCGCCTTGCGCGGGCGCTTGACCACCACCCGGTGGCTGGCCAATGCCAACGCCGCCTCAAGCAACGCCGGGGCATCGTTGTCGTCGCCCACCAATGGCCGGAACAGGCGCATTTCCTTCTTCACCAGGGCGGTTTTCTCGCGATGGGGGAACATCGGGTCCAGGTAGATTACCTGCGGCGGTTCGCCTTCCCAATTGCGCATCACTTCGATCGAGTTGCCCTTGAGCAGGTGCATGCGCGACACGATCGGCGCCACTTCAAAATCATCCAGGCCACGGGCCAGCCCGTCTTCCAGCAAGGCGCCGATGAGCGGCTGACGCTCGATCAGGCTCATTTCACAGCCCAGGCTCGCCAGCACGAAAGCGTCCTTGCCCAACCCTGCCGTGGCATCCAGCACCCGTGGGCGCACGCCCTGCTGGATGCCCACGGCCTTGGCGATCATCTGCCCGGTGCCGCCGCCAAACAAACGGCGATGGGCCGCACCGCCCTCGACAAAATCGACCCGCACCGGGCCGGGCGCATCCGGGCCCAACTGCTGCAACTGCAAACCCTGGGCGCTCAACTGCAAGGCGAACTCGGCGTCCGGTTCGTCCAGGGGCAAGCCCAGACGCTCGGCCCACTGTTCGGCCAGGGCCTGATAGGCCTCGTCCAGGGCCTCGACTTTGATACGACAGCCCGCTGCTTGCTCAGTCATCTAAAAACACGCTCAAAAATTTAATGATCGGCAAAGGCTGCCGATAAATGAAATATCCGACATTTTGCCAGAGCTGGGCGTCAACCGAGAGCCATGTCAGACATTCATTCCGCATCTATCGGCTTTATTGCGCCCATTGGCGACTTTGGCCGACACAATTCGCAGATAACAGGCAGCGTCAATCACCTGTGGAAGGACTTCTATGCCCAGGCGTTGTCAGAACAGTCCGGTGCTGACGATTTTGCGGCGCTCGATATCGCACCCGCCGCCAAGGATGAAAAGACCGAGCCTCGCGGTGGTAGCGAGGTGCTGGGCACTATCGTCACCCAGCGCCATTGCGAAGTTCAGGACACCGAGCTGCGCCCGCCGCAAGCCCTGTTTCTGCCTATTGCCGAATTCGAACTGGACTTGCTGCCGCCGCCAGCAGTGCCCTACCCGCCGGAAGAAATCATCGCTCAACAGCATCAGCAGGATTTCACCGCGACCTGGGTGCGGCCGTTGGTCATGGCTCAGGGCCATCCGCTGCCTGATCCGGGACCGGGACCTGAACCCCGCCCTCTACATCTGCCAATTGCCGAGTTCGAGACGGACCTGCTGCCACCGCCCGCCGAACCCTTCGATGCCATGACCCTGATCGAGCAACAACGGGCGATGGACTTCGACCTGGGCTGGGCGCGACCGCTGGTGGTCAATAACCTGCGCCTGGCGGCTTAAAGCAAACCCAGTTGTTCACGGCTTTGCGGCGGATGCAGCTCGGGCAGTGCCGGCAGCCCCGGTAACCTTTCACTCAATTGCTGATGAAAGCGCCGCGCCAGTTCCGGTGCGCGGTGATTGTCCGGCGTGTGTAAAAACACATACGGGGTGCGCCCTTCCTCGATCCAGCCCGCGACTTTTTCAACCCAGGGCAACAAGTAAGGGTCGTTGGCTTCAAGCTCCGGGCGGCCAATAAAACGCACCTGCGGCCACTGTGTGAAGGCCGCCGGTCGCGGTGGCACTCGCGGCTTTTTCGATTGGGCGTGGCGCACCGCAGGGTCGCTCGAATCGCAGCTGAACAGTGCCCGAGGATCAAGACAGATACGCTCGACCCCACGATCCATCAGCAAGCGGTTGAGCAAGCGCTCGGCATCGCCTTTGGCAAAGAACTCCGGGTGACGCACTTCAATCGCCAGCGGCCGCTGCAGGGCGTCCATAAAGCTCACCAGCTCGGCCAGGCGCTGTGGCCCGAAGCTGGCCGGCAGTTGTAGCCAAAACGGCGCCACACGCCCCCCAAGGGGCTGCAACAGTTGCAGGAAGTCTTCGGCTGCGTGCAATTGCCCACGCAAATCACCGCCGTGGCTGATATCCCTCGGAAACTTGGCTGTCAGGCGAAAGTGTTCGGGCAGGCTGTGCGCCCAGCGCTGCACCGTGGTTGGCGCCGGGCGGGCATAGAAAGTGGTGTTGCCTTCAACGGCATTGAAGACCTGCGCATACAGGCTCAGAAAATCCGCCGGGCGGGCGTTTTGCGGGTACAGGCCTTCGCGCCAGGCGTTTTCACTCCAGGACGGGCAACCCAGGTAGTAAGGAAGCTCAATCATGGGCTCAGATATACAGATCCAGCCCCAGCACTTCCTGCTCCCAGTCAACAAAGCCTGCGGTGCTCAGGTAGCTGGCAAGGGCACTGGCCGCGCTTTTGCTCATGGCTCGCTGGAAGATCATGTCTTGCGAACGCACCGGCAACTGGCTGATGCGCTCGCCGGAGGAGGTGCGGGGGGTGTGCTCGGGCGCGGCTTGCGTGTCTTCAACCGACTCATCAACCACCGCCTGACCTTTACGCGGTTTGCGCTTGATGGGGTAGGACTGGGAAGAAAAGCCGTCAATGCGCATGGCTGCATGCTCAGGGGGGATAATTACAATTTAGCGGCGCAGGCCAGACTAAGCAAATCCCCTGTAGGGACATCCCCCTGTGGGAGCGGGCTTGCTCGCGATGGCCGCACCGCGATTTGCCTGATAGACCGCGGCGATACCATTCCTTCGGCAGCGGCTACAAAAGCGGATCAAACACCGCGTTCGGCTTTTGTAGCCGCAACCTTGTCACGCAGGTACACCGGCTGGGCGTCATCGGCGCGGATGGCCTCGCCACGGTCCCAGGCAAAGCGGGCCAGGGTCAGCAGGTCTTCGGCGTGGGGCAACATGCCCGCATCCATCGCGTAAGGCTTGACGTTCAAACGCTCGGCATAACCCCAGCCCGTGCCCGCGCCATACCAGTCGCCTGTGGCGCCATCGGGCAAGGCCGCAGCTTCAGGCGCCAGTACCGCTTCGGCACCTTGCAGACGCATCTCACCCGCCTCTTCGCGATAGCAACCCCAGTACACCTCGTCCATGCGCGCATCAATGGCTGCGACCACCTGGGTGGCGCCGTGTTCGCGGTGCGCACGCTGAGCCAGGACCGCCAGGTTGGAAATCGGCAATACCGGGCGCTCCAGCGCAAAGGCCAGGCCCTGCACCACGCCAATGGCGATACGCACGCCGGTAAAGGCACCCGGCCCGCGACCGAAGGCAATGGCCTCGACCGCCGCCAGCTCGACACCCGCCGCCGCCAGCAGGTCCTTGATCATCGGTAACAGCTTTTGCGCATGCAGGCGCGGGATCACCTCGTAGTGGCTCGTAACCTTGCCATCGTGCAACAAGGCAACTGAGCAAGCTTCAGTCGCGGTATCCAGGGCCAGCAAGGTGGTCATCGGTGTTCCCGTCAGAATCAGAATTGAAAAAAGTGCAGCAGTATAAACAACAACAGCCCGCAAGCGGGCTGTTGTCATGAGGCAAAATCGACTTCTCAGCTCAGTGCTTCAAGCACCTTGGCCGTGATCGATTCTACCGAGCCAACGCCTTCAACGTGGCTGTACTTGGGCTTGCCCTGGGCAGCGGCCAGCTTCTGGTAGAAGTCCACCAGCGGCTTGGTTTGCGAATGGTAAACCGACAGGCGGTGACGAACGGTTTCTTCGGTATCGTCCTTGCGCTGTACCAGGTCTTCGCCGGTCACATCGTCCTTGCCTGCAACCTTTGGCGGGTTGTAGACGGTGTGGTACACGCGGCCCGAGGCTTCGTGTACGCGACGGCCAGCAATACGCTGGACGATCTCTTCGTCTTCAACGGCGATTTCCAGCACGTGGTCCAGCTCGACACCGGCTTTGACCAGCGCTTCAGCTTGCGGGATGGTGCGCGGGAAACCGTCGAACAGGAAACCGTTGACGCAATCCGGCTGAGCAATGCGCTCTTTCACCAGGTTGATGATCAGGTCATCGGAAACCAGGCCGCCGCTGTCCATCACGCCTTTGGCGATCAGGCCCAGTTCGGTGCCGGCTTTAACGGCTGCACGCAACATGTCGCCGGTGGAGATTTGCGGGATGCCAAATTTTTCAGTGATGAACTTTGCCTGAGTACCTTTACCGGCCCCGGGAGCTCCCAGCAGAATGACGCGCATCGATGTGCTCCTCAAATTTTTTATTTAAATGACAACAGATTCGCCTCTTTGGGCCAATCTCAAAATCGGGTTCTGGCCATCAAAACGGCCAAGGGCTGATCAAGATACACAGCAGGCCCGGCCCACACAAGCCGCCCAAAGTAGGAAAAATTACAGCCAAACGGGCCTGTGCGGCCGGGTGTCACAGGTCGCAACCCCACAATAAAGTGTCGCGCCCGCACAGGGGTCGGCACCAGGCCTGCCCTGTGCCTGCCTGCTCTGGCGCGACATTTGCCGCCGTTTTACCCTAGCCGGTGTTGCGCAAGCCGGCCGCGATTCCGGCCACAGTCACCAGCAACGCTTGTTCCAGAGGGCTGTCCTGTGCCGCTTGCTGACGTCGCGACCGCGCCAGCAACTCGGCCTGCAATAGATGAAGAGGGTCCAGGTAAGTGTTGCGCAAACGGATGAACTCAAGCGTCTCCGGGCTATGAGCCATCAATTGAGCCTGACCGGTCAAGCCCAGCACCACCGAGCACGCCTGCGACAATAAGTCGCGTAAGTGCGCACCCAACGGCAGCAGTTCCGGGCTCACCAGACGCTCGTCGTAGAGCCGGGCGATATCGGCATCGGCCTTGGCCAGCACCATCTCCAGCATGTCGATACGGGTGCGGAAAAACGGCCACTGCTCGCGCATTTGTGCCAACTGCTCCCCTTCGCCCCGTGCCAGTGCCTGACTCAGGGCGGTCTCCCAGCCCAGCCAGGCGGGTAGCATCAGGCGGGTCTGGGTCCAGCCGAAAATCCACGGGATGGCCCGCAGGCTTTCAATCCCCCCTGCCCGGCGCTTGGCCGGCCGGCTGCCCAACGGCAAGCGGCCCAGCTCCTGCTCCGGGGTGGACTGGCGGAAGTACTCGACGAACTGCGGATTGTCCCGTACCACGCCACGGTAGGCGGCGACGCCGTCCGCGGCCAACTCATCCATCAGCGCCCGCCAGCCCGGCTCCGGCAAGGGCGGCGGCAGCAAGGTGGCTTCCAGGACTGCGGCCAGATACAGGTTGAGATTTTGCTCGGCAATGTCCGGCAGGCCGAATTTGAAGCGGATCATTTCGCCCTGCTCGGTGGTGCGGAAACGCCCCGCCACCGAGCCCGGCGGCTGCGACAGGATAGCCGCGTGAGCCGGGCCACCGCCGCGCCCCACGGTACCGCCGCGACCATGAAACAACAGCAGCTCGACACCTTGCTCACGGCAGATATTGACCAGGGCTTCCTGCGCCCGGTATTGCGCCCAGGCGGCCGCCGTGGTGCCGGCATCCTTGGCCGAATCGGAATAACCGATCATCACTTCCTGCGGGCCTTGCAGATGGGCACGATAGCCCGGCAACAACAGCAGGCGCTCGACCACCGGCCCGGCATTGTCCAGGTCAGCCAGGGTTTCGAACAGCGGTACAACCCGCATCGGCCGTACCAGCCCGGCCTCCTTGAGCAACAGTTGCACCGCCAGTACATCGGAAGCAGCACCTGCCATCGAAATCACATAGGAACCCAGCGAGGCCCCCGGTGCGGCTGCCACTTCGCGGCAGGTGGCCAGCACTTCGGCGGTGTCGGCACCCGGCTTGAAGTAGCCGGGCAACAGCGGCCGGCGATTCTTCAATTCGCGTATCAGGAAGGTCAGGCGCGCTTCTTCGTCCCAGTCCTCATAGCGGCCCAGGCCCAGGTAATCGGTGATTTCAGTCATGGCCGAGGCATGGCGGGCAGCGTCCTGGCGCACATCGAGGCGCACCAGGAACAGGCCGAAGGTCACCGCCCGGCGCAGAAAGTCCAACAACGGGCCATCAGCAATCACCCCCATGCCACAGGCATGCAAGGACTGATAACAAAGTTGCAACGGCGCCAGCAGCTCGCGGTTGTCCTGCAGCACTTCGGGCGGTGCCGCCTGGCTGCTGTGCAAGGCGCTATGGGCCCAGCTGCGCGTCGCCCGCAGGCGTTCGCGCAGTTGCTTGAGCACGGCCCGATACGGTTCGGCACTGTCGCCTGCGGCGGCCAGCAGCTCGGCGCTGGCGTGTTGCATCGACAGATCGGCTGCCAGCTTGTCGAGATCGCGCAGGTACAGATCCGCGGCCATCCAGCGCGCCAGCAGCAGTACTTCACGGGTCACGCTGGCAGTGACATTGGGGTTGCCGTCGCGGTCGCCGCCCATCCAGGATGCAAAGCGGATCGGCGCTGCTTCCAGAGGTAAATGCAGGCCGGTGGCCGCATGCAGTGCTTTGTCGGCCTTGCGCAACATGTGCGGCACGGCGTGCCACAACGAATGCTCGATAACCGCAAAACCCCACTTGGCCTCATCGACAGGCGTGGGCCGGGTGCGGCGGATTTCTTCGGTATGCCAGGCCTCGGCAATCAGGCGCTGCAAGCGCTGCTGGATCTCGGATTTTTCTGCCAGGGTCAGGTCACGGTGGTCCTGGGCTGCCAGCTGTTCGGCGATGGCATCGTACTTTTGAATCAGCGTACGGCGGGTCACCTCAGTAGGGTGCGCGGTAAGCACCAGCTCGATCTCAAGGCGGCTGACCTGGCGCGCCAGCGACTGCGGGTCATGCCCTTCGGCCAGCAGACGTTCCAGCAGTTGCGGCAACACCAGCGCTTCGAAGGGTTGGGGCTGGCCTTCTTCGCGCCGGTGGATCAATTCGTACTGCTCGGCAATGTTGGCCAGGTTCAAAAACTGGTTAAAGGCCCGCGCCACGGGCAGCACTTCGTCATCGCCCAGGGCATCCAGAATCGCACTCAATTCCTCGCCCGTAGTGCCGCGCCGGTCGGCCTTTGCCCCCTTGCGAATCAGCTCGATCTTGGCGAGAAAAGCGTCGCCGTATTGGTCACGAATCGTATTACCCAACAGCTCACCCAGCAGGTGAACATCATCGCGCAAGCGTGCATCAATATCGGTCATCAGCAGTTTCTCCAGCAGGATCCGGGGACAGCTCGTGCCCCAAGAGTGCGTTGCAATCGCTGCCTGTGGCAAGCCACGGGGGTCGCAGATTTAAAAAAATGTGCTGACCAATCGGTCAAAAAAACTTTTAGGCCAAATGCCATCTTTTTTTGAACTATTCAAAAAACGCTTCGGTCACAGCCATTAACCATCACCGCTGGAACTCGTGTTCCAACACTCCGGGTGACCTTACCAGTCGTGATGGAATTTGCTGTTTTTAAGGAGCTTCCCAATGGAGTTGAAGACCATGATGACCCGCACTGTCAAAACCACCTCACCTCGCCTGCGCGGGCTAAAACTGGCTGCGCTGGCAATCGGCACCAGCTTCGTTCTGGCCGGTTGCGCTGGCAATCCACCTTCAGAGCAGTATGCCGTGACTCAATCGGCGGTGAATAACGCCGTGAGCGCAGGCGCTACTGAATATGCACCGGTGGAAATGAAATCGGCCCAGGACAAACTCAAGCAGGCCGAACTGGCCATGCATGACAAAAAATACGACGAAGCCCGTCGTCTGTCCGAACAAGCGGAGTGGGATGCTCGCGTAGCAGAGCGCAAGGCCCAGGCGGCGAAAGCCGAGAAGGCTGTTCAGGATGCTCAGAATGCCGTTCAGCAATTGCGTCAGGAAGGCATGCGCAGCGTTAAGTAAACGCGGCCCTTTTTTGACTGCATCTGGCGACACAGCATTCCAAATCGATAGAAAGGACTAAATATCATGCGCAATACAGTACTGATCCCTGCCCTGTTGGCCCTGAGCGTTGGCCTGGCGGCGTGCTCGCACCAGCCGAACGTCAACCTGGAAAACGCCAAGACCAACTTCTCGGCCCTGCAGACCAACCCTGAAGCGACCAAGGTGGCAGCCCTGGAAACCAAGGACGCCAGCGAATGGCTGGACAAGGCTGAAAAGGCTTACCTGAACAAGGAAGACGAATCCAAGGTTGACCAACTGGCCTACCTGACCAACCAGCGCGTTGAAGTGGCCAAGCAGACCATCGCGCTGCGTACCGCTGAAAACAACCTGAAAAACGCCGGTGCCGCCCGTAACCAGGCATTGCTCGATGCGCGTGATGCGCAAATCCAGCAACTCAAGGGCATGAACGCCAAGCAGACCGAGCGCGGCACGCTGGTGACCTTCGGTGATGTGCTGTTCCAGTTCGGCAAGGCAGACCTGCAACCCAACGGCATGCGCAATATCAACACCCTGGCCGAGTACCTGCTGCAGAACCCGGATCGCAAGGTGATTGTCGAGGGTTATACCGACAGCGTCGGCTCGGCGGCTTTCAACCAGACCCTGTCCGAGCGCCGTGCCGAATCGGTGCGTAATGCACTGGTGCGCAAAGGCGTAGACCCGACCCGCATCGTGGCCCAGGGCTATGGCAAGGAATACCCGGTGGCCAGCAACAGCACCGACTCTGGCCGCGCCCAGAACCGTCGTGTTGAAGTGACTATCTCCAACGACAACCAACCAGTAGCACCGCGCACCTCAATGCGCTAAGTGGTCATGAAAAAGCCCCGCCTGAGTGATCAGGCGGGGCTTTTTTTTGGCGCAAATATATCCACAACTGTGGGAGCGGGCTTGCTCGCGATGCAGACAGCACGGTTCGTCAGGCAAACCTAAGCGATTCCATCGCGAGCAAGCCCGCTCCCACAACAGAACGTTACTGCTCCAGCTTCGGCGCTTCCTGGCCCAGGCAGCGTACCGCCTGCTTCTTGTTGTTGACCAATACCCCGGTCAGACCTTTTTGTTCGGTGTCGAACAAGACGATGATGCCGTCGATGCACTGCGCCACCTGGTTGGCCGGCGTGAGCGAAACCTTATAGTCCTCCCCCGGGATGGTCTTGAGCATGGTGAAGTCGCTGAGCAGCAAGGCGTCCTCGGGTTTGGCAAAATGCAGGTATCCGTAGTACCACAGGGCGCCCACGGTGCCGATGATGCTGCAGATACCGGTAATGATCAGGGGAATAGCGTTGCGTTCTTCACTCATTGTTGGCTCTCGGTTCAAGTTCGGTGTTCGGTGACGCGGGGTAGTTGGCGATTTCGCCCAGGCGCCGCACGCCATTGAAGTGTTGCGGGTCTTCCAGGTAACGCAGCATTACCTGGCGCCAGGTCGGGTCGGCAAAGGTCTGTACATGGCCGCCACGGGTCAGTTGCAGCACCTTGGGCGGTGGCGCAGCCTGGTACAGGCGCAGGCCATTGGAAAGCGGCACGACGGGATCATCCAGGCTGTGGAAGATCAGCATCGGCGTGTCGCCCATGTTCGGCATCGCGTAAATGGCACTGTCGGCATCCGGCACCAGCCAGGACAGCGGCACTTGCAACGGCCAGGTCAGCCAGGAGGTGCTCAGGGCAAATTGCCCCACTTCGCGGTAACTGGCCGGCACGCCATCGAGCACCAGGGCCGTGATGCGCTCCCGCTGCTGCGGGTGCTCACTCAAATAATGAATACCCATCGCGCCGCCCAGGCTTTGCCCCAGCACAATCAGCGGCGACTCCCGGGTTTGAGGCTGGTGCTGCAACCAGTCGAAGGCGGCGTCGATGTCCTGGTACACCGCCGGCAGCCCCGGCGAGCCCTGGGACAGGCCATAACCGCGATAATCGAGCATCAGCACTTGATAGCCCTGCTCCGGCAACCAGGCCGTTGCGCCCAGGTGATAAGCCAGGTTGCCGCCATTGCCGTGCAGATGCAGCACCGTGCCCTTGAGTGGCACGCCTTTCTTGGCTGGCAGCCACCAACCGTGCAGGCGGGTGCCATCGGCGGCTGTCAGGGTGACATCGCGGTAGTCCAGGCCAGCGGCCGTCGGGGTGATCGGCTGGCCGGGCTCGGGGTAGAACAGCAGGGAGCTGCATCCGCTGAGGGTCAGCAGCAGGCAGAGTGCAGCCAGGGTTTTCATCAGAACGATTCGCCTGAACAGGTGAGTGTGGGAGCGGGCTTGCTCGCGATGACATCGGCGCGGTTCAAATGAAACACCGCAGCGCCTGCATCGCGAGCAAGCCCGCTCCCACAGGGTTCACAAAATGTTGGAGTAATCCGCTTCGATACGGTCAAGGCTCAAATGGTTGAGGAAGTTGCTGAAGCACATCCAGGCCGAGAGCGCGTTCATGTCGCGGAACTGGTCCGGCAGGTACTTGGGCGCTACCACCAGGCCTTCATCCACCAACTGGCGCAGGGTCCGCATGTCTTCCAGGGTGGTCTTGCCACAGAACAACAATGGCACTTGTTCCAGCTTGCCTTTACGCACGGCCAGCTGAATGTAGTTGTAAACCATGATGAAGCCCTTGAGGTAGGACAAGTCTTTGGTGAATGGCAGGCCAGTTGGCACCGATCCACGGAAAACCCGACTCGCGTTGCCATAACTTTCTGGCATCTCGAAGCCTTGCTCACGGAAGAATTCGTACACCTGCATAAAGTCCGCGCCCTCCTCCACCATGTGGATGGCCCGGGTACGGTTGGTCAGTTTGCGCAACCGGCTGGGGTAGGAGGCAAAGGTGATGATTTCCATCAGGATCGCCAGGCCTTCCTGGGTCACGGTGGACGATGGCGGCCCCTTGGACAGGAAGGTGCAAATCGGCTGGTTCAGGCCATTGAGCGTGGTGCCCACATGCACCAGCCCTTCGTGGACCTCCAGCGCCCGCACATCACGTTCGTTGAACATCGCATCGGTACGGATCTTGATGTAGTCGGCGCCCGCCGCCGCGTCCGCAACAATACCGTCGGACTCGAATACCCGAATGGTTTCTTCGGCCTCGCCAAACACCTTGTTCAAACGGCTTTGCAGCAAGTTGACCGCATCCTTGGCAGTCAGGGTCTTGGCTTCGTCCTTGAGCGCGCCGCGCCCGTCGATATTGTCCAGGTAGTCGGACATCATCAGGCCCAAATCGGCAAGAGTCGGGTCACCGGCATGGAACGCATCGGAAGCGGCGCCGTACAGCTCCTGGGAGATCAGCCCGAAATCTTCGGTGCCACGGGCTTCGAGCATGCGCACGACCATACGGTATTCCTTGCACATGCGCCGCATGATCTGCCCGACCGGGTTGAACTGCCCCAACTGGCGGGTGATATCGCGCTCGATGCTCTGGAATTCGGACTTAACCGCCGCTGAATCGAAGGTCAGCGGCCGGCCCAGGTAATAGTCGCGGTCGACCGCCGGCATGGCCTTGCCCTTGGCCTTTAAAAAGCCCTGGCGGATGCTGTCGTCCCACTTGACCGCATCCAGCACGCGGATCGGGGTTTGTGCCAGCACGATGCGGTCAGACAAGGTGCGTATCGTGCGCTGGTAGTCGTCCACCGGCAGCTTCCTTTAATTAAGAGCGTTACTTGGCCACACGTTTATAGCGGGCCGCTTCGACAAAGACGTCGGAATTGGCCGGGTCGTCCAGGTAGGCAAAGACTTCAGCCGACGGGCTTTTGATCAGGGTGCCGGTGCCTTCGGGGGTTTCCACCGGCTCCCCCCTCAACACGGACTGGCCGACAGCCTGCTTGACCTGGTCAAGATCCAGATCATAGATCACCAGTTCACCGTTGTCGGTCAGCTCAAAACCGCTGAGGGTATGGTTGCCGCCCAGTTTGGCCGGTATCGCAGCCGAGGCATACCAGCGGCTGCCGTGGCGGGCAACGATAAAGATATAACGTTCACGCGCCTTGGGTTCGCCCTTGGGGTAGACCACGGCCTGATAACGGGTTTTGTCGATGGCACTGATTTCAAGCGTGCGCGCCTGACCCCAGGCATCCTTGCTCACCCACTTGCCCAGCAGCTGTTTGGGCGCGGGCTGTGCCTCGATCGGTGCCTGGCTAAAGGTCACCAGACAGCCATTCAACATCAAAAATGACACTGCCAAAAGCATCACGCGCCAAGCTTTCATGCCTGCATCCTTCTATAGAGCGGCCAACACCAAGTGCATGTAACGCGTAAGAATAGCCAGCCGGTCGTCATCCGCCTCGGGCTGCGCGCCATCAAGTAGGGCCTGATATTCCATCCGACCGATAATCGCCGTCAAGACTTTGGCATCCTGGTGCGGTTGGGTGGAGCCTAGCACTTCGAAGATTTGCCCGGCGCCCTGCAGGAAGATCTGCTGATGGGCACGCACCAGCACCGCCAGCCGGGGGTTGATCAGTGCTGCCTGATGAAAGGCTTGCTCGGCCATCAACTGGTCGCGACGGGTGAGCATTTGATGCTGAAGGTAATCGGCGGTCATACGGGCGATGTCATCGGCGAGCAACGCCCGCGCCCGGGGGCTGCCATCGCCCTGGGCCATCATTTCCCGCAACTTGCCTTCGGTGCCCTGCCACAGTTTGGCCATAAAGGCGGCGCTGCGTTCTACATACTGGGCGAAGGTATCGTTGATCAGATCGTCGATGTCCTTGAAGTAGTAAGTGGTCGCCGACAGCGGCACCCCGGCTTCAGCCGCCACGGCCCGATGGCGCACACCGCGCACGCCATCGCGCACGACAATGCGCATGGCAGCATCGAGGATCAGCTGGCGACGCTGCTCGCTGCCATGCCGGCTGGCCTTGCGGCCCTGATACTCAACACTTTGCGCGAGCGCGACCGCGACATTGGCTGCGCCCTGGGAAGACCTGACGAGGCTCACGGAAAAATCCTTTTAATGTTGATAGTGATCTTGTAGCAGCTGCCGCAGGCTGCGTCCGGCTGCGCAGCAGTCGTAAAACAGCAATGCACGGTTTACCTGATGCACCGCGCAACCTGTATTTGCGATGGCTTCGCCATCGAACGCAGCCTTCGGCAGCTGCTACGCACGGGCATGTATCAGGGCAATAAAAAGCCGCCTTTAACGGCGGCTTCTTATTTTGCATCGTTACGCTTGTGGGCGCATGTGCGGGAACAGGATCACGTCGCGAATCGACGGTGAGTTGGTCAACAACATCACCAAGCGGTCGATACCGATACCTTCACCGGCAGTCGGCGGCATGCCGTATTCCAGGGCACGTACGAAGTCTGCGTCATAGTGCATCGCTTCGTCGTCGCCGGCGTCCTTGTCCGCAACCTGCGCCATAAAGCGCTCGGCCTGGTCTTCGGCATCGTTGAGCTCGGAGTAGGCGTTGGCGATTTCACGGCCACCGATAAACAGCTCGAAACGGTCAGTAACGTTCGGGTTCTCGTCGTTGCGACGGGCCAGCGGCGACACCTCGAACGGGTACTGGGTAATGAAGTGCGGCTGTTCCAGCTTGTGCTCGACCAGCTCTTCGAAAATCATCACCTGCAGCTTGCCCAGACCTTCGAAGCCCAGCACCTTGGCGCCGGCTTTCTTGGCGATGGCGCGAGCCTTGTCGATGTCGTTCAGGTCGTCGGCAGTCAGCTCGGGGTTGTACTTGAGGATCGAGTCGAATACCGACAGGCGCACAAACGGTTCGCCAAAGTGGAACACCTTGTCGCCGTACGGTACGTCGGTCGTGCCCAGAACCAACTGCGCCAGCTCACGGAACAGTTCTTCGGTCAGGTCCATGTTGTCTTCGTAGTCGGCGTAAGCCTGGTAGAACTCCAACATGGTGAATTCAGGGTTGTGACGAGTCGAAACGCCTTCGTTACGGAAGTTGCGGTTGATCTCGAACACTTTTTCAAAACCACCCACCACCAGGCGCTTGAGGAACAGCTCCGGCGCGATGCGCAGGTACATGTCCATGTCCAGGGCATTGTGGTGTGTTTCAAACGGCTTGGCCGCAGCGCCACCCGGGATGGTTTGCAGCATCGGCGTTTCGACTTCCAGGAAGTCGCGGGCCATCAGGAAGCTGCGGATGTGGGCAATCACTTGCGAACGCACACGGAAGGTGTGGCGCACGTCTTCGTTGACGATCAGGTCAACGTAACGCTGGCGGTAGCGCTGCTCGGTGTCGGTCAGGCCGTGGTGCTTGTCCGGCAGTGGGCGCAGGGATTTGGTCAGCAGGCGCACGTTGGTCATTTCAACGTACAGGTCGCCCTTGCCGGAACGGGCCAGGGTGCCTTCGGCGGCAATGATGTCGCCCAGGTCCCAGGTTTTTACGGCGGCCAGGGTTTCTTCCGGCAGGGTCTTGCGGTTGACGTAGACCTGGATGCGACCGGTCATGTCCTGGATCACCATGAACGAGCCACGGTTAAGCATGATGCGACCAGCAACCTTGACCGGGATGGCGGCTTCAGCCAGCTCTTCCTTGGTCGCTTGCGCGTACTTCTTCTGCAGGTCGGCGCAGAGGCTGTCACGGCGGAAGTCATTCGGGAAGGCATTGCCCTTGGCGCGCTCGGCTGCAAGTTTTTCCTTGCGCAGGGCGATCAGGGCGTTTTCTTCCTGTTGCAGGTCTTGCGAATCGAGTTGTTGGTCGCTCATGTCTTTAAAAATTCCATCACAGGTTCGTTGCCCCCGCCTTGCGGCAGGGGGAAGCGGGCTTTGGCGCGCCCTTTGGGCATCGCTGCAGCTTCGCACACGTTTTGTTGCCGACTTACAGCCCTTGTTTCAGGCTGGCTACCAGGTATTCGTCGATATCGCCGTCGAGCACCTTGTCGCAGTCGCTGCGCTCGATGTTGGTACGCAAATCCTTGATCCGCGAGGCGTCGAGAACGTACGAGCGGATCTGATGACCCCAGCCGATGTCCGACTTGGTGTCTTCCAGGGCCTGGGAAGCGGCATTGCGCTTCTGGATTTCCTGCTCGTAAAGACGTGCCCGCAGCATTTTCATCGCGGTGTCTTTGTTCGCATGCTGGGAACGTTCGTTCTGGCAGCTCACCACGGTGTTGGTCGGAACGTGCGTGATACGAACGGCCGAGTCAGTGGTGTTTACGTGCTGACCACCGGCACCGGAAGAGCGATAGGTATCGATCCGCAGGTCCGAGGGGTTGATGTCGATTTCGATGTTGTCGTCGATTTCCGGCGAAACGAATACAGCCGAGAACGAGGTATGACGACGGTTGCCCGAGTCGTACGGGCTTTTGCGAACCAGACGATGGACGCCAATCTCGGTGCGCAACCAGCCAAATGCGTATTCGCCCTTGATGTGCACGGTTGCGCCCTTGATACCGGCAACTTCACCGGCGGACAGTTCCATGATGGTGGCATCGAAGCCGCGCTTGTCGGCCCAACGCAAATACATCCGCAACAGGATATTGGCCCAGTCTTGCGCTTCGGTGCCACCGGAGCCGGCCTGGATGTCCAGGTAAGCGTTGTTGGCATCCATCTCACCGCTGAACATGCGGCGGAATTCGAGTTTTTCAAGGGCTTCGCGCAGGCGTTCGACTTCAGCGGCCACGTCATCGACGGCGCCCTGGTCTTCTTCCTCGGCGGCCATCAGCAGCAGGTCCTTGGCATCGGCCAGGCCTGTGTGCATCTCATCGAGGGTTTCAACGATCTGCGCCAGCAGGGAGCGCTCACGCCCCAGCTCCTGGGCGTACGAAGGGTTGTTCCAGACACTCGGATCTTCAAGCTCGCGATTGACTTCGGTCAGACGCTCATGCTTTTGATCGTAGTCAAAGATACCTCCGAATGGTTTCGGAGCGCTCTGACAGGTCCTTGATGCTGTTAAGGATCGGGTTGATTTCCATGGCTGGCGGCACTCGTAGGCGATTTTTACAAAGCCGGGGAGTATACCGTAAACGAAGCGTATCAGCAGCCCGCCTGGCGGGGTTATGTCGCCTGTGACGACAGGCCGCGTGCACTCGGCCTGACAGGCAATTGGCCCTTGCCGACAAGAGGAACAGGGTGAACTTAAAGTCTGACCGCAAACGATGTGTGACAAACGAATATATTGCGTAGGAAAAGTTACTAACTTTAAAAGAAACAGACTACGAGCCAATTAATTGCACTTGAAAACAGACAACGCTATACCTCAATACGCCTGAGCAAACACCTACTGCTTGATACCCGTACGCCATATTCCAATAACCCATTATTCAATGGCAGCCACCATGTCCAACTTAGCCAGCGGTCATGTATTCGGTATTGCGACGCCCCACTTCAAGTCATCCATGATGGGCATGCAAGACTATCTGTTAACAGGCGCAGGGCCGGGCGCCGCCATAAGCGCGGCACTCTCATTGACCTATAACCTCCCGCACCTGTGCGGCCTGGGAGGGGATGCCATCATCATGCAGGCAAGCCCCGGCAACCTGGAGGTATTCAACGGCACGGGCGTAACAGGCACGCACCAGCACCACGACAACTATTTATATAAAGGCCTTGAATCAATCCCGCGACGAGGCATTTACAGCACCATGGTGTATGGCTGCCCCAGTGCCTATGAGCGGTATACACAGTTGCACGACATTGATTTGAACAGGGTATTTAAACATCTGCACGAACATGATTTAAAACATGGACTGATAACAACTGAAAGTTTATTGCAGGCATTCTACAGCAGCACCAAAGAACCCCAGATACACACCCGCTTTACGCACTGTTTCATTCAACGAACTGCCCGATCCAGACCGCCCTCGCCAGCCCGCGCTGTGCCAATCTGGGCCGTCACCCCAAGACCGGCGGCTTCACTTAATTAAGTGAAGCCGCCACAGGCAGATCCGGTCTTTACCTGGACCAACGACCTGTCCGACAAACTGGGGGGTGGTGCAACTGGCCGGCATCAACACCCTCAGCGGCCAGGTGTTCGCTGCAGCCGCCCCCCGCGGTAGTGGTGTGGCTCTGGCGGTATGAACATTCACGGCAGCGGCTCGCACCATGCCGCCCTCCTGACCGTCGCCAGCGCTTTTTTCAGGAGGTGCTGGATGCGACGATCATGATCGTAGCCATTATCCCCCTGGCCGATGATCTGGGCGCGAGAATCAGTGGCGTCACCCTGGCATTGGCCGCTTACCTGCTGGCCCTGGTGGTGTTCACCCCTGCGAGCGGGCATCTGTTCAAAACGCTCGGGCTTGCGCAACGCTTCCAGTGCGGCCTGCTGATTCTTTGCCTGGCATCACTGGCCTGCGCCAGTAGCCAGAACCTTTATGCTGCTTGAAAGGAGGAAAGCCTGATGTATACCGGCATTGTGCAAGGCACTGCCCGCGTTCTCTCCCTGCACAAGGAGACAGGGCACCAGAGGGTGGTACTGGTCCAGGGGTCGCCCCTGTTCGATAACATCGATATTGGCGCCAGCGTGTCGGTCAACGGCACATGCCTGACAGTGACCGCTTACTCGTCTGACAGCGCCACCTTCGATATCACCAATCGGACAGCGGAAATCACCACGCTTGAGCACCTGCGGGTGAATGACCGGGTCAATATCGAACGCTCCCACCGCGCTGGCGAAGAAAACGGCGGGCACGCGCTCTACGGCCACATTGAAAGCACCGCGCAGGTGGTGTCGTGGCAGCCACTGGGCGAAACCGTGAGCGCCGTTTTGCGGCTGGAATCGGCGACCTCGGCTTATGTGTTCGAGAAAGGGTTTATCGGCCTGCATGGCTGTAGCCTGACTGTTGACCGCCTGGATGAAGAGCGGCACACGGTCACGGTCAACCTGATCCCGCAAACCCTGGCCCTGACCAACTTGAGCGGCTTGCAGGTGGGTGACCGGGTTAATGTTGAAATAGACCAGACTACGCGAACGTTGGTGGATACCCTGCAACGAACGCTGGCTCGCCAGCGCGGCCGGCCAAGGGCTCTTCGTGGCAGCTGACGAGCGCAGCGAGGCTGCGGGACGTAGCCTCGTTCTACTCGTCAACTGCTACAGGTGCAGCGTGATCCGGGTGTGATTCTGTAGTCGCTGACGAGCGCAGCGAGGCTGCGTCCGGCTGCGTAGCAGTCGTAAACACAGGCGACTCACTCGTCCTGACACACCGCAATTGCCGGATTTGCCACCGCTCCGCGCTCGATCGCAGCCTCGCTGCGCTCCTCAGCGGCTACAGGTTTTGTGTAGTGCGCCCCCTACTCGATCCCCACCCGGTTACGGCCGTTTTTCTTGGCCAGGTAAAGCCCCTTGTCTGCCGCCGAAATCAGCTCGCGGCAGTTACTGCCCTGCTGCGGGGTCATGGTCGACAGGCCAATGCTGATGGTCAGGCTGGATCCCGCTGTCGGCGAAATATGCGGGATTTTCATCGCCTCAACCGCCATGCGCAGTTTTTCCGCTACCAGCCGCGCTCCGCCCTGGGAGGTGTTGGGCAGCACGATGGCAAACTCCTCACCACCATAACGGGCCGGCAAGTCCGATGGCCGGCTGCTGGCATCCCGGATGGCTGCAGCCACCTTGCGCAACGCTTCATCACCGTCCAGATGACCGAAGGAGTCATTGTAGGATTTGAAGTAATCGACATCGATCATCAACAACGACAACTGGGTCTGCTCACGCATGGCACGACGCCATTCCAGTTCGAGGTATTCATCGAAGTGACGGCGATTGGACAGCCCGGTCAGGCCATCGGAGTTCATCAGCCGTTGCAGCACCAGATTGGTATCCAGCAACTGCTGCTGGCTGACCCGCAGCGCACGGTAGGCCGCATCACGCTGCAACAGCGTCATGTAGGAGCGCGAGTGATAGCGGATGCGCGCCACCAGTTCGATGTTGTCCGGCAGTTTCACCAGGTAATCATTGGCCCCGGCCGAAAACGCCGCGCTTTTGATCAGCGGGTCTTCTTTGGTGGACAACACGATAATCGGGATATTTTGCGTCGCCGGGTGGTTGCGGTATTCACGGACCAGGCTCAAGCCATCCAGCCCCGGCATCACCAGGTCCTGCAAAATCACCGTCGGCTTGATGCGGATGGCCTGGGCAATGGCCTGGTGCGGGTCCGCACAAAAGTGAAAATCAATGTTCTGTTCAAGGGCCAACCCTCGGCGCACGGCTTCGCCGATCATTGCCTGATCGTCTACCAGCAACACCATGGCCGCGTTTTCATCAGTTTTAACGTCGTCCAACTGCAAGTCGCTCATGCGCGTTCACCTGAATTACTGCCTTCAAGCCAGTCCTGCGGGGTTTTACCAGTCATTTGGCAAATTTCTCCAGCAAGCGTGGCGCAATCTTGTCCAACGGGCGGATCTCAACCGCAGCATCAATGGCGGCCGCCGCTTTGGGCATACCGTACACCGAGCTGCTCTGCTGGTCCTGGGCGATGGTTAGGAAACCTTGTTCGCGCATGAGTTTAAGACCCTGGGCCCCGTCACGCCCCATGCCGGTCAACAGCACTCCCACCGCATCGCCACTCCAGTAGCGGGCAACACTTTCAAAAAAAACATCTATCGAAGGTCGATAAATTTCGTTAACCGGTTCCGCGGTGTATGCCAGCGTACCGTTTTTCAACAAGCGGATATGGTGGTTAGTGCCCGCCAGCAGCACGGTCCCCACCTGCGGCGCTTCACCGTCCCGGGCCAGACGCACGTCAAGCCCGCACGAACTGCTCAGCCATTCGGCCATGCCGGCGGCAAACACCTGATCAACATGCTGGACCAGCACGATGGCGGCCCCGAAGTTTCTCGGCAAGCCCTTGAGCAGGGTTTCCAGCGCTGCCGGGCCGCCAGCCGATGAGCCGATGGCCACCAGGGCACCCCGACCGCCCTGCACCCGCGGCTGGGCCGCTACCTGCCTGACGCGCTTTTCAGTCTGGCCCATCAGCCAGCCGACATTGAGGATCTTGCGCAACAAAGGCGCCGCTGCTTCCCTGGGATTGCTGCCGCCCAGTACTGGGGTGTCCACCACATCCAGGGCACCAAAGCCCATCGCTTCGAATACGCGGTGTACGTTCTGCTCCCGATCGATGGTCACAATCACGATGGCGCACGGGCTTTCGGCCATGATCCGGCGCGTAGCTTCGACGCCATCCATGACCGGCATGATCAGGTCCATCAGGATCAGGTCCGGGGTGTCCTCGGCGCACAGGCGCACTGCTTCCAGGCCGTCGCCGGCAACCCAGATCACCTGATGGGCGGGCTCGAACGCCAGCGCCCGGCGCAAGGCCTCAACCGCCAGGGGCATATCGTTGACGATGGCGATTCTCATGTCTGGGCTCCTCCAATGAGCTCAACCACTGCATCGAGCAGGGCATCGTCATGGAAACTGGCTTTGGCTAGATAATAGTCGGCTCCTGCATCCAGGCCGCGCCGACGGTCTTCTTCACGATCCTTGTACGACACCACCATCACCGGCATCGATTGCAAGCGGTTATCGCGACGCAACAGGGTAACCAGTTCAATGCCATCCATGCGCGGCATATCGATGTCAGTAATCAACAGATCGAAGTGTTCGGCACGCAAGGCGTTCCAGCCGTCCATACCGTCAACCGCCACGGCCACTTCATAACCGCGGTTGAGCAGCAGTTTGCGCTGCAGTTCACGCACCGTCAGTGAGTCATCCACCACCAGAATACGTTTGCGGGTCAGTTCGGCGGTGTGCCGGTTGCGCCGGTCGATCCGCTCCAGCCGCCCGGTATTGAGCAACTTGTCGACCGAGCGCAGCATATCTTCAACATCCACGATCAGCACCGGCGAGCCATCATCCAGCAAGGCCCCGGCGGAAATATCCTGGACCTTGCCCAGACGCGGATCCAGGGGCAGTACCACCAGGGTGCGTTCGCCGATAAAACGCTCCACGGCCACGCCATACACCGCATCGCGCTCGCGAATCACCACCACCTTGAGGGTTTCGTCATCGCTCTGACCGGGTTGGCGCTGCAGCAGCTGGCTGGCGGCAACCAAGCCCACATGGCGGCCTTCGTGCCAGAAGTGCTGACGGCCTTCAAGCTGCACGATGTCTTCGGGCTGCAGGTCGCGCATGCGCTCGATATGGGCCAGCGGGAAGGCATACGCCTCGTCTGCCACTTCAACCACCAGGCTGCGCACCACGGACAGGGTCAGCGGCACCTCAAGGTGGAAGCGGCTGCCATGCTGCGGGGTGTGCTCCAGCACAATGGCACCGCGCAACAGGCGCACCATATGCTGTACGGCATCCAGCCCCACACCGCGCCCCGAGACTTCGGTCACGGTGTCGCGCAGGCTGAAGCCGGGTAAAAACAGGAAGGTCAGCAGTTCTTCTTCGCTCAGTTGCGCCACTGTCTCTTCGGTGGACAGCTGACGCTCGACGATTGTGCGGCGCAAACGCTCCAGATCGACTCCGGCACCGTCATCGCTTAATTCCAGCACCAGCAGCCCGGCCTGGTGGGAGATACGCAGGCGGATCAGCCCTTCGGCCGGCTTGCCCGCCAACAAGCGCTGCTCCGGGGGCTCTATACCGTGATCGACGGCATTGCGCAGCAAATGGATCAAGGGCGCTTCGAGCTTTTCCAGCACGTCGCGGTCAACCTGGGTTTTTTCGCCTTCGATTTCCAGGCGGATCTGCTTGCCCAGGGCACGGCCCAGATCACGCACCATGCGCTCCTGCCCCACCAGGACATCGGCGAAAGGCCGCATGCGACAAGCCAGGGCAGTGTCGTAGAGCAATTGCGCCCGCTGGCCTGCCTGCCAGCAAAACTCGTCGAGCTCGGCGGTCTGTTCGCTGAGCAGGTGCTGGGACTCGGCCAGCATCTGCCGGGCATCGACCAGGGCCTGCTCGGCTTCATGACTGATACCCGCGACCTTGAGGTGCTCATTGAGCGTATCCATAGCCCGCAAGTTGGTGCTCTGCATACGTTTAAGGCGTTGCAAGGTCACCAGAAAGGGCTTGAGGCGCTGGGTTTCGACCAGGGATTTACTCGACAGGTCGAGCAGGCTGTTCAGGCGCTGGGCCGTGACCCGCAAGACCCGCTCGCCGCTTTCGGTCAGGCGCTGGGGCCGCCGTGCAGGCTCCGCGGCTGCCTCGACAGGGGCCTCAACCTGGGGCTCAACCACCGGCTCAGGGCCCGGCTCGGGTACAGCTGGCGCGGGCATCAGCAGCAGCTGCGACACGTCAAACTCGGGCGGCGCCACCCGCGCACTGGGCGCAGACGGGTCCAGCAGCTCATTCATGTGTGCCACATAGCCGTCAATGTCCTGGGGCGTGACGGTATTGCCGGGGGTGGCGATGCGCATCAACAGGTCGGTGCCCTGCAACAGCGCGTCAATATGCTCGCGTTGCAGGTACAGGCGGCCTTCCTGGGCGCTGACCAGGCAGTCTTCCATGACATGGGACACGCTCACGCCGGCATCCACGCCGACAATCCGCGCCGCTCCCTTGAGGGAGTGGGCCGCACGCATGCACGCTTCCAGCTGGTCGGCCTGGGTCGGGTTGCGCTCCAGCGCCAGCAGGCCTTCGTTGAGCACCTGGGTCTGGGCCTCGGCCTCCAGGCTGAACAACTCAAGCAGCGAGGCGTCGCGCATTTGCTCGGGGGTCATGTCAGGCTCCGGGTGATTGCGCTTAGCAGTTGCTCTTCATCCAGTAAACGCAGGCTGCGGGTTTTCCACTGCAGCACACCCCGGGTGTATTTGGCGCTGGCATGCTCGCCAGACAGCGACGCGGCATTGAGGTCGCCCTCGGCGATATTATGAATGCCATCCACTTCATCCACCGGCAGTACCACTGCCCCGCCGTGGGCCGCCACAATCAGCATGCGCGGCATCACCCGCAACGATGAGGCACCCGGCTCGGCAGGGTCGAGGCCCAGCAGTTCAACCAGCGACAGGCACGGCACCAAAGTGCCGCGCACATTGGCCACACCGCGCAAGGCCCGGGAACGCTGGTGCGGCAGAGAATGAATGGTCTGCATCGGCGCCACTTCATCCAGGCAGCGGGTGGGCAGCCCCAGCCACTCTTCACCCAGGCGGAAAACCACCAGTGAGCAGGTAGCCACCTTTTGTTCATGGGCCTGCGGGGCATACAGCTCCTGGCCTTGCTGCTCAAACGAATAACGGTCCAGCAAACGGGTCGCGGCGGCGGCGTAGGTGCCGCAGTTGCGGCAATGGATATGCTGGGGCAGCAACGGGCAGCTTTTGTCACCGTAAATGCCGATACGGTTCCAGCAGTCATCAATGGCCTGCGCTTCGGAGTGAATCAAGCTCTGTGCTGCTAAAGCGCTCATTGTTTACGCTCACTTTGGGTGGAACGCCCGTTCCGGGCTGCGCGCTCGTGCAAGCGCCGTGCGCCTGCTTCATCGCCTTGTGAAGCCAGCAGCGCCGCCAGATGGGCCAGTGCCTCTGAATGCTGGGGTTGCAGGTACAACGCCTTGCGATAGAAACCCTGGGCCTGCGCGGTCTGGCCCTGCACATCACTGAGCAGGCCCAGCCAGTAGAACACCTCGGCCTGCGGGTCGTGCCGCTGCAGGAACTGCTCGCACGCGGCCTGCGCCTCGCGGCTTTTGCCTTCATTGGCCAAGGTAGCAATCTGCTCAAGCAGCATGCCCGGCGCGTCGGCTGACGACGCGGTTGTGGTTGCCGCGGGAGCGTGTGAGCGCGGGGCAAAAGGCCGGCTGGCCAGTGGCGCTACAGGCATGGGCGCTGGCGCTTTTGGCCGGGCCAGTGGCTTGGGTTCGGCAGGCACCTGGCGCGCCGCAGGCACTGGCTCATGGCTGTGGCAAAAAGCGAAGGACTGCGGAGCACCGATCGAGCGCATGCCCAGTCGGCTAAGCAAGCTGCCTTCGGCCGGGCCGATAAATAAAACCCCGTCATCACGGGTCAGGCGCTTGAGCACGTCCAGCGCCTGCTGCTGGGTTTTAAGATCAAAGTAAATCAACAGGTTGCGGCAAAACACAAAGTCATAAGGTTCGTGGCTGGCGAGCAGGATCGGGTCCAACAGGTTGCCGACGGTGAAGCTGACCTGCCCGCAGACCCGCTCTGACAATTGATAACCATCGTTGTCGATACTGAAGTAGCGCTCACGGAAATCCGTGGGCTGGCCACGAAAAGAGTTTTTGCCATACATCGCGTTTTGCGCGCGTTGCACCGACAGCGGGCTGACATCCAGCGCCTCGACCTTGAATTGATGCGCAGCAAAACCGGCATCAAACAGCGCCATTGCAATCGAATACGGCTCTTCACCGGTCGAGCACGGCAGGCTGAGGATGCGCAATGTGCGACGGCTGCCGATTTCTGCCAGGCGCTGCCTGGCCAGGCGGCCCAGCGTGGCAAAGGATTCGGGGTAACGGAAGAACCAGGTCTCGGGCACGATCACCGATTCGATCAGCGCCTGCTGTTCATCCTGGGAGCTGAGCAAACGCTGCCAGTAGCGATCGTTGTCGGCCATGCCCAATGCCATGCAGCGCTGGCGAACGGCACGCTCGATAATCGCCGGGCCGACCGAAGCCACATCCAGGCCGATGCGTTGCTTCAAATAATCGAAAAAACGTTGGTCAAGGCTCATGGTGCCACCTGGGCACAGGTGTCTGCTTCACCCTCGGCAAACAACAGTGCAGACACTGCCGGGCTGAGCAAGTCATCGACACTCAACCACTGCAACAGCCCGGCCTCGTCCTTGCGCACCGGCCCCAGGTACGGCGCATCACGGTTATCAACACCATAGGGTTGAAAGTCCGCCGGATCACAGCGCAACGTGTCACTGGCCTGCTCAAGCAGCAGGCCGAGCAATCGTGCGCGGTAGTTGACCAGCACCAGCCGGGTGCTGGTACGGGCCACAGCGGCGTTGCCAAAGGTCATGGCGCTGATATCGATCACCGGCACCATGTGCTCACGATGGGCAAACACCCCCGCGACCCACGCCGGAGCATGGGCGATCGGTTTGAGCGGCAAGCGCGGCAACACCTCGACCACATCGGTGGCGGCCAGGGCATAGCGCTCATTGTCGATAAAAAACACCAGGAACAGGCGCCTTGACGACACCTTTGCGCCCGTCTGTTTGGTTACAAGCTCGCTCATCAGACTTTGAAACGCGAAACGCCGCTGCGCAGCCCAACGGCAACCTGACTCAATTCGTCGATCGCAAAGCTGGCCTGACGCAGGGACTCGACGGTCTGGCTGCTGGCATCGCCCAGCTGCACCAGCGCAAGGTTGATCTGCTCGGCGCCCGTGGCCTGAGCCTGCATGCCCTCATTGACCATCAGCACACGCGGCGCCAGGGCCTGGACCTGATGGATGATCTGTGACAGTTGCTCGCCCACTTGCTGCACCTCGGACATGCCGCGGCGCACTTCTTCGGAAAACTTGTCCATGCCCATCACGCCCGCGGAAACCGCCGACTGGATCTCGCGCACCATCTGCTCGATATCGTAGGTGGCCACGGCAGTCTGGTCGGCCAAACGGCGTACTTCAGTGGCCACCACGGCAAAACCACGACCGTATTCACCGGCTTTTTCAGCTTCGATAGCAGCGTTAAGCGACAGCAAATTGGTCTGGTCGGCCACTTTGACGATGGTCACCACCACCTGATTGATGTTGCCGGCTTTCTCATTGAGGATCGCCAGCTTGGCGTTGACCAGATCGGCCGCGCCCATCACCGAGTGCATGGTTTCTTCCATGCGGGCCAGGCCTTGCTGACCGGAACCGGCCAGGATCGAGGCCTGGTCGGCAGCCGAGGTCACTTCGGTCATGGTGCGCACCAGATCACGGGACGTGGCGGCAATTTCCCGGGACGTAGCGCCGATTTCCGTGGTGGTGGCTGCGGTTTCAGTGGCGGTAGCCTGTTGTTGCTTGGAGGTGGCGGCAATTTCCGTGACCGAAGTGGTGACCTGCACCGAAGAGCGCTGCGCCTGGGACACCAGCGTCGTCAGCTCGGCCATCATGTCGTTGAAGCCGGTTTCCACGGCGCCAAACTCGTCCTTGCGTTCCAGGTTCAAGCGCGAGCTCAGGTCACCGGAACGCATCACTTCCAGAATCGAAACGATGCGCTGCATCGGCGACATGATTGCGCGCAGCAGCAGGAAGCCACAGAGCGCAGCGGCAATAACCGCGATCACCAGGGAAATCAGCATGCTGACCTTGGCCGTGACGACGGCCTGGGCAATCGTGTCGCTGGCCTGGGTAGCGGACTGGCGGTTGGTATCGATCAAGAAGTTGAGTTGTTTACGCCCGGCCATCCAGGCCGGGGCCAACTCCTCGCTGACCAGGCGCTGGGCCTGGTCGAACTGCTTGCTTTCGTACAGCTCAAGCACCTTGGCCAAATCTTCGGAATATTGCTTGTGCAGCACCTCGAAGGCATCGAAATTGGCGCGGTCCTCACCGTCGAAAATTGTCCCGCGGTAGTGCTCCAGCTCTTGATTGAGACGGTCCTCATAGCTGGCGTAAAGTTTGCGGTCTTCGTTGGTCAGGTCACGGCGGTTGTCTGCGCCGATCAATTGCAGGGTCAGGACATAGCTGTCCACCCAGGCACTGCGGATCATCGAACTGTAATAGACCCCGGGAATGGCATCGGTGCGAACTGTTTCTTCACTGCTTTCAATCGACAGCAGGCGCGAGTAAGACGCAACAACCATCAGCAGCATAATGGCGATGATTACAGCAAAGCTCGCCAAGATGCGTTGGCGTAACGTCCAGTTCTTCACAGTCGATCCTCGGGGGTGCCATTAAAATGATGGTGAGTATAGCCGAGGGCGCGCAATGATTCGTACAGGCGTTGAGACAGATCTCACAGCAATAGACAAATATTCCTACATATAAAACTTCAATCCTGTGGGAGCGGGCTTGCTCGCAATGCAGGCGGCGCGGTCTGCCGGGCTGACCGTGCCAAAGCCATCGCGAGCAAGCCCGCTCCCACAAAAGGAGGGGACGGTTATCAGAACATCAGCGCATTGCTCAGGTCGCCCATCGGTGCCTGCCCGCGCGCCTTCATGGCGTCGTCGCGCTGCTTGAGGCCATCCAGCACTTCCAGCTGATGCACCCGGGTGATCAGGCGCAGGATCGAAGCGGTGTCGTACACCGTGTGGTCCACCGTGCCCTTGCGGGCGAAAGGTGACACCACCAGTGCCGGAATCCGTGTACCTGGTCCCCAGCGATCGCCCTTGGGCGGTGCAACGTGGTCCCACCAGCCGCCGTTTTCGTCGACGGTGAGCACGATCACCATGTTCTGCCACTGCGGGCTGTTGCGCAGCACCTTGAGCACGCGATCAAGGTGACGGTCACCGGCAGCCACATCGGCATACCCGGCGTGCAGGTTGAGGTTGCCCTGGGGCTTGTAGAAGCTCACGGCCGGTAGCTTGCCAGCCTCGGCGTCGGCCAGAAAACGGTTGGTAGCCGCTTCGTCGCCCAGCCCCCCATCACGCAGGCGCTTGCTGCGCTCCTGCGGGTTCTCCGGGCCTTGTTGCTCAAAGTAATTGAACGGCTGGTGGTGGTACTGGAAGTTGGGGATCTTGGGGATGCCGTCCGAGCCCTTGAACTGCTCCAGCGTGGCCTGCCAGGCGCCCGCATACCAGGCCCAGTCGATGTTCTTTTTGCTCAGTTTGTCGCCAATATGCTCATGGCTTTGTGGCACCAGCACGCTCGGCAGGTCGGGTTTGGCGTAGTCCGGGCGCTCGGGGTCGCGGATCCAGGTCGGCCAGTACGGTGGGGCCATTGTGTTAACGGCAAAACCGTCGGGTGTGAGCGCGCTGGGGCCGAACTGCGGGGCGCCGGTCATGGCGCTGGCCGGGGACTTGGCCAGGGGCTTGAGGCGCGTCCCGGTGGGGTCGTCCCCTTGCAGCACGGCAATCTGCCCCTCCGCCACGGAGGTGCCCGCATTCGGATAAAACGGCACGGCCGCGCTGATCAGGTACTGGTGGTTAAGGAACGAGCCGCCGAAAGCGCCCTGGAAAAAGTTGTCGCACAGCACGAATTCCCGGGCCACGTCCCACAAGCGCAGTGAGTACTGCGACTGGGCGTAGTAGCCCATCGGCAGGCCACCCGAGTCGCCCCAGGCGACGAACTGGTCATTTTTGCCCTCGTTGATCTGCATCTGGTTCTGATAGAACACATGCCACAGGTCGCGGGTTACCAGGTTCAGCGGCAAATCTTCCTGATTCGGCCCCTTGAGGGCAAAGGGGGCGTTGGGCAGGTCCTGCTGGTACTGCTCGCCCGGGGCATAGGTCACCCCATCGACCGTCTGAGGCCCGACTTGCACGACCCCGCCCCAGGCGGGTGGCAAGGTTTGTAATAAGCTGCCATCACGGTCGCGCTGCTGATAATCGGCAGGTTTGAGGGCTGACAAGGGTTTTTCGACGCCGGGAAAGTTGGCAAACAGATTATTGAAGCTGCGGTTCTCGGCATAGATCACCACGATGGTCTTGACCTGCTCGTGGAGTTTTTTGTCCAGCTCGGCCCCGGTCAGCGGTTGCGCCTTGGCAGGGCTGCCCGGCTCGCTGGCGCCACACGCGCTCAGGGTGGCTGCTCCTACGCCCAGTGCCGCGGCACCGGCGAGGAAACGACGACGGCTGCTGTCGGCCGGAAGTCGGGTGTCCTGGTCTTTCTCGTCGCTCATTACTAATCCCTGTTCATGCGTAACAAAGTATTTCTGGCGGGCAGGCTAACAGGGGATTATGACGGCGAAGTGGCAGCGAGGGACTATAAAAAACGCCCCGACCATAGCGGTTCGGGGCGTTGGAACAACTCTATCGCGAGCAGGCTCGCTCCCACTTTAACCCTGGGCCTGTTTGACCTGGGCTTCCAGCTCGGTCTTCAGGCCCGGGTCGAGCTTGAGCTGTTTGGCCAGCTCTTCCAGATAGGCGCGCTCCATAAAATGCTCTTCGTCAACCAGAACAAGGCTGGCGATATACATTTCGGCCGCGATTTCCGGGGTAGTGGCAGCACGGGCGACTTCGGCGGGGTCCAGCGGTTTGTTCAACTCCGCTTGCAGCCACTGGCGCAGCGCAGGGTCACCATTGAGTTTGTTCAGTTCGCCATCGATCAATTGGCGCTCGCGCTCATCCACATGGCCATCAGCCTTGGCGGCAGCCACCAGCGCCTTGAGGATTGCCTGGCTGTGTTGCTCCACTTGCGGTGCCGGGACGCGGTCAATGGTCTGCGGTTCGGTCTGCGGCGCCGTGCCCTGATTGGCTTGCCAGTTGCCGTAGGCTTTATAGGCCAGCACGCCCAAGGCCGCCAGGCCACCATAGGTCAGCGCCTGGCCACCATATTTTCGCGCACTCTTGTTGCCCAGCAGCAGGCCCAGGGCACTGGCTGCCAGGGCCCCGCCGCCCGCACCGGAAAGCATGCCACCCAGCCCCCCGGAGCCGAGCAGGTCTCCCAGGCCACCTTTGCCAGCATTGGAGGCGCTGCCTTGGGTGCCGGTTTTTTTCTCCAGCATCTGTTGGCCGGATTTAAGCAGTTGGTCGAGCAAACTCATAAGCATCCTCTCGTAACAGGGTCAGGGGGAGCCAGAAAGCCCGCCAGCAGGCGGGCTAATCGTAAAGAGCAAGGGGATCAGTCGCGCAGGTCGGACTCATGAATCGGTTGGTCGCGATGGGTTGCACGCTGATACTGGGCTGGCCAGGTCGCCTTTTTGCCGCCCAGGTCATCGTCTGCGTGCAGCGGCCAGTACGGGTCACGCAACAGTTCGCGGGCCAGCAGAATCAGGTTGGCCTGCCCGGTACGCAGAATATGCTCGGCCTGTGCGGGTTCGGTGATCATGCCCACCGTACCGGTGGCGATGCAGGCCTCCTTGCGCACGCGCTCGGCAAAACGGGTCTGGTAACCCGGCCCGACCGGAATCTCGGCATTGGCTGCAGTACCGCCCGAAGACACGTCGATCAGGTCCACCCCCAATGCCTTGAGACGGCGCGCCAGCTCGACGGTTTCGTCAGGGTTCCAGCCGTCTTCCACCCAGTCGGTGGCCGACACCCGCACAAACAGCGGCAGCTCCTGCGGCCATACCCCGCGCACGGCCTCGGTCACCTCCAGGACCAGACGAATTCGATTCTCGAACGAACCACCGTATTGGTCACGTCGCTGGTTGCTCAACGGCGAAAGAAATTGATGCAGCAAGTAACCGTGAGCGGCGTGAACCTCGACCACCGAGAACCCGGCTTCCAGTGCCCGCCTGGCAGCCGCCACGAAAGCCTGGACAACGTCCTTGATCTGGCTTTCGTCCAGTTGCGCGGGCGGTGTGTGTTGCGGGTCGAAAGCTATCGGTGACGGCCCGACCGGCACCCAGCCGCCCTCCTCCACCTTGACGCTGCCATGCTTGCCCAGCCAGGGGCGGTGGGTGCTGGCCTTGCGCCCGGCATGGGCCAGCTGGATGCCGGCCACAGCGCCCTGGGCGCGGATAAAGCGGGTGATGCGTTGCAGGGGTTCAATCTGTTCGTCGTTCCACAGGCCCAGATCCTGGGCGGTAATCCGGCCTTCGGGCGTGACGGCAGTAGCTTCGGTAAAAATCAGCCCGGCACCGCCTACGGCACGGCTGCCTAGATGGACCAGGTGCCAGTCATTGGCCAGCCCGTCGACGCTGGAGTACTGGCACATTGGCGAGACCGCAATGCGGTTAAGAAGGGTCAGTTGGCGCAGGGTATAGGGTTCGAGCAGCAGACTCATGGGTCACCTCTAATTCCAGTGGGCAGGCTCCAAGTACTTCTGAAGAGCCTAGTCGACAACACTGGATGAGGGAGGGTTCAAATCGCACCGGGTCGTGGTGGTTTTGGTGGGAGCGGGCTTGCTCGCGATGGGGTCAGCGCGGTCTGTCAGGCCAACCGCGGTGATCCCGTCGCGGGCGAGCCCGCTCCCACAGGGGCTTGGCGGATCATCGCGGCTCGATATGGGCAATCATCAACTGTACGGTTTCGTTGCCTCGAAACTCGTTAAGGTCGAGTTTGTAGGCCAGTTCAACCCAGCGAATGGTCGGGTTCGGCCACACTTCGCGGTCGATTCCGAAAGCAATGCCGTCGAGTTTGACGCTGCCACATTCGGTCTTGAGCACCACTTTCAAATGCCGCTCGCCCACGATGCGCTGCTCCACCAGCTGGAACACCCCGTGAAACAACGGCTCGGGAAAATGCTGGCCCCAAGGCCCGGCATTGCGCAGGGCCCGCGCCAGCTCCAGGTGAAACTCTTCAACCGCCAGGCTGCCATCCGACAGCATGCGCCCGGTCAGGTCCTCTTCACGCAATTGACGTCGCACTTCGGCATCAAAAGCCTGACAAAACAGCGCAAAGTTGGCCTCAGGCAACGTCAGGCCAGCCGCCATCGCATGGCCGCCGTATTTGCTGATCAAGTCCGGGTGCTGTGCTGCCACCACACTCAACGCATCACGAATATGAAAGCCCGGCACCGAGCGGCCGGAGCCCTTGAGCATGCCATCACCGGCATCGGCAAAAGCGAAGGTCGGGCGGAAGTAACGTTCCTTGAGCCGCGAAGCCAGAATCCCGATCACCCCCTGGTGCCACTCGGGATCGAACAGGCACAGGCCAAACGGCATGCTGTCGATCGTCAGGTCCTTGAGCTGGGCCAGCGCTTCACGTTGCATACCCTGTTCGATAGATTTGCGGTCCTGGTTCATCTCGTCCAGTTGCGCAGCCATTTCCCGCGCCGCGTTGGCGTCATCGGTAAGCAGGCATTCGATACCCAGGCTCATGTCGTCCAGGCGCCCGGCAGCGTTCAGGCGCGGCCCGAGGATAAAACCCAGGTCTGTGGAGGTGATTTTCGAGTGGTCACGCTTGGCCACCTCCAGAATGGCCTTGAGCCCCGGCCGCGCACGCCCGGCACGAATGCGCTCAAGCCCTTGATGTACGAGGATGCGGTTGTTGGCATCCAGCGGCACCACGTCCGCCACGCTGCCCAGGGCCACCAGGTCCAGCAGCTCGGCGATATTCGGCGCCTTGCTGTTCTGGTACCAGCCCAGGCTGTTCAAGCGCGCCCGCAAGGCGATCAACACATAGAAAATCACCCCGACCCCCGCCAGCGCCTTGCTCGGGAACTCGCAGCCGGGCTGGTTGGGGTTGACGATGGCATCCGCGGCCGGCAACTCACTGCCCGGCAAGTGGTGGTCGGTGACCAGTACGCTCAAACCGGCCTTTTTCGCCGCCGCCACGCCTTCGACGCTGGAAATTCCGTTGTCCACGGTGATCAGCAGCTGCGGGCTGCGGGTGAGCGCGACTTCGACAATTTCCGGGGTCAGGCCGTAGCCGTATTCAAACCGGTTGGGCACCAGGTAATCGACATGGGCGGCCCCCAGCAGGCGCAACCCGAGCATGCCGACCGTACTGGCCGTAGCCCCGTCGGCGTCAAAGTCACCAACGATAAGGATGCGCTGGCGCTGCTCAAGCGCGACCACCAGCAAGTCCACCGCAGCATCGATGCCCTTGAGCTGCTGATACGGAATCAGCCGTGCCAGGCTCTTGTCCAGTTCAGCTTGCGACTGCACACCGCGTGCGGCGTACAGGCGGGTCAGCAGGGTTGGCATTTCGCCCAGAAAAGGCAGGGTTTCAGGCAATGGACGAGGTTCGATGCGCATAAGCAGGTGGAGAGTCTCTGAGCGTAGAAAAAAAGGTGTAACTTAGCCGCGTTCGCCTTGCAGCCACTGCAGTTGCACTTCGTGCTGGCCGCGGTCGTCAGTCACGAAAATCGTGCCTTCGCTGATCATTACGTCCCACTTGATGACCCGGGGCATGTCTTTGGCCAGGACTTCAAGAATCTCTTGTGGCACGGCAGCAATGTTGACGTTCTTCAGGTTCTTGATCGCAGGAATGACCTTGCCTTCCCACACGCGCAAGCTGCCATAGGCCAGCAGGCTGGTGCGTTCGGTACGGCGCGAGCACCAGGTCAGGCGGTCGGCATCGGGCTGGCCAACTTCGATCCAGTGCAGGACACGATCGTCCAGGCTTTTTTCCCACAGGGCTGGTTCGTCTACATCAGACAGACCACGACCAAAAGACAGCTGCTCGTTGTACCAGAAGGCGTAGGCCAGGAGGCGCACGGTCATGCGTTCTTCAGTTTCCGAAGGGTGACGGGCGATGGTCTGCTTGACGCTTTCATAGACCCCGCGATCGAGATCGGTAAGGTTGAGTTCAAACTTGTAGGTCGTGGACGGCTGTGCCATGAACGGGCTTCTTGATACGGAGAAAGGCGGCAAGTCTAACCGATACACCGTGATTGAACGAATCGGCCAGCTTCTTGCCAGCCGCCAGCTATGTTAAAAGGCTGTACTCGCTCGCCCCCTGGACAAGGATTCCACATGCCGCTCGCCACCAAACCCCTTTCGGGCCTTAAAGTCGTCGAATTGGGCACCCTGATCGCCGGGCCTTTTGCATCGCGGATTTGCGCCGAGTTCGGCGCCCAGGTGATCAAGGTCGAATCCCCGGACGGCGGCGACCCGCTGCGCAAATGGCGCAAGCTATATGAGGGCACGTCGCTGTGGTGGTTTGTCCAGGCACGCAACAAGAAATCCCTGACCCTGAACCTCAAGCACCCCGATGGCCTGAGCATCCTCAAGGCGCTGCTGGCAGACGCCGATATCCTCATCGAAAACTTTCGCCCCGGCGTACTGGAAAAGCTCGGCCTGGGCTGGGATGTGCTGCATGCGCTCAATCCCAAGCTGGTGATGGTGCGCCTGTCCGGCTTTGGCCAGACCGGGCCGATGAAAGACCAGCCGGGGTTTGGCGCGGTCGGCGAATCCATGGGCGGGCTGCGTTATATCACCGGTTTTGAGGACCGCCCGCCGGTGCGCACGGGCATTTCGATTGGCGACTCGATTGCCGCGCTGTGGGGCGTGATTGGCGCACTGATGGCCTTGCGTCATCGCGAGGTCAACGGGGGCCAGGGCCAGGTGGTGGACGTGGCGCTGTACGAGGCCATTTTTGCCATGATGGAAAGCATGGTGCCGGAGTTCGATGTATTCGGTTTTATCCGTGAGCGTACGGGCAATATCATGCCGGGTATTACCCCCTCCTCGATCCACACCAGCCAGGACGGCAAGCATGTGCAGATCGGCGCCAACGGTGACGCTATCTTCAAGCGCTTTATGCAGATTATCGGCCGTGACGACCTGGCCAATGACCCGGCGCTGGCGAGCAACGATGGCCGCGACGCGCGACGCGACGAGCTGTATGGCGTGATTGACCGCTGGGTCGGCTCACTGCCGCTGGCAACGGTGCTTGAACAACTGGCTGCGGCACAGGTACCGGCCAGCCGTATTTTTTCGGCAGAAGATATGTTCAGCGACCCGCAATTTCTGGCCCGAGAGATGTTTCTGCAGGCCAAACTGCCGGACGGCAAGGACTTCAAGATGCCGGGGATCGTGCCCAGGCTGTCCGATACCCCCGGCTCGGCGGATTGGGTCGGCCCGCAGCTGGGCGAGCACAATCACGAGGTATTGAGCGGCCTGGGTTACGACGCCGCGGCAATTGCCAGCCTCAAGCAGTCAGGCGCCATCTAGGCGTGCTGGCCATTTTTGCTGGCAAGCGAAGGAGATCAGCACGATGACCCGTCCCTCGACGCGGCGAAGCCTTTGGGCTGGCCTGATTGCCTCGCTGATGCTGGGCTGGGCCCCGGCAAGCCAGGCGGTGCCAACGCTGATCTGGCTGCTGCGCGACCTGCCGCCCTTGACCGTGTTTCATGGCCCGCAAAAGGGTCAGGGGGTGATCGACAAAATGATGCCCGACCTGATCGCCAACATGCCGCAGTACCAGCACATTGTGATGCAGGTAAACCGCGCACGGGCCCTGCAGATGCTTGAAGAGCAATCACTGGCCTGCGACCCGGCATTGGTCTGGAACCCGGCTCGCGCCCTGTCGATTGTTTATTCCGAGCCCGTTACCGAGTTGCACAGCAATGGCATGGCGATTCTGCGTGAGGACCGGCAACGGCTGCAGCCCTTTATTCATGACGACAAGGTCGACCTGCCTGGCCTGCTCAAGGCACAAACCCTCAAGCTTGGGGTCATTGCCAAACGCAGTTACGGGGTATGGATTGATAACCAGCTGGCGCGGGGCCCGGCGAGCCAGATTGTCATGCATTACGGCAGCGATCCGCTGGCCAGCCTGTTGCAGATGCAGCAAGCCGGCCGCATGCCCGCACTACTGGGCTATTGGCCGGAAATTCAGGCCAAGGCCAGCCAGCAAGGCTTGTCACCCGACGCGCTGATGTTTTACCCGATCCAGGGCGCGCCCGAGTTTCAGCCCATCTACGTTGGCTGCACGGACACGCCTGAAGGTCGCGAGGTGATCAGCCACGTCAATTCGATTCTGCTCAAACTGGGGCCAGCGCCCCCGTCCAGCCTGGATGTGCATTGACAAAAAAAAGCCATAAAAAAACCCCGAACAGTGGGGAGGCTGCCCGGGGTCTAACAAGGTCATGATGACCTGCTCAACAGGCTACAAGCATCGGAGCAATAAACTTGCTCCTGTTGATGATAAATCTGACACGCCTCGGCTGGCGGAAGTTCCACCGTACGGACAATTAATTTGTGCCGCCCTCCCCCGTATAGCGGTGTGACTGCCGATAGAGATCCAGCAACTGCCCCAACCCGGCCACGGTCACCGGTTTGGGCAGGCACCCCAGCACCTCAAGCCCGTGCCGACGGGCCATGCGGGCCGCCATTTCGATCACATGGGGCGCAGCCGCACTCGAGATGATCAACGCCGTGGCATCACGCTTGAGCGCCAGCTCGCGGATAAGCTGCAGCCCTGAAGGCCCCTCCATGTACAGATCGCAAATAGCCACATCAATGGCCCCGCGATTGAGCAGCGAATGGCGGGCAGAATCCACGCTCTCGGCGGTCAACACGTCAAAAATACGGAATGCATTCAACATTTGATGCAACACCATCAATTGAAATGGGTTGTCTTCAAGAATCAATACTTTCAACGGTCGCATCATGGGCCTTCAGGGCATAAACCTGATGTTACAGAAGTGGTAAACCTTAGTAGGCTCAACAGCCGCATAACATAGGACAATTCCGCAATTGGCGTGGGAATGCGCTACAAGCGATTTTCACCGTCAAAAATGCCCCGGACCTCCCACTTCCTGGCGTCTGACTTGTCAAACCAACCCCCTACCAGCCCCTCCATACGGCCGGTTTCCGAGTAGAACGGCGCGGCCCACTGATAGATTTCCATCCCGCCGGTTTTAAACTCCACCCAACGCTTTTGATAGCACGGTTTACGGCTTTGAATCATGTTCATGATTTCGCGCTGAAACTTTTCGGCCAGTTCCTGGGAAAACAAATCCACTTCAGTTACCTTCAACCCGCAAATTTTCCCCAGGCGGACCGACAAGCGCTCCTCATAACTTTGATTGCAGGTAATCAACTGGCCCTCAAGGCCAACCACAAAAATCGGGCTGGGGATGCCATCCAGAAAGCGGTGGCTGAGCTTCAATTGTTCCTTGAGGCTCAGTTCGTACTCGCGCCCGGCCCCCAGTTGCCTGCGCAAAAAACCGTTGTAGAAAAGTGACATAAGCCCGACCGAGCACAAGCCCGCAATCGCCCACCACAGCCCCGGCGAGTGGTACAGGCCACTTTCGATGATCAGCGGTTGGCCAGCACCTCCCAGCCATGTGGTGCGCAGCGTGCGGATATCGGCCACGGGAATGGCCTCCAGGGCCTTGTTCATGATGCTGAACAGCTCCGGGTAGCGGGCTGGCACCGAAAAACTGGCGGCAGCCCATTGCCCTTCAACACTGCGCCCGACCTTCAACCGCCCCGGCGGATACAGGTAGGCCTGCGTCTCGGTCTGGATCGTCGCATCCGCGTCGCCATTGGCCACCGCGTGACGGGCCTGGGCATAGGTATCAACCAGACGCAGCGTAACTGCGGGGTATTCACGCCGAATGTAGTCTTCAAGGGCATGCCTGGCCGGCAGCACCAGGACCTTGCCGGCAAGCTGGCTCAGCGAGCCCAGCCGGGAATCATTGACCCGCACTACAAACACCCAGGGTGCCCCGCCGTATGAGTAGGTGAAATTCAGGAAGGCCTTGCGCTCACGGCTTCTGGAGAGGCTTGAGTTCATTTGCGCCTCGCCGCTTTTGAGCATGTCGAGGATTTGCACGGTTGAAAACGCCTCTTTATGAACAAATTGCAGGCCGGTCATGCGAGAAATGCGCGCCAGAAGGTCAATGCTCAGGCCCGCCCAGCGGCCGTCGCCGGTCCTGAAGCTGTAGAGGGGAAACTGCTGGGTGGCCAGGGTCACAACCGGATTGCGCTGGATCCACTCCCGTTCGGTGGGCAGCAGATCGATGCGCTGCTGCGCAATGCTGCCTTCCAGCCCGCTGGTCCAGCGCGAAAGCACCATGCGCGTTGCATGCTCATCAAGGCTTTCCAGTGCGCGATCGATCAGGGATGCCAGCCTGGTGCTGGAATGACGCGTGGCAAAAGCAAAGCCGAATGCGGGCAAGGCACTGTCACCGACAATGCGCAGCCCCGAGTGCGGACGAAAGCTTTTGAAGGACTGCACGATCAGTTCATTGCCGATAAAGGCATCAATATCGCCCTCGGTCAGCGCGTCCATTGCATTGTGCAAATCGGCAATGATGACGATCTCACTGCTCGGGTAAAACGCCTGGGCTGTATGGAAATCGACGTATCCGGCCATAAAGCCGATTCTTTTGCCGGCCCAGCTGCTGAACGGCTCCTCGTCACCGGTACGGCAGACCACAACCAGGCGGTCGGCCATGTACTCCTGGGACAGAACAACGCCTTCGATACCACGCTCAAATCCGCTGGCGCTGGTCAGGATATCGACTTCGCCGGCCAATAGCCGGGCAACCGCCTGCTCCCGCGTCCTGTAGCCCAGAACCTCAACGGGCACCCCCAGCTTGTCGCGCAGGATGCTCAAGTAATCGGCACTGAGGCCTTGGTAGTGGTTGCGGTCGGTGGTGATGTCGACAGGTTCGTAATCACCGGTGGCGATACCGACCCGCAAGGTGCCCTGGCTGGCCAGCCATTGCCGGTCGGCGGCGTCCAGCGGCATTGGCACGGACTCGACAGCGCTGCTCGACAGCCTGAAGGGTATGCCCGGTTCGCCGATGACCGGCTGGGCAAGACTGAACATGCCCATAGCCAGCACTACGCGCATCCATGTTTGAAATGCCTGGTGAATACATGACATGACAGCTCCCTTGACCGGGTATTCGCCAGCATACGAGGGGCGAAAACCAGGCAAGTTTGCCATGCACCAATAAAAAAGCCCGTCAGATGACGGGCTTCAAAACGCGTAAGACAAATGCCTTCAGAGCGGCTTGCCACGGTTGCCATGCTGGCTGACAAAGGCTTGTACAGCCTTGAGGTCATTGGCCAACACGGTGTAGCGCTCTTCTCGCTCAAACAAGTCAGAAAGATGTGACGGCAACTCCAGCGCTTTACCTACGCCAGCTTTTTCAACCGCATCCGGGAACTTGACCGGATGTGCCGTGCCCAGGATCACCATTGGAATATCCAGGCTGCGACGGCATTCACGCGCCGCATGCACACCGATGGCCGTGTGCGGGTCGAGGACTTCACCGGTTTCTGCAAACACCTGGGCGATGGTTTCGCAGGTTTGTTCGTCATCCACTGCCAGCGAATCGAACAGACGGCGTGCTTCGGTCCAGCGGTCTTCTTCAACGCTGAAGTTGCCGGTTTGCTTGAAGGCATCCATCAGGCCCGCAACCGCGGCGCCATTACGACCGTGCAGGTCGAACAGCAGGCGTTCAAAGTTGGACGACACCATGATGTCCATCGACGGCGACAGGGTCGCGTGCAGGGTGTCCTTGGCATACTGGTTGCCGCTCATGAAGCGGTGCAGGATGTCATTGCGGTTGGTGGCCACGATCAACTGGTTGATCGGCAGGCCCATGTTGCGTGCCAGGTAACCGGCGAAGATGTCGCCGAAGTTGCCGGTAGGCACCGAGAACGACACGGAACGGTGCGGCCCGCCCAACTGCAGGGAGGCGTGGAAGTAGTAAACGATCTGGGCCATGATCCGCGCCCAGTTGATCGAGTTCACGGCCACCAGGCGGGTGCCCTTGAGGAAGCCCTGGTCAGCGAAGCTGGCCTTGACCATTTCCTGGCAGTCATCGAAGTTGCCTTCGATGGCGATGTTATGGATGTTGTCACCGAACAGCGTGGTCATCTGCCGACGCTGCACTTCAGACACCCGGTTGTTGGGGTGCAGGATGAAAATATCGACGTTTTCACAGTGCTTGCAGCCTTCGATCGCCGCCGAACCGGTATCACCGGAAGTGGCGCCGACGATCACTACACGCTCGCCGCGCTTGGCCAGTACATAGTCGAGCAAGCGGCCGAGCAGCTGCAGGGCAAAGTCCTTGAACGCCAGGGTCGGGCCGTGGAACAGCTCCAGCACCCATTCGTTGCCGTTGAGCTGACGCAGCGGCGCTACAGCGGCGTGGGAAAACGCACCGTAGGTTTCTTCGAGAATCTTTTTGAAGTCGGCATCCGGAATGCTGCCGGTCACAAACGGGCGCATCACCCGGAAGGCCAGCTCGTGGTAAGGCAAACCGGCCCAGGAAGCGATTTCTTCCTGGGTAAAGCGCGGCAGGTTTTCCGGCACATACAAACCGCCATCACTGGCCAGGCCGGCCAGCAACACATCTTCAAAATTCAGGGCCGGTGCCTGGCCACGGGTACTGATATAGCGCATGGGTTCAAACCTTCGGTTCGAGCGGCAAGCGGTTTAGCTACAGCGGCAAGAAAAATGCAATCTGGCTCTTGCTTGCCACTTGTAGCGTGTCGCTTGCAGCTCTTGATTAATTGAGATGCTCAACGCGGATGCGAACAACCGGGCCCACAACGCCTTGCAGCGCTTCAAGCGCAGCGATGGCATCGTTGATGTGCTGCTCGATCACGCGGTGGGTCAGCAGGATCATCGGCACCAGGCCGTCATGCTCCTCGACTTCTTTCTGCATGATCGATTCGATGTTGATGCCGCGCTCGGACAGGATACTGGCCACTTGCGCCAATACACCCGGGTGGTCCTTGGCCTGGATACGCAGGTAGTAGGCACTTTCGCACGCTTCGATCGGCAGGATCGGGTGATCGGACAGCAGATCCGGCTGGAAAGCCAGGTGCGGTACGCGGTTTTCCGGGTCGCTGGTCATGGCACGCACCACGTCCACCAGGTCGGCAACCACGGACGAAGCCGTTGGCTCCATGCCAGCGCCGGCGCCGTAGAACAGGGTCGAACCGGCAGCATCACCGTTGACCATCACGGCGTTCATCACGCCATTGACGTTGGCAATCAGGCGATCAGCCGGGATCAGCGTCGGGTGGACCCGTAGCTCGATGCCGTTGGCCGTGCTGCGTGCAACACCCAGGTGCTTGATGCGATAGCCCAGCGCTTCTGCGTAATTCACATCAGCGGTTGTCAGCTTGGTGATGCCTTCGGTGTAGGCCTTGTCGAATTGCAGCGGGATACCGAAGGCAATCGACGCCAGAATGGTCAGTTTGTGCGCGGCATCGATACCTTCGACGTCGAAGGTCGGGTCGGCTTCGGCATAGCCCAGCGCTTGCGCTTCAGCCAGCACGTCTTCGAACGTACGACCTTTTTCGCGCATTTCGGTGAGGATGAAGTTACCGGTGCCGTTGATGATGCCCGCCACCCAGTTGATGCGGTTGGCCGAGAGGCCTTCACGGATCGCCTTGATCACCGGGATGCCGCCTGCAACGGCCGCTTCGAACGCAACGATCACGCCCTTTTCCTGGGCCTTGGCGAAGATTTCGTTACCGTGAACGGCAATCAGTGCCTTGTTCGCGGTCACGACGTGCTTGCCGTTTTCGATGGCTTTGAGCACCAGCTCGCGGGCGATGGTGTAACCGCCGATCAGCTCGATAACGATGTCGATTTCAGGGTTGGTCGCAACAGCGAATACATCGTTGGTAATGGGGGTACCGGTAATGTCGCACTGAGGGTTTGGCGTACGCATTGCAATTTGCGCAACCTGGATACCACGCCCGGCACGGCGGGCAATTTCCTCGGCGTTACGCTTTAGTACGTTAAAGGTGCCGCCACCGACGGTCCCGAGCCCACAGATACCTACTTTGACCGGATTCACGCTGAACTCCCCATAAAACGGCCGACTCAAGGTCGGCCGTGGAAAACAACCGTGGATTGCCACGGTTCTCTAATGAATGGCCGGGCAGCTGAAGCGCCCCGCCATGATCGTCACAGGCTTAGCGTGACGACGCTGGATTATTTAACACTCAGTGCCAGCTTGCCAACCTGCGCAGCAGGCTGATAACCCGGAATCACCTGACCGTCAGCCAAAACGATGGCTGGCGTGCCATTGACGCCGATGGACTGGCCCATGGCGAACTGCTTGGCAACCGGGTTGGCGCATTTTGGCGCCTCGACCGTTTTGCCATCCGTCATCTTGTCCATCGCCGCTTTTTTGTCCTTGGAGCACCACACCGCCTGCAACTGCTGGTCACCCGGCGAGCCGAGGCCCTGGCGCGGGAACGCTACATAGCGCACTTCAATGCCCATTTTGTTCAGTTGCGGGACTTCGGCGTGCAGCTTGTGGCAATACGGGCACGTTGTATCGGTAAAGACCGTGATATGCGACTTGGTTTCGCCGATGGCAGGGTAAACGACGGTTTCTGCCACCGGGATACCATTGATCAACTTGGCCACGCCAACGCGCTCGGCCTGCTCGGTCAGGTTGACCGGCTTGCCGTCCTTGAGCTGGAACATATAGCCCTGGACGATGAACTGGCCATCGGCGCTGGCATACAGCACGCGGCTGCCCTTGAGCTTGACTTCATACAGGCCGGCCAGCGGGCTGGCGCTGATGCTCTCGACCGGCACATCCAGCTGCAGGGTTTCGAGGCTCTTGCGGATGGCTTGTTCGGCGCCGGTATCGGCGAACGAGAAGGTGCTGACCAACGCAATGGCTGCGGCGGCAAAAATCTGGATCACACGCATGGGAACTCCTGAAGACGGGCAAAGCGGCCAACCCCGATCCCCATCCTGAAACAGCGGGTTGGGGCGGTGCGCTTTCTAAACCGGCAAAGCCTACCACAGATGGCCTGCATGGCCGACCCTGACTGACGCAAGACACCTAGCCACGCGGGTGATGGAGGGCATGCAGGTCCTGCAGGCGAGCGCGGGCAACGTGGGTGTAAATCTGCGTCGTCGACAGGTCGCTGTGGCCCAGCAGCATTTGCACCACACGCAAATCGGCGCCGTGGTTGAGCAAATGGGTGGCGAAGGCATGGCGCAGGGTGTGTGGCGACAGCGACTTGTCGATCCCGGCCACCCTGGCCTGATGCTTGATGCGGTGCCAGAAGGTCTGGCGGGTCATTTGCTCCCCGCGCTGGCTGGGGAACAGCACATCACTGGGGCGACCGCCGAGCAACTCGTGACGGGCATCGCGCATGTAGCGTTCAACCCGCACGATGGCCTCCTCCCCCATCGGCACCAGACGCTCCTTGCTGCCCTTGCCCATCACCCGCAAAACGCCCTGGCGCAGATTGACCTGTTCCAGGGTCAGGCTGATCAGCTCGGTTACCCGCAGGCCGCAGGCATACAGCACTTCGAGCATGGCCCGATCACGCTGGCCGATGGCCTCACTCAAGTCGGGGGCGGCGAGCAATGCCTCAACGTCCGCTTCCGACAGGGATTTAGGCAATGGCCTGCCCAACTGCGGCATATCGACCTGCAAGGTAGGGTCGATGGCAATCAGCTTTTCTCGCAGCAGATAGCGGTAGAAGCCACGCGCACCGGAGAGAAAACGCGCCGTTGAACGAGGCTTGTAGCCCTGCTCCAGGCGCCACGCCAGATGATCGAGGATCATCTCGCGCCCGGCACTGGCCAGGGCGATATCGCGCTCCTGCAACCAGCCATTGAACAGGGCCAGGTCACTGCGATACGCGTTGCGGGTGTTGTCCGACAGGCCCTTTTCCAGCCACAGGGCATCCAGGAAACGGTCGATAAGTGGGTCGTCTATAGCGGGCATTGGCTCTCGAAACGCACAGGCCGAAGGCTGCGCACAAATAAAAAGTGAACTGCAAAAGTGAGCGCTAGTCTTTCATGGCTGGCGGATGCCATAAACCCCAAGTTTTCACAGGATGACCTTATGACCGAACAACAGATCCTGCTGTCTTTCGGCGGCATCGGCATCGCAGCCCTGGGTTCCCAATGGCTGGCCTGGCGCCTGAAGCTGCCGGCCATCCTGTTTTTACTGTTGAGCGGGATCCTGGTCGGCCCCGTGCTGGGCTGGCTGGACCCCCAGGAGCTGTTCGGCCCCCTGCTGATGCCGCTGGTTTCCCTGGCGGTGGCCTTGATTTTGTTTGAAGGCAGCCTGACCCTGCACCTGTCGGAGTGGCGCGAAATCGGCACCGTCGTGCATCGCCTGGTGACCATCGGCGCGCTCTCGACCTGGGCGGTGATCACCCTTGCCACCCATTGGCTGCTGGGTTTTGACTGGCTGCTGGCGTTGCTGTTCGGCACCCTGACCCTGGTCACCGGGCCGACGGTGATTGTGCCGATGCTGCGCGTGGTGCGGCCCAAGGCATCGATTGCCAATATCCTGCGCTGGGAAGGCATTGTGATCGACCCGATAGGCGCGCTGCTCGCGGTGGTGGTCTACAGCTTTATTATCGCCAGTGCCACCGGCGAGGGGCTGAGCCACAGCCTGCTGACCTTCGCCGGGGTGATTGTATGCGGCAGCCTGTTTGGCATCGTGGGCGGCTGGATCATGGGGCAAATCGTACGCCACCAGTGGCTGCCAGAGTACCTGCACAGCCTGGCCACGCTGGCGGCGGTGCTGGCCGTGTTTATCGGCGCCAATACGGTGATGCATGAGTCCGGCCTGCTGGCGGTCACGCTGATGGGCATGTGGATGGCCAATATGAAAGGCGTGGATGTGCGCAACATCCTGCACTTCAAGGAAAACCTGAGCATCTTCCTGATCTCGGGGCTGTTTATCCTGCTCGCCGCGCGCCTGGACTTGAACGCGATGATCGGCCTGGGCCCCGTGGTACTGGTGTTGCTGCTGGTCATTCAGTTCATTGCCCGGCCGCTGAACGTGGTGCTCTCGACCTTTGGCTCGAAACTGAACTGGCGCGAGCGGGCCTTGCTGGCCTGGATTGCCCCGCGCGGGATTGTCGCGGCAGCTGTTTCAGCGATTTTCGCGATCCGCCTGGATGAAGCAGGCCATCAGGGCGCCCTGCTGCTGGTACCCCTGACCTTTGCGGTGATCATTGGCACCGTGGTGTTGCAAAGCGCTACGGCGCGGCCCCTGGCACGTTTGCTCAAGGTGGCAGAGCCCGCGCCCAGCGGCTTTTTGATCGTCGGCGCCAATGGCCCCGCCCGGCTCATTGGCAAAGCCCTGCAACAACTCGGCAGCCGTGTGCTGCTGACCGACTCCAACTGGGAGAATATTCGCGCAGCGCGTATGGAAAACCTGCCCACTTACTTTGGCAATCCGGCCTCGGAGCACGCCGAAAGCCATCTTGATCTGGTGGGCCTGGGGTACTTGCTCGCGCTGTCACCTTCTGGCGAGCTGAACACCCTGGCGGCGGCACGCTTTCATCATGAGTTCGGGCCACAGCGCCTGTTTGCCTTGACCAATGGCCAGGAAATCCGCCGCACCGACAAGCACCGTGCCAGCCATGAATACCGCGGGCAGGCACTGGGCAGCCCGGCGCTGACTTACGGCCAGCTGGCCAGTGAATTGAGCCAGGGAGCCGAGCTGTACAGCACCAACCTGACCGACAACTTCACCTGGGAAGACTACCTGGCCCTGCACGGCAAACGTCTCACCCTGCTGTTCGCCCGCGACAACAATGGCTGGGTGCATGTCGTGACACCTGACAGCGATTTGAAGCCTGGCAGCGGGTGGACGTTGCTGGCATTGATCAGGCAGCAGAGCTGAAGCCTCACTCCCCTGTGGGAGCGGGCTTGCTCGCGATGGCATCCCTGTGGTGTACCAGGCAGACCGCAGCGCTTGCATCGCAGGCAAGCCAGCTCCTACAAATAATGCGCTGTGCTGACACTGATCAGGCAGCAGAACTGAAGCCTCACCTCCGCTATGGGAGCGGGCTTGCTCGCGATGGCATCCTTGCGGTGCACCAGCCAGACCGCAGCGCTTGCATCACAGGCAAGCCAGCTCCTACAAATAATGCGCTGTGCTGGTGCTGATCAGGCAGCAGAGCTGAAGCCTCACTCCCCTGTGGGAGCGGGCTTGCTGGCGATGGCATCCCTGCGGTGCACCAGCCAGACCGCAGCGCTTGCATCGCAGGCAAGCCAGCTCCTACAAATAATGCGCTGTGCTGGCACTGATCAGGCAGCAGAACTGAAGCCTCACTCCCCTGTGGGAGCGGGCTTGCTCGCGATGGCATCCTTGCGGTGCACCAGCCAGACCGCAGCGCTTGCATCGCAGGCAAGCCGGCTCCTACAAATAATGCGCTGTGCTGGCACTGATCAGGCAGCAGAACTGAAGCCTCACTCCCCTGTGGGAGCGGGCTTGCTCGCGATGGCATCCTTGCGGTGCACCAGCCAGACCGCAGCGCTTGCATCGCAGGCAAGCCAGCGCCTACAAATAATGCGCTGTGCTGGTGCTGATCAGGCAGCAGAGCTGAAGCCTCACCTCCGCTATGGGAGCGGGCTTGCTCGCGATGGCATCCTTGCGGTGCACCAGCCAGACCGCAGCGCTTGCATCGCAGGCAAGCCAGCTCCTACAAATAATGCGCTGTGCTGGCACTGATCAGGCAGCAGAGCTGAAGCCTCACTCCCCTGTGGGAGCGGGCTTGCTCGCGATGGCATCCCTGCGGTGTGCCAGCCAGACCGCGGCGCATGCATCGCAGGCAAGCCAGCTCCTACAAATAATGCGCTGTGCTGGCACTGATCAGGCAGCAGAGCTGAAGCCTCACTCCCCTGTGGGAGCGGGCTTGCTCGCGATGGCAAGCCCTGCGGTGCACCAGCCAGACCGCAGCGCTTGCATCGCAGGCAAGCCAGCTCCTACAAATGATGCGCTGTGCTGGTGCTGATCAGGCAGCAGAACTGAAGCCTCACCTCCGCTATGGGAGCGGGCTTGCTCGCGATGGCATCCCTGCGGTGCACCAGCCAGACCGCAGCGCTTGCATCGCAGGCAAGCCAGCTCCTACAAATAATGCGCTGTGCTGGCACTGATCAGGCAGCAGAACTGAAGCCTCACCTCCGCTATGGGAGCGGGCTTGCTCGCGATGGCAAGCCCTGCGGTGCACCAGCCAGACCGCAGCGCTTGCATCGCAGGCAAGCCAGCTCCTACAAATAATGCGCTGTGCTGGTGCTGATCAGGCAGCAGAGCTGAAGCCTCACTCCCCTGTGGGAGCGGGCTTGCTCGCGATGGCATCCCTGCGGTGTGCCAGCCAGACCGCAGCGCTTGCATCGCAGGCAAGCCGGCTCCCACAAGTAACGGGCTGCTCACAAAACTGCGCAATGCCGCTTTACGGGGCAAACCCCGGCAGCACCGGCACCGGGCGCTTGTCTTCGTCGATGGCGACAAAGCTGAACACGCCCTGGATCGCCAGCTCACGGCTGTCGCAACTCATGCTTTCGACATACACCTCAACTTCAACCTTGAGGCTGGTGTTGCCAACTTTAACCACACGCCCCACCAGCTCAACAATGCAGCCAGCAGCAATCGGGTGGTTGAAATCAATACGGTCCGTGGACACCGTCACCAATGGCAGACGGCAAAAACGCGTTGCGGCAATAAACGACACTTCGTCCATCCACGCCAGCGCAGTGCCGCCAAACAGGGTGTTGTGGTGATTGGTGGTCGAAGGAAATACGGCTTTTGTGATGCGGGTAACGGACAGTTCTGTACGGCGTTGAATCTCTTGCTCACGCGAATTCATGCTTACTAACTACCTACAACTGGACAAAGGTCTGACAAATCTCAGGCAACAAAAAAGCAGCCCGAAGGCTGCTTTTTTCTGCATCGGGAAGCTGGACTTAAGCCAGTTTTTCCTTGATGCGAGCTGCTTTACCCGACAGGTCGCGCAGGTAGTACAGCTTGGCTTTACGCACGTCACCGCGACGCTTAACAGCCATGCTGTCGATTTGCGGGCTGTAGGTCTGGAAAGTACGCTCTACGCCAACACCGTTGGAGATTTTACGAACAGTGAAAGCACTGTTCACGCCACGGTTACGCTTGGCAATCACTACACCTTCGAAAGCTTGCAGACGCGAACGATCGCCTTCCTTCACTTTCACCTGAACGACAATGGTGTCGCCCGGGGCAAAAGGAGGGATCTCTTTAGTCATCTGCTCTGCTTCGAGTGCAAGGATGATTTTGTTAGTCATGCTGTGCTCCTAAGGTAGATCAACTGACCTACCATCGATACGTTGTTAACTATCGTCCCGCTCGCGGATGTATTCCTCGAGCAGCTTCTTCTCTTCTCCAGAAAGCGAGCGGCTTTCCAGAAGATCGGCGCGTCGTTCAAAGGTCCGCCCAAGGGACTGCTGTAAACGCCAACGCCGGATGTGTGCATGATTGCCACTAAGCAATACGTCGGGAACACGCTGATCCGCATACACCTCCGGTCGGGTGTAGTGCGGGCAATCCAGCAAACCATCCGTGAAGGAATCTTCCTCCGCGGAGTCCGCATGCCCTAAAGCTCCAGGCAGCAGTCGTGTAACCGCATCAATCAGAACCATCGCCGGCAGCTCGCCACCAGAGAGTACATAGTCACCAATCGACCACTCTTCATCGACATAAGCGTCTATAAAACGCTCGTCAATGCCTTCATAGCGACCTGCAATAAGGATTAATGCTTCCTCATTCGCCAGTTCGCGTACCGCCGACTGATTCAGTTGACGGCCTTGGGGCGACAGGTAAATCACCTTCGCCGCCTCTCCGGCTGCTTCCCTGGCCTGAACCAGTGCATCTTCCAGAGGCTTGATCTTCATCACCATGCCCGGACCACCGCCAAATGGGCGATCATCCACAGTGTGATGTCGATCCGTTGTGTAGTCTCGCGGGTTCCAACAAGTCAGCTGCAAGAGCCCTTGTTTCACCGCACGACTAGTGATGCCGTAGTCGCTGATGGCGGAAAACATTTCGGGAAACAAACTGATCACTTCTACGCGCAATTTAGCCACGCTTAGAAGTCCGCATCCCAATCCACCTTCATCTCGCCAGCGGCAAGGTCGACGCTCAACACGCATTGCTCTGTATAGGGCAACAAGCGATCGCGATCATCCAGGCTACCTGGGCAAGGTTTGACTTCCATGACATCGTTCGAGCCAGTTTCCATCAGGTCAACAATCTTGCCGAGCAATTGCCCTTCAAGGTTGGTCACTTTCAGTCCCTGCAGCTGGTACCAGTAGTACTCGCCGTCGGTCAGCTCAGGAAACAGGTTACGCGGCACGCAGATTTCGAATTCACGAAGAAGACCAGCTTCATCACGGTCATCGAGACCCTTGAGCTTTACAACCAGAAACTTGCCGTTATGAGAACGGCCACTGACCAGCTCTGCCTGTCGTACATCATTACCGCGCCGAAGCGTCAGTTTTTTGTAGTCCAACAGGTTATCAATTGGATCCGTAAAGGAATAAACCTTCACTTCGCCGCGCACGCCGTGAATTGAGTAAATTTTGCCGATAACGATCAAATCATCAGCAGTTTCAGGCGTCACGCTCATATTGCTCAGGCCGCAACCTTAGCTTTTTCGTTCTCTTTAACCAGCTGAGCAACACGCTCAGACAGTTGAGCACCAACGCTCAGCCAGTAGGCGAGGCGGTCTTCTTTAACGGAGAAACGGATTTCCTGACCACGGGCAACCGGGTTGAAGAAACCAATTTGTTCCTTGTGGGAACCGTCACGTGGGTTACGGCTGTCGGTAACGGTCAAGTGGTAAAACGGGCGCTTTTTGGAGCCGCCAAGGGCAAGACGGATTGTTAGCATGTGAACATCGTTCCTGTAGTCGGTGCTGCAAATCTAAAGGCACAGCGGGCATAGGTGCCCGAAAGGCCGCATATTCTAAGGAATATCCGGACTTTTGCAAATGTCTTTTTCTGGCGCCTACCGGCATGCCGTACAGACTTGCAACGAGGTCACCACGAATGGTGACAGGTCAGCTCCCGCACAGTGCGGGTTTGCCGGGTGTCTCGCATTGCTGCGAGTTGCCCGCACGCAAGCGTGCGGGCGGGTAAATTACATTTTTGGCATGCCGCCGCCGGGCATCATCGAGCCCATGCCGCGCATCATTTTGGCCATCCCACCTTTGGTGGAGAACTTTTTCATCATCTTTTGCATCTGCTTGTGCTGCTTGATCAAGCGGCCGATGTCCTGCACCTGAGTGCCGGAACCCATGGCAATCCGGCGTTTGCGCGAACCGCTGATCAGCTCAGGGTCGCGGCGCTCGGCCGGGGTCATGGAGTTGATGATGGCTTCCATCTGTTTGAACTGCTTTTCAGCTGCGCCCTGGGCATTGCCCATTTGCGCCAGATTGACCCCGCCCATGTTCGGCAGTTTGTCCATGAGGCCGCCAAGGCCGCCCATGTTCTTCATCTGTTGCAGTTGGTCGCGGAAGTCCTCGAGGTCGAAGCCTTTGCCTTTTTTAAGCTTTTTCGCCAGTTTGTCGGCTTTGTCTTTATCGAGGGTCTGTTCGGCCTGCTCGATCAGGCTGAGCACGTCGCCCATGCCGAGGATGCGCGAGGCGATACGGTCCGGGTGGAACGGCTCGAGCGCATCGCTCTTCTCGCCCATACCAATGAACTTGATCGGCTTGCCGGTAATGGCACGCACGGACAACGCCGCACCACCACGGGCATCACCGTCGACCTTGGTCAGGATCACACCGGTCAGCGGCAGGGCATCACCGAACGCCTTGGCGGTGTTGGCCGCATCCTGGCCGGTCATGGCATCGACGACAAACAGGGTTTCTGCAGGCTTGACGGCCGCATGCAGTTCCTGGATCTCGGTCATCATCTCGGCATCGATATGCAGACGACCTGCGGTATCGAGGATGACCACGTCGATGAACTTCAGCTTCGCTTCAGCAATGGCTGCGCGAGCGATATCCACCGGCTTCTGGCTCAGATCGGACGGGAAGAAGGTAACCCCGACTTCATTGGCCAGGGTTTCCAGCTGCTTGATCGCTGCCGGACGATAAACGTCGGCCGAGACCACCATCACGGTTTTCTTTTTGCGCTCTTTAAGGAAGCGCGCCAGCTTGCCGGCGGTGGTGGTTTTACCCGCACCCTGCAAACCGGCCATCAATACAACGGCTGGCGGCGTGACATTAAGGACCAGGTCCTCGTTGGCAGCGCCCATCAGGCTTTCCAGCTCGGCCTGGACGATCTTCACAAACGCCTGGCCCGGCGTCAGGCTGCGGGACACTTCAGTGCCTACAGCGCGCTCTTTGACCGCGTTGACGAAGTCTTTGACGACCGGCAACGCCACGTCGGCTTCCAGCAACGCCATGCGTACTTCACGCAGGGTGTCTTTGATATTGTCCTCGGTCAGCTTGGCCTTGCCGGTGACATGGCGCAGCGTCTGCGAGAGACGATCGGTTAAATTTTCAAACATGCGCGATCCTTTCAGGCCCAAAGTAGACCGGGGTTATTGCGGCCCAGCCCGTGTAAAACTGATGCTCGGCGAGCCTGCGGCGTGGGCAGGTCGCGGATTATAGCGAAGACTGGCCGCCTCCGACACCATGCCGTCGGCTTATGTGGTCTTTCGTGTACAGGCGGTTGTATGCCAAACTCAGTCCTTTCGGGCTTGTCTAACAGGATTTATGCTCCCCTTGTCACCCAGCTTGCTACCCAGCCTCGCCGCCGCCTGCTTGTATGCCGCTGCGACCTTCTATCAGGGCTCTTGTCTGCGCCAAGGCGCAAAGGCAAACAAACGCCTGTTGGTGACGCTCGGCATTCTTGCCGTGCTCGCCCACGCCGCCAGCCTGTTTACCCACCTGATGACGCCTGCCGGCCTCGAACTGGACTTTTTCAGTGCGGCCAGCCTGATTGCCGTGGCCGTAATCAGCGTGACCCTGGTGGCCTGCGCACGCATCCCGGTCGAAAACCTGCTGCTGCTTCTATACCCGCTGGGCATGCTGACGGTACTGCTGTCCGAATTCGCACCGCCCGGCACGGTTCAGGTCATTAATGAAGAGCCGGGCATTCTCGCGCATATCCTGCTGTCGATCCTGGCCTATGGCATGTTCACCATTGCGGTGTTCCAGGCGCTGCTGCTGTCGCTGCAGAACTATCAGCTCAAGCACAAGCACCCCAAGGGCCTGATCAAGAACTTCCCGCCGCTGCAGACGATGGAGAGCCTGCTGTTCGGCTTCCTCTGGGCCGGCTGGTCGCTGCTTTCGCTGTCCCTGATTTCCGGCTGGCTGTTCCTGGGCAACCTGTTCGCCCAGCACCTGGTGCACAAAACCCTGCTGGCCTGCCTGGCATGGATCGTATTCAGCGTGTTGCTGTGGGGCCGTCACCACCTCGGCTGGCGCGGCCACAAAGCCATCCGCTGGACGTTTGCCGGTTTTTGCCTGCTGATGCTGGCCTACTTTGGCAGCAAGCTGGTTCGTGAATACATACTGCATATCTGACGGGCGATAATTATGGATAGCTTGCCCCCCGGGCCGATTCTGGCGGCCTCGGCACTATTGATTGCTGGAGCCGGCATCCTTGTCGGCTATGTACTGGGCAAGCGCGGCGCGGCCGCAAGGCGCGCGCAAGCCCTGCAACCACGCGAAGAACTGCCCCAGCAGCAGGACGAGCAATCCAGCAGTCGCCCGCCATTGCTGTCCGGCATCCATGCGCTGGACAACATCACGGTCAACGACATCCTGATCCCGCGCAGCGAAGTCGAGGGCCTGAACCTCGACGACCCGATCGAGGAACTGATCGAACAGCTGCGCCAGACCACGCGTACGCGCCTGCCGGTGTTTCACAACGACATCAACCAGGTCGAAGCCATCCTCAACACCCGCCACATCCAACACATGCTGCCCGACGCCAGCCTGACCAAAGAGGCATTGCTGGCCGTTTGTCACGAACCCTACTTCATCCCTGAAAGCACCCCGCTGCAATTGCAACTGCTGAACTTTCACAAGCAGCAGCGCCGGCTGGGCGTGGTGGTCGATGAATACGGCGAAGTGCTCGGCATCGTGACGCTTGAAGACATCCTCGAAGAGATCGTTGGCGAGTTCGAAGACGAGCAAAACATCGACAACCCGCATATCGACCCCCTGCCCGACGGCCGTTATGTGGTCGACGGGGCCGCCTCCATTCGCGAGTTGAACAAGGCCTTGGGCTGGCACCTGCCCTGCGACGGCCCCAAAACCCTCAACGGCCTGGTCACCGAAGCGCTGGAAACCATCCCCGAAACCACTGTATGCCTGAAAATCGGCGGCTATCGCCTGGAAATCCTCCAGACCGAAGAAAACCGTGTCAGCCGCGTATTGATCTGGCACAACAGCGTCAAGCCCGCGGTTTAATCGCCGCGCAAGGTCTTGTTACATTTGAACGGGCCTCCCTATAATCTTCCTCGCTTACCCAAGCCTCGCCGACCCGCGTGTTACCCGCACCCTGCGCTGTCGGCGCGTTGCTTTACGCAGTACCTGCGTACGTTCCCATCCTGAACTGCGCTTGCACCCTGTTATCCCTCAGGGCCAACGACCATAAAAATTGCTCGCCATGTCACGCCGCAACGGCAGGCATCGGCCACAGCTCATAACTGTCAGGGATATACGCATGACCTCCAGCACCACCTATAGCGAAGCTACGCCCGACAAGCCGGTCAACTCCGCGACCCGCGTAGCCACGGCCAGCTTTATCGGCACGGCCATCGAGTTCTATGACTTCTATGTGTATGCCACCGCCGCAGCACTGGTCATCGGCCCGGTATTTTTCCCGCAGACCTCCGGCACCGCACAAATGCTGTCGGCGTTTCTGACCTTCGGTATCGCCTTTCTTGCTCGCCCCCTGGGCTCCTTCCTGTTTGGCCACTTCGGTGACCGCATCGGACGCAAATCCACGCTGGTGGCCTCGCTGTTGTTGATGGGTGTGTGTACCACCCTGATCGGCGTGCTGCCGGGCTATGCCACCATCGGCGCCTGGGCCCCGATCCTGCTGTGCGTGCTGCGCTTCGGCCAGGGCCTGGGGCTGGGCGGGGAATGGGGCGGCGCGGCATTGCTGGCCACCGAGAACGCCCCCAAGGGCAAACGTGCCTGGTACGGCATGTTCCCGCAACTGGGGCCTTCGATCGGCTTTCTGGCGGCCAACGGGCTGTTTCTGGTTCTGGCCATGAGCCTGAGCGATGAGCAGTTCCGCTCCTGGGGCTGGCGCATTCCGTTCCTGCTCAGTGCAGCACTGGTGATGGTCGGCCTGTATGTACGCCTGAAGCTGGAAGAGACCCCGGTCTTCGCCAAGGCCCTGGCGCAACACGAACGGGTGAAAATGCCGATTGTCGAGCTGTTCAGCCAGTACTGGGCGCCGATGCTGCTGGGCGCGGCATCGATGGTGGTGTGTTATGCGCTGTTCTATATCTCGACGGTGTTTTCCCTGAGTTATGGCGTTGCCACGCTGGGCTATACCCGCGAAACCTTCCTCGGCCTGCTGTGTTTTGCCGTGCTGTTTATGGCGGCGGCCACCCCGCTGTCAGCCTGGGCCAGTGACCGTTATGGGCGCAAACCAGTGCTGGTGGTTGGCGGCGTGCTGGCGATTTTGTCCGGCTTTTTGATGGAGCCCCTGCTCACCCACGGCACCACCTGGGGTGTGGCGCTGTTTCTGTGCATTGAGCTGTTTCTGATGGGGGTGACATTCGCCCCGATGGGCGCCCTGTTGCCGGAACTGTTCCCGACCCGCGTGCGCTACACCGGTGCGTCGGCGGCTTACAACCTGGGCGGGATTGTCGGCGCCTCGGCGGCACCGTTCTTTGCCCAGAAACTGGTGAGCATGGGCGGTTTGAGCTGGGTCGGCGGGTATGTGTCGGGCGCAGCGATTCTCAGCCTGATAGCCGTGCTGTGCCTGAAGGAAACGAAAGAAGCTGACCTGAACAAGGTCGCGTAAAGAAACACTCAACCTGTGGGAGCGGGCTTGCCCGCGATTGCAACGCCTCGGTACATCAGATGTACCCAGTCGCTTGAATCGCGGGCAAGCCCGCTCCCACAAGGGTTTTTACAGCTCTACAACTACCGCCTTGGCCGCACGGGTGGCTTTGGCGCGGGCGGCTTCGATCGACTCGTCACGCGCCAGGGCCACGCCCATGCGGCGCTGGCCATTGACCTCTGGCTTGCCGAACAGGCGCAAGGCCGTGTCCGGCTCGCTCAGGGCTGCACCCAGGTTGGCGAAGGCGGTCTGGGTCGACTGCCCTTCCACCAGAATCACCGCCGAGGCCGATGGCCCGAACTGGCGGATCAACGGAATCGGCAAACCCAGAATCGCCCGCGCATGCAGCGCAAACTGCGACAAGTCCTGGGAAATCAGGGTCACCAGGCCGGTATCGTGCGGGCGCGGCGACACTTCGCTGAACCACACCTGATCGCCCTTGATAAACAGCTCGACGCCAAACAGGCCACGACCACCCAATGCCTCGGTCACGGCCCTGGCCACACGCTCGGACTCGGCCAGCGCAATCGGGCTCATGGCCTGTGGCTGCCAGGACTCCTGATAGTCGCCCTTCTCCTGACGGTGACCGACCGGCGCGCAGAACGTGGTGCCGCCCACATGGCGCACGGTCAGCAGCGTAATTTCGTAGTCAAAGTCGATAAAGCCTTCAACGATGACCCGCCCTTTACCCGCCCGGCCGCCTTCCTGCGCGTAATCCCACGCAGCTTTTACATCATCGGCGCTGCGCAGCAGGCTCTGGCCCTTGCCCGACGAACTCATCACCGGCTTGACCACACACGGGAAGCCCAGGTCCAGCACGGCAGCGCTGTAGTCTTCAAAGGTGTCGGCAAAGTGGTACGGCGAAGTCGGCAGGTCCAGCTCTTCAGCCGCCAGACGGCGAATGCCTTCGCGGTTCATGGTCAACGAGGTGGCGCGGGCAGTCGGGATGACGGTAAAACCTTCAGCTTCCAGCTCGACCAGGGTCGCGGTGGCGATGGCTTCGATTTCCGGAACGATAAAGTGCGGTTTTTCAGCTTCGATCACGGCACGCAGGGCGGCACCATCGAGCATGTTGATCACATGGCTGCGGTGGGCAACCTGCATGGCGGGTGCATTGGCATAGCGATCGACAGCGATCACTTCGACCCCCAGGCGCTGCAATTCGATGACAACTTCTTTGCCCAGCTCACCGCAGCCACACAACATGACGCGGGTGGCAGTGGGCGACAGTGGAGTTCCGATACGGGTCATTTCAGGTCCTCAAGGAAACAAATCATCGAAGGCACTGACCACGCCAGCGCCTGCAGGGGGATACAAAGGCCGGCATTTTACATGACTAGACCGCGGCTTTGCGTAAACGCCAGGCCATCGCCAGCCATACGCAGGTAACACCGGCGAATTTCGACGCCATCGCGGTAATGATCACGCCAGGGGTGAACGCATCGATCATGCCGAAGAAGATAAAGGTGTCGATCGGGATGCTCAGCGCGGAACTGATCCACAGGCGGTCATGCAAAGGGCGCTTGGTGATGCTGAACACCAGCCAGTCGATGCACTCGGAGACGGCGAACGCCGTGGCGCTGGCCAGGGCTATGGAAGGATCGGAGGTGATGTATGACAGCACCAGCGCCGCCAGCATGGCCAGCAGGGCGCCGTGGCCGAAGCGGGTTTGCACCATGTCGCGCAATACAAAGACCAGGCCACCCCAGGCCGACCAGATAATGTCCAGGTGCGGTGCCGTGGAAAACGCGAAGTTGATCAGCACGACGCTGGCGATATAAGCGAGAAGAAACAGCATGGCAGCGGGCGACACCTCTGAATAAGGCGCACAGGGTACTTGAGTCGCAGTCGATTTTGTACCCGCGACATTCCCCTGTGGGAGCGGGCTTGCTCGCGATGGCATCAGCGCAGTTGGCCTGACAGGCCACGCCGTCTGCATCGCGAGCAAGCCCGCTGCCACAGAAAAGATAAGCTGTCAGCTACCCGAACCCAGCATCCACACCACGCCACTGGCCTTGGCGCGCTCATGGCACAACACCAGTACCTCGCGACGTTCCGGGTTGGTCATGCGGCTCCAGCGGGTAATTTCTGCCACGGTGCGCTGGCAACCGCTGCACACGTCATCGTCGTCCAGCGCGCAAATGTTCACGCAGGGCGAGGCGACCGGGCGCTCTGCTTCTGTCATTGCTCCTGCACCTCAAGCTCACGGGCATAGCGCTGGCCGTTCTTGACGTAGTGGGCCGCGCTGGCCTCCAGCAGTTTTTTCTGTTCATCGGTGAGGTCGCGCACCACCTTGCCCGGCGAGCCCATGACCAGCGAACCGTCCGGGATTTCCTTGCCCTCGCCAATCAGCGAGTTGGCGCCAATGATGCAGTGCTTGCCGATTTTGGCGCCGTTGAGGATCACCGCATTGATCCCGATCAGGCTGTAATCGCCCACCGTACACCCATGCAGCATGGCGTTGTGGCCGATGGTCACGCCCGTACCGAGGGTCAGCGGGTAGCCCATGTCGGTGTGCATTACCGCGCCATCCTGCACATTGCTGTGCTTGCCGATCAGGATCAGCTCGTTGTCACCGCGCAACACGGCGTTGAACCAGACACTGGCGCCCTCCTCCAGCCGTACCTTGCCAATCAGGGTGGCCGTGGGTGCGGTCCAGCTTTCGGGGTGGGTTTCGACGAGCGAGTCGCCCAGGCGATATTTCATGGGATGTCCTCAAGGCAGGCGTGGCCGTCTGCAGACGGCTCTAGATTGGAATGGAACGTTCAGGCGGGGTATGCAGGTTGATATTGACGTCGTCATAGAGCAGGTTCATCAGCTCCACAATCATGATTGCCGTCAGCCCCCAGATTTTGTAAACGCCAAAACGGTAGCTCGGCACATACCAGCTGCGGCCCTGGTAGTCGATGCGATGAGTGTGCTCACGCGGGTCCTGGCGAAAGAACTCCAGCGGCACGCTGAACACGGCGGCGATTTCGGCGTCATTGGCCAGATACTCAACGTAGTCCGGGACCACACCGACATAAGGAGTGACGCGAATACCGTGCAATGAAATCAGCGGGCTCAGCGGCCCGATCACCTCGACCAGCCCCGGCGGCAAACCGATCTCTTCTTCGGCCTCACGCAAGGCGGTGAACACCAGGTCCGGGTCTTCCGGGTCGCGGCGCCCGCCCGGAAAAGCCACTTCACCACCGTGGGTCGACAACCCGCTGGCACGCAGGGTAAGAATCAGTTCAGGCTCAGAACTGCGCGTTACCGGCAACAACACCGCAGCTTCCGGGAAATTCCGCTCTGTTTCCAGCGTCCGTGGGGTATAGCGGCTCACACGGCCAAGCAGCTCGTCCAGCATAGGTCATCTCGATCCGTCACTTATCGGGCATCATGCACCAAATCGCCCCGGGCACCCAAGCCCTACAGTGTCGCAGGCCGCCATGCCGCACTTGCCGCCAGGCCGCTTCACCCCCCAAGATAGGCACCAGAGCCAGAGACCCCAGCATGAAATTTTGCAGCCAGTGCGGCCATACCGTCAGCCAGCTTGTCCCCTTGGGCGATTCACGCCTGCGGTATGTCTGCGACCATTGCCAGACCGTTCATTATCAAAACCCCAATATCGTCGCCGGCTGCGTGCCCGTGTGGGGTACGCAGGTGCTGTTGTGCCGCCGCGCCATCGAGCCGCGCAAAGGCTACTGGACGCTGCCCGCAGGCTTTATGGAGAACGGCGAAACGGTCGAAAACGCCGCCCGGCGCGAGACCCTGGAAGAAGCCTGTGCCGTGGTTGAAAACCTGGCCATCTACACCTTGATCGATGTGCCACATATCAATCAGGTGCATATTTTCTACCGCGCCGACCTGCTGGCCCCGGACTTCGCGGCCGGTGAAGAGAGCCTTGAGGTGCGCCTGTTTGAAGAAGCCGACATCCCTTGGTCAGAGCTGGCTTTCCGCACGGTCAGCCGTACCTTAGAATGCTTTTTCGCTGACCGCCCGGGTGCCATCTACCCCGTGCGCAGCGAGGCTGTACCACCCCTGGCCAGCCTCAACACACCCCAACAATAATGCTGATTGCCTAGTACCTCAGGAATACCCCTCTAATGCGTTGGTTGCTCGCTGCCCTCTGTCTGTCATTTGCCGTTACCTGCCAGGCTTCTGTTGTCATCACCGTAAACGGCAAACCCGTTGATAAAAATCAGGTCCTCAAGCCAGCCCCGTCGTCACAACCGGTGCGTGCCGGGCAGAACATCGACAAGGTGCTGGTCACCAAGTCGGCGCGCAAGCTGGAACTGATCAGCAATGGCAAGCCCATCAAGACCTACCGCATCTCCCTGGGCAAACAGCCCAAGGGCCCGAAAATGCGCGAGGGCGACAAGCGCACCCCCGAAGGCATCTACTGGGTCGACTGGCGCAAAAAAAGCGACAAGTTCAACCTGGCCATGCATATCAACTACCCCAATATCAGCGACGCGGCCACGGCGCGACGTGAAGGCTTGAACCCGGGCTCGATGATCATGATCCACGGCACGCCCGACAGCGAAGACAACCCCGAAGAGCTGTTCCATACCCTGGACTGGACCGACGGTTGCATCGCCATGAAAAACCACGAGATGCGCGAAGTCTGGAACCTGGTTCCCGACGGCACCATGGTTGAAATCCGCCCGTAACCCGGCACCACGCAAACAACAAAAAACCCGCTGACCGTTACCGGTTCAGCGGGTTTTTTATGTGCCGCGTGGCTAGAAATCAGCCAGTTGCCACACTTCGTACGCGGGCGTTTCATACGGGTGGCTGAGCTTGAGCGCAGCCACCACGGCCTGAATCAGATCATCGGCAACGACCAGTTCAACCTTCCATTCCCCCACATACTCGACCTGACCGGTTTGCCCGATAAACGGCTGACTGCCGTCCAGCGCACGAAACTGGCCCTGGCCCATGGTTTGCCAGGCGCAGTGGTCATAGCTGCCGATCCGTCCGCCACCGGCGGCGAATACGGCATCCTTGACCCCATCCACATGACTTGGGGGAACGAAAAAGCTGAGCTTGTACATGCGCTTAATCGACCCACACACGAGCGTTACGGAACATGCGCAACCACGGCGCGTCTTCGCTCCACTCTTCCGGGCGCCACGAGTTCTGCACGGCGCGGAATACCCGCTCCGGGTGCGGCATCATGATGGTCACACGGCCGTCACGGCTGGTCAGGCCGGTGATCCCGCGCGGCGAGCCGTTCGGGTTGGCCGGGTAGTTTTCCGTGACCTTGCCGTGGTTGTCGACGAAGCGCAGAGCCACCGCGCCGGACAGGTCCGCCTGCAACATGGCTTCTTCGCTGGCGAACTCGGCATGGCCTTCACCGTGAGCGATGGCGATCGGCATGCGCGAACCGGCCATGCCCTGCAGGAAGATCGAGTTCGACTCCTGCACCTGAACCATCGCCACGCGGGCTTCGAACTGCTCGGAACGGTTGCGCACAAAGTGCGGCCACAGCTCGCTGCCAGGGATCAGTTCGCTCAGGTTGGACATCATCTGGCAACCGTTGCACACACCCAGGGAGAAGCTGTCAGTGCGTTCGAAGAAGCTCTGGAACGCATCGCGGGCACGGGCATTGAACAGCGCCGACTTGGCCCAGCCTTCACCGGCACCCAGCACGTCGCCGTAGGAGAAACCACCGCAGGCAACCAGACCCTTGAACTCATTCAGGTCGACACGGCCGGCCAGAATGTCGCTCATGTGTACGTCGATAGCATTGAAACCGGCACGGTCAAACGCTGCGGCCATTTCAACCTGGCCGTTGACGCCCTGCTCACGCAGAACGGCCACTTGCGGGCGAATGCCTTTCTTGATGTACGGCGCGCTGATATTGGCGTTCACGTCAAAGCTCAACTGGGCGGTCAGGCCCGGGTTGTCTTCTTCGAGCAGTACATCGAACTCTTGCTGCGCGCAGTCCGCGTTGTCACGCATGCGCTGGATCTGGAAGCTGGTTTCAGCCCACTGGCGCTGCAACTCGCCACGCTGACCGGCAAACACTTTTTCACCGTTGAAGGTGATGGTGACTTCGCTGTTGTTCAGCGGCTGGCCGATCACGTCTACGCACTCACCCAGGCCTGCGGCGCTGAACTGTGCAAGCACATCAGCGGTCGCGTCCTGACGCACCTGAATCACGGCACCCAGTTCTTCGTTGAACAGGATGGCCGGCAGCTGGCTGGCGCTGTCTGCGAGGCAGTCGAGGGTCAGGTTCAGGCCGCAGTGACCGGCAAACGCCATTTCCATCACGCTGGTCAGCAAACCACCGTCGGAACGGTCGTGGTAAGCCAGCAGGTGGCCATCAGCATTCAGGCCCTGGATCACGGCGAAGAAGGCCTTGAGGTCTTCTGCGTCGTCGACGTCAGGGGCCTGCTTGCCCAGCTTGCCGTAGGTCTGGGCCAGGATCGAGGCGCCCATGCGGTTCTGGCCACGGCCCAGGTCGATCAGGATCAGATCGGTCAGGCCCTTGTCCATGCGCAGTACCGGGGTCAGGGTCTGGCGAATGTCGAGCACCGGGGCAAAACCGGTCACTACCAGCGACAGCGGCGAGGTCACGGTTTTGTCCGTGCCCTCTTCGCTCCAGCGGGTTTGCATCGACATCGAGTCCTTGCCCACCGGGATGGTGATGCCCAGCTCTGGGCACAGTTCCATGCCGACAGCTTTGACCGTGTCGTACAGACGGGCGTCTTCACCCGGGTGGCCGGCAGCGGACATCCAGTTGGCGGACAGCTTGATATCGCTGATCTTGCCAATGCGCGAAGCGGCGATGTTGGTCAGGGTTTCACCAATGGCCATGCGGCCCGATGCCGGAGCATCCAGCAGTGCCAGCGGGGTACGCTCGCCCATGGCCATGGCTTCGCCGGTGTAGACGTCGAAGCTGGTTGCGGTGACGGCCACGTCAGCCACAGGCACCTGCCACGGGCCAACCATCTGGTCGCGGGCAACCAGGCCGGTGATGGTGCGGTCGCCGATGGTGATCAGGAAGCTTTTGCTGGCCACGGCCGGGTGGTGCAGGACGCGCTCGACGCACTCGCCGATGCTCAGCGCAGCAGGGTCGAAGTCATCGCCCAGCTCTTCTTCGCGAACAGCCGAACGGTGCATGCGCGGGGCCTTGCCCAGCAACACTTCCAGTGGCATGTCCACCGGGCTGTTGCCGAAGTGGCTGTCGGTCACGGTCAACTGCGGTTCGGCAGTGGCTTCACCGACAACGGCAAACGGGCAACGCTCCCGCTCGCAGATCGCCTGGAAGCGCTCGAAATCTTCGACGCCCACGGCCAGCACATAACGTTCCTGGGATTCGTTGCTCCAGATTTCGTGCGGGGCCATGCCCGGCTCGTCGTTTGGAATGTTGCGCAGTTCGAAACGGCCACCGCGGTCACCGTCGTTCACCAACTCAGGGAAGGCGTTGGACAGACCACCGGCACCCACGTCGTGGATAAAGCTGATCGGGTTCTTGTCACCCAGCTGCCAGCAACGGTCGATCACTTCCTGGCAACGGCGTTCCATTTCCGGGTTTTCGCGCTGTACCGAAGCGAAGTCCAGGTCAGCCGAGCTTGCGCCGGTGGCCATCGAGGAGGCAGCACCGCCACCCAGGCCGATCAGCATGGCCGGGCCGCCCAGCACGATAAGCTTGGAGCCTACGGTGATTTCGGCTTTCTGTACGTGTTCGGCGCGGATGTTGCCCATGCCGCCGGCCAACATGATCGGCTTGTGGTAACCACGCACTTCTTCGCCACGGGGGGTGGTGATGGACTGCTCGAATGTACGGAAGTAACCGGTCAGGGCCGGACGGCCGAATTCGTTGTTGAATGCAGCACCACCCAACGGGCCTTCGATCATGATGTCCAGCGCGGTCACAATGCGCTCAGGCTTGCCGTATGGCACTTCCCACGGCTGTTCAAAACCCGGGATCTGCAGGTTGGACACGGTGAAACCGGTCAGGCCGGCCTTTGGCTTGGCACCACGCCCGGTTGCACCTTCGTCACGGATCTCGCCACCGGAGCCGGTCGCCGCACCCGGGAACGGGGCAATGGCGGTCGGGTGGTTGTGGGTTTCAACCTTCATCAGGATGTGCACCGGCTCCTGCACCGCACCGTACTGGCGGGTTTCAGGGTCCGGGAAGAAACGCCCGGCAACACTGCCGACGATGACCGAGGCGTTGTCCTTATAAGCAGACAGAACGCCTTCGCTGTGCATCACGTAGGTGTTCTTGATCATGCCAAACAGGCTCTTGTCCTGGCTTTGGCCGTCAATGTCCCAGCTGGCGTTGAAGATCTTGTGGCGGCAATGCTCGGAGTTGGCCTGGGCAAACATCATCAGTTCGATGTCGTGCGGGTTGCGACCCAGACCGTTGAAAGCATTGACCAGATAGTCGATTTCGTCTTCGGCCAGGGCCAGGCCCAGCTCGACGTTGGCTTTTTCCAGCGCGGCGCGACCGCCACCCAGTACGTCAATGGCTGTCAGCGGCTTTGGTTCGGCGTGGCTGAACAAGCCGGCAGCCTGCTCCAGGGTACCCAGCACGATTTGCGTCATGCGGTCATGCAATGCAGCAGCGATCAGCTCGGCATCTGCGTCGCTGAACTGGCCAGCTACATAGAATGCAATGCCACGTTCCAGGCGCTGGATTTTCGCCAGGCCACAGTTACGGGCAATATCGCTGGCCTTGCTCGACCAGGGAGAAATGGTGCCAAACCGCGGCAACACCAGGAACAGTCGGCCACTCGGCTCTTGGACCGGCACGCTTGGGCCGTACTTCAGGAGACGAGCCAGTACCTGCTGTTCATCGCTGGTCAGCTCGCCGGTCGTATCGGCAAAGTGGGCGAATTCAGCATACAAACCCGTGACAGACGGAACCTTGAGGCTCAGTTGTGCAAGGAGTTTGCTGTGGCGAAAGGCAGAAAGGGCAGGAGCGCCGCGCAGGATCAACATCTTCGGGACAGCCTCGGGAGGGGTATGCTTTGAGGCCCGGCATTCTAGCGTAAACCATCGCCAACGGCACCCGAAACGGCACACCAGACGCATACCAAACGCGACTAATCGACCAAAGCCTTATTCTTTATGGCTATCAGCCGCTTGGCGCATGGTTGTTTATGATCTTTAAAGAGTCATCCACCCCCCATTCCACAAGGGTTTCAGCGATTTTCGCGGTCAATATCAGAATGACTGAAAATTGTCGAGATATGGCACCCGCGCTGCTTTGCGTATACTGCGCGGATGTTTTCTCTAACTGATATCCGCCCGCGCTGCGCCAAATGGCTGCTCGCAACCGGACTCTTCCTGATGCTCAGTGCCTGCGTTGAAAAACCCAGCACCCTGGAGCGTGTAAAGGAGGACGGGGTACTGCGGGTGATTACCCGTAACAGCCCCGCGACCTATTTTGAGGATCGCAACGGTGAAACCGGCTTCGAATACGAGCTGGTCAAACGCTTTGCCGACGACCTTGGGGTCGAGCTCAAGATCGAAACCGCCGACAACCTGGACGACATGTTCAACCAGCTGGGCCAGCCTGACGGCCCGGTTCTGGCTGCTGCCGGCCTGGTCAGCAGCGAGAAGCGCCTGCAACAAGCCCGGTTTTCCCACCCCTACCTCGAAGTCACACCGCAGATCATCTACCGCAACGGCCAGTCGCGGCCGACCTCTGCCGCTGACCTGGTGGGCAAGCGCATCACCGTGCTCAAGGGCAGCTCCCATGCCGAGCAACTGGCCGAGCTGAAAAAGCAGTATCCCGGGATCGAGTACGACGAATCCGACGCCGTTGAAGTGGTCGACTTGCTGCGCATGGTCGATGAAGGCCAGATTGACCTCACTCTGGTCGACTCCAACGAAGTGGCGATGAACCAGGTGTACTTCCCCAACGTGCGCGTGGCCTTTGACCTGGGCGATGCGCGCAGCCAGCGCTGGGCGGTGGCTGCAGGTGAAGACAACAGCCTGCTCAACGAGATCAACGCCTACCTGGACAAGGTGGAAAAAAACGGCACCCTGCAACGTCTCAAGGACCGTTACTACGGGCATGTGGACGTGCTTGGCTACGTCGGCGCCTACACCTTCGCCCAGCACCTGCAGCAACGCTTGCCCAAGTACGAAAAGTTCTTCAAGGAAGCAGCCAAGAAAGAGCAGATCGACTGGCGCCTGCTGGCGGCAATGGGTTATCAAGAATCCCTGTGGCAACCTGCCGTAACGTCAAAAACCGGCGTTCGCGGCCTGATGATGCTGACCCAAAACACAGCACAGGCGATGGGCGTGTCCAACCGCCTGGATGCCAGACAAAGCATCATGGGCGGTGCCAAGTACCTGGCGCTGATCAAGAGCGAACTGGACGATGATATTCAAGAGCCGGATCGCACCTGGTTTGCACTGGCGGCCTACAACGTGGGTGGCGGTCACCTTGAAGACGCGCGCAAGCTGGCCAAGAAGGAAGGCCTGAACCCGAACAAGTGGCTGGACGTCAAGAAAATGCTGCCTCGCCTTGCGCAGAAGCAGTGGTACAGCAAAACCCGCTATGGCTACGCCCGCGGCGGCGAGCCGGTGCACTTTGTGGCCAACATCCGTCGTTACTACGACATCCTGACCTGGGCTACACAGCCGCAGCTTGAAGGCGACCAGGCGGCGGACAGCAAACTGCACATCCCCGGCATCGACAAGACCAAGCCCAAGGAAGAGCCACAGCTTTAGCTGAGGGAGCGAGCCTGTTGTGGGAGCGGGCTTGCTCGCGATTGCCCCAGCATGGTCTTACAGGTAAAACCTGCCGCCCGCATCGCGAGCAAGCCCGCTCCCACAAGGTTCCAGGATCCGGCCCTCAGGTTTTAGTCTTTCGCGGCCGCCACGATCAGCGCTTTCATCTCGGCCACAGCCGACTTGAAGCCCACGAACAACGCATGCGCCACCAGCGCATGGCCAATGTTCAACTCGTTAATCCCCTTGATGGCCGCAACCGCTTCCACGTTGTGGTAATGCAAACCGTGGCCGGCATTGACGATTAGCCCTTGCGCCAGGCCAAACGCTACGCCATCGGCGACACGCTGCAGTTCTTCGGCGACTTCGGTCGGAGTCTGCGCATCGGCATAACGGCCCGTGTGCAGCTCGATCGCCGGGGCGCCAACGCGTTTTGAAGCTTCGATCTGACGCTCATCAGCATCGATAAACAGCGACACTTCACAGCCAATCCTGCTCAGCCGCTCGACCGCCGCCTTGATCCGCGCTTCTTGCCCGGCAACGTCCAGGCCGCCTTCGGTAGTCAGTTCCTGACGGGTTTCAGGCACCAGGCAGATATGCGCCGGGCGAATACGCTCGGCAAACACCATCATCTCTTCGGTAACGCCCATTTCGAAGTTCATGCGCGTTTGCAGCACGTCCTTGAGCAGCAACACATCACGCTCCTGGATATGCCGGCGGTCTTCGCGCAGGTGCACGGTAATGCCGTCGGCGCCCGCCTCTTCTGCATCCAGCGCCGCCTTGACCGGATCAGGGTAGCGCGTGCCGCGCGCCTGACGCAGTGTGGCTACGTGGTCGATGTTCACGCCGAGAAGAATGCGATTGCTTTGGGTCACGGGGGCTCTCCTGAAGAGTTGACGATTCGGCGCACAGCATACCGGTCTATTCAGGGCTTGCGAAACAACTCACGGCTGGCCAGCGGCTTGCCAGCCAAATGAACGGCCAATGCCTGACGCATCAGGCGCTTGGCTGCCGATAAGGCGCCCGCAACGGTCCAGTCAGCCTCGGCCATGCCGTGCAGCTCGGCGCCATGAAACAGCCCCGGCTGCACCAGGTAAATACGCTCAAGACCGGCATCCACTTGCAGGCGATACATGCCATCAGCCGCTACCGGTTCGCCGTGAATATCCTGCGTTAGTGAAAAGCCATAACCCAGGTCGTCCAGCAAGCGCCACTCGAATGCGCGCAGCAACGGCTCCAGCGGACGCCCTTCAGCCAGCGCCACCAGTGTCGCGGCATAGTGGTCAAACACTGCAGGATGGGGGTCTTCGGCAGGCAGTAGCCGAATCAGCAACTCATTGAGATAGAGACCGCTAAATAGCGCTTCGCCATTGAGCCAGGTGGCAATCCCGGCGCTCTCCATGCGTCCGACGTTTTTCAGCTCGCCGCGCCCGCGAAATTCGATTTCCAGCGGTACGAAAGGCCGTGCCAAGGTACCCGCCTTGCCCCGCGCACTGCGCAACACCGCCCGCAGGCGCCCTTGAGGCGTGATGAAGTCCACCAGCGCGCTGGTTTCACGGTAGGGGCGACTGTGCAGGACGTAGGCGAGTTGCGCGACGGGAGGCTTGCTGGACATGAGTCTGGTGTACCAAAGGCTAATGTGGGAGCGGGCTTGCTCGCGATGCAGGCAACCCGGAACTTCAGACAGACCGAGTTGATGCTATCGCGAGCAAGCCCGCTCCCACAGGGGTACTACGATGTTTACAGGTCGCCGTAACCCAGCGAACGCAGGGCGCGCTCGTCGTCGGACCAGCCGCCTTTCACTTTAACCCACAGGTTAAGCATGATCTTGGAGTCGAACAGCAGCTCCATATCCTTGCGCGCTTCGGTGCCGATGCGCTTGATACGCTCGCCCTTGTCGCCAATGATGATTTTTTTCTGACCGTCACGTTCAACCAGGATCAAAGCGTGGATATGCAGGGTCTTGCCCTGCTGCTTGAACTCTTCGATCTCGACGGTAATCTGGTACGGCAGCTCTGCACCCATCTGGCGCATGATCTTTTCGCGAACCAGTTCGGCGGCCAGGAAGCGGCTGCTGCGGTCGGTGATCTGGTCTTCCGGGAAGAAGTGCTCGTTTTCCGGCAGGTGATCGGCGATCACGCGCTCCAGCGCTTCAAGGTTGTGCCCATGCTGAGCCGAGATCGGGATGATCTGGGCGTTCGGCAGTTGCTCCTGAAGCCAGCTCAGGTGCGGCATCAGCTCGGCCTTGTCTTCGATGCGATCGGTCTTGTTCAACGCCACGATCAGCGGGCCGGTTACGTACTGCACGCGCTCCAGCACCATCTGGTCTTCGTCGGTCCACTTGGTGCGGTCAACAACGAAGATCACCACGTCGACGTCTTTCAACGCCGCCGAAGCGGTTTTGTTCATGTAGCGGTTCAGGGCCTTTTCGCCGCCCTTGTGCATGCCCGGGGTATCGACGTAGACCGCTTGCACATTGCCTTCGGTCTTGATGCCCAGCATGTTGTGGCGGGTGGTCTGGGGCTTGCGCGAGGTGATCGCCAGCTTTTGACCCAGGATATGGTTCAGCAGCGTGGATTTACCCACGTTTGGACGACCAACAATGGCAACGTAGCCACAGCGAGTTGCGGTTGTATCAGTCATGGCCATTCTCCACGCCAAGGGCAATCAGTGCTGCGGCGGCCGCTACCTGTTCGGCAATGCGACGGCTCACGCCCTGTCCCCGGCTTTTTTCATTCAATAAGGCAATCTCGCACTCGACAAAGAAGGTGCGGCAATGCGGTTCGCCCTGGATATCCACCACTTCGTAACGTGGCAGGTCGCAGGCACGCGACTGCAGGAACTCCTGCAGGCGGGTCTTTGGATCTTTGTTGGTATCGACCAGGGTCAGCGTCTCGAACTCGCTGGCCAGCCAGGCCAGTACGCGGTCGCGGGCGACTTCCATGCCGGCGTCCAGGTAAATGGCGCCGATCAGCGCTTCAAGGGCGTCTGCCAGGATCGATTCGCGGCGAAAACCACCGCTTTTCAGCTCGCCCGACCCCAGACGCAAGTACTCGCCCAGCTCAAAGCCTCGCGCCAGTACTGCCAGGGTTTCGCCTTTGACCAGGCGGGCACGCAAGCGTGACAACTGGCCTTCACGGGCCAACGGGAAGCGGTCAAACAAGGCTTCGCCGGCAACAAAATTGAGAATGGCATCACCCAGGAACTCAAGGCGCTCGTTATTGCGCCCCGCGAAACTGCGGTGTGTCAGGGCCAGAACCATCAGTTCCTGGTCTTTGAAGGTGTAGCCGAGCTGACGCTCTAAACGTTCTAAAGAAAAACTCACGATTTACCCACGCTGAGTTCGTGGCCGAATGTCACCACCGGACCGATATTAGGGATCAGTGATGCTCGTTTATCGCATAGCAAATGGACAGGGAACAGGCTGTTCGCCGCCGTCACACTTAACGCTTTGTTCAAATCCACATCCTGAATACTCAGGCGCGCGACTTGTTTCGCACACCTGAAAAGCAATCGGCGCTGTTATAAACAGCGCCGTTTTGGCTACTTGATCAGACCAACCCGCGAGAAGTTCGGCAGGTTGCTCGCCTTGGGTTCCGGCCAGCTCATCCAAACAGCGAAGGCCTTGCCGACAATGTTCTTGTCGGGAACCATGCCCAGCTCGTCTTTGGGAATGTTCGGATCATCCCAGTAACGGCTGTCGTTCGAATTGTCGCGGTTGTCGCCCATCATGAAGTAATGCCCGGCCGGAACCGTCCACTCCTTGTCAGGCGGCGCACGATAGCGGCTCATTTCCTTGCGGATCATGTGCTCGACTTCGCCCAGCTTCTCTTTGTACAACTCGGCACTGCCCAGGGTTCCAGGCTCGGCCTTGACCAGTTGCTCGGCAACCAGCTGGTCGTTGACATACAGATGCTTGTCACTGGTGTAGCGGATCTTGTCGCCCGGCAGGCCAACTACACGCTTGATGTAGTTGACTGTCGGATCGCTTGGATAGCGAAACACCATCACATCGCCCCGCTTCGGATCACCCACTTCGATGATTTTCGTGTCCAGAACCGGCAAACGGATCCCGTACGAAAATTTGTTCACCAAAATGAAGTCGCCCACATCCAGGGTCGGTTTCATCGAGCCGGACGGAATCTGGAAAGGCTCAACCAGAAACGAACGCAACACCAGCACGATAAACAACACCGGAAAGAACGACTTGCCGTATTCAACCAGCAGCGGTTCCTTGTTGAGCTTTTCGACGACCTGCATATCAACCGGCGTAACGCTGGCTTGATAGTTGGCAATGGCCTTGCGCCGGCGCGGAGCCAGGAAGACCACATCGAGCAGCGCCAGCAAACCGCACACGGCAACAGCAATGACCAGCAACAGCGGGAAATTTAGTGACATAGGACCTAGCTATCCAAACGGAGCACTGCAAGGAAGGCTTCTTGTGGAATTTCCACGTTGCCCACTTGCTTCATGCGTTTTTTACCGGCTTTCTGCTTTTCCAACAGCTTGCGCTTACGGCTAACGTCACCACCGTAGCATTTGGCCAGTACGTTCTTTCTGAGAGCCTTGACGGAGGTCCGTGCAATGATCTGCCCGCCAATGGCGGCCTGGATCGCGACGTCGAACATCTGGCGCGGAATCAGTTCTTTCATCTTCTCGGTCAACTGGCGACCTTTGTAGTGCGCGTTTTCCTTGTGCACGATCAGGGCCAGCGCATCTACCTTGTCACCGTTGATCAACACATCGAGCTTGACCAGATTAGCCGACTGGTAGCGATCGAAGTGGTAATCAAGCGAAGCATAGCCGCGACTGGTGGATTTGAGACGGTCGAAGAAGTCCAGGACCACTTCGTTCATCGGCAAATCGTAGGTCACTTGCACCTGGCTACCCAGGAACAACATGTCGTGCTGCACGCCACGTTTTTCAATGCACAGGGTAATGACGTTACCCAGGTGCTCCTGAGGCACAAGAATGTTGGCACGCACGATTGGCTCGCGCATGTCTTCAATCATGGAAAGATCAGGCAGCTTGGACGGGTTGTCGACGTAAATCGTTTCACCGGTCTTGAGCAGCAACTCAAAAATTACGGTTGGCGCAGTGGTGATCAGGTCCAGGTTGTACTCGCGCTCCAGGCGCTCCTGAATGATCTCCATGTGCAGCATGCCGAGGAAGCCGCAACGGAAGCCGAAGCCCAGTGCGTCAGAGCTTTCTGGCGTGTATTGCAGCGAAGAATCGTTCAGCGTCAGCTTTTGCAGCGCGTCACGGAAGTCTTCAAAGTCATCGGAGCTGACCGGGAACAGGCCCGCATACACCTGAGGCTGAATACGCTTGAAACCGGGCAGTACATCAACATCCGGCGTCGAGCTCAAGGTCAGGGTATCGCCCACTGGCGCACCGTGAATGTCCTTGATACCGGCGATGATGAAACCTACTTCACCGGCTTTCAGGTCGGCAGTGGCGGTGTGTTTCGGGTTGAATACACCGACGCTGTCCACCAGGTGGATCTTGCCGGTGGACTTGACCAGAATCTTGTCGCCCTTTTTCACGCGGCCGTGGCGCACGCGAACCAGGGACACAACGCCCAGGTAGTTGTCGAACCAGGAGTCGATGATCAACGCTTGCAGCGGGTCTTCGATATTGCCGGTCGGCGCAGGAATGGTGTGTACCAGGCGCTCAAGCACCTCGTCCACGCCCAGGCCGGTCTTGGCGCTGCAGGTCACGGCATCAGTGGCGTCGATGCCAATGATTTTTTCGATCTCTTCTTTAACACGATCAGGATCGGCCTGTGGCAGGTCGATCTTGTTCAGAACCGGCATCACTTCCAGGCCCTGCTCGATCGCGGTGTAGCAGTTGGCTACGGACTGGGCTTCTACGCCCTGCCCCGCATCGACCACCAGCAAGGCACCTTCACAGGCCGCCAGGGAGCGACTGACTTCGTAGGTGAAGTCAACGTGGCCCGGGGTGTCAATGAAGTTCAACTGGTAGGTTTTGCCGTCTTTGGCCGTGTAATACAAGGTGACGCTGTGGGCCTTGATGGTGATCCCGCGCTCACGCTCGAGGTCCATGGAGTCCAGTACCTGGGCTTCCATTTCGCGGGCAGTCAGGCCACCGCACATCTGGATAAAACGATCGGCCAGCGTCGACTTGCCATGGTCAATGTGGGCGATGATGGAGAAATTGCGGATATGACTCAGATCACTCACGGGTCAACACTCAAAAAAGTCGCAGGCAGACTGCCCGCCGAAAAATAGCCGGGAATTGTACCTGAACATCGCGCCAAGCGTCACGTTCACAGGCCAATGGGCACCTACAAAAAAGCCCCTATCGCGAGATAGAGGCTCTTGATTGACTCAATGACCGCTACTCAACCCGCCCGGCGCAACAACCAGATGCCGGCCACGGCACAGATTGAAGCCGGCAGCAGCACCGCAAACAACGGCGAGAAGCCGAACACCAGGCTCAATGGCCCCAGCAGGTCCTGGGCGATTTTGAAGGTAAACCCCACCAGAACCCCGGTAAACACCCGCTGACCCAGCGTAACAGAGCGCAACGGGCCGAAGATGAAAGATATGGCCATCAACACCAGCGCAGCGGTGACCAGTGGCTGCAACACCTTGACCCAAAAAGCCAGCCAGTAACGGCCGTTGTTCAGGCCCTGGTCCTTGAGGTAGTGGATATAGCTCCACAACCCGGCAATCGACAGCGACTCGGGGGCCATGACCACGGTATTGAGCAACTGCGGGCTCAACGACACGTCCCATTTTTCTTCAGGCGCCTTGACCACTTCGGTGCTGTCGCCGTGAAAAAGGGTGGTGCTCACATCGCTCAACTGCCAGTTGCCCTGGTCGTACTGGGCCTTTTTGGCAAAGCTTGCCGACTGCATCTGGTGATCTTTGTCGAAGCGATAACGGGTGACGCCATAGAGCAGCCCGTCGGGCTGAACCGCGTTGATATGAATGAACTCGTCGCCCTGGCGATGCCACAAGCCATGCTTGGAGCTTTGCGAATCACCACTGCCCTGCGCCAGCGCACGATTGGCCTGGGCCATGCTTTCAGTGGCAGGCACCACATACTCGCCAATCAGCACCCCCACCACCATCAGCACCAGCATCGGCTTCATCACGGCCCAGACGATACGCCCCAGGGACACACCGGCGGCACGCATGATGGTCAGCTCGCTGTTGCTGGCCAGACCGCCCAAACCGATAAGACAACCAATCAAGGCCGCCATCGGCAACATTTCATACATGCGCCGCGGCGCGGTCAGCATGACAAAACTGAACACATCCAGAACTGTGTAGCTGCTGCTGAGGCTGCGCATCTCCTCGATCACGGCAAACAGCAGGGCCAGGCCGAGAATGATCCCCAGCACAGCCAGAATCGCCAACAACACACTGCTACCAATGTAGCGGTCGAGCTTAACCACGGGCCATCTCCTCGGCACTACGGCGACTAGCCAGCTTCAAGCGCAGCGGCTCCCAGTACATCAGCCCCAGGCCAATGACCAGGAACAACCCATGCACCCACCACAGGCCCAGCCCCAGCGGGATCTTGCCATCCTGAAGAAGCCCCTTGCCCCAGGTCAGCATGCTCAGGTAGCTCATATAAAGCAGAATGGCCGGCAACAACTTGAGGAAGCGCCCCTGACGCGGGTTGACTCGCGACAACGGCACCGCGATCAAGGTCACGATAAACACCAGCACAGGGAAGGCAATGCGCCAATGCAACTCGGCGACCACACGAGGGTCCGAGCTGCCTAGCAGGTCCACGGTCGGGATCGCATCGCGGTCTGTCACTTCATTGCTGACTTCGGGCTTGGGCAGCAACACGCCATAGGTGTCGTACTTGATGGCCCGATAGTCGGCCTGCCCCGGGTTGCCGTCATAACGATAGCCATTGTCCAGCACCAGCCAGCGGCTGCCGTCAGGACGCACTTCCTGGCGGCCCTTCTCGGCCAGCAGCACGGAAATGCTGCGGTCCTTGGCTTCCTCACCGAGCTTTTTCTGGGTGATGAACACGCCGGACAAGAGCGAGCGGTCATTGCTCAGCTCCTCGGTGTAGGTCACCCGCGTACCGTCGCTCAACGACTGGAAGCGCCCGGCCTCCAGGGTATCGAACTCGGTCAGGGCATCCTGCTTGTTGAGCAGCAGCTGAAACTCATTGTTGCCCTGCGGAGCCAGGCTCAGGCTGAGCCACGCCACGATCAGCGCCACCAGCGCAGCCGGCGCCATAGTAATGGCAAGCAGGCGCTGGCGACTCATGCCGGTGGCCGACAGCACGGTCATCTCGCTTTCAAGGTACAGGCGCCCGTAGGACAGCAAAATGCCCAGAAACAGCCCCAGCGGCAGGATCAGCTGCATGAAGCCCGGCAGGCGAAAGCCCATGATCAGGAACAAGGAGCCTGGATCCAGGGCGCCAGAGGCGGCCTGGGCCAGGTATTTGATGAAACGACCGCTCATGATGATGACCAGCAGCACAGCGCTGACAGCGCTCAATGTAAGCAGGACTTCGCGGGACAGATAACGGAAGACGATCAAACCAGACACTCCAGGGTCGTCAGGCTAAGGCGGCCAAACAAGCAGCATAACGAGTCGGCCAATACCCCATCATAGATGAGACGGGCCGTCTAAAAAGATGGCGCATTATCCTGTGAATGGCCGCCCCTGTCACTGCGCAGTCTCGAAAGTGCCAAGTTGTAGTTATAGCGGGGTTGTCAGGCTCCTGCGACGGGGTTCAAACTGCCCGCCTTGACGCCCGCCTTGAACACAGGTGAAGCGCTTCTTCTATCTGGCAAACGAACAGTACTGTTTGTGCGCATGTTGACCATTTGATTCAGGGACCCCGACATGGAACTGGTTGTAAAAAGCGTTAGCCCGGAAACGTTGAAAACCGCCACCCTGGTGGTCGCCATCGGCGAAGGCCGCAAGTTGGGCGCCAGCGCCAAAGCCATCGACGAGCTGACCGGCGGCGCCATCAGCGCTGTACTCAAGCGCGGCGACCTGGCCGGCAAGACCGGCCAGAGCCTGCTGCTGCACAGCCTGCCCAACCTCAAGGCCGAACGCGTGCTGCTGCTGGGCACCGGCAAGGACGAAGAACTGGGCGACCGCCCGTTCCGTAAAATCATCAGCGCCGCCCTGAGCGTGCTCAAGGGCCTGGGCGGCAGCGATGCCGTGCTGGCACTGGACGAACTGGTGGTCAAGGGTCGCGACAGCTACAGCAAGACCCGCCTGCTGGCCGAAACCCTGGTAGACGGCGAATACACCTTCGACCGCTTCAAAAGCCAGAAGGCCGAACCCCGCGCCCTGAAAAAAATCACCCTGCTGACCATCAAGGCCGCCCAGGCTGAAGTGCAGCGCGCCGTGACCCACGCCCAGGCCATCGCCGCGGGCATGGCGTTCACCCGTGACCTGGGCAACCTGCCGCCGAACATCTGCCACCCGGTCTTCCTGGCTGAGCAGGCCAAGGACCTGGGCAAGGAATTCAAGGGCCTGAAGGTCGAGATTCTTGACGAGAAGAAAATCAAGGACCTGGGCATGGGCGCGTTCTACGCCGTGGGCCAGGGCAGCGACCAGCCGCCACGCCTGATCGTGATGAACTACGCCGGCGGCAAGAAATCCGAAAAACCGTTCGTGCTGGTCGGCAAGGGCATCACCTTCGACACCGGCGGCATCAGCCTCAAGCCGGGCGCGGGCATGGATGAAATGAAGTACGACATGGGCGGTGCGGCCAGTGTGTTCGGCACCCTGCGCGCCGTACTCGAACTGAAACTGCCGATCAACCTGGTATGCATCCTGGCCTGCGCCGAAAACATGCCAAGCGGCGGCGCGGCGCGTCCGGGCGACATCGTGACGACCATGAGCGGCCAGACGGTCGAAATCCTCAACACCGACGCCGAAGGCCGCCTGGTGCTGTGCGATGCCCTGACCTACGCCGAGCGCTTCAAGCCCCAGGCCGTGATCGACATCGCCACCCTGACCGGCGCCTGCATGGTTGCCCTGGGCGCCCACACCTCGGGCCTGATGGGCAACAACGACGAGCTGATCGGCCAACTGCTGGAAGCCGGCAAGCAAGCCGACGACCGCGCCTGGCAGTTGCCATTGTTCGACGAATACCAGGAGCAACTGGACAGCCCGTTCGCCGACATGGCCAACATTGGCGGGCCTAAAGGCGGCGCCATCACTGCTGGCTGCTTCCTGTCGCGTTTCGCCAAGGCCTACCACTGGGCACACCTGGACATCGCCGGCACCGCATGGGTCAGCGGCGGCAAGGACAAGGGCGCCAGCGGCCGCCCAGTGCCCCTGCTGACCCAGTACCTGCTCGATCGCGCCAACGCTTGAAACTGACAGTCGAAGGCTGCGCCGCCTGACGGCGGCGCAGTCCCGATTCAGGAACCGCAATGACCCCAGCACCCGACACAGAGCTCACCAAGATCGACTTTTATATCCTGCCCAGCGCCGACCCGTCTGCGCGGCTGGATTTTGCCTGCAAGCTCACCGAAAAGGCCTGGCGCCTGGGCCATCGCGTGTACTTGCACTGCACTGACAACGCCCAGCGCCAGGACCTGGATGAACGCCTGTGGCGCTTCAAGGGCGAAAGTTTCGTGCCCCACAGCAACACTGAAGACCAACCCGATGGCGTCGTCGTCATGGGCTGTACCGATGCACCCGCAAGCCATCAGGACTTGCTGATCAACCTGGACCTCAAGGTCCCCGAATTTTTCAAACGCTTCGCCCGTGTGGCCGAAGTCGTGGTCGAAGACCCTGCCGTGCGGCTGGCCGCACGGGAGAGTTTCCGCTTCTACCGCGAACAGGGCTATCCTCTGCAAGACCACAAGCTGCAACGACTCTGAGCCCACGATGGACACTTCCAATTCGCCGCAAAAAGCTGCACACCTGCTTGATGACCTTGAGTCCATTCGCAAGCTGCTTGGCGATGAGGGCCTGCAACCGCCGCTGCTGACGGAGATGGTGGGCGGCGAAGACACGCAGATACCGCTATTGTCCGAAGTCATCAGCGAAGAACCCGAGCCTGCGCAAATACCGCTGGTCGGCATCGCCCCCGCCCCCGTGGCAGAAAAAACCCCCGACGCCCTGCTGGTACATCTGGACAGAGAGCTGCGCACCGCGGCCCAGGCCATCATGCAGGACGTGATCAACGACTTCGCCCCGCATATTGAAACCGAGATCAAGCGCCGCCTCGATGCCCATATGGAGCGCCTGCTCGCACAGCATCAAAGCTGACCCTGCGGGAGCGGGCTTGCTCGCGATTGCAGCGCCTTGATGAACCAGATGCACCGCGTTGCCCGTATCGCGAGCAAGCCCGCTCCCACAACAGCAATAGGTTCCCCGCGCAGTCCCACCCCGCTATACTTGTCGGCTTTCCTGAATTAATGCCAATAGGGTCCCGCCGCGCATGGATAAGACCTACCAGCCGCACGCCATTGAAACTTCCTGGTACAAAACCTGGGAAGAAGAGAATTATTTTGCCCCGCAAGGCGCGGGCGACCCGTACACCATCATGATTCCGCCGCCGAACGTCACCGGCAGCCTGCACATGGGTCACGGTTTCAACAACGCGATCATGGACGCCCTGATCCGTTTCCGCCGCATGCAGGGTCGCAACACCCTGTGGCAGCCGGGCACCGACCACGCCGGTATCGCCACCCAGATGCTGGTCGAGCGTCAGATCGAAGCACAGGGTCTGAACCGCCACGACCTGGGTCGCGAAAAATTCCTCGATAAAATCTGGGAATGGAAAGACCAATCCGGTGGCAATATCAGCCGTCAGATCCGTCGCCTTGGCTCGTCCGTAGACTGGAGCCGCGAGCGTTTCACCATGGACGACGGCCTGTCCGAAGCCGTGAAAGAAGCATTCGTGCGCCTGCACGAAGACGGCCTGATCTATCGCGGCAAGCGTCTGGTCAACTGGGACACCAAGCTGCACACCGCAATTTCCGACCTTGAAGTGGAAAACCACGACGAGAAAGGCTTCCTGTGGAACCTGCGCTACCCGCTGGCAGACGGCGCCAAAACCGCCGAAGGCCTGGACTACCTGGTGGTTGCCACCACTCGTCCGGAAACCATGCTGGGCGATGCCGCCGTAGCCGTTAACCCGCAAGACGAGCGCTACAAGGCCCTGATCGGCAAGTTCGTCGAGCTGCCACTGGTGGGCCGCCGCATCCCGATCATCGCGGACGACTACTGCGACCCTGAATTCGGCACCGGCTGCGTGAAAATCACCCCGGCCCACGATTTCAACGACTACGAAGTCGGCAAGCGCCACAACCTGCCGCTGCTCAACATCTTCGACAAAAACGCCGCGGTGCTGCCTGCAGCCCAGGTGTTCAACCTCGACGGCACGTTGAACGAGTCCATCGACGGTACCCTGCCAGCCAAGTACGCAGGCCTGGACCGCTTCGAGGCGCGCAAGCAAATCGTTGCTGATTTCGAAGCCGCCGGCCTGCTGGTCAGCGTTGACGATCACGCCCTGAAAGTGCCGAAAGGCGACCGCTCCGGCACCGTGATCGAGCCGTGGCTGACCGACCAGTGGTATGTATCAACCAAGCCCCTGGCAGAACCTGCCATTGCTGCGGTTGAAGACGGCCGCATCGCGTTCGTGCCTAAACAGTACGAAAACATGTACTTCTCGTGGATGCGCGACATCCAGGACTGGTGCATCAGCCGTCAACTGTGGTGGGGCCACCGCATTCCGGCCTGGTACGACGAGTCGGGCAAGGTCTATGTAGGCCGCGACGAAGCCGAAGTCCGCGCCAAGCACAACCTGGGCCCGGACGTTGCGCTGCAACAGGACAACGACGTGCTCGACACCTGGTTCAGTTCGGGCCTGTGGACGTTCTCCACCCTGGGCTGGCCGGAAAAAACCGAAGCACTGAAAACCTTCCACTCCACTGACGTGCTGGTTACCGGTTTCGACATCATTTTCTTCTGGGTTGCCCGGATGATCATGCTCACCATGCACCTGGTGAAAAACGAAGACGGCACCCCGCAAGTTCCGTTCAAGACCGTGTATGTACACGGCCTGGTACGTGACGGTCAGGGCCAGAAGATGTCCAAGTCCAAGGGCAACGTCCTGGACCCGCTGGACATCATCGACGGCATCGAACTCGAAGACCTGGTGGCCAAACGCACCACCGGCCTGATGCAGCCAAAACTGCTGAAGAAGATCGAGAAGCAGACCCGCGACGAATTCGCCGACGGCATCGCCAGCTACGGCACCGACGCCCTGCGCTTCACGTTCTGCTCGCTGGCGTCCACCGGTCGTGACATCAAGTTCGACATGGGCCGCGTCGAAGGCTATCGCAACTTCTGCAACAAGATCTGGAACGCCGCACGCTATGTGCTGGACAAGGGTGAGGACTGCGGCCAGAACGGCGAAGCCTACGAACTGTCCCTGGCTGACCGCTGGATCATCTCGCAGTTGCAACGCACCGAAGCCGAAGTGACCCGTCACCTCGACCAGTTCCGTTTTGACCTGGCGGCACAAGCGCTGTACGAGTTCATCTGGAACCAGTACTGCGACTGGTACCTGGAGCTGTCCAAGCCTGTGCTGTGGGACGAAAACGCCCCGGTAGAGCGTCAGCGCGGCACCCGCCGTACGCTGGTGCGTGTACTGGAAGTGGCCCTGCGCCTGGCGCATCCGTTCATGCCATTCATCACCGAAGAAATCTGGCAGCGCATCGCGCCGCTGGCCGGCGTTGAAGGCAAGACCATCATGCTGCAGCCGTGGCCGGTACCGAACGAGGCGCGCATCGACCAGGCCGCCGAAGACGATATCGAATGGCTCAAGGGCCTGATGCTCGGCACGCGCAACATCCGTGGCGAAATGAACATTGGCCCGGGCAAGCCGTTGCAGCTGTACCTGAAAAACGTCAGCAGCGAAGACCAGCGCCGTTTGACCGAGAACGATGCCTTGCTCAAAAAGCTGGCTAAACTCGAATCGATCACCGTGCTGCAAGACGGTGCCGAAGCCCCTCTGTCTGCCACCGCTCTGGTTGGTGAGATGGAAGTGCTGGTGCCGATGGCCGGCCTGATCGACAAAGATGCAGAGCTGGCGCGTCTGGACAAGGAAATCCAGCGCCTGAACGGCGAAGTGGCGCGAGTAGGCGGCAAATTGTCGAATGCCGCGTTCGTTGACAAGGCTCCGGCCGAAGTCATCGAGAAAGAACGTGCCAAGTTGGCCGAAGCCGAACAGGCCTTGAGCAAACTGGCAGACCAGCACGCGCGGATTTCCAGCCTGTAAAAACGCTGCGCACCTGATCGCGGGCAAGGCCGCTCCCGCAGGGTTTTAACTCTGCAGGAGCGGCCTTGCCCGCGATTGCTTTTGTGGAATGAATTGAACATGACTACCCCTCGCACTTCCAAAGCCACACGCCACAAGCCCAAGGCTGCCAGCGATGCCAAACCGGTCGAGCCGCGCGTCAAGCCCAGCCTGCACCCGCGCAACCGCCACCAGGGCCGCTATGACTTCCCGCAGCTGATTTCGGTGTGCCCGGAGCTGGCCGAGTTCGTCATCATCAACCCGTATGGCAAAGAGAGCATCGACTTCGCCAACCCGGATGCCGTGCGTGTATTCAACCGCGCGTTGCTCAAGGCGTTCTATGGTATCGCCCACTGGGACATTCCGGCTGACTACCTGTGCCCGCCTGTGCCGGGTCGCGCTGACTACGTGCACTTTCTGGCCGACCTGCTGGCCACCATGAACGATGGCGTCATCCCGCGCGGTCCGAGCGTGCGCGTGCTGGACATCGGCATGGGTGCAAACTGCGTGTACCCGCTGATTGGTCACAGCGAATACCGCTGGCAGTTCCTGGGCACCGAAGTTGACCCTACCGCCGTTAAAGCGGCCAAGGCGATCGTGCAGTCCAACGGTTTGAACAAAGCCATCAGCCTGCGCCTGCAACCCGATCCGAAGAAGATCCTGCTGGACGTGCTGGACAGCGCCGAGCGTTTTGACCTGAGCATGTGCAACCCGCCGTTTCATGCGTCTATCGACGAAGCCACGCGCGGCAGCGAACGTAAATGGCGTGCACTGGGCAAGGCTGATCCCAAGCGCAAACTGCCGGTACTGAACTTTGGCGGTCAGGCTGCTGAATTGTGGTGCGAAGGTGGCGAGCAGCGCTTTGTGACCCAACTGATTCGTGAAAGCGTGCAAGTGGGCCGTCAGGTGCTGTGGTTCAGCGTGCTGGTGTCCAAGGCGTCCAACTTGCCGGCGATCCAGACGGCACTGAAAAAAGCCGGCGTACGCGAAAGCCAGGTGGTCGACATGTCACAGGGCAACAAGCAAAGCCGCTTTGTCGCCTGGACATTCCATGACAAAGAGCAGCAACAGCTGTGGCGCGAGAAGAACTGGAAGTAAGCCTGTAAATACGCAAAACCTCGTAGCAGCTGTCGAGCTGCGCGAGGCTGCGTCCGGTGGCGATGCCGTCGTGAACCCTGCCCCCCGGTTTTCCTGAAAAACGGGGGCAGCTGAATCTACGACGGCTTCGCCGCCGAACGCAGCCTCGTTCCTACGGCAGCTGCTACAGGAAGAGCGGGCATAAAAAAGCCGCGCTTCGGAGTGATCCGAAGCGCGGCTTTTTTACAGCAGTCTTACTTGTTAACAGCGTCAGTCAGGCCTTTGGCCACAACGAGCTTGATAACTTTTTTGGCTGCGATTTCGATGGCTGCGCCAGTCGAAGGGTTACGGCCAGTACGGGCAGGACGCTCAGTCACTTTCAGTTTGCCAATACCTGGCAGAGTGATTTCGCCGCCATTTTCCAATTGATCAGCAACGATCTGGGCCAGTTGGTCCAGAGCGTTACGCGCGGTAGTTTTCGGCGCGTCGATAGCTTCAGCGATATCGGCGATCAGTTGGTCTTTAGTAATAGCCATTGAGATGTTCCTTCCCTATCAAATTCATTTGGTTTGCAGAGTGCAATGTCAGCCATCGAGCCAGATCTCAAGGGTCTGGCACACCCGCCAGCTTTCACGACGAATCGCGGATGTAGATAGCTAAAACGGGGTTTGGTTCGACCTGACACATGCTGAATGCACGCTTTGCGCCGTTTCCGAGCGCAAGACCGGGCAAAACTAGCACAGAGACGGGTAAATATCCGCCTCTACCTGGGCTTTTGGTCAGCTTTATCGCCTTAAAACCGTAAAAAACCGCTCCAGGGCGCCCTCCAGCCCCCCAAACTGCGACCCGGGGCTCAGGTGCGGTACACTTGGCGCCTTTGCGGGGTGTGCACCCTGCCCTCTCATTACACACCGAGAAGCCCATGCCGATCCGTCATTGCATCGTCCATTTGATTGACAAAAAACCCGACGGTACGCCCGCTGTCCTCCATGCACGTGACTCCGAACTGGCCGAGTCCCAAGCCATCGAGAACATGCTCGCAGACCTGAACGAAAGCTATAACGCCAAGCAAGGCAAAGCCTGGGGGTTTTTCCATGCCGAGTCCGGTGCGCACCCGTTCAGCGGCTGGCTCAAGGAATACCTCGATGGCGGTAAAGACTTCACCGCCTTCAGCCGCGTGGCCGTCGAGCATCTGCAAAAGCTGATGGAAGAGTCCAACCTCTCGGCCGGCGGTCATGTGCTGTTTGCCCATTACCAGCAAGGCATGACCGACTACCTGGCCATCGCCCTGCTGCACCACAGCGAAGGCGTGGCGGTGACCTCGGAGCTGGACGTGACCCCGTCGCGCCACCTGGACCTTGGCCAGTTGCACCTGGCTGCGCGGATCAATATCTCCGAGTGGCAGAACAACAAACAGTCCAAGCAGTACATTTCGTTTATCAAAGGCAAAAACGGCAAAAAAGTTTCGGAATACTTCCGCGACTTTATCGGCTGCCAGGAAGGCGTCGACGGCCCGGGCGAAACCCGTACCCTGCTCAAGGCCTTCAGCGACTTCGTAGAGAGCGAGGATCTGCCGGAAGAGTCCGCCCGGGAAAAAACCAAGACCCTGGTCGACTATGCCAGCAGCCAGGCAAAAATCGGCGAACCGATGGGCCTCGAAGAGTTGTCCGAGCTGATCGACGAAGAACGCCCCAAGGCCTTCTACGACCATATCCGTAACAAAGACTACGGCCTGTCGCCGGAGATTCCGGCGGACAAACGCACCCTCAATCAGTTCCGTCGCTTCACCGGGCGCGCTGAGGGGCTGTCTATCAGCTTTGAGGCCCACCTGCTGGGCTCCAAGGTGGAATTCGACGAAGAAGCCGGCACGCTGGTGATCAAGGGCCTGCCGACCCAACTGCTCGACCAGCTCAAGCGCAGCAAGTAATGCTCAACGGGATCCTGAAAAAAGTCCTGTTTGTTCTGGTGGTGGTGGTCATCTTTCAGAACTGGGGCAAGATCGAGCGCGTGCTCAACCCTTCAGGGGTCGTGTCCGAGCAAACCCGGGCCAGTGCCCGGGTGGTGCTGTACGCCACCGAGTGGTGTGGCTACTGCAAGGCGACGCGGCGGTTTCTGGATGAAAAAGGCATTCCGTTCAAGGAATTCGATATCGACAAGGACGCCAGCGCCCGCCAGGCCTACGAGGCGTTGGGCGGGCGTGGCATTCCGATACTGGATGTGAATGGCACGCTGATTCGCGATTTCAAGCCCGATGCGATATTGGCGGCGTTGAAATAAGTCGGGGCAACTGTTTAATTTCAGTGGGAGCGGGCTTGCCCGCGATTGTATCTGTGCGGTTTGCCTGGCTGACCGCAGCGCCGGCATCGCGAGCAAGCCCGCTCCCACACGAAAATCACTCCAGCTTCTGGCTTTGCACCAGGCACTCCTTGGCACTCTTCCTGAGCTTCTTGATCAGGCGCTCCTGACGCAGGGCTTCCCCCTTGTCCGGCCAGGACTCCACATACACCAGCGCCACTGCCGGGCTTGAAGCAAAAAAACGCGCGCCTTTGCCTGTTTGATGCTTGGCAAAACGGCGCACCGGGTCATCGCTGATACCGCAATACAAAGAGCCATTGGCGGCTCGCACAAGGTACACAAACCAGGGTTTTTCGCTCACCTTCAGCGGCTGCCCTGAAAGGCCTTGAGCCCTTTTTTGGCCTGTGCCCGGATGGCGTTCTGCACCAGCGGTGTCCACCCCAACAGCAAACCCTTGAGGCCCAGTGCCTGACGCGACCAGCGCCACAGGTCGAAGTGATCGTGATGCTCGCAAATCTTGCCGTCACGAAACACAAAGCGCGCCTGGATATCATTGACCACCGTGGCCCCGGTCTGGCCAAACACATAGGTGGCCACCCAGTGCGCGCTGCCGCGCTGGCTGTCGGCCTGAACCTGATCGAAGGTGAGGCTGAAGTCCTTGGCCCGCGAAGTCAGCATGCGCCACATGTCGGCAGCGTTTTGGCCACGCAGTTCGCCAAACACCGGGTCGCTGAACACCACGTCGGCGGTGTAGCAATCAGCCATTGCCTGGGCATCAAGCCGCTGGAAGGCCTGGTAGAAACGAGTGATCAATGCTTGATGGTCCTGGCTCATGGCAGGCTCCGTGCGGGTCAGTAATGCGAGCACGATAATCTGCCATGAGCAGAAACACTATGGCCTCAGATTTTCTCGCTTTGCACATTCACATACAACGAGCGCCCGGCACCCAGCCCGGCGATGATCGCGCCCAGGCCGATAACGGCAAAAATCCAGCCCAATGCACTCCAGCCACCGGTCACTTCATGCACTACCCCAACGGCCAGCGGACCCATCGACGCCACGGTGTAACCAATGCCTTGGGCCATGCCCGACAGGTTGGCCGCAACATGGGCATCACGCGAACGCAGCACGATCAAGGTCAAGGCCAGGCTGAACGTGCCGCCCTGCCCCAGGCCCAGCACAATCGCCCAGCCCCACAAGCCGTCGATGGGTGCATAAAGGCAGCCAAACAGCCCGGCCAGGGTCATGCCCATGACCAGCACGATGGCCAGCCGTTGATCCTTGCCCCGCGTGGCCAGCCAGGGCGCCGTCAGCGCGGTGATCAATTGCACGATCACCGAGCCCGACATCACCAGCCCTGCCTGGGTAGGTGTCAGGCCGCGACCAATAAGAATCGAAGGCAACCAGCCAAACACAATGTAGGACAACGAGGATTGCAGGCCCATATACAGCGTCACTTGCCAGGCCAGCGGATCGCGCAACAAGCCGCGCACGCGATACGCCACATTGTGGGTGCCCTGGCGCTTGCCCACTTGCGGCAGCCAGAACATCATCGCCAGCAATGCGGGCAAGGCCCAGAACCCCAGTCCCATTGCCCAGCTCTGCCCCAGTGACTCGCTAAGTGGCACCGTGGCCCCCGCTGCCAGCGCCGCTCCCAGGCACAAGGCCATTGTGTAGACCCCGGTCATGGTTCCGGCATGCCCGGCGAAGTCACGCTTGATGATACCCGGCAGCAGCACCCCGATAACGCCAATACTGGCTCCGGCCAGAATGCTACCGGCGAACAGCCCCACCTCACCCAGGCAACTGCGCAGAACAATGCCGCCGCCCAGCGTCAGCAAAATACCCAGCACCACCCGCTCTGTACCAAAACGCCGCGCCAGGATTGGCGCCAGCGGTGCGAACAGGCCCAGGCACAGTACCGGCAAAGTGGTCAGCAGCCCCGCCTGCGCCGCCGACAGGCCCAGTTTGTCCGAGACCTCACCCAGCAACGGCGCCATGCTCGACAATGCCGGGCGCAAGTTCAGCGCCACCAGCACCAGCCCCAACAGCAGCAACCACGGGCGCAACACCACGGGTGGTGTGTGTGGCACTTGCTCGTCGTCGGCTTCGGCGTCGATCAGCAAGTCTTCCAGCTCATCGAGGTGACGCACGGGTTCGACGCTGGCGTTGGCAATTGACGAGGGGTGGCTCATGGCGTGCTCCGGCTCAAGGTTCATTGATCAACGTCCGGCACAGCGCCATGGCCCGTTGCGGGTTTTGTTGTTCTACGGCTTGCAGCAGTTCGACGTGCAGGTCGAACACCTTTTGGCGACGCGGGTGAACATCCATCGTCTTGCGCAAATGATGGGTCACAACGCTTGCGGTGTAGCGGTACAGCTCGCTCAAGGCCGGGTTGTGGGCGGCATCGATCAACCGCTGGTGAAACACCAGGTCGCAGCCAATATAGGCATCGAGCTCACCGTGATAGTGCTGGCCACTGGCATCGAGCGCCTGATGCAACAGGCGCAGGTCTTCGTCGGTGCGGCGCAAGGCCGCCAGGCCAACGGCTTCGACCTCGATGATGTGACGCATCTCCCGCCCCTGCTCCAGAGAACAGGATGACAACGCACGCAGGGTGTCCATCGGGTCGACACGGCCACGCAGGTAACTGCCATCGCCCTGGCGAATCTCGATCAGCCCGGCAAATGCCAGTACGCGCATGGCCTCACGCACAGTGTTGCGACTGATGTTCAGTTGCGTGGCCAGCTCGGGCTCGGTCGGCAAACGCTGCCCGACCTCCCAGGTACCGTTGTTTATTCGCGCGCGCAACTGCTCAAGGGCCTGGTCGACCAACGAGCGTTTGATGATGGGGGAAGCATCTGTCATTGAATTCGCCTTTTCATCCAATCATAGGATGAATTTTCCTACATGTTATCCAGACACCTCTATGCAGGCAATCAACTACAGATTTAGAACCCCCAAAAAACGTTTATTAATCATTGAACAAAAAACCCTTTAAGGGTAATTTAAGGCATGCCGAGGCGACCTCTTATGGAAAAGAAAACACCTCACTACAACCTCCAGTGCATTCAAGCCGATGTACAGCGGCTGGGCGCGGTAGCGTTCACCAAAAACGCACTGGATGGCGGACGGACAATGGGCCTGACCCTCGCACAGATGCAGCGGGTCATTGCCTCCCTTGAGCGCAGGGCGTTGTACAAATCGATGTCGACCCACGCCGACCACAAGGTCTGGCAGGACGTCTACCACGCACACGCATGCGGTCTGGCCATTTATATCAAGGTGACCTATCGCCCCAGTGGAGGGCCGCCAGTCATCGCCTTCAAGGAGAAAGACTTATGAGCAAACATGACTGCTACAGCTGCGGGGCCGCCAATGCGATGCAAGCCTTCAAGGGCCGCAGTTTCAATGTGAACTTCAAGCAATTGAACCGCATGGTCCATAGCTTGGCCGGGCGCGAATGCTCCGCGTGTGCAGAGATCGAATTCGATGCCCCCAGCGCAGAACGCTATGCCCAGGCCGGTGACGAACTGATCGAAGATGCCAAGCGGGTGATGGCAGAAGAGATGAAACGGATTAGACGCAAGCTGCACTTCACCCAAAAAAGTGCCGTGCAGTTGCTCTCGGGGGGCGGCCACAATGCCTTCAGCCGTTATGAACGGGCCGAGGTGGAACCCCCTAAACCCTTGTTTGTGCTGATGCGCCTGCTTGACCGTCATCCCGAACTGGTCCGGGAGCTGCAAGCCATCAACGAGTGCGCAGACATCAACGCGCTGCTGGTGCAAAAACAACAGCAGCGCGAAATCTGACACCTTTGCTTTGTAGCCGCTGACGAGCGGCTACAAGCCCCGATCAATGCAAAATTTGATTGAGGAACAGTTTGGTCCGGTCATTTTGCGGGTTGTCGAAGAAGTCATTCGGAGCGGCCTCCTCGACGATTTCACCTTTATCCATAAAGATCACCCGGTTGGCCACGGTGCGGGCAAAGCCCATTTCGTGGGTCACGCAGAGCATGGTCATGCCGTCTTCAGCCAGGCCGATCATGGTGTCCAGCACCTCCTTGACCATCTCCGGGTCAAGTGCCGATGTCGGTTCATCGAACAGCATGATTTTCGGCTTCATGCACAACGCCCGGGCAATCGCTACACGCTGCTGCTGGCCACCTGATAACTGCCCCGGGAACTTGTGCGCCTGCTCCGGAATCCGTACACGCTCCAGATAATGCATGGCAATTTCTTCAGCCTTGCGCCGGGGCATCTTGCGCACCCACATTGGTGCCAGGGTGCAGTTCTGCAGGATGGTCAGGTGCGGGAACAGGTTGAAGTGCTGGAACACCATGCCCACTTCTCGGCGCACGGTTTCGATCTGCTTGATGTCGTTGGTCAGCTCCACGCCATCCACCACGATGCGGCCCTGCTGGTGTTCTTCCAGACGGTTGATGCAGCGGATGGTGGTCGACTTGCCCGAGCCCGAAGGCCCGCACAATACAATGCGCTCGCCCGGCTGCACGTTAAGGTTGATGTCCTTGAGCACATGGAACTGGCCGTACCACTTATTGACGCCCTGCATCTGGATAATGCCTTCAGCGCTTGCAGGTTTTTTGATTGCTTCACTCATGTCGCACTACTCCTAACGCTTGTGGCCAGTGTCCAGCTTGTGCTCCAGATGCATGGAGTAGCGGGACATACCGAAACAGAAAATCCAGAACACCAATGCTGCAAACACATAGCCTTCAGTGGCCATGCCCAGCCATTTGGGGTCGGCGGCGGCCTGCTTGACGCTGTTGAGCAGGTCGAACAAGCCGATGATGATCACCAGGCTGGTGTCCTTGAACAGGGCAATAAAGGTGTTGACGATGCCGGGGATCACCAGCTTCAGGGCCTGCGGCAATATCACCAGGCCCATGCTGCGCCAGTAGCCCAGGCCCATCGCCGCAGCCGCCTCGTACTGCCCCTTGGGAATGGCTTGCAGACCACCGCGCACCACTTCAGCCACATACGCCGACTGAAACAGGATCACGCCGATCAAGGCCCGCAGCAGTTTGTCGAAGTTCATGCCCTCGGGCAGAAACAGCGGCAACATCACCGAGGACATGAACAGCACGGTAATCAGCGGCACACCGCGCCAGAACTCGATAAAGGTCACGCACACCACACGAATGGCCGGCATGTCCGAACGTCGGCCCAACGCCAGCAAGATCCCCAATGGCAAGGCACCGGCAATACCCACCGTGGCAATGACCAGGGTCAGCATCAGGCCGCCCCACTGGCTGGTAGCCACGTTGGCCAGGCCAAAATAGCCGCCGTGCAGCAAGGTGTACGCCAGGATCGGGTACAGCACCAGAAAGCCCAGGCCATAGATCGCCTTGTGCTTGAAGCGCGAGATAAACAACGGCGCGGCGCCCACCACCGCCAGCCACACGGTCAGGTCAACGCGCCAGCGCAGTTCGGGCGGGTAATAGCCGTACATGAACTGGCCAAAACGCTGCTCGATAAACACCCAGCAGGCGCCCTCTTTGGTGCAATCAGCCTGGGTGCTGCCCACCCAGTTGGCATCGACAATCGTCCAGCTCAGCAGCGGCGGCACGATCAGCCAGACCAGGTAAAAGGCAAACAGGGTCAGCAGGGTGTTGAGCCAACTGGAAAACAGATTGGCCCGTGCCCAGGCGACAATGCCGATGCGGTTGCCCGGCGGCGGCATGTCGGGTTTGAAAACATGAGTGGTCATAGTCCCGTCCTCATCGCTCGATCAGCGCAATACGCGTGTTGTACCAATTCATCAGCAGCGAAATGCTGATGCTGATGGCCAGGTACACGCTCATGGTGATGGCAATGACTTCAATCGCTTGCCCGGTCTGGTTGAGTACCGTACCGGCAAACAGTGAAACCATTTCTGGGTAGCCGATGCCCGCCGCCAGGGACGAGTTTTTCACCAGGTTCAGGTATTGGCTGGTCAATGGCGGAATGATTACCCGCAACGCTTGCGGGATGATCACCTTGCGCAACGTCGGCCCCGGGCGCAGCCCCAGGGAACGGGCGGCTTCGGTCTGGCCGTGGCTGACCGACTTGATCCCCGATCGCACGATTTCGGCAATAAAGGCTGCGGTGTAAACCGTCAACGCAATGGTCAACGCCAGCAGTTCCGGGATCAGCACCCAGCCACCAACAAAGTTGAAGCCCTTGAGCTGTGGCATTTCCCAATGCACCGGGGTGCCGAACAGCAGTACGCACAGGCCCGGGATCGCCAGCAGCAGGAACAGCCCGACCCAGAACTTGTGGAACGGTTCGCCGGTGTCTTCGAAACGCTTGTTGGCCCGGCGGACCATCAGCACCACAGCCACGATCGCCAGCACCACACTGGCCACAAACGGCCAGAAGGCCTCTGTGCCCACAGCGGCCGGCATGTTCAGGCCACGGCTGCTCATATAGAAGGTGTCCGCGAAGTTGTGGCTGTTGCGTGGCCCCGGCATGGTCAGAAAGACCGCGAAGTACCAGAACAGGATTTGCAGCAAGGGCGGGATATTGCGAAAGACCTCGACATACACCGTGGCCAGCTTGCTGATCATCCAGTTCGACGACAAACGCGCCACACCGATGATAAAACCCAGGATTGTGGCCAGGACAATACCAATCACAGACACCAGCAAGGTGTTGAGCAAACCGATCAAAAAGACCCGGGCGTAACTGTCAGACTCGGTGTAATCAATCAGATGTTGCGCAATGCCAAACCCGGCACTGCGCTCAAGAAAGTCAAAACCCGACGTGATGCCGCGATGTTGCAGATTGGTCTGGGTATTGTTGAACAAGTACCAGCCCAGGAAGACCACCAGCGCGACGGTGACGATCTGAAACAACCACGCACGCACGCGGGGATCGCCAAGGCTGAGCCTGGGCTTGGGTGCGCCGACTTTAATATGCATGAGGTGCCCCTAACATTGGATCAGACAACATCACCCGGCAGTTGGCCTGCCGGGTGAAAGGGCTATCAGCGCACTGGGGGTGCGTATTGAATGCCGCCGTTATTCCACAAAGCGTTCAGCCCGCGGTCGATGGCCAGAGGAGTGCTTTTGCCGAGGTTTTTCTCAAAGACTTCGCCGTAGTTGCCCACCTGGCTGACGATCTGCACCACCCAGTCTTTTGGCAGTTTCAGGTCTTTGCCGTATTCGCCGTCAGCACCCAGCAAGCGGGCCACGTCCGGGTTTTTGGTAGACTTGGCTTCAGCCACGACGTTTTTCGAAGTGATGCCGGCTTCTTCAGCATTGAGCATGGCGAACAGGGTCCACTTCACGATGCTGAACCAGTCTTCGTCGCCCTTGCGCACCACAGGGCCCAGGGGCTCCTTGGAGATGGTTTCAGGCAACACGACATAGTCGTTCGGGTTCGCCAGTTTGCTGCGCTGGGCGTAGAGCTGCGACTTGTCGGAGGTCAATACGTCGCAACGGCCGCTTTCCAGCGACTTGGCGCTTTCATCGGAAGTGTCGAAAGTGATCGGGGTGTACTTGAGGTTGTTGGCGCGGAAGTAATCCGACACGTTCAACTCGGTAGTCGTACCGGCCTGGATGCAGATGGTTGCACCGTCCAGTTCCTTGGCGCTTTTTACACCCAGCTTGTTGTTGACCAGAAAGCCAACACCGTCGTAATAGGTGACACCGGCAAACACCATGCCCATGCCCGCATCACGGGAGCTGGTCCAAGTGGTGTTGCGCGACAGTACGTCCACTTCGCCCGATTGCAGTGCGGTGAAGCGCTCCTTGGCGTTCAGCTGGCTGAACTTGACCTTGGTGGCATCGCCAAATACGGCGGCGGCCACTGCACGGCACACATCGGCATCGATGCCCATGATCTTGCCGTCCTTGTCAGGTACCGAAAAACCCGGCAAGCCGTCGCTCACGCCACATTGCACAAAACCTTTCTTTTTAACGCTGTCCAGGGTTGCGCCGGCGTGGGCAAAACCACTGGCACTTAATAACACGATGGCTGCTGTGGCCAAAGCCAGGGTGGATTTCAACTGCTTCATTCAAACCTCCAGTGCTGCTTTTTTTGTGTTTGAACAAGACCCGCCGCCCCCTTGTGAGGCACTGTTGACCCGTGTCGGCTTTTTTTTGGGTCAAGCGGCATAAGCCTTGAGCGATGGGTGCATCGCACGAACCGTCAAACTGAAGCGCTCACTTGAGCTGTTGAATTCCTTGTCTAACTTCAACCTCGGGATTTTTGCAGTCCCCCCTTCGGCAGTAGCCTGTTAGTGTTACCGCCCAAGGGGATTGCATTCACGTCCCTGTCCACATAGCAAAGCGCGTACCACTCCTGCGGCTTAAGTAAGTTCAGTAGGAAATGCAGGAAAAAACGTTCAAGCACGCGACATAATCTGTAACTTTTAGCCGATCAAGCACACTTGTAGCGCACCCGGTTTGCGCACACGCACAATGATGGAGCAGCCATGACCCAACCACTGATCATCCACCCCCAAAAGACCGCCGACAGCTGTGTTATCTGGCTCCACGGCCTGGGTGCCGACCGCTATGACTTCATGCCGGTCGCCGAGATCCTGCAACAATCGTTGCTGACCACCCGTTTTGTCCTGCCCCAGGCGCCGACCCGCGCCGTGACCATCAATGGCGGTTATGCCATGCCCAGCTGGTATGACATCAAGGCCATGAGCCCGGCCCGCTCGATCAGCGAAGAAGAACTCGAAGAGTCGGCCGACATGGTCATTGGCTTGATCGAAGCCCAGCGCCAGAGCGGCATCGACGCCAACCGGATCTTCCTTGCCGGTTTTTCCCAGGGCGGCGCCGTGGTGTTCCATACCGCTTACCTGAAATGGCAAGGCCCGCTGGGTGGCGTTATTGCCCTTTCCACCTACGCCCCGACGTTCAGCGACACCCTGCCCTTGTCGGCCAGCCAGCAACGGATCCCGGCCTTGTGCCTGCACGGGCAGCATGACGATGTAGTACAAAACGCTATGGGCCGTACGGCTTATGAGCGCTTAAAGGCTGCAGGTGTTTCGGTTACATGGCAGGAGTACCCAATGGGCCATGAAGTGTTACCAGAAGAAATTCACGATATCGGCACCTGGCTGGCGAAACGCCTGAGCTAAAACCGTAACATCCTGTCGTTCACTACACGCCGAGCACGCGACTTGCATTACACTGCCCGGCGTACACTCCTTAACCAACTGATGAGATGACCGTGCTCAAAGCACTCAAAAAAATATTCGGTAAAAGCGAGGCTGAGCCGCTCGCGCCAGCATCCATTACACCTTCGAGCGACGCCAGGGCGCGAACCGACGCGCAACAGCCTGACCGTCCTGCTCACGTTCCAGCTCCCGCTCCTGCGCCGGTGAACACCCCTGACGCACAGCCCGCTGCCGAACAACCGCCTGTCGAAAAACCAAAAATTGCCAAGCCTCGGCGTGCGGCGGCCCCCAAGCCACCGGTCATTCCCTGGAAACTCGAAGACTTCGCCGTCGAGCCGCAAGAAGGCAAGGTCCGCTTTCATGACTTCAAGCTCGCCCCCGAACTGATGCACGCCATCCAGGACCTGGGGTTCCCGTACTGCACACCGATCCAGGCGGGTGTGCTGGGCTACACCCTGGGCGGCCGTGACGCCATTGGCCGCGCCCAGACCGGCACGGGCAAAACCGCTGCGTTCCTGATCTCGATCATCAGCCAGTTGACGCAGACCCCACCGCCCAAAGAGCGTTACATGGGCGAACCGCGTGCGCTGATCATCGCCCCGACCCGCGAACTGGTGGTGCAGATTGCCAAGGACGCAGCCGACCTGACCAAGTACACCGACCTCAACGTCATGACGTTCGTGGGCGGCATGGACTTCGACAAGCAGCTCAAGCAGCTTGAAGCCCGGCATTGCGACATCCTGGTGGCCACACCGGGCCGTCTGCTGGACTTCAACCAGCGCGGCGAAGTGCATCTGGACATGGTCGAAGTGATGGTGCTCGACGAAGCCGACCGCATGCTGGACATGGGCTTTATCCCGCAAGTACGTCAGATCATTCGTCAGACACCGCCAAAGGCCGAACGCCAAACGCTGTTGTTCTCCGCGACCTTTACCGAGGATGTGATGAACCTGGCCAAGCAATGGACCACCGACCCGGCCATCGTCGAGATCGAATCGGTCAACGTCGCCAGCGACATGGTCGAGCAGCACGTCTATGCCGTTGCCGGTGCCGACAAGTACAAGTTGCTGTTCAACCTGGTCAACGACAACGGTTGGGAACGGGTGATCGTGTTCGCCAACCGCAAGGACGAAGTGCGCCGTATCGAAGAGCGCCTGGTGCGTGATGGCATTAACGCCGCCCAGTTGTCGGGTGACGTGCCACAGCACAAGCGCATCAAGACGCTCGAAGGTTTTCGTGAAGGCAAGATTCGCGTACTGGTGGCCACGGACGTGGCCGGTCGAGGGATTCACATCGACGGTATCAGCCATGTGATCAACTTCACCCTGCCTGAAGTGCCGGATGACTATGTACACCGCATTGGCCGTACCGGCCGTGCGGGTGCCAGCGGTGTGTCGATCAGCTTTGCCGGTGAGGACGACTCGTATCAGTTGCCCTCGATCGAAGCCCTGCTGGGCCGCAAGATCAGCTGCGAAACGCCACCGACCGAGCTGCTGCGCCCTGTGGTGCGGGTTGTGCGCAAGCCGCAGGAGCCGACTGCAACGGCCTGATCCCCTGTGGGAGCGGGCTTGCTCGCGATGCCAGCTCCCCGTTTGCCTGGTAGCCCGCGCTGCATTCATCGCGAGCAAGCCCGCTCCCACAGCCGTTCGCAGCCCTACCTCCAGCGCTGCGCTGCCACTTCATCGCTCACCCGCCCCTCCACCCAGCGCGGGCCGTCAGCGGTCTGTTCTTTCTTCCAGAACGGCGCGCGGGTTTTCAGGTAGTCCATCACAAACGCACAGGCATCGAATGCCGCCTGGCGATGGGCACTGGCCACCCCCACAAACACAATCGGCTCACCCGGCTCCAGTGCCCCCACACGGTGCAGCACTTCAAGCCCGAGCAATGGCCAACGCTGCCCCGCTTCGTCCACGATCTTGCCCAGGGCCTTTTCGGTCATGCCCGGATAATGCTCCAGAAACATCCCTGCCACGTCACGACCGTCATTGAAATCGCGCACATAACCGACAAAGCTCACCACCGCCCCCACGCCCAGGTTGGCGGCGTGCAATGCGTTGACTTCAGCGCCCGGGTCAAAGGCCGCCGTTTGCACCCGTATGGCCATGATCAGCCTCCGGTCACGGGCGGGAAAAACGCGACTTCGTCGCCGTCTGCCAACGCTTCGTCGAGCTTGCACAGCTCTTCATTGCGCGCGCACATCAGGTTGGGCTCGGCCAGCACCTGCCAGGCACCACCGCGTTGCGCCAGGTGCGCGCGCAACTGCTCAATGGAGGAAAAATCGCCTTCCACCGCTTCGCCGTCCAGCCCCAGGGCCTCACGATAGCGGGCAAAGAACATCACGTTGAGCTTCATGCCGGATCCGCCTGAAAGTGCCCGCTCTTGCCACCGAGTTTTTCCAGCACGCGCACGCTGTCGATGGTCATGCCGCGGTCGACCGCCTTGCACATGTCATAAATCGTCAGGGCCGCCACGCTGGCGGCAGTCAGGGCCTCCATCTCGACGCCGGTCTGCCCGGACAATTTGCAGCGCGCCACGATCAGCACGGCATCGTTGCCCTGGGCGGCGAGTTCAACCTTGACGCTGGTGAGCATCAGCGGATGACACAGCGGGATCAGGTCCGAGGTTTTTTTCGCCGCCTGGATCCCGGCGATCCGCGCCACGGCGAACACATCGCCCTTGGGATGGCCACCACTGATGATCATGTCCAGGGTTTCAGGGCGCATGCGCACCACGGCTTGTGCCACAGCTTCACGGGAGGTCACCGCTTTGTCGGTGACATCGACCATATTGGCGCGGCCTTGGGAATCTAAGTGAGTCAGCACAGGAAGGTACTCCAGACAGGAGCACCGATTGTAAACCCGAGGCTCGGCACAAGGCCATCGACCCCGCGAATACCGGGCATCAGGATATGGAATTGGCCGCCTGCAGGCTATCGCCGTACAAAGGTCGAAACTCTGGAGACGTGCTTATGCCATTTTTTATTGCCATTGCCCTCAGCCTGCTGGCGGGCGCCGCAGTGCCCCTGCAGGCGGGCAGCAATGCCCGCCTCGGTGTCGTGCTGGGCCATCCCTTTTGGGCCACCGTGGTCTCACTGCTGATCAGCAGCCTGGCAATTGCGCTGGTGATGCTGGTCGTCAAAGTGCCTCGCCCCAACCTCGCGGCCCTGGCCAGCGGGCCGTGGTGGATCTGGCTCGGTGGGCTGGCCGGGGTGTTTTACATCACCGTGGCGCTGGTCAGCGTGCCACGCCTGGGCGCGCTGAATTTCATCATGGCAGTGGTAGTGGGCCAGTTGCTTGTCTCGCTGCTGATTGATTACTTCGGCTTGCTGGGTTTACCGAAAAACATGCCCAGTTTGCAAAAACTGCTGGGGGTCAGCGTGGTGCTGGCGGGTTTTGTGATTGCCTCACGGGGCTAATGGCGCACTCACCTGGCGCACCCGATCACGCAGCCAGCGATGGGCCGGGTCTTCGTTGAACCGCGGATGCCAGACCTGCACATAGTTGAACGGCGCCACGCTCATGGGCGGCGCCAGCGCGATCAGCGAATCACCGAATGACAGGTTGTCCAGGGTACGGGTGGCCACGGTGAGGATCAGGTCAGTGCCGGCAATCATCCCCGGGGCCGTGCCCCAGTGCGGGACATTGACCGCCACCCGGCGCTGCAACCCTTGAGCGCGCAATACGTTATCCACTTCGCCCTGGGTGTTGCCATCCGTCGACACCAGCAGGTGCGGACGGGCCAGGTAGCTGTCCAGGTCAAGCACGCCATTGTCCGGCAGCGAATGACGATTGAGCAGGCAGGTGAAGGTTTCTTCAAACAGCACATCGCTGCAGATATCCGCCGGCAGCGTGGGAAAAACGCCCACGGCCAGATCGATCTTGCCCTGCTCGACCTGCTCCAGCATGCCCAAACGGCTGTCCTGGGTGACGACCAGCGAGGTGTCCGGGGCCAGTTTGCGCAGTTGCACCAACAATTTGGGTAACACAATGGCCGCGCCATAATCGGACATGGCCAGGCGAAAGGTGCGCTGTGAGTTTGCCGGCACAAAGTCGATGGACTGGCCAAACAGCGTTTCGACCTGCCCCAGAATGGCCTTGAGTGGCGCCTGGAGATTTTGCGCCAGGGCGCTGAGCACCACCTCGTTGCCCTGGCGAATCAGCAACGGATCGTCCAGCAGCAACCTGAGCTTGTTCAGTGAGTGGCTGATGGCCGGCTGGCTCAAATGCAAGCGAACACCGGTGCGGGTTACGTGTTTTTCCGTGAGCAGCGCATCGAGCACCACCAGCAGATTCAAATCGATATTACGCAGTAACACCTGACGCTCCTGTCTTGACCCACTCCAGGGCAGCGCTGCATTGCCCGGCGCGCCACCGCCGACAGCTTACCTGAAGCCAAAACAGCCGTGGGAGCGGGCTTGCTCGCGATAAAGCCGACGCGGTATCCCGGAGACACCGCGCCGCTTTCATCGCGAGCAAGCCCGCTCCCACAGTCAATGGGTTACAAATGCGATTCGGCGTATTCGGCCAGAATCGAGCGAGGCACCCCTTGCAGCGCGATATGCACGCCGTTGGGGAAGTCTTTGAAACGCTCCGTCAGGTAGGTCAACCCCGAGCTGGTGGCTGACAGGTAAGGGGTATCGATCTGTGCCAGGTTGCCCAGGCACACCACTTTGGAACCGGCACCGGCACGGGTGATGATGGTTTTCATCTGGTGCGGTGTGAGGTTTTGACACTCATCGATCAGGATCAGGCTCTGCTGGAAGCTGCGACCGCGGATGTAGTTCAGGGATTTGAACTGCAACGGCACCTTGCTCAGGATGTAGTCGACGCTGCCGTGGGTGTTTTCGTCATCCATATGCAGGGCTTCAAGGTTATCGGTGATGGCCCCCAGCCAAGGCTCCATTTTCTCGGCTTCGGTGCCCGGCAAGAAGCCGATTTCCTGGTCCAGGCCCTGCACGCTGCGGGTACAGATAATGCGCCGGTAGCGCTTGCTGACCATGGTTTGTTCGATTGCCGCCGCCAGTGCCAGAATGGTTTTACCCGAACCCGCCGCACCCGACAGGTTAACCAGGTGAATGTCCGGGTCGAGCAAGGCAAACAGCGCCAGGCCCTGGTAAATATCCCGGGGCTTGAGCCCCCAGGCCTCCTGGTGCAGGAGCGGTTCCTGGTGCATGTCGAGGATCAGCAACTGGTCCTTGCGCACCTCCTTGATCCAGCCGACAAAGCCCTGCTCATCAATGATGAATTCATTGATATGCACCGCCGGCAGGTTTTCGTTCATTTGCACCTGGTGCCAGGTACGCCCGTGCCCCTGGCGGGTCTCGACCTTGTTGACCCTATCCCAGAACGAACCGGTCATGGTGTGATAGCCACGCGACAGCATCGACACGTCATCCACCAGCTGGTCGGTGCTGTAGTCCTCGGACTCGATCCCGCAGGCCCGGGCTTTGAGGCGCATGTTGATGTCTTTGGTCACCAGCACCACGCGCAACTTCGGCTCACGCGCGTGCAAGTCAATCAACTGGTTGATGATGATGTTGTCGTTGAGGTTTTCGGGCAGCAGCGCGTTGGGTTCGCGACGCTTGCTCATCATGATCGACAGGTAGCCCTTGGGCGCGCCTTTGCCGCGCTGGATCGGTACGCCCTTTTCGACGTCTTCGGGGGTCGCAACCCCCAGCAACTGGTCAATCAGGCGGATAGCCTGACGACATTCGGCCGCCACCAGCAATTTGCCGGTTTTGAGCTTGTCGAGCTCTTCGAGCACCGTCATGGGGATCGCGACGTGGTGTTCCTCGAAGTTAAGCATTGCGTTTGGATCGTGAATCAGAACATTGGTATCGAGTACATAAAGGATTGGCTGGTTGGAAGAAGGAGTGCGTCCGTGATCATCCATACTCGGTCACCTTTGTGGGAGCCATTCGACGCAATACCGCAACAGTGCTGCGCCTCGAAGTGACTGCCGTATGCCCTGCCCGATGGGGTCCTGGAAGACGCCACCTGTGTCGCAGGTTTCGGCCGTCTGTCTTCGTAATACTCCTAAACGTGTGACAAAAAAAAGCTTTTTTGTCGTTTGGCGACTTTATTTTTTTGAGTGACGAATAGCCTTGGCGGATGACCAAAGCACAGCTAGAGTCAGGTATTAACCCCATGTTTCTACAGCACTTCGCAGTCTTCCCAACCCAGACCACTTTGCGCCGTCGCCTTGAGCAACCAGGGCAATGCGCCGCGCACCTTGTCCTGGGTATCATGAAACTTGATTACCCCGTGGCGCCACAACAGCATCAGGGTCAGCACCCGCTGGGCTGACTGCTCGGCACTCAGGTTGGCCGCCATGTCCTGGGCATCGATATCCCACAGCGACACCTGCATGCCCTGGCCCTGGAAAAAAACGCCGCTATCTGCCCGACGTTGCCCATAGGGCGGACGGAACTGGGCGAGGTAGTTGTGCGGCAAAACCTGTTTGACCAAGGCCACGCTGCGCAGGATCGAGTCCTGCCAGGCTTGCCAGTGACTGTGGGAGCGATATTCCCAGCCCTGCACGCCCACGCACTGGCCCTTGTACAGCGCTTGCAGCTCCCGCTCGCCGCCCTTGTCCAGGCGCACCTGCACACTGTTGCCCAGCACAAAGAACTGGCCGCTGATGGACTGTTTGCGCAAATAGTCGGTGAGCCAGTCGGTGGTGCCCGGCACCTGGCTGGGGCCGCTGTCGAAGGTCAGCAGAAACAGCCGGTCATGCATGCCCTCGCCGTTACGCTCCTGCTCGCCGAACAGCTCGATTTCGCTGCTGATTTGCGGGAACAGGGCGGCCTTGCGCAGCTGCTCATCCAGATAGCGCTGATGAAATTCGCCGCTGGGTTCGGCCCAGGCAACATAAAACGAATCGTCGGCGATGGCGAACTTGCCCGCCTGTTCACGCAGACTGTCCATGCTGTCGACGTAATAGCAAAACGAAGCGTCCTGGTCACAGCTCTGCTGGGCAATGTTGTAGTTGCTCAACAGCTGCTGCCACATCCGCTTGCGCACGGTATCGATGGCATCCGGATTGATGGTCTTCAGGCCCAGGCGCTGCTTGAGTACGCTTTCATCCAGTGCTTCGCTGGCCAGCAAGGCATGGGCGAAGGCCAGGATTTCAGCGCGTGAGGCCACATCGAACAGGGCCGGGCTGGTGAGTTGCTCGGGCCAGGTGCCGCGATCCAGCGTCGCCGCTTCATTGGGCGCCGCAGTTGCCCCCAGGCACATCAGCCAGGCCGAGAAAAAAACAGCAATGCGCACAAATTCATCTCCTTGTGAAAACTGGCTGCACTATAACCCCGCTCCCACACGTCGTGGTGCGCGCATCTATTGGCGTCATAGGTGGAGTCAAACCGCCCAACCCCCTAGAATCCCCCGACGCTAAAAGGAGACGACCCATGCTGATGGTGATTTCACCCGCCAAAACCCTCGATTACGAAACGCCGCCGGCCACTGCGCGTTTCACCCAGCCGCAGTACCTGGACCATTCCCAGGAACTGATCGAGCAATTGCGCGAACTGAGCCCGCAACAGATTGGCGAGCTGATGCATTTGTCCGACAAGCTGTCGGGCCTAAACGCAGCGCGTTTTGGCAGCTGGACGCCCGCGTTCACCCCTGAAAATGCCAAGCAGGCACTGCTGGCCTTCAAGGGCGATGTGTACACCGGTCTCAACGCCGTGGACTTCAACGAAGCGGATTTCGACTACGCGCAAAACCATCTGCGCATGCTTTCGGGCCTGTACGGTCTGCTGCGCCCGCTGGACCTGATGATGCCGTATCGCCTGGAGATGGGCACCAAGCTGGCCAATGCCCGGGGCAAGGACCTGTATGCGTTCTGGGGCACCCAAATCAGCGAATGGCTCAATCAGGCGCTGGCCGAGCAAGGCGATGACGTCTTGCTCAACCTGGCGTCCAACGAATACTTCAGCGCAGTGAAAAAAACGGCCCTGAACGCGCGCATCATCAATACCGAATTCAAGGACCTGAAAAACGGCCAGCACAAAATCATCAGCTTCTATGCGAAAAAAGCCCGCGGCATGATGAGCCGGTTTGTGATCAAGGAGCGCATCAACAACCCCGAGCATCTCAAGCAGTTCGATGCCCAGGGTTATCGCTTCAGCGCCGAACAGTCGAAGCCGGATTTGCTGGTGTTTTTGCGCGACCACGCCGCGCAGTGACAGCGCTGCATGCCTCATGCTGGTAAGTTATAGGTATTCCCTGCCAGAGGCGCGGCCATGTTCATCGGCGTATTACTGATCATCACCTGGCTTGTCCTGTTGCTGCGCTACCCGGCCAAGGCCTTGCCGGTTTCGCTGGCCGCCGTGCTGGGGCTGGCAATCGTGGCAGCGTCGGTGGCGTGGCTGGACAGTCGCGAAGCGGCGCAGCTGGCACGCCTGGAGCTGCGCATCGTCTATGACCCCGCGCAGTGCCCGGCAGACCGCCCGCTGCAACTGACCCTGCAAAACCACAATGACGTGCCGCTGGTCGAGCTAGGCTGGCGCGTCGCCGCCTATGCACCCGGCGACACGGTCAACCTGGCCGACAACCTCTACACGGCCCCGCGCTACCGCGGCCCCGGCGAACTGCAAGCCGGAGCCATCTGGCAGGACTGCCTGCCAATGCCGCCGCTGCGCGCCGGTTATCGCCCGCAAACCCTCGAGTTTCGCGCCGAACGCCTGCAAGGCAGTTTTTCCAATTAAGGATGTTCCCATGCGTGTTTTGATCAGCGGTTGTTCCAGCGGTATTGGCCGCGCCCTGGCCGATGCCTTCAAGGCGGCCGGGCATGACGTGTGGGCCTGCGCCCGCAAACCTGACGATGTGGCGCGATTGGCGACGGCAGGGTTCAACGCCGTGCAACTGGACGTGAACGACCCGCTGGCGTTGACGCATCTGGCCGGGCAACTGGAGCACGCAGGCGGCGGGCTGGATGTGCTGATCAATAACGCCGGCTACGGCGCGATGGGGCCGTTGCTCGATGGCGGCGTCAAGGGTATGCACCAGCAGTTTGAAACCAATGTATTTTCCATCGTCGGCGTTACCCGCGCGCTGTTCCCGGCGCTGCGCCGCAACCAGGGGCTGGTGGTCAATATCGGCAGTGTTTCCGGCGTGCTGGTCACCCCGTTTGCCGGTGCCTACTGCGCCTCCAAAGCTGCAGTACATGCCTTGAGCGATGCCCTGCGCATGGAGCTGGCGCCTTTTGCCATTGGCGTGCTGGAGGTGCAGCCCGGCGCCATCGACACCCACTTCGCCAACAACGCCAGTGCCCAGGCCGAACAGTTGATCGCTGAGCACTCCGCCTGGTGGCCCATGCGCGACGGTATTCGCGCCAGGGCCAGGGCCTCGCAGGACAATCCCACACCGGCCACTGCCTTTGCCGACGCGGTGTTTAAGGCCGTGGTCAAACCCAAACCCCCGAGGCTGCTGCGCTACGGCAATGGCAGCCGCGCCCTGCCGCTGCTGGCTGCGCTGGTGCCCGGCGCACTGCTGGAAAAAATCCTGATGAAACGGTTTGGCCTCAATACCCGAATCTGAGGCCTCCCACAGGGTCTGCTCAGGCATGACTTTTCATAAAATCGATAAACACCCGCACCTTCAGTGGCAAATGCCGTGTATCGGGGTATAGCGCGTACACCCCCTGGCGGGTCAGTTGCCACTCGGGCAGCAGCCGCACCAGTCGCCCGGCCTGCAAGTCATCCTCGATCAACCAGTCCGGCAAGATCGCCACACCCTGCCCCGTCAGCGCAAACGCCTGCAAGACCGATGAGTTGTCCGCCTTGATCCGCGCCAACGCAGGGTTGGGCTGGTAGGGCCTGTTTACACCGCTACACACCTCGGTGATGCTCAATTCTCCCACCCGCCCATGCTCCAGCCACGGCGTTTGCTCAAGGGCTTGCACGCTGTTGATCGGCGCCACACGGGCAACGAATGCCGGTGAGGCCACCGGCAGAATCTCGAAGGTACTCAACTGTACGGCACGATGGCTGGAGTCGAGCACCCGCCCCAGACGCAACGCCACATCAAAACGCTCGGAAATCAGATCAGCGTGGGTCGAAGAGGTCGACAGCTGGATATTCAGGTCAGGGTGCAAGGCGCGGAACAGTTCCAGCGCCGGCACCACTTTGGCCAGCGCATATTCCACCGTGGTCGTGATGCGCAATGTGCCCTTGAGCTCAGTGTGCTCGCTGCGCGCCTGGTCAATCGCCAGCCGGGCCGCTTCCAGCATGCCCACGCAATGCACATAAAAACGCTCCCCCGCTTCAGTCAGCGCCAGCCGCCGGGTGTTACGCGTGAGCAGGGTCACACCCAGCTCAGCCTCGAGGCGCTTGATATTGAAGCTGACCACAGCCCGGGTTTGCCCCAGCAAATCGGCCGCTGCGGTAAGGGAACCGGCTTCGACCACGGCCTTGAAGGTGTCGAATCGATCGAGGCTGACCATGAATAAACCCGTAGATTGTCAAAATATTTTTGACAATCTAGCAGCCGGTGGACGGTTCCTCCACCGGCAAAATCTGCTTACTGTGCGCTCTCCTGACTGGGAGCCAATCATGGCCTACCGCAACAAGATCGCACTGGTGTATTTGCTGGGCTTTGCCCTGGATCTGGTGAACATGTTCGCCGCCGCCATTGCCTACCCCGCTATCAGCCAGGAGCTACAGGCTTCGGTTACGCAGCTGGCGTGGATCGGCAATGCCTATATGCTCGGCCTGACCCTGATCATTTTACCCAGCGTGTGGCTGGCAGCCGTGTTCGGCGAAAAGCGCCTGATCCTGGCCTCACTGCTGATGTTCAGCGTGGCGTCATGGTGCGTGGCGCAGTCGGCGACCATTGAAGCCCTGATTGGCTGGCGTCTGCTGCAGGGGCTGGCGGGCGGCTTGTTGATTCCGGTGGGGCAAGCCCTGGTGTATCAACACTTTCCCGTGCGGGAACGGGCACGCCTGACTTCGGTGATCTTGCTGGTCGCGCTGCTGGTGCCCGCATTGTCGCCAGCCGTAGGCGGTTGGGTGGTCCAGGCAGGGTCGTGGCGCTGGGTGTTTTACGCCAATCTGCCACTGGCCCTGCTTGCCCTGCTGCTGGCCGCTTGCTGGCTTGCCTCGCAACCCCGCCCTGCTTCGCGCCCTGCGCTGAGTTATCAACGCGTGGCGGCGGGCGCCCGGAAAATGGCGAGCTTGCTCAAAAGCCCGCTGCTGCGCGTCGCCATGCTGACCTATCTGTTTATTCCCGGAATTTTTATCGGCACCCAACTGGTGAGCATTCTGTATCTGCATCAACTGGGTTTGAGCCCTGCGCAAACGGGCGCACTGATGTTGCCCTGGGCGCTGGCATCGGCACTGGGCATCAGTTTGAGCCGTTACCAATTCAACCGTCTGGGGCCAAAGCCGCTGCTGGTACTGGGCATGACAGCTCAAGCCCTTGGCATCGGTCTACTGACCCGTATTGATACTCCCGACACATGGTTGCCAATTGCCCTGTATGGGCTGATGGGCTTTGGTGGCAGCCTGTGCAGCAGCACTGCGCAAAACACCGCTTTTATCGATATCACGCCCGAGCATATGGGCCATGCCAGCGCGCTGTGGAACATCAACCGGCAGTTGAGTTTCCTGCTCGGCCCGGCCCTGATGATGGCCCTATATGGCGCATTGACCTCAATCACCTCGACGCCCCACGCCTTTGCCCTATGCTTTGCCATCGGTTGTGCGTTGACGCTGGTACCGCTGGTTCCTGTTCTACGCCTTGATACATCCCGCGTGCTGGCCTTGCTCGCACCCTGACCTGGAGATTGTGATGAGTGACTACAAGCGCTACTTCGACCTGGTAAGCGAAACCCACGTCGAGATTGAAGGCTGGTTTTCCGGCCTGGAACCCGGCGTGTTGCCGGTATTGCTGGCGCGTTTTTCGCCGCAATTTTCTATGATCGCCCCCAATGGCAACGAGCTGGACGTCAACGGCGTGGAAGTGTTGTTTGAACAACTGCGCGGTGCGCGCCCGGGCTTGAACATCACCCTCAGCGAGTTCAAGGGCATTGCCCTGCACGCAGGCGGTGCCGTGGTCAGCTACCGCGAACTGCAGGAAGAGCATAACGGTAACCGCACTGATCGGCGCGCTACCGTGGTGTTTGAAATAGACGCCAGCGGCAAGGTGCTGTGGCGTCATTTGCATGAGACGTTTTGCGCAGCTTGAACCCCGGCCTAGCTCTTGTGGGAGCGGGCTTGCTCGCGATGCCGTCACTGCGGTGTTTCAGTTAAACCGCGTCGTGGCCATCGTGGGCAAACCCGCCCCCACATTAACTTTACTCGGCCTTGCCCTGATCCACGATCACCGTACAGGTCGTACCGGCTGCCAGCAGGAAGCCATCGGGGATTTCGTCGATGTGGATGCGCACCGGCACCCGCTGGGCCAGACGCACCCAGTTGAACGTCGGGTTAACGTCAGCCACCAGCTCACGGCTCTCAGGGTTATCGCGGTCGTAGATACCCCGCGAGATACTTTCCACATGGCCCTTCAGTACTTCACCGCTCATCATTTGCAGGTCAGCTTTGTCGCCCACGCGGATATGCGGCAATTTGGTCTCTTCAAAAAAGCCATACACCCAGAACGAATCCTCGTCGATCACGGCCATTTTCGGATCGCCCACCCGGGCATAGTCACCGCGATGCACATTGAGGTTGGTCACGTAGCCATCGACCGTGGCCAGTACCTTGGTGCGCTTGAGATTCAGCTGCGCCGCGTCCAGTTGCGCCAGGGCGTGCTGATAGTCGGCCAGGGCCGAGTCGGCAATGTTGCTGGCGTCGTCACGGTTCTCGCGGGAGATCACCAGGCTGTCCATGTCGGCCCGACGATGGGCGTTGACCTTGCGCATTTCCCAGGTCGCCTTGCGGGAGGCCACCAGCGACTGGGCCTGCTTGACCATGATTTCGTAGTGTTCAGGGTCGATTTCCAGCAGCACATCGCCCTTTTTCACCCTTTGGTTGTCCTTGACCGGCACCCCGACCACATAGCCGTTGACGTCGGCCGCGACGTTGATGATATCGGCCCGCACCCGTCCATCACGGGTCCACGGGGTGTTCATGTAATGTTCCCACAGGGTTCGGCCGATCCATATCGCAAGGGCCAAAACCAGCAAGGTGGCAAGCAGGCTGAAGAACTTTTTCATCGGATCGGTCTCAACGGTAAACAGTGAGCGCCATAGCGCCAAAAAGACAAGCAAACAGGCTCAGGCGCAGCAGCGCCGGGTGCCAGAAGAAGCGGTACAGGTCGTAGCCGGAAAACAGTCGGTCAAAGCCCCATGCCAACCCCGCCGCGATAAAAAACATCAGGGTCATGGTGGGCATGTAGACGCCGTGGAAGGCGATTTCACGAGGCATGTTCTAGTCCTTGCGGCTGGGCATAAGCGGCCAGCGGCGATTGCGGGTCGAGCAGTGATGTACGGATAAAATGCAGGTAGCTTTGCACCCGCACCAGCGCCGAGGTGTCGAAGTTGCGGGCAAAGGGTTCGTCGGTGGACTGCACGCGGCTGATGGCGTGATCGACGGCAATCAACGCGCGCTCCAGGTTGCTTTCGCTGGGGGCGATAAACAGGCGCACCAGCGCCCGGCCCATGACCCGGATGGCCTGGCGCCACGGCTGGACTTCGGCATACGCGGGGTGCACCGGCAAAATCGCCTGTTCCTTGCGCAGCTCGATAATGGCGTGACCGACTTCCAGCACCACAAACATCCAGCGCAGCAATTGGCGTTGTACCTGCGGCTTGCCAGCCGCCAGGCCGTAAGCCTGGTGCATCAGGTCGCGGGTGCGGCTTTCCAGGCTGGAACTCAGGCCGCGCAGTTTGCCGCTGATGGCGTATACCACCTGCTCACGCAAGTCCTGCTCCAGGCGGCTCCACAACCAGCGGCTGTTGGGCGGCAGGATAATCGCACCGGCAGCGGCACACACCAGCATGCCCATGACCATCGCGATGTAGTCGTTGATGAACTGATACGGGTTGTAGATCGTCAGGTTGTCGGGCACCGAGCCGGTGCTGAAAAAGATCAGCAAGCCCAGGCCGACACCGGCGTAGTTGGCCCGCGAGGTAAGGAACGAACCGAGCACGATCACCGGCGCCAGCACCAGGCACAACAGCGGGAAGCCGTCGATATGGGGCAGTACGAAGAACATTTCGACAAAACCGATCAACGCACCCAGAAAGGTCCCGCAAGCCATCTGGAAAGCCATGCGCTTGGGGTTGGGCGTGGCTGCCGACAAGCCCACGGTGGCGGCGGCGATCAGGGTCATCATCGCGCCGCTGGGCCAGGCGGTCATCACCCAGTAGGTACCGAGCACAGCCAGGATAAACGCTGCCCGAATCCCGGAAGCGGCCGCCGACCACCAGTTGGTCTGGGAAATAAACGGTTGGTCCCAGCGCTCCCGTTCGTGAGTGTGGTCGGCCAGCGAGGCGTGGGTCAGCGCGTAGTTGTGCAGGTCGTCCACAAAGCGGAACAGCAGCTCGTAGGCGGTGTTGAAGTCGAGGAAGTCCGACGGGCTGGGCTCGCTTTCCAGGAACTTGACCCGCAACGCACGCACATGGCCCGGCAGGCTGGCCTTGAAGGCATCCAGTTGCTCGGCGAGCACGACGGCGTCCTTGTCCGTCAGCGGGCGACCGGTGTAGGTGTCGAGCAACTGCGCGAGTATTTCCAGCTCCGGCTCGATGGCCGACACCACATCAACCACACCACGGCTGCGCAAACGTGCCAGCAACTGGTGCAAGGCGTTGAAGCGCGTGGTGATGGCCATGAACTCGCTGTTCAGGCGGCTCAGGCGGCCGCTGCGACGACGCATGTGCGGGTCTTCGAACACGGTCACGCTGCGCATGCCTTCCAGGCCTACGCTTTCACCGATAAAGCGCACGTTGCTGGCCTCATAGGCCTCCTGGGAGGACTGGCCGCGCAGGCCTTCGGCAACAAAACCGGCAAATACGCCAAAGCGTTTGTACAGCGCGTCATGCATTGCCGCGCCAGCGGTTTTCGGCAGGATGGCAGCGCTGACCACGGTGGAGCAGAGAATGCCCAGCGAGATTTCCAGCACCCGCCACACCGCAGCCATAAAGGCGCCATCGGGGTGCGCCAGGGCAGGCAGGCCGACCATAGCCGCGGTGTAACCGGCCAGGACAAAGCCATAGGCGCGAAAGTTGCGGCAGCGGGCCGCACCGGCGGAGCAGATGCCCACCCAGATAGCCATCGCACCGAGAAACAGCACGGTGTTCTGCGCAAACAGGGCGATCAGCGCCACCATCACCGCCGAGCCGGTCAGGGTGCCCAAAAACCGGTAAAAGCTTTTGGCGAACACCTGGCCGCTTTGCGGTTGCATCACGATAAACACGGTGATCATGGCGGTGCGCGGTTGCGGCAGCTCAAGGCGCATGGCCAGCCACAGGGTCAGGAAGGCGGCGACCAGCACTTTGAAAATATGCACCCAGGTCACGCCATCACTGCGTGCCCAGTCAAAAAAGCCACGGCGCCATTCCAGGGAATACAGCCAGCGTACCGGGGCGGGCAAGTGGTTCATCTACAGGCTCTCAAAATTAGCCATCGGGGGTTTAGTGGTTGAACAGCGCCATGACGGCCGGCGGTTTGTCGGGCACATAGCGATTGTCTTTCGGCACATCGTTGCCAGCGCCCAGACCACCACCCAGCGCCGTCACCAGCTCGGCATGGGCACTCAGGCGGGCGGCCTGGACCTGTTGCTGGATCTGCTGCTGCTTGAACAGCAGGGTTTGTGCATTGAGCACATTGAGGTAGTCGGTCAGGCCGCGCTGGAAGGCGACCACGGCGATGTCATAGGTTTTTTGCGCGGCCTGCACCGACTCGGCGGCGAAGACCTGCTGTTTTTCCATCGACTCGCGCTTGATCAACTGATCGGAAATGCCCTTGAGCGCAGTCACCAACGTCTGGTTGTACTTGGCCACGGCCATGTCATAGCCGCCGGAGGCCACACCCAGCTCCGAGCGCAGGCGACCGCCATCGAAGATCGGCAGGGAAATCGCCGGGCCGACGTTGTAGTTGAGCTTTTTGCCGGTCAGGAAACCCAGCGCGCTGCCACCGGTGGCCATAAAGCCGATGCTGCCCACCAGGTCCACATTGGGGTAGAACCCGGCGTGCGCCACATCAATGCCCCGGGCCTGCGCTGCCACTTCCCAGCGGCTGGCGACCACGTCCGGGCGTTGCCCCAGCAACTCAGCAGGAAGGCTCGACGGCAGTTTCAGCGCCGTGGCCAGCGCCAGGGTCGGACGCTTGAGGCGTGCGCCCTCGCCCGGGCCTTTGCCGGCCAGCGCGGCCAACTGGTTGCGGGTCAGGGCGATCTCTTCTTCCTGGGCATCGATCTGGCGATGAATCTCGGGCAGCGGCGCTTGCGCCTGGCTGACTTCAAAATGGGTACCGATGCCACCGTCCAGACGCTTTTGCGCCAGGTCGAGAATCTGCTCTTGCTGGTGCAGGGTCGACTCGACGATATCGAGCTGGGCGTAATGCAGCGACAGCTGGATATAGGCGCGGATCACGTTGTTCTGCAGTTCGAGCTGGGCCTGGCGACCTTCGGCAACACTCATGTGCGCCATGTCCACGGCCTGCTCGCTGGCATTGCTTTCGCGCCCCCACAGGTCCAGGGCAAAGCTGAAGCCCAATGCGGCGTTGTTGTCCCAGGTCGTGGAGTTGTCCAGCGCACCCGGGCCATAGAATTGGTCCGATGGCCAGTTGTGCCGCTTGAGGGTCGACTCACCATTGATTTGCAGCGACTCGGCCGACTCGGCAACCCCGGCCAGCGCCCGGGCTTGACGCACACGGGCTGCAGCCATTGCCATCGTTGGGCTACCCTGTACGGCAAGGCTGATCCACTCATCCAGTTGCGGGTCGCCATAAGCGTGCCACCATTGGGCTTTGGGCCAGTTTGCGTCTTTCGCGGCGCTTTGAATCGCCTCGTCGGTGGCCAGGGCATTGGCGGGAAGCATGCTGCCCTTGGGCGCAATGCCACCAAAACCGATGCAGCCGTTTAATGCTAACGATAAAGCCAGAACACTGAGGGCTTTGAGCTCTCTGCTGATGCGACGCTGCACTGCTGCAAATTCCTGAAAGGAGGGAGGATGAGGCTTGAGATAGAGAAGTCTATGACTTGGCAGGCACAACGATAAGCGGGCATAAATGTGAATCTTTATTACCGTTTTTGGGGTAATCCGTTGGTCGAATGAAAAGCGTCCTGTAAAGCCTGAAACTTCATGTCACAATTTGTTGCTGTGTAATTGGTTGCTGTCCCCTCTATCGCCCCTTGAGAGCACTTCATGGACACTTTGCAAAACATGCGCGCCTTCAGTTGTGTGGCCGAAGCCGGAAGTTTCACGGCCGCTGCCGCCATGCTGGACACCACCACGGCCAACGTCTCGCGCGCGGTCTCCAACCTTGAGGCCCACCTGCAAACACGCCTGCTTAACCGCACCACTCGCCGCATTGCCCTGACCGAAGCCGGCAAACGCTATTTGCTGCGCTGCGAGCAAATCCTGGCTTATGTCGAAGAAGCCGAAGCCGAGGCCAGCGACGCCCACTCGCGCCCCGCCGGGCAACTGAAAGTGCACACCATGACCGGCATCGGCCAGCACTTTGTAATCGACGCCATTGCCCGTTACCGCAAGGCCCACCCGGATGTGACCTTCGACCTGACCCTGGCCAACCGCGTGCCGGACCTGCTCAACGAAGGCTACGACGTGTCCATCGTGCTGGCCAGCGAACTGCCGGACTCGGGTTTTGTGTCCCAGCGCCTGGGTATCACCTACAGCATCGTCTGTGCATCGCCTGCTTATGTGAAAGCCAACGGCACCGCCACCAAGCCCAGTGATCTGCTCAACCATTCCTGCCTGCGCCTGGTTAGCCCGGTGATTGCCCTGGACAAATGGGTGTTCGAAGGCCCGGAAGGTCAGGAAATGGTGCTGATCAATTCTTCGCCGTTTCTGGTCAACTCGGCCGACGCGATGAAAACCGCCATCACCAGCGGCATGGGCGTCGGCGTGCTGCCGGTGTACGCCGCCATCGAAGGCCTGCGCAACGGCACGCTGGTGCGCATGCTGCCCAAGTACCGCTCGCAGGAACTGAATCTGTACGCCATCTACCCGTCGCGCCAGTACCTGGATGCCAAGATCAAGACCTGGGTCGAATACCTGAAAAGCTCGTTGCCGGAAATTCTGGCGGCGCACCAGACTGAGCTGGCCACCTATAGCTGATGCGATTTGGTGGGAGCGGGCTTGCTCGCGATGGCTACGACGCGGTGTATCTGCCACACCCCGGCGATCCAGTCGCGAGCAAGCCCGCTCCCACAGGTCAAGGATTGGCAGCGGGCGGGTGAGAATGTTAGCGTGCTTACATTCCCGCCAGCCGATGAGCCTTGTTCCGATGAGCACTTCCAGCGCCAAGAAAACCGTACTTGCCTTCAGCCGCGTCACCCCCGAGATGATCGAGCGCCTGCAACAGGATTTCAACGTCATCGCGCCCAACCCCAAGCTGGGTGATATCAATGCCCAGTTCGAGGAGGCGCTGCCCCACGCCCACGGCCTGATCGGTGTCGGCCGCAAACTGGGGCGCAAGCAACTGGAAAATGCCCGGCAACTGGAGGTCGTCTCCAGCGTCTCGGTGGGTTACGACAACTACGATGTCGACTACTTCAACGAACGCGGCATCATGCTTACCAATACCCCGGACGTGCTGACCGAAAGCACCGCCGACCTGGGTTTTACCCTGATCATGAGCAGCGCCCGCCGCGTCGCCGAGCTGGACGCCTGGACCAAGGCCGGCCAATGGCAAGCCAGCGTGCCGCCAGCCCTGTTCGGCAGCGATGTGTACGGCAAGACCCTGGGCATTGTCGGCATGGGTAATATCGGCGCAGCCGTTGCCCGTCGTGGTCGCCTGGGTTTCAACATGCCCATCCTGTACAGCGGCAACAGCCGCAAGGCTGCACTTGAACAGGAACTGGGCGCACAATTTCGCAGCCTCGACCAGTTGCTGGCCGAAGCGGACTTCGTGTGTCTGGTGGTGCCATTGAGCGAGAAAACCCGGCACCTGATCAGCCAGCGCGAACTCAAGCTGATGAAGCCGAGCGCTATTCTGGTGAATATCTCCCGTGGCCCGGTGGTCGACGAACCAGCACTGATCGAAGCCCTGCAAAACGGCACCATTCGCGGCGCCGGTCTGGATGTTTACGAGAAAGAACCGCTGAGCGAGTCACCACTGTTCGCGCTGAAAAACGCCGTGACCCTGCCCCATATCGGCTCGGCCACCCACGAAACCCGCGAGGCGATGGCCAACCGCGCCCTGGCCAACCTGCGCAGCGCCCTGCTCGGCGAACGCCCGCAAGACCTGGTCAACCCGCAGGTTTTTAAAGGCTGACGCAAGGCCTGTTGTGGGAGCGGGCTTGCTCGCGACTGGATCGCCGAGGTGCGACTGATACACCGCGTCGCTGCCATCGCGAGCAAGCCCGCTCCCACAGGGGGTTACAGACTCACGCCAGCTTGGCGTTCAATGCCACCGGCTTGGGTTTGCGAAACACCAGCACGTTACCCAGCATCACCAGCACCAAACCGGCCAGCGCCGGGGGGGTCCACTGGTAGCCTTCGGCAAAAGCCGACACATTCAGCGCCACCAGCGGGAACAACACCGTGCAGTAAGCGGCGCGCTCCGGCCCCATCCGCCCGACCAGCGTCAGGTACGCGGTAAAGCCGATCACCGAGCCCGGTAACACCAGGTACAACAGCGAGCCGATATAGCGCGTGTTCCATTCCATATCGAACGGGATGCCACTGAGTGCGCAATACACCGCCAGCATGCCTGCGCCATAAAGCATGCCCCAGGCGTTGGTGGTCAGCGGCTTGAGCCCGGCTTTCTGTTGCAGGCTGGACAGCATGTTGCCCGCCGAAAAACACAGGGTGCCGATCAACGCCAGCCCCAGCCCAAGGGCAATATGCGGCGTGGCGGCATGCCCGCTCAATTCCGGCCAGAACAACAGGCCCAACCCGAACATCCCCAACGCACCACCCGCAATCACGTTGCGAGCGATTTTCTGCTTGAAGAAAATCCGCGCATTCAGCGCATTCCACAACGTGGCAGTCGAAAACACCACTGCGATCAGCCCTGTGGTGACCCACTGGCTGGCGGTCAAAAAGCACATAAAGTTGACGCAGAATAGGCACAACCCCTGGGCCAGGCAAATCAGATGCCCGCGCCGGTTCATCACCTGCAACTTGCGGCTGAGCAACAGCACGGCAAACAGCACCAGCGCCGCCAGGCCGAAGCGGTAAACGATGGACACAGGAATCGCCACCACTCCCAATTGCAGCTTCAGGGCAATCCAGGTGGTGCCCCAGATCAAGACAGTCATCACATACAAGAACAGGTTCATGGCGCACTCCAGACAATGGCTTTCAGTCTGGGCCTGCGGCGGTGCGCGCACTTGCAGATTCTTGCGCTTTTGTTGGCCCGGGGCTGGCAGCCGCAGTGCGACGGAGTAGGATGCGAACATGCCCGCATTCGATACCTTGCAAGTCTTCCAGTCCATGAACAGCTCGCCCAATGCCCGTCTGGAGCACAGTGCCGAGCTGGGTGAAGGCATGGCTGCCGCTTTGTGGACCAACCACCACGATGCGCGTGAATATGAAGCGCCGACGCACCACACCTTGTCGTGCTATATCTCCGGCGGCACCGGTACTTTCAGGCGCGAACAACCGGGCGCCAAGGGCTCACCGGGCAAGCTCTGCGTGCTGCCCGCCGATCATCAATCGGCGTGGGTGATCAATGGCGAAATACGCCTGGCCCATGTGTATGTCAGCCAGGAGCAATTTGCCCTGGGCTGCATCGCCCTGCTCGACCGCGAACCCCGGGAGATGCAACTGCGGGAGCTGACTTTTCAGGATGACGAACAGCAAACCCGCCGCTTTCACCAACTGATCCAGACCAACTGGGACGAACCCGGCGAGCGCCTGCTTAGCAGCAGCCTGGCCAGCGCCCTGCTCGACCATGCCGTGCTGACCCAGGTGGGCCTGCGCGACGGCCTGCAACTCAAGGGCGGGCTGGCGGCGTACCAGCGGCGCCAGTTGATTGAATACATCGAACACCGGCTGGCCGAACCGCTGAACATCGGCCAACTGGCCGCGCAATGCGCGCTGTCGCCTTACCACTTTGCGCGCATGTTCCGCGAAAGCTTTGGCGTACCGCCCCACCAATACCTGCTGGCCCGCCGCCTGGCCCGCGCCCGCGACCTGCTGCGCAACAGCGCACTGGCGCTGGGTGACGTGGCACTGGCCTGCGGCTTCGCCAGCGCCAGCCACTTCGCTAACCGCTTCAAACAGAACTTGGGCGGCACGCCGGGGGCATATCGGGCGGTGTTCAGGTAATCAATTCAAGTCCGCCCAGGGCTTCTGTTCAGAGCATTGAAAATACGCTGCCCATAAAGGCCCACAACCAGACCGAGCACGATCAGTACCACCGCCAGTATTTTTTCAAACGACACACTCTCGTTGAAGATGAGAACTGAACCGAGCATGCCGAAGATCGGCACCAACAAAGACAGTGGCGCAACCGTTGATACCGGATAGGTTTTGAGCAGCGAGTTCCAAATCCAATAAGCAAAGAGAGTATTTGGGTAAACCTGAAACAGGATCGACAACACGGCCGTCGCGTCAACCTGATTGATAAACGAGGTATAGCCAGTGTTGCCATTGACCGCGTAATCAAGGGCAAACAGCGGAATTGGGGAAAAGGCGCTGGACCAGACCAGGAAAGCAAAGACATCACGAGTGCTGGCCTTCTTGTTAATTACATTGGCAACGCTCCATGAGACGGCACCAACAAGCACCAGAAGCACACCAGTCAAGGTGACCGAACCATCGCTGATCATGATGATGCACACTAGCCCGAGCAGAGCTATCAACATGCCCAGTACCTGAAAGCGAGTCAGCGATTCCTTGAACACCCATCCGCCCAGCAAAATGGTGAAAAAGGCACTGAACTGCAGAACCAGAGAAGCGATTCCTGCCGAAAGCCCTGCCTTGATCCCAAGATTGACCACCCCCCACAGACCGATACCGAACATCAGCCCGTAACCGATGATATAGCGCCAGGGCACATCGGGCTTGCGGATAAAAAAGATGGCTGGCAATGCACAAAGACTGAAACGAATGCCCGCCAAAATAAAGGGATCTACAGTTGCCAGTCCCAGTTTGATTACCGAAAAGTTGGCACCCCAAATTGCTGTGATCAATACCGCCAAAACAACATGCTGTGGTTTCATTGATATGTACCTATAGGGGGGGGGGGTTGTAATACAGAAAACTGGCGCACTGTTGATGCAGTAAATCGAGTTTAAACACTGGCACACCACTAAAACCAACCTGCTACCGCGCTCAGGAGAAAACTTGCGCATAAGGCCGCTCAAGTTGATTCAAAGCCACCCACTTAGAGCACTCAACTAGAAACTTCTTTTTTAATCGTAGGAAAAATCATCTTTAAGAAGATGGACGCTAAAATACGTTGAATACCCAAAAAGTGAACCGGTTTGCCCGCAGCAGCCACCCGGTTGATATGACTCACCGAGTAGCCTGCATCGCGAGCAAGCCCGCTCCCACAACCCTGGCCTTAGAACTCCAGGGTGCTGGAGAACGTGAATTGCCGCGCATCGCCGATGGAGACGAACGTGCGGCTGGCCGCCGAGGTGTAGTAAGTGCGGTCAAAGAGGTTTTTGACGTTGACCTGGAACTTGACCTTTTGCCCTTCGATTTTTGTGTCGTAGGTGGCAAAGGCATCGGCCACGGTGTAGCCCGGCAGGTCAAAGTCGTTCAGGGCATCCCCCGCCCGTTCGCCTACATAGCGCGCGCCCGCGCCAACGCGCAGTTTGTCACCGCCCACGATGTTGCCAAAGTCATACACCGCCGACACCGAGCCGCTGTTTTTGGCCACGTTCTGCAGGCGCATGCCCTGGTAGGTGGTGTCTTTGGTGACTTCGGCATCGGTGTAGGCGTAGCTGCCGATCAGGCTCCACTGGTCCGTCAACTGACCGCTCACGTCCAGTTCCAGCCCCCGCGAGCGCACCTCGCCTGCTGCCGAATAGGCCGTGACTCCGTCCACGGTGGAGGACACCAGCACGTTGCGCTTTTTGATGTCGTACAAGGCCACGGTGCCAGTAATGCGCCCCGGGATATCCAGTTTGGCGCCCAATTCCCAGGATTTTGACTGTTCCGGCGCGATGGCCGAATCCAGTACCACGCCTCCGGTCAGGGGGGCGATGGAAGAGTTGGGTTTGAACGACTCGGTGTAGCTGCCGTAGAACGACAACTCATCGGTATAGCGGTACACCAGCCCGGCACGGGGAATCCACTTCACGCCATTGGTATCGGTGCTGGCCTTGAACGGTGTGCCCTTGCCGGCCAACTGGTCGTATTTCTGAAAGCGCGCGCCGCCCACCAGAATCCATTTGTCGGTCAGGTGGATGGAGTCCTGGGCAAACAGTGAGTCGCTGCGCAGCAGATCGGTCTGGTTGCTGTCGCTGGCGCTGACGGTGGTGCCCGCCACTTCATTGCCGTACACCGGGTTGAGGTAGCTGAACGTGGACAGGCTGTTCTGGCGAATCAGGTCGGCACGGTAGATTTTGCGGTACTCATCATCCATACCGAACACCAGGTCATGCTGCATGCCCGCCAGCTCGACACTACCCTGCAGGCTGGCCGTGGCAAAACGGTCGGTGGTGATGGCGTTTTTGGTGCCGTCCATAGAGCGCGTCAGGGTGCCGTCGGCGTTGACCTTGGTGACGCGAACCTGGCTGGCGTCGTAGGTTTCGCGGTTCCAGCTGTAGCCGAAATGGGCCTTCCAGTCGTCGCTGAGGTCGTGGTCGACCTCAAGGCGGTACAGGTCGGAACGCCCTTCCATATTGTTGAAGGGTTCGTCCAGGCGACGGGTGGCCGGAATGTCCAGCGGGTGGTTGGTGGCCGGGTTAATGGCCGTGCCACGGTCGAACGGGGTCAGAAATTCGCGATGCTCATAGGCCAGCAGCACCTGGGTATTGTCGCCATACCAGGCCAGCGATGGCGCGATCAGGGTTTCGCGGTGGACGCCAAAGTTGCGCCAGTAATCTTCGTCTTCGTGGTCGAGGATCATCCGGTAGGCCAGCCCCGAATCCCCCAGCGCGCCGGTGCTGTCCAGGCTGCCACCGCCGCCGTTTTTGCCCGCGCCGTAGGTTGAACCGCGCACGGTCACCGCGTTGTACTGCTCCAGCTGCGGCTTTTTGCTAACCACGTTGACCACACCGCCCGGGTCCTGAATGCCGTAGAGCAGCGAGGCCGGCCCCTTGAGCACTTCGACCCGCTCGGTGGCAGCATTCATCGCCCGGCCCTGCACCAGCGGCATGCCGTCGCGCATGATCGAGCCGTCGCGGTTGTCGCCAAAGCCGCGCTTCATCACCGAGTCCTGGGTGCTGCCCAGGGTATTGCCCTGGGTGATGCCACTGACGTTGTTCAGGGCATCATCCAGATTGCGCGGAGCCTGGTCGCGGATGACCTGGGCGGCAACCACGTTGATGGTTTGCGGCACTTCCAGGGACGAGCCTGTGCCGCGCATCACCGAAGTGGTGGCGGGCGGCTGGTAGCTGGTGTCGGTTGAGGCCAGCGAGGTAATGCTGGTGGCCCCCAGGTTCAGGGCGCCTTCCGTGGGCTGGGGTTCGAGGGCAAAGGTGTTGGCATCGGTACGCCGCCCGTTGAAACCCGACTGCGCGAGCAACTGCTGCAAGGCCTGGTCAGCGCTCATGCGCCCCTTGAGCGCCGGGGCCTGCAGGCCAAAGGGGGCTTCGTCGGTGTAGACCACACTCAGGCCGGTCAGCCGGGAAAAGTCGTTGAGCGCCTGGGGCAGCGGTTTGGCCGGCTGGTTGAAATCGAACAGGGCACCGGCCTGCTGTTGCGGTGCCTCGGCAGCCATTGCCGCATAAAGCGGGTTTAGCGCCATCCCGGCCATTACTAATGCAGAAGCCCCCAACCACTGTTTCACCGAACTTGCCCTGGACTTCATGCTCATGACCTGTATGTAGAAGCGATACGGAATGCGAATTTTTCGCATTTTCAAGCACTACACGGATGGGCCCGGGGGTTACCTCACCACGCAATGAAAAAAAATCCGGGATGCCACCACAGGCCGCCTGCGGGAAAACGGTGGGAGCGGGCTTGCTCGCGATAGCATCGATACGGTTTTCCAGTTAGACCGAGTTGATTCAATCGCGAGCAAGCCCGCTCCCACAGGGATATGTGGAGGGCGCGTCAACGCAACACAATCAGCCCGAGCACGTTGTGCTGTTCAAACCCGAGCACGCCCTGCAATGAATTGAGCACTGCCTGCGGGTCCTGGCTGGGGAAGCTGCCGCTGATCTTCCGGGCACCCAACTGGCTGTTGAGCAGTACGATCTGGCCGGGGTAATAGCGCTTGAGATCCGCCACAACATCAGCCAACGGCGCTCTGGAGTAGCTCAGCCAGCCCGAGCGCCAGCCCAACCGGGCCTGGCTGTCAACGTGATGCACCGTATCGGTCACACCTGCGTCGTAGGCTATTTGTTGATCGGCTGTAAGGATCTGCTGCGCTGCATTCTTGCCGGCCTTGACCCCTACCCGCCCGGACAACACCGTGACTTGGGCACCACTCGATTGCAGGCGTACTTCAAACTCGGTGCCCAGTACCCGTGCTTCACCCCCGTCGGCATCCACCACAAAGGGCTCGCCGGTGTGGGTCACGTGAAAAAAGGCCACGCCACGGCGCAACTGCACATGGCGCTCGCCGCCACTGAAGTTCACCGCAATGGCGCTGTCGGCATCGAGGGTGACCCGGGATTGATCAGCCAGCACCACGGTGCGCACTTGCCCCGGCGCACTCACATAGTCGGCGCCCAGGTCGTCCACCCAGCGCGCCGGCTGCCAGCCGGCAAATACGCCGACCATCAGCAGCAAACACGCGGCCACCGCCAGACCGCCAGCCCAGTGCCGCAGGCGGCCGCGCCGGGACTTGTGCATTGCCGACAGGTAACGCTGCATGGCCAGCGACTCTTCGTCGGCCAGGGTGGTAGCTGCCACCTCGCTCAATTCCCACACCACCTGGGCCTGGGCATAGGCCTCGGCATGGGCCGGATCAGCCAGTAGCCAGCGGCTGAAAGTGGCCTGATCGCCGCTGTCCGGCTGATCGTGCAGCACACTGAGCCATGCCAGTGCGGCACGCTCTTGCTCGGCAGTAACGGCAACTCTTGAACGACTGATCACAACGCGGTCCCTGATGACGGCTCTCGCAGGCTGGCCTTGCAGGCCTCCAGGGCGCGCATCATATGTTTTTCAACGGCACTTTGGGACACACCCATGACCTTGGCGATCTCGGCATAGGTGCGACCGTGGATGCGGTTGAGCAAAAAAATATGCCGCGTGCGCTCGGGCAGGCTGCGCAGGGCCGCCTCGACCTGGCGCAAGTCATTACCGGCTTCCAGGGCGGCCTGGGGCTCACAGCTATTGGCGTCCGGTTCGGGTTGCCAGTGATGGCTGACCCGCTCGCGCGTGCCTTCGCTGCGCAAATGGTCGATGGCAATGTTGCCCGCACAACGCAGCAGATAGGTGCTCAGCTCTTCAACCTGCACCAGTGGCCGCCGCCAGAAACGCAGGAACAGGTCCTGCACCAGATCGGCAGCCGTGGCCCGGCAACCCACGCGGCGGCTCACCAACGCTTCCATTTGCGCACGCTGGGTCAAAAACACCTGCAGAAAATGCGCTCGTCCCTGGCGCGGTTCACTGTTGGGGCCATCCTTGAGTTCGGGTGGGGTCATGGAGATCGATGCGCAGGTCAAAAGGAAAGCGATACTAATGATAAATATTCTCATATGCAAAAGCAGATGACGGGCTGCGTGACGACCATTGATAAGTGGTGATTGCTCAATGCAATAAGCCACTACTACAATGCGAACAATTCTTGTTCTCTAAAGCGTTATTCAGCGCAGCCGGAGTGGTCGTTGTCGCAGTCAAACACCGTCGAGGTTCTGTACCAGGACCACCACAGCTGGCTCACGGGCTGGTTGCGGCGCAAGCTCGGTTGCCCGCAGAGTGCCGCCGACCTGGCCCAGGACACGTTCATGCGCCTGCTGACCGCGCGCGAAACCCCACCCCTGAACGAACCCCGGGCGTTTTTGACCGTGGTGGCCAAGCGCGTGCTGTTCAACCACTACCGTCGCCAGGACCTGGAGCGGGCCTACCTGCAGGCCCTGGCAGGGATGCCCGAACAGGTCGCTCCCAGTGAAGAAGAACGCGCGATCATCCTGCAAACCCTGATGGAGCTTGACCAGTTGCTCGACGGCCTGCCCTCCCCGGTCAAACGGGCCTTTTTGCTGGCCCAGGTCGATGGTCTGGGCTACGCCGAAATTGGCGCTCAACTGGGCATTTCGGTTGCCACGGTCAAGCGTCACTTGAGCAAGGCAGCCCTGCGCTGCTACTTCGCCCTGTGAACGGTGCATTCAATGCACCGCCCGACATCGGCACGGCGGTGGCCGAACAAGCGGTGAGCTGGCTGATCGAAATGCAGGGCGGCGCACTCAGCCCCAGGCGCCAGCAGGCCTGGGAGCAATGGCTGCACGCCCATGCCGAGCACCAGCGGGCGTGGGAACATATCCAGCGGATCAACCAGCGCTTGCGCGGTTTGTCGTCGCCACTGGCCCATGCCGCCCTGAACGCGCCAAAAAGCAGCAGCCGCCGTCAGGCATTGAAGCTGTTGCTGCTGTTAGGCGCTGGCTCGGCGCTGACCTGGGGCCTGCGTGAGCAATTGCCCGTGACCCCGCTGCTGGCAGACTTCAGCAGCTCGGTGGGGCAGCGGCGCAACGTGCAACTGCAAGACGGCAGCCAGGTCCGGCTCAACACCGCCAGCGCGGTCGATGTGCAGTTTGATGAACAGCAGCGGGTGATCCGCCTGCTCGAAGGCGAAATGCTGCTGACTGCCGCCCGGGACTCTCGCCCTCTGCTGGTGCGTACCGCCCACGGCACCTTGCAACCCCAGGCGGCGCGCCTGAATGTGCGCCAATTTGGCGACCGTACTGAAATCGCCGTGTTCGAGGGCCGGGTTGCGTTGATACCAACGGCGCATACGGGCAGTGCATTGTGGGTCGAACCGCACCAGCAACTGAGCTTCAACCGCCTGGCCTGGAATGCTCCACGCCCACTCGATGCCGGGAGCGGGGCGTGGGCTGACGGCATGCTGGTTGCTGCGCATATGCGCCTGGCAGACTTTCTTGCCGAACTGGGGCGTTATCGCCGTGGCCAGCTCAACTGCGACCCGAAGGTTGCCGACCTGCTGATCTCCGGCACCTACCCGGTGGACGACAGCGAGCGCGTGCTGGACCTGCTGGCGGTCAGCTTGCCGGTGCGGATCAAGCGCTTTACCCGGTACTGGGTAACGGTCGAAGCACGGGTGTAACGGCTCTGTGTGAACGGACGTGTTGTAGCAGCGGGCTTGTTGTGGAAGCGGGCTTGCTCGCGATGGGATCGCTGCGGTGTGCCAGACAGACCGCGTGGTTGCCATCGCGAGCAAGCCCGCTCCCACAAAGGGTCTGAGTTTAATTTCAAAAAATGTGAGCTGATTTCGGATCTGGCGTGACAGAGAAGGCAAGCCACTTCGATTCTCATCCTCACAGGATCCCTTCATGCCCGCTCAGCCCTTCCGCCTTACGTCCCTGGCCCGTTTGCTACTGGGTGCCAGTTTGAGTTTCAGCGTCTTGCCGATGGCGTTTGCCGACACCAAGGCTTATCACATCGCACCTTCTACGCTGGAAAATGCCCTCAACCAGTTTGGACGCGAAGCCGGGGTGCTGATCTCGTTCAGCTCCGCCGCCGCCAGCGGCATTCAAAGCAAGGGCCTGGAAGGCACCTACGACCCTGAACAAGGCCTGCAGGCCCTGCTCGAAGGTACCGGCCTGCAAGCCCGCGCCGAAGGCCAGGGCGCTTTCAGCCTGCAACCGGCAACGGCTGCCACAGCCCCTGCCAGCATTGAGTTGGGCACCTCCAGCGTGGTCGGTGACTGGCTCGGTGACGCAGCACAGACCGATGTGTTCGAGCACCCCGGCGCCCGTGACGTGATCCGCCGCGAAGAATTCGAGCGCCAGGGTGCCACCAGCGCGCGTGAAGTGCTCAATCGTATCCCCGGCGTCAACGCTCCGGAAAACAACGGCACCGGCAGCCACGACATGGCCCTGAACTTCGGCATCCGCGGCCTCAACCCGCGCCTGGCGACCCGTTCGACCGTGTTGATGGACGGCATTCCGGTGCCCTTCGCCCCCTACGGCCAACCACAGCTGTCGTTTGCCCCCATCAGCATGGGCAATATGGACGCGGTGGACGTGGTGCGTGGCGGCGGTGCCGTGCGTTATGGCCCGCAGAACGTCGGCGGTATCGTCAACTTCGTGACCCGTGCCATTCCCGACGAGCCGACGGTAAAAGTCGGCCTGCAAACCGAAACCAGCCCGTCGTCCACCCAGGACGGCTTCAAGAAAACCGCCAACCTGCTGGCCGGCGGCACGGCCGACAACGGCCTGGGCGGCGCCCTGCTGTACTCCGGTGTACGCGGCGGCGACTGGCGCCAGCACAGCGACACGCGCATCGACGACTTGATCCTCAAGGGCAACTACCAGATCGACGAAGCCAACAGCCTGCACGCAATGGCCCAGTACTACGATGGCGAGGCCGATATGCCCGGCGGCCTGAGCACCGCGGCCTACAAGGCCGACCCGTATCAGTCGACCCGCCCCAACGACAAGTTCTGGGGCCGTCGCACCCTGGTCAACTTCGGTTATCGCTACCAGCAAGACCGCCGTGAATTCACGGTCAACAGCTTCTTTACCAAGACCCTGCGCAGCGGTTATCTGGACCAGGGCAGCTTCCTTTCGCTGTCTCCCCGCGAATACTGGGTGCGCGGTATCGAAACCCGCATCGCCCAGGGTTTTGACCTGGGCAACAGCAGCCACGAAGTAGGCGCGGGCTATCGCTATATCAACGAAGCCGGCCATGAACTGCGCTACCGCACGCCGATTGCCGCCAACGAACTGCCCACCACCAACAGCCGCAATGACCGCGACACCCGTGGCGCCACCGAGGCCCATGCGTTCTTTATCGATGACAAGATCGACATCGGCAAATGGACCTTCACCCCCGGCATTCGCTACGAAATGATCGAACAGCAGCAAACCAACCTGCTGACCAACGTCAAATACAAGGGCGACTACAACACCCCGCTGCCCGCGCTGAACGTGATGTACCACGTCACCGACAGCTGGAATCTGTACGCCAACACCGAAGGGTCCTTCGGTAGCGTGCAATACAGCCAGATGCCTAACCGCGTGACCGGCGGCGAAGTCAAACCGGAGAAAGCGCGCACCTGGGAAGTCGGCACACGCTACGACAATGGCAACCTGCGCGCGGAGATCGGCGCATTCTTGATCAATTTCAACAATCAATACGACAGCAACCAGACCACCGATACAGTGATCGCACGGGGCAAGACCCGCCATCAAGGCATCGAGGCCAGCGTCAACTACGCACTCGACGGCCTGAGCCCGGTATTGGCGGGGTTCGACGTGTACGCGACCTACGCCTATGTTGACGCGACCATCCGCGAAGATGGGCCGAACAAGGGCAATCGTGTGCCGTTCTCCTCAAAAAACAAAGGCAGCCTCGGCGTCGGCTACACCGAAGGCCCGTGGAAGGCCAACCTCGACAGCACCTTCCAGAGCAACCAGTTCGCTGACAACGCCAACACCCGCGCCGAAAGCGCCGACGGCAGCACGGGTCTGATCCCGGGCTACATGGTGTTCAACAGCCGCGTGGGCTATGACTTCGGCCATCAACTGTCCGACCTGAACGTGGCCGTCGGGGTGAAAAACATCCTCAACCACGAGTACTACACCCGCTCGTTTGACGACAACAACAAGGGCAAATACGTGGGCGAGCCACGCACGCTCTATGTGCAGACTTCTGTCGCATTTTGATTTAAATCGGCCAAAGCCCGCACACGCGGGCTTTTCCTGTAGGCAAAGACTGACACCGGTCACGACTTGCAAGGCTTCCTGAAAATAGTGCTTGAAATATTTGCTCATCGGCCCAAACACTGTAACTGAGCGATGACGATGAACCTTTGTACACTCAAGGCCGTCTGACCTCACACGAGCACGCTTATATAAGGGAAGAACTATGCTTACTCACGTCTTTTCCGATAAACACATCGACAGTGACAAACGCACCCAGGATTGGGTCACTGCAACTGTTGAAGTCACGCTCGAACGCCATTTGGAAGATCTGACCCGGGTCGAGGTCCATCTCAGTGATGAAAATGGCGGCAAGTCCGGTCCCAAGGACAAACGCTGCAAAATGGAGGCTCGACCTAAAGGACACCAGCCAATTCTTGTTTCCCACGACGCTGATTCGCTGACCCAGGCCGTGGAGGGTGCCGCCCAGAAGCTGGAGCACGCTCTGGAACACCTGTTCGGCAAGCTGCGTGGCAAACGCACAACCACCCTCGCCCCGGAAGGGTTTGAGGCAAAAGAGCCAAAACAGACCGCTGACGACTTGCTCGAAGAAGAGTTTTTAGAGAAAGAAAAAGAACTCGATAAAATCAGCTGATTCGGCGTCCAGGACGCACAAAAAAGGCGGGCCCACTTCGGTGGGCCCGCCTTTTTCATGCCTGCAAACCGCTTAAAGTTCGCCCTTCTCCACTTCCGGGTGCTCACCGGAGCCGGCACCGGTCTTGCGATGGGGGTTCTCGATCTTCACCGACGGGAACTGCGACGACGCATAACGCACCACCAGGATGGCAAACGCCAGCAACAGGATCGCCCCGGTCAGGTACACCACGCCCATGTCCGGCGGGTTGTGATGGGACACGTTGGAAATCAGCAAGCGGGTCAGTGCCGTGATCGCCACATAAATCAGGAAGCGCACGGGCATATGATTGGTCTTGAACAATGATACTATTTCTAACATTCACGTTAGAGGTGTGTCATGACGACCCGAACCCCCGCAGGCTATGCTTATATCCGCCATTCGACCAAGCGGCAAGGTGGCGATGACAAGGACTCTGTGACACGTCAGAAGGAGTCTATTCGTGCCCTTGCAGAGCATCATAAGGTAGAGATACCTGACGAAAATTTCTTCTATGAAAATGGCGTGTCTGCATACAGCGGCAAGAACCTCACGCATGGCAAACTCAAGGATCTGATTGACCAGATAGCGAGCCTTCGCATTCGTCCGGGAGATTACGTGTTCGTTGAGTCCATCGACCGCCTGTCACGTCAGAGGCTCCTACAGGCGAAGGAACTGGTGAATGGAATCCTTGAAAAAGGCATCATTCTTGTCACCACTATCGACAATCAGCGCTATGAAAAAGCCTCTGATACGAACGGCATTGATGACCTTTCGCAAGACATTCTTCTGTCTGTAATTGCGAAGCGCGCACACGAAGAATCCAGAACGAAAAGCGTTAGGCGTTTGTCGGCATGGACAAAGGCAAAGAACGCTGCAGTCGAAAATCAGGTTCCATTCAATGCGAAACGCCCTCCTTTCGGCGTGCGCTATAACGAATCAACGAATCGATTTGAGCCACATCCTGAACAGGTGGCCGAGCTAACCAAGATTTTCGAGTCGCTAAAGCTGCAAGGTGTTACAGCCACGATTAAGGAAATCAATAAAGATTCAATGGTTCGTTGGACGAACAATCGAGTCAAAAATATATTTGAAACTAAATACCCCCTTGGGTTTATGTATTCTCAAGTAAAAAAAGAAGGAAAAATGGTTTTCGATAAATACATTGAAAACTATTACCCTCAAATCATTAGTTACGAATTGTTTGAACAAGCCCGCCAATCAATGCAAAGCCGCAGGGTTCATCGTCGTGCGGGACGTGCCAGCCAAGACAATACCAACATTTTTCGCCACACTGCTATGTGCGGAATATGCAATGAATCAATGTTTTTCGCAAACCATTTTGGAAGTACAACCAAGCGTTATTTCTATATGAGTTGCAGAAGTAATTTCGAGCAAGAAGAAAAATGCGGAAATCGTTTTCGCTATGATTATGCCGTTGCGGTATTGCTTCATATGATTGGCTCAACGTTTTTCTGGGATTATCTTTCCAAGAAACCCGCTCTATTTGAGGCTGTAAAAAAATCAGAATTCTCTGTAGGAACAGCGAATGGAACCAAAATTGAAACACCAGAAGAAATGGATAATTATGCAAAAATCGGTAAGCAATTCATGCGTTTTCTTGAAGGCAACAATGAAAGTAAATCTTTAAACAAAGAAAAGATTGAGAAAGAGATTATTTTCTCTCGTAAGAAAATGACATTGGAAAACCTTGAAAAAACCGTAGAGTCAATTACCGATGGAGCAGTACCAGCCGCAATCCTGAAAATGCTTATGAAAGCAGAGACAGAAGTAGCGAAGGCAAAGGAAGAGCTTGAAATTCTGACAGTGAATTCAATTGACACGTCAGCAAAACTGAATGTTAAGAGCGTTGAAGATTTTGTATCACTATTCAAAACTGAGCATGGACGCTTAGAAATCATCAACTTCCTCGCCACGAATGGGCTAACCTTTTATTTCAATTTCGAAAAGAAGACGAAGATGCTTGAAGCGAAAGTTGCGGTTAACAAAGAGGTGATGGCTACCTACAACATAAAAACGGAGATTGACGTTTTAGAACAGTATGGATTTGGGAATCTGGCAGAAGAATTCAAAACAACTATTTAATAAAACGATTTTATCCGCTTTTTAACAAGCGACGGCTCATCACCTCACACGCACTACCCTTCCCGCGCAGCGGAGTGGCTTCTACAAGGCATTGCACCTCACAGAAGCCACACCACCATCAAATCATTCCATTTCGAGCTTGTATGGCTTGGATTTCGCCACAGTCTGAAATTTGTTCGACTTCTCATCGAAGACAACAACCCCATCGCTCTGAACCATGTCAGTGCCTTTATAGTCGAGACTGGACATAAAAATCATGTTGCTCGAAGCCTGATGAGCTTTCCCGCCGCTGACTTTCGGCAGTTCAGTTTTGTCGGTAGGGAACTGCATCGGAGCCTTGTATACCTTGCCGTTATTCACATCGATAAATGCCGTAGATTGGCAGCCAGTGCCACAGCCAAACGAAGTGACGACGAAGTGCCCAGCAAAGTTAGCTTTCTGGCCCACGACACGCTCAACAGCCTCTTTGGACTTCCAGTAACCTGCAAGGTCAGGGTTCGACTTCCAGTCAATCTTACTCACTGCCTTGGTAGACACGGCAGAGGCCGGATAAGCCTCAAATTTGAAGCGTTCATCAGCACCCGCACTCATAGCGCCCATAGCACAGCCAATCAGCACCAAACCGCTCAAAATCCGTTTCATGTGGCTTACTCAATGATTTCAATGAGCCATCAAAATAGCTCTAGCTAGGAAGCCACGCAATCAGCAAATGCTATTATTATAAAAACAACCTTTAACCACATGAAAAATCAGCAGCAAGAAATTCAGCACATCAATAATGCATTACGCGCTTCAATCAATCCAAACGATAGTGATTCGTGCATTTTTCCCCGCGCCTTGATTCAGGTTATGAAGTCAGTCAACGCTGATTCAGTCATCGACGCAATGAAAGCCCCGGCTTTGCAGAAAGAATATTTCTCAGAGGGCTACTCACACTCAATCTTTGAAAAGACAGAAAAAGGTAAAGACCAATATGCACAAGCACACCTAAACGCTTTGCAGATTGCTGTCGCCATCAGAAATGAAGCGCCTCTTTTCTACGATGAAATGAAGAAATTCAGCAGAATCGTTCACGAAGCTAACAAGCAGGCGCAGGCGAATGGCGTTTCGAATGGGTACGACAACAACTATTTAGCATTAGCAGAGCGAGGGCTTTCAAACAAGCTTCTTCAAGCCTACCCATCGATTGATTCTGATGCAAAACCTAAGCGAAAAACTCTCAAACCTTAAACAGGCACCTAATGGTGCTTTTTTATTGACTAAAGATAAAATCCTTTTCTGATATCCAAAAAATCAAAATCAAAAGGTTTTGATATCCCTTCAGTCTAAAAATCACAGATCTATTCTTTTACTAAAGGGCTGAATTAATCCATGATCCGTTTCAGTTCTTACGCACGTCAGACGTAATTAGGACGTGAATAAGACGTAGGTAATAAATATTTCTGATTTATTTTTAACTTTTTTCTCACTAACGTAAGAATTTAGAAAAATAAATGATATAACTTTAAACATAACCAAATTATTAATAGAGAAATCACAATGAATCAATCAGTAAATTTCGAAACAAAACCACTAATACCAGCGTTGCAAGCTGCAAAAATTCTTGCTTGGATTAGCCACAAAAGCATTTGCAAATCCACAGCCATAGCGAATCTCACTCATGCTTTAGTTTTTCAAGGAATGCGCGTTTTAATCGTAGACACAGATGGCGTACCGACAATCCAGATGTTTTTCGAGCAGCACAAAGAAGAAACAGAAAATCGTATCGCTAAAAACAAAGCGAAGGTAAATGCTCTTCAAGCAAAAGGCCGCGCAGTTTCTCAGGCATTGCTAGACCAAATCGAATATGACGAATTTGCTATCGAAAACCGTCCAGTTGTGATTGCACGCAGTCTTCACGAATTAGATGCTCAGTTCGACGTTATCAAGCGTGAATACGCTAATTTCGACTACATCATTGTTGACGTTCCAGCTAAAGTTCTTGACTCAAAAAACAACCCAATCAAAGAAATCAAACGACTAATCAGTTTCAGCAACCTCGTAATCACCCCATACAAGGGCGATAACCAAAACGCCGTAACTGCTGTGACTGTATCTAGCATCATCGAAGACTTGAAGTACGACGCTGTGAGCCTAGGCGGTAAATTCAACACTAAAGTACGTTCACTTTTAGCTTTCGAACCAGCCCGCATTAAAGCAAATGCGAAAGAAGTCAGCGCAAACCTCACGCTCACTGATACATCCACTACGGCTGCAAGGCTCGCACGTAATGCAGAGCGTAAAGCCCTGAAAGAAATCGACCGTAACAGTCAGATGATGGCAGACATAAAGCAATTCGGAGAGGTTTTTGGCGAGCATCAAATGCCGCTAAATGCCCCGTTGGTTTTCCGCTCGGTTTACCCGAATCAGTTCAACAAAGGTCAATCAATCTACAACGCTACAACCGATTCAGCAAAGCTTGCTCAGACTGAATTCAACCTAGTAGTCGATGCAATCCTTTCTGCATTCGACGAAGAACCAGAAGCTGTTGAGGCTTCTGAAAACCAAACAATCACAATCACAAACTAAAACAGGAGAATTATTATGACATTCGATATAAAAGCAGTTAAAGCACGCGCAGAAGCAAAAAGAGCAGAGAACCCACAACCACAAGAAATCCAGCCAGAAGCCGTGGTTGTGAATCTGGCCCCTGCTGTTATCAGAACCAAGGCAGAGGCGGCTCTCATCGACCTCAACGCTGTTAAGCGTGGCAACAAGAACGTGAGGAAGACTCTTTCCTACACAAGCCATGCAGCGCGCTCAGTAGAGCTGATAGCCGATATTTTCGACACTGACCGCTACGAAACCTCACTCTTTGCAGCCCTTGGAGCAGACATTGAAATCCTCAACCGTCTACGTTTGTTGGCTTTGGATAACCCTGACCTCAAAAAGATATTCATCGATTTGGAAGACCGCATGGATTACGAGGACAGGATTTTCAAGAACCTTGCTGACAAGGAATTGGCAAGAACTTAAAGCAACAGATACAAACCCCCAGCCCCTTAAACGGGGCTTTTTATTGCCACCATTTTGAACGTCCTATGCACGTCTGACGTACATAAGACTAACGAAACCCTTGTAAACGTTACGTCTGACGTTCGTCTCACCTACGTCATAATTAACTCTCACTTAAATAAGAAATAAGTCAGAAATAAATTGCTTAACTGCAAATTGGCAGTTTTCATAATGGTATAATTTGTGTATAGGAAGAGAAAATCTTTCTAAATAACCAAAAACCGGAGCTATAAAATGATAAATAATAATTCTAAAATCGCGAACCAATTCTTAAATGACTTAGGCAATTTCAAAAACGACATAAAGCCTTTTAACAATATTTCAGTACAAGACGTAAATGACACAGTGGTCATTTTGAAAAACGAAGTAACAGGCAAGTCTTCAAATTACAGCAAGTACGACCTTGCGGAATCCATCGCATTCAGATTGGATATAGGGATTTTCAACGAGCAAGAAGTAACAAAAGAAAACGCACAAAGCAAATTCTCAGAGTTATGCACCCTTCTCGTTTAAACCCCCGAGAATCAAAGCAGCCCTTGAAGGGCTTTATTTGTGCCTGATGTTTAGGTTTGACAACCTTCACACCTAAATCGCACCTACGTCTGACGAACGTCAAACCCAGTAAATACAGGCATTTCATGTCAATGAGCGCCAATGTCCTACCTCCGTCAGACCTATTTCTTACCTCATCGCACCTATAAATCAGACGCTCTGTGTTGAATTTCAGAGATTTCAACGGGGGATTACTCAGCAGAATTCACCACAGCGCGCCATAAATACCCTCATTTACGTAAGACGTAGGTATTAACTTAATCAGAAACAAGTAAGAAACAAATCAGAATAACGTAATATATTTGAAAATAATTGCCACTAAGAACTTGATTTAATTTTTAATTTGAGATGGATTGGACACCAGCGAAGATGACTCAGTGCGAAGATAGATGCCACAGGATTGGTCAGAAGGACTCTGTGAACGTGGTTAACCTTGTCATTGAGAATTCGATTGATGATTTCTTGACTAGCATTCTTCACAACAAAAGAATCGTTATCAGTAAATTGTTGTATGAAGGTGATGACCAAAATGCTGAATACATTGACTATGACTTGTTCGACCTGTTCAATTATTTTGGATTATCGAAAGCAGCATAATCAAGCCCTACGGGGCTTTTTTGTTGAATACTATAATGTTTGTATAGGTGTGATTAACGTCAGACGTACATAAGACGCACGTAAGAAAAAGATATGACAATATTTCGTTAAGTGGAAATTCAGAGAATGCGGAATGGTATAATTCTCGATATAACCAAATTACTTAATCATGAAAAACGCACAACCGAACCCTGTACCAGTAGTTAAACCAATTCAAAACAAACCACCGATTAATCTTTACCTTGATTTTTTCTGCACTTCTATCTGTCGAGACACGATAAAGAAACTCGCTGAATCCAAACCTCACTAACACCCCTTCCCCCGCTTCAGCGGGATTGGCTTTCTCAAATCGTAGGCAAAAAAAAGCCACTGCTTAAAGTGGCTAGAATTAATGTGCTTGTCGAATGGATTTGTAGTAGAAGGCTTTGTGGATTAAATCAGCATGTACCTTCATAGCGTAATAGCCCACTGCACCAACAACAAAATACGCTGCTGCAAATGAGTACAGAACAGTGAAATAAGCATCTAAATCTCTACCCATGAATGCCCTTCTTGCTGAATTATAAGCATTTATGCTGTACGAGTCGTTAAACCAAAACTTAATCTCTGGTGCAAAACTGTAAATATCCACTCCGAAAAAGTTCATTTTGGCTGTTTGATATGTCGCAATCAAAAACACGAACGCCATCAGGTATTTGAATTTATCCATGTAAGAATGGATTTTCGCTTCTCTGTTTGTTCTCCCAATGTCACCAACGCTCATGCCTTTATCGACATACTTAAAAAATCTGACAAGCATTGAGACAAGAATTGCACACAAGGGAGGGAACAGCATGATTTTTGTCATGTCTGCGTGTATGCCATTTGGTCCGGTCAAAATCCCTTCAAACAGCAGGAATTTCAAGAAGAACAATGCAAGGCACGCTATGCCGTAATACACACCATATATTGTTAAATCTTCAAACCTTCGTGTTGACGCTTTCAATTGGTTATTCATTATTTAATCCTCTTGCAATCCCTTTTAATGCAATTATACCATTTATTAATTCATTTATAACTCTAGAGCGACAAACAAACAAGACCCATTCATCGCCCAGCAAATTAACTGAAAACTTTTCTATTCATATCTCTGAATTTACCTGCCACTTTCTCATATCCTGCAGCGGCTTCTTGAGCTGCATTAATAAATGTTTGAACCTTGAACATCTTCTCTAACGAATCCATCAAACCCATAAGTGTTGTTGCTATTTTTATTTGAACGTAAACACAAACCGATTGAAACACTAACGCCGACAATATAAGAGCAATCAAAGTCTCTAATGGTGAATTATTTGAGAACATTGGCAATAATATCGCATGAACACAAAACCCTACTATTACTAATACGATACTGTGTATTCCGATAGATATCACAAAAAGAATAAGAATAACGGACTGTTCAAGAACCTTCCAAACAACCACCAAAATCAAATCTAACAGCGTTACATGTGATTTTTCGTGGTCCAAATTAGACGGAAATGGCGACAGCAATGTCAAAAGCTTATATGTAAATATAAGCAGTGTCGCTGTTACAGATGAGATTATTGATGCATACCTCATCAAAAAGACCATTGGAGTCACTACACCGCCTAACACAAGAAGCGCAGCGCACGCAGCAATGGCTAATCCTGTTATGAATGAAAAACCTCCCAATACTCGAGCAATTGCCTTGCTTTTTGCAGAATCTTGACTCTCAAATGATTTTTGGCCAATTTTTGCTAAAAAGAATGTTCCCCAATAAAATTTAAGGGTTTTCATTCCGTTTTGGAAAAGCGCAGCAGATTGATTCAATACAGGTGCAACACAGGTGTTCACTGCCTTTGTACAATCTTCAAATGTATATCCCGATGTGCTGTACAGATTGCCCATGACTTTATTAGCTACGTACTCAACGCCATCTTGTAGCTTTTTCTCACTCAGCAAGCTGTCACTTTGTTGAGTTAACACTCTAATCGTTCTGTCAATGTCAAATATACGAATTACCTTCGTTTCGTCCCAAACCTTGTTGATTTCTGTTTTGTCGAGTTCTTGGGTTAATCCAGCCATTGAGCCAGAAGCGTTCATGAGGGGGCTGCTTTCTACACTGATGCTTGTAGTGAATTCTTTTGAATACCCATCCTCTAAATTCCCAGCTACTTTGCTGACAGTAGCCATGTCGAGTATGAAGCTCATCATATTCGTCAAAGGCTTCTGCGCCAAATTGATTGCTTCCTTGGAATGGTTGTCTACATAGCTCGTAGCAGCACCAATAAAAATCTTCCTCATTTCTTCAATCTGAGCCTGAATGGATGCTTTTGAGACGCCACTATTCGTCGGGTAGAACTCAATCGCACCACCTTCACCCACACCTACACCGCCACTCACCGAACGGTTCAGACACTCGTTGTAAGCCCTTGGATTCCCCGTCGCATTCTCTGACCACTTAGCCCTTCTGTCATCGACGTTTAAGGCTGTGTCACACATGTACTTAATCGTGTCATACGCAACAAAATGTGCCATGTCAGTCATTTTTAACAGTGCTTGTCTTGTGCTCTCGTCTTGACCGGAATAACTCACACTACCTAACGAAAACTCCTTAAACCCAAGCCCTTCTTTGAGACATTTCTGAGATTTGCGTGTTTCGCCGCTCAAAAGCAGCGTAGCGAGAAAACGGTTTGGCTCAGCGTCTTGCTCCATGCATTTCGAATAAACAGACTCTGTGTAAACCCTTTTCCCGTTCACTACCGAACTGAAATTATTTTTGTTAAGCATTTTGCTCTGGAACAAAATATTCGCAGCTTCATTCTGAATCATGACTTGAATTATTGAGTCAACATTATCCCGAGCTAATGCCTCAGCGCGTGTTGTATTGCTTCCTTTATCTACTTCTAAATATGGAACGATATTTATTGTTGCCCACACTATGAACGATGTTGCAAGCAAAACAGAAGCCAGCACAGCCCCAGCCACCAAATCGAATAGCCCACCCAACCCCAATAGGTAGTACACAACAACAAACTTAAAGGCTAAATAAACAAAGTCATGCTGCTTCGTACCAAGAAATTCGCCGGTAAATTGTGTTTTGTAGATTGCCATGCAGCAATATGCTGTACCGACAAACAAGAAGAAAAATTGAAGCGCCTTGCCGAAAACATCTCTGTATTTTGTAAGCGTGTTTTCTTTATCTTCGTCGTAAGTTAAATTGATTACGTCTTTATCATCATTAGAAAGCAATGTATTTGCAATCGCAGAGGCAAAATATGTTGAGTATTTTGTCTTTAAAGCATCGAGCATAGGCCCAATGAAAGGAGCGTCTTGTAGGATTTCGTTTGCGCAAACACTGACCTTTTCTTGTGAGTCAATGCGATAACAATCTGCTTTATCAGCAGCAAATGCAGTATTTGCGCAAAGGGAAAGGAGAAGAATAAGGATTAAGGGTTGTATGAATTTCATTCGGCATGTTGGTAGTAATGCTACTATTATACCATTTGGAACAAACGCTGATTCCTGATAAAAAAACATTTCAAAAACTAAAAATATCAATGCAACCTCTTTGCAAGATTGCATCAATACTTAAAGTCACGCCGTTTGATATGTGTCCGGGGAAAAATTATTTCCGCAGAAAACCTAGCTCATAAACGTTCATACGCAATTTTTCGCTAAGCTCTTTATAAGAACTTTCAAATGACGCAAAGCTAACTGGCACGTTATGACTGCTTTTTGCTCGCTCACGTAAGGCTTTCCGTACTTGATACCAACCTACGTCAGGTCTATTTAACTTATACGCTTCCCGAACTGCTCGAATATCAACATAAGAAAAATAACTTTTCCAAATTTCTCGACCACAATCCAATACTGCAACTGCCTCACTGGATAGGGTTTTTCCATCAAGAAATTGCACCATGAAGTCTGATTCAAAACGGCCTGGTGAACCGACTTCCTGTTCGGAAAATGGAATAAAATGGTTTATTAATGACCATTTCATACCATCCCAATCAATATCATCAGCTCCGGCGGTTAGATTATAACCATTGAAGAGCATCCAAATTAGACAATCGTATTTAAACTCGTCCGTCAAAAATTCAGTCGGCTGCAAAAATTGGTCTCTATCATTCAACCACGTTGGCTTAACTATTCGTCGCATTGCAAACACAACTGCAACCTGCAAAAGATTATCTTCTACAATATATAAACCACCACCATTGCCTCCTGTATATATGGAGGATGTTATGCAGGTTTCTATAGCTGCATGCTGCAAATCATTATTACTAGCATATAGGTATCCAACCATTTCGTCGCATGAAGTTTTTTTACGCGGATTTTTTGAAACAGTAACTGCATTTGATAATGGTAACGCAGGGTTTTTGTTAGTTTTTGGCTTTTTAATCCATACGTTCAGATGAAGGTTATTCGAGAGATTGTAATATTTCTTCGCTCCTACCTGATTCCCTTTTTTATCAAGAACATCAACATCAAGCTCTACAATTGGCGTTTTCTGAGCTGCATTTTGATTTGTCTTCCAAACCAAAAAACCAATTGGAAAATCCCCCTTGATTCCATCAAAGGCTTTACTATGGACAACGAAGCCACCTAAATATTCAGCATTCCAATTATTCCTGAACTTCTCAAAATTTGGTGCATTGACATATTTCAAAGTACTGAACATTGCCAAAGTAGCATTTGGAAGCTCTTTTGATATACGGGTTAGAAACTGAACAAATAATTCTTTACTAGCATACCCTTCAGTAGTCATAGAAGCATTTATTCGTGTTTTTTCAACACCAATTTTGTTTTTGTTTCCCTGCCCAACCCCAGCACCAGTTTCGCCATACGGAGGATTGATAAGAACCAGCAATTTTTTTCCTTCGCTAATTGCTTTTCGCAACTGAGGAGGAACTTTATTTGTCAGGCTGTAATCAATGCCACCCGAATCAGTTATATCGTCGTTTAGGTAGTCATACTGAAATTTAATTGCAGCCGCACAGGTCTTGGTGGCTTTCATCACGTCAATATCTGCTTGGTCCAGAGTAGACATGAAAATATTGCGATGGTTACTGTGCTTGACTTCCAAATTCCCGACGCCGCAGCACATATCCCAAACAACATAATCTTTTTGCCAATTTTTTCCTAAAGATTCAGACAATTTGTCATATGCTTTATCTACCACATGAAGCGGCGTGTAAAAAGCACCTTTGAAACTACGCTCATTAATTGGGATGAGACTGTCTCGACGCTCTAGAAGATAATCCCTGTACTCAGATTTTGGAGGCTTGTGATATATCGCCCAAAATTCTCTGTAACCATCCTGATTACCTAAATCGTAATACTTACCAGCAAGGCTAAATATTGGGGCACCATTTTTGTGAAGCAGCTCGGCTGTGAGATTCGCATGTGTAGAAATTGTTCCATCGTGCATTATGTCGGCAAAAAATAGCAGAGCATAATCCTCAGCTTTAACGCCTGACAATTCTTCTCCAATCATCACAACCCATTTATCAAATACCTGTTTTAGGTTATCCGGGGTTATCTGTATTCGAATAATATCGCCAGACTTAATTGCTTCCTTTGCCGTACTTATGAATTCTTCTTCGTGTGTAGATATTTTGAATGCTACGAAATGAGTACCGATATGCGCAGAAATTTCATCTAAGGCTTCTTGTGTATATTGGCTTGCAGATTTCCCCCACTTAACCGTTTTCTTTTTCAAAAAAGGCAATACGTCGCTGAGCTTCATAAGCGCAGCCTTTTCTGTATCTATTACGGCAAGGAATGGAGGGACTGTCTCACCTTTATCAACAGCAACTTGAACATAGTGCAATAGTTGGGTAAACATTGCGTAACACGAATTTTTCCCAGTGTCCTTAGCCTCAAACCACATTTCTTTGGTTTGGATATCAATCAACCCTTTCGTGTAACTTTTCAACCCCAGCGCCTTAATGTAAGCATCCTTTACATCTTCTTCGGTTCTGGCAGTTTTTAGGTTTGAATAAAGGCTCAAATCAAACATCCTTTTAAGTTTAAAATTTCGCTAAAATATCAATTTATTAAACTGTTTCAGTATACTATTTTGTTTCGAAACTCTAAGCGCCTTCCTAATGCTTGTTGAGGTTCGAGATATTCTCATAATAACCAGTTCGACTGGTTCAAAAACCCCTAAATCTTACAAAGCATTTTCTTCAAATTTCTCAGCTCATTTTCACACGCTTGAGCTGACTCCAATCTGTGCAAAAACTATCTGACAGATAATCCCTTTTCATTGCCCAATGGGCAATAGGTGGCTCTATCGCTAGCCTGATGCTTCCCCGACCATAACGAGCATTTATTCCGTCCACGACCTTCATCAACACCTCAGAATTACGCCTAGGCACCGGGGCGAACATGTCGGGTTGGTAGCCTTCACTCGTCACGAACTGGCTCAAAACAATCCCCGCCTTGGCATAGCGATAACCTGGCACGTAGATCTTGCTCAGACCTTCCAGAGCGAGCGCTACGAATTCCCTTGTGTCATTACTAGGAGCCACAAGCCCACAAATCACGCCTCTACTATAAGGCTTGTCATCGAATCGACTTGTTTGGATAAAGACTTGTAGGCACGAAGCCAATTGTCCTTCACTGCGCAGCTTTGCACACGCTCGAGTGGCATACGTCGCTACCGCTTCACGAAGCCCATCAATAGACGTAATCCTCTCGCCAAAACTACGTGTGCTCGCGATGGTTTGCTTTGGCTCAGCACCCTCAGAAAGCGCGTAACACGACACACCTTGCAGCTCCATCGAGGTCTTCTCGACGTTTACATTGAATAGTTTTCGAAGCGATTTCTTATCATAACGGGCAAGGTCGATAGCCTTCTTGATACCCATTAGCTCTAGTCGCTTTGACAGCTTCCTACCGATACCCCAAATCTCATCGACCGGCATCCAATGAAGGAGCTTGTCTCTACGGATTTCATCCATCAGAACTACAACACCGCCCGTTTCCTTGCGCCATTTCTTTGCACTGAAATTCGCTGCCTTTGCGAGGGTTTTTGTAGGTCCAAACCCAACGCCAACCCCAATGCCAGTCTGCTTTTTAACTGCCAGTTGAATCTCACGCCCAAACGCCTCTAAATCCACCTTCATGCCGGAGCAGTCCAACCAACTTTCGTCAATCGAATACACCTCGATTTTGGGCACGAACGTCTCTAAAACGCGCATCACGCGGTTAGACACTTCTTGGTATAGGGCATAGTTAGAACTGACCACACGCAAGCCATGACTCTTCATCAGGTGCTTAATTTCGAAGAACGGCGCGCCCATTTTTATAGCCAGTCCACCACCGGCAATATCTTTGCTTTTTGCAATCGGGCACCGGGAAACGACGCAGCCATCTGAGTTGCTTAAAGCGACCACCGGGACACCAATCAAGGTGGGGTCGAACAGGCGTTCAGCGCTCACGTAGAAGCAATCACAATCGACAAGACAGAAGACTGCCATCACCTTGAAACCTTGTGCAGATTCCAAAGCACGACACCCCACAAATCAATCTCTTCCCAATCACCAACCTCAACATCTGAATTCGCCGGGTTGTGTGCAATCAGAAGTGGTGACTGACCATGACGCTCCCTGAACTCTTTGCAGCAAAAGTCAGAACCAATCACAACGACCACAATGTCACCGTTGAGCGGTTCAAGAGCTTTGTCTACAACCAGCACATCCCCATCGTAAATCCCAATCCCCATCAGTGAATCTCCGTCTGCACGGAGCAGCCAGCGAGACGGTTCACGCAGGGAAACCAGCTCATCTATTGATAGAGGAGGCTCATAATATTCGAGCGCAGGCGAAGGGAAACCGCAGCTCACACGCCCTACTACTGGCTTCTTGGCTGGGTTGGACTGGCTTGAAATGGGGCCAAGTATTGAAAACATGGTGATTGCTCATAATACTGTATATGCACACAGTATCAGTGAGGCATGAAGGTCGAGCAAGAAAATGCCGACAAGAAGCGTCTGATTTTAATCCCCTCTACGTCAGACGTAGATCTGACGTGCGTAGGATATTTCTCAGATGATTAGGCGACTAAGCCTTTTTGGCAGGGGTACTGACGAGCACGACGAGGCGATTCAGCTCTTCACTGTCAGCATTACAGATTGCGTTAAACAGGTAAGCACGCTTGTCAGCGTCATCATCAAAATCGACAAAGAAATCACGGACAGTGCATTCCAGCTCAATAGCCAGCTTGTACAGAGCGTCAACAGAAGGCGTGACAGTGCCAAGCTCGAATCGAGAGATTGTATTCGGGTCAAAACCAGCACGTAGCCCCAACTCACTCTGGCTCAATCCAGCAGCAGCACGCAGACGTTTGATTGTCTGCCCCAGTTGTAAATTTTTCATCTGCAAATTTCAGTATAAGAAACAAGCAGTTAACTCCATTTTTCGTTCGCTCGTAACAACGCCTAACGTAGACTCCGCTTGAGTAATTCTACGCTGCACGTAGAATTAAAATCTAAGCCGCCCGTCTGGCACCTGAAACGTTGTACACACGCGAGAAAATGGACATGAAACGTGCAATCAGCTTTGCAGCAATCACCCTAACGTTGAGCCTTTCAGGCTGCGCAGATATGCAGAAACAAGCTTCTGCCTACATGCCGGGAGCAAGCACACAGCCCGCAGCAAGCACAGTGGCAATGGAAGGCGGTCAGAAGGTTCAGTACATTCCGGGCACTGGTCAAAATAGCGTTGCTACTACGAATTCTGGAACGAACCAAAACACAGAAGAATCGAGCTTCTTGGGTGACATGGTGAAAAGTGCGACTGACTCTGTGAAATCAGAAGCAACCAGCAGCGTTCGCTCTGCAGTCCGAGGCATGTTCAGTCGGTAAGGCAAAACCACCCCAAAGGTCACTCCAAGCCTCAGCAATGGGGCTTTTTTGCGTCTACGAAACGGACTCTCACGACGATGAAACGAATACTTGCTACCGCCCTCCTCGCTTTAATTTCAGTTCAAGCGAATGCCAAATGCGCAGACCGCTACTACTATTACGAAGCAAAACCAACCGTTCTACAAATCAAGAAATGGAACATCTATCAAGATTTGACTTTGCAGAATTCGAAAGAAATTCAAGACATTATAATGCTGAACAACATTTGCACGAATACAAAAAACTATCGTCACAACTCAGTCGTTTACATAAACTATATTGTTGATGCTAATGCGTGGCAAAAAATCAAAAATCCTCTTTATAAAAATTTAACCATCAAATTCCCAAACGGTATTTTTGGGGATGGAACTATGCGACAAGTAGACATAAACGAAATGCATCAAAAGAACCGCCTGAATTATTTCCAATTTCAGACAGAGTACAAATCAGGTTCGAGCATCAGCAGCGTCACTGTTTACATCGTCCGAAAAGGTGTTGATGAAATGTACACGCCGAAGCTACACTTCTCAAAATATCAACATTTACAACGCGACGGATACTTTTACACGGAGTTTAAGAATTGAACAAAGTCAAAGACGTAAAATCAAGTGCTCAATCAGTTTTCCAAGAAGGTGGAAAATGGAAGGACACAATCGGTGGCTCACACAATTCGAGAGCACAGGCTGAATTTGCGCTACTCAAAGAAATACAAGAACGTGAATATGAGGGCACTAACACCCTGACAAAAATCGATGGCGTGTTTTTGCTCATTTGGTTTGTGGCTCAAATCCTGCTTTTCGTCATAGCTTATAGCGCTTTCAAAGACTCATCATTACTAGCCGGATTCTTCTTTGGTGGCCTTGGCTTGCTTTTGTCATTTGCTGGTTTCAAATTCTTTTTTAGCACAATGCCGTCTTTCAGAGAGAAGATGTATTTTTTGATTGCCGGAATTATGATTGTTGCTTATTTCATTCAAAGAAATTTCAATCTAATTTAGAAACCCAACAAAATGGTATAATAAGAGCAATCAATAAATTTATATAAACATGAGCAAATCAAGAATAGAAAGAGAACTTGAAACGATAAAAATGGCGAATGGCTTTGCAAGAATTAGAATACTAAGCGATGAAGAATTAAACGTCCTACAAAATATACAAAAGCAAAGCTTTCATGCAGAAGACGAAATGATGACTTTCGATGAGTCAAACCAACATGAAAAAACGTAAAACAAATTTAAAGATTTTGACCGCAAATAAAAGTCTCTTTTGAGGCTTTATTTGTTTTCAGCGTACTATAATAATATCCTTGACAAAGATATTTAATTCGATCTACATTTGGCACCTCATTACTGAATAGGTGAAAAATGAATGATCTGAATAAACAAATCGAATCTCTAAGAAAAACCATAATTAAAATTTACGAAAATCGTGCTGATAGCGACAGTACAAATCAGGATGATTCCTTCAAGCTTTTCGTTAAAGCAGCGCTCAACTGTCAGCTACAGCTATTCATTGCTCGTTACAAACGATATGGTTTGTCAGAAGCTGAAACCGTTCAATGCATCGTGATACGCCATCAGATATTTGATATTACTCAAAAACAGATGGACAATTGCGACAATAGCGCGCTTACAAATGCATTGCTTCAATACGTCGAAATAGTAGCCTCCAATCCCCCATACACAGACGTTCTTTCGTTTCTCTTAGAGAGCATCATGCTCGCTGGGAAACGTGCAAACAGACTAGAACAGTTCCTGACACCGCCTTGGCTGGCTGAATGTCTCGCTGAACTCATGCCAATTCAGAACACTGACAAGCCCTTCAAGCTTGGGGAAATTTGTTGCGGTGCAGGGACGTTGTTGTTGGCACCACTCGCGCTGATGATGAACAGAAACCCACGCCACGCTAAGAACGCCACGGTCATAGCGAACGACATTGACCCAATCATGTGTTGCACGACAGCCTTGCAAGTCATCACAAACACAGTGGTCCATGACGTAGATCTGTGCGAATTCACACAGCATTGTTCAGACGTGATTACCGAGTGGACCGAGGGAAAACTATACCCAATCAGGTTCAAAACCCCGGCAAAGGTATTTGAGGCACGCGAAAGGATTCGTCAGAAGAAGCTTCGTGAGTGTGGCTACTACGACCTCGTTGACGAACCAGTCAACGTGAAGGAATCACCCCTGATTGAAGCCCGTGCTGCCACCGCAAGTGAATTGGTAGGTGCCGGATCATCCAGATAATCAAAACACAGGACAATTACCGCTTAAAACTTGTATTTCAAAATAAAATGGTACGATGATTGAAACAACTGAGAAATCAATGAACGTCAATCAATATTATATTGCCATTAAAAATCTAGGCTACAACCTTGAATACAAGAGCGGCAAACGAAACGAAGGGAAACTCTACGCACTGGACAGCCAAGGCAATCGGTTAACAAGATACGTTGAAGTGATACACAGCAATAGCAAAATAGAAATCATCAAGAAGCCTGTATTCGTCTCATTTACGAACAATTCAAATACAGATATTGATGTGTTCTTTGTAAAATCTGAAAGCACGCACTTATCTATTGCTACGAAAGAATTGCTCAAAGCGATTAAAGAAACAATAGAGCACAACAAAACCTTTATTGAATCCTTTGCAAAAGAGCAATTTAAAATATTTTAATAAAATACAGGATTATTTTGCGTTAAGCCCTGTATTTCAAAAAATAAATGGTACTATATTTATAAGGAAGGAAAACTTCTAAAAACAAACAACAAAAAACGGAGAATACATCATGACTACAAAAATCGAACTTTTCAGCGACGAACACGAAATGGAATTCATAAGAGTAATAAGCGCATACGACGAAGACTTCATCGCAGAAGCTAGAAAATTGAAAGGAAAATTCAACACAACCAAGAAAAGCTGGGATTTCCCAATCAAAGCTAAAGAAAAGGTTGAGATGGCTGTATACATGATTTTTGGAATGTCCAGCGATGCTGCAAGCGAAAAAGTAAACATCGAATTGACTTTTTTAGAGTCAGTCCATGCTGCTAAATCGAGCGTAATCATTGCTGGAAGGATAATTGCAAAAGCGACAAGCAGAGACTCAAGCGCAGAGGAAGGTTGGGGCGTAACTTTAACAGAAGGGCGTATTGAATCGGGAGGAAGCAGAAGCAACTGGTATACACGCGTTGAAGCAAATTCAGTATTTGAAGTAAAAAGAGTTCAAAAGAAACATCTAAAGCTATTAGAAAAAAACAAAAGCGTATCATTCAAAATCATCGAATAAGACACGAAACCAAGATAGCCCTAATGGGCTTTTTTTGTGCCCGTAAATAAATAACAAATCACAGGATTATTTTGCGTTAAGCCCTGTATTTGAAAAATAAAATGGTACTATATTTATAAGGAAGAAAAACTTCTAAACCTAAAAACAATAATCGGAGAAAAATTATGACCAACATAAACATCACAACAATCAATGCTCAAAACCTAGCAGAAGAATTTAACGAAATTTCTACAATTCTAAAAAATGAATTCAGATCCGTTTTATGCACAAATATTAGCTGGATAAGAATGCACCCTGTATTACCAGCATTTATGATTGACCCAATGAATTGGGGGAATACATTCCCTGCCAGCATACGCCCGGTAGAATATGAAGACGGAATCCCACAACACCTATCCGTTTATAATGGCAGAAGTTACGACGAAGAAAATTCACTTTTAAGAGCATCAGCAAACTTTTGGGCTTTGGTGGAATACGTAGAAAGCAAATTATCAAGAGATTCTGAATTAAAGAAAATTGGCAGAGACTACTACAGCAGATTATTAAAGAAAGAAACCACGTCAAGTCATGAAGAATACCTCAGATACGAACTTTACGACAAAGCCGTAATATTCAAAATCAGCAAAACCCAATTTAACAAGGTAGAAAAAGCAGTTGCACGCGAAACACTTAACATCGTAAAAACAATCTAATAGAGAAATTACCATGAAAAACAATAACCACGAAATTTATCAGATAATCATGTCAGTTGGGAAAATCGAAATCCTGACTGAATCAGGCGAAACCACCTACACATTGAAACACAGCTACAAAGGGACAAGAAGCATCAGTGACTATTTCAGTAAGCGCTTCACATGCACGAAATCTCAGCTCGAAGCACTCACTTCACACTGAACACACCAAAGAACAAAATAGCCCTGATGGGCTTTTTTTTCGCCTGTAAATAAATTACAAATCACAGGGTTATTTTTCGTTAAGCCCTGCATTTGAATAATAAAATGGTAAAATTAGATTAATGGAGTAAATCCATATTAAATAATAAATCGGAGAAACAATTATGCAAATGTTATTAGACACACAAATCGCAGCATTTCTAAAAGAACACTTCTTAGCAGAAGACGAATACATAACAAGTATCGACCATGTGAGAGAGTTAATTTTTAGAGGTTACAATTCATATTCAGTTGAATATTCGTTCAAATCGACACTAAACAACTCAAAACCTACTGATATTATAGTATTCAAGAAATTCGAATTGAGAAACCATGCAGAGGGCTTTTACAGCAAAGAGGACAGATTGGAAGCTGAAAGGACTAAGAAATACTCGAAATACGAAGAAGACTACTACGGCGAAATCGCCTAACAGACCAAGCAACAGACCAAGCCCAAGAGGGCTTTTTTTGTACCCTAAGAATCGCTATGCGTGTAGGCAGAGTGAGTGAACCCAGTACCTGAACATCGAGTAGCTTTATGGTGGCCAAACGCTTGTGAGGGCTTAGGCAGAACGAGAATTGCCGGGACACCCTTAGCATCATCAACCTTCAAAAATTCAACAAGCGTGTCACCAAATTTATAGGCGAAATAGCGCTCATGTATTTCCCCAAATTCGTACCTTCCTAAGCCATTCACATTGATTTCCGCTAAGGATAAATCAAAACTAAAGCTGCGCCCTTCTCTTCTGATAGCAAGTGTGTTCTCACCACCAAACTGAATAGTCAAACGTAGATTATCGAAAACTAGCGATGATGAGTCACAAAGGAATTCATAGCGTCCAGAAAATCGAGAAAAGCGAAGGCCGAATTTGTCAAAGGAAACGATATTTTGAATCAAGGACATGAAAGAATTGAATTATTATAATGTCATTATACCAAATCGACTCATGCGTATTGACCTAATCACAAGCCAGCAACATGGAGAGGGTTAACGCCCTCTCCTAGCAATGCTTTGAGCACATTGGTCTTCTCAGACTCTCGAAACACAAATGGGTTCTGACACACGTCAAAATCAGAAGGGGAAATGGACTGCGAAACGTCCAGATTTCGCGTAGGAACGCCCTCTTTCAGAATCCGGGCGTTGGTAAGGCTCGAAGCAGAACAGAGCACTACACATGCCAAGGCAAGCCCTGCAATGCGTGGAAGGTGAAGACTCATTCAGCACCTGCATCAAATTTCTTACGAACGTCATCAAGCGAATTGCCTTTGAGGGTATTAGCCAAATCTGTTCTATGCACAGCGACCTCCCCCACCAATAAATTCCTCTGCAATAATTTCGCTTTTAATTTCCAAGCAATGAATATTCCACAAACTACGAGTAAAACAACTCCCGCGTAAGCGAGTGCCAGCATGAAAAAATCATTACGCATGAGCATGAATATCCCCCAAAAGAAAAGAACAATCATAGGGAAACACGCAAAGAAAGTCTGCATAGGCGAAGCTTTGGTTGGTTTAGTTAATGACATAATGTGAGTGATTGATAGTTACCTCTTATTATACCATTAGGAATGACTCAAAAATCAGACAACAAAAAACCCCATGATGGGGCTTTGTGAACGATTACGCTTCTTCTCTTTTTCTTCCTCCACCCGAATCTTGTGGATTAGGAATTTCATTGAAGCGCTTGCGATATTCAGCTTTATTGTGCGCTAATCCACCTACAGTAGCAGTTATTTTATGCGTAGTCTTATCAACGCTTTCTCTGATGATATTCATTAGCACGGCATTCTGAGCAACCTTTTGCAATTCTGACATTGCTGTATCGTCATAGTTATTTTTCGTATGAGTGAACACTTCCATGACTTCGTTGTATTTATCTTTTATTGCTTTCAATTGCGCCCAGCAAATCGAAACGAGCATTGAGACGCACATGAAACCTAGCAAGAGCTGGTCTACGAAACCGCCGTCACCTAGCGTCAATATAGAACGAATCAGATTCGAAGGGTCAAAATTTGAAAGCATGTAGTTTCCGATGATGTAAATCAAACTGAAAACTGGAAGAGCCAATGCTACTTTTGAGACTTGATTTCCAAATTGGCTCATGAATTGAGCAGAGGCACGGTCATCAGATGCACACATTGCTCTCACTAAAAGATATGGACCAGTCGCGAATTTGATAACTGCAATAGACCAACTCAACGGAATTAACACACCAATTATTATGAAAACCTTCATCATCGGAATGAAAAATTTACAGAAATAACCAAGCCCTAACATAATGTAAGCGAACGGCTTTAATGTACCGAAATAGATTTTTGCACCATACGCCACGGCCATTAGTAAAGCCGTAGAGGTGTTATAAGCAAATTTTAGAACTGGACCAAATTTCTCCATCCCGATTCCCGATGTTGCGGTTTCAACGGCACTACCAATTAAATCCTTACCCCCCACAATAATGTCAGCAGCAACAGAACCGCCAATAATCATATAGGCGAAGTCTATATATTCATCTCCTAGCAATTTCATACCAGCTTGAAAACCGATTGTTGGATTTCCTTCACACGTTAAAGGTTCAGCTTTACACTCAACAGCACCTGCATAAGCACTTTTGTTTAGAGGTAATTTTGCCAATAGCTTTAACGAGTCTAAATCTTGACCTAACAATGACGTTAAAATTCTATTGATATCGAATAGTTTTTCAGTTGAAGCACTGTCTACTAATGAAGACGGAGTAATATTTGCAACAGAAGCAATGCTTAGATTATTAAAGTATTCACTCAGTGGAGGAAATGCGTTACTGACAGTATTGTATTCTTCTGATGACGTATCAATTTCTTTATCCCCGAAAAGCATTTTCTGATTAACGTAGTTGTATTTATCAATACCAGAATTCGCGAAAGTGAAAAACAGATTATTGTTCAATGCACGAGACTTGACCAGTTTAGCGTTTTGATAATTTGAAACTTCAATATCTGCTAATCCAGCTCCTAATATGCCCTCTTTGTATTTCAACAATATTGAGTAATTCAAGGCTGCTTGATGACCTTTGTCTTCTGACAAGGCATCTTTAACGCCTAGGTAAACGCTCGCATCCCATCTGTCAAAAGCCAATTTTGTAGCCAAAGCACGTTTGAAATTCTCAGTGATTTTTGTTTGGTCATCTGACCCAAGGATGTCGATTTTGTGAGTCGTAGCGTTAAGATTGCCGCACGCAAGGCTTAATGGATAATCCTCACGACTCAAATCCTTGATTTTCACTGTGCCGGGCAAGTCATTGAAATTCGCTATTTGCTGTCTTTCTTGCTTATAAGCGTCCCAATTATCGGTGCAGTAAGCGTCTCTAATAAGCAAAATGATATTTTTAACTGCATAATCTTGTTGCTGACGTAGCAAATCACCATCATCAGTCATGTCATGGCCGCGAGCGCCACTCATGAAATTCGCATAAGCGTATCCATTCACAATGTCGTAACTAGCCGGATTTTTCAGCCCAATCTTATCCAATTTCAAATTACTTTCGATGTTAGCTTTAACGCTCGCTTTAGCTTTTGCACGAATAGCATCATCAATGACTAAATCAGTTGATTGAAATGTACTGCTATTCATTTCGGCTAAGATTTTGTTTGTAAGCCCTTCAACTTGTGGAAGCCTTTGCTGCCCCATGGTTTCAGCAGCTTGTTTCTGAACAGCTCTAAGCTGATTCATTAGGGTGCCATCATTTGCAGATTCACTAGCTTGAGTCTCGATATTCCCGCCATTCGAACCAATCTCAATCGTTCCGTAGGCCGTTTTATAGCCCCAAATCGGTCTATCTTTCGCACTGTAATCAGCAAGCTTCAAGGCTGTGTAACGCTGCCCAATCTTGTATGCATTGAAGATATTTGAAAGATTCGATGTTACGTCTACGTTTACATTACGGGATTTTGTCAACTGATAAGTTAATCGACCTTGTTTCACAGCCTCTTCAATTGCTTCGTCTTTGGATAAACTGCCAAATAATGCACCCGGCTCACTTACCATTTTGGATTTGTTAAACATGAACAATGCGCTAGTCGTAACGTTTTCTTCCATAGCTACGTTGAATTGTGCAGCAGAATTCGAGCTTAATACGAATTTCTCACTTTGCTCTAACTTAGATTTATTTGTGCAATCAGTCTGTGTGTCATCTGTGCAAGGCACTTCAATTATTGTCGCAAGATTGTTTGAGAGATTAGCATTGGCGACGAAGACATTTAATGAGAAAACCATCATTAGAAATGAGCCAGCAAGCTTCACAAACATGAATGACAGGAGCATAGCTAACAATCTATTCTTATAATTAATTAACGAGCCACTAAAATCACCAGACTTCATAACAGTGAACAAAAATAAAACCAACATACAACCACCTGCACAAAGAAGCAGATAGCTAATTCCGTAGATTATTACATTCCAGAATGAAGAGAAAAATGCATTATCCTTGGACGCTCTGTTATATCCAACCTCAGCCAAGCCAGCCTTCAAAGGGGACACAGCATCAGCCGTTTGTTGGTCCATGACCAAATTCATTGCGGCGTCTTCGTTGCAGATGTACCCACCCGCGTTTAGGTACGGCTTCACATCGAAATCAAGAACGTTTGATAAATTGCTAGGGATTGAACAGATTGGTGACACGTCCATGCCAAACCACCACCATGTGGTGCTAGGTGCAGCATTTGCTTGTGTGCCAGCGCAAAGAAGTACAACGAATAGCAGGATTTTTTTAAGGTTTAACATAGGTAAAGGTATGTAGATATGCCTTTATTATACCATTTGGGTTTTCTTCAATTGACGGTTTAATCAGGCAACAAAAAACCGACTCAATGGCCGGTTAGTTTGAAAAATGCTAAAAAGGATAGAAATCACTTAACTTCATTCTTCTTCAAGAATGTTATAGGTGCCTTCGTCTAGAACAAACGTAATCTGCGCCTTGAGATTTTCCATTTGGGTAAAAAAATATAAACCAATTTAAAAAATATATTAAGACAAATACATACGAAATCAGCTTATAGCGAATAGCTTCTGCACCTGTCAAATTGCTCAAATCGAAAAACAATTCTTTTTCGCCAAATAAATATTGTTCTATTGACAAGGTAGAGTAATTTTCAATATTACTTATTTGTGAACGAAGTGCCTTCATGTGAAATTTTTTAATTGATTCTTCGAGATTTTCAACGCGGTTAACGTCAGGTCGCATAGAGGCTTGAGCTAAATAATCATTTAAATTCAACTCGCTTAAATAAGGCTTTTCATACGACTTCTCTATGTGAAATGTCACAGGACTTTGTATCAAAGAAAACTTAACAACAACAAACAAAAGCAAAGCTAAAATTGAGGTTAAAAGATATAAACATAGAGCAATAGAAATTTTATACTTATACTTTGACTTAAGCCAAGAATCTATCATAGACGCCATAAAGAAAAATACCGCAATAACACTTAACACAACATTAGTCATGTTATCTCTAGTAATCATGTAGCCGAATATATGGACTGGAACAGAAACATAAAAACCTTGACGTTGAAAGCTTTCGAAGAAGGCAAATACATACACATGGAATAAGATAAGCGTAAGGCACAGAAAACTATAGCAAAAGTAAATTAATTTTTTCATAAATCATTATTTGGTCATTAATACGAATTATATCAAATCAGAACAAGCGAATTTACCTATAATCAAATACTTATTAGCGCTGCCAATATTTCCGCCAAAATTACTAAAATGTTTACATGAGGTTTTCTAGCAGTTGTTAAAAAAGCCAACAATGTTGGCTATATCAGGAACTCAGAGAAAATTCTAATTTTTTCAACCTACAAACTTTTCCGTGCTTAATGTATAATTCTGGCTGCCAATACACCTTATCCAAAATCAGGAAATAAAAATATGCAAAGACAGATTGAAGGTATTTTGAGTAAAGCGTTCAACATTCCCTTTATTCAATTTGAATACGGCGTGGTAGATAGTGACCTTCTTGAGCACTATTGCTTCTATTTGATTAAAATGGTTCGCGATGAAAATGACCCTGCCAGATTTGAACACCTCAAATCCGAGGCGCAAGGTTACACTGATGATTTCGTAAATTATAAAATCGAATCATGTCCAGATAAGAAGGCTCTGGAAGATGTGGTATTTAAAGTAAACGTCATGAGCACCCAGCTTGGAGATAATCGTCAAATTGTCCTAAGCGACATTTTTTGGGTAGCTCATAAGCAGCTTCTCATTCGTGATTTCGGAGCCATGTACGGCTCCCTCTCTTCAGAATGTCAGGGCATCACAAAAGAAGCGGAAGAATTCCAAGAGAAACTTCAGAGCTGATGTGCAGAGGCGCTCTGACTAAGTTTACGAGCGCCTTACCAGCCTGAATCATGCCATTTCAGCTTTTAAAATCACCTTTGGTTGGTCTTTCATATTCGACCTCAGCCAAGCCAGCCTTTGAAGGAGGCACCGCATGAGCCGTTTGTTGGTCCATAACCATATTCATTGCAGCGTCTTCGTTGCAGATGTACCCACCCGCGTTTAGGTAAGGCTTCACATCGAAATCAAGAACGTTTGAGAGATTGCTGGGAATAGAGCAGATTGGTGAAACGTCCATTCCAAACCACCACCATGTGGTGCTTTGAGCAGCGTTTGCTTGTGTACCAGCGCAAAGAAGTACAACGAAAAGCAGGAATTGTTTGAGGTTTAACATAGGTAAAGGTATGTAGATATGCCTTTATTATACCATTTGGTCTTTCTTCAATTGACGGTTTAATCAGGCAACAAAAAACCGACTCAATGGCCGGTTTACTGAATTAATCAATCAGTTCAAGAATAATAATTCCACAGTATGCAAAGGTGATTCATTGGATAGAAGAAAACAACCAAAAAAAACTGCGCAATGAAGAACAAATATAGACATGGTGCAAAGACAACTTTAATATCCGCCCATAAAGATTCACCACCAGCTTGTTCATTGTAAAAATATAAAGTCACAGCAACAAATAAATTAACATATATCATGATTTGACAAACAAACATTAGAAAAAAATAACTAGCAATCAAAAAGTTTAATAAGAAATCAAAAAACAATCGATTAAAAATATCCGATTCATTCGAAGATAAGTATAAAACCCAAAGGACTACGGCAACAATTGAATATATACTGATTACACATCTGGCTGTTTTGTTCTTTGGAAAGTATTTCATAAATGATTATTTGATTATTAATACGAATTATACCAAATCACTTACAGCCAATTTCAACTTAACAGGGCAATATTAAAAAACCAGTCTGTTGACTGGTTGATTGTTAACTGCCCGTTTATTTAGGAAGCTTGACCTGAGTCAATATCCTTCTGCTCCAACTCTGGGTTGATTAGCGTTTGACGCGCATCAAACCACTTCATCACCGCAACAAATAAATACATTAATGCAAACACCGACGCTGGGAACGCTATGGCTTGTAAGAACAAAGTGCTTCCTTCAAGGTAATGAAGAATAAACCAAACGTAAGAAAATAGAACCAAAAAGAATAAAGAAGAAAAAGCCTTACTAAACCAATAAATACGATTTTTTATATAATTTTCTTTTTCGTTTTCAAAAAAGTCCATTGACATCAACGCCCAACAATATACCGGCAAAATCAGTTTATCACTGATAAAACCGGATAAATAAGCAATGAGAACTGGAATTAGTATATACATTAAGCATTTTGTAAAATCATTTTCGAAGATTTTTTTCATTTTTTTGTTGTTTGGTTTATAGACGTATTATACCAAATCAGAATAAGCAAATTTACCCCTAATTAATCACCCCTTAGCGCCGTCAATATTTCGCCAAAATTACTAAAATGTTTACATGGAGTTTTCCAGCAGTCGTTAAAAAAGCCAACAAAGTTGGCTTTTCGCATTCAATCAGTAAATGAATCTTTTATTCTTTTCCTGAATTGACATCGGCTTTCTAATAGTTTCTTGCGGAGTTAAATAAACAACATCTGTTGGTGATGTAATAATGTAAATACGATTTTCACTATCCATACCCAAATCGAAGTCATAAGTATTATTTTCGTCTCTATCCATCTTTTTGAAAAGAATAGCGCTTGAATATTCGCTGGGTACAAATGCAGTAGTTTGAGTCTGCCTTTTCTTACCATCGATATAGATAGTTAAATTAAAAAATTTATATCCAGCAATATCTTCAGGGTCGCCTGTGTATTGAAGTGCAGACTCATCAAGACGCTCAAATGCATAAGCGTATTCAGTGTTATCCGTATCCACTCTCACTTGGTAACGAGCAGATGAAGCGGCGTCAAGAATCTTGTTCCCTATCCCTTGGATTTCGTTGCTTCGCTGGTCTGAATTTCGGACGAAATTAGGATTTTTCCCGAGTGGTTCGAGTGGGGGTACGGCATAAGCCGCAGTAGCCACAGACAGCGCAAGCGAGATGAGAGTCAATTTGACAGCAGATTGAATGATTTTCATGCCTTCTTCCATGTTCCATGAGAGTCGTTGAGCCTTAATTGTCATCCAGAAGGCAAGCCAAAAGCCACTACGAGATGCAGGTTGGGAAAGATTAAGCTGGCTTAAGGCCATACCACTGTGAAAAAATTAGCATCCAAACAACGCTGTGGATGGAACCCAAATGCAAGTTTTTCCCCGTAAAATATTAGCTACTGCTGTGCTCATCGCCTCTATGGCAATGCTTGCAGGCTGTGAAGACAAAATCGAAGCTACCTCCATGCCAATCATGAAGGCCAGCGTCCAGCAAGTAACCAAGGACATGGAACCTGTCGAAAAGGTCAAGTTTCAGCAAGCTTTTCAGACCGGCATGAACTACGCCTACGCCAAGCACCACGATGGCAGAACCCCCGAAGAGAATGTCATGGGCATTCTTGGTCAAATGATGGGTGGGATACAGGGCCGAAATGTTGACACCAGTGCTGATGACGCGACTGAACAAGAAATTCTGAAAATGATGGATGGTAAAACACCTTCCAAAATTATCGGTCAACAAGAAGAATGGAATAAAGAACTCGCCAAGCTAAAAGAGCAATGGCAAAAAGCACAAGACGAAATCGCTGCAAACCGCCAACGCGAAATGGAAGAGCGCGCAAAAAATCAGAAATTAGAATTTGCTCGCCAACGCAAAATTCAAATATCTCAAAACATCGCGCAACTTGAAGGCAATATTCCAGTTCTAGAAGCAAGAATCAGCGAAGCAGAAATCAAGAAAAAACCCTACACAGAAGCCGTGGCTGATTTTAAAAATGTAGAAATAAAAAATATCGGAATCAAGGCTGACGGTAAACGTAAGCGATTTGTCGAATTTGACGTGATTAACAATACAAAATTTACATTCAATCAAATCCTATTCGGAATTGATGTGAATGCTGGCTCGACAAACATAACTACTAAAAGTGGCAGTGACAATTTTCCGGGACAAGGTGTTACACCCGGCTCGACCCAACATGTTTCGTACAGCATTTCTGCATCAGGGGCTTACAAATATGCTCCTAGTGATTTAACCGTTGATGTTAAATTCATTGAAGCGGCTGACAAAGGTAAAAACGTTATCGTTGCTGAATCACTGGATGATGCAGGCTGGAAACGCTGGACAGAAAATTCATATGTTTCTGATAAAAACAACCTTGAACAAGTAAAAAAACGCATTGAAGATTTGAAAACGCAGCTAGTAGAAATGGACAAGCCAGAAACCTCTGCTTAATTAATCAAGGAACGATTAAATGTCTATTATACGAAATTCATGCATAGCAATAGGTTTGAGCATCCTGCTCACTGGTTGTGGAAGCAGTGATGATAGTCCTGTAATCCACGGCAAAAACCTCCATGAGATTGGGGAATTTGTCGAACGTAGCGAACTACTCACACCGGGACAGAAGAAAGACTTACAAATTGCCGTGCCTAATCTTATGAATCAGTGGGTTATAGACCATGGACTCGATGAAGATTACGAAAAAGACTTAACCGAATATTTCGATGGCATGCACGTAAACGAAGTAATCAAGCTTGGTGGTACAAAACCAAACCTTGGCGCGAAAGCTGATGCCCAAGCTATTGGTCAGGAATACCAGAGACAAAATCAGAAATAAGTCTATCAACCGCCTCTATTGGGGCGGTTTTTTAGGGAGAGACCGCTAGGAGTGGTTAAGAAATGAACAGGGATTTGGAAGCACTGGAAGACCGCGTGTACGTCCTCCACAAGAAGCATTACCCGCACGGGAAAGCAGTAAGGTCTGGATTAAGCGCTCTTCAGTCAGAGCTACGCACGCTCATAGGTCAGTATCCAGAAGCCACAGCTCTTCTACTGTCGAGCAGCATCTACCGCCTGCACAGGCGAGTGTCGTCCGACCCTTTTACGTTGAAGCGCTACACACCACGTTCAGTCATGAGGCTTCGTCCAGCACGAACACAGACGTTTCACTTCGAGTCGCAACAAGACCTGACTCTTTCAATCCAGCACGTCATAAAGACCTCACAAGCGGTCCAAAGCCTCGACCAGCTCGCAACCTTCTTGTTCCAGAGCGTCAACCAGCCAAGCCTGAGAATAATTGACAACGAACTACGTGATACGAGTGAATCAGTCGCAATAGCCATCCATCTATTCTCTACAAATAATCGCCATAACTAAGGCAATAAAAAAGGAATTTAATATGAATATTCAAGAAGAATTTGAAATGCTGGTTGCATCTGGTGAACTACCCATAGAGAGCATCAACCCACGAAATCAAGCAATCAATAGAATTCAAGTAACAAACGCTTCCGCATGGACGTTTGGGTTCACCAACTGCTTGCGTGTGCAAGCTGAAGAGATATTTATCTCATTAATCAAACTGGATGAGGATTTTCTTTCTAATCTAGGTGTATATGTTGCCGCATTCAAAATTGCGTCTGAAACAATTGATAAGCATTTGGGCGTATTGCTAATTAAAAAAGACCGTCTCATTCGCACAGATGAGTTTGGGGAAACCATAAGCCTAGGCTGGAACTCCTACATTGACAACTATTACAAAACAAAAATAGAACCCATCATCAATACAATTATTGAAAGCATGTCTGATGAAGACTTCAATGCTTTTGAAACCACAAGGATGAAATTTGCGTTTTGGTCAGCAGTAAACAAAGACAAAATTATGCAAGCGCTATACAAGAACATGAATGTATATATCGAATTAAACAGAGAGGAATATCAAGGAGCAGCGCTAGACCTTACCGGCGTAGAATATGAAAATAAAATCGCGAGCATGATAAACAAAGATACGTCATGGACGGCAGAACTAACCAAAGTATCAGGGGACCAAGGAGCCGACTTGTTATTAACAAAAGGCCCAATCAAAATCGTCATACAAACCAAATATCACAAAGCTGCAATTGGGAATTCAGCAGTACAAGAAGCTTATGCAGCACAAAGGTTTTACAATTCAGACTTATCAATTGTAGTTTCAAATTCAGGATTCACTAAATCCGCAGAAGAACTCTCGCAGTCAACTGGAGTTAAACTCATGACGGACTCTCAACTTCTTGACTTCCTGAAATAAATTTAGATAGTCATCTATGATAGAAAAAGCCGACTCATTAGGTCGGCTTGATTGTCTTGTACTATTACTTGATAATCTCGATTGGTTTAGGTTCAGGCACTGCATAAACCGTCACGCCAGATTCAAAATCTTCGAAAGCAACATGACTGATAACAGTTGAACTAAAATCAGGATGCAAAATTTCAGAGACGCTAGTGCTATGGTCAACGACTTCGATTGATGACGTAGAATCTGATTGCGCAAACGAGCTGAAAGACAATAGTGAGGCAAGGATTCCAAAAAGGATTTTTGATTTTTTCATGCGAATGGAGTTTATTAATTAAATACATTATACCATTCGCACACATGATAATTTATACAAACCCCTTTCTACTAATGAGCGAAATAAATATGTTATGCAAATCAATGAAAGCCTCACCATGCTTATGACCTTCACCCATCAAATAAACTTTTTTACTAACTTCGTCTAGACATACATCCAACACATCATTAAATCTCTCATCATCTATCATTTCATTTACAGATGCTGCGGAGTCGAATACATTATTTAAAATACGAACTGTCTTAGGGAAAGCAAAATTGCAATCTTCGAATAGCTCCATTGATTTATAGTACGCTGACGCTAGGAGTTCAATACCCTTAATAACTCCGTAGACTTGAACTATACCTTGACCTTCGTTCAGTCCAAATTTATATAGGAGCATTTTTCGAACATGCTTAGACCTAGGTTGATACTCCAAGTCATTAATTAATTTATTATTTGTAAATTTCATGATTACGTTAATTATCGTAAAGCAAGGATTCAACATATCCTCAATACTAAAAATATTGAAACCACAAATCTTTCCATTGAATATCACATCACCATCACGAGCCTCACCCAACGGCTCAATCATTAAAATATATTCACTAATACTTCGGAGAAGAAAAATAAACTCAAAAGGTTCATCCTCTTCCAATTCTGTGTTGTCTAGAAAATATTTAATCCTCTCAGCACTGCTTAATATTCTAGCAATATGATTAATTGCGTTACCGCTATCATCGTACTCAGGAGGCACAGAAAAGACGCAATGGTGAGGACTATTCTCTGTAAAGATACAGTTGTACAGATGGTTGGGGTCTATGAAGCGGAAGGCTCCCTTGTGGACCGAAATCGTTTCGTGCAATTGCTCGATGAAGAGCTTTCTGTGATTGATATACCTCTCAAACGTCATCGAATCAAGCTGAGCCTGATTTACTTTTTGCATGGCCTTGTTCTGGCGTGCGAGGAACAAAAGGGTAGCGACCGTGGCAACCGTACCTGTCAATGTGAAGAAGCCCGCGAGCAGGGAACCGAAGCTTGCCCATGCAGTGTGGTCGTTTGAGATGTAGGGGAATGTTGCGGCATAGGTAGAGAAAATTTTGTAGCCCAACCCGGCCACGCCAGACAACATGACACCCACGACAGTGAGCCAGATCCAGTTCGAACCAAACCACTTGCCAAACGTTTTATCAGAACCCTTCACAGTGGCTTCCCTACCTATAAAATTGTGATGGCATCCTACCAGCACCCTCTCTCACTCACACGTCTCATGCGTCACATCAGAGCGTCACTGACCAAGAAATTTGGCCAAGCTCCTCACAAAATCCAGAGCCAAAAAAACCAGACTCGATGATCTGGTTCAAAGGATTTTGGTCGGTCATCCGAGGCGCTTCACCTCTTCACTTGCCCTTGCCTTCATCTTGTTCACCGGCTTGTTGATGAGAGCCAGCAGGCCGACGAGAGGGATGAGCACGTACACAATTTTAGTAGCGAACACACCACCCACGGACATGAGCAAGTACATCATCATGAAGACGATAGTGGGACCGATCAAGCCGAGGATGAGATCCAAAATCAGGGCTGTGCGCTTGAGAAAATAGGGCGTGCCCACTGGTGACACGTTGGTCAAAACTGACCTGAGCCTCATCTGTGTAGCTCTATCACTCTTGGTCACAGTGTCAGATTCAAAAGCGATTTGGGCTTTGAGTAAATTGAAAGAGAAGCACACAGCGACAGCCGTGAAGAAGAGACAAGACACGACAGACAGAAGCGTCACAGCTATCGAAGCGTCAGCGAGAAGTGCAACGACATTTCTGAACAGGAGGAAGCCAAGGGCCGAGGGGATTATCAAATGTCTGATGATGTTGATGGGAAGCCCTGTGAGGTAGTCATAACCGATTAATTTCTTGCTCCTCACGTTTTTCAAATGCTCAGATTTTGAATCATCCTCATCAATTTTATTCCAAATCTCGTTGAGTTCGGACGTGATTTTTTTGTCTTGCTCAGATTCCTCAACCGCGTTTTCAATTTCTATTTTGTTGTGTGTCATGTGAGATTTAGATTGTTTGTTTCTCAATTATACCATTCCGCCTAATGCTAATTTATCACTAAGCAGAAATTTATTATGAGCGGTAAATATTTCAAAAACCCTTCTCCAATCAATCAAACCAACCTCCTAAAATCAATGCCCTGTTAACCATTTCGACACCCCTAAATCAATGCCCTGTTAATAGTTTCGACCTACCAAAACGCACGCCCTGTTAAGCGTTTCGAGCCACGAAAAACGATGCCCTGTTAGTAATCTCGACCATCAAATACTTAAAATTTTAAAGCAAGCAAGGACGGAGTATTAACAGGGCAAGCCAGTTAAGTACTAAGGCTACGTGCTCCGCTTGTTTAATTCGTTATTTTTACAGGCTTTCATACATATAAATCAATGGCTATGAAAGGCAGAATCAAGAATCAAAAATCAAAAATCAACAAAACTCAAAATGTTATAATAGACATATCAAACAACCAATCATAAAAATGACTGATACAAAATCACAAATTGAATGCACACCCAAAGAAATCGAACTTAACAACAAACAAAAGAAATACGACGAGACAAGAGAGCAAATCTCGAAACTCACAACAAGCATCAACAACGATACAACGAAAATCGGAAGGCTTGCGATTCTCAAGTTAGATGGGCATAGCACACCAAAACAAGACGAAGAATTCCTAAGACTGAAAACCACAATTGAAACACACAAAACGTCAATCAAAGACAAAACAGCAAGCAATGCAGCTCTATTAAGACAGATTAACGCACTCAAAAACCAAATTGAAAATGATGGTAAGGGCGAGTCTGCAACAGAGCAAGAAGTAATTCTCAAGTCGAAAATATCAGAGACTAACAAAGCCTTCTCGTACCTTTTGAAAATCACTGACACAACAAACCTTCGCGACTTTATTGTGTACGTGGAAAAAACATTACCTTCGAATTCGTAAGGTGATGTATGAAAAAAACAGATGGTAAATTTCAATGCGAATGTCGATGCTCTAACGAGTTTCGACGCAAGCTGACTGACCTTGCATACCATGCAGGGTTCATGAAAAAGGTAAGAGTCTCTGACCGCACAGAGGATGATTACAAGGTAGATGTATCAACTCTGACAGCAGAGGAGAGATTTGCTTTTCTAGGAAATAAGAAAGGCGTATCCAATATGCTTATGAGCATTACAAAAAATAAAGGACTGATAATAAATGGAGCTGATAAATCAGACATGAAAGAAATCGAAAGGAAATTCACAAGGAATAATTCCAACATCGCGCAGCTCCAATCGCTATGCGAAGGTCAGAGTATTAATCACAAGGGCAAGATACTGAAACACGAAACGCTGTTCAAAGAATTCATTGAAGTCAAAATTATTCTTGGAAAAATCGTTAGCGAAATTCTAACTCACAAGACAACAAAAGAGGTCAATAACGGACCAGCGATAGAGGCAAAATCAGAATTCTTAAATGACATAGATTTTGCGGGAACACTAAAAGAGCATATGACATTTGTTACAGACGAAGACACCTATAACATTCTGAAAAGCGAAGGCGACTGCATAAGAACCAACATAAAAAACCTAATTCGTGAACACAGTATTCACAAAGAAGGAGCGCCAACGAACCATCCGCTTATTTTAGAAGCCCTCGAAATTTATCAAAGGCTAAACAGAAATACTGAAGCGGCACACGTAGCGATTAAAGAAAATAAACCATACCAAGCAATGCTCTACAAAAATATTTACGAGAGAAAAAACGAAATGATTGCACTGATAAAGCAACACAAAAATCTATAACTACCGAGAAACAAATTGATTATCGACATTCAAAATGAGGAGTCTACTCAACAAACAACAGCGTCAGATGCGAAGCCCGCCAAAACCAGCAAAGGCGCGCCAGAAATTCGCGGAAAGAAAAATCTCAAAGGCAATTCCATCTACCTTGTGTCTCCAAAATTCGACACAAACAAGAACGATGGAATGGATTTACATGCTGGTCGGGAGTTCGCTGAGTCCAACATTCCGATGGACATGATTCACCCTTCAACCGTCGAAAAAACGATGGTCGGAAAAAGGGAAATCACGAAATATCGCAAGGAGTACGCAACTGCCAAGGCTGATTTTTACTACGACCATGCGGCAGATGGGAGGAACAATAGCACCCGGTCGAAGGGTAAACAGATGGACGCTTTCCGCTTCATCATCTCATGCAAGCCCGAAGAATTGAGTCACTGCCAGTCTGATGAAGAGAAAGGAAAATTCCTATGCTCGTTGGCCAGAGCGACCCTCCAAAAAATGTCAGGCAGCTCAGAAATTAACTTTTACTACGACTTCGTGCCGCACCTGAAAGATGGCAACCCACACGTCCATATCATGATGAGCAGCTACACCATCGACGGCCAGTATTACGAGTTTTACAGGGGCAAACAGGACCACGGTCTAATCAAATTGTTTGACGATGTGAAGTACGAGCTTGAAGCGAAGCACCCTACTCTCCTGCAAATGGAGCACGAAAAAAGGGAGAAGAATCGCCTGCAAATCGTCATCGACAAAGACACCAATGCAGTGACTGGCGAGCACGCCGAGATCTTCAACAAGCTCAACGCAATCCTCAACGCTCACGCGGGAGTGAACTACTCGCACCCCAAAATCCAGCAAGAACTTGCTGACGCAGGGTTCGAATTTCGTTACACGAAAGCCAAGTCTAAATCGAAATTCAAGGACATTCAGATCTTCCATAAGGACGCTGGTGATGCGTTCCGCTCCTACGCAAACCTCCCCTTCCAAGCGAAGCGTGTCATCGAGAATTTTGAGACCTATCAGCACTTCGCAAAGGGATTGAAGATCCGCACAGACGTGTCAGCAGTCGTGTCGAAAGCCACGGCGCTGGTGAACATGTACCCATCAAAAAACGTCACTGAACTCAACACAGTCCTTTATAAAGAGCTGGGCGTGATGCTCGTCCCATCCTTCAAGAAAGATAAAGACACTGGCCGTAAATATGTGGGGAGCTGGTCCTTCTACATAGTCAAAGAAAACGTCAAATTCCCTGTTCTGAAAGCCGGTGTGACTGAGCCAAAGCTCCTCACATCAACACAAGAGGAAGCCGTTGCTCTGCACGAACAATGCGAAGACATGACCCACACAGCGACACAGACACAACAAGTCAATGGGAAAGACAGGTACACGAAAAGGGACTGGATTGAACCTACGCCATTCAGGTTCCATCCGAACGAATCCACTCAGGACTTTATCGCAAGGATGCTTGCTTCTAGGGCGTACAAGCAGTCTCTAACCAGCCAAATCGCTATGGGAAATTCGCTCATCAGCACATACAACAACCGCAAGATGATTGAATCGAACGGCGTGGATAGCCTTCAAGTTTTCCAAGCAAATCGTTCATCAGCAAAAGCAGCCATTCAGTGGTACGTCGCTCAGGGATTCATCAGCATCGAGTTCAAAGGTACGCAGAACCCGGCTATCCAGAAGCTCATGTACATCGAGGCGGTTTTGCATGGAATTGAGATAGACAATTTCAAACCCTCGGCTGAACTCAAAGCAGAAGCTCAGGCTTTGCTGGACGCTGAAAGGGACAAGGTGAACGCTTCGAACAAGACCAAGATCCACGACTTCATCAAGGAAAAGGGGTTGGGTCAGGTAAGGCCAGCAGACGCTATGAATCTACGCTCGAATAGGAAGCTAGACGTTGACGTAGACCAGCGTCCGAAGCTTCACAGCTATCTATACGGCATCCATCTTGGGCTTTCACAAGGTCACTTCAAGCACATAGATAAGCTCACACTGACCAATGATGAGAAGAAAAAGGTCATAAAACACTTCGCTAGCGCGGAAAGGTTGAACCCTGCTCAAATGGCAGATGTGTTGAAACGTGCAGGCATATCGCTAGATGCAGAAGAACCGCCAGAAGCCGCTCAGAAATCTCAGCAGGTAGACTCAAGACTTTCAGGGTCGCAGCCGGTGGTAGTGAACCCTGACTACGTTCCAGTAGAAGACACGTCGAAGCAGCTCAATGAGAAGGCAGAGGAGAAAAGGACCATCAAATCCATCACCACTGAACTCAAGCAGAAAACGTGAAGGACCGTCATGCTATTTATCAGGGTTAGCAAACTGATAGGTAGCAAGGCGTTCGCTCGATTCACAGCACCGATGGTAAACTTAGATTCGAGATGTGGCGGCACAACTACAAAGAAAAATGGAGCTTATTTTGAAATTTTCCCATCGTAACGAATTCGACCCGAATCGCCCATCAGGTCCAATAGTGAATGAAGCACCTATATGGCTAAGACATTATTTCTTTGCAAGCGTATTGTCGAATTTTATCTATAATGAATCAAACACAGTCAGAGTTAACATAAATCACTTCCCGCTAGGCATAAAAAAACTAAATGCACGACTTTGCTTAGAGTTAAACCGCGAGCTTGATGATTTTGATTGTGACTCTGCATCACGCATAGATGGACTAAGGTATACAATTAAAAATTGTGAGTGGTATCAATTTTATGACTTCATCGAAATAATTGGTGAGGAAATTAAAAAGATAGACTTAAGAGACGATGGCTTTACATTTGACCTAGAACCAATATTTCCAGCCAAAACACCGTTCTTCAATTCATACCAAAAAGAAGTAAACAACTTATTTACAAAACACAACGTCGAATGGCATTTGAACCATCATAGCGAATTAGAAACAGCTTTACCAAAAGCACTGGCAGAAAGAATTAATAACACTGAAAAAAGCCTCGATAAATTCGAAGCCGCACGGGACCACTATAGAAAAGCTAAACGCTATGCATTAGGAACGCATAAAGATAGCGAAAACTCTATCAAAGAATCAATAAGCGCCCTCGAAAGTGTAGGAAAGGTACTATACCCAAAAACTGCAACACTTGGCGATGTACTCAAACACATGAAAAGAGACGAAAGCATTCCAAAAATGCTAGTTGATGTTATTCAACGGTTCTATGACTATGCAAATTCAGAACCCGGCGTGAGGCATGGAGGTTCGAAAAAACCTAACTCAGATGAATTAGATGCAGAATTGGCATTACATTTGGGCGCAGCCTTTATCAGATATGTCATCAAAACGAAAAGCCAGTCTAACTAGTGAAAACATCAGGAGGGTTGTTGCCCCATTTCAACCAGCATTTTTATTTGCTTATTAGTAACAACAAATCCCCCATGAAATAATTGAACCTCTTTGTTTTTGAAGCGGCGTATAGCAATACCTACTTCTTTGACGAACGTAAGACTTACGTCAGACCTAATTCTTACGTCATAGCCTTCAACGCACATAATCGTCTCATCTAAGCAATTTATAAAAATATCGCCCTTGCACTGAAAGCCATAGTCGTTAGCGATTTGTGCGAGAGAGAAAAGTAGTGGAGCAAAAAATACTGCATAGTCTTCATCAGACTTGAATTTGATTATTTTCATAAAATATATTTTGGTTATGAGTTCAATTATACCAAACCACACAGCAAAAAATGCTCATAAAGAAAAATTAATCAATAAAAATCTCTCTTCAATTTTCATACACCAAATATAATAAAAATATTTAGCACGAGACATTTCAAATAAATCATTAAAAATATTTCAAACTAACTTTTCAGCATTAATAAAAAGCTGAGATATGTTAAATTTATATGGCATAAATATTCATCTTTATGCGCTCGCTAAAAATCCACATAAACTGATACCAGAAACCAGAAACCAGAAACCAGAAACCAGAAATATGATGCAGAAAATATGGCCATAGGCTATCTTGATTAGCTATACAACAACCCCAAAAACTGAAGCGACCAATATGACTGAATTCCAAGCTCCTTTTTATTCTAGCCCCTCAGAAAAAATTGAAAAACAATATGTCGCTGGAGTTATCGCTATGCAAGAAGGTGACTTTAACGCCGCAAGCAGAAATTGGGAGAACGCTGCCAGAGGTGGACATGTATCAGCATTATTCAATCTTTCGCTTCTATGGGGGGGAGGAAGCGTATCACCGTACGACTTCGACCTCGCCGCAGATTGTTGGTACAAAGCTGCAGAGGGAGGTCATCCTCGGGCTAAGGACATGTTGTGGCAGTTAGAAGCAGCTGATCGAGGCGGGTTTGGAGCAGATAATCTTGCGAAATTCGCAGAGGAATCAAACTCTGGAAATACTCTGATTCCCTCAATAATGATTTGCGCTGCTCGTTTCTATGAAGTGCTCTGTAGAAAATATGGGGCAACGGCTGATGTGATTGCATATGAATTAGATGCAGCCGCTTGCAGTGATTACGATTTTGTTCACTCATTTATCGAACGTACAGGCATTGATAAAAACTTTTATTTGGGAGGATTAAATCGTTTAAAATCCGGATCGGCTGCTGACCAAATCACTGACGGACTCAATAAGCTCCACATCGCAATGAGAAGCTCTGGCGTCAGCGAAGAACTGGCTGTAATGGCTCGCTGTTCTATAGTAGGACATGTAATCTCTAAGTCGCCATTTGATGAAAGAGCACAACCTTTACGCGGACTAGATAAATTCTTCAAATGAGATACGAACTGAATGCAAAAATGCTAATTAAATCAGATTTTAATTTTGCGCTTCTAAATACTTCAAACTTAATTTAGCAACTAAAAATTATTAATAATTTATCTGCAAGGATGGACAACTATAATAGAGCTGCCCATCCAGCAGACAAAGAGTCTTGCACCCAAAAAAGGCTTAGACTAACTGAGAACCTAAAAGGAAAAATGAACTCGCGCACAAAATACCACGCTATTACAATACGAATTAGGCTAAACAAAAACAGAGCCGAGGCTCTGAGTTCGCAACTATACACTTGCATGACATATGTGTGAGAAACCCTTTAATGAAACCCACATTACAAGCATAACATTTAAAAAACAAAAACAACTCAATAAGGCAATTAAAAATCAGATGCCATGCGAACCGTAAAAAACCTTTCTGAACTCTTTCTTTTCTTTGTCATTCAACTGAACGAGCAATAACGCATAATTTGCAGATTCAGCCTTAGTAGGCTCTACGAAAACTGGCTTGCCATCCAGCGTCATATCGTATTCGCCATGCTCGTTCAGATAGTTACTATAATATGCGTAAGCATATTTTAGCGCAGAATCAATTTTCTCTAAATTCATCCCTCCAAAATCTTTGACGTGCTTTTGGACTTCTCTATTGAAAATATTCAAAGCAGCATACGCTTCACTATTTTTTACCACTCCCTTCAAATCTATTTCTTCATACATGCTAAACTCTAATAATTTGGTTATTAAGCGAATTATATCATTTCAATATAGCCAAATTTACCATTAAAGAATTTAGGCAAAAATAAACCAGCTCATGCTGGATTATTTCCCTCCTCTTTTTGCAGCTCATCCCACGTTGGCAGCTTTCTTAAACTCTTCAAGAATGGTCGAAGCTTCTTCATTTCTAATTGAGCTTTTTCGTAATTCTGATTAATCGTGATTGGCACCCGCTCATCAGCTTCCTTTTTGGCCTTTATCCTCGCATCTTCTTTATCCTTTTCATACTGCTCCTGTTTTAATCTCGACTCATAAGCAATTCTCTCTAATTTTGTCATCATTCTTCTATCCTCTCATTTTTGTTAATTAATGCATCAGACACTTCGTTGAGTAAATTCAAACTCGTTGAATTCAGCGAAACCCAAAATCCTTTTTTCCACAGAGGATACGGAGCAAACTCTATCGTTATTCGTTTGAGTTTTTTCGACACATAAACAATCGACTCACGACCAACCTGACCATTAAATTTCACTTTAAGCCTCATCCCTTGCATTACTTCTTCTACATCAAAAATACCTTTTTCATTCAAAGCCTTTATTTCTTCTTTAGCGTTCATTAAATTCATAGTTGTTTATTTCAACATATTATAGCATTTCGAGAATGGTATAATGATGTTAAACAAACAACTTACACATGAATCACATAACACTTAAACAAATACTGGCAACGACTTTATTCGCAGTATTGCTTTTATTTTCGCTTTCTTCTTTCGCAGACAACGGGGTCACGACATTCCCCGTAGCTGACCTGCCGCCATTAGTAACCTCCGGTGGGTCTGGAAGCTCAATAAACACTGAAGTTTCAAGCGACGCTCAAGCGTATCGAGAAAAACTCGTTGCTGTATCAATTCTTGTTGGGCAAGCACTTTCAATTTTTCTTGGCATGATTTTGCTTGTTATGGCTTGTACTCGTGCAGCAGCATATTCAGAACAAAGCAGCTCAAACAAAAAAATAACCATACCAAGCATTGTGATGTTATTCGTTTGCGGAGTAATGCTCGTTTCGTACACATCAACTTTAGGAACCTTAATTACTACAATTTCAGGCGAAAAAGGCGACGGTGTTTGTTACGTGGTTGAAAGCAGTACAGACGTAAAGATTAAATCTCAAAGTAGCTGCTGGACAAATGCAACGAGTGAAATATCAGGTTCACTAGACAAAACTATTTCAAGCAAGTTCGGAAATTCTGAGGCAACAGAAGCATTTCAAAACAACATGAAAGTGATAGTGGGATTATTTCAGGCAATAGGATTTTTCTTCTTCATCAGCAGCATCATGTCGTTAAAAGCAGTTAACGACGGTTCAGCAAGGCAAGGATATGCAAAACCAGTCATTATTCTCATTGCATCGGCTCTAATAATCGACCTGCCCCATACCGCCTCGATGATTATGGAAACGGCAAAATTGGCCGGAGTGAATCTCTGAAACACAGACCAAAAAAAAGCCCCATAAAGGGGTTTTCTTTTTACACAGATTATTTGAAATACTTTCGTTCGAAACCTTCCCACAGAATATCCTTGGCTTGCTGCTTCGCGTCGAAAACCTCTTGCTTGCGAGCATTGGCTTGTTCTCGAACCACATTCAGTGCATCAATAGTCGCATTCACGCCATCCAGATTGTTATCCGAAAGCATGACGCCCAGTGCATCACTGAGGCTGCACGCATCTTCCATCGATTCTATATATCCCAAGCCAGCTTTGTAGCTCTCCTTCATGCACGCACGTAGACGCTCACTGTCTTTCGTAGACACGAAGTCGGGCTTGTTGCCACGATTGAGACTGCCTAAGCGATGCTGCCTGAGCATATCGAGCGCTATTGATAGCTGCGTTGGTTCAGGCGTTTTGACAGGCGCGTAGACAGGGATAATGTCGTCATGGGCGAAGGTGTCTGGCTCGCTGAAAGGAACGTCCTCAAAGTGAGCAGGAAGAACAATGTCTTCGCTAGGCATAAAGGACTCATGCTCTGATTCTCCTTCGATGCAGGCCGGGACTGTGATGTCGTCTGACTCGCAAGACACAACACCTTCATCAGTCGCATTAGTAGGTGTGGATAGGTCAGACAAAGCTTCCACAAACGTCTCAACAGGTGTGGATAAGTCAGACAATGCTTCTACAAACGTCTCAGCGTCATCTATTTCAAAAGCTCCTTCAGCTAATGCTTCAATAATCTGCTGTTCCTGAACGACATGCTCAGCTTCGTCTTCCTCTTCTTCACCAGCTTCTACCCCGGCAAAAAACCCATCCAAATCTGACGCAGGCTGATTTAGTGCCTCAACCACTTCATCCAAATCTTGGGCTTCTTGGGCTTGCTGGGATTCGTGAGGAAGCACAATCGCATCAGTTACTGGCGTGTCATGATGAATCTCTGGCAGTGCTCCTTTTGCTTCTAAACGCTGAAACTGGGAAGCAAAGTTTGCAGGGTAAAAATTCTTGGATTCAGAGGGAACAGAGCTAATCAGATTTGATAGTGAGTCAATTACTTTATTAGTGCTGTCAGTGACGACCGATTTGTTAGTTTCTCGCGTGTAATTGTCGAAATTGAATGTCAGATTATTCGACTCATCTTCTTTCTCATTGAAATTTAACGCAGGCATACCATTTATATTTTGTTCATTCATATGTTTTACAAGGTTTGTTTCTAATAATTGTAACATTTGTAAATGGTATAATAGACTTAAACCAAATTAAATCATAATGTCCAGCATTTACAACACTTTAGAAGAGCCTAATTTAGACATTAAGCTACCCAACTTCGTCGTTTCAATACCTCGAAAATGCAATCGCATCACTCAAACATTCATCAAGAATTATGCAAAGACATTAAAGTGCGACCCAAGAAACATTCTGATTTTTGAAAGATATTCAGATACAACAATATCTGAGTATGAATTCATCAGTTGTCACTACCTTTGCAATGAAAATATCGACACTCATTTGGACAGGTTAGAAATAGGTTACAGAGTAAGCACGAAGGGGCACAGCCAATGGAGATTCAAGCGGAATATAGAGAAGGACAAAAACCTTTCAGATGGAGAGAAGTATTTTTCAGAATCATTCTGTCAATTATTCGAGAGGGCCGTTGACGTAACTAATGGGCACGAACATCTATCACGAAAAAACACCGAGTTTAAGCCCGATAACAGATACGACACGCTTTATAAAAAGCCTTTGCAAGCGCCTGCAATCATTTACTCTACTGACTTATGCATAAAGCTGAAACACCTCACAGACCAGCTCATCAACCCTGTCATCGAGATTGCAGACGAGGCTGGTTTTCCGTTCAACACATTAAAAACGGGGCTAATTACAACCAAGAAGCCACACGTCCTTGTAAAAATCAGGGAAGAAAAAAGCGATGATGTTATTTATTTAGCGATACTTAATTCGCAGAATTTAGCCATCAGCGGCATTGTACAAAGCAAGCACTCGCCAGAATGGAATAACTTTTTCATGATAATCAACGCCGAAAACGAAGATTATCAAAATGAAATGGTATAATTAGCATAATAATAATCACGAACTAAAATGACAACACTAAAAGAACATATTAACTCTTACAAAACAAACGCAAAGGACTTTACTGAAAAGCACACATTCCAAATAATTGCGAATATGACTATCTTCTTTGTAATGATTCAAAATGTGGCTATTACGGTTAGCGGTTTGGTAAGCGTGGCAATATCAATGGTTATAGCAAATGCACTCTTTTACTTTTCGCATAGATATGACACAGAAAGCCTTGTCAAAATATCCTTCATTTCTTTCTGCGCATTACTTTGTACAAGCCAGTTTTTACAGCACGCTTACAGCTTTTCATTCATAGATTGGTTAGTAACCTTGACAGAATTCAGCAAACAAGCGCCTTTGGCTTTACTTGGAATTCTCGCTTACATAGCACTGCCAATTGGCCTCGGAATTGGTATAACAAAAAAACTTAGCAAGACAACTAAAGAGGAGTAATTCATGAGCAATACCAAAGACATAAAAAACCTTATAACTGATGATTTTGACATAGATTCATTAGATTTAGGATTTAATGACTCGATAGGAAATCAACTAGATACATCTTTCGAAAGCTCACCATACAAGAATATGAATCAAAAAACCTATGAGGGTAAACAAAATGTCTTGATGGATTATTTACGCTTCTACAACGAAGACCTTTGCATAACAATCAACAACAAATACGCCTTTATGCCGCTCGAGCAAAACATGTCAATGTCAGTTTTCGATGAGGGCTTGAAATCGCTTATACATGGTAAGAGCAGAACGCCAAGAGAAATATTCGATTTAAAAATTAAACTCATGGAGTTTTTAAGAAACAAAGACGATAGATACAGCTTGTTTAGTCGCACGCTTTTAGAGCCGGAAGAGCAAAACCTGTTTTTTGACAAAAACTTATACGAACTAGACCAGAAATATTTCGGCCTTGGCATTTCCAGAAAGAAATTTAGCGTAATGCAGCCGTTTCAAATAATAGAACTATTGCATGGAAAAAATCTAAAAAAACATCATTTAAGCGAAATGTTCGATGAACTCAGATGCGACAGAATTAGCCAGCACTACCCTTCAGCAAAGCCTGACACCCCAAAATCATAAAAGCCCTTCACTGGGCTTCTTTTTTGAACGTGTTGGACGTGTCGCGTGTGTACAGGTCATCGAAAAGGACCGGCTTGTCCTTCTGCAGCGTCTTGTCTAAGAAGCTTTTAAGACTGCCTTCACTCCCCTGTACAAGGTGCGAACCTCTCAAACCTTCCAGTTTTGCGAGCGCGCTCGTAAGTCTTGGATAGTCACGAAAGAAATCAGTCAAATCCTTCATCAAGAAACGACTCAGAAGCCCTGTATAGGCTGACTTCATCGCTACTAGCCCTTCCGCCTTGGATTCGTCTGCAATGCCCTCCACGGCTTCAAGCACCGCCTTGGAAATCACAACCAAAAGACTCGCCCCTTCCACGTACTCACCAGACTCATCAACCTGACCCTGCGCCTCATCCAACAAAACTGACAAACAGAACTGTCCTTCATCAGTAGCGCTGATTCGAAATTCATCAGCTAAATTGACCAGTAGATTTTTCAGTAGCTGTGCTTGAAGCAGAGCAACGTCCCTTATGGCATAGCCTTCACCAGACGACACAAGCCACTCCCGCCCGATGGGCGAGTGAAGGGATGACCTCTCAACAAGGATAGGCAAGTCGAGCGTAGCTTTGGAACAGCATTTCAAGAGCCTTACGTTGATAGTTTTGAGGAAAGCATCTGTCAAGACACTCTCATCAACCACCTTTTCAGCCTTACCGTTTTTGCGAAACAAACTCAGGAGATTCATTTAAGCTTCTCCAAATTACTCTTCACTTTCGATTCAGGCTCGAAGGTTTTCGCTGTTTCCATATCGTAAGGAAATGTACCCTTTTCATAAGCACTCTTGTCCTTTAATAATTTCATACCTGTACCAACCGTTGAAACTGCGATTTGAGCGTACTCTTCTTTTTCACCAAAGCGTTTTGCATGGATATTTCTATTATCAGCAGTGAATCCAATCTCAATCCCTTCGACTTTTTTGGCTTCAACCAGCTCTTTAAACTCAACGTAACTATCGCTTTTTGATACCAGCTCTTTCAACACGCTTTTGAGGTTTCCAGCCTCCTCCAACTGATTTTGACGATTATGATAAAGACCCACACCTTCTTTCATTTCAAGACCGTTTTCCAACTTATCCAGAGGAAAAGTTAAAACGTGGATATTTCCATCTTCAACTGGTCTGATATGCGAAACAGAAACCAACTCTCCATTTTTGCTGAAATTAATTTCAAAATTACGTTTTGCAAAGTTATCAGCTTGTTGCAGCAATTTGAACATTGCACCACCGCTATTCTGCATCGCTAGGAACAATTCTCCTTGAAGCGTTTTTGTATAGTCTTTCGTCACAACTGGTTTTAAGACAAGTCCATCCGTTTTTTTCACTTCATCAGAAGTAACAATGGCAGGCTTCTCATCAACCTTATCCGCAACCACAGGCTTTTCAGGTTCGAATTTATCAATTGTACCAAACGGCTCAATCTTAGTGATTTTGTTCGGCTCAGGCTTACCTGACTCACCAACCTCTACACCACCAATTTCAACTGGCTTTACTTGCTTAAATTCTTCCTTCTGCTTTAAAGCATATTCATCCATTAAATGCGCCCATTTCTTGCTTCTGATTTTGATGCGCTTCAATGGCACTTCATGTTCAAGCAATGTCTCAATCGCAATTCTCAATATTGCTTCTTGTTTGGAATTTGGAATTGATGGGTCATCCTCTTTAACGAACGGATATGCCGTTTTGTTATTCTTAGCAAATTGCCCAGCAGAAATTTTCATCATGGCTTGAAATTGGGTTTCATCTGCATTGGTATACTTGAAATCACCAGAGCTTTTCACAGTGAATATTTCATTACCAGCCGTATCTGTTATTTTGAAATTTTCATACATCAATGACCTTTTATAAGAGTAGTCATGCTCCTCACAGAATTTCTTAATTTTCTCTTGAAACTCTAACTCAGCATGTTCAATTTCTCTCGCAGACAGTTGAGGTTCAGACTTGCTGGACACAGCATGTACACCTGACTTGTATTTATTCGAATCAAGCTGACCGTATTCCTCATTAATATTTTCAGCTTGCATACCATTAAGCTTCTCTTTGTCATCAGAGGGGTTGTTATAAAAATCATCATCAGTTAAGAAGTCTACCTGATGCGTGTAAACTTCTTTCAATTTGTTCATGACACTTATTAGTGATTCTTTAATAGCCATTTTTAAGTACAGTAGTTATGTCCATATTTTACCATTTTTAGTAATTCATATTTTCACCAAAAATATCTCAATTGAAGTTACCAGCGTTTTTTGCTATATTAACCGACTCTTTCAAACACCCAATGCGAATCTAAATGACAAACTCTATTTCTGACAATATAGAAAGCCTTCCAGCGAAAGAACTGTACGAAGCCTCTATCAGTCGTTCAGAGCACGCTCCACAATCTAAAATTGTCAGTGAGTTTGTTCTTGATGCGTTAGTGAACAGCTCGGGCGAAAGCGCTCAAATTCGTGAGTTGCGTGCATCTATTCGCAAAGCGATTGACGAAGCAAATGACGATAAAGCTCACGACCTGATGAGCGAGCTGAAGAAAATAAAAGATGCAGAACAAGACAATGCTTCTGCCTTGGCTGAAATCAGCTCTAAATTCTCCATCGCTCAGATTTTGTCCAGTTTCCGCACTGACCCAGCCTTTGAAGAAATCGTGTACGGATTGGCGTTGAAAGTCCTGAATCAGACAGACAAAGCTCTGAAAGAACCAGCGAGCAAAACCAAAACCCCGCGTGTAAAGAAAGAAGCTGAAATCTTCGTCATCACAAAGGACAGCGGCGAGTCAGCCATTCTGGCTATGCGGATGGGTCGAGGCGCTACCATCCTAAGTCAGGATGCGGAAGCCTTTGCCTTGCTAGGCTTTGCTATCGAGAAAGACGAGGATGGTAAAGAAGTGTTATCCCCATCTACCTTCACAGACAAGACTGGTGCAGAGCACGCCGCTTCACGTAAAGCTATTGTCACAGCAATCGAAAGCCAAATCGCATTTGAAGGCTACACAATCGCTGCTCAACAGTGATTTGATGCGAATCATAAAGCCCCTTCACTGGGGCTTTTTATTGCCTCGATTTTGTAAACAATCTGTAATGTCACATAATTTTGTTGACAACATCGTGATGGCACATTAGCTTCACATTCAAGCAATTGAACATTATTAATTTCAAGAAGGATTTTCGAAAATGGCTAACACTCATAAAGACCAAACCACAGCCAAGCACAGCTTTGAAGAAGCTCAGGCCGCTGATTCGCATGCAGAACAAGCTAAGAACCTTGGCACAGCCATTTTTAAGAAAATCACTTCGTTGAGCGACAACAATGCTCTTGCTGAAATTCACGCCAAAATTGCAGCAGCCGCAAACCAAGGTGACGACGCCTTGCTCGAAAAGCTTTTTGCTAAATTGAGTCAAGCCAAGCTGGACCAGAAAAATATCGCGGACCAGTACAAGGGTATTCGTGGCAACAACTCCTTCCAGACCATTCTTCAAGCGTACAGCGAAGAGTTTCGTGATCTGGCTTACAGCATCGCAACAGAAGTAATCAAAGGCACTAACGTCGCGCTGAAAGAGGCTAGAACTCGTAGGTCTTCGACCGCAGCAACCAAGCGTGAAAAATCCCCTGCCGTTACTTACACAGTAACGAACCCGGATGGTAAGACAGCAGATGTGACTATGCGCAGCGGCCGTGCAGGTGCTGACCTGACCCAAGACAAAGAGTTTTTTGAGCTGCTAGGCTTCAAAATCGAAACAGACGAAGCTGGCAAAGAGCATACGAATCCTACACATTTCAAGCTCAGCAATGGCAAAGAAGTAGAAGCCAAACGAGCTGCTATCGTGAAAGCAATCAAAGAAACAACTGCTTTCGAAGGATTCACCATCGCTCCGAAATAACCCCAAAACTTAAAAGCCCCTTCATTGGGGCTTTTTTGTGCCTGAGTGTTTTATATCTGAGTATGCTCCCGGAATATTACCGTAAGCAAAAAATAGGCTTATTCGAAATGGTATAATTAGGAGTATGAAACCACCAGAGACATTATGAGTAACAAACCCGGCTACAACGATAGACACGCTCGCGCCATGCAAGCCGCTGCAATATCTGCGATTGCAAGAGCAGAACGAGCGCAATTGAAAATAGATTCATTGAAATACATTGCTGATATTGAAAGCTTAGATATGACGTTTGAGCTAGCCAAGCGTTTAGCAAAGGGACTCTTCCCAACAGGATTGAGTCACAGGTTCCTTTCTGAGCATTTCTCAACCACAGGCAGAAGCCCGGCCAGCAGAACCGCTGATTTATCGCGTGTGGGTGAGCTGGTTATGAAATACAAAGGCATTGAGCTTCCTCTTCATACCGGGAGCAACCTCAACGAAATCCCCACCTGATCAAATATTGACCAATTCCCCGTTGCTGGAGTGTCGCCGTTCGGCTACACTCGACATATGAACACACTCATCAGAACTCACGAATTTGACGCATGGCTGAAAGGTCTTAAAGACGTACAGGCACGTCTGAGAATCATCAGCCGTATCATGTCAGCACAGGAAGGGAATTTCGGAGACTGTGAGCCGGTAGGAGAAGGCATTTCAGAGATGCGGATCTTCGTCGGACCCGGCTACCGCGTCTACTACACAAGGCGCGGTGAAGTGGTCTATCTGCTACTGTGTGGAGGCAACAAGTCATCACAGAAACGTGACATTAAGCTTGCGAAGTCTATCCTCGATGAGATCGAGCAAGGAGATAGAAAATGAGAGAACTCAAAGTCTTTGAAGCATCTGACTACCTGAACAACGAGGGCGAGATTGCTCAATTTTTGACCATTTCGTTGGAAGACCCAAACCCTGACGTTTTCCTTCGTGCGCTGCAAGAAGTCGCCAAGGCGCGTGGAATGAGTCAGCTTGCGAAGGATGCAGGTATCAACCGCGAAAGTCTCTATAAGGCGCTGGCACCGGGCGCAAAACCCCGCTATGACACGGTATTGAAGTTGGTGAATGCTTTGGGTGTGAAATTGACTGCCCAGCACGTATAACAAAGGAGCCAAAAGGCTCCTTTTTGTTTACTGATTAACGAAATTTTCCCGCCTCATCTTTTGTCTTTGAAAGGTGAAATGCAATATTGCCTGCAATCACAGTTCCGAATGAATCAGTCTTTACTTTATTAATCCAAAACTCATAATCGTCAAAGCCGTCAAATGGCTTGACACTAAAATAGCCACCGACTAATCCATCGTGTGAAATGTTGAGCTTTCTCTTACCTGCACGAATCACATACCCTAACGAAGTATCTTTGAATGTGTGCTTATGGTAAGCAGCAATGGTTTGGACCATTTCACTTATTTCATGCTTTAGACTAGATGTTGGTGTCATTGAAATCGTGTAATTAACTGAATTGCTCAACGGATTGGAATTATTTGCATTCAAATTCTTCATAATTTTAGTATTTATTTCTTCTATTTTACCATTTCGTCATTCTTATTCAGGCGATAAAAAACAATCTAAGCTGCCTTTCACTTACTCGCAGATGCTGGCACGCCCTGCTGCTCTGTTCAGGGACGGTTTGCCAAAATATGAATAATGTCTTTGTCAGCTTTTAACGGGAATGTAAATAGGAGATTTCGATGAGCTTTGATGAGAAGTGGAATCATCGCAAACGACTTCATAAATGATTTTTAGCCTCGCCTCGCCTAAAGTAGTGGTTAGTCGCCCCGCCGCACTGTCATCAAAAACTTGATTTAGCTTGCTCCTCGCTGTCCAAAAATCTGTGACAGTCGTATCGGCACCAGTGCCTTTGAGTTCAGCTCGAAACATTTCATATCCTGTGTAAGCACCGAACCCATTCTTGGCGTTGAGTTCTCCGCATATGTGCTGTTGATGCCAGTCTAGCTTCAGGTCTTTAAACAATACTGCATCAGGGTCTTTGTACCTTGCGGCAATGCTCTTTTTTGCAGCATTCGCTACCGTGAACAATCGATTCTCTTCTGAGTCTTGACATCCCGCGAGTATCAGCAGGCAAGCAGTGATAGTAATAACCGTTTTCATTGCCGCGCCTCGGTACGATTTAGTTATGGAATGTTACCGCATGGAGTGGCCGACTGCTATCACCTAACTATAGAGGTGTTAATTACGACTAATAGTCATCATCAGAATAATCTAAAAAAAACCGCTAATCAGGCGGTCATTTCAAAGGTTAGGTTAAATATTCACTAGATCAGCAAAGGTTTTTTATCTACTGAAAAACAAAAAGAGCCTATGGCTCTCTTGTGACATTCATTATGGTTTTACATTTTCAGTTTCGGTTTTGAGGTTTGCTTGTCTTCGACCTTCAAATCAACCTTACTCTTAATTTCGAGCAAAGAGTCAGAGACATACTCACCAGCAATTTTTAAACCAGAAACCAAATCTTGGGCACGGATAGAGCCACCGTGAAACGCTGGAATTGAAACGTCAAAACCTTTTCCAATTGGCTCATGGTGAATACTGCTCACCCTTAACAGCACATCGCTAGCAGCGTTTTTTATCAATTTTTCAGAATTCAACTTAAGAACCGAAGATGCATCAGACGCATCAATCTTAATATTACCATTTGAGATATGATTCTTTATCTCTCTTAACTCAGGACTGTGATTTATCAAGTCAGAAACCTGCTTTGCAACTAAAATATTCTCGACATTAACATTGTTAGGTATAGCAGACTCATCAACACCAGCGTTTTTCAATATTTCAACTTTGTTATTAGAGAATCTTTGAAAAGATGTTTCGTCTAATTGTGCAGCTCCGCCTCTGGCTTTCAAAACGGCCTGCTCATTATTGAAATTCAACGAATCAACGACTGACTCTACTATAATGTCATTTAAATTTTCCTTCGTAAATTTTGTACTCATTTTCTTTTACCTTTTGTGGTGAACACACAATTGCATTCATTGAGATTATTATACCATTTTAAAAAATCGGATTTTGCACTTTAAAATACTGCCAACTAAGGCACTTCGATACTGAACACATTAAGCATTAAACGTCCAGCCTCAACTGACTTCGACTTAGAAAAGTTTCGAGTTTGCTTAAGGATAACGTTGTACATAATCAAATCACTATCAATCGCATCAGGATTATTTTTAATCGGCCTTAAAAATACTCTGCGATTAGTGAGCATGAAATAAATTGCCATGTGAGAAAGAAGTCCATAAGTTCGAATGGCATGACGCATAACACTAGCGTCAGTATTGATTAAAGATTTATTATATTTTGCTTCCACATTAGCAAATCGAGACAATGCTTTGTTGCAAACATCCTTCAAGAACTTTTCATGCTCATCAGACAATGAGCGGGATTCTATAAGCGCTATCTCCCGTCTTCTCACGCCATCAATATTCGCTTCCGAGGCATCAAAGCCCATTCTTACCTTTCCCATACAATCACCATTAAAAATTATCTGTCTCAGCAGAATTACTGAAACAGCAAATCAAAACCAACCTATGCACCATTACTAGTTAATTTAAATTAACAAAAAACTTATCCAGCCTTGTGCAATCATCTTAAAAACATCAGAATGGGTAATATTGCTTATTCATCCATTCATAAGAAAAATCGTAATCCTCATCTTCAACTCTGACTTTGAATCTGTCTCCAAACATAGTAATTGTCATTTTCTCAACATCAACTGCAGCCACATCAGAAAGCTCAAGCTCCCAACCTGTACACCCATGTTTTACAGAGCAGAATTGAAGTTTAGTTGTAAAATATATAGATCCATCTTCGAAACTTTCTCGATCTTCAATACCCCACAACTCTTCACACTCATAATTATCTTGAAACAGAAATACTCTTTTATCACCTTCCCCTGTCTCGTTATAAAGCTGACAAACCTTTGCCCAAAACTCATTAAACTCATTGATTGATACGTTCATAAATACACTCCGATTTTTGGCTTTCGCCTGTTAAGTTGTTGCGGTACTACATTTGGTATTCAACCAGCTTTGTGTAAAACATGCAGGTATTCCGTTACGGTTTCACCGCCTTCAGCATTCTTTTGCCCTTTCTTAGAACTGAACCTTTTATGTTCCATTTCATGAACTGAATATTTGCCATTTGCTGACATAATGTCGCCTACCAACTCAGACGGCATGAGGCTTTCGTTCGAATAGCTCATAACAAGAAATTCAAAATTTGCAGATTCAACAAGCGTCCTGAATTCGTCTTCTACTTTCTTTTTGCTAGACCACGGAGATCCAACCCTTCCAACTCGCTTGCCCGTGATTCCGGCAATTTCAGGTTTGTCGTTCTGCGCAATGGTGTTCAGCAGATGGTAATCACCGCTGTACTGGCGCTGGTTGTACGGAGGGTCGAGATACAAAATATCACCCGACACAGCCTTCACAAGGTCATTTGCATCGCCTAAATACACATCATTATCTGCCACGGAATCTTTGAGCTGAAAGCCCTTAAAAACAATAGGCTTAATTGATGAACCCTTGAATTCCTTCAAATAAGCCGTGTACAAACCAGTGGTATTCGATACCTTGTCAGCCCCTTCAAGAACAGAGCAAAGACAGTAATAAAACTGTTGTTCAGTCAGTTCTTTTTCGTTATACAAACGATAGACAAGTGATATACCGGCATCGATTTTCTTTGCGTTATCGTTTGTAAAGTACGTTCGGCCACCATCCTCGCTGTAATTCTGATAAATAAACCCTTGCTCACCATCCATGCAATAATTCATGTAATCCAAAATCGGCTTACATTCATATGCTGTTGAAGAATCGTTATTAAGCAAATTACACAAAGTAGCGTAACTATAATATTCAAGATCATTTGCTACGACCTTAAATCTATCTTTAAAGTGATTCGCCACTTTCCCCGATCCTGAAAACAGATCACAGAAAACAATCTCATCAGCGGGTTTGTTGATTTTAAATTGACACTCAGTAACAACAGTATCGATAAAGCCAAGCAGTTTTGTTTTAGACCCGAGATAATTCATGAAACACGAAGCTGTGCTACAACACCGGCTAATCCAATGAAGAGAAATAGACTTTAACTATTTTGGTATGCATTGCAGTATTCTTTAAAACTGCGGTTAGAAATGTGAAAGCATTTCAGATAATGCACGTAGGTGTTACTAATTGCGCATCAGTTTAATTCTTCTTAAACCGAGGATATAACTGATTCAAACCGATTACCGGAAGGGTCTTGCTCACATGAATCAGAAGGGGTAGTACTCCCGATTAGAACGTTCATGACCAAAATTATAATCTTCATATTCCACTCTGAATTTATATCTCGTACCGCCATCAACCGTAAGAATCATTTTTTCAGAATCGACACTAACTATTTCAGATAAACCATATTCCCAACATGTACAACCGTGATCATAGGAACACCATTGCAATTTTGTAACAAAGCTCAGCCCTACATCTTCGTCAATATCCCAATTATCAATACTCACAATTTCTTCGGCGTGATAATTGTCTTGAAAAATGAATAAACTTTTTTCCCTTGTAGATTCGTCGTACATCTGACACACCTTCGCCCAAAATTCGTTTACTTTCTTAATTTTCTTATTCATGGTATTACTCTCCGATTTAAGGCTTTCGCCTGTTAATATGTTGCAATATTACTTTTCACTCAACCAACCTTGTGAAGTACATGAAGATATTCCGTCACAGTATTTCCACCAACAGAATTTTCATTCCCCGCCTTGGATTTGAAGCGCTGGTGTTCCATTTTTCGAACAGTGTATTTTCCAAACGAACCCATCACATCCCTGATCAACTCAACAGGCATAATACTTTCGTTCGAATAGCTCATAATGAGGAATTCAAAATTTGCAGACTCAATCAGTGTTCTAAATTCAGCTTCAACATTTCGCTTGCTTGACCAACCTGAAATATTGCGTCCTTCCGGGCGCCCAGTAATCCCGTAAACTTGAGGTTGCTCATTCTTTGCCATCGTGTTCAACAAGTGATAAGCATTGCTGTACTGCGTTGCAGTGTACGGAGGATCGAGATAAAGAATGTCTCCGCTCGCTTCCTTTAAAAGCGCGTTAGCGTCTCCTAAATACACTTCATTGTTCGCCACGGGTTCAGTCAAATCAAAGCCTTTGAAGACGATTGGCTTTAAAGCACTTGTGGTAAATTTTTTGAGGTAAGCTAAGTACATTCCGGTCGTATTGCTCACTTTATCCGCCGCCTCCAACACTGAGCAAAGACAATAGTAAAACTGCTGGTCATTCAACTGCTTGTTTTCATACATCTCATATACCAAAGAAATCCCAGCATCAATCAACATGGCATTTTCATTTGTGAAGTACATCCGACCACCAGCCTCACTGTAATTCTGATAAATAAATCCTTGCATACCATCCATACAATAATTCATGTATTCTAAAATCGGCTTACATTCATATGCTGTTGAAGAATCGTTATTAAGCAGATTACACAAAGTAGCGTAACTATAATATTCAAGATCATTTGCTACGACCTTAAATCGATCCTTAAAGTGATTTGCTACCTTTCCAGATCCAGAAAATAAATCACAAAAAACGATCTGGTCAGACGGCTTATTGATTTTCGACTGGCATTCACTCACAACCGAATCTATAAATCCCAAAAGCTTTGTTTTCGAACCAATATATTTAATACTCAAAAAACACACGAAGCTGTGCTACAACACCGGCTAATCCAATGATGAGAAATAGACTTTAACTATTTTGGTATGCATTGCAGTATTGTTTAAAACTGCTTTTAGAAATGTGAAAGCATTTCAGTTAATGCATGTAAGTGTAACAATTACAGGCTAGTGTTATTTAGCCTTTTTGAATCTAGGGTTCAGATCACTAATGCCAGTTAGATTGAAAAGCCTTCTAATATATTGCCCACCACCAAGAGCAACCCTTGCTCATTGAGATTTGGGCTTTTCAAATATCCCGAAAGACGACAAGCGCATTTCTCAGTGCGTGGTTAAGCGAGTACTGCAGACTAATTAACGATTAGACATTCAGCGATTGTTTCATCAAGGGCTTTAATCGCATATTTCCGAATTTCTTTTTTCGACATAAACTTGAACATCCTCACCATCTCGTTGTATATAAATACCAGCTCATCACCTTCTACATGAGGTATAGATTTGAGTATTTTATGACGATCAGTAAGAGAGAAATACAGAAAACAAGCATATACATTAAAAGACTTCGCAATTGCCGCATGAATTAGATCTTCTGATTTCGAAAATTCCTCATCAGCCACAATATCTATTTCATTGAGCAAATCAACAATCGCATGATGCAGTGTTGACTGCAAAAATGATTTCACTTCAGGGGAATAAGTAAAGCTATCAATTACGTCATATTCTTTACGTACTGCTTTAATAATTTCTAGACCATTCATATTTTCCTATTCTCGTATAAGGAGGCTTTCGCCTGTTAAGTTGTTGCGGTAAAACTTTATTTCCGAAACTCAGTTGTTTCGACGAGGCAAAAGATATCTATTTCCGTTTTATCTGTCAAGGGCACAGAAAAACAGAAAATACAACCCTTTGAAAAGAAAATGCCAAAAAAAGGTATTTTAAAATCTATTAAAATCTTCAATTTAAATTTTCAATTTTCTTCAAAAAGCTGACAAGCCTTTAGATTAGAGGCTTGCAGACTTGCTGGTCATATTTTAATCAAAGGAAAAAGAGAAAGAAGAAGGACACTGGAAATATTAAAGGCTCATATCCTATAACATAACGATCTTAAGATTTGTATTTTGATAACTATTTAATCCTACAATATAGGAAAATAATTGTAATAAACCTGACTTTTAGTAAAATTTGTGATCGGGAATGACTTGAACCATCATGAATTTCTCAGCTTGGCTTGAAAGTCAGCTCACCTTTCCGCCATTTTACGACCTTGGAGATCGCCTTTTTGAGCACAGTGGTCATCCCTGCTTCGATTGGCGCATGAGCACCGAACACCATCACAACCTTCTGCCCTTCCCTGTACACAAGCCCTTTTCCTTCTGGAACCATAACCGTGGCTGTGTCGTTGGTTCCGTATATATCCAACGCGACCGAGCGGAAGCGGATCTCAAGGATTCCTCCGTCGCGTGAAGGCTTCACAGAAGCTTTGAAGTCATCAAGCTTGATAGTCAGAGCTTGCTTGTCGTCTACGACCAGATTCGTCTCTTTGTCGAGCTGGACCACGTACACGCCTTCCGCTGTCTGTTCACACATATAGATAGAAGGAAATGCGGTCAGGAGCTTCACAATGTCATTTTTGAAGTCGCCCAACGTGAAAAGGGCAATCGGATCGAGGTGATTCATAGAAGGGATTGACTCAGCAATACGGGTTAGAGGTTTTGTGAGACTGATTGTACGTTGCTCCTACCCGCCTCACCTACTAATACGCACCACAAGGCAAAAGCCCGTTCAGACGCTACGCACGCACCATCAACCCAATCCCCTTCACTCCATTTCAGAGAAATGGGGAGTGGTCTTTCTCGCGCATTGCAGCCTTCGTCTTGTGTCAAAAAGCAGTAAGGTCAAATGGTATAATAGATTGAAACTACTGCATCTTAAATGAAACGTTTAGCGCCTCTATTCCTTTTCCTTCTTGTCATTTTTTCCGGTACAGCTTTCGCATCTGCTGAAAATTGCGGCATGAGTGCTGACGGCAAAACCTTAAAATCATTCGACTCTGAAATCTGCCCCCAAAATATTACTCAAAAAATCAGAACTGCATTTTTTGGAGAGTCGATTTACACATCAATCTTGGAGAACAAAAATAACGATTCGAGCTATGAAGAGATTCAAGCTGATTCAACTCAATCACAGAAAGACTTTAATACTCGTACCATTGAATCTTTTAGCACAATGAAAATCTTGATTTTTGGTGTAGTCTTAATCTTTCTAATTGTAATAATATTCAACTCAGTTATCACATTGACAAAAGCAATTTTTGGCAAAGAGTTCTCAACGGACGAGAGCAACAACCCTCCTCGCTATAATTTCTTTGTAGCTGTTGGCGTAATGGGTTTGGGCGCATTCAGTTTCATACCGGGCTTTTTCGGACACAACGGAAGTCTTTCAGTCAGCGATTATTTCAACCTTGCAGCAGGGCAAGGTGCATTGCAGCTCGAAAACATGGTCATATCTACATATCTAAGCAACCAGCTCTCAGGCGGCTTGGAAGTGCCCACAGTTGGTGAATCAGTAGCAGAAGCGAACAAAAGAAAAGAGAACAGCAATGTCTATTATTCAGCAAAAGCAACAATCGCAGGGTTTGTATCAACATCATTAGTTATTTCTTCATCGAGTGCGTTCAACAATTCAATCGAAAACCTACACAACCACACAACTGATTGGAGAGTAAGAGACAAGACAGTGGACGTGTGGAAACCAAACAACAATGACGGCATTGATTTCGAGCACCGTTTTGTAGAAGACCCAAACCAAACGATGTGGTCAGCAGACCCTATTACCTATGCGCAAAACCCTGAATCTATGGGGGAAAACCTTCCTTATTTAAAGGCCGTTGGGTACAACCAGAACTACCGTGATTACGCTGTTAAAGACAATCTTTACAATAAAGCTGAATTACTCAAAGTAGCAATCAAGGAGGCTTATTTTAAAGACAGTGAAGCTGGATTCAAAGAAGTAGCAAATACTGCAGTTTCTCATTTCTTCAAAGACGCTCAGGCCAACATCCTCAAAACTGAATTTTTAAACATGATGGCAAAGTCTGATGAAATTGCTTTGCAGAGAATAAATTACACTTGCTCATTAGAAGAAAGTCACAGAATAGAAGCGAAGAATTTCATTGGTGCCCACACAGGCGCAGGCTCAGCAGGAGCTGGCTCATCTGAATGTGTATCAGCAGATTGGAAAGTCATGGGTACAGAAGCATCTGAGGTTTACGCAGCGAAAGTCAAAGAACTCACAATCGCGTTAATTGATGAATATTATAATATACGACTAGCTATAAATGCTCAGTTGCAACAAGCAATGTACTCAACTGACATTGTGAATCGAGTTAAAGAAACAAGACAAAAAGCGGCATTGAACTTTTTCTGGACTCATCCTAGTCTTACAAATGACTTGAATTTCACTCAGTCAGCACAAAGTCAATTCAACATCACATCGCCAATCCAGACAATTCAAACGAAAGCGATGGGTACATTTGTTGACGATGATTGGGCAAAATCGCATGGGTATCCAGAGGCTACATTGATGATTGGAGAAGATTTCAGAGACTTGAAAATCGACACACAAGACAAAGGCACCCCTACTCTAAAAGACTCAAAAGCTATCATGCAAAGCCTTTATAGCGAAAACGCAACAGCGTCTGGACAAAATGCTGAGTTCATGCAAGCAACAGGCTTATCACTTGCAAATCCGCAAATAAAATTTGATGAGTGTCGTGCATCAACGATTTATCCAATCACTTGTGTACAGAAATATGGGCAACAAATCAGTGAAACTATGATTGATATTGCAGAAGTAGCTATTGCGATGAAGCTCATTGGTTACGGAGCTACGCATTTCGGTGATAAGAAAAAACAGAAACTAATGAGTGAGCAAGCAAAAGCAGACGAAAAAGCTGGCGTGTCTAAATCAAAGCTTTCTAAGAAAGCCAAAGCCAAAAGGAACCAACCGAACTTCCTTCAAAAAGTCGGCTCATTCATGTCTACCTTTGCCAACTTTTTCCTCAAAGCTTCGTTGTTTGGATACATCTTTGCACTGGTTTTGAAATTCTTAATGACAACGCTAATGATTGGACCATTCTATGTGCTTTACGTGCTCAACATGTTCTATTCTTTGCTTGTGTTTTTAACCTCGGCATTCGCACTGCTAGCATTTTTACGCTTCAACGACATGAACAATCTAAAACTGCTCGCAAAAACGGTTTGGTCTTTCTTCTTATCCAACCTTTTCTTCGGTCCTTTAATCCTTGTGTTCTACATAGCGAATTGGGAAATAGCTGCAATACTCGACAGAAATCTATCAACCATTATTGCATCAGGATTCAGTTCAGCGATTGGCTCAGATACAAGCACTATAATACAGCACTTAATTACGCTTTTTGTTTCATTCGTTTGCTTCATGGCAATCAATATTGGCTGCCTAAGATATTCATTGATAGCAATGAATACGGTATTAGAAATTGTAGGGCTTGACATGCCTTATATTAAATACGCTCAAGAATTCATCAGCAGAATGATATTTGTGACAAACATAATCACATTCTCAATGTTTCATTGGTTAGACGTGCTAATCACTACTCAAGCAAGACGCGCATTTAAAAGAAAACCTAATTTCCTGAGCCGCTTTGGCAAGGGAGGAAGAGGCTAAAAATAGAAGGCCGAAATGGTATAATAATCGTAGACTAATTCACTTACACAATGAAACGTTATCTCTACTCATTCTTATTATGCCTAACCTTTTTCACCATTCCAGCCCACGCGGCTGATTGGAGCTTGACCAATTTAGGCGGCTTAAACACTCAAAGCAAGAACCTCGAAGCCAGCTATAATAAAGAAGAACGAACTCAAGCAATCATTTTCCCACTACTTGAATCAATAATCGGCTGTCCTTTAACACAGGAAGTCAGAGCGTATCCCTTCGGGAAAAATTGGTTTTTTACTGGTGATTATGAATGCTTGAAAGACTCAAATCGTTTCAATAGCTCTGTCTATAAAATGCTAAATGGCCCAATTCATTGGCTGGCTGTAATTTTCGGGGCTTTATTATCTGCTGTTGTTGTACGAAAAGCGATTATGACAATCATCGAAGTCATGATTACCAAAACACAAACAGTCGAGAAGAAAGCAACAATTGGATACGTCTTACTAATCACAGTCGTTGTCTTGTTCTTAGTGCCGATTTACAAATCGGAAGAAAACGGCAAGAAAGACACGAATTTTATGATGATGAGTATTTACACATCATTCGCAGCAACCTACCAATATGGCACATACATCCTGCACAAACTCAACGGTAAATCCGTCATTGAGCAGCCTTACGTGACCATCCCAGTCCCGAAAAATCAGCGCACAAAAGAGATGCTGAATCTCATAGATTTCCAGCTCTGTACGAAGCAGCAACCCGGCACAAACAAAGGAGCCGTCCAATTCAACTACTACGAAGGGCATCTAAAAGCATTCTCTCAGGTAGGCAACTGTATTCTTGAAATTGAGCATGCGGTTGATGAGGGAACCATAGAGATTGCTAGGTCAAACGGTTTACCAGACCTCTACCAACTGCAGATAGAAGCTCTCACAGACGCTTACACGGTCGCTATGGCTTCATCTGATGATGCCGCTACCAAGCTCTCCTTATACGAGCCAATTCCAGCAGGGATTTCAGCTATGGAATTCGATAGGGATATGAGCTGCGACAACGTGAAAACCTACGCCATAGCATCCTTGGACACCAGCGGTGTGAAGCAGTACGCGTATGCATACGCTAACTGCATCGGGGCTGAATTCGTTCACCGTCTAACGAGAGCGCCGGGAGTCAGTGAGCAAAGCCTTGTGGACGCTGGAAGCCGTCTCGTTCAAGTCTGTAAGACAGTCACTGACTCTGATGACACAGAAGCTACACAGAGAGCTTGTGCAGCGGAAATGTGCAGCAGCGAGTCATCCCCATTCATGTGCTCAGCACAAATCAACAACTACAACCGCTTGCTTGGCAGCAGATTCATGTCTGACACGAACTACGCCACCTTGCCTTACTGGTTCATGACGAAATTCTACCCATCCTCGAAATTTCAAGACGCAGGGAAAATTCTCGTCAACAGTACGAGCATTGAGAGCACAGAGACTCAGGAGCTTGTCGAGCCTGTTTTGAAAGGAGAACCAGCGTTCGCTATCCCCTTCACGAAAACGGTTAGCAAGATAGAAAGGAACTGGTCCAAGGCTGAATTGATGAACTCCTACCAAGCAGAATCGTCGCTCGATTTGGACGTACTGAGCATCATCACAAAGTACTTCACGATTGGAGATGGCGGCATTTTAGGGAATCAGTACACCCTAGATTGCCTGAACCACCCCTACGGCATTTCACCGAGCGGCAGACAGTGTTCAAGCCCGTACAAGACGTTGGACATACAGGCGAATCGTCTCTTGGCGTTCTCATCAGAAGTCCGGGTGATGGCAAAGGCTGCATCTATGCTTTCTGTCTCTCCGGTCGAGAAAGCCAAAAGCAAGGCAGGGGTTGAATTAGCATCGGCAACGATGAAGCAAACCGCCAAGATGTACGGCGGTACGGACGCTTTGGTGGCATTCATTTTGGCATCAGCAGTCAATGCTTCTGTAAGTGATGTTTTCAGCGAATACGGGCAGGATTTCGACCCCGAGGCTGCTTATGTAATCGCTGCAATTTACCTAAACCCTGAGATAGCAGCCATCGCTGACAGCACCGCAAACTATGCTTGGGCGTTAGGCATGTACATAAAATTTGGAATTCCAATCGCGTTTGCGCTGATTGTGATTTCTTTCTTCATGAACTCTCTAATCAAAATCACATCTACTCAAATCAAGATAATCCCTCACTTTATCCTTTTGTTGGGCAAGCAAGGTGTTAATAAAGAAAATGACACTTGGCAACCACTCGAAACCTTTCTCGTTACTGCTGCAAGCTGGGCAACATTTGGAATAAGCATTTATCTAGCTCTCACATTCATTGATGCATTATTTGTCTATCAAGCTATTCCGTTCAGCGTATTCAGTTACATTTTAGAAGAATCACCAAACGCTTCGACGCTTCTGTCTGTAATGGACCAGATGTTTAAAATCTGTCTCTACATATTTTTCTTATCGTTCATCATTGCCGCGATACTTAAAATGGCAGCATATGGCATAGGAGCGATAATTCAGCGCTGGTCATTTGGAACACAAAACAACGATGTTCATGATGAGCAAATTGAATCATCAAGAAGCATTTAACAAAAGGGCTATACGCCCTTTTTTGCTGATATGAAATGGTATAATTGTAGAAACAAGCACATACACACATGTCATTTTTCAAAACAAAAGAACCTGATAGCGACGAAATTTTAATAGCCAAGTTTAAGCACTGGATGTTACAACTTAAAAATACATGGAAAATATACTTTTTGTGTTTAGCAGGTGGGGCATTTGCACCATTTTCATGGTTCGCATTATTTTATATTTCCGCTTTCTACATTAGAAAAAACCCTTACGCAAAAAACTATATGGCTCTCCCTCTCGTAATCATTGGCTTGGAAACAGCAGTTCAAGCAGCTCTACTTTGGGCAAGCATAATCATCGCGCAAACTAGCGTTGGAAGCAGTTCTAGCTTGCAATTCATGTACATTTGTACTGCATCGTCATTCATTGTATTTACTCTTCTATGCTATAAATTTCATTCGAGAAGAATTCGCAAAATCCAGCAAGGAATCTTGAACAGAGTGAACAATACAAATGTAAACACTGACGAAACCATTTTTGATAAAGGAAGTGAAAAAGCTAAGGAAGCATTTATCATCATCAAAAATAGAATCATGGAGGCAGGAAAATGAATTTCCTCACTTACAAGCCAATTATTGAAGGCATTGACTTACAGATTAAATCAAGAGGCAAGATTGGCAATGAGGCATGTAATCTCGACCCTTTCAGCGTATCGAGCAGTGAATATCAAGTCGAAAACACAGCAAGAAGCTATTTACAGTCAGTACAAAAACATGGATATACAAACCATTTAAAAACTGAACTGATATTTTTAAATAGCATTGAGGATGAAAATAATGAAAGGTCTTTCTATTTTCTAGTGAATTTTAAAGGCAGAAACGACCCTGACGGCAGCATCATTTTAATCGCTCGTTACGAAGACGAAACAGAACAAGAGCTAATCGTTGAATATCAGACATTGAAAATAACGCCCAAAACAAATCTTAAACTCATTAACGAAATAAATTATCACGATGCAGTGAGTGCATATTGCTTTGGACAAGCTGATTTGTCTTGTTTGTGCTTTTATGACTTCACTCAACATCCTGACTTTGGCCAAGCCGTAGAAATGCACATCCTTTTAAACTACTAAAACCACTTCCCCTGCTACGCAGGAGTGAGTTGTGCTTAAAACTAATGAGGAGATATGAAATTATACACAAGCGAAAAATCATTTTTAGAACAAGGAGCTGAAGCTGGTAAGAACTACTACATCTTAAATGATGAGCCGTTACCAAAAGATATTCTTACTGAACGCGCCATTGCTTCTGCTGAAAGGTATATTGGAAAGAAAACCCCTCAATTCACCAGACTTAATCTAGGCAAACTCATCGGCTTGGGGCTTTTTGACAGACACATCGTTACTTTCTCATCAGACGATTACGATGAATTCGGTCAATCACTTATTCATATTTTCGAACTCTACTACAAACCAAACGACCTTAATCCTATTGTTTTGTATCCTTTCAAAGGCAGGTTATTTCAAGACTCAGATTCATTCTTTTTCTACACAGAACAAGGAAAATATGACTTTCACGATTCAATCGCCACTTACATTTCATTCAAAGAACCCTACGAAACCAGCTTCATCGACTTCCTTAAATCCTCAGAATTTAGCGACCTCTACACCATTTACACATTAATCGAATATTAAATGTTATAATCAAAGCATAAACAAACATTTTAATATTATGTCAAAACCTTTATCACCAACAGACAAAAAGGACTACGCAAAAGACGCCAACGATAAAGTCTCTGATTTTCTATCTTCAAGAGTCGATAAAATCGTTTCAACGATGACTAACGATGACGAAAAATTCGTATGGAATAGCCCAGTCTTCTCAGTGAAGTACATGAACCCTATTTCCAAAACCATATACGGACTTGAAAACTCACTTCTACTTTCACAGCTAGCAGAAGACAAGGATTACAGCTTCCCTTTCTACCTCACAGCAAGCCAAGGCTATGCAAATGGACTCTCAAACAAAGGCGAGAAAAGCGATTTCATCGTAAACCGCTTTGGCGTAAAGCTTGGCTACATGAAGGACAAGCCAGAGCCTGAAATTGCTAGGGACGATGAATCAAAAGCCAAGGCTGTGTACATCCCTGCTTCAAAACTCACCCCAGTTTTCAACATTGCTCAGTTCACTGGCGACCTCCCAGCCGCTGTACAGAAGCTAATGGACGCAAACCAGCCCAAAGCCACCCCCTCAGAGCTAGAAACCGTCTACCAAGCCTTGCTGGACACGATGCCAACGCCTTTGAAACGTGTGGTCGGGACTAATCACTACCGCCCTACAGAAGACGCCATCTACATGAATCCGTCGAATCTGTTCAAGAGTAGGCTTCACGAAACCAACACCCTCCTACACGAAGTTTCGCACTCCTATGGACACGAAAGCAGGAAGAACCGCCCTTCCCTACGCCACTATTCAGAAGGCATAGAGCACCGTGCGTATGAAGAGCTGGTAGCCAATCTGTCGGCACAGTCAGTCATCAAGCACTACGACTTGAACCTAGACCCTGTAACCCGGCAGGAGCTTGATGAGGGCTTCATGCAGAACCACACAACGTATGACGCGAGCTGGGCAAAATCAGCCTATAAGAACAATCCTTCTGAAATCTTCAGAGCGGCTAAGGACGCTGACAGAACCGCAAACACAATCGTCCATGAGCTGGACCAAAAGCTTGTGCTCATGCTCAAAGCAAACCCTGACCTGAAAATCAGCGAAATGGTCAAAGAAAGGATTATTGCTAAATCAGCACCCGAAATAGACGCACCTAAAAAAACCTATAAAAAATCAAACTACAAGAGAAAATAATGAATAAATCACATGAACAAATCGAACTAGAAATACAAATGCAATTATTAATAATCAGACAGCTATCAGAGGACGGAGAATTGGTAGCGGAAATTGACATCCCCGACGAAACTGAACATACAGGTTATCCAGATGACCTGATAATTTATTAAAAAAAGCCTCAATGAGGCTTTCTTTATGTCACTCCACAAATCATTTTGTTCCTCCACCAAATTCCACATAACTCAATCTCTTGCCAGCCTTAGCTACGTTTATCAACGGTATATCAAAGGTATCTAACTCAACTTTTGCTAATCCTTTTGTGGCTTCTTTGTATGAAACTACAATATTCCCCGATTTCAAATCTAAAATCGTGCTATTGATTATAATGTTCCTTGCATTTTCCGCCGTGATTTTTCCTTTACCAATATATGCAATACCTGAACGAGGAACTCCAGCTATATTTACTTTCCCCTTAGTTTTAGTAATCCAAGCATTAAGCAACGAACCGATTTCGTCTGAATTTATTGCTGATATATTATTAGCAACGATATTCAGCTTATAATCACCATCTGAAACAATATCAACGTTATTCACATATTCAGTCAAGGTTCTTATGACAGCAGAATTATCAGCTTGTACTGATTGATTTCTCAAAAGCCCTTCTGTTTTGAATTCAGAGTTATCACCACTATAAGAAGGAGTATTGATACCTGAACACGTATTTTTATACACTTTGAATTCTTGCCCGTATGGATAAGCAGTGCTGCCATCTGACTTGATTGCTTTGAATCGTATTTTAGTAATCAAACCCGTTTCACCGGCAGCGCAAACTTCTGTTTCGAATTCACTTTCATAATCCACAACGTCAGCAATACAACTATCCACTCTACTCGTCTCTACGAATGTTTTTCCGCTGATACCTTTTGTTATCCATTGGCCTTTGATAGTGATTTTCCCAACGCTTCCAGCAGGGCAAGAATCTTCTCGTTCACCATCAGTAATTTCAATCACATCATCAGTCAATTCCTTACAGGTGTTCGATACAATTTTTTTGACCCAACCAGTATCATTTTTGATTGTTCCAACAGGAGCTGGTTCAACATAATAATCATAGGTTCTGTATTCATTGTATTTTATAGAACCAGTTTGACCTTCAAGACACAATTCAGTTGAGGTTTGGAAATCAGAAATTGTTGTGAATCTATCATCGGGCAATTCTGGCTCTACTGGCTCAACAGGGTCAGTAGGGTCTACGGGAACCTCTGGCTCTTCTGGCTCAACGATTACAGGCGGAATCACAACAGGAGGCTCTACTGATGCTACGCAATTGTTAGCAGTTGTTGACCACTCGCTGAACGTGTCTTTATCTCCATTGCTCCAAAGGTTATAGGTTCTTTGCTCTGTCAACGTCCCCGTCAAAGGACTCACACAATTCACTGTACGAACTTCAGTTTCAGTTGTGAATGACTTCACCGGCATACAAGCCTCAATACTGTCTTCATTCCACACACCATTTTTATCAACTACGTCCTTACCGAACTGCCAGTCTGGCGATTTATACTCAGCATAGTCGTCGTAGTTAAACTCATTCAATGTTCCCGCAAGTGTCTTGAAAAAGTATTTTTCAGTATAGTTTTGTTCAGCATTTATGAACCACGAATACCAGACAGTCAAAGTACCTTTTCTGATTGTAGAACCACCTTCCACACCGCCAACTGTTGAACCAACAGCACATTGCTCAACACCTGTCTCATTCCAACCTTCGATTGGCTCAGAAGGTAGTGTTGGCTCTTGCGGAGGCAAATCCTTACATTCTTCAATGCTGTCTGAATTTAATGAACCGTATTTCAATAACATCTCTTTCGTGATTTGAGGGAACACATCATATTCACCGCTTTTCTCCATTTCAATTTCTGTGTAATCCTTACCATCGAAGAAGTAATTTTGTGATTTTTCTAATTTCGAATCGTACCTGTTAAACACCGGAACCTTACCAGTTCTCACAGCGCTTCCACCCACAACACCACCAACCGTTTGATTTATTCCGCAGTACTCGTAATAACCCAAATCAAAACTGAATTCCGGGTCTTTTGGTTCTGGCTCAGGCAATGCTTTACATGACTCAATGCTATTTGTATCCATTGCTCCATATTTTTTAACCATCTCCTCTGTCAATGTTGGAAAGGATGAAACACCGTTATTATCAATCATTTCGATTTTTGTGTAATTACTACCATCGAAAAAGTAGTAGTTCGATTCGAACGTTTTATTATCGAACAAGAAGTAAACTGGCACCTTACCATTTCGTGAATTACCGCCACCCACAACACCACCAACTGTCTCGTTAAATGCACAGTACTGATAGAACTGCAAATCAAACATGTACGCAGGGATTTGAGGAGGCTGCTCAGGTTCTATTGGTGGAATCTCAGGCTCTACCGGCTCAACTGGAATCACAGGCTCAGATTCAATTGGCAAACAAGCTTTTGGCTCAGATTGCCATCTTCCGTATTTTTCTACATCAGTTTGTCTTGATGTTGAGCTGAAAAAATCATTCTGTGAATACTTTATGAATTCGTCATTCGTATTATTCTTAACGTATGACAAACCATCCTTATTGTTGTAAAACTGAACAATTCCCAACCCAATCTTTGTATTGCCTGAATTCTTGCCATCTGTTGTGTATCCAGACGGGCAAAACACTTCCAATGCCACATCTTCGTTCGGGTTGTAAACTGGTCCAGTAGGCACCTCTGGTTCAGGTTCTGGCTCAGGAACAACGGGAGTCTCAATCATTTTACAAGCTTGCTGTGTACTAAGATTTTGACCAAATTGCTTGAGCGTGATTTCTTTATCTGCTGAATTAAGCAAGTCAAAACCAGTAGGACTTAATCCTTTTGCCGTTCCGTCTGCTTGATTTCTGACGTAGTTCTGACCTTCATCAGTTCTGTAAAATGACATTTCACCAGTGAGGTAAACATTGCTACCGTCATTCAAGCCGCTTGTTGAATATCCAGAATCGCATTTCAGTTCGATTGTATGCAGTGTATCTGTAACACAAACCGGCGATGCATTAGAAAATACAATATTGCCTGAACCATCATTGCTTTTAAATGCGCTTATGTCAGATAAGCTATTAAATTGATTCGAGTGATTAGCATTATAAAGAGTTTCTGGATATATTAGCGGACCAGACGCTCCAAACCTATATACCTTTGTAGCTCCTGAAAAACTAGGAGACGTATATAGCTTTGCGTATTGAGAAGTTTCCCATCTGTTCGATTCGTATTCCTTTAAATGTATTTTTCCATCAGAATAAATATTCTGATTCACATTACACACTGACTTAGCCTGCCCCCCCTCAGTTTCAACATATGAACCACCTCTCCAATCGTTATTTACATTCTGATTTAGCACGTCATTTTTAACTTCAGTTTTAACTTTAGCTAACGCTGACTCTATTGATTCAGGCATGGCCAAACAAAAATCCTCATCACGCTCAAATAACTTTTCAACATTAAGTATTGTTGTTGTTCCATCTAAACTTAGTGCAGTCATTAAATCTAAAGAATCTGCATAAGCAAGTTTTCCGCCAACCCCGTTAGTTTCTTGAGCCCAATCAAGATACCCAGTATCGTAAAAAACTCCATTTCTATCTTTAACTATAAGTTTATGACTTCCAAGAACATAATAGGTTTGAACGTAAACAGCCATTGAGGAATGGCTAAACCCCCCACCAACAAAACGACCCGGACCACAAAGTGAATCGAGTTTATTTCTTGTTGATATGTCTGCTGGTGACACTCCCACTCCCACTGCATATGCCCCATTTTTTTCTAGAAAAGGGTACAGCTCAGGGTCAATCATTTGCGCAGAAAAAGCAGTTGACGCGAAGGTTAAACTAACGCCAGTTAATAAGGATTTGTAAAACATAATATGATGTAGTAGTTGTACTCGTATTATACCATTTCGCGGAATGCAAAAAACCGCATTAAGCGGCTTACGAGTTACGAAGCAATAGACTCATTAGCAAAAGTTCTTTTTCATCCACTTTAATACGCCGGGGCTATCGCACATTTGAGCTTTAGAACTCCCTATATTTATTACTTTTGCACCGTCAGGCGACTGCAATACTAATGATGTAGGTTCAAAATAGGGTTCACCTACCTGAATACTCGTGTACGTTTCAGTTCCCCAATCTAGCGCAACTTGCTGTAAAGCTCTTGTTGAAACACTGTACGCAACAATGTGCATTACCCCCGGTCTAAAGCCGTTGTGCATTGGTTCAGACCTGAACTCAGCAATCTTATAGGGGCGCCCTTCTTTCGCTAATAACGAATTAATTTCAGCCTTCTTTCCATTTAGTTTTTTGATGACGGATTCTGCACCAGCTTGCGTCCCGCCGTCCCAATAATCCATCTTGCTCAAATCCCAAGAATTTAAATCCGAATCTTGCATCCAGTCGCCTGAACTTGGCCCGCTAGACCATTCAACTGCAAAGGAATTAATCGAGAACGTTATTGCTATCATCGACAAAAAGGTTTTGGTAATTTTTTTCATTTCTTTTATTATTTATTTCATACCCGAATTATACCATTTCGACACAGCAGGATTTACGTATTACACGCTACATATCATCAGGCAATTTATCGACATTCTCTTTGAGAAACTGACACGCTTCAATAGACTCGTTTTGATTCTTTATAAACGCTATAAATTCAGCGAATTTCCTCATTGCAAAAACCGGATGCACATTAATCAAATGCTTCCTCACGGTTTCACAATAGTAGTCAAAATAAACGTCTTCTTCGCAGTCATACGTGCCAAGGCAATAGCTGATGTGCGTGTGCATCAGCATGGCTCTCGCGAACTCATAGCCTTCGTCTAAAAGCTGCTGCTTTCGTGCATCAACATCCAGTGCATTGTGAGCACGGAACGCCTCAAAGGTGTCTTCCAGACGTTTCAGCCGCTCAGCCACGTCATCATCAACAGTAATCATGCGGTTAGGCTTGTAGCGGTCTTTGAAGGTCCATGCCATGTGATTTGTCTCCTTTGATTAAGGAGGCATGATTGATCGATTCAGGGAGGCAGGCAACTCAAGCCATAAAAAAACCCACCATCTTGGGTGGGTTCAAAAACCGGAGTGTTTTTCATCGCTTTATCGTAAGCAGTTTTAGAAAAAATCAACAATAACCAAATTATCAATTACTGCTTACATTACCAGTATACCATTTTAAAAATCAAAACAAGGGCATTACTATAATATTCTAAATATTTACAGCATCACCCCATTCTTCTTGAATGGATTTAGCTTTGAAGGCATGAAAGCAATATGATTTGAAAATGACCATACCAGCGTCTTTTATTCCAGCCTGTGCGATTTTAGTCGTGAAATCATTCACGTAACCATCCCAAACTGATTCAATATCTAAATCACCATAATGGCCAAAAAAATTAGCCAACACGTCATGAATTGAGAAAATATCAGCCAAATCTGTGGCTTCGTAATTTTCACCATTTTCAGCCAATTCGCTGACAACCATGTCCAAATCTTCTGAAATTACAAACGTTCGATAGACTTGAAGAGTAGCTATTAAGTGATTGACGGTTGTAGGCACGTTCATGGTGAAATGAAGATACTGACCTTCTTCATAGGGGTTTTCGAAAACGTTGTCAGGGATATTCATTGGCTCAATTCCTTTTGGATTGAGCAAATTATTGATCGTTTGAAATCAGTGTGCAAGCCCTGATTTGATCAAAAATCACACACATCAGAAGCCTTGGGTTTTAAGCGATTCACCAAGAATTCAAGAATTTCATCAGCATCGTATTTTTCATTTAGCATTTTGTTCATCAAGCGTTTATCAATGTCTTTGTTGTCTATTTTGTCGCCAGCTTTCTCAGCATTCGCGAGAATCAATTCACGACTCAATTCAAAATAGAATGCATTGTCGCCAACGTTCACAGGCTTTGAAGGGATAATGACTGGCACAAACGAAGCAGCTTTGAGCTTTTCAAACGTCTCATAGCGCTCTTGTGAGGTGGGGCAATTGCGGTCGAGGGATCTATCCGCCTTGACGAACATGCCGCTGATTTGGTCTTTAAAGCCGCATGCAGGGATACAGGCTTCGAGATCTTTCTGTGTCTTCTCACCGTACTTGACTTGGTACGACCCCGCTGTCTTTTGGGCAAATGTCGTGTCACCAAGTGCTTCTGTCTTCTTGAAGCGAATCACGACAGAGAAAAACTCCTCTCTGTGTACGTTTCTGCGAACAACAGAGACAAGGCAAGCCTGCACACCGTTGGCTTTGAGCTTGTGCAACTCTTCGAGAGAGACGTTATAGAGCGTTGCGTAGTGGTAGCTCTGAGACTTGCACTTGATGCCTACTGAGTAGCCAGAGGCGTTTCTACCACCGAGAATCGACAGCACAGAGTCTTTCAATAGGTCAGCAGCTTTGTACCCTTTTCCTCGCTCGCCTAGGCGTCCGGGTATCCCGAACGTGTAGGTAGTCTTACCTTTGGCTTGAAGAGCTTTTGAAGGCGTTAGGTAGACGATGTATCTATCTGCTTTGAGAGCACTGAGCTGTTTTTTAAGCTCCTTCATACGGTCTGCTGTTAGGCTCATACAGCGCCTCTCACTTGCAACAACCCATCGCTATTCAAGGACATTGTGTAATTGATATTTTTCCACTCGGTACGAGCATAGAGACCATTAAAGTATCCATCCACGAAAATGCTTTTACTTAATCTGAACGAACCTATATCAACCGACCTTATCAAGCCGATTTTCTTTAGCTGCAAAATTATATTATTTACAGTCTGAGGAACCACACCAGCATCATTAGCAATGCATTTTTTATGGTAGAAATTTATGTTTATGATTCCGTCTTTATCAAGAAATTTCATCAGCTCTTTGAAAACCTTCTCCCCACTCGGAGAAAGATTATTGTGAACGGAAATCATGTGGAATAGAGTATCGGCTTTGTGATTCATATTGATTTTATTTAGTTTCTACAAATATCGTACCATTTTATTTTGTAAAAACCAGTTATACGACAAATTATTTATTAAGAAAAATCCTCAGATTTGAGGATTAGGCATACTCAATTAAGAGTACGTTCAAAAGGTATTCTCACGATACCTTTTAGAAATCGATACCAACGTACAATTCCACCTTTGCTTGGCTTTTTTCATAGAAACGATAGGTTTCAACATATTTCTTGTTAATCATTCCATCTGCATCTAAAGCACATTTATTCAAAGGCTCGCAAAAACGACCATCTGTTTTGCTGTTAATTTCTGAAGAATTTCCGAATGCTCTCGAATTTAGCCTGAAAAGAATTACTCCTTTACGATTCCCATTCACGGTTTCAACAAGCCCCAACACCCTCAACAAGTTTATTGCTTTTGTTCTTGTTTTAGGCTGCTTTATACCCAGCACTTTATCTAAATCAGCATAACAAACTGTACATTCATTATTTCTATCCATCGCTTCAGCAGCTAAATCCAGTATCGTTCTCGCGTAGCTATCACACATACCCGCAGCAAAAATCACTGGCAATGCATTTTTGTAGGTTTTTACATAGATAATTTTATCCTTTGTCTTGTCCAACACGCTTGTAAAAGGGTTTTTCATTTACTTCTCCGAATCTTCGTTTCTTCACTGCACATTATTTATTTATCAAAACTTCTATCAAAAACATATTGAATTTTTTGTCGTACTCTTCACTTATCAACTTCCTTTTTCTCAATATGTTTAGTGCTACACGCACAGTTTCTTTTGATTTTGAAAGGTACGCCCCCATTCTTTCGTAATTTTCGTATGCAATTTGATGCTTACCTAAATTCTCATCAGACTCAATCATTAGATACATTAGCAACGTGAATGCCGTTGTGCTTTCCTTTGCCAATTCAGCCAAGCGTTCTTTTGTTTTCTCTCTTCTGCTGATATATGCGTATGACATTTTTTATCCCCTTATTTTTTCTTGTTTTATCAATATAACATTTACCTAACAGATTTTTAGGGGTTAAGCGAAATATTTTCGAAAATTATTATAATGTCCTATTATTGCGGCTCATTAAAAACGATTATTATCAAAAGGTGTTTTCACGCCGAATCTTAAACTCAATAGACTAATCGTAATAATTGGTTAAATTTTGAACAATCTTGATTACGATTAAAAGGTAGTACAGTACCTTTTATAAAGTACCTAACACAGATTTACGTGGAAATAAGTGGCTTTAAAAGGTAGTGCAGTACCTTTTAATTGGGGGGTAAATCAGGTTATAAAAGGTAGTACAGTACCTAAGATCTCCTCCACAGCCCTTTAAATTCAAGGGGGCAAAACGTATAGCGTGCGCGTTGCGCGCTAAAGTTTTTAGAAACCAATAAAAAAACTAAGCGCCAGAAAATTCCCCGAAACCAAAAAATCATATTGGGAACAAAAAAAGGGGAACTGGAAAACAAACCTTGCGATTTGAAATTTTTATTCTAAACAATGAATCCTCTTTGTATTAAAAAATCCACTCGCTTCGCGGGAATTGAGTTTTTTCCTAGAAGGATATTTTCAGAATTCTTGCTTCTACTTAGTCTAGTTGTGAATTCAATCGATAAATCAAAAGCGGTTTTAAAGATATTTTAGTTTTTAATATTGGTAGAGTTTATGTAATTGATTGGATTATGCGATTTAAAGCAATTCTATGGTGTTCTTCGATGAGACACACCAGAAAATGCTTAGGACGTGAAATTAGTGGCTTAATGAGTTTAATCCTAAGCATTGCACCTAGACCCAACTCACACTGCGTTCTAAACATTTCTCAAATATCGAATCAAACCATTTCTCTCGAATTCCCTACCGTAATTTTAAACGCAGAAAATCACCTACTTATCTCTTTTTATTTTTCACCGCATTTCCCACTGCGATTCGTTTTCGAGAAAAACCACCGAAATATTTTTCGTATCAATCATAAAAAAATCATCACATCCACTGAATTTTAATCAAAAAATAATATTTATGAACATCATTTTTATTATGTTCATAAATATGAAGATCCACAAATTTGAGTTTTAAAAGCCCTTTGAACATCATTTTTATTATGTTCGTAATTTCGTTAAAAAATCTTTGAACATAACTTTCGTTACATTCACCACTAGTCCAGCCCTTTAAATTCAAGGGGGGGATCGATATACGCGGGCGTGCGCGTTGCGCGCTAAAGAAAATCGTCAACAGCAAAAAAACAAACTAACCTAACAAAATCCATGTCGCTGAAAAAATAAAATGGAAACTTGATAATGGGAACAAAAAATTGGGAACTGGAAAACAAACCTTTGCGATTAGTAATTTTTAGAAAATCAATGCATTCCTCTTTTTTAGAAAAACACACTCGCTTCGCGGGAATTGAGCTTTTTTCCAGAAGGTGATTTTCAGAATCCTTGCTTGTACTCAGCCTAGCTGTGGATTCAATCTATAAATCAAAAGCGGTTTTAAAGATGTTTTAGTTTTTAATATTGGTAGAGTTTAAATAATTGATTGAGTTTTGCGATTTAAAGCGTTTCTAGTGACTTCTTTGATAGATACACCAGAAAAGGCTCAGAGCGTGAAATTAGTGGCTTAATGACTCAATTCAGAGCATTGCATCAAGAATTAACAAACCGTGCAGTATTCACCACTAGTGCAGCACTAAAGTTGTTGAGCCAAAATCTTCAAATAAAAGCCTAATGACTCAACACCTCAATCTCACGACTTGAATTCTATACCGCTGAACATTTCATATGCTTGCTCATCATCATTTTTATTTCTTGGGATAATTACAGCAATGCTTTCATCATCTTTTTCAAAGAAATACGTGATAAATTTTTCGTCTTGATTTCGCTTTAACTCACAACCTCGCAGCGATGTAAAATCATTATCACTAGCAAAAGACAACGCATAGAAAAGGCTTTTAAATGTTGCGTCTTCAACAATGCTTTTATTTTCATCACAAATGTTAATTTGAATGCGCGTATCAATAGCCTTATCAAGACCCACAAAATCAATCATAAAATTATCAGCATCACCAATATTCACTGAATAAAGATTAGCTTTTTTACACATTTCCACAATGACGTTATTCTTAATTCTGCCAATACTAACCACTCGATTCGCAACGTCAAATTTAAAACGGTCAATGTCATTTCTGACATTCAACCATTTCAGACCAAGCGCATCACCCTGATTAGACATGTACGCTTCATAATCACTTGGCAGGGCTTTCAGATAATGTCTTTGATACTTTATTCTAAGATTAATGCCTTCAAAGCTAAAAACACTTTCAATATTTTCATTTTCATCTAAGTAAGACTCAACCTTACCTTCGCCAAGTGAGCTTTGTTGCAAATCACCAAGAGCATAAATAAACACAAGCGCTTCTTGCTTTGCAGTTACATAAAACTCTATGCATTTCATTTTGCTCATCAAAGCAAATGCAAATCCATTTTCTTTTTCAGCTTTGCAAAAAGAACAATCACCAAAATCTTCATAAATTTCGCCATTTGGCTTCTCTAAAACTACTTCGATTTTGTTGCTGACTTCCATCAACTGAAAAATATCACCCATATCGAACGGAACTGGCAGTTTCATTTTTGTCAATCCTTTAACTGATTCTTTAAGAGATTTATCAAGGCTTTTTGTCTTTCTTCTAATGAGACAAGTGTGTGCTGTTAACTAGAATGAGAGCGTGAGAGACGGAAAAAAATTGGGGTTCAAAATCAAAATCAAAAACCAATTAATTTTCTTATTCAGCCTTTTCTTTTACAGATGGATATTTTGAAGATGAAAATCTAACAACGAGAATCGAAACAGAAAGCAAAAGCACACCACCACAAACGTACAAAATGCCCATATCTGGCGCATTGTGATGTGAAACATCGCTAATCAAAAGCCTAATCAAAGCCGTAACGCCGATGTACAAAAGGAAGCGTAAAGGCATGTGATTTGTACGAAAATAAATGCCCGCCATAGCCAGCAATTCAAGAAATATGAAAAGCAGTAAAATATCATCAACGGAAATTTTAGGCTGTTGCAGCATGTCTATAAAGGTCGAAATCCCCGCATAAACCGTTACCACTCCGATTCCAAAAAGCGCAAGGTAATGAAACGTTTCTACGAACAGATTGCCGATTGAATCGGCACCACCATGAAGCTTTTTCCGCAGCGTTTCAGCCCATTTCACTTGTTCAGTCATTACCTACCACCATCAAAAAATTGAGCGATTCAAGCCAACCGCACGTTACGTCAAAAATAGATTACGCGCACCATGCCCCAGCATTCTCGGGACGTGCAAGGGTTTCGTCGCCCTGAAATGTATTGTTAGTAACGTAGACCTTCGTCTTGAAATAAATCCCGACCATCGCGCCCAGCTCGAGGTAGATAAACAGCAACAGGATGTCATCAATCGTGATGTTGCCCTTCTCCACCATCTGCAAAAATTCCATCACCGCCGCCCAGGCAGTGACCGCGCCAATGGCAAACAGCGCCAGGTAATGGAAGGTTTCGACGAACAGATTGCCCATCGATTCGGCCAGTTCATGAACCTGGCGACGTAGCTTCTCAGCTTTGTTAACTCTCACGATGCAGCTCCTTGAATCGACTCGAACGGATCATCCGCGATGCACATGACGCTTTTTACATGCAGAAAAAAGGCCACTCACTGCTGTTGAGATGGTGACCGCCGCCCATAAGGCACCTCTGGCTCGATTGGGCATGCCAATTACAGCTACATTGAAAAAGCCGCTATTCAAATGCTGGCGATTGGCTTATTCTTTTCGCTGTATATAAATACAGTAATCGCTAGATAATTTACGTGAAGGCATATGAGGTGGTAAATGGCCGTCGAAGTGGTATACCGCAGCAGCCGAGATCTGGAGCGTTTGTTCATGGATAAAGCCGAAGCTGACCGTCATGACAAAATGCTGGAACTGGCAGAGTTGCTGGCCGAAGTGCTGCAAAAAGCAGTGCCGTCCCTGAACGAGCAACAAGTCGAAGAAGCCGGTATCTACATGGCGAAAAATCGCGATGTGTTTGCCAAGGCCTTCAAGAGCCAGCCGGACGCCCTGTCCGAGTTGCTGGTCGACAGCGAGTAAGACGGCCGCGTACTCGCTTGACTCTCCCCTACGGGGCAGACCCTACCCTCAAAGGCCCCCTTTCAGGTTGGCGTCATGATGAGCAAGCGAGTACTGGTCATTCTCGGTCACCCCGGCACCCACAGTTTCTGTAGCGCACTGGCAGACAGCTATACAGCTGCAGCCAAAGATGCCAGCCATGATGTACGCGTCATGCGCCTGGGCGATCTGCGCTTCGACCCGGTGCTGCGCGAAGGCTACCAGCAGGTCCAGGCGCTGGAGCCTGATCTGCTGCAGGCTCAGGCCAATATCCTTTGGGCCGAACACCTGGTGCTGGTCTACCCGATCTGGTGGGGCGGGATCCCTGCATTGCTCAAGGGTTTTTTCGACCGCATCCTGCTGCCCGGCTTTGCCTTTCAATACCGTGAGGGCAGCGCTTTCCCTGCAAAATTGTTGAAAGGCCGCAGCGCACACCTGCTGGTGACGATGGACACCCCGCCGTGGTACTACCAATGGGTATACCGCATGCCGGGGCTGCATCAGGTTCGCAAAACCACACTGGCGTTTTGTGGCATAAAACCCACAGCTACCCTGACATTTGGCCCGATCCTGAACGCCACGCCCGGGCAAAGAGACGCCTGGCTTCAGGCGGCACACCAGCTCGCCACGCGCTGAGCCAGCGGGCGGCGATTAAAAGGACTTTTCATGTATATCGGCAAAGCCGCCCAGTTGTCGGGCACCACCGTCAAAAGCATTCGCCACTACGAACACATCGGTCTGCTACCTGCGCCGCAACGCCGTGGCGCCTATCGCGTCTACAGCGAGCAAAGCGTTGAACTGCTGATGTTTATCAAGTGCGCGCAGCAGTTGGGCTTCAAGCTCAAGGAAATGCAGGCCATTCTTGATCAGCATCGCGGCCAAACGCTGCCGTGGCAGGTCGTGAGCAACGCCATCGCCCGGAAAAAACACGCCGTAATGACTCAGATAGAAGCGTTGCAGAAGGTGCATGCGGGGCTGGTCGAGTTTGAAGCTCGCTTTGCCATAGGAGGCCCGGAGCTGGACTTGGCCTGTGTTCAGTCCTTGGGATACAACAATTGATGTGCCAGCTCGTCAGAAACCCGTGCCGGTGAGCGTTTTTCAGCCTGGGCATGGGCATAAATGCCGGTTAAACGCTGGCTGATCTGCAACAACTGCTGGTTGATGGCCTCGGGGGCTGCATTTTCATGGGTCAGGGCCATATAGATCAGCCCGCCGGAATTGATGACGTAATCGGGCGCATACAAAATGCCTCGCCGCTCGAGCTGATCGGCCACTTGCAGATTGGTCAGCTGGTTATTCGCACATCCGGCCACCGCCGAGCAGCGCAGTTGCGCCACGCTGTGCCAGTTCAACACCCCGCCCAGACCGCACGGCGCAAGGATATCGCAGGGGGTGCTGAGCAAGGCTTCGCAGGCAATCGGGTGCGCGCCCAGTTGTTCCATAGCCAGGCGCACTTTGCCGGGGTCGGTATCGCACACCAGCAGTTCGGCGCCCGCAGCATGCAGTTGTTCGGCCAGCGCGTAACCCACTTTGCCCAGGCCCTGCACCGCCACCCGCAAACCTTCGAGGTTGTCACTGCCCAGGCGCGACGACGCCGTGCTGCGGATTCCGGCAAACACCCCCATCGCCGTATGGGGCGAAGGGTCGCCGGCAGCAGTGGTGCTGGTCACATGCCGGGTGTGCTGCGCTATGCAGTCCATGTCTGCCGTTGATGTGCCGCTGTCGATTGCCGTGATATAGCGCCCGTCCAGTTGCTCCACACAGCGACCAAAGGCTTCGAACAGCGCCGCGCGACTATCGACGTGGGCCGCACGCACCACCACGGCCTGCCCCCCGCCCACGGCCAGCCCGGCCAGCGCCGCCTTGTAGCTCATGTCCTGCGCCAGGCGGATGGCATCACCCACCGCACTTTCGTCATTGGGGTAAGCCAGATAGCGACAGCCCCCCAATGCCGGCCCCAGGCGAGTGTTATGGATGGCAATCACGGCTTTCAGGCCTGTCACGGGGTCTACACTGAGGTGCAGCGACTCAAGCTGAGCGCTTTGCATGAGAGCAAACATCATCAGGCCCTCGAACGATTATGGGTATTCGCCAGTATAGGCGGCGCCAGAAAATTCGTTGAAGTGCGCAGGCATAAGCCTGTGCGCTTTTCAGGATTTCGGACATATCCGCAAGGGAGCACATCCTGTGGGAGCGGGCTTGTTGTGGGAGCGGGCTTGCCCGCGATGGGATCGCCGTGGTCTGACAGATAGACCGCGTCGTTCCCATCGCGAGCAAGCCCGCTCCCACACACAGAGTGGGGTCAGGCCGGGGTGTCGGGCTGACTGGCCGGGTGCGCCGTGATAAACGCCGGATGTTGTTCTGCCAGCGCCGCCACCCGGGCAATGCGCGGGTACGCCGCCAGGGGCACGTTAAACCGCTGCGCCGCATATAACTGCGGGATCAAATACACATCCGCCAGCCCGGGCTGTGGCCCGAAGCAATAACCGCTGTCACCGATCAACTGTTCAATGGCGCCCAGCCCCTGGCTGATCCAGTGAACGATCCACTCCCCCACTTGCGCTTCATCGTGCCCCAATTGACGCAGCCGGTTAAGCACGCTGACGTTGTGCAACGGGTGAATATCACACGCCACCAGCGCCGCCACCGCCCGCTCCCGGGCACGGACGGTCAGGTCGGCAGACAGCAGCGCCACTTGCGGGTAACGCTCTTCGAGGTATTCGATGATCGCCGGTGACTGGGTCAGCACCTCCCCCTCGTCCGTGCGCAAGGCTGGCACGCGGCCTTGCGGGTTAATCGCCAGGTACGCCGGCTGACGGTGCTCACCGCCAGCCGGCGCGATCAGATTGACCGGTAGCGCCCGATAATCCAGCCCCTTGAGTGCCAGCGCAATACGCACCCGGTAGGACGAGGTTGAGCGGTAATAAGTAAAGAGTTCCATAGCCCGCTCCTTTAGCGCGCGGCAACAACCTTGCCCCGGCACTCGCCAAAACCGATGGAGGCATGACCTTCACGGGTGCAGCGGGCACGCAGGATGATTTCGTCACCATCTTCCAGGAACTTGCGCACTTCACCCGAAGCCAACTCGATCGGGTGTTTGCCGCCTTCGGTGATTTCCAGCAGGCTGCCCAGTTGCGAGCGGTCGGGGCCCGACAAGGTGCCCGAGCCAAACAGGTCACCGGACTGCAACTGGCAACCGTTGACGCTGTGATGAGCCACCAGTTGGGCCGCAGTCCAGTACATGTTCAGGCTGTTGCTCAAGCCCAGGCGGTGGGCTGGCAGGTTCTGTTCGCGCATCGCCTCGGTCAGCAGCAGCACTTCCAGTTCGATATCCAGCGCACCATTGGCCTGGTCCTTGGTATCGAGCAGGTAAGCCAATGGTTGCGGGTCACCTTCCGGGCGGGCCGGTTGCGCACGGCGGAACGGCTCCAGCGCTTCGGCGGTCACCACCCACGGCGAGATGCTGGTAATAAAGCTCTTGGACAGGAACGGGCCCAGCGGCTGGTATTCCCAGGCCTGGATATCCCGCGCCGACCAGTCGTTGAGCAGGCAGAAACCGGCAATATGCTCGCCGGCTTCGCTGACCGGGATCGCGTCGCCCATGTCATTGCCCTGGCCAATCCAGATCCCCAGTTCCAGCTCGTAGTCCAGCCGTGAACACGGGCCAAAAGTCGGCTCGGTCTGCCCGGCAGGCAGGGTTTGCCCTTTGGGGCGGCGGACTTCAACACCAGAGGGGCGAATGGTCGAGGCGCGACCGTGGTAGCCAATCGGCACATATTTATAGTTGGGCAGCAGCGGATTGTCGGGGCGGAACAGCTTGCCGACGTTTTTGGCGTGCTCGATGCCGACATAAAAATCGGTGTAGTCGCCGATTTTGGCCGGCAGATGCAATTGGCAATCTGCCGCCAGTGGCAGCAGCCGCGTGCCCAGGGCTTCGATTTTGCCGCGCAGGGTGCTGCCCTCGCTCAACAGTTCGAGCAAGCGCTCGCGCAGGGCGACCCGGGCACTGCGGCCCAGGGCGAAAAAGGCATTCAATGCGCCGCCCAGGGAGGCTTCAACCGCCACCTTGGCCGGGCCTTCAAACAGGCCCGCCGCCAGCCCGGCCTCCAGATCGAAAATCGCATCGCCAATGGCAACCCCGCTGCGCGGTGCCGACCCGCCAATGCTGAAAATGCCCAGCGGCAAGTTCTGCAACGGGAAGTCGCGGTGGCCGTTGGCAGAGCTGATCCAGCTTCGGGCAAGAGTGGTCTGGGTCATGGGTTATCTCCGATTCGGGGTGAAGGTCACGGGCAGCGTGGCCCAGCAAGCGTCGTAGTTCGATTGCAATTGCGGGCATTCAAGGGCAAACCGGCTTGGGCGCAACACCTGGCTGGTCTCGAACATAAAGGCCATAGTGTTGTCGATCTTGCTCGGTTGCAGCTCGGCCGCAATCGCCTTGGTGCAGGTTTCGCCGTCCGGGCCGTGGGCGCTCATGCAGCTGTGCAGCGACGCACCGCCGGGCAGGAAGCCTTCGGCCTTGGCGTCGTAGCTGCCCTGGATCAGGCCCATGAATTCGTTCATCAGGTTGCGGTGGAACCACGGCGGCCGGAAGGTGTTTTCAGCCACCATCCAGCGCGGCGGAAAGATCACGAAGTCGAGGTTGGCCAGGCCCGGCACGCTGGTAGGCGAAGTCAGGACAGTAAAGATCGACGGGTCGGGATGGTCGAAGCTGACCGTGCCGATGGTGTTGAAGCGGCGCAGGTCATATTTGTACGGCACGTTGTTGCCATGCCACGCCACCACGTTGAGCGGCGAATGGTCCAGCTCGCAGCCCCACAGCTCACCGAGGAATTTTTGCACCAGGGGCGTGCCCTGGCGTGTGTCTTCGTAATGGGCAACCGGGGTCAGGAAATCCCGGGGGTTGGCCAGGCCATTGCTGCCAATCGGCCCCAGATCGGGCAGGCGCAGCGGCGCGCCGTGGTTCTCGGCAACATAGCCGCGAGCCTGGGCATCGAGCAGCTCAACGCGAAACTTGAGGCCACGGGGGATCACCGCGATTTCCAGTGGCTCCAGGTCCAGGCGCCCCAGCTCGGTACAAATACGCAAGCGGCCCAGTTCGGGCACCAGCAGCAACTCGCCATCAGCATTGAAAAACACCCGCTGCATCGAGGTATTGGCGCGGTAATGGTAGATGCTGATGCCCGAAGGTTTTTCCGCCCCGCTATTGGCCGCCATGCCCACCAGGCCGTCGATAAAATCTGTGGCTTGATCTGGAATCGGCAACGGGTTCCAGCGCAAGCGATTGGGGGTCACCGGCCCCAGCGGGCCACCCGCCAATTGCCGCTCGAGCTTGACGAACGCCGGGTGGTTGGCTGAAGGCTGGATGCGGTACATCCAGGTACGCCGCGCCTCGCTGCGCACCATCGTGAACGCCGTACCGGAGAACAATTCGGCGTACAGACCGTAGGGGGCTTTTTGCGGGGAGTTCTGACCCACCGGCAGGGCGCCGGGCAATGCTTCGCTGCTGAATTCGTTGCCAAACCCGGACTGATAGCCAAGACCTGACGAGGGCGAATCGACGTTCATGGAGCCTCCAGCATGGAGAAGGCAGCGGACTGCGCCCGGCGCTGGAAGCGTTTGCGCGTCGCTGCGTTATTTTTATCGTAATTCGATTACGCATAACGTAATTTGATTGGTATTCAGCGTCAAGCTATAAAGACGCCCATTCGTCCCGAGATATAAGCACTTCCATGGAAAAGCCCCGCAGCAGCACCGACAGCACCGGCAAGCAGAAAGTGCGTTCGGCCGAGGTCGGCACGGACATCCTCAAGGCCTTGGCCGAGCTGTCCCCCTCGACATCGCTGTCACGCCTGGCCGAACACGTACAAATGCCCGCGAGCAAGGTGCATCGCTATCTGCAGGCACTGATCGCCAGCGGTTTCGCCGAGCAGAATGTCGCCACCAACCATTACGGTTTGGGCCGCGAGGCATTGCGCGTAGGGCTGGCCGCGCTCAACAGCATGGACGTACTGAAAGTCGCCAGCCTGCCTTTGGCCGAGCTGCGCGACGACTTGAATGAAACCTGCTTTTTGGCGGTGTGGGGTAATCAGGGGGCAACCGTGGTGCACATTGAGCCAGCCGTGCGGGCAGTCACCGTAGTGACCCAGCTGGGTTCGGTCTTGCCACTTCTCAGTTCATCGACCGGGCTGGTGTTCAACGCATTTTTGCCGGATCGCGAAACCGTCGACTTGCGCGAACTGGAGTTCAAGACCGATCAGGTACATCCGTTGCAAACACCTGAAGCCTACACGGCGCTTTGCAGCCAGATCCGCAAGCGCGGTTTGCATTTCGTACACGGCTTGCTGATGCCTGGTGTCGATGCCTTGTCGGCCCCGGTATTCAATGCAACCGGCCAGGTGGCGGCTGTACTGACCGTGGTTGGCCCAACGTCACTGTTTCACGCCGATGAAAACGGGCCAGCGGCCAAACGCTTGCTGGCCGCCAGCCAGGCCATCAGTTGGCGGATGGGGTATCAGCCGGGCTGATGGCTCACGGCATCACACCATCCACTTGTATTTGGCCTGATCGAGCAGCTCGCTCATCATCTGTTCGATGCGCTCGATGGGCAGGTGGTCGAGCCGATGGATATCCTGGAACGAGCCACCCTTGCTGAACACCCCGGTTTCCCAGTCGTTGTGTGCTTGCACAGTGCCCCACTCCAGCGTGTCCATCCCCAGGCCCAGCAGGTCCTGGCTGTAGATGACCGTCATGTCGACAATGTTGTTGACCGTGTTGAGATAAATGTTTTCGCAGTCCAGTGCCAGGTGCTGCAGTTGCTCATTGAGAAATTCGCGCACCCGCTCAACCACTTGCGGGCTGGGTTTGAGGGTGAATTTATCGGTCATGAATGCGTTGTTATCCTGAGTGTTCATGATGAACTCCTGTCCGTGCTCCCGACCTGTTCAGCGTCTTGCTGCAACAAAGGCTGCCGGGAGCAATCATGTGAAAACCCATTCAACACGATCCGTGCCAGGAGCCTGCGATACATAGTTATCGTGTATCCAGGTCCTTGAGCCACAAGCCTTTTTAGCCGCACAACTGTTGCCGAAGATGTAAAAGAGATTGTCCCAAAGCGGGCTTACTCCTCTGCCGACCAGCCCTTATTCTTGTCGAACGTTCCAGCACGGGCACACGCCCAACGCATCGAGTCGCATCGACTCTGCTCACCGATTTACCCTGACGTTGATTTGTAGCTCCTTGATGAACGTCTTCCTTGGCCGCTGTTTTACAGCGGCCTTTTTTATGCGCGTAAAAAACTGTGGGAGCGGGCTTGCCCGCGATGGCATCGACACGGTTCTCCAGCAAGACCGCGTTGGGTCAATCGCGAGCAAGCCCGCTCCCACGGGGTATGTGGCGTATTCAAGAACTAGAACACCATCGCCAGCAACGGCGCGGCGAACAGATTGAGGATGCCAGTGAGTACCATCACCAGCCCCGCCACCGAACCTTCTTCACTGCCCACTTCGCGGGCGCGGCTTACACCGGCACCGTGAGCGCCAATACCAAACAGCGCGCCCCGCGCCAGGCTGCTGCGCAGCGGCAACCACTTGAGCAAAATCCCGCCGAGCAACGCACCAAACACGCCGGTAAACATCACAAACACCGCTGTCAGTTCAGGCACGCCGCCCAGGTCCTGGGCCAGCGGCATGGCAAACGGGGTGGTAATGGAGCGCGGTACCAGCGACATGGTCAATGAGGTGTCCAGCGCCAACGCCCGGGCCAGCCAGAACGAACTGCCTATGGACGCCGCGCTGCCTGCCAGCATCCCCAGCAGCAACGCCACCCAGTGTCGCGCCAGCAGCTTGCGTTGCTGCCAGATCGGCACGGCAAAGGCCACGGTCACCGGTCCCAGTACCAGCATCAGCCAATGGGTATTGCTTGAATACTCGGCATAGGCGGTGTGCAACGGCACGGCCACGGCAAGCAGCAAGGCCGGTACCAGAATCAGCGGCGACAGCAGGTAACGCCCGGTGCGCCGGTACAGCCAGCGGCTGAAGCCGTAGGTCAACAGGGTGAACAGCAGCCAGAACATGGGCATCAGTTCAAACTTCATGACGCAGCCTCCAGCGGCACACCGCTTCTACGGTAAATGCCGTAACCACCATCACCAGCAGGGTGCTGACGCCAATCACCAGCAGAATGCGCCAGCCCTCGTCGCGCACGAGCACGCCGTAATCGAGCAGGCTCATCAGCGCCGGGATAAAAAACAGCAGCATTTCAGCCATCAACACACCGGCGCCCAATTGCAGGGTTGCAGGCTTGACCCAGCCCAGGGCAAACGCCAGCAGCAGCAGCGCCATGCCCACTACACCGCCGGGGATCGGCAGGTGCCACCAGGCTGCCAGCTGACAGCCCAAAAAGTACAAAGCCAACAACACGGCCAGCTCACTGACCAACCGACCCAGGCGTTTTACATCGAAGCGTTTCATGATTTATCCATTCCAGACAGGCCTTCAGTTTAAAGAGCCTGCTAACATCCCTAAAACGAATTGTCAGACTTGCAGCTATTCCAAACTGGAATCACACCAATGGAATTCAAACACCTGCGCACCTTTGTCGAAGTGGCCCGCCTGGGCGGCTTTACCCCCGCTGCCCACAGTTTGCACATCAGCCAGTCGGCCGTGAGCAAGCAGGTGGCGCAGCTCGAACACAGCCTCGGCACGCCGCTGTTCGACCGTACCGGTTCACAGGTGCGGCTAACAGCGGCAGGCAATGTAGTGCTGCAACGGGCCGAGGGCATGCTGCGCTTGCACCGGGAATTACTGAGCGAGCTGGACGATCTGAGCCATATGACCCGGGGGGAGCTGCGGCTAGGCCTGCCGTTGCTGGGCAGCAACACGCTGTTTGCCGGGTTGTTTGCCGAATACCGACGACGCTATCCGAATATTCAGGTGCAGTTGCTCGAAGAAGGCAGCTTGAATATCGAGCAGGCCGTGCTGAGCGGCGAGCTGGAATTGGGTGGCAGCCTGACGCCGAAAAATCCCGCGTTTGCTTATCAGCCGTTTTGTGACGAGCCGCTGGACGTTTTGCTCCCGGCCGATCATCCGCTGGCCGAGGGGCCGGGCGTGCGCCTTGAACAATTGGCTGATACGCCATTTTTGCTTTACCAGCGCAGCTTTGTGCTCAACGACCGGGTGCTCAAGGCCTGCCAGCAGGCTGGCTTTACCCCCAGGGAAGGCGGACGCAGCGGTCAGGCGGATTTTCTGGTGGCGCTGGTGGCCGCAGGCCAGGGCGTGGTGTTGCTGCCCAGCGTGGTGGCCCGCGGCCTGGTGCGCCCCGGGGTGGTACGCCTCAAACTGGCTGCACCGGATGACTTGCGCTGGGATATCGCGTTTATCTGGCGCGATGGCGCGTACCTGTCACGGGCAGCCCAAGCCTGGCTTGAGCTGCTGCGCGAACGCCCGGTTACGGCTTCAGTGCTTTGATCAAGTCCGCGATCCACGGCTCGGAGTCTTCCTCCGGGGTGACCGTGACGCTGGAATCCAGGCGCAGCATCGGCAGCACTTCGCGCACGCCCAGCTCGGCAAACAGCTCGCGCATTTGCTCGCCACCGCCACAGAAGGTGTCGCCGTAGCTTTCGTCACCCAAGGCGATTACCGCGCCGGGCAGCCCGCGCCAGGCGGCTGGCAACTGGTCACGAATGGCGCTGTACAGCGGCACCAGATTGTCCGGCAGCTCGCCCATGCCCGTGGTCGAGGTCACGGCCAGCAGCGCCTGGGGAGCAAACGCCTGGACATCGGCCAACGTGGCGCGGGTATTGAGCAAAACCTCAAAACCGGCATCGGTCAGCAGTTGTTTCGCATTGCGGGCGACTTCTTCAGCGGTGCCGTACACCGAGCCGGAAAGGATGGCGACTTTCATCAATCTGATCCTGTAACTGACTAAAAGCCCGGGATATTAACAGGTCTGGCAGCGATGCCTTACCATGCGCCAATCCGCATACCCCAAGGAGAGCAACCCCATGATCAACGCCCGCTTGCTACAACGCATGGTAGACGCGTCCCAGGACGGCATTGTGGTTGCCGAACAAGAGGGTGAAGACAATATCCTGATCTATGCCAACGCCGCCTTTGAAGCCCTCACCGGTTACAGCCGCGACGATATCCTGTACCAGGATTGCCGCTTCCTGCAGGCCGGCGACCGCGACCAGCAGGGCCTGCAGTTGATCCGCGAGGCGATTGCCAGCGGCCAGCCTACCCGCCAGGTGCTGCGCAACTACCGCAAGGACGGCACGCACTTCTGGAATGAGCTGTCGATCACGCCGGTATTCAATGAGAACGACAAGCTGACGTACTTTATTGGCGTGCAAAAAGACGTCACCCAGCAGGTCAAGGCCCAGCAGCGGGTCGCCCAGCTTGAAGCCCAACTGGCCGCCGTACAGGCCGAGCTGCAGGCGCTCAAGGCGACGAGCGGATTAAACAAAACGTAGAAATCGAGGTCTGATAGTCGCTATGACGATTTTTCGGACAATTTTTTGAGCCTCATCCATGTCTCACGATGCCCTTTTGACTCAGGACGAGCTGGATTTCATCCAAACGATGCACCAAAACCCGCTGCTGAATGTGCGGGATGCGTCGTCCAGCCTGATGGTCAACGGGATGTCGCAAATCCGCGATTTGCTGACACGCCTTGCCGCTCATGAACAGGTGACCATCCAGGCGCAATTCGCCAATCAGCAAATGAGCTTTCCGCTGCGCCTGGTTGAAGACGAATTCCATGCCCAGCATCTGCAACTGGGTGCCCCGAGCATCTTCGAAGACGGGCCCAAAGCGCGCCCCTGGCGCCTGACGCTGGCCGAGCCGGTGCCACTGGAAAACATCCGCGGTAAAGCCGGCCACTTGTGGATCACCGAACTGTCGTGCAAGGGGGTTCTGGTCGAAATGCGCCATGACAGCCAGCCGCCCCGCCAATTTGCCCAGTGGTTCCGCCCAGACGGATATGAGCGCATTGCCCTGCGCGGCACGCTGGAGCGCAAGACCGAGCCGGGCCTTTATGCCTACCGGCTAAGCGAGCGCGACACAAGTGAAGCCGAGCGGCTACGCCAGTACATCCTGCAACAACACCGCCTGACGCACCCCGGGCTGCACATCTGATATTGCTCAGCCGCCCAGGGTGGCCTTGAGATCAGCATCCAGGCGTTGATTGATCAAGCGCGCCTCGCTGCCCAGGCAAGCAATGGATGAACCGGCCAGCGCCTCTTGCGCCACATTCGCAGCCTCGCCGGCCAGCGACACCGAACAGTTCAAGGTTTGCGCCAGCCGCACCAGCCTGCGCTGTTGTGCCAGGCTCAGCGCGTGGCTGGCAAACAGCACAACGGCTTGCGGCTCAAGTTTCTGGCAAATCAGTGACAGCTCCTCCAGTGGCTGGCCGACAGCCAGCACCCGGACCAGCCGATCATGGCGGCTCAGCAGCAAGCCTGCGACCAGCAGCTCAAGCTCAAGGCACAGCTCGGGCATGCCCACCACAACCACACACTGCCCGGCCTGCGGGGCCTGCAACTGCAAACGATGTTGCACCCGCCCGCGCAGGAACCCGTCCAATAGCAACCATTCGCTGGTGCGACCAAACACGTCCCGGGTTCTGAACAGGTGTTGCCACAGCGGCAGGAAAATCCCCTGGAACACAACGTCAATCGGGTAACTGGAAAAGATCTGGCCGTACAGGCGCTCCAGCTCAGGCTCGTTGAACGCCGTCAGGGCTGTACCGATACGGGTTTGCCAGTCGCTGTATTCACTGGCAAGCGGTTGCGGGTCTTCGACAGGCTGAGTGCTGGCAAGCAATTGCGCGACCTTGCTGACTGAAACCCCACGCTCAAGCCAGTCCATGACCTGACGAATTGTTCCAATATCGCTCACGGAATACAGGCGATGCCCACTTTCGGTGCGTTTTGGTTCAATCAAACCATAGCGCCGCTCCCAGGCGCGCAGGGTGACCGGATTGATCCCCGTGAGCCTGGCCACTTCCCGGATCGGATACAGGCCCTGGCAATCATCAGCCTGGGCAATGGGCTCAAGTTCAGTCATTACAGGCATCGGGAGGGCAACAATCAGAAAGGGATAACTGGATTCTACCTGCCATTCGAGACCCTGTGGGAGCGGGCTTGCCCGCGATGCAGGCCGCGCTGTGTATCAGGTGAACCGCGGTGCTGCCATCGCGGGCAAGCCCGCTCCCAGAAACGGCGCTACGGGCATTCAGGAACAATCCTTGCTTGTTTTTACGAACACGGCCCACCACCCCGGCGCTGTGTTTTATGCCTGCCCTACCCGGGCAGCATCAGCCTCATGGAGATACACAATGTCTACCTCCCCTGTCACCTTGATGGTTGCACGCCGTGTCGCCAAAGGCCGCTATCAGGAACTGATCGCCTGGCTGCACGAAGGCGAACAACTGGCCACGGACTTTGCCGGCTACCTGGGCTCGGGCGTTCTGGCCCCGCCACCCGGCGACGACGAATTTCAAATCATCTTCCGCTTTGCCGACGAAGTCACCCTGCACGCCTGGGAGCATTCCGTGTCGCGCAAGGCCTGGTTGCTGCGCGGCAGTGACTTGTTCGCCCATCCTTCCGAGCACAGGGTCAGCGGCATCGACGGCTGGTTCGGCACAAGTGGCCAGCGGCCACCGCGCTGGAAACAAGCCGTTGCCATCTGGCTGGCCTTTTTCCCCGTCTCATTACTGTTCAACTTTGCCTGCGCGCCCTTGCTCGGCGAGTTGAGCCTGGTGCCGCGGGTGCTGGTCAGCACCCTGGCCCTGACGCCGCTGATGGTTTATCTGTTTATCCCGCTGTCAACGCACCTGCTGGCGGGCTGGCTGCACAGTTCGGCGGGCAAACCCCTGCGCAGCAGCATCGCACCACAACGGCACTGAAGCCGGGCTTGGGCGCAAGGTCGCGGACGCTGGTATAGTTTTACCCTTGCGCCGCGACTGTTTCCGGCTTTTTTGCACCGAGCCCGTCATGCCCACTTCATCTGCACCGATTCTGATCACTGGCGCAGGCCAGCGCGTTGGCCTGCATTGTGCGCAGCGCTTGCTGGCAGACGGCTATGCGGTGATCTTCACCTATCGCAGCGAAAAACCCGGTGTGCAGGCCCTGCTTGACCTGGGCGCGACGGCCTTGTTTGCCGACTTCTCGAACGAGGCCGGCATCCTCGATTTCATTCAGCGCCTCAAGGCCCACACCCACAGCCTGCGGGCAATTGTGCACAACGCCTCGGCCTGGCTGGCGGAAACCGCACAGCATGAAACCGACGCCTTTACCCGGATGTTCAGCGTCCACATGCTCGCGCCGTATCTGATCAACCTGCACTGCAGCGAGCTGCTTGAACACTCGAGCCCGGCGGACATCGTGCATATCAGCGATGATGTGACACGCAAGGGCAGCAGCAAGCACATTGCCTATTGCGCCACCAAAGCCGGGCTCGACAGCCTGACCCTGTCATTCGCGGCTAAACTGGCGCCACAGATCAAAGTCAACGGCATCGCCCCGGCCATGCTGATGTTCAACCCCGACGACGATGCGGCGTACCGCACCAAAGCGCTGGCCAAATCCGTGCTGGGCATCGAGCCCGGCGCCGAGGTGATCTACCAGAGCCTGCGCTACTTGCTGGACAACCCCCATGTGACCGGCACTACCCTGACCGTCAACGGCGGCCGGCATTTAAAATAAGCCGCCCCGCGAGGAAGTACCTAGATGAGCGCATCACTGCCTGAGCATTACCGCGAGATTCTTATTGGTTTAGGCGAAGACCCTGAGCGCGAAGGCCTGCAAGACACCCCCAAGCGTGCTGCCAAAGCCATGCAATACCTGTGTCATGGCTATGAACAGAGCCTGGACACCCTGGTCAACGGCGCCCTGTTTGCCTCTGACAGCGACGAAATGGTGATCGTGGCCAATATCGAGCTGTATTCACTGTGCGAACATCACCTGCTGCCCTTTATCGGCAAGGCCCATGTGGCCTATATCCCGACGGGCAAGGTACTGGGGCTGTCGAAGATCGCCCGCATCGTCGACATGTTCGCCCGGCGCCTGCAAATCCAGGAAAACCTCACCCGGGAAATCGCCGACGCCATCGAGAGCGTCACCCAGGCCGCCGGCGTGGCCGTGGTGATCGAAGCCCAGCATATGTGCATGATGATGCGCGGCGTGGAGAAACAGAATTCGACCATGAACACCTCGGTCATGCTCGGCGCATTTCGCGAACCGAGCACCCGCATGGAGTTCTTGCAACTGATTGGACGGAGCAAGCCGTAATGCCACAACTTCAGCCAGGAATGGCCCGTATTCGCGTCAAGGACCTGTGCCTGCGCACGTTTATCGGCATCAATGAGGACGAAATCCTCAACAAGCAGGATGTGCTGATCAACCTCACCATCCTCTATGCAGCGCAGGAAGCGGTGCGCGATAACGATATCGACCACGCGCTCAATTACCGCACCATCACCAAGGCCGTGATCCAGCACGTCGAAGAAAACCGCTTCGCCCTGCTGGAGCGCCTGACCCAGGAACTGCTCGACCTGGTAATGGCCAACGACGCGGTGCTGTATGCCGAAGTCGAAGTCGACAAGCCGCACGCGCTGCGCTTTGCCGAATCGGTATCGATCACGCTGGCGGCAAGCCGCCAGACTGCAACCTCATAACCTCCGGTGAACGCCATGACACCTCAAGAACAACTTGAACTCGAAGCTGCCGCCTTTCGCCGCCTGGTCGCGCACCTGGACAGCCGCAAAGACGTGCAAAATATTGACCTGATGAACCTCTCGGGTTTTTGCCGCAACTGCCTGTCCAAGTGGTACAAGGCCGCAGCGGACGAGCGCCAGATCGACATCAGCCTCGATGACGCCCGCGAAGTGGTGTACGGCATGCCGTATGCCGAGTGGAAAGCCCAATACCAGAAAGAAGCCAGCGCCGAGCAGACTGCGGCGTTCGCCCAAGGAAAAAAGCATGACTGACTTGAACACCCTGCGCGCCAGCCTCAACAGCGGCGAGCACGTTTTTGCCGATACCCTGGCGTTTATTGCCGCGCATTATGACTACCAGCCCCAGGCGTTCAGCAACGGCCCTGTGGAAAACGCTGCCGGGCAGAACGAAGGCTCGTGCAAGACCCTGGGCCTGGCCCTGCTCGAAGGCTTGAGCGACCAGCAAGCCCTGCTGGCATTCGGCGAACACTACCGCTCGGTACTGGCCACGCCTGAAGGCAGCGACCACGGCAACATTCGCGCACTGATGGCCCACGGCCTGGCCGGGGTCAAGTTCGAAGCCCAGCCGCTGACCCGCAAGGCGTAATACTGCGACTCATTGTGGGAGCGGGCTTGCTCGCGATACAGGCGCCGCTTTTATTCAGGTACACCGCTGCGATCCCATCGCGGGCAAGCCCGCTCCCACAGGGCAGACACAAAAAAACCGGCCAAGGCCGGTTTTTTTGTTGGGGCGGGCTATCAGAACTGGGCGTTCTGCAGGCCGTCCAGGTAGCGCTCGGTGTCCAGCGCTGCCATGCAACCGGCGCCAGCCGAGGTGATGGCCTGACGATAAACGTGGTCCGCCACGTCGCCCGCAGCAAACACACCTTCAACGCTGGTCGCAGTGGCATTGCCTTCACGGCCGCCCTGTACAACCATGTAGCCGTCTTTAAGCTCCAGCTGGCCTTCGAACAACGAGGTGTTCGGCGTGTGGCCGATGGCGATGAATACACCGTCGACTTTCAGCTCGTCGAAGCTGCCGTCGTTGTTTTTCAGGCGCGCACCGGTCACGCCCATGTTGTCACCCAGCACTTCGTCCAGGGTCGCGTTCAGCTTGAGTTCGATCTTGCCTTCGGCTACACGGGCGTGCAGCTTGTCGATCAGGATCTTCTCAGCGCGGAAGGTTTCACGACGGTGAACCAGGGTCACTTTACTGGCGATGTTGGCCAGGTACAGCGCCTCTTCAACCGCGGTGTTACCACCACCCACTACGGCAACAGGCTTGTTGCGGTAGAAGAAACCGTCACAGGTCGCGCAGGCAGACACGCCTTTGCCCATGAATGCTTCTTCCGACGGCAGGCCCAGGTAACGGGCGCTGGCGCCGGTCGCGATGATCAGGGCGTCGCAGGTGAACGTACCGCTGTCACCCTTGAGGGTGAACGGACGGTTTTTCAGATCCACTTCATTGATGTGGTCGAAAATGATTTCCGTCTCGAAACGCTCGGCATGCTCACGCATGCGCTCCATCAAGGCCGGGCCGGTCAGGCCGTGAACATCACCGGGCCAGTTGTCGACTTCGGTGGTGGTGGTCAGTTGACCGCCAGCCTGCATGCCCGTGATCAGCAGTGGTTTGAGGTTGGCGCGGGCCGCATAAACAGCGGCGCTGTAACCGGCAGGGCCGGAACCCAGAATAATCACACGCGAATGACGTACTTCAGACATGACTCACTCCTATGACCGCCCGCATTGAAACCGGGTCGGAACGCCGCTTTACCGGCTGGAATAAAAAAGAAACCGTAAACCTGCCCAGGCTATGCCTGCAACGCGCAGATCCTGAAAAATATGGGTGAAGCATATAGAGGCCGCAGAGAGTAAGGAAATACGCATTAACAATCCAGCTCATAGCAGGTCTCTATGTAGTCGAAGTCGATTTTAGACGGCTTTGTTACAGTTATTGTCGATACTGCGACAAGGCTTTCGTCCTGCGGACAAAGCCGTTAAGGTCGCCCGGTTTTCCTTTGCTCGGAGTGCTCTATGCCCGCCCCTGTTCTCTCTGGCCCGCAGTACCTGCGTGAAGGCCTGAAGCTGGTCTTAAGCCCTGGCTTGCGCCTGTTTGTGCTGCTGCCGTTGCTGATCAATCTGGTGCTGTTCGTCGGATTGATTTATTTCGCCGGGCATCAGTTCAGCCTGTGGGTCGATACGCTTATGCCGACCCTGCCCAACTGGCTGAGCTTCCTCAACTACGTGCTGTGGCCGCTGTTCGTGGTGCTGGTGGCGTTGATGGTGTTTTTCACCTTCACCATGCTGGCCAATATCATCGCCGCGCCCTTTAACGGTTTTCTCTCGGAAAAGGTCGAGGCCGTGGCACGCGGGGTCGATACCTCCCCACCCTTCAGCTGGGGGGAACTGGCGGCGATGGTGCCGCGCACCCTGGCCCGGGAAATGCGCAAGCTTGGCTACTTTCTGCCAAGGGCTATTGCGCTGCTGATTCTCTCGTTTATCCCGGTGCTCAACCTGATCGCGGCACCGCTGTGGCTGCTGTTCGGGATCTGGATGATGGCCATCCAGTACATCGACTACCCGGCCGACAACCACAAGCTGGGCTGGAACGAGATGCTCGCCTGGCTGCGCGAGAAGCGCTGGCAGAGCATGAGCTTTGGCGGCATCGTTTACCTGGTACTGCTGATCCCGGTGGTCAATATCCTGATGATGCCCGCCGCCGTTGCCGGTGCAACCCTGTTCTGGGTGCGCGAACGCGGCGATGAAGCGCTGGCCGCTGCCAATCGCAGCCGCTGACTTCATAAATCCATCATCACCGTGACACATTGACGTCATGACCCCACCCCACACTGGGGTCATGACCACAGCCCTTCATATCGCACTTGTTACCGAAACCTTCGCCCCTGAAATCAACGGAGTGGCCAATACCCTTGGCCAACTGTGCGATGGCTTGCGCGCCCGCAACCACCGCGTGCAACTGATACGCCCACGCCAGAGCGCCGATGGCAACCAGCGCAGCAGCGACGAGCTGATGCTCTGCCGCGGCTGGCCGCTGCCCGGCTACCCTGGCCTGCAATGGGGCCTGACCTCCACCCATCGGCTGACCAGGCGCTGGCGCCAGCAACCCCCGGATGTGGTGTATATCGCCACAGAGGGCCCGCTGGGCTTGTGTGCATTACGGGTAGCCCGGCGCCTGGGCATCACCGCAGTCACCGGCTTTCATACCAATTTCCAGCAGTACTTGCGCCAGCATGGCCTGACCCTGTTTACCCGTGCACTGACCCACTACCTGCGCGGCTTTCACAACCGTTCGGCGCTGACCCTGGTGCCCAGCACCAGTCAGCGTGTAGAGCTTGAGCGCAGGCATTTCCAACGCCTGGAGCTGCTCCCGCGCGGCGTCGACAGCCAATTGTTCAGCCCCGCCAAGCGCCAGCAGGCATTGCGCCAGAGTTGGGGCCTCAGGGAACAGGATATTGCCCTGCTGTATGTCGGCCGGCTGGCACCGGAAAAGAATCTGGATGCACTCAAGCGTTGTTTCGATGAACTGCAAGCGCGATATCCTGCGCGCCGCTTCAAGCTGATCGTGGTGGGCGACGGTTCAAAGCGGGCCTCGCTGGAAGCCGCGTTGCCGGAAGCGATTTTTTGCGGGGAGCAATCGGGCGAAGCCCTGGCGTGCCATTACGCATCCGGTGACGTGTTTTTGTTTCCCAGCCTGAGCGAAACCTTCGGCAATGTGGTACTCGAAGCCCAGGCTTCGGGCCTGGGGGTGGTGGCTTATGACGAGGCCGCGGCCGGTTTGCATATTCGGCATGGTTACAACGGGGTACTGGCCATGCCGGGGGATGAATACGCCTGGATTGAAGCCGCCTGCTGGCTGCTGGAGGCTCCCGAGACCTTGCGCACCTTGCGCCTCAACGCCCGCCGCCATGCCAGCCGGCAAAGCTGGGCGGGCATTATCGAACAGTTCGAAAGCCTGTTGCAGCGAGCTTGCCTGGGCCACGCATGCGCAGCCCCGGTTGCGGTCCAGGTCGCAGCAAAGAAGCCTTAAGCCAGGGACTTCTCGATGGCCTGAATCACCGTGGCATCGTCTGGCGCGGTGCGCGGTGAAAAGCGCGCCAAAACCCGGCCATCCTTGCCCACCAGAAACTTCTCGAAGTTCCAGGTGATGTCCCCTTCAAATTCGGCGCCCTCGCCTGCCAGCAACCGGTAGAGTTGATGACGATCAGGGCCGTTGACCTCAAGCTTGCTGCTCAGAGGAAAAGTGACGCCATAATTGAGGCTGCAAAACTCCTGAATGTCCTGCTCGCTGCCCGGCTCTTGCCCGGCAAACTGATTGCATGGCACGCCCAGAACACTGAAACCCTTGCCCTTGAACTGCTGGTACAGGTTTTCCAGTGCCGCGTATTGAGGGGTCAAACCGCACTTGGAGGCAACGTTCACTACCAGTACCACTTTGCCTTTAAAGGTCTCCAGCGGCAGCGGCTTGCCATCCAGCGCGTCCAGGGTAAGTTCGTGAAATGCACTCATGACGGACTCCAAAAATTCCTGTATCCACATTCAAACAATCGTTCAGCTCACCGATTGCCCTCATAACCCAGGATGCAAAAAGGCGCCCGAAGGCGCCTTTCCTGGCTAGCTCACCTGTGAGCGTAGCAGCACTTGTCAGTGCTGATGACCGCCTTCACCGTGTACGTGGCCGTGAGCGATTTCTTCTTCGCTCGCGTCACGGATGGCTACAACCTTGACCTTGAAGTTCAGACGCTGGCCAGCCAGTGGGTGGTTACCGTCTACCGTCACGTCGTCGCCGTCCAGATCACGGATGGTCACGATTTGCATTTGGCCGTCCGGCGCCGAAGCGTGGAACTGCATGCCAACTTCCAGTTGGTCAACGCCTTCGAACATGCTGCTGCTCAGGGTGCTGACCAGCTCGGCGGAGTACTCGCCGTAAGCGTCTTCCGGCTCAACGGAAACTTCCAGCTCGTCACCGACTGCCTTGCCAACCAGAGCCTTTTCCAGACCCGGGATGATGTTACCTGCGCCTTGCAGGTAAACCAGCGGTGCGCCGCCGGCGGAGCTGTCGATGACCTCACCAGCGTCATTGGTCAGGGTATAGTCGATGGAGACAGCCTTGTTGGCGGCGATCGTCATGGGGCGAGACCTTTTGCAAAAAATAATGAGTGCGCAAGTTTAACCAAGCAATCGCCCGAAAGCGAACACAACCAAGACCAACGGATAATTTTGAAAACATCAACGATCATTGCCTGGCGTCAGGATGAGGAGCAGCACTGGGTTGCCGTGCTCTCCTGCGGCCACACCCAGCACCAGCGCCATCTACCGCCCTGGCAATCCAGGCCGTGGGTGCTTGACCCCGATCAGCGCCAGGCAAAAATAGGTCAGCCCTTTGCCTGTGGCTGGTGTGCTCAAGAGGCGGATAGCGCTAATCTTGGCAATTGATTCAGGCACAAGCCCCGTTTGAAGGGGGGTGCCCTTGCACTGCCACGTCAGGAAGCTCGCATGCAAACTTTCTTTATCGCACCCACCGATTTTGGTGTGGGGCTGACCTCCATTAGCCTGGGCCTGGTCCGCACCCTGGAGCGCGCCGGGTTGAAAGTCGGTTTTTTCAAGCCCATTGCCCAGCCGCACCCCGGCGACCTCGGCCCTGAGCGCTCCACCGAACTGGTGGCCCGCACCCACGGCCTCAAGCCGCCCACCCCGCTGGGCCTGGCCCATGTCGAACGCATGCTGGGTGACGGCCAGCTCGATGAACTGCTCGAAGAGATCATCAACCTTTACCAGCAGGCCGCCGTCGGCAAGGACGTGCTGATTGTCGAAGGCATGGTGCCCACCCGCACCGCCAGTTACGCGGCACGGGTCAACCTGCACCTGGCCAAGAGCCTGGATGCCGAAGTGATCCTGGTCTCGGCCCCGGAAAACGAAGTGCTCACCGAGCTGTCGGGCCGGGTCGAGTTGCAGGCCCAGCTGTTTGGCGGGCCAAAAGACCCGAAAGTGCTGGGTGTGATCCTCAACAAGGTGCGCACCGACGAAAGCATGGAAGCGTTCTCGGCGCGCCTCAAGGAGCATTCGCCGTTGCTGCGCAGTGGCGATTTCAAGTTGCTGGGCTGCATCCCCTTCCAGCCCGAACTGAACGCTCCACGCACCCGCGACGTGGCCGAGTTGCTGGGGGCCCAAGTGCTCAATGCCGGGGATTATGAAACCCGGCGCATGTCGAAAATCATCCTGTGTGCGCGCACCGTGCTCAACACCTTGCAACTGCTCAAGCCCGGCGTACTGGTGGTGACCCCCGGTGATCGCGACGACATCATCCTCGCCGTCAGCCTCGCGGCCATGAACGGCGTACCGCTGGCGGGCCTGCTGCTGACCAGTGACACCCAGCCCGACCCGCGCCTGATGGAACTGTGCCGGGGCGCCCTGCAAGCCGGGTTGCCGGTGCTGTCGGTGAGCACCGGTTCATACGACACCGCCAACCGTCTCAATGGCCTGAACAAGGAAATCCCCATCGATGACCGCGAACGTGCAGAGATCATCACTGATTTCGTCGCCAGCCACCTCGATGCCCACTGGCTGCACCAGCGTTGCGGTACCCCCCGCGAAATGCGCCTCACCCCTGCAGTGTTTCGCTATCAGCTAATCCAGCGCGCCCAGCAGGCCAACAAGCGCATTGTCCTGCCCGAAGGCAGCGAACCCCTGACCGTACAGGCTGCGGCCATTTGCCAGGCCCGCGGTATCGCCCGCTGTGTGCTACTGGCCAAGCCTGAAGAAGTCCAGGCAGTGGCCAAGGCCCACGGCTTCGAACTGCCTGAAGGCCTGGAAATCCTCGACCCCGACCTGATCCGCGGTCGTTATGTCGAGCCGATGGTGGCCTTGCGCAAGACCAAGAGCCTCAACGCACCGATGGCCGAGCAGCAACTGGAAGACCCGGTGGTGATCGGCACCATGATGCTGGCACTGGATGAGGTCGACGGTCTGGTATCCGGAGTGATCCACTCCACCGCCAACACCATCCGCCCTGCCTTGCAGCTGATCAAGACCGCGCCGGGCTGCACCCTGGTGTCGTCGGTGTTCTTCATGCTGTTCCCCGAGCAGGTGCTGGTGTATGGCGACTGCGTGATGAACCCGCACCCGAGCGCCACCGAGCTGGCTGAAATCGCCCTGCAAAGTGCCGACTCTGCCGCTGCGTTCGGCATCACCCCGCGGGTGGCGATGATCAGCTACTCCAGCGGCGAGTCGGCCAGCGGTGAAGAAGTCGAAAAAGTCCGCGAAGCCACCCTGCTGGCCCATGAAGCGCAGCATGCGCTGCTGATCGACGGTCCGTTGCAATATGACGCGGCTGCCAACGAAGCCGTCGCCAGGCAACTGGCCCCCAATAGCCAGGTGGCAGGCCGGGCCACGGTATTTGTGTTCCCCGACCTCAATACCGGCAACACCACCCACAAAGCTGTACAACGCAGCGCCGATTGCGTCAGCCTGGGCCCGATGCTGCAAGGCCTGCGCAAGCCGGTAAACGACCTGCCCCGCGGCGCGCAAGTGGACGACATCGTCTACACCATCGCCCTTACAGCGATTCAAGCCGCCAACCGACCTATGGATGTGTAAATGCTGGACTTCCTGCCTGCGCCGATACGCGGCGTCATCGCTTCACTGCTACTGGCAATCAACACCATCGTGTGTTGCACGCCGCTGTTTATTGTCGCGATCTTCAAGCTGTGCCTGCCCTTCCCGGCGGCGCAGCGGGTGACCGACGAATTGATGCGCCGGATCCACGAAGCCTGGGTTGGCAACAACAATCGCTGGATGGATCTGCTGCGCAAGACCCGCTGGCATATCAAGGGACTTGAAGGCCTGGACTATGAGCACTCGTACCTGGTGACCAGCAACCACCAGAGCTGGGTTGACATCATGGTGCTGCAATATGTGCTCAACAAACGCATCCGCCCGCTGAAGTTCTTCCTCAAGCAGGAACTGATCTGGGTGCCGGTGATTGGCCTGGCGTGGTGGGCGCTGGGCTTTCCGTTCATGAAGCGTTACTCCAAGGCGTACCTGGCCAAACACCCGGAGAAGAAAGGCGCTGACCTGGCGACCACGCGCAAGACCTGCGCCAAGTTCAAGAACCAGTCGGTGGGCATCTTCAACTTCGTCGAAGGCACGCGCTTTACCGAGGCCAAGCATGAACAGCAAAACTCGCCGTTTCGCTACCTGCTCAAGCCCAAGGCCGGCGGCATTGCTTTTGTGCTGGATGCGATGGGTGAACAGCTGAAGTCAATCGTCAACGTGACCATTCACTACCCGGGTGGGCGTCCGGGGTACTGGGACTTGTTGTGCGGCAATGTGAAAGACGTGGTCGTGGTGTTTGAAGAACTGCAGATACCCGAAGAGTTCTTGGGTAAAAACTACGACCAGGACCCGGAGTACCGCCTGGCGTTCCAGAGCTGGATCAACCAGCTCTGGGAAGACAAGGACCGCTTGCTGGAGCAATTGCATCGAGACTACCCCAAGACTTGATGCTCCCCTTGATCCTGTGGGAGCGGGCTTGCTCGCGATGATATCAACTCGTTAAACCGTCATACCGGGGCGCCTGCATCGCGAGCAAGCCCGCTCCCACAAGAGCATGTTTGGCGTTTGTCATGCACAAAAAAGCCCGCCACCGATCACTCGGTGGCGGGCTTTTTAGTGCGGCTTAAATCGCGCCGCGTTGACGCAACAGGTCCAGCACCAGCTTGACGCCTTCTTCCAGCGACAGCGACTGTGTATTAACCACCAGATCAGCGTTCAACGGCACGTCATACGGGAAAGACTCACCCGGGATGTTGTCGCCACCCGCCGCGTAAAGCCCTTGCGGGTCACGCTCGGCGCACACGGCAGGGGATGCCTGCACATACACGGTGATCAGCCGATCGCTGCCAATCAGTGCCTTGGCCTGTTCACGGCCTTCAGCATCCGGGGCCACGAACGCGGCCAATGTCAGCAAGCCCGCTTCGTTGAACTGACGTGCCACATGTGCAGCACGGCGCCAGTTTTCCGTGCGCCCGGCACGGTCCTGCGGCAATCCCTTGTTCAGGTCATGGCGCAGGTTCTGGCCATCCAGCACGAATACCGCACGGCCCATATCGAACAGCTTGCGCTCAACCGCATAGGCCAGGGTACTCTTGCCAGCGCCAGACAAGCCGCTGAACAGCACGGTGGCCGGCTGTTGGCCAAAGCGCTGGGCACGCTCTTCGACGGTCACATGGGCCAATTTGCCGTGATGGGTCGCACTGCCATGACTCAACGGCTGGGCCACGATCATGCCTGCACCCACGGTGCCGTTGGTCAGGCGGTCGATGATGATGAACGAGCCGGTAGTGCGGTTGCTGTCATAACCATCCAGCGCAATCGGCGCGTCGAGGCTGATCTTGACCTTGCCGATCTCGTTCAGTTGCAAGGCGCTGGCCGGGCCTTCTTCCAGGGTGTTCACATCGACCTTGTTGACGATGCTGGCAATCGAACCCGGCACATAGCTGGTCGCGCGCTTGATGTCGTACTTCTTGCCCGGCAGCATCGGCTCTTCCGCCATCCACACCAGCATGGCTTCGAAGTTGTCAGTCACCAGCGGCACGTTGTCGGCATGCACCAGCAGGTCGCCACGGGAGATGTCGATCTCGTCTTCCATGGTCAGGGTGACCGCCTGGCCCGGGCCGGCGTGTTCCAGTTCACCTTCAAAGGTGACGATGGATTTGACGCGGCTGCTCTTGCCCGACGGCAATACGACGATTTCATCGCCCTTGTGCACGATACCGCTGGCCAGGGTGCCGGCAAAACCACGGAAGTTCAGGTTCGGACGGTTCACGTACTGCACCGGGAAGCGCAGGTCGGTGAGGTTGCGGTCGGCCGCCACTTCCACGGTTTCGAGGATTTCCATCAGCGACTGGCCGGTGTACCACGGCGAGCGCTCGGACTTGTTCACCACGTTGTCGCCTTTAAGGGCAGACATCGGCACAAAGTGCAGGCTGGTGGGCTTCATCTTCAAGCCTTCGGCGAACTTCAGGTAATCGGCCTTGATCGACTCGAAAACACCTTCGTCGAAGCCCTTGAGGTCCATCTTGTTGATGGCGACCACGATGTGCTTGATGCCCAGCAACGAAGCGATAAAGCTGTGGCGACGGGTCTGGGTCTGCACGCCGTAACGGGCATCCACCAAAATGATCGCCAGGTCACAGGTGGACGCACCGGTGGCCATGTTGCGGGTGTACTGCTCATGGCCAGGGGTATCGGCGATGATGAATTTGCGCTTGGCGGTAGAAAAATAGCGATACGCCACGTCGATGGTGATGCCCTGCTCGCGCTCGGCTTGCAGACCGTCCACCAGCAGCGCCAGGTCGATATCGTCGCCCGTGGTACCGCTTTTTTTCGAGTCGCGGGTAATGGCTTCCAGATGGTCTTCGTAGATCATCTTGGAGTCGTGCAGCAGGCGCCCGATCAGGGTGCTCTTGCCGTCGTCGACGTTGCCGCAGGTCAGGAAGCGCAACATCTCTTTGCGCTCGTGCTGGCCCAGGTAGGCGAGGATGTCCTCGCTGATCAAATCAGATTGGTGCGACATGACAACCCCTTAGAAATAACCTTGACGTTTTTTATCTTCCATTGAGCCTGCGCCATCGTGATCGATGACTCGGCCCTGGCGCTCGGAAGTTCGCGTCAGGAGCATTTCCTGGATGATGTCGGTCAGGGTTTCTGCCTCGGACTCCACCGCGCCGGTCAGCGGGTAGCAACCCAGGGTACGGAAACGGACCTTTTTCTTGACGATGCGCGCCTTGTCTTCGTCAGACAGGTGCTCAAGGATGCGCTCGTCGTCGATCATGATCAGCGTGCCGTTCTTCTCGATGACGTCGCGCTCGGCCGCAAAGTACAGCGGCACGATCGGGATGCCTTCGAGGTAGATGTACTGCCAGATATCCAGCTCGGTCCAGTTCGACAACGGGAACACACGGATGGATTCGCCCTTGTTGACGTTGCCGTTGTAGACGTTCCACAACTCGGGGCGCTGGTTTTTCGGGTCCCAGCGGTGCTTGCTGTCACGGAAGGAGTACACGCGCTCCTTGGCCCGGGATTTTTCTTCGTCGCGACGCGCGCCACCAAAGGCGGCATCGAAGCCGTATTTGTCCAGAGCCTGCTTCAGGCCCTCGGTTTTCATGATGTCGGTGTGCTTGGCACTGCCGTGGGTGAAGGGGTTGATCCCTTGCGCCACGCCGTCCGGGTTGACGTGAGTGATCAGGTCCAGGCCCAGCTCGGCAACCATCTTGTCGCGAAAGCGGTACATCTCCTGGAATTTCCACTGGGTGTCGACATGCATCACCGGAAACGGCAGCTTGCCCGGGAAAAACGCCTTGCGTGCAAGGTGCAGCATCACGGCGGAATCTTTACCGATCGAGTACAGCATCACCGGGTTATCGAACTCGGCGGCCACCTCGCGGATGATGTGGATGCTTTCCGCCTCCAGCTGTTTCAGGTGCGTCAGTTTGTCGACCATGGCTACTCACGAAAGCTATCTTATGAACGGCCTGCGGGCCGTGTTCGAGGCTCGAATGCTAGCACAGCGCCCTCTTCTATAGACGGCGCCAACTAGATCGAAAAGGTCTAAGAATAGATCGCAGAGTTTGGCGGGCAAACCCTGTGGGAGCGGGCTTGCTCGCGATGAATGCGCCGCACAGATGCAGGCAAACCGCGTTGCCTGCATCGCGAGCAAGCCCGCTCCCACACAGAGGGGTGAGGTGGGCTCAGATCGGATTCGGGCAATCGATAAACAGATGTTCCAGGGCAAATCGCCGGGCCAGGTAATCACCCAAAGCCTGCACGCCATAACGCTCGGTGGCGTGATGGCCAGCAGCAATAAAGCTGATGTCGTTTTCGCGGGCACTATGGAACGTTTGCTCGCTGGCCTCGCCGCTCAAATACAGATCAACCCCGGCCAACACCGCCTGGTCGATATAGCCCTGCCCGCCTCCGGTACACCAGCCCACGCGGCGGATCATCTCGCTGCCTTCAATCAGCAACGGCTCGCGCCCCAGCGCCTCTTGCACACGGCGGGCAAAATCGCGAGCCGTCATCGGCTCGGCCAAAGAGCCCACCAGCCCCACCACTTTCGGATTGCCCGGTTCCAGCGGGCCTTCGACAGTGATGTCCAGCTGCCGGGCCAATTGCACGTTGTTACCCACTTCAGGGTGCAGGTCCAGCGGCAAGTGATACGCCAGCAGGCTGATATCGTGCTTGAGCAGGGTTTTCAGGCGGCGCTGTTTCATGCCGGTGACGCAAGGGTCTTCGCCCTTCCAGAAATAACCGTGGTGCACCAGTATCAGATCCGCCTGGGCCTCGACGGCAGCATCCAGCAAGGCCTGGCTGGCGGTCACGCCACTGACGATACGCATCACCTGCGGGCGGCCTTCGACCTGCAGGCCATTGGGGCAATAATCACTGATGGCGGCACTGTTGAGGTAACGATTTGCTTCTTCTACCAGCGTGCTCAAGGCGACAGCCATAAAAGACTCCTAAATATAGCGTTCAGAGCCGGGCGGCCCTCGTATAATGGCGCCATTATGGGCCGTCAGAATGGCTCTGCAACCTTCAGGACTGAGTTCAATGTTTAAGGCTTTGCGTTTCTTTGGCTGGCCACTGCTGGCTGGCGTGCTTATCGCTTTGCTGATTATTCAGCGTTACCCGCAATGGGTCGGGCTGCCGAGCCTGGACGTCAATCTGCAACAAGCCCCGCAAACCAGTTACGTGCAGCAGGGGCCGGTGACCTATGCCGACGCGGTAGTGCGCGCCGCGCCTGCCGTGGCCAACCTGTACACCACCAAGGTGGTGAACAAAAACGCCCGCCCCCTGTTTGAAGACCCGCAGTTCCGTCACTTTTTCGGCAACAACGAGCCCAAGCAGCGCCGCATGGAGTCCAGCCTGGGTTCGGCGGTGCTGATGAGCCCCGAAGGCTATTTGCTGACCAACAACCATGTGGTCGCAGGGGCCGACCAGATTGTGGTGGCGCTCAAGGACGGTCGTGAAACCCACGCCCGGGTCATCGGCAGCGACCCGGAAACCGACCTCGCGGTACTGAAGATCGACCTGAAGAACTTGCCGGCCATCACCATTGGTCGCTCGGACACCTTGCGCATCGGTGATATCGCCCTGGCGATCGGTAACCCGTTTGGCGTGGGCCAGACCACCACCATGGGCATCATCAGCGCCACCGGGCGCAACCAGTTGGGCCTGAACAACTACGAAGACTTTATCCAGACCGATGCCGCGATCAACCCGGGCAACTCGGGCGGCGCGCTGGTGGATGCCAACGGCAACCTGACCGGGATCAACACCGCAATCTTCTCCAAGTCCGGTGGTTCGCAGGGCATCGGCTTTGCGATTCCGATCAACCTGGCGATGGAAGTCATGAAGTCGATTATCGAGCACGGCCAGGTGATCCGCGGCTGGCTGGGGATCGAGGTGCAGCCGCTGACCCAGGAACTGGCCGAATCGTTTGGCCTGAGCGGTCGCCCGGGGATTGTGGTGGCGGGGATTTTCCGTGATGGCCCGGCGCAAAAAGCCGGTCTGCAACTGGGGGACGTGATTCTGAGCATTGATGGCGAGCCCGCCAGCGATGGTCGTCGCTCGATGAACCAGGTGGCACGGATCAAGCCTTCGGACAAGATCACGATCCAGGTCATGCGCAACGGCAAAGAGCTCAAGCTCACCGCCGCAGTGGGCCTGCGACCGCCGCAAGAGCAGCCGCCGCAGCAGGATGAGTAAGCAGCGCGCCCTCCCCACCTGATGTGGGAGCGGGCTTGCTCGCGAGGGTATCGCCGCGGTTTGCCTGAGCTACCGCGGCGCCTGCATCGCGAGCAAGCCCGCTCCCACAACAGCTGTGGTCAACCTCTATTCGATATCCGACAACCCTTCAATCAACGCTGCATTCTGCTCCGGCGTGCCGATGCTGATGCGCAGGAACTGGGCAATGCGCAGTTGCTTGAAGTGACGCACGATCACGCCCTGCTCGCGCAACTTGGCCGCCAGCGCCGCTGCATCGTGCTCCGGGTGACGGGCGAAGATAAAGTTCGCCGCCGACGGCAGCACTTCAAAACCCAACGCCTGCAATTGCCCGATCACCTGTTCACGGCTGTCGATCACCAACTGGCAGGTGTGCTCAAAGTACTCACGATCGGTAAACGCCGCTGCCGCGCCAGCAATGGCGATGCGATCCAGCGGGTAGGAGTTGAAGCTGTTCTTGATCCGCTCCAGCGCTTCGATCAGATCAGGGTGGCCTACCGCCAGGCCGACCCGCAAACCGGCCAGGGAGCGCGACTTGGACAGGGTCTGGGTCACCAGCAGGTTGGGGTAGCGATCCACCAGGCTGATGGCTGTCTCGCCGCCAAAGTCGATATACGCTTCATCCACGACCACCACTGAGTCAGGGCTGGCCTTGAGGATCTGCTCGATGGCGTCCAGCGCCAGCAGGCAACCCGTCGGGGCGTTGGGGTTCGGGAAGATGATCCCGCCATTGGCCCGGGCATAGTCCGCAGGCTGGATCCGGAACTGCTCATCCAGCGGCACAGCCTCAAATTTGATGCCGTACAAGCCGCAGTAAACCGGATAGAAGCTGTAGCTGATGTCCGGGAACAGCAGCGGCTTGTCGTGCTGGAACAGGCCGTTGAACACATGGGCCAGCACTTCATCCGAACCGTTGCCCAGGAACACCTGATCGGTCTGCACACCGTAGTACTCAGCCACGGCCTGCTTGAGCAGGTCGCTGTTGGGGTCCGGGTACAGACGCAGGTTGTCATTGATCTCGGCCTGCATCGCTGCCAGCGCTTTAGGCGAAGGCCCGTAGGGGTTTTCGTTGGTGTTGAGCTTGACCAGCTTGGTCAGCTTCGGCTGCTCACCGGGCACATAAGGCACCAGCTCTTTTACGAATGGACTCCAGAACTTGCTCATGTTTATTGCCCCTGTTTGTCGGCGAGGATGCGGTATTCGGCACTGCGGGCGTGACCGGTCAGCGACTCGCCACGGGCGAGAATCGAAGCGGTTTTGCCCAGATCGGAAGCCCCCTGCTCGGAGCAGAAAATGATCGAGGAGCGCTTCTGGAAGTCATACACCCCCAGCGGCGACGAAAAACGCGCCGTACCGGACGTCGGCAATACATGGTTAGGCCCGGCGCAGTAGTCGCCCAGCGCCTCGGAGGTGTGACGGCCCATAAAGATCGCGCCGGCGTGGCGGATCTGTGGCAACCAGGCTTGCGGGTCAGCCACTGACAGTTCCAGGTGTTCCGGGGCAATGCGGTTGGCGACGTCGATTGCCTGCTGCATGTCGTTGACCAGAATCAGCGCGCCGCGACCATTGATCGAGGTTTCGATGATTTCGGCCCGCTCCATGGTCGGCAGCAGTTTGGCGATGCTGGCCGCCACTTTGTCGAGGAACTCGGCGTCAGGGCTGACCAGAATCGCCTGCGCGTCTTCGTCGTGCTCGGCCTGGGAGAACAGGTCCATTGCAATCCAGTCCGGGTCGGTCTGGCCGTCGCACACCACCAGAATCTCCGAAGGGCCGGCGATCATGTCGATACCCACCTGGCCAAACACATGGCGCTTGGCGGTGGCAACATAGATATTGCCCGGGCCAACCACCTTGTCGACTTTAGGCACGCTTTCGGTGCCATAGGCCAGCGCTGCAACCGCTTGTGCGCCACCGATGGTGAACACCCGGTCAACACCCGCGATGCAGGCGGCAGCCAGCACCAGCTCATTGATTTCACCGCGCGGGGTCGGCACGACCATCACCACTTCGGTCACGCCGGCAACCTTGGCCGGAATCGCGTTCATCAGCACCGACGACGGGTATGACGCCTTGCCACCCGGGACGTACAGACCGGCGCGATCCAGTGGCGTGACTTTCTGGCCTAGCACCGTGCCATCCGCTTCGGTGTAGCTCCAGGAGTCCTGTTTCTGTTTTTCGTGGTAGCTGCGCACACGCTGTGCCGCTGTTTCCAGTGCTTCACGCTGTGGCGCAGTGATACGGGTCAGGGCCAGTTCCAGGCGCTCGCGCGGCAGGATCAGGTCAGCCATCGAGGCCACTTCAAGGCCGTCGAAGCGCTGGGTGAATTCGACCAGGGCGGCATCCCCGCGCTCGCGCACGGCCTTGATGATGTCGAGCACACGCTGGTTGACCGAGTCGTCAGACACACTTTCCCAGCTCAGCAGATGATCCAGATGCTGCGCGAAGTCCGGGTCAGCAGCGTTGAGTCGGCGAATTGCAGTGGGAGCGGTCATAGCGAGGGCCTCGGTAATGGGCGAATGCTTGGAATAGGGGTTTTGCACAGCTCAGGCACCACAAGACTACCAAGCCATCCGCGTGGGTACCTGAGATTTCTGGCTATTACGCGGATAGATGGGCGCGGCAAGAAGCCGCGCAGGTGAGTCAGCCGCGGTGTCGAGATTCCACTGCTTTGCGCAGGGTATCGATCAGGGCTTGAATACGGGCGTGCTGCATTTTCATCGAAGCCTTGTTAACCACCAGGCGGGAGCTGATGGCGGCAATGAATTCCTGGGGTTCCAGGCCATTGGCGCGCAAGGTGTTGCCGGTATCGACCACGTCAATGATCTTGTCGGCCAGGCCAATCAGTGGCGCCAGCTCCATCGAGCCGTACAGCTTGATGATGTCGACCTGACGGCCCTGCTCGGCGTAGTAGCGCTTGGCGACATTGACGAACTTGGTGGCCACGCGCAGGCGGCCCTTGGGTTCGGCAACACCGATGGCACCGGCAGTCATCAGCTTGCACTGGGCAATCTGAAGGTCCAGCGGCTCGTACAGGCCCTGGCCACCGTACTCCATCAGCACGTCTTTACCTGCTACACCGAGGTCGGCGGCACCATGCTCAACGTAAGTCGGCACGTCGGTGGCACGGACGATCAGCAGGCGGACGTCTGGCTGAGAGGTCGGGATGATCAGCTTGCGGCTTTTGTCCGGATTCTCGGTCGGCACAATGCCCGCTTCAGCCAGAAGCGGCAGGGTGTCGTCCAGGATACGGCCCTTGGACAGTGCAATGGTCAACATGGGAAACGTAAGTCCTTATCAGGGTACTTTTGCCCGTGCGCAATCGGCGCCGGACAAGCATCGAACCTGATATCAGGCTCGACTTGAACGATTCGAGGCCAGGTAAGGTAACGCTTGCAAGCCGTTACGTCACCTGGCGGCTGGACACTATCCCTGTGCCCATGAGGCCAAACAGCAAAAACTAGCCCGGAACGCGGCGGATTTTGGCACCCAGCATTTGCAGTTTTTCTTCGATGCACTCGTAACCACGGTCGATGTGGTAGATGCGGTCGATCAGGGTATCGCCTTCAGCCACCAGGGCCGAAATCACCAGGCTGGCCGAAGCACGCAGGTCGGTGGCCATGACTGGCGCGCCCTTGAGGGTCTCGGTGCCGGTAACGATGGCAGTGTTGCCTTCGACCTGGATCTTGGCGCCCATGCGGTGCAGCTCGTACACGTGCATGAAACGGTTTTCGAAGATCGTCTCGATCACGGCACCGGTGCCTTCGGCAATGGCGTTGAGCGAGATGAACTGCGCCTGCATGTCAGTCGGGAACGCCGGGTACGGAGCGGTACGCACGTTCACCGCTTTCGGGCGCTTGCCGTGCATGTTCAGCTCGATCCAGTCTTCACCCGTGGTGATTTCTGCACCCGCTTCCTTGAGTTTTTCCAGTACGGCTTCAAGGATGGTCGGATCCGTGTCCTTGACCTTCACACGGCCGCCGGTCACGGCTGCAGCAACCAGGTAAGTACCGGTTTCAATACGGTCCGGCATGACGCGGTAGGTCGCTGGATGCAGCTCTTTGACGCCATCGATGGTGATGGTGTCGGTGCCGGCACCGCTGACCTTGGCGCCCATGGCGTTCAGGAAGTTGGCCAGGTCAACGACTTCAGGCTCGCGTGCAGAGTTCTGCAAGACGCTGCGGCCATTGGCCAGCGCTGCGGCCATCATGATGTTCTCGGTACCGGTCACACTGACGGTATCGAAGAAGAAGTTGGCACCGTGCAGGCCGCCTTCTGGCGCCTTGGCCTTGATATAGCCGCCTTCGACGTCGATCACTGCGCCCATGGCTTCAAGGCCACGGATGTGCAGGTCAACCGGGCGCGAACCGATGGCGCAACCGCCTGGCAGGGCAACTTCGGCATAACCGAAGCGCGCAACCATCGGGCCCAGGACCAGGATCGACGCACGCATGGTTTTCACCAGCTCGTACGGCGCTACCAGGGTCTTGATGGTATTCGGGTTGATTTCGACGCTGAGCTTTTCATCGATCACCGGCTCAATGCCCATGCGACCGAACAGTTCGATCATGGTGGTGATGTCATGCAAGTGCGGCAGGTTGGCTACAGTCACCGGGCCGTTGCACAGCAAGGTCGCTGCCAGGATCGGCAGGGCGGAGTTCTTCGCCCCGGAAATGCGGATTTCGCCATCAAGACGGGCACCGCCGGTAATAATCAATTTATCCATAACAATCTCGACGCCAATGGGCTCAGGGGGCTCAGGTGCGCTCGGCCCAGGCCGCGCTGCTGAAGAATTTCATAGTGACCGCATGGATGCTGCCATCAGCGATCCACGGGTTCAAATGGGCATAGATGCTTTGTTGACGTTTAACCGGGCTCAAGGCCACCAGTTCGTCACTAATCACGTTCAGCTGAAAGTTGCAGCCTTCGCCCTCAACTTCTACCTGGGTACCAGGCAGCTTTCCCTCAAGAAAGCTCTTCACTTCTACGGCCTGCATGCTCAACCTCAATCGGCGCCTAACGCGCGCGGGTCGGCCATCATACAAAAAAGCCCCGCGCCTGCGAACCCCGCATAACAGGACTCTGACGGGGGGGCTTTGTGTAAGTGGCGATTAATGATGTGCCAGCAGCTCGGTCACACCCGAGACCTGGGCGATTTCGCGCATGTCTTCGGGCATGGCTCGAATGCTCAATGGCTTGTTCAGGGCCTGGGCATCACGGATGTAACACAGCAGCAACGACAAACCGACACTGCTGGATTTGGTGACGCCCGAGCAATCAACCACCAGCTCTTTGGCCAGGGCTTTGTTGATCAGGGCCTGGCCTTCAGTGCGCAAGCGGGGGCCAGTCTGATAATCGAGCACGCCACTGAGGCGCAACTCGCTCTCGCCGGCCAGGGTGATGGCCGCTTCACTCATTGGGCAGCTGCCTTGGGCGAAGCTGCATCAGTGGTCTGCTTGGCCTTGGCCACTTCACCCGCCCAGTTGTCGATGGTTTTATCCAGGTTGTTGCCGTTGCGCTGCATGGCATCGGCGAACTGATCACGGAACAGCTTGCCGATATTGATGCCATTGATGATCACGTTGCGCACTTTCCATTCGCCGTTGACCTTGTTAAGGGTATAGGACAGCGGGTAAATGGCGCCGTTGTCACCCTTGACGGTCATGTCGACACTGGTGCGATCGCCGCTTTCGTCCTTGGCCGGGCCAACGGTGATGCCCTGGTTCTTGAACTCAAGCAAGGCATTGCCATAGAACTGCATCAGGCTGCGCTTGAAGTTCTCTTGAAAGCGCTGCATCTGGGCAGGCGTTGCATTGCGCGAGTACTTGACCGTCATGATGCTTTTGGAGATGCCATCGACATCTACCGCAGGGCCGACGATTTCGTTCAGGGCATCGTAGAACTTGCTCGGGCTTTGCTTGTATTGCTCCTTGTTGGCCGCAAGGTCGGCCAGCAAGCGGGTCGTGGTATCTGAAACGATGTCATGGGCCGACTGCCCCGGCGCGGCATTCGCCACCAGAGGCAGGGTTGCGGCCAGTATTACCAGCAGGCCACGGCGCAAGAGAGAAATCATCTAAAAGCTCCTTATTTGGCGTCTTTGCTAACGGTATTGAGCAGGAATTTGCCGATCAGGTCTTCAAGGACCAGCGACGACTGCGTGTCGTGAATGGTGCCACCATCCTTGAGGATGGCGTCTTCGCCACCCACGCTGATGCCGATGTACTTCTCGCCCAGCAGGCCAGCTGTGAGAATAGACGCTGTCGAATCCACAGGCAGGTTATCCACCGCTTTTTCGAGCTGCAATGTGACGCGGGCCATGTAGTTGTCACGGTCCAGGTCGATTGCCGTCACCTTGCCGATGGTCACGCCAGCCATAGTGACCTTGGCGCGCACGGTCAGGCCGGCAATATTGTCAAAATTGGCATAGAGCTTGTAGGTGTCGGTACTCGCCGTCGGGGACAGCCCGCTGACCCGCAGGGCAAGCAACAGCAAAGCCAGGATGCCAGCCAGCAGGAACAGGCCGACACCGATTTCCATGGTGCGGTTTTGCATCAGAAATCTCCAAACATCAAGGCGGTCAAAATAAAGTCCAGCCCGAGGACTGCCAGTGAGGCATACACCACGGTCTTGGTAGTGGCACGGCTGATCCCCTCTGAAGTGGGCTCACAGTCATAACCTTGAAACACGGCAATCCAGGTCACCACAAAGGCAAAGACGATGCTTTTGATGATCCCGTTAACGACGTCACCACTGAAGGTTACGCTGTTTTGCATATTGGCCCAGTAGGAACCGTCATAGACGCCCAGCCAGTCCACAGCCACCCACGAACCACCCCAGATCCCGACCACGCTGAAAATCATTGCCAGCACCGGCAGGGAAATGAACCCGGCCCACAACCGTGGCCCGATGATGTACTTGAGCGGGTCGACACCGATCATTTCCAGGCTGGACAACTGCTCGGTCGACTTCATGTTGCCGATTTCGGCAGTCAGCGCCGACCCCGCACGCCCGGCGAACAGCAAGGCGGTCACCACCGGCCCCAGCTCGCGCAACAGGGTCAGGGCCACCATCTGCCCCACCGCCTGTTCGGAACCATAGCTGGACAGGATACTGAAGCCCTGCAAGGCCAGCACCATGCCGATAAAGATGCCGGACACGACAATAATCACCAGGGACATGACGCCCACGGAGTGCAGTTGCTTGATCAGCAAGCCAAACCCGCCACCGATACCGCCACGCCCCAGCAGGGCATGAAACAGGAACACTGCCGAGCGCCCCAGTACCGCGACGGTATCGATCCCGGCCCGGCCGAACAGGCCGATTCGGTCCATTAATGAAATCTTGCGCATCAGCGCTTCCCCAGTAGATCGGTTCGGTAGTCCGACGCCGGAAAGTGGAACGGAACCGGGCCATCCGGATCGCCGGTCATGAACTGGCGAATGCGCGGGTTATCGGCGTTCATCAATTCTTCAGGCGTGCCCTGCCCCAGCACCTGGCCATCACCCACCACATACAGATAGTCGGCAATGCTCGCGGTTTCAGCCAGATCGTGAGACACCACGATACTGGTAATGCCCAGCGCATCGTTGAGCAGACGAATCAGGCGTACCAGCACCCCCATTGCAATCGGGTCCTGGCCCACGAAGGGCTCGTCATACATCAGGATCTGCGGATCCAGGGCAATCGCCCGCGCCAGTGCCACCCGGCGCTTCATGCCGCCGGACAACTCGTCGGGCATCAGGTCGATGGCCCCGCGCAAGCCCACCGCCTGCAATTTAAGCAGCACGATGTCACGGATCATTTCTTCCGGCAGCTCGGTATGCACCCGCAGCGGGAAAGCAACGTTCTCGAACACGTCCAGATCGGTAAACAGCGCACCGCTCTGAAACAACACGCCCATGTGCTTGCGCGCATCAAACAAATCACTGCGCGACAGGGCCGGCAGGTTTTGATTGTTGACCCACACTTCACCGCTGCTGGGACGCAGTTGCATGCCCATCAGGCGCAAAAGTGTGGTCTTGCCGCAGCCCGACGGGCCCATGATCCCCGTGACCTTGCCACGCGGGATACGAATATCGACATTATTGAAGATGCTGCGCGTACCGCGCTTGAAGGACACTCCCTTCAGCTCGACCGCGTAGGCGTTATCGGCGCTCATCTAAACTCCTTGCGATGCAGCCTCTGCCTCTCACCCGGACACCAAACTTCTTGTTAAGAAGCACGCGTTCCCTGGCGGGCCGAACTGGCGGCGAACTATACCACTGCTCATAGTGACCGCCCAAGACCGAAGGAGTGCCGGTTAAGTCTCAGTACAGTGAAATAAAGCGGTTTTTTCTGCAAACACACGAGCACTTTGCAAACACAGACCATAAAGCACAGCGATCAAGCGTGAGGGAATCCCACATAACCGCTATAATCCTTGCCTTTTCTCAGGCTACCCGACTTCAACCATGAGCCAATCCAGCGACCTGATCCAATCCGCCCAACGCACCATCCGCCTCGAACTGGAAGCCGTAGAGGGCTTGCTGTCGCATATCGACGCAGATTTCGTACGCGCTTGCGAGATGATTCTGGCCAGTAAAGGCCGGGTGGTCGTGGTCGGCATGGGCAAGTCAGGACACATCGGCAACAAGATTGCCGCCACCCTGGCCAGCACCGGCACCACGGCTTTTTTTGTTCACCCGGCAGAAGCCAGCCACGGCGACATGGGCATGATTACCCGCGATGACATCATCCTCGCGCTATCCAATTCCGGCTCCACCGCCGAAATCGTCACCCTGCTGCCACTGATCAAGCGCCTGGGCATCAAGTTGATCAGCATGACCGGCAACCCCGAATCGCCGCTGGCCAAGGCCGCCGATGTCAGCCTGGATGCCCGCGTGGCCCAGGAAGCCTGCCCGCTGAACCTGGCTCCGACCTCCTCCACCACCGCCACCCTGGTGCTGGGCGACGCACTGGCCATTGCCCTGCTCGAAGCCCGCGGTTTTACCGCTGAAGACTTCGCCTTCTCCCACCCGGGGGGTGCACTGGGCCGTCGCCTGCTGCTGAAAGTGGAAAACGTCATGCATTCCGGCGATGAGCTGCCACAAGTGGTGCGCGGCACTCTGCTTAAAGAAGCACTGATGGAAATGACCCACAAGGGCCTGGGCATGACCGTGGTGATAGAAGAAGACGGACGCCTGGCCGGGATTTTTACTGACGGCGATTTGCGCCGCACCCTGGATCGCGAAATCGATATCCGCAACGCCACCATCGACACGGTCATGACCCCGCACGGCAAAACCGCCCGCGCCGACATGCTGGCGGCAGAAGCCCTTAAAATCATGGAAGACCACAAAATCAGCGCGCTGGTGGTGGTCGACAAGCAGGACCGCCCGGTGGGCGCCCTGAACATGCACGATCTGCTACGCGCAGGAGTAATGTAATGACCCAGGAACTTCTCAAGCGCGGCAAGGGCATCAAGCTGGCCATTTTCGACGTTGATGGCGTGTTGACCGACGGTCGCCTGTACTTCCTCGAAGATGGCAGCGAATTCAAGACCTTCAACACCCTCGACGGCCAGGGCATCAAGATGCTGATGGCCGCCGGCGTGCAAACGGCAATCATCAGCGGCCGCAAGACCCCGGTGGTCGAACGTCGCGCGCAAAACCTGGGCATCCCGTACCTGTACCAGGGCCGTGAAGACAAATTGGTGGTCCTGGACGAGCTTCTTGGCCAACTCAACCTAAGCTATGAACAGGTTGCCTACCTGGGTGATGACTTGCCGGACTTGCCGGTTATCCGCCGGGTAGGCTTGGGCATGGCCGTGGCCAACGCCGCGAGCTTTGTCCGTGAACACGCCCACGGGGTAACCCAGGCACGGGGCGGCGAAGGTGCCGCCCGCGAATTCTGCGAGCTGATTCTGCGTGCCCAGGGCAGCCTGGACGCAGCCCACGCTGCCTACCTATAGAGCTTTCTATGCTGAGCAAAAAGATTCGCCAAATAGTGCTGTTTGCAGTGATTGCCTCGCTGTTTGCAGCGGTTGGCTACTGGAATATCAGGCCGGAACGCTTTCTCAACACCCCTACCCTGGCGGTGGATGAAAGCGCTATCGACTACTACGCCACCAACGCACACAGCCGTCAGTTTCTGCCCGACGGCAAGCTGCAGTACGACATGACGTCCGAGAAGCTTGAACATTTGAAGGCTTCCGAGGTCACTCAATTGACCCAACCGAAAATGCAGCTCTACCGCGGCACGGCTTACCCGTGGCATGTGCAGAGCGAGCGTGGTGAAGTCAACCCGGACGGCACCGAGGTCGAGCTGATCGACGCGGTGCGTATCGCGCGTACCGACGAGAAAAACCGCACCACCATTATTACCAGTACCCGCATGACTGTATTCCCCCAGAAGGAATATGCGCAGACCGAGCGAGACGTTAGAATCGACGGCGCTGGCGGCGTAACGACTGGCAAGGGAATGAAAGCATATTTGAAAGACGGCAGGATGGACCTGCTGTCCAACGTAAGAGGACAGTATGAGTCTCGTTAAAACCCTCCCTTTATTGCTCAGTTTGAGCGCCGCACTGGGAAGCGTGAGCGCCTGGGCTCTGCCAAACGACAACGAACAACCTATCCGCATCCAGGCCAACGAGGCGCAACTGGATGACAAGCAAGGTGTTGCCACCTACAAGGGCGATGTCATCATCACCCAGGGCTCGATGAAAATCACCGGTAACACCGTCACCATTACCCGTAATGCTGCGGGCGAAATCGACGTGGTTACATCCGTAGGCAACCTGGCCTACTTCGAGCAACTGCAGAAAGCCACCGACCCCAAACCGGTTCAGGCGTATGCCGTCACCATTCAATACCATGCGCCACAAAACCGCATCGTGCTGATCGACAAGGCCAAGGTCATCAACGACGGCAACACCACCGAAGGCGAGAAAATCGTCTACGACACGGTCAAGCAGGTCGCCAATGCCGGCCGGGCCAATGGTGCCAATGTCACTGCGCCACGCCCGCGCATCGACATGGTGATCCAGCCCAAGAAGAAAACCGACCAGCAGAAGGCCCAGTAATGGCAACTCTGAAAGCCCAGCATCTGGCCAAAAGCTACAAGAGCCGCCAGGTCGTGCGTGATGTCAGCCTGTCCATCGACAGCGGGCAGATCGTCGGCCTGCTCGGCCCTAACGGCGCAGGCAAAACCACCTGCTTCTACATGATTGTGGGCCTGGTGCATGCCGACCAGGGCCGCGTCCTGATCGACGACCTGGACGTCAGCCATGAGCCCATGCACGGCCGTGCACGCGCCGGTATCGGTTACTTGCCGCAGGAAGCCTCGATCTTTCGCAAGCTGTCGGTGGCCGACAACATCATGGCGATCCTCGAGACCCGCAAGGAGCTGGACAAGGCCGGGCGTCGCAAGGAGCTGGAAAGCCTGCTGCAGGAATTCCACATCAACCACATTCGCGACAACCTGGGCATGAGCCTGTCGGGTGGTGAGCGTCGCCGGGTAGAAATCGCCCGCGCACTGGCCACGGCCCCCAAGTTCATCCTGCTCGACGAACCCTTTGCCGGTGTCGACCCGATCTCGGTGGGCGATATCAAGCAAATCATCTACCACCTCAAGGCCAAGGGCATCGGTGTGCTGATCACCGACCACAACGTTCGCGAGACCCTCGATATCTGCGAAACCGCGTATATCGTCAACGACGGGCAACTGATCGCTGAAGGCGACGCTGAAACGATTCTGGCCAACCAGTTGGTACGCGAAGTTTACCTCGGCAACGAGTTCCGCCTGTAACACAGGCATGTGACATGCCCTCAACGGGGTGTCCTTGATTGGTCTGGCACGCAAAAAACTAATTAAGAACACCCCTAGGCAAACGCACCGGTTTCAGGCATATAATTTGCTTATGTTTGGCGCTCACGCGCCCTGTAGTGGATGGCGCCATGTGCGCCGGCGAATAAGGTGTTAAGCCCCTGCCATGAAACCATCGCTAGTCCTGAGAATGGGCCAGCAGCTGACAATGACACCTCAGCTGCAACAGGCCATCCGCCTGCTTCAATTGTCGACCCTCGACCTGCAACAGGAAATCCAGGAGGCTCTGGAGTCCAACCCGATGCTCGAACGCCAGGAAGAAGGCGACGACTTCGACAATGCAGACCCCCTTGCCGACAACATTGAGCAAAAGCCCAATACCGACGTCCAGGAACCCACCTACCAGGAAACTGCGCAGACCGTAGACAACCTGGAAGACGGTGACTGGGGCGAACGCATTCCCAACGAACTGCCCGTGGACACGGCCTGGGAAGACATCTACCAGACCAGCGCCAGCAGCCTGCCCAGCAACGACGATGACGAGTGGGACTTCACCACCCGCACCTCGGCCGGCGAAAGCCTGCAAAGCCACCTGTTGTGGCAACTGAACCTGGCACCGATGTCCGACACCGATCGTCTGATCGGTGTCACCCTCATCGACTGCATCAATAACCAGGGCTACCTGGACGAAAGCCTCGAAGAAATCCTCGAAGCCTTTGATCCGGAACTGGACATCGAGCTCGACGAAATCGAAGCCGTCCTGCACCGCATCCAGCAATTCGAACCCGCCGGCATCGGCGCGCGCAACCTGGGCGAATGCCTGCTGCTGCAATTGCGTCAGTTACCCGCCAAGACGCCCTGGCTGAACGAAGCCAAGCGCCTGGTTACCGATTACATCGACCTGCTGGGCGCACGCGACTACAGCCAGCTGATGCGCCGCATGAAGCTCAAGGAAGACGAGCTGCGCCAGGTGATCGAACTGGTACAGAGCCTCAACCCGCGCCCGGGCTCGCAAATCGAGTCCAGCGAAGCTGAATATGTTGTACCAGACGTGATCGTGCGCAAGGACAACGAGCGCTGGCTGGTGGAGCTAAACCAGGAGTCCGTGCCGCGCCTGCGGGTGAACGCACAATATGCAGGTTTTGTCCGCCGGGCCGACACCAGCGCCGACAACACCTTTATGCGTAACCAGTTGCAGGAAGCACGCTGGTTTATCAAAAGCCTGCAAAGCCGCAACGAAACCCTGATGAAAGTGGCGACCCAGATCGTCGAGCATCAGCGCGGGTTTCTGGAGCATGGCGACGAGGCCATGAAGCCACTGGTTCTGCACGACATCGCCGAAGCGGTGGGCATGCACGAATCCACCATTTCCCGGGTGACCACGCAAAAGTTCATGCATACCCCACGCGGTATTTATGAACTGAAGTACTTTTTCTCCAGCCACGTCAGCACCTCTGAAGGCGGCGAATGCTCCTCCACCGCGATCCGTGCCATCATCAAAAAACTGGTTGCTGCGGAAAATCAGAAAAAGCCGTTGAGTGACAGCAAGATCGCTGGTTTACTGGAGGCACAAGGTATTCAGGTAGCCCGTCGCACCGTCGCCAAGTACCGCGAATCCCTCGGGATAGCGCCTTCGAGCGAACGCAAGCGTTTGATGTAAGCCACGGACCCCGGCGTTTCAGTGGCAGGCTGCTCGGCCTGCCGCTTTATGCAATGGCATCAAAGGAGAAACTGTATGCAAGTCAACATCAGTGGACACCAACTGGAAGTCACCGAACCGCTACGCGCATACATCGGCGAAAAACTCGACCGACTGGAGCGTCACTTCGACAAGATTACCAACGTACAGGTAACGATGGCGGTCGAAAAACTGAAACAGAAAATCGAGGCCACCTTGCACATCCATGGAGGAGAAGTCGTTGCCAACGCCGAGCATGACGACATGTATGCCGCCATTGATCTGCTCACTGACAAGCTTGATCGCCAACTGAAAAAGCATAAGGAAAAGACCCAAAGCCTGCTCCAGGGCGCGACCGGTCGTTAATACTCCCTACCCATGATCCGACTTGAAAGTATCCTGACCCCCGGCCGTTCCCTGGTGAACGCGCCGGGCGGCAGTAAAAAGCGCGCACTCGAACATATTGCCAACCTGATCAGCCGCGAAGTGCCTGGTCTCGAAATGCAGGATGTTTTTGAGAGCCTTATTGCCCGTGAAAAACTGGGTTCCACCGGTTTCGGTAACGGCATTGCCATACCCCATTGCCGCCTCAAGGGTTGCGAGTCGCCTGTGAGCGCCTTGCTGCACCTCGACGCCCCCATAGATTTCGACGCCATCGATGGCGCGCCGGTCGACCTGCTTTTCGTTTTGCTGGTGCCAGAAGCGGCAACCGATGCACACCTGGAACTGCTCCGGCAGATTGCCAGCATGCTCGATCGTAAAGACGTGCGCGAAAGGCTGCGCAGTGCACCTAGCAACGAAGCGTTGTACCAGGTTGTTCTGGACGTACAGAACGGTCATTAATCATGCGCTTAGTCATAGTCAGCGGACGCTCCGGCTCCGGTAAAAGCACTGCCCTCGCCGTCCTTGAAGACAACGGTTTCTATTGCATCGACAACTTGCCAGCCGGCCTGCTGCCGGAACTGGCCGAGCGAGCGTTGATTCACACCGAGCTGGCGCAACCGCTGGTGGCCGTATCGATCGATGCGCGCAACCTGCCCAGCCACCTGTCCCGCTTCCCCCAGTTGCTTGAAGAGGTCCGCAGCCGACATATTCAGTGCGACGTACTGTACCTGGATGCCGACGAAGAAACCCTGCTCAAGCGCTTTTCGGAAACCCGCAGGCGCCACCCGCTCAGCAGTGCGAGCCGCTCGCTGGCCGAGGCCATTCGCGATGAAACCCAGCTGCTGGGACCGATTGCCGACCTCGCCGACCTGACCATCAACACCACCAACCTGAACCTGTACCAGCTGCGTGACACGATCAAGCTGCGCCTGCTGAACAAGCCGGAACCCGGTACTGCCTTTTTGGTGGAGTCGTTTGGCTTCAAGCGCGGGATGCCGGTGGATGCCGACCTTGTATTTGACGTGCGCTGCCTGCCCAACCCGTACTGGAAGCCTGAACTGCGCGAGCAGTCGGGGCTGGACCAGCCGGTTGCCGACTACCTGGCGGCACAGCCTGATGTCGAAGAAATGTTCCAGGACATCTCCAGCTACCTGCTTAAATGGCTACCACGCTTTGCGGCCAGCAACCGCGCCTATGTGACCATCGGGATCGGCTGCACGGGCGGGCATCACCGTTCCGTGTACCTGACCGAACGCCTGGGCAAATGCCTGCAAGAAACTCTGAAGAACGTCCAGGTTCGCCACCGCGACCTTACTTGAAGGATCTACCCCGCGATGCCTGCAGTGGAAATTGAAATCATCAACAAACTGGGCTTGCACGCCCGTGCATCGGCAAAGTTTGTCGGCATCGCAGGGCAGTTTCCATGTCAGATCCAGGCGGGTCGCACCCCTGAGTCGATGGTCGACGGCAAAAGCATCATGGCCATGATGATGCTGGCTGCCGGCAAAGGCACCACCATCCACCTCAAAACCGAGGGTGAGAAGGAACAGGAAGCACTGGACGCACTGGTCGCGCTGATCAACAACTATTTTGATGAAGGCGAGTAACCGAACCGTGCTTCAACCTGTAGCCGCTGCCGAAGGCTGGGATAAGGCCCGAAGGGCCTTCATGCCCACAAAAGCGCGACCGCTTCGCGCTCGATCGCAGCCTGCGGCAGCGGCTACAGACTTCACACCCAGCTCCCCCTCCCACCTGTAGCAGTTGACGAGTAGAACGAGGCTACGTCCGGTTTGGTGCGCCACTGCGACGCAGCCTCGCTCCGCGAGTCAGCTGCTACAAAGGCCCCTTGACCGGCAATAGAGTATCTACAGGTTAATCGCCCCCCCTGCTCAACCCAACGCCGTATCCATCACCATCATCAAGCAAAAGCCGACGCACAAGCCCAGGCTCGCCAGTTTCTCGTGGCCATTGCGCCGCGACTCGGGGATGACCTCCTGGGTGACCACCAGCAGCATCGCCCCGGCCGCCAATGCCAGCCCCAACGGCAACAATACTTCGGCCAGGTTGACCAGCCAGGCACACAGCACCGCAAACACCGGTTCAACCAGCCCTGAAGCCGCGCCAATCAAGAACGCCTTGACCCGCGACATGCCCGCCCCAGCCAGTACAAGGGCAATCACCAGCCCCTCCGGTACATCCTGCAAGGCAATCCCCATCGCCAGGCTATCGGCATCTGGCATGCCGCCACCTGCCGACACCCCGACCGCCATGCCCTCAGGAATGTTGTGCGCCACAATCGCAATCACAAACAACCAGATACGCGGTGCAATGACCGGCTCGCCGGGGCGACTGACAAAAACCTCAGGCCCGGCGCCGGACACCTTGCGGTCGACCAGAAACAGGCAAAATGCGCCCAGCAGGATCCCCACGCTGATCAGCCCGCTGGCAGACCAGGGCGCCAAGCCCAGGCTCTGCGCGGCCGCAATACCCGGCACAATCAGCGAAAAGGCCGTGGCCGCCAGCATCACCCCGGCTCCAAAGCCAAGCAGCGTGTCACTGACCGCCATCGGCATCTTGCGAATAACCAATACCGGCACGGCGCCCAATGCCGTACCCAGCGCACACAACGCGCCGCCCTGCAACGCCCGCAACAGCCGGGGCTCCAGATCCAGCCAGACCAGCCCCTTGGCGACCAGCAAGGCCGTGCCCGCCAACAACAAGAGCGTGCCGAAGGCATAGCGAAACATCCGCACGCCCCCGACCGCTAAAATTTGCGTGCCCATAATCCGCCTGAATCCTTTTCGGTGGGCTCAGCCAATCGCCGCTTGATAGCGGCGAGCTACTTCGGGCCAGTTGATCACGTTGTAGAACGCATTGATGTATTCCGGGCGACGGTTTTGATAACGCAGGTAATAAGCGTGCTCCCACACGTCCAGCCCCAGAATTGGCGTGTTGCCGTTCATTAGCGGGCTGTCCTGGTTACCGCTGCTTTCGATCACCAGTTTTTTCTGCGGGGTCACGCTCAACCATGCCCAGCCACTGCCAAAACGCGTCAGCGCCGCCTTGGTGAAGTTCTCCTTGAACGTCTCCAGCCCGCCCAACTGCTCGTCAATGGCCTTGGCCAGCGCATCTTCGGGCTTGCCCCCGCCTTTAGGGCTCATGACTTCCCAGAACAACGAGTGGTTGGCATGCCCGCCGCCCTGGTTGATAACCGCCGCTCGCAGTTTTTCGGGCAACTGGTTAACGCTGGCCACCAGTTTTTCCACCGGCCATTTGGCCCATTCGGTGCCCTCGACGGCCGCATTGAGGTTATTGATATAGGTCTGGTGATGCTTGGTGTAGTGGATTTCCATGGTTTGCGCGTCAATATGCGGCTCAAGCGCGTCGTAGGCGTAAGGCAAGGCAGGCAAGGTATAAGTCATATCAATGTGCTCCTAAGTGATGGCCGCTAACGGTCGAGAACTCATGGCTGCTTTGAGCCACGTTGCTTTTGAGCAACAGATTGGAGCGCGGGTATTCGCCGTGCTCGCTGATAAAGTTCAAAAGTTCTACATAGGTCTTGCTGCTCTGACGCAGCGCCGCTTCGCGCAATGCGGTCGGCAGGCGCGGGCTCTGCATGGTGTGCAGCAACCGCTGGTGAATTGCGCAGAGGTATTCGACGCTCTCTTCCGGCTGGTTGAGGCGCAAGTGCAGATCCGCCAGGTTATGGTGTGAAATGACACAGGCGGCCACTGCTTCGTCGGCATCACTCCAGCGCTCGAACAACACCTGGGCCAGCGCCAGTGCCTGCAGGTAGTGTTCGCGGGCATCGACCAGCTCGCCTTCGGCGAAACAGCGGTTGGCTCTTTCGATCGTGCGTTTCCAGTGCTCCATGTGAACCTCCAAAGCAGTGTTTATCGGGTTAAACGCCGCCGGCGGTCAGTTTTTCGGGGTCCAGCAGGACCTCAAGCTGGCTGCGTGGCAGGTCGGTGTATTCGAGGGCCACGTCTATCACCGGGCGCCCCTGCTGATAGGCGGTCTTGGCGATTTCGGCGGCTTTTTGATAGCCGATGATCGGGTTTAGCGCCGTGACCAGGATCGGGTTGCGCGACAGCGCTTCCTTGAGCTTGGCTTCGTTGACCCTGAAACTGGCAATGGCCTTGTCGGCCAGCAGGCGGCTTGAATTGGCCATCAGTTCGATGCTGGCGAGCAGGTTTTGCGCAATGACCGGCAGCATCACGTTCAACTCAAAGTTGCCGGACTGGCCTGCCACGGTGATCACCGCGTCATTGCCGATCACCTGCGCCGCGACCATCGCCGTGGCTTCCGGTATCACCGGGTTGACCTTGCCCGGCATGATCGACGAGCCCGGCTGCAACGCCTCAAGTTCGATCTCGCCCAGGCCGGCCAGGGGGCCGGAGTTCATCCAGCGCAGGTCGTTGGCGATTTTCATCAGTGACACTGCCGTGGCCTTCAACTGACCAGAAACAGCCACTGCGGTGTCCTGCGAACCAATCAAGGCAAACAGGTCCTTGCCCGGCGTGAAGGCCACCCCGGTCAGCTCGCTGAGCTGCTGGCTGAACAGGCCCGCGAATTGCGGGTGGGCGTTAATCCCGGTGCCCACTGCGGTACCGCCCTGCGCCAGGGATTGCAGCGCAGGCTGCAGGTTGTGCAAATGGTCGATATTGGCCTTGAGCTGCTGCGCCCAGCCATTGAGCACCTGGCTCATGCGTACCGGCATGGCGTCCATCAAATGGGTACGACCGGTTTTGACGTAGGCGTGAACCTCGATCGCCTTGCGCTCGATAACCTGCACCAGATGGCTCAGCGCCGGCAGCAACTGCTCGTGCAGGCCCAGTGCGGCGCTGACATGGATGGTGGTCGGGATAATGTCGTTGCTGCTTTGCCCGCAGTTGACGTGATCGTTGGGGTTCACCGGCTCGCCCAGCAACCGCGTGGCCAGGGTGGCAATCACTTCATTGGCATTCATGTTGGAACTGGTGCCCGAGCCGGTCTGGAAAATATCCACCGGAAAGTGCTCCATGTAATCGCCGGTCAGCAGGATTTGTGCCGCCTCGACAATGGCCTCGCCCTGGGCCGCCGTGATTTGCTTGAGCTCGACGTTGGCCTGGGCCGCGGCGGCTTTGGCGAGGATCAGCGCGCGGATGAATTGCGCAGGCATGCGTTGATGGCTGATCGGGAAGTTGTCGACCGCACGCTGGGTTTGCGCGCCGTATAGCGCGGCCTCAGGTACACGCAACTCGCCCATGCTGTCGCGTTCGATACGAGTGTTACTCATCGGGAAATCCTTGCACCAGTTCTGTTAAAGAAATTGAAGGTTCGAGCTCGCAGGTTGCCAATTGCCAGGCAAAGCTTTGCCAGCGCTTGAGCCGGCAGTTGCACAGGGCTTGGGTTTCGAGGTCGCGCAGCGGGCGCCACGCGTTGTCCAGACACAGGGTGCGCCAGTGCCACGGCAGCGCGGTGTCGGTGGCGGTGTCGAGCAGCAGGCGCAAGGTGGTGGAGGCAATCATCCACGGGGAAGTGGGCGTACAGCCGGCAAGATAGCGGCCTTCGGCCAGGTAATGCTCGATCAGGCGCGGCTCGTTCGGTGCCAGCGCGCAACGGATCTGGCGGCTCATCCAGCGCCAGCTTTCTAGATACGGCCCTTCACGCAACGCAGAACTCATGACCCAGGCTCACTCGATAATGAGATTCATTATTAAGCGATATTGATTATCAAAACAAGCCTGCTAAAGGATGGGATGCACAAACACAAAAAAGGCGTATCACCGATACAGTGATACGCCTTGGCATGGAACAGAGCAGCGTTTAGCTACCCGCCACCATCATGCGCTCGATCAGCACCGAGCCGGTGCGGATATTGCTGCGCAGTTCCAGGTCGTTGCCCACGGCTACGATCTGTTTGAACATGTCGCGCATATTGCCGGCAATGGTCACTTCCTGAACCGGGAACTGGATTTCGCCATTCTCGACCCAAAAACCCGCCGCGCCACGGGAGTAGTCGCCGGTGACCATGTTCAGGCCGCTGCCCATCAGCTCCGTGACGAACAGGCCACGACCCATGCGCCGGATCAATGCCGCCTGGTCTTCGTCGCCGTGGGTCACGAACAGGTTATGCACGCCGCCGGCGTTGGCGGTGCTCGGCATGCCCAGCTTGCGTCCGGAGTAGGTGCTGAGGATGTACGAAACCAGCTCGCCATCCTTGATAAACGGCTTGGCATAGGTGGCCAGGCCGTCGTTGTCGAACGATGAGCTGCCCATAGCGCGCATCAGGTGCGGGCGCTCGTCCAGGGTCAGCCATTCAGGGAAAATTTGCTGGCCCATTGCATCAAGCAGGAACGACGACTTGCGGTACAGGTTGCCGCCCGAGATGGCACCCAGGAAGCTGCCGAACAGCCCCCCAGCCAGTTCGGCCGAGAACAGCACCGGCACTTCACACGTCGGTACCGGGCACGAGCCCAGGCGGCGGGCAGCGCGCTCGGCGGCGCGCTGGCCAATGCTCACGGCGTCCATCAACAACTCGCCCTGGCAATTGACGTCATACCAGTAGTCACGCTGCATCTGGCCGTCACCTTCGGCGATCATCACGCAGCTGAGGCTGTGCCGGGTCGAGGCCGAGCCACCGATAAAGCCGTTACTGTTGCCGTATACACGGCAGCCCTGATGGGTGCTGAGGGTGGTGCCATCGGCGTTCTTGATCCGGCTGTCGGCATCAAAGGCTGCCGCTTCACAGGCCAGGGCCTTTTCAATGGCCTGCTCGGGGGTGATGTCCCAGGTGTGGAACACATCAAAGTCTTTCAGTTCACGGGCCATCAGGCTGGCATCGGCCAAACCCGAACTTTCGTCTTCGGAGGTGTGTTTGGCAATCGCCAGGGCGGCGGCGACGGTTTCGCGGATGGCCTCCGGGCCGGTGGCCGAGGTGCTGGCCGAGCCTTTGCGCTGGCCTACATAGAGGGTGATGCCAAAACCCTGGTCACGGTTGAACTCTACGGTTTCAACTTCGCGCTGGCGTACCGAGGTCGACAACCCCTGCTCCAGCGACACGGCGACTTCACAGGCGCTGGCGCCCTGGCGCCTGGCTTCGGCAATGATTTGCTCGACCTGTTCCTGCAGTGCCGGCAAGGCCTGCGGGCCGACGCTTTGAACTGCACTCATGGTTTTCTCCACTCAAATTCTGTTTTCGGCAGGGCCGCCGAGCGACCGGGCCGGACAAGCGGCCCCCGACTGGTTATCATGGCGGCGTTTCTTTGCGGACTGCCACCATGGTTGATTCTTACGACGACGCCTTCGACGGCGAAAAAAGCAAATCGCAGGTCAAACGCGAGCTTCATGCTCTGGTTGATCTGGGCGAGCGTCTCACGACACTCAAGCCTGACTTGCTGAACAAAATGCCCCTGACTGACGCTATGCGTAAGGCTTTGGCAGATGCTCCAAAACACACGGCTCATATTGCGCGCAAGCGCCATATGATGTTCATCGGCAAACTGATGCGCGATCAACCGCTTGACGAAATTCTTGCCTTGATCGATCAAGTCGATGCCTCTTCTCGCCAGTACAACGAACGTTTTCACAACCTCGAGCGCTGGCGTGATCGCCTGATCGAAGGTGATGACGCTGTACTGGAAAAGTTTGTTGCCGAGTTCCCTGAAGCCGACCGCCAGCAAATGCGTTCGGTGATACGTCAGGCCAAACACGAGCTGGCTCATAACAAGGCACCGGCTTCAAGCCGCAAATTGTTCAAGTACATCCGTGGGTTGGACGAGACTCAACGCGGTCTGCGTTAAGCCTCGTACCCGTGAAGGTTGCCTGGCAACCTTCACGGGACCTCCCCTCAACCGCCCGTACCGCCTACAGTGATCGCGTCAATCTTCAGGGTTGGCTGGCCGACACCTACCGGCACCGACTGCCCGTCCTTGCCACACGTTCCCACGCCGCTGTCCAGCGACAGGTCGTTGCCGACCATCGACACCTTGCTCATTGCTTCCGGCCCGTTGCCAATCAGGGTCGCGCCTTTGACTGGGCGAGTGATTTTGCCGTCTTCAATCAAATAGGCTTCGCTGGTGGAGAACACAAACTTGCCGCTGGTGATATCGACCTGACCACCGCCCAGGTTGGCGCAGTAGATGCCCTTTTTCACCGAGGCGATGATCTCGGCCGGATCGCTCTCGCCACCCAGCATGTAGGTGTTGGTCATGCGCGGCATCGGCAAGTGCGCATAGGATTCGCGACGGCCGTTGCCGGTGCGGGCCACGCCCATCAGGCGGGCATTGAGCTTGTCCTGCATGTAGCCCTTGAGCACGCCGTTTTCAATCAGGGTGGTGCACTCGGTCGGGGTACCTTCGTCATCCACGCTCAGCGAGCCACGGCGGCCGGCCAGGGTGCCGTCATCGACGATGGTGCACAGCTTCGAGGCGACCATTTCACCCATGCGCCCGCTGTAGGCAGAGCTGCCCTTGCGGTTGAAGTCGCCTTCCAGGCCGTGGCCCACGGCTTCGTGCAACAGCACCCCGGACCAGCCCGAGCCCAGCACCACCGGCATGGTGCCCGCCGGGGCCGGTACGGCTTCAAGGTTGACCAGTGCCTGGCGCAACGCTTCACGGGCATAACCCATTGCACGATCGTCGGTGAGGAAATAACGGTAGTCGGTACGCCCGCCGCCGCCATGCCCGCCGCGCTCGCGACGGCCATTCTGCTCGACGATGACGCTGACATTGAAGCGCACCAGCGGGCGGATATCGGCAGCCAGACCACCGTCGGTGGAGGCCACCAGAATGCGCTCCCAGACCCCGGCCATGCTCACGGTCACTTGCTGGATACGCGGGTCGAGGGCGCGGGTAGCGGCGTCGACACGCTTGAGCAGTTCGACTTTTTCAGCGCGGCTGATGACTTCCAGCGGGTTGTCCGGGCCATACAGCTGAGCCACGTCCTGAGTGGTGAACGCCTGCACCGTGCCGTTTTGCCCGGCGCGGGAAATCGAGCGGGCGGCGCGGGCGGCCTGACCCAATGCGTCCAGGGTGATGGCATTGCTGTAGGCAAAGCCGGTCTTCTCGCCAGACTGGGCACGAACGCCTACACCCTGGTCGAGGTTAAAACTGCCTTCTTTGACGATACCGTCTTCCAGCGCCCAGGATTCGGAGATCTGGCCCTGGAAGTACAGGTCTGCGGCGTCGATGCCCGGCCCGGCCAGGTCGCCCAATACGCTTTGCAGGCTTTCGATGGTGACACCGCCCGGTGCCAACAGGTGTTCGCTGACTGAGGTCAACAACTCGCTCATATTCACTCCGTCTTGGCCCCTGCTTCAGCATCTTTGAGTGCTGAACCCACGGGCCTGAAAAATCAGTTGTGTGGGAGCGGGCTTGCTCGCGATGGCATCAATGCGGTGCAACGGTGACACCGCGTCGTCTGCATCGCGAGCAAGCCCGCTCCCACCTAAATTAGCTGGGCGTTAAACCGCCGATGGCTCACCACCGGCATGCGTGCCCGGATATCCGCTTGCTCAACGGCATCGCGGCGGGCCAGTAATACGCCCTCGCCTTGCGCCTGCTCGGCCAGCACCCGCCCCCAGGGGTCGATAATGGCTGCATGCCCCCAGGTTTCCCGCGGGCCGGGGTGGATGCCGCCCTGGGCCGCTGCGAGGATGTAGCACTGGGTTTCAATGGCGCGGGCGCGAATGAGTACCTCCCAATGGGCCTCGCCCGTGACCGCAGTAAAGGCCGAGGGCGCGGTGATCAGTTCAGCGCCAGCGGCGCGTAGCTCACTGTACAGCTCCGGGAAGCGCAGGTCATAACATACGCTCAGGCCCAGCTTGCCGACCGGGGTATCCGCCACGACCACACGCCCCCCATGAGCATAGTCATCAGACTCACGGTAGCGGCCACGGTTGTCGGACACATCCACGTCGAACAAGTGCAGTTTGTCGTATCGGGCAGCGCATTCACCCTCGGCATTGATCAGCAGTGAACAGGCATTGACCTTGGCTTGAGGTTGACCCTCTGGCGGCAGAGGCAAAGTACCAGCCACTATCCATAACTTGAGGTCGCGGGCGGTCTGTTTCAACCAGGGCAGGATCGGGCCTTCACCCAAGGCCTCGGCGCGGCCGATGGCGGCTGTATCGCGACGGCCCATTGCGGCAAAGTTCTCGGGCAACACGGCCAGTTGCGCACCGCCTTGGGCAGCCTCCTCCAGCAGGCGACGGGCCTGGGCCAGGTTGGCCAGGACATCGCTTTGGCTGACCATTTGAATCACTGCTAGCGACATGACGTATTCCTGATCGAAAAAACCCATTTGTGGGAGTCGGGCTTGCCCGCGAGGGCATCGCCGCGATTTACCTGACATATCTCGGCGCCCGCATCGCAGGCAAGCCAGCCCCCACTGGTTTTGTGGGAGCCGGATCTGAGGACAATGCTACGCCTAGTTTTTTTCAAAAGGCTTGTCGAAGGTGATTTTCGGATCGTTCCACGGGCCCTGGATGCTGTATTGCACGCTGGCGAAGCGCGACACCTGGTCACCGATCAGCTTGTTGAGCAGGAACATCGCCCCGCCCGCTGCCGGCCCGCCCACCAGCAAGGCGGCAAGAGGCAGGTTGTTGGTCACGGGCAAGGTCACCAGCAGCTTGGCGTCGACCCGGTCGGTGACCATGTTCAATGTACCGTTAAGTTCCAGATTGGTGGACGGCCCGGTCATCAGGATCGGCTTGCCTGTGCTGTACACGCCGCTGCGGGCATTGAGCACGCCCTTGACCCGGTCATAGCTCAGGCCCTTGCCGAACAGGTCGGAGAAGTCCAGGCGCAGGCGACGGCCAATGGCGTTGAAGTTGAGCAAGCCAAAAATGCGCAGCACCTGGGCGCTGCCGTCGACTTCCACAAACTGCCCCTTGTTGAGCGAGGCGTCCAGTGTGCCGGAGAAACGCTTGAGGCCAATCCACGCCGGTGAACCCGGCCAGTTGCCATCGATGTCCACATGAAAGTTGTCGCTGGTGACGCTGGGGGCAAAACCCCAGTTCTTCAGCACCGTGGCCAGATTGCCGCCACCCAGGCGCCCCTGATACCAGCTCTTGCTGTTACCCGCCACGCCTTCCCAACCGCCCGAACCTTCAAGCAGCATGCCCTTGAGCCCCAGGTTGAGGCTGGTCAGGCTGATGCCGCGGCTGTTGGGCCGAATGTTGAGCGACCAGGCACCCAGCAGCTCAGAGCCCTGGTAAAGCTGGCGAATAATGATGTCCAGCGCCGGTATTTTGCGCGGGTCGACCGCCGCCAGCGGATCGGGGGCGTTGTCATCCGCCACCACCTTGGGGTCGGGGGCCGGCAGGCGAATGGTCTGCATATTGACCACAATCGGCGCGTTTTTCGCATCCGGCAGGGTCACTGCACCCGTGGCCTGCTTGCTGTCGATTTGCAGCGCCCAGGAGGCAGCGACGCGCTTCATGACCAGTCGCACCTGATCCAATTGGGTGCCGAAAGCAATCAACTTGCCGACTTTAAAGTCCGCACTGCTGAGCAGTTGCTTGGCACTGCCACCCGGGTCATTGCCGGCATAACGCTCCACTAGCGCCTGCCAGGGGGCAACGTCGAGTTCCGACAGCACACCGCGAATACGCAGGCCCTTGGTCGTCGGCAATACCGGGGCGCCACTGCCCAAAAACAGCTCGCCGCGCCCCTCGTCAAATTTGTCCTTGGGGGCAGCGAAGGTCAGGTTGGCCAGGTCGCCGTAGTCAAACCAGTAACGCCGCTCGGCTCCTTGCAGGGTCATGCGGAACACGCTGCTGCGGCTTTCATTGGCCGCCAGGCCAAAGGGCGCAGGCAAATCAACCACCGCCCCCTTGAGGCTGGAGCTGACCCGCAACTGGCTGTCGGCCCCGTCCAGGGTCAGTTGCAGCTGGTACGGCAAATCGCCGCTCACCGGGATCGGTTGATTGAACTTGAGCCAGTCCGTGAGTTTTTTCACCCCCACCTGACCGCTGGCCACTACCCGGGTGCTGATACGACCGGGCTTGCCGTCGGCAAAAATCTGCGCGGTGATCGAGCGATCGAATGCCCGCGCACTGATGCCCTTGCCGCTCAGGCCCTTGGCACTGTCGAAGCGAAAATCGCCCTTGAGCTGGGTCAGCTCAAGCTCGGGCTCACTGATTTTCAGGCGGGCCTTGTCAGTGCTGAAGTCCACCAGGATTTTCGGCTCCACGCTTTTTTCCAGCGGGATATCCAGGTCAACGCGGCCCTTGAGCGAACCTTCGCCCTGCCAGCCCGCGAAGGTTTCGGCGGTGCCAATGGGGGCTTCCTGAAGGATTTTCAGGCCGTCGCCCAGCCCGCCATCAAAATTCCCGTCCAGAAACAGATGGCTGACCTTGCCTGCTGGCACATGCGGGATGTTGACGGCCACGTTGCGCACCTGGGTGTCGAGCAACTGGCCTTTACTGGCCATGATCCGCACGCCGCTGTCTTCGATAAACACGTCGCCCGAGACATCACGCACATGGGGCCAGCCAGGCTGGAACGCCAGTTCGGCGCCATGCACCTTGAAAAACAGGCTGATATTGCGCGCCGCCGCGACGGCGTCGTGGCTCAGGGAGCCCTGGTACTGGAAAAACCCTTCTTCGACCGCACCCTTGATTATCGCCGTGCTCAGCCATTCGGTGAGGGCCGGGCTCAGCACTTCAGGCAGGTACTTGGGGGTAAAACGGCCGTCGCCATCCGTAAGACCAACCCGCAGGTCCATGTAGTCTTCTTGAGAATGGTCGAGGTGAATACGGATCAAGAAGTCGGCCGCGATCTTGCCCTCTTCTCCCAGCACTTTGATGTAGGGGGCAACCAGGGTGAAGCTGTCCTTGTTCAGGGTCCAGGTCAGCAGGGCATTGGCTTGCAGGTACTGCCAGGGCTTGGCGAAGATCGGGTCCAGGTGCAGCATGAAGTCCTTGCTGTCCAGGCGCAGTTCGCCCTTGCCCAGGTCACCGCTGATCAGGCCACTGACGTTGCGCGCCGCCGGAGCACCGTGGGTGGCATTGAAGCCGACCTGCTCCAGATTGGCCGCGAAACTGATTTTTTGATCGTCCGTGGCGGCCGGACGATAGTCGGCCAGTACATTGCGCAATGTGCCCGTCACGCTCAGTTGGTCGATAACGGTGGCGACGGCTTCAGGCACCGGGGCCAGCGAGTCCATCAGCGGCGTGATCGGCGTCAGGTCGAGGCGGTCGGCCTGCAGGTGCCAGCGCTCCTGCTCCTTGTCCGTGGCCGCGAACTGCTGCAATTGCAGACGGGTTTCCCAACGGGTCTTGCCCAGGTTCATGGCCAATGAATCGAGCACCACCTTGAAGCCCTGCTTGCCGCGCTCGGCCCAGGCATGCAGGGCCAGGTTTTCGATGGTCTCGGGTTTGCGCCCGGCATAGGCGCCGCTCAGTTTGGGCGCATTCAGGCGCGCCACGGCGCTCTGCACCGAGCCCTGGCTCCAGTTGAACCAGAGTTCACCACCCGCCTTGAGTTCAGAGACTTTCCACGGCGCAATCAGCGAGGCCGGCAGCCACTTGGCCCAGTCGCTTTGCGGCAGGCTCACATAGGCCTGGGCCGCACCGTCACGCCAGCGGCTGGCCTGGACCTGGGTCGAGACACTCAGCGCGACAGGCTGGCCATCGGGCAGGGTCAGGCGCGCATCGAGGCGCTGGTCCGAGGCGCCGACATCCAGGGTCAGCCCTACATACGTCAGGGTCAGCGGGGCTTGTTTGTAGGGTTCCAGGGTCACCTGGCTGTCGAGCACCGACAATCGCGCCACATGCTGCAACTGGGTGAGCAACTGCTCAGGGTCCAGCGGCTGGTCGTCCTGCACTGGCAGCCCCTCGAGGGTCCAGTGGCCGTGCTCATCCTGACGCAGGCTCAGTTGCAGGCCATTAAGCTGCACGCGGGCAATACGGATATCGCGGTTCAACAGGCTGGCCAACACATCGGGCACCACCTGCACTTCGTCCAGGCGAAGGGCGCTGTTACCCTCGCCGACCATCACATCGTGGGCCTTCAGTACCGGCGCCATGCCGCTCCAGCTTCCTTCAAGGCTGCCAATGGTCAATGGCATGCCCAGGGCGTCTCGGGCTTTGTTCTGAACCTCTATGCGGTATTCGGCAATCAGCGGGGTCAATTCACGGCCGATGCTGACGTACAACGCCGTCAGCACCAAAACCAGAGCGCACGCGCCCAACCCCCAACGGGTCAGCGCGGCAAAAAAGCGTGTCAGACGCTCCATGTCAGGTGGCCCCTTCAGTAATGATCGAAGGAGCCGGGTTCAGCCCCTTTGTAACGCTATACGATGCTTGATACTTCAGAGCAGCACCACGTCGTATTGTTCCTGGGAATACATGGTTTCAACCTGAAAGCGAATCGTGCGCCCGATAAAGCCTTCGAGTTCCGCGACATTGCCCGACTCTTCGTCCAGCAGGCGGTCGACCACCCGCTGGTTGGCCAGGACCCGATAACCGGTGGCTTGATAGGCACGGGCCTCACGCAGGATTTCGCGGAAAATCTCGTAGCAGATGGTTTCCGGGGTTTTCAGCTTGCCCCGGCCCTGGCAGCACACGCACGGCTCGCACAAGACCTGCTCCAGGCTCTCGCGGGTACGCTTGCGGGTCATCTGCACCAGGCCCAGCTCGGTGATGCCGATGATGTTGGTCTTGGCGTGGTCGCGCTCCAGCTGTTTTTCCAGGGTGCGAATCACCTGGCGCTGGTGCTCTTCATCTTCCATGTCGATGAAGTCGATGATGATGATGCCGCCCAGGTTGCGCAGGCGCAGTTGCCGGGCAATGGCGGTGGCGGCTTCGAGGTTGGTCTTGAAGATGGTTTCTTCAAGGTTGCGATGACCCACAAACGCGCCCGTGTTGACGTCGATGGTGGTCATGGCTTCGGCCGGGTCCACCACCAGATAACCGCCGGACTTGAGCGGCACCTTGCGGTCCAGGGCTTTCTGGATTTCGTCTTCAACGCCGTACAAATCGAAAATCGGCCGCTCGCCCGGGTAGTGCTCAAGGCGGTCGGCGATTTCCGGCATCAGTTCGGCCACAAACTGCGTGGTCCGCTGGAAGGTTTCCCGCGAATCGATACGGATTTTTTCGATCTTGGGGCTGACCAGGTCGCGCAAGGTGCGCAGCGCCAGGCCCAGGTCTTCGTAGATCACCGTCGGCGCACCAACAGTCTTGATCTGGGCGCCGATCTGGTCCCACAAGCGGCGCAGGTAGCGAATGTCCATGAGGATCTCATCCGCGCCGGCCCCTTCGGCCGCCGTGCGCAGGATAAACCCGCCGGCTTCCTTGATACCTTCCTGGGCCACGCAATCGCTGACCACCTGCTTGAGGCGTTCACGCTCGGCTTCGTCTTCGATCTTCAGGGAGATGCCGACATGAGCGGTGCGCGGCATATACACCAGGTAGCGCGAAGGAATCGACAGTTGCGTGGTCAGGCGTGCGCCCTTGGAACCAATCGGGTCTTTGGTGACCTGTACCACCAGGCTCTGGCCTTCATGCACCAGGGTACCGATGCTCTCAACGGCCTGGCCTTCACGCAGGGAAATTTCGGAGGCATGGATAAAAGCCGCGCGATCCAGGCCAATATCGACAAAGGCAGCCTGCATACCGGGCAAAACCCTGACAATCTTGCCTTTGTAGATATTGCCGACAATGCCCCGGCGCTGGGTACGCTCGACATGCACCTCTTGCAGAACACCGTTCTCTACCACCGCCACGCGCGATTCCATCGGCGTGATGTTGATCAGGATCTCTTCACTCATGGCTGGGTCTCGTTCAGGCGTCATCACAGTAGTGCCACGTCTCGTAGGTGCCGTATTCAGCGCACGGTAAGGTTTTGCCAACAGGGTATGCCGAAATGCCCGAGCAGTTCTGCGGTTTCGCACACGGGCAGGCCCACTACAGCGGAATAGCTGCCATTGAGCCCCGCGACAAACACCGCGGCCAGGCCCTGGATAGCGTAGCCACCGGCCTTGTCCTGGGGTTCACCGCTGGCCCAGTACAGGCGGGCTTCTTGTGTACTGATGTTACGAAAGCGCACCTGGCTGCGCACCACGCGGGTTTCGCAGCGCCCGGCGTCCATGATCGCGATGGCGGTCAACACCTCATGCTCGCGCCCGGACAGCGCCATGAGCATAGCCAAGGCATCGGCCTCGTCGACCGGTTTGCCCAGAATGCGTTCATCCTGCACCACGGCCGTGTCGGCACCCAGCACGCAGAACGCACCGTTGGGTGGAGTGTTTGACACGTGTTGGTGCCCGGCCCGGGCCTTTTCGAGCGCCAGACGCTCGACATAGGCCACCGGGGATTCATTCGGCAGGGGCGTTTCGTCAATGGCGGCAGTGACCGTTTCAAACGGCACGCCGATTTGCGTCAGCAGCTCACGCCGCCGCGGTGAGCCGGAAGCCAGATAAAGTGAAGTCATCAAGACATCTCCCTGTCGAGGTGAACAAACCAGGAAATGGCTCGTATCCAGTTAATTGATTTTGAAACGTCGGCACAGCCCGCGCAGCCCGTAGCTGATCCACGGCCACAGCAAGGCACTGACCACGCCCGGCAATACCAGCGCCAGGGTCGGCTGGCGATTGCCAGTCAAGGCACTGAGCCACAACTGGGCAAGCTGGGCCAGACCGAAGATCACCAGCAACACCAGGCATTGCTGCCACATCGGGAACACCCGCAAGCGTTGCTGAAGGGACAAGACCAGGAAAGTGATCAGGGTCAGCGTCAGGGCATTCTGCCCCAGCAGCGTGCCATACAGCACATCTTCGGCCAGGCCCAAGCAAAACGCGGTGACCATGCCCACTTTATGCGGCATGTACAAGGCCCAGAAGGCCAGCAGCAAGGCCAGCCAGAGCGGGCGCAGGATTTCCATGAACTGTGGCATCGGTGAAATGCTGAGCAACAGGCCGATGGCAAACGTCAGCCAGATCATCCAGCCGTTACGCGAACGGGTACTCGCCATTTATTGCCTCTCCCGGGTAGTGGCCGGCACGGCGGCTGGCGGCTTGGCGGCAGGAGTTGCAGCTGGCACAGGCTTTTTAACGGCCTTGGGTTCGGTCACCGCAGGTGCAGGAACGGCAGGGACGGCCGCCGGGGCAACCGTTGGCGCCGGCTTGGGCACGGTGGCCGGAATGATCGGCGCCGGTTCACCGTTCTGCTCGGCTTGCTGCGCCTTGGCCGCGTCGTTGGCCCGCTCTTCAGGGGTGCGGCTGTCACTGAATACCAGCAACAGGTAGCGGCTGCGGTTCAGGGCTGCGGTCGGCACGGCGCGCACAATGGCAAAAGGCTGGCCGGAGTCGTGAATCACCTCCTTGACCGTTGCCACCGGGTAACCGGCCGGGAAGCGCTGCCCCAGGCCCGAGCTGACCAGCAGGTCGCCCACCTTGATATCGGCCGTGTCGGCGACATGACGCAATTCAAGGCTTTCAGGGTTGCCGGTACCGCTGGCAATCGCCCGCAAGCCATTACGGTTCACCTGTACCGGAATACTGTGGGTGGTATCGGTCAGCAACAACACACGTGAGGTGTAGGGCATCAACTCGACCACCTGGCCCATCAGCCCGCGTGCATCAAGCACCGGCTGCCCCAATACAACGCCATCGCGCTCACCCTTGTTGATGATGATGCGATGGGTAAAGGGGTTGGGGTCCATGCCGATCAGCTCGGCCACTTCAACCTTTTCGTTGACCAGCGCAGAAGAGTTGAGCAACTCGCGCAGGCGCACGTTCTGCTCGGTCAAGGCGGCCAGCTTTTGCATGCGGCCTTGAAGCAGAAGGTTTTCGGTCTTGAGTTTTTCGTTCTCGGCCACCAGTTCGGTACGGCTGCCGAACTGACTGGCCACGCCCTGCCACAAGCGCTGCGGCAAATCGGTGATCCAGTAGGACTGCATCAGCACCAGCGACATTTGACTGCGCACGGGCTTGAGCAACGTGAAGCGAGCGTCCACTACCATCAGCGTGACCGATAGCACGACCAGCACCAGAAAGCGCACGCCCAATGAGGGGCCTTTGGAAAAGAGCGGTTTAATAAGCCGCTCCTCCGGGGCAAGTGTTCAATTTATTCATGCGGCTTCAAGCGGCCTGGATGAAGATTGACAAAAGATAAACGCCAAAAGGCAGCACTGCAAAGTGCTACCTTTTGATGATAACCAAAGGACTGCACCCGGCGATCTTATTCGCTGGAGAGCAGATCCATCGTGTGTTTATCCATCATTTCCAGCGCACGGCCACCGCCACGCGCAACGCAGGTCAGCGGGTCTTCGGCAACAATCACCGGCAGGCCGGTTTCCTGGGCCAGCAGCTTGTCGAGGTCACGCAGCAAGGCGCCACCACCGGTCAGTACCAGGCCACGCTCGGCGATATCCGAAGCCAGCTCTGGCGGGGACTGCTCCAGCGCACTTTTCACGGCCTGAACGATGGTTGCCAGGGACTCTTGCAGAGCCTCGAGCACTTCATTGGAGTTCAGGGTGAAGGCACGCGGCACGCCTTCTGCCAGGTTACGGCCGCGCACGTCGACTTCACGCACTTCACCGCCCGGGTAGGCCGTGCCGATTTCCTGCTTGATGCGCTCAGCCGTCGACTCGCCGATCAGGCTGCCGTAGTTGCGACGCACATAAGTGATGATTGCCTCGTCGAAACGGTCGCCGCCAACCCGAACGGATTCAGCGTAAACCACACCGTTGAGGGAGATCAGCGCGATTTCAGTGGTACCGCCACCGATATCGACCACCATCGAACCGCGGGCTTCTTCAACCGGCAGGCCCGCACCGATGGCCGCAGCCATTGGCTCTTCGATCAGGAACACTTCACGCGCACCGGCACCGAGTGCCGATTCACGGATGGCGCGACGCTCTACCTGAGTCGATTTGCAAGGCACGCAAATCAGCACTCGCGGGCTTGGCTGCAGGAAGCTGTTTTCATGCACCTTGTTGATGAAGTACTGCAGCATTTTTTCGCAAACGCTGAAATCGGCAATAACGCCGTCCTTCATCGGACGAATGGCAGCAATGTTGCCCGGTGTACGGCCGAGCATGCGCTTGGCCTCGGTGCCGACGGCAACGACACTTTTCTGGTTACCGTGTGTCCGAATGGCCACAACCGATGGTTCATTCAGGACAATACCGCGCTCACGCACGTAAATAAGGGTGTTGGCAGTGCCCAGGTCGATGGAAAGATCGCTGGAAAACATGCCACGCAGTTTCTTGAACATGGGAAAGGGACCCTAGGCAACGCGTGGGTAAAAAAGTGCGGCAAACTCTAACAACGACAGGGATTTTGGGCAAGGCGCCAATATGTTAAATTGGGCGCTTTTCTGAGCACCAACTCCCATAATCGCGGCCATATGACCGTAGAAATGCGGTAGTGTTCCGACAATCTAACACACGGATAGCATCCGTCCTGTTTTCCACTGGAGAATCCCATGGCGCTAGACCGCTCCGACGTGGAAAAAATCGCACATTTGGCCCGTCTTGGCCTCAATGATGCCGATATTCCACGCACCACCGAAGCCCTTAACAGCATTTTGGGGCTGATTGATCAGATGCAGGCCGTCGACACTACCGGTATCGAGCCTCTGGCCCACCCACTGGAAGCCAGCCAGCGCCTGCGTGCAGACGTCGTGACTGAGAGCAATCATCGCGAGGCCTACCAGTCCATCGCACCAGCGGTCGAAAACGGCCTCTATCTGGTTCCGAAAGTCATCGAGTAAAGGGAAAGAGCCTGCATGCATCAATTGACTCTGGCCGAGATCGCCCGCGGACTCGCCGATAAAAAGTTTTCTTCCGAAGAGCTGACCAAGACCCTGCTGGCGCGTATCGCCCAGCTCGATCCTCAGCTCAACAGCTTCATCACCCTCACCGAAGACCTTGCGCTAGAGCAGGCCAGGGCCGCTGACGCACGTCGCGCCAACGGTGAAACCGGGGCCCTGCTGGGCGCGCCGATCGCTCACAAGGACTTGTTCTGCACCTTGGGCGTGCGCACCAGCTGTGCCTCGAAGATGCTCGACAACTTCAAGGCACCTTACGACGCCACCGTGGTTGCCAAGCTGGCCGCAGCCGGCGCCGTAAGCCTGGGCAAGACCAACATGGACGAGTTCGCGATGGGCTCGGCCAACGAATCGAGCTACTACGGCGCGGTCAAAAACCCGTGGAACCTTGAGCACGTACCCGGCGGTTCATCGGGTGGCTCGGCCGCGGCCGTTGCCGCCCGTCTGTTGCCTGCGGCAACGGGCACCGACACTGGCGGATCTATCCGACAGCCGGCAGCCCTGACCAACCTCACCGGCCTGAAACCGACGTACGGTCGCGTTTCGCGCTGGGGCATGATCGCCTACGCGTCCAGCCTCGACCAGGCTGGCCCGTTGGCGCGTACTGCCGAAGATTGCGCCATCCTGCTGCAGGGCATGGCCGGTTTCGACCCGCAAGACTCCACCAGCATTGACGAGCCCGTACCGGACTTCAGCGCCAACCTCAACGGTTCGCTGCAAGGCCTGCGTATCGGCGTGCCTGCGGAGTTCTTCAGCGAAGGCCTCGACGCACGCATCGCCGAGCTGATCCACAACAGCATCAAGGAGCTGGAGAAGCTCGGTGCCGTGATCAAGCCGATCAGCCTGCCGAACATGCAGCACGCGATCCCTGCGTACTATGTCATCGCACCTGCCGAGGCCTCGTCCAACCTGTCGCGTTTCGACGGCGTGCGCTTCGGCCACCGCTGCGAAAACCCGAAAGACCTCACCGACCTGTACAAGCGCTCGCGCGCCGAAGGCTTTGGCCCGGAAGTACAGCGCCGGATTCTGGTCGGTGCCTACGCCCTGTCAGCCGGTTACTACGACGCTTACTACCTGCAAGCACAAAAAATCCGTCGCCTGATCAAAAACGACTTCATGACTGCGTTCAACGAAGTCGACATCATCCTCGGCCCAACCACGCCTAACCCGGCCTGGAAAATCGGCGCTAAAAACAGCGACCCGGTTTCGGCCTACCTGGAAGACGTCTACACCATTACCGCCAACCTCGCGGGCCTGCCGGGCCTGTCGATGCCAGCCGGTTTTGTCGATGGCTTGCCAGTAGGCGTGCAGCTGCTTGCGCCTTACTTCCAGGAAGGTCGCTTGCTCAACGTCGCTCACCAGTATCAGTTGCACACTGACTGGCACACGCGCTCACCTGCCGGCTTCTGAGGAGAAACACATGCAATGGGAAGTTGTGATCGGGCTGGAAATTCACTCCCAGCTCGCCACCCAATCGAAGATTTTCTCCGGTAGTGCCACCACGTTTGGCGCTGAACCGAACACCCAGGCCAGCCTGGTAGACCTGGGCATGCCCGGCGTACTGCCGGTGCTGAACCAGGAAGCCGTGCGCATGGCCGTCATGTTCGGCGTGGCCGTTGACGCCGAAATCGGCCAGCACAACGTGTTCGCCCGCAAGAACTACTTCTACCCCGACCTGCCCAAGGGCTACCAGATCAGCCAGATGGAGCTGCCGATTGTCGGCAAGGGCCACCTGGACATCACCCTGGAAGACGGCACGGTCAAACGCGTCGGCATTACCCGTGCGCACCTTGAAGAAGACGCCGGCAAAAGCCTGCACGAAGACTTCAGCGGCTCCACCGGCATCGACCTGAACCGCGCGGGCACCCCGCTGCTGGAAATCGTTTCCGAGCCGGACATGCGCAGCGCCAAGGAGGCCGTGGCCTACGTCAAGGCCATGCACGCCCTGGTGCGCTACCTGGGCATCTGTGACGGCAACATGGCCGAAGGCTCGCTGCGTTGCGACTGCAACGTGTCGGTACGCCCGGTGGGTCAGGCCGAATTCGGCACCCGCTGCGAGATCAAGAACGTCAACTCGTTCCGTTTTATCGAGAAGGCGATCAACAGCGAAGTCCAGCGCCAGATCGAGCTGATCGAAGACGGCGGCAAGGTCATCCAGCAAACTCGCCTGTACGACCCGAACAAGGACGAAACCCGCGCCATGCGCAGCAAGGAGGAAGCCAACGACTACCGTTACTTCCCCGACCCTGACCTGCTGCCGGTGGTGATCGAGGATTCGTTCATCGAAGACGTGCGCGCCACCCTGCCGGAACTGCCACCGCAAAAGCGCGAGCGTTTCCAGTCGCAGTTCGGCCTGTCGGCCTACGACGCCAGCGTTCTGGCTTCGAGCCGCGAACAGGCGGACTACTTCGAAAAAGTCGTGAGCATCAGCGGCGACGCCAAGCTGGCGGCCAACTGGGTCATGGTTGAGCTGGGCAGCCTGCTTAACAAGCAAGGCCTGGACATCGACCAGTCGCCGGTCAGCGCCGAGCAATTGGGCGGCATGTTGCAACGCATCAAGGACAACACCATCTCCGGCAAAATCGCCAAAGTGGTACTTGAAGCGATGGCCAATGGCGAAGGCACTGCCGACGAAGTCATTGAAAAACGCGGCCTCAAGCAAGTGACCGACAGCGGCGCCATTGAAAAGGTGCTGGATGAAATGCTGGCGGCCAACGCCGAGCAGGTCGAGCAATACCGTGCGGCAGACGAAGCCAAGCGCGGCAAGATGTTCGGCTTCTTCGTGGGCCAGGCGATGAAAGCCTCCAAAGGCAAAGCCAACCCGCAACAGGTCAACGAATTGCTCAAGAGCAAGCTCGAAGGCTAAGCCACTCAACTGTAGGAGCGGGCTTGCTCGCGATGGGATCGATGCGGACCTTACTCAAACACCGCGCCGCCCGCATCGCGAGCAAGCCCGCTCCCACAGGTTTTTGTGGTTTTTTCCCGCAACAAAAGGATCCCCCCATGAAGCGGCTACTCGGCGCCTGCGCCCTGCTCAGCTTGCTCGCCGGCTGCGCCAGCCATGACATAGACCCCCGCGGCTATGATCAAACCGGCACCGCCTCTTATTACGGCGCCCGCCACCACGGTAAACGTACCGCCAGTGGCGAGCCTTTCGACCAGCACGGCCTCACGGCCGCCCATCGTCAGCTACCCTTCGGCACGCGCGTCCTGGTCACCAACCTGAGCAACAACCAATCCGTCGTGGTGCGCATCAATGATCGCGGGCCGCACACCCGTGGCCGCCTGATCGACCTTTCCCGCCAGGCCGCCGAGCAACTGGGCATGCTGCGCAGCGGCACGGCCAAAGTGCGGGTCCAGGGCATGAATGATTAATTGAGGGAGTGGTCGCCATCTTGGCTTTGAGCACGCTGTCACCGTGGAACCTGCTGCAACTGCTCTGCGGCCTCGCGCTGCTGGTCGCCGGGGCCGAACTGCTGGTGCGTTGCGCCGTGCGCATGGCTGCCAACCTGAAGGTGCGCCCGCTATTGATCGGCTTGACCCTCGTGGCCGTGGGCAGCAGCGCACCGCAACTGACCGTCAGCCTGCAGGCCGCCCTCAATGACACGGCAGACATTGCCGTGGGCAGCGTGATCGGCAGCAATATCTTCAATATCCTGGTGACCCTGGGCCTTTCGGCACTGATCATCCCTTTGCGGGTGTCCCGCCAACTGGTGCGCCTGGACATCCCGCTGATGATCCTCGCCAGCGGCCTGGTGTTTGCCCTGGCCCTGAACAAGCAGCTCGACCGCCTGGACGGCGCCGTCCTGCTGGGCGGCCTGCTGATCTATCTGGCCCTGCTGCTGCGCCAGTCGCGCCACAGCGGCCATCATCACTCCCACCACGACCTGCCGCGCACCTCCTGGCTACACAACCTCGTGCTGATGCTGGCCGCCCTGCTGCTGCTCGGGCTAGCCGGGCACCTGTTGCTCGGCGCCGCAGTCACACTCGCCACCGAGCTGGGGCTGTCGGAGCGGATCATCGGCCTGACCATCATTGCAGTCAGCACGTCGCTGCCGCAGTTGGCCACCTCGCTGATCGCCGCTTTCCGCGGCCAGCGCGAGATTGCCGTGGGCAATGTGATCGGCAGCAATGTATTCAACCTCTTGGGCGTGCTCGGGGTGACCGCCCTGGTAGCGCCTGCGCCCCTGTCGGTATCACCTAATGCCCTGGCGTTCGATCTGCCGGTGATGCTGGCGGTCGCGGCACTGTGCCTGCCGGTGTTCTACACCGGTTACCGTGTCACCCGGGGCGAAGGGCTGCTCTTCCTGGGCCTGTACCTGGCCTATGGCCTGCATGTGGTGTCGTTTACCACCGGGATGCCGCTAGCGGGCAAGCTTGAGCATTTGATGCTGTTCTTCGTACTGCCGGCGCTGCTGCTGTTCCTGCTGCTCAGCACCTTGCGTGCGTGGCGTCGGCAGCACTAGATCCAGCCACCCCACTGCAACACAAAGATGCCGAGATTGGTGGTGAGCGCCGCCATCAAGGTGGTGATCACGATGATTGCTGCTGCCAACTCGTGATTGCCATTGGCCGCCCGGGCCATGACATAACTGGCCGCCGCCGTGGGGCTGGCGAAGTACAGGAACAGAATCCCCAACTCCGGCCCGCGAAAACCGCATAGCCAGGCGCCGAGGGTCGCCAGCAACGGCATGCTGACCATTTTGACCAGGCTGGCGCTCAGTGCCATATCGCCACTTTTGCGCAGGCTGGCCAATGACAGCGTGCCGCCGATGCAAATCAGTGCCAGGGGCAGGGTCATCGCTGCCAGGTACTCGCCCGATGCCTGCAACCAGCCGGGCAAGCCGATCTTGAACACCGCGAACGGCACCGCCGCCAGCACGCTGATGATCAGCGGGTTCTTGACCACGCTTTTGCAGATGCTCCACGGATCGGACTTGATCACCGGGCTGTACACCGCCAGCACAATGGTCGACAGGGTGTTGTAGAGCAAAATCACCAGGCCGGCGAGCACCGCCCCCAGCGAAATCCCGTAGTCGCCGTACATGCTGGCCGCCAGGGCCAGGCCGACCACCCCGTTATTGCCGCGAAAGGCGCCCTGGGTGTAGATGCCGCGATCTTCCCGGGGCAGCGCCAGATCGACCAGCCCCACGCCAGCGCAAAGCTGAGCAAGGTCGCCACGACAAAATACGCCAGTACCTTGGGCTGCAAGGCCGCCCTGAGGTCGGCGTGCAAAATACCCAGAAACAACAACGCCGGCATGGTGACGTTAAACACCAGTGCCGACGCAGTATGGATAAAGTTGTCGTTGATCCAGCCCACACGCTTGAGCACCACGCCTAAAAACAGCATGGCAAACACCGGGGCGGTAATCGTGAGCGTCTGAAGGAAAATAGCCAGCATGTCAGCCCACTCGTGGGGGAACAGCGGGTTGAAGCACTCTAAAAGAAAGCTTCAACGCTCTTTTTTACATACCTTTGACGGCATAAATACCGGCAGCATTACGCCAGTAGCCTTTGTAGTCCATGCCATAGCCAAACACGTAGCGGTCAACGCACGGCAAGCCCATGTAGTCGGCCTTCAGGTCAGGACGCGCCTTGCGGTCATGTTCCTTGTCGATCAACACCGCGGTATGCACCTGACGAGCACCGGCGTGTTTGCAGAAATCAACAATTGCGCTCAGGGTGTGACCTTCATCGAGGATGTCATCGATGATCAGCACATGACGGTCGATAAATGACACTTCCGGCTTGGCTTTCCAGAACAGGTCGCCGCCCGTGGTTTCATTGCGATAGCGCGTCGCGTGCAAATACGACGCTTCAAGCGGAAATTGCAGATGGGTCAGCAGCTTGCCGGAGAAAATCAGGCCGCCGTTCATCACACAAAATACCACTGGATTGGTCTCGGCCATTTCAGCCGTGATTTGCGCGCCAACGCGGGCAATGGCCGCCTCGACTTCAGCTTCGGTGTACAGGCAGTCAGCCTCTCGCATGATTTGACGGATATGCTCGAGATCAGCAGACATGACGCTCTCCAGGGGGGGTTGTGCAAGAAAAGCGGGCAAAGGTACGCATCCGCTTGGCTCAGATCAAGCATTTATGGACTAACGTGCAGTAATGTCTGTAGGACATCACCCCGGATTAGATTAATCTAGGCCGGTTTTTTTGCCTGCCCCCGGAGTTTTTTCCCTATGCCTATCCGTGAGATACGCCACCCGCTGATCCGTCACAAACTCGGCCTGATGCGCCGTGCTGACATTAGCACGAAGAATTTCCGCGAGCTCGCTCAGGAAGTCGGCGCGTTGCTGACCTATGAAGCCACCAGTGACCTGACCCTCGAAACCTACAATATCGACGGTTGGTGCGGCACTGTTCAAGTTGAAAAAATCGCCGGTAAGAAAATTACCGTCGTACCGATCCTGCGCGCCGGTATCGGCATGCTTGAAGGTGTCCTGAGCCTGATCCCGGGCGCCAAAGTCAGCGCTGTGGGCATTGCCCGCAACGAAGAAACCCTCCAGGCCCACACCTACCTGGAAAAACTGGTTCCGGAAATCAACGAACGTCTGGCGATGATTATCGACCCGATGCTGGCCACCGGCTCGTCGATGGTTGCCACCATTGATCTGCTGAAAAAAGCCGGCTGCAAGGAAATCCGCGCGATGGTGCTGGTTGCCGCGCCAGAAGGGATTGCTGCGGTTGAAGCCGCTCACCCGGACGTGACCATCTACACCGCTTCCATTGATGAGCGTTTGAACGAGCACGGCTACATCATTCCGGGCCTGGGCGATGCCGGCGACAAGATCTTCGGCACCAAGCAAAAGGACATTTAACATGCAGGACGAGTTCAACGACCCGCTCTGGCGCCAGATCATCTCTGGCGCGCAGATGCTCTTCGTGGCCTTTGGCGCGTTGGTGTTGATGCCTTTGATTACAGGCCTGGACCCTAACGTTGCGCTGTTCACGGCGGGTCTCGGGACTCTGCTGTTCCAGATCGTGACCCGGCGCCAGGTGCCGGTCTTTCTGGCTTCGAGTTTCGCTTTCATTACCCCGATCATTCTCGCCAAAGGCCAGTTCGGCCTGGCTGCGACTATGGGCGGCGTGATGGCAGCCGGTTTCGTGTACACCTTTCTCGGTTTCGCGGTAAAGCTCAAGGGCACCGGTTTTATTGACCGCCTGCTGCCACCCGTGGTGATTGGCCCGGTGATTATCTCGATCGGCCTGGCGATGGCGCCGATTGCGGCGCATATGGCTATGGGCCGCGCTGAAGATGGCACCGAGCTGATTCACTATCAGACGGCCATGCTGATCTCGATGCCAGCACTGCTGACCACCCTGATCGTGGCCGTATTCGGCAAAGGGATTTTCCGACTGGTGCCGATCATTGCCGGTGTGCTGGTAGGTTTTGGCATGGCGTTCTACTTCGGTGTTGTCGACACTGCCAAGATCGCTGCCGCGCCGTGGTTTGCCCTGCCGCACTTCACCGCGCCCGAGTTCAACTGGCAGGCGATTCTGTTTATCGTCCCCGTGGCACTGGCCCCGGCCATTGAACATATCGGCGGCGTGATTGCCGTAGGCAGCGTGACCGGTCGTGACTACCTGAAAAACCCGGGCCTGCACCGCACGCTGTTCGGTGACGGTATCGCCACCACGGCTGCCGGCATGCTGGGCGGCCCCCCTAATACCACCTACGCCGAAGTGACGGGCGCAGTGATGCTGACCAAGAACTACAACCCGAAGATCATGACCTGGGCGGCAATCTTTGCCATCAGCCTGGCGTTTATCGGCAAGTTCGGCGCACTGCTGCAAAGCATTCCGGTACCGGTGATGGGCGGGATTCTGTGCCTGCTGTTCGGTTCGATTGCAGCGGTGGGTATGAATACCCTGATCCGTCATCAAGTCGATCTGAGCGAAGCACGCAACCTGGTGATCGTCTCGGTGACCCTGGTATTCGGGATTGGCGGCGTACTGATCGGTACGGGGATGGGGCCTGAGGACTTCGGTCTCAAAGGCATCGCGCTGTGCGCCATTGTGGCGATTGCGCTGAACCTGATCCTGCCGGGCAATGACAGCTGGAAGCACAAGAAAAAAGGTGACGGGCCGGTTATCTGAGCCCATGAACCACCTGTAATCCCCGTGGGAGCGGGCTTGCTCGCGATGGCATCACCTCTATCCAATAGATAGACCGCGTTGTCTGCATCGCGAGCAAGCCCGCTCCCACAAGTGGGTTTCAGGTTTAGCCCTACAGCGCCAGCGGCGCCCTCTCACACAACGTGTTCAACGCCTGCGCCCATTGCGGGTGGTCATTAAGACACGGCACCAGCACCAACTCCTCGCCCCCCGCCTCGATAAACTGCTCGCGTCCGCGATCGCCGATCTCTTCCAGGGTTTCGATGCAATCGGCCACAAACGCCGGGCACATCACCAGAATCTTCTTCACCCCTTGCTTGGCCAACGCATCCAGCCGCGCCTCGGTGTAGGGTTCGATCCACTTGGCCCGGCCCAGACGAGACTGGAACGCCACCGACCACTTGCCCTCCGGCAGGCCCATGCGCTCGGCAAAGGCCTGGGCCGTGCGCAGGCACTGTGCCCGATAACAGGTGGCAAGCACCGCAGGCGAAGCGTTCTGGCAACAATCTTCATTCTTGAAGCAGTGGTTACCGGTGGGGTCCAGCTTGTGCAAATGCCGCTCGGGCAAGCCGTGAAAGCTCAGCAGCAAGTGATCGTAATCCTGCTCCAGATGCGGTTTGGCACTGGCCACCAGCGCATCGAGGTACTCGGGCTGGTCGTAGAACGGCTGCAGGATGGAGAACTGAACCGGCAGTTTTTTGGCCTTTACCACCCGCTTGGCCTCTTCAATCACCGTGGTTACGGTGCTGTCGGCAAACTGCGGATAAAGCGGCGCCAGCGTGACCTTTTTAATCCCCTGCGCAGCCAGGCGGGTGAGCACGGTTTCGATCGATGGCTCGCCATAGCGCATGGCCAACTCCACCGGTCCCTGGGTCCACTCCTGGGTCATGGCCTGCTGCAAGCGCCGGCTGAGCTCTACCAGTGGCGACCCCTCCTTCCACCAGATCGAGGCATAGGCATGGGCTGACTGCTCGGGCCGCTTGATCAGGATCAGCGACACCAGCAAGCGTCGCACCGGCCACGGCAGGTCGATTACATACGGGTCCATCAAAAACTGGTTCAAGTAACTGCGTACATCCGCTACCGAAGTAGATGCCGGCGAACCCAGGTTAACCAGCAACAGCGCGTGGTCGGTCATGCAACTTCCTATTTCAGGGGCGGGCGGGCCACATCATCGAGCGCCGCACGCAAATCGGTGAACTGAAAAGTAAAACCGGCTGCCAGCAACCTTGCAGGCATCGCTCGCTGGCCACCCAACAACAAACCGGACATTTCGCCCAGCAGCACGCGCAATACAAAGGCGGGCATGGGCATAAACGCCGGACGGTGCAACACCTGGCCCAGGGTCCGGGCAAACTCGGCATTGCGTACCGGCTGCGGCGCGCAGGCATTATAAGGACCGCTGGCGGCATTCTCATGCACAAGAAAATCAATCAGGGCGATTTGATCCTTGATATGAATCCACGGCATCCATTGCCGACCATTGCCTATCGGCCCGCCCAACGCCAGCTTGAACGGCAACAACAGGCGCGACAAAAAGCCGCCTTCGGCTGCCAGCACCAGCCCCGTGCGCACCAGCACCACACGCATGCCCAAGGCCTCAACACGCTGTGCGGTTTCTTCCCAGGCGATACACAAGTGACTGGCGAAATCTTCACTCACGGGTGGCGATTCTTCTGTCAGCTCACGCTCGCCGCCGTCGCCATACCAGCCCACGGCCGAACCGGACACCAGCACAGCAGGCTTTTGCTCGCGGCTTTGCAGCCAGCCCACGAGGGTCTCGGTCAAGGTAATGCGGCTGCTCCACAACAACGCCTTGCGGCTGCGCGTCCAGGGCCGGTCAGCAATGGGCGCACCCGCGAGGTTGACCACGGCATCGATCGGCTCCTCGCCAAGCTCCTCAAGCAGTGCGACTCCCTTCACCTGGGCACCGCACAATCGGGCCACTTGCTCAGGGCGCCGACTCCACACACTGAGGCGATGGCCCTGCGCCAGCCAGTGACGACAGAGCTGACGCCCGATCAAGCCTGTACCGCCGGTCAGCAAAATGTGCATGAGTTGATCCTCGCAAGGAGTTTTATCGGTAGCACTGGTCTATTTTTATAGAAAGACCTTTAACCAGTCGTTGAGCTAACTTAAGAATAGGCCACATGGATCTGGAAGAAACGCTAAAACTTATACTAAAAACCAGAATTGTACAGGTATTGCCGACGGCGTAGTCTGTGCAAACAGAGATCGGGGGCCCTAATGACTGTACCCATCGCAATTATCGGTGCCGGCATAGCCGGGCTGGCAGCAGCAAATTTCCTGCACAAGGCAGGGCATGCGATTCATCTTTTCGATAAAAGCCGTGGCAGCGGCGGACGCATGTCGAGCAAGCGCAGTGATGTCGGGGTACTGGACCTGGGGGCTCAGTATTTCACCGCACGCGACCGCCGCTTTGTCGATGAAGTCCAGCAATGGCAGGCCCAGGGCTGGGCCGTCGAGTGGGAACCTCATCTGTACCACTATAAAAATGGCCAGCTGACCCCCTCCCCCGACGAACAGACCCGCTGGGTGGGCACGCCGCGCATGAGCGCCATTACCCGCGGCTTGCTGGGCCAGTTGCCGATCAGCTTTACCTGCCAGATCACCGACCTGATCCGGGGTGAAAAACACTGGCACCTGCTCGATGCCGAAGGCGAAGAGCACGGCCCCTTCAGCCACGTCATCATCGCCACACCGGCGCCACAGGCCACCTCGCTGCTGTCCAGCGCGCCCAAACTGGCCAGTACCGCTGCGGGAGTAAAAATGGAGCCAGCGTGGGCTGTTGCCCTGGCCTTCGAGTCCCCCCTCGATACGCCGATGGAAGGTTGTTTTGTACAAGGCAGCCCGCTCGACTGGCTGGCCCGCAACCGCAGCAAACCCGGGCGTGACAGCCAGCCTGACACCTGGGTGTTGCATGCGACCAGCGCTTGGAGCAAACAGAACCTCGACCGCACCAAGGAATCGGTTATCGAGCATTTGCACGGTGCCTTTGCCGAACTGATGCACTTCCCGACCCCTGCACCGATTTTCAGCCTGGCCCACCGCTGGCTTTACGCCCGACCTGCGGCGGCCCATGAATGGGGCGCACTGGCGGATTCCGACCTGGGCCTGTATGCCTGCGGCGACTGGTGCCTGTCAGGCCGCGTCGAAGGCGCCTGGCTAAGCGGCCAGGAAGCCGCGCGGCGGCTGATCGAGCATCTGGATTGACACAAAACTTGCCGTAGCAGCTGCCGAAGGAACGAGGCTGCGTTCGGCGGCGAAGCCGTCGCGAAAGCTGAAAACGATATCTGTCTGACACACTGCACAACCGGACTTTACGACGGCTGCGCCGCCGAACGCAGCCTCGTTCCTTCGGCAGCTGCTACGGGGAATTAATAATCCTGCAAATACCTGTACAAGAAATTTGACTTGTACAACATCCGGCATATGATGAACTCAAGTTGTACATCAACAAAAAGATGTACAAGTATTTCTTGGAGGTTCGTCACATGGCCAGCACCGCATCCGCTCAACACAAACCGAAAATCGCCATCAGCGCCTGCTTGCTGGGGGCTGAGGTGCGCTTCAACGGCGGGCATAAAGAATCGCGGTTGTGCAGCCAGGCGTTAAGCCAGCACTTCGAGTTTGTCCCGCTGTGCCCCGAGGTTGCCATCGGCCTTGGCATTCCACGCCAGCCAGTGCGCCTGGTTGGCGACCCAGCAGCGCCCCAGGCGGTAGGCACTGTCGACAGCACCTTGAACGTAACCCGCCCGTTGCACGACTACGGTATGGAAATGGCCGCCGTGCACACTGACATCTGTGGCTACATTTTTATGCAGAAGTCACCGTCCTGCGGCCTGGAGCGGGTCAAGGTGTATCAGGACGGTGGCCGCCCTGCCGAGCTTGCCGGGCGTGGTATCTACGCCCGGGCCTTCTGCGACGCCAACCCCGACTTGCCGGTGGAAGAAGACGGCCGTTTGAACGACCCGGTGCTGCGCGAAAACTTCATGACCCGGGTTTACGCCTACAGCGCCTGGCAGGCATTGCTCAAACAGGGCATCACCCGCCGCTCACTGACCGAGTTCCATGCCCGCTACAAGTACCAGCTGATGGCCCATCACCCGGTGCAATACAAAACCCTCGGCGCTCTGCTCGGCAACCTCGGCAAGCAAGACCCGCGAGCCATTGCCCCGCACTACTTCAGCGAGCTGATGAAAGCCCTGAAAAAATGCGCCACCCGCCGCACCCACACCAACGTGCTGCAACATATCAGTGGCTACCTCAAGCAATCCATCAGCGCGCAAGACAAGCAGGAAGTCCAGCAACTGATTGGCCAGTACCTGCACGGCATCGTGCCACTGGTCGTGCCGCTGACCCTGCTCAAGCATCACTTTCGCCTGCACCCGCACGCTTATATCTCGCGCCAGGTTTACCTGCAGCCGCACCCGGAAGACCTCAGCCTGCGTAATGCCATCTGACCATGAATGATGACCTGATCATGTCCAACACCCCTGATACGGACTACAGCCAGGCGCTGGCCGAAGGCTGGTTGCCGATCCGCGAGGTGTCGCGCATCACCGGCGTGAATGCCGTGACCCTGCGTGCCTGGGAACGCCGCTACGGCCTGATCGTGCCGCACCGCACGGCCAAGGGCCATCGCCTGTTTTCGACCGAACATATCCAGCGCATCCAGCAGATTTTGTTGTGGCTCAACCGTGGCGTGTCGGTCAGCCAGATCAAGCCGCTGCTCAACGCGCCAGCTGCACTGGCCCCGGCCCCTGACAGCGACTGGCAGGCGTGGCGGCAAACCATGATTGAAGCCATCAGTGAGCTGGCCGAACGCCGCCTCGATGACTGTTTCAACCAGGCAATGTCGCTCTACCCTGCCCGCCCGCTCTGCGAGCAACTGCTGCAGCCCCTTTTGAACGAGCTGGAACAACGCTGGCAAGGGCAGTTCGGTGCGCAATTGGAGCGGGTGTTTTTCCACTCCTGGTTGCGCAGCAAACTGGGCGCGCGGATTTATCACAACAACCGCTCGCTCAAGGGCGCGCCGGTGCTGCTGATCAATCATTCGGACCTGCCCTTCGAGCCACAACTGTGGCTGACCGCCCTGTTGGTCAGCAGCAGCCACTGCCCGGTCGAAGTCTTCGACGCCCCTGTACCCGGCGGCGAACTGGGCCTGGCTGTCGAGCATTTGCAGCCCCGCGCCGTGGTGCTGTACTCCAGCAAAACCCTTAATACCCAGCAATTGCCCCGGCTGTTGCAGGGTATCGACTGCCCGACCCTGATCGCCGGACCAACGGTATGCATCCACTTCGACCAGTTGTCCGTAACTACAACCGAGATCGCAGGATTGTATCTGGCCCACGACCCGGTAGAGGCCCATCAACGCCTCAGCCAACTCGGCCTTTATCGCTAGGAAATGACATGCAACTGATCTGGCTGCGCACCGACTTGCGCCACGACGACAACACCGCCCTGAGCGCCGCCGCCAAACGCGGCCCCACCCTGGCCGTGTACCTGATCAGCCCCGAGCAATGGCTGGCCCATGACGATGCGCCGAGCAAGGTCGATTTCTGGCTGCGCAACCTGCGCACCCTGAGCGACAGCCTGCAACAGCTCAATATTCCTTTGCTGATTCGTACCGCGCCCACCTGGGACCAGGCCCCTGCGGTGCTTCTTGAGCTGTGCCGGCAACACAGTGTCGAGGCGGTTCACACCAATCAGGAATACGGCATCCACGAAACCCGCCGCGACCAGGCGGTGGCCCGGGCGCTTGAAGCCCAGGGCATCGAGTTTCACAGCTACCTCGACCAGTTGCTGTTCCAGCCGGGCAGCATCCTCACGCAGTCGGGTTCGTACTTCCAGGTCTTCAGCCAGTTTCGCCGGATCTGCTATAACCGCCTGCATATGGCCTTGCCCAAGCAGGTTGCCAAGCCTGACAAGCAGTCTTTGCTGAATATTGAGAGCGACGCCATACCCGAGTCTGTCAGCGGTTTCGCAGTGCCCAGTGAATCACTGCGAGCACTGTGGCCGGCAGGCGAAGATCAGGCTCATCAGCGCCTGGCGCAGTTTGCCGACGAGCAAATCCACTATTACCAGGACGAACGCGACCTGCCCGCCAAACCCGGCACCAGCCAGCTTTCGCCCTACCTTGCAGCAGGCGTGCTCTCCCCCCGCCAGTGCCTGCACGCAGCATTGAACAGCAACAACGGCGAGTTTGAAAGCGGCAGCCCGGGGGTGTTTACCTGGATCACCGAGCTGCTGTGGCGCGAGTTTTATAAACATATCCTGGTGGGCTACCCACGGGTCTCGCGTCATCGCGCCTTTCGCCCGGAAACCGAATACCTGCCTTGGCGCAACGCGCCGGATGAACTGAGCGCCTGGAAACAGGGGCGCACCGGCTTCCCGATTATTGACGCGGCCATCAGGCAACTGCTGGAAACCGGCTGGATGCACAATCGCCTGCGCATGGTGGTGGCGATGTTCCTGACCAAGAACCTGTTGATCGACTGGCGCGAAGGCGAACGCTTCTTTATGCAGCACCTGATCGACGGCGATCTGGCCGCCAACAACGGCGGCTGGCAGTGGAGCTCATCGACGGGTACCGATTCCGTGCCGTATTTCCGTATTTTCAACCCGGTCACCCAGTCAGAGCGCTTCGATCCCGAGGGCAAATTCATCAAGCACTGGTTACCCGAGCTGACCGACCTGAACAAAAAACAGGTCCACAACCCTGCCTCGCTGGGTGGTCTGTTTGGCGTGGCCAATTACCCGGCGCCTATCGTCAACCTGAGCCAAAGCCGCGACCGGGCCTTGAGTGCATTCAAAAACCTGCCGTCACGGCAAATGCTGGAGGCCAGCCATGGTTGATCGGCGGCGGATCTGGCTTACGGGCGCCAGCAGCGGCATTGGCGCGCAGATGGCCGAGGTATTGCTCAGCGGCGGCGCCCGGCTGGCCTTGACTGCCCGCACCCTGGAGCCGTTGAAAGCCTTGTCCGAACGTTACCCCGGACAAGTCTTGCTGGTGCCCGGCGACCTGACCGACAGCCTACAGGTTCGCGAGATTGGCAAACGCATCGCCCAGGCCTGGGGCGCGCTGGATACGGTAATCCTCAATGCCGGCACCTGTGAGTATGTCGACGCCCGCCAGTTCGACGCGGCACTGGTCGAACGCGTGGTGCGCACCAATCTGCTGGCCAGCAGCTATTGCCTTGAGAGCGCACTGCCACTATTGCGCGCAGGTTCACAGCCGCATCTGGTGGGTGTGGTCAGTTCGGTCACCTATTGGCCACTGCCCCGGGCCGGGGCTTATGGAGCATCGAAAGCGGGCCTGCGCTACTTGCTTGAATCGCTGCGTATCGATCTGGCCCAGGAGAACATTGACGTGACCCTCGTCAGCCCGGGGTTTGTTGACACGCCCTTGACCGAACACAACGACTTCCCGATGCCCATGCGCTGGCCAGCGCAAAAAGCGGCGCAGCATATTTGCCAGCGACTGGAAAAACGCCCGCTGGAAATCGCCTTTCCCACACCATTCATTGCCATCCTGCGGCTGCTGGCCAACCTGCCAAAACGTCTGCAAGTGGCGCTCGGCAAGCGTCTGGCGCGCACATCCGACGGTAAGCCATCATGAAAATCGCGATCATTGGCAGCGGGATTTCAGGGCTGACCTGCGGCTACTTGCTGCATAAAGAACACGATATCAGCGTGTTCGAGGCCAGCGACTGGGTCGGCGGCCATACCCATACCGTCAATGTAAGCGTCAAAGGCCAGGCTTATGCCGTGGACACCGGCTTTATCGTATTCAACGACTGGACTTACCCCAACTTCATCAAGCTGATGGATCAATTGGGGGTGCGCTCCAAAGCCACTGAAATGAGCTTTTCCGTCCACGACACCGACAGCAACCTCGAATACAACGGCAACACCCTCAACAGCCTGTTTGCCCAGCGCAGCAACCTGTTGTCGCCGAAGTTCTGGGGCATGTTGCGCGATATCCTGCGCTTCAATCGCGAAGCCATCCGCGACCTGGACGAACAGCGCATTGCCAGCGATACCCGGCTGGGCGACTACCTGCAGCAACGCGGCTATGGCTCGCGCTTTATCGAGCACTACATTGTGCCGATGGGGGCGGCGATCTGGTCCATGTCCCTGGCCGACATGCTCGCTTTCCCGCTGCAATTCTTTGTCCGTTTTTTCAAGAACCACGGCTTGCTCAGCGTCAGCAATCGCCCGCAATGGCGTGTGATTGAGGGTGGCTCCAGTGCTTACATCAAACCCTTGAGCGCAGGTTTTGCCGACAGGATTCGTCTCAACTGCCCGGTGATCCAGGTCGCGCGCAATGCCGAAGGCGTTCTGGTGCATAGCGTGGGCGGCACTGAATCCTTCGACAAGGTGATCTTTGCCTGCCACAGCGACCAGGCCCTCAGGTTGCTGGCAAAACCTACAGCCGCAGAACAACAGATCCTGGGGGCCATGCCCTACGCCGACAATGATGTGGTGCTGCATACCGATACCCGCTTGCTGCCCGACCGAAAACTGGCCTGGGCCAGCTGGAATTATCGCCTCGGTGGCGAAGGGCAAAAACGGGCGGCTGTGACCTACGATATGAACATCCTGCAAGGGATTCAGAGCGAGACCACATTCTGCGTCAGCCTCAACCAAACCGCAGCCATTGATCCACTCAAGGTGCTGGCCAGCTATACCTATGCCCACCCGCAATACAGCTTGGCCGCCATTGCCGCACAAGCGCGCTGGCAAGAACTGCTGGGCGCGCAGCACAGCTATTTTTGTGGCGCCTATTGGGCCAACGGTTTTCATGAAGACGGCGTGGTCAGCGCCTTGCGCGTGGCCCAGGCCTTTGGCCAGCCATTATGAACAGCGCCCTGTACAGCGGCTGGATCGGCCATCGACGCTTTGCCCCAAAGCCCCATGCCTTTCGCTATCAGATCGGCCTGTTATATCTGGATCTGGATGAGCAAGACGCTGTACTGGGGCTTTCACCGCTGGCAGGAAAAAGCCGCTTTGCGCCCTTCTCGTTTCGTGAAACCGATTACCTGAAGACCTTCACCGCAACCGGCATGCGCCTGATTGATGCGGTACGCCAGCAAGTTGCCAACGCCTTGGGCCATACGCCCCAAGGCCCGATCTGCTTGCTGACACAAGCCCGCAGTTGGGGGCTGTCCTTCAACCCGGTGAGTTTCTTCTATTGCTACGAAGCTGACGGAAAACTGGCCGCCGTCCTGTGCGAAGTCACCAATACGCCTTGGCGCGAACGTTATCACTATGTGCTCCCCGCCAAGGGAGACGGTTTCGCCCACGTTGCGGTGGCCAAGGCCTTCCATGTGTCGCCATTTCTGCCACGGGACCTGGAATATCGCATGAGTTTCAGCCCGCCCCAGGCCCGGCTCGGGGTGCATATGGCGGACTGGCAGGGCGACCTCAAACTGTTCGACGCCACCCTCAACCTGCAGCGCACAGTGCTGGACCGCCCAGGCCTGCATCGCTACTTGCGGCAGTTTCCGTGGATGACCGCCAAAACTTGTCTGGCCATCTACTGGCAAGCCTTGCGTCTGTTTCTCAAGCGCACCCCGATTTTTTCCCACCAGGCCGCCGACGGCGCCTTTCGCATTGCCGCCCTGCAACCCAAGGATCAACGCCATGAAGAGCCCTAGCCTGGTGAGCAAAACCTCACTGTCGACTACCCATAACCTGACCAGCGCACTACTGCGACGCGGGGTGCTGCGCCAACTCAGTCAATTGAAAAGCGGGCATCTGGTGGTCATCGAAAACGGTGAACGCCTGGTGTTCGGTGACAGCGGCGCGGGCCTGGTCGGCGAGGTACAGATTCACGACGCAAGTGTGTGGGGCATGATCGCCAGCAACGGCTCGATTGGTGCCGGCGAAGCCTTTATTCATGGTTACTGGAGCTCGCCCGACCTCACCAAAGTGATCCGCGTGCTGGTCAGCAACATGGACGTACTCGATGCAATGGAAGGTGGCCTGGCCCGCCTGGGTCGCCCGTTGATACGCGGCTTGCACTGGATCAATCGCAACACCCGCAAGGGTTCGCAAAAAAACATTGCTGCGCATTACGACCTGGGCAATGACATGTTCGAGCAATTCCTCGACCCGACCATGATGTATTCCGCCGCGCAGTTTTTAACGGCTGATGACACCCTCGAACAAGCCCAGCTCAACAAGCTGCAGCGCATCTGCCAGAAGCTCGACCTCAAGCCCACAGACCATTTGCTGGAAATCGGTACCGGCTGGGGCAGCATGGCGCTGTATGCGGCGCAACATTACGGTTGCAAGGTGACGACAACTACATTGTCCAAAGAACAGTTCGACTACACCCAAGCCCGCATCGAGGCGCTGGGCTTACAAGAGCAAGTAACGTTACTGCTGGAGGATTACCGCGACCTGACCGGGCAATACGACAAGCTGGTGTCTATCGAGATGATCGAAGCCGTCGGCCATCATTTCTTGCCCAGCTATTTCAAGCAATGCTCCCAGTTGCTCAAGCCCCACGGGCTGATGCTGCTGCAAGCCATCACCATTCGCGAGCAGCGTTACGAGCAAGCAAAAAGCAGCGTGGACTTTATCCAGCGTTATATTTTCCCCGGTGGCGCATTGCCCAGCGTACAGAAAATGCTCGAAATCGTTGGCAAGGACACCGATATGAACCTGATGCACATGGAGGATTTTGGCCTGCACTACGCCAAAACCCTGCGTTTGTGGCATGAGAACTTTCGCCGGGCACACGGCCGTTTAACGGAATTGGGCTACGACGACTACTTTCTGCGCCTGTGGGAGTTTTACCTGTGCTACTGCGAAGGTGGCTTTCTTGAGCGCAGCATCGGCACTGCACAACTGTTGCTGGCCAAACCGGCGGCCATGCCCGCGCCATTGCTGGGTCGGTTCAATGCTTAAAAACCTGGCCAATGCCGGGCTGTTCCAGCTCGGCTGGTTTGCCTGTGTGTTGGGCGGCAATAGCCTGTGGTTGCTGCTGGCCGCGGGCGCCCTGCTGGTGCATCTGCTGTTTATCAGTCGTTCGTTGGCAGAAGTGCGGTTAGTGGTTGTGGTCTGTTTGCTTGGCACGGCGGTGGACAGCCTGCTGCTCAATGCCGGGGTTTTCGCCTTCGCGCAGCCCGGGGTGTTGATTCCGTACTGGCTGATGCTGTTGTGGGCCCTACTGGCCATCACCCTGAACCATTGCCTGGCGTGGACCGCCAAGCCCTGGTGGCGTTCTGTTTTGCTGGGCGCCATCGGTGGGCCGCTGTCGTATTACGCCGGGCAACGTCTGGGGGCGGTGCAATTCCCTCTGGGCCTGTGGCCGACGCTGGCCGGGTTGAGCCTGTTGTGGGCGGGGTTGTTTGCATTGCTAATCACCTGTAGTCGCTGCCGAAGGCTGCGATAAGGCCCGCAGGGGCTTCAAATGACCGGGTCCGCTACGCGCTCCATCGCAGCCTGCGGCAGCGACTACAAAAAACCTGCGTTCATCAGCACATTCACACCTGACGGCGGCACTGCCTTACACTGCGCGCCTATGACCAACATCCCCCTGACCGAAATTACCGAACCCGCCGTCACTTGTTCGACGTGCGCGGCATGCTGCTGCCAACTGGAAGTGATGCTGATCACCGACACCGGCGTGCCCGAGCGCTTTATTGCAGAGGATGACTGGGGCGGCGAAGTGATGTTGCGCCTGGATGATGGCTGGTGCGCGGCCCTGGACCGTAACACCATGATGTGCACCATCTATGAGAAGCGCCCACTGATCTGTCGCGAGTTTGAAATGGGCGAAGTCGAATGCCTCAATGAACGCCAGGGGATTTCGACGGCGTACCGCTAAACACTGAACGCCTTGTGGGAGCTGGCTTGCCTGCGATGCTTACGGCGCGGTCTGTCAGGTATTTCACGCCGATGCCATCGCGAGCAAGCCCGCTCCCACAGTGATGCCCCCAAATAGCGGAAGCACCCCATGACCGGTGGGAGCTGGCTTGCCTGCGATGCTTACGGCGCGGTCTGTCAGGTATTTCGCGCTGATGCCATCGCGAGCAAGCCCGCTCCCACAGTGATGCCCCCAAATAGCGGAAGCACCCCATGACCGGTAGGAGCTGGCTTGCCTGCGATGCTTACGGCGCGGTCTGTCAGGTGTTTCGCGCTGATACCATCGCGAGCAAGCCCGCTCCCACAGTGATGCCCCCAAATAGCGGAAGCACCCCATGACCGGTGGGAGCTGGCTTGCCTGCGATGCTTACGGCGCGGTCTGTCAGGTGTTTCGCGCTGATACCATCGCGAGCAAGCCCGCTCCCACAGTGATGCCCCCAAATAGCGGAAGCACCCCATGACCGGTGGGAGCTGGCTTGCCTGCGATGCTTACGGCGCGGTGTGTCAGGTATTTCGCGCTGATACCATCGCGAGCAAGCCCGCTCCCACAGTGATGCCCCCAAATAGCGGAAGCACCCCATGACCTGTAGGAGCTGGCTTGCCTGCGATGCATTCGACGCGGTCTGTCAGGTATTTCACGCCGATGCCATCGCGAGCAAGCCCGCTCCCACAGTGATGCCCCCAAATAGCGGAGCACCCCATGACCGGTGGGAGCTGGCTTGCCTGCGATGCAAGCGGCGCGGTCTGTCAGGTGTTTCGCGCTGATACCATCGCGAGCAAGCCCGCTCCCACAGTGATGCCCCCAAATAGCGGAGCACCCCATGACCGGTGGGAGCTGGCTTGCCTGCGATGCAAGCGGCGCGGTCTGTCAGGTGTTTCGCGCTGATACCATCGCGAGCAAGCCCGCTCCCACAGTGATGCCCCCAAATAGCGGAAGCACCCCATGATCAGTGGGAGCTGGCTTGCCTGCGATGCATACGGCACGGTCTGTCAGGTATTTCGCGCTGATGCCATCGCGAGCAAGCCCGCTCCCACAGTGATGCCCCCAAATAGCGGAGCACCCCATGACCGGTGGGAGCTGGCTTGCCTGCGATGCATACGGCGTGGTCTGTCAGGCACTATGCGGTGATTCTGCTTCCACTGTGTGCGGTTCTACAGCGGCATTGTGTAATGCAGCGCATAGCTTTCTACGCCGTCATTGTTGCTGGAGATCCCGGCATTGGAGTAATGGGTCGCACGTATCCCGACTTCATGCCCCCCCGCAAAACGCAGCCCAAACCCCAGCCGGTCTTCAAACTGGAAAGCACTGCCCAGCCGGTTGCCTTCAACTTCGGTATGGGAGAACAACGCCACCCCGATCCCGGCTTCGAGATAAGGCTTTACGCTTTCTCCGGCAAATTCGTACACCAGCACGGGCGAGAACGACAGGCTGTTGCTCGCGGATGACTTGTCACCTTCCCAGTAGGTGTAAGCCCCATCCCAATATCCAGTCAGACGCCCCACATCACTTTGCAGCCAGCTTTTGTCCCAGTCAGACTTCAACCCCAGACGATAGGTCATGGTCGATTCGCTGGTGTGCCCCACCGCAAATTCAAGCCCGGCAGCCTGTGCAGCAAGACTTGGCCCCAGTGCAGCGGCTGCAAGCGCAGCCAGACAAAACAGTCGCTTCATAAGAAAAATCCTATTTTCATATGCACATGTCAGTTGTTATGCGCTTCATCAGGCAGGTGTCATGAAGCATTAGTTCTATTTTTTTACAGACCGAAGCTTCGCACAACGCCAGATTTATTCCACAACACTGGCAGGATATTTCCCATGTGTTCAGGTGAAGCACTGGTCCAGAACTGTGTTTCGCGAGGCGGCCCGGCGGCCAGCAGGTTTTGTTCAGCGAGCAGACGCTGGAGTTGGCGCGCCACGGCGGCGCCGGTATCGATCAGGGTGATCGATGGCGGGAGCATCTGCGCCAGCAGAGGCTTGAGAAAAGGGTAATGGGTGCAACCCAGAATAATGGTGTCGCAGCCAGCGACCAGCAATGGCTCAACATAACCGCGCAGCAAGGCGCGCAGGGCATCGCTATGCAGGTCACCGGTTTCGATCAGTTCCACCAGCCCCGGACAGGGTTGGGTGATCACCCGGATATCGCTGGCGAAACGGTCAAGCAAAGCGGCAAATTTGGCGCTTTGCAACGTCCCGGTGGTGGCAAGTACGCCCACTGTACCGCTGCGAGTGGCCGCAGCCGCAGGCTTGACCGCAGGCTCCATGCCAACGAGGGGCCATTGCGGGTAACGCTGCCGCAAATCCGCCACGGCTGCCACCGTGGCCGTATTACAGGCCAGTACCAGCGCCTTGGCGCCCTGGCGCTGGAAAAAATCAGCCATTACCGCGCAGCGCTGGCGAATAAACTCGGGGCTTTTTTCGCCATAGGGGATGTGCCCGCAATCCGCCACATAGAGCAGCGATTCGTTGGGCAACAGGGCGTGGATTTCCTTGAGCACCGACAGGCCACCGACCCCGGAGTCGAAAACGCCAACCGGCGCTTCACGCATGGCCTGTACCACACACGCTGCACGCCGGGTCACGCTTGACCCGCAGCTCGCGAAAGCGCGTGCTCAATGCATCAACCAACAACAACCGGCCCACCAGCGGCTCGCCAAAACCGGCCAGGACCTTGAGCGCTTCAAGAGCTTGCAAGCTGCCGATCACCCCCACCAAGGGGCCAATCACGCCGGCTTCGCTGCAGGTCAGTTCCTCTTCGCTGCCATGCCCGTACAAGCAGTGGTAGCAGGGGCTGGCGCTCTGACGCGAATCAAACACCGACAACTGCCCTTCAAGGCGGATCGCCGCACCGCTGACCAGTGGCTTGCGCGTCGCAACACAGGCCCTGTTCACCGCTTCACGGGTGGCAAAGTTGTCTGAGCAATCGAGCACCAGATCCACTGCGCCAACGACGTCGGCCAGCGAGTCGGCATCCAGTGCCGAGCGGTGGGCGACCAGCGTGATATGCGGGTTGATCAGGCGCAACCGGTGCGAGGCCGAATCGACCTTACTCTCGCCAACAGTGGCGCTGTCATGAATGATCTGGCGCTGCAGGTTGGTCAGGTCAACGCTGTCAAAGTCGGCCAGGTGCAGTTCGCCGACACCGGCAGCAGCCAGGTACAGCGCGACAGGCGAGCCAAGCCCGCCCAGGCCGACAATCAGCACACGACTGTTTTTCAGCTTCAACTGGCCGTCGATATCGACCTGCTGCAACAGGATCTGTCGGCTATAGCGCAACAGCTCCTCGTCGGTCAGCACGGCAGGCGACCCAACGTGATGCGTTCGTGGCCGCCCAGGTCCTTGCGGCTTTCAACCGCTGCAAAACCGGCGTCCTGCAACAGTTGGCGCACGGACGCTGCCTGATCGTAACCATGTTCCAGCATCAACCAGCCGCCAGCATTGAGGTGCTGTACCGAGGCGGTGATGATTTCACGGATATCGTCCAGGCCGTCGGCACCGGCGACCAGGGCGCTCTCGGGCTCGAAGCGCACATCGCCTTCAGCCAGGTGTACATCACCGGCAGCAATATATGGCGGGTTGCTGATGATCAGATCAAAGCGCTGATCGGCCAGTGCGCTGAACCAGTGGCTGGTAAACACATTGACGTTGTCGAGCTGCAAACGCTGGCGATTGCGCTCGGCCAGCGCGACGGCCTCCAGTACCCGGTCGACCGCAGTGACGTGCCAGGCGGGGCGCTCGCTGGCCATTGCCAGGGCAATGGCGCCGCTGCCTGTGCCCAGGTCCAGCACCCTGGCCGGGCTTGCGGGCAGCAGGGCCAGCGCGGTTTCGACCAGCAGTTCGGTGTCCGGGCGCGGGATCAGCGTATGCGGTGCCACTTCCAGGTCGAGGTTCCAAAAACCCTGCTGGCCCAGGATGTAGGCCACCGGCTCACCGGCACGGCGGCGCAGCAGGTATTCAGCGAAGGTCAATGCCGCTTCGCTGCTGACAATTTTTTCGGGCCATGTGTGCAGATAGCTGCGCGACTTGCCCAGGGCAGCGGCCAGCAGCAGCTCCGCATCAAGACGGGCCGTAGGCGAATCAGGCAGTTCAGCAGCACGCAACAAGCTGGCAATAATAGTCATTTATTCACCCAGGGCTGTCAGTTGATCAGCCTGAAACTCCGCCAATAATGGCTCGATAACGGCGTCAACGCCGCCAGCCAGTACGTCATCAAGGGAATACAGGGTCAGGTTGACACGATGGTCGGTCACTCGCCCCTGCGCGAAATTGTAAGTGCGGATGCGCTCGGAACGATCCCCCGAGCCCACCAGCGACTTGCGCTCGCTGGCAATGGCATTGGCCGCAGCGCTGGTTTGCTGGTCATTCAACTTGGCCGACAGCCAGGACATCGCCCGCGCCCGGTTTTTATGCTGGGAACGCTCTTCCTGACACTCCACCACAATGCCCGAAGGCAAGTGCGTGATACGGATCGCCGAGTCGGTCTTGTTGACGTGCTGACCACCGGCCCCGGAGGAACGGTAGGTATCCACACGCAAATCCGCCGGGTTGATCTCGATGGCTTCCTGCTCATCGGGCTCTGGCAACACCGCCACGGTACAGGCCGAAGTATGGATACGCCCCTGGGATTCGGTCGCCGGTACACGCTGCACGCGGTGTACACCGGACTCGAACTTCAGCTTGGCGTAGACATTCTCGCCTTCGACACGGGCAATGACTTCTTTATAGCCGCCATGCTCACCGATGCTTTCGGAGAGGATTTCAACCCGCCAGCCGCGCCGCTCGGCGTAGCGCGAATACATGCGAAACAGGTCGCCGGCAAAAATCGCCGCTTCATCGCCACCGGTACCGGCGCGAATTTCCAGGAACACGTTGCGCCCGTCATTCGGGTCCTTGGGCAGCAGCATGCGTTGCAGGTCTTTTTCCAGTTCGATCAATCGCTCTTTGGCTTCACGAACCTCTTCGACCGCCATTTCACGCATGTCCGGGTCGTTGTCCTTGAGCAACGCCTGGGCGCCTTCAAGGTCGGCCTGCACTTTGAGCCACTGCCCGTAAGCGGCAACAATGGGCTCAACTTCCGAGTATTCCTTGGAATAGGCGCGGAATTTAGTTTGATCGGAAATGACTTCGCCATCGCCAAGCAATGCGGTCAGTTCTTCAAAACGGTCCTGGAGGATGTCCAGTTTATTAAGCAGTGACGCTTTCATTACTATTTTTTATCCGCAGAGCTATGCGATGAGCCCTCACCGAGGGCAAAAAGTTCTTGGGCCATGGCCAGCGCATCGAGGCGGCCTTCGGCGGAAAGTTTTTTCAGCTGTACGCTGGGGGCGTGCAGCAGTTTGTTGGTCAGGCCCCGCGCCAGTTGTACCAGCACCTCTTCCGGATTGCTGCCGTTGGCCAGCATGCGCTGGGCCTTCTGCAGCTCTTCGTCGCGCAGGCGTTCGCTTTGCTGGCGGTAGGCCTTGAGCACATCCACCGCCGCCAGTTCACGCAGGCGCACCATGAAATCGTCAGCGCCAATGCTGACCAGCTCTTCTGCTGCCTGGGCCGCGCCCTGACGGCTCTTGAGGTTTTCGGCGACCACTTCGTGCAAATCGTCGACGGTATAGAGGTAAACGTCGTCCAACTCGCCGACTTCAGGCTCGATATCGCGGGGAACGGCAATATCGACCATAAAGATCGGCTTGTGCTTGCGCAGCTTCAGGGCGCTTTCGACCGCACCCTTGCCCAGAATCGGCAACTGGCTGGCCGTGGAACTGATCACGATATCGCTGTGTACCAGTTCCTGGGGAATATCCGACAGCAACACCGCGTGGGCACCAAACTGCTCAGCCAGCGTGCTGGCACGCTCCAGGGTACGGTTGGCCACCACGATACGCTTTACTCCCAGGTCATGCAGGTGGCGGGCGACCAGGGTAATGGTCTCGCCCGCGCCGATCAGCAAGGCCTGGCTGCGCTGCAGGTCGCTGAAGATCTGCTTGGCCAAACTCACGGCCGCAAAAGCGACAGACACCGGGTTTTCGCCGATGGCAGTGTCGGTGCGTACCTGCTTGGCCGAGTTGAAGGTGGCCTGGAACAAGCGCCCCAACAACGGCCCGACCGTTCCCGCTTCACGCGCGACGGCGTAGGCCGATTTCATCTGGCCGAGAATTTGCGGCTCGCCCAGCACCAGCGAGTCCAGCCCCGAGGCCACGCGCATCATGTGACGAACGGCAGCATCGTCTTCATGGACATAAGCGCAGGCACGCAACTCATCGAGGCTCAGGTCGTGGTAGTCCGCCAGCCATTTCAGCACGCTGTCTGCCGAAAGGTGGTCCTGCTCTATATAGAGCTCACTGCGATTGCAGGTGGAGAGGATCGCAGCTTCGCGACTGTCGGTTAGGCGGCAGAGCTGCTGCAAGGCCTCAACCAACTGCTCTGGAGTAAAAGCCACGCGCTCGCGGACGTCTACTGAAGCAGTCTTGTGGTTAATACCGAGTGCGAGGAAGGCCATTCAAGATCGCTGATGATGACGAGAAGCCGACAATTGTCCTACTTCGCCAGATTCAGAACAACCATTGCTGACTATTGTCTCTATAGTTAACGTCTGTTGAACCCATCATCAGCCCCGGATATCGATAGTCGCACCTGTTATGGTTTGCACCATTGCATGTGTCATGATGCCCAGACCGCAGGTAAGTCGCCCATCTCTTATATGAATAGATCCTCCGCGTTGCTCCTCGCTCTCGTCCTTCTCAGTGGCTGCCAGGCCTTGGCCCCCACGTCCCCGGATGATTCATCCGCGACTGAAGACGTTTCCTCCGCCCCGGAAAAACCCACGGTCTACAGCTCGTTCAGCGAAGAAACGCTGTACAGCCTGCTGAGCGCCGAGCTGGCCGGCCAACGCAATCGCCTGGATATCGCCCTCGATAACTATGTGACGCAGGCGATCAATACCCAGGACCCTGGCATCTCCGAGCGGGCGTTTCGTATCGCCGAGTACCTGGGCGCCGACCAGGCGGCACTGGACACCTCGCTGATCTGGGTCAAGAACGCCCCGCAGGATATCGAGGCACAACGTGCTGCAGCCATTCAGTTGGCGCGTAACGGCCGCTATGACGAGTCCCTGGTGTACATGGAGAAAGTCCTGCAGGCCAAGGGTGACTCTCACTTCGATTTCCTGGCCCTGGCGGCCATAGAAACCGATGCCGAGACCCGCGCAGGCCTGCAAAAGAGCTTTGACAGCCTGCTGGTCAGGCACCCGGACAACGGCCAGCTGATTTTCGGCAAGGCCTTGTTGATGCAACAGGACGGTGATGCCCAGGGCGCGCTGAAACTGCTGGAGAAAAACCCGCCGCAAGACGGTGAGGTCGCTCCGATTCTGCTGCGCGCACGCTTGCTGCAAAGCCTCAACCGTGGTGATGAAGCGTTGCCGCTGCTGAAAAAAAGCGTCAGCCAGTACCCCGACGACAAACGCCTGGGCCTGACCTATGCGCGCACCCTGGTCGAGCAGAACCGCATGGCCGAGGCAAAAGTGCAATTTGCCAGCCTCGTGGAGCAGTACCCCGAAGACGATGAGCTGCGATTCTCGCTGGCACTGGTCTGCCTGGAAGGCAAGTCCTGGGACGAAGCCGAAGGTTATCTGCAAGAGTTGATCGAGCGCGACAGCCATGTCGACTCGGCGCATTTGAACCTGGGCCGCATCGCCGAAGAACGCAATGATCCCGAGGGCGCACTGGCCGAGTACGCGCTGGTAGGCCCGGGCAACGAATACCTGCCCGCACAACTGCGCCAGGCGGACATCCTGATCAGTCATGGTCGCGGTGGTGAGGCATCGAAAAAACTGGCCTTGGCACGCGACGCACAACCCGACTACGCCATTCAGCTGTACTTGATCGAAGCCGAGACCCTGGCAGCGAACAACCAGAGCGATCGCGCCTGGAACACGCTGCAACAAGCTCTCAAGCAATACCCGGACGATCTCAACCTGCTGTATTCACGCGCCATGCTGGCCGAGAAACGCAACGATCTTGAGCAGATGGAGCGAGATTTGCGCACCATCATCCAGCGCGAGCCTGACAATGCGATGGCATTGAACGCGCTGGGCTACACGCTTTCGGATCGAACCACCCGCTACGCCGAAGCCAAGGCCCTGATCCAGCAAGCCTACGACTTGAGCCCGGATGACCCGGCAGTGCTCGACAGCCTGGGCTGGGTGAATTTCCGCCTGGGCAATCTGGATGAGGCCGAACGCTTGCTGCGCCAGGCGCTGGAACGCTTCCCGGACCAGGAAGTCGCCGCCCACCTGGGTGAAGTGCTGTGGGCAAACGGTAAACAGCGTGAAGCGAAAAAAATCTGGGGCACTTTTCTCAAAGAAAATCCTGACAGCCCTATTCTGCGCAAAACCATTTTGCGCCTGACCGGATCAGAGACTCTTTAACTCATGTTTTATCGTCACTTGCGCCATCTCGTCGTTTTCAGCCTGGTTGCCGTGCTCGCCGGTTGCGCGGGCTTCGGCGCCCGCGAATCCGTAGAAGGCCACGGCAGCCCTGCCCTGTGGTCGGCACACAAACAGCAATTGACCCGGCTCGACGGCTGGCAAATCAACGGCAAAGTCGGCATTCGCGCCCCTAAAGACTCAGGCAGCGCCACGCTGTTCTGGCTGCAGCGCCAGGACTACTACGATATTCGTCTTTCCGGGCCACTGGGCCGGGGTGCCGCCCGCCTGACCGGGCGTCCGGGCAGCGTGCTTCTGGAAGTGGCCAATCAGGGCCGCTATGAAGCGCCGACTCCCGAGGAGTTGCTGGGTGAACAATTGGGCTGGAGCCTGCCGGTGTCACATCTGGTCTGGTGGGTGCGCGGCTTGCCTGCCCCCGGCAGCAAAAGCCGGGTGACACTCAATGGCGATAGTCGCCTGGCCAACCTGGAACAGGACGGCTGGAAAATCGAATATTTGAGCTATGTCGAGCAAAACGGCTTCTGGCTGCCGGAGCGGGTCAAACTGCACGGCCCGGATCTGGACGTCACGCTCGTCGTTAAAGATTGGCAACCTCGTTTGTTGGGTCAATAAGATGCAAGACCGTCTGGATCGAAACACGCTGGTTTTGCCCTCACCGGCAAAGCTGAACTTGATGCTGCACATCCTGGGCCGTCGTGCAGATGGCTATCACGAACTGCAAACGCTGTTTCAATTTCTCGACTACGGCGATGAAATGACCTTTGCCGTGCGTGACGACGGGATTATTTGCCTGCACACCGACTTCCCCGGCGTTGCCCACGACGACAACCTGATCGTCAAGGCGGCAAAAAAACTCCAGGCGCAATCCGCTTGCACCCTGGGCATCGATATCTGGATCAAGAAAATCCTGCCAATGGGCGGCGGCATCGGTGGCGGCAGCTCCAATGCCGCGACCACCCTGCTGGCACTCAACCATCTTTGGCAGCTGGCCTGGGATGAAGACCGGCTGGCAGCACTGGGCCTGAGCCTGGGAGCGGACGTGCCGGTTTTTGTCCGCGGGCACGCCGCATTTGCTGAGGGTGTCGGGGAAATTCTCACACCTGCAGAGCCAGAAGAACCCTGGTATGTCGTGCTTGTCCCGCAAGTATCTGTAAGTACTGCAGAAATATTTTCAGATCCTTTGTTGACACGCGACTCTTTGCCCATTAAAGTGCGCCCCGTTCCCAAGGGAAACAGCCGAAACGACTGCGAAGCAGTAGTGAAGGAGCGTTATCCAGAAGTACGTAACGCTTTGAATTTGTTAGGTAAATATACCGAAGCAAAATTAACTGGAACTGGAAGTTGTATATTTGGGGCCTTCCCAAACGAAGCAGATGCTGATAAAGTGCTGCACCTTCTTACAGAGACCCTTACAGGGTTTGTAGCAAAAGGAAGCAACGTCTCGATATTGCATCGCAAGCTGCAAAATTTGTAAAAGGAAACGGGTACACGGTACTCGTAGCAACAGATACAGGGGCGTCGCCAAGCGGTAAGGCAGCAGGTTTTGATCCTGCCATGCGTTGGTTCGAATCCAGCCGCCCCTGCCATTTCTTATACTCATCCAGGTTACCCTCAGCCTTCAGGTACTGCGCGTGTCCAAGATGATGGTCTTTACGGGGAACGCTAACCCCGATCTGGCTCGGCGTGTCGTACGTCAGCTGCATATCCCACTCGGTGACATCTCTGTCGGCAAGTTTTCCGACGGCGAAATTACCGCTGAGATTAATGAAAATGTCCGCGGTAAAGACGTTTTCATCATACAGCCGACTTGTGCTCCGACCAACGATAACCTGATGGAACTCGTCGTGATGGCTGATGCCTTCCGCCGCTCCTCAGCGACTCGTATTACTGCTGTTATTCCTTACTTTGGTTATGCCCGTCAGGATCGCCGTCCGCGTTCCGCACGTGTGGCTATCAGCGCAAAAGTTGTTGCTGACATGCTTACCGTAGTCGGCATCGATCGTGTTCTCACGGTTGATTTGCATGCTGACCAAATCCAGGGTTTCTTCGATATTCCTGTAGATAACATCTATGGCTCCCCAGTTTTGGTGGATGACATCGAAGATCAGCGCTTTGAGAACCTTATGATTGTGTCCCCGGATATCGGTGGCGTCGTGCGTGCACGTGCTGTTGCCAAGTCCTTGGGCGTCGATCTGGGTATCATCGACAAACGCCGTGAGAAAGCCAATCACTCGGAAGTGATGCATATCATCGGTGATGTCGAAGGGCGTACCTGTATTCTGGTTGATGACATGGTCGATACTGCCGGCACCCTGTGCCACGCAGCTAAAGCCTTGAAAGAGCATGGCGCTTCCAAAGTGTTCGCCTACTGCACACACCCTGTGCTGTCGGGTCGGGCAATTGAGAATATCGAAAATTCCATGCTGGATGAGCTGGTGGTGACTAACACCATCCCGCTGTCCGCTGCCGCACAAGCCTGTTCGCGTATCCGTCAACTGGATATCGCACCGGTTGTGGCTGAAGCGGTTCGCCGCATCAGCAACGAAGAATCGATCAGCGCGATGTTCCGCTAAGGGCCCTGCCCTTTCAGGACTTCTGCTGACGAAAAGCGCCCCGCCCCAGCAATCCGTTGGGGCGGGGCTTTTTTGCCCATACCGTCCATGGCGCTGGTCGCAAACGTCAGGGCGGATGTGGTTATTTTGGAGATACAACATGAACGATTTTACTCTGAATGCTGAAGTGCGTTCCGACCTGGGGAAAGGTGCGAGCCGCCGCCTGCGTCGTCTCGCAAGCCTGGTTCCAGCTGTAGTTTACGGTGGCGACAAAGCCCCTGAATCCATCAGCATGCTGGCTAAAGAAGTTGCCAAACTGCTCGAAAACGAAGCTGCTTACAGCCACGTTATCGAACTGACCGTTGGCGGCGTTAAGCAAAACGTGATCATCAAAGCTCTGCAACGTCACCCGGCTAAAGGCCACGTGATGCACGCTGACTTCGTACGCGTTGTTGCTGGTCAAAAACTGACTGCAATCGTACCGGTTCACTTCGTTGGTGAAGCGGCTCCGATCAAGAAAGGCGGCGAGATCTCCCACGTTGTTGCGGAAATCGAAGTTTCCTGCCTGCCAAAAGACCTGCCTGAATTCATCGAAGTTGACCTGGCTAACGCCGAAGTTGGCTCGATCATTCACCTGTCGGACATCACCGCTCCTAAAGGCGTTGAGTTCGTAGCTCTGGCACACGGTAACGACCTGGCAGTAGCCAACGTTCACGCTCCACGTGTTGCACCAGAAGCAGCAGAGTAATTCATTACTCTGTCGTTGGAGTCTTGAGAAACATCGCGAGCTAACACGCAGCGAGTAAAGCGGACAAGATCGCGAAGTTTACTCATGTAAACCCGCTTTTTTGTCCGTTTTCGCCGCTAACCGTTAGCGGCGATGTTATCCACAACTCCATAGAAGGGCCCTTGTCGTGACCGCCATAAAACTGATCGTTGGCCTGGGAAATCCAGGCACCGAATACGAACAGACCCGGCATAACGCAGGGGCCCTTTTTGTTGAGCGTCTCGCGGCGGCAAACGGGGTCAACCTGGTTGCTGATCGCAAATATTTTGGCCTGACCGGGCGTTTCAGCCACCAGGGTCAGGATGTTCGTCTGTTGATTCCCACCACCTATATGAACCGAAGCGGCCAGGCCGTTGCGGCGCTTGCCGGTTTCTACCGCATTGCGCCGGAATCCATATTGGTGGCCCACGACGAACTCGATCTCCCGCCAGGCGTTGCCAAGCTCAAGCTGGGCGGCGGCCACGGAGGTCACAACGGATTGCGCGACATCATTGCGCAACTGGGGAACAACAAAGATTTCTACCGTCTGCGGCTTGGCATTGGCCACCCGGGCGTCGCCAGCATGGTGTCCAACTTTGTCCTCGGTCGTGCGCCACGCGCCGAACAGGAAAAACTGGATGCCAGCATCGATTTTGCCCTCGGCGTGCTGCCGGATATCCTCGCCGGGGAATGGAACCGTGCGATGAAAAACCTGCACAGCCAGAAGGCCTGACTCTTTTTCCGAGGGGAAACACCATGGGATTCAACTGCGGCATCGTCGGCCTGCCTAACGTCGGCAAGTCCACCCTGTTCAACGCCCTTACCAAATCCGGTATCGCGGCCGAGAACTTCCCCTTCTGCACGATCGAGCCGAACACCGGTATCGTGCCGATGCCCGACCCACGTCTGGACGCGCTGGCTGCCATCGTAAAGCCGCAGCGCATCCTGCCGACCACCATGGAATTCGTCGATATCGCAGGCCTGGTGGCTGGCGCATCGAAAGGCGAAGGCCTGGGCAACAAGTTTTTGGCCAACATCCGTGAAACCGATGCCATCGCTCACGTGGTCCGCTGCTTTGAAGACGAAAACGTGATTCACGTTTCCAACAGCGTTGACCCGAAACGCGACATCGAAATCATCGACCTTGAGCTGATCTTCGCCGACCTCGACAGCTGCGAAAAGCAACTGCAGAAAGTTGCGCGCAACGCCAAGGGCGGTGACAAGGAAGCCGTGGCCCAAAAGGCACTGCTGGAGCAGTTGATTGCCCACTTCACCCTGGGCAAGCCGGCACGCAGCCTGATCAAGAACATGGACGCCGATGAAAAAGCCATCATCAAGGGCTTCCACCTGCTGACCACCAAGCCGGTGATGTACATCGCCAACGTGGCTGAAGACGGTTTCGAGAACAACCCGTTCCTGGACGTGGTTATGGCCATCGCCGAAGAAGAAGGCGCAACGGTGGTGCCGGTCTGCAACAAGATCGAAGCTGAAATTGCCGAACTCGACGACGGCGAAGAAAAGGACATGTTCCTCGAGGCCCTGGGCCTTGAAGAGCCAGGCCTGAACCGCGTGATCCGCGCCGGTTACGAAATGCTCAACCTGCAAACCTACTTCACTGCCGGCGTTCAGGAAGTTCGCGCCTGGACTGTCAAAGTAGGCGCTACCGCCCCACAAGCCGCCGGTGTGATCCACACCGACTTCGAAAAAGGCTTTATCCGTGCTGAAGTGATCGCCTACGACGATTTCATCAAGTACAACGGCGAAGCCGGCGCGAAAGAAGCCGGTAAATGGCGTCTGGAAGGCAAGGAATACATCGTTAAAGACGGTGACGTCCTGCACTTCCGCTTCAACGTGTAAATAAACCGCACGTATAAAAAACCGCGCCCAGGCGCGGTTTTTTTTGGCCTGGCGTTTGTGACGCACTCCCGGGCGCAACTAGGGTCTATGGTTAACGCCATCTCACCTCACGATCGGGAGCCTCAATGATTCCCCGCGCCAACTTCCTCAGTCGCTATACCGACCCCCTTGTCGAAAAAATCAAGGCCCGCTGGTCCCTGGGCTGGCGAGACGCCCTCGCCTCAGCCATCGCCGCCGCACTGGCGTGGATTATTGCCCGGCATTTCTTTGGTCATATTCATCCGGTGTTTGCCGCGATCAGTGCGGTGGTGTGCCTGGCTCCCGGCCTGCCCAGCCACGGCAAGCAAGCCGTTGGCCTGATGGTGGGGGTCGCCACGGGGATCATCGTCGGCGAAGCGGCCTTGTGGCTGCCGGATGCCTACCCGTTGTTGCGCATCGGCTTTGCTACCTTCTCGGCCATCGCCATCGCAGCCCTCTATGGCCTGGGGGCCGTGGTGCCGATCCAGGCCGGTGTATCGGCGGTGCTGATGCTGGCCGTAGGCCCGGAAAGCGCGGGGGTGGTACGCATGCTTGATGTGGTGGTGGGCTCATGCGTCGGCCTTATTTTCAGCCAGATACTGCTCACCCCCAACCCTATAGGCATTATCGACAGCTCAGCCAAGGAACTGCTCGAAAAGCTCGCGTCCGGTTTTGGCAAAAGCCTGCAGGCGCTTGAAGGGCAAGACGCTGCCAAAGCTCAACACGCGGTGCAAATATTCTCCCGGGCCCACGACAGCCTGATCGCCCTGGAAAACGGCATCGGCATGGCCCGCAATACCGCACGCTGGACCTTACGCGGGCGTTTTGTGTCACGCGAAGTCAAGGATATTGCCAACCGTTACGAACGCCACGCCGTGCGCTTATACGCCAGCTCCCTGTTGTTTGCCGAAGCCTTTGCCGATGCCTTGCGCAAGGAACAGGGCCCGGCCCCCTCCTCCTTGCACCAACGCCTGGCAAACGTGGCCTCAGGCTGCGCCTCGATCGCCAACGACGACGAACACCCGGTACTTATACCCGTGGCCAGCGATGAACTCGCCGATGTCGTGTCAGGGCCGTGGCAGCTGTGCATGCAGCACTTGAGCACCGTTGAAAGCGCTTTGCTGACCTTCGGTTTTACCACCCAGGGCGATAGCAGAAAAAACCCTGATAAAAACCTCGTATAAACATCTAGTTATCCTTACCTCCGTGGAGTGTGTTCTACGCAGGTAAGGTGCAATATCCCTACGCCAGTAAATACCAGCACCTACTACATCTATATATTTTAACTCACGACATTCAGCCAGTTTAGGACTTGGTTTAAACCGCCAATGCCACCAAGCTGTAACTGGACCAACACTGTTTATCCCGACTTGGCGTAGCGAATATACCCCACAAAAAATATAACGCGGGAGCACATTAGATGGGAGATTTTCGCCCAGAAAAAGAACCTTTAAAAACATATCTTTTCGACGACAGTGAATTTGACACAACCGTCCATAACGCGGCGGTGCAAAATATCGACATTTTGCTTCATGGCGAAACAGGCACTGGCAAAGATACGCTAGCCGAGCAATTGCATACTTTATCCGGGCGCAGCGGTCATTATATTGCACTTAATTGCGCGGCCATTCCCGAGAGCCTGGCGGAAAGCCAGTTGTTTGGTGTGACCCAAGGTGCATTTACCGGTGCCGTGCAGTCGCGACCGGGTTTTATAGAAGCCTCTGATAAAGGCACGCTGTACCTTGATGAAATAGACAGCATGCCGCTGTCTTTACAGGCCAAGTTGTTACGCGCACTGGAAACCCGAGGTGTTGAACGCTTGGGCTCGACAGCATTCATAGCGGTCGACATGCGCGTGATTGCGTCGGCTCAAACCTGCCTGGCGCAACGGGTCGAACAAGGGCAATTCAGACGTGACTTGTATTACCGCCTCAATGTGTTGAACCTGCACTTGCCGCCCTTGCGCGAGCGGCGCGAACAGATTGTTCCATTGTTCCAGACTCTGCTTCAGCGAGAAGCGCACTACTTCAACGTGTCTATACCGGTACTTGAGACTGCACTGCTTCAGCACCTGCTGTGCCATGACTGGCCCGGCAATGTCCGGGAGTTGCGCTCAGTTGCCAAGCGCTTGGTGCTTGGCCTGCCGCTGCAGTGCAAGGCTGCGCGTGAACCTGACGACACACGCCTCAAGTTGAAAGTGCGCTTGCAGCAAATTGAAAAACTGCTGATTACGGACGCCTTGCGTCGCCACCTGCATTGTATCGATGCGGTGGTGCTTGAACTGGGCATTGCCAAGCGCACGCTGTATCACCGGATGAAACAACTGGATATTTCTTGAGGGGGCTACGCTGGAACTCATTAGCTGTCTATTTACACTTAAGTACTGCACCAACAGTGCAACCCCATAACACCCTAAAGAGGTTTAAACATGTTCCCGCTACTGTCTATGCTGGCGCCTGCAGCCAATAAAGTTATTGATACACTGGGCGACATAATGAAAGGCGCGATAAATGGCGCAGCGAACCAGGCAAACACCAAGGATACTTTACCGACGCCTGCAATCATTCAAAAAAATATTTATTTCTGACCTGCAAATACACTTGAGGATATATTTATGCTTGGTTTCCTACCGCTTTTGGGAGCTGCACTGGGAATTGGACTCAAGAAAAAAGATGATCCATTAGAGGAACAAAAAAAGTTCCAGCTCCAACAAGAATGGAAAGCGGCAAAGGCCGCAATGGCTAAAGCAGAACAAGATACTAAAAACGGTATAGCTGCTGGCATTACTGACTCAGCTAACAAGTCAATCACTTCACTCATGCAAGGTGCCAAAGCTATTTCGTTCTAATCTTCTGCAAGGCCCCATCTCGAATGGGGCCATTAACCGCTTGGTGAGTCCCGCAACTGAAATATGCAAGCACAATCCACAGCTTGAGGTTTCAAATGAAAACCCACTTTTTTTCGGATACCCGACAGACAGCCTCGATCACTTCTGAAATCCCCTCGCACACACCCGCAATGGTCGATATCAACTGGTTCAACGCCTCAATACTTCCTACGGCAGCTATAAAACCTGACACCGTTAAATCCGATCACTTGATAGCCAACCCACTCAGTCAGCGCTCGGTACTCTTGCAGGAACTCTCTAAAACTGCCGCCCGCGCCCTGCAAAAAGTCAGTACCAGCACCGACCCTGTCGACATGCTCACCTCAACCCGGGCCATGTCGGCATTTCACCTTGAAACCGTGCTGAGCGCCAAGATGATCAGTAAAACCTCACAAGCCATAGAAAAGCTCACCAATTTGTCCTAGGTAACCTTATGGCATCGCGCCCGATCAAGAGCGTATTCCTGATGTACGTGTTGTGTATCGCCGGTTGTGGCGAAAGCGTGGAGCTGCATGGCCGGCTTTCTGAACAGGAAGCCAATGAAGTGATCGCTGAACTGGCAGACAAACAGATCAGCGCCGAAAAAAGCACCTCTAAAAACGGTGTGTCCGTGCGCGTGGCCGCGCAAGATATCAGCCGTGCCATCAATTCGCTGACGGCCGCCGGGCTGCCCAGAACCGCACGTTCGACCCTGGGCGATATTTTTCGCAAAGAAGGCGTCATCTCCACGCCACTGGAAGAACGTGCCCGCTATATCTACGCCCTGTCACAGGAGCTTGAAGCCACGCTGTCCAGGATTGACGGGGTTATCGTGGCGCGAGTGCATGTGGTGCTGGCGGAGCGGATCGCGCCGGGCGAGGCCGTGCAACCTGCCTCGGCCTCGGTGTTTATCAAACATGACGCCAGACTGGACCCCGACAGCATCCAGTCGCGGGTACGGCGAATGGTGGCCAGCAGTATTCCGGGCATGGCCACGGCAATCGACAATCCCTACAAGATAACCACGGTGTTTGTGCCCGCCACGGCCTTTCAAGACAAGCAGCAGTTGGTGTTTTTCGGGCCATTTCTGCTGCCCGAACAGCGCCTGGGCTTCTGGAAAAAAGCCTTCGCCGCAGCGGTGTTCGGCTGCCTGCTGGCCATCATTGCCCCACTTGCCTGGCTAACCTTGCGCAACAAGGGGTCGGCATGAACGATGCCGACCTATGGCTACAGTGGTGGGCGTGTGCCTGGCACCACGCTCACCCGCACTGGCCCGCGCTTGTTGCCACGCCCGCCGAACTGCGCAGCCTGCATGCAGGTGCCAGCAGCCGTTTTGGCATCACGCCCTGCCTGCCCTGCCCGCCTGCCGCCAGCCTGAGGCAACTGGCGCTGGCGCCACTTGCGCAGCATGACGCGTGGTTGCAACGAATCGGGCATATCTGCCGCCCCACACGCCCCACGGCACTGGACGCCACTGAGCGCCTGTGGTGCCAGCGCCTTGGCAAGGCATTGCGCCCTCAAGGCTGGCTTGAACCGGGCGATGATGTTTTGCAATTGCTCAGGGCATGGGTCGAGCCTGCGGTATGGCAACGCTTGCGACTGCGCTTTGCCCCTGCACGGATCCAGACACTGGAACAAAAACCGCTGCTGGCCCTTTCGGCGACCAAACTGCAAACGCTTTGGCAAATCGTGCTCTGGCACACACGGCTCACTGTCGAGGGAAGCAACCATGCTGTCACGTCGCACCCTTGAACTGCGGCCCGGCACCCGCGGGCTGCCCCAGACCCTGATCGCCAGCCAGACCCTGCGCGACTGCGGCCAGGCCAATGCCCTGCTGGCCCGGGCACGCGCTCAGGCTGATGAACTGCTGGCCAATGCGCAACAAGCGGCCCGGACCCTGCTGCAAAAGGCCCACGATGAATTCTGGCAACAGGCCAATGCGCAACTGGCGCACTGGCAACTGGAACATGGCGCCTTGTGTCAGGCCATTGAAACCCACGCCTCGCAAGTGGTCAGGCTGGCCCTGACGCACTTGCTTGATGAGGTGCCGCCGCCTGCCCGCATCAACGCCTTGCTGAGGCAACTGCTGGCAGCCCAATGCCCGCCTGTGAATGCCACCCTGCGCTGCCACCCACAGATGCTTGCGCCTGTGCGCCAGTGGCTGAATGCCAACCCGGGCGGCGCATGGCAACTGCACACCGATGAGCGTCTCGACCCACAGGCGCTGGTGCTGGTCACCGCGCAACACGACCTGCGCATTGACTGGAGCCGCACGCTGAAGGCACTGCTGGCCCCCACGCCCGGCGATGGAACCGATCCGCCAGGCACCGCCACTGAGTCGTGAACATTGACCGATGGAGGATGTATGGCTTCGTTCGAAAGTATCCAGCGCCGCATTGATGCCCGCTTTGTCCAGGCGCAAAAAAATCTGCATGAGATTGCCCTGAACAACCAGGGCGGCCCTGAAGACATGGCCCGCTTCCTGGACGCCGCGCGCAAAGTGGCCACTGCCACTTTTTCGATCAACGAGCAAACCCGATTCAAGCACAGCCTGACCAAAAGCATTATTGATGCGGTCCAATGATGAACTGGAACCTGCGCACCTGCTGGCAGGCACTGTTGCCCTGGGCTTTTCTGCTGGCCGACGAGACGCTGGCCGCTGTTCCCGAAGAGTGGAAAAACACGCCCTATGCCCATGAGGCCAATCACCGGGCACTGCGTGGTTTTTTGCAGGACTTCGCCCATACCGTGGGCCTGCAACTGCAAATTGACGGGCCGCTGCAGGGTGTCGTAAACGGCAAGCTGCGGGCCGACACCCTGATCAAGCTGCTGGACAGGCTCGCACTCGAACACCGCTTCCAGTGGTTCGTGCATAACCACACGCTCTACATCAGCACCCTGGACCAACAAACCTCGGCCCGCCTTGAAGTGGCGGACGATACCATTGCCGATCTGAAACAGGCCCTGAGCCAGATAGGCCTGCTGGATAAACGTTTCGGCTGGGGCGAGCTGCCCGATATCGGGGTGGTGCTGGTGTCCGGGCCTAAACGCTATATAGAGCAGATCAGGCAGTTCAGCCGCAAACGTGCGCAGCCGGCCAATCAACAGGCTGTATTGAATTTCCCGCTGCAGTTCGCCAACGCTGCCGATCGGCAGATCGACTATCGCGGTGAAAAACTCAATATTCCGGGCATCGCCAGCCTGCTGCGCGGGCTGGTTGATGCCAAGCCATCTGCCCCGTTCAATGTTCTCTCCCCGCGCACCGCACCGATACCCGGTATTGCCGCCAACATACCTTATCCAGACATGCCCCCCTTACTCGCGCAGGCCCCCGAGCTGAAGTCCTCAGGCCAGAACGCCATTCGCGTGGAGGCCGATGTGCGCAATAACAGCGTGCTGATCTACGACGCCAGCGAACGCCGGCCGCTGTATCAAGCACTGATCGCCGAGCTGGATGTGTCGCGCAAACTGGTGGAAATAGACGCGGTGATTGTCGATATCAACCGCACCCAACTCAACCAGTTGGGGATGAACTGGGGCTTGCAGAACGGCCGTTTCGGGGCCGCCACAGGCGTGTCGGGCAGCGCCTCGACCACCGTGTCGACGATCCAGATTGATCGCTTTGCTGCCCAGATCAAGGCCCTTGAGGCGCGCGGCCTGGCCACGGTGGTGTCCAACCCCTCGATCATGACCCTGGAAAACCAGCCCGCGGTGATCGACTTCAATCGCACGCACTATATCCAGGCCATCGGCGAGGGGGTGGCCACTATCCAGCCGGTGACCACTGGCACCAGCTTTCAGGTGATCCCCCGGGTGATAGAGGCCAATGGCGCCAGGCAAATTCACCTGATCATCGACATTGAGGACGGTACCTTTGCCAATCAACCAGGGCCGCAATCCACACCGGATGTGCGCAAGGGCAATGTCAGTACCCAGGCGGTAATCCAGGAACAGCAATCCCTGGTCATCGGCGGCTTTCATGTTTCCGAAGCTGTCGACAGCCTCGATCGCGTCCCTCTGCTGGGGCAGATTCCCTGGCTGGGCAAGTGGCTGTTTTCGTCCTCGCACAACACTCAAAATCGCCGTGAACGACTGTTTATTCTGACGCCACGCCTGATCGGCGATCAGACCCATCCCGCACGCTATTTACCGCAAGCGGATCAGACGCAACTGGAGGCGGCACTGAGCCCCTTGGCGCGGCGTACAGCCAGGCAACCGGTGATCCAGCGCGCCGAGATTGCCCAGGTCTTCAGCCAGTTGGTCAGAGGCCATGTTCCCGCTCACTTGCGCGCCCTGCCGATGCCTGCGCCTGCGCGCAACCTGTGCAAAACACCGGGGTCTACAAGGGTCGATGGCGAACGTCATCAATGGTACGAAAGCGCGGATTACAACGTGGCCGTGCTGGTTATGCACAACCGCAGCGAGCACCGCGTGCGCATCGATGAACGTGACTGCAGTTCGGCCAGCACCCTGGCGGTCAGTGTCTGGCCGAGCCCGTGGCTGGCGCCCGGCGAGCGCGCCGAAGTGTTTATCGCCACCCGGGCGCCGGATATCGATGCCCACGCCACCGAGCCTCGACCGTCATTGCTGGGGGCCACGCCATGAGCCGCCTGGACACGTTGGCCGTGATCGCCACCCTGTTGGCGCTGCTGCAAGGCTGTACCCCCCATTGCCGGGGCGACCTGTGCGAGCGCCCGGCCTCCAGTGCCAGCGCGCTGGTGATCTGGTGGCCACCGCAGATGCGCAGTGAAACAGGCCCGAACGCTGAGCGTTCAGACCATCAAATCGTGCCCCTGGAACGATAAACCCGCCTGCCTGAAGCTCAGGCAGGCGCGGGCCTCAGATCACGGGATGGCGCGCATCGCGGATGTTCTGATCCTGCTGTTCTGGGTGCCGCTCCCGGGCCGGGGCCAGGGGCAAAATGTCCTTGAACTCCAGGCGTAGCGGCGCATCCGGGTCCTGGCCGTATTTCAACTCGATGTTGAGCAGTTTGCCGGTATGACCCAACATGGCACTGCTGGTATAGGCCAGTAAAGGAACAGGGGTCGTCAGGCTGTGGGTCCGACTTGCCGTGTAGCTCACCCTCAGGTTTTTGACCCGCAGGTTGTCGCTGTTCTCCAGGGCCTTTTGCATCTCGCCTTTAGCGCCTGGCCCATCCTCGAACCGCTGCGCGATCATGCGCAGCACTTGCGGCTTGACCTCCAGTTCCATAACCACCGAAGTGCCCTGGCTGCTTTCGAGATCCTTGAGCAGCCGAGCAAACTGCGGCTGCTGCGCAAACAGGCGCATGATCGCGTCCTTGTTCGCCGGCGCAGCTTCATTCAGCCACTCATGCTGCGGGCTACCTTTGAACCCCACATATGACACCGTGCGCTCAATCGATTGCAGGTCGCGCAAGCCTTGTGCCGCCAGCGTCTGCTGATGCAGGTGATCCTGCAGCCTTGTCTGGAGACTGTGGTGCTCCTCAGACCGCGCAGGGGGTGGCGGCAACAGCCCGAACAACTGCTGCAGAGACCGCAGTTGCTCCACCGGCGTACCTTGTGCCGCCAAAGAGGCCAGTTGCTGCTTCAATTGTGGGGAGTGCCGGGACATCTCTGTGCGCAAGGTATCGATCTGCGCCTGCTCGATCACCTGCGGTAGCTTGACCGTAAAGCGCATGGCCCGAGCCTTGCTGCCATCAAAATTCAGCGAAAATGAAGCATCGGCCGCGGTATACGCCACCCAGCTCGAGCCGCTGTCATTGAGCTCGATTGACGCCGCCGCATTGACAGGCGCCCCCCCTAAAGAGGCGCCGCCCTTGGGCAAAAACTGGGCATTCAGGCCATCGATCCGGGTGATCCCGGATTCCTCCAGGGTCACGGCGTTACTTTTATCAAGATGAAGCAAATGAAGACTGGCACCTGTGTTGGCCATTGCCCGCGCCAGCCCGCTCACTGCATCCAGGCTTTGCGGCGAGACCACTTGAGCCCGGGGCTGCACATGGGCTGAAACGCTCCAGTCCAGCGAATCTTGCGAGCGCTGATGGCTGTTGTGATGATTCCCCAGGTCCAGCAAGTCGAAAACGTCCCCTTTTACCCCCGTCAAAATATCCATCATGGCGGGAAAGTCTGCTTCCTTCACCTCAAAACTAACCCCCTGCTTTTTATCATGTGCCAGCATCAGGGTTGTCTCCGCCCCCAGCCTGAGCCACTGTTCGAGTAATTCATTAGCAATGGGCAACACCTTACCGACCCCCACAGAAGCAGCTGCGGTATGAGAAGTGCTCATACTGATGTCAAAACTGACCCCCTGATTGGTTCGGCTCATTGTTATGCCGTTGGTCTTGCTCCTTGAAGCCCCCGCAATGATTTCAAGCAAAGGAGCGGGCAAAACAAAGACCGACATGGACTTGGTTTTAGTCCGGCTCGCGGTAATCGACTGCCCGCTATCCGAGGCCTGGATGGCGTGCAGCAGGGCCTGTTTGACTGTCTGCTGCTCGCCAAGCCCCAGAGTGCGGGCTATATGAAAATTGAGCGCAGACCCTGGGGTGCCAAGGTCCCTGGCCAACAATTTGAAGTTGTTATAAAGGGTTTCTGCTTGCGCCAAGCCGTTGATGTTCTGTGATGTTTTCTGGTGTACCTGGCTGTTTTGATAGTCCTGCATCACCGCCTTCAATCCGGCATCGATAGCGCTCTGATCCGGGCCAATACGCTCCAGGCGCCCAATCAGGTCGGCGAGCCCGGACAGGGTCCGGGCATGCAGAATCAAGTCACTCTCAAGCAGGCCCGTCGGGTTGCTCAGGTCACGCTTGTCGCCGGCATTGCGCGGCGACAAAACCACTCCCTGACTCTGATAACTGCGCAACAGCGCAGCCGTGGTATTGGTTTTTGACGGCGCCAGGTTTTCGAAGGCACTGCACATCGTGCGCAGCCTGCCCGTCGATGGTTCAGCGCACGCTTGCATCTGCGGCACCAACTGCGCGCCCTTCAAATCCCCCAGGCGCATGGCCAATTGTTGGCTGCAGGCTTCGACCTGCTGCAAAGCAGCCTTGAGCTCGCCAGCCAAGATCTGTGTCGATGCCTTCTCGCTCAGGCGATCAAGGCGGGTCGTCATGTCCAGTGCATGGGGCCGCGTATTGGCCAGCGCCTGCAGTTGCCCGTGCAATTCCCGCTCCTGTGCGTACAGGGCTGCCATGCCACGACGGCCATTGGCCCGGTGCTGAATGTCGAGGCCGATATTCTTGATGCCCTGCAGTGGCTCCAGATGAGCGCGGGCGCCGCTAAAAAAACCTCGTTCGAGCGGCAGGCCTTCGGTCCTGCTGCCCATGACCGCAGAATTCACTGCCCAGGCAGTCCCATTGTTCTGGCCTTTCATTTCACCGCGGCTCAACATCGACGCCAGTGACGGCGCACGTTTGCTGGCCTGGGAATAAAACGGCTGCCACTGCTGGCTGCCATCTGCTGCCGCAGACAGCTGCCAGTAGTGTTCAGCAAAGGCTTTGTGTTTGGGCCCATTCACCTCCCAACTGGCGACCAACCGCTGGCTGGCATCCATGCGTAGCGACTGCAAGCGCGCATTGCCCGGCAACGCCAGTGTTGTCCAGGCCAGCGCTGATGCGGGGGGCGTTTGCCACCGGGCTTTGTCGAGCTTGAGCAACTCTCCGGCCCGGGTCCGGGCATAGAGGTCGCCAAGACGGTCAAGGGCCAACGCCTGGATTTGCCTGGGCGGGGCAAACGTCAACGCGATCTCTTTATTGTCGATATGGGCAACCAGCTGGTTGTGTTCATCAAGGGTAACGAAGCGCCTGGCGTTATCGACCGCAAACGCCGCAATTTTGCGCCCGGTGTTTCCCGTCAACGTGACGTCGAGTGTGACGTGGTTGCGAGCATCATTGATCGGGGCCAGGTCGTAACTTGCGCCGCTGAACGCTGGGGCTCGCGTTTTATGACTGGCCAGCGCCTTGAGTTCTGAACCTTGTAATACATAGGCGCGACCATCCAGGCCCGGGGCCAGGAGGTCCACATCCCGATGCGCGGTTTTCTCCCATTGGCAGGCGTGCTCATCCCAACTGAGCAGGGTGCTGCCCTCAAGCGCGACCTTGCCCCGCGCGCCGAGGTCAATCGCGCAGGCCAGCGCGCGCAGGCCGGGCTCGGGCAAACCTTTATCGTTGACCTTGAGCAGCACGTCACTGAGGTTCCAGCCCGTGGCCGGTAGCGACGTATTAATCAGGGGGGTGCTGTGCAATTGCTTGCAGCGGTTGAGTAACAGCGCATTGAGCTGGCCATTGTCGTCATGCATAAAGCCCTTGAAGCTGACCGCACCCTGGTGCAGATGTTCCAACGCCTCGACCGGCTCAGGCCGCATGACCACCCGACCGTCTTGAGCCGTGCTCAGGCTGGCACGCAACAGTTCGCCCTGCGCCGTTGAGGCGTACAGCGTATCGCCGGCCATCCCTATGCGGTGCAACGGTACGCGCTCGCCCGTTTCACTGACTGGCAGCAGATGTATCACGGGGCCCTCTGCACTGTGCCTGATGCGCAGGGCACAACCACCAGGGTCAGGTTGCAGGCACACCTGCGCCTGCCCCTCGACACTCATATCGGTAACACCCACCGGCACTTTTATCAGCCGCCCATCGCTGCTCAGGCCCAGGCGGTTGTAGCGGGCGTCATCCTTGTCGGGCAGCCAGCAATGGGTCTGTGGCTCGAAGCGCAACAGGCGCCCTTGATCCAGGCGAAACTGCTCGCCTGCCAGGGTGGTGTACACCCCACTGATCTGCCCCAGGTGGGCACGGCCGGGATTGTTCGGCGCCAGGCACAAAAAACCCGTGGGGCAACTGCTTTTGAGCACGGCCGCAGCAGCAGGCGTGGACTGCAGATGAAACACATTGCGCTCATTGTCCAGCAAGCGCAGGTCCTGGCGATGACCTGCGTAGGTGGCGTCCTGAATAAACTGCCTGGGCAACTGATTGAGTTGCTCGGCCATGTCTTGCCCCACATGCGAGCCCTGGGTCACGACTTTGCCTGCAACCAGGCTGGCGCTGAACTCCAGGGAAGGCTGCTCATAGTGGCGAAAGCCGGTCAGTTGTACAGCTCCTGTAGCGGGGCGAGCCGTGTGCGGGCAAATAGTGACGGGGGTTTCTGCCGGGGCGGGCTTGGCGAGATCAAACGACTTTACGGTCATAAAGGCTCAACTCTGATGGGCTGATGCAGAGTGAGTGACCTTGAAGCAGCATGCAGTTCCTGCCCCGCTCAGCGTTGCTCAAGCTCAGCCAGCTCGATGATGCCGCCCCGGTCATCATCCTCCAGCTCCCGCAGGGCACGGTAGACCAGCGCCACCGCCTGCAGGGTGTCACGGCTGATGCAGTGCCCGGTCTCGATGCCGTAGAGCGTACGCGCCAGCCACACACACTGGACCACCGGAACATCCGCAGCCCGTGCCCTGTCGATCATTCGTCGTGCCTGGGCATCGGCCCCCTTGGCGATCAGTGTCGGCAAGGGATTTTGTGGCGGCCGGTAGTACAGCGCCACGGCAAAATGCGTGGGGTTGATCAGCAGGACATCGGCTTCTTCCAGCGCTGGAGCCCTGGTCGCAGGCGCCTCATGGGCCAGCTCCTGGGCCAGGGCCCGGCGCAGCATCTTGATATGCGGGTCACCCTCCATGCCCTTGTATTCCTTGACCACTTCGACATGGGTCATGCGCATGCGCCGGGCAAAAAAATACCGTTGCAACCCGAAATCCACCGCCGCCAGCACCAGCAGCAGGCCAAGGCACACATGCAGCAAATACCGGAACAGGACGACATGCGCGGTGATATAGCCCGGCAGGTCAGCGTTGACCAACCCCACCAATGCCCCAAGGGACGGCCCGATCACCTGGTACAGCACCCCACAGATCAGCAGCGCCTTGACCAGACCGGTGAGCAGGGTCATCAGCGACTGGGGCGAAAACATCTGTTTGGCTTGATTAAAGGGGTTGAGCCGGTTGAAGTCCGGGGTCAGGACCTCGGGGGCAAACAAAAAACCGAACTGCAGCCAGCTGCTGGCCAGCTTCATCGCAATGGCAGCCCCCGTCATCAGCAAGGCAAACCCGAAAAAAACCTGACCGGCCTCGGCAACCACAACCTGCAGCGAACGGCTGAACGGCTGCCCGACCAGCGACACGGGCAGCATCAACAATTGCCCGAATTGCTCCAGGCTGTTCTGGGCCATGAGCAAGGCAATTTCACTGATGACCGCCAGCACCAGCAATTTGCCGATGTCCTGGCTTTGCGCGACCTGGCCTTTTTTGCGCTGGTCCTGCAGTTTTTTTTGGCTTGCGGCGTATTTCTTTTCGCCGCTGTCTTCACTCAAGGCGACGGCACCTTGAACAGCAGGGCCAGTGCATGTTCAAGATCCCCCAGAATGCTCATGCGCGCCACAATCAGCACCTGCAACTGCGGCAGATAGAGCAGCAGGAAACACAGCCCGGCCAGGCTCTTGGCCGGCATCGACAACACAAATACCTGCAACTGCGGGCTGTAAAGGCTCAACAAGGCAACGGCGAATTCGATCATCAACAGCAAGGCGATAAAAGGCGCGGCGTATAGCACCATGTGCGTAAAGGTATCGCCCAGCAGCGCCAGGAACACCCCAGGCCCGTCCGCAGCCGGGGCCGGAAACCAGAGCGCAGCGGGCCAGATCAGGTAGCTGTCCCAGATCACCTGGGTCAGGCTTCCCAACCCCAGGGTGACCATTAGCAAGAAGATGCTCAGTTGCTTGAACAAATGCCCGACAGGCGTGGCGTCCGGCCCCAGTGAAGGGTTGAGCTGGCCGCCGATCAACGCGCCACGCTGGTTGTCGAGCAACGCCCCGACCGACTCGAACAACCAGAAAGGCATGGCCAGCAGAATACCCAGCAACACGCCCAGCACCGCCTCTTTGAGCAACAGACCGCTGAGTGCCAGCAGGCTGTAGTCCATGCCCGCCAACGCGTGATGAATGCCCGGCGCAGGCATCAGTGCCAGGGCAAAAACGATGACATGCCGGGGCATGCCGCGCACATGTTCAAAGCACAATGCCGGAATGAGGAAACAACAGGGATATAAACGCGCCATCGCAATGGCGAGGCTGGGCAGGTATTCGAGAAACGGGATTTGTGGGGCCATCGCGCTTTCCTTTTACGACGCCGAGCGGGCGGCCATGTCGAAGGTGAGGTTGACCAACTGAATCAACTCCACCCCGATCCAGCGCCCCGTCAGGGCCAGTGTGACGCCCACCGCGACCAGCTTGATGCCGAACGGCAGTGTCTGGTCCTGGACCTGCATCAGCGCCTGCACCAGCGAGGTCAACACCCCCACCACAACGGCCACGATCAGCGGCGGTGCAGACAGCACCACCACCAGCAACATGCCTTGCTTGAATAACAGTACCGGGTCCATTGGCGCCTCACAGAAAGGACAAAAACAGGCTGTCCAGCAGGCGCGTCCAACCCGAAACCAGCACAAACAGCAGCAACTTGAGCGGCAGGGAAATGGTCATCGGCGAGACCATTTGCATGCCCAGGGCCAACAGCAGGTTCGAGACGATCAGGTCGATCACGATAAACGGGATATAGATCAGAAAACCGATCTCGAACCCTGCCTGCAACTGCGAAAGAACAAAGGCGGGGACCAGCAGTATCAGGTCATCGCGACTGACCTGTCGGGCCATGTCGGCGGGCCACAGGCGTACGGTGCTTTCCTGCAGATGGGTCAACACATCCGGGTCGGTGTTGCGCAGCATAAAGCCCTGCAACGGCCTTATTGCCTGCAGCCCGCTGCCCTGCAAGGCTTGCACGCTGCTCATGTCCAGCGGCGTCTGCTTGAGGATTTGCGCGGTGTCATAGCCCACCGGCGCCATGACAAACAGCGTCGCCGCCAGGGCAATACCGTAGAGGGCCATGCTCGGCGGCACCTGCTGCACGCCGATGGCGTTGCGGGTGATCATCAGCACGATGCAGATTTTCAGGAACGCGGTACACACCACCATCAGCATGGGCAGCAGTGACAAGGCGCCCAGAAACAGCGCCAGCAGAAAAGGATCGACCCCTTGAACGGTCATTGCGAAAAGCTGATGCGCGACAGTTGCAGGCCAAGGCGGCCCTCGACCTCCACCAACTGCCCGTGACCGATCGCGCGGTCGCCGTAATACAACCCGGCCATGCCCGGGTCATAACCTTCGAGGCTCAACACCATGCCGGGGGCCAACCGGCGTAGCTCACCCAGGCTCACCCTGAGGGCGCCACAGCGCACGCTCAGTTCCACCTGCAAGGTTTCAAACGGTTCATCACCGATTTGCAGTTCAACACCCGTACCGGCAAACATCACTTCGTCCACAACCAACTCCTCGACAGCACAAATGGTCAGGCACCGGTGCCCGCCGTCATCATCAATCTGCGATGCGATCCGCCACCGCCCCAGCCGCAATTGCCCCTCGCCGGCGGCGTTGAACAGCGCACGCTCCGGCACCAGTACATCGCCGGGGCGCAGGGTGCGCAGCTGTTCAAGCGTCAACCTGAGGCAGCCGAGCACGACGGGTGCTGGCACTGCAAAGTCATCCGGCAACGGCGCCTTGACTGCCTGCCACGGCCCCGCCTCGCACAGCGCCAACAGGCTGTGTGGCGAAATCATCAGTCGGCCGATCGTTCGCGAGGGGCCCAGCATCACGCTGAGACAGCACTCAAATGCCCCCGCCTGCCGCTCGGCCAAGGGCCGCAAATAACCAAAAAGCGCCGTCAATTGCGCACTCATGCGCTGCTCGAAATATGCCCAAAACCATGACTGCGGGTCATTGCCGGTATCGGCCAGCACCACCGGGCATTCGCCGAACAGGCTAAGCAAGGGGCCGGCCTCGCTCAGGGTAATCACCCCGCAACGGCTCTCGAACGACAGGGCCGCCCCGCCCTCTGGCGCACGCCCCGGTTCGAGCAAAAGCTCACCGCACTCGCCTGCAACCTGGAACGCATAGCGCAGGCCACGGCCCAGGCGTCGGCTGGCCGCCACCGTGGTTGCGTCCAGCCGCGGCCAACTGATCGGGGCCAGGCTCATCACAGGTACTGCGCCATTAACTGGAGGCTGACCGGCTGCCCCAATGCCCGGCCCAGTCGTCGCTGGCACGCTTGTCGCTGCCGGGCGAGCCATTGCCGGGTACCGGCTTGCTGCGCCCCCAATGTGATGTGCCAGCCTTGAGCGGCATAACCGGCGCTGACATTGACTTGCCCGCGATGCGCCAGGTGCAGCACAAACTGCACTGGCCACGGCCCACGCCCGGCTATCCGCGGCATCAGCGCCTCACCCAGTGCCTGCGCCAAGCCCATGTCCGCGCCTGCCAGGCTGTCTGCAAACAGTCTGCTGTCGGCTGCACGCGCAGGTGCGTCAGCCAGGGGCCTGGGCCATGCCAACGGGCTTATTCCTGATAACTCGGCCACCCCGCCTCCTCAGCCAGCAGCGCCGACAATTGCTCAAGCTTTTCGACATTTCGCAAACAATCAACCGCGTACTGGCGGGCACTCTCGAGGTCGAGCACAGCCTGGCGCTGCTGTTCCAGCAGCCCCTGCAGGGCACTGGCCTGCTGCGTTGTTTGCGCCGCCAGCTGGCGCTGTGACGCGTGCCAGCCCGATAACATCCTGGGCGATAGCAGTTGCCCCTGATACCGCGCGGCCAGTGCCGCTTGCTGCCGGCTTTCGTGTTGCCTGGCCAGTTCCACCGCCGCGCGGGTCTGTTCGATGCTCAGGCTCAGGGCTTGCTGCTCGCGGCGTTTGAGCTGCAACACGCGTTCGGCCCGATCGGCCCGATCGGCCCGGTGCTGGCGCAAAAGCCGCAAGGGGGCGGTGGCCTGCGGGCTGTTCTCAGAAGGGCACATGGGCCGTCAACTCACGCAGTTGCTCAAGCGTCACGTCAAATGCCGCAGGGTTGCGCAAGTCCTGACGCAAAAAGGCCTCAACCTGCTGGCGGCTGTCCACGGCCCTATCGGTCAAGGGATCATTGCCTGGCTGGTACTCACCCAGCTTGAGCATCAATTCGATCTGCTGATGCGCACTCAACAGGCGCCTTAACGCCGTGGTGTCCTGCACATGCCGGGGTGCTGTGACATTGCCCAGGATCCGCGACAGGCTGCCCAGCACATCAATCGCCGGGTAATGACCGCGCTCGGCCAGTTTTCGGGACAACACAATGTGCCCGTCCAGCAAGGAGCGGACTTCATCGGCAAGCGGATCGCCCATCGAATCCTGCTCGATCAGTACGGTATAGATCGCGGTGATAGCCCCTTCTTGAGTCAGGCCGGCACGCTCCACCAGGCGCGGCAGCATGCTGTAGACCGAGGGCGGCAACCCGCCGCGCCCCAAGGGTTCGCCCGCGGCCAGGCCGATTTCCCGCTGCGCGCGGGCAAAGCGGGTCAGCGAGTCGATCAGCAGTAACACCCGCTGCCCCTGGCGCCGGAAACCTTCGGCCAGGGCGGTTGCCGTAAAGGCTGCCCGCGCACGCTCCATGCTGGAACGATCAGAGGTCGCGCACACCAGCACGGTTTTGGCCCGCAGCCCGGCATCCAGCTCATGGTCGAGAAATTCACGCAGCTCGCGACCGCGCTCGCCAATCAGGCCAAAGACAATGACATCGCAATCCACGTTGCGCGCGATTTCGGCCAGCAGGGTGGTCTTGCCACACCCGGCACCGGCAAACAGCCCGGCGCGCTGCCCCTCACCCAGGGTCAACAGTCCGTCGATGGCCCGTACCCCGGTTGGCAAGGCGCGTACAATGCGCGGCCTCTGCGTGGCCAGGGGCGCATCGCAGACGACTGCACGCGCGCCCTCGCAAGGCACCCTGGCAAAAGCGTCCGCGCCCCCCTCGACAAGCGCCCGACCAAAGCCGTCGAGCACTTGCCCCAGCAGGTCATTGCCGACACGAACCTGATGCACGGCCGCCAGGGACTCAACTGCCGCCCCTGCGCTTATACCTTCAAGGGTCGCCAGCGCACTGAGCGTGGCGTCTTGCTGATCACAGCCGATGATCTCCGCCAGTATCCAGGTGTTGCCCGCCGCCTGAACCCGACACAGATCACCCATGCGGGCCTGGGGCAGACGACAGTGCAGCAACAGACCATTGATCCGCAGCACCCGACCGTAACGGGTCACCGCGCAAAAGCCCGCCAGATGCGCAAACTGGTCTTGCTGCCAGCGTTCAAGACGCTGTGCAATGGCGCGGCTCACCAGTTCACCTCATGGCGCTGCCTGCCTTCAAACAGTACGCGGCGGTTGTCGATCGCCGTCAGACGCAACCCCTGCACTTCGTCACCGAAAAACAGGCGGCGCCCGTCAGCCAACACAACATGGGCCTTTTGGCCGCCGATGATCTGAACGATCCTGAAGGGCAGCACCGTGCTGGTCTGCTGAACCTGGTTGACGATCGTAACCGGGGTTTCAAACTGCACCTCGAAACGCTCGAGCATCCGCGTGACCAGCGCCAGCGAATCCTGACCGACATCACCGCCCAGAGTGATTCGATCAGCGGCTACTTGCAGGCGCACAGTGTTGCCCAGATCACGCTCGATCAGCATCTTGAGCAATTGCTGATGGACCTGGGCCGCTGTCTCCAGCTGACGCTTGTTGCTGGCTGGCGATGGTTGCGGGGCAAGGGCCGGTACCGAGCCCATAGGCTGCCAGGCCAGTGCCATCAGTATAGGTACGAGCACCAGAATCCCCGGTGCCAGCCACTTGCTCTTGCTGCCAGCAGGTATTGGCGCACCCGGCTGTGCCACGGCGTCTGCCGGCTTATCCAGCCAGGCACTTTGCGTATCAGCCACACACAAGCGAATCCCGCCAATGGCAAAAGCCCTGCCAGGCGCCAGATCGGCAATCTGCGCCCGCACAGTACCGGCGTCATCTTGCAGCAGACCTTCCTGCGCCTGCACGGTCCAGCGCCCGGCCATGCCGTGCAACCGCGCATGTCGGGCTGCAACGCCCGGGTCGTACAACTCCAGGTCAGCGTCTTGATGGGCGCCGATGCTCCAGCACTCACCAAACAAAGGCAGTGCAGCCCCCTCATGCAAACCGCTCAACACTCGCAACTCGAACAGCACATCGGGCTGCGGCGAATCGGGCACCACCGCCCCCGAACTCAAGACACGGCCTCGTGCTGTACACCGTCGAATTGCAGATCAAGACGCCCGAGCACCCTGACCTTGGCCGAGCCCATCAACTCGGAGAAGGACATCACCGGCACATGGTTGAACTCATCGAACAACAAGGTGCGCAACGGGCTACGCAGATCCTGCGCCACCAGCAGTACGCTGGCGTCGTGCTGGCGGGGGGCAAAGGCCTCCTTGAGCAACTCAACAAGCTGGGCGCTGTGCTCATTGTCCAGAGCAAAGAACACGCCCGACTGGGTTTGGCGCAATGCCTCGCGAAAGATATTTTCGCTATGGGCAGACAGCAGCCAGGCATGCAGACCATCAGCCTGACTGTACAGATGATAGATCTGCGCCTTCAGGGCAATGCGCACATAGTCCGCCAGCGCTGTCACTTCGCGTTCGTGCTGGCCATGTTCGGTCAGCACTTCGACAATCAGGCGGACCGCACGCAAAGGCACCCCTTCACTGGCCAGGCGCTGCAGCACGGCAGAGAATCGAGAGACCGGCATAATGCGCTGCAGCTCTTGAGCCAGCTCCGGCTGGCTTTGCTCGAGCCAGCCGAGGATCAACTTGCTCTCCTGTAGCCCCAAAAACTGCGGCCCGCTGATCATCATGGCCTGGCGCATGCGCTCAATAATCAGGGTATGGGCGCTGAACGACTCGACACCTTCCCGGGCCAGCAGCGGGTCATCGGGTTGCAGCCATAGCCAGCCCAGTTCGTCGCGCTGCTCGCTGCCTCTGAGCGCATCCGGGGGCGCCTCGATGACACTGTCCCGGGCCACGGCCACACGCTCAGCCAGGGTGGCCTTGAGCATGGGGACTTCGTGAATGCAAAAGCGAAACTCATCTTCAAGCAACGCATCGCTGTATTCGATTTCAAAGCTGGGCAATGTCAGGCCGATGCGCGTGACGATACTGTTGCGCACCTGACGAATCCCGTGAACCAGCCGGGTGGTGCGCTCCAGATGTTGCTGGGCACTGGCGAACTGCAACAGGTAAGGGCGTGTCGGCTCAAAGGACCTGAGGTCTTCGTCACCATTGTGCTCGGGGGCCACCTGGGCTGCCTGCACCGGTTCCGCCTCCCCGCCCTTGCGGCTGCGCGACCACAGGTAGAACCCTAGCGCAAAGGTACACAAGGCAATACCGCCAAACACCGCAGCGGGCATTCCCGGCAATGCGGCGAAGGCCAGCATGCCTGCCGCTGCGATCATCCAGCTCCTGGGTTCACGGGTTATTTGCTGGCCGATCTGCGCGCCGATATGGCTGCTTGGCGACTGGTCGTCGGGGGCGACACGGGTGATGATCATCCCCGCAGTCAAGGCAATCAACAGCGCCGGAATTTGCGCGATCAGACCATCGCCAATGGTCAATACCGAATACAGCGTTATGGCCTCGCCAGCACTCATCCCCTGCTGCAACATGCCCGTGGAAAAACCGCCCAGAATATTGATCGCCACTATCACCAGGCCGGCGATGGCGTCGCCTTTGACAAACTTCATGGCGCCGTCCATCGCCCCGAACAGCTGGCTTTCCCGGGACAACTGATCACGCTTGTGCCGGGCCTGCGCACCATCGATCAAGCCACCGCGCAGGTCACTGTCGATAGACATCTGCTTGCCCGGCAGCGCATCCAGGCTAAAGCGCGCCGCCACTTCGGCGACCCGCTCCGAGCCCTTGGTAATCACCAGAAAATTGACGATGGTGATGATCAGAAACACCACCAGCCCCACCGCCAGATTGCCCCCCACCACAAAGTTGCCAAAGGCCTCGACAATATCCCCCGCATCCTGCTCCAGCAGGATCAGGCGGGTAGTGGCAATCGACAACGCCAGACGAAACATCGTGGTCAGCAGCAACAGTGCCGGAAACGAAGAAAATGCCAAAGGGCTGGGCAGATAAAACGCCAGCACGAGCAACAGGCTGGCGATGCAGATATTGAGCGCGATCAGCACATCCACCAGCCAGGTGGGCAACGGCACGATAAAGATAAATACAATGCCCAGCACCACCGCAGCCCCGAGCACTTCGCCCGGGCTTGCCACAGTGCAAAGGCCCTTGTTGAACCATTGCACCAGCCTCATCGAATCTGTCTCGACAACCCGGGCGACAGCGGGACCCGGCCTTCACTCTGGGTGTGCTCCCCCATCCGGCGCAAAATAGCCTGCAATGTGTCCTGACGGCTTGCCGGGTCATTCCAGACTGCCAGCGGGAGCCGCTGAATCAACGGGTAAAGCTGATTGAGCGAAACCAATTGGCGGGAAAGGCTGTGCCCAGCCAGCTCCCGACTCAGGCTGTGTACCTCATCGTCAGCGATACCTGTGCTCGCGTACCCCAACAGGCGCTGCAACAGGGAGACAGGTGACAGCCCGGCCTGCTCGTCAGCGCATGACACTCGCTCGACGAGCAACCGGCAACTGTACAAGAGGCTGCTCAACTGGGTGCAGCCATTAAGCCCGCTCAGCAAGGTACGCAGCTTGATGGTCGGCAGCGAAGGGCGGTGGGCAGCAAGATCATCCGCCAGGGCACGCGCCATCATGCGCACCCCGTCACTCACACCCTCCTCCCCGAATAACTCCAGCAAGGCCTGGGTGATGCTCGCCAGAGATTGCTTGAGCACCACACTGGTGTAGTACAGCGTGCGCACAGCCTGGCGCAGCGCGGCATCGCCTTCGGTTGTTTTCAGCGCCAGCGCAATATTGAGGCCCGCCTGGATTTGCCGGGCATAACGGGCATGCAGCTGCTCCTGCACAGTCTGCGCCAGTACGGTGTCGCGTTCACGCCCTTGAGCCCGGGCCTGGGCGGTCACATAGTGCAAGACAACGCTGGTACGGGCCGGGTCGTCGCCGGTCAGCCCCAGCAAGGTCTCAACCCCCGCATTGGCCGCCAGCTCCTGACGAACCTGCCGGGCCAGCAGCCCCAGGCTGAGTTGAGCGGGATGCCCCAGTTGCTCATAGAGCGCGTTCAACTGCTGGATCCCCTGAACCCTTTGCACCCGGGTATCCACCGTGCGCAGTTCGCGTTGAGCCAACGCCTTGCTGCTGCCCTCGGTTTTCTGGCTGAACAGCATGCCGACTTCTTCGGCAGCACTTTGCGCTGATGACTGCGCTGTCGCCCCCCCAACGCCCCTGGAGGAGAGCAGGATCTGCGCGGTGTCGTTTCGCCCGTCAACTTTCATGGCAGTGCCCAGTCAGGAGGTTTCGATGACCTGTGTGGCTGACCACAGGCAAATGGTTCCCTGGCAACGGCATTGAAATGCTTGTGAAAAAACTGGCGCAAGCTCAAGGCCTGCTGCGCAAGATCCGGCACGGAAGCGGCATCTAAAAACAATAAAAATACTTATAAATCAATAGCTTGAATTAAATCAAAAGATTGGCACAGGCGATGCTTAGGAGGGTGTGCTCGAAATCATTTCGATCGCACCTACTCTGAGGACAAACAATGGCTCACCTTGATGATGCTTCCCCCCCTGCCCCCGACAGCCTGGACTTGTCGGCTGACCTGCAAAAAAAGCTCAAAGCGTTTATCCACAAGCGCGTGCTGAACCCTGAAGATGCAGAGGATATTTTCCAGTTGACCTGCCTGGAGGCGTGGCGCAGCCAAACACGCTTCAACGGCCAGGCAACCCTCAGCACATGGATGTGCGGCATTGCCCAGAACCTGATTCGCAATCATTTTCGTCGCTTGTACGCTCGGCCGGTGCATTGCGAGTTCGACGAGATGCTGTGCCATGAGCAGGACTGCAGCCGCGACCTGTACGGCCAGTTCGAGACCCATCGCCGGCTTGAACGCACGCTCGTAGCCATCAACCGGCTGCCCAGCGAAATGCGCGACACGTTGTATGCCTCCGTGCACAGCGGCGGTAGTTATCGCGACACGGCCAGCGTTCTGGAAATTCCCATAGGAACCGTTCGCTCACGCATCTCACGAGCGCGCGAACAACTGAAGCTGGCGACCCACGGCTAGTACCCTGCACGGATGCTCGCCAAGCGCCATGCGTGAGGGTACGCCTGCAACAAGGCCAGGGAGTGGCCCCCACTGACGATTCAGGCTTTTTTCGTTCGCGGCAGCAAAATCGCCAACACTCCGAACAACGGCAGGTATGAACACAGGGTGTACACATACTCGATGCCATGAATGTCCGCCAGATGCCCGAGCAAGGCAGCACCAATCCCGCCAAAACCAAACATCAGACCAAAGAAAATACCGGCAATCATCCCCACATTGCCCGGCACCAGCTCCTGGGCATACACCACGATGGCCGAGAATGCCGAAGCCAGGATAAAACCGATAACCACACTGAGCACACTGGTCCAGAACAGGTCGGCATAAGGCAGTAGCAAGGTAAACGGCGCCACCCCGAGAATTGAAAACCAGATCACCGCCTTGCGGCCGATCCGGTCACCGATGGGGCCGCCAAAGAACGTGCCCGCCGCAACAGCCCCCAAAAACAGGAACAGGTACAACTGCGAGGTGGCCACTGACACGTCGAACTTTTCGATCAGGAAGAAGGTGTAGTAGCTGGTCAGGCTCGCCATGTAGAAGTACTTGGAGAACACCAGCAAGCCGAGCACCACCAGGGCACCGAGCACCCGCTGCTTCGACAACCCATGAGTCGCCTGTTGTCCGGCCTTGAGCTTGAACAGATTCAAATGGTTGCGGTACCAGCGGCTGATGACATACAGCAGCCCGACGGCGAACAGCGCAAACAGGCCGAACCAGGCCACGTTACCCTGACCAAAGGGAATGATGATTGCCGCAGCCAGCAACGGCCCAAAGGCCGAGCCGGCATTGCCACCGACCTGAAAGGTCGACTGCGCCAGCCCGTAGCGCCCGCCTGAAGCCAGCCTTGCGACACGGGAAGCTTCGGGGTGAAACGTAGAAGAGCCGATACCCACCAGGGCGGCGGCCAGCAAAATCAGTTCAAAACTGCCGACCTGAGACAACATCAAAATCCCGATCAGGGTGCAAACCATCCCGGCTGGCAACAAAAGCGGGTTGGGATGACGGTCGGTGTAGTAACCCACCCACGGCTGCAATAGAGAAGCGGTCATCTGAAACGTCAGGGTAATCAGCCCGATCTGAGTAAAGGTCAGGTCATATTTGGCCTTGAGCATCGGATAGATCGACGGCAGTACAGCCTGGATCAGATCATTGATCAGATGCGCCAGGGCCACGGCGCCGATAATACGCATGACTAAGGGGCTGGTCTGTGGGGCAGGAGAGGACGCTGTTGTAGTTGTTTGTGCGTTGCTAAGAGCCATTGGGGTTTCCGTACGACTGGTGAATGCGCGCTTGCAGGTGGGTCAATGTGCCATTCTTTTGCAAGATATTGCCATTCAAACGCCGTAAAACCTTAAGCAATTGATAGAACGAAGATTTTTTTTAGATATTTGCTTGACACACCCCCCGTACGAGGGAATAATGCGCGCCATCGGCTACATAGCTCAGTTGGTTAGAGCATAGCATTCATAATGCTGGGGTCCGGGGTTCAAGTCCCTGTGTAGCCACCAAACGCTTGTTTACAGAAGTCTCCATGAGTCTGCAGACAGTACAAGAAGCCCGCCTAGTGCGGGCCTTCTTGTGTCTGGGGGTTTCTCCTTGTCTCCCCCTATACCTTCCCTGCGTGTATCCCCTCCTGTGTATCCCTGGCCAAAAAAGCTACAAAGGGAAAACCAATACCTCAGATAGTCCTGCAGACATGTTGCTGATCTCTAGGCGCGCACCTTTGTTGGATCAATACCTTGTGACACATCGGTCTCCCCGACTCCCCAACTGAATCAGTACAACCTGCCATAATTTGCCAACCTATAGGCAAGTTGCGTACACTTTAAATCAATGAGAACAGTTTTCTTTGAAACTACAAGCTTCACCGCCACGGTAGGCGACTACCTTAACGACGATGAATATCGGCAGCTTCAGGTAGAAATGCAGGCGAACCCGCTTGCGGGCGATGTGATGCCGCGCACAGGAGGATTCAGAAAGCTACGCTGGCAAGATACCCGCAGAGGGAAAGGCAAGAGAGGTGGGTTGAGAGTGATCTAGTACTGGCTGTTGGATGATGGTCAGTTTTGGATGTTTGCAATCTACGACAAAGATGAGCTGGAGAACCTGACCGCCGATCAGGAGAAAGCGCTAAAAACAGCCATCGGCGCAGAATTGAAACAACGAGGTGGGAAATGAAAAAGCGCGATCTGTTTGCCGAACTAATGCAAGGCGTAAACGAGATGGGCGAGCAGCGTGAAGGAAAGATCACCCTTCGCCAGTACGAAATGGAGGCGTTACCAGCTCCTGAAGTAACTGCTGCCGAAATCGTTTCCATCCGCAAAAAACTGCATATGTCCCAGCCAGTGTTTGCCCGGCAGATCAGAACCAGCCCGGATACCCTGAAAAACTGGGAGCAATCAAAATCGAAGCCAAACGCCCAGGCGGCGCTGCTGATCAAATTGGTTGAACGCTTCCCGGATATGGTTGATCGACTCAACGCAGTTTGAGCCGATCACGCCCTGTCGCTAAAACAGCGCAGCGATGACTCTGTGGGCGCGAGCCTGCTGCTGGCAAGCGCGACACCACGCGCAAGGGCGCTTATCCCAACCTGACAATGTCCACCGATATCTCCACCGCCTCAATCACGCCCCTGTTTTCCAGCCAGTGCGTGGTGTGCCTGTCTTCAGGCCAGCCCGCTCCCGGACCATACTCCGTGGCAATACCATTTCGATGGTCAGTGATGACTCCGTGCAAAATGTAGACGGTACCGGGCCTGTCTATAGGGTTATGAACCGGCCCGAAAACACCCCCCGGCTCAATCGTCACCCTGCGCATGCGAAGCTGGCGCCCTGCCATTCCCTCGATCTCGGGGCCAAGGTCGATGGTGGCCAGCAACGTAACCGTAACGCCTTTCGTCTCGGGCACTGCCTGTTCATTGCTCATCGCGCCCACCTCTTCAAAAGACAAAGCCTTATTGGAAGTAAACACCCTCAAAGGCGTAACGAGTGACGAGGCGACAAAGGGATAGGCAGAACAGACCTGTTCCACCCGAAAACAAAAAACCCCCGACGCCATGAGGCATCAGGGGTTTTGGTGTTGTGGTGCCCAGAGACGGAATCGAACCGCCGACACGGGGATTTTCAATCCCCTGCTCTACCGACTGAGCTATCTGGGCAAGGCAGCAATTAAACGTGTTTTACCGCCGGGGCGTCAAGCACGAAATAAAAAAAGACCAATGATTACCTGCGCTTACGTCCCCGCCCAGGCCCGACATCACCCTTGGGGCAGGATTTTGCCCGGGTTCATCAGCCCTAGAGGGTCGAGCGCCTGCTTGACCAGGTGCATCACCCCCAGCGCCGCACCATGCTCCAGGGGCATGAACTTTATCTTTCCCGAGCCAATCCCATGCTCGCCGGTGCAAGTGCCCTCCAGGGCAATGGCGCGCTCGACCACCCGCTCATTGAGCGCTTCAGCCTCGGCCATCTCTGCTGCGTTATCCGGGTCGACCACCAGCCCCAAATGAAAGTTGCCATCGCCCACATGCCCGACCATGCCCACGAAAAATGAAACCCTGGCCACATCTTCTGCGGTTTCGGCAATGCATTGGGTCAGCGCTGAAATGGGTACGCAGACATCCGTACTCCAGATCCGCCCATTCGGGCGCATGGCCTGCATTGCATAGTGAACACTGTGCCGGGCACGCCACAAGGCATTGCGCGCATCGGCATCCTCAGCCGCCTGAAAACCCAATGCAGCATTGCTTTCAACGATGTCCCGGGTCAGTTCAACCTGCTCGGCCACACTGGCCGGGGAACCGGCGAATTCGAAAAACAGCGTCGGCGTTTCAACCAGGCCCATGTGCGAGAAACGGTTGACCGCCTGCACCGTGCGCGCATCGAGTAACTCGACCCGCGACACGGGAATGCCGTACTGAATGATCGACACCACCGAGCTCACCGCCGCCGCAATCGTCGGGAAGGTACACACCGCCGCGCAGGTGGTTTCCGGTATACCGTACAGGCGCAGGGTGACTTCGGTGATGATCCCCAGGGTGCCTTCCGAGCCGACAAACAGGCGCGTGAGGTCATAGCCTGCGGAAGATTTTCGCGCCCGCCCGCCGGTCTTGATCACCTGACCGTCAGCCAGCACCACAGTCAGGTTCAATACGTTTTCACGCATGGTCCCGTAACGCACTGCGTTGGTTCCTGAGGCGCGGGTTGCCGCCATGCCTCCCAGGGTACTTTCACCCCCCGGGTCGACCGGAAAGAACAGCCCGGTGGTGCGCAGTTCGGCATTCAGCTGCATGCGGGTAACCCCGGCCTCCACCGTGACATCCAGGTCATCCGGGCGCACGGCGATGATGCGCTGCATACGGCTCAGGTCGATGCAGATACCGCCGCGGGTGGCGCCCACATGCCCTTCCAGCGAAGTGCCGCCACCGAAGGCAATGATCGGCACTCGCTGGGCTGCGCAGAGCTTGACGATGGCCGCGACCTCGGCCGTGGATTCGGCATAACACACCGCGTCCGGCGGCAGGCTCGGGTGGTATGACTCACCTCGGCCGTGTTGCTCGCACTCGACACGGCTAGTGCTCAGGCGCTCACCGAGCAGCTCGCGCAGGTCATCGAGCAGGGTGGGCATGGAATACGCTTGAAACGCTGGGTTAGAGGCCATGAAAACGTCCATATTATTGTTGGGAGGGACGAATCCAAGGTACAACAAACCGCCACAACGATCACCGCCAGATCAACCAACCCGTGAAATCAGGCCGCACATCACTGGCCCTGGGGGTACAACGCTCCGTCAACCAGCCTTGCGACAACCTTGCGCAAGCGTTCGAGCAACACCTGGTTGGCCTCGACCGAAGCCGGGTTCAAGGGCTCACGCAGCAAGGCCATTTCGCACTGATTGCAGGCCTCAGCCAAATTGACAGCGCCGACCGTGGCAAATGAGCCGTGCATGCGGTGTACATAACTGATCAATTTCGAGGTATTGGCCTCCTGCAAGGCCAACTGCGCCTGCACCAGATCATCCTGCATGGTGGCGATAAACAGCCGGTGCATGGCAGGCGAAAGGGTAATCCAGTCGTGCAGGTCATCCGCCTGCGGCAGTGCTGCGGGTGCTTCAAGGGCACCCAAAGGTACCTCTGCAGGCGGCGGGCACCAGACCGACAAGGTCTGGCGCAGGGTTGTCAGGCTCAGGGGCTTGACCAGCCACACATTCATCCCTGCTTCCAGGCAGCGCTCACCCTCTTCACGCAAGGCATTGGCGGTGACACCAATGATCGGCACTTGCGGGTCAAGCTCACGCAAACGACGGGTCAGCTGATAGCCATCGAGCTTGGGCATATTGACGTCGGTGATCACCAGATCGAACGACGCCTCCTTCCAGCGGGCCAGGGCTTGCTCGCCATCGTCCGCCAGCGTGACCCGTACCCCCAGGGCCTCCAGTTGCTCCCTGAGGATCTCCTGGTTGACGGGGTTGTCTTCAGCGACCAGCACGCTCAACTCCAGGCTGGCGGCATAAGGCACCACACTGGCAGGCGTCTGGGGCACAGTCCCGTGGGCGATTTGCATCAGCGTTCTGCCAATGGCGCGAATATCGTACGCGTTGACCTCCCAGCCGCGGCCCGTTCTTTGCGGCTGGCTGCGCCCCGACTCGGTTGCCAGCACCCGCTCGCCTGCCCAGGGCACGGTCAGCGGCTGGTCAGGGTCCAGATCGAGGAGGATGGCGGAGTTATCAGGGGGGATCGCTGCCGGCAGTACCTGGGCGCGAGCGCCCCAGCGGTTTAGCCAGTCCGCCACAATCTGCCCGATATCATTGCGCGCAGCACGCACATAAACACTGACCCCCTGAAGGTCAATATCGGCACAGTTGTCCAGTGCGCCAGCGATAACCGGAAGGCTCATGTGCAATGAAAAGCTGCTGCCCAACCCCGGTTCACTGACCACCCGCAGGTTGGCGCCCATCATCTCGCTCAAGCGCGCGCAAATGGACAGGCCCAGCCCGGCACCGCCCGCCCGCTCACTGCCGCCCACCTGGGAGAATGGCTTGAACAGGCGCGTCAGTTGCTCCTCGCTGATGCCCACGCCGGTATCGGAGACCTGCCACTGCAACGTTGCCTGCCCTTGTTCGATGCCGATGACCTTGAGCCTGAAGACCACCCAGCCGGTGTCGGTGAACTTGATCGCGTTGCTCAGCAGGTTATTGATGATTTGCCGTATACGCACCGCATCGCCACGCAACAATGGCGGTAACTGCGCGTCGGCACAGGCAAAGATCTTCAGGCCCTTGTTACCCGCCGCGGCGCTATAACTGCGCACGCAATCCTCGAACAAGTCCAGCGGGCAGAATGTCTTGGCCTCGACAGCCATTTGCCCGGACTCGATTTTTGACACGTCCAGCACGTCGCTGATCAACTGGAACAACACCGTCGATGAACGCTGAATGGTCTGCAGGTATTCACGCTGACGCTCACTCAGTGGTGTAAGGCCCAACAGTTCAAGATTGCCGAGCACCCCGTACAGGGGCGTGCGGATTTCATGGCTCATGGTCGCCAGGAACAGGGTCTTGGCCTTGCTCGCCTCATCGGCCGAACGCCGGGCCTGCTCCATCAGGTTGGCGTCGTCTACATGCCGGGTGATGTCGTTGAAACCGCAGAGCACCACGTTCTTGCCCTTGTAACGGGTAAAGGCAAAACAGGCCTGCAGATAGCGCCCCGCGACTTCCAGCTGGACCTCACCCAGCTCGTGCTCGCCATAATCGCGTTTCAACAGGGCTATCAGCTCTGGCGTGCCCTGCCATTCGTGTGCCCGCTGGTTTTCCAGCAACACCACACCGGTGCCGCGCTCGACCACGCACAGTCCCACGGGTGCGCTGTCGAGCATGGCCCGGTTGAATTCTTCGCTCTCGGCCAGGGACTGGCTGGCCCGTTGGGCAGGTTCGATGATTTGCTTGCGATACCAGCGATTGACCCGCCAGCCGATCAACACAAACACCACAAGCAGGCCCACCGCGCCCGCCAGGGGCCACTTGGCATAGCCAAAAAAGTTCTGATAACTGATCGCGTACAGCCCGATCCAGGGCGCGGCCCCGCCTGAGCTCAACTTGAAACGCAAACCATCACGGGTAATGCTCAATCCCAGGGGCAGTTCCTCGACATCCTGAACGTCCCCCAGCAACACATCGCCCGCAGGCGAGATCAAGGTCAGGCGACTGTTGGTGGGGTGCATCAACAAACGTTCCAGATCACTGATATCGCTGACGTCCAGCAACGCGCTGAGGATCACCAGGTCATTGGCTTCTGCCCCCGGCGGCAAGAAGTTGCGCGACAGGTTCAGCCCGATGGCACCGATAATGTACTTGCGCTTTTGAATCAGGCCCTGCGGGGCTTTTAACCAGATCAACTGATCTGCGCCAAGGGCATGTTGGCGCGCCACCAGCTCATCGTACAAACGCTTGGTCACATCGAAAAAGTTGCTCTTGAGCAGCAGGGGAAACTGCCGCGTGCCATCAATCCCGGGGACCGCAATGGTGAATTGATCGCTGGGGGAAAAAACAAACACCTGCGGCGCCACATAGTGGGAATCGGACCAGTAAGCCGTGAACAGGTCAGTCAGCTGCACACCGAACGAGTAAACCCCCTGCATGTCAGCATGGCTGAACTTGTCCCGCTGGCTCACCGTAAAAGGCAATGACTTGGCCGTGTCACGGTTCTGGAACAAACGCTCATCCCCCTGACGAATCAGCGCCTGATGCGAGTGCGGCTGGTTATCTATCAGCAGGTTGTCGTTGGCCTGGCTGTAGCTCTGAACGGCAATGCGCAAAAAGGCCTCATGCTCATGGATGCTTTCCATCAGCCGCGCGAAATGAAAGTCCGTCTTCTCGCCCTCCTCCTTCAGCACCCGGTTAACCGCCCAATAACTCATGCTCACCAGCAGCAGGGCAAGCCCTGTCAGCAGCAGCAACAGCTTGTTCAGTCTGAGTGAGCTCAGTGCCAGCGCACCGAGACGTACCTTAGCTTGCTTCATGATTTAGCGCCGTTGTTTACCTGGGAGGAGATTGGCAAGCCTGTTGCCAGCCAAAGGGTTACACATTGCTCCATGCGCCAGCACCCCGTCAGCGGTCGCAACCAGCCGAACGCCGGCCCCGTCTCCACGCCCCCTAAACGCTCTGAGCAAGACGAACAGGAATCGTCTGATGGGGATTGTCCGCTGGCAATTGCATCCTGTGCATCACCTGCCGCGGCGAGCCGTTGACAGGGGGGGCATTAAAAAATGGAAATCACACATCACTTGTTTGTAGAGGGCTTCTCTCATGTTTCAAAAAATGGGCAAATACACCGCGCTCTGTGGTTCTTCGCTGCTGATCGTGATGGCTGCTGCTACCGCTCAAGCGGCTGATGGCCAGGTTGAATTCACCGGCACTATCAACGACAACGCATGCACCATCAACAGCGAAAGCGTGAAGAAAGCAGTCGATATGGGCCAGGTTCGCATTGCCGACTTCCCTAACACCGTTGGGGCTGTTGCCACTGCTGGCGCCACCCCTTTCTCGATCTCGCTGGAAAACTGCAGCGGCTCGACCCTGAAAAACGCTTCCATCAAATTCAGCGGCCAGCAGTCCGGCACTGATGCCACCGTGCTGGGCATGACCGGTGACAACCAGGTTTCCGGCGTCGGTATCCAGATCAACGATGCCCGCACTGGTAACAAGTTGCCGCTCAACACGGCCAGCAACGACTACGTTCTGCGCCCGCAGTCCAACACGTTTGACTTCACCGCGTCCTATGTACGCCTGGTTGCCGACACCGAAGCCTCGGGCGACACCCCGGGTGTACGTGGTATCGGCACCGGTAAAGTCAATGCACTGGCCAGCTTCGACGTTACCTACAAGTAATTCATGAGCTTGACGAGGGAGCTCGCGGTCTATCGCGAGCTCTGGCGTTAACAAGAGGACACCTTGATGCGTTTAAAAGTTGCAGCCTTTTTGGCACTGGCAGCAAGCTTCTGGCTGCCCCAGGTTCAGGCAGGCGTCAACGTGGGTTCCACGCGCGTTGTGTATCAAAGCAAGGAGAAGGAAGCCAACCTGGCACTTTCAAACTCGGGTGATGACGGTGTGCCATATCTGGTGCAGTCGTGGGTCAGCCCGTTCGATGACCGCGACGCGAGTGCCGATGAGTTTATTGTCACGCCGCCCCTGTTCCGCCTGGATGCCAAGAGCCAGAACATTCTGCGGATCATCGCCACCAACGCACAGAACCTGCCCGACGACAAAGAAAGCCTGTTTTTGCTTAACGTCAAAGCTATCCCGGCCAAGAGTGAGGAACAGCGCAACCAGAACGTGCTGCAAATAGCACTCAAGACCACGATCAAACTGTTTTATCGCCCCGCCAACCTCAAGGGCACTTTGCCCGAAGCGGTGGAGAAACTGCAGTGGCGGGCAGAAGGCGGAAAACTCACGGTGCATAACCCGTCGGGTTACAACGTGGTGGTCAGCGAATTGCTGATCAACAACAGCGCCAGCAAAGGCATGCCTGAGGTCATCAAGCCCGCCAGCACCGTCACCACCCCGATTGCGCTGAAAAACAGCGACAGCCTCGAACTCAGCTACATCAACGAGTACGGCAGTACGGTCAAGGCAAAACCCGTTACCCCTCACTGAACACTGCCGATCAGTCGACTGGAAGGACTCACTCATGCTGCGATTGCGCATGTGCGCCTTCGCGCGCCGAATAAAGTGCTGGAGCACGTTCACCGCTGCTGCTGCGGGCCTTGCAACCACCGCCGTGCATGCTGACTACAGCTTCGATTCTTCCTTTCTGGAAATTGGCGGCGGCAACGCTTCGAGCGAAGTGGCCGAGCAGGTAAAAGCCATGAGCCAGGGTCAACTGCCGGGGATCTACCGGGTTGACCTGTCAGTGGACGACCGGCTTGTGGAGCAGCGCGACCTGCACTTTGTGCGAGAAACCGCGAGCCAGGTCTCGACTCCCAATGGTCTGTTCCCCTGCTTCAGTCTTCAGGCCCTGACGGATTTGGGGGTTGACCCCACACGCCTGAAAAACGCCGACATCAGCACTGACAACTGCGTGTACTTCAACCGTGACCTTACTGGCGTCACCTACGATTACGACTTCAACAAGCAGCATTTGAGCCTGCAGGTTCCCCAGGCGTATATCGGCAGCGTGCCGTTTGAAACCCGGCGCAAGACCTGGAGCGATGGCGAACAGGTGGCCTTCGCCAACTACAGCTTTTCCGGCAGCAACTACGAGAACCCGTTCGGCAGCCGCCAATCCCAGTTCGGCAGTGTTCATAGCGGGTTCAATAGCGGTGCCTGGCGCTTTCGCAATTTCTCGACCTGGCAAAAAGGCACTAACGTCGACGGCAGCTGGAAATCGGTGGACACCTATGTCCAGCGCGACCTGGGCAACCTGATGGCCATTGCCACGGTGGGTGAAAGCGCCACCGACAGCGATCTGTTCGACACCATCTCTTACCGCGGCGTGGGGATCGCGTCCGATCTGGACATGCTGCCCGATGACGCGCGCAACTTTGCCCCCGTGGTGCGCGGGGTTGCCAACGGCCGCTCGCTGGTGACATTACGCCAGCGCGGTTATGTCATCAGTGAACAATGGGTGCCATCAGGCCCGTTCGCCCTCAAGAACCTGTACTCGACCGCAGGCAACGGCGATATCGAAGTCACCATCGAAGGCCCCAATGGCGAGCGCCAGGTCTACATCCAGTCATTTGCCTCTGTGCCTTACATGTTGCGTGAAGGCCAGCAAAGCTACGCCGTGACCGCAGGCCAGTATCGCCCGGCAGAAGGCGCGCAGAATTCGCCCAAGCCCAGTTTTGTACAAGGCACCTATCGTCGCGGCCTGACCGAGGGCACCACGCTGTTCGGCGGCAGCATCGTCAGCGAACAATACACATCGGCGCTGCTGGGCTTTGCCCACGACTTTGCCGGTTTTGGTGCCATTTCCCTGGACGTGACCCATGCCATCAGCGAAGACATGGGCACAGACGCCAAAACGCTGTCGGGCCAGTCATATCGCTTCCGGTACTCCAAATCCATCGACCTGACCGATACCAGCTTCAGCCTGATTGGCTACCGCTACTCCACCAGCGGCTACTACAGCTTCAACGAGGCGATCAACGCACGCTCCAACAACTCGCTCGTGCCCTATGTCGATGAAACCCTGAGCAACAGTGCGGCGTTTTCACCCTATTTGACCGGCCATATGAAAAGCAGCTTTACCGCCAACGTATCGCAACAATTCGGTACCTGGGGCGGCATGTACGCCAACCTGACCAAAACCGATTACTGGAACCGGGCCAAGAGCAATACCTCCATTCAATTGGGCTACAGCTTCAGTGTCGCCAGCGCCTCCTACAACCTGGGGCTGTCACAGAACAGCGGCATGGGCGACGACATCCGCAGCGTGTCGCTGAGCGTCAGCCTGCCGCTGGGCAGCCCGGGCAGCAGCAGCCGGATCGGCCTGAGCACCAACCAGGACTCCGCCGGCAATGCCAGCCGCAATGCCACCTTCAGCGGCTCGCAACTGCAGGACGATGCCCTGTCGTACAACCTGGGCATCAATCAGCAGATCAGTGACGATGACCGCGTGCTCGGTGGCTCGGTGGCGGCCCGCTACAACGCGGCCAATGCCATTTGGCACGGTTCCTATAACAAGGATCAGAACACCCGGCAGATGGACTATGGCGTGGAAGGCGGTGTGGTTGCCATCCGCAATACCGTGATGTTCACCCAACCATTGGGCGAGACCAACATCATTGTCGCCACCCCCGGCGCCGCCGATGTGGGCGTGCTGACCAAAAGCGGGATCAAGACCAACGGCAGTGGCTACACGATCATTCCCTCGGCGCAGCCGTACCGCAAAAACAAGGTATCGCTCAACACCGACTCACTGTCGGACACCACCGACATTGCCAACCTGGTACAGGAAGTCACCCCCAATCGCGGTGCCTTTGTCCTGGCCAACTTCGAAACCCATAACGGCCGCCGCCTGCTGGTCAGCGTCAGCTCAAGCACTGGCAAGCCCGCCCCTTTCGCCGCCGAAGCGCAGCTGTATGACCTCAAGGGCACGCTGCTGAGCAGCGCGATGGTAGCCGACAAGGGCCGGGTATTTATGACTGGCGTGCCGGACAAGGCGCGGCTGCTGATCAACGTCAACGGCCAGCCTTGGTGCGCCAAGGACCTGGACCTGAACACCTACAACCTGTCAGAGACCGGCATCGGGCAACTGCACATTCGTTGCGATGCCCTATCGCCAGACACTCAAGGTACTCCCGATGCATGAATCAACCGTCAAATCATCTCGTTCGGGCCGGGGCAAAGTCAGCATGCTGCTGCTTTGCCTGTTGCTGGGTCTTGTCAGTCAGCAAGCGTTTGCCCTGATTCAAAACAACCTCGCATGCACCGCTACGGGCACCACCGGCATCATTCAGCTGGGCGACCTTGCGCCATCCACCAGCTACACCGCCAACATGACAGCCAACTGCCGGGTGACCCGCTGGTATCCCTATGGCTCGTCACTGCAGCACAGCCAGTTCTACAACCAGGGCACAGGCAGCAAGGTCCAGGTGTTTCACACCAACTCCGGGCTGATGGTTCCCGAGCTGCCCATCGGGACGGCGAGCAGTACATGCATGCCCTCAAGCTGTGTGCAGCTGTTCGTGGGCAATACCTTTTCCTACAACGTTCTGCTTTATGGAACGGCGCCCGTCACGCCCGGCAACTACATGGTCAGTGTTTCGCTCACAGACACCTCTATTCGAGGTTATGAGGCTTACGGCGACTACTTGCAGACCGTCATTCTCAGCTTCCGGGTCATCCAGCCCGCCTGCTCGATGGGCTCGGCAAAAACCCTCAACCTGCCTTTTGGCACACTCAGCAGCAATGACTTCGCCAGTTCGCAGCAAATTGCCAATATCACCATGAATTGCACCCGCGGTACGCAAGCGACCGCCACGCTGGTACCCACCCAGGCGGCCATCAGCGGCAGCCCGGGGGTTTCAGCCACAACCCTGGCCGGTCTGTCGATGGCCGCCACCTGGGCTGACACCAACACGGCAGTGACCTTCAACAGTCCACGCACGCTGGCGCTGACCAATGGCAGCAACAACATCCGCCTTGGTTTTCGCCCGCGCCTGAATACCAGCGTTTCGCCGACCGGAAATTTTTCCAGTCAGTACACCCTCAACATCACCTATCTCTGATCAGGCACAGGAACTCGACCATGAAATTATCCGTAACGCTGGCCGCAACACTGTTCGCAGGCCTGCTCAGCGCAACCGCCAACGCCGCAACAGACACCGTGACCATCAACCTGAGCGGAACCCTGACCCGACCGCCCTGCACCCTGACCAGCAGCAAGACGCTGACCGCCAACTTCGGCAGCCTGCGCTACGACCAAGTGGCCGATGCCCCGTTGATCGACATCCCCCTCACCATGACCTGCCCGGCCAACTCGGTGCTGGCGGTGAGCATTCTGGCAGCCCGCACGATTCAGGGCTCAACCACACAGGCCTCAACGGGCAAAGCCAATCTGGGTTATTCATTGCTGTGGAACAGCGACAGCACGGCCGCCAACGTCACCGGAGTCAAACGCAACCTGACCAACCAGAGCGGTACGGTCGACCTGAGCATGAAAGCAAAGTTGATTGCCCAGGGCGCACTGACCGAGGGTGCATTCAGCACCTCGGCCGTTATCAGTATCGAGTACCTGTGAGGTGTCCATGCTCGCCAGAGTGAGCCTATGGGTGGCGCTGCTGTCCACCGCCGCACTGCTGCTCAGCCCGGCTAGCTGCGCAGAGGAGGCGGCCCAGATAGAGGTGGTCGGCACCCTGATAAAACCGCCCTGCACGGCTAATTTCCCGGCCTCGCAAAGCGTGGATATCCCCAAGACAAACCTCAATTCGCTGAACTCGGACATCACTGGCTGGACCGATGTCAGCCTGGACTTCCAATGCATCAAGGGCAGCCAGGTACACCTGCGCTTCAGCGCCGGCAATGGCGCTGTTGACAGCAGCACACTGCGCACCACACTCGACAGGCTGGGGCTGAGAACCCGTCTGAGCGACATGACCAGTACGTTGAAAGTGATTGACTTGAAGCTGGGCGAGCAATTGATCTTCCCGGTTGAAGAAACGCGGCTCAAGCTCCAGCTCTCTGTGCGACCGGTCAAGACCGGGGAAGAACTGCCCGCAATCGGCAGCTACAGCTCGACGCTGTTGATGGAAATGATCTATCTGTAAACCGCTGCGTCAGGCAAACAGATTGGCCTTGACGCACAAGATCAGCAGCGCCTGATCATTGTCGACATTGAGTTTGCGCATCGCCGAAACCTTCAGGGTGCTGATGGTTTTAATGCTGCGGTTCAGGCTCTGCGCCACATCGCCCACACTCACCCCCGTAGAGAACAGGCGCAGGACCTCAAATTCCTTGACCGTCAACTGGCTGAGCCTTTGCGAAAGGTCATCGGCGTCGTCACTCACCCCTCCTTGCAGCTTGTCCTGCGGGTAGTGCCCCTGACGATAGAACGCGTCCAGCGCCACCAGGATCTGCTCAAGCCCAGCGCTCTTTGAAATGACACCGCTGATACCCAGCTCATACAGCCAGGTCAGCACTTGGGCATTGGTTATAACGGTCAGGATCAACACCTTGGGTTCGGGAAAATGCCGGCGCAGGTATTCCACCAGGCGGGTGCCATCACCGTATTGATCGTCACCTGGCATGTTGTAGTCGGTAATAATCACGTCAGGCTTGAGCAACGAAATCTTGTCGATCAACTCGGACGAACTCATTGCTTCGCCCACAACCTTGAAGCGTGGGTCACGCTCAATGATTTCACGCACGCCCATCAACACAATCGGATGGTCGTCGGCCAATAAGACTTTCATTTGCGGCATGGCAAACATGACTCCTGCACGGGAAGAGCGCTACAACTATTCGAAGGGGTCCGCTTTGATGCAATAGGTCAGCAAGGCGTGGTCGTTAAGCACTTCCAGCTTCTGCATGGCGGCTACTTTTTGGGTGCTCACGGTTTTGACGCTGCGGTTCAATTGACGGGCAATGTCGCCCACACTGTTGCCGGCCACAAACAGCCTGAGCACTTCGACTTCACGAGGTGACAGCGTGGAGAAACGTTCATCAATGACCTTGGGGTTGGTCACCACCGAAATGGCTGCAGCAGCCGGCGGCGCATAGCCCCGATCGTTGGCCAGCGCACTCAGGGCCTTGCCTATTTCTTCGCGAATATGGCTTTTGGCAATCACGCCTGCCACGCCCAACTCCAGCAAGCGCGAGATGATCAGATGATTGCTCATGACGGTCAGCACCAGGATCTTGACCCCGGGAAAATGCTCAATGATGTACTCGATCAGTTGCAGCCCGTCGCCATAGATGTCATCGCCGGGCATATTGAAATCAGTAATCAGCAGTTCAGGTTGATGCAACTGCAATTGCTCGACCAACTGCGACGAACTCAGCGCCTCGCCTGCCAGGGTGAAATACTCATCACGCTGGATCATCTCCCGAAGCCCCAGCAATACCACCGGATGATCGTCGGCAATCACTACCTTTAATTCGCGCATTGCCTGGCTCCACTTTGATGACATGGCAAGTCCGGCGCCCCCGGGTTTCTACAGATCGAGCGCAGAACAAGACCCGTGGCGCCGCACTCAGCTACCCCGGTGATGGCTTAGAGCTATCGTCCAGTAAAAGAGTTTCAAAATCGGCGCACGATATAGCGCCGCAAATCAGGAAACCTTGCACTTGATCACACTTGATGCTGCGCAGAAATTCGAGCTCGGCCTGAGTCTCGACCCCTTCAGCGACAACGGTCAGGCCCAGCTTGCGGCTCAGCTCAACAAGGCTGCGCAAGGCTGAGGCCAGATTCTCGTTTTCAACACAGCCATGTACCAGCGAACGATCGATCTTCAGCTCACTGAACGGGGTAGAAACCAGATTGAAGTAAGAGCTGAACCCCTTGCCAAAATCATCCTGGGCCAAACCGAAACCCATCATGCGCAGGCGACAGGCACCCGCGTAGTAATTGCTGAGTTCCTCGGTGGTGGAGCTTTCCATCAGTTCAAACACGATGCTGCGCGGCTCGCCACCATCGGCAATCACAGCGTCGCGCAGGCGGTCGGCAAGCGCATGGTTATCCAGCAGATGCGTGGGCAGGTTGATCGACACCGGAATGTCCCAGCCCTGCTCACGCCATTGTCTTTGCGCCTGCAGGGTTTGTTGCAGCATCAGCCACAACAGTCGCTCTTCCAGGCCGTGGCTGATCAGCACACTCAGAAAGTCCTTGGGCAATAACAAGCCGGCCTCAGGGTGTACCCAGCGCACCAGCGCTTCTGCACTGAGAATATTGCCATTGCTCAGGGACTTTTTGGGCTGGAACCACGCTTGAATCTGCCCGTTGCCCATCGCCCATTCGATACTCAGCGGGTCAACCTCAATGGCCAGGGCGGGGTCCGTCTCGCCGTTAAGGCGAAAAAGCTCCAGCCGCTCTTTCAAGCGCATGACAGAATTGAACTCGACTGGTTTGGAGATCAGGCCAATCACTGAAATACCCAGGTTCTTGGCTGCCAGCCCCGCACTGATCAACATGCGCCGCGACGAGGCACTCATCAGTGCCAACGCCGGTTTTCTTCTCAGGGCGGCAACTTTCTGAATCAGTTGCACGCCATCCATGACCGGCATCAGTAAATCACTGAGCAGCAGGTCATAGTCATTGCGCGCCAGACACTCCAGCGCGCCATCGCCATCCCAAACGGTGTCAACTGTAAAGCCACCCACCTCATTAAAAACGTTGAGCAAATACTCATGCTGAAAAGGGTGATCCTCAACGACCAGTACACGATAGGGCTTCACTGGATCCTCCTTTAGAAGTGCTGAAGACAGTTGTATAGGGTGTGCAGCGTAAAAGGCTTGATCAGGCAATGATTCATCCCGGCGTTCAGGCAGCGCTCGCTCTCCTCGCGCATGGCATTGGCCGTTGCCCCAATGATCGGCAGCGTGATGTTCATGGCCCGCAACCGGGCCGCCAGCTCATAGCCATTCATTTTCGGCATGTTGACGTCGGTCAGCAGCAGATCAAAATCCTCATCCCGCCAACGCTCCAGTGCTTCCAGGCCATCGCTGACCAATGTCACAGTGCAACCCAACTCTTCAAGCTGATCGCGCAGAATCAGTTGATTGATCACGTTGTCTTCGGCAACCAGAATGCGCAAATCCAGTTTGAGTTCCGTCTTCGCCGTACCCGGCTCAAGATCGGCCCCCATTCCCATGCCCTGAGCCTTGCACAGGGCGCGATAGACGTCCTGCAAACTGCTCAGGTCCGCTTGCCAGCAAGGGTTGTCAACGGCGGGCGATACCGATATGTCACTGGCGGCTACCACCAGCGGTCCCGTCCACCCAGGTTCAAGCAATTGCCGGGCAGCACCAGGATGCAGCTCCAGTAAAACAGCAGCATCGGGTGCATCCCCTGGTTTCGGCGCGCCCAGATGAGCCCGCGCGCCCCAACGGCGCAACCAGGCGCAATAACACTCGGCCAGCTCGCGCACGGGTGAAACCACATAAACAACGCTGGCAGCCAATTCGCCGAAAGGGCTCAAACGCGCCGGTTCGTTAACCTGCACCAGGGGCAGGTGCAGGGTAAAACTGCTGCCCAGCCCCGGCTCGCTGACCAGGCGCATGGTGCCGTTCATCAAGTGCATAAGACGCTTGCAGATGGACAGGCCCAGCCCGGTGCCGGCGACCACGTTTTTGGCCGATTCCACTTGATAAAAAGGCTCGAACAGATGGGCCTGCTCTTCATGGGCAATACCTTTGCCAGTATCGGAGACCTGCCAATGCAGCATGACGCGCTCATCGTCACGGCTGTCCATTTTCAGGCGCAGGACGATTTTCCCGTAGTCGGTGAATTTCAGGGCGTTGTTGAGCAGGTTGTTCAGGATCTGGCGGATGCGGGTGACATCGCCGCTGAGCCATTCGGGCACCGTCGAATCAATCAATGCAAACAACTGCAGGCCCTTGGCCTGAGCCGCGCCACTGTAGCCCTGGACCACCTCTTCTATCAGCTCCAGAGGGCTGAAGGTATTGAGTTCCAGTTGCAGTTGACCCGCCTCGATCCGTGACACATCCAGCACGTCGCAAATCAGCTGCAACAAGTTGCCGGATGAGCGTTCGATGGCCTTGAGATAGTTGTTCTGCTGATCGTTGAGATCGGTACGCGCCAGCAGTTCCAGGGTGCCCAGCACACCGTACAGGGGCGTACGGATTTCATGGCTCATGGTTGCCAGAAACAGGGTCTTGGCCTCATTGGCCCGGTCCGCCAGCTGCCGGGCACGTTCGAGGGTGACTTCAATCTGTTTGCGTGCGCTGATATCACTGAACGCGCAAATCAGTACGTCCTGACCTTTGTAGCGCGTGGGCGCAAACGCCAGGTACAGAAGGCGGCCATCCTCCATTTCGATCTCATCGCTGTTGCGCAGGTCATATTCATCGAACGCGCGTGAAATCCAGCCATGACATAACTTGCTGCGCTCAGTGCCGTTACCCAACCACTGTTGTGACAAGGAGTTTTCCAGCACCACCGTGCCGTCTGTGCGCCGAATCACACACAGGGCCATCGGTGCGACTTGCAAGACGGCACGACTGAACGCCTCACTTTCAACCAGCGCCTGAATGCGTTTCTCACCCGGGGTGATCAGGCGCCGATCAATGCGCACAATCAGTAATCGCAAGCCGATGCAAATAGCAATAAACAACAACACACAGCCCAGCAAAGGCCCGGCCAATACAGGCAATAACGATTTGATATCTACGGCATACACAATTTGCCAGCCCGAATAGCCCAGCTTCTTCCTGATTGCCAGGCTGTCGGGCAACCAGCCACTCCCGATAAAGCCAAACGAGTTCTTGGGCTCCAGCGTCTGCAATGAACCGACCAGCGTGGATTGTGCGGCGTTGGTGAACAGAATCTGGCCTTGACCGTTGAGCAGCATGAAGTCACCGGCACTTTCACTGCGCAAGGCCTCCACCAGATCCGGCACTTCGACCTCAATGCCCAGCCAGCCGGAAGACAGGTTACGGTTATCGAGACGGGAGAATAAATAAAAGGGCGAATCCAGGACCCGGTTATCCGTGAGCCACAGATCATCACCAAATGAATAGGCCTTGGCGCCCTCATCGACCAGACGTTGCAGCACTACCTGGGGCAACGGTTCCAGGCTGCCTGAAGCGTCAAACAAACGCACCACCTTGGGCTTGTCTGTTTGTGGCACGTACAGCAGATTGACTTTGCTTTCGTGCAGATAGTCCGTCATCCGCCGGGTCAGCCACAGGCTCCAGTGGCCGGCTTCGCTGCCCAGATTGATGTTGAGCTCTTCTTCTGGATCAACGCTGACAAATGCTTCATTACCTTTCTTGTCAGGCACAGTCGCCAGCACCAGGCTCTTGAGCAGCGTCTGGCGACTGACGAAAAAATCCTGGGCATTGAATACCGCCTCGTTCATAAAACTGCGGCGCAGGGACACTTCCTGGTTAAAGACCGAGCGCAAATAAATGAACGAACTGGCGATGGCCGCGACGATCAAACCGCTGGCAAATAAGTGCAGAAGTTTTCGGGCGGCTTGAGGGGTCGATTTCATGCCGCAAGCCTGAGGCCGCGGCAGGAAAAAAATAATCAGACAATTCCTGAAACCAGTCGTCGCTGACTACGCTCTGCGTAGCAGCTGACGAGCGGAGCGAGGCTGCGATCGGCTGCGTAGCAGTCGCCAATCCTGTGACTGCGGTGTATCAGTTAAACCCGGTCGTCTGGGTTTGCGACTGCTTTGCAGCCGATCGCAGCCTCGCTCCGCTCGTCAGCTGCTACGGGGGGAAGTGAAGCTTGTTACGGCCGCACCGCACTCAAATCCATGCGCCCGTCTTTCATCGGCGGGCACCAGTAGTAGCCACCATTAAGCGGGCGACTGTAGCGATACAGGCCATCAATAATGCCGTCTTCCAGGCCGCTCATGCGCCGCAGTTGCACTTCAAAGGCATTCAGCGTGCGGCCAAAGGCAACAAACATCAGCCCGGACTTGCCGTTTTCTGTCCACGGCATCGAGCGGCGCACGATAAAGGCTTCCGGCGTGAAGCTCTCCTGGGCGGTGCGTTTGACGTGGGCCGACTCTGGCGCATCGTCCAGCTCTTCGTTGTCGCTCTTGCGACGGCCCATGATGTTGTCCTGCTCCTCGGACGGCAATGCAGCAAAACCGTTCAGGTCATGTTGCCACTGCTGGATGGCCACAAAGCTGCCGCCGTCCAGTCCGGCGCCCGCATTGGCCACGAGGGCGGCGTCCACAGCCGCTTCGTCCACCGGGTTTTCAGTGCCGTCTTCGTAGCCGGTCAGGTCACGGTCAGTGCCGTAACGGAAGCCTTCGGTCACTTGCAGCAGGTTGAACGCAGGCGCCAGCGCAGTCTCGATGGCCTGGCTGCGGTGCAGCAGCTCGCCACGGTCTTCGCCCAGCAACCACAACCACAGGGCGTGCTGGGTCGACGGGTTTTCAACCATCGCATTGATAGCAGGAAACACCCGCAGGCCCGGGACTTTCGCGCCCAGTGCCAGTACCAGCGGCGAACCAAAACCGGCCACCACGCTTTTGCCATCCACCCACTGCGACAAGGTGTCCAGTGCAGCCGGCAAAGCTTCTACTGACTTGAGGGCGAAAAACATGTAACGCGCTTGCGAAGGTATCGGTTTGGCAAGAATGCTCGACTGGTAGTGACTCATAGAAACTCCTTTGGAAAGGTCCGAGTTTACTCCTACCAGTACTTTTTCCGTCACTTCACGCGGATTTTTCTTAAGTTCAACCCCTGCAAATCAAGGCTCAGGACGACAGCTGGTTGGCAAACTGCCCTACGGCGTTGACCACTTTCTGCGCGCCATCCTGAATCTCGACAATCACCGTGCCCGCTTCGGCGGCCAGCGCCAGCCCTGCTTCGGCCTGGAGTTTGCCATCGGCCATCAGGGCCACGGCATCACGGGCCATGTCCTGGTTTTGCCGCACCACACCGATGATTTCTTCAGTGGCCCTGCTGGTGCGCGAGGCCAATTGCCGCACTTCATCAGCCACGACGGCAAAGCCACGGCCCTGCTCCCCGGCCCGCGCGGCCTCGATGGCGGCGTTGAGCGCCAGCAGGTTGGTCTGGTCGGCAATCGAGCTGATGGTCTTGACGATGCTGCCAATCACTTGCGACTGATCGCTCAGGGCTTCAATACCATCACCCGCCTGCTGCATATGCCGGGCCAGGTCGCGCATGACTTCCACCGCCTCGGTCACCACTTTGGTGCCGCGCTGGGCGCTGTTGTCGGTTTGCAGAGAAGTGCTGTAAGCGATGCCGGCCGCGTCAGAAACGGCTTGCTCTCGATGGATCTGGTCAGTGATCACCGTGGCGAATTTCACCACTTTGTACAGGGTGTTGTTGGCGTCCCGCACCGGGTTGTAGGTGGCCTCCAGCCAGACATCACGGCCGTGGCTGTCGATGCGCTGAAAACGTGCCGCGACAAACTCACCCGCATTCAATCGCTGCCAAAAGGCCTGGTACTCGGCACTGTTCTGTTCTTGCGGGGTACAGAACATCCGGTGATGTTTGCCCTGGATCTGCGCCAGGGTGTACCCCATGCCTGCGAGAAACCGCTCATTGGCAGTCAGCACTTCACCCTTGAGGTTGAACTCGATCACCGCAGTGGAGCGCATAAGCGCGCTCATCAGGTTTTCATGATCGCGGGAGGCCTCAATGGTGCGCGTCAGGTCGCTGGAGAAAATCGAGATGCGTAACACGCGGCCTGCGGAGTCCAGGATCGGTTGCATGATCGAACGCAACCACGCTTCCTGACCGTTGCCGCGCAGCAAGCGCACGGTGCCGCTGTAATGTTCCTTGCGGTTCATGGCGGTTTTGAAACGCAGGGTGTGCTCGTCGTTTTTCAGGTAGGCCGGCACCAGTTCATCAATATGCAGGCCCAGCAACGCGCTACTGCTGTAGTGCATCTGCTGGATGAAATTGGGGTTGGCCGTCTCGATGCGTCCATCCGCGCCCAGGGACAGCACCAGCATTTCGCTGTCAAGGCTCTCCCGGACTTGCTGAAGACTGGATATTTCTTCGCGAAGAGCCGACAGCTCTTGCTTCAAGCGTGTGTTGAACATGAGGTACCTGGGGCAATGAAAGAATGCGTGCAACAGAATCGGCTTTGAACGGCTTTTCTGGAGCGGCAAAAACGACCGTTCATCCAAAACTCAAGCCACTCTATAACCCTGCAAATTCATTGCCACGCCACAGCAGGCCATCGGAATTGCTGACGGATTGATTTACTGTGCTCAGGCCATCCCATAACCATAAGAAATCCGAGGTACTCCCCATGGCCGCTGAGATTACAGACAGCCGCTCTGCCCGCTTTGCCCTGCGCTGTTCGAACTTTGCCGAACGCTGGTTTCCTGATTCATGGGTGTTCGCCGCTGTGGCGGTGATCACCGTGGCACTGGCCACGATGCTGATGGGCGCCAAACCCACCGATGCCGCAATGGCGTTTGGTGACGGCTTCTGGAGCCTGATCCCGTTCACCATGCAAATGGCCTTCGTGGTCATTGGCGGCTATGTGGTGGCCAGTTCGCCACCCGCCGTCAAATTGATCGATAAACTGGCCCGGGTGCCGAAAAACGGGCGCCAGGCCGTGTGCTGGGTAGCGCTGATTTCAATGGTCGCGTCATTGCTCAACTGGGGGCTGTCGCTGGTTTTTGGCGGGTTGCTGGTACGGGCGCTGGCCCGGCGCACCAACCTGCGCATGGACTATCGCGCCGCTGGCGCTGCTGCGTATCTGGGCCTTGGCGCAGTGTGGGCGCTGGGGTTGTCGTCTTCGGCGGCGCAGTTGCAAGCCAACCCTGCCAGTTTGCCGCCGTCGATTCTGGCGATCACCGGGGTTATTCCCTTCACTGAAACCATCTTTCTCTGGCAGTCCGGCGTGTTGCTGGCGGCACTGGTGGTGGTATCGCTGATCGTGGCTTATGCCACCGCCCCCGGCGCTGAATCGGCCCGCGACGCGGCGGCCTGCGGTATCGATCCCAGCTTCAGCTCACCCGAGCTGCCACCGCGTACACGGCCCGGCGAGTGGCTGGAGTACAGTCCGCTGCTGACCCTGTTACTGGTATTGCTGGCCGCGGGCTGGCTGTTCCATGAGTTTTCGACCAAACCGGCGATCAGCGCCATCTCGGGGCTCAACACCTACAATTTTCTGTTCCTGATGCTCGGCGCCCTGCTGCACTGGCGTCCGCGCAGCTTTCTGAATGCCGTGGCCAGCGCCGTGCCGACCACCACCGGGGTGATGATCCAGTTCCCGCTGTATGGCTCGATTGCAGCGCTGATGACAGTGGTCAAAGGGACTGACGGGCAAACCCTGGCCCATCATATTTCGACGTTTTTCGTACAGATCGCGTCCCATGACACCTATGCGTTACTAATGGGTGTGTATTCGGCGATTCTGGGCTTTTTTATTCCGTCGGGCGGCGGCAAGTGGATTATCGAAGCACCGTATGTGATGCAGGTGGCCAATGATCTGGGCTATCACCTGGGCTGGGCCGTGCAGATCTACAACGCCGCCGAGGCGTTGCCCAATCTGATCAACCCGTTTTACATGCTGCCGCTGCTGGGCGTACTGGGGTTGAAGGCGCGGGACTTGATCGGCTTCTCGTTTGTGCAGCTGCTGGTACACACGCCCCTGGTGCTGTTTTTGCTGTGGGCATTGGGGACAACGCTGGTGTATACGGCGCCAGTGATGCCATAAGCGAACTCATAACCCAATGTGGGAGCGGGCTTGCTCGCGATGGTATCGACGCGGTTTTCCTGCATTACCGCGCCGCCTGAATCGCGAGCAAGCCCGCTCCCACAGGTCAGGCCTGCAAACTCAGACCGAACCCGCCGGCCGCAAGCGATACTGCGGCGGCAACTGGTCAAGACCGCTGATGGTGGTGTTCAGGCTCTTCCAGCGGCCGTCCTTGATGCCGTAGATGCAGCCATGCACCGACAGCTTCTGCCCGCGATGCCAGGCATTTTGCACAATATTGGTGTGACCGACGTTCGCCACCTGCTGGATCACGTTCAACTCGCACAAACGGTCGACGCGCTCTTCCTCGGTGGGCAGCAGCGCCAGCACTTCGCGGTTTTCGTAGTACAGGTCGCGGATCGAGCGCAGCCAGCCATCAATCAGGCCCATCTGCTGATCCGTCATGGAGGCGCGCACGCCGCCACAGCCATAGTGGCCGGTAACCAGGATATGTTTGACCTTCAACACATCCACCGCGTACTGAATCACCGACAGGCAATTCAAGTCCGTGTGCAGCACCACATTGGCCACGTTGCGGTGTACAAACAGATCGCCGGGCAACATGCCGACAATTTCATTGGCCGGTACGCGGGCATCCGAACAACCAATCCATAGGTATTCCGGCGTTTGCTGGCGGGCCAGCTTGGCGAAGAAGTCGGGATCTTCCTGCTTGATCGCATCGGCCCAACGCTCGTTGTTATCAATCAGATCTTGTAGTTCGTTCATGCTGTGAGGCCTCAAGAGTTGATGCGCTGTTTTGACAGCCGACCAGCGGTCGGGGTCACTTGCGCCATGACATTCCGGCGGTCAGTTGGGTGGAATCTTCAGCAATGGCTACAGTCATCCTATCAAGACCCCCGGACTTAGAGGATTTGCCATGACCGATTCACGTCGCCCCTACGGGGCACCGCAACCCGCGCCCATAGACGATATTGAAGACGCAATGGGCTCGGTTGAGCCACTGGATTTTGACGAAGACGATAGCTATGAGCCTATCAGTGATCTATTTGTCGACGACGTTGGCGTCAAGCACAGGGCAGCGCTGGATGACGAACTGGACCTGGGCCTCAACGATGACGACCTTGAACAGGAGATGCTGATCCGCGAAGACGGCGCCCGCGATGCCAAGGAGGCGGCCCAGAGCCCGGATGGTGCGGCCGACTGGGATCTGAGCCTGGTCGACGAAGACGACATCGGCGCTGGCAAGGGACTGGATGAAGCCGAACTGGCGGAGATCGACCCGGTGGGGCGCAAGCGCTAAAGGCAGGACCTGTGGGAGCGGGCTTGCTCGCGATAGCGATCGACACGGTGTGTCACTGAAACACCACTGCTCCCACAACAACCATTTATAGCCGTCAGTCGACCAGCGTACAGGCCATTACCACCGCATCTTCACGCCCACCCACAGCCGGGTAATAATCGCGACGGCGGCCGATTTCATTGAAGCCGTAACGCTCATACAACTTGAACGCCGCGGTGTTGCTGTCGCGCAGCTCCAGGAAGCACTCACGGGCTTCATGCTGGTAAGCAATCGACATCAGGTGCTCAAGCAGCTTGAGCCCCAGGCCGCGGCCCTGGCTCTCGGGTTTGACGGTGATATTGAGCAGATGCGCTTCGTCGAGAATGATTTGCACCACACCATGCCCCACCTGCTGCTCGCCTTCAAACATCAGCCAGATATGGTATTTGCCCAGGCCGTCGAGGAAAATCCCCCGCGTCCACGGGTGGCTGAAAGCGGCGTATTCAATTTTCAAGACTGCATCAAGGTCCGCCTCGGTCATCGGGCGAAAAGTTACCGCATCACTCATCATTGTGTTTCCAGCGCGCCATCAGCCGGCGCATGGCTTGCCACACCTGCGCTTTGCGCTGTGGCTCATCCATCAAGAGTTCCAGGCCCGGCAGCGCCCATGCGCTGCCCAGCCCTTCGATTTGCAGTTCAGTGTTGAACGCTTCGGCATCGGCTTCACCGGCAAAGCGCACGGCGGGCAGCCCGATCAGCCATAAGCAGGCACATTCGGCCTCTTCCAGGCGGGCCATAAGAAAGCCCTGCACAAATTCACGCGCCGCCTCGGGCCCCTGATCAACATTGCCACGGCGCAACAACGGCCAGCGCACCGGCTCGCCGATGATTTGCGGGCTGTCGGGCAAGCCGGCAGCACGCAACATATCCTTTAACAATAAATAGGCCGGATCGCGACTCTGGAAGGCGCCACCTGTGGGTAACTCCACCAGCAACAGGCAACGCCCGGCCCGCAGTAACTGCAAGGCAAAACGCGGTGGTGGCAACGGTACTGCCTTGGCCGTGACAGGTGCCGGCCCCGCTGCGACCACCGGTTTGCTGACAGGGCGACTGACCGAAGGCCTGGGCACTTCGATTTTTGGTCGCTCGGCAGGTTTGCCCGGCGCAACCGCCGCCTTGACCGCAGGCCTGGCGATCACAGGCTCGGCGGGCGGCTCAGGGAGCACCAGCAGTTCTGGCCGCGAAGGCGCGGCAAACGGCAACTCAGTGCGCGGCAACCAGCTGACCACTTGCATGGCAGTCAAGAAAGCGCGGCGGCGGGACTCGTTCAACAAAGGTCGGCCATCTGTGGATAACTAAAGAGAGGGGATTCTACCGCCCTTCTGCCCTTCCCGCCCGCAGTTGATCCGCCAAGTGATGACTCGACCGCACGTTGCAGTACAATCGCGACCTTTCATAGCCAATTGACCGGCCCTCCCATGATCGAACCCAAGCGCGTATTACGTGCCCTCGCCGAGCACTGGGCACTCCTTGAGCCGTTGTGTGAACACTTCGACCAGGGCACCTTGAGCCTCAACGAATTGCGCCTGCAACTGGCCGCCCATCAGGTGGACAGCACGCCGCAGGACATCACCGCCGTGCTCGATGCCTGGATTCGTCTGGATATTCTGGTGCCGGTCGCCAAAAGCCCCAACCGTTTCGAACTCAACGCCCAGATCCACGACTTCCTCGCCTATCTGCGCCACGAACACCGCCTTGGCCTGTGCCTGGAAATCGAAGCCTACCTGCGCCATCTGGAGCGGCTGGCGGGTTATATCCAGGATGCCTTCGACATCCGTGACGGCCACGATCTGGCACGCCAGCTGCGCTTGCTCGACATGCGCGTGCGCGATGTATTGAAAAAACTCGCCAACGATGAACAGGCGCTGGTGGCCGTGGCCGAGCGGGCCAAGACCAGCGACCGGCAAATTCCGTTGCGCCAGCGGTACGCCGAGGTATTGGCAACGTGGGACGAATACGTCGAACCCATGATCCAGCTGGTCAACGCCGACGGTGCTTTCGAACAAGGCGTACGCAAGGTCGAAGTGGTGCTGCTGCGCATGCTCAGCGAACAGCAACGCCTCGGCCACCTGGTGGACGACGACATGCTGTTGCGCACCCATGCGCGCATCCTTGAAATGCAAACCAGCGCCCAGATGACCCTGCGCCATGCCCGAGAACTACTGCTGCCGCTGCGTGAGGAAGCCCGCCGGCACAACGCCGTGACCCGCGGCGCGGCGCTGGCCCTGGCCGCCATCCGCCGTAAAGGCCTGGACGCCGTGCCACAAGCCTCGATGCCAATGTTCACCCGCCCGCAAAGCACCTTTTTGGGCAGCGCCAGCCAGGTTGAGGCCTATGTGTATGCCCTGGCCCGCTTCGAGCCCAAGCCGGCGAAATTTCCTAAAGCACACAAGGTCCATCGGGGCGAAACACCCAAGGCACCGCGCACGGTCAAGGAAATGCTCGATCGCTGCAGCGAGGCGCTGCCGATGCCGGACTTGATGGCCTGGCTCCTGGCCCAGGAGCCCGACGGCGGCACCGACGAATTGCTGTATTGGTTCTCGCGCCTGTCCCGGGAAAAACGCTTCGTGCGCGAACGCCTTGAGCGCCGCGATTACCACACCCACGAACATTTGGTCAGCCTGCGCTCCTTCGCTCTGCTTTCCCACAGCGAAGATGCAACCCAGACTACTGCGAGCCCTCTGCATGCATCTTGATCTTTCCGAACTGTCCCAACTGGCACCGATTTTTCGCGAGCTGTTCAAGGGCTATCACATCAGCCGCCGCGACCCGGAGCTGTACGCGCAGCTGTCCAATTTCCAGGACCAATACCGCGCCCTGTTCAAAGCCCTGGGCTTTGAGCTGGTGTGTGATACCCGCGGTTTTTATTATTTTGTGCCCGACACTGCCACCGCCCAGGTAAACAAGACCGCACAGCGCCTGGCGCTGTTCACGTTCATCATCGTCGAGCACCTGGCCGATCAGGGCCGCGACCCGATTGCCGTACTCGACGGTGGCAGCCTGGGCCGCGACGAGTTGCCCGCGCTGCTGGAAAAATACCGCGACCTGTTTGTACAGGCTGAAGTCACCAGCCAGGACGAGCTGGAAGAAAAAATCATGCGCCGCATGACCCAGCTCGGCTTTGCCAGCGAAGAACCCGGTATCTACCGTTTTCTGCCACCGATGCACCGTTTTCTTGATGTATGCCTGTCGGTACAGCAAGACCGCGATCTGGCTGCCAGCCTGCACAGCATCCTGCCGCTGCCTGCACCGGTGCTGGCCGATGACGACATTGATGACGAAGACGATGCACTGGCCCGCGCCATTGCCGACGAACAACAGGAGATGGACGCATGAGCCAGGAACGCTACGGCATTCGCCGCTTTGCCCTGTTGAACACCGCCGGTTACAGCCTGGGGCTGTTTCCGCTGGAACATCCGCTGTCGGTCTACGGGGCAAACAACCTCGGCAAGTCGGCATCGATCAACGCCCTGCAGTTCCCGATTCTGGCGCGCATGTCAGACATGAGCTTCGGCAAATACAGCCTTGAGCAGTCGCGACGCTTCTACTTTGCCTCGGACACCAGCTATATCCTGGTCGAAGTGTCCCTGCCCCACGGCCCCCATGTCATCGGCGTGGTGGGCCGCGGCCCCGGCGGCGGTTTCGGCCACCAGTTCTTTGCCTACGCCGGCAAGCTGGACCTGGCCCACTACCAGAAAGACGACACCTGCCTGCGCCAGAAAGAACTGTTCAACAACCTTGAGCGCAATGGTCTCAAAGCCTACGAGCTAAAGCCTGATGAACTGCGCCGCTTGCTGGTGGGCGGGCATACGTCGATCCCGCTGGACCTGACCCTGATCCCGCTGCGCTCCACCAGCGAACAAAGCCTCAAGACCTTCCGCGCACTGTTTATCAACCTGCTGCATATGCGCGAAATCACCGCGGCCAAGCTCAAGCAACTGTTCCTGGATGCCTTCGAACACAGCCTGCGCTCGGGTAGCGTGGATTACATTGCGGCATGTGAAGAAGCCTTCCGCGATGTAAGACGCATGGAGCAGGACTACAACGCACTGGTCGGCGCCGGGCCGTTGGTCGAGGCATTGGCTGCAGTAGTACGCCAGCGCGACCTGCTGCGCGGCAAGCTGCACCGCCTGTCACCGCTGCTCGACTCCTTGCTCGGTACCTGGCAGGACTACGCCGGCGCCCGCAAGGAAGAGCTGTTGGTCCAGACCGAGCACTACCGCAACCAACAGGACGCCCTGCAAAACGACCAGCGCAGCAGCACCCAGGAGTTGATGCGTCTGGAACGGGAAATTTCCGGTATCCAGCGCTGGCTCGGCGAGTTGTCGGTGCTCAAGCATCGCTTCGCCCTGGTCGACGATGTCAAAGTGCTGGAGCAACAATTGCTGAGCGCCAAAGACGCCCACGACGAACTGGCGGGCGCCCTGGCGCAATCGCGGCAGTTCAGTGCCGAGGATCTGGACGAGCGTTTGCGCGACCTGGAAAAACGCCTCAAGTCGGTCAAGCAGCAGCTCGATCACGCCGACAACAACAGCTATGCCCGCCTGCGTGAAGAGTTTTCGCAGCAGGATGTGGAACGCCTGATGCGCCTGTTCAACAGCGCCCTGTTCAGCCTGCCGCTGGGTGAGCACGGGATTGCGCTGGATGACAGCGACGCCTGGGTCAAATCGCTGGAAGTGATCCTGGACGGCTTTAAAGGCGAACGTTTTGAGGCGCCGGGACTGTCCATCGACCTCAGCCATATCGAGCCCCCTGCCCTGCAGGCACTGGCCGACCGCGCGGCCTTGCGTGAGCAGAAGGAGCGTCTGGAAAAAGAACTCAAGCAACTGAAAACCCAGCAAGCTGTGAGCTCTGATCGCGCCGCGAGCAAGAGCGAAGCCGAGGCCCTGTATCAACAGGTACTGGATGCGCAAAAGGCCCTGGAAGATTTCCGCCGTAGCCAGACGCTCAGTGCCGAAGAAGGCGAAAAACTTGAACAACTGGCCCAGGCCGAAGCTGCGCAGGACGAGTTGAAGCGCTCCAGCGATGCCTTTACCGAGCGCGTCCAGCAGTTGTCGGCCAAGTTGCAACTGGTCGCCCGTCAGCTGGGCGACATGGAAGCCAAGCAGCGCACCCTGGATGACAGCTTGCGCCGACGCCAGTTGCTGCCAGCCGACCTGCCCTTTGGCACGCCCTTTATGGACCCGGTCGACGACTCGATGGACAACCTGTTGCCATTGCTCAACGACTATCAAGATAGCTGGCAAGGCCTGTTGCGCTGCGACGGCCAGATCGAGGCACTGTACGCGCAGGTGCGCCTCAAGGGCGTGGCCAAGTTCGACAGTGAAGACGATATGGAGCGGCGCCTGCAGCTGTTGATCAACGCCTACGCCCACCGCACCGAAGAAGCCCTGACCCTGGGCAAGGCGCGCCGCGCGGCAGTCACCGATATCGCCCGTACGCTGCGCAATATCCGCAGCGACTACGACAGCCTTGAGCATCAACTGGCGCTGTTCAACCGCGAGATCAACAAGCGCCAGGTATCCAACCTCAAGAGCTTCCGTATCGTATTGGCGCCGAACAAGGAGGCGCTCAAGCATATCGACCAGATTATCCACAGCGCCGGCCAGTACGAAGAAGGCGAAACCCTGTCGGTGTTCGACCTCAGCCAGAGCGCCGAGCAAGACAACAAGAACGAAGAGGCCAAGGAATATCTGGCACGGCTGGTGGCAGCCAACCATAACCAGCTGGGCCTTAAGGACCTGTTCGAACTGGCGTTCGAGATCACCAAGCTCAATGGTCAGCCGGTGATCCATACCGATATCGACGGTGCCGCGTCCAACGGTACGACCATGACCATCAAGGCGCTGACCAACATGTATTTGTTGCTGCACTTGATGGACCGTGATCAGGCCGGGCGGATCCGCTTGCCGTACTACCTGGACGAAGCCGCGGACATCGACGAGAAAAACCAGACCGCGCTGCTGGAAACCAGTTTGCAGCTGGGCTTTGTGCCGATCCTGGCCAGTGTCAAACCGCAGGTCTGCGCCCATGTGGCCATCGACCTGGAGGGCGGTAGCGGCCCCAACGGGATTTACATCGATGAAGACGACTGGAAGTACATTCGTCGTCATGACGAGGTGAAACCGGATGCGCTGACGGCTGTTGAAGAACCTGAACTGGATGAAGCCTGAGGCTGATTCCCGGGCATAAAAAAACCGCGATCAGTGATCGCGGTTTTTTTATGCAGCTTATTTACCTAGCGGGATCTTCGGCGCCCATTGCAGCCATTCGTCTTCGAACTTGTCGAAGAGCGCGAAGGTTTGCTCAGGGCGGGCCTGGGTACCCAGCTTGTCGCCGTCCGGTGTGGCGAAGGCGATACCACCCTGAACCAGGGTTTCCAGGGATTCCGTGCGAATCGTCGCGCCCTTGAACAGGCCGAAGTCGACACCGAAACCGCTGGTGTTCCAGAAGCGGCTGCCGCTGCGCACCAGCGGTGCGTAACGCGGCTCGATCAGGATATGCACCAGTACACGATCAGCGGTGCTGCCCAACTCGTAGCCCGTGACCTTGCCCACAGTCACTTCACGGTAGGTCACCGGCACGCCTTCTTTGAGCGAGCCACGACGTGCAGCACTCAATACCAGGCTCAAGCCGGCTTGTGGTACGGCGGCATCCGGTGCCTGCTCCAATGCAACAAAGCTGGTCTGGCGCCCCAGTTGTTTGCTCGCCGGTTGCACTTCGAGGTACTGGCCGGTGACCAGGGTTTCGAGATTGGCCGTTTTCATCAAACCAAGTTCTGGTTTGACCACCCAGAACTGGCTGCCCACCCGTGCGATGCGATCCGGGACTTCGGTAATACGCGCCTGCAGCATCACCGATTGCAGATCGTCACTCAGGTCGACGCTTTCGATCTTGCCAACGTCCAGGCCCTTGAAACGAATCGGCGTACCGGCACGCAGGCCATCGGCACGCGCGACCTTGATCGTCACGGGTACGCCTTGCTGCATGGCCGCATCACGGTCAGTGAACAGACGGAAACGCGGAATACGTTTTTGCAGCGGCGCTTTCGCTTCCGGCGTTTCAAAGGCAATGCCGCCGGCCATCAAGCTTTGCAGCGATTCGCTTTTAACCTGGATTCCGCCGGTCAAGCCACCGGTCAGAGTGATGCCGCTGGCATTCCAGAAACGGGTCGAGGCGTTGACCAGGTTTTCGTATTCCTTCTCGATATGGACACCGATCACCAACTGCTTTTTGGTGCGCGAGAACTGATAACTCTGAACCGAACCGACTTTAACCTGCTTGTAGAGAATCGGGCTGCCGACATCCAGCGAGCCCAGGTTCTCGGTGAAGAGCACCATATGCAGGCCCGGCGAGCGCAGATCCAGCGGTGGCGCCTTGGGCCGTGCGACGAATTCGCGCTCGGGGGTGCTGCCCTTGTCACCCGGGCGAATGGCAATGTAGTTGCCTTTGACCAGCGCCTCCAGCCCGGTAATGCCGGCCAGCGAGATGGATGGCTTGACCACCCAGAACTGGGTGCCCTGCACCAGATAATCTTCGGCCAGCGGGTCCAGGGTCAGCTCGGCACTGGCGCTGGTCAGGTCCGGGTCGACTTTGAGGCCCTTGAGGCTACCGACCTGGATACCTTTGTACATCACCGGCGTACGGCCAGCCTGCAGGCCTTCAAAATCGCTGAGTTTGACTTTGACCTTGATCCCCGCCTGCGCGGCATCGAAGTCTTCATAAAGACGGAACGGCAGGTTCGAATCGGTGGGCGGGCTGTCCTTGCGGTTCTCCGGGGTGGCAAAGGCAATGCCGCCGGCCACAATACTGGCCAGAGATTCGCTGCGCAGTTTCACACCCGACAGGTTGGCGTCGATGCTGATGCCGCTGGCATTCCAGAAACGCGTATGTTTGCGCACCAGATTGGCATAGGTCGGCTCGATAAAGACTTTGATCTCAACGGTGCTTTGGTCTTCGGAAAGCACATAGCTTTTGATCTGCCCGACCTGGATCTGCTTGTAGAACACCGGGCTGCCACGGTTCAACGAACCCAGGCGTTCAGCCTTGAGCGTCAGGTGCAGGCCGGGTTTGGTGTCAGACAGGGGCGGTTCTTGTGACAGCGCCTTGAACTTGCGCGCCGGCTCGCCATCGGCGGGGCTGACCGCAATGTAGTTGCCCGACACCAGCGTTTCGAGCCCGGTGATACCGGCCAGGGTGACGCTGGGCTTGACCAGCCAGAAACGGGTATTGGTTTTCAGGTATTGCTCAACGTCCTTGTCCATTTCGACGGTGGCAATCACCCCTTTGCTGGGGCCAGACTCGTCGAGGGCCAGGGTTTTCACCTTGCCCACGGGCATGCCCTTGTAGACCACCTCGGTCTTGTTGGCGACGATGCCTTCGCCGCTCTCGAATCGCACCTGGATATCGATGCCGGTTTCGCTGTAGGCACGCCATCCCAGCCAGCCACCAATGACCAGGGCAATCAGCGGGAGGATCCAGATCGCCGACCAGTTGGAAGCCGGGCGGGTTTTAGCAGTAGGCAAGTCACTCATGGTCGTCGTCCGACTCCGTGTTGTCCCAAATCAGTCGGGGATCAAAAGTTACAGCTGCAAGCATCGTTATCACCACCACACTGGCAAAGGCCACAGCGCCAAGATTGGCTTCGATGCTGGCTATGCGTCCAAAATTCACCACGGCCACCAAAATGGCAATGACGAAAATATCCAACATTGACCACCGGCCAATGAACTCGATAAAGCGGTACATGATGATACGTTGCCGGGCAGACAGAGGCTGATGGCGCTGTACCGAAAACAACAGCAAGGCGATACCGACCAGCTTGAAGGTGGGCACCAGAATACTGGCCACAAACACCACGGCGGCAATCGGGATCATGCCGTGCTGCACCAGTTCGATGACACCCGCCATGATCGTGCTCGGTGAGCCCTGGCCCAGCGAGTTGACGGTCATGATCGGCAGCAGGTTGGCCGGGATATAGAGAATGGCCGACGTCAGCAACAAGGCCCAGGTGCGCATCAGGCTGTCGGGCCGCCGCGCATGAACCACTGCGCCGCAACGGGTACAGGTTTGCTCGTCGGTGTCGGGGTCTTGCCTGTTCAGTTCGTGGCACTCGCCACAGATCAAGATACCCGCATCAATCGCCCGCATGAATATCCTCCCCGGACAGCGCCTGCCAGATCTGGTGAGGTGACATCACCACTTCCAGCCAAACTTGTACCAGCAACAAACTGACAAAGCAGACCAGGCCCAGACCCAGGCTCAGTTCAGCCAGATCGGACAGTTTTACGATGGCCACCAGCACGCCCATGAAGTACACCTCAAGCATGCCCCAATCACGCAGATGGTGATAAATGCGGTAGATCAACAAGCCGTAGCTGCGCCCGATATTCCAGCGAATACTCAGCAACACGGCAAGCTGGCAGAGCAACTTGAGCAGCGGTATGCCCATGCTGCACAGGAACACCACGACAGCGATGCCCTGCATGCCGGTATTGAACAAGCCAAGCACACCACTCCAGACCGTGTCTTGCGACGCCTGGCCCAGTAGATTGAGTTGCATGATGGGTAAAAAGTTCGCAGGTATATAGAGCAGCAACGCTGCGATCACAAGCGCAAGGCTGCGTTCAACCACCTTGTACCTATGGGCGTAGAGTTCGTAACCGCAGCGCGGGCATTGGGCTTTCTCACCGAGAGCGAGATGCGGCTTGCGCATCAACAGATCACACTCATGACAGGCCACCAACTCGTCCAGCGGTAATTCTGACACCCTGCGGGGGTCAACCGGATCTGGCATATAGGGAGTCTCAGGCTCAGAAAATGACTGGGCCTATTCTAGTGCGCGGGCTACAAAATAACTGTGCCTATTTGCAGGACTTTAGCTGCAGGCGATCTGAAGAACGATACGCACAGGCCAGTCATGAGTTTTCTCGGCACAAAAACAAACCCCCTGTCTGCGTGAGCAGACAGGGGGTTTGGAATTTAATCTTGACGATGACCTACTCTCACATGGGGAAACCCCACACTACCATCGGCGATGCATCGTTTCACTACTGAGTTCGGGATGGGATCAGGTGGTTCCAATGCTCTATGGTCGTCAAGAAATTCGGTAGCCAGGTCGTTTGCCTTGCGGCGCACGCTCCAGCGAATGGGTATGTAATAGATTTGGTGTTTTGTGAACCGCAAACTTTCGGTTTGTATCGTCTTCACACACCGCAATTCGCTTCTAAGCAAATTGCTTGGGTGTTATATGGTCAAGCCTCACGGGCAATTAGTATTGGTTAGCTCAACGCCTCACAGCGCTTACACACCCAACCTATCAACGTCGTAGTCTTCGACGGCCCTTTAGGGAACTCAAGGTTCCAGTGAGATCTCATCTTGAGGCAAGTTTCCCGCTTAGATGCTTTCAGCGGTTATCTTTCCCGAACATAGCTACCCGGCAATGCCACTGGCGTGACAACCGGAACACCAGAGGTTCGTCCACTCCGGTCCTCTCGTACTAGGAGCAGCCCCTCTCAAATCTCAAACGTCCACGGCAGATAGGGACCGAACTGTCTCACGACGTTCTAAACCCAGCTCGCGTACCACTTTAAATGGCGAACAGCCATACCCTTGGGACCGGCTTCAGCCCCAGGATGTGATGAGCCGACATCGAGGTGCCAAACACCGCCGTCGATATGAACTCTTGGGCGGTATCAGCCTGTTATCCCCGGAGTACCTTTTATCCGTTGAGCGATGGCCCTTCCATACAGAACCACCGGATCACTAAGACCTACTTTCGTACCTGCTCGACGTGTCTGTCTCGCAGTCAAGCGCGCTTTTGCCTTTATACTCTACGACCGATTTCCGACCGGTCTGAGCGCACCTTCGTACTCCTCCGTTACTCTTTAGGAGGAGACCGCCCCAGTCAAACTACCCACCATACACTGTCCTCGATCCGGATAACGGACCTGAGTTAGAACCTCAAAGTTGCCAGGGTGGTATTTCAAGGTTGGCTCCACGCAAACTGGCGTTCACGCTTCAAAGCCTCCCACCTATCCTACACAAGCAAATTCAAAGTCCAGTGCAAAGCTATAGTAAAGGTTCACGGGGTCTTTCCGTCTAGCCGCGGATACACTGCATCTTCACAGCGATTTCAATTTCACTGAGTCTCGGGTGGAGACAGCGCCGCCATCGTTACGCCATTCGTGCAGGTCGGAACTTACCCGACAAGGAATTTCGCTACCTTAGGACCGTTATAGTTACGGCCGCCGTTTACCGGGGCTTCGATCAAGAGCTTCGCGTTAGCTAACCCCATCAATTAACCTTCCGGCACCGGGCAGGCGTCACACCCTATACGTCCACTTTCGTGTTTGCAGAGTGCTGTGTTTTTAATAAACAGTCGCAGCGGCCTGGTATCTTCGACCGACAGGGGCTTACGCAGTAAATGCTTCACCTCCATCGGCGCACCTTCTCCCGAAGTTACGGTGCCATTTTGCCTAGTTCCTTCACCCGAGTTCTCTCAAGCGCCTTGGTATTCTCTACCCAACCACCTGTGTCGGTTTGGGGTACGGTTCCTGGTTACCTGAAGCTTAGAAGCTTTTCTTGGAAGCATGGCATCAACCACTTCGTGTTCTAAAAGAACACTCGTCATCAGCTCTCGGCCTTAGAATCCCGGATTTACCTAAGATTCCAGCCTACCACCTTAAACTTGGACAACCAACGCCAAGCTGGCCTAGCCTTCTCCGTCCCTCCATCGCAATAACCAGAAGTACAGGAATATTAACCTGTTTTCCATCGACTACGCTTTTCAGCCTCGCCTTAGGGACCGACTAACCCTGCGTCGATTAACGTTGCGCAGGAAACCTTGGTCTTTCGGCGTGGGTGTTTTTCACACCCATTATCGTTACTCATGTCAGCATTCGCACTTCTGATACCTCCAGCAAGCTTCTCAACTCACCTTCACAGGCTTACAGAACGCTCCTCTACCGCATCACCTAAGTGATACCCGTAGCTTCGGTGTATGGTTTGAGCCCCGTTAAATCTTCCGCGCAGGCCGACTCGACTAGTGAGCTATTACGCT
>NZ_CP016849.1:3027500-3777500 GCF_001703595.1 Pseudomonas sp. TMW 2.1634
CCAACTTAAAGTGCTTTACAATCCGAAGACCTTCTTCACACACGCGGCATGGCTGGATCAGGCTTTCGCCCATTGTCCAATATTCCCCACTGCTGCCTCCCGTAGGAGTCTGGACCGTGTCTCAGTTCCAGTGTGACTGATCATCCTCTCAGACCAGTTACGGATCGTAGCCTTGGTGAGCCATTACCTCACCAACTAGCTAATCCGACCTAGGCTCATCTGATAGCGCAAGGCCCGAAGGTCCCCTGCTTTCTCCCGTAGGACGTATGCGGTATTAGCGTCCGTTTCCGAACGTTATCCCCCACTATCAGGCAGATTCCTAGGTATTACTCACCCGTCCGCCGCTCTCAAGAGAAGCAAGCTTCTCTCTACCGCTCGACTTGCATGTGTTAGGCCTGCCGCCAGCGTTCAATCTGAGCCATGATCAAACTCTTCAGTTCAAACATCTTTGGGTTTTTAAGAAACCCTAAACTTGGCTCAGCAATCGTTGGTTACATCTTTGATTTCTCGCGGAGTAACTTGTGATGCTGATAATCTTGTTGACTATCAGTCTGACTCCACAAGCACCCACACGAATTGCTTGATTCAGTTGTTAAAGAGCGGTTGGTCAGCTTTCGCTGTACCGAGGCGCGCATTCTACAGCAGCCTCTGTTGCTGTCAAGCGGTTATTTTAAGATGTTTTCAAAGTTTCCTCTGTAACATCAACCACTTGCGCTTTCGATATCTCGTTAGCGGGAGGCGAATTCTACAGTGTTACACACTGCTGTCAACGCTTTATTTCCTGCTTCTTTCGATTGAGATAATCGAGTGGTTAGCCAGGCAAATGGCCTGATTAACCGTACGAGCTTTTTACAAAGCTTGTACTTATATAAAAACAAAAACCCTGTCTGCGTGAGCAGACAGGGTTTTTGGAATTTAATCTTGACGATGACCTACTCTCACATGGGGAAACCCCACACTACCATCGGCGATGCATCGTTTCACTACTGAGTTCGGGATGGGATCAGGTGGTTCCAATGCTCTATGGTCGTCAAGAAATTCGGTAGCCAGGTCGTTTGCCTTGCGGCGCACGCTCCAGCGAATGGGTATGTAATAGTTGGTGTTTTGTGAACCGCAAACTTTCGGTTTGTATCGTCTTCACACACCGCAATTCGCTTCTAAGCAAATTGCTTGGGTGTTATATGGTCAAGCCTCACGGGCAATTAGTATTGGTTAGCTCAACGCCTCACAGCGCTTACACACCCAACCTATCAACGTCGTAGTCTTCGACGGCCCTTTAGGGAACTCAAGGTTCCAGTGAGATCTCATCTTGAGGCAAGTTTCCCGCTTAGATGCTTTCAGCGGTTATCTTTCCCGAACATAGCTACCCGGCAATGCCACTGGCGTGACAACCGGAACACCAGAGGTTCGTCCACTCCGGTCCTCTCGTACTAGGAGCAGCCCCTCTCAAATCTCAAACGTCCACGGCAGATAGGGACCGAACTGTCTCACGACGTTCTAAACCCAGCTCGCGTACCACTTTAAATGGCGAACAGCCATACCCTTGGGACCGGCTTCAGCCCCAGGATGTGATGAGCCGACATCGAGGTGCCAAACACCGCCGTCGATATGAACTCTTGGGCGGTATCAGCCTGTTATCCCCGGAGTACCTTTTATCCGTTGAGCGATGGCCCTTCCATACAGAACCACCGGATCACTAAGACCTACTTTCGTACCTGCTCGACGTGTCTGTCTCGCAGTCAAGCGCGCTTTTGCCTTTATACTCTACGACCGATTTCCGACCGGTCTGAGCGCACCTTCGTACTCCTCCGTTACTCTTTAGGAGGAGACCGCCCCAGTCAAACTACCCACCATACACTGTCCTCGATCCGGATAACGGACCTGAGTTAGAACCTCAAAGTTGCCAGGGTGGTATTTCAAGGTTGGCTCCACGCAGACTGGCGTCCACGCTTCAAAGCCTCCCACCTATCCTACACAAGCAAATTCAAAGTCCAGTGCAAAGCTATAGTAAAGGTTCACGGGGTCTTTCCGTCTAGCCGCGGATACACTGCATCTTCACAGCGATTTCAATTTCACTGAGTCTCGGGTGGAGACAGCGCCGCCATCGTTACGCCATTCGTGCAGGTCGGAACTTACCCGACAAGGAATTTCGCTACCTTAGGACCGTTATAGTTACGGCCGCCGTTTACCGGGGCTTCGATCAAGAGCTTCGCGTTAGCTAACCCCATCAATTAACCTTCCGGCACCGGGCAGGCGTCACACCCTATACGTCCACTTTCGTGTTTGCAGAGTGCTGTGTTTTTAATAAACAGTCGCAGCGGCCTGGTATCTTCGACCGACAGGGGCTTACGCAGTAAATGCTTCACCTCCATCGGCGCACCTTCTCCCGAAGTTACGGTGCCATTTTGCCTAGTTCCTTCACCCGAGTTCTCTCAAGCGCCTTGGTATTCTCTACCCAACCACCTGTGTCGGTTTGGGGTACGGTTCCTGGTTACCTGAAGCTTAGAAGCTTTTCTTGGAAGCATGGCATCAACCACTTCGTGTTCTAAAAGAACACTCGTCATCAGCTCTCGGCCTTAGAATCCCGGATTTACCTAAGATTCCAGCCTACCACCTTAAACTTGGACAACCAACGCCAAGCTGGCCTAGCCTTCTCCGTCCCTCCATCGCAATAACCAGAAGTACAGGAATATTAACCTGTTTTCCATCGACTACGCTTTTCAGCCTCGCCTTAGGGACCGACTAACCCTGCGTCGATTAACGTTGCGCAGGAAACCTTGGTCTTTCGGCGTGGGTGTTTTTCACACCCATTATCGTTACTCATGTCAGCATTCGCACTTCTGATACCTCCAGCAAGCTTCTCAACTCACCTTCACAGGCTTACAGAACGCTCCTCTACCGCATCACCTAAGTGATACCCGTAGCTTCGGTGTATGGTTTGAGCCCCGTTAAATCTTCCGCGCAGGCCGACTCGACTAGTGAGCTATTACGCTTTCTTTAAAGGGTGGCTGCTTCTAAGCCAACCTCCTAGCTGTCTAAGCCTTCCCACATCGTTTCCCACTTAACCATAACTTTGGGACCTTAGCTGACGGTCTGGGTTGTTTCCCTTTTCACGACGGACGTTAGCACCCGCCGTGTGTCTCCCATGCTCGGCACTTGTAGGTATTCGGAGTTTGCATCGGTTTGGTAAGCCGGGATGGCCCCCTAGCCGAAACAGTGCTCTACCCCCTACAGTGATACATGAGGCGCTACCTAAATAGCTTTCGAGGAGAACCAGCTATCTCCGAGCTTGATTAGCCTTTCACTCCGATCCACAGGTCATCCGCTAACTTTTCAACGGTAGTCGGTTCGGTCCTCCAGTTAGTGTTACCCAACCTTCAACCTGCCCATGGATAGATCGCCCGGTTTCGGGTCTATTCCCAGCGACTAGACGCCCTATTAAGACTCGCTTTCGCTACGCCTCCCCTATTCGGTTAAGCTTGCCACTGAAAATAAGTCGCTGACCCATTATACAAAAGGTACGCAGTCACCCAACAAAGTGGGCTCCCACTGCTTGTACGCATACGGTTTCAGGATCTATTTCACTCCCCTCTCCGGGGTTCTTTTCGCCTTTCCCTCACGGTACTAGTTCACTATCGGTCAGTCAGTAGTATTTAGCCTTGGAGGATGGTCCCCCCATATTCAGACAAAGTTTCTCGTGCTCCGTCCTACTCGATTTCACTGCAAAGATGTTTTCGCGTACAGGGCTATCACCCACTATGGCCGCACTTTCCAGAGCGTTCCGCTAACATCAATACAGCTTAAGGGCTGGTCCCCGTTCGCTCGCCACTACTAAGGGAATCTCGGTTGATTTCTTTTCCTCAGGGTACTTAGATGTTTCAGTTCCCCTGGTTCGCTTCTTAAGCCTATGTATTCAGCTTAAGATACCTAACTTATGTTAGGTGGGTTCCCCCATTCAGACATCTCCGGATCAAAGTCTGTTTGCCGACTCCCCGAAGCTTTTCGCAGGCTACCACGTCTTTCATCGCCTCTGACTGCCAAGGCATCCACCGTATGCGCTTCTTCACTTGACCATATAACCCCAAGCAATCTGGTTATACTATGAAGACGACATTCGCCGAAAATTTGCTTTCAATCACAAATTTTACCTTAGCCTGAATAAACACCAGTGAAAGTGCTATCCAGTCTAACTTTCTATTACATACCCAAATTTTTAAAGAACGATCTAACCAAAAGATCAGAAATCAACATTCACCATCATCTGATGGAATGCTCATTTCTAAGCTTTACGATAAAGAAGCAGTAATGGTGGAGCCAAACGGGATCGAACCGTTGACCTCCTGCGTGCAAGGCAGGCGCTCTCCCAGCTGAGCTATGGCCCCATATTTCTACAGGTGCTTCCAAACAAAATTGGTGGGTCTGGGCAGATTCGAACTGCCGACCTCACCCTTATCAGGGGTGCGCTCTAACCAACTGAGCTACAGACCCAATTTTGGTCTACTTCTATCGTCTTCTTCAATGAATCAAGCAATTCGTGTGGGAACTTATGGAGCAGCTGATGTCGTCGATTAAGGAGGTGATCCAGCCGCAGGTTCCCCTACGGCTACCTTGTTACGACTTCACCCCAGTCATGAATCACACCGTGGTAACCGTCCTCCCGAAGGTTAGACTAGCTACTTCTGGTGCAACCCACTCCCATGGTGTGACGGGCGGTGTGTACAAGGCCCGGGAACGTATTCACCGTGACATTCTGATTCACGATTACTAGCGATTCCGACTTCACGCAGTCGAGTTGCAGACTGCGATCCGGACTACGATCGGTTTTATGGGATTAGCTCCACCTCGCGGCTTGGCAACCCTTTGTACCGACCATTGTAGCACGTGTGTAGCCCAGGCCGTAAGGGCCATGATGACTTGACGTCATCCCCACCTTCCTCCGGTTTGTCACCGGCAGTCTCCTTAGAGTGCCCACCATTACGTGCTGGTAACTAAGGACAAGGGTTGCGCTCGTTACGGGACTTAACCCAACATCTCACGACACGAGCTGACGACAGCCATGCAGCACCTGTCTCAATGTTCCCGAAGGCACCAATCTATCTCTAGAAAGTTCATTGGATGTCAAGGCCTGGTAAGGTTCTTCGCGTTGCTTCGAATTAAACCACATGCTCCACCGCTTGTGCGGGCCCCCGTCAATTCATTTGAGTTTTAACCTTGCGGCCGTACTCCCCAGGCGGTCAACTTAATGCGTTAGCTGCGCCACTAAGAGTTCAAGACTCCCAACGGCTAGTTGACATCGTTTACGGCGTGGACTACCAGGGTATCTAATCCTGTTTGCTCCCCACGCTTTCGCACCTCAGTGTCAGTATCAGTCCAGGTAGTCGCCTTCGCCACTGGTGTTCCTTCCTATATCTACGCATTTCACCGCTACACAGGAAATTCCACTACCCTCTACCATACTCTAGCTTGCCAGTTTTGGATGCAGTTCCCAGGTTGAGCCCGGGGATTTCACATTCAACTTAACAAACCACCTACGCGCGCTTTACGCCCAGTAATTCCGATTAACGCTTGCACCCTCTGTATTACCGCGGCTGCTGGCACAGAGTTAGCCGGTGCTTATTCTGTCGGTAACGTCAAGACACCAACGTATTAGGTTAATGCCCTTCCTCCCAACTTAAAGTGCTTTACAATCCGAAGACCTTCTTCACACACGCGGCATGGCTGGATCAGGCTTTCGCCCATTGTCCAATATTCCCCACTGCTGCCTCCCGTAGGAGTCTGGACCGTGTCTCAGTTCCAGTGTGACTGATCATCCTCTCAGACCAGTTACGGATCGTAGCCTTGGTGAGCCATTACCTCACCAACTAGCTAATCCGACCTAGGCTCATCTGATAGCGCAAGGCCCGAAGGTCCCCTGCTTTCTCCCGTAGGACGTATGCGGTATTAGCGTCCGTTTCCGAACGTTATCCCCCACTATCAGGCAGATTCCTAGGTATTACTCACCCGTCCGCCGCTCTCAAGAGAAGCAAGCCTCTCTCTACCGCTCGACTTGCATGTGTTAGGCCTGCCGCCAGCGTTCAATCTGAGCCATGATCAAACTCTTCAGTTCAAACATCTTTGGGTTTTTAAGAAACCCTAAACTTGGCTCAGCAATCGTTGGTTACATCTTTGATTTCTCGCGGAGTAACTTGTGATGCTGATAATCTTGTTGACTATCAGTCTGACTCCACAAGCACCCACACGAATTGCTTGATTCAATTGTTAAAGAGCGGTTGGTTTAGCTTTCGCTGAACCGAGGCGCGCATTCTACAGCAGCCTCTGTTGCTGTCAAGCGGTTATTTTAAGATGTTTTCAAAGTTTCCTCTACAACATCAACCACTTGCGCTTTCGATCTCTCGTTAGCGGGAGGCGAATTCTACAGCGTTACACGCTGCTGTCAACACCTCATTTCCTGCTTCGGTGACTTGAAGCTGGTACCGTCGAAAACTAGCCAACTCATTGAAACTCAAGGAGTTTTCCGTTTCGACTGCGCCGGAAGTGGGACGAATTATAGGCCGTTTGAATCTCGGGTCAAGCACTTATTTGAAGTTAAACCGCAGAAGCTGATTTCTTCTTATATAGACGCGGAATGCGGCTCTTCACCAGCGGTATGCGCAAGGCGAGCAGGCCTACACCAATACAGGCATAAATTGCCCATTCCTTGAGATCCGCGCGCACTATCCAGAGCATATGCAGCAGCCCCAACCCGACCACCACATAAACCAGGCGATGGAGTTTCTTCCAACGTGCGCCCAACCGTCGCTGACTGTATTGATTGGAGGTCACCGCCAGGGCCAGCAAACACAAGAACCCCAGGCTGCCAACAATGATATAGGGGCGCTTGCGCAATTCGACCCCCAATTGGGACCAGTCGAACCCCAGCACAAATGTCAAATAGGCACACAGGTGCAACACCACATAGGCAAAGCACCACAAGCCTATTTGCCGGCGCACGGCAATCCAGCCCGGCCAGCCTGTCAGTTTGTGCATCGGTGTCATGCTCAAGGTCACCAACAACAGTATTAGCGTACCCAACCCCAAACGATCGACCAGGACCTTGCCCGGGTCTGGCCCCAGGGCAAAGATCCAGGCTTCATACAGCCAATACAAAGGCCAAATGGCGGCAGCCATAAAAACGCCAATGCGCCAGGGTAGAAATTTCATCAGTAGTTCTTCCGCAAATCGAGGCCGGTATACAGATAAGCCACCTGATCGGCGTAACCGTTAAACATCTGGGTATCACGCACATTCGGGCTGAACAGACTGCTCGGCAAACGCCGCTCACGCGCTTGGGTCCAGCGTGGATGGTCAACTGTGGGATTCACGTTGGCATAAAAGCCATACTCATCCGCAGCAATGCTTTGCCAGGTGGTTTTGGGCTGCGTCTCCACCAGACTGATTCGCACAATGGATTTCACACTTTTGAAGCCATACTTCCAGGGCACTACCAGCCGCAGCGGCGCTCCATTCTGATTCGGCAACTCGCGGCCATACATACCCACCGCCAAAATCGCCAACGGATTCATCGCTTCATCCAGTCGCAACCCTTCGACATAAGGCCAGTCGATCAGTGCAAAACCCGAACGTTGCCCAGGCATCACCTTCGGGTCCTGCAAGGTTTCAAAGCGTATGTATTTGGCCTTGGAGGTCGGTTCCACCTGCTTGAGCAGCTGCGAAATGGGAAAACCCATCCACGGAATCACCATTGACCAGGCTTCGACACACCGCAGGCGATAGATCCGCTCTTCCAGCTGGTAGGGTTTCATGAAGTCTTCCAGGGCATAACGCCCCGGCTTGCCCACCTCTCCGTCTACCACCACCGTCCAGGGTTCGGTTTTCAAGGCGCCAGCATTTTGCGCCGGATCGCCCTTGTCGGCGCCGAACTCATAATAGTTGTTGTAGTGGGTCGCGTCCTTGAATGGCGTGATGGCCTCTCCCTTGACCGTGACAGCCTGCCATTGGGTCTGCGCAAGCTTGTCGGCAAACCAGGCTGGCGCCTTGCCTGGCTCAACATCCGCATAGCGCGCCGCCTCTTCGGCACTGGCCCAGCGTGGAAGCGCGCCCACAGCCAATCCGGCAAGCGAACTGCCCAGCAATGCACGACGGGATAAATAGAAGGATTCAGGCGTAACGTCCGACTCTTTGCAGTCGGACGCTTCAGGCAGCTTGATGAGCATGACAACTCCGCAGTATTGGAGGACTGATGCACCAATAGACTACGGAGTATGGGAGAAATTACATCACTCGGCGTTTTTGTTACGGCGCAAGCGCAGCAAGTACTGGATCGGCCCCGAAGCGGCGTATGCCAGGAAGGCCAGCAACAGAATGCGCGGTGGATCACTGAATACAACAGCGAATACCAGCACCACAGCCAGGATGGCCACAAAAGGAACGCGCCCTTTCAGGTCCAGCTCCTTGAAGCTGTTGTACTTGATGTTGCTCACCATCAGCATGCCGGCAGCCGCAACGAGCAAGGCAACCAGGAACGACATTTTCGAGCCCTGAATACCGTAATCACTGAATGCCCAGACGATACCTGCCACCACACCCGCCGCAGCCGGGCTGGCCAGACCGATAAAGTAGCGTTTGTCGGCCGTGCCGACCTGGGTATTGAAGCGCGCCAGACGCAACGCCGCGCCTGCAACATAAATAAAGGCCACCATCCAGCCGACCTTGCCCATATCCCCCAGTGCCCAGCCAAAAGCCAGCAACGCAGGGGCAACGCCAAAGGCAACCATGTCCGACAGGGAATCGTACTCGGCACCAAACGCACTTTCGGTATTGGTCATCCGGGCGACACGACCATCAAGGCCGTCGAGCACCATAGCGACAAAAATGGCGATGGCGGCAAATGCAAAGTACTTGCTTGCCCCAGCGGCATCACCCGCACTCATGGCACTTTGAGCACTCATGGAGCTGATGATGGAATAAAAACCGGCGAACAGGTTCGCAGTGGTGAAAAGGTTCGGCAGCAGATAGATACCACGATGCCGGACTTTTCGGCCTTCGGCGTCATGCCCTTCTTCGACATGCTCATCGACAGGCAGCAGGCTATCGGCGTCTGAAGCCGCTTTTGGCTCTTCGGGACGTTCGCTCATGGACATTACCTTGCAACGATATGGAAAGTTTCGATAGAAGCTTGGGGCCTACACGCACCCGCAAACGATCCTGCTTTATACCAGAAGCGGCCGCTTAAACGAAAAAACGCGGCCTGGGCCGCGTTTTCTCTTCACACCAGGAACTTAGTTCTTGGCTTGGTCAACGATTTTGTTCGCGCCGATCCAAGGCATCATCGAGCGCAGTTGCCCGCCGATGACTTCGATACCGTGAGCAGCGTTGTTACGACGCTTGGCGGTCATCGAAGGGTAGCCGGTAGCACCTTCGCTGATGAACATCTTCGCGTACTCACCATCTTGAATGCGCTTCAGAGCGTTACGCATTGCCTGACGGGACTCAGCGTTGATCACTTCAGGGCCAGTCACATACTCGCCGTACTCGGCGTTGTTGGAGATCGAGTAGTTCATGTTGGCGATACCGCCTTCGTACATGAGGTCAACGATCAACTTCAATTCGTGCAGGCACTCGAAGTAAGCCATTTCTGGCGCGTAACCGGCTTCAACCAGTGTTTCAAAGCCTGCCTTGACCAGTTCAACAGTACCGCCACACAGAACAGCCTGCTCGCCGAACAGGTCGGTTTCAGTTTCGTCCTTGAAGGTGGTTTCGATGATACCGGTACGACCGCCGCCTACGCCCGAAGCGTAAGACAGAGCCAGGTTCTTGGCATTGCCCGAGGCATCCTGATAGATAGCGATCAGGTCAGGGATACCGCCGCCGCGAACGAATTCGGAACGCACAGTGTGGCCCGGTGCCTTTGGCGCGATCATGATCACGTCGAGGTCGGCACGCGGCACAACCTGGTTGTAGTGAATCGCGAAACCGTGGGAGAAGGCCAGTGTGGCGCCCTTCTTGATGTTCGGCTCGATTTCGTTCTTGTACAGCGAGGACTGGAACTCGTCCGGGGTCAGAATCATGACCAGGTCAGCAGCGGCAACAGCGCTGGCAACGTCAGTAACTTTCAGGCCGTGAGCTTCTGCCTTGGCGACAGTGGCTGAACCCTTGCGCAGGCCAACGGTTACGTCAACGCCGGAATCTTTCAGGTTGCAGGCTTGAGCGTGACCCTGGGAGCCGTAACCGATAATGGCTACTTTTTTGCCCTGGATGATCGAAAGGTCGCAGTCTTTGTCGTAATAAACTTTCATGATTTTCCCTTATATCCAGGCCATTCCGGCCAATTAGCACTTGTTAGTTTTAGATGCTGAGTACTTTGTCGCCACGGGCAATCCCGGTGACGCCACTGCGAACTGTTTCCAGGATCGAGGCGGTTCCAATCGACTGAATGAAACTGTCGAGCTTCTCGCTGGTGCCTGTCAACTGCACGGTATACACACTGGCGCTGACATCAACGATCTGCCCACGGAAGATATCCGTGGTGCGTTTGATTTCTGCGCGCTGCGCACCTGTTGCCTTGACCTTGACCAGCATCAGCTCGCGCTCGATGTGAGCGCTTTCCGACAGATCCACCAACTTGACCACTTCGATCAGCTTGTTCAGGTTTTTGGTGATCTGCTCGATCACCTCATCATGCCCCACCGTGGTCAACGTCAGACGCGACAAGGTCGGGTCTTCGGTAGGTGCCACGGTCAGGCTTTCGATGTTGTAGTTGCGTTGCGAAAAAAGCCCGACAACACGAGACAAGGCGCCCGGTTCGTTTTCAAGAAGCAAGGAAATAATGTGCCGCATGATTAAGTACGCTCCGTCTTGCTCAGCCACATGTCGCGCATGGAGCCATCTTTGATCTGCATCGGGTATACGTGCTCACTGGTATCGACCTGAATATCCAGGAACACCAGGCGATCCTTCATGGCAAAGGCTTCTTCCATTTTCGGCTTGAGGTCTTTCAGATCGGTGATCCGGATACCTACATGGCCATAGGCTTCAGCCAGCTTGACGAAGTCAGGCAGCGATTCCATATACGAGTGCGAGTGACGACTGCCGTAGTTCATGTCCTGCCACTGACGCACCATCCCCAGCACACCATTGTTGAGGCTGACGATTTTGACGGGCAGGCCGTACTGCAAGCACGTCGACAATTCCTGAATGTTCATCTGAATACTGCCCTCGCCTGTCACGCAGGCAACGTCAGCATCAGGGAAGCTCAGTTTTACCCCCATCGCAGCCGGGAAACCAAAGCCCATCGTGCCCAGACCACCGGAGTTGATCCAGCGATTCGGCTTGTTGAAGCGATAGTACTGGGCCGCGAACATCTGGTGCTGACCCACATCGGACGTGACATAGGCATCGCCCTTGGTCACTTCGCAGAGCATTTCGATAACGGCCTGTGGCTTGATCTGGCTGCCGTCGCCCTTGTTGTACGGGAACAGACCGCCGTCACCGCGCCATTCGTCGATTTGCTTCCACCAGCTGGCAACGGCCTGCGGGTCTGGCTTCTCGCCGATTTCCTTGAGGATGGCGACCATTTCGGTCAGCACGCTCTCAACGGGGCCCACGATTGGCACGTCCGCCTTGATGGTTTTGGAGATGGACGCCGGGTCGATATCGATATGGATGATCTTGGCGTTCGGGCAGAACTTGGATGGGCCGTTGATGACACGGTCATCAAAGCGCGCACCTACCGCCAGGATCACGTCGGCGTTGTGCATGGTCATGTTGGCCGTGAAGCTGCCATGCATGCCGAGCATGCCGACAAACTGACGGTCGGTGCCAGGGTAGGCACCCAGGCCCATCAGCGTATTGGTCACCGGCACATTGAGCATTTTTGCCAGTTCGGTCAGTGGCGCCGAGCCACCGCCCAAAATAACCCCGCCGCCTGCGTAAAGCACAGGGCGCTTGGCCGCCAGCAGCATCTCGGCCGCCTTGCGGATCTGGCCTGAGTGGCCACGCAAGGCCGGGCTGTAGGAGCGCAGCTTGGCTTTTTTCGGGAAAACGTATTCGAACTTTTCCGCCGGGTTGGTCATGTCTTTCGGGATATCGACCACGACCGGGCCTGGACGGCCGGATTGCGCGAGGTAGAACGCCTTTTTCATGACTTCAGGGATTTCCGAAGCATGCTTGATCATGAAGCTGTGCTTCACGATGGGCCGGGAGATACCGATCATGTCGGTTTCCTGGAAGGCATCGGTTCCGACCATGGTGCTGGGCACCTGACCTGAAATGATCACCATCGGAATGGAGTCCATATAGGCCGTGGCAATACCGGTGATGGCGTTGGTAGCACCCGGCCCGGAAGTCACCAGTACTACACCGGCTTTGCCGGTAGCACGGGCGTAGCCGTCAGCCATATGGGTTGCAGCTTGTTCATGGCGAACCAGGATGTGGGTAACTTCCGGCTCTTTGAACAGTGCGTCGTAGACATGCAGGAGAGCACCACCAGGGTACCCGTAGATATATTTGACACCTTCGTCGCGCAAAAAGCGGACGAGCATCTCACCACCAGACAAAAGCTCCACGTTGTTCACCTCTAAAACGCCAGAATACCGTCCACAAAAATACGAACGGGTCTTAATAGGTTTACTTTTCAGCAGAGCATGAGCGACGGTGGTCGCCGACTACGTCAGCACTGACTGAGCAAGTATTGGGAACTCCCCAAGTGTTGCGGGGGTTTCCCACCCAGCGCGAGGTAACGCGTTGCGGGTGTTACAGGTCGGCGCGGGTGTGCGCCTCATGATCTGCTGAGAGAGCCTGCTTCTGGCAGTCCCTCTACAGCGGGAGTTCGATTCTTGTCATTAGGCCAGTCCAAGTCAAGCCATCAATTCAATTTATTTGCATAAATCGACAGGAACGCACAAAAAAACGCGCAAAATGACTGAAGCCAACAAGAAAATGGATGGCTGCCAGTAAAAACTGGCAGCCATGACCTCAGGAGGAAGGGCTGATCAGGCGATCAAAATCCTGGAAATGCTTGAGCAAGGGCTTCCAGTTGCCACGACGCTGGGCAAACACATGCTCGGCCATGTGCCAGATACCCGAGACACTGGGCAGAGGCTGGCCCTGCTCGACGATGACTTTCATCTTCGGCAGGAAGATCCACTGCACCCACTGCTCAAAGTCCAGGCGGTCGACGCTGAACGGCTCCAGGCTGGACAAGTCGTGCTCTGTTGGAGCTTTGTCACTCCACAAGCCCTGGGTGCGCATTTCCTGCTCGATCAGCAGCAGGAACCCGGCCACTTCAGAGGTGCGTACATCCATGACCATCAGAGGCTCACCTTGGCTTTTTGACGGGCCAATGCTGCACCTGCCGCATCACCTTGTTTCTCACGGGCCTGGGCAATCAAGCCCCACAGGCTCGCCTGCAAATCCGGACGACCGTTGGCGAACGTCAAACCGCGGCGAGCAAACTGCTCTGCCTGCGCGGTGTCACCCTGCGCCATGCGCACTTGCGCCAGACGGTAAAGCACTTGCGGCTCACGCGGGGCCACGCGTTGGGCACGCTCCAGGCTCGACGCAGCGCCGTTCAGGTCACCGCTCGATTGCTGCTGCTGGGCAGTCGTCAGCAGCGCCAGCACCGGGCCGTCCAGTTGCTCGTCAGCGGCCAGACCGCCGCTGTTTGACGGAATACCGCTAGGTGTAATCGGTGCCGGAGCACTGTAGGTCGAGCTCGGTGTATAGCTGCCCGTGCTGATCGGCGCTGCCGCCGGACCAGGGGTAATCGGCCCCGGCGTGAACGGCTGGGTGCTGATCGGCGTCGACACACTGGCAGCGCCGCCCGGAATCATCACCACAACCCCCGAATCCTCGGTAATCGTGCGCGCCTGAGCGGCACGCGGCGCAGCGGCCTGTGGATAATTCCCCGCCGTACGCTGGGCCGAAACACGCTCGTTGTTCGACACCGCAACACCAGAGTCGACCACAGGAATTGAACCCTGTGGCACGCTGGCACAACCATTGAGCAAAGCCAGGGCTGAAACAGCCGCAATCCACAACTTATTCACGTCAAACCCTCTGTGCTTAATTCAACCAGCCCTTGACCCAATCCATCACGGCTTCACCGGTGGCAGGCTCCTGCCCACCACACGTGGCACCGGCTGGCGGTTCACTGCCGCGAATATACGGCATCTGTACCGCACCAGGGCAGTTGGCATCCGAACCCTGCCCGGTATGCGGATCAATCCAGGCCTGCACAATGTTGTCCGGCTGAGGCATATCCAGCGGCAGCGGGTCGGCCTTCTTCATAAAGCTGGTCCATACCTGCAAGGCACCAGTCGCCCCCGTGAACGGGGTTTTGCCGTTGTCATCACGCCCAAGCCAGACCACAGCCAGCAAATCCTGGCTGAACCCTGCGAACCAGCTGTCACGCGAATCGTTGCTGGTCCCGGTTTTACCCGCCAGCGCAAGGCTTTTGGGCAGTACGTTGTAGACCGAGCGCCCGGTACCTTCGCGCATCACATGCTGCATCGCGTTCTGGATCAGGAAAATCGAACCCGGGTCAAAGCGTTGCTGGATCTGGAACGGATAACGCTTGAGCGGCTCACCCTCTGCGGTCAACACGCTGCGGATACCGCGCATCGGCGTATTGAAGCCGCCATTGGCCAGGGTTTGGTACATCGTCGCCACTTCCATCGGGCTCAATGCACCGGCCCCCAGCAACATGGACGGGAATGCCGGGAACTCGCGCTCCACACCCAGCCGCGCAAGGGTCTTGAGTACATTCGGCACGCCGACTTCCTGCCCCAGCCTTACCGTACCGAGGTTGTAGGAGTTCATCATCGACTGATAGAGGAAAATCGTACCGTGGGAACGACGATCATAGTTCTGCGGCTTCCAGATCTGGCCATCAGCACCTTTGATCGACAACGGTTCATCCGACAGCCAACTGGTCAACGTGTACTGGCTTGGTCGCTCCAGCGCTGTCAGATAAACCGCCGGCTTGATCAACGAGCCAATCGGCCGTACCGCATCGAGCGCTCGGTTGAAACCTGCATAGCCCGGCGCACGACTGCCGATTAGCGCCTGGACCTCACCAGTTTCTGGGTTGGTCACCACCATCGCGGCCTCAACCTCATCCGAACCCTTGCGCCCGGCCAGGCGCTTGAAGGTCTCACCCAGCGCCGCTTCGGACTTCATCTGCAGGATCGGGTCGAAGCTGGTGAAAATCCGCAACCCTTCTTCGGTCAAGTCTTCGTCGCGATAGTCCTCGCGCAGTTGACGCTTGACCAGGTCGAGGAAGCCCGGGAACGAACTGTCCGCCAGGCTGCCGCGCTTGGTCACACCCAGTGGCATTTTTTTCGCAGCCGCCACTTGCTCGGCAGTGGCAACGCCTTGTTGTTCGAGCAAGTCGAGCACCAGGTTACGCCGCACCAACGCCCGCTCAGGGTAGCGGCGCGGGTTGTAGGCTGACGGACCTTTGACCATGCCCACCAGCAACGCCACTTGATGCAGCTTCAGCTCGGCCAATGGCTGGCTGAAGAAGAACTGGCTGGCCAGGCCAAAGCCGTGCACGGCACGCTGGCCGTCCTGACCGACGAACACCTCATTGAGGTACGCCTCAAGAATCTCGCGCTTGTCGTAATGCAGCTCCAGCAACAGCGCCATCATCGCTTCGGTCAGCTTGCGGCTGAGGCTGCGCTCATTGGTCAGGTAGAAGTTCTTGACCAGCTGCTGGGTCAGGGTACTGCCGCCCTGGCGCATTTGCCCGGCCGAGGTATTGACCCACATGGCCCGCGCAATCGACTTCGGCGACACGCCAAAGTGGTGGTAGAAGTCCCGGTCTTCGACGGTGACCAGCGTCTCAAGCAGAAACGGCGGTACCTGATCGATATTGATCAGGATCCGGTCTTCAAGGTTTTTCGGGTACAGGCCACCAATCAGCAGCGGCTCAAGACGCACCACAGGCAGCTTGGCACCGTTGGTCGATGACAGCTCTGCCACATAGTCGCCTGAGAACCTGACCCGCACCGGCTGCGCCTGCTCGGCGCCTTCGTAAAACTGGAAGCCGCGGGTGTTGAGGTCAACCGTGTTGCCATTAACGGCGGCCGCGCCCGGGCCGTTGGCCACGCTTTCACGGCGATAGCCCAGCGCATCGAGTTCAGTGAGGAAGTCGTTTTTGCTCAGCTTCTGGCCGACGAACAGCTCCAGCGGCCGGGCATACACCTTGGCCGGGATGGTCCAGCGCTTGCCGGAGAACTTCTCCTGAACGATGGCATCCAGATAGACGGCAAAACCTGCCAGCACCACCAGGCCAACCAGGCTGAGCTTGATTGCCCAGCCCAGCCAGGGCCGAAGGCCGCCAGAGGGACGTTTGGAACGGGAACGAGGAGATCGGGTACGAGTCATGGCGCGAGATTATACGCACTTTATTCATGTTCATCATGCGCAGCCCGGCGGTTTGCACTCCCGCTGCCAGCCGCCATAATGGCGCATCGAATATTCCAGACCTTGAAGGATCAACCGTGAGCCAGAACCTGATTGCCGCCCTGCAAAACCCGGACCTCTACCCCCATGAAGTCGAAGGATTTCAGGTTATCGAGACGCATATCTCCTGGGTCATCCTGACAGGGCCGTATGCCTACAAATTGAAGAAACCGGTCAATTTCGGCTTTCTAGACTTCACTGAACTCAGTGGCCGCGAGCACTTTTGCAATGAAGAGCTGCGCCTTAACCAGCGCCTGACCGAAGGCCTGTACCTCGACGTGCTGCCGATCACCGGCACCGCCGACGCGCCAGCATTCGGTGGTGAAGGCCCGGCCATTGAATACGCGTTGAAAATGCGCCAGTTCCCGCAAAGCCAGCTGCTGAGCACACTGCAAGCCAATGGCGAGCTCAATGCCGCTCATATCGACGAAATGGCCCAGCAGATCGCGCACTTCCACACCCAGGCCCCCCAGGTTCCTGCAGCGCACTACCAGGGCACGCCTGAAGCGGTGATGGATCCGGTCCGTCAGAACTTTGAGCAAATTCGCCCGTTCCTTTCGGACAAAGCCGACCTGCTGCAACTGGATGCCCTCCAGGCCTGGGCAGAAGCCAGCTTCACCCGCCTCAAGCCGCTGTTCGAGCAGCGCAAGGCCCAGGGCTTTATCCGCGAATGCCACGGTGACATTCACCTGGGCAACGCCACCATGATTGACGGCAAGGTGGTGATTTTCGACTGCATCGAATTCAACGAACCGTTCCGTTTCACCGACGTATACGCCGATACCGCCTTCCTGGCGATGGACCTCGAAGACCGTGGCCTGAAATGCCTGGCACGCCGTTTCGTCAGCCAGTACCTGGAGCTGACCGGCGACTACCAGGGGCTTGAGCTGCTGAACTTCTACAAGGCCTACCGCGCCCTGGTGCGTGCCAAGGTCAGCCTGTTCAGCATGCCGGCCGAAGCCAGCCCGGTTCAGCGGGCAGCGACCCTGCGCCAATACCGCAACTATGCCAACCTGGCGGAAAGCTACAGCACGATTCCTTCACGCTTCCTGACCATCACCCACGGCGTTTCTGCTGTCGGCAAAAGCTCGGTAGCCATGCGACTCGTGGAAGCTCTGGGAGCGATTCGCCTGCGCTCAGACGTCATCCGCAAGCAGCTGTTCGGCCAGCAAACGGCTGAAAACGCCGTCGGCGATGGCATCTATAACGCTGACGCCAGCGCTGCCACCTACAGCAAACTGCATGAACTGGCAGGCATCGTGCTGCGCGCGGGCTTCCCGGTGGTGATTGACGCCACTTACCTCAAGCGCGAGCAGCGCGATGCGGCCGCCCAAGTGGCAGAAGCCACTGGCGTGCCTTGCCTGATCCTCGACTGCACCGCCCCGGACGCCGTGATCGAAGGCTGGCTGGCCCATCGCAAATCCGTGGGCACCGACCCGTCTGACGCCACCCTGGAAGTGGTCAAGGCACAGCAAGCCAGCCGTGAACCGCTGGGGGCCGATGAAGTCCTGCGCAGCAAGCGTGTAGAAACCAACAACAGCAAAAGCCTCGACACCCTGATTGCCGACATTCGTCAGCGTTTGCCGGGCCTGTAAAGCCAATGCACGCCGTGAAACCGCAAGGGTTTCACGGCGCCTGTTTGCGCAAAGCCGCCCACGATCACAAATACGACATCAGATCCGCCGCCCCCGTTTCGCGGAGGATGACGCCTGCCAAGGGGGCTGGGACGCTCTACCCCCTTGGCTCCAAGGGGCTGATTTGCACTTTGCGACAGCCTATTGGCTCAATTCCAACCCCGCCTTGTTCCAAAACCGACTAACGGACTGTGACTTTCCTGCTGAGCGCTACACTCAATAGAGTCACCACACCCCGTAAACGCTGAGCTCACGCCGTCGCAAGGAGAGCTGATGAACGATGAACTCCAGCATTTGAAGAACCTTGGCAAGACCTCTGCGCAATGGCTGCACGCCGTTGGCATTCACAGTGCCGCGGATTTGAAGCGCCTGGGCGCAGTGGATGCTTATCGGGCGGTCAAGGCCCGCGGTTTCAGAGCATCCAAAGTACTTTTATATGCGATTGAAGGGGCCCTGCTGGATGTTCACTGGAACGATATTCCTGCCGCACGCAAAGAGGCGCTCAACCAGCAAGTCGAGCATCTGGCCGCACTTAAAAAAGCCTGACAGGGCGAATTGGCAACGAACACGATGAACGGTAAAAAACAGCTGTTGACATGGAAATGAGAATTGTTATGATTACGCCATCTGGTCGCGAGACCAGTCGATCTTCTGAAAGGCCCTTGGTTCGGACTCTCAGAAAATCTCCTCATCAGGCTAATCACGGTTATTTGACCCGGCTCTTGCCGGGTCTTTTTTTGCCTGTGGAAAAGTGCCAGCCGGGCGACCGGCACTGTTGCTCAGCGAGCAATCACCATCGGGCAGCCCAGCTCGGGGTGCGGCTGCACCAATACATCAAGGCCAAACACGGCCTTGAGCTCATCCGGCTGCAGAACCGCTTGCGGGCAACCCAGGGCCCGTGGGCGACCCTGTTCCAGCAAAAGCAGGCGATCACAGTATCGCGCCGCCAGGTTCAGGTCATGCAGGATGATCAGCACCGCGGCGCCGCGATCAGCAAACGCCCGAATGGCCTTGAGCGTGGTGTGCTGATGCAAGGGGTCAAGCATCGAAGTGGGTTCATCGAGCAGCAGGGTCTGGCCGTTTTGCCCCGGCCATAATTGCGCCAGCACCCGTGCCAGATGCACCCGCTGACGCTCGCCACCCGATAGCGCCAGGTAGCTGCGCCCGGCAAGATGCTCAACATCGGCGGCCTGCAATGCCTCGTGGATTATTTCTGCGTCGCGGGTACGACCCGTTTGATGAGGCAGTCGGCCCATGCCCACCACCTCTTCAACACGAAAGGCAAAATCCAGGGTCGAGGTTTGCGGCAGTACAGCCAGGCGCTGCGCCCGCTGCGCGCCCTTCCAGTGGCCCAAAGCCTGCTCATCCAGCCAGACCTGCCCGCCCGTCGGCGCCAGCTCCCCGCACAGGGCCGCCAGCAGGGTGCTTTTGCCCGCGCCATTGGGGCCAAGCACGCCCAGCACTTCCCCCGGCCGTACATCCAGGGTGACATCCGCCAGCACGATTTTCTGATCGCGACGGATCTGCAGGTTTTCCGTACGCAGCATCAGTGGCGGCCTCGCATCAGCAAATAAAGGAAGAAAGGCGCACCGAGAAACGCGGTAACAATCCCGATGGGCAGTTCAGCTGGCGCCAGCGCCAGGCGAGCGATCAAGTCGGCAAACAGCAGCAAGGTCGCCCCCGCCAGTACCGAGGCAGGCAACAGCACCCGGTGATCAGGCCCAGCCAGCAACCGCACCAGATGCGGCACCACCAACCCGATAAAACCGATCATGCCTGCCGCTGCCACCGCAGCCCCCACACCCAGGGCCGTGCAAAACACCAGTTCGCGCTTCAGGCCTTCAACGTCGATACCCAGGTGACTGGCTTCGGACTCGCCCAGCAGCAACGCATTGAGCGCTTTCGCCCGCCGGGGCAGCCACAGGGCGACCCCCGTCGTCACAATCAACAGTGGCCACAAGCGGGCATAGCTGGCGCCATTGAGGCTGCCCAGGTTCCAGAACGTCAGGGTGCGCAAGGTCGCGTCATCGGCGAGATAGGTAAACAAACCCACAGCAGAACCAGCCAAGGCTGTCAGCGCGATGCCCGCAAGCAGCATGACGGCCACATTGGTCTGGCCGTTGCGCCGGCCCAGCCGATACACCAGCGCCGTGACCCCCAAGCCACCGAGAAACGCACACAGCGACAGCAGGTACGGACCGAAAAACTCCGGCAACCCGCCAAAAGCAGCCCCGCCAACAATCGCAATTGCCGCGCCCAGGGCCGCGCCACTGGAGACGCCGACCAACCCGGGGTCGGCCAGCGGGTTGCGAAACAAGCCCTGCATGGCCACGCCCGACAGTGCCAGCACACCCCCCACCGCCAGGCCCAACAGGGTTCGCGGCAAGCGGATCTGCCCCAGGATCAACTCGGCCTGCTCAAGGCCTTCACCCGCAATCGGCACCCCGACCAGGCGCAGTGCTGCACGCAAGGTATCAAACAACGGCAGGCTCACTGGCCCCAGCGCCAGCGACAGCCAGATCGACAACAGGCACAACGCGCTCAAGCCAATAAACAACGACCGCGGTTTAACCAGCGTTCTCATTGGCTGGCCGGGGCCGCGGGATAGAACTCAGCCGTCAGCTGTTTCAGGCGCTCGGGCAAACGCGGCCCCAGGCCACCCACCAGCAGCGTCGGGTCGACTTCGTATATACGCCCACTTTTAGCGGCGCGGATAGATGCCAGCACCGGGTTTTCTTTCAGCAGCGCCTTGCGCGCCGCCTCACCGGTCAGGCTGCGATCGGCAAATACCAGCACTTCAGGATTGAGCCCCGCCAGGGCTTCCACCGAAAACGGCTTGTAACCGCTGTGGGTGGCCAGGTTGTGCCCACCCGCCTGGGTCAGCAGCCAGTCGGCCGCCGTGTCCTTGCCGGCAATCATCGGTTTGCCACCGGCATGGCCCAGCAGCAGCAACACCCCGGGCGCCTGTTGCGTGGCTTGCGCAGCCTTGACCTGCCGTTGATGCTGGTCGAGTTGTTGCTGATAGTCCTTGAACACCTGTGCGGCCTGGGCCTCGTCCCCGAGCAGGCGGCCCAAATGCTGCAAGTTGCCCTCAAGGCTGGCAAGGTCTGCCTGGGCCGAAAACATCTCTACCGGCACACCGGCACCGCGGATCTGCAACAAAACCGCAGCCGGACCCATTTCTTCAGTGCCGATCAGCACATCCGGTTTCAGGCTCAGGACACCTTCTGCCGAAAGCTGGCGCTGATAGCCGATGCTGGGCAGCGACTTGAGTGATTCAGGGTGCTGGCTGGTGGTATCGACCCCAACCAATTTAGACTCCGCACCCAATACGCTGACCCACTCCGAAAGCGCTCCTCCGGCGCTGACCCAGCGTTGCGGCAATTCGCCAGCCAGGCTGGCATGACTGATCATAAGGCCTGCACAGAACGTAATCAGGCGGGTACTCAGGCGCATACAGAGGCTTTCCTTGAAAAAGAGGGCTCAATGGGACCAAACAATTGTGCCGCGGTGAACACAGCCCATCGCAGAGCAAGCTGCCATTTGATAATTGTTTGCATTTGCACGTCAACCTATTAACCCGCTCTACAACGCCACATTTCCATAACCGTTTGGCTGTTATTAAGGATCGCCATGAAGTTTTTATGCCCCTCCCAGGCGCTGGGCGAAGGCGCCAGTCGTGGCTTTGCACTCGATGAGCTGCGCTTGCTGGTGGTTCGCCGTGAGGGCCGGGTGTATGCCTACCAAAACCGCTGCCCCCATCGCGGGGTGGCTCTGGAATGGCAACCCGACCAGTTTCTCGACGCCAGCGCCAGCCTGATCCAGTGTTCGACCCATGCTGCACTGTTTCTGATCGAAAGCGGGGAATGCGTGGCCGGGCCTTGCGCCGGGCAATTTCTGATAGCCCTCGACTGCCATGAAGACAGCCAAGGGATATGGATTACACCGCCAATGTCAGAGGATGACGTCTAAACGGCGATCAACCACTACCGCATCAGAGGTCAGGCTGACCCCATAAGCCAGCACCTGCACCCCGGCGGCCACGGCTTCGCGCAGTGCAGCAGCATAGCCCGGGTCGATTTCTTCAGCCGGGCGCACCGCCTCGATCCCCGTCAGGTTGACGCAATACAATTGCACGGCACGCACGCCTTGCCGCGCCAGGGTCGCCAGTTCGCGCAAGTGCTTGGCGCCACGCTGGGTCACGGCATCCGGGAATGCGGCAACAGCTGAGCCGTCAAACCCCAGGGTGACACTTTTGACCTCGACATAGGCAAAGCCCTGAGGGTACTCCAGGCGAAAATCGATGCGGCTTTTTTCCTGCCCGTACGGCACCTCGCGCTTGAGCGCGGTGAAGCCGTTCAGCTCGCTGATCACCCCGGCCAGCAGCGCCTCTTCGATCAAGTGATTGGCACGCCCGGTGTTCACGCACGCCAACCGTCCTTGCGGGGTCTGGCTGATTTCCCAGGTGCCCGGCAACTTGCGCTTGGGGTCATTGGAGCGACTGAACCAGACCTGACCGCCCTCGACCATGCAATTGAGCATGGAGCCGGTGTTTGGGCAATGAATGGTGATCAACTCGCCGGTACTGGTTTCGATATCCGCCAAAAAACGCTTGTAGCGCTTGATCAGCCGCCCTTCTTCCAGCTCAGGTGAAAAACGCATCAGCCCTTCCAGCTCTTGAGGCCACGCGCAATCCGCTCAACAGCTTCCTGCAGGCGCGGCAGACTTTGGGTGTAGGCAAAGCGTACGTGATGCCCGGACTGGTAACGGCCAAAATCCAGGCCCGGCGTAAAGGCTATGTGCTCGGTTTCGAGAAAATGCTGGCAAAACGCAAAGGCATCACCGCCAAACGCGCTGATATCGGCATACAGGTAAAACGCACCTTCGGGCTCTACCGCAATGCCAAAACCAAGCTCGCGCAAAGCCGGTAACAAATAATCACGACGTCGCCCGAACTCGGCCCGACGCTCTTCCAGAATGGCCAGGGTCTGCGGTTCGAAGCAGGCCAGTGCAGCGTACTGGGCCATGCTGGGCGCGCTGATATAGAGGTTCTGGGCGAGCTTCTCGAGGTCGGCCACGGCCTCAGGCGGCGCCACCAGCCAGCCCAGGCGCCAGCCGGTCATGCCGAAATACTTGGAAAAACTGTTAAGCACAAACGCGCTGTCATCCACTTCCAGCACACTCGCGGCATCGCAGCCGTAGGTCAGGCCGTGGTAGATCTCATCCACCACCAGATGCCCGTTGCGGGCCTTGACCGCTGCCGACAGCGCCGCCAGTTCGTCACGGCTCAGCGTGGTGCCGGTCGGGTTGGCCGGCGACGCAACCAGTGCCCCTACGCTGTCTTGATTCCAGCAACGCTCGACCAGTTCGGCTGTCAGTTGATAGCGCACATCGGGGCCAACAGGCACCAGTTGGGCCGCCCCCTCTACCAAACGCAGGAAATGCCGGTTACAGGGGTAGCCCGGATCCGCAAGCAACCAGTGCTTACCCGGATCAACCAGTAGGCTGGAGGCCAGTAACAAGGCACCAGAACCGCCGGGGGTGATAAGAATTCGCCCAGGATCAATATTCAAGCCATAACGCTGCTGATAAAAACCGCTGATCGCTTCGCGCAGTTCCGGCAGGCCGCGGGCAGCGGTATACCGGGTTTTACCGGCGGCCAACGCGGCCTGGCCAGCAGCAATGATCGGCTCGGCCGTGGTGAAGTCCGGCTCGCCGATTTCCAGGTGAATCACATCGTGCCCCGCAGCCTGCAACTCGTTGGCTCGCGCCAACAACGCCATCACGTGGAACGGTTCGATTGCGCGGCTGCGCGCACTGTAAGACTGAGCCATGAGCCTGCCTTCCTGGGTAAGCAAAAGGCTGATTCTACCCAAGCAGTGCTATAAGGGAGAGCTAATTACGGTCTTAGCCCGCTTGCCAATAGAACCAAACGACCCGGCCTTTAGTCATAGCTCGACTAAAATTATTAATTAGCCACTAATCTCAAGCACCACAGGCTCTGCACACACACCCTGAGAACGGGCTAGACATGCGGGAGTAGCGCAGCCCGATTTGATCTGGTAAGTTCGCCCGCTTGCAGCCGCAGGGCCGGCAGGTGTCGGTGATGTTGCAATCCTGCGCAATGGATTAGAAGAATGAGAGGCGGTCCATTTCATGCCCACACAAGCAAAGCAACAGAATACTCAACTTAGCGGCTTCGAACCCTACGTTGAAAAGAAGGGTGAAGAGTACATGGGCGAGCCCATGCGCAAGCACTTCACCAAGATTCTGCAAAAGTGGAAACAGGACTTGATGCAGGAAGTCGACCGCACCGTTGATCATATGAAAGACGAAGCGGCAAACTTTCCTGACCCATCCGACCGCGCGAGCCAGGAAGAAGAATTCAGCCTGGAACTGCGCGCCCGCGATCGCGAGCGCAAGCTGATCAAGAAAATCGACAAGACCCTGCAACTGATCGAAGACGAAGAATACGGCTGGTGCGAATCCTGCGGCGTCGAAATCGGTATCCGTCGACTCGAAGCCCGTCCTACTGCCGACATGTGCGTAGACTGCAAGACCTTGGCTGAAATCAAGGAAAAACAAGTCGGCAAGTAATCGCCGGCTTGACCAGATGGGGCGTGCAAACGCCCCATTTTTGTTTCTGAAATTTCAGTGCCCTGCGTGGGAGCGGGCTTGCTCGCGATAGCATTACCGCGCCAATGGTTCAAAACCGGGTTGCCCCATCGCGAGCAAGCCCGCTCCCACAAAAAATCGGCCCACGTCCATGACTGCACCCTCCTACATCGGGCGCTTCGCCCCAACGCCCAGTGGCCACCTGCACTTTGGCTCGCTGGTCGCCGCCCTCGCGTCCTATCTCGATGCCCGATCCGTGGGTGGCCGCTGGCTGCTGCGCATGGAAGACCTCGACCCGCCGCGGGAAATGCCCGGTGCCCAGGCGGCGATTCTCGATGCCCTTGAGCGCTATGGTTTTGAATGGGACGGCGAGCTGGTCCGTCAAAGCGAACGGCACGAGGCCTACGCTGAAGTACTCAACCGCCTGTTCAGCATGGGCCTGGCCTATGCCTGCACCTGCTCGCGCAAACAGCTGGAAGGCTACAACGGCATTTACCCGGGTTTTTGCCGCAACGCCGGGCACTCGATGGATAACGCCGCCATCCGCATTCGCGTCCCCGAGCTGGAATATGCCTTCACCGACCGGGTGCAGGGCGAGTTCCGCCAGCACCTGGGGCGGGATGTGGGTGACTTCGTGATTCGCCGCCGTGACGGCCTGTATGCCTACCAACTGGCCGTGGTGCTCGATGACGCCGCTCAAGGGGTGACCGATATCGTGCGCGGCGCCGACCTGCTCGATTCCACTCCCCGTCAGCTGTACCTGCAAGAGCTGCTGGGCTTGTCACAACCACGCTACCTGCATGTGCCACTGATCGTGCAACCGGATGGCCATAAACTCGGTAAATCCTACCGTTCGCCCCCCCTGACCCCGGAGCAGGCCACCCCGCTGCTGCTGCGCGCCTTGCGCACTTTGGGTCAGATAACCGACGAATGCTTGAAGGACGCCACCCCGCGTAAGGTTCTGGATTGGGGCATTGCCCACTGGAACGCAGCCGCCATCCCACGCACACTCACCCTTGCCGAGGCGCAATTACGCTGACAGCCCTTGCAGGTTGCCAGCCATCCGTTACCATCGCCGCACGTTTTTGGGCATGCGGCCTGTAAAAGTGAGGGCGGGATGTATATCTATCGATTGGTCCTGTTGCTGGTTGTCGGGATCTACCTGTTTTCTCCCGCCATCATGGATTGGTGGATCGATGCGACAGGCGCCTGGTACAGGCCCTATCTGCTCTGGCTGATTCTGATCGTCGTGACCTTTATTCTGCAGAGCCAAAAAGATGCCGATGAGCTTTAGCCTGACCCAGATGATCCTGATCAGCGCCGCCTACCTGCTGGTGCTGTTTGGCGTGGCCTGGATCAGTGAACGCGGCATGATCCCGCGTGCAATCATTCGCCACCCGCTGACCTACACCCTGTCGCTGGGCGTCTACGCCAGTGCCTGGGCGTTCTACGGCACCGTGGGCCTGGCCTACGAATACGGCTACGGTTTTTTATCCAGTTACCTGGGGGTTTCCGGGGCGTTTCTGCTGGCGCCGGTGCTGCTCTATCCCATTCTGAAAATCACTCGTACTTATCAGCTGTCGTCACTGGCTGACCTGTTCGCCTTCCGTTTTCGCAGTACCTGGGCCGGTGCGCTGACCACGATTTTCATGCTGATCGGTGTGCTACCGCTGCTGGCCCTGCAAATCCAGGCCGTGGCGGACTCCATCAGCATCCTCACCCGCGAACCCGTGCAACACCGCGTGGCCCTGAGTTTCTGTGCACTGATCACCCTGTTCACGATCTTCTTCGGTTCGCGGCATATCGCCACCCGAGAAAAACACGAAGGGCTGGTGTTCGCCATTGCCTTTGAGTCGGTGATCAAGCTGATCGCCATTGGCGGCGTGGGCCTCTACGCGCTTTATGGTGTGTTCGATGGCCCGCAACAGCTGGAAGTCTGGCTGCTGCAAAACCAGACCGCCCTCGCCGCGCTGCATACGCCTTTGCAAGAAGGCCCGTGGCGCACCCTGCTGCTGGTGTTTTTCGCCTCGGCCATCGTGATGCCGCACATGTATCACATGACCTTTACCGAGAACCTCAACCCGCGCGGGCTGGTCAGCGCCAGCTGGGGCCTGCCGCTGTTCCTGCTGCTGATGAGCCTGGCCGTGCCGCTGATCCTGTGGGCCGGCCTCAAGCTGGGCGCCACCACCAACCCCGAGTACTTCACCCTCGGCATCGGCATTGCCGCCAACAGCAAACCCCTGGCGCTACTGGCCTATGTGGGCGGGCTTTCGGCTTCCAGCGGGCTGATTATCGTCACCACCCTGGCGCTGTCGGGCATGGCCCTCAATCACCTGGTGCTGCCGCTTTATCAGCCGCCGGCCGAAGGCAATATCTACCGCTGGCTGAAGTGGACCCGTCGCGCCCTGATCGTTGCCATCATCATGGCCGGCTACGGCTTCTACCTGCTGCTGGGCGCCGAGCAGGATCTGGCCAACCTGGGTATCGTGGCCTTTGTTGCCACGTTGCAGTTTTTGCCGGGCGTGCTCTCGGTACTGTACTGGCCGACTGCCAACCGCCGCGGCTTTATTGCCGGTTTGCTGGCAGGGATCATGGTGTGGATGGCGAGCATGCTGTTCCCGCTGATCGGCAACTTCCAGGGGTTCTATATCCCGTGGCTGAACATGATCTATGTGCTGGACGATACCAGCTGGCACATGGCAGCCATCGCCTCGCTGGCGGCCAACGTGCTGATGTTCACCCTGATTTCCCTGTTCACCAACGCCAGCCCCGAAGAGGCCAGTGCCGCCGAAGCCTGCGCGGTTGACAACGTGCGCCGTCCACAGCGGCGTGAGTTGCATGCGGCGTCCCCGCAGGAGTTCGCCACCCAGCTGGCCAAGCCCCTGGGGGCCAAGGCCGCGCAAAAAGAAGTCGAGCAAGCGCTGCGTGACCTGTTCCTGCCATTCGATGAGCGTCGCCCCTACGCTTTGCGTCGTCTGCGAGACCGGATCGAAGCCAACCTTTCCGGCCTGATGGGCCCCAGCGTCGCACAGGACATGGTCGAAACGTTTTTGCCCTACAAGTCCGGCGGCGAAAACTATGTGACCGAAGACATTCACTTTATTGAAAGCCGGCTTGAGGACTACCACTCTCGCCTCACCGGCCTGGCAGCCGAACTGGATGCCTTGCGTCGTTATCACCGCCAGACCCTTCAAGAGTTGCCGATGGGCGTGTGTTCGCTGGCCAAGGATCAAGAGATCCTGATGTGGAACAAAGCCATGGAAGAGTTGACCGGCATCCCGGCCCAGCGCGTGGTGGGCTCACGCCTGAGCACCCTGGGCGACCCCTGGCGCGAACTGCTGCAAGGCTTTATCGACCTGCCCGACGAACATTTGCACAAGCAGCACCTGGCCCTCGACGGCCAGACCCGCTGGCTCAACCTGCACAAGGCGGCGATTGACGAGCCATTGGCGCCGGGCAACAGCGGCCTGGTACTGCTGGTTGAAGACCTGACCGAAACCCAGATGCTCGAAGACAAACTGGTGCACTCCGAGCGCCTGGCCAGCATCGGCCGCCTGGCGGCAGGCGTGGCCCATGAAATCGGCAACCCGGTCACCGGGATTGCCTGCCTGGCGCAAAACCTGCGCGAAGAACGGGAAGACGACGGCGAACTGACAGAAATCAGCAGCCAGATCCTTGAACAGACCAAGCGCATCTCGCGCATTGTCCAGTCCTTGATGAGCTTCGCCCATGCCGGTAGCCACCAGCACAATGACGAGCCCGTCTGCCTGGCCGAAGTGGCCCAGGACGCCATTGGCCTGCTGGCCCTGAACCGGCGCAATTTCGAAGTGCAGTTCTACAACCTCTGCGACCCGGACCACTGGGTCGACGGCGACCCGCAGCGGCTCGCCCAGGTACTCATCAACCTGCTGTCCAACGCGCGTGATGCGTCGCCTGCCGGCAGTGCCGTGCGGGTCAAGAGCGAGGCCAACGAGCACACCGTCGACCTTATTGTGGAAGACGAAGGCACAGGTATTCCAAAGAGCATCATGGACCGCTTGTTCGAACCGTTTTTCACCACCAAGGACCCTGGCGAAGGCACCGGTCTGGGCCTTGCACTGGTCTATTCCATCGTTGAAGAGCATTATGGACAAATCACCATCGACAGCCCGGCTGACATTCACAGCCAACGCGGAACCCGTATCCGGGTGACACTACCGCGTCATGTCGAAGCGACGTCCGCTGTGAACTGAGACCGTCGAGAGAACCGAATCAATGCCGCATATTTTGATCGTCGAAGATGAAACCATCATCCGCTCCGCGTTACGCCGTTTACTGGAGCGCAATCAGTACCAGGTCAGCGAGGCTGGCTCAGTGCAAGAAGCACAGGAGCGTTTCAGCATCCCCTCGTTTGACCTGATCGTCAGTGACCTGCGCCTGCCGGGCGCACCGGGTACCGAGCTGATCAAGCTGGGCCAGGGCAAGCCGGTGCTGATCATGACCAGCTATGCCAGCCTGCGCTCGGCCGTGGACTCGATGAAAATGGGCGCGGTGGACTACATCGCCAAGCCCTTTGACCACGACGAGATGCTGCAAGCGGTGGCGCGCATCCTGCGCGATCGGCAAAACGCCCAGAGCGCCCCGGTCGAACGCCCGGTCAAGGCTGGCAGCGTCGACAAGAACACGGTGGACAACAGCAATGGTGAAATCGGCATTATTGGCTCCTGCCCACCGATGCTGGATATGTACAGCAAGATCCGCAAAGTGGCGCCTACCGACTCCAATGTGCTGATCCAGGGGGAGTCCGGCACCGGTAAAGAGCTGGTGGCCCGCGCCCTGCACAACCTGTCGCGACGGGCCAAGGCCCCCATGATTTCGGTCAACTGCGCGGCCATCCCCGAGTCACTGATCGAATCCGAACTGTTCGGCCACGAAAAAGGCGCGTTTACCGGCGCCAGCGCGGGCCGGGCCGGCCTGGTCGAGGCCGCCGATGGCGGCACGCTGTTCCTTGATGAAATCGGTGAACTGCCGCTTGAGGCGCAAGCCCGCCTGCTGCGCGTGCTGCAGGAAGGCGAGATTCGTCGCGTAGGCTCGGTGCAGTCGCAAAAGGTCGATGTACGCCTGATTGCCGCGACTCACCGTGACCTCAAGAGCCTGGCCAAAGTGGGCCAGTTCCGTGAGGACTTGTACTACCGCCTGCACGTTATTGCCCTCAAGCTGCCGGCCTTGCGCGAGCGTGGCGCCGACGTCAATGAAATCGCCAACGCCTTCCTTGCCCGCCAGAGTGCCCGCATCGGCCGTACCGACCTCAAGTTCGCCCCCGATGCCGAACGGGCGATCAGCCATTACTCATGGCCGGGTAACGTTCGCGAGCTGGAAAACGCGGTCGAGCGTGCGGTGATCCTGTGCGAAAGCCCGGAAATCTCGGCAGAACTGCTGGGTATCGACATTGAACTGAGCGACCTGCAAGACGATGACTTTATCGGCCTGGCCCCGCAGCAGGGTATCGGCAACGGTAACACCAGCCTGGACCCCACCGAGGACCTGTCACTGGAAGACTACTTCCAGCACTTCGTACTTGAGCATCAGGACCACATGACCGAGACCGAACTGGCCCGCAAACTGGGGGTCAGCCGCAAATGCCTGTGGGAACGGCGCCAGCGCCTGGGCATTCCGCGACGCAAAACCGGCGTGCCGAGCGAAGGCTAGGTAACACACAGTTTTGTGAAAAAACTGTTACCTGCGTTAAAAGACGTAACAAAAGCCGGGTCTTACGGTAACGATGACCCGGCTTTTTTTTGCCCATAAAAAGGTAAAAACCCAGAAAACCCCTTGTTTTGCTGGGCCGAGCAAAAGTTGGCACGCACCCTGCAATATGTATTCGTACAAGAACAATAAGAATCACAGCAGCACACAATAAAAATAAGACGTATCGGCTCACGCATAACAAGAACAACACGGCGGAGGCGCAGCTAACTGATTGTTTTGGAGAGGCGTTGTAAATGGGGCTAGCCCCACGACCAGGCAGAGAACAACAAAAACTGCACTTAAAGCAGAGCCTGAACTGGTTGGATCATTGATCACATCAACACAGCGACCAAAGCAATCCGTTTGCTCTTATCTCCCGATTGGGAGGGTTGTACAGGCAAGACCTATGCAACCAGGGCGATTAACAAAAACAAAAAGCCCGCAACCAATAATAAAAATAGAGCACGCAACTAATTCTGGGGGAGCTTCGGCTCCCCTTGTGGTTTCTGCGATTTAACAAATCCTGTCTAGCGCGCACCTCTTGGCGCTTTTTCTGCTTGCCGCTTACAGCTTCGCTCGCAAGAGCGGCTCACTGTCCTACACCATCCCCTGACTAAATGCTAGAATCCCCGCCCATCATGCGGTCATTCTTCGTTTTGGCCGAACATTCCTTCAAACAGTGCATCCCATGCTGAAGAAGCTGTTCCAGTCATTCCGTTCTCCCAAGCGTCGTACGCAACAACTGCGCAGCACCCCTGAAGTGCTCAACAGCAGCCAACACTCGCTGCAACGTGCCCAGTTCAGCCGCTACGCGGTCAATATCGTCGAACGCCTGCAGAACGCCGGTTACCAGGCCTATCTGGTCGGCGGTTGCGTACGCGACATGCTGCTCAATATCACGCCAAAAGACTTTGACGTCGCCACCAGCGCCACGCCCGAGCAAGTGCGCGCCGAATTTCGCAATGCGCGAATCATCGGTCGTCGTTTCAAGTTGGTGCATATCCACTTTGGCCGCGAAATCATTGAAGTTGCGACCTTCCGCGCCAATCACCCGCAAAACGACGAAGAGGAAGACAGCAACCAGTCCTCGCGTAACGAAAGCGGGCGTATCCTGCGCGACAACGTCTACGGCACCCTTGAAGAAGACGCCCAGCGTCGTGACTTCACGATCAACGCCCTGTACTACGACCCGGTCAGCGAGCGCATCCTCGATTACGCCAATGGCGTACACGACATTCGCAACCGCTTGCTGCGCCTGATCGGCGACCCGCAACAGCGCTACCAGGAAGACCCGGTACGCATGCTGCGCGCCGTGCGCTTTGCCGCCAAACTAAACTTTGGCATCGAAAAGCACACCGCCGAGCCGATCCGCGAACTGGCGCCTATGCTGCGCGAAATCCCGTCAGCCCGGCTATTTGAAGAAGTCCTCAAGCTGTTCCTCTCGGGTAACGCTTCTGACACCTTCGAAATGCTGGTTGACCTTGAGTTGTTCGATCCGCTGTTCCCGGCCAGCGCCGAAGCACTGGAAAACAACCCGACCTACACCCACACCCTGATCAGCGAAGCCTTGCGCAACACTGATCTGCGCATCAAACAGGGCAAACCGGTAACCCCGGCCTTCCTGTTTGCCGCCCTGTTGTGGCCCGCGCTGCCTGCCCGTGTATTGCGCCTGCAAGATCAAGGCATGCCGCCGATTCCTGCCATGCAGGAAGCCGCCCATGAACTGATCGCCGAACAATGCCAGCGCATTGCTATTCCCAAGCGCTTCACCATGCCGATCCGCGAGATCTGGGACATGCAGGAACGCCTGCCGCGCCGCAGTGGCAAACGTGCCGACATGCTGCTCGACAACCCGCGCTTCCGTGCCGGCTACGACTTCCTGCTGTTGCGTGAAAGCGCCGGCGAGCAGACCAACGGCCTGGGCGAATGGTGGACCGACTATCAGGACGCCAATGACAGCGGTCGCCGCGAGATGATTCGCGACCTGAGCAACGCCAAGGATGACGGCAGCGGCCCGGCACCGCGCAAGCGTCGCCGCACCGGCGGTGCCAAACGCAAGCGCAGTGCGGCAGCGGACGAGTAAGCGATGGAACGTGTCTACATTGGCATGGGCAGCAACCTGGCTGACCCGGCCGATCAGTTGCGCAGTGCAGTCCAGGCGCTTGCGCAATTGCCTGACTGCCGATTCGTCGGGGTTTCAGCGTTCTACCAAAGCGACTCGCTGCTGCCCGGCCAGCCGCGCTACACCAATGCCGTCGCGGCTATCGACAGCAGCCTGGCACCGCTGGCCTTGCTCGATGCGTTGCAAGCCATCGAGCTGGATCAGGGCCGCGAACGCCATGAACGCTGGGGCCCGCGCACACTGGACCTGGACATCCTGCTGTTCGGCGATCGCCTGATTGACGAACCCCGCCTCAAGGTGCCGCATTACCACATGCACGCCCGCCCTTTTGTGCTCTACCCGCTGGCCGAACTGGCGCCAGCATCGCTGGAACTCGCCGATGGCCGCACGCTCGCGCAATTGCTGAACGACTGCCCCTTCATCGGCCTTGAGCGCATCGCTTGCTGAGCTGAAACGAATCAATACCCGGGTAACACCTTCACGGTAACACCCGGAATTGACTTCCAGTGCCCTCGTCACGACTATAGGCATCCCGCTGCCATCCACAGGATGGTGCAAAGTGAAAAGCAGGCTTTATAAGCGCCCTCTATAAAGGTGTGCCTGCTCATAACGATGAATCACGCGCGTGACTCGCAGTGCCTACCACACTGCCTGACGAGGATCCTTTTCATGCCAGCTATTACCCTGACCACCCTGCAAAGCCTTAAGCAAAAAGGTGAAAAAATCACCATGCTGACGTGCTACGACGCCACCTTCGCGCACGCCTGCAATCAGGCCGGTGTTGAAGTGCTACTGGTGGGCGACTCCCTGGGCATGGTTCTACAAGGGCATGACAGCACACTGCCTGTGACGACCGCCGACATGGCCTACCATGTGGCTTGCGTCAAACGCGGTAACCAGGACGCACTGATCCTGGCGGACATGGCCTTCATGGCCAACGCCACCCTGGAACAAAGCCTGAACAACAGCGCCGTGCTGATGAAGGCCGGTGCGCATATGGTCAAGGTCGAAGGCGCCGTATGGCTGGCCGAGTCGATCCGGGCCATGACCGAACGCGGCATCCCCGTGTGTGCGCACATGGGCCTGACCCCGCAGACCGTGAACGTGCTGGGTGGTTACAAGGTACAAGGGCGCAACGAAAACCAGGCCCGCCAGATGCGTGCCGACGCCATTGCCCTGGAGCAGGCAGGCGCCGCCATGCTGCTGCTGGAATGTGTGCCGAGCGAACTGGCCAAAGAGATTACCCACGCCGTCAAGATCCCGGTCATCGGCATTGGCGCCGGCAGTGACACCGACGGCCAGGTCCTGGTACTGCACGATATGCTGGGCCTTTCGCTGACTGGCCGCGTGCCCAAGTTCGTGAAAAACTTCATGACCGGCCAACCTGACATCCAGTCCGCCCTGGGCGCCTACGTCACCGAAGTCAAAGCCGTCAGCTTTCCTGCTACCGAACACGGATTCTCTGCATGAACACAGTTAAAACCGTTCGCGAACTGCGCGCCGTCATCGCCCGCGCCCGCCGCGAAGGCAAACAGATCGCGCTGGTGCCAACCATGGGCAACCTGCACAGCGGTCACGCCGCACTGGTGACCACCGCCGCGCAACAAGCCGATTTTGTGGTAGCGAGTATTTTCGTCAACCCATTGCAGTTTGGCGCCAACGAAGACCTCGATACCTACCCGCGCACCCTCGCTGCCGATCAGGAAAAGCTCCTGCAAGCAGGCTGCGACTTGCTGTTCGCCCCCACCGTTGAAGAGATGTACCCCAACGGCATGGATGGCCTGACCCGAGTGACCGCAGCCCAACTGAGCAATGAACTGTGTGGCAGCCGTCGCCCCGGGCATTTTGATGGCGTGACCACCGTGGTCAGCAAGCTGTTCAATATGGTTCAGCCCGACCTGGCGATCTTTGGGCAAAAAGACTACCAACAGCTGGCAGTCATTCGTGCAATGGTCAACGATCTCAACTTCCCGATCCAGATCATCAGCGAACCGACCGTGCGGGCTGAAGATGGCCTGGCCCTGTCCTCGCGCAATGGCTACCTGAGCGATGAGCAGCGTGCCCTGGCACCCGCCCTGTATCGCCACCTGAGCGAAATGGCCCGCGCCATCGAAGCCGGTGAGCGCGATTACCCGGCCCTGGTGCGCCAGCATCTGGCGCACATCGAAGCCCTCGGCTTTCGCCCGGACTACCTGGAAGTACGCCAGGGGCAAACCCTGCTCCCGGCACAAGCCACCGATCGCGACATCGTGATTCTGGTGGCGGCCTTCCTGGGCGCCACCCGTTTGATCGACAACGTGCATCTGAATCTCGACAGCGCGCTCTGACAGAGTCGCCTGTGCGGAACCGCGGAATGACCCGCACTCCATAAAGAAACACTGAAACGTTTCACCTGTTGTGACGTAACTGTGACAAAAGTTACTTCTCGGTGTCAGACAAAGCCAAGACAGAAGCAGGCGCGAAGGTTACTGTAATCGCCCTGCTTCCAGTTAACGTGCAGAATCAGACCGACCGAACGCCTGAACAAGAAAAAACAGGCGTAGGTGTTTTCAGTGTCCAAAGGCAGTTCAAGCAAAAAGGATATCCGCAGCGATGGCGTACTACCGCACCCCTCACGACGTTACCGCCCTGCCCGCCTGGCAGGCGTTGAAACTTCACCGCGTCGGCATGCAGAACTTCAGCATGCGCGATGCGTTCAACAGCAACCCGAAACGTTTTGAAGAATTCACCCTGAGTAGCTGCGGGCTGTTTCTGGACTACTCGAAAAACCTGATCACCAGCGAAACCCGCGACTTGCTGGTCAACCTCGCCAATGAGGTCGACCTCAAAGGCGCAATCAAGTCGCTGTTCGGCGGCGAAATTGTCAACGCCTCCGAAGGTCGTCCGGCCTTGCACACCGCGCTGCGTCGCCCGGTGGCCGACAAACTGTCGGTCAACGGCGTGAATATCATGCCCGAGGTGCATAAAGTCCTGAACCAGATGACCGAGCTGGTCGGCCGGATTCACGATGGCCTGTGGCGCGGTTACACCGAAAAGCCGATCACCGATATCGTCAATATCGGCATCGGCGGCTCGTTCCTCGGCCCGGAGCTGGTTTCTGAAGCCTTGCTGTCCTACGCGCAAAAAGGCGTGCGCTGCCATTACCTGGCGAACATCGACGGCAGTGAGTTCCATGAACTGACCGCCAAGCTGCGCGCCGAAACCACGCTGTTTATCGTGTCGTCGAAATCCTTCAATACCCTCGAAACCCTGAAGAATGCCCAGGCAGCACGCGCCTGGTACCTGGCTCAGGGCGGCTCGGAAGCAGAGCTGCATCGCCACTTCATCGCCGTATCGAGCAACAACGCGGCAGCCGTGGCGTTCGGCATTCGTGAAGAAAACATCTTCCCGATGTGGGACTGGGTTGGCGGGCGTTACTCGCTGTGGTCGGCCATTGGCTTGCCAATTGCCCTGGCCATCGGCATGTCCAACTTCAAGGAACTGTTGTCCGGTGCCTACAGCATGGACCAGCATTTCCAGACCGCGCCGTTCGAACAGAACATGCCGGTGCTGATGGCCGCGCTGGGCGTGTGGTATGGCAACTTCTGGGGCGCGCAAAGCCACGCGATCCTGCCGTACGACCACTACCTGCGCAATATCACCAAGCACTTGCAACAGCTGGACATGGAATCCAACGGCAAGAGCGTGCGCCAGGATGGCACGCCGGTGTCAACCGATACTGGCCCGGTGATCTGGGGCGGTGTGGGCTGCAACGGTCAGCATGCGTATCACCAATTGCTGCACCAGGGCACCCAACTGATCCCGGCCGACTTTATCGTGCCGATTGTCAGCTTCAACCCGGTGTCCGACCACCATCAATGGCTGTATGCCAACTGTCTGTCGCAAAGCCAGGCGCTGATGCTGGGTAAAACCCGCGCAGAGGCCGAAGCTGAATTGCGCGACAAAGGCATGAGCGAAGAAGAGGTGCAAAAACTGGCACCGCACAAGGTGATCCCGGGTAACCGCCCGAGCAACACCCTGGTGGTTGAACGCATCAGCCCGCGCCGCCTGGGAGCACTGGTCGCGCTGTATGAGCACAAGGTCTTTGTACAAAGCGTGATCTGGGGTATCAACGCCTTCGACCAATGGGGTGTTGAGCTGGGCAAGGAGCTGGGCAAGGGCGTCTACAACCGCCTGACCGGTATCCAGGAAGAGCCTGCCGACGATGCATCGACCCAAGGTCTGATCAACTACTTCCGCGGCCGTCATCGCGGTTGATTGATAGCCAGCCAGTCTTCACCGACTGGCTGGCACCATCGAGAAAGGCATCATGGAATTTATCCGCCGCCCCATCGAACGCCAGATCATGAGCCTGACCGGGCTTTCCCTTGGCAAACTCGACCTCGAAAACCCCAAGGGCGACCCCGGCCTGTTCGGCCCCGATTCCATCAGTTGGCAGGTACACGGTGATTTCACCAGCATGCTGATTGGCGGCATCAGCGCCTTGATGTTGCAAGCCTTGCACCCGCTGGCCCTGGCCGGGGTGTGGGACCACTCCAATTTCCGCGAAGACATGCTGGGTCGGCTACGCCGCACCGGGCAGTTCATATCAGGTACCACCTTCGGCGCCACCGGCGATGCCAACTGGCTGATCGACAAGGTGCGCACCATCCACCTGCAAGTCACCGGCACCGGCCTCGATGGCCGCCCCTATGCCGCCAGCGACCCCGAGTTGCTGACCTGGGTGCATGTGGCCGAAGTCAGCAACTTCCTCGCCGCTCACCTGCGCTACCGTAACCCGCATTTGTCCGAAGCCGATCAGGATCGTTACTACGACGAAATCGCCCTGGTCGCTGAGCGCCTGGGTGCGACCCATGTGCCCCGCTCACGTCAGCAGATTGCCGATTACCTCGAAGGCATACGCCCACAACTGTTGTGCGATGAGCGCAGCCGGGAAGTGATTCGTCTGCTACTCAACGCCCCCGCCCCCAGCCTGTTGGCCAAACCGTTTGGCGCACTGATGATGCAGGCCGGGATTGACCTGCTGCCGGACTGGGCCAGCGATCAACTGGGGCTGCATCAACGCCCGCAGATGCGCAAGCTGATACGTGCCGGGGTAAACAGTACCGCGCCGATATTGCGCTGGGCCGTACGCAATGGCTCGGTACAACGGGCGCGGCGGCGCATGGGGCTTGGCTGAAACCGTGTCGCAGCCATCGCGCTCGCGCATCTGTTAAACTGCCGCGCCTTATCCATCCCCCAAGGCGCATCGCATGTCTTCCTTGAATCAGGCGCTGCGCGCCGCCCTCGATAACCGTCATGACCTGCTGGCCGAGCTGCACGCCCAGGGCACCGACTGCTATCGCCTGTTCCACGGCAGCCAGGAAGGCGCCGGCGGCTTGACCATCGACCGTTACGGCCCGCAATTGCTGGTGCAGAGCTTTCATCAACGCCTTGAGCGCGATGACCTGCTGCAACTGCACGAAGCCATCAATCGCCACCTGGGCCTCGACCTGCTGCTGGTCTACAACGACCGCTCCCAAGGCAACTCGCGTATCGACCGCGAAGACACCGTGTACCGTGCCGACGATGCCGCCCTGGCCGATACCGTGGGTCATGAATGGGGCCTCAAGTACCGGGTGCGCGGGCGCCATGCCGGGCAAGACCCGTTGCTGTTCCTGGATTTGCGCAACGCGCGTGGCTGGGTCAAGCAACACAGTGCCGGCAAAAGCGTGCTCAACCTCTTCTCCTACACCTGCGGCGTGGGCCTGAGTGCTGCTGCAGGCGGGGCAAGCGAGGTGTGCAACCTCGATTTCGCCGAAGGCAATCTGGCGGTTGGTCGTGAGAACGGCTTGCTCAACCCTGAACTGGCGAAGATGAAATTCGTACAGTCCGACTACTTTGCGGCCATCCGCCAGTTGGCCGGCCTGCCGATCATTCAGCGCCGCCACAAGTTGCCCGCCTACCCGCGGCTGGAACAGCGTGAATACGACCTGGTGCTGCTCGATCCGCCGGCCTGGGCCAAGAGCGCCTTCGGTACCGTCGACCTGCTGCGCGACTACCAAAGCCTGCTCAAGCCTGCCGTGCTGACCACCGCACCTGACGGCGTGCTGATCTGCTGCAACAACCTGGCAAAGGTCAGCATGGACGACTGGCGCGAGCAGGTGTTGCGCTGTGCCGAAAAAGCGGGCCGCCCGGTTCGTGACTGGCAGGTCATGACCCCGGCCAGTGATTTTCCGTCCCTGGATCAGCAGCCACCACTGAAAACCCTGATCCTTCAATTTTAAATACGCCCTGAGTACGGCGAGCGTCTCGGAACCAGAATCGCGTGCCATACTCCAAGGCACTTCCGACTGTTATAGACGACGCCCCACATGCTCAAAGGATTGATCCGCGCCCTCGGCGCCGTGCTGATTGCTATCGCACTTTATAGCGTGCTTGGCTTCCTGATCTTGCCGGGCATTGGCCTGCGCATCATCAACCAGCAACTGGCCAACTACGCCACGGTGCCCGCCAAACTCGACCGGCTGGAGTTCAACCCCTTCAGCCTGGAGCTGACATTGTGGGGCTTGCGCGTTGGCGAGCCGGGCAAGGAGCAAGTCGGCTTCGAGCGGCTGTACACCAACCTGCAAGCCGACAGCCTGTGGACAAAAGCCCTGCACCTGGCCGCCGTAGAGCTGGACAAGCCCAAGACCGAACTGCTGTTCAACAAGGACGGTACCCTCAACCTGACCCAGCTGTTCAAGCTGCCCGCCAGTGAGCCCACCCCGGCCGACCCCGAGAGCAAACCGTTCCCGCTGCGCATCGACAACATCAAGCTGGCGGGCGGTTACCTGCACTTCACCGATATGCGCCCCAGCGAACCTATCGAATTCCTCTATGACTCGATGGACCTGGAGCTGAAAAACCTCAGCACCCTGCCTGATGACAATGCCGACATGACCCTGGTGGCCGCTGGCCCCGCAGGCGGGCGCATTGACTGGACCGGCACCCTGAGCCTGGTGCCCATTACCTCGACCGGCAAACTGAAAGTCACCGATGGCAAGATGAAGGTCTGGTGGCCCTATGTGCGCGATGCACTGCCGCTGGCACTGGAAGATGGCGTACTGAATTTCAGCACCGACTACACCCTGAACCTGTCCAAAGAAACCGAGATGGTCCTGAGCAATGCCACGGCCAGCATCGCACCGCTCAAAATCAATGCCCCCGATGGCCGCCCGCTGGTCCGTCTGGAGCGCCTGGAAGTCAGCGACACCAGCGTCGACCTGGCCAAACAGGAAGTGGTGGTCGGCAAGATCAACAGCCAGAACCTCGAAACCTGGGCCGCCCGGGAAAAAGACGGCCAACTTGACTGGCAAAAACTGTTTGCCAGCCAGCCCGAAAAAGCGCCTGCCAAAACCGCAGAAGTGGTGACCGTCGAAGCACCGAAAGCAGCCCCCGTAGCGCCGAGCAAACCCTGGGCCGTGCTGCTCAAGGATGTCGACTTGCGCGACTATCGCGTCCACCTCGCCGACAAGGAGCCGAAAACCCCTGTGGCGCTGGATGTCGGCCCGCTCAACGTGAGCCTGAAAAACTTCGACAGCCTTAACCGCTCGCCTTTTACCCTCAACCTCGACACCGGCGTGGGCAAGCAAGGCAAACTCACCGCCAGCGGCGACGTCAACCTGAGCCCGGTCAGCGCCCGGCTCAAAGTCACCACCAAAGATATCGACCTGCGTATCGCCCAGGCCTATATCGATCCCTTTATCCGCCTGGAACTGCGCAGCGGCATGCTCGGCAGCGATCTGGCGGTCGACCTCAAAAGCACCGAGCCCCTGGCCTTTACCGTGGCCGGCCGCGCCCAGGTCGATCAACTGCACACCCTGGATACCCTGAAAAACCGCGACTTCCTCAAATGGCAAAAGCTGGTGCTGGAGGATCTCAAGTACCAGCACGGCGATAGCCTGTCGCTTGCCAGGGTCAATCTCGAAAAGCCTTATGTGCGTTTCATGATCAACGATGACCGCACCACCAATATCGATGACCTGCTGATCCCGCAACCTGCCGGCAGCACCACGGCCAAAAGCACGGCCAGCAAGGAAAAACCGCTGGGCATTCATATCGGCGCCATTGCGATCAACGATGGTTCGGCCAACTTTGCCGACTTTAGCCTGACCCCCAACTTCCAGACGGCGGTTCAGCAGCTCAACGGTCTGATCGGCACCATTGACAGCCGCAACCCCAAACCTGCCCCGGTGAATATCGCAGGCAAGGTCGACCGTTATGCACCGGTGACCATCAAGGGCAGCGTCAACCCGTTTGACCCGATGGCCAGCCTGGATATTGCCACCAGCTTCAGGCGCGTCGAACTGACCACCTTGACCCCCTACTCAGGCAAGTTCGCCGGCTACCGTATCCGTAAGGGCCGTCTCAACCTCGACCTGCATTACCTGATCACCAATGGCCAGCTCAAGGCCAAAAACAAACTGGTGGTCGAGCAACTGCAACTGGGGGAAAAGGTCGACAGCCCTGACGCCGTGGACTTGCCGATCAAGCTGGCAATTGCATTGCTCAAGGACACTGACGGCAAAATCTCCATCGAGCTGCCCATCAGCGGCGACCTCAACAACCCGCAATTCAGCGTGATGCCGATTATCTGGCAGACCGTGCGCAACCTGGTGTTACGCGCCGCCCAGGCGCCCTTCAAGTTCATTGGCGGGCTGATCAACGGCGGTGGCGCCGAAGACCTGGGCACCGTGTCATTCGCGCCAGGATCAAGCGAGCTGAGCCCTGAGGCGCAAAAAGCCCTGACCACCCTGGCCCAGGCCCTGAAAGAGCGCCCGGCCTTGCGCCTGGAGATTGAAGGCACAGCGGCGCAGAGCAGTGACGGGCCCCTTATCGCCAAGGATCGACTTGAGCGCGAGTTCCAGTACACCTACTACAAGATCCTTCAGCGTCGCGGTGAGAAGGTTCCGGCCAAGGCCGGCCTGCTTACCGTACCGGAGAGCGAAAAAGGCCCGCTGCTAGAGGGCATTTATCGCACGCGTCTCAAACAACAGCCGCCTGCTGAATGGAAAGACCTGAGCCGTGACGAGCGGGCTGCGAAAATGACCGCGGCACTGATCGACTTCTGGAGCAAAAGCGAAGTGCTGTTGCGTCAGCTGGGGCAAGACCGTGCCAGCAGCATCAAGGATTACCTGGTGGATAAAGGCGGGCTGGCGGATGACCGTGTGTACTTTATCGATGCCACGCTGGGTGAAGCCGAGAGTGATGGCCGAGTGATCTCGCCGCTGCATCTGGATAGCGAGTAATGCAGAACGTTGCTGTTTTGTAGCAGCTGCCGAAGGAACGAGGCTGCGTTCGGCGACGTAGTCGTCGTAAACACGACAAACGCGGTTTGCCAGAAGCAACGGGGGTGTATGGTTTTGCGACGGCTCCGCCGCCGAACGCAGCCTCGTTCCTTCGGCAGCTGCTACGCGGACTTTCGTGACCCCCGATCCCAAATAGAACAGCCCCCGGCGCAGAACGCCGGGGGCTGTAATGGCCACATCCGTGTGGCCGTCGCATGAACCTTTTCAACAATGTCTGCAGGCGTACTGCTTGAATCACCTGCTGATCCTTGTCCCCTCGGTTCTACGAGAGAGCGTGCCTTATTCGGCTTTCAGGCCATCAGCCGATACAGCTTTAACGCCTTTGATTTTCTTGGCGATGGACACTGCGATGTCTTTTTGAGCGGAAGTCACCGGCACCATCGAGGACAGGGAAACAACACCCTTGTTGGTTTCAACCTTGATGTCAGTACCTGGAATACCTTTTTCAGTTACCAGGTCGGCTTTGACCTTGGTAGTGATCCAGGTATCAGAAGTGGCTTCCTTGGCTTTGGTTACTTCGCCTGCAGCCACCACCATAGGTGCCTGGGTGGTCGCCTGGGCAGCAAATGCAGCGTTGGCCATAGTCAGGGTCAGAGCGGTGGCAGTTGCGGCAGCGATAGCGAACTTCTTCATACGAGTAACTCCTGTCTTCTTTAGAGTCTGCGCTGACTTGCAGCAGCAGGGTTATCAGTACTATTGCAGGGCGCGTGCCAACTTCAAAAAACAAATAAACCTATATAAAACAACAACTTACAAGTTTGTCATTTTTAACCTGTCGTGCAAAATGCATGGCGCCGGTTAATTCTGCATGCAAGTTGCGGCTTTCGACTCATGGCATATGGCCCTTTGGCGCTGACTTTACTGTAGCCATAAAAAAAGGACCCCGCAGGGTCCTTTTTCAACGCAGGTATCGGCGGCTATTAAGCTTCCGAAGCCTTCGCAGCAGCAACGTCCTTGATGGACAGCTTGATACGGCCGCGGTTGTCCACGTCCAGTACCAGCACTTCCACTTCCTGACCTTCTTTCAGAATGTCAGTCACTTTCTCAACGCGAGCGTCGCTCAGCATGGAGATGTGAACCAGGCCGTCTTTGCCCGGCAGGATGTTTACGAATGCGCCGAAGTCGACGATACGCTCAACCTTGCCCACATAGATCTTGCCGATCTCGGCTTCCGCGGTGATGCCCAGAACGCGCTGACGCGCTGCTTCTGCTGCTTCCTTGGACTCGCCGAAGATCTTGATCGAACCGTCGTCTTCGATATCGATCGAAGCCTTGGTTTCTTCACAGATTGCACGGATGGTCGCGCCGCCTTTACCGATAACATCACGGATTTTGTCGGTGTCGATCTTCATTGCGATCATGGTCGGCGCGTTGGCCGACAGCTCATTGCGCGAAACGGCAATGATCTGGTTCATCTGGCCCAAGATGTTAAGGCGAGCGTCCAGGGCCTGGCCCAGTGCGATCTCCATGATTTCTTCGGTGATGCCCTTGATCTTGATGTCCATCTGCAGCGCGGTAACACCTTTGGCGGTACCCGCTACTTTGAAGTCCATGTCGCCCAGGTGGTCTTCGTCACCCAGGATGTCGGTCAGAACTGCGAACTTCTCGCCTTCCTTAACCAGACCCATGGCGATACCGGCAACCGGTGCCTTCATCGGCACACCAGCGTCCATCAGTGCCAGGGAAGCACCGCAAACCGATGCCATCGAGCTGGAACCGTTGGACTCAGTGATTTCCGATACAACACGAATGGTGTACGGGAACACGTCAGCAGCAGGCAGCATGGCCTGAACCGAACGACGGGCCAGACGGCCGTGACCGATTTCGCGACGACCAGCGCCACCCATGCGACCACACTCACCTACCGAGAACGGAGGGAAGTTGTAGTGCAGCATGAACGGGTCTTTTTTCTCGCCTTCCAGGGTGTCCAGCAGCTGTGCGTCACGCGCAGTACCCAGGGTAGCAACAACCAGCGCCTGAGTTTCACCACGGGTGAACAGGGCCGAACCGTGGGTCTTTGGCAGAACGCCGACTTCGATGTTCAGAGGGCGAACAGTCTTGGTGTCACGACCATCGATACGCGGCTTGCCGTTAACGATGTTTTCGCGAACGGTGCGGTATTCGATTTCGCCGAAAGCCGCTTTGACTTCGCTGGCAGAAGGCTGGCCTTCTTCACCGGACAGCTTGGCAACAACCTGATCCTTCAACTCGCCCAGGCGAGCGTAACGGTCGGCCTTGACGGTGATGGTGTAAGCCTGGGAGATCGCGTCGCCGAACTCGGCACGGATAGCGCCCAGCAGTGCGGTTGCTTCCGGGGCAGCAGCCCAGTCCCAGGTTGGTTTGGCAGCTTCGGCAGCCAGCTCTTTGACAGCCTGGATAACCACCTGGAATTCGTCGTGGGCAAACAGTACGGCGCCCAGCATCTGGTCTTCGGTCAGCTCTTTGGCTTCCGATTCAACCATCAATACGGCTTCCGAAGTACCGGCAACGACCATGTCCAGGCTGGAGGCAGCCAGTTGCTCGTAAGTCGGGTTCAGCAGGTAGCCGGTGCTTTCGTGGTAAGCAACGCGGGCAGCGCCGATCGGACCATCGAAAGGAATACCGGAGATAGCCAGGGCAGCCGAAGTACCGATCATCGCAGCGACGTCCGGATCGGTTTTCTTGCTGGTGGACAGAACGGTGCAGACAACCTGCACTTCGTTCATGAAACCTTCAGGGAACAGTGGACGGATCGGACGGTCGATCAGTCGCGAAGTCAGGGTCTCTTTCTCGGAAGGGCGACCTTCACGCTTGAAGAAACCGCCAGGGATTTTACCTGCAGCGTAGGTTTTTTCCTGGTAGTGAACCGACAGAGGGAAGAAGCCCTTGCCTGGATCAGCTTGCTTGGCGCCGACCACAGTCACCAATACGCTGACGTCGTCGTCAACGGTGACCAATACTGCGCCGGAAGCTTGACGGGCGATACGGCCAGTCTCGAGCGTAACGGTCGACTGACCGAACTGAAATTTTTTGATAACCGGGTTCACGGTGTCCTACCTTCTTTGTGGCTCTTGGGGAACGGGTTTCTTGCGAAAGTCATGTGCAACATCGGGTATCGACCCGACTCAGGATGCTTACGAAAACAGCCCCGTGGCAGTTTTCGTAAGAATCCGGCTAGTCCAGATAAAACTTGAGGCTGGAAGCCTGCCGTACGCCTGCGGGAAACCCGCAAACGTGCGACAGACAACCAGCCTCTAGCAACATCGCTATTAGCGACGCAGACCCAGGCGAGCGATCAGCGCTTTGTAACGCTCAACGTTCTTGCCTTTGAGGTAGTCCAGCAGCTTGCGACGCTGGTTTACCATGCGGATCAGACCACGACGGGAGTGGTGATCTTTGCTGTTAGCTTTGAAGTGACCTTGCAGCGTGTTGATGTTAAAGGTCAGCAGTGCAACCTGCACTTCTGGAGAACCTGTATCACCTGGAGCTTGCTGGTAGTCTTTTACGATTTCTGCTTTGTGTTCAACTGTAAGTGCCATTTGGCTTTCCTTTCAACTAGGGCCTGCTTGCGAACAAGACAGATCCAATGGGCCGAGGACAAATCCTCGTATTTAAATGTGAGATGTGACCGTGCCCAATAACAGCCACCCTCGTTCCAGTCTGCGCCGGAAATATTACACCCCGATGCAGCCTGGTTCCGGTCATTCCGACCGAATCAGTCGACGCGGCGCAATGCGCCCGTCTTCGCTCACTTCACCGATACCGATAAAGCGACCGTTGTGATCTTGTACCCGCACCATCCCGAACTTCGGAGCATCCGGAGCACGTACTGGCTGGCCGTTGAGCCAGTAGAACGCGCTGGCTTCGGAGAAGTGCAGCAGCGGCCAGTCAAGCAGGCCACTGTCCGACGGCATCAGGAAACGGTCAACCGCTTCATTGCCGCCTTCGGCATGCACCGCTTCCAGTTCTTCCAGTGTGACCGTCTGGGCCAGGCTGAAAGGTCCGGCATGCGTACGACGCAGTTCTGCAACGTATGCCCCGCAACCCAATTGCTCACCGATATCTTCCACAAGGGTACGGATATAGGTGCCTTTGGTGCAGTCGACGGCCAAGCGCGCAGTGTCGCCTTCGCTGGCCAGCAATTCGAGGCGGGTAATAGTAACAGAACGTGGTTCACGCTCCACCACTTCGCCTGCACGGGCCAGCTTGTAAAGCGGCTGTCCGTCACGCTTGAGCGCAGAGTACATCGGCGGTATCTGACTGATTTGCCCACGAAACTTGGGTAAAACAGCTTCAATATCGGCGCGACCAACGGTCACCGGACGCGTCTGCAAAACCTCGCCTTCAGCGTCTGCCGTGGTGGTGGTCTTGCCCAATTGCATCAGGGTTTCATAACCCTTGTCAGAATCGAGCAGGTATTGCGAAAACTTGGTGGCTTCGCCAAAGCACAGCGGCAATACACCGCTGGCCAATGGATCGAGGCTACCGGTGTGCCCTGCCTTCTCGGCATTGAGCAGCCAGCGGACTTTCTGCAGGGCCGCGTTGGAGGTGAACCCAAGAGGCTTGTCCAGCAGGATGATGCCGCTGACGTTACGACGGATACGCTTGACCTGAGCCACCGGTTACTCCTTGGTGTCTTCGGGAGCAGTGGTTTCAGGGTGCTGATTGTCTTCAGCCACTGCACGCTCGATCAAGGCGGACAGGTGAGCACCACGCACGACGCTTTCATCGTAGTGGAAGTGCAACTGCGGAACGCTGCGCAGCTTCATTTCACGCGCCAGTTGCATGCGCAGGAAACCCGCTGCCGAGTTCAGCACCTTGATGCTCTGGGCGATGTCTTCAGCGCTGTCCTGACCCATTACGGTGATGAAGATCTTGGCGTGACCGACGTCACGGCTGACTTCAACAGCAGTAATGGTGACCAGACCCACGCGCGGGTCTTTGACTTCGCGACGGATCAGCTGTGCCAGCTCGCGCTGCATCTGATCGCCGATACGTTGGGTACGGCTATATTCTTTTGCCATGTCTTGTTACCTGTTACTCACCCATGGGAAACCCATGCGTTCTGAAAGCGGCAAACGCCCGGCCTGACAGAAGCCGGACCGGGCGTTGCGTTTAGAGTCCAGGCCGAGCGCTGCGCAAATGCATGCGCGGGCTCGTCCTCGCTCTTGAGGCTCGCGATTTAGAGGCTGCGAGCAACCTGGACCTTCTCGAACACTTCGATCTTGTCACCGACTTTAACGTCGTTGTAGCTCTTGACGCCGATACCGCATTCCATGCCGGCACGCACTTCGGACATGTCATCCTTGAAGCGACGCAGGGATTCCAGCTCGCCTTCGTAGATAACGATGTCTTCACGCAGTACGCGGATTGGACGGTTACGGTGAACAACACCTTCCAGCACCATGCAACCTGCAACCGCGCCAAACTTCGGCGAGCGGAACACGTCACGGACTTCGGCGATACCCAGGATGTTCTCCCGAACGTCGCTGCCAAGCATGCCGGTAAGGGCTTTCTTGACGTCTTCGATGATGTCGTAGATGACGTTGTAGTAACGCATGTCCAGGCCTTCCTGCTCGACAATCTTGCGAGCGCCGGCATCGGCACGCACGTTGAAGCCAAACAGTACAGCGTTGGAGGCCAGTGCCAGGTTAGCGTCGCTCTCGGTGATACCACCGACACCGCCGCCCACTACGCGCACTTGCACTTCATCGTTACCCAGGCCGCTCAGAGCGCCCTGCAGAGCTTCCAACGAACCACGGACGTCAGATTTGAGGACGATGTTAAGCGTCTTCTTCTCTTCCTGGCCCATGTTCTCGAAGATGTTTTCCAGCTTGCCTGCGTGAGCACGCGCCAGTTTCACTTCGCGGAACTTGCCTTGACGGAACAGGGCAACTTCACGCGCCTTCTTCTCGTCGGTCATTACGCTCATCTCGTCGCCAGCATCTGGCGTACCGTCCAGGCCGAGGATCTCGACAGGGATGGATGGACCGGCTTCCTTGATAGGCTTGCCGTTCTCGTCGAGCATGGCGCGGATGCGGCCGTAGTTGGAACCGACCAGAACCATGTCGCCTTGGCGCAGGGTACCGTCTTGAACCAGAACGGTTGCAACAGGGCCACGGCCTTTGTCCAGACGGGACTCAACCACTACGCCACGGCCAGGAGCCGATGGTGTTGCCTTGAGTTCCAGAACTTCGGCTTGCAGCAATACGGCTTCGAGCAATTCGTCAACGCCAGTACCCATTTTCGCCGAGACCGAAACAAACGGAGTGTCACCACCCCACTCTTCCGACGTCACGCCGTGAACGGACAGTTCGCTGCGAATGCGATCGAGGTCAGCACCTGGCTTGTCGATCTTGTTCACTGCAACAACCAGCGGCACGCCAGCGGCTTTCGCATGCTGAACAGCTTCGATGGTCTGCGGCATTACGCCGTCGTCTGCAGCCACAACCAGAATCACGATGTCAGTTGCCTTGGCACCACGAGCACGCATTGCGGTAAACGCAGCGTGACCCGGGGTGTCGAGGAACGTGACCATGCCGCGTTCGGTTTCAACGTGGTACGCACCGATGTGCTGAGTAATACCACCGGCTTCGCCAGCAGCTACCTTGGCACGACGGATGTAGTCGAGCAGGGACGTTTTACCGTGGTCAACGTGGCCCATTACGGTCACAACCGGAGCACGGGAGAACGACTCGCCTTCGAACTTCAGGGACTCGGCCAGGGAATCTTCCAGGGCGTTGTCGCTGACCAGAGTCACTTTGTGGCCCAGTTCTTCAGCAACCAGTTGGGCAGTTTCCTGATCCAGTACCTGGTTGATGGTCGCTGGAGTACCCAGCTTGAACATGAACTTGATGACTTCGGCAGCCTTGACCGACATCTGTGCAGCCAAATCGCCGACAGTGATGGTCTCGCCAATCTGCACGTCACGAACAACAGGGCCGGTTGGGCTCTGGAAACCGTGAGCGTTGCGCTTCTTCAGCTTGCCCTTGCCACGACCACCGCGACGGAAGCTGTCGCTTTCTTCGTCGGAAGTACGCGGAGCAACACGTGGAGTCGGTGCTTTTTCTTTAACCGAGGCACGATGCGGAGCGTTTTTGCGATCGCCGTCACCACTGCCGCGACGATTGTTGTCGTCTGCGCGTGGTTTGTCCGGGCGACGCTGTTCGTCACGCTTGCGTGCATCAGCGGCTGGAGCCGGTGCTGGCGCTGCGGCTTGCACAGGTGCAGGCGCTGCAGCGGCCGGAGCCGGAGCTGCAACAGGAGCAGATGCAGGCTGGCGGCGCGCTTCTTCTTCGGCGCGACGCTTGGACTCTTCTTCAGCCTTTTGACGTGCGGCATTTTCTACTGCACGACGTTCATCCATCTCACGTTTGCGCTCGGCTTCGATTTCTTCCGGGCTTTGCTGTACGAAGACTTTCTTCTTGCGTACTTCAACGCTGATGCTTTTGCTGCCAGCTACACGCAGGGTGCTGGTGGTTTTACGCTGCAAAGTGATCTTGCGCGGTTCTTCCACTTTAGCCTTGTGGCTGCTTTTCAGGTGAGTCAGCAGAGCCTGCTTCTCACTATCGGTTACATTCTGCTCGGCGGCGTTGTGCGGCAGACCTGCCTCACGCATCTGCTGCAACAGGCGCTCAACCGGTGTTTTGACCTCATCGGCCAGTTGTTTCACCGTGACTTGCGTCATGCATTTCTCTCCTCAGGCCGCGCCTAATTACTCGAACCAATGGGCTCGGGCGGCCATGATCAACTTGCCGGCACGATCATCGTCAATGCCGTCGATGTCGAGCAGGTCGTCAATAGACTGCTCGGCCAGGTCTTCGCGGGTAATTACGCCGCGCACCGCCAGTTCCATCGCCAAATCCTTGTCCATACCCTCAAGCGAGAGCAGGTCTTCGGCCGGATGGGCGTCTGCCAGCTTTTCCTCAGTAGCGATGGCTTTAGTCAACAGTCGATCCTTGGCGCGAGCGCGAAGCTCGTTGACGGTATCTTCGTCAAAGCCATCGATGTTGAGCATTTCCTCCACCGGTACGTAGGCAATCTCTTCCAGGCTAGTAAAGCCTTCATCAACCAGTACCTGCGCCAGGTCTTCATCAACTTCCAGCTCTTCGATGAAGTTGCGCAGGATATCGCCGGTTTCTGCTTGCTGCTTGGCCTGGATGTCCGATTCGGTCATCACGTTCAGGGTCCAGCCGGTCAACTGGCTGGCCAGACGTACGTTCTGACCGCCGCGACCAATCGCCTGGGCCAGATTGTCTGCGCCAACGGCGATGTCCATTGCATGGGCATCTTCGTCGACGATAATAGCCGCCACTTCTGCTGGCGACATTGCGTTGATCACGAACTGCGCCGGGTTGTCATCCCAAAGGACGATATCCACTCGCTCTCCGCCCAATTCGCCGGACACTGCCTGGACGCGCGAACCGCGCATACCGATGCAGGCACCTTGCGGATCAATGCGCTTGTCTTTCGAGCGAACAGCTATTTTAGCGCGTGATCCAGGATCGCGGGAGGCCGCCATCACTTCGATCAGGCCTTCGGAGATTTCTGGCACTTCAATGCGGAACAGTTCGATCAGCATCTCTGGCGCGGTACGCGACAGGATCAGCTGAGGACCGCGGTTTTCAGTGCGGATTTCCTTGAGCAATGCGCGAAGGCGTACGCCAACACGGAAAGTCTCACGCGAAATGATGTCTTCACGGGCCAGCAACGCTTCAGCGTTGTTACCCAGGTCAACGATCACATTGTCGCGAGTCACCTTTTTAACGGTGCCGGAAATGATTTCGCCCAGACGCTCACGATAGGCATCGACTACTTGAGCACGCTCGGCTTCGCGAACTTTTTGCACGATGACCTGTTTGGCCGTCTGTGCAGCAATCCGACCGAATTCGATAGAATCGATTTTCTCTTCGATAATATCGCCGGCTTTCGCGCCTGGCTGTTTCGCCTGGGCCTGGTCTACAGCCAACTCGTATGCTGGATCATCCAGATCTTCGTCTTCGACCACAGTCCAGCGACGGAAAGTCTCATAGTTACCGGTGTGGCGATTGATTTCCACACGCAGTTCGACTTCGTCTTCAAAACGCTTTTTAGTAGCGGTGGCCAGAGCCAGCTCCAGCGCTTCAAAAATAACGTTTGCCGGTACGCCCTTTTCATTGGACACCGACTCAACAACCAGCAGTACTTCTTTGCTCATCGTACGCCTCGCCTTTCGCAAGCCATTGGATCCGCGGGATCCGCGTCTCAGTCAAAACTGGGAATAATGTTGGCCTTGTCGATCATATCGATCGGCAACAGGAATTCATGGTCTTCAACCTGCACCACGATGTCCTGCTCTTCTACGCCGCGCAGAAGGCCCTGAAAGTTACGTCGCCCTTCAAAAGGCGAGCGCAGCTTGATCTTCACTTGCTCACCGACAAATTGGGCAAACTGTTCAAGCGTGAACAGTGGGCGTTCCATGCCAGGAGAAGAAACTTCAAGGGTGTATTCAACAGCGATAGGATCTTCGACATCCAGAACGCCGCTGATCTGACGACTCACGATTGCGCAGTCATCCACCAGTACGCCGCCTTCCTTGTCGATATACACACGCAACATTGAATGGCGGCCTTGAGCCGAAAATTCAATACCCCAGCATTCATAGCCAAGGGCCACGACCACCGGGGCCAACAAGTCCTGCAACTGTTCTAGCTTGCTCGACACCTGAACCCCCTAGTGCATGTTTGTGCATGCTGTGCAAAATGAAAAAATGGGCGAAGCGCCCATCTCTGAAACGTCGTTGAATACCGACGCTATAAAGTGTCCAGCTAACAAAAAGCCCCTGAAAAGGGGCTCCGCTGAAACTGGTTGCGGGAGCCGGATTTGAACCGACGACCTTCGGGTTATGAGCCCGACGAGCTACCAGACTGCTCCATCCCGCGACAAAGCTGGAGCGGAAGTATACGGTTGATCCCTTGACGGGTCAATCTAACCTTCCACATACAAGAAAGCCCGCTACTGCGGGCATTCTTGATAATTGGTACCGAGAAGGGGACTCGAACCCCTACACCCTATGGGCACAACCACCTCAAGGTTGCGTGTCTACCAATTCCACCACCTCGGCAATACAACGTTTACATCATGAAACCCGTTTTACTTTTGCTCTTGAGCTGGAGGTACGTCAGTCGCAGGAGTTGCCGACTTTTGCTCTTGAAGCACCGGAACATCATCTGAAGCCGGTTTTTGCACTGGTACTTCCAACACCGCTGGGTTTGGCAAACCTACTTGAGTCAGCTGTTCAGCTTTCTCTTTAGCAAAGTAACCTAACCCTAAGCTGGTTATGAAAAAACCTGCGGCAAGTATAGCAGTAAACTTACTAAGAAAGGTAGAGGAACCTTGGCTTCCGAACACAGTATTTGATGCACCTGCGCCGAAAGATGCTCCAGCATCCGCTCCCTTGCCCTGTTGCAGCAAAACCAGGGCAATCACACCCAATGCTGTCAACAGATGAAACACAGTTACGACGTTATCCAGCATTTTCAGTTTCCTGCGGCACGAATGATCGCACCGAACTCATCTGCATTCAGGGAAGCCCCGCCAATGAGTCCCCCATCGATATCCGGCATGCTGAACAGTTCGACCGCATTGGCCGCCTTCACGCTGCCGCCGTATAGAAGCCGCACACCTTGTGCCACTTCAGAATTCTTTTGCGCCAGCTGTGCGCGAATGGCCGCATGCACATCTTGCGCTTGCTGTGGCGATGCGGTCAGCCCGGTGCCAATGGCCCAGACCGGCTCGTATGCAATCACGGCATTTACAAAAGCATCGATGCCAAACTCGTCAATCACGGCATTCAGCTGACGCTCTACCACTTCAAGCGTTTGTCCCGCTTCGCGCTGCTCCAGGGTCTCCCCTATGCACAGCACTGGCGTCAAGCCAGAGGCTTGGGCCGCTGCAAACTTGCGATTGAGTGTCTCATCCTGCTCACCCAGAATCAGGCGGCGTTCAGAGTGTCCCACAAGCACCAGCTTGCAACCTGCGTCTGCCAACTGGCTAGAGGAAACCTCGCCAGTCAGCGCGCCCTGCCCCGACTCCACTGCCGTATCCTGAGCACCGACCGAAATCGCTGCGCCTTGCAAGCCATTGATAACACGATCAATAAACAGCTGAGGCGGAAATACTGCAACATCAACATCGTTTGGCAGGACCAGACCACGCAGACCGTCGATCAGCTCAGCGACGCTGGCGCGGGTACCGTGCATCTTCCAGTTACCAGCTACCATAGTGCGACGCATGCTTTACCTCGTCGGTCAAAGTGGGCGCAGATGTTACCCAACCAAATCAAAGCTGGCAAGCCGAATTCAGGAACAAACTTCACTTACCAGTTTTGCCAGCTCTTCGGCGTAGCCGCGAACCATGTTTTCGTCATCGCCTTCGACCATGACACGCACCAGAGGCTCTGTTCCAGACTTGCGCAGCAACACGCGACCACGACCCTTCATGGCCGCCGTCACTCGCGCGCACGCCTCTTTGACAGCCGGAAGCTCAACAGGGTCAACGCCACCTGCAAAGCGCACGTTCAACAGCACTTGCGGGCACTTGCGCAGCGCCTGGCGCGACTGGGCCAGGCTTTCGTCGCGACGACGCAAGGACAGCAACACCTGCAGCGCCGCAATGATCGCATCGCCCGTCGTGGTGTGCTGGAAGCACACAATATGCCCGGAGTTTTCACCCCCCACCAGCCAGTTACGCTCTTGCAGGGCCGCGATCACATAACGGTCACCGACATTGGCGCGCACGAACTCAATACCCAGGTCAGCCAATGCCAGCTCAAGGCCAAGGTTGCTCATCAGCGTACCAACAACGCCACCCTGCAACTTGCCACGTTCGTGCAAGTCACGGGCAATGATAAACAACAGCTCATCGCCATCGACCACGGCACCGGTATGGTCAACCATCAATACCCGGTCGCCGTCGCCATCAAAGGCAATACCCAGGTCCGCACCTTCAGCCACCACGGCCGCCTGCAACTGACCCATATGGGTCGAACCGCAGTTTTCGTTGATGTTCAGGCCATCAGGCTGAGCCGACAGCACAACGACTTGAGCACCCAGCTCCTTGAAGACACTTGGCGCAACCTTGTAGGTCGCACCGTGGGCGCAGTCGAGAACAATCTTCATGCCGCTGAATTTGGTGCTGCTTGGCACACTGCTTTTGCAAAATTCGATATAACGGCCCGGCGCATCATTGATCCGCGAGACCTTGCCGAGCTTGTCGGAATCGACAACCGTCATCGGCGCATCCAGCAACTCTTCGATCATCAGCTCAACGTCGTCAGGCAGCTTGGTGCCCTCGCCGGAGAAGAACTTGATGCCGTTATCGTCATGGGGGTTGTGCGAAGCGCTGATCACGATGCCCGCTTCCGCATGGAAGGTGCGGGTCAGGTAGGCAATGGCCGGCGTGGGCATAGGCCCCAGCAGCATCACATCCGCCCCGGCAGCCGACAAGCCGGCCTCAAGGGCAGACTCGAACATGTAACCCGAGATGCGGGTGTCCTTGCCTACCAGGATCCGGCAAGCGCCCTTGCTGCGAAACGCCATGCCCGCTGCCCAGCCCAACTTGAGCATAAAGTCAGGGGTAATCGGATAAACGCCGACCCGACCACGAATACCGTCGGTGCCAAAATACTTCTTTGTCATAAGTGCTCCATCATTCTTAGTCGGCGGCATCTACCGCTGCGATCATCCGTACCACATCAACTGTTTCGGCAACATCATGGACACGCAAAATACGCGCGCCCTTGGTCATCGCCAATGCCGCAAGAGCCAGGCTGCCATAGAGCCGCTCTGCAACTGGCCGGTTCAGTGTCTGCCCGACCATGCTTTTACGAGACACGCCCACCAGCAAAGGCCGACCCAGTGCATGCAGGGCCTCCATATGCTTGAACAGGCTCAAATTGTGCTGCAAGGTTTTGGCAAAACCAAACCCCGGGTCCAGCACGATGCGCTCAGGCCCGATGCCTGCTGCTGCACAACGCACCATGCTGTCAGCCAGAAACGCCGACACCTCGCCGACCAGATCTTCGTAGTGCGGATTGTCCTGCATGTCGCCGGGCTCGCCGAGCATATGCATCAGACACACCGGCAAGCCGGTGGCTGCTGCAGCCTGCAAGGCCCCTTCACGGCGCAGCGAGCGCACGTCATTGATCAACCCTGCGCCAAGGCGCGCAACCTCGGTCATGACCATTGGCGCGGATGTATCGACCGAAATAATCACATCCAGTTCCCGAGCGATACGCTCGACAACCGGCGCAACCCGGTCGAGCTCTGCCTGCGGGGAGACCACAGGAGCACCAGGGCGGGTTGACTCGCCACCAACATCAATCAGGGTCGCACCGGCCAACACCATCGCCTCTGCATGGCGCAGAGCCGCGTCCAGCGGTGCGAAGCGGCCGCCATCGGAAAAGGAATCGGGGGTGACATTGAGGATGCCCATAACATGCGTATGGGCCAAATCAAGAACCCGGTTGCCGCAAGGCAACCGGGTTGAGGACTGAACAGAAGTCATTTCAAGCCTTATTGATCAGCAGCAGGGCCGCCGATAGGTGTTTCCGGGCGCTCGGTTTTATCCAGCGTAGGGGCAGTCGGGGTACCCGAGTTGCCATCTTCCCAGTCACGAGGCTCGCGTGGCGGACGACCCGCCATGATGTCGTCGATCTGATCGGCATCGATCGTTTCGTACTTCATCAACGCGTCAGCCATTGCATCCAGCTTGTCGCGGTTATCTGTCAGGATCTGCTTGGCGGTGTTGTAGCACTGGTCAATGATGCTGCGCACTTCGGAGTCGATCAGCTTGGCTGTCTCGCCCGATACGTTTGCAGACTGACCACCACCACGACCCAGGTAGGACTCTTCGTCCTCGGCATACATCAGCGGGCCGAGCTTCTCGGACAAGCCCCACTTGGTCACCATGTTGCGGGCAATCTGGCTGGCTCGCATGATGTCATTGGAAGCGCCGGTGGTCACACCGTCGAAACCCAGGGTCATCTCTTCAGCGATACGGCCACCATAGAGCGAGCAGATCTGGCTGATCAGCGCACGCTTGGACAGGCTATAGCGATCTTCTTCCGGCAGGAACATGGTCACGCCCAGGGCACGGCCACGAGGAATGATCGACACCTTGTAGACCGGATCATGCTCTGGCACCACGCGACCCACGATAGCGTGACCCGCTTCGTGATAAGCCGTGTTGCGCTTTTCTTTATCCGACATGACCATCGATTTGCGCTCGGCGCCCATCATGATCTTGTCCTTGGCCAGCTCGAACTCTTTCATTTCAACAACACGCTTGCCGGTACGCGCCGCGAACAGGGAAGCCTCGTTGACCAGGTTGGCCAGGTCAGCACCCGAGAAGCCCGGCGTACCACGTGCAATAACGGCCGGCTGGACATCATCGCCCATTGGCACTTTGCGCATGTGGACCTTGAGAATCTGCTCGCGGCCACGAATGTCCGGCAAGCCCACCACGACCTGACGGTCGAAACGGCCCGGACGCAGCAGCGCCGGGTCAAGTACGTCAGGACGGTTGGTGGCGGCAATCACGATGATGCCGTCGTTCATCTCAAAGCCGTCCATCTCAACCAGCAACTGGTTAAGGGTCTGCTCGCGCTCGTCATGACCGCCGCCCATACCGTTACCACGGTGACGACCGACCGCATCGATTTCATCGATAAAGATGATGCAAGGCGCGTGTTTCTTGGCCTGCTCAAACATGTCACGCACGCGGCTGGCGCCAACGCCCACGAACATTTCAACAAAGTCGGAACCGGAGATGGTGAAGAACGGCACCTTGGCCTCACCCGCAATCGCCTTGGCGATCAGGGTCTTACCGGTACCCGGTGGACCCACCATCAGCACGCCACGCGGAATGCGACCGCCCAGGCGCTGGAACTTGCCCGGATCGCGCAGGAACTCAACCAGCTCGCCCACTTCTTCCTTGGCTTCATCGCAACCTGCTACGTCAGCCAGGGTCGTCTTGACCTGGTCTTCCGACAGCAGTCGCGCCTTGCTCTTGCCAAAGCTCATCGGGCCGCCTTTACCGCCGGCACCGCCCTGCATCTGGCGCATCATGAACATGAAGACCGCGATGATGACCAGGATCGGGAAGCTGGCAACCAGCAACTGGGTCCAGATGCTTTGTTGCTCAGGCAATTTGCCTTCAACGGTTACGTGGTTATCCACCAGGTCGCCGATCAAACCGTTGTCCTGAATAGCCGGACGGATGGTCTTGAAGGTATCGCCATCGCTGCGTTTGCCGGTAATCACGTAGCCATCCACGGCAACGCGCTCGACCTTGCCATCCTTAACTTGCTGGATGAAGTCGGAATAGTTGAGGGTTTGTGGCTCGTTTGGACTGGAGAAGTTGTTCATCACTGTCACCAGGACAGCGGCGATGATCAACCACAGGATCAGATTCTTTGCCATATCGTTCAATTAGCTACCCTCTGAAGCACAAGCCCCGCTACTGAAGCGTGCTTCGCATGATATTCACCGGCATAACTTACTACATTGCCTACAACCCTTGCAGGCTCCGTCTGTAACCCTTTGTGAAACTTTGCCTACACAATATTCGTTATGCCAGATCTGTAAAGCGATTCAAAAAAATCTATCGCCCTTGTTACAGACGTTCATCACTGGCCGAACCTTCAACACCGCGGAAGCCGCGCCCCAGCAAATACTGCTCGCGGGACCTGTCTCGCGACGAAGACGGCTTGCGCATCTGTACCTTGTCAAACAGCTTGCGAATGTCCTTGTGGTACTGGTCGAAGCCTTCACCCTGGAAAACCTTGATCAGAAAATCACCACCTGGACGTAGGACGCGACCGGCAAGGTCCAGTGCCAATTCGCACAGAAACATTGCCCGCGGCATATCGACAGCTGCCAATCCACTCATATTGGGGGCCATATCTGAAATCACAAGGTCTACTTGTGTATTTCCGACGGCCTCGAGGATCTGTGCAAGCACGGCGTCCTCGGTAAAGTCGCCCTTGATGAAGGTCACATCCGGGATGCTGTCCATGTCCAGGATGTCGGAAGCAATCAAACGCCCCTGGCCACCGATCAGACGACTGGTCACCTGCGACCAGCCACCCGGGGCCGCGCCCAGGTCGATAACGGTCATGCCAGGACGAATCAGCTTGTCGCGCTCCTGGATCTCCAGCAATTTGTAGCTGGCGCGGGAGCGATACCCGTCTTTTTGCGCCATTTTGACGTACGGGTCGTTGAAATGTTCTTTCAGCCAGTTAAGGCTAGTCTTGGAACGGGCCACGGGCCACCTCAAAAATTTTAAACGGGTCGTGATTAACTGGGCGGTCTGGGACTCGCTCGGGTAAACTGGCCGCCGCTTTTTACAAGATCAGACACAGGGGTCAGATTATGCCGCTCACTCAAGAGCAGAAGAAACAGTACAAATCCATTGGCCACCATCTGAAACCAGTTTTGACTGTGGCTGACAATGGTTTGACTGAAGGTGTTTTAGCCGAACTCGAACGCGCATTGGGCGATCACGAGCTGATTAAAATCAAAGTCAACATCCTGGATCGCGAATCCCGCCTGGAGGCCATTGCAGAACTGTGCAAGGCAGGCAAAGCGGAACTGGTACAGGTTATCGGCAAAATGGCGCTTCTGTACCGCAAGAACGTCAATGTAAACAAGCAACTGTCGAACATCCATCGCTTCAAGTGATGTCGACAAGGGTCAAGGGTGCGCCTGGCGCGCCCTGAAACTCTTCCAGGGCCAAAGCCCGAGAGTCATGCAAGAACTGCCCGCGCAACGCATCAGGCAGCCAGAGACGCCCAACGCACCACTCCCCTCACCTGCTACTTGCCACTTCAACGTACTACGCTGCCAACCGCATTGCGGCCAGCACCGGCAAACAATTCTGTGTGCAACAACCACAGGCCACCAACCCGGAACAACCGGGCCGGCCGCCAAAGAAGTGCGCCCGCACAATGCGGGCGCCGTTCTTAGATGTGACTTACTTTAACAATTTCGTACTCAATGACGCCGCCCGGTGTTTTCACCGCCACCACATCACCCTCTTCCTTGGCAATCAAGGCACGGGCCAGTGGCGAACCCACGGAGATTTTTCCGAGTTTGAAGTCAGCCTCATCCTCACCCACGATCTGGTAGGTCACGCTTTCGTCAGTTTCAACGTTGGCGATCTCGACCGTGGTGCCGAAAATCACTTTGCCGGTGTGAGGAATCGTCGTGACATCGATGATCACCGCGTTCTGCATACGGCCTTCGATGTCACGGATACGCGCCTCAACCATACCCTGCTGCTCGCGGGCAGCATGGTATTCAGCGTTTTCTTTAAGGTCGCCCAGCTCACGCGCCGTGCCGATGTCCTGGCTCAGCTTGGGACGAACAACCTTGGTCAGATGTGCGTGTTCTTCTTCCAGGGCTTTGGCGCCCTGGACCGTCATTGGGTACTTGATCATGCCTTCAATCCTGCGTGTAGATCCTGCAAGCGACGTACGGTTTTTTCAGGACCGAATTTAAGCGCTTCGCAGATCGCTTCGCCAGCAGCAATAGTCGTGGTGCAGTAGATCTTGTGCTGCAGCGCGTTGCGGCGAATGGAATAGGAGTCAGCAATCGACTGACGACCTTCGGTGGTGTTGATGATCAAGGTTACTTCGTCGTTCTTGATCATGTCGACAACGTGCGGACGACCTTCGGTCACCTTGTTCACGCGGCGCACTTTAAGGCCAGCCGCTTCGATGAACTTGGCAGTGCCAACGGTCGAAACAATTTCAAAGCCCAGGTTGATCAGGTCGCGGGCAACACCGGCAACCAGTGGCTTGTCGTCGTCGCGTACGCTGATGAAAGCAGTACCGCCAGTCGGCAGCACTTCGCTTGCACCCATCTGGGCCTTGGCAAAGGCTTCGCCGAAGGTATCGCCCACGCCCATCACTTCACCGGTGGACTTCATCTCTGGGCCGAGAATCGGGTCAACGCCAGGGAATTTGGCGAACGGGAAGACCGCCTCTTTCACGCTGTAGAAGTTAGGAATGATTTCTTTAGTGAAACCGATTTCCTTCAGGGTTTTACCGGCCATCACGCGAGCCGCGATCATTGCCAGGGAAACACCGATGCACTTGGAGACGAAAGGAACGGTACGCGATGCACGCGGGTTCACTTCGATCACGTAGATATCTTCGCCCTGCAGAGCCAATTGCACGTTCATCAGGCCGACAACGCCCAATTCCAGGGCCATTTTCTTGACCTGTTCGCGCATCACGTCCTGGATGTGCAGCGGCAGCGAGTACGGCGGCAGCGAGCACGCGGAGTCACCGGAGTGAACACCCGCCTGTTCGATGTGCTGCATGATCGCGCCGATCACCACATCAGTACCGTCGCAGACCGCGTCCACGTCCATTTCGATGGCGCAGTTGAGGAAGTGGTCCAGCAGCACCGGGCTGTCGTTGGACACTTTTACCGCGTCACGCAGGTAGCGCTTGAGCTCTTCTTCTTCGTAGACGATTTCCATCGCACGGCCGCCCAACACGTAGGAAGGACGAACAACCAGCGGGTAACCGATCTTGCCAGCGGCACGAATGGCTTCGTCTTCGCTGCGCACAGTGGCGTTAGGCGGCTGACGCAGGTTCAGGCGCTCAACCATCTGCTGGAAGCGCTCACGGTCTTCGGCACGGTCGATGGCGTCAGGGCTGGTACCGATGATCGGCACGCCGGCTTCTTCCAGGGCACGCGCCAGTTTCAGCGGAGTCTGGCCACCGTACTGGACGATCACGCCTTTTGGCTTCTCGACGCGGACGATTTCCAGCACGTCTTCCAGGGTTACGGATTCGAAGTACAGACGATCCGAGGTATCGAAGTCGGTGGACACGGTTTCCGGGTTGCAGTTGACCATGATGGTCTCGTAACCGTCGGCACGCAGTGCCAGAGCGGCGTGAACGCAGCAGTAGTCGAACTCGATGCCCTGGCCGATACGGTTCGGGCCGCCACCCAGGATGATGATCTTGTCACGATCCGAAGGGTTGGCTTCGCACTCTTCCTCATAGGTGGAGTACATGTAGGCGGTGTCGGTGGCGAACTCGGCCGCGCAGGTGTCAACACGCTTGTAGACCGGGAACACTTCCAGCTTGTGACGGTGGCGACGCAGGTTCTTCTCGGTCACACCCAGCAACACGGCCAGGCGCGCGTCGGAGAAGCCCTTGCGCTTGAGGCGGTACATGGCGTCGCGATCGATCGACGACAGAGCCATGGTCTTGATTTTTTCTTCGTCCTTGATCAGATCTTCGATCTGTACCAGGAACCAAGGGTCGATCATGTTCATGCCGAAGATATCTTCAACGGTCATGCCAGCACGGAACGCGTCAGCCACGTACCAGATACGCTCGGCGCCCGGCACGGTCAGCTCGCGCTTGAGCACGGCCATGCTTTCCGGGTTGCTCAGGTCCAGCTTTGGATCAAGACCGCTGACACCCACTTCCAGACCGCGAAGGGCCTTTTGCAGGGATTCCTGGAAAGTCCGGCCGATAGCCATGACTTCACCCACAGATTTCATCTGTGTGGTCAAACGGGCGTCAGCCTTGGCGAACTTCTCAAAAGCGAAGCGCGGCAGCTTGGTCACAACGTAGTCGATGGACGGCTCGAAGGACGCTGGTGTGGCGCCACCGGTGATTTCGTTTTGCAGCTCGTCCAGGGTGTAACCGATCGCCAGCTTGGCAGCGATACGCGCAATCGGGAAGCCGGTAGCTTTCGATGCCAGCGCCGACGAACGCGATACACGCGGGTTCATCTCGATCACGACCATACGGCCGGTGTCCGGGCAGATGCCGAACTGAACGTTGGAACCGCCGGTTTCAACGCCGATCTCACGCAGTACCGCCAGGGAGGCGTTACGCATGATCTGGTATTCCTTGTCCGTCAGGGTCTGTGCCGGAGCAACGGTGATCGAGTCACCGGTGTGCACGCCCATCGGGTCGAAGTTTTCGATCGAGCACACGATGATGCAGTTGTCCTTTTTGTCGCGGACAACCTCCATCTCGTACTCTTTCCAGCCGATCAGGGATTCGTCGATCAGCAGCTCTTTGGTTGGCGACAGGTCCAGACCACGCGTACAGATTTCTTCGAATTCTTCACGGTTGTAGGCAATACCGCCACCGGTGCCGCCCATAGTGAAGGACGGACGAATGATGCACGGGAAGCCCAGTCGCTCGAGGACCGCATTGGCCTCTTCCATCGTGTGAGCGATACCGGAGCGCGGGCAGTCCAGGCCGATGGACTTCATCGCCTTGTCGAAACGCGAACGGTCTTCAGCCTTGTCGATGGTGTCAGCGTTGGCACCGATCATCTCTACGCCGAACTTCTCCAGAACGCCTTCGCGCTCCAGGTCCAGTGCGCAGTTCAGAGCAGTCTGGCCGCCCATGGTTGGCAGCAGTGCATCCGGACGCTCTTTTTCGATGATCTTGGCAACGGTCTGCCATTTGATCGGCTCGATGTAGGTGGCGTCGGCCATGTCCGGGTCGGTCATGATGGTGGCCGGGTTGGAGTTCACCAGGATGACGCGGTAACCCTCTTCGCGCAGGGCTTTACAGGCCTGGGCGCCGGAGTAGTCGAACTCACAGGCCTGGCCGATAACGATCGGGCCAGCGCCGAGAATCAGGATGCTTTTTATGTCTGTACGTTTTGGCATGGGTTTGTCACTCAAATCCGCAGGTCAGTCGGCAAGCTGTCAATCAGGTTTGTGATGCACCCCGGGGGCCACCGAAGCTCGGGGCCGCCACAGGGCGCAAACAGAAGGCTGATTAACGGCGCTTGGCCATCTCATTGATGAAGCGATCGAACAGCGGTGCAACGTCGTTCGGGCCAGGGCTTGCTTCAGGGTGACCCTGGAAGCTGAAAGCGCTCTTGTCGGTCAGCTCGATACCTTGCAGGGTGCCGTCGAACAGCGACTTGTGGATGGCGCGCACATTGGCTGGCAAGCTCGCTTCGTCTACCGCAAAACCGTGGTTCTGGCTGGTGATCATCACAACACCGGTGTCCAGATCCTGGACCGGGTGGTTAGCACCGTGATGGCCATGACCCATTTTCACGGTCTTGGCGCCGGAAGCCAGGGCCAGCAGCTGGTGGCCCAGGCAGATACCGAAAACCGGAATCTCGGTGGTCAGCACTTGCTTGATTGCAGTGATCGCGTAGTCGCATGGCTCAGGGTCACCCGGGCCGTTGGACAGGAACACGCCATCCGGGTTGAGTGCCAGAACATCACTGGCCGGAGTTTGCGCAGGCACCACGGTCACGCGGCAGCCGCGCTCAACCAGCATGCGCAGGATGTTCCACTTTACGCCGTAGTCATAAGCGACCACGTGATAAGGCAGTTCGCTGGCTTCGATCGTCGGGTGACTGTCGGTAGCCAGGTTCCAGACGCTGGAGCGCCACTCGTAGGCTTTTTCGGTGCTGACGACTTTCGCCAGATCCATGCCCTTCAGGCCCGGGAAGCCGCGAGCAGCTGCGATGGCAGCTTCTTCAGAAATATTGTCGCCCGCCATGATGCAACCGTTCTGCGCGCCTTTCTCACGCAGGATGCGCGTCAGGCGGCGAGTGTCGATACCGGCGATGGCCACAACATTGTTGGTTTTCAGGTAGTCGGCCAGCGACATGGTGTTGCGCCAGTTGCTAGCAACCAGCGGCAGATCACGGATTACCAGACCTGCGGACCAGACACGATCAGACTCGGCGTCTTCCGGGGTAGTACCGGTGTTGCCAACATGCGGGTAAGTCAGGGTCACGATTTGCTGAGCGTAGGAAGGATCCGTCAGGATCTCCTGGTAGCCAGTCATTGCGGTGTTAAACACCACCTCACCAACGGTTTGACCGTCGGCCCCAATGGCTTCGCCGCGAAAAATGCTGCCATCAGCGAGGGCGAGTATGGCTTGCTTAGTCAAGAAGACCTCCCGTAAATAAAGCCTGAAAGGGCGATCGCAGGTTGTAAAAAAGCGGAGTGACGTATGGACACGTCACCCCGCTTCTTCATCGAATTATCTGCGCGCTTTTAGTGGACACACTAAAGCTGTAGCTTACAGAAAAAGGCTTTTTTGGTCTACCGCTAAAGAGTCTAAAAGACAGGGGAATGCGACAGAACATCGCTTAGCGGTTAAAAATCGGGCTACTGGCGCGCCAACAGCCCGATTTTACAGAGTTAACTCAACGCAGGTCGAGCACATCCTGCATGTCATACAGGCCCGGCTCGCGCCCTTGCAGCCACAAGGCTGCACGAACGGCACCCTTGGCAAAGGTCATGCGGCTCGATGCCTTGTGGGTGATTTCCAGGCGCTCACCTTCTGTGGCGAACAACACTGTGTGATCACCCACCACATCACCGCCGCGCACAGTGGCGAAACCGATGGTTTCACGCTCGCGGGCGCCGGTATGGCCTTCGCGACCATACACCGCAACCTTTTGCAGATCACGACCCAAGGCATCGGCAATCACCTCGCCCATGCGCATCGCCGTCCCCGAAGGGGCGTCGACCTTGTGCCGGTGATGGGCCTCGATGATTTCGATATCGGCATCTTCACCCATCACCCGCGCCGCCATGTCCAGCAGCTTGAACGACAGATTGACGCCAACACTGAAGTTGGAAGCAAAGACAATCGCAATATCCTGGCCAGCTTCGACCAGCAACTGCTTTTGCTCGGCATTGAGCCCCGTGGTGCCGATCACCATCGCCTTGCCCAATTTGCGACACACCGCCAGGTTGGCGAGCATCACTTCAGGCAGGGTGAAGTCGATCAGCACGTCGAAATCAGCCGCGACCGCTTGCAGGCTTTCTGACAACGGCACGCCGATGCGCCCGATAGAAGCCAGCTCACCGGCATCAGCCCCCACCAGGGAGCTGCCCGGACGCACGATGGCCGCGGTCAGCCCGCACACTGGCGAACGCTGCTGCACCGCATCGATCAAGGTCTTGCCCATGCGCCCGGCAGCGCCCATCACAGCTATACGTCGCATCTACCGCTCCTTAGAGGTCGCCGAAAAAACGCTTAACGCCTTCGAACCAGCCCGTGGCGTTCGGCGAGTGGCAGCTATCACCTTCCAGCGTGGTACGGAACTCTTCCATCAGCTCGCGCTGACGACGGCTCAGCTTGACCGGGGTTTCGATCACCACACGGCACATCAAATCGCCAGCACCGCCACCGCGCACCGGGGCCACGCCTTTGCCACGCAAACGGAATTGCTTGCCGCTTTGCGTACCTTCCGGGATTTTCAGCTTGACCCGACCATCCAGGGTCGGCACTTCAATTTCAGCGCCCAGCGCAGCGTCAGCAAAGTTGATCGGCACTTCGCAGAACAGATGCTTGCCATCGCGCTGGAAAATCGCGTGCTCGCGCACATCGATTACCACATACAGGTCGCCAGTCGGCCCACCCTGCACGCCCGCCTCGCCTTCGCCCGACAGACGAATGCGATCGCCGGTATCAACGCCCGCAGGCACTTTGACGGAAAGGGTCTTGTACTCTTCTACGCGACCTTCGCCACGGCAGCTTTCGCACGGATCCGAAATGACCTTGCCTTGACCGTGACAGCGCGGGCACGTTTGCTGAACCGCGAAGAAGCCCTGCTGCATGCGCACCTGGCCAATACCGCCACAGGTGGTACAGGTCACCGGCGAAGAGCCCTTCTTGGCGCCCGAACCGTCACACGGTTTGCAATTGACCAGCGTAGGAACGCGGATATTGACCGTGGTACCGCGCACAGCCTCTTCCAGATCCAGCTCCAGCGTATAGCGCAAATCGCTACCACGCTGCGCGCCGCCCCGGGAGCCGCCACGACCACCGCCAAAGAAATCGCTGAACACATCACCGAAAATATCGGAGAAGTTCTGACCGCCGAAGCCGGCACCGCCACCACCCATTTGCGGATCAACACCGGCATGGCCGTATTGATCGTAGGCAGCACGCTTGCTGGAATCCGACAGAACCTCGTAAGCCTCGTTGGCTTCTTTGAACAGCTCTTCCGAAGCCTTGTCATCCGGATTACGGTCCGGGTGATGCTTCATCGCCAGGCGACGATAGGCTTTCTTCAGCTCTACCTCGGTGGAGGTGCGTTCAACACCCAATATTTCGTAATAGTCGCGCTTTGCCATAATTCTTTGCACTCTCAAGGACGTTCGACAAAACCCTCCCGAGCCTCGCCAAACCCGCCAAGCCCGAAAGGATCAGACCCGACTCACGTCTTTTCAACGATATAGGTTTGTGTTTAACAGCCAATGCATTGGCCGCCAGGAGCGGTTACTTCAGGCCGGAAAACAGGAAAGATCCAGGCCAAACCGCCAGCATTCGACCTTGTCGCATGCTGTAAAAATTCTGGCACTCCAGACACGCCAACGCGGGAGCAAGCTCCCGCGCGGCGACATCCTACCAGTCACCGCTCAAGCGCGGTCAACCGGGCGACAAACAAGCTGATTACTTGTTGTCTTTTACTTCTTCGAACTCAGCGTCGACAACGTCGTCCGCTTTTTCAGCCGAATCAGCTGGCTTGGCCGCTGCGTCTGCCGGGTTCGCCTGCTCGGCGTACATTTTCTGTGCAACCGGAGCAGATACCTTGGACAGCTCTTCAACCTTGGCTTCGATAGCCGCCTTGTCGTCGCCTTTAACAGCGGCTTCAAGTGCAACTACAGCAGCTTCGATTGCAGTTTTCTCTTCCTCGGTTACTTTGTCGCCAGCATCGACGATCATTTTACGAGTCGAGTGAACCAGTGCGTCGCCCTGGTTACGTGCAGCTGCCAGCTCTTCGAACTTGCGGTCTTCTTCAGCGTTGATCTCGGCATCGCGAACCATCTGGGCGATTTCTTCCTCGGACAGACCCGAGTTAGCCTTGATCACGATCGACTGAGACTTGCCAGTCGCCTTGTCTTTTGCACTTACGTGCAGGATGCCGTTGGCATCGATGTCGAAGGTCACTTCGATCTGAGGCACGCCACGTGGAGCAGGTGGAATGTCAGCCAGGTCGAACTTGCCCAACGACTTGTTCTGTGCGGCTTGCTTACGCTCGCCTTGCAGCACGTGAATAGTCACTGCGCCCTGGTTATCGTCTGCAGTCGAGAACACTTGCGATTTCTTGGTAGGAATCGTGGTGTTTTTCTCGATCAGGGCAGTCATTACGCCGCCCATTGTTTCGATACCCAGAGTCAGCGGGCTCACGTCCAGCAACAGAACGTCTTTAACATCACCGGCCAATACCGCGCCCTGGATGGCAGCACCCATTGCAACAGCTTCGTCCGGGTTCACGTCTTTACGTGCTTCCTTGCCGAAGAACTCGGTTACCAGCTTCTGTACCAGCGGCATACGAGTCTGGCCACCGACCAGGATCACGTCGTTGATCGAACCAACGTCGATACCGGCGTCTTTCAGCGCGATGCGGCAAGGCTCGATGGTGCGTTGAACCAGGTCTTCAACCAGCGATTCCAGCTTGGCGCGCGAAATTTTCACGTTCAAGTGCTTAGGACCGGTGGCATCTGCAGTGATGTAAGGCAGATTCACGTCAGTCGACTGGCTCGAAGACAGTTCGATCTTGGCTTTTTCTGCAGCTTCTTTCAGACGCTGCATCGCCAGCGGGTCACCTTTGAGGTTCATGCCGCTTTCTTTCTTGAACTCGTCAACCAGGTAGTCGATCAGACGGATGTCAAAGTCTTCACCACCCAGGAACGTGTCACCATTGGTTGCCAGCACTTCAAACTGGTGCTCGCCATCAACTTCGGCAATTTCAATGACCGATACGTCGAAAGTACCGCCACCCAGGTCATAAACGATGACAGTGTGGTCGCCTTTCGCTTTATCCATACCGTAAGCCAGAGCAGCTGCGGTTGGTTCGTTGATGATGCGTTTTACGTCCAGGCCCGCGATACGGCCGGCGTCTTTGGTCGCCTGACGCTGGCTGTCGTTGAAGTAGGCCGGAACGGTGATCACCGCTTCAGTCACTGGCTCGCCGAGGTAGTCTTCGGCGGTTTTCTTCATTTTCTTCAGGATTTCAGCCGAGATTTGTGGCGGAGCCATTTTCTGGCCGTTCACTTCAACCCAAGCGTCGCCGTTGTCAGCCTTGGCGATTTTGTACGGAACCATCTGAATGTCTTTCTGTACAACTTCTTCGTCAAAACGACGACCGATCAGACGCTTCACCGCGTACAGGGTGTTATGCGGATTGGTCACTGCCTGACGCTTGGCCGACTGACCAACCAGAATTTCACCATCATTGGCATACGCAACGATCGACGGCGTGGTGCGCGCGCCTTCTGCGTTTTCAATAACTTTAGCTTTACCGTTTTCCAGAACCGACACACACGAGTTGGTGGTGCCGAGGTCAATACCGATAATTCTGCCCATGTTTACTCTCCCTAAATTTGAATTTTGTTGCCGCAGCAGTAATGACCAACTGCGGCACTGCTTAACGCTTGACTTCTAAATGGGGGCCTTGCGGCCGATTTCAAGCCTGCTCGTCAATCGATGGCGAAACCGGCGCTGGCGCCTTGCTGACTACGACCATAGCCGGGCGCAGCAAGCGACCATTGAGCTGATAGCCTTTTTGAAACACCTTGAGCACACTGTTTGGCTCCACGTCAGCGCTTTCCTGCATGGCCATCGCCTGGTGGTGCTCGGCATTGAAGGGTTCGCCGTGCGGATCGATCGCTTCCAGCTGGTAACGCTTCAGGGTGTCCTGGAACATTTTCAGGGTCAGCTCGATCCCTTCACGCATCGGGCGAATGTTCTCGTCGTCCGCACTGGACAATTCAAGACCGCGCTCCAGGCTGTCGATCACCGGCAACAGGTCGCCAGCGAACTTTTCCAGCGCAAACTTGTGCGCCTTCTCAACATCCAGCTCGGCGCGACGGCGAACATTCTGCAGATCGGCAGCTACGCGCAGAGCCTGATCGTTAGCGGCTGCCAGCTGCTCTTCAAGCACCTGCACGCGGGTTGCCAGATCTTCGCCAGCTACTTCGGCTTCCTGGTTCTGCGTATCCATAGTCTGTTCGTCTGCCATAGATTTCTCCTTTCAAACATCGTCCGCGAGCTCGACTCGCGCTTGTGCCAAGGTATATGGGGTCGCAATTCTCAGGTTCAAGAGCCAAAAAACCATAAAAGGCATGTTTGCCCCCTCACCCTGCCCCAGCTGAAAAAACCAAACGAGCTAAGAACCCGATAAAAACAAGCAAATCGAACTAAGCGCAACCATTGTCAGCAGGAAACAAAACACTGTATAAATAACCAGACATTACGTTTTGGAGCAGCTCCCATGCTGGTGCACCTGTCCGTACACAACTACGCCATCGTTGAACATCTCGATCTGGAACTGGATCGCGGGATGAGTGTAATCACTGGCGAGACTGGCGCCGGCAAATCGATCATGCTCGATGCATTGGGCCTCACCCTTGGCGACCGCGCCGACAGCGGCGTCGTGCGCCCCGGAGCCGACAAGGCCGATATCCTGGCCACGTTCGACTTGCAGGACATCCCCGAAGCCCGCGCCTGGCTGGCCGAGCGCGACCTTGAAGGCGACGGCCCGTGCATCTTGCGCCGGGTCATCACCGCCGAAGGCCGCTCGCGCAGCTATATCAACGGCACGCCCTGCCCCCAGGGCGACCTCAAAGCCCTGGGCGAGCTGCTGATCGATATCCACAGCCAGCATGAACACCAGTCGCTGCTCAAGCCCGACACCCACCGTCGCCTGCTCGACGAATTCGCCGGCGCCACCGACCTGGCCCGCCAGGTGCAAATGGCGGCACAACGCTGGCGTCAGACCAGGCAAGAGCTTGAGCACCTGTCCAACTCTGGCGATGAACAGCGCGCACGCCATCAACTGTTGAGCTATCAGCTTGAAGAGCTGGAAACACTATCTCTGGGCGAGAACGAACTGGAAGAGCTGGAGCAGGAACACAAAAACCTGACCAACGCCGAAACCCTGCTGACCATCTGCCGACAAGTGGTCGAGCAATGCAGCGAAAGCGATTCCGGCAATGTACTTAATGCACTGACAGCCAGCCTCAACCGCCTGTCGAGCATCAACAGCAACTCGGGCTCGCTGGGCGAAGCCACTGACCTGCTGGCCAGCGCACAGATTCAGGTCGAAGAGGCGGTAGGTGAACTCAACCGCTTTATCGACCATTTCGACGCTGACCCGGGCCGCCTGCAGTACCTCGAAGAGCGCCTCGACACCATCTATACCCTGGCGCGCAAACATCGGGTCCAGCCCACCGACGTAGCCGCCCTGCAGCAAAAACTGCTGGATGAACTGGAAACCCTCAACGCCAACGATGAAAACATCGAGCGCCTGGCCAATGAGCTGACGTCCTTTACCCGCCACTATCAAGAGTGCGCACGGGAACTGAGCAATCTGCGCAGCCTGGCCGCAACACGCCTGAGCACTGCCGTAGAAGAAGAGATCCAGCGCCTGGGCATGCCCGGGGGCCGCTTCGTGATCGAACTGCGCCCACAAGCCAGCAGTGATCCCGCCCCCCACGGCCTGGAGCAGGTTGAACTGCTGGTCAGCGCCAACCCCGGCCAACCCCTCAAGGCCCTGGCCAAGGTTGCCTCGGGCGGCGAACTGTCGCGTATCAGCCTGGCCATTCAGGTCATTACTGCACAAACGTCCCGCGTACCGACCCTGGTATTCGACGAAGTAGACGTGGGCATTGGCGGCCCGACTGCAGAGATCGTCGGGCAACTGCTACGCCGCCTGGGCGAGCGCGGTCAGGTGCTGACGGTCACTCACTTGCCGCAAGTGGCCGCGCAGTGCCATCAGCACCTGTTTGTCCACAAGGTGCGCGAAAGCGAGACCACCCGCACTGCCGTGGCCAAACTGAGCAAAAAAGAGCACGTCGAAGAGGTCGCCCGTATGCTTGGCGGTATCGACCTGACCAAGGAATCCCTGGCCCACGCCAAAAAAATGGTGATCACGGCGAAGAATCTTGCAGCTTAACGACGAACGGTCATGAAATAACCGGTATCAGAAAGCACGAAGGCGGCCCTTGGGCCGCCTTCGATCGTTTCGCGAACCGTAATTCGCGTGACATGCTCTTACTTGGCCTTCTTGCGCACGTACAGCACCAAGTTGTGATCCACCAACTCGACACCGTGCTTGGCTGCAATGGCGTGCTGCAGTTTTTCGATGTCTTCGTCGAAAAACTCGATCACTTCACCGCTGTCCACGTTGACCATATGGTCGTGGTGGCCGCCGTCAGCATCAGCCAATTCAAAGACAGCATGACCGCCATCGAAATTATGGCGAATCACCAGCCCTGCTGACTCAAACTGGGTCAGTACACGGTAAACCGTGGCCAGACCGACGTCCTCGCCCGCTTGCATAAGTGCCTTGTAAACATCCTCGGCGCTCATGTGACGCTGCTCTGCAGAGTCAAGCATCTGTAGAATTTTGACTCGTGGCAGAGTCACCTTAAGTCCGGCCTTACGTAGTTCGCTATTTTCAACCATGGTTAGCTTTCTCGCGGAAGCCGCTTCGCAGCTTCTCTTAATACGGGTATGATCGGCGTTTACGTTGTCCCAGCCAAGATAGTGGAAGTCGCCCACCGATGCAAAACACCAAGCTCTTGCTAACCAGTTTCACCTTTGTGGGACTGCTCGCACTCGCCGGTTGTTCATTCCCCGGGGTTTACAAAATCGACATCCAACAGGGCAATGTCGTCACGCAGGACATGATAAACCAGTTACGCCCGGGAATGACCCGCCGGCAAGTGCGGTTTATCATGGGTAACGCCCTGCTGACCGATACATTCCACCCTGATCGCTGGGATTACCTGTATAGCCTGCAGCCCGGCGGCGGTGAACGCCAACAGGAACGCATCAGTGTGTTCTTCAACCAGAACGACCAGCTCGTGAGCCTGTCAGGTGACTTCAAGCCTGGCGTCAGCCGCGACGAAGCCATTCTCGGCAAAACCGGCGGCACAGACGTGACCGAACCGGCTACCCAAGCACCAGCCGAGAAGAGCGAAGTTCCAGCCAAGCCTGGTTCGTTGCTTGATCAGATCCAGAAGGACGTGGACGGTGTTGAAACCGTACCGGTTCCTACGCCAGAACCTCTGGATACCACCGAGCAATAAACGTTCGGTACAAAAAAGCCCGGCATGCCGGGCTTTTTGTTGCCTGCCATAAAGCTGTCAGGGCTGGCTAAGGCGCTTGGCCTCGGCAGCCTTGGCCGCACGCTGGCGGCGAATCTCCTTGGGGTCGGCCAACAGCGCACGATACAGTTCGATGCGCTCCCCGGCCTGCAGCACCCGGGTATCAGGGTCAGCCACCTGCTTGCCGAAAATCCCCACCGGGCAATTGACCAGGTCTACCTCTGGAAACTCGCGCCCGATGCCCGACGCCAACACCGCAGCCCGCACCGTCGTGCCTTGGGCCACCATCACGGTCAGCAGGCACTGGCGATCCACAGCGGCGTAAACCACCTCAACTTCAATCACGGGCTCAGCCATACAGCTGTTTGGCGCGCTGGCAGAAAGCATCCACCAGCGTATTGGCCGCCTGATTGAACAAAGGCCCCAGAGTCGCCTTGACGATGGCCCCGGCGTAATCAAAGGTCATGTCCAGGCTGATCTTGCACGCCTTGTCACCCAGCGGCTTGAACACCCACACGCCGTGCAGCTTGGTAAACGGGCCTTCTTCAAGGTTCATCTCGATGGACTGCCCGGGCACCAGGGTGTTGCGCGTGACAAAGTGCTGGCTCAAGCCGCCCTTGGCCACGCCCAGGCTGGCGCGCATCAGCACTTCAGTGCTTTCCAGGATTTCGGCAGACGAGCACCACGGCAAAAACTGCGGGTAGCTCGCAACATCGTTCACCAGGTCATACAGCGCCTGGGCTGGATAAGGCAACAAGGCAGAGCGTTGGATATGGGTAGTCATGTCAGCGTTACTTCCACAGCTGGGCGGCAAACACAATCAGAATGCCGAGTGGCGCCACATAGCGCATCAAAAAAAGAGTCAGGGCGAACATCACCGGGCTGCGCATCGACAACTCATCGCGAACCGCGCCGCGCCCCATGATCCAGCCTGCAAAGACCACAAAACACAGGCCGCCCAATGGCAACATAATACGCGAGGTGAAGAAATCGACGACACCAAAGAAATCCAGGCCACTGGCCGCGCCCCATTGGTAGAGGTGGAAACCGGAATCTTCGTTCACAAAGAACTTGGCCTGCTTCCAGATATTGAACGAAAACACCGTACCCAGGCCAACAAACCAGCAACTGAATGCCAGCCAGAAGGTGACCCACAGGCGCCGCACCCTGGTGCGCTCCACCAGGTACGCCACCATCGGTTCCAGCAACGAAATCGCCGAGCTCCAGGCGGCCACCGCCACCAGAACGAAAAACACGACGCCCATCAGTTGACCAAAGGCCACATTGCCGAAGGCAAACGGCAAGGTCACAAACATCAGGCCCGGGCCTTCGCTTGGATTGAGCCCCGACGCAAACACAATTGGAAACAATGCCAGCCCGGCGAGCAATGAGACAAAGGTGTCGATCAATGCCACCCCCACCACAGTCCCGGAGATCGACGCATTCTTGGGCATATACGCGCCGTAGATCATGATGGACCCCACGCCCACGCTCAGGGAGAAGAACGCATGGCCCATTGCGGCCAGCAACCCGTCAAGCACGCGGTCAGGGTTGAAGTCGAACATGAAATGCACGCCCTGCATAAAGTGCCCGGTGGTCATGCTGTAACCCAGCAATACCAGCAGCAGCACAAACAGCAGCGGCATCATGATCCGCAAACTGCGCTCAAGCCCCGCCACCACACCCTTGGCGATCACATACGCAGACAGCAGCATAAACCCGGTATGCCAGAACGTGAGGCGCCAGGGGTTGGAGATTACCTCTGCAAAGTACTGCCCGACCTGATCGGCCGTCGCGCCCTGAAAGTCGCCCTTGCCCATATTGATGATGTAATCCAGCGACCAGCCGCCCACCACACTATAGAAAGACAAAATCAGCAGCGCCGTAATCATCCCGGCAAACGCCCCCCACGACCAACGCCCCGAATGCCCCGCCTCGACTGCCAACACCTTCAAGGCATTTGCCGGACTAAGCCGTGCACGCCGCCCGATCAGGGTTTCAGCCAGCATCACCGGCACACCGATCAGCGCGATACAGGCCAAAAACACCAACACAAACGCGCCGCCACCATAGACGCCAACCATGTAAGGGAATTTCCAGATACTGCCCAAACCCACGGCAGAACCGGTCGCAGCGAGAATAAAGACCCAACGGCTTGCCCAACTGCCGTGGACAGAAACCTTGTCTGTCGACATCGTTACTACGCCCAACCACTAAAAAAAGAGGGCGCATTGTCCGGGAATCACCCTACACGCTCAAGCACGCAGGTGCCCGTAGCCGACAGGCTCGCAACTGCCTATAATGCCGCCCCTATGGCTAAACAGAAGAAACACCCTACAGGGACCATCGCGCAGAATAAAAAAGCGCGACACGATTACTTCATCGAACATCGGTTCGAGGCTGGTCTGGTCCTGGCCGGCTGGGAAGTAAAAAGTCTGCGTGCAGGCAAGGCACAGCTGGTCGACAGCTATGTGCTGCTCAAGGATGGTGAAGCATGGTTGCTCGGCAGCCATATTGCGCCTCTGACGACGGCCAGCACCCACGTTATTGCCGACCCGACGCGCAGCCGCAAACTGCTGCTCAACAAGCGCGAGCTTGAGAAGCTGTTTGCCTCGGTGCAGCAAAAGGGTTACGCCTGCGTCTGCCTCTCGCTTTACTGGAGCAAGCACTTGATCAAGTGCGAAATTGCCCTGGGTAAAGGCAAGAAGGAATACGACAAGCGTCATACCGAACGTGAGCGCGATTCCGATCGCGAGCTGCAACGTGCGGTGCGCAACAAGGGCAAGGAAGACTAGTTCTTCTGCCCTTGTACTTGTGGGAGCAACTGCCTTGATGCTGCCTCAGCTCTTGTGGGAGCGGGCTTGCTCGCGATGGGATCGACTTGGTATACCTGATTTACCGAGCTGCCTGAATCGCGAGCAAGCCTGCTCCCACAGGGCTTGCATCAACACTTACAAGCCATTACGCCGCTCGGCCCGCGCCATGCGCTGAACTTCCTGACGCACCTCTTCCAACACTTCCTGCACATACACGAGGTGACGGCTCGCCACTTCCCGGGCGTCTTCCGCCCTGCCCTCGATAATCGCCAGATACAACTCGCGATGCTGACTGATCAGCATGTCGCGCGTTTCACTGCGCTGCTTGTACATGCCGCCAATATTGGTCACCACGTTGCGCTTGAGCAGGTCGAATAACCCGCGAATCGTATGCAGCAACACCGCGTTATGACTTGCCTCGGCAATGGCCAGGTGGAAGTTGGCATCGGCCTCCCCCTCTTCTGCGCGACTGACTTCATCAACCCGCGCATAACAGTCCTGCAACCGCTCAAAGGCCAGCCGCAGACGCTCGCGATCCATCTCGGTCGCCCGCGAGGCCGCGTAAAAAGCGCACGAAGCCTCAAGCGTATGACGAAACTCAAGCAGATCGCGCTGGGCTTCAGGGTTGCTTTCCAGCAACTGCAACAAGGGATCACTAAAGGTCGAGCCCAAGGATGTGGCCACATAATTGCCGCCACCCTGGCGACTGACCAGCAGCCCCTTGGCCGACAACTTCTGGATCGCCTCGCGCAACGACGGGCGCGATACTCCAAATTGCTCCGCCAGCGCACGTTCAGCGGGCAAGCGTTCACCCGACTTCAACGTGCCCTCGAGAATCATGCCCTCGAGCTGCTCGACAATATCGTCCGACAAACGGCGCTGCCGGATCTGATCAAACCCCATAACTGCTCTCCACCCTCCCGGCCACGCGCCGGGGGCCGCTATTCTCGCCGATTGGCGCCACGCATACACCCATCAGAAACACCGCTCAAAACCCCATCAGATGCCCTGACAACGAATACCTCGACGAAAGATTTAGAGGCGGCAAATTGACACATGCCTCATAAGGCTTTTAACCTAGCCAACAGCGATTGTAAATTGGTAATACCAATATACCAAAAGCAGTCGACAGCATCGACCAATAACAATTAGGGGCCACCCCATATGCAAACCTGGCAACAGCTCTATAGCCCGCTCGGCAGCCTCGGCCTGTCCGCTCTCGCGGCCGTCGTCCCGATCGTATTTTTCTTCCTCGCCCTGGCCGTGTTCCGCCTCAAAGGCCATGTCGCTGGCAGCATCACCCTCGTCCTGTCGATTCTGGTGGCCATCTTTGCCTTCCAGATGCCTGTCGACATGGCCTTCGCAGCAGCGGGCTATGGATTTGCCTATGGCCTGTGGCCAATTGCCTGGATCATCGTTGCCGCGGTGTTCCTCTACAAACTGACCGTCAAGAGCGGCCAGTTCGAAATCATCCGCAGTTCCGTGCTGTCGATCACCGACGACCAGCGCCTGCAAGTGCTGCTCATCGGCTTCTGCTTCGGTGCTTTCCTTGAAGGTGCAGCCGGTTTCGGTGCGCCGGTAGCGATTACAGCTGCACTGCTTGTAGGCCTGGGGTTTAACCCGCTGTACGCCGCTGGCCTGTGCCTGATCGCCAACACCGCCCCAGTGGCCTTTGGTGCCCTGGGCATCCCGATCATCGTGGCCGGCCAGGTCACCGGTATCGACGCCTTCAAGATCGGCGCAATGGCCGGCCGCCAGCTGCCACTGCTGTCGCTGTTCGTGCCGTTCTGGCTGGTGTTCATGATGGACGGCCTGCGCGGCGTGCGTGAAACCTGGCCCGCAGCCCTGGTGGCGGGCTTGAGCTTCGCCATCACCCAGTACTACACCTCCAACTACATTGGCCCGGAACTGCCGGACATCACCTCGGCCCTGGCCAGCCTTGTGAGCCTGACCCTGTTCCTCAAAGTCTGGCAGCCAAAACGTAGCGCAGGCGCACGAATTGCTGGGGTTAGCTCTGACGTAATCGTTACCGCCAGCGCAGGTGGTTTCGGCAAGCCAACCAACCTGATGGCTTCGCCTTACAGCCTGATGCAGATTCTGAAAGCCTGGTCGCCGTTCCTGATCCTGACCGTACTGGTCACCATCTGGACCCTCAAACCGTTCAAGGCGATGTTCTCAGCTGGCGGTTCGATGTACGGCTGGGTGTTTAACTTCGCGATCCCGCACCTGGATCAACTGGTGATCAAGACCGCACCTATCGTCAACGCGCCGACGGCCATTGCCGCCGTGTTCAAACTGGACCCGATTTCCGCCACCGGCACGGCGATTTTCTTCTCGGCGCTGATCTCGATGCTGATCCTGAAAATCGACATCAAGACTGGTCTGACCACTTTAAAAGAGACCTTCTACGAGCTGCGCTGGCCGATCCTGTCCATCGGCATGGTGCTGGCCTTTGCCTTTGTCACCAACTACTCGGGCATGTCTTCGACGATGGCCCTGGTACTGGCAGGTACAGGCGCTGCGTTCCCGTTCTTCTCGCCGTTCCTCGGCTGGCTGGGCGTGTTCCTGACCGGTTCCGACACTTCGTCCAACGCCCTGTTCAGCTCGCTGCAGGCCACCACTGCGCACCAGATCGGCGTCAGCGACACCCTGATGGTGGCCGCCAACACCAGCGGCGGCGTGACCGGCAAGATGATTTCCCCGCAATCGATCGCCGTGGCCTGCGCCGCGACCGGCCTGGTGGGCAAGGAATCCGACCTGTTCCGTTTCACCCTCAAGCACAGCCTGTTTTTCGCCACCATCGTCGGTCTGATCACCCTGGCCCAGGCCTACTGGTTCACCGGCATGCTGGTTCACTGATAAGCGCTATGGTTACTGCACGTTAATGGCGCCGGGGCATGCCCCGGCGTCAGTAATTCACGACCCGGTCCACCTCGGTGGACACATAACCGGGACCACCCGGAGACGCCTGATGAGCGAGCTTTTTTACAACGCCGTGCCGAATGCGACCCGTGTCGCCCCGCCCTTGCCTGTCCCCCGCCAATACCCCGCGCAAAAACCGCGCAAGGTTTACCTGTTCGGCACCTGCGTGGTCGATCTGTTCTTCCCCGAAGCCGGGATGGACGCCATCCACCTGATCGAACGCGAAGGTATCGAAGTTGACTACCCGCAAGGCCAAAGCTGCTGTGGCCAACCGGCCTACACCTCGGGTTACACCGAACAGGCCCGGGAAGTAGCCCGATCGCAACTGGCCCTGTTCGCCGAAGACTACCCGGTGGTCGTGCCGTCCGGCTCCTGCGCCGGCATGCTGCGCGAACACTATGAAGACCTGTTCAAGGACGAGCCCGAAACCCTGAAAAAGGTTCACGCCCTGGCCGAACGCACCTTTGAACTCACCGAATTTTTGCTGTTTGTGTGCAAGGTCCAGTTCAAGGACCACGGCGCCCCGGTCAAGGTCGCGCTGCATACCTCATGCTCGGCACGCCGTGAAATGAACACCCACCTGCACGGTCGCGAAATGCTTGCGCAGTTGAGCAATGTGGAGCGCATCGACCACAGCCATGAAAGTGAATGCTGCGGTTTTGGCGGGACCTTCAGCGTACGCATGCCGGATATTTCCGGCGCAATGGTCGCCGACAAGACCCGCTCCTTGATTGAAACCGGTGCACATCAAGTGCTCACCGCCGATTGCGGCTGCCTGATGAATATCAACGGCTCGCTGGAAAAACAGAAAGAGTCCCTGCGCGGCCAGCATCTGGCCAGTTTCCTGTGGCAGCGCACCGGAGGTGGCCAATGAACGCCAGCACCCTGATCCCTACCGTCGCGGTTGAAGAAGACTTCCGCGAGCGCGCTCACGAAGCCCTGGGTGACAAGCAACTGCGAAACAACTTCCGCAGTGCAATGGATTCTCTGATGACCAAGCGCGCTGTTGCCTTCAGCGACGCTCACGAGCGCGAACACTTGCGAGCCCTTGGCAACGCCATCCGCGCCCGCGCCCTGTCCAAGCTGCCTGACCTGCTGGAACGCCTGGAAGCCAACCTGACCCGTAATGGCGTGCAGGTTCATTGGGCGGAAACCGTCGACGAAGCCAATGAAATCGTCATGTCCATCGCCCGCCGGCGCACCGCCAAACAGGTGATCAAAGGCAAGTCGATGGTCAGCGAAGAGATGGAGATGAACCATGTGCTCGGCGCCCAGGGCATTGAATGCCTTGAGTCCGATATGGGCGAATATATCGTTCAACTCGACAACGAAAAACCGTCCCATATCATCATGCCCGCGATCCATAAAAACGCCGGGCAAGTGGCCGACCTGTTTCACGAGAAACTCGGTGTGGAATACACCAAGGACGTGGATCAACTGATCCAGATCGGCCGCCGCGTACTGCGCCAGAAGTTCTTTGAAGCCGATATCGGCGTGTCCGGCGTCAACTTCGCCGTTGCCGAGACCGGCACCCTGCTGCTGGTGGAAAACGAAGGCAACGGGCGTATGTCGACTACCGTGCCGCCGGTGCATATTGCCGTCACCGGTATCGAGAAAGTGGTCGAAAACCTGCGCGACGTTGTACCGCTGCTGTCCTTGCTGACCCGCTCGGCCCTCGGCCAGCCGATCACCACCTACGTCAACATGATCTCCGGCCCGCGAAAGCCCGGCGAGCTGGACGGCCCTGAAGAAGTGCATTTGGTATTGCTGGACAACGGCCGCAGCCAGGCATTTGCCGACAGCGAGTTGCGCCAGACGCTGAACTGCATTCGCTGCGGTGCCTGCATGAATCACTGCCCGGTTTACACCCGCATTGGCGGTCATGCCTACGGCGAGGTGTATCCCGGCCCGATTGGCGCGATCATCACGCCGCATATGGTGGGCCTGAAAAAAGTCCCGGATCACCCGAGCGCCTCGTCGCTGTGCGGTGCCTGTGGCGAAGTGTGCCCGGTAAAAATTCCAATCCCGGCATTGTTGCGGCGCCTGCGCGAAGAAAACGTCAAAGCCCCCGACACGGTGCCGCGCATCATGCGTGGTCAGGGCAGCAAGTATTCGCCTAAAGAGCGCCTGATCTGGAACATGTGGGCCAAGCTCAACAGCTCCCCGGCCCTTTATCGCACCTTCCTCAAGGCCGCCACCCGCCTGCGTGCCCTGACGCCGAGCAAGGTAGGCCCGTGGACGCAAAACCACAGCGCGCCCAAACCTGCCGCCCGTTCGCTGCACGATATGGCCCGCGAGCATCTGGCGAAAAAGTCGGGAGAAACACGATGAGCGCCAAGCAAAACATCCTCAATAAGCTGCGAAAAAGCCTGACGGGCACCACGCCGGTGCCTGACAACTTCGACGAAGTGCTGGTCACAGAGCCCTGGACCTACACCCCGGAGCAACGCATCCCGCAACTGCGCAAGCTGATGGAAGCGGTCCACACTGAAATCCACCTCAGCACCGAACAGGGCTGGCCTGCGCTATTGGCGCAACTGGTCACCGACCGGCAATTGCCGAGCCTGCTGATCGCGCCGACTACACCTCACGGGCAAAAAGTGACGGCGCACTGGGCGCAAAACCCTGCGCTGCCGACACTTAAGGCCTACGACCGCCCGGTAGAAGCGTGGAAAGCGGAACTGTTCAACGACACCCCGGCCAGCTTGACCACCACCCTGGGTGCAATTGCCGCCACCGGTAGCCTGATCATGTGGCCAACCCCGGAAGAACCACGACTGATGAGCCTGGTGCCGCCGGTGCATTTTGCCCTGCTCAAGGCCAGCGAAATCCGCGACAACTTCTATCAGGTGCAGCGTGAAATGAGCTGGACCGCCGGCATGCCGACCAATGCGCTATTGGTGTCCGGGCCGTCGAAAACCGCTGATATCGAGCAAGTACTGGCCTATGGCGCCCACGGCCCGAAAGACCTGATCGTGCTGATCCTGGAGGATGCATGAGCCTGCCCGTCGCCTTTGTGCGGGATGCCGAGCGGCTGATCCCCGAGGACCGTCGTTTTACCGATGCGCTGTCGACCCTGGCGTTCGGCACCGATGCGAGCTTTTATCGGTTGATCCCCAAGCTGGTGATTCGCGTTGAGTCCGAAGACGAAGTGGTCGAGCTATTGCGCCTGGCCCGTCGCGACCAGGTATCGGTAACCTTCCGCGCTGCTGGCACCAGCCTGTCTGGCCAAGCCATCAGCGACTCGGTGCTGATCGTGCTCGGTGACAACTGGAACGGCAAGGAAATCCGCGGCCAGGGCAAGCAGATCCGCCTGCAACCGGGGGTGATCGGCGCACAGGCCAATGCCTGGCTGGCCCCGTTCGGACGCAAGATTGGCCCTGACCCGGCGTCGATCAACGCCTGCAAAATTGGCGGTATTGTCGCCAACAATGCCAGTGGCATGTGTTGCGGCACGGCACAAAACACCTACCACACCCTGGCCGGCCTGCGCGTAGTGCTGGCCGACGGTACCCGGGTCGACACTGAAGACGCGGCCAATGTCGCCGCCTTTCGCCAAAGCCACGCCCCCTTGCTCGAACAGCTTGGGACATTGGCCCGCGAAACCCGCGCTAACGCCGAACTGGCGGCCAAAATCCGCCACAAATACCGTCTGAAAAACACCACCGGCCTGTCGCTTAATGCCCTGGTAGATTTTGACGACCCGCTGGATATCCTCAGCCACCTGCTGGTGGGCAGCGAAGGCACCCTGGGCTTTATCAGCTCGGTGACCTACGACACCGTGATCGACCATCCGAACAAGGCTTCGGCGCTAATCGTGTTTCCGGATGTCGAGACCTGCTGCAACGCGGTAACCGTCCTCAAAAGCCAGCCCGTGTCTGCCGTCGAGCTGCTCGACCGCCGCAGCCTGCGCTCGGTGCAGGACAAACCCGGCATGCCGGCTTTCGTACAACAACTGTCGGCCAATGCCTGCGCGCTATTGATCGAATCTCGTGCCGCATCGCAGACCTTGCTGCACGAGCAACTGGCACACATCATGGCCTCGCTGGCTGATTTCCCGGTTGAAAAACAGGTCGACTTCACCGAAGACCCGAAAGAAAACGCCAAGCTGTGGGCGATCCGCAAAGACACCTTCCCGGCCGTCGGGGCGGTGCGCAAAACCGGCACCACGGTGATCATCGAAGACGTGACCTTCCCGGTCGAGCAACTGGCCATTGGCGTCAACCGCCTGATCGAGCTGTTCGACAAGCACCACTACGACGAAGCGATCCTGTTTGGCCACGCGCTCGAAGGCAACTTGCACTTCGTCTTCACCCAGGGCTTCAACAACCCCGAGGAAGTGGCGCGCTACCAGGCCTTTATGGATGACGTCGCGCAGCTGGTGGCGGTGGAGTTCGGCGGCTCGCTCAAGGCCGAACACGGCACCGGGCGCAATATGGCGCCCTTTGTCGAGCTGGAATGGGGCAGCGACGCTTACCAATTGATGTGGGCGCTCAAGCGCTTGCTTGACCCCCAGGGCATTCTCAACCCCGACGTGGTGCTCAGCGAAGACCCGCATATCCACCTCAAACACCTCAAGCCGATGCCTGCGGCTGACGAGATTGTGGATAAGTGCATCGAGTGCGGTTTTTGCGAACCGGTATGCCCGTCCAAGGGGCTGACCCTCAGCCCGCGGCAGCGGATTGTGATCTGGCGCGATATCCAGGCCAGGAAGCGCGCGGGTATCGACACCACTGAGCTGGAAAAGGCCTACGCCTATCAAGGCATTGATACCTGCGCTGCCACCGGTTTATGCGCGCAACGCTGCCCGGTAGGCATCAACACCGGCGAACTGGTGAGAAAACTCCGCGCACGCAGCGCTGACAGTGTCAAAACGGCTGACTGGTTGGCCGGCCACTTCACCACCGCGCTGCAGGGCGCGCGCTTTACCCTGCATGTAGCCAACGGTGCGCGCATGCTGCTGGGCGCGCCGCGTCTGGCAAAAATATCATCTGCCGTGAGCAAGGCCAGCAAAGGCCGCGTGCCTTTGTGGACCAACGCCATGCCCCAGCCAGAACGGGCGATCCGCTTTACCCCGCCGGTCAAGGATGCTCGCCCGCGGGTGGTGTACCTGGCGGCGTGCGTGTCACGGGTCATGGGCCCGGCGGCAGGTGACAAGGAGCAAATGTCGCTGCTGGACAAAACTCGCGGCCTGCTGGAAAAAGCCGGTTACCAGGTGGTGTTCCCCGACAATATGGACAGCCTGTGTTGCGGCCAGCCGTTTGCGTCCAAAGGCTACAACGAACAGGCCGAACACAAGCGCCAGGAACTGATCAGCGCCCTGCTGCATGCAAGCCGTGGCGGGCTTGACCCGATCTACTGCGACACCAGCCCCTGCACCCTGCGCCTGGTGCAGGACCTGGGCGAAAGCCGCCTCGACCTGTACGACCCGGTACGCTTTATTCGCACCCACCTTGTGGACAAGTTGAACTTCACCCCGCAAACCGCGCCGATTGCCGTGCATGTCACCTGCAGCACCCAGCACCTGGGCGAAAGCCAGGCCCTGATCGATATTGCGCGACTGTGCAGCACCGACGTGGTGATCCCTGAAGGCATTCATTGCTGCGGCTTTGCTGGCGACAAGGGCTTCACCACCCCCGAGCTGAACGCCCACTCGCTGCGCACCTTGAAAGACGCGGTGCAGTATTGCAGCGAAGGCATCTCCACCAGCCGCACCTGTGAAATCGGCCTGAGCCAGCATGGTGGCATTGATTACCACGGCCTGGTTTACCTGGTGGATCGGGTAACGGGCGCAAAGGTGTTGTAACCCACCGACAGGCTGGGCGCGCTTGCTCAAAAGCCCCGAGACAAGCGCGCCCCCGGCCAAAAACCACCTGCATTGCTCGCCCTGATGATCAGACCTCAGGCACAGCCTTCATCGTCCAAACAGAGGTAGCGAAACGGTAGTACCGGAACAAAAATCGCCATCACCGTCATGGCCGTCCCGGCCATTCGTTACCAATAAAAGGGTGCGCATGAATACTTCCAAAGATCGCTTGTTTGATTTGTCGGGTCGAGTGGCGCTGGTCACAGGGTCGGGGCAAGGCATGGGGCTGGGCATCGTTCGCGCACTGGCCACACAAGGCGCGCGCGTGGTCATCAACGATTTTTATGCCGAGCGCGCCGAAAGCAGCGCCAAGGCCCTGCAAGCCGAAGGCCTTGAGGTATGCGCCGCACCCGGTGACATCACCCAGGCCTCTGTGCGTGAACAGATCGTGGCCACCGCACGCGAGACCTTTGGCGAGATCGACATACTGGTCAACAACGCCGGTGTGCCACCAGGCATGCCCGGCTCACTGCGCCAGTTCAAGGACCTGGCGGACAGCGACTTCGAGCGTCAGCTGGACCTCAACCTGCGTGCCATTCTAGGCCTGACACGCCTGGTGGTGGATGGCATGTGCGAGCGCAAGCACGGCCGTATCGTCATCATCAGCTCTGAATCCTGGCGCCTTGGCCTGAGCTATGGCCTGAGCGACTATGCGGCGGCCAAAGCAGCGGCCCTGGGATTTATGCGTCAACTGTCCCACGAAGTCGGACGCAGTGGCGTCACCGCCAATGCGCTGTCGTTGGGTTGCATGAACAATTTTGGCTACGACGAGGTGGCCAAGGCCGGCACCGCGGTGGGACGCGCGGGCACCCCTGAAGACGTGGGCGCTGCGGTGGCCTTTTTGAGCTCTGACGAAGCATCCTGGCTAACCGGCCAGGTCATCGCGCTCAATGGCGGCTCGACCACTGCGTAAGCGTTTGAATGCCTGCCAGGGCAAACGAATACGGGCCACAAAACGCAGCGTTTGCGGGTAAAAAAAAAGTCCTGCCGATGGCCAAATCAAAGCAAAACTCCGGAGCACAGCTATAGTCATTTAGCTTTAGCCCCGAAAATCGGGGCATAAAACCGAGCCTGGAAGCACCGGGCCTACCATGTGCACAAGGAGTTTTCCCCATGAAGCGTACCGCTCTTGCTGGTCTGTTTATTTCCGCTGTGATGTTGGCCTCCCCGGTGTTTGCGGCAGAAGACCTTTGCCAGATCAACCTGCAAAAGATCAATGATGCAGTCGCCAGCTCTGGCGAAATCAGCTCCGACTTGCAAGACAACATCGACAGCACCGTAGCCCAGGCCAAGGAAGAACAATCCAAAGGCACGAAAGAAGGCACCCAGGCCTGCATTTCACTGACCACACAAGTGCTGCAGGACATCGCCAACAACAACAAAGGTGGTGAGTAAGCCCTTTGGGTTGGCCTTCTGCATCAGAAAGGCGTAGACTCCGCTAGCTTGCTGGTTACACACAGCAGGCATCGGGGCCGTTTAGGATTCGACGCCGGTTGCGAAACTCTAGGTGCATGCCGAGTTGGTAACAGAACTCGTAAATCCACTGTTGCAACTTTCTATAGTTGCCAATGACGAAACCTACGAGGGTCAAGCTCTCGCAGCGTAAGCTGCCTTAGCCATCCTCCTGGTACCTTCGGGTCCAGCAATCACTAGGGGATGCCTGTAAACCTGAAGTGATTGTCATATAGAACAGGATCGCCGTGCAGTACGTTGTGGACGAAGCGGCTAAAACTTACACAACTCGCCCAAAGCACCCTGCCCTTCGGGTCGCTGAGGGTTAACTTAATAGAAACGGCTAAGCATGTAGTACCGACAGCGGAGTACTGGCGGACGGGGGTTCAAATCCCCCCGGCTCCACCAAATACTAGTTTCCACATGTTCCCACATGATCGGAAACACCCCAAGAAGCCCGCCCTGTGCGGGCTTTCTTGTGTCTGGACATTCCCGAATGAACCCACACAGCATTGCGCCCCGTGTATGCCTGCTTGTATGCTCGCCTTAAAATTGAAACTGGGGCATACACGCATGAAGCGTTCGGAGATTAAGCGCCGTCCGATGGCAGACACCACCCTGGCCAGCCTTGAGCCAGAGGCCAGCACCTACCGGGAGCTAGATGGCGCCGGGCTCTATCTGCGAGTGAAGCCCACTGGCCAGAAATCCTGGGAGCTGCGTTACAAAAAAGCCGATGGCAAATGGTCATGGCTAGGCTTGGGAGGATACGGCAAGGGCAGCCACCAGTTGACCGGCGAACAGGCACGTCAAAAGGCGGCAGAGCTACGCGACAGCACAATGAAAGATGGCAGCATGCTCGCCACCCAGCGCGCCAAAAAGGCAGTGGAGCGCGAAGCCGCCAATAACACTTTCGAGCATCTGGCACGTGAGTGGTACGCCAACAAGCGCAAAGGATGGAGTGCGGGTACTGCAACCCGAACCATCGGCGCCTTGGAACTGCATGTGTTTCCTGTTTTCGGCAAGCGACCCTATCAGGGGGTTCTGCCAATGGAATGGATGGAGTTCCTGCGCGGTATGGAGCAAACCGGGATTGTCGAACAGACCAGCCGAGTACGTGGCATGTGCCGGGAAATTTACGACCTTGCTCGTGTCACTGGCCGCGCTACCCACAATCCGCTGGAAGGATTGCACAAGTTCCTGCTGACCAAGCCAGCCGAGAACTATGCCCATGTTTCAATCGACGAGCTGCCGCCTCTTTTGCGAGCTATCAGAGCGTACCCGAGCGCGGCAGACGTCCGTATCGGTCTGCACCTGCTATCTATGCTCGCCTGTCGTCCGTCTGAGCTGCGAGAAGCCCGGTGGGCTGAGTTCGATCTAGATGGCGGCCTGTGGACAGTTCCCGCCGAACGAATGAAGCGTCGTCGTGAACATGTGGTTCCACTTCCGCGCCAAGCCGTCGAACTGCTGCTCGCTCTGCACAACTTCACCGGCGCTTACCTGCTGCTATTTCCTGGCCGTAGCGACACCACCAAGCCGCGCTCCAATACCGTTTTTCTGATGGCCCTGCGTCGCCTTGGTTACGAAGGGCGACAAACTGGCCACGGATTCCGCCATATCGCCAGCACGATCCTCAATGAACACGGCTTCGACGAAAACCACATTGAGGCCCAGCTATCGCACGTAAAAGACGGGATTGCAGGGGTGTACAACAAAGCACAATACCTGGCCCAGCGAACGACGATGATGCAGTGGTATGCCGACCATCTGGACAAGCTCGCAGCCGGTAACGTTGTGGCCATAAGCAGGCGGGCTTAATACAAACCCATATCCACCAATTCAGTTCTGGAGACCAGATTGCACACCAAGAATGTGAAGTACATAAGCGAGCAAGAGACCTGTAAGCGCCTCAGTAAGGCTATCGGTAGGGACATTTCGAGGGAAGAAATAATTGAGCTTGCTGAGGAGGGTATCATTCCGGCCTATATGGAATTTCGTCCGACTGATAGCCGAGCATTTCCAGAAAAGCGATTCTATTTTGTCCATGCATTAGAGCAGGACGTTTGCATCGGAAACGGATATGAGTCCGAGTTAAGAGCCTTGCCGTTCCCCCTTCGTGAGGGAGGAATTTTCAGAGCGGCCGAATGGGCATTTCATGGAAATAGCAGGCTTCCAACGCTTCAAACAGTGGATTACAAAGTCTTTGCAAAACATGTTGACGGCTATCTTGATCCGATAAGCGAGGATCATTTTGTGAGAGTTTACGCACCGCTTGAAGTAAGGCCTTCCAGCGCCAAAGTGAAACGATATCTTAGCAATAAGATGGTTGAGCCTACTATCCATGGCTACTGCCACGCGTTTGCAGGCTTCGATATCGAGACTGTAGGAGAATGGCGAGGGATGAGTCCTTTTACGGACGACCCTGATTATCTAAACCCTGACAGAAGGCGCCCTAACAGAAAGAGTGCAAACGAGCCAAGCGAAAGCATGGGAATGGAGTTGATAATTATCTCGGCCTTAAAGCAAATAATTGAAACGCTGAGTGTAGAAAAAGGAAGTAAGAAATACTCGCAGGGAGATATTGCCAGGATGATCGAGGATATCTATCCATCCTGCATTAGCGAAACCACGATCAATAATATTTTTTCCGCCGCGAACAAAAAGCGACTTGAGGTAATCGCACGGGCAAAGCAGAAGCAAGCCGACGCTGCCAAGCTGAGGAGGGATGCATTTTAGGAATTTTGCAATTGCAATGACTCTGCTTCGTCGTGTGCATAACGTGGCAAGCCTCAATCGTATGGAGGCAAGTGAATGCACCCGAACAAACCCCACTCAAGCAAAGGGCTGATCCGTCAGCCCGCCCTCTGCCAATGGCTGGACGTGACCCGATCCGGCCTCGCCAAGCTCAGAGCGAAAGACTCCACATTCCCCAAACCCATCAAGGATAGTGATTCCCGCCAAGCTGCCGCTTATTACGTCGTTGCGGAGGTCGAGGCCTGGCTGCAATCCAAGATTGATGCCAGAGATAAAGCACAAAGCAGCCAAATTCTGGATGCGAAACAATGAGCGGTCCGAACGTTACGCACTCCAGTCGTGCCCTTTTTATGCAGTCGTGCCCATGCCCAAGGGTGGGCACGACTGAGGGCACAAGGGCACGACTGGGTAAATTTTCGGTTGCCACTGACAGTTTTCAAGGCTATCGTTCGCCTGTCGCTGCCAAATCAGCGACCGGGTGTAGGAACCCGAGCAAGCAAAAGGCGCACAGCGCCCAAGATTCCATCTCCGGCGTTTTTTTATGCCTGAGATTCCGCTTTATGGCGGCTGTGCGTGGGCAGACTTCGGTCTGGCCGGGTTCCTTTTGCCCCGGTATTCCTACCCCACGCATAGCTGCCACCCAATCCTGTAGGAAGGACCGTGGCAGCTCCTCGAAAGCAAAAGGAGCTACACCCATGCTTACCCATCTTTTCAGCCTCACTCCGTCCGAAGTCCAGAACAAAGTCGAGCGTCACCGTGCTCGCGCTTTCGCCCAGCTCAAGAGCGAATCCAGCCTCAAAGTTCGCCATGAGCGTTACAACGCCGAAATGGCCCGCGCCCGCTTCTTTGAAGCCATGTTGGCCGGGTGTGCACAATGAAACGCCTGACAACAACTACTGTTCACTTTTCCTCATTAGGCCAGCTTTCCAAAAAACAGGATCTATTTAGTGTTAATCCCGAAGTTGACGCCCGAGACGCCCTTAATAGTGCCTCCGAGTTGATTTCAGGTGTAACAGAATTACTTGAGGATGCAGCGATGGGGGAAAAACCCATTGAGGGGCGTAGCGCTTTTATGCTGGTCCATGCACTTGAAAGTGCAAGAGCCTCACTCGTTGCAGTCTTGGGGCGACTTGAAAAGCTTAGTGATCTGACCCCAGGGGCCTAACCATGAAACTTTCAAATCAGCGCCAAGTTGCGCTATCGGGATCGGCTGCGCTGGATAAAGTGCTTAGTTGCCTCGACAAAGTTAAAACTGCTGGCACTAACAAGTGGAAAGCGTGCTGCCCTGCGCATAACGACAAGTCCCCAAGTCTGGCAATAACTGAAACATCGGACGGTACTGTGTTGCTCAAGTGCTGGGCGGGCTGTACGGCTCAGGACATTGTTTCGGCTATCGGACTGGAGTTGCGCGATTTATTTCCTGGTGAAAAGCAGCCACGTCGCGGGCCAAGTAAGCGGGCGATTGAACATGAGCGCGCTGTTTACCTGATCGGGAAGTCGATGCTCGATAACGGAAAGTTGTCCGGCGACGATCTGCAACGTTTCAACCTTGCCAAACAGCGCCTGGGGGTCAAATGAACAATAAGGATAGATTTGCCGAGCAATGGGAGGAGCCGATCAAGCCGATCCAGGGGGCCAACCTCAAAGTATTGCCAACAGTCCCCGCCGTCTGGAAGGTAAACGCGGTCAGCGCCGCCAATATCAAGCCGGTGGCCATTCGCTGGCTGTGGCCTGGCTGGTTGGCCAAGGGCAAGTTGCACATCCTCGCGGGTGCTGGCGGTACCGGGAAAACCACCCTGCTGATTAGCTTGATCGCGACCATCACCACCGGCGGACGCTGGCCAGACGGTGAGCTTTGCCCAGAGCGCGGCAATGTCCTGATTTGGTCGAGCGAAGACGACCCAGCAGACACGCTGGTGCCGCGCCTGATAGCGGCTGGCGCCGACCTGAACCGGGTGCACATCATCCAAGGGCGCATCAACGCTCAGGGTGAAGCTGACCCCTTCGATCCATCGAACGATATCGGCTTGCTACGCGACAAGGTACGCGAGCTGGGCGGTGTGTCATTGCTGATGCTTGATCCGGTGGTCAGCGCTGTGAAAGGGGATATGCACAAGGCCAATGACGTTCGCCGCGGCTTGCAAGGCGTGGTGGACTTCGCCGAGGCCAATCTCTGCGCCGTGGTTGGTATCAGCCACTTTGCCAAGGGTGGCGCTGGATCGTCGCCGGCTGATCGGGTTATCGGCTCGCAAGCCTTCTCAGCGCTGGCCCGAACAGTGCTGGTGGCGGCCAAAGAGCAAGATTCTGATGCACGAGTGTTGGCGCGGGCCAAGTCCAACATCGGCACCGACGAAGGTGGCGTCTCCTACACCATCGAACCCTGCACCATCGACGTCGGCATTGAAACGACGCACGTTGCGTGGGGCGATCTGATACAGGGATCGGCGCGGGACATTCTGGGTGACGTTGAGTCGGTCGACGAAGATCGCCTGTACGATGCTGATGATCCAGCCGAAGCACTCCGGCGAATCCTGAGCGCGGGGCCTCTGACCGGGAAAGAGGCCAAAGGGCTGATGACCGGCAACGGCTACACGCAAAAGCAGATCCGCAATGCCCGCGAGCGACTCTCAGTAGTGACAGCCCGATCCGGCTTTGGCGGCGAAACAGTTGTGAGCTGGTCGCTCCCTCAAGCGAAAGGTCAGTTCGTGGCATTCCCTCCAGTCGAGCCCTCTGACGGCCAGTTGTGCCCACCCTTGGACATGGGCCCGACTGGAGAAAAAGGGCACGACTGGAACAACTTAATCAGTCAGGCACCTCCGCAGAACTTCACCGATGACGATTCGGAGGAGGTCTGATGGCCGCCCTCGCCTACCTGCTAAATCTCGGGTTTGCGGCGAAATTGAGCGGAAAGCGTGTCCGGGTTTCACCCGCAAGCAAGCTCAACGACCGTGTACGCATCTACATCAAAAACCACCGGCTGGAGCTGATCGCAGAGCTTGCCTCGAATGACGGTATCGAACGCCGCTGTCATTGGCAGGTCATGCGAGACGCCAAACCGCTCTGCACGATGATTGGGGAGCCCATGACTCGAGCGGAAGCCCTGAATGCAGTCCTGTGGCGCTGGCCGGACGCTGACCTTGCCTAGGTTCCCACCATTGGTGGAAGACCACTAACGCTCGCACCGTTACCGGATCGTTAGCAGAGATGGGCTCAGATTTGAGCGCATTAACTCCCGCCAATGGCGGACGCACCTCAGAGACTGGAATCATGAACACGCTGCACGTCAACATCACCGATACAGAGATACGCAAGCACGCCGCTGGCCCTGTGCGCCAGTTGCGCGATCACCGCTATCCCGAGTTGCGTTTCCGCTATTCAACCATCGACCGCACCAAGGGCGCCTGGCACGTCGTGGTGCGCGGCAAGTGGGGCAAGGCCGGAAACTATCCCGGCATCAATGCCAAGCTGATGCAGACCACTTTGCCTGCCATCCTCGCCCGACGCTCTATTGACCCGGACGCCACCTCGACCACCACCAGTTGGACCACGGTGGGTGATGTGCTGACCTGGTACGCCGACCGCATGAGCCGTGACCGTGGCTTGTCCGCCAAGCGCAAGGCCAGCGCCCAGTCCGCGTTACGTTGCCACCTGGTGCCACGGCTACAAGCGCTGGAGCTGGCCAGCCTCGACCGGGCCAGCCTTGACCGCCTGCTGATGTGGCCGATGCAGGAGCGTTTCGCGCTGTCGTTCGTGCGTTCGGTCTACGGCGTGCTGGCGGTGGCGTTCCGGCAAGCCACTCGCCTGGCACTGCTGGGTATCAACCCCGTGGCTGACCTCAAGTACACCGACTTTGTGCAAACCCGGATCAAGCCCAAGCCTGCCCGGTTGCGTGGTGATGACCTGCCAGCGCTGCTGCACGACCTGGCCGAACGGATCGAGCGTGCGCCGCTGGAATCGATGCTGGCGCTGATGATGCTCTGTCACGGCACTCGCCTGGGCGAAACCCGGCAGGCCCGCTGGAAGAACCTCAACCTGACCACACGCCAATGGTTCATCCCGGCACCGGACACCAAGACCAAAACCGAACACACGCTGCCGCTGACTGAGCAAGCCTGTGTGCTGATCGAGCGTTACCGGGCCACTCAACAGGCCAGTGGGTATCAGGGGCCGTTCCTATTCCCTGGGCGCGCTGGTGGGGCCATTAGCGCCTCCACGGCCAGCACCTTGTTCAAGGGGATGACCAAGGGCGAATGGTCGAGCCACGACCTGCGCAAGGTGGCCCGCACCGCCTGGGCTGATCTGGGCGTCGATTACATGGTGGGTGAAATGTTGTTGAACCATGCCATGAAAGACCTCGATGCGACCTACATCCACACCACCGCCGAGGGCATGAAACGTAAAGCCTTGGAGACCTGGCATCAGCACCTTGATGGGCACGGCTTCATGGCCTTGCACGGCGAGACATATCCGGGACACGTGGGAGAGGAACCACCCATGCAGGCCGCCAACGGCTTGGCCTCCAGCGATTCCACCCATCCATCCCAAGGGAGGAGGTTAATCGGCGAAGACCGGGCAAATGACGAATAACCAACGACCACACCACTGCACAAATTGCACACCAAAAACCGACCCAGGAGGTCAAACCATGAAAGTACCCGAGAAGATCAGCGAGCTTAGTAAAGCCATTTCCGAAGGCGCTGCCCGTATCGAGCAGATCAACAGCGACATTCAGCGTGCCGAGGCCGCCTCACAGGTAGCCGCCACCATCGCAACCCAACTGGGCGAGTTGAGCCGCGAGCGTGCAGAGCGCAAGGCCATGGCATTCGTGAGCAACACCACGGCGGATGTCGCTGACCTGAACACTCGCGAGCAAGAGCTGGAGCGCGCCAGTCGGCAAGCTATCGAGGACGGCCAGGCGGCCACCATCGCCATTGGCCTGCTCATCGAGAAGCGGGGTGGCGTCGTGGCGGAGGTCAAACAGCTCACGCAAGAGCGACACGCTCTGACTGTCGAGTGGCTAAAGGAACTGCGCCACGATGCGATCAACCGCTACATCCAGGTACTGGTCGATATCGGCGCGCCACTGGCCGATGCGCTCGCGGCTGACCGTGCGCTGCATGCGCTTGGTGCTGGCGAGTACCTGGCGAGCGGAATGATCAAGCGCATCCGTATCGCGGACTTTGCCATTCCGAACAGCTACAAGGTCCGACGTAGCACGTCCGGCATTGAGATACTCGACGCGCCGGTGCCGTGGCTGCGTGATGGCACCCTGGGCAATATCGAGACTAAGGCGCTCGCCGATGAGCTGAGGGAGGCTGGGCTGAGGACCACCCTAGCGTAAACGGGGCGACACTCGTGCAGCGCCGGTCCTAGCGATGGCTTCGGTCGGCGCTGCCAATACGAGTGCCCCCCCCTTGCTTGGGTCCCTCCTGGGCCTTTATGCAACGTGGGCATTGCGCGCCGCGCTGCAACCCTAGCTATAAGTTTTGAAAATTGGGTAACAAAAAAATCCGGGCTCTAATCGCCGGTTCCAGCAGAGCACCAAAAATAGCGCAATGCTCCGGCCCGCCTTACTCTCCGGGCGGCGCCACCTTCTTGATGCCGCGTCATTTCTGTTACCCGAGCAGTTACCCAATTCAGACCTTTTTGCTTGCACTGGGTAACAAGCTGGGTAACAGCACAGGTAACAAAATGCGCAGGGACGGCGAAAAAATATGGACGGCGGTTCAGATGCTCTTCGAGGATTCCAACCGCCAGCGTTACGCGTAACGATCAGGTGCAGTGATTAAGGTTACGGCCTCACAAATACTCACCACTGGTCATTTTTCTTGCCTGACACGGCACAGCAACTCGCAGCGTGTATGCCTATGTGTATGCCTTGAGTCACACAACCAAGAAAAGCCCAATGATTACGGGGTCATTAAAGGTCGGTTCAAACGTCCCCGGCACCAAACAGCTCTCCAGCCCCATCCCAGACAGTCTGCGAAACACCCAAGAAGCCCGCCCCGTGCGCAATGTTGTTCACTTAAGCGATTTCTGCCTCTGTGGGAGCGGGCATGCTCGCGATGGTCGTGAACGAAGACGCGTATTTACTGAGTAAATGCGATGCTCTGAAGACCATCGCGAGCAAGCCCGCTCCCACACTTGAACTGCGTGGCTCTTAAGTGAACAACATTGCGCCCCGTGCGGGCTTTCTTGTTTCTGGCGATGCGTCCTTGCCACCCTTTGTCTGAAACCTTACGCCTGGGCGCTTGGCATCACCTGGATCGCCGATTGGGTGCCACGCGTCAATTCGCGGTATTCGTAGGTCACCTTGTCTGGCGAGACCTTGCCGGTATAACCCTTCTTGATGTTGGTGACGATGTAGTTGAAGTCGCTCTTGCTGCGGGTGGTGACGACAATGTTGGCCTTGCTGCTGGCGCTGGACACGTAGTTGCCCACTTGTGACAGCGGCTGTTTGAGGCGCTGGTCTCGCTTTTTCACCAGGGTCTGCGGCACGTTGACTTGCATCGAGTCCACGCTTTCAACACTCGCTGCGCCCACGTCATTGCGCTTGTCTGCCGGCACCGCTTCCTGGCGGGTCTTCAGTTGGACCACCGCGACGTCACCCGACTGGCGCTCGATGGCGGCTTTGGCCTGACGGGCGCTTTCCAGGTCTTTCTGACGGCCCACGTAGTAGCCCGTCGGCGCTCCCAGGGCCGCGCCAATGGCGCAACCCGTGCCCGGGTGGCCGCCGGTCCCCGCCGCAATCGCCGCACCGCCAATGCAACCGAGCACGCCGCCAACCGCCGTGCTGCCCAAGGGCGAGTTCTGGCATCCACTCAACAACAAACCGGTGCAGGCAAGCAATACGGTCGATACAGCACGTGCGCGCGACAAGGGCGACTCCTTTCGGGATTGAAGATAAACATTCATTGGGGCTGATAACCGTAGGTCAGGCCCCCGAGCAGTTGCTGGCGCACCCGTTCGTTAAGCGGGTAAAACACCGGCTGGACCTGCGCCGTCCACTGCACGCTATGGGCAATGATCCAGCCCATCGGCCCAAGCGCAGAGCCGTTCTGCTGTTTGAGGTCGAGAAACAGCGGCTGCTCGGTCACTTTGTTGGTCCAGTACATCGGCACCGTCAACACCACCAGCGCATAGCCCGCGAAGGCGAGCATATAAAGCCTCGGCGGGACATAGCACAGCGTGCGGGTGAAAAAACCCAGGCACTTGAAGATGTGGGTGAAGGCACCGAGCAGGGAAAACAACAGGGCGATCATCGGCACAATCAGCGCCCGGTAGCTGTCACGACCGATCTGCGCCTTTTCGCCTCTGTCGCGGTAGTTCTGCGGGTCGACCAAGCGGTCTTCGATCAATTGTTTGGCATCGTAGCTGATGGTCGGCCGGTACACGGTTTGCTCGAAACCGCCGGGCGACAGGTCGGGTTGCAAGGTGATCAAGTACGGCAAGTGCAAGGCGTCGCGCCACTTGTTCTGGATCGGCAATTGCGCAAAGAACTGTGGGCGCGGCAAGCCCGGGTCGATCCATCGGTCGACCGAGACCAGGCCGGCGGCATAGGTACTGCGGGCCTGCAGTTGCACACGCCGGGCCACGGCCTGATTGAAACCGGCGCGGTCATTGGGCCGCCAGTCGTCGGCCACGTTGATGCCCTTCTCGCGCAGCGATTGGCGTACCGTGTGGGCATGGCGCCGGGGCACGTTGTTGGGGGTCAGGCGGCGATTGCGTTGCTTGAGGGTCTGCACATAGTCGCTCCAGGCCTGTTGCTGGTGCCGGGCAATGGAGGCCGCGCTGATCGCCTCCAGGTAACGACTGCTGCCTTGCTGGTACTGGCGATAGCTTTCATTCAGTTCGGCGAGGGAATCCTGGTAGTGGCGATAGCTGACGTCGGCATCGCCGCGCACGGTTTCGGCGAACAACTCGAAGAACGGCTGCGCCTGCTGCTTGATGCTCTCGGTCAGGTGATCTGCCGACAGCAGCATGATCGGAAACGTCGCCAGCAAGGTCTTGCCTTCGGGGCGCTGCAGATCCTCGGGTGTGAGGTTCAGGCCGGTCAGTTTGAAGTCGTGGTGCATCATCAAGTAGGTCATCGGCACACCCAGGGCCGCGCGCGCCCGCTCATCGGGCGTCGAGCGATCCACCAGGTGATTGACCAGCGCCAATTGCGCAAAGTAGGTGGTACCGATGCAACCGACGATCACCAGGGCCGCCCAGATTGTCGTGCGCAGACGGCTCCAGCCCAGGCGCAAACTCTTCTTCAGCACCATGCCCAACCCCAGCAGGGCCACCGCCGTACCGGCGATCAAGCGCCCGTAGAATTCGATGGACTCCACCTGGTGGTGGCTGGCCAGGCCACCGACCACGTCGAGCAAGCGGGCGTTGAATCCCATTTCAACCATCAGGTACAGCAGTGTCAGGGTCAGCATCACCAGGGCCAGCAGCCACTCCTGGCGCCGTGGCAGGGGCTGTTTGTCCTGGCGCAGCCAGTGCATCAACGCCCTGACCGGCGTGTGGCGCTGCGCACGGGAAGCCAATCGCTGGAACGGTGTCAGGCTGGTCACGACCGGGTCTCCACCCTGGAGATCAGGTTGATCTCCACTCGGCGCCTGGGCGGCGTAGTGGCCTGGGCATGTTCGACGACCGCATTGGCGACCGGCTGCGGCAGCGCAGAAGGGATCGACGCCTTGGCACCAGACTTGGGTGCCTGGGCTGGCTCGCTCGCCAGCGGATTGGTCGGTGGCGGTGCAGAAGGCACGGTGCGCGGCGGGGCCGGTTTGGCCGCCGGTGTATCGGCAACCGCCGGCCGGGCCTTGGACAGGGCATGCAGCAACCCCGGCAGGTCGACTTTCATCGGCCCACGGAAATTCTTGTCCTTGGAGGAATAGGTCCAGGCTTCAGAGCTTCGACCTTTCATTTGCATGGCGACGAAACTCTTGCCGTCTTCACTGCGCTGGAAAGCCAGTACGTCGCCACAGCCCCCCAGTCGGTAAGGGCCCCAGGCGGTGTTCCCGGAGATCACCACCAGAGCAGTCTGCGACTCGCACTGGGCAGTGCTGTAGCTCATGACCACCGCCGTGTCGCCGTCCAGCTCCATCGTGGTTTCAACGGTGCTTTCACGCCAGTCGTCGGGCAGTTGCACCTGCACCTTGCGCTCATGCAGGTTCAAGTAGGCTTTGCCTGCCGGGGTTTCCATGTGACTGAAAGGCCCCGCCACCGAGTTGAAGCGACCGATCACCTGGTCAGCCTGCACCCCGAACGCGCTGCACAGCAGGACAAGCATCAAACCGCGAGCAAGCCGATGGGCCTGTGCTCGCAGCGCTTTGATGGGTTTCAACGTGTGTCTTCCTTAACCGGATTCCTGGGCGAGCCGAGAGTCCGGCTACGCGCGGCGATGCTAGCACAAAGCCATTAATTCACCATAACCCCGTTGCCTCACGAACCGTGCACAACTTGCTCACTGGCAGCCTGTTGCACCCCGACCGCGAAGGCTCAAGCGGGAACATGGCTAAAAAAACATCACTAAAAGCGATGGTTCATCATCATTAAACGCGTTTTGGTCCAGACGAGTCCTGAGCATGGCCCCCTCCCCGAGTATCGAAGCGTTTGTGCGTGGTGAGCCAGGAAACCGGGGCTTAACCCCTCATCAACACCCCAATGTTGTTCACTTAAGCTATTTCTACCTCTGTGGGAGCAAGCCCGCTCCCACACTTGAACTACGTTGTTCTTAAGTGAACAGCATTGTCGTCAACACCCGGCTTTACGTTTAATCGCGCAACGCCTGTAAGCCTTGAACCAGCCGTTTTTTGGAGGAAACCCATGATTCACCATCTCGATCACCTGGTACTCACCACCGTTGATCTGCAAGCCTGCAAAGACTTCTATATCCGCGTCCTCGGCATGCACTTCGAAGCGTTTGGCGAAGGCCGGATGGCGCTTCATTTTGGCAACCAGAAGATCAACATTCATGTTCGCGGGCATGAGTTCGAACCCAAGGCGCACCTGCCCGTCTCCGGGGCGCTCGACCTGTGTTTTATTACCAGCATAAGCCTGGACCAGGTTATTGCTCACCTGCAAACAGAGGACTGGCCGATCATTCTAGGGCCGGTGCTGCGGACCGGTGCAACAGGCAAGATTCGTTCGGTTTACCTGCGCGACCCGGATTTTAACTTGATCGAACTTTCCGAACTGCACCCCAGCTGAGTCACCCTGGGCAGGCCCGAGACTGCCACGCACAGGATCGGGCCTACTGCCGAGGCAGCAGGCGCAAACCCCGCGGCCACTTGAGCAACCCCACCACCAGCGACGAAAGAATCAGCGCAATCGAAACGCCTTCAGAGGCCCCCACCCTGTGCCCCAGTATCAGCATTGAGCCCGCGACGCCAAATACCGGAATCAACAACGACAGCGGCGCGACCCTCGACACCGGGTACTCGCGCAGCAACAGGTTCCAGCCCCAATAACAGAAGTGCGTCGCCGCGTAGACCTGGAACAACAGGGAAAACAACGCCACCCACTCAAAGCGGCTGACTAAAGAGGTAAAAGGCGCAGATCCGTGGGCAAGCCAGGTAAGCGCCAACAGCGGCAGCGGCGCAAACAAACTGGCCCACACCACAAAGGCGAACATCTCCCGGACTTTCGACTGTTTGATAATGACGTTGCCGACACTCCAGCTAATCGCACTGATCAGCAACAAGCCGTAGCCCAAGGTCGTGCCCCGGCCGGGGCTGGCAGCAATAATGCTGATCAGCCCCAACAGCGCCAGCCCCATCCCCAGGATCTGGCCGAAGCTCAGACGCTCGCGAAACAGCAACACCCCCCAGCCCATGGTGAAAAAAGCGCTGAACTGGATCAGTAACGCGGCGGTTCCTGGCGGCACGCCCCATTCGATACCCAGGTTGATCAGCGCCCACATGGCCACACCAAAAATCAGGCCATAAGCGGCCAGCCACTTGATGGCAATCGGCGGGCGTTTGACAAAAAACACCCACGGCAAAGCCGCCAGGGTAAAACGCAATGCCGTGAGCAACAGCGGATCAATAGCTGCCAGCCCCAGTTTGGTGACGGGAAAGTTAAGCCCCCAAACGGCCGTCACCAGCACGGCAAGGATCAGATGTTTCTTTTGCATAGGGTTGTACTTCCAGTGGCAAGGCGGGCGGCGTCATGCACCAACCAAAGTGCCACTATGCACACGTGCAGCATCGGCCCGCTTGCACTATCAGGTCATAGATCATTAAATTCGGGCCATGCGAAAAATTGATCCCGACACCTGCGAAAATATCCCCCGCGACGCTGTCGTCACGGCCATTGACTATGCCGACGGGCAGCACTTTGCCCTGCACAGGCATAACCGCGGGCAGTTTGCCTATGCCGCCTGCGGTGTGATCACGGTGTATACCGACCAGGGCAACTGGGTGGTACCGCCGCAACGGGCCATCTGGGTACCGGCAGGGGTGCCCCACGAGATGAGCATGAACGGCCCGGTCACCCTGCTGAACACCTATATTCGCGGGCCCGCTTCTGACCGGCTTGGCCTGCCTGCACAGTGTCAGGTGTTCGGCATATCGCCCCTGCTGCACCAGTTGCTGATCCAGGCCACGGATATTCCGGCGCTCTATGACGAAACCCGCAGAGAGGGGCTGCTGATGAATTTGCTGCTCCATGAAATAGCCGCCATGCCAGCCCTTTCGCTCAATGCGCCGTTACCGGCAGAGCCAAGGCTGGCGCGTGCCTGTCGCGCGCTGCTGGAGCAGCCGTCACTGGATATCGGGATTGATGACATGGCCCGCCAGGTTGGCAAGAGTCGTCGAACCTTCACCCGCCTGTTTCGCCAGCAAACCGGCATCAGTTTCGTCGAATGGCGCCAGCAAGCCTGCCTGTTGGCTGCGGTGGTGCGCCTGGGGCACGGCGAGGCCATCACACGGGTGGCGACGGACCTGGGCTACAGCAGCCCGAGTGCTTTTACCAGTGCTTTTCGCCGGGTACTGGGCGAAGCGCCCAGCCGGTATTTCCCAAAATAGTTGAATTGAAAGCTGGCCATCCCCACCCTCGCCCGGACTAAAAAAGCCGGGCCAGAGCGCTTGCCTTCACACGAGTACAGAGCGGTTTGCGAGCCTGCTGAGCAACACCCGCAAACGTGATTTAATAGCCGCCTTTCACGATTGCGGAACAGGGGTACGGTACGATTTTTCGGCATGCCCCCCATCACCTTAAGTAGTACTCATACAAGGCTGTCATGGACACGGGATCACGACTCAAACTCATACGCGAAAGCTATAAACTGTCCCAGCGCGAGCTGGCCCGGCGTACTGGTGTGACCAATTCCACCATCTCCCTTATCGAGCAGAATCGCGTCAGCCCTTCAGTCAGTTCCCTCAAAAAACTGCTGGAAGGCATCCCCATGTCCCTGGCGGATTTCTTCACGTTCAACCAGCCGCCCCGCGAACACCAATACGTCTTCCGCGCCAATGAACAGCCGGATCTGGGGCGAGATGGCCTGCGGTTGCTGCTGATCGGCGCCTCGGTGCCGGGCCGTCAGATGCGCTTGCTGCGCGAGCAATACGCGCCGGGGGCCAGCTCGGGGGAAGAGCCTATCGTGCATACCGAAGGTGAAGAGTGCGGGCTGGTGGTCCGGGGTACGATTGAACTGACCGTGGACGGGCAGATCAGCATTTTGAATGCCGGGGACGGTTATTACTTTCCTACCACCCAGCCCCATCGCTTTCGCAATATCGGTGCGGATGAAGCCGAGATTATCAGCGCGAATACACCGGCCAATTTCTGATCCGCCCAGCAGGTTTTGTGATCACTGCATAACCTGTGGGGGGCTGGTTTGCCTGCGATGCGAACGACGCGGTCACTCAGAAAAAACAGGGCGATACCCTCGCGAGCAAGCCCGCTCCCACAGGACTGCGCAGCCGCTTGCAGGTGCCCTTGTGGGAGCTGGCTTGCCTGCGATGCAAACAACGCGGTCACTCAGGAAAAACAGGGCGATACCCTCGCGAGCAAGCCCGCGCCCACAGGACTGCGCAGCCGCTTGCAGGTGCCCTTGTGGGAGCTGGCTTGCCTGCGATGCGAACAACGCGGTCAGTCAGGAAAAACAGGGCGATACCCTCGCGAGCAAGCCCGCTCCCACAGGACTGCGAAGCCGCTTGCAGGTGCCCTTGTGGGAGCTGGCTTGCCTGCGATGCAGTCAACGTGGTCAGTCAGGAAAAACAGGGCGATACCTTCGCGAGCAAGCCCGCTCCCACAGGACTGCACAGCCGCTTGCAGGTGCCCTTGTGGGAGCTGGATTGCCTGCGATGCAAACAACGCGGTCAGTCAGGAAAAACAGGGCGATACCCTCGCGAGCAAGCCCGCTCCCACAGGACTGCGAAGCCGCTTGCAGGTGCCCTTGTGGGAGCTGGCTTGCCTGCGATGCAAACGACGCGGTCAGTCAGGAAAAACAGGGCGATACCCTCGCGAGCAAGCCCGCTCCCACAGGACTGCGAAGCCGCTTGCAGGTGCCCTTGTGGGAGCTGGCTTGCCTGCGATGCAAACAACGCGGTCAGTCAGGAAAAACAGGGCGATACCATCGCGAGCAAGCCCGCTCCCACAGAACGGCGAAGCCGCTTGCAGGTGCCCTTGTGGGAGCTGGCTTGCCTGCGATGCAAACAACGCGGTCAGTCAGGAAAAACAGGGCGATATCTTCGCGAGCAAGCCCGCTCCCACAGGACTGCGAAGCCGCTTGCAGGTGCCCTTGTGGGAGCTGGTTTGCCTGCGATGCGAACAACGCGGTCAGTCAGGAAAAACAGGGCGATACCCTCGCGAGCAAGCCCGCTCCCACAGGACTGCGAAGCCGCTTGCAGGTGCCCTTGTGGGAGCTGGCTTGCCTGCGATGCAAACAACGCGGTCAGTCAGGAAAAACAGGGCGATACCATCGCGAGCAAGCCCGCTCCCACAGGACTGCGAAGCCGCTTGCAGGTGCCCTTGTGGGATTTCATGATTAATACTCATATCAGACCCTAGCTTTATCCGTTTTGAAATCACCTACCACCCCGCCAAGATGCCCGCATATCAAGGCGGGCATGCCTGCCCATGCTCGAAACAAACATGCTCGACCCATGAGTTAATCCCTCCATGCAACTGTCCTTGCTGCTCGTTTATGCGCTTAGTGTCTTTATGCTGATCATCACGCCCGGCCCTGTGGTCGCCCTGGTGGTCAATACCAGCCTGGTGGCCGGGCCCAGACGAGCCTTGCTGACGGCGCTGGGCACTAACTGGGCATCTCTGGTGCTGGTGATGGTGGCCGCGTTGATACTGAGCGGCACCCTGGCGGTCAGCGCCACGCTGCTTAACTGGATCAGCCTCGCGGGCTGTGTGTTTATCGGCCATATCGCCCTGCACGGCCTGATGCATTCATCCGCGGCAGCCCCGGCGCAGGCAGCCCCCGCCAAAACCCGCAGCAGCGGACTGATAACCGGGTTTCTGGTGGGTATTTCCAACCCCAAGGACATTCTGTTTTTCGTGTCGTTTTTCCCGCAGTTCATCAACGTGACCTCATCCTTCAAGGGCAGTATCGCCCTTCTGGCCCTGGTCTGGATCGTGATCGATCTGTCGATTTTGACGGCCTATATCTTCTTGATGCGCCACGCCTTTGCACTCAAGTACCAAAGAAAAATCGCCCGGGCCTCCAGCTTCACCCTGCTGCTGGTGGCTGTAGGCGGAGCGATTTATTCAGGCTGGATATTGTTCAATTAATGGCGAGCAAAAAAGCACCCACGAAACCGGACTTACACCCGCGACTGGCGCCCAAAAAACGGATGACTCGGGTCGTTATAGCCCGGCGTCGATGAGTGCCCCGTGACCACCAGATCATTGATAAAGGCTTCGTCCTGCGCGGTGAACCGGTAGTTCAACGCCGGTACATAGTCTTCCCACTGCTGCTCGGTGCGCGGCCCGGCAATCGCCGAGGTGATCAGTTGGTTGTTCAGCACCCAGGCCAACGCAAACTGGCCTGCGGTAATGCCTTGCCCCTGGGCATAGTCACGAATGCGCTGGGCCAGGTTGAGGGACTCGGGACGCCATTCCGTCTGCTGCAAGCGCGGGTCGTTGCGCCCGGCGCGGGTGTCCTGGCCTGGGGCCTGGTTGGGGTCATATTTGCCGGTGAGCACGCCGCGCGCCAGCGGGCTGTAAGAGATCACGCCAATCCCGTAATGCTCCGCCGCCGGCAAGTGCTCGACTTCAATCTGACGGTTGGCCAGGTTGTACAGCGGCTGGCTCACGCTCGGACGCTGGATGCCCAGCAGGTCGGCGCTGCGGCTGAATTCGGCAAGTTTCCAGCCACGGTGGTTGGACAGCCCGTAGCCACGGATCTTGCCCGCACGGATCACGTCATCCAGCGCGCGCAGGGTTTCATCCACTGGGGTGTCGTGGTCTTCGCGGTGCAGGTAGAACAGGTCGATATAGTCGGTGTTCAGGCGCTTGAGGCTGGCGTCCACCGAGGCAATCACGTTCTGGCGCGAGGCGCCGCTGTTGTTCGGCCCGCTGCCGCCCGGGTTGGGATTGACGAACTTGGTAGCCAGCACCCAGTGCTGACGACGATCACCAATCAAACGCCCCACCACTTCTTCCGAAGCACCGCCGTTGTAGCCATTGGCAGTATCGATGGAGTTGATGCCCTGCTCGAACGCACGGTCGGTAATACGCCGGGCCACGTCGTCCGGGGTCTGCCCGCCGAACATCATGGTGCCCAGGGTAATGGGCGAAACCTTCACGCCGTTGCGGCCCAGGTTGCGGTATTGAATGTCGCTCATGCTGACTCCCTGCGTGGTGATCGTGAAATCAAGTGGCGCAAACAGTAGTCAGCCCTGTTCTGGCGGTCAACGCCCAACGGGGCATAACCATAGAGCGGTTTTGTCAGGCTTTCGCTTATTCAAAACAGGCCTTTAAACGTCGGAATTAATTATTTATGGATCTAAAAAACCCTCGGTAATCTCATGACTTTTCGGACCGCATGAAAAGGAATCATCATGAGCCGTCGACCCTATGGCCCTGACTATTCATCTGCAACCCCCTGCGTTGCAGGTTCACGCCCATGAATATCCCTACCGGTTTTCTCGACAGCAGCGGCAGTGTTCCCTTCAGCCTGCCCGAGCGTGATCATCAGGGCGACGACCCCATCGCCCAACGTATCAGCCACAACCTGCAGCGCTTGCGCGACAAACGCCAGTTGACCCTCGAAGCCCTGGCCCATGCCAGCGGTGTGCGCCGGGCGATGATTGCGCAGATCGAAGCGGGCCGCAGCTTCCCCTCGGTCAAGGTGTTGAGCAAAGTCGCCACAGCCCTGAGCGTGTCCATTGCCGAATTTCTCGACCCCGACGGCGCTGGCATTGTTGTCCGCCGCGCCCTGCCCGCTGAACCCGCCGCTGGCGGGGTGACGTTCAACGAACTGCGCCTGGGGCCACAGGCCGAGGAGCAGGTGCCCGGCAGCTCGCACGGTGTGCAACTTAACCTGGTGGTTGCCGAGGGCACCCTGGAGGTGAACATCAATGACGAACAGGTTGTCTTGCACGCCGGTGACTCGATCCTGTTTCGCGCCGAACTGCCCCACCGCTATCGCAACCCGCACAACAGCGAAGCTGTCGCCTATCTGCTGACCAGCCCTGCGCAAGTGCAGGAGTAGCCCGCGTTTCCCTATCCCCTGCCTGGAGCCTTCGCCTTGTCACGTCAGCCCTCCCCTCTGGATTTTCCTGAAAGCCCGCTGTCCCGTGCCTTTGAGCAACCGTTGTTTCTGGGCCTGTTCCTGCCGGTGCAGTCCGGCGGCTGGAGCCCTTCGGCATTGCCACGCAGCACCACCTGGACCTTCGACTACAACCGCCAGCTGACCCTGCGCGCTGAAGCGCTGGGCTTCGACCTGGTGTTTGCCCTCGCTGAATGGTTGGGCAAGGGCGGCTATGGGGGCGATATCCGTTACCACGACGAGTCGCTGGATGCATTTATCACCCAGGCAGCGCTGGCGTCGGTGACCGAGCGGATTTTGCTGATCTCCACCCTGCATGTGCTCTACGGCCCCTGGCACCCGCTGCACCTGGCCAAGTTCGGCGCCACCCTGGATCACATCAGCAAGGGCCGCTGGGGGCTGAACCTGGTGACCGGGCATCGTCACCGCGAACACCGGCGCTTCGGCCAGGCGCCCATCGAGCACGACCAGCGCTACCGCCAGGCCGACGAATTTATCCGTGTGGTGCAGGAACTGTGGCACAGCCCGGACAACCTTGATTTCAGCGGCGATCATTACAAGCTCGAAGAGGCCTATGTCAGCGTCAAACCGTCGTTTGGCCGCCCGGTGCTGGTCAACGCCACCGGCTCACCCGCAGGCATCGACTTCGCCGCCCGCCACTCCGACATCGTGTTTACCACCAGCCCCGGCAGTGCCGAGATCGAAAACGCGCTGCAGAAACTGCCCGAGCATTTGCAACGGATCAAACACGCCGCCCACGGCTATGGCCGCCAGGTGCGCACCCTGATCAACCCGCTGGTGATTTGCCGGGACAGCGATGCCGAAGCCTGGGAAGTCCACGCCGCGATCACCGCCGCAGGCGACCCCGGTGCGCTGGAGGGCCATGCCCGTGAAGCCAGCGATGCCCATGCCTGGCGCGGCCACCAGCCGGCCGAGCGTTATGTGGGCGGCAATATCCAGCTGGTGGGCAGCCCCGAGACCGTGGTGCGCGACATCATCCGTCTCAAGGAGGCCGGTATCGACGGCCTGCAACTGAGCTTCTTCGACTTTGCCCCCGATCTTGAACAGTTTGGCGAGCGTGTATTGCCCCTGTTGCGCCAGGCCGGCCTGCGCCGCTAACCCACCCCCAGGATGACCGCCATGCCCTTTACCCGTCGTCAATTCGTTGCTGGCCTGTCTGCCCTGTCCGCGCTCGGCGCCAGCATTCCGTTCCTGCCTACGGCCCTGGCCGACGCAACGGGTGAAGCCGTCAGCGGGCGGCGGGTATTCAACCTGCTGATCAACCCCGAGCCGCCGTCCCTGAGTTCGTTCAACACCACCGCCGGTACCAGCGTCACCGCCAGCAGCAAGGTGCTGGAGGGGTTGCTCACTTATGATGAAGCCCTCAACGCCCGCCCCGCACTGGCCACCGCCTGGGAGGCCGCGCCCGATGGTCTGAGCTATCGCTTCACCTTGCGCGAAGGGGTCAAGTGGCATGACGGCGAGCCGTTCACCTCGGCGGATGTGGCCTTCTCCCTGGACCTGATCAAACGCTTTCACCCCCGGGGCTCCAGCACCTTTGCCAACCTGGAACGGGTCGACACCCCCGACGACCACACCGCCATCGTCTACCTGAGCAAACCGGCGCCCTACCTGATTCGCGGCTTTGCCGGCGGCGAAACACCGATCCTGCCCAAACATCTGTACGCTGCGGGCGACCCGCTGAGCAACCTGCACAACAACGCCCCGGTGGGCACCGGGCCGTTTCGCTTCAAGCGCTGGGAACGCGGCAGCTTTATCGAATACGAACGCAACCCGCAGTACTGGGACCCGACGGCCACCGTGGTCGACACCCTGATCCTCAAAGTCATTCCCGATGGCGCAGCACGGCTGGCAGCCTTCGAGAACGGTACGCTGGATGCTGGCGGGCAAAGCCCGGTGCCGCTCAGCGAACTGGAGCGCCTGACCAAATCCGGTCGACTGAAGGCCACCACCCGCGGCTATCGCTACACCATCACCCCGACCATGCTCGAGTTCAACCTCGACCATCCGCTGCTGTCGCGCCTGGAAGTGCGCCAAGCGATTGCCCATGCCCTGGACCGCGAAGTGATCCGCAAGGTGGTGTACTACGGCTATGCCGAAACCAGCTACTCGCCGATCCCGAAAAGTTTCGCCCACTACGTCTACGAGGGCCCCAACCCGTACCCCTTCGATACCGACGCAGCCAATGCATTGCTGGACAAAGCCGGGCTGGTAAAGAACGGCAACTGGCGCTTCAGCCTGACCCTCGACCCGCTGCCCTATGGTGACAGCTACAGCCGCACCGCCACCTATGTGCGCAGCGCCCTGGCACGCATTGGCATTGAAGTAAAACTGCGCGCCCAGGATTTCCCCACCTATATCAAACGTATCTACACCGACCGTGACTTTGATTTTGCCGTGGTCGGCATGGACACCCTGTATGACCCCACAGTGGGCGTGCAGCGCCTGTTCTGGTCGAAGAATTATCGCAAGGGCGTGCCCTTTTCCAATGGCACTCACTACAACAACCCCGAAGTCGATCGCCTGCTGGAAAGCGCCGCCGTGGAGACCGACGAGCAAAAACGCGGCGAGCTGTTCAAGGCGTTCCAGAAGATCGTGATTGAAGAAGTGCCCTCCATCACCCTGGTCATGCAGCAACAGGTCTCGGTATACAACGCCCGGGTCAGCGGTTTCGAAGACGACGCCAATGGCCTGGACAGCAGCCTGGCCAATATCAGCCTGGCTGACACCGGAGGCGCCCATGCTTGAACGGCGCAGAATGTGGCGCCTGTCACGGCGCACCCTGTGGCAGGCCATCCCCACCGTGGTCGGCATCCTGGTGCTGAATTTTTTGCTGCTGCGGCTGATCCCCGGTGACGCCGTGGATGTGCTGGCCGGTGAGTCTGGCGGCGCCAGTGCCGAAACCCTGCTGCAGTGGCGCAGCCATTTCGGTCTGGACTTGAGTCTGATGGACCAGTTGCAGCGCTACCTTGGCCAACTGGCGCATCTGGACCTGGGTATGTCGCCGCGCTTCAACCTGCCGGTCAGTCATCTGGTGCTTGATCGCCTGCCCAACACTCTGCTGCTGATGGTCGGCGCACTGGGGCTGGCGCTGGCCATCGGCATCGCTGCCGGAACGATCATGGCCACCTGGGTCGGGCGCTGGCCTGACCGGGTGCTATCACTGGCGGTGTTGCTGCTGTATTCCACACCGGGGTTCTGGATCGGCCTGATGGCGGTGCTGCTGTTCTCGGTAAAACTGGGCTGGTTGCCCAGCAATGGCTTCCAGACCCTGGGCCTGGACCTGCATGGCCCGGCCTGGTTGCTCGACCGCCTGCAACATGCCGTGCTGCCAGTGCTGGCGCTGGCCACGTTCTATATCGCCCTGTACGCCCGCCTGACCCGCGCCGCGATGCTCGAAGTGCAGCGCCAGGATTACGTGCGCACCGCCCGGGCCAAGGGCCTGGCGCCGTGGCGGGTGGTGTCGCGGCATGTGCTGCGCAATGCCCTGCTGCCGGTATCGACCCTGGCCGGCCTGCATTTCGCCGCCCTGCTCGGCGGCGCTGCCGTGACTGAAACCCTGTTCGGCTGGCCCGGCCTGGGCCGGCTTACGCTGGAGGCAGTGATGTCCCGGGATTACAACCTGCTGCTGGGCATCCTGCTGCTGTCCTCGATGCTGGTGGTGGTGATCAACATCGCCGTCGACCTGCTGCAAGCCTGGCTTGACCCGCGTATCCAGGCCGACTGAAAAGGAGCTGTCCCATGACCACTGCCGTACTGCCAAACGTCCCGACCGGCTACAGCGAAAGCGTCTGGACGGCCCTGTTGCGCAACCCCTCGGCCTTGATTGGCGCGTCCATGCTGGCCCTGGTGCTGACCCTGGCACTGCTGGCCGGCACGCTTTACCCCGGTGACCCGCTGGACATGGTTGCCATGCCGATGCTGTGGCCCGGCGACGATCCGGGCTACCTGCTGGGCAGCGACTCACTGGGCCGCGACGTGGCGGCCGGGATCGCCCACGGCGCCCGCGGGTCTTTACTGATTGCCGCCAGCGCCACCCTGATCAGCGTGTTGATCGGCACCGTGGTCGGCGCCCTGGCCGGCTACCACGGCGGCAAGTTGGGGGATGTGCTGATGCGCATCTGCGAAGTGTTCCAGACCGTGCCGTCGTTTTTGCTGGTCATCGTCATCGTCGCCATCGGCAACCCGACGCTGGGGGTCATCGCGCTGGCAATCGGTATCGCCTCATGGCCCACGGTGGCACGGCTGGTGCGGGCCGAATTCCGCACCCTGCGTGAAGCCGACTTTGTGACTGCCGCGCGCAGCCTGGGCTTTGGCAACAGCTCGATCATCCTGCGCGAAATCCTGCCCAATGCCCTCGCGCCACTGGTGGTCACCACCTCGATCCTGATTGCCCAGGCGATCCTGGTCGAAGCCGGGCTGGCCTTTCTCGGCATGAGCGACCCGAACCAGGCCAGTTGGGGCGCCATGCTCGGCAGTGGCCGCGAGCAGATCGCCAGCGGCTGGTACCTCACCGCCCTGCCGGGGCTGGCCATCATCTTCGTGGTGCTGGCCCTCAACCTTCTGGGCGACGGTCTCAACGACGCCCTCAACCCTCGCCTGCGACGGTATATCCCATGAGCCTGCTGGACGTACGCGGTTTGCGCGTGAGCTACGACAATGCCGATGCCGTCAAAGACCTGAGTTTCACCCTGCAAGCCGGCGAGACACTGGCGCTGGTGGGTGAATCCGGCTGCGGTAAATCCACCACGGCCCTGGCGTTGATGGGCCTGCTGCCGGACAACGCCCGGCTGGCCGGGCAGGTACTGTTCGAGGGCCGTGACCTGCTTAGCATGGCGCCTCGGCAAATGCGCCAACTGCAGGGCAATGCGCTGGGGATGATTTTCCAGGACCCGCTGTCGAGCCTCAACCCGGTGCTGACCCTGGGCGAGCAAGTCGCCGAAAACCTGCTCGCGCATACCGACCTCACCCGCCGTCAGGCCTGGAAGCGTGCCGAAGAACTGTTTGCCCTGGTACAGCTGCCGCGCCCCGCTGCGCACCTGCACGAGTACCCGCAGCACTTGTCCGGCGGCCAGCGCCAGCGGGTGGTGATCGCCATGGCGATTGCCTGCCAGCCGCGCCTGCTGATCGCCGACGAGCCGACCACGGCGCTGGATGTCAGCGTCCAGGCACAAATCCTCGAACTGTTGGCGCGCTTGCGCGGCGAGCTGGGCATGGGCCTGCTGTTGATCACCCATGACCTCGGGGTGGTTGGCCAGCATGCCGACCGGGTTATCGTGATGCACGACGGCCACGCACTGGAAAGCCAGCCGACCCGCGCCCTGATAGAACACCCGCAACACTCTTACAGTCGCGGCCTGTTGCAGGCGTCACTGGGGGCCGAACATGACCAGCACTACCTGAGCAATCGCCTGGCCGAAATCAACGTCGAGCGCCAGCCCGGGCAGGCCACGCGTTACAGCGTCAACAGCAGCCACTATGGACCGGGGCGCAAGCCTCGGGCACCCGCCGGCAACCCGGCGTTGCTCAAGGTCAGCGACCTGACCACGGGCTACGGCGACAACACCGTGCTCAACCGCATCAACCTTGAAGTGGGGGAACGCGAGAGTGTAGGGCTGGTTGGCGAATCGGGCTGCGGCAAGTCGACTCTCAGCCGCACCCTGCTGCGCCTGCTGCCCGCCCGCAGCGGCAGTATCGAATTTGCCGGGCGTGATATCTCGACACTGGCGGGCCAGGACTTGCTGGCCTGGCGGCGTCAGGTGCAAATGATCTTTCAAGACCCCTACGCCGCGCTCAACCCGCGCCACAGTGTCGAGACCATTCTCGATCGCGTGCAACGCCTGCACGGGCAGACCGATGCGCACCAGCGCCAGCAGGCCCGCCTGGCGATGCTGGATGCCGTGGGGCTGGCGCGCAGCAGCCTGGCGCGCTTGCCCCATCAGTTTTCCGGTGGTCAGCGCCAGCGTATCGGCATTGCCCGGGCACTGATCCTCAAGCCCCGGCTGGTGATCTGCGACGAACCGGTGTCGGCGCTGGATGTCTCGACCCAGGCGCAAATCCTCAACCTGCTGGTAGAGCTGCGTGAAGAGCTGGGCCTGTCCTATCTGTTTATCTCCCACGACCTGTCAGTGGTGCGCTATTTCGCCGACCGGATCCTGGTCATGGAACAAGGCCAGATCGTCGAGCAAGCCACCCCGCACACCCTCTGGCATTCACCCCGTCACCCCTACACCCGTCGCCTGCTGGCGGCGATACCCGGCGCCGCTGCGCCAGCCCCGGTCGTTCAACCTGTATCCGGCCTGCGCTTTGCCGTTGGCTGGTAAAGCGCTCAACTCCAAGGAGCATGACATGTCGCAAATAGACTCAGCCTGGGGCGCCGTCCCGTCGGCGCGATACGAAGCATTGGCAGCCCGCTTTCGGCCGATCTTCGCGCAGATTCGTGAAGGGGCCGTGGAACGCGAACTGGAACGGCGCTTGCCGCTCCAGGAGTTGCAATGGCTCAAGGAGGCCGGCTTCACCACCCTGCGTGTGCCCAAGGAATACGGCGGTGCCGGTGCCAGCCTGCCGGAACTGTTCAACCTGCTGATCGAACTGGCCGAGGCCGACTCCAACCTGGTGCAATCGTTGCGCGGGCACTTCGGTTTTGGTGAAAACCTGCTCAACAGTCGCGACCCTGAATATCAGGGCGTGTGGCTGGAGCGCCTGGGCCGTGGCGAAACCGTCAGCCCGGCGTCCGGCGAAGTGGGCAATGCCAAACAGCTTGAGTTCGGCACCCGCCTGAGCCTGCACGGCGGCCACTGGCAATTGAGCGGCAGCAAGTTCTACACCACCGGTGCGCTGTATGCCGACTGGGTCGATGTCAGCGCCAATAACCCGGATGAACAGCGCGTGTCGGTGACGGTACGCACCAATGATCCGGGGGTGGAAATCATCGACGACTGGAATGGCTTCGGGCAGACATTGACCGCCAGCGGCACTGCGCATTTTCGCGAAGTGCCGGTGGACCCGCTCAATGTGATCCTGGCTGAAAACCGTTTTCGCTATTCACCGGCGTTTTTCCAGTCTGTGCACACGGCGACCCTAACCGGGATTGGCCGCGCGCTGGCCGAAGAAACCGCCGGGCATGTGGCCAGGCGTACCCGCAGCTTCAGCAGCGGCAATGCACCGCGCGTGGCCCACGACCCGCAAGTGCTGCAAGTGGTGGGCAACCTGCGCAGCGCAGCCTATGCCGCCGGCGCCATTGCGGCGCAGAACTTCCAGGCGCTGGAGCGGGCCCATCAAGCCCATTTGAGCGATGACGAACACGCCTTGAGCCACGCTGTGAATATTGCCGAACTGGAGGTGGCGCAGTCGCAAACCATCGTCTCGGACTTGATCATCAAGGCCAGTGGCGACCTGTTCGATGCCCTGAGTGCATCGGCGACCCTTAAGCCCCTGGGGCTGGACCGTTTTTGGCGTAATGCGCGCACGCTGTCGTCGCACAACCCGCGCATCTACAAGAGCCGCATCGTGGGGGATTTTGCAGTCAACGGCACACCGCCACCGGCGCAATGGCGCATTGGCGTGGCGGAGTAAAACCTGTGGGAGCGGGCTTGCTCGCGATGGCATCGACGCGGTTTGCCTGGCAGACCTCACCGCTTGTATCGCGAGCAGCCCGCTCCCACCGTGGCGTGGTGTCGTTCAATGACACACCAGCCCGTCGCCGATCTTCAGACTGTCCACCAGCAACGCATTGCTGCGCAGCTCCCACGCACGGGTCTGGCCGCCACGGGCCTGCCAGTCGCGCAGTGCCGCATTGATCAGCGCGCGGCTCTGCTTGTCGACTGCCGGCAGGTAAACCCGCAGGTCGCTGCTGGCCTTCAACGTCTGCGGCAACAGCGCATAGAAGCGCCAGTCCGGCGCCTGCGCCAGCGCCTGCAAGCTGTTGCGTTCTTCAGCCAGCAGGTTGCACTCGCCCGCCATAAACGCCACCGCCGCACGAATCGACGACACATAAGTGCGCAGCTCGGCACCCTGTTGCTGCAAGGTTTGCGCCCACGGGCTACCCACCGCCACGCATACACTTTGCCCACGCACAGGTCGCACGGGCGCATTGCGCAAACCAAGCAACGCACCCTCACGGTACTGCACCGGCAAATCCCGCAGGCTCGCCACCCGGTCGGCCTCAACCGGCAGTTGCAGACTGCCGGCGATGACCAGGTCGACCCGGTCGTCACTCAACGGGGCATTTTGAGGCAAAGCCTGCAACTGCACCTTGAGGCCAAGGTAGGCCCCCAGGGCCTCAGCCAATTGACTGTCCAGCTCATCCGGCTCGGCCACCAGCGCCTCTTGCCCCAGGCTCGGGCGTGGGTAACTGCGTACGCCCACACGCAACACCTGGCGCTGTTCGGCCGCCTGCAACAGCGGCCCCCGGGGCATATCGCCCGGTGCCGCAGGCCATTGCCAGGCGACCAGCGCCACTGCGCCAATCACCCCTGCCGCCAGCCACCTAACCACCGTGGCGCAAGCCCCGGCGCCAGTAGGTAAAGCGCCGCTCCAGCAAGGCCAGCAAAAAGTTGAGCAGCAAACCCACCACCGCCAGCAGCAAAATGCCTGCGTACATGCTGGGGATCTGGAACACCTCCTGGGAATTGAGCGTCAAAAAACCCAACCCGGAATGAGCACCAATCATCTCGGCGGCCACCAGTGCCGTGATGCAATACGCACCCGCCAGACGAATCCCGGTAAAGATCGACGGCGACGCCGCCGGCAGTACGATTTTGGTAAACAGAAACCAGCGGTTCGCGCCCATCGACAGCGCCGAGTTGATCAGCAGCCCGTCGACCTGCTTCACGCCGCTGATGGTGCTCAACAGGATCGGCCAGAACGACGCCCAGAAAATGATCGCGATTTTCGACAGTTCACCAATGCCCAAAAACAGGATAAACACCGGGAACAATGCCAACGCCGAGGTCTGGCGAAAAAACTGCAGCAACGGATCGAGCACACTTTCAACCCGCGCAAACCAGCCCATCACCAGCCCCAGGCTCACCCCGCAAGCAATCGCCAGCAGCAGCCCGGCAAAGGAGCGCAGCAGGCTGGCCTGCAAGTGCTTAAGCAAGTCACCACTGCTGGCCAGGTCCAGCACCGCCCCCAGCACCGCTGAAGGCGGGCTCAAGTAGCCGGGATTGACCACGCCCAATTGCGGCAAGGCCTCCCACAGGGCGAGGAACAGGACGATGCCCACCGAGCTGTCGATCACCCGCCGTGAAGTCAATTTAAAGCCCATGCTTACACTCCAATCCGATAACCGCCCAGGGTCGCGATGCTCTGCCAGTTCTGCTGCGGCACCGGCACTGCCGGCTCACGGGCGATGTCTGCGACCTCGTCACGCAACGCTTCCCAGGCGCGCTGGCGGTAGTGCACAAAGGCCTGGGTGTTACGCAGTTCCGGCTGGCGTGGACGCGGCAGGTCGATGTCGAAAATCTCCTTGATTCGCCCCGGGCGCTGGGTCATCACCGCCACCCGGTCCGACAGGAAGATTGCCTCGTCCAGGCTGTGGGTGATGAACACGATGGTTTTTTTGTGCGTGCCCCAGATGCGCAGCAATTCGCTTTGCAGGGTCTCGCGGGTTTGCGCGTCAAGAGCGGCGAAAGGTTCGTCCATCAACAGCACATCCGGGTTGTAGGCCAGCGAGCGGGCAATCGCCACGCGCTGGCGCATGCCACCCGACAACTCGTGGGGGTAGCGCGAGGCAAAACCGTTGAGCCCCACCAGCTCCAGGTATTCACGGGCGGTTTCCAGCCGCTGTGCCTTGCCCACGCCGCGGATTTCCAGGCCAACGGCGATGTTGTCGAGCACCGTGCGCCAGGGCAACAAGGCATAGCCCTGGAACACCACGCCCTGATTGCGGTTGATGCCTTGCAGGGGTTTACCGTCCACCAGCAGGTCGCCACCGGTTTTGTGGGCAAGCCCGGCGAGGATGTTCATAAAGGTGGATTTGCCACAGCCCGACGGCCCGAGAATGGACAGGAATTCACCTTCGCGAACCTGCAGGTCGAACCCCTCCAGTACCGGCACCCGCTCTGCATGCCCGGTTTCATCGAGTGCCTGGAATTCCATGCTCAGGTCACGGGCGACGATCTTGTGTTCCGCCATCAGGCATGCCCCCGGGCGAACGGGTTGAATTCGTTGGTGTAGACGTCCTTGACGGCTATCGAACCCTTTTTGATCTTGCCTTCGTTTTCGAGGATGTCGATGTAGTACTGAATCGGCGGCTCGGTCACCACCAGATCGTCGATATAGGCAAAGCGCTCCACCAGCTCAAGCTTCATGCCGATGCGCTCGGAGGTGATCTTGCGCGCGTCGTCGGGGTTGGCATTGACCCAGTTGGCCGCACGCGCGATGGCGTTGACCACATCGCGGGTAGCCTCCGGATTCTCGCGGCTGAACTTGCCATACACACTGTACGGCGCCATGCCGCCCAACCCGCCATCCAGATCGTAGTCACTCCACAACTTGCGCAATGCCGGGTTGTGTTCGGCACCGCCGGACGATGGCGGATGAATGATCGCAACGTCGATATTGCCGGTGGCCAGGGTTTGTTCGCCCTGATTGTCCGGCACCACCACCCAGTTGATCTTGTCGACATTGACGCCCTGCTCGCGCAGGTATTTTTTGGTGACGAATTCAGCACAGGCGCCAAAGCTGTTAAAGCCCACGGTCTTGCCTTCCAGGTCCTTGGGCTTGACGATGCCCGAGTCGTCGCGCACGAAGTACTTCATGTGCGGGGCTTCCTGCAGGGTCTTGCCGCCAGCGGCCACCACCTTGAGGTCCAGGCCGCTGGCGATGGCTGAAATCACCAGGGGCACCATGCGCGCACCGAAGTCGATTTCGCCGGTGCCGGTCAACGGGATCACTTGCGGCGCGGCGATACGGCCGATGTACTTGGGCCGTGCGCGGGTGCCTTCGAAATAGCCAAGGGAATCGGCAACGTAGACCAGGTCGAATGACGGGTTGTCGGGGTATTTGAAGTCCACGATCTGATCAGCGCGGCCCTTGATCACGGCAGCGCTTTTACTCGCACCCGAGTCCTTTTTTTCGCAGCCGGGCAGCAGAATACCTGCAGCACCGACCGCGCCCAGCACCGCGCAGTTACGCAGGAATGCTCTTCTGTTGTTGATCGGGTTCATGCCCGCTCCTTGTGGGTTGAGTGCTGCTCTTGTGGGAGCGGGCTTGCTCGCGATGGCATCACCGTGATTCGACAGGCAGACCGCAGCGCCTGCATCGCGGGCAAGCCCGCTCCCACAAGGGTTGAGTTGCCCGGGTTCAGGCGGTTTTCAGGGTGTAGCGCGATTCAGGGCGAGTCAGGCCGTAGTGTTCGCGCAAGGTGCTGCCCGCGTATTCACTGCGGAACAACCCGCGCTGGCGCAAGATCGGCAGCACTTCATCGAGGAACACTTCAAAGCCATCGGGGAATGCCGGCGGCATCACGTTGAAGCCATCCGCCGCGCCGCTGCGGAACCACTGTTCGATCAGGTCGGCAATCTGCACCGGGGTGCCCACCGGCACCCAATGCCCGCGCGCCCCCGCCAGACGGTTGATCAGCTGGCGCAAGGTGACGTTTTCGCGGTCGACAATATCGATAATCAGCTTGAAGCGGCTGGACTGGCTTTCAACACCCTCGAAGTTGATCAAGTGGCGGGGGAACGGCGCGTCCAGATCCTGCCCCGACAAGTCCACACCCAACATGCGCCGCAACTGCCCCAGGGACACATGGGGCAAAACCAGATCGTTGAGTTCATCGAACTTGCGCTGGGCTTCAGCTTCGGTGCTGGCGATATAGGGGCTGATGCCCGGAAGGATTTTCAGCTGGCGCGGGTCACGGCCCACAGCCCTGGCCCGGGCACGGATGTCGTTGGCAAACTCGGTGGCGCTGTGCAGGGTCTGGTGCGCGGTAAAGATCGCCTCGGCATGCCGGGCGGCAAAGTCCCGGCCATCCTCGGAAGAACCGGCCTGCACCTGCACCGGCCGCCCCTGAGGCGAACGCGGCGAGTTCAACGGCCCCTTGACCTTGTAGTAGGCCCCCACATGGTTGATCGAATGCACTTTGTCACTGTCGGCAAATACCCCGGCGGTTTTATCCAGCACCAGCGCGTCGTCTTCCCAGCTGTCCCAGAGGTCACCGACCACTTGCACGAACTCTTCGGCCTGGGCGTAGCGGTCATGGGCCGAAGGGTGTTCATCAAGACCAAAATTGGCCGCGGCGGCAGCCATTGACGTGGTGACAATGTTCCAGCCCGCACGGCCCTTGCTCAGGTGATCCAGCGCACTGAACGAACGCGCCAGGTTGTAGGGTTCGCTGTAGGTGGTACTGGCCGTGGCGATCAGGCCGATGCGCTGGGTCACTGCCGCAATGGCCGCCAGCCAGGTCACCGGTTCGAAGCGGATCCGCAAACCCTCCCGGCCGCTTTCAGCAAGGGACGGCGAGTCGGCAAAGAAAATCGCATCGAGCTTTTCGCGCTCGGCACGCAGCGCCAACTGCTGGTAATAGCCGATATCCATAGACGACTCCGGCACTGACTGCGGGTGGCGCCAGGCGGCTTCGTGATGGCCGTTGGGGTAGATAAACAGGTTGAGGCTGAGCTGACGTTCGGACATGTTCTGTTCTCTGAATTCAGGGAGCGGGGGTTCAATGCAGTTCGGCGAAGTCGCTCAGCACGTCGTCGCGCAGGGCGATAAAGCGGCTGTCGCTGCGGTTGCGCGGGCGTGGCAGGTCGATGTCGAGAATGCGCCGGATACGTCCGGGGTTGGGCTGCATGACCACCACGCGATCACCGAGGAACACCGCCTCGTCCACATCGTGAGTCACGAGGATCATGGTGATTTTTTCCTTGGCCCAGATGTTTTGCAGCTCGCCCTGCAAGCGCGCACGGGTCAACGCATCGAGAGCGCCCAGGGGTTCGTCGAGCAGCAGCACGCTGGGGCGATTGACCAGCCCGCGGGCAATCGCCACTCGCTGGGCCATGCCCCCGGAAATCTGGTGCGGGTAGGCGTCGGTAAAGTCCTGCAGGCCCACCAGCTCGATATGCTCGCGCACGGTGTCGCGCTTTTCCTTGGTGCTCAGGGGCGAGTTTTTCAGTGCCACGGCAACGTTCTGTTCAACGTTGAGCCAGGGGAACAGGCGATGGTCCTGAAACACGATGCCGCGCTCCAGCCCCGTGCCGTCGATGGGCTGGCCATTGAGCAGGATGCGCCCCTCGTACTCCTCGTCCAGGCCCAGAATCAGGCGCAGCAGGGTGGACTTGCCGCAGCCGCTGGCGCCGACGATGCTGATAAATTCGCCGGGAGCGATATCCAGCTGGATATTGTCCAGCACTTGCAACTGGCTGGTGCTGCCCGGGCGGGATGCAAAGCGCTTGCTGATGTTTTCCAGGGTCAGGCTGTTATTGAGCATGCTGCAATCCTTTTAATAAGTGCCGATCAACGCGGGTCAATGCCGTACAGGCGCTGCATGCGTCGCTCAAAAATCCGCGCCAGGGCATTGAGGCTCCAGCCCACCAGGCCGATGACCACCATGCCGAACAGCACCAGGTCCATCATGAAATGCTCACTGCCATCGATCAGCGTGTTGCCGATGCCCTCCCCCGACACCAGCAGGTATTCGGCACCGATGGTGGCCAGCCACGAGTACACCAGCGCCAGGTACAGGCCGGTAAAGATCGACGGCAAAGCGGCAGGCAGCATGACCCCGAGGATGGTTTGCCAGCGGCTGAAGCGGTACACACGCGCCACTTCCAGCAGGTTGGGCGGCACATTGCGCAGGCCGTCGCAGGTATTCACCACCACCGGCACCAGCGCCGCCAGCGACAGAAACACCACCTTGGCCACATCACCCAGGCCGAACCACACCGAGATCAGCGGGATCCAGGCGAACAGCGAAATTTGCTTGAAGGTGTTGAAGCTCGGGCCTACCAAACGCTCGAAGGTGTGCGACAGACCCAGTAGGCAACCGAGCACCAGGCCCAGGGTGGTGCCGATAAAAAAGCCGCTCAGGTTGCGCGTCAGGCTGGCGCTGATGGCCCGCCAAAACTTGCCCGAAGCGATCTGGTCCCAGGCCGTGGCCGCCACTTTTTCCGGTGAAACCAGCAGGCCCGACTGGCTCCAGCCCATATGCGAAGCCAGCCACCACAGGGCGACGGCACTGATCGGCAACACCCAGCCGCGATAGCGACGGCTGCTGCCATGACTGATAGCCAGTGCGCTGCTCATGACAGGCGCCCCGCTACCGGTGCGCGGCCACGATTAAGGCGGCGCTCGGCGTAATCAAAGCCACGGTCGATCAACAGGCCGATCGCCCCGACCACCACCACGGCGGCCATCACCAGATCCAGCTGGAACAGTTGCCGACCATAAACAATCAGGTAGCCCAACCCTTCGCTCGATGCCACCAGCTCAACCACCACCAGCGACAGCCAGGCCTTGGTGAAGCCCAGGCGCAACCCGGTAAACAGCGTCGGAATGGCCGCAGGCAGGACGATGAAAATCACACTCTGCCAACGACTGAAACCGTAAGCCCGCCCGGCTTCCAGCAAGCCCTGGGGCGCCTGTTTGAAAGCCTGCAGGGTGCACAGCGTGATCGGCACCAATGCAGCCTTGGCAATCAACACATACTTGAGCGGCTCGCCAATACCGAACAACAGCAAGGCAAACGGCAACCAGCCCAATACCGGGATTTGCACAATGGCGTTGAAGGTGGGCAGCAGATAATCCTCGACGGTTTTCGACAGTCCCATCGCCAGCCCTAGCGCCACACCCATCGCGCCCCCCAGGGCAAAGCCGACCACTACCCGCTGCAGGCTGGCGGCGGCATTTATCCACAGGTCGCCAGAAGCAAAGAGATCCGACAGGGTGTCGTAGACATAGCCTGGCGGCGGCAAGACCTGCTCTGACAGCCAGCCCTGCTCCACCCCCAGGTACCATAGGCCCAGCAGGGTCAGCGGCAACAGCCAGGGCAAGGCCCGGTCACTCAGGGTCGTGGGCCAGGCCGAGGTGTGTGGCACTTCGACCTTGCGTACCGGGCGCGTCGGTGCGGGCGGCAAACGCTTGACGTTGTCCTTGGGTAACGCCGGTGCGTACTGCTGCGGTGTGACGGTCTGTGCCCTGGCCATATGCCTGGCTCCCTTGCTTGCTACAAAAAACGGAGTCCCTGTGGGCCCCCTTGTGGGAGCGGGCTTGCTCGCGATGCAGACGACACGGTTGGTCTGGATCACCGCGTCGATTCAATCGCGAGCAAGCCCGCTCCCACAGGGGTAACTCCCACAGGGGTAACTCCCATAGGGGTATGCAGTTACTTGCCCGCTACCGTGTTGCCAGTTGGCTGCTTGCCATCCGCGCCATAGGCCGTCCAGAAGTTCTCCAGGCCTTTGGCCTTGAGGGCGGTTTGCAGGTAGCTCGGCTCAAACCAGCCCTCGATGCTCACCGGGCGGCGGATCAGTTTTTCGTCCTTGGCCTGCTCCGCCACCGCCTGGTAGCGGCTCAGCAGAAAGGTGTCGATCAGCGGCGAATTCCTGTCCCGCAAACTCACCCCGGTAAAGTCGGCGCGCAGTGACTCCACCGGGTCATTGCTCTTGGCCCACTCGGCGAAAACGTCATCACGATGGCTGTCTTCGGACGTCCACTTCGCCGCGTCCACCAACGTATCGACGACTTTTTGCACATTGGCCGGGTGCTCTTTCTCATAGGCACCACGCACCACCAGGGCGGTCTGACGGGTGTAACGCACATCCTGCTCGGGGTTGTCGTAAACGATATCGATCAGGCCTTTGTCCCGCAGTTTGAACAACTCGCGACCGCCGAACGCTGCATCCACGCCATTGGATACCAGGGCTGCCTGGGTGCTGCCGGCATCGAGGTTGATCACCTTGATATCGCGCTCGCTCATACCGTGCGCGGCCAGCAGGTTGATCGACACCAAGTGGCCGTTGGTACCGCGAAACACCGCGACCTTCTTGCCTTTAAGGTCTTCGATGGTCTTGATGTCAGAGCCCTTGGGCACCGCCAGATAGAGGTTGGCCCGCACCCCCAGGGCCGCCAGCAGCCTGGTGTCCAGGCCGTTGGAGCGCCCGACCACCGCCGGCAGATCGCCCTGGTAGGCGAAGTCCAGTTGCTGGTTGGACAAGGCTTCGTTGACCGCAGGGCCAGCGCCCTTGAAGAAGAACCACTGCACCTCGGTGCCGGTGCCGGCGAATGCTTTCTCCAGCAATTGCTGGTTGCGCACGATGCCCAGCGGCGAGCCACTGAACGTGACCGGATCACCACCACCGGCGCTCGCCACCCCGACGCGCAACACATCGGCTTCGGCCAGCGGAACAGCCATGACCGCCGCCAGCACGGCGGCAATGCGGGTCTTGCGCAACAGGGCATTTACTTTGAATGTGGCCATGGGCAGGTCTTCCTTGAAGCAATAAGGCGCGGCCCGTCAGGCGGCGAGGTGTTTTTTGTCGGCTTCGGTTTTCGGCGAGCGAGTGTCCGGGGTCGGCTTGAGCGCCTGGCTCAGGCGGCCATCCACCCCCACTGGCACATCGCCGTCGATGGTGGTGCGCCGCACGATGCGCGGGGCATCGCCGTAGTCGTTGATCGCAATATGCTGGGTGGCGCGGTTGTCCCAGATCACCACATCGCCTTCCTGCCAGCGCCAGCGCACGGTGTTGTCGACATGGGTAATACGGTCATGGAACAGGCGGATCAGTTGTTTGGAATCGTTGCTGCTGACGCCCTGAATCTCTTTGACAAAATGGCCCAGGAGCAAACTTCTTTCGCCCGACTCCGGGTGAACGCGAACAAGGGGATGTTCGGTTTCATACACTTGGGCGGTGAACTGTTCGCGATAACGCTTAAGGCCGGACTCATCGGTACCGCGAGGCGTCGCATAGTCATAAACATTGGTGTGCAGGGCGCGCAAGTTGTCCGCAAGTTGTTTTAACGGCTCGGGTAAATCGTTATAAGCCGAGGCCGTATTGGCCCACACGGTATCGCCGCCATAAGGTGGGATGACCACACCGCGCAAGATGGAGATTTTTGGGTAATTGGCTACAAAGGTCACATCCGTGTGCCAGGAGTTGGCACGGGTTTCCTTGGCGTCGAGGTGCAGGATGGCGGCGCTTTGCTCGGCAGAACGTACGGTCGGGTGGGGCACCTGGTCGCCGAAGCGGCGGGAGAAGGCTTCGTGCTCGGCGTCGCTTAAATGCTGGTCGCGAAAGAACAGCACTTTATATTTCAACAAGGCCTGATGAATAAACTCGAATGCTTCGGCGCTGATATCACCGCCCAGTTTCACGCCTTCAAGTTGTGCACCAATTCGACCCGCTACGGGTCTTACTTGAATAGTCATCGCCCCACTCCTGCTTCACGAGTTGTTGTGAACAGATCATAAAGGCATAAAAACTCGGACAGCCAATCACTTTTTAGTCTAACGATAGACGAGCACTTTTATAGAAGTCAGGCTGTTTACAGGCCACTAAAAAGTTCTAAGTTATTTAGTTGTAAGGTCATAACCACTTCAATCATTTGGCTGTGAGATCGGCTGATCTGATACGACCCCCCCTTGCCCCAAGGTCTGCACCGCTTGTGCCCGGGCCCCGGGCGCAAGGCAGGGTTTGCCTGAGCCGAATCGACCCCCGCCGTCATCCCGGTGTCATGGGGCTTTGTTTCCTTGACGGGCATTCAGCCTTCCAGGAGTCCCCATGATTCGCCCCACATTACTGGCCCTCGCGCTTTTTTCCGTGATCAACAGCGCCTCGGCAGAGCCTGCCGCGCCACTGCCCCACTCCCCCGGCGCGCCTTATGCCGCCACAGGCCTGGCCGACCGTATCGTGCTGACCCCCGGGGCCGATCCGGCTCGGGAAATGGCCGTTACATTCCGCACCGATACCCGCCAGCAGGCCAGCCAGTTGCAACTGGCTCCGGCCCTCGATGGCCCGCAATTGGCCAAGGCGGCGCATGAGGTCGAAGGCACCAGCATCAGCCTGGACAACGAGAATGGCGCGGCGCTGTTCCATCAGGTGCGCCTGCACGATTTGCAGCCGGGCACCGCCTATGTCTACCGGGTCAAGGGCAGCGACGGCTGGAGCGAATGGTTGCAGTTCCACACTGCGGCCGAGGGCTTCAAGCCGTTCAACTTTATCTACATGGGCGACGTGCAGAACGACATTCTGTCACTGGCCTCACGCAGCATTCGCCAGGCCTTGCAGAGCGTGGCCAACCCCGCATTGATCGTGCATGCCGGTGACCTGGTGTCGCAACGCGAAGACCTGGTACACGACGACCAATGGGGTGAATGGAACCAGGCAGGCGGGTTCAACTACGCGATGATCCCCCAGGTACTGGCCGCCGGTAACCACGAATACCTCGACGGTCTCAACCCCGACGGCAGCGAAACCCGCACCCTGGGGCCGCACTGGAGCCGCCAGTTCGCCCTGCCGCAAAACGGCGTCGAAGGGGTGAAGGACACCACGTATTTTGTCGACTATCAGGGCGTGCGCTTTATTGTCCTTGATGGCACCTCGGCGCTCGATATGGGCACTCTTGATCAACAGACCCGCTGGCTTGAGCAGAGCCTGAAAACCAGCCCCGCTCGCTGGAATATCGTGGTCACTCACCAGCCTGTCTTTACCTGCGCCCGCCCTGAAGATACCGAGCCTTTGAAAACCGCCTGGAAGCCGCTGTTCGAGCGCTACGCCGTGGACCTGGTGCTGCAGGGCCATGACCACTGTTATAGCCGCGTGACTAACGAGGCCGGGCGCGTTGCGGCCAAAGCCGCACGGGTGGGCGGCAAGGTTCAGGGCCCGGTGTATATGGTGTCGGTGGCGGGGTCGAAGATGTATGACCTCAATGACCGGGCGCATCAACAGCCGGACCGTAGCGCTGAAGAAACCCAGCTGTACCAGACCGTCGACGTGCAGGATTCAAGGCTCAAGGTGCGCAGCTACACCGCGGCCGGCAAGCTGTATGACGCGTTTGACCTGGAGCGCGACGGCAAAAACCGCAACCACCTGCGCGAGCCGGTGAAAAACCTGCCCGCCGAACGGGCCTGCACGCAAACGGCAGGCCCTGATGGTTTTGCCTGCAGCTCAAGGGCTAAATAACCCGCCTGTGGGAGCGGGCTTGCTCGCGATAAGATCGACTCGGTGTAACGGATTAACCGCATCGTCTGCATCGCGAGCAAGCCCGCTCCCACAATGAGTAGCTGGGGCCTGGTTGATCAGGTAATCGGCGCCGGGTTAAACAGGGTGATGTCGTTGTGCAGTTTGTGCTGCTCGGCCCAGGTCTGTTGTTTGCCACTGGCCACGTCCAGGTAGTACTGGAACAGCTCCCAGCCCAGCTCCTCAATGGTCGCGCGCCCAGTGGCAATACGTCCGGCGTCGATATCGATCAGGTCCGGCCAGCGTCGGGCCAGTTCGGTACGGGTCGAGACCTTCACCACAGGAGCCATCGCCAACCCATACGGCGTACCGCGCCCGGTGGTGAACACATGCAGGTTCATCCCGGCCGCCAATTGCAATGTGCCGCACACAAAATCGCTGGCAGGCGTGGCACAAAAAATCAGGCCCTTGCCCTTGACCCGTTCGCCAGGCCCCAGCACGCCACTGATTGCGCTGCTGCCGGATTTGACGATGGAGCCCAGGGACTTTTCGACAATATTCGACAACCCGCCTTTCTTGTTGCCCGGTGTGGTGTTGGCACTGCGATCCGCCTCACCCTTGGCCAGGTAACGGTCGTACCAGTCCATTTCGCGCACCAGTTCACGGGCGACGGTTTCGTTGGCAGCACGGGAAGTCAGCAAGTAGATGGCATCACGCACCTCGGTGACTTCGGAAAACAGCACCGTCGCCCCCGCTCGCAACAGCAAGTCCGAGGCATAGCCCAACGCCGGGTTAGCCGTGATGCCGGAGAACGCATCGCTGCCACCGCACTGCATGCCCAAAATCAGCTCGCTCGCCGGCACGGTTTCCCGGCGACGTTGATCGAGTTTTTTCAAACGCACCTCGGCCAGCGCCATGATCTGTTCGACCATCTCGGTAAAGCCGTGGCTGGCGTCCTGCAGGCGGTACAGCCACGGCTCGCTCAAGTCCACCGAGCGGTCGTTGTCGTGCATCACCTGCCCGGCCTGGAGTTTTTCGCAGCCCAGGCTGATCACCAGCGCTTCGCCTCCCAGGTTGGGGTTACGCGCCAGGTTGCGCACGGTGCGGATCGGGATATAGGCATCGGTGGCGCTGATCGCCACGCCGCAGCCGTAGCTGTGGGTCAGGGCCACCACATCATCGACATGGGGGTAACGAGGCAACAACTCGTCCTTGATGCGCTTGACCGCATGGTCCAGCACGCCGGTCACACACTGCACGGTGGTGGTGATGCCGAGGATATTGCGCGTCCCGACCGTGCCATCGGCGTTGCGATAGCCCTCGAAGGTATAGCCCTCAAGTGGCGCTTGCGGCGCAGGAACATCGGTGGCCAGTGGCAGGCTGTCGAGGGGCGGCGCGGTGGGCATGCGCAGCTGGTCCTCATTGACCCAACTGCCCTGCGCAATGGCTTGCAACGCGTAGCCGATCACCTGGCCGTAGCGGATCACCTCGCCGCCTTCGGCAATGGCGGCCAGCGTGACCTTGTGGCTCTGGGGAACAAAATCCACCGTCACCAGCCCGTCGGCAAACACAGTGCCCGCCGGTACGCCCTGGTCGTTGACCACCACCGCGACGTTATCCCGCGGGTGCAGGCGGATCGAGCGCGGCGAATCGGAATGTTCAATCAACGTCATGACGCCGCTCCTCAACTATGGACAGGTAAAATGTCAGCGATTTTCGGGTCGCTGGTCGGTGGCTCTTTGAGTACCACACGTTTGATCGGGCCGACGATCACCAGATAACTGAAGACCGCCACCAGTGCGTTGCAACCGACAAACACCAGTGCCCATTTGAACGAGCCAGTGGCACTGATGATGTAGCCGATGACGATCGGGGTGGTGATGGAGGCGATGTTACCGAAGGTATTGAACAGGCCACCGCTCAGGCCCGCAATCTGCTTGGGCGAAGTATCGGAAACCACAGCCCAGCCCAGTGCGCCCACGCCCTTGCCGAAGAAGGCCAGGGCCATAAAGCCCACCACCATCCATTCGATGTCCACATAGTTGCAGGCCACGATACTGCTCGATACCAGCAAGCCCGCGATGATTGGTGCCTTGCGGGCAAAGGTCAGGGAGTGGCCCTTGCGCAGCAGGTAATCGGAAATGACCCCGCCCAGCACCCCGCCGATAAACCCGCAGACCGCTGGCAATGAGGCAATAAAACCGGCCTTGAGGATCGTCATGCCGCGATCCTGCACCAGATACACCGGGAACCAGGTCAGAAAGAAATAGGTGATGCCATTGATGCAGTACTGCCCCAGGTAAACACCGAGCATCATGCGATTGGTCAGCAACTGGCGTATGTAGTCCCACTTGGGGCCGTCGGCCTTTTTACCTTTTTGGTCCATGTCGACCATGCCGCCGTTGTCGGCGATGTGCTTGAACTCCGCTTCGTTGATGCGCGGGTGCTCACGCGGGCTGTAGATCACCTTGAGCCAGATGCCCGAGAAGACGATGCCAAACACGCCCATCACGATAAAGACATGCTCCCAACCGTAGGAATAAACGATCCAGCCCATCAGCGGTGCGAACAGCACGGTGGCGAAATATTGCGCCGAGTTGAAAATCGCTGATGCCGTGCCACGTTCGGCAGTAGGGAACCAGGCGGCCACGATGCGGGCGTTGCCGGGAAAGGAAGGCGCTTCGGCCAGCCCCACCAGAAAACGCAGCATGAATAGCGCCACCACGGCCGTGGACATGCCGAACTCACCGACAAAGCCTTGCAGCACGGTGAACAGGGACCAGGTGAAGATACTCAGGGCATAGACTTTTTTCGAGCCGAAACGGTCGAGCAGCCAGCCGCCGGGGATTTGCCCGGCCACATAGGCCCAGCCAAATGCGGAGAAGATATAGCCCAGGGTCACGGCGTCGATGCCGAGGTCTTTTTGCAGGCTGGAGCCTGCGATGGCGATTGTGGCACGGTCGGCATAATTGATCGTGGTCACCAGAAAAAGCATGAGCAAAATCAAATAACGGACATGCGTCGGCTTGGTCGCTTGCATGTAGTACTACTCCCACTGATTATTTTTATGCGCGGGTGAATCTGTTTTGGCTGTTGCTGACGGGTGGAACTTATGTGGGAGCTGCGTGAGCCACCGATCGTATTCCTTTACGTAAAAAGCCGCTGATTACTCAGCGGCTTGGTCATTGCTTACTGCGGGCCTTGCTTGTCGATCAGGGCGGCCAGCGCTTCATACTCGTCGGGCAGCAGGTCGGTCAGCGGGGTACGTACCGGGCCTGCGCTGTAGCCGGAAATAGTGGCACCGGCCTTGACGATACTCACCGCGTAACCGGCCTTGCGGTTGCGGATATCCAGGTATGGCAGGAAGAAGTCGTCGATGATCTTGCCGATCGTGCCGTGATCGTCACGGGCCACGGCGCGGTAGAACTCCATCGCGGTTTTCGGGATAAAGTTGAACACCGCCGAGGAGTACACCGGCACGCCCAGCGCCTTATAGGCTGCGGCATAGACTTCGGCAGTCGGCAGGCCGCCCAGGTAGCTGAAGCGATCACCGAGGCGGCGACGGATCGACACCATCAACTCGATATCACCCAGGCCATCCTTGTAGCCGATCAGGTTGGGGCAGCGCTCGGCCAGACGCTCCAGCAGCGGCGCGGTCAGGCGGCAGACGTTGCGGTTGTAGACGATCACACCGATTTTTACCGACTTGCACACCGCCTCAACGTGGGCGGCAACACCGTCCTGGCTGGCTTCGGTGAGGTAATGCGGCAACAGCAACAGGCCTTTGGCGCCCAGGCGCTCGGCTTCTTGAGCGTATTCGATGGCCTGGCGGGTCGAACCGCCGACACCAGCCAGGATCGGCACGCTGGTGGCGCAGGTATCGACTGCGGTCTTGATCACTTGTGAGTATTCGCTGGCGGCCAGGGAGAAAAACTCACCCGTGCCACCGGCTGCGAACAAGGCCGAAGCACCATACGGGGCCAGCCATTCCAGACGCTTGATGTAACCCTCGCGGTGAAAGTCACCTTGGGCATTGAAGTCGGTTATCGGAAAGGACAACAGACCGGAAGAGAGGATGGACTTCAGTTCTTGTGGATTCATTATTCGAACACCCTGGGAGCACGTTGTGATGAGAAATGCGTTAGCGCTTCGTTACGTCGTACGTCATCGTACAACTTAACAAAGGAACGTCAATCTCATTTGTTGAAATCGTGGCTGCTCGGGGGCATTTCAGCTTCGACAAAAACGAAAAAGCCCGTCTAGTACGGGCTTTTGTGGAGTGTGGTGAAGTTGAAATTAAATTTTGAGTGAGTGGCAGGTTGTCGTAGAACAGCTCATCTTACGCCGCAGTACCCTGTGGGAGCGGGCTTGCTCGCGATGCAAACGCCGCGGTCTGTCAGGCAATGCGCGTCGATACGATCGCGGGCAAGCCCGCTCCCACAGATGGAGGGCGCCCTACCCGCGCTGCGCCTCTGCTTCTTCGTGGGCATGGCGCAGGCGTTCGCGGCTGTTGGTCAGGTGCAGGCGCATGGCCGCACGCGCCGCTTCCGAATCCTGGCGGGCAATGGCCTGGTAGATTTCTTCGTGCTCGCGGTTCAAGCGGTTCATGTACTGCTGCTGGTCATCATGGGCCAGTCGCGCCGAGTTAAGCCGGGTTCGCGGGATGATGCTGGTGCCCAGGTGAGTCATGATGTCCGTGAAGTAGCGGTTGCCGGTCGACAGCGCAATCTGCAAATGGAACTGAAAGTCCGAAGCCACTGCATCGCCATTACGCGCAGTGTTTTCGTTCAGGGCATCCAGTGCGGCACGCATTGCAGCCAGTTGTTCGGCACTGCGCCGCTGCGCTGCCAGCCCGGCAGACTCAACTTCCAGGCTGATACGCAACTCAAGAATCGCCAGCACATCGCGCAAGGTGACAACGGTTGCCGGGTCGATGCGAAAACCGCTCGGGCTCGGTGTATCCAGCACAAACGTGCCGATGCCGTGCCGCGTCTCGACTTGCCCTGCGGCCTGCAGTCGGGAAATCGCCTCGCGTACCACCGTGCGGCTCACGCCATGGGCCTCCATGATCGCCGACTCGGTGGGCAACTTGTCGCCGCGCTTGAGCATACCGTCGCGGATCTGCTCGGACAGCACCGTCACCAACTCTTGCGCCAGGCTGCGGCGCTTGCGAGGGAGGCGGGGTACGTCGTTGTGGTTTTCCATGGTGAACATTTTTCTCAATATCAAAAGGATCGGAGGCTTTGACCCTAAAAGCAGCGGACCTGAGTGCTGCACTATCTCGCCCCCGTATGCACGCATCATAGCTCAAGGTGGTTGTACGATCACCTGTTGACATATGCCGACCAAAACCTGAAGGGATTGGTCGGCGTGCGATGGTCAGACGGTCTGCGGTGAGGACTGGTCGGCTTCAATATCGCTCAGCGCAAAGCTGTCATCCGGGACCCAAAACAAAAACGGATCCTTGGCCGGCCGCTCGTCATAGGGCCGCACACGGCCCTCTTGATCAACGGCCCCGGCGCGCGCAAAACCATACACCTGACGCCGCTCCACATGAATGCTCGGCGCCGCGCCTTCGCCGCTGGCAGGCTCGATGTTCATTGCCGTCAAGGTAGCCAACAAATCAGTAATGATCTGCTGGCGATCAAGGGTAAAGGCCGATGCAAAGCAGCGCCAGAAACGCCATCCCGCCCGTTCCAGAATGCGCTGGCGGCGCATGTCACTGGCCCAGCGATCCGGGCCGTGGAAGCGGTCACCGTCACATTCGATGGCCAGGCGGCTGTCGTTATCGCCCTCGACCACCATGTCGATGCGATAGGCCCCTACGCCCACCTGGGGAATGACCCGATAGCCACGTTGGGTCAATTCATCGTACATCTCCCGCTCAAAGCCGGATTCGCACAACTCGCGCAGGTCACTGACCTGGGCAGCATCCTGGGTAAAGGGGGTCTCGAAATGCTCGATCAGGCCGCGACGCAAACTGTCCACAGGGCTGAGGTCGGTCAACTCGACACTGCGCACCAGGTACATGCGATCCCGCGCCCGCGAAGCGGCCACGTTAAAGCGCTGGGCTATCGAGTCGCGGCTGTTGGCAAAGCAATCGCCGGGAGAAGCCACCATGCTCAGGAACATGATGTCGCGCTCCTTGCCCTGGAACGTGCGGGCATCCCCACAACTGATCTGGAACTGGGTGATGATCTCCTCTCCCAGCTCTTTGGTCAGCATCTGCATGATCTTTTGCGCTTGCTCGGCGCCCAGCAGCGAGACCACCCCGATGCTGCGCCCGGCAATCTGCGGCAGGGCAATCAGGCGGCGGATTTCCTCGACGATCACATGGGCTTCGCCGAGGTTGAACTTGCCTTTCTTCTCCCCGTCCATGACCAGCAGGTCCACCAGCGGCGGATCAAGACGCTCGGTCAGCATTGGCAGGCGCAGCGGTTTGAGCTCGTGGTTGTAGAACTCGCGCTTGGAGTATTCGATGATCGGCGCCACACAGCGGAAGTGCTCGCGCAGCATGGTGCCGCTCTTGGCAAATACCACTTTGAACAGGTCGTACAGCGAACGCTCGGGCGACATCAAGGGCCGATACAGGCCCACCTGGTTGCCCAGAAAACGCGCCATCATGTTCTGCACGCGCTCTTCTTCCATGCCGATACCGTCGGGCGACACTTGTTTGTCATCGCCCACCACCAGCACTTTTTTCGCCCGCAGCAAGGCCGGCAATGCACTGAGGTCCGACTGTGACGCTTCGTCGATAATCACCAGGTCAAAGGCCCCGTACTGCGCAGGCAGGCTCTCGCAAATACGGTAATGCGGCATGATCCAGCACGGGATTGCCGAAATCGCCACATCGGCCGCCAGTCGCGCATCCTGACGATAACGCCCGGCGCGCACGCCGGTGCCCTTGCCGATCTTGCGAATCGCGGTGCGGTACAGCTCAAGGGCGGCCCTGACACTTGGCGTGGCGTTTTCCGACAGGCGCAGCCAGGTTCGCTTGACCACCGCATCCTGATAAAGCCGCGACAGGCTCAGTTCCAGTTCGCCGCGCAGCTTGAACAATCGCTTGAGGTCTTCGCGCCCGTCGATGCTGTCGAGATAACGGGCCAGACGGCTCAGGCGCCACACGTCCAGGCAGTTATCCGGGAGCAGGCCGTCGACCGGCCCGATGCCCGGTTCTTCACGCAAACGGGCCGCCCAGAGCAGACCGCCACTTTGCGCGATCAGGTCGGTGACCCGCTGTACGGTCTCAAGGGCAGTGGCCAGGGCCATCACCCGGCGCAACTCGTCCATCAGCCCGGACCATTGGCTTTGCAGTGATGCTATATCGACCTGCGGCTGGCCAAGACTCAAATCCAGAAAGCCTTGCAACCGCTCACTGATCTCACCACCGCAACCGGCCAGCGCTGTGTTGAAGGTTTCCTTGATCGCCCAGGTGGCGGCCAGACGATGACGCATCAGGTAATGCCGCAGGATACTTTCGGCCTCGGCCAATACCGTGGCGTTGCTGCGCAACTGGCTGACATCGGCCCAGTCCGGGAGCAACTGTTTAAGCTCGCTGCAGGCACGGATTTCACCTTGCTCGGCAAGCACAATCGCGTCGAATTGCTCGATCGCCCGGGCCGCCGCCATCAGTTGATCGGCGTCGGTTTCCAGGGTCGGCAAGGGTATTTCGGCCGCCAGTGCATTCCATCGCAGCAGCAAGGTGCGGCTGTGTTGCTGGAAGCGCACAAAGGCTTGTACATGCTGCCAGTCCTGGTCGCTTTGCGGCTTGCTGCCCAGCACCACAATGGTGTCCAGCAGCTGTTTTTGCGTGCCCTTGCCAATCAGGCCGGACAAGCCGAACGGGCGTCGCCCTTCGGCCAGGTTATCGATAGCAGCCACCACCTCGGGTTGCGCATGCAACTCGAACGACAGGCTTACCGGTCGGGCCACAAAGGCCTTGCGCCCGGCCAGCGCCTCTTCGATCTCGCCCTTGAGGCTGGCAAACAGCGCCAGCACATCAGCGTTGCCGCCACGCATCAGGCACGCCTGCATGGGCGCGGCCCAGCTGTGGGCCGAGGTGTTGATCTGCGTGCGCAAGGCTTGCAGGTGGCCCAAATGCTCGACCAGCGCCTGGGCCTGCTCCAGGGTCCGGGCGCTGTTATCCAGCAGACGCGGCACTTCGCCAGTGCTTTCCTTGAGCTGCAACTGGCTTTCCTGAGCCAGATCCTGATGCACCTGAATCAGTGTCTGCGCGTCCGGGAAGTCGGCCAGTTGCGGCAGTTTCTGGCCCAGATAGGCCAGCGACTCCTTGAGTTCAAGCCGGGCTTCGCGCAAGGCGATGATGTCTTGCAAGGTGAAGCGCGGGCGATGCTCTTCACCCACGCCGATCAGGTCGGCAAAGTTGCTGATTTCGGCTTGCGCCGCCGCCACTTGCAGGGCCGCATGGGTGGGGCTCAAGCGCTCACCGTCGATCTCCAGGTCCGACAGATTGCGCTCGGCCCAATGGGTGATCTCACGGTCGACGCTGACCATCTGCCCATGAAGGGTGTTGATTTCGTCGTCAATCTGGCCAATTTCGCGCTTATACAGCGCTCTATCGATGCGCTGTACTTCGGCTGAAATCTTTTGAATGGCGAATTCAAACTGCTTCATGCCATCCGCTTCGCTGCTCAGCAAACTGATCGCCAGCGGACGTATGGCTTCCGGGAGTTTTTCCTGCAGCACCGCCAGGGCCGGGTCTTTCATCGACGTCACCAGCACCCGCTTGCCATTGGCCAGGTAATGGCTGATGACGTTGGCGATGGTGTGGGTCTTGCCAGTGCCGGGCGGGCCTTGCACCACTACCCCGTCATGCACTTCCAGCAACTGGATGATTTGCACCTGCTCGTCGTTGTACGGCTTGGGGAAGTACAGCTCGTGAACCTTAGCCGCCGGCGCATCGCCGCCTTGGGAACCACTGACGTAGGACAAACCACGGAACGGTGGCAGGGCTACGTCTTCCAGCACACTGGACGGTTCGGTGAGAATGGCCCGCAAGGCTGCTGGCAACTCACCGGCCTCCTCGATCCCGCCTTCAAAACGACCCAGGTCCTCAATAAACATATTGCTGTCGCGGTTGCGGGCAAACAGGCACCAGGTATCGGTGACGCACAAGAACTCGGCAGCCTTGGGGACTGAACGATCACCTTCGGCCAGCGTCACCGGCAAAAACTGACCATGGGCATCAAGCAAGGTCGACGCCGACCGTATCACCGGTTCGTAACTGGCGGCGTTGAACGGGCTGATACCGGCCTGATCCTGTTTGAAAAAATCCTTGGCCAGGGTCGCCAAGGGCCCGACACCGGCAATATCGGCCGCCACATAGGCATCCACTTCCAGCCGTGGCTCGGCAGCGCGCGGGCGCACTTCAATGGCCATGCTGTCAGGGTTGATGGCAATCTCCACCAACTGACTGATTAACGGGTAATGGATGACACCGACTACGGGGTGCTCCCACGTCGAAACGCCCAGCCCCCACACCAGTTCCAGCTGCGCATCGCCCAAGTTGCCCTGCATCTGTTGCACCAGCATAAACAGCTCGGCATACAGCTCGATGCTTTTGCGACGTTGTTTTTCTTCCGCGGCCCACAGCCGCCAAGCCGTTTGACTGTAGGACTTGAACTGCGCACGGATCTCACCGGCGTCCAGGCAGTCTTCCAGATTGACCCATTCTTCGACGTCGACATCTTCACCGATCTGCAGGGCCACAGGCATCAAGCGTGAGCGCTCGTCCTCGGAGATCGCCGTGCTGTTGATCAGGACCTCCCGTGCCAGACGCACCTTGAGCACCGGCTCGGTCTGCGGCGTGCCCTTGAGCTCGATCCACAACGCCAGCAACGGACTGAGCGGGGCTGGCGGTTTGGTCTCATGCAAGCGTTCAAGCTGCAGCCAGACTTCGTCTTCCTCACCGTTGTGCAGATCCAGGCTGACGCCGGGCAATGCCCGCAGTTTTTCTTCACTGGCACTGAAAGCGTTGTGCTGGCTGAGGGTTAACGCCGGTCGCTTTTGCATCAGCGCGGTCTGTTTAACAAATTCGATCAGGCCGGCGAGACGGGCACGTACTGTTTCCATGGGTAAGCTGAACCACTTCGATAAAGGGGCACTTCGATAAGAGCCGGGAGCGCCAAGTAAAAGCGAAAATTCCTACAATGGCCGATACGATACAGAGGTTCTGGAGGTATTCAGATACATCATTTCGTAAAAACGTCCCGCGATAAAAGACGGTCCGGTTATTTCCCAACGCTTTGCGCTCGCCCTCGCACTCACCCGCTCAAGCGCAGGTAGTTGAAGCTGCAAAACCTGACGACTCAATACGCCTGCCGCATCGCAATGTCCGACTTCACGACGGCTTCGCCGCCGAACGTAGCCTCGCGTTGCTCGGCAACTGCTACAGGGTTTTTGCACAAAAAAAAGGCCCTCCCCGTTACCGGGGAGGGCCTTTTGTTTAACGCTGGGGGTTAGCCCAGGTTAACGCCAAAGTTCGACGCCAATGGCGCCAGGCCACCGGCAAAGCCCTGGCCGATTGCCTTGAACTTCCACTCTTCGCCATTGCGATACAGCTCGCCGAACACCATCGCGGTTTCGGTCGAAGCGTCTTCGCTCAGGTCAAAGCGTGCCAGCTCTTTACCGTCAGCCTTGTTCAGAACACGGATGTAGGCGTTGGATACCTGACCGAAGTTTTGCTTGCGGGCATCCGCTTCGTGAATGGTCACCGCAAACGCCAGTTTCTTGGCTTCTTGCGACAGACCCGACAGGTTGACGTTCACTTGCTCGTCGTCACCATCACCCGCGCCCGAGCGGTTGTCGCCCTGGTGCACAACGTGGCCGTCCGGCGAAGTCTTGTTGTTGTAGAACACAAAGCTGCCGTCATTCAGCACTTTGCCGTTCTCGCCAACGATAAACACCGAGGCGTCCAGGTCGAACTCCTGGCCGTCAGTCACCCGTGGGTCCCAGCCCAGGCCTACAACCACTTCGGTCAGGCCCGGTGCTTCTTTGGTCAGGGAGACGTTGCCGCCCTTACTCAGACTTACTGCCATGTTCGTGAACCCTTATATGAAAAGTTGATGGGGTACAGATCAGAATTTCAGACCGTAGCTTTCCGCCAATGGCTTGAGGCCGCCAGCAAAGCCCTGGCCCACCGCGCGGAACTTCCACTCGGCGCCATTGCGATACAGCTCGGCAAAGATCATCGCGGTTTCAGTGCTGGCGTCTTCTGCCAGGTCATAACGCGCCACTTCGCTGTTGTTGTCCTGGTTCACAATGCGGATGAAGGCATTGCGCACCTGACCGAAGTTTTGACGGCGAGCGTCAGCCTCGTGAATGGTCACGGTAAAGGCGATGCGGTCGATGTCGGCAGGTACCTTGGACAGGTCGACCTTGATCGCCTCGTCATCGCCGTCGCCTTCACCGGTACGGTTATCGCCCGTGTGCTCAACCGAGCCGTCAACGCTTTTGAGCTGGTTGTAAAAAATGAAATCGGAGTCAGCGCGAACTTTACCGTCAGCCTTGAGCAAGAAAGCGCTCGCATCCAGGTCGAAGTCTTGACCATCGGTGGAGCGAGCATCCCAACCCAGACCCACGAGGACTTTAGTCATCCCGGGGGCTTCTTTGGACAGGGACAGGTTGCCGCCTTTGGAAAGGGAAAGTGCCATGTGTAATTCTCCTTAGTAATGTGCGATCAAGCGTTCGTGTCGTTGTTAACGTCGGATTGCTCTTCATCTTTACCGGGAAAGATGATGCTGGCCACGATACCAATGGCCAGTACCACCAACACCACGATCAAACTGGTGTTTGGATCAATTTCATAACCATGGCCAAACAGGTGATCGGTTGCGTTCAGGGCCAGCTTGCCGGCAATAAAGAACAACAACGCGATAACCGCTTTCTCGAGGTGCACCAGGTAGCGTTTCAGCGCTTCGAGAACGAAGTACATGGTCCGCAGGCCGAGAATGGCGAACATCATGGCCGAGTACACGATCAAGGGTTCACGGCTCACGGCAATCACGGCCGGTACAGAGTCAAAGGCAAACAGAATGTCTGAAACCTCAACTACCACCACACACAAAAACAGTGGGGTCGCAAAAAGAGCGCCCTTGCCTACAAGGGTCATTCCCTTGTTCTGCGGCTTCGTGATCTCTTTTTCAAGCTCTTTGCGTGAAACAAAGAAATTATGCCCGTGCAACTTCGGCCAGACCGGGAACAGTTTTTTCGCAAAACGGTAGGCGATGTGCTTGGAGTAATCCTCCTCCTCATCCTCTTCCTTGCTGCGCAGCATCATCACTGCCGTCCAGGCCACGACCACGGCAAACAGCACTTCGACCCAAGGGCCAAACGCCAGCAGGCCAGTACCGATCGCCACGAAAATCAGGCGGAACACGATGGCGCCGATGATGCCCCAGTACAGAACCCGGTGACGCAACGCGTCCGGGATCTTGAACCAGGCAAAGATCGCCATGAACACGAACAGGTTGTCGACGCTGAGGACTTTTTCCAGCGCGTAACCGGTCACGAACAGGCTGGCCACGCTTGGGCCGTGGGCGTAATACAGGTAACCCGCAAATGCGAGGGAGATCAGTACCCAGAACACCGACCAGATGGCCGCGTTGGCCAGGGAGACCGGTTTATCGCTTTTGTGGGTAAACAGGTCGATTGCCAGAGCAATGACCGCCAGAGCCACAAATACAGCGATGGTAGTTGGCGGAAAGCCAATTGCCGTGTTTTCCATGATGTCCTCAGAGATCAAAATCGCCAGGGTTCAGCCCCAGCTCATTACAGATGGTGCGGCAAGCAGCCCGCTCACTTTCATCAAAGTTGCCGTCGGCGCTTCCGATTGCGCAGCAAACACGCACCAGCAGGCGGGCGGCATCTTCTTTTTTACGGAGCTGACCGATCGATTTCAGCGCTTCAGCGCGACCGATCTGCTGGTCAAACTCAAATTTTTCGCACACAGCGTTAAAGGCCTTGATCACGTCCTTGACGTCAAAGACCTTCAGCTCGTTCGAGTTTTGAATAAACCCGACCATCTTCTGTTTTTCGTCGCTGCTGATGTTGCCATCGGCAGCGGCCACCAGTGCGCACCCGGAAACCACGGCTTCCATGAATTCACGGTTCTTGAACTTGCTGACTTCCGTCGACAGCTTGTCACGGGCGGCGGTAGCGTTGGTTTTGAGCCATTCGAGCATTGGAGTCACCTTGTCAGTAATTGCAGGTACGGCGCCTGTTTCATCAGGCGGCCACTTACACAGCGCTCATTTGGAACCGGCAGCCCAGCGCATGCCCCAGCCGAACGCTTTATCCATGTCGGAATGGCCCTTGAAGAATTCGACCCGACGGTTGACCTTCACGCTGCCACCGATGTTTTCAAGCAAGGCGATGGCGCACATGCCCTTGGTCCCGCCCTCTTCGCTCAGGCGCACTTCAATCGGCGGCTCGCCGGGGATATACAAGGTGATGACACCGTCGGTCGCCTGCCAGTTCGGGGCGCCTTCGTAGATAAACGCGTAGACCAGCACGCGACGCATCTTGCGCCACTCCTTGCCATTGATACGCAGCCACTCGCCGTCGCTCACGGAGCCGGTGCGGTCGTCGCCCATCAACTGGATAAACGGCTCGTCACGGAAATCACCGAAGGCATTGCCCAGGGCCTGGACCGCGCCTTTACGGCCGTTTTCCATTTCGTACAGGCAACCCACGTCCAGGTCGATGCCGCCCGACTTGCCGGTGGCCTTGTTGCGCAGGGTTGCGAAAAAGCCGCCAGCACCACCGGCGCCACTGTCATTCGGGTTGCTGCGATTCCAGTTCAGGTTGATCTTGATCTCGCCGAAATCACCGTCCTTTTTCTCAAGGCTGATGGACGGGCGCTGCTTGTCGAGGGTGATCTTCGACAGGTTGATCCTGGAGGCGGGTGCAGGGGCCGCAGGAGCAGGAGCAGGTGTCGGCGCGGCTGCAGGTGCAGGTGCAGGTGCAGGTGCAGCAATATCCACCCCGAAGTGCTCGGCCAGAGGCGCCAGGCCCCCGGCAAAGCCCTGGGCCACGCAACGGAACTTCCACGCCCCCTGGCGACGATAGAACTCGCCGAGGATCAACGCGGTTTCCTGCATGCCCTGGGTCGGGATCGGCGCGTCAATACCGCCACTCACGGTGACAGTCAGTTGCGGGAAAGCATCGAAGCGGGCCTTGTTCTCGTAGATGGTCGCGGTCAGGGCGACTTTTTCGATGGCCGGGTCAATGGCGTCCAGGTTGACACTGAACACGCTGCGACCGGCAGCCGATTCCACCAGCTTGACCGCACCATTGTTGACGCTCTGCTGGCCGAAGAAGCACATGTCGTTGTCGCCGCGCACCTTGCCCGAGTCGTTGAGCAGGAACGCCGACACATCCAGGTCTGCCCCCGCTACCGGGGTGTAGCTGACGGTGACGCTCAGGCTGGAACCGGCAACGCCCGTATTGGCGCCAGGAGTCAGGGTCGTCATGCGCGCACCGCCTGGGCCGCATCAGTGGCCAGGTCCTGGGCGGTACGGCCATTGGCCACGGTGCCGATAGCGGTCAGGTCCCAGCCTGCCGATGTGCGGCTGATGTACGCCATGACCACACCGGTGTGACGGCCCTTTTCCGACAAGTTGAAGCGCGCCAGCTCCTTGCCGGTCAGCTCATCAACGATACGGCAGTAGGCGTTTTCTACTGCTTCGAAGTTTTGCCCGGTAAACGAGTTGACGGTAAACACCAGGTGCTTGACCCCCGCCGGCAGCTGTTCCAGGTTGACCAGGATTGACTCGTCGTCGCCATCGCCCTCCCCTGTGCGGTTGTCGCCGGAGTGAACGATGGAGCCGTCGTTGGACGTGAGCTGGCGAAACCACACCAGGTCCAGCGGTTGTTTGGCACTGTCGAGCAGGATGCAGGAGGCATCCAGGTCGATAGCGGCATCACTGCTCAGCAGCTTGGCGAAAAAACCGCTGGGCTTGACCGGGTCCCAGCCCAGGCCCATGCGGATTTTCTTGAGACCGGTCCCCGCTTCTTTCTCGAGAGAGATGGTTTGATTCTTGGACAGCGAAATGGCCATGAAGCGTCTCCTTGTCTGCACTGAAGCACGATAGGTAATAAGTGATTATTGACATGCTTTGCTTACGCCTTGCTTACAGCTCCTCGCGCAAGCACACGTCAAGTGGCCGCTTGCGCCGCCACAGTGCGTGAAATTCACGCCAATGTGGCTCTTGAGCGGCCCCGAGCATTTGTTCATCGCCCCGGGTGTCACCCCAGGCACGCAGCTCGTATTGGTCCAGAGGCCCGTATTGCGCCTCCAGCCGGATGACTTTTTGTTCACAACGACAGTTGATGCCGTCGATATCGCCGGTGAGCACGCCATCGACCGAGGCCAGCCGTGTACCGATCAGGCCGATACCGAGTTTTTTGGCAAAAGGCGCGAGCACCAGTTCGGGGGACGCCGAGCAAATTGTCACGCTGGCGCCCTGCTCAATCTGGTTGGCGACGGATGTTAAGCCCAAAGGCCGCATCAGGCGCTGCCAGGAAACGTCACAAAATGCTTCTGCACGTTCCTTTACCCAGGCCTCCCGGGTGCCGGTGAGGTACACCGCGATCAGTTTCTCTTTCAAATCATTGCGAGAAATCCTGCCCAGCAGGTAGCACGCCGTGGCCGGGATCATCCGCAGCAGGCGCATGGCAAACAGGCGGTTGCCAAAGGCAAAGCGCAAAAACGGCACAAAGCTGTCGTGATAGGTCAGCGTGCCATCAAAATCGAACGCAGCCAGTACCTGCTTATTGCCTTTGTCCGTTGTCTTCAAAACGTCGTTCAACCCACTAATTCAGCCAATCGCAGGCTGCCTCCAAAAGTGTCCGACGGGCTGGCAACTTCAGGGCGTACCCCTTGCCAATGTGCCCGTTCAATAATTGTTTGCGCCCATTTGTAATGGGTCGCAGGCTCGCACATGGCGTCGTTGAACTTGAACACCGCAGGCGCCGCCTCATTCAATATGTGGCGTGCGCTGTTGAGATCTTCAAGACTGACTTGCAGCGCCCTGTGGATAACTGCAATTTGCGACGGGTGGATCGCGGTTTTGCCCACCAGCCCGTGGGCCATGTCCAGCGCCAGCTCTTGCTCCATCAAGTGCGGTGCATTGAGCTGCTCGAACACCGGCGCAGTCAGGGCAAAACCTGCCGAGCCCATGATCCCGCACAACATGGGAATCACATAGCTCATGGGCGTGCTGTACAGGGTCATCGCGTGAGGCCGACGCAAACCGAGGCAGCCCATCAAGTCGTTACCGCCAATGCGCAGGGCAATAATACGCCCTGGCAGTTGCTCCAGCATGGCGCTGCGCAGCTCAACCATCGCGTTGGGGATAAAAACGTCTGCGGTTTCCAGGGTGGGCATCAGCATCAAGTCTTCGCGGGTGACCGCCTGCTGCCACTCGCGGATATTGCCCAGGCTGAGCTTGGGCACGACAAAACCGTCGACGTGACGCATCAACGACCAGTCATTGAGCACGGCGGCCATCGCGGCATCCCGTGGCCGCACAAACAGGATAGGCCCGCTGGATGGGCGACCGCCACGCGCCTCGATGCCCAGCAGCAGGTTTTTCAGGTTGTTCAGCCCTTGCTGCACGTCGGTTTCGGCCACGGCGTCTTCCAGGCACACCACCAGCGAGCGCAAACCCTGGATCTTTTCGCCCAGCACCACCTCCAGGATGTCGGGACGAGTGGCCGGCATATAGAGTGTGGCGCCCAAGGCATAGGCTGAGTGCTTGATCATCAGCGAACACTCCTGATTACGGTCACGGCGCGATACGGCCCCAGTTCATCACCCACTTCCTGGACCTCGATATTGGCCTGGCGCGTCAGGTGCAACAGCAGTTGCACGTCCTGATCGTCAAGGTTGCGCACCAATACATGGTCCGGCACCCGGCGCATCACGGCGCGGGTGGCCTCGGCGATGCCCGGTTTGACCCGGTTAGGGTTGGTCACCGCAAACCGCGTCGAGATACGTTCGACCGCGGCTACCGCCGAGTGTTGCAAGGCTGCGGCCTGCTCCGCGGTCCAGGGTTGTGCAGCGGCCAGCGGGGCAAGCTGTGCCCGCTCGGTTTCGATGCTGTGGATAAAACTCATGGTCACGTCGTGTTCCGCCAAATGGTCATACACCACGCACCCATGCAGGCCCGGGTCTTGTGGCCAGATGGAACGCGAAACCAGCCCGGAAACCGTCGCCCCCAGGATGCCCGACGGGATAAGCCAGTCTTCTGCCGAGGCGGCCAGCCAGGCCCGGCCACAAGGGTCGGCCAGCACTACCAGGCGCGGGTCGGCCGGGAAACGCGAATCCCCTGCCAGGCTGTCGCGGATCTGGCCGCTGATCGCGCCCTTGCCGGTCCAGCCATCGACAAACACGATATTTTCCGCACCGTGGGCCTTGATGATAGCTTCGAGCGCAACATTGTCGATTCCACGGTCACGAATAATGCTGATGCCGTAGTGCGCAGCCTCGCGCCCCAAATCGAGCAATGCCCGGCGCAGCAGCACACCCAACGGCAAACCCGCGCGTACAAACGACACCAGCGCAATCGAGGGGCCGTTGTAGCGCTCATTCAAGGCCTGGGCCAGCGCCTGCACATCGCCCGCCATACGGGCACCGTTCTGGGCCAGCGCCAACTGATAGAGGTTTTTATGGGTGTCGGACGGCGCATGCTCTTGGCTGATCATTTCAGAGTAATGGCGCTGTTGGGTCTGGATCAGGCGCTCTTTTTCCTGCACGTCGGTGACTTCAATCTGCATGGCACGCAGTAAAAAGTGCACGTCATCGGCGGCATAGCTGCCACTGCCGACGGTCTGCAGCCCGGCGAAGGCATTATTCATGATCGACGCTCGCCAGCACATGCGCGGCCAACTGACCACGTTTGGGCGTGCCCCACCAGTCGCATTCGGCCATAAAACCCAGGTCCGACACGCTGTCGCCAAAGCCCAGCAGCGGGCGTTTGCCGTTGATCGCCTGGTCGCGACGGATCCACTCACGTACCGCTTCACGCTTTTGCAAGGTGATGGGCAGGAATGCCAGATTATTGCCATTGCCATGCACATACAGGCCGTCGAGCAAGCCCCGCGCCTTGACTTCGGCCAGCACGGTGAGCAGCGCCTGGTCGGTTTCGTTGTTGTGCTTGGTGACCACGTAATTGGCCAGGCCCTGCTCTTCAACCACCCAGCCACGCAATGAGAAGCCCAGTTCGGCGCCAATGGCCAGGGTTTGCTCGCTCAACTGATGCAGGCGGGTTTGCTCCGGCGCCAGCTCGTCGCACATGCGGGCATGCCAGACAGGGTCCAGCGAGCCGTCCGGGTTGAGAATCACCCCGCCGTGGGCACAGACCGCGCCGTGCACAAACGGCAACTGCACGCGCTGATACGCTTCGATGCTGCGCGCAGTCACGGGGACCACGTCACTTGTAGCCAGTAGCCATTCCACAAAGCTCTTTTGCGTCGCGCTCATAAAGCCGTTGGGTTGGCCGTCCACATCCAGGGTGGCGACAAAGCGCGGTTCATCGCCCATTTTGCGGGCGGTTTGAAACAGGGTGTCGTCCAGATCAACGAACACCAGGGGGCGATTACTGTTCATCAACGATTACCTGCGCATTCAATGCGCTGACCAGCGCCGGGTCGACGGCAGCCGCCGGGGTTTCGCTGCAGATCAGCACCCGGTCAAACTGGCCGGGGGCGACGTTGTAAAGAAAGTTGGGGATGCCCAGGCCGTAGTTGTCCGAGAACGACAACGCATGATCGATGGCATGGCCCAGGGCAATCGGCGAACGGCTGGTAGAGCTGAAGTGAACATCGGCACCGGCCCGTTCAAGGCGCTCGGCCAACAAAAACGGACGCCAGACGAATTCGCTGGTACCGATTACCAGAACCCGTTCACCGGCAGCGACCTGCAGGCCCGGCGCCAGCGTGTCGAGGTGTTCGCGAACGCCCATGCGGCCCCAGTCGCGGCTCGCGTCCAGCGCCCAGTCGCCTTGGGCAACACTGCCCACTTCGGGCATATCTGGCAGCTCTGCGGTCAAATCTTCGGCGAACGTGTAGCGACCTTCGAGTAACGCCACGCTGCTGACGTGATCGCCCATAGCGGTACGCACGGCGTCCCCGGACCAGTCGGTCAGGGTAGCCGTGACGATGCGCTCGATCGAATCGAGCCCCGCCTCGGCCAGCGCCCGGGACAGGTTGATAAAGGTATTGCCGGTGGATGCCTCATCGTCCACCAGCACCAGCGAACGGGCGTTGAGCATCATGTCGCGGGTTGCCGCGTCTTGCGGCAGGTGCAGCAAATGCGAGCTGGCGTGGCTGTGCTCTTCTTCAAAGCGGGCAAACAAGGCGCTGCCCGTAGGGTGACGGCTGCTGCACAGGTACACGCAGTCATTGCGGGTCTGGCTCAAGGCACGGTGTACCCCGGCGCCCAGGCCCACGGCGGTTTCGGCCATGCCGATCACCAGTACCGGGCCGGGCAGGTCAGCAGGAATCTTGCCGGCAAGGGCATTGAAGCTTTGTGCCATTAATGAGGGCCGAGCCGGAATATGCCGGCCCAGTACACGCGAAACAAACAGAAAGGCCCGCTTGGGATTGCGACGCTCGGCAAAATCGAAAAGTGCCTGCGCAGCAAAGGTCGATGCATTGACCTCTACCTCCAGACGACCGCGCTTGAGGTTTGCATGCAAAACCTTGGGACCGGTCATGGGGTTAGTGTTATTCATCAACTTTTACTACCTGAAATACATAAAAAGTGGGGGACAATCGGCGAGACGATCACTTTAAACAAGCGATAAATAGTTACCGAAAACGTCAAATCACCCCAGGAGCGAATCGCCGCGAACCGGCACAACCACGGTGATTGCCTTGACCTGTACACCTTCGCGCCAGAGGCTCGGAGGCACTGGCAGGCCGAGGCGGCGAGTGGCAAAAATCCCCGGCAGGTTGACCCCGGCTTCACGGGTGTAGCCGATGCCGCCGGAGTAACGCAGGTTGATTTCCAGCAGGTGCGGCTGACCCTCGGCATCATCACGGGTTTGTACATTGACGATGCCGTCGCACTTGAAGTGCCGTGCGGCCTTGATCGCCAGCTCGACGGCGGCGCCATCGCGCTCGAACGTCTGCATCAGGCCCTGCTTGCGCCGCCCGACCCAGGCCACGACCTCGCCCGCTTCGCAGACCATGTCCACCGAGCATTCGCTGCCGGGCATATAAGGCATGACCAGCAACGGCTTGGGCGCATCCGACTGGCCGTAGGCCTGGGCAAATACGTCGGCATTGACCTCATGGGCGTCGGCATTGGCAAAACTGCGGAACGGGTCGACGTTATCGGCCAGCCGCCAGAAGCCCTGGCCGTAGATGCCGCGAGTGGGTTTGACACAGACCTGGCCGTCACGGGCCAGTTGCGCGTAAGCCGCCTGCAGTTCGGCACGGGTGCTCACGGTTATTGCCGGGATGCACGCCAGCCCGGCCGCCAGCGCTTCGCGAGTGAACGCCGACTTGTCGTCAACCCGCTCAAAGGTGTCCAGGTCCAGCGCGCCGGTGACCAGTTGCAGCCCGGCCGCTTCGAACTCGGCGCGGTGCGCTTCATAGACCTGGCCCACACGCCCGGCCAGCACCACCTTGATCTGTTGGGCACGGGCCTGCTCGATCACCCAGCCGATACGCTCCTGGTTGTCTTGCGGTTCACGCCAGGCGATATCCGCCAACCCGGTAATTTCGGGGCGACTTTGTCGGTGCGAGGCGAAAATCCGCACCGACTCCGGTAGCGCCGCCCGGGCACCAGCAATCACGTCGCGTTGGCTCGATTGCCCTTCAAGAAACCAGATCATGAACATCCTTTGAGACGGATAAACGCGGGAGTCTAGCGGATGGGGACTACAGGCGCCCTTAGTCATTCTGTGGAGGTCGTGTAACCAAATATGAAATTAATTAACTAATTAGTTCATAATGTGCGGCATCGTGTCGCGCCCTGTCGCCGACACTTCATGTAAAGGAGCTTCTGTAGATGTTTTTCTCTTCCCGCGCCCTGCTGAACACCAGCCTGTGCGGCGGCTTGTCATTGCTGGCCCTGACGCCTGCCTGCGTACTGGCCGACACCACCGACAACCTGATGAACCGTTCGACCCTGACCGGCGACTGGGGCGGCGAACGCCAGAAGCTGGCCGACAAAGGCATCAAGCTGACCGGTGATTACAACTCCGAAACCTTCTCCAACCTGCATGGCGGCATCAAGCACGGCACCCGGTATTCGCAGCAAGTGCGCATCGGTGCCCAGTTCGACCTGAGTAAAATACTCGGCAGCGCCGATGCTGGCCTGGTGCAAGTCACCGTCAATGACCGTCGCGGCCACAGCGCTTCCGAAGACCTCGTAGGCAACCGCCTGCCGATCCAGGAAAACGCTGGCGGCAACTACACCCGCCTGTCTGAGTTCAGCTACCAGCGCACGCTGTTTTCCGAAGACCTGACCACCAAGCTGGGCTTTATGCCGATGGGCAACGAGTTCGGCGGCATGCCGTTGTTGACCAGCTTCGTTAACGCCGGTTTTTGCGCGCACCCGCTGACCCAGTCCAATGGCAGTGGCTGGACCAACTACCCCACCGGCCACTGGGGTGCAGAATTGCGTTACACCGTCAGCCCGGCCCTGACCTTGCAAACGGCGCTGTTCCAGGTCAACCCCGAGTACAACAGCCGCTCTTCCGAAGCGTTCAGCATGACCACCAAAGGCACCACGGGGGCGATCATGCCGCTGGAGGCGATCTTCACCAACAACGCCTGGCTTAATGGCCAATATAAAGTGGGTTGGTACTACGACACCTCCAACACTCGCAAGATTGGCAGCACGCAAAAAGCCAATAACCGCACCGGTGCCTATGTGCTGGTCGACCAGGCCATCTGGCGTGACGAGCAAGACCCCGAAAGCGTATTGCGCGCCTTTGGCCAGGCGTCCAGCAGCAATGCCGCCACCTCGCCGATGCGCCACTGGTACTCGGTGGGCCTGGTCAAGCAAAAGCCGTTTGCCAGCCGTCCCAAGGACAGCATCGCCTTTGCCTATGGCCGCGCGGTGTTCAACTCGCGTTCGCGTGATGTCCAGGAGGCAGCAGCCAGCAGCCCCGAGCAGGCGGACATGATCGCCAGCCTGGACAGCGGCGAGCAGTTGCTGGAACTGAACTACGGAGCGCAAGTCACGCCGTGGCTGCTGCTGCGTCCGGACCTGCAGTACATTATCGAGCCTGGGGCTTTCTACGGTGCCAAGCGCAGCAATGCGCTGGTGGCGGGCTTGCAGGTCAAAGCCACGTTCTAAGGGCTTGGACTTTCTGTGGGAGCGGGCTTGCTCGCGAGGGTATCTACGCGGTTTACCTGAACGGACTGCGTCGTCTGCATCGCAGGCAAGCCAGCTCCCACAGGTCGAGCGGTGCCACATCAAGCAGCGGCATGCAGGGTCCATTGTGGGAGCGGGCTTGCTCGCGATGATGCCGACGCGGTCTACCTGAACGGACTGCGTCGCCTGCATCGCAGGCAAGCCAGCTCCCACAGGTCGTGCGGTGCCACATCAAGCAGCGGCATGCAGGGTCCATTGTGGGAGCGGGCTTGCTCGCGATGATGCCGACGCGGTTTACCTGAACGGACTGCATCGCAGGCAAGCCAGCTCCCACAGGTCGTGCGGTGCCACATCAAGCAGCGGCATGCAGGATCCATTGTGGGAGCGGGCTTGCTCGCGATGATGCCGACGCGGTTTACCTGAACGGACTGCGTCGCCTGCATCGCAGGCAAGCCAGCTCCCACAGGTCCTGCGGCGCCACATCAAGCAGCGGCATGCAGGGTCCATTGTGGGAGCGGGCTTGCCCGCGATGATGCCGATGCGGTCTACCTGAACGGACTGCATCGCAGGCAAGCCAGCTCCCACAGGTCGTGCGGCGCCACATCAAGCAGCGGCATGCAGGGTCCATTGTGGGAGCGGGCTTGCCCGCGATGATGCCGACGCGGTTTACCTGAACGGACTGCATCGCAGGCAAGCCAGCTCCCACAGGTCGTGCGGTGCCACATCAAGCAGCGGCATGCAGGATCCATTGTGGGAGTTTGGCTGCCAGCTTTCACAATATGTTAAGGATTGCCCTCCTATACTCCAGCGCACTATTCCATTCGATTGCTGCCTGGTAGCCCAATGCGCCTGACTCGTCCTGCTCTGCTGTTATTACTGCTCACTTGCGTGTTGCTGTTTTTCGCGCTGGGCAATCACCAACTGCAAGGCTCGACCGAGTCCCGGGTGGCGGGCATCGCCATGCAGATGCATGTCAGCGACGATTGGGTCACGCCCAATCTGCTCAACCAACCCTTTCTGGAAAAACCTCCCCTGAGCCTGTGGCTGGACGCCGGCGCCATTCGCGTGTTCGGCGCCGAGCTGTTCGCCGTGCGTCTGGCGTCTGCATTTGCCGGTTTGTTTTGCGTGATGTTGCTCTACGCCATGCTGCGCAAACTCGGGCGCCCCACGGCGCTGGCCTGGACAGCCGCGGCGATGCTGGCAACCATGGGCATTTTTTGGGGCAACGCACGCCAGGTGGGCGAAGACTCCCTGCTGACCCTGGGCGTGACGATGGCCCTGTTGGCGTTCTACCACGCCAGTCGCCAGCCCGGCCTGGCCCGGGGCAGCTGGCTGCTGTTCGCCTTCGGCATCGCCATTGCCACCCTGAGCAAAGGCGTACTGGGCCTGGCATTGCCGGGCGTGGTGATCTTTGTTTTTCTGCTGAGCGAAAGCCTGATCGATAAACGCTTCGTACTGCGCAACTGGCTACGCCCCGCACTGTTGACGCTGGTGGGGCTGATCCCGCTGATGATCTGGCTGTGCCTGTTGTATCAGCGCGGCGGTATGCAGGCGGTCAGCGAGTTGCTGCTGACCAACAGCGTGGGGCGGTTTAGCGGCTCCTTTGTCGAAGCCGGGCATTACGAACCCTTTTACTACTACCTGCGAAAACTGCCCGAAGCCTTTCTGCCGTGGAACCTGCTGACTTACCTGGGCCTGTGGCACTTTCGCAAACAGCTGCGCGCCAACCCCTTCCTGCTGTTTTTCAGTGTATGGCTGGTGGCGCAATTTGTGCTGCTCAACCTCGCCTCCAGCAAGCGTGCGGTGTACATGATGTCGATGGCACCCGCCGCCGCGGTGATTGCGGCCGAGTACGCGCGGGTGGTGCTGGACTGGCTGTACAAAAAAAGCGCAGGTTCGCCAGTGGCCAAATTCCTCAGCGACAACCATCGCCCCCTTGCCATCGCGCTACTGGCCATTCTGGTGGGCGCCTACCTGCTGGCGGCCCATCGGGCCCCGTTGGCCGACAAGGAAGAGTCCTTCCAACCCCTGGCCGCCCGGGTCATGAGCCTGCAGGCCAACGGTAAGCAGGTGGCACTGCTGCGGCCAGATGAACGCCTGGGCGCCGTGGTGTTCTACAGCCAGCAGTTGCAACACACCCTTGATTCAACGGCCCAGTTGCAGGCGTTTCTCAGCGCATCGCCCGAGCATGTCGCCCTGGTGGAAAAACCCGAGATACCGGGCATGGCCTTGCAGGTGCTGGAAGAAATCAGCGTCGGCCGCCACCACTTCTATTTTGTCAGCCAGGCCACGCCGCCGCCCCAAACTTGATCCCGGGCAACACAATCGCAGATGCCGTGGCCGATCACGCTGCATTGGCTACGCTCCTTGGACGATTCACAGCCAAGGAGCCTGCCATGACCATCAGCATTTCCAGCAAGACCCTGAGCGACTACGACGCAAATCTGGCCTACAACACGGCCAGCGCTTTCCTGCGCAAATCCGATCTGGCCAATTACCTGATCGATCAGCTTGAGCAACAGCGCGTAAAGGTCAATATAGAAGTCAGCACCGACCCGGCGCTGGCCAATCAGGATGTATCGAACAACGGCGCCATCGTCTGGAACCTGCACAGCAATCTGACGCCAGGTGCCAACCTGGCTGACGTGACTGCCCTGCTCAATCGCATCCCGGCCCAGCAAAAGCCTTACATCACCAGCCTGTGGACGCTGATGCATCTGCTCGCCCTTGCCTGCCAGCAATTGAACAACCAGCTCAACTTTCGCGATGCGGATGCAACCTGGCCGTGGCTCGACGAAAAAGTGCTCAGCGCCAACGACATTGAAAACGTGGTGGCCCGCGAACTCAGCGACCTGCCTTTGCCCGACGAGCAAAACTGGAACCGCCTGCTGAACCGCACCTGACATGAAAAAGCCCGGCTCAGGGCCGCAGTTTTGTTCACTTAGGCGATTTCTGTCTCTGTGGGAGCGGGCTTGCTCGCGATGGTCGTAAACGATGACGCGTATTTACTGAGTAAATGCGGTGCTCTGAAGACCATCGCGAGCAAGCCCGCTCCCACACTTGAACAGCATTGCGGCTCAGGGCCGGGCTTCAAGTCTTGCGCCAAAGGGCCTCAGAATTGCGAGGCTTCATACCCGTGACGGCTGCTGGTGCTCACCACCGGAACGATGCTCTTCCAGTCCTTGGGCTCGATATAGCCCAGCATCTGCGGATCGCCGTTCGCGCCATTGGTTTTGATAAACAATGAAGCGCCATAGCCAAACGTGGTGCTGGTGGACAGGTGCATGTCCATCAACAGTTGGTCCATGCATTCGCTGTGGCTCACCAGGATCAGGTTGTGGCCCGGCACTTTATGCTTGAGGGCATCACGCAACATGGTGCCCCGGCAGTTGAACAGCCAGTCCTGCGCCTCCACCGGGTGCACGAACATGGCATCGGCGGTTTGCCGGGCGCGGGTCAGCAGGCTGCTGTAGATATCGGCGTTCTTGAGCCCCAACTGGTTGAAGTCGGCACCCAGCGCCTGAACCGTCGCTTCGCCGCGTACCGTCACACCGTCCGCCGGCCCCAGGCACTGTGCCGAAGAGCGGTCGCAACGCTCGCCGTGGCGTACCACTGCAATTACATCGCCCTTGGCCCAGCTGTCGGTGAGCTGCAATACGCGATCGGCATGGCTGGGCTGCGCCAGATCAGGTGCGGCGGCAGGTGCCAGCAGCGCCAGCGCCAACACAATGGCCAGCACACTGGCCACGATCACCACCAGTGCATTTCTGTAACGGACCAGGCCACGGCGCAACAACGCACGGTTAATTCCGGTCAGATCAAGGCTCAACGTCACGATGCTTATGCCCTCTGCGGCAGTCAGTGAAAACACTGGCGCCACCCTATAACGCGAATATGACAACGGGTCGCTTCGCGCCCCGGTAGCAGCAAACAGACTTGCATAAAGCAGGTCTCTATTAGCTGAACATAGCCTAGAAAAAAGGAGGTCAGAGGCAGGTGAAACGGATGTGAAAAAAAGCGTAAAAGTCAGATTGCCAGCCGCCATCTGAATGGATAGGCGGTTATGTGAACTGGCGCAAAACAAAACGTTTCAGCTCTGGCAGATGCAGCCGATACCCCTCCAACACAACACTCGGCTGGGTCAAAAAAAATAATTCCCTCCAGCGAACTTAGATCATGCGTGCAGCGTTCCTGGAGAACTCTATGAATAAATGGCTGAGCAATATCAGCGTCAACCTGAAACTGTCCCTGGGCTTTGGCCTGGTACTGGCCCTTACCTGCGTAATGGCCGTCTGCAACTGGATCAGTCTGGACAAGATGATTGATCGCAGTAACTGGATGAGCGACATCACCCGTTTAAACACCGCGTTTACCAACCTGCGGGTTACGCGTTTGCAATACATGCTGACCGATGGCGACGAAACTGCCGCACAGAATGTACAAGCCAGCATTGATGCGTTTTCTGCGCAGCAAAGCCAGCTGATTGCCACCTTCCAGAGCCCGGAAAACCTCAAGCTGCTCAAGGAGCAGCAAGAAATCATCGGCCGCTACGAGCGCGCGCTGGTGACCATGCGCAAGGCGTATGTCGAGTCCGCCGTATCGCGGGCTAACATGGACCGCAATGCCGCCCAGGCCCAGGACGCCATCGCAACCTTGCTCAACCGTGCCCTGCAATTGCCCGCAGGTGATGAAAACCGCTTTGCCATGTTCCAGACCGTGTCAGAAGTCCGTGAGCAGTTCCTGCTCTCGCGCTACCAGGTGCGCGCCTACATTGCCGCACCCAACCCGGCCACGGAAAAGGCCGCCCGCCAGCAACTGGACGCCGCCATTGCCAGCCTTGACCGCCTGAGTTCGCACTTTGCCGCCAATGCCGGCGACACCCTGCGCACCCTGACCAAAACCATGGATCAGTACCAGGAAGCCCTTGAGCTTTACACCAGCACCGACAACACCATCATTGCCATGCGCAAGGACATGACCGACTACGGCACCAGCATCCTTAGCCGCAGCGATGAGCTGTACAAAATCCAGCTGGAGCGCCGCGATATCGAAAGCGCCGCGGCCAACAGCATGCAACTGATCACTACCTTGCTGGTGCTGTTGTTTGGCATCACCGCAGCCGTAATCATCACCCGCCAGATCACCGTGCCCCTGCGTGAAACCTTGGCCGTGGTTGATCGCATCGCCAGTGGAGACCTGACCCAGAACCTGCGCGTTACCCGTCGCGACGAACTGGGCGTGCTGCAACAAGGCATTGCCCGCATGGGCACGACCCTGCGCGAATTGATCAGCGGTATCCGCGATGGCGTCAGCCAGATCGCCAGTGCCGCCGAAGAGCTGTCCGCGGTGACCGAGCAAACCAGCGCCGGGGTCAACAGCCAGAAGATCGAGACTGATCAGGTGGCCACCGCCATGCACGAAATGACCGCCACCGTGCAGGAAGTGGCGCGCAATGCCGAGCAAGCCTCGCAAGCCGCTGCGGCCGCAGACAACGAAGCCCGCGAAGGCGACACCGTGGTCAACCAGGCGATTGACCAGATCGAGCGCCTCGCTGTGGAAGTGGGCCGTTCGACCGAAGCAATGGCCGTGCTGCAACAGGAAAGCGACAAGATCGGCAGCGTGATGGACGTGATCAAGGCCGTGGCCGAGCAAACCAACCTGCTGGCGCTCAACGCTGCGATCGAAGCGGCGCGTGCCGGTGACGCCGGGCGCGGCTTTGCCGTGGTGGCCGATGAAGTGCGCGGCCTGGCCCAGCGCACGCAAAAATCCACCGAAGAAATCCAGACCCTGGTAGCCGCCCTGCAAAGCGGTACCCAGCATGTGGCCAGCGTGATGCACAACAGCCGCACCCTGACCGACAGCAGCGTGACCCTGACCCGCCACGCAGGCACGTCCTTGCAGGGCATCACCCGCACGGTGTCGAATATTCAGTCGATGAACCAGCAAATTGCCGCTGCCGCCGAGCAACAGAGCGCAGTGGCCGAAGAGATCAGCCGCAGCATCGTCAACGTGCGCGACGTTTCCGAACAAACCGCAGCGGCAAGCGACGAGACGGCCAAGTCCAGTGTTGAACTGGCGCGCCTGGGCAACCAGCTGCAAGAGATGGTCAGTCACTTCAAAGTTTAATTATCAAGGGTTCAACTCATGCTCAACGGTTGAACCCCACTTTAAAAAACCAGGTCAGATATCAGAGCACAAGAATGATGGAAGCTTGAGCCGCAACAAGTTCAACACAGCTACACGCTTGCAAAAAAAATCCCACACACAAATGTAAAAATCATTCTCGCTACATATTAAATACCGTATTTAAACTCACCGGGCCTAAACATCGACAGGACCCACTATTATGGTATTTGAACAAAAAATCGCAACCAAGGCTGGTCTTGCCGCCACACTTTTATTGGCGGCGTCAGCATCGTTCGCGGAAACCAGCAAAGACTACACACTCAGTTGCTCGGCAAGTGGATTCACGGGTACCGCTTACATAACAGCGGTCAGAAATGGCAACTTGCTGAGTGTCTTCGCAACCGATTATAAAATCAACAGCCCAAGCAGTTCTGCATCGCGAAGCGAAGCTAACCTGAACATGCGCATTTGGGGTTCGTCTACAAACCAGAATACTGATTGGGATAAAACCAACAAAAACCTGCAACAGGATGGCGTCAAACGCAAAATACGTATTGCACAGAGCATTACCGAGCCTCGCTTGGGTGCAGTTGAAATCGAGTTCGTTTTTGACCGTAAAGGCTCCGACCCACGGTGCTTTACTAAAGAAATGATCGCCGCGTTTTAATCATCTGCAGTCGTCAGCGGGTCACATACTGGCTATGTACCCGCTTATATTCCTGATCCAACAACTAAAAGTTTTACTTAATTTGCCACAGCCTATCCCCATTACTCGTGATGTACGCGAGCACGCTTGAGCAACTTTTTACTGCGCTCGGACAGGTGCAACACCCGCAGATGTTTGCCCGCTTTGCGATAGCGCTCGCGCAGCGTATCGAGAGCCGCAATGGCCGAATAATCAACAAAGTTCAAATGCCGACAATCGAGGGTCACCTGCGCCGGGTCATTGGCCGGGTCGAACTGCTTGAGAAACGCCGTGGTCGAGGCAAAAAACAGCGTGCCGTGAACACGGTAAAGTTTGCTGCCGTCACTTTGCAGGTCCGTATCAGCGTACATCTGACGCCCCTGCTGCCAGGCGAAGTTGAGCGCGGCGATAATCACTCCACACATCACTGCCACTGCCAGGTCGGTAAACACGGTAATCACCGTCACCGCAATAATCACCAGCACATCGTTGAGCGGCACTTTGTTGAGGACTCGCAACGAGGCCCAGGCGAAGGTCTGCTGTGACACCACAAACATCACCCCCACCAGCGCCGCCAGCGGAATGCGCTCGATAAACGGCGACAGGAACAACACAAACAGCAGGATCATCACCCCGGCGGTCACCCCGGACAACCGCCCGCGGCCGCCGGAACTGAGGTTGACTACGGTCTGGCCGATCATCGCGCAACCGCCCATGCCGCCGAATGCCCCCGAGACCATATTGGCTGCGCCCAGAGCCACACACTCGCGGTCGGGGTAGCCACGGCTTTCGGTGATTTCGTCGGTCAGGTTGAGGGTCAGCAGGGTTTCCAGCAAGCCGACCACTGCCATCACCACGGCATAGGGCGCGATGATGCCCAGGGTCTCAAGCGTCCAGGGAATCTGCGGCAGGTTGAAGCTCGGCAAACCGCCCGCGATGTGCGCCATATCGCCCAGGGTACGGGTCGGCAGGCCCAGCAGGTACACCGCCAACCCAACGCCCAGAATGGCCACCAGCGCAGGCGGCGCGGCGCGGGTCAGGCGCGGCAGCAGGTAGACAATGGCCATCGTTGCGGCCACCAGCCCGATCATCATGTACAGCGCCATGCCGCTGAGCCAGGTGTCGCCGTCCTTGAAGTGATCCAGTTGCGCCAGGGCAATCACGATTGCCAGGCCGTTGACGAACCCCAGCATCACCGGGTGCGGCACCATGCGCACCAGCTTGCCCAGTTTGAGCAGGCCGAACGCCAGCATGATCAGCCCGCTTAGCAACACCGTGGCCAGCAGGTACTGCACACCGTGTTGCACCACCAGCGCGACGATCACCACCGCCATCGACCCGGCGGCACCGGAGACCATGCCCGGCCGCCCGCCAAACAGCGCGGTAAGCGTGCAAATAATAAAGGCGCCATACAGTCCCATCAGCGGGTTGAGATGGGCAACCAGCGCGAACGCGATGCACTCGGGCAACAGGGCAAAAGACGTCGTGAGCCCGGCCAGGACATCAGCGCGCAGACGTGAGAGTTTCATGGTTTACCTAAAATTCGGGACGGGGAAAACGGAGGGCGTAACAAGCAACAGATGGTAACAAATTGCAGACGTTATAAAACACTTGTGGGAGCGGGCTTGCTCGCGATGGCATTGCCTTGGTTTGCCTGACAAACCGCGCAGCCTGAATCGCGAGCGAGCCCGCTCCCACAACGAATCGGGTTTACTACTTCACCACCCTGCCCACACCACGGCCACGCGGGTCGGAGGCGGTTTCAAGCGCGGTGCCCTGAACCCGGATAGCCTGGATATCCCCCATGTTCCAGCCCTGATCCTCCAGGGTGTAACCCATCGCTTTGAGCTCATCCGCCACCTTGCCGGTCAGCGGTGCATAAGCGTCGAAGTAAATCGTATCCTTCGGCAACAACTGGTGATGCACACGCTGCGCGGCCACGGCTTTTTCCAGTGGTAGGTCGTAGTCATAGATATTGTTTAGCACCTGGAAAATCGAGGTGAAGATCCGCGAGCCGCCCGGTGTACCCAGTACCAGCGTGACCTGACCATCGCGGGTCACCAGGCTTGGGCTCATGGACGACAGCATGCGCTTGCCCGGTTCAATGGCGTTGGCATTGCCACCCACCACACCAAAAGCGTTGGCTACGCCAGGCTTGGAGCTGAAGTCGTCCATTTCATCGTTCAGCAAAAAGCCCGCGCCCTTAACCACAACACCGCTGCCGTAATCCCAGTTCAGGGTGTAGGTGTTACTGACTGCATTACCCTGTTTGTCGACGATGGAGAAGTGCGTGGTCTGATGCGGTTCCAGGCCCGGCTTGACATTGGCAGTCGCCGAAATCGCCTTAGGGTTGACCTCTTTCGCACGCTTGGCGATATAGGCCGGGTCGGTCAGTTCCGCCACGGGCATCTTGCCGAAAGCCGGGTCACCCAGGTAGTCGGCACGGTCGGCGAACACACGCTTTTCGATTTCGGCCAACAGGTGGATGTACGGCGCAGAGTTCAGTTCAACGCCCTTGAAGTCCGCGGCGCGGTCTTCCTTGATACCGATCAACTGCGCCAACGCAATACCGCCCGAACTTGGCAGCGGCGCGGTGTACAACGTGTTGCCACGGAAATCGACGCGCATCGGCTCACGCCAGCTGACCTTGTAGTCGTTAAGGTCTTGCTTGGTGATCAGGCCTTTGTCTGCCTGCATTTGCGCGACCAGCAGATCGGCGGTCTTGCCGTGGTAGAACTCCTTGGCCCCTTGGTCGGCAATGCGCTCCAGGGTCTCGGCCAGCTCTGGCTGCTTGAAGGTTTGTCCGGGTTTCATGCTGCCAAAGTAGTCACCGAAATTGGTGGTGCCCTTGAACAGCGCCAGCGCATCTTCGCGGTACTGGAATTGCTGGTCGGCCACCGTGAAGCCGTTTTTCGCGTAGCCCACGGCCGGGGTGATCAGTTCGGCCCAGGGCAATTTGCCAAAGCGCTGGTGCGCCTCCCACAGGCCCATCACCGTGCCCGGCACACCCGCAGCGCGGGAGCCGACCAGGCTCAAGTTCTCGATGATTTCGCCCTTGTCGTCCAGGTACATATCGCGGCTGGCGGCTTTGGGGGCCGTTTCGCGATAGTCGAGGAAGTAGGGTTTGCCGTCGATATACATCGTCATAAACCCGCCACCGCCGATATTGCCGGCTTCGGGATAGGTCACGGCCAGCGTAAAGGCGGTGGCGACTGCGGCGTCGACCGCGTTGCCGCCTTTTTTCAGAATTTGCGCAGCCACTTCGGCGCCGTATTGATCGGGTGCGGCGACTGCGCCGCCGTCCAGGGTGATGGCATACGCCGAAGAACTGGCAACGATAGCCGCCGTCAGGGCCAGGGTTTTGAACCACACAATGCGCATTCGATACATCCTTTTATTGTTATCAACTGTGGCCAAACCTTGTCTGAATTCGGCAACATTTTCAAACAACAAACGTAAAAGTGCGCAATGACACACAAGCTTGAGGACAGCACGGTTCTGCGCCGAAACGGGACTCGTAGCAGCTGCCGTAGGAACGAGGCTGCGTCCGGCTGCGCAGCAGTCGCAATTCCGGCAAACGCGGTATGCCTGAAACACCGGGTTGCAGGGTTCTACGACTGCTTCGCAGCCGGACGCAGCCTCGTTCCTACGGCAGCTGCTACAGAGGGCGTTATGTGTGCGCTTCGGTGAGCAGTGCATCCACCAGACCACGGGCCATTTCGACACCGTGAATCACGCACCACAACTGCTCCGCTTCATAGCCGCTGAGGTGGGAATGGATATCGTCGGCGGTCAGTTCCGCGCCCTTGAGCAGCAGCGAGGCATGTTTGAGCGCCTCGTGCATCGGCACGCCGGGGTTGATGCTGAATAACGAAGTGCCCTGATGGGCGGTGGTGAACAGCGGTGGATCGGGGACAATTTTTTTCATGGCCATAACTCTCAAAAACAAGCTGAAAGAACTGCCTCTGTCCCGCTGTCAATCGGTAAGGGTGGCAGCTGCGTGCGGGTTGACAGACCGAGGAGAGTTATCAAGACCCGGTGCACTCGAAAGTGCCCCGCACACAGCCGCCATAACATGAAGAAATGTTGATGACGCCCGTCTTAATAACCCTCAGCGGTCTGTCAAAACCGGTCACTGAAATCAGCGACCCGGCAAGACTATCCACGCTGATCGAGAGCCACAAGACGGTCAGGATTCTCTAGGAATCGTCCCTCAATAGAAAGCGACGCAGCAGGTGCAGACGTTGCTTTATATGTAGGAACTTCACGCAAACCCTGTGGGTTAGCGCTAGTCGCAGATGGCATACCCCGCCAGCTTGGCCTGGATAAAGTCCAGAAAGCACTGGATGCGCAGCGCCAGCTGCGAGTTGCGGTAATACACGGCGTGGATCGGCTGGCGATAGCCGCTGTTGAACTCACCCAGCACCACCTGCAGGCGCCCGGCGGCGATGTCTTCGTGGGTCATGAAATGCGACAGGCAAGCGATGCCCTGCCCTTGCAACGCCAGATGGCGCACGGTTTCGCCACTGGAGGCACTGATGGCCGGCTGGATGGGCCAGCGGTCGCCCTGGGCATACCGCAGCGGCCACTGGTTGAGGCCATCGTTCTGGGTAAAACCGATCAGGGTGTGGTGGGCCAAATCCGCAACATTTGTGGGCATGCCGTGGGCGGCAATGTAGTCCGGGCTGGCAAGGATATTCAGCGGGCTGCACCCCAGGGAGCGGGCATGCAGGGTGGAGTCGGCCAGGGTGCCAATGCGGATGGCAATGTCGGTACTTTGCTCCAGCAGGTCGATAATCAGGTCGTTGCTGTTGAGTTCCAGCTGAATCTCGGGGTACAGCGCGCGAAATTCAGGGATGTACGGCACGATGGCGTGCAGCACGAATGGCGCCGCGGCATTAATGCGCAAGCGCCCGGAAGGAGTGCGCTGATGGGAGATGAGGCGCTCTTCGAGCTCGTCCATCTGCTCAAGGATCTGCTTGGCGCGCTCGAAGAAGAACTTGCCCTCTTCGGTCAGGTCCATGCGCCGGGTGGTGCGATTGATCAGCGTGGTTTCGAGCTTGGCTTCGAGCCGTGACAGCGTGCGGCTCACGGCCGAAGGGGTTTGCCCGGCCTGTTCGGCGGCGGCGGAAATCGAGCCGCACTCGATGACCGAAACAAAAATTTGCAGCTCATCGGATCTGGCTTTCACGCGGTCGACCTTATCTACGTGTGGGAGCGGGCTTGCTCGCGATGGTATCACCGCGAGTCGTCAGGACAACCGCGTTGCCTGCATCGCCAGCAAGCCCGCTCCCACCCCGGCGGCGCTTATGCCTTGAGGCCAAACACCTCGGCCAGGTGCTGCTCGTAACGTGCAGCGTCAACTTCCGGTTGCGGGCGCTTCATCACGTCAACACACAGGAAGGTCGGCAGGCCGGTCATGCCAAGGAACTGGTTGGCCTTGTGGAACGGGAAGTACACCGCGTCCACACCCTTGCCTTCAAAGAAGTCGGCCGGGTCGTCGAACGCTTGCTGCGGTGCGTTCCAGGTCAGCGACAGCATGTACTGCTTGCCCTGGATCAGGCCGCCGCTGCCGTAGCGCTGCGAGGCGTCGGAGCGGGTGCGGCCGTCGCTGGCGTAGAGCTTGCCGTGACCTGCGGTGAACACTTCGTCCATGTACTTTTTAACAATCCACGGCGCCCCCATCCACCAGCCCGGCATTTGGTAAATGACCACGTCAGCCCAAAGGAATTTTTCGACTTCCTCGGCGATATCGTAGCCTTCATCGATATGGGTCACTTTGACTTCAAAGCCCTGACGATCAAAAAACGCCAGCGCAGTGTCGTGCATGGTCAGGTTGTAGCGACCATCGGAGTGGGCGAATTTTTTCGCACCGTTAAGCAAAAGTATTTTTTTCATCATCAGCCTCCAGGGGTTAAACCCTCAGCGCTGTTGAGCGACATGGGGGGGTTAAAAAACATGTCGGCAGAATATCGATGCCCTCGCATGAGAAAAACCCGTAGTGGGTCAAATCACCTTTGCCGCTCCAGCACGAATCCATTATCAATTGTTGATTAACAAGTGAGTACCCAGCAGCGCCATGCCGATAAAAAACACCCGTTTAAACAGCAAGGCACTGATGCGCTGACGCAACCATTGCCCCAGCCACATGCCGAGCATGGCGGGCACCAGTGCCAGCAATGAGGCATTGAGCTCACCGCCGCCCAGGCTGCCGCGCCAGTAAAGCCCGGCGGCAAGGGCCAATGTGGAGACGCTGAAGGACAATCCCAAGGCCTGCACCAACTGGTTTTTGCTCAGGCCCAACGCTTGCAGATACGGCACTGCGGGGATCACGAACACGCCGGTGGCCGAGGTAATGACCCCGGTGATTACGCCGCACACCGGGCCCAGCCAGGGTTCGCGCTGCGGGGCTACGCGCAGGGTGGGCAGGAACAACCCGCTGAGGGCATAGAGCAACAGGGCCGCGCCCAGCGCTCGTACCACCCAGCTACCGCCGTCGATACTGAGCCAGAGCATGCCCAGGGCGGTGCCGATAAAAATCCCCAGTTGCATGGGCCACAGGCGTTTTACCAAGGCCCGCAACTCCCCCCCTGCGGCCAGTTGCCAGGCGTTGGTCACGATGGACGGGATAATCAGCAGAGCCGCAGCCTGTGCCGGTGCAATAGCCAGGCCGAGCATGCCCATTGCGACGGTCGGCAAGCCAAGGCCGATGACGCCCTTGACCGTACCCGCCAGCAAAAAGGTCATCATCACCAGCAGTGACAAGGCCCAACCCATAGTTTGATAGAACTCGACAAGTGTTTTCATGGGCCTATGCTGGGGCATGGGCCAGCGCCTGAAAATGCGCCATGCACAGAGCCTGCCTCTTGCAAAACGAAAGTCTGGATACAAACCCCTTGTGGGAGCGGGCTTGCTCGCGATTCAGGCGACTCGTTCAACCTGAATGACTGCAGCGATACCCTCGCGAGCAAGCCCGCTCCCACAACACGCCTGCCATAGGGGTAAGGACTTTTCATGCACTTCGATCTGGTAGATCTGCGTCTGTATTTGAATGTGCTGCAGGCGGGCAATATCACCGCTGGTGCCAGCCTCAGTCATTTATCGCTGCCCGCCGCCAGTGCGCGGATCAGGGCGATGGAAGCGTCCCTGGGCGTGGCCTTTTTGCAGCGCAGCCGTCGTGGCGTCAGCCCGACACCGGCCGGGCAAGCGCTGGCACAGCACGCGCGGCTGCTTTTGCAGCAGGTCGAGCGGATGAATCACGACCTGAGCGAATACGCCCAAGGCTTCAAAGGCCGTGTGCGCCTGCTGTGCAACACTGCCGCCCTCACCGAATACCTGCCCGAGTTGCTCGCCGACTTTGTGCGCCAGCACCCCACTATCAGTGTCGATCAGCAAGAGCTCACCAGCCTGCGCATTACCCATGCGTTGCGTCTGGATGCAGCCGATATCGGCGTGATCTCCAGTGCGGTCGACACTCGCGAGCTGCAAACCCGGCCGTTTCGCGATGACCCGCTGGTGCTGGTCATGCCCCTTGATCACCCGCTGGCCCACAGGCCCGGCCTCTCGTTCAGCGACACCCTGAGCCATGACTATGTCGGGCTGTCGGCCAGCAGCGCGTTGGCGGTGTATCTGGAAGAGCAGGCGCTGCATGTGGGCATTCGCATGCAGGTGCGTATCCGCGCCGAAGGTTTTGACGCCGTGCTGCGCATGGTCGCCCGCGGCGCCGGGCTGGGGATTGTGCCCCGGGCGACCATCGAGCGCTGGCAGGCGCCACGCACCTTTAAGGTGGTGAGCTTGAGCGAGCCGTGGGCAGATCGTAAATTGCTGCTCTGTGCCCGCTCATTCGAGCAGTTGCCCGCCTATGCGGTGGCCTTGCTGGAGGCGTTAAGCTTGTAGGAAGAGTCGCGGTTTGCGCTTCGCCTGTATGCCTTGGTTTTTACCCAGAGTAATATCCGGGGCTTGCGACACCCGGGGCACTTTTGGCCGCGGGTATTTTTATCAAGTTTTGAGAATAACAACTCACAGGGCACCCGATGGCTGACGCTAACTCCCCCCCGGTCACACTCAAACGCGGTTTGAAAAATCGCCACATCCAGCTGATCGCCCTGGGCGGTGCCATCGGTACGGGCCTGTTCCTGGGGTCGGCGGGCGTGCTCAAGTCGGCCGGGCCGTCGATGATCCTGGGCTATGCGATCGCCGGCTTTATCGCATTCCTGATCATGCGCCAGCTGGGCGAAATGATCGTCGAAGAGCCGGTGGCCGGCTCCTTCAGCCACTTTGCCCACAAGTACTGGGGCGGCTATGCGGGGTTCCTGTCGGGCTGGAACTACTGGGTGCTGTATGTACTGGTGGGCATGGCCGAGCTGACGGCCGTGGGCAAGTACATCCAGTTCTGGTGGCCCGAGGTACCGACCTGGGTCAGCGCCGTGGTGTTCTTTGCGCTGGTCAACCTGATCAATACCCTGAACGTCAAAGTGTTCGGCGAGATGGAGTTCTGGTTTGCCATCATCAAGGTGGTGGCGATTGTCGGCATGATCGTTTTGGGCTGCTACCTGCTGTTCAGCGGCACCGGCGGCCCGCAGGCGTCGATCAGCAACCTGTGGAGCCACGGCGGCTTCTTCCCCAATGGTGGCATGGGCCTGCTGATGGCAATGGCCTTTATCATGTTTTCCTTTGGTGGCCTGGAACTGGTGGGCATCACCGCCGCTGAAGCCAGCGAGCCGAAAAAGGTCATCCCCAAGGCCATCAACCAGGTGGTGTACCGGATCCTGATTTTCTATGTCGGTGCCCTGACGGTGCTGCTGGCGCTGTACCCGTGGGACCAGTTACTGGTCACCCTGGGCGCCGGCGGCGATGCCTACGGCAGCAGCCCGTTTGTGCAGATCTTTGCCTTGATCGGCAGCGATACCGCGGCACAAATCCTCAACTTCGTGGTGTTGACCGCCGCGCTGTCGGTGTACAACAGCGGCGTGTACTGCAACAGCCGCATGCTGTTCGGCCTGGCCGAACAGGGTGATGCACCCAAGGCGCTGATGAAACTGACCAAAAACGGCGTGCCTTTGCGCGCACTGGGCGTGTCGGCACTGGTGACGCTGCTGTGTGTGGTGGTCAACTATGTGGCCCCGCACAAGGCGCTGGAGCTGCTGTTCGCGCTGGTGGTTGCCTCGCTGATGATCAACTGGGCGCTGATCAGCCTCACTCATATCAAGTTCCGCAAGGCGATGGCGGTACAGGGCGTGACGCCTTCGTTCAAGGCATTCTGGTTCCCGTTCAGCAATATCCTGTGCCTGGTATTTATGGCGGTGATCGTTTCGGTGATCTGGATGATCCCCGACGTTCGCGCGTCGGTGTATGCGATTCCGGTGTGGCTGCTGATCATCTACGGCTTCTATCTGCTGCGCCTGCGCACTGGCAAGGCACTGGCCAATACGCACTAAGCATCCAGCTGTTACAAAAAAGCCCCGGTACTGAAAACAGTGCCGGGGCTTTTGCGCATCTGGGGGTCGGAACCAGGCATCTGTCAGAGTAACGCTGCGGTTAGGGTGAGGTTCGATAACCCATCACCGGAGGTCTTATGTCTGCGCCAATCACCGTGCTTCGCGACACCCATCCCCTGCCCGTGCTCGATGCCTGCAAGTGGGAAAAACTCGAAGGCGACCCGCACACCGTCAACCTCAATGCCTACACCAGCGAAGACGGCAGCAAGATCATGGGCACCTGGATTTGCACGCCCGGCAAGTGGTATGTGGAGTATGTGAAGTGGGAATACTGCGATTTCCGTGAGGGCTATTGCATCATCACCCCCGAGGGCAAAGAGCCGATCCACTTGCGGGCCGGGGATATCTTTGTGGTGGAGCCAGGCATGAAAGGCACATGGGAAGTGGTGGAAACCGTGCGCAAGTACTTCGTTTTTGCCTGAGTGAAACCACGCAAAAAACCCGGGAGCCCGCCCGACGCGGGCTCCCGGTAAAGCGACCAGTTACTGAGGTTTGCGATAGCTGTTGATGATGGCCGAGAAGTCCTTGCCGCCTTCGCCACGCAGGCTCATGGCCTGATACAGCTGTTGCGCCACGGCCCCCATGACCACCGGCTGGTGGGCCTGACGTGCGGCCTCGGTGGCCAGCCCCAGGTCCTTAAGCATCAGTTCGGCACCAAACCCGCCGGTGTAGCCGCGTGATGCAGGGGCCGTTTCCACGATCCCCGGCCACGGGTTGTACACCTCCGAACTCCAGCAGCGCCCGGTGGAGCTGTTGATCACCCCAGCCAGGACTTCGCTGTCGATACCCAGTGCAGCCCCCAGGGCCATCGCCTCGCTGACGCCGACCATGGAGATGCCGAGCAGCAGGTTGTTGCAGATTTTAGCCACCTGGCCGGTGCCCACATCCCCACAATGGACGATGTTGCGGCCCATTTGTTCGAGTACCGGGTGCAAGGTGTCAAACAGTGCCTGGGGCGCGCCGACCATAAAGGTCAGGGTGCCTGCCTGTGCGCCGCCGGTACCGCCGGACACCGGCGCATCGGCCATCTGCACGCCCTGTTTGGCGGCTGCAGCGGCGACATCGCGGGCGGTCTGCGGGTCGATGGTGCTGCAATCCACGGCGGGCACGCCCTTGGCGATACCGGCGAGCACACCGTCCTCACCCAGCCACACGCTGCGCACATGAGCCGCAGCCGGGAGCATGGTGATCACCATTTCCGTGCCTTGGGCCGCTTCACGTGGCGAAGTGCTGATGTGGCCACCCAGGGCAGCCAGTTCAGCAAGGATGTCCTTGTTCAGGTCAAACAGGTTCAACGAGTGCCCGGCCTTGAGCAGGTTGCGCGCCATCGGTGCGCCCATGTTGCCCAGGCCGATAAATGCGATGTTCATACGGGTGCCCTCAACGAAGGTGGATGGTGGTGTTGACGCCATCGTTCACGCTGTCATCGTCGAACCAGCGACTGGTGACGGTCTTGGTTTGAGTATAGAACTGCACCACTTGCTTGCCGTAAGGGCCAAGATCGCCGAGTTTCGATCCACGGGAGCCGGTAAAGCTGAAGAACGGCACCGGTACCGGGATCGGGATATTGATACCCACCTGGCCCACATCGATTTCGGTCTGGAACTTGCGCGCCGCTGCGCCGCTTTGGGTAAACAGGCCGGTGCCATTACCAAACGGGTTGGCATTGACCAGTGCGATGGCCTGGTCGAGGGTGTCGACCTCAATCACCACCAGCACCGGGCCGAAAATTTCCTGGGTGTAAATCTGCATATCGGTGGTGACCCCGGAAAACAGGGTCGGGCCAATAAAGTTACCTTGTTCAAAACCCGGCACCTTGATGTTACGGCCGTCCAGTTCCAGCACCGCGCCTTCCTTGATCCCGCTTTCGATCAGCCCCAGCACGCGCTCTTTCGCACGTTTGGAGATCACCGGGCCTACATCGGTGCCCGCCTCGCTGCCAGCGTTGACCTTAAGTTTTTGCGCCAGGGCCTTGAGGTCGGGCAGCCACTTTTTCGCCGCGCCCACCAGCACCACCACCGAGGTGGCCATGCAGCGTTGCCCGGCCGCGCCGAAACCGGCACCGACCAGCGCGTTGAGGGTTTGTTCGCGGTTGGCATCGGCCAGCACCACGGCGTGGTTTTTCGCGCCCATCATCGATTGCACGCGTTTGCCGTGACGGCCCGCCAGGTCATACACGTGGGTGCCGACGGCGGTTGAGCCAACAAACGAAACCGCCTTGATATCGGCGTGGGTGCAGAGCGCATCCACCACCTCCTTGCCGCCGTGGACGACGTTGAGCACGCCTGGCGGTACACCGGCCTCCAGCGCCAGCTCGACCAGCATCAAGGTCGACAGCGGGTCTTGCTCGGATGGCTTGAGTACGAAGGTGTTACCGCAGGCAATGGCCATCGGGAACATCCATAGCGGAATCATGGCCGGGAAGTTGAACGGCGTGATCCCGGCGCAAACGCCGATTGGTTGGCGCAACGTGTAGGTATCCACCCCGCCAGCGACGTTTTCGGCGAATTCACCCATCTGCAAGGTGCCGATGGAGCACGCATGCTCGACCACTTCCAGGCCACGGAAAATATCGCCCTCAGCGTCGGCAATGGTTTTGCCCTGTTCGGCACTGAGCACGGTGGCGATGCGTTTGGAGTGTTCGCGAATCAGCGCCTGCAGCTTGAGCATGATGCGCATGCGCGCGCCAATGGGCGTCAGCTTCCAGGTCTGGAAGGCGCGCTGGGCGGCAGCGATGGCGGCGTTGACTTCAGCGGCAGTGGCAAACGGCACTTTGGCCAGCACTTGCTGAGTGGCGGGGTTGACGATGTCGTGCCACTCGGTGGTCTGCGACTCGACCCATTCGCCATCGATCAGCAGGCGGGCGTTTTGGTACGGGGTGGTAGAAACGTTCATGGAAGTCTCCGGCATTATTATTTTGAGTGCGGGTGTCCAGATTGGTCGCAGGACTGTTTTTGGAGTATAGGTGTGCGTTCTTCTAATAAGAACGCACATAAAAGCCGGTCAAACATGCAAAAAAACATCACATCGCTAAGTGCATTGAACTGGGACGACCTGAAGTTTTTTCTTGAGGTGGCCCGCACCCGTAAAGCCAGCAGCGCGGCCAAACGCCTGGCGGTGGACTACACCACCGTGTCGCGGCGCATCAGCTCGCTGGAAGCTGCCCTCGGTACGTTGCTGTTTGAAAAGTCGCGCACCAACGGCTTCACCCTGACCAGCGAAGGCCAGCGTTTACTGGGCTATGCCGAGTCGATCGAAAGCACGCTGCACATGGCCTGCGAGCAGGTGTCGGGGTCGGGCGTGGCACTGTCCGGGCATGTGCGCATGGGCTGCACCGAGGGGTTCGGGAGCTTTTTTGTCACCCCCCAGCTCAGCCATTTTGTCGACGCCTACCCGGCCATTTCGGTGGATATCCTGCCACTGCCGCACTTTATCAGCCTGTCCAAGCGCGAAGCCGATATCGTGATCGCCCTGGAGCGCCCGGAACACGGGCCGTATGTATGCTGCAAACTATGCGACTACCGCCTGCAGCTGTATGCCACCCAGGAATACCTGGACCAGCACCCGCCTATCAACCGGGCGGCGGATTTGGCCGAGCATACGTTTATCAGTTATGTGGACGATCTGGCGTTCAGTTCGGAGCTGCTGTACCTGGCCAACGTGCTGCCCGGCGCCAGCGCCAACCTGCGCAGCACCAGCGTGATCGCGCAATTCGTGGCGGCGCAGCAGGGCCGGTCGCTGGCGATCCTGCCATGCTTTCTGGCCGCCCAGGATCCGCGCCTGCTGCCGGTGTTGCCGAATGAGGTCAACCTGACGCGGCAGTTCTGGATGTACTGCCGCGAGGACCTGCGCAAACTCAAGCGGATCACCCTGTTGTGGGATTACATCCGCGAAGTGACGGAGCTGAATGCACCGCTGCTACTGGGCGAAACGCGCGGGATGAAATTTGTGGACTGACCCCAAACCCTGTGGGAGCGGGCTTGCTCGCGATAGCATCACCGCGATCATTCAGGCAGATCGCGGTGCCTGAATCGCGAGCAAGCCCGCTCCCACAAAGATGAGGGGGACCAAGTACGAACCTCTAGTCGGCAATCACCACAATCGACACCCGACGGTTTTCCGTGCGCCCGGCGCGGCTGTTGTTGCTGGCTACCGGCTCGCGACTACCTAACCCACGGATTTGGATATTCTCCGGGCGCATGCCAACTTTGGTCAGGGCCTTGACCACACTGTTGGCGCGGCGCACAGACAGTTGTTCGTTGTAGGACTCCTTGCCCGACGAGTCCGTATGGCCGTCGACCCGCACGCGCTGGATATCTGCACCCAGCAGGGCCGTGCCGATGCGTTCCACGATTTGCTGGCTTTGCGCATTGAGCACTTCAAGGTCGCTGCCAAACAGCACTTTGCCCGACAGGCCAAATGCCCAGCCCTCTTCGGTCAACTCAAAGCCCTGCTCCTTGAGGACCGCAATCTGCGCCGGGGTCAGGCCCTTGGGCGGGGCAGTCTGGCAACCGGTCAACGACAATGTCGCCAACAATAAGGCAACGCTGAAAAACTGCAGATAACGCTGGGTCAATGCACGCATGTTGGGGGTTAGCTCCTGGTAATGACGGTGTTTGCGGGGTGCTCCGACTCCGCTACATGTTGCCCGCCTCGGGCGAGGCGCTTGGCCTGGTACATCGCCGAGTCCGCTGCGCAAAGCAGCTCCTGGGCACTTGCACCATGTTCCGGGTAAACCGCGATGCCGATACTGAGCGAGGTCACGACACACACTTGCCCCGGCAACTGGATCGGTTCAAGCATGCTGGCGATGATCTTCTCGGCGATGCGCTGGGCGTCTTCGACCTTGTGCATCGGCGTCAGCAAGATCGCAAATTCGTCACCGCCCAGGCGCGCCACAACATCGTCTTCACGCAACTGGGCACGGATGCGCGTGGCCACGGCCACCAACACCGCATCACCGGCGGCATGGCCATAGGAGTCGTTGATGTCCTTGAAGCGGTCGCTGTCGAGAAACAGCACGGCGGCCTTGTCCCGGGTTTTGTTGAGCGCACGCAGGGTGCGCGTCAACCGCGCCTCGAAGTACGCGCGGTTGGGCAGGTTGGTCAGCGAATCGTGGCTGGCCTGATGGGCCAGGGTCTCATTTTCGTTTTGCAGATGGCTTTGCCATGACTCCAGTTCGTCGAGCAGGGCATTGAAGTCGTTGCCCAGGCTGTCCAGTTCGGCAATATGCGCAGGCGGCACACGCCGATCGAACGCCCGCTCACGACGGGCGGCGTGGGCCACTTGTGCCAGTTGCTGCAAAGGCCCGGTAATCCCGCCCAGCAGCCGGCGCGACAGGTACAGCGCACTCCAGGCGCTGAGTGCCGTACACAGCAGCACGCCAAGCAGCCCGCTAAGCAAAAACCGCAGCATATTGGCACCGTGCCCGCGCAGGACCACGCGGCCAACTTCACGGCCCTGATGCAGGATCGGCACGGTGATCGGTTGCTCCAGCAAGCTGTCGGCCAAAAGCATTTCAACCCTCGACAACAGGCCGTTTTCGGGCCGCTGCCAATGCGCGAGCAGATCACCATCGGCGGTGTAGACCCGGGCCTCGGCGACCGCTTCGGTGGAGGCAATCAAGGCCAGTGCTTCGGTTGCCGCCCCGGGGTCGTCAAACACCACTGCCGCTTCCACGGTGTAATTGATGGAGCGGGCAATCAGGTGCAGGTTGTGATCGGCATAGACCTTGAGTGCCAGCACGCCCAGCAGGGTCATGGAGGCGCTGGCCAGTGTGACCGCGACCAGGGCCACGCCAAGATGCCCACGGCGCAACACCGAACGCAGCCGGCGACGCCGTTGCGGCGCATTCAACCCGCTCATGGCTGCGCCGCCCGACGGCGTGACAGTTGCAACACGCTGGGGTGAATACGCACGCCGCTGCGGGCCACGGAGTCGAGGTTGACCTCGAACGACACTTGCTCATCACGCACATGCAGGCAAAACAGGCTGCCCACGGTGCATTGGTCACCGTCTTCGCTGATGCTCAGTACCGCCTTGGTGCTGAAGCTGCTGAACAGACGGCTGCGCTCCTCGGCGCTCAGCTTGCCCAGGTAGACCGCGTTGCAACTGCCGGCGATGCCCGGGTCACTCGCCAGCACACGCCGCACCTGCACCGGCCGGCCAGTGGATTGCGTCGCGCCCTTGAGCAGGTCATCGGTGTATTCGGTGGGGCCAATCACGCACAACTGCAGTTGCGCCGGCTCTGTGGGCCAGCGCGCATAACTGAGGATGCCCAGCACCACCTGGGTCACGGCCCTGGCGCGTTGATCCGCCAGGTTGACGGGCGTTTGCGCCTGCACCAGGCAAGGAGTGCTCAGCAGTAACAGGCAAAAAGATAACAGCCGCAGCCGCCATCCAAAGTGCTGTTCTGTCGATGAGACAGCCACGTCCATGCAGGATTTCTCTGAGATCTTTATAGGAATAGTGTCGTAACGATAGCACGACATGTGTATTAACTGTGATACAGGTCACATTGGGCGCGCCATTTACTGTGGGAGCGGGCTTGCTCGCGATGGCATCACCGAGGTTTGCCAGGCAGACCGTAACGTCAGCATCGCAGGCAAGCCCGCTCCCACAAGAAAGCTCCCGGATCAGGACCGAGACTTTGGCTACCCCAACCCCAGCATCAACCCGCTCAGGCGCTTGACCTTGCGCTGCACGGCTTCTTCAAAAACCCCCGCGCGTGGCTCTACCAGGCTGAACCAGTGCTTGGCCCGGGTGATGCCGGTATAGATCAGCTCTTTGGTCAACACCGGGTTGAGTGCTTCGGGCAACACCAACGCCGTATGGGAAAACTCCGAGCCCTGGGATTTGTGTACGGTCATGGCATACACCGTTTCAACATCATTGAGCCGGCTTGGCAGGACAAAACGGATACCGCCCTGCCCGTCATTGCGCGCGAATGCCACCCGCAATACATGGCGCCGGGCCTGACCTTCACCCTCGGGAAGCATGAGGGCGATGCCAATATCGCCGTTCATCAGCCCCAGCCCGTAATCGTTGCGGGTCATCAGCACCGGGCGGCCTTCGTACCACTGCTGGTCGCCATCAATCAACTTGCGGGCAAACAGGGCGCGGGTGATGCGCTCATTCAGGCCCTCTACGCCCCACGGCCCCTTGCGCACGGCGCAGAGCACCTGAAAGGCCTCGAACGCTTGCAGCACATGCCCCGCCCAGGCCGCCCAGCGCGGGTCTTCAAGGCCGCTGCGGGTGTCAGGGCGCTGCTCGCGCAACCGCTCAATATAATGCCGATAGCCTTTGGCCTCAGCGCCACGCCCTTCCAGCGCCAGACGTTCAAAGGCGCGGTCCTGCTCGCCCTTGAGGGGCAGCGCAAAAAGGTCGGCATGGTTGCCTGCAGCCAGCAGGGCGCGTGCCTCGCGGGGCAACTGCTGGTTGACCAGGCGCGACAGCTGGCCAATACCGCTGCCCTCACCAAAACGCCGCGAGTGGCGCAGCATCACCACTTGCTGGGCCAGTGGGTGCGTACCGTCCAGGTCTTGCTGCAAGTCGCTGGCACCGAGGTTTTCGCCACTGACCTGCTCCAGCCAGCTACGGGTTTGCGGGGTATACCAGCCCGCCTCGGCATCCCGGCACAAATCCCCCAATACGGCACCGGCTTCAACCGACGCCAACTGATCCTTGTCACCCAGCAGCACCAGCCGCGCATGGGCTGGCAAGGCATCGAGCAGATTGGCCATCATTTCCAGGTCAATCATCGACGCTTCGTCGACCACCAGCACGTCCAGCGGCAAACGATTACCCGCGTGATGGCGAAAGTGTCGGGTACCAGGGCGGCTGCCCAGCAGCCGGTGAACAGTGGTCACGTCGCTGGGGATTTTTTGCCGAACCTTGTCGTCTACTTCCAGGGATTTGACTTGCACGCTGATGGACTCGGTCAGCCGGGCGGCGGCTTTGCCGGTCGGTGCTGCCAGGCGAATGCGCAAGGGTGCGCCCGCCTCTACCGCCGGGGCTTGCAGCAACGCCAGCAAGCGCACCACGGTCGTAGTTTTACCAGTGCCGGGGCCGCCCGTGACGATGCTGAAAGCCCCGCGTGTAGCCAAGGCACACGCCAGTTTCTGCCAGTCAACCGGCGCATTCTGCGCCGGGCTACCGAACAGTCCGTTCAAACGTGCGGGCAAATCCGCCGGGGTGGCTTCAGCCACTGCCAGACGCTGGCGCAAAGCGCCGTCGATTCGACGCTCGTAAGCCCAGTAACGGCGCAAATACAGACGCCGCTCACTCAACACCAAGGGCCGGCTGGCCGCATCCGCAGACGACTGCCCGGCATGTTCGACCAGTGAGCTGGCTTGCAAGGCCTTGCACCAGGCCTCGCCATCCAGCGCTTCAAGCAGCTGCGAAGGCAGCAACATGGCGCCGGTTTGCACATCGCCTTCGGGGGGCAAAGACAGCGCGAAATCGGGTTCTTTCAGGGTTTCGAACAAATCCAGGCACACATGCCCGTGGCCCAGTTGATGGCTGGTCAACGCCGCGGCCAGCAGCACCAGCGGATCACCCTGGGGGTCACGCTCATGCAAGAAAGCCACGAAGGCCTTGTCCAGAGCACGCAACCAGCCACGTTCGACCCAGCGTTCGAGCAACAGCAGCAAGTCCTCGGCGCGGCCCAGGGGCTGCAACAAGGCCAGGCTTTCGGCCGTCAACGGCGTAGGCAACAGCTCGGCAAACGAACGACTCATAACAACACTCCCTGTTCCCACGCCGGTTCAGCTGTTTTCGGCAGCGGTTTGCCCTGGAACATCAGGTCCAGGCTTTCGATCAATAGTCTGGGCGGGCGGGTGAAAAATACGCCCTGCCCCTGGGAGCGGGTGCCACGCAAAAACAGATACAGCGCGCCGCCCATATGCTGGTCGTAGTCATAGCCGGGTAGCCGCGCCTTGAGCTGACGGTGCAGGGCCAGCAGGTACAGGACGTACTGCAGGTCATAGCGGTTATCCAGAATCGAGGCGGTCATCGCTTGCTCGGTGTAGGCCGAATCATCAGCACCCAGCCAGTTCGATTTGTAGTCCGCCACGTAATAACGGCCCTGATGCTCGAAGGTCAGGTCGATAAAGCCCTTGAACATGCCATTCAACAGGCTCGGCTCAGCCCCCGCCCGCGGCGCACCGCCGTGGGTATGCTGGCGCACCAGTTGATCCATCTGCACAACATCGACCTTGTGGCTGGCAAACCAGAATTCCATCTCAATCTGGTACTGGTTCAACTCACTCAGGACCACAGCAGGCTGACCGTTATTCAGGCGCAGCGGTTCATCTTGCAGATGCTGCAACCAGTCACTCAGGGTCTCGATCCAGCCTTGCCAGCCGCGACGGTTGCAGCGGCGCGCCACGGCATCCTGGAGCGCCTCGGGATCCGCCTTGAAACCTTCACTGCCGGCCCATTCGAGCAGACCGTGGAGAAAGGTGCCGGGATTCGGCCCGCGGGGGAAGCGGTGGATATCGCCGCCGCTGAGTAACACATCACGCGGCGCATCCGGGTCGAGTCGTTCATCGTCCGAGAGCTTTTGCGCCAGGGCGCTTTCCGGTGCTTCGGCGGGGCTGAGACTGTCACCGATACGCAATGCGCTGTAGGAAGCAATCCACCAGTTTTCGGCGGCGCGGCGGCTCGGGATCAGCGGTTCCAGCAAGGTGGCCTGGTTGAGCGGTGGATAAAAATGCGCCTCGCCAGCGGCTGGTACGGCTTCGCACTGCAGGGCGTCGCAACCTTGCTGCACCTCGGCCAGCCAGCTCTGCAAGCCTGCGGACTCGGCCAGCATGGCACCCCCTCCGAGCAAATACCCCAAGGCCGAAAGGTGCAGCACCGAGCGATTGTTGTTGCCGCGCTTGAGGTCGGCAACCCCCAGCCAGCACGCATGCTGGGCGCGGGTCAGGGCGACATAGAGCAGGCGCAAGTCTTCGGCCAGACGCTCGTCGTCGGCCTGGGCGATCAGCTCTGGCGTCGGTTTCAAACTCACTTGGGCATTGCCAGCGGCATCGTGGAAATGCAGCGGCAAACGGCTGCCATCCACCGGTTTTGCCGAGCAAATAAACGGCAAAAACACCAAGGGGTATTCCAGGCCCTTGGACTTGTGGATGGTCACCACCTTGACCAGTTGCTCGTCACTTTCCAGGCGCAGGATCTGCTCTTCACCCGCCTGACCGGACAAGGCCAGATGCTCGGCCAAATGGCGAATCAGCGCCTGCTCACCGTCCAGTTCGGCTGCGGCTTGCTGCAACAATTCGGACAAGTGCAAGACATTGGTCAGCACGCGCTCGCCATCAGGGCGGGCAATCAGCGCCTGGGGCAGCTCAAAGTCGTGCAGTAAACGGCGCAGCATGGCGAGCACCCCTTGCTTGCGCCAGGTTTCGCGGTAACCACGGAACTGCATTACGCGTTTTTCCCACGCCAGTTCATCCTGGTTCAGACGCTCCAGTTCAACCAGCGGCAGGTCCAGGGTGATACAGGCCAACGCGGCCCGCAGCGGGCGCTCGACGTCCGGCTCGGCGCAGGCCTTGAGCCAGGCCAGCACATCATGTGCTTCCTGCGCGGCGTACACCGAATCCTTATCCGACAGGTAAACACTTCGCACGCCACGGGTAGACAATTCTCGTCGAACCGCTTGGGCTTCCTTACCGTCACGCACCAGAATCGCGATGTCGGCAGGCAATACGCCACGCAGTGCTTCGCCGTCCTTGATAAAGCCGCAACGCCCTTGCTGGCCGCCATTGAGCAGCTCGACAATCTGGCTGGCACAAGCGGCCGCCAAATGCTGACGGTAAACAACCCCTGACAGCGGTTGCTCGGAAGGCAACTGCCAAAGGGTCAGGGCGCTGACGGGCTGACCATCGAGCTGCAGGACTTCCTTGCGCCCCTGGGATCTGACCGAAACAAAAGGCACAGGGTTTTCAGAACCTTCGCGGAACAAAAATGCACCCCGACCGCTATCGCGCAGCTCGGCCCGTTCAAAGACATGATTGACGGCCTTGACCATGGCGTGGCTGGAGCGAAAGTTGGTGTCCAGCGTGTGCAAGCGACCCGCAGTGGCCTGACGCGCGCGCAAGTAGGTATAGATATCCGCCCCGCGAAAGGCATAAATCGCCTGTTTCGGGTCACCGATCAGGAACAGACCGGTATCGGGGCCGTTGTCTTCAATCCGGTAGATCGTCTCGAAGATACGGTACTGCACGGGGTCGGTGTCCTGGAATTCGTCGATCAGCGCCACCGGAAACTGTTCACGAATCAGGGTCGCCAGACGCTCGCCGCCTTCAGCCTGCAAGGCCGCGTCCAGGCGCAGCAGCATGTCGTCGAAGCCCATTTCGGCACGGCGGCGCTTTTCTTCTTCAAAACGCACACTCACCCAGTGCGCCGCATGCTGCAGCACCGCGGCGTCCGGGCTCGGCAAGGCATCGAGCGCAGCCTTGAGGCCGGGCATGGCATCCAGCCCCGGATGCTGCGGAGCCGCGTCTTTCCAGGCTTCGGCCATGCCGTCGGGGGTCAGTCGGGTAAAGCCGGTACCCAGGTCAAGTTGCTCCTGGGTGTCATCCGCAGCCCAGGCGCTGAGTTTTTCAAACCAGGGTTCGAAATAGCGGGCCTGCATTTTCCGACCGTCGACGGCTTTAGCGGCCACGCCTTGCAGGCAGATTTCGCGCAGCTCTTGTGCCCATTGCAGCCAGGGCGTCTTGAGTTGCGCCAACGCCTCACGGCGCTCCTGCAAGCAGGCTTCGATCATTTGTGCGGGCGTTTGCTCCGCGTTAGCGGGCTGGCGCGAGCTGCCAAACAACGCACGCACGCGCGGCATCAAGGCGGCGGGGCCGCTCCAGTTGGCGCGTACCCAGTTCAGTGCATCGCCCTGCATGGGGTAGCAAAACAGCCGCCAGTAGTCGCGCAGCACTTCGCCCAGCAAATCGCTGTGATCGGTTTCCAGGGTCTGGGTAAACAGGCTGCCGCTGTCAAAAGCGTGCTCGCGCAACATGCGCTGGCACCAGCTGTGGATGGTCGAGACCGCAGCCTCGTCCATCCACTGCGCGGCAATATCCAGACGTCCGGCGCAAGCGGCCCACTGCTCGGGAGCAAACTGGTCCCGCAGCTCTTCGACCAGCCCATCCGGAGCGTCAATCTCGCCCCGAAAATACCGCGCGGCTTCTGCCAGGCGCGTGCGGATGCGGTCGCGAAGTTCTTTGGTAGCGGCATCCGTAAAGGTCACAACGAGAATTTGCGGCGGTAATAATTCACGGCCAAAACCGGAGGTTTCACCGCCATGGCCCAGAATCAGACGCAGGTAGAGCGCCGAGATAGTGAAGGTTTTGCCGGTGCCGGCACTGGCTTCGATCAATTGGCTGCCGCGTAGGGGGAATGCCAGGGCCAGTGGTAAAGATTGCTCGCTCATTAGCGGGATGCCTCGCTGTTCAATGAGCGCCAAGGCGCATCAAAGAGGGGTCGATAGAGGGCATCGCACCACTCTTCAAATTCGTCGCCAGCCATCAAGGCCGCGTAGTCAGGGAACTGACGGGCCAGTGCTGCGCTTTCGCGGCGTTCGCCATCGCTGGTCTGGCCATCGCCCTCATAAGCTTTTTGCGCAGCCACAGCGGCCTTGCCCGAATCGGTCTGGGCCAGCCAGGCGAAAGCGGTTTTAACGGCTACTGGCAGCGGGTGGCTCATGCCGACTTTCCAGGCCACCAGCAAGTTGCCCAGAATCTCCCGGGCCTGTTTGGTTTCCAGTGGCTCGAGCAGCAAGGTGTCGTCACTGGCCACCAGCGCGGTGGTCATCTGCAAGCCACTGGCGCACGCGGCCAGATGGTTGACCCACGGCCGGGTCAAACGGTGCCATTTACGGGTTTTAATCGCACCAATACTGTTGGGAATGGTGGTGATGGACAGCAGGCCTTGATCACTGCGTTGGTGCAGGTTGCCGAGCCAGCCTTCCAGCGTCAGGCCGTGGTCCTCAAAACTGAAGGGCAGCGCACTGTTCAGCGGCACTGGCCAGAGGGCCAGGAGCTGCTGATAGCGTTGCAGTACATCGGGCAAAGGCTCGATCAGTTCGTGCTGCAGGCATTCGCCAAATCCGGCCATAGGCAACAAACCGCTGCCTTGCAGGCGTTGGGCGCGGCTGTGTAAGGCACTTTCAAGCTGATCGGGCTGCGCCAGTGCGGCTTCGAGCAAACTGTCACTTAAGGTGTAGCGTTGCAATGCATCGAGCACGAAAGGCTCTTCATCGGCCAAGGGCACTTCGGCTGCCTCGAAATACACTTTCAAACGCTGGCTGAAGAAGTGACGTACAGGATGACGCAAAAAATCCTGTAGTTGCGTCAGATTTAATGGTTCTTCCTGTACATGCTCACTTAGCGAACCGGCTGGTAGCGGCTCTGGCTGTGGCGCGTGCAGTCGCTGCCATTCGCGGGCATAGCTGAATAGATTGGCGTTGCCTTCATGAAAATAGCGGGTACTGAAAGGTTGCAGCGGATGCTCTTGGGTCATGGCTTGCAGCAGGTCACCACCGCCTTCCAGGTGCCAGCCACTGGCAAGGTGGTCACGCAACTGACCAATCAGCACGCAGGCAGGACGCTCGCTATTGTCGCGAATACTGCGCCCTACCCAACTGATATAGAGCTGATCCCGTGCCGAAAGCAGCGCTTCGAGCAACAGGTAACGGTCATCTTCGCGGCGGGAACGGTCACCCGGGCGGTAATCGCTGCCCATCAGGTCGAAGTCCAGCGGCGGCTGTGCCCGTGGGTAGTCGCCGTCGTTCATGCCCAGCAGGCAGACCAGCTTGAAGGGGATGGCCCGCATCGGCATCAGGGTGCAGAAGTTGACCGCCCCGGCCAGGAAACGTTGTGACAACTTGCCCTGATCAAGCCCGGTAAGCCAAGCCTCGCGTACTACGGTCAGTGGTAACTCATCCTGCAGACCAACCAGCTCACAGGTTTCGAGCCAGGTTTCTCGCAGCTCTTCAAGCTGGGCCAGCAGGTAGTCGTCGTGTTCGGTTTCGGCCTGGAAAAACAGCTGCACCAAGGCCTGCAGACGCTCGCCCCATTGCTGCGGCAGCGCCGGTTGCGAGAGTTCCTGATGGGCGATCTCCAGCGCATCGAGCAAAGCCACCAGCGGGCCGATCAGTACAGCGTCCAAACCGCCGATTTCATCATAGGGTTCAATACCATCGCAGGCCTCACCACTGCCCACGGCATAGCCGAGCAACATGCGGCGCAAGCCAAAACGCCAACTGTTCTGTTCCAGGTGCTCGGGCAAACCAAGGCCTGCGCGCTGTTGCGCATTCAACCCCCAGCGAATGCCGGCGCCTTCGATCCAGCGATGCAAGGTTGGCAAATCGCGCTCCTGCACCTTGAAACGGGCGCGCAGCGAAGGCACGTCGAGCAAGTCGAGGATTTCACTGACGGGGAAGCGGCTGTCAGGCAGTTTGAGCAGGTGCTCAAGAGCAATCAGCAACGGATCACGGCCGCGCTGCCCCTGGTCAGCCAGGGTGTAGGGAATAAAGCGCCGATCATCACGTTCGATCTGCCCGAAAACAGCCCGGATATGCGGCGCATAACTGTCCACATCCGGCACCATCACAATCACATCGCGTGGCTGCAACTGAGGGTTTTCGCTAAATCGTGCAAGTAACTGGTCATGCAGGATCTCGACTTCTCGTTGCGCACTATGGGCAACGTGGAAGCGTATTGAGCGATCCTTTTCCAGATCAATCGCGGGCCACAGCTCGCGGGTTTCGTTGAGCGGGCGCAGCTCAAGGATATCGTCCTGCAATTGGTTGAGCAGGTTCAGCGGCTCGATTTCACTGAACAGGTCGATGCGACCATCGCGAAAAGCCGCGCGATAACTGTTGGGGTCGTCATAGCTGTCGAGCAGGTTGATGTAGTCGCGGCCTTGCTTGCCCCAGGCAGCGAGCAAGGGGTGGGCGTGCTGGTGCAGGGTATCCAGATCAAGGGCCGTAGGCATTCCGCTCTTGCGGGCCTGACGTTTGTACTGATGACGCAGCAGATCTTTATCGGCAACGATGTCAGACCAATGATGGCGACAGGGGTTATGCACGCACAACAAAACCTGGCTGAAACGGGCCAGCCCGGCCAGGGCCTCAAGCGCCTGAGCCGGCAGTGACGAGATGCCAAAGACGATTACCCGAGCTGGCAAACCGGGCGGCGCTTGCTCAAGGCTGTTGATCTTGTCCATAAAGCGCTGATGAACACCGGCACGGCTTTGGGACATACCCTCCTCACCGACATCAAGCAGGAGCGCACGCCACAACTCGGCCTGCCAACAATTGGCCGGGCTCAGTGCCGGGCTTTCGCCTCGGGCATTGCGCAGTTGATGGCGACCGGCAGCCCAGTCTTCAAGCCAGTCGGCACGGTAGACCTGGTATTGGTCGAACAGGTCAGCAAGGCGTTCCGACAGTTGATAGCGTTTGCGCAAATCGCTGTCGTGAGTGAGGAAGCGTTGCAGCGGCTCGAAATGCGGCTGATCAATAAGGGCTGGAAGCAGGCGCATCAGACGCCAGGTCAGCGGCGCTTTATCGAGCAAGGACTTGGCGGGAATTTCTTCGCTGCCCAACACCAGTCGATAGAGCTGCCACAAGAACGTGCCCGGGAGTTGCACATCGATAGCTGCCGCGATGCCGCAGCCACCGAGATCATCGTCCTGGGTATCTTCGGCCAGAGCCAACTTCAGCCATTGGGCGATGCCGTTACTCTGCACCAGAGCAATCTCGTTCTCCAAAGGTGCCAGTGGGTACAGGCGCATCCAGCTGACGACCAGGTTGCGCAACTCATCCAGGCGGTTGCCATGAACCACCATAAATCCCGCATTGAGAGACGTAGCAACCGGCATGACGGCATCCTTAGGAAAAGGCAAAATCCAAAGGCGAACCTTAACATTGCTCGACCAGATGGGTGGAGTTCAAGGTGTGAGAAGAGGAGTGAGACGCGCCGAAACTTTTCTCGGCGCAAAAACAAACCCCCTGTCTGCGTGAGCAGACAGGGGGTTTGGAATTTAATCTTGACGATGACCTACTCTCACATGGGGAAACCCCACACTACCATCGGCGATGCATCGTTTCACTACTGAGTTCGGGATGGGATCAGGTGGTTCCAATGCTCTATGGTCGTCAAGAAATTCGGTAGCCAGGTCGTTTGCCTTACGGCGCACGCTCCAGCGAATGGGTATGTAATAGTTGGTGTTTTGTGAACCGCAAACTTTCGGTTTGTATCGTCTTCACACACCGCAATTCGCTTCTAAGCAAATTGCTTGGGTGTTATATGGTCAAGCCTCACGGGCAATTAGTATTGGTTAGCTCAACGCCTCACAGCGCTTACACACCCAACCTATCAACGTCGTAGTCTTCGACGGCCCTTTAGGGAACTCAAGGTTCCAGTGAGATCTCATCTTGAGGCAAGTTTCCCGCTTAGATGCTTTCAGCGGTTATCTTTCCCGAACATAGCTACCCGGCAATGCCACTGGCGTGACAACCGGAACACCAGAGGTTCGTCCACTCCGGTCCTCTCGTACTAGGAGCAGCCCCTCTCAAATCTCAAACGTCCACGGCAGATAGGGACCGAACTGTCTCACGACGTTCTAAACCCAGCTCGCGTACCACTTTAAATGGCGAACAGCCATACCCTTGGGACCGGCTTCAGCCCCAGGATGTGATGAGCCGACATCGAGGTGCCAAACACCGCCGTCGATATGAACTCTTGGGCGGTATCAGCCTGTTATCCCCGGAGTACCTTTTATCCGTTGAGCGATGGCCCTTCCATACAGAACCACCGGATCACTAAGACCTACTTTCGTACCTGCTCGACGTGTCTGTCTCGCAGTCAAGCGCGCTTTTGCCTTTATACTCTACGACCGATTTCCGACCGGTCTGAGCGCACCTTCGTACTCCTCCGTTACTCTTTAGGAGGAGACCGCCCCAGTCAAACTACCCACCATACACTGTCCTCGATCCGGATAACGGACCTGAGTTAGAACCTCAAAGTTGCCAGGGTGGTATTTCAAGGTTGGCTCCACGCAAACTGGCGTTCACGCTTCAAAGCCTCCCACCTATCCTACACAAGCAAATTCAAAGTCCAGTGCAAAGCTATAGTAAAGGTTCACGGGGTCTTTCCGTCTAGCCGCGGATACACTGCATCTTCACAGCGATTTCAATTTCACTGAGTCTCGGGTGGAGACAGCGCCGCCATCGTTACGCCATTCGTGCAGGTCGGAACTTACCCGACAAGGAATTTCGCTACCTTAGGACCGTTATAGTTACGGCCGCCGTTTACCGGGGCTTCGATCAAGAGCTTCGCGTTAGCTAACCCCATCAATTAACCTTCCGGCACCGGGCAGGCGTCACACCCTATACGTCCACTTTCGTGTTTGCAGAGTGCTGTGTTTTTAATAAACAGTCGCAGCGGCCTGGTATCTTCGACCGACAGGGGCTTACGCAGTAAATGCTTCACCTCCATCGGCGCACCTTCTCCCGAAGTTACGGTGCCATTTTGCCTAGTTCCTTCACCCGAGTTCTCTCAAGCGCCTTGGTATTCTCTACCCAACCACCTGTGTCGGTTTGGGGTACGGTTCCTGGTTACCTGAAGCTTAGAAGCTTTTCTTGGAAGCATGGCATCAACCACTTCGTGTTCTAAAAGAACACTCGTCATCAGCTCTCGGCCTTAGAATCCCGGATTTACCTAAGATTCCAGCCTACCACCTTAAACTTGGACAACCAACGCCAAGCTGGCCTAGCCTTCTCCGTCCCTCCATCGCAATAACCAGAAGTACAGGAATATTAACCTGTTTTCCATCGACTACGCTTTTCAGCCTCGCCTTAGGGACCGACTAACCCTGCGTCGATTAACGTTGCGCAGGAAACCTTGGTCTTTCGGCGTGGGTGTTTTTCACACCCATTATCGTTACTCATGTCAGCATTCGCACTTCTGATACCTCCAGCAAGCTTCTCAACTCACCTTCACAGGCTTACAGAACGCTCCTCTACCGCATCACCTAAGTGATACCCGTAGCTTCGGTGTATGGTTTGAGCCCCGTTAAATCTTCCGCGCAGGCCGACTCGACTAGTGAGCTATTACGCTTTCTTTAAAGGGTGGCTGCTTCTAAGCCAACCTCCTAGCTGTCTAAGCCTTCCCACATCGTTTCCCACTTAACCATAACTTTGGGACCTTAGCTGACGGTCTGGGTTGTTTCCCTTTTCACGACGGACGTTAGCACCCGCCGTGTGTCTCCCATGCTCGGCACTTGTAGGTATTCGGAGTTTGCATCGGTTTGGTAAGCCGGGATGGCCCCCTAGCCGAAACAGTGCTCTACCCCCTACAGTGATACATGAGGCGCTACCTAAATAGCTTTCGAGGAGAACCAGCTATCTCCGAGCTTGATTAGCCTTTCACTCCGATCCACAGGTCATCCGCTAACTTTTCAACGGTAGTCGGTTCGGTCCTCCAGTTAGTGTTACCCAACCTTCAACCTGCCCATGGATAGATCGCCCGGTTTCGGGTCTATTCCCAGCGACTAGACGCCCTATTAAGACTCGCTTTCGCTACGCCTCCCCTATTCGGTTAAGCTTGCCACTGAAAATAAGTCGCTGACCCATTATACAAAAGGTACGCAGTCACCCAACAAAGTGGGCTCCCACTGCTTGTACGCATACGGTTTCAGGATCTATTTCACTCCCCTCTCCGGGGTTCTTTTCGCCTTTCCCTCACGGTACTAGTTCACTATCGGTCAGTCAGTAGTATTTAGCCTTGGAGGATGGTCCCCCCATATTCAGACAAAGTTTCTCGTGCTCCGTCCTACTCGATTTCACTGCAAAGATGTTTTCGCGTACAGGGCTATCACCCACTATGGCCGCACTTTCCAGAGCGTTCCGCTAACATCAATACAGCTTAAGGGCTGGTCCCCGTTCGCTCGCCACTACTAAGGGAATCTCGGTTGATTTCTTTTCCTCAGGGTACTTAGATGTTTCAGTTCCCCTGGTTCGCTTCTTAAGCCTATGTATTCAGCTTAAGATACCTAACTTATGTTAGGTGGGTTCCCCCATTCAGACATCTCCGGATCAAAGTCTGTTTGCCGACTCCCCGAAGCTTTTCGCAGGCTACCACGTCTTTCATCGCCTCTGACTGCCAAGGCATCCACCGTATGCGCTTCTTCACTTGACCATATAACCCCAAGCAATCTGGTTATACTATGAAGACGACATTCGCCGAAAATTCGCTGCTCAATTAAGAGCAATCACAAATTTTACCTTAGCCTGAATAAACACCAGTGAAAGTGTTATCCAGTCTAACTTTCTATTACATACCCAAATTTTTAAAGAACGATCTAATCAAAAGATCAGAAATCAACATTCACCACCATCTGATGGAATGCTCATTTCTAAGCTTTACGACAGACAAACCGCAGATCAACTCTGCAGTTCTCGTCTTCTACAATGAATCAAGCAATTCGTGTGGGAACTTATGGAGCAGCTGATGTCGTCGATTAAGGAGGTGATCCAGCCGCAGGTTCCCCTACGGCTACCTTGTTACGACTTCACCCCAGTCATGAATCACACCGTGGTAACCGTCCTCCCGAAGGTTAGACTAGCTACTTCTGGTGCAACCCACTCCCATGGTGTGACGGGCGGTGTGTACAAGGCCCGGGAACGTATTCACCGTGACATTCTGATTCACGATTACTAGCGATTCCGACTTCACGCAGTCGAGTTGCAGACTGCGATCCGGACTACGATCGGTTTTATGGGATTAGCTCCACCTCGCGGCTTGGCAACCCTTTGTACCGACCATTGTAGCACGTGTGTAGCCCAGGCCGTAAGGGCCATGATGACTTGACGTCATCCCCACCTTCCTCCGGTTTGTCACCGGCAGTCTCCTTAGAGTGCCCACCATTACGTGCTGGTAACTAAGGACAAGGGTTGCGCTCGTTACGGGACTTAACCCAACATCTCACGACACGAGCTGACGACAGCCATGCAGCACCTGTCTCAATGTTCCCGAAGGCACCAATCCATCTCTGGAAAGTTCATTGGATGTCAAGGCCTGGTAAGGTTCTTCGCGTTGCTTCGAATTAAACCACATGCTCCACCGCTTGTGCGGGCCCCCGTCAATTCATTTGAGTTTTAACCTTGCGGCCGTACTCCCCAGGCGGTCAACTTAATGCGTTAGCTGCGCCACTAAGAGTTCAAGACTCCCAACGGCTAGTTGACATCGTTTACGGCGTGGACTACCAGGGTATCTAATCCTGTTTGCTCCCCACGCTTTCGCACCTCAGTGTCAGTATCAGTCCAGGTAGTCGCCTTCGCCACTGGTGTTCCTTCCTATATCTACGCATTTCACCGCTACACAGGAAATTCCACTACCCTCTACCATACTCTAGCTTGCCAGTTTTGGATGCAGTTCCCAGGTTGAGCCCGGGGATTTCACATTCAACTTAACAAACCACCTACGCGCGCTTTACGCCCAGTAATTCCGATTAACGCTTGCACCCTCTGTATTACCGCGGCTGCTGGCACAGAGTTAGCCGGTGCTTATTCTGTCGGTAACGTCAAGACACTAACGTATTAGGTTAATGCCCTTCCTCCCAACTTAAAGTGCTTTACAATCCGAAGACCTTCTTCACACACGCGGCATGGCTGGATCAGGCTTTCGCCCATTGTCCAATATTCCCCACTGCTGCCTCCCGTAGGAGTCTGGACCGTGTCTCAGTTCCAGTGTGACTGATCATCCTCTCAGACCAGTTACGGATCGTAGCCTTGGTGAGCCATTACCTCACCAACTAGCTAATCCGACCTAGGCTCATCTGATAGCGCAAGGCCCGAAGGTCCCCTGCTTTCTCCCGTAGGACGTATGCGGTATTAGCGTCCGTTTCCGAACGTTATCCCCCACTATCAGGCAGATTCCTAGGTATTACTCACCCGTCCGCCGCTCTCAAGAGAAGCAAGCTTCTCTCTACCGCTCGACTTGCATGTGTTAGGCCTGCCGCCAGCGTTCAATCTGAGCCATGATCAAACTCTTCAGTTCAAACATCTTTGGGTTTTTAAGAAACCCTAAACTTGGCTCAGCAATCGTTGGTTACATCTTTGATTTCTCGCGGAGTAACTTGTGATGCTGATAATCTTGTTGACTATCAGTCTGACTCCACAAGCACCCACACGAATTGCTTGATTCAGTTGTTAAAGAGCGGTTGGTCAGCTTTCGCTGTACCGAGGCGCGCATTCTACAGCAGCCTCTGTTGCTGTCAAGCGGTTATTTTAAGATGTTTTCAAAGTTTCCTCTGTAACATCAACCACTTGCGCTTTCGATATCTCGTTAGCGGGAGGCGAATTCTACAGTGTTACACACTGCTGTCAACGCTTTATTTCCTGCTTCTTTCGATTGAGATAATCGAGTGGTTAGCCAGGCAAATGGCCTGATTAACCGTACGAGCTTTTTACAAAGCTTGTACTTATATAAAAACAAAAACCCTGTCTGCGTGAGCAGACAGGGTTTTTGGAATTTAATCTTGACGATGACCTACTCTCACATGGGGAAACCCCACACTACCATCGGCGATGCATCGTTTCACTACTGAGTTCGGGATGGGATCAGGTGGTTCCAATGCTCTATGGTCGTCAAGAAATTCGGTAGCCAGGTCGTTTGCCTTGCGGCGCACGCTCCAGCGAATGGGTATGTAATAGTTGGTGTTTTGTGAACCGCAAACTTTCGGTTTGTATCGTCTTCACACACCGCAATTCGCTTCTAAGCAAATTGCTTGGGTGTTATATGGTCAAGCCTCACGGGCAATTAGTATTGGTTAGCTCAACGCCTCACAGCGCTTACACACCCAACCTATCAACGTCGTAGTCTTCGACGGCCCTTTAGGGAACTCAAGGTTCCAGTGAGATCTCATCTTGAGGCAAGTTTCCCGCTTAGATGCTTTCAGCGGTTATCTTTCCCGAACATAGCTACCCGGCAATGCCACTGGCGTGACAACCGGAACACCAGAGGTTCGTCCACTCCGGTCCTCTCGTACTAGGAGCAGCCCCTCTCAAATCTCAAACGTCCACGGCAGATAGGGACCGAACTGTCTCACGACGTTCTAAACCCAGCTCGCGTACCACTTTAAATGGCGAACAGCCATACCCTTGGGACCGGCTTCAGCCCCAGGATGTGATGAGCCGACATCGAGGTGCCAAACACCGCCGTCGATATGAACTCTTGGGCGGTATCAGCCTGTTATCCCCGGAGTACCTTTTATCCGTTGAGCGATGGCCCTTCCATACAGAACCACCGGATCACTAAGACCTACTTTCGTACCTGCTCGACGTGTCTGTCTCGCAGTCAAGCGCGCTTTTGCCTTTATACTCTACGACCGATTTCCGACCGGTCTGAGCGCACCTTCGTACTCCTCCGTTACTCTTTAGGAGGAGACCGCCCCAGTCAAACTACCCACCATACACTGTCCTCGATCCGGATAACGGACCTGAGTTAGAACCTCAAAGTTGCCAGGGTGGTATTTCAAGGTTGGCTCCACGCAGACTGGCGTCCACGCTTCAAAGCCTCCCACCTATCCTACACAAGCAAATTCAAAGTCCAGTGCAAAGCTATAGTAAAGGTTCACGGGGTCTTTCCGTCTAGCCGCGGATACACTGCATCTTCACAGCGATTTCAATTTCACTGAGTCTCGGGTGGAGACAGCGCCGCCATCGTTACGCCATTCGTGCAGGTCGGAACTTACCCGACAAGGAATTTCGCTACCTTAGGACCGTTATAGTTACGGCCGCCGTTTACCGGGGCTTCGATCAAGAGCTTCGCGTTAGCTAACCCCATCAATTAACCTTCCGGCACCGGGCAGGCGTCACACCCTATACGTCCACTTTCGTGTTTGCAGAGTGCTGTGTTTTTAATAAACAGTCGCAGCGGCCTGGTATCTTCGACCGACAGGGGCTTACGCAGTAAATGCTTCACCTCCATCGGCGCACCTTCTCCCGAAGTTACGGTGCCATTTTGCCTAGTTCCTTCACCCGAGTTCTCTCAAGCGCCTTGGTATTCTCTACCCAACCACCTGTGTCGGTTTGGGGTACGGTTCCTGGTTACCTGAAGCTTAGAAGCTTTTCTTGGAAGCATGGCATCAACCACTTCGTGTTCTAAAAGAACACTCGTCATCAGCTCTCGGCCTTAGAATCCCGGATTTACCTAAGATTCCAGCCTACCACCTTAAACTTGGACAACCAACGCCAAGCTGGCCTAGCCTTCTCCGTCCCTCCATCGCAATAACCAGAAGTACAGGAATATTAACCTGTTTTCCATCGACTACGCTTTTCAGCCTCGCCTTAGGGACCGACTAACCCTGCGTCGATTAACGTTGCGCAGGAAACCTTGGTCTTTCGGCGTGGGTGTTTTTCACACCCATTATCGTTACTCATGTCAGCATTCGCACTTCTGATACCTCCAGCAAGCTTCTCAACTCACCTTCACAGGCTTACAGAACGCTCCTCTACCGCATCACCTAAGTGATACCCGTAGCTTCGGTGTATGGTTTGAGCCCCGTTAAATCTTCCGCGCAGGCCGACTCGACTAGTGAGCTATTACGCTTTCTTTAAAGGGTGGCTGCTTCTAAGCCAACCTCCTAGCTGTCTAAGCCTTCCCACATCGTTTCCCACTTAACCATAACTTTGGGACCTTAGCTGACGGTCTGGGTTGTTTCCCTTTTCACGACGGACGTTAGCACCCGCCGTGTGTCTCCCATGCTCGGCACTTGTAGGTATTCGGAGTTTGCATCGGTTTGGTAAGCCGGGATGGCCCCCTAGCCGAAACAGTGCTCTACCCCCTACAGTGATACATGAGGCGCTACCTAAATAGCTTTCGAGGAGAACCAGCTATCTCCGAGCTTGATTAGCCTTTCACTCCGATCCACAGGTCATCCGCTAACTTTTCAACGGTAGTCGGTTCGGTCCTCCAGTTAGTGTTACCCAACCTTCAACCTGCCCATGGATAGATCGCCCGGTTTCGGGTCTATTCCCAGCGACTAGACGCCCTATTAAGACTCGCTTTCGCTACGCCTCCCCTATTCGGTTAAGCTTGCCACTGAAAATAAGTCGCTGACCCATTATACAAAAGGTACGCAGTCACCCAACAAAGTGGGCTCCCACTGCTTGTACGCATACGGTTTCAGGATCTATTTCACTCCCCTCTCCGGGGTTCTTTTCGCCTTTCCCTCACGGTACTAGTTCACTATCGGTCAGTCAGTAGTATTTAGCCTTGGAGGATGGTCCCCCCATATTCAGACAAAGTTTCTCGTGCTCCGTCCTACTCGATTTCACTGCAAAGATGTTTTCGCGTACAGGGCTATCACCCACTATGGCCGCACTTTCCAGAGCGTTCCGCTAACATCAATACAGCTTAAGGGCTGGTCCCCGTTCGCTCGCCACTACTAAGGGAATCTCGGTTGATTTCTTTTCCTCAGGGTACTTAGATGTTTCAGTTCCCCTGGTTCGCTTCTTAAGCCTATGTATTCAGCTTAAGATACCTAACTTATGTTAGGTGGGTTCCCCCATTCAGACATCTCCGGATCAAAGTCTGTTTGCCGACTCCCCGAAGCTTTTCGCAGGCTACCACGTCTTTCATCGCCTCTGACTGCCAAGGCATCCACCGTATGCGCTTCTTCACTTGACCATATAACCCCAAGCAATCTGGTTATACTATGAAGACGACATTCGCCGAAAATTCGCTGCTCAATTAAGAGCAATCACAAATTTTACCTTAGCCTGAATAAACACCAGTGAAAGTGTTATCCAGTCTAACTTTCTATTACATACCCAAATTTTTAAAGAACGATCTAATCAAAAGATCAGAAATCAACATTCACCACCATCTGATGGAATGCTCATTTCTAAGCTTTACGACAGACAAACCGCAGATCAACTCTGCAGTTCTCGTCTTCTACAATGAATCAAGCAATTCGTGTGGGAACTTATGGAGCAGCTGATGTCGTCGATTAAGGAGGTGATCCAGCCGCAGGTTCCCCTACGGCTACCTTGTTACGACTTCACCCCAGTCATGAATCACACCGTGGTAACCGTCCTCCCGAAGGTTAGACTAGCTACTTCTGGTGCAACCCACTCCCATGGTGTGACGGGCGGTGTGTACAAGGCCCGGGAACGTATTCACCGTGACATTCTGATTCACGATTACTAGCGATTCCGACTTCACGCAGTCGAGTTGCAGACTGCGATCCGGACTACGATCGGTTTTATGGGATTAGCTCCACCTCGCGGCTTGGCAACCCTTTGTACCGACCATTGTAGCACGTGTGTAGCCCAGGCCGTAAGGGCCATGATGACTTGACGTCATCCCCACCTTCCTCCGGTTTGTCACCGGCAGTCTCCTTAGAGTGCCCACCATTACGTGCTGGTAACTAAGGACAAGGGTTGCGCTCGTTACGGGACTTAACCCAACATCTCACGACACGAGCTGACGACAGCCATGCAGCACCTGTCTCAATGTTCCCGAAGGCACCAATCCATCTCTGGAAAGTTCATTGGATGTCAAGGCCTGGTAAGGTTCTTCGCGTTGCTTCGAATTAAACCACATGCTCCACCGCTTGTGCGGGCCCCCGTCAATTCATTTGAGTTTTAACCTTGCGGCCGTACTCCCCAGGCGGTCAACTTAATGCGTTAGCTGCGCCACTAAGAGTTCAAGACTCCCAACGGCTAGTTGACATCGTTTACGGCGTGGACTACCAGGGTATCTAATCCTGTTTGCTCCCCACGCTTTCGCACCTCAGTGTCAGTATCAGTCCAGGTAGTCGCCTTCGCCACTGGTGTTCCTTCCTATATCTACGCATTTCACCGCTACACAGGAAATTCCACTACCCTCTACCATACTCTAGCTTGCCAGTTTTGGATGCAGTTCCCAGGTTGAGCCCGGGGATTTCACATTCAACTTAACAAACCACCTACGCGCGCTTTACGCCCAGTAATTCCGATTAACGCTTGCACCCTCTGTATTACCGCGGCTGCTGGCACAGAGTTAGCCGGTGCTTATTCTGTCGGTAACGTCAAGACACTAACGTATTAGGTTAATGCCCTTCCTCCCAACTTAAAGTGCTTTACAATCCGAAGACCTTCTTCACACACGCGGCATGGCTGGATCAGGCTTTCGCCCATTGTCCAATATTCCCCACTGCTGCCTCCCGTAGGAGTCTGGACCGTGTCTCAGTTCCAGTGTGACTGATCATCCTCTCAGACCAGTTACGGATCGTAGCCTTGGTGAGCCATTACCTCACCAACTAGCTAATCCGACCTAGGCTCATCTGATAGCGCAAGGCCCGAAGGTCCCCTGCTTTCTCCCGTAGGACGTATGCGGTATTAGCGTCCGTTTCCGAACGTTATCCCCCACTATCAGGCAGATTCCTAGGTATTACTCACCCGTCCGCCGCTCTCAAGAGAAGCAAGCTTCTCTCTACCGCTCGACTTGCATGTGTTAGGCCTGCCGCCAGCGTTCAATCTGAGCCATGATCAAACTCTTCAGTTCAAACATCTTTGGGTTTTTAAGAAACCCTAAACTTGGCTCAGCAATCGTTGGCTACATCTTTGATTTCTCGCGGAGTAACTTGTGATGCTGATAATCTTGTTGACTATCAGTCTGACTCCACAAGCACCCACACGAATTGCTTGATTCAATTGTTAAAGAGCGGTTGGTCAGCTTTCGCTGTACCGAGGCGCGCATTCTACAGCAGCCTCTGTTGCTGTCAAGCGGTTATTTTTGATATTTTCAAAGTTTCGCTTAGAAAACTTTAACAACATCAACCACTTGCGCTTTCGATCTCTCGTTAGCGGGAGGCGAATTCTACAGCGTTACACGCTGCTGTCAACACCTCATTTCCTGCTCCGGTGACTTGAAGCTGGCACTGCCGAAAACTCATCCAACTCATTGAAACTCAAGGAGTTTTCCGTTTCGACTGCGCCGGAAGTGGGGCGAATTATAGACAGTTACAAATCTGGGTCAAGCACTAGTTTCACAATTCTGTCATATAGCCTTAAAAGAGCCCTAAAAGCAGAGGCCAGCCTGGCGGCTGGCCTCTCTTCTTCTATATAAGCACCGGGCTGACGCCCTGGTTACAGGCTCGGGAAGGCAAACTGCGACGCTTCATGGCTGGCACGTTGCGGCCAGCGTTGCGTGATTGCCTTGCGACGGGTGTAGAAACGCACACCATCCGGGCCATAGGCATGCAAGTCGCCAAACAGCGAACGCTTCCAGCCGCCGAAGCTGTGGTAGGCCACAGGTACCGGTAGCGGAACGTTGACGCCTACCATACCGACTTCAATCTCATCACAGAACAAACGAGCCGCTTCACCATCACGAGTGAAAATGCAGGTGCCATTACCGTATTCGTGATCGTTGATCAGTTGCATCGCCTCTTCCAGGCTCTTGACCCGCACGATGCACAGCACCGGACCAAAGATCTCTTCTTTATAGATGCGCATCTCTGGCGTTACGCGATCGAACAGACAACCACCGAGGAAGAAGCCTTCTTCATGCCCCTTGATGCTCAACCCGCGACCATCAACCACCAGCTCGGCGCCTGCTGCAACGCCATCGTCTACATAACCGCTGACCTTGTCACGGGCCTGACCGGTTACCAGCGGCCCCATGTCCAGCCCGCACGAAGTGCCCGCACCAATTTTCAGGGCCTTGATTTGCGGAACCAGCTTGGCTACCAGGGCATCGGCCACCTGATCACCCACGCACACAGCAACCGAAATGGCCATGCAACGCTCGCCGCACGAACCATAGGCCGCGCCCATCAATGCGCTGACTGCGTTATCCAGGTCCGCATCCGGCATCAATACCGCATGGTTCTTCGCCCCGCCCAACGCCTGCACGCGTTTGCCGCGCTTGGTACCTTCGGCGTAGATGTATTCGGCAATCGGCGTCGAGCCCACAAAACTCAAGGCTTTGACTTCCGGCGCTTCGATCAGCGCATCCACCGCTGACTTGTCGCCATGCACCACGTTCATCACGCCTTTAGGCAAACCGGCTTCTTGCAACAGTTGAGCGATCAGCAGCGTGGAGCTGGGGTCACGCTCCGACGGTTTAAGAATGAAACAGTTACCGCACACAATGGCCAATGGATACATCCACAACGGAACCATAGCCGGGAAGTTGAACGGGGTAATCCCTGCAACCACACCCAGTGGCTGGAAGTCCGACCAGGCATCAATGTTCGGCCCTACGTTACGGCTGTATTCACCCTTCAGGATTTCAGGAGCCGAACATGCGTATTCGACGTTCTCGATCCCACGCTTAAGCTCACCTGCAGCATCTTCCAGGGTCTTGCCATGCTCTTCGCTGATCAATTGCGAAATACGCGCTTCGTTCTGCTCCAGCAACTGCTTGAAACGGAACATGACCTGGGCACGCTTGGCCGGCGGTGTATTGCGCCACGCCGGGAAGGCAGCCTTGGCCGCATCAATGGCTTGTTGAATCGTCTCGCGACTGGCCAATGGAACCTGATGAATCACTTTGCCGGTAGACGGGTTGTAAACATCAGCGGTGCGGCCGGAATCGTTCAGCAACTCGCCATTGATCAGGTGTTGAATGGTGCTCATGGATGCTCCAGAAAAGTTGTCCACAGGCGCGAACGCTGCGCGCCTGGGTGTATGCCATAAGTGTCGCTTCTATATAGAAGGATCAGTCGATCTGGTTCAGTGCTTCGCCGACTGCATCGAACAAACGATCCAGGTCTTGCGGCTTGCTGTTGAACGTTGGCCCGAACTGCAGGGTGTCGCCACCGTAGCGCACGTAGAAACCTGCTTTCCACAGCTTCATTGCAGCATCGAACGGACGCACAATGGCATCACCATCACGCGGCGCAATCTGGATCGCCCCCGCCAGGCCATAGTTACGAATGTCGATAACGTTCTTCACGCCCTTCAAACCGTGCAATGCATTCTCAAAATGCGGCGCGACTTCAGCCACGCTCTGCACCAGGTTTTCCTTCTGCAGCAAATCAAGCGCTGCCAGGCCTGCAGCACACGCCACCGGGTGAGCCGAGTAGGTATAACCATGCGGGAATTCAACCGCGTATTCAGGCGTCGGCTGATTCATGAACGTGTGATAAATCTCGCTGCTCGCAATCACGGCCCCCATCGGGATCGCGCCGTTGGTGACTTGCTTGGCGATACACATCAAGTCCGGGGTCACACCGAAGCTGTCAGCACCGAACATCGAGCCTGTGCGACCAAACCCGGTGATCACTTCATCGAACACCAAGAGGATATTGTGCTGGTCGCAGATTTCGCGCAGACGTTTCAGATAACCCTGAGGCGGAACCAATACCCCCGCAGAGCCTGCCATCGGCTCAACAAAAACGGCAGCAATGTTCGAGGCATCGTGCAACTCGATCAATTTGAGCAATTCGTCAGCCAGGGCAATCCCGCCCTGCTCCGGCATGCCGCGAGAGAACGCATTGCTGGCCAACAGCGTGTGCGGCAAGTGATCCACATCCATCATGGCCTGGCCAAACAGTTTACGGTTACCGTTCACGCCACCCAGGCTGGTGCCCGCAATGTTTACCCCGTGATAACCACGGGCACGACCAATCATCTTGGTCTTGGTCGACTGGCCTTTCAGGCGCCAGTAAGCACGCACCATCTTCACCGCAGTATCGGCACACTCCGAGCCTGAGTCAGTGAAGAACACGTGGTTCAGATTACCTGGTGTCAGCTCGGTGATTTTTTCCGCCAGCTTGAACGACAGCGGGTGGCCGTACTGGAACGCCGGCGAGTAATCGAGGGTGCCCAGCTGCCTGGCCACTGCTTCCTGGATTTCTGTACGGGTATGCCCTGCGCCGCAAGTCCACAGACCTGACAACGAATCGTAAATCTGCCGACCCTTATCATCCGTCAGGTAACTGCCCTTGGCGGCCACGATAAAACGCGGATCACGATGGAAGTTACGGTTGGCGGTGTAAGGCATCCAGTGTGCATCCAGCTTGAGCTGGCTGGTCAGATTCAATTCGGCGTTCTCAGGCATGTTCATCAGCAAAACCTCGCAAGGCAAAAGCGGCGTGGGATGTTGAAAGCGTTGTTGCGTCTAAATTGCCACGGCTATAAAGTCTATGAAATCCAACTCTTCTAACCTTTAGTTAGGCGTTCACTAAACTATGAGCAGCCGTCGCCCCGATGCACTGGCCCAAGTCAGCGACTTTGATATTCGATTGCTGCGCATTTTTCGCAGCGTCGTGGAGTGCGGCGGTTTTTCGGCGGCAGAGACGGTGCTGGGTATCGGCCGCTCTGCCATCAGCCAGCAGATGAGCGACCTTGAACAGCGCCTGGGCTTGCGCCTGTGCCAACGTGGACGTGCAGGGTTTTCGCTGACAGAAGAAGGCCGCGAGGTCTATCACTCCGCGCTGCAATTACTCGGCGCACTTGAGAGTTTTCGTACCGAGGTCAACGGCCTGCACCAGCACTTGCGCGGCGAGCTGACCATTGGCCTGACCGATAACCTGGTCACCCTGCCCCATATGCGTATCACCCACGCCCTGGCCCAACTCAAGGAGCGCGGGCCTGATGTACAGGTTCATATCCGCATGATCTCGCCCCATGAAGTCGAACAGGGGGTGCTCGACGGCCGCCTGCATGTGGGCGTGGTGCCCCAGGCCAGTACATTGTCCGGGCTGGAGTATCAACCGCTCTACAGCGAGCGCTCACTGCTGTATTGCGCCGTGGGCCATCCGCTGTTTTATGTTGACGACCGGCAGTTGGAAGACGCACGGCTGAACACTCAGGATGCCATCGCCCCCACCTTTCGCCTGCCCTCGGAGATTCAGGCCCATTATCAGGCGCTCAATTGCACTGCCAGCGCGTCGGACCGCGAAGGCATGGCCTTTTTGATTTTGACCGGGCGTTATATCGGTTACCTGCCCGACCATTACGCCAGCCTGTGGGTTCAGCAGGGCCGCTTGCGGGCGCTGAAGGCAAAAACACGTTTCTACGACTTGAGCCTGGCTTCGGTGACACGCAAAGGCCGGCGCCCGCATCTGGTCCTGGAAAGTTTCCTTGAGAGCCTGGAAGCGACGCGTTAACGTGAAAAACTTCGCTACACACACAATGCCCGGAGTGCCCATGCCCCTTGAAGTCCCTGCCCATGACGGCAAGCCTCCCAGCCGTATCCGGCAGAAAAACGAAGAGGCCATTCTCAAGGCCGCCGAAGATGAGTTTGCCCGCCACGGTTTCAGAGGCACCAGCATGAACGCCATCGCGTTGAGCGCCGGGCTGCCCAAAGCCAATCTGCATTATTACTTCACCAACAAGCTAAGCCTCTATATCGCTGTGCTGAGCAATATCCTCGAGCTATGGGACAGCACCTTCAACGCCTTGACTGCTGACGACGACCCGGCTCAAGCCCTGAGCCAATACATTCGCGCCAAAATGGAGTTCTCTCGCCGACAGCCCCAGGCCTCGCGCGTGTTTGCGATGGAAATCATCAGTGGTGGGGCCTGCCTGACCGAGTATTTCACTCAAGACTACAGAGCCTGGTTTCAAGGGCGCGCAGCGGTGTTCCAGGCCTGGATAGACGCAGGCAAGATGGACCCGGTCGATCCGGTCCACCTGATTTTCCTGCTATGGGGCAGCACCCAGCATTACGCCGACTTTTCGACACAAATTTGCCGCGTAACGGGGCGCAAGCACCTGAGCAAACAAGATATGCAGGCGGCCTGCGACAACCTGATCCGTATCATTCTCAAGGGCTGCGGCCTGACGCCCACAGTCTAAGCCTGGAACCGACATGCCTTCGACCCTCACGGGGCTTTGCGAGTACCGCGAAGAAATCCGTAAAAGCCGCTTTATTACTTACGCCGCCCCCATCACCAGCGCCCAGCAGGCCCTCGAATTTATCGAGCAATACAGCGACCTGAATGCCTCGCACAATTGCTGGGCCTGGAAGCTCGGGGATCAGTACCGCAGCAGTGATGATGGCGAACCTGGTGGCACCGCCGGCCGGCCGATACTCTCGGCCATCGACGCGCAGGATTGCGATCAGGTCGCGGTCCTGGTTATCCGCTGGTACGGCGGAATTCAGCTGGGCACCGGAGGCCTGGCCCGGGCTTATGGCGGCGGTGCGAACAAGTGCCTGCAAAACGCCGAAAAACTGCCGTTGGTCAGCCGTGTGGCGCTCAATTGCTCGTGCAGCTTCAGTGAACTGGCCCTGGTCAAACTGCGCGTGGCCGAGTTGAACGGCGTTGTCATCGACGAAGCATTCACCGCCAATGGCGTGGACCTGCAACTGGCGCTGGCCGAAGCGCAGATTGCCCCTGCACAGCAACAACTGGCGGACCTCAGCCGCGGCAGAATTCTACTGCAACGCAATGCCTTCAATGCTGACGAGTAAAAGTGCTATTTTCCTGCATCCAGAGTTGCCCACAGCCACTGTGCACCCGCTTGTGGATAACCTGAGCACATACCGCTACAGCCCTTGCAAGGCAAGCGCTTCAGACGTTTGTATGCTTTTTAACCAACGCACATCCGCTTTCTAGAGGACGCTACTCATGACCGCAAAACATGCACTGATCATCGGAGCTTCACGCGGCCTGGGCCTGGGTCTGGTCAAGGCGTTGCTTACGGATGGCTGGGCCGTCACCGCGACAGTCCGTGACCGCAATAAAGCCGAAGCGCTCAAAGCCTTGGGCCCGGTGCGCATCGAGCAACTGGACATGGACAACCAGCAGGCGATCAAGGCCTTGAGCAAGACGCTGTGTGACGAAGTTTTCGACCTGATTTTCGTCAACGCCGGGGTCAAGGGCCCGGACGATCAGCTATCGGGGAATGCGACGCTGGCTGAAGTGGGCCAGCTGTTTTTCACCAACAGCGTGGCGCCGATCAATCTGGCTCGCGAGTTTGTCAGCCGGATCCGTAAAGACAGTGGCGTACTGGCATTTATGAGTTCGGTACTGGGTAGCGTCACCCAACCTGATGCACCGGAAATGGCCCTCTACAAGGCCAGTAAAGCGGCACTCAACTCGATGACCAACACCTTTGTGCGTTACGAATTGGGCGACAACAACCCGACTGTGTTGTCCATGCACCCGGGCTGGGTGAAAACCGATATGGGCGGCGAAGGCGCCGATATCGATGTGCAAACCAGTACCCGTGGCCTGGTTGAACAGGTCAAGGCTTTTGCCGGTAAAGGCGGTCATCACTTTATCGACTACAAGGGGCAGACCATTCCCTGGTAGGCAGCCTGCGACAAATGGCAGGGGCTTTTTTACAAATTGTGTAGCCCCTCGCCTGTAGAATGTCGCCATCTGTACCCGATTTGATGAGAAAACCTTTTATGTATGACTGGCTGAACGCCCTGCCAAAAGCTGAACTGCACATGCACCTGGAGGGTTCCCTGGAACCTGAGTTGCTGTTTTCGCTGGCCGAGCGCAACAAGATCGCCTTGCCGTGGAACGACGTTGAAACCTTGCGCAAGGCGTATGCCTTCAACAACCTGCAAGAATTCCTCGACCTTTATTACAAAGGCGCTGACGTACTGCGCACCTCTCAGGACTTCTACGACCTGACCTGGGCCTACCTGTTGCGTTGCAAGGAACAGAACGTCATTCACACCGAACCCTTCTTCGACCCGCAAACCCACACTGATCGTGGCGTGCCGTTTGAAGTCGTGCTCAACGGCATTGCCAGCGCACTTAAAGATGGCGAGCAGCAGCTGGGTATCACCAGCGGCCTGATCCTCAGCTTCCTGCGCCACTTGAGTGAAGAAGAAGCGGAAAAAACCCTCGATATGGCCCTGCCATTTCGCGATGCATTTGTCGCCGTTGGCCTCGACAGTTCAGAAATGGGCCACCCGCCGAGCAAGTTTGTACGCGTATTCGACCGTGCCCGTGATGAAGGCTTCCTGACCGTTGCCCACGCCGGTGAAGAAGGCCCGCCGGAGTACATCTGGCAAGCCCTGGACCTGCTCAAGATCCAGCGTATCGATCATGGTGTGCGCGCCATTGAAGACGAACGCCTGATGCAGCGCATCATCGACGAACAAATCCCGTTGACCGTATGCCCGCTGTCCAACACCAAGCTGTGCGTGTTCGATCATATGTCGCAACACAACATTCTCGACATGCTTGAGCGCGGCGTGAAAGTGACGGTCAACTCCGATGATCCGGCCTACTTTGGCGGTTACATGACCGAGAACTTCCACGCGCTGTACACCGACCTGGGCATGACCCAGGACCAGGCCAAACGCCTGGCGCAAAACGGTCTGGATGCGCGGTTGGTCAAGCCGTAACAGGCTGCTTGCCCTGTGGGAGCGGGCTTGCTCGCGATTGGATCAACTCGACCCGGCAGATACACCGGGTTGTTTGCATCGCGAGCAAGCCCGCTCCCACAGAAAGCTGAGACTGCACCAGGGTCAGCCTCACAACAGTTTTAGTTTTCTTCCGCGTACTGCTTGCTCAACATCGCACAGCGCTCACTGAGCATGTCGTGCAACAACCGCACCGGTTTGCTCAACTGCGCACGATGGCCACACAACAGATTCAGCGGCGCCCGCTCACACACCAGCTCCGGGAGTAATACCTTGAGCCGCCCGGCCTGCACATCCCCCGCCACATCCAGCCACGACTTGTAGGCAATGCCCTGCCCGGCAATCGCCCACAGACGCACCACGTCGGCATCATCGCTAAAGCGGTTACCGCTTACCGTCAGCCCCAGTTCGCGCTTGCCGTCATTGAATTGCCAATGGTCATGAACCCGCGTGCCGAGCATGTACAGCAGGCAATTGTGTTGCAGCAGTTGTTCGAGCTGATGCGGCTCGCCCTGGCGCGCCAGGTAGTCGGGGGACGCGCACAGCACCCGGCGGTTGTTCGGGGCCACCGGCAGGGCCACAAGGCTGGAGTCTTCGGGTTCGCCATAACGCAAGGCGATATCCACCGGCTGGCGGAACAGGTCGGCAATCCGGTCCCCCAGCAACAGGCGCACGGTGAGTTGCGGATGCTCGCGCTGGAATTCGTCCAGCCAGGGCAGCAACAGATTACGGCCGAAATCGGAGGGTGCTGACAGTTGCAGCACACCGCTGACCTGATCCTGCCCACGCGCCAGCAAGCGGCGCCCCTCATCAAGGCTGGCCAACGCCGTACGCGCATACTCAAGAAAACCTTCGCCTTCGGCCGTCAGGCGCAAGCTGCGGGTTGAGCGCGCCAGCAACCGCGCGCCCAACTGCGTTTCTATCCGCTTGAGGGCGGCACTGGCCACCGCCGGCGACATGTCCATCACCCGGGCCGCCGCCGACAGGCTGCCCAAATCAGCCGCGCGCACAAACAATTGCAGATCATCGAAACGCAGCATGCAGAGCCCACCCGGCCATTATCAATAAAATATTGAAAGAGACTGCTGTTTTAGCCGGTTTTATCGCGCTGCGAAATAGCCAATTATCACAGCCAGTTTCTTACTCATCTTCAGGACATGTCCTATGAAAGCTGTCGCCTACTACCATTCGCTGCCAATTCAAGACCCGCTGGCCCTGCAAGATATCGAGTTGCCCGAGCCGGTGGCTGGCCCTCGGGACTTGCTGGTCGAGGTCAAGGCCATTTCCGTGAACCCGGTGGACACCAAGGTGCGCCAGAACGTGCAGCCCGAAGCCGACAGCGCCAAGGTGCTGGGCTGGGATGTGGCCGGCGTGGTCAAGGCTGTCGGCAGTGAGGTCAGCCTGTTCAAGGTCGGTGACAAGGTGTTTTACGCCGGCTCCATTGCCCGCGCCGGGGCCAACAGCGAACGCCATGTGGTCGATGAACGCATCGTCGGGCACATGCCCAAAAGCCTGGACTTTGCCCAGGCTGCAGCATTGCCGCTGACCGCCATCACGGCCTGGGAGTTGTTGTTCGAACGCCTTGGCGTCAGCGAGGGCAAGGTCGACGAGCAACAAAGCCTGCTGATTGTTGGCGCGGCGGGTGGCGTGGGTTCGATCCTGACGCAACTGGCCAGCCAACTGACCGCGCTCAAGGTGATTGGCAGCGCATCGCGCCCTGAAACCCAGGCCTGGGTCCGTGAGCTGGGCGCCGATCGGGTTATCGACCACAGCCAGCCCCTGAGCGAAGAACTCAAGCACCACGGTATCGACGCCGTCACCCATGTGGCCAGCCTGACCCAGACCGATCAGCATCTGGACCAATTGGTGGAAGCCCTGGCACCACAGGGCAAACTGGCGCTGATTGATGATCCCAAGGCGCTGGATATCACCAAGCTCAAGCGCAAGAGCCTGTCACTGCACTGGGAGTTCATGTACACCCGCTCGCTGTTTCAGACACCGGACATGATCGAGCAGCATCACCTGCTCAATCGCGTCGCCGAGCTGATCGATGCTGGCACCCTGCGCACCACGGTCGGCGAGCACTTTGGCAGCATCAATGCCGCCAACCTGCGCCGCGCCCATGCGCTGCTGGAAAGCGGCAAGGCCAAGGGCAAGATTGTGCTCGAAGGGTTCCGGCAAGACGCATGACGGGACCCATACGGTCATTTTTTAACCGTCAGTCAGAGACTTGATCCCGGACATATTTGCCCCGGTTTTTCGGCTTACACTGGCCTCCTTTGCGAACCGAAGGAGGCCAGAAATGAAAATCCTGATAAGAGCGTTAGCAAGATCGCGCGACAGCCAATGGCAGGTGCAAATCGACCAGCAAGCAGTCAACTTTCGTACTGAAGCCGAGGCTCGAGCCTTTGTCGACAAGCTGCAATCGCGCCTGCAAGCCCCGCACAGACTGCCCGAACGTTTGGCTGGCTAAATCAGGCCGACTGCTCTGCGGCGATCCGCGCGGTGTACAAACGCCGGGTCGCCATCGCCAGGCCCACGGCCAGAAGCCCGCACAGGGTGATGACCATTGCCATTGGCATGGCGCTGCCGTCGTGCAATACCCCCACCAACGATGCCGCCCCCGCCGCCACGCTGAACTGCAAGCAACCCAGCATCGCCGAAGCGCTGCCGGCGCGCGCGCCCTGCCCGCTCATGGCGCAGGCCGAGGCATTGGGAATAATGCAGCCCAGGCTGGCAATGCAGATAAACAACGGCACCAGCAGCGGCCACAGTTGTTCGGTATGCAAACTGCTGATTCCTAGCAAAACCAGCCCCGCCGCCAGATACACCCACACCATGCGCGACAGCAAAAAGGCCGGGCCACGCTTGGCCAGCAGGCGGGCGTTCAACTGCGCCACCAGAATAAAACCGGCTGCATTGGTGCCAAACAGCCAGCCGTAATGCTCGGCAGGTACGCCATAGAGTTTGATAAATACGAAAGGCGAACCCGCAATGTAGGCAAACATCCCGGCCATTGCGATCCCCCCGGTCAGGGCATGGCCCAGGAACTCGCGGTCCTTGAGCAAACGCCCGTACTGGCGCAATGCCCCCGAGAGCGGCTGGCGCGGCACATTGGCCGGCAGGCTTTCAGGCAGGCCCAGCGCCACGGCGGTTGCGGCCAATGCGCTGAACACCGTCAACACCAGGAAAATCGACTGCCAGCCATACAGGTTGACCAGCAACCCGCCCAGCATTGGCGCCAGAATCGGCGCCAGGCCCATGACCAGCATCAATTGCGAAAACACTTTGGCCGACTGCACGGCGTCGCATTTGTCACTGACAATCGCCCGTGACAGCACCATGCCAGCACACCCACCGAGTGCCTGGACAAACCGCGCGCCAATCAGCCACTCCAGGGTCGGGGCAAAGGCGCACGCCAGTGACGCGACAGTGAACAGGCCGACGCCCACCAACAGCGGCACGCGCCGGCCGAAGCGGTCTGCTACCGGGCCGTAGGCCAGTTGCCCGATGGACAGGCCCAGGAAGTACACGGCCAGAGTCAGTTGAATTTGGGTTTCATCCGTCGCAAAGGCTTGAGCCATCGCCGGAAAACCGGGCAAGTAAAAATCGATCGCCAACGGACCGAAGGCGCTCAGGGCGCCAAGAATCAAGATTGTTCGAAGGTTCATCAGGTATCCAGGGATCAGGCTGCGGTTAGCGCAGCCTGATAGTCTAGCCGTGGTTACCGGCCCTGAACATTAAGTTAGCGAGCTAGCTAATAAATCACCTTGAACCCGTCCTGAAACAACACCCCCGTAGCAGCTGCCGAGGTACGAGGCTGCGTTCGGCGGCGCAGCCGTCGCGAATCCTGAGAGCAGGTTCTGACTGGCGCACCGCAATTTCAGATTTTACGACGACTACGTCGCCGGACGCAGCCTCGTACCTCGGCAGCTGCTACGTGATCTTTTGTATCTACAGATCAATGCGCCGTGCGCGCCTCAAAACCGGCATTGGTGATCACGTCGATAATCTGCAAAGGCGACACATTGCTGTCGACCTTGACGGTTTTGCTCGCCAGGTCCACTTCAACCTTCGCGTCCTTATCCACCGTCTGCACCGCACGGGTCACCGCGCCAACACAGCCACCACAGGTCATACCGTCTACCTTGAACGTTTGCATGATTACGCCTCCTGTTTGAGATATGCCTACAGCTTCGACCTTGCCATCGTGGCAAGGTCAAGCCCGTTGTTTTACGCGCTGACTGGCAATCCATCCCCTGCTCGGCCAAGCTGCAAGCCTTGCGATTTGAAAACAGGATACTTAGCCATGCGCTGGACCGCTTTGAGCCTAGTCAGCCTTTTGGGTCTTGCCAGTGTGCCGCTGTGGGCAAATGCCGATCAGGACTACGGAGTGCTGATTATTTCCCGCGAGCGCCTTGAGGTGCCGACCAACTGCGAGGTGGGTGTGTATATCGACGATCAACTGGCCGGGCGATTGTTTCAGGAGCAGGCCCTGGCCTTTAACCTGCCGCCCGCCAGTGTTGATATCCGCCTCAAGCTGCTTCCCGGGCAAGCTCCCGGCTGCCTGCCCGGCATGCTGGTGCCGCCCGCGCAGCAGTTCACCCTCAAGGCCGGGGATGTGCGCAAATACCGCATCGCCCTGGGCAAGCAGGGCATGTACCTCAAGCCCGCCAAACTGGAATATTGAGCGGTAAGCAACGAACAGCAAGAAGCCTTGACCTTGCCACGGGGTCAAGGTCGATTCTATGGATAGACAACTTCTTGAGGAGGACTGCTCGTGCCCACCCAATTCGATCTGCCGATTGACGGCATGACCTGTGCCAGTTGCGCAGGCCGTGTAGAGAAATCCCTGGCCAAAGTGCCCGGCGTGCGTTCGGTCAGCGTCAACCTGGCCACTGAACAGGCCCGTGTCGAAGCACCTGCCGAAAGCCTGCCAGCGCTGGTCGAGGCCGTGCAGCAGGCCGGTTACAGCGTGCCCGCCCATAGCCTGGAGCTGGATATCAGCGGCATGACCTGTGCCTCGTGTGCTGGGCGCGTCGAAAAAGCCCTGGCCAAAGTGCCCGGGGTCAAGAGCGTCAGCGTCAACCTCGCCACCGAGCGGGCTCACATTGAATTACTCGGTCAGGTTGATCCGGGCCTGCTGATCAACGCGGTCACTCAGGCCGGTTATGGCGCCAGCCTGCACCAGAGCGAAAAAAACACCGAAGACGACCAGCAAAAGCGCCTGCACCGTGAGCGCTGGGCGCTGACCCTGGCGATCGTCCTGGCCCTGCCGCTGGTACTGCCCATGCTGCTGGCGCCTTTTGGTATCCACTGGATGCTGCCCGCCTGGGCCCAGTTTGTATTGGCGACCCCGGTGCAGTTCGTGCTGGGCGCACGTTTTTATGTCGCTGCGTGGAAAGCCGTCAAGGCCGGCGCGGGCAATATGGACCTGCTGGTCGCCCTGGGCACCAGCGCCGGTTATGGCCTGAGCCTGTACGAATGGGCTATCGCCGAGCCCGGCACCATGCCCCATCTGTACTTTGAAGCCTCGGCGGTGGTGATCGCCCTCGTTTTGCTGGGCAAATACCTGGAAAGCCGCGCCAAACGCCAGACTGCCAGCGCCATCCGCGCCCTTGAAGCCCTGCGCCCCGAGCGCGCCCTGCGCATGGTCGATGGCCAGGAACAGGACGTTGCCATCAGCGATTTGCGCCTCAATGACCTGGTGCTGGTCAAACCCGGCGAACGCTTCCCGGTCGATGGCGAAGTGGTCGAAGGCCAAAGCCATGCCGACGAAGCCCTGATCAGCGGCGAAAGCCTGCCGGTGCCGAAACAGCCTGGGGATAAGGTCACTGGCGGTGCCATCAATGGTGAAGGCCGGTTGGTGATCAAGACCCTGGCGCTGGGGACAGAAACCGTACTGGCGCGCATCATCCGCCTGGTGGAAGACGCGCAGTCTGCCAAAGCACCGATCCAGAAGCTGGTGGACAAGGTCAGTCAGGTGTTCGTGCCCGTGGTGCTGCTGATTGCCCTGGCCACGCTGCTGGGCTGGTGGCTGTATGGCGCGCCGATTGAAACCGCACTGATCAACGCCGTGGCCGTATTGGTGATCGCTTGCCCTTGCGCCCTGGGCCTGGCGACACCCACCGCGATCATGGCCGGCACCGGCGTTGCCGCCCGTCACGGAATCCTGATCAAGGACGCCGAAGCGCTGGAGCGCGCCCATGAAGTCAGCGCCGTGGTTTTCGACAAAACCGGCACCCTGACCTCCGGCACTCCGCAAATCGCTCACTTCAGTGCGCTGGACGGTGATGAAGCGCATTTGTTGCAAGCGGCCGGCGCCCTGCAGCGCGGCAGCGAACACCCGCTGGCCAAGGCCGTGCTGGATGCCTGCGCGGCGCGTAACCTCAACGTGCCGGACGTTACCGACAGCCAGTCGCTGACCGGCCGTGGCATTGCCGGCACCCTGGAGGGCCGCCGTCTGGCGCTGGGCAACCGTCGCTTGCTGGAAGAAACCGGGCTGGCCCCAGGCTCGCTTGCCGCATCGGCCAGCGCCTGGGAAACCGAAGGCCGCACCCTGTCCTGGCTGATCGAGCAAAGCCCGCAGCCGCAGGTGCTGGGGTTGTTTGCCTTTGGCGACACACTCAAGCCCGGCGCCCAGTCGGCCATCGCCCAGCTCAATGCACGGCATATCAGTAGCCACCTGCTGACCGGCGACAACCGTGGCAGTGCCAAAGTGGTGGCCGAGGCACTGGGGATCAGCGATGTTCACGCCGAAGTGCTGCCCGCCGACAAGGCCGCGACCGTGGCGGAACTGAAAAAAACCGGTGTAGTGGCAATGGTTGGCGATGGTATCAACGACGCTCCGGCACTGGCCGCAGCCGACATCGGTATTGCCATGGGCGGTGGCACCGATGTGGCCATGCATGCAGCGGGCATCACCCTGATGCGTGGCGACCCGCGCCTGGTGCCGGCGGCACTGGAGATCAGCCGCAAGACCTACGCCAAGATCCGACAAAACCTGTTTTGGGCGTTTATCTATAACGTGATCGGCATTCCGCTGGCGGCCTTCGGATTTTTGAACCCGGTACTGGCAGGCGCGGCGATGGCTTTTTCCAGTGTCAGCGTGGTCAGCAATGCGTTGCTGCTCAAATTCTGGAAACCCAAGGACCTTGAATAAGGAGGCAACGTCATGAATATCGGCCAGGCCGCCAGACACAGTGGCTTGAGCGCCAAGATGATTCGTTATTACGAATCCATTGGCCTGCTCAAGCCCGCCAGTCGCAGTGACAGCGGCTACCGCCTGTACAGCGATGACGACCTGCACACCCTGGCGTTTATCAAGCGCTCGCGGGACCTGGGGTTTTCGCTGGAGGAAGTCGGCAAGCTGCTGACCCTGTGGCAGGATCGCCAGCGCGCCAGCGGTGATGTAAAGGCTCTGGCGCGCCAGCATATTGATGAGCTGAACCGCAAAATCGCCGAGCTGAGCAGCCTGCGCGATACATTGCAGGACCTGGTCGAAAGCTGTCAGGGCGACCACCGCCCTGACTGCCCGATCCTCAAGGACCTGGAGTCAGGCTCCTGCTGCACCGCAAGTACATGAACATCTGCATGACCGGCTGATAACCCTGTGGGAGCGGGCTTGCTCGCGATTCAGGCGCCAAGGTGTATCTGGCTGACCAGGGTGATCCCATCGCAGGCAAGCCCGGCTCCCACAGGATCGTGGGCGAAAGCTCTCAGCGCGACCCTCAAGGACCTGGAGTCAGACCCCTGCTGCACCGCAAGTACATGAACATCTGCATGACCGGCTGATAACCCTGTGGGAGCGGGCTTGCTCGCGATTCAGGCGCCAAGGTGTATCTGGCTGACCAGGGTGATCCCATCGCAGGCAAGCCCGGCTCCCACAGGATCGTGGGCGAAAGCTCTCAGCGCGACCCTCAAGGACCTGGAGTCAGACCCCTGCTGCGCCGCAAAGGCATAAACATCTGCATGACCGGCTGATAACCCTGTGGGAGCGGGCTTGCTCGCGATTCAGGCGCCAAGGTGTATCTGGCTGACCAGGGTGATGCCATCGCGGGCAAGCCCGGCTCCCACAGGATCGTGGGCGAAAGCTCTCAGCGCGACCCTCAAGGACCTGGAGTCAGACCCCTGCTGCGCCGCAAAGGCATAAACATCTGCATGACCGGCTGATAACCCTGTGGGAGCGGGCTTGCCCGCGATTCAGGCGCCAAGGTGTATCTGGCTGACCAGGGTGATGCCATCGCGGGCAAGCCCGGCTCCCACAGGAACGTTAATCAGAAAGCCGTCAGCAGCACTTTAGCCAGCATCAGCACGCCAATCACCGCACACAGCGCCGCGAAGCCCTGCTGTAGCCACTGGGCCGAGACATGCGGGGCGGTGACACGCCCGGCAACCATCCCGGCCAGGGTTGCGGCAATAAACATGACGCCTTCACTCGACAGGCTCACGCCCTGGCTCATCAGGTTGCCCAAGGTACCCAGCGAGACCAGCGCCACGACCATCAACGAGGTGGAGACCACCGCGTGGATGCGCACGTCACTGAATTTGCGAAACGCCGGCACGATCAAAAAACCACCACCGACACTCAACAACCCCGTCAGCAACCCCGAAGTGGCACCAATCGATACCAGTGTCATGCTGCAGCGGGCATTCCAGGTCAGCCGCCCGGTGGCCGGGTTGAGCATGCAGTTTTTCTCCAGCGCGCCAATGCTGGCGTCTTCGCGTGCATCGGCTCTGGCCTGCATGAACATGCGCAGCGAAACAAACATCATCACGGCACTGAACATCAATACCAGCGCTTTGGCGGGCAGCAATCTGGCCAGGTGCAAGCCGATCGGCGAAGTGCTCGAACCCACGATTGCCATCAATGCAGCCGCCTTGTAACGCACCAGGCCCCTGCGCAAACCGTCCAGTGCGCCCAGTGCGGCCGCCATGCCAACCGCCAGCAGGGCCACCGGCGTGGCTTGCGCCAATGTCCAGCCAAGCCCCAGGGTCAACGCCGGTATGGCCAGGATACCGCCGCCGGCCCCCGTCAACCCGAGCACCAGCCCCACCAGCATGCCTAACAGAATAATCAACATGGTCGGGCTCAGTCCGGCTTGCAGTCAGTGAACCACTCGCGACCTTTGAGCATGCCCTGCCAGTAGAACCACGGCAGCAATGTGGCCTTGAGCAGCCACGCTGACTTGCGCGGTACGGTGGGGTCCAAAGGGAAAGTGGGGAGCAGTTTGCCGCCATAACCGAATTCGGCCAGGATCACCTTGCCGTTTTCCACGGTCAGCGGGCACGAGCCATAGCCGTCATAGCGCTTGGGCAAAGCCAGGCCCTTGCGCAGCGCCAGAAGGTTTTCGGCCACGATGACCACTTGCTTGCGGGTGGCTGCAGCCGTCTTGGCATTGGCCGTATTGCACACATCGCCAAGGGCGAATATCTCGGGGTAGCGCGGATGCTGCAGCGTCGCCGGGTCGGTCTCGAACCAGCCCGCCTTATCCGCCAGCTCGCTGCGGCGAATAACATCGGGCGCCTGCTGCGGTGGCACCACATGCAGCAGGTCGAACGTTTTGGCCACGCGGGTCACGCCGCCTGCTGCGTCAGTCACATCGAACCACGCCGTCTTGCCCGGCCCGTCGACCTTGACCAGAGTGGACTGGAAAGCCAGTTGAGCGTTGTAGGCCTCAACGTACTTCATCAACGGCGGAACGAAAGCGGCTACGCCAAATAACACCGCTCCGGCCAGGTTGAACTCCACCGCAATCGAATCCAGCACACCGCGCTTGCGCCAGTGATCACAGGCCAGGTACATGGCTTTCTGCGGCGCACCTGCACACTTGATCGGCATGCCCGGCTGGGTAAACAGTGCCTTGCCGCCGTTCAGGCTGCGCACCAGCTCCCAGGTGTAAGGCGCCAGGTCATGCCGGTAGTTGGACGTTACGCCGTGCTTGCCGAGGGTTTCTTCAAGGCCTTCGATGTGCTCCCAGGCCAGCTGCAAACCGGGGCAGACGATCAGTTGCTGATAGCTCAGCTCGCTACCGTCGCTGAGCAGCACAACCTTGCGCTGCGGGGCGAAGGCGCACAGTGATGCCTTGATCCAGTCAGCACCTTTGGGCATGACCGCAGCAGTGGGGCGAACGGTATTCTTGATATCGTAGGCACCGCCCCCGACCAGCGTCCAGGCGGGCTGGTAATAGTGCTCGGTGCTGGGCTCGATCACGGCGATACGCAACCCGGCGTCGCGCTTGAGCAAACTGGCCGACACAGAAATACCGGCCGACCCCCCGCCAACCACCACTACATCGTATTGCCTGGCCTCTCGTGGGGCCTGGGTTGCAGCTTCATGAAGCCTGGAGGAGCGGTTCCCCGTGCGGCAGTACGCCAGCACCGGCTGGGGCAGCTCGCTGAGTAATTGACGCATCTCTTGCGCCTGCCCGGGTGTGGCACCGGTAGTCATTACCGGCAAATACGCAAAGCTCAGCCCCAGGGCCTGCGCAGCCTGTTGCATCGAGGCGTGATCAGGCTGCTCGGGGCCACCTTCGAAGTCAGGTCGGTTGCAGATCACACTGGCAAAACCCAGCTCGGCCAATGATTGAAGATCAGACAGCTCGATCTGACCGGTCACGGAAAATGACGCGTCGATTCGCTTGATGCTTTGCTCCATTGAGCACTCCAGGCACAACAAAAATGAATGGATTGGGCGGGCGTTACTTTTTCAGTGCTTGCCCGCAATACAGCCCCGACAGGGTCTGCATCACAGAAACCACTTCAAAGCTGGCGAGTGAATAGAAAATATATTTCCCCATCCTTCGGGTATTGACCATGCCTTCATCGCGCAACACGCCGAGTTGTTGCGACAGTGTGGGTTGTCTGATGCCTGTCAGCGCTTCAAGTTCGCCGACATTGCGTTCGCCCTGCGTCAACTGGCAGAGCAACAGCAGTCGATCTTCATTGGCCAAGGCTTTAAGAAGGGTGCAGGCTTTGGAGGCAGAGTCGCGCAGAAGGCCGATTTCTTCGCGGGTTAGCTGAGCAGTCATGAAAAGCTCCGGGGCGTGATGGTCGACAGTCTACGACTCGATAATATATCTTTCAATATATTGATCATTCACTGACAACCACGAGGCCCCCTCATGCACCCCGAAATTCAAGGTTTCTTCGACCCTGCGACGTCGACCGTGAGCTACGTGGTGCATGCCGCGGGCGCCGAGGAATGCGCCATCATCGACCCCGTGCTGGACTACAATGCCGCCGCCGGGCGCATCAGCACCACCAGTGCCGACGCCATCGCCGCTTTCGTGCAGGCTGAAGGCCTGAAAGTGCAGTGGCTGCTGGAGACCCATGCCCATGCCGACCACCTGTCTGCCAGCGCTTACCTCAAGCGCAAGCTGGGCGGGCAGATCGGCATCGGTGCGGCCATCACCCAGGTCCAGGGGGTGTTTCGCGATATCTACAACCTTGAGCCGGAGTTCAAGCTTGACGGTTCGCAGTTCGACCGCCTGTTTGCGCCCGACGAGCTGTTCCATATCGGCCGGCTGCAGGTAAGGGCGCTGCATGTACCCGGGCATACCCCGGCCGATATGGCTTACCAAGTCGAACACCACAGCCTGTTTGTGGGCGATACCCTGTTCATGCCTGATGTGGGCACTGCCCGGTGCGATTTCCCGGGGGGCGATGCGCGGCAGTTGTATCAATCGATCAAGCGCCTGCTGGCATTGCCGCAGCAAACCCGCCTGTATATGTGCCATGACTACCCGCCAGCCGGGCGCGAAGCCTGCTGGTCGACCACCGTTGGCGAACAGCGGGCACAGAATATTCATGTCAATGACAGCATCGACCTGGAGGGTTTTGTCGGCATGCGCACGGCCCGCGATGCCACCCTCGGGGTTCCGGCGCTGCTGATCCCGGCCATTCAGGTCAATATTCGGGCAGGCAACCTGCCGCCCGCCGATGACAGCGGGCTGTGCAGCCTGAAGATTCCGCTGAACCGGTTTTGACCCATCAAACATTGTGGGAGCGGGCTTGCTCGCGATGGCATCACTGTGATTTTCCTGACAGACCGCATCGCCTGCATCGCGAGCAAGCCCGCTCCCACCAGAACCCGGGCTGTTTCAGGGGCATAAAAAATCCGGCCTGAGCCGGATTTTTTACTTAGCCAATCACTGCATCCACGGGGGCGGCGGCTCTTCAGCCTTGCTCGGTGGCGCATCATCGGCAGCACGTACCGCCTGACGAAAGGCTTCGTCCAGGCGCGCCGCTTCGATTTCGCGCATCACGCCGCCGACATCGGCCAGCTCATCCGGCTCGTCAAACTCGCCCGTCAACACACTGCCAGGGTGCAAGGCGGCGGCTTCGTAAAGCGCCCACATTTCCTTGGCATATTTGGTCTTCTTCAGTTCCGGCGCAAAACGCCCGAAGTAGGAAGCCATGTTGCCCACATCACGCTCCAGCATGTTGAAGGCGTGGTTGTTACCCGCCGCATCGACCGCCTGGGGCAAGTCGATAATCACCGGGCCGGTTGGCGTCAGCAACACGTTGAACTCGGACAAGTCGCCATGAACCAGCCCTGTACACAGCATCAGCACAATTTGCTGGATCAGGAACTCGTGGTACTCGCGGGCCTGATCCGGCTCCAGCACCACGTCATTGAGGCGCGGAGCAGCATCGCCGTACTCATCCGCCACCAGTTCCATCAACAGCACGCCTTCGAGGAAGTCGAACGGCTTGGGAACCCGCACACCCGCACCGGCCAGGCGAAACAACGCCGCGACCTCAGCGTTCTGCCAGGCATCTTCGGTTTCTTTACGACCGAACTTCGAGCCCTTGGCCATCGCCCGGGCCTGACGGCTGTTGCGAACCTTGCGACCCTCCTGATATTCGGCGGCCTGGCGGAAACTTCGTTTGTTGGCCTCCTTGTAAACCTTGGCGCATCGCAGCTCATTGCCGCAGCGGACTACGTACACAGCTGCTTCCTTGCCACTCATGAGTGGGCGCAGCACCTCGTCGATCAGACCGTCTTCGATCAGGGGTTCTAAGCGTTTTGGAGTCTTCATCAGCTTTTATTGTGGGTCCTTTATTACCAAACACGCGAATGTCATTCGTTATACGGCAATCCACTCACCACGGGGAGAGGGCAAACGATTTGAATGATAGACGAGCAACACGTTTTGAGCACCGACTTAACCCTGACGAAACAAGTCGCCCGGGGTAAAACCGAACATCTTTTTAAACGCCGCGATAAACGCCGACGTTGATTCATACCCGCAAGACAACGCCGCCTGGGTGACATGGCCACCCTCCTCCAGCACCCGCAGCGAAGACAGAAGCCGCGCTCGTTGGCGCCAACTGCGAAAACTCAAGCCTGTTTCACGCTGAAACAAACGCATCAGGGTTTTTTCAGACATGCCCAGACGATGCGACCACAGGCCCAGATTCGCCTCGGCATCAGGGCTTTCGATCAGTTCGTTGCACAGCACCAGCAAACGCTCATGGCGGGGCAATGGCAGCGAAAAGCCGACCTCGGGCAGGTTTGCCAACTGGTCCAGCAGCACCGCCACCAAGCGCTGCTCGCAGCTGCCACCCTCGGGGTAGTCGACGGGCAGCGCGCAAAAACTTTTGATCAGCTCCCGCGCCAGTGGCGTGACCTCCAGCACCCGGCACTGCCCGGGTGCCCACTGGCAGTCCTCGCGACGCACATACAGGCTGCGCATTTCCGCACGCATCGAGGTGATCACTTCATGCTCCAGCCCGGCCGGAATCCAGATCCCCCACTGCGGCGGCGCAAAAAAACTGCCCTCGTCGGTATGCACGCCCAACACGCCACTGATCGCGTACGAAAACTGCACCCAATCGTGCCGATGGCGCGGCGTCCACGAGCCTGCGCCCAGGCTTTCGGCCCGGGCATACAACGGCCGTGGCAAGGCATCGAGTTGTGGGATGGCACGCGGCAGTCCACGTTGTCCGTTTGGCGGCATTGATTGGCCTTATATCGCAAGACGACAGGTACCGCCGACGTTAGGCTAACTCATCAATTCTTACAATATTCCGGTACCGATAATGCCTGTGCTCAAACACCTCAAACGCCTGTTCACCGACTGGTTTCTGTGCGGCATGCTGCTGGCGACTTTTCTGGCGTATGTGTTCCCGCATTTCGGCAGCACCGGTGGTGCAATGCACGCGGAATGGGTCATCAATATCGGTGTGTTTCTGGTGTTTTTCCTGCATGGGGTCAACCTGTCCAGCGAACAGATCAGCCACGGCCTGAAGAACATCCGCTTGCACGTCATGGTGCAGGGCTTCACCTTTATCGTCTTCCCGCTGATCTGGGTGGTCGCCAACAAGTTGCTGGGCGCCCATATCCCGCCGCTGCTGATGCTGGGTTTCTTCTACCTGTGTGCCCTGCCCTCGACCATTTCCTCGTCGGTGGCCCTGACCGGCAGCGCAGGCGGCAACGTGCCAGCAGCGATTCTCAACGCCAGCCTGTCCAGCGTGCTGGGGATTTTCCTGACGCCGTTGCTGGTCAGCTTTGTGGTCGGCAGCGGCGCGGGGGGCATTGACCTGGGCTCAACCCTGCTCGACCTGTGCGCCATGCTGTTGCTGCCGCTGGTGCTGGGCCAACTGGTACGCCCGCTGTGCGGACGCTTTTTTGCCCGCCACAAGCGCTACACCAACATCTGCGACAAGGTGGTGATCCTGCTGCTGGTTTACGCGGCGTTCTGCAACTCGATGGTTTCGGGCATGTGGCAACAGCAAGGCAGCTCGGTGATCCTCAGCGCCCTGATCGGCAGTGCGATCCTGCTGGCCATTATTCTGTGGATGACCACCCGCACCGCCCGCGCGCTGAAATTCAGCACTGCGGATGAAATCGCCGCGGTGTTCTGTGCCAGCAAGAAATCCCTGGCCGCAGGGGCACCGATGGCGGCCCTGATCTTCGGCGCCAACCCGGGGCTGGGGCTGATTTTGCTGCCGATCATGATCTACCACCCGTTGCAGTTGATCGTGTGTTCGGTGATGGCTGAGAGTTATGCCACGCGCAGTCGCTAGGAGGCCGCAGAGCCAAACCCGGCAGTAGCGTCTGCCGGTCAAGCATAACCCTGCCCTTGTGGGAGCGGGCTTGCTCGCGATGCAGGCTCCCCGGTTTGTCAGGCATATTGAGGTGATGCCATCGCGAGCAAGCCCGCTCCCACACCTATATCGTTACCGTTCGATAATCGCCGTAACCCCCTGCCCGCCCGCTGCGCAGATCGAGATCAAACCTCGGCCCTGCCCGGCGGTGGCCAGCAGCTTGGACAGGTTGGTCACAATGCGCCCGCCCGTCGCCGCAAACGGGTGCCCCACCGCCAGCGAACTGCCCTTGACGTTAAGCTTGCTGCGGTCAATCGCACCCAGCGGTGCATCAAGCCCCAGACGGCTTTTGCAGTAAGGCCCGTCCTCCCAGGCCTTCAAGGTACACAGCACCTGGGCAGCAAAGGCCTCGTGAATTTCGTAGTAGTCAAAGTCCTGCAAGGTCAGGCCATTTCGTGCCAGCAGCCGTGGGACGGCATATACCGGCGCCATCAGCAAACCTTCGGCACCGTGTACGAAATCCACAGCAGCTGTTTCGCCATCACGCAGGTAGGCCAGCACCGGCAAGCCGCGCTCCCTGGCCCATTCTTCACTGCCCAGCAGCACCGTCGAGGCGCCATCGGTCAGCGGCGTGGAGTTGCCCGCCGTCAGCGTGCCCTTGGCACTGCGCTCGAACACCGGTTTAAGGGCGGCCAGCTTTTCCAGGGTCAGGTCTGCACGCAGGTTGTTGTCGCGGCTCAAGCCCATAAAGGGCGTGAGCAAGTCATCTTCCCAGCCCGCGTGATAGGCCGCCGTCAGGGCCTGATGGCTGTGCAGGGCCAGCTCGTCCTGTTCAACCCGGGGGATGTTCCAGGTTTGCGCCATCAACTCGCAGTGCTGCCCCATCGACAGCCCGGTGCGGGGCTCGCCATTACGGGGGAACTCGGGTTTCAAAAAGCCCGGGCGCAATTGCAATAGCGCCTTGAGCTTGTCGATCGGTGCCTTGGTGCGATTGAGCTGCAACAGCCATTTGCGCAGCCCGTCATTAATTTCGATCGGCACATTGGAGGCGGAGTCCACGCCACCGGCAATCGCGCACTCGATCTGCCCCAGGGCAATCTTGTTGGCCACCAGCAATGCCGCCTCAAGCCCCGTACCGCAAGCCTGCTGCAGGTCATAGGCCGGGGTTTGCGGCGACAGCCGCGAGCCCAGCACGCACTCGCGGGTCAGGCTGAAATCCCGCGAATCCTTGAGCACCGCCCCGGCCACCACTTCGCCCATGCGCAACCCGTGCAGGTTGTAGCGCTCGATTAGCCCTTCCAGCGCCGCCGTCAGCATGTCCTGATTACTGGCAGTGGCATACGGCCCGTTGGCGCGGGAAAACGGGATTCGGTTACCACCAATAATTGCTACACGACGCAGACTCATACGATTGCCCCTATTCTCTTAAATCCATTGATCGTTACTAGCGTAGGCCTTATCGCCGATAACGAACGACCACGGCCTGTTTGTGGTCAACCCTTTGAACCCCACCTGTCGGAGAGTGTTCCATGTCAGACCGTTATATCGACTTCGTCAACTCATCCCTCGGCCAGCGACTGGTCGGCGCGTTGGGGCTGCCGTCACCGGGACGACTGGAACGCTGGCAGGCCGGGCGGCTGCGCCCCGTCGAAGGGCCGCTGCTGATTGGCGGCGGCGCCCTGGCAGGCCTCGTGAACCAATTTGCCAGCAAACTCACCGATGCCGTATTCAGCTACGGCCCCGAACCCTTGCACGCCACGCCGTGGATTCCAGGCCAGGGGCCCAAGCTCAAGGCCGTTGTGTTCGATGCCAGCGAGCTGTTGCACACCGATCAGCTCAAGCAACTGCGCGAGTTTTTCCAGCCGCTGCTGCGCAGCCTGCAAGACTGCACCCATATGGTGATCCTGGGGCGTGCTCCTGAAACATTAAGCGACCCTTTTGCTGCCAGCGCTCAACGTGCGCTTGAGGGGTTCAGTCGTTCGCTGGCCAAGGAGTTACGCAACGGAAGCACCTTGCAACTGCTGTATATCGGCGAAGGCGCCGAAGACCAGCTTGAAGGCGCGCTGCGGTTCTTCCTCTCGCCCAAAAGTGCCTTTATCAGCGGTCAGGTGTTGCGTCTGACCGCCTGTGCCACCCAGGTTCAGGACTGGACACGCCCCCTGGCCGGGCGCAAGGCGCTGGTCACCGGCGCCGCCCGGGGCATTGGCGCTTCGATTGCCGAAACCCTGGCCCGGGATGGCGCCGAGGTGATCCTGCTGGACGTACCCTCCGCCCAAGGCGACCTTGAGGCACTGGCCGTGCGTCTGGGCGGGAGCAGTATCGCGCTGGATATCTGCGCGACAGATGCCGCGCAGGAGCTGATCGAGCAACTGGCCGGCGGCGTTGATATCGTGGTGCACAACGCCGGCATCACCCGCGACAAAACCCTGGCCAACATGACGCCCGAATTCTGGGACGCCGTGCTGGCGGTCAACCTCAACGCCCCGCAAGTACTGACCAAGGCCCTGCTCGACAGCGGCACCCTGCGTGATAACGGCCGGGTAATCCTGCTGGCGTCCATCAGCGGTATTGCCGGCAATCGCGGCCAGACCAACTACGCCGCCAGCAAGGCCGGGCTGATCGGCCTGGCCCAGGCCTGGGCACCGTTGCTGGGCGAGCGCGGCATCAGCATCAATGCCGTGGCCCCGGGGTTTATCGAAACCCAGATGACCGCGCATATTCCCTTTGCCCTGCGTGAGGCAGGCCGGCGCATGAGCTCACTGGGCCAGGGTGGCCAACCGCAGGACGTCGCCGAGGCCGTGGCCTGGCTCGGCCAGCTGGGTTCGGGCGCGGTCAGCGGCCAGGCGCTGCGGGTGTGCGGGCAAAGCATTCTGGGAGCATAAGCATGAGTGTAAAATGGCTCGACCTCAGCACCCCGCCGCACCTGCCAGCGCTGTACGCCCACGCGGCCGCCCGCCGCAAGATCACCGGCAGCACCTTGCCAGAGCAAGGCTTGCGCTGTTGGGTCGAGGTTGAGCCCAAGGCCCTGGCAGCTTTTCGCGATGTTTGCGAGCTGGTGCCAAGCCCCTTGCTGCCGCCCACTTACCCACACATCCTGGCCTTCGGCCTGCAAATGCAGTTGCTGACAGCCAAGGACTTCCCCTTCCCGCTGCTGGGGCTGATTCATCTGACCAACCGGATCCGCCTGCTGCGCCCGATGGGCAGCGTGACGCAACTGCGCATCGGGGTGTATGTACGCAACCTGCAAAAACACCCCAAGGGCGCGACCTTCGAGGTGGTCACCCAGGTAGACGATCTGCTGGGGCCACTATGGGAGGCCGAAAGCACCCTGCTGTGCAAAGGCGTGGAGCTGCCGGGCGACCTGCCGCAAGTCACCGAACCTGCGCCGGTGGCCCTGAGCGAACTGACCCGCTGGTACGCCCCCGCCGACATTGGCCGGCGTTACGCCAAAGTTTCGGGCGACTACAACCCCATCCACCTCAGCACGGCCAGCGCCAAATTGTTTGGCCTGCCCAGTGCGATTGCCCACGGCCTGTGGATAAAAACCCGGGCTCTGGCGGCACTCAATTCGCACCTGCCAGCGGCCAATGTCGAGATTGTCGTCGCCTTCAAGAAGCCGGTGCGCCTGCCCGGCGAAGTGATTTTGCTCAGCAGTGAAGCGGGGTCCAGTGGTGATTTTCAAATCAATGGGCATGACGGCCTGGTACACCTGATCGGCAACTGGCGACCGGTCAGCTGACCACCCCCCTGTGGGAGCGGGCTTGCTCGCGATGCAGGCGCCACGGTTCAGCAGGTAAACCGCGCGGATGCCATCGCGAGCAAGCCCGCTCCCACAGAGGGGGGCACCCGAGCCGAAAATCCCGCAGGGCTGCCCGTGCCTTTCACTTGCACCAATCCCCGTTCGGTCGCAAGCTTTGCGCCTTCTGGAGAGCACGCCCGCAATGAACCTCGACGAAATCACCCAACGCATGCATCGCATCCGCGATAACAACGACTGGAAGCAGTTCCACAGCCCGAAAAACCTGGCCATGGCCGCCAGTGTCGAAATGGCCGAGCTGGTGGAAATCTTTCAGTGGCTAACCGAAGACCAGTCCCGCCAGCTCCCCGCCGACAAGCTCGCCCACGCCGGTCAGGAAGTGGGCGATATCGTGCTGTATCTGGTGTTGCTCTGCGCCGAACTGGGACTGGACATGAATGAAGTGGTTCGCAATAAACTGGCTGACAATGAAAGGCGTTTCAATAAATGAGTGACCGTCACTTCGATCAACTGGCCACCCGCTTCGCCGAGAAAATCTACGGTGGCGCCAAGGGTGCGATTCGCCTGGCCGTGCTCCAGGCCGACCTGCAGGAAGCCCTGCCCAAACGCCCGCTGCGGGTGTTGGATATCGGCGCCGGGTTGGGCCACATGTCCTTGTGGCTGGCCCAGCAAGGCCACGATGTGACCCTGGCCGAACCCGCCGCGCCGATGCTTGAAGGCGCCCGCCAGCGGTTTGCCGAGGCAGGCCAGAACGGCACCTTTATTCAGGCGCCGTGGCAGGAGCTGCTTGGCCAACTGACCGAGCCCTACGATCTGGTGTTGTGCCACGCCGTACTGGAATGGCTGGCCGAACCCCACGCGATCCTGCCGGTGCTGCATCAGTTGACCGCCAAGGGCGGCTGGTTGTCGCTGGCGTTTTACAATCGCGATGCACTGATTTATCGCAACCTGCTCAAGGGTCACTTTCGCAAGATGCGCAAGAACGACATGGCCGGTGAAAAACAGAGCCTCACCCCGCAGCAGCCCCTTGACCCACGGGAGCTGGCCGCAGCGCTCGAAGGCCTGTGGCAGGTCGAGAGCCAGAGCGGCGTGCGGGTCTTTCACGACTATATGCCAGTAGAATTCCAGGCCCGCGCCGAGCTTGAAGCGCTGGTTGAAATGGAGCTGGCCCACCGTCGCCATCCTGCCTTTGCCGGGCTGGGACGTTATCTGCATTGGGTGTGCCGCCCGGTTTAAATCGCCCTGCGGGGGAGACCATCATGTATCGCCGCGTTGCCTTGATTGTTTTGAGCCTGGGGCTGGGCGCCTGCCAGAGCCCCAACCCTTACACCGCCAGCTCCATGCCCATGCCGCCGGCACCGGCACAGGCGGCCAACACCCTGGACTTGAGCGCCTACCCGGCACCGCCACGGGATTACGGGCGTTACCAGAGCTGGGCCTGGCTCAATGGCCGCCTGCCGGTTGGCACGGCCTGGGCCGACTCGGCGCAAATCGCCGAAGCGGTGAACAATGCCCTGGACCAGCGCGGTTTGCGCCCGGCACAACCCAACCGTCCGGCGGATCTTTGGGTCAGTGCAGATTTGCATACCGAAAAACGCTTGCGTCAGGTGCAGGACGACTATGGTTACGGAGCTGGCTACGGCAACGGTTACGGCCGCTACGGCAGTCAATATGGCATGTACAACTCGGTACCCGTCATCCGCACTTACGAGGTTGAGGTCATGGTGGTGCGACTCAACCTGTATGACGGCAAAACCGGCCAGCCGGTGTGGAGTTCCAGTGCCGAAACCAGCAGCAAAGGCAGCCTGAGCGAACGCAGTGACGCCCTGCGCGAATCACTGAACAAGGCAGTGCAGGCTTACCCTCCTCATTGAGTTTCAATCGTGAAGTGGAGAAATCATCATGCTTCGTCGCATTGCATTACTGGGCCTGGCCCTGCTGCTCAGTGCCTGCGAAACCATGCAGGTCAGCCATGATTACAACCCTGCTGTCGATTTCGCCCAGTTCCGCACCTGGGCCTGGAAAGACCCTGCCGTGCAATACCAGCCCAATAACCCGATGCTCAGGAGCGACCTGACCGAGCAACGGATTGTCCAGGCCGTGAGCAGCCAGCTGGACCAGCGCGGCTTGCGCCCGGTTGCAGCAGGCAGCAAACCGGACCTGCTGGTGCAAACCTGGCTGATCGTGGCCAACCGCCAGGAACAGGTGGTGACCAACTACGGTTACGGTGGCCCCTGGGGCGGGCCGTGGGGGGGTTACTGGGGCGGCCCGTGGGAAGGTTACTGGGGCGCACCGATGTATAACGAAACCCGCAACGTGGTGTACCAGGTGGGCACCCTGCAGATCGACCTGATCGATGCCAAAGACGGCAAGCTGGTCTGGCGCGGCAGTGCCGAAAAAGCCATCGACAGCAGCCCGACCCCGGCCGAACGCAGCGCGGCGATCAGCGAAGCCGTGACCAAGATCCTTGCTACCTATCCACCCAAGTAAGTTGCCCGGCACTCACTTGCTCACGATGTATATAAGTAAGTTGGTATTAATACTTTCGTGAGCAAGTTAGCGCCCTGTCTGTTTTTTTGATTAATCGTTCACAGCACGCCTATAAAACTGGCAACTGGCCAGCGCACTGATCACTTCTTGTCTACACTCGCTGAAACTTTGGAGAGTTAGCGCTGGGCAATGTTCCAGCATCAGGAGTGCTCGATGTCTCCCCAACTACGCGGTATGGGCTTCAATGGCCCCCGACACCAGCATGGCGCGATCGGCCTGATGGCTGCCGTGACCCTGGGCATGGTGCTGTTGTTCATGCTGTTGATGGTCGACAGCGGGCGCCTGTTCCTGGAGCAGCGCAAACTGCAGCGGGTGGCGGACATGGCGGTACTGGAAGCCGTGACCCGGGGCGGCAATTGCACCGGCACCAGCACGGCCGCGGGTTTCGCCAACCAGAGCGCCATCCGCAACAGTTTCACCCCTGGCACCGTGCAAAAGATCAACACCACCTGCGGCACCCTGACCACCAACAGCAGCCAGTTGCGGGTATTCACTGCGGATGCGACCAAGTCCGATGCGATCCGGGTGATCGCCACCACCACCGTGCCCACCAGCGTGGCCGGGGGGTTATGGAGCATCCTGTCCAAGGACGGCTTTGACCTCAATACCAACCTGACCGCCAGTGCGGTGGGGAGCAATGGTGGGGCGCCGTTGGCACAATTGACAATTCGCAGTGCACTCTTAAACATAGACACTACTCAATCCCCTATTTTGGATCAGCTTGTGGGCGGATTACTGGGAGGCTCAATAAATGCAGGCGTAGTATCCTGGCAGGGCCTAGCTGACACAAATATAAACTTACTGAGTTATCTAAACCAATTAATCTCTCTGAATACAAACATCGGCAACTACGACCAATTATTGAAAACCGACATTCACACCACCCAACTTCTAGATGCCGCCATAACAGTCTTACAAAAAAACGGCCCCACTGCAGATATTGCAGTCAAAGGCCTTACGGCAATACGCGCAATAGTGAGCCCCACACAGGTACTAAAACTGGGAGACTTGCTAAACGTTCAAAGTGGAACGCCCAATGCAGGCCTAGATACAAATATGCGAGTATTCGATCTTTTACAGGGTGTTGTCCAGCTCTCGGGACAGCAAAGTGGGGCAACAGCAAACATACAAATAAACCCATTCAACTTAGTCAATATAAATGTTTATACGAAAGTCATTCAACCCCCTCAGCTTTCAGCCATTGGCAATCCTGCGCTGATACAAGGCAAACCGACCGGCCCAAATCAAATATCGGTGCGCACGGCACAAATCCAAACAAGAATACAAATCGGCCTGCCCGTACTTAACGCATTAAAACCGATCACTGATCTGGTAACAAACGTTTTATCAACCGTCACATCTATAGTAGGAAAAGTTTTAAGCCTCAAACTGGTCGACGCTCTAACTTGCGTACTGAGCTGCGACTCCATTGCCAGCATAAGCTTAGTAAATGATATCAACATTTATATAGAGGCCGCCAGCGCCAACAGTTACGTAACAGACTATACGTGCACAAGTGACACCTCAAAAAGTTTGACAGCTACAGCTAATACCGCACTCGCCACAATCAGTATCGGCGCGCCTCCACAGTCAGGCCTATTCCCATCTGTAGACGTAGCAACCAACAGTTTTGTTATCACCCCACTTAAACTGTTAAACATCAACCTGAAATCATGTGTCTTGCTAGGTATTGGAGGCTGTACAACAGGCGTGGGTGATGGAGGAAGCTTCAATCTAAAAATCCAAACAAGCCTTTCACCAAGCACCAAAAACTTTTTATACGCATCACCTTCACTGCTTAACATAAACCAGACCACTTACTATCAAAAATTCGGCTCAAACGCCAACGCACTGACTATTGGGGACAGCTCGGGAAGTATCGTGACAACCTCATACACACCCCCAAGTGGCAAATCGGTTACAAGCGCACTTCTTCAAGCGGTTGCTGAATTAATAACAACACTCTCCAACAGCATAGTTACAGCCTTGAATAGCATATTGAGCTCTTTGGTCAATCCAATCATCAATACGCTACTCAGCGCCTTGGGCGTGAATTTGGCCGTAGCTGAAGTCGGCGCCAACCTCTCCTGCAACCAGGGCGGCCGCGCCCAGCTGGTGCTTTGACCTGAAGGAACTGCAATACCTTGTGGGAGCGGGCTTGCTCGCGATTGCATCACCTCGGTCTATCAGATGTACCGAGGTGCCTGAATCGCGAGCAAGCCCGCTCCCACATCAAAGGCACAGCGCTGAATTCAGCCTGCTACCACCGGCAATTCCACACAAAACCGCGCGCCGTGTTCAGTATTGCTCACGCTCAGCCGCCCGCCCATGTTGTCGATAATCCCGTAGCTCACGGACAACCCCAGGCCTGTACCCAGGCCGATGGGCTTGGTGGTGAAAAACGGCTCGAAGATCCGCTCCAGCAGGCGCGGGTCGATACCGCCGGCGTTGTCGTCCACCCGCAGGCGTACACGCTGGGCATCCGACTCGACGCTCAGGGCAATCCAGGGTTCGAAGTCATGGTCGGTCTCGCGTTTGCTCATCAGCGCATCGCGGGCATTGACCATCAGGTTGATCAACACTTGTTCAAGCTGATCAACATGCCCGCGTACTTGCACGTCGCACGCCTGGCCTTCGCTGCGCAGTTGCACACCCTTGCCGCGCAGGCCTTCGCCAAGCAGGGCCAGGGAACCTTCCATAGCCTGCGCCGGGTTAAACACTTGCTGCTCGATTTCAGAACGACGGCCAAACACCCGCAAGTGGTCGACTACCCGCGCGGCACGCTGGATCTGCCCGTCGATACGGGTGAGCTTGTCTTGCAAATAGTCGATCTGCGCATCGCCATTGCCCAGGCGCTTGAGCACGTTGACCACGGCCATGCGCATCACGTTCAGCGGCTGGTTGATTTCATGCGCCAGCCCCGTGGCCATTTCGCCCAGGGTGGCCATTTTCGCGCTGTGGGTCAGCTGCTGTTGCGAGCGGCGCACTTCGGTGTTGTCGCGGCCCACGGCCTGCACTTCAAGCAAGTTGCCCTGCTCGTCGAAAATGCCCCGGTCCGACCACACCCACCAGGCATATTCACGCCCCGGCAGTTGCAGGCTGATTTCCGCCGTGCTGACCGGCGCCTGCGGGGTCAAGCCGGCAATGCGCTGTACAAAGGCTTCGCGCTGCTCTGTGGATAACCAACTGCTCAGGTTGATGCCCGGCAGTTGCGCAGTGGTGCACTCCAGGTAGCTGGCCAGCGGCTGGTTGCCGAAGGTCAGGGTCAGGTCGGGCAGGTAACGGCAGATCATGGCAGGCGAATCTTCAACCAGAATCCGGTAGCGTTCCTCGCTGCTTTTGACCCGTTCGGCCGCCTCGGTGGCCTCGGTGATATCCAGCCACAAACCGACCACTTCTACCGGCAAACCCAGGTCGTTACGCAACAGCTTGGCTTCATCCAGCAACCAGTGATAGTCACCACGCCGATCGCGCAGACGATAACGGTTGCGGGCGCTGCCTTCGCGCAGCAACTGCCGCGTACGACCGAAGAACTGTTCGCGGTCATCGGGGTGGACCCACTCGATCAGGGTTTCGCTGGTGCATTCTTCCAGCGTCCAGCCCAGCAGGGGCTTGAGGCTGTCACTGAAAAATGCGGGCACCAGCGCGCCTTCAACATAGCGCTGTACATAAATCACCGCCGGGGAACTGGCGATCAGGTTGTCCAGCCGCGCATGGGCAGCCGCAACCTGTTGCTGCTGGTTCTTGATATCACTGACATCCAGCATATAACCGACGATGCGCCGCCGGGTGCCACTGCCCAGCATCTGGCCCTGAACCCGGTACCAGCGGGCAGGCTCTGTGCTCCCGGATTGATGCAACCGGGCGAACAGTAATAATTCCTTGCCATGCTCCAGCAGCTCATTGAAGCGACCGCTGAGTTCATCCCGATCCGCCGGGTGAAACAGCGCCAGCCATGCCTGACGGGTCATGGCCTGTGGCTCAGCCACCGCATCCAGGTTGATGGCCAGGTGCGGGGCCAGTTCCAGCAGCTCGTTGGTCAGCGACCACTCCCACCAGCCGGTGCCGAGCAAGCCTTGCAGGGCCTCCATGCGCTCGCTCTGCAGCAGGTGCTGCTGCTCACGCAGACGGTCCAGCAGCGGCGCAGCCAGGGCGGCGCACACCTGCATCCAGTCGCTTTCGCTCATTTGCGGGCCGTGCAGGGACGCCGGGTAAAACCCCAGCATCAACCAGGCACATAAACCCTGCTGGTCGCTGTAAGGCACCAGCACGCCGTCGGCATTGCCAAACAGGTCATTGAGCCGCGGGTTGGCGCCACGTTCGACTCGCTGGGGCGTGGTACCGCCCAGCGAGTCCAGCAAGCTGCCCAGGTTTTGCTCGGGCCGCCACAGTTGCGGCGCATCAAAGGCGTGCCAGGTGCTATGCATGTACCAGGAAGCCTGCGGGTCTTCACGCAGGGCCAACGCCATGCACGGTACCCGGGCGTGCTGGGCCACGCTGCGCAATGCGTCATGCATCACCTCGGGCAGGCGCTGCGCACTGCACTGGCGCAATTGTTCGCCCAGGCTGAGGGTCAATTGTGTGCAGCGTTCGCGGCTGCGGGCTTGCTCGCTGCCAAGGCGCAGGTCACTGATGTCCAGCAACTGCAAAAGCCAGGCGTTGCCCTGGGGCTGAACCCAGCCGCGGGTATGCACCACGCGCAGCCCCGCGCATTGAAAGTCCAGGTCAAGGCTATGACCAACCCAGTCTGCCGGTACGCCTTCAAGGGCCAGGGTACTGCCCGGCACCAGATAACTCAGCAGCAGGCGCGGCGAACCGTCGCCGCTGCCCCGCACCAGGCCGTAACGTTGCAGGCCGTGGATTTCAATGACGTGCCCCTGCTGATCAAGCATCAGCTGGATACCTGCATGGGTGCGTGATTGCGGATCGCTGGATTCAGGCAAGCGCTCGTCGGTCCGTCCCAACAAGCGCCCGAACAGCCCTTCGTTAGGGGACAAGTTGAGCACTCGATTGGGCCGACAGGCTGACGGGCAAGTCCGGCACGGTCATGGCGCCCAACTTGAGCACCGGCATGATGGCGCTCAGGGCCGAGGACGGCAGGGTGACGCTGGCAGTCAGTATCTTGGTGGTGGCGTTATAGCTTGCGGTCGGCACAAGGCTGCCCTTGATCGCAGTGGGCACCCAGGACAGCCGGTCATTCATGACACTGACAGCCTGGGCCTGCACCACCGCAGCATAGTTGGCTGCCGTCGGGTCCACGGCCATGCTGCGACGCACCGCTTCGGCCGTCGCATTATTGAATGACTGCACCAGCAACAACGGCAGGCTGTAGCTAACCACGCCGTAAAGCACTGCGAAAAAGATCACGAACACCAGTGCGAACTCAATCGCCGCAGCGCCTTTCTGCTTTTTGCCAAGTCTTGTTTTCATGACTGCGTCTACCCTGACTGTCGACAGTAATATCATCATAGAATCATTGGTAAAAAACGGAGGCTCTTTACGTGATCCAGTTAGCGGTTGTGTTGCTGTGGTTTGTTGCCTGCTCCATTCAAGACCTGCTCCAGCGCCATATTTCCAACCTCCTGACGGTGGGTGGCGCAGCGCTGGCTTTTCTGTACATGCTGTGGAGCGGCCACACCTTGCTCGGTGCAAGCGCAGCCGAAGGTGGCTGGGCATTGCTGATCGCACTGCTGCTGACACTGCCCGGCTATGCCCTGAACAAGCTTGGCGCTGGCGACGTAAAGCTGTTGATGGCCCTGGCGCTGGCAACCGATCGTCCGACAATTCTGGGGACCGTTATCGGTGCTGGCATCTGTAGTGGCCTCTGCTGGTTTTTCGCGTCAAAAATTCTGCCGTCAATAAATCAACGAGTTAAGACACTCTCATTTTCCAAAGACGCCCCACTGTCAATAAAGCTGCCCTTTGCACCCTTCCTGTTCGCGGGCTTTGCCCTGACAGTCGCGCTTCTGCGCTAACCCAAACGGGGGATTAATACCTTGTACATAGTCGTAAAGTAGGTCTACGTTTAACTCAACGTCGCAAAACGAGTGGACCAAGATGTCCCTGATTGGTTTACCAGGAAGGAGAACCGCGTGAACACGTCCAACCCCCTAATAAAAGTGCTCGTGGTCGACGATCAATCGTTGATTGTCGAAGAACTGTGCGAGTTTCTCGAAAGCAGCGGCTACCGTTGCGTGCCTTGCAATACAACCCGTGAAGCCATTGATGCGTTTGTTGCCGACACGCAGATCAGCCTGGTGCTGTGTGATCTGCACATGCCCGACATGAACGGCATTGAACTGACCCAGCATCTGCAAAAACTGGCCGGCAAACAGCGCGCCTTTGAAACCATCCTGCTGACCGGTCGTGCCGACAAGCAGGACGTGATCAAGGCCTTGCGTATCGGTATCGCCGACTACTATCAAAAACCGGTCGACCTCAATGAACTGCTCGAAGGCATCCAGCGTCAGGAGGCCATCCTGCGCGAACGGCACAAGAGCGACCAATTGGGCCACCTGAACCAGAAATTGCAGTATCTGGCCGAATCCATCGATGACCTGTATCAGGACATGGAGTCCGCTCGCCGCCCTCCCCAGGCCTCTACTCACCCCCTCAACAGCCAGGAATCAGCCGAGGGTGCCTGGCAACAGATTCCGACAATTTTCAAACAACTGTCACCACGCCAGCTCGATGTGGCCAAGCTGGTGAGCAAAGGGCAGACCAACTACCAGATCGCCTGTGACCTGGGCATTACCGAAAACACGGTCAAGCTCTATGTGTCGCAAGTGCTGCGCCTGACCCACATGAACAACCGCACTCAACTGGCCCTGGCACTGTCGCCAAATGCCGCCGCAAACCGCCAGACTGCACACTGACGGCTGACAGACGGCTGGCTCCAATCGCTGGCAAAACCTGCAAGAAACAGGTTTGCCCGCGATAGCAGCACACTCAATTGTCTTTCTTGGCCTTGCCGCCCTCATCCTGTTTGTAATACTCGGGGATTTCATGCTTGTAGCTGTCCAGCCAGCGCTGCAGGCTCAGCTCGCGCTCTGCCGGGGTGGCCGTCTGGCGTACCGGCGACTGCGCACTGCCATTGACCTGCAGTGTCAGCCAGTCCTGGGTTTGCTGCTGGATCTTGGGCGTAGGCCCAGGCTCAATGGCCAATGCTCCCAGCGGCAGCAGGGCCAGCAGCACCCCCACACGAATCGATAAAGTCATGGCAAACCTCCAACACGTTATTTGACGACAGCCACCTGATTGCTGGCGACCTTGGCTTGAGCCTTCAGAGCCTGTGCCCGGTACTGGGCATCACTCACCTGTTCGGGGGTTAACCCGGCGCGGGTTACCAGTTCTGCGGCCTGCTTCCACTGGTCCTGATAAATCAGCAAGGTCACCAGATTCAATGCCGCCGGAGATTCGTCCTGCTTGAGCTCCAGCGCGGTCAAAAACTCGAACCGCGCCTCATCAACCCGCCGTTGATTGAGATAAACCACACCCAGGTCATTGCGGATCTTGGCATCGGTCGGCGCCATTTGTGCCGCACGCTCCAGATGGGTGATCGCCTGAGCGTTATCGCCGTGCCCCGATGCCAGCTGGCCCAGACCATGCTCGCCTTCAGCGGCCAGGCACGAGCCCAACAGGCCCTGATACAACGGCCCGGCCTCATCGCGGCCCAACTGGCGATAGATCCGCGCCTTGCGCAGTTGTACCTGGGCAGATTTCTCCGGCAGGTTTTGCAGGTTGGCCAGGCTGGCGTGCAGCTTGCCTTCCTTGGCCATGTCATCGGCCAGGTTGAGTGACAGTTCCTGGTCACCCGTCAACTTGGTGCAACTGCCGCCCAAGGCCATCCACGGCGGGTTACTCTGACCTCCTGTCGCACAGCCGCCCAGCATCAGCAACCCGCATATGACGATGACAGCTTTCATGCTCGTACCCCTGTTCAAGAGAGAAAGGCCCGCGAGATAGCGACAAAGCTCGGTCCAGCCAACACGATCATCAAGGCCGGGAACAGGAATACCATCATCACTACCGACATCTTGGCGGACATTTTTGAAATAAATTCTTCCATGCGAGTCAGGCGGCGGTCGTCGAGCAGTTCCTTGAGGGCCTGCAATGACTTCATCGCGCCACCACCCTGCTGGATCAGTTGCTGCAGAATCACGCAGGTATCATTGAACTCGTCCACATCCAGCAAGCTGGCAACCTTGCTCAGCTCCTGGTTCAGCTCCAGCCCCGAGTCGACGCGGCTCAACACCACCCGCAACTCGCCAGTCAGGATTGGCAACAACTGCCGCCCCTCCTGGCTCAGCACCCGCAACGCCTGCTCAACCGCCATGCCCGACTCAAATAAAATGCGCAGCAGCGGGATAAACGTTGAAACCTCGATCGCCACGGCCTGCTGCCGCCTTTTTGCAGCATAGGCCAGCATTCGCTTGGGCAGCAGATATCCTGCAGCCAGAGACAACAACACCACGACCAACAGATGGCCCGACTGCGGAAAAAACAGCTCATGCCCCAGGAACCCCAGACCGGCAAGCGCGAACGGGGTGCCAATCTGAAATGCCGCAAACAGCGAACGCTGACTGGCGGTGCGCCAGCCCACGCGGTTGAGCAGGGTCAGGGTCTCGCTGTCCATCGTCACCGAGCGCTGGCCAAACTTGCTGTTGCCCACCGCCCGCATCCACAGGCTGAGCTTGCCCGGGCCGCTCCTGTCACCGTCCAGGCGCTGGATCACGCGCTGCTGGCTCAGGCGCCCCTGGACCACGTTATTGATCAACAGCGCCGTGGCCGCCAGCAGCAAAACCGCACAAATCAGATAGGGCATGTCATACGCTCCTCACCATGCGCCACAGCGCCACACTGCCGACGATTTGCATCGTCAGGGCCGTCAGGAGCATGCGCTGGCCGCTCCCGTCCTGCCACATCTTGAGCATGTAGTCGGGGTTGGTGACCATAAAGAAGCCCACCACGAACACCGGCAGCAGGCCCAGCACCAAGGCCGTCATGCGGGTCTCGCCGGTCATGGCCTTGAGCTTGCGAGCGCCCTGGTCGCGTTCGCGAATCAGCACGATGAGGTTCTCCAGCAACTCACTCGCGTTGCCGCCATAACGGTGGTTAACCTTCAGCCCCAGGGCAAACATGCGGAACTCGTCACGCTCATACAGCTCGGCAAAATCGTTGACGGCGTCCGGCAGGCTCACCCCCAGCTGCACGTTGCGCGATACCCGGCTAATACTGCTCTTGAGCGGATCACTGGATGCGTCGATCGCGGTCAGCACGGCATCAGCCAAGGTGCGCCCCGCTTTCAGGCTGCGCACGCAGTGATCGAGCAACAACGGCAACTGCTCAACCATGCGCCGTACCCGACGGTGGTAGCGCCAGCTGACATACAGTTTGAGCAACGCCGGCGGCAACACCACCAGCGCGAGAAAGAATACCCAGCCGCCCAGCAGGCCAGCCAACACCACTGCCGCCGCCCATAGCGACAGCCACAAACCCAGACGATCTGAAGGCCGCCCCAAACCGGCCTGCAGGAAAGCCCGGTCCAGCCATGCCACACCCTGCAGTTTTACATTCAACTGCGGCTGGCCTTCGCCCAGACGATCCAGTACGCGACTGGTGGTCGGGTCCGTCAGGGCTCGATACACCAGGCTCATGGAAAGCGCGAACATCAAAAAACTGAAGGTAAATAGCATCAAGGCCGGGATCATAAGCAGTGCCTCAGCCGTGGGAATTCAAAATGGGGTCGCGGCGCAGCTTGTCGCCTGCCGGGTTCAAGGCTTCGCGCATAAAACCAAAGCCGCTGCGCTTGTCGAGGCGGAACAGGGTGTTGGTCACATACACATCGTCACGCACCCCCACCACTTCCAGCACCTCACTGACGCAACGGCGGCCATCGGGCATGCGCGTCAGCTGGATAATCACGTCCAGTGCGGCGCAGATCATCTGGCGCAGGGTTTTCTCCGCCACCGTGCGCCCGGTCAACCCCACCAGGGTCTCCAGTCGCAGCAGGGCGTCCTGTGCGGTGTTGGCGTGAACGGTACTCATGGAGCCATCGTGACCGGTGTTCATCGCGGTCAACACGTCGAGCACTTCCACACCACGGATCTCACCGAGGATGATGCGGTCCGGGCGCATCCGCAGGGCGTTGCGAATCAGGTCGCTGGACTTCACTTCACCATGCCCTTCGGCATTGGGCGGGCGGGTTTCAAGGCGCACCACATGGGGATGGCCCAGCTGCAATTCGGCTACGTCTTCGATGGTGACCAGGCGTTCGTGGGGGTTGATCAACTGGCTGAGAATATTGAGCAACGTGGTTTTACCGGTACCGGTACCGCCGCTGATCAAGATATTGCAGCGCTTGCCCACCGACTCCTGAAAGAATTCATAGATCGCCTGGTCAATGGTCTGCATGGCCACCAGGTCACTGCTTTTGAGCATGTCCTTGCGAAACTTACGGATCGACAGGCACGGGCCATCCAGGGCAATGGGCGGAATGATTGCGTTGACCCGGCTGCCATCGGGCAGGCGCGCATCGACCATCGGCGAGGACTCATCCAGACGCCGCCCCAGCGGTGCCAGAATGCGCTGCATCACCCGTTCAACGTGATGATCATCGATAAACCGCAAGTCGCTCTGGCTAAGCCGCCCCTCGCGCTCGACAAACACCCGGTGCGGGCCGTTGACCAGAATCTCGGTCACGCCCGGGTCGCGCAGCAGCACTTCGAGGGGGCCGAAACCGGTCAGTTCGTCGACGATCTCTTCGGCCAGCCGCTCCATTTCATAACGGGAAATGGCCAGGTGCAGACGCGACACATACTCGGCTACCCGCTCGGTAACAAACTGGGCCAAAGACACACGGGAGCCTTCCAGCAGGTTTTTCCCGGTCTCTTCAATGGCATCGATGATATAGCGGTGCAGCACCAGCTTGAGGCCGTCATGGTCCGCACGACCGTCCTTGTACAGGCCTGAGCCAAATAGCTGTTCATTGCTCATTTGGTCCCCCACAGACGGTTCAGGTTCAACCAGGTGCCGGATTTGGACGTCGCCTGCTCAGGCACTTGCGAACGCAAGACCAGCCGCTCACCGAGTTTTTTCAGGGCCTGGCTCAGGGCTTCGCGCGGGGCCAGGTCAAACAGGGTGGCGGCCTGGTTCTTGGCATTGATGCGCAACTCAGGGCTGGGCGGCAGTGTCGCCATGACTGGCAGGCCAAAGCTTTTGCCCAGGGCATCGGCGTTGGGCGCAACGCCGCTCATATAGCGATCGATCAACAGCCCCGTGTGCTCGAACTTCATGCCCTTGGCCCGCCAGCGGCTGAGCACATCGAGGTTGCGCCGGCAATCGAGCACACTTTGGTCGGTGTACCACAGCAGACTGTCGCAATGGGTGGCAAAGGTGCGCAGTGCTTCGCTGTCGGGCTGCCCGGTGAGGTTGACCACAATGTGCCGGAAATGCTGACGCAGGGCGCTGAGTAACATGTACAACTCGGCCGCACTGGTCTGCTCCAGCGGCTCATCGCCCTCACCGTGGGCCAGCACACGCAGGCCGTCCGGCGCGGCGGTGAAGGCGCTGTCAATCAGCGTGCTGTCCAGGCGCCGCAAATGGCGCAGGGCATCGCCGAAAAAGAACGAGCTTTCCAGGCCCAGCACCGCCAGGCCATCGCCACGCGGCACGCCCAGGTCCAGAAACAGGGTTTTTTGTTCCGTTTTCTGCACCACCAGTCCCAGATGGCTGGCCAGTAGCGCTCCATCGGCATTGCATTGCGCACTGAGCAACACGCTCAGCCCGCCCAGCTCGGCGTTTGGCGCCACCGGCGGCAAGCGCTTGCTCAGCCGGCGCACCAGCCCGGCCACCTCACTGGAACGCGAACCGTAGGCGACAAAATCCCTCGCCCCGGCGCGCATGGCATTGAGCACCAGCTGGTTGTCCATACCGTCGCCCAGGGCGACGATGGCCAGCATGGGCTTGGCTTCCAGCGCGCCTTCGATCAGTGCGCACTGGTTGACCACCTTGTCCCGATCCAGGCCCACAAATATCAGGCCGGCAAACGTCACATCAACCAGGGCCAGCAGTTCATCCAGGCTACTTGTGCCTGCACCCACCACTTGACCCAACGGCGCTAATGCTCCCTGCAGCCACTCAAGATCGGTGTTGTTGCGCGTGAGCGCGAGAAATGTCTGGCTTAGGCTTTGGCTCATTGAGATAACCCGCTGCGGCTATTGAATTTGCCGTTCTCCAGGAAATACAGGCGATACCAGTTGGGGTCGTAAGTGCGCAATTGCTCCCCGGGCATCGTCGGCAGTGCCGCATTGGCAGCCAGTGGCTGAACCAGATGCGGAGTGACAATCATCAGCAGTTCTTTCTCTTCACGGCTGATATTGGAGTCGCGAAAAAAAGCGCCAAGAATCGGAATGTCGCCCAGCCCCGGGAATTTGTTGACCTGGGAGCTGTTGCGCGAACTGATCAGGCCACTGATCACGAAGCTTTCGCCATCGGCCAGGGAAATGCTGGTATCCGTACGGCGAACCGTCAGGCCCGGTACCAGGGTGCCGGCGATGTTCACTGCGTTGGTGTAATCCAGCTCGCTGACCTCGGGCGCCACCTTGAGCATGATGCGATCGCGGCCCACCACGGTCGGAGTCAGCGTGAGGCGGATACCGAATTCCTTGTATTCGATGGACACGTTGTCGCTGCCGCTGCTGGGTACCGGGATCGGCACCTCGCCACCCGCCAGGAAGGTCGCGCTCTGCCCGCTCATGGCCACCAGGCTGGGACGTGCCAGGGTGTAGGCAAAACCGCTGCCTTCCAGGGCGTTGATCATGGCCCTGACCTTGCCGCCACCAAAACCGATATTGAAGTACTTGGCGTTGGCCAGCGGGCCACCCGTGATCACCCCTTCAGCGGTACTGAGGAACGAGCCCGGCGAGCCGAACAGGAAGTTGCTGCCCATGCCGAAGATCGAAGTACTGGCTTCTTGCAGTTTGGTGCGGCTGACTTCGACAAAACGGATATCGGTCTGCACTTGCACGGGCAACGTCGTGTCTTCGGAAGGCGGCACCGTGGCACTGGTGTAGCTGGCAGCGGCCCTGCCCTTGACGAACAGCATGGTCTGGTGCGGCTCTTTGGAACAGGCGCTCCAGACCATCAGGCTGGTGGTGCCCGGCGCGATGCCGGTGAGCAGGAAGGCGTTCTGGCCATTGGTGCGGATATCGGCAATGTTCGGGTCGCCCACTGCGACACGGGAAATGCTGACCGGAAACCCCATTGCTTTCTGGGCCCCCTGGGCCACTTCCAGCACCGTTGGCAAGGTGTTGAACGCCGCGCAATTGTCGGAGGCAGCCAAGGCCATTTCCAGGGGCAAACTGCTCAGCAGCAGCGTCCAGACAGCACGTTTGTAGAGCGGAGCGGAGCGATGGCTCATGTTCGATGTCCTTGCAGATAAGGATTTTTTATTGGGCCGACTGCTGAGCCGTTTGATTGCCGCGAATGACTTCGATACCGCGCTCACGAGGAGCACCTGCAGGACTGCGCACAGGTGCCCGGGCTGGACTGGCCATGGCTAACTGATTGAATTGGTAAAGACTGCGTTTGGCATTCTCAAGGTTAGTCGGTGATTGCTGCTCCCCTGCCCAATATTTGCTTAGACGCTGTTCATCGGCACTGCGTACGGCCAAACGCAGCGTACCGGCCTGTGTCGCGAGCATCAGTTGATTGAGAAGCAGCTCAGGAATCGCCAGAACCGCGGTGCGGGAATTGGCTCGGTTTTGTTCAAGCTTGAGTGCTTCCTCGGCGTTTTTTGGCTGGCTGGCCAGCTTGCCGTCGCTGGTCAAGCCCAGCTCGGCCCCCACACTCAGCACACGCACCGCGGGCAGCACCACCTGGGCGGACTGCTGCGGGTTATCCACGTCCTGACGCAAAAACAGCAGAACGTCGACGTAATCCCCCGGCGATAACTGGCCGCCCACACCGGACACTTCGTCGATCATCACCGCCAGTGCGCGCTCGTCGGGGCGAATCATGCGGGCCAGCGGCCCGCCCATTGCAAAGCTCTGTTCTTCAAGCCAGGTGCCCGCACTGAGGCTGCGCCACGGGGTACGGCCCACCGCCTGATCGATGGCGGTCAGGCTGCCGGCCGGGGCGGTACGGAGTTTTTCCAGGGTCACATCGTCGGCCGTCAAGGCCACATTCGGAGGGACATCGCGCACCAGCACTACCACCGACTGGCGGGTTTTGTCTTCGGCTGCCGCTACGCCCTGCTCCACCGCCTGGGTGACCGGGACCTCGGCAACTGATTGTTGTCGACTCAATACCAGCCCCCAGTAACCGGCGGCGATCGCCCCGACAAACAAGAGGGCGGCCAGTATCAAACTGCGTCGATTGTTCATGCACGAACTCCCTATTCACTGCACAGTGCAGACTAAAAAACCCATTCACAATCAGGCAGCTATCAACTTTTAATGCCCTTGCAACCAATTCGCTATTTAAAAATAGCTCAGGTAAAGCAAAATGCCATTAGCGCCACTAAAAATCTCTGATTAATTGTAAATAGTTTGATTTGCCACACATTTTTTGAACACTCATTCGGATTAATACTTTGTGATTAGTCCAATGATACAGTTGAAGTTAAGTGCATTATTGCCAATGCTGTGATTGCAGATGGATATCACCCTGCGCCAATGTTACGCAGTGCCCGACCCGGTGCACTAAGGAGAAGTCAGATGATGTTAAATACTGTTCTGAAAGTGTATGTCCCTGCACAGGTGCTTGTGGCACGTCAGGCCAAGTTATTTGCAAAACGGACAGAAGGTGCTTCTGGTATTGAATACGCAATTATTGCCGCCATGGTGGCGGTCGTTATTGCGGGGCTTTCCCCAACTGTGCAGTCATCGGTTAAAACCATCTTCACCACTATTACCACAGGACTGGCGCCACCCAAATAATAACCCCCCTGTTAACGTGAGTAATTAACATGCCCCTCTCATCTATACGCCAACAGCTTCTCCTGGTGGATGACGAAGAGGACGCACTGCTGGAATTGGCTGAGCTACTGGAGGGCGAGGGCTTTTGTTGCTTTACCGCAACATCAGTCAAACTCGCCCTTCAACAGTTAACCCAGCATCCGGACATTGCGCTGGTCATCACGGACCTGCGCATGCCGGAGGAAAGCGGTATCGCGCTGATCAAGCGCCTGCGCGAGCACACATCGCGCCAGCATTTACCGGTGATTGTCATCTCTGGGCACGCCGATATGAGCGATGTCAGCGACCTGCTGCGGTTGCAGGTACTGGACCTGTTTCGCAAACCCATCTACCACGTGCGCCTGCTCGACACCCTCGAAAACCTCTTTCCCAAACCCGCTCCGGTACAACTGGCCAACCCTTGAAACCCGATAAAAAACCCCGCGGCCCTTATTAGCGCCAGCGGGGTTTGTTTATATAAAGCGCTTATAACTGATAACTAAAACTCAACGTATAGCGCGGCCGACGATTAAAACTGTCCAGGGCGATATCCGACATCGGCTTGGCAACTTCCAGGGCAATGTTGTAATAGCGTTTATCCCCAAAACGCAGCCCCAATGCGGCCGAGGACATATCCGAGCCTTTGAGCGGCAGTTCGTTGTACCAGGCCCTGGCCTTGTCCACCACGGCATAAGGCTGGAGCAACTTCACCCACTCGCCGTCGCGGTTGAAACTGTAGTTAAGTTCGTAAGCCACGCCCCAGCCCTTGTCCCCCGAGGCCTGGTCGTCCGGATAGCCACGGCCGAAGTTCTGCCCGCCGAATACCGCCCGCTCACTGTCAGGCAGGGTGTCGTCGCTCCAGTACAGTGCGCCCGAAACCACGCCCTGCCAGTTGTCGAAGTAGCCGTCACTCTGCACGCCCGACAGGCGCAAACGGAAGAAGTCCAGGTCGTACTGGGTGCTGGTCAGGTTGGTCTCGCTCTTGGCGCCCAAGCCATTGATGCCCTGGTACAAACCCGCACTGACAATGCGCAACTGCTTGGCATCGGACTTGCGCCAGTCCCCTTCCAGTGCCACGGCCCGGGTGTTGGTTTTTTCGCTGATGGTCTGCCCGTAGCCGACGATTTCGTAGTCTGTCTTGTCGTTCACCCCATACAGGCGGCCGGCGACACTGAGCCATTGATCCGGCGCGGCAATCAGTGGATGGCTGACGCCGATGGAGAAGCGGTCGTTCTCGCGGTGCGGCTTGAGTTCAAAGCCATCGGTGGTGGCAATGTTGGTGCTCGGGTCGCTGCGATAGCTGGAGCCATACAGGCTCAACTGCGTGCCCTCGGCATTCAGGTACTGGCTGTAATCGAGGCGGTAGTAGTGTTCCTTGTCATTGCCCGGCGGAAACAACCCGCTCAGGGTCAATTGTTCGGCCATCGCCGTTTGCGAGTTGCTGCTGGCCGAAAACAGCGCCTGGGTGCTGCTGCGGTTGCCTTCGACCAGGCTCATGCTGGTGGTGAAGGGTTTGCGGCTGGCACTGATATGCAACGTCGATGCGCCATCGGTGGTGCCCGGCGGCGGCACTTGCGCCTCCAGGGTCACCCCGGGAATGCGGCTGAGCAGCGTGCTGTAGCGGTTGAAGGTTTTACGGGTGAGCGGGCGTTCGCCCTTGAGCTTGTCGACCAGCTCATCGACAAACCCCTTTACCCGCCCGATATCGCCGTCAACCTTGTACTCGCTGATATAGCCTTCGACCAGCACCACACGCACCAGGCCCTGGTCGAAGTTCTGCTGCGGCAAGAACGCATAGGACAATAAATAGCCATCATCCTGGTAACGCTTGGTGATCTGGCGCGTGGCCTCGATCAGTTCGGCCAGGGTGATTTCATGGCCCAGCAGCGGTTTGTAGACCGCCCCCAGCTCAGGCAGCGGATAAATCGTGCCACCTTCGATCTGCAACTTGCGAATGGTCAAGCGGGTGCCCATTTCCAATGGCCGGGCTTGCGCAGCTGCCGGCTTGGGCAGCTCCAGCGCAGGCGCTGCAGGGCGGTAGGCATCCACCGGCAGGTTGGGCGTGGGCAGGGTTTGCATGCTGTCGTTGCTATTTAGAAAGCGCGGAAGCGATTCGGCACCGGCATAGGGGGCCAACGCCAGCAATAGAAAGGGAACGCAATTACGCATAGGACACTCCATGTTCAACTACGGCGGCATAACGAGGGGCTTCATTTTTAGAATGCTTTGCGAAGCGACCCGAGCATCAGTCCTACAACCTGCACATGAAAAAAGACGAGAGACTCATCTGAATCTCTCGTCCCAACCAAGCGTAGGCGCTGTAGGTAAGGCCGTCGAACCGGCCAGGTGCAATATTCTTCAGTTATTTCTTGCCCAGGTTACCCAGCCCGCCTACCACGCCCCCAAGCACCCCGCCCAGGCCACCGGTACCCGCACCTGCTGCTGCGCCGCCCGCTGCGCCCACTGTGGTACCCGCAGTGTTGTTGCCTGAATCCACTTTGACACCCAGCAAGCCGCCAAGACCACCCACTACACCACCGACGACACCACCAACACCCCCGGCTGCACCGGCACCTGCACCTGCACCTGCACCTGCACCTGCACCGGCTCCAGTAGTGCCAGCACCTGCCCCGACGCTTCCGCCAGCGCTTGCCCCCACACCCAGACCGCCCAGCAGACCGCCAACCCCGGCGCCTACACCGGCACCCGCGCCGGCGCTCACACCGCCTGTACCAACGCCGGCACCTGCACCTGCACCTGCCCCGGCGCTTGCGCCCACACCCAGGCCACCCAGCAGACCACCCAGGCCCGTCCCGGTACCCGTACCACTACCCGTGGAGCCTGCTGCCGGATTGACGTAGCCGCCAGCCTTGTCAACCGCACCGCCCACACCGGTCAGCACGCCACCGACCAGAGAGGTCACCGGGTTGTCGCCACCGGTAGCCGTGACCTTGCCGCCCAGGCCGCTTACGGTGCCACCCACCTTGTTCAGCAAACCGTCCACCGGCGCCCCCAGACCTGTGGTGGTGCCCACTTTGCCGGTCACGTTTTCAACCAGCGAAATCACCGGCACCAGCACTTTGTCATTCACTCCGCCGGTCAATGCGCCCAACTTGCCACTGCTCACATCGGTGGTCAGGGTGTTGCCGAGCATGGTCACGGTGGTGCCCACTTTGTTGACCAAACCGCCGGTGGTGTCTGTCACCTTGCCAACTACGCCACCCACGAGCGGGATCTGGCTGATCGGGGTGTTGTCCAGCACGGTCGTCAACCCCGTACCCACTGACGAAACGCCTTTGCCTACATCACTGACCGCGTTGGTTACACCACCAACAGTCAGGCCGAGGGAGTTCTTGTCGGTGCCCAGCGACCCCAGGCCACCACTAATGCCGTCAGTGACCGAGGTCACGGCATTGCCGGTGTTGGTCACCAGGCCGCCAGCCACGGTGCCCACTACAGGCACGGTGCTCAGGGTGCTGCCAACCCCGCTGACCGTGGTGCCCACGCCGCCAAGGGCGCTGCCGACCTGACCGACAACCTGGCCTGTGACCAGAGGCGTAGTACCTGCACCCGTACCGCCGCCGGTTCCACCACCTGTACCGCCGCCAGTACCGCCACCGGTTCCGCCACCGGTTCCGCCGCCTGTACCACCGCCTGTGCCGCCACCGGTTCCACCGCCTGTACCACCGCCTGTACCGCCACCGGTTCCACCGCCTGTACCGCCGTCAGTCCCGCCACCGGTTCCACCACCTGTACCGCCGTCAGTGCCGCCACCGGTTCCACCGCCTGTGCCGCCGTCAGTACCGCCGCCTGTACCCGCGTCAGTCCCGCTACCACTGCTGGCTACATAACTCTTGTGGCCACCACCGCCGCCGCTGCAGCCAGCCAGGCTGACAGTCATGACCAAGAGGAGAGCGGTACTGGTTTTCAGAAAAAGTTGAGTGTTCATGATTAAGTCCCTTGCACCTGTTACGCCTGAGTTCGAAGTTCCCTGCTCTGTGTCCGGGATACGTTCGTCCGTTGGGTACATAACAACGCCGCGGGCCTGATCAAACAATTCACAACTTGGTATTAACCCCTTATATACAAGGCCTGCATTCCCTCTTGAGAATTAATACTTTGGCGTTAAGTGCCGACAAAAAAACTATATATATCAATGCCCTTATTGACCCAAAAAAACACCGCCCCCGCCAACCCTACTTTAGGTATAAGCCTAATAGACAGGTTTTAAGTTGATAGTAAGTGCGTAAAAACATGCTTAGAGGGGGGTTATTCCACCACACTGAACTCGACCCGGGCGGTTTGCCCGCTGTCGTCAAGCACACTCAGCTCATAACGCCCGGGTTGTTCCAGAGTGGTATTGAATATCTCTGGTTGCGCGCTATCACCTATCGGTGCGCCATTGATAAACCACCAGCGCCGACCGTCACCGCCCAGGGCCGATAGCGCCAGGTGCAGCACTGCCTGGCTGGCAGCAGGACGGCGCAGGCGGTCACCGTCACGCACGCCGACAATCGACAGCGGGGTTAGCGTATTCAAAGGCGGCGGCGGACATTGCGTGGACGCGGCGGGCATCCGCGCCTCACGCCGCTCGACCCGAGGCAGCCAGGGTTCAAGGGGGGCTGGCCACAATGCCACTTCGCGTTGTTGACCGTCGGCGCATGGCGGGCCAACGCGCAAACCTTGCGGGTTGACCCGGATCGTTTCACGCAGGCCCACACCCAACGGTTGATCCGCCGCCAGCAAGGTCGGCGGCGTGGTGTGATCCAGGGTCCAGGCAAAACGCTGCCGACGGCAATTGGGGTCATCCTTGTTCATCGGCTGGCCCAGCGGCCAGCAAATCGCAGCCACGCCGACGCTGCCCGGCACTGCCTGCACCGGCGCGACAATACCGCGTTGGCTGTCACGGTTGCTCAGCACATCGTGGACTTGCAGCATCAAGGGGGCCGCCGACGCCAGGCCAAACTGCCCGGGCACCGGGGTGCCATCCGGGCGGCCGATCCATACACCGATCAAGTAACGCGGCCCCACGCCAATCGCCAGCGCATCACGAAAGCCATAGCTGGTGCCGGTTTTCCAGGCCAGTTGCGGGCGCTGCACCAACTCGGCAGTCGGGTCGCGGTCCGGGCGCGCCTGCCCGCTGAGGATGCGCCGAATCACCCACGCCGCCCCCGGCGACAACATGCGCCGCTCGCGCAACGCGTCATCGGGTTGCAGGCGCAGATTGGCGCTGCGCCCTTCTCGCGCCAGGGCACTGTAACCGCTGACCAGATCTTCCAGACGGCTGCCTGCGCCGCCCAGAATCAAGGCCAGATTGGGTTCGGCCAGTGCCGGCAGGCTCAAGGGCACGCCAGCGTTGCGCATATCGGCGGCGAAGCGTTTAGGCCCATAGGCTTCCAGCAACTGCACCGCCGGCAGGTTGAGCGAAGTGACCAGGGCGGCGCTGGCCGACACCGGCCCGCTGAACCCCTGGGAAAAGTTGCCGGGGCGATAGTCGCCGTAACGCCGGGGCACATCCTGCAACAGCGATTCCGAGTGAATCAGCCCCGCATCCATCGCCATGCCGTACAAGAACGGCTTGAGGGTCGAGCCCGGCGAGCGCATGGCCGTGATCATGTCCACATGGCCAAAGCGACGCGCATCGTTAATATCCACCGAGCCCAGGTAGGCGCGCACGGCCATGTTTTCGGTCTCGACCACCACGATGGCCGCCGACGTGTGATCGGGCAGGCGGGCGCGCCAGCCCAGCAGCAAGTCTTCGAGGCGGCGCTGCAAGCCGACATCGATTGTGGTGCGGATTAGCGGCGGGCTGCCGGGCCGGTTGAGGCGTCGAGCCAGCAACGGTGCCAGGCTCGGTTCAAGGCGCGGAGCCAGCAACAGCGGCTCCTCCAGAGCCTCGTCCACTGCTGGCTGTGGCCACACCCGATACTCGGCCAGGCGACGCAGCACCTTGTCCCGGGCCTCTTGTGCGCGTTGCGGGTGACGGTCGGGGCGCAAGCGGCTCGGTGCTTGCGGCAACACGGCGAGCAGGGCGGCCTCGGAACGGGTGAGTTGCTGCGCCGACTTGCCCAGATACGCCCAACTGGCCGCAGCAACCCCCTGCAGGGTACCGCCAAATGGCGCGCGATTGAGGTACAGCTCAAGAATCTGCGGCTTGCTTAGATGCCATTCCAGCTGAGCGGTGCGCCAAAGCTGACGCAACTTGCCGGGCAACGTCCGCTCATGCGGGTCGAGCAGACGTGCAACCTGCATCGACAACGTGCTGCCGCCTGACAACACCCGCCCGCCGGTAAGGTTCTGCCAGGCCGCACGACCCAGCGCCAGCGGGTTGACCCCGGGGTGTTGAAAGAACCAGCGGTCCTCGTAGGTCAGCAAGGCATCCAGATACAGCGGCGACACCTCACTGACCTGCACCGGGTAGCGCCATACGCCGTTGGCATCGGCAAAGCGCCACAATGGCGTGCCGTCTTCGGCCAGGACAACGCGGGCCTGGTCATCCTTGGGCAACGGCAGCGGCCAGATCCTGTCAGCCAGCCACAGCAAGGTACACAGCGTGAGCAAGCCGCCGGCCGTCCAACCCAGTAGTTTTTTGATCCCTGGCCCCACTCAAACTCACTCGCTACGCAACTTGCACGATGGATAGATGCCTAATGTGTATATCTGGCACAGTGGCCACCTTACTCATCGGAACATGACCATGCACGTCGAAAGTTTTATCGGAAATCTTGGCCTGTGGCTGGGCACGCTGGTGCGTTTTATCGTGGAAACCCTGAACGGCCTGTTCGGCGCCATCACCGAGGCGGGCAGCAATTTTGTCGACGGCATGGCCCGGGCGCTGGGCATGGACACCTCAATCATCAGCATTGCAGTGCTGATCATCGGCCTGCTGTTTTTGTACAACGCCGTTCGCGCCTTTATTCGCACCTCGATTATCGGCGGTGTGATCTGGCTGGTGCTGGGGTTATGGATTTTGAGCTGGATTATCAGTTGACCTCATATTCCTGTGAGAGCGATGCGCCAAACCTGTAGCCGCTTTTGCGGTTTAGCGGTACACCGGGTGCATATCCGGCATTCGCATTTAACTGAAATATCGGTTTCGCCCTTACGGCGAGGGGCATTCGCGTCGCCTGGACAATCGCGTGGCTACAGCAAAAGCAAAATTTTGAAAACAGCCCCCCATCCCTTGTGGGAGCGGGCTTGCCCGCGATGGCAGCACCTCGGTCATCCAGATAGAACGGGGTGCCTGCATCGCGGGCAAGCCCGGCTCCCACAGAGGAAAAATGTCGGTCGCCAATCCTGCATTCAAACAGCCCGACCGGTTGGCCGCCTCGACGGCTTTTGATCTACCCGCCCCATCGGGAGGCCGAGTGGAGGTTCTGCGCAGTGGGCCTCCCGGCATGGATGCCGGGAGAGCCGCGATGGGCCAAGGATGGCCCGTGGCGGCGTGCCCACGGAGCGGGACCGGAACGAGGGAACCTGAGCGCAGCGAAGGCCGTACTACGCTCCTCTGCGACTACGGGAAAACAGCTGATCCGAGTACATATCCGGCATCTGCGTTTATCTGGAATCTGGTTTCGCCCTTGTGGGAGCCGGGCTTGCCCGCGATGGCAGCACCTCGGTCATCCAGATAGAACGAGGTGCCTGCATCGCGGGCAAGCCCGGCTCCCACAGAGGAAATATTCGGCCGCCTCGGCGTCTGGAAAAAGTGACTCGCCGTAAGGGCGAAACCAATATCCCGTTTAACAGGTATGCCGGATATGCACCCGGCATACCTGTTAAACCCTGCAGCAGCCACACGCCTAACGCCCCTTGATCACCATCTCCCCCACCGTATCCCCCACCGCCTGCCAGTTGGGCCGGTACATCGACTCCACTTGCGGCGGCGGCACGCGGTAGCTGCCCGGGGTCACGGCCCGGGCCAGGTACAACAGGTGCGTGGTGCCATAGCCATCCAGTTTCAGCGCCGCCACATAACGGTCATCCCGATATTCCTGATGCTGCACGCTGGCATTCTGCATCGACTCACGCCATTGCTTGACCTGGCTACTGGCGTTCTCAAGGCTCGCCGCGCTCTGGCCCAGGTTCTGGTTTTCCAGTTCCAGGCCCGCAGGCAGCAAGTCGACCACCAGCGCATCCGGTACCTGCTGCTTGGCCGTCACGGCCAGATGCACCAGCACCAAATCACCGCTTTTCAGTGCCTTGAGGTCCAGCGGCTCACCGTTCATGCCCAAATAATCACGGCGAATGCTCATGTTTTCACCACCCGCTACCGGGGCCTGCTGTGGGTATCCGGAAATCGTCAGCTGTTGATAAACCGGTACGCTGCCCTCGTTGCGCAAGGTCACGGGCGAGGCCAGCAACGGCCCGTCGAGCTTGAGACCCGAGCTGGCGTTATTCAGCTCGCGGGTCTGGCCGCCACTGCTGAGCTGCGCTGACCAGTCAGCCTCAGGCTTGCCCAGCACATCACGACCGGCGAGGAACAGCGAATTGCGCTCCTGAGTCGACAGCCACGGGCTTGCCGCCAGTTGATCGGACAGGTCGAACAGGCGCTGTTCACGCTGGCCGCTCATCAGGTTGTTCTCTTCCAGCAAGGCCAGAATCAACGCCTGATCACGCAGCGGGCTGCCGTAGTCGCCCAGCCACTGATCAGCCTTGCGCGTCGCAGCCAGCCCCGCCACCAGTGCCTGGTCGGCGCGCGGCTGATCGCCCATCTTTTGCAGGGCAATCGACAACTGCACCAGCGGCAAGCCGGAGCGGGCATCGCTGCGCCGCTCAAAAATGCTGCGCAACGCGCCCAGCGGCGCCTGTTGACTACGCGCCAGCACCAGCGCCGCATAAGCCTGTACGGCAAAGCGGGTGTGGTCGAGGTTGTCGCTGTAGTCGGCCTCGATCAGGTTGCGTTCCTGCACATAACGCAGCAACCGTTCACTGGCCTTTTTCAAGGCCTCGGGCGGGACCGCGTAGCCCTGTTCGCGGGCGCGCAACAGGAAGTCGGTGATATAAGCCGTGAGCCAGTACTCCTCCTGACCGTCCGCGCCCCACAGGCCAAAGCTGCCGTTGTAGCGCTGCATGCCCAGCAGGCGTTCGATGCCCAGCTCGATCTTGCGTTTGCGTTCGGTGTCCGGCTCACCTTCAAGGCCCAACCGCTGCAACAGTGCAGCATCGGCATACAGCGCCGGGTACAGGCCGCTGGTGGTTTGCTCGGAGCAGCCATACGGGTAAGCCTTGAGCGCACGAATCTGCTCGCCAAGGTTGAGCGGCGGACGGCTCGACAGGCTCAGCAGGGCTTCGCGCCCGGCAGGTTCAAAGGCTTGCAGCTCGGCGTCCGGCAAGCTCCACGGCTGCTCGTTGAGCACCGTACGGTAGTGCTTGAGCAAGGCCGGGTACGCCGGGCGCACGCCCAGCGTCCACTCGCGAGTAAAGGGTGCCAGGGTCTCGCCTGGCAGCTCCAGGCCGCTGACCGTCACCTTGACCTGACCGCTGCCATAACCCCCCAGCGCCTTGACCGGTATGTGCAAGGTGCTGCGCTGGCCGGGGCTCAGGGTCACGCTTTGGTTCGTATCCGCCAGCAGGCTCAACTGCCCGTCGGTATCGAGTTGCACGCGCAGCGTTTGCGCTTTGTCAGTGAGGTTGGACAGGTCCAGCGCCAGCCTGGTCTCGTCGCCACCGGCCAGAAAGCGCGGCGCGGCCAGCTCGGCCACCAGCGGCGCAGCGACCACGGTCTTGCCTTCGGCCATGCCGTAGCGATCGTCGGTCCAGGCTTGTGCCATCAAGCGCAACTCGCCGTTGAAGTCGGGGATATCCACACTGACCTCGCCTTCGCCCTGCTCGTTGAGCGTCACCGGCGCGCTTTGCAGTGCCACGATGGTCACGCTGGTGGCCGGCCGCTTGCCGCCCTTGGCCAGCGCCGCATCACCACCGAACGCCAGGCTGGCCAGACGACCCTGCCCGGCTTCGATCAGTTGCCCGTAGATGTCCAGTTGGTCGGCGCCGTAAGCCTTGCGCCCGAACAGGCTGGTGAACGGGTCGGGAGTCGGGTAGCCCGTGATATTGAGCACCCCGACATCCACGGCAGCCAGCAACACATGGGCCTGTTTGGGGATACTGCCATCAGCGTTTTTAGCCGAAAGCTTTACCGTCAGCGGTTGCTTGGGGCGCATTTTCTCTGGGGCATCGAGCGTAAGTGCCAACTTGCGCTGGCTGCGGTCAATCGGCAGGTGCAACACCCCGACTGCGCGCTTGGGCGTGATATTGGTCTTGCGCTCACCGGGGCGGATCACCAGCGCGCTGACATACAAGTCATGGCGTGCCCAGCTTGGGTCGAGCTTGATATCGAAGGCCTTGCCCTCGGCAGGCACTTCGATCTCCTGCCACCACAACGGGCCATCGCTGCCTTCTACCAGCAAGTAGCCCTTGCCAGCCGCAGGGGGCGTGACGGTGACCTTGGCCGTATCGCCATCGGTATAGGCGGCCTTGTCCAGCGCCAGCTTGACCTGGTCAGGACGCACGGCACCGCCTTCGGCGTTGTCCTGGGCACGATAACCGGCCCAGAAGCGCAGGCTGCTGATCAAGCCGGTTTGCGGGTCTTCGACTTCAACACGGTAAGGGCCCCACTCCACCGGGAAGCTGACCTTGGCGGTTGTGCCCGCCTTGAGGCTGAGGGTTTCTTCGTTGAGGTTCAAAAACTTCTCGTTGTAGTGATAGCTCCAGCCGTCGTTGTCCGAGTAGTTCCAGTAGTAATCGCGACGTTCACGCACCAGGCGCACCTTGAGGTTGTCGGCCGCCAGCTTGTTGCCCTGGCTGTCAGCAACCAGCAGCTCGAACTCAGCCGGGCCGTCGCCATCGGTTTCAGTGCCGTCAAACAGGCCGCGCAGCCCCGGCAGACGTTCTGCCGGCCATACCGGCTGCACCAGGCGCCGGGTAATCGGGCGCCCGCCGGACTCCTGCAAACTGGCTTGCACAATCAGTTGCAGCGGTGACCTGGCATCGCTCCACTGGCTGTCGATGCGCAGGGTTTCCTGGCCTTCGGCGTTGAGCACGCTTTCATCCAGCTCCAGATCCTGAGTCAGCTCCGGCTCTGTCACCGAACCGAACTCATAGCCCGGCAACGCGTTGACCGCCTCGCGCAATGGCCGCACATAGACCTGACCGCTCAGGCGGTTACCGGCTGCCGGAGCGCCGTACAGGTAACGCCCGGTGACCTGTACCTCGGCGGTTTGCTCGGGGCTTAGCGGCGTGTCGCTGCCTTTAAGCTCCAGGGCCATGCGCTCCGGTAAAAAGTCTTCGACCAGAAACTCATACACCTGCGGCTTGCCGTCACCAAAATCGAACACCAGTTGCCAGCGCCCGGTCGGCGCTTCGGCGGCCAGTTGCAGCGGGTATTGATACAGGCCCGAAGCGTCCGGTGACCAGACAAACTTGCGGCTGACCTGCTCGTCCGGGCGACGCACTTCAACACTTACAGGCTGCGGCTTGACCGGCTTGCCATCGCGGTCACGCAGCAGGGCATTGAGCAGCACGGTTTCGCCGGGGCGATACAGATCACGCGGGCCAAATACAAAGAACTGCAACGGATGCGCCTGCGGGCCGCCGATATCGAATTCAGCCAGATCCAGCGCCGCCGTGTTCAAGCGCAACAGGCTGGTTTGATCGCCCTGGCGTGCTACCAGCACTTCGGCCTTGGGCGGCAAGGCCAGTTCGGCGTGACCGTCCTTGCCGGTCTTGCCCTGGCCCAGCATGCGCCCCTTGCCGTCGAGCAGTTCCAGCTCGACCCCGGCCAGGGCACTGCCGCCTTCCAGGGCCTGGGTGAACACATCCAGGCGCTTCTGGTAACGGTGCACGGAAAGGCCGATATCGCTGAGGGTGAACAAGGTAGCAGGAGTGGAATAGTTGTAGCTGCCCGACGCGGTCATCACCGCCAGGTATACACCCGGCTGCTGCAAAGGCTTGATGCCGGCCGTAGGCAGGATCAGGGTTTCCCGGGTATTGCGCGCCGGATTCAGGTCAAAGCGCCCGGCATATACCAGATCGGCCATGTTCAACAGGTCTTTGGCTTCGTAGCTCTGCAGGCTGCTGTTGCGGCCCCACTGGCTGAGGAATGCCGGCAGCGACTCGGGCTTGACCCGGAAGAACTCGACATCGACCTTGTCGACGTTCAGCGCGATGACCGGCAAACCTTCGGCCAGACGCGTGGGCAGCAGATTGCCGCGGCTGGCGAAACCGACCGTAGGTTGCAGATCACGGGTTTCGAGGCGGCTGACGTACTCGGCGGCCAGTTTGGCGTCGTTGACGGCACGCAGGCCGGGGTCAACGGTGAGGATCAGTTTGCGCTGCGGCTCAAGGTGACGCAGGCGCAGCTCCATCAGGTTGTCCGACAGCTCCCAGGCGCCATCGACCTTACCGGTTTTGGCGTCTACCAGGTGCAGCTTGTCGGCGAAATTCTGCTGCGGGTCCAGCGGCACCGAGAAGCTCACGGACAAGGTGCTGGCCCCGTCCAGCTGCACCTCTGAGACATCCACCACACTCAACTCGCGCCCGGCATAACGTTCGGCCAGCACCTTGACGTCCTGCACCGGCCTGGCCGGCTGGGTGGCGGCAACGTGTGGCGCGGCGGGTTTGTCGACGCTGGAAGAATCACAAGCGCTCAGCAGCGCCAGCGTGCAGGCCAGGAACAATCCTTTGTTAAGCATGGTGTTCTCGTTAACTGGGCAGATAAAGGGCGACTATATAACAGCCGGTGGCGAACCACAGGCGCACTGGTCTGATTGTGGGAGCGGGCTTGCTCGCGATGCAGGCAGCGCGGTTAGTCAGGCCAGCCGCAGTGATGCCATCGCGAGCAAGCCCGCTCCCACAGGTTACAATCGCGCTCCCCAAAGGAGCCTGCATGTCATCTTCCCTTCTAGCCGACTGGCGCGACCGCCCGACCCATCGCCGGGTGTGGGCGCTGGCGGCCCCCATGATCCTGTCCAATATCTCCGTGCCACTGGTGGCACTGGTCGACAGCACGGTCATCGGCCATTTGCCCCATGCCCACCAGTTGGGTGCCGTTGCCGTGGGCGCCAGCCTGTATATCTTCCTGGCCTGGATGATGGGCTTTTTGCGCATGGGCACCACCGGCTTCGCCGCGCAAGCCGCCGGGCGCGGCGATGGCACCGCCCTGCGCCAGATTCTGCTGCAGGGCCTGTTGCTCAGCGTGCTGCTGTCGATGCTGCTGGGCGCCATCGCGATTCCTTTCAGCGGTGTGGCCCTGAGCCTGATGCAGCCTTCCACCGAACTGCATGCCCTGACCCTGGAGTTCTTCCACATCCGGCTGTTTGGCCTGCCCGCTGCCCTGGCCAGCTACGCATTGGTGGGCTGGTTTCTGGGGACGCAAAACGCCCGCGCACCACTGGCGATTTTGCTCACCACTAATCTGGTCAATATCGCCCTCAACCTGTGGTTCGTGCTCGGGCTGGACTGGGGCGTGGCCGGCTCGGCGCGAGCCTCGGTGATTGCCGAGTGGAGCGGCGCCCTGCTCGGTCTGTGGCTGACCCGCGGTGCGCTGCGCCGATTCCCCGGCACACTGATGTGGGCCGCCTTGCGCGCCTGGCATAACTGGCAGCCGCTGCTGGGGGTCAATCGCGATATTTTTATCCGCAGCCTGATGCTGCAACTGGTGTTTTTCTCCATCACCCTGCAAGGCGCCCGCCTGGGCGATGCCACGGTAGCGGCCAATGCGCTGCTGCTCAACGGCCTGCTACTGGCGGCCCATGCCCTGGACGGTCTGGCCCATGCTGTCGAGGCGCTGTGCGGGCATGCCATCGGCGCCCGTGACCGTGAGGCCTTGCGCCGTTCGATGGTGGTGGCCTGCGGCTGGTCGCTGCTGGCCAGCCTGGGGTTTGCGTTGCTGTTCATGTTTGGCGGGCATCTGTTTGTACAAATGCAGACCGATATCCCCAGCGTGCGTGAAACCGCATTCCAGTACCTGCCGTATCTGGCCCTGCTGCCGCTGATCGCGGTGTGGAGCTACTTGCTCGACGGCCTGTTTATCGGCGCCACCCGCGCCCGGGAAATGCGCGATGCGATGGTCATCAGCGTGGTCATCGCCTTCCCCGCCGCCTGGGCCCTGCACGGCTATGGCAACCACGGCCTGTGGATAAGTTTCCTGCTGTTCATGGTGCTGCGCAGCCTGACCCTGGCCGTGTATGCATGGCGCATGCAGCGCAAGGACCAGTGGTTCGGCGCCTGATCCTGCGGCCAAAAAAAACGCCGGCGCGTGCAATGCACGCGCCGGCGTTTTTCAGTCAGCACTGAGGCCCGGAGGCGATCAGTGGCTCGACAGGTACGACGAGCGGGTCAGGCCCAGGCGCAGTGCGTCGAGGTACTGAGTACGCTCCTTGGCACTGATGCTGGCGCTGGCCACTTTGTCACGGTAGTGGTTCATCAACTCCTCGGGCGACAAGTGCACGTAGCGCAGCATGTCTTCGATGGTGTCGTGGGTCTCGATACCGGCGTGGTACACGCTGCCGTCTTCGTTCTGGTAGATGTTCACCGAATCGGTATCACCGAACAGGTTGTGCATGTCACCCAGGATTTCCTGGTACGCGCCCACGAGGAAGATACCCAGCAGGTAGTCTTCGCCTTCGTTGAGCCCGTGTACCGGCAGGCTGGTCTCGATGCTCTGCTCGTCGACGTATTGCTTGATCTTGCCGTCGGAGTCGCAGGTCAGGTCTTGCAGCACGGCGCGGCGCAGCGGCTCTTCGTTGAGGCGGTGCAGCGGCAGGATCGGCAGTACCTGGCCAATCGCCCAGGTGTCCGGCAGGCTCTGGAATACCGAGAAGTTGCAGATGTACTTGTCGGCCAGCTTGTCGTTGAGCTCGTCCAGCACCTGACGATGAGAACGCTGACGCGCTTTCAGCGAGTTGTGCAGGCGACGGCACACGGCAAAGTAGCACTGTTCGGCCAGGGCTTTTTCCGCCAGGGTGATTTTGCCATCGGCGTACTGGGCAGCGATGTCGCTCATGTAGTGCGTGGCGCGCCAGTAGGTTTCGGTGACCATCTCAATGTCGGTCGGACCCAGCAGGTCCACCAGCCACTGCACGGTTTCTGGCAGGCTTTCCTTGTTTTCGATAACCGGCACGTCGTCGTTGTGTTTCTCGACGTCAGTCACTTGCACCACCAGCATGGCGTGGTGCGCAGTCAGGGAACGGCCGCTTTCGGAGAAGATATGCGGGTGCGGCAGGCTCTGCGCGTCGCAGAATTCCTTGAGCATGCCCACAACCACACCGGCGTAGTCGTCCATGTCGTAGTTGATCGAACTGGCGTTGCGCGAGTGGGTACCGTCGTAGTCCACACCCAGGCCGCCGCCCACGTCGATATGGTCAACCGGCAGGCCGAGGTTGCGCAGTTCGCCGTAGTAGCGGATCGCTTCCTTGAAACCGTGCTGGTAGTCCGCCAGGTTGGCGATCTGCGAGCCCATATGGAAGTGCAGCAGGCGGATGCCCTGATCCAGGCCCGCCGCACGGAAGCGCTCAACCACCGACAGCAGTTGCGCGGCCGACAGACCGAACTTGGATTTTTCACCGCCGGTGTCAGCCCACTTGCTCGACGCCAGGGACGACAGGCGCACGCGCAGGCCGACCTGCGGCTTGACCTTGAGCGAGGCCGCTTCTTCGATTACCAGGTCTACTTCGGATTCTTTCTCGATCACGATAAAGACGTTGTGGCCCAGCTTCTGGCCCATCAGCGCCAGGCGGATGAACTCACGGTCCTTGTAACCGTTGCAGACGATGGTGCCGCCCTTGGGCGCCAGGGCCAGCACGGCCAGCAGCTCGGGCTTGGAACCGGCTTCAAGACCGATCGACACGTTCTTGGTGGCGATGATGTTTTCGATCACCGCTTCCTGCTGGTTAACCTTGATCGGGTACAGGGCGGTGTACTGGCTCTGGTAGTCCAGGCGCGCGATGTTGGCATCGAACGCGCCGGTCAGCTGGCGTACACGGTCTTGCAGGATATCCGGGAAACGCACCAGCAACGGCAAGGACAAACCGCTGGTCTTGCGCAGTTCGTCGACCTGCTCGTACAAATCGATGGGCGAGCTGTTCGGGCCGTTCGGACGGACTTCTACGCGACCGGCTTCATTGATCGCGAAATACCCGGCCCCCAATGGCGAATCCCGTAAACACTGCGGCTGTCCGCAACTGTCCATTGGCTGCCATCGTCTTTGCGTGTGCGTCGTACGGACATCGAAGTCCCCTATAAATAAGTCAAATAGCCCAGCCTGAAAGCAGGCTGGCGCAGTCTAAAGTGTGAAAGTGACGATTAGTCAGACCCTGACAACAGCGCCGAGTTTAGAAACCGGTGATAACAGGCTCTGTGAAAACCATGGCAAGCGCGCCCTGGCCAGCCCACGAGGGGCGCCGGAGCGGCGCTGCGGTGGCTTTCACAGAGGCTGCTAGCCGCCGGACTTCTTGGCCTTGAAACCGTGCTTGACCAGTTCGGCCAGCAGCAGCTCGACGTGATCGCCCTGGATCTCGATGATGCCGTCTTTCAACGCGCCACCGGTGCCACAGCGTTTTTTCAACGTCGTGGCCAGTTCCTTGAGTGCGTCTTCAGCCAGCGGCACGCCGGTGATGGTGGTCACCGTCTTGCCGCCACGGCCTTTGCTTTCGCGGCGCACGCGGGCGATGCCGTCACCTTCGGGGATCAGGGTTTGTTTGCAGGTACAGGCGTCCACCGGCTGGCGACAGTCCGGACAGTGACGACCTGCGTCGGTGGAAAATACCAGGCCACCCAGGGCGGCGAAGGATGCGGCTTTTTTGGCCACCGGCAATCCTCATTCGGAGGACAAATAATTGGCCGGTGCCTGACGCTGTTGCGCCAAGGTGTACCGACCGCGAAGCCCCACTCTGGCAGGGGCAGCGCAACTCAGGGGGGAAACCCGCCTGAGCCTGAAAAAGGTCGCGCAGTGTAACGACAAAATCGCTGCATCCCAATAGCCAATCGGCGGCATTTTCTAAAGCGCCAGCCACGAACTTGTGGGAGCGGGCTTGCTCGCGATGGGATCGCAGCGGTGCAACTGAAAAACCGGGTCGCCTGAATCGCGAGCAAGCCCGCTCCCACAGGGGGAATCAACGTCAGCCCTGGGCCAGATAGCGCTTGAGCGCATCCAATGAGTCAGGGCAGTAGTCCCGTTGCGTACTCAGGCGCAGCGCCTCGGCCACCGGCATAAAACACGCTTGCTGGACTTCTTCAGGTTGCACCTGCAACGGGCCGTCCCACACCGCCGAAAACACCGCGCACCACAGGTGGTTTTGCGGGGCTTCGAAGTAAAACCGTTCATGGGCCGTCAGCGGCACGCCTCTTACACCCAACTCCTCTGCCAGCTCGCGGGCCGCCGACTCGGCGTAGGTTTCATCCACGCCCACCATGCCCCCCGCCGCCACGTCCCAAAACCCCGGGTACAGCGCTTTGCTCAGGGTGCGTTGATGCACGCACAGCTCCCCGGCAGAGTTGAACAATAAAATAAAAGTGCCGCGCCCGATCAGGCCGCGCTCGCGCAGTTCATGCCGGGGCAGGCCGCCCAGCAGGCGATCATCGCGATCGACCCAGGCAACTTGTTCGACATCGGAGGCCGCACGGTGCGCAGCCTCCAAAGCTGAAATAACCATCGCTTAGCCTTGCGACAGCAGTTGACGCAAGTCCATGACCGCGGCGTTGGCGCGGGAAATGTAGTTGGCCATGACCAGCGAGTGGTTGGCCAGCACGCCATAGCCGCTGCCATTGAGGATCATCGGGCTCCAGACCGGTTCCTGCGCTGCTTCCAGCTCGCGAATGATCTGACGCACGCTGACCGTGGCGTTTTTCTTGGCCAGTACATCGGCAAAATCCACTTCGATGGCACGCAGCAGGTGCGACAAGGCCCAGGCCTGACCGCGTGCTTCATAGAACACGTTGTCGATCTGCATCCACGGGGTTTCGACCACTTCCTCGTCCACCACCGGCACCTGGCCCGGTTGCAGGCTTTCGGTTTTCAGCGCGCTGTTGAGCTTGACCCGGCCCACGCTGGCCGACAGGCGTTGCGACAGGGAGCCCAGACGGGTGCCCACATCGCCCAGCCAGTTGTTCAGGTTATCGGCGCGGGCATAGAACAGGGCGTTTTTCTGATTCGGGTCAGACAGGCGCGCCTGATAACGGCTCAGGGAATTGATGCCTTCTTGGTATTCGGATTCGCTGGACGGCAGCATCCAGCTCTTGTTGTCGAAGTTGAAACGCGGTTCGGCCTTGGCCAGATCCGCATCTTCAGCCGACTGTGACTGCGAACGGGCGAAGTCTTTGCGCAGGGCACGGGTCAGGTCGCGCACCTGTACCAGCACGCCGTATTCCCAGCTCGGGATGTTGTCCAGGAAGATGCCCGGCGGAAAACGGTCATTGGACAGGTAGCCGCCCGGCTTGTTGAGCAAGGTACCGGCAACGGTCTTGAGGGTTTCGACGGTGGTGAAGCCCGGCACCATTTGCTTGCCTTCTTTCTCGGCCGCCAATTGTGCGTTTTGCTGCACCGGGAACAGGTCAGGCTCCTGGCTCCAGTACCAGCCCAGGCCCAGGTTGACCACGATAAAAATCGCCACCAGCACCGCGATGGAGCGGCTCAGCAGGATGCTTTTGAAATAGCCACGCGACTGTGTTTTGGGCTCTTTGACCGATTCGCGGGCTGTGCCCTCACGTTTTTTCCAGTCCAGCATGGCTATATCCTTTCATCTGCTTGATTCAACGGTTCGACCACAACCCTAACCCATCGTGCCTTGCATGCACGCTTTTTATCTCAGGGGGCCACTACGCCCGGCACTATAGAACATGCGCGCAGGTGATGGGCAATATGGCTGCCCCACAGTTAATTTCAAGGAGAAACTCGTACATTTGCAATGAGCTGCTAGCATAGAGCCATCATTCGACTTCAGCATGCTTCACTACCCAGCAGCCAGGTTATGACCGAGCAAGAAGACCCCAGTCGCGAGCGCCTGAAAAACCACTTTGCCCAGCGTGTCACCCACCAGGCTCGCCAGATTCTTGAGATCTGGCAGCGCCTGCAGGCCAATGAATGGTCGCCTGCCAGCCTGGCCGAGCTTGACGATGCCAACCTGCGCCTGCTGCGTTTTGCCGAGCGCTTCGAGCAGCCCGAGCACAGCGAGCTGGCGCGGGCCATCGACCTGACGCTACGCGACATGGCCGCCAACCAGAGCCGCCTGAACAGCCCGATCATCACTGAACTCAACCGCCTGATGCAGCGCCTGTCGCGCACCGGCCTGCGCCAGGGTGACCGGGCAGCCAATATCAGCCTGCCTCCCCTGCGCAAGCCGGTGTATATCCTGCTCCAGGACCTGGAACGCGCCGATCGGCTGGCCCGGCAACTGGAGTTTTTCGAACTCAGCGCCCTGGCCTTCAGCAGCCCTGCCGGATTTCGCCTGGCCATGACCGAGCGCCACCCGGCCGCCATTGTCATGGACGTGGACTTCGCCGGGGCGGGCGTTGGCCTGACGCTGGCCGCAGAAGCCCAGATCGGTCTTGAGCAAAAACTGCCGCTGCTGTTTTTCAGCCTTCATGAGGCCGATACCCCTACCCGGCTGGCGGCCGTGCGCGCAGGCGGGCAAGGTTTTTTGACCGGCACCCTCGAAGCCTCAAGCCTGATGGAAAAAATCGAGGTGCTGACCTGTGTCGCCCAGTACGAACCCTACAAAGTGCTGATCATTGACGACTCCCGGGCCCAGGCCCTGCATGCCGAGCGCCTGCTCAATGGCGCCGGGATTGTCACCCGCACCCTGATCGACCCGATTCAGGCCATGACCGAGCTGGCGGAATTCCAGCCCGACCTGATTATCCTCGACATGTATATGCCGGGCTGCACCGGCACCGAGCTGGCCAAGGTGATCCGCCACAACGACCGCTATGTCAGCGTGCCGATCATTTACCTGTCGGCCGAAGACGATATGGACAAGCAGCTCGATGCCATGAGCGAGGGCGGCGATGACTTCCTCACCAAGCCGATCCAGCCGCGCCACCTGATCACCACCGTGCGCAACCGTGCAGCCCGCGCCCGCCATCTCAAGGCGCGGATGGTGCGTGACAGCCTGACCGGGCTGTACAACCACACCCATATCCTGCAATTGCTCGAAGACTGCACCTTTCGCGCCCGCCGCGAGAACCGCCCCCTGAGCTTTGCCATGCTCGACCTTGACCACTTCAAGCACGTCAACGATGGCTACGGCCACCCGATGGGCGACCGGGTGATCAAGAGCCTGGCGCTGTTCCTCAAGCAGCGCCTGCGCAAAACCGACTTTATTGGCCGCTACGGCGGTGAAGAGTTTGCCATTGTCATGCCCGACACCGACCAGGAGTCGGCCCACAAAGTGCTCAATCAGATTCGTCAGCGCTTTGCCGAAATCCACTACCCGGCACAACCTGTGGACCTGTCGTGCTCCTTCAGCGCGGGCGTGGTGCAGATGCACGGCGATGCCGACAGCCTGCTGATGGCCTCCCAGGCCGACGAAGCCCTGTACCGCGCCAAGAACAACGGGCGTAATCAGGTGCATGGCTTCCACCAGACAAGGCCAATTGCCACTATTTGTTCCTGATCCCGGGTTTTCGTCACACCGCTGTAACTTAAGTGCAATAACTTTTGCCGCTTCTGACTGTGTAGTAGGCAAAATCCCACATGCGCCTGAAGCTGCTAACCAACCTCAACACCCTGTTGCTGGTCGCCGTGTGCCTGGCCCTGGGGGCAACCCTGTGGTGGTCGCAACAAGCCCTGGAGCGGCCGTTTCTGTTGATGGAGCGCTACTTGAGCCTGTCGCAGCAGTTCCAGAACAACGTGGCGCGCAATATCGAGGACTATCTCGCCAGTGGCGACGCCCTGCGCCTGAGCGATGCCAACAGTGCGCTGGACAGCCTCAAAAGCCAACTAGGCCCTTTGCCGCCCGCACTGGCCGACACGCTGCGCCCCAGCCTGGAAAACCTGAGCACCTACAGCAATACCGAACTGCTGGCCGCCGGCAAACTGGCCGGCGACCCCCAGGCCTTGCTGCTGCAGGCCGAGCGCGAGCTGGGTGCCAGCCTCGAACAACTGGGCCAATACGCCAGCGACGCGACTTCCAACGAGGCCCGCGCCTACCTGCCCTTGCTGCTCAGCGCCTCGCAACACCTGGCCAAGCTGTCCCTGGCCCGGGACAAACTGGTCAGCAGCGGGCGCAGTGAACTGGCCGGCGACGTCGAGCGCGAACTGGACAACATTGCGCTTCAGGCCAGGCAAATCGACGCCCTGCCCCTGCTCGGCGTGAACAGCACAAGCGCCTCGGGCACCGACGATTTTGCCGCGATGATGGGCCTTGATGCCACTGACCCCGCCAAGGCCGAAGATGCCGCAATAGGCCTCAAGCGCGAACTCAACAGCCTGCTCAGCCGCTACCCCGCCGAACTCAAGCGCACCCAAAACCAGATCGAACAACGCAGCCAGCTCAGCGCCGCCACCCACCTCAAGCTCGATGCCGTGCAGCAGGCCATCGCCGAACTGGAGCCGGTGGTGCGCGCCGAGCACGCACACATCCAGAATGAAGTGCGGCTGATCCAGGGCCTGATGATTGGCCTGATCCTGCTCATCGCGCTGTTGATCGATACCCTGCAGCGCAAGCTGGCGCGGGTGCTGACCTACCTGGCGCCGCTGCTGTCGACCTGGGCCGAAGGCGACTTCAGCCGCGATATCCAGCTGGGCAAGACCAATCGCGAATTGCGTGACATCGAGTCCTCGCTTAACCGCCTGCGCAGCTACCTGGTGAACCTGGTGGGCACCCTGCGCCTGAATGCCGAACAAGTGGCCGGCAGCAGCCAGACCCTGGCCGAGCTGAGCACCGGCCTGCATGGCGGCGCTGAACGCCAGGCCGGGGATACCGCGCAAATCCGCGACGCCCTGGGTGAACTGGAAGCAACCATCTCGCAAGTGGCGGGTGATGCCAGCCAGGCCGCCGATGCCAGCCGCAGCGCCGGCCTCGCGGTGGCCCAGGGGCAGCGGGTGATCGGCCAGAGCCTGACCGGGCTGCATGCCCTGGTGGGTGAAGTGCAGGGCAACGCGCAGACCATCGAGCGTTTGGCCGAAGAGTCGGCCACCATCGGCGGTGTGCTCACGGTGATTCGTTCGATTGCCGACCAGACCAACCTGTTGGCGCTCAACGCCGCCATCGAAGCCGCCCGCGCCGGCGAAATGGGCCGTGGCTTTGCCGTGGTGGCTGAAGAAGTACGCTCGCTGGCCCAGCGTACTGCAGGGGCCACCAACGAGATCCAGACCCTGATCGGCGGGCTGCAACTGGCCGCCCGCCAATCGGTAGAAGGCATTCGCGCGCAAGTGACCCACGCCCAGGCCACCGCCCAGCAAGCCCAGGATGCCGACGGCGCGCTGGATGAAATTGTCGGCGCCATTGCCACCATCTCCGATACCGCGGTGCGCATCGCCGATGTGACCGCGCAGCAGACCGGGGCGGTGAGCGAGATTCGCGACCACAGCGAACGCATCCATGTGCTGGGCGACGAAAACCTGCAACGCATCGGCATTGCCCGCGACCAGAGCCAGCAACTGCTGGAACTGGGCTCGCAGCTCAACACCGCGGTACAGGCCTTCCGGGTGTAACCCCGCACACCCTGTGGGAGCGGGCTTGCTCGCGATTGCATCTGCGCAGTCATGCAGGAAGACCGCGCCGCCTGCATCGCGAGCAAGCCCGCTCCCACCCCCACCCACGACAGGGGTTGCTGCACCCCATCCATTCACCGCGCTATCATGCCCGCACGTTTGCTTTGCGAGATTCCTATGCGCCGCCTGTTTTTGCTCCTGTGTTTGCTGTTTGCCGTGCCTGCCCTGGGCGCGGGGTTGCTGGATAACCGACCCAGTGCAACCCTGGGCGCCATCAATAACAGCAGCGACTTTTTACCGGTACGCGAAGCGTTCAAGCTCAACCTGATCAGCAGCACTCCCGAGTCAATCAAGCTGCGTTTTGTGCCCACCGAAGGCTATTACCTGTATCGGCACCGGTTCGCCTTCAAGACCGAACCCGCCGACATCGCCCTGGGCACCGCGCAACTGCCCCCCGGCGAAGCCAAGCACGATGAGTACTTCGGCGATGTCGAGGTCTATCACGGCATTCTCGACGTAGATATCCCGCGCCCGGCCAACGATTCGCGCCCCTTCACCCTGGTGGTCAGCTATCAGGGCTGCGCCGACAAGGGCCTGTGCTACCCGCCTGAGACCGAACGCCTGAGCATTGATGGCACTACCGTCACCAGCACCGGCACCGGCACCGGCACCGGCACACCGGCAAAAGCGTGGAACTGGCGCGAACTGGCGCTGTTTTTCCTTGCCGGGTTGGGCCTGACCTTTACCCCCTGCGTATTGCCGATGCTGCCGATCCTCTCGGGCGTGGTGTTGCGCGGCCAGGTGGGTGGGCTGCGGGGCTTCAGCCTGTCGCTGGCCTATGTGCTGCCAATGGCGGCGTGCTTTGCCCTGCTGGGCGCGTTGATGGGCATGTTCGGTGCCCAGCTCAATCTGCAGGCGCGCCTGCAGTCGGTGTGGGTGCTGGTGCCGTTTGCGCTGTTTTTCGCCATTTTCGCCCTGGCCATGTTCGGCGTGTTTGAGCTGAAACTGCCGCAAGCCATCAGCAATCGCCTGGATCGTGTCGCCAACCGCACCCAAGGTGGTTCGCTGTGGGGCGCAGCGGTGCTGGGCGTGGTGTCCAGCCTGCTGGTATCACCGTGCGTATCGGCGCCGCTGGCCGGCGCGCTGCTGTATATCAGCGCCAGTGGCGATGCGTTGGGGGGCGGCCTGAAGCTGTTCGCCCTGGGCCTGGGCATGGGTGCGCCGCTGTTGCTGGTAGCCACTGGTGGCGCGGCCTGGCTGCCGAAAAGCGGGCCGTGGCTGGTCAGTGTAAAAAATGCCATCGGCGTGCTGCTGCTCGGTCTGGCCATCGGCCTGCTTAGCCGCGTGCTGCCCGGCCCGGTCACCCTGCTGCTGATTGGCGCACTGGCCGCAGGCGTGAGCCTGTTCCTGGGCACGCTGGAGTTCACCCACAAAGCCCCGCGCCAGCGTCTTGCCCAGTTGCTGGGTGTGTTTTTGCTGGTCTACGCGCTGGCCTGCTGGTACGGCGCCCTGAGCGGGCAAAGCGACCCTTTCAACCCCATCGGCCACGCACAACCGGCTGCCAGCGCAGTAACCGGCAACGCACAACCGGCAGGCCAGTGGCTCACCGTCAGCACCCCGGCCGAACTGGACAGCGCCCTGGCCCAGGCCAGGGCTGCTGGCCAGCCACTGTTGCTGGACTGGTACGCCGACTGGTGCATCAGTTGCAAAGTGATCGAGCACGAGGTGCTGAACAACCCCCGCGTGCTGGAGCTGCTCAAGGGTTACCGGCTGGTGCGCTTCGACATCACGGCCAGCAATGCCGAGCAACGCGCCCTGCTCGATCAGTACACATTGTTCGGCCCGCCAGCCCTGATGTTCTTCGGCAAAAACGGCAGCGAAATAAGTGACCAACGGGTCATCGGCGAGATCAATGCAACGGACTTCGCCGAACGTGTCGCCATCGCGAATGACCAGATCTAGAGCACCAGTCACAAACTTTTCGCGAACATCGGTCATCGTGCTGGCTATTGCAGTTAACTGGACAGCGAATCCGCTTTTCGGCATAGTCGCCCGGCACTGACAACTGCACACAGATAATAAGGAACAGCAGATGGCGACTTTCCTGGTACTGCACGGCCCCAACCTGAACCTGCTCGGCACCCGCGAGCCGGGCGTCTACGGCGCAACAACCCTGGCGCAAATCAATCAGGACCTGGAACAAAGAGCCCGCGATGCCGGCCACCATTTGCTCTACCTGCAAAGCAATGCCGAGTATGAATTGATCGACCGCGTACACGCTGCCCGCAACGAAGGCGTGGATTTCATCCTGATCAACCCGGCGGCTTTTACTCATACCAGCGTGGCATTGCGTGACGCGTTGCTCGCGGTGAGCATCCCATTCATCGAAGTGCATTTGTCCAACGTGTACAAACGCGAACCTTTCCGCCATCACTCCTACTTCTCCGACGTTGCGGTAGGTGTGATCTGCGGCCTTGGCGCCAGCGGTTATCGACTGGCCTTGGAGGCCGCCCTGGAACAGCTTGAACTACAAGCTAAACGCCCCTGACAGACCCATTGGGAGTTGACGATTCATGGATATCCGTAAAGTTAAGAAACTGATCGAACTGCTGGAAGAGTCCGGCATCGACGAGCTGGAAATCAAGGAAGGCGAAGAGTCCGTACGCATCAGCCGCCACAGCAAGACGCCTGCCCAGCAGTACTACGCACCAGCGCCGATGCAAGCGCCTGCTGCAGCGCCGGTTGCTGTTGCACCGGTTGCCACGGTGACCGAAGCGCCTGCCGCGCCAAAACTGAACGGTTTTGTGGTCAAGTCGCCAATGGTCGGTACGTTCTACCGCACTCCGTCGCCAACTTCGCCTGCCTTCGTTGAAGTGGGCCAGAGCGTCAAGGTCGGCGACACCATTTGCATCGTTGAAGCGATGAAAATGATGAACCACATCACGGCCGAAAAAGCCGGTGTTATCGAATCCATCCTGGTAGAAAACGGTCAGCCGGTTGAATTCGACCAACCGCTGTTCACCATCGTTTGAACCACGGGGAGCCAACGATGTTGAAGCCTCAGAAGCTGGAAAAAGTCCTGATCGCCAACCGTGGCGAGATTGCTTTGCGCATCCTGCGGGCGTGCAAGGAAATGGGGATCAAGACTGTCGCGGTGTACTCCACTGCCGACAAAGAGCTGATGCACCTGGGCCTGGCAGACGAAACCGTCTGCATCGGTCCGGCACCGGCCAACCTGTCTTACCTGCACATTCCGGCCATCATCGCGGCCGCGGAAGTGACCGGTGCCACGGCGATTCACCCGGGCTACGGCTTTTTGGCTGAAAACGCCGATTTCGCCGAACAGGTCGAAAAATCCGGTTTTGCCTTCATCGGCCCGAAAGCTGACACCATTCGCCTGATGGGCGATAAGGTTTCGGCCAAGCACGCCATGATCGCGGCTGGTGTTCCGACCGTTCCAGGTTCTGACGGCCCGCTGCCGGAAGATCCTGAAACCGCTCTGCGCATTGGCCGTGAAGTCGGCTACCCGGTGATCATCAAGGCCGCTGGCGGCGGCGGTGGTCGCGGCATGCGCGTGGTCAACCGTGAAGAAGACCTGATCGAAGCTGCCAAGCAGACCCGCGAAGAAGCCGGCGCCTGGTTCAGCAACCCGATGGTCTACCTGGAAAAATACCTGACCAACCCGCGTCACGTGGAAGTTCAGGTTCTTTCCGACGGCCAGGGCAATGCGATCCACCTGGGCGACCGCGACTGCTCGCTGCAACGTCGTCACCAGAAAGTACTGGAAGAAGCGCCAGCACCGGGCATCGACGAAACCGCACGCGCCGAAGTTCTGGCCCGTTGCGTCCAGGCCTGCATTGACATCAACTACCGCGGCGCGGGTACTTTCGAGTTCCTGTACGAGAACGGTCGCTTCTACTTCATCGAGATGAACACTCGTGTGCAGGTAGAGCACCCGGTATCCGAGATGGTCACTGGCATCGACATCCTCAAAGAGATGTTGAGCATTGCCGCCGGCAACAAGCTGTCCTTCACCCAGGCGGACGTGAACATTCACGGTCACTCGCTGGAGTGCCGGATCAACGCTGAAGACCCGGCGACGTTCATGCCAAGCCCTGGCATGGTCAAGCACTTCCACGCTCCGGGCGGCAACGGCGTTCGCGTCGATTCGCACCTGTACAGCGGCTACAAGGTTCCGTCCAACTACGACTCCCTGATCGGCAAGCTGATCACCTGGGGTTCGACCCGTGACGAAGCCATGGCGCGCATGCGCAATGCCCTGGACGAAATCGTGGTCGACGGCATCAAGACCAACATCCCGCTGCACCGCGACCTGGTGAATGACGAAGGCTTCTGCGAAGGCGGCGTCAACATTCACTACCTGGAACACAAACTGGCTAACAAGTAAGTTTGTAATTCCGTCAACAAAGCCGCTTTCGAGCGGCTTTGTTGTTTCTGCAAGCCAGGCAACTGCCCTTGTGGGAGCGGGCTTGCTCGCGATGGCCTCACACGGGCCAACCTGCCAGACCTGATCGCCTTTATCGCGAGCAAGCCCGCTCCCACCAGGGTTGCGTTGCATTCATCGCTTTTTGATTACCCGCCAAGCCCCTGCTCGCGTAAACTTGCGCGCTTCTCGCAGCCCCCTCGGCTGCACACTCCTATTTTTCAAAGGTGCCCGCCATGCCTTGGCTGCAAGTACGCCTCGCCATCAGCCCGGAACAAGCCGAAACCTACGAAGACGCGTTCCTCGAAGTCGGTGCTGTCTCGGTTACGTTCATGGACGCCGAAGACCAACCGATCTTCGAACCTGAACTCAACACCACCCCGCTGTGGTCGCACACCCACTTGCTGGCACTGTTCGAAGGCGGCACCGAAGCCGAACTCGTACTGTCCCATCTGGAGCTGCTGACCGGTTCGCCGCTCCCAGAACATCACGCCGAAGTGATCGAAGACCAGGATTGGGAACGCAGCTGGATGGACAACTTCCACCCGATGCGTTTCGGCCAGCGCCTGTGGATCGTGCCAAGCTGGCACGCAGCGCCCGAGCCGGATGCCGTCAACCTGCTGCTGGATCCGGGCCTGGCTTTCGGCACCGGCACTCACCCGACCACCGCGCTGTGCCTGGAATGGCTGGACGGCCAGGACCTGAAAGACTGCACCGTGCTGGACTTCGGCTGCGGCTCGGGCATTCTGGCCATCGCCGCCATGCTGCTGGGCGCCAAGCACGCCGTGGGCACCGACATCGACGTCCAGGCGCTGGAAGCCTCGCGCGACAACGCCAACCGCAACGGCGTCGATCCGCAGCTGTTCCCGCTGTACTTGCCTGAAGACATGCCACAAGTGCAGGCCGATGTCGTAGTCGCCAACATCCTCGCCGGCCCGCTGGTTTCCCTGGCCCCGCAACTGGCCAGCCTGGTCAAGCCGGGTGGTCGCCTGGCACTGTCGGGCATCCTCGCCGAACAGGGCGAAGAAGTGGCGGCAGCTTACGCCCAGGACTTCGATCTGGACCCGATTGCCAATCGCGATGGCTGGGTACGCATCAGCGGCCGTCGGCGCTAGAATAAAACCATGCCCAATCCGGATGGCCGCATGAGCGATAGCTTCGTTACCCAGTGCCCACATTGCCAGACCAGCTTTCGCGTCAGCCACGCCCAGTTGGGCATGGCACGCGGCGTGGTGCGCTGTGGCGCCTGCCTGCAAGTGTTCAATGCCGCCCAGCAACTGCTGAACCAGAGCACTGAAACAGGGCAGCCGCCCACCGTGGAGGCGCCTGCCGCCACCACGCCCGAAGCGAGCGAACCGGCAACCGTCGAGGCAACCGCCCCGGCCGTACCGGTCAGCCCGCCAGCGTGGCAGGCACACACGATCGACCTCGACCATCTGGATCTGGACGAAGAACTGGCCAAGCTCGAAGAGCGTGAAATCCAGCCCAGCAAAAGCTTCGGCCAACCGCACACGCCCAAAAGCACGTCCCTGAGCGCTCGACGCGAAACCTCTGATGCCGAAGAAGGTGAATGGTCTGACAGCCTGTTCAGTGACTCTGCCGCAGACCGCGCCGAGCACGCCAAGGTTGCCGAAAGTGCTGCCGAGCTGGCTGAAACCGGGCGTACCGAGCCGTCATTGTCACTGGACCTCGACGAACCGGACGACACCCCGCCGCTCCAGCTGTCCCTGGACGACGACCTCGAACCACCGCTGGCAGGCGAACGCCTGTCTGCCACCGATGACGAGGACGACGAACGCCCTGAGCTTGCGCCCGTCAGCAAGGACAGACGCAAGCGCAGCGAGCCGGCCATGCGCGAAGACCCGCTGCTGGATCTGGTGGACGACCCGCTGCAACTGGACTGGCAAAAACGCCGCACCCCCTGGGGCAAGCGCCTGCTCTGGACGCTGCTGGTGCTGCTGGCCGCCGCAGCCCTGGCCGGGCAGTACATCGCCAATCACTTCGATGAGCTGGCGCGCCAGGACCAGTACCGCCCGATCTTCCAGCAGTTATGCCCGCAGATCGGCTGTACGGTGCCGTCCAAGGTTGATATCGACCGGATCAAGAGCAGCAACCTGGTGGTGCGCAGCCACCCCGAATTTGCCGGAGCGCTGGTGGTGGATGCCATCCTCTACAACCGCGCGCCGTTCTCCCAGCCCTTCCCGCTGCTGGAACTGCGCTTTGCCGATCTCAACGGCAAAATGATCGCCAGTCGTCGGTTCAAACCCGGCGAATACCTCAGCAGCGATATGGCCAAAGCCGAAATGCCGCCGCAAACCCCTATCCATATAGCCCTGGACATCCTCGACCCAGGCCCGAAGGCCGTGAACTACAGCCTGAGTTTTCATTCTCCTGAATAAGCGCGCTACGCTTTAGCGACACGTTGGCCGCTAAAAGCAGCTTTTTTGCGCTCTGCAGCTTGTCGTATGCCACTTGCAACCGATGGCAAGCCTCAATTGTTCAAAAATCATCCAATTGCGACTTTAACCAGTCATCGAGAGCGGGTATCATGCCAACCCTTTTTCGAACTCCCCAGATCCGGCCCCACAACAGGGAAGTCCTATGTCGGCGGTACGCATCGGCCCATATACATTGCACAACGGTTTGATTCTCGCCCCTATGGCGGGTGTCACCGACCAGCCCTTTCGTCAGCTTTGCCGACGCATGGGCGCAGGCCTGGTTGTTTCGGAAATGGTCACCAGTGACATGAGTCTCTGGAACAGCCGCAAATCGCGCCTGCGCATGATTCACGACGGTGATCCCGAGCCTCGCTCGGTACAGATCGCCGGAGGCGATGCGCAAATGCTGGCAGACGCCGCCAGGGCCAATGTGGAACTGGGCGCACAGATTATTGATATCAACATGGGGTGCCCGGCAAAGAAGGTCTGTAACAAGGCCGCCGGCTCCGCGTTGCTGAAAGACGAAGCACTGGTAAACGAGATCCTGCAGGCCGTCGTGGCTGCGGTTGATGTGCCGGTTACCCTGAAGATCCGCACCGGCTGGGACCGGGACAACAAGAACGGCATCACGGTGGCCAAGATCGCCGAACAAGCCGGAATTACCGCCCTGGCGGTGCACGGCAGAACCCGTGCCGACCTGTACACCGGTGAAGCCGAGTACGACACCATTGCCGCGATCAAGCAGGCCGTGTCGATCCCGGTGTTTGCCAACGGCGATATCGATTCACCCCACAAGGCCCTGCACGTGTTGAACGCGACCGGGGCCGACGGGCTGTTGATTGGCAGGGCGGCCCAGGGGCGGCCCTGGATTTTCCGCGAAGTCGATCACTTTCTGCGTACCGGGCAGCTGTTGCCGGCACCGGAGATGGCCGAAGTGGAACGTATTCTGCTAGAGCATCTGGCTGCATTGCATACCTTCTATGGGGAGGTACTGGGCGTACGCATTGCCCGCAAGCATGTCGGGTGGTATCTGGCAACCTTGCCGGGCGCCAAGGAGTTTCGCGCCCACTTCAATCGTTTAGAAGATACGGAAGCACAATGCGCCAACGTTCAGGCGTTTTTCGCCGAACGACACAAGAGCCTGGTGACAGGGGACGAAGGATGGGTGGCCGCATGACGATGATGACCGAGACATTAGTGAGTGGAACAACGCCCGTGAGCGACAACGTCAACTTGAAACAGCACCTCAATACACCGAGCGAAGAAGGTCAGACCCTTCGCGGGAGTGTCGAAAAGGCGCTGCACAATTATTTCGCCCACCTGGAGGGCGCTGAAGTCACGGACGTCTACAACCTGGTACTTTCCGAAGTCGAGGCTCCCCTTCTCGAGTGCGTCATGAACTACGTCAAGGGCAACCAGACCAAGGCCTCCGAGCTGCTGGGCCTCAATCGCGGCACCTTGCGCAAAAAGCTCAAACAGTACGATCTGCTGTAAGCATTCAATCAAACCTGAAAGGCGTCCTGGTAAAACGGGCCGCCTTTTTTGCTGACTCCTTTGCTTTTGATGGAAATCGAGATGACCGATCAGACTACCCGCCTGCCGATCCGCCGCGCTCTAATCAGCGTTTCCGACAAAACCGGAATCCTTGATTTCGCCCGTGAACTGGAAGCCCTCGGCGTCGAGATCCTGTCCACTGGCGGTACGTTCAAGCTGCTGCAAGACAACGGCGTTGCCGCTGTTGAAGTCGCGGACTACACCGGCTTTGCAGAAATGATGGACGGTCGGGTGAAAACCCTGCACCCGAAAATCCACGGTGGCATCCTGGGCCGTCGCGGCATTGACGATGACATCATGAGCGAGCACGGCATCAAGCCGATCGACCTGGTCGCGGTTAACCTCTACCCGTTCGAAGCCACCATCTCCAAGCCAGGTTGCGACCTGCCGACCGCCATCGAGAACATCGATATCGGCGGCCCGACCATGGTTCGCTCGGCAGCGAAAAACCACAAAGACGTGGCCATCGTGGTCAATGCCAGCGATTACGCCAACGTGCTGGAAAACCTCAAGGCCGGCGGCCTGACCTACGCACAGCGTTTCGACCTGATGCTCAAGGCGTTCGAACACACCGCCGCCTACGACGGCATGATCGCCAACTACCTGGGCACCGTGAACCAGGCTGCCGAAACACTGAGCACCGAAGACCGCGGCCTGTTCCCGCGCACCTTCAACAGCCAGTTCATCAAGGCCCAGGAAATGCGCTACGGCGAGAACCCGCACCAGAAAGCGGCGTTCTATGTTGAAGCCAAGCCGACCGAAGTCAGCATCGCGACGGCAACCCAGCTGCAAGGCAAGGAACTGTCGTTCAACAACGTGGCCGACACTGACGCCGCGCTGGAATGCGTAAAAAGCTTCGTCAAGCCAGCCTGCGTCATCGTCAAGCACGCCAACCCGTGCGGCGTGGCCGTAAGCCCGGACGCCGAAGGCGGCATCCGCCAGGCCTACGAGCTGGCGTATGCCACTGACACCGAATCGGCATTTGGCGGCATCATCGCCTTCAACCGTGAACTGGACGCCGAAACGGCCAAGGCCATCGTTGAGCGTCAATTTGTTGAAGTGATCATCGCCCCATCGGTTAGCGAAGAAGCACGCGCCATCGTGGCCGCCAAAGCCAATGTGCGCCTGCTGGCCTGCGGCCAGTGGGATGAAAATCGCGCTCCGGCCTGGGACTTCAAGCGGGTCAACGGTGGTTTGCTGGTTCAGAGCCGCGACATCGAGATGATCGGCAGCGAAGACCTGAAGATCGTGACCAAGCGCGCCCCGACCGAGCAAGAGATCAACGACCTGATCTTTGCCTGGAAAGTGGCCAAGTACGTCAAGTCCAACGCCATCGTCTACGCCAAGGGCCGTCAGACCATCGGTGTCGGCGCAGGCCAGATGAGCCGCGTAAACTCGGCCCGTATCGCTGCGATCAAGGCTGAACACGCCGGGCTGCAAGTACAGGGCGCCGTAATGGCATCGGACGCATTCTTCCCGTTCCGTGACGGCATCGACAACGCGGCCAAGGCCGGTATCACTGCTGTGATCCAGCCGGGCGGCTCGATGCGTGACAACGAAGTGATTGCTGCCGCTGACGAAGCCGGCATTGCGATGGTGTTTACCGGCATGCGCCACTTCCGTCACTAACAGCACGATCTCATGTGGGCACCGGCTTTTGTGGGAGCTGGCTTGCCTGCGACAGCAACACTTCGGTAGGTATGAAACCCCGAGGTGCCTGTATCGCGGGCAAGCCCGGCTCCCACAAAAGCCCGGCCTTCAGGCACCTCAGCGGTGCTCACCAGAATTCAGCGTCATCCGAGGTTTTTGAAATGAATGTTTTGATCATTGGCAGCGGTGGCCGCGAACACGCACTGGCCTGGAAAGTCGCTCAGGACCCACGTGTCGCCAAAGTATTCGTTGCCCCGGGCAACGCCGGCACCGCCATCGAAGCCAAGTGCGAAAACGTCGCCATCGACGTGCTGGCCCTTGAGCAACTGGCAGATTTTGCCGAGAAGAACGTTTCCCTGACCATCGTCGGCCCGGAAGTGCCGCTGGTTGCCGGTGTGGTTGACCTGTTCCGCGCCCGTGGCCTGGACTGCTTCGGCCCGACCGCTGGCGCCGCCCAGCTGGAAGGCTCCAAGGCGTTCACCAAGGACTTCCTGGCGCGTCACAAGATCCCGACCGCCGACTACCAGAACTTCACCGAAATCGAACCGGCCCTGGCTTACCTGCAGAAAGTCGGTGCGCCGATCGTGATCAAGGCTGATGGCCTGGCTGCCGGTAAAGGCGTGATCGTCGCCATGACCCTGGGCGAAGCCGAAGACGCCGTGCGTGACATGCTCGCAGGCAACGCCTTTGGCGAAGCCGGCTCGCGCGTGGTGATCGAAGAGTTCCTGGACGGCGAAGAAGCCAGCTTTATCGTGATGGTCGACGGCAAGAACGTATTGCCAATGGCCACCAGCCAGGACCACAAGCGCGTCGGCGACGGCGATAGCGGCCCGAACACCGGCGGCATGGGTGCTTACTCCCCTGCCCCGGTGGTCACCGCTGACGTTCACCAGCGCGTGATGGACCTGGTGATCTGGCCAACCGTGCGCGGCATGGCTGAAGAAGGCAACGTCTACACCGGCTTCCTGTACGCAGGGCTGATGATCGACAAGGCCGGCAACCCGAAAGTGATCGAGTTCAACTGCCGCTTTGGCGACCCGGAAACCCAACCGGTGATGCTGCGTCTGCAATCGAGCCTGGTGCTGCTGGTTGAAGCCGCATTGGCTCAAGCGCTGGACAAGGTTGAAGCGCAATGGGACCCACGCCCGAGCCTGGGCATTGTCCTGGCCGCCGGCGGCTACCCTGGCGACTACGCCAAGGGCGCGGTGATCCACGGCCTGGATGCAGCGGCCAAGCTGGAAGGCAAAGTGTTCCACGCAGGTACCGCACTCAACGCCGCGGGTGAAGTCGTTACCTCTGGTGGCCGCGTGCTGTGCGCAACCGCTATGGGCGACACTGTTGAAGCGGCTCAACACAAGGCTTACGAGCTGGCCAAGGCCATTGAATGGGACGGTTGCTTCTACCGTAACGACATTGGTTACCGCGCCATTGCACGCGAACGCGGTGATAACCAGGAATAAGCACTCCACACGGATAGGCGGGGCCATCTGGCCTTGCCTAATTATTCCAGGCCCGCGCATAGTTAACCTCAGGCTTCACTTTACGAAGGGATTTCGCCGTGCGCTGGCTCAGGATCGCCATAGCTTTTACCGCTGCCTTACTGGCCACTGTGCTTGGCATGATGCCTGCGCAAGCCGCTCCGTCTACCAGTTGGTCGGTCTTGTCAGACCCGCAGGCCACGCTGGAACTGAGCGATGTCCGCTCCCCCCGCCTGTCCAGCCAGTTCAGCCCGGTCGACCTTGACCGCATAGGGGCTGCCGAACCCGGCGAAGCCCTGTGGTTGCGAGTACACCTGCAACCCGACAAGCACGAGCAGGTGCTGCGGCTGTTCGCCCCCGACCTGGCGCGCCTGGACATGTATGTGTTCGATGATCAAAAACTGATCAGCGAAATCAACGCCGGTTCGGCACTGCCCACCAACAACAAACCGGTACCCAGCAGTGACTACCTGCTACCCCTGCCCCAAAGCGGCAAACCGCTGGATGTTTACCTGCGCATGGTCTCTGACCACCAACTGCGCCCGCACATTACCCTCGACACTGCCGTGATGCTGGCCGCCAGCCAGAGCAAACCCCTGCTCTATGGCCTGTTGCTGGGCTGCATGACGATGCTGTTGCTGCACAACCTTGTACGCTTTGCCTTTAGCCGCTCGCCCAGCAGCCTGTGGCTGGCGATCTGCGAAGCCCTGCTGATGGCCAGTTCAGTGCTGTTCCTGAATCTGCTCGACCCCTGGCTGGGCCAGTGGCACGGCATGCAAACCCCGGGGGCCTACCTGACCCTGCTGCTGACCGCACCTTGCGGGCTGATGTTCACCTATACCTTTTTCGCCAGTCGCGGCGCCCATCGGCTGCTCAAACTGCTGTTGCTGGACATCCTGATCATCGGCCTGGGCGGCCTGTTGCTGCTGTTTATCGACAACTTGCCGCTGAACCTCATCACCTACGCCCTGGTCGGGCTGGCAAGCGTCAGCATCCTGGCCGTATCGGTCTACCACTGGCAAAAGGGCTACAAGCCGGCGCGCATGTTTGTCATGGCGATGGTGATTTTCAATATCGGTACCCTGGTGATTCTCCCGGCACTGCTGGGCCTGACCCTGATCGCGCCACAGGAACTGGTGCTGGCGCTGATGTGTGTGGTGTGTATCAGCGGCTTGCTGATGAGCTTTGCCCTGAGCGAGCGCAACCGCAGCATCACCCAGGCGCAGTTCAGCATCAGCCGCGAGCTGGCGGCCAGCACGGCCGAGGTCAATGCCAAGGCCGAGTTCCTGGCCAAGATCAGCCACGAAATCCGCACCCCCATGAACGGTGTGCTGGGCATGACCGAATTGCTGCTGGGCACGCCACTGTCGGTCAAGCAGCGCGACTATGTGCAGACCATTCACAGCGCGGGCAATGAGCTGCTGACCCTGATCAACGAAATTCTCGACATTTCCAAGCTTGAATCCGGGCAAATCGAGCTGGATGACGTGCAATTCGACCTCAATGCCCTGATCGAGGATTGCCTGAGCATCTTCCGCACCAAGGCCGAACAACAGAACGTCGAACTCATCAGCTTTATCCAGCCGCAAGTACCGCGGGTGATCAGCGGTGACCCGACCCGCTTGCGCCAGACCCTGCTCAGCCTGCTCGAAAGCTCCCTGAAAAAGACTGACGAGGGCGAGATCCTGATTGTCGTGGCCCTTGAGGAACGCAGTGGCCCGCCGCGCCTGCGCATTGCCATCCAGGACTCCGGCCAGCCGATGGACGAACAGGAGCGCGACGCCCTGTTGCATGCCGAACTGCACAGCAAGAACTTCCTCGCCGCCACCCGCCTTGGCGGCCATTTGGGCCTGGTGATTGCCCGCCAGCTGATCATGCTGATGGGCGGCGAATTCGGCATAAAACCGGGGCAAACCACCGGCAGCAACCTGTGGCTGACCCTGCCCCTGGACCCGCAGCACCTGGAACACCCCACCTCGGACCTGGACAGCCCGCTCAAAGGCGCACGGGTGCTGGTGGTCGACGACAACGACACCTGCCGCAAAGTGCTGGTGCAGCAATGTTCGGCCTGGGGCTTGAATGTCAGCGCCGCCGCCTCGGGCAAGGAAGCCCTGGCCCTGCTGCGCACCAAGGCGCACTTGCGTGACTACTTCGATATCGTGTTGCTGGACCAGAACATGCCCGGCATGACCGGCATGCAACTGGCCGCCAAGATCAAGGAAGACCCGAGCCTGAACCACGACATCCTGCTGGTGATGCTCACCGGCATCAGCAACGCGCCGAGCAAGATCATTGCGCGCAATTGCGGCATCAAGCGCATCCTCGCCAAGCCGGTGGCCGGCTACACCCTCAAGACCACCCTGGCCGACGAACTGACCCAGCGCAACAAGGGCCATGCCAGTACACACACCTCGGCCAATGGCCCCGCCGTCGTGCCGGTGTCAGTGCCGGGCGACTTCCGCATTCTGGTGGCCGAAGACAACAATATCTCGACCAAGGTAATCCGCGGCATGCTGGGCAAGCTCAATTTGCACCCGGACACTGCCTGCAATGGCGCCGAAGCGCTCAAGGCGATGAAAGCCCAGCGTTACGACCTGGTGCTGATGGATTGTGAGATGCCGGTACTCGACGGGTTTTCCGCCACCGAGCAACTGCGCGCCTGGGAAGTCAGCCATCAGCGCGTGCGCACCCCGGTCGTCGCGCTAACTGCGCATATCCTCACCGAACACAAGGAACGTGCGCGGCAGGCCGGCATGGACGGGCATATGTCCAAACCCGTGGAACTGTCACAACTGCGTGAGCTGGTGGAATATTGGGTCGAACAACGTGAGTTGCGTCAATCCAGGACACAACTGTCCTAACAGACCGCCAATCCCCCTGATAGACTTTCGGCGCCTCCCTCGATGTGAGCTCAGACCATGCTCCATATGCTGTTCAGTGTGTACTTGAAGATGCTGGTGCTCTACAGCCCGTTTTTCGTGCTGTCGTGCTTTATCAGTCTGACCCGGGGTTACTCGAACAAGGAACGCCGCCGCCTGGCCTGGAAAGTGGCCCTGGCCACGCTGATCTCCAGCGTGTTGCTGTACCTGTTCGGGCGCATGATTTTCAGCGTCTTCGGCATCACCGTCGATGCGTTCCGCATCGGTGCCGGTAGTGTGCTGTTTATCTCGGCGCTGGGCATGGCCCAGGGCAAGTCTGCGGTGCAAACCGACAATGTGCAGCAGGACGTAACCATCGTGCCGCTGACCATTCCCCTGACCGTAGGCCCCGGCACCATCGGTGCGTTGCTGGTCATGGGCGTCAGCCAGCCGCACTGGGATGACAAGCTGATGGCGATTGTGAGTATTGCCCTGGCCAGCCTGACGGTGGGCGTGGTGCTTTACCTGTCCAACCGCATTGAGCGGATTCTCGGCGAGCAGGGTTTACAGATCGTCAGCCGCCTGATGGGCCTGTTTGTCTGCGCCCTTGCAGCGCAGATTATCTTTACCGGGATCAGGGGCTATCTGGTCCCCTGATCAACAACTACGGCTGGCAGGCCTGTGTGGGAGCTGGCCTGTGTGGGAGCGGGCTTGCTCGCGATACAGGCAATGCGGTTTGCCTGCCTGACTGCGGCGAAGCCATCGCAGGCAAGCCTGCTCCCACAGGCCATGTGTACTCCCTGAAATCAGCAGCTGGCAAGCCAGCTCCCCCAACAGACAGGGCTCAAGGCTTTTCGCCATACCAGCGCGGCGTGTACACCCATTGAGTCCCGTCGATACGCGGGAAGGTGCATGTGGTCGACGACCCCACCAGCACCATCGTGCGCATATCCACCTGCTCCGGGGTCAAATCACCCAGGGTCAGGGTGCGCAGGGTCTGGCCCGGGCGCCCGATATCACGCCCCAGCACCACCGGCGTTTGCGGCGTGCGATGACGCCTGACGATATCCAGCGCAACGCCCAGTTGCCACGGCCGTGAGCGGGAAATCGGGTTGTAGAACGCCAGCGCCAGATCCGCCTCGCAAGCCAGGTCCAGCCGTTTTTCAATGATGCTCCACGGCTTGAGGTTGTCCGACAGCGACATCACGCAGAAGTCATGCCCCAGCGGCGCCCCGGCCTGCGCGGCCGTTGCCAGCGAGGCCGACACACCCGGCAGGATTTCCAGATCGACACTGTGCCACTGCGGGTCTTCAGACTCATGCAACGCTTCCAGCACGGCGGCAGCCATGGCAAAGACGCCAGGGTCCCCCGAAGACACCACCACCACCGAGCGACCTTGCGCCGCCAGCTCGAAGGCATGACGGGCGCGCTGCATCTCTTCGCGGTTATCGGTGCAATGCATCACCTGATCGTCGCGGAACGGGCCGGCCATGCGCACATAGGTTTCGTAACCCAGCACATCATTGGCCCGTGCCAGCTCGGCCTTGACCGCAGGCACCATCAGCTCGGCAGCACCGGGGCCCAGGCCGATCACGGCCAGACGACCACGGGCCCGGCCAATCTGCCCAGGCACCAATGGCGCGGGGGCCACGCCCAGCGCCACGCCATTGCCCGGCTCACGCCAGGCTACGGGCAGCAGGGCGTCATCGCCGCCGACAAACCGCAGCGGCACCGCCAGTTCAAGGGCCGTTTCACGCAACGGCGCACTGGCCATCAAGGTATCGGGCGCAACCACGCAAGCCAGGGACTGGCGAGCCAGCCCAGCCTGCTGCAATGCTTCGAGGATCGTCTGTGGCGAAACCTCGGCACACACCTGCGCCAGTACATTGCGCGGATAAATCAATAACTCGTCAGCGGCAGGCGCACGCTCGGCGTTGCCCACATGAATCGCCAGACGCGCCTGTGCATATTCGGGCAACTGCGCCCGCGCCAGCCACGGCGCATCGCCTTCGATACGCACTGACTCGCCCGCCAGCAGGTCCGAAACAAAGCGCTTGCCCAGATCCAGATCGCCCAGGGCATAGCCCGCAGGCGGGTTCAGCAGGCATGTACCAAAGCGCAGTTCGCCGCTGGTGGTGATCGCCGGGGCAACCCCCAGACCCGCTGCAATGCCCCGCGCCAGATCATTCACCCCGCCCAGCCCGCCCAGCAACGGCACCACCGCGCTGGCGTCTTCGGCAACCGCCAGTACCGGCGGCTCGGCGCCTTTTTCCAGCAACAACGGCGCCAGGGTGCGGATCACAATACCCGCGGCGCACAGCGCAATAATCGGCGTGTCCTGCTGATAAAGCTGACGCACAGTGTCGCCGAAATCGCTGTAACTGCGATCCGCCCCGTCAACCCGCCCCGCCAGACCAAAAACCGCAGCGCCGGGTAGCAACTGCTGGATGCGGCGTGCGGTGTCGAGGCTGCCATTGCCCAGAATGACAATGGCCGGTGCCGGGCGACTCAACCCTGCCACCGTTCGCCAGGGACGATAATCAACGAGAAATACGGTGACGACATCGGCTCCACTTCATTAAGCGGCACGATCTTCTGATTGCTCATGGTGGCGCGCTCGACATACAACGCCCGCTCGGCCAGGCCCAGCTCGCCCAGCACTTCGCGCACTTTATGAAAGTTGCGCCCCAGCTTCATGATCACCGCGGCATCGGCAACCGCCAGCCGCGATTTGAGTTCTTCGTGGGGCAGCACACCCGAGAGCACCGACAGGCTCTGGTTGCGATACACCAACGGCACGCCCAGCACCGAAGCGCCACCCAGCATCGAGCACACACCCGGTACCACTTGCGCTTCAAAACGCTCGGCCAGACGGTCGTGCAGGTACATATAGGAGCCGTAGAAGAACGGATCGCCTTCGCAAATCACCGCCACATCACGACCGGCGTCCAGATGCACGGCCACTTCAACGGCAGCCTGATCGTAGAAATCACTGATCACCTGCTCGTACGACAAGGGTTCTGGCAACACCTCGGTGGTCACCGGGTACACCAGCGGCATCTGGGTTTGCGCCTCTTGCAGATGGGCTTCGATGATGTCGAACGCATTGCCCTTCTTGCCCTTGGCCACGAAATACGCCACCACCGGCGATTCGCGCAGCAGGCGCAGGGCTTTAACCGTGATCAGCTCGGGGTCGCCGGGGCCTACGCCCAGACCGATCAAACGTCCTGGCTGGGCCATTATTCGATCTCCGTGGCCAGGGCGTTAACGGCCGCAGCCGCCATCGCGCTACCGCCACGGCGGCCTTGCATGATCACAAACGGCACGCCACGGCTGTCTGCCGCGAGCATGGCCTTGGATTCGGCAGCGCCGACAAAGCCTACCGGGAAGCCCAGGATCAACGCCGGTTTTGGCGCGCCAGCATCGATCATTTCCAGCAGATAGAACAACGCGGTAGGCGCGTTGCCGATCACCACCACACTGCCTTCCAGATACGGGCGCCAATGCTCAAGGGCCACCGCCGAACGGGTGTTGCCCTTCTCCAGCGCCAGTTCGGGCACGCCTTCTTCACGCAGGGTACAGATCACTGGGTTGTTGGCCGGCAAACGGGTACGGGTCACGCCTTCGGACACCATGCGCGCATCGCACAAAATCGCCGCACCTGCGGCCAGAGCGTCGCGCCCGGCCTTGCCGGCACCCGGCGAAAAGCGCAGGTCTTCGATGGCATCGACCATGCCGCAGGCGTGGATCACCCGCACCGCGAGTTTTTCCAGGTCCGCCGGGATGCTCTCGAGGTTGGCCTCGGCACGAATAATGGCGAAGGAATTGCGATAGATCTCTTGACCATCGCGGATGTAATCAATCATCGGTGTTGCTCCATTGGCGGGCCTCAAACCAGGCACTCGCCGCTTCAATTGTAAGATTGCGCTCGCGCAGAACACCGAAACCGGCATGTTCAGGGCTGCGTAAATAGAGGTCGTAGTGACCGGGCGCCACGGCCAGCAAAGTGACCGGCGCAACGTGGGCTGCCGCGCAGGAACGCTGGCAGCCGGTCAGGTGAATAGTCATGGGTTTTGGCAGCAACGAAGCCAACTGGCGAGCATCCTGCTTGGTGTCCGCCAGGCCTTTGGCACAGGCACTGGAGCCGGTGCAGGCGACCAGGTGCGCGAGCGGGCTGCCTGCATCGCAGATCAAGCCGAGCGCCATCAAGTCGCCCATCAACGCGCTGGCCTGAGCCGTCGCGACGTTGGGCAGCAATACGCTCTGCCATGCAGTGAAACGCAGAGTGCCGTCGCCGAAGCGCTCGGCCAGCCCGGCCAACCCCGCGAGCATCGTTGCATCCAGCCGCCCCAGCGGCGGTGCGCCGCCGACATAAACCCGGCCAGAGGCATGCTGCGGCCAGATGCCCAGGTGCATGGACGCCGATGCAGCACCCCGTTGCCAGTCGCGAACAGGCAGCAGTGGCACGCTGAACCGCTGCGCCAGCTGCCCGACAAACGACGCTGCGCTGACTTCTTGCAGCAGATGGCGCATACGGATGTGCTCGGGCCGGGCCAGATCCAGAAACTGCATCAGCACCGCCATCACCAGTTCATGCCCGTGTTCGGCAGGCACGGCAGCCAGTGCCGGATCGTGCGCGGGGCACCCGGCCAGGCCAAAGGCCAGCAGCGTCTGGCCATCGCGCCGGAACGCCGACAACCACAGGTCGTGCGGATGCTCCAGCATGGCCAGGGCCTCGCCGCCGTCCAGTTGCACGGCGAACTTGGCCGACAGCTCGGCGAACCGCGGTGTGCTTTGCAGGCTGGCCAGTATCTGCCGGGCAAGCGGCCAGGTATCGATATGCATCTGCGGGTCGATGCCGGCACTCGGGCTGAGCATCACGTTGCGCACATCGTCACTGGCCGCCGTGGCAGGCCCGAGCCCGGCCGCCAGCAACGGTTCAATCAGCGCCCGGTGCTGTGGCCCGACACCACGGATCTGCAGGTTGCCACGGTTGGTCGCTTCGATCACGCCACTGGCATAGCGTTGAGCCACATCGGCCACCGCACGCGCCTGCAGGGCCGTTATCGAGCCACCGTCCAGCTTGACCCGGCAGATCCCGCCATCCATCGCCTGGACGATACGCAGTAACCCCGGGCAAGCCGAAGGGCGCACAGGCGTCGTGACAGAAAGTTCAGCTGGCAAGGTCAAGGGGTTATCCAGGGCAGGCAATTCGCTATTGCAGGTGGCGCATTATGCCTGCTTTGGACGAGCGCATGAAAAGCCTGCCGGACGGAATGACTACTCGTTAGCCCTCTCCTGAGGCAGTTCAGGCTCAAGCCGGCCCAGTCGGGTGAGCAACAACACCACGGTATCGGCATTGGCCAGCATCATATCAATGCGTTTACGCGGATCATTCCTGAAGATCAGCCGCGCCTGGTCCAGGGTCTTTACACCGGCAATGGCTTTGACTTTTGCCTTGCCGGGGTTGGCGGGCATATCCGCCCAGGTTTGATCTTCAGGGCCGAACACCTGGAACAGGTGCTCTGTCGGTATTTGCGGTGAGTGGCATCTCTGGACAATCCGGTTGAATGCCTTGATATCGCTGCCCAGCGGGGTGCTGTCATCCAGCAGGTCCTCATAGGGGAAACCGGGGTTCAGGTAGTTGATGTCTTCGGTGCTCAGCACCTGATGGGTCAGCTCGTGCAACAGAAACGTTGCCCGATAATGCACGTTGGTCCTGAACGGTGGCTGCAAGGTTTTCACAAACGACTGGCTCAAGGCATAGGGCGTGTCAAAGATCGTGCTGAAAAAACCGTCATTCAGGTACACACGCTTGTCCGTGTCCCAGCGGTGTATCCAGGCAACGGCCTTGTCCCTGTAGCGGGCACGACACACCACATACTTGCCCGAGGTCTGAGGTGACAGGTCGGGATGCAGGAGCCGGGTCAGCAGTGGCTCGACTGTTTCGCCCAAACGCTCGAGCAAGGGCTGGCTGACCTCCTGCACATCAAAGAACCCGGCTATGAGCGCCCGGTTGCGGGTATTTTCAGGGCCGGGCTCAAGCAGCCCATGCAGGGCACTCTGGCAGCGCTGCAGGTAGGTCACGGCGCGTGCATGGGCCTCACGAATGGCCAGCGCCTTGTCGGGAAAACGTCGCTCGATGTTCACCATGCCCACGGCCTGGATTTCATGGGTCAAGCGGTCGGCCACCCGCGCCGTGACCGACAGCACCGGGCCGCCCCCCAGCAGCGGCTCCTTGAGGTCGATAGCCCAGTGCCCGTACTCATTGAGCCTGACCAACGGGCCTTCACGCTGCTCGCCGAGATAAATCCGCCAGCGCTCACGCCATGCCTGCACCCGAAATACATGCCCGGCCAGCAGTACATACTGCCGGCCCGTGCCGGGGTGGTGGTACAGCCGGGTCGAAGGGGCCAGTTCCAGGTCCAGCAAGGCCACATCATGGACTTGAAAGGGTTGCAGGCCGGCCTCCTGCTCAGGTGTAAGCCGCACCGGGGACTGGAACTCAGGCTGGCGCAGGGCTGCAGGCTCGAGGCGCGGCGCGCGATAACCGGCTCCGATCTGCGCCAGAGACAACGCAAAGCCGGCCACGGCCTCCCCCCAATCGCCCTTTAGCGCAGACTCAACCCCCTGTTGCAGGCTGCCCAACGACTGCCAAACCACCATCGGGATGCTCAACCTGGCAGGCAGGAACATCAGCGCCGTCGACGCAATCAGCGAGAACAGGTATTTGAACGACTCCCAGTCGGCCTCGGCCGTAGTCCTGGACTGTGCAGCGGCCATATCGAGCAACAGGTGGTAGTTGTCGGTGTACAACTGCTCGAACAGATTGCCCGCAATCGGCGACAAGCCCAGGGTTGGGGGAGCGGGCCTGGGCACATAGCCACCTGGCGAAGCATCGACATAACGGGGCACATGGGGCTCGGTAAAACCACCGTAGTTATAGGTTTTGCGTGCCTCGGGCTCAAGGCGCTGCAGCACCAGGGCCTGAAACGGTATCGAGGCGCGCAGGTCTTCGAGCAAGGCGGGCTCATCGCTATAGGCCCTGAACGTACAGTGCTCGCTGTAGCTGACCCACAGCACCTGCGGCCCACTGCCGGAGTGCGCCGGGCCAATGAGATACAGGCCCCGGGCACGATCGGGGGCGGCATCCGGTTCGGCCAGCAGCTCAAACGGGCGGACAATGATGGCCTGCCCGTTCAATGGCAGCCGGGCCGCACCATCGGGCATGCTGATCACATGGTTCACATAACCACAGGCCACCTCCTTGCCCGGCTCCATCAGTTTTTCGCGCAACACCTGCTCCATGACCTGAACCGATAACAGTTCGGCAAACTGCTGTTGGCGCTCGGCAACCCCCGTGTTACCGGGCGTCAGCTTGTCCTGCAACAAGGCCCGGTAATGCGCGCCGATATCCAGCTGGCGCGTGACGTGGCGCACATAGGTGGCGTTGAGGGCCTCGGGCAACGGGGTCGCGTTGCTGGCCCGCAGCGAGAGGGCGCCGTCATTGAGCCGATAGAAACCATTGAGCGAAAACTGCGTCAGGGTCTGGACTGTGCGGGTGGTTGCCGCCGGTAAATATGAGGGTGTATTGCCCACCGGTACCGTCGAGGCCAGGTAGGTATCGATCACCACCTCAATGGCGTCCGGGCCAGGCACCAGGCCCGGGAAGTCGAGCTCCAGACGCAACGTCAGCAGGCTGCGGGCATAATCGATGATGGGCGGGATATCATGCAGGTAGTTCTGCGCTGCCTGCCCGGCATGTTGATAGCGTTGCAGCAGGTCGGCGTAGGCCAGTTGGTCGGCGGCCGGGGCGCTTTTCAGCCAGGGCGCCAACGAAGCCTCGAACCGTTGCAGGTGAACCGTTTCAAGCACAGGCTCCGGCGTCACTCCAGCGCGGCCCTGAACCAGCGCACTCTGCACCAGGTTCTCAAACGCCTGCGCCGACAAGGGTATGGCCCGGGCCTGACGACAAACCTCACCGGCGTCGGCCAGCACTTTAGCAATCACTCGCTGCTGGGTCTCGCGGGTAAAATCGTGCTCATAGCGCTCAAAAAACAGCCATCGGTCTTGCTCTCCGGGCATGCTGTCCAGCCAGGCGTTCGTCTGTGGCTGCGCAGCCAGGCTGACGTGGGCCAACAGTTCCCAGCGCAGTGCCTTGTCCATCAGGCGCGCTTGCAACCAGGCCCGGCATGCGTCCAGCGAGGCGAAACCTTCAAAACCTGAGCCGGGGCGCCAGAAGATGGCGCGGCCGGCGTTTACCGACTCCAGCCCGCCGCGCTGGGTAAACAGCAGGCAATTGACCATATCCACCGCCCCCTGGACCCCGGGAATCGACAGCGCAACACCGAACACGTCGGGTATAAAATGTTGCCAGGCAGGTCGTCGGGCGCTGACCGGCTGCCCGAGCACGGTGGTGAGCACCGCCATGTCCGTCGCCTCAAGCGGATGACCCTGTTGCCTCAAGTGCAACTGGGCACGCAGCAGCGCAAGCCTCAAGGTGCCCAGCCTGTCGATCCGGGTATCGGGCCGCGACAGGGCCAGCGAAGCATGGAAAAACTCGCTGAGATAGGCAACAAACCCCGGAAAGAAATCCGACGCCGCGTGCTCCAGCAGGTTGAGCAGCTTGGTTCCCGACAGCGATCTCTGTGGTTTCCAGTCACCGCTCCCATGGCCGTACAGGCCCGCTTCGATCTGCTGGGGATCACGCGGCAGCGGCAGGTACCCGGTAGCATGCTGCAGCAGCCCCGCGACCAGCGTGACCGGCTCCCGGGCACCGGGGTGGCGCAGCAGGAGGCGCTCGATATCCAGCGCCTCATGGCCGGCCCGGGCCAGCGCTTCGAGCAGGCGCAAGCGCGCATACGACAACGGCGCAGGCCACGCCCGCAACAGCTCGTCACGCTGGGCTGCGACACTCGCCAACCGCGCCGCCAGCCTGTCGATCGGCCAGCTATTGACCGGCCCCGGAGCTGCTGGGGGCCGGGCGTGGGGTTCGTAGCGGCTGCTCCAGCGTCCGCCGCTGTCGAGCGCCAGCAAACGCCCGTCCACCAGCAGGCGCACATCCAGCCCATGATCCGCTGCCGCCAGGGCTACCCCCCGGGCCGGCAACGTGCGCAACAGATAGGCGAAATCATCACCTTGCTTGCTCAGGATTGAGTCGATACTGGCCGCAAAAGGATCAGAGGACAGGTGCTCGACGCTCAGGTCCAGCTCGACCCTGTCGAGCAGAAACCCCTGTTGCGCCAGCGCCACATGCCGGGCCAGATGCTCAAACGTCGGCGGTGCCCGCAAGGCCGAAAGCAGCCGCGCCTTGAGCCGTGACCGCGATGAATATTGCTGCAGCCCGTGCGGCCCGCCAAACAGAAATACCGGCCCGTCCTCTTGCACAAAAAACACCCCCAGCAACCCCGCCAGGTTGACCGCGCCGTTGTTTGGGTCAAATACCGACAGGCGTACGACATGCATCTGCCCACCACCCCCGACAGCGGAAACCACGCTTTCCAGCAGATCGAACTGCACCGGGGTGACCTGCCTGTCGTACAGGGCCTGCAGGCACTGCTGGTAATAACGGTCGCCTTGCAGCGCCACGCAGCAGGCATAGGGGCTGGGGCCAGGCCCCAGGGGCGTGTGCCACCATTGCTGCAATGCGGCCTGCATACGCTGCGGTATCTGTTCCATCATCTGCAAGTCGTCAGGGGCAGGCGCTTGCCCGGCCGTTTTACGCGCCAGTGCGGCAAACTCCCGGGCCTCGACAACCGCGTGCAACGAGGGTGCCGACACCAGGCTGGCCAGGGTCGTTTCCTGACAGCGCTGCACAAAATCGCTGACTTGCTGGCTGACCCCGGCCAGGGCCGCAGAAGCCACTGGCTGCACCTGAACCAGCAGCGGGCCGCCTGCGCTCAGGCGTTGGCGCACATCCAGCGGGGTAAATCGCAGCAGCCGGTGGCACTCGGCCGGGGAATCCAGCAACTGTTCGAGGCCCTGGCGCAAGGCGTCCAGGCTGGCAAAGCGCTCAAGGCTGCCCGGCAGCCTGAACAGGAACAGGTCGGGGCCGTCGGCCCTGCACAGCAAGGCCCCCGCCCACAGCACCAGACGGCTGCCATTGCGCGCCAGAAACAGCTGGCAGGCCTGCACCGGCGACGGCAGGCCCAGCAGAATTGCCCGCAGGCCCCTGGCTTCAACCTCGCCAACGTCCCCCGCTTGCCCGGCGCGCGCCAGGCAGGCGGTAAACACCTCGCGCAGGGCGAGCTCTGAATAAAATGCACTATCACTGGCTTTCATGCGTCATCCCTCCGGGACCCCGAACAATGCCCGACACGCTATCCCAAGCCCGCGCCGCCAAGGCACTACATAGATATGCAGGTCCAAACGGCGGATCAAACCGATGTGCCGGCCCGAGCTTGAAATAGCCGAAGCGGGTGAGCGCGCCTGTGCCTGATTGAACACCACCTGCGGGCTGAGGTACTCGCGGATCTGGTTGCCCTGGATCTTGCGTCCACAGGCACTACCCGGCTACCACCCGTAAAGATCAACTCTGGTGCAGGGCAAGGCGCGTTATCATGCTCGCCTGTCTCCGCAGGGCGTTCGCCCGGCAGCGGGGGAACAACCCGGCGTTTATCAAGAGGATCGGCATGTCGCCCTGGCTAACAGTTGTGGGAATCGGTGAGGACGGCTTTGCCGGGCTGGGCAAGAATGCGCGCCGCGCCTTGTTAGGCGCGAGCCGGGTGATTGGCAGCCAGCGCCAGCTCGATCTGCTGCCCGCCTGCATCCGCGCCGAGCGCCAGACCTGGCCCAGCCCGTTTTCGCTGGCCCCGGTGCTGGCCCTGCGCAACACGCCAACCTGTGTACTGGCCAGCGGCGACCCCATGTTGTTCGGCGTCGGCGCCAGCCTGGCGCGGGTGGTAGCGCGAGATGAGATGAACGTGCTGCCAGCGCCTTCGTCCTTTTCCCTGGCTGCGGCGCGCATGGGCTGGCCCCTGCAGGATGTCATCACGCTGTCGGTGGTGGCTCGCCCCGTCGCGGCGCTCAATGCCCACCTGCACAGCGGCGTGCGCCTGCTGGTGCTGAGCAATGACGCCAGCAGCCCGACCAGCATCGCCCGCCTGTTGTGTGAGCGCGGTTTTGCTCCCAGCCGCATGACGGTACTGGAGCATCTGGGCGGCCCGGCCGAGCGCCGCATCGACACTAGCGCCAGCGACTGGAACGAGCCTCCCGTCGCAGCCCTGAACCTGGTAGCCATCGATTGCCTGGCCGACGCCAGCGCCCGGCCGTTGTCACGTGTCGGGGGCTTGCCCGACAGCGCCTTCGAACATGACGGTCAACTGACCAAACGCGATGTGCGCGCCGTCACCCTCGCCCGCCTCGCCCCGCTGCCCGGGCAGTTGCTGTGGGACGTGGGCGCGGGCAGCGGCTCGATCGGCATCGAGTGGATGCGCACTTGGCCCAGTTGCCGCACATTGGCGATTGAAGCCGATGAAGGGCGCCAGCAACTGATCGAACGCAACCGCGATGCCCTGGGCGTGCCCGGCCTGCAACTGATTCGCGGCAAGGCGCCACAAGCCCTTGCCGGGCTGGAGCGCCCGGACGCGATTTTTATCGGCGGCGGCGTCACCCGCGAAGGCGTACTCGACACCTGCTGGCAACAGCTCAAGCCCGGCGGGCGGCTGGTGGCCAATGCCGTCACCCTGCAAAGCGAAATGCTGCTGATGAGCTGGCGCGAACGCCACGGCGGCGAGCTGACCCGCATCCATATCGCCCAGGCCCAACCCCTGGGGGAATTCGACACCTGGCGCCAGGCGTTGCCCATTACCCTACTGGACGTGACCAAGCCCCTCGATGCGTGACGAAACTGCCGAACAACCCGCCCCCCTGCGCAGCGGCCTGACCACCGGCAGCTGCGCCACCGCCACCAGCCTGGCGGCTGCGCGCCTGCTGCTGGGCGGCGTCAGCCATGACGCGGTGCACATCACCTTGCCCAAGGGCAAGCAGGTGCAGATGCGCCTGGAGTTCTGCCGCCTGTGGCAAGACGGTGCCGAAGCGGGCACGATCAAGGACGCCGGCGACGACCCCGACGTGACCCACGGTGCGCTCCTCTACTCCCGAGTACGCCTGCGGGCCGAGCCGGGCATTGGCTTTGTCGCCGGGCAAGGCGTCGGCACCGTGACCCGCCCGGGGCTGGTGCTGAACGTGGGCGAACCAGCAATCAACCCGGTGCCGCGCAAGATGATCACTGACCACTTGCAGCAACTGGCAACCGAACTGGGTTACGGCGGCGGCTTTGAAGTGACCGTCAATGTGCAGGACGGCGAAGCCCTGGCCCTGAAAACCATGAACCCGCGCCTGGGGATCCTCGGCGGGCTGTCGATCCTGGGCACCAGCGGCATCGTGCGGCCGTTCTCCTGCGCGGCCTATATCGCCTCGATTCACCAGGGCATCGACGTGGCCAAGACCAACGGCTACCTGCATATCGCCGCCTGCACCGGCAACGCCAGCGAAGACACCATGCGCCGGGTCTACAACCTGCCGGAAATCGCCCTGATCGAAATGGGCGACTTTGTCGGCGCAGTGCTCAAGCACCTGCGCAAAGTGCCTGTGGATAAATTGAGCATTTGTGGCGGCTTCGGCAAGATCAGCAAACTGGCCGCAGGCCATATGGACTTGCACAGTCGCCACTCCAGCATCGACCTGCCGCAACTGGCCGAATGGGCCGCCGCCATCGGCGCCGACAGCCAGTTGCAGGAGGCCATTCGCCAGGCCAACACCAGCCAGCAGGCGCTGGCGATGGCCAGTGCGGCGGGTGTCGCGCTGGGCGATGTGGTGTGCCAGCACGCGCTGGACTTTGCCCGCAGCGTGGTGCCCGCCCAGGTCCAGGTTGAGGTGTTTGCCATCGACCGCCAGGGCGGGATTGTCGGCCACGCCGGAGCCTTTGCATGAAGCGTATCTTGTTGTTGGGCGGCGTCACCGAAGCGCTGGCCATCGCCCGCACCCTGGGCCCGCAGCATGTCTACAGCCTGGCCGGGGTGGGCCGCGTGCCGACGGACCTGACCTGCGAGGTACGGGTGGGCGGTTATGGCGGTGCTGAAGGTCTGGCTCGATACATTCGCGACGAGGGTATCGATTTGCTGCTGGACGCCACCCACCCCTACGCTGCGCAAATCAGCCAGAACGCTGCCCTCGCCGCGGCGGCCAGCAATATTCCGTGCTGGGCCCTGCGCCGCCCCGCGTGGGTTGCGCAACCGGATGATGACTGGCGCGAAGTGGCGTGCTGGAGCGAACTGGTCCAAGCCCTCAAGCCTTTCAAGCGCCCGCTGTTTACCTTGGGCCGCGAGCCGCTGGAGCATGTGCATGAGATCCCCGAACAGCAGTTCTGGACCCTGCGCGCCCTCGATACATATCCGGGTAATGAACGTTGCGAAGTGATCGGCGCACGCGGTCCGTTCCTGATCGACGAGGAGCGCGCCTTGTTCGAGCGGCGCCGAATCGATGTGTTGATCAGCAAAAACAGCGGCAGCAGCGCCACCGAACCCAAGCTTGAAGTGGCCCGTGAACGCGGGGTGCCGGTATTGATCCTCAAGCGGCCGACGCTGGCGCAGGTGGATCGGGAGTTTTTGACGACCAGTGACGTACTGGAAGCGTTGGCGCAGGAACGTTATTTGTTGTGAAAGCGCCCAACCTGTGGGAGCTGGCTTGCCTGCGATGCGAACAGCGCGGTCTTGCTGATAAAACCCGGTGAGGCCATCGCAGGCAATTCATGCGCTGTAACTTTTAGCAGCTTTACGATATGGTAACCTATTAGTTACCTTCGTTCGCATGACGATCAACGTAGAAGAATATTGCGGCCAAGACCAAACCAGCCCTTTCGAGCGCTGGTTTTCGTCATTGGATGCCCAGGCAGCAGCCAAGGTATCCACGGCAATCATGCGTATGGAGATGGGCAACACCTCAAACATAAAGTGGTTTGATGGCTTGGGGGAATACCGCATCGATTGGGGCCCGGGTTATAGAATCTATTTGTTACAGGAGGGCAAACGCTTGATCATCCTGTTTGGCGGCGGCGACAAATCCAGCCAGAAGCACGATATCAAACAAGCGAAAAGGCTTATTGCCGAGTACAAACGTCGGCAAAACGCAACGCAACACACGAGGTAGTTCCTATGGCTCTCACACGAAGTTTCAAGCAAACAATTGCTGAGCGAGCCGAACGCGATCCCGCATTTGCTCAAGCTCTGCTCGATGAAGCGGCGACTCTCTTTCTTAATGGAGAGCCAGAGATGGCACGCGTCATCCTTCGCGATCTGGTGAATGCCACCGTCGGGTTTGAGGGTTTGTCCAAGGAAACAGACAAACCCAGCAAGAGCCTGCACCGTATGCTTTCAGTCAGTGGCAATCCGAGCATGGATAACCTGGCAGCTATTTTTGCAGCCATCCGGAGTAATCTGGGAGTGCAAATCGAAGTGCACGCGGTGCCTGCGCACTGAGCTGTGCTTCGCTGTAGCGACACTTCGCCACACCCGCACTTTTTACTTACGCCGAGCATTCAGGCTAAATAGCCCCTTGATCGCTCCACTCACGGAATTCGTCATGACCCGACAACGGTTTGCATTTGCCTGGATCGCCTGCTTTGCAGTGCTATTCAACATGCTCGCCATGTCGATGGCCGGGGCGACCCAATCCGCAGACCAGGGCGCAACCGAGCAATTCATGTGGAGCAGCTTCTGCTCCTCCACCGGCACCAAGATGGTCGCCGTATCGCTGGGCAAGTTCGAGCCCGCCGACGGCCAGCAAGACGATCACTCAAACATGCAGCATTGCTGGTGCTGCTCGGGCGCCGCGCCGCTGGTGGCGCTGCCCGCGCATGTTCCCGCGCTTTATTTTGCAGCCATCGAGCGCGGCCACAGCCTGGTCCCCGATCACCTCAAGCGCCCCACCCCGCGCCAGCAATGGCCCAGCCTCAACCCCCGCGCATCGCCCCTGGTCTGATTCTTCCTCGCAACCCCTTTGCGTTTTGAATCGTTCCGGAGAATTGCCATGTTGAACCTTTCCCTGTTCAAGCACGTCGTGATTGCGGCGGCTGTGTTGCTGCCTGCCTGTTTTGCCAACGCCCACGAATACAAAAGCGGCGACCTCGAAATCGCCCACCCGTGGTCCCAGGAACTGCCGCCCAATGCGCCCACCGTGGCCGCGTATTTCATCATTCACAACACCGGCAACACGGCCGATCGCCTGGTCAGTGTCGACACGCCGATTGCCGATAAGGCCGAGTTGCACCAGCACATCATGGAAGGCGACTTGATGAAGATGCTGCCCGTGGCCAACGTCGAAGTGCCACCCGGTGACACCGTCACCTTTGCGCCGATGGCGTACCACGTGATGATGTTCGGCCTCAAGGACCGCAGCCTGCTGCAGGACGGCAAGCAATTCCCGCTGACCCTGCATTTTGAAAAAGCCGGCGCCGTGCCGGTTGAGGTCAATGTGCAGAAGCACGCACCTGAAGACAGCATGGAACACATGCACGCCCACTAACGGCCAAGGTTGCTGAACCCCGTGCGCGCACCACGCGCCAGGCACTCCATGTCGCACATTCGCGGCAGTTGGCTGAGCCTGTTTGCCATGTTGATGATCTTTATCGGCCCGCTGATTTCCCAGGCGATGCCGATGAACCATCACGCCTCCATGCCAATGCCAATGCCCATGTCGATGGAGATGGGCATGGACATGCCGGCGCACGCGGGTCATGAACAACCCGCCAGCGACCATCATGCCATCTGGGAAAAGTGCGGCTACTGCACCCTACTGTTCAGTTGCCCGGCGCTGCCCGGCACCCCGAACCTGACCCTTTACGGCGCGCCTAAACTCAACAGTTACCTGGCCGCCAACCCCCGCCTGGGCCACGCCCGGCAACCGGTCTTCCCCGGCGCGCGCTCGCGCGCGCCCCCCGCGTTCCTTTAAGCACCGACACAACACATCACCTGGCCAACCTGCATGCGCTGCTTTAGACAGCCGCAGGTGCGTGGCCGCGTTGTATTCGCCTGAATATTGGAATGCTTATGTCCCGCTTTACCGCTGCCTCCCGTTTACCTTTTGCCCTCAGCACCCTGTGCTGCGCCGTCCTGGCGTCCACCGCCGTGGCCGACGAACAAGCCGGGCACAGCAATGAACTGAGCCCGCTGGTGATCACCGCCATCGCCCCCAGCTCACCGCTGACCGTTGTCACCAACCCCAAGGACCCACGCCAGCCCGTGCCCGCCAGTGACGGCGGCGACTACCTCAAGACCATCCCCGGCTTCGCCCTGATCCGCAACGGCGGCACCAATGGCGACCCGGTGTTGCGTGGCATGTTCGGCTCGCGCCTGAACATCCTCACCAACGGCGGCGAAATGCTCGGCGCCTGCCCCGGGCGCATGGACGCACCCACCTCCTATATCTCGCCGGAAACCTACGACAAGCTCACCGTGATCAAAGGCCCGCAAACCGTGCTCTGGGGCCCGGGCGCCTCGGCGGGCACCATCCTCTTCGAGCGCGAACCCGAGCACTTCGGCGAGCTGGGCACGCGGGTCAACGCCAGCCTGTTGGCGGGTTCCAATGGCCGATTCGACAAGACCATCGATGCCGCCGCCGGTGGCCCGCTGGGCTATGTGCGGGTCATCGGCAACACCGCCCATGCCGATGACTACAAGGACGGCAACGGCGACACCGTGCCTTCGCGCTACGACAAATGGAACGGCGACATCGCCCTGGGCTGGACCCCGGACGCCGACACCCTGCTGGAACTCACCGCCGGCAAGGGCGACGGCGAAGCGCGCTCGGCCGGGCGCGGTATGGACGGCAGCCAGTACAAGCGCGAAAGCCTGGGCCTGCGCTTTGAAAAGTCCAACATCGGCGATGTTCTCGACAAAATCGAAGCCCAGGTCTACTACAACTACGCCGACCATGTAATGGACAACTACACCCTGCGTACCCCGTCGGGCACCGGCATGATGGCCGGGCCGATGGCGTCCAACGTCGACCGCCGCACCCTCGGCGCACGGATCAAGGCCACCTGGCGCTGGGCCGACTACCAGTTGATCAGCGGCATCGATGCCCAGACCAACGAACACCGCAAACGCATGGGCATGGGCATCGATACCTACAAAGACCAGAACTGGAGCAAGGACGCCGACTTCCACAACTACGGTGCCTTTGGCGAGCTGACCTGGTACGCCGCCGAGCGTGACCGGCTGATTACCGGTGCCCGTGTTGACCGCGCATCCGCCAAGGATTACCGCGCCCGGCTTGGCTCGGGGATGATGAGCCGGCCCAACCCGACCCTGGACAAGACCCGCGCCGACACCCTGCCCAGCGGTTTCGTACGTTACGAGCATGACCTGAACGACAGCCCGACCACGGTGTACGCAGGCCTGGGCCACAGCCAGCGTTTCCCGGATTACTGGGAGCTTTTCTCGCCGAGTTCCGGCCCGGCCGGTTCGGTGAATGCGTTCGATGCCATCAAACCGGAGAAAACCACCCAGCTGGACGCGGGCCTGCAGTACAAAACCGACACTCTGGAGGCCTGGGCCTCGGTGTACGCCGGCGAGATCCGCGACTACATCCTCTTCGATTACGCCAAAGGTTCATCACAAGCGCAAAACATCAACGCCCGGGTCATGGGCGGCGAGCTGGGCGCGGCATACCTGTTGACCTCCAACTGGAAAGCCGACGCCACCCTGGCCTACGCCTGGGGCAAGAACACCAGCGACGGTAAAGCCTTGCCGCAAATGCCACCGCTGGACACCCGCCTGGGCCTGACCTACAGCCAAGACGACTGGAGTGCCGGCGCCCTGTGGCGCATCGTGGCGCGCCAGGACCGCATCGACCGCAACGCGGGCAACGTGGTGGGCAAGGACTTCGACAAAAGTGCCGGCTTTGGCGTGTTCTCGTTGAACGGTGCGTACCGCATCAACAAAAACCTCAAGGTCAGCGCCGGGGTCGACAACCTGCTGGACAAAAACTACAGCGAGCACCTGAACATGGCGGGCAACGCCGGTTACGGCTACCCGGCCAACGACCCGCGCGCCATCAATGAACCGGGCCGCACGCTGTGGACCAAGGTGGATGTGAGCTTCTGACACCAGTCGCCCCCTGTGGGAGCGGGCTTGCTCGCGATTGCATCAGCGCGCTCGGCCAGACAGACCGCGCTGCCTGCATCGCGAGCAAGCCCGCTCCCACTCAAAACAACAAATACTAAACCTTGCTACCTTGCGGAGCCGCTCACATGAGCCGACCAACACCGTCTTTCTACAACCTGGCCTGGCGCTGGCATTTCTACGCCGGGCTGTTTGTCGCCCCGTTCATGATCCTGCTGGCCCTGACCGGGATCATCTACCTGTTCAAGCCCCAGCTCGACCCCCTGCTCTACGACCACCTGCTCACTGTCACCCCGGCCCATCACGGCCTCAGCGCCGACGAGCAACTGAGCCGCGTGCAGGCCACTTATCCACAGGGCCATATCAGCCAGTACCTGCCGCCGATCAACCGCGAACGCAGCGGCCAGTTCCTGATCAATAACGCCGGGCGCGAGCTCAATGTATTTATCAACCCCTACACCGGCCAGGTACTGGGCGAGCAGGATGCCAAGCTCAACCTGCAAGCCGTGGCCCGCGCCCTGCACGGCGAGCTGATGATCGGCACCCTCGGTGACCGGCTGGTGGAACTGGCCGCCGGCTGGGGCGTGGTGCTGGTGGTGTCCGGCCTGTTCCTGTGGTGGCCGCGCGGGCAGTCGGCGGCCGGGATCTTATGGCCGCGCCTGAACCGGCGCGGGCGCGTCTTGTGGCGTGACCTTCATGTTGTCACCGGATTCTGGGGCGCAGCCTTGCTGCTGTTTATGCTGATCAGCGGCATGACCTGGACCGGTTTTTGGGGCAAGCAATACGCCGACCTGTGGAACCGCTTCCCGGTGGCCATGTGGAACGACGTACCCAAGTCCGATATCGAGGCCCGTAGCCTCAACACCGCCACCCGCCAGACTGTGCCCTGGGCAATGGAAAACACGCCGATTCCGGTCTCCGGCGCCCACGCTGAACATATGGCCCACGCCGCCCACAGTTCAGGCCCCGCAGCCCCCGGTATCACCCTGCAAACCGTGGTCGACACCGCCACCGCGCGCCAGGTCGAACCCGGCTACAGCATCACCCTGCCGACCACCGCCAGCGGCGTATTCACCATTGCCGTATTCGCCGACGACCCGCGCAACGACGCCACCCTGCATGTCGATCAATACACCGGCACGGTGCTGGCCGACGTGCGCTGGCAGCATTACGGCAACGTCGCCCGCGCCACTGAAATGGGTGTGATGCTGCACGAAGGCAAACTGTTCGGCACCCTCAACCAGATCGTAATGCTGCTGGTGTGCCTGATGATCCTGCTCAGTTCCGTAAGCGGCCTGGTGATCTGGTGGAAGCGTCGCCCGCAAGGTGGTTTGGGGGTGCCGCCGCTGCGTCACGACCTGCCGACCTGGAAAACCGGGGTTGCCATCATGCTCGCCCTGGCCCTCGCGTTTCCACTGGTGGGCGCCTCGTTGATCGTTGTGTGGGGGCTGGACCGGTTACTGTTGATGATCCGTAAACTGCGGCCACATGAGCGGTTCTCATGATCGGCATTAGGCATCCGAGAGGCGCATTCTAGAGCCTTGGCTATAATGGCACGCCAGTAACACGCCCGAAATCAATGTTACTGTATAACAAAACAAGTTAAGCTCCATCACCCGCCGCCAGGAGGCAGCGGGGACACCCTCTGAAATAAGCGACTCACTGCCCCGATGAACAAGTACCTTTTGTCCAGCCTCTGCCTGCTGGCGATCAATAGCGCCCAGGCCGATGACACCGCACCTTCCCTGATGTTGCCAGCCGCGAGCATTACCGCCCCTGAAGTCGAAATCGAAAGCATCGACCTCAAGACCGCCACCAGCGCCGGCTCACGCCTGAACCTCAACAGCCTCGAAACCCCGGCCAGCGTTGAAAGCCTGACCGGCGCGCAAATCCGCGCCCGGGGCGACCGCAGCGTGCAGGACGCCGTAACCCGCACCACCGGCATCAGCAACACCGGCACGCCGGGCAACGGCGGCTCGGCCTACTCGGCTCGGGGCTTTGTTGGCGAAGGTTCGGTGATGCAGCTCTATGACGGCGTGCGCATATACAGCGGCGCAGGCACCGTGACTTTCCCGGTGGACGACTGGTCGGTGGAGCGCATCGACGTACTGCGCGGCCCGGCCTCGGTGCTGTATGGCGAAGGCGCCACTGGCGCGGTGATCAACGTGATCCCGAAAAAGCCCTTTACCGGCGCCATCGAAAACCACCTGCGGGTGGGCTACGGCTCCTACGATACGCGCCAGCAGGCGCTGGACAGCGGCGGCTCGCTGACCGACACCCTGAGCTACCGCTTGAACATCAACCACGTCCAGAGCAACGGCTGGATCGACCACGGCGACTCCGAAAACACCTTTGTCAGCGCCGCCCTGCGCTGGCAAGCCAGCGACGACCTGGCGTTCACCCTCAGCCACGACTATGGCGACCAGCAGCCGCAAAATGACTTCGGCGTACCGCTGATCAATGGCCGGTATCACGAGAGCCTGCGCGACAAAAACTACAACGTGCGTGATGCCAAACTGCATTACAACGATCAGTGGACGCGCCTGAACACTGAATGGCAGATCAACGACAACCTGAGCGCCAACAACGAGCTGTATTACCTCAAGGCCCAGCGTCGTTGGCAGAACGCCGAAAACCACGCCTGGAATGAAAGCCAGCAGACCTTGCTGCGTAGCGGTTACTACAGCATCAAGCACGAACAGGAACAGGTTGGCGACCGCCAGACCTTCACCCTCAACCACGACCTGTTCGGCCTTAAAAGCAGAACGCTGGTGGGCGCGGATTACAACCGCATCCACTTCAACCTGCACAGCAACTCGCCATATAAAGACGTGAATGAAAACGGTCAACCCATCGACCTGTACCACCCGGATCGCGGCGAATTCGAAAGCAATTCGCCGTACCGCGATCAATACACCACCACCACGCAACAGGTTTCGCTGTTCGCTGAAAACCGCACCGAGCTGAGCGATCAACTGTCGCTGGTCACCGGTGTGCGCCGCGATATCGTGCACCTGGACCGCGATGACTTTGCCGCCAATGGTGACGCTACCCGCAGCGACCGCAGCCTGTCGGCCAACAGCTGGAAAGTCGGGCTGGTCTATGAGCTGACCCCGGACATGTCGATTTATGCCCAGCAAGCCACCAGCGTGGATGGCGTGGGAGGCTTGATCAGCCTGAGCGAGAAGCAGCAAAATTTCGAGCTGGCCCATGCACGGCAGACCGAAATCGGCTTCAAGCAGATGTTCTGGGACCAGCGCGGTGAATGGACGCTGGCGGCGTATCACATCGTCAAAAAAGACCTGCTGACCGCCGACCCGAACAACCCGACCAACACGTTGCAAGTGGGCGAGCAGTCCTCCAGCGGGCTGGAAGCCAGCCTCGACCTGCAACTGCCGCAGCGCTGGACGTTGCAGGCCAACGCCTCGGTGGTGCGCGCGCAGTACGACAAATTCGACGACGAAGGCGTCTCGCGCAAAGGCAACCGCCCCACCGACGTACCGCGCCGCACCGCCAACCTGTGGTTGAGCAAGGCCATCACCGATGATGTAAGTGCCGGTGCCGGCGTGCGCTATGTCGACTCGCGGTATGCCGACACGGCCAACAACGTCGAACTGCCAAGCTACACCGTGGTCGACGCCACTGTGAGCTGGAAAGCGTTGCCCAAAACCACCCTGGGTTTGCGTTTGAACAATTTGTTCGACCGCCAGTACGCCGTAACCCAATACAATGGCGGCCAGCAATGGATCATGGGCGAACCGCGTTCGTTTTTCGTGACGGCTGATTACACCTTCTAACCCTGTGGGAGCGGGCTTGCTCGCGATGCAGGCGGCGCGGTCTGTCAGGCAGACTGCGGCGATGTCATCGCGAGCAAGCCCGCTCCCACACACTGGAAATGCACCGGATTTTATGACCCGCCTCACCCTCACCCAGCTCGCCTGGACCCCTTTGGGCCACGGCCATTGCCATCACCAGTTCCAGCTGCGTGATGCCAACCTGCATGTCGCGGCGGGTGAGTTCGTGGGGCTGATCGGCCCCAACGGCAGCGGCAAGACCAGCCTGCTGCGTTGTGCCTACCGTTTCAGCAAGCCCGAGGCCGGCCAGGTTCACCTCGGCCCGCACAACCTCTGGCAGCAATCGCCCCGCTGGTGCGCGCAACGCATCGCCGTGGTGTTGCAAGAATTCCCCGACACCTTCGGCCTGACCGTGGACGAAGTGGTCGCCATGGGTCGCACGCCGCACAAGGGCCTGTTCGACGGCGACACCGACGCCGATCGCCAACTGGCGAAAAACGCCCTCGAATCCGTCGGCCTACAGGGCTTTGAAGATCACGCTTTCGCCACCCTCTCGGGGGGTGAAAAACAACGGGTGATCCTGGCCCGCGCCCTGACCCAGCAGCCCGAACTGCTGATCCTCGACGAGCCGACCAACCACCTCGACCCGCGTTATCAGCTGGAGCTGCTGCAACTGGTCAAGCGCCTGAAAATCGGCACCCTGGCCAGCATCCACGACCTCAACCTGGCTGCCGCCTTTTGCGACCGCCTGTATGTGATCGACCACGGCAAGATCATCGCCAGCGGCACGCCCCGCGAGGTGCTGACCGTCGAATTGCTGCGCGATGTGTTTGGTGTGGCGGCCCTGATCGACGACCATCCGCTGTCCGGCTACCCGCGCATTACCTGGATAACCCAAGCATGAACCTGATCCGTTTTGCCCTCGGCCTGTGCGCCGTGCTCGCCTCGCCCCTGGCCTTTGCCGAGAGCACCCATTACCCGTTGACCATCAAGAGCTGCAACCGTGAGGTGACCTTCAACGAAGCCCCCAAACACGCGGTCAGCCATGACATCAACATGACCCAGATGATGCTCGCCCTTGGGCTCAAACCCCATATGGCCGGCTACAGCGGGATCAGTGGCTGGAAGGCCGTGACCCCGCAGATGAAAGTTATCCTCGACGGTCTGCCGGAGCTGGCAAGCAAGTACCCGTCGGTGGAAACCCTGCTCAACGCCAATGTCGACTTCTTCTTCGCCGGCTGGGATTACGGCATGCGCGTGGGCGGTGACCTCACACCGCAAACCCTGACGCCGCTGGGCATCAATGTGTATGAGCTGACCGAGTCCTGCGCATTTGTCATGAAGCGCCCGCCCGCCAGCATGGAAGACACCTACAACGACCTGCGCAACCTGGGCAAGATCTTCGACGTGCAGGACCGCGCCAATGCGCTGATCGCACAAATGCAGGCAAAAATTGCCGACGTACAAAAGACCCTGCCCGCCGCCAAGCCCCGGGTATTCCTGTACGACAGCGGCGAAGACCGGGCCATGACCTCGGGCAAGCTGGGCATCCCCCATGCCCTGATCGAAGCTGCCGGCGGCAACGACATCCTCAGCGATATCGACGCCAGCTGGACGCGCATCAACTGGGAAACCGTGGTCGAGCGCAACCCCGAAGTGATCGTGATCGTCGACTACAGCGAAGTGAGCGCCGAGCAAAAACAGCACTTTCTACAAACCAGCCCGGCCTTGCAATCGGTAGACGCCATCCGTAACCAGCGCTTTATCGTTATCCCCTATGTGCAAGCCACCCCGGGCATCGACAACGTGCTCGCCATCGAAACCCTGGCCAAAGGCTTCCACCCACAATGATCGCTCGCCGCTACGCCTTGTTGCTGATTGCCCTGGGCGCGCTGCTGCTGGTGTCGTGCGTGGTGTCGCTGGGTTTTGGCCCGGCGCGGGTGCCGGTGGACGTGGTGTGGCACATTTTGCTCAACAAGCTGTTGGGTGTTGGTGAGGTGAACTGGAGCGCGGGCCAGGAACATATCGTGTGGCTGATCCGCGTGCCACGCATGTTGCTCGGCGCGCTGGTGGGCGCCGGGCTGGCGTTGATCGGCGCGGTGCTGCAAGCGGTGACGCGCAACCCCCTGGCCGACCCGCACCTGCTGGGCGTGACCAGCGGCGCCACCCTGGGCGCAGTGATTGTGGTGCTGCATGTGGGTGAAATCGTCGGCCTGCTGACCCTGCCCATCGCCGCCTTTATCGGCGCGCTGCTGAGCATGATCCTGGTGCTGGCCATCGCCAGCCGCCACGGTCGCCTCGACAGCGACCGCCTGCTGTTATGCGGGGTTGCCGTGTCATTTGTGATGATGGCCGTGGCCAATACCCTGCTGTTTCTGGGCGACCACCGTGCCAGCTCTGCCGTGTTGTTCTGGATGCTCGGCGGCCTGGGGCTGGCACGCTGGGAACTGCTGGCCATCCCCAGCGCCAGCGTGCTGCTGGGGCTGGTGCTGCTGCTGGGCATGGCCCGCCCGCTGAACGCCCTGATGGCCGGCGAGCAGACTGCCGTGACCTTGGGTTTGAATGCACGCAACGTGCGCTTGCGGGTGTTTTTGATCGCCTCGCTGATGACCGGCGTGCTGGTGGCCATCAGCGGTTCGATCGGCTTTGTCGGCCTGATGATCCCGCACATTGCGCGGCGCTTGGTGGGCGCCGAACACCGGCGTTTGTTGCCGGTGTCGGCGCTGCTGGGCAGTGTATTTCTGGTGTGGGTCGATGTGGCGGCCCGCACCCTGATTGCCCCCGAAGATCTGCCCATCGGCGTGGCCACGGCGGCGATCGGCGGGTTGTTCTTTATCGGCCTGATGCGCAAGCGCTGATCCTGACGGGCACCGCTATGGGTCGGCTAAAGCTCATCCCGGTCCCGCGTTGCAGGTGAAGGTGCCCACGGCAAAACCGGCATCCGCGTAACGGGCTGCTGGCTTTTCCAGTCAGCCGTCACCCACCCGGTGCGTGGCCAGTTGCCGCTGGTGTACACCACCACCAGCTCACCGGCCTTGAGCAACCTGGCAGTGTGTTCGCTTTCGTTGTCAAGCCCGCTGTCGATCCATTGCCGGTTCAAACGCCGCACTTCGTCGTAGTCGGCCCCGCCCAGGGCCTGGCACAACACACCCAGCTCCCGGCTCGAGCCGCGCACATATTTGAGCAACGCACCGTCATTGCCGCTCAGGTAGGCAATGTTCAGCGCAAAGCCCAAACCGACAAGGCCCTGGGTGACATAGCAAATGTCCATTGGCCAGAAGCTATGGTCGATCCATTGGCCAATGCGTGAGCGAACCAGAACCGGGGGCTCGGGGCGATGGGCAAAACACAGGCCCCACGCTGTGCTCTGGGGCGCCAGCACAGGCTGAGGCCGCATGCGGCCGCTGCTGTGCTCAAGGTCAGGGTTTATCAGCACCTGCTCCTGGGCCGTGGCGTACACCCCATTGGTCAGCGGCTCCTGAGCCACAAAACGGCCGTAATAGTCGCGACGGAAAATCACCCCCAGGGTCTCGGCCACATGCGGCCGGGCCAGCCGGCGATGGAAATACAGCGCCGCATCGTCGATATGCACGAACTCCGGCCCCAGGGCCACCACGTTGGGCAAAGGCGCCCCGGGTTGCGCATCAATGGCTTGTGGCCGCCACTGTTCGGTCACCCGCCCCAAGGTCGCCCAGGTACTGCTCTTGAGCACCACCTCCAGCTGGCCACTGCCAGCAATATGCCGCACATATTCGGTGGCGCTGATCTTGCCGTTGAGCAGCCCGATGAGCATCGAACTCTGGGACGAAAACGGCCCCTCCAGATCCAGCAGCTTGCCCAGGCTCAAGGTGCGATAGCTCAACAGGGCGCCGTCGCGGGTCGAGATAAACAGCGGCGGGTATACCGACGTTCCCGGGATGTGGTCGCGCACCGTACTCATCAGCACCGCACTCTGGGACAGGTCCACTGGGGCGATGAAGTCAGCGTAGACGGAACCGGGCACCTGATCTTTCGCCACACTGGGCGCGGCAATATACACCGCGTGGAACCTGAACCCCCGAGGCAGGCTGTACCCCTGCCGGGCAAAGGAATGAGGGAAAATACGCCCCAGTTGAATGCCCACTCGCCCGGCAACAACCGGGTGGGTGACGACAAATTCATCACGGTCGGTTTTTTTCAGGATGACACCGAACTGACGGTATTTACGCTCGCCCATACGCTCGTGGGCATAACGCATGGCGTCCTGGGCCTGGGCAAAAATCGGGCTCAATGGCGGCTGCACCTTGACCTCATAAATCCCGGCGCGCACTTCGCAGGGCTTCCACTTGGGCGTCACTTGCCCCGGGTTGCCCCACAGCACGCTGCCCACCACCACATGCAGATCGCACGCCTTGCTGATCCGGGCAACATACTCGCTGGGCATCAGGGCATTGGCGCGCAGCTGCATTTGCAGGGTGTTTTTGCGCACTTGCTCGGGGTGCTCGACCGGCGGTGCCAGGCTGGCCATAAACGCCTGTGCTTCTGCCGAACCCCGGGGGGTGAGCTTGAGCAATGCGCCATCCCGGGTGGAGAGGTAGCGCGAAGCAATGTCGACCCGGTCCTGAATGGCCATGTACAGCTCGTGGGGCTCAAACACATTGCGGATCAACTGTTCCTCGCTCGCTGGGCGCCACAGTTGCAGCGGCTGCACCCGATGGCTCTGATACGCCGCCACCACACTGGCCCCGGGCGGGGCCAGGTTCGTCAGCTCAGGAGGGATAACCCGCTGCGGATGAAAGATCTCGGTGCGAACGGCCAGCGGTTCGGTGGCGAAAAACCTGTGATTCAGGTCCTGGTAGATCAGCCCGCCATAGACCGCATCGACACGCCCGGCGATCAGTTCGTGGGCATGGCGTGCGGCATCGTCGGCGGTGACAAATGTCGGGCCCAGGTTGCGCCGCACAAACCCCCGATACGGCTGCCAGTCTGTTTGCACCCGCCCGACCTGGCTCCACAGTTCACTGCTATGCACCACACTCAAGTCACCGCAGTGGGCCAGCAGATGAATAAACGACAGCGTCGGTTCAACATCGGCCAGCACGTTGCGGATCAGCTCCATGCCCCCGCCTTCGGCTTCGGACAACTTGGCAAACAGGGTCTTTTCATCGGCCGAGTAACGGGACACATACTTGAGCATCGCGCCATCACGGGTCGCGATAAACAGGGGTAACGCCTGGCGCTGCGCCGGTCTGCCCAGCAGCTGGGCGACCACGATGCCGTTCTCCAGGGATTGCGGGTGCAGCACATTCTTGTACAGCGAGGCCTGCTCGGCCGGGATCAGCGTGGGGTCACGGTATTCGCCATCACAGCCATACAAGGCATGCAGCTGATAGCCCGGCAGCAGCACCGGCACCCCTTCCCGGGACTTGAGAAACACCCGGTTCAGGGAGAAATCCATGTGCGTGGTGATCGGTTCGGACACCACGAACTCGTCGCGTTCGTTGTGCCTGAGGATCACCCCGTAATGCTCGTCGGGCGTCTGATCGGTGCGGCTGCGCACGAATTGAAGGGCCAGCGCCTCAGTGCTAACAATCGGTCCGAAGGCCGGGCGCTGGATAATCACGCGTTCGATATCCAGCAGGCTCTGGGGCGTCGAGGGGGTAAACGAGCCATCCAGCACGCCGACCTTTTTGTCCCAGCACTCACTGGACTGGATCACGCTGAGGGTGCCGAGCTTTATCAGGATCAGCGCAGCCTTGCCCAGGGAGTCGATCGCCTCCACCGACAACTCCCTGGCTTCGCCCAGCAACTGGGTGATGCGTTTTTCCTCAGCCGAGCCACTGCACTCGTATTTAATCAGCGAACCATTGAGCCCCGACAAATAGCTGACCGCCACAAATGGCTGCATACGCAGCATGGTGTAGATATCGATCGGTGAAAACAGGTTGACCCGGGCAAACAGGCTTTCGCTCGGCCAGCCTTCGTAGAGGGTCTGGACCTGCTCATAGATATCGGCATGGGAGTGATAAAAGGCAACGCAGGTGTAGCCCGGCGGGTGCTTGAACGTGCCGGACTGATTGGTCGACATGACCCGCTCGGGCCTGAAGAGCGCGCCATGCCCCGTCACCGGGCGCGTGGCAAAAAACTGCTCCAGATTGTTTTTCAATATTGCCCCGCCGTATTGCACATCACGGTGGTCGCCAATCAGCTCATGGGCAAAGCGCGCCGCATCGTCCGCGCTTAAAAACGCCGGGCTCAGGGTGGGCAATTCAACGAACACATTGGGCGGGGCCCAGCCTTGCTGGGTGGCATGTGGCTGTTGCATGGGCGTTGGTCTCGTTCGGCTAAAAGGAATGGCCGGTACACGGCCTGCCTGCATCCTTGCCCGGATCCCGCTGCCTGCTGCGGTATTTAAATACTTTCTGCTTGCAGGTACCCGGCACCACGGCGGAGCGCACAACGCACCTTTCTGGCATCTGCAGCCCCAAACTGGGGCATCAAAACGCCAGTTTTTCGCGCAAAGCCACGACACAGAGCTGTTGCGTATTGTCGGCACAGGCTTTGCAAAAGCCCCTTCATCGTTCGTATCTACCCCTGATAAAAATCAAGTTCCCGGAGATCGCACCATGAAGCGTCGTAGCTTGCTCAAGGCTTTCACCCTCTCTGCCTCTATTGCCGCAATGGGTATGACCTGGACGGTACAAGCCGCCGAGACCATCAAGGTGGGGATTCTGCATTCGCTGTCCGGGACGATGGCCATTTCCGAGACCTCGCTCAAAGACATGGCGCTGATGACCATCGACGAGATCAATGCCAAGGGCGGCGTCAACGGCAAGATGCTTGAAGCGGTGGTGGTCGACCCGGCGTCCAACTGGCCGCTGTTTGCCGAAAAAGGCCGGCAGTTGCTGACCCAGGACAAAGTGGCCGTGGTGTTTGGCTGCTGGACCTCGGTGTCGCGCAAGTCGGTATTGCCGGTGTTTGAAGAACTCAACGGCTTGCTGTTCTACCCGGTGCAATACGAAGGTGAAGAGATGTCGCCCAATGTTTTCTACACCGGCGCCGCCCCCAACCAGCAGGCAATCCCGGCGGTGGAATACCTGATGAGCGAAGATGGCGGCAGCGCCAAACGCTTTGTGCTGCTGGGCACTGATTACGTGTACCCGCGCACCACCAACAAGATCCTGCGGGCCTTCCTGCATTCCAAGGGTGTCGCCGACAAGGACATCGAAGAGGTCTACACCCCGTTTGGTCACAGCGATTACCAGACCATCGTGGCCAATATCAAAAAGTTCTCGGCCGGCGGCAAGACGGCGGTGATCTCCACGGTCAACGGCGACTCCAATGTGCCCTTCTATAAAGAACTGGCCAACCAGGGCCTGAAAGCGACCGACGTGCCGGTCATCGCATTCTCGGTGGGTGAGGAAGAACTGCGCGGCATTGACACCAAACCGCTGGTGGGCAACCTGGCGGCGTGGAACTACTTCCAGTCGGTGGAAAACCCGGTCAATGCCAAATTTGTCGCCGACTGGAAAGCCTACGCCAAGGCCCACAACCTGCCGGGCGCCGACAAGGCCGTGACCAACGACCCGATGGAGGCCACCTATGTAGGCATTCACATGTGGGCGCAGGCGGCGGAAAAAGCCAAGTCCACCGATGTCGACAAGGTGCGCGAAGCCCTGGCTGGCCAGACCTTTGCTGCACCGTCGGGCTACACCCTGACGATGGACAAGACCAACCACCACCTGCACAAGCCGGTGATGATCGGCGAGATCCAGCCCGACGGGCAGTTCAACGTGGTGTGGCAGACCGAAGGGCCGATCCGCGCCCAGCCGTGGAGCCCTTATATCCCGGGTAACGACAAGAAGCCCGATTACGCGGTGAAGAGTAACTAAAGCCTGACGCATCATTGTGCTTTTGTGGGTGCGGGCTTGCTCGCGATGCAATCAACACGGTTTCACTGAAAGACCGCGTTGCCTGAATCGCGAGCAAGCCCGCTCCCACAGGTGTGTTGAATTGCTTCTATCTGTGCAAGGCCATGATTATGCCCACTGCCCTTTACCGTCTTATCCTCAGCTGCCTGATGTTGCTGCCATTGGCCGTCTTCGCCGATGACGCCAGCGACTTCGCCGCCGCCAACAACTCACAGCAGGCCCAACTGCTGGAAAGCTGGGCGGCCCAACCGGTTCCCGCCCGCGTAGAGCTGCTCAACAGCCTGCAACAGGGCCAGGTCACAGTAGACGGTCAGGTTAAAACCCTGCGCCTGAACAACCGCCTGCGCGGCCTGATCGACACGGCGCTGGCCAGCCATCAGTTGCTCGCCAGCGATCCCAAACTGCGCTTAAGCGCCGCGCAGCAACTGCAAAAATCCGCCAAACCGGCGCAACTCCACTTCCTCGATCGGCAACTGGTCGACGAAACCGACAGCGATGTACACAGCGCCCTGAGCCTGGCGCTGGCCAATCTGCAACTGGTCGACCCCGATCCGGCCGTGCGTTTGGCAGCCGTGCGCCTGCTGGGTGAAACTGGCGAGCCGCTGGCCCGTACCCGCCTCGAAAACCTGCTGCAACCGGGGGTCGAAGCCGATGCCGGGGTGCGCACCGCCGCCGAAACCAGCCTGGCGCAAGTCAAACGCAAACTGCTGATCGGCGATTTGCTGGGGCAGGCGTTCAGTGGTTTGTCCCTGGGTTCGATCCTGCTGCTGGCAGCCCTGGGCCTGGCCATCACCTTCGGCCTGCTGGGCGTGATCAATATGGCCCACGGCGAGATGCTGATGCTCGGCGCCTATTCCACCTATTGCGTGCAGTTGCTGTTCCAGCGCTTCGCCCCCGGCGCCATCGAGTTCTACCCGCTGCTGGCCCTGCCGGTGGCGTTCTTCGTTACCGCAGCCGTGGGCATGCTGCTGGAGCGCACCATCATTCGCCACCTCTACGGCCGCCCGCTGGAAACCCTGCTCGCCACCTGGGGCATCAGCCTGATCCTGATCCAGCTGGTGCGTGTGTTGTTCGGCGCGCAAAACGTCGAAGTGGCCAACCCGGCCTGGCTGTCGGGCGGCCTGCTAGTGCTGCCCAACCTGGTGCTGCCGTACAACCGCCTGGTGATCATCGTCTTCGCCCTGGCCGTGGTGGTGCTCACCTGGCTGCTGCTGAACAAGACCCGCCTGGGCCTCAACGTGCGTGCCGTCACCCAGAACCGCAACATGGCCGCCTGCTGCGGCGTGCCCACCGGGCGTGTAGACATGCTCGCCTTTGGCCTCGGCTCGGGGATCGCCGGGCTCGGCGGCGTGGCCCTGAGCCAGGTCGGCAACGTCGGCCCGGACCTGGGCCAGGGCTACATCATCGACTCGTTTCTGGTGGTGGTGCTGGGCGGCGTCGGCCAATTGGCCGGCACCGTGTATGCAGCCTTCGGCCTGGGTATCGCCAACAAGATTCTTGAACCGCAGATCGGTGCCGTACTGGGCAAAATCCTGATTCTGGGACTGATCATTCTGTTTATCCAGAAGCGTCCGCAGGGGCTCTTCGCGCTTAAAGGACGGGTGATCGACTGATGAATCAGCCTCTGATGGTCACTGCTGCACAAAAGGCCGGGCCCACTGTTACCACGCTGGCAGGTGCGTTGGTGTTGCTGGTGTTGCTGGCCCTGCCACTGCTCTCGCTGCTGCCCGCTGACAGCCCGTTACAGGTCTCGGCCTACACCCTGACGCTGGTGGGCAAGATCCTCTGCTACGCCATTGTCGCGCTGGCGCTGGATTTGGTCTGGGGTTACGCCGGGCTGCTGTCGCTCGGCCACGGCCTGTTCTTCGCCCTGGGCGGTTACGCGATGGGCATGTACCTGATGCGCCAGGCCTCGGGCGATGAACTGCCAGCCTTTATGACCTTTTTGTCGTGGACTGAATTGCCGTGGTACTGGGTCGGCACCGAGCATTTCTGGTGGGCCATGTGCCTGGTGGTATTGGCTCCCGGCCTGCTGGCTTTGGTGTTCGGCTTTTTCGCCTTTCGCTCGCGGATCAAGGGCGTGTATTTCTCGATCATGACCCAGGCCCTGACCTTCGCTGGAATGCTGCTGTTCTTCCGCAACGAAACCGGCTTTGGCGGCAACAACGGCTTTACCAATTTCCGCAGCATCCTGGGCTTTGGTATCACCGAACCGGGCACCCGCGCCGCGCTGTTTTTCGCCACCGTGCTGTTGTTGGTGGCCAGCCTGTTCCTTGGCTGGCGGCTGGCGCGCAGCAAGTTCGGCCGGGTACTGACGGCGCTGCGCGACGCAGAAAACCGCCTGATGTTCTGCGGCTACGACCCGCGCGGTTTCAAGCTGTTCGTGTGGGTATTGAGCGCGGTGTTGTGCGGGCTGGCCGGGGCCTTGTATGTGCCGCAGGTGGGCATTATCAACCCGGGTGAAATGTCGCCGACCAACTCCATCGAAGCCGCCGTATGGGTCGCCCTCGGCGGGCGCGGCACCCTGATCGGCCCGCTGCTGGGCGCAGGCGTGGTCAACGGCATGAAGAGCTGGTTTACCGTGGCCTTCCCCGAATACTGGCTGTTCTTCCTGGGCGCACTGTTTATCGTCGTGACCCTGTACCTGCCTAAAGGCGTGATCGGCCTGTTGAAGAAAAGGGGCGAACAATGAGAATCACACCGACCGCCGAATTCATGCTCGAACCCGTGCTGGACGCTGGCAGCAGCCGTGACGCCATCGGCCTGGGGCAAGCCGCCGGGCCGGGCCTGAACACCCGCCACGGCACCATCCTGACCCTGGAAGACATCAGCGTCAGCTTCGATGGCTTCAAGGCCCTGAACAACCTCAACCTGTACATCGGCGTCGGTGAACTGCGCTGCATCATCGGCCCCAATGGCGCGGGCAAGACCACCATGATGGACGTAATCACCGGCAAGACCCGGCCCACTGAAGGCCAGGCCTGGTTTGGCGAAACCCTGGACCTGCGCCAGATGAGCGAAGTGCAGATCGCCCAGGCCGGGATTGGCCGCAAGTTCCAGAAGCCCACGGTGTTCGAGGCCCTGAGCGTGTTCGAGAACCTGGAGCTGGCGCAAAAGACCGACAAGTCGGTATGGGCCAGCCTGCGCGCGAAACTGAGCGGCGAGCAAAAGGACCGCATCGGTGAAGTGCTGCACACCATCCGCCTCAGCGGCTCGGCGCATCGGCCTGCGGGGCTGTTGTCCCACGGCCAGAAGCAGTTTCTGGAAATCGGCATGTTGCTGATGCAAGACCCGCAACTGCTGTTGCTCGACGAGCCGGTGGCGGGCATGACCGACGCCGAAACCGAATTCACCGCCGAGCTGTTCAAGCGCCTGGCGGGCAAGCACTCGTTGATGGTGGTGGAACACGACATGGGCTTTGTCGGCTCGATTGCCGACCACGTCACCGTGCTGCACCAGGGCAGCGTATTGGCCGAAGGCTCGCTGGAGCAGGTGCAGGCGGATGAACGGGTGATCGAGGTCTACCTGGGTCGCTGAAAGCCTGCCTTGGGTGGGAGCGGGCTTGCCCGCGATTCAGGCGATGCGATCTGTCAGTCAATCCGCGGTGATGCCATCGCGGGCAAGCCCGCTCCCACAGGGGCATGGGGAGAATCTGAACATGCTTAACGTCGAAAAACTGCATCAGTACTACGGCGGCAGCCATATCCTGCGCGGCCTGTCATTCGAGGTCAAAGTCGGCGAAGTCACCTGCCTGCTGGGCCGCAATGGCGTGGGCAAGACCACGCTGCTCAAATGCCTGATGGGTTTGCTGCCAATCAAGGAAGGCAGCGTGCAGTGGGAAGGCCAGCCCATCACCGCGCTCAAGCCTCACCAGCGGGTACATGCCGGGATCGCCTATGTGCCCCAGGGCCGGGAGATTTTCGGACGTCTGACGGTGGAAGAAAACCTGCTGATGGGGCTGTCGCGCTTTCCCGGCGCCGAGGCCAAAGAGGTGCCGGCATTTATCTACGAGCTGTTCCCGGTGCTGCTGCAAATGAAGCATCGGCGCGGCGGCGATTTGTCCGGCGGCCAGCAGCAACAGCTGGCCATCGGTCGCGCCCTGGCCAGTCGCCCGCGCCTGCTGATCCTCGACGAACCCACCGAAGGCATCCAGCCCTCGGTGATCAAGGAGATTGGCGCGGTGATCAAAATGCTCGCCGCCCGCGGCGATATGGCGATTTTGCTGGTGGAGCAGTTTTATGACTTTGCCGAAGAACTGGCCGACCAGTACCTGGTGATGTCCCGTGGCGAAATCGTGCAGCAGGGCCGTGGTGAAAATATGCAAACAGAAGGTGTACGCGGGCTGGTTACGATTTAATCTGCGTCTCTATTTGGTGAAAAGTCCTACCTATGAACCTGCCGGCCAACACCGCATTGTTCACCCCCAGCTGGCTCGCCGAGCTGGAGCTGGGCTATGGCCGTTTCGGCGACAGCACGCGGCCGACCCTGCGCCGCCACCTCGGACCGCTGCGGGTGCAAAAGCACTTGTATGCCGAAGGCCCCGAGGTGTGCCAGCACATCATTGTCCACCCGCCGGGGGGGATTGCCGGGGGCGACCAGCTGAACATCAGCGCCAGCGTCGGCCCCGGTGCCTGGGCGCAACTGACCAGTCCTGGCGCGGCCAAGTGGTATCGCGCGGCAGGCCCGGCTTACCAGACAGTCGAATTGAACGTGGCCGCCGGCGCGACCCTGGAATGGCTGCCGCAGGAGACCATCGTGTTCAGCGCGGCCCAGGCCGAACTCACCACCCGCATCGCGCTTGAGGGTGATGCGCGGCTGTTTTACTGGGACATGGTGGCGCTGGGGCGCCTGGCCAGTGGCGAACGGTTTGAGCACGGGCACTTTCAGTCACGCCTGGATATCCGCCGCGACGGCCAGTTGCTCTGGCATGAGCGCCAGCGCATTGTCGGGGACGACGGGCTGCTGGATTCGCCCATTGGCCTGGACGGCAACCCGGTGTTCGCCACGCTGCTGGTGACAGGTGAGATCAGTGCCGAGCTACTGGAGCGCTGCCGCTCGCTGGCCAACCCGGTGCGCGGGGATTTGACTCAATTACCGGGTTTACTGGTTGCACGCTGCCTGGCTGGCGAGGCCTTGCAGGCGCGCAGCTGGCTGATTGATTTATGGCGTTTGCTGCGCCCGGCATTGCTGGGGCGCGAGGCATTGGCGCCACGTATCTGGAGTACCTGAAGAGCCCCTCTCCCTCTGGGAGAGGGTTAGGGTGAGGGCCAAGGCCCGACTCATTTTTAACTGCCGAACACGGACCCGACCATGGACCTGACCCCACGCGAAAAAGACAAGATGCTGATCTTCACCGCCGGCCTGCTGGCCGAGCGTCGGTTGGCCCGCGGTGTAATTCTCAACTACCCGGAAACCATCGCCTATATCTCCGCCGCGCTGCTCGAAGGCGCCCGCGATGGCCGCACGGTCGCCGAACTGATGCACTACGGCACCACCCTGCTGACCCGCGACCAGGTGATGGAAGGCATCCCGGAAATGATCCCCGACATCCAGGTCGAAGCCACCTTCCCGGATGGCACCAAACTGGTCACCGTCCACCAACCCATCGCCTGAGGCCGAGCATGTCTTATGTCATTCGTGATGCAGTCGCGGCGGACTTGCCGGCGATTCGCGATATCTACAACGATGCGGTGCTCAACACCCTGGCCATCTGGAACGAACAAACCGTCGACCTGGCCAACCGCCAACAGTGGTTCGACGCCCGCCAGGCCCAGGGCTACCCGATCCTGGTGATCGTCGACGAAGCCAATATCGCCCTGGGCTATGCCTCGTTCGGCGACTGGCGGCCGTTCGAAGGCTTTCGCCATACCGTCGAGCACTCGGTGTATATCCACCCCGAGCAGCGCGGCAAAAAGCTTGGGCCACAATTGCTGGCCGAGTTGATCAAACGCGCCCGGGCCTGCGGCAAACACGTGATGGTGGCCGCCATCGAAGGCGGCAATGCGGCGTCGATCCATGTGCACAAACAACTGGGTTTCGTCACCAGCGGGCGCATGCCGCAGGTGGGGATCAAGTTCGGCCGCTGGCTCGACCTGACCTTTATGCAACTGATGCTCAACCCCGGCGCCCTGCCGCCCAAGGAGCCCGGACAATGAATGCCGAGCAGGTAGTACGCGTCACCGCGCAGAGCTTTGCCCAATACCGCGATGACTTGATCGTGTTGCTGCTCGACGCAGTCGAGCACGGCGCCTCGGTGGGGTTCATGAACGACCTGGACCAGCCCCAGGCCAGCCGTTACTTCAACGACGTTCACGCGCAACTGGAGCAAGGCAACCTGCTGCTCTGGGTACTGGTGGAAGACCAGCGCGTACTGGCCAGCGTGCAACTGGCGCTGTGCCAGAAGGCCAACGGCCTGAACCGTGCCGAGGTGCAAAAGCTGCTGGTGCTCAACGAAGTGCGTCGCCGCGGGCTGGGCCAGGTGTTGATCCATGCCCTGGAGCAGGGCGCTCGCGAACTCAAGCGCGGCTTGCTGCACCTGGACACTGAAGCCGGCTCCCCCGCCGAGAACTTCTACAGCGCCCTGGGCTATACCCGCGTGGGCGAGCTGCCCAACTACTGCCAAAGCCCCGACGGCCATTACAGCCCGACTGCCATCTACTTCAAAACCTTGAGTGAGCCGCAATGATTCCGGGCGAATACCGTATTGAAGCAGGCGACATCGAGCTGAATGTGGGTCGCCGCACCCTCAGCCTGAGCGTATCGAACCGAGGTGACCGGCCGATTCAGGTCGGCTCGCACTATCACTTTTTCGAAACCAACGATGCCCTGATGTTTGACCGTGGCGACAGCCGCGGCATGCGCCTGAACATCCCGGCCGGCACCGCCGTGCGCTTCGAGCCGGGGCAGACCCGAGAAGTAGAGCTGGTGGAACTGGCCGGATTGCGCCGGGTGTTCGGCTTTGCCGGGCGAGTGATGGGCGAGCTGGATTGACCTGAAATACACCATCCCCTGTGGGAGCGGGCTTGCTCGCGATGGCATCTACGCGGTCATGCAGGCAAACCGCGCCGCCCGCATCGCGAGCAAGCCCGCTCCCACAAAATCCGAATCAATGTTCAGGAACGCACGATGAAAATCTCCCGTCAGGCCTACGCCGACATGTTCGGCCCTACCGTCGGCGACAAGATCCGCCTGGCCGACACCGAGTTGTGGATCGAAGTCGAGCAAGACTTCACCACTTATGGCGAAGAAGTGAAGTTCGGCGGCGGTAAGGTGATCCGTGACGGCATGGGCCAGAGCCAGCTGCTTGCCGCCGAGGTGGTGGATACGCTGATCACCAACGCGCTGATCATCGATCACTGGGGCATCGTCAAGGCCGATGTGGGCCTCAAGAACGGCCGCATCCATGCCATCGGCAAGGCCGGCAACCCGGATATCCAGCCCAACGTCACCATCGCCATCGGTGCCAGTACCGAAGTGATCGCCGGCGAAGGCATGATCCTCACTGCCGGCGGCATCGACACCCATATCCACTTTATCTGCCCGCAGCAGATCGAAGAAGCGCTCAACAGCGGCGTGACCACCATGATCGGCGGCGGCACCGGCCCGGCCACCGGCACCAACGCCACCACCTGCACCTCCGGGCCGTGGCACATGGCGCGCATGCTCCAGGCCGCCGATTCGTTCCCGATGAACATGGGCTTTACCGGCAAGGGCAACGCCAGCCTGCCGCAGCCGCTGATCGAGCAGGTCGAAGCCGGGGCCATCGGCCTCAAGCTGCACGAAGACTGGGGCACCACCCCGGCATCCATCGACAACTGCCTGACGGTCGCTGACCGGTATGACGTGCAAGTGGCGATCCACAGCGACACCCTGAACGAGTCAGGCTTTGTCGAAACCACCCTCGCCGCCTTCAAGGGCCGCACCATCCACACCTATCACACCGAAGGTGCCGGTGGCGGGCATGCGCCGGACATCATCAAGGCCTGCGGCCTGACCAACGTGCTGCCCAGCTCCACCAACCCGACCCGGCCCTTTACCCGCAACACCATCGACGAACACCTGGACATGCTGATGGTCTGCCATCACCTCGACCCGAGCATCGCCGAGGACGTGGCCTTCGCCGAAAGCCGCATCCGCCGCGAGACCATCGCTGCCGAAGACATCCTCCATGACCTCGGCGCGTTCTCCATGATCAGCTCCGACAGCCAGGCCATGGGCCGCGTCGGCGAAGTGATCACACGTACCTGGCAAACTGCCGACAAGATGAAAAAACAGCGCGGCCCGCTGCCCGAAGACACCCCGGGCAACGACAACTTCCGCGCCAAGCGCTATATCGCCAAATACACCATCAACCCGGCGATCACCCACGGCGTAAGCCATGAAGTGGGCTCGGTGGAAGTGGGCAAGTGGGCTGACCTGGTGCTGTGGCGCCCGGCGTTCTTCGGCGTCAAGCCGACACTGATTATCAAGGGCGGGGCCATTGCGTCGAGCCTGATGGGCGATGCCAACGCCTCGATCCCCACGCCGCAGCCGGTTCACTATCGCCCGATGTTCGCCAGCTACGGCGGCTCGCGCCATGCCACCTGCCTGACCTTTATCAGCCAGGCCGCCTTTGAAGCGGGTGTGCCTGCAGCGCTGGGTTTGCAAAAGCAGATCGCGGTGGTCAAGGGCTGCCGTGATGTGCAAAAAAAGGATCTGATCCACAACGGCTACCTGCCTGAAATCGAGGTCGACCCGCAGACCTATCAGGTCAAGGCCGACGGCGTGTTGCTGTGGTGTGAACCGGCCGACGTGCTGCCGATGGCACAGCGCTACTTTCTGTTCTGACAGCCCGTGTTTGCAGGGGATTGGCGGTTGTATTGAAAATACGGAATTGACGTTAAGATGCGTCACTTTTCATTACAACCGCTCTTGCAGCAAGGTATGTGGGGTCATGGGCCTATCTGAATTCATCGTGCTCAATGTTGACCGTATCGTCGATGAATGGGAGCAGTTTGCCGAGACCATCACCCCGGCAGCCGAGACCATGAACAGCGTGGCGCTGCGCGACCATGCCAGGGAAATCCTGCTGGCTGCCTCGCGGGACATGAACACCGCCCAAACCGCCAGCGAGCAGCAGGCCAAGGCCGAGGGCGAAGGCCCCGAAACCAGCCCGGCCCTGGACGAAGCCGCCGCCAGCCACGGTGAGTTGCGGCACACGGTGGGCTTTGACCTGGTGCAGATGACTTCGGAATTCCGCCATTTGCGCGCCTGCGTGATCCGCTTGTGGGTTGCCAGCATCGACGCACCCGCCCTCTCGCATATGCAGGACATGATCCGCTTCAACGAAGCCATCGACCAGGCACTGGCCGAATCCACGGCGGCCTATGCCGAACAGGTCAACCGCTCGCGGGACATCTTCCTTGCCATCCTGGGTCATGACCTGCGCGCACCGTTGCAGGCGGTGAGCATGTCCAGCGAAATGCTTGAACGCAAAACCCGCCTCGATCCTGTGGCGCAGCCTTATCTGCTGGCGATCAAGAATGGCGCTCGGCACATGGGCGCGATGGTCAATGATTTGCTGGAGTTCGTGCGCAGCCGCCTGGGCACCAGCCTGCCGATCGAGCCGCGGGCGATGGACCTGGGCCAGGCCTGCCAGGCGGCGCTGGACGAAGCCTGCGCCGGGCAACCGGATTGCGCCCCGACGCTGCAGGTCGAGGGTGATGTGCAAGGGCACTGGGACCCGCGGCGGTTGGGGCAACTGCTGCAAAACCTGATCGGCAACGCCCTGCAGCACGGGGCGCGCCGGGGCAAGGTGACCTTGCACCTGAGCGGGGACAGCGAAGCGGTGACCTTGCGCGTGCACAACGTCGGCATGCCCATCGCCGAGGATGCCATCGGCACCCTGTTCGACCCGCTGGTGCGCAGCCCGAGCGAAGACCTGAGCCAGCCGGGTACGTCGACCAGCCTGGGCTTGGGGCTGTTTATCATCAAGGAAGTGGTGGACGCGCACGGGGGCCGTATCGACGTGACCTCGACCGAAGCCGAGGGCACGACGTTTACGGTGGTGTTGCCCAAAAACGCCTGAGGCATGTGCAAAAGCCATCCATGTGGGAACGGGCCTGCTCGCGATAGCATCACTTCAACCTGCCTGACTCACCGCAGCGTCTGCATCGCAGGCAAGCCAGCTCCCACAGGTTTTACGATGCCCATCCATGTGGGAGCGGGCTTGCTCGCGATAGCATCACCCCCACCTGGCTGACTCACCGCAGCGTCTGCATCGCAGGCAAGCCAGCTCCCACAGGTTTTGCGATGCCCATCCATGTGGGAGCGGGCTTGCTCGCGATAGCATCACCCCCACCTGCCTGACTCACCGCAGCGCCTGCATCGCAGGCAAGCCAGCTCCCACAGGCTTTACGATGCCCATCCATGTGGGAGCGGGCTTGCTCGCGATAGCATCACCCCCACCTGCCTGACTCACCGCAGCGCCTGCATCGCAGGCAAGCCAGCTCCCACAGGCTTTACGATGCCCATCCATGTGGGAGCGGGCTTGCTCGCGATAGCATCACTTCAACCTGCCTGACTCACCGCAGCGCCTGCATCGCAGGCAAGCCAGCTCCCACAGGTTTTACGATGCCCATCCATGTGGGAGCGGGCTTGCTCGCGATAGCATCACCCCAACCTGCCTGACTCACCGCAGCATCTGCATCGCAGGCAAGCCAGCTCCCACAGGTTTTGCGATGCCCATCCATGTGGGAGCGGGCTTGCTCGCGATAGCATCACCCCAACCTGCCTGACTCACCGCAGCGCCTGCATCGCAGGCAAGCCAGCTCCCACAGGTTTTACGATGCCCATCCATGTGGGAGCGGGCTTGCTCGCGATAGCATCACCCCAACCTGCCTGACTCACCGCAGCGCCTGCATCGCAGGCAAGCCAGCTCCCACAGGTTTTACGATGCCCATCCATGTGGGAGCGGGCTTGCTCGCGATAGCATCACTTCAACCTGCCTGACTCACCGCAGCGTCTGCATCGCAGGCAAGCCAGCTCCCACAGGTTTTACGATGCCCATCCATGTGGGAGCGGGCTTGCTCGCGATAGCATCACCCCCACCTGGCTGACTCACCGCAGCGTCTGCATCGCAGGCAAGCCAGCTCCCACAGGTTTTGCGATGCCCATCCATGTGGGAGCGGGCTTGCTCGCGATAGCATCACCCCCACCTGCCTGACTCACCGCAGCGCCTGCATCGCAGGCAAGCCAGCTCCCACAGGTTTTACGATGCCCATCCATGTGGGAGCGGGCTTGCTCGCGATAGCATCACCCCCACCTGGCTGACTCACCGCAGCGTCTGCATCGCAGGCAAGCCAGCTCCCACAGGTTTTGCGATGCCCATCCATGTGGGAGCGGGCTTGCTCGCGATAGCATCACCCCAACCTGCCTGACTCACCGCAGCGTCTGCATCGCAGGCAAGCCAGCTCCCACAGCGCCTGTGGCAGCAGGCTTCATCTATTGCGCCACAAACCGCCCCAACTGCTGCTTCAATCGCTGATTTTCAGCACGCAATTGCTGAACCTCATCAATCAGGTCCAGCGCCAGCGCCACACCTTCCCACTCCATCTGCAGATCATCGCGCAGCTTGGCCGCACGCCTGGCGATAACCAGTTCGTAGTCTTCAAAGCGCCACACGTCAGGCGTGCGGCCCTGAGGTTCGATAATTCCGTGTTCGACAATCTCTATCACGTAAGTGGCCGGGATATTGGCCTCTTCGCAGAACCTTTCCATGTCCAGCTGAACGATCAGGGTGCTGCTCATGATCAGTTACTCCATTGGGCTCTCGGATCAAATGCTGCTTTGTCGGCAAGCTCTTGCCACAGGGCTTTGCTGGCCTCGTCGCTATGGGTCGGCATGACCACTTTCAGCTGCGCATACAAATCACCACGCTGGCCTTTCTTGTCGACCAGGCCGTGGCCCTTGATACGCATGCGCTGACCGCTCTGGCTGTCAGGGCGAATGGTCATCATCACCTTGCTGGTCAGGGTCGGGATCGCCACCTTGGTACCCAACGCAGCTTCCCACGGTGCCAGCGGCACGGTGATGACCAGGTCGTGACCTTCCACGTCAAACTTCGGATGCGGCGCAAAGCGGATGATCAGGTACAGATCACCATTGGCCCCGCCACCCACGCCCGGACCACCCTGGCCCTTGAGGCGGATACGTTCGCCGTCGGTCACACCGGCCGGGATCTTCACGTTCAGGGTCTTGCTGACGCCACCAATCTGGAAGCTGATCGGCTTCGACTCGCCCGACAGGGTTTCTTCAAGAAAAATCGGCAATTCCATTTCTACATCCTGCCCGCGACGGCCCGCACTGCGGCCTGATTGCCCACCAAAGCCACCACCGCGCGAACCGAAGATCGAGCTGAAGAAGTCCGAGAAATCGCCCGAGTCCTCGAAGCCACCACTGGAATGACCCTGCCACCCCGGCGGGCCCTGGAACGGCTGGCCATGCTGGCCATATTTACGAATTTCATCGTATTCGGCGCGTTTATCGGCACTTTTCAGTGCTTCATACGCTTCGTTGACGTCCTTGAACTTAGCCTCGGCGTCCTTTTCCTTGCTCACATCCGGGTGATATTTGCGCGCCAGCTTGCGATAGGCGGTCTTGATCGCCTTGTCGTCAGCCGTGGGCTCGACATCCAGGATCTTGTAATAGTCTTTGAAGTCCATGTAAGGATCACCATCCGTTATCAATATGGCGCTGCTGCGACCACCCAGAATGCTCCGGTTGGCCAGCCTGTCGTTTGACCGATCTCAAGAACAGCGCTGCAAAAGTTTATCGGCAGCCTACGGGCTTCACACAATCGCCTGCCAACTACCAAGCCAATGACTGGAAGTTTGGGGATCAAGGATAGTCTTTCAAGTGGATTAAAACCTGCGATTTAACGATTAGTCGTGCTTCGATTCTGTGGCGGTCTGGCATACACTGCGCGGCCGTTTTTTAACCGGAACACGAAAGACATGAAAAGCGCCACTCCAGCACGTGCCTGCGGTATCGACTTCGGCACGTCCAACTCCACCGTCGGCTGGCTGCGTCCAGGCGTGGAAACCCTCATTGCGCTGGAGGACGACAAGATCACCCTGCCCTCGGTGGTGTTCTTCAATATGGAAGAACGCCGCCCGGTGTACGGCCGTCTGGCGCTGCATGAGTACCTGGAAGGCTACGAAGGCCGCCTGATGCGCTCGCTCAAGAGCCTGCTGGGCTCCAAGCTGATCAAGCACGACACCAGCGTTCTGGGCACGGCGATGCCGTTCAAGGACCTGCTGGGGCTGTTTATCGCCCAGCTGAAAAAGCGCGCCGAAGCGACCGCCGGTCGTGAATTCGAAGAAGTGGTACTGGGCCGCCCGGTGTTTTTCGTCGACGACGACCCCCTGGCCGACCAGGAAGCCGAAAACACCCTGACGGACGTGGCCCGCGCCATCGGCTTCAAGGAAGTGTCCTTTCAGTACGAACCGATCGCGGCGGCCTTCGACTACGAGTCCACCATTGAGCGCGAAGAACTGGTGCTGATTGTCGATATCGGCGGTGGTACTTCCGACTTCTCGCTGGTACGCCTGTCGCCCGAGCGCCGTGGCCTGGACAACCGCCAGGACGACATCCTCGCCACCGGCGGTGTACACGTGGGCGGTACCGACTTCGACAAACAGCTGAGCCTGCAAGGCGTAATGCCATTGTTCGGCTACGGCAGCCGCATGAAAAGCGGTGCCTACATGCCCACCAGCCATCACATGAACCTGGCGACCTGGCACACCATCAACTCGGTGTACTCGCAAAAATCCCAGCTGTCGCTGGGCAGCATGCGCTACGACATCGAAGACACCGGCGGTATCGACCGTCTGTTCAAGTTGATCGAACAGCGCGCAGGGCATTGGCTGGCGATGGAAATCGAGCAGACCAAGATCGAACTGACCCACAACGACAGCCGCCATGTGCCGCTGGACCGGGTCGAAGCGGGCCTGAGCGTAAACCTGAGCCGGGCAATGTTTGAAGAGTCCATCGACAACCAGCTGGAACGCATCCGCAACAGTGTGACGCAATTGCTGGGCAATGCCGGCGTGGGTGTCGAGCAGGTGGACACGGTGTTCTTCACCGGTGGTTCGAGCGGGATTCCGGCCTTGCGCCAGAGCGTCGCGGCCATGCTGCCCAATGCCCAGCATGTTGAAGGCAACATTTTCGGCAGCATCGGCAGCGGTTTGGCGATTGAGGCTAAAAAGCGTTACGGCTAAGCCCGGGCTCTGTAGCAGCTGCCGCAGGAACGAGGCTGCGTCCGGCGGCGTAGCCGTCGTAAACCCTGAGAACCAGGTTGAACTGGCACACTGCAGCGCCTGTTTTTGCGACGACTTCGTCGCCGGACGCAGCCTCGTTCCTGCGGCAGCTGCTACAGGATTTGCGTTAAACCAACCCCACCTGCTTCAGTTCACTCTTCAAATACGCATAGTAGATCGGCCCCGCCACCACGCCCGGCAGGCCGAAGGCTGCCTCGAAGACCAGCATCGCCAGCAGCAACTCCCACGACTTGGCACTGATTTGCCCGCCGACGATCTTGGCATTGAGAAAGTATTCCAGCTTGTGGATAACAATCAGGTAACCCAGCGCCCCTATCGCCACCCAGATCGACAACGACAAACCGACGATGGTGATCAGGGTGTTGGAAATCAGGTTGCCGATCACGGGCAGCAAGCCCAACAGGAAGGTCAGCACGATCAGGGTCTTGGTCAGCGGCAGATGCACCCCCAGCAGCGGCAGGACCACCGCCAGGAACACTGCGGTAAACGCGGTGTTGAGCAGGGCGATCTTGATTTGCGCAAACACGATATTGCGAAAAGCCTGCACCAGCAGGTGCAGACGCTCGAACAGCGCTGCCGACAGCGGCTTGCGCCGGCTGATATCGGGGATGCGCTGCAAAGCAATGATCGCGCCCAGCACCATGCCGATCAGCAGGGTGACGAACATGTGCGCGGCGTCTTTGCCCACCAGTTGCAGATCGCTGAGGTGCTTGTTCATCCATTCGCCGATGGCAATCCGAAACTCGGCGGCACTGGCCGGCAAGTAGCTGTCCAGAAACGGCGGTAACTGCCCCCGCGCCCGGTCGACGACCACCATGAACTTGTTCAGGGATGCGCCGGGGTTTTCGGCTTCATGCAGCAAAAAGCTGATGGCACCGGCAAAGATCAATGCCAGCACGCTGACGATTACGGTGCCCAGCAGCGCCACCGCCAGCCAGCGCGCACGGCGCCCGGCGATCAGGCGTTGCAACTGCGGGGTCAGCATATTGACCAGCTCGAACACCAACAACCCGGCCAGCAGGCTGGGCAACAAACGCAACGGAAAAACCAATAGCAGGCCGCCAGCCATGATGATGTAACTGGCCAGGACGATGTGACGCTGAGAAAACGATGGCATACAGCCTCAAAACTGACAGCGTAGAAGGACAGGCAGTCTGCCAGCCTTCAGCTATCAGCACTAGAATTTGTGACTGGCGGACGGGCATACACCCTGTGGGAGCGGGCTTGCTCGCGATCCAGGCGCTGCGATCTGTCAGGTAAACCGCAGTGAGGCCATCGCGAGCAAGCCCGCTCCCACAGTGCCGATCATTTTTTCTTCAGGCAATCACTCATAAAGGCTTTGCGTGCATCGCCCTTGAGGGCCTGGGTGCCTGCAGTGGCATTGCAGGTTTTCATCTTGTCTTGCTGCGTAGCCGGTTTAGCCTTGAGGCAGGTGCTCATAAAAGCTTTGCGCTCATCGCCCTTGAGGGTCTTGGCACTGGCGTCAGCGTTACAGGTGGTCATTTTGTTTTGTTGGGCAGTGGCCGCAAAACCCTGGGAACACAGGAGCAGGCCGATCATCAGCAGAGGAACACGCAGCATCTTCATGGAGTTTTCTCCTTGTTGGCGCGCCATATGCAGCGCGATTCACTGAAGTGTAGACAAACTTTGTTACAACACCCGTGCCTGACGCCGGTACTGTTCCGGGGTGCAACCTGCCTGACGCGCAAACATCGCAATAAACGCCGAAGAGGTGCTGTACCCCAGGTCGAAGCCCACGTCCTGCACGCTGCGCCCCGACTCCAGCGCCTCGATCGCGGCCAGAAACCGCAGGCGCTGGCGCCACTCGCCAAAGCTCATGCCCAGCTCCCGTACAAACAGCCGCGCCAGCGTGCGCTCACTGACATGCACCTGTTGCGCCCACTGGCCCAGCGGGCGGTTATCACCCGGCGCCTGCTGCAGCGCTTCCAGCACCAGCAACAGGCCCGGATGGCTGGCATACGGCAAGAAGCACTGATGCACCGGCGCCTGGCGCAACTGATCGACCAGCACCTGGGCCAGCCTGATATCGGCATCGCTGCGTGGGATATTGATATCGCGGCGGGCAAAGTCGCTGAGAATGGCCTTCAAAATATCGCTGATGGCCAAGGTGACCGGAGTGCTCGGCAAATGCTGGCAGTGCACGGCATCCAGATACACCGAACGGTAAACAATCGCCTGGGCGTTGTAGGCACTGTGCTCAGTGTTGGGCGGCACCCAGACGGCGTATTGCGGTGGCGACATAAAACGCCGGCCATCGACTTCAAAACGCATCACCCCGTGGGCCACATAGTCCAGCGAGCCCCAGGCATGGGCGTGGGGCACGGCATGGCTGTGGGCTTCGATCTCGGCATAGCGAAAGTAAACCGGTGCCGGCAGGCCGTCGAACTCGGGGACGTTGATCAGATTCTTGCGCATGCTGTCTGGATTCGGGGTGAGGTTGGCTGGATCGCAGTATAGGCTTGCAGACAGACAGGCGGATAATCGCCGCTCATTAATCCTGTGGTTGTCACTGATGCAATACGCTTACCCGCTACTGGCCATTTTTATCTGGGCCGGCAATACCGTTATCAACAAACTGGCGGTGGGAGCGATCTTCCCGTCCGAGATCGGCTTTTATCGCTGGCTGCTGGCAGGCCTGCTGTTTACTCCGTTTATGCTCAAACCGGTGATGGCCAACTGGTCAGTTATCCGCCCCAACCTGGGCAAGATTTTCATCCTGGGCGTGCTGGGCATGGCGGTGTACCAGAGCCTGGCCTACTACGCTGCAGCGCGTACATCGGCGACCAATATGGGCATTATCCTGTCATTGATGCCACTGATGGTGCTGAGCATGTCGATCATCAGCCTGGGCCAGCGCCTGACGGCCGGGGCCCTGGTGGGCGCCATCGTGTCATTTGTCGGGGTGCTGGTGGTGGTCTCCAGCGGTAGCCTGGCGGCCTTGCTCGATCACGGCCTGAACCTGGGCGACGCGATGATGCTGGTCGCGACCCTGGCCTATGCGATTTACAGCACCTTGCTGAAAAAATGGCAGCTGCGCCTGCCGCCGCTGCAGATGCTGTATCTGCAAGTGCTGGTGGCGATTGTGGTGTTGTTTCCGCTGTACCTGGCCTCACCGAAGGTCGGGCCAACGGTGCATAACATCGGGCTGGTGCTTTACGCCTGCGTGCTGGCGTCGATGATCGCACCGCTGGCCTGGATGAAAGCTGTGGCCACGCTAGGCCCGAGCCGTACCACGCTGTTTTTCAACCTGCTGCCGCTGATTACTGCGCTGATTGCGGCTGTGGTGCTCAAGGAGCAGTTACATACCTATCACCTGATTGGCGGGGCGCTGACCCTGGGCGGGGTGATTCTGTCGGAGCGCTGGACTACGCCGTTGCGCAAAACCTGCACGACATAACCCCGTGGGAGCGGGCTTGCTCGCGATGGCGTCAGCGCGGTGCGCCTGTCACACCGCAGCGCCTGCATCGCAGGCAAGCCAGCTCCCACAAAAGCAGCTGCCATCTACAAGGTAAGGGGCTGTTCTTACTTCACCGTCTTCGGCACCTTGCCCTGCTGCATTTGTTGCAGCAGCGGTGCGCACTGGTTGGGTTCGCCACCGCTCGGCGCAACCAACGCCAGCAGCCCCGCCGCCGGCCCTGCAATCACACCCAACGCCACCATGCCGGCACCGCGCAACAGCAACGGCACGGCCTGCACACCCGCTGACGGGTTGGCAAAGGTACCGCGCACATACAGCGGCGAACGCAGCGAAAACAGGCGCAGCCCTTTGGATTCCGGGGTGATTTTCAAGTCCAGCTGCTCGGTGGCCAGGTTGACCGTACCGTCGATGTAGATAATCGCGTTCTCGGTATCGAACACAAACAAACGGGTACTGGCCAGCCCGTTCTTGATCCCCAGATCTGCCGCCGCACAGTTGATCTTGACGTCTTCGTCGCCAAAGATTTTGCCTACAACGTAGTTGCCTACGTTAAGACCGGCAATTTCCATCAAGCTGCGGCTGATAGCGCCGTCATTGATGATCATCTTCACATCACCGTTGGAGGTGCCCAGCAACTTGGCCACCGAGTTGCCAGTGCCGGCAAGCGTGGCATCGCCATTGAGTTCGCCGAAGCTGGTTTTCATCGGTTCAAAGGTCGGGAACAGTTGCTTGAGCTTGAAGTTGCGCGCGGTCAGCTTCGCGCTGCCTTTCAAGGGCGCGGCACGGCCGTTCAGGCGGATTTGCGCATCCAGCTTGCCGCCCGCCACGCCAAAGCGCAGCGGCTCCAGGCTCAGTTCGCCATCATTGAGCACCACATGGGTGTAGAGGTCGGTAAAGGGCAGTTCGGCGCTTTGCACGATGCGTTTGCCGGTGAGTTCGACGTCGGCGTCCATGTCGCGCCAGCGTTCGGTGCGAAATTCCTCGACCGGCAGCACCTTGCCTGCGGGCTGTTTGCTCTCGCCGCCGCGGGCCTTTTGCTTGGCGTTGGAGTCGGCACCGATCAACGGTCCCAGGTCAGCCATCAGCAACTGGTTGGACACCAGCTTGCCGCTCAGCTTGGGCCGTGGCTGGCTGGCCACGTATTTGAGATCGCCGTGGATATCACTGCTGCCGATCTTGCCGTTGAAGTTTTCATAGCTGAAGGTCGCGCCACTGGCTTCACGCAGTTTGGCGGTCAGATGGCCGTCGGTGGAGTACGGCGGCGAATCCGGCAGGGTCACGCCGGTCAACGGATACAGGTTGCTCAGGCTGGTGCCGGCCAGTTTCAGGCGCAGGTCCAGCGCGCCCAGATTGAGGGGATCGGTCAAGGTGCCTGCCAGTTCCACATGGCTGTCGGCAACGCTGACCTGCGCTTGCAACGGGAAAGGCTGGGTAGCGTCCTGCAATGCCAACAGGCCGCCAATTTTGCCGCTGCCGTTGAGCTTCTGGCCGTGGTACTGGCCTTTGACCTTGAGGGCGAAGGCATAGTCCTGTGGCGTGCTGCCCTTCTCCTGAGCCTTTTTCGCATCTGTTTCGCCGACGATCTCGCTGAACGGGATGGGCTTGCCCAGCGAATCGATCAGCACGTCCAGTTGGGTTTTCAGGGTCTGGTCATTGAGGGTCACATGGCCCTTGTCGAAACCGATGGCACCGATGTCCACCGTCCAGGCCGAAGGCTCGGCGTTCGGGTCCTTGGGGTCGAAGGTAAAGGTCCAGTTCGCCCGGCCATCGGCCAGGCGCTCAAGGCTGGCGCTGGGCTCGGTCAGGTTGATACGCGGGATATCCACGGTTTGGCTCAGCAAGGCCAGCGGCGACAGGCGCAGCTCGACCTTTTTCAAGCTGGCCATTTGCGGGTTTTTCGCCCATTCGGGGTTACCCAGGGTCAGGTCCTGGGCGATCACATGGGGCCACGGCACCCAGGCGCGCCAGCCGCCCTCGTCCTCTTCACGCTGCCAGCGCACAGCCAGGTCGCCATTAATTGCAAACGGCCGATGGAGGATCTCGGAGACCTTGCTGTTGATGGTCGGCTTGATGCGGTTCCAGTCGAAGGTAGCGAGGATCACCACCAGCACGGCCACCAGCAGAACGAAAATACCGCCTGCCCAGGCAAGGGTCTTACGGGTGCGCGTCATGTCACGGCTCCTTGAATTCGACTGAACGTCCCAGTTACGACGCCATAAATGTACGACTGGCAAAGACGCCGGAAGGTTTAACCCCGGTACGGCTTTCGTATAAAAAATCTCAAGAACCTCAGCCTAGAGCCTCCCGCACTGAACAATCAATTCTGTCGATTATCACCATTGGCCGTATGAACTTTGATATCCGGCAGCCAAGCGTAGCATTGCCATCACCCCCTACTGAGTTGCATTGCTACGGAGCACAACCATGAAACGCCCAGTACTTTTCGGTCTTTCCCTTTCACTGATGGCCTTCAACGCCTTCGCCATGCCGGCCGATGAAGAGCCGACCCCAATGGTGCAACCGGCATCGAGCACCCTGAGCCAACCCCTCGACCCGGTTGCCGAAGACGGCGCCCAACGCACCCTGGACCAACAAAACCGCTATGCCGAAGATGGCTACGATCGCACCCCAAGCAGCCAGTTTGTCGCTGAAGGTGGCGCTGATCGCCTGGCCGAGCGCAACCAGCATGCGAACTAAGCCATTCGTTTGTGTGGGAGCGGGCTTGCTCGCGAAAGCATCCCCGCCGATAACCCGCTAGACCGCGTCGCCTGCATCGCGAGCAAGCCCGCTCCCACATTTGTGCAGTACACCGTTCGACGTCATCAAAGCCGATTTGCTAGAGTGCGCCGCTGTACTTGACTGGAATACCAGCCCCGATGCTGCCTCGCGCCGAACAGAAGCAACAAACCCGCCTTGCGCTGATGGATGCTGCCCGCCACTTGATGGAATCGGGTCGCGGCTTTGGCAGCCTGAGCCTGCGCGAAGTCGCAAAGACCGCTGGCATCGTGCCCACCGGGTTTTATCGCCACTTCAGCGACATGGACCAACTGGGCCTGGCCCTGGTCAGTGAAGTCGGCCAGACCTTTCGCGAAACCATTCGCCTGGTACGTCACAACGAGCTGTTTATGGGCGGTGTAATCAACGCTTCGGTGCGGATCTTTCTCGATGTGGTCGAGGCCAACCGCTCGCAGTTTCTGTTTCTGGCCCGCGAGCAATACGGCGGCTCGCAGCCGGTGCGCCAGGCCATTGGCGCGCTGCGCGAAGACATCACCTCGGATCTGGCGGCCGACCTGGGCTCCAAACCCAAGTTGCAGCACCTGAACCACGCCGGCCTGACCGTGATCGCCGACCTGGTGGTCAAAAGCGTGTTTGCCGCCCTGCCCGACGTGATCGACCCGCCTGCAGAATCCCTGCCCGACCATCTGCAGCCCCAGGCCAAGATCAGCCAGCAACTGCGCTTTATCTTTATCGGGCTCAAGCACTGGAAAGGCCTGGGCAGCACCGAATAAGCGCTGGCGCACTTGATTGGTGCACCACGGCAAGCGCTGCGCACTTATTTAGAACATCTTCATCTTTCTGCACCCTTTTTGGGCCTACATTTGCGGCCCCGGCCCGGGTTGGCAAGCCCCTTGCTCTGGCTGGGGTAACGTCAATTGCAGGAAGCCTTCCGATGTTGGTGATTCATCGCAGAGTCCAGCCCCACCCCGTGTGGAGCGCCGAGTTACACCTGAACTTCGAAGCACGGAGCAAAAGCCGCCTGCGCTGTTTCAGCAGCAGCGGCGAAGATGTCGGCCTGTTCCTTGACCGCGGCCAGTCGCCGCTGGTCGATGGCGAGTTTCTGCAGGCCCAGGACGGACGCATCGTGCGCGTCTGCGCCAGCCCCGAACAATTGCTGCACGTCACCTGCAGCAATGCCTTTGAATTGACCCGCGCCGCCTATCACCTGGGCAACCGCCACGTTGCCCTGCAAGTGGGCGATGGCTGGCTGCGCCTGCTTGATGACTACGTGCTCAAGGCCATGCTGGAGCAACTGGGCGCCTGCACCGAAGCCATTGAAGCGCCTTTTCAGCCCGAGCACGGCGCCTATGGCGGCGGTCACCATCACTCCCGTGCCGGCGAAGAAGATTTCAACTACGCCCCGAAGCTGCATCAATTTGGTGTGCGCCTGTGAATCCGGCCTGGGCGCTGTTGCGCCTGGCCAGCCCGCAGCTGCCCATTGGCGGCTACAGCTACTCACAAGGCCTGGAGATGGCTGTCGACAATGGCCGTGTGGTTGACCCGGCCACGGCGGCGCGCTGGATTCGCGATCAATTGCTGCTCAACCTGGCGCGATTTGAAGCGCCCCTGTTGCTCGCCCACTGCCAGGCGGCGGCGGATCAGGACTGGGCCGCCTTGCAGCGCTTGTGCGATGAGCATCGTGCCAGCCGTGAAACCCGCGAGCTGCATCAGGAAAGCCGGCAAATGGGCTATTCCTTGCAGCAGTTGCTCACCGGCTTGCCGGAACTGGACGAGCCCGCCCGACTGTTTCTCGCCCAACAAAGTGAGCCACATCTGGCGCTGGGCTGGGCATTGGCTGCCCGCGCATGGGCCATCGACCCACAGGACGCACTGGCCGCCTGGCTGTGGAGCTGGCTGGAAAACCAATTGGCAGTGCTGATGAAAACCCTGCCGTTGGGCCAGCAAGCGGCCCAGCGCATGACCAGCGAGTTGTCGCCCGCGTTGCAGCAGGCCCAGCAACACGCCAGCACTCTCGACTTATCCCACTTGGGCAGCGCCGCTTTCGGCCTGTCTTTGGCGAGCATGGCCCACGAGCGCCAGTACAGCCGCCTGTTTCGTTCCTAGGAGAAAGCAATGAACACACAGCCTCTGCGTGTCGGCATCGGTGGCCCGGTGGGCTCCGGCAAAACGGCGCTGACCCTGGCCTTGTGCCTGGCCCTGCGGGAAAAGTACAACCTGGCCGTCGTCACCAACGATATCTACACCCGTGAAGATGCCGATTTTCTGGTGCGTAACGAGGCGCTGGCACCCGAGCGGATCATCGGCGTGGAAACCGGCGGCTGCCCGCACACGGCGATTCGCGAAGATGCCTCGATCAATCTGGAGGCCGTGGATCAACTGAACCGGCGTTTTCCGGGGCTTGACCTGATTCTGGTGGAATCGGGTGGGGATAACTTGTCGGCTACCTTTAGCCCGGAACTGTCCGACCTGACGATCTATGTGATCGACGTCTCCGCCGGGGACAAGCTACCGCGCAAGGGCGGACCGGGGATTTGCAAATCCGACTTGCTGGTGATCAACAAAATCGACCTGGCGCCACTGGTGGGTGCATCGCTGGAACTGATGGACAGTGACACCAAGCGCATGCGCGGCGACAAGCCATTTGTGTTCAGCAACCAGAAGACCGGGCATGGCCTGGACACCATCGTGGCGTTTATCGAGCGTCAGGGCTTATTGATTTGACCTGTGGGAGCGGGCTTGCTCGCGAGGGTGGCGACTCGGTTTGTCAGGCAAAACCCGTCGCCCCTTTCGCGAGCAAGCCCGCTCCCACATTCAGAGTTGAGATCATCCCGGGATTGACGGTGTATCATGTGGCGCAAACGCCCCAGCCGTGACGACGCCCACCGATGCCTGATGTAGCCCGCTCCGACTTCCCGCTTGAACTGACCGCCACCTTTGCGGCAGTACAGCAGCATTTTCGCCAGGTCATTGTGCCGCTCTGGCTAGGCCCCGGCTGGAATGCCGAACTGGCGCTGCCCTATGAGGCCTTGAGCCCCGCGCATCAGCCGCTGCCACCCCAGCGCTACCGGGCAATGGCCTGCGCGCGTCAGCTTTACCTGTTTGCCAGCCTGATCGACGACCCGGCCTTCCCCGCCGCCGCCGAGCGCGCCGCTGCGCTGTTCCGCTCGCTGCACCAGCACTTTCATGACGCCGAACACGGTGGCTGGTTCTACAGCATCGGCCCCGACGGTGCGCCGCTGGATCAACGCAAAGACCTCTACACCCACGCCTTCATTATCTTCGCCTGCGCCCATTACTGGGCCAAGGTGCGCGAGCCGCAGGTGGCCTCGGCGCTCAATGACGCGCTGGAGGTGGTGGCTGAACGTTTCAGCGATGGCAACGGTTTGTATGAAGCCAGCCTGGAGCGGGACTGGTCGTTCCTGGGCAGCGGCCCGCTGCAGAACCCGTTGATGCACCTTGCCGAGGCCTTTTTGGCCACCCTGTCGGTGCGTGACGATGCACCGGTGCAGGCGGCCTTGCTGGCATTGGCCGAGGGCATGCAACAGCGTTTTATCGAGCCTGTGCATAACGTCATGCTGGAAAAGCCGCGCGGGGCTGTGGATAACTGGTTTGAGCCGGGCCATCAGTTCGAGTGGTTCTTTTTGCTGGCGTCTTCGCCATTGCTGCGCCAGACCCCGTTGCACGGGTCGCTGGAGCGGGCGTTCGGGTTTGCCGAGCAGGTGGGCGTAGACCCGCAGAGCGGCGCGGTGTGCGGCATGCTGGCCCCGGACGGCAGCCTGCGTGATGGCACTCAGCGCATCTGGGCACAGGCCGAGTACCTGCGCGCCCTGACCTTGCGCCCTGACAGCCAGCCGCGGCTGCTGCGCCAATTACTGGCGCTGCAGCAGCGTTTTTTGCATGCGGATGGGTGGTATGAATGCCGTGATGGCGCGGGCAAGGTCAGCCGCGAAGATATGCCGTCGACTACGCCTTATCATTTGGCGACGTGCTATAGCGGGTTGGCGCAGTATTTCGGCTGACACCAGCCCCTGTGGCAGCGGGCTTGTTGTGGCAGAGGGCTTGCTCGCGATGGTATCAGCGCGGTTCACCTGTAGAACCGCGGCGCCTGAATCGCGAGCAAGCCCGCTCCCACAATTCAAGGCTGGCTCAGGAGATCCACTTGCGATCACCGGTGAAGCTGATGGTCAGCCAGCGCGCGCTGTCTGCTGCGCCCAATAACCCCGAGATTTCTTCACGCAAGGCATCCAGGGTCTTCACGCTGGTCAGTGGATAACCCGCCGGCAACACAATGTGAATCTCGATAAAACGCGCCCGCCCGTGCTTTTGCACATAGGTTTTGTACCCTTCAAAACCATGCCGCGCCGACATGGCTTCCAGCACATCCCGCACCTTGTCATCCAGCGCGTCCGGGACAATCCCGAGCACATCACGCAGGGCCGGCTTGAGGATCTTGAACGCCGGGGGCAGCATGCTCAGCGCCAGCAAAATCAGGATCGCCGGGTCCACATACGCCGCCCACTGTGCATAACCCTGATGTTTCAACACCAGGGCCGTGACGAAACTTATCAACAGCCCCACCGACAGCATCGCGTCAACCAGCCAGCTGACGTTGTCGAATTGGATCAGGGTTGACTTGAGCTTGCGATTTTTGCGTTTTACCCAGAAGTAGTAGGCAAATTCGACAACGGTAAACACCGCTGCGTAGACGATCACCAGCCCCAGCTCGATATCGCGCCCGCCATTGATAATGCCGAACACACCATTGAGAAAGGCATAGATCGCAATCAACAACAGGAAGCTGCCTTCAATCAGCAACACCATCGGCTCAAGGTGCCAGAAACCGAACTGGAAGCGCTGGTTGCTTTCCTTGGCGATCAACTGCGCCGTGATCAGCATCAGGACTTTGATAAAAGTGGCGATCAAAGAGAAAAACCCATCGAACATGATGGATTCGGAACCCGAAATAAAACCCGTCACGATGCCGGCAATGGCCACCGCGAACATTAGAACAGTCGATTGTTTGAGCAGTTGCTGCTCACCACGGTTACTCACAAAAACTCCTTTTCAGCCCCATTGAAGCGACCCCCTCAGGAGGTCGCAGGTGGGCTGCCAGGCGCAAGTTTACTCTTTGGCGTGGCGTTCGATGGCAAAACCGCTCCAGGACTGGGTGACGGGCATCAGCTCAAGACGGTTGATATTGACGTGGGCCGGGGTGTTGAGCACCCAGAAAATGGTCTCGGCGATGTCTTGCGGCTGGATCGGTTCTGCTCCCTGATAGGTCGCGTCGTAACGCGCCTTGTCGCCGCCGAAGCGCACCATTGAGAACTCGCTCTCACACAGCCCTGGCTCAACGTTGCTGACGCGCACCCCGGTGCCCTGCAAGTCGCAGCGCAGGTTCAGGGAGAACTGTTTTACAAACGCCTTGGTACCGCCATACACATGGCTGCCCGGGTACGGATAGCTACCCGCGATGGAACCCAGGTTGACGATCCCTGCACCTCGGCCATAGGCAATCAGCCGTGGCAGCAACAGGCGGGTGGTGTAGAGCAGGCCCTTGATATTGGTGTCGACCATGGTTTCCCAGTCGTCCAGGTCGCACTTGGGCGCGGGATCAGTGCCCAGGGCCAGGCCGGCGTTGTTGATAAGCCCGCGCAACTTGCTGAACGAGGGCGGTAGACCGGCAATCGCCGCCTCCATCGCGGCACGGTCACGCACGTCCACCACCAGGCCGTGTACTTCGGTCTGCTTGGACAACTCTTCGCACAGGGCTTTCAAACGCTCTTCGCGTCGGCCCGTCAGCACCAGCTTCCAGCCTGCCTGTGCAAACTTGCGCGCACACGCCTCACCAAATCCGGAAGTCGCGCCCGTAATAAACAGGGTGGAAGTCATCATGTTCTCCTTGGCTGGCGGGCATCGGCCGCCGTTGAATTGGACGTTGAGCAGAATGCCCGGGCTGAAGTTCAGCGGCAACCTGCGGTATTTCAAAAACCCACCTGTACAAAAAACAACCAAACACCTGCAGGCCATGCAGTATAAGGGCTGGAGCCATATGCGCTCACCTTATCCACAGGCCCGTCCACAGTCTTTGGGGGCAACTCTAAAAAGCGTAAAGCCCCGGCCCACAAGGGATAGAGCACCTCTGAAAGACTTTTTTACTTGACCCGGGTACATCCCCCATGCAGACGCCCCAAAAAGGTGCAACTTTGGGAAACCCGTCAGATAGCCAGAGGCCAGTAATTACGCCGCCTGGGGCATTCTTTCCAGAGTTTAACCACAGACTTATCCACAGGTTGGTCATTGTTTCCAGGCGCGCTTTACAGGCGCACAAACCTGTTGACAAATCAGCGCGACAGCTCGGCAAAAGCCACTGGTCGAAAAATAACCACATGGCTGGACACCGCGTAAATAAAGGGCTACAGCCAACTACTCCCACGTTACCCACAGCCACCTCCACAGCAAACGGGGACAAGTCAAAATGATGACAAAACAGGGAATTACAGCGGCTTTATGTCGCGCTTTGGCAGAGTTGGAATATTGTTTTCCACAATTTGGGGCGGGGGTTGTGCGGGAAGGGAATTGTCCGACAAAAGACATGTGGGAGCGGGCTTGCTCGCGATGGCATCGACGCGGAACTTCAGAAAAACCGCAGCGATACCATCGCGGGCAAGCCCGCTCCCACAGAGAAGTGCGAAATGCCTGTTAATGCCCGCCCAAATAAGCGTTACGCACCTCCTCGTTACTCAGCAGTTCCTTGCCGGTGCCGGTCAGGCGAATTTCACCGTTGACCATCACGTAGGCCCGATCTGACAAGCGCAGGGCATGGTTGGCGTTCTGCTCCACCAGAAAGATGGTCATACCCGTGCCAGCCAGTTCGCGCAGGGTGGCAAAAATCTGCTTCACCACAATCGGCGCCAGCCCCAGGCTGGGCTCATCCAGCAACAGCAGCTTGGGCCGGCTCATCAGCGCACGGGCAATGGCGAGCATTTGCTGCTCACCGCCCGACATGGTCATGGCCCGCTGATTGCGCCGCTCCTTGAGCCTTGGAAACAACTCGAACATGCGCTGCATGTCTTCATCGGCATGCTTGTCGCCAATGGGGATGGTGCCCATCAGCAGGTTTTCTTCCACCGACATGTCCGGAAACACGCGGCGGCCTTCAGGCGACTGGGCTATGCCGTTGGAGGCGATGTAGTGGGAGGACTTGTGGGTAATGTCCACGCCCTGGTAAATGATTTGCCCGCCACTGGCACGGGGCTGGCCAAAAATTGACATCAGCAACGTAGATTTGCCCGCACCGTTGGAGCCAATCAGGCTCACGGTTTCACCCTCTTCGATATGCATCGAGACTTTTTTCAGGGCCTGGATCGGCCCGTAGTGAACATCCAGTTCCTTGAGTTCGAGGATCGTGCCCGTCATATCAGCTCCTCTTCGTCGGCGCCAAGGTAGGCCGCGATCACTTTGGGGTCGTTGCGGATGGCCTCTGGCCCGCCTTCGGCGATCACGTTGCCGTGGTCGAGCACCACGATGTGATCGGAAATACTCATGACCATGCCCATGTCATGCTCGATCAGCACCACAGTCAGGTCGTGCTCGTCACGCAGCAGGCGGATCATCCCGCTCAACGCTTCGGTTTCCTGCGGGTTGAGGCCCGCCGCCGGTTCGTCGAGGCAGATGATTTGCGGGCGCGTACACATGGCCCGGGCAATCTCCAGGCGCCGCTGCTGGCCGTAGGACAATTCACCGGCCAGGCGGTTGGCGCAGTCCACCAGATCGACCACCTCCAGCCAGTAGAAGGCATGGTCCAGCGCATCGCTTTCGGCCTTGCGATAGCCCTTGGTATTGAGGATGCCGGCGAGCATGTTGCGGTTGACCCACATGTGCTGGGCCACCAGCAGGTTTTCCAGTACCGACATCTCCTTGAACAGGCGGATGTTCTGGAACGTGCGCGCCAGCCCCGAGCGGTTGACCAGGTGGGTACCGCCGAACATCTTGTAATACAGCCGGCTGGCGAACGCCTTGGGCGATACGAAATCGGTCAGCTTGAACGGCTCGCCCAACAGCTTGATCACGTTGGTGCGCGTGCCCCGGGCATTGAGTTCGATCCTGCCGCCACTGGCCTTGTAGAAGCCGGTCAGGCAGTTGAACACGGTGGTTTTACCGGCGCCGTTGGGGCCGATCAAGGCAAAGATTGAGTTGCGCTTGACCTTGAGGCTGACATCGCTCAGGGCCTTGATCCCGCCAAAGTGCATCATCAGCTTGTCGACCGAGAGCACCACGTCGTCTTTTGACAAATCGTTCATGGCGCAACCCCCTTGCGTGGTGTAACCCCGACACGGCTAATACGGATCAGGCCTCGCGGTCGCCAGATCATCATCAACACCATCAACACACCAAACAACAGCACCCGGTACTCGGCAAAGCTGCGCAGCAGTTCCGGGGCCACGGTCAGCACGAACGCGGCAATCACCACGCCCACTGTCGAGCCCATACCGCCGAGCACCACAATGGCAAGGATCAAGGCCGACTCGAAGAAGGTAAACGAAGACGGGTTGACGAACCCCTGGTAGCTGGCAAAGAACACCCCGGCCAGCCCCGCCGTAGACGCACCGATGGTGAACGCCGAGAGCTTGACCAGTACATGGTTAAGGCCCATTGAGCGGCAGGCAATTTCGTCTTCGCGCAGCGCTTCCCAGGCCCGACCGATGGGCATGCGGGTCAGGCGGTGCTTGATGTACAGCACCAGCAGCACCACCAAAAACAGCACGATATAGATAAACAGAAACTTGATATTGGGGTTGTAGTCCAGCCCGAAAAACTGGTGGAACGGCACTCCGCCCTCTTTGGCAACGCGGCCAAATTCCAGGCCGAAAAAGGTCGGCGATGGCACCGGCATGCCGTTGGGCCCGCCAGTGAATGACAGCCAGTTGTTGAGGATCAGGCGGATGATTTCACCAAAGCCCAGGGTCACGATGGCCAGGTAATCCCCATGCATTCGCAATACCGGAAACCCGAGAATGCACCCCGCCATCGCCGCCGCAATGGCCGCCAGCGGCAGCACCGACCAGAAGCCCAGCCCCAGGTACTGATAACCCAGCGCCAGGCCATAAGCACCAATGGCGTAGAAGGCCACGTACCCCAGATCAAGCAAGCCCGCCAACCCGACCACGATGTTCAGGCCAAGGCCGAGCAGCACGTAGATCAGGCCTAGGATGACCACGGTCAGGATGTACTTGTTGGCAAAAAACGGGAACACAATGGCAATCACGATCAGCAGTGGCACAATCCAGCGCAGCCGCGATTTGTAATCGGGTGGCAGCACGTGCACACCAGAACCGCTGGACTCAAAGCTCTGAAGGATCCTCAAGCCTTTGGACGTTTGCAGAAACAGGCTCAAGACAAACCGCCCCACCATCACAATCGCCACCAGCCAGCCAACACGCGCTGGCTGCAGGTTAAAGCTATAGCCGTCGAGCACAACTCCCACGATCGGCCCGAACACAATCAATGAAATCAACCCGGCCAGGATCGAATCGACCACGCTTTTTTTGATATCAATCGGTTTATTAATGGCTGCAGACATACTTACACCTTCGCCACGAGAGGACGACCCAGCAGGCCTTGGGGACGGAAAATCAGAATCAGCACCAGCAGTGAGAAACTGAACACGTCCTTGTAATCCGAGTTAACCAACCCGGCAAAAAGTGACTCGGAAATACCCAGGATGATCCCGCCGAGCATGGCGCCAGGCAATGATCCAATCCCGCCGAGCACGGCAGCGGTGAACGCCTTGATGCCGATAATGAAGCCGGCATAAAAGTCGAACGTGCCGTAATTCATGGTGATCAGCACACCGGCCAGCGCGGCCATGGCAGCACCTATCACAAACACGTAGGAAATCACCCGGTCGGTGTTAATCCCCAGGATCGAGGCCATCTTGCGGTCTTGCTGGGTGGCGCGGCACATACGGCCCAGCTTGGTGTACTTGATGATGTAGGTCAGCAGGCCCATCCCCACAAAGGCCGCGATCAGAATGAAGACTTTGGTGTAGGTGAGTTGCACAAAACCGGTGCCAAAATCCACGCGCCAGGAACCACTCAGCAGGGTTGGAACCCCTTGTTGGCGTGAGCCCTGGGCAATTTGCACGTAGTTTTGCAGGATCAGGGAAATACCGATGGCGCTGATCAGCGGCGCCAGCCGTGTGGAGTTTCGCAAAGGTTTGTAAGCCACGCGCTCGATGACCCAGCCATACACGCCAGTCACCACAACGGTGAAAATCAAGGTACCCAACATCAGTAGCGGGAAGGATTCAATACCGAAGTATGCCAACAGAGCCAGACTGATCGCCGCGAGGTAAGCAGAGATCATGTACACCTCGCCGTGGGCGAAGTTGATCATGCCGATGATGCCGTAGACCATTGTGTAGCCGATGGCGATCAGGCCGTACACAGACCCAAGGGTCAGGCCGTTCAGCAGTTGCTGTAGGAAAATACCATCCATAACGCAATCTCACGCACTGGAGCCTTTGCGCAGACGCAAGCCATCCACGCCGTCAGAGGACAGCTTGGATGGCAGGGTGTGTGCGGCTCCTGGAAAAGAAGACAGGTGATGCAGATACATTCCCACCTGATGCCCGCCGAAGCTGACATCAGGTGAGTGATTCATCTCACTTCTGTTTTTCCAGCTGGTGATATTTGCCGTCTTTGTCCCACTGATAAACCACGTAGTCAGAGACTTTCAGGTCGCCTTTACCGTCCCAGTTTTTTTCACCCATCACGGTTTTAACCGGGTTGGCCTTGAGCCACTTGGCGGCATCTTCGCCTTTGTTGGATTTGGCGCCATTGAAAGCGTCAGCCAGGGCCTGGATCGAAGCGTAGGCATACAGGGTGTAGCCTTCAGGCTCGGTGCCCGCTTTGCGGAACTCTTCAACTACCGCCTTGCTGTCCGGTAGCAGGCGCGGGTCGGCGCCAAAGGTCATGTACACGCCATCGACATACTGCGGGCCACCGGCAGTGGCCACCAGTTCGTCGGTTACGATGCCATCGTCCGACATGAATTTCACATCCTTGAGACCCGCTTCACGCAGTTGGCGGACCAGAGGACCGGCCTCTGGGTGCAGACCGCCGAAGTACACGACATCGGCACCGGCGCCGCGGATTTTTGTAACCAGCGCGCTGAAGTCTTTTTCACCCCGGGTCAGGCCTTCTTCCAGGATGGGTTTCACGCCGCGCTTGGTCAGTTGTGCACTGGTGGCATCGGCCAGACCTTTACCGTAGGTGTCCTTATCGTTGATGACCGCTACTTTCTTGCCCTTGAGCACGTCGACAATGTAGTCGCCTGCAACGATGCCTTGCTGGTCATCTCGTCCGCACATACGGAACACCGCATCCAGCCCGCGCTCAGTGACCTGCGGGTTGGTCGAGCCCGGCGTAATCATGATCACACCCGCATCGGCATACACCTCGGAGGCAGGAATCGTATTCGAGGAGCAGAAGTGACCGACCACACCGATTACTTTGTCCTGATCGACCAAGCGGTTGGCCACGGCTACGGCCTGCTTGGGTTCGCAGGCATCGTCGCCAGCAACCAGCTTGATCTTCTCGCCGTTGATCCCGCCCGCCTTGTTGATTGCATCCGCAGCCGCCTGCGCCCCCTTCATGTACTGCTCGCCAAAAGCCGCGTTGGCGCCAGTCATCGGGCCTGCTACACCGATTTTCAGATCAGCCTGAACAAACGAAGAGACGCCCAACGCAGCTGCTACGGCGAGGGCCAGAAAACCTTTCTTGTAGAACGTCTGCGACATGAGGTGGTGCTCCTGAGGTTTTATTAGATGGCACTTCGACTTCACCTAAAGCGCTGAGCAAGCCGCGTGCCATTGGCTTTTTATTCTTAAAAAAGTCGTTCTATTGTTGTTTTATCGACTGTTTCGAGCCCATTTTCATTGGGCGTGCAACCGTCTAAACCGAGGAAGGTAAAACCGTTTATTTATTGCTGGCGCCACCGGCTGCAACAAGCGTTGCAACCAGGTTGCCCTGCACCGTGCAACCGCCCTGTAACCGATTGCGTCACCGAACTGCACACTCCCGGTGCGTGACTGCTACAGGCCGCACCACTAAAGGCTAGCCGCTGCGTGGCCAAACGCAGCGCCGCTCGAGAAAAACCCGCCTCAGATCACAATTCTTAAACATTGGCCGGCGTGATACAGCGAAAAGCCGGCTTCGTATAAACAACTGCGCAACCCTGTGCCAGACAGCGGCCGCATCGGTGCAAAGGGAATGGGCAGGGCTTTGGCATCGCCACTGCACAGATAATCGGCAAAGGCCTTGCCCACTACACTGCCCGTGGTCACGCCGCGCCCGTTATAGCCGGTGACTGCCACCAAACCGGGCGCTGGTTCGAATAAACGCATCAGGTGGTCGGGGGTAAACGCGATGCAACCGGTCCAGGTGCATTCCCACTCCACGCCCTTGAGGTACGGGAAATAGTGTTGCTGCACGCGGTCGGCCCAGACCTTGAGAAACCACGCAGGCTTTTGATTGCCATTACCCAGGCTGCCCAGCAATAAACGGCCGTCGGCATCGCGACGGATACTGCTCAATACCTGGCGGGTATCCCACGAGCCCTGGCCACCGGGCAGGATTCGCGCAGCGCTGGCATCGGTCAGCGGTTTGGACGCGACCTGGTAGTAGTAGCCGGGGAAAAAGTTACGTCGCAAGTCAGTCCATTCGCCTTCGGTGTAGGCATTGGACGCCAGCACCACCTGCTCGGCACTGACCGCGCCGTGGGCGGTTTGTACTGACCAGCGTGGGCCCTGGTGCTCAAGCCCGGTCACCAGGGAATGGTCAAACAATTGCCCGCCCAGATCACTGGCCGCCCTGGCCAGCCCCGAGGTATAGGCCATCGGGTTGAGGGTGCCGGCGCGACGATCGAGCAAGGCCGCGGCGATTTTTGTAGTGCCGGTGGCGGCTTCGCAAGCAGCGCCGGTGAGCAGCTCCACAGGTGCTCCACGCCGCTTCCATTGGGCTTCACGGCTGCGCAGATCGGCTTCGCCACGGGCGTTGTGAGCCATGTGCAGGGTGCCTTCGCGACGCAACTGGCAGTCGATACGGTACTTGTCAATCAGGCTGAATACCAGCGCCGGGGCGGCGCCGAGCATGCGATTGAGCTGGCTGCCGACTGCCTGGCCAAAACCGGCTTCAATGTCGTCGGGCGGTATCCACATCCCGGCATTGACCAATCCTACGTTGCGCCCGGAACCGCCATGCCCGGTGCGGTGGGCTTCGAGCACGCAGACGCTTTTGCCCTGTTCGAGCAAATGAATCGCGGCGGACAAACCGGTGATCCCGGCACCGATCACACACACGTCAACGCTCAATTCGCCTTTGAAGGTTGGCGCTTGAGGCCGTTGGGGGGTGAGTGTTTCCCACAGACATTGTTCTTGTAGAGGCATTGCCAAGCTCCAGAAATGAAACCCAACGCGGATGCAATCATGGAGGGAACGCTTGTGGGAGCGGGCTTGCTCGCGATGCAGGCAACTCGGTCTGACTGGCAGACCGCATCGATGCTATCGCGAGCAAGCCCGCTCCCACAGGCATTGCCTCAATCGAACGTAATCCCCTGCGCCAGCGGCAATTCCAGCGAGTAATTGACGGTATTGGTCTGACGACGCATATAGCCGCGCCATGCATCCGAGCCCGACTCGCGGCCACCGCCCGTTTCCTTCTCACCACCAAATGCGCCGCCGATTTCCGCACCGCTGGGGCCGATATTGACGTTGGCAATGCCGCAGTCACTGCCGGTGGCAGACATAAATTGCTCGGCCTCGCGCACGTCGGTGGTGAAGATGCACGACGACAGGCCCTGGGGCACGGCGTTGTTCAGGCGCAAGGCCTCGGCAAAATCACTGTAGCCAACCACATATAAAATTGGCGCGAAGGTCTCGCTGCACACTACGTCGCTCTGCTCGGGCATCTCGACAATGGCCGGGGCCACGTAGTAAGCGCCGGGGTACTGGCCGGCCAATTGGCGCTCACCGCCAAACACCCGCCCGCCTTCGCTCAAGGCCTGCTCCAGCGCATCGCGCATGTTTTCAAAGCTGTTTTTATCGATCAAAGGCCCCACCAGATTGCCTTCCAGCGGATGACCGATGCGCACTTTGGAGTAAGCCGCCTTGAGCCGGGTGACGATTTCTTCCTTGACCGATTCATGGGCAATCAGGCGGCGCAGGCTGGTGCAACGTTGGCCGGCAGTACCCACGGCACTGAACAGGATGGCGCGCACGGCCATGTCCAGGTCGGCGCTCGGGGCGAGGATCATCGCATTGTTGCCGCCCAGTTCCAGAATGCTGCGGGCAAAGCGCGCGGCGATTTTAGGCGCCACTTCACGGCCCATGCGCGTGCTGCCGGTGGCGCTGACCAGCGCGACACGCGGGTCATCCACCAGCGCTTCGCCCGCTTCACGACCACCAATCACCACTTGGGCCAGGTACTTGGGCGCGTCGGCAAATGCATTCAGCACCCGATCAAACAAGGCCTGGCAAGCCAGGGCCGTCAGCGGGGTTTTTTCGGACGGTTTCCAGATCACTGCGTTACCGCACACCAGCGCCAGGGTGGTGTTCCATGCCCAGACCGCCACCGGGAAGTTAAAGGCACTGATCACGCCCACCACCCCCAGCGGGTGCCAGGTTTCCCGCATATGGTGGCCCGGGCGTTCCGAGGCGATGGTCAAGCCGTAAAGCTGACGCGACAGGCCGACGGCAAAGTCGCAAATGTCGATCATCTCCTGCACTTCGCCCAGCCCTTCCTGGGTGATCTTGCCCGCTTCCCAGGACACCAGTTCGCCCAGGTCGGCCTTGTACTCGCGCAGCAAATCGCCGAACTGGCGCACCAGCTCGCCACGGCGCGGGGCCGGTACCTTGCGCCAGGCTTCAAAGGCGTGCTCGGCGCGGGTTACGTGCTGCTCGGTCTCGGCGGCGCCTTCCCAGTGCACGGCGCCAATCTGGCTACCGTCAATCGGCGTGTACACCGGCTGATTGCCCTGCTGGTACAGAGCGGGGTTCACACCTAGACGATCCAGTAATGCAGCCACCATTGAAGGCACTCCTTGAGCTTTGAAAAAAGATTCACAGGCCTTTAGTTGTAGCTGGCTGGCATGGCGGCAACAAACGACCTTTAAGCGAGATATCATTCCGAAAATTCATGCAGCGCTGGTAACGTTGCCTGACAACAACAATCAGAGGCCTTTATGCTCAACAAGCGCCATCTCCCCTCGATCACGGCGTTGCAGTGTTTTGAGGCGGTGACCCGTCACCTGAGCTTCACCCGCGCCGCCGAAGAGCTGAACCTGACCCAGAGCGCAGTCAGCAAACAGGTCGCGCAGCTTGAGGAGCTGTTGCAGCACTTGCTGTTTCGCCGGGTACGGCGCCGCTTGCAGCTGACACCAGCCGGTGATTTATACCTGCTGGAAGTCCGAAAAATCCTGACCCAAGTCGAGATGTCGACCCACACCCTGCGCTCCTACGGTGGTGAAACCGAGGTGCTACGGGTCTCGACCCCCTCCACCTTCGGCGCCCGCTGGCTGGTGCCGCGACTCAAGGGTTGGGGCCTGCGCCATCCGCATATTCATCTGGACCTGTGCAATGAGCAGCAAGGCGACGATTTGCTGCAAGGGCGCAGCGACCTGGCGTTTTACTTCGGCCAGGGCTCACGGCCCGGCAGCGAAAGCCTGAAGCTGTTTGGCGAAGAGCTGGTTGCCGTGTGCGCGCCGTCGAGCCTGCCAACCGCGCCACTGACCGACCCGACCCAACTCACAGGCCTGGTGTTGCTGCAGAACGCCTCGCGGCCACAGGCCTGGCACGAGTGGTTTGAGCATCAGGGCTTTCGCACCGACCACAGCTATCACGGGCCGCGCTTCGACACCTTTTACATGTGCATCCGCGCGGCGCAGGTGGGCTGCGGTGTCGCCTTGCTGCCAAGATTTCTGGTGGAAGAAGAGTTGGCCGACGGCAAGCTGGTCATCGCCTGGCAGCACCCGATGCCCAGTCGCGATGCCTATTACCTGGCCTATCCTGAACACACGGCAGGCGTGCCCAAGGTAAAGGCATTCGTGAGCTGGATAATGGAGCAGCTGGATGGGCTCCCACAGGGCAGAAACAGACTACAACCACAAAAACCGCTGGCAAAACCGCCTGCGGATATGCGCCACTAGCGCCATTCATTGAAAAAGCTGAACGCCGTGGCTATCAGGCACGGGCAGCATGGAGATTGCCGCTATGAGCGAGAGTGTGTTTGCCGATCGCATCGTGCAGAACCTGCTCGACACCGACTTCTACAAATTGACCATGATGCAGGCGGTGCTGCACAACTACCCCAACGTCGAAGTCGAGTGGGAATTCCGCTGCCGCAACAGCGAGGATTTGCGCCCGTACCTGAACGAAATTCGCCACCAGATCGAACGCCTGTGTGAACTGAGCATGACTCAGGACCAGCTCGGGTTTCTGGAGCGCATTACGTTTATGAAGCCCGATTTCATACGCTTCCTGGGCTTGTTTCGCTTCAACATGCGCTATGTACACACCGGTATCGAAAACGGCGAGCTGGTTATTCGCCTGCGCGGACCGTGGCTGCATGTGATCCTGTTTGAAGTGCCATTGCTGGCGATTGTCAGCGAAGTGCGCAACCGTTCGCGCTATGCCGATACCGTGTTGTCCCAGGCCCGGGAGCAGTTGTACCGCAAGTTCGACTGGTTGCAGGCCAATGCCAGCACCGACGAACTGTCCGAACTGCAAGTCGCCGACTTCGGTACTCGCCGGCGTTTTTCGTACCGTGTGCAGGAAGAAGTCGTCAGTGTGCTTAAGCATGACTTCCCCGGGCGTTTTGTCGGTACCAGTAACGTGCATCTGTCCCGTGAGCTGGACATGAAGCCACTGGGTACTATGGCCCACGAGTGGATCATGGCGCACCAGCAACTGGGCCCGCGGCTGATCGACAGCCAGAGCGCGGCGCTTGACTGCTGGGTACGGGAATACCGTGGCCTGCTGGGGATTGCCCTGACGGACTGCATCACCACCGATGCCTTCCTGAAAGATTTCGACCTGTATTTTGCCAAGCTCTTCGACGGCTTGCGCCACGACTCCGGCGACCCGGTGGTGTGGGCCGAAAAATGCATAGCTCATTACCACAAGCTGGGTATCGACCCGATGAGCAAGACCCTGGTGTTCTCCGACAGCCTGACGTTACCGCGGGCGCTGGAGATTTTCCGGGCGCTGCGCGGCAGGATCAACGTCAGCTTCGGTATCGGGACTAACCTGACCTGCGACATTCCGGGGGTTGAGCCGATGAGCATCGTGCTTAAAATGAACGCCTGCAATGGCTCGCCAGTGGCCAAGATTTCCGATGAACCGGGCAAGACCCACTGCTCCGACCCCAACTTCGCCGCCTATTTGCGCCACGTTTTCCAAGTTCCAGAACATTCTCCCAAGGAGTGAATCATGCAGGCCGTACAGCGTCAGATTGCTGCAGACCTCAAGGTCCAGCCGCCCTTCAAAGACATCGCCGCCCTTGAGGCCGAGGTCGCCCGGCGTATCACGTTCATTCAGTGCTGCCTGCACAACGCCAGGCTCAAGACCCTGGTACTGGGCATCAGCGGCGGGGTCGACTCCCTGACCGCAGGCCTGATGGCACAACGTGCGGTGCAGCAATTGCGCGAACAGACCGGCGACCAGGCCTATCGCTTTATTGCCGTGCGCCTGCCTTACGGTGTACAGCATGACGAAGCGGACGCCACGGCTGCGGTCGACTTTATCAACCCGGACGAGCGCCAGACCGTAAACATCGGCCCGGCGGTCAAGGCCCTGGCAGCCGAAGTGAGCGCGTTTGAAGGCAAACCTGCCGCCACGGTTGATTTTGTATTGGGCAACACCAAGGCGCGGATGCGCATGGTGGCGCAATACACCATCGCCGGGGCGACTGGCGGGCTGGTGATCGGCACTGACCATGCCGCCGAGGCGGTGATGGGCTTCTTCACCAAGTTCGGCGACGGCTCCTGCGACCTGGCGCCGCTCAGCGGGCTGGTGAAAAATCAGGTACGGGCCATTGCTCGACATTTTGGAGCGCCGGAATCGCTGGTAGAAAAAGTCCCGACTGCCGACCTTGAAGACCTGGAACCGGGCAAGCCGGACGAAGCGTCCCACGGCGTGACCTATGCCGAGATCGATGCCTTCCTGCATGGCGAGCCGGTGAGCGAAGAAGCGTTCAACATCATCCGCAGCACCTATGAAAAAACCCATCACAAGCGTGAGATGCCGTTCGCACCTTGAGCCGCGCGGCTGCACTTCTTGTGGGAGCGGGCTTGCTCGCGATGGCATCACCGCGAAATGCCTGACAGACCGCGTGGGATGCATCGCAGGCAAGCCTGCTCCCACAGGTCATGCGGTGCTCCCACCTGCCATCAGGGGTTCAGTACGAAAAAACGGAATGAACCCTGCAATTTTTTTCGCTTGTGGCCGCAACGGCCAAAGGCTTTGATAGACGCCTGTTTCGTCGCCAGAGCCCTGCCCCATGTCTGCTTTCGATGGTTTGTTTTCTCTAGTCGATTCCTTGCTCGGCCAACCGGCAACCGCCTGGTTGCGTGAACATGTCGAGGTACCCGAAGGGCTGCTGCGCTTCAGCTGGCATGAGCAGGCGGTGCACAGGGTGTGGCTCGCCGAAGCCCTGAACCTGTGCCTGCTGCACAAGCTGGTAGAAGCCGTACCTGAAGGTCGGCGCTATGTCGAAGAACAGGCACAACATGGGCGCAAGGTGGTGTTTGACCACGGCGCCCTCCGCACGGTTGACTGGCCCGATAACGGCGAACTGCCCCGTGGCCGTCAGGCATTTGCCCGATTGCTGGAGCCTCTGGGCTTTACCGATGTACGAACCTACCCCCTGACCAAACTGAGCATGACCGGCTGGGGCTACCGGCAAATGGACTTGCCCGAAGACATCGCCCAGTTCTTTGTCTCGGAACTGCATCCCGGCCGTTTCAGCGAAGCGTTTCAACAGGCCGTCAGCCGAGTGGTCGGCTCCAGCCTTGACCCGCTGCAAGCCCAACACCACAGCATCCTCCAGCGCCTTAGCCAGACCCGCCATTGCAGCCAGAGTGAAGCGCACAGCCTGTTACCCGCGCTCTATCAGGCGTTTGGCCGTCAGCACGGAGTGGTACAGGAAACGGACTACCACTGCCTGCTCGCTGAAAGCGCCGAAATGGCCTGGATCGCCACTGAGGGCAACAGCTTCAACCATCTGACCGACCGCGTGCCGGACCTCGAAGCCTGCGTGGCGCAACAGCGCGACTTGCAACGGCCGATGAAAGACAGCATCGAGGTCTCGGCCTCAGGCCGGGTGATGCAGACCGCCTATCGCGCCTGCACGGTCAGTCGCGGCCTGGTCGATAGCGCCGGCGTGTACCGTGAACACGCGGTGCCGGGTTCATTTGTGGAGTTTATCCAGCGCAAGGTCGACCCCGACACCGGCCGCATCGATCTGAACTTCGACAGCAGCAACGCCCAGGGCATTTTCAAGATGACCGACTCCAGGGCCTGAACGCAAACAGCCCTGACGGCGCAAGGCACGTCAGGGCTGTTTTAGGGGCTAGCGCGGTCTTATTTAAGAACCACAGCGCCTTTCATCATCGAGTTGTGGCCCGGGAAGGTGCAGAAGAATTCATATTCTTCGCCCGCTTTCAGTTTGGCCACGTCGAAGGTCACCGAGTCTTTCTCGCCAGCGCCGATCACTTTGGTGTGGGCGATAACGCGCTCGTCACCGTCCTTCAGGTAGTTTTTATCCAGGCCGGCAGCAATACCGTCGGTGGAAACTGCCTGCATGTCTGCCTTTTTGCTCAACACCCAGTTATGGCCCATGACGTTTTTCGGCAAGTTGCCGGAGTGCGTCAGGTTAACGGTGAAGGTCTTGCAGGATTTGTCGATGACGATCTCTTTGGTGTTGTAAGACATTTGGTCAGTCGAATCGACAGTGACAGCGCACTCAGCCGCCAGCAAATGGCCGCTGGCCAGGGTCAAAAGGGATACCGCAACAACTTTGGCAAACATGGTGTATCTCCAAGGCAGGGTATGAGGAAGCAAAAATCTGTATACAGATTGCCTGAAAATTGTATCGATTCATATGATCTGCGTCATGGTCTATTGCCAAGATCGACACAAACCAGCCACAAAAGGGGCTTAAGGCTTATAACCATAGGCCATCATTTTGAATTTTGGCGGAATAAGTAACCCGATTTAATCCACAACCGGCTTTTGCGTGGGTGTAGAGTCGTATTTTTAACGCAAAGTGCAACCTTGCAAAAACCCAGCTAACGGCTAAGCACTAATACAGGGCAGAATACGCGCCGCTTAACCTCACCTTCGACCCCAAGAGGATCGCCCATGGCCAAACCAAACTATAACTTCGCTAAGCGTCAAAGAGACTTGGCTAAAGAGCAGAAGAAAGAGGAAAAAGCTGCCCGCAAGAAAGCGGCTGCTGAAGGCGGTACTGTAGAGACCGAGCTGGACCACGAAGTCGACAGCGAAAGTGCAGACGCCGCAGAAGATACCGGCGCGCCAGAAGACAAAGCGCCCACCGCTTGACCCCCCCTCGGCCCGGTTATCCACAACCCGGCCCACAGGATCTGTGATCAGGATCAGCAGCCCGCCTGCTGATCCTCGCAGTTAGCCTGAGCGCCCTCAGACGCTACAAACCTCATTCCCTTACCGTGCGACAGCAAACAGCCTACAAGCCCGTGGCAGGCTTCTCAGCGCCCGGAAAGCACAACGCCAGCCCGAAGGCTGGCGTTGGTATCTTGTGGGAGCGGGCTTGCTCGCGATGCAAACAGCGCGGTGTATCAGATTGACCGCGGTGATCCCATCGCGAGCAAGCCCGCTCCCACAATGCCGTGATTTATTTAGCGCGGCACTACCGGCTTGCGGGCGGGGCGCTGGCTCTTGCCGCCCTTGGCCGCTTCCTGGCGCTCCTTGGCGGCCTGCTTGTTGCGGGCAAACGCCGCAGCCTTGGCCTGTTCACGCTTGTCCCACGGGTTGCCACCATCACTGGCACGCGGCGGCAGGCCGGTGTGCTGGGTCAGGATCTTGGTGGTCTTCTCACCTGCGACCTTGTGGCTGCCAGCAGGCGTCGAGTTTTTGCGACGGGCACTCTGATAGCTGTCGGTCGCCGGCTGATGCAACGGGATCAGCTGGTCCTTGCCCGAACCGATCAGGTCGGCACGGCCCATGCGGGTCAGTGCTTCACGCAGCATCGGCCAGCCTTTCGGGTCGTGGTAGCGCAGGAACGCCTTGTGCAGGCGGCGCTGCTCTTCGCTCTTGACGATGGTCACCGAGTCGCTCTTGTACGTGACCTTGCGCAGCGGGTTCTTGCCCGAGTGGTACATCGCGGTGGCGGTGGCCATCGGCGACGGGTAGAACGCCTGCACCTGGTCGGCACGGAAACCGTTGGTCTTGAGCCAGATCGCCAGGTTCATCATGTCTTCATCTTTGGTGCCCGGGTGGGCCGCAATGAAGTACGGGATCAGGTACTGCTCTTTGCCCGCTTCCTTGGTGTACTTCTCGAACATGCGCTTGAACTTGTCATAGCTGCCAATGCCCGGCTTCATCATCTGGTTGAGCGGACCTTCCTCGGTGTGTTCCGGGGCGATCTTCAGGTAACCACCAACGTGGTGGGTAACCAGTTCCTTCACGTATTCCGGCGATTCGACCGCAAGGTCGTAGCGCAAGCCAGAGGCGATCAGGATCTTTTTCACGCCCGGCAAGGCACGCGCACTGCGGTACAGCTGAATCAGCGACGAGTGGTCGGTGTTCAGGTTCGGGCAGATGCCCGGGAATACACAGGACGGCTTGCGGCACGCGGATTCGATTTCCGGGGTTTTGCAGGCAATGCGATACATGTTCGCAGTCGGGCCGCCGAGGTCGGAAATAACGCCGGTGAAACCTGGCACCTTGTCGCGGATCTCTTCGATTTCACGAATGATCGACTCTTCGGAACGGTTCTGGATGATGCGGCCTTCGTGCTCGGTGATCGAGCAGAAGGTGCAGCCACCAAAGCAGCCACGCATGATGTTCACCGAGAAGCGGATCATGTCGTAGGCCGGGATTTTTTCCTTGCCGTACGCAGGGTGTGGAATACGTGCGTAAGGCATGCCAAACACGTAGTCCATCTCTTCGGTGGTCATCGGGATCGGTGGCGGGTTGAACCACACATCCACTTCGCCATGCTTTTGCACCAGCGCACGGGCGTTGCCCGGGTTGGTTTCAAGGTGCAGCACGCGGTTGGCGTGGGCATAGAGCACCGCATCGCCACGCACTTTCTCCACCGACGGCAAGCGGATAACCGTCTTGTCACGGGTCATGCGCGGGCTGGCCAGGATCTGTACGACCTTGGCTTCGTTCGGGTCTTCAACCGGGCCCTTTTCCTGCTCGATGGCGCAGGCCTGGGTGTCCTGGGTGTTGACGTACGGGTTGATGATCTTGTCGATCTTGCCCGGACGGTCGATACGCGTCGAGTCGACTTCGTACCAGTCTTTAGGCGTATCGCGACGGATGAACGCGGTACCGCGCACGTCGGTGATGTCTTCAATCTTGTGGCCGTAGGACAAACGCTGGGCCACTTCGACAATGGCGCGTTCGGCGTTGCCGTACAACAGGATGTCGGCGCAGGCGTCGATCAGGATCGAGTTGCGCACGCGGTCCTGCCAGTAGTCGTAGTGCGCGATACGGCGCAGGGACGCTTCAATGCCACCGAGGACAATCGGCACATTCTTGTAGGCTTCTTTACAACGCTGGCTGTACACCAGGCTGGCGCGATCCGGACGTTTGCCTGCCATGCCACCTGGGGTGTAGGCGTCATCGGAACGGATTTTCTTGTCTGCGGTGTAGCGGTTGATCATCGAGTCCATGTTGCCGGCAGCAACGCCGAAGAACAGGTTCGGCTCACCGAGCTTCATGAAGTCGTCTTTGGACTGCCAGTTCGGCTGGGCAATGATGCCCACACGGAAGCCCTGGGACTCCAGCAAACGACCAATAATGGCCATGCCAAATGACGGGTGATCGACATAGGCATCACCGGTCACGATGATGATGTCGCATGAATCCCAGCCAAGCTGATCCATCTCCTCCCTGCTCATGGGCAGGAATGGTGCTGGGCCGAAACATTCGGCCCAGTACTTCGGATAGTCAAATAGAGGCTTGGCTGATTGCATGTCGATGACCGGTGTTGAGTGCAAAAAAGGGGGCGCGGCATTTACTAAGAAATTCGCGGGCGCGGAATATAGCACAAAAAATAACCAATTCCGACGGCGATGGTCGGAATTGATTGCCTGTGGGAGCGGGCTTGCTCGCGAAGGTATCGCTGCGGTTCGGCAGATATACCGAGTCGCCTGAATCGCGGGCAAGCCCGCTCCCACAGAAAAGCGCGGGGCGATTAATCGTCGTCGAAGTTGTAGCTGCCCGGCGCCAGGTTTTCAAAGCGGGTGTATTTGCCGATAAACGCCAGGCGCGTCGTGCCGATAGGGCCGTTACGCTGCTTGCCGATGATGATCTCGGCAATGCCCTTGTGCTCGGTCTCGGGGTGGTACACCTCGTCGCGGTACACGAACATGATGACGTCGGCATCCTGCTCGATGGCTCCGGATTCACGCAAGTCGGAGTTGATCGGGCGCTTGTTGGGCCGCTGCTCAAGGGAACGGTTGAGCTGCGACAGCGCCACTACCGGGCAGTTGAACTCTTTGGCCAGTGCCTTGAGGGATCGCGAAATCTCGGAAATTTCGTTGGTACGGTTGTCACCGCCCGAACCCGGGATCTGCATCAATTGCAGGTAGTCGATCATGATCAGGCCGATATCACCGTGCTCACGCACCAGTCGTCGGGTACGGGCGCGCATTTCCGACGGGCTGATACCGGCCGTATCGTCAATAAACAGCTTGCGGTCGTTGAGCAGGTTGACCGCCGAGGTCAGGCGTGGCCAATCGTCGTCTTCAAGACGACCGGCCCGGACCTTGGTCTGGTCGATACGGCCCAGGGACGACAGCATACGCATGATCAGCGATTCGCCTGGCATCTCGAGGGAGTAGACCAACACCGCTTTTTCACTGCGCAAAACGGCGTTTTCAACGAGGTTCATCGCAAAGGTGGTTTTACCCATCGATGGACGACCCGCCACGATGATCAGGTCGGCAGGCTGCAAGCCGCTGGTCATGCCGTCCAGGTCGGTGTAGCCGGTGGACAGGCCAGTGATGGCGTTGTCAGTGTTGAACAGTGTGTCGATGCGGTCGATGGCCTTGGTCAGCAGGTCGTTGACGCTGACCGGGCCGCCGGTTTTTGGCCGGGCCTCGGCAATCGCAAAGATCTGGCGCTCGGCTTCATCGAGGATTTCTTCGGCGCTGCGCCCTTCCGGGTTGAAGGCGCTGTCGGCGATTTCGGTGCTGATGCCGATCAACTGACGCAAGGTCGCGCGCTGGCGCACGATCTGGGCGTAGGCCTTGATGTTGGCGACCGACGGCGTGTTTTTCGCCAGCTCACCGAGGTAGCCCAGGCCACCCACTTGCGACGTCTGACCTTCCTTGTCCAATTGCTCGGCAAGGGTCACGACGTCGATCGGGGAGTTCTGGTCTGCCAGCTTGGCGATGGCGCGGAAGATCAGGCGGTGGTCATGTCGATAGAAATCACCGTCCGAAACCTGATCCAGCACGCGTTCCCAGGCGTTGTTGTCCAGCATCAAACCACCGAGCACAGCCTGTTCGGCCTCGATGGAATGCGGAGGCACCTTCAGGGCTGCGGTTTGTAGATCGTATTGCTCAGGAGCGGAGATATCGTTCATGGCCACTTGGAATAGGTATGAAAATCAGAAACAGCAGAAAGACAAAGGGCACGACCTGTAAACAGGATCGTGCCCGATGTTAACCGTCCGGCACACAAGGTGCCAGTCAGTTAAGACTGCTTAAGCAGCTACCACAACAACGCGTACGGTTGCTTCAACTTCGGCGTGCAGGTGCACAGCCACGTCGAATTCGCCAACGTTGCGGATAGTGCCGTTCGGCAGACGAACTTCGCTTTTAGCAACTTCAACGCCCGAGGCGGTCAGTGCATCAGCGATGTCGTGAGTGCCGATCGAGCCGAACAGCTTGCCTTCGTCGCCAGCGGTGGCAGTGATAGTCACTTCCAGCTCAGCCAGTTGGGCAGCGCGTGTTTCAGCCGAAGCTTTTTTGTCTGCAGCAGCTTGTTCCAGCTCAGCACGACGCTCTTCAAACGCAGCCAGGTTGGCAGCGGTTGCAGCGGTTGCTTTGCCGTACGGCAGCAGGTAGTTACGACCGTAACCGGCCTTAACATTTACTTTGTCGCCCAGGTTGCCCAGGTTCGCGACTTTTTCCAGAAGGATCAGTTGCATGTGAAAATCCTCTTAACTTTTAACCTTCACCGTCCGCAGAGTCTTTATCGGGGCCTTTAGGCTCCAGACGTCCGCGAAAATCAATCAGGCTGTCGACAATGGCCAAAACCACGAGCAACGGATAGATCAGCTGCATAAACAGCAACAGCGTGACGTACAACCCCACCAGCCAGAACTTGGCCAGTCGCTTTTGCGCCACCAGCCCATGAATCAGGGCTAGCCCGGCGAAGAACAACGCTACGCTGCACAACGGCGTAAGCATGGCCATTTCGGGACCGAAGTTCGGCCCGACAAGCATGCACGCCAGCAATACGAGCGCTGGTCCCAGCGGTAGGCGGATGCTGCGAAATTCGCTGGCAAAACCGCCCGGGTTATACAACAACGCCTGCCAATAACGCCCAAGCATCAGGCTTAGCACGCTGACGACCTGCATCAAAGCTGCAATCAAACCGGTGAGGACGGGTGCAATCAGTGCTCCAAGGCGCGCTCGCTCTACGTCAGATAACTTGTCGTAGAGACCATTGAGGACCTGCGGCAGAAGTTTTTCCAACTCCTGCGCCATCGCACCAATGGGTTCGCGGAAAACCGTACCCAGGATCACGCCATACACCACACCCAACGCTACGCTGACCAGCAGCACGCGATTCCAGGACTGGCCGGCGCGCAACATCAACGCCAACCCCAGAGTTCCCAGCAGCACCATAAGGGTGCGAGGTTCTCCGATAAACCACCAGGCCAAGGCCGGCAGTAACGCCCATGAGAGGATGCTCAACGCATCTCTCGGACCGCGCCGCAGAAGCACAAGGCTACCTGCAGCAGCACTCAACCAGAACAAGAACGGCAATGCCGCACATCCGGCCACGATTAACGTGGCCTGCACACGGCCTCGCATGATGAACTCAGCTAAGGCGCGCATGCTTCAATCCTTTACTACTTGTCGACTGCCCGGTCTCAGCGGCCGTGGCTGTCGGTGTAGGCCAGCAGGGCCAGGAAGCGGGCGCGCTTGATAGCGGTGGCCAGCTGACGCTGATAACGAGCTTTGGTACCGGTGATGCGGCTTGGAACAATTTTGCCGGTCTCGGATACGTAAGCTTTCAGAGTGTTGAGATCCTTGTAATCGATCTCTTTCACTTCTTCTGCGGTGAAGCGGCAGAATTTACGACGACGGAAGAAACGTGCCATGTAATTGGCTCCTCAAAAGGTCCGTGGATTACTCGTCAGCGTTATCGCTGGCGTCGCTGTTATCGCTGTCATCGCCATCGGCGCTGTCAGAATGCTCAGGACGGTCACGACGCTCACGGCGCTCACTGCGGTTCTCTTCAGCCTTGAGCATCTCGGACTGGCCAGTTACGGCTTCGTCGCGACGGATGACCAGGTTACGGATCACAGCATCGTTGTAACGGAAGTTGTCTTCCAGCTCAGCCAGGGCTTTGCCAGTGCACTCAACGTTCAGCATCACGTAGTGAGCCTTGTGAACATTGTTGATTGCGTAGGCCAGTTGACGACGGCCCCAATCTTCCAGACGGTGGATTTTGCCGCCGTCTTCTTCGATCAGCTTGGTGTAACGCTCTACCATGCCGCCGACTTGTTCGCTTTGATCCGGGTGGACCAAAAAGATGATTTCGTAATGACGCATGAATGCTCCTTACGGGTTGTAGCCTGCCGCTAACTAAAAAGCGGTCAGACAAGGAGTGAATGACACTTGTGTGTCTTGCCTAGAGAGGCACATATGCGCCCGCCATGACGGCAAGGGGCGCAATTGTAGAGAAGGGACAACGGAGGCGCAAGGCAATTGGTGATTATTTGAACAATCTTTGCCTGCAAACGCCACAAACCAATGTGGGAGCGGGCTTGCTCGCGATGGCATCGCTGCGCTCATCCAGAGACACCGCGTGATACGCATCGCGAGCAAGCCCGCTCCCACATTTAACAGCCAGCCAGCTTACTTCTTCTTCGAAGAAGCCTTGGCCTTGGCGCCGCGCTGACGCTGGGCCTCGAACAGGCAAACGCCTGTCGCTACCGAAACGTTCAGGCTGCTGACGCTGCCCGCCATCGGCAGCTTGACCAGGTAGTCGCAATGCTCACGGGTCAGGCGACGCATGCCCTTGCCTTCGGCTCCCATGATCAGGATGGTCGGACCGGTCAGGTCCTGGTCATAGATGCTGACCTCAGCCTCACCGGCCGTACCGACAACCCACAGGCCGCGCTGCTGGAGTTTTTCCAGGGTGCGCGCCAGGTTGGTTACGGCCACCAACGGAATAACTTCCGCTGCACCGCAGGCTACTTTTCGTACAGTCGGCGTCAATGTTGCAGACTTGTCCTTCGGCACGATCACAGCCAGTGCGCCGGCAGCATCTGCCGAACGCAGGCAGGCACCCAGGTTGTGGGGGTCGGTCACGCCGTCCAGCACCAGCAACAACGGGGCACCTTCGGTGCGATCGAGCAGCTCGTCGAGCATGGCTTCGCCCCAGACCTGGCTCGGGCTAACGTCCGCCACCACGCCCTGGTGCACGCCTTCAACCCAGACGTCCATTTCACGACGCTCGGCCTGGCCGACAGCCACACGGTTTTCGTTGGCCAGCTCGATCAGCGTTTGTACCCGCGGATCACTGCGACCTTCTGCCAACCACACCTGCTTGACGCGCTTGGGATGGTGACGCAGTAATGCTTCTACGGCATGCACGCCGTAGATTTTTTCCAGACTCATGACTTGGCCTTAGGTTTGCGCGCCCCGCCGCTTTTGGCGGCTGGAGCGGTGCCCGATTTCGGCGGGCCTTTACGATGTTTGCTCGGCTTGGAAGGCTTGCCTGCATCTTTTGCAGGCGCCCCCCTACTCGACATTCCCGGCTCCGATGTCCGACCGCCGCTTTTCGATTCGGCCAGCAGCGCCTGTTTCAGTTCACGGCTTTTACGCAGTTCGGCGTTTTTGGCCGCCGCGTCGCCAGGACGGTAAGCATCATCGGACGATTTTTTCACCGCCTTGGCTGGCGCACTGCGGCGCGCTGCCGGGGCAGGCTCAACCGGCTTTTCAGTCGCCTTGGTGCCCGACTTGCCAGCGTTTTTCGCTTTAGGCGCATCAGCAGTGCGATTTTTACGACCAATCGGCGCGCTGAGGGTTTTTTCCGCCATTTCGAAGTCGATCTTGCGCTCGTCGAGATCGACGCGCATGACCCGTACTTCAACGGTATCGCCCAAGCGGAAGCTGCGACCGGTGCGCTCGCCCGCCAGGCGGTGATGCACAGGATCGAAGTGGTAGTAGTCGCCCGGCAAGGCGGTTACGTGAACCAGACCTTCGACATAAATGTCGGTCAGCTCCACGAACAGGCCAAAACCGGTCACTGCCGTCACCACACCCGGGAACGACTCGCCTACGCGATCCTTCATGAACTCGCACTTGAGCCAGTTGGTCACGTCGCGGGTAGCTTCGTCGGCACGGCGCTCACTCATCGAGCACTGCTCGCCGAGCTGCTCAAGGATCGCTTCGTCGTACGGATAAATCCGCGCTTTCGGGATGGTCATCGCGCCAGCACGGCGAACGTGCGGGGTGTCCATCTTGGAATGGATCACGCTGCGGATCGCACGGTGCGTCAACAGATCCGGGTAGCGACGGATTGGCGAGGTAAAGTGGGTGTAGGCTTCGTAGTTCAGGCCGAAGTGGCCCTGGTTATCAGAGCTGTACACCGCCTGGCTCAACGAGCGCAGCATCACGGTCTGGATCAGGTGGAAGTCCGGACGATCCTTGATGCTGGCCAGCAATGCCTGGTAATCCTTCGGCGAAGGACCGTCTTTACCCTTGTGCAGGCTCAGGCCCAGCTCACCGAGGAACGCGCGCAGTTTTTCCAGGCGCTCCGGCGGCGGACCATCGTGAACACGATACAGCGCAGGAATCTCGTGCTTCTTGAGGAACTCGGCAGTGGCCACGTTGGCCGCCAGCATGCATTCTTCGATCAGCTTGTGCGCATCGTTGCGGGTGGTCGGGCGAATGTCGGCGATCTTGCGATCGGAACCGAAGATGATTCGGGTTTCCTGGGTCTCAAAATCAATCGCGCCACGGGTATGACGAGCCGCCAGCAGCACCTTGTACAGCGAGTAAAGCTGCTTGAGGTGCGGCACTACATCAGCGTATTCGCTGCGCAGTTGCTTGGCTTCGCTGGTTTTCGGCTGTTCCAGGATAGTGCTGACCTTGTTGTAGGTCAGACGGGCCTGGGAGTGGATCACCGCCTCGTAGAACTGGTAGTCGGTCATTTCGCCGGTTTTGGAGATGGTCATCTCGCACACCATGGCCAAACGGTCGACTTTCGGGTTCAGGGAGCACAGGCCGTTGGACAGCTGCTCAGGCAGCATCGGGATCACGCGCTCAGGGAAGTACACCGAGTTGCCGCGAACCTGGGCTTCGGCATCCAGGGCCGAACCGATTTTCACGTAGCTGGAGACGTCGGCAATTGCCACGTACAACTTCCAGCCGCCGGAGAACAGGCGCAGCTTGCCAGGCTTGGCTTCGCAGAATACGGCGTCATCGAAGTCGCGGGCATCTTCGCCGTCAATGGTGACGAACGGCAGATGACGCAGGTCGATGCGCTTCTCTTTGTCTTTTTCTTCGACTTCCGGTTTCAACCGGCCCGCTTCCTTAAGGACAGCTTCAGGCCAGACGTGAGGAATGTCGTAGGAGCGCAGGGCAATATCGATTTCCATGCCCGGAGCCATGTAGTTGCCTACAACCTCAAGCACATCGCCTTGCGGCTGGAAACGCGGGGTCGGCCAGTGAGTGATCTTCACTTCGACGAACTGACCGATCTTGGCGCCAGCGTTGCGACCCGGGGTCACCAGCACTTCTTGCTGGATCTTCGGGTTGTCGGCCACGACAAAACCAATGCCGCCTTCTTCAAAGTAGCGACCGACGATGGTTTCGTGAGCTCGGGAGACCACTTCAACGATCACGCCTTCACGACGACCACGGCGGTCCAGCCCCGAAACACGGGCCAGCGCGCGATCACCATCGAACACCAGGCGCATTTGCGCCGGGCTCATAAACAGGTCGTCGCTGCCGTCATCCGGCACCAGGAAGCCGAAGCCATCGCGGTGGCCACTGATGCGACCGAGAATCAGGTCAAGCTTGTCCACCGGCGCGTAAGTGCCACGGCGGGTGTAAATCAGTTGGGCATCACGCTCCATCGCACGCAGGCGACGGCGCAAGGCCTCGATTTGGTCTTCTGTAGTCAGACCGAACTCTTCCACCAACTGTTCACGAGCAGCAGGCGAGCCACGCTCGGCCAGGTGCTGAAGGATCAGTTCGCGGCTAGGGATAGGGTTTTCGTATTTTTCCGCTTCACGTGCGGCCTCGGGATCGAGGGTCTGCCAATCGGCCATTAGATAGTTTTCACCTTGTCTATATGCGGGTTAGTTTGGCATACGCGTATTGAAACGGGAAATTTCAGGCACTCACTGGGCCTTAATAGTCCTTTCTGACGCGCTTTGCCGCTGTCGACCAACCGTTCGCGAAATATTTTCACTATTTTTAAACACAACGCTTTACAGGTCAAAGGTTCGTCCGTAAGATGCGCGCCATCAACAACGGCAACAGCGTTGAAGATACTGCCCAGATGGTGAAATTGGTAGACACGCCAGCTTCAGGTGCTGGTGATCGCAAGGTCGTGGAAGTTCGAGTCTTCTTCTGGGCACCAATTCGAGATTGCAGAGTAGTACACTCTTCAGCCTCACACAAAAACCCGCGAAAGCGGGTTTTTGCATTTCAGGATCTTATAAGCCTCTGATTTAATAAAATTAAAACAGGGGTTTACAGATCGAAAAGCTATCCGTATTATGCGCCACATCAACAGCGGCAACGTTGCTGATACTGCCCAGATGGTGAAATTGGTAGACACGCCAGCTTCAGGTGCTGGTGACCGCAAGGTCGTGGAAGTTCGAGTCTTCTTCTGGGCACCAATTCAGGTTTACAGGTTCACCCTGTATAACCACTCAAAAAGCCCGCGAAAGCGGGCTTTTTAGTTTCCGGGATTCCTTCCCGCCCTCCCCGATACCTTTTATCTGCGGCCCAAAGGTCGTATTTGATAATCCATCTCATCCGCATTAATATCCGGTCAACTTCAGCTCCCTGGCTCATCCTCCTGGATACCCGTGCCCGACACCAATGACAGGCTCCAGCTTTACCTGACGCATCGCATCGCTTTGGTCGACTATGCCGCCCCCATCGTGGGTTGCCGGGCCAAGGCAGAAGATGTGGTGCAAGACGCCTGGCTGCGTTTTAGCCAGGGCGCGGACAGTCTCATCCCGTTGACACAGCCGGTGGGCTACCTTTATCGCATCGTGCGCAACCTGGCCTTTGACCTCAATCGCCGGGCCACCCTGGAAAACCGCCACACCACCCACAGCGAATCATTGGACGAACACATTTCCAACGCCCCTTCGCCCGAACAGCAAGCCTTGCATGTGGACGAACTGCGCAAATTGCAACATGCTTTGTCGCGCTTGCCGGAACGCACGCGTCAGGCATTTGTGTTGCATCGCCTGCAAGGCCTGACGTTCCAGCAAATCGGCACGCAACTTGGCATATCCGTGAGCCTGGCCCACCAATTGGTCCGCGACGCCCTGACCTACTGCGCGGAACAACTGAGTGATGACTGAAAAACCGCCCCCGAACCCGATCTGGGAAACTGCACTGGACTGGCTGCTGCTGATCCAGGAGAACCCCCACGACCCCGAACTGGCCGCGCGCCTGAACCACTGGCGGGCCAGCGCCCCCGAGCATGACGCGGCTTATCGCAAGGCCCTGAAAGTCTGGAGCTTGAGCGGCGAAGCCTTGAGCCTGCCGGTTGCTACAGAGCCAGCGCCAATGCCAATGCCGACGCCGACGCCGACGGCCTTACGTCCTCCCGCGCGCCTGAGCCGGCGCAAGCGCGCACTGGTTGGTGCCGCCGTGGCCGCCAGCGCCCTGCTGATGTGGGGCCCCGACTGGCAAGCGATGCAAGCCGACTACCGCAGCCCCACCGCCGAACACCGCACCATCACACTGAGCGATGGCAGCCAGATGCTTCTGGACAGCAACACCCTTGCCGATGTGCAGTTCAACCCCGAACAGCGAGAAGTCACGCTATTGCGCGGCCAGGCCTTTTTCTCGGTGACTCACGATGCCAGCCGTGCCTTCTACGTCAACGCCGGTGACGTGCGGGTTCGGGTGACCGGTACCGCGTTTGCGGTCAATCTGGATGACAACGGTGTCGATGTCAGCGTCGAAAGCGGCACGGTTGCCGTGCAAACACCTCAAGCATCGGCCTCGGCCACGCACCTGCTGGGCCACGGCGACCAACTGCATTTCGCCGCAAACGAGCGGCAGACCCGCATCGTGCAACTGCCTCTGGAACAAATTGCGCCGTGGCGGCGCTGGCAACTGGTGGCGGTGGATCAGTCTATCGATGATGTGATCATGCAATTACGCCGCTACCAGCCCGGCCTGATCGTGCTGACCGACAAGGCGCTGGGCCAGCGCCGCATCACCGCCGCCCTGAACCTGCGCGACCCCAAGCGCGCCCTGCAAACCGCCATTGCCCCATTGGGCGGACGCCTGCAGGACGGCGTGCCCTACACCCTGATCGTCTCGACCAAGCCCTGAGTCTCCCTGTGGGAGCGGGGTTGCTCGCGATGGCATCAACGCGCTCAGCCAGAGAAACCGCGGTGCCAGCATCGCGAGCAAGCCCGCTCCCACAGCACGGGGCTAGCGCCAGCGAAACTATTTTCATTTATTTCTGGAAATCCTGAAGGCCCGGGAGTCTTTACCTACGAACGTCACTGATAAAGATTCGCATTAGTGACTATGACGTTTCATTTCGTAGGTCACCTCATGCCTTCTTCGCGTTTGCGTTGTGTCAGTGTTGCTCGTTATCGATCGTTATCCCTGGCCCTGCTGCTCGGCCTGCCCACTCTGGCTATCGGCGCCAGCCAGGTGGCTGACGCGCAAATCCAGCAGCAACAACTGCACTTTCAGATCCCGGCCCAGCCCCTGGCCAGCGCCCTGATTGCGTTTTCCCAGCAGTCGGGCTGGCAGGTCAGCGCGGAAAGCACCGTGCTCAACGGCCTGACCAGCTCGCCGCTCGATGCCCGCACCAGCCCCGAAAAAGCCTTGGCCCACCTGTTGCGCGGCACGGGCATGCAATGGGAAGTGACCTCCACTGACAGCGCCTCGATCCTGCCGCCTGCCCAAAGCGATGTGCTGCAAATCAAAAGCACACCCATCACGGCGATGGAGCCGGTGTTCCAGGGCGAACAGGTGATCGACCGCCAGATGATCGAAAACCTGCCCTCGGGCAACGGTGATATCACCAGCCTGCTGCGCACCAACCCCAATGTGCAGTTCGACAACAGCCAGTTGAGCAGCAAAAACCCGGGCGAAATTGCCCCTGCCGATATCAGCATCAACGGCGCACGGCCCTGGCAGAACCTGTTTATCGTTGACGGCATGAGCATGAACAACGACCTGGACCCGGGCAACAGCAACGACGACTTCGATGAGATCCCGGGCCGCAGCCAGGGCCTGGCGCTGGACACCGACCTGCTGGAAAACATCAAGGTCTACGACAGCAACGTACCGGTGGAATTTGGCGGCTTCAATGGCGGTGTAGTCGAGGCCAATACCCGCGACCCCAGCAAGGAACTGCACGGCAAGGTGTCGGTACAAATGACCCGCTCCGAGTGGACGCGCTATCACCTGAACAAAGACGACCCGGACCTGGAAAACTTCAAAGCCGGCTTTGGCAATAACTACCAGCCCGACTTCGAAAAAGTCATCACCCGCGCCACCCTCGAAGGCCACCTGACCGACAACTTCGGCTTGCTGGGCACCTTTTCGCGCAAAGAATCCACCATGCCGACCCGCCTGTTTTCCGTGGCCAACCAGACCGAAACGGCAATGGCGACCGAAGAGCAATCGCGCCGTATCGACAACTACTTCCTCAAGGCCACCTGGCAAATCAACGAAGACTGGAAGCTCGACACCACCCTGACCCACGCGCCGGAAACCGCCCGCACTTACGGCCCCAACTCGCTGGTGTCCGGTCGCGACATGGATGCCGGCGGCGACAGCATCAGCACGCGCCTGGTGTGGAACGCGCCCCTGGCCCGGGTTGAGCAGAACCTGAGCTGGAGCGAGCTGAATACCTCACGCTATTCCGACCGCGACTACATGATCCTGTGGCGTACGTCGGCCAGCCGCGACTGGAGCACCTCGGCATTCGCCACCGAAGGCGGTTTTGGTGATATTGAAGAAACCCAGAAAACCCTGGCCTATAAACTCAAGGCCGACTGGAACAGTTTCAAATGGCTGGGGGTGGATCACTCGCTGCAGACCGGCCTTGAGCTGTCGCAAAACTCGGCCAGCTACGAACGCGGTACACCCTACAGCAGCTACTCGGTGGACAAGGCCACGTCATGCACCGGCAATGACCCGCTGTGCTCAATGGCGCCCACGATCAATGGCTGGCCTGGCCAGTATGCGAACAAAATGACCGTTACCCAGGGCAAAATTGCCTTCGATACGCGCTCATGGGCGCTGTACCTGCAAGACGAAATGCACTACAAGCGCCTTACCGTCAGGCCCGGCATCCGCGTGGACGGTGACAACTACATGAATCAGGTCACCTTCGCCCCGCGCCTGGCCACCGAACTGGACGTGTTTGGCGATGGCAAGACCCGCCTCACCGCCGGCGCCAACCGTTACTACGGACGCAACCTTTACGCCTATCGCCTGCGTGACGGCATTGCCTCGATGAGCACGGAGTACACCCGCAAGACGCAAACGTCCGCCTGGGAGCTGAGCAAGCACACCCCCAACGACAGCAAGTTCAACCAGCTCAAGGTGCCTTACGATGACGAACTGACCCTGGGCCTGAGCCATGTGCAATGGAACACCGAGTTCGCCGTCAAATACGTCAACCGCAAGGGCCGCGACCAGATCAGCCGCGCCTGGGGCGCACAAATCGGTGAGCCCTCCGAAGACACCTCCACCCTGGCCGCCAACTACTACACCTACTACAACGGCGGCAAAAGCGACGCCGATATCTACACCCTGAGCATCACCCCCCTGCAACCCTTCAACCTGGGCAGCACCCGCACCACCGCGCAGTTTGCGATGGACTGGAGCAAGATCAACAACACCGGGCTGTCCAGCTACAGTGCCAGCATCGGCGCGATCTATGTGGAAGACCCGACGATCCAGTACGACGGCAAGTTCATGAAATATTCCGACATGCCCGCCAGCAACTACAACCGCCCCTGGACCGCACGCCTGACGACAGTCACCGAAGTCGAACCCCTGCACCTGACCTGGAGCAACTTCCTGCGTTATCGCGACGGCTACCGGCGCATTGCCTCCACCAACAAAAAGGTCGAGCACGAAGGCAGCAGTGTCTATGTCTGGGAAGAAACCCCGTTCTCCGGGGCTCTGACCTGGGACACCCGCGTGGCCTGGGAAATGCCCACTGCCAAGGATCAGGCCGTGTTCGTCAACCTCGACGTGAGCAACCTGCTGGACAAGACCATCGTCAGCTCCACCGACACCAACGGCGTGCTCAATTATGAAGTCGGCCGCCAGTTCATGCTGGAAGTGGGGTACAAGTTTTGAAGCCCGCCGCCCTCCTCCTCGGCCTGACCCTGGGCAGCCAGGCTCTGAACGCAGCCGCCTGCGACGAACAGGCCGCCGACTACAAAACGTGCATCGCCCAACAATACCGCCAGCCCGTCGCCCAATGGCCTGCCCCCCAGGTAGATGCCGATGTGCAATGGCAGGAAATGGCCGCCCTGCCCGCCCACGCCCCCGCACCACCGGAAAACCCGTTCAGCGAGGCCAAGGCAGCGCTGGGCAAACAACTGTTCAACGACCCGAAACTGTCGCGCTCCGGGCAGATTGCCTGCGCCTCGTGCCATGAAGCCGACATGGCCTTTGCCGATGGCCGCCGCGTCTCGTTCGGCCATGATCGCCAGAGCGGCCGGCGCAATGCCCCCAGCCTGGTGATGAGCGGCTACAGCCCGGCGCTGTTCTGGGATGGCCGCGGCGGCACTCTGGAACAACAGGCGATGCACCCCATCATTGACCCGGTGGAAATGGCCTTCGATATCCCGCAACTGCTTGAGCGGCTCAATGCCGACGCGGCCTACCGCGAGCAGTTCGGGCAGGTCTTCGGCCCCGGCCCGATCACCACCGAACATACCGCCCAAGCCCTCGCCACCTTCCAGCGCACGCTGGTCAGCGCCACGCGCAACACCGCCTTCGAGCAACTGCTGCGCGGGCGCCCGCAACGCATGAGCGATGAGCAGCTCTACGGCCTGCATCTGTTTCGCACCAAGGCGCGCTGCATGAACTGCCACTTCGGCCCGGCGCTGAGCGACGAGCAGTTTCATAACGTCGGCCTGAGTTACTACGGGCGTAAATACGAAGACCTCGGGCGCTACGAAATAACGCGCAAACCCGAAGATGTGGGGGCATTTCGCACGCCGTCATTGCGCCTGGTGATGAAAACCGCGCCGTGGATGCACAACGGCCTGTTCGTCAACATGGAAGGCACGCTGGCGTTCTACAACATGGGCATGCCGCGCCCGCGCCCCAACGCGCAGCAGGCCGACGATCCGCTGTTCCCGCGCACCAGCGACCGGCTCAAGGCGCTGAACATGGACAAGGACGAACTGCGCGCCCTGCGCAGTTTTCTCGACACGCTGTAGGCAGCACCTTGCTGTGTGGGAGCGGGCTTGCTCGCGATGGGATCGCTGCCGTTTTACTGGTAGGCCGTGTCGTCTGCATCGCGGGCAAGCCCGCTCCCACAAAAGCAGAGCCGGTCGCCAACCTCACAGTTCGTCGCACTTGCGCAATTGGACGCTGGGTCAAGCGCACTTGAGAAACGATATCGTTTATTATTGTTACAAGTTTTGTAGTACCCAAGCGAGGAAACCAGCGAATGATGCTCCGAAATACCCAGCTTGCGACATGTCTACTGCGCAGTTTGTCCATCGCAACTCTTGGCCTGACCCTGCTTGCTCCCACCGCCTACGCTGCCGATCCGGTAACGCTGACCCTGTACAACGGCCAGCACAAGGAAGTCGGCGACAACCTCGCCAAGGCCTTTGAGGCCAAGACCGGCATCCACGTCAACGTGCGCAAGGGCAGCAGCAACCAGCTGGCCAGCCAGATCATGGAAGAAGGCGACCGCTCGCCTGCTGACGTGTTCTACGCCGAAGAGTCGCCGCCCCTCAACAGCCTGGGCGAACAGGGCTTTCTGGCCAAGGCCGACGACAGCACCCTGCAAGCGCTGCCCAAAGAGTACGTGGCCGCCAATGGCACCTGGATCGGTGTGACTGCGCGTACCCGCGTTGTTGCCTTCAACCCGAAAAAGATCAGCGAAGACCAGTTGCCCAAGTCGGTACTGGATTTCGCCGACTCGCAATGGCAAGGCAAGATCGGTTTTGTACCCACCAGCGGTGCATTTCAGGAACAGGCCGTGGCCATCATCAAGCTGCACGGGCGTGATGCCGCTGAAGAATGGCTGACCGGCCTGCGTGCGTTCGGCAAGACCTACACCAACAACATGGTGGCGCTCAAGGCGGTAGAAAACGGTGAAGTGGCCGCCGTACTGGTCAACAACTACTACTGGTTTGCCCTGCAGCGTGAAAAAGGCCAGCTCGATTCCAAACTGCATTACTTCACCGATGGCGATGCAGGCGGTTTGATCACCGTGTCCAGCGCCGGTGTGATCAAGGCCAGCAAACACCCCAAGGAAGCCCAGCAACTGCTGGCCTACATGGCCAGTGAAGAAGGCCAGCGCGTGATTACCAACACCACGGCTGAATACCCGATGCGCAAAGGCATGGTGTCGGAACGTGGCCTGAAGCCTTTTGAAGAGCTGCAACCACCGAAAGTGACCCCGGCCGACCTGGGTAACGCCGAAGAAGCGCTGGACCTTGAACGTGATGTAGGCCTGCTCTGATGCTGTCAGCCGCTCAACCTGCACGCTTTACCCCCACCCGCAAAAAGCCGTCGATCTGGCTGCTGCTGCCCGTTCTGCTACTGGTGGGCCTGAGCCTGCTGCCGCTGCTGTATGTCGGCACCAAGGCCTGGCAGGCCGGGTGGTCTGAAGCGCTGCACCTGTTGTGGCGGCCCTACGTCTTTGGCCTGATGCGCAACACCTTGTTGCTGATGGTCGGCGTTACCGTGACCTGCGCCCTGGTGGGGCTGAGCCTGGCCTGGCTGCTGGAACGCAGCAACCTGCCGGGCCGGCGCCTGTGGGGCGTGATCCTGTGCCTGCCATTTGCCGTGCCGGCGTTTGTCAGCAGCTTTACCTGGGTCTCGCTCAGCGCCAGCTTTGAAGGGCTGGGCGGGGCGATCCTGGTGATGAGCCTGTCCAAATACCCGCTGATCTTTTTGCCGGTGGCCGCCACCCTGCGCAACCTCGACCCGGCCCTGGAAGAGTCCGCCCGCACCCTGGGGCAGAACCGCTGGGGAGTGTTTTTCAACATTACCCTGCCACTGCTCTGGCCTTCGCTGCTGGCCGGTTCGCTGCTGATTGCCCTGCATATGCTGGTGGAGTTCGGCGCGCTGTCGATCATCGGCCTGCAAACCTTCACCACGGCCATTTACCAACAGTTCGAGCTGGAGTTCAGCAATGCCAATGCGGCGATGCTGTCTGCGGTGCTGCTGGTGATGTGCCTGAGCCTGTTGTGGCTGGAACTCAAGGTACGCGGCAAAGGCCGGCATATTCGTATTGGCCAGGGTGCTGCGCGCCACGCCGAACAAGTGCGACTGGGCAAGTGGGCGGTGGCAGGGCAGTTGTATTGCCTGGTGCTGGCCGTGATTGGCAGCGGCATCCCGCTGGGCATGCTGGTGTACTGGCTGGTCAAGGGCAGCTCGGCAGCCTTCCCGCTGGCCGAGATTGGCGAGGCACTGTTCTCGTCGCTGTCACTGGCCCTAGGTGGAGCGGCGCTATGCCTGGTGCTGGCGGTGCCGGTCGGATTGCTGGTGGTGCGCTACAAAGGCCCGCTGGCCATCTGGGCGGAGCGCTTGCCGTACCTGCTGCACGCCCTGCCGGGACTGGTGATTGCCCTGGCTCTGGTGTATTTCGCCCTGCACTTCGTACCGGCGCTGTACCAGACGTCCGCGCTGTTGCTGATTGCTTATGCGCTGCTGTTTTTGCCACTGGCGCAGGCGCCGATCCGCACGGCGCTGAACAAGGCCGCACCGCAACTGGAAGAAGCTGCACGCACACTGGGCGCTACCTCGTTTTCGGCTTTTTGCCGGGTGACGCTGCCGATCATCTTTCCGGCGCTGGGGGCCGCATTTGCCCTGGTGTTTCTGGATGCGATGAAAGAACTGACCGCCACCTTGCTGCTGAGCCCCACCGGGCTTAACACCTTGGCAACGCAGGTCTGGTCGCACACTTCGAATATCGAGTTTGCGGCGGCGGCGCCTTATGCGGCGTTGCTGATTCTAGTGTCGGGGCTGCCGGTGTACTTGCTCACCACCAGGATGTATTTGAGCCGCTGACAGCGGATCCAGCATACCCCGTGTGGGAGCGGGCTTGCCCGCGATGGCATCGACGCGGTCATGCTGATACACCGCGTTGCCCGCATCGCGAGCAAGCCCGCTCCCACAGGAGCAGCCCTGCTTCTTTACGCCCGGAACTGCCCCAGGCTCGCCTTTAACTGCGCCGCCAACCCGTCCAGCACCTTGCCGCTGGCCGTGGTCTGGGTCACCGCTTCGGCCGCACGTTCGGCCTGGGCATGGATCACTTCCACCCGCCCACGCACCGCATACGCCCCCTGGGCCTGATGCTCGGCGGCCTTGGTCGCATCACCAATCGCGCTGTGCACCTGCTCGACCGATACCTGCACACTCTTTTGCAACTGCACACTGCCACGCAGCACTGCCAGCCCCTCGTCCGCCTGACGCCCTGCCAAGCCAATCGCCGCCACGGCCTCCTTGGCCCCCTGCTGCAACGCCACGATATGCGCCTGAATATCACCGGTGGAGCTTTGGGTTTTACTGGCCAGTGCCCGCACCTCATCAGCCACCACGGCAAAACCGCGCCCCGTCTCGCCCGCGCGCGCGGCCTCAATCGCCGCGTTCAGTGCCAGCAGATTGGTTTGCTCGGCGATACCGTGAATCACCGTCAGGACCACTTCGATCTGTTCGCTTTGCTGCGCCAGGCGCTCGATCACCTTGGCCCCCTCGCCCACCTGCCCGGCCAGCGCCTCGATCAGCCCCCCGACCTTGGCCGAGGTGCGGGTGTTCTCATCGGTGGCCTGGCGGATATCGACCACCTGCCTGAGCGCCGCCTGCATCGCCTGGCTTTCCGACTGCGCGTCATCCGCCATCGTCGACAGTGCCTGCAGGCTCTGGGCAACTTCATCACGCTGCAATTGTGCGGCAGCATCGGCCCCGGCATTGCGCAGGGTCATCACGCCGATCTCCACGCCAGTACGCTGGGCCACATCCCCCGCCTCACGCACGATGGGCTGCAACTTGTCGACAAAACGATTGACCGCCGCCGCCATGTCACCGATCTCATCCTTGCTGTTAAGGCCCACGCGCTTGGTCAAATCGCCCTCGCCGGCGGCCAGATCATCCAGCGCAGCAATCAGCAACAGCAACTTGTTCACCACCCGTCGCCCCAGCACCACAGCCAGCAACAGCAACACGCCAAGCCCGACAATCGCCAGCCCCATGCCTATGCGCCAGCGCAAGGTGTCTGCCGCCTCGCGCACGGTCTGCGCGGTATTGGCCTGCATCTGTGCAGCGGCTGCCTGTGCCGACTCCAGCCGCGCGCCCAATGCCGCCGAGCTGTCGCTGGCAGCACCTTGCAGGCTTTCACCGACCAACTGCCCGCTGTTGGCTATCAAGGCCGAGAAACGCTGGTCGAGGGCCGCCAGGTCCTGTTCAACCGAAGCCGTGGAAACCCCCATCAACACTTTGCCGATCTCGACCCCATTGGGGTTGATTGAGGCTTCGAGGTAGTACACCGACGGATCATGACGGGCCGCATCGAGAACTTTATCCAGTGCCCGCTCGCCATTGCCCTTGGCTAAAAGGGCCTGGTTGATCGGGTTGTCACGATTGAGATAGCGGGTCAGGTGTTGCCCCGTGGCATCGTCATACACCACGAACAACACATTGGGATTGCGCTGAGCGCGACGGGCGAAATCGGACAACGTGGGCACATCATTGTCCCAGATGGCACGCGGAGCCACAGCGGCCAGCAGTTGCGCCATGTCATTGGCCGAATCCTGCAGGTTTTTCTCCAGCGCGTGCTTGAGCTGCACTTGCTCGTCTTTCAAACGCGGTTCCAGGCCTGCAGTGAGACGCTGGCGCGTACTGGCAGACAACGACTCAAGGCTGCTTTTAACGTCACGCCCGGCCTGTTCCAGCTGCGCCGTGAGCTTTTGGCTGTCGGCCCCCAGACGCGCATCCAGATCAGACTCCAACGCCGTCACCGTGCTCCGTGTCAGTGCAACCGCCACCAGCACCTGCACCAAAAGAGCGATACCTAGAGTAACGAATACAGGCCGCAGCAGACGGCTTTGTAACAGTGAGAGAACGGCAGACACGGAAAACCCTCCACTTAGGTGCCATTATTTTGATAGCACCCTTATTGACGGTTTTCACAGCAAGGGTCGTGCCGCTGCGCAGCCAGAAACGACAAAAGGCCCCGAAGGGCCTTTTGCTTTACATCAACTGCGACTTAAGCGAACGGGTGACGCAGAACGATGGTCTCGTTGCGGTCCGGGCCAGTCGAAATGATGTCGATCGGTGCGCCGATCAGCTCTTCTACGCGCGAGATGTAAGCGCGAGCGTTGGCTGGCAGCTCTTCCAGGGTTTTGGCACCCACGGTCGACTCAGTCCAGCCCGGCACTTCTTCGTACACAGGCTGCAGGCCTACATAGCTGTCAGCGTCGGTCGGAGCAACGTCAACACCGTTTGCGTCTTTGTAGCCTACGCAGATGTTGATGGTTTCCAGGCCGTCGAGTACGTCCAGCTTGGTCAGGCAGATGCCCGAGATGCTGTTCACATCGATAGCGCGACGCAGGATAACGGCGTCGAACCAGCCGCAACGACGGGCACGGCCGGTGGTAGCACCGAACTCGTGACCTTGCTTGGCCAGGTGAGCGCCGACGTCGTCGAACAGCTCAGTCGGGAACGGACCCGAACCCACACGCGTGGTGTAGGCCTTGGTGATGCCCAGGATGTAGTCCAGGAACATAGGACCAACGCCCGAACCGGTCGCAACGCCGCCAGCCGTGGTGTTGGAGCTGGTCACGTACGGGTAGGTACCGTGGTCGATGTCCAGCAACGAGCCCTGGGCGCCTTCGAACATGATGTCCTTGCCAGCGCGACGCAGGTCGTGCAGCTCGGCAGTCACGTCCAGCATCAGCGGCTTGAGCAGCTCGGCGTATTCCTTGCACTCGGCCAGGGTCTTGTCGAAGTCGATGGCTGGCTCTTTGTAGTAACCGACCAGCATGAAGTTGTGGTAATCCACCAGTTCACGCAGCTTGGCTTCAAAGCGCGGCATGTTCAGCAGGTCGCCAACACGCAGGCCACGACGGGCAACCTTGTCTTCGTAAGCCGGGCCGATGCCGCGACCGGTCGTACCGATCTTCAGCTCGCCACGGGCTTTTTCACGCGCCTGATCAAGGGCAACGTGGAACGACAGGATCAGCGGGCAGGACGGGCTGATACGCAGGCGCTCGCGCACCGGTACGCCTTTCTCTTCCAGCTTGATGATTTCACGCAGCAGGGCGTCGGGAGCAACCACGACACCGTTGCCGATCAGGCATTGCACGCCTTCGCGCAACACGCCCGACGGAATCAGGTGCAATACGGTTTTTTCGCCGTCGATTACCAGCGTGTGGCCAGCGTTGTGGCCACCTTGGTAACGCACTACAGCGGCAGCATGTTCGGTCAGCAGATCAACGATCTTGCCTTTGCCCTCATCACCCCATTGGGTGCCCAGGACTACGACATTCTTACCCATAACACTTGTCCTCATTCGCGCAAACTTGGTGCCGGCAGCCGCCGGCAGGAAAACTCAAGAAACCAGTGGCACTACTTGCCACAAGCCGTTCTGCTGAATCAATTGGCGGTCGCAGTCTGCCTCCTGGGCACCAGCCTGCTGTTGCCCAGGCAACGCCTGAACCACACGCTGACCTTCACTGCGAAGCTGGCAAACCTGCTGCCAGAGTGCCGCATCAGTGCTGTCTGGCATCCAGATACCACCCGACGGCAACTCGACTTCCGCACGCCCCAGGGTCACCAGGGTTTTCAAATCGGTCGAAAAGCCGGTTGCCGGCCGGGCACGCCCGAAAACAGCACCAATGTCGTCATAACGACCGCCTTGGGCGATGGAGTCCCCAACGCCCGGTACAAATACCGCAAACACTACACCTGTGTGGTAGTGATACCCACGCAACTCGCCCAGGTCAAAGTACAACGGCAACTGCGGGAACCGCACAGACAACCCTTCGGCAATCGCCACCAGGTCGTCCAGCGCCGCCAGCACTTGAGCCGGAGCCTTGGCCAGACGCTCGCGCGCAGCAGCCAGAACCTCGTGACCGCCACACAAACCAACCAATGCCTGCAGCATGTCCGCCAAATCGGCCGACAAGCCTTGGGTCAAGGCCGTTACTTCGTCGATCGCCTTGCGTTGCAGGGCGTCGAACAATTGTTGTTCCACTTCAACCGACAGGTTGGCCGCACGGGCCAGACCACGGTAAATACCAACATGCCCCAGGTCCATGTGTACATCCGGCACATCGGCCAGTTGCAGCATGGCCAGCATCAGGCTGATCACTTCAACATCGCTGCTCGGGCTTGCGTCGCCATACAACTCGGCACCCAGCTGGATCGGGCTGCGCGAGGATGACAGTGCACGCGGCTGAGCATGCAGCACGCTGCCGGCGTAGCACAGGCGGCTCGGGCCTTCACGACGCAGGGTATGCGCATCGATGCGCGCCACTTGCGGCGTGATGTCGGCACGAAAGCCCATCTGGCGACCCGTTTGCGGGTCAATCACCTTGAAGGTACGCAAGTCGAGGTCCTGGCCGGCCCCTGTCAGCAGGGACTCCAGGTATTCGATATGCGGGGTGACGACGAACTCATAGCCCCAGCTCTGGAACAGATCCAACACCTGACGGCGCGCCACTTCAATGCGGGCAGCTTCAGGTGGAAGTACTTCTTCGATGCCATCTGGCAAAAGCCAGCGGTCTACCGTTGCCATTACGCCATTCCCCTGTGATCCGGGCGGCCAGCCAGCAGGCGAGCCTTGAGTAAAGCAGAACGTGGCTGCGTCTTGAACGCGCACAGCAAAAAAGCCTGAACGACAGGCTCGCACATTCCTCGAAAATTCTGCCGATGCTGTAACAGCATTCAGCCAATCAAACATGCAGACGCAAAAAAGCCGGGAATTTCCCGGCTGCCGCATCATACACCCGTTTTCTAAAAGGATCACCCCGCGAGGCAATTTGCCCGCCCGGCGGAGTGAAAGCAGGGTCTGTGATGAACATGCCAACCCTTCTGAAAACAGTGTGGGAGCGGGCTTGCTCGCGATAGCATCGACTCGGCTGGTCAAACAGACCGAGTTGGCTGCATCGCCGGCAAGCCAGCTCCCACAGGTTTCAAGCGGTTTTACTGCTGCGAAGGCTTGGATTTTTCCAGGTAGCGGAAGAAATCGCTGCTTGGGTCCAGCACCAGTACGTCGCTCTTGTTCGCAAAGCTTTCGCGGTAAGCGCGCAGGCTGCGATAGAACTTGTAGAACTCCTGGTCCTGGCCGTAAGCCTTGGAGTAAATCGAAGCTGCCTGGGCATCGCCATCACCGCGTGCTTCTTCAGACTGACGATACGCTTCAGCCAGCAGAACACGACGTTGACGGTCGGCGTCGGCACGAATGCCTTCTGCCAGTTCGTTACCCTTGGCCCGATGCTCGCGTGCTTCACGCTCACGCTCGGTGCTCATACGTTCGAAAACGCTGCGGTTTACTTCTTTTGGCAAGTCGATGGCCTTGACGCGAACGTCGACCACTTCAATGCCCAGCTCTTTTTCAGCCATTTTGTTCAGCGATGCAGTGATGTCAGCCATCAACGCATCACGCTCACCCGACACCACTTCGTGCAGGGTGCGCTTGCCGAACTGGTCACGCAGACCGGATTCCAGACGACGCGACAGACGTTCGTCAGCAATCTGCTTCATGCCCGACGTTGCGGTGTAGAAGCGCTCGGCATCTTTCACGCGCCACTTGGCGAAGGCATCAACCATGACCGCTTTCTTTTCCAGCGTCAGGAAACGCTGGGTTGGCGCGTCCAGCGTCATCAGGCGGGCGTCGAACTTGCGCACCTGGTTGACGTAAGGAATCTTCACATGCAGGCCCGGCTGAACGTCAGCCTGAACCACACGGCCGAAGCGCAACAGTACCGCACGCTCGGTTTGCGAGACGATGTAGAAGCTGTTCCAGGCAACGATCCCCACGACAACGGCAACAATAAGGGCAACCAGCGATTTATTGCTCATCAGCGGCTCTCCCTGGTGCGCGGTTGTGGCGGCAGGTCAGTGCTGACGTGCGAGCCGGAATCATTATTGCTCGCTGCGGCTGCCGAACCCGTTGCCGGGGTGCTGCCATTACGGCCTTCGATCATTTTGTCCAGCGGCAAGTAAAGCAGGTTGCTCTGGCCGTTCTTGTTACCGGTCACGAGTACCTTGCTGGTGTTGCTGAAGACTTCCTGCATGGTGTCCAGGTACAGACGGTCGCGGGTCACTTCAGGATTCTTGCGGTACTCGGCAACCAGTTTGGTAAAGCGGTCAGCCTCACCCTTGGCGCGAGAAACCACTTCATCACGGTAGCCGTTGGCATCTTCGATGATGCGCTGGGCCTGACCACGTGCTTCCGGTACAACGCCGTTGGCATAGCTTTCGGCCTGGTTGCGGGCACGCTGCTCGTCTTCACGGGCACGGATCACGTCATCGAAGGCTTCCTGCACTTCACGCGGTGCAGCAGCGTTCTGTACGTTGACCTGGGTCACGGTGATACCGGTCTTGTAGGTATCGAGGAAACGCTGCAGGCGCTCCTTGATTTCCACGGCCATCTGCTCACGGCCTTCGGTCAGCACCTGATCCATCGACGTGGAACCCACGACGTGGCGCAAGGCACTGTCGGTCGCCTGCTGCAAGCTGACTTCCGGTTGATCAACGTTCAACACGAAGTCGCGCAGGTTGCTGATCTTGTACTGCACGGTCAGCGGCACTTCGACGATGTTTTCGTCTTCAGTCAGCATTTGACCCTGCTTGGTGTACGCACGCTCACGCGTCACGTTCTCCATGTACTTTTTGTCGAACGGCGGGAAGTAGATATTCAGGCCCGGCCCAACGGTGTCGTAGTACTTGCCCAGGCGCAGCACCACGGCTTGCTCCTGCTCATCGACTACATACACGGCGCTGTACAGCCAGGCAGCCGCCAGCACGACGAGGCCGATGCCGAGCAGGCCGTAGCCGGCGCCCTTGCCATTCGAACCGCCATCACTGCCGCTACCGCCAGTACGTTTTTTCCCACCACCGAACAACCCATTCAGGCTTTCCTGCAGCTTTCGGAAGGCCTCGTCGAGATCTGGTGGTCCCTTGCGGTCGCCATTTTTAGGGCGTTTGCCACCCCAAGGATCTTGATTGTTCGAGTTGCCACCCGGCTCATTCCAAGCCATAGCGCTCTCCATCTGATAAAGCAAAGACGCGCCCACGGCGCGCCGACCAATGCTACAGAATGCCTATCACAGCGGCACGGCCGCTTTGCGAGGCTTTTATTGCAAAGTGTGTTCTTCGATGAATTCCAGCGGCTGCATCCCTTCGCGGCTGACCAAGCGATTGAGCTCGGATCGCGGCAGGCGTACGTCCAGCAGACTGGAGCCCTCATCGTCATGCTCTTCTTTCTGCACAACTCCCAGTTCGAAGAACTGTGCACGCAGTCGAGCAAAACGTTGCGGCAAGCGCAAGGTGCCCACGAACAAATCATTGCCCAGCAACTCGGCGATGGCCTGCTCAAGCAACTCCAGCCCTTGACCATCACGGGCCGACAACCAGACCCGCTGCGGCTTGCCATCGGCATCACGCTGGATCTGCGGCTCGACACCTTCAAGCAAATCGATTTTGTTGTAGACCTCGAGAATCGGCAAGTCCTGCGCACCGATTTCACCCAGCACCACCATCACCTGCTCGATCTGCGCAATGCGCTCAGGCTCGTGCGCATCGATCACATGCAGCAGCAGATCGGAATTGCTCGACTCTTCGAGCGTAGACCGGAATGCTTCAACTAGCTTGTGCGGAAGATGACGAATAAAGCCCACGGTATCGGCCAGCACGATTGGCCCCAGGTCGCCCAGATCGAGGCGGCGCAAGGTCGGGTCGAGCGTAGCGAACAACTGGTCGGCGGCAAACACGTCTGAGCCGGTGACCTTGTTGAACAACGTGGATTTACCGGCGTTGGTATAGCCCACCAGCGACACTGTAGGAATATCGGCGCGTTGGCGCCCTCTACGGGACTGCTCGCGTTGACTGCGGACTTTTTTCAGGCGGGATTTGATCTGGCTGATGCGCACACGCAACAGACGGCGGTCGGTTTCGAGCTGGGTTTCACCCGGCCCGCGCATGCCAATGCCGCCACCTTGACGCTCAAGGTGAGTCCAGCCGCGTACAAGGCGCGTGCTCATGTGGTCAAGCTGGGCCAGTTCGACCTGCAGCTTACCTTCATGGGTACGGGCGCGTTGAGCGAAGATATCGAGAATCAGCCCGGTACGGTCAAGCACGCGACACTCGAAAACACGTTCGAGGTTACGTTCCTGACTGGGCGTGAGTACGTGATTGAAAATCACGATGTCAACCTTCTCGGCCTTGACCAGGTCGCGCAACTCCTCGACCTTGCCACTGCCAATCAGGTATTTGGCCGATGGCCGATGACGCGGCACGTTAAAAAACGCGACGGTATCGGCGCCAGCCGACACAGCTAACTCCTGGAACTCCTGCGGATCTTCGCGCGCCTCAGGGTCCTGTCCTTCCAAGTGAACGAGGATCGCTCGTTCACCACCACCGTGGCGCTCAAAGAACAAAGGATGCTCCTATTTAGGCGTTACCTGGTTCAGCGTCTGCCAGATCCGATTCGGTTGCGCTAGGCAGACGAATTGGACGTACTGGTACGACTGTCGAAATTGCGTGTTTGTAAACCATTTGGCTGACGGTGTTCTTCAGCAGGATCACGAACTGGTCGAAAGACTCGATGGTCCCCTGCAGCTTGATCCCGTTGACCAGATAGATGGAAACGCCAACCTTCTCTTTACGCAAAGTATTCAAGTAAGGGTCTTGTAGCGAATGCCCTTTTGACATATGCCGCACTCCTGTAAGGATAAAAAAATAGAATCAAAAATTAGATGACCGCTGTCGCCACATCCATAGGATAGACGGCATTTGCCAAGACTCAGCTCAATATGGAGACCGATTCCAGGTATTTCAAGGCTCGTGGCAGATTGTCGCAGTCCAGGCTGTCAAGCCAATGCAAATCATTCCAGCTGCGCAACCAGGTGAACTGACGCTTGGCCAACTGGCGCGTGGCGATGATGCCGCGCTCCTGCATTTCGGCCGCTGTCAGCTTGCCGTCGAGGTAGTCCCAGACTTGGCGGTAACCCACAGCACGTATAGACGGCAGCCCTGCATGCAGGTCACTTCTATTGCGCAGGTTTATGACCTCGTCGATGAACCCCTGTTCCAGCATCTGCCCGAATCTTAGTGCAATTCGCTCATGCAGCACCTGACGGTTCGCCGGAGCGATGGCCAGATGCGCGACAGTATAGGGCAATTGGCTGTGGCCAGAAGCCGCTGCTTTAGTCGTTTGTTCAGATTGTTTTTGCCGATGGGCCGTCACGCTCAGGCCGCTGACCCGATAAACCTCCAGCGCCCGGGTCAGACGCTGCGGATCATTGGGGTGAATGCGGGCCGCGGACTCCGGGTCGATGGCCGCCAACTGGTCGTGCAAGGCTTGCCAGCCAAGGCGTTGCGCCTCTTCTTCAAGCTCGGCACGCACTTGGGGATCGGCCGGCGGCATGTCGGCAAGGCCATCAATCAGCGCCTTGTAATAGAGCATGGTGCCACCCACCAGCAGCGGGATATTGCCCCGCGCGGTGATCTCGGCCATCGCCTTGAGGGCATCACGGCGAAAATCCGCCGCCGAATAGCTCTCGGCGGGGTCGAGAATATCGATCAACTGGTGCGGGTGAGCCGCCAGGATGTCTTTCGACGGCTTGGCAGTACCGATGTCCATGCCGCGATAGACCAGCGCCGAATCGACACTGATCAGCTCGCATGGCAGCACCTTGCTCAGCTCGATGGCCAGGTCGGTCTTGCCGGCAGCTGTCGGCCCCATCAGGAAAATGGCCGGGGGTAGAGCGTTGGAACCTGTCATCAGCGACCGCGCAAAAAGAGTTTGTCCAAGTCGTCCAGGCCCATTTGGGTCCAGGTGGGACGACCATGATTGCACTGACCGCTGCGCTCGGTGTTTTCCATGTCACGCAACAGGCCGTTCATTTCCGGGATCGCCAAGCGGCGATTGGCCCGGATCGCCCCGTGGCAGGCCATCGTGCCGAGCAGCTCATTGAGGTGCGCCTGAATCCGGTCACTGGTGCCGTATTCCATCAAATCAGCCAGCACGTCATGCACCAGGCGCTGCGCCTCAGCCTGCTTGAGCAAGGCCGGGATCTGGCGGATGGCCAGGGTTTCCGGGCCAAGGCGTTGCAGCTCAAAGCCCAGGCGCTGGAACCATTCGGCGTGCTCTTCGGCGCAATCGGCCTCACGCTGGCTGACCGCAATCGACTCTGGCACCAACAGTGGCTGGCCGCTCAGGCCTTCGCTGGCCATGGCGATCTTCAGGCGCTCGTACATGATCCGCTCATGGGCCGCGTGCATGTCCACCAGCACCAGCCCCTGGGCGTTTTCCGCGAGGATATAAATGCCCTTGAGTTGCGCCAGGGCAAAGCCCAGCGGCGGGATATCGCCCTGCCCGTCCGGCAACGGCGCAGCGTTGGCTTCGGGCAGTGGTGCAAAGAACTCACGATAGGCGTTGCGCGCTTCTTCGGCGGGCACTGCCGGTGCGGAAGACTGCGGGCGGTACTGATACTGATAGCCCGCACCGGCCCCCGAACCTGCCACATGAGGCGTCGGCGCAGATTGCGGTTGCTCCAGCACATTGGCCGCCAGGCGCATTTCACCCTGCGGGCCGAATTCACCGGCATCCAGCCCCGTCGGGCGCTCGGCCCCGGGTACCGGCGCAGGGGCGGCCAGTTGATCTTCCGGGCGAACGTCACCCAGGGCACGGTGCAAGGTGCCATAGAGGAAGTCATGCACCATGCGCCCGTCACGGAAGCGCACTTCGTGCTTGGTCGGGTGCACATTGACGTCGACCACCGAGGGGTCGACTTCGAAAAACAGCACAAAGGTCGGATGCCGACCGTTGAACAGCACGTCACGATAGGCCTGGCGCACCGCATGGGCCACCAGTTTGTCGCGTACTGCGCGGCCATTTACATAGAAGTACTGCAGGTCAGCCTGGCTGCGCGAGAAGGTCGGCAACCCGACCCAGCCCCACAGGTGCAAGCCATTGCGCTCGACCTCGATGGGCATTGCCTGTTCCAGGAACGCCGAGCCGCACACCGCCGCCACACGCCGGGCACGGGCAGTGTCGTCGCGGGCTTCGTGCAGGTTAAGGATGGACTTGCCGTTGTGGCGCAGATTGAACGCCACATCAAAGCGGGCCAGCGCCAGGCGCTTGATCACTTCTTGCAGGTGGTCGAACTCGGTTTTTTCGGTCTTGAGAAACTTGCGCCGCGCCGGGGTGTTGAAAAACAGGTCGCGCACTTCAACCGAGGTACCCACCGGGTGGGCCGCCGGTTGCACCCGCGGGGCCATGTCGCGGCCTTCGGTTTCAACCTGCCAGGCCTGATCGGCGCCACGGGTGCGCGAGGTCAGGGTCAGGCGGGCCACGGAGCTGATGGAAGCCAGTGCCTCACCGCGAAAGCCCAGACTCATCACCCGCTCAAGGTCTTCAAGGTCACGAATCTTGCTGGTGGCGTGACGGGCCAGGGCCAGCGGCAAGTCGTCGCTGGAAATACCGCTGCCGTCGTCGCGCACCCGCAGCAGTTTGATCCCGGCCTGCTCTACGTCCACGTCGATCCGTTTGGCACCCGAGTCGAGGCTGTTTTCCAGCAGTTCCTTGATCACCGACGCCGGGCGCTCAACCACCTCACCTGCCGCAATCTGGTTGGCCAGGCGCGGGCTAAGCAGTTCGATCCGCGCACTGCTGCTCAATACATCGTCACTCATTATTGAGCCGCCAGGGCAGTAGCCGGGATATTCAGGTTTTGCCCGATTTTCAGCTCATCGCTTTTCAGGCTGTTGTTCGCCCGCAGCGCCGCCACGCCCACTTGATAGCGCACGGCAATCATCGCCAGGGTTTCGCCGGGGCGAACCGTGTGTTCACGGGCGCCCTGGGCAATCTTGCCGGTGTCACGCAACCAGGCGATATAAGTGCCCGGCGGTGGATTTTGCTGGAAGAACTGGCGTACGCCGCTGCTGATCGAGCGGGCCAGCGCTTGCTGGTGGCTGCTGGACGCAAGCTTGGAGGCTTCGTTGGAGTTCGAGATAAACCCGGTTTCGACGAGGATCGACGGAATGTCCGGCGATTTGAGCACCATAAACCCGGCCTGCTCCACGCGTTGCTTGTGCAGCGGGGTGACCCGACCGATGTTGCTCAGTACTTTTTGCCCGACATTGAGGCTGGAAGTCAGCGACGCGGTCATCGACAGGTCGAGCAACACGCCCGCCAGCATGCGGTCCTTGTCATCGAGGCTGACGTTGCCGGCACCACCGATCAGGTCGGAACGGTTTTCACTGTCGGCCAGCCAGCGCGCCGTCTCGGACGTCGCACCGCGCTCGGACAGGGCAAACACCGAGGCACCAAAGGCAGCCTTGGACGGTGCAGCATCGGCGTGAATAGACACAAACAGGTCGGCGCCCTTTTTGCGGGCGATTTCGGTACGGCCACGCAGCGGGATAAAGTAGTCGCCAGTACGCGTCAGCTCGGCCCTGAAGCCTTTCATGCCGTTGATCTGGCGTTGCAGCTCCTTGGCAATGGCCAATACCACGTCTTTTTCACGCTGGCCTGCAGAGCCTGAAGCACCCGGGTCTTCACCGCCGTGGCCGGCATCGATCACCACCACCACGCTGCGCTTGCCACTCGGGATCGGTGGCAGTTTCACGTCAGGCTGGGCTGGTGTCACCGGTACCACTGGCACCGTTGCCACATTGGTGGCCGGCAGGCTTGGCGCCAGATCGGCGCCCTGGTCATAGAGGTCGACCACCAGGCGGTTGCCGTACTGGGCATTGGGCGCCAGCACGAAGCTTTTCGGGGTGACGGCCTTTTTCAGGTCGATCACCACGCGCAAGTCTGTGGGGGTACGCTGCGCCGAGCGCATGCTGGTGATTGGCGTATTGGCGGTTTGCACATTTAATGGCCCGGCCAGGGTCGCGCCATTGATATCAATCACCAGCCGGTCAGGTGCGGTCAGCGTAAACACGCTGTGCTGCACCGGGCCGGTCAGGTCAAACACCAGCCGTGTGTTGTCCGGCGCCCGCCACAGACGCACGCTCTTGACCTGGGTTGCGGCCACAGCATTGATAGCCATGACACTGAGCAACACACCCACCACACTTACTAACGCGCGAAAGCGCATACCAAACCCCATCATTATTTGTATTCCGGCGCCAATGCGGCACACCAAGACTCGCCACGAGAACCTTGGGGCGTCAGCGTCAGCAAACGCCCGGTGTTATGCGGCCTAATGGTAATGGTCAGGTCAGGCTTTGGCAAAAAGCCTGCACCTTTATCGGGCCACTCGATCAAGCATAGGGCGTCTTCGTCGAAATAATCGCGAATCCCCATATATTCCAGCTCTTCGGGGTCAACCAGCCGGTACAGGTCGAAGTGAAAGGCCCGAATATCGCCAATCTCGTAGGGTTCAACCAATGTGAAGGTCGGGCTTTTGACCGAGCCTGTATGGCCAAGGCCGCGAATCAGGCCGCGGGACAGGGTGGTTTTGCCCATGCCCAGGTCGCCGTCCAGAAAGATCAGGCCGTGACCTTGGGTGACAGTGGCCAGACGTGCGCCAAATGCGGTCATGGCCTCTTCGTCGGCCAGTTGCAGTGTTATTTCGTGCACGGTGCGTGTTCCTCCAACAACTGACGAATGGCTGGAATCAAATCACTGGCCGCCAGCCCACGGCCCAATTGTCCTTGTTGTTCGCCGGCGCGGGCATGCAGCCACACCGCCAGGCACGCCGCATCAAAGGCGCTCATGCCCTGAGCCAGCAACGCGCCAATCACGCCTGCCAGCACATCCCCCAGACCGGCCGTGGCCATTGCCGGGTGACCGTGAGTGCAGATGGCCAACGAGCCATCCAGCCCTGCGATCAGCGTACCCGCCCCTTTAAGGACGCACACCACTGAGTATTTTTTAACCAGCGCCCTGGCCGCAGCCGGGCGATTGGCCTGCACTTGCGCAGTCGTAATGCCCAATAACCGCGCAGCTTCCCCCGGATGCGGGGTGATCACCGAGCCTGTCGCCAGCGCGATGACTGCGTTGGACAACAGATTCAGCGCATCGGCGTCCCATACCTGCGGGATTTTTGCCTGGGCCGCCGCCGACAACAGGCTGCGCCCCCAGGGCGCCTGCCCCAAACCCGGGCCGACCACCACCACCGACGCCTGCGCCAGCACGCCCATCAACTGATTGGCCGACGACACACCCAGGGTCATCACCTCGGGCACCCGCATCAGGGCGGCGGGCACATGCTCGGGGCGCGTGGCCAGTGAAACCAGGCCCGCGCCGCAGCGCAGTGCCGCCTGAGCGCTCAGGGTAATCGAACCGCCAAAACCGCGGTCGCCACCCACCAGCAGCACATGGCCAAACTGGCCTTTATGGGCAGCCGGGTCACGCGCGGGCAGTCGCGCCAGGTGGTCTGCGCGAAGGGCCTGGGGTTCGGTTAACAGGTGTTTGGTCTGCGGCATGCGTCTTGGGCTCCGATGTCTGGCAGAATTATACGCATCTCAGCTCCGGTTTCTCTTGTCCCATGCCTGCTATTACTGCCGACCTCCCCGCTCTCGCCCAGTCCATCAAGGAATGGGGCCGCGAGCTGGGCTTTCAACAAGTCGCCATCGCCGGCCTTGACCTGGGAGAACACGAACACCATCTGCAACGCTGGCTCGATGCTGGCTATCACGGCGACATGGACTACATGGCCGCCCACGGCAGCAAACGCTCGCACCCTGACGAACTGGTACCGGGCACCTTGCGCGTGGTTTCGCTGCGCATGGACTACCTGCCCGGCGACACCCACATGGCGCAATTGCTGGCCCAACCGGAAAAAGCCTATGTGTCGCGCTATGCCCTGGGCCGTGATTACCACAAGCTGATCCGCAAGCGCGTGCAGCAACTGGCCGACCGCATTCAGGCGGACATCGGCCCGTTTGGCTTTCGCGCCTTTGTCGACAGCGCCCCGGTACTGGAAAAGGCCATCGCCCAGCAGGCCGGCCTGGGCTGGATCGGCAAAAACACCCTGGTGCTCAATCGCAAGGCGGGCAGCTACTTTTTCCTGAGCGAGCTGTTTGTCGACTTGCCGCTACCGGTTGACGCCCCCCACGAAACTGAACACTGCGGACGCTGCACAGCCTGCCTGGACATCTGCCCCACCAATGCCTTTGTCGGGCCTTATGTGCTGGATGCGCGCAAATGCATCTCGTACCTGACCATCGAGCTGAAAACCGCGATTCCCGAAGAACTGCGCTCGATGATCGGCAACCGGGTGTTCGGCTGTGATGACTGCCAGATCGTCTGCCCGTGGAACCGCTTTGCCCGCACCACCGCCGAAGGTGACTTCAAGCCACGGCACAACCTGGACAACGCGGGTCTGGCCGAGCTGTTTATGTGGGATGAAGACAAGTTTTTGAGCAGCACCGAAGGTTCGCCGCTACGCCGGGCGGGGTATGAGCGCTGGTTGCGCAACCTGGCCGTGGGCCTGGGCAATGCGCCGTCGACGATCCCGGTGCTCGAAGCACTGAATGCGCGGCGCGATTACCCGTCTGAACTGGTACGCGAGCATGTGGAGTGGGCGCTGGCACAACACGCCAAGCGGGCCTGAGCGAAACCCTGTGGGAGCGGGCTTGCTCGCGAGGCGACCAACCCGGCTCACCTGACTCACCGCAGCGACCCAATTGCGAGCAAGCCCGCTCCCGCAGTTACTTAATGTTCGTCGTTATAAACGAACTTGGGCATTTCCCAGTTAAAGCGGATCGCCAGCAAACGCAGCAGCAGCCCGCCGAACAAGGTGACGAAAATCGCCTGTTCGTTGGGCATCTCCATATAAGTACACAGCAAGAAACACCACGCCGCAGCAAACGACACGCTGGCATACAGCTCGCGACGGAAGATCAGCGGGATGTCGTTGCAGAAGATGTCGCGCAGGATGCCGCCAAACACCCCGGTAATCACCCCGCTCACCGAAGCCACCAGCATGCCCTGGCCCATTTCCAGGGCGGTCATGCAACCGATCAGGGTAAATGCCACCAGCCCCAGGGCATCGAGCACCAGAAACAGCGAGCGCAGATGGCGCATCAAGGGCGCGATAAAGATCGTCACCAGCGCGGCAAACGTGGTCAGCACCAGGTATTCCGGGTGCTTGACCCAGGTCAGCGGGTAATGCCCCAGCAGCACGTCGCGCACTGAGCCACCGCCTAGCGCAGTGACGCAGGCGATCAGCACCACCCCGAACCAGTCCATGCCCCGACGCCCGGCAGACAGCGCGCCGGTCATGGCTTCGGCAGTAATGGCAACTAAGTAAAGCATCAGCAACATGGCAGCGATCCTTGCAAGAAGGCGCGCAGTCTACTCTCAGTTGGCATTGGCACCAAAAGGGGGCGGCAAATACAGCTCTTTGTGGGAGCGGGCTTGCTCGCGATGGCTTCGCTGCGGTTGGGCAGATGTACCGAGTCGTTTGCATCGCGAGCAAGCCCGCTCCTACAGGGGAATCAAGGGCAGCTTAGAATTTGATGAAATGCTTGCGATAGTGCTGCAGCTCGGCAATCGACTCGCGAATGTCGTCCAGTGCCAGGTGCGTGCCCTTTTTCACCAGGCTGTCGCGTACTTCAGGCGCCCAGCGTGCTACCAGCTCCTTGAGTGTCGACACATCCAGGTTGCGGTAATGGAAGTAGCTTTCCAGGGCCTTCATGTGGGTGTACAGGAAACGACGATCCTGGCAGATGCTGTTGCCGCAGATCGGCGATTTGCCTTTGGGTACCCACTGCTCCAGAAACGCGAGGGTCTGCGCCTCGGCTTCGGCCATCGTGGTGGTGCTGTCCTTGACCCGCTGGGTCAGCCCGCTGCCGCCGTGGGTGCGGGTGTTCCACTCGTCCATGCGCGCCAGCACGGCATCGCTGTGGTGGATGGCGATCACCGGGCCTTCAGCCAGGGTGTTGAGGTTGCTGTCGGTGACGATGGTGGCCATTTCGATAATGACGTCGTTGTCAGGGTCCAGACCGGTCATTTCCAGGTCGATCCAGATCAGGTTCTGCGCGTTTTGCATAATGGCCTCCAGTGCTTAGGTGCGCAGTTTAGCTTAGGCACGCAGCCCTCGTGCTAAACTCCCCGGCGTTTTACCCTTCTTATCGTTTTATCAACACGGAACACCCATGGCCAAACGCCAGCTCAACCGTCGTCAGAATTGGCGCATCGAAAAGATCCAGGGCGAGCGCGCTGCCCGCGCCGCCAAACGCGAATCCAGTGCCGTCGAAGCGCTTGAAGGCGGCGATTTAGGCCCCGAGCAACTCGGCCTGGTGATCGCGCACTTTGGTGTGCAGGTCGAAGTCGAAGCCCAGGAAGGTGAGCTCAAAGGCCAGATGTTCCGTTGCCACCTGCGCGCCAACCTGCCCGCGCTGGTAACCGGTGACACCGTGGTGTGGCGTGCCGGCAACCAGGGCATCGGCGTGATCGTCGCCCAGTTGCCGCGCAAGACCGAGCTGTGCCGCCCCGACAGCCGTGGCCAGCTCAAGCCGGTTGCCGCCAACGTCGACATGATCGTGATTGTGTTCGCGCCCATGCCCGAGCCGCACGCCAACCTGATCGACCGTTATCTGGTGGCCGCCGAGCACGCCGGGATTCGCCCGCTGCTGCTGCTCAACAAGGCTGACCTGATCGACGAGCAAAACGCACCGGCGCTGAATGCGTTGCTGGGGGTTTATCGTCAACTGGGTTATCCGGTGCTGGAAGTGTCGGCGCATCACGGCGATGGCATGCAGCAGTTGCAGGCGCAACTGGACAGTCATATCAGTGTGTTTGTGGGTCAGTCCGGCGTGGGCAAGTCGTCCCTGGTCAACAGCCTGCTGCCTGAGGTCAACCTGCGGGTCGGGCCGTTGTCCGAGATTTCCGGCCAGGGCACGCACACCACGACCACGGCGCGCCTGTTCCACTTCCCGGGCGGCGGCGATCTGATCGACTCCCCGGGGATTCGTGAGTTCGGCCTGGGCCACGTCAGCCGCGCTGATGTCGAGGCGGGCTTTATCGAGTTCAACGACTTGATTGGCCGTTGCCGCTTCCGCGACTGCAAACACGACCGCGAGCCGGGCTGTGCATTGCTGATGGCCCTGGAAGATGGCCGCGTGCAGCAACAGCGCATGAACAGCTATCGTTCGATCATTGCCAGCCTGCCTGAAAGCAGCTACTAAAGCCCGGATCGGCTTCTGTGGGAGCGGGCTTGCCCGCGATGCAAACGACGCGACTGTTCAGTAGAACCGCGCCGAAGCTATCGCGAGCAAGCCCGCTCCCACAGTGTTTATGGCGCCTTATCTTCAAACAGATTCAGCTTCTGGCGCTCTTCATGCATCGGCAGTGGCTGTTTGTCGGCTGGCAACTGGATCGGGTCGACCGGCGCCTTGGGCAATTCCTGCGGTTTGACCACCTCCGCCCCCTGCTCACCTTCAATCGCCTGCTGGGCCTTTTTGGTCAGCACCACAATGTCGATGCGACGGTTAACCGGGTTGTAAGGGTTGGCCTTGTCGAACAGCACTGAAGACGCATACCCCACCACCCGCGCAATCTGCCCATCGGGGTAGCTGCCTGCCACCAGCGCGCGACGCGCCGCATTGGCACGGTTGGCCGACAACTCCCAGTTGCCATAATCACCGCCGCCCGCGTAAGGCATGGCATCGGTGTGGCCGCTGATGCTGACCTTGTTCGGCACCGCCTTGATGGTGTCCGCCATCGCCAGCAAGATATCTTCGAAGTACGGCTTGAGCCGCGCACTGCCCACATCGAACATCGGCCGGTTTTCGGCATCCATGATCTGAATACGCAGGCCGTCCGGGGTGATTTCAAACAGCAACTGGTCCTTGAACTTGCGCAGCTGCGGGTTTTCTTCAACCTTGTTCTGCAACTCTTGCAGCAACAGTTCGAGACGCTCTTTCTCGACCTGCTCGGCCATGCTTTCAACCTGCTCGGCATCGACCTTGATCTTGTCGGGCTGGGGCTGCAGTTTTTCTTCGGGGTTAAGGGTGTTTTCCGGCGCCAGCGCGGGGGTGCCGCCCAGGTCGATAACGTAGGGTGTACCGCTTTCGCTGAAACCGATCGGGTCCTTGAAATAACCGCCAATGGCGATCTTTTGCTCGGGCGTGGCGGCTGTCATCAGCCACATCACCAGAAAGAACGCCATCATCGCCGTGGCGAAGTCGGCAAAGGCGATTTTCCAGGCGCCACCGTGATGGCCTGCGGCGTAGCGCTTTACGCGCTTGATGATGATGGGCTGGTTGTTTTCCATAAATCAGCGACCGCGAACCACTTGTTCCAGCTCGGAAAAACTGGGCCGGTGCTTGGGGTACAGCACCTTGCGACCGAACTCGACTGCCAGCGACGGCGGCATGCCCGAGGCCGAAGCCACCAGTGAGGCCTTGATCGCTTCGTACACGTTGAGTTCTTCCTTGGCATCGTGAGCCAAAGACGTTGCCAAAGGCCCAAAGAAACCATAAGCAGCCAGAATACCGAAGAAGGTACCTACCAGCGCGGCACCAACGTGCATGCCGATGGCCGCCTGGTCGCCTTCGCCCAGCGAAGCCATAGTCACCACAATACCCAGTACCGCGGCCACGATACCGAAGCCCGGCATGCCGTCGGCAATCCCGGTAACGGCGTGGGAAGGATGCTCCAGCTCTTCCTTGAGGTTGTACAGCTCCATGTCGAACAGCCCCTCAAGCTCGTGGGGGGCCATGTTGCCCGATGACATGATGCGCAGGTAATCGCAGATAAACGCCGTCATGCGTTCATCTTTAAGCACGGTGGGGTATTTGGCGAAGATCGGGCTGGCGGCCGCGTCTTCAATGTCGCTCTCGATGGCCATCATGCCTTCGCGACGACTCTTGTTAAGAATCTCGTAAACCAGGCCCAGCACTTCCAGATAAAAAGCGTGGGAAAAACGCGAACCGAACATGCCCAGTGATTTTTTGATCACGTGCATGGTCATGTAACCGGGGTTGGCCTGCAGGAATGCACCAAAGGCCGCGCCGCCAATGATCAAGACCTCGAACGGCTGGATCAGTGCACCGATCTTGCCGTGGGAAAGCACGTATCCGCCGAGCACACTCGCGAACACGACGATGATGCCGATAATTTTAGCCATAGATATAAAAGTACTTCTTGGGTCGGTTCAAGGTCATATTCCAGCGTAGCTAAAACTCTTCTTCTCCTTATCGGCGAATCTGCGCCAGACTATAGCCGGTAGAGCCGAAAAGCCATTCGACCCCCACATTGGATGATCATCGCGTCCCCATTATGGCCAACGAAACCAGCGCACCGACATCAACACCCACCACCCTGGATGCCTGGGTGACCCACCTGGACGCAGTCGACCTGCCGATCCCGCAAGCCAGCCATGCGCGGGTCTTCAAGACAATCAATGACAGTCGCCGTTCGTTGCGCGAAATTGCCGAAGTCATGCAGGACAGCCCGGCGCTGGCGCTGAGGCTGATCCGCGAGGCCAACCAGCAAGCGCAAAGCAGCTTGAGCGAACCTGCCGAAAGCCTTGAAGTGGCCATCAACCGCTTGGGCCTAAAGCGCACCCAGGCGTTGCTCGAACGCGTGCCCGCCCTGGCGCTCGAAGATATCCCGCTGGCCTACCGGCAAATCCAGCTGATCAGCCAACACGCGGCGCAACAGGCCATAGGCTTGTTCGGCAACCGCCTAGCGCGGCTCTGGCAGGAAATCTACTGGGGCAGTTTGCTGTTTCTGTCGCCGCTGTGGGCCCTGGCGCTCACCCACCCACAGCTGCTCGAAGCCTGGGAACGGCGGGTGGTCGAGCACAATGAATGCGCCAAAAAGGTCGAGCTGCAGCTGTTTGGCGTACCGCTGTTTGATATCTGCCGTACCCTGGCCGAGCTGTGGCGCCTGCCCGCCTGGGTGATGCACGGCTACACCGTGATCACCGAAGAGCGCCGCACCCTGGTCAACGTGCTGCATATCGCCCGCGACAGCCATCACCCGCTGCGCCAGCAACAACACCTGGACGCCGACCCGGCGCTGCGGCGCTGGCTCAATCAGCCCGCCAACAGCGTATTGCTGGCCAACTGCCTTGCACTGTCGGCCCAGCAGGCCTGGGACACCCCGCACAACCTGCGCTGGCAGTACGTCACCAGCCTGTACCTGCAAATGCCACTGGACGAAGTCCAGCAGCAGGCGCATCAACAGGCCGCAAGCAGCGCGCGCTATCACTCCACCCCCGACCTTTGGCACCCGGCCCAGGCATTGCTCTGGCCGTGGGATGCGCGCCGCAGCGGGCACAGTTCGCTGGCTGCCCCGCCGCCCTCGGCCGAATCACTGGTTGCCTGGCGCAGGCATTGCGGGCAACTGCTGGCACAACCCAGCGCATTCACCAACCCCATGCACCTGACCACCTGTGCCCGCGACGCCTTGGTGGCCTGCGGCATGCGCCGGGTCATGCTGCTGATGGCTGACAAAACCTCGACCAGCCTGAGCGTTAACCAGATTGCCGGGCTGGCAAAAACGGCCTTCGACCTGAATGTGAACATCAGCGACAGCACCGCACTGCAACGCTTGATGACACAACCTGCGCAAGTGCGCCTGACGCCCGAAAACAACGCGGTGATCTCCGCCGTCTTGCCCTACGCCCTGCGCAGCCTGTTCCCCGGCGAGCATCTGCTGCTACGCTCGCTGAGCAATAACGGCCGCGTGGTCATGCTGATCCTCGCGGACCAGGGCGGCGGACCGTTTTCCGAAACCAGCGTGCAGGCATTTGGCAAAACCGCCCAATGCATCGAGAAAGCCCTGAATAGCTTTAGTAGTCGCGGGCGCTAGCGCTACAATCCCCCCCTTTTTTGCTCTGGAGGCTTCACATGCCTGGCTTCTCTGGCTTGCCGTTAGTGATTGAACCGCGCGACCTGCTTGCCCGGCTCGACGCTCCCGAACTGATCCTGGTCGACCTGACCAGCGTTGCGCGTTACGAAGCCGGGCATATTCCGGGGGCTCGCTTCGTCGACCCGAAACGTACGCAACTGGGCTTGCCACCGGCGCCCGGCCTGCTGCCGACGCAGGCGGCGCTGGAAGCGCTGTTCAGCGAGCTTGGCCACAGCCCAGACGCGGTCTATGTGGTGTATGACGACGAAGGCGGCGGTTGGGCCGGGCGGTTTATCTGGTTGCTGGATGTCATCGGCCACAAGGCTTATCACTATCTGGATGGCGGCATTCACAGCTGGATTGCTGAAGGTCTGGCCCTGAGCCATTACCTTCCGGACGCAGCCACGGCTCCGGTTTCGCTGACCCTGCATGACGAACCCACCGCAACCCGCGAATACCTGCAAAGCCGACTGGGCGCTGCTGACCTGGCGATCTGGGATGCGCGCAGCGAAGCCGAATACACCGGTGAAAAAGTGCTGGCAGCCAAGGGCGGGCACATCCCCGGGGCGAAGCATCTGGAATGGACCGCCGGCATGGATAAAACCCGCAGCCTGCGTATTCGCACAGACATGGCGCAGGTCCTCAAGGACCTGGGCATCACGCCAGACAAAGAAGTGATTACCCACTGCCAGACCCACCACCGTTCTGGCTTTACTTATCTCGTTGCCAAAGCGCTCGGCTATCCGCGCGTCAAAGGCTACGCCGGCTCCTGGGGCGAATGGGGCAACCACCCCGACACCCCCGTCGAGCTACCTGTAAAAAATTAAGGACCTTGAATGAAAAAGCGTTTGTTTCTCCTCAGTCAGTACCTGCTGCCGCATCACCTGCTGTCACGCCTGGCCGGCTGCATTGCCGAATGCCGCGTGCGCTGGTTCAAGAATGCGTTCACCAGCTGGTTCGCCAAGCGTTATCAGGTGGACATGTCCCAGGCCCTGGTTGAAGACGTCACCGCCTACGAGCACTTCAACGCCTTCTTCACCCGTGCCCTGAAAGACGGCGCGCGCCCGCTGGATCAAACCCCGGGTGCGGTGTTGAGCCCTGCCGATGGCGCTGTCAGCCAATTGGGGCCGATCGAGCACGGTCGTGTATTCCAGGCCAAAGGCCACAGCTACAGCGTGCTGGAACTGGTCGGTGGCGACCCGGCCGTTGCGGCGCAGTTCATGGGCGGCGAGTTCGCCACCATTTACCTGTCGCCCAAGGACTACCACCGCGTACACATGCCACTGGCCGGCACCCTGCGCGAGATGATCTACGTGCCGGGCCGCCTGTTCTCGGTCAACCAGACCACCGCCGAAAACGTGCCGGAACTGTTCGCCCGCAACGAGCGCGCCGTGTGCATTTTTGACACCGAGCGCGGCCCGATGGCCGTGGTATTGGTCGGCGCCATGATCGTGGCATCGATTGAAACCGTGTTTGCCGGCCTGGTCACCCCGCCGAAACGCGAGCTGAAAACCTTCCGTTACGACGAAGCTGCCCGTGCGCCGATCCACCTGGAGAAAGGTGCCGAGCTGGGTCGCTTCAAACTGGGTTCGACGGCAATCGTGCTGTTTGGCGCGGATCAGGTGAAATGGGCCGAAGGCCTGGCGGCAGGAACGCCGGTGATGATGGGTCAGAAAATGGGTGTACCGGCGCACGCCGAATAACCCGACCCCCTGTGGGAGCGGGCTTGCCCGCGATTGCATCACCTCGGTGAATCAGATGCACCGAGGTGTCAGCATCGCGAGCAAGCCCGCTCCCACAGGTCATTTACAGGGCTGTTTTAGCCCTGGCTGTTACGGTCACGCTGGCCCAGCAGGTACAGCACGCCATCCAGACCCAGGGTCGAAATCGCGTGTTTGGCCGACTTCTTCACCAGCGGCTTGGCACGGAATGCCACACCCAGCCCGGCAATCGCCAGCATCGGCAAGTCGTTGGCGCCATCACCGACCGCGATGGTCTGCTCCAGGCTCAAGCCTTCCTTTTGCGCCAGTTCGCGCAGCAAGTCCGCCTTGCGCTGTGCATCCACAATCGGCTCGACTGCAACGCCGGTCACCTTGCCGTCCACCACTTCCAGCTCATTGGCGAACACATAGTCGATGCCCAGCTTGGCCTGCACCTGCTTGGCGAAGTAGGTGAAACCGCCGGACAGGATGGCCGTCTTGTAGCCCAGCCGCTTAAGTTCGGCGAACAACACCTCGGCGCCCTCGGTCAGGCGCAGTGAAGCACCGATGGCATCCAGCACGCCCACGTCCAGCCCTTTGAGCAGCGCCATGCGCTCCTTGAAACTGGCCTTGAAGTCCAGCTCACCGGCCATCGCGCGCTCGGTGATGGCCGCTACCTGCTCACCCACGCCGGCGGCCTTGGCCAACTCGTCGATCACTTCGGCTTCAATCAGTGTCGAGTCCATGTCGAACACCGCCAGGCGGCGGTTGCGACGGAACAGGGTGTCTTCCTGCAGGGCGATATCCACACCCAGCTCCTGGGCCAGGTTGAAGAACTCGGCACGCAGGGCGTCAATGTCCGCAGGCTCGCCGCATACACGCAGCTCGATGCAGCTTTTGCTCGCTTCGGTCGGGGCATCCAGCGGTACACGGCCGGACAGGCGATCGGTCTGCTCGATGTTCAAACCGTGCTGGCTGATCACCGAGGTCACGCGCTGCAGCTCATGGGCCGTGACCTGGCGGCTCATCAGCGTCACCACATGACGGGTCTGGCTTTGCTCGTTGACCCAGCGCTGGTAATGCTCTTCGCTGATCGGGTCGAAACGCAGTTGCAGGCCTTCCTGGGCGATCAGGGGTTGCAGGTCCTTGAGCACTGCCGAGACTTGCTCGGCGTGTGGAATTTCCACCAGAAAACCCAACGACAAAACGCCGTGGATGGCGGCCTGACCGATGTCGAGAATATTCACACCATTGCTGGCCAGTACACCGGTAATGGCCGCAGTGAGACCTGGACGGTCCTCACCGGTGATGTTTATCAGGACGATTTCGCGCAAGGCACACCCCCATTCGCTAAAAAAAACGCATTCTACCCACTTTCAGTGACCATCGGGCACCGCCAAGGCTTTGCCGCCCTCAGGCCGCTCGCTATACTGCGCACCAACTTAACGGACTAAGAGCCGCGCTCAGTGAACCGGCCATCGCCTGTCAAAACCGATAATTTCTTCCTGCTGATCTTCCGGGCCCTGCGCGATCGCCGCGTTCCGCTTGCTCTGCGTATCGCCAGCCATAACGTGATTCTGGTCGCCCTGGCGCTGGTCATCTATGCCGTGGTCATGGGCCTGCAATTCAAGCAGGCCATGCACGAGCAGGCCGACGCCCTGGGCCAGAGCCTGACCACGCAAACCGCCACTTCGGCGACCGAGCTGCTGGTGTCCAACGATATCCTCAGCCTCAACGTGCTGCTCAACAACCTGACCAAAAACCCGCTGGTAGCCCACGCAGCTATCTATAGCGTGGATAACCGCATCCTCGCCGAAGCCGGGCAACGCCCCAAAAACGGCCTGCTGGGCGAAACCCAGGGGTTGTACCAGACCAAGATCACCTTTCAGGATGTGACCGCCGGGCACCTGCGCATCAGCCTGGACATGAACCAGTTCGAACAGCCGATGACCATCAGCCTGCAGAGCATGGGCATTCTGGCGGCCATCCTGCTGGCCCTGGCATTGGCCCTGAGCTTGCGCCTGGGCCGTCATATCACCACGCCCCTGCTGCAACTGCGGGTCTGGTTGCGCGAACCCGATCCTTATACCCCGGCCATTCAGCGCCAGGACGAGATCGGTGATCTGGCCCGCCAGCTTCACTCGCGCCTTGCCCCACCGGCACCAGAGCCAGAACCCGAGCCAGAACCGGAAGAAGACTACGACGACAGCGACTACGAAGACGCTGAAGACAACGAGCCGACGTTCGAAGTACGCAACCTGAGCGACCCGTCGTTCGACCAGACCCCGGCTGTACCTGCACCCAAAGCGGTGCCGCGCCAGGTGATCAGCACCGCTGAAGACGACAACGACGACGAAGACCCGTTTGCCGACTTGCGCGATACCGGCACGAGTGCCGCCCCGGCTGCACTGGTCAAGCCGAAACCGGTTAGCCCGGCTACGCCTCAGCCCTGCGCCGTACTGGCCGTGCAACTTGGCGCGCAAGAACAACTGCGCCGCCTGCCCCGCGCCCGCCTGATGGAACTGCTGGAGCGCTACCGCGACTGCCTGAACCAGGCGGCCTCGCTGTACCAGAGCGAACTGCACACGCTCAACGATGGCAGTACGCTGATGCTGTTCCACAGTGAAGACAGCGGCGACGACTACCTGACCAACGCCATTTGCTGCGGCGAGCTGCTGCGGGCCTTGGGCCATGCCTTGCAGATCGAAGTGGCAGACAGCGGCATCACCCTGCAATTGCAGCTGGGCCTGGTGCTGGGCGAGGGTTTGAGCGGCATCAGCCAGATCGATCTGCTGTTGACTGAAACGGCTCAGGACGCCCTGGCACTGTCGCAGCACAGCCGCAATCTGCTGCTGGTGGAACGCAAGATCAGCGATGACCCGCTGATCCGCCAGCGTGCCCGCATCCGCCCGATTGCCAGCCCTGAAGGCGCCTGCTGTGTCGAGCGCCTGATGGAGCCTTACCCTTCGATGCTGGAGCGCCAGCTGGCGCGCATGCATGAGAGTCGTGGGTAAGGTCAAAAGCTGAAAGCCCCTCACCCCAACCCTCTCCCGGAGGGAGAGGGAGCTAACCGTGTTATTTTCGAATTCACTGCCAATCTGTCAAATTGCATTAAAGCTCAAGCATCCCCCGATCAGTCCCCTCTCCCTCCGGGAGAGGGCTAGGGTGAGGGGCTTTTTGCCCCTCCATAAAAAATCCCGCACAAGTGCGGGATTTTTTTGTTTCTGGCCACAGCCTCAGAAGCGGAACACTTCCATATCCGTGCGTATCGGCGAAGCCATCGGGATACGAGGTTTATCCGCACCCTGCTTGGGCGCCGCCTTGGTCGGCGCCTTGGGCGCTTCCACCAACGGTGGCTGATTGGCCAGCGGCTTGAGTGCCACCGCCAATTGTTCACTCAGTTGCTGCAACAGCTTGCCCTGGGCCTTGACCTGATCCGCCGTGCTGCCCGCGTGCGGCTGCTCCAGGTGGACGATGCGGTTGTCACGCACTTGCCCGCGACGGTCAATCAAGCGCCATTGTGCGTCCAGCACAGCTGGCAGGTCCTTGCCCGAGTCCAGGCGAGTGATCGACAACAGCACCTGCACATCCGGGCTGAAGCCCGCAGGTGCGGGGGCCTGGACCACACGCTGGCTATCGAGGCGCCACGCCAGTTGGCGCACCAGCAACTGATCGATGTCGGCCGACAGGCTGCCAGCCCATCGTCCATCGGTGGCAGCACTCAGGCTGCCATCAGGCTGGCGCTGCAGCAGGGTTTCACGTTGCAGGTAGTCGGCCACGCTGATCGGGCCAAGAACCACAGCCATGCCGGCGCTTTGCGCGGGCTGGCCGGGGGTGCCGCTGTCCAGCTGGTACAGGGCCGCCGGCTGGTGCGTGCTGCACCCCGCCAAGCCCAGTACACCGGTCAGCAACGCAATTAAAGGAAGGCGTAGAACGTTCATCATTCCATCCAGGTGGCCGCCATGTGGCGAGCCGCAGTGTAATTCTCGAAAGGCTCGCAACGCACATTGCCCTAGGCCGTGCCGCAAACGCGGCATATCATCCGCGAATATCGGGCCTGACTCCAGCGCTGTCGCGCCGATCTGCGCGTAAAAACGCAGATCGGGCACGCTAAACAGGCTTAATTGAGCGTTTCTACCAGCAAAGCGTCTACACGCTGGAAACCACGGGGCAGTTTGTTGCCACGCCGGCCACGCTCACCCTTGTAGTGCTCCAGGTCGTCTGCCTTGAGCGTCAAGGTACGCTTGCCCGCCTGCAATACCAATGCGGCATTGTCTGGAAGCACCGCGATATCGGTGACGTATTCCTCGCGACTGGCCACGCGATCGCCGGGAATGCCGATGATCTTGTTGCCCTTGCCCTTGCCCAGTTGCGGCAAGTCGCTGACCTTGAAAATCAGCAGGCGACCCTCGGTCGTCACCGCGGCCAGCCAGTTGTGCTCGCGATCGGCCACCGGCCGTGGCTGCATCACCTGCGCGCCTTTAGGCAGGCTGAGCAACGCTTTACCCGCCTTGTTCTTGGCCTGCAGGTCTTCACCCTTGACCACAAAACCATAACCGGCATCGGAGGCGATCACGTACAACGCGTCATCTTCCGGCAACAGCACGCACTCGAACGTCGCGCCCGGCGGCGGTGTCAGACGACCGGTCAGCGGTTCGCCCTGGCCACGGGCCGACGGCAAGGTGTGCGCGGCCACCGAGTAGCTGCGCCCTGTAGAGTCGATAAACACCGCAAACTGGTTGGAACGCCCCGCCGCAGCGGTCTTGTAGCCGTCCCCCGCTTTATAGGACAGACCGGTCGCGTCAAGGTCGTGACCTTTACCGCAACGCACCCAACCTTTTTCAGACAGAACAACCGTAACCGCTTCAGTCGGCACCAGCTCGTTTTCCGACAGGGCCTTGGCTTCTGCGCGCGCGACGATTGGCGAACGACGGTCATCGCCGTAGGTTTTGGCGTCTTCCAGCAATTCAGTGCGCACCAGCTTTTTCAGCTTGGCTTCGCTGCCCAGCAGGGTTTGCAGCTTGGCTTGTTCTTTACGCAGCGCATCCTGCTCGTCGCGCAGCTTCATCTCTTCCAGACGGGCCAATTGGCGCAGGCGCGTATCAAGGATGTAGTCGGCCTGGGTTTCACTCAGGGCAAAACGCGCAATCAGCTCGGCCTTGGGGTGTTCCTCGGTGCGGATGATGTGGATCACTTCATCGAGGTTCAGGTAAGCGGTGAGCAAACCGTCCAACAGGTGCAGGCGGCGCTCGACTTTATCGAGGCGGAACTGCAGGCGGCGGCGCACGGTGTTGACGCGGAACTCCAGCCATTCCACCAGCAATGCACGCAAGTTTTTCAGCTGCGGCTTGCCGTCCAGGCCGATGATATTGATGTTGACCCGGAACGTGGATTCCAGCTCGGTAACGGCGAACAGGTGCTGCATCAGTTCGTCGAGGTCGACCTTGTTGTTGCGCGGGATGATGACGATACGGCACGGGTTTTCGTGGTCCGATTCGTCGCGCAGGTCGGTGACCATCGCCAATTTGGTCGGCTTGGCCTGCATCAGCGCGGCAATCTGCTCCAGCACCTTGGCACCGGACACCTGATGCGGCAGCGCGGTAACCACGATGTCACCGTCTTCGACGTGGTACACGGCGCGCATGCGCACCGAACCACGGCCGGTCTGGTAGATCTTCAGCAGGTCGGCGCGCGGGGTGATGATCTCGGCTTCGGTCGGATAGTCCGGGCCTTGAATATGCTCACACAGTTGCTCAACCGTGGCCTTGGGCTCGTCGAGCAAACGCACGCAGGCCGCCGCCACTTCACGCAGGTTGTGCGGTGGCACGTCGGTGGCCATGCCCACAGCGATGCCGGTGGTGCCATTGAGCAGGATATTGGGTAAACGTGCCGGCAACACCGCCGGTTCGTCGAGGGTGCCGTCGAAGTTTGGCACCCAGTCCGCCGTGCCCTGGCCCAGTTCGCTGAGCAGCACTTCGGAGTAACGCGACAAACGCGCCTCGGTGTAACGCATGGCCGCGAACGACTTGGGATCGTCCGGCGCACCCCAGTTGCCCTGGCCGTCGACCAGGGTGTAGCGGTAGCTGAACGGCTGCGCCATCAGCACCATTGCCTCATAGCACGCCGAGTCGCCGTGGGGGTGGAACTTGCCGAGTACGTCACCGACGGTACGCGCCGACTTCTTGTGCTTGGAGTCTGCGTCCAGGCCCAACTCGCTCATGGCGTAGACAATACGCCGTTGTACAGGCTTGAGGCCGTCGCCGATATGCGGCAAGGCCCGGTCCATGATGACGTACATGGAGTAGTTGAGGTAGGCCTGTTCGGTGAAGTCGGCCAGTGACCGGCGTTCTACGCCGTCCAGGCTGAGATCAAGGGAGTCGCTCATGCGGACCTCATTCAGTTCGTTGTCTGGCGCAGCAGCATGGTGCCGCCGCGCTGGGTAAATTCAAGTTTGTTCAGTGCACTCATGCCCAGCAGCACTTGCTCGCCTTCTAGCCCCGGGGCCGCCACTGCACGCACGTCGCGCAATACAATGGCCCCCAGTTGCAGGCGGTCGATGCGGGTCTGGTAACCCTGGGCGCGGCCGTTGGCGGTGTTCAGCGTCACCGGGACGCCTTTGGGCAGGGCCAGTTGCCTGGCCAGGTCCATCGGCACCGCCACATCGGTGGCACCGGTATCGAGTAAAAATTCCACCGGCACGTTGTTGATCCGGCCACTGGCGACGAAATGGCCCTGGGCGTTGCCGAGCAGTTTGACTTCGATATAGCCCTCGCCTTGCTGCGAGGTGACTTCAGTATTGGGGTTTTGCTGGCGCTGCTCCCAACGCCCGAAAAATTGCGTGGCCAGGTACAGGCCCGCGCACCAGGCCACGATCATGAAGACGCGCCCCACGCCTTTACCCGGTGCTTGCTGGCTCATGGCTTGGCACTCCAGCCACCTTGCGGGGCAGCAAAACGCCAGACAATAGGGCGTTTTTCGCCATCGGCGCGGGCATGGTTACCATTGTCGACGCCAACCCAGGCGCCCTTGGCATCCAGGCTCAGGGCCTCGCTGTTGCCATAGCCGGTGTTGTAGCGCCGAGCATCGGTCAGGGCGTCATTGGCAAATGACCAGCAACGTTCGATGGCGCCCGTGTCCGGGGTGCGCCGGCAAATGCGATAGGCCATGCGCTCAAGGGTAAACAGCTTGCCCTCGAACAGCGTCAGGTCGGCAAAGTCCTTTTGCTGAGCCTTTGCCTTGAGTTGCGCCGGTGGCTGTTCAAGCCCGCCTTCGCTCATCAGCACGCAGCCGTTTTCGCAGTCCCACACACTCTGTTTTTTGCGGATAGTCAGCAAGCCACGGCGCTCACGCTCGGCCGCCAGCCATATCTGATTGCCCTGCGGGTTGACCGCAATACCCTCGAACAGCGCATTAAAATGCAGCAACATGCCGCTGGCACGGGCCTGACGCACCAGCGCCGGGTCGATTTTAAGCCATGAAGGCGCGCCCGCCTGGGGGATTTGCAGCACCGCCGCATGGGCCTCACTGACCACGAAACGGTTGCCCGCCTCATCGCAACTGATCCCTTCAAAATCCAGCTCGCCGCCACGCAGCGGGCTGATGGCCTTGCCCATCATGCGCACACCCCACGGCAAGCCGCTTTCCGGCGGCGGTGGCACGTCGATGGCCAAGGCTTCGGCGTGCCACAGTGGCTCGCGGGTATCGAGGCGATAAATCTGATCGTCATCGCGATCAGACACCGCCCACAGCTCACCTGCACACACTGCCAGCCCGGACAGATTGCCGCCGCGCATGCCTTCAACCGGATGCTCTGACTGCAACGCCAGCTCTGGCCAGGTATCGGCCATTACTGGCGCAGCACCCAGGCAGAGCAAGCCCAGCAAGGCACTGCGCATCAGGCCAGCACCTGCGCCAGGTTGCCTTTGGATTCGAGCCAGGACTTGCGGTCACCGGCGCGCTTTTTGGCCAGCAGCATATCCATCATTTCCGAAGTGGCGGCGAAGTCTTCCAAGGTCAATTGCACCAGACGACGGGTGTTGGGATCCATCGTGGTTTCGCGCAACTGCGGCGGGTTCATTTCACCCAGGCCCTTGAATCGCGTGACCTGCGGCTTGCCGCGTTTTTTCTCGGCTACCAGCCGGTCGAGGATGCCGTCGCGCTCGGCTTCGTCCAGGGCATAGAAAATCTCCTTGCCCAGGTCGATGCGGTACAGCGGCGGCATGGCTACATAAACGTGGCCGGCATCCACCAGCGGGCGGAAGTGCTGCACAAACAAGGCGCAGAGCAAGGTTGCGATGTGCAGGCCGTCGGAGTCGGCGTCGGCCAGGATGCAGATCTTGCCGTAGCGCAACTGACTCATGTCGGCCGCGCCCGGATCGACACCGATGGCCACGGCGATGTTGTGCACTTCCTGGCTGGCCAGCACTTCGCTGCCGTCGACTTCCCAGGTGTTGAGGATCTTGCCGCGCAACGGCAGGATCGCCTGGAATTCCTTGTCCCGCGCCTGCTTGGCTGAGCCGCCGGCGGAATCACCTTCCACCAGGAACAGCTCGGAACGCATCGGGTCCTGCCCGGCGCAGTCGGCCAGCTTGCCCGGCAAGGCCGGGCCCTGGGTGATGCGCTTGCGCTCGACCTTTTTACTGGCCTTGAGCCTGCGCCCGGCGTTGTTGATCGCCAGTTCCGCCAGTTGCATGCCCAACTCGGGGTTGGCATTGAGCCACAGGCTGAAGGAGTCCTTGATCACGCCCGAGACAAATGCCGCCGCCTCACGGGATGACAAACGCTCCTTGGTCTGGCCGGAGAACTGGGGTTCCTGCATTTTCATCGACAGCACGAACGCAATGCGCTCCCACACGTCTTCAGGCGCCAGCTTCACGCCGCGCGGCAGCAGGCTGCGGAATTCGCAGAACTCGCGCATGGCATCGAGCAAACCCTGGCGCAGACCGTTGACGTGAGTGCCGCCCTGGGCAGTGGGGATCAGGTTGACGTAGCTTTCCTGAACGCTGTCGCCGCCCTCGGGCAGCCACAGCAAGGCCCAGTCGATGGCTTCCTTGTTACCGGCCAGGCTGCCGCAGAATGGCTCATCGGGCAGGCGTTCAAATTCGCTGACAGCATCGACCAGATACGAACGCAGGCCGTCTTCGTAATGCCACTCGACCTTTTCGTTGGTGTTTTTGTCTTCGAACGTGACCAGCAGCCCCGGGCACAGCACAGCCTTGGCCTTGAGCACGTGCTTAAGGCGGCTGACGGAAAACTTGGGTGAATCGAAGTATTTCGGATCCGGCGCGAAGTACACGCTGGTGCCGGTGTTGCGCTTGCCCACGGTGCCGATGATTTCCAGATCGGTGGCTTTATAGCCATCGGCAAAGGTCATCTGGTACTCGTTGCCGTCACGCTTGACCTTGACCCGTACCAGCGTCGACAGCGCGTTGACCACCGAGATGCCCACGCCATGCAGGCCGCCGGAGAACTGGTAGTTCTTGTTGGAGAACTTGCCGCCGGCGTGGAGCTTGGTGAGGATCAGTTCGACACCCGGCACACCCTCTTCCGGGTGGATGTCCACCGGCATGCCGCGCCCGTCATCGCTGACTTCCAGCGAGTGATCGGCGTGCAGAATGACGTGCACCGACTTGGCGTGGCCGGCCAGGGCCTCGTCGACACTGTTGTCGATGACTTCCTGGGCCAGGTGGTTGGGCCGACTGGTGTCGGTGTACATGCCGGGGCGTTTGCGCACCGGGTCGAGGCCCGAGAGGACTTCGATGGCGTCGGCGTTATAAGAGCTAGCGCTGGGAGTGGCCATAGGGTCTCGTCGTTAGTCGTAAATGAAAAATAAGGGCCATTCGACGGGCGCCTTAAAGGGCCGCGAAGTCGATGGTTTTAAACTGTTCGGTGCTGATCCCTGCAAAGTTCAGCAGATCGGGCAATTGCTGGGCAAAGCCTTGATAGCTGTGATCACCACCCGCCTCGATACGCAACGTACACGCCGCGTAATACTGTTCAGCGTAGCGGTAGTCCAGGGTTTCATCGCCGGTCTGCAACCACACCTGACAGCGCTGCGCGTCCTGGGGGGCTGGCACTTCGAGCTCGGCCAGCGCCTGAACATGATCGTGGGTCAATTCCCAGGTTTCGCCGCTGTAATGATTGGTTTGCGTACCCAGATAGCCGTCGAACATCCGGTGCGGGCTGACGGCCGGGTTGACCAGCAAGGCCTTGAGCCCATGTTGACGGGCCAACCATGTCGCATAGTAGCCGCCGAGCGAGCTGCCTACCAGCAAAGGGCTGCCCAGCTCACGGATTGCAGCCTGCAACTGGGCGATGGCCTGACGCGGGTGATGATGCAGGGCGGGCACGCGCAGTTGCTCGCCAAGGCCCATGCGTTGCATCACCGTAATCAGTTGCGATGCCTTCTTCGACTCGGGGGCGCTGTTGAAACCGTGGATATACAAGATGGAACCCGACATGCGATGACCCCCGAAGACCCGTTAAGCTGAACACAGCATCAAGAAAGACGCGCAGTTTAGCCTGACTCAGGGGCAATGACTCGCTTCAAGATATTTCAGTAATTGTTGGCGCTGTAATCCGGCTCAAAGGAGAAATCCGCCAGGCGCGACACACCGGTTTGCAACGTGCCATCTGGTTGCAGGCGCAACCAGCGATAGCCCGGCGCCTCACCACTGACCTTGAAGTCCGGGCTGCCGACAGCGAACTGGATGCAAGTTGAAGGCGACGCCAGCAACCGAACATTGTTGCGCTGTTGGTCAAACGGCTGATGGACATGCCCCCACAGCACCGCCCGGGCCTGTGGATAACGGTCCATGACCGCCCAGAACTCCTTGGCATTGCGCAGGCCGATAGGCTCCAGCCACTGGCAGCCCACCGACACGGGGTGGTGATGCAGGCACACCAGGTGATGACGATCAGGAGCTTCGCTCAAGGACTGAGCCAGCAGTTGCAACTGGTCGTCCTCCAGGTAACCGGGGGTGGAATGGGGCACCGCCGAATTGAGCATCGTGATGCGCCAGTTGCCAATATCGGCCACGGGCTCCAGCAGACGGCTTTGCACGGCAGCTTCGCGCATTGGCGCCAACTGGTCGTGATTACCGGGGATCCAGCGACCAAAGGCCGCCAGTGGTGCGGTCAGTGTGCGAAAGCGCTGGTAGGCCTCGACACTGCCGTCCTGGGTCAAATCGCCCGTGGCCAGCAGGCCGTCAATCTGCGGCTGCTCGGCACGCACCAGGTCGATCAACTGTTGCAGGCTTTGTGCGGTCTTGAGGCCCAGCAGCGAGCCATCGGCATCAGCAAACAGGTGGCTGTCAGAGAGCTGCACCAGCAGCACCGGGTCTTCGGTGGTCAGCGTGGATACATTCGGCAAGGCGGCTCTCCCGGGGAGGTTTTTCTTCAAGGCTAGCGCACTTCTGCGTATTCATGGCCACAGGCCAGGCAATGGCTGAGCCACTCACCCAAAAACACATTGAGCTGGGCTTTTTCGTCAGGCTGGTGCATGGCCAGGTTGGGGTACGGGTAGATGCTGCGAAAACGCCGCGCATGCTCGGCCGCGACCACCTCGGCCATGCGCGCATCGTGGTACACCTGCACCTGCAACTGCGGCACCGGCAACCACGGCAGGCTGTGCTGCTGGCTGACACGCAGGGTGCTGGTGTACGGGCAATCGAGGATCACCTCCAGCGTCAGCACGCCCAGCATCTGGTCGCCCTGGGTCACGGCAATCTGACGAGGGCCGGGTTGCTCGCGCATTTCGGGCAGCAAACGCATCAGGCGCGCATAGTTGGCCTCGCAAGCGGCCTGCAGCCCGATCAGATCGACCCGATAACGATCGCGAACCCCATTTACGACCATAACCCCCTCACTTCAGCGCGATTAAGCGCCAGCCATTGCAGGGCAATAATGCTCGCTGCATTGGAAATACGCCCATCACGAACTGCTTGCAGCGCATCTTCGTACGCCCATACCGTTACACGAATATCTTCTGCCTCTTCCTCCAGACCATGCAAGCCCCCCACACCTTCAGAGCTGCAACGGCCCAGATAGAGATGGACAAACTCGGTGCTGCCACCGGGTGACGGAAAATAGCGGGTGATGGGCCACAGGGACGAAAACGTCAGCCCGGCTTCTTCTTCACCTTCGCGGTGGGCGACCTCTTCCGGCACTTCGGCCTTGTCGATCAGCCCGGCAACCAGCTCGATCAGCCACGGTGTTTCGGTCTTGCCCAGTGCACCGACGCGGAACTGCTCGATCAGCACCACTTCATCACGCTGCGGGTCGTAGGGCAGCACACACACGGCGTCATGGCGCACAAACACTTCACGACTGATCTCGCGGCTCATGCCACCGGCAAAGAGTTCGTGACGCAGGTGCACGCGATCAAGTTTGTAAAAACCCTGATAGCCGTTCTCGCGCTTTACGATCTCAACGGCGCGTGGCGTGGCCTTGGTGATGTCAGTCATTGCAAACCCCTTGCTGGCGAATTTCACCGTGGGCGGACCCTCGGCATCGCGCATCCTAACGCGCCTGAGACTCGCGATGCAGCCTCTTTTATAACGCGGGGATAGACGGATCGCCTGCAAAACAACTCTAATTGGCTCTACATAAGCTTAGTGGCGAACCGATGCCCATGCTGGCAGTCGAACCACCATCATTCCCTTACTCTTTCGACGATGAAGGACGACCATGTCGCTTTTAAAGTTTGCTTCCATGACTTGCATCGCCCTGACCCTGGGTGCGTGCCAAAGCGTGTTCCAGCCTGCGGTGCAAAAGCCGCTGGCGTTTGCCAATGACGCTTCCGAGCAAGTCAAGGCAGGCTGCACCGGCCAGGATTGCCCGCTGGTGAATATCGACACGCTGCATTTCCCCGACGCCCCCAAGCTCGATGCGATGATCGAAAATCGCCTGCTGCGAATGACCGTCAACTCGCCTGACGACAAGCTGGCACCCTCGCTCAACGCCTACCGCGAACACTTCCTGCGCACGGCTGACAGCCGTAACAGCACTTATTTGCAGGCCAAGGTACGCGAGCAGCATGACGGTCTGGTGATTGTCGAGCTGTCCAGCTACCTGGACACCGGTGGTGCTCATGGCATGCCGGGGCGCGGGTTTATCAACTACTCGCGTTCCCAGCAAAAGGACGTGACCTTGCAGGACATGCTGCTGCCGGGTCAGGAGCAGGCTTTTTGGGGCGCCGCCAAAGTAGCCCACAACAACTGGCTGATCAGCAGCCACTACGGCAGCGACCCGGAGTTCGTGCAGAACTGGCCATTCCAGAAAACCCCGCATGTCGCATTGCTCAAGGACAACGTGGTGCTCAAGTACGACGTGTACAGCATTGCGCCGTACTCTGAAGGGCATGTTGAACTGAAGATCCCGTACTCGCGCTTGAACGGGATTTTGAAGCCAGAGTGGTTTCCGGGTCGCGGGTAACGCCAACGGCCCCTGTGGGAGCGGGCTTGCTCGCGATGGGATCGATACGGTTTCACTTGAAAACCGCGTCGCCAGCATCGCGAGCAAGCCCGCTCACACAGTGTGCTAGGCCGTTTTTGACCAGCGCCCCAACAGCCACTGCAATCCCCCGGCCAGCAGCAACGCGGGCAATGTCGCGCCCACATCCGGCAGCAAGTTCGCCAGCAGATGATAGGTCACCACCCCGCCCAGCCAGGCCAGCAAGCTCGACCAGCGTAGCAACGTCGGCGTAACCCGGGCACTGCGCTTGCGCAGGATAAAGTGATCCATCAGCACCACGCCGAACAAGGGCGCGAACACCGAGCCAATCAGCAACAGGAAGTTCTGGTACTGCGCCAGCGGTGCAAAGCAGGCGATCAGGGTGCAGATCACGCCAATGGCCAAGGCCAGGTGCTCGACCTTCAAACGCAACAAAATCCCGCCAGACACCGCCGCCGAGTGAATATCGGCAAATGCGTTTTCCGACTCATCGAGCAGAATCAACAGCAACGGAATCCCCAGCCCCGCACCCGCCAGCGCCAGCAGCAGCGCATTGACTTCACCGCTCGGGGCGAACGCCAGGGTATAGGCCACACCCAGGCTCATCAGCCAGAAGTTACCAATAAAGAAGCCCACGGCCGTGCCGCCGAACACGCTTTTGGCCCGCTTGCCAAAGCGCGAGTAATCCGCGATCAGCGGCAACCAGGACAGCGGCATGGCAATGGCAATGTCAAAACCGACGGCAAACGGCAGCGAACCATCGCCTTTTTGCGCCCACAGCGCTGGCAGATCGGCCTTGGCAAACAGGTTCCAGGTCAACCAGAGGCAGGCCGCCAGCAGCAGCCAGATACCCCACTTGCGCAGGATCTTGCGCACAAAGGTCAATGGCCCGCTGACCGCGAGCAAGGTGGCCAGGGCGCCAAACAACAGCGTCAGCAACAGCGGGTTGCTCAGCACACTGCCTTCGCCAAATGCCCGGGCGCCCAGCAGGCTGGCGGCATCGCGCATCACGATGATTTCAAACGAACCCCAGCCGATCAGTTGCAGCACGTTGAGCATGGCCGGGAGCATGGCACCGCGACTGCCCAGGCTGAGCTTGAGCGCAGCCATCGACGACAGGCCAGTGTCGCTGCCAATCACGCCGACCGAAGCCAGTAGCGACACGCCCACCAGCGTGCCGAAAAAAATTGCCAGCAAAGAACCCGACAGCCCCAGCCCCGGCGCAAGCAACGCACCGGTCTGCAACACCATCAGGCCAATGCCGAGGGAGAACCACAGGGAAAACAGATCGCGACCGCCGAATGCACGCCGGTCCAGAGGGACAGCAAGGTCGGGAGAATAGGTACCGGGTGTGTTCAAGGAATGAATCCCACAAAGAGAAAACCGCCTAAAAAACCCTGTGGGAGCGGGCTTGCTCGCGATTGCAGCACCTCGGTGACTCAGACATACCGAGTTGATTGCATCGCGAGCAAGCCCGCTCCCACAAGGGGACTGCTTACATCACACTTTTTTATACAACTGGCTGCCTTCCTGCTTGAAGCGCTCGGCCTGCTCGGCAAGGCCCTTGGCTACATCCACATCAATGGCATCAATGCGCTGGTTGGCGGCGTAGATGCGCACTTCCTGGGTGATTTTCATCGAGCAGAATTTCGGCCCGCACATGGAGCAGAAATGCGCGACCTTGGCCGAATCCTTGGGCAGGGTTTCGTCGTGGTACGAACGTGCGGTGTCCGGGTCCAGGCCCAGGTTGAACTGGTCTTCCCAACGGAATTCAAAACGCGCCTTGCTCAGGGCGTTGTCGCGGATCTGTGCGCCAGGGTGGCCTTTGGCCAAGTCCGCAGCATGGGCCGCGATCTTGTAGGTGATGATCCCGGTCTTGACGTCATCCTTGTTCGGCAGGCCCAGGTGTTCCTTGGGCGTGACGTAGCAGAGCATGGCGCAACCGAACCAGCCGATCATCGCCGCCCCGATACCCGAGGTGATGTGGTCGTAACCCGGCGCGATATCGGTGGTCAGCGGGCCGAGGGTGTAGAACGGCGCTTCGTCGCAGCATTCCAGCTGCTTGTCCATGTTCTCCTTGATCAACTGCATCGGCACATGGCCCGGGCCTTCGATCATGCATTGCACGTCGTGCTTCCAGGCGATCTTGGTCAGTTCGCCAAGGGTTTCCAGCTCGCCGAACTGCGCGGCGTCGTTGGCGTCGGCAATCGACCCCGGACGCAAGCCATCGCCCAGCGAGAAGCTGACGTCGTAGGCCTTCATGATTTCGCAGATTTCGTCGAAATGGGTGTAGAGGAAGTTCTCTTTGTGGTGCGCCAGGCACCACTTGGCCATGATCGAACCACCGCGCGACACAATGCCGGTCACCCGCTTGGCGGTCAGCGGCACATAGCGCAGCAGCACGCCGGCGTGGATGGTGAAGTAGTCCACGCCCTGCTCGGCCTGTTCGATCAGGGTGTCGCGGAACAGCTCCCAGGTCAGGTCTTCGGCCACGCCGTTGACCTTCTCCAGCGCCTGGTAAATCGGCACGGTACCAATCGGCACCGGCGAGTTGCGGATGATCCACTCGCGGGTTTCGTGGATGTGCTTGCCGGTGGACAGGTCCATGACCGTGTCCGAACCCCAGCGGATGCCCCAGGTCAGCTTGGCCACTTCTTCTTCGATCGAAGAACCCAGCGCACTGTTGCCGATATTGCCGTTGATCTTCACCAGGAAGTTACGGCCGATGATCATCGGCTCCAGCTCAACGTGGTTGATGTTGGCCGGGATTATGGCGCGGCCACGGGCGATTTCTTCGCGCACGAACTCGGCGGTGATTTCTTTCGGGATGCTGGCGCCGAAACTGTGGCCCGGGTGCTGCTGGTCCAGCAGGCCGGCGGCGCGGGCTTCCTGCAGTTTCATGTTCTCGCGGATGGCGACGTATTCCATCTCGGCGGTGATGATGCCCTGACGCGCATAGTGCATCTGGGTAACGTTGGCGCCGGCCTTGGCCCGACGCGGGTTTTTGACGTGGGCGAAGCGCAGTTTGGTCAGTTCAGCGTCTTCGAGGCGCATTTGCCCGAAATTGGAGCTCAGGCCTGGCAGGCGCTCGGTGTCGGCGCGGTCGTCGATCCAGGCCGAACGCACATCGCCCAGGCCTTTGCGCACATCGATTTGCACAGACGGGTCGGTATACGGGCCGGAGGTGTCGTAGATCAATACCGGGGCGTTCACTTCGCCGCCAAAATCGGTAGGTGTGACATCCAGGCTGACTTCACGCATCGGCACCAGAATGTCGGGGCGCGAGCCCTGTACATAGACTTTTTGCGAGCGGGTAAACGGCTTGACCGACTGCTCATCGACCTTGGCCGAATCACTGAGATTGATCGCGTTTTTTGGTTTTGTACTCATCACGGCTCTCCAGACTGCATCCAGGCGGATTGTCGGAGGGAGAACCTGAAAAATGTACGGATGCACCCAAGGACTGGGTGCTGAGTGACGGCCTCGAACGACTGGTTGTTTTTTAACCAATCGATCCCGGACGGCACTCAAGAGGACTCGCCGGGAGACGAGAAATCTTGTTCCCTACGCAGGCGTTAACCTGATCAGGTTCAACGGGATCCGAAATTATTCGATCTCAGCCTCATAGCAAGGCACCCCGACAAGAACGGGCACAGTCTAGGACAGCGGCAAATTTTTAGCTACAAGTGCCAAGCCGCAACTTGCAGATGCTCTATCGCGCCCAAAACTACTACACTCGCTACTTCCTGAAACCGCGAGTCGGACTCGGGCTTTCATTTTTCGCATTCTTGAACTAGGGATCGCTCATGCTGCGCAAACTATCACTGGCTCTTGCCGTGTCTTGGGCGACCAGCGCAATGGCGCTGGACACCCCCGCTCCATTGTCCAGCCAAAACGGTCTGGTCAGCGTTTACCACGAAGCGGTCGACAACAACGCCGACCTGGCCGCAGCCCGCGCCGGTTACGAAGCGCAAAAGGAAGTGGTCCCCCAGGCCCGTGCCGGTTTGCTGCCCAACCTGTCCGGCGGTGCCGAGTCGAGCAATGTGCGTACCGCCATCGACCAGCCGTCGCTGACCACCACCCGCAGCGCGATGGTGTACCAGGCCACGCTGGCACAGCCGATTTTCCGCATCGACCGCTGGTTCCAGCTTAAAGCCGCCGAGTCGATCAACGAACAGGCTGCGCTGCAACTGTCGGCTACCGAGCAAAATCTGATCCTGCAAAGCGCCAATGCCTACTTCTCGGTATTGCGTGCCCAGGACACCCTGGCGGCGACCAAAGCCGAAGAAGCCGCCTTCAAGCGCCAGCTGGACCAGTCCCGCGAGCGCTTTGACGTAGGCCTGTCGGACAAGACCGACGTGCTGCAATCCCAGGCCAGCTACGACACCGCGCGGGCCAACCGGATGCTGGCGCAGCGTCAGGTCGAAGATGCATTTGAATCGCTGATCACCCTGACCAACCGTCAGTACAACGCGATTGAAGGCATGCGCCACACCCTGCCGATCCTGCCGCCGATGCCCAATGACGCCAAGTCGTGGGTCGATACCGCCGCCCAGCAGAACCTCAACCTGCTGGCCAGCAACTACGCGGTCAGCGCCGCCGAAGAAACCCTCAAGCAGCGCAAGGCTGGTCACGCGCCAACCCTGGATGCCGTGGCGCAGTACAAGACCGGCGACAACGACGCCTTCGGCCTGAGTAACCCCAACGCCCTCAACCAGCGTTATGGCGGCGACGTATCGCAGCGCAGCATTGGCGTGCAGTTGAATATCCCGATCTACAGCGGTGGCCTGACCAGCTCGCAAGTGCGTGAGTCCTACTCGCGCCTGGACCAGACCGAGCAACAGCGCGAGGCACTGCGCCGCCAGGTGGTGGAAAACACCCGCAACCTGCACCGCGCCGTGAACACCGACGTTGAACAGGTATCGGCCCGCAAACAGTCGATCATCTCCAACCAGAGCGCGCTGGAAGCCACGGAAATCGGCTACCAGGTGGGTACCCGCAATATCGTCGACGTGCTCGATGCCCAGCGCCAGCTGTACAACTCGGTGCGCGACTACAACAACAGCCGCTATGACTACATCCTCGACAACCTGCGCCTCAAGCAGGCGGCGGGCACCCTGAACCCCGGGGACCTGGAAGCCCTGTCGCACTACCTCAAGGCCGACTACAACCCGGACAAGGACTTCCTGCCGCCGGACCTGGCCAAGGCCGCCGAAGCCAATTTGCGCTCGCCGGGCAACTGACGCACCCTGTGGGAGCGGGCCGGCTCGCGAAAAAAGCGCCGCCGCTCCCACAGCAATTGGCTTGACTGATATACCCGGGTACCACCGTTCCCTGAGAGCAACAGACGTTAATACGGCATCAGTCGTATGACCCTCTGCCAGCCTCTACAGGAACGCTTATGCCTACCGTCCCCGCAACCTCCCTGAACCCACCCGAAAATGCCGTGCGAGCCCAGTTTGCGAATGGCCCTGCGCTTGAAACGGTCGCCCGGCAAATGCTCACCGCCGCACTGGTGCAACACTACCCGTCACTGCGCATCGATCTGCAGCGCACCCGCCTGGCGGTCCCCAGGCCCGAAGGCGGCTGGGCGCTGGAGCCCTTCATGCCACGGGTTCTGGATTACCTGGGCAGGGGCACCGGGCTGGACTTGCGCCCGGTCAATACGCAACCCTGCTACCTGACCGATAACCCGCCTGACTGGCTCAGCCCCGCAGAGGGCGAACTGGACATGGCGATTGTCGAGGCCCTGGCCAAGGAACTCGCCTGGCGCCTGCCCATCGGCCTGCAAGGCGCACTCAACGAATTCTGGGCGGGCAACGCCGACACCGGCGCCAGCCGCTGGCAATGGCTCAGCGATGTACTCAAGGACACCCTGCGGATTGGCGCCCTCCAGCAGACCGACCTGCACCCGAATGCGTTGATCGCCATCGATCAGGTCATTACGACCCCGGACCGTGCGCAGCGGGTCCGCCTGTACGGCGACACGGCCGTGCGCGCCTACTGGCTCAAGGCCTCATTGCTCAGCCCGCACACGCTGCACTCATCCCTGAGTTCAAGGATCGTGCTGGCCACCCGGGCGCAGGTACTGCTGTGCAAACCCGACGGCAGCATCCTCACCTACAAGACGCTGGACTCCCTGAGCCGGGCCTGGGCCAGGCAGATCAGCCGGACCTATACCGTCCGGGAAATCCGCATCACCCACTACGAGCTTGAGGGCAATGTGTTCGACGCCAGCGCCGCGGCCATCCTCAACCGCCAGCTGGAACACATCGGTGCGCTCCAGCTGCCGGCCAGCATCGGCTGGCCGGCTTTGCAAAAGGTCTACAGCTCCATCACCAGCACCGCGCAGTTCCTGGCCGGCGGGCCGCAGGCCAGCCTGTACAGCCTTGAAACCATCAACAGGCACTTGCCCCACTGGCTGCGCAACACCAGTGCCGCCGACAAGGCCCGCTACCGCCAATACAGCCTGGCCCTGGCCTCTGCCAAAAAAATCGCCAGGGGCAAGACCTACCTCTACGGCATCAGCGACATCCACGCCTATGCCGCCGACGTGCTGCACCAGCAAATGCGCAGCGACCAGGGCCACTTTGAGCAGGCCACCCCGATTGATGAGCGCCAGGACCACTTTGACCCCGAAGACATTGAACTGACCTTCCTCACGGCCACCGGCTTGCCGGATACCGTCGGTACTGTCGAAACCACCACCATGAGCCTGACCGATCTGGCCCTGAAGAATCTGCTCGGACGCCCCAAAGGCACACTCAGCCTGCGCCATCGCCGGGACCTGGCGCTGCCCCCGTGGTTGACCGCGGACTACATCACCCAACGCGGCGGGCTGATTGAAACGGTCAATATCGGCAAGATGTACCCCGAACGCCTTGAAGACCTGCTGCTGGGCGCCACCACCGACGCCCGCACCCGGGAACAACTGTTCGCCGCCCATATCAGCGTACAGCTACCGCTCGAAGCGCTGGAACTGAGCCTGAAACACGAACACGGCTTCACGGAGCTCGGTGCCCGCTATGTGGCCGCCGTGGTGCAGACCGGCACCGATGAGCAAGAGGTTGAAGGCACGGCGGTGGTCATGCGCCATCTGGCCCTGATGCGCCACCCGCAAGCCTCGCCGGACATCGTGAGCAACATGTTCATCATCGAACCGGCCAACACTGGGCAAGGCCCGCATGTGCTGTACCGTCCTTTCTATACCCCTTCGTTGCTGGAGTTCAGCACCCGCACAGCCCTGCTGGAGGCCATCGCCGAGCCCTCCCCCCTGCAGACCAGCGTGCTCACCTGGCTGAGCGATATCGCCCGCCCGATCTACGACAACGGCGGTTTCAGGGAGCCCCATTACGTGCGCTTTGGCCTGGGCAGCGAATATGCCCCCCTCGAACGGCCCGTCCCGGCGCAACTGGCAACCAATGGCAGCAGCGACGAATTGCTGCAATACCTGCACAACGGCCAGTTGATGGAGTATCTGTTTGGTTGCAATGCCAGGGCACTGGTGGCGCAGGCCGACAGCGATTCGGTGTCCAACGCCGAAAGCCGCTGGGGGGTGCTGATGGAAGGGGCTGGCCTGATCTTCAACAGCCTGTTGCTGCTGCCCGGCTTGCCCCCGCCCCTGATGCTGACCGGTGGTTTGCTAAGCCTGGCCAGCGTGGCCAGCCAGGACATCCCCGCGCTCACCAGCAGCGACGCCATCACCCGCGAGCTGGCAGCGGCTGATGTACTGCTCAACCTTGGCATGCTCCTGCTCCACCAGTCCCTGGCCGCGGCACAGCGACCTGGCCCCCTGCCCGCCGACCTGCTGGCCCAGGCCTTGCGCCCCCGGGCCCCGGTGCGCATCGGGGAAGTTTGGCCCGACCCCGAACCGCCCCTGGTGGTCACCGGGCTGGTGGCGCTGCCCGGGGAAATGCCCGCGGCCGACAGCACGGTGCTCGACTTCAGCTTCGCCAGTGCCCACAACCGCCTCACCCCGATACAACGCGAACGGCTTGCAGGCTTTAAAGTGGCGCCCCCGCAACCACTGCCCGCGCCCCACCCCGACGGCCCGCACAAAGGCCTGTACCACATTGGCCAGGCCTGGCATGCCCGGGTCGGCCAGGACCTGTACCCCGTCGATGTCGACCCCGAAGGGGGAGCGGTGATCGTGTCGGCTACTGATCCCGGCCAGCGCGGCCCGGCGTTAAAAGCCGACAGCCACGGCAACTGGTCGCTGGACCTGCGCCTGCGCCTGCTCGGTGGCATGGCGCCCAAACGCATCGCCGCCCTGCAGCAGCACAAGGCCCAACGCATCCGCGAACTGCAAACGCAGATGACGGATTTTTTCCCGCATGAAGTGCCACTGCAAAAGGCCGTTGAAATCAACCACACCGCGCTGAAAAGGGCGATGCAGGACCCGCGCTTCAACGAGCAACAAATCGCCACGTTCCGCAACCGGCTCAGCGTCGCCCTGCACGCCGAACTCAGCGCCTATCAGGCATTGCTGGCAACAGTCCGGGAGCGTACCGAGCTGAAAATACCGTTTCATGAAACGATCCTGATCTCCTTGCTGGAGAAGTCCTTCGACAACCGGACCATCTCCCTGGCCATCTCGGCCAGTGAACAGAAAAGCCAGATCGCCAAATGGCCACAATTCACCACCCCCGGCCCGGCGCTGGAAGCCGCCGCCCTACAAGACCCGCAAGGGTTCATGCAGTCGATCCGCGAGCAGGTGGCACTCAACGACAGCACCATCGAGCGCATCGAGCAAAGGGACGGTTACCTGGAGCAACTGTTCAACCTCGGCGAGACCGGGGCGGCCACGGCCACTGAGCTGCTCCAGATGCTGCCCGCCGCAGGCCATACCGGCCTGACCCTCAAGGGCTTCCAGCTCGACTGCCTGAAGCTGGCCAGCTCCAGGCTATCGGCAGGCACCATCATCGAAGAGAGCCTTGATAGCGCCATCGACCCGCTCAAGGAACATGCCCACACCCACAACCAGCTCAACACCCTGGAATTCGACGCCAGCAAACGCCTGGAGATCCTGGACAGCCTTGTGGACAACTACGGCCAGGCGCTGGATTCATTGCAGGGTATCGGGGTGATGTATGCCGACGAGCTGGAGCCCGAGTACTTCAACAAGCTGCGCCTGCTGCTCACCGATCTCTACCAGGATGTAACCAGGCAACTGGCCAGCGAGATCCGGCCAACCCCTCAACCAACGGTGAAAAGACCGCGCAAGCGCACGCCGTCAGGCGCGGGCAGCCGCCCGAAAAAAGTCATCAACGTGCGCGGTAAGGGCAAGCTGATCGGCGAACTGAGGCCCGCCGACAGCGAATGGCAAAATGAAGTGATCGAAGTGCGTTCGGACTATGACGAGCAACTGCTCTCGACCTACTTGCAACACGGTGACGAATGGGTCGAAATCAAGACCGTGCGCCCGCCATCCCCCCTGCGGGTGCGGGCCCTGCATATCATCAAGGGCGATGCGCGCAAGTTGTTCGCCATGTTCGCAGAGCACCTGAACAAGGCCCGTCAGTACAAGAACCTGTCACGCCATCCCCAGGAAGTCGAGGAGCTGCTCGCCCACGAAGCGCAAAAGCTCGACCGGCTGGCCACCGAGCTGCACACAGCCCTTCAGGCCCAGGCTGAAGCCGCCCGCCTGCCGGACGATCAGGCCCTGGTCGACAACATGCGCAGCGCAGCGCAGCAGATGCTCAGGGAGGGCCGGGAAATGCGCATTCAGCTAAGCCTCGAACTGCCGCCGACCCACGGCAACCTGCAATACCTGATTGACCAGGAGCTGGTGCAAATGGCCGGGCTGGGCAAACGCATCCAGCTCGCGGGCGAGCGGCGCGACTTTATCCAGGAGTATGCGGTCAACGACCGTCAGGGCCGGCCATTGTGGTATGCCCACTTCCATTACCCCGAGGCCGCGACGCCGAAGCAGGACTACAGCGTTGCCCACTTGAAGACCAAGGCTCAACGCACGCTCAGCTACTGGTCACAGCTGGCGGGCGCAAAAAGCGGGCAAGCCGTGGTCAATGTGCATCGCGGCCAGATCGGCAAGGCCCTGGCAGAACGCTGGTTTCTGCCATTGGCTAACTAGCGCGGCAACAATCGCCCGAGCCCGTCGAGCAACCGCTGCAAGGCCCCCTGATTGAGCTGCATGACTTTCAGGCCCGCCTGGCCCATGCGCCGGGCGTCTTGCGGCAACTCGAACAGGCGCTGTACCGCCAGCGCCAGGCCCTGGGCGTCATCCACCTCTTCCAGCGCACCGGCGTCGCGCAACAGCGCGCTGATTTCCAGAAAGTTGAACAGATGCGGCCCGCTCAACACCGGCTTGGCCAGCGCTGCAGGTTCCAGCAGGTTGTGCCCGCCGTTGGGCACCAGGCTGCCGCCGACAAAAGCGGTGTCGGCCAGTGCATACAAAAACAGCAGCTCGCCCATTGTGTCGCCCAGCATGACCTGGGTTGCGGCATTGACCGCCTCGCCACTGGAACGGCGCACAGTGGCAAAACCTTCACGCCGGCACAGTTCGAACACCGCGTTGAACCGCTCCGGGTGGCGCGGCACCAATATCAGTAACGCATTGGGGTACTGGTTGAGTAATCGGCGATGGGCGGCGAGCACAATCTCGTCTTCCCCTTCGTGGGTGCTGGCGGCAATCCACACTGGACGTGCCTGGGCCTGCCACTGCTCACGCAACTCCCGGGCATCGACCAGCAGTTGCGGGTTGATGCTCAAGTCAAACTTGATCGAGCCTGTCACTTCAACGCATTCAGGTCGTGCACCCAACTGGCGGAAGCGCTCGGCCTCGGTTTCGGTCTGCACGGCGATCAGGCTCATTTCTGCCAGCATGGGCCGGGTCAGGCGGGGAAAGCGGCCATAGCCCTTGGCCGAGCGGGCCGACAACCGGGCATTGGCCAACGCCACCGGGATGCCACGCTTGGCGCACTGGTGGATATGGTTGGGCCACAACTCGGTTTCCATGATCACCGCGAGCTTGGGTTGCACACGATTCAAAAACCGCGCTGCGGCCCACGGCAAATCGTAGGGCAAGTAGCAATGCTGAATACGCGGCTCACCCGCGAACAGCGCCTGGATGCGCTCGGACCCGGTGGGCGTCATGCAGGTCACGGTGATTGGCAGCTGTGGATAACGCTCAAGCAGTGCTCGAATCATCGGCGCGGCGGCGATACTCTCGCCCACCGATACGGCATGCACCCAGATGCCGCCCGGTTGCATGGCCGGCAGATTTATGGCGAAACGCTCACCAATGCGCCGGGCATAAGCGGGCGCCTTGCGCGCCCGCAGCCACAAACGAATCGCCACCAGCGGCAGCCCCAGATGAAACAGCAAGGTGTAGAGAGTTCTATTCATGGGTGCGGAGTTTACTTGAAAAAGTATTCACGATGATGGCACCGAATCCGCCTTACCCTGTCGCAACCAGAACGCACTACATACTTTCACAACTACTAGAATGGCGAGCTGTTAAATTGCCCCGCACCACACTCAGGACTCCACCATGAACGCCTACTACTATCTGGCCATCGCCATTTGTGCCGAAGTGATTGCCACCGTCTCCATGAAAGCGATCAAGGGTTTCAGCACACCGCTGCCGCTGGTCCTGGTGATTGCCGGCTACGCCACCGCGTTCTGGATGCTGACCCTGGTGGTACGCACCATCCCCGTGGGCGTGGCTTACGCTGTATGGGCGGGCATGGGCATCGTGATGGTGAGCATCGCGGCACTGTTTATCTACGGGCAAAAGCTTGATGTGCCAGCCATGCTCGGCATGGGCCTGATTGTGCTGGGGGTGGTGGTGATCCAGCTGTTTTCCAAAACTGCGGGGCACTAAACCTTCCACAGTGCACACCCAAGTTAGTGGCCTCTACAAGGCCAGGTTGAAGATCAGGCTGTATACTTGCGGTCTTTGTCTTTAAACACTGAGGTCGCCCATGCCATCTGTTATTACCACCGACGTGCTGATTGTCGGCGCTGGTGTTGCCGGCCTCTGGCTCAATGCCCGCCTGCGTCGCCAGGGCTTTTCCACAATCGTGGTCGAGCGTGAAAGCCTGGGTGGCGGGCAAAGTGTGAAATCCCAGGGCATCATTCACGGCGGCGCCAAGTACGCGCTGCACGGTGCCCTGACCGGCGCGTCCGAAGCCATTGCCGATATGCCACGCCGCTGGCGCGAAGCCCTGGCCGGTGACGGCGAACTCGACCTGCGCGGCGTACGCCTGCTTTCCGAAGCCCACTACCTGTGGTCGCCAGGCACCCTGGCAGGCAACCTCACCAGCTTTTTTGCCAGCAAGGCCGTGCGCGGCCGGGTCGACCAGGTCAAGGGCGACCAGTTGCCCCCGGCCCTGCAAGACCCGCGCTTCAAGGGCAAGGTCTATCGCCTGGCGGAGCTGGTCGTCGATGTCCCGAGCCTGATCGAACGCCTGGCCGACCTCGCTGGCGACGGCCTGCTGGCCGGTCAAGTCATTGAGCCGCTGTTCGAGAACGACGAGCTGATCGGCCTGCGGGTCGACGGTCTCGATATTCACGCCCAGCGCATCGTGTTCAGCGCAGGTTCCGGCAACGCCGACTTGCTGGCCAGTGTCGGCATCAGTGTGCCGGCCCAGCAACTGCGCCCGCTGCATATGGTGCTGGTCAAGGGGCCCACCCTCAAGCCGCTGTACGCCCACTGCCTGGGCGGTGGCCCCAAGCCACGCATTACCGTCACCACCCACCCTGCAGCCAATGGCGAGTGGGTGTGGTATCTGGGCGGTGATATCGCCGAAGCCGATGGCGTGGCCCGCGAGCCTGCCGAGCAGATCGCCGTGGCCAAAAAAGAGCTGGGCAACCTGCTGCCGTGGGTCGATCTGAGCCAGGCGCAGTGGGCCACGTTGCGGGTCAACCGTGCCGAGCCTGCGCAGTCGGGGTTGGTGCGCCCGGACAACGCCTTCCTTGCGGATCAAGGCCGCCTGCTGGTCGGCTGGCCGACCAAGCTGGCACTGGCGCCGGACTTCTCTGACCGGGTGCTGCAAGCACTGGAGCAGGACGGCATCAAACCGGGCCATGCCCCCGCCCTGCCACCGCTACCCCGCCCACCTCTGGGCAAAACCGCGTGGGAGCAACTGTTGCCATGAGCCAGCCAACCCTGCACGACTTCCATCGCCCGCTGGGCAGCACCGGCCTGCGGGTTTCGCCACTGGGTCTGGGCACCGTCAAGCTGGGCCGCGACCAGGGGGTCAAGTACCCTAGCGGCTTTCAGATCCCCGATGATGACGAAGCACGCATGCTGCTCAAGCTCAGCCGCGACTTGGGCATCAACCTGATCGACACCGCCCCCGCCTATGGCCGCAGTGAAGAGCGCCTGGGCCCGCTATTGCGGGGCCAGCGTCAGGACTGGGTGATCGTCAGCAAGGTCGGCGAAGAGTTCGTCGACGGCCAGTCGAGTCACGATTTCAGCGCTGCACATACCCGGCGCTCGGTGGAACGCAGCCTGAAACGTCTGGAAACGGATTTTATCGATCTGGTGCTGGTCCACTCCGACGGCAACGACCTTGCCATTCTCAACGGCTGCGAAGTCTACGAAACCCTGGCCGAGCTTAAGCGCGAGGGCAAGATTCGCGGTTTCGGCCTGTCGGGCAAAACCGTTGAAGGTGGGCTCAAGGCCCTGGAAACCGGCGATTGCGCGATGGTGACCTATAACCTCAATGAGCAGGCCGAGCTGCCCGTGATCGATTACGCCGCGGCCCACGGCAAAGCCATTCTGGTTAAAAAAGCCCTGGCCAGCGGCCATGTTTGCCTGAGCCCCGGGGTTGATCCGGTGCGCGCCAGTTTCGAACTGGTGTTTGGCCATCACGGGGTTGCCAGTGCTATTGTCGGCACCATCAATCCGCTGCACCTGGCCCATAACGTGGCGACTGTTGCGCAGGTTCTGCGCAAAACCTGAAGCCGCCGACGCGGCCGACCCCGACGCAAGGAGGAGCCGACCATGCCGCGCATGTTGATCCGCAAGAACCCCAGCGACTTCAAGACCCTGCCGTTGTATGTCGAGGCCACGCCCGAGGGCTTGAGCTATCAAAGCATCGGCATGCCGCTGAACTTCGCGCAAACCCTGCAAAAACGCCGCCCGGTGACGGTTGCCGACAATGAGCGTTTTTCCCTGGAGCTGGCCAACCTCGGGGTCTCCGTGCGCCTGACCCTGCATTGGCAAGGTCGCGATTACTGGGTACTGGTGCGCCAGCGCCGCCAGGATCGCGGTGATGTGGTGCTCAAGCTGATCTCTGGTTATGTACCCGCCCACGAGGTCAATCTGCCCCTGCATACAGCCATTCAGGAAATTGCCGAAGAGTGCCTGCTGGAAACCCCCGAAGGCTGGCTTGGCGGCCGTTTTAATGAAACCTGGCTACCGGCGCCCTACGCTGGCGCGCTGCATTACCGCGAAGCCCTGCCCTTTCGTCTGACCCCCCTGTCCGGTGCGACCCGGCCTGTGAGCTGTGGCAGCCAGCCCCTGCTGGAGCGGCCACGAACCTATGTGCACCTGCCGACCGCCTCACTGCAGCTGATTTACGACCTGCGCCTGGAAGTGCCCAGGGAAGCCAAGCCCCTGAGCTTGTTCCATGTTGAAGAGCGGCTGGAAGGGGATCAACTGGTGGCCCGCCTGGATCGCAAGCGTCCGGACCTGTACCTGATCCCGCTGACGGAGGGCCAGCCCTGCGCCGAGCTGTACACCCTGAGTAAAGACCGCCTGCAGCCTGCCAGCACTCGCGGCGTGCGGTTGGCCGAGAGCTTTGCGCCACAGGATGGCTGGGTGGTGCGTGATGAGCGGATTCGCTGGAAGGATTGGCTCAGGCAGCAGGGCTTGACGCCGCCCAAGCCAGAGTCACGGCTCAAGCGCCTGACCGGCAAGGCGCGGCAGATATTCAGGAAGGTGGTGAAAAAGTCTTAGTTACTCATGTGGGAGCGGGCTTGCCCGCGATTCAGACAACTCGGTTTTTTAGCTGGACCGAGTCGAGCTTATCGCGGGCAAGCCCGCTCCCACAGTGAGTATGCGATCCATCACTGACCGCGGATTTTCTCGACAATGGCCGTGGTCGAGCTGTTTTCAACCAGCCCCAGCACTTTCACCGTACCGCCATAAGCGGTGACGATATCGGCGCCGACAACCTGATCAATCCCGTAGTCACCGCCCTTGACCAGCACATCAGGCTTGACCTGGGCCAGCAGGTTTTCCGGGGTGGCTTCAGGAAAGCTGATTACCCAGTCCACCGCACCCAGGCCGGCCAGTACCGCCATGCGCCGGTCCACACTGTTGATCGGGCGGCCCGGGCCTTTGAGGCGGCTTACCGATGCATCATCGTTGACCGCGACGATCAAGCGATCACCCTGGGCCCGCGCTTGCTCCAGATAGGTCACATGCCCAGCATGCAAAATGTCGAAACAACCATTGGTGAAGACGATTTTCTCGTTGTGCGCCCGCGCATCTTCGATGGCCAGCAACAACTGATCGAGGCTCAGCACGCCGCGCTCCGACCCTTCGGAGCGCTGGATCGCACGGCGCAGTTCCGGCGCGCTGATGGCCGCTGTACCCAGCTTGCCGACCACAATACCCGCTGCCAAATTGGCCAGGGCCACGGCGTGGGGCAGTTCTTCACCGGCAGCAATGGCGGCGGCCAGGGTCGAGATAACGGTGTCGCCCGCCCCTGTCACGTCAAACACTTCACGCGCACGCGCTGGCAGGTGCATGGCGGCAAAGCCCGGGCGCAACAGGGTCATGCCGTGTTCACCACGGGTCACCAGCAAGGCGCCCAGGTCCAGGTCTGCCATCAGCTTGGCGCCTTTGGCCACCAGATCGGCCTCGTCAGTGCAACCACCGACGATGGTTTCGAACTCGCTCAGATTGGGCGTAATCAGGCTGGCGCCACGATAGATCGAGAAATCCTTGCCCTTGGGATCAGCCAGCACCGGAATGCCCCTGGCACGCGCAGCCTGGATCAGCACCTGATGGTTTTTCAGGGCACCCTTGCCGTAGTCGGAGAGCACCAGCACCTTGATGCCTTCAAGCAGGTTTTCAACTTCGGCACCCAACGCCAGCGCGTCGGTGGCGAACGGTTCTTCAAAATCAATACGCAGCAGTTGCTGGTGACGGCTCATGACCCGCAGCTTGACGATGGTCGGCTGGTGCGCGATGCGCTGGAACAGTGCACGAACGCCCGCACCTTCAAGCCGATTGGCCAGGCTGTCGGCGGCTTCATCGTCGCCGGTCACGCCTACCAGCGAAGCCGGCGCACCCAATGCAGCAATGTTGAGCGCAACGTTGGCCGCGCCGCCCGGGCGGTCTTCGATTTGCTCGACCTTGACCACCGGCACCGGCGCCTCAGGGGAAATCCGTGAGGTCCCGCCATGCCAATAACGGTCGAGCATGACATCGCCTACCACCAAGACAGGGGCTTGATCGAATCGCGGCATGGACAACTTCATGGAGAACCCACATACAAAATGAACAGGGGCGCGATATTAACACAGGGTGAACGCAGGTCAGTTCACGGTATTAATCGCAGCGAATGAGAATCAGACGGGACTTGCAAATCGCCTGCGGGAGCAACCGCGCTCCCACAGGTCAAGTATAGACCTCAGGCGATATCGCCGGTGGCCGGGGCATCAAGGCCCATCGAGTGCAAGCGGGCGTAGTAACCGTTTTGCGCCATCAGCTCGGCATGGGTGCCGCGCTCGACGATCTGGCCCTGGTCCATCACCAGGATCAGGTCGGCTTTTTCGATGGTGGTCAGGCGGTGAGCGATCACCAGCGTGGTGCGGCCTTTCATGACGTGGTCAAGTGCCGCCTGGATATGGCGCTCGGACTCGGTATCCAGCGCCGAGGTCGCCTCATCGAGAATCAGCAGCGGTGCGTTCTTGAGCAGCGCCCGGGCAATTGCCAGGCGCTGGCGCTGGCCACCGGAAAGCAACACGCCGTTTTCGCCGACCTGAGTGTCCAGGCCTTGTGGCAACTGCTCGATAAAGTCCATCGCGTAGGCATCACGCGCGGCTTTCTCGATGTCGGCGCGCGGGGCACCTGCCAGATCGCCGTAGGCAATGTTGTTGGCCACGGTGTCGCTGAACAGGGTCACATGCTGGGTCACCTGGGCGATATGCTTGCGCAGGTTAAGCAGGCGGTAATCTTCTATCTCGACGCCATCAAGCAGGATCTCGCCCGCCGTGTGGTGATAGAAACGCGGGATCAGGTTCGCCAGTGTCGACTTGCCACTCCCGGAACGCCCCACCAATGCCACCATTTGTCCCGGTTCGGCCGAGAAGCTCACATCCTTGAGCACCTGCCGATCGGTGTCCGGGTAGGTAAAGCTCAGGTTGCGCACATCCAGGCGGCCAGTGACGTGGTCGCGCTCAACAGTGCCGGTGTCGACTTCCGGTTTCTCATCCAGCTGTTCAAAGATGCTTTCGGCACCCGCCACACCCTTCTGGATCGTCGAGCTGACTTCGGACAACTGGCGAATCGGCTTGGGCAGCAGGCCGGCCAAGGTGATGTAGGCGATCATGTCGCCCGGCGACGAGTCGCCACGCAGGTACAGCACCAGGAACATCAGGATGCCCATCGCCACATAGATGACCAGTTGCAGCATCGGGGTATAGATAGCCCCCGTGCGGGTCATGCGCAGTTGCTTGTCGGTATTGCTCTGGCTGGCTTGCAGGAAGCGCTTGCGCTCATAAGCCTCACCGCCAAAGCTGCGCACAACGCGGTAGCCCTGGATGGTTTCTGAGGCAACGTGGGTTACATCGCCCATCGCCACCTGAATCTTCTTGCTTTGCTTGCGGAATTTTTTGCTGGCCGTACTCACCATGACCGCAATCAGCGGCAGGATCGCGACCATTACCAGCGTCAGGCGCCAGTTCATCCACAGCAACGAGCCGAACAGGAACACTACCGTCATGCCTTCACGGATAACCACCTTGATCGCATCGGTAGCAGCACCGGTCACCATGGTCACGTTGAAGGTAATACGGGAGATCAGATGCCCCGAGTTATGCTTGTCAAAATAACGGTTGGGCAGTACCAGCAGGTTGTTGAACAACTGCACCCGCAGGTCGTGCACCAGGCCCAGGGACACCTTGGCCAGGAAGTAGTTGCCCAGGAAGGAACCCAAGCCCTGCCATGCAGCAATCAATACAATCAGGATCGGCACGACCTGCAACAGGCGCAGATCACGCAAATAGGGAACAGTAGGAAACAGCACTGCGTCCGGGTTGGACAGGCCATCGACGAAATACTTGAGGATGTAACCAAGCATTGGCTGGGTCGAAGCGAAAATAAGAAACCCGACGATACTCAGCAGGAACAGGCCGACATAAGGCCGGACATAGCTGAGCAGGCGCAGATATATCTTCAAGCTCGATTCGCTTGTGCTGGGGCTGGATTCGGTCATATCACGCGGCGGTTAGTCAAAAAGGATGCTGACTTTATCACAGCTTCTCTGGTGTACTGACTGCCGCTTGTAGCCCGGCCGCACGGGCCAGTAAAAACGACACTACAGGGCCAGTGCGCTAGTATGGCCGTCCAAAATCTGGAACGAACCTTTCAGCATGCAATTGAGCTACTTAAATTATTCAAAACAACGGGTGTTTGATTTCATTTGCCTATGGCTGCTGCCTGCCGGCCTTTTATTACTGTTATCCGACCTTTATTTTCTGCCTGGACGAAGCCTGCATCACAAACTGTATTACGCACTGTTCAGCATTCCGACCCTGATTGCCCTTGTCTTGCGGCCCAGGGAGCTCAGGGACATCCTGCGCGAACCGTTGATCGCAGGTTTTCTGGTGTTTGCCGCCTGGGCCATGATCAGCCTGATCTGGAGCAACACCGAGGACCACTTTCTCGGCCTGCTCAAACCCCCGCTGCACCTGTTCATGCTGTTCGCGGGCTGTACCCTGCTGGTCAAATACCGTAGCGACAGCCTGCAGCCGCTCATCTTTGGTGCCGCGGTCATTGCCCTGGTCGCCACCCTGTACAACTTGTACATGTTCATTCCCAACCATGATCCGCAAGTTCGGATGATCGGTGCCGGCGCTTTCGACAACCCGCTGCTCAGCTCCCACGCATTCGGGTTCTTCTGCATCTACTGGCTCACCCTGTGCATGACCTGCAAGCGTGCGCAAGTCCTGCTGGTCGCCATTCCCGCCTTTGTCATCATGTTTGCGGCGGTGATCGCCACCGGCTCCCGAACCCCGTTGGTGGCCATCGTGATGGCTATGGTCTGGCTCAGCTTTATCTGCTGGAACCGTCGCTCACTGGCCCTGATCAGCATGCTCGCCGCAGGGGGCATTGTGGTGGCCACGCTGTTCTGGGACATGCTCGTCAGCCGCGGCAGCTCGTTCCGCTTTGAACTGTGGCAGATGGCGCTGGATCTGATCGCACAACGGCCGTGGATCGGTCATGGCTATGACGCGCACTTGTCTCTGGCGCTGTCGGAGTATCCCGACTACCCCCTGAGCGAGCCCCATAATTTTTTCCTCGGGGTACTGTTCTACGTCGGTTTGCTCGGCCTGCTGCCCTGGTTGTTCATGCAGGCCTGGGGCCTGTACCGCAGCTGGCGTCACCGCGTGCAACCATTGTTCATTCTCGCCTCCGCCTGGCTGATTTACGGCATTGGCGCCGGCCTGACCGAAGGCGGCGGGATCATCTCGCGCCCCAAGGAACACTGGTATTTGCTGTGGATCCCACTGGCACTGATCGCCGCGCTGAACATCGGCCTGCGCCTCAAGACCCTGCGTGACAGACCGGTTCACCGCCTGTCCGATGCCGCCTTCAACGCCCTTGCCAGCCACGCCCAGGTGATTGAAGAAGATGGCCTTGGGCCCAAGGTGTTGCGCCTGCAAAATGGCAACTTCCTCAAGTTGTTCCGCGCACGCCGCTGCTACACCTCGGGCAGCTTCAACCCTTATTCGGAGCGTTTTGCCGTCAACAGCGAGCGCTTGCAGGCGATGGGCATTCCCGCGCCGAAAATCCTCGACCTGTTTCAGTTACGCAATGGCAGCACTGCCGTGCTGTACCAACCACTGCCCGGCCAGACCCTGCGCCAGGTGATGCAGTCGATGGGTTCGCCGGCCATGCGCCAGGCCCTGGTCGAGCGCTTCGGCAAGTTCCTGGCGGTGCTGCATGACAAGGGCGTTTACTTCCGCTCCCTGCACCTGGGTAATGTGTTGTTGATGGACGATGGCGAGTTCGCCCTGATCGATATTGCCGACCTGCATCTCTATCCATCAGCACTGCGCATAGCCTTGCGCCAGCGCAACTTGCGGCATATGCAACGCTACCCCGAGGACCGTCGCTGGCTGTTCGAAGAGCAACTGCCAGAACTGCTGCAAGGTTACGCCACCCTGGCCCCCGCCCCTGCCGTTACCAGCCTGCGCACCCAGGTTATGGCACTTGCGCAAACCAACGCGCCTTGAGCCTGGACAGCAGTAACCCCTTGTGGGCGGTGCTGGCCTATGGCCTGGCGATCATGACGTCAGCCTGGCTGCTGCGCTGCTCGCCGACCATCCAGCGCAACCTGGAGCATTCAGCTCAAGGCCGCTACAGCAGTGTTGATGGTTTGCGCGGCTATTTGGCCTTTGGTGTATTTATTCACCACACCGCCATTACCTGGGTGTTTCTGCATACCGGGGTATTTGAAATGCCCTCGACCCGGTTCTACGCCCAGATCGGGCTGGCCAGCGTGGCCTTGTTTTTCATGATCACGGCCTTTCTGTTCTGGGGCCGCCTGCTTGAAAAAGGCCGTCAATACGACTGGCTGGGCTTCGCTGTGTCCCGGGTTTTTCGCCTGTATCCGCTGTATTTGCCATTGATGCTGCTGGTGATTGTCAGCGTGTTCTACATCCAGGGCTGGACACTCAAGGACAGCCCGCTTGAAGTCGCGGGCCAGATACTGGCCTGGTTGATCTTCGACCGCCCCGATATCAATCAATACCCGCAAACCGGCGGGCTGATTGCCAACGTCACCTGGACCCTGAGCTACGAAGTGTTCTTCTACATGGCGTTGCCACTGTTCGGGATGGTGTTCCTGTACCGCAGCGACTGGCGCCAGACTGCACTGTGCCTGATCGCCATCTACGCGCTGTATCAGGTGGTGGGTTGGGAGCACTCACTGAAAAAGCACATCCTGATGAGCTTTCTCGGTGGCGTGGCCGCGGCATACTGGGTGCGCACGCCCAGGCTGCTGGCCTGGAGCCGGACACCCGTTGCGGGGGTCATTGCCCTGGTTGTGCTGATAGCCGTGCTGACCCTGTTCCCCAAGAGCTTTGCGTTCTTTCCGCTACTGCTGCTCACCCTGGTGTTCTCGATTATCGCCTCGGGGCATACGCTGTTTGGCGCATTGGCACTGCGCAGCATCCGCTGGATGGGTGAAATCAGCTACAGCACTTACCTGCTGCACGGCTTCCTGATCTGGCTGATGTTGCAGCGCCTGCCTTTGGCGCTGCCACTGGACACCAAGGAGCCCCTGGTATTCCTGCTGTTGGCGGCCCTGAGCAGCGGCCTGTTGATTGCCATCAGCAGCCTGACCTTCCTCTACATCGAAAAACCCGGCATGGCCGCCGGCAAAAGGCTTGTGCGCCGACTGCGCCAGCGCACCCGGACGACCTCACAAGTCGAGCCGGAATAGCCCACGGCGAGCGTCAGTCTTTTTCCAGCGGGGAGAAATACAGCCGCCCCAGACCACGCCAGGTTTTACCCGTCCAGTGCTTGAACGGAATCTGCGCCAGCAGCTCACGGGCCAGGGCACGATTGCGGTTAGCCGTTTTCAGGAACATGGAATTGAGGAATTTGTAGCGCACCTCGTCGTACAGCGGGTGATCACTGAACTGGGCATAAATGCGCAGGATGCTGTCGATCATGAACCGGTGGTTCTTGTACGAGTTGGTCGCGTGCTTGCGATAGCGCGCCATCACCACATTCAGGCCGTCGATAAAGTAACCGGCATGGGTGATCTTCAGCTCGATATACAAGTCTTCCAGGCGAATGCTCGGGTCAAAGCCCCCTACCTTGTCCAGCGCTTCACGGCGGATCATCAGGGTGGGCGCAGGCGGATACGGCTTGCGTTCAAGGAACATGTCATCGAAGTCCAGGCGCCGGAACGGCACATCGCGGCGCTGGCGCTTCTCCGGGAACAGGTTGCCCTCAGCATCGATCAACTCGATATTGCCCGCGCAAATACCCACTTCAGGCTTGCCGTCCATATAGGCGACCTGCACCGCAATGCGGTCCGGCATCATGATGTCATCGGAGCCGAAAGGCACTATCAGGCTGCCCTTGGCCCGGGCAATCGCGCCGTTAAGGGTGTTGGTCAGCCCCTGGTTTTGTTGCACCCGAAAGTCGAAACCATGCACCGCCTGCAAGCGCTGGATACGCTCAACGCTGTCATCAGGCGAGCCATCATCGATCACCAGCAACTCGATATTGGGATAAGTCTGATCCAGAACGCTCTGGATGCTTTGCTCGATATAGGGCCCGTGGTTGTAGGAGGCGATGATCACCGTTACCAGTGGTTGCGAGTCAGTCATGGGTGTTCCTTGCGAGCCTGGCGCAGGCCCGAGTCGATCAGATCCAGGTACTCCTGACGGAATACCTCAATGTCGTGGTTTTGCTGCAAGTAGCGGAACGCCTGCTCGCCCTTGGCTCGCAAAGCGTCGTCCGGCAGGGCCAGATACTCGTCCAGCGCGGCGGTCAGGGTTACCACATCGCTTGGCTTGACGGCCAGGCCGCCCGCCCCTTCAATCAACGGCAACATGGCTGGCACATGGGTCGCGATTACCGGCAAGTGCCCGCTCATGCCTTCAAGCAGCGCCAGCCCCAGGCCTTCGGCCAGCGAAGGCATGGTCCAGATATCGAACGCACGCACATACTGCAGGGCGTTCTCCTGGAAGCCCAGCAGGTGCGCACGACCATCAAGCCCCAATTGCCCGATCTGCTCGCGCAGGCGCGACTCTTCGCGACCGGCACCAATAATGGCCAGTTGTGCGTTCGGGTATTTGTCTTTCAAAGCGGCGAACGCTTGCAACAAAAAGCGATGGCCCTTGATCGGCACCAGACGCCCCAGCGCGCCGATCATCCGCGCATCCTGATCCAGACCAAGCTTTTCACGCGCCTGCTGGCGTGGCAGCTGCAAGGCTTCGGCCTGCTCGATATCGATGGCGTTGGTGATGGCATAGGTATTGGCGTCTGTGAAACCGCACTGGCAGTCCAGCAGGTATTGCTTGACCGCAGGCGACACACCGACAAAGCGCCAGTGCTTGTCAATCAAGCGCTTGGCCTGGCTGCGCCGGTAAAAACGGTCATACTCGCCAAACCCGTGGGAAATGCCCACACACAGAGGGATTTTCAGCCAGCGGTTAAGCTGCAGCAGCATGTTCACCGGCTTGAAGCGGTTGCAGATCACCACATCAAACTGTTCTTTGCGGCAGAACTTGTACAACGCCCACATGGCGCGCAAACGCATGCCCTTGAGCGACTTGTCGCTGAACTCGAAGTACACCGAATGATCAGCCTTGCTCACTGGCTCGCCCGGGCCCGGACGCCCACGCAAAAAGGCCGCCGTGATTTCGTAACGCTCACGGGGCAGCGCGCGCACGATCTGCTCGGCAAGGTCGGCAAAGTCATGGGATTTGACGTTGTAGTCGGGCTGCAATTGCAAAACCTTGGTACGTTTCATAACTCTCCCCGGTGAAAGCCGGTGGCATCAATAACCCAGGCCGGCTCTGCCGCCAGACGCTGGATTGCAACTGGATCGGGAGCAGGCAGTTTTGCCCACTCATTACGCTTCCAGCACACGAAGTGAAAGTAGGGAAAGGTATGATCGCCGTCACGATCATTCTTCAATTTGCCGTTATTCCAGAACCATTTGCCCGGGAAGTTTTCCGTGCCGTCATGCCACTTGATACAGCCACCCGGCGTGCTGAAGGCCTCGGTGAACTCACTGGTACGGCGCAGCGGGTTGAACTTGCCCACCAGCTCGAACAGCGGCTTGGGCAGGTTCTTGCGCCACAGGAAGATCCGGCTGAAGGCCCCCTCATCCAGCGCATGATGCTGATCGTCAGTGAAGCGCTGCTGCCAGTCCTTGATCCTCATGAACAGCTCGCGCTTGCACGCCGTATTGCGCATCAGGCACAAATGCCCGGCCACCCGGCGCTCATGGGTCGAGAACAGGTCGTAACGGGCCAGACGCTCAGCCGTGAAGTAACTGCGCAAGTCTCCATACACCAGATCGATATCGCCAAAGGCCCAGAAATCATAGCCCTGCAGGCGGTCTTCATGAATGTAGCCCAGAGCCGGCTTGATATCACACAGCTTGTAGGCGTCCTTGGGCGAGAAATCGATCTTCAGGCGTTCAGAAACCTTGCGGCAATAGTCGGTAAAGCTGATCGGTTCAACGGTCACATTGGCCGGCAGATTTTCAGGTACCCCACAGTCGCTGAAAAATAGCCAGTTAATATCGGGATTGTGCCGACAGCTTTCGAGGAAAAACGGCATCCAGAACGGCCATCGGCCGAAGTACGGGATCACAAATAAAATACGCGGTGATGGTTTTATCACTGGGAACTCAATGTAAAGGTCGAGATTAGGGTCAATGCTATGGCCCTGCTTGCTGTGTTCTTATTATTTGAGCTGCCAGAACAGCTCATGACGTCTTACCGCTTTGCGGAAAAACTCGTTCTCGCCATAAGGTGATGGCCTTCTGCGTGCCAGGAATTGCTGTATTGACCGCCGCAGCCTGCGCTTGAGCGCCGCGCGGGGTTGCAGGTCGTGCATCATGCCCAGCGCCATCGCCTTGTCACGCTGCTGTGCCAGGGTCAATGGCAGGCTGCAAGGGCGCAGGCTGAGCGTGGCGTCGAACACCGGTGGCAAGGCAATGCCATCCCCGCTGTTGCCCATCGGCCAGCGGTCGTTGTCATGCAGGTGGTTGGCGTAGCCGAGCACGGTGGTCGGCTGCCACTCCAGGCCCTCCAGAGCCTCGATGACTGCGTCATGGGCACAGATATGGTCGGGGTGCGGGTCGATTGAAGGGTGCGGAAGCACAATGACTTCGGGGCGCGCGCGCAGGATCAATGCGCGCAGGTCGGCCAGCAGGTTATGCCAGGTCGGTGCGCCGTCCTGATCGGCGGGTAGCGTAAACGGGTTGAATTGGCGGAATACGCGGATGTCGCTCAAATCCGCCTCGCGCGAGGCCATCGGCTGATCGGGTGCGGCCTGCATGGCAGGCAATTGCAGGCAGAAATAGCCCAACTGCGCACAATGGGCTTGCGGTACACCGGCCCAGCGCGGCACGACCATGCTGTCCCAGGCGCGCAAACGGCCTTTGAGGCGGGCAGCGTCTGCCCGTGGCAGGCCCATCTGCTGATAATGCTCGGCTTCGATTTCGCCAGCAGTCAGGGTCACGATCCAGGCTTCTTTGGCCTGGCTGTAAAGCCCGAAAGCGGCCAGCTCGGCGTCATCGGCGTGAGGGGCGATGACCATGACCCGCTGCTCGCGGTAATCGGGGTGACGAAATACCCGCAACTCAGGCTGGCCCATGACCCGGCAATTATGACCGCGCACGCGCAGTTCGCCGGCGGCCAAAGCCTGGCCGAAGTCGCTTGCATTCAGGTAGCGCAGGCCATTGACCCCACGCTCGAAGGTTTGCCGATCCGCCGACTCCCCCCCCGACAGTTGCACATACGGGTCAACAAAACGCCCAAGCCAGCCACTTTTGACCTTGATCGCCAGGATCAGGGTTTCATCGCCCGCCAACTGCAGCGGTTGTTGCGCCACCAGCCTGTCGCCTTCAAGGCGCACCGCCAGTTGCTCGCTGTCAGCCGCAAAGCTGTACTGGTAATCGTCCTTGGGCGAATAGAACAGGTGGTCGGCAAACCACGCCTCATGGGCCACCCAGCCCAGCACCGCCAATACCGGCGGCAACCACCAGGCCAGCAGCACGCCACTGGCCAGCAACACCAGCAGGCCGATCAGCAGACCCATACGCTTGTTGCGCCGATGACGCTTGAGAAGTTGCTGCTTGCGCGAGGCGGGTTGGCTCATGATTTGGCTCTTGTGATTCTGTAGGAGCGGGCTTGCTCGCGATGCAAGCGCTGCGGCATGTCAGAAAAATCGCAGTGATATCATCGCGAGCAAGCCCGCTCCCACAAGATTTGTGTTTCAGACTTTGAACACGGGCACCGGGTTGCACCAGCGCTCTTTGTACTCACGGTCGGCGCGGCCAAACGAGAAGCGCAGCGCCTTGTTCACACTGCGCGCCTGCTCCCATGCCGTCTGGGTGTTGATAAAGCTCAACACGCTGCCGGGGCTGAATTCACGGGTTTCGGGATCGACACCACCATTGACGTACTCGACGCTGATCCACTCGGGGGATTCGGCGCGGTACACCAATTGAATCGCAATCGGCGCATCGTTGAGGAAAATCACCGAGCCAATCAGCAAATCGCGCAACAATTCGATCACTTCAGACATGCGTTCGGCCCCGGTGGCCACAAAGCCCCAGCGGCGTAAAAACAGATCGCAATAAATGCTTGCCAGCTCAACGCTGGAAAACTGCGCAACCGGACGCACAACGCCGCCCGCCTCCTCCAGCAGGCGCAGTTCGCGGCGCTGGTTGTAGCGGAATTTTTTCGACAGCTCTTCGGGCGTGCGGGCCATCGCCAGCTGCTCGGTTTGCGGCAGCAGATTGCTGAAACGGCCTTCATTAAGCTGCGACAGATACCGCCCACGATGGCGCAAAGGCGCCGCCGCATTGGCAGCAGCCGGCAGAATCAGCTCGGCATTACCCAGGTCGAACAGGCCTTTCTTGCCATGACGCTTGAGCACATCCTTGGACAGGGCCAGGTCTCGGCCCCAGGTCGGGATCGCCGCTTGCAGCTCGCCGTCCTGCTCCCAGGCCAGGTAGCGCACCGGGATACCTGCCAGCTGCGCCAAACGCTCAACCACCATTGGATGGGTGGCGACGCTGCCGCCAAACCGCTGCCAGGCATCGGCATAAGTGGCCGAATCAACAACGCTCCAGCCGCGCTCGCGCCAGCCTTGAAATCGATTGAGCATCAGGACTCCGCAGTCAGGTCGGTGACTTGCGCCAGGTGCCAGAACGTATTGCGCACCGCCTGATCACTGAAACGCTCGTGCAAGCGTTCAAGCATCAGTTCGGCGCAGGCCATACGCTGTTCATCATCGAGTTGAGCCAGGTGTTGCAGGCCTTGTGCCAGATGCTCGGCATCACCCAGCGGGAACAGGATGCCCACGCCTTCGACCACTTCCTTGGCCCCCCCACAGGCCGTCGCCAGCAGCGGCACGCCTGCGGCCATGGCTTCAAGCAGCACCATACCGAACGGCTCGTGGTCGGAGCTCAGCGCAAAGACGTCAAAGGCCCTGAAATAGCGGCGTGCATCGGGCACCTGGCCCAAAAACAGCACCTGCCCTTCAATACCCAGCTCGACGGCCAGCGCCTTGAGCGACTGCTCCAGACGCCCCTTGCCCATGATGACCAACTGGCTGTCAGCGGGCAGACCGGGCAAAGCCTTGGCGAAACCACGGATCAGCGTGGCCTGGTCCTTGTCCGGATGAAGGCGGCCGACGTTGCCGACAATAAAGCCATCCACTGACAGCCCCAGCGCTTCACGCGCCGGAGTGCCGGACAATTGCCCCGCCTGCACGGCGTCGATATCGATGCGGTTGTACAGCGTGTTGATACGGCCAGTGGGCCACTTGGGCAGGCACTTGCGCATGTCATCACGCACCGCATCGGACACCCCGAGCAGGCTCAGGCGCTTGCGCAACAGATGGGCGAACAGCTTGCGGCTGCGTCGCTCATAGTCGCCAAAAGCATGATGCACGCCGATCACCGGCAAACCGGTGGCCAACAAGGCGATATAAATCGGCTTGAAGCGATGGGCGATGCAAAAACTGAAGTTGCGCGAGGCGGCGATCTTGCGCAGCCTGGCGATGGCGCCCAGCTTCAGGCCACGGATGGCCTTGGAGCTGAACTCCATGAAAATCACTTCGTCGGACGCACAGCCGGCTGCCACGTCGGGGTCGGCCGCCCCGGTCAAAAAGACCGTGGTGACCTTGTACCCGGTGCCGGCAAACAGGCTGGCGTACTGGCGCGCACAGTCCAGAAACGGCCCGTCATAGCCGTGGCAGAACTGCAGCACATGACGCTCAGTCGAGCGATTCATAAGTCTCGGCGCCGTCTTTAACTACCAGAATGTCTTCCATGATCAGGTACTGCAGATCGGAACCGAAGAACATGTTCAGCGCATCGGTCGGCGAGCAAACCATCGGTTCGCCACGACGGTTGAGCGAGGTGTTCAGCGATACGCCGTTGCCGGTCAGTACTTCCAGCGCCTTCATCATGTCGTAGTAGCGCGGGTTGTATTCGCGCTTGAGCACCTGGGCACGGGAGGTGCCATCTTCATGGACAACCTCTGGCACGCGGGTCTTCCACTCTTCAGCCACTTCAAAGGTGAAGGTCATGAACGGTGCCGGGTGATCGACCTTGATCATCTGCGGGCCCACGGTGTCGAGCATCGACGGGCAGAAAGGCCTCCAGCGCTCGCGGAACTTGATCTGCTCGTTGATGCGGTCAGCCACGCCTTCGCTGCTCGGGCAACCGATGATCGAACGGCCACCCAATGCACGCGGGCCGAACTCCATGCGCCCCTGGAACCACGCCACCGGGTTGCCATCCACCATGATCTTGGCGATGCGCTCAGGGGTATTTTCGATTTTGCGGTACGCAGGCTTGCCCGGGTGACGGGCACAGGCTGCGATCACATCTTCGTTGCTGTACGCAGGGCCGAGGTAGACGTGTTCCATCTTCTCGACCGGCACGCCGCGGGCGTGGGACACGTACGCCGCTGCACCGACTGCAGTACCGGCATCACCGGACGCAGGCTGTACGAACAGTTCCTTGACTTCCGGGCGGGCGATGATTTTCTGGTTCAGCTTCACGTTCAACGCGCAGCCGCCCGCAAAGGCAATCTTGCCCGTCTCTTTGAGGATGTCGCCCAGGTAGTAGTCGATCATCTGCAACGACAGCTTTTCAAACAGCGCCTGCATGCTGGCCGCGTAGTGGATGTACGGCTCGTCGGCGATATCGCCTTCGCGCTTTGGCCCCAGCCACTCGATCAGTTTTGGCGAGAAGTAGAACCCCTTGCCCTTTTCCTTGTAACGGCGCAGGCCGATGACGTTGGCGTATTCGGTGTTGATCACCAGTTCGCCGTTTTCAAACGAGGCCAGGCGCGAGAAGTCATATTTGCTGGCGTCGCCATACGGCGCCATGCCCATGACCTTGAACTCGCCATCGAGCATCTCGAAACCGAGGAACTCGGTAATCGCGCCATACAGGCCGCCCAGGGAGTCCGGGTCAAAGAATTCCTTGATCTTGGTGATCTTGCCGTTTTCGCCGTAGCCGAAGAACGTGGTGGCGTACTCGCCCTTGCCATCGATGCCCAGGATCGCGGTTTTCTCTTTGAAACCCGAGCAGTGGTAGGCGCTGGAAGCGTGGGCCAGGTGATGCTCGACCGGCTCGATCTTGATTTTCTTCGGGTCAAAACCCAGTTGCTCAAGGCAGAACACGATCTTGTTGCGATAGCGCTTGTAGCGACGGTTGCCCATCAGGATCGCGTCAAGGGCGCGGTCCGGGGCATACCAGTAGCGCTTGGCGTAGTGCCAGCGGGCCTTGCCGAACAGGCTGATCGGGGCGAACGGGATCGCCACCACGTCAACGTCCGAAGGTTTGATACCCGCCTGCTCTAGGCAGAATTTTGCGGATTCGTAGGGCATGCGGTTCTTTGCATGCTTATCGCGTACGAAGCGCTCTTCCTCAGCCGCCGCTACCAGCTTGCCGTCGATATAGAGGGCTGCGGAGGGATCATGGCTAAGGGCGCCGGACAGGCCAAGAATCGTCAATGCCACTGGATTAGCCTCTTTTGAATGCAGGCAGGCGGCGGGCGCCTGAAAAAATGATGCGTTCCTCGCAGTTCGAGAAACAGCTAAAGAGCGGGATTATAGCGTAAAGACACCCGCAATGACCCAGTGCGATTTGCCACGCCCCGAGCGGGCCCTCGATCCGCGAAAAACATCGCAGGCCATATATATGTAATGCCAATGCCGTAGCGCTTTGGGATTTGCTGTGGGCATACCGGCGCATATGCCAACCGACAGGACATCCAACATGCCCACCGCCCTCGAAAACCTCAAGAACGCAGAGCGCGACCTGCTAGTGCTGGTCAATGCCCTGCCCGGCCTCGACCTCTCACTGGACCATCGCTTGCGCGTGTTTTTCCCGCAATTGCCCGCCGATGCCTGCACGGACTCTCTCTTCCTCAATGAAGAAGTCGCCGCCGAGGCTGGTCAGACCCCCACCATCGGCAGCCAGTCAGTCACGGCACTGATCGACCAGTGCTACCTGACCGGCCAGGTACCGACCTTCGTGCAGGGCGCTGCACATATTTACAACTACGCCTACACCCTCGACGACCAGGACCTGGCTGCCGGCATTTCGGCGCCGGCGCTGGAAAAGTACCTGGAGTTTGTCGTGCGTTTCCCGGAGATGTGCGTGCGCGATGCCCTGAGCGACTTCTGGCAAACGCCGCACCAGGGCCTCAACGGGCAGCCCCCCAAAACCTGGCTGTCGCAGTTTGCGCGCAGCCTGATCCGCAATGAAGCCAGCGTGCGTCATGCCGACACCACCTTGAGCCCCACCGCAATGGAGGTCATCAATCAGGCCATGCCAGGTCCCGACACCCTGGTGACCTCACCTCTACCCAGCCCTTACAGTTTTTATACGCTGACCCTCAACGGCCATACTTCACAGCCCCCCGTCGCCCTGTATGGCGCATTCGTGATCACCACCACCAACCTGCCCCTGATCTACGGCGATGCGCAGCGCAAAACCGTGGTTCAAGACGCAACCCCGCGCCCTGTAGTGCTCTACCTGCCCGGCAGCGGCCTGGAGGCATTTGACTCACTCACCGCGCTGAGCCGCGAACTGGGCGAACGCCTCAGGGACCCTTACCAGCGCGACACTCTGCTCGACTGCACCCTGGCCGAAGAGCGCGTGCGGGCCCTGGCCCATGAACAGGTGGATTACAGCCCGGTCGCCCGCGAAAACGTATCAACGTTTTATAGCGAACAAGTGATCCACAAGCAGGCACTCGACATGCGCCATGCCTGGTCACAGGCACGGGCCCGGAAACAGGACTCCTCACTCGATGAGCTATCCGAATGCGTGGATCTGTCACTGGCCTCAAGCCTGCCCCTCAAGCCGGCCAATATTGTACGCAACCGCTACACCCGGCTGGTGGAGAGCCAATTACCCGGCTGGCTGAAAAACGCTTCCGATGCCAACAAAAGCCAGTGGCGGCTGGCCGTTGAGCGTTTGAACCACGAGCGCCTGGCAGCCGAAACCGACGATGCACGGAGCCTCAGCGAGATCGGGCGCAAACACACACTGCTGGGTTACGCCCGCCGCCAGTTGCGGCAACAGATCAAAAAGGATCACGGCATAGACGTCGACCCCGATGGCATTTTCGTGTCAACCACTGAAGCCGTACGCACCGGCCCCCTGATAAACCCCATCAGCGGCTCGGCGTACCCGGCAGGGGCCAGTACCGGCAGAGCCGGCCCGGTAATCAGTTACCACACCACCCGTCACAGCCTCAGCGAACTGGCGCTGGCCAATGTCGGCATCTGGGACGTCACCTTCGCCCTCACTGCCCAGGTCAAGGATGGCGCCGGCAATAAACACACCGTACTGACCAGCAGCTACCTGAAAAGCCTGGTACGCCAGCTGGACGTGGGCGAAACCTACAAAAAAAGGCTCAACGACCTGCTGGTCAACTCCCCACAGGCCCAGTGGCGCAAGGAGCGCTACGCCGCCTTCAAGCAGGCACAGATGCGCCTGGACCTGCTTGAAGCCAGGCTGTCCGGCGCGCTGACCGCCGAGCAGGCGAGCTGGGTCCAGGCTGCACTGGATTTCCCCCTTGAAAGCACCCGGCCACGGGTCAACGGTGAGCAGGTCAAGGCTCATCTGCTGATGCTGCGTTACAAACCCCTGCCGGGCCTGCTGGTACTCAGTACCACCGGTTCGCAGCAGTTGCTGTGCTACACCCCCGATGCCCCGGAAAACCGCTGGTTCCTGATTGCCCATTCCCGCAGCGAACTGGGCCGACTGCTGTCGCGCCCACAGTGGCACGCTTATGTACTGCACCGCGTCACACCGGCACAGCAGCCCTATATCAGGCCACTGCTGGAGCAGGGCCTGAACGACACCAACGTGCAACTGCAGGGCATCAGCCACAATCTGTTCGAAGCGTCCTACGACACGGAAGCCTTGCACGCGATTCGCGATGCCGACGAGCAATCGACGTCCACCTGGGAAAGCAACGTCAACACGGCCAAGGAGGCGGTGCTGACGGCGATCGATATCCTGTCGTTCGCCCTTCCCACCCGCATATTGTTGCCCATCGTGCTGGCGCGGTTTATCGCCCAGATCCTCAAGGGCCTCGACGCCCTGGAGCGGGATGAAAAACACGAGGCGCTGCTGCATTTCATGGAATCCATCACGCACCTGACCGACGGGGCCTCGGATTTCACCGGCTCGGCCATATTCCGCGCGTCCATGCGCCAGCGCATCCCGCAGCCCACGCCGACCTTGAGCCCTGCAGCGGCCAGCAGCCTGCCTGGCGCCCAGCTTCGGCTGCGTACCGGGGATAAATTCGCCTCGGGGGTCTATGAACTGCCCGGCCACAACGGCCAGGCCACCCACTACAGCAAAACCGCCAACGGCAAACTCTACCGCAGCCGCTATGACAACCTGGATGAGGCCTGGCGGGCACTGGATCAGCGCAAACCGGACGCGGCCTACAGCATCATCCTGCGTGAACTGTCGGCCGGGCTATGGGATGTCGACCCGAGCACCCCCCTGCTCAAACAGAGGTCAGGGATTGAACGGGTGATTGACAGTGCCCGGGTGCGCGGCGTTGACCTGAGCAACCGCACCCCGGACGAACAGGGCATCTACCGCATAGATAACCTGCAATACATCCAGCAGGACGGCGTGGTGTTCGAGGTGTACAGCGGCTGGCTGGGGCGCAACCTGTACCTGCAACTGCCATCAGGCTCCAGCAGCGGCGCCGGTGCCAGCTACAAGGTGCGGCGCACTTCAGGCTACTGGGAAATCAAGCATCGCCTGGCGGGCGGCGACAAACGCTGGGAGCCCCTGACCGCCGACAGCTCGACCCTGCCTGCGGGTCCCCCGGCGGGCAGATACAGCGACTACGACATCCCCGGCGAGCACAGGGAAACCCTGCAGAACATCATCACCTATGCCCCCTCGACGCTGTATGGCCACACTGATTTCCCGGGCACAATCTCCCGCCACAGCAAGGCAAGCCGGGCATTCAAGGAGCTGAGGATCACGCTGCTGGCACACGCCCAGGCCTGGTTCCTGACCCGGCCTGCACGGCCCCGCGTCACCCGCCCGCAACTGCCGACCACCATCGCGCAGCAGGACCTGATAAAGCGCCTGTTCGAACATACGGACGGCATTATCTGGGGTGAAACCCACTCCCACCAATCGGGCAAGCGGATCCTGATCGACAACATGCGCGAGCTGTCCCGGCACAACGTAAAAACCCTTTATATGGAGCACCTGCAATCCGACCTGCATCAGGGCCTGCTGGATGATTATTATCAAACCGGCAAGATGCCCCTGCGCTTGAGCAAGTTCCTAGAAATTCAGGACGAAGGCCATCAAGTCGGCCTCGCCAACGACTGGACCTTCAGCCACCTGGTACGCGAAGCCCGCAAGCACGGCATCAAGGTGGTTGCCATCGACTGCTCGGCCAGTTACCACCCCAAGGGCACCCCCAGCGAAACCCCCGGCATGACCCGCTATGAAATGTTCAGCTACTTCGCCTCGCGGACTATCCGCGCCCACCAGGCCCGAACCGGAGGGGGCAAATGGGTGGCCCTGACGGGCAATTCACATGCCAATACCTTTGAAGGCATCCCGGGGTTGGCCGAACTCGAGGGCGCAATAGGCGTACGCATTGCGGACTCCACCCCCGGCACAAGCCGGGGCCTGCGTCAGGGCATCGGGGCGATCGTCGCTTCAGACCACAAACATCCGCACTACCGTTTTCTGAAGAACGACTACTGGCTGCAGGTGGACATCCCTGGCACCAAACCCAAGCCACCGGCGCTCTCGCCGGCGCAAAACAACCAACGGCTGAGCAATCCGGGGCTCTTTCGCCTTGAAAGCGCCGGGGTCCAGGGGGCGGAGTTGATCCACCGCTCCAGTAACCACGAGATTGTGCATACCCCCTTGCAGACCGACCCCGGCGGCCAGTTTTTTATCGAGCGCGAAAGCTGGCCGACGATCCACCAGAAACGCTACGACCAGCTCAAGGACCTGATTGCCGACCTGCAGGACATCAACATGACACAGGTGCAATAACGGCCAACTGGCCGACAGGGGCAGCTTCAGGCCGCCCTAGTCGGCTGTTTTGCTGGATATCTGCACATCAGCCGCTAAACTGCGCGCCCTCTGCTAGCCTCATCCCCCGTTGCCCTGCACGGGTCGTGTCACACGGAAGCCCGATTTGCCCATGAAATATTTCACCCCTGCTCACCTTGCCCTGCTATTTCCCGGCCTGTGCCTGCCCCTCGTCGTCGGCGCAGCCCCCCTGGAACTCGACCCCAGTGTCATCACCGGCTCACGCAGCACCAGCCCGAGTTTTGACCTGCCGTATTCGGTCGACAGCATCAACCAGGAGCAGATCCAGGATGGCCAGTTGGGCATCAATGCTTCCGAGGTACTGTCCCGCGTACCCGGGCTGGTGGTGCAAAACCGGCAGAATTACGCCCAGGACCTGCAAATTTCGTCCCGGGGCTTTGGCGCCCGCTCGGCATTTGGCGTGCGTGGCATCAAGCTGATTGCCGATGGCATCCCGGCGAGCACCCCGGACGGCCAAGGGCAGGCGGCGACGTTCAACCTCGACACCGCCGAGCGCATTGAAGTGTTGCGCGGCCCGGCAGCCACCCTGTACGGCAGCAATGCCGGCGGGGTGATCCAGATGTTCTCCCGCGACGGCGAAGGCCCGCCGCGCATTGGTGCCGAGACCCTGGTGGGCAGCGACGGCATGAGCAAGAACCACCTCACTGCCGAGGGCGCTACCGACGACGTCGGCTTTGTGCTGGATGCCTCGCGCATGGACACCGACGGCTACCGCGAACACAGCGCTGCGCGCCGCGACCAGACCTTTGCCAAGCTCAACCTCAAGCCGGATGAAGACAGCAAACTGGCGCTGATCTACAGCAGCCTTGAACAAAACGGTACCCAGGACCCGCTGGGCCAAAGCTGGGAAGCCTACAAAGCCGACCCGCGCTCGGTAACGCCCAATGCCATTACCTACAACACCCGCAAAAGCATCGACCATCAGCAACTGGGCCTGAACTACGAGCGCTATATCGGCGACGCGACCTTGCAGGTCAATGCCTATACCGGCACGCGCAGTGTGATTCAGTATTTGGCGATTCCACCCACGGCGGCCAGCAACAAACAGGGTGGCGGCGTGGTGCAATTCGATCGCAAATTCTACGGCGGCAGCTTGCGCTGGATGCAACCGGTGTACGGCGTACCGGGTGATCTGACCCTGATCGGCGGCCTGGACTTCGACCAGAGTCAGGACAGTCGCCACGGCTATCAAAACTTCATCGGCAGCGAGTTGGGGGTCAAAGGCGCACTGGTACGCGACGAAGTGGACACCGCCCGCAGCCTCGACCCATATGTGCAGGCCAACTGGGCGCTGGACAACTGGACCGTGCAGGCCGGCTTGCGCTACAGCACGATGGAAATGGATGTCGATGATCAATTTTTGAGCAACGGCGACGCCAGCGGCACCAAGCGTTATGAAAAGGCCACGCCCTCTGTCAGCGTGATGTACGCCTTTACCCCCGAGCTGCATGGCTATGTCAGTGCCGGCAAAGGCTTTGAAACGCCGACGCAGGCCGAACTGGCGTACTCGCCCAGCGGTCAGGGTTTCAACTTCGGCCTCAAACCTGCCGAAAGCACCCAGTATGAAATGGGCCTCAAGGCTCAACTCAACAACACAAGAATCAACGCAGCCATCTTCCAGATCACCACGGAAGATGAACTGGTGGTGCTGAGCAATACCGGTGGCCGCACGACTTATCAAAACGCTGGCCGCACCTTGCGCCGGGGCTTTGAACTGGGCGTAGAAAGCCAGCTCGCCGAGCACTGGACCTCAACCCTCGCCTACACCCGCCTGCAGGCAACCTATGACAGTGACTTTGCCAGCACCAGCGGCACCATCGACAAAGGCAACTATCTGCCGGGCGTGCCGCAGACAACACTGTTTGCCGAAGTGAACTGGAAGCCGACCGACTGGGTCAGCACGGCCATTGAAGGCATGTACCGCAGCAAGGTGTATGTGGAAGACACCAACACCGCCAAGGCGGCACCGGCGTATACCGTATTCAACTGGCGGGCGAAGTTTGAACAGAAGATCGAGCACTGGACCTTCCACCAGACCTTGCGTCTGGACAACCTGCTGGACCGTCAGTATGTGGGCTCGGTGATTGTCGGCGACGCCAACAGCCGCTTCTACGAAGCGGCGCCGGGCCGCTCGTGGTATGCGGGGGCCGGGGCGCAGTACAGTTTCTAAAAGCCCCAGCACCCTCCCTGTGGGAGCGGGCTTGCTCGCGATGGCATCACTGCGGTTTGCCTGGCTGACCGCAGCGCTTGCATCGCGAGCAAGCCCGCTCCCACAAAGGCCTAGCCCGATTCTTTGGACTGGCAGGCGAAGTTTGAACAGAAGATCGAACACTGGACCTTCCACCAGACCTTGCGTCTGGACAACCTGCTGGACCGTCAGTATGTGGGCTCGGTGATTGTCGGCGACTCCAACAGCCGCTACTACGAAGCGGCGCCGGGCCGCTCGTGGTATGCGGGGGCCGGGGCGCAGTACAGTTTCTAAAAGCCCCAGCACCCTCCCTGTGGGAGCGGGCTTGCTCGCGATGGCATCACTGCGGTTTACCTGGCCGACCGCAGCGCTTGCATCGCGAGCAAGCCCGCTCCCACAAAGGCCTAGCCCGATTCTTTGGACTGGCGGGCGAAGTTTGAACAGAAGATCGAGCACTGGACCTTCCACCAGACCTTGCGTCTGGACAACCTGCTGGACCGTCAGTATGTGGGCTCGGTGATTGTCGGCGACTCCAACAGCCGCTACTACGAAGCGGCACCGGGCCGCTCGTGGTATGCCGGCGCCGGGGCGCAGTACAGTTTCTAAAAGCCCCAGCACCCTCCCTGTGGGAGCGGGCTTGCTCGCTCCCACAAAGGCCTAGCCCGATTCTTTGGACTGGCGGGCGAAGTTTGAACAGAAGATCGAGCACTGGACCTTCCACCAGACCTTGCGTCTGGACAACCTGCTGGACCGTCAGTATGTGGGCTCGGTGATTGTCGGCGACTCCAACAGCCGCTACTACGAAGCGGCACCGGGCCGCTCGTGGTATGCGGGGGCCGGGGCGCAGTACAGCTTCTAAAAGCCCCGGCACCCTCCCTGTGGGAGCGGGCTTGCTCGCGATGGCATCACTGCGGTTTACCTGGCCGACCGCAGCGCTTGCATCGCGAGCAAGCCCGCTCCCACAAAGGCCTAGCCCGATTCTTTGGACTGGCGGGCGAAGTTTGAACAGAAGATCGAGCACTGGACCTTCCACCAGACCTTGCGTCTGGACAACCTGCTGGACCGTCAGTATGTAGGTTCGGTGATTGTGGCCGACGGCAATCGGCGCTTCTACGAAGCGGCACCGGGCCGCTCGTGGTATGCGGGGGCTGGGGCGCAGTACAGTTTCTAAAAGCCCCGGCACCCTCCCTGTGGGAGCGGGCTTGCTCGCGATGGCATCACTGCGGTTTACCTGGCCGACCGCAGCGCTTGCATCGCGAGCAAGCCCGCTCCCACAAAGGCCTAGCCCGATTTTTTGGACTGGCGGGCGAAGTTTGAACAGAAGATCGAACACTGGACCTTCCACCAGACCTTGCGTCTGGACAACCTGCTGGACCGTCAGTATGTAGGTTCGGTGATTGTGGCCGACGGCAATCGGCGCTTCTACGAAGCGGCACCGGGCCGCTCGTGGTATGCGGGGGCCGGGGCGCAGTACAGTTTCTAAAAGCCCCGGCACCCTCCCTGTGGGAGCGGGCTTGCTCGCGATGGCATCACTGCGGTTTACCTGGCCGACCGCAGCGCTTGCATCGCGAGCAAGCCCGCTCCCACAAAGGCCTAGCCCGATTCTTTGGACTGGCGGGCGAAGTTTGAACAGAAGATCGAGCACTGGACCTTCCACCAGACCTTGCGTCTGGACAACCTGCTGGACCGTCAGTATGTGGGCTCGGTGATTGTCGGCGACTCCAACAGCCGCTACTACGAAGCGGCGCCGGGCCGCTCGTGGTATGCGGGGGCCGGGGCGCAGTACAGCTTCTAAAAGCCCCGGCACCCTCCCTGTGGGAGCGGGCTTGCTCGCGATGGCATCACTGCGGTTTACCTGGCCGACCGCAGCGCTTGCATCGCGAGCAAGCCCGCTCCCACAAAGGCCTAGCCCGATTCTTTGGGCAGCCGCCCGTCAATCACCTGATACAACGCACTGCCCACCGGCCAGTTGCGCATAAAGCGCGCCCGGTCGCGGGCATAGGCCGCAGCAAAGCTGCTTGCCGAACGGTGCTGGCACATCGAATCCAGATCAATCAACGCCCAGCGGCCATCCGCCCAGAACACGTTATGGCCCTTGAGGTCTCCGTGGCTGATGCGTTCACGCAACAGGTCGGCAAACAGCCGGTCCAGCGCCACCAGCTCGGCTTCAGGCGCATTACCCTGCTCAACATACGGCGCAAAGCGCTCGATGATATCTGGCCCCGGCAAATGCTCAGTGACCAGATACGCCTTGCCCCGCAACCACAAGAACCGTGTCTCCAGCAGCGCCAGCGGCTTGGGCGTGGCAATGCCCAGAAACGCCAGTCGATTGCCTTCACGCCAGGAATGCCAGGCCCGGCTCGGGCGCCAGAAGCGCTTGAGCCAGTGAGCAAAGCCCTTGATGTTGTAGCGCTTGATAACCAGCGTGCGGCCATCCACCTCAACCTTGCCGACACTCGCTGCGCCGCCGGTCTTGTACAGATGCCCCTGGTCGAGCAAGGCATCGGCCCTGGCCAGGACCGGCAGCATAGCCGGCTCCTCTTCGCGCCGAATGGCACGCAGGGCAAAGGCCCCCTGCTGCACGCTGAACAACGAACAATCGCGACCGGTCTTGTTCAAGAAGTCATGCAGGCGCCAAGCCCGGACTTTTTCGACCTGCTTGAGCAACGCTTCGAGCGGCAAGGCGTGTTCGCCATTGCTCAGCAAGTAGTGCACCAGCAACTCTTCAATAAAAGGCTCAAGGCTGATGGGTAACTGGGCGAAAAACACCCCGAGATTCTCCAGCACTTTTTGTCGCGACAGCGGTTTACCCGCCTCTTCGACACAAATGCCCGCGCCGTCGATCAAGTACAGCTTGCCGCCCTGGCGCAGCAGGTTGTCCAGGTGCAGGTCTTCCTGCCACAGGCCCTTGAGGTGCATCTGGCCGATGGCCGCCAGTGCCTCGGCCAATACTGCCACCTGTTCGTCAGCCAGTACCGGCAACGAGGCAACGGCATCCCAGGCATCGCCCAGGCTGTGTGCGCCCTCAAGAAACTCGAACAGCAGCCAGCCACCCTCGCCCTCTTGCAAGCCATCGGCCAGCAGTTGCGGCGTGGTCAGGCCTTGCTCTGCCAGCAGGCGTACACCCGTCAACTCGCGCTGAAAGTTGCGCGCCGCCTTGGCACCCACTATCAACTTGGCCAGCACGGTACGCCCGCGCCACACACCGGCGCCGACATAGCGCTGGCCCGGCAACACCCGCAACAAGCTCAGCAGTTGCAGCTGCGCAGGCCCGGCCGCGTCGGCCAGCTCAATGCTCAGCGGCAAGCCCGGCGCACGGCCAGACTTTTGCAGTTCGGACAAACGCATCAGCGGGCTCCCTTGTGATTGCGCCGCAGATTCAGGCGCGCCAGCCAGGCGTCAACCAGCCCACTGTCCATCGGCTGGTCCAGATAAGCCGCGAGCAAGGCCCGCACCTCAGCCTCGCCCCAAGCATGGGCCCGACGCAGCAACGGCTCGATATCCTTGACCCGGTCACGCTGGCCCAGCAGCAAGGGCCGGGTTTTCTCCAGGTCGATCAGTTGCGCGCGATAACCCGCGCCATCGGCCTGCAAGAAAATGTGCTTGGGGTAAAAACAGCCATGCACCTGGCGCGCAGCGTGAACACGCCGGGCCAACAGCCCGCACTCGCGCACAATCGCCTGCTGTTGCGCAGGGGTCAGTTGCGGCCACTGCTCCAACAATGAGTCAAGGTCATCCCAACCGTCGAGCGCCCGGGTCAGCAGCACTGCACGGCGCTCGCCCGGCACTTTTCGCTCGCCAAAAAACACCGCTTCCAACGCCGGAATACCCATCTGCTGATAGCGCTGAATATTACGAAACTCGCGGGCAAAGGTCGGCTCACCCAGCGGGCTGTGCAGCGTGCGGGTCAGGTAGTTGCTCTGGCGCTTGAGGTAAAACCCCCGGCCTTCGAGGTCCATGCGAAACACGCTGCTCCAGCCACCACCACTGGTGTTGGGCTCGTCCACCGCTTCCAGCTGCACGGCCCACAGCGCATCGAAGTTAGCCAGGCCATTGCGCTCAAGCAATGCCCGGTCAGCTTCGGCGATAAAATCAGTCATTCCCGGCCCTCAAAAAAACGCACGATATGACGGACACGTTCCTTGTCCGCCGCATTGAGCGTCGTGCGCCCGGTGTATTGGAAATAGAAACGCAAACGCTGGGTCCAGGACAAATGGTACTTGGCCACTTTGTCGAGGCACGCCAGGTCTTTGGTGATGCGGTACTTGAGCCAGAAGCCGCGCCAGAAGTCGCCGTTGGGGCAGTCGATCAAGAACAGCTTGGGCTGCTCGTCGATCAGCAGGTTGCGCCACTTCAGGTCGTTATGGGTAAAGCGATGGTCATGCATGGTCTTGGTGTAGCGCGCCAGCTGGCGGCTCACGCAATCGACCCAGGCACGGTCCTTGAGCAACGGATCATGATTGTCCGCCAGCTCCGAAAGGTCGCGGGTGTTGGGCAGCTCACGGGTGATCATGGCGCCACGGGAATAGGCAAAGCCGCTGCGCTCAAGGCCCCAGGCCACCACTTCGGCCGTGGGGATGCCCCACTTGGCGAAGCGCTTGAGGTTCTGCCATTCGGACTTGACCCGCGGGCGGCCCAGGTAACGACGCAAGCCCTTGCCCGCGCCGGTGTAGCGCTTGACGTAATAATTCACGCCATCGCGCTGCACGCGGATTACTTCCGACAGCGGGTCACGGGTCAGGTGCTCGCCCTGCAGGGCAAACACCGCTTCCAAACTGCCAAAATCAGACGCCAACGCACTGTAAGCAGGATCCAGATTCCAACCCGCCATTACAGTGCATCCCCATAACGCTGTTTGCGTTCGTAGAGTTTGCTCGCCTTGCCTTCGAGCCACGCCAGCAGGCGGGCTTCTTCACGCAGGATCTGGCGCAGGGGCATCTGGAAGTAACCGCGCAAAAAGCGCAGTTTGTCCCGCTGGGTCAGGCCGATATCCAGTGCCGAAAAGTACAGCGCCGCCAGGTCCTTGTTGCGCCAGCGTTTGCTGATCACGGCCCGGGTCTGGGCGCGGTGCAGGTCGATCACCGACAGCCGGAAGTTGTCCGCAGTCACCGGCTTGTCGGTGTGCAGCAAGAAGTGGCAGATATAGCAGTCGCGGTGGTTGACCCCGGCGCGGTGCATCATGCCGGTCATGCGCGCCACTTCGGCGATCAGTGCATGCTTGAGCCTGGGCTGCGGCGGCTGCTTGACCCAGTTGAGGCTGAAGTCTTCAAGGCTCACCGTAGGCGCCAGTTCTTCAGTAATGATGAACGAGTGCTGCGCCGCCGGGTTGCTGCCCTTTTCGCCGTAGGCCACGGCGGTCATGGTCGGCACCCCGACTTCGTGCAGACGCTTGATCGCCCGCCACTCCTGGCCCGCACCGAGTACTGGCAGCTTGGCGGTCAGCAGGTTCTTGAACACTTCACCCCAGCCGATACCACGGTGGATTTTCACAAAGAAACCGCGCCCGTCGACTTCAGTACGCAAGGTACGCCGGCCTTCCAGTTCGCGGTAAACCTCGCCTTCCAGGCGCTCGACTTCGGCGAACGCATCGCGCCCGGCCCACAAGCTCTTGAACGGTTCGGCAAGAATCAGTTTCATCAGTGTTGCTCCGCCAGAATCACATCCGCAGCGTGCTGCGGCATGCTGTAGAGGTCGGCCGTCTGCGCGTAGGCCAGGCCGTTTCGGCTCCAGGCCGCGCGCGCAGTGTCGTCGGACAACATGTGTGTCAGGTATTCATTGAGTTGCGCCTGCTCGAACGGCTCGTCCAGTACGCGGCCGCAATCGGCGTCGCTGATGTAGTGGGCGTAGCCGCAAACAGCGCTGACCAGCACCGGTAAACCTGCGACCAGTGCTTCAAGCAGTACGGTGCCGGTGTTTTCGTTGTAGGCCGGATGAATCAGCAAGTCGGCACCCAGCAGGAAGCGCGGGATATCACTGCGCCCCTTGAGGAACTGCACATGGTCACCCAAGCCCAAAGTGGCACTCTGCAATTGAAAGACTTTGGGGTCGTCCTGGCCGATTACAAACAGTTTGGTGCGTTTTTTAAGCTCACCCGGCAAGGCCGCCAGCGCTTTGAGGCTGCGGTCCACACCCTTGGTCTTGAAGCCCGAGCCGATCTGCACCAGCAGCAAGTCGTCGTCGGCCAGGTTGAATTCACGGCGGAACTCGGCACGAATCTCGGCCGCATTGGCCGGCGCGCGGCGGTCCAGGGCGATACCCGGCGGCAGCAGGTGGAAGCGCTCCAGCGGGGTGTCGTAATGCTTGATAAACAGCGGCTGCTGGACTTCGGAAATCATCAGGATTTCAGTCTTGGCATCCTTGGCGAACACCGCCCGCTCGTATTCGGCAAAGTGCTTGTAGCGCTTGAAGAAGCGATAAAACGAGTGACGCAGGTTTTGCGCCTTGTCTTCAAAGCAGCCGTCCGCCGCGTAGTACACGTCCAGGCCGGGCATCTTGTTGAAGCCGATCAGGCGGTCCACCGGGCGCTTGGCCAGGTCGGCCTGCATCCAGGCGAGCATTTTTTCGTTGCGGGTGTGGTTATGGAACGCCTTGACCGGCGCCACCAGCACTTCAAAGCCGGGCGGGATGTCGCCTTCCCAGATCATGGTGTAGACGCGGATTTGATGGCCGCGCTTTTGGCATTCCAGCGCAATGCGCATGAAATCCCGTTGCAGCCCGCCAAACGGAAAGTATTTGTACAGCACAAAAGCCAGTTGCATCAGCGCAGTTCCTCAGCCAGTAACAACGTGCTTAATCGACTCGCGACACGCTCAGGGTTCAAACGGGTGAAGCACAGGGGCCACTCGTTTTTCAGGTCAAACCGCTGCTGGTCCTGGGCAGTCGGAGTGTAGGTGCATTTTTTCTGCAGGCACGGCGCGCACGGAAAATCACTGGCCAGGTGGATCTGCCCCTTGCCATAGGCACCGGTCAGGCCCGGATTGGTCGGGCCGAACAGGGAGATGGTCGGCACATCCAGTGCGGCGGCCAAATGCCCGAGCCCGGTATCGACTGCCACGCAGGCACTGGCACTGGCCAGTACCTTGGCGACACCGGCCAGATTCAATTTGGGCAGTACCACGGCATTCTTCAAGCCCGCGGCAATACGCTCGGCCCGGGCCTTTTCAGCCGGGTTACCCCACGGCAGGCGCACTTCGACACCCAGATGGCCCATGCGCTGGGCCAGGTCGCGCCAGTAGACTTCGGGCCAGTGCTTGGTGTCCCAGGTGGTGCCGTGCAAAAACAGCACGAAGGGCTTTGTGCGTGGCAGTTCCACCAGCCTTTCAACATCCAGGCCGTAATCACCCAGGCCCTTGGGCAGGTCGTAGCCCAGCGCAACGGCAAACAGCTGACGCAGACGCTCGACCGCATGCTGCCCACGGGCCACCGCCAGGCGCCGCTGATAAAAGCGGCTGGCCAGGGGTTCACGCGCCGAGTCTTTATCCAGGCCGGCCACCGGGGCTTTTACATAACGGGTCAGCCAGGCACTTTTGACCAGGCCCTGGGCGTCGATCACCAAGTCGTATTTTTCCGCGCGCAGGCTTTGCTTGAAACGGCTCCACTCGCCACTTTTGAGGGTTTGCCAGATGTTTTTGCGCCAGCGGCGGATCGCCACAGGAATGACTTTACCCACCGCCGGGTGCCAGGTCGGGATTTCGGCAAAGCCCTCCTCCACAACCCAGTCAAAGGTGATACCCGGAATCGCCCGCGCCGCATCGGTCAGCGCCGGCAAGGCATGGATCACATCGCCCAGGGATGAGGTTTTGACCAACAGAACTCGCACCTAGTTGACCTCGACCGGTGAACCCTGCAAGCGCTGCAAGGCTTCCACCACCAGGTGCGGCATCAGCTCGCGCAGGCAGTTGTAGTGGCCAAAACGGCAGGTGCGGTCAAAGCACGGGCTGCAATCGAGGCCCAGGCGCACGATTTCAACCTTGTCCGCCAGGGGCGGGGTAAAACCGGGTGACGTGGAGCCGTAAACGGCCACCAGCGGGCGGTTCAGCGCAGCCGCGACGTGCATCAGCCCCGAGTCGTTGGACACCACGGCGTCGGCACAGGACAGCAGGTCGATGGCCTCGGCCAGCGAGGTTTCGCCGCTAAGGTTGACCGACTCTTCGCGCAGCCCCGGGATCAGGCGCGAGCGGATCTCTTCGCCCACCCCGTGATCGTTTTTCGAGCCAAACAACCACACTTGCCAGCCTTCACGGATCTTTTGCTCGGCGACTTTGGCGTAGTGCTCGGACGGCCAGCGCTTGGACTCGCCGAATTCGGCACCCGGGCACAGCGCCAGCACCGGACGGTCCAGCTCCAGGCCAAACTTGGCCAGGGCACCGGCACGGCTTTGCGGGTCAATCTGCAAATCGGGGCGCGGGTATGGCTTGGGCAGGTCAGCGCCCGGCTCATAGGCCAGGGCCATAAAGCGCTCGATCATCAACGGGTAACGTTGTTTGTCGAGCTTGCGCACATCGTTAAGCAGGCCGTAGCGGAACTCGCCGCGCCAGCCGGTACGCGTGGGAATGCCCGCAAAAAACGGCACCAGTGCCGATTTCAGCGAGTTGGGCAACAAAATTGCCTGATCGTACTGGCCCTTGAGGGACTTGCCGATCTTGCGTCGCGTGGCCAGTTCGAGCGCGCCATGACCGAGCGGGAAGCTCAAGGCCTTGCGAACTTCAGGCATGCGCTCAAGGATGGGCCGGCTCCACTCGGGGGCCAGCACATCGATTTCGCACTGCGGGTGGCGCTGCTTGAGGCACTGGAACAGTGTCTGCGCCATCACCATGTCACCGACCCAGCTGGGCCCAACGATCAAAATATTCATAAGTTTCCATAAACAAGCAAGGGAGGCATTCGCCTCCCTGCTGTGATGCTATGCCGACATTACTTGACCAGTGTACGCCACTCTGGATGGTCCGTAGTCTTGCCGGTCACCAGGTCAAAGTAAGCCTTTTGCAGTTTTTCGGTGATCGGGCCACGGCGGCCGATCCCGATTTGACGCCCGTCGACTTCGCGAATCGGCGTCACTTCAGCGGCAGTGCCGGTAAAGAACGCTTCATCGGCGATATACACCTCGTCGCGGGTGATGCGTTTTTCAACAAACTTGTACCCCAGCTCAGTGGCCAGGGTCAGGATCGTGCTGCGGGTAATGCCGTTCAGGCAGGCCGTCACGTCCGGGGTGTAGATCACGCCATCCTTGACCAGGAATACGTTTTCGCCCGAGCCTTCAGCCACAAAACCTTCGGGGTCGAGCAACAGCGCTTCATCGGCACCGCCGGAAATCGCTTCCTGCAGGGCCAGCATCGAGTTGATGTAATGACCGTTGGCCTTGGCCCGGGTCATGGAGATGTTCACATGATGGCGGGTAAAGGAGCTGGTACGCACCTTGATCCCGACTTCCAGGGCTTCGGCGCCCATATAGGCACCCCAGCTCCACGGCGCGATGATTACATGGACTTTCAGGCCGGTGGCGCGCAGCCCCATCGCTTCGGAGCCGTAGAACACCATCGGGCGGATGTAAGCGCTGTCGAGGTTGTTTTCACGCACCGCAATGCGGGTCGCTTCGTTGATTTCGTCTTTGCTGAACGGGATCTTCATGCCCATGATGTGGGCCGAATCGAACAGGCGGTCAGTGTGCGCCTGCAAGCGGAAAATCGCCGCGCCCTGCGGGGTTTCGTAAGCGCGCACACCTTCAAACACGCCCATGCCGTAGTGCAATGTATGGGTCAGCACATGGGTCGTGGCATCGCGCCACGGCACCAGCTTGCCGTCATACCAGATCACACCATCACGATCAGCCATCGACATCATTACGCTCCTCAAAGAATCCAGCACCCGCACCACAAGGCGTCAGGCAAATTGGACGGGGCTTATGGACCCGCCGGATACGTTCTTACAGCTTTAACTCTGTGTGTGAGCCAGCAACCTAGCTCAATCCTAGCTCGGACCAGATGCGTCGCACGTGTTGACGCTCGACGACAAATTGATCCCCCGTGACCACCCCGGCCTCCTTTTGCAAGGCTTGGCGGTGGGCGACGGCGCGAAAGGCCTTGTACGCCTCGCGCAACAGGCTGGCATCGGTGGCGGGCATCAGCCCGACCTGCTCCAGCCCTTCCAGAATGCGGATATTGTCGGTGTAGCGCAGTAACGCCGGGTGTTCCCTGGACCACGCCAGGGCCGCGTATTGCACCATAAATTCAATATCGACGATACCTCCGGCGTCCTGCTTAAGGTCGAATGGCACAGTGGCCTCATAGGCATTTTCGGCAGTACCTGCGGCGGTTATCCGAGTGCCCAGGTTGTCGCGCATCTTGGCGCGCATCTCGCTGACTTCCTGGCGCAAGGTCGGCAAATCCCGCTCGCGGCCCAATACACTGGCACGCACCTGCTCAAACGCCGCCCCCACCTGCTTGCAGCCCACCAGCACGCGGGCACGCACCAGCGCCTGATGCTCCCAGGTCCAGGCTTCGTTTTCCTGATAGCGCTCGAAGGCACCGAGCGAACTGACCAGCAACCCCGAAGCACCTGACGGGCGCAGGCGCATATCGACGTCATACAGCTGCCCGGAGTTGGTTTGCGCCGTCAGTAAATGGATGATCCGCTGGCCCAGGCGGGTGAAAAATTGCGCACCGTCGATGGGCTTGGCGCCGTCGGTTTCGGCATTCGGGTCGCCATCGTGGATAAACACCAGGTCCAGATCCGAGCCATGCCCCAGCTCGATACCGCCCACCTTGCCGTAGCCGACAATAATAAAGCCGGGGTCGCACAGGCTGCCGTCGGTACGCTGCGGGGTGCCGTACTTGGCCACGGTCTGGCGCCAGGCCAGGGCCAATACTTGTTCCAAAATGGCTTCGGCCAGCCAGGTCAGGTAATCGCTGACCTTCATTAAAGGCAGGCTGCCGGAGATTTCCGATGCTGCGACCCGCAAACGGTGGGCCAGCTTGAAGTTGCGCAGGGCTTCCATTTGCTGCTCAAGGTCGTCCTCGGGAATGCGCGTCAGGCGTTCGCGCAACTCGGCGGCCAGCTCAGGGGCCAGCGGCGGCTTGAACAGGCGGCGTTCATTGAGCAGCTCATCGAGCAGCAACGGAAAGCGGGTGATCTGCTCGGCGATCCACGGGCTGGCCGCGCACAGCGTCAGCAACCGACGCAAGGCGTCGGGGTTTTCGGTCAGCAACACTAAATAAGCAGAACGCCGGGCTACCGCCTCGACCAGCGGCAACACGCGCTCCAGCACCAGATCAGGGTTGGCGTGCTCAACGGCCTGGGCCAGCAATCTCGGGATAAAGGCATCCAGACGCTCGCGACCCAGGCGCTGCATGGAGCGCAGCTGCGGGCTGGAACGCAGGGCGGCCAGTTGCTTGAGGGCTTTGGGCGCATCGACAAACCCGGCTTCTTCGAGCTGGACACAGGCGGCGGCATCGTCCTGAACTTCTTCCCACAGCGGCAACCACTCCCCTCCGACAATCAGCTCGCCTTCGTCGATGACCTCTTCTTCATCCGGGTCGGCAATGACCTGACGGAAGTGCCAGTCGATACGCCCACGCCACATCATCAATTGCTCATGAAATGCCGCCCAGTGGTCAAAACCCATCATAAAAGCAATACGGGCCTGATCCTGCGGGGTATCGGGCAGCATTTGGGTCTGGCGGTCGGCAATGGCCTGAATCGCATGCTCGGTGTACCGCAGGAATTCATAACCTTCGCGCAGCTCGCTGACCACCTCTGCAGGCAAATAACCCTGGCCTTCCAGAATGGTCAGGACTTTGAGCAGCGGTCGTTGTTGCAGGCTGAGGTCTCGGCCGCCGTGGATCAGCTGGAAAGCCTGGGCGATAAACTCCACTTCACGGATGCCGCCCGCCCCCAGCTTGATGTTGTCGGCCATGCCTTTGCGCCGTACTTCCTGCTGGATCAGCTGCTTCATGGTGCGCAGCGCCTCAATCGCCGAGAAATCGAGGTAGCGGCGATACACAAACGGACGCAACAGGCTGAGCAGCTGTGCGCCCATGACCTGATCACCGGCCACGACCCGGGCCTTGATCATCGCGTAGCGTTCCCAGTCACGCCCCTGATCCTGGTAGTACTGCTCCAGCGCATTGAAGCTGAGCACCAGCGCACCGGACGAGCCATAGGGGCGCAGGCGCATGTCGACGCGGAACACAAACCCGTCGACGGTCATCGGGTCCAGTGCCTTGATCAGGCGCTGGCCCAGGCGGATAAAGAACTCCTGGTTGTCCAGCGGGCGCTTGGCCCCTGCGGTTTCACCCCCCTCGGGGTAGGCAAAGATCAGGTCGATGTCCGAAGACAGGTTCAGCTCTACAGCGCCAAGCTTGCCCATGCCCAGGATCACCATCTCCTGTGGCTCGCCACTGCGGTTGCCGACGGGGGTGCCAAACTGCTGGCAATGCCGTTGATACAACCAGCGGTAGGCCTGGTCGATGCTGGCATCGGCCATGTCCGACAGGTCGCGGCAGGTTTCGATCAAGTCTGCCTGGCGGTTGAGGTCACGCCAGATAATCCGGATCTGCTGGCGAGTACGCTGGCGGCGCAGTGCCCGGCCCAACTCATCATCGCTGCTGGCTGCCTGGGCGGCAGCAGCAATCTGCCCACACAGTTCACCGGGGCCAAAGCGGCGGTCCAGCTCGCCGGAGCGCGCCAGTTCGAGCAACATCAAAGGGTCACGCAAAGATTGTTCTATAAAGAAGTCACTCGCCGCACTGACCCGGTTGAATGCCGACCAGCGCTCGGGTGACCAGTCGTCGAGCCCCTGCCCGCCCTCAAGCCCGGCGACTGCAGCGCGCCACGACTGCTCGGCACGGCTGGCCAGGGGCTGTAAAAGGGCAGGAATTGGAGCAAGCGACGGAAGGCTCATGGTCTATCCTTGATCGGCGATGGTGTTGCCGAGTACGGTGACAGGAAGAAACAGCGGTTTAATCCGACTGTCGAACAAAGGTTATAAATAGCTCGAAGATCACTTTGTTTAGCATCCAGCCCGCATATTCAGGGCTGAAAACTGATAAACGCACCAACAATATCGATTTTTCGCACAACGAAACAGGTGGCCATCAGGACCAATCCTGTAGTTTTACTACTGGCTCATGCACTCGAAAGGCTGAAATGGCCGACGATTTGTAGTAAAACTACACGCCGCTGGAATCAACCTCCGGCCATCCAAGAATTTATGTCGTCTGCCCACAAGGCCAGTCGCAAACTCAGGCAACCGATTCTGGAAGCCTATCCGCCCTGGAGCAAGCCATGCAAGACCTCGATCCCGTCGAAACCCAGGAATGGCTGGACGCCCTGGAATCGGTTCTCGACAAAGAAGGCGAAGACCGCGCTCACTACCTGATGACCCGTATGGGTGAGCTCGCTACCCGCACCGGTTCGCAGCTGCCGTATGCCATTACCACGCCTTACCGCAACACGATTCCGGTAACCCACGAAGCACGCATGCCTGGCGACCTGTTCATGGAACGCCGCATTCGCTCGCTGGTGCGCTGGAACGCGATGGCCATGGTGATGCGCACCAACTTGAAAGATTCGGACCTGGGCGGTCACATTTCCAGCTTCGCTTCCAGCGCAACCCTGTATGACATCGGCTTCAACTACTTCTTCCAGGCCCCGACCGACGCACACGGCGGCGACCTGATCTACTTCCAGGGTCACACCTCGCCAGGCGTTTACGCCCGTGCGTTCATGGAAGGCCGCATCAGCGAAGAACAAATGAACAACTTCCGCCAGGAAGTGGACGGTCAGGGCCTGTCGTCCTACCCGCACCCTTGGCTGATGCCTGATTTCTGGCAGTTCCCGACCGTATCGATGGGCCTTGGCCCGATCCAGGCGATCTACCAGGCGCGCTTCATGAAGTACCTGGAAGCCCGCGGCTACATCCCTGCTGGCCAGAAAGTCTGGTGCTTCCTGGGCGACGGCGAGTGCGACGAACCGGAATCCCTGGGCGCAATCTCCCTGGCCGGTCGTGAAAACCTCGACAACCTGATCTTCGTCATCAACTGCAACCTGCAGCGCCTCGACGGCCCGGTTCGCGGCAACGGCAAGATCATCCAGGAACTCGAAGGCGTATTCCGCGGTGCTCAGTGGAACGTGACCAAAGTCATCTGGGGCCGTTTCTGGGACCCGCTGCTGGCCAAGGACGTCGACGGCATCCTGCAACGTCGCATGGACGAAGTCATCGACGGCGAGTACCAGAACTACAAAGCCAAAGACGGCGCGTTCGTGCGTGAACACTTCTTCAACTCGCCGGAACTCAAGGCGATGGTTGCAGACCTGTCCGACGACGAGATCTGGAAACTCAACCGTGGCGGCCACGACCCGTACAAGGTCTACGCGGCGTACCACGAAGCGGTCAACCACAAAGACCAGCCAACCGTGATCCTGGCCAAGACCATCAAGGGTTATGGCACCGGCGCCGGCGAAGCGAAAAACACCGCGCACAACACCAAGAAGGTTGATGTTGAAAGCCTGAAGCTGTTCCGCGATCGTTTCGACATCCCGGTCAAAGACGACGAAATCGAAAACCTGCCGTTCTTCAAACCGGAAGCCGGCAGCGCCGAAGCCCGCTACCTGAGCGAGCGCCGTGCAGCACTGGGCGGTTTCGTGCCTCAGCGCCGCGCGCAGAGCATCAGCATCCCGACGCCGCCACTGGAAACCCTCAAGGCCATCCTTGACGGCTCCGGCGACCGTGAAATTTCCACCACCATGGCTTTCGTGCGCATCCTGGCGCAGCTGGTCAAGGACAAGGAAATCGGCCCGCGCATCGTTCCGATCATCCCGGACGAAGCCCGTACCTTCGGTATGGAAGGCATGTTCCGCCAGTTGGGTATCTACTCGTCCGTCGGCCAGCTCTACGAGCCAGTCGATAAAGACCAGGTGATGTTCTACCGCGAAGACAAAAAAGGTCAGATCCTCGAAGAAGGCATCAACGAAGCAGGCGCCATGAGCTCCTTCATCGCCGCCGGTACTTCGTACTCCAACCACAACCAGCCGATGCTGCCGTTCTACATCTTCTACTCGATGTTCGGCTTCCAGCGTATTGGCGACCTGGCCTGGGCCGCTGGCGACAGCCGCACCCGTGGCTTCCTGATCGGCGGCACCGCCGGGCGTACCACGCTCAACGGCGAAGGCCTGCAACACGAAGACGGTCACAGCCACATCCTGGCCGGCACCATCCCGAACTGCCGCACCTTCGATCCGACCTATGGCTATGAGCTGGCGGTGATCATCCAGGACGGCATGAAGAAGATGACCGAAGAGCAACAGGACGTCTTCTACTACATCACCGTGATGAACGAGTCCTACCAGCAGCCAGCCATGCCGGCCGGTGTCGAGGAAGGCATCGTCAAGGGTATGTACCTGCTTGAGGAAGACACCAAGGAAGCGGCCCACCACGTCCAGCTGATGGGCTCCGGTACCATCCTGCGTGAAGTCCGTGAAGCGGCGATCATCCTGCGTGAACAGTTCAACATCGGCGCTGACGTCTGGAGCGTTACCAGCTTCAACGAGCTGCGTCGCGACGGCCTGGCCGTAGAGCGTCATAACCGTCTGCACCCTGGCCAGAAGCCTCAGCTGAGCTACGTCGAAGAGTGCCTGACTGGCCGTAAAGGTCCGGTTATTGCCTCTACCGACTACATGAAGCTGTTCGCCGAACAAATTCGCCAGTGGGTACCGGTCAAGGAATTCAAAGTGCTGGGCACTGACGGTTTCGGCCGCAGCGACAGCCGCAAAAAACTGCGTCACTTCTTCGAAGTAGACCGTCATTTCGTGGTGTTGGCAGCCCTGGAAGCACTGGCTGACCGTGGCGATATCGAACCTAAAGTGGTGGCAGAAGCCATCGTCAAGTTCGGCATCAACCCGGAAAAACGCAACCCACTGGACTGCTGAGGAGAATATTTGTGAGCGAACTCATTCGAGTACCTGACATCGGCAGCGGCGACGGCGAAGTCATCGAGCTGTTTGTAAAAGTCGGCGACCGTATCGAAGCCGACCAGAGCATCCTGACCCTGGAATCGGACAAGGCGAGCATGGAAATCCCTGCTCCCAAGGCCGGTATCGTCAAGAGCCTGAAGATCAAGCTGGGCGACCGCCTGAAAGAAGGCGACGAACTGCTGGAACTGGAAGCCGAGGGCGCCGCTGCGGCGCCTGAAGCGCCAGCCCCTGCGGCTGCCCCGGCCGCGGCTGAAAAGCCAGCTGCCGCCCCTGCTGCCGAGGCCCCAGCGGCCCCGGCCGCACCTGCCGCCGCTACCATCCAGGACATTCACGTCCCGGATATCGGCTCGTCGGGCAAAGCCAAAATCATCGAGATCCTGGTCAAGGCCGGCGATACCGTTGAGGCTGATCAATCCTTGATCACCCTGGAATCCGACAAGGCCAGCATGGAAATTCCATCGCCAGCCGCCGGTGTGGTCGAGAGCATTGCGGTCAAGCTGGATGACGAAGTCGGCACTGGCGACTTTATCCTCAAGCTCAAGGTTCAAGGCGCTGCTGCCCCTGCTGCTCCGGCTCAGGCCGCTGCTGCTCCAGCACCGGCCAAAGCTGAAGCCCCTGCTGCTGCCCCTGCGCCAGCCGCCAAAGCCGAGGCAGCACCTGCCCCGGCCGCCGCGCCTGCGCCAAAGGGTGGCAAGGTTCACGCCGGCCCTGCCGTGCGTCAACTGGCCCGCGAGTTCGGCGTCGAGCTGAGCGCGGTGAGCCCGAGCGGCCCGCACGGCCGTATCATCAAGGAAGACGTGCAGGCGCACGTCAAAGCCATGATGCAGAAAGCCAAGGAAGCACCGGCCGCCGGCGCAACCGGTGGTGCTGGCATTCCGCCAATTCCTGCTGTCGACTTCAGCCGTTTCGGTGAAGTGGAAGAAGTGGCCATGACCCGCCTGATGCAAATCGGCGCGTCGAGCCTGCACCGCAGCTGGCTGAACATCCCGCACGTGACTCAGTTCGATCAGGCTGACATCACCGAGCTGGAAGCCTTCCGCGTCGCGCAAAAAGCCGTCGCAGAAAAAGCCGGCGTGAAGCTGACTGTACTGCCGCTGCTGCTCAAGTCCTGCGCCCACCTGCTCAAGGAAATGCCGGACTTCAACAGCTCGCTGGCGCCAAGCGGCAAAGCGATCATCCGCAAGAAATACGTCAACATCGGCTTCGCCGTAGACACCCCGGATGGCCTGCTGGTACCTGTGATCAAGAACGTTGATCAGAAGAGCCTGCTGCAACTGGCTGCTGAAGCGGCTGCACTGGCTGCCAAGGCCCGTGACAAGAAGCTCACCGCAGACGACATGCAAGGCGCGTGCTTCACCATTTCCAGCCTCGGGCACATTGGCGGCACCGGCTTCACGCCGATCGTCAACGCACCGGAAGTGGCGATCCTCGGCGTTTCCAAGGCCACCATCCAGCCAGTCTGGGACGGCAAAGCCTTCCAGCCGAAACTGATGCTGCCTTTGTCGCTCTCCTACGATCACCGTGTGATCAACGGCGCGGCTGCTGCACGCTTCACCCAGCGTCTGAGCCAGTTGCTGGGCGACATCCGCACTATCCTGTTGTAAGCCACACCCCGGCCTTCTTCACCGAAGGCCGGGGTAGCGCACTGTTTTCCGAGCGCCACGCTCGTACCTCAACCCCGCCATTTGGCGGGGCTTTTTTTTGCCTGCGACTTGAAGAGCCCCTCACCCCAACCCTCTCCCGGAGGGAGAGGGAGCTGATTGGCGGTGCTCTTGAAGTCGCGCGCGGTCAATCCCCTCTCTCTTTGGGAGAGGGGCTGATTGGCGGTGTTTTTGAAATCGCAGGCGCTCAGTCCTTCTCCCTTTCGGAGAGGGCCTGATTGGCGGTGCTCTTGAAGTCGCGCGCGGTCAGTCCCCTCTCCCTTTGGGAGAGGGCTAGGGTGAGGGGCTTTTCTGACACTCACTGCCCTTCAAGCACTACACCCAGCGCTGAATCCATGAATGGGCCAACCACCCAACCACTTCTACCGTTAACCAAAGGACTGGAACCACGCGAGTGCCATCGCCCAAACATCAGAAAGGATTTCGATGTGATCTCACCTACAGTTGGCCCGATAGTAGGCTTTACCACCGCACAACACGCCCGTATTTTCGTGCGCGGCGACTTCGATAAAAACAACGCCGTATTCGCCGGTATCCGGCACCGAAAGGCCGGGGACAGCCAATGGTCTGCCGGTGTGTTTTCCAGGCTGAACCCTGAATTCGACATGTCCGACACGCTGGTCTTGAACAACCTGCACAGCGATACCCGCTACGAATACCAGGCAGGCTGGTTCGCCACCTCAAGCCCGGGGCATACGCCTGAAACAGTCAAACAAATTGCACTGCAATGGCCAGCCACGGTTTACACCTTCAAGACCGACTCTACTGCGCGCAACCGCACCCGCCGGTACGTCACAGGGTCCTGCCGCTACCTCAGGCTCACGGCTGGCATCCCTTCGGCTGCGCACCTGGGTGATGAGATCTTCGCCAGCATCCACGCCCTGGCCCGCCAGCAAGGCCTTGATGCCGTGGTCATGACCGGTGACCAGGTGTATGTCGACGACCTGAATATCATCGCCCCAGACAGCGACTACCCGGCCATCACCCGCAAATACCGTGCAGCCTTCAGCCAGCCCAATATCCGCTCACTCATGGCCAGCACGCCGACGTACATGATCCTTGACGACCACGAGATCGAAGATAACTGGCCAGCCAATCGCAGCAACGCCGACACGGCTTTGTACAACAACGCCATGCGCGCTTATGAGGCTTACCAGTGCAGCCACGGCCCGGCTCACGCGCTACAGCCAGACGGGCGCATCAATCGCAACTTGAGCCGCTACTGGTACATGTTTGCCAACGCCGATATCGACTGGTTTGTCATGGACTGTCGCACCGAGCGGGTCCTGTCCGGGCGCGACAAACGCATGATTGGCGTCGCGCAGGAACAGGCATTTCTCAAATGGCTGGTCAACAGCACGTCCAGGGTCAAATTTATCGTCAGCAGCGTCATGTTCATGCCTGACCAACGGCGTGACAGCGACGGCTGGAAAGCCTTTGCGGCACAGCGCAACCGGATCCTGGAGACCATTCGCTCCCATGCCGTCAAGAACGTGGTGTTTGTGTCCGGGGATATTCATGGCTCGCTCTGCTGCCAGCTAACCCACGACAAGAGCCCCGACTTTATCGTTCACAGCGTGGTCTCTTCGCCCCTGTGCAACACCCGGCTGCTGCCGTATGCCCAGGTAGGCGATCTGCTCGTCAACACCACCCTGACGACCGTCGGCACCGGCACCTACTCGCTCACGCTCAACAGCCGCGTGGTCAGCGAGGACAACTTCGCCTGCCTGACCATCACCGGCCAGCAGTTGAAGGTCGATTTTCACAATAAAAAGGGCCGCATCATCGAGACAGCAACTATTGCACTCAAATAAGCTCCAAAGCTTATCGATCGGCCTGTAGAAAATCGCCGGCCGGCCGATAAGCCCTTATAGCACTTAGCCTTTATGTTCACTTGTCAGCACGTTGAGCATGATGCAACCTTGCCGCCATCCACAGAAACAGGGTGACAGCCCGTGCGCAAACCGCATTTGTGAAGCGAGTGCCCCAATGAAAAGCCAACCTGATGCTGCCCCGCGTTTGGCAGCCGAGGTCGTCACCCAGCTCCCCGTGCCCTCCCGGCTCGGCATGCTGCGTTTCGAACGGCTTAATGAAGCCAGCTGGGCCATGCTCTACCTCGACCCTCATTGCGAGCGCCAATTTGGCATGCCCGCCGCGGATCTGTGCGCGCTGGTCGGCTCGCCCTACGCCAGCCTGATGGAGCCCCAGGCACGCTATCGCCTGCACGATGCCATCGAGCAGCAGCTCAGGACCCGCCATCACTACGTCGTACACTACACCCTGCACACCGCCCTGGGCCCACTGAACCTGATGGAACTGGGTGAGGCCTACAAGCAACACAACCGGCACTTTTTGCGCGGCTACCTGCTGGCCATCGAAGACAGCGCTGCCAGCCCTTTGCCCGCTCCGGTGGCCGAGCTCGAAACCCAAAACAGCCGTTTGCAGATTGCCCTGGCGCTGAACCAGCGCACCCAGCAGGACCAGCTCCAGCATCTGGAGCGCGTGCGCGCCCAGCAGGATCTGATCCTGCGCCTGGCCCGCCACCGCTACAGCCAGCACAACTCGCTGCAAGAAGCCGCCGAGCTGATCACCCGCAGCGCCTGCGATATCTATCAAATCGACGGTGCCAGCCTGTGGAACCTTGAAGGCAGCCAGTTACTGCCGGTTTCAGCCTTCCAGCGCGAGGCCCAGGCGCATATTGCCCAGGATACCTTCGACGCCAGCCTGTTCCCCGACTACCTCGAAGCCCTGCATACCAGCCGCTCGATCGATGCGACGAACGCCAGCCGCGACCCGCGCACCCGCGAGCTGGTGGCTAGCCTGGGGCGACACGATGCCAATGCCATGCTCGACGCCGGCATCCGCATCGACGGCCAGGTGGTCGGCGTCCTGTGCCTTGAGCAAGTGGGCAGGACCCGCGCCTGGCAGGCGGATGAAATCGCCTTCGCCGGGGAACTGGCCGACCAGTTTGCCCAGGTCATCAACAACCACAACCGCCGTGCTGCCACCAATGCCCTGCACCTGTTCCAGCGCGCTGTCGAGCAAAGTGCCAACGCCTTTTTGCTGGTCAACTGCGACGGCGTGGTCGAGTACGCTAACCCCAGCTTTACTGCCATCACCCAGTACACCACCGAAGAAGTCCGGGGCCATAAGCTGTCGGAACTGCCTGCACTGGAAAACCTCAGCGACCTGCTGTTCGACGCCCACTCAAGCCTGAGCAAAGGCAACAGCTGGCAAGGTGAATTCAAGAGCCGGCGCAAAAACCTGGAGCCCTACTGGGGCCAGATGTCGATTTCCAAGGTGTATGGCGACAACCGCGAGCTGACCCACTACATCGGTATTTACGAAGACATCACCGAAACCAAGCTGGCGCAGCAGCGCATCGAACGCCTGGCCTACACTGACAACCTGACCAATCTGGGCAATCGGCCGGCGTTTATCCGCAATCTCGACGAGCGTTTCGCCCGCAACAGCAACACCCCGGTGTGCCTGCTGCTGGTGGATATCGACAACTTCAAGCGCATCAATGACAGCCTCGGCCACCAGACCGGCGACAAGCTGCTGATCAGCCTGGCCCGGCGCCTGCGCAACAGCCTTAGCGTCAGCGATGGCCTGGCGCGTTTTGCCAGCAACGAATTCGCAGTCTTGCTCGACGACACTGACCTGGCGACCGGGCAACAAATTGCCAGCCAATTATTGATGACCCTCGACAAACCGATGTTCGTCGACAACCAGTTGATCAGCGTCACCGGCTCGGTCGGCGTGGCCTGTGCGCCCCTGCACGGCCGCGACCCGCAAACCCTGATGCGCAACGCGGGCCTGGCGCTGCACAAGGCCAAGGCCTGCGGCAAGCATCAGGTGCAGGTGTTTACCGAAGCCTTGAACGCCGAGGCCAGCTACAAGCTGTTTGTCGAAAACAACCTGCGTCGCGCCCTGACCCAGAACGAACTGGAGGTGTTCTACCAGCCCAAGCTGTGCCTGCGAACCGGACGCCTGCTGGGCATGGAAGCGCTGTTGCGCTGGAACCACCCAAAAAAACGGCATGATCCGCCCCGACCAGTTCATCAGCGTGGCAGAAGAGACCGGGCTGATTATCCCCATCGGCAAGTGGGTTGCCCGCCAGGCTTGCCGCATGAGCCGGCAACTGAGCATCGCCGGGCTGGGCAACCTGCAAGTGGCGATCAACGTATCACCCAAGCAGTTCTCCGACCCGGATCTGGTTGCCTCGATTGCCAGCATCCTCAAGGAAGAACAGCTGCCGGCGGCGCTGCTGGAACTGGAACTGACTGAGGGCCTGCTACTGGAGGCCACCGACGACACCCGCCTGCAGCTCGACCAACTGAAAAAACTGGGCCTGACCCTGGCCATGGACGATTTCGGCACTGGCTACTCATCGCTCAGTTACTTGAAAAAATTCCCGATCGACATCATCAAGATCGATCGCAGCTTTATCAAAGACATCCCCGACAACCAGAACGACATGGAAATCACCTCCGCGGTGATCGCGATGGCGCACAACCTCAAGCTCAAAGTGGTTGCCGAGGGTATTGAAACCGCTGCACAGTTGGCCTTCTTGCGCCGCCATCGCTGTGATGTGGGCCAGGGCTATCTGTTCGACCGCCCGATCCCCGGCAGCGAACTGATCGAAAAGCTCAAACGCTATCCGCGCGGCCCCTTGGCCTGACAGCGCTGCAACACTCGGGCACACTATTGGCCTGACTTCCTACACTCTGATTGAGAGGACTTGAATCATGGTCTTGCGCTCGGAAATTCTGGTGAATAAAAACGTGCTACCCACTAAAGAACAAGCCCTGCCGGGCCGCGACACCCATGTACAGCTGCCGGAAACCCACTACGTTACCGGTCAGCCGCTGCTGGGCCCATTCCCGAAGAATGTCGACTTTGCGATTTTTGGTCTGGGCTGCTTCTGGGGCGCGGAACGCAAGTTCTGGGAACGCGAAGGCGTGGTCAGCACCGTGGTGGGTTATGCGGGCGGCTACACCCCGAACCCGACCTACGAAGAAGTCTGCTCGGGCCTGACCGGCCACACCGAAGTGGTGCTGGTGGTCTACGAACCGGAAGTGGTCAGCTACAAGCAATTGCTGGCCATGTTCTGGGAACTGCACAACCCGACCCAGGGCATGCGCCAGGGTAACGACATCGGCACCCAGTACCGCTCGGTGATCTACTGCACCACCCCTGAGCAGCTTGAACAGGCACTGGAAAGCAAGAAAGTGTTCCAGGCCGAGCTGGACAAGGCCGGGTTGGGCACCATCACCACCGAAATCGACCAGGCACCAACGGTGTACTTCGCCGAGGCCTACCACCAGCAGTACCTGGCGAAAAACCCGCAGGGCTACTGTGGCATTGGCGGTACAGGCGTGACCTGCCCGATTTAATGTAGCACAAAAAACGGTGGGAGCGGGCTTGCTCGCGATGCAAGCGACGCGGTGTTTCTGTTACACCGCATCGCCTTGATCGCGAGCATGCCCGCTCCCACATTACAGTTTTCAGCTATTTTTCCGCGATCAACCATTCCATCTGCCAGCCGCCCTGGGTTTGCCCCAGTTTCTTGGCCAGCCACGGCAGCAGTTCGCGCAGCTCTTCTTCCAGACCCCAAGGCGGGTTGGCAATCGCCAAACCTGAACCATTGAGGCTGTTGGGCGTGTCCAGCGGGTGTACGAACAACTCCACCTGCAGCAACTTCGGAGCACCCGACCCCGCAAGGTCCTGGTAAAAACGGCGCAACTGGCGCTTGTCCTTGATCGGATACCAGATCGCTACCACGGTCTGGCGCATGCGGCTGATCGCTTCTTTCAACGATTCAGCGCAGCGCTTCATTTCGTCGAGTTTCTCGAACGGCGGGTCGATCAGCATCAAGCCACGCTTTTCAGCCACTGGCAGCAACGCCCGCGGTACATGCCAGCCTTCGCCCAGATGCACCGCTACGCGGCGATCACCCTTCATGTTGTCTTTGAGCAACACGCCGTCTTCGGGGTGTTTTTCGTTCAACAGCACACGGTCCTGGGAACGGGTCAGGCGTCGCGCCCACTCCGGCGAGCCCGGGTAATAGCGTAACTCGCCATCCGGGTTCATCTTGTGCAGCACTTGCATGTAGTCATCAGTCACTGCAGGCAGGTCTTTCTGCCCCCACAACCGTGCAATGCCTTCCAGGTACTCGCCCGTGCGGTTGGCCTGATCGCCCTTGAGGTCGTACAAACCAATACCGGCATGGGTATCGAGGTAGGCGAAAGGCTGCTCTTTACGCGACATCAGGGCGATGAGGCGGGTCAAGACGATATGTTTGAAGACGTCGGCATGGTTGCCGGCGTGGAAGGCGTGACGATAGTTCATGGTTGCTCCTGCGCAGGGGGCGAAGTTTACCTTGTACGCAACCGGACGTCAGGTAGCGGGCGGTTTTTCCGAGGTACGGCGACCGTGCTACAGGCAAAAAAAACGGCCCGTCTCACCTGGAGACGGGCCGTTTCAGAACACTGCAAGGTCAGCGCATGCGCTGGCCCGATCAGTGGTTGAGTTTGAAGTCTTTTTCAGCAGCGTCGAAGCGCTCAACCATACCCTTGGTCGGGCCCTTGCCAGCCAGGCTCGCCAGCACGATGGCCAAGCTGCCCAGGATAAAGCCCGGGATGATTTCGTACAGACCGAACAGTGCGAAATGCTTCCACACGATCACGGTAATGGCACCCACCAGAATACCGGCCAATGCGCCATTACGGGTCATGCCCTTCCACAGTACCGAGATCAGGACAACCGGGCCGAAAGCGGCACCGAAGCCTGCCCATGCATAGCTCACCAGGCCCAGCACGCGGTTTTCCGGGTTGGAAGCCAGCGCGATGGCGATCAGCGCAACCACCAGCACCATGATCCGGCCAACCCACACCAGTTCCAGCTGGGAAGCATTTTTGCGCAGGAAGGACTTGTAGAAGTCTTCGGTCAGGGCGCTGGAGCACACCAGCAACTGGCAGCTCAGGGTGCTCATCACGGCAGCCAGGATGGCCGACAGCAGAATGCCTGCAATCCACGGGTTGAACAGCAGCTTGGCCAGTTCGATAAACACGCGCTCAGGGTTTTCGGTCACAGGGCCGGCCACTTCCGGGTGCGCCGAGAAGTAGGCAATACCAAAGAAGCCCACCGCCACGGTACCTGCCAGGCACAGGATCATCCAGGTCATGGAGATGCGACGCGCCTTGGCGATCGACTTGACCGAATCAGCGGCCATGAAACGCGCCAGGATGTGCGGCTGGCCGAAGTAACCCAGGCCCCAGCCCATCAGCGAGATGATGCCGATAAAGGACGTGCCCTTGAGCATGTCGAAGTTGCTCGGGTCGTTGGCTTCGATGGCCAGGAACGTGGTGTCCACGCCGCCGGTGGCCAGCAGCACGATGATCGGCGTAAGGATCAGCGCGAAGATCATCAGGGTGGCCTGTACGGTGTCGGTCCAGCTCACGGCCAGGAAACCACCGATAAAGGTATAGGCGATGGTTGCCGCAGCACCGGCCCACAGGGCGGACTCGTAGGACATGCCGAAGGTGCTTTCGAACAGACGGGCACCCGCCACGATGCCGGAAGCGCAGTAAATGGTGAAGAACACCAGAATCACGATGGCCGAGATGATCCGCAGCAAGCCGCTGTTGTCTTCGAAACGGCTGGAGAAGTAATCCGGCAGGGTCAGCGCATCACCGTTGTGCTCGGTCTGTACCCGCAGGCGACCGGCAACGAACAGCCAGTTGAGGTAGGCACCGGTCACCAGACCGATGGCAATCCAGCTTTCCGACAGACCGGACATGTAGATCGCGCCCGGCAAGCCCATCAGCAACCAGCCGCTCATGTCGGAGGCGCCAGCGGACAAAGCGGTTACAACGCTGCCCAGGCTACGGCCACCGAGAATGTAGTCAGAAAGGTTGTTGGTGGAGCGATAAGCCATCAGGCCGATCAGCACCATTGCTGCGATATAGATCACGAACGTGATCAGGGTTGGGTTACTAACACTCATTGATAAAGCCCTGGCATTGTTTTTATGTTTAGCGGCGGTCTGGCCGTACGCTCACAAACGTCCTGTTTGAGACGATTAACCTTGCCGCGCATTTATGACTGATGTTTCCCCAGGAAATCCATCAGCCGATGAACCAATCTTCTGTAGGAGGTTGCACCTTGGGCGCGAATGCTATGCAACAAAGCAAATCGGGTGCAACCAGTTTCTGCCGGGCAAGTTGCACCTTGTCGCCTTTTCGTCTCAATTCAGGGTTTTTGCGCCTTTTCGGAGCAAAGACCCCGCCAAACCGAAGAAAAAGCACCAAGGAAGAGCAGCCATCCAACCCGCGCAAAATATTCCTGACGAAGCGTCGACCAATCGACACAAAAACGGGTTGCACCTAGTTGCACCCGTTTCAGCGCAGCGCTAATCTTGCCGCCAGCTGCTGCCACGCAAATGTGGCACCCATGAGGATAAAAAAATGGCTACCACCACCCTTGGGGTCAAACTTGATGACCCGACCCGCGAGCGCCTCAAGGCCGCCGCGACCTCGATTGATCGCACGCCACACTGGCTGATCAAGCAGGCAATCTTCAATTACCTGGAAAAACTCGAGGGTGGTGCAACCCTGACCGAGTTGAGCGGTATCCCTGGCACTGCCAGCGATGACGCCGACGACGTACAAGCCGACCATGCGCATCAGTGCTTCCTGGAGTTCGCCGAAAGCATCCTGCCGCAATCCGTGCTGCGCGCGGCCATCACCTCGGCGTACCGTCGCCCGGAACCCGAAGTGGTGCCCATGCTGCTGGAGCAGGCGCGCCTGCCGGCCCCAATGGCCGAAGCCACACAAACCCTGGCCGCCTCGATTGCCGAAAAACTGCGCAATCAGAAGAGCGCCGGTGGCCGTGCCGGCATCGTCCAAGGCTTGCTGCAGGAATTTTCCCTGTCGTCCCAGGAAGGCGTAGCCCTGATGTGCCTGGCCGAAGCACTGCTGCGTATCCCGGACAAGGGCACCCGTGACGCCCTGATCCGCGACAAGATCAGCACCGGCAACTGGCACCCGCACCTGGGCAACAGCCCGTCGCTGTTCGTCAACGCCGCCACCTGGGGCCTGTTGCTGACCGGCAAGCTGGTGTCGACGCACAACGAAGCCGGCCTGACCTCCTCCCTGAGCCGCATCATCGGCAAAAGTGGCGAGCCGATGATCCGCAAAGGCGTCGACATGGCCATGCGCCTGATGGGCGAGCAGTTTGTCACCGGCGAGACCATCGCCGAAGCCCTGGCCAACGCCACGCGCTTTGAAGCCAAGGGCTTCCGTTATTCCTACGACATGCTCGGTGAAGCCGCACTGACCGAACATGACGCACAGAAGTACCTGGCGTCCTACGAGCAAGCCATCCACTCGATCGGCAAGGCTTCCCACGGCCGTGGCATCTACGAAGGCCCGGGCATCTCCATCAAGCTGTCGGCCCTGCACCCGCGCTACAGCCGCGCCCAGTATGAACGCGTGATGGACGAGCTGTACCCGCGCCTGCTGTCGCTGACCTTGCTGGCCAAGAAGTACGACATCGGCCTCAACATTGACGCCGAAGAAGCCGACCGCCTGGAAATCTCCCTCGACCTGCTTGAGCGCCTGTGCTTCGAACCGCAGCTGGCGGGCTGGAACGGCATCGGTTTCGTGATCCAGGCCTACCAGAAGCGTTGCCCTTATGTGATCGACTATGTGATCGATCTGGCGCGCCGCAGCCGTCATCGCCTGATGATCCGCCTGGTGAAGGGCGCGTACTGGGACAGCGAAATCAAGCGCGCCCAGGTCGAAGGCCTGGAAGGCTACCCGGTCTACACCCGCAAGGTGTACACCGACGTATCCTACCTCGCTTGTGCGAAAAAGCTGCTGGCCGTGCCGGAAGCCATCTACCCGCAATTCGCCACCCACAACGCCCAAACGTTGTCGGCGATTTACCACATTGCCGGTCAGAACTACTACCCGGGCCAGTACGAGTTCCAGTGCCTGCACGGCATGGGCGAACCCCTCTACGAGCAGGTTGTGGGCAAAGTATCTGAAGGCAAGCTGAACCGTCCGTGCCGCGTGTACGCTCCGGTCGGCACCCACGAAACACTGCTGGCTTACCTGGTGCGTCGCCTGCTGGAAAACGGCGCGAACACCTCGTTCGTCAACCGCATCGCCGACCACACCATCGCGATTCACGAGCTGGTGGCCGATCCGGTGAGTCAGATCGAACAAATGGCCACGGCCGAAGGCGGCTTCGGCTTGCCGCATCCGCGCATCCCGCTGCCGCGTGACCTGTATGGCAGTGAACGCGCCAACTCCAGCGGCATCGACATGTCCAACGAACACCGTCTGGCATCGCTGTCCTGCGCCTTGCTGGCCACGGCCCACAACGACTGGAAAGCCGCGCCGATGCTCGGTTGCGATTCCAGCAGCGAAACCCCGGCAGCGGTGCTCAACCCGGCCGACCTGCGTGATGTGGTCGGTCATGTACAAGAAGCCACCGTTGAAGACGCCGACAACGCCATCCAGTGCGCCCTGAGCGCCGCACCGATCTGGCAGGCCACCCCGCCCGCCGAGCGTGCTGCGATCCTGGAACGCGCCGCCGACCTGATGGAAGGCGAGATCCAGCCACTGATGGGCCTGCTGGCCCGCGAAGCCGGCAAGACCTTCGCCAACGCCATCGCCGAAGTGCGCGAAGCCGTGGATTTCCTGCGTTACTACGCGGTACAGGCGCGCAACGACTTCACCAACGATGCCCACCGCCCATTGGGCCCGGTGGTCTGCATCAGCCCGTGGAACTTCCCGCTGGCCATCTTCAGCGGCCAGGTGGCTGCAGCACTGGCAGCCGGCAACCCGGTACTGGCCAAGCCTGCGGAACAAACGCCGCTGGTCGCTGCACAAGCCGTACGCATTCTGCTCGAAGCCGGCATCCCACAGGGCGTGCTGCAATTGCTGCCGGGCCGTGGCGAAACCGTCGGCGCGCGCCTGGTGGGCGATGATCGCGTCAAAGGCGTGATGTTCACCGGTTCCACCGAAGTTGCCCGCCTGTTGCAACGCAACATTGCCGGCCGCCTGGATGCCCAGGGCCGCCCGATCCCGCTGATCGCCGAAACTGGCGGCCAGAACGCCATGATCGTCGACTCTTCGGCCCTGACCGAACAAGTGGTTATCGACGTGGTGTCGTCGGCGTTCGACAGCGCCGGTCAACGCTGCTCGGCGCTGCGCGTCCTGTGCCTGCAGGAAGATTCGGCAGACCGCGTCATCGAAATGCTCAAGGGTGCAATGGCCGAATCGCGCATGGGCAACCCCGAGCGCCTGAACGTGGACATTGGCCCGGTGATCGACGCCGAAGCCAAGGCCGGGATCGAGCAACATATCCAGGGCATGCGCGACAAGGGCCGTACCGTTTACCAGATGGCCATTGCCGATATCGAAGAATGCAAACGCGGCACCTTCGTCATGCCGACCCTGATCGAACTGGAAAGCTTCGACGAGCTGGAACGGGAAATCTTCGGGCCGGTGCTGCACGTGGTGCGCTACAAGCGCAAGGACATCGACCAGTTGATCGCACAGATCAACGCTTCGGGTTATGGCCTGACACTGGGCGTGCATACCCGCATCGACGAAACCATTGCCAAGGTGGTCAATAACGTCAACGCCGGTAACGTCTACGTCAACCGCAACATCGTGGGTGCCGTGGTCGGCGTGCAGCCGTTCGGCGGTGAAGGTCTGTCGGGCACCGGCCCGAAAGCCGGTGGCCCGCTGTACCTGTACCGCCTGCTGTCGACCCGCCCGGGCAATGCGATCGAGCAATCGTTCGCCAAGGTCGATGCCGTAACGGCACCTGATACCCAGGCCCGCGAAGCCATGAGCAAACCGCTCAGTGCCCTGCAAGCCTGGGCCAGCAGCAACCAGCAACCAGCGCTGGCCGAACTGTGCAGCGAATATGCCGCACACTCGCAAAGCGGCATCACGCGCCTGCTCAACGGCCCGACTGGCGAGCGCAACAGCTACGCCATCCTGCCGCGTGAACATGTGCTGTGCCTGGCCGAGGTTGAAAGCGACCTGCTGACCCAACTGGCTGCCGTTCTGGCAGTGGGCAGCTCGGCCGTCCTGCCGCAAAGCGAACTGGCCAAGGCCCTGCTGGCCCGCCTGCCAAAAGAGGTGCAGGCACGCATCACGCTGGTGGCCGACTGGACCAAGGACGACGTGATCTTCGACGCCGTCCTGCACCACGGTGATTGCGACCAGCTGCGTGACGTGTGCCAGCAAGTGGCACAACGGGCTGGCGCCATCGTTGGCGTACAGGGCCTGTCCCAGGGTGAAACCAATATCGCCCTGGAACGCCTGGTGATCGAACGCGCCCTGAGCGTCAACACCGCTGCTGCAGGTGGCAACGCGAGCCTGATGACCATCGGTTGATGGTGTGATCGGGCACTGAAAAACCGGGCTCCCGAAAGGGTTGCCCGGTTTTTTTACGACTCGACTTCAGCGCTGGCTCGTGAGCGCTGCATAGACAACGGCGACCATCAACAGCGCACCGACCACCATCCAGGCAATATTGATGCCGTTCAAGGCCTTGTTAAGGCTGCCCTGCGGGTCACCCGCCAGGGTGTTGATTGCACGCTGGGCCGCCACCAGCATGGCGCAGCAAACGGTTATCAGCGCCACATTGGCAAACAACACGTAGGCCTCATCCGAGGGCCGGGTAAAGAACGTGGACACCAGCACCGAGAACATGACCAACCCCATGATGACCAGCCCCCTGGTTTCGGGCTGCCAGAAATAGTAGCGCCCAGACCGGTCCAGACCGTTTTGCACCACTTCAAACAACGGCAGGATGAAAAATGGCCAAAGCACCCCGCGCACCACCGGCGTAATCGACGCCCCCGTCACTGCCTTGTAGGACGCCCAGTTGCGATATGACCAATAGACCATGTACCCGCCTGCCGTGAACCCATACAGCAACAGAAACTTGCTGACAGACACGACATAGAGGTTGATCCGCTGGTCGTCGCACTGCGATGGGGTGTTCGTTAGCCTGTTGCCAGCCTCGGTTGCAGGGTTCATAGCCTGTCCATGCATAAGTGGGAGGCTGCAGTAGACACAAATTGCCCAATATAAAAATGCAGTGAAAATCTGTTTTTTTTGTAAGAAAGACCTTTCAACCCTACTTAACAGGCCCAAATACGCTCAGGGTGAAATTCATTCAAAACCTTTTTGACAGCCCGCCAATCGCGCAGGTTAGAATCGATGGCACGCAGGCTGCATGTTGAGTCTGCGCCCTGTCTTTTGAGCTTTCTGGAGTACTGCCTTTGAATGCGACGACCATCAACAGCCTGTTCTTGATCGGCGCGTTGCTGGTAGGTGCAAGCATCCTGGTGAGTTCCCTGTCTTCGCGCCTGGGCATCCCGATCCTGGTCATCATCCTTGCGGTGGGCATGACGGCGGGTGTCGATGGCGGCGGCATTATTTTTGACAACTACCCCACGGCCTACCTGGTGGGTAACCTCGCCCTGGCGGTGATTCTGCTCGATGGCGGCTTGCGCACCCGGGTTTCCAGTTTTCGCGTGGCCTTATGGCCCGCGTTATCGCTGGCCACGGTGGGGGTGATGATCACCACCGGGCTGACCGGGCTGATGGCCGCCTGGCTGTTCAACCTCAACTTGATCCAGGGTCTGCTGGTCGGCGCCATTGTCGGCTCCACCGATGCCGCGGCGGTGTTCTCGCTGCTGGGCGGCAAGGGCCTGAACGAGCGGGTTTCCGCCAGCCTTGAGATCGAATCAGGCAGCAACGACCCGATGGCGGTGTTCCTTACCGTCACCCTGATCGACATGCTCGCCAGCGGCGAAACCGGCCTGCACTGGAGCCTGCTGTTCAATCTGGTGCGCGAATTTGCCATCGGTGGCGCAGTTGGCCTGGCAGGCGGCTGGCTGATGCTGCAGATGGTCAACCGGATCAACCTGGCCAACGGCCTGTACCCGATCCTGGTGATCGCCGGCGGCCTGGTCGTGTTCTCCCTGACCAACGCCCTGCACGGCAGCGGCTTCCTCGCGGTGTACCTGTGCGGCCTGGTGATCGGCAACAGCCCGATTCGCAGCCGTCATGGCATTTTGCATATGCTCGACGGCATGGCCTGGCTGGCCCAGATCGGCATGTTCCTGGTGCTGGGCTTGCTGGTCACCCCCCATGACCTGCTGCCCATCGCCATTCCCGCGCTGGCCCTGGCCCTGTGGATGATTCTGTTCGCCCGCCCCTTGTCGGTGATGGTCGGCCTGCTGCCCTTCAAGGCCTTCCACGGCCGCGAAAAAGCCTTTATCTCCTGGGTAGGCCTGCGCGGCGCGGTGCCGATCATTCTCGCGGTGTTCCCGCTGATGGCCGGGCTGCCCAATGCGCAGCTGTATTTCAACCTGGCGTTCTTTATCGTGCTGGTCTCCCTGTTGGTGCAAGGCACCAGCCTGCCGTGGGTTGCCAAGCTGCTCAAGGTGACCGTGCCGCCAGACCTCGCCCCCGTGTCCCGCTCAGCCCTTGAAGTGCATGTCACCAGCGAGTGGGAACTCTTTGTTTATCGTCTCGACGCACAAAACTGGTGCATCGGCGCCGCCCTGCGCGAGCTGAAAATGCCTGACGGCACCCGCATTGCAGCCCTGTTTCGCGACAAAAAACTGCTCCACCCGTCGGGCAGCACCACCCTGGAAGTGGGTGATCTGCTCTGTGTCATCGGCCATGAACATGACTTGCCAGCCCTGGGCAAACTGTTCAGCCAGCCTCCGAGCCGTGGCCTGGACCTGCGCTTTTTTGGCGACTTCGTGCTCGAAGGCGACGCCCAGCTGGGCGCTGTAGCCGCCTTGTACGGCCTCAAGCTCGACGGCATCAACCCGGACACCTCGCTGAGCAGCTTCATTGCCCACAAGGTCGGCGGCGCGCCAGTGGTCGGCGACCAGGTGGAGTGGAACAACACCATCTGGACGGTCGCGATGATGGAAGGGAACAAGATCGCCAAAGTGGGCGTCAGATTCCCCGAAGGAAGTGCACCGGGCCCCGGGCTGTTCCTCTAAACTGCAACTTTCTGCCCCTTGTCTGACCGGTATCTATGCCAACTCTGCGCACGTTCATCGCAACCGTCCTGCTCGGTCTGAGCCTTTGTGTCGGCACGCTTCACGCGGCCGAGCCACCTACCGCCGAGGCGGTGCAGCAAAGCCTGGACAAAATTGCCGACCGCAAGCTGCCGGATGCGGATCAAAAAGCCCTGCAGGCGGTACTCCAGCAGACCCTGACCCTGCTGGAAAACAAGGCTGATTACGAACAGCGCCTGAACGACGTCAAGCAGCAGCTCAATGATGCCCCGCGCCAGACCGGCGAAAACCAGCGCGAACTGGCCCGGCTCAAGGCCAGCACGCCCATCCCGGTGGCACAGCGCTATAAAGACCTGTCTGTGCCGCAGCTGGAGCAGATGCTGGCCGAGCGCACCACGCAACAAGGTGAGTTGCAAAAAGCCCTGGCCATTGCCAACAGTCAGAGCATTGCCGCACAGACCCGCCCGGAGCGGGCCCAGGCCGAAATCAGTAACAGCCAGACGCGCATCCAGCAGATCGGCAATATCCTGAAAACCGGTCGCGACAATGGCAAATTGCTAACCCCCGACCAGCGCAACCAGCTCAATGCCGAGGCCGCCTCGCTTACCGCGCTGATCGCCCTGCGCCGCCAGGAGCTGGCTGGCAACAGCCTGCTGCAAGACCTGAGCGGCAGCCAGCACGACCTGCTGCTGGAGAAGACCACGCGCCAGGACCAGGAAATCCAGGACCTGCAAACCCTGATCAACCAGAAGCGTTTGGCTCAATCGCAGCAGACCGTGACCGAGCAATCCATCGAGGCGAAAAAGTCCGGCAGCAGCAGCCTGCTGGCGACCGAAAGTGCCATAAACCTCAAGCTCTCCGACTACCTGCTGCGCAGCACCGACCGCCTCAACGAAGTCACCCAGCAGAACCTCGAAACCAAGCAGCAACTGGACAACGTGACCCAGAGCGACCAGGCGCTGGATGAGCAGATCAATGTGCTCAAGGGCAGCCTGTTGCTGTCGAAAATCCTGTACAAGCAAAAACAGGCCCTGCCGCGCCTGCAAAAAATGGACAAGAACCTGGCGGACGAAATCGCCGATATTCGCCTGTATCAGTTTGAAATCAATCAGCAGCGCGAGCTGATCAGCAACCCGACGACCTACGTCGATAACCTGCTGTCGACCCAGCCCGCCGACCAGGTCACCCCGCAACTGCGCAAAACCCTTATCGACCTGGTAAACACCCGCAGCGACCTGCTGGACCGCCTGAACCGCGAACTCAGCTCGCTGCTTAACGAATCCATCACCCTGCAACTGAACCAGAAGCAATTGCTCAGCACCGCCCAGAGCCTGCGCGCAACGCTGGACGAGCAGATGTTCTGGATCCCCAGCAACAAGCCGCTGGATCTGGAATGGCTGGAAACCGCACCGCGCCAGCTTGAACAGCAAGTCACCACCCTGCCGTGGGGCTCCAGCGTTAGCGAGCTGGCAGAAGGCCTGGTGCAGCGGCCGCTGCTGTTTCTGCCGTTTCTGCTGGTGGTGGTGGCCCTGCTGTGGAAACGCCGCTACCTCTACAGCAAATTGAACAAAATCCACCAGGACATCGGTCACTTCAAACGCGACAGCCAATGGCACACGCCGCTGGCGATTCTGATCAACATCCTGCTGGCGATGCCCATTTCACTGGCCCTGGCCCTGTGCGGCTACGCCCTGCAAACCGATGCCCGGGGCATGAACGCCAATACTGGCGCGGCCTTGATCCAGATGGCCGAGGCCTGGCTGGTGTTCTACACCGCCTACCGGATTCTGGCCCCGGGTGGCGTGGCCGAACTGCATTTCCGCTGGGAAAAACCCCTGGTCGCGTTCCTGCAAAACTGGATTCGCAAGCTCGGTTTTGTGGTACTGGCCCTGGTGGCCGTGGTCGCCTTTGCCGAACAACAACCGGCGGCGCTGGCCGACGACGTGCTGGGCATCCTCGTCGTGTTGAGCTGCTATGCCGCGATGGCCTGGCTGCTCTGCCGCTTGCTGCTCAATGACTTCGAGACCGCGACAAAAGCCTATCGCCTGCGCAAGTTGCTCGGCTTTGCTTTTGCCCTGCTACCGCTGGCGCTGTTCGTGGCAGTGTGTTTTGGCTATTACTACACCGCGCTCAAGCTCAGCGACCGCCTGATCAACACCCTCTACCTGCTGATGTTCTGGCTGGTGGTCGAGGCAGCCTTTGTGCGCGGCCTGGCCGTGGCGGCACGGCGCCTGGCCTACCAGCGCGCACTGGCCAAGCGCCAGGCCGCCAAGGAAGCCGGCGAAGGCAACGATGCCATCATCGAAGAGCCGACCCTGGATATCGAACAGGTCAACCAGCAATCCCTGCGCCTGATCCGCCTGGCCCTGCTGGCGGGTTTTATCGGCGTGCTGTATTGGGTGTGGGCCGACCTGATCTCGGTGTTTGCCTACCTCGACAACATCACCCTGTACGAATACACCAGCGGCACCGGCGCCAACATGAGCATGGTGCCCATCAGTATTGGCGACGTGATCGGGGCGCTGGTCATCATCGGCATCAGTATTGCGCTGGCGCGCAACCTCCCCGGCCTGCTTGAAGTACTGGTGCTGTCGCGCCTCGATCTGGGCCAGGGCAGCGCCTACGCCACCACCACGCTGCTGACCTATGTGATTATCGGTATCGGCTTTGTCTCCACCCTGTCCACCCTGGGCGTGAGCTGGGACAAGCTGCAATGGCTGGTGGCCGCGCTGTCGGTGGGCCTGGGCTTCGGCATGCAGGAAATCTTCGCCAACTTTATTTCAGGGATCATGATTCTGTTCGAGCGCCCGGTGCGTATCGGCGACACCATTACCATCGGCAACCTGTCGGGCACCGTGAGCAAGATCCGCATTCGGGCCACCACCATCACCGACTTCGACCGCAAGGACATCATCGTCCCGAACAAGACGTTTATCACCGGGCAACTGATCAACTGGTCGCTGACCGACACCATCACCCGCGTGACGCTCAAGCTGGGGGTCGATTACGGCTCCGACCTGGACCTGGTCAAGCAATTGCTGCTCAAGGCCGCACAAGAGAACCCGCGCGTGCTCAAAGACCCGGAGCCGCACGTGTACTTTCTCAACTTCGGGCAAAGCACCCTCGACCACGAACTGCGCATGCATGTGCGCGACCTGGGCGACCGCAACCCGGTGATCGACGAGGTCAACCGCTTTATCAACCGCGAGTTCAAGAACCACAACATCAACATCTCGTTCCAGCAGATGGAGGTGTACCTCAAGAACCTGCAGGGGCAAGAATACAAGCTGGTGCCCGTAGGGCCGGAAGTCCCGCCCGAGCCGACACCACCACCGCAAAAGCCGCAGTTGGGCAAGCTCGACTGACTCAAGGCTGATGCAACCTCTGTGGGAGCTGGCTTGCCTGCGATGCAGACGAATCGGTTTAACTGGCCAAGCCCGCTCCCACCTTAGACATGCATTTACTGGAGACGGTCATTGAAAGCCCTCGACGAACTGACTTTTGATAACCGCTTCGCTCGGCTGGGTGACGCGTTTTCAACTCACGTACTGCCCGAGCCCATCGACGCACCCCGCGTGGTGGTGACCAGCGACGCCGCTATGGCACTACTCGATCTCGACCCGGCTGTCGCCCAGGACCCGGTCTTTGCCCAACTGTTTGGCGGCCATACCCTGTGGGCCGACGCCGAACCCCGGGCGATGGTCTACTCCGGTCATCAGTTCGGCTCCTACAACCCGCAACTGGGCGATGGCCGCGGGTTACTGCTGGGCGAGGTGTATAACGATGCGGGCGAGCATTGGGACTTGCACCTCAAGGGCGCCGGCATGACCCCTTACTCGCGCATGGGCGATGGCCGCGCAGTACTGCGCTCCTCGATCCGCGAGTTTCTCGCCAGCGAGGCCCTGCATGCCTTGGGCATTCCCAGCAGCCGCGCCCTGTGCGTGATCGGCTCCGACACTCCGGTGTGGCGTGAAACCCGGGAGAGCGCAGCAATGGTGCTACGCCTGGCGCCCAGCCATGTGCGTTTCGGCCATTTCGAATACTTCTACTACACCAAACGCCCCGAGCAACAAAAGCTGCTGGGCGAGCATGTGCTGGCGCTGCACTTCCCCGAGTGCCTGGAGCAACCCGAGCCGTACCTGGCCATGTTCCGCGAAATTGTCGAGCGCAACGCCGCACTGATCGCCAAGTGGCAGGCCTACGGCTTTTGCCACGGGGTGATGAACACCGACAACATGTCGATCCTGGGCATTACCTTCGACTTTGGCCCGTTCGCCTTCCTCGATGACTTTGACGCCCAGTTCATCTGTAACCATTCCGATCACGAAGGGCGTTACTCCTTCAGCAACCAGGTGCCGATCGGGCAGTGGAACCTCAGCGCGCTGGCCCAGGCATTGACGCCGTTTATCAGTGTTGAAGCCTTGCGCGAGACCCTCGGGCTGTTTTTACCGCTGTACCAGGCCCACTACCTGGACCTGATGCGCCGCCGCTTGGGCCTGACCCGTGGCGAAGACGCCGATCAGCAACTGGTCGAAACCCTGCTGCAAAAGATGCAAGGCAGCAGCATCGACTACACCCTGTTTTTCCGTCGTTTGGGCGACGAACCCGCCGAGCAGGCAGTCGCCCGCTTGCGGGAAGAATTTGTCGACCTCAAGGGTTTTGATGACTGGGCTGCGCAGTACGTGGCCCGCGTCGCCCGGGACGGCGCAAGTGATGAACAGGCACGGCGTGAGCGCATGCACGCGGTCAATCCGCTGTATATCTTGCGCAACTACCTGGCACAAAAGGCCATCGATGCGGCGCAGGCCGGGGATTACAGCGAAGTGCAACGCTTGCACACCGTATTGACCCAACCGTTCACCGAACAGCCGGGCATGGAAGGCTACGCCGAACGCCCGCCGGAGTGGGGCAAGCACCTGGAAATCAGCTGTTCGTCGTGATGCACAACCGGTAAATATGCCTCCTGTGGGAGCGGGCTTGCTCGCGATGCAAGCGCCGCGGTGTTTCAGTTGAATCGCGTCGATTCAATCGCGGGCAAGCCCGCTCCCACAGAACCGAGGCCAGTCTCAGATAAACATATCCACAGGCACTTTGAAGTAATCGGCCAGCCAACGAATCTGCCGAACGTTGAGCTGGCGTTTGCCGCTGAGGATTTCAGACACCACAGACTGGGTGCCCACACCCGGCAAATCGCTTTGCGTCAGCCCGTGCTCCTGCATTACCGAGCGCAGCACATCGACGCCACTGACCTTGGGCATCGGCCGATGCTCAAGGTCGTAAGCCTCAACCCAGTCACCGAGGATGTCCACCAGGCTCATCAGGGGGTTGCTCTCATCATCGCCAATCAAGTCGGTCAGCTCATCAAGGGCGGCGACCAACTCGTCGTAATCGGCTTCGTTCTTCGGTTTTCGCAACAGCGGCGCCACGAATTGCCAGTGCTGCGCTGCCTGTTCGATCAATGGGTTCATGATGCTTATTCCTTCCATTTGCCCTTGTCATAGTCACGGTGATCCAGCACATGACGGATGTAGAGGCGCTGTACCCGATAACGCACCACAGCGATCAGCCGCAGTTTGTTACCGCCTATGTTGAAAACGTGAAACGAACCCACCTTGTCGGTGGCAGGGAAAAACGACCTTAATGCGGCGAAGTCTTCAGGGCTGAGAACCTTGATCTTGCGATACCACTCATCCAGGGCGCTCGCCGATTGCGGCCATTGTGCTTTGGCTTGCCAAATTCGTTTTGCTGTAATCACTCGCATGCAATGTCCCTATCGCATCTTGCTATGAAGGCTAAACCCGGGCGTTCTCTATCGCAACTTGCGATACTGACCACCTGACCAGTGGCACAAAACCCGGGGGGTATTTACAGACTAGATAGAGACCTGCGAACCGGTTTCGGCACATTGTGAGCAGATACGTCATGACGGGTGGCGGCCCGGGTGTTCATCTGCTGAACTGCACGCCATCAATCTGGAGTCGCTGCGACAGGCGGCACCCACGACCCTTTTCGAGGAATTTTCCATGACCGAACCGCTGCTGATTCCCTGCCCCCACTGCAATGGCCTTAACCGTATCCCCGGCGATCGCCTGGGCGAGCACCCCAAGTGCGGGCGCTGCAAAAATGAAGTGCTGCAAGCCAGGCCCTTTGAGCTGCAGCAAACCGACTACGCCAGCCAGATCAAGGGCGACCTGCCGCTATTGGTGGATGTATGGGCCGAGTGGTGCGGGCCGTGCAAGGCCTTTGCGCCAGTGTTCGAACAGGCTGCCAGCCAACTGCTGGGCAAGTGCCGGCTGGCCAAGCTCGACAGTGAGGCCAATCAGCAACTGGCCGGGCAACTGGGCATCCGCTCGATCCCCAGCCTGATCCTGTTTAAAAATGGCCGCGAAGTGGCCCGCCAGAGCGGTGCGCTGCCTTTGCAGCAACTGACCGCCTGGCTGCGCAGCCAAGGGATCAGCGCTTAAGCGTTCTGGTCAAGGTAATCGTGCAAGTCCACGAACTGCCGGGTCAGCTTGTGCCGCGGGTCGAAGTGGATCAGGGGCTGTGAAGCCTGGTGCGACTCACGCATACGCACCGAGCTGCTCAGGTACATCGGCAGCACCGGCAGCCCCTCCGCGACCAGCTCATCGAGCATTTGCTGGGGCAAACTGGCCCGGGCCTGGAACTGATTGACCACAATGCCTTCAACCAGCAGGTCTTCGTTGTGGTCTTCTTTCAGGTCAGCGATCTCGGACAACAGGCCATACAGCGCCTGCCGGGAGAAACTGTCGCAATCAAACGGGATTAGCACACGATCACAGGCGATCAGCGCCGAAACGGCGTAAAAGTTCAAGGCAGGCGGGGTATCGACGTAAATCCGATCGTAGTCTTCAGACAGCTCATCAAGCAACTTGCGCAGCTTGTTGATCTTGTGTTTTGCCTCAAGTTTGGGCTGCAGATCGGCCAGTTCGCCGGTTGCGGTAATGACGTGCAAGTTTTCAAAGGGCGTTTCGTAAATATCGACCCGGTTCTTCTTCGAACCAACGCCGGCAGACAAGCTGTGCTTGAAGAAATCGGCAATCCCCATCGGGATATCGTCGCCCGTCAGGCCGGTCAGGTATTGAGTGGAGTTGGCCTGGGCATCCAGGTCCACCAACAACGTGCGATACCCTTCGCTGGCACTGACCGCAGCCAGGTTACACGCGATGCTGGACTTGCCCACACCGCCTTTCTGGTTAAACACCACGCGACGCATTTCAAAACCTCCGTGTACCAATGAGTACCCGAGTGTAGATGGCCTTTACGCGGCTTAGCTACCTTGCAACGAAATGAACTACAGCCATTGAGCCCTTATCCGAGAAAACAAATAAACGCCCCTCACACACAAAGGGCGCTGGTCTTATTTTTTCCAAATCACAAACAAAACATACTCCAAGTGTAAGCAAAATTTGCTACGAACCAACTGCACCGGGATAATGTCGCCATTCTGTATCAAGTGTGGCGCCGATCGGTGCCCACTGTCGCATCAAGGAAGCCCGCAAGGGCGGGATGAAACTCCAGTGATCAATTTCAATATCGCCGCGTGGCGTGCCTGGGCACCGGGCCTCGACAGCGTGGCCGATTGGCAGGCCTGGAGCCAGCGACCCGGCGTACTCGCGCCCAGCAACGCAGCCCCCGACGTCTCGTTTTTGCCCGCCATGCAACGCCGCCGCCTCAGCCGCCTGGCGCGCATGGCATTCAGCGTCGGCTGGCCACTGGCCGAAGGCCATGAAGCGCTGCCACTGGTCTTTGCCTCGCGTCACGGTGAAACCCCGCGCACGTTTGACATCCTTAGCGACCTGGCGGCCGACCAGCCCTTGTCTCCCACGCAGTTCAGCCTCTCGGTGCATAACGCCGTGATCGGCCTGTGGTCGATCATGCGCGGCGAAACCAGCGAAATGACCGCAATTGCCGCCGCCGGGGACGGCCTGGAGCATGGCCTGATCGAGGCCTGTGCCTTGCTCAATGAAGGTGCGCCTGCCGTATTGCTGATCGTCACCGAAGAACAGCCGCCCGACGCCTATGCCCACTGGATCGATGACGTGCCCTTCGCTTATGCCGTAGGCCTGCTGCTGACGCCGGGCGAGCAATGGCAGGTTTCACTGGCCAGCGGCGATGCAAGCACCGACAAGGCCCGGTGGCCCCATGCCCTGAACCTGTTGTGCCATCTGTTCGATGAGCAGACGTCATTCCAACACACCTGGAAAAACCGCGTGTGGAACTGGCAACGCAGCCTGTGAGCGCCCGACGGGATGCTTACGCCTGGCGTTTGATCGCCACAGCCATCAGCTTTGCCCTGTTCGGCATCGGTTGCCTGTGCTTGCGCCTGGTGATTTTCCCGCTGCTCAGTTGCCTGCCGGGCGACGCCATGCGTCAGCGCGAGCGCGCCCGTTTTACCATCAGCCGTCTGTTCTGGCTGTTTATTCGGACCATGACGCGCATGGGCGTGCTGACCTACGACGTACAAGGTGCCGAACGGCTCGGACGCCCCGGCCAGATGATCATCGCCAACCACCCGTCGCTTATCGACGTGGTTTTCCTGATTGGCCTGGTGAGAAATGCCAATTGCGTGGTCAAACAAAGCCTTTGGCAAAACCCGTTCACCCGCAGCCCCGTGCGTGCCGCGCAATACATCAGCAATGATGGCAGCGTCGACATGCTCGACAACGCCGCAGGCGCATTGCAGCAAGGCCAGACCCTGGTCATTTTCCCGGAAGGCACGCGTACCCAGCCGGGCCAGGCACCCGCCTTTCATCGCGGGGCCGCCGCGATTGCCCTGCGGGGTGCGAAGATCCTCACCCCGGTGGTGATCAAGGTCAGCCCCACCACGCTGACCAAGGCCGAACCCTGGTACCGCATACCCGATCGGCGCGTGCACTTCAGTTTTCGGGTAGGTGCCGATATAGATCCACAGACCTTTAGCGCGCTAGGCCCGCCGCCCAAAGCTTCGCGCCTGCTCAATGACTTCGTGCATGACTATTTTATTAAGGAGCTCGCCACAGATGAGCGATCTGAAAAACGACATTAAACAGCTGATCATCGATGCCCTGGGCCTGGAAGACATCAGCGTCAGCGACATTGGCGACGAGCAGACCCTGTTTGGCGACGGCCTGGGGCTGGATTCGGTCGATGCGCTTGAGCTCGGCCTAGCGATTCAAAAAACCTACGGCATCAAGATAGATGCCGACGCCAAAGATACGCGCAATCACTTTTCCAACGTGGCCAGCCTTGCGGCTTTTGTCACCGCCAAACAGGCAGCCTGAGACCGAACCATGCAAAACCGTGACGACATTTTCAACACCCTGCGCGACGCACTGGTCGAACTCTTTGAACTGGAACCCGAGCGCGTCACCCTGGATGCCAACCTGTACCAGGACCTGGAAATCGACAGCATCGACGCCGTCGACCTGATCGACCATATCAAGCGCAAAACCGGCAAGCGTATCGCCGCAGAAGAGTTCAAGTCGGTGCGCACCGTCAATGACGTGGTCGAGGCGGTTTACCGTCTGGTTCACGCTGACGCATGAGTCGGCTGATTGGCCTTGGCCTGCTGCTGGCTGGCCTGCTGTACCCCTTTGCGGTGCATTTCGGCATGGCCCATTTCGCGCCGTGGCAGTTCGCCCTGCTGCTGGGCAGCCTGTGGCTGGCCCGCGCCCTGACCGGCGAGCGACGCCCCGGCGGAGTGTGGATGGCGGTGGTTGCACTGGTGTTCTGCGCCCTGCTGGCGTTGTTCAACAGCCCGGCATTGTTGCGCTGGTACCCGGTGCTGATCAGCACCTTCATGCTCGGCCTGTTTGGCCTGAGCCTGAAATTCGGGCCACCGATGATCGAGCGCCTGGCGCGCTTGCACGAGCCGGTGCTGCCCGACATTGCAATTGTTTATACGCGACAGGTCACCAAGGTCTGGTGCCTGTTTTTCATGCTCAACGGGTTGGTCGCAGCGAGCCTGACGCTGTGGGCGCCGCTGAGCTGGTGGACGTTGTACAACGGCCTGATCGCCTACGCGCTGATGGGGCTGCTGTTTGCCATTGAATGGCTGATACGACAAAAGGTAAGAGGCCGGGCATGAATTGGATAAAACTTGAGCAGCTGTTGCTCAAGGGGTACACGGATCGCCGGGTCACGGTTGACCCTGAGTTGAACCACGCCACGTTGCGTGAACAGGCCCTGCGCCTGGCGGGTGGCCTGCGCCAACGCGGCGTGCAGCACATTGCCGTACACCTGGAAGACGCTGCCGAACTGGCCGTGGCCTTGCTGGGCGCGTGGCGGGCCGGGGTCAGCGTGCTGCTGCCCGCCGACCTGCAGGCGCAAACCCGGTTGCGCTGGGACAGCCAGGTCGACCTGTGGATAACTCAAGGCGACGCACTGCAAGCCTTGTACGCCGAGGCCCTGCCTGCGGCCGAACTGGATCTGGACCTGTGCCGGCTGAGCCTGTGTACCTCCGGTTCCAGCGGCGAGCCCAAGCGCATCGACAAAAGCCTGCGCCAGATGGCCAACGAAGTTCAGGCACTGGAGCAACTGTGGGGCGCGGACCTGGGTGATGCGTGCATTATCGCCAGTGTGGCGGCGCAGCATATCTACGGGCTGTTGTTCCGTGTGCTGTGGCCATTGTGCGCAGGTCGCAGCTTTGTGCGCACACAACTGGCCTTCCCTGAAGACATGCAACGCGCCAGCCGCGAGCACCCTGCTTTTGCCTGGGTCGCCAGCCCGGCCTTGCTCAAGCGCATGGCCGACAACCTCGACTGGCCAGCGCTAAGCCCGGTTCGCCGGGTGTTTTCCTCAGGGGGCGCCCTGCCGCAAGAGGCGGCACAAGCCCTGCACGAACGCCTGGGCCAGTGGCCGACCGAGATCCTCGGCAGCTCTGAAACCGGCGGCATCGCCTGGCGTCAGGGGCAAAACCTGTGGCAGCCCTTTGCCGATGTGCAACTGAGCCAAAGCGAAGACGGCGCCCTGATCATCGCCTCTGCCTACTTGCCCACAGGCCATGTGGAACACACGGCTGATGCGGCCCGCCTTGAAGCCGACGGGCGTTTTGAGCTGCTGGGGCGGCTGGACCGCATCGTCAAACTCGAAGAAAAACGCATCTCGCTGCCCATGCTGGAACAGGCCCTGGTCAAGCATGACTGGGTCGCGGAAGCCCGTCTGGGCGTGGTCCATGACAACCGCGCCTCACTGGGCGCCCTGCTGGTGCTTAGTGCCAGCGGCCTGTTTGCCCTGCGCGAGCACGGCCGCCGTGCCCTGACTCAAACCCTGCGCCAGCACCTGAGCCAACACTGCGAAGCGTTGGCCTTGCCGCGCCGCTGGCGTTTGTTGCGTCAGCTGCCGCTCACCAGTCAGGGCAAGCTGCCCCAGACGCAGGTCGATGCATTACTGCTGGCCCCGCGCCCGAAATCCCCCGAAATATTGAGCCAGGTCGAACGTGACGGCCAATGGACCGTGAGCCTGTCTATCCCGCCGGACCTGGCGTATTTCAGCGGCCACTTCCCCACGAGCCCGGTGCTGCCAGGCGTGGTGCAAGTGGATTGGGCGATCAGCCTGGGCCAGCAACTGCTCGCCCTGCCGCCGCGTTTTGCCGGCATGGAAGTGCTCAAGTTCCAGCAACTGGTGCGCCCCGGTGACACCCTTGAACTGACCCTGTGCTTTGACCCTGAACGCAGCAAGTTGCACTTCGCCTACCGCAACGCCACGGCGCCCTGCTCCAGTGGCCGCATCGTCCTGGAGGCCGACTGTGGATAATCCCGTAGCAGCTGCCGAAGGCGGCGTCCGGTTGCGCAGCAATCGTAAACCGGCTTGCACGATGATCCTGAAAAACCAAGGCACCAGACTTTACGGCGGCTGCGCCACCGGACGCAGCCTTCGGCAGCGGCTACGAAGCGCCTGCATCGGCCTGGAGATATCTGCCCATGCATAATCCCTGCGCCGTGATCCCGGTGTACAACCACGAAACCGCCGTGCCCGCAGTGATCGACGCCCTGCTCGCCGCCGGCCTGCCCTGTGTGCTGGTCGACGACGCCAGCAGCCCCGCTTGCGCCGCCGTGCTCGAGCACCTGGCCCAGGGCGAAAACATCTTCCTGATCCGCCTGGCCGTGAACCAGGGCAAGGGCGGGGCGGTGATGGCGGGGCTGCGCGAAGCCTCGCACCTGGGCTTCACCCACGCCCTGCAAGTGGACGCCGATGGCCAGCACGACCTGCGTGACGTCGCCACATTCATGCAGGTGTCGCAGCAAAACCCTGAAGCGCTGATCTGCGGTTATCCACAGTACGACGCCAGCGTGCCCAAGGGCCGCCTGTATGCGCGCTACCTGACCCATGTCTGGGTGTGGATCAACAGCCTGTCGCTGCAGATTCCCGACTCGATGTGCGGCTTTCGTGTCTACCCGCTGGCGCCGACCCTGGCACTGATCAACTCGGTCAAACTGGGCAAGCGCATGGACTTCGACCCCGAGATCCTGGTGCGCCTGGCGTGGCGCAACCAGCCCATGCGCTGGCTGCCGACCCAGGTGCATTACCCCCGGGACGGCCTGTCGCACTTTCGCCTGTTCCATGACAATGCGCTGATTTCCGGCATGCACACCAAGCTGTTTTTCGGCATGTTGCTGCGCTTGCCGAGCATCCTCTGGAGGCGCTGCAAAGCATGAGCGAATCTCGTGAGCATTGGGCCGACCACAAGGAGCGCGGCAGTTTCCGGCTGATGCAGCTCACCGCCTTCGGCATCAAGCTGCTGGGCCGGCGCGTGCTCAGCCCGGTGCTATACGCCATCGTGCTGTACTTCTTTTTGTTCGGCACCCGCGCCCGGCGCAGCAGCTGGCTCTACCAGCAACGGCTGGCCGACTGGAGCGGGCGCAACGAACTGCGCCCTACCCACTGGCGGGTGTTCGGGCAGTACATGGCGTTCGCCGATGCCCTGCTCGACAAGCTCGACGTATGGAACGGGCGCCTGAAGATCGAAGACATCGAAATCGTCGACCCCGCCCTGCTGCGCAATCAGCTGCGCGGCGCGCGCGGGCAGATGCTGGTGGGCGCGCACCTGGGCAACCTCGAAGTGTGCCGCGCCCTCGCCGAGCTGGGCGAGCAGGTGACCATGAACGTGCTGGTGCACACCCGCCACGCCGAGCAATTCAACCGATTGCTGGGCGAAGCCGGGGCCAGCCACTTGCGCCTGATCCAGGTCAGCGAACTCAACCCGGCGGTCATGCTGCAACTCAGCCAGCGCCTGGAAAACGGCGAATGGCTGGCGATTGCCGGTGACCGTGTGCCGCTGCATGGCGGGCGCAATGTCGAGGTCGACTTCCTTGGCCATCCGGCGCTCTTTCCACAAGGCCCGTGGCTATTGGCCGGGCTGCTCAAATGCCCGGTCAACCTGATGTTTTGCCTCAAGCACCAAGGGCGTTACCGGGTGATCCTCGAGCCCTTTACCGACGCCGTACTCTGGCGGCGCAGCGACCGCGAGCAGGTGATCGCCCACTGGGCCACGCGCTACGCCGAACGCCTGGGGCACTACTGCCTCGAAGCACCGCAACAATGGTTCAATTTTTACCCATTCTGGAAGACCGATGACGACGCACCCGCATGAGCCAGTAACCTTCGGCCAAACCCCGTTGCGCATTGAAGACGTACTGGCCCTGGCCAATCGTCAGGCGCCGACCCGTTTGCAGGACGACGCCGACTACCGCGAGCGCATCGCCAAGGGCGCGCGCTTTCTCGACTCGCTGCTGGACAAGGAAGGCGTGATCTATGGTGTGACCACCGGCTACGGCGATTCCTGCGTGGTGGCCGTGCCGCTGGAGCACGTCGAGGCCTTGCCGCGCCACCTCTACACCTTCCACGGTTGCGGGCTGGGCAAACTGCTCGACGCCCAGGCCACCCGCGCCGTACTGGCGGCACGCTTGCAGTCGTTGTGCCACGGCGTGTCGGGTGTGCGCATCGAACTGCTGGAGCGGTTGCAGGCCTTTATCGCCCACGACATCCTGCCCCTGATCCCCGAAGAAGGCTCGGTGGGCGCCAGTGGTGACCTGACGCCACTGTCTTACGTGGCCGCAACCCTGTCAGGCGAGCGCGAAGTGCTGTTCAAGGGCGAGCGCCGCCTGGCAGCAGACGTACACCGCGAACTGGGCTGGACGCCGCTGGTACTGCGGCCCAAGGAAGCGCTGGCATTGATGAACGGCACTGCGGTGATGACTGGCCTCGCCTGCCTGGCCTATGCCCGTGCCGACTACCTGCTCAAGCTCGCCACCCGCATCACTGCCCTCAACGTGGTGGCGCTGCAAGGCAACCCCGAGCACTTTGACGAGCGCCTGTTTGCCGCCAAGCCGCACCCGGGGCAGATGCAGGTTGCCGCGTGGATCCGCCAGGACCTGGCCATCGATGCCCCGACTGCGCCGCTGCATCGCCTGCAAGACCGCTACTCGCTGCGTTGCGCGCCCCATGTACTGGGCGTGCTGGCCGACAGCCTGAACTGGCTGCGCGGGTTTATCGAGATCGAACTCAACAGCGCCAACGACAACCCGATAATCGACGCTGAAGAAGAGCGAGTGCTGCACGGCGGGCACTTCTACGGCGGCCATATCGCCTTTGCGATGGACAGCCTCAAGACCCTGGTAGCCAACGTCGCCGACCTGCTCGACCGCCAGCTCGCATTGCTGGTGGACGTGCGCTACAACCACGGTTTGCCGAGCAACCTGTCGGGCGCCAGCGCAGAACGGGCGATGCTCAACCACGGTTTTAAAGCCGTGCAGATCGGCACCAGCGCCTGGACTGCCGAGGCGTTGAAAAACACCATGCCGGCCAGCGTGTTCTCGCGCTCCACCGAATGCCATAACCAGGACAAGGTCAGCATGGGCACCATCGCTGCCCGCGATGCGATTCGCGTGCTGGAGCTGACCGAGCAAGTCGCCGCCGCCACCCTGCTGGCGGCCAATCAGGGCGTATGGCTGCGCAGCCGTGCCGAAGACGCCCGCCCGCTGCCGCCAGCGCTGGCGCAGATGCATGCCGAACTGGCCAGGGACTTCCCCCCGGTGGTTGAAGACCGCGCACTGGAAGCCGAGCTGCGCCTGTGCCTGAGCCGGATCGCCCAACAACACTGGAGGCTGCATGCGTAGCAAAGGGGTTTTGCACGTTGATACCGAGGTGCTGGTGCCGTTTTTCGACATCGACACCATGCATGTCGTATGGCACGGCCACTACGTCAAATACCTCGAGGTGGCCCGCTGCGCGCTGCTCGACCATATCGGCCACAACTACACGCAGATGCTCGATGCGGGCTATGCGTGGCCGGTGATCGACATGCAGTTGCGCTATGTACGCGGGGCCACGTTTGGCCAGCGGATCAACGTGCGCGCCAGCCTGGTGGAGTGGGAGAACCGCTTGAAGGTCAATTACCTGATTACCGACCTGGCCACCGGCGAACGCCTGACCCGGGCCGTGACGGTGCAAGTGGCAGTCGAGATTGCCAGCAAGGAGATGCAACTGGTGTCGCCCAGGTGTTTTACCGAGGCGGTTGAGAGGGTACTTTCATGAGCGCAATCATCTGTGGGAGCGGGCTTGCTCGCGATTGCATCACCGCGGTGTGGCAGAAGCTGCGCAGCGCCTGCATCGCGAGCAAGCCCGCTCCCACATTGGGGTGTGTGCTGTTGCTCGGATTCACGCCCCTGGCCCACGCCTTCGACCTGCAACAACTGAGCGACCAGTTGGCCAAACCCCAGGTGATCCACGGTGATTTCATCCAGGAAAAACACCTGCGCGCCCTGCCCAAGCCCCTGACCAGCACCGGCACCTTTGTCCTGGCCAAGGACCACGGGCTGCTTTGGCAACTCAAGACCCCGTTGCAGCAGGACTACCGCATCACCGCCCAGGGCATCGCCCGCCGCGACGGCACAAGCTGGCAAATGCTGCCCGGCAAAAGCGCCGGTGCCGAGCAAAACCGTTTGTTTCTCGCCGTGCTGCAAGGCGACAGCAGTGGCCTGCAACGGGATTTCGACCTGCAACTGCAAGGCACACCCGATCACTGGACGCTAACGCTGACTCCACGCTCCCTGCTGCTCAAGCAAGTGTTCAAGCAGATCAATATTGATGGCGGCGAGTTGGTGCAACGCATCGAACTGCAGGAAACCCAGGGCGACAGCACGCAGCTGTTGATGCGCAACAGCGTCAGCAACCAACCGTTGAGCGAAGCGGAGCAGCACGATTTTGCGCAGTGAACGCTGGTTGCCCCGTGGCTTTCTGATCCTGCTGCTGGCCGTGCTCGCACTCGCCGGCTGGCAGTGGCGTCACGGTGCACCGCTGTCGGCCAATTTGATGGACCTGGTGCCCGGCGACGCGCCCGACGCGCTGGAGCTGAGCGCCGAACAACGCATGCAGGAGCCGCTCAACCGCGAAATGCTGGTGCTGGTGGGCAGCAGCGACCGTCAGCAAGCCATCGCCACGGCCCGGCAACTGGGCACGCAATGGCAGGCCAGCGGCCTGTTTGAAAAGGTCCAGTGGGACCTGCAGGCCGACCTCCCGGCCCTGCGCGAACAGCTGCTGCGCGGGCGTGTGGCCATGCTCTCGGCCGCCGACCGCACCCAGTTGATCGAACACCCCGAAGCTTTTATCCAGCAACGTGTGCAAGCGTTGTTCGACCCTTTTAGCGGGTTCAGCCTGGTGCCCAGCCAGGACGACTGGCTGGGCCTCACCGGGCGTATCCAGAACAGCCAGCCGCAACGCGGCACGGTGCAACTGGACATCGGCAGCGGTGCCTTGATCGCCGAGGCCGATGGCAAACACTGGGTGCTGCTGCGCGCCCGTACCCAGGGCAATGCCTTCGACATGAAACTGCCCGTGCGGGTCGCGCAACTACTCGAAGACAGCCGCACCCAAGCAGCCAACCATGATGTGCAGCTGCTGGCCGCCAGCGGCCTGCTTTACGCCGCCAGCGGCCAACAGCAAGCCAGCCGTGAAATCACCTGGGTCGGTGGCGGCGCCACCGTGGGTATTCTGCTGCTGTTGCTGCTGGCGTTCCGGCGCTGGCGGGTGCTGCTGGCCTTTGTGCCAGTGCTGGTGGGCATGCTGTTTGGCGCCGTAGCCTGCGTCGCGTTCTTTGGCAGCATGCATGTAATGACGCTGGTGTTGGGCTCAAGCCTGATCGGCGTGGCGGTGGATTACCCGCTGCATTACCTGTCCAAAAGCTGGAGCCTGAAACCCTGGCGCAGCTGGCCCGCTCTGCGTCTGACCCTGCCGGGGCTGAGCCTGAGCCTAGCCACCAGCTGCATCGGTTATCTGGCGCTGGCCTTTACGCCGTTCCCGGCGCTGACCCAGATCGCCATTTTCTCCGCCGCGGGCCTTGTCGGTGCCTACCTGAGCGCGGTGTGCCTGTTGCCCGCGTTGCTCAAAGGCGTGGATTTGCGCCCTGCGCAATGGCCGCTGCGTATCGCGCAAACCCTGCTCAACATGCGCGAAGCACTCCTGAACAAAATCCCCACCCCGGCGCTGCTGGTGTTGCTGCTGGCGTTCTGTGCCGCCGGCGTGTGGCAACTGACCAGCAAGAACGACATCCGCCAATGGGTCAGCGCGCCGCCCCAGCTGCTGACTGAAGCCCAGGCGATTGCCCGCATCACCGGTTATCAACCCACCAGCCAGTTTTTCCTGGTGCGCGCCGATAGCGAGCAACAGTTGCTGGAGCGTCAACGCGCCCTCAGCGAGCGACTTGACCAGTTGGTCGGCCTGGGCAAGCTGCAAGGTTATATGGCCCTCAACCAACTGGTCAGCCTGCCCGTCGAGCAACAGCAGGTACGCGCCGCCCTGGCGCAATTGCCACAGCACTGGCAACCGCTGCTGGCACTGGGCGTGCCCGAAAGCGCCCTGCAAGCCGAACTGGCGCAACTGCAAGCCTTGCCCGGGCAGTCGATTGACGATGCGTTGAGCGGCCCGCTGGCCGAGCCGTGGCGGGCACTGTGGCTGGGCAAGAACGCCGAAGGCGTGGCGGCAATGGTCAGCCTGCAAGGTTTGAACAGCGCCAGCCTGTTGCGCATACAAGCACTGGACTTGCCCGGCGTGAAGCTGGTGGATCGCCTGGGCGATTTGAACAACGTATTTGCCGCCACACAAATCAGCGCCGCCGAATTGAAGCTGCTGTCCTGCGTGCTGATCGTGCTGCTGTTGATCGCTCCGTTCGGCTTCGGCGGCGCACTGCGTATCGTTGCGCTGCCATTGCTGGCGGCCTTGTGCAGCCTTGCCAGCCTCGGCTGGCTGGGCCAGCCCCTGACTCTGTTCAGCCTCTTCGGCTTGCTGCTGGTGACGGCCATCAGCGTCGATTACGCGATCCTGATGCGCGAGCAAATCGGCGGCGCCGCCGTCAGCCTGCTGGGCACCCTGCTGGCGGCACTCACCACCTGGCTGTCGTTCGGCCTGCTGGCGGTGTCCAGCACCCCAGCAGTCAGCAACTTCGGCCTGGCGGTCAGCCTGGGCCTGGCGTTCAGCTTTATCCTGGCGCCCTGGGCCAGCAAGCAGGCGCACCGCCAATGATGATCGCCGTATTCTGGCTGCTGGCCCTGGCCCTGTTTGCCGTGGCGACCCGCGTGGGCCGCCACTTTGGCGTGATCCCGATCGTCAGCCAGTTGCTGCTGGCATCCATCGGCCTGCCGTTGCTGATGCTGCTGTGGATCGAACCGCACTGGCAGCTCAGTGGCGCACAACTGGTCGCGCCGGTCTGGCTAAAAAGCCTGTACAGCCTGGGTTTTGCCCTGTTGCTGGGGACCATTTTGAGTGATGTGATCGACCTGCGCCTTGATCGCCAGAGCCTGAAAATCGCCCTGCCCAGTTTCGCCGTGCCGTTTGCCTGCGGGCTGGCCTGCGCAGTCTGGCTGCTGCCGGAACAACCCTGGCTTAGCTCACTGGCCATCGGGCTGGTGTTTGCCATCACCGCGATCCCGGTGTTGTACCTGTACTTGCGCCATATCCACTACCCGCCTGCGGCAACCCGGCGCCTGGTGCAAAGCGCGATCCTCATCGACCTGACCTGCTGGAGCCTGTTTGGCCTGGCCCAGGGCAGCCTGGATTTCAACAGCCTGCTGCTGCCCATCGCCGCAGCCTTGCTGCCATTACTGTTGCGCGCCCTGCGGATTCGCCAGCCGCTGTGCTACAGCCTGAGTTTTTTCGCCCTGCTGGTGGTGGCCGAGCATTACCGCCTCAATGCGCTGATTTTCGGTGTCGGCTACCTGCTGTGCATGGCGTGGCTCAAGGTCGCGTGGGTGATGCCGCTAAACACCCTGTGGCTTGGGCGCTTGCAAAGCCACCTAGCGGTGCCGTTGATCCTGGCCTTCGGGATTGTGCAGATCGATGTGCACAGTGCCCTGAGCGACATCAACATGCTGCAATTGGCGGCTCTGTTGCTGTTGCCCATGCTCAGCAAAGTGCTGGGCAACTGGCTCGGTTTGAGCTGGGCCACGCCGTCGTTTGCCGGCGCCAGCAAATGGCGTGAAAGCCTGTTACTCAATATTCGCGGGTTGAGTGAGATCGTGTTTCTCAACCTGCTGCTGCAACAACAGCTTATCAGCCCGGCGCTGTACTTTGCGCTGATGCTGATGGGCCTGATCGCCACGCTGTTACCGGCGCTGGCGGGCATGAACAAACCCCCTTTGAAGTCGGCTGTAGTCCCCGGCAAGGAGCCTCTGTGTCAGTAGTAGAAATGGAACGTCGTCAGGTTGTGGTCATTGGTGCCGGGCCTTCCGGGGCCATCGCCTCGGCGTTGCTCAAACGCAAGGGCCACGATGTGCTGATCATCGAGCGCCAGCACTTCCCGCGCTTTTCCATTGGCGAGAGCCTGCTGTCCCACTGCATCGACTTTATCGAGGAGGCAGGCATGCTGGAGGCCGTGCAAGCCGCCGGCTTCCAGCTGAAAAACGGCGCGGCCTTCGCCTGGGGCGAGCACTACAGTGCCTTCGATTTTGGCGACACCTTCAGCAACGGCAAACCCACTACCTTTCAGGTGCAGCGCGCCGATTTCGACAAGCTGCTGGCCGATCAGGCCGCCTTGCAGGGCGTTGAAATCCGCTACGGCGAAACCGTGATGGCGGTTGACGTTGAACGGGAAAAACCGCTGCTGCAGGTTGAACGCGAAGATGGCAGCTGCTATCAGCTCGAAGCCGATTTCATTCTCGACGCCAGCGGCTACGGCCGTGTCCTGCCACGCTTGCTCGACCTTGAAGCACCGTCGAACTTCCCGCTGCGTCAGGCGGTGTTCACCCACATTGAAGACCGCATCGACCACCCGGGTTTCGATCGCGACAAAATCCTCATCACCACCCACCCTACCCAACGGGATATCTGGTTCTGGAGCATCCCGTTCAGCAATGGCCGTACGTCGGTGGGCGTGGTGGCCGCAGCAGAACATTTCAAAGGGCGCAGTGAAAACCTCGACGAATGCCTGCGCAGCTTTATCGATGAAACCCCAAGCCTGCAACAGGTGCTGGCCAATGCCGTATGGGACACCCCGGCGCGCACCCTGGGCGGTTACTCGGCCAACGTCAAAACCTTGCACGGCCCGGGCTTTGCACTGTTGGGCAACGCCGCCGAGTTCCTTGACCCGGTGTTCTCCTCGGGCGTGACCATTGCCATGCGTTCGGCGAGCATGGCCGCCGGTGTACTGCACCGCCAGTTGCAAGGCGAAGCGGTGGACTGGCAAAGCGAATTTGCCGAACCGCTCAAGCGCGGGGTCGACACCTTCCGTTGCTACGTCGAAGGCTGGTACGCCGGCACCTTCCAGGACGTGATCTACCACCCCGAGAGCTCGCCGCACATCCGCCGCATGATCAGTTCGATCCTGGCCGGCTATGCCTGGGATGAAACCAACCCGTTTGTCAGCGAACCCAAGCGCCGATTGCGCATGCTGTCGGATATCTGCGCCACGGAGCCCGCATGAAACCTCTAAGCGATACCTACGTTGAAGAAACCCGTATCGGGTTCTGGTTCTTGCGCAGCCACACCTGGCAGCACCATGTGCTGCGGGTGGCCATCAACGACCTGCGCAGCCTGTTCAGCGAACCGCTGCCCGCCGCGCCGGTCATCCTCGATGCAGGCTGCGGCCAGGGCAAATCGTTCCAGTACCTGTACAAGACCTTCGCCCCCCAGCGCCTGATCGGCCTGGATGCCGACCCACTGAGCCTGCAGCTGAGCGGCGAAGAAGCACAGCGCCAGGGCTTTGATGTGGAACTGATCGGCAGCGACTGCGCCGAACTGGACGTGCCCGACGCCAGCGTCGACATCCTGTTCTGCCACCAGACCTTCCACCATCTGGTGCAACAGGACCGTGCGCTGGCCGAGTTTTACCGGGTGCTCAAGCCCGGCGGTTACTTGCTGTTTGCCGAGTCTACCGAAGCCTATATCGACACCTGGGTAATCCGCTGGCTGTTCCGTCACCCCATGCATGTGCAGAAAAGCGCGGCGCAGTACCTGGAGATGATCCGCGACCAGGGCTTTGAATTCGAGGCGCAAAACGTCTCTTACCCCTACCTGTGGTGGAGCCGCTCGAAAGACTTCGGCCTGCTGGAGCGGGTTGGTTTGCTTAAGCCAAAGCCGGTGGGCCAGCGTGAAGAAACCCTGGTCAACGTGGTGGCACGCAAGCCCCTGACTCCTGTGGGAGCGGGCTTGCCCGCGAAGGTATGCACACCGTGAACCTGTCAAACCGCAGCGCCTGCATCGCGAGCAAGCCCGCTCCCACAAGGTTGTGGGCATGGCTGATCACATGCCTTTTGCTCAGCGCCTGCACCAGCCTGCCACTGCCACGGCACACGCCAACCCTGGCCTTGCCCATGCAATTGCATATCCAGCGCCAGCAGGCCGATCAGCGTCAGGACTGGTTGCTGGTCATCCAGCAACAAGGTACCGCGCTGCGCTGGTCACTGATGGACCCGCTGGGCATTCCACTGGCGCGCCAACTGCTGCAAGACGGCAGCTGGCACGCCGACGGGTTGCTGCCGCCCAACCCCGAAGCCCGCGAGCTGTTTGCCGCGCTGCTGTTTGCACTCACACCAGCAACGCAGCTTGCGGATAATTATCCACAGGCCAAAACGGCGCCTGACCTGCGCTTCATCGAACAACGCTGGCAAGTGCACTACCCGCAACCCGAGGTGTTTCGCATCGACATGAAGGGCGATCTGCATTACACCGTAAGCCCCCTGGAGACCGCCCCATGACGGCTTACCTCAATGCTCTGGGCGTGGTCTGCGCCCTTGGCCGTGGCGCCGATGAAGTGGCAGGCAAGCTGTTTGCCGGTGACTGCTCGGGCATGCAGCGCGCCAGCGGCTGGGTGCCCGAGAGCGCGCTGACCATCGGTGCGGTGAACGGTGAGCTGGCGGCAATCCCGGCCGAACTCCAGGCGCAAAACAGCCGCAACAACCAGTTGCTGCTCGAAGCCGCCTTGCAGATCCGCGACGCTATCGACCAGGCCATCGCAACCTTCGGCCGCGAGCGCATCGCCATTGTGCTGGGCACCAGCACCTCGGGCATTGATGAAGCCAGCCAGGGCATTGCCCACTACCTGCAAAACCAGCAGTTCCCCGCTGACTACACCTATCAGCAACAGGAGCTGAGCGCGCCGGCCACCTTCCTGGCTGACTGGCTGGGCATCAGCGGCCCGGCCTATGTGATTTCCACCGCTTGCACCTCCAGCGCCCGCGCCCTGATGAGCGCACAGCGGCTGCTGGACATGAACCTGTGCGACGCGGTGCTGTGCGGCGGCGTCGACACACTGTGCAAATTGACGCTCAACGGCTTTTCGGCACTGGAAGCCGTGTCGGATGAGCGCTGCAATCCGTTTTCGGTAAACCGCCACGGCATCAATATCGGCGAAGCAGCGGTGCTCTTTGTAATGAGCCGGCAACCTGCCGCCGACCACGCCATCGCCTTGCTCGGCGCGGGGGCCAGCAGTGATGCGCACCATATTTCCGCCCCTGAGCCTGGCGGGCGCGGCGCCGTTCAAGCCATGCAACAAGCCTTGAAGCGCGCGGGCCTGCAGGCGGACCACATCGGCTATCTGAACCTGCACGGCACCGCCACCCAGCACAACGATGCGATGGAAAGCCACGCCGTGGCCCAGGTATTCCCCGAAGGGGTACCGTGCTCGTCGACCAAACCCATGACCGGCCACACCCTGGGCGCGGCTGGAGCACTGGAAGCCGCCTTCTGCTGGCTGAGCCTGAACCACGACGGTGCCTTGGCGCCCCACGTCTGGGACGGCCACGGCGACCCGGCGCTGCCCGCGCTGAACTGGGTAACCCCCGGCCAGGCCCTCGTCCCGACCCCACAACGCTGCCTGATGAGCAACTCGTTTGCCTTCGGCGGCAATAACGTCAGCCTGATTATCGGAGACGCCCCATGATCGATTGGCCGCTCGCCGAACTGCTGCCCCACGCTGGCGACATGATCCTCATCGATCAGGTGCTGGCGTTCGACGAAGAACAGATTCAAACCCGCCTCACCGTGCGCGCCGGCGGTTTGTTCAACCGCGAAGACGGCAGCCTGCCCGCCTGGGTGGGCGTTGAGTTGATGGCGCAAAGCGTCGCCGCCTACGCCGGCTGCCGCGCCCGCGTGCAGGGCAACCCCGTGGCCCTGGGTTTTTTGCTCGGCACGCGTAAATTTGAATGCAACGTCGAACACTTCCCTGCGGGCACCGAGCTGCACATCCACGCCCTGCGCTCGCTGGAAGACGACAACGGCATGGGCGTGTTCGAGTGCCACCTCACCGGCCCCGGCATCCATGCCAGCGCCCGCCTGAACGTGTTCCGCCCGCCCCGGGCCGAAAACTACCTTGCCCAGACACCCCAGGAGACCCGCCATGACTGAGTCTATTTTGGTCACAGGTTCCAGCCGTGGCATTGGCCGCGCCATTGCCTTGCGCCTGGCCCAGGCCGGTTTTGATCTGGTGCTGCATTGCCGTAGCGGCCGCAGCGAAGCCGATGCCGTCATGGCCGAGGTCCACGCCTTGGGCCGCAATGCCCGGGTGTTGCAATTCGACGTATCGGAGCGCGCCCAATGCAAGGCCATCCTGGAAGCCGACGTTGAAACGCACGGGGCCTATTACGGCGTCGTGCTCAACGCCGGCCTGACCCGTGACGGTGCCTTCCCGGCGCTGAGCGAAGACGACTGGGACGTGGTCATGCGTACCAACCTCGACGGTTTTTACAACGTGCTGCACCCGGTGATGATGCCGATGATCCGCCGCCGCGCGGCCGGGCGCATCGTGTGCATCACGTCGGTTTCGGGGCTGATCGGCAATCGCGGGCAGGTCAACTACAGCGCCTCCAAGGCCGGCCTTATCGGCGCAGCCAAGGCCCTGGCCATCGAGCTGGGCAAACGCAAAATCACCGTCAACTGCGTCGCGCCGGGTCTGATCGACACCGCCATGCTCGACGAAAACGTACCGGTAGAAGAACTGATGAAAATGATCCCCGCCCAACGCATGGGTACCCCGGAAGAAGTCGCGGGGGCGGTCAACTTCCTGATGTCGGCCGAAGCAGGCTATATCACCCGCCAGGTGCTGGCCGTCAACGGAGGGTTGTGCTGATGAAGCGCGTTGTCGTCACCGGCATGGCCGGCATTACTTCACTGGGCAGTGACTGGGCCAGCATCGAGGCCAATTTTGTGGCTGGACGCAGCGGCATCCGGCGCATGGACGAGTGGGACCGGTTTACCGAACTCAACACCCGTCTGGCTGGCCCTGTCGATGATTTTGCAGTGCCCGCCCACTGGACCCGCAAACAACTGCGCAGCATGGGCCGCGTCTCGCGCCTGGCCGTCGGCGCTGCAGAACAGGCCTTGCAGGACGCCGGCCTGCTCGGCAACCCGATCATCCGCGATGGCCGCATGGGCGTGGCCTGCGGCTCGTCCACCGGCAGCACCGACGAGATCAAGGCATTCGGCAACATGCTGCTCAACTCCGTGGCAGACGGCCTCAACGCCAACAGTTATGTGCGCATGATGCCGCACACCACGGCGGCCAATATCAGCATCTTCTTTGGCCTGACCGGGCGCCTGATCCCCACCTCCAGCGCCTGCACCAGCGGCAGCCAGGGCATCGGCTATGCCTATGAATCGATCAAGTTCGGGCGCCTGCCGCTGATGCTTGCAGGTGGCGCCGAGGAGCTGTGCCCCACCGAAGCGATGGTGTTCGACGCGCTGTACGCCACCAGCCTGAAAAACGACGCCCCGCACACCAGCCCCCGGCCCTACGACAGCGGTCGTGACGGGCTGGTGATAGGTGAAGGCGGCGGCATGCTGGTGCTTGAAGAACTGGAGCACGCCCTGGCCCGTGGCGCCCATATCCATGCGGAGATCGTTGGTTTTGGCAGCAATGCCGACGGCCAGCACACCACCCGCCCGGAAGTCGGCACCATGCGCCGGGCGATGGAGCTGGCACTGGAAGATGCAGGCATTGGCGCGGATGCCATCGGCTATGTAAACGGCCACGGCACCGCCACCGAACAGGGCGACATTGCCGAGACCCTGGCCACCAGCGAGTTGTTCGGCAAGCACATGCCGATCAGCTCGCAGAAGAGTTTCCTGGGCCACACCCTGGGTGCCTGCGGGGCGCTGGAATCCTGGTTCAGCATCGAGATGATGAACCGCGACCGCTATGTCCCCACGCTCAACCTCGATGAAGTCGACCCCCGCTGCGGCGAACTGGATTACCTGCGCGGCGAGTTTCGCGTCATGCATAACGACTACGTCATGAACAACAACTTTGCCTTTGGCGGGGTCAACACATCGTTGATCTTCCGTCGTTGGTCCTGATATTTCTGGAACCCACGCAATGACTTACCTGCTGCGCATCACCCTGATTGCCCTGGCCCTGCTGACCACCGTGTCCTGCACCAGCAAACGCATGCTCACCCCGGACCGCACGTTGCATGCCTCGATCCACAGTGACCGGGCGCAGATGCAACAAGCCATCGTCAAGGCGCTGGTCGGGCGCGGCTGGACTGTGCAAGAAATCACCCCGCAGCGGGTGCAGGCGCAGATCACCGTGCGCGAGCAATACCACGCCGAAATCGACATCCCCTACAGCGCCGACCACTACCGCATCCAGTACCGCAACAGCAGCGGCCTGGACTACAAGGACGGCAAGATCCACAAAAACTATATTCGCTGGGTGCGCCTGCTCGATCGCGACATCGTGCGCGATCTCAAGGACAACCAGAACGAGCGCACGGCCAGGCAATTGTCGGAGTCAGCGCTGGTAAAACCGTTGTAACCCTGCATTTTTAATCGTCAAGGAGACTACCCCGATGCACTTCAAAACCCTGGCTGCTGCCACCGCGATGCTGCTCTGCGCCCTGCCCGCCGTAAGTCAGGCCCGCGACAGCGCGTTGTACCTGCCGTTTGAACAGGTCGTGAACGAAGCCATCAGTTCCGGCAAGATCGATGGCAGCGTCAAGTTCTACCTGGCGGGCAACACCCCGGGCGGTAAAGTCACGGTGCTCAGCCCCGGTGCCGTGACCAACAAGAAAACCAATGCGTTTAACAAGACCGATTACCAGGCCTGTTCCTGGGCGCTGCAATCGGCGTTGATTACCCTGCATGAAGCGGCCAAAAAAGTCGGCGCCAATGCGGTGACCGATATCGCCAGCTTCTACAAGCGCAACGAACGCAAAGACCCGAAAACCTACGAGTGCCACGCGGGTGCCGTGATCGCAGGTGTTGCCTTGAAGGGCGATTTGTCGAAGGTGAATTGAAAGCCGCAGTAATGGCTTGACCCCAGACATGACAAAGGCGCCTTTCGGCGCCTTATTCACAAACAGACGGGCTTGTCATCGCACGGTGTCTGTTCGGCTCTGCGATGGCTGGTTGCCCAGGATCCTCAGAGTCTCGCAAGCCCCTTTCGGGAACGGAGTGAGTATTACGCTCACTCCAAATTAAGGCAACCCCGCCCTTGCCCGTCCGTCACCTCATGCAAGTGCCTTACAGCCCCAAAGCGCAGCGCACTGCAGCTTTGATGGCGATAAACTCTTCTGTTTCAAGTTGTGAAACCACATAAATACGCCGGCCTTGCCTGTCCCGGGTCTTTATTCGATCGAGCCTGGCAAGACTGACCGTCGCCAACATGTCACATTTGGCCCAACACAGCGGACGTGCTCCCTGTAGGTGGCTCTGCAGTTCAAGATGATGACCCAGCAAGGACTGCGGCTCTGTCGTGCTCAAAGGAATGACCGTCACCAACTGTTTATTGGTTCGGTGTTTGCGCACAACCACAACGGGGCGCACCTTGATCATTTCAGGTACTTCATAGCCCCTGAAATCACAAATAAGCACGCTGCCTTCTTTCGGTTGATAAAGGAGAGACATTCGTCGGGCCCGGAACAAAAAAAGCAATTTTGCGCAGCTTTATTTGGAAGATTCCAAGCCTGTTATATGACTGCGAATGTCCTGCTTTTTTGCCTCCTGAGGGAGAGGTTCAAGGGTGCACGGTCTTGCGCGTCAGCAACTGCGCAAACGCATTCGCCATCGGCGAGTTGTTGCCCTTGCGCTGCACCAGCCACACGGCGGTATTGGCGTCCGGGTCCAGCAGCGGCCGATAGACCACACCCTTGATGCGCATATGCTGGAACGATGCCGGCAGCACCGACACCCCCAACCCCGCCGACACCAGGCCAATGATGGTCATGGCCTCCCCCGCTTCCTGGGAGATATGCGGGCTGAACCCCGCTACCCGCGCCAGGCTGAGCAATTGTGCGTACAAGCCGCTGCCGTAGCTGCGCGGGAAGAACACAAACGGCTCGTCCGCCAACGCCGCCAGTTGCAAACCGTCCTCACTGCCTTCGGCCAGGGGGTGGTCGGCGCGGATCACGGCCACCAGCGGCTCGCGAAACAGCTCCACGGCCAGCAGCGACTCCGGCAGCGCCAGCGGGCGCATGATGCCGACTTCAATGGACTCATCCACCAGCCCCTCGGCCACCTCGCGGCTGCTCATTTCCTTGAGGTCCAGATGCACCGCCGGGAATGCCTGGCGAAAGGCAAAAATGGCCTGGGGGATGCTGGAATTGAACGGCGCCGACGAGGTGAAGCCAATCTTCAGTTCGCCCAGCTCACCCAACTGCGCCCGCCGGGCCACGTCGGCAGCCTTGTCGACCTGGGCCAGCACCCTGCGCGCTTCTTCCAGGAATAGCCGCCCGGCTTCGCTAAGCGCTACCCGACGATTGGTGCGCTCGAACAGGCGCGCCCCCAACTCCTGCTCCAGCGCCTGGATCTGCTGGCTCAGCGGTGGCTGGGAAATGCCCAGCACCTGCGCCGCCCGGCCAAAATGCAGCTCTTCGGCCACGGCAATGAAATAGCGCAAATGGCGCAGTTCCATACAACCTCCATTAAGTCGTAAAACCTCTTAAACAGGTCGAATAATATATTGGAAAGAATCGTTAGCCGCCTATATTCTTTTGCCATTGCCGTTCGGCTTTACCGCACTTTGAGGTCCCCGTGAAAACTGCCGCTGCACCCCTGGCCCACGAAATCCCGCCGTCCGCGCTGGATGATGTTGTCTCCCAACTCAATGATGTGTTTATCGAGAAAGGCACGCCGATGTTTATGCGCACGGTGCTGGCCCTGTTCTCGGGTGGGTTCGCGACCTTCGCCCTGTTGTATTGCGTGCAGCCGATGATGCCGGTATTGAGCCATGAGTACGGGATCAATGCCGCGCAAAGCAGTCTGATTTTGTCCGTAGCCACGGCAATGCTAGCCATTGGTCTACTGATTACCGGGCCCATTTCCGATGCTTTCGGGCGCAAGCCGGTGATGGTGTTTGCGCTGTTTTCTGCGGCGCTGTTTACCGTGCTCAGCGCCCTGATGCCTACCTGGGAAGGCGTGCTGGTAACCCGCGCGCTGGTGGGCTTGTCCCTGAGCGGACTGGCTGCAGTAGCCATGACCTATTTGAGTGAAGAAATCCATCCGCAGCACATTGGCCTGGCGATGGGCCTGTATATCGGCGGCAACGCCATTGGCGGCATGAGCGGGCGCTTGATCAGCGGTGTATTGATCGACTTTGTCAGTTGGCACACCGCCATGCTGGTAATTGGCGTGCTGGCGCTGGTGGCCGCAGTGGTGTTTGTGAAAATCCTGCCTGAATCGCGCAACTTCCGCCCGCGCGCCATGAACCCGCGCAGCCTGCTCGACGGGTTCACCATGCACTTTCGCGATGCCGGTTTGCCGTGGTTGTTCCTGGAAGCCTTCCTGCTGATGGGCAGCTTTGTCACCCTGTTCAACTACATCGGTTATCGCCTGCTGGCTGACCCGTACAACATGAATCAGGCCGTGGTGGGCTTGCTGTCGATTGTTTATCTGTCGGGTATCTACAGCTCGGCGCAGATTGGCGCGCTGGCCGACAAGCTGGGCCGTCGTCGCGTGTTGTGGGCCGTCATTGTGCTGATGCTGGCCGGGATCGCGCTGACCCTGCTCACGCCCATCGCGTTTGTGATGATCGGCATGCTGATGTTTACGTTCGGCTTCTTCGGCGCGCACTCGGTGGCCAGCAGCTGGATCGGCCGCCGGGCCACCAGGGCCAAGGGGCAGGCGTCATCGCTGTACCTGTTCAGTTACTACGCCGGGTCGAGCGTGGCCGGCACCCTGGGTGGCGTGTTCTGGCATCTGGCGGGCTGGAACGGTATCGGCGGGTTTATCACCGCCATGCTGGTGATTGCCCTGTTGGTGGCGTTGCACCTGGCCCGCTTGCCGGTGCTGCCGGGGAATGCGAAAAACGCCTGAGCCCTGTAACAGGCACAAAAAAGCCCGGTACTCGTGAGAGAACCGGGCTTTTTTAATGCGGCAAGGTTACTGGTGATACTGCCCCGAGAACTCGTGCACCGCGCTGATAAAGGCGCCGGCGTGCTCCGGTTTCACTTCCGGGGTAATGCCGTGACCCAGGTTGAACACATGGCCCGAACCGTTGCCGTAGCTGGCCAGGATGCGCTTGACCTCAGTGCGGATGGCCTCCGGGTTGGCGTACAGCACCGTCGGGTCCATGTTGCCTTGCAGCGCAACCTTGCTGCCGACACGGCGACGGGCTTCGCCCAGGTCGCAGGTCCAGTCCAGGCCCAGTGCGTCTGCGCCAGCATCGGCGATGCTTTCCAGCCACAGGCCACCATTTTTGGTGAACAGGATGACCGGTACCTTGCGGCCTTCATGTTCGCGGATCAGGCCGCTAACGATTTTGCGCATATAGGCCAGGGAAAACTCCTGATACGCCGCAGCCGACAGGTTGCCACCCCAGGTGTCGAAGATCTGCACAGCTTGCGCACCGGCCAGGATCTGCCCGTTGAGGTAAGAAGTGACCGACTGCGCCAGCTTGTCGAGCAGCAGGTGCATGGCCTGCGGGGTGTCGTAGAGCATGGCCTTGGTTTTGCGGAAGTCCTTGGACGAGCCGCCTTCAACCATATAAGTGGCCAGCGTCCACGGGCTGCCGGAGAAGCCGATCAATGGCACGCGGCCATTTAGCTCCTTGCGGATGGTGCTGACAGCATTCATCACGTAGCCGAGGTCTTTTTGCGGATCGGGAATCGGCAACGCTTCGATGTCGGCCAGGGTGCTGACAACCTTTTTGAAACGGGGGCCTTCACCGGTTTCGAAATACAGGCCCTGGCCCATCGCATCGGGGATGGTCAGGATATCGGAAAACAGGATCGCCGCATCCAGCTGCGGGAAGCGGTCCAGAGGCTGCATGGTGACTTCACATGCGAATTCGGCGTTCTTGCACAGGCTCATGAAATCGCCGGCCTTGGCACGGCTGGCGCGGTATTCCGGCAGGTAGCGACCGGCCTGACGCATCATCCACACAGGCGTTACGTCTACAGGTTGCTTGAGCAAAGCGCGAAGGAAACGGTCATTCTTGAGAACAGTCATGTCAGCATCCGGAAAAAAAGTGGGGGCATTTTCTCAGAGACGGACGCAAAAGGCACGGCAAGTGCCGTGCCTTTTATCTATCGGGTCGATTTGCAGCGGTTTAACGGCTTATTTGGCAACACCACGAAACAACTGTGGGAGCGGGCTTGCTCGCGATAAGGGCTTCACATTCAGCATCTGCACTGGATGATCTGTCGCTATCGCGAGCAAGCCCGCTCCCACATTTTGATCTCATTCCCATTCGGGAAAGTGATCAGACGCCCAGGTAATCCATGATCCCTTCCGCCGCTGTGCGGCCTTCGAAGATCGCGGTCACTACCAGGTCAGAACCGCGCACCATGTCACCACCGGCAAAAATCTTCGGATGGCTGGTCTGGTGCTTGTACTGCGATTGCTCGGGGGCAATCACACGGCCCTGGCTGTCAGTCTGGATCTCAAACTGCTCGAACCACGACGCCGGGCTTGGACGGAAACCAAAGGCGATGATCACGGCGTCTGCCGGGATGATCTCTTCTGAACCCGGAATCGGCTCGGGGCTACGGCGGCCACGGGCATCCGGTTCGCCAAGACGGGTCTCGACCACTTTCACGCCCTCAACCTTGCCTTCACCGACAATGGCAATCGGCTGACGGTTGTAGAGGAATTTCACGCCTTCTTCCTTGGCGTTCTTCACCTCTTTGCGCGAACCCGGCATGTTGGCCTCGTCACGACGATAGGCACAGGTCACCGACTTGGCGCCCTGGCGAATCGAGGTACGGTTGCAGTCCATCGCCGTGTCGCCACCGCCCAGTACCACGACTTTCTTGCCTTTCATGTCGACGAAGTCTTCCGGCGACTTTTCAAAGCCCAGGTTGCGGTTGACGTTGGCGATCAGGAAATCCAGGGCGTCGTGTACGCCCGGCAGGTCTTCACCGGCAAAACCACCTTTCATGTAGGTGTAGGTGCCCATGCCCATGAACACGGCGTCGTATTCGGCCAGCAGCTGTTCCATGCTGATGTCCTTGCCGATTTCGGTATTGAGGCGGAACTCGATACCCATGCCGGTAAACACTTCGCGACGGTGGCTCAGTACGGTTTTTTCCAGCTTGAACTCGGGGATGCCGAAGGTCAGCAGACCGCCGATTTCCGGGTTCTTGTCGAACACCACCGGGGTCACACCGCCACGCACCAGCACATCGGCACAACCCAGGCCCGCAGGCCCGGCACCGATAATGGCCACGCGCTTGCCGGTGGGCACGACCTTGGACATGTCCGGGCGCCAGCCCATCGCGAACGCCGTGTCGGTGATGTACTTCTCCACCGAACCGATGGTCACTGCGCCAAAACCGTCGTTGAGGGTGCAGGCACCCTCGCACAGGCGGTCTTGCGGGCACACCCGCCCGCATACCTCAGGCAGGGTGTTGGTCTGGTGCGACAGCTCGGCGGCGGCGAGGATGTTGCCCTCGGCCACCAGCTTGAGCCAGTTGGGAATGAAGTTATGCACAGGGCATTTCCATTCACAGTACGGGTTGCCGCAACCCAGGCAGCGGTGGGCCTGCTCGGCCGACTGCTGGGGTTTGAAGGGTTCGTAGATTTCCACGAACTCTTTTTTGCGTTGACGTAACAGTTTCTTCTTCGGATCTTTGCGCCCGACATCGATGAACTGGAAGTCGTTACTCAGACGTTCAGCCATGGTTAAAACCTCATCAAACTTTTCAGGCGCATATCACTGCGGGTTGGCACGGATGCTGGAGAGCAACGATTTCAAGCTGGCAGCCTTGGGCTTGACCATCCAGAAACGACGCAGGTAATCATCGAGGTTTTCCGAGAGGTTGCGACCCCACTCGCTGTTGGTTTCCTCAACGTATTCGTCCAGCACGTGTTGCAGGTGATTACGGTAAGCCTCCATCGCTTCGCCACTGATCCGCTGGATTTCCACCAGCTCGTGGTTAACCTTGTCGACGAACGTGTTGTCCTGATCCAGCACGTAGGCGAAACCGCCGGTCATGCCTGAGCCGAAGTTGTAACCGGTTTTACCCAGCACGCAGACAAAACCGCCTGTCATATATTCGCAGCAGTGATCGCCTGTGCCTTCCACCACGGTGTGGGCACCGGAGTTACGCACGGCGAAACGCTCGCCCGCCGTGCCCGCTGCGAACAGCTTGCCGCCGGTGGCGCCATACAGGCAGGTGTTGCCGACAATCGCGCTGTCCTGGGTTTTGTAGACGCTGCCTGCAGGCGGAACAATCACCAGCTTGCCGCCGGTCATGCCTTTGCCTACGTAATCGTTGGCGTCGCCTTGCAGGTACATGTGCAAACCACCGGCGTTCCACACACCAAAGCTCTGACCGGCAGTGCCTTTGAAGCGGAAGGTGATCGGTGCCTTGGCCATGCCCTGGTTACCGTGGGTACGGGCGATTTCACCCGAGATACGGGCACCGATCGAACGGTCGCAGTTGCAGATGTCGAGGTCGAACTCGGCACCGCTCATGTCGTTGATCGCCGGGCGCGCCATGTCGAGCATCTGCTCGGCCAGCAGGCCCTTGTCGAACGGCGGGTTGCGGTCGACCTGGCAGAATTGCGGCTTGTCGGCCGGGATATGGTCGCTGCCCAGCAGTGGCGTCAGGTCCAGGTGGTGCTGCTTGGCGGTTTCGCCCTGGAGGATTTCCAGCAGGTCGGTACGCCCGATCAGCTCTTCCAGGGTGCGCACGCCCAGCTTGGCCAGCCATTCACGGGTTTCTTCGGCCACATAGGTGAAGAAGTTGACCACCATGTCGACAGTGCCGATGTAATGGTTTTTACGCAGCGATTCGTTTTGCGTCGCAACGCCGGTGGCGCAGTTGTTGAGGTGGCAAATACGCAGGTATTTGCAGCCCAGGGCGATCATTGGCGCGGTGCCGAAGCCGAAGCTTTCAGCGCCCAGGATCGCCGCCTTGATCACGTCGAGGCCGGTTTTCAGGCCACCGTCGGTTTGCACCCGCACTTTGCCACGCAGGTCATTGCCGCGCAGGGTCTGGTGGGTTTCAGCCAGGCCCAGCTCCCAGGGTGCGCCCGCGTACTTGATGGAGGTCAACGGTGATGCACCGGTGCCGCCGTCATAGCCGGAGATGGTGATCAGGTCGGCATAGGCCTTGGCCACGCCTGCGGCAATGGTGCCTACGCCCGCTTCTGCTACCAGCTTCACCGATACCAGCGCTTTCGGGTTGACTTGTTTCAGGTCAAAGATCAGCTGCGACAAGTCTTCGATGGAATAGATGTCGTGGTGCGGCGGTGGCGAAATCAGGGTCACACCCGGCACGGCGTAGCGCAGTTTGGCGATCAGGCCGTTGACCTTGCCGCCCGGCAGTTGCCCGCCCTCGCCCGGCTTGGCGCCTTGCGCAACCTTGATTTGCAGCACTTCGGCGTTGACCAGGTATTCCGGTGTCACACCGAAACGGCCCGTGGCCACTTGCTTGATCTTCGAGCTGCGGATAGTGCCGTAGCGCGCCGGGTCTTCACCGCCCTCACCGGAGTTGGAGCGTGCGCCCAAGCGGTTCATGGCTTCGGCCAGGGCTTCGTGAGCCTCGGGCGACAAGGCACCCAGGGAAATACCGGCCGAGTCAAAACGCTTGAGGATCGAGTCCAGCGGTTCGATATCGTCGATCGACAGCGGCGTGTCGAGGGTCTTGACCTTGAACAGGTCGCGGATCATCGATACCGGGCGCTTGTCCACCAGCGCGGTGTATTCCTTGAACTTGCTGTAGTCGCCCTGTTGCACGGCGGCTTGCAGGGTGGCCACTACATCCGGGTTGTAGGCGTGATACTCGCCACCGTGTACGTACTTGAGCAGGCCGCCTTGCTGAATCGGCTTGCGCGCACTCCAGGCTTCGGCTGCCAGCAGCTTTTGCTCGGCTTCAAGGTCGACGAAACGCGCGCCCTTGATGCGGCTTGGCACGCCACGGAAGCTCAGTTCACAAATTTCTTCGGACAAGCCGATGGCTTCGAACAGCTGCGCACCACGGTACGAAGCGATGGTCGAGATACCCATTTTCGAGAGGATCTTGAGCAGGCCCTTGGTGATGCCTTTGCGGTAGTTCTTGAACACCTCATAGAGGTCGCCCAGTACTTCACCGGTACGGATCAGGTCGCCCAGCACTTCGTAGGCCAGGAACGGGTAGACCGCCGAGGCACCGAAGCCGATCAGCACCGCAAAGTGATGCGGGTCACGGGCAGTCGCGGTTTCGACCAGGATGTTGCTGTCGCAACGCAGGCCTTTTTCGGTCAGGCGGTGATGCACGGCGCCCACAGCCAACGAGGCGTGAACCGGCAACTTGCCCGGCGCGATATGACGGTCGCTCAGCACGATCTGGGTGCGACCGGCGCGTGCGGCTTCTTCGGCCTGATCGGCGATATTGCGCACGGCCGCCTCCAGGCCGACGCTCTCGTCGTAGTTGAGGTCGATGATCTGACGCTCAAAGCCCGGCAGGTCGAGGTTCATCAGCGAACGCCACTTGGCAGGCGAAATCACCGGCGAACTGAGGATCACACGGGAAGCGTGCTCAGGGGATTCCTGGAAGATGTTGCGCTCGGCACCGAGGCAGATTTCCAGGGACATGACGATGGCTTCACGCAGCGGGTCGATCGGCGGGTTGGTGACCTGCGCGAACTGCTGGCGGAAGTAGTCGTATGGCGTGCGAACACGTTGCGACAGCACGGCCATTGGCGTGTCATCACCCATCGAACCTACGGCTTCGTAGCCTTGCTCGCCCAACGGGCGCAGCACCTGGTCGCGCTCTTCGAACGTGACCTGGTACATCTTCATGTATTGCTTGAGCTGATCGACGTCGTAAAACGCCGAACCGTGGTCGTTGTCTTCCATCGTCGCCTGAATGCGCAGGGCATTCTTGCGCAGCCACTGTTTGTACGGATGGCGCGACTTGAGGCGGTTGTCGATGGAGTCGGTGTCCAGCACCTGGCCGGTTTCGGTGTCCACGGCCAGGATCTGACCCGGGCCGACACGGCCTTTGGCGATCACGTCCTCAGGCTTGTAGTCCCATACGCCGATTTCCGAGGCAATGGTGATATAGCCGTTGGTGGTCGTGACCCAGCGCGCCGGGCGCAGGCCGTTGCGGTCGAGCAGGCAGACCGCGTAGCGACCGTCGGTCATGACCACGCCCGCCGGGCCGTCCCACGGCTCCATGTGCATGGAGTTGTACTCATAGAACGCCCGCAGGTCGGGGTCCATTGTTTCAACGTTTTGCCATGCCGGTGGAATCAGCATGCGCACGCCACGGAACAGGTCGATGCCACCGGTGACCATCAGCTCGAGCATGTTGTCCATGCTGGAGGAGTCGGAACCCACGCGGTTGACCAGCGGGCCGAGTTCGTCGAGGTCGCCGATCAGATCGTTGGCAAACTTGGTACGACGGGCCTGGGCCCAGTTGCGGTTGCCGGTAATGGTGTTGATCTCGCCGTTGTGGGCGAGAAAGCGAAATGGCTGGGCCAGCGGCCATTTCGGCAGGGTATTGGTCGAGAAGCGCTGGTGGAACACGCAGATCGCGGTTTGCAGGCGCTCATCACTCAGGTCCGGATAGAAGGCGGTGAGGTCCGCCGGCATCATCAGGCCTTTATAAATGATGGTCTTGTGGGAAAAGCTGCAGATGTAGTGATCGCTGTCAGCGGCGTTGCTCACCGACGAGCGGCGGCGGGCGCTGAACAACTTGATCGCCATGTCCTGATCGCTCAGGCCGTCACCGGCGATAAACACTTGCTCGATCTGCGGCAAACGCTCCAGCGCCAGGCGACCCAGCACGCTGGTATCGATCGGCACCTTGCGCCAGCCCACCAGTTGCAGGCCGGCGGCGAGGATTTCGCGATTCATGTTGCTGCGGGCCGCTTCGGCCTTGATCGGGTCCTGGTTGAAAAACACCATGCCGACCGCGTATTGCTTGGGCAAATCGGTACCGAACTGTTCCTTGGCGGTTGCACGCAGGAACAGGTCAGGCTTTTGAATCAGCAGGCCACAACCGTCACCGGTCTTGCCGTCTGCGTTGATCCCACCGCGGTGGGTCATGCAGGTCAGGGCTTCAATGGCGGTTTGCAGAAGAGTATGACTGGGCTCGCCCTGCATATGGGCAATCAGGCCGAAACCACAGTTATCCTTGAATTCATCGGGGTGGTACAGACCTGCTTTCATAGACACTTTCTCACCAGGCTGCCCCAAAAAGGGGCAAATTTCTTTTAATTCAACCACTTGCTTCCCGCGCTGAACGTACGCCAGCTTGGCAGGGGCAAAAGGGTGGTCATTCTACACACCGTCATAAAGACCCACAAATTTAGCGGCGATTAACCGTAAGTTCGTGTCGCATTTATGAAAGGTTTAAAGCGATTGCTCGTGCTAGTCAAAACATTTTTGATGTCGACTGCAGCGCGGCGCAGACACCACAAGGCACACGTCTTGGAAAGCACGTATGCACAAGCAGGGATTTGATGTGCTAGAACGGCGACCTGGGTAAGGTCGCCGGATCATCAGCGAGCTGTAGCCAGCTCTTTTTGGACGCTGGCGACAGTGCGAGGCCAAGGTTTACCAGCCTGCGTCTTCGCTGGCAAGTTCTTGATTGCTGCAGTGGCCGCAGCATGGCTTGGGAAGTTGCCATAGGTGACGACGTACAACGGCTTGCCATTCAAGGTTTTCTTGAAGTAACGAGCGTCGCCGCCCAGTTCTTTGGCGACATTTTGCGCAGACGCTTCAGAGCTGGTGCCGACGATCTGCACGACATAGTTGTTGGCAGGCTGGCTGCTGTACCAACTGCCACCCGGTGCGGCCTTGGCCAGGGTGACCGGTTTCTCGGCCGGCTTGGCCACAGGCTTGGCTGCCGGGGCTGGAGCAGGCTTGGCAACTGGTGCTGGAGCAGGTTTGGCCGTAGCTACGGTCGGCGCCGGTGTCGGGCGCGGCGTGGCTACAGGCGCCGGGCCGGCAGGTACGCCGACCGGTGGCGCAGTGGTGGTGACGGTCGGTGGCGAAGCAACACCGCCGTCGACCGCAGGCACACCGCCGTCGTCGCCCTCAGCGATACCACCGGCGGCTTCAGCCAGCGGGCCACGCATGACCGGCTGCGATTGCCCAACCAGCGGCAACGGCATCGGCTGCGAAGAGCCGGCGAAATCAACCGACGGCTGGGCACCGCTGTTCGGCGCGGCCTGACCCAATTGTGTCTGTTCAGTACCCGGCGCCGTTGGCGCCTTGCTGCGACCCGGAATCAGAACGGCAGCAGCGACGGCCACTACCACTACTGCACCAATGGCCAATACGTGTTTCTTCGGCATCTTGAACCCCATACTTGGACGCTTGACCGCTGAGCGGCTGGCAATCATGGCTTCGATCATTGCATCGCGGGCGACCTGGTTGATAATCCCGGGCCAGCCTTCGGAGCTCTCGTGTATATCTGAGATCTGCTGCGCGCTAAAGAGTTCGATCCCGCGCCCGGCACCTTCAAGACGCTGGGCCAGGTACTCGCGGGTTTCCTCGAGGTCATAGGGCTGCAGGTCGATGACATGGAAGCGCTCTTCATCAGCGCTCAGTTCCTCAAGACCGGCAATCATCGACGGCTCACCGAACAGGAACACATGCGGACGGCCTTCCGGCGTGCCTGCAGCCAGCGCCAGCAAGGCTTGCAGCGCAGACTCGTCGAGCTGCTCGGCATCATCGACCAGCAGGTAGACTTCCTGCCCGGTCAGAGCCAGTTGCACCACTTGCGCCAGGATGGAGCCTACATCTGCACGGGCAACGTTCAGGGTTTGCGCCACTTGCTGCAGGATGCCAGCAGCATTGCCGGCCCCGCGCGCCGAAACCACCACACTTTGCACCGACTGCTTGTTGGTGCTCGCCACCAATGCCTGGCGCAGCAAGGTTTTACCGCTGCCCTCAGGCCCCGTGACCACCAGCAGCAGCTGGCTGTAGCGGGCAAGGTGATGCAACTGCCCCAGCACCGGCTTGCGCTGGGCCGGGAAAAACTTGAAACCCGGAACCCGTGGGGCAAAGGGGTCGTGGTTGAGCTGGAAGTGACCGAGGAACGCCTCGTCGGCATGCAAACTAGTCATCGGGATCTTATTAACCTTTAAGCTGAGCCAGCGCGCGGTAATCCGCACCCAGCGTGGCTTGTAGAACCTCTTGTGGATAATCGTCAGTCACTGTGGCTTCGCCCATGCGGCGCAACAGCACCAGCCGCATACGACCGTCGATCACTTTTTTATCTACTGCCATGTGTTGCATGAAGTCGGCCGGGGTCATTTCGCTGGGCGGCACTACTGGCAGGCCGGCGCGCTGAAAAATACGGATGCCGCGATCACGCTCCGCATGGCTGATCCAGCCCAGACGGGCGGACATTTCCAGCGCCATCACGGTGCCCGCAGCGACGGCCTCACCATGCAGCCACACGCCATAGCCCATATGGGTCTCGATGGCATGGCCAAAGGTATGCCCCAGGTTGAGCGTGGCACGCACGCCCGACTCGCGCTCATCGGCGCCGACCACTTCGGCCTTGGCCGCACACGAACGCTGGATCGCGGCCGTCAGGGCAGCCTGGTCCAGAGAACGCAAGGCATCCATGTTGTCTTCTAGCCAGGTCAGGAACGGCTCGTCGCAAATCAGGCCGTACTTGATGACTTCAGCCAGCCCTGCGGACAGTTCGCGGGCCGGCAGGGTGTTGAGGGTCTGGGTGTCGATCAGCACCAGGTTGGGCTGGTAGAACGCACCGATCATGTTCTTGCCCAGCGGATGGTTGATGCCGGTTTTGCCGCCCACCGACGAATCGACCTGGGACAGCAAAGTGGTCGGCACCTGGATAAAGTCGACACCACGCTGGTAACAAGCCGCTGCAAAACCGGCCATATCGCCGACAACGCCGCCGCCCAAGGCAATCACGGTAGTGCGTCGGTCATGACGGGCAGTGAGCAGGCCATCGAAAATCAGCTGCAGGGTTTCCCAGTTTTTGAACGACTCGCCATCGGGCAGGATGATCGGCAATACCGAGAACTGCGCAAGGCTACGGGTCAAGCGTTCAAGATAGAGTGGCGCGACCGTGGTGTTGGTCACAATTGCCACCTGGCGACCGGCGATGTGCGGAGCCAGCAACTGCGGCTGATCCAACAAACCTTCGCCAATATGAATCGGGTAGCTACGCTCGCCTAGATCAACCTTCACTGTCTGCATGAAACCCCGCGTTGAAGCACGGCGCCAGCGCCCTGCTTCGCAATTATCAAGTGATGGCACGCCGTAAAAAGGCATGCTCGGCGCCGAGAATAGCGCATTTCGTATCGCACTTTAATGGTCTTGCGAGCGCTTCGCCGCCCCTCGCCTCGCCAGGTGCTAGCGGGGAGGCAGCTGGGCCAGACGCTCAAGAATGTCGAGCACCACCATGCGCGGTGGCCGTTCATCGGTTTCAACCACCAGGTCGGCGATTTCCCGATAAAGCGGGTCGCGCACGGCCAACAGGTCGCGCAGGATTTTTTCCGGGTTGGCATTGCGCAGCAATGGCCGGTTGCGGTCACGGGAGGTACGCGCCACCTGCTGTTCGATGGAGGCGTGCAAATACACCACACGCCCGCCATTGCGCAGCGCCTGCCGATTTTCCGGGCGCATGACCGCGCCACCACCGGTGGCCAGAACAATGCCGTTCTCATGGCACAGCTCGACAATCATGGCTGTTTCACGATCGCGAAAGCCCGGCTCGCCTTCTTTATCGAAGATCCACGGGATATTGGCACCCGTGCGCACTTCAATTTCCTTATCGGAATCTTTGAACGGCAGGTGCAGCTCTTTGGCCAGCAAACGTCCGATGGTGCTTTTTCCAGCCCCCATTGGCCCAACAAGAATCAAATTTCGCACAGAATCAATGACTCACAGCAATCGCCTGGTTGTTCATGATACGCGGAGTCAGGAACACCAGCAGTTCGGATTTTTTTTCCAGGACAACGTCTCTATGGAAAAGTCGGCCAACATACGGCAGATCGCCCAAAAATGGCACTTTATCTACCACTTTGCTTTGAGTTTTTGAGAACACCCCCCAATCACGATGGTTTCACCATCCTTGACCAACACCTTGGCCCTGACCTCGTTCTTCTTGATGGGCGGTACATCCTGCAACCGGCTCATGTAATCAGGCTCATCCTTGGTCACCACGACGGCCATGATGACGCTGTTGTCCGGGGTGATTTGCGGCGTCACCTCCAGCGACAGCGAGGCCTCCTTGAACGAAACCGATGTAGCGCCGGTTTTGCTGGCCTGTTGATAGGGAATTTGCGTGCCTTTGAGGATTTTGGCGGTTTCCTTGTCTGCGGTAACCACTTTGGGCTGCGAGATAATTTCGCCATTACCGGTTTTTTCCATGGCCGTCAGCTCCAGGTCCAGCAGCACATTGTTGGTCACAAAGGCGATGCCCAACCCCGATGAGTTGCGCGAAACCCCCAGGTCGACAAAAGGCGCGCTGGCGTTGCCGGGCGCAGCCCCTGACTCCAGTGGCTGGGTGATGCCGCTGGCACTCCACAGGCCGCTGTTGCTTGACGCCCCACCCCAGCGAACACCCAGGCTTTTTTCGAAGTCCACTCCCGCCTCGACAATCCAGGCCTCAATCATCACCTGGCGCACCGGCACGTCCAGTTGGGCCACGATGCGCCGCAGCTCATCCAGCCGTTCACTGGATTCGAAGGCAATGATGTTATTGGTGCGCTCGTCCACCGTGATCGTGCCCTGCCCCTCGAGACCGGCCTGACCGCCGGTCACTGACTGAAACAGCATGACAATATCTGCCGCCCTGGCGTAATTGACCTGCACCAGCTCCCGACGCAAAGGCGCAGGCTCTGGCCGCTCGCGGGCGGCGATCTCGTCCAGGGGCGCGACCCACAGCACATTACCCTCAAGGCGCTTGCCCAGGCCCTTGCTGCCAAGCACCAGAGCCAGCGCCTGATCCCAGGGCACGTCCTGCAAACTGAGGGTGATACTGCCTTTCACGGTGTCGCTGACCATCAGGTTGAACCCGTTAAAATCCGCCAGCGATTGCAGCACCGTGCGTACTTCAAGGTTCTGCACGTTCAGGGACATGGGTTCGCCCACATAGCTCGCGACGGATGAAGGCGCGGCCTGCACGGCCGCCAGTGTTGCCTGCGAATTCAGCGCACTCCATAGCGCCAGTACGCAGACCGGTGAAATCCTTTTCATGTGTTTATCCGTTAAGACTGTTGTTTTAAAGGGATCGTCAGGGACCTTTCCAGCCAGCCGCCCCGACCATCGGGAATCAGTTCAAATACTTCAATCTGCTGCGCCTGGATCAAGGCAATCTGACCATTGTTGCGCCCCAGGTAATCGCCCACTTTCACGCGGTGAATACCCCCATTGACCCGCAGCAAGGCGCTGGCCTGCGACTCACTGGACAGCACGCCAACCATTTCAAACTGCTCCAGATCAAAGCCTTCCAGAAGCTGCCGGGGCCGGTCCGCATCAAGCTCATCGCCAGCCAGGCTGACCTGCCAACTGCCGCCCCCTTGCCCCGCGATGGCCTGGAACGGATTGCGCAAAGCCATTGCATCGTAGGTAAACGCAGGCGCAGCCGTGATCATGGGGAGCGGCTCAATGGTTGCGCTGGCATGCCCCGGCGTGTCCTGCAAATAGCGGTGCAGCTCGGCGGCACTCTGGGAGCTGTCGCACCCCGCCAGGCCTGCCAGCAATCCGGCGCCAAACACCCGCCAACCCACACTCACGGGGTCAGCCCCTGGTCATGGCTGCGGTAGGCTCTTGCCAGCAGCGTCATGCGCAGCTGACCGTCGCCTGTACCGCTGCTCGGCGCAAGGCTGAGGTCATGCACGGTGACAATGCGCGGCAGGCTGGCCAAGGCACTGACGAAAAGCCCAAGCTCGTGATAGCCACCCACAAGGGTCATGTGCAGTGGCAGCTCGGCATAGAACGTTTGCAGGACTTCGGGGAGCCACTGAATGTGCTCGACCAGCAGACCATTGCCCTGGCCCAACCGCGAAACCTCATCCAGCAATTCGGGTACTTGTGCCTGAGCGGGCAACTGAGCGTGCAACCCGTCGAACCCGGCTTGCAGCCTGTGTACTTGCAGCTCATAGGCCTCCAGGCCGGCCACCTGTGCGGCCCTGGACTCAAACGTCGCCTTCAGCGTGGCTTGTGCCTCATGCAGCTGGTGCAAGCGTGCCACCGACACTTGAAGCAGCAGTGCATAGCCCGATATCAGCAGCAGGCCCAGCCACGCCAGGGCCACGCTTGCCTTGCGCGCTGGCGACCAGGTTCCCGCGTTGGCGGGGTCCAGTTCCCGCAGGTCGATACTGCGCAGGCTGTCGAGCCAATGCGCAGGCATCACAGCGCGCCCCCGGCAGGGGCATGCCGGGCTTCACGCACGGTCATCTGGAACAGTCGTTCCTGCCCCCCCGCCTGGGCAGGGTCTGCCTTGACGTCATTGAGTTGCGGTGTTTCCAGCCAGTGCGAAGCATCGAGATTGCGCATCAGCTGGGCGACAAGGGTGTTGGTCTGGGCAACCCCCGTGATGACGATGGTGCCCTCGGTCATTTTTACGTCGGTGAAATACACCCCCTCCGGCAAGCTGCGCGCCAATTGTTCCAGAATGATCCCGCTGCTCGAGCGGCTGGCCTGCAGCGCCCCTATTGTTTGCATGCGCTCAAGCAATTGCTCCCGGCGCACCTTCAACTGGTCGATCTGCTGCGCACGGCCATCGAGCTGGAACGTGGCACTGCGGATCAGATCATTGCGCTCCAGCTGGCGTTCTACCAACGTGTCAATAAAGTGATCGGCAGCAAACAGCCCCGCCACGGCCAATACAGACAAAACCCCCAGCACCACCAAAAAACGCCTGCGCCGCTGTTCACGCAACAACGCGCGCCAGGGCAACAAATTGATTCTCGCCATTAATCGAACCCCCTCAAGGCCAGGCCGCAGGCAGTCAACAACAGCGGTGCATCGCAAAGCAAGGCTTCAGGGGTAAGTGTGGGGGTATGGTCCATCTGTATAAACGGGTTGGCGATGCGGGTTGGCGTACCCAGGCGAGACTCGACCCGCCGTGCCAGCCCCGGAACCACGGCCGCCTCGCCGGCCAATACGATCAGGCCCACAGGCCCAAACAGCTCAAGTTCGTGCTGCAGATGCTCAACCAGTGTGACTTCGAAGGCATGCGCCCCTGCCAGCTCCCGGGAGTAGATGACCCGCCCCTGCTGCACAATACTCAATACGCCCGCACGGGCTGCACCGTCGACCACCGCCACGGCTACGTCCCGGGCCAGGCCTGCGGTCATGGCGCCAACGCCCCGCCCCAGGGCATGGCTCTGCACAGCGACCACGCGCGGGATCAGTCCGGCACCGGTCAAGACCGAACGGTGCCACTCCAGCGCCTCCTGGCGACATGCGCCCATCAGTACGTTGACCCGCCCGGGCTGGCTCGACAAGTGCTCCAGCACCTCGAAATCCAGCGCCATGTCATCCAGCGCACAAGGGATGTGCTGCTCTGCCTCAAGGCGCACATGCAGCTCAAGCTCGACCTCGCTCAAGCCTGCCTCCACCTCCAGGGTTTTGCAGATAACCTGCCCGTCAGGCACCGCGATAATGGCATCACGGGCCATCACTGCTGCCTGTTCCAGCACCCTGACAAGCACTGGCACGACACTTTTGGCTTCGGCGCCGGTCAGATCATCCATAAGCCCGGCTGGCAAGGGCTCCATTGCATAGCCCTGGAGCTTGAACCGGCCCTGTGAACGGCTCAGCTCGACGATTTTGATCGCTTGCTGGCTGATATCTACGCCGATGCAGCACTGGCGTGCTTGAGCAAATAATCCGGGCACCTTTGTTTTCCCTAATGCAATCCGTCACTTACGGAGGGTAAAAAATGAGATCCGTGCAAAACCTGTTCTGACATGCGGCTCATGACGTTCATGAGCGAAAAATGCTTATAATGCCGGGCGTTTTTTCCGTATCGTCGACCCGGCGCAACTGCGCACTACCCTGACGTGCAAACCCATTTCTTGATCTGGAAATCCAAAAGCCTTGATTCGTCTGCTGAAGTTTTTCGGGTGGTCTTTCGTTGCCGTGTTCTGCGGGCTATTGCTCGTGTTGAGCGGCGCGTTTCTCTATCTTAGTCCTGGCTTGCCGTCCGTAGAGTCGTTGAGAAGCATCCAGTTGCAGATTCCTTTGCGGGTCTACACCAGCGACGGAAAGTTGATCGCAGAGTTTGGCGAAATGCGCCGCTCACCGATCAAGTTCGCCGACATTCCGCCCAATTTCATCAACGCCCTGCTTTCTGCAGAAGATGACAATTTCGCCAATCACTACGGGGTAGACCCCAGCAGCCTGATGCGTGCCGCCACGCAGTTGGTAAAAAGCGGACACATACAATCAGGTGGCAGCACCATCACCATGCAGGTGGCGAAGAACTATTTCCTCTCCAGCGAGCGCAGCTTTTCGCGCAAGACCAACGAAATCCTGCTGGCCCTGGAAATCGAACGCGAGCTGACCAAGGACGAGATCCTTGAGCTGTACGTCAACAAGATTTACCTGGGCAACCGCGCCTACGGTATCGAATCCGCGGCCCAGGTTTACTACGGCAAGTCGATCCGTGACCTGAGCCTGGCGCAAATGGCGATGATCGCCGGCCTGCCCAAGGCCCCTTCGCGGTTTAACCCGCTGGCCAACCCGGTGCGCAGCAAAGAGCGCCGCGACTGGATCCTGGGGCGCATGTACAAGCTGGGTAAAATCGATCAGGCCAGCTATGAAGCGGCCATCGCCGAGCCGGTAAACGCCAGCTACCATGTGCCAACCCCGGAAGTGAGCGCGCCCTATATCGCTGAAATGGCCCGTGCCGAAATGGTCGGTCGCTATGGCAGCGACGCCTACACCGAAGGTTTCCGCGTAACCACCACGGTGCCAAGCGACCTTCAGGAACTGGCCAACACAGCCGTGCATGAAGGCCTGATTGCCTATGACCAGCGCCACGGCTACCGCGGCCCCGAATCGCGCCTGCCGGGCAAGACCCTGGCCGCATGGACCCAGGAACTGGCCAAGCAGCGCCCGATCAGCGGCCTTGAGCCGGCCATCGTGACCCAGGTCGACAAGGACGGCATCCAAGTACTGACCCGCACCGGTGAAGCCCACGTCTCATGGAACACCATGAAATGGGCGCGCAAGTTCCTCAATACCAACAGCATGGGGCCGATGCCCAAGCAGCCTTCGGATGTGGCTCAGGTCGGTGACCTGATTCGCGTTCAACCCCAGGCCGACGGCAGCTACAAATTCAGCCAGGTGCCTACCGTACAAGGCGCGCTGGTATCGCTGGACCCGGATAACGGCGCCATTCGCGCACTGGTGGGCGGCTTCGCCTTCGAGCAAAGCAACTACAACCGGGCGATGCAGGCCAAGCGTCAACCAGGTTCGAGCTTCAAGCCGTTCATTTACAGCGCCGCCCTGGATAACGGCTACACCGCCGCCACCCTGGTCAACGACGCACCGATCGTGTTTGTCGATGAATACCTGGACAAGGTCTGGCGCCCGAAGAACGACACCAACACCTTCCTCGGCCCGATCCGCGTGCGTGAAGCACTGTACAAATCGCGCAACCTGGTCTCGATCCGCCTGCTGCAAAGCCTGGGCGTGGACCGCACCGTCGACTACATCAGCAAGTTCGGCTTCAACAAACAGGACTTGCCGCGCAACCTGTCGCTGGCGCTGGGGACTGCAACCCTGACGCCAATGGAGATCGCCACTGGCTGGAGCACATTCGCCAACGGTGGCTACAAGATCACGCCGTACCTGATCGACAAGATCGAAAGCCGCAACGGCGAGACCCTGTTTGTGGCCAACCCGCCAAGCGTGCCCAAAGACGCCAGCAAGGACGTACCGCCCGAAGCTGCAGCGCTGACCGTCGACACCATCAATGCCGCTCCCGGCCTGCCAACAGTGGAAACACAAGCGGTAGCCGAACGGATTGTCGACGGGCGCACCACTTACATCCTCACCAGCATGCTGCAGGACGTGATCAAGCTCGGCACCGGCCGCCGCGCCCTGGCGCTGGGCCGCACAGACCTGGCGGGTAAAACCGGTACCACCAACGAATCCAAGGATGCCTGGTTCTCCGGTTACAACGCCGATTACGTCACCACTGTGTGGACCGGTTTCGACCAGCCCGAGAGCCTGGGCCGTCGCGAATACGGGGGCACCGTCGCCTTGCCGATCTGGATGACTTACATGGGTGGCGCGCTCAAGGGCAAGCCTGCCCACACGCAGCCAGAGCCCGAAGGCATCCTCAGCTTGCGCATCGACCCGTCGAGCGGGCGTATTGCCTCGCCAGGCACCCCGGGCGCCTACTTTGAACTGTTCAAGAGCGAAGACACACCGCCGACCAACAGTGAACTGGGCAACAACCCGGCACCGGGCAGTCCGCTGCCGGCGGATGATGGAGCTCCAATAGATCTGTTCTGATAAACAGAGCGGCAAGCCCTTAAAAGCTTGCCGCTTGCCACCTCAAGCAAGCATATGCCCCTGGGGCAACCTGTCTTCGAGCAACTCATCAACAGGCGCCAGGGCCAACGGGTCAATACGCGTACTTTCGCTGTGAGCCTCCCAGCGCACCAGGCTTTGCGCCAGGGCCTCGGGATGCAGCGCAAACCGGCCAAACACATCCGCCTGGCTGGGCACTTTAAATCTGAGCGTGTACAACTGCTTGCGGGTCTGATGGACATTGCCCATCTCGCGCATCAGCAGGTTCATGGTGTGCACCTGCGCCTCAAAGCTGCTGCGCGTACGCGCCATTTCCTCACGGTATTTAACCCGTAGCTGTTGCGCCAGATGCTCAAGGGCCTGATCCACAAACAGCACTTCGCGTTCTGTCACCAGCGAGCGCCGGGCCTGCTGTGCTTGCTGGCTGCGGCGCAAGACCGCCCAACAGCTGGGGATATAACTGTCGAGCATAAACTGCTGGCCAATCTCGACCCGTTGCTCAAGAAGCCCGTCAACCTCTGGCAGCGCGCTTTTTTGTTCAAGCACCGCCTGGCTCAAGGCATGCTGGGTGACGGTATCGCTTAACGGCTGCCACAGCACATGGGACACCTGGCCTTGAGCAAACTCTACAGGCATGAAGTGACGCAAGGTGCCGTGGTGCTGGTACGGCTCACCGAGCAAACGGCTCAGGCCGGCCACAAACACGCCAAACCCTGCAGGCACGCCAGTAAACGTCATCAGCGCCCCGGCACCGTAAATAGACAGCCGCGTGCTCATCCAGCTCCCCGGCACACTGGGCACCGGGTCGTTATGGTTGACCATACGCTGATGCACCAGCCCCCGGGCGGCGCTGACAAACGTCGCGTCGGCTGCCCGCGGTGCGCCGTAGGAATACAGCTGCACTTCGCACGAGCGCCGCAGGCGCAGCATTTGCGCCAGGATCAAGGCAACGGCACCGCCCAGGCTATGGCCACAAATCAGCACTGGCTGCCCGGCATGGAATTTATCCATATAGGCCTCAACCAGCGTACACGCCTGCCTGGCCGCGTCGTAAAAGCCGCGATGCACCTTGCCCTCGCCTTCTGCAAACGGCACTTGCAGCGCATCAACATCGCGTACGAAGTCCGACCATGCACAGGTGCCGCGCACAACAACCAGCATAAGGTCATGGTTATGGGTGACGAAGGCCTGGACATCAGGGCCTGCTGGCCCCAAGCGTATGTCATCCCGGAAATGGACCGTGGCCGCAGTCTCCTGAGCCGCTTGCGAATGCGGGTCATTGGCCGGGTACAGCACAGGGTCGAAGGGCACAATTTCCAGACGCCTTGAATACGCCACATTGTCATACAAGGGGTAATACGATTTTGCCTGCTCGGGGCTGACCTGCCAGTCCCCCATGCTCCGCTCCTCATCGAAGCCCCAGCTACGCGGCCTGCCTTTTGAATCACCAAAGGGGCAATCACTCAACGTGGCCATCAACGCCAATTGGTAGAGGTTAAGCGCACAGAACTGCGAGTCGGTTGACAGCAACGGGCACAAGGCTCGCAAAGGGCGAACCTCCAGCACGGTTAAACGGCCACAGGCCAGGGTGACGCCTGGCGCCCAGCAGCGCGGCAGGTACGCGCTATCGACCACAGGGGGCAAGTGCGAAACATGCTCAACCAGATGCCGGACTTCAACCTGAAAGTAGTCGGCATCAGTGTCGACAGATGCCGGCCTGGTCTGCGAGCGTTCGCCGGCCGTGTTGAGCCAGCGGGTCTGTTCGGCCCTGACCTGAAGTTCGGTGATGTGAAGCGGGTAATGCGGGCGGTCCATCAACCGCGAATACACTGCACGACTGCGGTCGTGGGCCTGCGTAAACCTAATGGCAACAGGCTCGGCAATCTGCTTGCCAGCCTTGCCTGCCCCGTTGGCATCCAGATAGCCGTGGTGTACTTGCCCGTACCGGTCGACCAGCTCATAGGCCAACCCTGCATAGGGCGCGCCTGCGCCATGCTCATCAATCAGTTGAAAGCGGGTGTCGCGACAAGGGTGTGGGCGCCAGGGTTTGAACATCCATGCTTCCTAAATAAAGAGGGCACACTTCTGAACAAAGTCTCCCCCAGGACAAAGGACTGAAGCTAACGGATGGCTGACCGAATAAATGTAGGACGATTCCTATTACGCTAATGGACTTATCTTGATTTCAGGTTCACTGCCAGAAAAGCAAAAACCCCGATGCCTCAACAGCATCGGGGTTTTAGTGTGACGCTATACGGACTTAGCCGTTGAAGACGTCATCCACGCTTTTGAGCGGGTAGTTTTTCGGGTACGGCAGGGTTGCCACACCGGTCTCGATGGCAGCCTTGGCCACTGCATCGGAGATCAGGGTGATCAGGCGTGCATCCATTGGTTTCGGGATGATGTATTCACGACCGAATTCCAGCTTGATGCCGCCGTAAGCGTCACACACTTCCTGTGGCACTGGCAGCTTGGCCAGTTCACGCAGTGCGTTGGCTGCAGCGATCTTCATTTCTTCGTTGATGCGCTTGGCGCGAACGTCCAGGGCACCACGGAAGATGAACGGGAAGCCCAGTACGTTGTTGACCTGGTTCGGGTAGTCCGAACGGCCAGTGGCCATGATCACGTCGTTACGGGTGGCGTGAGCCAGTTCCGGGGAGATTTCCGGGTCCGGGTTCGAGCACGCGAACACGATCGGGTTAGGCGCCATGCGCAGCAGGTCTTCAGCGCTCAGCAGGTTTGGACCCGACAGGCCGACAAACACGTCTGCGCCGTCCATAGCGTCAGCCAGGGTGCGCTTCTCGGTGGCGTGGGCGAATGCCGACTTGTACTGGTTCAGGTCGTCACGGCCGGAGTGGATCACACCGGTGCGGTCGATCATGTAGATGTTTTCGATGGTTGCGCCCATGCTCACCAGCAATTTCATGCAGGAGATGGCGGCAGCACCGGCGCCCAGGCAAACGATCTTGGCGTCAGCCAGGGTTTTGCCAGCGATTTCCAGGGCGTTGATCATGCCGGCCGCGGTCACGATAGCGGTGCCGTGCTGGTCATCGTGGAATACAGGGATATCGCACTGCTCGATCAGAGCACGTTCGATCTCAAAGCACTCGGGTGCCTTGATGTCTTCGAGGTTGATGCCGCCGAAGGTGATGGAGATGCGTTTTACGGTGTCGATGAAAGCCTGTGGGCTCTCGGAATCAACTTCGATGTCGAATACATCGATACCGGCAAAGCGCTTGAACAACACGCCCTTGCCTTCCATAACAGGTTTGGAGGCCAATGGGCCGAGGTTACCCAGGCCCAGAATAGCGGTGCCATCAGAGATCACGGCTACCAGGTTGCCCTTGCCGGTGTACTTGTAGGCCAGTTCAGGGTCGCGGGCGATTTCGCGCACTGGTTCGGCTACACCCGGGCTGTATGCCAGCGCTAGATCGCGGGCAGTAGCGGTAGGTTTGGTAAGCTCGACACTCAGTTTGCCTGGACGTGGCTGGGCATGGTATTCGAGAGCGGCAGTTTTCAAATCAGACATGTGGGCATTCCGCTTTTTTTGCTGTTGGACAGACGAATCGCCGAGCATACGCGTGTCGCAAAGTCCCGACAAGACTGACCAGTCAGCAGTGTCAAGGCCTTTACCTTACGACTTTGGCCCAAGAGCCGCGCCCCACAAGGGCTAGAGTGTCCACAATCTACATTTAAAATTGTCTACAATTTTTAGCGCGCAATGACTTTCAGCATCCCCGGATGAGTCAAAGGCAACATCCAGCGCGCCTGCCCTGCCTTCGCGCCTGCGCGCCGGGAACGGTCCAGCACCCAGCCTCTGGCCTCGATTTTGGCGCCTTGCAGACTGGCAAGTTGCTTTTGGTTGAAGCTGGCCAGTTGCCTGGGACCAATATGCAGAACCAGGCCGCCCTGCAGATCGATCCAAAGCCCGCCCTGATTGCGCCGGACCTGACTGACCTTATCCCCCACCAGGGCAAAACCCGAGCGGCGTATCTGTTGTGGCGCCAGCACCGGCGACTGTCGCCAAAGCCCCAGGCGAGCCTTGCGCGCACTGCGCTCAGCAGCCTGCTGACAGCCAAGCAGCGCCACATTCGGCGCGATTGCCACCTGATACCCCAGGCCTTCAGCCAGCAAGCGGGCCTCAAGGTTGCTGCCATCGGCACCAAACACATGGGCCAGCGTGCGGCCATAACGGTCCCTGGACTGTTTGCCCGCCAGCAACCCGACACGACCATTGCTCTGCGCCACCAGCGTTTGCAGGCGCTTGCGCGCCGCGTCGGCAAAGGGTTCGGCAGACTGGCCCTGCTTACCGATTTCCGGGGCATTGAGGCCGATCATGCGCACGCTGCGGCCATCTTTAAGGCGCAGGGTGTCGCCATCGGTCACCCGCTCCACCGTGGCGTAGGTCACTGCGCCCGGTGCCGGGCACAGCGGCGCGGCCCAAGCACTGCCCAGCCAAATCGCAGGCACAAAAAAGGCGCCCGCAAGGGACGCCTTTTTCAATAACCTGGCCAGACCCAAAAGCCTGCCCAAGGTCATGCGCCTTACTCGGCGGCTTTTTTCGTAGCGCCGAAAGCACCGAAACGAGTTTTGAAGCGATCAACACGACCGCCAACGTCCAGAGTTTTCTGCTTACCGGTGTAGAACGGGTGGCACTCGTTGCATACGTCGGTGCCCAGTGGCTTGCACAGGTTCGAACGAGTTTCGAACTTGTTGCCGCAGCTGCAAGTTACCAGGATTGTTTCGTACGCTGGATGGATATCGGCTTTCATGGGGTATTCCTCTAGCGTGCCGCCACTCAACACCATTGTTGAATACCGCACGTAAAATTAGGGCGCCGATAATACCAGACCTTTGCATTGACGCAAGCGGCCAAGCATGCTCCACCTCAAATCATTCATCTTTCAGCGCCCGACCTTTTAGTCCCTAAGGGCTTTGTCTGCTAGGCTCCGGGCCATCTTTGCCGTTCATCACTTGAGAGCCCCGCGTGCCCGACGCCATTTTGCGCCTTGCCCTGCCTTCCCCCCTGCGCCGCCTGTTTGATTACCGGGCGCCTGCCGGCGTGCTGCGCAGTCAATTACAGCCCGGCATGCGCCTGCGGGTGCCGTTCGGGCGAAGGGAGATGATCGGCATTCTGGTCGAGGTGGTCGATCACAGCGAAGTGCCGGCTGACAAGCTCAAACCTGCTATTGCCCTGCTCGACGCCGTGCCTCCGCTGCCCGCGTCCTTGTTCAAGCTGTGCCTGTGGACCTCGCAGTATTACCAGCACAGCCTGGGCGATACCTTGAGCTGGGCACTGCCGGTGTTGCTGCGCCAGGGCGAACTGGCCGAAACCCGCCAGGAACGGTTCTGGCAGATTGCCCCCGGCGCCCGCCTGGACGACCCCCGCGTGGCCCGCGCCCCGCGCCAGCGTGAAGCCCTGGCCACCCTGGCCCAGCACCCCCACGGCGTGGCGCATCAACTGTTAAGCAAGTTGATGCTGAGCAAGGACAGCCTCGACCTGCTGCTGGCCAAAGAGCTGGTCACGGTCGAGATTCGCCGCCATGCGCCCAGCGAGCGCCACGAACACTGGCTGGCCCAGCCCGAACTGCCGCTCAACAGCGAGCAGCAGGCAGCCTATGAAGCCATTCGCGCAGGCTTCGACCACTTCCATGCCTTCCTGCTGGCCGGGGTCACCGGCAGCGGCAAGACCGAAGTGTATTTGCAGTTGATCCGCGAAACCTTGCAGGCCGGCAAGCAGGCGCTGGTGCTGATCCCCGAGATCAACCTTGGCCCGCAAACCCTGGCCCGCTTCGAACAGCGCTTCAATGCCCGTATCGCCCTGGTGCATTCGGCGGTCAACGATCGCGAGCGCCTGGAAAGCTGGCTGGCGGCACGGGATGGCGAAGCCGACATTATTATTGGTACCCGCTCGGCGTTGTTCACCCCGATGAAAAACCCGGGCCTGATCATCATCGACGAAGAACACGACGGTTCCTATAAACAGCAGGAAGGTTTGCGCTACCACGCTCGCGACCTGGCGCTGGTGCGCGCCCGACAGGAAAACATCCCCATTGTGCTCGGCTCCGCGACGCCATCACTGGAAAGCCTGCATAACGCCTACACCGGTCGCTACGGTTTGCTGCGCCTGAATGAGCGCGCGGGCGGAGCCAAACAGCCACGTTTCCTGCGCCTGGATGTAAAAAGCCGGCCACTGGACAGCGGGATTTCCGGGCCGATGCAGCAAGCCATCGGCCAGACCCTCGCAGCAGGCCAGCAAGTACTGGTGTTCCTCAACCGTCGGGGCTTCGCGCCCACCCTGCTGTGCCATGACTGCGGCTGGATGTCGGAATGCCAGCGCTGCGATGCACGCATGACCGTTCATCAGCGCTCCGGCGAACTGCGCTGCCATCACTGCGGCTATGTCGAGCGCGTACCGCGCAACTGCCCGCAGTGCGGCAAAGTCGACCTGCGGCCAGTAGGTGCCGGGACTGAGCGCGCCGAAGAGCGGTTGGGGATTCTCTTCCCCGACTACCCGGTGCTGCGGGTCGACCGCGACAGTACCTCGCGCAAGGACGCGATGAACCAGCTGTTTGCCACAATTCAAAAAGGCCAGCCGTGCATTCTTATCGGCACGCAAATGCTCGCCAAGGGCCATCACTTCCCCCGGGTGACGCTGGTGTCGATTCTGGATGCCGATGGCGGCCTGTTCTCCGGCGACTTTCGCGCCAGCGAGCGCATGGCCCAGTTGATCGTGCAGGTCGCGGGCCGTGCCGGGCGTGCCGAAGAGCCGGGCAAGGTAATTATCCAGACCCATCTGGCCGACCACCCGCTGCTGATCCAACTGACCGAGCAGGGTTACTTTGCCTTCGCCGAACAAGCCCTGAGCGAGCGCCGGGCAGCGGGGCTGCCGCCTTTCGCCCACCTGGCGCTGCTGCGTGCCGAAGCCCACAAACCCGGGCAAGCCGAGGGTTTTCTGGATGAAGCCTGCAGCGAGGCCGAACGCCTGCTGGGCGAGCTGAGCCTGGGCGGCATCGAGCTGCTCGGCCCCGTGCCTGCGCCAATGGAGCGCAGGGCCGGACGCTATCGTGCTCAACTACTATTACAAGCCAACGCCCGCGCACCGCTGCACCGCTTGCTCAGCCAATGGCTGCTGGCCCTTGAGCAAATGCCCAGCGGTCGCCAGGTGCGCTGGTCGCTGGACGTGGACCCGGTTGACCTTTATTGAGTCACCTCATGACACCCGTGGGAGCGGGCTTGCTCGCGATACAGACGACGCGAAGCAACTGGAAAACCGCAGCGATGCCATCGCAAGCAAGCCCGCTCCCAGCGTTTTGAAGTAATAACCGAACACCGCAGATCCATAACCCGCCTGCTAAGGTTGGCAAGGCCGACCCGGCAACGGATAATACCCAGTTTTTCCACCTGCGCACTGAAGCGCTACCGCGCTTGCGGTCGAAAGAGAAGACCATGAAAGACACCATTCGCCAGCTTATTCAACAAGCCCTAGCTCAACTCGTCACAGAAGGTGTGTTGCCTGAAGGCCTGACGCCAGCGATTCAGGTGGAAAACGCCCGTGACAAGACCCACGGCGACTTCGCCAGCAACATCGCCATGATGCTGGCCAAGCCTGCCGGCATGAAGCCCCGTGACCTGGCTGAAAAAATCATCGCCGCCCTGCCGGCCGATGAGCAGATCAGCAAGACCGAAATCGCCGGCCCGGGCTTCCTGAACTTTTTCCAGAACACCCAGGCCCTGGCCTCGCGTCTTGATACCGCACTGGCCGACCCGAAAATCGGCGTGCGCAAGGCCACCCCGGCCATGCGTACCGTGATCGACATGTCCGCGCCCAACCTGGCCAAAGAGATGCATGTGGGCCACCTGCGCTCCACCATCATTGGCGACGGCGTGGCTCGCGTCCTGGAATTTTTGGGCGACGAAGTGATCCGCCAAAACCACGTTGGCGACTGGGGCACCCAGTTCGGCATGCTGATGGCCTACCTGGAAGAGAACCCGATCACCAGCGACGAGCTGAGTGACCTCGAAAACTTCTACCGCGCGGCCAAGAAACGTTTTGACGAGTCACCTGAATTTGCCGATCGCGCCCGTAGCCTGGTGGTCAAGCTGCAAGCTGGCGACCCGGACTGCCTGGCGCTGTGGACCAAGTTCAAGGACATCTCGCTGTCGCACTGCCAGAAAATCTACGAGCAGTTAAACGTAAAACTGACTATGGCCGACGTAATGGGCGAAAGCGCCTACAACGACGACCTGATCAACGTGGTCAACGATCTCAAGGCCAAAGGTATGCTGGTCGAGAGCAACGGCGCCCAGTGCGTGTTCCTCGACGAATTCAAGAACGCCGAAGGCGAGCCGCTGCCGGTCATTATCGTCAAGGCTGACGGCGGCTATCTGTACGCCACCACTGACCTGGCGGCCATCCGCTATCGCAGCGGTGTATTGAAAGCCGATCGCGCCCTGTACTTTGTCGACCAGCGTCAGGCTCTGCACTTCCAGCAAGTATTCGCAGTTGCTCGCAAGGCCGGCTTCATCACCCATCCGATGGAAATGGAACACATGGGCTTCGGCACCATGAACGGCGCCGATGGCCGTCCATTCAAGACCCGTGATGGCGGTACGGTCAAACTGATCGACCTGCTCAACGAAGCCAAAGAGCGTGCCTACACGCTGGTTAAAGAGAAAAACCCGGAACTGCCTGAAGACGAGCTGCGTGCCATTGCCAAAGTTGTCGGGATTGGCGCGGTGAAATACGCCGACCTGTCCAAGCACCGTACCAGCGACTACAGCTTCAACTTCGACCTGATGCTCAACTTCGAAGGCAATACCGCGCCTTACCTGCTGTACGCCTACACCCGCGTTGCAGGCGTGTTCCGCAAACTGGGCAAGGGTTTTGAAGAAGTTCAGGGCCAGATCGTGCTTGAAGCCCCGCAAGAGCAGGAACTGGCCGCCAAACTGGCGCAGTTCAGCGAAGTGCTGAACAACGTGGCCGAAAAAGGCACGCCGCACACCCTCTGCACCTACCTGTACGAAGTGGCCGGCCTGTTCTCCAGCTTCTACGAGAACTGCCCGATCCTCAGCGCCGAGGACGAAGCACAGAAACAAAGCCGCTTGCGTCTGGCGGCACTGGCAGGCCGTACCCTCAAGCAAGGCCTGGAACTGCTGGGCCTGGAAACCCTGGAGCGCATGTAAGTTGGCCGCCAAGAAAAAACCAGCCCCCAAGCGCGGCGCCAGCCGGTATCAGGCGCCCGCCAAAAAGCCGATCCCGGGCTGGCTATGGATGGCCATCGGCCTGACCGTGGGCGCCTTTATCGTGTTTCTGATGAAGCTCGAACCCGGCCAGGGCGATGACGTCAAACGGGTCAAGCAGGAGCAGCAGAAAGCCACGAAAGTGGCCGAAGCCAACAAGACCGCGCCCAGCCCGACCCAGCCGGCCAAGCCCAAGTACGACTTCTATACCTTGTTGCCCGAGTCTGAAGTGATCGTGCCGCCGGAAGCCGTGCCTGAGAAGACCCCGCCTACACCGCAAACTGCGCCGCTAACACCGGTAACGCCGGCCGAAGCAGCGAAAATCGATACCGTGCGTGCCCAGGCCGCGTTGAACGGCCTGACCCCTCCACCTGCGCCGCCGGTTGTCAAAGCAGCGCCGGTGACCAAGTTCTTCCTGCAGGCGGGCTCGTTCCGCAAACAGGCGGATGCGGAAAAAGTACGGGCACAAATCATCCTGCTGGGCCAGACCGCTACGGTTGAAGCTGGCACAGTGAAGGACGAAACCTGGTACCGGGTGCTGGTCGGCCCGTTCAGCAATCGCGACCAGTTGACCGTGGCCCAAAAGCAATTGGCGGGCGGCGGCTTCAACAACTTGTTATTGCAACAGCGCCGCTGATACCAGCCGCTCCCACGGGGTTCCACTACCCCCCTGTGGGAGCAGGCTTGCTCGCGATGGCATCACCGCGATCAGCCTGACACTGCGGGGCGCCGGCATCGCGGGCAAGCCCGCTCCCACAACACCCTCGCCAAATCCTGCCTCCCCGTTCATCCCCATTCCCTCCCCGCTGTTGAAAAATCCGCGACAACCCCCATATGTATTCCCATCAGGCATTTTCGCCCCGCTGCGTGGAGACTCTCCCTTGACCACCATCGTTTCAGTACGCCGCCACGGCAAAGTCGTCATGGCTGGCGACGGCCAGGTTTCCCTGGGCAATACCGTAATGAAAGGCAACGCGAAAAAAGTCCGTCGCCTCTACCACGGCCAGGTCATCGCCGGTTTCGCCGGTGCCACCGCTGATGCATTCACCCTGTTCGAACGTTTTGAAGGCCAGCTTGAAAAGCACCAGGGCCATCTGGTTCGCGCCGCTGTCGAGTTGGCCAAAGAATGGCGTACCGACCGCTCGCTGAGCCGCCTGGAGGCCATGCTGGCCGTAGCCAACAAGGACGCATCCTTGATCATCACCGGTAACGGTGACGTGGTTGAGCCAGAAGACGGCTTGATCGCAATGGGTTCGGGCGGTGCATTCGCCCAGGCAGCGGCCCGCGCCCTGCTGATGAAAACCGAACTGTCGGCCCGCGAAATCGCCGAAACCGCCCTGGGTATCGCTGGCGACATCTGCGTGTTCACCAACCACAACATCACTATTGAGGAGCAGGACCTCGCTGAATAAGACGTCTGCCGGGCTGGCCTGCCAGCCCGTATGTGAACCTTACTTTAGCTAGAGGAACGCCAATTATCATGTCCATGACTCCCCGCGAAATTGTCCACGAACTCAATCGCCACATCATCGGCCAGGACGACGCCAAGCGCGCCGTTGCCATCGCGCTGCGTAACCGCTGGCGCCGGATGCAACTGCCGGAAGAACTGCGCGTTGAAGTCACGCCAAAAAACATCCTGATGATCGGCCCGACCGGTGTCGGTAAAACCGAAATCGCCCGTCGCCTGGCCAAGCTGGCCAACGCGCCGTTCATCAAGGTTGAAGCGACCAAGTTCACCGAAGTTGGCTATGTAGGCCGCGACGTTGAATCGATCATCCGTGATCTGGCTGACGCTGCCATCAAGCTGTTGCGTGAGCAGGAAATCGTCAAGGTTCGCCACCGCGCCGAAGACGCCGCTGAAGAGCGCATCCTCGACGCCCTGCTGCCACCTGCCCGCACGTTCGGCGAAGAAGCGGCCGTACCGCAGGACTCCAACACTCGCCAGCTGTTCCGCAAGCGTCTGCGCGAAGGCCAGCTGGACGACAAGGAAATTGAAATCGAAGTGGCCGATGCCGTGGGCGTCGACATCTCCGCGCCGCCCGGCATGGAAGAAATGACCAACCAGCTGCAAAGCCTGTTTGCCAACATGGGCAAAGGCAAGCGCAAGAGCCGCAAGCTGAAAGTCAAAGAAGCCCTGAAAATGGTGCGTGACGAAGAAGCCGGCCGTCTGGTCAACGACGAAGAACTCAAGGCCAAGGCCCTGGAAGCCGTCGAGCAGCACGGCATCGTGTTTATCGACGAAATCGACAAGGTGGCCAAGCGCGGCAATGTCGGCGGTGCCGATGTGTCCCGTGAAGGCGTGCAGCGCGACCTGCTGCCGCTGATCGAAGGTTGCACCGTCAATACCAAGCTGGGCATGGTCAAGACCGACCACATCCTGTTTATTGCGTCTGGTGCATTCCACCTGAGCAAGCCGAGCGATCTGGTGCCTGAGCTGCAAGGCCGTCTGCCGATCCGCGTCGAGCTCAAGGCACTGTCGCCACAGGATTTCGAACGCATCCTCAGCGAGCCGCACGCTTCGTTGACCGAGCAATACCGCGAGCTGCTGAAAACCGAAGGCCTGAACATCGAGTTCATGCCTGAAGGCATCAAGCGCCTGGCGGAAATCGCCTGGCAAGTGAACGAAAAAACCGAGAACATCGGTGCCCGTCGCCTGCACACGCTGCTTGAGCGTTTGCTGGAAGAGGTGTCCTTCAGTGCCGGTGATATCGCCAGCGCGCAGAATGAAGAGCCGATTCGCATCGACGCCGAATACGTCAACAGCCACCTGGGCGAGCTGGCCGAGAACGAAGACCTCTCGCGCTACATCTTGTAAGCCCTTTGCACCTGTAGCCGCTCCCCGCGGCTACAGCGCTTGTGCAATGACCAAAGGTCATGACCATGATTCCCAGCGCCATCAACCTGCATAAAGCCTCAAAAACCCTCACCCTCAAATACCCCTCCGGCGAAGAGCACCACCTGCCGGCCGAGTTTTTGCGCGTGCACTCCCCCTCTGCCGAGGTCCAGGGCCACGGCAATCCGATCCTGCAATTTGGCAAGATTAATGTCGGCTTGAGCAAGATCGAGCCCGCAGGGCAATACGCGCTGAAACTGACCTTTGATGACGGTCACGACAGCGGGCTGTTTACCTGGGACTACCTTTACCAGCTGGGCGTACGCCAGGAAGAACTCTGGGCGGATTACCTGCAGGAACTGAAAAAGGCCGGCAAGTCCCGCGACCCTTCGGTTTCAGTGGTCAAATTGATGCTTTGAGCCAGATTCATACATCCCTGTAGCAGCTGCCGCAGGAACGAGGCTGCGTCCGAGTGCGAAGCGCTCGCAAATCCAGTCATCGCGGTGTATCGGAAGCACCGGGACATCTTGGCTTTACGACTGCTTCGCAGCCGAACGCAGCCTCGTTCCTGCGGCAGCTGCTACAGAGGCATGCGTACCTGCGATTAAACGGATGCAGTAGGTGCGGGCGCAGTTGCCTCGACCACTGGAGCCTTAGGCGCGGCGGCTGACTTCTTCGCCGCAGGTTTTTTGGCGGCCGGTGCGGGCTTGCTCGCTGCAGGCGCTTTGGCAGCCGGTTTAGCCGCTGCTTTCACCGCAGGCTTGGCGACGGGCTTGGTAGCCGCTTTAACTGCCGGCTTGGCAACCGCAGGTTTTGCCGCAGCCTTGGCAGGTGCCGCCTTGCTCGCAACAGGCGCCTTGCTGGCCGCAACCTTGGCAGCCGCCGCTGTCAGCTTCTCGATATGCTTGGTCAGGGTCTCGACCTTGGCATGCAGCGCCTTGACCTCTTCACGGCTGGGTACACCCAAACGGGTAATAGCGCTGTTTAGGCGCTTGTCGAAAGCCTCTTCGAGCTCGCCCCACTTTTCCAGGGCCAGATCCTTCACATCTTCAACCCGGGAACGGGCGGACGAGGTCGATGATTTAACCCCCTCGGCCACTTTATGCCCGGCCTCCTTGGCCAGCTTTTCCGCCTTTTCACCGTCCTTGACCAGCGTATCGAACAGCTTGCTGCCGTCAGTATCAATCTTCGAGTACACACCCAAACCTGCGAGCCAGATTTTGCGTGAGTACTCTTCAACCTTGCCTACCCAGGTGTTGCTGTCTTTAGCAGTCGGTTTCTTCGCAGCCATCGTGTTCCCCTCAATGTCATGTCGCGACGCCGGTGAGCAGGATCGTCGAATCATCAAGATGAACAAAGGTGCTCACCTGCATCAGGTTTAGACGTTAAACCGCCTTGTATCAAGGGCGCGGCCGCTAATAGACCGGCAGGGCGACTACGACAGCGCCTTATCCAGCGAACGTTCGATTTCCGACTGGATCATGCCGCTCATCGCCGACATCAGCAGGCCCAGTTCAACATCGACCTTGACGTTGTTCTCGCTGATTTGCAGGGTGCCATTCACCCCGGAGCGCTTGAGTTTTACCGTGTCGCCCTCCCAGGTCGGGGTCAGGCCGTACTGGCCGGCCAGTTTCTCGACCAGAGGCCGGGCTTTTTCACGCGCGGCCTCAAGGCCCAGTTTATGGGTACGTTCAACGCTGATACGCGCCATGGCGTCGCTCCTGATAAATAAAGCCGCCACTATACATTCACCCTCGCCAAGACAAAGCCGGCCACCGGGATTAGAATGGCCAGCATTCTCTTTTGGTGACAGCGATATGACTGATCAGCGCAAAGGCAGCGATGCCGAACCCACCACTCACTTCGGTTTCAAAAACGTACCGGAAAGCCAGAAGGCCGAGAAAGTCGCCGAGGTTTTCCACTCTGTAGCCGGCAAATATGACCTGATGAACGACGTTCTGTCGGGCGGCATGCACCGTCTGTGGAAGCGTTTTACCATCGAGTTGTCCGGTGTTCGCCCTGGCAACAAGGTGCTGGACATCGCTGGCGGCACGGGCGACCTGGCTCGCAAGTTTTCCCACCTGGTAGGCCCTACCGGCCAGGTCGTGCTGGCCGATATCAACGCCTCCATGCTCAAGGTTGGCCGTGACCGCCTGCTCGACAAGGGCGTGGCCGGCAATATCGAGTTCGTTCAGGCCGACGCTGAAAAGCTGCCGTTCCCGGACAACTACTTCGATTGCGTGACCATCGCCTTTGGCCTGCGCAACGTGACCCACAAGGAAGACGCCCTGCGCTCCATGCTGCGCGTGCTCAAGCCCGGTGGCCGCCTGTTGGTGCTGGAGTTCTCCAAGCCGACCAACGCGCTGATGTCCAAGGTCTACGACACTTACTCGTTCGCCTTCATGCCGATGGTGGGCAAGCTGATCCTTAACGACCCGGACAGCTATCGCTACCTGGCCGAATCGATCCGCATGCACCCTGACCAGGAAACCTTGAAGTCGATGATGGTCGAGGCCGGTTTTGACCGCGTGACGTACCACAACATGACTTCCGGTATCGTCGCCCTGCACCGCGGCATCAAGCCCTGATGTTGCTGCGCGGCCTTCTCGCCAGCGTCGAACACGGCGTCAACCGCGTATTGCGGCTCGACAGCACGGCCCTGGCGCGCTTGCGCCCCTTGACCGGCAAATTGATTGCCGTCGATTGCGCGAGCCCCTCGCTGCAGCTGTTCATTCTGCCCAGCGATGAAGGCCTGATGCTGGCCAGCCAGTGGGCGGCCGAGCCTGACTGCACTCTGCGTGCCCCCGCCAGCAGCCTGTTGCGCCTTGCCCTGAGCAAGGACAAGAGCGCCATCCTGCACAGCCCTGAAGTCGAACTCGAAGGCGACAGCGCGGTGCTCATGGAACTGGCAGCGGTGCTGCAAGACCTGGAGCTGGATTGGGAGTACGAACTCTCGAACTGGATCGGGCCGGTGGCTAGCGCCTTGATCGGTGGCCATGTCCGCAGCCGCGCCAACTGGTATCAGCAAGGGTTCGCCAGCCTCAATCAGAACCTGGCCGAATACCTGAGCGAAGAAGCCCGCACGCTGGTCGGCGAACGTGAAGCGCAAGCGCGCTTTGACGAGCTGGACCAACTCAAACTCGACCTGGATCGCCTTGAGGCGCGCTTCGAGCGCCTGGCCCGATCCCTCAATTCCAGCGATAACGCATGAAGCTGCTTGCCATACGCCGTTTGTTCCGCATCCAGCGCGTCGTCATTCGCTACCGGCTCGATGACCTGCTGTTCGCCCTGCCCTTGCCGTGGTGGATGCTGTCCCTGCGCTATGCCCTGCCGTGGCGCTGGTTCCCGCGCAAAAAGCTGGAGCTGAGCCGTGGCGCGGCCCTGCGCCTGGCCTTGCAGGACCTGGGGCCGATCTTTATCAAGTTCGGGCAGATCCTCTCGACCCGCCGCGACCTGCTGCCCGCCGATATCGCCGACGAGCTGATGCTGCTGCAAGACCGCGTGCCACCGTTTGACCCGCAGTTGGCGGTCAAGCTGATCGAAGAACAGCTCGGCGCCAAAATCAGCGAGGTGTTCAGCCGTTTCGACATCGAGCCGCTGGCCTCGGCCTCCGTGGCCCAGGTTCATTCGGCCAAGCTCAAGACCGGCGAAGAAGTGGTGGTCAAGGTGGTGCGCCCGGGCCTCAAGCCGATCATCGGCTCCGATCTGGCCTGGCTCTTTATCCTAGCCCGTACCGCCGAGCGCCTGAGCGCCGACGCCCGCCTGCTGCACCCGTTGGATGTGGTCAGCGACTACGAAAAAACCATTTACGACGAACTCGACCTGTTGCGCGAGGCGGCCAACGCCAGCCAGCTGCGCCGCAACTTCGAAGGCTCGCCACTGATGTATGTGCCTCAGGTCTACTGGGACTGGTGCCGCCCCAAAGTGCTGGTGATGGAGCGTATCTACGGGATCCAGGTCACCGACCTTGAGGCCCTGGCCGACCAGCGCACCGACATGAAGATGCTGGCCGAACGTGGCGTGGAGATTTTCTTCACCCAGGTGTTCCGCGACAGTTTCTTCCACGCCGACATGCACCCCGGCAATATCTTTGTCAGCACCGTGAACCCGTGGGCCCCGCAATACATCGCCATCGACTGCGGCATCGTCGGCAGCCTGACTCCCGAGGACCAGGACTATCTGGCGCGCAACCTGTTTGCCTTTTTCAAGCGCGACTACCGCCGTGTGGCGCAGTTGCACATTGACTCTGGCTGGGTACCGGCGCACACCAAGCTCAACGAGTTTGAAGCGGCGATCCGTACCGTGTGCGAGCCGATCTTTGAAAAGCCATTGAAGGAAATTTCCTTTGGCCAGGTGCTGATGCGCCTGTTCCAGACCGCTCGACGCTTCAATATGGAAGTCCAGCCGCAGTTGGTACTGCTGCAAAAAACCCTGCTCAATATCGAAGGCCTGGGCCGCCAGCTGTACCCCGACCTGGACCTGTGGAGCACGGCCCAGCCGTTCCTGGAGCGCTGGATGCGTGAGCGCGTCAGCCCCAAGACCCTGCTGCGCAACCTGCACAGCCAGGTCGAACAGATCCCGCACCTGGCCGGCATGACCCGCGACTTGCTCGAGCGCATGTCGCAGCCCCACGCCCACAACAAGCAGTTGATCGTGCGTGAACCCCGTGACAGCTGGTTCCTGCGCCTGATCGGGGCCGGGCATCTGGCTGCCGGTGCCTTGCTGGCCAGCCTCGGGCCGTTGCACACTGCCGGTTACTGGCCTGCCGGCATAATGCTGGCCGTGGGCTTGTATCTGATCGTGCGCCGATAGCCAGCTCGGGGCCAGGCTGGCAAACTGTGAATTCACCAGGCCTCAGCCACAGGGCTGAGGCAGGTTGTCGGAGTCGAACATGAAAGACTGGCTGGACGAGATCAAATGGGACAACGACGGCCTGGTGCCGGCGATTGCCCAGGACCACAAAACCGGGCGCGTACTGATGATGGCCTGGATGAACCGCGAGGCGCTGAGCCTGACCGCGGCCGAGAACCGTGCCATCTACTGGTCACGTTCCCGTGGCAAGCTGTGGCGCAAGGGCGAAGAGTCCGGCCATGTGCAAAAGCTGCATGAAATGCGCCTGGACTGCGACGCCGATGTGATCATCCTGATGGTCGAACAAATCGGTGATATCGCCTGCCATACCGGTCGTCAGAGCTGCTTCTACCGCGTGTACGAAAACGCCGAGTGGAAGACCGTCGACCCGGTACTTAAAGATCCGCACGCCATTTATCAAGCAGGACACTCCCATGACTGACACCCTGAGCCGCGTAGCCCAAGTGCTTGAAGCGCGCAAAGGCGCGACACCCGACAGCTCCTATGTGGCCAGCCTGTACCACAAGGGCCTGAACAAGATTCTGGAAAAGGTCGGCGAAGAGTCGATCGAAACCATCATTGCCGCCAAAGACGCCGCCATTAGCGGTGATTGCAGCGATGTGATCTACGAAACAGCCGACCTGTGGTTCCACAGCATGATCATGCTGGCCCAACTGGGGCAGCATCCTCAGGCCGTTCTGGATGAACTGGAACGTCGTATCGGCACCTCCGGCCATGTGGAAAAAGCCTCGCGGCCGTCCGCCTAACCCTTATTTGCAAAGGAACAGATCATGGGCATTTTTGACTGGAAACACTGGATCGTCATTCTGGTAGTCGTCGTCCTCGTGTTCGGCACCAAAAAACTGAAAAACCTGGGCACGGATGTCGGCGAATCGATCAAGGGCTTTCGCAAGGCCATGAACGACGACGAGAAACCCGCCGAGCCTGTGGTTCCGCCTGCGCAGCCAACAGCCGCGCCGCAGCCACACACCACTTCGACCCTGAACGAGCCGCACACCATCGACGTGCAGGCGCAAAAAGTCGAAGAGCCGACCCGCAAAGACGTGTGAGCCAAAACTAATGTTCGGTATCAGCTTCAGTGAACTGCTGCTCGTCGGCCTGGTGGCCCTGCTGGTGCTCGGCCCCGAGCGCCTGCCGGGTGCCGCGCGCACGGCGGGCCTGTGGATCGGGCGCCTGAAACGCAGCTTCAATGCGATCAAACAGGAAGTTGAACGGGAAATCGGCGCAGACGAAATTCGTCGGCAGCTGCACAACGAACATATCCTGTCGATGGAAGAGGAAGCCAAGAAAATTCTGGCTCCGCTGCAGGACGCTGTGAAGCCGTTAACACCCGCCGAGCCAGCAGCGCCAACAGAGCCTGCGAGCCCTGCGCCCGTAAGCCTGAGCAAGCCCGCATCCGACCCTGCGCCTCAACCGGCAGCGCCACACGACCCCACCCTGCCACCGCGAGCCCCTTAAGCGCATGAGCGATAAGCCTGAACACGACCAGCCAATGCCGCTGGTTTCGCACCTGACCGAGTTGCGTACCCGCCTGTTGCGCTGCATCGCGGCGATTTTCATCATTTTTGCCGGGCTGTTTGCCTTTACCCAGCAGATCTACACCCTGGTCTCCACGCCGCTGCGCGAATACCTGCCGGTGGGCGCAACGATGATTGCCACCGACGTGGCCTCGCCGTTCCTGACGCCGCTCAAGCTGACCATGATGGTCTCGCTGTTTATCGCCATCCCGGTGATCCTGCATCAGATCTGGGGTTTTATCGCGCCCGGCCTGTACAAGCATGAAAAACGCATCGCCGTGCCGCTGCTGGTGTCGAGCATCTTCCTGTTCTATGCCGGCATGGCCTTCGCCTACTTCCTGGTGTTCCCGCTGGTGTTCAAGTTTTTCGCCGCCGCCACCCCGGAAGGCGTGGCGATGATGACCGATATCAGCAGCTACCTCGATTTCGTCATGACCCTGTTCTTTGCCTTCGGCGTGGCCTTTGAAATCCCGGTGGCCGTGGTGCTGCTGGTATGGATCGGCATTGTCGAGGTGAAGTACCTGCGCAAGATCCGCCCCTACGTGATCATCGGCTGCTTCGTGGTCGGCATGATCCTGACGCCACCCGACATCTTCTCGCAAACCCTGCTGGCGATCCCGATGTGGATGCTGTTTGAAATCGGCATCCTGTTCGGCAGCCTGGTCAGCAAGAACAAGCGCGGTGATGACGCAGACGAGCCATCGGCTGACAACGACGCCCAACCGCCAGCAGCACAACCGTGAACCTGCTGCTCCTCGAAGAGGCTGATTTCATTGCCGCCGATCGCGTGATCCTGCGTGACCGGCGTCTGACGCATATGCAGGAAGTCCACCGTGCTGCTGTCGGCGACAGCCTGCGCGTGGGCCGCATCGGCGGGTTGATGGGCAGCGCCGAGCTGGTGCGCCTGGAGGCCAAAGAAGCCGAGCTGGTGATCCATAGCCTCGACCAGCCGCCACCCGCCAAGCTGCCGTTGACCCTGCTATTGGCCCTGCCACGCCCGAAAATGCTGCGCCGGGTACTGCAAACCGTGGCCTCGATGGGTGTGCCCAAGGTGATTCTGGTCAACAGCTACCGGGTGGAGAAAAGCTTCTGGCAGACCCCGTTCCTGGAGGCCGAAGCCATTCGCGAGCAGTTGATCCTGGGGCTGGAGCAGTCCCGGGACAGCGTATTGCCCGAGGTCATCATCGAAAAACGCTTCAAGCCGTTTGTCGAAGACCGTTTGCCGGCGCTGGTCGAAGGCACCCTGGGCCTGGTGGGCCACCCGGGGGATCATCCGGCCTGCCCGCGCGGGCTGGACGAGGCCGTGACCTTGGCCATTGGCCCGGAAGGTGGCTGGATCCCTTACGAGATCGACCTGCTGGCCAAGGCCGGCTTGCAGCCGGTGCAACTGGGCGCACGCATCCTGCGGGTTGAAACCGCTGTCACCGCCCTGCTGGCCCGGTTGTTCTGACCCTACAACCCGTGGTCGCTGCAGCAGCGGCTACGGGTTGTTGATCTGCATCACACATTCGACCACCCCCCTTCAGTTCTACTCCTGCGCGCCGATGCCCTGATAACCCATCAAAGACCGTCACGAGTCTCGGTTAGTAAAGGAGTATCACCATGTACCGTTGGCTGGCCACACTGCTCGGCAATATAAGCGTCAATCGCAAACTCAGCCTGGGTTTCGGCCTGGTACTGGTGCTGACCCTGCTGATTGCCGGCACAGGCTGGAAGGGGCTGGTCTCAGTGATCGACCGCGGCGACAAGCTGGCCAATATTTCGAAAATCATCAGCCTGACCAAAGACCTGCGCATTGCCCGCCTCGAATATGAACGCCAGCCCGGTGAAAGCGCACTTGCCGGCGTGACTACCCAACTGAACGAACTGGACAACGCCCTGGAGCTGACGCGCTCACAACTGACCGCGCCCGACGACCTGGCCCTGGTTGAGCAGCAACTCAACGCCGTGGCCGAGTACAAACGCGCCTTCGCCGACCTGATCCAGGGCTCCCAGGCCAGCGATCAAGCCGTTGAGCGCATGCACCAGCAGGGCAATGTGTTGATCGAGCAAAGCCAGAAACTCTCGGCCTTGCAGGCAACCAAACGCAACAACGAAAGCCGCCAGGCCACACACCTGCTGATCGGCTGCACGCTGCTGGCACTGGTACTGGGCATCATTGCTGCCTGGGTCATCACCCGCCAGATCGTGATCCCGCTGCAACGCACGCTCAAGACCGTTGAGCGCATTGCAGCAGGTGACCTGACCCACGACCACCCCACCGACCGTCGCGACGAACTGGGGCAGCTACAACAAGCCATTCAACGGATGACCCAGGGCCTGCGCGAACTGATTGGCGGAATCAGCGATGGGGTGACGCAAATCGCCAGTGCTGCCGAAGAGCTATCTGCCGTGACCGAGCAAACCAGTGCCGGGGTCAACAACCAGAAGGTCGAGACGGATCAAGTGGCCACCGCCATGAACGAAATGGCCGCCACCGTGCAGGAAGTCGCGCGCAACGCCGAAGAAGCCTCTGAAGCCGCAGTGGCCGCAGACCAGCAGACCCGCGAAGGGGATGCGGTAGTGGCGCAGGCCATTGCCCAGATCGAGAAGCTGGCGGTTGAGGTGGGCCACTCCACCGAGGCCATGAGCCATCTCAAGCGCGAAAGTGACAAGATCGGCAGCGTGCTGGACGTGATCAAGTCCGTGGCCCAGCAAACCAACCTGCTGGCTCTGAACGCGGCAATTGAAGCAGCGCGGGCCGGTGAAGCCGGGCGTGGTTTTGCCGTGGTGGCCGATGAGGTGCGCAGCCTGGCGCAGCGCACGCAAAAATCCACCGAAGAAATCGAAGAGCTGATTGCCGGCCTGCAAAGCGGTACCCAGCAGGTGTCCAGCAGCATGGACAGCAGCCGCGCCCTGACCGACAACAGCGTTGAGCTGACCCGTCGTGCAGGCGAGTCACTGGGCACCATCGCCCGCACGGTGTCGACGATTCAGGGCATGAACCAGCAGATTGCCGCCGCCGCCGAGCAACAGAGTGCGGTGGCTGAAGAGATCAACCGTAGCGTATTGAACGTGAGGGATATATCGGACCAGACCGCCGCCGCCAGCGAAGAGACGGCGGCGTCCAGCACGGAGCTGGCGCGGTTGGGCACGCATTTGCAGACATTGGTGGGGCGGTTCAAGGTCTAGCCCCCTGCCCCTGTGGGAGCGGGCTTGCTCGCGATTGGATCGACGCGGTTATCCTGACAAACCGCGGCGCCTGCATCGCGAGCAAGCCCGTTCCCACAAAAGCAGGTAGGCCCTGCTTTTAAAGCACCTGACGCAAAAACGCCTGGGCGCGCAGGTCTTTAGGCGAGGTAAAGAAGTCTTCCGGGGCGGAGTCTTCCAGCAGCTTGCCGTGGTCGAAAAACAGCACGCGGTTCGCCACTTCACGCGCAAAACCCATTTCGTGAGTGACGCAGACCATCGTCATGCCTTCGCGGGCCAGGGTCTTCATCACGTCCAGCACTTCACCGACCATTTCCGGGTCAAGCGCCGAGGTAGGCTCGTCAAACAGCATCACCTTGGGTTCCATCGCCAACGCCCGGGCAATCGCCACACGCTGTTGCTGGCCGCCCGAAAGGCGCGACGGGTACTCATTGGCCTTTTGCCCGATCCCGACCTTGTCCAGCAACGCCCGGGCCTTGGCCTCGCGCTCGGCCTTGCCGCGCTTGCGCACCACCTTCTGCGCCAGGCACAGGTTCTCCAGCACGGTCATGTGCGGGAACAGGTTGAAATGCTGGAACACCATGCCGACTTCACGCCGGTAAGCATTGACGTCGGTCTTGGGGTTGGCCAGGTCCAGGCCGTCGATGCTGACGGAGCCCGAATCGAAGTCTTCCAGGCCATTGAGGCATCGCAGGAAGGTCGATTTGCCAGAGCCCGACGGGCCGATCACCACCAGCACTTCGCCCTGGGCGACGGTGGTGCTGACGTTGTCCACGGCGCGCACGATATGGCCACGGGTGTCGAAGACTTTTACCAGTTCGCGAACTTCAATCACTTTGCGCGAGCCTCCGCTCAAGCCGGCTGGCGAAGTGCGACAGCGGCAGGTTGATCAACAGGTACAGGCCCGCTACGCAGAACAGGATTTCGAACGGCGAGAACGAGGTGGTGATGACTTCACGGCCGCTCTTGAGCAGCTCGGTAATGGCGATCACGGACACCAACGAGGTGTCCTTGACCAGGCTGATAAATTGCCCGGCCAATGGCGGCAGCACGCGTTTGAACGCCTGCGGCAACACCACATAGCGCATCGACTGGCTGCCGTTGAGGCCCAACGAGCGGGCCGCTTCGTTTTGCCCGCGCGCGATGGACTGCACGCCCGAGCGGATGATTTCAGCCACGTACGCACCGGTGAACAGCGACAGCGCGGCAATACCGGCAAATTCGCGGGACAGGTTGAGTACGGTGCCGATAAAGAAGTAGAAGATAAAGATCTGCACCAGCAACGGCGTGCCGCGCACCAGTTCTACATAGAGCGTCGAGAGGTCACGCAGGGTCGGGTTGTTCGACAGCCGGCACAGGCCGGTGGCCAGGCCAATGATCAAACCCAGTACGCCAGACACCAGCGACAGCCAGACCGTGGTCCACAAGCCCCACAGCAGCGGCCCGGCAGCCCAGTGGCGGTTGACGCCAATTACATCGCCTTCGTCGACTTCGTCGCCTTCGGCCAGTTGCAGGCTGTTACCGGTAACGGTCACCCGTTGTTCATTGCCATCTTCGCCACGCAGTACCACTTCGGCGCTGTCGCCCTTGCGTACCAGTTCGATGATGGTCGAGTGTTCAGCCGCCCGCTGGGCTTCTTCGGCCTGATAGGCGAAGTACTGCGGGACACGGTTCCAGCGCCATTCGTAAGACATCAGCGAGGTGGCGTAATACAACGCACCCGCCAGGCCGATGAGCACCAGCACGGTCAATACGTGCCAGGGCCACTGGACTTTTTTTTGTTTGATCACTTTCAGGTTCCACGTTTTGTGTCGCTAGGGAGGCCATCATCGCGAGCAAGCCCGCTCCCACAACCGGGGTGGGAGCGGGCTTGCTCGCGATTGATTAATCGGCCTTATTCCATGTCTTTGAGCCAGGCGGTGTCTTTGAACCACTTGTCATGGATGCGATCGTAAGTGCCGTCTTCGTGGATCTGGTGCAGGAAGTTGTTGATGAAGTTGATGCTGTCGTAGTCACCTTTCTTCAGACCGAAGGCCAGTGGCTCGTAGGTGAACGGCTGGTCAAGGAACACCAGTTTGCCGTTGCCGAAATTGTTGACTGCCACCACGTTGTAAGGCGCGTCGTATACAAAGGCATCAGCCTTGCCGTTAACCACGTCCAGTACGCCTTCAGGCTCGTTGTCGTAGCCGTGGTACTGGGCTTTGGACATCAGCTTGCGGGCGATCATTTCGCCGGTGGTGCCGATTTTCGAGGTCAGGCGATATTGCGGGTCATTGAGGTCTTTGTAGGACTTGATCTTGTCAGCCAGTTCCTTGCGTACCAGCAAGGTTTGGCCCACAACAATGAAGGGTTCGCTGAAGTTCAGGCGCAGGTTGCGTTCCTGGGTCAGGGTCATGCCGCTGCCGATCATGTCGAACTTGTTGGTCATCAGGGCCGGGATGATGCCGTCATAACCGGTAGACACCAGTTCCAGCTTGACGCCCATGGATTTGGCCATTGCCTTGAGCAGGTCAACTTCGAAACCAATGATCTGGCCACGCTTGTTGGTCATTTCAAAGGGCATGTAGGTCGGGTCCATGCCCACCTTCAACGTGCCGCGCTTGACCGCGTCATCAATAGCGCCTGCATGGGCTGCGCTGATCGCCAGCAGTGCCGTGACACCGCACAGCAGTTTCGAGACAAACTTCTTCATCATCAACTCCCCCTCACCTACTCAATTAAGGTGTTGGCCTGCGGCTGGCTTGATGCATAAAGCCAATAAAGCCGGGCACTCACCCATTCGAAAACGGATGCTAACTCACTGAGGGTTGTGACACGAGTTTTGCGAGAGAAAAGCGCGATGGCCGTGGGATGCAGGACTGAGGAGATCCTGTGGGAGCGGGCTTGCTCGCGATGCAGGCAACGCGTTGCAGCAGGTAGGACGCGGTGAAGCCATCGCGAGCAAGCCCGCTCCCACAAAGGGGAAGCGGGTTGCCCGCGATCAATCAGGCAGCAGGCTGCAACGGCAACAACGGTGCGTGAGGGTCAGCGGCAACCGACTTACGCCAGGCGTTGAGCCAGCCTTCATGACCTTCGCTCCACACCAGCGCATGCAGGCGCGCCAGAGCAACCGGGTCGCTGAGCAACTGCATGCGCTCATTGTTGGTCACCCCTTCAGGCCCGACTTTGAGGGCATGACGCACACGCTCGGTACGCAGCCATTCAATCGGCTCGGCTTCACGGTGACGGGACGTCGCCAGGGCACAGGCCAGTGCGTTCTGCTGTGGGTCAACCACGGCCCGGACAAAACCGTCATGCAGCGCGTGGTAGCGGTTTTCATGGGTGTATTCGGCGGTGGCCGACAATTCACGCGGCGGTGCGTACTCCTCAGGAATCAGGAACAGGCTTTCGTCGCGGGTCTTGAGGCCCAGTTTCACCCGGCTGGAAATCACCGATACCGGGATCGACAGCATCAGCGAACCGACAATCGGCACCAACCACCACAAGAAGCTCGGGTTCAACCACAACACCAGCGCTGCCCAGGCCGCACCCAGCAGGGTTTGCGGGCCATGACGGCGCACCGCTTCGCTCCACGGCGTGGAGTCGTCGTCACGCTGTGGCGAGTTCCAGGTTGCAGCCCAGCCCAGAAACGCAGCCAGTACAAAGCGGGTGTGGAAGATCATGCGCACCGGCGCCAGCAGCATGGAGAACAACATCTCCAGCAGCATCGACAACGTCACCTTGAACTTGCCACCGAACTCTTTGGCACCCTTGGCCCAGATCAGGATGATGCTCAGCAGTTTAGGCAGGAACAACAGCACGATCGTGGTCGAGAACAGGGCGACGGCTTTGTCCGGGTGCCATTGTGGCCACAGCGGATACAGCTGACGCGGTTCCATGAAGTACTGCGGTTCCATCAGCGTGTTGACCGCCAGCAAGGCCGTCGACAGCAGCAGGAAGAAGAACCACAGCGGCGCCGACAGGTATGACATCACCCCCGTGAGGAACACAGCACGGTGTACCGGGTGCATGCCCTTGACCAGGAACAGGCGGAAGTTCATCAGGTTACCGTGGCACCAGCGACGGTCACGCTTGAGCTCATCCAGCAGGTTAGGCGGCAGTTCTTCATAGCTGCCCGGCAAGTCGTAGGCAATCCACACGCCCCAACCGGCACGACGCATCAACGCGGCTTCAACGAAGTCGTGGGACAGGATCGCGCCCGCAAACGCACCTTTGCCCGGCAGCGGCGCCAGGGCGCAGTGCTCGATAAAGGGCTTCATGCGGATGATTGCGTTGTGCCCCCAGTAGTGGGATTCACCCAACTGCCAGAAGTGCAGGCCGGCGGTAAACAACGGGCCGTACACACGGGTGGCGAACTGCTGCATGCGTGCATACAGCGTGTCCATGCCCGAGGCACGCGGTGCAGTCTGGATAATGCCGGCGTCTGGCGTGGCTTCCATCAAGCGCACCAGGCTGGTCAGGCATTCACCGCTCATCACGCTGTCAGCGTCGAGCACCACCATGTACTTGTAGTCACCGCCCCAGCGACGGCAGAAGTCGTCGAGGTTACCGCTTTTACGCTTCACACGGCGGCGGCGACGGCGGTAGAAAATGCGCCCGAAGCCTTCGGTTTCGCGGCACACATCCAGCCAGGCCTGTTGCTCGGCCACGCAGATATCGGGGTCGTTGCTGTCACTGAGAACGAAGAAGTCGAAGCGATCCAGGTCGCCGGTGGCGGCCACCGACTCGTAGGTCGCACGCAAACCCGCGAATACACGGGTAACGTCTTCGTTGCAGATCGGCATCACCAGCGCAGTACGCGCCTGCTCCGGGATCGGCTCATCACCGGCGCTGGCGCCGGAAATGCGGTATTTGTCATGCCCGGTCAGCAACTCCAGAAAGCCCATCAGGGCCGTCCAGAAACCTGCCGATACCCAGCAGAACAAAATCCCGAACAGGATCAGGATGCTGGTTTGCAGGGCATAGGGCAGCACTTGCTGGGCCGTTTGCATCAACGGCTGATGCAGGATTTCTTCAAGGTCAACGAACGACCAGCCCTGGTACGGCATGATGCCTTTCATGTACCAGCCAGCCACGATGGTCTGGCCGAGCATCAAGACCAGCAGGATGTAACGGCGGATGGAGCCCACCGTACGCCAGCGGGCCTTGGGCAGGACGCGTTCGTCGATTTCCGGCTTGGGCGGGTTGCTGCGCCCGGTCAGGCGCCGCCAGCCCCGCACCAGAATATTGGTGCGCCACGGCTCGGGCACCACCTTGGTGCGGCGAATCGGCGGCGTGGCCTTGAGCATCACCCGGCCGCTGGCATCGAGGGCGAGCATTTCTGCTTCCTCAAGTTCAGCCGCCGAGGTCAGGTTCAGACGCGTGCCCACCGAGGCCTGAGCGGCCTCGGCAGCATCCACGTCGCTCTGCGCCGACAAGCGCGCATGCAACTCGGCGAACGAGGTGCAGCTCGCCAGTTCAGCGCGCTGCTCATCGCTCAGTGGCAAATGCGCCAGGTACTCGCCAAGCGAGACCTCATGGGGCTGAGCATTACTCATCGGCTGGCAACTGGTAGCTCCAGGTCTCGGTCAGCACTTTTTCAGTCTTGACCGGCTCCGGAGTGGCTGGGGTCGCTTCAGGCGCCTTGGCGTCCTTGGCAGCGTGGTCTTTCTTCTCATGAGCCTTGGCCGCAGCTTTCTCGGCTTTGGTCTCAGCTGCCTTTTCAGCTTTGGCCGGCGCAGCCTGCTCGACGTCCTGAACCAGCGCGGCACGCATTTCCGTGGCCTTGCTCGGGTCTTTGATTTTCAACCGCAGGGTCAAGCGCCAGCCCTTGGTTTCAGGGTTGTAACGCACGTTGTTTTCAACCAGTTCGGCGTTGTCACCCACACTGACCTGGCTGCGTACAGCGGCATTTTCCGGCAGAGCCTTGAGGGACGGGCCTTCGAAGTCCACCAGATACGCCACACTGCCGTCTGGCTGGCGGATCAGGTTGGATTGCTTGACGTCACCGGTCGAACGCAGGGTCTGCTGTGCCCAGGCGCTATCGGCCGGGTGCAGGGCCGCTTCGTCCATGGTCCAGTGCAGGCGGTAGGCAAAATCGAATGGCTTGAGCGGCTCTGGCAGGGTGTCCGGGCTCCAGAAGGCAACGATGTTGTCGTTGGTTTCATCAGCGGTCGGGATTTCTACCAGGTCAACAGAGCCTTTGCCCCAGTCGCCCTGCGGTTCAATCCAGGCGCTTGGGCGCTTATGGTAGTTGTCGTCCAGGTCTTCGTAGTGGCTGAAGTCGCGACCACGTTGCAGCAAGCCGAAACCACGCGGGTTTTCAACGGCGAAATTGCTCACCGACAAGTGTTTCGGGTTGTTCAGCGGACGCCAGATCCACTCGCCGTTACCGGCATGGATGGCCAGGCCCGAGCTATCGTGCAGCTCGCGACGGTAGTTGAGGACCTTGGACGGCTGGTTGGCGCCGAACAGGTACATGCTGGTCAGCGGAGCGATGCCCAGCTTGCCCACTTTGTCACGCAGGAACATCTGCGCCTTGACGTCCACCACCGTGTCCACGCCCGGGCGCAGGGTAAAGCGGTAAGCACCGGTCGCCCGTGGCGAATCCAGCAGGGCGAAGATCACCAGATGCTTGTCGTTTGGCTTGGGTTTTTCGATCCAGAATTCGGTGAAGCGCGGGAACTCTTCGCCCGACGGCAATGCGGTGTCGATCGCCATACCACGCGCCGACAGGCCGTAGATCTGGCCCTTGCCCACAACGCGGAAGTAACTCGCGCCGAGCATGGTCATGATCTCGTCCTGCTTGTCCGCCTTGTTGATCGGATACAGCACGCGGAAACCCGCCCAACCGAGGTTTTCGGTGGCTTTAGGGTCAAACTGGACGTCGCCGAAATCGAAACGGCTCGGGTCGTACTTGATCTCTTCAACCGTGGTGGCGGTCACTTCGTTGATTTTCACCGGGGTGTCGAAATGCATGCCCTGGTGATAGAAGGACAGTTTGAACGGGGTTTTATCGCCCGCCCACTGGGCCTTGTCGCGGTTGAACTGGATTTTCTGGTAGTCCGCGAACTTCATGTCGCGGAACTCTTTTGGCAAATTGCTGCGCGGCGCTTGGTACTTCTGCTCGGCGAGGGTTTTAGCCTCAGCCGCCACGTCATCCAGACTGAATGCCCACAGTTGACCCGCACCGAACAAGCAAAAGAGCGCAGAGCCCGTCACCAGTGCGTTACGCAACCGCTTGGCAGACATTTTTGGTGCATTTAATGGACTAACAATCACGAGCAAACCTCGCCGAAAACAGATGATGAAACCAACGGCCAGCGATCTAAATGCCAGGTTGGCGAGCACTGTTCCGACCGTCAAAGGATAGAATGATTCCCCAGACGTGTCGGATTAGTCTCTGTGTAGCGCAGGATTATCTAGTAGCCCGCGTTACAACGCATCTACTGTCAGCAAGTATTTCTCGTTAAAAACCCCTGTTTTCAGACGAAAACACGGTTTTTCAGGGTTTTAGGTTTGTAACAGAAATGTCACAGGGCCATCATTGGTCAAATGCACCTGCATATCGGCGCCAAAACGCCCCGATGCCACGGTTGGGTGCAACCGTTTTGCCTCGCCCAGCAGGTGATCGAACAACGCCTGGGCCAAGGCCGGGGGCGCTGCTGTGGAGAAGCTGGGGCGCAGGCCGTTTTTGGTGTCTGCCGCCAGGGTAAATTGCGAAACCAGCAGCAACCCACCGCCGATATCGGCCAGGGACAAGTTCATTTTGCCCTCGGCATCGCTGAACACCCGATAGTTGAGCAGCTTGTGCAGCATCTTGGCCGCGCTGGCCTCGGTATCGCCGGGCTCGACGGCGACCAGCACCAGCAAGCCCTGATCGATCGAACCGACAATCTCCCCCGCTACCTCTACCCGTGCGCCACTGACGCGCTGCAACAGGCCCCTCATGCTTCGTCGGGCTGCAAGTTGAGCAGGCGCCGGGCCATTTGCTCGGTGGCGCGCACCAGGGCGTCGGTAATCCCGGGCTCGGTGGCCACATGACCGGCTTCGCGGATGATTTGCAACTCACTGCCCGGCCAGGCCTGGTGCAGCTCCCAGGCGTTATCCAGCGGGCAGATCATGTCGTAGCGGCCATGCACGATCACGGCCGGCAGGTGGGCAATCTTGTGCATGTCGCGCAGCAACTGGTTAGGTTCCAGGAACGCGTTGTTCATGAAGTAGTGGCATTCGATACGGGCAATGGACAATGCCCGGTGCGGGTCGCAGAAGCGCTCGACCACCTGCGGGTTGGGCCGCAGGGTGGCGGCGCGGCCTTCCCAGGTCGACCATGCCTTGGCCACATGCATCTGGGCAATCTGGTCGTTGCCCGTGAGGCGCTTGTGAAAGGCACTCATCAGGTCGTCACGCTCTTCCTCAGGGATCGGCGCGATATATTCCTGCCAGTAGTCGGGGAAAATCCGGCTGGCCCCTGCCTGATAGAACCATTCGATTTCCTGCGGCCGCGCCAGAAAGATCCCACGCAGAATCAGGCCATGCACTTGCTCTGGATGGCTTTGCGCGTAGGCCAGAGACAGGGTCGAGCCCCACGAGCCGCCAAACAGCACCCATTTTTCGATGCCCAGAAACAGACGGATCCGCTCCATGTCGGCGACCAGGTCCCAGGTAGTATTGCTGTCCAGGCTGGCGTGCGGTGTCGAGCGCCCGCAACCGCGCTGATCGAAAGTGATGATGCGATACAGGCCCGGATCAAAATAGCAGCGGCTGTTGGCATCGCAGCCCGAGCCCGGCCCGCCATGCACAAACACCACCGGCAGGCCGTCTGGCGAACCGCTCTCGTCAACGTAAAGCACATGCGGGCCATCGACCGCCAGTTCATGCCGGGCGTAGGGTTTGATCTGCGGGAACAAGGTCTGCATTACGCACTCCAGGGAGGGGTCGAAAGAGATTGCCGTCAGGCATCATAAACCCGATTGGAGGCATTGAGCATGCCCTTATAAGTCCTGGGGGCAAGACCACTGAACCTGTGGGAGCGGGCTTGCCCGCGATAGTCGCGACACGGTGTATCTGTAGCTGCGCAGCGATCCAATCGCGAGCAAGCCCGCTCCCACAAGTACTGGGCCTTCTTCTCCCGAGCCATCAGGCGTAGCGTTCACGCCCCCACTCGATCACCCGCGCCAGCAATTGCCTGAGCACCACCCGGGTCGGTGCGGCGAGGTCTTCGCGGTAGTTAAACGGCTCGACCTCTTCCATATAAGTGCACTGCGCCAGTTCCAGCTGCACAGCATGGATGTTATCCACAGGGCTGCCGTAATGACGGGTGATATGGCCACCCTTGAAGCGCCCGTTCAGTACATGGCTATAGGCCGGATGCCCGGCACAAATGGCTTCCAGGTCACGGGCCAGCGCAGGGTCACAACTGGCGCCATTGAAGGTGCCCAGGTTGAAGTCCGGCAGGCGGCCGTCAAACAGATGAGGGATTTGCGAGCGAATGGAGTGCGCATCGAACAGCAGCGCATAGCCAAACTCGTCTTTCATACGCTGGAGTTCCTGTTGCAGGGTCTGGTGATAAGGCTTCCAGATCTGCTCCAGGTACGTAGCACGCTCCTCTTTCGTAGGCACCTGCCCTTCACGAAACAATGGCACGCCCTCAAACAGCGTGGCCGGGAACAAGCCTGTGGTCGCGCCCACATACATCGGCGCATCGTCCTGCGGGCGATTGAGGTCAATCACAAACCGCGAATACTCGGCCGCCAGGGTGCTGGCCCCCAGCTCACCGGCAAAGTCGTAAAGCTGCGGGATATGCCAGTCGGTGTCCGGCAGGCTTTGCGCCTCGGGGATCAGCCCGGCCTTGACCGCTGGCGTCAGTTTCAGACCGGCATGGGGCATGCTGATCAGCAATGGCACGCGGCCTTGTTTAAATGTCAGAACCTTGTCCACAAGCTTTCTCCTAAAGCGTTACGTCAACGCCGCTGCGCACAACGCGTTTGTCCAGATCGCCGCCCAGCCAGTAGGCCAGGTCTGCCGGGCGATCAATGTTCCAGGCGACAAAGTCGGCCACCTTGCCAGGCTCAAGCGAGCCGTGGGTCTCGCCCATGCCCAATGCCATTGCCGCGTGCAGGGTGACCCCCGCCAGGGCTTCTTCGGGGGTCATGCGAAACAGGGTGCAGGCCATATTCAGCATCAGGCGCAGCGACAAGCCCGGCGAGGTGCCCGGGTTGAGGTCGCTGGCGATGGCGATTTTTACCCCGTGCTTGCGCAGGGCTTCCATCGGCGGCAATTGCGTTTCACGCAAAAAGTAGAACGCGCCCGGCAAGAGTACGGCCACGGTGCCGGATTCGGCCATGGCAATGGCGTCTTCTTCGGTCATGAATTCCAGATGATCGGCCGACAACGCCTGATAGCGCGCCGCCAAGCTGGAGCCATGCAATGAAGACAGCTGCTCGGCGTGCAATTTGACCGGCAGGCCCAGTTGCTGCGCCACCTTGAATACCCGCTCCACCTGCTCAGGCGAAAATGCCAGGTATTCGCAGAAGGCATCCACGGCGTCCACCAGCCCCTCGGCCGCCAGCGCGGGCAGCATCTGGTTGCAGATATGCTCGATATAGTCGTCGGCGCGATCCTTGTATTCCGGCGGCAAGGCATGGGCGGCCAGGCAGGTGCTGCGCACCGTGACCGGCAATTCTTCACCCAGGCGGCGGATCACCCGCAAAATCTTGCGCTCACTCTCAAGGCTCAGACCGTAACCGGATTTGATCTCGACACTGGTCACGCCATCGCGCAGCAAACACAGCAAGCGCTGACGGGCGCTGTCGAACAACTCGTCTTCACTTGCCGCGCGGGTCGCACGCACGGTGCTGGCAATACCGCCACCGGCGGCGGCGATTTCGGCATAGCTCACACCTTGCAGGCGTTGCTCGAACTCACCGCTGCGGTTACCGCCAAACACCGTGTGCGTATGGCAATCGATCAGCCCCGGCGTGACCCACGCGCCTTCAAGGCCGTGGGTTTGCCCATATTCACCCGCCGGCAACTGCTGACGCGGACCAAGCCACTCAATGTAGCCGTCACGGGTGACGATGGCGGCATCCTCGATGATCGAGTACATGCCATTGGCCATTGTTGCGACATTGCAGTGTTGCCAAAGGGTTTTCATCGGGTCACTCCGTCAAAGGTCAATCACTCAGGAAAGCTCGGGCGCCACTTCAATCGCCCGCCCTGCTGCCGGCTTTACCCACAACAGATAAGCCACAACCAGCATCACGATCCAGACCACGCCTACCATCAGCGCCGCCTGAGTCTCAGGGAAATAGCCCAGCACGCCGAAGATAAACACCATGAACACAATGGCGGCAATCGGCGCATAGGGCCAGAACGGTACCGGGAACTTGAGTTCGGCCACTTGCTCGCGGGTCATGGAACGGCGCATGGCCACCTGGGTGACCAGAATCATCAGCCACACCCATACTGTGGCAAAGGTGGCAATCGAGGCGATCACCAAAAAGATGTTTTCCGGGATCAGGTAGTTCAGCACCACACCCACCAGCAAGGTGGCGCCCATGACCAGCACGGTCATCCACGGCACGCCGTGCCTGGAGATCTTGGCAAAGCCCTTGGGTGCCTGCCCTTGCTGGGCCAGGCCGTACATCATGCGGCCCGCGCCGAAAATGTCGCTGTTGATCGCCGACACTGCGGCCGAGATCACCACGATATTGAGGATGGTGGCCGCCGAACTGATGCCCAGGCTGTCAAAAATCTGCACAAAGGGACTGCCCTGGCTGCCGATCTGGGTCCACGGGTAAATGGCCATCAACACAAACAGGGTCAGCACGTAAAACAGCAGAATGCGCAGCGGCACCGCGTTGATCGCCTTGGGGATCACACGCTGCGGATCCTTGGCTTCGCCGGCGGTGATGCCGATGATTTCAATACCGCCAAAGGCAAACATCACCACGGCAAACGAGGCAATCAGACCGCCCACGCCATTGGGCATAAAGCCGCCGAAGGACCAAAGATTACTGATGCCGGTCGCCACCGCATCGGAGCTGCCCGAGGTGCCGATGCCAAACAGCATGATGCCGAAACCGGCCAGGATCATCGCGACGATGGCGGCGACCTTGAGCAGTGACAGCCAGAATTCCATTTCACCGAAGACCTTGACGCTGCACAGGTTCAGGCCGCCAATCAGCAGCACGATGCCCAGCACCCAGATCCAACGCGCCACTTCCGGGAACCAGAACCCCATGTAAATGCCGAACGCGGTGACATCGGCCAGACACACGATGATCATTTCGAAGGCATAGGTCCAGCCGAGGATAAACCCCGACATGGGCCCCAGGTAGGTGCTGGCGTAGTGCCCGAACGAGCCGGACACCGGGTTGTGCACGGCCATTTCGCCCAGCGCACGCATGACCATGAAAACCGCCGCGCCACCAATCAGGTAAGCCAGCAAGACAGCAGGCCCAGCCATCTGAATAGCAGCGGCTGAACCATAAAATAGACCCGTCCCGATCGCTGAACCCAGCGCCATGAAACGGATGTGGCGAGCGGATAGCCCGCGCTTCAAACCTTGAGTGTGGTTTTGCATTTCGCGTCCTTGATTATTTTTGTCAGCGAAAACAGAGACGCAGAGAGCCCGTAGGCCCTCTGCGTTTTTTGGATTACAGGCTTGGCAGAGCGTGTGCAGGCAGCAGAGCGTTCAGGCAACGGGACGCCAGCAGTTGCATGGCGATTTCGATGTCCGGGGCGAAGAAGCGGTCTTTCTCATAGTGCGCGACCTTGCTGCGCAGGGTGGTACGGGCGATTTCCAGTTTGGCGGAGGTTTTCAGGCCATCGCGCAGATCCAGGCCCTGGCACGCGGCCAGCCATTCGATGGCCAGGACACCGCGAACGTTTTCAGCCATTTCCCACAGACGCTTGCCAGCAGAAGGTGCCATCGAAACGTGGTCTTCCTGGTTGGCCGAGGTCGGAATGCTGTCGACGCTGTGCGGGTGCGCCAGTGCCTTGTTCTCGCTGGCCAAGGCCGCCGCCGTGACCTGGGCGATCATGAAACCGGAGTTCACACCGCCATTGGCCACCAGGAACGGCGGCAGTTGCGACATGTGCTTATCCATCATCAACGAGATGCGACGCTCGCTCAGCGAACCGATTTCAGCAATCGCCAGGGCCATGTTGTCAGCTGCCATCGCCACCGGTTCGGCGTGGAAGTTACCGCCGGAGATCACGTCGCCCTGCTCGGCGAACACCAGCGGGTTATCCGACACTGCGTTGGCTTCAATGCCCAGCACCTCGGCGGCCTGGCGGAACTGGGTCAGGCAGGCACCCATCACTTGTGGCTGGCAGCGCAGGGAGTACGGGTCTTGTACCTTGTCGCAGTTTTTGTGCGACTCGGACACTGCGCTGCTGGTGCCCAGCAGGTCGCGATAAATCGCGGCGGCGTCGATCTGGCCGCGTTGGCCGCGGGCCGCATGAATGCGCGGGTCGAACGGCGAGCGCGAACCCAGAACGGCTTCAACGGTCAGGCCGCCACAGGCCATCGCGGCGGCAAACAGGTCTTCGCCTTCAAACAGACCGCGCAGAGCGTAGGCCGTCGACACTTGAGTGCCGTTAAGCAGGGCCAGGCCTTCCTTGGCAGCCAGGGTCAGCGGCTCAAGACCTGCCTGCTTCAGGGCGCTGACAGCATCCAGCCACTCACCTTTATAACGGGCCTTGCCTTCGCCCAGCAGCACCAGCGACATATGCGCCAACGGCGCCAAGTCGCCCGATGCACCCACCGAGCCTTTGAGCGGGATATGCGGGTAAACCTCGGCATTGATCAGGGCGATCAATGCATCGATAACCACGCGACGGATCCCGGAGAAACCACGGCTCAGGCTGTTGACCTTGAGCACCATGATCAGGCGCACCAGATCATCGCTGATTGGCTCGCCGATACCGGCGGCGTGGGAAAGCACTAGGGAACGCTGGAGGTTTTCCAGGTCTTCGCTGGCGATTTTGGTCGAAGCCAACAAGCCAAAACCTGTGTTGATGCCATAGGTGGTGCGGTTTTCGGCGAGGATCTGCTCAACGCACGCCACACTGGCATCGATCTGCGCCGAGGCGCTTTCGTCCAGGCTGAGGGTGACCGGCTGCTGATAAATGTCACGCAGTTGGGCAAGGCTCAGTTGGCCGGGGATCAGGTTTAACTCAAGCACGTTAATACTCCTTCACGCGTGTTACCGAAATTATAGAAATTGTTCGTAACCTTGTGGGAGCCGGGCTTGCCCGCGACGGCATCATCTCGGACTGCCTGAAGCACCGAGGCGTCTGCATCGCGAGCAAGCCCGCTCCCACAGGATTCGTGCCCGCAGGTCAGCCGTTGATCATCGGCAGGTTCAAGCCCTGCTCGTTGGCGCAGTCGATGGCGATGTCGTAACCGGCATCGGCATGGCGCATCACGCCGGTGGCCGGGTCGTTGTGCAGAACGCGGGCGATGCGCTCGGCCGCTTCGTCGGTACCGTCACACACGATCACCATCCCCGAATGCTGGGAGAAGCCCATGCCCACGCCGCCGCCGTGGTGCAGCGACACCCAGGTCGCGCCGCTGGCGGTGTTGAGCAGGGCATTGAGCAGTGGCCAGTCGGATACCGCATCCGAACCGTCCTGCATGGCTTCGGTTTCGCGGTTCGGGCTGGACACCGAGCCGGAGTCCAGGTGGTCGCGGCCGATCACGATCGGTGCTTTGAGCTCACCGCTGCGCACCATTTCGTTGAATGCCAGGCCCAGCTTGGCGCGCTGACCCAGACCGACCCAGCAGATACGTGCCGGCAGGCCCTGGAAGCTGATGCGCTCGCGGGCCATGTCCAGCCAGTTGTGCAGGTGGGCGTCGTCGGCGATCAGCTCCTTGACCTTGGCATCGGTCTTGTAGATATCTTCGGCATCGCCCGACAGCGCGACCCAGCGGAACGGCCCTACACCACGGCAGAACAGTGGACGAATATAAGCAGGGACAAAACCCGGGAAGTCGAAGGCGTTTTCTACGCCAACTTCCTTAGCCATCTGACGGATGTTGTTGCCGTAGTCGAAGGTTGGAATGCCAGCCTTCTGGAAGGCCAGCATCGCTTCAACGTGCTCGCCCATCGATGCTTTGGCGGCTTTGACCACGGCAGCCGGATCGGTCACGGCGCGGTCGCGGTATTGCTCCCAGGTCCAGCCTTTTGGCAGGTAGCCGTTCAATGGGTCGTGGGCGCTGGTCTGGTCGGTGACCATGTCCGGGCGTACGCCACGACGAACCATTTCTGGCAGCAATTCAGCGGCGTTCCCACAAAGCGCGATGGAAATCGCCTTGCCTTCAGCGGTGTATTTGGCGATACGGGCCAGCGCGTCATCCAGGTCCGCAGCTTGCTCGTCGACATAACGAGTGGCCAGGCGGAAATCGATACGGCTTTGCTGGCATTCGATGTTCAGCGAGCAGGCACCGGCCAGGGTTGCCGCCAGCGGTTGGGCGCCGCCCATGCCGCCCAGGCCTGCGGTCAGTACCCACTTGCCGACCAGGCTGCCGTTATAGTGCTGACGACCGGCCTCGACGAAGGTTTCGTAGGTGCCCTGGACGATGCCCTGGCTGCCGATATAGATCCAGCTGCCGGCGGTCATCTGGCCGTACATGGCCAGGCCCTTGGCATCCAGTTCGTTGAAATGCTCCCAAGTGGCCCAGTGCGGTACCAGGTTGGAGTTGGCGATCAGTACCCGCGGTGCATTGCTGTGGGTTTTGAATACGCCAACCGGTTTGCCCGATTGCACCAGCAGGGTTTCGTCATCGTTGAGGTTGGTCAGGCTTTCGACGATTTTGTCGTAGCACTCCCAGTTACGCGCAGCCCGGCCAATACCGCCATACACCACCAGCTCGGTCGGGTTCTCGGCCACTTGCGGGTCGAGGTTGTTCATCAGCATCCGCAGGGGCGCTTCGGTCATCCAGCTTTTGGCAGTGAGCTGGGTGCCGCGGGCGGCGCGGATCTCACCATCACGGTGGCGGGTGAACTCGGCAGGCGATTTTGGGGTAGTTGAAGTCACGGGTAACTCCTCAGCGATGGTCGGATGCGTCGGGTGTGAGAAGAGGATCGACGCACACTTATGTACTTGTACATACAAGCATATGCAAGTTAGCGGCCAGCTTTTGAATTCAACCTGTAAAAACGCTGAAATGCCCGGAAACAAAGGGCCTTGGAGCGTAGAGAATTTTCAGGGCGGGAGTTGTGTGAAGCGCGAGGATGTTACGGAGGATGACCAATGCAACATTTTGGGGCGTTTGGTAACACGTTGTGGCTTTTAGACCTGTGGGGGTGGGCTTGCTCGCGATGCAGGCGATGCGGTCTTGCAGGAAGGCCGCGGTGATACCATCGCGAGCAAGCCCGCTCCCACATTCAGTAGCTCAGACCGCGCTTAACTCAATCACGCAGCACAGGCCTGTCAGGGTGATTTCCTGTAACTGGCGATTGCCGCTCAGTTGCAGGCAGTCATAGAGGCCCAGGTGTTCATGGCAGGTGTTACCCAAGCCCACATGAACTTCGCCCGCACTGAACACCAGCACGGTATGCGCCGAACTGAACAGACGCTGCGGGGTGGTTGCGTCCAGCCATTGCAGGCGGGCCGTGTAGCGCTGCGGGGCGTAGATCAGGTTGAAGTCGCGGATCGGCCCGTCAATCAGGCTGCAACTGACGGCACTTTCGCCCTTGAACGCAAAGGCATCGAACGGTCGCAATGCCCGCGTGCTCAGCCCATCAACCTGCAGGTGCATGCCCGCGCCCTGCAGCACGCTGATGATCCGCTGATAACCCTCAAAACGGGAAAAGCCGCCGGACTCGCCAATATCGGCAATCGACAGGCGCCAGCCAAAGCCTTCAAGGCCCTCGCCAGCGTCACGGGTGATTTCTTCAGTGCTGCCGCCGCCATTCTTCCAGGGCATGCGTGGGTAATCGGCGGCGCGCAAAACAACGGGCTGGCTCATTTATTGAAGCGTCCTTCGAGGCGATGACGGGAACCGGGGTGGATCAGACGGGCAGCGGTAACCGGTTGACGGCCCGACCAGGTGCGGCGGCGAATCAACAGGCACGGTTCGCCGGGCTCGATTTGCAGTAATTTGCACTCTTGGGGGTCAGCCAGGATCGCTTCCACCACGTGCTCGCCTTCGGTCAGCGGTGCGACCTGGGACAAATAAGCGTAAGGCGTTTGCAGGGTGAAATCCTGCTTGAGGTAGTCCGGCGCCACCTGGGCGTTGACGAAACGGTCCTCGATTTGCACGGCAATTCCGTTTTCGTAATGCACGATCAATGAATGAAAGACCTTTTGCCCTTCACGCATATCGAGCACGGCGGCGCGTTCCGAGCCGGCCATTTCCTCACCCAGGCTGATCACCTTGCACGTGTGCGTATGCCCACGGGCGGCGATTTCATCGGCGATGTTGTTGACTTCAAACAGCGCGGATTGCGTCTTGGGCTCGGCCACAAACGTGCCGACACCCTGCATGCGTACCAGCAAGCCGTCGGCGGTCATTTCACGCAGCGCACGGTTGATGGTCATGCGGCTGAAACCCAGCTGGGTCACCAGTTCGCTTTCGGATGGCACGCGGTAATGCGGCGGCCAGTTTCCACTCTGGATTTGTTGAGTGATCATTTGCTTCACGCGGGCGTAAAGCGGGGCCGGGCTGTCGCCCATGTGGGCGGCCAGCGGGGACACGACAGGCGGAGTCGACACAGGCAATCCTTGTTCATGAGTAAAGGGCGTAGCTTGCCGGAGTTTACCGGGCAGGCAAACGTCTGTATATGTATATACAAATAACAAGCTTTGGGGTACCGAACCGATGTCCGTCTTCTTTGCCGAGCGCGCCCTGCTACCGACTGGCTGGTCTGCCAATGTCCGAATCGAGGTGGGTGCCGATGGTTGCCTGACACAAATCACAGCCAATTCCGACGCACAAGGCGCCGAATACCTGTCAGGCCCTCTGCTGCCGGGCATGCCGAACTTGCACTCCCATGCCTTCCAGCGGGCGATGGCGGGCTTGGCCGAAGTGGCAGGCAACCCCAATGACAGTTTCTGGACGTGGCGCGATCTGATGTACCGGCTCGTCGGAAAAATCAGCCCCGAACAGCTCGGCGTTATTGCCCGCCAGTTGTACATCGAAATGCTCAAGGCCGGTTACACGTCTGTGGCCGAATTCCACTATGTACACCACGACCTGTCGGGCCAGCCCTATGCCAATCCGGCAGAGCTGGCGCTGCGCATTAGTGAAGCGGCGCGTTCGGCCGGTATCGGCCTGACCCTGCTGCCAGTGCTGTACAGCCACTCGGGCTTTGGCGGCCAGGCGCCCAATGAGGGCCAGCGGCGTTTTATCAACAGCACCGAGCAGTACCTGAAAATGCAGCAACAGCTCAAGCCGCTGCTCTCGCAACAGCCGGCGCAGGCCTTGGGGCTGTGCTTCCACTCGTTGCGCGCCGTCACGCCCGAGCAGATCCAAGAAGTGCTGCAGGCCAGCGACACGGCTTGCCCGGTGCATATCCATATCGCCGAGCAGCAAAAGGAAGTCGACGACTGCCTGAGCTGGAGCGGCAAGCGCCCGATCCAGTGGCTGTATGACAACGTCGAGGTCGATCAGCGCTGGTGCCTGGTGCATGCAACCCACGCCAATGCGCACGAAGTTCAACGGATGGCGCAGAGCAAGGCCGTCGCCGGGTTGTGCCTGACCACCGAAGCCAACCTGGGCGACGGTATTTTCCCGGCAGTGGATTACCTCGCTCAGGGCGGGCGCATGGGTATCGGCTCGGACAGCCATGTATCACTGAGCGTGGTCGAGGAACTGCGCTGGCTGGAGTACGGCCAACGTTTGCGTGACCAACGCCGCAACCGGATGTACCGCAGCGACCAGCCGATGGTCGGCCGCACGCTGTACGACGCAGCGTTGCTGGGTGGCGCCCAGGCGATGGGGCAACCGGTCGCCGGGTTGGCCGTGGGCCAGCGCGCCGACTGGCTGGTGCTCGACGGCAACGACCCGTACCTGGCTATCGCGCAGGACGACGCCATTCTCAACCGCTGGTTGTTTGCCGGCGGCGACCGCCAGGTGCGCGACGTAATGGTCAATGGCCAATGGGTGGTGCGCGACGGCCGCCATGCCGATGAGCAGGTCAGTAGCCGCGACTTCACCCGTGTGCTGCGCGAGTTGCTGGGGTAGGTGCATAACCCTTTGTGGGAGCGGGCTTGCTCGCGATTGGATCGCCGCGGTGTGACAGATAGACCGCGTCGTTGCAATCGCGAGCAAGCCCGCTCCCACAACTCCCACAGGTCGTTGAATTACAGCTCGTTCAGATGCTTCGCAGCCCAATCCCGGACTTCGGCATAGGGGTAATTCTCCAATGCCGCAAACCCCGGAATGGCTCGCGCTTTCATTTTGGTGAACATCGGCACGCTGATGCCGCACAGAAACCGGGTCAGGCGTTCTGCCGGGGGATAACTTCCCGTGTAGTCCTGATGCTTGTGGATAAAAGCGCCACAAAGGGTTTCAAAGTTTTTATCCACAAGCGGCGCCAGCGCGGGCGGATCCGGCAAGTAAGCCACCTGTCCTGCACACACCGAACAATGGCCGCACTGCCGGGGTGCCTGCTCATCACCAAAATACTGCGCCAGCCGGTAGCTCAAACAGGTTTCGCTGGCAAACAGCGCCAGCATGGCGTGAATCCGTTCGATTTCGCCACGCTCGTGGGCCGTGAAGTAAGCGTGCAGTTCCTGACTTAACGCCGCAGCATCAAAATCCGCCACCAACAGGCTGTAAACCTCGGTCATCTGCTTGCTTTCAAGCTCGATCCAGCCCTTCTCCTGAAAGTAATCCAGCGCCTTGACCACCCGATTGCGGTCGGCCTGATGCTGGCTGTACAGGGTGTCGAAATTCACCGTGGCCCAGGTTCTGGCGCGGCTGGAAGTCTGGATGATGGCCGAGACAAACTGTTGGCGCTCACCCTCGAACTTGGCCAGCAGCACTTCGGGCTCGATCAGAAACTTGAAACGGTATTCGGCAAAGTAGGCATAGCGCGGCGCTATCAAACCGCGCAATTCCAGCTGCACCAGCAAGGTTTTAAGCGGCAGCTGACGGATATTGCTCTGATCGGATAATGGCAACAGCATGAATTCCCACTGCCCTTCAGGAATCGCCTCACGCAATTCATCGAGAACACAGCGAATACCTTGCAGCTCCGGCGTGTCGCCGTACACAAAGTTTTCCAGCACATTGAGGCTGTCGCGGTTGGCCAGCACCAGGCAGTCCGAGGGCTGGCCATCACGCCCGGCGCGGCCGATTTCCTGGCTGTAGTTTTCAATCGACTTGGGCAAGTCGAAATGCACCACATTGCGGATATCGCTTTTATCAATGCCCATCCCGAAGGCGATGGTGGCAACGATGCAGTTCAACTGCCCGCCCATGAACTGACGCTGGATGCCCTCGCGCTGCTCATGGGGCAAGCCGGCGTGATAGGCGTTGGCGCTGATGCCGTGCTGGTTGAGGTGCTCGGCAATCTGCTCGGCGGTCCGTTGCAGCGTGACATAAACAATGCTCGGCTGGCCGATGCGCGCCCCCATCCACTGCACCAGGCGCTGGCGCTTGGCTGTACCGCTAACCGGCTCGACCCACAGGTTGAGATTGGCGCGATAGAAACCGGTGGTGATGACATCCGCCTCGGCAATGGCGAATTTGGCCTGCATATCCGCAATGACATTGGGCGTGGCAGTCGCCGTCAGCAGCAAGGCTTGCGGGATATTGAATTGGCGCTGGTAGTCGGGGAGCTTCAGATAATCCGGGCGGAAGTTATGCCCCCACTCGGAAATACAGTGCGCTTCGTCCACCACCAGCAGGGAAATCGGTACCTGCTGCAAAAAGTTACGGAAGCGCTCGTTTTTCAGGCGCTCGACCGAGATCATCAGGATCTTCAATTCGCCCGCTTTGGCCCGGGCCATGACGTCGCTGGCGTCCTCACGGCTTTGCGCCGAATCGATGCTGGCCGCGGCAATACCGTGGCGCTGCAAAAACGTCAGTTGGTCCTGCATCAGGGCCAATAGCGGCGACACCACCAGCGTCAGGTGAGGCAGCAACAAAGCCGGGAGTTGATAACACAACGACTTGCCCGAGCCCGTGGGAAAAATCGCTGCCGCCGAACGCCCGGCCAAAACGGCACTGACCACCGCCTCTTGCCCGGCACGAAACTGTGGATAACCGAAAACCTGTTCCAGGGTGTTGTGCATCACTGTCACTCCATTGACCGCTGCAAAGCGCAAGACTCTAGCGCGAGGTCTGCAGCCGATCGAGAAAAGGCCGGGGGCAAATTGAGAGGGGATGATACAGGTGCGATTTGAAATCACCGGAAATCACTAATGCACACGCTTCTGTGCGGCGATGTAGACAGCATTGTCATCACGACGACCTACACCAAGCACCAGAACTATCAGACGGTTATCAATCACTTCATACACCAGCCTCACCCCGCTGGCACGCAGCTTGATTTTGTAACAGTTCGGCATATTCCTGAGCCTGGCGGCCGGAACCTTTGGGAACAACAAACGGCACTTGAGCTTCTTTAGCAGCTGGATCTGGAGCACCTTATCCAGCTTTACCAGCTCCTTTTTTGCTTCAATTTCGAACTCAAGGGTATAAGCCTTGATTGCATCTGCCTGCGACTCAATCTTTCTCGGCAGTTGCGATGAGCTCATCAATATCGACCTTGACTGTAGGATTTGCGCGCCGCTCTTTGACCAACCTGGCCAATTCAGCGTCGTCGATCATCTCCAGCAATAGCTCGTAGCGCTCAGGGGAAAGAATATAAAACGCAGGTTCGTTACGGTTGAGAATGACCATTGGATCACCACCGCTTTCACGATAAGTACCCATCGGGTCTTTTTTCAGATCTGTTACTGACGCAGCGACTTTAGCGAGCATGGCGAATGTCATGATATGGCCTCATGCCTATGTGTAAGGAAAGACTCATCCGCTAAATCTGTAAGCCGCTGAGCCAGAACCATCATGCACCAATAATAGCACTGCTAACAGCACCCTAAAAGACACCTTAGCGAACACTCGCACCAAAACTCTGGACACTGGACCATGAAACTCGCCGCCAACCTCCCCGACACCCCCACCCTGCGTGAACTGCTGCAGTTGCTGCACGAAGAGATCGGCTTGCCGGAACACAAAACCATCAGCCTCAAGACCGCGATCAATGCTGACCTGGGCTGCAATGGCGCAGATGCCCAGCACTTGATGGAGGCGCTGGAAGAGCGTTTTGGCCTGGAGTTGGCCGACTACGATGCTTATCGCTATTTCCAGCCCGCCGGCAATGACCCGCACCTCAAGCGCAAGGCCAAGGGTCGGGAGAGCAAAGTAGCGTTGACCATCGGCATGCTCTACGCGGCGATCAGCAGCGGTCATTGGGATACGCAAGAACTGGAAGCCTAAGCGAGGCTGTCTGTGGGAGCGGGCTTGCTCGCGATGGCATCGCTGTGGTGAATCAGACAAACCGCAGCGTCTGCATCGCGAGCAAGCCCGCTCCCACAACAAGCCCGCTCCCACAGGATGCCTACCCACAGAAAATTCCAGGCACAAAAAAGCCGCCCTCTCAGGCGGCTTTTTTGTGAATCAAAACACTGATCGATGGCTTACGCCTTCGGGCCAGCAGCCTTGATTGCGTCGCTGACGTCGAACTTCTTGAAGTTCTCGACGAACAGGCCGGCCAATGCCTTGGCAGCTTCGTCGTAGGCCGCTTTGTCAGCCCAGGTGTTGCGCGGGTTGAGCAGAACAGTTTCAACGCCAGGTACGGCTTTAGGCACGTCCAGGTTGATGATGTCCAGGTGCTCGGTTTCAGCGCCGATCAGAGCACCGCTCTGGATCGCAGCAATCACCGCACGGGTAGTCGGGATGTTGAAACGCTTGCCAACGCCGTAGCCACCGCCGGTCCAGCCGGTGTTGACCAGGTACACCTTGGAGCCGAAGCCGCGGATACGCTTGATCAGCAGCTCTGCGTATTCGCCAGCCGGACGCGGGAAGAACGGTGCGCCGAAGCAGGTGGAGAAGGTCGACTTGATGCCGCTGCCCGAACCCATTTCAGTCGAGCCCACCAGTGCGGTGTAGCCAGACAGGAAGTGGTAGGCCGCCTGCTCTTCGCTGAGGATCGACACCGGTGGCAGTACGCCAGTCAGGTCGCAGGTCAGGAAGATCACGGCGTTTGGCTCGCCGCCCAGGTTTTTCTCGGAACGCTTGGCAACGTGTTCCAGCGGGTAAGCCGCACGGCTGTTCTGGGTCAGGCTGACATCGGCATAGTCAGGGTGACCGGCAGCGTCAAGCACAACGTTTTCCAGCACCGCACCGTGCTTGATGGCTTTCCAGATAACCGGCTCGTTCTTCTCGGACAGGTCGATGCACTTGGCATAGCAACCGCCTTCGATGTTGAACACCACACCCTCGCCCCAGCCGTGTTCGTCGTCACCGATCAGGTAACGGCTTTCGTCGGCGGACAGGGTGGTTTTACCGGTGCCGGACAGACCGAAGAACAGGGTCACGTCGCCTTCTTCGCCGATGTTGGCAGCGCAGTGCATCGGCAGTACGTCAGCAGCAGGCAGCAGGAAGTTCTGTACCGAGAACATCGCTTTTTTCATTTCACCGGCGTAACGCATGCCGGCGATCAGCACTTTTTTCTGGGCGAAATTGATGATCACGCAACCGTCAGAGTTGGTGCCATCACGCTCGGGCACGCACTCGAAGTTGGCCACGTTAAGCACTTGCCACTCATCACGACCGGCCGGGTTGTACTGGGCCGGGTTGATGAACAGGCAACGACCGAACAGGTTCTGCCAGGCAGTCTGGGTGGTCATTTTCACGGCCAGGTAGTGATCTTGCGAAGCACCTACATGCACATGGGAAACGAAATGCTCTTGCGCGTTGTTGAACGCCTCGACGCGGTCCCACAGGGCATCAAACTTGTCGGCCGGGAACTTGCGGTTGATCGGGCCCCAGGCAATGGCAGCCTGAGTGGACGGTTCTTCAACAATGAAGCGGTCAGCCGGCGAACGGCCTGTACGGTGGCCAGTTTCGACAACCAGTGCGCCATTGTCGGCAAGCACGCCTTCACCACGGTTCAGGGCTTCTTTGACCAGATCGTCGATGCTCAGATCGGTGTACACGGCGTTATTAGCTTGCGTCATGAGGTTCCCCGTCGGCCATTGGCCGAGTGCGCCAAACGTTTTGTAGTAGAAAAATTTGCACTACTACCGCGAAAAAAGTGGGCCGGATTATGCCAGAAAACCCCAAAAAGAGTAGGCCCCACCTGTCAGAACCGCGCAAGAACGGGCTTTGACAGGTGTTTTACCTAGGCTGAAACGTTTTAGTGATGAGTGCCCGACGGGGATTCAACACCTGCGCCAGCGAACAATTGATCGACGTCAGCGGCATCAAACAGATAGCGCTCGTTGCAGAACTGGCAGTCGATTTCGATATGACCGCCATGCTCGGTCACCAGATTGAGCGCATCGGCGTGGCCCAGGCTGGTCAGGGCGTTACCCGAACGCTCACGGGAGCAGCTGCACTTGAATTCAATGGCCTGATGATCAAACAGGCGCACGGTTTCTTCGTGATACAAGCGGTGCAGGATGGTCTCGTTGTCCAGCCCCAGCAGCTCTTCAGACTTGAGCGTATCGCCCAGCATCAGCAGGCGGTCCCAGCTGTCGACGCGCTCGTCTTCATCCTTGACCACGTCGGCAGGCAACTGCTGCAGGAACATGCCGCGCGCACGCTGGCCATCGGCAACCAGCCAGAAACGGGTCGGCACTTGCTCGGACATGACGAAATAGTTGGTGAAGCAGTCCGCCAGGGTCTCGCCGTTCAGGTCCACGATGCCCTGGTAGCGCTTGCCAACGGTAGGATCGATGGTAATGGCCAGTACGCCATTGGGCAGCAGGTCGGCCAGCGTGGCGTCCGGGGCAATGCTGGCCGCATCAAAACGGGCCAGGCCACGGATTTCTCGATCGCTGGTGCATTCGATCATCAGCAGCGGCACCGGGCCTTCGGAACGGGCCTGCAGGCTCAGCAAACCATCGATCTTCTGGTTGCCCACCAACAGCGCGGCCGCAGCCATCAGCTCGCCCAGCAATTGCTGGACCGGCTGTGGATAAGCGTGCTTGGCCAACACGTCAGCGTAGCTGTGCTCCAGCGAGGCCAGCTCGCCACGGGCGTCGCTGGTGTCGAACATAAAGCGTTGTGTGGCATCGGTTTTGAGTAAATCGGACATAAGAATAGAGTTCTGAATTGGTGACAAAATGTGTACGAGTCGTTGAATGTCGTGCAGGTCTGATGACCCTATATGGCGCCATACCTGCGTGATTACAAGTTATGCAGCCACAGACTCGACGTACGGTTTACAGGCTTGGGCCGGCTCACTCGGCCCCACTGGCGTCATGAAACTGATGCAGTTGGCGCCGCTGCTTCTTGGTCGGCTTGCCATCGGTACTGATCCCCATAGCCCCGGATTTGCGCAGGGCGGCGGCGTTTTCACGCTTGGCGATACTGTGTTCGGTTTCGGCATAGAGCAATTGGGCTTCAGGGGCGCCACGGCGAACCACGGACAGCGCCTTGACTTCGACAGTGCGTTCTTCAAGGCCCACGCGAATTTGCAGTTCATCGCCCAGGCGAGGCTCTTTGCTGGGCTTGCAGCGCTCACCCCGGCAGTGCACCTTGCCGCTTTCAATCGCGGCCTTGGCCAATGCGCGGGTCTTGTAAAAACGCGCAGCCCAGAGCCACTTGTCCAGGCGAACCTTGTCGTCCTCTTCCTGCTTTTGCGCCACTGGAATTCCTCTTCACTTAAATAGTCAGAACTGTACTACTGCTTGCAATGAACAACTGAAGCATTCGGCCCGATAGAATGCCTGCTTGCCGAGCAGCCTACACGCAGATAACTGTCGCCATTTGCCCGATATTCTGCGTGAATGCGCTTTGTACGCTGCCAAATCGGCATCGCCGATTGTTTTACCTGCAGGGTTCCTCCTGCGGCCTGAATACGTTAATCGCTGGTTACTTATATTGAAGACTTTTGATCACTTGACCGTTGTCGGTCTGCGCGAGTGGGTGGCGCTTCCCGATTTGGGAGTCGCGGGCCTGCGCGCGAAAATCGACACCGGTGCCAGTACCTCCAGCCTGCACGCCACCGAAATCGAGCCTTTTGTGCGCGATGGTGTCGAGTGGGTACGTTTCAATGCCCATCTGGGCACCCTGGTACAACTGCGTCACCGTCACTGTGAAGCCCCTTTGGTGGCGATTAAAACCATTAAAAGCTCCAATGGCCACACCCAGGTTCGCTATGTGATCCGCACCGGCCTGGCGCTGGGTGATCGGGTCTGGCCGGTCGAGTTCACGCTCGCCTGTCGCAAATCGATGCGTTATCGCTTGTTGCTGGGCTCAAAAGCACTCATTGACGGCCAGTTGGTCGTCAATCCGGCACTAAAATATATACAAGACAAGCCGGAATTCCCGGTCACTACTACCTCTGCCACAGGTGTTGCATGAAGATCGCTGTGCTGTCGCGTAACCCGCGTCTGTATTCCACTCGTCGTCTGGTTGAAGCCGGTACCGAACGAGGCCATGAAATGGTAGTGATCGATACCCTGCGCGCCTATATGAACATCGCCAGTCATAAGCCGCAGATCCACTATCGCGGCAAGCCGCTGGAAGGCTTCGATGCCGTGATCCCGCGCATTGGTGCCTCGGTCACGTTCTACGGCTGCGCGGTGCTGCGTCAATTCGAAATGATGGGGGTTTTCCCGCTCAACGAATCGGTGGCCATTGCCCGCTCGCGGGACAAGCTGCGCTCGTTGCAACTGCTGTCGCGCCGTGGCCTGGGGTTGCCGGTGACCGGTTTTGCCCACTCCCCGGATGACATTCCCGACCTGATCGAAATGGTCAACGGCGCGCCACTGGTGATCAAGGTGCTGGAAGGCACCCAGGGTATCGGCGTGGTGCTGTGTGAAACCGCCACCGCCGCCGAGTCGGTGATTGAAGCCTTTATGGGCCTCAAGCAAAACATCATGGTGCAGGAGTACATCAAGGAAGCCGGCGGTGCCGATATCCGTTGTTTCGTGGTCGGCGACAAGGTGATTGCAGCCATGAAGCGTCAGGCAAAACCGGGTGAGTTCCGCTCCAACCTGCACCGTGGCGGCAGCGCCAGCCTGATCAAGATCACCCCCGAAGAGCGCATGACCGCCATTCGTGCGGCCAAGGTCATGGGCTTGAGTGTGGCGGGGGTTGATATCCTGCGTTCCAACCACGGCCCGCTGGTGCTTGAGGTCAACTCATCGCCAGGCCTGGAAGGCATTGAGACCACCACCGGCAAAGATGTGGCCGGGATCATCATCCAGCATCTGGAAAAAAACAGCAGCCCACATATGACGCGGACCAAGGGCAAAGGCTGACTGCACACCAACCCTTTGGCGAGCAGACTTGTTGTGGGAGCGGGCTTGCTCGCGAAACTGGCGCCGCGGTGTGCCTGACACACTGCCGCGATATCATCGCGGGCAAGCCCGCTCCTACAGGGTCATAAACGCTATACCGCCCCTCTTGGCAGCATTAGCCCCAGCGGCAAACGTACACGGGCTTCCAGCCCACCGCCGCTGCGGTTGCGCAGCTCGACATTGCCGCCATGCATGGAGGCAATCCGCTTGACGATCGCCAGGCCCAGGCCCGTACCTTTACCGCCACGGGCACGGTCGCCACGGATAAACGGGTTGAAGATGTCCTCCAGCTCCGCCGGATCAATCCCCGCCCCCCGGTCCATCACGCTCAGCACCACATACGGCGCGCTGACGTCTCCCGACACATAAGCCGCAACCTCGACGTCTTCGCCAGCATGGTGCAAGGCATTGCCAATCAAGTTGTTGAGCAAACGCTTCATCGATACCCGTCGCAACGCAAACGGCTGAATCGGCTGCAGACGCAGGCGTACTTGCTCGCCGTTCTGGTTATAGGGCGCCACGACTTCGCGGATCAATTCACACAGGTCAACTTCTTCGACCGGCTCGTCACGGCCATCGCGAATAAAGGCCAGGAACTGATCGAGGATCGCGTCCATGTCCTCGATATCACGCACCATATCGTCGGTCAGGTCATTGTGGTTGCCCATCAGCTCCAGGGACAGGCGCAAGCGGGTCAGCGGGGTGCGCAGGTCATGGGACACACCGGCCAGCATCAGCTCGCGCTCACGGCCCGCCTGCTCGACGTCTTCAGCCATCTGGTTGAAGGCACTGTACACCTCGGTCATTTCGCTGGGCGTATCACCAACCGGCAAGCGCACACTGCGCCCCTGCCCCAGCTGGCGGGCCGCATACACCAGACGCTTGAGCGGCTGGTTGAGCTGACTGACGAAAATCCAGGCCGATGCGGTGGATAACAGGCCAATGGCCAGGAACCAGCCCAGTACGTTCCAGATTTTCTGCCCACGCAGCGGGTGTGGATACAGCGGCACTTTCAACCAGCCGTCACCCAGGCTAGGGGCACGCACCCACAACGCCGGAGAGGTGTGCATGCGCAAACGCACTTCAGTATCAGGGCCAAGTTCGGCCTGCATCTGGCGCTGATAAATTTCGCTATAGGGCCAGTGCTGCTCACCCTCGGGCACACCGCCGCCCACAACGCGCACCAGATCAACAGCATCGATGATCTTGTTGCGGTTTTCCTCATCGGCGGCCCAATAAGCGCGCAGGGTCAGTGCCACGCCGTGGCTGTACTGGCGATCGACCAGCACGTCCTCGTTCATGAGCAGGTAAACCAGCGTCAACGCCTTGGAAAACAGCACGACAATCAGGACAAGCCAGAGCGTGCGCGAAAAGAAACTTTGGGGGAACCAGACAGGGGTTTTCATAGACAGCCGCTTTTAGACTTTGCAGGAGCGAGCCCGCAGGCCCGCAAAAAAATGAATCGCGAGCCGCCGGGCGACTCGCTCCTACAAATGATCTGTCACTTGGTTGCATTGCCATCCGGCACGAACACATAACCCACGCCCCAGACAGTCTGGATATAGCGAGGCTTGGACGGGTCCGGCTCGATCATGCGGCGCAGACGGGAAATCTGCACATCGATCGAACGCTCCAGCGCATCCCATTCGCGACCACGCGCCAGGTTCATCAGCTTGTCGCGGGTCAACGGCTCGCGGGCATGCATGACCAGGGCCTTGAGCACCGCAAATTCGCCGGTGGTGAGCATGTGAACTTCGTCGCCACGCTTGAGTTCGCGGGTTGCCAGGGACAGCTCGTAATCGCCGAATGTCACGCTTTCGTCTTCACTGCCCGGTGCGCCCGGCACTGGCGGTGCCTGGCGGCGCAGTACCGCGCGCACCCGTGCCATCAGTTCGTCGGGGTTGAACGGCTTGGCCAGATAATCGTCGGCGCCCAGCTCCAGGCCCTTGATACGACTCAGCTCGTCGCCCTTGGCGGTCAGCATGATGATCGGCACCCGGTTGCCCGCCGCACGCAAACGGCGGCAGGCAGACAAGCCGTCTTCGCCGGGCAGCATCAGGTCCAGTACCACCAGGTTGAATACCTCGCGAGCCAGCAAACGATCCATTTGCTCGACGTTCGGCACAGCCCGGGCGCGATAGCCCTTGCTGACGAAGAAGCGCTCCAGCAGGCTGCTCAGCCCCGGATCGTCATCCACGATAAGAATTTTTTCGCCTTCAGCCGTTTGTGCAATGCTGCTCATTAGATGCTCCTGTGATCTCGGCGCGCATTATGGCTTAGCCGCTGTAATACGTATGGTGTGCATTGTTAGCAGATTTTTCCTCCTTAAACAGTAGCCCAACCCATGAGGCAACAGCGTGCAGTGCCCTGAAACCGGGAACGCTGGTTATAATGCTGCGCCTTTTGTGTCAGGCAAACGCGAATTTTCAAGGGTTGCGCCAGGCTTTATTTTTTCCGGCGCCAGGCGTAATCCGCTGACTTCACGGGTCAACAGGCTGCCCTTTTGGCCCAGGTAGCGGCCCCTTCCGGGCTGCTCAACCAGCCTCGCAAGCCTTCAAGCCCGGGCCTGCGAGCCTGCATCACAATTTGTCAGGTGGTTTTATGGACAGCATCAACAGCCGCATCGCCGAAGAACTTGGCGTGCGCCCGCAGCAGGTCGAAGCGGCCGTCGCTCTTCTCGATGAGGGCTCCACCGTACCCTTCATCTCCCGCTACCGTAAGGAAGTGACCGGCAGCCTGGATGACACCCAGTTGCGTCACCTCGAAGAGCGCCTGCGCTACCTGCGCGAACTCGACGAACGGCGCGCAAGCATCCTCGCCAGCATCGAGGAACAAGGCAAGTTGACGCCAGAACTGGCCCGCGACATCAAGCTCGCCGACACCAAGACCCGCCTCGAAGACTTGTACCTGCCGTACAAGCAAAAGCGCCGCACCAAGGGTCAGATCGCCCTCGAAGCCGGCCTCGGCGAGCTGGCAGACGGCCTGTTCAACGACCCGACACTCACGCCCGATACCGAAGCCGCCCGTTTCGTCGACGCCGAAAAAGGCGTGGCAGACATCAAGGCAGCCCTTGATGGCGCCAAGTACATCCTCATGGAGCGCTTCGCCGAAGACGCCAGCCTGCTGGACAAGCTGCGCAGCTTCCTCAAGCAGGAAGCCATCCTCAGCGCCCGCGTGATTGCCGGCAAGGAAGAGGAAGGCGCCAAGTTCCGCGACTACTTCGAGCACGACGAACCGCTTAAAAGCATGCCGTCGCACCGTGCCCTGGCGATTTTCCGCGGGCGCAACGAAGGCATTCTCAGCTCTTCGCTCAAGGTTGGTGAAGAATTGCCCGGCACGATGCACCCCGGCGAAATGATGATTGCCCAGCGCTTCGGCCTGGAAAATCAAAACCGCCCGGCTGACAAATGGCTGGGCGAAGTGGTGCGCTGGACCTGGAAGGTCAAGCTCTACACCCACCTTGAAACCGACTTGCTGGGCGAATTGCGCGACGCTGCCGAAACCGAAGCGATCAACGTTTTTGCCCACAACCTGCATGACCTGCTGCTGGCCGCACCAGCCGGCCCACGCGCCACCCTGGGCCTGGATCCGGGCCTGCGCACCGGCTGCAAGATTGCCGTGGTCGATGCCACCGGCAAGCTGCTGGAGTACGCCACCGTGTACCCGCATGTACCGCACAACAAGTGGGACCAGACCATCTCGGTCATGGCCGCCCTGTGTGCCAAGCATTCGGTCGACCTGATTGCCATCGGCAACGGTACCGCCAGCCGTGAAAGCGACAAGCTGGTGATCGATCTGATGAAAAAATACCCGGCCCTGAAAGTCACCAAAGTGATGGTGTCCGAAGCCGGTGCTTCGGTGTACTCGGCATCGGAACTGGCAGCCAAGGAATTTCCGGACCTGGACGTTTCGATCCGTGGCGCCGTATCGATCGCCCGCCGCCTGCAAGACCCGCTGGCCGAACTGGTAAAAATCGACCCTAAATCCATCGGTGTCGGCCAGTACCAGCACGACGTGTCCCAGCTCAAACTGGCACGCGGCCTGGACGCGGTGGTTGAAGATTGCGTAAACGCCGTGGGCGTGGACGTGAATACCGCATCGGTAGCGCTGCTGGCGCGAATTTCGGGCCTCAATGCCACACTGGCGCAAAACATCGTGGCGCACCGCGACGAACATGGCGCCTTCAAAACCCGTGCGGCGCTGAAAAAAGTCAGCCGTTTAGGCGAAAAAACCTTCGAGCAGGCGGCAGGTTTCTTGCGCGTGATGAATGGTGACAACCCGCTGGACAGCTCGGCGGTTCACCCCGAAGCCTACCCGCTGGTCAAGCGCATCGCTTCGGACACCGAGCGTGACATCCGCTCGCTGATCGGCGACGCCAGCTTCCTGAAACGTCTTGATCCGAAGAAATTCACCGACGAGACCTTCGGCCTGCCGACCGTGACCGACATTCTCCAGGAACTGGAGAAACCGGGCCGTGACCCGCGCCCGGAGTTCAAGACTGCCGAGTTCCAGGAAGGCGTCGAAGACCTCAAGGACCTGCAACTGGGGATGATCCTGGAAGGTGTGGTGACCAACGTGACCAACTTCGGTGCTTTCGTCGATATCGGCGTGCATCAGGATGGTCTGGTGCATATTTCGGCGCTGTCCGAAAAATTCATCAAGGACCCGCGTGAAGCCGTGAAAGCGGGTGATGTGGTCAAGGTCAAGGTCATGGAAGTCGACATCCCGCGCAAACGCGTAGGCTTGTCGATGCGCATGAGCGACACGCCGGGCGAGAAAATCGACGGCGCCCGCGGCGCACGCCCGGGCTCGGCACCGCGTCAGCAAAGTACCGCACCGCGCAAGGAAAGCGTGGCCGCAGCACCGAGCAATAACGCAATGGCCTCGTTGTTCGCCAACGCCAAACAGTTGAAGAAACGCTAATGGCCCTCCCGGACGGTCTGACCCAGAGCGCCTTCAGCCAGTTGCTTGGCTGCCGCGTGCAAACGCTGGAAGACGGCGTGGCGCACGTTGCACTGAGCCTGGAGCCGCAACTGCGCAACCGCGCCGGCAAGCTGCACGGTGGCGTGTTGTTCAGCCTGGTGGATATCAGCATGGGCCTGGCCTGTTCCAGCTCCCATGGCTTCGATCAGCAGAGCGCGACCATCGAGTGCAAAATCAACTACATCCGCGCGGTGGCCGAAGGCGAAGTGTTATGTATTGCCAAGGTCATCCACCCCGGGCGACGCACGCTGGTCGTCGAAGCGGATGTATTGCAGGGCGACAAGCTTGTCGCAAAAGCACAAGGCACGTTCGCGGTCCTGTAGCGGCCAACCGCTGATTTGAGTTAATTTCGGCACTGCCAATGCAGTGCCGAAATGCGCTTGGAGCGCCGCGGCGCCAAATCAGGGACGGGACTGAGCGATGCCAACACAACCAGGCGACCACGCCAGTTTCAACTTCACCCTTGTAGACCGTCCTGACCACCCCCATATTGGGGCGACTGACGCGTGAAGGAATCCAACTTGAGCCAACTTCTCAACCGCCGCCTGGCTCTGCTCAGCGAGCGCGCCAACCTCTCTCTGCTGGAGCAGTGCCTGCACGGCATCGAGCGCGAATGCCTGCGCGTCACGGCCGATGCTCGCCTGGCGCAGACCCCGCACCCGGAAGAACTGGGCTCGGCCCTGACCAACGATCAAATCACCACCGACTATTCCGAGTCGCTGCTGGAGTTCATCACCCCGGCCCTGCCTGACCCTGCGCAGACGCTGGCCAGCCTCGACAAGATCCACCGCTTTGCCTATAGCAAGCTCGGCAACGAGTTCCTGTGGAGCCCTTCGATGCCGTGCCCGTTGCCGGCCGAAGAAGACATCCCTATTGCCTACTACGGCACGTCCAATATCGGACAGCTCAAGTACGTTTACCGTAAAGGTCTTGCCCTGCGCTACGGCAAGACCATGCAGTGCATTGCCGGTATCCACTACAACTTCTCTCTGCCAGAGGCCCTGTGGCCTGTGCTGATGCAGGCTGAAGGCTTTGTCGGCACCGAGCGCGACTATCAGTCCAATGCCTACATCGCCCTGATTCGCAACTTCCGTCGCTACAGCTGGCTGCTGATGTACCTGTTCGGTGCCTCGCCGGCGCTGGATGCAGGCTTTTTGCGCGGTCGTTCGCACCAGTTGGAACAACTGGATGCAGACACCCTCTACCTGCCGTATGCCACCAGCCTGCGCATGAGCGACCTGGGCTACCAGAGCAACGCCCAGGCGGGCCTGACGCCGTGCTACAACAACCTCGACAGCTACACCGACAGCCTGCGCAAGGCCGTGGCCACGCCCTACCCGCCGTATGTCGAAATCGGCACGCACAAGGATGGCGAGTGGGTGCAGCTGAACACCAACATCCTGCAGATCGAAAACGAGTACTACTCCAACATTCGCCCCAAACGTGTGACCTACACCGGCGAACGGCCGATCCAGGCCCTGGTGTCCCGTGGCGTGCAATACGTTGAAGTGCGCCTGCTGGATATCAACCCGTTCCTGCCGGTGGGTATCGACCTGCCTGAAGCGCGTTTTCTCGACGCCTTCCTGCTGTATTGCGCGCTGCAGGACAGCCCGCAGTTTGACAACACGGAATGCGGCAGCTGTTCCTCCAACTTCTTGAGCGTGGTCAAGGAAGGTCGCCGTCCCGGCCTGCAATTGCAGCGTGATGGCGCCGCCGTCGACATGAAGGAATGGGCAGCCGAGCTGCTGGAAAAAATCGCCCCGCTGGCCGCCCTGCTCGACCAGAGCCACGGTGGCGACAACCACAGCAAGGCGGTCGACGAACAACTGGCGAAGATCAAGGACGTGTCGCTCACGCCGTCGGCCAAAGTGCTGGCCAGCATGGCCGAGCACAAGGAGAGCTTCGCCCAGTTCTCGATGCGCCAGAGCCTGGCCCATGCCGAGTTTTTCCGCAGCGAACCGTTGAGTGTTGAAGACCAGGCAGCGTTTGAAGAAAAAGCGCGTAAGTCACTGCTCGAACAGGCCGAGACCGAACAAACGGAAGAAGGCGACTTTGACCTGTTTGTGGCCTCGTACCAGGCGAGCATTTTGGCGATCAGTAACTAAAAAGCCCCTCACCCTAGCCCTCTCCCGTAGGGAGAGGGGACTGATCGGTGGTGTTCTTGCGAGCGCGGGCGGTCAGTTCCTACGCCAACTGAGGCAAGGGACGGCTTCCGCGTTTTGAAGCGAAGCGTACTGTGCACCGTCACTGAAAAAAACAGTGACCGGGCATGAGAATCCGATGAACAATTTCAAACTGAACGCCATCGGAGCGCGCTTCATGACTACCCATACCCCAATCAAAACACTCGGCACCGTCACCTTCGGCCCCTGCGGCCAGGACAACCACGAACTGTTCCGCGTCAACCCCGACATACCGTTGCGCCAGGCGCTGGAGCAGGTGTCGGCGTTGCTCTATTGCGCAAAAAAACTGGCGCTGGATGCCGCGCTGGACAAGAACTGCGAGCGCCATGCCTGGGCTTCGCATTACTTGTGCGACATGGGCAAGGCGGTAATTGATGACTTGTGTTTGCGGGAGTTTTGACTGGCGTCACGCTGCCAGAAGCACCTCAACGCCTTTACTGTAGTCGCTGACGAGCGGAGCGAGGCTGCGATCGAGCGCGAAGCGGTCGTAAACCCGGTGAGCGTGGTGTGTCTGACACACCGCAGCGAATGGATTTACGGCCGCTGCGCAGCCGATCGCAGCCTCGCTCCGCTCGTCAGCGACTACAAGGTGCGGGAGGCGGCACACGGTGAAGGCGCCGCAGACGCCTTACAAGGTCTTTTCGAAGATCTTCGAATTACGCTGGTAGTTGTACAGCGACGCCCGCGCCGCCGGCAGGCGTTCCACACCGCTCGGCTCAAAACCGCGCTCACGGAACCAGTGCGCAGTGCGCGTGGTTAACACGAACAAGGTTTTCAGGCCCTGAGCCCGAGCGCGGTTTTCGATGCGTTCCAAGAGCTCATCGCCACGGCGCCCATGACGGTACTCCGGGTTCACCGCCAAACACGCCAGCTCCCCCGCATCCGAATCGGCAATCTGATACAGCGCCGCACACGCGATGATCATGCCTTCGCGCTCAACCACGCTGAACTGCTCGATCTCACGCTCCAGCACTTCACGCGAACGACGCACCAGAATGCCTTGCTCTTCCAGCGGGCTGATCAATTCAAGCAAGCCGCCGACGTCTTCAATCGCCGCTTCCCGCGTGACTTCAAATTGCTCCTGCGCCACCAGCGTGCCGCCACCGTTACGGGTGAACAGCTCGGTCAGCAACGCACCGTCTTCGGCATAACTGACGATATGGCTTCGCGCCACACCCCCGCTGCAGGCTTCGGCGGCAGCTTCCAACAATTCGGCCTGGTAGTCGCTGCCCAGGCGTTTCATATGCGCCGGCACCTGCTGTGGGCGCAACTCGCGCACCAAACGCCCTTCGGCATCGAGCAACCCCGATTCAGCGCCGAACAGCAGCAGTTTGTCCGCCGCCAGGTCGATGGCAGCACGGGTGGCCACGTCTTCACAGGCCAGGTTGAAAATCTCACCGGTGGGCGAGTAACCCAGGGGCGACAGCAGCACTATCGAACGCTCATCGAGCAGGCGGTTGATGCCCTTGCGGTCGACCCGACGCACTTCGCCGGTATGGTGGAAGTCCACGCCATCAAGCACGCCGATCGGCCGCGCCGTCACCAGGTTGCCGCTGGCCACCCGCAGGCGCGAGCCCTGCATCGGCGAGGACGCCATGTCCATCGACAAACGCGCTTCAATCGCAATGCGCAACTGCCCTACGGCGTCGATCACGCATTCCAGGGTGGTCGCATCGGTAACACGCATGCCGTTGTGGTAATGCGGCACCAGGCCACGCGCCTCAAGGCGGCTGTCGATCTGCGGGCGCGAGCCGTGAACCAATACCAGCCGGACACCCAGGCTGTGCAACAGCACCAGGTCGTGGACAATATTGCCAAAGTTGGGATGGGCCACACCGTCGCCAGGGAGCATGACGACAAAAGTGCAATCGCGGTGGGCATTGATGTAGGGAGACGCGTGACGCAACCAGTTAACGTAATCGTGCATAACCAGAGCCTGTAGAAAATAAGTCGCCTAAAAAGGGCTAGAACAGCAAACGCACAACGGGCTGATGGTTATCGTCGAAACATTGTTGGCAACACGCGTACTCTCCTTTTTCGTTATTTAAGACAATAGTGTTCTATCAGTTGTGTCAGTAGACGCACCGTCGGCTGCAAACGTGACATTTCCAGGTATTCCCCCGGCTGATGCGCACAGGCGATGTCGCCCGGGCCCAATACCAGCGTTTCGCAGCCAAGCTGCTGAAGATAAGGTGCTTCGGTGCCAAACGCTACTGCCTGCGCAACATGCCCGGTCAGCCGCTCGGCCACCCGCACCAGCTCGGCATCGGCCGCCTGTTCAAAAGGCGGTACACCGGCGGCAATGGGGGCGAAATCAATCTTCACCTGATGGCGCTCGGCCAAAGGCTGCAGCTTGCCACGGATAATGGCCCGCAGCGCGTTGGGGTCCATGCCCGGCAGCGGCCGCAGGTCGAACTCCAGCGAGCATTGGCCACAAATCCGGTTGGGGTTGTCGCCGCCATGTATGCAGCCAAAGTTCAGGGTCGGCTGCGGCACGCTGAACTGCGGGTTGCGGTATTCGTGCAGCCACTGCTGGCGCAGCCCCTTGAGCTCGCTGATCGCGTCGTGCATGGCCTCCAGTGCGCTGTGCCCCAGGCTTGGGTCTGATGAATGACCGCTTTGCCCCAGAATCTCTATGCGCTCCATCATCACGCCCTTGTGCATGCGGATCGGCTTGAGCCCGGTCGGCTCGCCGATCACCGCCGCACGGCCCAGCGGCCGGCCCGCTTCAACCAGGGCCCTGGCGCCGGCCATCGAGGTTTCTTCGTCGCATGTGGCCAGGATCAGCAGCGGCTGCTTGAACGGTTGGTCGAGCAACGGACGCACCGCTTCGATCACCAACGCGAAAAAACCCTTCATGTCGCAACTGCCCAGGCCGACCCAGCGGTTATCCACTTCTGTCAGCTTGAGCGGATCGGTCTGCCACAGCGCTTCATCGTAAGGCACGGTATCGCTGTGCCCGGCCAGCACCAGCCCGCCAGGGCCTGTGCCATAGCTGGCGAGCAGGTTGAATTTGCCGGGGCTGACCTGCTGGATATCGCAGTTAAAACCCAGGTCGCCCAGCCAGGTGGCCAGCAAATCGATCACCCCACGGTTGGACTGATCGAGTGAAGGCTGGGTGCAACTGACCGACGGTACGGCGATCAAGGCAGCGAACTGCTCTTTCATGGAAGGTAGGGGCATGCGCTGACTTCCTGTTGGCGGGGCGAGGCCCATCATAGAGCCATCTGCGCCGCAGAATAAACCCGTTCGGCGCGCCGGGGCGCCTTGTCCTGTACACTGCACGGCCTTGGCAGCCACACTTTTCCCGGCTGCGCACCGATCCTGGATTTTCCGGCCATGCAGAAAGAAACCGAAATTAAACTCCGTGTCAGCCGCGAAACCCTCGCCGCCCTGCGCGAGCACCCCTTGCTGAAAAAGCGCAACAAAAGTGGCTGGGAAAGCCGTGAGTTGCTCAACCAGTACTTCGACACGCCTGAGCGCGACCTGGCCAAGGCCAAGGTTGCCCTGCGCCTGCGCCGCGATGGCGAGGACGTGATCCAGACCCTCAAGACCCGCGGCGAAAGCGTTGCCGGCCTGTCGGTACGCAACGAATACGACTGGAACCTGCCCAAAGCCAAGCTCGACATCAAGAAGCTCGACGGCGAATGCTGGCCACAAGAGCTGGCCGAGCTGGACAAGAAAACCCTCAAGCCGATCTTCACCACGGATTTCGTGCGCGAACGCGCCGAGATTTCCTGGGGTCGCGGCAAGGCCAAGGTGGTGATCGAAGCCGCTCTGGACCTGGGCCATGTGATTGCCGGCAAGCAGAAAGAAGAAATCTGCGAGCTGGAACTCGAACTGCGTGAAGGCGAGCCGGCAGCCCTGCTGGAACTGGCCGCCGAGCTGGCCGAGAAGCTGGCCCTGATGCCATGTGACATCAGCAAGGCCGAGCGCGGCTATCGCCTGTTCGACGCCAACAGCTACGCCGTCACCCTGCCAGCCCCTGTGCTGACACCCGAAACACCCCTGGACGACGCCTTCGCCGCACTGGCCTGGCACTTGCTGGGCAACAGCCAGCGCCTGGCCGAGCAATATCGCTTCAATGGCCATTGGCGTTTGCTGCAGGACTGGGTTCAGCAGTTGATCGACCTGCGCGCGCTGGTCAGCAGCCTGGGCCAGGCCGCACCACGCCAATCCACCAATGCCCTGCGTGCTGCACTGGACGCCCTGCTCGAAGACTGGCGCCCGCTGGTACAGATCGGCCAGGACGACGAAGACGTGCGCAAAGCCGCACCCGAGCAGTTCCTGGAAGAGCTGGAAGACCCGCGCTGGGGCCAGTTCTCCCTGAACACCTCGCGCTGGTTGATGGAGCGCAGCTGGACCGTGGATCGCGGCACCACCCGTGGCAATCGCCAGGGCGCTGCGCAACTGCAAAGCTGGTTGCCGCGCTTGCTGTCGGACGAGGCTATTGCCTTGCGTCTGAACCGTTACCAGCAGCAACCCGAAGACCTGGCCGAGCAACTGCCGCGCATCGAGCGCATTCAGGCCTGGCTGCGTCTGGCGCGTAACGTGCTGGAAATCCCGGAGCTGGACCGTCTGTACGGCGAGATGAACAAGCTGCAGGAACTGGCCAACATGCCTATTTCTGAAGATGCCGAGAGCAACGACGAACTGCTCAACGCCCGCAAGCAGCAAGCCATCGCCGTTTACCAGAACCGCGCCTGGAAGACCCTGCTGCGCGCTTAAGCGCCCGGCCTGTGCCCCTCAGCGCCCGCTGAGGGGCATTGTTGCCTTACTTCGTGCCCTTGGGCATGTCCGCATCCGGCGTGCGCCAGATCAAGCGTGTGGTGTCATAGCCTTGCTGTTGAGCCTTGCTGAGCAGCTCGTCACGGGTTTGCTGATCAACGTGCGGCTTACGCGACAGCAACCACAGGTATTTACGGTCGGGGTTGCCTACCAGCGCCGTGCTGTAGTTATCCCCCAGGTACAACACCCAATAATCGCCCTTGGTCACACCCGGCAACAGGGTTGATACCCAATTGTCGAACTCGACCCACAACTTGTCGGTCTTGCCCTCCACTTGCGGCGTTGCCGTGCCCTTGGCTTCTTCCCACTTGCCCTCTGCGGTGCGGCAACGGTTCAACACCGCCACATTGCCGTCAGGCTTTAGGCTGTAATGGGCTTCGGACTGCGCGCAATTGCGCTGGAAGAACATCGGCAAACGCGCCAACTCATACCAGGTGCCCTGATAGCGCTTGAGGTCGACACTGGAGACGGTGTTGGGCGCCAGCGAATCGCTGCTGGAACTTGCACACCCGCCCAACAACAGCGCGGCCCCGAGACTGACTAAAAGACGTTTCATCGCAAACGCTCCTGATCGGTCTTACTTCAAACCCTGGCCCGAGAAAATCAGCACTTTGTCGCCTGCGTACTGCACGCTGATGAAGCTCTTCTTATCGCCCCATGTGCAGCTCGACATGCCCAGCGCGCCCGAGCAATCGGTCGGGGTGCCCAGCAGCTGTTCGACTTCAGCCTTGGTCATGCCGGTCGACAGTTTCGAGTAGTTTTGCTGATTGATTTTGCTGCACGCGGCCAGCAAGACACAGAACGACAACAACGCCAGAGAACGCAACTTCATGGAAAGCTCCTGAAAAAGAAAGTCGGCAGCGCCGCTTGATCCAAGCTTAGAAGAGAAAAGCGCAGGCTGGTTCCCGCAGGACGCAGGGATTTATCTCAGGAGGGGGAAACAACGGTGGGAGCGGGCTTGCTCGCGATGCAGGCAACCCGGTATGTCTGACATACCGTGTCGATGCTATCGCGAGCAAGCCCGCTCCCACAGGGGCTTACTCTTTGTGGTAAGCGGTGATGCGCGCGACTTCTTCTTTCGAGCCCAGGTACACGGCTACACGCTGGTGCAAGCCTTCTGGCTGGATGTCGAGAATGCGCTGATGGCCATCAGTGGATGCGCCGCCAGCCTGTTCCACCAGGAACGACATCGGGTTGGCTTCGTACATCAAACGCAGCTTGCCCGGCTTGGACGGCTCACGGCTGTCGCGCGGGTACATGAACAGACCACCACGGGTGAGGATGCGGTGCACGTCGGCAACCATGGCGGCAATCCAGCGCATGTTGAAGTTTTTCTTCAACGGGCCTTCTTCACCGGCCAGCAGCTCGTCAACGTAGCGCTGTACCGGGGCTTCCCAGTGACGCTGGTTGGACATGTTGATGGCAAATTCCTGGGTAGCGTCAGGAATGGTGATGTCTTCGTGGGTCAGGACGAAGCTGCCCATTTCGCGGTCCAGGGTAAAGCCTTTGACGCCGTCGCCCAGGGTCAGTACCAGCATGGTCTGCGGGCCGTAGATGGCGTAACCGGCAGCGACCTGTTGGGTGCCTGGCTGCAGGAAGGCCTTTTCATTCAAAGGCTCGTTCTGGGTCAGGTATTCGTTCGGGCAACGCAGTACCGAGAAGATGGTGCCAACTGGCGCGTTGATGTCGATGTTCGACGAACCGTCCAGCGGGTCGAATACCAGCAGGTAGGCGCCTTTCGGATATTTACCCGGGATCTGGTAGGCATTGTCCATTTCTTCGGACGCCATGCCGGCCAGGTGACCGCCCCATTCGTTGGCTTCGAGCAGGATCTCGTTGGAGATCACGTCGAGCTTCTTCTGCACTTCACCTTGCACGTTTTCGGTGCCCATGCTGCCCAGCACACCACCCAGGGCGCCTTTGGACACGGCGTGGCTGATCTCTTTGCAAGCACGCGCCACCACTTCGATGAGGAAACGCAAATCAGCAGGCGTGTTGTTGCTGCGGGTCTGCTCGATCAAATAGCGACTCAGGGTAACGCGGGACATGTAAGGCTCCGAACAAGGGGGAGGGGGCGAAAAACCCGCGCAGTTTAGCGCGAGTTGCCGTGCAAATCTTCTAATCAGACTGAGAACTGGCCGAACGGGTTCCAAAACAGCCACCAGATACCCCGCTCCCACAGTGTGTGAAACTTCCTACAACGCTTTCCAGATATCGGTCGCGTATTCACGAATGGTCCGGTCTGATGAGAACCAGCCCATGCGCGCCGTATTCAACACGGATTTGCGCCACCATTCTTCCTTGTCGTGCCACAGGTGCTCCACGCGCATCTGGGCATCCCAGTACGCATCAAAGTCGGCACACACCAGGAACCGGTCATATTCGATCAGCGAGTCCACCAGGCCGGTGTAGCGGGCCGGATCATCGTGGGAGAACACCCCGCCACGAATCGCCTGCAACACGTCATTAAGCCGGTGTGAAGCGGCCACGTCCGGCGCGGCATGGAACTCGCCATTGCGCTTGCGCGCTTCAACCTGCTGCGAACTGAGGCCGAAGATAAACATGTTTTCGGTCCCCACCCGCTCGCTCATTTCTACGTTGGCGCCATCCATCGTGCCGATGGTCAGCGCACCGTTGAGGCCGAACTTCATGTTGCTGGTACCCGATGCTTCGTAACCGGCAGTGGAGATCTGCTCGGACAGGTCCGCCGCCGGGATGATGCTTTCGGCCAGGCTGACGTTGTAGTTGGGGATAAACACCACCTTGAGCAGGCCGCGCACGGTGGGGTCGTTGTTGACGGCGCGGGCGATGTCATTGGCCAGTTTGATGATGAGCTTGGCCTGCTCATAACTGGCCGCCGACTTGCCGGCAAAAATCTTCACCCGTGGCACCCACGGGTTGCCCGGCTCGGCCCGGATGGCCTGATACAGCGCCACGGTGTGCATCAGGTTGAGCAGTTGGCGCTTGTATTCGTGTATCCGCTTGACCTGCACATCGAACAGGGCCTCAGGGTTGACCACAACCCCCAAACGCTCATAAATCAGCGCCGCCAGGGTGCATTTGTTTTGCAGGCGCTGTTCGGCGAAGCGTTTGCGAAAGTCTGCCCGCCCGGCAAAAGGCTCCAGCTTGATCAGTTTGTGTTCGGTTTCATCGAGCACATCAGGCCCCAGTGCATCCACCAGCATGGCGGTCAGCGGCGGGTTGGCCTGGAACAGCCAGCGGCGGAAGGTTACGCCATTGGTCTTGTTGTTGATGCGGTCGGGGTAGAGCTTGTGCAGCTCGGCGAACACGGTGCTGCGCATCAATTGCGTGTGCAGCCCGGAAACCCCGTTGACGCTGTGGGAGCCGAGAAATGCCAGGTTGCCCATACGCACCCGGCGGCCGTGGTCCTCCTCAATCAGCGAGACGGCACGCAGCACGTCAAAATCGTGAATGCCCTTGGCTCGCAAGGCATCGATATGGTGCGCGTTAATCAGGTAAATGATCTGCATATGGCGCGGTAACAGGCGCTCCATCAGACCCACCGGCCAGGTTTCCAGCGCTTCGGGCAATAGCGTGTGGTTGGTATACGACAAGGTATCAACGGTGACCTGCCACGCGGCATGCCACTCGACGCCGTGCTCGTCGACCAGGATGCGCATCAGCTCGGCAACGGCGATCGAGGGGTGGGTGTCATTGAGCTGGATCGAGACGTGCTCGGCCAGGTTCATCAACGTGTCATGAACGTGCAGGTGGCGGCGCAGCAGATCCTGCAGCGAGGCCGAAACAAAGAAGAACTCCTGGCGCAGGCGCAGCTCTTGCCCGGCCTCGTTGCTGTCCGCCGGGTACAGCACGCGGGAGATGCTTTCAGCGCGCACCACTTCGGCTACCGCGCCCAGGTGGTCACCGGCGTTGAAACGGCCAAGGTTCAGGTCGTGCAGTGCCCTCGCCCGCCACAGGCGCAGGGTGTTCACACTGGCACCGCGCCAGCCCACTACCGGCGTGTCATAGGCAATCGCCCGCACCGTCTCGCCCGGCCACCAGATTTGCCGCAGCTGGCCCTGCTCATCCTGCTTGGTTTCGACCGAGCCGCCAAAGCCCACCGAGTACAGCACTTCGGCGCGCTCGAACTCCCAGGGGTTGCCGAAGTCCAGCCAGTTCTCGGTTTGCTCCTGCTGCCAGCCATCGACAATGCTCTGGCGAAACAGCCCGTGTTCGTAGCGGATGCCATAACCGTGGGCGGCGATGCCCAGGGTCGACATGCTTTCCATAAAACACGCTGCCAGCCGGCCGAGGCCGCCATTGCCAAGGGCTGCATCCGGCTCCAGCACACGGATGCGTTCCAGATCCACGCCCAGCTCGCCCAACGCTTCCCGCGCCACCTCCAGCAGCCCCAGGTTGCTCAGGCTGTCGTACAGCAGGCGACCGATCAGGAACTCCAGCGACAGGTAGTACACCCGCTTCTGGTCCTTGCGATAAATCTGCCGGGTGCTATCCATCCAGTGCTCGACCATATGGTCGCGGGCGGCCAGGGCTATGGCTTCAAACCAGTCATGGTCAAACGCGTGTTCCGGGTCCTTACCCACCGCGTAAGTCAGTTTGGCTACTACAGCGGCACGGAAAGCCGCCACCTGTGCGTCACGAACAAGCGGTTCCTGGGACATCGATACAACCTCAATCGAGATGGGGCGATTTGAAGAACGAGTGGATTCAGCCTAGACCCTTGGCCAGAAATAAAGCGCTTTGTTTACGGCTTTTTTGGCGGTTTGCCTGAAAAAAACTGATCAACCAAGCCCTGCCCCAAAACAAGGCACATTCGCAGTCGAACGCTTTAAAACATGGCCCTGATCGAAAAACCGGCAAATGGTTGTTCACACATTCACCAACCCCGGTATGATCGCGCGCCCTGATGCACGCTGGAATACAAGCCTGATGAAGTCCAACCTGATCGCCGCCGCGGAAATCGACCGTCTCGATACCTGGGCCAAATACTCCGCGCCCATGTGCGGCTCCTGTGTTTCCAGCTGTTGCACGCTGCCGGTCGAGGTCAAGATCAAAGACCTGATCCGCATCGGCATCGTCGATGAGTTCGAGATGGGCGACCCGCCGAAGAACATCGCCAAGCGCCTGCAAAAAGAAGGGATCGTGGAGCGCTTCAACCAGAAGTCGGGGATTTTCACCCTGCAGCGCATGAGTAATAACGACTGCCTGTACCTGGATCGCAAGTCGCGCATGTGCACCATCTACGACATCCGCCCGGACACCTGCCGCAACCACCCGCGGATCGGCCCGCGCCCTGGTTACTGCGCCTATGTGCCCAAGGCCGTTGAGCGCAAGAACAGCAGCGTCAAGCTGATGGATTTTTAACCTGCAGCGCAGAATCGACTGACAGATCGCTTCGCGGGCAAGCCCGCTCCCACAATTACCACAGCCCCCTGTGGGAGCCGGGCTTGCCCGCGATGGCCTTTACGCAAATACCCTGACAGACCGCGCTCGTCGCAGCGCGGGCAACGGTAAATGCGTCAAATGCCAGACATAAAAAAACGCCCCCGACCGCAAGGTCGGGGGCGTTTTTGTAACCGCTAACTAAGTAACTTAGTTTTTGGCCTTTTTAGCAGCGCGGGTACGCTCGCCTTCGTCCAGGATCTTCTTACGAAGACGGATGGACTTAGGAGTTACTTCGCACAGCTCGTCGTCCTGGATGAATTCCAGAGCCTGTTCCAGAGTGAAACGAACAGGTGGAACCAGAGCGATGGTTTCGTCTTTACCCGAAGCACGCATGTTGTCGAGCTTCTTGCCCTTGGTAGGGTTAACGCCCATGTCGGTGTCACGGCTGTTCAGACCAACGATCTGACCGTTGTAGATCTCTTGACCGTGCTCAACGAACAGCTTGCCACGCGCCTGCAGGGTTTCCAGGGAGTAGGTCAGTGCCTTGCCAGTCTCAACCGATACCAGAACGCCGTTCTGACGGCCGGACATGTGGCCCGACTTCATCACGTCGTAACGGTCGAAGATCGAGGTCAGGATGCCAGCACCGTTGGTCAGGGTCAGGAACTGGTTACGGAAACCGATCAGACCACGAGCAGGGATGTTGTATTCCAGACGCACACGGCCTTTGCCATCCGGCACCATGTTGGTCAGGTCGCCTTTACGCAGGCCCATCTCTTCCATCACCTTGCCCTGGGATTCTTCTGGCAGGTCGATGGTGACGTTTTCGAACGGTTCGTGCTTGACGCCGTCAACCAGGCGGATGATTACTTCTGGACGACCAACGCCCATTTCGAAGCCTTCACGACGCATGGTTTCGATCAGTACGGACAAGTGCAGCTCGCCACGGCCCGATACCTTGAACTTGTCAGCCGAGTCGCCTTCTTCAACGCGCAGTGCAACGTTGTACAGCAGCTCTTTGTCCAGACGTTCCTTGATGTTACGGGAAGTCACGAACTTGCCTTCTTTACCGCAGAATGGCGAGTCGTTTACCTGGAAGGTCATGGAAACGGTTGGCTCGTCAACGGTCAACGGCTTCATCGCTTCAACGTTCATCGGATCACACAGGGTGTCGGAGATGAACAGCGAATCCATACCGCTGATGCAAACGATGTCGCCTGCCGAAGCTTCTTCAACGTCTACACGGTGCAGACCGTGGTGACCCATCAGCTTCAGGATACGACCGTTGCGGCGCTTGCCGTCAGCGTCGATGGCAACAACCGGAGTGTTCGGCTTGACGCGACCACGAGCGATACGGCCAACGCCGATAATGCCCAGGAAGCTGTTGTAGTCCAGTGCCGAGATTTGCATCTGGAACGGACCGTCACGGTCTACAGCTGGTGCTGGTACGTTGTCGACGATCGACTGGTACAGCGGGGTCATGTCTTCAGCCATGTCGGTGTGGTCAAGACCAGCAATACCGTTCAGGGCAGAGGCGTAAACCACTTTGAAGTCCAGCTGTTCTTCGGTAGCACCCAGGTTGTCGAACAGATCGAAGATCTGGTCCAGAACCCAGTCCGGACGCGCGCCTGGACGGTCAACCTTGTTGATGACCACGATTGGACGCAGGCCGGCTTCGAAAGCCTTCTTGGTCACGAAACGGGTTTGCGGCATAGGGCCGTCTTGAGCGTCAACCAGCAGCAGAACGGAGTCAACCATCGACATTACGCGTTCAACTTCGCCGCCGAAGTCGGCGTGGCCCGGGGTATCCACGATGTTGATGTGGTAGCCGTTCCAGTTGATGGCGGTGTTTTTCGCCAGAATGGTAATACCGCGCTCTTTCTCCTGGTCGTTGGAGTCCATTACGCGTTCGTCGTTAAGCTCGTTGCGCTCCAGGGTGCCGGATTGACGCAAGAGTTTGTCTACCAGGGTGGTTTTACCGTGGTCAACGTGAGCAATGATGGCGATGTTACGTAGATTTTCGATCACTTGTGTATCTCGATCAGAGGATTCGGTGTGCTGACTGAGTCCAGGCAGCGATTAACAGTAGAGTCCGTGCAAGCCGTTACAGCTTGACGGCGGCGTCGGGGGGCCGGTGACGCAGGCCACAGGCATACAGCCCCGGGCTCTTAGCTCGGTCGATAAACGCGCACATTGGCATGTCCCTCACTGAGCAAATGGTGAGCATGCAGGCGACTCATCACGCCTTTGTCGCAATACAACAGGTACTGACGGGTGTCATCCAGTTCCTTGAAGCGGCTGTTCAAAGCATAGAACGGCAACGCTTGTACTTCGATGCCAGCCAGTTCCAGCGGTTGATCTTCCTGAGCATCCGGGTGACGGATGTCGATCACGATCTGGCCCGCCAGCACTTCGCTGACTTCTTCGACTTGCAAGTCCTGGCCCAATTCATCGATCACCCGATCAATCGGCACCAGTTTGGCCCGCTCAAGCGCACGCTCGAGCACGGCCATATCAAACTGTTGTTCTTCATACTCCACGCGGTTGCGCTTGGCGTGGGTCTTGGGGTTGACCGAAATCACCCCGCAATATTCAGGCATGTGCTTGGCAAAATCGGCCGTACCGATCTCTTCCGCCAAATCAATGATGTCCTGCTTGTGGCTCGCGATCAGCGGGCGCAGCACCAGTTTGTCCGTAGCCGAATCGATCAGCGACAAATTGGGCAGTGTCTGGCTGGACACCTGGGAAATCGCTTCCCCGGTCACCAGCACTTCGATATCCAGGCGTTCGGCAATACGTGTTGCAGCGCGCAACATCATACGCTTCAAAATGACGCCCATATGACTGTTATCGACTTTGCCGAGGATTTCGCCCAAAACTTCTTCGAACGGAACGCTGACAAACAGCACGCGCTGGGAGCTGCCGTACTTCTTCCATATATAGTGCGCGACTTCCATCACGCCCAGTTCATGGGCACGACCGCCCAGGTTGAAGAAGCAGAAGTGGCTCATCAGGCCGCGACGCATGATCTGGTAGGCCGCCACGGTGGAATCGAACCCACCCGACATCAGCACCAGGGTCTGCTCGAGCGAACCCAGCGGGTAGCCACCAATACTGTCGTGCTGGTTGTGAATCACAAACAACCGTTGGTCGCGAATTTCAATTCGAACTTCAATTTCGGGCTTTTTCAGCTCGATTCCAGCTGCACCACACTCACGCCGCAGCTTGCTGCCGACGTATTTCTCGACTTCCATCGAGGTAAACGGGTGCTTGCCAGCGCGTTTGCAACGCACCGAAAAGAGCTTGCCCGCCAGTGCATCGCCGAAGTGCAGCTTGCACTTCTCAACGATGTCGTCGAAGTCGCTCAGAGGGTACTCGTCGACCTGCAGGAAATGCGCGATACCCGGCATGCAGCTCAGGCGTTCGGTCATTTCTTTCAAGGCTTTAGGGTCGGTTACGCGCGTTTGCAGCTCGATGTTGTCCCACACGCCCGTCACCACCACAGCCGGGTCCAGATCGCGGAGCACAGTGCGGATGTTTTTGGCCAATTGACGGACGAAACGCATCCGAACCGGACGGCTCTTGATAGTGATTTCGGGGAAGACTTTAACGATTAGTTTCATGAAAACAGCGCGCGAGCAGCCTGCCAAAAAAGGGGGGCGCGGATTATAGCGGAAATTGCTCAAGGTTTAACCAGTTATCGTACAAACGGTTTTCGTCGCACCAAAATGGAACATAAACGCCCGATTTCGCTTCATTTGAGTGCGATAAACGCCGCTAATCGGTAGTCTGCCCCGCTTACCTGCTTGAGATTGGCGCATTACGCCCAAGTCGGGGCACTGGCATGCAATTTGCTCCCTTGTGAGGCAGGTTGCCTTGGCAGAGTATTCGCGCCGGCATCAACCACTTATTAAGGGCATTCCACTACCCGCCCTAAGCCACCCCGGAGGACACTATGTCGAAGTCGGTTCAACTCATCAAAGATCATGACGTCAAGTGGATTGATCTGCGCTTCACTGATACCAAAGGCACTCAGCACCACGTGACCATGCCGGCCCGTGATGCGCTGGATGAAAACTTCTTCACCGACGGCAAAATGTTCGACGGCTCCTCCATCGCTGGCTGGAAAGGCATCGAAGCGTCCGACATGATCCTGCTGCCAGACGACAGCACGGCCGTTCTGGACCCGTTCACCGAACAGCCTACGCTGATCCTGGTGTGCGACATCATCGAACCTTCGACCATGCAGGGCTATGACCGCGACCCACGCGCCATCGCTACCCGTGCCGAGGAATACCTGAAGTCCACCGGTATCGGCGACACCGTTTTCGTTGGCCCGGAGCCAGAGTTCTTCATCTTCGACCAGGTGAAGTTCAAGTCCGACATCTCCGGTTCGATGTTCAAGATCTACTCCGAACAAGGTTCGTGGATGTCCGACCAGGACGTGGAAGGCGGCAACAAAGGCCACCGTCCTGGCGTCAAGGGCGGCTATTTCCCGGTTCCGCCATTCGACCATGACCACGAAATCCGTACCTCCATGTGCAACGCCATGGAAGAAATGGGCCTGGTTATCGAAGTTCACCACCACGAAGTGGCAACTGCTGGCCAGAACGAAATCGGCGTGCAGTTCAACACCCTGGTGAAAAAGGCTGACGAAGTTCAGACCCTGAAGTACTGCGTACACAACGTGGCAGACGCCTACGGCCGCACCGCTACCTTCATGCCAAAGCCTCTGTACGGCGACAACGGCTCGGGTATGCACGTTCACATGTCCATCTCCAAAGATGGCAAGAACACCTTCGCAGGCGAAGGCTATGCCGGCCTGTCCGACACTGCCCTGTACTTCATCGGCGGTATCATCAAGCACGGTAAGGCCCTGAACGGCTTCACCAACCCGGCTACCAACTCCTACAAGCGTCTGGTACCAGGTTTCGAAGCACCGGTCATGCTGGCCTACTCGGCTCGCAACCGTTCGGCTTCGATCCGTATTCCTTACGTGTCCAGCCCTAAAGCTCGCCGTATCGAAGCACGTTTCCCGGACCCGGCAGCCAACCCGTACCTGTGCTTCGCAGCACTGATGATGGCTGGTCTGGACGGTATCCAGAACAAGATCCACCCTGGCGACGCAGCTGACAAAAACCTGTATGACCTGCCACCTGAAGAGGCCAAAGAGATCCCACAAGTTTGCGGCAGCCTGAAAGAAGCCCTGGAAGAGCTGGACAAGGGCCGTGCGTTCCTGACCAAAGGCGGCGTTTTCAGCGACGACTTCATCGACGCGTACATCGCCCTGAAAAGCGAAGAAGAAATCCAGGTTCGTACCTTCGTGCACCCACTGGAATACGAGCTGTACTACAGCTGCTAATCCGGTGACGCCCGCGCAAGCGGCGTGATTCGAAAAAGCCTCCTTCGGGAGGCTTTTTTGTGGGCGTCGTCTTACGCAAGCATCGGATCAGAGCTTCTGGATTCGTGTCAGTCCCTGACAGCCACCTGATTGGGTGATGGGTAGTTTATGGCCCTCACCACTGGAGACTGACATGCACCCCCTACTCACCCTCAAAGCCCTGCTGTTGTCGTGCGCCTGCCTGCTTCTGCTGGGCTGCGCCAGCCCACCCACTGCGGTTAAGGTCGAGCAACTGCTCAAGACCGGGCAATCGTGGATTGGCACCCCTTACACCTGGCCGGACGGCAAGCCGGAATTCACCGTGGTCAAAATCACCCTTCCGGCCAGCACCGCACTGAAATGGCACACGCACCCCATGCCTAATATCGCCTATGTGGTGGCTGGCGAACTGACGGTTGAAACCGAAGACGGCCTGCACAAAACCACACTTGGGCCTGGCCAGGCGCTGCCCGAGATGGTCAACACCTCCCATCGCGGTACCAGCGGCAAGGCCCCGGTTGAACTGATCGTGTTCTATGCCGGCACACCTGGCATGCCCCTGTCCCATTAACCACGCAAGGCCCGTAGCAGCTGCCGGAGGCTGCGTCCGAGCGCGAAGCGGTCGCCACATCAGAAATTGCGGTGTCTCTGTGCAATCGCGCACTCAGGGTTTGCGACCGCTGCGCGCTCGAACGCAGCCTTCGGCAGCTGCTACAGACGCCCGGCTGCGGCAATAGCAACAATCCCAAGGCCTTTTTCAAGCAACTGAATCCATTCATCTAAATTGCACTATATTGGTGCAACTATAGTTTGATAGTGCATTAACCAGCCCAATTTGGTTCAAAAACACTCGCAAGCCGGATTGCAGCGATATGCGCTCAAGTTGTAAACGCCTATTTCAGGGGGGCGACGCTTCTTTTCGGAGCCTTGGTTTGGTTTTTGCATTTTCCTTGCACCAGCGCTTCACCCGCGCACGCAATCCGGGATCGGCCCATGACCATCAGTGACGCCCTGCACCGACTGTTACTCGACAACCTGACCACCGCAACGCTTCTACTCAATGCCGACCTGCGCCTTGAGTACATGAACCCGGCGGCAGAGATGCTGCTGGCGATCAGCGGTCAACGCAGTCACGGGCAATTCATCAGCGAGCTGTTCACTGAGTCCACCGAGGCACTGCACTCGCTGCGCCAGGCGGTTGAGCAAGCACACCCGTTTACCAAGCGCGAAGCCATGCTGACCTCGCTGACGGGCCAAAACCTGACGGTGGATTACGCCGTAACGCCCATTTTGAGTAATGGCGGCACCCTGCTGCTGCTTGAAGTCCACCCCCGTGACCGCCTGCTGCGCATCACCAAAGAAGAAGCCCAGCTGTCCAAGCAGGAAACCAGCAAGATGCTGGTGCGCGGCCTGGCCCACGAAATCAAGAACCCGTTGGGCGGCATTCGCGGCGCGGCACAGTTGCTGGCCCGCCAACTGCCCGACGAAAACCTGCGCGACTACACCAACGTCATCATCGAAGAAGCTGACCGCCTGCGTAACCTGGTCGACCGCATGCTGGGTTCCAACAAACTGCCGTCGCTGGCCATGACCAACGTCCACGAAGTGCTTGAACGCGTGTGCAACCTGGTCGAGGCCGAGACCCAGGGCAGCATCACGTTGGTGCGTGACTATGACCCGAGCCTGCCCGACCTGCTGATCGACCGCGAACAAATGATCCAGGCAGTACTCAATATCGTACGCAACGCGATGCAGGCCATCGGCAGCCAGAACGAGCTGCGCCTGGGTCGCATCAGCCTGCGTACCCGCGCCATGCGTCAGTTCACCATTGGCCATATACGCCACCGGCTGGTCACCAAAATCGAAATTATCGACAACGGCCCGGGCATACCCGCCGAGCTGCAAGACACCCTGTTTTTTCCGATGGTCAGCGGCCGCCCGGACGGTACCGGGCTGGGCCTGGCCATCACGCAAAACATCATCAGTCAGCACCAGGGGTTGATCGAGTGTGAAAGCCACCCCGGCCACACACTCTTCTCGATCTTTCTACCACTGGAACAAGGAGCCGCATCGACATGAGCCGAAGTGAAACCGTGTGGATCGTCGACGACGACCGTTCAATCCGCTGGGTCCTGGAAAAAGCCTTGCAACAGGAAGGCATGACCACACAAAGTTTCGACAGTGCCGATGGGGTCATGAGCCGACTGGCTCGCCAGCAGCCTGACGTGATTATTTCCGATATCCGCATGCCGGGCTCCAGCGGCCTGGACCTGCTCGCCAAAATCCGCGAGCAGCACCCGCGCCTGCCGGTGATCATCATGACGGCTCATTCCGACCTGGACAGCGCAGTGGCGTCCTACCAGGGCGGTGCGTTCGAGTACCTGCCCAAGCCGTTTGATGTTGATGACGCCGTGTCCCTGGTCAAGCGCGCCAACCAGCACGCCCAGGAACAACAAGGCCTGGCCGTGGCGCCAACGCTGGCCCCCACTCCGGAAATCATCGGCGAAGCGCCGGCCATGCAAGAGGTGTTTCGGGCCATTGGCCGCCTGAGCCACTCCAACATCACGGTGCTGATCAACGGCGAGTCAGGCACGGGCAAAGAGCTGGTGGCCCACGCCCTGCACCGCCACAGCCCGCGCGCCGCATCGCCGTTTATCGCGTTGAACATGGCAGCGATCCCCAAGGACCTGATGGAATCCGAGCTGTTCGGCCATGAAAAAGGCGCTTTCACCGGCGCTGCGAACCTGCGCCGCGGCCGTTTTGAACAGGCCGATGGCGGCACTTTGTTCCTCGATGAAATCGGCGACATGCCGGCCGATACCCAGACCCGCCTGCTGCGGGTGCTGGCCGATGGCGAGTTCTACCGGGTTGGCGGGCACACGCCGGTCAAGGTTGACGTACGCATCATCGCCGCCACGCACCAGAACCTGGAAACCCTGGTGCAAGCCGGCAAGTTTCGTGAAGACCTGTTTCACCGCCTGAACGTGATCCGCATCCATATCCCGCGCCTGTCGGACCGTCGCGAAGATATCCCGACCCTGGCCCGGCATTTCCTCAGCAGCGCTGCGCAAGAGCTGTCCGTGGAGCCCAAGCTGCTCAAGGCCGAGACCGAGCAATACCTGAAAAACCTGCCGTGGCCGGGCAATGTGCGCCAGCTGGAGAACACCTGCCGCTGGATCACGGTGATGGCATCGGGTCGCGAAGTACATATCGGTGACCTGCCCCCGGAGCTGCTGAACCTGCAACAGGACGCCTCCCCCGTGACCAACTGGGAGCAGGCGCTGCGCCAGTGGGCTGACCAGGCGCTGGGCCGTGGCCAGTCGAACCTGCTCGACAGTGCCGTACCCACCTTTGAGCGGATCATGATCGAAACCGCGCTCAAGCATACGGCGGGCCGTCGCCGCGACGCTGCGGTGCTGCTGGGCTGGGGCCGCAACACCTTGACCCGCAAGATCAAGGAACTGGGCATGAAGATCGATGGCGACGAGGATGAGGGCGACGAGGCCTGAGGGCGCTTTTGATCTGACCGCACCACCCTCAAGCAACCTGCCCCAATATCGTGCACAGCTCTAGCCCAAGGGTTTGCGCCAAACCCGGAAACAAAATCAGCCCCCAAACAATAGCCCCGGATTCCGGGGCTTTTGCGTACTCAAGAAGCAATTTTCAGAAAAAAACAAAAACTGGCACGCGCCCTGCAATACCTATTACACGCAACACCGGTTTAGGGGACCTTGATACAGGCAGGTCAAGACTCCCCACTTTTACACTCGCAGCCTTGATGCCTTTTGCATCAACGCGCACAACGCTTTTGGGGAACCCGGTACAGGCAGGCTGGAATTCCCTCTTTTATTACTCTCGCAGGTTCACCTGCAACCGCCAGCGCCCATCCTGCGGCGCCCCGGCCCAATCGCCCTGCAAGGCACGGGCCGCCACCAGGGTCAGCAGCAACCCGCCATCTGTATCACGCAGCCGCCAATTCACGCTCTTGCCGTTAAACACCAACTGGCCGTTCTGCACCTTGCCCTTGGCATCGAACAACAACCCCAGCGTGCCGTCGACCAACTCGCCATGCAGCTTGGGCTCGGCGCTGAACCACACCACCAGGCCACCGGGCAGCACGTCCACCTGTTGCAGCTCAACCGGGGTTGGCGCGGTCAAACGACCGATCATCATCCCCACCATCACGCCCACTATCACCAAAGAACCCAAAACCCGTGGCCATAGTTTCGGTCGCGGGTCCTCTTCAGGCGTAGAATGCTGCCCATCTTTAAGTTCGGAGCCGTGCATGTTTCACGTCATCCTTTTTCAACCAGAAATTCCGCCGAATACCGGCAACATTATCAGGCTGTGCGCCAACAGCGGCTGCCACCTGCATTTGATCGAGCCTATCGGTTTTGAGCTGGACGACAAGCGCTTGCGCCGGGCCGGGCTCGATTATCACGAGTATGCGCCACTCAAGCGGCATGCCGACCTGGCCAGTTGCCTTGAAAGCCTGGGCCATCCGCGCCTGTTTGCCTTCACCACCAAAGGCTCGAAGCCGTTTCACGACGTGCAGTTTGCCGAGGGCGATGCCTTTCTCTTCGGCCCTGAAAGCCGTGGCTTGCCGCCTGAAGTGCTCGACGCCCTGGACGGCGATCACCGCCTGCGCCTGCCCATGCGCGAAGGCTGCCGCAGCCTGAACCTGTCCAACACCGTGGCGGTCGCCGTGTACGAAGCCTGGCGCCAGCAAGGGTTCAAGTAACCACACCACGCCTGTGGGAGCGGGCTTGCCCGCGATGCAGGCTACGCGGTGTACCTGTTGCACTGCAGCGATTCCATCGCGAGCAAGCCCGCTCCCACACACAAAAAAAGCGCCCTTAAGGCGCTTTTTTTGTGGCAATCGTCTGTTTATTGAACAGTCGGGCTGCCTTCTTCCTGCATGCGCTGCAATTCTTGCGCGTACAGGGCATCGAAGTTCACCGGAGCCAGCATCAACGCCGGGAACGAGCCGCGAGTTACCAGGCTGTCCAGGGTTTCACGGGCATACGGGAACAGGATGTTCGGGCAGAACGCGCCCAGGGTGTGGTTCATCGACGCTGGATCAAGGTTTTTGATCAGGAAGATGCCAGCCTGTTGCACTTCAGCAATAAACGCCACTTCGTCGCCGTTTTTAACGGTAACCGACAGGGTCAGAACCACTTCGTGGAAGTCGCCTTCCAGCGGCTTTTGACGGGTGTTCAGGTCCAGGCCAACGCTCGGTTCCCACTGCTGACGGAAGATCGCCGGGCTTTTTGGCGCTTCGAACGACAGGTCACGCACGTAGATGCGCTGCAGGGAGAATTGTGGAGCGGTGTCTTCATCGCTAACAGCAGCGGTGTTCTGTTGGTCAGTCATCACAGATCCTTGTTGATCTTGGGGCTTATAGAGAATGAGAGTCAGACGTTCAGCAGCGCATCCAATTTACCTGCGCGCTCAAGAGCAAACAGGTCATCGCATCCGCCAACATGCTTGTCACCGATCCAGATTTGCGGGACCGACGTGCGACCGGCCTTCTGCGCCATCTCGGCGCGTACCTGTGGCTTGCCGTCGACCTTGATTTCTTCGAAGGCAACACTCTTGTTCTCAAGCAGGGCCTTGGCCCGCATGCAGTAAGGGCAGTAGTCGCTGGAGTAAACGATGACCTTGGACATGCTTACTTCACCACTGGCAGGTTGTCGGCGCGCCAGCTGGAAATGCCGCCAGACAGCTTGGCCGCATTGTAGCCAGCCTTGAGCAGCTCACGGGCATGGCCGCCCGAGTGCTGGCCGGCAGCGTCAACCAGAATGATGGTCTTGCCCTTGTGCTTGTCCAGCTCGGCAATGCGCGCCATCAGTTTGTCTTGCGGGATATTAATAGCACCCACGATGTGGCCGGCGGCAAAATCCTTGGCCGGGCGAATATCAATCACCACACCTTCGTCGCGATTGACCAGGCCCGTCAGTTCGCCCGTGCTGATGCTGCGCCCGCCACGGCTCATCTCGTGGGCGATCAACAGCGCCAGCAGGATGACAAACGCGCCTACAAGCAGGTAGTGAGAAGTCGCAAATGCAATCAGGTGCTCAACCATCAGAAGGTTCCAGGGTCGTAAAATGTGGGCCAGTATACACAGCCACCTTGGTCGGCCAAACCCCGCCCGGCGGTGACGCCACATGAACTTCGCTTTAAACTGCGCGTCCTCTGCATACCTTCTTATAAACCAGCCACGAGTGGGATCTATGACTACCACGCCTAAACCTTTGGTCCTGATCATCCTGGATGGCTTCGGTCACAGTGAAAGTCACGAATACAACGCCGTTTATTCGGCCAAGAAACCGGTGCTGGATCGTCTTTGCGCGAGCATGCCGAACGGCCTGATCTCGGGTTCGGGCATGGATGTCGGTCTGCCTGACGGCCAGATGGGCAACTCCGAGGTCGGCCACATGAACCTGGGCGCCGGCCGCGTGGTGTATCAGGATTTCACCCGTGTCACCAAATCCATCCGCGATGGCGAGTTCTTTGAAAACCCGACCATTTGTGCCGCGGTCGACAAAGCCGTGGGTGCAGGCAAGGCCGTGCATATCCTGGGCTTGCTGTCCGATGGCGGTGTTCACAGCCATCAGGATCACCTGATCGCAATGGCCGAGCTGGCCTTTAAACGCGGCGCAGAAAAAATCTACCTGCACGCCTTCCTCGATGGCCGCGATACCCCGCCAAAAAGCGCGGCTTCGTCCATTGAGCTGCTGGACGAGGCGTTCAAGGACCTGGGCAAGGGCCGTATCGCCAGCCTGATTGGCCGTTACTTCGCAATGGACCGCGATAATCGCTGGGACCGCGTAGAGCAGGCGTACAACCTGATCGTCGACGGCAAGGGCGAGTTCAACGCCGCCACCGCCCAACAAGGCCTGGAAGCGGCCTACGAGCGTGGCGAAAGCGACGAGTTCGTCAAGGCCACCACCATCGGCGAGCCCGTGAAGGTTGAAGACGGCGACGCCGTGGTCTTCATGAACTTCCGTGCCGACCGCGCCCGCGAACTGACCCGCGTGTTCGTCGAAGACGACTTCAATGCCTTCGCCCGCGCCCGTCAGCCAAAGCTGGCCGGTTTCGTGATGCTGACCCAATACGCCGCCAGCATCCCGGCACCCAGCGCATTTGCCCCCGGCAGCCTGGAAAACGTACTGGGCGATTACCTGGCCAAAAACGGCAAAACCCAGCTGCGCATCGCCGAAACCGAAAAATACGCCCATGTGACCTTCTTCTTCTCGGGCGGGCGTGAAGAACCGTTCCCGGGCGAAGAGCGCATTCTGGTGCCGTCGCCGAAAGTCGCCACCTACGACCTGCAGCCGGAAATGAGCGCCCCCGAAGTCACCGACCATATCGTCGACGCCATCGAAAACCAGCGTTATGACGTGATTGTGGTCAATTACGCCAACGGCGACATGGTCGGCCACAGTGGTGTATTCGACGCCGCCGTCAAAGCGGTTGAGTGCCTGGATGCCTGCGTGGGCCGTATCGTTGAAGCGCTGGACAAGGTTGGTGGCGAAGCCCTGATCACCGCTGACCACGGCAACGTCGAGCAAATGGAAGACGAGTCCACAGGCCAGGCACACACCGCCCACACCTGCGAACCCGTACCGTTCATCTATGTGGGCAAGCGTGCGCTCAAGGTTCGCGAAGGCGGCGTACTGGCCGACGTGGCGCCGACCATGCTCAAGCTGCTGGGCCTGCCTCAGCCGCAAGAGATGACCGGCAAATCGATTCTGGTTGACGCATAAAACAATGCAATGCCTGTGGGAGCGGGCTTGCTCGCGATACCGGCGACGCGGTGCATCAGGCATTGTGTGGTGATGCTATCGCGAGCAAGCCCGCTCCCACAGGATCAACGGCTACAATTTCACCTTCATCCATTTCTTATAGGTGACGAGGGCGGGCATACTAGGCCGTCCCGTTCCCCAGGTGTCGCCCGCCCCATGCTTCGCGCCCTTATAGCCCTGACCCTCGCATGCCTGCTCCAACCGGCGTTTGCCGACGAGCGCGCGCAAACCCAACAGCAGCTGGATGCTACGCGCCAGGATATCAGCGAGCTGAAAAAGCTCCTGGGCAAGCTCCAGGAAGAAAAATCCGGCGTGCAGAAAGACCTGCGCGGCACCGAAACCGAAATCGGCAAGCTGGAGAAGCAGGTAGAAGCCCTGCAACAAGAACTAAAAAAGAGTGAAGGCGAGCTGCTGCGCCTAGATAGCGAGAAAAAAAAACTCCACAGCGCAAAACTTGAACAGCAACGCCTGATCGCCATTCAGGCCCGTGCCGCCTATCAGGGCGGGCGTCAGGAATACCTGAAGATGCTGCTCAACCAGCAAAACCCCGAGAAGTTCGCCCGAACGCTCACCTATTACGATTACCTGAGCGAAGCCCGCCTGGCCCAGCTCAAGGGGTTTAACGAAACCCTGCGCCAGTTGGCCAATGTCGAAGCCGATATCAACTTGCAGCAAGCGCAACTGCTGACCCAGAAAAGCAGCCTGGACACCCAGCGCGCCGAGCTCGACAAGGTGCGTGCAGAGCGTCAGCAAGTCCTGGCCAAGCTCAATACCGACGTCAAGGACCGCGACCAGAAGCTGCAGGCTCGCGAGCAAGATCAGGCCGATCTGGCTAAAGTCCTCAAGACCATCGAAGAAACGCTCGCCCGCCAGGCCCGCGAAGCCGAACAGGCACGACAAAAAGCCCTGATTGCGCAACAGGAAGCCGAGAAAAGACGCCAGCGCGAGGCGGCCTCGATGGCCACCGACGCCCCGCGCAAACCGGTGCAATCCACGCCGGGGCCATTGGTCTCCAGCGCAGGTGCGTCCTACGGCGGTGCTTTTTCTCAAGCCCGGGGCAAACTTCCGTGGCCGGTTGATGGTCGACTGCTTGCACGCTTCGGTGAAACCCGTGGCGACGACTCGCGCACCAAGTGGGACGGCGTGATGATCAGTGCCGGTGCCGGCACCCAGGTACACGCCGTACACGGTGGTCGCGTGGTGTTTGCCGACTGGCTGCGCGGTGCAGGCCAACTGGTGATTCTGGACCACGGTAATGGTTTCTTAAGCTTGTATGGCCACAATCAAACGTTGCTCAAGTCTGCCGGCGACGTTGTAAAAGCCGGCGAGGTGATTTCCACCGTGGGCAACAGCGGTGGTCAGGCCACGCCAGCACTGTATTTTGCTATTCGTCAGCAGGGACGCCCAAGCGACCCTGCACAATGGTGTCGCACTCAGGGATGAGTCCATCACCTTTAATACGTAGGAGTTCGCTCAACATGCCGCATTTGTCCCGCCTCAACTCGCTGGCCCTGACGATCGCTCTGCTGATCGGCTCGCCATTGGCATTTGCTGCCGAGCCGAGCATTCCGCCAGCCGGGGCTGCTACCAGCGCCAAGGCACCGCTGCCTCTGGAAGAGCTGCGCACATTTGCCGAGGTCATGGATCGGATCAAGGCCGCCTATGTTGAGCCGGTAGACGACAAAACCCTGCTGGAGAATGCCATCAAGGGCATGCTCAGCAACCTCGACCCGCACTCTGCCTACCTGGGGCCGGAAGATTTCGCCGAGCTGCAGGAAAGCACCAGCGGCGAGTTCGGCGGGTTGGGTATTGAGGTCGGCACTGAAGACGGCAACATCAAAATCGTCTCGCCGATCGACGACACCCCTGCCAGCAAGGCCGGCATCCAGGCCGGTGACTTTATCGTCAAGATCAATGGCCAGCCCACTCGCGGCCTGAGCATGACCGAAGCCGTGGACAAAATGCGCGGCAAGATCGGCCAGAAAATCACCCTGACCCTGGTGCGCAACGGCGGCACGCCTTTCGACGTGACCCTGACCCGCGCCAATATCCAGGTCAAGAGCGTCAAGGCCCAGCTGCTTGAAGATGGCTACGGCTATATCCGTATTACCCAGTTCCAGGTCAAGACCGGCGAAGAAGTGGCCGCAGCACTGTCCAAACTACGCCGCGAAAACGGCAATAAACGCCTCAAGGGCATCATCCTCGACCTGCGCAACAACCCGGGTGGCGTGCTGCAGTCGGCAGTTGAAGTGGTAGACCATTTCATCACCAAGGGGCTGATCGTCTACACCAAGGGCCGCATTGCCAACTCCGAGCTGCGTTTCTCGGCCACCGGCAAGGACCTGAGCGAAGGCGTGCCATTGGTGGTGCTGATCAACGGCGGCAGCGCCTCGGCGTCCGAGATCGTCGCCGGTGCCTTGCAGGATCAGAAACGCGGCGTGGTGATGGGCACTACCAGCTTCGGCAAAGGCTCGGTGCAAACCGTACTGCCACTGAACAATGACCGCGCGCTGAAGATCACCACGGCGCTGTACTTCACTCCGAACGGGCGCTCGATCCAGGCCCAGGGCATCGTGCCGGACATCGAAGTCAGCCGCGCCAAGATCACCCGCGAGCAAGACACCGAGTACTACAAGGAGGCCGACCTGCAAGGTCACCTCGGCAATGGCAACGGCGGTGCCGACAAACCGACCGGCTCCGGCCCCAAAGCCAAGCCAATGCCCCAGGACGATGACTTCCAGCTGAGCCAGGCCCTGAGCCTGCTTAAAGGCTTGAGCATCACTCGCGGCAACTGAGGTGCGTCTTTTCCCGGCCCTCGCCCTGCTCTGCTGCCTGACCGGTGCCGCCCACGCGGCACCGGCCAGCGCGCCCGCCACACCGCACAAGGCTTACTTGAGCCTGATCATCGATGACCTGGGGCAAAACCTGCCCCGGGACCGCCGCGTGCTGGCCCTGCCCGGCCCGGTCACCACCGCCGTGATGCCCGATACCCCCCATGCCGCCGAATTTGCCCGTGAAGCCCACAAGGCCGGCAAGATCGTGATCTTGCATATGCCGATGGACCCGGCCACCGGGCCTTTTGCCTGGCACCCGGACTTGCCGCTCGACGAACTGGCAAAACGCCTGGATGCAGCGTTCAAGGCTGTGCCCTACACCAGCGGCATCAACAACCATATGGGCAGCCGCATGACCTCCCAGCCGCAAGCGATGGCCTGGCTAATGGGCAATTTGCAGCAGCGCCATAAGTTCTTTGTCGACAGCCGCACCAGCGCGCAGACGGTCGCCGCAGCCGAAGCACAAAAGATCGGCCTGGCCAGTGTTTCACGGGATGTGTTTCTCGATGACGTGCGCACCGAGCAGGCGATCACCACACAGCTGCAAACCGCGATCAAGTTGGCGCACAAGCAGGGTTCGGCAGTGATGATCGGCCACCCCTATCCGCAAACCCTCGCTGTGCTCGAACGCGAGCTGCCCAGGCTCAAGGCCCAGGGCATTGACTGGATCGATATCAGGCAGATGATCGGCGTACGCAGCAACAAGGCGATGGCCGGGCATGGGAAGGACGGGGTTTACCGCTGAAAACGGGATACGCACCTGCTGGCTCTTGTGGGAGCTGGCTTGCCTGCGATGCAGGCATGCGGTCTGTCAGGCAAACCGGGGGGATACCATCGCGGGCAAGCCCGCTCCCACAGGTTAGGCAGTACCTGGGGTTACAGGTACTTCGCGCTGATCTTCTGTAGCACGCCCTCAGCCCTTAGCTGATCCAGCGCCTTCTGCAACTTGCTCACCAACTCGTCAGGCACATCCTTGTTCAGCGCCAGATACAACTCGGCCTGATGAAAGCGCAACACCGTCTTGAACCCGGAAATCCCCACTTGCCGCGCCAAAAACTGCCCGGCCGGCGCCCCCGTGGCCCACAGGTCGATTTGCCCGGCCTGCAACTTGCGGGCGTTGTCCTGATCACGCAACACGATCACCGGCGCCAGCCCCTGCTTCTCAAGGGACAGGGCAATGGCGTCGCCCTTGTAAGCCCCCACCCGATACTGGCGGGCCTGCTCAAGGGACGTCAGGGTAATCGGGCTATCCCCTCGGGCCAGCAACACCCAGTCGTCCGGGCCGATGGGCCCTACCCACTTGAACAGTTTTTCACGCTCGGGCACGCGGGCCGTGACGAATACGCCGTAGCCGGGGTTTTCAAGGGCCAGGTGATAGATACGCTCCCAAGGGAAACGCAGGGTCATGCTGTAGGAGATGTCGGCACGTTTAAAGGTTTCACGCAGGATATCGACGGCGATGCCTTCAATATTGTCGTTTTGCGCAAAATTCTTGCCGTTTTTGGCCATGTTGTAGGGCGGGAAGTTTTCAGTCAGCAATACGATCGACGGGTTCGACGTATCGGCCGCAAAAGCGGTGCTCGCCAGCCACATCGTGGAACTGACGAGAACAGGCAAAAAGCGTTTGAACATGACAGGCGACCTGAATCCATGGCGTGCTCAAGAGTGCCGTGGGCACGCCATGCTGTCCAGTAGCCTTTGGCCTTAACGGACGACGATTCCGCGCTCGGCCATGTACGCCTTGGCCTCTGGCACAGTGTATTCGCCGAAGTGGAAAATACTCGCTGCCAGTACCGCACTGGCGTGACCTTCAAGGATGCCGTCAGCCAGGTGCTGCAAGTTGCCCACGCCACCCGAGGCAATCACCGGAATGCCCAGCGCATCGCTGATGGCACGGGTCACGCCCAGATCGAAGCCACTTTTCATGCCGTCTTGATCCATGCTGGTCAGCAAGATCTCGCCAGCGCCCAGGCCTTCCATCTTCATGGCCCACTCGACCGCGTCGAGCCCTGTAGGCTTGCGCCCGCCGTGGGTGAAAATCTCCCAGCGCGGGGTTTCGCCCGGCAAGGAGACTTTCTTGGCATCAATGGCAACCACGATGCATTGCGAACCGAAATGCTGCGCAGCCTCGCCCACGAACTCGGGGTTGAACACCGCGGCAGTATTGATCGAAACCTTGTCGGCCCCGGCATTGAGCAGGTTGCGGATGTCCTGGATGCAGCGCACGCCGCCGCCCACGGTCAGCGGGATAAACACCTGGCTGGCCATGCGCTCGACGGTATGGAGCGTGGTGTCGCGACCATCGACGCTGGCGGTGATATCGAGAAAGGTAATCTCGTCAGCACCCTGTTCGTCGTAGCGACGGGCGATTTCCACCGGGTCGCCGGCATCGCGAATGTTCTCGAACTTGACGCCCTTGACGACGCGGCCGTTATCCACGTCCAGGCAAGGGATGATGCGTTTGGCCAGCGCCATGGGTCTCTCCTCAGGCCTTGTAGCTGTCGCAGAAGGCTTGCGCCTCGGCAACATCCAGCGTGCCTTCGTAGATGGCACGGCCGGTGATGGCGCCGACGATGCCCGGGGCCTTGGCATCCATCAGGGCCTTGATATCACCCAGGTTGTGGATGCCACCCGAAGCGATCACCGGGATGCTGGTAGCAGCAGCCAACGCAGCGGTATAGCTCACGTTACAGCCCTGCATCATGCCGTCTTTGGCAATGTCGGTGTAAACGATGGCCGACACGCCGTCCGCTTCAAACCGCTTGGCCAGGTCGATGACCTGCACGGTGCTGACTTCAGCCCAACCGTCGGTGGCCACGAAGCCGTCTTTGGCATCCATACCGACAATGATCTTGCCCGGGAATGCGCGGCAGGCTTCGGCCACGAACTCAGGGTTTTTCACTGCCTTGGTACCCAGGATCACATAGCTCACGCCCGCCTTGACGTAATGCTCGATGGTTTCCAGGGAGCGAATCCCGCCGCCGATCTGGATCGGCAGGTGCGGGTACAGCTTGGCAATGGCGGTGACCACTTCGCCGTTGACCGGCTGGCCTTCAAAGGCGCCGTTCAGGTCGACCAGGTGCAGACGGCGGCAACCGCCCTCCACCCATTTGGCAGCCATGCTCACCGGGTCATCGGAAAACACCGTGGAGTCTTCCATACGGCCCTGGCGCAGACGTACACAGGCACCGTCTTTAAGATCGATAGCGGGAATAATCAGCATGTGGCAAACCTTCAAATTCGGGAGTCTGAGACTCGGAAATCAGTTCTTCTCGAGCGCCCACAGATCGCTTTCGATGCTCTCGAACCTCTCTTTGAGGTGCGCTTGCACATCGAAAATCGCCCGATTGTAGTAATGCGGGGCGATTTCGCGGGTGAACAGCTCAAGGATTTCAGCCGCCTCGAACGAACCCAGGTCCAGTTCGAAGCGGTCTTCCATAAAGCGTTTGATCTTGCTGTTGGCTTCGCTCTCTTGCTCGGGGGTGAGCGTGAGAATCGGCGGCTTCTTGCGCGGCGCCATTACCAGCGGCCATCCCAGGCCGCGAAGTTTTCCAGCAGCTGCAAGCCGTGGGTATGGCTTTTTTCCGGGTGGAACTGCACCGCGAAGCGCGAGCCCTCGGCCAGCGCTGCGGCGAAATCAACGCCGTAATGCCCGCCACCGACTACCTGGCGAGGATTGCCCGCCGCAATGTAGTAGCTGTGTACAAAGTAGAAACGCGCCAGGTCGGGGATGCCGTGCCACAGCGGGTGATCGACTTTTTGCTGCACTTCGTTCCAGCCCATGTGCGGCACCTTGAGGTGCTCGCCGTCTTCGTGCAGGTCCTTGCCGAAAAACTTCACGGCGCCCGGGAACAGGCCGATGCAATCAACGCCGCCGTTCTCTTCGCTGCTGTCGAGCAAGGCTTGCATGCCGACACAAATACCGAGAAACGGACGATCCTGGCTGACTTCGCGCACCAGCGCGTCGAAGCCCAGGCGACGGATTTCCGCCATGCAGTCGCGAATCGCGCCCACACCCGGAAACACCACGCGGTCGGCTTCGCGAATCACGCTGGCATCGCTGGTAATCAGCACCCGGCCGGCGCCAACGTGTTCCAGCGCCTTGGCCACCGAGTGCAGGTTACCCATGCCGTAATCGATTACCGCCACTGTCTGCATCAGAGCACGCCCTTGGTAGAAGGCATTTGCCCGGCCATGCGCTCATCCAGTGCAACAGCCATGCGCAGGGCGCGGCCGAAAGCCTTGAACACGGTTTCGATCTGGTGGTGGGTGTTGGTGCCGCGCAGGTTGTCGATGTGCAGGCTGACGTTGGCGTGGTTGACGAAGCCCTGGAAGAACTCCTGGAACAGGTCAACGTCGAAGCCGCCTACGGTGGCGCGGGTGTAGGGAACATGCATTTGCAGACCCGGACGACCGGAAAAGTCGATGACTACACGGGACAGCGCTTCATCCAGCGGGACATAAGCGTGGCCGTAGCGGGTCATGCCTTTTTTGTCGCCGACGGCTTCGCTGAAGGCTTTACCCAGGGTAATGCCGACATCCTCGACGGTATGGTGATCGTCGATATGCAGGTCGCCTTTGCACTCGATGTCCAGGTCGATCAGCCCATGTCGGGCGATCTGGTCGAGCATATGCTCAAGAAAAGGAACACCGATATCGAATCGGGCCTTACCGGTACCATCCAAGTTGATCGAGGCTTTAATCTGGGTTTCCAGAGTATCGCGCTCGACTGACGCCTTACGTTCGGCCATCACCAGCTCCGCAAAATCATTGGGCGAAAAAGGTGGCCATTATAGGCACGGGTCAGGCAAACAGAAACATTAAGGGTGAGGCGGCTGACGTAATGCGCGTTGGCTCACAGGCCGCACCGCCTGAATCGCGAGCAAGCCCGCTCCCACAGAGACGCAATCCGTCTGTGGGAGCGGGCTTGCACGCGATGGCGTCAGCGCAGACTCAACACGTCACTCAGTGAAACAACACCGCCGTCTTCTGCACCGTCACCCACACGCCCCACAGCAAGGGAATGCCCACGGCCAGCCAGGCGGCGATCACCAATGGCCGGCTGCCCGGCGCGGCTTTCCACTCCAGCGATGTGCTGGCGTCGGCGCCCTTGTCGTGCCCCAGCGCCTGTTCGGCGGCCAGCTCGGCGTCGGTCATGAAGTATTTGTCGGCCACCGGGCGCACCAGCAGGTTGCAGATAAAGCCCAGCACCAGCAGCCCCGCGAGGATGTACAAGGTGATGTCATACGCCGCCGCACGCTCAACCCCAATGCTCAGCTGATACTCGCGCAGGTAGTTGACCAGCACCGGCCCCAGCACGCCCGCAGCGGCCCAGGCCGTCAACAGGCGACCGTGGATCGCACCGACCATTTGCGTACCGAACAGGTCGGCCAGATACGCCGGCACCGTGGCGAACCCGCCGCCGTACATCGACAGGATGATGCAGAACGCCGCCACGAACAGCGACACGTTGCCCAGATGACCCAGGTTGGGAATCATCGCGTACAGCGCAAAACCCAGTGCGAAGAACACAAAGTAGGTGTTTTTGCGCCCCAGGTAATCCGAGAACGACGCCCAGAAGAATCGCCCGCCAATGTTGAACAGGCTCAGCAAACCGGTGAACCCCGCGGCAATCGCGGCGATCTGCGCCAATTGCGCGGCATCCAGCTGGCTGAAGGTGAGGTCATTGCCCAGCAACTTGCCCGCGAACACTTCCTGCAACAGTGGCGAGGCCATGCCCAGGATGCCGATACCGGCCGAAACGTTAAGGCACAACACCAGCCACACCAGCGCAAACTGCGGGGTTTTCCAGGCCACGCTGACGTGTACATGGCGCTGGGTGATCATGGCGTTGGCCGCTTTTTTTGCCGGTGCCTTCCAGCCCTCGGGTTTCCAGCCGGTCGGTGGCACGCGGTAGGACAGTGCGCCGCCGATCATGAACACGAAGTAAATCGCCGCCATTGCCACAAAGCTCTGCCACACGCCCACACCGTCAGGCCCGGCAAAATGGTTCATCAGTGCTGCAGCCAACGGCGCCCCCACCATTGCCCCACCACCAAAGCCCATGATCGCCATGCCCGTAGCCATGCCGCGCTTGTCCGGGAACCACTTGATCAGTGTCGACACCGGCGAGATATAGCCCAGCCCCAGGCCAATACCGCCGATAACCCCCGAGCCCAGCCACATCAACCAGATCTGGTGGGTATAAATACCCAATGCGGAAATCAGCAACCCGCCGCACCAGCACAACGCCGACACCACACCGGCCTTGCGCGGCCCGGCGTGCTCAAGCCAGCCACCCCACACGGCTGCAGAGCAACCCAGGAAGATGAAAAACAGGGTGTAGATCCAGCCGAGCATCGAAATCGGCCAGTCGCATTGCGACGAGAACACTTGCGCGATAAAGCCCATGTCCGGTGCGCAGGCCACGGGCGCAGTCACGCCCAGGGCTTTGGATAACGGCAGCCAAAACACCGAGAAGCCATAGGCCATGCCGATGCACAGGTGGATGGCCAGTGCAGCGGGTGGCACCAGCCAGCGGTTGAAGCCGGGTTTGGCAATGATGCGCTCCTTGGACAGGAACGCAGGCTGTAGAGCAGGACTGCCTGCAGCGTTGCTGCTAGTCATGGTTATTTCCCCCAGGTAATGAAGTGATTCCCCGGACACACTCGACCCCTGACTTTGGCGCCCTTGGGCACACAGCCGTTTTTATTGGGTAAAGACGCGGCATTTCGCCGCAGAAGGCCCGAAAAACAGACGAAGATTACCATTTGAGCGCAGGCCTGGTCCTAACCTGATGTGGTCTTTGGCCGAGCAACTGATCCGCTACTATCCACCCCCCAGTCGGCGTGCGCGTGGCGCTATACTCTGCGGCTGAATTTAAAACTTACCTTCACACAGACCTACAAGGACTCGCCCATGAAAGCGTTCGGCAAAATCCTGGGTCTGGTGCTTCTCGGATTGTTGCTGATCGTCGTGGCCCTGGGTTTTGCCCTCAGCCATCTGTTCGATCCCAACGACTATAAAGACGAGATTCGCCAGATAGCCCGTGACAAAGCCCACATTGAGCTGACCCTCAATGGCGACATCGGCTGGAGCCTCTTCCCCTGGCTTGGCCTGGAGCTGCACGACGCCAGCGTCGCCACCCTCGCGGCGCCAACCCAGCCTTTTGCCGATCTGCAGATGCTCGGCCTGTCCGTGCGCGTGCTGCCGCTGCTGCGCAAAGAAGTGCAGATGAGCGATGTGCGGGTCGAAGGCCTGAACCTGCGCCTGACCCGCGACAAGGACGGCCACGGTAACTGGCAGGACATCGGCAAACCGGCCACCGCCGCCACCGCGCCAACCGCCGGCACCGAACCCGCTGCGGCCAGCAAGCCTGACAGCGCCAGCCAGCCGCTCAAACTCGATATCGACAGCCTGACCGTGAACAACGCGCGGGTTGAATACAACGACGAGCAAAGCGGCAAGCAGTTCAGCGCCGAGAGCATCCAGTTGAGCACCGGCCCGGTTCACGAAGCCACCAGCATCCCGGTCAAGCTGACGGCCTTCCTGGGCACCAACCAGCCAGTGATGCGGGTCAAGACTGAAGTCGACGGCAAGCTGCGTTTTGACCGCGTGCTCAAGCGCTATCAGTTTGAAGACATGAAGGTCACGGGCGAAGCCTCGGGTGAGCCGCTGCAGGGCAAAACCATGACGTTCGCCGCACAGGGGCAAATCCTGGTTGATCTGGCAGCGAACGTCGCCGAATGGAGCAGCCTGAAGATCTCCGCCAACCAGCTGCGCGCCCTCGGTGAACTCAAGGCCAACAGCCTCGACACCACACCGCAAATCAGCGGCGGCCTGTCGATTGCCCAGCTCGACCTGGCCCGTTTCCTTGACAGCATCGGCCACCCGCTGCCCGCGATGGCACCTGAAAGCCTGAGCAAGGTCGAGCTGGTCAGCCGCCTGTCGGGCACGCCCACCAGCGTGACCCTTGACGAGCTCAATTTGAAAGTCGATGACAGCACCTTTACCGGCCTTGTCGCCATTGACGACTTCGCCAAACAAGCCGTGCGCATCCAGCTCAAGGGCGACACCTTCGACGCCGATCGCTACATGCCGCCAAAATCGGCCGAAGCCAACAGCGCCAGCGTCGCCCGCAAGGCAGAAGTCCAGGGCAGCGAAGCCGGCGCCCTGGCCGCATCGGGCGATACGCCACTGCCGGACGCGCCGACCAAGAGCGGCTGGAGCACCGCAAAAATCATCCCGGTCACCCGCCTCAAGGCGCTCGACCTGAATGCCGACATCAGCTTTGGCCAACTGACCCTGAGCAAACTGCCGATCCAGAATGCCGCGCTCAAGGCCAGCAGCAAGGCCGGCGTGCTGACCCTCGACAATCTCAGCGGCAGCCTCTACAAAGGCAGCTTTGCCGCCAACGGCAGCCTGGACGTACAACCCATGCTGCCGGTGGTCAAACTGCAAACCCGCATCACCAATGTGCCGGTAGAAAAAATCCTGCAAAGCCAGGGGCAAAAACCACCGGTGACCGGCCTGCTGACCCTCAACAGCAACGTCACGGGCAGTGGCAACAGCCAGAGTGCGCTGATTTCCAGCCTCAACGGCACCGCCAGTTTTGTGCTCAATGACGGCGTGCTGCTCAATGCCAACCTTGAACAGCAGCTGTGCAAAGGCATCTCCGTGCTCAACCGCAAGACCTTGAGCGGCGCCCCTTTGGGCAAAGACACCCCGTTCAAGGAACTCAAGGGCAGCCTGGTGTTCCGTAACGGCGTAGCCAGTAACCCGGACATGATCGTGCGCATCCCCGGCCTGAGCGTTAAAGGCGATGGCGACATCGACCTGCGCGTGCTGGGCATGGACTACCGACTGGGCATCGTGATTGAAGGCGACACCCGTGCCATGCCGGACCCGGCGTGCCAGGTGGGCAAGAACTTTGTCGGCATCGAGCTGCCATTGCGCTGCCGCGGCCCGCTGGAACTGGGGGCCAAGGCCTGCCGTCTGGACAAGGAAGGCCTGGGCAAGGTCGCAGCCAAGGTTGCGGGCAACAAGCTCACCGACAAGCTTGAAGAAAAGCTTGGCGACAGGGTCAGCCCTGAACTTAAAAACGCCCTCAAGGGGCTGTTCAACCGATGAGAGACGAGCAATTTTCAACGGCGGTACTGGACTGGTATGACCACCACGGCCGCCACGACCTGCCCTGGCAACAGGGCATCACCCCGTACCGGGTGTGGGTCTCGGAAATCATGTTGCAGCAAACCCAGGTCAGCACCGTGCTGAACTACTTCGACCGGTTCATGGCTTCACTGCCGACGGTCGAGGCCCTGGCCGCCGCCCCGGAAGACGAAGTGCTGCACCTGTGGACCGGCCTTGGCTACTACACCCGTGCGCGCAATTTGCAAAAGACTGCCAAGATCGTCGTCGCCGAACATGGCGGCCAATTCCCCCGCGATGTGGAGAAACTGGTCGAACTGCCCGGTATCGGCCTGTCCACAGCCGGTGCAATTGCCAGCCTGAGCATGGGCCTGCGGGCACCGATCCTGGACGGCAACGTCAAGCGGGTGCTGGCCCGCTACACAGCGCAGGAGGGCTACCCGGGCGAGCCCAAGGTGGCCAAACAGCTGTGGGCCACTGCCGAGCGCTTCACCCCCCACGACCGCGTCAACGCCTACACCCAGGCGATGATGGACATGGGCGCCACGCTCTGCACCCGCAGCAAGCCCAGTTGCCTGCTGTGCCCGCTGGAAAGCGGCTGTGAAGCGCATTTGCTGGGCCTGGAAACCCGCTACCCGATCCCCAAGCCGCGCAAGACCATCCCGCAAAAGCGCACGCTGATGCCGATGCTGGCCAATGCCCGGGGCGAGATCCTGCTTTACCGCCGTCCGTCGACCGGTTTGTGGGGCGGCCTGTGGAGCCTGCCCGAGCTGGATGACCTGCAGGACATCGAGCATCTGGCGCTGCAACACTCCCTGGCCCTGGGCGCGCAACACGAACTGCCCGGCCTGACCCACACCTTCAGCCATTTCCAGTTGGCCATTGAACCCTGGCTGATCCACGTCAACGAGTCTGGCCATCACATGGCCGAGGCCGACTGGCTCTGGTATAACCTCGCCACCCCGCCGCGCCTGGGCCTTGCTGCCCCGGTCAAGAAGCTGCTCAAACGCGCAGCCGACCTATTGAACGCTGGAGAGTCGTCATGACCCGCACCATCATTTGCCGCAAGTACAAAGAAGAACTGCCTGCCCTTGAGCGCGCTCCATTTCCGGGTGCCAAAGGCCAGGACATTTTTGAACACGTTTCGGCCAAGGCCTGGGCTGACTGGCAAAAACACCAGACCCTGCTCATCAACGAAAAGCGCCTGAACATGATGAACGCCGAAGACCGTAAATATTTGCAGGGCGAAATGGACAAGTTCTTCAGCGGCGAAGAATACGCCCAGGCCGAAGGCTACGTTCCGCCAACCGAATAAACCCCGGTTTTAAAGGCTTTGGTCCGTAAGCGACGGTAATAATTAAATATTTTTCAAAAAAGTGTTTGACGGGTTATCGAAAAAGGCTTCTAATGCGCCCCGTTGCCCAGATAGCTCAGTCGGTAGAGCAGGGGATTGAAAATCCCCGTGTCGGCGGTTCGATTCCGTCTCTGGGCACCACATTCAGTTTTGATGTGGTGTTCACACCACGCCAAAACACAGAAAAACCCGCCTAGTGCGGGTTTTTTTTTGGCCGTTATTTATACCCGGCGGCGCCACCTCTCTTGGCGATTGCAAAGAGATGGGGTTCAATCCTCTGATCAGCCTGCAAAGGACACACCTTTATGTCATCGCCAAAAAAGCAGCAAAAAAACGCGCAGCGGGCCAAAACCAAAGCCAAGCAGAACCGCGTGGGCAAACCGGCCAAGGCATCGGCCGGGGCACTGATCGACAATCCGTTCGATGATGTGAAGATCGACCTCAGCACCTTCAACTTCCAGGACATCCTCGACAACGGTTTCGACCCGGCCGATTTCGACGACCTGTTCCAGGCCATGAAAGCCGCCGAAGCCATCAACCTGCAGACCCTGTGCCTGGTGTTCCTGCAATACCCGGTACTGGAGCTGGTGATCTCGGAAGAGGAAGAAGAACCGGCCACCGACTTCCTCATGGGCCTGCTGATCGAATACCGCATTGCCGTGCATGGCGACGATGAAGACAGCGCCGTGGCCTGGATCGAAACCCCGGCATTCCAGAAAGCCTACGTCGAAGCCTCGCGCCTGCTGACCGAGCGCAACGCCCGGAGCGTGCACTGACCGCAGCCCTGCTCGAACCTGTCAGCCGGGCGTTCACCGAGCCTGCTGCTGACGGTTACCTGTTGGGCGGTTTCGAATGGCGCCAGCGCACACCGGACAGTGCGCGGGCCGTGGTCATCATCAACGCCGCCACCTCGGTGCGTTGCCAGTATTACTCGCGGTTTGCCGAATACCTGTTCAGCCACGGCATGGATGTGATGCTGTTCGATTACCGCGGCATCGGCGCCTCCCGTCGCGGATCGTTGCGCGGCTTTGCGGCCTCCTGGTCAGACTGGGGCGCGCTGGACACAGACGCCATGCTCAAGCGCGCCCTGCGCGAATACCCCGGCCAGCCGGTCGACGTGGTTGGCCACAGCTTTGGCGGCTGCGCGGCGGGCCTGGCGGCGTCCGGGCAAGCTATTCGCCATCTGGTGACAGTGGGCGCGCAATTTGCCCACTGGCGCGACTACGCGCCTGCACAACGCTGGCAGATGCTCGCCAAATGGCACGGCTTCATGCCGTTGCTGACCCGTGTGTGCGGCTACTTCCCCGGCAAGCGCCTGGGCTGGCTTGAAGATACCCCGGCCGGCGTGGTCAAGGACTGGGGCGCCTTCAGCACGCGCTTCGAACAACTCCCCAGCGCACGCAGCCTGGCCGCCCTGCCCTTTGCCGACGTTACCGCCACAACCCTGGCCATCAGCTTCAGCGACGACCCTTTTGGCACCGTGGCGGCCATCGACCGATTGCTGAGCTACTTCAGCGCCAGCCCGCGTACACATCTGCGCATCAAGCCGCAGGATATTGGCGAAACAGCCATCGGCCATTTCGCGTTTTTCCATAGCCGCTTTCAGAGCAGCTTATGGCCGATTGCCTTGCAGTGGTTGCAGCAGGGGGAATTGAGCGTAGATGTGCCAGGCCAGGTACTCAGCCGCACCCCCTGAAAGACCGCGTCGCCCCTATCGCGAGCAAGCCCGCTCCCACAGGTTTTGCCAAGCTCATAACACGGGATGCCGGCAGGGCCATTGTGGGAGCGGGCTTGCTCGCGATGCAGGCACCACAAATGCGTCTGGCTGAGGTCACCTCAAACCATCAACGCGCCGTACAGCCTTCAGGCTTGAACACTCGCTCACTGGACGGCGGATTATTCGCCAGCTTGCTCACCGGCCTGCGCGGGCGCACCAACAGCTCGCCCCCGCAGTTGGGGCAAAGCCCACCCAAATGTTGCTCGGAACACGTCGCGCAAAAGGTGCACTCGAATGAACAAATCCGCGCTTGTGCTGAATCTGGCGGCAAATCGCAATCACAGCATTCGCAATTGGGGCGTAATTCGAGCATGAGCACCTCACATTGAATCGGTAATTTTCATCTTTACATTTAAGACGCTTCCCGCAAAAAACCAACTGCCAATACAAAATGGCAGTGACATTCTCAATGTCCCCTTTGGTCAATGCGCGGCACTTGCCATGAACCTGCCGCTTCCCGTGAACACACCCAACACAGCTCTGAGCCCCCTGCTACGGGTCGAAAGCGAGCATGCTCGCCAGTGGTACATGAACGAAGCCGCCACGCTGAACTGGCCGACTCGCACACCCATGCCAACCGCCGTTCTGCCCGGTTTTGTGGCAAATTAATTGCACTTTTTAAATGCCATGACCTCCTACAGTCATGAGCGCCATCTCAACGCGCACACAGAGAGCCGTCTTACAAGGCATGTCACAAGACCAACCTTTATCAGCGGTATCGGCCGTTCTGCATGAGCTGCGCGCCGGCACACATACACGTCATGTAGCCCTTGAGAAACGCCTGCCGTTTTTCAGCGACACACTCGACCTTGAACGCTATACGCGGCTGTTAAGCGCCTATTACGGGTTCTACCACGAACTGGAGAACCGGCTGCTGCACAGCCCCTGGCGTGTGGACGGATTTGACCTGCAGCAACGGCTCAAGACCCCCGCACTGTGTAAGGACTTGCAGGCTCTGGGTGTAAGCGTTCAACCCCTTGCGTTGTGCGAAACCCTGCCCGCAATACACAGCCAAGCCGCCATGCTGGGGGTGCTGTATGTGCTGGAAGGCGCCACCCTGGGCGGCAACATTCTGCGCAAGCAGATGTCGGAACGCCTGGGCCTGGAAGCGCACAACGGCTGCGCTTTTCTTTACGTCTACGGCCAAGCGACCGGCCGGCAGTGGAAGGCGTTTATGGATTTTCTGGGCAGCGTACCCCTCGATGCACAAGCGCGAGGCGAAACCGTACAGGCTGCCCGCTCTACGTTTAGCTGTTTCGAGCACTGGCTCGAACGTCAGGAGGTTTTGTTATGAATCCACAGGACCCTCAAGCCTTTGAACGCTTGCTGGCCAATTGTGCTGATGAACCCATTCGCTTTCCCGGAGCAATCCAGCCCCACGGTCTGCTGGTGACACTGTCGGAACCCGACCTGCAGATCCAGCAGGTCAGCGCCAATGTGCAGGCCATGTTCGGCATCAGTGCCGAATCGCTGCTGGGCCTACCGCTGGCCGCCCTGAGCGGCTCCGAAGCCGCCAACGCGGTGCAGCAGGCCGCGGTCTACGCCACCCTGACCGATGCACCGCCTTTGGCGCTGAACCTGCAGGGGCGTGAATACGAAGGCCTGCTGCACCGCGACAAGGGCATTCTGGTACTGGAGCTGGAACTCAAGCCCGACGCCTCGCAAATCCACAGCACCATGAACAAGGTGCGCAACCTGAGCCGCATGCTGCAACGCCTGCAAGGGGCCAAGACGCTCACCGCGCTCTATGAAATCTGCGTACGCGAGATCCAGGCGCTGACGGGCTACGACCGCGTTCTGATCTACCGCTTTCAGGATGAAGGCCACGGTCAGGTCATCGCGGAAGCCTCTTCACCCGCGATGGAGTTGTTCAACGGCATGTTTTTCCCGGCCTCCGACATCCCGGAGCAAGCCCGCGAGCTGTACCGCACCCACTGGTTGCGCATTATTCCGAACGCCGATTACCAGCCCGTGCCGCTGATTCCCACATTGCGCCCGGACACCGGCGAAGCACTGGACCTGAGCGGGGCCGTATTGCGCAGTGTTTCGCCGATCCACTGCCAGTACATGAAGAACATGGGCGTGCTGTCGTCCATGAGCATTTCGTTGATGGACGGCGAGCGCCTGTGGGGCCTGATCAGTTGCGGGCATCGCCAGACGCTGCACGTGCCCCATGAACTGCGCATGGCCTGCCAGACCATCGGCCAGGTGCTGTCCCTGCAGATCAGCGCCCTGCAAACTCTGGAAATCAGCCGTCAGCGCGAAGCCAAGATGGATGCCCTGGTACGCCTCAACGCGGCTATGGTGCACAGCACCGAAGCCGTGTTTGATGGCCTGGCGCAAATGCCCGAAGCCTTGATGGCACTGACCGGCGCCAGCGGTGTGGCGATTTTGGAGGACAAGGTGCTGCACCGTTATGGCCAGTGCCCGTCCCCCGAAGCCACCCGCGAGCTGTACCAATGGTTCAAGGACAGCGCCCAGCCGGTGTTCTCCAGCCATAACCTCAGCGCCCTGCATGCCCCGGCAGCGCAGTACAAGGACATCGCCAGCGGCTTGTTGGCCATGACCCTGCCCAAGCCTGTGGACAACGCCGTGCTGTGGTTTCGCAGTGAGGTCAAGGAAAGCATCCAGTGGAGCGGCGACCCCAACAAGCCGCTGAACCTGGAAGCCGGCAGCAACGGCCTGCGCCTGAGCCCGCGCACCTCCTTCGAAATCTGGAAAGTCGAGATGGACGGCATCTCGACCAAGTGGAGCCACGGCGATCTGTTTGCCGCCAATGACCTGCGCCGCTCGGCCCTGGAAAACGACCTGTCGCGCCAGGTGCTGCGCGAGCAACAGGCCGTGCGCGCACGCGACGAGCTGGTGGCGGTGGTCTCCCACGACCTGCGCAACCCCATGACCATTATTTCGATGCTCTGCGGCATGATGCAAAAGGCCTTCAGTAGCGACGGCCCGCATACGTCGCGGCGCATCACCTCGGCCATCGACACCATGCAACAGGCCAGCAGTCGCATGAGCGTGCTGCTCGACGACTTGCTCGACACCTCGAAAATCGAAGCCGGGCGCTACACCATCAGCCCACAGCCGCTGGAGGTGAGCCAGATTTTTGAAGAAGCCTTGTCGTTGCTCGCGCCGCTGGCACTGGACAAGGCTGTGGAGCTGACCTTCCACGCCGAGCCCGACCTGAAAATCAACGCCGACCCCGAGCGGCTGTTCCAGGTGCTGTCCAACCTGATCGGCAACGCGATCAAGTTCACCCCCGCACAGGGCAAAATCGGCGTGGCGGCCATGTCCAACGGGGACGATATCGTGTTCAGCGTGCGGGATTCGGGCAAGGGCATTGCCCCCGAGCAGTTGCCGCATATCTTCGACCGCTACTGGACGGCAAAGGAAGGCAACGCGCTGGGCACGGGCCTGGGGCTGTATATCTCCCAGGGCATTATCAAGGCCCACGGCGGCCAGTTGCAGGCCGAAAGCACACCGGGAGAAGGCAGCGAGTTTCGCTTCACGGTCCCAAGAATGGTCTGATGGTTAACAGCGCAATGCCCTGCAGCTATCACATTTGAATGCTGCATAAAAACGGCCGCCTCCTTGACGGGAGAGCGGCCGTTTTACATCCACCCCGTCAGCTGAAGGCGTTGATAAACCAGGTGATCATCGGGATCGCCACGATATCGATCAGCACCGCCCCACACAGCGGCACGATGATAAAGGCCTTGTACGAGAAGACTTTATAGTGATCGCAGATGGCCCCCATATTGGCCACGGCATTGGGCGTCGCGCCCAGCCCGTGCCCCATGAAGCCCGCGCACAAGACCGCAGCGTCGTAGTTGCGGCCAAACAGGCGGAACAGGACGAACACGCACAGCAGGATCATGATCACCACCTGCACCACCAGAATCACCAGCAACGGCAAGCCGAGCTTCTCCAGCTCCCAGAACTTCAAGCTCATCATGGCCATAGTCAAGAACATGCCCAGGCACACATCGCCGATCGTGCTGACGGCATGGTCAGGCACCTCGATCACCTGGGCCCGGTCATTGAGGTTGCGCAGGATGATCGCGACGAACATGGCCCCCACATAGCTCGGTAACACGATACCCAGATGCTGCTGCAAGCTGGAGCCCAGCCAGAACCCCAGCACCATGATCACCACAATGCAGGTCAACAAACGCAGCAGGGTTGCGGCATCCAGCGCGGCCACAGGGGTGTGGACCACGTCTTCGAACGCCTTGAGGCTGCCCGCGGCTTCGGCCTTGACCACCAGTTTGTTGCGCTCGATCAGCCAGCGCGCCAGCGGGCTGCCCAGCAAACCACCGGCCACCATGCCGAAGGTTGCAGCGGCCAGCGCGGCAGTCGTAGCCCCGACCGCCCCCAGGTTTTCAGCAATCGGTCCAAAGGCTGCCGCCGCACCAAAACCGCCCTCCAGTGACACCGCCCCGGCCATGATCCCCAGCAACGGGTCGATGCCCAGCAGCTTGGCTACACTCACCCCCACCACGTTTTGCACCAGCGCTAGGCCCCAGCACGCGCCCAGGTAGATAAACAGCAGCTTGCCGCCCTTGCGCAACAACCCCAGGCTGCCGCCCAAACCTACGGTGGTGAAGAACGCCACCATCAGCGGGGTTTGCAGGCTGGTGTCGAGGGTCAGGTTGAGCAGTTGCTGATCACGTAATAACCAGATCACCAAGGCAAACCCGAAACCACCGATGACCGGTGCAGGGACACACAATTGACGCAGCCAGTAGCTGCGCTTTTTCAGTTGGGCACCCAGGCCCAGCAGGAGCAACGCGAGAGCAAGGGTGCTCAGCGCATCCAGTTCGAATGTCAGCATGGCGAATTTCTCTTTTTCTTATGATTCAACAAGCGGTTTCAGGGATTTGCGTAAAACTTAATCAATCAGGCTGGCGAGCAGACGCGCGCCAATGCGGGCGGTTCGGTTGTCGATGTCCAGGCTCGGGTTGAGCTCGGCGATGTCGGCCATGCGCAATTTGCCGCTGGCTTTGGCGTGGCGCACCAGATGCTCGACGATCTGCATGTCCACTCCGTGGGCAGACGGCGCACTGACGCCGGGTGCCTGGCTGGCGGGCAGGACATCGAGGCAAAGGGTCATGTAGAGGTGATCGACGTCTTGCAGGAAATCATCGATCAACGCTTCGCAGGCGCGGATGTCCCAGCTGTTCATTTGCCGGTCGAGGCGGTAACGCACATTCAGGCGTTCGGCCTGTGCAAACAGGGCCTGGGTATTGTTCAACTGGCTGACACCCAGGCAGCAATAAGTGAACGGCATGTCAAAACGCTGGCAAGCCTCGGCAATCTGCCGGAAGGGTGTGCCTGAGCTGCTTTGTTCGGCGTGGCGCAAATCGAAATGCGCATCGAAATTGAGAATGCCGATCCGTGGCTGCGGGTGTTTGCGGCGCAAGTGATCGAGCAGACCACTGAAGCTGGCAAAGGCGATTTCGTGCCCGCCACCCAGGCCCAATGGCAAATGCCCCTGGTCGAGCAAATGGCTGACCTGTTCGCCATAGCCTTGCTGCGCGCCCTCCAGATCATCGCCCGCGCAGCTCACATCACCGGCGTCGTATAGCGGCGCGTGACCGTGCCATGCCAGGTTGGCCAAGGCCTTGCGCAAAGCCTGCGGCCCCTGGCGGGCACCGGTACGGCCCTGATTGCGCCTGACCCCTTCATCGCAGGCCAAACCAATCAATGCAGCCCCCGCTGGCAGGCCATCGGCCACAGGCTTGACCCATTGATGCCAGCGCAACGCGCCCTGCCCTTCAGCGGCATCAATACGGCCTGTCCACAAGGACATGTCGGGGATAACCGTCATGTTTGAAACTCCAGTCAAATTCAGTCGAGCCGGGCGCTCAGGCGCAGGGCTACGTCCTGGGTCCAGCGGATCAGGCGTTCACTGCGGGTGTGTGCCCGGGTGGCCGGGGCCATGAGGCTGATGGCGCCTTGCAGGCGATTGCGGCTGTCGAGCAGCGGTGCGCTGATGCCCCAAATACCGTCGTCGATCTCACTCACACTCACGGCATAACCGGCAGCGCGGATCTGGGCAAAGCTGCGCTGATAGGTGGCAACTTCTTCTGGCTCGACGCCCTGCGCCAGAAGCGCCGACACGCTTTGCGCCTCATCCATATACGCCAGCAGCACCCGCGCAGAAGCGCCGACCAACAGCGGCTGTGCCAGCCCTTTCTGGTAACAGCAGCGCAGGGGTTGCGGGCTGTCGACCAGCTCAATGCAAATCGCCTGACCGTTGCTCGGCACCATCAAGGCCACGCTCTCCTGGCTTTGCTCGGCCAGACGCTTGAGTTCAGGTTTGGCCAGCGTCACCAGCACCGCTTCGCGGTCAAATTTTTTCGCCAGCTGCAAACAGGCAGGCCCTGGCAGATAGCGGCCCTGGCCGTTCTCTTCGGCCAGGCCCCAGCGCAACAGGGTGTTGAGGTGGCGATAGGTGCTGCTCAGCGGTTGCCCCAGTTGCTCGGAAAGCGCCTTGGCGGAGATCGCCTCGGCGGATTGCCCCAGGCTGACGAGGATTTGCAGCAAGCGATCAGTTGGCGTGTTGTAGTTCATTGTTGGCCCCATGCTCTTGCCTGCATGGTGCACGGTGTTTCCCATTAGCTGAAATTCGATTCCCACTGAATGGGAAAAAACCGCCAGATAGTGATCAGCGGTCGCAAAATCCCCCCCTTACAGGCACAAAAAAACCGCCATCCCGAAGGATGACGGTTTTTCTGGGTATTCAACCGCGAGAACCGTCCTGGCCTCAGTTGAGTACCGGTGCCCCCAACTTCTCAATGCGACGACGGCGTGCTACCAGCAGGCCTGCCACCACCACCAGAATGCTTAGCAAACCGGTAGCCATGATTTCAACGCGATGCGCTTCCTGGAACAGCATGACCGTCAGAATAGCCACGATAAAGACGATAACTGCATAGGTCAGCCCCGGGAACAGCCACATCTTGAACGAAATGTTCTCGCCCAGAGCCGTACGCTTCTGGCGCATGCGCAGTTGCGACACGGCAATCACCAGATACACCAGCAGCGCGATCGCGCCAGAGCTGGCCAGCAGGAACTCGAACACGGCAGCCGGGGCCACATAGTTGGCGAATACCGCCACAAAGGCTGCACCCGTGGACATCATCACCGCCCAGTAAGGCGTGCCCGCAGCGTTGGTGCGCTTGGCCGCAGCCGGTGCATCACCACGTTTGCTCAGGGAGTACAGCATGCGCGAAGAGGTGTAGAGCGCCGAGTTCAGGCAACTGGTGACGGCGATCAGTACCACGATATCCACGATCAGCTTGGCATTCGGGATACCCATGCGCTCAAGTACGGTCTGGTAGGAACCCAACTGCGCCAGGCTCGGATCGTTCCACGGCACCAGGGCCACAACGATGAAAATCGACACCAGGTAGAACAGGCCAATACGCCAGATCACCGAATTGGTGGCCTTGGTGATCTGCTTGCTCGGGTCTTTGGATTCCGCCGCCGCGATGGTGACGATTTCAGTGCCCATGAACGAGAACATGGTGGTCAGCATGGCAGCCAGAACGGCGCCCATGCCATTGGGCATAAAACCGATGGTATCGGACAGATGCGCGACACCGCTGACCTGGCTGGTAGGCAGATAGCCGAAAATGGCCAGCACACCCAAAATGATAAAGCCGATAATCGCCAGCACCTTGACCAGCGCAAACCAGAACTCGAACTCGCCGTAGTTCTTGACGCTAAACAGGTTGGTGGCGGTCAGCAACAGGGTGATGACCAGGGTAAACACCCAGATCGCCGTATCCGGGAACCACGCATGCAGGATGGTGCCGGCGGCGACCGCTTCCAGCGGGATCACCAGGACCCAGAACCACCAGTACAGCCAGCCAATGGTAAAACCGGCCCAGTGCCCGATGGCACGGTCGGCGTAGGTGGAGAACGAACCGGTGTCCGGCGAGGCAACGGCCATTTCGGCCAGCATGCGCATCACCAATACAACCAGTGTGCCTGCCGCGGCATAAGCCAGCAGCACGGCGGGGCCCGCTTGGGCAATCGCGTGTCCGGAACCGACAAACAAACCGGCGCCGATAACACCGGCAATCGACAGCATGGTCACATGCCGTGGTTTGAGCCCTTGTTCCAGGCCGCTAGAGGATTGCGTATTGCTCATTGGGACTACCTTTCATTGAAGCCATTCCGAGCACCCGCGTTGACCTTCGTAAAAAGTAACCAACGGGGCGTTTAGAATCCTTGACGCAATAAGTGAGCCAGAATGTGACAAATGCACGGTTTGCGCGGGCTGCAACGATTTGCAACAGACGTTGCAAGCCATTGAGGCTAATGGCTTTTCGCCCATTCGTTACCGAAACACTCAGTTACTGAGGTCTCGGCGCACCAAAAATACCCAAAACCGCCCATATGGCCCAAAAGCAGTGCACATCTTTAACCTTTAGTAGGTTCGCGCTTCCAACACCGGGCCAAAGCTGGCAACATCGCGACCTTTTTTAAGCGACACCTGTCTGGCCGAACGGCGAAATACAGGGTCGGTTGTTGTCGGCGCGACACTCTGCTGTAGCGATGCGACAAACTGCCACCCCCACGCCTTTTGTGTCTTCAGGGCGGCTGGTTGCCTCTGCAACCCTATGCTAGCTTGGCCTGCGCCAGGAAGGCCGCCCAACAGCAGGATCGCACCCGAACACAATGAGGAACGCACATGGCTTTGGCCACGCCCGCGCTTGAAATCCGCAACTTGCACAAACGCTACGGCGAGCTTGAGGTACTCAAGGGTATCTCGCTGACCGCACGCGACGGCGACGTGATCTCGATCCTGGGTTCTTCCGGTTCCGGCAAGTCCACTCTGCTGCGCTGCATCAACCTGCTGGAAAACCCCCACGAAGGCCAGATTGTGGTCGCCGGGGAAGAGCTCAAACTCAAAAAAGCCAAAAATGGCGAACTGATCGCGGCCGACGGCAAGCAGATCAACCGCATGCGCAGCGAACTGGGTTTTGTGTTTCAAAACTTTAACCTGTGGCCGCACATGACCATCCTCGACAACATTATCGAGGCGCCCCGTCGCGTGCTGGGGCAAAGCAAGGCCGAGGCCATCGAAGTGGCTGAAGCGTTGCTGGCCAAGGTCGGCATTGCCGAAAAACGCCATGCCTACCCCTCTGAATTGTCCGGCGGCCAGCAGCAACGCGCAGCGATTGCCCGCACCCTGGCCATGCAGCCCAAAGTCATTCTGTTCGATGAACCAACATCGGCACTTGACCCGGAAATGGTTCAAGAAGTACTTAGTGTGATCCGCGCGCTCGCCGAAGAAGGTCGCACTATGCTGCTGGTCACCCACGAGATGGGCTTTGCCCGCCAGGTGTCCACCGAAGTAGTGTTTTTGCACCAGGGCCTGATCGAAGAGCAAGGGTCGCCAGAACAGGTGTTCGACAACCCGGTTTCGGCGCGCTGTAAACAATTCATGTCCAGCAACCGCTAACGGAGCAACACGAATGCAGACCTATAAAAAGCTTCTCATGGCCGCTGCCGCCACACTGGTTTTCAGCGCCAACGCCCTGGCTGTAGACAAGTACAAAGTCGGTATTGAAGGGGCTTACCCACCGTTCAACAACAAGAACGCCAGTGGTGAAGTCGTCGGCTTCGACCCCGATATCGCTATGGCCCTGTGCGCCAAGATGAAAGCCGAGTGTGAAATCGTCACCTCGGACTGGGACGGCATCATCCCGGCCCTGAACGCCAAAAAGTACGACTTCATCGTGTCGTCGCTGTCGATCACTGACGAGCGCAAGCAGGCGGTGGACTTCACCGACCCGTACTACTCCAACAAGCAGCAGTTCATTGCGCCGAAAAAAGTCGACTTTAAAACCGACCTCGCGTCCCTCAAGGGCAAGGCCCTGGGCACCCAGCGTTCGACCCAGGCCGCAACCTGGCTGGATGACAACCTGGGCACTGACGCCACCATCTCCCTGTACGACACCCAGGAAAACGCCTACCTCGACCTGACGTCGGGCCGCGTAGATGCGCTGCTGGCTGACAAGTACGCCAACTACGACTGGCTGAAAAGCCCGGCTGGCCAGGCATACGAGTTCAAGGGTGAGCCGGTCAACGAAGACGACAAGGTCGGTATTGCCCTGCGCAAGGGCGACAACGAACTGCGCGCCAAGCTGAACCTGGCCCTCAAGCAAATCGTTGAAGACGGCACGTACAAGAAGATCAACGACAAGTACTTCCCGTTCAGCATCTACTGACCTGCCTGACCGGTGCGCCTGCGGGCGCGCCGGTCCCTAGCAAAGCCTGCCTACCCCATGACTATCGATTTATACGGATTCGGCCCGGCGCTTGCCGCTGGCGCGCTGATGACCGTCAAACTGGCACTCACTGCGCTGTGTCTGGGCCTGGTGCTCGGATTGCTCGGTGCCTTGGCCAAAACATCCCCCTTCAAACCGCTTAGATGGTTGGGCGGCGCCTATTCGACCCTGGTTCGCGGCGTGCCCGAACTGCTCTGGGTGTTGCTGATCTACTTCGGCAGCGTGAATCTGGTACGCGCCATCGGCGAATACATCGGCATGCCCGACCTCACCCTCAGCGCCTTTGCCGCGGGTGTGCTCGCCTTGGGCCTGTGCTTTGGTGCCTATGCCACCGAAGTATTCCGTGGTGCCATCCTGGCCATCCCCAAGGGCCACCGCGAAGCGGGCATGGCACTGGGCCTGTCCAAACCACGGATCTTCACCAAGCTGGTGCTGCCGCAAATGTGGCGTATCGCCCTGCCCGGCCTGGGTAACCTGTTCATGATCCTGATGAAAGACACCGCACTGGTGTCGGTTATCGGTCTTGAAGAAATCATGCGTCAGGCGCAAAACGCCGTGACCTTCGCCAAACACCCGTTCACCTTCTACATGGTGGCAGCCGTGATGTACCTGGGCCTGACCGTACTGGCTATGGGCACCATGCACGTGCTTGAAAAACGCGCAGCGCGCGGCTTCGTGAGGAGGACGTAATGGAGTGGGAAGTAATCCTCAAGTGGCTGCCCAAGCTGATGCAGGGCGCAACCCTGACCCTGGAGCTGACCGCCGTTTCTGTGCTCGCCGGTCTGATCGTGGCCATCCCGCTGGGCATCGCCCGCTCGTCCAAGCTCTGGTATGTGCGTTCGCTGCCTTACGCCTACATCTTTTTCTTCCGTGGCACGCCACTGCTGATCCAGCTGTTTTTGGTCTATTACGGCCTGGCGCAGTTCGATGTGGTGCGTGAAAGCGCGTTGTGGCCGTACCTGCGCAGCCCGTTCTGGTGCGCGATCATCACCATGACCCTGCACACCGCCGCCTACATCGCCGAGATCCTGCGTGGCGCGATCCAGGCCATCCCGCCGGGTGAAATCGAGGCGGCACGGGCGCTGGGCATGTCGCGCTTCAAGACCCTGGTGCATATCGTCCTGCCTCGCGCGGCGCGCATCGGCCTGCCGGCCTACAGCAACGAAGTGATCCTGATGCTCAAGGCCAGCTCGCTGGCGAGTACCGTGACCCTGCTGGAACTGACCGGCATGACCCGCACCATCATTGCGCGCAACTACCAGACAGTGGATATGTTCCTGGCTGCCGGGGCCATTTACCTGATCATGTCGTTTGTGCTGATCCAAGGCTTCAAACTGCTGGAGCGCTGGTTGCGCGTCGATGCCTGCCAGGGCCGCTGACCTGCTGGCCCGCTTCGAGGCGCTGGACAGGTTTCTGCACGACCACCAGCACCTCTGGCGCCCACGGCCCTTCACTCACCTGAACCTGCCGTGGGAAGCGCAACACCCCGAACTGGCGCAGTGGTTGCGCCAGCGTTCGCTGCAAGACGCCGAAGCCAGCCACAACCATCCCCAACACCTGCCCGCCCCTGCGCCGTTCCCTGAACTGGCGGCGACCTCCCTCGCCCTGAGCCGGGTCGAGCGCTTGCCCACCCACGCCCTTGCACCCGCCAACCCGCGCCTGCAGGTGGACGTACCGGGGCGCAAATGGCAACAGATCGAAGCCTTCGCCCAAAGCCTGAGCTTTGCGCAAAAGCCCGCCCACTGGCTGGACTGGTGCTCGGGCAAAGGCCATCTGGGGCGACGGTTGTTGAGCACCGACCAGCAGCTGACGTGCCTGGAATACGACCCTGCCCTGATCGAGGCCGGGGAGCAACTGAGCCAGCGCCATCACTTGCCCGCCCGGCATGTGCAACAGGACGTGCTCGCCCCCGACACGGCCATGCAGCTCACCGCCCACATGACCCCCGTGGCGCTGCACGCCTGCGGCGATCTGCATGTGCGCCTGCTGCAGTTGGCCACGGCGGCAGGCTGTGGACAACTTGCCGTGTCACCCTGCTGCTACAACCGCATCAGCGCGACGCACTATCAAGCGTTATCCACAGTGGCCAAGGCTTCGCACCTGCAGTTGTCACTGGAAGACCTTAGCCTGCCCATGAGCGAAACCGTGACCGCCGGCAGCCGCGTGCGGCGCCAGCGCGACGAGTCGATGGCACGGCGTTTGGGGTTTGATTTGTGGCAACGTCAGCATCGTCAGTGCGACGAATACTTATCCACACCCTCACTGCCGAGTGCCTGGCTGGGCAAACCGTTTGCCGAGTATTGCGAGGGGTTGGCGGCGCTGAAGAACTTATCCACACGCGGCGACGAAGACTGGCCGGCACTGGAAGCGGCAGGTTGGGAACGATTGGCGCAGGTGCGCAATCTGGAGTTGGTGCGCGGGCTGTTTCGTCGCCCACTGGAGCTGTGGCTGGTGCTCGACCGGGCGCTGTACCTGCAAGAAAACGGCTACGAGGTACAGGTCGGCGAGTTTTGCGACAGCCAGCTGACGCCTCGCAACTTGATGGTGCTTGCGCAGCGCTGTGGATAACTCTGTTTGAGCAGGCTTGTTGTGGGAGCGGGCTTGCCCGCGATGGGATCGTTGTGGTTTACCGGAAAAACCGCAGCGCCTGAATCGCGAGCAAGCCCGCTCCCACACAGGTTTTTGCAGGCCTACGACCCGCGATACGTCGAAAACCCATAAGGGCTGAGCAACAACGGAATGTGGTAATGCTGATCCACATTCTTCACTTCAAAAATCACCGGGATTTCCGGGAAAAACGTATCGCGGCCCACCTTCTTGAAGTACTCGCCGGTCTTGAACACCACCCGGTACTCCCCCGCCTCGAACGCCTGCTTGCCCGGGAACAGCTCGCCGATACGCCCCTGCTCGTTGGTCACGCCCTGGGCCAGCGGCTGCCAGTCCTTGCCCACATGCTTCTCCAGGGTCACGTTGACGCCCGGTGACGGCAAGCCGTTTTCAAGGTTGAGCACATGCACGCTCAACGGGTTACCCGCTGCCAGGGCCAGGCTCGACACCGCACTCAGGCTCAACGCCGCCAGGGTGATTCGCAACGATTTCATGGTTATTCCTCAGTGGTTAAACAGTAATTAACGTTGAATGGTCAGGCCAACTTGCCCGGTAGCCTGGATGGCGCATGCTTCGTCCTGCTCAGCACCGCCCGCCCCGGCCACGCCCAGCGCACCCACCAGTTCACCTTCGGCGAACAACGGCACACCGCCGCCCAACAGCAACAGCTCGGCGATGGAGTTGAGATTGGCGGCCTCGGGGTTGTTACGCGCACGCTCGGCAAACAGGCGGGTCGGGGTTTTGGTCGACAGCGCGGTATAGGCCTTGCGCTGGCTCGCCAGCAGGTTGTGCGGGCCAACGCCTTCCGGGCGCTGCGCCATCAGCACATTGCCACCGCGGTCGAGCACGCTCAGCGCCCCGGTGCAGTGCTTGAGGGTCGCGTCGGCCAACTGGCGGGCGGTGGCCAGGTCCAGATCGGCATGGCGCGCCAGATTCGGCGCCGCCTGGGCCGCGCCGGCAACGCCAACGGCAGTCCACAACAACAAGGTTTTCAGCATCATGGGCAAGCTCCTGTACGAATGGGGCCACCGTAACCTGCGACCTTCGTCAGAACCCCGTCAGTTGCATTACAAGTTTGTAATAGGCAACACCGCCGAAGGCGCCTAGCCTGTGCAGACGATTGATCGAGGTGTGCGATGCGTTTGTTAGTGGTTGAAGACGAAGCCAAGACGGCCGACTTCCTGGCCAAGGGCCTCAGGGAGTCGGGGTTTGCCGTGGATGTGGCGCTGAACGGCCTGGACGGGCGTTACTTTATCGAGCAGCAGGAATACGACCTGATCATCCTCGACGTCATGCTGCCGGGGCTCAATGGCTGGCAATTGCTGCAACTGATTCGCCAGCGCGGCGCCACGCCAGTGCTGTTCCTGACCGCCAGGGACGCCATCGAAGACCGCGTGCGCGGCCTGGAGCTGGGCGCCGACGACTACCTGCTCAAGCCCTTCGCCTTTGCCGAGTTGCTCGCCCGGGTCCGCACCTTACTGCGCCGCGGCCCCCTGCGCGAGGCCGAGTCGTATGCCATCGCCGATCTTGAAATCGACGTGCTGCGCCGCCGCGTCAGCCGGGGTGGCCAACGCATCAGCCTGACCAACAAGGAGTTCGCCCTGCTGCAACTGCTGGCCAGCCGCCAGGGCGAAGTGCTGTCCCGTACCCTGATCGCTTCGCAGGTGTGGAACCTCAATTTCGACAGTGACACAAATATGGTCGAAGTCGCCGTGCGTCGCCTGCGGGCCAAGATCGACGACCCCTACATGCCCAAGCTGATCCACACCGTGCGCGGTGTGGGTTATCAACTGGAAGCGCCCGATGAGTAAATCCATCGCCTGGCGTCTGGCGCTGGCGATTGCCCTGACCTGTGCGCTGGTGCTGGGTGCGGTGGGGGTGTTTCTGTACCGCTCACTGGCTGCTGAATTGACCTTTCGCGACGATCAAGCCCTGCTCGGGCGCCTTGAGCAAGTGCGCGCCCTGCTGCATGACAGTGACAGCCTCGAAGCCCTGCAGGAGCGCCCGCGCCTGTACCAGAACATGCTCGGCAACCTGGACAGCGTGCTGCTGGTCAAGCGTGCCGATGGCAGCCCGCTCATCGCCATCAACCCCCACCAACAAGCCTTGCCGGACTTGCCACCCATCGCCCAGGACCGGGCGCCGCAGCGCGCCGATATCAAGACCGTGGACGCGACCGTATTGCTCGCCGGCATGGCCCGTGGCCCGGCAGATGAAGTCCTCAGCGTGACCGTAGGCAAGCGCCTGGATGAGCGTGAGCAAATGCTCGCCAGTTACCGCATGCGTTTGTACATGGCCGCCGGGCTGGGCACGTTGCTGGCCTTCGGGCTGGGCTTGCTGCTGTTGCGCCGTGGCCTCACGCCGCTGCGCGAACTGGCCCAGGCCATGCGCCATATCGACCCGCGCAGCCTTGACCGGCGCATGCCCACCGAAACCATGCCCAGCGAGCTCAAGGAGCCGGTGCTGGCCCTCAACGCCATGCTCGCGCGGCTGGAAGACAGCTTTGCCCGGCTGTCGCAGTTTTCCGCCGACCTGGCCCATGAAATCCGCACGCCGCTGCACAACCTGCTGGGCAGCAACAGCCTGGCCCTGAACCAGCCACGCAGCGCGGCTGAGTACCAGGAGGTTCTGGCATCGAATATCGAGGAATACGAACGGCTCAACCGCATGGCCGAAAACCTGATGTTCCTCGCCCGTGCCGAGCATGGGCAGCGCCCGTTACAGCTGCAAACCCTGGACCTTGGCGAAGTGGGTGACGGGCTGTGTGATTACTTCGAGGCGCTGGCCGAGGATCGCGGCTTGCTGCTGGAAAATCAGCTGCGCGGGCCGTTGACGGTGGATCAGCAATTGCTGCAACGGGCACTGGGCAACCTGCTGGCCAATGCCGTGCGCCATGCCCGAGCGGGTTCGACCGTGAGCCTGCGGCGGCGCGACGAGGCGGGAATGTGCTGGATCGGCGTGCACAACCTCGGCCAGCCGATTGACCCGCAACATATCGACAGGCTGTTCGACCGTTTTTACCGGGTCGACCCGTCGCGGGCCCAGCCGGGGGATTCGGGCGGGCTGGGGTTGGCGATCGTGCAGTCGATCATGCAATTGCATGGCGGGCAGGTGCGGGTGATCAGCGATGACAGCGGCACCCTGTTTGAGCTGGGGTTTGTCCTCTAACCCTCACGCCCATGTGGGAGCGGGCTTGTTGTGGGAGCGGGCTTGCTCGCGATTCAGGCGCTGCGGTCTGTCAGGTAAACCACAGCGATCCCATCGCGAGCAAGCCCGCTCCCACAACAGCAAAGTCATATCCCCTGAAGCAGGCGTTCCAGTTCTTCGATGCGTGCCAGCAGGGCCTGGCGTTCGGCGCGTTCGCGGGTGATGTCGTCGATCACGCTGATCAGGTGCTCGGGGCTGTCGTCCTGGGAGTTGCGCTGCAACGAGGTGCGCACATGGGTCCAGATAAAGTGCCCGTCCTTGCAGCGCAGGCGTTTCTCCAGGTCGTAGTTGCTGATCTTGCCCTCGAGCAATAGCTGCAACTGCTCAAGGTTGGCCTGCAGGTCATCGGGGTGGGTGAGGTCCTGGAAGGTCAGCTGGCGCAGCTCCTGCTCGCTGTAGCCGAGCAACTGGCACAGGCTGTCGTTGACCCGACGCCAGCTGCCGTCCAGGTCCACGTAGGCAATGGCGCCGCAGGCCAGTTCGAACAGCGCGCGGAAGGCCTCTTCGCTTTTGCGCAAGGCTTGTTCGGCGGTCTTGCGGGCGGTGTTGTCCATGCTGATGCCGATCATTTTCACCGGGCGCCCGGCGCTGTCGTTCAGCGGCATGGCCCGCGACGAAATCCAGCGCATCTCGCCATCGGGGCGAAATATCCGGAAGTCGTATTCATAGGGCGTGTTGTTGGCGAAGCACTCGTCGTAGAGCGCATTCATGACCACCTTGTCTTCAGGCAGTACATGGGGCCAGAAATCGTCGTTGCTGTTGACCTGCCAGCCGTACACCCGCTCGACGTTGGCCGAGTAGAACACCTCGTCGGTGATCAGGTTCCACTCCCACGTCACGATCCCGGCGTTCTCTTGCGCCAGGGTCATGCGTGCTTCGCTTTCCATGATGTCGGCGATGTACTTGCGGCGCACATCGGTCATCGGCAGCTCCACCGAGGCCGCCCCCTGCAGGTCCTGCACCGCCTGTTCGCCATAGCGCAGCCACACCCAGTTGACCTTGAACAGGTCAGCCAGTTTGCGCAGATTGCTGTAGTCGATTTCGCCACCACGGGTCCACTTATGCACCGCCGTACGCGAAATGCCCAAGGCAGTGCCGACCGCTTGCAAGGTCATTTTGTGGTGTTCGAGCAGCTCCTTCAGGCGAAAGGCAAAGCTATCTTCAGTCATGACAAGTCCGTGATCACGCAAGGCGCAGGGCGTCGCGATTATACACACACCCCTGTCGCCCCCCGACGCGATCACGCCAGCCGCATTACAAGTCCAGCACCAGCCGTTCGCCCCGGGCACGGGACACGCAGATCATCATAGTTTGCTGGGCGGCCTTTTCGTCATCGCTCAAATATTGATCATTGTGCGCCGCCTCGCCTTCAAGGATGCGCGTCTCGCAGGTGCCGCACACGCCTTCGCGGCACAGGCATTCAACGTCGACATTGGCTTTTTCGATGGCCTTGAGGATGCTCATGCCTGCTTCGACGCGCAGCTCCTGGCCGGACTTGGCCAATACCAGCGTGAATGCGCCGCCGGTCACGGGCGCGGCGGCGAACTGTTCCCAATGCACGCGATCATCGGCCAGGCCCAACTGCTTGCCGGTGGCGATCACCGCATCAATCAACGGTTTGGGGCCGCAGACATAGACGTGCGCATCGCTGGCCAACGCACCCATCAGTTCGGTCAGGTTCAGCGACTGCCCCAGGCTGTCGGCATACAGGCGAGTACGGCCGGCATGAGGCCCGGCGCTGAGTTCATCCTGGAACGCACCGTGCTCGGGGCTGCGGAAGGCATAGTGCAGTTGGTAGTCGGCGCCGCTGTCGCGCAGTTCATAAACCTGCGACAGGAACGGGGTAATGCCGATGCCACCAGCAATCAACACATGCCGGCCGGCCTTGGGGTCGATGGCAAAGAGGTTGTTGGGCGTGGAAATCATCAGCTCGGTGCCGACTTCGACCTGCTGGTGCATGAAGGCCGAGCCGCCTTTGGACTGCTCCTCAAGGCGCACGCCAATCTGGTAACTGGCGGTCTGGCGCGGGTCGCTCATCAATGAATAGGCATTGCTGTGCTGACGGCCGTCGGCGTCTTTCATCTGCACGATGATGTGGCTGCCACCGGTGAAGTCCGGCAGCAATTTGCCGTCCTGACGTACCAGGGTGAAACGTTTGATCAGCGGCGTCACCTGCTCCACCCCGATCACACGGGCGGCAAGCATTTGATATGTGTTGGCCATCGCAAAACCTCTACTGCGCTAAAGGGCGGCACTCGCGTACCGCCTGATTCATGACCCGGTGCGGTCGGCTCAGACCGCCAGGCACAGGTATTTCAATTGCAGGTAATCTTCGATCCCGTATTTGGAACCTTCGCGGCCCAGACCGGATTGCTTGACCCCGCCAAACGGCGCGACTTCGTTGGAAATCAGCCCGGTATTGACGCCGACCATGCCGTATTCCAGTTGCTCGGCGATGTGCCACACGTGGCCGATATCGCGGCTGTAGAAGTAGGCCGCCAGGCCGTACAACGTGTCGTTGGCCAGGGCCACGACTTCGGCATCGCTGTGGAAGCGCACCAGGGGCGCAACCGGGCCGAAGATTTCTTCGTCCAGCAGCAACATGCCTTTGCGGATATCACCCAGAACGGTGGGTTCGAAGAACTGCTCGCCCAGCGCGTGTACGCCGCCGCCCAGCAACAGGGTCGCGCCCTTGCTCACGGCGTCGTCGATCAGCAGGCGCACTTTTTCCACGGCCTTGAGGCTGATCAGCGGGCCGATTTGCGCACCGGTTTCATTGCCATGGCCGACCTTCAGCTGCGCGACTTTGGCGGCGAATTTACTGGCGAACTGGTCATAGACCGCGTCATGCACATAGAAGCGGTTGACGCACACGCAGGTTTGCCCGGCGTTACGGTATTTGGCGGCGATGGCCCCCTCGACGGCGGCCTCGATATCCGCGTCGGCGAACACGATAAACGGCGCGTTGCCGCCCAGCTCCAGCGAGACTTTCTTGATGCTTTCGGCGCACTGGCTCATCAGCAGGCGACCCACCGGGGTCGAGCCGGTAAAGCTCAGTTTGCGCACGAGCGGGTGGCCGGTCAGTTGCGCGCCAATGGCCTGGGCATCACCTGTCACGATATTCAGCACACCGGCCGGGATGCCTGCACGCTGGGCCAGTTCCGCCAGGGCCAGGGCCGAAAACGGCGTTTCGTTGGCAGGCTTGACCACGATGGTGCAACCGGCTGCCAGCGCCGGCGCGACCTTGCGGGTGATCATCGCCGCCGGGAAATTCCACGGCGTAATGGCCGCGCAGACGCCAATGCCCTGCTTGATCACCAGCAGGCGCTTGTCGGTGGACGGCGATGGAATCACGTCGCCATAAATGCGTTTGCCCTCTTCGGCAAACCACTCGATAAACGATGCGGCGTAGCGAATCTCGCCCACGGCTTCGTGCAGTGGCTTGCCCTGTTCCAGGGTCATAAGCTGCGCCAGATCGTCTTCGTGTTGCAGGATCAGCTCGAACCAGCGGCGCAAGATCTGTGCGCGGTCCTTGGCCGTGCGCTCACGCCAGGCGGGCAACGCGGCGTCGGCGGCTTCGATGGCGCGAATCGCTTCGCTGCCACCCATAAGCGGCACATTGCCGAGCAACTGGCCCTGGGCCGGGTTGGTGACATCTACGGTTTGCCGACTGTCGGCATTCACCCAGGCTCCATCGATAAAAGCCTGTTGGCGAAACAATTGGGGGTCGTTGAGCTGCACGCAGGACACTCCTCTTAATGGGGTAAAACGCCGCAGGCATGCTGCGGCGTGATCGGGATCAATCGTCCAGATGGGCGACGGCGATCAGGTTGTGGAAGTGCGCAATGCCGTGCTCGCTCATGCCGCTGCGGCTGCGGTCGGCCATGATCCGGCCCTGGCCGCGATAACCACGCGATTGCAGACCGCGTTGCACGCTCTCGACCAGACGCAGGTCTTCGGGGCGGAACACGTCGCGGTACCACTCGATCAGCGCCTGCTGCTCGGGGGTGATGTCCTTGTTGAGGAAGTAGATGTCGTAGTGCTGCATGGTCACGCCAGCGCTGACCGGGAACTCGTAGATCACGGTCATGAAGTTGCCGCCCGGTGGCGCGTTGAACATGGTGCACGGCCAGGCCCAGAAACCGCTAAAGGACGGATCCTTGATCGATTCATCGAACTTGAAGGATTTCTCCGACGACTTGGCGTGACCGAATTGCAGCGACCAGTTGCCGTGCAGGGTGTGCCAGTACTCGTCGACGCTCACCGAATCGGCAAAGCCGGGGTGGGCGGGGGCGCAGTGGTAGCACTCCAGGTAGTTGTCGACGATGGACTTCCAGTTGGCCGGGGTATCGCTGACGAAACGGGCCGCCAGGTGCAGGTCATCCACCACCGGGCAGGCTTCGCGCAGGCGGGCTTGCAGGCCCGGCAGTTGCTCTTCCACGGTGCCGGCTTCGTTGTTCATGTTGATGTAGATGAAACCGGCGTATTCCTCGACCCGCAGGGCCACGAGGCTGGAGTTTTCCTTGTCGAAATTGACCACGTTGTCGCAGTTGCGCGCATGGGCCAGTTCGCCATCAAGCTTGAAGGTCCAGGCGTGGTACGGACAGGTGATCACGTTTTTGGCCTTGCCGCTGCCGCTCAGCAACTGATGGCCACGGTGCGGGCATACGTTGTAGAACGCGCGCAGCACACTGTCGCGACCACGTACGACGATGATGCTTTCGCCGATCACTTCGCGGGTGATGTAGTCGTTGCTGTTGGCAACTTCGCTGCGGTGGCCGACACAAATCCATGTATTGGCGAAGATCTTTTCCTTCTCCAGTTCGAACACGTTCTGATTGGTGTAGTAGGACGCGGGAATGGTGTGCGCTTCGTCAGCATTGGTGCAGAAGTCGGCAGGCAATTTCACGATAGTGTTCATCTGGTCTCTCTCAGGCAATTCAGAGGGCGGGGCAGGCCGCACGTCGCCCTGTTTCAGGCTGTTTTTATGTAACCAGTGAATTACAGACAACTACTGGCTAACAAGACATGCAAAAAAAACCGCTCAGGTCCCGGCACCGGAGTGCCGGGGCCTGCGCGTGGTTCACAACAATAATCAGCTCAGGGCTGCGGGTACCGCCTTTGCCTCGACCTTGGGCGCGGGGCTGTGGGCTGCGACTTCAAACGCCGCCACATAATCAAGGTCGTTACCGCGGGATACGGCTTCCTCCTCGATCAGATAAGCCGGCATGGCGCTGTAGTCCTCGAACATCCATTTGAGGAAGCCGTAGATCTTGGTCAGCAGGATCACCATGAACGGAATGGCAGTCAGCACCACGGCGGTTTTCATGGTCGACAGCGAGACCTTGGCAAACAGCATGGCCAGCGGCACCAGGGTCAGGGCGATGCACCAGAACAAGCGGTGAGTCGGCGACGGGTCCTGGCCTTCCTGCATGTTGCGGGTACTGGTGGCGGCAACGGCGTAGGCCGCTGCGTCCATGTGCGAGGCACAGAACACCGCCATGATGAACAGGTAAACCCCCAGGAAAATCTGGCCGAACGGCAGCGCACTGAGCAGCATCTCCACCGCCGTTTCACCGCCCTGCTCCGTCAGGATGCGCGGCACATCAATGGCCCCGCTCATGAACTGGTGCATGCTGTAGCTTTCCAGCGTGCCGAAGAAGAACCAGCAGCCAAAACTGCCGCCCATCAACATCGCGGCGACCACTTCTTTCATCTTGCGGCCCTTGGACACACGGGTCACAAACATGGCCACGCCCGGTGCGTAGGAAACCCACCACAGCCAGTAGAAAACCGTCCAGTTGCGGGTGAAGGCACCATCACCTTGCGGGTCGGTAAACAGGCTCATGTGTACGTAGTTCTGCATCATCAGGCCAATGGAATTGGCGGTATTGTTGATGATGAATTGCGTGGGGCCAACCAGCAGCACCACGCCGGCAAACACCAGCGCGCCGATACACACCATCTTCGACAGACGCTGCATGCCACTGGCAATACCGATGTAGGAACTGAGCGAGAACACCACCGCCACCACACCGATCACCATCAATTGGGTGGTGAAGGTATCCGGCATGCCGGTCAGCGCCGACAGGCCGCGGGTCAGGGTGGAGGCGGTGAGCACCAGGGATACGGTCAGGGCGCCAAACATGGTCAGCAAAAACACCAGGTCGACGATCCGCCCTACTGGCCCTTGGGCCTTGAAACCGGTGACGGCTTCGATGACCGAAGACAGGCTCAGGCCGCTCTTTTTGCGCACATGGAAGTGATATGCCATTGCCAGTGACGACAAGGCATACAACGACCAGGCACTGATCCCCCAATGGAAGAACGAATAACTGACGCTGTAATCCAGCGCTTCTCGCGAGCCTGCGGCAATGTTCAGACCGGGCGTCTGGTAGTAATACGCCCACTCCATCACGCCCCAGTACAGGGTCGACGAGCCCATGCCCGCGCAGATAAACATGAACACCCAGGTGACCGTCGGGTATTCGGCTTTGCCGTTACCCAGGCGGATGTTGCCGTACTTGCTGAACGCGATATACAGCACCACCAGGGCGCAGCAAAACACGAACACCTGCACCGAAGTGCCAAAGGTACGGGAGGCCAACTCGAACAGCATGTTGGCGGTGGTCTCGGCTTGTTGCGGAAAGAAGGCAAGGCCTGCAACGGTGGCCAGTACAGCAATCAGGCTAGTTGATATCAAAAAGACATCTTTTTTATTGTTATTGGACATTTAAGTCTCCAGAGAGAGAGTTTTTTCTCTTACTGCACGGTTCTACGTCAGCACTTACCGCTGTTAAGGACTCCTTTCACGCCGTTGAATCCGACCGTTAACTGATGGTTAACACATATCTTTCGGTTAACAATATGCCCTGAGATTTGGCCTTTTGCAACTGGATCCGCAGGAATTTTCGCCATACCCCACTCATCTTTGAACACGCCAAAAAGCCCGCCGAACCCCCGGTTTTCGGGAGGTTTGGCGGGCTTGCAAGTTTCTGCTCCGCGGCTTTTGCCTTACGTGGCCGGAACGTTACGCCAGTGCAGCGGCGATCGCTTTTCCGACGTCCTGAGTCGATGCCGTGCCACCCAGATCCGGTGTTTTCGGACCACTGGCAATCACATTTTCGATGGCACGCAAGATCCCGTCATGAGCGGCCTGATAACGCTCATCACCCTTGCCCAAAAATTCCAGCATCAGCGCACCCGACCACACCATCGCGATCGGGTTGGCGATGTTTTGCCCGTAAATATCCGGCGCCGAACCGTGTACCGGTTCAAACAGTGACGGGAAGTTACGTTCCGGGTTGAGGTTGGCTGACGGCGCAATGCCGATGGTGCCCGCACAGGCCGGGCCGAGGTCGGAGAGAATGTCGCCGAACAGGTTGGAGGCCACTACCACATCAAAACGGTTGGGCTGCAGGACGAAACGGGCGCACAGAATGTCGATGTGCTGCTTGTCCCAGCTGACCTGCGGATAGTTGGCCGCCATCGCTTCGGTGCGCTCGTCCCAATACGGCATGCTGATGGAGATGCCGTTGGACTTGGTGGCCGAAGTGACGTGCTTGCGTGGGCGCTCCTTGGCCACTTCAAAAGCGTACTTGAGAATCCGGTCTACGCCGCGTCGGGTAAATACGGATTCTTGCAGGACCAATTCGTTTTCGGTGCCTTCAAACATCCGCCCGCCTACCGAGGAATATTCACCTTCGGTGTTTTCACGGATCACCACAAAGTCGATATCGCCGGGCTCACGCCCCGCCAGCGGGCATGGCACGCCAGGGAACAGGCGCACCGGGCGAATGTTCACATATTGATCGAAGTCGCGACGGAACTTGAGCAGCGAACCCCACAGCGAGATGTGATCCGGCACCTTGTCGGGCCAGCCCACGGCGCCGAAATAGATGGCGTCGAAGCCCTTGAGCTGCTCGAACCAGTTGTCCGGCATCATTTGCCCGTGACGCTCGTAGTAATCGCAACTGGCCCACTCGATGATCTCGATCGACAGGTCCAGGTTCCACTTTTTGGCCGCCGCTTCCACAACGCGCAGGCCTTCCGGCAGTACTTCGTTACCAATACCGTCACCGGCGATGGCGGCAATTCTGAATGTCTTGCTCATGGGGCGAACTCTTGATGAGGAGAAGTGGGCCCATGATATAAAGCGCCAATACAAAGATAATCAGGCGAACTGATGATGGATAAGACACGATTCGTGAACAATCTGCCGAATCTCGACGACCTGCGCGTGTTCGTGGTCGTGGCCCGGCGCTCCAGTTTTGCCGCCGCGGCCAGCGAGCTGGGGGTGTCCCCGGCGTATGTCAGCAAACGCATCCAACTGCTGGAGCAAAGCATTGGCGTGCGCCTGCTGCACCGCACCACCCGTCGCGTGGCCGTCACCGATGATGGCGAACGTGTCTACCACTGGGCCTTGCATATCTTTGATGCCGTGGAGCAAATGAGCGACGAAGTGTCGGCGCTGCATCAGGAGCCCCGGGGGCAGTTGCATGTCGTCAGCAGCTTCGGATTAGGCCGTCGCCATGTTGGCCCCGCGCTATCAGAACTGTCGCGGCGCTACCCGGCGCTGGACATCCGCTTCGACATGTTCGACCGCCTGGTGGACTTGATCGAAGAAGGCTACGACCTGGATATCCGCATCGGCGACCACATTGCGCCCAACCTGATTGCCAAACTGCTGGCCAACAACGCCCGCGTGCTCTGCGCCAGCCCTGAGTACCTACGACGCCACGGCGAGCCGCGCACCCTGGCGGAACTGGCGGGCCACGAATGCCTGGTGATCAAGGAGCGCGACCACCCGTTCGGGCTGTGGCGCCTGCAAGGACCGCAGGGCGAAGAAAGCGTGAAAGTTACCGGCGCGCTGTCGGCCAACCACGGCGAAGTGGTGCACCAATGGGGGATCGACGGACGTGGCATCCTGCTGCGCTCGCAGTGGGACGTGCGCGAAAGCCTGGAAAACGGCAAGTTGGTACATATCCTTCAGGACTATCGCCAGCAGGCCAATATCTGGGCGGTCTACGCAGCGCCACTGGCCAATTCGGCCAAAGTCCGGGTCACGGTCGAGCACTTGCGCCAGTACTTCGACGAGCGCCGGTCAGAAACGTGAAAATAGTCTGTTATCAGGGGTTTACAAGCTCAAACATCCGGGTATACTCGTCGCCCATAACGCCGGTATAGCTCAGTTGGTAGAGCAACTGACTTGTAATCAGTAGGTCCCGAGTTCGACTCTTGGTGCCGGCACCATACGCAATACCGAAAGAGGCTCACCGCAAGGTGGGCCTTTTTTGTTTTCGGGGTTTGGAGAAGACTGAAGAGCACCACATGGTGACGCTCTTGAACCGATCAAAAGTTCTGAACGCTCAGCTCGCGCAATGCCGCTGTGGCCAGAAACCCCGAACGGGACGCATAGCGGTGGTCCCTGCTGACTCGTTCATCAATACGCTGCAACAGGTTCTCTGGCAAAGACGCATTGAACCGAACCGACTTGCCGAGATAAGGCGTCAAATCAAAGTCAACGATTGCCCATATCCCGCCGACATAATCCGGATTCTCCAGATGGGCGTCCACGTCCTTGCCCTGGGGTAGCTCACCGCCGTCCGCAACAATGCCTTCCAGATGCAAAGCCAATGCTTCCTGCACGTTATCCAGCGCTTGCGAAAAGGTGGCCCCTGCAGAAAAACAGCCCGGCACATCAGGCACCGTCACGCTGAATTCAGAATCTGCGTCTTTATGTATTACCACTGGAAATTTCATGACCGTAACTCTCCTTTGAGACCTGCGGATTTGAGAATGCTGTGCAGCGTCCCTTTGGCAATTTCTGTCCTGGGATGCGGAACCGTTACCCGACCCGCTTTGGCTGGGTGCTTGAACTGATGGTGACTTCCTTTAACCGCGATCTCAAACCACCCATCCGCCATCAGCAACTCGATAAGTTCACGACTTCGCATTTGATCACCACGCATTGTGTGTACGCTACACACCACTGAAAAATGGCGCAACCGAAAAATACACACACTACACACAGAAAAACACGATCGACTTAGAGTTGTGTTACACGCTGTGCACTCGGACGAATCAATTTCCAGCAGTGCTGCCCCTGCCCGCCCCCTCCCAATAAAACCCCCTTGCATAAACACTCTGCCATCACAATAATGCGAACAATTACCAATTACATTTTGGTCGCATTCATATGTCGGCGCTCGATCATTCAGTTCTTCAGCGGCTCTACAGTGAGCACAACGGTTGGCTAAAGGGCTGGTTGCGCGTGCGCCTGGGCAATACGGCGGATGCCTGCGACCTGGCCCAGGACACGTTCCTGCGGGTGATGACCGCACGCCATGACGCCCCCATCCGCGAGCCACGCGGGTATCTGAGCGCCATCGCCCGTTCGCTGTTAATCGACAAGGTGCGCCGCCGCACCATCGAGCAGGCTTATCTGCAGGCATTGGCCCTCAAGCCCGAGCCTGTGGATATTTCCCCCGAAGTCCGCCTGTCGATTATCGAAACCCTGGTTTCCATCGACAGCCTGCTCGATGAGCTGGGGCCCCGCACACGGGATATTTTCCTGGCCGTGCAGCTTGAAGGCTTGACCTATGTGGCCGCCGCCGAGCGTTCTGAGGTGTCGGTCACCACGGTCAAGAATCATTTGATTCGCGCCATGACCCGCTGCCTGTTGCTGGTCGACAGTTGATGCCCGCCGCCCCGGACTTCAAGACCCTTGAAGCCGCTGCCACCTGGTATGTACAGCTTAACGACGGCAGCGCCGACGAGGCCTGCACCCTCGCCTGGCAAACGTGGCTCAAGGCCAGCCCACAACACGCCGCAGCCTGGGCCCGGGTCGAAAAGTTGCAACGCCAATGGGCGATGATCGCGCCAAAAGCAGCCCTCAGCAGCCTGGATGCCGCCAGGGCCCAGCGCCGAGACGTGCTGAAAATACTCGGCATGCTGCTGGCCGTTGGCAGCGGGACATGGCTGGCTGCCGGGCAGGTGCCCTATCGCTCGATGCTTGCCGAACACCGCACCGGCATCCGTGAGCGGCGCTCGCTGCGCCTTGACGATGGCTCGCAGCTGGAGCTGAACACCGACACGGCGCTGGATATCCACTTCGACGCAAAACAGCGGCTGATCCGCCTGCACCGTGGCGAAATTCTGGTGCAGACCGCCAGGGACCCAAGCCAGCGTCCCTTTATCGTCCACACCGAAGACGGCAGCGTGCGCGCCCTCGGTACCCGCTTCAGCGTCCGGCAGTTGCCCGGGCAAACGCGGGTCGGCGTGGAGCAATCGGCCGTCGAGATTCGTCCATACGGGCACATCGACCAGTGCCTGCGCCTGGAGGCCGGGCAACAAGTGACGTTCGACAGCGATGACATCGGCGTGGTCGAGCCTTTGCCCCTTGCCTCCACGGCCTGGGTAAAAGGCATGTTGAGCGTGGACGACTGGCGCCTGGGCGATTTTGTCGAGGCGCTGGGCCGCTATCGCCCGGGGGTTCTGCGCTGCGCGGCAGCGGTGGCGGACTTGCGCATCTCCGGGGCTTTTCGTATCGATGACACTGAAACAATCCTGGAAAACCTGAGCAAAACCCTACCAGTGAAGGTGCGTTTTCTGACCCGCTACTGGGCCAGCATCGAGCCGGCCTGAGGACAGGGGCAAATGCTTTGGCCTTTAACCTTGCTGATTTCGATTCTCATCCGTCAATGACATAAGTCGCGATCACAGCGAATTTCTGCCATGACAACGCAAGGATCACCCAATGCCCCCGCTTCGCCGCATTGCCACCACTCAACTAACCCGCGCTGTGCGCCTGGCGGTATTGGGCGCGTCCCTCGCCAGCCTCTACGGTTTTGCCCTGATGCCCACCGAGGCGTCGGCGCAAAGCCAGACGGTGTATCGCATTGGCGCAGGCCCGCTGGGCAGCGCCCTCACCCAGTTCGACGTGCAAGCAGGGGTTACCATTTCGTTCGATACTGAACAGGCCCGCCATCTCACTACCGCCGGGCTCGAAGGTTCATACAGCATCGAGGAAGGCCTGGACCGCCTGCTTGCCAACAGCGGCTTGCAAGCTGAGCGCCAGAGCAATGGCGGTTATGTGCTGGTCGCCAGCGACACTGCCGATGCCCTGGAACTGGGCGCCACCCAGGTGATCACCAACCAGCTGGGCACTGTCACCGAAGGTACCGGCTCCTACACCCCGGGCGCCATTGCCACCGCGACCCGCCTGGTGCTCACACCCCGCGAAACACCCCAGTCGATCAGCGTGGTCACCCGCCAGCACATGGATGACTTCGCGCTCGACAATGTCGACGACGTGATGCGCCATACGCCCGGTATCACCGTCTCGGCCTATGACACCGACCGCACCAACTACTACTCGCGCGGTTTCTCGATCAACAACTTCCAGTACGACGGCATTCCTTCTGCCGTGCGTAACGTTGCCTATTCGGCGGGCAATACCCTGAGCGACATGGCCATCTATGACCGCATCGAGGTACTCAAGGGCGCCTCGGGCCTGCTCAGCGGCGCAGGCTCCCTGGGCGGCACCATCAACCTGGTGCGCAAGAAGCCCACCAGCGATTTTCACGGCCATATCACCACAGGCGCAGGCTCGTGGGACAACTATCGCACTGAAGTGGACGTCAGCGGCCCGCTGACCGAAAGCGGCAATGTGCGCGGCCGTGCAGTAGCGGCCTATCAGGACAGGCAGTCGTATATCGACCGCTACTCCAACCAGACCTCGGTGTTCTACGGCATCCTTGAAGTCGACCTCACGCCCGACACCCTGCTCACCGTGGGCGCCGATTATCAGGACAACAAACCCCAGGGCTCGACCTGGTCGGGGAGCTTCCCGCTGTACAACTACGCGGGCGAGATCAACAGCGCCAAGCGCTCGTTCAGCAACGCCACCGACTGGAGCAGTTGGCAGCAATACACCCGCACCGTCTTTGCCACCCTTGAACAGGACCTGGGCAGCGGCTGGGTGGCCAAGCTGCAACTGGACCACAAGCTCAATGGCTACGATGCCCAGCTGGGTGCCATCCAGTTCAACCAGCCGGCGGCCGATGGCACTGCCAAAATCAACGCCCAGCGCTACAAGGGCGATACCACCAGCGACGCGGCCGACCTGTATGTCAGCGGCCCTTACGAATTCCTCGGCCGTGAGCATGACCTGGTCCTGGGCGGCTCGATCAGCACAGCCAACTGGAAAGGCAAAGGCTATTGGGACGTGACCTTCGCCCAACCCAACCTGGTCGATTACTTCAACTGGGACGGGCATCTGGCCAAGCCCGACTGGGGCAATGCCTCACAAATCAACGACGACACCGTGCGCCAGACCGGCATGTACGCCACGACCCGCCTGAATGTCACCGATGACTTGAAAGTGTTTCTGGGCGGCCGGGTGGTCGACTACACGCTCACCGGCACCACCAATACCTATCGTGAGTCGGGGCGCCTGATTCCCTATGCTGGCATCACCTATGACCTGACTGACTACCTGACCGCGTATGCCAGCTACACCGATGTGTTTATGCCGCAGGAGTTCTACAACCTGGACCGCAACAGCAAGCTGATTGACCCGGACGAGGGCGAAAACTATGAAATCGGCCTCAAGAGCGAATTTTTCGATGGCCGCCTGAACGCCAGCCTGGCGTACTTCGAGGTCAAGGAAAGCAACCGGCCCATCCCCGACGACGCCTGGAACAACCTGCAACCCACCCCGCCCAACTACGCCTTCAAGGGCACCGCTGCGAAAACCAAAGGCTACGAGCTGGAAATATCCGGTGAGCTGAGCCCGGGCTGGAGCCTGCAGGCGGGGTACACGCACAAGGTGGTACGCGATGACACCGGCAAGAAAATCTCGACCTTCGAGCCCGAGGATCAATTGAGCTTCTACACCATCTACAAACTCAAGGGCGACCTGAACAAGGTTTCCGTAGGCGGTGGCGCACGCTGGCAGAGCACGTCCTGGCAAGAGATGTACAACAGCCCCAAAGACCGCTACGAAGACTTCTCGCAAAAACCCTACTGGGTGGTGGACCTGATGACCCGTTATCAATTCACGAAAAACCTGTCGACCACGCTCAACGTCAACAACGTGTTCGACAAGTACTACTACACCAACATCGGCTTCTATAACTCGGCGATTTACGGCGAGCCGCGCAACTTTATGCTGACCACCCGCTGGGATTTCTGATCTGAGGGCATGAGCCTGCTCGCGAAGGCCTGCAGAACTTCGCAAGCAGGCTCGCCCCCACGATCATGGGGCTGCGCGAGGTGCCCTTTCCTGCGGCTTACGCTTGTTGCAGAACCTTCAATGCTGCCGAGGCCAGAAATCCTGAACGGCTCTTTTGCTCAGGATGATGTTTCACATACTCATCGATCCGATTCAGCAGGTTCCCGGGCAAGGTAATATTCAGCTTTTCCGCCTTTCCGAGGTATCTGGTGATATCGATATCGACCAATGCCCAGATGCAGCCCTCATACTCCGGGTTGGAGACATGAGCGCTTACCGGGGTTGCCACAGGAATCCGGCTGCAATCCTCTGCCAACATCTCCAGATGCCCTTCAATGGCTTCGCGTGCCATGGCCATCGCGTCGTCAAGATCCTCCCCCGCAGAGAAGCACCCGGGAATATCCGGCACGTCTACACCCCAGGCATGTTGTTCATCGCCAGGGCGAATGGCTATTGGGTAAAGCATGTTCAAAACCTCCACAGGGCTGGTCAAAGCAGCCTGCTCGTCAAAGCTGAGCTTGCTTCAAAATACTGTTGATCGTTTTGGTCAGTAAATCTTTCTTCGGGTGAGGAATCGTTACCAGCCCCGGCTTTGTCGGGTGTTTGAAGTGGTGATGACTTCCCTTGCTCCGTACCAGATACCAACCGTCAGCTTCCAGTGCGGTTATCAGCTGTCGGCTATTCAAATTCGCCACCTTCAAGAGTGGTTACTATAACCACCAAATTTACATAATGTCATCTGTAATCAAGGCTCCAGTCGTCAGTGCGCATGAATATCTCCTGACAGATGACCCCACATCATCTGTACCGTGAAAAACCATCCTTTGTCAGCCCGCGCAGATGTAACCTCTAATTACCGGAAGCAAAGTGACGTCGATCACTTATTTCAACAATAAAAGCGCCTCCCGGAGCACCCTCCATGCACAGCGGTCCCACTCTTTTGCTGGTGTTGTTTTGCGCCATCGCCCTGATTGTCTTCCTGATCGTCAAAGTCCGCGTCCATGCCTTTCTGGCCCTGACCGCTGCGAGCTTTGTGGTGGGGATCGGTTCGGGCATGCCACTGGTAAAAATTGCTTCATCGTATGAGGCAGGTGTTGGCGGAACCCTCGGGTTTCTGGCAACGATCATTGGCCTGGGCGGGATTCTGGGCAAGATGCTGGAGGAGTCCGGCGGCGCGGAGCGCATCGCACAGGCGCTGTTGCGCGCCCTGGGCAAGGAACGCGCCTCGTGGGCCATGATGCTGGTCGGCTTTATTGCCGGCATCCCGGTGTTTTTCGAAGTGGGCTTCGTGCTGCTGATTCCGCTGATCTATGTGGTCGCCAAAGAAACCAAAATCAATCTGCTGTACCTGGGCGTACCGCTGGCCGTGTCGCTGATGGCCGTGCACTGCATGCTGCCGCCGCACCCTGCCGCGATGGCGATCACCGGGATGCTGGGCGCCGATGTCGGCAAAGTGATCCTGTATGGCTTGATTGTCGCGCTGCCGACCGCCGTGATTGCCGGGCCACTGTGGGTCAAGCTGGTGTGCAAGCCCGAGGCGCCAGCCACTCAGGAAGCATTTTTGAACGAGCATTGTGATGACAGCCAGACCCGTGACTTACCGGGCCTTGGCATCACCCTGCTGACCATCGCCCTGCCGTTGCTGCTGATGGTCGGTAAAAGTTTCGCTGCCGGCCTGCCCCATGATTCCACGGCATTCAGCGTGATTTCGTTTCTGGGCACGCCCCTGATCGCCCTGTCGATTGCCGTGGTGTTTGCCTATTGGGCGCTGGGTTTACGCCGCGGCCTGTCGATGGCCGACTTGCTCGCCCACACGCAAAAGAGTTTTCCGCCGCTGGCCGGCATCCTGTTGATTATCGGCGCCGGTGGCGCATTCAACGGCATCCTGATCGACAGCGGCGTGGGCAATGCGCTGTCCGCCTCGTTGACCCAACTGAACATGAACCCCATTGTGCTGGCATGGCTGGTGGCCGGTTTGATGCACTTCGCCGTCGGCTCGGCAACGGTGGCAATGATCAGCGCCGCAGGTATGGTGTTACCCATGCTGGGCGCGCACCCGACGGTGAGCAAAGAAATCATCTGCATTGCCATCGGTGCCGGGGCAATGGGCTGGACCCACGTTACGGATTCGGCCTTCTGGGTGGTCAAGGAGTACCTGGGCGTGTCACTGACCGACGCCTTGAAAACCTTCACCACGGCCACCGTACTGGCGTCGACGATCGCTCTGGGCCTGACCCTGCTGCTGTCGCGCTTTGTTTGATTGAACCGGTATTTTTCGCCTTAACGTTTAAAGGGACCCCGTCATGATTTTGGGCAGAACACTTGAAAGCTGGTGCGCCAGTTACCCGCTGATTCGCGAGCTGGTCGCACTGCAAGAGACCACCTGGTTCAACCCGGGTGTGGCACCAGTCGCGCAGGCGCTGGGCGATGTAGGGCTGAGCGCTGCCGACGTCGCCGATGCCAGCGCCCGCCTGGCGCGCTTTGCCTCTTTTCTTGAGCGTGCCTTCCCGGAAACCGCAGGCAGTGGCGGCATTATCGAGTCGGACATTGTCCCGCTCACCCACCTGCAGCCCTTGCTCGCCGAGCGCTACGGCCAGCCTTTGAACGGTGCACTGTGGCTCAAGCGCGACAGCCATCTGCCGATTTCGGGTTCGATCAAGGCCCGTGGCGGTATTTATGAAGTACTCAAGCATGCCGAAGACCTGGCCCTGGCCGGTGGCCTGCTGACCCTCAAAGACGACTACGCGCTGCTGCACAGCGACAAGGCGCGGGCCTTTTTTGGCCAGTACAAGATCGCCGTGGGCTCCACCGGCAACCTTGGCATGTCGATCGGCATCATGGGCGCCGCGCTGGGCTTTGATGTCACCGTGCATATGTCGGCGGACGCCCGGCAATGGAAGAAAGACAAACTGCGCTCCCACGGTGTCACCGTGGTCGAGTACGAAAGTGACTACAGCGTGGCCGTGGCCCAGGGTCGCCAGCAGGCAGAGTCCGACCCGGCCTGTCATTTCGTCGACGATGAAAACTCGGTCAATCTGTTCCTCGGTTACGCTGTGGCCGGCGAGCGCCTGAAGCAGCAACTGGCTGGCGCGCAGATCAGCGTGGATGCCAGGCACCCGCTGTTTGTGTATCTGCCTTGCGGCGTAGGTGGCGCGCCCGGCGGCGTAGCTTTCGGCCTCAAGCTGGCCTTCGGTGACGCGGTGCACTGCATCTTCGCCGAGCCCACTCATTCACCGTGCATGATGCTGGGTGTGTACACCGGGCTGCATGATGAGGTCAGCGTGCAGGATTTCGGCATCGATAATGTCACGGCAGCAGACGGCCTGGCGGTCGGCCGTGCATCGGGTTTTGTCGGCAAGGCCATGCAGCGTCTGCTCGACGGTTTCTACACGGTCAGCGACAAAGAAATGTACAGCCTGCTGGCCCTGATGGAACGCAGCGAAGGCCTGCGCCTTGAGCCTTCGGCGCTGGCGGGTGTACCCGGGATTGCCCGGGTGCAGGGCGAGCAGCAAGGCTACCTGGCCCGCGCCGGGCTGGACTCGCAAGCGATGCAAAACGCCACCCATCTGGTTTGGGCAACGGGGGGCAATATGGTGCCTGCCGACGAAATGGAGGCCTACCTGGCCAAGGGCCGTGAGCTGCTGGGCTGATTCAGGCGCAAAGCGGATGTGGCAAGATGCTCCCATCGCCACATCCCGCCAGAAGCCGGCCTTTGGCTTGAGGGAAAACCACCGTGCTTAACCTTCCGCCCCGCATCAGCTCACGGCTCAACAGCAGCCAGTTCGCCAATCTGCATACCTTTCTGGTGGCCGCCCGCCATCTAAGTTTTGCCCGAGCGGCGCAGGAACTGTGCCTGACCGCCAGCGCCGTCAGCCATCGCATCAGTCGGCTTGAAACCGCGTTGAACATGAAACTGTTCCAGCGCCTTACCCGCCAGGTCAGCCTGACTGACGAAGGCGAGCGAATTTTCGAGATTTTGCAGAGTGCAATGGGGGAATTATCCGAGGCACTCGAGCGCTCCTCACAAGCGGAAATTGCCGGCTCCATCGCCCTCTACGCAAGGCCTTCGGTGGCCCAATGCTGGCTGGTACCGCGGCTGGCGGACTTTATCGAGCGCTACCCGCTGGTATCACTGGACCTGCGGGTGGGCAATGACAATGTCGACTTTCGCACACGCAAAATAGATTTGGCCCTGTACTACGCCAACGGCGAATTCCCCGGCCTGACCAGCCATCGATTGATGCGCGAACAAATGGCGCCGGTGTGCAGCCCGAAATATGCGCAGCGTCACCGTCTGTATGAGAACCCGCAAAACCTGAGCCACTGCACCACCCTGCACGACTCCCTGGCCTGGGATCATGCCGCCTATGACGCCGAGTGGACCTTGTGGGCCGAACAGCACCACCTGCTCGCGGCACTGCCCAAGCGCACCCTGACCTTCGACCGTTCGGACCTCTGTGTCACGGCAGCGATGAGCCACGCAGGCATCGCCATCGGCCGTCAGCAACTGGTGCAAAAACGGATTGATCGCGGCGAACTGGTGCTGCCTTTTGGCGGTTTCAGCCAGTGTGGCCACTACGATTACTACCTCGTACACCCACCGCTCAGCGTAGTGCCCAAGCGCTTGCAGGTGTTTATAAGCTGGTTGCACGAGTGTGCCGGGGAAGGATCTGCAGAGTCTGCGTGATCACTTCTACTCAGCAAAGTTTTCGATTTTGATCTGACCATCCGGAAAGGTCGCGATAATTTCCAGCTCGCCCCCCATGGCCTGGATGTAATTGCGCAGCGTACTGATATACATGTCCGTACGCCGCTCCATTTTAGAAACGGCTGCCTGGTTGATATTCAGTGCTTTGGCCAGCGTTTCCTGACTGAGCGCCTGGGCTTTGCGCAGCTCATGCAACGGCATTTCTTGTAAATGCTGGACGTACAAAGCCTGGGCTTGCGCCCGCGCCTCTGGGCTCATGCGCGCTTCAAGCCCGGAAAATTTTTTAGCCATTATTCTGGCCCTCTTCAATCAGTGTTTGTAAATGAACGTCGTAAAGCCTTTGTGCAACAGGGACGTTCTCTTCATACCACCGGTCATGGCCGGTCTTGTCACCGCCAATCAACAGCAAGGCGCAGCGACGCGGGTCAAAGGCATAAAGCACCCTATAAGGGCGGCCCGCATGCTGTACACGCAGCTCTCGAAGGTTGCCATGCCGCGAACCCTTGATATCGCTGCAATGGGGGAAGCGCAGGGCCGGCCCGAGCAGCTCTAGCAATTTGACACTGGCCGCCACGCTGACCTGTTCCTTTTCACTGAGCCTTTCCCACCAGTAGCCAAATTCGTCGGTGTACTCAACGTTCCATGTCATGCTCAAAATATGCCACCCAAGGAATATAATCTCAAGGGAATAATCTTAAGCACTTCAGCTAATGGCCAACTAGTTCTCGGTCCAGCTCAAGTGTGAGTGATGGTTTCATCCGGATGGGTAACTTGCGGCGCGGTTAATCGCGGCCAAAAAAAAATGCCCCGAACCAGTCGGGGCGTTTTTGTTCAGATGTCCAGCCTGTTTAGCAGGCGGGTAGCATCAGAAAATGCTGATCGGGTAATCAACAAATACGCGAACTTCGTTGCCGCCCACGTTGTAGTCGCTGGCATTGTTGGATACGCGCAACCACGAGCCACGCAGACGCACGCTCAGGTCCTTGACCGGGCCGCTTTGTACGACGTACTTGGCCTGGTTGAAGATTTCGCGCTCTGTGCCACGGCCACGGTCGGAACCGTCGTCGATGTTGGTACCGCGAACGTAGGCGATGTTGTAGGTCAGGCCCGGAATGCCAACGGCACCGAAGTCGAAGCCATAACCCAACTGCCACGAACGTTCGTCCTTGGCGTTGAAGTCGGACCAGTAGGAGTTGGCCAGCAGGATGGTGTTGCCGCCATCGCCCACGCCGCCTGCGTTGCGATAGCCGCCGTACGGGTAGCCGATTTCGCCGGTGCTGCTCTGGTACGCCAGGGTCACGGTGTGTGCGCCAAAGGCGTAGGTGCTTGCCAGGCTCCAGATCTTGTTGTCCTGGCCATCCACCTTCAGCACGTCACGGGCGTAGTCTTCTTTGACATGGGTACGGTAGCCGTTGAAGTCAAACGTCAGGGACTGTTTGTCTTGCAGCGGGATCGCGTAGGTCACGCCCACATACTGTTTGTTCAGCTCGTCTTCCATTTCGGAGCCGTACAGGGACGCCGACAGGTTGTCAGTGAACTTGTAGCTACCACCGAACACGTTGATGCTCTTCAGGTCACCGCTGTCGCGTGCTTCAGCACTTTTACGCGACTCGGCCGTGAAGCGACCGACGTTGATTTCCAGGCCGTTGATTTCCTTGGAGGTCAACAGGGTACCGGTGAAGCTTTCCGGCATCAGACGCGAGTTGTCATACATCAGCACTGGCAGCGCCGGCATTTGGTCGCCGTACTTGAGCACCGTGTTGGAGAAACGCACTTTCACCGCAGCGCCAGCCTTGGCGATGTCGTCAGCCGCTTTACCGCTGGCGCCCTGCTTGAAGAAGTCGATACCGCCCGCGCCGCTTTTGCCACGGCCGCCATCCAGACGCAGTGCGTAGATGCCAAAAGCATCCACACCCACGCCCACGGTGCCCTGGGTGAAGCCCGAAGTGAAGGTACCGAGGAAACCCTGGCCCCATTCGGCTTTGTCTTGTTTGTGGTCTTTGTAGTCACGGCTGATGTAGGCGTTGCGCGCCAATACATTGAGGTGGCTGTCTTCTACAAAACCTTTTGCGTCAGCTTGATCGTTAGCCATTGCCTGGGTAGCACTCAGTACGCCCAGAGCGAGAAGACCTATCCGTTTGTTCAACATATTATTTTCCTTATTTCTGAATAGAAGCGCGCTGTGGGATTCAAGCTGAAACATTGAGTGGTGGTTGCTTCACATAAACAAAAAAGACCCGCACGAAGACTGTGCAGGTCTTTCGAAAAGTTGGTGTATGGCTTATCGCCACAGGCGTTGGCAGGGATCCTAGCCGCCGTGACGGCGAGGTGTCAATTTCGTGAAAAATTTGTTAATTGCCGTCACTTGAGAAAGTTCTGACCGATATGTCAGCAATTGTTACTGGCAGCCACTCAGACCGCAGGTAGGCGCTGAAACAGTTTCGCCTTCGGCGGGCATGCCCTCTTGCTGGCGCAGCCAGGCTGCAAAGGCTTCAGGCTTGCCCAGATACGGCCCCAGATCGATCACCCGGTATTGCCCGGACTGCTCCAGCACAACGCTCGGAAAGCCCTGGCCACCTACCCGTGACAGCAATTGGCGGCTGGCCTTGAAGTGCGCCTGCGTCACTTCGCCGCTTATCGCAGCGTAAGCGGCGCGGAAGCCATCGGTATCCAGGCCCATTTCGGCAGCCACTGCCAGCAACACTTCTTTATCGGCAATCCGCCGGCCCTCTGCGTAATGCGCCGTTTGCAACCGCCCCAGCATGTCGAGGCCGCGTCCGGCCAATTGCTCGGCGGCCAGCACCGCGGTGGTCGGCGGCGCCGAATCGAATACTGCCGTGGTGTCGCGCAGCAAACCTTCAAAGTAGGCCTCGCCAAAGGGTTGCCCGGTGTATTGGGCAATACGATGGTCATGGGGCATCACGTAATCGCGTAATTGCGCCGACACCGTCTGGCGCTGTGCGCCGGTCATCATCCCGCCGCCGTGGGCCACGACCGGCAAAATGTTGCGCGCGGCGTCGATCAGTGGCTTGGCGCCATAGCACCAACCGCACAGGGGGTCGTAGAGGTAATGCAGAACAGGTGTGGCGATCATGGCGGGCTCCGGATTAGCAAAAAAATCAGAATGCCAGCCTAGCCTTGCGCGGCCGGGGGAAAAACGCCGGTCTGCCTTTTAGTGTGTTGCGTGAACCGGGCGAATCAGCTGCGGCAAGGACTGCAGGACTGAGAAATAAATAGATACATATTTGCAGACGTCGCAATTGGTAATTCTTAACATAAAGCAACAAGAACCATTACCATTCGCGCCCTAAAAATATAACCAACTATTACAACTGCCGGACACCCCTCAACCATGCTCTCCCCTCGCCGTTTAACGCCCTTGAATCTGGGGCTGTGTGCCTTGCTGTACGCCGGACTCAGTAACGCTGCCACCGTGCTTCCCGAACTGTCGATCAGCGCCAGCGAAGCCGAAGCAGATGACCCACGGGTCAAGGACGTCACCACCGCCACCCGCACATCAACCCCGGCGCGCTATGTGCCACAAGCCATCGACTCGGTAAAAACCGCTAACGTCCTCGATTACGGGATCAACAGCATTGGCGAAGCCCTGAGCGGGATTCCCAACGTCAGCAGCACGGCCGACACGCGCTTTGACAGCCTGCGCATTCGCGGTTTTGACGCCAGCAACGACTTTTACCTGGATGGCATTCGCGACGACAGCCAATACGTGCGCGACCTGCACAACATCGAGCGCATCGAAGTGCTCAAAGGCCCTGCGGCAGTGTTATACGGTCGCGGTAGCCAGGGCGGGATCATCAACCGCGTCAGCAAAATGCCGCAGTTCGGTCGCCAGTCGAGCGTTCAGGCCCAGGGCGGCAGCGAGGATTTGCGCAGCCTGTATGCCGACCTCAGCACCGACCCGAGTGACACCATCAGCCTGCGCCTGAACATGGGCAACGAAGACAAAAACAGCTTTCGCGATCACGTCAGCGGTAACCGCCAACTGTTCGCACCCTCGATGAGCTGGCAAATCACCCCCGACCTGAACTGGCTGGTGCAATACGAATACAACCGCTACAACCGCACCCCGGATCGCGGCATTCCGAGCATCGACGGGCGCCCGGCGGATGTCAGCCGTGGCACCACCTACGGCGGGCAAAACGATTTTATCGACGATAAAGTCCAGAACCTGCGCTCGCGCCTGAGCTACGAATTGAGCGACAACTGGCAACTGCGCCATACCCTGGGCGTGTTCAAGCTCGACAGCCAGTTCGAAAACACCTACCTGACCGGCTACGACCCGAAAATCAACAAGGTCAACCGCCAGAGCTGGCAGCAGGACATGACCACCCGCAATATTTTCAACAACCTCGAAATCGAAGGCGGCTTTGACACATTCGGCCTGGAGCACCGCCTGCTGACCGGGCTGGAACTCGGCAGCCAGCGCCGCGACCCCAAACTCTACAAAGCCGGGGGCGTACCGCCAGTAGATGTGTACAACCCCGATCGCAGCCTGCGCCCGACCGGGCCGATGGTGATTTCCAGCGACAACCACACCGAAGTCGAGAGCCAGGGCCTGTATGTTCAGGACCAGCTTCGCCTCAACGATCAATGGCAGGTACTGGCCGGCTTGCGTTACGACCGCTTTAACGTCGAGACCACCAACCATCTCAGGCCCTTGATCCCGACCGAAGAACGCAAAAGCCACAGCACCAGCCCGCGACTTGGCGTGGTCTGGACACCCTTGCAAAACCACTCGTTCTACGCCTCGTGGACCAAGACCTTCTCCCCGGTGGGCGGCGGCCTGATCGGCATCACCCCCGGTGCTGCAGGCAACACCAACGACCTGAGCCCGGAGCTGACCAAGCAAAAGGAAATCGGCGTAAAGAGCGACTGGCTGGATGACCGTCTGAGCACCACCCTGGCGGTGTATGAGCTGGAGCTCTACAACCGCCGTACCAAGGACCCGGACGACCCGACCATCACCCTGCTCTCCGGCCTGCAACGCTCACGCGGCATCGAACTGACCGCCAGCGGCAAGCTGGGCGGCAACTGGTACATGCGCGGCGGCGTGGGTGTGCAGGATGCAACGGTGGTCAAGGACAACAACGGGCTTGAGGGCAAACGCATCAATGGCGTGGCCAAGCACAATGGCAGCCTGTTTATTACCTGGAAGCCGGAGATGGGCTGGTACGCCGAAACGGGCCTGACCCTGGTGGGCCAGCGTTACGCCGACAACCAGAACACCGTGATATTGCCGGGCTACGGACGCTGGGATGCGCTGGCGGGTTATCGCGAAAAAGACTGGGATGTGAGCGGGGCGCTGACCAACCTGACCGACCGTTACTACTATGCGTCGGCCACCAGTGCGGCGCAGATCATGCCGGGCGAGCCGCGCAGCCTGGTGATGACGGGGACGTACAAGTTCTGAACAAATAGCGACCCTGTGGGAGCGGGCTTGCTCGCGATTGAATCACCGCGGTATGTCAGACAGACCGCAGCGCATTTATCGCGGGCAAGCCCGCTCCCACACCAGTCAGATTTTGTACGGTGCAGGCTGTTGCTGGGTCAGGCAATGGATATTGCCGCCACCCAGCAACAATTCACGACCCGGCACCATGACCACTTCGTGCTGCGGGAAGATCTTTTGCAGGATGGCCTTGGCCTGCGCATCCATCGGGTCGTCAAAGCTCGGCGCGATGATGCCGCCGTTGACGATCAGGAAGTTCACATAAGAACCCGCCAGACGCTCGGACGGATTACGGTCCTGGCTACCCGCCACTTTATCGACACCGTCACACTCTTCCTGGGTCGCATACATCGGCCCCGGGATCGGCATTTTGTGTACCACGAACGGCCGCCCCTTGGCGTCAGTGCTGGTTGCCAGCACATTCATCGCTGCATGGCAGCGCGCGTAGTTGGGGTCACGCTCGTCGTCAGTCCAGGCCAGCAACACTTCACCCGGCGCAACGTAGCAGCAGAAGTTATCCACATGGCCGTCGGTTTCATCGTTGAACAGGCCGTCCGGCAGCCAGATGATCTTGTCCACGGCCAGGTGCGAACGCAGTACGTCTTCGATTTCTTCGCGTGACAGATGCGGGTTACGGTTGCGGTTCATCAGGCACTCGGCCGTGGTGATCAGCGTGCCTTCACCATCGACGTGGATCGAGCCGCCTTCAAGCACAAAGCCTTCGGTGTAATAACGCGGGCAACGTTCGATTTCCAGCACCTTGCTGCCCACTTGTTGGTCACGGTTCCACGGGAAGTACAAACCGCCGTCAAAACCGCCCCAGGCATTGAAATCCCAGTTTACGCCGCGCACTTCGCCGCTGTGGTTGATCACAAAGGTCGGGCCGCTGTCACGCACCCAGGCATCGTCGCTGGAAATTTCGACCACACGAATATTCGGCATATCGAGTTGCGCGCGGGCATTTTCGTACTGGCCGGCCGACACGCCGACGGTTACCGGCTCAAAACGCGCAATGGCCTTGGCCACCGCTACATGGGCCGCCTGGGCCGGCTTGCCGCCCAGGCGCCAGTTATCCGGGCGCTCGGGCCAGATCATCCAGGTTTGGGTCTGCGCAGCCCATTCGGCAGGCATATGAAAGCCGTCAGCGCGCGGCGAACTGTGCAAAGTGGTCATCTGGACTCCTGGAAAGCGTCTGGGTGTTGAGTACGAAAAAACATGACAGTGGACGCAGCTCAGTACTGCGTCAACGGCGAGCATCCTTATAGCCGATAAATATCGGCAATAAAATCAATTTGCTCATGAAAAATGATATTTAGTCGAAAATATATCGATATAAATCTGTATTTCCAGGTTCGCACACAAGTTCCCGACAACGCCCACTTGCACCCCCCGGCGCATCCCCACAAGCTATGCCTCATATGTTTAAAGGCCTTCAGGGAATAAGGAATCACCACATGCGCATTTTAGTCACCGGCGGCGCCGGTTTTATTGGTTCAGCGTTGATCCGTCACCTGATCAAAAATACCGGGCACGAAGTCCTCAACCTCGACAAGCTGACCTACGCCGGTAACCTGGAATCGCTGCAAGGCATTGCCACCGATACCCGTTACGAGTTCGTGCAGGCCGATATCGTCGATCAGGCGGCGGTCAGCGCGATCATTGCGCGTTTCCAGCCCCAGGCGATCATGCACCTGGCGGCCGAGTCCCACGTGGACCGTTCCATCGACGGGCCGTCGGACTTTATCCAGACCAATATCGTCGGCACCTACAGCCTGCTCGAAGCTGCCCGCGCTTACTGGCTGACCCTGCCCGAGCCGGAAAAAAGCGCCTTCCGCTTCCACCATATTTCCACCGACGAAGTGTATGGCGACCTGCACGGCGTCGACGACCTGTTCACCGAGACCACGCCCTACGCGCCAAGCTCGCCGTATTCGGCCAGCAAGGCAGCGTCCGACCACCTGGTCCGCGCCTGGAACCGCACCTACGGGTTGCCGGTGCTGCTGACCAACTGCTCGAACAACTACGGGCCGTTCCACTTCCCCGAAAAACTGATCCCGTTGGTGATCCTTAACGCCCTGGCCGGTAAACCGCTGCCGGTATACGGCAACGGCCTGCAAGTGCGTGACTGGCTGTTCGTCGAGGACCATGCCCGCGCCCTGCTTAAAGTGGTGACCGAAGGGGTGGTGGGCGAGACCTACAACATCGGCGGCCACAACGAGCAGAAGAATATCGACGTGGTGCGCAGCATCTGTGCCCTGCTCGAAGAACTGGCACCCGCACACCCGGCAGGCGTGGCGCAGTTTGCCGACCTGATCACCTTCGTCCAGGACCGCCCGGGCCACGACCAGCGCTACGCGATTGACGCCAGCAAAATCGAGCGCGAGCTGGGCTGGGTACCCGAAGAAACCTTCGACACCGGCCTGCGCAAAACCGTGCAGTGGTACCTGGACAACCTGGAGTGGTGCCAGCGTGTGCAAGACGGCAGCTACCAGGGCCAGCGCCTGGGCTTCACCGAACCAAAGGACCTGATCGCGTGACTGATTTCAAAACCCCATTGAAAATCCTGATCAGCGGCAAGACCGGTCAAGTGGCCGTTGAGTTGCAAAAGCACCTTGCCGGCCTGGGCGAGTTGATCGTCCTGGGCCGCGATGTGCTGGACCTGAGCCAGCCCGGGCAAATCCGTGCCCAGGTGCGGGCGCACAAGCCGGATCTGCTCATCATTGCCGCAGCCCACACCGCCGTGGACCAGGCCGAAAACGAGCCGGAACTGGCCTTTGCGATCAATGCCATCGCCCCTGGCGTGTTTGCTGAAGAAGCGGCGGCCCTGGGCATCCCCTTGATCCACTACTCCACCGACTACGTGTTCGATGGCCGCAAGGCTGCGCCCTATACCGAAGACGACGCCACCAACCCGCTGGGCGTGTATGGCAAAAGCAAGCTGGCGGGTGAACTGGCGATCGCGGCGAGCGGTGCCCGCCACCTGATCCTGCGCACCAGTTGGGTGTACTCGACCCACGGTAAAAACTTCCTGCTGACCATGCAGCGTTTGCTGCAGGAGCGTTCAGAGCTACGCGTGGTAGCAGATCAGGTCGGCGCGCCGACCTGGGCCGGCACCATCGCCCAAAGCACGCGGGCATTGATCGAGCGCTGGCAAGCGGGTGATGCCGGGGCATGGGGCACCTATCACCTGACCGCCAGTGGCGAAACGTCCTGGTTTGGCTTTACCCAGGCCATCGCCGGCCACCTGACGGCACAAGGTAAGGCGTGCGCAACGCTGGAGCCCATCCCCGCCAGCGCCTACCCGACGCCTGCGGCACGGCCACAGAACTCGCGCCTGGATTGCAGCCGGCTGGCCCGCGAATGGGGCGTCACCCAGCCCGACTGGGAGGCTGCATTGAGCGCGTGCCTGGCCGAGCAACCAGACTAACGCCAATCCCCTTGTGGGAGCGGGCTCGCTCGCGATGACATCACTGCGGTCTGCCTGATAAACCGCGCCGTTTGCATCGCGAGCAAGCCCGCTCCCACAGGGTTCGTTGGGTATACTGCAACGTACTCTTGCGGCGCAGCTTTCCGATGATCACCACCTCCTCCGTTCCTCGCAGACCCCGCTGGCGCAGCCTGGCCTTGTTGGCGATATGCCTCGCGCCTTTGTTGTGGCCGCTGCAACACCTGGCCGAGCGCTATTACCGCAGTGAGCTGGCCGGGCAAAACCGCCAGACCCTCGACCTGTATGTCGCCAACCTGCTGGGCACGCTGCATCGCTATGAAGTGCTGCCGCAAATCCTCGGCGAACTGCCTGACCTGCGCGCCGTGCTGGCCAACCCCGACGACCCGCAAATCCAGGCCCGGGCCAACCAGCTGCTTGACGACATCAGCAACCAGACCGGCGCCGTGGTCATGTACCTGCTGGACACCCACGGCGATACCCTGGCCACCTCGAACTGGGACCAGAGCGACAGCTTTATCGGGCGCAATTTCGCTTTTCGCCCGTATTTCAGCGAAGCGATGGAAGGCAAGCTCGGGCGCTTTTTCGGGCTAGGTACCACCTCCGGCAAACGCGGTTATTACTTCGCGGCACCGATTCGCGACGGCGATAAAAAACTCGGCGTACTGGTGGTCAAGGTCGACCTGGACCACACCGAGCAATTGTGGGGCAACACCCCCGAGCAACTGCTGACCACCGACAGCAATGGCGTGGTGATCCTCACTTCGCGCCCGGAATGGCGCTTCCGTGCCACCCGCGAACTGTCGCCGCAAGAACGCCAGGCCATCTTCGCCATCCTGCCCTACCCGACCAGCGACCCAAAACCGCTGAACCTGGACCTCAATGCCTGGCTGGTTCAAACCCAAAAAATCGACGAGACCGGCTGGAGCGTCAATATTCTCGCCCCGCGCGTGCTTATCGACCGCTCGGTGCGCACGGTGCTGGCCATCGGTGGCGCCACCTTGCTGGTGGTCATGCTGCTAATCGGCCTGATGATGCAGCGCCGGCGCCACTACCTGGACCGCATCGCGTTTGAAGCCAAGGCCCGCCGCACCCTGGAAATGCGTGTGGCAGAGCGCACCAGCGACCTTGAAGGGCTTAACCGGCGTCTGCGTGAAGAGGTGCTGGAGCGTGAACATGCACAACAGGAGCTGGTGCGCGCCCAGGACGATCTGGTGCAGGCCGGCAAACTGTCGGCGCTGGGCACCATGTCGGCCAGCATCAGCCACGAACTCAACCAGCCGCTGGCGGCCATCCGCAGTTATGCCGAAAACGCCGAAGTGCTGCTCGACCACCAGCGTATCGACGATGCCCGCGGCAATCTCAAGCTGATCAACGAACTGACCGGGCGCATGTCTTCGATCATTGCCCACTTGCGCGCCTTCGCCCGCCGCGACCGCCATGCCCCGGAGAGTGTTGCCCTGCAGCCGGCGCTGGACGATGCCCTGGCGCTGTTGGCCAAGCGCCGACGCAGCATGGAGGTGGAGCTGATCCGCGACTTGCCCGCCGCCACGCTGTGGGTCGAAGCCGGGGAAACCCGCCTGCGCCAGGTGCTGGGCAACCTGCTGGCCAACGCCCTCGATGCCCTGACCGAAAAAGGCCCACCGCGACGCTTGTGGCTAAGTGCCCAATCCACGCCGGAGGGCGTCACTGTGTACATTCGCGACAACGGCCCGGGGTTTTGCATGGAGGCTCTGGGCCGTGCCGGAGAGCCGTTCTACACCACCAAAACGCGCACTCAGGGGCTGGGGCTTGGCCTGGCCATTTGTGACACGCTGATCCGCGCCTTTGGCGGCGAATTGCTATTTGCCAACCACAAGGAAGGCGGTGCTTTAATTACCTTGCGACTGCGCGCCGGTGCGCCGGGCGTGAGCTTGCAAGCTTCGGAGGACTCCAGGTCATGAGCCAGCCTATCGATCCACGGGTTCAGGTCATCCTGATCGATGATGACCCACACCTGCGCCAGGCCCTGTACCAGACCCTGGACCTGGCCGGCCTCAACGTGCTGCCGCTGGCCGAAGCCAACGGCCTGGCCGAGCGCATCGGCCGGGACTGGCCGGGGGTGGTGGTCAGTGATATCCGCATGCCGGGCATGGACGGCCTTGAGCTGCTGGCGCAACTGCATGGCCAGGACCCGGAACTGCCGGTGCTGCTGATCACCGGTCACGGTGATGTACCGCTGGCAGTGCAGGCCATGCGCGCCGGCGCCTATGACTTTCTCGAAAAGCCCTTTGCCAGCGATGCCCTGCTCGACAGCGTGCGCCGCGCACTGGCCTTGCGCGCCCTGGTGCTGGACAACCGCAGCCTGCGCCTGGCGTTGAGTGACCGCCAGTTGCTGAGCACGCGCCTGGTGGGGGTCTCCCCGATCATGCTGCGCTTGCGTGAACAGATCGGCGCGCTGGCCGCCACCAAGGCCGATGTGCTGATCCTCGGCGAAACCGGCTCGGGCAAAGAGGTGGTCGCCCGCGCGCTGCATGATTTATCGGCACGGCGTCACGGTCCGTTTGTGGCGATCAATGCCGGGGCCCTGGCTGAGTCCGTGGTTGAAAGCGAGCTGTTCGGGCATGAGCCCGGCGCCTTTACCGGCGCGCAAAAGCGACGTATCGGCAAGTTTGAATTTGCCAATGGCGGCACCCTGTTCCTCGACGAAATCGAAAGCATGAGCCTGGACGTGCAGGTCAAACTGCTGCGTTTGCTGCAAGAGCGCGTGGTCGAGCGCCTGGGTGGCAATCAACTGATCCCGCTGGATATCCGCGTGATCGCCGCCACCAAGGAAGACCTGCGCCAGGCCGCCGATCAGGGCCGCTTCCGTGCTGACCTGTATTACCGGCTCAACGTGGCGCCCCTGCGCATCGCCCCCCTGCGTGAACGGGGTGAAGACGTGCTGATGCTGTTCGATTACTTCGCCGGTGAAGCCAGCGTGCGCCACGACCTGACCCCTAACGTGCTGCAACCGGCACAGCGGGCACTGCTGCTGCGCCACACCTGGCCGGGCAACGTGCGCGAGTTGCAAAACGTCGCCGAACGCTTCGCCCTGGGCCTTGAACTGGCACTGGATGACTCCGCAGATGGCCAGCCGGCAACGGGCAATGAAGTGGCGGGTGGCTTGAGCGAGCAGGTCGAGCATTTTGAGAAAAGCCTGATCGCCGCCGAACTTGAGCGCTCCCACAGCTCCATGCGCAGCCTGGCCGAGGCCCTGGGTGTACCGCGCAAAACCCTGCACGACAAACTGCGCAAGCACGGCCTGAACTTCGACAGCGCCAGCCATCCCCACCCTGATGAACTTGATTAAAGAGGCCGCAGCATGAACCGCGACAGTCGTTATCTGGAGTCAGTTCTTCACCACGACATCCCGCTGACCCGGGAAATGGGCCTCAAGGTGCTGGGCTGGCAAGACCGCCAGTTGCGCCTGCAATTGCCGCTTGAAGCCAACATCAACCACAAGAGCACCATGTTCGGTGGCAGCCTGTATTGCGGTGCGGTACTGGCCGGTTGGGGCTGGCTGCATTTGAGCCTGCGCGAAGCGGGGATCGAGGACGGGCATATCGTGATTCAGGAAGGTCATATCAGCTACCCGCTGCCGGTGACCGAGGACGCCATTGCCGTATGCGATGCGCCGGATGATGGGCCGTGGAACAAGTTTTTAGCCATGTACAAACGCCACGGCCGGGCGCGGCTGACGCTGGACACCCGGGTGATCAATGCACAAGGCGGGGAAGATGCGGTGAAATTCAGCGGGCAATATGTGTTGCATCGCTAAGTCGGTTTTTGTGGGAGCGGGCTTGCTCGCGATGGCCGCGGCGCGGTCTGGCTGAAGGACCGCAGCGTTTGCATCGCGGGCAAGCCCGCTCCCACAGGCTTGGACTAGCGTTGCGCCACGTCCAGCAATTTTTCGCGCCACGGCGCCTTTGCAGGCAACGCCAAAAACGATTCATTGAGCAACGACGCCCGGGCCGGATAACTGAACGGCTCGCCATCCAGTTGCAGCACCACACCACCGGCACCTTCCAGCACACCCTGAGCCGCCGCCGTGTCCCACTGCGAAGTCGGGGCCAGACGCGGATAACAATCCGCCGCCCCTTCAGCCAGCAAACAGAACTTCAACGAACTGCCCACACTGACCAGCTTCAATTCACCCAGATGCTCACTCAACCCGGCCAACAAGCGTTCCTGCTCAGGGCTGGAATGGCGGCGGCTGGCGACCACGGTCATCGTTTCACCCGCAGGTGGGGAGTTGCGCACGCTGATAGGCACCACTGCATCACCGTCCGCACGCCAGGCGCCCAACCCTGCACCACCGTAGTAGCAACGGCCACTGGTGGGCATGGACACCACGCCGAACACCACGCGACCCTGCTCGATCAACGCGATGTTGACGGTGAACTCTTCACTGCCGGAAATAAATTCCTTGGTGCCATCCAGCGGGTCGACCAGCCACCAGCGCGTCCAGCCGGCACGCACACTTTGCGCGATATTGGCGTCTTCTTCCGACAGCACCGGGATGCTCGGGTCCAGTGCGGTCAGGCCATCGAGCAAAATATGATGGGCGGCCAGGTCAGCGGCGGTTACCGGCGAATCATCGGCCTTGGCGGTGACTTCAACGCCGGCACGCCAGAACGGCAGTATCGCGTCGCCAGCGGCATGGGCCAGTTTGATCACGCCTTCAAGCAGGGGATGGGGCAAACCGCTCACGGCTGGAACACTCCACGCTGGGTCAGCAGATCGCGGGCCAGATACAGTGCGGCCAGGGCACGGCCCTCGCTGAATTGCGGGTTGAGCACCAGGCTCGACAATTCACGCAGATTCACCCGATCAACGCGCATCGGCTCAGGCTCGTCGCCCTCCAGATGTGCTTCATAGAGGTCAGTGGCCAATACCACCTGGATTTTCTGGCTCATGTAACCGGGCGACAGGGACAGCTCGGTCAAATGCTCAAGCTGGCGAGCACCGAAGCCGGCCTCTTCCTTCAGCTCGCGCTCGGCGGCGGCCAGCACGTCTTCGCCCGGCTCGATCAGGCCCTTGGGCAACGACACTTCATATTCATCAGTGCCGCCACAATACTCCTCGACCAGGATCGCGTGTTCCGCATCGATCATGGCCACAATCATGACTGCGCCATAGCCATTGCCGCGCCCCACCAACCGTTCGTAAGTGCGTTCAACGCCATTGGAGAAGCGCAGCTGCACTTCTTCGACCCGAAACAATCGGCTACTGGCAACAATTTCACGGGCAAGTACGGTGGGTTTTTGGCGCATAGCGGCTCCTCAATATGAACGGGGTACTATACCCCGGCTTATCCGATTGTCTGTGTCGGAAATTTTTACCTGTGGGAGAAGTTTTGCATGACCGTTTTACCTTGGCGCGACATCGATACCGTGCTGCTCGACATGGACGGCACGCTGCTCGACCTGCATTACGACAACCACTTCTGGCTGGAGCACCTGCCCCAGCGCTATGCCGAGTTGCATGGCATCAGCCGGGCGATGGCGGATCTGGAGCTGACGCCGCTGTTCGAGGGCAACGCAGGCCAGTTGAAGTGGTATTGCCTGGACTTCTGGAGCCAGGAGCTGAAAATCCCGGTGCGCGAACTCAAGCTTGAGACCGCTCATCTGATTGCCCTGCGCCCCGACGCCGACACTTTTCTGGCGGCCATCAAACAAGCCGGCAAGCGGGTGATCATGATCACCAATGCGCACCGTGATTCGCTGTCGTTGAAGATGGAGCGCATCGAACTGGCTCCGTATTTCGAGCGTTTGATCAGCTCCCACGACTACGGCTACCCCAAGGAAAGCCCGGCGTTCTGGGATGCCCTGCAGGCTGATATCGGCTTTGACCCGGGCCGCAGCCTGTTTATCGACGACACCCTGCCGATACTGCGCAGTGCCCGTGATTTCGGCGTGGCCCACTTGCTGGCAGTCAAACAGCCCGACAGCCAGAAAGGCCCGAAAGACACCGCGGAATTTGCCGCTCTGGGCGACTATCGCGAGTTGCTGGAAGGGCTGTGACCCCCTGAACCGTGGGAGCGGGCTTGCTCGCGATGGCAGCGGCGCGGTCTAACTGAATGACTGCGGCGTCTGCATCGCGAGCAAGCTCGCTCCCACCGGGTGCTGTCGGGTTACTCAGGAATACGCAGCGTCTGGCCCGGGTAGATTTTGTTCGGGTCCTTGAGCAGCGGCTTGTTGGCTTCGAAAATCTTGTTGTACTGGTTGGCGTTGCCGTACACCTGCAGCGAAATGGCACTCAGGGTGTCGCCCTTTTTCACCACCACAAAACGCGAAGCCACAACGGCCGGGCCTGTGACCGTAATCTGGTCTTCAACACTGGCCACGCCTTCGATATTGCCCGCCGCCAGGATGATTTTTTCTTTCTCTTCCTGGGTCGCCACCTCACCGCTGACCGTCACTTTGTCACCGTCCACCGTGGCGGTAATATTGGGGTTGCCCAGGCCCACTTCCTGCACATGTTTCTTGAGTTCCTCACCCGCATTGGCGTTGCCCGGTGTCAGCAGGTTGATCAGTTTCTCGCCGGCTTCTTTCACAAAGCTGAAAATACTCATACATCACGCTCCTAGGGTTGGAAGATCCAGACCCCAGAGCGTAGACCATCATTGGCACCAGCAAGCGCGTTAGAATCGCGCACTGAAATGCGCCCGGAGCGACGATGGACATCAAACAGCTGAAATTCCTTATTGCCCTGGATGAAACCCGGCATTTCGGCCAGGCCGCCGCCCGTTGCCATATCACCCAGCCCACCCTGTCCATGCGCTTGCGCAGCCTGGAGCAGGAACTGGACCTGCAACTGGTCAATCGCGGCCAGCGCTTCGAAAGCTTTACCGCCCCCGGCGAGCGGGTGCTGGCTTGGGCCCGCACCGTACTGGCCGCCTACGACGGCTTGCAGGCCGAAGCCGCGGCCTGTCGCGGCAACCTCATCGGCACCCTGCGCCTGGGGGTTGTGCCTCTGTCCAGTTTTGACCCCCTGCCTTTGTTGCAGCACTTGCACCAGCAACATCCCGAGCTGCGGTTTGAACTGTCGGCACTCAGTTCCGGGCAAATCCTCGAACAACTGGCCAGTAACCAGTTGGACCTGGGCGTTTCCTACCTGGAGCGCCTTGACCATGAACGTTTCGACGCCCTTGCCCTGGAAGAAACCCGCATGGGCCTGCTTTACGACCAACGGTATTTCAGCTTTGGCGAAGCGCCCCTGAGCTGGGAGGCGTTGACCACACTGCCGCTGGCCCTGCTCAGCAGCGGCATGCACTTTCGCCAGTCCATCGACCACAACTTCCACAGCCGCGGCCTGACACCGCAACCCCTGCTGCAAACCGATGCCGTTCATCAACTGTTACAAGCTGTCCACGGTGGCTTGTGCTGCGCCGTCATGCCCCTTGAAGGAGGCCTGGAAGCCCTGACCGAGCACCTGCGCCTGCACCCCATTGAAGACGCCCGCACCCTGGCCCGACTGGGTTTGATCATGCGCCGCGAGGCCCCGCGCTCGGCCCTGGCCGAAGCCTGTTTTGCGTTCTATGCGAAATCGCCAAACCCCTCATGATCGACGCCATCTATCAATAGATCAGCACTGACGATTAGACGCGACACGGTGTCGCGCCTAGGCTTAAGGCTCAATTGATTGTCGGTATCGCCTTATGAACGCCAAGCGCCCCCTGTGCGCGGCGCCTGCCATTGCTGCGTCCGCGCCTGCTGCCAGCCAGAGCTATGACTACGTCAACCTGGACCACAGCGGGGGTGCGCAAACCGCACTGGCTGAAGAGGTCGCCCTGGCGATTGCCTATAACGGCATCAGCCAGGCCGTGATGCTGGTCACCCCCACCGACCTTGAAGACTTTATCGTCGGCTTTAGCCTGGGCAGCGGCATCATTCAAGACCCCAGCGAAATCTACGACCTCAAACTGACCGGTGCAGGCTCTGCGCAATATGCCCAGGTCGAAATTGCCAGCCGGGCGTTCTGGAACCTCAAGCAGCAGCGCCGCCAACTGGCCGGCACCAGCGGTTGCGGCCTGTGTGGCGTGGAAGCAGTGGAGCAGGCCTTGCCGGATCTGCAGGTCTTGCCCGGTGCGCCCTTGCCGCCGGCACAGTGGCTGGAAGGCCTGCGCCAGCGCATCAGCGACTTTCAACCCCTGGGCCAGCACTGCGGTGCCGTACACGCTGCCGTTTATATGGATGGCCAGGGCCAGTTGCTGCTGGGCCGCGAAGACATCGGCCGGCACAACGCCCTGGATAAATTGATCGGCGCACTGGTACGCCAAAACATCGACCTGACCGGCGGCGCGGCAATCGTCACCAGCCGTTGCAGCCTGGAACTGATTCAAAAAGTGCTGCGCGCCGGTATCCAGACCCTGATCAGCCTGTCCTCGCCCACCGGCCTGGCGCTGCAGTGGGCGCGGCGGCACAACCTCAACCTTATTCATCTGCCACAAAAAAGCGCGCCACGGGTCTACAGCCCCGCGCAGGAGAAGCAACCGTGAGCATCCACCATCAAGCCGATAAAACCCCGACTCCCCGCTACAAGCCCTACAAAGGCCCGGCCGGTGGCTGGGGCGCGCTGATCAGTGTGGCGCAAGCCTGGTTGACCAGCGATAACGCGCTGAAAAACCTGCGCATGATGCTCAAGACCAACCAGAACGGCGGCTTCGACTGCCCGGGCTGCGCCTGGGGTGACTCGCCGGAAAGCGGCCTGGTCAAGTTCTGCGAGAACGGCGCCAAGGCGGTGAACTGGGAAGCGACCAAGCGTCGCGTCGATGCCGCGTTTTTCGCCAAACACAGCGTCAGCGCGCTGCTGGAGCAAAGCGATTACTGGCTCGAATACCAGGGCCGCCTGACCGAGCCCATGAGCTACGACCCGGAAACCGACCGCTACACCCCCATCAGTTGGGATGCGGCTTTCGCCTTGATCGCCAGGCACTTGCTCAACCTGGCCAGCCCCAACGAAGCCGAGTTCTACACCTCGGGCCGGGCCAGCAACGAAGCGGCGTATTTGTATCAATTGTTTGTGCGCGCATTTGGCACCAACAACTTTCCGGACTGCTCGAACATGTGCCACGAGGCCAGCGGCGTGGCGTTGGCGCAAAGCATCGGGGTGGGTAAAGGCACCGTGACGTTCGACGATTTCGAGCACGCCGATGCAATTTTCGTATTGGGGCAAAACCCCGGCACCAACCACCCGCGCATGCTCGAACCGCTGCGCGAAGCAGTCAAACGCGGCGCCCAGGTGGTGTGCGTCAACCCGCTCAAGGAGCGCGGCCTGGAACGCTTCCAGCACCCGCAGCACCCGCTGGAAATGCTCACCAACGGCGACCGCCCGACCAATACGGCCTACTTGCGCCCGGCACTGGGCGGCGACATGGCGTTGCTGCGCGGCATGGCCAAGTTTTTGTTGCAGTGGGAGCGCGATGCCCAGGCCGCAGGCGAGCCGGCGGTATTCGACCACGCCTTTTTGAATGAACACACGGCGGGCGTTCTGGATTACATCTCCAGCCTCGATGACACCTCGTGGGATCACATCGTGGAGCAATCGGGCTTGCCTTTGGTGGATATCGAACGCGCCGCCCGCATGTACCTCAAGGGTAAAAACGTGATCATGTGCTGGGCGATGGGCATCACCCAGCATCGGCACTCGGTGCAGACCATCCAGGAAATCGCCAACCTGATGCTGTTGCGCGGCAATATCGGCCGCCCCGGCGCCGGCCTTTGCCCGGTACGCGGCCACAGCAACGTGCAGGGCGATCGCACGATGGGCATCAACGAGCGCCCGCCGGTGGCCTTTCTCGATTCGCTTGAACGCCGTTTCCAGTTCAAGGTGCCCCGTGACAACGGCCATAACGTGGTTGAAGCCATCCACGCCATGCTTGAAGGCCGCGCCAAGGTGTTTATCGGCCTGGGTGGCAACTTCGCCCAGGCGACACCAGACAGCCCGCGTACTGCGCAAGCGCTGCGCAATTGCGAGCTGACCGTACAGATCAGCACCAAGCTCAACCGCAGCCACCTGATGCACGGCAAAGAAGCCCTGATCCTGCCATGCCTGGGCCGTACCGACATCGATATCCAGGCCGAAGGCCCGCAGGCGGTCACGGTGGAAGACTCGTTCAGCATGGTCCACGCCTCCAATGGCCAGTTGCAGCCACTGTCGAACCAGATGCGCTCGGAGCCCGCGATCATTGCCGGTATTGCGGCGGCCACATTGGGCGCACACCCGATTGACTGGAACTGGGTGGTCGCCGACTACCGGCGCATTCGCGACCTGATTGCCGACACCATCCCGGGCTTCAAGGACTTCAACACCCGCATTGAGCACCCAGGCGGTTTCTATCTGGGCAACTCCGCCGGTGCGCGGGTGTGGAATACGCCGTCCGGGCGCGCCAACTTCCGCCCCAACGTCCTGCCGCAAGACTTGGTGGACGCCCGTACCCGTGCCACCGGAAAACAGCCGGACCTGATCCTGCAATCGATGCGTTCGCACGATCAGTACAACACCACCATCTATGGTCTCGATGACCGCTACCGTGGGGTCAAGGGCCAGCGTGACGTACTGTTCGTCAATGAAGCCGACATCATCCGCCTGGGCTTCAAGCCGGGGCAGAAGGTCGATATCGTGTCGATCTGGGATGACGAGCATGAGCGCAGGGTGAAGAACTTCACCTTGCTGGCCTTCGACATTCCTGCCGGGCAAGCCGCGGCTTATTACCCGGAGGTCAACCCGCTGGTGCCGCTGGAGAGCACGGGCGATGGTAGCCATACGCCTACGTCGAAGTTTGTGGCGATTTGCCTTGAGCCGGCCAGCCCGTCGGCGTTGATCATGGCCAAGGCCAGCTAAGCACTTTTTGTTCGTTTGTGGTGGGAGCGGGCTTGCCCGCGATGGCATCGCCGCCCAATACCTGACAGACCGCGTCGCTTGCATCGCAGGCAAGCCAGCTCCCACAGATTATGCATGGCCAGCAGAATTCACGGCTTGCAGGATCATTGTGGGAGCGGGCTTGCCCGCGATGGCATCGCCGCGGTTTGACCGTCATCCCGCGGTGCCTGAATCGCGGGCAAGCCCGCTCCCACATTCAAGCAGCGCGCCTCTGAACTGCGGCCACAAAAAAGGCCGTTTTCCTACGAAAACGGCCTCACCGAACTAGCTAACAGACCGGCAAAATTCGATTAAGTTCCCCAGTAAAAACAACAACTTATAGAATTGTGTACAACTCGTGCTACTCGTCGGATTTCGATTGTCACCAACCGCTTGCAGCCTCAGGATCGCGCCGTCATCTCTTTGAGGCTCATTTATGAAGCTCACCTCGATTCTCTTGTTGTCCCTTGGCCTGGTCAGTGGCGTAGCCTCGGCCGGTGGCACCACCGAAGCCGGTGTAGGCGGCGCATTAGGCGGGGTTCTTGGCGCCGTTGTTGGCCAACAGCTCGGCGGCTCGACCGGTTCTGCGATTGGTGCAGGTGTGGGTGGTGCGGCAGGTAGTGCCGTAGGTGCCGACAAACGCAGCCGTGGCGAAGCAGCCATTGGCGGCGCACTGGGTGCTGCAGGCGGCAACGTGCTGGGCCGCAGTGTCGGCGGCAGCACAGGTGCCCTGGTAGGCTCGGCCGCTGGCGGTGGTGCCGGTGGCGCGCTGGGTAACTACATGGGCAATAAAAGCGACAGCGACGATCGCCGCTATCGCGACCGCGATAACCGTCGCTACTACCGCGACGACCATCGCGGCCGTGGCCACGCGTATGGCCATCGCAAAAACAAGCATCGTCACAACGACTGATGCGTAAAACGGGAGCCGCAAGGCTCCCGTTTTTTTTGGCCTGCGCCAGCTCCAGGCAAATTGTTTCAATGCATTACGCCCGCCTGTTTTGGCCCTGATCATGCAATCTGCATGCACCGAAAAAACCAGCCATTTGCAAGCCATTGAAAGGTATGGAATTACCTGCAGGCATACGGTTGGCACATCCCCTGCAATGACCTGAATGAACGCTGCACTTCCTACCATTCAGGAGCACAACAACAATGATCGGGACCACTGAGCACTATCCCGCAGCCCTGCAAGATTCCTCTGGCCAATCAGGTGTTTCCTGGGCCGCGATCTTTGCCGGCGCTGCCACTGCTGCCGTCCTTTCCCTGCTGCTGCTGATGCTGGGCGCGGGGCTTGGATTTTCTGCCGTCTCGCCTTGGGCCAATGAAGGCGTGGGCGCCAAGGGCCTGGGCATTACCGCCATTATCTGGCTGGCGGTCACCCAGATCATTGCTTCCGGCATGGGTGGTTATCTGGCCGGTCGCTTGCGGGTCAAGTGGACCAACTTGCATGGCGATGAAGCCTACTTTCGCGACACCGCCCATGGTTTTCTGGCTTGGGCCGTGGCCACGCTGGTCACTGCTACCCTGGTTGCAGGCTCGGTCAGCAGCGTAATCGGCAGCGGCGTGCAAGCCGGGGCCAGCGTGGCTTCAGGTGCCGCATCGGCGATCAGCAGTGCAGCCGGCAGCGCCGCCGCGGGCAAGAGCGATAAAGGTTCGGACTACTTTATCGACAGCCTGTTTCGCGATGATCGCGGTACCGCTGTCAGTGAAGACGCCGCTCATGGCACCGTGGCGCGCATCTTTGCCCACAGCCTGGCCAATGACGGCCAATTGAGCAGCGAAGACCGTACCTACCTGGCCCAGATCATCGCCCAGCGCACTAACCTCAGCCAGCCTGAAGCCGAACAACGGGTCGACCAGGTTTACGCCAAGGCCCATCAGGCCGTTGAAGAGGCCAAGGTCAAGGCCAAGGAAGCTGCTGACACGGCCGCCAAAGTCGCCGCCTGGTCCACCCTGTGGATGTTTATCACCCTGCTGATCGGCGCTTTCTTTGCCAGCCTGTGCGCCACCTTCGGCGGCCGTCGCCGCGATGCCGTGATCTATCTGACCCCCACCACCACAACCCCGCTGGTTTAACTCGGGCTATCCGCTGACTGGAGAATAAAATGCGCTCACTTCTGCTGTTTTTCCTCGGTATTCCAATCCCGATCATTATTCTGATTGCGCTGTTTGTTCACTGATAACACCGCGCAACCTCTGCCGACGGCCTTCCTTGCGAAGGCCGTTTTGCGTGCAGGGCTTCAGACTGGCAAGCAGGTGGTGGACTTGATCTCGGACAACGCCACTATCGAGTTCACCTCTTGGATGCCTGGCACCATCGACAGTTTTTCAAAGAAAAACCGCTCATAGGCCTCAATATCGGCTGTCACGATGCGCAGCAAAAAATCCACCGCACCCATCAGCACATAACACTCCAGCACTTCGGGAAAACCACGGATCGCGTCAGTAAATTCGGTGAAGTTTGAGCGACCGTGGGCATTAAGTTTGATCTCGGCAAAAATTTGCGTGTTGAGGCCGATTTTCTTGCGATCGAGCAACGTCACCTGGCCACGAATGATGCCTTCGTCCTTCATCCGCTGGATCCGCCGCCAGCAAGGTGATTGCGACAGCCCCACCTTCTCCGCGATCTGCGCACTGGACAGCGAAGCGTCCTCTTGCAGCAGGGCCAATATGCGGCGGTCGTAAGCATCCAGCTCGCTTTGCATAGAAATACCTTTGAATGAATAGTTTGAGACTTGAACAAGTCTATTTATCGTCAATTCAAAGCATCTTAGATAAAAAAATTCCCGCGCGACGTGTAAATATTTCCCCAGCCTGAACTGGAGCCCTTGCATGCCGCATCTGGAAGTCATCACCCCCTCACCTCGCCCCGACGTCTGGGCCAGCCATGCCGCGCCTTGCCAGGTGCTGTTCCGTATCCAGGCCGAAGCCGATGCCGACGTGCTGTGCCGGGTGCTCAACCTGTTTGCCTTGCAGCAACTGATCCCTCAGCACGTGCAAGCGGTCCGCGATGGGGACACCTTGAGCATTGAAATTCGCAGTCACGAGCAGAGCTGGCACCGTGCCCAGATCATTGGCGAAAAACTGCGCAACCTGATCAGCGTTTTCGACCTGCAGCTGCAACCCGTGCCGGCCGCCAAGGACCCGGCAATGCAAGCCTGCGGGTAATAGTTCGCAACCATTGGCGGCCGGCAGGGCACCGCAGCGCAACTAGGCTTTAAAGGTTCATGGCCGGACAAGGATCTGTCTGCGCCGATGCCTCAAGGAGCCGTTATGCGCATCACCCCCTCCCATGACCGCTGGCTGGACCTCGACACTCTGTTATCCGCGCTGCTGGGGCAAAACCGGATCTCGCAACGTTGCGCCGAGCAGGCCTTGCGGCGCAGTCATGAAGCACCCGCCGCCCTGCACCCTCTGGTATTTCTTGCACAGCAACAATTTTGCGATGGCGGCCGGGACGGCAAGTTGCTCGACCTTGAAACCTTAACGGCCTGGCTTGCCAACCATGCCGGGCAACCCTACCTGCGCCTTGACCCGCTCAAGGTGGATGCCGCCACAGTGACCGGGGCAATGTCCCTGGCCTTTGCCCAACGGCATGGCATCATCGCGGTGGCGGCCGATGCCTCAGCCATCACGATTGCCAGTGCCCAGCCCTGGGTCAGCAGTTGGGAGGCCGACTTGCGTCACTCGCTCAAGCGCCCGATCCGGCGGGTCATTGCCAACCCCCTGGAAATCCAGCGCCTGAGCGTGGAGTTTTTCCAGCTGGCCAAATCGGTCACAGGGGCTGCGCTCAACGACCAGAAAACCAGCCCCCTGGCCAATTTCGAACAGCTGCTGACCTTGGGCACAGGCGACCGGGAGCCGGACGCCAACGACGCCCACATCGTCAATATCGTCGACTGGTTGTTTCAATACGCCTTTGAACAACGCGCCAGCGATATCCACCTGGAGCCCCGCCGAGAGAAGGCTGGCGTGCGTTTTCGCATCGACGGCGTGCTGCATGATGTTTACCAGTTCCCGCCACAGGTCGCCGTGGCCGTGGTCAGTCGCCTCAAGAGCCTGGGCCGGATGAATGTCGCCGAAAAGCGCAAGCCCCAGGACGGCCGGATAAAAACCCGTCTGCCGCAGGGTGCTGAGGTGGAGCTGCGGCTTGCCACTTTGCCCACCGCCTTTGGCGAAAAAATGGTGATGCGCATTTTTGACCCGCAGGTGCTGCTCAAGAGCTTCGACCAACTGGGCCTCAGCCCCGAAGACAGGCAACGCTGGCAGCAAATGACCACCCGCGCCAATGGCATTGTCCTGATCACCGGCCCCACCGGCTCAGGCAAGACCAGCACCCTGTATGCAACGCTCAAGCAACTGGCCACTCCCCAGGTCAACCTGTGTACTCTCGAAGACCCCATCGAGATGATTGAGCCGGCGTTTAACCAGATGCAGGTGCAACCCGGCATCGACCTGACATTCGCCAATGGCGTGCGGGCACTGCTGCGCCAGGACCCGGACATCATCATGCTCGGTGAAATACGCGATCTGGAGACCGCTGAAGTGGCCATTCAGGCCGCCCTGACCGGCCACCTGGTGCTCTCGACCCTGCACACCAACGACGCCCCCAGCGCCATCAGCCGCCTGCTGGAACTCGGGGTCGCGCCCTATTTGATCAAAGCCACCTTATTGGGGGTGATGGCCCAGCGGCTGGTGCGCACCCTGTGCCCTGACTGCAAGGCCGCGCAGCCGCTGAACCCGGACGCCTGGTCGGGCTTTGCCCCGGGCTGGGCCCATGCAACCCCCATAACGGTGTACCGCCCCGTGGGCTGTACCCAGTGCCGGGCTAGCGGCTACCACGGGCGCGTCGGTGTGTGCGAAATCATGGTATTGAGCGAACAGCTCAAGGCACTGATTGGCCCGCAGACTGACCTGACCGCCATTCGTCAGCTGGCAAGCGCTCAAGGCATGCTCAGCCTGAGGCTGGCAGCCGCTCACAAAGTCGCCTCTGCCGCGACCTCCCTGGAAGAAGCACTGCGAGTTACCCCCGCGTAGTTGAATTGTTTTGACTAAAATCTAATCAGCCTGGCAATTTTCTTGATCGTTACACTCGGCGTTCGTTTGTTTCTTACACCTCAAAAACAAGGAATGATCATGCAAGTGGGTACAGTGATCCTGTTATTTGTCGCCCTGGCTATCGCCGTGCTCTTCATGGGCTTCAAGGTGGTGCCGCAAGGGTATCAATGGACGGTGGAGCGCTTCGGGCGATACACCAACACCCTGAAACCGGGCTTGAACATCATCATCCCGGTGATGGACCGCATCGGGCGCAAGATCAACGTAATGGAAAGCGTGCTGGATATCCCGCCGCAAGAGGTGATTACCGCCGATAACGCCACGGTACAGATCGATGCCGTGTGTTTCTTCCAGGTGGTCAACACGGCGCAAGCCGCCTATGAGGTCAACAACCTCGAGCATGCCATTCGCAACCTGCTGCAAACCAATATCCGCACCGTGCTGGGCTCTATGGAGCTGGATGCCATGCTTAGCCAACGTGATGGCATCAACGAAAAACTGCTGCGCACGGTCGATGAAGCAACGGCGCCGTGGGGCATCAAGATCACCCGTATCGAGATCAAGGACATCAGCCCGCCAGCCGACCTGATGGCCGCCATGTCCGGGCAAATGAAAGCCGAACGTATCAAGCGTGCGCAAATTCTTGAGGCTGAAGGGCTGAGGGCCGCAGCCATCCTGACGGCCGAAGGCAAAAAACAGGCGCAAATCCTCGAAGCCGAAGGCGGTCGCCAGGCGGCGTTCCTGGAATCCGAAGCCCGTGAGCGCCAGGCCGAAGCCGAAGCCCGGGCCACACAAGTAGTGTCAGAAGCCATTGCCTCAGGCAACGTGCAGGCGATCAATTATTTTGTGGCGCAAAAATACATCGATGCGTTGGGCAAGCTGGCTTCTGCCAACAACAGCAAGGTCATTCTCATGCCGCTGGAGGCCAGCCAGGTGATCGGCGCGGTGGGTGGCATCAGCGAAATCGTCAAAGCCACTTTTGACAGCAAAAAGGCCTGATACATGTGGGAGTTCCTGCAACACCTGAACTACTGGGACTGGCTGGCGCTGGGCACGGTGCTGCTGATCCTGGAAGTATTCGGCGCCGGTGGTTACCTGCTGTGGGCAGGTCTGGCCGCCCTGATGGTGGGAGCGTTGACGTTCCTCGCCCCAGGGCTGCCCTGGACACTGCAGCTGCCCCTGTTTGGCGTGCTGGCGATCCTCACGGCAGTTTTCTGGTGGCGGCGCCAGCGTGGCGCTGGCGAAAGTGGCGACCAGCCGAACCTCAACCGTCGCGGCCACGAACTGATCGGCCGTACCTTTATCGTGCAACAGGCGATTGTTGAGGGCCGGGGCAAAATCAAGGTGGGCGACAGTGTGTGGATGGCCATAGGGCCGGACGCCGCCGTGGGCACACCGGTGCGCGTGACAGGGCAAAACGGTGCGGTGCTGAGCGTCGAAATTGTGCCTTGAGGTTACGGAACTCCGGGGGGCTAAATACAATCCAATTCGATAGCTAACCTATTCGGAGTCACCGTCATGCGTCTTAAATATGCTGTAGCCGCTATTGCCTTGCTGTCCCTTCCTGTTGGCTCTGCGATGGCCGACAGCTTCTGGCGCAATGTGCTGTCCTCCGGTGCGACGACCGGGTCCACCTACCTGACGTTCAAAAAAGACCGCAAAGTCATTGCCGCTCAAGATGACGCGGGCAGCTTTGTGGCCAGCAACGGTTCGATCCGTGGCCCGTACCTGGAGTCGGCCATGCAGCAAGTGCGCGCTGACAACCCGAACCTGAAAGTCAGCGACATGGATCTTGCCAACGCGATCCTGGCTAAAAACGCTTCAGCGGAGTAATTATCTCCATCTGTAGCAGCTGCCGAAGGCTGCGTCCGGCTGCGAAGCAGTCGTAAAAGCTGTTCCCACGGTGTGTCTGACACAGTGCGATTGCAGACTTTACGACTGCTTCGCAGCCGGACGCAGCCTTCGTCCCTCGGCAGCTGCTACGCAATACACACCGGGGCCCTTGCGGTTCAGCCGCCATACAGAATTTTCACCCGAGGTGAGCGATCCTGCGGGTATGATCTTGGGCGCTATGCTAGTGCTCTACGATTAACCCATTTCACTCACATCGGACGTCCTGCCTCTATGAGCTCGCTGCCTTTCCTGCCGTTTTCCAAACCCTCTATCGATGAAGCCACCATTGCTGCCGTGGGCGACGTGTTGCGCTCGGGCTGGATCACCAGCGGGCCCAAGGTTCAGGCATTCGAAGCGCAATTGTCCGAGTACTTTGGCGGGCGCCCGGTGCGCACCTTCAACTCCGGCACTTGCACCATGGAAATCGCTCTGCGCATCGCCGGTATCGGTGCTGGCGATGAAGTGATCACTACGCCGATTTCGTGGGTCGCCACGGCCAACGTGATTATCGAAGTCGGCGCCACGCCAGTATTTGCCGATATCGACCCGGTAACCCGCAATATCGACCTGAACAAGCTCGAAGCAGCCATTACCCCGCGCACCAAGGCCATCATTCCGGTGTACCTGTCAGGCTTGCCGGTGGACATGGACGCGCTCTACGCGATTGCCAAAAAACATAACCTGCGCGTGGTTGAAGATGCGGCTCAAGCCCTGGGTTCCAGCTGGCAAGGTGAGCGCATTGGCGCACGCGGCGACTTCGTGTCTTTCAGCTTTCAGGCCAACAAGAACATCACCTCATCCGAGGGCGGTTGCCTGGTACTGAACAATGAAGAAGAAGCACGACTGGCCGAGAAATATCGCCTGCAAGGCGTGACCCGTACCGGTTTCGACGGTCTGGATGTCGATGTGCTGGGTGGCAAGTTCAATATGACCGACATTGCCGCTGCGATTGGTCTGGGCCAGTTTGCCCATATCGAAACCATCACCGCCCATCGTCGGGCGCTGGCCAAGCATTACTTCGAATGCTTCGGGGCGGATTTTGAGGCTGAATACGGCGCGCAACTGCCAGTGGCGGACTTCAACAACACCAACTGGCACCTGTTCCAGCTTGTGCTGCCTGAGCGCAAGGACGGCCAGCCTGCACGCGCAACCTTTATGAAGGAAATGCAGGCGCTGGGTGTGGGCATCGGCTACCACTACCCGCCGATTCACTTGCTGAGCCTGTATCGTGCGTTGGGCTTTAAGGAAGGTATGTTCCCGGTGGCCGAACGTGTCGGGCGCCTGATCGTGTCGTTGCCGATGTTTACGGCGATGACCAAGGCCGATGTAGAGCGTTCGGTGGCGGCAGTAAAAGCAGTCTTGAGCGCCGCATAAGGCGGCATGTGGGAGCGGGCTTGCTCGCGATACGGCTCACGCGGTCTGTCAGGTAAACCGCAGTGAGACCCTCGCGAGCAAGCCCGCTGCCACAATTATCAAGCCGATATTACTCGCCGATGGCTGCCTTGTAGCCCTCAGCGTCCAGCAGTTTTTCCAGCTCGGCGGTGTTGCTTGGCTTGAGCTTGAAGATCCAGCTGGCGTACGGTTCGGTGTTCAGCGACTCCGGGCTGTCAGCCAGGGCTTCGTTGACGGCAATCACTTCCCCCGATACCGGCGAGTAAATGTCAGACGCGGCTTTTACCGACTCCACAACGCCTGCGGTATCGCCTGCCGCAAACACTTTGCCGACTTCGGCCAGTTCAACAAACACCACATCCCCCAAGGCTTCCTGAGCGTGATCGCTGATGCCGACGGTAACCGTGCCATCTGCTTCCAGGCGTGCCCACTCGTGACTTTCAGCAAAGCGCAACTCGGCAGGGATCAGGCTCATATTCAGTGTCCTCAAGAAGAAATGTCAGCGGCGCGCACTCAGTGCACGCCCGCCAGTAAACGTTAGATCAAGGCTTTGCCAAGACGTACAAAAGTCGGTTTGACTACGCGAACCGGGTACCACTTGCCACGAATTTCGACCTCGGCACGGTCAGCCGTTGCCATCGGAACTCGCGCCAGAGCGATCGATTTGCTTAGCGTAGGAGAGAAACTACCACTGGTGATCTCCCCTTCGCCAACATTGGCGATGCGAACCACCTGGTGAGCGCGCAAAACACCACGCTCTTCAAGCACCAAACCCACCAGTTTGAGCTGCACGCCACCGGCCATTTCGGCCTCCAGCGCTTCGCGGCCCACGAACTTGCGCGAGGCAGGCTCCCAGGCGATGGTCCAGGCCATATTGGCGCAAAGAGGGGAAACAGACAGGTGAATATCCTGCCCGTAGAGGTTCATGCCGGCTTCCAGACGCAGGGTGTCGCGGGCGCCCAGGCCGATAGGTGAAATACCGGCACCCACCAGATCGTTGAAAAAAGCCGGGGCCTGATCGGCAGGGAGCACGATTTCAAGGCCATCTTCGCCGGTGTAACCGGTGCGGGCGATAAACCAGTCGCCGCAGCTCTGCCCTTCAAAGGGCTTGAGCTGCTGGATCAACTGGCCACGGGCCTGGCTCACCAGTTCGGCGACTTTATGCCGCGCCTGTGGCCCTTGGATGGCCAGCAGGGCCAGCTCCGGGCGCTCCTGCAATTGCACGTCATAACCGCGGGACTGCGCCTGCATCCAGGCCAGATCCTGATCGCGGGTGGCGGCATTGACGATTAGCCGGTAACCGTCGGGCATCAGGTAGACGATCATGTCGTCGACCACGCCGCCCTGCTCGTTGAGCATGGCGCTGTACAAGGCGCGGCCGGGGGTGTTCAGGCGTTCGACATCATTGGCCAGCAAATGCTGCAACCATTGCTTGGCCTGTAGCCCGGCGATGTCGATCACGGTCATATGCGAGACATCAAAAACCCCACAGTCGCGACGCACCTCATGGTGCTCCTCAACCTGCGAGCCGTAATGCAAGGGCATATCCCAACCGCCAAAATCGACCATTTTCGCGCCCAGGGCGAGATGCAGGTCATACAGAGGCGTACGCTGTCCCATGGGTTTCTCCTTCCGGGCTTGGCGAAGGTGCGGACAGGCTGCGGAGCATTTCAAGCCAAAAAAAGTGGCTTTCTTACATCACGCAGAAACCTGGCCTGACAGACAGACCGCACCGAATGCCGCGCATTGTAGCCGCATGCAGGAGGACTGGCACCTAACCGATGCGATGGGCCGAGCGTCGGATCAAACCGATGACCGGTAACAAACCGACCAGCACCAGGGTCAAGGCAGGCAGCGAAGCCCGCGCCCATTCGCCCTCGCTGGTCATCTCGAAGATGCGCACGGCCAGCGTATCCCAGCCAAACGGGCGCATCAGCAAGGTCGCCGGCATCTCCTTGAGCACATCCACAAACACCAGCAGCGCAGCGCTCAAGGTGCCCGGCAGCAGCAACGGCAGATACACTTTGAAAAACAGTCGCGGACCACTGACGCCCAAACTACGGGCTGCTTCAGGCAATGAGGGACGAATACGCGCCAGGCTGTTTTCCAGCGGGCCGTAGGCCACGGCAATAAACCGCACCAGATATGCCAGCAGCAGGGCCGAGAGGCTGCCCAGCAACAAGGGCTTGCCCGCGCCACCCAGCCAGCCCGAGACCGGGATAACCAGTTCGCGGTCCAGATAACTGAACGCCAGCATGATCGACACCGCCAGCACCGAGCCCGGCAAGGCATAGCCCAGATTCGCCAGGCTGACCCCGGCACGGATGGCCGGGGTGGGTGCCTGCCGTCGGGCAAAGGCCAGCACCAGCGCCACGCTGACCGTAATCAGGGCTGCCATCGCGCCCAGATACAAAGTGTGCAGGATCAAGCCGGTGTAACGCTCATCCAGGTCAAAGCGCCCGCGCTGCCAGAACCACACCACCAGTTGCAGCATCGGGATCACGAACGCACAGGCAAATACCAGCAGGCACCAGCCGCTGGCCAGCCACGCCTTGGGACCGCGCAGGTGATACAGGGCGCTGACCCGTGGCCGTTCGTTACCGGCCCGGCTGGCCCCGCGAGCGCGGCGCTCGCCATAGAGCACCACCATGACCACCAGCAACAACAGGCTGGCCAGTTGCGCCGCCGTCGACAGGCTGAAAAAGCCATACCAGGTTTTGTAGATGGCGGTGGTGAAGGTGTCGAAATTGAACACCGACACGGCGCCAAAATCGGCGAGGGTTTCCATCAACGCCAGCGCCACACCTGCGCCAATCGCCGGGCGCGCCATCGGCAACGCGACACGCCAGAACGCCTGCCACGGGCTTTGCCCAAGCACCCGCGCCGCTTCCATCAGGCCTTTGCCCTGGGCCAGAAAGGCCGTGCGCGCCAGCAGGTAGACGTAGGGGTAGAACACCAGGATCAGTACGATGATCACCCCCCCCGTGGAGCGCACCCGGGGCAGCCGCAGGCCCATGCCGAACCATTCACGCAGCAGGGTCTGGACAGGCCCGGCGAAATCCAGCAAACCGACAAACACGAACGCCAGCACATAGGCGGGGATCGCAAACGGCAGCATCAGCGCCCAGTCCAGCCAGCGCCTGCCGGGGAACTCACACAGGCTGGTCAACCAGGCCAGGCTGACGCCCAGCAGCGTGACGCCGATGCCCACACCCACGATCAGGGTCAGGGTGTTGCCCAGCAGGCGCGGCATCTGCGTGTCCCACAAGTGGCTCCAGATCTGGGTATCAATGCTTTGCCAGGACAGCAGCAGCACGCTCAGCGGCAGCAGCACCAGGGCAGCAATGACAAAAACCAGCGGGTACCAGCGACGTTGGGCAGGATGGGCCACGAAAAACTCTCGGAGGTGGATGGGACAATGCGAAAACAAATGTGGGAGCGGGCTTGCTCGCGATACAACCGCCGCGGTTTCCAATAAAACCCCGGCAATGCTATCGCGAGCAAGCCCGCTCCCACAGGTATTACTTCATGGTTCGATCAATTCCAGCCGGCACGGTCCATCATGCGAATGGCTTCGGCTTGGCGCTTGCCTGCCACTTCGACCGGCATTGCGTCGGCCTTGAAGCTGCCCCAGCTGGCGACTTCAGCCGAGGGTGCAACGCTCGGGTTGGCCGGGAATTCCTGGTTCACGCCTGCAAAAATCGATTGCGCTTCAGGGGTGGTCATCCACTCCACCAGGGCCTTGGCCGCTTCAGGGTGCGGCGCGTACTTGGTCAGGCCAATACCCGACAGGTTGACGTGAACGCCACGGTCCGCCTGGTTGGGCCAGAACAGCTTCACCGCCAGATCCGGCTTCTGCTTATGCAGGCGGCCATAGTAGTAGGTGTTGACGATGCCCACGTCGCACTGCCCGGCGTTGATTGCCTCAAGCACGGCGATGTCATCCGAGAACACGTCGGTGGACAGGTTGTTGACCCAGCCCTTGAGGATTTCTTCGGTTTTTTCCGGGCCGTTCACTTCGATCATGGTGGCGGTCAACGACTGGTTGTACACCTTCTTGGCGGTGCGCAGGCACAGGCGGCCTTCCCAGTTCTTGTCGGCCAACGCCTCGTAGGTCGACAGTTCTTCAGGTTTAACCCGGTCGGTCGAATAGGCGATGGTCCGTGCCCGCAGGCTCAGGCCCGTCCATTCATGGCTGGAGGAGCGATATTGCGGCGGGATGTTCTTGTCGATCACCTCGGACGTGAACGGCTGCAGGATGCCCATTTGCTCGGCTTGCCACAGGTTACCGGCGTCCACGGTGAGCAACAGGTCGGCGGTGGCGTTCTGGCCTTCTGCCTTGATGCGCTGCATCAGCGGCGCTTCCTTGTCGGTGATGAACTTGATCTTGACCCCGGTTTTGGCGGTGTACGCGTCAAATACCGGTTTGATCAGCTCGTCGATACGCGAAGAATAAACCACCACTTCATCGGCGGCAGAAACGCTGCTCGCAAATACGGTAAGGGCCAGGGCAGTCAGTAGACGCTTGGGTGCCAACATGGAGGGCGGTCTCTCTTGATGCGAATCGGGCGTAAATGGTAGTGAATCACATTTCCCATCTCAACCTAACTCGAAGCGGAGCCGTTACCAGATGTTGCTAAGTACTCGTAGCAGCTGCCGCAGGCTGCGTTCGGCGGCGAAGCCGTCGCAAGCGCGAAGTCTGCGGTGTGTCAGGCTCACGGTGAACACTGACTCTACGACGGCTTCGCCGCCGAACGCAGCCTTCGGCAGCTGCTACAAGATCAAAGGCATCAATCAGGGTTTGGCCAGCGGCGGCAGGTCACCACTCAGGCCCAGTGCCTGACGCACAAACAAGGCCTTGGCCTCGGGCATTTTATTCACCCATTTCAAACCGGTATTGCGCAGCAACCGGGCGGTCAGCGAGTCCGCCTGGAACAACCGCTCAAAGCCTTCCATCGCCGCCATCAACGCCAGGTTATGCGGCATGCGTCGACGTTCGAACCGGCTTAGCACACGCACATCAGCCAAACGCTCGCCACGGTCAACCGCATGCAGCAGCACATGCGCCAGCACCGCCGCGTCCAGGAAGCCCAGGTTCACGCCCTGCCCGGCCAGCGGGTGGATGGTGTGCGCCGCATCACCGATCAGCGCCAGGCCTTCGGCCACATAGCGTTTGGCATGACGCTGACGCAGTGGCACACATACCCGTGGGTCGGCATTCAACACGCTGCCCAGCCGGCCTTCAAAAGCCAGCTCCAGCTCGCGGCAGAACGCTGCGTCGTCCAGCGTCATCAGGTATTGGGCTTGTTCGGGGGTGATCGACCAGACAATCGAGCACCAGTCCTGCTGACCGTCACGTTCCAGCGGCAAAAACGCCAGCGGGCCGTGATCGGTAAAACGCTGCCAGGCCGTCTGCTGGTGCGGCTCGGCGCATCGCACGCTGGTGACGATGGCGTGGTGCTGGTAATCCCACTCGCGGGTCTCACAGCCGGTCAGGCGGCGCACAGCCGAGTTCGCCCCATCGGCAGCAATCACCAGCGGCGCCCGCAAGGTGCGGCCATCGGCAAGGGTCAGCAGCCAGTCGTCGCCAGAGCGGCGCATCTGCTCCATGCGCGCATTGGCCAGCATCTCGATAGAGCTGCCCTGCAGGCACTCCAGCAGGGCGTCCTGCACCACGCGGTTTTCGACGATATGCCCCAGCACGTCGGCATGCACGCTGGCCGCCGAAAAGTGGATCTGCCCGGTGCCGCTGCCATCCCACACGTGCATGTGGGAATACGGGCTGGCGCGGCGGCGGGTGATGCCGTCCCAGGCGCCAAGGCGCTGCAAGATGCGCTGGCTGGCCGCCGACAGGGCACTGACCCGGGGTTCGAAGGGCGCTTGGGCAGCAAAGGGCTTGACGCTCAGCGGGCCGCCGTCGAGCAGCAGGATTTTCAGCCCGCTGTCCTTGAGCGCCAGCGCCAGTGCGCTTCCGACCATTCCGGCCCCAACAATCAGCAGATCTGCGCGCATTTCCATGCTTTAAGCCTGTCTCGCTAGCGGCGTACGCCGCACCTGAAAAAATGGATCGACACGGGGCGCGTTCGCCCCGCTCGTCATCAACTGTCTGCGCGGGTGCCCAGGCCCATCGCCTGGCGAGCAAACCAGCGCTTGGCCGGGGGCAGCAGATCGAGGCCGAGCAGGCCCAGGTTTCGACCAAACGAGACCAGTGGCTGCTCGCTGCCAAATACCCGCGTCACCTTGTCCGAAAAACCAATGGTCAATTGCTGGTCGAGTTGTTGCGCCTGTTGATAACTCAACAGGGTCGCGAAATCACCCGGGTTCTTGTCACTGGCCAACAAGGCGTCGGCCAGCGCCTGGGCATCACGCAGGGACAGGTTGAAGCCCTGCCCCGCAATCGGATGCAGGCTGTGGGCGGCATTGCCCAGCACCGCCAGATGCGGGCGTACCTGCTCTTGCGCTTCAATCAGGGTCAGGGGGTACAGATGCCGCGCACCCACTTGTTTGAGAGTGCCCAGACGATAGCCGAATACGCCCTGTAGCTCGCTCAAAAAGCTGCGCTCGTCCAGGGCCGCCAGGCGCTGCGCGTCCATCCCCAGACGGGTCCACACCAGGGCGCAGCGGTTGTCAGGCAACGGCAGCAAGGCCATCGGGCCTTCGTCGGTGAAACGCTCGAACGCCATGCCCGCGTGGGGCTGGCTCGGGGTGATATTGGCAATCAGCGCGCTCTGGTTGTACGGCTGCTGACGCACATGGATGCCCAGCTTCTCGCGCAAGCCCGAACGCCCGCCATCGGCCAGGACGGCAAGGTCGCAGTCCAGGGTGGTTTCATCGTTAAGGGTCAGGCGATAGCCGTCTTCCAGCGGTTGCATGTGGATAACTTCGGCCGGGCAACGCCAGCTGATCACGTCCGGGTCCAGGCTTTTCCACAGGCACTGGCCCAGCCAGGCATTCTCGACCACATAACCCAGCGCTGGCACGCCTTCTTCGCTGGCCGACAGCCGCGCCGTCGAGAAGCGCCCGCGGTCTGACACATGAATGTCCTTGATCGGCTCGCCGCGCTCGGCAATCGACGGCCACAGGCCCAGGCGCTCGTAGATGATCCGCGCGCCATAGCTGAGCGCCGAGGAGCGGGCGTCGTAGCTGGGCTGGTAGCTGTTGCCGGGGGCGAACGGTTCGATCAGCACGATCTTCCAGCCACGGGCCTTGGCCCCGGCCTGCAACGCCAGCGCCAGGCTCGCGCCTACCAGGCCGCCACCGATAATGGCCAGATTGACCCGACTCATGCCGCGCCCGCCATCAATGCTTCAATCTCGGCGACGGTTTTTGGCACATCGCCGGTCAGGATTTCACAGCCGTGTTTGGTGACCACCACGTCGTCCTCGATGCGCACGCCAATGCCGCGCCATTTTTTGGCGACATCCAGGTTATTGGGGCTGATGTAGATACCCGGTTCGACGGTCAGGGTCATGCCCGCTTCCAGCACACGCCACTCGCCGCCGACCTTGTATTCGCCCACATCATGCACATCGAGCCCCAACCAGTGGCCGGCGCGGTGCATATAAAACGGTTTATAGGCTTCACTGGCGATCAGTTCGTCAACGTCGCCCTGCAACAGCCCCAGCGCCACCAGTCCGGCGGTAATCACCCGCACAGTGGCTTCATGGGCCTGGTTCCAGTGCTTGTCGGGACCGATCTCGGCAAATGCCGCTTCCTGCGCCGCCAGCACCAGCTCATAGATCGCTTTCTGCTCCGGCGAGAACCGGCCGTTGACCGGAAACGTACGGCTGATATCGCTGGCGTAGCAGTCGATCTCGCAGCCGGCATCAATCAATACCAGGTCGCCGCTTTTGAGCTGCGCGTCGTTCTCCTGGTAATGCAGGATGCAGCTGTTATCGCCAGAAGCGACGATCGAGCCATAGGCTGGCATTTTTGCCCCGCTTTTACGAAATTCGTAATCCAGCTCGGCCTCCAGGCTGTACTCATGCAAACCGGCGCGGCTGGCCTGCATGGCACGCACATGGGCGCGAGCCGAAATTTGCGCCGCATGGCGCATGACCTTGAGTTCTGCCGCCGATTTATACAGGCGCATGTCGTGCAGCAGATGATCCAGAGCAACGAATTCGTTGGGCGGCTGGGCGCCGAGGTTGGCCTTGGAGCGGATCGCATTGATCCACTCCATGAGGTTGCGGTCGAATTCAGGGTTGCCGCCCATCGCCGAGTACACCCGGCTGCGGCCTTCAATCAGCCCCGGCAGGATGTCGTCGATATCGGTGATCGGGAACGCGTCGTCGGCGCCGAAGTCGCGGATCGCGCCCTCTTGCCCGGCCCGCTTGCCGTCCCACAATTCGCGCTCGGCATTGCGTTCGCGGCAAAACAGCACGTACTCGCCATGAACCCGGCCCGGGATCAGGACAATCACCGCCGCAGGCTCGGGAAAGCCGCTCAGGTACTGGAAATTGCTGTCCTGGCGGTAAACATGTTCGACATCGCGATTGCGAATGGCCACCGCCGCTGCGGGGAGGATCGCAATGCTGTTGGGCTCCATCTGCGCCATGAGTGCCTTGCGGCGACGTGCGTATTCCGATTTCGGGATATGGATCATGGGCAGACGGTTTCCCTCTTGTCGTTCAATCAGTGCAGCGAAGGCTTGGCGGGCGCGGCTTCAGCGGTTTTTTTGGTTTCGGTGAACAGCAACAGCGGCGCGACGCGCAGGTATTCCATCACTTCCATATAGTCGCTTTCGCCGTCTTCGGACTCTTCCAGAGCATCTTGCACCTGGGCAATGGCCGCCAGGTCACGCAGCACTTCGTTGGCTTCATCGCTCAACGAATAGGCGCGACGGGTCAGGCCGAAACCGGACAGGAACCCCTGGCACCACTGGCCCAGGGCTGCGGCACGCTCGGTCAACGGCGCGTCGTCGGTGGGCAGCAACAGCACCACGGTCATGTCGTCGCTGGTCAGTTCACCCTTGACCATCTCTTGCAATCCGATCAAGGCATTGCGTACGTTGTCTTGTGGCTCGCCTGCCAACAGCTCGGCGGCTTCGACCAGCCAGGCGTCAGCATCGAAACCGGAACCGGCACAGCTGCGACCCAGCAGGTGGCCATGCAGTTCGGCAGGCGAGACGGAATGGCCGTTGGCGGTCAGCAGGGTTACAAAGGCTTGATACGGGGAATTCTGAATAGGCATGGTCAGCTAGGCGCCAAGCGGCGCTATGTCTAGAATGGAGGGCTTGTATCCTAGCATCGGCAGACGTGCCAGACCATCGAGGCGTCAGTCCCCATCCATCAGAAAATTCACAGTAGGACACAATGGAAGACACCGACCTGCATGCACTGATGGCCAGACTCGAGCTGCTGATTGCCCGGGTTGAGCAACTTAACCGGCAAAACGCACTCTTAATTGCTCAGGAAAAGACTTGGCGCGAGGAACGCGCGCACCTCATTGAAAAAAACGAAATCGCCCGGAACAAGGTGGAATCGATGATTTCGCGCCTCAAAGCCCTGGAGCAAGACTCATGAGTTCAAGCAGTAGCGTCACCGTGCACATTCTCGACAAAGAGTATTCGATCATGTGCCCCCAGGAAGAACGCAGCAACCTGGTGAGCGCCGCCCGCTACCTGGACGGCAAAATGCGTGAAATCCGCAGCAGTGGCAAAGTCATTGGCGCCGACCGTATCGCCGTGATGGCCGCGCTGAATATCACCCACGATCTGTTGCACAAACAGGAAGTCGCCGAAGTTCAGACCAGCAGCTCCACCCGCGAACAGGTGCGCGACCTGCTGGATCGCGTTGACCTGGTGTTGGCCACTGATCCGAACGAACGCCAAAGCTGATTCAAGACGTTACTTTGGGGTATACTCGCGCCACTCCCTGGAGTATTCGCCAGTTAGCGATGTCCCTGAGCCGATTCGCACTACCCTGGAGCTTGCACGTTGGGCCGGTGTGCATGTCCGCTAGACGGAAAGCCTTAAGGTCTACTGCAACTTCCACCTTGAACTTTCGGGTTCAAGGGCCAAGCCGACAGCGGTACGTCGGGGAGCCTGATTTCCGAGCGCAATGCCAGCAACCCGCTGGCATTGGCTTGCACGAGCCACCACCCGGTGCCTCGATCCTGAACAGCACGCCATATGAACGAACCTGCGACGCCTACCCGCCCGCAACTTCGCCGAATGCTGCGCAAAGCCCGCCGCGACCTGTCGCCCTGCGAGCAACGCCAGGCCGCCCGTGGCCTGTACCGGCAACTGGCGCAACACCCGCTGTTTCGCCGCGCCAAACACATCGCCCTGTACCTGCCCACTGACGGTGAAATCGATCCGCGCCTGCTGCTGCGTGAAGCCCAGCGCCGGGGCAAGATCACCTACCTGCCGGTGCTCAGTGCGTGGCCAAAAACCAAAATGGTGTTTCAACGCATTGCCCCCGGCGAAACGCTGCGCCCCAACCGTTTTCGCATTCTCGAACCCCACATCAACCGCGCACGCCAGCGCAAGGTCTGGGCACTGGACCTGGTGCTGCTGCCACTGGTGGGGTTCGATACTATGGGTGGGCGACTGGGCATGGGCGGCGGCTTTTATGACCGCAGCCTGGCGTATCAGGCCAGACGCCAATGCTGGCGCAAGCCGACGCTGGTAGGGCTGGCCCACGAATGTCAGAAGGTAGAGAGCCTGGCCCAGGCCAGTTGGGATGTCCCTTTACAGGGCACGGTCTCGGACAGGCAGTGGTACATCGCCCACTGACAGGCCATCCATCAAGGTTTAGCGTTTGAAAGGTTGTACTTGCTGTTGCGCCAGTTCAATCGGCGCGTCGCTCGAATTCGACCACAAACTTTGCGCATAGCCCGTTGTAACCACACCCAAACCGAACAAAATAACCAGCATCCACAGTAAATCCGGTTTGCGTTTCATCGATTGCCCTCCTTAAGGCAAATCAACACGATGTCAGCGACGGTTTTTGTTATAGGCCGTGCAGCAGCGTCAAGCTTAAAAGGCGGGCATTTTGCGGCAACACGAAGACACACGCAAACGCTGGCGTCAACCGACTGTCGGTTTAGTTAAATATAGTCGGGCAAATTAACCACAGTATGTTTCTGGAGTGAAAAATGGCCTATTGGTTGATGAAATCCGAGCCTGACGAGTTCTCGATCAAGGATTTGCAAAAGCTCGGTGAAGCGCGCTGGGACGGTGTGCGTAACTATCAGGCGCGCAATTTCATGCGGGCGATGACGGTGGGTGACCTGTTTTTTTTCTACCACTCCAGCTGCCCCGAACCGGGTATTGCCGGGGTAGGCCGAATCGTTGAAGCCGCTTACCCCGACCCGACCGCACTGGACCCAGAAAGCCATTACTTCGACCCCAAGGCCAGTGCGGAAAAAAACCCGTGGAGTGCGCTGCAGGTGGCCCATGAGCAGACGTTCCCCAGGGTGATCAAGCTCGACTACCTCAAGCAGCAAACCGCCCTGGCCGAAATGCCGCTGGTGCAAAAAGGCAGCCGCCTTTCGGTGATGCCCGTGACCGATGAGCAATGGGCCGTGGTGATGGGGTTGCTGTAAAGCGGATCGCTGTGGGAGCGGGCTTAGTGTGGGAGCGGGCTTGCTCGCGATGGGATCGCTGTGGTTTACCTGTCAGACATCACCGCCTGAATCGCGAGCAAGCCCGCTCCCACAACACTCCCGCTCTCACCTGACAAGCAGCATCCGCTTTTAGCGTCTACGCTCTGGACTTCCTTTGACTGGCATCAAGTCGCAACCGCCTTGAAACCGTCAAACTAGAGCGCTCTGTGACACAGGATGTCGGCATGTCTAGCAACCACCGTATTTCCCATTATTTCGTTATCCCTTTGGCTGTCTTGCTGATTGCAGCAGGCGGGTTCGGTTATTGGAAATCCCAGCACGACCGCCTCCCTAAAGGCATCAGCATGGGCAACGGTCGGCTCGAAGCCACGGAAGTACAAATCGCAGCCAAAATACCCGGGCGCCTGGCCGAAGTACTGGTCGATGAAGGTGATCGCGTCACCCAGGGCCAATTGCTGGCCCGCATGGACACCCGCACCCTGGAGGCCAGCCGCGCGCAAGCCGAAGCCGAAGTGCTGCGCGCCCGCCAGACCCTGGCCGCCAACGAAGCCAACGTGCAACTGCGCCAGAGCGAGAAGCTGCTGGCCAGCCAGGAGCTCACGCGTTTTCGCCAACTGGCCAAGCGCGGTTTTGCCAGCGGCCAGCAACTGGACCAGCAACAAGCCCGATTCGACACCAGTAACGCCGCAGTCGTCGCCGCCCAGGCCCAGGTCGCCGCCGCCAAGGCCGCGATCGGCTCATCCCAGGCCCAGGTCGCACAGCTGACCAGCGAAATTGACGACAGCAGCCTGCGCGCGCCCATCAACGGCGTGATCCAGCTGCGCCTGGCCGAGCCCGGTGAAGTCCTCGGTTCGGGCGGACGGGTATTTATGATGATCGACCCGAGCGATCAGTACATGAACCTGTACATGCCCGCTTCGGTGGTCGGCAAATTGACCGTGGGCTCTGAAGCCCGCATCGTGCTCGACGCCCTGCCCGACCGGGCACTGCCAGCCAAAATCACCTTTGTTGCAGCCAAATCCCAGTTCACTCCCAAAGAAGTTGAAACCCGCGACGAGCGGCAAAAACTGGTGTTCCGGGTAAAACTGCGCCTTACCGACCCAGGCGCCGTACCACAGGCCAAACCGGGCATGCCGGGCGCCGGTTATGTACGAACCGCCGATGTACCGTGGCCGGCTAATCTGCAATGAGCGATCTGGCGCTAAACGCCAGTGGCATCAGCCACAGGTACGGTAACCAGCAGGCACTGCTGGACATCACGTTCCGCCTGCCCAAGGGCACGCGCTGCGGGCTTATCGGGCCTGATGGCGCGGGCAAGTCGAGCCTGCTGGGGCTGATTGCCGGGGTCAAGAAGCTCCAGGAGGGCACCCTTGAGGTGCTCGGCGGCCCGATTGATAACCGCCGGCATCGCAACACCCTGTACCCGCTGATTGCGTTTATGCCCCAAGGCCTGGGCGGCAACCTTTACCCGGAACTGTCGATCAGCGAAAACATCCGCTTTTTTGGCACCCTGTTTGGCTTGTCGAAAGACGACTGCGAGCAACGCATGGCCGAACTGCTCAAGGCCACCGACCTTGAGCGGTTTGCCGAGCGCCCGGCGGGCAAGCTGTCAGGCGGCATGAAGCAAAAACTCGGGCTGTGCTGCGCGTTGATTCACGAGCCCGACCTGCTGATCCTCGACGAACCCACCACAGGTGTCGACCCGTTGTCACGTCGACGCTTCTGGGAACTGGTAGAGGATGTACGCAGCCAGCGCCCGCAACTGACGCTGCTGGTGGCGACGGCCTATATGGAAGAGGCCGAGCAGTTCGAACACTGCCTGATGCTGGATCGCGGCAAGTTGATTGCCACCGGCCTGAGCCAGGAACTGGCGGCGGTCACCACCACCGGCAAGCTCGACGAGGCCTTCACCCACTATCAGGGCGACAGCGGCCACAGCAGCGAGCCACTGGTGATTCCGCCGCGCACCAGCGACAACAGTGATATCGCCATTGAAGCCCACGACCTGACGCTCAGATTCGGCGACTTTACCGCGGTGAACAAAGTCAGCTTTGCCATTGGCCGGGGCGAGATTTTCGGTTTTCTGGGCTCCAACGGCTGCGGCAAGACCACCACCATGAAGGTCCTCACCGGGCTGATGCCCGCCACCGAAGGCAGCGCCAAACTGCTGGGCAACCCGGTAAATGCCAAGGACCTGGCCACCCGCAAGCGCGTGGGTTTCATGTCGCAGAGCTTTTCGTTGTACGGCGAGTTGAGTGTGCGGCAAAACCTGGTGCTGCACGCGCAACTGTTCGATTTGCCCAAGGCCGAAAGCGAGCCGCGCATCGAAGAGTTGATCGAGCGCTTCGATCTTGGGGACGTGGCCACACAACAGTCCGGCGAACTGCCCCTGGGCCTGCGCCAGCGCCTGTCGCTGGCGGTGGCCGTGCTGCATCGCCCCGAAGTGCTGATCCTCGACGAGCCCACTTCGGGCGTCGACCCGGCCGCCCGCGATGACTTCTGGCGCCTGCTGATCGAGCTGTCCCGCGAGCAGGGGGTGACCATCTTCCTGTCCACCCACTTTATGAACGAAGCCCAGCGCTGCGACCGTATTTCGTTGATGCATGCGGGCAAGGTGCTGGCCTGCGATACACCCGATGCGCTGCAACAGCAATTCCACGGTGACACCCTGGAAGCAGCGTTTGTCACCTGCCTGGAGCAGGCCCAGAACGATCAGGATGCCAGCGCCGCCTCGGCTGCGCAGCCTGCGGTCAATGCGCCGCCACCGGTCAGCAAAAGGGGTTTCAGCCTGACCCGGCTGATTGCCGTGGCCAGCCGCGAATCCAAGGAATTACTGCGCGACAAGGTGCGCATGGCCTTTGCCTTGCTGGGCGCGCTGTTCATGATGGTGATTTTTGGCTACGGCATTTCCCTGGACGTGGAAAACCTCGCCTTCGCGGTCTACGACCAGGACCAAAGCCCGCAAAGCCGCGCCTATCTCGAAGCATTCCGCGGTTCCCGCTATTTCGAAGAGCACACACCGATCCGCAGTGCCGAAGAATTGCACAAGCGTCTGCAACGCTCGGAAATAAAAATCGCCCTGGAAATTCCCCCGGGGTTTGGCCGCGACTTGTATGCCGGGCGCCAGCCGACAGTTGCCGCATGGCTCGATGGTGGCATGCCGTTTCGCGCCGAAACCAGCCGCAGCTATGTGCAGGCCGTGCATCAGGCCAACCTGGAGCAACTGGCCACCTTGAGCAGTCAGGCGCAAAACCGGCAAGCCGCAGTCAAGCTGGAAACCCGCTTTCGCTACAACCAGGATGTCATCAGCGTCAATGCCATCGGTCCCGGCGTCATGGCGCTGATCCTGGCGTTTATCCCGGCCATGCTGACCGCGCTGGGCATCGTGCGTGAAAAAGAACTGGGCTCCATCACCAATTTTTACGCCACACCACTGACACGTCTCGAATTCCTGCTGGGCAAACAGGCACCGTACCTGGCGGTAAGCCTGGTCAACCTGGCCTTGCTGGTGGCCATGAACCGCTGGCTGTTTGGCGTACCGTTCAAGGGCAGCGGCTTGACCCTGGCGCTGGGCGGGCTGTTGTATGTGCTGTCGACCACCAGCATGGGCCTGCTGATTTCCGCCTTCACCCGCACCCAGATCGCCGCCATCCTGGGCACCATGATCATCACCAGCCTGCCGACTATTCAGTTTTCCGGCCTGCTGGTGCCGCGCTCCTCGCTGGAAGGTGCTTCGGCAGTGATGGGCATGCTGTTCCCGGCCGGGCACTTCCTCGATATCGCAGTGGGCACCTTCACCAAAGCGCTGGACCTGCGCCAGTTGTGGCCGCAATGCCTGGCGCTGTTCGGCTTTTTTGTCGCGTTTACCGGGCTGAGCCTGATCATGCTCAAGAAGCAGGAGGTTTGATGCACAAGCTCTCGCACATCCTGCGCCTAGGCCTTAAAGAACTCACCAGCCTGCGACATGACAGCGTGCTGCTGCTGTTTTTGCTCTATGCCTTTACGGTGGCGATTTATATGCCGGCGTCGAGCTCGATCATCGGTGTGCACAACGCCAGCGTTGCCATCATTGATGAAGACCACAGCCCCCTGTCACGCAAACTCGGCGAATCGCTGCTGCCCCCGGAGTTCAAAGCGCCACAAGCCTTGCCTTATGACCAGCTCGATCAAGCGATGGATAACGGCCAGTACACCTTTGTGATCAATGTGCCAGCCAACTTCCAGGCCGACTTGCTGGCAGGCCGCCAACCCGGCCTGCAGGTCAACGTCGATGCCACCGCGATGAGCCAGGCATTTATGGGGGCGGGCTATATCGGGCAGATTTTCCAGCGCGAACTGCTCAACTATGCCGGCCAGGGTGACGCGGCGGCAAAAAGCCCGGCACTGATTTCCAGCCGCGCGTTGTTCAACGCCAACCTGGAAGGCGGCTGGTTTTTGGCCGTCATCCAGATCGTCAACAACATCACCATTCTGGCCATTGTGCTGACAGGCACCGCGTTGCTGCGCGAGCGCGAGCACGGCACGCTCGACCATTTGCTGGTGCTGCCGCTGACGGCGCTGGAAATCATGTTGGCAAAAATCTGGAGCAACATGCTGGTGGTGGTGCTGTGCACTTGGGTGTCGCTGGAAGTCATCGTCAAATGGGCGCTGGGCGTGCCACTGGCGGGGTCGTTGACCCTGTTTCTGCTGGTCACCGCGCTGTACCTGTTTGCCAGTACCGCGCTGGGGATCTTCCTTGCGACCCTGGCGCGCTCAACACCGCAGTTCGGTTTGCTGGCCATCCCGGTAATCATCCCGATGCTTTTGCTCTCGGGCGGCAGCACGCCGCTGGACAGCATGCCGGTGTGGCTGCAATGGGTGATGCAATGCTCGCCGTCGACCCACTTTGTCAGCCTGAGCGCGGCGATCCTGTTCCGCGGAGCGGGGGTGAGCGTGGTGTGGCCGGACTTGCTGGCCCTGACAGGTATTGGCCTGGTGTTCTTCGCCATTGCCCTGGCACGGTTTCGCAAGAGTCTGGCGTCGTAAGCCCGGGCACGGGTTATGTGGGAGCGGGCTTGCTCGCGATGCAAGCGCCTCGATACGTCAGACAGGTCGAGGTGAAACTATCGCGAGCAAGCCCGCTCCCACACAAAAGCCAGGCCGGTATCTGCGTCTTTACTGAACAATCAAGTTGTTGAACAGCAGGTCGTCCACCATCGGTTTGCCAGTTTCGGCAGTCATGACCTGCTGGATTTGTTTCAAGGCTTCCTGGCGCAGCTTCTCCTTGGCTTCAACACTGCCCAGGGTTTCGCTGGTCTGCTGGGTAAACAGCCCCACCAACTGATTACGGATCAAGGCGTCATTGGTTTTAACCGCCTTGGCCGCATCGGCGCCCGTCACGCGCAAGGAAATATCAGCCTTGTACACCTTGAGCCGGGCACTGCCGTCCAGGCCGTAGTTACCCACAAATGGCGGGCTCAGGCTGATGTAGCTGACCTTGTCGCCGCCTTCCTGCGCCTCTTCCCCGACCGCCGCCATCGGCAAGGTCAAGGCCAGCATCAACATGATCCACGCTTTCACAATTCACTCCTTTTTTACAGTTTGGCGGGCAAGCATACCCGGGCCTTTCCACCTTTATCGGCCAATCCCGGCAAAGCCGTAGCCTGCTGACTCAACGCTCCCTGGGTGCCAATAGCGCCTGGACGCTCTCGGGCAACATCTCGACAAACTTGCGACTGGGCTTGCGCCGGCAGGCTTCAACCACCTTCACGGTGTCCCGCGCCAGTTCGTACAAAGCTGTTGCCAACAATTCGAGAGGATACTGCCCTGCCTCATATTCCTCGATCAGTCGATGGCGGGTTTGCCTGAACAACGTCAGTTCAACCAGGGGCAAGTCGACGCCGCGACGTATATGACGGGTGATTTCCCGGTTCAATTTGAGACAGGTTGCGCCGCTGATATCGGCCGTTGGCGCCTGCGCTTGCGCAACGGACGCCATCAACATCACCACAAGCCAGACCAGATGATTCATCGTCTTCCCCCCGCGCCGACAAGGGCGCAAAGGGCAAATACTATGAGTATGCCCCGCGATATCTCAGTTCACAGGCTCCGATCCTTTCGTGGGATGGCTCCGATTCAACGGCCAGCGCGCTCTTTAAGTCGTCGGTTTGCAGGGCCCGCAACGCTTGAGCCGTGCCTCCAGGTTACGATCCGGCATGGCGTGGCTGCGCAAAGCGCTCACGGTCTGTTCAACATAATCGCGAGTGGTGCCGTAGCGGCCGCTGGCGTTGGCCAGTACCTGGCTCAACACGCCATCTGGCAGGTTGCCCGCATAGCTGGGCAAATGCCGCTCCAGCACAAAGCCCAGGGCTTGTACCTGGCTGCCATCTTCCAGTCGGCAGGTGAGCCAGTGCGGCCGATACGAGGGCACCGGCATCTCCCGCAGCCACAGGGCGTGCAGCGCAGCATCGAGGTTGTCTTCCGGCAAGCGGTAGGCAAAGCCACTGCACGAGCCGCCACGATCCAGGCCAAACACCAGCCCTGGCCATTGCGGCGTGCCACGATGCTCGTGGGACCACAGATACAGCCCGCGATGGTAACCATGCACCCGTCCACGCACACGCTCAACCGCCGCGCATTCCGGGCGCCAGATCAATGAACCATAGGCAAATAGCCACACCGGCCCGCCTTGATGGCGCGCCATAGTGCTGTGCAGGGAGGTGAGCAGTTGTTCCGGGGTCAACGGCGCCCCGAGATCGAGTCGCGGCGGATAATCCAGATTCAGGCAGACAGATTCACGCGTAGTCAGTGCAGGTGGCATTGGGTCCTACAGGCATTACATGTGGTAAACAAAATAACGACATGAATCTTATAGCACCCAATAGTCTATGGCCCGCGCCGCAAGACGTATGGTTCGATGGCGAAATGATGCAATTGCGCTTAAACCCGCTTCGTTCAGGGAATGTTCAAGCGCCCCCTTTATAGTTGCCAGCCGCAGGCGCACACCCAACGAGGTTGTTGAATGAAATACATTGGGATTTGCTACCTGTTGATCCTGGCCTATACCAGTTCAGCATTGGCACAAGACGGCACGCAGCAAAAAGACGACGGGTTCTGGTATGTGCAAACCAGTGTCTATACCCGGCACTTCTCCCCCGACCCTGAGCACAACAACAATCAGGACCTGATCGGTATTGAGCGCCATGACGCTTCAAACTGGTTGTTCGGCGCGGCGACCTTTCGCAACTCGTTCCGCCAGCGGTCGTATTACGCCTACGCGGGCAAACGCTTTGATAGCGACACTTACCCGGTGTATCTGAAGCTGACAGGCGGCCTGCTGGAGGGTTACCACGGTGACTACCAGGACAAGATCCCGCTCAACCGCTTCGGCGTGGCCCCAGTGATCATCCCCTCGGTCGGCACGTATTACGGCCCGGTCGCCGCCGAGCTGGTGTTGCTCGGCTTCAATGCGGCAATGATCACCACAGGCCTGCGATTTTAAGGCCAGGGCTCAACTGGTCGCTGTGGGAGCGGGCTTGCCCGCGATAGTTTCAACGCGGTGTAACAGTTACATCGCGTCGCTTGCATCGCGAGCAAGCCCGCTCCCACACATTCAACCCCGTGGGCAATAGGCAAACACATCGGCGCGCATCTGGTGCGCGTCCATGCCGGCAGCCACCAGCGCGTCCAGCGTGCCGTAGATCATCGCCGGCGAGCCACTGGCATACACATGCACACTGCCCAGGTCGCTGATGTCTTCACAGACGGCCTCATGCAGCATGCCGCAGCGCCCTTCCCAGCCACACAAATCACTCACCACCTTGTGCAGGAACAGATTGGGGGTTTTCTCCCATTCGGCCCATTCGTCCAAGGTGTAGAAGTCTTCAGGCCGACGCACGCCCCAATACAGATGCACCGGGTGCTTGAAACCCTTGGCCCGGCAATGCTCGATCAGGCTGTGCATTTGCGCCATACCGGTGCCCGCCGCGATCAACACCAGCGGCCCGTCCGGCAGTTCGGACAAGTGCGTATCACCGAAAGGCAGCTCAAGGCGAACCATCTTGTTGCGCTGCAACTGCTCGATCAAGTTGCGGGCGCTGTCTTCGCGCACCAGCACATGCAACTCAAGGTCGCGCCCGGAATGCGGAGCACTGGCCAGGGAAAACGCCGACTTGTCGCCGTTTTCACGCTCCAGCATCACATACTGCCCGGCGTGATAACGCGGCGGCTTGCCTGCAGGCGCACGCAAGCGCACGCGCCACACATCGCCACCCATATCGACGCATTCGGTCAACTGACAGGCCAGGCTACGCACCGGTAATTCTCCCAACGCAAGCACGCCATCCCACAACACCACGCAGTCTTCAAGGGGGGCCGCCAGGCAGGTATAGAACTCGCCATGATCACGCACGTCACCCGCCTGCTCCACCTGGCCTTCAACCAGCAAGGCCGCACACACGTGGCAATTACCATTGCGACAGCTTTGCGGGCATTCATAGCCCAGGCGCTGCGCCGCATCGAGAATCCGCTCGCCAGGCAAGGTTTCCAGCACCGCACCTGAAGGCTGCAAGGTTACACGCATCAATCTATTCCTAATTGATTCCAGATGTCATCGACCCGGCGAGTGACCGCCTCATCCTTGACGATAACCCGACCCCATTCACGGGTGGTTTCACCCGGCCATTTGTTGGTCGCATCCAGGCCCATCTTCGACCCCAGGCCGGAAACCGGCGAGGCAAAGTCGAGGTAGTCGATGGGCGTGTTGTCGATCATTACCGTGTCGCGCTTGGGGTCCATGCGCGTGGTAATGGCCCAGATCACATCGTTCCAGTCACGGGCATTGATGTCGTCGTCGGTCACAATAACGAACTTGGTGTACATGAACTGGCGCAAAAACGACCACACACCCAGCATTACGCGCTTGGCGTGCCCCGGGTACTGCTTTTTCATGGTCACGATGGCCATGCGGTATGAGCAGCCTTCGGGCGGCAGGTAGAAGTCGGTGATTTCCGGGAACTGCTTTTGCAGGATCGGTACAAACACTTCGTTGAGCGCCACGCCCAGAATCGCTGGCTCATCCGGTGGACGGCCGGTGTAGGTGCTGTGATAAATCGGTTTGATCCGATGGGTGATGCGCTCGACGGTAAACACCGGGAAGCTGTCCACTTCGTTGTAGTAACCGGTGTGGTCGCCATAGGGGCCTTCGGGGGCCATCTCGCCGGGGTGAATCACACCCTCGAGGATGATTTCGGCAGTGGCTGGCACTTGCAGGTCATTGCCGCGGCACTTCACCAGTTCGGTGCGATTGCCCCGCAGCAGGCCGGCAAAGGCGTACTCGGACAGGCTGTCGGGCACCGGGGTAACGGCGCCAAGGATGGTCGCCGGGTCTGCACCCAGGGCCACGGACACCGGGAATGGCTGGCCGGGGTGTTTTTCGCACCAGTCACGGTAGTCCAGCGCGCCGCCACGGTGGCTCAACCAGCGCATGATGACCTTGTTGCGGCCAATCACCTGCTGACGATAAATACCGAGGTTCTGACGGTCTTTGTTCGGCCCCTTGGTCACGGTCAGGCCCCAGGTAATCAGGGGCGCCACGTCGCCCGGCCAGCAATGCTGCACTGGCAGCATGGCGAGGTCGACGTCATCACCCTCGATGACCACTTCCTGGCACACCGCGTCCTTGACGACTTTCGGCGCCATAGCAATGATCTTGCGAAAGATCGGCAGCTTGGACCACGCATCTTTCAGACCTTTAGGCGGCTCGGGTTCCTTGAGGAACGCCAGCAGCTTGCCGATTTCGCGCAGCTCGCTGACAGACTCGGCGCCCATGCCCATCGCCACGCGCTCTGGCGTGCCGAACAAGTTGCCGAGCACCGGGATCGTGTGGCCAGTCGGGTTTTCGAACAGCAAGGCCGGGCCTTTGGCTCGCAGCGTGCGATCGCAGATTTCGGTCATCTCCAGGACTGGAGAAACGGGAATCTGGATGCGTTTCAATTCTCCGCGCTGCTCTAGCTGCTGCACGAAATCCCGAAGATCCTTGAATTTCATTGACGGTGGCACCCCTAAAATAGGCGTACATCCTACCTGCTATGCCGGCCGCTGGCAGCTTATCGCTGCTCAGCGGGCGGTATTGGCCTGCTCCGAAGCACGCAACGCCAGGTCATCGAACAGCGGGGCCAATGCCGGTAGAACCAGACGAGCGCCGATTTCGGACAGGTGATTGTCATCGGTGTACAACGAATGACCGTCCTGTTCGGCCCGGCACAACCCCGAGGCATCGCACAGCTGCGGGGTCGGGTCCAGTACCTGTACATGGGAATCAGCGGCCGCGATATCGGCAAACAACCGGTTGATAAACGCTTTTTGCCTGAGGTGGTCTTCGACCGGCATGCCGACATCGGCGGTGGGCTGGTGCAGCATCGCCAGGCGGCTCAGGCGGTACGGCGGATTGAACGGTTGCAACGGCGCCTCCTTCATCAGCCATACGCGGTACCCGGCCTTGCGCAATTGCTCGACCCTCGCCCGCAAGCCATCGGCCAACCGTTGCTCGGCGACCGCGCGGTCATAGTGACCATTGCCATCGCGCAACGCATGGCCGTGATCGCCCTTGGCATCGCCATACAAGTACAGGCTCCAGCGCGCCACCAACAGGATATCGCGCACGGGCTCGGTCGCCAGGGTACGTTCGACACGACGGTTGTACTCGGCGCACCGCGTACCGTGCTCCAGCCCCTCAAGTGGCAGGCAACCGGCGGAACTGGCCAGCATCACATTGACGCCATGCTGGCGGGCGCTGTCGTCCAGTGCCGGGATCAGGGCCGTGGCGTGGCTGTCGCCCCATACCAGCAGTTGAGCTGGCGCGGCGGGCGATTGGCCGTAACGGCAGAATGGCGTGTCGGCCGGGCTCTTGTCATCGGTGATGCAGGCCATCAGCTCAGGTCGCCATTCGCTGGCCCGTGCGTATTGCAACGCCTGCTCGGACAAGCGCGACGGCAGGCCATCGGTCCAGCGCAGCGCCTGGCCGGCGATCCCCAATACCAGAATGCCCAAACCCGCCGCGACGAGAACCTGACGACGCCCAGCCAATAGTCGACGCTCACGAAACGGCGTTTCGACAAAGCGCCAGGACAGATAGCCAAGGATCAGCGTCAGCGCGATCAATGCGCCGGTCAGTGCAGGGCCGAACTCATCCGCGCCGGCATAACTGCCGAACACAAAAACCGGCCAATGCCACAAATACCAGGAATAGGAAATCAGCCCGAGCCCGACCATGAGCCGCGTACTCAACACGCGCCCGACCCAGGTGCTCTGATGCTCATTGGCCCAGATCAGGGCCACCACGCCCAGCACGGGCAGCAACGCTGCGGCACCCGGGAAGGGTGTGCTGTTGTCATAACCGAACACGGCAACAAGAATCAGGCCCATGCCCAACAGGCTGATGCCTTGCGCCGCCGCCGGGGTCAGGCGTTTCTGGCTGGCAGGCGCAATCGCCAGCATGGCACCTGCCAACAGCTCCCATGCCCGCATCGGCAACAGGAAAAACGCTTTTTCAGGATGCTGGGCCACAGCCCAGACGCTGAGCCCGAACGACACCAGCAACAGGCTGAACAACGCCAGCCGCCAGTGCTTGAACCGGCTGCAAAGCAGGGTCAGCAGTAACGGAAAGACAATATAAAACTGTTCTTCAACCGCCAGCGACCAGGTGTGGAGCAGCGGTTTGAGGTCACTGGCAGCATCGAAATAACCTTCCTGGCGCATAAACAGCAGGTTGGACACGAACATCACCTGGTAACGCACCGAGCGACCCAGCTCTTCGTAGTCCTTGGGCGCCATCAGGAACCAGCCCACGGCCAGCACCGCAGCCATCATCACGAACAAGGCCGGCAGGATGCGCCGTGCGCGACGGGCCCAGAACTCGACAAAACTGAAACGCGCCGCCTGATGCTGGCGCCAGATGATTGAAGTGATCAAATAACCGGAAATGACGAAGAACACATCAACGCCAACAAATCCGCCTGAAAAACCCGGCACTCCAAAATGAAACAACACCACGGCAAGTACGGCAACAGCACGCAGGCCATCAATGTCCCTGCGATAAACAAGAGAGGTCATATACGCTTGCAACTCATCGATAGATTATTTTTATTGACCGGAGTTAAGCACAAACCTTCCTTTTATTTTTGGTAAAAAAAAAGGCGCCCTCGCGGGGCGCCTTATTTTTGTACGAGAAACCGTATTACTTGCGTTTCATCGACAGGAAGAACTCATCGTTGGTCTTGGTCTGTTTCAACTTGTCGACCAGGAACTCGATGGCTGCTACTTCGTCCATCGGGTGCAACAGCTTGCGCAGGATCCACATGCGTTGCAACTCGTCGTCTGCAGTCAGCAACTCTTCGCGGCGGGTGCCGGAACGGTTGATGTTGATCGCAGGGAAGACGCGCTTTTCAGCGATCTTGCGGTCCAGAGGCAGTTCCATGTTACCGGTGCCCTTGAACTCTTCGTAGATCACTTCATCCATCTTCGAGCCGGTTTCAACCAGCGCGGTAGCGATGATGGTCAGCGAACCGCCTTCTTCGATGTTACGCGCAGCACCGAAGAAACGCTTTGGCTTCTCAAGGGCGTGAGCATCCACACCACCGGTCAGCACCTTGCCGGAGCTCGGGATAACGGTGTTGTAGGCACGGGCCAGACGGGTGATGGAGTCGAGCAGGATCACCACGTCCTTTTTGTGCTCGACCAGGCGCTTGGCCTTCTCGATCACCATTTCAGCAACCTGCACGTGGCGGGTTGGCGGCTCGTCGAACGTGGAGGCAACCACTTCGCCGCGCACGGTACGCTGCATTTCGGTTACTTCTTCCGGGCGCTCGTCGATCAGCAGAACGATCAGGTGCACTTCAGGGTTGTTACGCGAAATGTTCGACGCGATGTTCTGCAGCATGATGGTCTTGCCCGCTTTTGGCGGAGCAACGATCAGACCGCGCTGACCTTTACCGATCGGAGCGCAGAGGTCGATCACACGACCGGTCAGGTCTTCAGTGGAACCGTTACCGATTTCCATCTTCATGCGTACAGTCGGGAACAGCGGGGTCAAGTTCTCGAAGAGAATCTTGTTTTTCGCGTTCTCGGGACGATCGTAGTTGATCGTGTCGACTTTCAGCAGTGCGAAGTAACGCTCGCCTTCTTTTGGCGGGCGGATTTTACCGACGATGGTGTCGCCGGTGCGCAAGTTGAAGCGTCGAATCTGGCTAGGCGAGACGTAGATATCGTCCGGGCCGGCCAGGTAAGAAGCGTCAGCGGAGCGCAGGAAGCCGAAGCCGTCCTGGAGAATCTCCAGCACGCCATCACCGGAGATTTCCTCGCCGCTTTTCGCGTGCTTCTTGAGCAGGGAGAAAATCACGTCCTGCTTGCGCGAACGGGCCATATTTTCTATGCCCATCTGTTCGGCCAATTCGAGCAGTTCGGTAATCGGCTTTTGCTTGAGTTCAGTCAGGTTCATATAGGAATGACGTAATCATTTATGGGGAGGGAAATTAAGCTTTGGGCTTAATGAGGCCGCGCCGCAGAGAAGGCGACAGGATCGCGTACTAATTCGATAAGGAGTGCGTCGGCGACGGCTTGCAGGGGGCAGTGGAGAAACCAGTGCGGGGCCGAATGTACCACTTGAGTTTCATAGCGTCTAGTCCTTGAGCCATGAAAAAGCCCCGCATTTAGCGGGGCTTTTATCGACGCTTAGATATTGGCGTCGAGGAATGCAGCCAACTGCGACTTCGACAGCGCACCGACCTTGGTGGCTTCAACGTTGCCGTTCTTGAACAGCATCAGCGTAGGAATACCGCGTACGCCGTGCTTGGCCGGGGTTTCCTGGTTTTCATCAATGTTCAGCTTGGCAACAGTCAGCTTGCCTTTGTAAGTCTCTGCGATCTCGTCCAGAACCGGCGCGATCATTTTGCAAGGGCCACACCATTCAGCCCAGTAGTCGACCAGTACAGCGCCTTCAGCCTTGAGAACATCGGCCTCAAAGCTAGCGTCGGTGACGTGTTTAATAAGATCGCTGCTCATGGAAGTCTCCGTGGTTGTAAGCAAAAACGTAGCACATCATAGCTGTCATCACCGCGTTCAGGAAGGTGAGGGGCGATTGACTCTCACTATAGTGGTGCATGAGAGCGGATATCGCCCGTTTCAGGTCACCTGAAAAGCCGGGTTGAGGGATAACAGCTAACGTCATTGCTTTCGTGCTCCATATCAATGCATCTGACATCGCGCGTTGGCGCGAGCCTTTGATCGTGGCACGATGATCAGGTTATCGACCGAGACCCCTCAACCATGCCCCAATCCCAAGCAAGGAATCCGTCCCTGATCGCCGCCATTGATCTGGGTTCTAACAGCTTTCACATGGTGGTGGCCAAGGCCCAGAACGGCGAAATCCGTATTCTCGAACGTCTTGGTGAAAAGGTGCAGTTAGCTGCCGGCATCGACGAAGAGCGCAAACTCACCGAAGAATCCATGCAGCGCGGGCTCGATTGCCTCAAGCGCTTCGCCCAGCTGATCAACGGTATGCCACTGGGTGCCGTGCGCATCGTGGGTACCAACGCCTTGCGTGAAGCACGCAACCGCAACGAATTTATCGTGCGGGCCGAGGAAATCCTGGGCCACACCGTTGAAGTGATTTCCGGTCGTGAAGAAGCACGCCTGATCTACCTGGGTGTGTCCCACACCCTCGCCGACACGCCGGGCAAGCGCCTGGTGGCCGATATCGGCGGCGGCAGTACCGAATTCATCATTGGCCAGCGCTTTGAACCGCTGCTGCGCGAAAGCCTGCAGATGGGCTGCGTCAGCTTCACCCAGCGCTACTTCCGTGACGGCAAGATCACCCCGGCGCGCTACGCCCAGGCCTACACCGCAGCGCGCCTTGAGATCATGAGCATCGAGCACGCCCTGCACCGCCTGACCTGGGATGAAGCCATCGGCTCCTCGGGCACCATCCGGGCCATTGGCCTGGCCCTCAAGGCCGGCGGGCATGGCAATGGCGAGGTCAACGCCGAAGGCCTGTCCTGGCTCAAGCGCAAACTGTTCAAGCTGGGTGAAGTGGACAAGATCGACTTTGAAGGCATCAAGCCTGACCGTCGCACCATCTTCCCGGCCGGGCTGGCGATTCTTGAAGCGGTGTTCGATGCCCTTGAACTGCAGCGCATGGACCACTGTGATGGCGCACTGCGCGAAGGCGTGCTCTACGACCTGCTGGGCCGTCATCACCATGAAGACGTGCGTGAGCGCACCTTGAGCTCTCTGATGGACCGCTACCACGTCGACCGCGAGCAGGCAGCCCGGGTTGAACGCAAGGCCTTGCGTGCCTTTGATCAAGTGGCCAAGTCCTGGGACCTCAAGGACGGCATCTGGCGTGAACTGCTGAGCTGGGCGGCCAAGGTGCATGAAGTGGGGCTGGACATTGCCCACTATCATTACCACAAGCACGGCGCCTATTTGATCGAGCACTCCGACCTTGCCGGCTTCTCACGCGAAGACCAGCTGATGCTCGCGCTGCTGGTGCGCGGTCATCGTCGCAATATTCCCAAAGACAAGTTCGCCGAATTTGGCGCCGACGGCATCAAGCTGATTCGCCTGTGCGTGCTGTTGCGCTTTGCGATCCTGTTCTACCACATCCGTGGCAACCAGGAAGCCTCGCAGGTCAAGCTGCGCGCCGAGGGCGATCACCTTGACGTGATCTTCCCTGAAGGCTGGCTGGAACAAAACCCGCTGACCCAGGCCGACTTCGAGCAAGAAGCGCAATGGCTGACCCGGGTGGGTATCGTGCTGACGGTGTCCTGACCGGACACCACTCAAACCACTTGTGGGAGCGGGCTTGCCCGCGATTCAAACGGTGCGATGTTTCAGGAACACCGCATCGAACCAATCGCGGGCAAGCCCGCTCCCACAGTCATTACCGCGTTATACCGAAGGCCCGGTGCTCACCGTCAGGACGGGCAGGCTCAGACGCTCCAGCAAGGTTGCCTGGGCGCTGCGCGGGTTCTGGTTGCCGGTTGGCGTGTTACGGATGTAACGCCCGTCCGACTGCAGGCTCCAGCTGTGGGTGTTGTCGGTCAGGTAGCACTCCAGCTCTTTCTTGACCCGCAATATCAGCTTTTTGCCCTCGACCGGGAAGCACGTTTCAACGCGCTTATCGAGGTTGCGCTCCATCCAGTCAGCACTGGACAGGAACATCTGCTCTTCGCCGCCATTGAGGAAGTAGAAGACCCGCGTGTGCTCCAGGAAGCGGCCAATGATCGAGCGCACATGGATATTGTGCGAAACCCCCGGAATACCCGGACGCAGGCAGCACATTCCGCGAACCACCAGATCGATACGCACGCCGGACTGGCTGGCCTTGTACAGCGCGCGAATGATTTTCGGGTCGGTCAGCGAGTTGAACTTGGCGATGATATGCGCCGGCTTGCCCTCAAGCGCAAACTGGGTCTCGCGGGCAATCATGTCGAGCATGCCCTTCTTCAACGTGAACGGTGCATGCAGCAGTTTTTTCATGCGCAGGGTTTTACCCATGCCGATCAACTGGCTGAACAGCTTGCCCACGTCTTCGCACAACGCATCATCAGAGGTCAGCAGGCTGTAGTCGGTGTACAGGCGGGCGTTGCCGGCGTGGTAGTTACCGGTGCCCAGGTGGGCGTAACGCACGATCTCGCCCGCCTCACGGCGCAGAATCAGCATCATCTTGGCGTGGGTCTTGAAGCCGACCACACCATAGATCACCACCGCACCGGCCGCTTGCAGGCGGCTGGCCAGCTGCAGGTTGGACTCTTCGTCAAAACGCGCACGCAGCTCGATCACTGCCGTCACTTCCTTGCCGTTACGCGCGGCATCCACCAGCGCATCCACGATCTCGGAGTTGGCACCGCTGCGGTACAGGGTCTGGCGCACGGCCAGTACATGCGGATCCTTGGCCGCCTGGCGCAGCAGGTCGACCACCGGGGTAAACGACTCGAACGGGTGCAGCAGCAAGATGTCCTGCTTGCTGACCACGCTAAAAATGTTCTCGCTGTTCTGCAACAGCTTGGGGATAGCCGGGGTGAACGGCGTGTATTGCAGCTCCGGGTGACTGTCGAGGCTGGTGATGCTGAACAGGCGCGTCAGGTTGACCGGACCATTGACCTGGTACAACTCGGTCTCATGCAGGCTGAACTGCTTGAGCAGGTAGTCGGACAGGTGTTTAGGGCAGGTGTCGGCCACTTCCAGGCGCACGGCATCGCCGTAACGACGCGAGAACAACTCGCCACGCAGGGCGCGGGCCAGGTCTTCTACATCTTCGGTATCGACCGCCAGGTCGGCGTTACGGGTCAGGCGGAACTGATAGCAGCCCTTCACCTTCATGCCTTGAAACAGGTCATCGGCGTGGGCGTGAATCATCGACGACAGGAACACATAGTTGTCCCCTGCTCCGCCCACGTCTTCAGGCAGCTTGATCACACGCGGTAACAGGCGCGGTGCCGGGATGATCGCCAGGCCCGAATCGCGGCCAAAGGCATCGATGCCTTCCAGCTCGACGATAAAGTTCAGGCTCTTGTTCACCAGCAACGGGAACGGGTGCGTCGGGTCCAGGCCAATCGGGGTGATGATCGGCGCGATTTCGTCGCGGAAGAACTTGCGCACCCACGCCTTGATCTTGGTGTTCCAGTGCCGGCGGCGGATAAAGCGCACCTGATGCTTTTCCAGCTCGGGCAGCAGGATCTCGTTGAGGATCGCGTACTGGCGATCGACATGGCCGTGCACCAGCTCACTGATGCGGGCCAGCGCCTGGTGCGGCTGCAAGCCATCGGCACCGGCCTGTTCACGGGCAAAGGTGATTTGCTTTTTCAGGCCCGCGACCCGGATTTCGAAGAACTCATCCAGGTTGCTGGAAAAGATCAGCAAAAACTTCAAGCGCTCAAGCAGCGGGTAGGACTCGTCCAGCGCCTGTTCCAGCACGCGAATATTGAACTGCAACTGCGACAGCTCGCGATGAATATACAAGCTGCTGTCATCAAGGCCAGGCACAACAATCGCCGGATGCGCCGCCGCGTGCGCCTCGGCCACGGCGGGCGCGGGCTCTTGCGATACAGGCGGGGTTTCTGGAACTGGCTCGGCAATCGGCTGAGCTTCAGTGGCAACGATTTCTGCAAGTCCTTCGGTATTCATTGATTGTTCCTGTAAGAGCGGGTTTGACTCTCGTAACAGTTAAGCGACACCAGCAGTCAAGTTGCCAGAATGCCATCAACGCCTGTGGGTTTAAACCGCTCCAAGGCGCTTTATGTGGGCCAGAGCTTGGTTAGAGGGCGATTTATTAAAATTGTTTCCAAAGGCACCGGCATGTGAGAGCGGGCTTGCTCGCGATGGCATCACCCGTGCTTGCCTGCCAGGTCGCGTAGCCTCCATCGCAGGCAAGCCAGCTCCCATAGGTTTGAGGCAATAATCTCCACGCGCACGGTTATAACGCCTCGTCATGAACACTAGATGACAACGCCAATGATGTAGGTCAAATAGACGTCAATTGTAGGAATTGTTAACGTCAAGACACATTTCGATACTTTCCCGAACGTCCCTTAAGGCGTAGGCTGCGCGTTCATTTCGCCAGCATCCAGACAATGCTCCAACAATTTCTTCAAGAATTTGGCTACTTCGCCCTGTTTCTAGGGACGTTCTTTGAAGGTGAGACCATTCTGGTTCTCGCAGGCTTCTTGGCGTTCCGCGGATACATGGACCTCAAACTGGTCATGATCGTGGCGTTCCTCGGCAGTTATGCCGGTGACCAGCTGTGGTATTTCCTGGGGCGCAAGCACGGCCGCAAACTGTTGGCGCGCAAACCGCGCTGGCAACTTATGGGCGACAAGGCACTGGAGCATATTCGCAGGCACCCGGATATCTGGGTTCTGAGCTTCCGCTTCGTCTACGGCCTGCGCACCGTCATGCCTGTGGCCATTGGCCTGTCGGGTTACCCGCCGGGTCGCTACTTGCTGCTCAACGGTATTGGCGCCGCGATCTGGGCCATTGCCCTGGCCACCGCCGCCTACCACTTTGGCGCCGTGCTCGAAGGCCTGCTGGGCAACGTCAAGAAGTATGAGCTGTGGGTACTCGGTGCCTTGCTGTTGATCGGCCTGTGCCTGTGGGCCAGACGCCGCTTCAAGAATGCGCGCCTGGCCAGACAGACCGCACTTGAAGAAAAGAACAAGCGCAGTATCGAAGTCAGCAACCCGCCAGCCGAGTGATGCGGTCTCTGCTCAAGTACAGGCCCATCACGCTCAACACCGTGTAGCTGAACAGGCCGACCCAGCCCAATGCGCTGGCCGGCCACAGCCCCGCCACAGGGGCCAGCCAAACCAGTGGCACGTTGAGCGCCAGGCGCAGCCACTCGAGTTTCAACGCCCAGGGCCGGTTCTCCAGGCCCGCCCCCAGCACAAACAACCCCAACGCCATATACCCCCAGCCCAGCATCAGCGCCTGGGGCGACAGGGTTTCGCCCAGATTCAGCAAATAACTGCCCAGCGCCACATAAACTGCAAATTGCGACGCGAGATACACCTGCTGGCGAAACGGCAAAGGCACTTCGAATTTTTCGAACCGGCTCAAATCCGGCTTGCTCATCGGGTACTTCGCTGCCACATCCGCCGGGCGCCAGCCTGTGGGCATAAACCAGATTCGCAGTTTGTCGCGCCAGCGTTCGGTGCGCTGCGCATCGGCCAGCAACTGCCCATAGAACTGCCAGTTGGCCCACAGCGGGTTCCAGCTGTGCAGCGGTGTGGTCACCCCGAAAATCACCGGCTCGGCATCGTCTTCTTCCTGAAAGGTGCCAAACAAACGGTCCCAGATAATGAACACGCCACCGTAATTGCGATCCATATACAGAGCATTCTGTGCATGGTGAGCGCGATGATTGGAAGGTGTCACAAAGCACCACTCGAACCAGCCCAGCTTGGGCACATGGCGGGTATGGACCCAGAACTGATAGAGCAGGTTGACGGTGGCCACCGTGACAAATACCAGCAGCGGCACCCCCAGCACTGCCATCGGCAGGTAAAAGACCCAACCGAACACAAACCCGGTGCTGGTCTGGCGCAGGGCGGTGGACAGGTTGTAGTCCTCGCTCTGGTGATGCACCGAATGCGCGGCCCACAGCACGTTGCGCTCATGCCCCAGGCGATGGTGCCAGTAGTAACAAAAGTCATAGAAGACAAACGCAAACAGCCACACCCACAGGCTGTCATCGGGCAGTTGCAGCAGCGCCAGGTGTTTCAGCGCCAGCGCGTAGGTGATCAGCCCCACGCCTTTGGTCAGCAAGCCGGTGGTGGTCGACAGCACACCGGCGCTCAGGCTGCTGATGGTGTCAGCCAGGCGATAGGTGCGCATCCCGCGCCAGCGGTCGACCAGCAGCTCGACAGCAATCAGCACAAAGAAAAACGGCACTGCATAGAGAATCAGCTTCATGGCACACCCCGAGCGGCATTCCATCAAGCGTAGGCGCACTTGCAGCGAAACCCTATGGCATCAAGCGCCAAATCAGGCGACATTAACGCCATGTACAAGGAGAGCGATATGACCACAAAAAATGTTGCCGTGATTCTTTCCGGTTGCGGTGTCTATGACGGCGCCGAGATCCACGAAAGCGTGATCACCCTGCTGCGCCTGGATCAGCGCGGCGCCAAAGTGCAGTGCTTTGCCCCCGACATTGCGCAACTGCACGTCATCAACCACCTGACCGGCGAGCCAATGCCCGAGACCCGCAACGTGCTGGTGGAATCAGCGCGTATTGCCCGGGGCGAGATCAAGGACATTCGTGAAGCCAGGGTCGAGGATTTTGACGCCCTGATCATTCCGGGCGGGTTTGGCGCCGCCAAAAACCTTTCCAGCTTTGCCACCGAAGGCGCTGCGTGCTCGGTCCAGGCGGATGTGCTGAACCTGGCCGAGGCCTTTGCCGAAGCGGGCAAGCCCATAGGCCTGATGTGCATCTCACCCGCCATCGCCGCCAAGATTTATGGCCCGGGCGTCATTTGCACCATCGGTACCGACGCAGACACCGCTGCGGCCGTCAGCAAAATGGGCGGCACTCACCAGGAGTGCGAAGTATCGGAAATTGTTGAAGACAAGGCGCGCAAACTGGTCAGCACCCCGGCCTACATGCTAGCCCAATCCATCAGCGAAGCGGCGTCGGGGATCAACAAGATGGTGGACCGGGTACTGGAGCTGACTCAAAAAAGTTGATCAGCCCCGCGCCAGTCGGGTCAGGATCCGGTCCAGGGCATTGGCGAACGCCTGCTTGTCACGTTCGCCATAGGCGCCCTGCCCGCCGCTGACCTGGCCCTGTTCGCGCAGATCGGTAAACAGATTGCGCACCGCCAGGCGCTCGCCCATGTTCTGCGGGTCAAACTCCTTGCCCCGCGGATCCAGCGCCGCGACGCCCTTCTTGACCAAGCGGTCGGCCAGCGGCACATCGCTGCAAATCACCAGCTCGCCGGGCACGGCGTGTTCCACCAGATAATCATCCGCCGCATCCGGGCCGCTGGGCACCACAATCAGTTTGACCAGCGCATAGGTTGGCTTGATCTGGCTCTGCCCTGCCACCAGCACTACTTCAAACTGGCGCTTGAGGGCAAACTTGATGACCTGATCCTTCGCCGCCTTGGGGCATGCATCTGCGTCGATCCAGACACGCATAAAGAATAGCTCCTGAGGGTTGCCGATCCTGTGGGAGCGGGCTTGCTCGCGATGGCATTAGCGCGATGCTTCAGATGCACCGCGCCGCCTGCATCGCGAGCAAGCCCGCTCCCACAAAGGGGAGGTGTATAACGATTTACGAAGCCTGCACCCGACGTTTTTCCGCCAGCTTGCTACGGCTGTACAACACGATGATCGCCATAATCGCTACAGCCTGCGCTGTCAGCGAGTACGCATCGGCGTGAATGCCCAGCCAGTCGAAGTCAAAGAACGCCACAGGCCTTGTGCCGAAGATGCCCGCCTCTTGCAGCGCTTTCACACCATGCCCGGCGAATACCACCGACAAGGCGCACAGCAGCGCGGCATTGATGCTGAAAAACAGCGCCAAAGGCAACTTGGCCGAGCCCCGCAGGATGATCCATGCCAGCCCCATCAGCAGCACCAGCGCCGTGGCACCGCCCGCCAGTACTGCGTTGTGCCCGGCCGGGCCGGCTTGCAGCCACAGGGTTTCGTAAAACAGGATCACTTCGAACAGTTCGCGGTACACCGAGAAGAACGCCAAGATCGCGAAACCAAAACGCCCGCCTCCGCTGACCAGGCTGCTTTTGATGTAGTCCTGCCAGGCCGCCGCGTGGCGCCGGTCGTGCATCCACACACCCAGCCACAGCACCATGACGCTGGCGAACAAGGCCGTGCAGCCTTCCAGCAATTCACGCTGGGCACCGCTGACGTCAATCACATAGGCCGCCAGCGCCCAGGTCGCGAGCCCCGCCACCAATGCCAGGCCCCAGCCAATATTGACGCTGCGCACCGCCGATTGCTGGCCGGTATTGCGCAAGAAAGCCAGGATCGCAGCCAGCACCAGAATCGCTTCCAGACCTTCACGCAACAAAATCAGCAGGCCCGAGACGTAACTCAAGGTCCAGCTCAGGCCATCGCTGCCCAGCAGCCCGGCCGACTCTTTCAGCAAGGCTTTGGCAGCCTCCAGACGCTGCTCGACCTGCTCGATCGGCAAGCCGTCCTGCAACGATTGCCGATAGGCCATCAGGGCTTTTTCGGTGCTTTTGCGCACGTTGGCGTCGACGTTATCCAGCGAGCTTTCGACCAGTTCAAAACCTTCCAGATACGCTGCTACCGACAGGTCGTAGGCTTGTTCACGGTCGCCGGCGCGGTACGCCGCGAGGCTTTTGTCCAGGGTGGCGCTGGTGTAGTCGAGCAACTGCGCCGGGCCGCGTTTGACTTGCGGCGGTTGTGCCCGCTGGGCACGGAACGTGGCTGTCGCCTCGGGGCCTTCAGCCGCCAGCACTTCATTCGGGGTTTGACGGGCAAGGTCTGCCAGGTTGTAGGTTTTGTCTGCCTTGGCGGCCTGCGGGTCGGCACTCAGCCCGGCGATATAGGTGGCCAGGTCCCAACGCTGGCGTTCGTCCAGCTGGTCGGCAAACGACGGCATATCAGTGCCTTCAACGCCCAGGCCAAGGGTGTTGTAGATCGCGTAGAGGCTCAGGCGGTCCAGGCGCTGGGCATCGCGCAGGTTGGCTGGCGGTGGCGTCATGCCCACGCTTGCCGGGCCATCACCGGCGCCGGTTTCACCGTGGCACACCGAGCAATGCTGGGCGTACAGGGGCGCGCCGCGTGTAGGATCGGGGGTAATGGCGGGCGCCTGGCTGACCTCGTAGGCCACGGCCAGTTTGGCCCCCAGCTGGCGCGCTTCACGGGCAACGGCGGCGCCGTCTTCGCGCTGTTCGATGGCGGTTTGCAAGGCATTCACGCCCTGCACCAGCTCGTCACGCTCAGGGCGTTGCGGCAAGTCCGCGATCAGGCCCTTGAGCACTGCCAAAAATTCGAGTTGCTCGCGGTATTCGGTCTCGTCGATGACCTTGCCGTTTTCAACCGTGGGCGGATAGTCCGCGCCAATGTAGTCAATCAGGTGCAGCGCTTGTGAGGCGCCTTCCGGGGTGTTGGCAGAAGCAACAAGGCTGCACAACGCAAGCACGGGCAGCAGTAGCCATGCCAAAAAACGCGAGCGGGAGGTCATCGATCAATCCGGATGGAAATGAGAAGTAACATATTGTTCACTTCCCATCATCCCGACTCAAGGCCTTTAGGTGGTGGCGCGATGCAACGTCGCCAGAAAACCCGCTGCGCCGACAAACAGGCCGGCAAAGGTGCGGTTCATCCGCCGCTGTTGTTTGGGGGTACGCAGCAGGCGCAGGACCTTGGACGCCAGCCCGGTATAACCGGCCATGACGATCAGGTCGACGCAGATCATGGTCACGCCCAGCGTCAGGTATTGGGACACCAGCGGCGCGGCCGGGTTTACGAATTGCGGCAGCACCGCGAGCATGAACACCAGCGCCTTGGGGTTGCTGACATTGACCAGAAAGCCACGGAACACCAGGGCCAGCGGCTTGCCGATGGGGCGTACGGCCGCGTCATCGCTCAGGTCTGCTGGCAGCGCGCGCCACTGCTTGACCGCAAGGTAGATGAGGTAGGCGACGCCAAACCATTTGATCGCGTAGAAAGCGGTGGACGACGCCGCGAGGATGGCACCAACCCCGGCAGCGACAATGGCGATTTGCAACGCCAGGCCCAGTTGCAGGCCCAGGGCGTTCCAGTAACCACGCCAGAAACCGTACTGCAGACCGCACGACATCGAGGCAATCGCGCCAGCGCCGGGCGACAGGCTGATCACCCAACAGGCAGCAAAAAAGGCCAACCACGTTTCCAACGACATCGCACACCTCGGACAAGATCTGTAACAAGTCCCTTAAGCTAATGCGCTGGTTGAAAATTGACCACCGTTTTTTGAGGTGACGGCTGATTCTGTGGGAACGGGCTTGCTCGCGATAAAGGCGCCGCGGTGCATCTGGAGCATTGCGGTGATGCCATCGCGAGCAAGCCCGCTCCCACAGGATTGGCAACACTCAGGAGTATTCTCTCCACCGTTACCGCTACAGGTCGCCTTCGCGCCAGCGGCGCACCGAGCGCTGAAAGAACAGGCTGTTGGGCACTTGTACCATGCTGCTGCCACTGCCCGATTCCGCAGGCTCGATCAGGGTGGTGTACAGCAGGTTGATGGCCACGACGCGGCCTTTGACGCCGGGCTTGTCCAGCGTGTCGAGCAACTCCACCACATCGCCGATGCGAAACGGCCCCACGGTGAAGATCAGCACCGCGCAGAGCAGGTTGGAAAGCACGCTCCACATCGCGAAGAAGGCAATCGCCGCCACCGCCACAAAGCCCGACAGTGCCGTCCACAACACGGTGGCCGAAACACCCAGGCGCTCCAGCACAACGATCACTGCGCTGCCCATGATGAACCAGCGCAAGCCCCCGCGCAGCGGCATCATCAGTTGCGGCGGAAACGGGTAGCGCTCGCTCAGGCGCGTCAGAAAACGCGCCACCACACGCTGGGAAAAGTAACCCGCCAGCAGGATCAGCAGAATTTGCACACCAATCCACAGGGGGGCGATCAGTTCTGCGGGCACAGGCAAGTGCAGGGCTTCCATCAGGACAGGGCTTCCAGTTCTGCTTGCATGGACTCAAGCAATTCCAGCGCTTCCATCCAGCGTTCTTCCAGCTGACTTTCGAGCACTTTGAGCTTGGCCTGTTCCGCCAGCAGATCACGCAACTCATCTTTGCGCGCAGCTTCGTAAACGGCGCTGTCGCCCAGGCTGGTTTCGATTTTCGCCAGCTTTTCGTTGATTTTGCCCAGTTCGCTCTCAAGCTTGTCGGCTTCGCGCTTGTGCGGTGCCAGTTGCTGACGCAACGCCGCCGCGGCCTGACGCTGAGCCTTTTTATCGGTCTTGTCAGGGTTGACCGGCGTGTTGCTCACCGGCGCGTTGCGCAAGCGGTAGTCGGCCAGCCAGCGGGCGTAGTCTTCGAGGTCGCCGTCGAATTCCTGCACCTTGCCGTCGGCGACCAGCATGAACTCATCCGTGGTGCTTTTGAGCAAATGCCGATCGTGAGACACCACCAGCACTGCACCGCTGAACTCTTGCAGGGCCATGGTCAGCGCCAGGCGCATTTCAAGGTCAAGGTGGTTGGTGGGTTCGTCGAGCAGCAGCAGGTTCGGCCGGCCCCAGGCGATCAACGCCAGTGCCAGGCGAGCTTTTTCGCCGCCGGAGAAATTGAGTACCGGCTCGTCAATACGCGCACCACGGAAGTCGAAACCACCGAGAAAGTCGCGCAGGGTCTGTTCACGCTCGGTCGGCGCCAGACGCTGCATATGCAGCAACGGGCTGGCCTTGGAGTCGAGCGAGTCGAGCTGGTGCTGGGCAAAGTAGCCCACCACCAGGTTCTCGCCACGGGCCAGGCGGCCCGACAGCGGCTCCAGCTCGCCTGCGAGGTTTTTGATCAGGGTCGACTTGCCCGCGCCGTTAGGGCCGAGCAAGCCGATACGGGCGCCCGGAACCAGTTGCAGCTTGACCTTCTCCAGGATGGTTTTGTCGCCATAGCCCAGACGCGCATCGGACAAGTCCAGCAACGGGCTGGAGAGCTTGACCGCCTCGCGGAACACAAAGTCGAACGGCGAGTCCACATGGGCCGCACTCAGTTCTTCCATGCGTTCCAGGGCCTTGATCCGGCTTTGCGCCTGACGGGCCTTGGTGGCCTGGGCCTTGAAGCGGGCAATGTAGCTTTCCATGTGCGCACGTTGCGCCTGCTGCTTCTCGTAGGCCTGCTGTTGCTGGGCCAGACGCTCGGCACGGGCACGTTCGAATGCGCTGTAACCACCGCGGTAGAGGGTGATCTTGCGCTGGTCGACGTGGGCGATGTTGTCGACCACGGCATCGAGAAAGTCCCGGTCGTGGGAGATCAGCAGCAGGGTGCCGGGGTAGTTCTTGAGGAAGTCTTCCAGCCACAGGATGGCGTCGAGGTCCAGGTGGTTGGTCGGCTCATCGAGCAACAACAGATCCGACGGGCACATCAGGGCCTGAGCGAGGTTCAGGCGCATCCGCCAGCCACCGGAGAAATCGGCAACCGGGCGATCCATTTGTTCATTGGTAAAGCCCAGCCCGGCGAGCATTTTGCGTGCCCGCGCATCGGCGGTGTAGCCGTCGGCGCTGTCCAGCTCGGCGTGCAGGCGCGCCTGTGCGGCACCGTCCTCGTCGGCTTCGGCCCTGGCCAGATCGGCCTGCACCTGGCGCAAGCGCTGGTCGCCATCGAGCACATAGTCGATCGCAATGCGGTCGAGGGTGTCGATTTCCTGGCGCATGTGGGCGATCCGCCAGTCGGCCGGGAGCAGACAATCCCCGGAATCAGGCGTCAACTCACCCAGCAGCAAGGCGAACAAAGTGGATTTACCGGCGCCATTGGCGCCGACCAGACCGGCTTTGTGGCCGGCGTGCAGGGTCAGCTCGGCGTCTTCTAGCAGACGTTGCGGGCCACGCTGTAAAGTCAGGTTCTGAAGTCGGATCATAATGGCGGCGGAGTCTACCAGCTTCCCTCTCAACTGGCGCGAATTGCACTATGCAGACTGACCTGTGGAATTACTGTTTGAACCTCTACGCCCGGCCCGGGGTGGAGCAGGCCTGCCTTGACCTGCAGAGCCGGGGTATGGATGTGTGCCTGCTGCTGTGCGCCGCCTGGCTTGAGACGCGTGGCGTGGCCTGCGATCAATCGCGCCTGGGGCAGTTAAGCGCCTGTGCCGGGCCCTGGCAGCGCGAGGTGGTGCAGCCCTTGCGACAGCTGCGCACCCAATGGCGAGGAGCGGCCGCCCACGACGATGCGCTGGCGGCGTTGCGCGTGCAGGTCAAGGCATTGGAACTGGAGGCTGAACGGACATTGTTGCGACGCCTGGAGTCAGTGACTCAAAGCTGGAAGCAATCGCAAGGCGCTTGCGATTGGCTGCAGAGGATGGCCAGCGATGCCGGTCACCCTGATTGCGACGCGCTGCAGACGCTGCGCGTCGCAATCAATGGCGCTTAGGAAGCGCTGGCTGGGGTCGTAGCCGAGTTTGTTGCGGTGGCCGGGGTTGGCGCAGGGGCTGTAGCCGGTGCAGCAGCTGCGGATGCCACAGCGGGCTTGGCAGGTGTCGCAGCCGGTTTGGCGGCAGGTTTTGCGGCAGCGGGCCTTCTTACGGCAGGCTTGGCTGCGGGCTTGGCGGCAGGTTTGGCCGCGGCAGGCTTGGCAGCAGGCTTGGCCGCTGCGGTTTTGGCTGCAGGTTTTGCCGCGACTTTTACCGGGGCTTTGACAGGCGCTTTTACCGCTGCCTTGACCGGTGCCTTGGCGGCTACCGGTTTAGCTGCTGCGGGCTTGGCGGCAGGTTTGGCCGCAGCCGTTCTGGCCGCTGCAGGCTTGGCTGCAGGCCGGGCCGCTGCAGGTTTTGCCGCCACAGGTTTGGCTGCAGGTTTAGCCGCAGCTACTTTGGTGGCGGGCTTGGCGGCGGCTTTTGCCGGAGCCTTGGCAGCCGCTTTGGCAGCCGGTTTTTTTGCCGCGGCTGCAGGCTTGGCATCACGGCTCGACAAAGCCTTGCCAACGGCCTCTTTCACTCGACCGATACCCTGGGCCAGCTTCAGGCTTTCTTGCGCATCGCGCTTGAGTTGCAGGATATAAGTGCGTGTTTCGGTCTGGCGGTCCTTGAGCGAATCGAGCAATTGCTCAAGCTCTTTGACTCCGGCCTTGGCCTTGGCCTGAGCCTTGGATTTGCCAGCATTGGCGGCGTCCTGCAGTTTGGCGCGGGACTTGTGCAGTTTTTCCTGTGCTTTGCCACGCTGTTTTTCAAGCTTGGCGAGCAGTTTCTCAGCATCAGCCAACGCTTGGGAGCAAGCGTTTTCCAAATGCTCAAGCAGGCTGCCTGAGAGCTGTTGGAGCAAGTGCAACGGCGTATTAACGGGCTTCTTATTGGCCGACATGGTTTACCTCCTGGCTGAAGTGAGTGCGGCTCATACTAGACCTCTGCAACTACCGCCGCTAGAGCATGTTGACACTAAGGATAGCTGCGCGTTGCATGGCGTCGAAAAACTTGTGCTGGATCAATCTTTAACGGCCACTACCGCTAAATTCAATGAGTGCCCAAACGTCTTCCAGGCCCTCGAATTAAACCCTCGGCGCCGCTCGTGCGCTGGCATAATCGCTCGCACATCACGCCGGAGAACCCCCATGCCGCGTTACTTGTTTTTGCCGTTGTTGTGCCTTGTGCCCTTGGCCCATGCCGCCCCGCCCTCGACCCCCGGCGACGCTCACGACCTGGCCTACAGCATGGGCGCAAGCCTGGGTGAACGCTTGCGCCAGGAAGTCCCCGAGCTGCAGATCCAGGCCTTGATCGATGGCCTGAATACCGCCTACCAAGGCAAACCGCTGGCCCTGACAAATGAACGCATCGGGCAGATTCTGGCGCTGCATCAGGCTCAGTCAGACCCCGGGCAGGCGCAGCCAGGCATCAATGCGGCCCTTAGCGCTGAAGATGTTTTCTTGATGGTCGAAAAACAGCAGCCGCAAGCTCGCGAATTGGCGGACGGCATCATCCTGACCGAGCTCAAGCCCGGCAAGGGGGCGAAACCCGGGCCACAGGATTCAGTGTATGTAAGCTATGTGGGGCTACTGCCTGATGGCAGCGTGTTCGACCACAGCAGCCAACCTCAATGGTTTCGCCTGGACAGCGTGATCGCCGGCTGGCGCAGTGCCTTGGTGCAGATGCCAGTAGGCGCCAAATGGCGCCTGGCGATACCTTCCAGCCAAGCCTACGGCGCCCAGGGTGCCGGGGATTTGATTGCACCCAATACGCCACTGGTGTTTGAGATCGAACTGTTCGCTACGCGAAAATAACCGCCCAAAAACGAAAAACGGCGCGCCATTGCGCACCGTTTTTTAATGGATTGCGGCCTACGCCTGGGCGGCTTCTTTCTGCTTGTGCGCGCTGTGCAGCACTTCGATCAGGCAGTCTTCAAGCTCAAAGCGCTCATCGAGCAGAGCGCCCAACACCTTGATCTCTTCTGCCAGCTTGTCACAGTCAGGGCGATGGGCCTTGCCGTCACAATGATCGTTGAACGCCAGGGCGGCTTCGGTAATCACGTTGATACGCGGGTAAATGGTCTCGGCCAAGGCAAGCCCGCGTTCATCATTAAAGGCCTTGGCCTCCTGATTAAGCTGCTCGTAAATCTCGAAATGGCCTGCGGAAACGTAGTCGACCAGCAACTGGCAAAACTCTTTTTGCGGCCCACGCTTGGGGTTGTTTTGCTGCTCCAGCAGAGCGGCATAAGCCTTCACAAGTTTACGGCGCTCATGCAACCAGCGGTCTACCAGCTGGTGGACGCCGTTGAAACGTTCCTGAGCACTCTCGCATCTTTCGAGCATGATGATCTCTCTTCCCTTGTGGGCCCATGCCACCCGACATCAGCCGGGCCTGTGTGAACCAAAACCTGCGCGATGGCACGGGCATTGGGCGGCATAACTCCGTGATACGTGCGGGCCAGATTATGCCCGCGCGGCTACTGCTTCAAGGTACGCACGAGAGAAAATTCATACAAGTGTTTAATCCCAAGTGCTACTTCACGTCGCAGCCACGCGGTAATTTGTCGCGATTAATCGAGCGACTTATCTGAAAGAGACCAAGAGCAATGAGCACGAGAAAGGCCAGCAAGCTCAACTCGGGAATGCTCAAGTCAAATACAGTCCAGTGAACATGCGCGCAGTCTTCACTGCCGCGATAAATCATCGAAATGATTTCACCCGCCGACATGTCGTGCCAATTGCACGCCACTTCCGGTTGGCAACCCACCAACTGATCGGGCCCCAGCTGTTGCAGCCATACCTGGCGCAAGGCACTTGCCGCACCGCCCAGCGCAAACAACGAGGAGGCAAGGGAGTAACACCACAAGCCAACCCTTTTGGGGGCATGGGCATAAGCCATCAAGTTGACGAAGCAAAAACCCAGCAAGAAAAAGCGCTGCACCTGACATAACCAACAAGGTTTAAGCCCCGGCCCGTACTCCAGGTAAAAAGTAGCGCCCAGCACCAAGGCACCGACTGCAAAGGCCAAAAAGAAAATGAAACGTGAGCCTGCCAAAAACATGGCTTTTCCGTAACAAAATAGACAGCTGGTTACGGTAGATGAAAGCCATTGACCCTTTCAAGGTGGCCTTAAGGGGATACTTCTTGAAGAAAGCGGGGAAAAACCTACAGAAGCGTGAAGTATTTAGAGCTTGCGGAGTAGGAATTGCCAACTCATACAGCATTCACGGACGACTCAGCCCAGCCTGACGTGTGCCCAAACACACGCCAGACTGACACCGTCACAGGCTTGTGGCAGTGGCCGGCAAAGGCGAGGCCAGCAAACGCTCATCGAGCAAATTCAGGCCCTCCTGGAACAATTGGTTGCTGCGCGCTGTATCACCCAGCTGGGCCAGCAACCGCGCCAGCTCGGCACAGGTTTCCGGGTTGCGTTCAACCTTCAGGCTGCTTTCAAGGTAGTCCCGCGCCTTGCCCCACAAGCTGTTTTGCAGGCACAGGCGGCCCAGGGTCAAGAGCAGGCTGGCGTCGCCTTGATGGCTTTTGAGCCAGCCTTCGGCAGTCTGCAGCTGCTTGACCGGGTCGCTGCCGCGCAGCAGGCCGTAGAGGCGCACCAGGTGGCTGTCGTAACTGCGCTTGAGCGCCCCACGCAGTACTTCTTCGGCTTCGGCTTGTGCGCCCAGCTGGCGCAATTGCTCGGCATAGGCCAGCACCAGCGCGGGTTCCTGGCGCTGGGCCGAGGTAAGCTGTTGCCAGGCGCGCTGCAACGACTGCAGCCCCGCCTCGCCCTCCGTTTCACGCTGGGCCGCCAGGCTCAGGTTCTGGCCCCAGGCGCGACGCTCCAGCTCTGCCAGTTCCTTGGCCGGCAATACCTTGTCCTTGCGCAGCTCCGGCAGCAGGCGGATCAACGCCGTCCAGTCGCCACGCTGCTGGTGCAGGCGCTGCAACTGACGCAGTACCTGGACGTTATGCGGATGACGCTCATGCATCGCTTGCAAGGTCGCCAGCGCGCCATCGGTGTCGGCGCGGTCCACCTGCAACTGGGCATGGCTCAGGGCAATTGCCAGTTCGGCCTGGGGCTGACGCTCCAGTGCACGCTCAAGCAGGTTGTCGCTTTCTTCGTAGTGCCCCTGCTCATTGGCCGCACGCGCAGCACCCAGGTAGTAGAGCAATGGCTGCGGCTCGGCTTCGGCGGCACGGGCCAGGTGCTTTTGTGCGCTGGCCCAACGGCCCTCGGCAAGGTCCATCTGGCCTTGCTCGATGGCGATCTGTACCCGCCGGCTGCGGTTGCGCCGCGACCACGGGTTCACCAGCCCGGTAGACGCCGTGACCAGCTCCACCAGCAGCTTGATGCCCCATACCAGCAACCACAGCACGGCCAGCAGGGCGAGGGTTGCCCACACGCTGGATTCGTAGCGGAAGTTTTTATAGGCGATCAGCACATAGCCCGCGTCTTCAGCGATTGCCAGGCCGATGCAGGCCGCAGCTGCAATCAACAAAAACACAATCACATAGAAACGCTTCATGGACGAGCCTCCTGCGCAGGGCTGTCGGCCGCTTTACCCGGCTCGTCGGCACTCACATGCCGACGTTCGAGGTAAGCCTGCACCGCACTCAAGGCCCCGGCGAGATCCGGGGTCTTGACCGTGACCGGCTGCTTGCTGAGCTCAACCACTTGCTCAAGAATTTTTTTGCTCTGCGGGTTATCCGCATTGAAGTTGCCCTTGAGGACGTCTTGCGCCTGCTCCAAAGCCCGGGTGTAAACCGGCTCCTGACCATTGAGCGCGGCCCACTGGGCTTGCTCCAGCGCCAGGCTCAAGGCCAGGCGAACCTGGGTCAGGCTTTGGCCGGCCAACAGCGGGCGCACATTTTTATCGGCATTGAAATCAATGCGGATGTAATGCGAGATCTCCTCCCACCACTGGGACCAACGGCTCGCGCCATCGCCATCCGCGGTGAGGCTTGCCAGCGAGTCACCCGCGTTCTGATAGGCCGGGGCCAGGGCGCTGAGCTGCGCCACTTGATCACGCAAGGCCGCCAACTGCAAAAACAGGCCGGTACGGTCCGGTTGCTCAACGCTGCGCAGGGCCGTCAGGCTTTTGGCCAGCTGCTCACGGGCGGCGAATGAACCCGGATCGTTCTGCTCGCGCAAAATCGCGTCTGCGCCCTGCACCAGGGCCTGGGCGCTGCTGATGTCCTGCAAGGCCGACAAGCGCAAGGTGGCCAGGCGCAACAAGTGCTCGGCCTCGGCCAGACGCCAGTCCTTGCGGCTCTCGCCCAGCACGGTTTCAAGGCGCTGGTTCAGGCGCTGCTGATCGCCTTGCAATTGCACGACCAATTGGCGCTGATTATCCAGCTCATTGGCCGAAGGCAACTGGTTGAGCCGGGTCAGCAGTTGTTGCTCGCCCTGCTTGATCGACAGCGTTTGCGCGGCCAGGGCGGGTACGTCGCTCAGTTGCTCAGTGGTGGCAGCTTGCAGTTGACGCACCTGCCACACCCCCCAGCCACCCACGGCTATACCGGCAGCACCCAGCAACAGGGCGACAACGGCCAGGCCATTGCCCCGCCCTTGCGGTGCAGGTTCGGCTTGTTTAACCGGCGCCTCTGGCGCGGGCTGTACGGGTTCTTTGGACAAGACTGTTTCGCTCACGAATCCATCCTTTGCATTAGAAAGCAGGTGCGGGATGTTCCCGCAGCGCCGCCAGCAAAGCCGCAGCGCTCGCGCCACGACAATCCACAACATGTTGCGCCCCGGCGCTGCGTGCCAGCTCAGCAACCCGGGGGCTTGGAACAAACAATGGCAGGCGTGCAAGCTGCGGCCAGTCATCCCCTGCCAAGTGGCGTAAATGTTCAAGACCCTGCCCACTGCTGACCACCAGCGCGTTCAGGCGTTCCCCTGTAACCCGCTTATGCAGGGTCGCAGGCGGGTATGACGGCAGCTCGCGACGATAGAGTTCAAGATAGTCGACCTGCGCGCCGAGGCTGCGCAGACGCTCAGCCAGCATCTCGCGACCGCCCTCCCCGCGCAGGATCAGCACCTTGGGCTGCACGCCCCTCACCGCCGAGGTGAACGCGGGCATTGCCAGCAGGGCCTCACTGTCATCGCCCCATTGAGGGTAGCTAACATCGAGGCCGTGGGCGGCGAGAATCTGCGCCGTCGCGGCGCCAACAGTGAACCACTTCTGCTGCGGCGCCTGCGGCCAGTACTGGCGCATCAGCTCAAGCCCCAGGCGCGCCGCCGGCTTGCTGACCACAATCACCGCGCAATAACGGTCAAGGCCGGCCATCAGCGCACACTGGGCGTCGTTCATGGCCAACGGGGCAATCGCCAGCAATGGCAGGCTGCTGCTGAAGATACCGGCAGCCGCCAGCTCATCGGCCAGGGCTGCGCACTCCTCGGCAGGCCGGGTCAGCAGCAGGCGCCAACCGGTCACTCGTGACCTGCCTCACCATAAACGGCCTTGAGGATATCGCCAGCGCCTTGTGCCAGCAGCGCCTCGGCCACTTGCACCCCAAGCTCGCTGGCCGCTGCACGTGGCGCACGGGCGTCGGCACTGAGCAACACACCACCGCTTGGCTCACCGACCAGGCCACGCAACCAGAGTTGCTCGCCTTCAAGCACGGCATAACAAGCAATCGGTACTTGGCAGCCACCATTGAGGTGCTTGTTCAGCGCACGCTCGGCCGTGACGCGCACAGCCGTATCGGCGTGATGCAACGGCGTCAACAAGGCATGAATTTCGCTGTCTGCGCTACGGCATTCGATGCCCACTGCGCCTTGACCACCGGCGGGCAGGCTGTCTTCGATGCTGATCGCCGACGTGATGCGGTCTTCAAAACCGAGACGGATCAGGCCGGCAGCCGCGAGGATAATGGCGTCGTATTCACCGGCATCGAGCTTGGCCAGACGGGTGTTGACGTTGCCACGCAGAAAACGGATTTGCAGGTCCGGGCGACGAGTCAGCAACTGGGCCTGACGGCGCAGGCTCGACGTGCCGACAATGCTGCCCAGGGGCAAATCGTCGAGGCTGGCATAGGTATTGGAAACGAACGCGTCACGCGGATCTTCGCGCTCGCAAATGCAAAACAGACCCAGGCCTTCAGGGAAGTCCATCGGTACGTCTTTCATGGAGTGCACGGCGATGTCGGCTTCGTTGTCTAGCAGGGCGGTTTCCAGCTCCTTGACGAACAGGCCCTTGCCGCCGATTTTTGACAGCGGCGAGTCCAGCAGCTTGTCACCACGGCTGACCATGGGCACCAGCGTCACCAAAATACCGGGGTGAGCCTGCTCTAAACGGGCTTTGACGTATTCGGCCTGCCACAGAGCCAGGGCGCTTTTACGGGTAGCGATGCGGATTTCGCGAGAGGACATGGATCAATCCGTACTGAAAAGATACGGCTGATAATAACAGCTCAGCCAAAACAGCTTTGACTTGTATCAGAAAGTCCTCGGCCTCCCTGGCCCAAAACGGCGCGCCCGCGCCTTCTTTGAACGCGAATTACAGCTGCTGCATCATCTTGCGCACACCCGCCACATGCCTGCGGCTGACGATCAGCGCATCACCGTTGAGCCCGCGCAGGAACAGCTGAAAATGCCCCAGCGGCGTGCGTTGCAAGCGCTCGATACGATCACGCGCCACCAGCGCATTGCGGTGGATACGCACAAAGCGCTCACCAAACTCGTCTTCAAGGGCTTTTAGCGGTTCATCCAGCAGCACCTCACCGCCCGCGTGGCGCAAGGTCACGTATTTGTGGTCGGCAATAAAGTAGATCACCTGGTCGATGGGGATCAGTTCAATGCCTTTTCGGGTTCTGGCACTGATATGACTGCGCGGGCCACTGCCGGTTTGCGCAGCCGGCCGGGTAAGTGCGGCCAGTTGCACGCGATTGGGCCGGTGCGCCTCCTTGAGGGCAGCACTCAGGGCCTGCGCGGTGACCGGCTTGAGCACATAGCTGACACCGCTGTCTTGCAGGGCCTGCACGGAAAACTCATCAGGGGCCACGCAAAACACCACCGAAGGCGGTAGCTCGCGCTCGCATAATTTGGCTGCAACCTGCAACCCGTCGAGGCCTGGCAGGCGAATATCGAGCAAAACGACATCCGGCTTCAGGTTTTCGATCAGGGTAAGTGCCTCTTCGCCATTGGTGGCGCCAGGCTCCAGCAACGTATAACCCCCGAGCGTGCTGAGCAAATGGCTCAAATGCTCGCGGGCCAGGGTTTCGTCATCAACGATCAGGACATTCATATAGCGCTGTATTCCTGCGTGAGTCTCGCACAAGGATAGCGTAGACAGGTGATGTGACGACTGTCACGGCGATCCACGCTAAGACTAGCGCGAAGGCCAAAAAGTGCCGCAAACCTGGCAGCTAAATTCACCTGTCTCGATTGCTCGATTTAATACCGGATACGTCTGGCAATCTACAAAGACCTGCTATGACTGATCCATACGACCAACTGTAGACGGTTGCCAAGGCGAAAGTATTCAAACGATACATTTCGTTTCGGAAATTTATTTATACCGCACTTCACACAAAAACCTGCCGAGCTGCGTCAACGCCATGAATGGCAACCCTGTTATGATCCGCGGTAACTATTTGTGTAACTCCCCTCAGCCGATTACGAGCGAATCCATGAGCACCGACAAGACCAATCAGTCCTGGGGCGGCCGCTTCAGTGAACCCGTCGACGCCTTCGTTGCGCGTTTCACCGCCTCCGTCACTTTCGACCAGCGCCTTTATCGCCACGACATCATGGGCTCCGTGGCTCACGCCACGATGCTGGCCAAGGTCGGCGTGCTGACCGATGCCGAGCGCGACAGCATCATCGACGGCCTCAAAACCATCCAGAGCGAAATCGAAGCCGGTCAATTCGACTGGCGCATCGACCTGGAAGACGTGCACATGAACATCGAAGCGCGCCTGACCGACCGCATCGGCGTGACCGGCAAAAAACTGCACACCGGTCGCAGCCGTAATGACCAGGTCGCGACCGATATCCGTTTGTGGCTGCGCGACGAAATCGACCTGATCCTGGCTGAAATCACCCGCCTGCAAAAAGGCCTGCTGGAACAGGCAGAGCGTGAAGCCGAGACCATCATGCCCGGCTTTACCCACCTGCAGACCGCACAGCCAGTGACGTTCGGTCACCATATGCTGGCCTGGTTCGAGATGCTCAGCCGCGATTACGAGCGCCTGGTCGACTGCCGCAAGCGCACCAACCGCATGCCTCTGGGCAGCGCGGCACTGGCGGGCACCACCTACCCGATCGACCGCGAATTCACCGCGCAACTGCTGGGCTTTGACGCCGTAGGCGGCAACTCGCTGGACAACGTGTCCGATCGCGACTTCGCCATCGAGTTCTGCGCCGCCGCCAGCATCGCGATGATGCACCTGTCGCGCTTCTCCGAAGAGCTGGTGCTGTGGACCAGCGCGCAATTCCAGTTTATCGACCTGCCCGACCGCTTCTGCACCGGCAGCTCGATCATGCCGCAAAAGAAAAACCCCGACGTGCCGGAGCTGGTGCGCGGCAAAAGCGGCCGTGTATTCGGCGCGCTGATGGGCCTGCTGACCTTGATGAAGGGCCAGCCTCTGGCCTACAACAAGGACAACCAGGAAGACAAGGAGCCGCTGTTCGACGCCGCCGACACTTTGCGCGACTCGCTGCGCGCCTTTGCCGACATGATCCCGGCGATCAAGCCCAAGCACGCGATCATGCGCGAAGCCGCCTTGCGTGGTTTCTCCACCGCGACCGACCTGGCCGACTACCTGGTTCGCCGTGGCCTGCCGTTCCGTGACTGCCATGAAATCGTTGGCCACGCCGTGAAGTACGGCGTTGAGACTGGCAAGGACCTGGCGGAAATGAGCCTTGAAGAACTGCGTCAGTTCAGCGATCAGATCGAAGACGATGTGTTTGCCGTGCTGACCCTCGAAGGTTCGGTCAATGCGCGTAATCACATCGGCGGCACCGCGCCGGCGCAAGTGAAAGCAGCTGTTGTACGCGGCAAGGCGTTGCTGGCCAGCCGTTAAGCGTCAGGCAATACAAAAAACGGGCACCCTGGGGTGCCCGTTTTTTTTATCCAGCGCCAACGCGAGGGTTATTTCTTGCTGCTGATCCAGGCCAGGAACTGTGGCATGGCAGCGTCTTTGTCCGCGGCGATTTTTTGCACATGCGGGTTTTGCTTCAGACGCTCCAGCAAGGCCGCGGCCCCCGGCATGTCTGCCAGCAGGTCGAGGCCAAACACCTTGTGTGCCACCGCACAGGCCAGGTCAACGCTGAAGGCGAAGTAGATATCCGCCACGCTCAGGGTGTCGCCCGCCACATAAGGCGCAAACTTGCCGTGGCGGCCCAGCGAAGCAATACCCTCGAGCAGCTCGGTGCGCGCCTTTTCCTTGATCACGTCGGGCACTTGCATGCCGAAGAACGCCTCGGGGTAGCAAGCACGGGCCGGCAGTTCGATATACAGCTCGATTTCCTTGGCCAGCGCCAGCACCTGGGCGCGCTCGAACGGGTCAACCGGCAGCAGTTTCGGGCCTGTTTGCGTTTGCTCGATATAGTCGAGGATCACGCTGGTTTCATTGATAAAACCTTGCGCAACGCCCAGGGCCGGGACTTTGCCACGGGGGCTGATGGCCAGGGCCTCTGGGGTCTTGCCAGCGAAAAACGGCACCTCTTCAAAGGGCACGCCCTTTTCCAGCAGCGCCAGCTTGACCATGTTGTAGTAGTTGCTGACTGCGAATCCATAAAGCTTGAGCATTACAAAGCCTCCAGGCCGTGTTGGGGTTGGCTGCAGCTGTTATAGAGCTTCGCCGTCAGGCTGGCTAGCAGCATCACTGGCTTGAATGCAGTTAGACTGGCCGCCTTTACTTGAGGAGCCTGCCATGAGCGAGCCAACCGATATCGACAACGAAGAAGAAGAATTCGCCGAATCCACCCTGATCCAGGCGATTGAAAACCAGATTGAAAGCGACAACCCGCCTGCCGCCAAGGCCACGTTCAACAAACTGACCCTGGTTGGCTACGAGCGCGACGATATCCTGCAGATGATGGCCCATGTGCTGGCCGTGGAAATTGACGCGATCCTCGAAGAAGATCGCGCCTTTAACACCGAGTGGTACGAAGCCGCCCTGCGCGCGCTGCCGACCCTGCCGCCAGAAAAGGACTGAACCCGGTTCAGGGGCGAATCGCCGGCGCCCGTTGCCAGTCCAGATCCTGGGCAGGCATCGGGCGCCCGAACCAGTAGCCCTGGCCCAGGTCGCAGTCAAGGTCGAGCAGGAACTGCGCCTGCCCGACCTGCTCTATGCCTTCGGCATGCACCTGCAAGCCCATGCTTTGACCCAAAGCGATAACGGCCCGCACAATCGCCACATCATCATTGTCCCCGGGCAAACCGGCGACAAAACCCTGATCGATTTTCAGCTTCTGCACGGGCAAGCGCTTGAGCCGCAGCAGCGATGAAAAGCCGGTGCCGAAATCATCGATAGCCAGGCGCAAACCCAGTGCCCGCAGGCGATGCATCTGCTCCAGGGCCACTTGCGAGTTGTCCATCACCGCACTTTCGGTCACTTCCAGTTCCAGCAGGGCCGGGTCCAGGCCGGTGTCCGCCAGCACCGTGGACACCAGCGCGAACAGCTCGGGCCGGGCAAACAGACGGCTGGAAATGTTCACGGCCACAAACGCCAGCTCCACCCCCGCTCCCTGCCACTGCACCATCTGCCAACAGGCCTGCTCCAGCACCCAGGCGTCAATTTCGGCAATCAGCCCGGTGCGCTCGGCAATCGGGATAAATTCACCCGGTGCCAACAGCCCGCGCAGCGGATGCTCCCAGCGCACCAGGGCTTCAACGCCAATCAGGCGGCTGGTTTTAAGGTCATGCACCGGTTGGTAGTACACGCGCAGCTCTTGCTGCTCCAGGGCACGGCGCAGATCGCTGGCCACCTCGACCCGGTACTGGGCGTGGGCCGTCAGCTCTTCGGTGTACAAGGCATAGCCCTCGCGCCCCGAGCTTTTGGCCTTGAACAGCGCCGAATCGGCATTGCGCAGCAATTGCTCGGCGTTCAACGCATCGCCGGGGAACACGCTGATGCCAACGCTGGCGCTGATAAACAGCTGATGCTTGTCGACATCAAACGGGCCTTTCATGATCTCCAGCACCTGCTGCGCAAGCCCGGCGGCCTGGCTCGCTTGCGCGCAGCTGTCGATCAGCACGGCGAACTCATCGCCGCCCAGCCGGGCCACGGTAAAGCCCTTGCCAAACACCCTGAGCAAACGCTCGGCCACCGCCTTGAGCAGCAGGTCACCGACGTTGTGGCCCAGGCTGTCATTGATGATCTTGAAGTGGTCGAGGTCAATCATCAGCAGCGCGCAGCCGGTCTGGTGGCGTTGCGCAGAAGCCAGCGCCTGCTCGGTACGGTCGGTGAACAGCAGGCGGTTGGGCAGGTCGGTCAGGGGGTCATGGTGAACCAGGCGCGCCAGCTCGGTCTGGGAGTTCTTGATCGCGGAGATATCCGAAAAAACCGCGACATAGTGGCTAACCTGGCCCTTGTCATCGGTAATCGCACGCACGGTTTGCCACTGCGGGTAGACCTCGCCACTTTTGCGCCGGTTCCAGATTTCGCCGTGCCACTCGCCGTGCTCGTCGATGGACTTGAACATTGCCTGGTAGAACTCGGGGCCGTGGCGGCCCGACTTGAACATGTTCGGGCGGCGGCCAAGCACCTCTTCGGCCGGGTAGCCCGTGATCTCCACCAGGGCACGATTAACGTGAACGATCACCCCGCGGCTGTCGCTAACCAGCACCCCTTCACGGGTGCAGTCAAACACCACTGCCGCCTGCCGCAAGCGCTCCTGATCCTGACGCTGGCGCTTCAGGCCGGGGTTCATGCCCAGAAAATCGAACAAACGGGCCCGGGCGAAAAAAATCAGTACGGCGCTGAACAAGGCAAAAACATAGCCATTTACCTGCTGCCACTGCACCAATTGTGCTGAATCATCGAAATAACTGTTCAATAAATGATCAGTTACCAGCAGCCAGAAAACCGCTAGCAGCCCGTATAACAAGGCCGTACGCAAGGCATCGCGAGAAGAAACAGACATAAGAAAGTTAATGCACCTACAAAAAAATGGGAATTATAGTGTAAGAAACATCCCGGCACTCTTATCTGAAAGGCCGACTGGTTTTATCTGGCTGCATGGTGATAATGCGTGTTGCAGTTTTTTTCATCTTCCCGAGGGCCAAACAGCCTATGTGGTACAACGGTTTTCTCGACTTGTCAGCCTGGCAACTGGTGGCAGTCACTCTGTTGATGACCCACGTGACCATTATCGGTGTCACGGTTTATCTACACCGCTACTCAGCCCACCGCTCATTGGAGCTCAATGGTGGCCTGAAACACTTTTTCCGCTTCTGGCTGTGGCTCACCACCGCGCAGAACACCCGCGAGTGGACAGCCATCCACCGCAAACACCACGCCAAATGCGAAACCGTCGATGACCCGCACAGCCCAGTGATCAAAGGGTTATCGACCGTTTTGCGAAAAGGTGCAGAGCTGTATCGCGAAGAAGCGCAAAATCCTGAAACACTGCGCATTTACGGCAAAAACTGCCCTGAAGACTGGATTGAGCGAAATCTTTATTCGCGTTACAAAATGCTCGGCGTGGCCCTGATGCTGGTCATCGACCTGCTGCTGTTCGGTGCCATCGGCCTGACCATCTGGGCCATCCAGATGATGTGGATCCCGGTGTGGGCGGCAGGCGTGGTCAACGGTTTGGGTCACGCCGTGGGTTATCGCAACTTCGAGTGCCGCGACGCGGCCACCAACCTGGTGCCGTGGGGCATCATCATTGGCGGTGAAGAGCTGCACAACAACCATCACACTTACCCCAACTCGGCCAAGCTGTCGGTCAAGAAGTGGGAGTTCGACCTGGGTTGGGCCTGGATCAAGGTCTTCAGCTTTTTGCGTCTGGCCAAGGTTCAGCGTGTTGCGCCGATTGCCCATCGGGTGGAAGGCAAGGGCAACCTGGACATGGACACCGCGATGGCGATCCTCAACAACCGTTTCCAGATCATGGCCCAGTACCGCAAGCTGGTGATCGCGCCGCTGGTGCAGCAAGAGCTGGCCAAGGTCGATCATTCGGTGCGCCACCAGTTCCGCCGCGCCAAGCGCTTGTTGTCGCGCGAGACCAGCCTGCTTGAAGATCGCCATCACCAGCGGATCGAGAAGATGCTGGAGCACAGCCAGTCGCTGAAAGTGATTTACGAGAAGCGCCTGGCCCTGCAACAGATCTGGGTCAAGACCAGCACCAATGGCCACGACATGCTGGCGGCGATCAAGGAATGGGTACACGAGGCTGAAGCCAGCGGGAACCAGTCGCTGCGCGACTTTGCCCACCAGCTCAAGACCTATTCGCTGCGGCCTGCGGCGGTTTAAAGACGGGCCTCGCCTCCACCGATCAGGTGGGAGCGGGCTTGCTCGCGATGCAACCACCGCGGTTTGCCTGACCACCCGCGGCGCCTGAATCGCGAGCACGCCCGCTCCCACCTTTACGGTTTATCGATCAGTTGCAAGAGCTGCGACATACCCACCCGCAACAAGCGCGCGGTCTTCCCGCCCGCCACCTCGGCAATCCCCTCCTCAGATTCCAGATTGGCCACTTGCGCCGCCAGGTTCATCACCAGCGCTTCACGCGAATACACCCCGCCGCCCAAGTGATACTGTAGTGGTCTAATGAAACCGGACACTCATTTAGGCGAGAATGCTCGCCATATCGAGGTGTCAGATGACCAAGCAACGTCGTGTCTTTTCCGCTGAATTCAAACGCGAGGCTGCTGACCTCGTACTCAAACAAAATTACAGCTGCATCGAAGCCAGTCGTTCACTCGGCATTGGCGAGTCGGCCCTGCGCCGTTGGGTCAGTCAGCTTCTGCAGGAACGCACAGGCGTCACCCCGCAGAGCAAGGCGCTCACCCCAGAGCAGCAAAAGATCCAGGAACTGGAAGCCCGAATCGCCCGTCTTGAACGAGAGAAATCGATATTAAAAAAGGCTACCGCGCTCTTGATGTCGGAAGATCTCGAGCGTTCGCACTGATCCATCAGCTAAGCGCCCATGAACCTGTTGACTGCTTGTGCGAGGTGTTCGAAATCACCCGTTCGACTTACTACGCCCATCACCTCAGGCGGCGTTCTCCGGGCGTTGAGAGAATTCGATTACGCAGTCGAGTCAACGAACTGTTCACCCAGAGCCGAAACGCTGCTGGCAGCCGAAGTATCGTGTCGATGATGCAGGATGATGGCGAGCAGATCGGGCGTTTCAAGGTGCGAGGCTTGATGCGGGAACTGGGGTTGATCAGCAAGCAGCCTGGCTCGCATGCCTACAAAAAAGCAACGGTCGAGCGGCCTGACATTCCAAATACACTGAATCGTAAATTCGATGTTCCCGAGCCAAACAAGGTTTGGTGCGGTGACATCACCTACATCTGGGCGCAAGGGAAATGGCACTACCTGGCCGTGGTTATGGATCTCTATGCTCGCCGGATAGTGGGCTGGGCGTTATCAGGAAACCCGGATGCTGACTTGGTCACCAAAGCACTGGATATGGCCTATGAGCAACGCGGGAAGCCTCAAGGGCTGCTGTTTCATTCGGATCAGGGATCGCAATATGGAAGTCGCCACTTCCGTCAGCGTCTGTGGCGGTACCGCATCAGCCAGAGCATGAGTCGCCGGGGCAATTGCTACGACAACTCGCCGATGGAGCGAGTATTTCGCAGCTTGAAAACCGAGTGGATACCTTCAGTGGGTTATATGTCGGTTCAGCAGGCACAACGAGACATCAGTCATTATTTGATGCATCGCTACAACTGGATACGGCCTCATCAATTTAATGGCGGGCTAACGCCGGCTCAGGCCGAGAAAAAACTTAACGTCGTGTCCGGGATTAGTTGACCACTACATACATGGCCGCAATCAGTTCGCGCATCTCCAGTGGCAAGCGCCAGCGCGTGCGTAACGCCGAGCCATAAGCGGCGCCAAACTCGGCCAGCGACACATCAATGGCCTGGGTATCCAGTTCACCACCGGCCTGGCGCCACTCCTGCAAGCAACGCAACACGGCCAGATCACCCAGGCAGTGCAACAACCCGGCGCAGTAACAACGCTCCTGATCCAGATTGAGCATGCCTGCCAATGTGTGGCCGTAGTCTGCCGCCCGCTGTGACAAGGCCCAATAACCCTCGGCGTAGTCCGCCAGGCACGCATCGCTTAACTGCGCGCCGGGCTTTAGGGTCAGCCCCTGTATCAGGTTCAGGCTTTGCGCAGGCCCCAGCCGCTGCATGGCTTGTGCGAGGGTCTGGGCCGGGCTCGCAAGGTGCTGCGCCGCGCTGTTGGCGGCCGCAATCAGCACCGCAGTGATGTGTGGATCGGTACGCACCTGCTGCTCAAGCTGCGCAAGATCAAGCCCGTCAGGACCCAGGCTGTTCCTGAGCGCCGACTGTGCATCAACCCTGAGCGGCGCGCCGTCTGAAGACGCACGGCGCTGTTCCAGAAAACGCTTGAGGGTCATGCCGGGCGCCAGCGCCGGCACGTCACACAAGATCTCTTGCCCCGCCTCAAGCAATAACCCCGTGAGGCGCTTGGTCAGCCCGGCAATGTCCAGTGGCATGGTCAGGTAGGCCGTAGGCGCCAGGGGCAATGCTTCACGCACACTGGCGCTGTCATTGCGCGCACTCAGCAAAATAAAGGGCTGCGCGGCAACTGCGCGACGCTGGCGAACGCTGCGCAGCAAATCCAGGCCACCGATGCCCGGCAGATCACGGTCAGCAATCACCAGGCCGTAGGTGTGCTTGCCCAACTGTGCAAGCGCCTGCTGGCCGTCGCCACAGACATCCAGTTGAGCGTCGCAACGTACAGTCAGCACCACTTGCTTGAGCAAATCCCGGGTCCAGGGGTCGGCCTCGGCAATCAATACAGTGGGTGCTGCTTTTAAATCTACAACCGTCATCCAATTTGCTCCCCGTGCGATACAGGCACCTTAGTCAAAGGGCGCACGCGGATACAGGCAAAAACACCCAATTCGATGGATCAGACGCAAAAAAACCGCCGAAGCGGTTTTTTTGTCTATCAGGTCACAGCGTCAAGCGCGGGGCTTACACCAGTTCGGCGAAGCACTCTTCGATGATGGCCAGGCCTTTGTCCAGCTGCTCGTTTGGCGAGGTCAGCGGCACCAGCACGCGCAGGACGTTGCCATAAGTGCCGCATGACAGCAGGATCAAACCCTTGTCGCGCGCCTTGGCAACCACTTGGGCCACGGCTGTCGGGTTCGGCTTGTGCGAGTCGCCGCCTTCGAACAGCTCGACCGCGATCATCGCGCCCAGGGCACGCACATCACCGATCACCGGATGCTTGGCCTGGATAGCCTTGAGGCCTGTTACGAGGCGCTCGCCGACTTCCTTGCAGCGGTCCAGCAGGTGCTCTTCTTCGAACACATCCAGTACCGCCAGCGCTGCTGCGCACGCAATCGGGCTACCGGCATAGGTGCCGCCCAGGCCGCCTGGAGCGATGGCGTCCATGTATTCGGCCTTGCCGCACACACCGGCCAGCGGGAAGCCGCCAGCGATGGATTTGGCGAAGGTGGTCAGGTCGGCAGTCACGCCCATCTGTTCCATGGCGAAGAAGGTGCCAGTACGGCCAGCGCCGGTTTGCACTTCGTCCGCGATCAGCAGGATGCCGTGCTTGTCACACAGCTCGCGCAGGCGGGCCATAAACGCTTTCGGTGCCACATAGAAGCCACCCTCGCCCTGTACCGGCTCGATGATGATGGCGGCGATGTCTTTAGGCTCGGCGTCGTTCTTGAAAATGCGTTCGATGCTGGCGATGGAATCGTCAACGCTCACGCCGTGCAGCTCGCACGGGTACAGGGCGCGGAAGATGCCGCCCGGCATCAGGCCCATGCCGGCCGAGTACGGCACGACTTTGCCGGTCAGGCCCAGGGTCATCATGGTGCGACCGTGGTACGCGCCGGTGAAGGCGATCACGCCAGCACGGCCAGTCGCGGCACGGGCGATTTTCACGGCGTTTTCAACGGCTTCGGAACCGGTGGTCACCAGCAGGGTTTTCTTGTCGAAATTGCCCGGCACCTTGGCGTTTATTTTTTCGCACAGCTCAACGTAAGGCTCGTACGCCAGCACCTGGAAGCAGGTGTGGGTCAGCTTGGTCAGTTGCTCTTGCACCGCGGCAATGATCTTCGGGTGCAGGTGACCGGTATTCAGTACCGCGATACCGCCCGCGAAGTCGATGAACTCACGACCTTCAACGTCGGTAACGGTGGCGTTTTTCGCCGATTCGGCAAAGATCGGGTGGATCTGGCCAACACCGCGTGGAACAGCGGCTTCACGGCGTTTCATCAGGGATGCGTTGGTCTTGTTGCTCATGGTGTTCCTCATTCGCCGCTGATCAAGCGGCGTGGTTCAAGGCTGACGCGCCAGGCAGACACCCATGCCAGCATGCGATGATCGACTGGCATGGCGCTCCCGGCCACAAAAATTAACAGTTTGAAACGCAGGGGAAGCATCGCTCTCGTGCCCCCTCTGCTTGAACCACCCGCCGGGTTAGATACCCAGGCAGAGATATTTGATTTCCAGGTAGTCTTCGATGCCGTACTTGGAGCCTTCACGGCCCAGGCCCGACGCCTTGATCCCGCCAAACGGCGCGACTTCGTTGGAGATCAGGCCGGTGTTGACGCCCACCATGCCGTACTCCAGCGCTTCAGCCACACGGAACACACGGCTCAGGTCGCGGGCATAGAAGTACGACGCCAGGCCGAACTCGGTGTCGTTGGCCATCGCGATCACTTCGGCTTCGTCCTTGAAGCGGAACAGTGGCGCCAGCGGGCCGAAGGTTTCTTCCTTCGCCACGGCGGCGTTTTTCGGTACGTTCACCAGAATGGTCGGCTCGAAGAAGCTACCTTCCAGGCTGTTGCCACCGGTCAGCAGGGTCGCGCCCTTGCTCAGTGCGTCAGCGATGTGTTCCTTGACCTTGGCCACGGCCTTGTCATCGATCAGCGGACCAGTGGTGGTGCCTTCATCCAGACCGTTGCCGATCTTGAGCTTGCCCACCGCCACTTTGAGTTTTTCAGCGAAGGCATCATAGACCGAGTCCTGAATGTACAGGCGGTTGGCACATACGCAGGTCTGACCGTTGTTACGGTATTTGGAGATGATGGCGCCTTCGACGGCCTTATCCAGGTCTGCGTCGTCGAACACGATGAACGGTGCGTTGCCGCCCAGTTCCAGCGACACTTTCTTGATGTCCTTGGCGCATTCGGCCATCAGCTGGCGACCGATTTCGGTCGAGCCGGTGAAGGACAGTTTGCGCACGATCGGGTTGCTTGTCAGCTCGCCGCCGATGTCGCCGGCACTGCCGGTTACAACGCTCAACACGCCTTTCGGGATGCCGGCACGGTGCGCCAGCTCAACCAGGGCCAGGGCCGAGAACGGGGTTTGCGAAGCAGGCTTGATCACCATGGTGCAACCGGCGGCCAGGGCCGGGCCGGCTTTGCGGGTGATCATGGCCGCCGGGAAGTTCCACGGGGTAATGGCAGCGGTTACGCCGATCGGCTGCTTGATCACGATCAGGCGCTTGTCCGGCTGATGGCCCGGGATCACGTCGCCGTAGATGCGCTTGGCTTCTTCGGCAAACCACTCGATAAACGAAGCGGCGTAGACGATTTCGCCCTTGGCCTCGGTCAGCGGCTTGCCCTGCTCCAGGGTCATCAGGCGGCCGAGGTCGTCCTGGTTTTCGATCAGCAGCTCAAACCAGCGACGCAGCTTGGTTGCACGCTCTTTGGCGGTCAGGGCACGCCAGGCCGGCAACGCTTTGTCTGCGGCTTCAATGGCACGACGGGTTTCCACCGCGCCCATTTTTGGCACGGTACCGATGATTTCACCGGTCGCCGGGTTGTTGACCTTGATGGTCTGGCCACCGTCGGCATCCACCCAGGCACCATCGATATAGGCTTGCTGGCGGAACAACTGTGCGTCTTTGAGCTGCATGTGGGCTTTCCTTAACAGCACCGCGCAGGCGCGGAGCGAATTATTTAAGTAGAAAGGCGCCGTAGAAGGCTGCCGTCAGGAAGTCATTCACTGCCAAAGTATCTAAATGACGCACAAAAAACAGGACGTGCGATTCAGCACTCAGACAAGAGCGTTTGAAATCTCAAACGAATCCTAGGGTCAAAGGGGGTAAAGGACAATAGTCTGTTCGAAAAAAAGAACAAGGCATCAGACTTCACCGTTTTATTACCCGGCCCCCATTAATAGCCTATAACGCGCCAGGAAACACCTGACGAATCAGCGGCATGGACGGCTGACACGCAGATGAGTATGATGGCGCCGCGCTGCACCAGTAGCTCAGCTGGATAGAGTACTGCCCTCCGAAGGCAGGGGTCGTGGGTTCGAATCCCGCCTGGTGCACCATTCTTCTTTCCCTTGTCCAAGGGAATCGCGTCAAATCCCTGTATCCCAAAGCATTTTTGCCTCTCATCGAGTAACCGGTGAGCGATCGCACGCCTGTATTTTGAGCTTTTGCGGGCAAAACGCAGATCAGGTTAAATTTTCTATGGGCAACTGACGAAAGGCTGGTTACTATACGCGGCGTTTCGCGGAGAGCTGGCCGAGTGGCCGAAGGCGCTCCCCTGCTAAGGGAGTACACCTCAAAAGGGTGTCGGGGGTTCGAATCCCCCGTTCTCCGCCATTATTTGTGGCACCTGAATGCGTTCCCTTGTTCAAGGGAACCGCGTTTTCCCCCCTTCAAAATCAAACCCGATGTGCATATGCGCAGTGCTTTGTCGCGTCTGCAGAAACCTGTGGGGGCGGGCTTGCCCGCGATTCAGGCAACGCGGTCGTCCTGTCAGACCGCGTTGATGCCATCGCGGGCAAGCCACGCTCCCACACCGCTATAACCCAATGCTCCCCCCCACAAGAGCCGTTGCACCCGCGCACGCAATCGTTAATGATACAGCTTCTCATTAACACCCGAGCCCATGCTCCATGACCCCGCCTTCCCCCTCCAGCCTGCTGGCCAGTTTTCAGGAGCATTACGACGACTTGTTGTCGTTCCTGACCCGGCGCCTGCGTGACCGACATCGGGCGGCGGATGTGGCGCAGGAAACCTGGATCAAGCTGGCGAAAATCGACCCCAGGACGGTCACGGTACTTAATGACCGGCACTTTATTTTCAAGGTGGCGGGCAATCTGGCCATTGATGCCTTGCGCGTGGATCAACGCCAGACCCGCAACCTGAGTGCCGAGCCGCCATCGCTGGAAATCGCCGACCCCGGGCTGCCGCCCGAAGGCCTGCTGCTGGCCACCGAGCGCATCGGCATCCTCGACGACGCCCTGCAACAGCTGTCGCCCAATGCCCGCCAGGCGCTGTTGCTCAGCCGTATCGACGGCATGACCCAGGCGCAGATCGCCGTCGAACTGGGCGTGTCGCCAAGTATGGTGGCAAAATACATCGGCCAGGCCTTGCGCCACTGCCGTGACTGGCTCAAACACAACCATGCCTGAGCGTGCCGTGATGCTTTCTACGCCCTCCCCTGATGATCTCGACGATCAGGCCATCGACTGGCAAACGCTGCTGCATTCCGGCACGGCCACAGCCCGCCAGCGCCTGGACTACCAGCGCTGGCAACAGTTGAGCCCGGCGCACACATCCGCCGCCCGGGAAGCCGAAGCGCTATGGGCGGATATCGGCCTCACCGCCAGCGCCGAGCAACACCGCGTAAAGCCGCGCCGTCGGGTTTATCGCTGGGCCAGCGGGCTGGCGGCGGGGCTGGTGCTGGCCGTGATCGGGTATGGCGCTGCGGACTCTGTGCCGAGCTGGTCCGACACCCATCACACCAGCGTCGGTCAGCGCCAGCAATGGCTGTTGAGCGATGGCACGCGGGTCACGCTCAATAGCGCCACGGCGTTGTCGGTGGACTTCACCGGCACTCAGCGCAGCGTCACCTTGCGCAAGGGCGAAGCCCTGTTCGAGCTGGCCGATGACCCGTCCCGCCCCTTTGTTGTCCAGGCCGGGCAAGACCGCGTGGCGGCTAAAAACGGGACCTTCAGCGTGCGCCGCGATGCGGGGCAGACCCGTATCCTGGTCGCCTCCGGCGCGGCGCAAGTGCAGCACCAGGCGCAAACCCTGGAGCTGCAACCCAACCAGCAGGCGCTGTACCAAGCAGGCCAGGCTGTCGCTGAGCGCCAGCAGGTCGATGCCAATGCCCTCACTGCCTGGCAGCGCGGCAAGCTGATCTTCAACCGCAAGCCCCTGCAGGAGGTGCTGGCCGAGCTGGAGCGCTATCAATACGGGCGCATCGTGCTGCCCGATGCCACCCTCGGCGCGATGCAGATCAGCGGCGTGTTCGACCTCAATGATCCGCAGAACCTGCTGCACACGCTGGAGCAGCGTTACGGCCTCAACATCACCTACCTGCCGTTTGTGGCATGGGTCCACTGAAAATAATTTCACACAGCCACTGCAAGATCCTCTCGGGCATATCGTCGTAGTAAGACCAGGAACGAATCCGTTCCCATTCGCGATATAAAAACCCGGACAAGGATCAAACACGCAATGGTCGAGCACGTCAAAAAGCCACGCGGCGCACACCTCAACGAACAGCGACTGCGCCAGGTACTTGTGGCCACAACCTTGCTGGCCAGCCTGGGCGGCACGCTGCACGCCAGTGCCCAGACAGCGTCTGCGACCGCCCCCGGCGCCTCTGTAAGCGCCCGCCAGGTCAGCCTGGACGTCCCGGCCCAGGAACTCGACCAGGCCCTTACCCAATTTGCCGACCAGGCCGATCTGCACCTGCTGTTCACCTCTGCCGAAGTGGCCGGGCTACACAGCCCGGGGCTCAAAGGGCAGATGAGCCTTGAGCAGGCCCTTCACGCCCTGCTGGAAGGCAGCGGCCTGGACTGGCAATTCAGCGATGCCCGCACGGTAATCCTGCGCAAGCCTCAAGCCCCCGCGCAGAGCCTGCAACTCAAGGCCCTGGAAGTCAGCGTCGGCGCCCGTACCAGCACCGCCATCAGTGAAATCCCGGGCACCGTGTGGGTGGTCGACCAGGTGCAGTTGCAGGAGCAACTGGACACCGGTGTCACCCTCAAGGAAGCCATCGGCAAACTGGTGCCGGGACTCGACCTGGCCCCCGAAGGGCGCAGCAACTACGGCCAGAACATGCGCGGGCGCAACGTGCTGGTGATGATCGACGGCGTCAGCCAGAACAGCTCCCGAGGGCTGTCGCGCCAGTTCGACAGCATCTCGCCGTTCAACGTCGAGCGCGTCGAAGTGCTGTCCGGCGCCAGCGCGCTTTACGGTGGTGGCGCCACGGGCGGGATCATCAATATCGTGACTAAAAAGGGCGCGCCCGGCCCCGCACAATTCGAGACCGAGCTGTCGGCCACCAGCGGTTTCAACAACAGCGACGACCTCTCCAGCCGCATTTCGCAATCAGTCAGCGGCGGCACGGATCGGGTCTATGGTCGCCTGGGGATTTCCGGCGAACAGAACGAAGCCTTTTACGATGGCAAGGGCGACCAGGTGTTTATCGACAACACCCAGACCGACCTGCAATACAACCGCACCCTGGACCTGATGGGCAGCCTGGCGATCAAGCTCGATGACGTGCAGGACCTGGACTTGCTGGCCCAGTACTACGATTCGGGCAATAACGGCAGCGTCGGCATTTACTTCCCCAACCTGCACGACAAGGCGCCGTCCAACCTCGAAGACGCTGAAATCCGCAGCGGCTACGACACCGACCTGGAGCCGCGCTCCAAGCGCTTGCTGTTCAACGCCAACTATCACCACGCCGACCTGCTGGGCCAGGACTTCTACTTGCAGGGCTCGTACCGCAAGGAAGACAACAATTTCTACCCGTTCCCGTACTACAACGCCGGCAAGCCGCAAGGCTCCAAAGGTGTGTACTTCGCCGCGTCGCAGCAAAACTTCGAAGTCACCAGCCTCAAGGCGTTGTTTGCCAAGCAATGGGACAGCCTGAAGCTGACCTATGGCGTGGACCTTGACCGCGAGCGCTTCAACGCCGAGCAAAGCGTGTTCGATTCGGCCATCTCGTCCGAAAGCGGTGGCCTGGACCTGGTTACCCAAAGCAAGGCCCCGCGCTACCCAAGTTACCGGGTTGATGGGCACTCGGCCTACGCCCAGCTTGACTGGAAACTTACCGATGCCCTGACCCTGTCTGGCGGCGCGCGGCGCCAGCAAATGGACGTCGATGTCGGTGTGTTCAAGGGCATTGCCGGTGGCAGCAATGATTACGCGGTCAACCTGTTCAACCTCGGTGCCATCTACGACTTTAAAAATGGCCATCAAACCTGGGTCAACTACAGCGAAGGCTTTGATTTGCCGGACCCGGCCAAGTACTACGGCAAGGCGGGCCTGAGCGTCAAAGACAACCCGCTGGCCGGGATCAAGAGCCGTCAGGTCGAGACCGGCTGGCGTTTTGCCGATGTGGATTGGGACGCACAGGCGGCGATTTACTACATCTGGTCGGACAAGGTCATCACCACGGACGCTGCCACGCTCACCATTGATGTCACTGACAAGAAAAGCCGTGATTTTGGCTTTGAAGGCGCACTGACCCGTCACTTCAATAACGGCTGGGACGCAGGCGGTACCTTGCATCTGGTGCGTTCAGAGGAAGAGGACGCCCAAGGCGACTGGATGAAGCGTGACGCTCGTTATGCGTCATTGTCCAAGTCCACCGCGTTTGTGGGCTGGCACGGTGACGGGCGCAATGTGCGCTTGCAGGGTAACCATGCCTTTACGCTTAAAGACGATTCCGACCACAAGATCAGCGGTTACACCACGTTCGACTTGATGGGCAGCCAGGAAACTGAATTCGGTACCTTCAGCGCCGGTATCCAGAACCTGCTGGACAAGGAGTACAGCACCGTATGGGGCCAGCGTGCGGCGCTGTTCTACTCGCCGACCTACGGCCCGGAGTATCTGTATGACTATCAGGGCCGTGGCCGCACCTACACCATGACCTGGTCATTGGCGTACTGACGGATGGGGTCTGTAGTCGCTGCCGAAGGCTGCGAAGGGGGCGACAGCCCCCGTTTTCCGAAAGCCCTGCAAATCCCCTCGCAGCCTTCGGCAGCGACTACAGGGATCACAGGGATTTGCAGGCATAGCAGAGTTACTGGCTGGCGACACCACCAAAACGGGTGGTCATGGCCGTGATGAAGTCTTCAAGGCTCATTTTCTGACCATTGAGATCCACCTGGCCATCCGCGTAATTGAGCGAGGCCAGGATGTTGTTGCCCTCCACTTTGGCCAACCCGGTCTGCACTGCCATCACACCCGCCATTTCGCTGTTCATGCTGGCCATCTTGGCAATGGCTTGCGGGTCGGTCTGGCCCACCAGTTGTGCCTGCACCGCCGACAAGTCAGCAATCATCGGCTTGGACAGCAGCAGCTTGGCCTCCAGTGCGGTCAGCATCTGCTTGGTGACCTCAACCGGCGGCTGCTCGAATGAAGTCGGCTTGGCCAAGCCCATCGCAACGCTGAGCTGGCTTTCGCCATTGGCGGTCTTGATGGTGAATTTCTCCAGCGCCAGCTGCGGTTTGGAGGCCAGTATCTTTTCCACCTGAAGCTGCATCTGCACTTGCTCCGCCGGGGTCAGCGGGGTTTGCGGCAAGGTGCCGTCGGTCTGGGGCTGGAACTTGTTCTGATAAATCTGCAGCAGCGCCTGCATGGCCGGGATATCCAGGCTGTTGGCGGTCAGGACCATTTGCGCACTGCCCACTGGTTTACCGTCCAGGGTGACATCACCCACGTTGTAGGCCAGGCGCCCGGACATCAAATTGCCATTGGCGGAAGCCGAGTCCGCGTACTCGAAGCTCTTGAGCTTGATCACCGATTGCTTCACGCCATAGGTCAACTGGCCTTCACTCAGCGCCATCACGTTCTGCCCGAGATAGAAGCCAAAGTCGGTTTTCTTCAGGTCACTGGCCAGGGTCAGGCCATTGAGCTCGACTGTTACCGGCGGGTTCTCAATCGTGATTGCATTGAGCTTGAGGTGGTCCATGTAGCCTTTGGCCTTGAGGTTCTGGCCGTCGGCATCGGTCTGGGCCTGCATGGTCATGCCCGAGAAACTCAAGGTCGAGTGCTCGTCCAGCTGGGTCTGCAGGGCCGTCAGCTCCATATGGCCGTCAATCGAGCGGTCGTAACCCAGGGTGACCTGGCCTTTGAGTGGGGTCTGATCCTTGGTGGCGGCAAACCATTTTTCGGTAAATGGGGTTTTTTCCAGCGAATAATTGCTGACCGCCATCACCGGCATCCACTTGAACGTCTTGATACGCGACCACGGCAACGGGCCATGCTCGATATTGTCGACAAACAGCAACTCCACCGGCTGTGCATCCGCGCCGGCCTTGTCGTCCTGCAGCTTGAGACGATAGTGCGCGGTGCTGCTGTAGAGGTTGCGCTCAATGGAAACCAGCTCAAGGGTGCCGTGAGTGGTCGTGCCTTGCAGTTGCTTGGCCAGCTCCTGGTTGGTCTGTGCAATCGACGTCTGCAGCACGCCCTCGATTTTGCTGCCGGTGTACCACGCGCCAGCGGTGTTCAGCGCCCCGGCGACAACAACGATCCCTACCAGCACAGCTAATGGTTTATTCATCAATTGACCCGTTCAATGTCCGTTGTGTTGAAAGTAAAGCGGTCTTTGCCAAGCCCTTCATGGGCCGAAAAGTACAAGCAGGTTAACACCGGCAACAGAACTGACGCTGCTCTTGCGTCACACCGCCTTCATGCCGGTTGGGCGTAACGCCGGTCAATTTCGTCGAGTTGATGGTCGAAACTCTTGAGGCTGGCACTCCAGGTGTACACCAGCACTTCCAGATCATGGTCTATGCAGGTTTCTCCTACAGAATTAAAAGAAACGTCTGAGTAATCTAGCTGGTAACGCTCACGCGCCATCGCTGCCGCCACATCGGCAAGTTCACGCGCGGTTTCGAGCCATTGGCGGTCATCGGAGGGCAGCGCCTTGTCGAGTTTCAGGCACTGGATTTTCAGGGCTTCGAGGCTTTTTTCCAGCGGGGTGCCGGTGAGTTCGCCCATGAACTCCTGGAAGGTGCGGCCCGGCTGCCAGTAGCTGCCCCAGAAATAGCGGTCAAATACCGTCTCTACCCGGCGCAGGGCGACCTTGGTGTCCCAGATCAGCACACGGGTCTGGCCCTGGTTGATCTGGCGCTTCTTGATTTGCCGGGTTTGCACTGAGGCGCAGGCCACCACGGCTATGGCCATCACGGCGATCAGCGCGCTGGCGCTGTCGAGGAAGATCAACGCCTTGTCGATCTGGTGCGCCAGCATGATGCCGTAGAAATAGGTGGCCGAGAGCAGCACCAATGCGGCCACTGCACACCAGAAACCGGGAGCGTAAGGGTTTTTCATTATTAGTATCCCCATCAGGCAGGGTCTGCACGATGAGGAGGGCTACAGACCGCAAACGCCCTGAACCATCGTTCTGATACCGATAATTCAGAGCATAGCAACGCTGTCAGGGTTTGGCGTTTGCCGGGGCTTGCGTTCGTCCACTTTCCCAGCCGCCGCCCAGGGCCAGGAACAGGTCGATCTGGCTCATGGCGACCTGGGTGTTGGCGGCCGACAATTGCGCACGCATGTCGGTGTAGGTGCGGGTCGCCTGCAAGTCGGCCAGGAACGATTCGCGCCCGGCCTGGAAGAACTGATGGGTCTGGTCGGCCGCCGTTTTGGCCGACTCTTCGGCCTCTGCCAACGCATCGCGGCGCTGCAGCAAGGCGGTGTATTGCACCAGGCTGGTCTGGGTTTCGCGGATGGCGTTGAGCACCACACCGTCGAATTTGGCCAATGCCCCCTGGGTAACGGCCTCAGCTTCACGGATGCGCGCCCGCGAGCCGTTGGTCGGAATGGTCCAGCTCAACATCGGGCCAAAGCCCCAGCGGTTGGTGGGAGCAGTGCCCAGATTGTCGATAATCCCCACCGTGCCAATGCTGGCACCGATGCTGATGTCCGGGTACAGCGAGCCTGTGGCAACGCCGATTTCGGCGGTGGCGGCAGCCAGGTGGCGCTCCGCCTGACGCACGTCGGGGCGGCGCTTGAGCAGCGCTGCGCCGTCACCCACCGGCAACAGCTGGGCGATATGCGGCAGCTCGGCGCAGGTGGCAACACCCGATGGGAGTTGGTCCAGCGGCCTGGCCAGTAACATCGAAAGGCGGAACAGGCCGGACTGGCGCATGGCCTCGTAGCGCGGCAATTCTGCGCGCAACGACTTGAACTGGGTTTCAGAACGGGTGACCTGGGTTGCATCGCCGCGCCCGGCGTCACGCAGGCGCTGGGTCAGGCGGGTGCTTTGCGCTTGCAGCTTGAGGGACTCTTCAGCGATATGGTGCTCTTCATTGGCGGCGCACACTTGGGTGTAGGCCCTTACCACATCCGCTACCAGGGTGATGCGCGCCGTATCCGCCGCGGCCTGGGTCGCATCGGCGTTGGCCTGCGCGGCTTCGATCCCGCGCTGCAAGGTGCCCCACAAGTCGAACTGGTACGAGGTGCTGATGCCCAGGTCACCGACATTGGCCACCGGCACCTTGTCCGCCAGCAGGAAGGCTTCACCGGACTCCTGCAGGCGCTGGGCGCCGGCCTTGACCGAGCCGCTCCAGCCACCGGCCGATTGCGCCTGCTCCACCTGGGCCCGGGCCCGCGACAGGTTCGCCGCAGCGACCCGCAAATCAGTGTTGGAGGCCAGCGCCTGGCGCACCAGTTCGTTGAGCTTGGGGTCTTGATAGAGCTTCCACCAGTCATCGGGGACCGGGGCCGACACCACGTTGGCGCCCTCGCCCGCCAGTTGGCCCTGCAGGTCGGGGCGCTGCATCGCAGCGTCCTTGGGCAACTGGTAATCAGGGCCCAGCAACTGGCAGCCCGACAACAGCAGACCCAGCCCTACGGCTGCCAGGCGAACGGCTTTCATTGCGTGCGCTCCGGGGTGGGCTGGGCCTTGGCCGAGTCTTCGATTATGGACACGGTCGCGGTGCGCCCGGCGATCATGCGAAAGTCTTCAGGCACGTCGTCAAACACGATGCGCACCGGAATCCGCTGCGCCAGCCGTACCCAGCTGAACGCCGGGTTAACGTTGGGCAGCAGGTTCTGGCCGCTGGTGCGATCACGGTCTTCGATGCCCGCCACGATGCTTTCCACATGCCCGCGCAGGCGCGCATTGTCGCCAATCACGCGGATATCGACGCTCTGGCCGACATGGATGCCATCGAGTTTGGTTTCTTCAAAATAACCGTCGATGTGGAACGAGCTGCTGTCGACAATCGACAACACCGGCCGCCCTGCGGTGACGAACTCATTAACCCGGGGGGCCCGGTCGTTGACGTAGCCATCCACCGGGCTGCGCACCACGGTGCGGTCCAGATTGAGCTGGGCGCTGTCCACGGCCACTTGGGCCTCAATCAGTGCGGCCTGGGCACGCATTTCACGGGACTGGCTTTCTTCAAGCAGCTCGCGGGCGACCAGGTTGCCCAGGCCCTTGTTACGGCGGCTTTCACGCTGGGCCTGGGCCAGGGTCTCCTTGCGGTCGGCCACGGTGGCCTCGGCCTGACGCAGCGCCAGCTTGAAGCGTTCCTGGTCAATCACAAACAGCACCTGATCACGGCTGACGGGCTGGTTGTCACGCACATCCACCTGCTTGATCAGGCCCGACACGTCGGGGGCGATTTGCACAATGTCGGCGCGGATATGGGCGTCACGGGTCCAGGGAGCAAACATGTAGTACATGGTCATGCGCCAGACCACGACGCAGGCAAACGTCACCACCAGCAAGGTGAGAACGACACGGCCCAGGGTCAATAAAGGTTTTTTCATGTCATCAGATATCGACTGAACGAATCCACAACGCCGAGTAACAGAGCGTAGAGACCGACGTTGAACAAAGCCCGGTGCCAGACCAGACGGTAAAAGTGCACGCGGGTGAGTAACCCGTGAACCACCAGGAACAACAAATAGGTAATGCCCATCAATACCAGAAGCGTGGGCAGGAATACCCCGCTGATATCTACGTCACCAATCATAGCGGCGCTCCATCAATACCCTGGACCCGGGGATGTGGCAGGTCGTCGTTATCGACAATAAATTCAACGCCCGGCAGCAGGGCCAGGCGCAGGCCGCTGAGGGCGTGCAGCAGGTGCACCCGGGCCTCGCCTTCGTCTTGCAGGTCATTGGCGTTGAGGGCGCGACGGGTGCGGTCCATCGTCATCTGCAGGCCCATTGGCATTGGCAGGCGCTCACCCGCCTTGAGACAGGCACAAAAGTAGTCGCCCACATCACTGACCACCTGGCGCAGTAACAGTTGCGGCCCACCCGTGACCCTGGGCGCATAAGCCAGCAGGTCGAGCAGGTTGAGCGCCACCCGCAAGTCACGCAGGGCGCTGCCCGTGTCCTGCCCGGTCAGGGCCAGGCGCGGCAAGTGCTGCATCAGGCGGTCGAGCATTTGCGCGCCCATCTGCCGGTGCTCGGCCAGGGTGGCGGGCTGGGTCAGGCTGACAATGTCACGCCAGCTGAAACGGGTCAGGCGCTTGGCCGCCAGTTCGGCACCGAACGGGCGTGCGATCAGGGTCCAGACGAAGGCAAACAGCAGGCCGACAGGCCCTGCCAGGTTGGCGTTCATAAATACCATGAAGTCCGCGTCGTAAGCGCCCTGGATGCTGATAAACGAGGCGGTGTTGACGATGGTCAGCAAGGTGCCCAGATAAAAGCGCGGCTGTACGGTCAGGGTACCGACGCAGATAAACGGCACCGCAAACGCCAGCACCAGCATCGGAAAGTCGTGCAGGTTGGGCAGGATCACAAACAGATACAAGCTGGCGAACAGCACCGACAGCGAAGTCCAGAAAAAGAACCGGTAGATCTGCGGCGCCGGGTCATCCATTGCGGCAAAGAAGCTACAAGCCACGGCGGCCAGAATCACCGCACTGGCGCCATCGGTCCAGCCGAGCAGGATCCACAGCACCGAGGCGACGACAATTGCGGTGACGGTTGAGAACGCCGAATAAAGCATCAGCCCGCGATCGAGAAACGGCGTCAGCCGGCCCAGGCGCCAATGCCGGTAGACCGCACGCCAGACCTCACGGTTACCGGTCGAGATGGCTTCCTGCAGGCTGCGGCAGTCTTGCCACAGGTCGATCCATTCACCCAGCCGGTACAGCACGTTGGAAAGCACCAGTTGGCGGCGATCATCCAGGGCGGCGGCGCTGGGCTGCAATGCTTCGAGTTCATGGCGCAAGGCTTGCCACTGCTGGACCGGGGCGCCATCGCGGGTGTTTTCAAGCCAGGCCCTGGCGTGATCAAGCAACGGTGTGACCTTGTCCAGCAGCTCCGGGGCGCGGCGTTCCAGGGCAAAGAGCGCATCATCCAGGGCATCGACCACCGGCAGCAGGTGGATCATGCGCCCGCGCAGCTCCTTGGTATTGCGCACGGTCTGCGGGTGCGCGCCTTCATGGGGCAACTGGCCAATCATCATTTCAAGGCTGTTGAACGTGGTGACCATCGATGAACGCAGGCCGCTGACCTTGCTCGGCTCAATATCGCGGGCCAGGTAGTGCTTGCTGTAATTGCTCGCATCGGCAAACCACTTGGCGGCCGCGTCAATAAACACCGGGGTCAGGCGCCGGGGCCAGAACATGCTGCCGACCACGGCGGCGCAGACGATGCCGAGCATGATTTCCTCGGTACGCGACACTGCGATATCAAAGACATTCAGCGGGTTATCCACAATCGGCAAGGCGATCATGGGCATGGTGTACCCGGCCAGCATGAACACATAACTGTTGGCGGTGCGCAGGTGCAGCGACAGAAACAGCAAAATACCGGTCCACAGGGCGATCACTAGCACCAGTAAAAAGGGGGTCTGGACAAACAGCGGTACAAAAAACACTGCCGCTGCCGCCCCTATCAGCGTACCCAGGGCACGGTACACGGCCTTGGAACTGGTAGGTCCGACAAAGGGGCTGGAGACGATATAGACCGTGGCCATTGCCCAGTAAGGACGGGGCATTTCCATCAGCAGGGCGATATACAGCGCGATCATCGATGCGGCGAAGGTGCGCACCCCGTAGAACCAGTCACGCGCAGGCGGCATGCTGCTGAAAAAACCGTTCAAGAGGCCGCTCCGTCAGGCAGTTGTCCGGCCGCTTCAAAGGCTTTGATCACACGCAATGCCGCTTCCTGGTCAGCCACCGGGATATCGGCCAGAGCGGCCCTTCTCAGTTGTACAAGCTGGGCCTCAATCGATTGCACCAGAGCACGCCCGGTGTCAGTCAGGCTCAGGGTTTTGGCGCGTCGGTCACTGGCATCTTCACAGCGGCGCACATAGCCGGCCTTGCACAGTTGATCGAGCAAGCGCACCAGCGACGGGCTTTCCATCCCGGCAGCATGGGCCACAGTGACTTGCCGCACACCCTCACCCAGGCGGCCGATAATCAGCAGCGGCATGGCGCAGGCTTCGGAAATACCGTAGTTGACCAGCGTAGCCTGGCAGACACGACGCCAATGGCGAGTCGCAACCACCATGCCGGTGCTGATGCTCATTTGCAGTGGATCAAGAGTGTCAGGCAAGGGGCGTCACATAAAGTTAGTTTGCTAACTATTAATATTGCTCGGCCAGAGGATCACAGTCAAGTGTTGCTATTTATTTCTGCTTACCTGCGATCGGTTTTTGCCGCAGCATCAGGTTCAACTGGTCGACGACTTCTGCCCAGTCAGCGTCTTCAAGATGCTCTTCGCGCAAAAAAGCCGCTTGGGCGGGCGTCCAGAAAAAAGCATCTTCAAGCTTGAGATCAGGCTTGAGTGGCGAATGGGTGGTGACAAATTTTTCGATATCTTCCGGGCTGGACGGCAGGCCCAGTTGTTTGAACAAGGATGGCAGGCTATGGGTGGGCTTTTGCATCGAGTTGACTCCATTCAGGTTCAGCGCCGCATTCGGCACCGGGGCAGGTCAAATATAGACGAGCCTGCGTGTCATCGACGGCCACGTCCTGTGCTTTGTGCCAGGCCACGGGAATTGCGCTGAAATCGTCCGGCTGCACTTTGCTGCTGATCAGCCAGACGCGGCCCGGGCCGGGCGGCAGGTCGCTCAAGCGGTCGACATAGATTGTTTGACCGTGGGCATTCACTAACGTGCCAAACCCATAATCATTCGGGCGCCCGGATGTACCATCCTCCAGAGGCGGCGTATAGAGCATGGGCTCGAATCCGGTCTTGTTGTAGTAAACGAAGCTGAAGTACCAGAACAGGTCACTGACCACAATCCGGTCACCGGGCTTGAACTGCTGGTTCACATGCTCGACCAGACGATCGAAATGATCGGCATCGCTACTGAAATTACTGCGCAGCCCCACGGCCTCGGTGCCGATAAACAAGACCAGGATGGCGATGGCCAGCGCCCGCTTGTGCGTAAGCAGACGGTCCACCGCAATGGCTACCAGCAGCGGCAAACCCAGGGCGGCAAACATCACATAGCGCTCGATAAACAGCGGCGAAGCAAAAGACACCGCGTAAATCGCCAGAATCGGCAACAGGGTGTAAATCACGATCAGGCTGGTGAACTTGTGTGGCGTCGCATCACGCAGCGCCATCCATACCATGCTGCCCAGCAGCGCCAGTGGTGACAGCCAGAACACCGGCCAAGGCAGGTTATCACCCTCATCCTGAGTCAATAACTGCCACAGCATGGCCGGCAAGGAGCGGGCATCCACAGCGGGCTCCCAACCCACATCACCGCCACTCTTGAGTTCATCCATGTGCTGCAGCAAATCCACCAGCCCCGGTAGCCAGGGCAGGAACAACAGCACAATGGCGACGTTGGCCAGCCACCAGGCAGGACGCTTGATCAGCCACCGGGTAGCGCGGCCACAAAGCAACAGGTACAGCCAATGGGCGATCACACAGAATGCGGTGAAATAGTGGGTGTAGAAGGCCGCGGCCATCAGCAGGGTATAAATGAGCGGATAACGGTATGAGTGCGGTGTCTTGATCCAGTACACCAGGGCAATCGTGGCGGCGATCAGCCATACCCCCAGCAACGCATACATCCTCACTTCCTGGCTGTAGCGCACGGCGGTGGGCAATAACGCCAGCAGCAAACCCGCCAGCAACGCCGCCCTTTGCGTGGCGACCAACCGCACAAGCCACATACCCAACATGACCGTCACAATACCGGGCAACACACTCAGGGAACGAATCGAGGCAAGGCTGTCACCGAACATCGCCATCCACCCGTGCAACAGCATGAAGTACAACGGTGGGTGAACATCATGGGACGCATGTGACCAGATTTCGGCCAGCGGGTAGGCGCTCAGCATCAGGCTCGAACCTTCGTCGCACCAGATCGCAGAGGCCGTGAAGCCGTAAAACCGTACCCCCGCAGCCAACAGCAAAATACACCACAGCCACGGCTGGCGGACCAGGTGAGTCAGTGCGTTATGGGACGATTCAGGCAGTTGCAGCCGCAGTTCACCCATATCGTTATTGCTGAGTACGCCCATCCTTCACCTGCTGTGCATTGGCGCTGCGACGTGGGCAGCACTGAGTCCGGCGATTGTAGGGCACAGCTCCTGGTAAAAGGGAGCGTGGTGGTGAACCTTGATCAAGAAAGATAGTGGCACGGTGCAATCTCTTATCTCACAGTCACGTTAAACTATAGGCAACAAGGTTTGACAGGGATTGGGTCAGTACCTAACTTGAATTGGATCCAAACAAGCGTGCTGATCTTTCGGCGTAGGTAGTTACAACGTGGCCGTCAAAAATAACCCTCTAAACAGCATAGTTGTATCTGACCCCATACCCGCCCATTTGGCACGGTCAGTGATCGAAGAGACGCTGCGTAACGCCATCCTTGATGGCCGCTTGCCTTGCGGTACAGCCATTCGTCAGGAAGCATTGGCACAGTTGTTTGGTGTCAGCCGCATGCCTGTACGCGAGGCGCTGCGCCAACTGGAGGCTCAAGGTCTGCTGCAGGTTGTGCAATACAAGGGCGCAGTGGTTGCCCCCCTGATCGAAGACAACTCGCTGGAAACCTACGAGCTGCGTTTTTTGCTGGAGGCCCAGGCACTGCGTTTGTCCGTGCCCCTGCTGAGCGATAAGGAACTCAAGGCCGCCGGGGACTTTATCGAGGCACTCGAAATCGAGACCGATTTCGAAAAAATCGGCACACTCAACCGCCAGTTTCATCAGGCACTTTACTGCAAGGCGCCTAATAAAAAGCTGCTGGTATTGATTGAAGCAGGGCTTATTGAAGAGGAGCGCTTCCTGCGCTTTAACCTCAAGCAGATGAACTTGGGCAAGCTGTGCCAGGACGATCACCGGGCCTTACTGCGCCATGCCCGGGCCAACGATGTCGAAGCCTGTATTGCAGAGCTGCAATTGCATCTACAGCGCGGGGTAAAGGCTATTACCTATTATCTGGATACCCTGAAAGCAAAACAGGCCTGACGTTTTAAACGCCAGGCCTGTGGATAACTCGTTACAGCCTTTCGAGCCTCAAATCTTGAAGCTGTCGACCAATTGCTTGAGGCGACTGGCTTGTTGCGACAGCGCATCGCAGTCTTTAAGGGTTTCGTTGAGGTTGACCACACCTTGCTGGTTAAGGAGGTTGATCTGGTTGATATCCACATTAAGGGTTTCAACCACGGCGGTTTGTTCTTCGGTAGCAGCTGCAACCGACTGGTTCATACCGTCGATTTCTTCGATACGCTGGGTCACGCTGATCAAACGGGCACCCGCCTGATTCGCCACCTCGACACTTTCCTCGCTGGACACCTGGCTCGCATTCATGGTGCTGACCGCTTCGCGGGAGCCTACTTGCAGCGAGGTAATCATTTTGTGGATCTCCTCAGCCGACTCCTGAGTGCGATGGGCGAGGTTGCGCACCTCATCCGCCACCACGGCAAAGCCACGGCCCGCTTCACCCGCACGCGCGGCCTCAATAGCTGCGTTGAGGGCCAGCAGGTTGGTCTGCTGAGAGATGCCTTTGATCACATCCAGGATGTGGCCAATATTATCGGTGCTGGCATTCAGGGTTTCGATCTGCTCACACGACAGGCTGATCTTCTGCGAAAGCTCGGTCATGGCCTCAATCGTCTGCTCAACCACCTTGCGACCATCATCAGCCTGCTCACTGGCACCACTGGCATGCTGCGAAGCGTCGGCGGCATTGCGGGCGATTTCCTGAGTAGCCGCCCCCAGCTCGTTGATAGCCGCCGCCACGCTGTTGGTGCGCGCACTCTGCTCGTCCGAACCAATAATGGAAGCGTTGGACGATGCCATCACCCGCTGGGACAAGTCGTGAACCTGGCGAGTGGCCGATGACACTTCGCTGATGGATGCGTGAATACGTTCCACAAACTGGTTGAATGAACTGGCCAGCTCGCCAAATTCATCCTTGTGCTCGATCACCAGCCGGCGTGTCAGGTCGCCTTCACCCTGAGCAATATCCTGCATTGCACGGCCCATCGTTGTCAGGGGGCGCATCAATACACGAATCAGCATGCTCAGCAGCAGGGCGATCGCGGCCACCGCAATAAACATCGCAATCAACGCAGAGGTACGGAATTTCGACAGAGGGGCATAAGCCTTTTCCTTGTCGATCGACTGGCCGATATACCAGTCTGCAGAAGGCAAGCCCGTGACCGGAGTAAAGGACATGATCCTCTCCTGGCCATTGAGCGTCACTTGCTGAATACCCTTCTCAATATGCAGAGCGCTGGACGGGTAAATGTCCTTAAGGTTCTTCATCACCTGGTCCTTGTCCGGGCTGACGATGACCTGACCATCGCTGCTCACCAGAAAGGCGTAACCCAGACCACCGGAATCCACCGAGTTAATGATCTTGACCAGGCTGTCCAGGCTCAGATCACCACCCACCACACCCAACAACTCCCCGTTTTTTTTGACGGGCATGGCGATAGTCACAATCAAGCCACCCACCGCTGCCTTATAGGGCGGTGTCAGCATGGTCTGGCCGGCGTTGACCGCTTGCTTGTACCAAGGCCGCTCGCGGGGGTCGTAGCCTGCTGGCATGGTCGCGTCAGGGCGCTGGGTAAACACGCCATTGGCCTGCCCAACGTAGGTGAACTGGAAATTGGAGGTGAACGCCGGTTGATCCACCAGGCCTGGCAGATCGGCCTGATTGCCCTGATGTGCAACGTTCTGGGCCAGGCTCTCCAGTACCAGAATGCGACCACCGAGCCAGTTCTGCACGCTGCTGGCTGTTAGATTGCCAGCCTGCTGCACCGAGGACTCGATGTTTTGCTTGATCGTGTCGCGCTGCAGGTAGTCGTTGTACAAGGTGAATAACGCAAACGCCAGAACCACGACGCCTGAAGCGGCCAGAAGGATTTTATGGCTGAACTTGAGATTCATAGCATGGGACTTCTTATGCCAAAAGGTGGGATGCGTATGTGATGTACAGCCTTTTCACGGCTCTGCTCACACGCATTGCTCAACAGTCTGTCGGCACCAGTCGCGCAATACTTAGCCGCGTTTAGTTGAAATATGTTTAATCCGACGAAAGCGCAGGGATGGCTCTTGGCATCGTGCTGGGGAGGGGCAGGAGAATGGTGGGGCGCAGGGGATTTACGGCCCGCAAAAACAAAACCCCTGTCTGCGTGAGCAGACAGGGGTTTCGGAATTCAATCTTGACGATGACCTACTCTCACATGGGGAAACCCCACACTACCATCGGCGATGCATCGTTTCACTACTGAGTTCGGGATGGGATCAGGTGGTTCCAATGCTCTATGGTCGTCAAGAAATTCTGTGGCAGATCCGTTATCAAAACGTGCCTGCGAAAACTTGGGACTTCTATAAAAACAAAATCCCCGTCTGCGCGAGCAGACAGGGATTTTGGAATTTAATCTTGACGATGACCTACTCTCACATGGGGAAACCCCACACTACCATCGGCGATGCATCGTTTCACTACTGAGTTCGGGATGGGATCAGGTGGTTCCAATGCTCTATGGTCGTCAAGAAATTCGGTAGCCAGGTCGTTTGCCTTACGGCGCACGCTCCAGCGAATGGGTATGTAATAGTTGGTGTTTTGTGAACCGCAAACTTTCGGTTTGTATCGTCTTCACACACCGCAATTCGCTTCTAAGCAAATTGCTTGGGTGTTATATGGTCAAGCCTCACGGGCAATTAGTATTGGTTAGCTCAACGCCTCACAGCGCTTACACACCCAACCTATCAACGTCGTAGTCTTCGACGGCCCTTTAGGGAACTCAAGGTTCCAGTGAGATCTCATCTTGAGGCAAGTTTCCCGCTTAGATGCTTTCAGCGGTTATCTTTCCCGAACATAGCTACCCGGCAATGCCACTGGCGTGACAACCGGAACACCAGAGGTTCGTCCACTCCGGTCCTCTCGTACTAGGAGCAGCCCCTCTCAAATCTCAAACGTCCACGGCAGATAGGGACCGAACTGTCTCACGACGTTCTAAACCCAGCTCGCGTACCACTTTAAATGGCGAACAGCCATACCCTTGGGACCGGCTTCAGCCCCAGGATGTGATGAGCCGACATCGAGGTGCCA
>NZ_CP016849.1:3782500-4440000 GCF_001703595.1 Pseudomonas sp. TMW 2.1634
CGATGACCTACTCTCACATGGGGAAACCCCACACTACCATCGGCGATGCATCGTTTCACTACTGAGTTCGGGATGGGATCAGGTGGTTCCAATGCTCTATGGTCGTCAAGAAATTCGGTAGCCAGGTCGTTTGCCTTACGGCGCACGCTCCAGCGAATGGGTATGTAATAGTTGGTGTTTTGTGAACCGCAAACTTTCGGTTTGTATCGTCTTCACACACCGCAATTCGCTTCTAAGCAAATTGCTTGGGTGTTATATGGTCAAGCCTCACGGGCAATTAGTATTGGTTAGCTCAACGCCTCACAGCGCTTACACACCCAACCTATCAACGTCGTAGTCTTCGACGGCCCTTTAGGGAACTCAAGGTTCCAGTGAGATCTCATCTTGAGGCAAGTTTCCCGCTTAGATGCTTTCAGCGGTTATCTTTCCCGAACATAGCTACCCGGCAATGCCACTGGCGTGACAACCGGAACACCAGAGGTTCGTCCACTCCGGTCCTCTCGTACTAGGAGCAGCCCCTCTCAAATCTCAAACGTCCACGGCAGATAGGGACCGAACTGTCTCACGACGTTCTAAACCCAGCTCGCGTACCACTTTAAATGGCGAACAGCCATACCCTTGGGACCGGCTTCAGCCCCAGGATGTGATGAGCCGACATCGAGGTGCCAAACACCGCCGTCGATATGAACTCTTGGGCGGTATCAGCCTGTTATCCCCGGAGTACCTTTTATCCGTTGAGCGATGGCCCTTCCATACAGAACCACCGGATCACTAAGACCTACTTTCGTACCTGCTCGACGTGTCTGTCTCGCAGTCAAGCGCGCTTTTGCCTTTATACTCTACGACCGATTTCCGACCGGTCTGAGCGCACCTTCGTACTCCTCCGTTACTCTTTAGGAGGAGACCGCCCCAGTCAAACTACCCACCATACACTGTCCTCGATCCGGATAACGGACCTGAGTTAGAACCTCAAAGTTGCCAGGGTGGTATTTCAAGGTTGGCTCCACGCAAACTGGCGTTCACGCTTCAAAGCCTCCCACCTATCCTACACAAGCAAATTCAAAGTCCAGTGCAAAGCTATAGTAAAGGTTCACGGGGTCTTTCCGTCTAGCCGCGGATACACTGCATCTTCACAGCGATTTCAATTTCACTGAGTCTCGGGTGGAGACAGCGCCGCCATCGTTACGCCATTCGTGCAGGTCGGAACTTACCCGACAAGGAATTTCGCTACCTTAGGACCGTTATAGTTACGGCCGCCGTTTACCGGGGCTTCGATCAAGAGCTTCGCGTTAGCTAACCCCATCAATTAACCTTCCGGCACCGGGCAGGCGTCACACCCTATACGTCCACTTTCGTGTTTGCAGAGTGCTGTGTTTTTAATAAACAGTCGCAGCGGCCTGGTATCTTCGACCGACAGGGGCTTACGCAGTAAATGCTTCACCTCCATCGGCGCACCTTCTCCCGAAGTTACGGTGCCATTTTGCCTAGTTCCTTCACCCGAGTTCTCTCAAGCGCCTTGGTATTCTCTACCCAACCACCTGTGTCGGTTTGGGGTACGGTTCCTGGTTACCTGAAGCTTAGAAGCTTTTCTTGGAAGCATGGCATCAACCACTTCGTGTTCTAAAAGAACACTCGTCATCAGCTCTCGGCCTTAGAATCCCGGATTTACCTAAGATTCCAGCCTACCACCTTAAACTTGGACAACCAACGCCAAGCTGGCCTAGCCTTCTCCGTCCCTCCATCGCAATAACCAGAAGTACAGGAATATTAACCTGTTTTCCATCGACTACGCTTTTCAGCCTCGCCTTAGGGACCGACTAACCCTGCGTCGATTAACGTTGCGCAGGAAACCTTGGTCTTTCGGCGTGGGTGTTTTTCACACCCATTATCGTTACTCATGTCAGCATTCGCACTTCTGATACCTCCAGCAAGCTTCTCAACTCACCTTCACAGGCTTACAGAACGCTCCTCTACCGCATCATCCTAAGATGATACCCGTAGCTTCGGTGTATGGTTTGAGCCCCGTTAAATCTTCCGCGCAGGCCGACTCGACTAGTGAGCTATTACGCTTTCTTTAAAGGGTGGCTGCTTCTAAGCCAACCTCCTAGCTGTCTAAGCCTTCCCACATCGTTTCCCACTTAACCATAACTTTGGGACCTTAGCTGACGGTCTGGGTTGTTTCCCTTTTCACGACGGACGTTAGCACCCGCCGTGTGTCTCCCATGCTCGGCACTTGTAGGTATTCGGAGTTTGCATCGGTTTGGTAAGTCGGGATGACCCCCTAGCCGAAACAGTGCTCTACCCCCTACAGTGATACATGAGGCGCTACCTAAATAGCTTTCGAGGAGAACCAGCTATCTCCGAGCTTGATTAGCCTTTCACTCCGATCCACAGGTCATCCGCTAACTTTTCAACGGTAGTCGGTTCGGTCCTCCAGTTAGTGTTACCCAACCTTCAACCTGCCCATGGATAGATCGCCCGGTTTCGGGTCTATTCCCAGCGACTAGACGCCCTATTAAGACTCGCTTTCGCTACGCCTCCCCTATTCGGTTAAGCTTGCCACTGAAAATAAGTCGCTGACCCATTATACAAAAGGTACGCAGTCACCCAAAAAGTGGGCTCCCACTGCTTGTACGCATACGGTTTCAGGATCTATTTCACTCCCCTCTCCGGGGTTCTTTTCGCCTTTCCCTCACGGTACTAGTTCACTATCGGTCAGTCAGTAGTATTTAGCCTTGGAGGATGGTCCCCCCATATTCAGACAAAGTTTCTCGTGCTCCGTCCTACTCGATTTCACTGCAAAGATGTTTTCGCGTACAGGGCTATCACCCACTATGGCCGCACTTTCCAGAGCGTTCCGCTAACATCAATACAGCTTAAGGGCTGGTCCCCGTTCGCTCGCCACTACTAAGGGAATCTCGGTTGATTTCTTTTCCTCAGGGTACTTAGATGTTTCAGTTCCCCTGGTTCGCTTCTTAAGCCTATGTATTCAGCTTAAGATACCTAACTTATGTTAGGTGGGTTCCCCCATTCAGACATCTCCGGATCAAAGTCTGTTTGCCGACTCCCCGAAGCTTTTCGCAGGCTACCACGTCTTTCATCGCCTCTGACTGCCAAGGCATCCACCGTATGCGCTTCTTCACTTGACCATATAACCCCAAGCAATCTGGTTATACTATGAAGACGACATTCGCCGAAAATTTGCTTTCAATCACAAATTTTACCTTAGCCTGAATAAACACCAGTGAAAGTGCTATCCAGTCTAACTTTCTATTACATACCCAAATTTTTAAAGAACGATCTAATCAAAAGATCAGAAATCAACATTCACCACCATCTGATGGAATGCTCATTTCTAAGCTTTACGACAGACAAACCACAGATCAACTCTGCAGTTCTCGTCTTCTACAATGAATCAAGCAATTCGTGTGGGAACTTATGGAGCAGCTGATGTCGTCGATTAAGGAGGTGATCCAGCCGCAGGTTCCCCTACGGCTACCTTGTTACGACTTCACCCCAGTCATGAATCACACCGTGGTAACCGTCCTCCCGAAGGTTAGACTAGCTACTTCTGGTGCAACCCACTCCCATGGTGTGACGGGCGGTGTGTACAAGGCCCGGGAACGTATTCACCGTGACATTCTGATTCACGATTACTAGCGATTCCGACTTCACGCAGTCGAGTTGCAGACTGCGATCCGGACTACGATCGGTTTTATGGGATTAGCTCCACCTCGCGGCTTGGCAACCCTTTGTACCGACCATTGTAGCACGTGTGTAGCCCAGGCCGTAAGGGCCATGATGACTTGACGTCATCCCCACCTTCCTCCGGTTTGTCACCGGCAGTCTCCTTAGAGTGCCCACCATTACGTGCTGGTAACTAAGGACAAGGGTTGCGCTCGTTACGGGACTTAACCCAACATCTCACGACACGAGCTGACGACAGCCATGCAGCACCTGTCTCAATGTTCCCGAAGGCACCAATCCATCTCTGGAAAGTTCATTGGATGTCAAGGCCTGGTAAGGTTCTTCGCGTTGCTTCGAATTAAACCACATGCTCCACCGCTTGTGCGGGCCCCCGTCAATTCATTTGAGTTTTAACCTTGCGGCCGTACTCCCCAGGCGGTCAACTTAATGCGTTAGCTGCGCCACTAAGAGTTCAAGACTCCCAACGGCTAGTTGACATCGTTTACGGCGTGGACTACCAGGGTATCTAATCCTGTTTGCTCCCCACGCTTTCGCACCTCAGTGTCAGTATCAGTCCAGGTAGTCGCCTTCGCCACTGGTGTTCCTTCCTATATCTACGCATTTCACCGCTACACAGGAAATTCCACTACCCTCTACCATACTCTAGCTTGCCAGTTTTGGATGCAGTTCCCAGGTTGAGCCCGGGGATTTCACATTCAACTTAACAAACCACCTACGCGCGCTTTACGCCCAGTAATTCCGATTAACGCTTGCACCCTCTGTATTACCGCGGCTGCTGGCACAGAGTTAGCCGGTGCTTATTCTGTCGGTAACGTCAAGACACCAACGTATTAGGTTAGCGCCCTTCCTCCCAACTTAAAGTGCTTTACAATCCGAAGACCTTCTTCACACACGCGGCATGGCTGGATCAGGCTTTCGCCCATTGTCCAATATTCCCCACTGCTGCCTCCCGTAGGAGTCTGGACCGTGTCTCAGTTCCAGTGTGACTGATCATCCTCTCAGACCAGTTACGGATCGTAGCCTTGGTGAGCCATTACCTCACCAACTAGCTAATCCGACCTAGGCTCATCTGATAGCGCAAGGCCCGAAGGTCCCCTGCTTTCTCCCGTAGGACGTATGCGGTATTAGCGTCCGTTTCCGAACGTTATCCCCCACTATCAGGCAGATTCCTAGGTATTACTCACCCGTCCGCCGCTCTCAAGAGAAGCAAGCTTCTCTCTACCGCTCGACTTGCATGTGTTAGGCCTGCCGCCAGCGTTCAATCTGAGCCATGATCAAACTCTTCAGTTCAAACATCTTTGGGTTTTTAAGAAACCCTAAACTTGGCTCAGCAATCGTTGGTTACATCTTTGATTTCTCGCGGAGTAACTTGTGATGCTGATAATCTTGTTGACTATCAGTCTGACTCCACAAGCACCCACACGAATTGCTTGATTCAGTTGTTAAAGAGCGGTTGGTCAGCTTTCGCTGTACCGAGGCGCGCATTCTACAGCAGCCTCTGTTGCTGTCAAGCGGTTATTTTAAGATGTTTTCAAAGTTTCCTCTGTAACATCAACCACTTGCGCTTTCGATCTCTCGTTAGCGGGAGGCGAATTCTACAGCGTTACACGCTGCTGTCAACACCTCATTTCCTGCTTCGGTGACTTGAAGCTGGCACCGCCGAAAACTCATCCAACTCATTGAAACTCAAGGAGTTTTCCGTTTCGACTGCGCCGGAAGTGGGGCGAATTATAGACAGTTACAAACCTGAGTCAAGGACTAATTGAGCTGCTCTATCACTTAACTCGAAAACGCCTTTAACACAGCTATATAGAGGGGGCTGACGCCCCCTCTATATAGCTACAGCACACCCGACTGCCGCAAAGCCTCTACTGCATCCGCGTGCAACCCCAGCACCTGCTCCAACACCTGCCGGGTATGCTCACCCAGCAAAGGAGGGGCATTACGGTACTCCACCGGGGTTTCGGACAACCGGATAGGGCTCGCCACTTGCGGCACCAACCCCGCCAGGGCATGGGGCAACTGCATCGCCAAGCCTCGAGCCTGAACCTGCGGATCAGCAAACACCTGCGCCAAGTCATTGATCGGCCCACAGGGCACACCAACCGCCTCCAGCTGAGCCACCCACTCGGCGGTCGTCTTGAACACCGTTGCCTGCCGCAGAAGCGGCACCAACACTGAGCGATTTGCAACACGCAGCGTGTTGGTAGCAAAGCGCGGATCGTCCGCCCATTCGGGCCTTCCAGCCACTTCAGCAAACTTGCGGAACTGGCTGTCATTTCCCACAGTCAGGATAAAGTCACCATCTGCCGTCGGAAAATCCTGATAAGGCACGATATTCGGATGTGCATTACCCAAGCGTTGCGGAGCCACACCCGTGGTCAGGTAGTTCATCGCCTGATTTGCCAGACAAGCAACCTGCACGTCCAGCAACGCCATATCAATATGCTGACCACCGCCGTCATGCTGACGATGAGCAAGTGCTGCCAGAATCGCGACCGTCGAGTAGAGCCCGGTCAGTATGTCGGTCAGCGCCACGCCCACCTTCACCGGCCCCGCACCCTCCTCACCTTCAGGCCGCCCGGTAAGGCTCATCAGCCCACCCAGGCCTTGAACCATAAAGTCATAGCCCGCCCGCTTGGCATAGGGGCCGGTTTGACCGAACCCCGTTATCGAGCAATAGATCAGATCAGGGTTCAACGCCTTGAGCGACGCATAGTCCAGGCCATACGCCTCCAGACCACCCACCTTGAAGTTCTCGATCAGGATGTCGGACTTGGCGGCCAGCGCTCGAACCAGTTGCTGGCCTTGTGGCTTGGTGAAATCGATAGTGACCGATTGTTTGTTGCGGTTGGCCGACAAATAGTAAGCCGCCTCCCCCGTGCTCTCACCATAAGCATCCTTAAGGAAGGGCGGCCCCCAGGCCCGGGTGTCATCACCATTGCCCGGGCGCTCAACCTTGATCACTTCGGCACCCAGGTCAGCCAGTATCTGCCCCGCCCACGGCCCCGCCAGCACACGAGACAAATCCAGCACCCGCAAATGCGATAAAGCACCCATGAGCCGAGCTCCTGTTAATAGAACGCCTGCAGGCCGGTTTGCGCACGCCCAAGGATCAAGGCATGCACGTCATGCGTGCCTTCATAGGTGTTCACCACTTCCAGGTTGACCAGATGACGCGCCACGCCGAATTCATCGGAGATCCCGTTACCACCCAGCATGTCGCGCGCCATGCGTGCGATATCCAGCGACTTGCCGCACGAGTTGCGCTTCATGATCGAAGTGATTTCAACCGCCGCAGTGCCTTCATCTTTCATCCGCCCCAGACGCAGGCAACCCTGCAGGGCCAATGTAATTTCGGTCTGCATATCTGCGAGTTTTTTCTGGATCAACTGGGTCGCCGCCAAAGGCCGACCAAACTGGTGACGATCCAGGGTGTACTGGCGCGCGGTATGCCAGCAGAACTCGGCCGCACCCAATGCCCCCCAGGAGATGCCATAGCGCGCAGAGTTAAGGCAGGTAAAAGGGCCTTTCAAGCCGCGCACATCCGGGAAGATGTTCTCTTGCGGCACAAATACGTTGTCCATGACGATTTCGCCGGTAATGGACGCACGCAAGCCAACCTTGCCGTGAATCGCGGGCGTAGTCAGACCCTTCCAGCCTTTTTCCAGAACAAAGCCACGAATATCACCCTCATCGTCCTTCGCCCAGACCACAAACACATCGGCGATGGGGCTGTTGGTGATCCACATTTTGCTGCCCGTCAGGCTGTAGCCGCCATCCACCGTCCGCGCACGGGTAATCATCGCGCCAGGGTCGGAGCCGTGGTTAGGCTCGGTAAGACCGAAGCAGCCAATCCACTCGCCCGACGCCAGCTTGGGCAGGTACTTCTGTTTCTGCGCTTCGGTACCGAACTCATTGATCGGCACCATGACCAGGGAAGACTGCACACTCATCATCGAGCGGTAGCCCGAGTCCACCCGCTCCACTTCGCGGGCAATCAGCCCGTAGCTGACGTAATTGAGGCCACTGCCACCGTACTGCTCAGGAATCATCGCACCCAGCAAACCGGTCTCACCCATCTCACGAAAAATCGCAGGGTCGGTCTTCTCATTGCGGAAAGCCTCAAGCACTCGCGGCGCCAGCTTGTCCTGAGCAAATTGCTCGGCACTGTCGCGCACCATGCGCTCTTCTTCAGTGAGCTGTTGATCCAGCAACAGTGGATCAATCCAGTTGAAGCTTGCCTTACCCGCCATGAGAGAACCCTCGCGTAATAGATCAAATGTCGTGAGCCGATCCTAGACCCCTTCTATATAGAAGGACAAACGAGGATTCGGCACCATGCTGTGATAATTTCTCACTCCGTGAACCGCAAAAAAGCCATTTCTGACTGTATTTAGTGAGGAAGCCGTACATGCGCCGCAAGATCCCCAGCACAACCGCCCTGATCAGCTTCGAAGCGGCTGCGCGCCACGAAAGCTTTACCAAGGCCGCACAAGAGCTTTCCCTCACTCAAGGGGCCATTTGCCGACAGATCGCCAGCCTGGAAGAGTTTTTGAGTGTAGAACTGTTCCGACGCTCCAAGCGCGGGGTAAAGCTGACCGAAGCTGGCATCTCCTACAGCCGGCGCATCGCGACCCAACTGGATGCTGTCGAACGGGACACGTTGTCCGTCATGGGCCAACAAGGCGCCAATGTGATCGAGCTGGCCGTAGTGCCCACCTTCGGCACGCAATGGCTACTGCCCCGCCTCAAGGACTTCCAGCAACTGCACCCGGACGTCACGGTCAACCTGACCAACCGCACACGGCCTTTCCTGTTCGCAGATACCGACTTCGATGCAGCCATCTACTTCGGTGATGCTGACTGGTCCGGCACGTCGTCCTACCGCCTGATGGGCGAAAACCCGGTTCCCGTGTGCAGCCCTGCACTACTGGGTTCGCACAAGAGCCTCTCCCCGCACACCCTTGCCGAACTGCCCCTGCTGCAGCAAACCACTCGCCCCTACGCCTGGCGCCAATGGTTCAACGCCCAGGACATGAGCGTGCCCCGCGACATGACCGGCCCACGCTACGAGCTGTTTTCGATGCTGGCCCAGGCCGCCATGCATGAAATGGGCGTTGCGCTGATCCCGCCCTTTCTGATTCAGCGTGAATTGGCCGAAAAGCGCCTGGTGATCGCCAATGACCGCAGCCTGCCCAGTACCAAGGCTTACTACCTGATGATCCCCGAACGCAAAATTGAGTCTGCCTCACTGCAGGCCTTCCGCGACTGGCTGATCAAGCAGGCCGAGGGCTACAGCCTGATTTAAAGGGCCGCATCGTCCGTACAAACTATGTAGCTCACTACAAAAAAGCACTACATATATAAGTAAATGTCGCTTTTAAATACCCTGTACTTTGGTCTAGCTGGACAAACCTGCAGGCCAGTAACCACGCGGCCTACAGGGTATTTCTCAAAGTTATGCAGCGATAACCAAAAGAAATCTGAAAAAAACTCAAAAAACCTGCAAATCCCCTGAAAGCCACGTATTTAAAGGGATACAGCCAAGCATTGCGACATTCGGTCACTGCATGACTTGTAGTTTGTATCTCGTCATCCTCCATAAGTCCTTGAAGGGCAAAAAAATTGCCAGCAGAATGCCCCGCCCCACCCATACTTTGGTGGGATCGTGCTGATCGGCCGCCCCAGTCGCACCATCCGTAGTGCGCTGGCTTTCTTATAAAAGATCACGCAGGAGATATGACGTGCACATTGGTGTTCCTCTCGAGACCCATACGGGTGAAACGCGGGTTGCTGCAACCCCGGAAACCATCAAGAAGCTGATCGGCCAAGGCCATAAAGTGACTGTCCAAAGCGGCGCCGGCGTTAATGCCAGCGTTATCGACAGTGCTTATGAAGCCGCCGGCGCAACTATTGGCAACGCTACAGATGCTTTCGGCGCAGAGCTGATTCTCAAGGTTGTCGCCCCCAGCGACAGCGAACTGGCCCTGATCAAAACCGGCACCGTGCTCATTGGCATGCTCAACCCGTTCAGCAATGAAACCATTGCCAAACTGGCCGAGCGTGGGATCACCGCCTTCTCTCTTGAAGCCGCCCCCCGCACTTCTCGTGCGCAAAGTCTTGATGTGCTGTCATCCCAGGCCAACATTGCCGGCTATAAAGCCGTCCTGATTGCTGCCCACCACTATCCGCGCTTTATGCCGATGCTGATGACCGCCGCCGGGACCGTTAAGGCCGCTCGGGTACTGATTCTGGGTGCCGGTGTTGCCGGTTTGCAGGCCATTGCCACTGCCAAGCGTCTGGGTGCGGTAATCGAGGCGTCCGATGTGCGCCCTGCGGTTAAAGAGCAGATCGAATCGCTGGGTGCCAAGTTTGTCGACGTGCCTTACGAAACCGACGAAGAACGCGAATGCGCCGTTGGCGTAGGCGGCTATGCACGCCCGATGCCTGCCAGCTGGATGCAGCGCCAGGCCCTGGCCGTTCATGAGCGCGCCAAGCAGGCGGATATCGTGATCACCACAGCCCTGATTCCCGGTCGTAAAGCGCCCGTTCTGCTCAGCGCAGAAACCGTCGCGCAGATGAAACCGGGCTCGGTGGTCATCGACCTGGCTGCAGCCCAGGGCGGCAACTGCCCGCTGACCGTTGCCGACCAGGTCGTGGTCGAGCATGGTGTCACCATCGTTGGCCACACCAATCTGCCTGCAATGGTTGCCGCAGACGCTTCGGCACTCTACGCCCGCAACCTGCTGGACTTCCTCAAGCTGGTCTTCACCCCCGAAGGGCAGTTCCAGATCAACCTTGAAGACGACATCGTCGCCGCGTGCCTGATGTGCCGCGACGGTCAAGTCGTGCGCAAAAACGGCTGAGGATAAAAACAATGGAAGAACTCATCTCCCCCGGTATCTACAACCTGATCATCTTCGTGCTGGCCATTTATGTGGGCTATCACGTGGTCTGGAACGTAACCCCGGCACTGCACACCCCGTTGATGGCCGTCACCAACGCCATTTCTGCGATCGTGATTGTGGGCGCCATGCTCGCTGCCGCACTGACGGTGACCCCACTGGGTAAAACTATGGGCACCCTGGCGGTCGCGCTGGCCGCCGTAAACGTATTCGGTGGTTTTTTGGTCACCCGGCGCATGCTGGAAATGTTCAAGAAGAAAGCACCCAAAGCCAAAGATGAGGTGCGCAAGCCATGAGCATGAACCTGGTAACTGTGTTGTATCTGGTTGCATCGATCTGCTTTATTCAGGCCCTCAAAGGCCTGTCGCACCCCACCACTTCGCGTCGCGGCAACCTGTTCGGCATGCTGGGCATGGGGCTGGCAATCGTCACCACGGTGGGCCTGATCTACAAACTGGGCGCCGAGATGGCCACCGCCGGTATCGGCTATGTCATTGTCGGTCTGTTGGTGGGCGGCACAGCTGGCTCGATCATGGCCAAGCGCGTCGAAATGACCAAAATGCCTGAGCTGGTCGCGTTCATGCACAGCATGATCGGCCTCGCAGCCGTGTTCATTGCCATTGCCGCCGTCGTTGAGCCGCAATCGCTGGGCATCGTCAAACACCTGGGCGACGCCATCCCTGCGGGCAACCGTCTGGAACTGTTCCTGGGCGCGGCCATTGGTGCAATCACCTTCTCCGGTTCGGTGATCGCCTTCGGCAAACTCTCGGGCAAGTACAAGTTCCGTCTGTTCCAGGGCGCACCGGTACAGTTCGGCGGCCAGCACAAGCTGAACCTGGTGCTGGGCCTGGCCACGCTGGCCCTGGGCATCACCTTTATGCTCACCGGCAACCTCAATGCCTTTGCGCTGATGCTGGCTCTGGCGTTCGTGCTGGGTGTGCTGATCATCATCCCGATTGGCGGCGCCGACATGCCAGTGGTGGTGTCGATGCTTAATAGCTATTCGGGCTGGGCGGCAGCCGGTATCGGATTCTCGCTGAACAACTCGATGCTGATCATTGCCGGTTCGCTGGTAGGTTCTTCGGGTGCGATCCTGTCGTACATCATGTGCAAGGCGATGAACCGTTCGTTCTTCAACGTGATCCTCGGCGGCTTTGGCGGTGCGGTAGACGCGGGTGGCCCGGCAGGTGCGCAAGAAGCTCGCCCGGTGAAATCCGGTTCGGCGGACGACGCCACCTTCCTGCTGACCAACGCCGACACCGTGATCATCGTTCCGGGTTACGGCCTGGCCGTGGCACGGGCGCAGCACGCACTTAAAGAGCTGACTGAAAAACTGACTCACCGCGGCGTGACCGTGAAGTATGCGATCCACCCGGTGGCTGGCCGCATGCCAGGCCATATGAACGTACTGCTCGCCGAGGCCGAAGTGCCTTACGACCAGGTGTTCGAGATGGAAGACATCAACTCCGAGTTCGGCCAGGCCGACGTGGTGCTCGTACTGGGCGCCAACGACGTGGTCAACCCGGCGGCCAAGAACGATCCAAAATCGCCGATTGCCGGCATGCCAATCCTCGAAGCCTATAAAGCCAAGACTGTCATCGTGAACAAGCGCTCAATGGCCAGCGGCTATGCCGGCCTGGATAACGAATTGTTTTATCTGGATAAAACCATGATGGTCTTCGGCGACGCCAAGAAAGTTATTGAAGATATGGTTAAAGCGGTCGAGTAACATCCTGCCCCACAGCAATAACGAGAACCCCGGCGCTGTATTGGCCGGGGTTTTTCTTTTTCCAAGGAACCCGACCAAAGGCTCTAAATCGGCCGCTGGCATTCGACCATGGTAGCGGGACGAAAGGCTCTGAAAATGAATAGACTGCGCCTCTTGCTTCCGTTGCCCGAGATAACAATCCATGTACCGTGAACGTATTCGCCTGAACTCCCTGCACGATAAGGTCATGAGCGCCGAAGAAGCCGCCGCCCTTATCCAAGACGGCATGACCGTCGGCATGAGCGGTTTTACCCGTGCCGGTGAAGCCAAAGCCGTGCCCCAGGCCCTGGCCGAGCGGGCCAAGAAGTCGCCGCTGAAAATCACCCTGATGACCGGCGCCAGCCTGGGCAACGATCTGGACAAGCAACTGACCGAAGCCGGCGTACTGGCTCGTCGCATGCCGTTCCAGGTAGACAGCACCCTGCGCAAGGCGATCAACGCCGGCGAAGTGATGTTTATCGACCAGCATTTGTCCGAAACCGTTGAGCAACTGCGCAACAACCAGCTCAAGCTGCCGGACATTGCAGTTATTGAAGCAGTGGCCATTACCGAGCAAGGTCATATCGTTCCGACGACCTCCGTGGGCAACTCCGCCAGCTTCGCGATTTTCGCCAAGCAAGTGATCGTCGAGATCAACCTGGCGCACAACCCGAACCTGGAAGGTCTGCACGACATCTATATCCCGACCTACCGTCCGACGCGTACGCCGATTCCGCTGGTGAAAGTCGATGACCGTATCGGCAGCACCGCGATCCCGATCCCGGCGGAAAAAATCGTCGCCATCGTGATCACCAACAAGCCGGACTCGCCGTCCACCGTGTCCGAGCCGGACAGCGAAACCGACGGTATTGCTTTCCACCTGATCAACTTCCTTAAAGCCGAAGTTGAAGCAGGCCGCATGACCAACAAGCTCGGCCCGCTGCAAGCCGGTATCGGCAACATCGCCAACGCGGTGATGTGCGGCCTGATCGACTCGCCGTTCGAAGACCTGACCATGTACTCCGAAGTACTGCAGGATTCGACCTTCGACCTGATCGACGCAGGCAAGATGAGCTTCGCGTCGGGCAGCTCCATCACGTTGTCGGAACGCCGCAATTCGGACGTGTTCGGCAACCTGGAGCGCTACAAGGACAAACTGGTGTTGCGCCCGCAAGAGATCTCCAACCACCCTGAAGTGGTTCGTCGCCTGGGCATCATCGGGATCAACACCGCCCTGGAGTTCGACATCTACGGCAACGTCAACTCCACCCACGTGTGTGGCACGCGGATGATGAACGGCATCGGCGGCTCGGGCGACTTCGCCCGCAACGCACACCTGGCGATTTTCGTCACCAAGTCCATTGCCAAGGCGGGCGCGATTTCCAGCGTCGTGCCAATGGTCAGCCACGTTGACCACACCGAGCACGACGTTGACATCCTCGTGACCGAGCAAGGCCTGGCCGACCTGCGCGGCCTGGCCCCGCGTGAGCGCGCACGCGTGATCATCGACAACTGTGTGCACCCGGACTTCCGTGAAGCCCTCAATGACTATTACGACAGGGCCTGTGCGATTGGCGGCCACACGCCGCACATCCTGCGCGAAGCGTTGAGCTGGCATATTAACCTGGAAGAAACCGGGAAAATGCTGCCGTAAGCCGCACGCTAGACAGCCGCTGACGTAAACACTGTTTCGTCAGCGGCTTTTTTATGACTGTATTTTAAAAAACTGTACTACTGTACTGGTCATTTCCCGCCTGCAAGACCCACTCCCCCTACCGATTTGACCCATTTCGCACTATTTAAGTGCAGACAGGTACAGTTGTGCGCATTTGTGCCCGTACAGCGGGCATAAACAGTTAACTGGCCCATTGCAATACAGATGAACTGTATCTAGAGACCCTCGACAAAGAGGAGGATCATTGGCATCAGTTAAACCACTAGCCAATGCCGCCACAAGCGGAAGGATGTCACCATGGAACGTACACTCAGTTCCGAACTGTTCAGCGAAAGCAACACTGTAAACACCCAGGCTTCCATGCCTTTGCGCGTACTGGCCAACCTGATGTTGTGGCAGCGCCGCATCTCCAGCCGCCATCAACTGGCTCGCCTGGACTCGCGTCTTCTGGCTGATGCCGGGATTAGCGAAGCACAGCGTTACGAAGAGCTGAGCAAGCCGTTCTGGCGCTGATTAGCGCTCGCTGGCCCTGACCACCGGTCCACCGCCAGCAACCCGAATTGAAAAAACAGAACCCGTCGCGGATAACCGCTGACGGGTTTTGTCGTTTATGGCAGCGGGTTTTACCCACTTGCAAAGCGACAGGTACAGTTTTAAATTATCTTTAAATGCACAAGTACAGTTAGGCAAATACCTGATCCAGAGCATCTTACTTACGCTAGCAAGTAAAACTTCCTATGACTGATGCCACCCTGAGCCTACTATTCGGCCCATAACCGTCTATTTTCATATGTTCATGTTCAGGAGTCTTACCATGTCCACACTTCGCCTTCTTAGTGCAGCGGCTCTGCTGGCCGTTGCTGCCAGCGCCAACGCCACGAGCTTCATCGCGACCACCGATGGCATCGTGGGCACCCTTAAAGCCACCACCGACCTCACATCGGATGCCACCGGCTCGTTCCGCGACAACAAGATCGTGCGTGCCGCCCGCGACGACGCGGCCAGCTTCGTGGCCAGCGAAGGCGCCATCCGTGGCGTGAAACTGGAAAGCGCCTTCGAGGCCATCCGCCAGCAAGCACCACAGCTGCAGGCAACTGATGCACAACTGGCCCAGGCCATCCTGACGATCTGATCGCGGTCAGCACTCTGTGGGAGCGGGCTTGCTCGCGATTCAGGCGCCCTGGTTTCTCAGGTAAACCGCGCCGATACAATCGCGAGCAAGCCCGCTCCCACAAGTACGGTGCCTGCATGAAGAAATTTTTCAGCAACGCCCCCACGCTGGCCCTGCCCCAGCCATTACGCTAGCCTTGGCGCTCATTCAAACAGCCTCGAGACCCATGCGTTTTTCCTTATTAGCCCTGCTTGCACTCTGCTGGACTCAATCAGCCAACGCCTTCGACCTGACCACCCAAAATGTGGTGCTCAGTGGTTACGTCACCAGTAAAGTGACGTCTGCGCCGTTCGATCACAAACTCATACGTGCCGCCCGGGATGATGCCGCCGTCTTTATTGCCAGTGATGGCCAGACGAGGGGCGTACAGCTGGAGTCTGTCCTGGGTTATTTGCGCCAACACTCGCCAAAATTGAATGCCAGCGACCTTGAACTGGCGCAGTCAATTCTCGTCCAATAAATACCCGCTTTATCTGGAGAAGTTTCATGCGTAGCCCCCTGATTGTCGCCACCCTTGGCCTGTTGCTGCTGGCCGATGTGGCTCAGGCACAAACCGTCGTGCAAACCAGTAACATCATCGTGCGTGCTTTTGGCCGCACCATCGACTTTACGTCCGACACCACCACCTCGATCCGTGACTCCAAAGTCGTGCGCGAAGCCCATGACGACGCCGCCACTTTCGTCGCCAGCCAGGGCGACATTCGCGGTGTGCAGCTGGAAGCCGCTTTCAGCACCCTGCGCGATCGAGTGCCTGAAGCGCGCAACGCCAGTGATCATGACCTCGCTGAAGCCATCCTCGCACTGTGAAGCCACTCACGCGCTGGCTTGCCACCTGTGGCCTGCTGCTGCTCGCCAGCAGCGCCCAGGCTGCGCTGCATCTGCAACTCAAGACCGAGGGCCTGAGCCCGGCTGAACAACAGGCCAGCCAAGCCCTGCTTGATGAAGCCATGCAGAGCCTGCCACCGCGTTTTATCGAACAACTGGACCGGCAGGTTCTGGTGGGCTGGACCGATGACATGCCCGCCAACGCCTACGGCCAGGCGTCGCTGACCTCCGAGCTGGACCTCAACCGCAAGCTGCTGGCCGCACTCACCGACGGCTCGGCGGCCACCCAACAGACCCACCGCCCCCACGGCACTGTGCGCCGGGAAATGCTCGCCACCGTGCTGCACGAGCTGACGCACATTTACGACCGCGCCCGCCTCTGGCCCGCCGCCGAACGCACACTCATCCGTCGCTGCGCCCGGCAAAGCAGCAACGCAGGGCTGATTGGCCTGCCCGATCAGTGCCGCGGGCAAACCGAGCGCCGCTTTACCCTCAGCGATGACCCGCGCCTGCTCGACCTCGCTGGCTGGCAGCAATATGTGGGCCGCCGGGGCGAACGCGAGCAAGACAACCATCAGATCGTGCGCAGCCCGGATCTGTACGAAGTCAGCAGCCCCAAGGAATTTGTCGCGGTCAATATGGAGTACTTCCTCCTCGATCCGGCCTACGCCTGCCGCCGCCCGGCGCTGTATCGCTACTACCAGCAACATTTCGGCTGGGCGCCTGCCGCCAAGGATGAATGCCCCAAGGGCTTTGCCTTTCTCAATGCCGGCAACGATTTCGCCAAGCAGCCGCTGGGGACCGTGGACCCGGAGCGGGTGTACGCCGTCGACTACCTGCTGGCCGAGGCCAACCAGGAATGGGCCAGCCGCTGGGGGCACAGCATGCTGCGCCTGGTGATCTGTGCGCCCGGTCGCCCACGCGGGCCAGACTGCCGGCTCGACCTGCAGGAGCACCTGGTGTTGTCCTACCGGGCGTTCGTTAATGACGTACAGCTCTCAAGCTGGGACGGCCTGACGGGTGCTTACCCATCGCGCCTGTTTGTATTGCCGCTGGCCCAGGTGATCGACGAATACACCAAGACCGAACTGCGCAGCCTGGCGTCGGTGCCGCTCAAGCTCAGCCGAGCGGAAATCGAAGAAGTGGTCGAGCATGCCGCCGAAATGCACTGGAGCTATGACGGCAACTACTACTTCATCTCCAATAACTGCGCCGTCGAAACCCTGAAACTGCTGCGCAGCGGCAGCGACAACGCCCGGCTCAAGGGCCTGGACAGCATCATGCCCAACGGCCTGCTGGACGTGCTCAAGGCTCGCGGGCTGGCCGATACCAGCGTGCTGGACGACCCCAAGGAAGCGCTGCGCCTGGGCTATCGCTTTGATTCCTACCGCGACCGTTACCAGGCGATGTTCGACGTGCTCAAGACCCGCCTGCCAATCAAGCAGACCACGGTCGAAGACTGGCTGGCCCTGGATGCAGACGAACGCCGCCCGTGGATCGAGCAGGCCGACCTGCGCGCCAGCGCGGCCTTGTTGCTGCTGGAGCAGGCCAGCTTTCGCCGGCAACTGCTGCTGGCCCAGGACGAGGTCAAACAAAAGTACCTGGGGGCGCGCGGGCTCAAGGATGGCAGCATGGACAAGGCCAACCAGACCCTGCAAGAGATTCTCGCCAGCAGCGGCTTCCTGAGCCGCCCGGCTGAATTGCTTGGTAGCGGCGGCTATGGCCTGCCGCAAACCAAGGAATGGGAAATGCTCGAGTCCGAAAGCAGCCAGCGCCAGCAGCAGCTACTGCGCCTGACCACCGACCTGGACAAGGAAGTGCGCAGCCTGCTGGAACCGGCGCGAGCGGCCGAGATTGCCGCTACCGAAGCCAACGTCAAACAGATCGGCGAACGTTTGCGGGCCATTCACAAGGCCTCGGGCGGATTGCAGTTGCCTTGAAACACACATGACCTGTGGGAGCGGGCTTGCTCGCGATGCAGACGGCGCGGTCGCTCGGTCAAACCGCATCGATGCCATCGCGAGCAAGCCCGCTCCCACAAGGGCAGCTCACGCACCCGGCACAAAATGCTTTTGCGCCGTGCCGTGGGCGATCAGCCGCGACAGGTAGTTCATTTTGTCGGCATCCTGGTCGACAAAGCGGAAGGTCAGTTGCAGCCAGGCACTGTCCGGTTTTGGCTCAAACGCCACGATGGCATGCAGGTAACCGTTCAATCGCGCCACCTCGGCATTCTCGCCCTGCTCAAGGTCCAGCACAGCGCTGTCGAGCACCTGAGGCAGCACTTCGCCACGACGCACCACCAGCAGCGCCTCCTTGAGGCTCAATGCCTTGATCACACACGCCTGGGTGCCGCTGGGCAAACGCAGTTGCCCCTGGCCACGGCTGGTCAGTGCGGGCGCCGCCACAGGGGCCGGGCGCGGAGTCGGGGCAACAGGCGCGGGAGCTGCCGCCGTGGCCGTCACGACCTGGGCCTTGCCGCCAGTCAACGCATTCAGTGAATCATTGCCAAACGCCGAGCTTGCCCGCGCCGGGGTGCTGGCCATCACGGCGCTCAACAATCCCGCCTTGGTGAACGCCTTCTTCACCTTCGACAGCAACTGCTCATTGGTGAAGGGCTTGCTGACGAAATCCGAAACCCCGGCCTGGATGGCCTGGATCACGTTCTCTTTGTCACCGCGACTGGTGACCATGATAAACGGCAGCGTTTTCAGCCGGTCTTGCTCACGGCACCAGGTCAACAGCTCAAGACCGGACATCTCCGGCATTTCCCAGTCGCACAGCACCAGATCGAAGGCTTCACGCGACAGCAAGGCCTGGGCTTTACGGCCGTTGACCGCGTCTTCGATCCTGATGCCCGGGAAGTAGTTACGCAGGCAATTTTTAACCAGATCACGAATAAACGACGCGTCATCTACCACCAGCACACTCACCTTGCTCATCGACTGCTCCTTGGAAATGAACGCCCGAAAACCAAAACGCCCGGCATCGAGCCGGGCGCTTTTTAGATCGGGCTGTCCTATTTATCGTCAGGCGGCGGCGCAACATTAGCGTTATCGCCACCCGTGCCCTGAACTTCTTCGCGCATGCGCTTGAGGCCCATGTGCCGCACGTCTGTACCGCGCACCAGATAAATCACCAGTTCCGAGATATTGCGCGCGTGGTCGCCAATACGCTCCAGCGAGCGCAGTACCCAGATGATGCTCAACACGCGCGTGATCGAGCGCGGGTCTTCCATCATGTAAGTGGCCAGTTCGCGCAGCGCGGTCTTGTACTCGCGGTCGATGGTCTTGTCGTATTGCGCCACCGACAGGGCCAGGTCGGCGTCGAAGCGGGCAAACGCATCCAGCGCATCACGCACCATGTTGCGTACCTGGTCGCCGATATGGCGAACTTCAACGTAGCCGCGCGGCGCCTCACCCTCTTCGCACAACTGGATGGCCCGGCGGGCGATCTTGGTCGCTTCGTCACCGATGCGCTCAAGGTCGATCACCGATTTGGAAATACTGATGATCAAACGCAAGTCAGACGCCGCAGGCTGACGACGGGCCAGAATGCGCAGGCATTCCTCGTCGATATTGCGCTCCATCTGGTTGATCTGCTCATCGATCTCGCGCACCTGTTGCGCCAGCCCCGAGTCGGCCTCGATCAGTGCGGTGACTGCATCGTTGACTTGTTTCTCGACCAGGCCGCCCATCGCCAGCAGGTGGCTGCGCACGTCTTCGAGTTCCGCGTTGAACTGCGCGGAAATGTGATGGGTGAGGCCATCCTTTGAAATCATGGTTCTGCTCCGCAAAAGCTGTGAGCTGCGCGCTGTAAGCGGCCAGCCGAATTATCGTGACATCGAACGGGCAATGCCGCTCAGACTAGCCATAGCGCCCGGTGATGTAGTCTTCGGTCTGCTTTTTGGCCGGGTTGGTGAACAGCGTGTCAGTGTCGCCGTACTCGACCATCTTGCCCATGTACATGAACGCCGTGTAATCCGAAACCCGGGCCGCCTGTTGCATGTTGTGGGTCACGATGACGATGGTGAACTTGGACTTGAGTTCGTAGATCAGCTCTTCGACTTTCAGCGTCGAGATCGGGTCGAGTGCCGAGCACGGTTCATCGAGCAGCAACACTTCGGGCTCGACCGCGATGGTACGCGCAATCACCAGACGCTGTTGCTGGCCGCCAGACAGGCCCAGTGCCGAGTCGTGCAGGCGGTCTTTGACTTCGTCCCACAACGCCGCGCCCTTAAGGGCCCATTCAACCGCTTCGTCCAGCACGCGTTTTTTGTTGATGCCCTGAATGCGCAGGCCATACACCACGTTTTCGTAGATGGTTTTTGGAAACGGGTTGGGCTTCTGGAACACCATGCCGACGCGACGACGCAGCTCGGCCACATCCTCGCCCTTGCGGTAGATGTTGTTGCCGTACAGGTTGATCTCGCCTTCGACGCGGCAGCCGTCCACCAGGTCGTTCATGCGGTTGAAGGTGCGCAGCAGCGTGGACTTGCCACAGCCGGACGGACCGATAAACGCCGTTACCCGTTGTTTCGGGATATTCAGGCTGACGTCGTACAGGGCCTGTTTTTCACCGTAGAAAAGATTCAGGCCGGGTACTTCAATGGCCACTTCTTCGTTGGCCAGGTTCAAGCTCTGTTTGGTGCGACCCAAGGCGGACATGTTGATGCCGTGGGTTGAGGATTCATGCTGCATGGGTTGCTCCATACGCTAAAAATTCGTTTCGGTTTTTCAGTCACCGGGTTTCTTCTGTGGGAGCGGGCTTGCTCGCGATTCAGGCACCTCGGTTTCACGTTGAAACCTTACCGATACCATCGCGGGCAAGCCCGCTCCCACAGGTCTTGTGTCTATCAGCTATCCAGCGCCTTGTACTTCTCGCGCAGGTGGTTACGAATCCACACGGCCGACAGGTTCAGGGTCGCGATTACCAGTACCAGCAGCAGCGCCGTGGCGTATACCAGCGGTCGGGCCGCTTCGACGTTGGGGCTCTGGAAGCCGACGTCATAAATATGGAAGCCCAGGTGCATGATCTTCTGGTCAAGGTGCAGGTACGGGTAGTTGCCGTCCAGCGGCAGCGACGGCGCCAGCTTGACCACGCCCACCAGCATCAGCGGTGCCACTTCACCCGCAGCACGGGCCACGGCGAGGATCATGCCGGTCATCATGGCCGGGCTGGCCATCGGCAAGACGATTTTCCACAGGGTTTCCGATTTGGTTGCCCCCAGCGCCAGCGAGCCTTCGCGCACTGTACGCGGGATCCGCGCCAGCCCTTCTTCGGTGGCCACGATCACCACCGGCACGGCCAGCAGCGCCAGGGTCAGCGACGCCCACATCAGGCCCGGCGTACCAAAGGTCGGCGCCGGCAAGGCTTCGGCGAAGAACAGACGGTCAACCGAGCCGCCCAGCACATACACAAAGAAGCCCAGGCCAAACACGCCGTACACAATGGCCGGTACACCGGCCAGGTTGTTCACCGCGATCCGGATCACCCGGGTCAGGGTGTTTTGCTTGGCGTATTCACGCAGGTAAACCGCCGCCAGCACGCCAAACGGCGTCACGATCACGGCCATGATCAGGGTCATCATCACCGTGCCGAAAATAGCCGGGAAGATACCGCCTTCGGTGTTGGCCTCACGAGGGTCCTGGCTCAGGAATTCCCAGATATTGCTGAAGTACATGGCCAGCTTCTGCCAGCTGTTCATCGCGTTCGGCTGGTAGACCTTGACCACTTTGCCGATGCCGATTTCCAGCTCTTTACCATTGGCATCACGGGCCGTGAGGCTGTCGCGGTTAAACTGTGCATGCAACTCGCCCAGGCGGTCTTCGATGGCCTTGTAGCGTGCATTCAGCTCGGCGCGCTCGGCTTCCATGTCGGCCTGTGCCTGCGGCGTCAGCTTGCCTTCCAGTTCCAGCTTGCGACCGTGCAGGCGGATACGCTCCAGCCCGTAGTTGATCGCACCGATGTCTTTCTTCTCAAGCTGGCTCAGTTGCGAGGCCAGGTCATTCACGCGCTTGACCCGCGCTTGCAGCTCCGGCCAGGCCGCGGCACCTTCTGCCACCACCTGGCCGTTTTCCTTGACGTTGACCAGGTAGCCGTAGAAGTTGCCCCACTCGCGGCGTTCAATGGCCATCAACTCGGGTGGCGTGCTCTGGTTGGTCAGCCACTCGCCGACCACCCAGGTAAAGTCATTGCCGTTCAGGTCACGGTTGCCGACCTTGATCAGCTCGCGGGTCATGAACTCCGGGCCTTGATCCGGCACCGGCAGGCCCGCGCTTTTCAGACGCTCGCGGGGCACTTCTTCCTTTTGCACCACTTCGCCGATGACCAGGTGATTGGCATCACCCGGCACGTTGTATTCGGCGTGGATCAGGTCGGCCGGCCAGAAGTGACCCAGGCCACGCACGGCGATCACCGACAACAGGCCGATGGTCATGATGACGGCGATAGACACTGCACCACCGCTGATCCAGACGCCTGGCGCGCCGCTCTTGAACCAGCCTTTGAGGGAATTCTGTTTCACAGACTTCTACCTTCCTTAAAGCGACGAATATTTCTTGCGCAGACGCTGACGGATCAGCTCGGCAAGCGTGTTCATGATGAAGGTGAACAGCAGCAGCACCAGCGCCGAAAGGAACAGCACACGGTAATGACTGCCGCCCACTTCCGACTCCGGCATTTCCACCGCCACGTTCGCCGCCAGGGTGCGCAGGCCTTCGAACAGGTTCATTTCCATGACCGGGGTGTTACCGGTGGCCATCAACACAATCATCGTTTCGCCGACCGCACGGCCCATGCCGATCATCAGTGCCGAGAAGATACCCGGGCTGGCGGTCAGGATGACCACGCGAGTCATGGTTTGCCACGGCGTGGCACCCAGCGCCAGCGAACCCAGGGTCAGGCCGCGAGGCACGCTGAACACGGCGTCTTCAGCAATCGAGTAGATATTGGGGATCACTGCAAAGCCCATCGCCAGGCCGACCACCAGGGCGTTGCGCTGATCGTAGGTGATGCCCAGGTCGTGGGAGATCCACAGGCGCATGTCGCCACCGAAGAACCAGGCTTCCATGAACGGGCTCATGTACAACGACAGGCCGCACACAAACAGGATCACCGGGATCAGGATCAGGCTTTCCCAGCCGTCAGGGACGCGCAGGCGGATCGACTCGGGCAGGCGACTCCAGGTGAAGCCTGCGACCAGTATGCCAATGGGCATCAGCACCAACAGGCTGAAGATGCCCGGCAAGTGGCCTTCCACATACGGCGCCAGGAACAGGCCGGCGAAGAAACCGAGGATCACCGTCGGCATCGCTTCCATCAGCTCGATCACCGGCTTGACCTTGCGGCGCAGGCTCGGAGCCATGAAGTAAGCAGTGTAGATCGCTGCGGCAACCGCCAGCGGTGCTGCCAGCAACATCGCGTAGAAAGCAGCCTTCAAGGTACCGAAGGTCAATGGTGCCAAGCTCATCTTCGGTTCGAAGTCAGTGTTGGCGGCGGTCGATTGCCAGACGTATTTAGGCTCGTCGTAGTTCTCGTACCAGACCTTGCTCCACAGCGCGCTCCAGGACACTTCCGGGTGCGGGTTTTTCAAGGTCAGTGGCAGCAGCTTGCCGCCCTCTTCCACGATGATGCGGTTGGCACGCGGCGACAGAGCCATGATGCCCGGGCCTTCGGCAACCTTCTCGACCAGCAGGGTGCGATGCGCGGTGCTGTGGAACACACCGATCTCACCGGCCGCATCCAGGGCCAGGAAGCCCTTGCGACGTTGCTCGGCGGTGATTTCAACTATCGGCGAAGTGCCCATCTGGAAGCTGCGGATATGCTTGAAGCGCTGCTCGCCATCCGGGTCGCGGGCCATGAACCACTGGCTCAGGCCACCTTTGGAATCGCCAAAAATCAGCGAGATACCGCCCACCAGTTGGGTGCTGGCGGTGATCTCGGTGGTTGCGTCATCAACCAGCTTGTAGCGACCGTTGAGGCTCTTGTCGCGCAGGCTGAACACATCGGCCTGGGCGCGATCGTTGATTACATACAGCCACTGCTGACGCGGGTCGATATACAACGCCTTGACCTGTTTGGTCATCTGCGGCAGGTCGATACGGGTCTCGGTGTTGGTGACCTCGTCGGTCATCATGTTGACTTCGCGGGCCAGCGACAGCACGTTCAGTTGTGCGCCCGAGGAGCCGGCCAGAACCAGCGTAGAGTCGTTGACGCTGAGGTTGACGTGATCCAGCGCGCCGCCCTGCGGGTCGAGCGCGATCGGCGTTTCGCCATACGGGTACTCAATCGCCGGGGTGATGGTCTTCTTGCCATCGGGGTAGCTGACTTTATAGCTGTGACGGAACACCAGCGCCTGACCGTTGGACAGGCCCAGTACCACCACCGGGTTACCCGGCTGGTCTTCGCCCAGCGAAGTCACTTGCGTACCGGCCGGCAACGGCAGGTTGACCCGCGACAACTCTTCACCGTTCTTCACGTTGAAGAACAACACCATGCCCTTGTCGGAAACCCGCATGCCGACCTGGTTCTGCTCCTCGACGGAGATCATCAGCGGCTTGCCGGCGTCCTGCATCCATACGGGCGTGATCGCCTGCTTGGCGTTCAGGTCGGCGCCCTGGAAGAGTGGGTAAACCACATAGCCCAGGAAGAAGAAGATCAGGGTGATTGCGCCGAGCACGGCAAGACCGCCGATAAATACATACCAGCGGGTCAGGTGGTCTTTAAGCGCGCGGATACGGCGCTTGCGCTGCAGTTCAGGCGTATTGAAATCAATGCGCTTGGGAGCGGATGTCGTAGTCATTGGGGAATTGGCCAGATCATTCATGCGCACACCCTAGCGGTCCTGTATGACAGAAAGATGACAAAGCAGTGACGCAAAAAATCCGCCGCCCGACGGTGCTGGCAGCGGAATGGAAAATTTGGTGAAGCGGCTGCGTGGCAACCCTGTGGGAGCGGGCTTGCTCGCGATGGCATCAACTCAACAGGCCTGATGTACCGCGTTGCCTGAATCGCGAGCAAGCCCGCTCCCACATGGCGTCTACTTATGCGCCTTCTTTCAGACCCAGGTCAGCCAATGCTTTGGCAGCGACCTTGGCTGGCAGCGGGATGTAGCCATCCTTCACGACCACTTCCTGACCTTGCTTGGACAGCACCAGCTTGATGAACTCGGCTTCCAGCGGGTTCAGCGGCTTGTTCGGCGCCTTGTTCACGTACACGTAGAGGAAACGCGACAGCGGGTATTTGCCGTTCAGTGCGTTTTCTTCGGTGTCTTCGATGAACTCGGTGCTGCCTTTTTTAGCCAAAGGCACGGTCTTCACGCTGGCGGTTTTGTAACCGATGCCCGAGTAACCGACGCCGTTCAACGAGCTGCTGATCGACTGCACAACCGAAGCCGAACCTGGCTGTTCGTTCACGTTAGGCTTGTAGTCGCCTTTGCACAGGGCTTCTTCCTTGAAGTAGCCGTAAGTGCCGGATACCGAGTTACGACCGAACAGTTGCACCGGCTTGTTGGCCAGGTCGCCGGTCACACCCAAGTCGCCCCAGGTTTTAACGTCGGCCTTGGCGCCGCACAGACGGGTCGAGGAGAAGATCGCATCAACCTGTTCCATGGTCAGGTGCTTGATCGGGTTGTCCTTGTGTACGAACACGGCCAGGGCATCCACGGCTACCGGGATAGCGGTAGGCTTGTAGCCGTACTTCTGCTCGAAGGCAGCCAGTTCGTTGTCTTTCATTTTGCGGCTCATCGGGCCCAGGTTAGCGGTGCCTTCAGTAATCGCAGGCGGCGCGGTCGAAGAACCGGCAGCTTGAATCTGGATGTTTACGTTTGGATATTCTTTTTTGTACGCCTCGGCCCACAAGGTCATCAGGTTCGCCAGGGTGTCAGAACCAACGCTGGACAGGTTGCCCGACACACCAGTGGTCTTCACATAGGGCTGAATAGCCGGGTCAACACCAGCGGCAACCGCATTGGCAGTTGCAACGCCTGCGGCGACAAAAGTCAGGGCCGCCATCACACGCTTCAGTTTCATGCCTTACTCCTAGCAAACGGGGTTAGATGAATCGGGGGCCAGTATCTGCAGGCCATGTGACTACTCTATGAACCGATTGTGACAATTAGATGAAAGGCCATCATTCGTTACAAATGATGGCCTTCAGGGGAGAGGCGGATGAGGTGCTGCAGCGGATCAGGCCTGGATCAGCGGCCCTTTTTCCACAGATAAGCGCCGACCACCAGGCCCATCGTGCAAATGATTGCCACGTAATACGCCGGGCCCATCGGGCTTTCCTTGAGCAACAGGGTCACGGCCATCGGGGTCAGGCCGCCAAAAATGGCGTAGGCCAGGTTGTAGGAAAAAGACAGACCGCTGAAACGCACCACTGGCGGGAAGGCTTTGACCATTACATAAGGCACAGCGCCGATGGTGCCTACAAACAGGCCGCTCAAGGCGTACAGCGGGAACAGCCAGTCCGGGTGTTGCAGCAGGCTGTGGTAGAAGGTCCACGATGTAATCAACAACCCGGCGCAACCGATCACAAACACCTTGCCCGCCCCAAAGCGGTCAGCCAGTGCGCCCGAGGCGATGCAACCCAGGCTCAAAAAGACGATCGCCAGGCTGTTGGCCTGCAACGAGGTGGTCGCTGAAAAACCATAAATGGTTTGCAGCACCGTGGGCGTCATCAGAATGACCACGATGATCCCGGCAGACAGCAGCCAGGTCAGCAGCATGGAGACCACAATCGCCCCGCGATGATCGCGCAGCACGGTCTTGAGCGGGACTTCCGCCGCCAGCGCCTTGCGCAGCTGCAACTCGGCAAAGACCGGTGTCTCGTGCAACCAGCGACGCAGGTACACCGAGAACAGGCCGAACACGCCGCCCATCAGGAACGGAATCCGCCAGGCAAAGTCAGACACTTCAGCCGGTGTGTAGATCGTGTTGATCGCCGTGGCCATCAACGAACCCAGCAAAATACCCGCCGTCAGCCCGCAAGTCAGGGTGCCGCAGGCGTAGCCCACATGCCGTGGCGGCACATGCTCGGCCACGAACACCCAGGCCCCGGGCACCTCACCGCCAATGGCCGCGCCCTGGATCACGCGCATCAGCAGCAACAGAATCGGTGCCCACATGCCAATCTGCGCATAGGTAGGCAGCAAGCCCATGATCAAGGTCGGTACGGCCATCATGAAGATGCTCAGGGTGAACATCTTTTTGCGCCCCAGCAGGTCGCCAAAGTGCGCCATGACAATGCCGCCCAAAGGACGCGCCAGGTAACCCGCGGCAAAAATGCCGAAGGTTTGCATCAGGCGTAGCCACTCGGGCATGTCTGCCGGGAAGAACAGTTTCCCGACCACGGTGGCGAAAAACACAAAAATAATGAAATCGTAAAACTCCAGCGCACCACCCAAGGCAGACAGCGACAAGGTTTTATAGTCATTACGGGTTAACGGCCGCGAAGGCGGTGCAGCACTGGAAGGCTCTGTGATCATGGGGTATTGCTTCTCTTATTAGGCGCGGCAAAAAGCTGCAACTTCGCCGGCAAGGGCTGGGCAGGTTTTGAAAGATAACAAATTGTTTGCAAAAGCACAGAGCTAGACGTGCAGCGCACCCAAAAAGCAGAATCCGGAGGTCGTCGGCCAGGCTGTCGCCCGATATACTCACGCTGTAAGAAACACTTGGTAACTTCTGAGGTGGCTGTGCGAAAACGCCCGCTGGACACTTCAGCCGATTTCGCAGAGTTTTCCCTTGGTGCGGCTTATGAAGAACGTGACGAACGTAGTATGTTCGGGCTGAATCGTTTTTCTAAAGACGCTTTTTCACCCGCAGTACTTATGATGAATCACGGGTCAGAGGCCCTTAGGCATGCTAGAGCTCGAACAAGAAGATCCAATCCCGCAAGGCGACCTGGCCTTGCAAATCACTGCCCTGCCGCGCGAGACCAATGGTTTCGGCGATATTTTTGGCGGCTGGCTGGTCTCCCAAATGGACCTGGCCGGTACCGCAATGGCCAGCAAGGTTGCTGGTGGCCGCGTAGCCACTGTGGCGATTGATCGTATGGCGTTTCTGGTACCGGTGGCGGTGGGCGCACAATTGTCGTTCTATACCCAGGCACTGGAGATCGGCCGCAGCTCGATCCAGATGATGGTTGAAGTGTGGAGTGACGACCCGTTGTCCAGCGAATGGCGCAAAGTGACCGAAGCGGTCTTTGTGTTTGTCGCCATTGATGGCAGCGGCCGCACCCGCTCCGTTCCGCCACGCCGTTAAACCTATCAATAGAGAACCTGCCATGCACCACATTGAGTCAGTCACCCTGGATGAACTGGAGTGCTGGCACTTCCAGCATGGCCAGGCACAATTGCTGGTCGCCAAACAGGGCGCGCAGGTTCTCAGTTATCAGGTGGGCGACGAGCCGCCGATCATCTGGCTCAACGAAAAAGCCCAGTTCAAGCAAGGCCACGGCATCCGCACCGGCGTACCGGTGTGCTGGCCCTGGTTCGGCAACCTGGCGATGAACCCGCAGAGCGTGCAGGCCATGCGCCACAGCGATGAGCCCGCCACCGCCCACGGCCTGGTGCGTACACGCGAATGGGAAGTGCTGGAAATCGATGACGCCGGTGAAGCGCTGCATATCGAGCTGGGCTTGCCCCACATCGAAGGCGGCCTGCCCGGCTGGCCCCACGACGTAGCACTGACCCTGAGCATCCGCCTCGACAGCCAGTTGCATATCAGCCTTACCAGCCACAACCGCAGTGACATTCCGGTGAGCATCAGCCAGGCGCTGCACAGCTACTTTGCGGTCAGTGATGTGCGCAAGGTCCAGGTCAAAGGCGTCGAGGGCCTGACCTATATCGACACCCTCGAAGACTGGAAACGGGTTGAGCAAGCGGGCGAGTTGACCTTCAGTGGCGAAACCGACCGTATCTACCTCGATACCCCGCAGCAGTTGAGTATTGTCGACCCGGACTGGTCACGCACCCTTGAGTTGACCAGCCGTGGGTCGCGCTCGGCAGTGATCTGGAATCCTTGGATCGACAAGACCGCCACGCTCGGCGATATGGCCGCAGATGGCTGGCAGCGCATGCTGTGCATCGAAACCGCCAACGTGATGGACGACATCATCACCCTGGCGCCGGGCGCCAGCCATACGTTGGGTGTGAGTATTGCAAGCAAACGCCTGAGCGCCTGATACGCACTAAACCTCTGCAAGCAGGCTTGCCTGCGATGCTGGCGCTGCGGTCTGTCAGGTGAACCGCGCTGCTGCCATCGCGAGCAAGCCCGCTCCCACAAGGACCAGGGCAAACATCACGTTATCAAAGCAGCACAAACCTGCCCCCACAAAGACCAGGGCAAACATCACGTTATCAAAGCAGCACAAACCTGCCCCCACAAGGACCAGGGCAAACGCCAAGTTATCTGAGCAGTACAAACCTGTGGGAGCGGGCTTGCTCGCGATTCAGTCGCTGCGGTCTATCAGGCAAACCGCGCTGCTGCCATCGCGAGCAAGCCCGCTCCCACATCGCTCAGCGCGCTACAGATCTTCCTCAACCACCACCCGCACCTTGCTGGCATCCAGTGCATAGGCCGCATCGGCCAGGTCATTGCTGACCTTCTCGACTTTCAGCGTGCCCATCACCCACAGCGGCGTGTAGATGTCGTCCAGCTTCAGGCCTTTGGGGTAGCGCACCAACACCAACTGATTGGGCGGCGGAGGCGGTACATGAATGCAGGCGCCCGGGTACGGCACCAGGAAAAATAGCGTGCTGCGCCCCTTGGCGTCTGTTTCCAGAGGCACGGGGTAGCCACCCAAACGGATATTCTTGCCGTTCATGCCGGCAACGGTCTTGCTCGAATACATCACCGCCGGCAGACCCTTGCTCTGCTTCAAGCCACCCTTGTCGGTAAACGTACCATTGGCCTCGGGCGAGTCATGGTCAATTTCGGGCATTTGCTCAAGGGCTATCTGATCCGACTTGGGCATCAGTTCAAGCCAGTCGGTTTCGGGCAGTTCTGCCGCGTGTGCCAGGCCTGAGCCCAACAAAAGAAAAGTCAGTAAAAGACGGCGCATGCAAGGCTCGATAAAAGAAGGATTGAACGCGCGCAGTTTAGCCCTCTCTGCGGCTGGCGCAGAGAGAGCCAACGCGTTAAATCAGGACTTTTTCGAGACCATGCCGTAAATGATCAGCAGGATGACTGCCCCCACCACCGCACCGATAAAGCCGGCACCCTCGCCCGCCTTGTAGATACCCAGCGCCTGGCCACCATAGGTCGCCGCGAGCGAACCGCCGATACCCAGCAGGATGGTCATGATCCAGCCCATGCTGTCGTCACCCGGTTTCAGGAAACGAGCCAGCAGGCCAACGATCAAGCCGATAAAAATGGTTCCGATGATGCCCATGGACGCTTCCTCTTGATTGATGGCGTTTTACCAAAGCCTAGTCAGCACTTTGGCATCACGCCATCAGAGGGTAGCGGTAACCCAATGGTTCCGTGCAAAGCGATTTACGCTTCGTCGATCAGGGCTTCAACCTTGAGGATTTGCGCTTGCAGCGTCGCCATGTCGGCGCAGCGCAGGTTGGCGTGCCCGACCTTGCGGCCGACCTTGAAAGCCTTGCCGTAGTGATGCAGATGGCAGTCGGCAATCGCAATCACCTTCTCAACCGGCGGCACCGTGCCGATAAAGTTGAGCATGGCGCTTTCGCCCACCTTGGCCGTCGAACCCAGCGGCAGGCCGGCAATGGCGCGCAAGTGGTTTTCGAACTGGCTGCACTCGGCGCCTTCAGTGGTCCAGTGCCCGGAGTTATGCACACGCGGGGCGATTTCGTTGGCCTTGAGGCTACCGTCGACTTCAAAGAACTCGAACGCCATCACGCCGACATAATCCAGCTGCTTGAGCACACGGCTGGAGTAATCTTCAGCCAGGGCCTGCAGCGGGTGATTGGTGCTGGCAACCGACAGCTTGAGAATGCCGCTGTCGTGGGTGTTGTGTACCAACGGGTAGAACTGCGTTTCGCCATCGCGACCGCGCACGGCAATCAACGACACTTCGCCAGTGAACGGTACAAAACCTTCCAGCAGGCACGCCACACTGCCCAGCTCGGCAAACGTATCCACTACATCAGCAGCGGTGCGCAGCACTTTCTGGCCCTTGCCGTCATAGCCCAGGGTGCGGGTCTTGAGCACGGCAGGCAGGCCGATGCTGGCCACTGCTGCGTCCAGGTCTGCCTGGGACTGGATGTCGGCAAATGCCGGCGTCGGAATGCCCAGGTCCTTGAACATGCTTTTTTCGAACCAGCGGTCACGCGCAATGCGCAAGGCTTCGGCGCTTGGGTACACCGGGACGAATTGCGACAGGAAAGCCACGGTTTCAGCCGGAACGCTTTCGAACTCGAACGTCACCAGGTCGACTTCGTCAGCCAACTGGCGCAAATGGTCCGGGTCGCTGTAGTCCGCACGCAAGTGCTCGCCCAACGAGGCGGCGCAGGCATCGGGTGCCGGGTCCAGGAAAGCGAAGTTCATGCCCAGCGGAGTACCCGCCAGGGCCAGCATGCGGCCCAGTTGGCCGCCACCGATTACACCGATTTTCATCGTCAGAAACCTCAGGCTACGCGCGGGTCTGGATTGTCCAGCACGCTGTCTGTCTGTTCAGCACGGAATGCTTTCAAAACGGTATGGAACTGCGGGTGCTTGGCGCCCAGGATGCTCGCCGACAGCAGCGCCGCGTTGATCGCGCCCGCCTTGCCGATGGCCAGGGTGGCAACCGGAATGCCCGCAGGCATCTGCACGATCGACAGCAGCGAGTCGACACCCGACAGCATGGCCGATTGCACTGGCACGCCCAGTACTGGCAAATGGGTCTTGGCGGCACACATGCCTGGCAGGTGGGCTGCGCCACCGGCACCGGCGATGATGACCTCGATCCCGCGGCCTTCGGCCTCTTCGGCATACTGGAACAGCAGATCCGGAGTGCGGTGGGCAGAGACCACTTTCACTTCGTAGGGAATGCCGAGTTTTTCCAGCATATCGGCGGTGTGGCTGAGGGTGGACCAATCGGACTTGGAGCCCATGATCACGCCTACCAGTGCACTCATCGTCGCGCCTCTTCTCTTGGGCGCCCGCAGGCGCGTCAAAAAACAACAAGCCACGTGGAGGATCCGACGTGGCTTGTTATAGGAATTAAGGCCGGTCAAGCCAGCCGAAGGCCGCGCAGTATACCCCAAACATGTGCCTTGAAAGCACCTTTGGCGACCATCTGTCTTGACCGGTAAAAACCGCCCGGACGCCCGGTTTTATTGACTCTTAGGTCAGGGTAAAAAATCGGTTCAGGTGGGCACTGGTGCCTGGCCGGTCGGGTTCTCCAGCTTGCGCCACAACAACCGCACGTTGGCCTTGCGCACCAGGGCACAGCGGTACAGGCGAATCTCCAGCGGCACATGCCATTGCGGGCCACCGCACACCACCAGCTCGCCCCGCGCCAGCTCGGCACGCACGCTCAAGTGTGGCACCCAGGCGATGCCCAATCCTTCGAGCGCCATACTTTTAAGGCTGTCGGCCATCGCGGTCTCATAAATAGTAGTAAAACGCAGGCTACGCTGGCGCAGCAGCAAATTCACCGAGCGGCCCAAAAACGCCCCGGCGCTATAGGCCAGCAACGGCACACTGGCATCGCCTTCCAGGTCGAACAACGGCTTGCCATCGGCATCGGCCGCGCACACCGGGAGCATTTCGGTATTACCCAGGTGCAGGGACGGGAAAATTTCCGGATCCATCTGCAAGGCCGCATCAGGATCGTAAAAAGCCAGCATCAAATCGCAGCCGCCTTCGCGCAAAGCATGCACGGCGTCTCCGACGTTAGTCGCAACCAGCCGTGTGGCGATGTTCAGCCCTTCATTGCGCAATTGGGCGATCCAGCGCGGGAAAAATCCCAGTGCCAGGGAGTGCGCCGCAGCCACTTGCATGACCTCGCCCTGCCCGCCTTCGAGGTGATGCAGGTGACGCAACACCTCACCCAGCTGCTCGACCACGGTGCGCGCCGTGACCAAAAACAGCTGACCGGCCGCAGTCAACTCCACCGGGGTGCGGGAACGATTCACCAAGGTCAGCCCCAGCGCCGCTTCCAGGCTGCGAATACGCCGACTGAAGGCCGGCTGAGTGACGAAGCGACGCTCTGCAGCCTGGGAAAAACTGCGAGTCGCAGCCAGGGCACTGAAGTCCTCTAACCATTTACTTTCGAGATTCATCGAGTCCTCCCGGACGCGCACCAAAATGGGTCACACGCTCGACGCGCCTGCCGCGTCACGTCGCTATTATGCCGTTTATGCATAGGATAGTGTTTAAAGGCATTGGCCCAAAATAGACTGCAGGCCTAGGATTCGCAGCGTTCCGGCCCAGACCGGGTTCATATCGAGATGATTTCTATCATGTCCTCCGCTGCATCTTTCCGTACCGAAAAAGACCTGCTTGGCGTACTCGAAGTACCCGCTCAAGCGTATTACGGCATCCAGACCCTGCGAGCGGTGAACAACTTCCGTCTCTCGGGCGTTCCGATTTCGCATTACCCGAAGCTGGTTGTGGGCCTGGCCATGGTGAAACAGGCCGCTGCTGACGCCAACCGCGAGTTGGGTCATCTCAGCGATGCCAAGCACGCTGCCATCAGCGAAGCCTGTGCACGTCTGATCCGCGGCGATTTCCACGAAGAGTTCGTGGTGGACATGATTCAAGGCGGCGCTGGCACTTCAACCAACATGAATGCCAACGAAGTCATCGCCAATATCGCGCTGGAGGCTATGGGCCATCAGAAGGGCGAATACCAATACCTGCACCCGAACAACGACGTCAACATGGCGCAGTCGACCAACGACGCCTACCCGACGGCCATCCGTCTGGGCCTGTTGCTGGGTCACGACGCACTGCTGGCCAGCCTCGACAGCCTGATCCAGTCGTTCGCGGCCAAAGGCGTCGAGTTCAGCCACGTCCTGAAAATGGGCCGTACCCAGCTGCAAGACGCCGTGCCGATGACCCTGGGTCAAGAGTTCCGCGCGTTCGCCACGACATTGAGTGAAGACCTGGCCCGCCTGAAAACCCTGGCGCCAGAGCTGCTGACTGAAGTGAACCTGGGTGGCACCGCCATCGGTACCGGCATCAACGCCGACCCGCGCTACCAAATGCTGGCCGTGAACCGCCTGGCGACCATCAGCGGTCACCCGCTGGTACCGGCTGCCGACCTGATCGAAGCCACCTCCGACATGGGCGCCTTCGTACTGTTCTCCGGCATGCTCAAGCGTACCGCGGTCAAGCTGTCGAAGATCTGCAACGACTTGCGCCTGCTGTCCAGCGGCCCACGTACCGGCATCAACGAAATCAACCTGCCAGCGCGTCAGCCGGGCAGCTCGATCATGCCAGGCAAGGTCAACCCGGTTATCCCGGAAGCCGTTAACCAGGTGGCGTTCCAGATCATCGGTAACGACCTGGCCCTGACCATCGCGGCCGAAGGTGGCCAGCTGCAACTGAACGTGATGGAGCCGCTGATCGCATTCAAGATCTTCGACTCGATCCGCCTGCTGCAACGCGCTATGGACATGCTGCGCGAGCACTGCATCACCGGCATCACGGCCAACGAAGCGCGCTGCCGTGAACTGGTCGAGCACTCGATTGGTCTGGTGACTGCACTTAACCCGTACATCGGCTATGAAAACGCCACCCGCATCGCCCGTATCGCTCTTGAAAGCGGCCGCGGCGTGCTGGAACTGGTGCGCGAAGAAGGCTTGCTCGACGACGCCATGCTCGACGACATCCTGCGCCCGGAAAACATGATTGCTCCGCGTCTGGTGCCTCTCAAGGCCTGATGCTGTAACACGCTCAACGCTCACCAGGTCGAGGGACTAGACACCTCTCACCTTTTGAGGGCTTGCAGACACGTCTGCAGGCCCTTTTTTTTGCCTGTTAATCGATGCCTGCTCCCACAAGAAATGAAGCCAAATCAGGCATATTTAGAGGTCATATCTGACAACTCACACATGAAAATTCAGTCACTTATGCAGACGCTTCCCACACTCCTAGGTATAGTGCCGGCCCTCTTCCTGTGCCCGGCCCCAGCACCAGCGGCCATCGTCAGCACGGAAACAGCATCGTAAACCAAGCAGCAACATGGCCAGGGTCGCCTTGATCGCCTACGTTTATGCCTTGCTCAAGCAGGTGTAACGCGATATTTCGACCCGCCCGTGTTGCCATCAGATAAAAACAGCGAGGAATAATCCATGCTTGAAGTCATCAATGACTTCCTCTCAGGGAAAGTGCTAATCGTGCTCATGGTCGGGCTCGGTGGCTACTTCACGATCCGCTCGCGTTTCGTTCAGTTTCGTTACTTCCTGCACATGTTTTCGGTATTCAAGGACAGCCTGCGCAGCAGCGCCGGTGAGTTGAGCTCGTTTCAGGCATTGATGCTGAGCCTGGCCGGCCGTGTGGGCGCGGGCAACATTGCCGGCGTCGGTATTGCCGTGACCCTGGGCGGCCCCGGTGCCGTGTTCTGGATGTGGGTGACCGCGCTGGTCGGCATGTCCAGCAGCCTGATCGAATGCTCCCTGGGCCAGTTGTACAAGCGTCGTGACTCGGAAGGTCAACTGCGCGGCGGCCCCTCCTTCTATATGAAGTACGGCCTGGGCAAAGCCTGGATGGGCAAACTGATGGCCGTCCTGCTGCTGATCACCTTCGGTTTTGCCTTCATGGGCCTGCAGGCCCACGCCGTGACCCACTCGTTGCAAGACGCCTTCGGCTTCAAGGTCAACTACTCGGGCCTGGCCATCGCCATCCTGCTGGGCCTGGTGTTTATCGGCGGCATCAAGCGTATCGCTTCGGTGGCTGACCTGCTGGTACCGGTCAAGACCCTGGCCTACATCGCAGTGACCCTGTATGTGATCGTGCTGCAATTCGACCATGTGCCCGCCATGCTGGGCCATATCGTTAAGAGCGCCTTCGGCCTGGACCCGGTGTTCGGTGGCCTGATCGGCAGTGCAATCGTGATGGGCGTCAAACGTGGCGTGTTCGCCAACGAAGCCGGCCTGGGCAGCGCCCCGAACGTGGCCGCCGTGGCCGACGTTGAACACCCGATCGCCCAAGGCGTGGTGCAGGCGTTCAGCGTATTCCTCGACACCTTCGTGATCTGCACCTGTACGGCCTTGCTGATTCTGTTGTCGGGCTTCTACACCCCGGGCTTTGAAGGCGACGGCATTGCCCTGACCCAGAACTCCCTGGCAGCCGTAGTGGGCGAATGGGGCCGTGTGTTTATCAGCGTGGCCCTGGCCCTGTTCGTGTTCACCTCGATGCTCTACAACTACTATCTGGGCGAGAACAACCTGCGCTTTTTGGTTGGCGAAAGCCGCAAGGCGCTGATGGGTTACCGCGCCCTGGTACTGGTGCTGATCTTTTGGGGCTCGATCGAGAACCTGCAAACGGTCTTCGCCTTCGCCGACATTGCCATGACCATGCTGGCCTTCGTCAACCTGGTTGCCCTGGCGATGCTGTTCAAGATCTGCATGCGCGTGCTCAAGGATTACGATGACCAGCGCCGTGCGGGGATCAAGACACCCGTGTTCGATTCCAGTAAATTCCCGGACCTGGATCTCGATCTGAAGGCCTGGCCGCCAAAGCCGGCCACCAAGGCCGAAGACACACAACGCTGATACTTGACGCGGCGGTTCTCCAGAACCGCCGCGTTTTTGCTTATGGGGACTCAACAATGACCGCAGCCACTCATCACACCGCCCAACGCGTCAGGGTGCTCTACACCGGCGGCACCATCGGCATGCAGGCCAGCGCCAGCGGCCTGGCGCCAGCCTCGGGTTTTGAAGCGCGCATGAGCGAGCATCTGGCCAGTCAACCGCAGTTGCCAGTGCCACAGTGGTCCTTTCGCGAAATGAGCCCGCTGATCGACAGCGCCAACATGACCCCGGCCTACTGGCTGCGCCTGCGGGACGCGATCATCGAAGCCGTGGACAAGGATGGCTGCGATGCCGTCCTGGTCCTGCATGGCACAGACACGCTGGCCTACAGCGCTGCGGCCATGTGCTTTCAACTGCTGGGCTTGCCGGCGCCGGTGCTGTTTACCGGCTCCATGCTGCCAGCGGGCGTACCCGACAGCGATGCCTGGGAGAACGTCAGTGGTGCCTTGCAGGCGTTGGGCCAGGGCCAGCCGCATGGTGTGCAGCTGTACTTTCACGGCAAGCTGATGGCACCCACACGCTGCGCCAAAGTGCGCAGCTTTGGCCGAAATCCATTTGTGACACTGACACGCAATGGCGGCGGAGCCAGGGCCGCTGCCCTCCCGGCCGAACTGGCCTACAGCCACCCCAAGCATGAGGCCAGCGTGGGCGTGTTGCCGCTGGTGCCGGGCATTGGCGCGGCCCAGCTCGACGCCCTGCTCAGCAGCGGGATCGAGGCCCTGGTACTGGAGTGCTTCGGCAGCGGCACCGGCCCCAGTGACAACCCGGACTTTCTCGCCAGCCTGCAACGGGCACAGGAAAACGGCATCGTGGTTGTGGCTATCACCCAATGCCATGAAGGCGGTGTGGAACTGGACGTGTACGAAGCTGGCAGCCGCTTGCGTGGGGCGGGCGTGCTCTCGGGCGGCGGCATGACCCGCGAGGCCGTGTTCGGCAAGCTGCATGCGTTGCTGGGCGCCGACCTGCCCCTGGCTGAAGTGCGCGGGCTGGTCGAGCTGGATGTGTGCGGGGAGCTGGCGTAAAGGCCACTCCAGCGGCGGCTACTGGAATTTCGTAGCAGCAGCCTCGTTCCTTCGGCAGCTGCTACGGGGTTTGTGGCTGCCGTGGGCATCCCCCGGCACACAACTTGCTCGCTTCCTGCACCTCTCAGGCAGGAAACGGGCATGCTCCACTCTCATCTCACCACGCTCAACGCCGTCTCGCTGGTGCTCAGCACCTTCAACGCCGAAGGCCTGCCCAGCGAAGCGCTGCTGGCCGGCAGCGGCATCCGCGCAGCGGACTTGAGCCGTGCAGACACGCGCATCACCACCAACCAGGAAATGCGCGTATGCGCCAATGCCGTCGCCCTGCGCCGCGAAATCGGCCTGGAACTGGGGCGACGCATGCATGTGTCGTCCTACGGCATGCTCGGTTACGCCTTACTCACCAGTGCCACCTTAGGTGACGCATTGCGTCTGGCTTTACGCTACCCGGCGCTGCTGGGAACACTTTTTGAGCTGAGCCTGGAGGTCGAAGGCGAACAGGTCTGGTTCTGCGCCAACGGTTATGCCGAGAACCCGCAAATGGCGGTGTTCAATACCGAGCTGTGCCTGGCCTCGCTCAAGGTCATTTGTGAAGACCTGCTGGGCCAACGGTTGCCACTATCAGGGGCACGCTTTGCCCACAGCGCACCGGACTACCACGCCCGCTACGGGCTAAGTTTCGATTGCCCACGCCAGTTCGAGGCCCACGGCAATGGTTTTGCCTTTGCCAAACGCTGGCTAGAGCAGCCTTTGCCACTGGCCGACACCGTCACCCATCAGGCGATGGCCGAGCGCTGTCGCAAACAGAATCTGGAATTCACCGGGCGGCAAACCTGGCTGGAGCGTATTCGTCAGTTACTGGCTGCACAACTGCATGCCGCCCCCGGGCTTGAAGGCCTGGCCGAACAAATGAACTGCTCGCCACGCACCCTGCGCCGGCATTTGCACGATGTGGGCTGCAGTTACCAGGCACTGCTCGACGACCTGCGCTTTGAGCGGGCCAAGCTGCTGCTCAACGACACCGAATGGCCCATCTACCAGATTGCCGAGGCCCTGGGCTTCAGTGAAACCGCCAGCTTTCGCCATGCATTTGTACGCTGGAGCGGGGTCGCACCCAGCCAGTTTCGCGCTTAAGGGCGTGGGAATACTGCCAGGGTTATTGTGGGAGCTGACTGGCCTGCGAGGAGGGCAGCGCGATTTTTCAGGCAAATCACCGTGAAGCCATCGCGAGCAAGCCCGCTCCACAGGGGGCCAATTGCGGTCAGCTATTTTGGCCATATCCATCTTCTTTTGGCCGCTCCTGCCGTTCTCTCAAACACCTTGCGACGCAAGACTGTAGGCCAGCGCTCAAGCCTTGGGAGAACAAGAAAATGCTGACGGTCTATTCGGACGATCACCACCTGCATCATGGCCGTTGTGAGTTGATGGACGGGCAACTGATGCCCTGCTTTGAAATGCCCTCACGCGCCGACCATATTCTGCAACGTGTGCAGTCGCGCCAACTCGGCCCGGTGCGGGCGCCTCAAGATTTTGGCCGCGGGCCTGTCGAGCGAATTCACAGCAGTGCTTATCTGGATTTTTTCCAGGGTGCGTGGGCTCGCTGGGCCGAACACGGCCGCGACGGCGACTTGCTGCCTTACACCTGGCCCGCCCGCACCCTGCGCGCCGTACTGCCCACCAGCCTGCACGGCCAGCTGGGTTATTACAGCTTCGACGGCGGCGCCCCCATTACTGCAGGCACTTGGCAAGCGGCCTACAGTGCTGCGCAAGTAGCCCTGACGGCTCAAGCTGAAATTCAAAACGGCGCCCACAGCGCTTTCGCGCTTTGCCGCCCGCCGGGTCATCACGCCGCCAGCGACCTGATGGGTGGTTACTGCTACCTGAACAACGCCGCCATTGCCGCCCAGGCCTTTCTCGACCAGGGCCGCAGCAAGGTGGCGATCCTCGACGTGGACTACCATCACGGCAATGGCACGCAGTCGATTTTCTATGACCGTAATGACGTCCTGTTTACCTCGATCCACGGCCATCCAGAGGCCGAGTTTCCGTTCTTTTTGGGCTATGAAGACGAGCTGGGTGAAGGGCCGGGTGAAGGCTTCAATTTTAATTACCCACTGCCCGCAGGCTCGGCCTGGGACCGCTGGAGCGCAGCGCTGGAACTGGCCTGCGCCGAGATTGAGCGTTACGACGCTGATGTGATTGTGGTGTCACTGGGCGTGGATACGTTCATGAACGACCCGATCTCCCAGTTCAAGCTCGACAGCCCGGACTACCTGCGCATGGGCGAGCGTATTGCGCAGCTGGGCAAACCGACACTGTTCGTGATGGAAGGTGGCTATGCGGTTGAGGAAATCGGTGTGAATGCGGTGAATGTGCTGGAGGGGTTTGAACGCGCGAAATGAGCAAGCCCGCCCTGTAGGAGCTGGCTTGCTCGCGATTCAGGCGGCGTGGTTTACCTGGATTGATGCGCTGATACCATCGCGAGCAAGCCCGCTCCCACAAGTTCAATGCCTGCCATTCCATACCTTGACCAGCCGCGCCAGCGCCGCCTTGATGTCCACTTCGGGCACCGCCGCGAATCCCAGCACCAGCCCCGCGCGGTTATCCACAGGCTCGACCGAGTCTTGCTGCCAATAGCTGCTCAGCCCGTTGATTTCCACGTCCACCGCCCGGGCCTGCGCCAGCAGTTCCTGCTCACGGGCCAACCCCGCAACCGGCACAGCCACATGCAACCCCGCCGCAATCGCCGGCATCGCCCCAACCCCCGCGACATCCCGTGGCCAGTTGGCCAGCAACACATCGCGGCGGCTCAACGCCGCACGACGCATCCGCCGGATATGCCGCTGAAAATGCCCCGCCGCCATAAACTCGGCCATTACCGCCTGGGTGCTGACCTCCGAATGACGCATATCCAGCGAACGGCGCCGGGCAAACGGCTCGGTCAGCCCCTTGGGCAGTACCAGGTACCCCAGGCGCAACGCCGGAAACGCCACCTTGCCGAAGGTACCCACATAAATCACCCGCCCGCTGCGGTCCAAAGCCGCCAACGGGGCCAGCGGCGCGCCGCTGTAGCGGTACTCGCCATCGTAGTCGTCCTCGACAATCCAGCCTTGCGTGCGCTCGGCCCAGGCCAGCAGCTCCAGGCGCCGGGCCAGGCTCAGGGTGACTCCACTGGGGTATTGATGAGAGGGCGTTACATAGGCCAGCCGACAGTTGTTCAAGTGCGCCAGCGCTGAACAGTCCATACCGTCCTGATCCACCGCCACGCCCTGCACATTCGCCCCGGCAATCGCAAAGGCATAGGCCGCTGCGCGATAGCCGGGGTTTTCCACAGCCACCCCCTCGCCGGGCTCCACCAGCAGCTGTGCACAAAGGCTAATTCCCTGCTGCGCGCCACTGGTGATCAAAATTTGTTCAGCCGAGCACGATAAACCCCGCGAAGTCCGCAAATAGGCCGCGATCAACCCACGCAGTCGCTCATCGCCAGCTGGGTCGCCATAACACAGCTGTTGCAAGTCTGGCTTACGCCAAAAAGCCGCCTGCAGCTTGCTCCATACCTCGAAAGGGAATAAGTCGAACGCCGGAACTCCCACTCGAAAAGCACGCGGAACGCCGCTTGGAGGCAGGTCAAGCGCGTGCTCGGCGACCCTGCTCAGCGCTGTGCTGTGGATAACTTTACTGGATGTAATTACAGGTATTTGGCCTGTTTTTGTGGATAACCCTGGGGATAAGCTTGTTGAAAACCCTGTGGATAAGTTGGTGGACAACTTTTTCAGGGGCAGGGCTTTTGCGGGCAATTTTGCGACATAGGTGCCGTCCCCAACTCTCCCCTCAATAAAGCCTTCGGCATACAACTGGTCATAGGCCCGCACCACGCTATTACGGGAAATCCCCAGGGCGCTCGCCATGTCACGGCTGGCAGGCAAGCGCGAGCCGCCACTCAAGCGGCCATCCAGCACGCGCAGGCGCAATGCCTGATACAGCTGGCGGCTCAGGCCTTTTTTCGGATCAAGCTCGATGCCGGCAGGGTTGAAGGCAATGGACAGCGCTGAATCACTCATGGATTGGACCTATGAAAATGACCATTAATGGCTCTTACAACCAACCAATAGCCTGCCTAGGATGAAGCCATTCGCCAAGGATAATTTCCATGTACGTACCCCGCGCCTTCGCCGTTGACGACATTAAAATCCTGCACCAGCAGATGCAGGCCTGCCCCCTGCCCGTACTGGTCACACACACCCGCCAGGGCTTGCTCGCCAGCCATGTGCCTTTGCTGTTGGCCCCGGACGAAGGCGCGTACGGCACGCTGTACGGGCACCTTGCCCGCGCCAATCCGCACGGCACGGCACTGGCGCAAGGCACCGAGAGCCTGGTGATCTTCGCCGGCGAGCAGGCCTATATCAGCCCGTCCTTCTACCCCAGCAAGGCAGAGCACGGCAAAGCCGTGCCCACTTGGAATTACCTGGCCGTACATGCCTATGGCACGGCCGAGGTATTCGACGATGCCGAGCGCTTGCTGGCACTGGTCAGCCGCCTGAGCAGCCAACACGAAGCCGGGCGCCCCGCCCCCTGGGCGGTCAGCGATGCACCAGACGACTATATCGACAGCATGCTCAAGGCCATTGTGGGTTTTCGCCTGCCCATCACCCGCCTTGAAGGCAAACGCAAACTCAGCCAGAACCGTGACGCCGCCGACCAGGCCGGCGTGCGCCAGGGCCTGCTGGCCAACAGCAACCCGCAAGACCACGCACTCGCTCATTTAATGGTTAAGGAATAACTGAAAATGACTCAAATCCAGATCAAACCCGCCACCGCCGCCGATCGCGAACAGTGGCTACCGCTGTGGCAGGCCTACCTGCGCTTTTACAAGACCGAACTGTCCGATGACATCACCCAGTCCACCTGGTCGCGGTTCCTCGATCCGGCAGAACCGACCACCCTGGCCCTGGCCTGGCAAGGTGATAAAGCAGTGGGCATGGTGCAGTGCGTTTATCACCGCACCAACTGGAGCATCAAAAACGCCTGCTATCTTCAAGACCTGTTTGTCAGCCCCGAAGTGCGCGGCAAGGGTGTTGGGCGCCAGCTGATCGAGCACGTATATGCCGCCGCCCGCGACAAGGATTGCTGCAAAGTTCATTGGCTGACCCAGGAAACCAACGCCACGGCCATTCAGTTGTATGAGCGCATTGGCGAGCGCCCCGGCTTTATTCAGTTTCGCAAAACCTTGTCATAAATAAGGAACGCGCAATGCCCGACTCTCTAGAACACTGGCTGGCGGCCAGAACACCGGATACCCGCACCCTTGAGGGGCGATTCATTCGTCTGGAAAAGCTCGACCCCGCACGTCATGGCGATGAACTATGGCTAGCCTTACAAGGGCCAAAGGCCGACCCCAAGCTTTGGGACTATTTGCCCTACGGCCCCTTCAATGAGCGCCCGGCATTTGATGCCTGGCTGCACAACCATGCTGCCAGCCGCGACCCACATTTTTATGCTGTTATCGACAAGTCGAGCGATGAGGCACAAGGCCTGCTTAGCCTGATGTGCATCGTTCCGGAACACGGGCGCATCGAGATCGGCCACGTTGCCTTTGGTGCCCCCATGCAGCGCTCGCCCAAAAGCACCGAGGCCGTCTACCTGCTGGCCAGGGAAGCCTTCGCACTGGGCAACCGTCGCCTGGAGTGGAAGTGCAACAACGACAACGCCCGCTCAAAGCGTACAGCAGTACGATTGGGGTACACATACGAAGGCGTATTCCGCCAGCATATGGTAGTCAAAGGCAAGAATCGTGATACCACATGGTACAGTATCATCAGTACGGAATGGCCAGCGATAGCGGCAGGCTTTGACAAATGGCTGGCACTGGATAACCAACCAGAAAGCGGCCAAATAAAGACCCTGGAGGAATGCCGGGGCAAAGCTGTATAAAATTTGATCAGCACGCCCGACAAGGACTGTTGGGCGTTTTTGTGCCTGAAGGGCTTAGAATTTTCGCGGCAAGCGAACCACGCCCATTTGCAGGCCGAAGGGCTTGAAGACTGCGTTCATGGATTTAAGCGTGGGGTTGCCTTCGTCGTGCTCGATTTGAATCAGGGTGCGCACCGAGATTTTGCACATGCGGGCAAACTGCGTTTGCTGCAATCCGGTCACGTTTACGCGAAATCGCTTTACCGCCTCGCCCAGGGTGATGCTGCCCTGGGCCAGCGCAGCCTCGATGCTTTCAATCATCAACTGGCGTACATCAATGCTGAGCGTCATTTCAAACCCCACTGGCGCAGGCGTTGGTCGAGGTTTTTGAGGGCAATTTGCGGATGATTCATTGTCAGCTCCGGCAAACCTTCGGCGCGAAGCAAATCAGGCAGTGCCCGTAACTGCTCGGCATCGGCACGCAGGCGCTCAAAAGCCGCTTGCGGCTCAATTAGCCCGCCTATCGACTCACAGGCGGCACGCCAATCAACTTGCCCTGCACGCTCTACATCCCGCGACCACTTGGTCGTGCGCGTAATGCCTTCGCTATCCATCACCATCGGGGCCAAGTCATAGATTGGCGCGAGGCGAAATGAATCAACGCCACGGATGAGCGCAGTGTTGCGACCATGATTATCGCTATTGCCGAGGATTTTATTGAGCAGGTCGCGGCGCAGGTATTCGGCCACCAAATCTGCAATCTGGTCTTGCTGGCCCGCCTGCTTCCACAGCGCAACCAACAGCTCAAGCACCTCAAGGTGCGTCATGTCGCTGCCAGGCTGAGTGACTTGAGCGAGGGAATATACAGATTCCACAGCAAGCCTCTCGACGCCTTGTGCTGTGACCTTGCGATCAAAGCGCTGCATCCACAGGCTTGGCTTGCGCCCTTCCTCCAGCGCCAGCCCCTGGACAGGAACAGTCTCGATACCCAACTTTTGCAGGGCCTTGTAGTACATGAATTCGCTGCGCAGGATGGTGCCGTCCAGCTCCAGAGCCTGGTTACGCGCAAACTTGATAAACCAGTGCTGCCTGACACCCGCGTCTGCCAAAGTGGCATCGGGGTACAACAGACCGTCTGCGCCCTCAGCCATCAACAACTTGGGCGCCTCGCCACCCGCCCCTGTGGCACCGCCAATTGCAGCGCCCTGCTCGTGAGCGTATTCAAGGAAGCTGTTGTCGCGCTCAATCACGTCCTGACGGGAGAAGCCCAGCGGGGTAAACATATCCAGCCGCTGAAACGACTCTTTTATACGCAGGTGACCTATTGGCGCAGGCGTGCTGTGGCCGAGCAAAAATAAATCAATGCTCAGGCCCTCAGGCTTTTCCCGCCCTATTTGCTTAATCAGGATTTTTCTTGCCGCGCCTGCTGGCGCTATGTCGTGCAGAAAAGCCGGGGCCTTTTTCAAGACTTGTGCATCCCACCCAAGCGGCAAGCGAGCACTCACCGAGCAGAGAAAGGGGCTTTCGATGGCCTCCAGGTTTTGCACAAGGTAATCCTGCTTGTACCCCAAGCGGCAGGGGCCATCCAGGCCTTTATCCGGCTCAGGGAAAACCAGCGTCATTGCGTCCTGCCATTGGCCGGCGCTGTAGAGCTGAAGGGTTAGCTGAAACATGCTTGCACCTGCATTTTAATGCACTTCAGAGACATAAAATGATTATACAAGTGCAATATAGTGCAGTTTAATTATTTTTCCATTCGATAAAATGTATTTAAATGCAGATTCAGGATCAATGAAACCTCACCAGCTGCATTAAATTGCAGGCAAAAAAAAGGGGAGCACATGCTCCCCCGAGGTTTAAAGCGTTTACATCAAAGGCACTATCAGGCTTCGATTTCGATCAGAATTTCGCCCGGGTTAACACGGTCGCCCTTGATAACGTGGATGGTGACGATTTTGCCTGCGATGCCGGCCTGGACTTCAGTTTCCATTTTCATGGCTTCAGTGATCAGTACCGATTGACCCGCCTTGACCACATCACCTACAGCGACCAGCACATCAACGATATTGCCCGGCATGGCCGTGCTCACATGGCCTGGCTCGCTGGCCTGCTTGCGCTTGCTTGAGGTGCCGCCAACAAATTCGTTGAGCGGTTCGAACACCACCTCTTCCGGCATGCCATCGATGGACAGGTAGAAGTGACGCTTGCCTTCTGCCTTGACGCCCACACCGGTGATGTCAACGCGATAGCTCTCGCCGTGCACGTCGATCACGAACTCGGTCGGCACGCCTTCACCGCTCGCCTTGGTCACACCGCCCGCTTCAGGTATAGGCAGCAGCACTTCTGGAGTCAGGGTGCCGGCAGCACGCTCCTCAAGGAATTTACGACCGATGTCCGGGAACATGGCGAAGGTCAGTACGTCTTCTTCCGACTTGGCCAGGGCACCAATTTCAGCACGCAACTTGACCATTTCCGGCTTGAGCAGGTCTGCCGGGCGTACGTCGATCAATTCTTCGTTGCCAATGGCCTGACGACGCAGTTGCTCGTTGACCACCCCCGGCGCCTTGCCGTAGCCGCCTTGCAGGTAGAGCTTTACTTCGTTGGTGATGGTTTTGTAACGCTCGCCGGCCAGCACGTTAAAGAACGCCTGGGTACCGACAATTTGCGAGGTCGGCGTTACCAGCGGCGGGTAACCGAGGTCTTCACGCACACGCGGGATCTCAGCCAGCACTTCGCTCATGCGGTTCAGCGCGCCCTGCTCTTTGAGCTGGTTAGCGAGGTTGGAAATCATCCCGCCCGGCACCTGGTTGACTTGCACGCGGGTGTCGACGGCGGTGAATTCGCTTTCAAACTGGTGATACTTCTTACGCACAGCGTAGAAGTACATACCGATTTTCTGCAACAGCGACAAGTCGAGGCCGGTGTCGTATTCGCTGCCCTTGAGGGCGGCAACCATCGATTCGGTGCCCGGGTGGCTGGTGCCCCACGCGAAGCTGGAGATCGCAGTGTCGATATGGTCGGCACCGTTTTCGATCGCCTTGAGCTGGCACATGGCTGCCAGACCCGCGGTGTCGTGGGAGTGAATAAAGATCGGCAGGGTGATTTCGGCTTTCAGCGCCTTGACCAGCTCGCCCGTGGCGAACGGGGTCAGCAGGCCGGCCATGTCCTTGATGGCGACCGAGTCGCAGCCCATCGCTTCCATTTGCTTGGCCTGGGCCACAAACGCCTCGGTGGTGTGTACCGGGCTGGTGGTGTAGGCGATGGTGCCCTGGGCATGCTTGCCAGCGGCCTTGACGGCCTCGATGGCCACGCGCAGGTTACGCACGTCGTTCATGGCGTCAAAGATGCGGAACACGTCGATACCGTTAACCGCCGCCTTGGCCACGAACGCCTTGACCACGTCATCGCTGTAATGGCGATAGCCCAGCAGGTTCTGGCCGCGCAGCAACATTTGCAGGCGGGTGTTGGGCAAGGCGGCACGCAGTTGGCGCAGACGCTCCCACGGGTCTTCCTTGAGGAAGCGCACGCAGGCGTCAAAGGTGGCGCCGCCCCAGACTTCCAGCGACCAGTAGCCGACCTTGTCGAGCTTGTCGCAGATCGGCAGCATGTCTTCGGTGCGCATGCGGGTGGCCAGCAGCGACTGGTGGGCGTCACGCAGGATGGTGTCGGTTACGAAAATCTTCTTGCTCATTATTCTTTTCCTCACAGGCCTGCGTGGGCGGCGATGGCGGCAGCGATGGCCAGGGCCAGCTCTTCGGGTTTGCGCTTGATCGAGTAGTTGGTCAGCTCAGGGTGGCTTTCTACAAAGCTGGTGTTGAACTGGCCACTACGGAATTCCGGGTTACGCAGGATTTCCTGGTAATACGCGGCGGTGGTTTTGACCCCTTGCAGACGCATGTCGTCGAGGGCGCGCAAACCACGGTCCATCGCTTCTTCCCAGGTCAGGGCCCACACCACCAGTTTCAGACACATGGAGTCGTAATACGGCGGGATGGTATAGCCGGTGTAGATCGCCGTATCGGTACGCACACCAGGGCCGCCGGGCGCGTAGTAACGGGTGATCTTGCCGAAACTTGGCAGGAAGTTGTTTTTCGGGTCTTCGGCATTGATCCGGAACTGCAGGGCAAAGCCGCGGTGCTGCACGTCTTCCTGCTTGATCGACAGCGGCAGGCCGGAGGCGATACGGATTTGCTCACGGACAATGTCGATGCCGGTGATTTCTTCGGTGATGGTGTGTTCCACCTGCACCCGGGTGTTCATCTCCATGAAGTACACCTCGCCTTCGGCGAGCAGGAACTCCACGGTGCCGGCGTTCTCGTAACCCACGGCCTTGGCTGCACGCACCGACAGGTCGCCGATATAGGCGCGCTGTTCCGGGGTCAGCTGGGGGCTCGGGGCGATTTCGATCAGCTTCTGGTTGCGACGCTGGATCGAGCAGTCGCGCTCGAACAGATGCACCACATTGCCAAAGCTGTCACCGAGGATCTGCGCTTCGATGTGCTTGGGGTTGACGATGCATTTTTCCAGGAACACTTCGGCCGAGCCAAAAGCCTTGGTGGCTTCCGAGATCACCCGCGGGAAGGCTTGCTCCAGCTCTTCACGGCTGTTGCAACGACGAATCCCGCGACCGCCGCCACCCGAAGTAGCCTTGAGCATCACCGGGTAACCAATGCGCTCGCCTTCAATCAAGGCTTCGTGGATGTCGGCAACGTTGCCTTCAGTGCCCGGCGTAACCGGAACACCGGCCTTGATCATGCTGCGGCGCGCTTCAGTCTTGTCGCCCATGCGGCGAATGACTTCAGCGGCAGGGCCGATGAACTTGATCCCGCGCTCGGCGCAGATATCAGCCAATTCAGCATTTTCTGACAGAAAACCGTAACCGGGATGCAAGGCATCACAACCGGTTTCAACAGCCAGGTTAACCAGCTTGCGCGGATTCAAATAACCGGCCAGCGGGTCTTCGCCGATATTGTGTGCTTCGTCAGCGCGCTTGACGTGCAAGGCATGCCGATCAGCTTCGGAATAGACCGCTACAGAGCGAATCCCCATCTCGGCGCAGGCACGCACGATGCGGACGGCGATTTCTCCGCGGTTGGCGATCAGGATCTTTTTTATCACTTGGAATCTTCCTAAAGCCCATGGAACAAACGACCTGCTAGACCAGGTCGGGACGTGTCCAAATGTGTCTGAACCGTTGTGTTGTCACACTAGACCTGCGCAGCGATAAACAAAAATCAATAATTCTTGGGTCATGCATAAGTAACAACTTATAGTCAGAGCACTTGCCGCTTCGGATAATTTTATAAAAATGCGTAAGTCATTGATGCGTATCACTTTTCGCCAATTGCAGGTGTTTAACGAAGTCTGTGATTTGCGCTCTTACAGCCGCGCGGCAGAAGAAATGTCGCTGACGCAACCCGCCGTAAGTCTACAAATTCGTCAGCTTGAAGATCTGATTGGCCAGCCTTTGTTCGAATATGTCGGCAAAAAACTGTACATGACCGAAGCCGCTGAAGCGCTTCAGTTGGCCAGCCGGGATATTTTCGGCCGCCTGGAAAACCTCGACATGCAGCTTTCCGACATGCTCGGGTCATTGCAGGGGCAGCTAAAACTGGCAGTGGAGTCGAGTGCGAAATATTTTGTGCCGCATCTGTTTGCGGCCTTCAAGCGCCAGCACCCGGAAGTTAATTTGCAACTGACCGTGGTCAACCGGGCGCAGGCCGTTCGTCGGCTATCCGATAACCGCGACGATCTGGTGATCATGTCGATGGTGCCCCAGGACATGGGCCTGGAGTTTTTGCCGTTTTTGAATAACCCGATTGTGGCCGTTGCACCTGCCGAACACCCGCTGTGCATGCAAGGGCCGCTGCGGTTGCAGGATCTTGAGCCGTATACCCTGCTGATGCGCGAACAGGGTTCGGGCACGCGCATGGCGTGCGAGGAGTACTTTAAGGAGAAGCGCGTGCACTTCAATCAGACGCTGGAGGTGTCGTCCAACGAGTCTCAGCGCGAATGTGCGGTGGCCGGGTTGGGCGTGGCGCTGTTGACCCGCCACGCCGTCAGCCTGGAGCTGGCGACCGGCCTGCTGCGTGAGCTGCCGGTCGAAGAATTGCCGCTGTACCGCAGCTGGTGCGTGGTGCAGGCCAAGGCCAAGCGCCTGTCACCGGTGGCGCATGCATTTCTGGGGTTTATTCGCAGTGAGCGCCTGCAGATCAGCGCGCTGGTTGAGCGCTTCGACGGCCACTTGCCGACGCAGCCTGCCAATAGTTGATCGATCCCAGGTCGGGGTAGTCTGAGGTTTCCAGGCGCAGTTGGCGCTGGCTCGTATGGTCTTCAATCGCACGACGGAAGGCCATGCGGCGCTGGTCTTCTTGCTGACGGCGGGTTTTGACGGCGCTATTGCGTTCTTCGTAAGGCTGAGCCATTTCGAGTCTCCCAAGGCGTGTACGGGAGTTTAACGATGGACTTTGTTTGTGACGGCTTTACGAAGGGGAGATGACAGGGGGATGAACGCTGAATGTGAGCTCTGTGTGGGAGCGGGCTTGCTCGCGATTCAGGCGCTGCGGTGTGTCTGTCACACGGCGGCATTCCCTGTCGCTAGCAAGCCCGCTCCCACAGAAGATGTTGGGCGCTTTTAATCTTCGTGGCTTTTCAGCGACTTGGGCGACAAACGCAAGCTGCGCAGGCTGCGCTTGACGCTCTTGAGGTGGTTGACCAGGCTCGGGCCGCGCGCCATCGCAACACCCATCGCCAGCACGTCAATCACCACCAGGTGGGCAATACGCGAAGTCAGCGGGGTGTAGATTTCGGTGTCTTCATGCACATCGATCGCCAGGTTGACGGTCGCCAGTTCTGCCAACGGCGTCTGACTCGGGCACAAGGTGATCAAGGTCGCGCCGCTTTCACGCACCAGGTTGGCGGTGATCAGCAAGTCTTTGGAGCGGCCCGACTGGGAAATGCAGATTGCCACGTCGGTAGGCTTCAAGGTCACCGCCGACATCGCTTGCATATGCGGGTCGGAATACGCCGCAGCGGTCAGCAACAAACGGAAAAACTTGTGCTGGGCATCTGCCGCTACTGCACCCGACGCACCAAAACCGTAGAACTCAACCCGCTGTGCTTGCGACATGGCCGTTACCGCACGCTGCAAGGCGACCGGGTCGAGCTTCTCGCGCACGTCCATCAGGGTGTGCAGCGTCGTGTCGAAAATCTTCAGGCTGTAGTCCGCAACCGAATCGTCTTCATGGATCGCGAACTGACCAAAACTGGCCCCTGCCGCCAGGCTTTGCGCCAGCTTGAGCTTCAAGTCCTGGAACCCCGAGCAGCCTATCGCACGGCAAAAACGCACGATGGTGGGCTCGCTGATACCGACGCTGTGGGCAAGGTCGGCCATGGAACTGTGCATTACAGCCGCAGGATCAAGCAGCACGTGATCGGCGACCTTGAGTTCCGATTTACGTAACAGGTGGCGTGACTGGGCAATATGTTGCAGCAGGTTCAAAGGGCAGGACTCGGTCTGTAAGCGGCGGGCGCCGGGGATGTAGCAATCTTGTAGTTATACTACAAGAATTCGTTTTCTGCCCACCCAATACGCTCTATCGGTTGCTGTTATCACCCTTTAATCAAGCAGGATCAGGCGTGTGTAGCCCTTTTTCGCACTACAAGATAGCGGCACCTGCGCGCAACAAGTCGCCCAATTGCTGTGCACTGACTGGACGGCTGATCAAGTAACCCTGCACTTCATCGCACTGGCGAGCCTTGAGAAAGGCCAGTTGCGCCTCGTTTTCAACGCCCTCTGCCACGACCTTGAGGGCCAGGCTGTGGGCCATGTCGATAATCGCCAGGGTGATGGCCTCGTCTTCGCTACAGCGCCCCACCCCGTGAATAAAGGTTTTGTCGATCTTGACGTAATCCACCGCAAACCGCTTGAGGTAACTGAGCGATGAATAACCGGTGCCAAAATCATCAATCGCCAACTTCACCCCCAACCCATGCAATTGTTCAAAGGTGGCGATGATGTATTCAACATTGTCGAGCAACTGGCTTTCTGTCAGTTCCAGCTCAAGGCAATGCGGTGCCAGCCCTGTGTCTTCGAGCACCTGGCGCACGAGGCTGACCAGCTTGCCCTGGCGCAGTTGATGCCCCGACAGGTTCACCGACACCCGTATCGGCGCCAGCCCTTCATGTTGCCATTCGCAGGCCTGGCGGCAGGCTTCACGCAACACAAATTCGCCAATGGCGCTGATCAGGCCGGTCTCCTCGGCCAGGGCGATAAAGTCGCTCGGCGGCACGCTGCCCAATTGCGGGTGATCCCAGCGCACCAGCGCTTCGGCGGCGTGCAGGCGGCCGCTGGCCAGGCACAGCTTGGGTTGATAGAACACATCGAGCTGGCGCTCGGCAATGGCCTTGCGCAACTGGTTCTCCAGCTGCAGGCGCTCCAGGGTGCTGCGTTGCAGGCTGTGACTGTAGAACTGAAAGGTGCCACCGCCCAGGTGCTTGGCCTGCTGCATGGCCTTGTTGGCCTGATGCACCAGGCTCGCAATGTCCCGTGCGCTACCCGGTAACAAACTGATGCCAATGGATACACTGATCACCAACTCATGGCCGTCCACCATCAGCGGCCGACTGAGTTTTTCCAGAAGCCGGGTGGCTACCCGCGCCAGGCTGGTCAGGCTGTTATAGGCATCAAACAACACGGCAAATTCATCACCCGATAGGCGCGCAAGGGTGTCGGCCTCAGGCAAGGCCTTGGTGATGCGCTCAGCCATTTTTTGCAACACATGATCGGCCAGTTCATGGCCAAAGTTGTCATTGAGCAGCTTGAAACGATCGAGGTTGATGTGCAGCAAGGTCAGATTGCACGAACCCTGGCGCACGCGCTGGCTGGCCTCCTCCAGGCGCTCCTTGAACAGGGAACGATTGGCCAGGCCGGTCAACTCATCAAACTGGCTAAGGTGGCGCACCCGCGCCTCCACCACACGCCGCTGCTCCACTTCGCGGGCCAGTTCGGTGTGCAGTTGCTCGCTACGGTCATTGGCCTGCTGCAAGTCGGCGAACAGGCCTTGTTGCTGCAAGCGCCTCGCCTTGCGCCGTTGTTTGATCCGGTTGAACTGCCAACCCAAACCACCCGCCAGCAAAAAAAGGCCGATACCCATGCCGAAAAAAACACCCGGCGAATTTAAACTCTGAACCATCGGCAAGTTTCTTATCAGTAGATGAGCCAAAAAGTCATCCGAGCATACACAAGCAATACCCACGACCAAACGCACGGGTGCCATTAAATTGGATGAAACACACCGGGCGCTTTTACTGCCAGCCTTTTCGACCGCTCGGCCCAAGACCGCCACGCGGCTAGCAATCAAAGGCCAACAGCCCCTAAAATGCCCCGATGCGCGATGATCTCTCTCTCTTGTTAAATTCTCTCAACGATGCCCAACGTCAGGCCGTCACGGCCAGTGTCGGGCGTCAGTTGGTTCTGGCCGGCGCAGGTTCCGGCAAAACCCGTGTGCTGGTGCACCGTATCGCCTGGTTGATCCAGGTCGAAAACGCGTCCCCACACTCCGTGCTGTCGGTGACCTTCACCAACAAGGCTGCCGCCGAGATGCGCCATCGCATCGAGCAACTGATGGGGATCAACCCCGCCGGTATGTGGGTGGGCACCTTCCACGGCCTGGCTCACCGCCTGCTGCGGGCTCACTGGCAAGAAGCCGGCCTGAGCCAGACGTTCCAGATCCTCGACAGCGACGACCAGCAACGCTTGGTCAAGCGTGTGATCCGTGAACTGGGGCTGGATGAACAGCGCTGGCCGGTGCGTCAGGCACAGTGGTTTATCAACGGCCAGAAAGACGAAGGCCTGCGCCCCAAACATATCCAGGCCAGCGGCGACTTGTTCCTGGCCACCATGCGCAATATTTACGAGGCCTATGAGGTCGCGTGCCAGCGCGCCGGTGTGATCGATTTTTCCGAACTGCTGCTGCGTGCCCTGGACCTGTGGCGCGACAACCCGGGCTTGCTGGCGCACTACCAGAAACGCTTCCGGCACATCCTGGTAGACGAATTCCAGGACACCAACGCCGTTCAATATGCCTGGCTACGATTGCTGGCCCAGGGCGGCGACAGCCTGATGGTGGTGGGCGATGACGACCAGTCGATCTACGGCTGGCGCGGCGCGAAAATCGAAAACATCTACCAGTACTCAACCGACTTCCCGGACGCCGAGACCATCCGCCTGGAGCAGAACTATCGCTCCACGGCCGGCATCCTCAAAGCGGCCAACGCCCTGATTGCCAATAACACCGGGCGCATGGGCAAAGAGCTGTGGACTGACGGCGGCGAAGGCGAAGCCATCAATCTGTACGCCGCGTTCAACGAACACGACGAAGCGCGCTACGTGGTCGAGACCATCGAGAGCGCACTGAAAACCGGCATTGCCCACAGCGATATCGCCATTTTGTATCGCTCCAACGCCCAATCGCGGGTGCTTGAAGAAGCCTTGCTGCGCGAACGCATCCCCTACCGCATCTATGGTGGCCAGCGCTTCTTCGAACGCGCGGAAATTAAGAATGCGATGGCTTATATGCGCCTGCTCGAAGGCCGCGGCAACGATGCGGCGCTGGAGCGGGTGATTAACGTACCAGCCCGCGGCATTGGCGAAAAAACCGTCGAGGCCATCCGTGAACACGCACGCCACAGCGATGTGTCGATGTGGGAAGCGATGCGCCAGCTGATCGCCAATAAAGCCCTCCCCGGCCGCGCTTCAGGCGCTATTGCCGGCTTTATGGAACTGATCGACAACCTCGCGGCAAAAGTCATGGAGATGCCTTTGCATCTGATGACCCAGACCGTGATCGAACAGAGCGGGCTGATTGCCTACCATCAAGCGGAAAAAGGCGAAAAAGGCCAGGCCCGGGTAGAAAACCTTGAGGAACTGGTCAGCGCAGCACGCAACTTCGAAAACAATGACGAAGACGAAGAGCTGTCGCCATTGGCCGCCTTCCTCGGCCATGCCTCGCTGGAGGCAGGCGATACCCAGGCCGAAGAGCACGAAGACGGTATCCAGCTGATGACGCTGCACAGCGCCAAAGGCCTGGAGTTCCCGTATGTGTTCCTGGTGGGCATGGAAGAAGGGTTGTTCCCGCACAAGATGAGCCTGGAAGAACCCGGCCGCCTTGAAGAGGAACGGCGCCTGGCCTATGTGGGCATTACCCGCGCCATGCAAAACCTGGTGATGACCTACGCCGAAACCCGACGCCTTTACGGCAGCGAAACCTACAACAAGGTTTCACGCTTCGTTCGTGAAGTACCGAAAGGCCTGATCCAGGAAGTTCGACTGTCCAACAGTGTCAGTCGCCCTTTCGGCGGCGGTCAAAAACAGAGTGCCAGCACCCTGTTTGGCGGCTCGGAAATCCCGGAAACCGAATTCAAGCTCGGCCAGATGGTCAAGCATGCGGTCTTCGGCGAAGGCGTCATTCTCAACTTCGAGGGCGCCGGAGCCCAGGCACGGGTCCAGGTCAACTTCAGTGAAGGCAGCAAATGGCTGATGATGGGCTACGCCAAACTTGAAGCGGTCTGACAGCAATCCGACAGCTTTGCGGGAATAGTCTGGATTGATAGATAACGGTGGGAGCGGGCTTGCTCGCGATGGCAGCACCTCGGTGTATCAAATGCACCGAGTGCAGGGAATCTCGAGCAAGCCCGCTCCCACATCAATGCGTCCTACAGTAAAAAAATCTGTCTCTTACAGATAAATAAGCAAAAGCCCGAAACACTTCACCGCTAGCCAGTCACAGCTCACCTGTGCAACATGGCGCGCGTGATATCCACAAATGGGAACCCCTTATGAAACGTTTTCTTAGCATCGCCCTGGCGTTGTGCATCGGCTTGACGATGAGCATCGACGCGAACGCCAAGCGCTTCGGCGGCGGCAAAAGCGCGGGTGCAGCGCCTAGCCACCAAACGCGTCAAGCCGCTCCAGCTGCAGCCCCTGCGGCTGCCGGTGCTGCAGGCGCCGCCGCAAAAGCCGGCGGTGCTTCGCGCTGGCTTGGCCCTCTGGCCGGCCTCGCTGCCGGTGGTCTGTTGGCGTCCATGTTCATGGGCGGCGGCTTCCAGGGCATGCAGTTCTTCGACATCCTGATCATGGCGGTTATCGCCTTCCTGATCTTCCGCTTTATCGCGGCCCGTCGTCGCAAGCAGGCTGACATGATGGCCCCTGCTGGCCACGCCCCCATGCAACGCGAAGCGTTCGACGCCAAGCCAGCAGGTTCGATCTTCGGCGGCTCGGCTGCCCCTGCAGCCCGTCCGGTGATCAACGCACCGGCCTGGTTCAACGAGCAGAACTTCCTGGAAGCTGCGCGTAACCATTTCCAGTCCCTGCAACAGCACTGGGATGCCAACGAAATGGATAAAATCGCCGAGTTCGTGACGCCGCAAATGCTCGACTTCCTCAAGCGTGAACGCGCTGAGCTGGGTGATGGCTTCCAGTCCACCTACATCGACAACCTGACCGTGCAACTGGACGGCCTGGATGATCGTGCAGACAAGACCATCGCCACCCTGACCTTCAGCGGCGTGTCGAAAAACTCGCGCTTTGACCAGGGCGAAGCCTTCAGCGAAAGCTGGAACATGGAGCGCCAGCAAGGCGACAACCAGCCTTGGCTGGTGGCAGGTATCCGCCAGAACGGCTGATCCCGCGAGCGAAACATGCGTTAACCAAAGCCCCGGACTTGTCCGGGGCTTTGCATTTCACGATTGCACTTATAACGAGCTACTGTATAAAGCGCGTCATATAAACCGCGCCATAGAGCATGAGGATGAGGTCGTGGAAGAAATTATTGAAGAGCTACGCGAAAAAAACGAGCCTGTACCGGTTCCCCTGGAACTGCCTGAAGAAGACCAGGTGGTGGAAATCGAAGAGCAGCTGTTCGTCGATATTCCATTTGTCTTCAGAGAATTTCTGCTGACCGTCAGTGACGTGGTGTATGGCAGCCTGGAGCCGGTCACCGTGACCGACCCGCAATCGCACACCTACCTGCCGGAAGTGGCGGCAAACGCCTGGGATGCCGGCGTAGACCGCAGCCTGATCCCGATTTGCCAGGACGGCGACGACTACTACTGCGTGGAAGAAGACGGCACCGTGGTGCTGTGGTCCGGCGAAGAAGAACTCGTTACCGAAGAAACCTGGGAATCGGTCTGGCACTGGGCGCGCGACGTCTGGCTGGAAAGCTGATATCTGCCAGTAAGCCCGGCCCGCTTTCCAGCCATTGGTCAGCGGGCTGTCAGTGCCCCCCCTCCTTGTGGTTATCCAGCGTCTCCAGCAGTGCAACCTGCATGCGCGTATGAATCCGGATAAACCAGCGCCACAACAGCGCCGCCACGCCCGCTGCCACCACGGCAATCACCATGAGCAACTCGTTGGTAGGCAAGATGCTCGCCGACAAGGCCGACAGCAGCAAAAAAATCACCAGCAACGATAAAATCGGGATCACTTCCGAGATCACCCGACGCACCCGCTGCGTATGGCGCCCGGCCATTTCCGGCTTGACCCCCATCTCCGCCAGGAGCATCGACAGCGCCTTGAGCTTGCGATACGCCGCAATCAAGAACGGCAGCGACAGCAGCAAGGCAGCCCCCCAGATCATCCCCTTTTGCCAGCTCGGCTCCAGGATCCAGCCCTGCAAATAACGCCCGATGCGCGGTGCGAAATAACCGCCGGCAAAGAAAATAGCGATAACCAAAGCCAGATTGACCCCAACCTGCAGCAGGATCTTGCGGATCATGGCCGCCAGCAACGCTCCCTCGCCCTGTGGCTGAATACTGCGCAGCCATTCGCCATAGAGCCCCAACACCCGTGACAGGCGCCCCGGCACCACCTGCGCCAGCTTTAGCGAGAGCGGGTCTGCGGCGCGTATCAGGTAAGGGGTCATCAGGGTGGTCAATACGGATACGGCCACCGCTACGGGGTACAGGAAGCTGCTGGTGACCTGCAATGTCATACCCAGCGCCGCGATAATGAAAGAAAACTCCCCAATCTGGGACAGCCCCATCCCGACCCGCAGCGAGGTGCGTCCGTCATTGCCTGCGATAAACGCCCCCAGTCCGCAGGACAGCATCTTGCCCAGTACCACGGCAACGGTGATCACCACGATGGGCAGCGCATATTCCAGCAGAATGGCCGGGTCGAGCATCAGCCCGATGGCCACAAAGAAAATCGCACTGAACAAGTCGCGCACCGGCTCGATCAGCCGTTCAATTTTCAGCAACTGACGCGACTCGGCCATGATCGCACCGATCAAAAACGCCCCGAGCACCATGCTGTATTCCAGCTTGACCACCAGCAGGCAGAAGCCAAAACACAGCCCCAGCACGGTAATCAGCAGCATCTCATTGCTTTCGAATCGGGCCACATACGCCAGTACCCGCGGCACCAGCAGAATGCCGATCACCAGGGCCACAATCATGAACAGCGATAATTTACCGACCGTCGAAAACACTTCTTCGGGGCTGACGCTGCCGCTGACCGCGATGCTCGACAACAGCGCAATAATCCCGATGCCCAAAATATCTTCAACGATCAACACGCCAAAAATCAGCTGGGCGAAGCGCTCGTTTTTCATCTTCAGGTCGTTGAGCGCCTTGACGATGATGGTGGTCGAGGAAATGGCCAGGATCGCGCCCAAAAACAGCGAATCCATCGTGTTCCAGTCGAACCATCGGCCAATTTCATAGCCGATCCAGATCATCAGCGTAATTTCCATAAACGCTGCGATAAAGGCCGTGGCCCCGACCTTGAACAACTTGCGCAGGCTGAATTCCAGCCCCAGGCAAAACATCAAGAAGATCACCCCCAGCTCAGCCAGGGTCTTGATCGTTTCTTCATCGTGGATCAGGCCAAACGGCGGGGTGTGCGGGCCAATGATAAAACCGGCAACGATATAACCCAGCACCACCGGCTGTTTGAAACGGTGGAAAAGAATCGTCACCACACCCGCAACCAGCATGATGACTGCCAGATCCTGAATAAAACTGATGGCATGCATGGCGTGGCACTCCTTGTTTGATATTCACCAGGCAACATGACGACAGACACAGCCTGTCAGGCCGCACGCATCGACTGTTTTAAATGTAGGAAGTATCCGACTAACGGACTTTTGCAGGTTAACACCGCGACTTGCGCCAGAAAGGCGGTGCAATATATGGAAACAGATAGAGATAAGCGTGACGGCTGTCAAAACGGCAACGTCCCGTTAATAACTGTTTCAAAAATCGACAAGTATCCACAGAGATACCCATTTCACTGCTGCAACACAACCGCGAGCCTGCTGCTATGGAACCCGGAAACGCCCAACTGTCGATGACGGTCTTGATGACCCCGGACATGGCCAATTTTTCTGGCAATGTTCACGGCGGAACCCTGCTCAAGTACCTCGATGAAGTCGCCTATGCCTGCGCCAGCCGCTATGCGGGGCGTTATGTGGTCACCTTGTCGGTGGACCAGGTCATTTTCCGCGAGCCGATTCATGTCGGTGAGCTGGTGACCTTCCTCGCCTCGGTCAACTACACCGGCAACACCTCGATGGAAGTTGGCATCAAGGTCGTTACCGAAAATATCCGTGAGCGCTCGGTGCGCCACACCAACAGCTGTTTCTTCACGATGGTCGCCGTGGACGACGACCGTAAACCGGCCGCTGTTCCGCCGTTGCAGCCATTGAACAGCGAAGACAAGCGCCGCTTTATCCAGGGCAAGCAACGCCGCCAGATCCGTCAGGAACTGGAGCAGCGTTACCGCGAACTGAAAGACGAAACACTGTAAGTAACTTGTGGGAGCGGGCTTGCTCGCGATTGCATCAACTCGGTCTTACAGATAAACCGAGTTGCCTGAATCGCGAGCAAGCCCGCTCCCACAGGTTTTGTTCAGTTTGCTTACAAACTGATCGGCACAGCCTCAAACCGCACACGCGGATGGGCAATGCGGTCCTGGGCGCGTACCAGTTGCAATTCATAGCTGGTGCAGGCCTGGGTTTCCAGCAACACCTCATGCACCGCCGCCGCGGTGAACTCAAACGCAGCCACCAGGCTGTCCCCCAGCAGTACCCGCGCCAGAAACAGCCCTGAAGTCAGATCCCCCACGCCCACAGGCTGACGCGGGAAGGCCAGCAGCGGCCGGCGCAAGTGCCAGTTACCCTCTGCCGTAACCAGCAGCATCTCGAAGCTTTCAGCCGGTTTGCCCGGATACGACAAATGCTTCACCAACACCGCTTTCGGGCCGCGGGCCAGCAGGCTGCGGGCCATTGCCAGGCAGTCGAACAACGATTGCGGATGACGCCCGCAAAAACTGTCCAGCTCCAGCTGGTTGGGGCACAGGAAATCAGCCATCGCCGCCGCTTCTTCCAGCAGGAAGTCACTGACCTCCTGAGGCACGATGCAGCCTTTCTCCGGGTGGCCCATGACCGGGTCACACAGGTACAGCGCATGGGGGTTGACGGCCTTGATACGGGCCACGCCGCTCAAAATGGCCCGGCCCTGCGCCGCACTGCCCAGGTAACCGGACAAAACCGCATCACAGTTGCCCAGCTCGCCGATGGCGGCGATTCCGTCGACCAGCGAAGGAATTTGCTCGGGAGCCAACACTTCCCCCGTCCACTGGCCATACTGAGTGTGGTTGGAGAACTGCACCGTGTTCAGAGGCCATACATTCACCCCGACGCGCTGCATAGGAAAAACCGCTGCGCTGTTGCCGGCATGGCCGAAAACCACGTGGGATTGGATGGCGAGTAAATGAGGTGTACGTTTCATGCCGGATTCCAGACTACGGGTGGATTCAAGCCACGCAGTATGCGACCAAACGCGGCCTGTACGACAGGTTGAAGACGCAGTTAAGCTGAGCACAATCTGTTGGAGCACATGTAATGCTGACCCTGGGAAATATGTTTGTCCTCATGCTGCTGGCTGCAGGCGCTGCCTGGCTGTGGCACAACCACGGGTTGCGCGAGCGGGCGCTGGAGCGGGTCAAGCAACACTGCAAAAACCTCGATATCGAGCTGCTCGATGAAAACGTGGCGCTAAAAAAAATCGCCCTGATCCCCGACGCCAATGGCAATAAACGCCTGGCCCGTGTGTATAACTTTGAATTCACGGTGACCGGTGATCAGCGTCATACCGGAACCATCACCCAGTTCGGCGCCCACAGCGTAAAAATCGAACTGCCGCCCTACCCGTTCCAGACCGAAGCCGAGCCAAGCGTCATTCCCAGCGCTCAGGTGATCGAACTCAGCCAGTGGCGCCAGGAACACAGCAAGACCCGCCACTAAGCCCAATGCTGTTCACTTAAAAGCAACGCCGTTCAAGTGTGGGAGCGGGCTTGCTCGCTCCCACAGAGGCAGAAATCGCTTAAGTGAACAACGTTGCGCCACTGAGCCCGCCTTTCAGCGCCTGCAAGCCGGGCACCTGTGGATAACTTTCCGCAAAACCTCGCCAAAACCCTTGAGATAGACACCTCTACAGAATTTAGACGGTGACAATCCCATGCGCACACTTCCAATTGTAGGACAATTTTACCAGCACAGAACCCACTAAAACCCCGGGTTTTAAGCCTCGCAGCACAGGCCCGCCACCTAAAAAACCTCCTTGAGCAAACAGTTTTCCAGTCCCGATTGAAGAGCATCCAGATCCTGGGGCTGAGCAAAAATCAATTCGAGACGTGAATCCTTGCGCCACTCACTCGATTTCCACTGCGCGATCGAGTTATCCACAGAATTGTTCGAAAACCAGCCCGCCGAACCATGAATAACCAGCTTCGCCCGCTGCCAATCCAGGCTTTCGAGCCATTGTTGCAGCAAGTCCAGGTCAAATTGGCGGGAGGGGTGCCAGCGCCAACCTGCGCTCCATCCTTCAGGCTGATGTTGAGTCATCACCATCGGCGTTCGCGGGTCGGAAAACACACTGCCAATATGATTAAAATCCTTATAAATCAATGAGTTATCCACAGCATGAGAGATATTCATATGGGCTACAGGCAGCGTATTTAAAGGGATGCGGCCATGCTCGACCCACAAAACAGGGCACTTTGGCAGGCTGCATGCAATCTGCTCACGTTGCTCACTTGGGACACTATTAGATTTATTCATGACCAGTAAACCGGCACTTTTCAGGGCTTCTTGCTGGGTTTTGGGGAGCGGTTTGCCCTGGGCCATCGCTTGCGCATCGAGCACCATGACGCATGGCTGGAGCGCCAAAACCCCCAGCCAGGGCGCTTCGCCGAGCTGCTTTAAAATCTGTGCGGGATGACCCAGACCAGAAGGCTCGATAAACAGGCGGTCGGGCCTGGACTTGCGCAAAAGGCGACTCAAACCGATCTGAAAAGGCGCGCCATTGACGCAGCACACACAGCCCCCCGCCACTTCGGTGATAGCAATGTCATCGCTTCCCTGGCTCATCAGGGCCGCATCCAGGCCGATCTGACCGAACTCATTGACCAGCACCGCCCAGCGTTCGTGTGGCGGTTTGTGCGCCATCAGGTGCTGAATCAGACTGGTTTTGCCGGCGCCAAGCGGCCCGGCAATCACATGGGTGGGAATGTTCTGCAACATGATCGCCAGCTTCTGTAGGGTCAAAGCAAGCAATATGCCTCAGGCCAGCCAATCGAGGGTCAAAATCAGCCGTCGTTCACCCGCCGCCAGTGCAGGTGAACGGTGGATCAAGCCCGCTCCCTCGTTACCCTGCCACTTCTCGCCTTTGAGCAGGGCAACTTGCCCGGCACTGATTTGCTGAATCAAGGCCGCCCGGGTGGGCTCAGCGTGTGATTGCCCGAGCTGACGACGCTCCATCATGCCTTCCTCCAGCCACTGACTGCCCACTCCCGCATAAGTGGTAATAAGTCGTACAGGAACGTGATCCACATGAAAGCGTGGGCACATGGCCTTGTCCAAGGCCCTGAGACGCAGCCCAATGCGTTTGGCGCCCAATAGACACGCATAGGCGCTCACCAGCCAGGAAACATCGGCAATAAAGCCTGTGTAGCCTTCCAGGTCATTGAATCTGCAAGCCAGGCCCCGAAGGTTAGGTGGCGTCGTTTCATCGCTCATTTCGATAACAATGGCGTCAGCCAGAGGCTCGTCGAGCGAGAGCAACAAGGCACCGAAATCGACGATATGCACAGGCAATTGACGCTGCCAGATGGCCAGGTTGACGTTTTCATCCAGAATTCGGGTCATGACCTCAGGCGTTTCCCCGCGCACCTGCTGGATCAGGGGCTCAGCGGTACAGGCAAGCGCATTGGTCATGCCGCCACCTCTTCATGCCAATCGCCAAAGGGATCGTTCAGCAGCTTCCAGCCCGCTTCGCCCAAGGCCATTTCGGCATCGGTCAGCAAACAGGCATCGAGTTCATCCGCCAGCAAAGAAAAATCGATGTGCTGACCGATAAACACCAACTCCTGGCGGCAATCGGCAGTCTCAGGCAGCCATTTGTGCAGAATTTCAGCTGTGGCTTGCGGCTCCTGCGGCCATTGGTCGCGGGGCACAAAGCGCCACCAGCGCCCGGCAAACCCATAGCGCATCAACCCGCCCGCCTGGGACCAGCTGCCCGCCTCCTGAAATTTACTGGCCAGCCAGAAAAAACCCTTGGAGCGCAGCAGCTTGCCGTTGGTCCAGGGGCGCTCGATAAAATCAAAAAAACGTTGAGGGTGAAAAGGTCGTCGCGCGCGATAGGCACTGGAAGCGATGCCATATTCTTCGGTCTCAGGCACATGCTCGCCGCGCAATTCTTGCAACCAGCCAGGTGCTTGCGCTGCCCGCTCAAAATCAAAACGCCCGGTATCGAGAATTTTATTGAGCGCAACTGCCCCCATGACCATCGGAATTATTTCGGCCTGAGCGTTCAGCCGTTGCAGAATGGCAATTAATTCTTGCCGTTCGTCGGAACTTATCAGGTCAATTTTGCTGATTAAAATGACGTCCGCGAACTCGACTTGCTCGATCAATAAATCAGTAACTGACCGTTCGTCGGATTCCCCAAGGGTTTCACCCCGTGAATCCAGGCTCTCTGCGGCTTGATAGTCCTGAAGAAAATTAAGCCCGTCGACCACCGTAACCATCGTATCCAGGCGGGCAATATCGGCCAGGCTTTGTCCTGATTCATCGCGAAACGTAAAAGTTTCTGCCACAGGCAGCGGTTCTGAAATACCAGTCGATTCGATCAATAAATAATCAAATCGACCCTCCCTGGCCAGTGCGCTGACCTCTTCAAGCAAGTCTTCACGCAGGGTGCAACAGATGCAGCCGTTGCTCATTTCGACCAGTTTTTCTTCAGCCCGGTTCAAGGTCACATCGCGCTGAACTTCACCGCCATCAATATTTATTTCGCTCATGTCGTTAACGATCACGGCCACGCGCAAGTTGTCGCGGTTGCGCAAAATATAATTAAGCAGCGTGCTTTTACCTGCACCTAAAAAGCCTGAGAGAACAGTTACAGGAAGACGATTCGACATCTGGATATTTCCTCATCAGGGCTGCAGGTCAAAACGCCCGCTTGGCAGTCAATCCGATACCGGATCGACAAATGATACATTATAACAATGCATTTAAGACAACCCTGAAGTGACGAACGTGCTGTTTTTCTGTTCGTTAACCCACGCCATATGGCTGTTGGTGGGCGGATTTTTCTGAAAATAAGCGATTAATCCGTTAAATAAACCGTCGGCAACCGCCTGTTGATGACGCGCCGTGATCAAGCGCTCGCTGTCGCGGGGGTTGGACATAAAGCCGGTTTCTACCAGAATCGACGGAATATCCGGCGACTTGAGCACGGCAAAACCGGCCTGCTCCACGCGTTTTTGATGCAGTGAGGTGATGCCCGAAAGGCTGCCCAGAATGGTATTACCCAACTGCAAACTGGCCGCGATGGTGGCATTCATGGACATATCCAGGATCACGCCAGCGAGCATCGGATCTTTGTCTTTGAGGTTCAAAAGTCGAGTGGCACCCATCAAGTCCACGCCGTTTTCACGCTGTGCCAGGTAGCGTGCTGTGGCCGATGTAGCCCCACCCTCCGAGAGCGCGTACACCGACGCTCCAGACGCCGTAAGACGCGGCGCAGCGTCTGCATGCACCGAAATAAACAGGTCTGCATTGTGCTTGTGGGCCACTTCTACCCGCTTGCGCAGGGGTACAAAGAAATCATCATTGCGCACCAGTCGCGCATCAAAGCCTTTCTCACGCTTGAGCCGCCTGGCCAGTAGCTGGGCGATAGACAACACAACATCTTTTTCGCGATGGCCTTTGGCACTGGTCGCGCCCGGATCCTTGCCCCCGTGGCCGGGGTCAATCACCACAATAATGTCGCGTTTGGGGTGTACCTGGCTGGGCGTCGCCGCTGCAGCGTTCAGTTGTGGGGCCGCGCTTTTGGTCAGATCAAGCACCAGCCTGTGACCTTGCCCGTCCTTGGGCGGCAGCAGAAAACTACTGAGCTGCACCGGCTCATCCAGATCCAGCACGATGCGCGTAATGCCCTGGCCAAAATGCCCGGAGCGAATGGCACGCAGACCTGTATTGGCCAGTACCAACTCGCTGAAATCACCCCTCAGGCTGGCACCGCTCACATCAATAATCAGTCGCTCGGGAGCCGTCAAAGAGAAGGTTTTGTACTGCACCGGCCCACTCAGGTCCAGAACCAGACGCGAGGTCTTGCCGGTGCGCCATAGCCTCGCGTGCTGGATTTGGGCGGCTGAAACGCCCAGCGGTAATGTGAAGACGGAACTGGCAAGCAGCCAGTGGAGCAATTGACGTCTGTGCATGGCCTGTACCGCAGATAAGGGAGCATCCGTACTCAACATTGCTGTGTGTTTGCCCCAGCAAAAAAAGCATCGTCGACTTAATCGTTATAATATAACATGTCGAAATACTCTGTAACGGATCTCTCATATGAATGCGCTGACCTTGCCGGATGTTGCCGCGCAGTCATCCCAACAAGCGATTGCGCTTGAGTGGGTGGGCATGTGTGGCATTGCTTCTCCCGTGCTGATTGACGGCCAACGTCTAAGCGCAAAAATCGACGCCGGGGTGAACCTGAAAGATGCCACTGCTCGGGGGATTCATATGTCACGCCTGTATCTGGCGCTGGATATGCTGGAAACAGAAAACCTCACACCTGCCCTGCTAAGACGACTTCTGCTGCGTTTTCTCGATAGCCACCAAGGTCTATCTGATAAAGCCTATGTGCGGATTCACAGTGATTTACTGCTCAAACGCCCGGCGTTGGTCAGCCCATTGGCGGGCTGGAAAAGCTATCCGGTCACCCTCGAAGCGAGTCTGAAAAACGGAATGTTCCACGTGGAACTAAAAATCCTCGTGAGCTACTCGTCCACTTGCCCCTGCTCAGCAGCACTGGCCAGGCAATTAATTCAGCAACAATTTATCGATGACTTTGCCAACCAGGCCCTGCAACACGCCGATGTTTTGGCATGGCTTGGCAGCCCTAAGGGCATTGTGGCCACACCCCACAGCCAGCGCAGTTCGGCAGATTTGTCGATCATTCTGGATCATCAGTACCCGTGCCTACCCCTGAAAAACATTATCGACAACGCTGAAAGCTCACTTGGCACGGCTGTACAAACCGCAGTCAAGCGCGCAGACGAACAGGCTTTCGCCTTGGCCAACGGCCAAAACCTGATGTTCTGCGAAGATGCGGCGCGACGGCTGAATACGGCACTGCAGAAAACAACGGGCGTAAACGCCTTCAAACTGAAAGTAACCCACGCGGAAAGTTTGCACAGTCATGACGCCGTCGCTGAAAGTTTTTGGAACTGGGAGGCCCCATGATCCGTTGCCAAAACCTGACCTGGGGTGCGCCCGGTCAGCCGCTCACGCCAGCACTTGATGTCGCGATGGCCAAGGGCAGTTTGACTGCCGTTATCGGAGCCAACGGTTGCGGCAAAAGCAGCTTGCTTAAAGTCATTGCAGGGCTGCAAAAACCACTTGCCGGCAAAGTCCTGCTGGATGTTCCACGGCGTGGCAACGTGGCGTATATGCCGCAACAGCAGTTTATGGATCGGCAATTCCCTATCAGTTTGCAAGCGTTGGTGGCCGCAGGTTTCTGGGGCAGGAAGCAAACAGCGCAGCAACGAAGTGCTCGGTTGAATACGGTATTGGCGAACTGGCATTTGAGCGGCCTGGAAGATCGCCCACTGATGGCCTTGTCGGGTGGTGAATTGCAACGCGCTTTATTGGCGCGCTTGTGCCTGGCCGATGCCCCATTGTTGTTACTCGATGAGCCTCATGCAGCATTGGATGAACTGGGGCAGGAACTGCTCTGGCAGCACATCAACACCTGGCAGGCCGAGGGCCGAACTTTGCTGGTGGTGTGTCATGACCTGGCCGCAGTGCGCAAACACATGCCCCAAACGCTGTTGATCAAAAGCAGCGGCAGCGTTCTGGCGGCGAGTACCCAACTAATAAAACCACCGCAGGTCGCCTGATGGTTATCGTCAGCCAGCTATGGCAACCCTTTCAGGAATTTGTGTTTATGCGCCGCGCCTTGTTCGGCGGTTTGCTTCTGGCGTGTAGCACGGCACCACTGGGTGTTTTTTTGATCTTGCGGCGAATGAGCCTGATTGGTGATGCCGTCGCACACGGCATTTTGCCGGGTGCGGCTCTGGGCTTTTGGTTCGCCGGTTTGAGCTTGCCCGCTTTAACCTTGGGCGGATTGGGGGCGGGCTTGAGCATGGCCGGGCTGTCAGCGTGGATCACCCGGCGCACCGGTTTGCGTGAAGATGCCAGCCTCGCGGCGCTTTATCCGATCTCATTGGCCAGCGGCATATTGATTCTGGGCATCGCCGGTAAACGTCTGGACCTTCTCCACTTGCTATTCGGTTCGGCTTTGGCTGTCGACAGCCAGACACTCACGGGCATGTTCTGGGTAACCACCTTCAGCATGCTGCTGATGGCAGCCATCTACCGCCCATTGTTGCTGGATACCCTGGACCCGCTGTTCCTGCGCAGTGTCAGCCGACTGGGGCCACTGGCTCACGGGCTGTTCCTGACCCTGGTGGTTTTGAACCTGGTGATCGGCTTTCAGGCCATCGGCGCATTAATGGTCGTGGGCCTGATGATGCTGCCCGCCATTGCCTCACGGTTCTGGAGCCGTCGGCTACCTGTGCTGATCCTGATCTCGGCGGTGATTGGCTGCGTTTCAGTTTGGCTGGGCCTGCTGCTGTCGTTCTATTACTCACTGCCCAGCGGCCCGGCCATTGTGTTGATGGCGGGTTGTGGCTATGCGCTGTCTGTCATTTTCGGTCCGGTACACGGCTTGCTGCGCCGACCGCCTTTGCTGTCATCCCAATGAGGTGCTACACGATGCGCGCTCTACCCGTGTTGTTCAGTGTGTTTCTGGTAATGGGTTCTTCACTGTCGTTCGCCGCCGAAAACCCGAAAATCCCGGTCGTCACCAGCTTCAGTATTCTGGGGGACATCACCCGGAAAATAGGCGGTGAACATATTCAAGTCATGGCCCTGGTCGGCCCAGATGAAGACGCTCACACCTACGAACCTTCACCCGACGACGCCAAGGCGTTGCTCAATGCCAGGCTGATTATTAAAAATGGATTGGGCTTTGAGCCCTGGCTTGATCGTCTGGTAACCAGTACCGAAACCAGGGCAACCCTGGTCACCGCCAGTGAAGGGGTGACTGCACACTCAATGGAGGAAGATGGCGCGATCATCCCCGACCCCCACGCCTGGCACGATTTGGCGAATGCCAAGTTGTATGTAAACAACATCACCCGGGCCTTGATCGAGGCTGACCCTGCTGACCAGGCCGACTTCACCCGTAACAGCCAGGCCTACCTCAAGGCGCTGGATCATCTGCAAGCCCAGGCCAAAACCAAACTCGGCGACCTGCCCGCTGGCAACCGCCGTATCGTGACGTCCCACGATGCCTTTGGTTATTTAGGCCAGGCTTATGGCATCGACTTTATGGCACCTCAAGGTCTGTCGACTGAACGGGAACCCTCTGCCGCTGAAGTCGCTGCGCTGATTCGCCAGATCCGCGACGACAAAGTAAAAGCCGTGTTTATGGAAAACATCAAGGACTCGCGCCTGTTGCAGCAAATTGCCGATGAAAGTGGCGCACAGATTGGCGGCACCCTGTACTCCGATGCCCTGGCGAGTAAAGGCCCGGCCAGCACCTTCCTGGGACTCTTCGAATACAACCTCGACACCCTGAACGCTGCGTTGAGCAAACCATGATCAGAAAAAACCCGTCTGGTGATTTACCCGTGATTGCCGAGTCCGCCTATGTAGACCGCACCGCAATCATCTGCGGCAAGGTGGTGATTGGTGAGAATGTGTTTGTCGGGCCCTATGCCGTGATCCGTGCCGATGAAGTCGACCAGGACGGCGGCATGCAACCGATCAGCATCGGCGCCAATTCAAATATTCAGGACGGGGTAGTGATTCACTCAAAGTCCGGCGCCGCGGTCACTATCGGTGAAAGCACTTCGATTGCACACCGCTCCATCGTTCACGGGCCATGCCGTGTGGGCGATCGAGTGTTTATCGGCTTCAACAGTGTGCTGTTCAATTGCGAGCTGGGGGATGGCTGCGTGGTGCGGCATAACTCGGTGGTCGATGGCCGCGACCTGCCGGACAACTTCTATGTGCCGTCCACGACCCGCATCGGACCCAACACTGACCTGAGCCAGTTTGCGCCGGTCAGTGTCAGCGCATCGGAGTTTTCAGAAGATGTAGCGCGCACCAATGTGGATTTGGTGCGCGGCTATAAAGCGCTGCAAAACGAGTTTTGATCAGGTGCGCGGTTTAACTGTTCCACAGTTTTGCCCCAACCACACAGCACGGGTATCCATGCTGCCCTTCTGCTGGATCCCGGTCGCGTTAAAGGTGCCATTTACTTGGGTGGTGAATTCACGATCACTGGCAAACGTTGCCACACCTGCGCCCTGGGCTTTTGGACAACTAAAGCGAAACTTCCACTGATTTCCACTACGCTCAGTGATCTGCTGATTGCACCCTGACTTGGGGTCTGTCAGCGGAATGTTGTCTGACTTCACTTGTTCGGGCGTCAAGCACACTCGCACCCCTTTACCCGCCATGGTCAGCCCCTGGCTTTCCAGTTGGGCTTTTTGCTCCGGGGTCAGCATATTCTGTAATTGGCCTAACATTACCTGCAGTTCAGGCAACTGTTGGCCATCAACCTGCATATTGCTGGAGCTGAGCTCCCAAAGCCCCGGTTGCAGCATTTGGGCCTGAGCCACAGGAATCGACAAACCACAAGCCATGAACAGCCCAAGCAGACGAACATTCATCAAGCAACTCCTACGCGATTGTCAGCGTTAGACGTCAAAAAAGGGCAAGTGTTGCGCCCACAAACAAATAGGACATTCATAACAGATCCTGGTCTGTTAGTACTGGCATTAGACATTTTGGAGTAAGGAGACGCATGGATTATCTAGGCCCGCACGTACTTGGTTATCTGATTCTATTAATCCACAGCTTAGGCCTGATTGCCGCCGTGCATGCGGTGCTGACGGTCAGGACTGCGCAGGGCTCGATTGCCTGGGCCATGTCGCTGTTCTTTATTCCTTACTTCACGCTGATCCCGTATCTGATTTTTGGCCGTAGCACTTTTGACGATTACATTCGCGCCCGACGCGATGCCAACCAGGAAATGCGTGAAGCCATCACCCATCTGAGCTGGCGCCCGTGGGTCGAAGAAGCTCTCGCGGCACGTAACTCCAAGGCGTACGCCTCACTGCGCGCGATGCCCAGGCTGGGGCGCATGCCTTGCCTGGCAAACAACTCGGTACGGTTGCTGATCAATGGCACGGCCACTTTCGACGCGATCTTCGCTGCCATCCGCGAAGCGAAAGAAGTGGTCCTGGTGCAGTTTTTTATTATCAAGGACGATGGCCTGGGCATGAGGCTACAAGCGCTGCTCCTTGAAAAAGCCGCGCAAGGAGTTGCGGTGCATGTGCTCTATGACAGCATCGGCAGCCATGCCCTGCCCAACAGTTATGCCGAAACTTTGCGCGCGGGCGGTGTGCAGACCTATGCCTTTGCCACCCGTGGTGGCTGGATCAGCCGTTTCCAGGTCAACTTCCGTAACCATCGCAAAGTGGTGGTAGTGGATGGTGTGCGCGGCTTTGTCGGCGGGCACAACGTAGGGGACGAGTACCTTGGCGCCAAGCCGCCGCTGTCGCCGTGGCGCGATACCCATGTGGAGGTCACCGGGCCTGTGGTCGCCTGCCTGCAGGAGTCCTTTGCCGAAGACTGGTTCTGGGCCGCCCGCAAACTGCCGCCTTTGCTTCTGCCGCAGAGCTACCCCGACGGTGGCGTGCTTTGCCAGTTCCTGGCCAGCGGCCCGGCAGACCCCTACGAAACCTGCTCGCTGTTTTTTGTTGAGGCCATCCATGCCGCCAATCAAAGGGTGTGGATTACCAGCCCCTACTTTGTGCCTGACGAAGCGGTGTTTTCCGCGCTCAGGCTGGCCGTCCTGCGCGGTGTGGATGTGCGCATCCTGATTCCGTCCCGGCCGGACCACAAGATTGTTTACGCAGCGTCCAGCCTCTATGCCTTTGAAGCCGTTCGCGCAGGCGTGCGGATCTTCCGTTACCAGCCCGGTTTTGTGCATCAAAAAGTAGTGTTGATAGACGACGAAATCAGCGCCATCGGTAGCGCCAACATGGACAACCGTTCATTCCGTCTCAACTTTGAGGTGATGTTGCTGACCGTCGATGAAACGTTTGCCCGTGAGGTCGAGCATATGTTGCTCGATGACTTCGCCCTGGCGCGTGAAATCACCGAAGCGGATATCAAGTCCACGCACCGTCTGCAGCAACTGGGCATGCGAGTAGCGCGGCTGGTTTCGCCTGTTCTATAAGCCTGTAGGAAGGGTCTGAATTTCTCGGAGCAGGCAAAAGCACCAAGCAGGTTTCCATAAACTGAACGGCCCGGAATAAACCGGGCCGTTCAGTGTAAGGAATAAAAACAATGCGATTCTCGTTACTGGGCATGCTCTTGAGCATCAGCACGCTTGCTTCAGCTCAAGCCAAGGTCACACCGCCCTCCCCGCCGCTAATCAACGTGGAAGTAGGCCAGCCGACATTTATCCACCGGCTGCACTACAAGAAGATGTACAGCGAAAAACCCTTTGAAGAAGCGGTGCTGTATTACTACGACAATGGTCTCTACAAAATCATCTCCCCGGGAGAGAACCACTACGGGGTGTATGTGGTGGAGGGAGCGTTCACTGACGACCAGTACCGCATCAGTTACATCTCCCTCCCCTCACCGGACTGGGGCGGCAATGTTGCCCGCCACGATCTTGTGTTCAACAAAAGCTCACTGACGTTTGAACAAAAAGCCCTGGCCAAGGTTGACCAAAACATCGGCCTGCAGGATGGGCGCTTTGTCCTGGACCAAAACCGGGTACAAGACCCGCAACCCATCACCTGGGAAAACCACACTCAGCGATAAATGTCCGCCCGGGTCGGTGGCAGCTCCAGCGAGCCATCGGCATGGGGTTTGGTCGCCAGAATCTGGTCAATGTTGATCCAGCCGTGGGCAAAGGCGTACGCACAGCCTGCCAGGTACAAACGCCAAATCCGCAGCGCTTGCTCCGGGACTTGCTTGGCAGCGGCATCCAGTTTTTGCTCCAGGCGCTGGCTCCAATGCTCCAGCGTGCGCGCGTAATGCAGACGCAAGCTTTCAACATCGACCACTTCCAGCCCGGCCTCGCTGATCTCGGCAGTCATCATCGAAAGATGGGGCAACTCGCCGTTGGGGAACACATAACGGTCGATAAAATCCCCCGCGCCACGCCCGACCTGACGACCATCGGTGTGCTTGGAGGTGATGCCGTGGTTCATGACCAACCCGCCCTCGCGCACCGCCCTGGACAAGATTTCGCAATACTCACGCAGGTTGGCGTGCCCGACGTGTTCGAACATCCCGACGCTGACGATCTTGTCGAACCGGCCATCCTGCGGCAGGTCGCGATAATCGAGCAGTTGCAGGTCGACCTTGTCTTGCAGGCCTTCAGCGTTGACCCGCTCGCGAGCGAGTTTGAGCTGCTCCTTGCTCAGGGTAATGCCGAACACCTTGACGCCATATTCCCGCGCGGCAAAACGTGCCAGCCCACCCCAGCCACAGCCAACATCCAGCAAGTATTCGCCGGGCTTGAGCCGCAACTTGCGGCACAGCAGGCGGAACTTGGCTTGCTGGGCTTCGTCCAGGCTCTCTTCCCCGGTTTCAAAATATCCACAGGAATAGGCCATGTCGCGGTCAAGCCACAACTGGTAGAAGTCGTTGGACAGGTCGTAGTGATAAGAGATGGATTCGGCGTCGGTCGCCTTGTCGTGGTAAACCCGGGGTGGCGGAGCGTAGTCATCATCGTCCACCAGCGCCTGGCTTAACTCATCGCATACGCGGATCGCTTCGCTGATGGAGCCCTCCAGCTCCAGCCGGCCCTCAACGAAAGCGCTGCCCAGCAAGTCGAGGCTGGGGTGGGTGAATTGAGCTACCAGGGTCGGGTCCTTGACCACGATCGTGACGCTGGGCGTCGGGCCGAAATTGAACTCGTGTCCGTCCCAGAGCCTTAGCCGTAATGGAAGTTGAAGTTTCTGTAAGGCCGGTGGAAGTTGCGCGAGCATCTGTGTTCCTCCTTCATTTCAGATATCAAAACTATAGGTTAGCCGAATAACCAAAACTGTCAGTTTCACGGACAGGAGGTCGACGCTAGAGCGGGCGCGACCGTTTATCCGAAACACTTTCACGCAGGCTTCAACGCCTGCAGGGGTTCATGAAAACGTAGCAGGCGCCCGGCATTGCCCAGCACCAACAATGTGCTGAGGTTATGCAGCACCGCGGCGATCATCGCCCCGGCAACACCCAGCCAGCCAAAAGCCGCAGCCGCGACAATGGCCAGGGTCCAGCCCAGGCCGATGATCACGTTGACCTGCAAGGTGTGACGGCACTCACGGCTCAGGCGCACGCAGGTACCCAGCCGACGCAAATCACTGCCGATCAATACGATATCCGACGACGCCAGCGCGATATCCGCACCGCCTGCCCCCATCGCAACACCAACCACTCCGGCCTTGAGCGCCAGCGAATCGTTGATGCCATCGCCCACCACCATCGGCCGGAAACCGTTGCCGATTTCACTCAGTACTCGGTCGAGCTTGTCTTCGGGCAGCGCCTGCGCCTGGACTTCGTGGATGCCCACCGCGTGCGCCAAATGCTCAGCCACACTCTGGCGGTCACCGGTCAGCAGCACCTGGCGCCCGAGCCCCAGTTCGCGCAGCTCACTCAACGCCTGCCGGGCTTCGGGTTTGATGCTGTCAGCCAACAACATCCAGCCCAGAAACTGGCCATTGAGCGACAGCCCGGCGATGGGCCCGTCGTGCTCAGGTACGGCGGTGGTGGTGATCTGCAATTGGCGAAACAACTCGGGGCGACCCAATGCCGCTTCGCCCTGCCCGGTGCCAGCCACAACCCCTAACCCCTGACGCTCGCGCACATCAGTGAGGGGCAGCATCTGCTCGTGGCTCACCAGCCCGGCCAGGGCCCGGCTTACCGGGTGGCTACTGGCCGCGCCCAAACTGGCAGCCAGTTGCAACAGCGGCTGCGGGTCTGTCGCATCGGTTTCAATTGCTTGCAGATGCAAGGTGCCATAGGTCAGGGTGCCGGTTTTATCCACAACCAGTGACGTGAGGTCGGCCAGCTCTTCCAGAAACGCCGAACTGCGGATCAGGATCCCGTGACGCGCAGCCACGGCAATCCCGGCAATCGCCGTAGCCGGTGCCGACAACACCAACGCACACGGGCAGGCCGCCACCAGCACCGCGAGCATGGCCTGGGCATCGTTGGTGATAAACCAGGTGACAGCCGCGATCATCAACACCAGCACCATATAGCTGCCCGCATAGCGTTCGAGCAAACGGGTGATCGGCGGTTTGGCACGCTCGGCGCTTTGCATCAGGGCGATGACTTTACCCAGTGTCGATTCCTCGCCGGTTCGGGTCACTTGCACCCGCAGCAGACCATCCAGGTTAATGGCACCGCCAAAGATCGGCATGCCGCTGCTGACTTCCAGCGGTACTGACTCACCGGTAATCGAGGCCGTGTCGAGGCTGGCCTGCCCTGCCAGTACCAGGCCATCGGCGGGTACCCGGTCACCGGCACGCACCTCGACCTGATCACCGCTCTTGAGGGTGGCGTTGTCGACTTCCCGCAAGCTGCCGTCAGCCTGAAACAAACGCGCCTGGCTGCGGGTCAGTTTGCCCAGGGCATGGATCGCTTCCTGGGAGCCAATCACACTGCGCTCTTCCAGCACATGGCCAAAAATCATGATGATCGGCAGCAATGCCGCCGTCAGCAAATCGCCGGTAGCCCAGGCACCGAGCATGGCCAAGGCAATCAACTGATCAGTGATGCCATGCAAACTGGGATAACGCAGGCTGTACCAGGCCGAACGCATCACCGGCACGGCCACCAATAATGAAGCCACGCCCAGCAGCAACTGACTGACACCGACCTGCGCAGGCATCAGCCAGCGCCACGCCAGCCCCAAGGCCAACAGGCCCAGCGCCAGCATGGCCAGGGTCAGCTGGCGCGCAGCGCGACGTTGTTCAGTACCTGTCAGCAGGCTCGCGACGGGTTGAGTGGCAGACGCGTTCATTGTTCAGCTCCCTGAATAATCAGGCGGGAATCATCGTTGGGATCAACACTGGTGACCGATCCGGCCTGCCCCAGAATCCGTGGCATGCGTTCGCGGTACAAACGCAGCATCAAGCCCGGGTCGTTGCCAGCCTGCTGCACCTTGGCCAGATTGCTGATGGTGGCTGTATCCGCCTGCGCCTTGGCCAGACGTTCACTGGCCTGGGCTTGCGCCTGCTCGACGGCGCGGTCGGCCTGTTGCGTGGCTGACTGAGTGACCTTGGCTGCCTCGTTGCGCGCCGTGGCCACCGCTTGCTCGGCATGCTGGCTGGCCGTCAGTACCGCATTGAAGGCATTCACGGCCGGGCCGGGCAAACTCGATTGCACGTCCACCCGTACCACTTGCACACCAATGCCCTGCCCGGTGGCACTCAGGGCTGCAAGTTGCTGGTTGATACCCTGTACCAGATCCCCACGCAAACGCTCACGGCGTTCGGCGGCCTGGCTGTCAGTGCCGATCAGCTCCGGGCGCGCCACCAGGATAGTGTCCAGATCGCGGGCGGCCGTCAGGGCCACGGCACTGCGGGTTACCAGCCGGTCCAGCGCAGGCAGTACATGCTCGCCTTGCAGCACAAAGGCATAAGGCTCGGTGACGTTGTAGAACACCCGCACATCCAGTTGCACCACCCCGGCATCGCCGGTCAACAAATACCCGGAGCCGGCCAGGGCATCACTGACCGGTGTGGCAAACGACGCCTTGCGATCGGCCTGCAACGCAACATCCGAGCGCAGCAGGTTTTCAATCCGGCGCTCGCTCACACGGTCTGCGGCAGGAACGATCACCACTTGCTCGAAAGGCCTTGGCCAGGCCCACAACAAACCGGAGTTTTGAATGCGATCCAGCGCGCCCATGCGCAACACCACGGCGCGGTTTTGCGGATCGATCTGACGCACGTTGGAAACACCCCAAGCAACCGCCGCGAACACCGTCACCGCGTACAGGCCCAAAAATGCCAACCGCCCGGCCTGTTGCCAGGGGCAGCTGACACCTTTTATCTCGTCATGGGCCTGGCTCATGGTTGCGACCCGGCCTTGGCGTCCAGCGTCGGTGGGCCGTCAACCAACACCCGGAACGGCGCCGCATCGGTGCGCAAAATAATTTTTGTGCCCGGATTGACCATGCTGCCCAGGGTATCCAGGGAGCGCAGCTCGTTGTACAGCGCAGGCGAACTGGCATAGGCGCGGCCGTAGATTTGCGCAGCTTCGACCCGGGACTGGGCTTCGATATCAGCCGCCTTGATGCTGGCATCGGCCTGCAGGATGCGCGCATCGCGCTCGGCAGCGGAGCGGATTTGCGCCGCTTCGCGTTTGCCTACGGCAGTGCGTTCAGTGGCGATGGTTTCGCGCTCGGCGCGCATGCGGTCAACGGTGGCCGTGAGCGTGACCGAGGGCAACGTCAGGCGCTCAACCCCCACCTGCAACACACGCACACCATAGGTGCTGAGCAATTGCTGTTCGATCTGCTGACGCAGTTGCGCTTCGAAGTCGGCAATTCTGACCTGGCTGGCATCGGTATTTACCAGGCTTGAAAGGTCGAAACTGGCAGCGGTGGTTTCCAGTGCCGAGCCTACAAAGGTACGAATCTGACGAGCCGCTTCATCGGGCTGATTTTGCACGGCGCGCATAAAGCGCTGCACATTGTCGGCATCGGGCTGCACCTGCCAGGCTACGTAAGCCTGCACAATAATCCGCAGACCATCGCGGGTGCCCACGTCTTGCAAGCCGCTGGAAGTGGTGCGCAAACGCAGGTCCACCGGCACGCTGACTTCGAACGGTGCCGGCCAGCGCCAGCCCAGGCCTGGCTCCAGCAGCACCCGGGCCGGGTTGCCGAAGCGGGTAATCACCGTCGCTTCGCCGGAGCGCACTTGCACCAGGCTCGCCGCCGCAACGGCAAACAGCACCAGCAACGCCGCCCAGCCCATGCGTCGCCACGGGAAGGGGCCTGGCTCATGGGCATCGCCCGGGTGGTGATGGCCGTGGTGTGAACAGCCGTGATGATGGCCGCTGTGATCGTGGGATTGAGACAAGAGAAAGCTCCTTACTGAGCAGCTTTACGCGGCGCGACAGGATCGGCCGGCAGCGTGAAAGAACGCAGGTCGAGGGTCGGCGCACTGCTGCCCCCAAGGCGATGGTCGAGGATCAGCAGTTTGGCGTTGTTCAGCCCCAGGTTTAACTGGCTCAGGTACTGTTCCAACAGGAACGCATGACCGGCACTGGCGTAGGCTTTTTGCTCGGCGCCAAAGCGCAGGTCGGCCGTTTGTGCGGTGGCGTTGACTTCACGCGCCAGCGCATGGGCCTGGTCCAGTGCAACGCTGGCCTGCAATTGCGCCACATTGGTTTGTTCGCTGGCCGCTCCCCGCTCGCGGGCAATCAGCGCCTGGGCACTGATCTGCGCAGCCTGTACACCGTGATAGGCATTGGCTGCACCCGCTGGCGGGTGAATGGCTTCCACTACCGTGGCAAGAATTTCGACACCGCTGTCCAGCGCATCAAGATCGGCCTGTACCGCGCGGCCGATATCATCGGCCAAGGCACTGCGCTGCTCGCCCAGCACGCCATCGAGCGTGCGTGAGGCAAAGTCATGAACCAGAATGCGACTCGCGGTGCTGCGAATCAGCGTCGGTACATCGGCGCTGTGATACGTGGCGGCAATCGCGGCGCGGTCGCCCAGGCCAATGCGGTAGACAAAACGCACATCCATATTGACGATCTGAAAGCCCTGCTTGTCGCCACTGCCGCTGGCAATTACCTGGGACTTGTCGTTCACATGGGTGGCATCCCACAGGCGATTGGCCGTCAGCGGTGGCACAGCATCGGCAGGCGTTAACAACGGATCGACAGTCGATTCCGTGCTAGTGGCCAGCTCATGCACCACACCGTTTTCCACCGCCAGCACCCGCCCCAGAGGCCAAGGCAAACCCGCGTGCAAACCGGGGCCCAACACGGCAACCGGCTCGCCAAAACGCTCATAAATCCCACGACCTTGCAGCGGGATTTCATTCACGCCGCTCAATACCCAACCGACAGCAGCAACCACCGCCAGTACCGGCAAGAAGGCTTTGCGCATATAGGTAAAGGCCCATATTTGCCGCAGGTCGATGCCAAACCGGTTATGCAATTCGCTCTGCAGCGCCAGCAATGGCTGTGGCGGCCAACGCAACATGCCGGCAACAAAGCTTTGCCCGATCATGCGCGGTTCCAGCCTGTCGCGGCGCGGGCTGAACAATGCTGCCAGCGCCCGCAGAATCAGCTCAATGGCCACGGCTGCTGGCAGCAACCCCGTCAACACAGCCAGGCGCGCCGGCCACACCGCATCGTCGCTACTGAAAATCAGGCACACGGCGCTCAGCAGCAAAGTCAGGATGGGCACGCGCACCAGCGGTGCCAGCAAGCGGGCTTCCGGCCATTGGCCGGGTGGCTGCTGGGCCAGGTAACGTTCAAACACCAGCAGCGCAAACGCGAGCAGAACCGCGATGCCTGCCGCGACGCTACCCCAAGTCCCCAGTGCCAAACCCGGCAGGGCCAGGTTCCAGGTGTGTTGTACGCTCCACCAGGCGGCGCCACTCACACCTGTCAGCCACAAGACAGGCGCGCCGATGGTAAGCAGCAAACGCCTGGCCCCGGCATCGATCCGCTGGTTAAAACGCTCAATGCCGCGCACTTGTTCGTTGGGCGCGGACGAGCCCCCTGGTGGTGGGGGGTTGAGTGCGCCATTGCGCCAGTCCGCCACCCAAAAAGCCGATTGGGCACCTGCGGCCAGCACCAGCATGGCGGCTGCGTTATTGCCCAGCAGCACCGGCCACAGTGACTCCGATGAAAACAGACCAATAAAAAAGGCCAGCGCCCACGCCAGCAACGCCAGAAGCGCCAGTGCCACCCCCAACTGATAGAGCTGACGGGCCTGAACAGCGGCGCTTTGAAAACGGGGCAAGGACTCAAGCCTCACCTCCTCGGCATCTAAATCGACGCGCATGGAAACACTCACTTATGAAATATCTAGTAACGATATCTCACAAATGATCAAACTTTTGTCCAGCTTACGGATTCTTCATCTTGGCTTGAAACTGCGCGTTAGCCCTGTGGGTGTTGGGCTTTTTGCCATCGCGGGCAAGCCCGCTCCCACAAGAGGCTGGGAGGGAATTGCAGATTGCGCGCGCACCGCTCTGCCTGTGGGAGCTGGCTTGCCTGCGATGCAAACACTGCGGTTTGTCTGTTAAACCGCAGGGATGCCATCGCGGGCAAGCCCGCTCCCACAAAGGTTGGGGGGGAATTGCAGATTGCGCGCGCACCGCTCTGCCTGTGGGAGCTGGCTTGCCTGCGATGCAAACACTGCGGTCTGTTTGCTAAACCGCAGGGATGCCATCGCGGGCAAGCCCGCTCCCACAAAGGTTGGGGGGGGAATTGCAGATTGCGCGCGCACCGCTCTGCCTGTGGGAGCTGGCTTGCCTGCGATGCGAACACTGCGGTCTGTCTGTTAAACCGCAGGGATGCCATCGCGGGCAAGCCCGCTCCCACAAAGGTTGGCGGGGAAATTGCCGATTGCGCGCGCACCGCTCTGCCTGTGGGAGCTGGCTTGCCTGCGATGCCAACACTGCGGTCTGTCTGTTAAACCGCAGGGATGCCATCGCAGGCAAGCCAGCTCCCACAAAGGCTGGGGGGGAATTGCAGATTGCGCGCGCACCGCTCTGCCTGTAGGAGCTGGCTTGCCTGCGATGCAAACACTGCGGTCTGTCTGTTAAACCGCAGGGATGTCATCGCGGGCAAGCCCGCTCCCACAAAGGTTGGGGGGGGAATTGCAGATTGTGCGCGCACCGCTCTGCCTGTGGGAGCTGGCTTGCCTGCGATGCGAACACTGCGGTCTGTCTGTTAAACCGCCATCGCGGGCAAGCCCGCTCCCACAAAGGTTGGGGGGGAGTTGCAGATTGTGCGCGCACCGCTCTGCCTGTGGGAGCTGGCTTGCCTGCGATGCAAACACTGCGGTCTGTCTGTTAAACCGCAGGGATGCCATCGCGGGCAAGCCCGCTCCCACAAAGGCGGGTGGGGATGCAAGCCACAGATTTTTTGCGGTAATCAGTCCGGGTGGCTGATCAGCTGTTTGGCCAAGGCCTCGAATGCCGGGATCGTTACCGGGTCGTTTGCCGAGTTGCTGGCAATCGGGTTGGAGGCGTAACGCACAATAACCATCTCGGCTTTTGGATCGATATAAGTGCGCTGGCCGTAAACACCACGCGCCATAAAGGCACCATCAGAGTTGTGCGTCACCCACCACATGTCTCGATAGCTGGCGCCCTTGAGCAAGTCGTAACCGGCCTTGGCAAAGGCCGCTTTATCACCACCGCCACGAATGTCGTCGACCACCGCCTTGGGTACGATTTGCTGGCCAAGATACTGGCCATTGTTGCGGATCATTTCGCCAAACCGCGCCATATCCCGCAGCCCGGTATTCAAACCGCCGCCGGCAAACGGTGTGCCGATGGAATCGACGGTGAAATATGCCGATTGTTCAGCGCCGATACGCTGCCAGATTTTCTCCGAGAGCAGTTGCGCAACGTTGCGCCCTGTCACCCGTGCAATCACCCAGCCCAACACATCCGTGTTGACGGTTTTATAGGCGAATGCCTCGCCGTGCTCACCTTCTGGCTCAACCGTTTGCAAATATTCCATATAACTTTGCGGGCCGGTGTAGTCCTTGGGCTTTGGCAGCGGGTTACCGGCCTGGGCATGCTTCCAGACTTCCGCATTGGGGTCGGCATAATCCTCGCTGTATTTAAGCCCTGTGGTCATGTCCAGCACCTGGCGCAGGGTGGCGTTGCCAAACGCCGACTTGGCCAGCTCGGGCACATAGTCGACGATTTTTTTATTGGCATCGAGGGTGCCATCAGCCACCAGCATTGCGCCCATCGTGCCCACTACCGATTTGGTCATGGACATGGCGCCGTGCTGGCCTTCGGGGGTCAACACACCAAAGTAACGCTCATAAATAATTTTTCCGCGGTGCAACACGACTATGCCGTCGGTGTAATTCGCCGCCAGTGACTGCTCCCAGGTCATCGGCTCCTTGCTGCCCAGCGGCAGGAAGGTCAATGCGTCGATATCCGTGCGCAAGGCTTTGGCCAGCGGTACCGGCGCGCCCAGCCCACGGGAGACATTGGTGGTGGGCATCAATTGACGGAAGTTGGAAACACTCCAGCGCATGGCCGGAAACTGGAAATAACTGCCGTCGGCAAACCGCACGATGCGATCCGGCGGTGGCGGCGCGCCGACCATCCAGCCCATCTTCGCCGGGTCGCTGGCGGCGGCATCCGGGTAGCTGGTTTTATCGGTGGCACAGGCGATGGAAGCGGCCAGGCAAGACAGTAAAAAAACCGCGCTGACACGCGCCGGTTTTAGAAAGTGTTTAAACATCGAATTTTCCTTTTCAGTTCAAGGCCGCACACCACCTTGCGATAGAAGCAGTGGGAATGTATAGCCCACCCCGGCGCCCACAGGTTGGGCAGCCGGGTTTTATTCATGTTTTTATTTTTTCGATCAGCGCTTCCAGCTCATGAAAGTCGCTGTGGACCGTTCGTTCACGGCTCCAGATCATGTCCAGAGTAAAGGTCGGAAACCCGGGCGGCGGCTGGAGTATTTTGACGGTTGGCGGCACATTCAGGGTCGCCACTATTTTTTCCGGGATCACGATCAGTGCCGGTACCGCCAATAAAATATTCACCCCGGCGTGATAAGAATTGGCCCGGGTAAAAATATTTCTGGATCGCGACTGTTTTTCCAACCAGCCATCGACCATGTTTTTTTCCGACAGCCACGGCGTTGGAAATATGTGTGGTGCGTCACAAAACTCATCAATTTCCAAAAAAGATTTGGGCCGATGTTTTGCCACGCTGGACAGGCACACAAAAGAATCTTCAGTAAGGCTGCGATAGCCCAGCAACGGATGCCGTTGGTGATAGCCCGGGCCGAAGCCAAAGCAAACGTCGGTGTCAGAAGCCAGTAACTCATTGATGGGCAAATCCTTGCCCAGGCGGCTCACACTCAACGACCAGTTACGTCCGGTTGAGCGCACCTGCTGCAACAATGCGGGCAACATGAGAATTTCAAAATATTCCGGGGCCGTGATATTCCACTGACGCAGCGCGGTGCCCTGCCCTGCTCCTTCCTTGGCACACTGGTTGATGCACTGCAGGATATTTTGCAGATAGGGCTTGAGCGCCAGCACCCGTGCCGTGGGCTGCATGGCGCCCTCAGTGTTCTCGAACAGTTTGTCGTCAAAACAATGCCGAAGTTTTTTCAGGCTGTAACTGATGCTCGACTGGCTGAGATTCAATATTTCTGCAACGCGCTTGGCACTGCGGTTTTCGATCATCAACAAAACAATCGAAATATCCTGCATATCCAATTGTTTCAACGCATTGGTGTACAGCATTCCAGCTCCTTGCTGATTTTATCCACAGCCCAACTACCACTCGACCCGCAGCGCGGGTCGAGTGGGTGCTGAATTTAAAGAATTAGAACTGTTGCTCCCAGTAATCACAAGACAAGTTGATGGAGCCGCCTGGGGCGAAAATTCGGGGCGGATCAAGGGGGCAAAACGATGGTTTCCTCGAACGCCCAAGGCTATTCGGCTTTACGCGCGATATATCTTAAAATAGCCGGTTGCCGAAAGAACCGTCATGGCCGTAGCCATGAAGGGCTTTCATCCCTTGAAAATAAGTGTGGTGAAGATGAACAAGCCTTTCATTTCGCTGTGCCCTGAAATTACTCGGGCGCATGCGTTGACGTTGATGGACTGGTTGGAGGATGAGCGCGTCACCTGTTATCTGAGCGATTCACGTCATGTCTCCCGTTCCATCGAGCAAGCCATCGATCGAACCCAATTGCCAATCCTGACCCATCTGTTCAACCAGGGCGGTCGATTCTTCATGGCTTATGACCGGCATGACGCTCCGGTGGGCTTTGTCCGTTTAATAAAGACCGGCTCAAATTGCGAGATAGTCCTGGTCATCGGAGACAGCGACAAATGGGGACGCAACCTTGGCGCACGCACGATCCGCGAAGGCATGAAACTGGCCTTCCTCGACATGCGGGCCAAGAAACTCATCGCCAAGATCCACCCGGACAACGCACGCTCGCTAAAAGCCTTTGTGCGCAGCGGCTTTGTGCTTGAGAGCGAAACGCCGACATTGAAGTCGTTTTCCATGACGGCAGGGCGCTATCTCCAGTTCTTGCGCGAAGGTTCCGTTAGCGACAGCAGCAAGATCTACATCACTGAAATCGACAAGGCCAGGCTCGAGAGTTTAATCGCTCTGGAACAAGGACCGACGGTTGTTGAACTCGAACATGAGCTTGAACGTGCCATTGTCGTCAAGCCGCAGCAGGTGGCGGGCAATGTCGTCACGATGAACTCCAGGGCTTTGGTGCAACTGGACGACGAAGAGATCGAAGTGGCCTTGGTCTACCCGCAAGACGCGGACAGCAACGCAGGGAAGCACTCCGTGTATTCCGACATTGGTGCGGCCATCCTGGGCTATCAGGAGGGGGACGCCATTGACTGGCGAATTTCTGATCGGACCCGCCGGATTGAGATCAGGAAAGTGCTTTACCAGCCGGAGGCTGCGGGCCATTTCCACCTGTAATTGAGTCTTTTGCTCAGTGTTGGTCAAGCAACCTGGAAGAAGGGGATCTGTCGAAAAAGGGAGCCAGTAAGTGGCTCCCTTTATTCGCGACAGTTTTAACTCTCTAAAACCACTGAGTAGTGTCGCAGCTGCGATTTATTCCACAGTCACGGATTTAGCCAGGTTACGCGGCTGGTCCACGTCGGTGCCTTTAAGTACGGCAACGTAGTACGACAGCAATTGCAGCGGGATGGTGTAGAGGATCGGCGCCAGCACATCGTGGATATGCGGCATGTTGATCACATGGGTACCTTCGCCGTTGCTCATGCCGGCTTGTTCGTCAGCAAACACGATCAGCTCGCCACCACGGGCACGCACTTCTTGCAGGTTGGATTTAAGTTTTTCCAACAGCTCGTTGTTCGGTGCCACCGTCACCACCGGCATGTCGTTATCCACAAGCGCCAGAGGGCCATGCTTCAGCTCGCCCGCCGGATACGCTTCGGCGTGGATGTACGAAATTTCTTTGAGCTTGAGCGCGCCTTCCATTGCTACCGGGAACTGAGCGCCGCGACCCAAGAACAGGGTGTGGTGCTTGTCGGCAAACAATTCAGCTACTTTTTCGACCACCGAATCCATCGCCAGGGCTTCACCCAGACGCGCTGGCAAACGGCGCAGCTCTTCAACCAGCTGTGCTTCGACACCCTCTTCCAGGGTGCCGCGCACTTGACCCAGGGACAGGGTCAACAGCAACAGGCCTACCAACTGGGTGGTGAATGCCTTGGTGGAAGCGACACCGATTTCGCGACCGGCTTGGGTCAGCAGCGTCAGATCCGACTCACGCACCAGCGAGCTGATGCCTACGTTACAAATCGCCAGGCTACCCAGGAAGCCCAATTCTTTGGCATTGCGCAGTGCGGCCAGGGTGTCGGCGGTTTCGCCCGATTGCGAGATCGAAACAAACAGGGTGTCCGGTTGCACCACCACTTTGCGGTAGCGGAACTCGCTGGCCACTTCGACCTGGCACGGAATACCGGCCAGGCTTTCGAGCCAGTAACGGGCAACCATGCCTGCGTGGTAGCTGGTACCACAGGCGACGATCTGAACATTGCGGACTTTAGCGAACAATTCTTTCGCCTGTGGACCGAAAGCCTGAACCAATACATGGTCCTGGCCCAGACGGTTTTCCAGGGTGCGCTGCACGACTGCAGGCTGCTCGTGGATTTCCTTGAGCATGTAATGGCGGTATTCGCCCTTGTCGGCCGCCTCTGCGCCATCGCTGTATTGCACGGCTTCGCGCTGAACGCTCTGACCGTTCACATCCCAGATCTGCACGCTGTCACGACGGATTTCAGCGATGTCGCCTTCTTCCAGGTACATGAAACGGTCAGTGACCTGGCGCAGTGCCAATTGGTCGGACGCCAGGAAGTTTTCCCCCAGGCCCAGGCCAATCACCAGCGGGCTGCCGCTGCGGGCTGCAACCAGACGGTCCGGTTGTTTGGCGCTGATCACGGCCAAACCATAGGCACCGTGCAACTCCTTGACGGTGGCCTTGAGCGCCGCAGTCAGGTCGTTGTGGTCTTTGAGTTTGTGGTTGAGCAGGTGAGCAATCACTTCGGTATCAGTATCCGAGGTGAATGCGTAGCCCAGGCCTTTGAGCTGTTCACGCAGGGCTTCATGGTTTTCGATGATGCCGTTGTGCACAACCGCCAGATCGGAACCGGAGAAATGCGGGTGAGCGTTACGCTCGCAAGGCGCACCGTGAGTTGCCCAACGGGTGTGGGCAATACCCAGGCGGCCGGCCAGGGGTTCACCGGCCAGGGCCTGCTCCAGTTCGGCCACTTTGCCGTTACGGCGCATGCGCTCCAGGGTGCCATTGTTGGTGAAAACAGCCACACCTGCGCTGTCGTAACCACGGTATTCAAGACGTTTCAGGCCTTCCAGCAGAATGGCCGTGATATTACGTTCAGCGACTGCGCCAACGATCCCACACATAAAGTTCTCCTAGCTTAGAGCCGCGCATAACAGTGTTATGCCCCGGGCCTGAATTTGTTCGCGCGCCTCAAGGGGCAGGCGATCATCGGTAATAAGGGTATGGACGCTGCTCCAGGGCAGTTCCAGGTTGGGTATTTTTCGACCAATCTTGTCCGACTCGACCATCACGATCACTTCACGCGCAACGTCAGCCATGACCCGGCTCAGACCCAACAACTCGTTAAAAGTTGTCGTGCCGCGCTGCAGGTCTATGCCGTCAGCACCGATGAACAGTTGATCGAAGTCGTAGGAGCGCAACACCTGCTCGGCAACCTGTCCCTGAAAGGACTCGGAATGCGGATCCCAGGTGCCCCCGGTCATCAGCAATACAGGCTCATGTTCCAGTTCGCTGAGTGCATTGGCGACGTGCAGGGAGTTGGTCATCACCACCAGGCCCGGTTGCAGGCCTAATTGCGGAATCATCGAGGCGGTGGTGCTGCCGCTGTCGATAATGATGCGGGCGTGCTCTTTAATCAGCCCCACAGCCGCGCGGGCAATGGCTTGCTTATAAAGAGAAACAGGCTGCGGTACATCACTGACCAGTTCTTGCGGCATGGTGATGGCACCGCCATAACGACGTAATAACAGCCCGTTACTTTCGAGTGCAGCCAGATCCTTGCGAATCGTAACCTCGGAGGTTTCGAAGCGCTTGGCCAGTTCATCCACACTGACTTCGCCCTGCTCGGCAAGCATGGCCAGGATGTTGTGTCTGCGTTGTGGCGTATTACGTTTAGACATAACGGCTTAAGTTTCGTTTCGAAAGATAACGAAAGCAATGAAACCGTATCTCGAAACCTTCGTCAAGAAAATGTTGCGGGTTATTTTCTGTGAATAAGTCGATTTAGGCCTGTATTTATTGGCCAAAACGCTTGTTTATCCTCACAAAAAATAAAGCCTTATCCACAGGGTGCGGACAAGGCTTTAGGTAACCTATTGATTTAAAACAGTTATAGGATGACTTGTTAATAACGCTAAATCGTCACCCCATAGCTGTGGATAAGTTTAAATCAAGGCTTTGGTTGTTTGACCGGACGCTTCCAGCCATCAATATTGCGCTGGCGCGCACGACCAACGGCCAGTTGCTCCTGGGCGACGTCCTGGTTGATGGTCGAACCCGCTGCAGTGGTGGCACCGTTGGAGATATCCACAGGTGCAACCAGCGAGTTGTTGGAACCGATAAATACATCGGCGCCCAACACGGTCTTCCACTTGTTGGCGCCATCGTAGTTGCAGGTGATGGTGCCCGCACCGATATTGGTGCGCGGGCCGACTTCGGCATCACCCAGGTAAGTCAGGTGGCCGCACTTGGCGTCTTCACCCAGGTGGGCGTTTTTCAATTCGACAAAGTTACCCACATGGGCACGGGCATCCAGCACGCTACCCGGGCGCAGACGGGCGAACGGGCCGGCATCGCTATGCTCACCCATCACGGCACCGTCGAGATGGCTATTGGCTTTGACCACCACCCCCTTGCGCAGGGTGCTGTCCTTGATCACGCAGTTCGGGCCGATGACCACGTCGTCTTCAATCACCACGCGACCTTCAAGAATCACGTTGATATCGATCAGCACATCACGACCAACGGTCACTTCACCACGCACATCGAAACGGGCCGGGTCACGCAAAGTCACACCCAATGCCATCAGACGACGGGCTTCGCGCAACTGATAATGACGCTCCAGCTCACTGAGCTGTTTACGGTCGTTGGCGCCCTGCACTTCCATCGGGTCCAATGCATGTTCGGTGGCCACCACCAGACCATCGTTCACCGCCATCGCAATTACGTCAGTCAGGTAGTACTCACCCTGTGCGTTGTTGTTCGACAGACGGCTCATCCAGTCAGCCAGACGCTGGGTCGGCAAGGCCAGGATTCCGGTGTTGCCTTCGGTGATGGCACGCTCGGCTTCGGTCGCATCCTTGTGCTCAACAATGGCGCTGACCTTGCCGCTGGCATCACGCACGATACGGCCATAGCCAGTCGGGTCGGCCAGGTTGACGGTCAGCAGGCCCAGTTGCTCGGGGCCCACTTGCTTGAGCAAACGCTGCAGCGTCTCGACTTCGATCAGCGGTACATCGCCGTACAGGATCAACACATTTTGCGCGGTCAAAAACGGCAACGCCTGAGCCACCGCGTGGCCGGTACCCAGTTGCTTGTCTTGCAGGACAAAATTCAGGTCATCGGCTGCCAGGCGTTCACGCACCAGCTCGGCACCGTGGCCGATAACAACATGGATGCCGGTCGGCTTGAGCTGGCGGGCGCTGTGGATAACATGACCCAGCATGGAATTGCCGGCTACGGGGTGCAGAACCTTGGGCAGGGCGGAACGCATGCGGGTGCCCTGACCTGCGGCGAGAATAACGATATCGAGAGACATGACTGGCTACCAATCCTGGGTGGTCAGCGGTTGCGACCAAAAAGTATTTCGCGGAAAAAGAAAAAGGGTAGCCGAGGCTACCCTTTTTAATCAATCACACAATAAGACAGGAGGCTTAGCCGCCGAACTTCTTGCGGATTTGCTGGACGGTGCGCAGCTGAGCTGCGGCTTCGGCCAGACGTGCAGCAGCAGATCCGTAATCGAAATCTGCGCCTTTTTCGTTCAGTGCCTTCTCGGCAGCCTTTACGGCTTCCTGAGCAGAGGCTTCATCCAGGTCGGCAGCACGTTGCACGGTGTCGGCAAGAACCTTGACCATGTTCGGCTGAACCTCGAGGTAACCACCGGAGATGTAAAACACCTCCGATTCCCCGCCCAGCTTGATCAGGCGGATCGGACCTGGCTTGAGTTCAGTGATCAGCGGAGCGTGACCCAGAGCGATACCAAGATCACCCAGGCTGCCGTGCGCAATCACCATCTCGACCTGACCGGAAAAGATTTCTCCTTCCGCACTGACGATATCGCAATGGACTGTCATCATATTAGCCATCTGATTGCCTCAACCTGATTAGCGCCCGTTGCCGGGCGCTGGAATTACAGTTTCTTGGCTTTCTCGATCGCTTCTTCGATGCCGCCGACCATGTAGAACGCTTGTTCTGGCAGGTGGTCGTAGTCACCGTTGAGGATGCCTTTGAAGCCAGCAATGGTGTCTTTCAGGGAAACGTATTTACCCGAAGCGCCAGTGAAGACTTCAGCCACGAAGAACGGCTGAGACAAGAAACGCTGGATCTTACGAGCGCGGGATACCAACTGCTTGTCGGTTTCCGACAGCTCGTCCATACCCAAGATCGCAATGATGTCCTTCAGTTCTTTGTAACGCTGCAACACGTACTGAACGCCGCGAGCGGTGTCGTAGTGTTCCTGGCCGATTACGTTCGGGTCCAGCTGGCGCGAAGTCGAATCCAGTGGATCTACTGCCGGGTAGATACCCAGGGAAGCGATGTCACGGGACAGAACGACGGTGGCGTCCAAGTGGGCAAACGTGGTCGCAGGCGACGGGTCAGTCAAGTCATCCGCAGGTACGTATACCGCTTGGATCGAAGTGATCGAACCGTTCTTGGTCGAAGTGATGCGCTCTTGCAGAGTACCCATCTCTTCAGCCAGAGTCGGCTGGTAACCTACTGCAGAAGGCATACGGCCCAGCAGTGCGGATACTTCAGTACCGGCCAAGGTGTAACGGTAGATGTTGTCAACGAACAACAGTACGTCGTTACCTTCGTCACGGAACTTCTCGGCCATGGTCAGGCCGGTCAGTGCTACGCGCAGACGGTTACCCGGCGGCTCGTTCATCTGACCGTAAACCAGTGCCACTTTGTCCAGTACGCTGGAATCCTTCATCTCGTGGTAGAAGTCGTTACCCTCACGGGTACGCTCGCCCACACCAGCAAACACAGAGTAACCGCTGTGTTCCATGGCGATGTTACGGATCAGTTCCATCATGTTTACGGTTTTGCCTACACCGGCACCACCGAACAGACCAACCTTACCGCCTTTTGCAAACGGGCAGATCAGGTCGATAACCTTGATGCCGGTTTCCAGCAGGTCGTTGCCGCCAGCTTGCTCAGCGAAGGACGGCGCCGGGCGGTGAATGCCCCAACGCTCTTCGGTGTCAATCGGGCCAGCTTCGTCGATCGGGTTGCCCAGAACGTCCATGATCCGGCCCAGAGTCGCTTTACCGACTGGAACGGAGATGGCTGCGCCAGTGTCGGTGACTTCCAGACCGCGCTTCAAGCCCTCGGTGGAACCCATCGCAATGGTACGAACCACGCCGTCGCCCAGCTGTTGCTGAACTTCCAGAGTGGTTCCGGCCGCGCTTTGTACTTTCAGCGCGTTGTAGATGCTCGGTACGTTTTCGCGTGGAAATTCCACGTCGATCACGGCGCCGATGATTTGAACGATACGTCCGCTACTCATAGCTGGATCCTCTGAATATTTGAACCGTTAAACCGCGGCAGCGCCGCCGACGATTTCCGAGATCTCTTGGGTGATCGCAGCCTGACGCGCCTTGTTGTAGATCAGCTGCAAATCGCTGATCAAGTCACCGGCGTTATCAGTGGCGTTCTTCATTGCGATCATCCGCGCAGCTTGTTCAGCTGCACTGTTCTCGACCACCGCCTGGTACACCTGCGACTCCACGTAACGCACCATCAAGCCGTCAAGCAGCTCTTTGGCATCCGGTTCGTAGAGATAGTCCCAGTGGTGCTTGAGTTCTTGATCCGGGGTCGCCACCAGTGGAATCAATTGCTCCACAGTAGGCTGTTGCGTCATGGTGTTGATGAACTTGTTGGATACCACGGACAGGCGGTCAATACGGCCTTCCAGGTAAGCATCCAGCATCACCTTAACGCTGCCGATCAAATCATTGATCGACGGTTCTTCACCCAGATGGCTGATAGCAGCGACGACGTTACCGCCGAAGTTACGGAAAAATGCCGCACCCTTGCTGCCGACCACGCACAGATCAATCTCGACGCCGTTTTCACGGTTTACCGCCATGTCCTTGACCAAAGCCTTGAACAGGTTGGTATTCAAACCACCGCACAAACCACGGTCACTGCTCACAACCACATAACCCACACGCTTAACTTCGCGGTCGATCATGAACGGGTGGCGGTATTCCGGGTTGGCGTTGGCCAAATGCCCAATAACCTGGCGGATACGCTCCGCATAAGGACGGCTAGCAGCCATGCGCATTTGTGCCTTGCGCATTTTGCTGACCGCCACTTTTTCCATGGCGCTGGTAATCTTTTGCGTGCTTTTGATGCTCGCAATCTTACTGCGAATCTCTTTTGCGCCTGCCATGTAACACCTATCAGGTTAGCAAGCGGGAGCCTTGCGGCTCCCGCTGCGGCTTACCAGGTTTGGGTGGCCTTGAACTTCTCGATACCGGCTTTGATGCCAGCGTCGATTTCGTCATTGAAGTCACCTTTAACGTTGATCTTCGCCATAAGCTCGGCGTGATCGCGGTTGAAGTAAGCAATCAGCGCTTGTTCAAAGCTACCGACCTTGGTGATTTCGACGTCAGTCAGGAACCCACGCTCAGCGGCATACAGCGACAGCGCCATGTCAGCGATCGACATTGGTGCGTATTGCTTCTGCTTCATCAGCTCGGTAACGCGCTGACCATGCTCAAGTTGCTTACGGGTCGCTTCGTCCAGGTCAGAAGCGAACTGGGCAAATGCTGCCAGTTCACGGTACTGAGCCAGAGCGGTACGGATACCACCGGACAGCTTCTTGATGATCTTGGTCTGAGCGGCACCACCCACACGGGATACCGAAACACCGGCGTTCACTGCAGGACGGATCCCGGAGTTGAACATCGCCGATTCCAGGAAGATCTGACCGTCAGTGATGGAAATCACGTTGGTCGGAACGAACGCGGAAACGTCGCCAGCCTGGGTTTCGATGATCGGCAGTGCGGTCAGGGAACCGGTTTTGCCGGTCACTGCGCCGTTGGTGAACTTCTCTACGTATTCTTCGGATACGCGGGATGCGCGCTCCAGAAGACGGGAGTGGAGATAGAACACGTCGCCTGGGTAAGCTTCACGGCCTGGTGGACGGCGCAGCAGCAGGGAAATCTGGCGGTAAGCCACTGCTTGCTTGGACAGATCGTCATAAACGATCAGCGCGTCTTCACCGCGGTCGCGGAAGTATTCGCCCATGGTGCAACCGGAGTACGGTGCCAGGAACTGCAGCGCTGCGGATTCGGAAGCACTGGCAGCAACGACGATGGTGTTAGCCAGCGCGCCGTTTTCTTCCAGCTTGCGAACCACGTTGGCGATGGTCGATTGCTTCTGACCGATCGCTACGTATACACAGAAAATGCCGCTGTTCTTCTGGTTGATGATCGCGTCGATCGCCAGAGCGGTTTTACCGATCTGACGGTCACCGATGATCAGCTCACGCTGGCCACGGCCGACAGGGATCATGGCATCGACAGCCTTGTAGCCAGTCTGTACAGGCTGGTCTACCGACTTACGCCAGATCACGCCTGGAGCAACTTTCTCGACTGCATCAGTCTCGGTGTTGCCCAGTGGACCTTTGCCATCAACTGGGTTACCCAGTGCGTCGACAACGCGACCCAGCAGTTCCTTACCAACCGGAACTTCCAGGATGCGGCCAGTGCACTTGGCGCTCATGCCTTCAGCCAGAGTCGTGTATGCGCCCAGTACTACGGCACCTACAGAGTCTTGCTCGAGGTTGAGAGCCATACCGAAGACGCTGCCCGGAAACTCGATCATCTCGCCGTACATTACGTCGGCCAGACCGTGAATCCGCACAATGCCGTCAGATACGCTGACGACAGTGCCTTCGTTACGGGCTTGGGAGGTCACATCGAGTTTTTCGATGCGGCCCTTGATAATTTCACTTATTTCGGAAGGATTGAGTTGCTGCATTGCTCTGCTGCCCCTTCAAACTCAAGATTTCAATGCTTCGGCAAGGCTTGCGAGTTTCCCGCGAACCGAGCCATCGATAACCAGGTCGCCGGCGCGGATGATGACACCACCTATAAGGCTGGCATCCTCCGCAACTTGCAGGCGCACTTCCCGGTCGAGTCGTGCACTGAGAACCTTGGCGAGTTTGTCTTGCTGTTCTTGGTTCAATGCAAAAGCACTGGTCACTTCAACGTCTACCGATTTCTCTTGTTCGGCCTTGTACAGGTCAAACAGAGCGGCGATCTCCGGCAATAGCGGGAGACGGTCGTTTTCGGCAACGACGTTGATGAAGTTCTGTGCTTCTACAGTGAACTTGTCGCCGCACACGTCAATAAACGTGGCGGCCTTTTCTGCGCTCGTCAGTCGCGGGGCCTTGAGCACGCGCTGCATAGTGTCGTCTTGCGACACTGCTGCAGCCAGGCCGAGCATGGCTGACCAAGAGGCCAGTTGCTGGTGGGCCTGGGCGTGCTCGAAGGCTGCCTTAGCGTAAGGTCGGGCCAACGTGGTCAATTCTGCCATGATCGCCCTCGCTTAAATTTCAGCAGCCAGTTTAGTAACCAGCTCCGCGTGCGCGTTTTGATCGATTGTGGCACCCAGGATCTTCTCTGCGCCTTCAACAGCCAGGCTACCCAATTGGGCACGCAGGGCGTCTTTAACGCTGTTCAGTTCCTGTTCGATCTCGGCCTGAGCCTGAGCCTTCACACGGTCAGCTTCAACGCGAGCCTGTTCACGGGCTTCGTCTACGATCTGAGTACCGCGTTTCTTGGCTTGCTCAATGATTTCAGCTGCTTGAGCCTTAGCTTCGCGCAGTTGTTGACCCGCTTTATCTTGGGCCAACTCCAGGTCGCGAGCTGCTCGGTTAGCAGCGTCCAGTCCAGCCGCAATCTTCTTCTGACGTTCTTGCAATGCCGCGATGACCGGAGGCCACACGAACTTCATGCAAAACAGTACAAAAATGAAGAACGCAACGGACTGGCCAATCAGGGTTGCATTAATGTTCACGCCAACACCTCGCTCGTTCGTTGTCCATCACTCTAATCAACTCGACAATTCGAGTGATTAGCCAGCGAGTTGACCAACGAAAGGATTAGCGAAGGTGAAGAACAGTGCGATACCAACACCGATCATGGTTACGGCGTCGAGCAGACCGGCAACGATGAACATTTTAACTTGCAGCATTGGGACCATTTCTGGTTGACGCGCTGCGCCTTCCAGGAACTTGCCACCCAACAGGCCGAAACCAATTGCGGTACCCAGTGCGCCCAGGCCGATCAACAGTGCAACAGCGATAGCGGTTAGACCAACTACAGTTTCCATCTTTCCTCCCGACTTTTACGTCGTATGGTTTAGGTTTTTAGATTAAAGCGGTAAAACAAAATCATTTTGCGACGCCCTCTCACCCGAGGGTGAGAGGAGCACCAGATTCGCCGAAGCGGATCTTAGTGATTATCTTCGTGTGCCATCGACAGGTAGACGATGGTCAACATCATGAAGATGAACGCTTGCAAGGTGATGATCAGGATGTGGAATACAGCCCACGCCCATTGCAGCACCACGCCCAGACCGCTAAGCCAAAGCAGGCCGCTGCCGAACATTACGGCGATCAGGATAAACACCAGTTCGCCAGCGTACATGTTGCCGAACAGACGCAGAGCCAACGAAATAGGCTTGGCAATCAACGTCACGAATTCGAGCAGGAAGTTCACCGGAATCAGCAGCGCCTGAACAAAAATGTTCTTGCTGCCGAATGGGTGCAGGGTCAGTTCACCGATGAAGCCGCCGATGCCCTTGATCTTGATGCTGTAGAAGATGATCAGTGCAAACACCGACAGGGCCATGCCCATTGTCGCGTTTGGATCTGTCGTCGGTACGGCACGGAACGGGAAGTGTTCGTCGCCCGTGATCAGGATCGCCAACTGAGGAATCCAGTCAACCGGGATCAGGTCGATGGCGTTCATCAGGAACACCCACACGAAAATGGTCAGCGCCAGCGGTGCGATAACAGCACTGCGACCGTGGAAACTGTCTTTTACGCTGCCATCAACGAATTCCACCAGGACTTCTACGAAGTTCTGCAGTGCGCCTGGCTGACCGGAAGTTGCCTTCTTGGCCGCCATGCGGAATACGAGGATGAAGATCAGACCAACAAACAGCGACCAGCCGAGAGTATCGACGTGGAACGCCCAAAAGCCCATTGATTTAGCTTCTGCAACGGTGTGGGCAAAGCCCCAGCCGCCATCAGGTAGCTGCCCAAAGGTCAGGTTCTGTAAGTGGTGCTGGATATAGCCCGAAGCGGTTGTTTCTGCCATGGTTGCCTCAAACGCCCTAAGGTCTCGAAAGTGTTGTTCTCATTAGCAGGGGAGCGAACCAGCTGACCAGTTGGGTCAACACGAAGACGCCGAATACAGCTAGCGGCGCCAATGGCTTCACACCTGCAAACGTCAGCGCGAACAGCACTGCCGTCAAAATTAACTTGCCTGCCTCACCGGCGTAAAACGACCGGACGATGGCTTGCGCTGCTCGGGCGCCGGAAAACCGAAAAGCCCTGTGAGCAAAATACACATTGGGTAGCAAAGCTATCAGGCCTCCGCAGAGTCCTGAATATCCGGCGACGACTCCATGCCATTGCCAGAGCCCCAGAGCAGCCAGCAATAAAACGACAAATTGAGCCAGCAAAACCGGAAAAACCGCCAAGCGATGGAACGGCAAGCGGTTTGGCGTGCGGGTTTCCATCACAACTGCTCCTCAAAGGTCGGCTACCAAAGATTGAAAACTTGGCATAATTTGTGCCGACAAAATGCGCGCAGAGTATAGGGGCGACGAAGCCCCTATTCAACTGTCAGGTAGTGATTTCCGACTGCGCGCTACATGAGGAAATGTTTCAGCGGATGTGAGCAAGCACTCCTTGCAGCTCATCCAGAGAATTGTAACCAATCACTAACTGGCCTTTTCCCTTCTTTCCGTGGCGGATCTGCACCGCAGAGCCTAGCCGCTCTGCCAGACGCTGTTCGAGCCTGGCAATGTCCGGATCGGCTTTTACCGGTTCAGCGGGCTCTTGTTTGCCGCTCAACCACTGGCGAACCAGGGCTTCAGTCTGACGTACCGTCAGGCCTCGTGCGACAACGTGTCGCGCCCCTTCAACCTGCTGAGCGTCAGGCAAACCGAGCAGTGCCCGTGCGTGGCCCATTTCCAGGTCGCCATGGGACAGCATGGTCTTGATCACTTCCGGTAAGGAAATCAATCGCAACAAGTTGGCCACAGACACCCGGGACTTGCCCACAGCGTCGGCCACTTGCTGTTGAGTCAGCTGGAACTCTTGCTGCAAGCGCTGCAAGGCGACGGCTTCTTCAATCGGATTGAGGTCTTCGCGCTGGATGTTCTCGATCAACGCCATCGCAATGGCGGTTTCGTCCGGCACGTCTTTGACCATCGCCGGGATGGTGTCCTTGCCAGCCTGTTGGCTGGCGCGCCAGCGACGCTCACCGGCGATGATCTCGAAGCGGTTGCCTTCGATCGGACGCACCACGATCGGTTGCATCACGCCCTGGGTGCGGATCGAGCTGGCCAGTTCTTCGAGCGCCTGCGGATCCATGTCGCGACGAGGCTGGTACTTGCCGCGCTGGATCAGGTCCAGGGGCAGGTGTTGCAGTTCGCTTTGATCAACCTTGACCGCTTGCTCTTCCAGCGAGCTGACCGTTGGACCACTCAGGAGTGCATCCAGTCCGCGTCCGAGACCTCGTTTCTTGACGGCCATGGGATTTCCTTAAGTTGGCTGAGGCGTGCGGGTAGAACGACGTTGACGACGAACCAGCTCGCCTGCCAGGGCAAGGTAAGCAATCGCGCCACGGGAATTTTTGTCATACGCCAGCGCCGGCATGCCGTAGCTCGGCGCTTCGGCCAGGCGGATGTTGCGCGGAATCACGGTGTCGTAGAGCTGCTCACCGAAGTGTTCCTTGAGCTGCGCCGATACATCGTTCATCAGGCTCAGGCGCGGGTCATACATGGTCCGCAACAGGCCTTCGATCTTCAGGTTCGGGTTGAGCAGCTCGGCGATGCGCTTGATGTTATCCACAAGGTCGCTCAAGCCTTCGAGTGCGAAGTACTCGCACTGCATGGGGATAATGACCCCGTCGGCAGCCACCAGAGCATTCAGAGTCAACATCGACAGCGACGGCGGGCAATCGATCAGGATGTAATCGTAGCTCTCGCGAACCGGTGCCAGGGCCGTGCGCAGACGGCTTTCCTTCATCTGCATTTCGAGCAGCACGACTTCGGCTGCCGTCAGGTCGCGGTTGGCCGGCAGAAGCTGGTAACCACCGTGCTCGGAAACATGCATGGCTTGCGCCAGGTCGCATTCGCCGATCAGCAGGTCGTAGACCGAATTCTCAAGGCCGTGTTTATCCACACCGCTACCCATGGTGGCGTTGCCCTGTGGATCGAGGTCGATCAGCAGTACGCGGCGCTTGGTCGCGACCAGCGATGCTGCGAGGTTGATACAGGTGGTGGTTTTACCCACACCACCCTTTTGGTTCGCTATTGCGAATACCTTAGCCATTCTTGCTTGCGTTCCCAATCATGCCGTGCGGCGCAGTATCAGCAGATGGCGTTGGCCTTGGCAACCCGGAACGGTCAAGGCGTGTTCGCTATCTAGACGAAAATCAGACGGCAATGCTACCAGCTCATCGGCCGGATGGACGCCCTTCATTGCCAACCAGCGCGTTTCGCTGTTGCCCAGGTGACGGGTCCAGTTGCTGAAATTCTCCATGCTGCTGAAAGCCCTGGAAACAATTCCGTTGAAAGGCTGCTCAGGCTGGAACTCTTCGACGCGACTGTGGATAACTTGCAGGTTATCCAGCTTCAGCTCGAGTTTTACCTGGGTCAGGAAACGGGTTTTCTTGCCGTTGCTGTCCAGGCAGGTCACTTGCGACTCGGGAAACAGGATCGCCAGGGGAATACCCGGCATGCCGCCGCCACTGCCCACATCCAGCCAACGGCCGTTTTCGATGAAGGGCATCACGCTCAGACTGTCGAGCAAATGGCGCGACACCATTTCGTCCGGGTTACGCACAGCCGTGAGGTTGTAGGCCTTGTTCCATTTGATCAACAGGGCCAGATAACCCAGCAATTGCTGATGCTGGCTTTCGGTCAGTGCAACGCCCAGCTGGCGTGCCCCTGTGGATAACTCTTCGGCGTGTTGTGCGGTTACCAGCGAACTCAAGCGTTTTGCTCCAACGTGCGGCCAGCGCCGCGCTTTTTCAGGTGAATCATCAACAGGGAAATCGCCGCGGGGGTCACACCCGGGATACGCGAAGCCTGGCCCAGGGTCTCGGGACGGGTAGCGCCCAGCTTGCTCTGGATCTCTTTCGACAGACCGGAGATGGTCGTGTAATCGATATCCACAGGCAGCTTGGTGTTTTCACTGGCACGCAGACGAGCAATTTCGTCCTGTTGACGATCGATATAACCGGCGTACTTGGTCTTGATTTCAACCTGCTCGGCAACCAGCGGATCTTCTGCGCCCTGCCCGGTCACTTCAACCAGACCGGCGTAATCGATTTCGGGGCGGGTCAGCAGGTTGAGCAAATTGTATTCATGGGTCAGCGGCGTGCCGAACTTGGCTGCAATGGCATCACCCTGCTCGGTACCCGGGCGAACCCAAGTGCTTTTGAGGCGCTGCTCTTCCTGCGCGATGCTTTCGCGTTTGGTGCAGAAAGCCGCCCAACGGGCGTCGTCGACCAGGCCCAGTTCGCGGCCTTTTTCGGTCAAACGCATGTCAGCGTTGTCTTCGCGCAGGATCAGGCGGTATTCGGCGCGGGAAGTGAACATCCGGTACGGTTCTTGAGTACCCAGGGTAATCAGGTCGTCGACCAGCACCCCGATGTACGCTTCATCACGACGCGGGCACCAGCTTTCCTTGCCCTGTGCGAGCAATGCAGCGTTGGCGCCAGCCAGCAAACCTTGCGCACCGGCCTCTTCGTAGCCGGTGGTGCCATTGATTTGCCCGGCAAAGAACAAGCCGCCGATAACTTTGGTTTCGAGGCTGTACTTGAGGTCACGCGGGTCGAAGTAGTCGTACTCGATGGCGTAGCCCGGACGCACGATATGGGCGTTTTCCATGCCGCGAATCGATTGCACGATCTGGATTTGCACATCGAACGGCAAGGAGGTGGAAATCCCGTTCGGGTACAGCTCGTGGGTGGTCAAACCTTCCGGCTCGATAAAGACCTGATGGCTTTCCTTGTCGGCAAAGCGATGGATCTTGTCTTCGATCGACGGGCAATAACGCGGGCCTATACCTTCGATCACACCGGAATACATCGGCGAACGATCAAGGTTGGACGCGATGATTTCGTGTGTCCGTGCGTTGGTATGGGTAATCCAGCAGCTGACCTGGGCCGGGTGCTGTTCCTTGTTGCCCATGAACGACATCACGGGAATCGGGGTATCGCCCGGTTGCTCGGTCATGACCGAGAAATCCACAGAGCGGCCATCGATACGCGGTGGCGTACCGGTTTTCAGGCGGCCCACTCGCAATGGCAGTTCACGCAGACGGTGTGCCAAGGCGATCGAAGGTGGATCACCGGCGCGGCCGCCCGAGTAATTCTGCATCCCGATGTGGATAAGTCCACCGAGGAAGGTGCCTGTTGTCAAAACCACGGCATCAGCCATGAAACGCAGGCCCATTTGGGTCACTACGCCACGCACTTGATCCTGTTCAACGATCAGGTCATCAGCGGCCTGTTGAAATATCCACAGGTTGGGCTGGTTTTCCAGAATTTCGCGTACGGCCGCCTTGTACAGGATGCGGTCGGCCTGTGCGCGGGTTGCCCGCACTGCCGGGCCTTTACGGCCATTGAGTACGCGGAACTGAATGCCGCCTTTATCGGTGGCAATCGCCATCGCGCCGCCAAGGGCATCGATTTCTTTAACCAGATGGCTTTTACCAATCCCGCCAATTGCAGGATTGCAGCTCATTTGCCCGAGGGTTTCCACGTTGTGGGTCAACAGCAGGGTTTTTACGCCCATGCGTGCTGAAGCAAGTGCAGCCTCGGTTCCGGCGTGACCGCCGCCGATGACGATCACTGCAAAACGGGAAGGGAAATTCACCACGCACCTCGTGCCTGTTACTAGGGGTTTTTTGGATAGACCGCGAAGTATAGGGACTTCGCCCTTCTTAAAGAACCCTTTGCACAAAATTTAACCAGCTGTGGATAAGGGCAAGATAGATAAATAAATAGAGAAGAAATTTATAAAGCTTTGTTTTTATGTTTATTTCTACTGAGGCACCTTTCTGTGGATAGATTGCTACAGACCATATTCTATCTACTGTACAGAGAATCAAAAGTCTGTGGTTATGCACCGATGAGGGGTTGGGATAAGTGCTTTAAGCCTGTGGGTAAAACAGGTGCTTATCCACAGGGGTGGTTGTCTTCAGTTTTAAGGCCTACTTACCCACTGATCTGAAGGGCAGTTATGCACAGGGCTTATTCCCTTGTTTGAACGTTTCAGGGCCCATAAACAGGCAGCCGAAAACCGCTTGCAGGCGCATTCCAGCAAGCGGTCGGATGATCGGTCGGTGATTAAAGTGATAAACGGTAGAGGCCGGCAGGCTTACACAGCTGTTTTCAGCCAGCCTGTGGGTGATGCCTGGAGCTTGTGGGTCATTCCGATTGCCGTGATAAACAGCTCATCGTGAGAAGTGACCACCAGCGTTCCCCGGTACTGATTGAGCATGCTTTGCAGTGCCAGAATCGAAGGCAAATCCAGATGATTGGCGGGTTCATCGAGTAACAGCAGCGGTGGTGGCACCTGGGCATAAAACACGCAGGCCATCGCGGCTTTCAATCGTTCGCCACCACTGAGTTCCCCGCATGGCAGGCAGACCTGATCGGCATTGAGGCCCAATTGCGCCAGCCGGGTACGCAATTGACCTTCATTCAGTTGCCGGTTGAGAGACTGCAATTGATCAAGAACTGAGCGATCCGCTGCCAATATCCCCAGGTTCTGATCCAGATAAGCGGTGCTGACGAAGGTATGTGCGCGGCCCGAAACAACCGGCAGTTGCCCGGCCAGCACCCTGAGCAATGTCGATTTGCCGCAACCGTTCGGTCCCAGCAAAGCCACGCGCTGGCCACGGGCAAGGGTTAGATCGATGGCGCGCAAATGTTCTGCACCCTGGGGCAGGCGCGCATTAATCAATTCTGCAATTTGCGCCGGTGTACTCAAACAATCTTGAGGTGGGTGGACAAAGATAGCCTGCTGCTCTTCAACCCGGTTCGCGGCCAGGCGGACTTGAGTATCCAGCAGCTCACGCGCTGCATCCTGTTGCATGCGCAGTTTGCCGCTGCTGGCCTGGCTACGCTGCTTTTGACGTCCCAGCAGGATTTTTGCCTGATTGGCCTCGCTGGCCTGCTTGTTACCCCGCGATTGTCTGCGCTCAAGGCTTTCCCTTTGCTCACGCAATACCTGTTCCTGCCGCTTGCGCTCAAGCCTGGCCACGGCCAGTTGATGTTGCGCTGCTTCCCCTTGCTGGGCCCTGGCCTGTGCATAAAACGAGTAACCACCGCCATAGCCGGTGAGCCCCAAGGATGACAGCTCAAGGATGCGCTCCATCCGTTCGAGCAAATCGCGATCATGGCTGATGACCAGCAAGCCGTTGGGCCACCGCTCTAACTGTTCATGAAGGGCCCTGCGGTGTTGTCGATCCAGATGATTAGTCGGTTCATCCAGGATCAGCAGGTCGGCTTCAGCCATAAAGGCGCCCATCAGTGCCACGCGCATGGCTTCGCCACCGCTCAGGCTTGAGGCGGGTGTGGAGGGCGTCAGGTGTGAAAGGTTGTTGTGCCCCAGTTGATCGTGCAATTGCTGGCGGATAGCCCAGCGATCACCGACGCAGTCAAAGTCCGCTTGCGCGCTGCTGCCTTGCTCTATGCGCTCAAGCGCGGCAAGGATGGGTTGCACACCGGCGAGGCAGGCAACGGTCTGTTCGGGATCCGGACTGATTTGCTGAGCCAAGTAATGCACAGAGCCGTTGCGAATGCAGCGGCCTCTTGAGGGGGCAATATCTCCGGCGATCAGCTGCGCCAATATGCTTTTACCCACACCATTTCTACCCACCAGGCCGGTGCGGCGTTGGTCGAGGTGCAGATCAAGATCAGAAAACAGGCAACTGCCACCAGGCAGATGATAAGAAACGCTTTCCAGCGTCACACAGGTCACGAGAGCCATACGCACTCCAAAGATGCACAGATCTACCCCCTGTTGCAGGGGAATGAAGAACTGGCCGCAAGCATCGCGGCGGCATCAATTGCGCATTGGACTAATACCTCGTGTGAATGTGTACCGCAAAAGTATAGTGCAAGACTTGTAGGCGCGGGCTTGCTCGCGATGGCAGTGACGCGGTGTACCTGTCACACCACGGCGATCCAATCGCTAGCAAGCCCGCTCCCACAAGGTTGAGGGGTTATTTACCGATACAAAAGCTCGAGAAAATCCGCCCCAGCAGGTCATCCGAGCTGAACGCCCCGGTAATTTCGCCAAGGGAATGTTGCGCCTGACGCAAATCTTCGGCCAGCAGCTCCCCTGCACCCGCCAGGGTCAGTTGTGCCCTGCCGTGCTCAAGTGCATGGCTGGCGTGCTGCAGTGCCTCCAGATGGCGTCGGCGTGCGCTGAAGCTGCTCTCCGAGGTCTGCTCATAGCCCATGCAGGCTTTAAGGTGTTCGCGCAGCAAGTCCAGCCCCTCTGTGGATCTGGCACTCAGGCTGATGGTGACGTGGCCATCTTCGCTGACTTCCAGGGCAATGTTCTCACCGCTCAGATCCGCCTTGTTGCGGATCAAGGTCACTTTCGCCGGATCCGGGCGCTGTTCCAGAAACTCTGGCCACAGGGCAAACGGGTCATCCGCTTCCGGCGCCGTGGCATCGACCACCAGTAACACCCGATCAGCCTCGCCAATGGCTTTGAGTGCCCGCTGCACGCCGATTTTTTCCACATGATCGTCGGTGTCGCGCAGGCCGGCAGTGTCAACCACGTGCAACGGCATGCCATCGATGTGGATATGTTCGCGCAACACATCACGGGTGGTACCGGCGATCTCGGTCACGATTGCCGCTTCACGACCGGCCAGGGCATTGAGCAGGCTCGACTTGCCAGCATTGGGCCGCCCGGCAATCACCACGGTCATGCCGTCGCGCAGCAAGGCCCCCTGCCCGGCTTCGCGCTGAACTGTGGATAACTCTTCGCGCACCTTGTCGAGCATACCGAGCACATGGCCATCGGCCAAAAAGTCGATTTCTTCTTCCGGGAAATCAATCGCCGCTTCCACATAGATGCGCAAACTGATCAATTGCTCGGTCAAGTTATGCACACGTTGAGAGAAAGCCCCCTGCAGGGAGCGCAATGCATTACGCGCAGCCTGTGCAGAACTTGCCTCGATCAGGTCGGCAATCGCCTCGGCCTGGGCCAGGTCGAGCTTGTCATTCAAAAATGCCCGCTCGCTGAATTCCCCGGGGCGTGCCAGTCGGCAGCCCAGCTGGATGCAGCGCTGCAGCAGCATGTCGAGAACGATCGGGCCGCCGTGGCCCTGCAGTTCAAGCACGTCTTCGCCGGTAAAGGAGTTCGGGCCCGGGAAATACAGCGCAATGCCTTCATCGAGCACTTCACGGTTTTCGCCGTAAAAAGGGCCGTAATGGGCATAGCGCGGTTTCAGTTCGCGTTCACTGAACGCTTTGGCCGCAACACGGGCGAGCGGCCCGGAAATACGTACGATCCCCACACCACCTCGGCCTTGGGCGGTCGCTACTGCGGCAATAGTCTCAGCCGGAACACTCATAAACAGGCCTCAAAACAAAAGTGACGGATAGCAAAACGCCCCACTAGGGGGCGTTTTGAGTGGTGCTTATCAGAGTAAGTTACTCAGCGACTTTTTTGGTAGCCGCTTCGACTTTACGCGTGATGTACCACTGTTGAGCGATGGACAGGCAGTTGTTCACAACCCAGTACAGCACCAGACCAGCCGGGAACCACAGGAAGAAGAAGGTGAAGATGATTGGCATCAGCTTCATCACCTTGGCCTGCATCGGGTCCGGCGGAGTCGGGTTCAGACGCTGCTGGATGAACATGGTTGCGCCCATGATGATCGGCAGGATGAAGAACGGGTCCTTGATCGACAGGTCGGTAATCCAGAGCATGAACGGCGCCTGGCGCATTTCAACACTTTCCAGAAGTACCCAGTACAAGGACAGGAAGACCGGCATCTGCACCAGGATCGGCAAGCAGCCACCCAGTGGATTGATCTTCTCTTTCTTGTACAGCTCCATCATCGCTTGCGACATTTTCTGGCGGTCATCACCGAACTGCTCTTTCAGAGCGGCCAGTTTTGGTGCCACAGCGCGCATGCGGGCCATCGACTTGTAGCTGGCGGCCGACAGAGGGAAGAAGATCCCTTTAATCAGCATGGTCAGGAAGATGATCGACCAACCCCAGTTACCGACCAGGCTGTGGATATGTTGCAGCAGCCAGAAAATAGGCTGGGCAATGAACCACAGGATGCCGTAGTCGACTGTCAGTTCCAGGCCTGGGGACAACTCTTTGAGTACACCCTGGCTTTTCGGACCAGCGTACAGGGTAGCGCTGGTTTCAGCGGTTTTGCCCGGCTCAACGGTCAAGGTTGGGCCAGTGAAACCGATGATGTAGTTGCCCTGGTTGTCTTTGCGGGTCTGAACGACGTTGTTATCGCCTTTCTGAGGGATCCACGCGGTCACAAAGTAGTGCTGCAACCAGGCAACCCAGCCGCCTTGTACGGTTTCTTTCAGCTGAGCCTTGTCGATATCTTTCATCGACACTTTTTTGTACGGCTCTGCACTTGTCCACAGGGCAGCGCCCAGGTAAGTCGCAGTGCCGGTGGCGGTGCTGGAAGAAGGATCGGAGCTGGCATCACGCTTCAATTGCGCGAACAGGTTGCCGTTCCACGGCTTGCCGCTCTCGTTATCAATCAGATAGCTGACTTGTACATCGTACAGACCACGCTTGAGCGTGAAGCGCTTGATGTAGTTGATGCCGTTTTCGCTGAATTTCAGGTCAACAACCAGTTGATCCTGGCCTGGGGCCAGTTCGTAGGTCTTTTTCTCAGTGCTGAAAACAGGACGACCTGACGGACGGGCGTCCGGGCCATCAACGCCTGTCAGGCCACTTTGTGCCAGATAGGTGCGTTCGTTGCCGTTATCGAACAACTGGAAAGGAACATCCGGGTGATCCTGGCGACGTGGGTACAGCGGCAGACGCAGCTGGGCAATGTCACCACCCTGTGGATCAATCGCGATATCCAGAACATCCGTTTTTACATGGATGAGGTCTTTGCTTGCAGCCACCGGGGTTTCAGTCGGTGTGCTGGTATCAGTATTGGCGCTGGGTACATCGGCACTGTTCGAAGCGTTGTTACCTGAAACCGTGTCGGGCAAAGCCGGCGCGGTGGTGCTGGCGGCAACATTCTGAGTCGGCAGGGCAGCTTGGCCGTAGTCCTGGTTCCATTTCAGAACCATAACGTAGGACACGACTGCGAGAGCGACGATCAGGATCGTGCGTTTAATATCCATGATTACTCGGCCATCAAGAAGAACGGGAGGTAGGGATAGGCGGAACCGGGTCGTAACCACCGGGATTCCACGGGTGACAGCGACCTAAACGACGAAAGGTCAGCCAGCCGCCGCGCAGAAGGCCATGATTTTCGATGGCTTCCAACGCGTAGCAGGAACAACTGGGGTAGAAACGGCAGTGGCTGGCCATCAAAGGACTAATGGCATAGCGATAAAACTGGATCGGAACGAGTGCCAGTTTACGCATCAGGACTGCCTACCCCTACAGTTTCGGTTTTAACCGCTGGAACTGGCGTGTTACGGGCCAGACGCTTCCAGAGTTTGCCGAAATGCTGAATCAATTCGGGGTTCTCTACGTCACCCAAACCTTTGCGCGCGACGATAACGATATCCCAACCAACCAGTAAATCCTGGTGGAGACGAAACGATTCACGCATCAAACGCTTAAGGCGATTGCGCTCAACGGAGAGCTTTACGCTCTTTTTCCCGATCACTAACCCCAGGCGGGGGTGATCAAGATCGTTGCTACGCGCAAGGAGCAGGAGATTTTTCCCCGGAACCTTGCCGGTGGGGGAGTCAAAGACTGCCTTGAAATGTCGGGGAGTGAGTAACCGCTTTTCCCGACTGAAGTCCTGACTCACCACCATTGTCTGATTATCAAACTGCCAGACGTGCACGGCCTTTGGCGCGGCGACGCGACAGGACTGCACGGCCGTTTTTAGTAGCCATGCGAGCACGGAAACCGTGAGTGCGGGCGCGTTTGATAGTGCTTGGTTGGAAAGTACGTTTCATGTCGTGCTACCTGGTTCGTCCACAACGGGCCGGAATGGCCCCCGTTTTAAGAGACCGGCGATTCTAGAGAATGCAAGCCGATAGGTCAATTTCCAACCAACGTTTACTGCTAAATAGATGTTTGCCGTTTTGCACCTCTCGGGTGCCTGCCAACTATAGAAATAAAAAAACGAAGTATTTAAAGCTTTTTTAAAGAACTTACTACTCTTACAGAGCCCGTTCTCTGTGGATAACTCTATACAGCCCTTGTACAGCAAGGTTTTCAGAGATCAGAAAGGTTGTCCACAAGCGGTGCTTTGCCTGTGCTGCGCACGCGGATAAGCTGTGCATGAAAGGGCTCTTTATCCACAGGCTGGTTATGCACAGAGTTTTACCCCCACTTGTGCAACGAGCTCAGGCCCGCTTATCCACAGACCTTATGCACATACCATTTGTCGCTTTGTTCACAGCAAAAACCCGGTTAACCCCCTATATGCCGCACAGCTACATGTGGATAAGTGGGACCGCGGTCGCTACAATGGCGCCTGTTTTTGCCTCACCGGCTTTCAACTTAGGGGATATCCGTGTCAGTGGAACTTTGGCAGCAGTGCGTGGAGCTTTTGCGCGATGAGCTGCCTGCCCAGCAATTCAACACCTGGATCCGTCCACTACAGGTCGAAGCCGAAGGCGACGAGTTGCGTGTGTATGCACCCAACCGATTCGTTCTCGACTGGGTCAACGAAAAGTACTTGAGCCGTTTGCTTGAACTGCTTAATGAGCACAGCAATGGCATGGCGCCAGCGTTGTCCTTGTTAATAGGCAGCAAACGCAGCTCGGCGCCTCGTGCTGCGCCCAATGCGCCTCTGGCTGCAGCGGCCTCCCAACAGGCCCCGGCGCCGAGCGCTCCTGCGCCAACGGCTACAGCGGCGCCCGCCCCTGCTCCAAAGCAGGCCGAGGCCGCCAGTGAAGAGCCTTCGCGCGCCAGCTTCGACCCGATGGCCGGCGCCAGCTCGCAGCAAGCGCCTGTGCGTGCCGAGCAGCGCACCGTCCAGGTTGAAGGTGCGCTCAAGCACACCAGCTACCTGAACCGCACCTTTACCTTCGAAAACTTCGTTGAGGGCAAGTCCAACCAACTGGCTCGCGCTGCGGCGTGGCAGGTGGCAGACAACCCCAAGCACGGTTACAACCCGCTCTTCCTTTATGGCGGCGTAGGTCTGGGTAAGACTCACTTGATGCACGCGGTGGGTAACCACCTGCTGAAGAAAAACCCGAATGCCAAGGTCGTGTACCTGCATTCCGAGCGTTTTGTAGCGGATATGGTCAAAGCCCTGCAGCTCAATGCCATCAACGAGTTCAAGCGCTTCTACCGTTCGGTGGATGCCTTGCTGATCGATGACATTCAATTCTTTGCGCGCAAGGAACGGTCCCAGGAAGAGTTCTTCCACACCTTCAACGCCCTGCTTGAAGGTGGTCAGCAAGTGATTCTGACCAGTGACCGCTACCCTAAAGAGATCGAAGGCCTCGAAGAGCGTCTCAAGTCGCGTTTTGGCTGGGGCTTGACGGTTGCCGTCGAACCGCCGGAGCTTGAGACCCGCGTAGCGATCCTGATGAAGAAGGCCGATCAGGCCAAAGTTGACCTGCCCCACGATGCAGCCTTCTTTATCGCCCAGCGTATTCGCTCCAACGTGCGTGAGCTCGAAGGCGCGCTCAAGCGCGTTATTGCCCACTCGCACTTTATGGGCCGCGACATCACCATCGAGTTGATTCGCGAGTCGCTGAAGGACTTGCTGGCGCTGCAAGACAAACTCGTCTCTGTGGATAACATCCAGCGCACGGTGGCCGAGTACTACAAGATCAAGATTTCGGACTTGCTGTCCAAGCGCCGCTCGCGCTCGGTTGCCCGACCACGCCAGGTCGCGATGGCCCTGTCCAAAGAACTGACCAACCACAGCTTGCCGGAAATCGGCGACGTGTTTGGCGGTCGCGACCACACCACGGTCTTGCACGCATGCCGCAAGATCAACGAGCTCAAGGAATCCGACGCGGACATCCGTGAGGACTACAAGAACCTGCTGCGAACTCTGACAACCTGATGACACCAGCGCAGCTTATTAAGGCAAGGGACTAGACCATGCATTTCACCATTCAACGCGAAGCCCTGTTGAAACCCCTGCAACTGGTCGCCGGCGTAGTTGAACGCCGCCAGACCTTGCCGGTATTGTCCAACGTGCTGTTGGTTGTCGAAGGCCAGCAACTGTCGCTGACCGGTACCGACCTTGAGGTCGAGCTGGTTGGTCGTGTGCAACTTGAAGAGCCGGCCGAACCAGGCGAAATCACTGTGCCTGCGCGCAAGCTGATGGATATCTGCAAAAGCCTGCCCAACGATGCCCTGATCGATATCAAACTCGATGACAACAAACTGGTCGTCAAGGCAGGCCGTAGCCGCTTTACCCTGTCTACCCTGCCAGCCAACGATTTCCCGACGGTTGAAGAAGGCCCGGGCTCGCTGACCTGCAGCCTGCAGCAAAGCAAACTGCGTCGCTTGATCGAGCGCACCAGCTTTGCGATGGCGCAACAGGACGTTCGTTACTACCTCAACGGCATGCTGCTGGAAGTATCGGCCGGTATCATCCGCGCCGTGGCGACCGACGGTCACCGTCTGGCCATGTGCTCGATGAAAGCCGATATCGGCCAGCCCGACCGTCATCAAGTGATTGTGCCGCGCAAGGGCATCCTTGAGCTGGCGCGCCTGCTGACCGAGCCGGACGGCGAAGTGAGCATCGTTCTGGGCGCACACCATATCCGTGCCACCACTGGCGAATTCACTTTTACCTCCAAGCTGGTAGACGGCAAGTTCCCGGACTACGAGCGCGTGCTGCCTAAAGGCGGTGACAAGGTGGTGATCGGTGACCGTCAGGCACTGCGTGAAGCATTCAGCCGTACCGCGATCCTGTCCAACGAGAAGTACCGTGGTATTCGCCTGCAACTGGCCAATGGCCAGCTTAAAATCCAGGCCAACAACCCGGAGCAGGAAGAAGCGGAAGAAGAAGTGGGCGTCGACTACAACGGCGGCTCGCTGGAAATCGGCTTCAACGTGAGCTACCTGCTGGACGTGCTGGGCGTCATGACCACTGAACAAGTGCGTCTGATCCTGTCGGACTCCAACAGCAGCGCCCTGGTCCAGGAGTCGGATAACGACGACTCGGCTTACGTTGTCATGCCGATGCGCCTGTAACTTATGCACAGCCCACGCTAGATGTCCCTCAGCCGTGTCACAGTCACCGGGGTGCGTAACCTGCACCCGGTGACCTTCTCCCCTTCCCCCCGCATCAATATCCTGTACGGCGCCAACGGCAGCGGAAAAACCAGCGTGCTGGAAGCTGTCCATCTACTGGGGCTGGCGCGTTCGTTTCGCAGTGTGCGGCTCAACCCCGTGATTCAGCACGAGCAGCAGAGCTGTACAGTGTTTGGTCAGGTCGAACTGGCTGAAGGCGGGCACAGTGCGCTGGGGATCTCGCGGGATCGCCAGGGGGAGTTCCAGATCCGTATCGACGGCCAGAATGCGCGCAGTGCTGCGCAACTGGCCGAGATCCTGCCGCTGCAATTGATCAACCCGGACAGCTTCCGTCTCCTTGAAGGGGCCCCCAAGATCCGCAGGCAGTTTCTCGACTGGGGCGTGTTTCATGTCGAGCCGCGGTTCATGTCGACCTGGCAGCGGCTACAGAAGGCCCTGCGGCAGCGGAACTCATGGCTGCGGCATGGTACACTTGACGCCGTTTCGCAAGCGGCCTGGGACCGGGAACTGTGCCTGGCCAGTGCTGAAATTGATGAATACCGCCGCGCCTATATCAAAGCCTTGAAACCAGTCTTTGAGCAGACCCTGAGCGAGTTGCTTGATCTCGAAGGGTTAACGCTGAGCTATTACCGTGGTTGGGACAAAGACCGTGAGCTGAGTGCTGTACTCGCCGCGTCTGTCCACCGGGACCAGCAAATGGGTCATACCCAGGCAGGGCCACAACGTGCTGATTTGCGGCTTAAGCTGGGTGCAAACAACGCCGCCGATATCTTGTCGCGGGGGCAGCAGAAGTTGGTGGTCTGCGCGCTGCGCATTGCCCAAGGGCACTTGGTCAGCCAGGCCCGGCGAGGCCAATGTATTTATCTGGTGGATGACTTGCCGTCCGAGCTGGACGAGCAGCATCGCAATGCACTGTGTCGCTTGTTGGAAGACTTACGCTGCCAGGTATTCATTACCTGTGTAGACCACGAATTATTGAGGGAAGGCTGGCAGACGGAAACGCCAGTTGCCCTGTTCCACGTGGAACAGGGCTGTATCACCCAGACCCACGACCATCGGGAGTGAAGGCATTGAGCGAAGAAAACACGTACGACTCAACGAGCATTAAAGTGCTGAAAGGCCTTGATGCCGTACGCAAACGTCCCGGTATGTACATTGGTGATACTGACGATGGCAGCGGTCTGCACCATATGGTGTTCGAAGTAGTCGACAACTCCATCGACGAAGCGCTGGCTGGCCATTGCGACGACATCACCATCACGATCCACCCGGACGAGTCCATCACCGTGCGCGACAACGGCCGCGGTATTCCGGTGGACGTGCATAAAGAAGAAGGCGTATCTGCAGCCGAGGTCATCATGACCGTGCTGCACGCCGGCGGTAAGTTCGATGACAACTCCTACAAAGTATCCGGCGGCTTGCACGGTGTAGGTGTTTCGGTGGTAAACGCCTTGTCCGAACTGCTGGTCCTGACGGTACGTCGCAGCGGCAAGATCTGGGAACAGACCTACGTCCACGGTGTTCCTCAGGCGCCTATGGCTATTGTGGGTGAAAGCGAAACCACGGGTACGCAGATCCACTTCAAGCCTTCGGCTGAAACCTTCAAGAACATCCACTTCAGCTGGGACATCCTGGCCAAGCGGATTCGTGAACTGTCCTTCCTCAACTCCGGTGTAGGTATCGTCCTCAAGGACGAGCGCAGCGGCAAGGAAGAGCTGTTCAAGTACGAAGGCGGCCTGCGTGCATTCGTTGATTACCTGAACACCAACAAGAACCCTGTTAACCAGGTGTTCCACTTCAATGTTCAGCGTGAAGACGGCATCGGTGTAGAAATCGCCCTGCAGTGGAACGACAGCTTCAACGAGAACTTGTTGTGCTTCACCAATAACATTCCACAGCGCGATGGTGGTACGCACCTGGTGGGCTTCCGCTCAGCCCTGACGCGTAACCTCAACACGTATATCGAAGCTGAAGGCCTGGCCAAAAAGCACAAGGTTGCCACCACTGGTGATGACGCGCGTGAAGGCCTGACTGCAATCATCTCGGTGAAAGTACCGGATCCGAAGTTCAGCTCCCAGACCAAAGACAAGCTGGTGTCTTCCGAAGTGAAGACCGCTGTTGAACAGGAAATGGGCAAGTTCTTCTCCGACTTCCTGCTGGAACACCCGAACGAAGCCAAGCTGATCGTCGGCAAGATGATCGACGCTGCCCGCGCTCGTGAAGCGGCGCGTAAAGCCCGTGAGATGACCCGTCGTAAAGGCGCATTGGATATCGCAGGCTTGCCGGGCAAGCTGGCCGACTGCCAGGAAAAAGACCCGGCATTGTCCGAACTGTACCTGGTGGAAGGTGACTCTGCTGGCGGCTCCGCCAAGCAGGGACGCAACCGTCGCACCCAGGCCATCCTGCCGTTGAAAGGTAAAATCCTCAACGTCGAGAAAGCTCGATTCGACAAGATGATCTCTTCGCAAGAAGTTGGCACCTTGATCACTGCGCTGGGCTGCGGCATCGGCCGCGAAGAGTACAACATCGACAAGCTGCGCTATCACAACATCATCATCATGACCGATGCTGACGTCGACGGTTCGCACATCCGTACCCTGCTGCTGACCTTCTTCTTCCGTCAGTTGCCGGAGCTGATCGAGCGTGGCTACATCTACATCGCTCAGCCGCCGTTGTACAAAGTTAAAAAGGGCAAGCAAGAGCAGTACATCAAAGACGACGAGGCCATGGAAGAGTACATGACCCAGTCGGCTCTTGAAGATGCCAGCCTGCACCTGAACGAAGACGCCCCAGGCATCTCCGGTGAGGCGCTGGAGCGTCTGGTGTACGACTTCCGCATGGTGATGAAGACCCTCAAGCGTTTGTCGCGCCTGTACCCACAGGAGCTGACCGAGCACTTCATCTACCTGCCAGCCGTTAGCCTGGAGCAGTTGGGCGACCACGCGGCCATGCAGGACTGGATGGCCAAGTTTGAAGAGCGTCTGCGTCTGGTTGAAAAATCGGGTCTGGTTTACAAAGCCAGCCTGCGTGAAGACCGTGAGCGTAATGTCTGGTTGCCTGAGGTGGAACTGATCTCCCACGGCCACTCGACCTTTATCACCTTCAACCGCGATTTCTTCGGCAGCAACGACTACAAAACCGTTGTGACCCTGGGCGCTCAACTGAGCACCCTGCTGGACGAAGGCGCGTACATCCAGCGTGGCGAACGTCGCAAGCAAGTGACCGAGTTCAAGGAAGCCCTGGACTGGTTGATGGCTGAAAGCACCAAGCGTCACACCATCCAGCGCTACAAAGGTCTGGGTGAAATGAACCCGGATCAGCTCTGGGAAACCACGATGGACCCAAGCGTGCGTCGCATGCTGAAAGTTACCATCGAAGACGCGATCGGCGCCGATCAGATCTTCAACACCTTGATGGGCGACGCTGTAGAACCACGTCGTGAATTCATCGAGAGCAACGCACTGGCAGTGTCCAACCTGGACTTCTGATCCAGTGTAGGTTCACAGAAAAGCTGCACGCTTTCACAAATAGATGACCGGCCGGGCTTCAACCATGGCCCCTGTCGGTCACCATCAAGCCCGCCTTCGCGGGCTTTTTTTTGCCTGGAATTCCTGCCGGGGCGCCCTACTCCGCTCATTGGAAAATGATGCAGATGGGGGGATTTGAGGAAGTGATTTGATGGGGCGCTGGAAGTGCTGAGAGGGTCGGCGGGCGGATCTGAGCAGCAGAGAGATTGAGAGGACTTTAAAACTAATATTTGAACACCTTAATAGTTAATTAAGCGTACGTGTTAAGTATTAATTTGAACAATTTAGTATGGAAATGGAATTTGGTGGAAGTTGCCATTTTGGATTTTTTGTAGATTTCGAAGGGATGTTGGAATAAGATCTATGACCAACTTTTCCGCTTTGCACTGAAGATTTTCAGCCAAATCAGCTGTTTGAAGCGAGAGCTTCAGACCTGATCCAAATTGCTCCAGCGATCACGAAGTGGCCGTTTAGAAATAAAGAGAGCAAGCCGATTGCTTTAGATTCTGATCAGTCATGAGAGTCATGACCAATGAGAGAAAAGGAGACCTGAAAATGTAGAAAAACGCGATCAATCCCGAGAGGACTGACCGCGCTTAGCGAAGCAGACTTGCGTCCTCAGAACCCGCAATGTCTGCTTTTTCGAAGCGACTGTCAATCCTCTCCCATTTTTTCGACCTTAGCGAGGTTACTCGACGGCACAGTGTTGCCTGTCGAAAGGCCTCACTTCGCCCGCCCTGCGCCTTGATTTTTTGGCGCAGCGTCGGCGCTCGTTTCGAGATTTTCGGAGGTGTTTCATGACAGTACGAAAGGTGGTCACGCGGCGGTCCAACCATTACCGCGGCTACTTCCCATCGCTCAAAAATAAAAAGCCTGTGCCCTGGGAGTCCCAGCTCGAAGGCGCTCTTTTTCGGCTTCTTGAGCTGTCTCCTGCGGTCATCGGCTACGTCCCGCAGCCCAGTGAGGAACGTGTTCCATCGCTCCAGGGCTACTTCAAATATTACCCAGACGTACAGGTTTTCCTCGCGGATGGGCGCGAGTGGTGGTTTGAAGTGAAGCCTCACGACCGACTGAAGATTGCCAGCGTCAGGCAGCGACTGGATGCCGCTGAGCGCTACTTCAACGCCACTGCCCGTAACTTTTCGGTGATCACTGAAAAGTTAATTGAAGCTGAACCCCTGGCTACCAATCTTAGAAGGCTGATGTATCACCGGCGCGGTCCAGAGCTTTCGCATCAGGCGTTGGAGGAGGTAATGGCGACCTTCAACGAATGGCCGCCTATGACCGTTGCAGATCTGCTCTACGTGGTTGGTGAGGGGAAAGCCTGGCGCTTGTTAGGCCTTGGGGTGGTGGGCATTGACCTTGATAGGTCAATTGACACTGACTCCCCGGTCTTCCTGCAAGGGGGGCACCGTCATGCAAACCTTTTCCCTTAGGGTGAAATTGGTCGTCATCGTTCGTGGCGTACTGATGGTGCTTGAGAAGAGGCTTATTGACCGGAAGCTGCTCTTTTTCGATGAGCTTGGTGAGCCCACGAAGCTATCCGAGAAGGAGTTCTATGAGGCCTACGAGAAGCGCGAGATCGAGATCTCCGCTGATCAGCCATACCTTGGGAGGGTTCCGTATGTGCGGAACGTCCCTCCAGATATTTCATGCTTCCCCAAAAAACATGGAGATGAGGCATTGCGTCGACGCAAGTATCTGGACGACCTAACTAAGCGCGGTAAATACAAGCTACCGGGTGACGAAGACATGATCAAGAAGCTTAGAGATATCGCCAAAAAGATTGGGGATGCGTGCGCACCCTCGGTTTCCACTATTCGACGTTGGGCAGCCAAATACATTGGCCAGAACGTAGTAAAGCTTATCCCTCAGCATGCCAAAAAGGGTCGGGCTGCCGCGATACAGGGAGAGCTCGAAGTTATTCTTGAAGGGGTGATTAATAAAACCTACCTGCAGGATACGATTCCAGCGGTCAGCGTGGTCGTTTCAGAATTCGAGGATCAGATAAAAGAGAGGAACAAAAGTCGTTTGCCTTCGGATCAGCTCAAGATCCCAAGCGGAATGACTGTCCGAAGGTACATCGCCAAGCTGGATCCGTACCTTGTGGATAAGGAGAGGCTCGGAAAACACGCAGCAGACAAGAAGCACCGTGTTGCGGCGGGTGTCCTACGTGTCCATGAGATTTTGGAACGTTGGGAAATTGATCACACCTTGTTGGACGTCCAGCTTGTGGATGAAACCTCGGGGCTGTGCATTGGGCGCCCCTATCTGACGATCGTCCTCGACCGCTTCTCTCGAATGGTGATGGGATATTTGCTCCACCTGTCGGCGCCAAATACGGAAACCGTGCTTCGTGTGATCGAACGCTCAATCCGTCCAAAAGCCGAATTGCTGAAGCGCTTTCCGAAAGTGAGAAATGAATGGTGGGCACGTGGGCTGCCGGCTCGAATAGTCCCAGACAACGCAGCGGAATTTCACGCGGGCGATCTCATCATGGGATTCAACGAGTTGGGTATCGAGATCATGTATCCCGCTTCAAGGGCCCCTCAAAGGAAAGGTGCCGTCGAACGCTTTTTCAGCACACAGAACCTGGGGCTTATCCACAACCTCCCGGGTACCACCTTCTCGAATATCCAGCAGCGTGGCGATTACGACTCGGAGAAGAATGCATGTTTCACGCTCCCTCAATTGGAGGCGGTGGTAGTGAAATGGATCGTCGATGGTTACCACCAGACTCCTCATCGGGGGCTGGACAACAGAACACCGGCTCAAGTCTGGGGGACTAGCGAGGCGAACCATGTCATCAGCCTTCCCGTCGACCTGGACTCGTTGGAGTGCATTCTGGCCAAGCGGGCCTCGGTGAAGGTTCACCATTACGGCATCGAGGTTGCCAAAGTGGGCTACCACTCTACGGAACTTGCTGAGCTCCGTATGCGTTTGGCAGACGGAGAAAAGGTAAACGTCCGCTATCGAGACGAAGCCGGGCACGTTTGGGTTCACGACCGCTTCAGAAACTTGTTCTTCAAAGTGCCCGCCAAAGATGAGCGAATGGCCGGTAAGAGCAGGGAGGTGTGGAAGGCTGCCGAGAAAGCGCTGCGAGAAAAATATAATGAGCAGCCTAGCTTCGAGGCTACGCACAGGTGCTACCAGGAAATTATGGAAGATGCAGACGAGGCCCGCCGTTCGCAGACGCTCAGAAAACGACGCGCAGCTGCCATAGCGAAAATCGACAAGGAGGGTCGAGTGACCGAAAGCACGCCTCCACCCAAGGTACTCGCTGAAGTGGAATGGACCGGTGACTCTATTCCTAACATTCCGCCAGCAGCCTTCAAGGTCTCGGTTCGTCGCCCTGCTGGGAGTTCTAAGCCATGAACGCCATCAATCTGTACGAATGCTACGAGCATGGTGAATACAGCTTTACGCTCCGCGATCGTTTTATTCACAGCCCTCAAGTCGAGCGAGCGTTGACGCGACTAGGCGATATCCACGGCGATAGTCGGCGTACCAGAGCAAGTAAAGGGTTGCTGATCCAAGGTCCAAGCGGAGTGGGCAAGAGCACATTGGTCAAGGAGTACATTCGGTCATTGGAGGAATTGGAGAGCCATGACCCACAGAAGCGGACAGTTCTGTTCGTCGAGATGCCTTCGTCTCCAACCAAAAAGAACCTGGCAGCAGCCATTTTGGCAGAGCTGAAGGATCCCTTCGCAGAGGCACGAGGACATTCGGCAGAGGTTAAATTTGCGCGAGTAGTCCTGCTGCTGAAGAACCTTGGCGTGGAGATGTTGGTCCTCGATGAGGCGCAGCACCTGGTCGATTATCGTCGTAATGGTGCGTATGAGGCAGCAGACTGGATCAAGAGTCTGATGAATGAAACCAGTATCGCGTTTGTTCTGATTGGGCTGAAGCGCACCGAAAATCTCCTGCTAGCAAACGAGCAACTGCGACGCAGGTTTTCGGCCACGGTGGCATACGATCGCTTCACCTTCTCCGCTAATACGTCTCTTCATTTCGTGATGTTGTTGCAGGCAATCGAGGGCGAACTGCCTGTTCAAACCATCAGTTTTGTAGAGCCAGCGATGATTAAACGCTTCTACCTGGCTTCCTATGGATTGATCGACTACCTCATCAAGATTGTGGACAGGGCTGTTTGGCTGGTTCAAGTCCAGGACCTTGTCGGGATTGAACTTCCTGTGCTGGCCCAGGCTTTTGAAGACGAGGTTTGGAGCTACGCCACCGAGGATCGAAACCCCTTCAGTGCGAGCTTCAATTTCCAGCCTCTGTTCGGGAAGCGGGAGCCGTTTGAGACGTTCGAAGAGAGCAGTACCTGACGGCCAAGGGCCGGGCTTATCGGCCCGGCTCTACTCCCCTGATTTTTATGTCTTCGATTTCATGGATGTGTAGGAATGTTTGGTCTTTTAATCAACCCACGACCACACCAAGACGAAAGTCTTTTGGGGTACCTGCAGCGCCTGGCGAAAGCCAACGGATTACCCAGAAAGGAACTGCTCACCGCCTTTGCACGAGCCGACGAGACCGATGTTGCGGACTGGCTGCAGATGATGGAAGGACCACTGAGCTGGCCTGCGGTATCTGCTGAGTTTCGTGATCCAAGGCCCAAGGGGGTCAAGTTATGGACGACTCATCACGCTCGTTACTGTCCGATCTGTTTGGGCGAAGCCGGTTATTGGAGAGAAAGCTGGGGCTTGACCCTGGTTACGACGTGTTCTGTCCACGGCACTGAACTCCACGGGCGGTGCCCCAACTGTCTGAAGGAAACCGATCCAAGCGCAATGAGTGCGAATAGTTGCCAAGCGTGTGGCACCTCATTGAGTGGGACCAATTTTGAGATCGCGCCGGCGAGTGATACGGCCGCCTGGCTCACCTCTGGCTTTGAAGATAGGTTTTACGCCGACTCGTTGCCAGCTGACGCGGGATTGGCGGCCCTCACCTACGAACAGTTTCACGAGTTGTCATCGCGTCTCGCTGTCAGAAGTTTGCCTACGGAAAGAACCCAGCCGCTGAAGGTTGCTGATTCGGGTTCGCTAGAGATATCGCGGCTTATGGCAAACGCGGCGGGCGTGGTTCTCATGAACTGGCCTCTCGCATTCAGAGAACTGCTGAGTGGCCTCAAGGCAGTCCATTCCGATAACGAACATTGGACGCTCAGCAGATCGTTCGGCCCGATATACCACGACATCCACCGTGATCTGGATGACTCTTGTTTTGACTTTCTTCGTCGAGAGTTCGAATCATTTCTGCAGCATGCGTGGGAAGCACCGTTAGCGAAGCGAAATCGCAATTTGAGTGAGGAGACGATTGAGAGACATCGTTGGGTGTCGTTCGATTCTGCTGCTGAAGCTTGTGGTCTCGGGGTATCAGTCATAAAACGCCTTCATCAGGAGGGACAAATCGCCTATCGGGAGAAGGTCCATGAAGATCGAGTCTTTACGGTCGTGGACCTGGATCATTTGAAGGCAATCTCGCAGCATCTCCAGGGCGTGGCTGATATGAAAGAAACCTCGACTTTGCTAAGCCTCTGTCGCAATCGGGTTAGGCAGCTGCTAGCTGGTGGTACCCTCCAGTTCTTTGGTGGAGAACCGCGCCCAGGCGAAAGGTGGCTGATTGACTGCCGCTCGATCAACGAATTGATTGATGAGAAGCTGCCTACCAGCTCTGACCAGAGCCTGGTGTCGATCAACTACTTGGCCAAGCATTCTCTGCCCAAGGGGGGTGGGTTGGTCGAGTTGGTTCAGGCAATACGTGCAGGTGAACTTCGCGCTTACGGCCCAGCTGAGAATGGCTCGGTTGCGGTAGGGGCGTGGTTACTCAAGCCGCAAGATTTTGCAGCGTGGCAACAAGCCCGAGCTGAGAACAAGAGTCCGGTCTTTCCCGGCCTGTCGGTAGTCAAGGCTGCTGCGCTGTTAGGCGTCAAAGAACAATGCGCATACGCGTTCGTTCGACTGGGTCTGCTATGGAGCACTGCTGTCGAACGAGGCCGGCGTACGCAATTGATGGTTAAGCCTCAAGCCATCGACAGATTCAGGCGTGGCTATATCTTGGGACCGGAGATTGCGGTGTATTTGGGGAAGTCGACCAGGGAGGCGTTCAAGCACCTTTGGGAGGCCAGGTTTCGCCCCGTTGCGGGGCCATCCATTCCAAACGCGGCTTGCCGGCAGTACGTTTGGGTAAGAAGCAAAAAGCTGATCGATTACCTCGCAAGTGAAGCCGCCCAGATCGACGATCCTGAAGCCATCACGTTTTTATCCACACCGATCGCTCAGCCTCGTGATTGCCGATTCAGGCATGTGGGATCAAGATAGTTAGCACGCTTTCTTTCTTGATTGCTAAAATCATCGAACCCATTTTGGAGAATCTTATGTCCCGTCTCGCTGAATTCCGCCTGCTCGAACAACAGCTCGCAGCCCAACTGGCGGAGCTGGAAGCGCTGAAAAATGACTCTGCCCTGAAGCAGGAAATGGAATTTGAAACGAAGCTGCGCAGTTTGCTCAACGAGTATGGCTACGGCCTGCGCCAAGTGGTGCTGATCCTCGATCCGCAAGCGGTGGCTTCCACTGATATGGCCCCAAAAACCTCTCGGAAACCACGCGAAGTGAAGGTCTACAAGAATCCACACAGCGGAGAGGTTGTTGAGACCAAGGGTGGTAATCAGCGTACGCTTAAGGCCTGGAAAAACGAGTATGGCGCTGAGGTAGTCGAGTCTTGGCTCGCCAATTGATTGCACTGCAGGCGGCTTCTGGCACGAGATGAATCGTGGTGCGCCCCGAATGCAAATTCCCATTCTGGGGCGTGACGAAATTTTCTGCGGGTGGTGGTGACACACAGTTTATGCGCATTAAATAGAGGTCCACTTCAAAAAATGGACTCTCCAAAATGCGGAATGCTCTCGTCTCAATCTCAGTGAACACCATCGCAAGCCTCCTGACTGCGCTTGTGCTTCACTGGATCACCCCTCCTCTTTCCGACCTCTCCATTCAGCCAATCACGGCCTCAAACTCTGGATCCAAGAGCTCTTCGTGCTCTTCGTAGATGAGAAATCTGGACCAGACAGCACGTTTCTGAACCACCCCATCAGAGCAAGCGTTCCCCTGGATTGAGCTATCTGGTGACGATTCGTTGAGTTTCTTCTCACTGCTAGGAAGAGCTCTGATTAAAAATTCGTGCTTCCTCAGAGGCTTAGCGATGGTGTCTGTAGAGGCTTTTCTGGAATGACGAGTAAGCTCCTGATGGAGGCGTTTTCTGCACTCCATTCCTCACGGGGACCGCTTGTCAAATCGAAAGGCCCTGCTATACAGTTCTTGTCAAAGGATTTGTCAAATGATGTAGAATCCGGTCCCTCGTTGGGGAGCGGTGGAGGAGTTAACATGTCAGAACGCGAAGGGGTCTTAGCAAGGGCGCCGCTTATCTATGCGTTGAGCGTAATCAGATTTGCACCGATTCTTAAGCTGCCAAAGCTGATCCCAGACATTCAGCACACGATCCGTCAGAGCCTCCCGGGCTTCTTCCAGATGGTCAAGGGCGTGCCGCCTGGAGTGATGCACAGCGGAGAACCGAATTCTTGGGCGTTCCTTAATCGGGATGCTGACTACGCGTGCGTGCTGGCCATGGATCACATGATCCTGCAAAGCACAAATTATCTTCATTTTGATAACCACTTAGCGCTTTTCCGTGAGTGCATTGAGGCGCTGGTAGGGCAAGCAGGTGCATTGGATATCACCGCTATCGGGATGCGGTACGTCGATAAAATTGAACCAGCTGAAGGTGAGACCCTAGCCGACTACCTTCCGGAAGCCATGCTCCCACTTAAATGCGATGAGCTAGCGGCGCATGGGAAAGTCCCCAAGGAGCAGCTTGGAATCTCTACTACCACCTACCATCTAGATCCGGAGTATCTGCACATCAGATGCTGGCGGCAGACTGGTATGTGGATACCGGAAGATTTGGTCGAGCCGGCCATGGTTTTCGAAATTGCTAAGCAATCGAGGAATTCATCCAAGCATGGTGCTCCTCTGCAAGGTGCATTTGTGCCTGTTAGCGAAAATGGTGCTCTTCTCGATACGGATGCGCATTGGCCGCTGCAGTTAGCCGAACGACTGGGAACCGAGGAGATCTGCACGAGACTCGACGGTTTGCATAAGACTGCTAACTTTGCTTTTAGGACAGTCGCGAAAGATCATGCCTTTGAGGTTTGGGGGAAGGCGAAATGACTACAGCAATGAATGGGCAATGGATTGATCCTACCGGGGCTGCTGTAAGCAGATCTTCTACTTGGGAAAACCCTGAAATTGCTCCGCGTGTAGGTAGCACGACAGCAAACCCTGTATTGGCGATTGCTTTCACAGCGATGCTGGCCGTTTCGGTAGTAGTCGCTCCTGGGACTGCCTCCCTGCCCTATCCACAACTTATCGGCTCAGCAGGCATGAGCTTTCATGGCGTGCATGCTGGTGCCTGGACCGAGGTGGACACCAGCCAGGATGCCAATGTTACCGAAGACGTAGCGCCGGCCTTAATCGAGGAGCTTAGGAGCGACTTCAAGTTGTCAGATAGCTCCATCGCGCAGATCTTCAACGTGTCTCGTCAGACCGTGTACAATTGGCGGACTGGAAAAACCGCCACTGGTTTTCCCGAGAGGCTTGCGGCTTTAACTGAGGCGTTGCGCCAAGTTAACGCCGAAGAAGCGCAGTATCTGCATCGGGTGCTTTTCTATCCAACCGCCGATGGCCGCCTGATTCAGGATGCGCTTTCGGATGAAGCGTGGAATCGAAATGGCGCTAAAGGTGTGTACGGAATGGTTGCGGAGTTGGCTGGCAAGGCGCAGCAGCTACGTGATAGGGACCTCAAAACCATCGCCAGGTTAGAAAAATCGGGCGGTTCGAATTTGGTTTGATTATGGCTGATACACCTGAGCAAGAGATCGTAAGTGCCATTAGCGCTGCTGGTTGGCTGCAAGGAGATACCGTCTCAGGTGACGCCTTGATTGAACACATATCCGAGGAGGTCCTGAAAGGCCAATTCGAGGGGGTGGCTCCAGCTTATTGGATGTTGGCCTCCCATTCCTGCACGGTGCATGCACGCAACCTTTGTGATGCGCCGTGGATAGAGTGGATTGCCGTTAAGGTAAAGAAAAAGGCCTTCGATAAGCAGCTGCACGCCCTCAATCCACGTACGCTGCACCTGCAGCACGCGGAAAAGCAGGTTATGGAGCTCAAGATTCACAAGCGTGTGTGGACCAAGAGAGCCGTGCTTCCGACGCTCCACCGAAATCCGGTAATCACGCTGAGCGAAGAAAACGGTCAGTATTTCTCATACTGGATGTCCCACCATTACAACCGTATTGCGATGCCGGACGAGTTGGTCAACCGCCTGAAGGCAGACCAAGGTGACGACGGCATGAAGGGCATCGCCGTGCTTGTCGACGATTTCCTCCATCAGAACAACCAATTTTTCGCTAGTGCTTGGGTTTCCTTCAACCCCAAGGGCGAGATTCGCGACCCGGCTGAGCCCTACGAGGTGGTGTTCCGGTTTTTGACCAAACGAGAGCACGCCAGGCGCGCAAATGAGCTGCACGACCAGCTGAATGAAGTGCTCGGGGTGGCCAGAAATCTCAACGATGGGCTGTACTTCGGTGGAGCAGACGTCACGGTGCTACAAGACTTTACCATGCTCGATGCGGAAGACTTCGTGCGGTACAACCTTCACGACTGGCTCAGTGTTGGGGATACCGATGAAGATGAAGAAGGTGCCGATGATGCTGACTGAGCTGCTATCGGCCTCCCCTTTAGGATCTGGGTTTGACCTTAGCTGACCGGCTGCTCTACAAACCAATTGATTTTCTCCGGAGCCGGTGTCACTGTCGCTCCAAGAATAGCCCCCACGCCTCGGGCAGGTCCCAGACCTGTACTGCGCATCAGGGGGTTAGTTGTTTCTAGGGCCCGCCCAGGTCGATCAGGCATGCTTTGGGCTGGCCTCAAACCAGTGGGTGACCACCAAAAGGGTCAGTTAGGCCTACTGCTGCCTATCCTCGCTCGTTACCATCCAGAAACCCTCTATTGATACGGTTTCAGCAAAGATGGATGTCTATAAGCTCCGCATCGAAGACACAGAAAGCAAGATCATCGACAAGGAAGGTTTCGAGGCCGAGACCTTCCGCAGAGATCCGTGGTACCAGCCTGGAAGTGCGGGCAAGCTAGCTCAGTTTGCTGTATGCCCGGCATGCGACAACCCTGTCCAGCTGGTTGGGCTGTATGAGCTACCGCCTAACGTGAAGAACCCATTCGGGAAACATGCTACTAAGAGCATTCGCGGCATCGCTCCATTTGATAGTGAGGCCCGTAACGATTGCCCGTACTTCAAGCCTCGCCAGCATAAGAAAACAGAACGAAAAACCAGGTTTGACGGCGTCCCGCGGAAGATTCTCAAGCTATTGATCGAACAGTTCGATCGCGTGGTTTACATCCTGGAGAAAGAGACCCAACTGGTCCTTTCCGAGAACGCGTTGAGAGGCATGCTGCAGCGTTACAAGGGAGAGCGTGGCTACCTCTATACCGGCGCGACGCTTCGCAATGTGCCATGGATCTTTGCTTACATGTCGGACGCCACCCGCCTGTTTGGCCAGAAGGTCAGTGGAAATGCTGAGCTGGTGAAAGCTATTGCCGCTGAGGTGCCGGGGGCGGAAATCAGCAGCACGGGTCGGCTGGAATCGAAGAAGGTGCCTGGTTCGAAGGCGGCATATTTTGATCTCAAAATGAGTTTCATCCGCCATCGAATCGTCAAAGACAGTGAAGCGTCTGGCTTGGTTGAAAGCATGGAGTTTGTAGTGTCACAGCCTCGCGGAGGTGAGCTTGAGCACATTCACAAGGAAGTCATCAAATTCGATTCGGCTTGGTTCGAATCTCTTATCCGGATGCCGGTTGATCATCCTTATCGCAGAATGGATAGAGTGAAGATGGCCCGGGAGGAACTGGGCGATCTGCTGGAGCTGACTCAGGCCTGAGGAGGCCTGCTGTAAACCACTTTTTTTCACTGTAAACCACAGTGGTTTACAGTGAAAAAAGTGGTTTACAACGTAGCTATGACACGCGCCCTGGCCACTCCCCAGGCCAGCGCGCTCCTCATTGGTTCGTTCAGCCGGACGTCGAACACCTGTGCTGCTCGGGGCCTTGCCACGCCGCGGTGTCCTATAATTCATCTTCAGCTGAATGGAGCAAAATGTTGTGAAGCGCACATTCATTGGAATGGTCGAGGCTGGTGAGCCACTGATGAGGCAAGCGCTTGAAGCTATCCGACAGGCCCACGAAGCGGAGGCTGCTGGATTGCCAGACCTTGAGGTACAGCGTCTTCACCTATTGGCAGATTCGCTCTATCAGGCGGTCATTGATTTTCAGCTCCTCAAAGCAGGTAAACCACCGTCGACTATCCAGTGAGGACCTGCCGCTACATGACGAAAAAGATACCAGCTCTTCTCCCCGACCACCCCATGTATACCGACGCAGTGGATGCGATGAAGCAATACCACGAGGCGCAGGCTTCTGGCTCATCTGCCGAAGAGGTTGAGCGCCTGCGTCAAATCGCAGAATCACAATTTCGGGCTGTCAGCGAGTATCAGCTCAACGCTCTGGGATATCAGTCTCGTCGTCCGCACTGAAGGGATAACCGATCCGGAGGTAGCTTCAGAATCCATCAAGCCAAGCGGAAGACTCACGACTGGGTCCGATTGATCAGCGAGACAGTCGGGAAGGTTTGCACACAGCCCAAACAAAAAAGCAGCTCCCGAGAGCTGCTTTTTTCTTACTCGCCCTTTTTGTGCTTGTGGGGTTTCAGGTCCGGATGGTCCTTCTGCTTTTCAGGGGTGACTCGCTGCCTTTTGTCCGGAGTGCCATCTTCATTGGTGCGCTTTGGGCCTGGCTTGATGCTCATGCAAAACTTCCTTTTCCGCTTGGGTTGTTGAATGCAGCTATGTAATTAGTCCAGCTTCTCTCAGCTGTCAAAGCAGGCTGGTGCAGAACCGCCTGGCCGATGATCCGGTCCACATCGAACATTCAGAGGCCAGAATAAAAGCCTCCGGCCAAGGGCTTGCAAGGGGCTGTAAAATCCAGCGCTGAGCGATACGAAGACGTCTGGACGTTCATCATGCCGAGCACGGTGTGGAACAGGTTGTCGTGGCTCAGCGATGACGTGGTTTGAGCTTTCAAACAACCCACGTTGACCTTTTCACTCTTCGCGAGCGAGTCAGACATCCAAAGTACCAACGGCACCTTTGTTTGCTCGTCAGGAGCCATCGCGTAAGGCAGCCCATGCAGATAGAGCCCACCCTCCCCCAGCGATTCGCCGTGGTCCGAAACGTACATCAGCGCAGTGTCGAACTTGGTGTTGGCCGCCAAGATATCGATGAGATTTGCAGTCACATAATCGGTATAGAGGATTGAGTTGTCGTAGGCATTGACCACCTCCTCCTGCTTACATTTGTCGAGCTCGTTGGTCTCGCACACCGGTGCGAATTTCTTGAATTGCGAGGGGTAGCGCTTGTAGTAGGCCGGGCCGTGACTGCCTTTGTAGTGGAGCACCAGGACAGCATCGCCTTCCTGGCGCTTGATGAAGTCTTGCATCTCCGTGAGCAGCACCCCGTCCTTACACTCCTCGCTGGTGCACAGTTGGGAATCCGCGTGAGAGGCAGCCTTGTGGTTGGGAACCCTGTCGCAGACCCCTTTGCACCCCGAGTTGTTGTCAGTCCACATGACACTGATGCCAGCGCGTTGAAGCACGTCGAGCAGCCCTTCTCGGCTCTTGGCCAAGCCATCTTTGTACTGGGCCTTACCCACGTCCAGGAACATGCATGGCAGCGAGACCGCGGTAGCGGTGCCGCAGGAGCTCACGTTCGTGAAGCTAATGACATTTCGCTTTTCTAGTTCCGGATTCGTTTCACGGGAGTAGCCGTTGAGGGAGAAGTTGGCGGAGCGAGCGGTCTCTCCTACTGCCAGTACCAGCAGCCTGGGTTTACGAGCCGCACCCTGTCGATTAACTACCGCATCAGTACCAATGGCCGTCAGCGTTTTAGGTGAGGCCAGCTGACGCTTCAGGCACCCATGCGAATACTATGACTGGGAGGCTGGCCGCTAGCAGCCAGTTCACTTCATCGGTTTTGAATACCAGCTTCCAGAGCACGTTCCGGAGCTCTGCGTTCGCGAATAGCAGCAACCAAAAAGTCACCAGGCCGATTAGCAAATTAGTACTGATGCCTTTCTGCCGCGCATTGCGAATAGCAAAGATCCATTTGCTTAACAGGGTGTGAACAATGGATTTGGAAGGTGTCATTATCAAACTCTGGAAGCTGCTTATCCATGGCGGTAGCTATGGAGTTAGCGGGAGCTACAAGGCAAGCCGTCGACAGATGCTAAGCGATTGCGCAATGTGCGGAGCGCCAGAGGCCTTAGGCCCCTAGGCGTTGGAGACGCTTAGTATGTGTGAGGCATAGGGATAAAAAGAGAAATGAATCTCGCTGAGCGCATTATTTCCGGGACCTGATAACGACACGATGACCTCGGGATTACAATGCTGACAGAAATCCAATAACAGCTGTTTTGATTGTCATTGATCACGCTATGATCAAAATTAGGGGGATACCACCCACTAAAAGCAATACGCCGCTCAGCTAGATAAATTTAATTTCACAAACAAAACGGTTTCGTTTTGTCGTAGGCTAATTTTGAACTTCCAATTAAACTTACAAGTCTTTTTCGCGAGCAGAACATTATTTTCAACTTTTGCTCGTTAATATGTCACCCATCAATGAGGGGCGAATACCATGAGCTTTTTCAAAAACATCCTGGGCGAGCACCATGGCCGTGGAAACCACGGTGGAGGCAAGCACCACAGCGGGGGACATGGGGCCGAGCAGTATGATCGCCATGGCCGGCAGCAGGGCTGCGACGGCGGTAATCAGGTGTATGACGGCGGGCGCCCTGCCACTCCTGCCCCCATCAAAGATCTGCAGGGCTGCAGGCAGTGCCGGACGGCCAACGATCCGTCAGCACGCTTTTGTCTAAACTGCGGAACACCGCTATCGAGTGGTTGCACCGCCTGCGGCTCGCTGCTGAGTGCAGGGGCAAGATTTTGCAGTCAGTGTGGCCAAGCGACGCTCTAAGGCTAGGTAGACAGGAAGGCCAACGAGACCACAACCCTGCGCAAGGAGAAATACGTGGGTTCAAATCATGACCATGGCAGCGCCGCAGTACGCGAGGGGCATCAGAAGAAGCTAATCATGGCGCTCGCCTTGACTGGCAGCTTCATGATTGCAGAAGTGATCGGTGCGTGGATTACCGGCAGCCTGGCGCTGCTGTCGGACGCATCTCACATGTTTACAGATACTGCCGCCTTGGCGATCTCACTGATTGCACTTCAGATAGCCAAGCGGCCGGCGGATCAAAAAAGAACCTTCGGCTATGCGCGTCTGGAGATTCTGGCTTCGACGTTCAACGCCGTGCTGCTCTTTCTCGTGGCAATGTACATCTTGTACGAGGCCTACCAGCGCTTCTTCATGCCGGCGGAGATCGCTACGGGAGCGATGATGTGGATCGCAATCGCCGGCCTGATCATCAACCTAATCTCGATGCGCCTTCTGGCATCAGCGAGCAACGAAAGCCTCAACGTCAAAGGAGCCTACCTCGAAGTTTGGAGCGACATGCTCGGCTCGCTAGGCGTAATCATCGCGGCGCTCATCATCCGCTTCACCGGCTGGACCTGGGTCGACACGATTGTCGCTGTGGCAATCGGCCTTTGGGTACTTCCGCGGACGTGGCAACTGCTTCGCGAAAGCCTGGGAATCCTCATGGAGGGTGTGCCGAGGGGGCTCGACGTTACGGCAATCGAGGCCACGATCCTCGGGGTAGATGGCGTCACGGACGTACATGACTTGCACGTCTGGGCCGTCAGCAGTGGCAGCAACGTGATGACGTCGCACGTAGTAATACGGGATTCTGCAGATGGGGATGCTGTGCTGGCGGCCGTCGTGGAAGCTGTCAGCGATGCATTCGAAATCCATCACTGCACCATCCAGATCGAGCGGGCAGCTTTCCACGAGAGCGTTCCCTCGCCTTCGCACTGATCGATCGGTAACACCATGCAAACACATCACCTTCCTGGCTGAGGGTGATGCTGCAATAGAAATGCGGTGAGGGATGGCGTAAACGGCAGGAGCGCTTCGAGAGGGGTTGGTGAATGGCTTCGCCTGCCCCCGTCCACAACCTCCAGAAGGCTCAGCGATGGCTTGGATCATCACGAAGTACCTACTCACTGCCGGTATAGTGATTCTCGTATCAGAGCTGGCGAAACGCAGTGACAAGCTGGGCGGCCTGGTCGCCGCCCTACCCTTGGTCACGGTGTTGACGCTGGTCTGGCTCTACTTGGAGAACCAGAGCATGGAGAAGATCGCCAACCATGCCTGGTACACGTTCTGGTACGTGCTTCCGACCCTGCCGATGTTTATCGCTTTTCCGTTGCTGCTACCTAAGCTCGGCTTTTGGCCGACACTGATCTGCAGCATCCTCATCACAATGGCCAGCTTCGGGGGCTTCGTGATACTGCTGCGCCGGTTCGGCATTGAGCTTCTGTGATCCGGTGGCCGTAGGGATCATCTTGATGAGTCTTAACGGCTATTAACGCACTCGCCCTTCACTAGGTAGCGAACCATGTGCAGTTCGCCTTTCGAGTCTTCGTAGGTCATCATGCTTCTTACATCCCCGCAGTACCGCACGCTGGGTGATACATACACCAACTTACCAACGTCCAGGTCCATGCCGTAGGCGTAGTCTTCTAGTTGAGGCATGGGCTTTTTTACGCGTTGAGCATAATCCGCAGTAGCCTCTCTAGCAGAACGCTCGATGCGTTGATTAATCTCCATACCGCTTTGGGCATTGGCTGTTAGTGATGTAAAGAGCATAAACACGGCGATCGCTGATACTGTAGTGTTCATAAGAAGTCCCTTAATAAAAAAGCGCCCGTAGGGGGCGCTAAAATTCACCTACCAAAGGAGCGTATGGTTTACAGGTGAATGCACTGGCGCGAACAACTGCTCGATGCTCTTGCCAAGCTGCTTTGAAATGAGACAATTTCCAAAGCAGCGATGCCTCTTCCGCTGCCCTTAAACTAGCAAAGGAGGCTAACACCAAGATGATCGCGCAATTACAATTTGGACATGTAATAGATTGTAAGATAAATATTCGAGAGAATATCGAGCCGCCACGTGAACTAATTTGCAGAAAGGCGCTGCAGTTTACGGCCGTGCATGGGGACTGCCTGCGTGGCGCCCTCGATCCAAGGCCATTACCAGTCCTTGCAAGCTAGCGACCGAAATGCTGCCTGTCCTGGCCGATTCCACCTATCAGGCGAAGCTGTCGTACTCCGTCGCAGGCCCCAGAATCCGCTAAGCTAAGAGATGGAGCCTGCATGACTGTCAGAAATCTTGCGGCTACATTACAAATTTGTAGGATTTCGCCGCGGCCAGCTTCTTCGCGTTAAGATTCAAGCGTCCTCAGGTGACCCGGCGTATGGACAGAGGTAGCGACTACCACATGCCATACCCCCAGCCAAACTTTCCAACAGCCTGCAACCATAATCTTGGCGGATTAGGCCAACTCCTTCCTCATACCTTGAGATAAGTTATGCGCGTTCTAGTTGTGGAAGACGAAATTAAAACTGCCGAATATCTTCAGCAGGGCCTATCCGAAAGCGGGTATGTTGTAGATATCGTGCACAACGGTGTAGATGCCCTGCACTTGTTCAACACTAATGTCTATTCGTTGGTCCTGCTGGACGTGAACCTCCCAGGTATCGACGGCTGGGACCTGCTGGAAACCATCCGTAAAACCAGCCGGGTCCGTATCATCATGCTGACCGCCCGCGGACGCATCAATGACAAGCTCAAGGGCTTGGACGGCGGCGCGGATGACTACCTTGTGAAACCATTCGAATTTCCTGAACTGCTTGCTCGCATCCGTTCGCTACAGCGCCGTGGTGATGAGTTAGTCGAGAAGAGCTCACTGAAAATTGCCGACCTGGAACTCGACTCCGTCCGCCATCGCGTTTTCCGCAGTGGCACACGCATCGATCTCACCACCAAGGAGTTTGCGCTCCTGCACCTGCTTATGAGCCGAACGGGCGAAGCGCTGACTCGCTCTCAGATCATCTCGTTGGTCTGGGATATGAATTTCGACTGCGACACCAATGTCATCGATGTCGCCATCCGGCGCCTGCGCTCTAAGATCGATGACCCGTTTGAAACCAAGCTCATTCACACGCTCCGTGGCGTTGGGTACGTTTTTGAGGAACGCGCATGAGGCCATTCAGCCTGGCTGCAAAGCTGGGATTAAAAGTTGGATTGATGAGCGCAGCGCTGCTGCTGATGTTCGCTACCTTCGGTTACATGATGGTTGGGCAAGCACTGGATAGAAATGCTCGCATCGATCTCGGCGTCAAAATGGAGGCAATGGCGCACAGCCTTTCCGAAATTACTGATATTGCCGATGTCAGTTCAGATTCGCACAAGCTGGTGGATTTGGTCACAGGCCAGAACAACCTCTACGTAAGCATCTACAGGTCCGCAGAGAGTGAAGATCCTTTACTCACCATCGGTTCCAAACAGATCAATCGAGAGGTTCATAGGTTCCAAGCTGCGGCGCAGACCACGGAATACGAGTGGAGCGACTATAATGGACGGCCCCTGCTCAGTGCTTCTCAGGCCATGACTCTGGGCGATGGTACGGAGGTCGGCGTCTACATGACTGCTGATCAGTCATCCAATGAAGCACTACTCGATGCTTTGCTAACCTGGGGGCTGATGATGTCCCCTGTCATCCTCGCGTTGATCCTGGCCATTGGCTGGTGGACTGTGCGCAGAGGCCTGCTGCCTCTGACCAAATTCCTCAAGGTAGCGTCAAAGATCTCAACCGAGAGCCTCGACCATCGCCTTCCAACTGATGGGATGCCAGCAGAACTCAAGAAGCTCGCCGACGGTATCAACATCATGCTGGCTCGCCTGGATGATGGGGTTCAGCAGCTTTCGCAGTTCTCTGACGATCTCGCTCATGAACTTCGAGCACCGCTTTCCAACCTTATGGGTAAGGCTCAGGTAGCCTTGACCAGAGAACGATCACTTTCCGAATACCGGGAGGTTCTGGAGTCGTGCACAGAAGAGCTGGACCGCATGAGCCGCATGGTTTCGGACATGCTGTTCTTGGCCCAGGTCAGTCATCCAGCATCAATGGTGGAGTTCGAACCCGTCTCCTTGGTCGACGAGGTTCAGCGAGTGTGCGATCTCTTCAGCATTTCGGCAGAAGAAGGCGAGATCCAGCTGCAGATCTCTGGCAGTGATGACGTGGTGCGCGGGAACCGCCTGATGGTTCAACGTGCCGTCTCGAATTTGGTCTCGAACGCGATCCGTTACTGCCCTCGTGGCCGCACGGTCTACGTGAAGGTGCAGCATAGTGCGAGCGGTACGACGTTGAGTGTCGGCAACCCCGGCCGCGGTATCGCCAAGGAACACCACGCGCACTTGTTTGAGCGGTTCTACCGTGTGGACAAGAGCCGAGCACGGAGCGAAGGCGGTACCGGTCTTGGCTTGGCCATCGTTCAGTCGATCATGAGCCTGCACCAGGGATCGGCGAGCGTGGAGGTGACCGAAGAAAACTTCACTTGGTTCCACCTTCACTTTCCTGCAGCCCAGCAACTGCAGCCGGCAATGACCGCCGCTTAAACCGCGCAGACATGATTAGGCCCGTCAATCGACGGGCCTTTTTGTCTGCCTCACTGCATCAGTGCCGGAGGACCACAGGGTCCATGGGCGACCGCAGAATCACCGACTTAATAATCTTCTGTTCGTCAGGATTGGCGTTCTTTCACAGGTGGGAGAAATACTGAGCATTCACTTTCTCTTGAGCACTTACGCTGCCGGCGGCATCGATCAGGCGCATGGTCGAGTAGACACAGATCAGCGCCAAGATGAAGAATGCCGTGGCGACCACCATCACATAACGCTTGGCCAGCACCGGTGCCCGCTTGAGCTCCTGGATAGAGGCGTCCGCTACCTTTGCCGCTGCTGTTAGCTCTGAGATCAGTGGCTGGATGGCGGTGTCGACTCCGCGGCATGCAGCTGAATACGCTGCTGCAGCGGCGCGCAAGGCAACCTCTTCCGCATTCGACCAAGCCTTCTCTGCCTTTCGCACCTCCTCCTGAATCTGCCGGCCGACAGCGTCCACCTGCTCCACCAGTTCGTTCGACCTCTCCAGAACAGCGCTGGAGGTGCGCGTCTGCGAGGTCAGCTCATCGAGCTGGACAGTGAGTTTTTCAGTGCAGCGGCGAAAGTCACCGATAGCAACTGCCCAGGGCTCTATGTAATTCATGGCTATCTCCTAGGGCGGCCAACAACGCCGCGCTGAATTAACGCGCTAGATATCAAAATTGTAATTTGAGAGAAAATTCTTAATCCACCTCGACAATGCCGAGATAGACATGATCCTTCCAGATTTGACGATTTAACACATCCTATCTGCAGCCTAAATTACGGAATTGTAATTATTGACTCACCTTGTCGTTAGCTTCGTGTTCCTAAACTACAAACCAACAAAGGCCGCTAATCAGGTAGGCCTAGTATGAACCGAGGTTCACAATGAAATTTGTCAAATCTATCGCTATTGGCAGCCTGCTGCTGGGTCTCATGGGTACCGCTTACGCTGAAGGCGGCTTCGAGCGAGCGAAACAGTTCAACGAGAACTTCCGAACCGAACAGGCTCGCCTATGGAGCGATGACGCTTCGGACCAGAACAAACAACAAGTCGCTCAAGAGCAAAAGAAAGAAAGCAAGGATGGTAGGGAACAAGCCGACAATTAATCGGCGGTTAAATAGGACTTCAAATGACAAAAGTAATTGACAAAAAAGCCAGGGTAAAACCTGGCTTTTTTGTGCTTGGAATTTAGCCTTCGTTCTCGCGTGGCGTTTCCGCATTGCTTTCTCCGGTCAGACCCAGTGAGCGGCAAACTCGGCCACCATCACGTGGGCCAGCAGGCCTGCGGTTGGAATACCTTTGTCGATGACCTGGGCCGGAACAGGCGCCTGAATCAGGGTTTCGCACTGACGGCAGGCCCATTTACCACGTACATGCTGCTCGACGGTAAACACGCCCGGCGTGTAATCCAGCTACTCGCTAACGTCTTCGCCGATGCGTTGAAGTTGGCAGCCTCAAGCGCACTGAGTGTTTTCCGGTTCGTGACGGATCACCGTGCGTGGAAACTGCGGCGGCAATGGTGCACGTTTCGGCGATTGCCGTGGCTCGACCTGTGACGAAGCTGGGAGGAGCTGTTTCAGCTCTGCTTCGATAGCTTCAAGATCTGTGTCGAGCAGATCATCCAGCAAGCTGCCTTGTGCTTGGCTGATCTGCTCGCTGCGCTTGGCAAATTTGTGGCGCTTGAGCAGGGCGATCTCGAACTTGAACTGTTCGATGAGAATTTCATCATTTTGGATCTTCCTGCTCATCGCCTCGACTTGGGACTGCAACTGCGACGCCTGTGCCGCCAAGGCACGAAGCTGTTCCGGGGTCATATGGTCGAGGTTGGGCGAGGAAGTCATGCCGCTGATTGTGCCAGAGCAGGCCCGAAACGACGACGAGCAGACCCGCTGCCACGGCAGGCCCAGCACCAACGCCTGGAGTTGCTCGCTGTCGAGTTCGACCTCACAGCCATGGCGAATGCCGGGCCAGTGAAACTTCCCTTGATTCAGGCGCCGCGCGGCAAGCCAGACGCCCACGCCATCATGCACCAGCACTTTCATCCGGTTAGCGCGGCGAATGGCGAACAGATAAGCGCAATGCGGCTTCGCCGCACCGAACACCGCGATCACTCGGGCCAATGCCGTTTCGGTTCCGGCGCGCATGTCCATCGGCTCGGTGGACAGCCAGATCGCATCGATGCGGATCATTGGGCCACAGCCCGGATAAATTGCGCGCAGCCCTCGGGATCCGAGGCTGGCCATTTCAATGTGATTACTTGCCCGGCCATGGGCAACTCGATGACCACTGACGCTTCGGCTGGCCGTTTACGTTCCAGTGCAGGAACCGGCAATCCTTGTGCTTATCAAGCCACTGGAAAAAGCCTTTCAGCATCGACTTTTCGAATTTATTGAGCTCTGCTTGCATGCTAGAGAGCTGTTTACTGAGCTCTGCTTCTTTATGGATGGACCATGACTTGGTCTGGCCGGTTTTTAGGTTTCGTGTGGCGATGGATGTCACACGTTTCGACTCCCCGGTATCGTTCTGATAAAACGATTCGCAGGAGTAGTGGATTACGTAAACTCGGTTCGCGTCGAGGTAGAGGTCTTCGATTAAAGCTCTGCTCCTCTTGCGATCCTTTACCCGATCTAGCTCTGCTCCCACACCTTTCCCCTCAACCCAGTGCAATGTAGGCGAGCTAGCGATTCTGCCCTCAAATGTAGGTGCCCGCTAGATTCACCTTGTAGTGGTCTAATGAAACCGGACACTCATTTAGGCGAGAATGCTCGCCATATCGAGGTGTCAGATGACCAAGCAACGTCGTGTCTTTTCCGCTGAATTCAAACGCGAGGCTGCTGACCTCGTACTCAAACAAAATTACAGCTGCATCGAAGCCAGTCGTTCACTCGGCATTGGCGAGTCGGCCCTGCGCCGTTGGGTCAGTCAGCTTCTGCAGGAACGCACAGGCGTCACCCCGCAGAGCAAGGCGCTCACCCCAGAGCAGCAAAAGATCCAGGAACTGGAAGCCCGAATCGCCCGTCTTGAACGAGAGAAATCGATATTAAAAAAGGCTACCGCGCTCTTGATGTCGGAAGATCTCGAGCGTTCGCACTGATCCATCAGCTAAGCGCCCATGAACCTGTTGACTGCTTGTGCGAGGTGTTCGAAATCACCCGTTCGACTTACTACGCCCATCACCTCAGGCGGCGTTCTCCGGGCGTTGAGAGAATTCGATTACGCAGTCGAGTCAACGAACTGTTCACCCAGAGCCGAAACGCTGCTGGCAGCCGAAGTATCGTGTCGATGATGCAGGATGATGGCGAGCAGATCGGGCGTTTCAAGGTGCGAGGCTTGATGCGGGAACTGGGGTTGATCAGCAAGCAGCCTGGCTCGCATGCCTACAAAAAAGCAACGGTCGAGCGGCCTGACATTCCAAATACACTGAATCGTAAATTCGATGTTCCCGAGCCAAACAAGGTTTGGTGCGGTGACATCACCTACATCTGGGCGCAAGGGAAATGGCACTACCTGGCCGTGGTTATGGATCTCTATGCTCGCCGGATAGTGGGCTGGGCGTTATCAGGAAACCCGGATGCTGACTTGGTCACCAAAGCACTGGATATGGCCTATGAGCAACGCGGGAAGCCTCAAGGGCTGCTGTTTCATTCGGATCAGGGATCGCAATATGGAAGTCGCCACTTCCGTCAGCGTCTGTGGCGGTACCGCATCAGCCAGAGCATGAGTCGCCGGGGCAATTGCTACGACAACTCGCCGATGGAGCGAGTATTTCGCAGCTTGAAAACCGAGTGGATACCTTCAGTGGGTTATATGTCGGTTCAGCAGGCACAACGAGACATCAGTCATTATTTGATGCATCGCTACAACTGGATACGGCCTCATCAATTTAATGGCGGGCTAACGCCGGCTCAGGCCGAGAAAAAACTTAACGTCGTGTCCGGGATTAGTTGACCACTACACCTCTAGCTCTGTCTATGACTCTGGCGAAGGGTACACCGCCTGGGGACAATCGGCCTGCTATGTCTTGGCGGACTGCCCTACCAATTGGCGGGGCCTACAACGGCCGCTTTTTAAGGTCGATGGAAAGCAGGACCATACGCTCCTGCCGAAGCTAGCTGGCAGGCGTCAGCCAAGAGGCGTATCCTACAACTGCTTGCTCCGAGACTTGTTGGCCTACAGCCTCCCCTTGGAGACATCTGATAGCCCGCCGCCGAGGCGGGCTTCTTGCTACCAGATCCGTAGGCAGCGGTGGCTAGGTGCCCAAGCTAGGCTCCGCCAGAGCGCATACTCAACATCAGCGATCTACCCGTCTCCCTAGTCCGACGGTTATCGACGTATCCAAGTCCTTTATCAGGCGCATGGAAAGCCGGCGAAGACTGGGCTAGATGCGCTACGCAGCCATTGCTTCGCAGGATTCTGCGCAGGCCATACAGGCCTGTGCGCAATGCTGACAGTGGTCTGCCTTATGCTGACCGCACTCCTCCCCGCAGGCCCGGCAAATTTTGGCGCATAGGGCACATAGCTCTCTGGCAAGCATGCTTTCTCGTGCCATCAAGGTAGCCGCAAGCTTGCACATATCTGCGCAATCCCTGTCCAGCTTGATGCAGTCAGCCATCATTTTTACATCCTGTTCTTGAAGGCAGGCTGTCGCACAGCCTTCACAGGCCAGCGCACAGCGCAGGCATTCCGAGATGCATTCTTCAAAGCGACTGTTCATGGTCATATCTCCGGTATCGGGTCGATGTGATGCCAGTAAACCGTTTCAAAACGGTATGTAGCGTTCGACCTGACGGGGTCCTGAAGATTGATTACATTTCTGTAAGCTTGTCCGAAGCATCTCGGTGTGAAGGCCTGCCGGATCATTTAAGGCTGGAAAATCACTGCTTCTGAATGCTCACGATTTTCGCGACGCTTCCCTCCATACGGAATGCAAATTCCACCTTGTCTCCTACGTTCAAGCCGTTCAGCCGTGCAGGTTCCGCTTGGAAACCCATGGTCATCGCCGGCCATTTGAGCTCTGCTACTGGGCCGTGGGCCAAGGTGATTTTTCCGCTTTGCGGATCCAGCGCCTTAATTGTCCCTTCAGCATGCGCAGTGGATGCCGCCTGGGTGCCTTGGCCACCCTCGGCGGAAGCTGGCATGTTCTTCATGTCCATACCATCCATGTCCTGGGCATGCACACTGGCGGCGAAAACTGTGACCAGGCCTGCGATGACGAATAGCTTTTTCATTGGATTACTCCTGAAAAGTGAGGGGTTGTTACAGCGAGTTCGCGGCGACGGACCAGCCAGTACGCCGCAGGTATTACAAACAGGGAGAGCAATGGAGCGGTCAGCATCCCGCCCACCATGGGCACCGCGATGCGACTCATGACCTCGCTGCCGGTACCGCTGCTCCAGAGGATGGGCAGCAGGCCTGCAACGATGACCGCCACAGTCATTGCCTTGGGTCTGATGCGCTGCACCGCGCCCTCACGGATTGCATCGAGCAGCGCTGCGCGTGTGGTTTCGCATTCGGCCTGACGCTCAGCCCAAGCGTTATTCAGGTAAATGAGCATGATCACCCCGAACTCCGCCGCTACGCCGGCCAGGGCAATGAAACCTACGCCTGTGGCCACCGACAGGTTGTAGCCCAGCAGATACAGCAGCCAAACGCCTCCGGTTAGGGCAAAAGGTAAGGTGCCCATGATGAGCATTGCTTCACCGAAGCGCCCAAATGTCAGGTAAAGCAGCACGAAGATAATGGCCAAGGTGGCCGGCACCACCCAGGCCAGGCGGGCGTTCGCCCGCTCCAGGTATTCGAACTGACCGGAGTAGCTCAAGCTCATGCCCGGATCGAGCTTTACCTCGCTGTCGATAGATTGACGTAGGTCTGCGACAACAGACGATAGGTCTCGGCCGCGCACATCGATGTACACCCAACCTGAGGGGCGAGCATTCTCGCTCTTGAGCATTGGCGGGCCATCGGCAATACGTATGCGGGCCACGGTGCCGAGCGTGAGCTGGCCGCCCTGCGAGGTGTAGATCGGAAGCTGACGCAACGCCTCCACGGAATCACGCCATTCGCGTGGATAGCGCACGCTGATGGGATAACGAGCTAACCCTTCAACCGTTTCCCCAATGGTTTCGCCACCTATTGCACCGGCAACAATAGCCTGAACGTCGGTGATGTTCAGGCCATAACGGGCAGCGGCATGGCGGTCGATGTCCAGATCTATGTAGCGGCCGCCAGTCAAACGCTCTGCCAGGGCCGAAGTCACTCCAGGCACCTTTTTCGCTGCCCGCTCCACAGCAAGGGTAGCCCGGTCTATCTGGTTCAGATCGCTGCCGGCAACCTTGACGCCGATTGGACTCTTGATGCCGGTGGCCAGCATGTCAATCCGGTTGCGGATAGGCGGAATCCAGATGTTGGTGAGCCCGGGCACACGCACGATACGGTCAAGCTCTTCGATGAGCTTCTCCGTGGTCATACCGGTACGCCATTCACTCTTGGGCTTGAGCCGCACGGTGGTCTCGAACATCTCCAGAGGTGCAGGGTCGGTGGCCGACTCGGCGCGGCCGGCCTTACCAAAAACACTGGCTACCTCGGGGACGGTACGAATCAAGCGATCCGTTCGCTGCAACAGCTCTGAAGCTTTCTGCGCCGAGAGCCCAGGCAAGGCTGAAGGCATGTAGAGCAGATCACCTTCATCAAGGGGGGGAAGAAACTCGCCGCCGAGATGGTTCAAGGGCCACAGACTGCTGAGCAGGATAAGCGCTGCTCCAGCGAGGGTCACCAGAGGCCGGCGCAGGACGACCTCCAATGCCGGACGGTATAGCCGGATGAGCACCCTGTTGAGCGGGTTGCGCTGTTCCGCTGGCAGTGGCCCTCTGATCCAGTACCCCATCAGCACCGGTATCAGGGTCACCGATAACGCAGCCGCCGCTGCCATTGCGTATGTCTTGGTAAAGGCCAGGGGGGCAAAGAGGCGGCCCTCTTGGGCTTGCAGTGTGAACACCGGGATGAACGAGAGCGTGATGATCATGAGGCTGAAGAACAGCGCAGGACCAACCTCCACGGCTGCCTCCGTCATAACCTTCCAATGCGCTTCGCCCCGCAAAAGTTGACTAGGGTGCCGGGAATTCCAGGCCTCAACTCGTTTGTGGGCGTTCTCGATCATGACCACGGCAGCGTCCACCATTGCACCGATGGCTATAGCGATTCCGCCAAGGGACATGATGTTGGCGTTGATGCCCTGATGACGCATGACGATCAGCGCAATCAGAATTCCCACGGGCAGCGACACGATGGCAACCAGCGACGAGCGCAGGTGCCAGAGAAACGCTGCGCATACCAACGCCACTACCACAAACTCCTCGACAAGTTTGTGACTGAGATTCTCCACAGCACGGTCGATCAGCTGGCTGCGGTCGTAGACGGTGACAAGCTCCACCCCGGTAGGTAGGCCTTTCTTCAAGGTTTCGAGCTTGGCCTTAACGTGCGCGATGGCCTCACGAGCATTCTTGCCGCTGCGCAGGATAACCACTCCACCTACGGCCTCACCGAGGCCGTCCAGCTCGCCTATGCCTCTGCGGGCTTCCGGACCTATCTGCACCGTAGCGACATCGCCTAACTTCACCGGCACGCCCTTGGCAGCCAGTCGCAGTGGGATCGCTCTGAAATCGTCCAACGATGTTAAGTAGCCCGCCGCACGAACCATGAATTCTGCTTCGCCTTGCTCCAGCACACCGCCACCGGTCTCCTGGTTGGCCTTGCCTATAGCCTCCACCACTTCAGCTTGGGTGATACCGAGGCTGGCCATGCGAAGCGGATCGAGGACGACTTGGTACTGCTTGATCATACCGCCGATGGTGGCCACCTCAGCGACATCCGGCAGGGTCTTGAGCTCATAGCGCAGGAACCAGTCCTGCAGGCTGCGCAGTTGCGACAGGTCATGGCCGCCATTGCGATCAACCAGCGCATACTGATAAATCCAGCCCACTCCGGTGGCGTCCGGTCCCAATACCGGCTTGGCTGCCGCAGGTAATCGCGATTGCGCCTGGCTCAGATACTCAAGAACCCGAGAGCGCGCCCAATACAGATCGGTGCCATCCTCGAACAGCACGTAGACGAAGCTGTCACCGAATGCGGAGAAGCCACGTACTGTTTTGGCTCCCGGAACCGAAAGCATGGTGGTGGTCAGCGGATAGGTCACCTGATTCTCAACGATCTGAGGTGCCTGTCCTGGGTAGGACGTGCGGATGATCACCTGTACATCCGACAGGTCGGGCAAGGCGTCGATTGGCAGGCTCCTCACCGAGACGAATCCCCATGCCACCAGAAACAGCGTGGCGAGAAGCACCAGCACGCGGTTGCCTACCGACCAGCGAATCAGTTTGGCAATCATGGTTGGCCCTCCAACACTTTGATCTGCTCAACCACCATGCCCTCGTCTCGTTCGCGTATGCCAAAGCGAATCTGCGCACCGACCTTGAGGCCATCAAGGAGCGACTGATCAGCCACCGGAAAGGTCATGGTCATCCCAGGCATGCCCAGGGTGAGGAAGGGACCATGGGCAACGGTGAGCTGGGCTCCGTCTATCTGCACGATACGGCCGTTCGCTTCATGGAGGGCGGGCCCCGCTTTGGGCTGAGCATCCTGCGCCGTCGCCGCTTCGATGCCTTTCAAATTAGCTTCGGAGTCCAGCAGGAATTGCCCGGATGCGACGATGCGCTGACCTGCCTGAAGGCCCTGCAACACCGCAACTTGCCCCTTGCTCTCCTGACCCAACACGACTTCCACCGGTCGGAAGCGACCATCGTCTTCAGCCAGCATCACCAGATCCCGCTTGCCGGTGCGTATGACCGCCTCGGCAGGCACCAAGAGACTCTCCTCGGCGGACACGCTGGGATGGAGAGCCACCTGTGCGGTCATTCCAGGACGAAGCCGTCCATCCGGGTTGGGCAACTCGATACGCAGGCGCAAAGTACGGCTTTGCAAGTCGGCATCGGCCAACAGCGCAGTCAGCTTGCCCGGTACGGGATCACCTGGAAACGCTGGCAATTGCGCCTGTACAGGCTGGCCTTCGTGGAGACCTTGAGCCTGGGCTTCTGGCACGGCGGCTTCCAGCCAGACGTTGGCCACTCCGTTGATCCTTGCCAAGGTAGCCCCCGGCGTCAGCGTCATGCCGGGTCGTAGATCGAGAACCTGGATTACACCGGCAGTAGGCGCAGAAAGTGTGACCGAGAGCTGCACCTTCCCAGTACTCGCGACCCGGTTGATCAGGTCGACCGGCATGCCGGAGAGCACGAGCCGCTGTCGCGCCGCCGCCGTCAGCTGAGCGTCGCCGGAATGTCGCAACGCCAGATATTCTTCCTGCAAACCAGCCCACTCCGGGGTCAGCACATCGGCTAGAGGAGCCCCTTTGACAACTATGTCCCCCGTCGCTCGGCCATATGCGCGTTCGACGTAACCGCCAGTACGGGCCTGCAATACGCTGAAGTCGCGTTCGTCGAACGCCAGAACGCCGCTCACGCTCAGGGATCGTTCAAGCCGGCCAGCCGTCACCGTTGCCAATCGAATCCCGAGATTTTGCTGGAGCCCAGCCGAGACCTGAACCGCGAGCTGCCCCTTGTCATTCGCGTCGTCTGAATACTTGGGCACGAGCGGCATATCCATGAATGGCGATTTACCGGGTGCCGGGAAATGCTGCTGGGGATACATCGGGTCGTACCAGTACAGCGCTTTTTGCTCACCATCTGGCTGAGATGGGGTAACCGTGCCACGTCCACCCAGCCAGAAGCCCGCACCTATCCCAATAGCAAGGGCAGCAGCCACAACCAAACCAACCGACCTACCCCTCATGCCTGCACCTCTCCATATACGAAATGCAGACGCGCTGCTGTTGCCGCCAACTGTCCTTGCAGGTCCACATCCTGTAACAGCGCTTCCACGCGTTGCCGACGTGCCGACAGCACTTCACTTAACGACGACTTACCGGCGCGGTAGTCCGCAAGAGCGAGGCGTACCCGGTCCTCGGCCAGAGGTAGAAGCGTTTCGCGACTGCGCCGCACCGCCCGTTGCAAGCGTTGGTACTCGGCAAGGTCTGTTTCTAGCTGGGCTTGATGCTCGCGCAGGGCAGCGTCCTGCTCGTCCTCCAACTGGCGAACTTGTGCGCGTCGTGCCGCAATCATCGGGTCTTGCCGTGAGCCAGTGAACAACGGCAACTGGAAGCTAACTTGCAGGCTGACCATGTTGCTGAAGTCCGGGCCACGACGCTGATAATCCACCCCCCAAGACCAATCTGACTTCTTTTCTGCCTGGGCCTGGTGTACCTGGGCTTGCGCCTCGCGTGTCATGGCGTTGTAGGTATTGAGCTCCGGATGGGCATGAACGGAGTGCAGGTATTCAGCTGCGTCTACTGGCCAGACAGGGAAAGTCGGCGCGCCTACTTCGGCGTCCTGCCCAATCCAGCGCTTCAGCGCGGATCGCGCTTGAGCTGCCTGACTCAACAAAACATCTTTCTGCTCGTCCAGCTGTGCCAATTCCTGTTTGGGAGCCAGCGTATCGGCCGTTGAGCCTGCGCCTCCGGCCAGGCGCGCCCGCACCGTAGATGCCAGCAGCTGGTTTTCTTTGTAGAAAGCGTCGAAGTGTTCAAGTTTTCGCTGCACGGTGTACGCCGTAACCCAAGCCTGTGCGGTTGCCGCCCGAATCTTCAGGCGCTCGAAGACTGCCTCGGCATCGGCTCGCTCGACCGTGGCCTGAGCTGTCTCTACACGAGCTTTGCGTTTTTCCCGATTCGGTACGTCTTGGGACAGGCCAACCACCTGCATGGTCATGAAGTCTCTGTTCATGCTCCAGCGATCAGCGCCTTCAATCGGCAGGTTTTGTACCCCAAGATTGAGGCGCGGATCGGGTAGTTCGCCCGCTGGGATGACCGAGCTGCGAGCAGCTGATGCCTGCTCCAGGCGGGCCTGTAGAGAGGGAGCGTTGCGTTCAGCCAATTGCAGCGCCTCATCCAGCGACAGCGTTACAGCCTGTGCCGAGACAGCCGGCAGCAGTATGAAAAGGACGGCCGTGGTGATCCGTCCCTGAAAACATTGGGGAGTCATGAAAATGATTCCTCGAAAGATCAGCGCCCAGGCGCGTGCCATCGCCCCGCTTCTAAGCAGAACGATGGTGTGAAATTAAGAGGGAGTCAGACGCGGGGAGGACGCCATGGATCGGGGGGAGAACCTGTCGCTATGCCTACAGCGTAGGTATCGGCAGGCCGTGGCTTTGCATAGGTCAGTCCAGGCGTCAGGAAGCTGAGCTGCACTGTGCTGGCAGTCCTGCACTCCTGACCCACCTTGCAGGATTTGGCATGGTCACCAGTCTTGCCCGGGTCTTGGTCCTGGCAGCAGTCATGGTCCATGCCCGCCATCATTTCCATGCCCATGGTCTGCATTGGGCAAGGTTCAGTCGCCGAATCGATGCCCGCCATCCCGTTAAGCGGAAGCGCCACGATAATCATCAGGATGGTGAGCAGTCGAATGAACCGATTCATGATGGGCGAGTATAGGTTACCGGGATGAATTCAGCATTAAGGGGTTGGGGCTGCACCAACCAACCGCTTGGAGGCAGGAAGGCTGATGAAGAAGGTTGTGACACCCTCCTCTGAAGTACACCAAATTCGTCCGCTGTGAGTCTCAATAATGGAACGTGTGATCGACAGCCCCAGGCCCGCATTACTTGGACCACCTTCGCGTCTGGCTGGATCGGCCCGATAGAACCGGTCGAAGATCTTGCCAATGTGCTGAGGATCGATGGTTACTCCGCTGTTACGTACGGATAGCGTCACGGTTTCACGTGTTTGCTCGATCTGCACTGCTATCTCATTGCCTTCCGGGGTGTAGCGCAACGCGTTAGATAATAGGTTGGAAAGGGCTCGGTCAATCATCAGGCGATCACCACGAACCTTGCCACGACCTTGGAGGGTCAGCTGAATGCCCCGGTCCTCAGCCAGAAACTGGTAGTACTCGAACAGCTTGGATACGAGTTCGGAGAGGTCCACATCGATCTGCTCGGGCACGATCAGACCATTATCCGCCTTGGCTAGGAAAAGCATGTCGTCGATCATGCGCGACATGCGCTTGAGGTCTTCCAGGTTCGAATAGAGGTTTTCCTCATAGGCATCCAGGTCACGCTTCTTGGTGAGCACCACTTCGGTATGAGTCAGCAGGTTGCTGACCGGCGTTCTCAACTCGTGAGCGATATCGGCAGAGAAGTTGGACAACCGAACGAATGTATCCTCCAACCGTCCCAGCATCCCGTTGAAAGACAGGATGAGTTCCTGAAGCTCAAGCGGTACGGGCTCCAGTGGAATGCGCTCGCGGAGAGATTTTGCCGACATCCCGGTGGCCACTTTGGTGATTTGCCTGACAGGCCGGAGTCCGCTTTTGGCCACGACCCAGCCCAAGCCTGCGCTCACAATCGCGCTGATCACCAAGCCGATGCCGAACCACCATTGCAGGGTGACAAAGAAATGCGCGTGAGTGGTGACATCGAGCATCAGCACGGCCGTTACCGGTTCCGGCTCGCCCGCGATAGTCAACTGGGCGGTGATACCGCGGAAGTTCTGCGCTTCATCCTGCCATTCCCAAACCGCACCCTGGCGCGCCTGCTCGAACCGCTGAGGGATTTGGGAGGCTTTGGAGTCTGAAAAAAGGACCGTGCCGTCAGCCTTGGTGATTTTCGCCGAAAGATCCTGATGTGCGCCGAGCAATGCCCGCAGTTGCTGCTCCTGATCGTCGAGCTCGCCTCGCGCTGCTGAAATGGAAAGGACATGACGCGTTGACTCCAGCTTTTCGGCAAGCGCCTGCTCATCCAGCATCCGGAAATGGTGCTGGCTGAGCCCGTAGAAAGCCACGCCGGCAACGACCAAGACAGCAGTCACCGCGAACATGAACATTAGTGTCAGTCGCTTGACGAGGGATGATTGCGGGCGCATCACTCGGGCACATCCATCATGTAGCCCATGCCTCGGGCGGTGTGGATGAGCTTTGGCGCGAAGTCGTCATCAATCTTGGCCCGCAGTCGGCGAATCGCGACCTCGATCACGTTGGTGTCACTGTCGAAGTTCATGTCCCAGACCTGAGAAGCGATCAGCGACTTGGGGAGCACCTCGCCGCGTCGGCGCATGAGCAGCTCCAACAGGGAAAACTCCTTGGCAGTAAGGTCGATACGCTTACCGTTTCGCGTAGCCCGGCGCTTGAGCAGGTCCACTTCAAGGTCTGCCATTTTCATGGTGGTTTGAGCAGAACCACCGTTGCCTCTGCGCAGCAACGTGCGAACCCGAGCCAGCAGCTCCGAGAATGCAAAGGGCTTCACTAGGTAATCATCAGCGCCCAGCTCCAAACCTTTCACGCGATCGTCTACGCCATCACGGGCCGTCAAGAAAAGGACCGGCACATCCTTACCCGCTGCGCGTATCTTGCGCAGAACCTCCCAGCCATCGAGCCCCGGCATCATCACATCGAGAATCAGCAAGTCATAGGCTTCGCTCTGCGCGTGTTGCAGGGCATCAGTGCCTGTCATCACCCGGTCAACGGTGAAGCCAGCTTCTGTCAGGCCTTGCTGGAGGTAGACACCGGTTTTCGGCTCATCTTCGGCTACGAGTAATTTCATCTGCTCTCATCCACGCGGGGTGCATCTCCAGTTTGCAGGAAAAAAGACGCCCAACCAGAAGCTGACGGAAAAGTAATGTCGAGATCAGTTTTCTGACAGCACCGCGAGGCTAACTTGACCACGTACCTGACGCCATGAGGCGCAGAACCATTGAGGATCTCCAGATGAACATGGTCAAAGCAATTGTGTTGGTCGTTACCTTCGGCACGGCAGGCATTGCCCTGGCAGAGGGCGGCGCGGACCGGACCTTTGCGCGGATGGAAGCGGCTCGCCAAAGTTCCATGCAGGGCTACCAGGTTGCGCAGGAGAAGAGAGAGCAGGCGCCAGTCGCCGCCCAGTCCAGCAAGCACGCGGGCCACGAAAGCTGCTGATCCGAGCTTACAGAAATGTAATCACCCCGGAATCTGAACTATGGCAGTTTCAGACTACGGCCTCTCATCAGCCTCGCGCAGTGGCGAAAGTCTACGAGACTGGTGAGAGCACCAATGAACCCAAGGGCTGCGCCATCGAGCAGCCTGGATATCAGCGATCTACCTGACTGGACGCAACGGCATGCAAAGCAAAACCACGAGACGATCTTTCGTCAAAGGCCTGGCCGCTACCGGACTTCTGGGTGGGCTCGGCATGTGGCGCGCGCCGGTCTGGGCCGTGACCAGCCCTGGCCAACCGAACGTGCTCAGCGGCACGGACTTCGATCTGTATATCGGTGAACTGCCCGTCAACATCACGGGTGCAGCTCGTACGGCCATGGCCATCAACGGCTCCGTGCCAGGGCCAATCCTGCGATGGCGCGAAGGCGACACCGTGACGCTGCGCGTACGCAACCGGCTGAAACAGGACACCTCCATTCACTGGCACGGCATCATCCTGCCCGCCAACATGGACGGTGTGCCGGGCTTGAGCTTCCACGGCATCGCTCCCGATGGCATGTACGAATACAAGTTCAAGGTCCACCAGAACGGCACTTACTGGTATCACAGTCACTCAGGCTTCCAAGAACAGTCCGGGGTCTATGGGGCTTTGGTGATCGATGCCAAAGATCCGGAGCCGTTTGTATATGACCGTGATTACGTCGTCATGCTCAGCGATTGGACGGATGAAGACCCGGCGCAGGTGCTCTCCAAACTCAAGAAGCAATCTGACTACTACAACTTCCACAAGCGCACAATTGGCGACTTCGTTGACGATGTGAGCGAGAAAGGCTGGTCGGCCGCTGTAGCGGATCGGAAGATGTGGGCTGAAATGAAGATGAGCCCCACCGACCTCGCTGATGTGAGCGGGTATACCTACACCTACCTCATGAACGGCCAGGCTCCGAACGGCAACTGGACGGGAATCTTCAAGCCCGGCGAGAAAATCCGCCTGCGCTTTATCAACGGCTCGGCCATGACCTATTTCGATGTCCGGATTCCTGGGCTCAAGATGACGGTTGTGGCTGCCGACGGCCAGTACGTCAAACCCGTATCGGTCGATGAGTTCCGGATCGCCGTTGCGGAAACCTACGATGTCATCGTCGAACCTGAAAACGAGCAGGCCTATACGATCTTCGCGCAGTCCATGGACCGTACCGGGTACTCCCGAGGCACCCTGGCAGTTCGTGAAGGCTTGCAAGCGCCCGTGCCGGAGGTAGATCCGCGCCCGATCATCGCCATGAGCGACATGGGCATGGACCACGGCAGCATGGGCGGAATGGATCACGGCAGCATGGCTGGCATGGACCAAGGCAACATGGCCGGCATGGACCACAGCAAGATGGCTGGGATGGACCACGGCAGCATGGCCGGCATGGACCACAGCAAGATGGCTGGAATGGACCATGGCAGCATGGCCGGCATGGACCACAGCAAGATGGCTGGGATGGACCACGGCAATATGGCCGGCATGGATCACAGCAAGATGGCTGGGATGGGTCATGAGGGCATGGCCGGCATGAGCGGGGCAATGCAGAGCCATCCGGCTTCCGAGACCAACAACCCGTTGGTCGATATGCAGACCATGTCGCCGACCCCGAAGCTGAACGATCCGGGAATTGGCCTGCGCAACAACGGGCGCCGAGTGCTGACCTACGCCGATTTGCGGAGCACCTTCATCGATCCCGATGGTCGAGAGCCTGGACGCACAATCGAACTGCACCTTACCGGCCACATGGAGAAGTTCGCGTGGTCGTTCGACGGTATCAAATTCTCCGACGCTGAACCGCTGCGGTTGAAATATGGCGAGCGTCTTCGCATCACCTTGGTCAACGACACCATGATGACTCACCCCATCCACCTCCACGGTATGTGGAGTGATCTGGAGGACGAGAATGGCAACTTCATGGTTCGCAAGCACACCATCGACATGCCACCTGGCTCAAAACGAAGCTATCGCGTCACCGCAGACGCCTTGGGACGTTGGGCCTATCACTGTCACCTACTGTTCCACATGGAAATGGGCATGTTCCGAGAAGTCCGTGTGGACGAATGAACCGGAGATCTGAGATGAGCAAACCAATGAAACGAAGCGCCTTTTTCCTTTCTGCTGCGATGGTAGGCATGCTGGCTGTTTATGCCCCGTCGTCGTGGTCCAGCGACAACCATGATCAGCACTCACAGAAATCCACCGAGGCAGGCAAAGCCAAAGGCTCGCAGGACAAGCAGGGCCAGGGGATGAACCATGAAGGCATGGAGCATGGTTCCATGGAAGGTATGGACCACGGCTCGATGAAGGGGATGGACCATGGCTCGATGGAAGGCATGGACCACGACAAAATGATGGAATCGCATGGCAGCGACAAAGCTAAGGCAGGGAAAGATGGCCAATAGCTTTGGGCGGCCTTCGCTGCTGGCCCTGACTGTTTCAATCGGCATGCTGGGCGTAACGCCCAGCTTCGCCGCTGAAGAAATGGATCACTCGGGCATGGATCATTCGAAAATGGGGCACGGTTCCATGCAAATGGATGCTGCTCCGTCCGAATCGATGCCGGCGATGGATCACAGCAAGATGGGGGTTAGCAAACATCAGAAACAGACTGCCCCTGTTGATCACAGCCAGATGGGGCATGCTCAAAGCCAGAGCAAATCCAGCCCGGTGGACCATAGCAAGATGGACCATGGAACCATGAAGGGCATGGATCACGGTTCGATGAAGGGCATGGACCATTCCCAGATGAATCATGGTTCAGCGACTTCTCCAACCACAACTAGCCGCACGCCGATTCCAGTGCTCACTGATGCCGACCGTGAGGCAGCCTTTCCGCCTTTGGGTGGCCACCAGGTGCACGACAGCGGAATCAACAGTTTCTTCCTGTTGGACCAGCTCGAATACCAGGACGCCGATGAGGGCAGCACCCTGGCCTGGGACGCTTCAGGCTGGGTAGGCGGTGACATTAATCGACTCTGGGTTCGTTCGGAAGGCGAGCGCACCAATGGGGTAACCGAAGACGCCGAGCTGCAATTGCTTTACGGCCGCTCGGTCAGTCCATGGTGGGATGTGGTCGCCGGGGTCCGTCAGGATTTCAAACCGGAATCCCCACAGACCTGGGCAGCCTTTGGTATTCAGGGCATGGCCTTGTATGACTTCGAGGCCGAAGCCACGGCGTTCATAGGCGAGAACGGCCAGACTGCTGCGCGTCTTGAGGGCGAATACGACATCCTGCTGACCAATCGCTTGATTTTGCAGCCCACGGCCGAGGCGAACTTCTATGGCAAGAACGATCCTGAGCGCGGTGTTGGCTCGGGTCTGGCCAATACCGAAGTCGGCCTGCGTCTACGGTATGAAATTGTCCGCCAGTTTGCTCCATACATAGGCGTTACCTGGAGCCGCTCCTACGGCAACACCGCTGACTTCATCCGAGACGAGGGTGGAGATGTTAATGAGGCACGCTTCGTTGCCGGTATCAGGATGTGGTTCTGAGAATTTCAACATGAAAAGAACAATTACAACGCTGCTCGTGGCCGGTACTTTCGGAAGTGCTGCTGTATTGGGCACGGCGTATTTCGGCTTGGTGAATGTCGGCGCCGATGATCCTCACTTTCCGGCTGTCCATTCGTTTCTCGCCATGGCTCGCGACCGGTCGATTGAGGTTCGAGCGCGAGACATTGAAGTGCCTGACCTAAAGAATGCCGCGTTGATCAAGGCAGGAGCAGGCAACTACAACGCCATGTGCATTGGGTGCCACCTCGCCCCAGGCGTTGGGCAGACTGAACTAAGCCAAGCGCTATACCCGTCGCCACCTGACCTCACCAAGGTCGGTGTCGGAGGCGATCCGGCCGCCGCATTCTGGACGATCAAACACGGTATCAAAGCCACCGGCATGCCCGCTTGGGGCAAGAGCATGGGTGATGAGTACATCTGGGGAATCGTCGCGTTCCTGAACCAACTGCCCCAAATCAATCCTGAGCAGTACAAGGCTCTAGTGGCCACGAGCGGTGGCCACAAGCACGGCGGCGGTGAAAGCGATATGCACAACCATGAGGGCCAGCACGGCGTAAGCAGTCGTGCCGAGCATGGTGATCACGACGAAGCGGCAGACGACGATCATGCCCAGGCAGCTCACGACCACGGAACTGCACCCGCAGGCTCCGCCCAAGCGGCAGATCATCACGGTGACCACAATGCGGCCGAGGCCCATTCGGATCCCCACCCGGCATCGTCGCCTAAGACGCATGTTCACAAAGACGGTAAGGAGCACACTCATGCCAACTAACCGGGTCTTCGTTCGGCTAGCTGCTATCGCTGGGCTTCTGGTGACCTCGGCGGCCTACGCTGCCGAGCCATTGTCCATCAACGTTCACCGAGACGCGAACTGCGGTTGCTGCAAGAAGTGGATCGCGCACCTGGAAGCTAATGGTTTCAAAGTGATCGACCATGTTGAGACGGACATGAGCGCAGTGAAACAGAAGGTGGGCGTAGCGCCACGGTTAGCGTCCTGCCACACAGCAGTGATCGACGGAAAGTTTGTCGAAGGTCACGTGCCAGCTGAGCAGATTCGAGAGCTCAGGGGGCGGAACGATCTGGCCGGGATCGCCGTACCAGGAATGCCAGCTGGATCCCCAGGCATGGAGGTTGATGGCGTAAGCCATACCTACCAAGTCATTGGTTTAACCAAAAGCGGCGAGGACCAAGTAGTCGCCAACTATCCGGCCAAATAACACATCGACCAGAAGGACGGCAGTAGGCTGACTGCCGTCCCATGTGCTCCGGCTAGAAAGCTTCATCTGCTCAACACGACGATACAGTGGGCCTGTAAAAGATAGCTAATCAGATTCACGGCGCTCGCGTACTGGTTTGAGTACGATATCGCCGTTGATGAGCTCCATGGAGAGTATGTAGCCCGTCGTAAGCCCGAGCTCGCGCAGAATATTGTCGGGTAATTCCACAATCACATCGCCGGAGCCGTCGCCGGGATCAGGCACTTTACCGTGCTGCGCACTGATTCAGTCATTAGGCTCTCCTGTCTGAGCTACCAATCCTCATCGTACTCCACGAGTCATGTAAGCCGGTCACCAGGCGATCAATCGCCGGAATTGACGCTTCAACCCGGCTTTTTATCAGCGTAAGTCCTGTCCGCTCGCTCAGTGCTCAGTTCTGGCCCCGGCAACCGACTCCAGCGGTCCGGTATTCAAGGATTTTCACGTCTCCGTTGGAATCCTCGTAGTTCATCTGTGCCGGCATCACGTCACAGCTCGCCGTGGTCGATGTCATGCTGATTACCCTCGCCACGTCGGGCCGCATCCCGTAGCGATAATGGATCACCTCCGGTGGCTTCTTACCATTGGCGGCTGCATAAGCTCGCATAGCTTGCTCATTGGCCTGAATCATTTTCCCGTATAGACGGTCGGATCCTCCTTCGGCGAGTGCGGCTGAGGAGGCCACTATGGCCAGGATGGCGGTGATACTTTTGATGACTTTCATTTCAATCACTCCACTAGACGTGACTGAAGATTAAGGTTTGGTCGCTGTCAATTGAGTGATACGGGGATTACAAGGTTGTAAGTCCCGCTTGCAGAAGAAGGTAGCGTTGCGGCTTCACCGCATACCCGTTCCCCCTCAGGCAAACTATTGGTAGACACCCAAGAGTAGACGCTCAAGATAGTCCACTACTAGGCTGAACCCGAGCGACGTGTCGAGCATCTCGAATGGAACAAAACCCATCAAATGACCGCACGGCCGACAAAGCCACTGCTCCGCGAGCATCTGAGAGCCTAATACCTTCGATGCTATCTCCGGTCCTTTCGCATATTGGAACGCCACCGCGCTCTGCTGGGCATCCAGGCGATGGGCCTGAACGGGTTGGCTCAGAGCCGTCTCTGTTGGTTGGCTGAGATCTATTGCACGGTTTGCCCGGGCCCAGGCGCAAAAATTTCGAACCTATGGAGGCAACGGGCGTAATAAAAAATGCCAGGCACTGCCTGGCATTTACGAAATCTCTAATTGTACTGTTCAAATCATTTACTACTTGTTGTTGATGCATTGCGAATACATCGAGTAACGAACAGTCTTCAGCGTGCCCTGGGAGTCCTCGAAGGTCATCAACCGTGGGTAGACCTGGCAGGTACGGGGGTCCTGCGACTGACGTACGAACTTAGCAACGTCGATCTTCATGCCATATTTGTAATCCTGAATCTCTGGCATTGGCTTGCCATTTTTCTCCGCGTACTTGGCCACTGCGGTCTGGTGTTCCTTGGTGTATTGCAGCTGCTTGCTCTCGGAGAAAGTGTTGGCCTGCGAAGCCACCGAGAAAACAACAAGTGCAGCAGCGATAATTAGCTTTTTCATAAAACCCTCTAAATTTCAAAACTTCTCGGGCATAACCTTAGCAATGCATAGGCATCACCGGCATGACGAGAAACTTACAATTTTGAAAGGTAAGTGCATCTACTTCACTTTAATCGAGTAGGAGGCGGGTTCACGCCCGCCGTCCTCTCACACCACCGTGCGTACGCTTCCGTACACGGCGGTTCAGGTTATGCGACTAAGCCGGTTGATCGTATCCAGTATCGAGACAAGCCCAAGGCGTCCCATAGTTTCTTCGGCAGCGCCTGATTCATATGTGGTGCACCCGAGTTCCACCATGGCCGCCTTCCATTGGAGGTCGATTTACAGGCACGCTCTGCACCCAGCCCCAGCCGTATCAGGTTGCGAGCCCTCGTCGAAGGCTGCTTCCATTGTCGCCAGATGACACAGCGCAGTTTGTGCCTGAGCCACGTGTTGTGGGCTTCTCTTTAGCGGAGGCTGTTAGCTAACCACTTCGGCCTCGTCGCCGTCTTCATCCTTGCGGTGTGCCCAGTGATACAGGGCAGGCAATACCAGCAAGGTCAGTGCGGTGGAGGACAGGATCCCGCCAATTACCACCGTTGCCAATGGACGCTGAACTTCTGCACCGGTACCGGTGGCCAAGGCCATCGGGATGAAGCCCAGGGACGCTACCAAAGCTGTCATCAAAACAGGTCGCAGACGGGTCAATGCGCCTTCATCGACTGCCTGCCTGAGCGTCCGCCCCTCCTCTCTTAGCCCGCGGATGAAGGCAATCATCACCAGGCCGTTCAGGACTGCAACGCCGGACAGTGCAATGAAGCCGACACCTGCCGAGATCGACAGTGGGATGTCCCGTAGCCACAGCGCCACAACACCACCGGTAAGTGCGAATGGAATACCAGTGAAGACCAGCATGCCGTCTTTCAGGTTGTTGAACATCAGGAACAACAAGGTCATGACCAGTAGCAAGGCGACTGGAACAACGATCTGCAGGCGTTTGGCTGCCGACTGCAGCTGCTCGAACTGGCCACCCCAAGTCGTCCAGTAGCCTGCAGGAACTTGCACTTTCTTATCCAGCGAAGCGGTCGCCTCCTCAACGAAGGAGCCCAGGTCACGGCCTCGAACGTTGGCGCTGACGATTACCAGGCGTTTGCCGTTCTCGCGGCTGATTTGGTTCGGGCCCAGTTGCAGGTCCAGATTAGCGACCTGCGACAGCGGGATGAAGCCGATTTGATTGGCACCCTGAGCCGCATTAGCGGGTACCGGGATCAGCAAACTGGACATACCCGCTACGTCGGTACGAACGGTCTCAGGCAGGCGCACTACCATGTCGAACCGGCGGTCGCCCTCATACAGCGTGCCGGCCTGGCGGCCACCCACGGCGATAGCGATCGAATTCTGAACATCCGCGATATTCAGACCGTAGCGTGCTGCTTTTTCGCGATCGATGTTGATAGTCAGCACCGGCAGACCGGATGTCTGTTCAACTTTCACTTCCGACGAGCCCGGTACCGCTCGTAGAGCTGCCGCGATCTTGTTGGCGGTGTTGTTAAGCACGTCCATGTCATCGCCGAAGACCTTCACCGCGACGTCACTACGTACGCCCGAAATCAGCTCGTTGAAACGCAACTGGATTGGCTGTGACAACTCATAGTTGCTTCCTGGAACACCTGCCGCGGCCTTCTGCACCTCAGCAATCAGCTCATCGCGTGGCTTCTTGGGGTTAGGCCACTGATCCTGAGGCTTGAGCATGATGTAGGCGTCAGAGGCGTTTGGCGGCATCGGGTCAGATGCAATTTCTGCGGTACCCGAGCGTGCGAACATCCGCTCAACTTCAGGCACCTCCGCTATCACCGCTTTCTCCAGACGCTGCTGCATCTCGACGGACTGAGTGAGGCTCGTTCCAGGCACACGCATGGCCTGAAGCGCAAAGTCGCCCTCACTGAGGCTTGGGATGAACTCGCTACCCATACGACTTGCCAGTACGCCGCTGAGCACGACCAAAGCTACTGCGGCCGAGAAAGCGATGTTCCGGTGTCCCAGCACCCATTGCAGAACCGGCTCATAGCGCAGTCGAGCTGTGCGCATGACCACGCCTTCCTCTTCCTTCACCTTGCCAGTGACGAACATGGCAATAGCTGCAGGAACAAAAGTAACGGACAGGATCATTGCACCCAGCAGCGCCATCACAACGGTGAAGGCCATCGGGTGGAACATTTTGCCTTCGACGCCGGTGAGGGCGAAGATCGGCAGGTACACCACCATGATGATCAGCTGGCCGAAGATCAGCGGCCGACGAGCTTCTCGCGCCGCGGCAAAGACCTCGTGGAAGCGTTCGGTTTTGGTAAGCATGCGGCCATGCTTATGTTGCGCATGAGCCAGTCGACGGATCGCGTTTTCTACAATAACCACGGCACCGTCGACGATGATGCCGAAGTCGAGTGCCCCCAAACTCATTAAGTTGGCACTGACCTTGTTGTTGAACATGCCTGTGAAGGTGAACAGCATGGACAGCGGAATCACCATCGCGGTGATCAAAGCCGCACGGATGTTGCCGAGGAACAGGAACAGAATGGCGATAACCAGGATCGCGCCTTCCACCAGGTTCTTTTTCACCGTCGCGATGGCTTTTTCAACCAGGTTGGTACGGTCGTAAACAGTCACAGCCACCACGCCCTTTGGCAGGGTGCGGTTGATGTCCGCCAATTTGGCGGCGACAGCTTGAGATACGGTGCGGCTGTTTTCACCAATCAGCATGAACACGGTACCGAGCACGACTTCGCGGCCGTTCTCAGTAGCAGCACCTGTACGGAGCTCTTTACCGATGCTGACGTCAGCTACGCTGCTGATGCGAATCGGTGCACCATCCACACTGGTGATCACGATGTTGGCGATGTCTTCGATATTGCCTACCTGACCCGGTGCACGGATGAGCAACTGTTCACCATTACGCTCGATGTAGCCGGCGCCGACGTTGGCGTTGTTACTTTCCAACGCAGCAACCAGGTCATTGAGTGTCAGCTTGTAGGTAGCCAGGCGCTTTGGATCCGGCGCAACCAGGAACTGCTTGGCATAACCGCCGATGGTATTGATCTCGGCCACACCCGGGACGTTACGCAGCTGAGGCTTGATGATCCAGTCCTGGATCACGCGCAGGTCGGTCGGGGTGTACGGCGTACCGTCCTCTTTGACCGCGCCATCTTCGGCTTCAACAGTCCATAGGAAGATCTCGCCGAGGCCGGTAGATACCGGACCCATGACGGCCTCTACACCTTCTGGCAGCTGTTCCTTCGCAACCTGCAGCCGCTCGTTGATCAACTGGCGGGCAAAGAAGATGTCAGTGCCATCCTTGAAGATCACGGTGACCTGAGACAGGCCAGAGCGAGACAGGGAACGGGTCTGCTGAAGGCCCGGGAGACCGGCCATTGCCGTTTCAACTGGAAACGTGATCCGTTGTTCGGTTTCCAAGGGCGAGTAACCAGGCGCTGCAGTGTTGATCTGCACCTGAACGTTGGTGATATCGGGTACCGCATCGATGGGCAGCTTTTGATAGCTGTAGATACCGATACCCGCCATGATCAGAACAGCGATCATTACTACGATGCGCTGCTCGATGGCGAATCTGATGATACGTTCAAACATGAGAAATCATCCTGTCAGTTCGCATCAGTGACCGTGTTCGGCAGAAGCTTTGCCGAGCTCGGACTTGAGTGTGAAGCTGCCACTGGTTGCTACCTGGGCGCCGGCTTCAATACCGTCGATGATTTCCACGTACCCACTGTCGCGGCGACCCAGTTTTACCGGGCGGGTGTCAAAGCCATCTGGGGTGCGTACGAATACCGAAGGTTTGTCTTCAACGGTCTGCACTGCGTGCTCGGGGACCGCTACGGCAACTCGATCGGTCTGGGAAGTGACCGCAATGTTCACGAACAGGCCTGGACGCCAGGCGCCGTTGGGGTTGGTCAAGGTGACGCGGACAGTAGCTGCACGGTTTTGCTCGCCCAGCAGGCTGCCGACATAACCCACCTTCCCTTCGACCTCGACGTTCATGTCAGGCGAAGAGACTTTCACCGCACGACCAGTCGTGACCTTGCCCAGATCTGTAGGCGGGACGGCGAAGGTTGCCCAAACCTGGTTCAGGTCGGAAAGGATGAAGGCGTTGGTCGCCTCGCTTACGACTTCGCCAACGGTCAGATGTTTCTCCACTACCACGGCGTCGAAGGGAGCTCGAAGCTCGTATCGATTACCGCCAACGGAGTTAACCGAGGCACCGATAGCGCCGACCTTCTGCTTGGCGTTGGCCAAGGAGATCTCCGCTTCTTGCAACGCTTGGCGTGCTTGGAGGTAGTCTTGCTCTGCAGAGATTTTGTCCTGCCACAGCTCTTTCTCACGCTGGAAGGTCACACGCGCCAGTTCGACGCGACGCTGTGCGGCCTGTTGTTCGCTGCGCAGGTCAGAGATCTGCTGGCTGGCGATTACAGCGAGGACCTGACCCTTTTTGACCGTCTCACCCAGGTCGGCCTGGACAGCTTCAACAACGCCAGGAACACGAGGAACCACGTGGGCAGTACGGTCTTCATCGAAGCGAATTTCGCCCGGGAAGCTCACGACTGTACCCAAGTCACGCGGCGCTGCAGCTTCCAGGGCAACGCCGGCTGCCTTGATCTGTTCATCGCTGAGCGTCAGTTTGCCCTCTTCTTCACCGCCCTCTTCGCTGTGGCCTTCTTCGCCATGGCCCTCATCACCTTCCTCTTGGGCGGCAGATGAGGCTTTCTTTTCGTCGCCATGGCCATCGTTAGCGCCATGTTCGGCGGTACTGGCGGCCTGCTGTCCGGAACTATTGTTCCAGGCAAGGCTGCCAAATCCGAGGGCTGCCACAGCGGCTACCGCGAGGGCGATCTTGCGTTTGTTATCCATTGCTACTCCTGCTGATCGTAGGCACCGGCTTGTTCAAGGCTGGGTGCCGAAGAAAATGTTTGGCCCGCTCAGCGAGCGCCGGCAGTTGAGCCGACTTCGCCATAAACCCTTTCCACCTGCGCACGCGCATTGGTCGCCGCTGCCAACGATTCGAGGTATTGGCCACGAGCGACGATCAAGGTGCGCTGGGCATCCAGCACTTCGATGAAGCCGAATTTGCCCATCTCGAAGCCGCGGGTTGCGGTCTCTACGGCTTGTTGGGCTGACGGCAGAATGGTCTTGTCGTAGGACTCGACCTCCTGCATTGCGGTGGACCACTGGTTCAACGCGGTTTGGGTTTCGGTGCGCAGGCGCAGCTCCACAGCATTGCGCTGGTCTCGGGCCTGATCGGCACGTCGAGAAGCGGAAAGAATGTTGCCTTGGTTACGATCGAACAGCGGCAGAGGCATAGACAGGCCCACAGTGTTGACCCGCTCGCGCACAGAGCGGTCGTACTGGCTGCCTACGCTGACAGTAAGATTCGGGATACGCTGAGCTTTCTCTGAACCGAGCGAGGCATCGCTCTTGTCGATCTGCACCACGGCCTGGCGCATTTCTGCGGTCTGATCGAGCTTTGCCAGCAGCTCTTCAGTCTGCGGTGGCAGCCCCGGGGAGAGGGTTGGCGATTCGAGTTGATCAAATACCGTGACTGAGCTCCCGGTAATTTGCGCGAGCTGCTGGTAAGCGGTCGCCTTTTCCGTTTCGGCACGTCGAACTTGAAGCTTGGCTTCGGCCAGTTGCACCTGGGCGCGGGTGGCCTCTACTGGGGACGATTTACCTGCGCGAACACGGCCATCGACGATGCGGAGACCGCGCTCAGTCAGTTCGAGAGATTGCTTGGCCAGATCAAGGCCTGTCTGGGCCCGCAACGCGGCGTAGAAGGCTTGCACGACGTCTGCACGCAGTCCGTTCACGCGACGGTCTAACTCCAGCTGTGCGGCGGTCTGCCCGAATGTGGCGACGTCAACCCGAGCCCCCCGCTTACCGCCCAGCTCAAGGGTTTGGCTGAGCGAAACAGTTGTCTGGCTGGTGTTACGACGGGTGTCTTCCACGTCGTACGAGATTGTGGGGTTGGGGATAAGTCCGGCCTGCTTGCGAGCGCCGTCAGCGATCCCAATCTCTTGCCTGGCTGCAGCTAGATCAGGGTTGGCATCCATGGCCGTCGAAAGCGCCTGGGGCAAGCTGATGCTTTGGGCAAGGGCTGCAGGTGCCATCAATCCAGAGATGACTGCACAGAGTGCAGCGATCTTCCAGGGCGAGACGGAGGTCTTGGATAAGACATTGCGGTTATACCGGGGCACTTTGATGGTCCTCGTGCACAAACTTCGATAAAGCTTGGCGAGAACGCCGAAACAGCTGCCAAGCCCCACTTGATTAGGTGATGGCACTCTAATGAGCGGTAGCTATCAGAGGGGTGGCTGGAAAATTACAATTTCGTAATAAATCCCTGTAATGCCCGTAAATACTGCGATTCCCAACCCGGCTCTATGATTTCGTTACAAGCAACGGAGATGGCAACCACGCGGTGCGAAGGCGCCAAATAACGGGCAGATGACGAAATTGTAATTTTCCTATCACCCTCCCGTTATCTTCGGCCTGCAAATATGAGCTCGCGCTACGCTAGGCGCGCCGCCGGGTCAGAACAATTAACGACACCCGCGCAGGTAAACATAATAAAAACTGCCGTGAATCAAAGGAGCATCGGATGAAAATCAAAGTACCACTGTATTTGGCGGCAGTTTCTGCGCTGTCTGGAAGCTATGCTATTTCGGCACAAGCTGAAGACAAGCCAGAGGGCTTCATTGAAGGCAGCAGCCTTACAGTGCTGAACCGTAACTTCTATTTCAATCGTGATAACCGCGACAGCACTGCCCCTACTTACAACAGTGGCAAAGGCAATACCAATGGCTACTCCGAAGCCTGGGCGCACGCAATCATCAGCAAATTCAACTCTGGGTTTACCCAGGGTACAGTGGGCTTTGGCGTTGATGCCTTCGCCATGATCGGCCTTAAGCTCGACACCGGTGATGGGCGCAACGGCGGCCGTAGCTCCTTCGACGTGCTGCCTGTTGATAACAAGGGCGAAGCTCGCGACGAATACACCAAGGTCGGCGGCGCAGCCAAAGTTCGCTTGTTCGATACCATCGTGAAAGTGGGTGATGTCTTCCCATCGACCCCGGTCGTTGCATCGGGTGACTCGCGACTGTTGCCGGAAAGCTTTCGCGGCGTGACCGTTGAGAACACCAGCATCCAAGGCCTCACCCTGCAGGGTGGTCGTCTGCATGCGATGAGCCAACCGGTCTCTAGCAACCTTAACGACAACTTCGTGACCTTCTACGGCGGCCCAGTCAACTCGCCATGGATCGGCTACGGTGGCGGTGATTACTCGATCAACGACAACTGGACCGTGAGTGCCTATGCAAGCCAGTTGAAAGACGTCTGGAACCAGTACTACGCCGGTACCAGCTTCGCCTACCCCTTGAACGACGATCTGGCGCTGATCGGCGGCTTCAATTACTACAAAGCCGTGGATGAAGGTAAGCGACGCCTGGGCGAATTTGACAACAACATCTGGAGTGCCAAGGTCGGCGTACGTTACGGTGCTCACACCCTGGCCCTCTCGCATCAGCGCAACAACGGCGACGACGACTTCGACTACCTGCGTCAGTCGGACTCGATCTTCGTCGACAACTCCATCCAATACAGCGACTTCAACTCGCCGAAAGAGCGTTCATGGATGCTGCGCTACGACCTGAACTTCACCAGCTACGGCATTCCAGGCCTGACGTTCATGACCCGCTACGCCAGAGGCTCGGGCGCGGATTACTCGAATGCTAACCAGTTCTACATGCGCACTGACGACAACGGCAACCCGCTCGACAATCAGAAGCGCTGGGAGCGTGACGTCGAAGTCAAATACGTTGTCCAAACCGGCCCGGCAAAAGATCTGTCCTTCCGGTTGCGCCAGGCAACCACGCGTGCCACTGCTTTCGAATCGGATTTGGATGAAACTCGTGTAATCATCGAGTACCCGCTTTCGATTCTTTAATTCGCTAACGGACCAGTTATTCATTAGCTGATCCTGTTAGTAAAACGAGCATTACGAATTCACCTTGAGTGGCTTAAGTGCTCCTTTGGTAAAAGGTGGATATTTGGCGCCCTTTGGGCGCCTTTTTTTTGCCTAAAATTCAAGTAAGCGTTCGATTGTACGCATCGCATGCCGGTGAAGTTCATGGCTACACCAATGACCAGTCTCCTCGATGTGAGCAACCTCGCCGTCATCTGAGCGGAACGAAGCCAGTACAAAGAAGAAAATAACCCAATACTTCATAAGGTCAAGTCACCTGCTGGAGAGAGGGTCCGCAACTGTCAAACCCAAACCGCGACAAGATATACCGCCAGACTATCAACTGTATTACCTAGAAATTACAAATCCGTCATTTGAGCCCCGGCACGCTCATTTTGATTTACCATCCCTTTCAATAATGCCGGCGCGCGTGCGCGGTTAATTGCTCAGTGATATCGAGACAAAATCCCATGCGAATTCTGGTAATTGAGGATGAAGTAAAAACTGCGGAGTATGTGCGTCAAGGTCTGACGGAGTGTGGCTATGTCGTAGATTGCGTCCACACCGGATCAGATGGATTATTCTTGGCCAAGCAGCACGAATACGAGCTGATTATTCTCGATATAAACCTCCCAGAGATGGATGGTTGGCAGGTTCTTGAGTTGTTGCGCCGTAAAAATTGCCCTTCCCGCATCATGATGCTGACGGCGAGAAGCCGGCTGGCGGATAAGGTCCGGGGGCTAGAGAACGGCGCAGATGACTACCTGATCAAGCCATTTGAGTTCCCTGAGCTGTTGGCCCGGGTTCGCGCCTTGATGCGCAGGTCGGATCACCCCGCATCCGTAGAGGTCATTCGCGTCGCTGACCTGGAGCTTGATCAGAGCCGGCACAGGGCGTTCAGGGACGGTCAGCGAATTGATTTGACCACAAAAGAATTCGCGTTATTGCACTACTTGATGCGTAACACCGGGGTGGTACTGAGCCGTACGCAGATTATTTCTCAGGTTTGGGATATGAATTTTGACTGCGACACGAACGTTGTAGAAGTGTCGATTCGAAGACTCAGAGCCAAGATAGATGACCCATTCGAGACCAAGCTGATACATACGCTTCGGGGCGTAGGGTATGTGCTTGAAAAGCGATAATTGCCAAGCTCTCTAGGTACCGAAAATTGGCTGTACACTCCCGTCGCTTGCGAGCTTGAGGTTTCTGTTTACGATCCGCGGCGCTGATTCCTCACCCAACAAATGAGGTAGGCTGTACATGAGGTATAGCATTGATTATCAGCAGGTTTCGCAAGGTCAATCGCATGCCAGGATTGATGCCTGTCCAGCTGACATTATCTTCAACAGCGACCATGGCTTAGCACTTATTCCGTGCGTCGGCGATGTTATCAACCTTCCCTCTACGGCGGTCAAAGAAGGGGTTTGTGGCATCGTCAGATCAAGGATTTTCAATTATCTAGGAGGTCCTGAAGATCTGTACTGCCACGTCAACATTCTCGTTGAAGAAGCTGACATCAATTTCGGAAATCTCATCTCGGAATACATGCGCAATCAGGCACGCGCACGCTCGCCTTCTTCATAAAGTCGAAGGCGGGCCTGGCCATTAATGGTTATTTATGACTGAGGATTCAACAGAGCGGGCGTCTACTGAGCACCAGAGGTGGATAGTCACAGCCTAGTGGCTGAACGAGGTACTGCTGGTGTGCGCAGAGCTGGACTCATTGTTTTTTGAATGGCGCATTGCAGTATAAAGAAGTACATAATCCCTGAGGCAAATACGATAGCAGACAGAGAAACCATTTCTAAATCTAAGACCCCAGAAATCATATACTGCTTAATCGTGATAGATCCCAGGATGATTCCGGTGCAGTACATGACACCCGTGAATTGGTTTCCCATAAAACTCAGTATGCCGCTGAAGGCATTGTTTGCGCTGAGTAGCACTGCCTTTAAAATGGTCCATCCGAGAAGTGGTAAAAATGCCTTAATCATGAAGGCAAATAGCATCGACGATGCAAATAGCTTTATCGGCGTTTCTGCCCACGGCTTGATGGTACCGTCTATTTCAACGCCGGTATACAAGATGACATTCAGAACAATTGCCATGACGGTGCATATGCCGAGGCGTATCATTTCCCGCTTAAGAGGGGCCATCATTATCACTGCGTGAATCTTGCGTCCGATGAATCGATTTAGTCCTTGGGTCGACATTTCTCTTCCTATGCTCTCGGGGATGACGCTGTTTTAACGTTGTAAGAATGTCATGCTTTTACCCGATGAGAGGTGACGCTTCAACAGTTCTGAATTGCGCAGGGGGTCTCATGTCTTTCCCAGGTCGGATATCTTGCTGAAAAATCCTCATCTATCTGCGGGGCAAAGATGCGGCCACCCCGCCGCCGTCAGAGCTCTGGAGGACTGGTTGCTGTCAGCAACTCATCGAGTGACGGAACCTTAGCGTTTGCACTGAGGACGAGTGTCCTGGATCGGAGTATGGATACTTCATAGAAGGATTCGCACTCGACTCGTCCATTCACTTCTCTCCAGTGGGTGACTTCTGGTATCAGTTCGTTAGGCACCGGATGTAATGCCATAGGATTATGGAAGACCTCCACTTCAGCAGACCACGGCTCGTAGCCATACTGCGGCCAGAGCTGACCGTAATCGCTGGACGCTACATCCAACAAAAATGGGATACCTCGTGATGCACCTGGAGAACGGTCGAAAAACTCACCAAACCGCAAGTATCGGTACCCGTCTAGATGAGCTCCACCTGAAATCGGCACTCGGCTGAGCTTTGAGACTGTGCAGGCATTGGTGAAAATGACCGCTGAAAGATGGGCATTTTCCCTTAGCGTAAATAGGCCGTTGGGGCGCCCTGATAGCAGAGATGTCTCTTCCTCCACAGTTATCAGCTGCATTCCACGATGCGCAGATGAGTGAACTGAAAAGCCATAGAGATAGCTGATGAGCGACTCCCTGCTCCACAGCATTGAACTGGGCGCATGGAAATCGGCTAAGGCCAGAATGAGCGGCTTACCCTCCACGTGCGGTAGGGATTCGTAACGCTTGTCCAATTTGTTTTGGATGGTCCTCGCAAACCTTTCTGCAGCCGCTCCAAAGAAGCGCTCATGTCGGTCAGCTGGTGGGGGGACCGGCGAGGCGCCAAAATGCTCATACCGCTCTTCCGGGTTGGCTGTCACTGCTTCAACCCAGGCCTCACCTCCCAGCCTATTCTCGATATGAAAATCGGGTGATTCTTTAGGCTGGGTGACAAAGAGTCCCTGCTCACGAAAAATCGCTAATAGGTGGGCCTCCCAAAGGCGGGTGTGAAAATTCTCAGTCTGGCAATCGGGAACCCAATTTCTGTCTGGGGATGGCAGTGCGAGATACAGTTGATTGAGCGCCCACGCCCCAATACGGCGGCTTGGATCAAATAGTGATTTGAACACCACGCTTGGTGTGCGCTTACCCATTCTGCTTAGAGGAGCACGTCGTCGTTCGCCTGAGGGGAGTGGAAGCGGATGGGCTTGGGTACTGAGAAAATGGCTGATTGAGGCGCGGGCTTCGGACTCGCCAGTGGTGCACTCACTATGTAGTGGTCTAATGAAACCGGACACTCATTTAGGCGAGAATGCTCGCCATATCGAGGTGTCAGATGACCAAGCAACGTCGTGTCTTTTCCGCTGAATTCAAACGCGAGGCTGCTGACCTCGTACTCAAACAAAATTACAGCTGCATCGAAGCCAGTCGTTCACTCGGCATTGGCGAGTCGGCCCTGCGCCGTTGGGTCAGTCAGCTTCTGCAGGAACGCACAGGCGTCACCCCGCAGAGCAAGGCGCTCACCCCAGAGCAGCAAAAGATCCAGGAACTGGAAGCCCGAATCGCCCGTCTTGAACGAGAGAAATCGATATTAAAAAAGGCTACCGCGCTCTTGATGTCGGAAGATCTCGAGCGTTCGCACTGATCCATCAGCTAAGCGCCCATGAACCTGTTGACTGCTTGTGCGAGGTGTTCGAAATCACCCGTTCGACTTACTACGCCCATCACCTCAGGCGGCGTTCTCCGGGCGTTGAGAGAATTCGATTACGCAGTCGAGTCAACGAACTGTTCACCCAGAGCCGAAACGCTGCTGGCAGCCGAAGTATCGTGTCGATGATGCAGGATGATGGCGAGCAGATCGGGCGTTTCAAGGTGCGAGGCTTGATGCGGGAACTGGGGTTGATCAGCAAGCAGCCTGGCTCGCATGCCTACAAAAAAGCAACGGTCGAGCGGCCTGACATTCCAAATACACTGAATCGTAAATTCGATGTTCCCGAGCCAAACAAGGTTTGGTGCGGTGACATCACCTACATCTGGGCGCAAGGGAAATGGCACTACCTGGCCGTGGTTATGGATCTCTATGCTCGCCGGATAGTGGGCTGGGCGTTATCAGGAAACCCGGATGCTGACTTGGTCACCAAAGCACTGGATATGGCCTATGAGCAACGCGGGAAGCCTCAAGGGCTGCTGTTTCATTCGGATCAGGGATCGCAATATGGAAGTCGCCACTTCCGTCAGCGTCTGTGGCGGTACCGCATCAGCCAGAGCATGAGTCGCCGGGGCAATTGCTACGACAACTCGCCGATGGAGCGAGTATTTCGCAGCTTGAAAACCGAGTGGATACCTTCAGTGGGTTATATGTCGGTTCAGCAGGCACAACGAGACATCAGTCATTATTTGATGCATCGCTACAACTGGATACGGCCTCATCAATTTAATGGCGGGCTAACGCCGGCTCAGGCCGAGAAAAAACTTAACGTCGTGTCCGGGATTAGTTGACCACTACACTATGACTGAGGAGCACCCACACGCTATCGACACGACGCCGCAAGGTGACAATTCCGAAACTGCCGGAATGGATATTTCGGGTTAGAGCGGCACAAGAAATTCCGTCCTCACTAAGCCATGCCCCTACTGGCGGGCTGTCCCCAAACTCCAACCCTCGTGGAAGCGACAAAGCGATTAGATCGAACATCGGCGCAGCAATTTCTTTCATTCGCTGATCTCGGCAGCCGTCAAAATGCATTCCATCAATGCCTCGGAGCGTGCCCGCCGGCGATGGCATCGGTGGAGGTACCTATTGAAGAAGGGGGCCTTGTTCCACCAGGACATCTCGGTTGGTGAAGATGGTCTCAATGGTTGCAGCCTCGGCAGCCACATGAGTCTTTCGCGTGATCTCTTCAAGGGCCAGTTCGAGCCGGTAGTCTTGGAAATACTCGTACAGCTTTTCAGAGCTCTCGGATATCTCCTCCCCACCATTCTTTGCGAACAAGATGTGGATGATCGCTGCGAGTGGAAGGGAGATGTCGAGATCCTTCTCTTCTGCATCTGACTCCGAGTTCAAACCGTCGAAATACCTCTCCAGATGATTCTGGAGCTCCTCAAGCCAGAACTGAGATAGGTTTCTAGGTAGGGAGCTTTCAGGCCCGGCCAGAAGGACTTCATTGAATCGCCCCGAAAACTGTAGATAGATGCCGTTAGCTACCTTTCTTCAAGGACAGCTTTGGATCGATAGCGGCCTTCGTGGAGGTTGGTGTCTACGGGGCCGGTTTAGTCATTCTGAATCTCCGGTTTCACCTCCGTGAGGCCGGCCATCGTCATGCATCAGATCTTGATTGACACGCGTGCCGCCTTGGATAGCCTTGCAATTGAGGGCTGCAACTGCGCATTTGTCGGGCCTGGGTACCAGCATGAGCCCCCCCGCAATTCTGGCAGCAGAGGAAGCTGGTTCCTCTGAAGTAGTGACGACGGGCATTGCCAGTCGGATTCTGAACCCAAGGTCGCCAGACTGGGAGCTAAAGGATCGCTGCGACTACTCCTCATCCCTTACCGAAAAGTCACGCGTCGGTCGTAAAGGGAGAACACACTGGCCCTTTCCAGGCCAATCAACTTTTGTGATTGGTGAGTAGGGCTTTCTCGGCTTTTCTGTGAAAAGCACCCCTTCATTTCACAAAAAAAATGGCCAAGCTTCCAATTTCACGGGGTCTGGCCTATCACCTATTTTGTGAACCTACATCCAGGTTTGACCCGCAGTACCAAAAAGGCCAACGCTTAGCGTTGGCCTTTTTTAATGGCTGAAAAATGACTATGGCGCCAGCAGCACCGCCCTCTCCTCGCGACACAACTCCAGTAAATAATCCCACACCACTCTCAACCTTACCGATTTGTGCAGTTCACGGCGGGTGCTGATCCAGTAGCTGCGCTGCACAGATTCGTCAGGTAATACGCGCACCAGGTCGGGGTCGTCAGCGGCCATGTAGTTAGGCAGCACGGCAATACCCAGCCCTGCTCGCGCGGCTTGTTGCTGGGCAATAACGCTGGTGCTGCGAAAGGTCACGGTCGGGGTGCGGCAGAAGGTGTTGAGAAACAGCAGTTCCTGACTGAATAACAGGTCGTCGACGTAGCCGATCCAGTAGTGGTTGGCCAGATCGTCGCGGCTGGTCAGAGGCGGTGCCTTGTCCAGATACAGACGGCTGGCGTAAAGCGCGAGTCGGTAGTCGGTGAGTTTGCGAGTTATCAACAGGTCGGCGTTGGGGCGGTCCAGGTGGATGCTGATTTCTGCCTCGCGATTGAGGATGCTGACAAAGCGCGGCACCGCGACCAGTTCCACTTCCAGCCCTGGATAACGTTCAAACAAGCCCCGCAGCCGAGGGGCGATAAACATGATGCCAATACCCTCGGTGACACCCAGGCGGATTTTGCCCAAGGGAGTGAGGGACTGGTTGATTTCTTCCTGGGCCAGCAATGCGACGTTTTCCATCGCTTCGGCGTGTTTGAGCAAGGCTTGCCCGGCGGGGGTCAGTTCGTAGCCCTGGGCATGCTGTACAAACAATGCTGCGCCCAAGTGCTGCTCGATGCTCTCGATATGTCGCGCCACGGTGCTGTGGGTGGTGTTCAGGCGCTTGGCGGCGGTCAGCAAGCGGCCGCTGCGCTGCAGCTCCAGGAAGTACCGCATGTCATTCCAGTCGAACATGATCAACTCCCCGAGTGCTACATCAGACGTGGCTTACGGCTGGCTGTGCAAAAACGCACATGGCATGGGTGAAATCTCGCGTTTGCAACACGAAAATAATCAATAGGATGGTGTAGGACAAGAACAATAAATAAAAGGCGCGAGGTGTTAAATGCCATCAGCCGATCAGGTGTATGACTATATTGTGGTGGGCGCCGGGCCGGCAGGCTCCGTGCTGGCGAATCGGCTGTCTGCCGATCCACGTCACAAAGTGTTGCTGCTCGAAGCGGGCGGGCAAGATAACTACCCGTGGATCCATATTCCGGTGGGCTACCTGTATTGCATTGGTAACCCGCGCACCGACTGGTGCTTCAAAACCGAGGCCCAGGCCGGCTTGCAAGGTCGCAGCCTGAGCTATCCGCGGGGCAAGGTGCTGGGCGGCTGTTCTTCCATCAACGGCATGATCTACATGCGCGGCCAGGCTGGTGATTACGACCGTTGGGCCGAGCAGGGCAATCCGGGCTGGGCCTGGAATGACGTGCTGCCACTGTTCAAGCGTAGTGAAAAACACTTTGCCGGCAACTCTGAACTGCATGGCAGCGAGGGGGAGTGGCGGGTCGAGCAACAGCGCTACTCATGGCCGATTCTGGACGCATTTCGTGACGCCGCCGCGCAAAGCGGGATTGCCACCGTCGATGATTTCAACGGTGGCGACAATCAGGGCTGTGGATACTTTCAAGTCAACCAGCGTGCCGGTGTGCGCTGGAATGCTTCCAAGGCTTTTCTGCGCCCGATACTCAAGCGCCCCAACCTGACTGTTCTGACCGATGTGCAAGTCGACAAGGTGCTGCTTGAAAACGGCCGGGCCACCCAGGTCAGTGCGCGCTGGCAAGGCGCACAGCAGGCCTTCACGGCGGGTCGCGAGATCATCCTGTGCGCTGGCGCCATCGGCTCGCCAGGGATCCTGCAGCGCTCGGGTATTGGCCCTCGGCCCCTGCTGGAAAGCCTGGGGATAACGGTGCAACACGAATTGCCCGGCGTAGGCGGTAACCTGCAGGACCATTTGCAACTGCGGCTGATCTTCAAGCTGACCAAGGCCCGCACCCTCAATCAGGTTGCCAACAGCCTGTGGGGCAAAGTCGGCATGGGCCTGCGATATGCCTATGACCGCAGTGGTCCATTGGCAATGGCGCCAAGCCAACTGGGTGCGTTCGTCAAATCCGATCCTGAGCAGCCCTCTGCCAACTTGCAGTACCACGTCCAGCCGCTGTCCCTTGAACGTTTTGGTGAACCGCTGCACACCTTCCCTGCCTTCACCGCTTCTGTGTGCAACCTGCGGCCAAAAAGCCGGGGGCGCGTGGATATCCGCTCGGCCAACCCGGATGACGCGCCGCTGATCGACCCCAATTACCTGAGCCACCCTGATGACCTGACAGTTGCAGCCGATGCCATCCGCCTGACCCGGCGCATCGTGGCCAGCGCAGCCTTGCAGGCCTTTACGCCCGAGGAATACCTGCCAGGCAAGGACCTGCAAACCGAGCAAGAGCTGTACGACGCCGCCGCCCGTATTGGTACGACGATATTTCACCCCGTGGGCACTTGTCGCATGGGCCATGACGTCGAAGCCGTGGTCGATGCGCAATTGCGTGTCCACGGCGTACCGGGTTTGCGGGTGGCGGACGCATCGATCATGCCGAGCATCGTGTCGGGCAATACCTGTTCGCCGACCCTGATGATTGGCGAAAAAGCCGCGCAGTTGATTCTGCAGTCAGCGCTTGATACCGCGCAGCACACTGCAGGGGTTAACCGCACGGCAGCAATACCGGTCGTCTGAGGGCGATCGTGGTCTCGGACGCAGTCACCCGAGACCGGCAGTGGACAACAACAATAATCACTGTGGCCCACAGGGCCGAGGACTTTGCACATGTCAGACGCAATTGCACACCAGGCGGCTACCGCCAAGGGAAGCACCGGGCGCGAAGAGCGCAAGATCATTTTTGCGTCATCCCTCGGGACGGTTTTCGAGTGGTATGACTTTTTCTTGTATGGCGCTTTGGCCACCGTGCTCAGCAAGCAGTTCTTTGCTGGAGTGAACGACACCACGGCGTTTATTTTTGCCTTGATGGCCTTTGCCGCCGGCTTTTTGGTCAGACCGTTCGGGGCACTGGTATTCGGCCGATTGGGTGACATGATCGGGCGCAAATACACCTTCCTCATGACCATCATTCTGATGGGTTTATCGACCTTTGCTGTCGGCCTGCTGCCGACCTATGCCAGCATCGGCATCGCGGCCCCTATCATGCTCGTGGTATTGCGCATGCTCCAGGGGCTGGCGCTGGGCGGTGAATATGGTGGCGCGGCCACTTATGTTGCGGAACACGCCGCCCCCGGCAAACGCGGTTTCAACACCAGCTGGATTCAGTCCACCGCCACCCTGGGCTTGTTGTTGTCGCTGCTGGTGGTTCTGAGTTGCCGCTACCTGACCGGCGACCAGTTTGAAGTCTGGGGCTGGCGCCTGCCGTTCCTGTTGTCCATCGTGCTGCTGGGCATCTCGACCTGGATCCGCATGAGCATGCACGAGTCGCCTGCTTTCGTAAAAATGAAGGCCGAAGGTAAAACCAGCAAGTCGCCGATCCGCGAATCGTTCGGTAAATGGGAAAACCTCAAGATCGTGCTGATTGCCCTGTTCGGTATCAACGCCGGGCAAGCGGTGACCTTTTATACCGCGCAGTTTTATGTGCTGTTTTTCCTGACACAGATGCTCAAGATGGACCCGGCCCAGGCGAACATGCTGCTGATTATCAGCGTGGTGATTGGTGCGCCGTTCTTTATTTTCTTCGGCTGGCTGTCTGACCGTGTGGGTCGCAAGCCGATCCTGATGCTGGGCCTGTTGCTGGCCACGGTGCTGTACTTTCCGCTGTTCAAAGCACTGAGCCATTACGCCAACCCGCAAATCGATACCGCCAGCCGCCAGTCACCGATTGTGGTGATGGCCGATCCGGCCACCTGCACCTTCCAGTTTGACCCGGTGGGCAAGGCGCGCTTTGACAGCCCGTGTGACAAGGTCAAAACCTTCCTGGTTAAACAGGGCTTGCCGTATACCTCGCAAGCGGCTGCACCCGGCACAGAAGTACAGGTATCGGTGGGTGAGCAGAAAATCAGCGGTTTTGACGAAGCGGCCATGCGCGCTGCAGTGACCGAGGCAGGCTACCCGGCCAAGGCAGACCCAAGTTCGGTGAACCAGCCGATGGTGGTGCTGATGATGGTACTGCTGACCCTGATTGCCACCATGACCTATGGCCCATTGGCTGCCGTGATGGTCGAGCTGTTCCCGACCCGTATCCGCTACACCTCGATGTCCCTGCCCTACCATATCGGTAACGGCTGGTTCGGTGGTTTCCTGCCCACCGTGTCGTTTGCGCTGGTGGTGTACACCGGGGATATCTTCTATGGCCTGTGGTACCCGGTGGTGATTACCGGGGTCAGCCTGGTGGTGGGTATGCTGTGCCTCAAGGAAACCAGGAACGTGGATATCAATAAAGTCTAAACAGCACGCCCCACAGCTTTGTATAAGACACAAAAAAACCGGCTGATATAAGCCGGTTTTTTTGTGTGCTTAGAAAAACTTATGCACGTTTTTTGGTGAAAAGTAACAGTCTGAAATAAGCATGCAAATCATAAGCTTACGTCTGTTTTTCAGCAAAAAACAAAAACTTGTGCACAAGTTATCCACATTTTCTTAGCTGCCAATCGTTTCAGCAGGTTCAGTCACTGGAGGCAGCGAACCCATGTCACGCTGAGCCTGTTCGTTCCAGGCCTGTACCCGGTCATTCAGCTCGGCAATGGCCCGTGGGCCTGTACCGTTGGCGTACATCGGTTCGCCAATCACCAGCTCAATGGTGCCGGGCTTTTTGGCCCAGCCGGTCTTTGGCCAGAACTTGCCCGCGTTGTGGGCAATCGGCAGTACCGGCAGCTCGGCGTTGACCGCCAGAGCCGTGCCACCCCGGGAAAACTTGCCCACCTGGCCAAAGGGCACGCGGGTGCCTTCCGGGAAGATCAGCACCCAGATGTTGTCCTTGAGCAGCTCATCACCCTTTTTGGCAATGTGCTTGAGCGCCGCCTTCGGGTTATCGCGGTCGATGGCAATCGGACGCAGCATCGCCATCGCCCAACCAAAGAAAGGCACATACAGCAGCTCACGCTTGAGCACCTGGCTTAACGGCTGAAAGTAGGCCGAGAGAAAAAATGTCTCCCAGGTACTTTGGTGGTTGGCCAGAATCACGCAGGGTCGTTGCGGGATGTTTTCCGCGCCCGTAACCCGCACGTCAATGTTCAGGAACACCCGTGTCAGCCACAGTGCGCAGCGGCACCAGTAAACGTTGATAAACCGGTAGCGCGCACGGAACGGCAAAAACGGAGCGACAAAAAAACTCAGCGAGCACCACAGCAGAGAGCTGGTGCCCAGCAGCAGGTAAAAGAAGAAGGTTCTGATGGCCTGCAGTATCGACATAGCGACTTTTACCGTTGCGGATAAAGCATCACCTGACAGGCCTGCGCACAGGGGGCAGGCTGGTGTTCGAAGATGCTCTATTTGTGGATAAGTTCTGCGGCAACTGCCGCCAGATCGTCAAATATTAGGGTATTAACCGGCAATGACTTGGCCAATGTTTGTAGGCCCTTTCCGGTTTTTACCAAAACTGGCTGAGAATCGACGGCTTGTGCAGCCTGCAAGTCACCCAAACTGTCACCTACGAACCAACATTGGGCCAAATCAGCGCCGTAATGCTTGGCAATCGTTTGCAACATGCCCGGTTTGGGCTTGCGGCACGCGCACCCCTCGTCGGGCCCGTGTGGGCAATAGACAATCAATCCGACCTCGCCACCCTGCTCGGCCACCAGCGCCCGTAAACGGGCGTGCATGGCGTCCAGGGTGGCGACATCATAGTAGCCGCGGGCAATGCCGGACTGGTTGGTCGCGATGGCGACCGTCCAGCCGGCCTTGCTCAACTGCGCAATGGCCTCAATCGCGCCGGGCAGTGGAATCCACTCCTCGACTGACTTGATGTAAGCGTCGGAGTCAAAATTGATCACCCCGTCCCGATCGAGAATCAGCAGTTTCAACGGCAACCCCTCAGCTCAGCAGTGAAATATCGGCAACGCCCAGGAACAGGCCACGCAGACGAGCCAGCAATGCGTAACGGTTAGCCCGCACGCTCGGGTCTTCTGCGTTGATCATCACGGCTTCGAAGAACGCATCCACTGGCTCGCGCAGCGAGGCCAGACGGGTCAGTGCTTCGTTGTACTGACGGGCAGCAGCCATTGGCTGTACGGCTTCGTCGGCCTTCTGGATAGCCGAGAACAGCGAGAACTCACAGGCATTGTCGAAATAACGGGCTTCAACGTGAGTCGAAACCGTGCCTTCAACCTTGCTCAACAGGTTCGATACACGCTTGTTCACGGCAGCCAGTGCAGCGGCCTCCGGCAATTGACGGAACGCTTGTACGGCTTGCACGCGCTGATCGAAGTCCAGTGCCGACGTCGGGTTGAGGGCACGCACCGAGAGGTAGGTGGCCACGTCCACGCCTTCATCTTCATAACGCGCACGCAGGCGGTCGAAGATGAATTCCAGTACCTGATCCGCCAGACCGGCCGACTTGATCTTGGCGCCGAAAGCGCTGACAGCGAACTTCACTGCTTCAGTCAGGTCGAGGTCGAGTTTCTTGTCGATCAGGATGCGCAGGATACCCAGCGCTGCACGACGCAGTGCGTACGGGTCTTTGCTGCCTGTAGGCAACATGCCAATGCCGAAAATGCCCACCAGGGTGTCGAGCTTGTCGGCGATGGCCACCGCAGCGCCGGTCAGGGTGCTTGGCAACTCGGCGCCAGCGCCACGCGGCATGTACTGCTCGTTCAATGCCAGTGCAACGTCTTCAGGCTCGCCGTCGTTCAGCGCGTAGTAGTAACCGGCAATGCCTTGCATCTCCGGGAACTCGCCGACCATTTCGGTCGCCAGGTCACACTTGGACAGCAAGCCGGCACGGGCTGCACGCGGTGCGTCGCCGCCAATGCGCGGGGCAATGAAGGCTGCCAGTTTCGAAACGCGCTCGGCCTTGTCGTAAACGCTGCCCAGTTGCGCCTGGAACACCACGTTTTGCAGGCGCAGGTTGAAACTTTCCAGCGTCTGTTTTTTGTCCTGCTTGAAGAAGAACTCGGCATCGGTCAGACGCGGGCGAACCACTTTCTCGTTACCCGAGATGATCTGCTGCGGGTCCTTGCTCTCGATGTTGGCCACGGTGATAAAGCGCGGCAGCAACTTGCCATCAACGTCCAGCAGGCAGAAATACTTCTGGTTGTCCTGCATGGTGGTGATCAGGGCTTCTTGCGGTACATCCAGGAAGCGCTCTTCAAACGAGCACACCAGCGGCACCGGCCATTCAACCAGCGCAGTCACTTCGTCGAGCAGGGCTGGTGGCACGATGGCAGTGCCTTCCTGCATGGTCGCCAGCTCGGCTACACGCTTGGAAATCAGTTCGCGACGCTCGTTGAAGTCGGCCAGCACATAGGCTTTGCGCAGGTCTTCGAGGTAGTTGGCGGGTGCGCTGATGCGCACGTTTTCCGGGTGGTGGAAACGGTGACCGCGGGATTCACGACCGGCTTTTTGCGCCAGGATCGTGCAATCAATCACTTCATCGCCCAGCAGCATGACCAGCCATTGGGTTGGACGCACGAACTCGACCTTGCGAGCACCCCAGCGCATGCGCTTGGGGATCGGCAGGTCGTTGAGCGAGTCTTCGACGATGGTCGGCAGCAGGCTGGCGGTCGGCTTGCCGACGATCACCTGGCTGAAGCGCAGTTTAGGGCCGCTCTGGTCGATTTCGCTCAGCTCAACGCCGCATTTTTTGGCAAAGCCAAGGGCTGCCTGGGTCGGGTTGCCTTCGGCATCGAAAGCGGCCTGGCGTGGCGGGCCATCGATATTGATGCTGCGGTCCGGCTGTTGGGTTTCCAGCTGGGTCAGCAGCACGGCCAGACGACGCGGTGCGGCGTAGACTTTTTTCGCGCTGAATTTCAGACCGGCTGTTTGCAGGCCTTTTTCAATCCCGGCGAGGAATGCATCGGCCAGGGTATTGAGGGCTTTTGGCGGCAGTTCTTCAGTGCCCAGTTCAACCAGAAAATCTTGAGCACTCATTGTACTGCCTCCAACTTGGCCAACACTTCATCACGCAAATCAGGTGGAGCCATCGGGAAGCCCAGCTTGGCGCGAGCTTCGAGATAGGCCTGAGCCACGGCACGGGCCAGGGTACGCACACGCAGGATGTACTGTTGGCGCGCCGTCACGGAAATCGCGCGACGGGCATCCAGCAGGTTGAAGGTGTGGGATGCCTTGAGCACCATCTCGTAGCTTGGCAACGGCAGCGGCTGGTCGAGTTCGATCAGGCGCTTGGCTTCGCTTTCGTAGAAATCGAACAATTCGAACAGTTTGTCGACGTTGGCGTGTTCGAAGTTGTAGGTCGACTGCTCGACTTCGTTCTGGTGGAACACGTCGCCGTAGGTCACTTTGCCGAACGGGCCGTCAGTCCATACCAGGTCGTAGACGGAATCCACGCCCTGCAGGTACATCGCCAGACGCTCAAGGCCGTAGGTGATTTCGCCGGTAACCGGGTAGCACTCAATGCCGCCTACTTGCTGGAAGTAGGTGAACTGGGTGACTTCCATGCCGTTGAGCCAAATTTCCCAGCCCAGACCCCAGGCGCCCAGTGTTGGCGATTCCCAGTTGTCTTCGACGAAACGGATATCGTGGACCAATGGGTCCAGGCCGATGTGTTTCAGCGAGCCCAGGTACAGTTCCTGGAAGTTTGGCGGGTTCGGCTTCAATACCACCTGGAACTGGTAGTAGTGCTGCAAACGGTTGGGGTTTTCGCCGTAGCGGCCGTCAGTCGGGCGACGACTGGGCTGCACATAAGCGGCGTTCCAGGTTTCCGGGCCCAGAGAGCGCAAAAACGTGGCGGTATGGAATGTGCCGGCGCCCACTTCCATATCGTAGGGCTGAAGCACCACACAACCTTGCTCGGCCCAGTATTGCTGGAGGGCGAGGATCAAGTCTTGGAAGGTACGCACTGCTGGCGTAGGCTGGCTCACAAATTCACCTGTTTCTTGGGCTGCGATTTAAAGAGCGGGAGTATACCCGATTCGGTCGCCCCTCTACCTCTCGGAGCCTATATGCCACGTTGCTTCTGGTGTTCAGAAGATCCGCTGTATGTCGCTTATCACGATCAAGAGTGGGGCGTGCCGCTGCGCGATGCGCATGGGCTGTTCGAGTTGTTATTGCTCGAAGGGTTCCAGGCGGGTTTGTCGTGGATCACGGTTTTAAAGAAGCGCGAGCACTATCGCAAGGTCATGTTTGGCTTTGATGTGCAGCGCCTGGCGGTCATGACGGACGCTGAAATCGAGGCATTGCTGCAAGACCCGGGGATTATCCGCAACCGTCTCAAGGTGGCCGGAGCACGGCGCAATGCCCAGGCCTGGCTGGCGCTGGACAACCCGGTGGAGTTCTTATGGTCGTTTGTGGGCGGCAAGCCGAAGATCAATCACTTTACCGAGCGCCATGAATTCCCGGCGGTAACGCCAGAGGCCGAAGCCATGAGCAAGGGCCTGAAAAAGGCGGGCTTTACGTTCGTCGGCCCGACCATTTGCTACGCCTTTATGCAGGCCAGCGGCATGGTCATGGACCACGCCACCACCTGCGACCGTTACGCCGAATTGGCAAACGGCGGTTAGAATACCGGCCAATTGCAAAATCTGATGTGGGAGCGGGCTTGCTCGCGATGTGGATTGGCGCGGTGTACCTGATACACCGTTGCGTCAGCATCGCGAGCAAGCCCGCTCCCACAGAGTCTGATTTCTGAATGAGAGAACCCTGTGGAAAAGTTTAAAGGCGCCTTGCTGGTCGGGGCTTTGCGGTTGTTTGCCATGCTCCCGTGGGGCGCGGTGCAGCGCGTGGGCTCGGCCATCGGCTGGCTGATGTGGAAGCTGCCCAATCGCTCACGCGATGTGGTGCGTATCAACCTGGCCAAGTGCTTCCCCGAAATGGACCCGGTCGCCCGCGAGCAACTGGTGGGCCAAAGCCTCAAGGACATCGGCAAAAGCCTGACCGAGAGCGCTTGCGCCTGGATCTGGCCAGCCCAGCGCTCGATTGACCTGGTGCGCGAAGTCGAAGGCCTGGACGTGCTCAAGGACGCTTTGGCTTCTGGCAAGGGCGTGGTCGGCATCACCAGCCACCTGGGCAACTGGGAAGTGCTTAACCACTTTTATTGCAGCCAGTGCAAACCGATCATCTTTTACCGTCCGCCCAAGCTCAAGGCTGTGGATGAGTTGCTGCAAAAGCAGCGGGTGCAACTGGGCAACCGTGTGGCTGCGTCGACCAAGGAAGGCATCCTGAGCGTTATCAAAGAAGTGCGCAAAGGTGGCCAGGTGGGCATTCCGGCAGATCCGGAGCCCGCTGAGTCGGCTGGGATTTTTGTGCCATTTCTAGGCACGATGGCCCTGACCAGCAAGTTTGTGCCCAATATGCTGGCGGGCGGCAAGGCGGTGGGGGTGTTCCTGCACGCACTGCGCCTGCCGGACGGGTCGGGGTTCAAAGTGATACTGGAAGCGGCGCCCGAAGAGATGTACAGCACTGACACGGCCACTTCGTGCGCGGCCATGAGCAAGGTGGTCGAGAAATATGTGCGGGCGTATCCGAGCCAGTACATGTGGAGCATGAAGCGCTTCAAGAAGCGTCCGCCGGGTGAGGCGCGCTGGTACTGAGGCCATATTCCCATTGTGGGGGCGGGCTTGTTGTGGGAGCGGGCTTGCCCGCGATGGGATCGCTGTGGTGCAACTGGAGTACTGCGGCGCCTGCATCGCGAGCAAGCCCGCTCCCACAGGGGGAGCCTTACGAGGTTTTATCCAGTTTCTTCAAAAACACGGTCATTTCTTTTTCGGCCTGCTTGTCGCCGTGGGCCTGCGCTGCAGCTATGCCCTGCTCCCACGCAGCCCGCGCTGCCGCTCGATCCCCCGCCGCCAATTGCGCCTTGCCCAGCAGCTTCCAGGCCGCCGAATACTTGGGATCAAACCCCACGCAGCGCTGCAGGTGTTCCGCCGCTTTGAGGTTATCCCCAAGGTCGAGGTAACCCTTGCCCAGGCCAAAGCGCAGCAATGAGTTATCCACACCCTTGGCGAGCATTTTTTCCAGTGATTCCAGCATCCGTGACTCCTTAGAAAAAACTCAAACCCACGTGGAACAGCTTCTCTACGTCGCGAATATGCTTTTTATCCACAAGGAACAGGATCACGTGATCGCCGGCATTGATCACAGTAGAGTCGTGGGCAATCAACACTTCTTCATCACGAATGATCGCGCCAATCGTGGTGCCCGGCGGCAAGTTGATTTCGCCGATGCTACGGCCGATGACCTTGCTCGACTTCGAATCGCCGTGGGCAATCGCCTCGATGGCCTCTGCCGCACCGCGGCGCAGTGAGTGCACGCTGACGATATCGCCACGGCGCACGTGGGCCAGCAAGGTGCCGATGGTGGCCAGCTGCGGGCTGATGGCGATATCGATTTCGCCACCCTGGATCAGGTCTACATAGGCCGGGTTGTTGATGATGGTCATCACCTTCTTCGCGCCCAGGCGTTTGGCCAGCAGCGAGGACATGATATTGGCCTCGTCATCGTTGGTCAGGGCCAGGAACACGTCGGCGTCGGCGATGTTCTCTTCGAGCATCAGGTCACGGTCCGAGGCGCTGCCTTGCAGCACCACCGTGCTGTCCAGGGTGTCGGACAGATAGCGGCAACGCGCCGGGCTCATCTCGATGATCTTGACCTGATAACGGCTTTCGATGGCCTCGGCCAGACGCTCGCCGATCTGCCCGCCGCCGGCAATGACAATGCGTTTGTAGCTTTCGTCGAGACGGCGCATTTCGCTCATGACAGCGCGAATATTGGCCTTGGCGGCGATGAAAAAGACTTCGTCGTCAGCCTCGATGATGGTATCGCCACGGGGGGTAATCGGCCGATCACGTCGGAAAATCGCCGCCACTCGTGTATCCACATTCGGCATGTGCTCGCGCAGCTGGCGCAATTGTTGGCCAATCAGCGGGCCACCGTAATACGCCTTGACCGCCACCAGCTGCGCCTTGCCTTCGGCAAAGTCGATCACCTGCAAGGCGCCGGGGTGTTCGATCAGGCGCTTGATGTAGTTGGTGACCACCTGCTCGGGGCTGATCAATACGTCGACCGGGATGGCGTCGTTATCGAACAGTTCTTCGCCGCGTGTCAGATAAGCCGCTTCCCGTACCCGGGCGATTTTGGTCGGGGTGTGAAACAGCGTGTAGGCCACCTGACAGGCGACCATATTGGTCTCGTCGCTGTTGGTCACGGCCACCAGCATGTCAGCGTCATCCGCACCTGCCTGGCGCAGTACATTGGGCAGCGAGGCGCGGCCCTGCACGGTGCGGATGTCGAGGCGATCACCGAGGTCGCGCAGGCGCTCACCGTCGGTGTCGACCACGGTGATGTCGTTGGCTTCGCTGGCCAGATGTTCGGCCAGCGTACCGCCGACCTGACCCGCGCCGAGGATGATGATTTTCATGCCTGCAATCCTTAATCCGTTAGCCGCGAGCGGCTGCGATCTTGATCAATTTGGCGTAATAAAAGCCATCGTGCCCGCCCTCTTGCGCCAGCAGTTGGCGCCCGTGAGGTTGCTTGATGCCGAACTGCCCGGCGATATCCAGCTCTCGGGCACCCGGTGTACGGGCCAGGAACGCTTCAATCACTTCGGTGTTTTCGGTTGGCAGCGTCGAGCAGGTGGCATAGAGCAAGATGCCACCAACTTCCAGGGTTGGCCACATCGCGTCCAGCAATTCGCCCTGCAAGGTGGCGAGTGCGGCAATGTCGTCCGGTTGGCGGGTCAGTTTAATGTCCGGATGACGACGGATAACGCCCGTTGCCGAGCAAGGCGCATCCAGCAATATGCGCTGGAACGGCTTGCCGTCCCACCAAGTGGCGGTGTCGCGGCCGTCAGCGGCGATCAGCTCGGCGCTCAGGCCCAGACGCTCGAGGTTTTCACGCACGCGCACCAGGCGTTTGGCTTCCAGGTCCACAGCTACCACGCCGGCCAGTTTGGGCTCGACTTCCAGGATGTGGCAGGTCTTGCCGCCGGGGGCGCAGCAGGCGTCGAGCACACGTTGGCCCGGGGCCAGGTCCAGCAGGTCGGCGGCCAGTTGCGCGGCTTCGTCCTGCACGCTGATCCAGCCTTCGGCAAAGCCCGGCAGGTTGCGCACATCGCAAGCCTCAGCCAGCACGATGCCATCCTGGCTAAAGGTGCAAGGCTGGGCTTCGATCCCGGCCTCGACCAGCAATTGCAGGTACGCATCGCGGCTGTGATGGCGACGGTTGACCCGCAAGATCATCGGCGGGTGAGCGTTGTTGGCCGCGCAAATGGCTTCCCACTGCTGTGGCCAAAAGGCCTTCAGGGATTTTTGTAGCCAGCGCGGGTGTGCAGTGCGCACGACCGGGTCATGCTCCAGCTCGGCCAGCAAGGCTTCGCTCTCGCGCTGAGCGTTGCGCAGCACGGCGTTGAGCAGGGCCTTGGCCCAGGGTTTTTTCAGCTTGTCGGCGCAACCGACGGTTTCGCCGATGGCCGCGTGAGCCGGAATGCGGGTGTAGAGCAGTTGGTACAAACCCACCAATAGCAGTGCTTCAACATCCGCGTCCGCAGCCTTGAAGGGTTTTTGCAGCAGCTTGTTGGCCAGCGCTGACAGGCGTGGTTGCCAGCGGGCTGTGCCGAAGGCCAGGTCCTGGGTCAGGCCGCGGTCACGCGCCTCAACCTTGTCCAGTTGCAGCGGCAACGAACTGTTGAGCGATGCCTTGCCGTTGAGCACGGCAGTCAGGGCTTTGGCGGCGGCCAGACGAGGATTCATTGTGCGGCACCCAATACTGTACCGACGGCAAACTTCTCACGACGGCTGTTGAAAAAATCGCTGAAGTTCAGCGCCTTGCCACCGGGCAATTGCAGACGGGTCAGGCACAAGGCGCCTTCACCGCAACCCACGATCAAGCCTTCCTTGCTGGCGGCGAGGATCTGCCCCGCAGGGCCTTGAGCGTCAGCCATGCCTGCGGCCAGCACTTTCAGGGCTTCGCCGTTGAGGGTGCTGTGGCAGATCGGCCACGGGTTAAAGGCGCGAATCAGGCGCTCCAGCTCAACCGCCGGGCGGCTCCAGTCGATACGCGCTTCGTCCTTGTTCAGCTTGTGGGCGTAGGTCGCCAGGCTGTCATCCTGCACTTCACCTTCAAGCGTTCCCGCCGCCAGACCGGCGATGGCCTGGATTACGGCCGGTGGGCCCAGTTCGGCGAGGCGGTCATGCAGGCTGCCACCGGTGTCATCGGCGGTGATTGCAGTCACGGTCTTGAGCAACATGGGGCCGGTGTCCAGGCCCGCCTCCATGCGCATTACGGTCACACCGCTTTCGCTGTCACCGGCTTCGATGGCGCGCTGGATCGGCGCCGCCCCGCGCCAGCGTGGCAGCAAGGACGCGTGGCTGTTGATGCAACCCAGGCGTGGAATATCCAGCACCACTTGCGGCAGGATCAGGCCGTACGCTACCACCACCATCAAGTCCGGCTTGAGTGCGGCCAGTTCAGCCTGGGCCTCGGGGGCGCGCAGGGTGGGTGGCTGCATCACCGGGATGTTGTGTTCCAGCGCAAGCTGCTTGACCGGGCTTGGCATCAGCTTTTGCCCGCGCCCTGCCGGACGGTCCGGTTGGGTGTAGACCGCGACGATCTCGTAAGGCGTGTTCAGCAGCGCCTTGAGATGTTCGGCGGCGAATTCTGGGGTGCCGGCAAAGACGATGCGCAATGGCTCAGTCATGGGTTACTCACTTGGAATGGGGGGCGCAGGAACTGGCGGCATTGAGCCAGCGAACGGACAGGCTGGCTCATTTCTAATGTGGGAGCGGGCTTGCTCGCGATGAGGGTTACCCGGTGTATCAGCAGGATCGCGTTGGCCCGATCGCGAGCAAGCCCGCTCCCACATCGGGTCACTGCATGTTCGAAAGTGTTAGCCGCTCGGTATGTCGATCAAGCGTTCTGGCGGTGCAGTTTTTCCAGCTTCTTCTTGATCCGGTCACGCTTGAGCGTAGACAGGTAATCGACGAACAGCTTGCCGTTGAGGTGGTCGCACTCATGCTGAATGCACACGGCCAACAGGCCTTCGGCGATCATTTCGAACGGCTTGCCGTCACGGTCCAGCGCCTTGATCTTGACGCGCTGCGGGCGATCAACGTTCTCGTAGTAACCCGGGACCGACAGGCAGCCTTCCTGGTACTGGCCCATCTCGTCGGAGAGGATCTCGAACTCGGGGTTGATAAACACCATCGGTTCGCTGCGGTCTTCGCTCAGGTCCATGACCACGATGCGTTTGTGTACGTTGACCTGTGTGGCGGCCAGGCCGATGCCCGGCGCCTCGTACATGGTTTCAAACATGTCATCGATCAACTGACGGACTTCGTCGTCCACAACCGCCACGGGTTTGGCGATGGTACGCAGACGCGAGTCTGGGAATTCGAGGATGTTCAAAATAGCCATAAGTTTGATTGGTGCACTGTGTGAAAGATTCAAAAACGGTTGTCAGGTGGGTCCGGTGGACTCGAGCAACCTGTGCAAAACGTCTCCTTCAGAGAGAGCCCGCTCGGGCTCAGGCGTTTCACGCGAGTACACATAATAAAGGGATTCACCCGCGGATGAAACGACTAGCTGCCGGGCTGCACACGGCATGTCTTAATTTGAAACCAACGCGCCCGGCCTATGGGTGACGTTCAACTAATGTTGGGTTTGAAGCTGGCGTTTCAAGTTTTGCCGGGGCACTCAATCCAGCCCTTTTCATGATTTGCCAAACAACTTGTCAACAGACTTATCCACAGCTTGTTCCTTACAGCTAGATGGAATAATCGATCAAGGATGATCCTATGCCACCGTCAGAAATATCCCCAGCAGAGCTGGAGGCCCGCTTGCGTTTGCACCGCTTGCCCGACGTCGGGCCACGGCGCTACTACAGCCTGTTCAGCGCCTTTGGCTCGGCCAGCTCTGCTCTTAGCGCGCCTGCCAGTGCCTGGCGCGCCCTGGGGCTGCCCGAGGCCTGCGCCCAGGCGCGGCGCAGCCCTGAAGTTCGCGAGGGTGCCAGCGCTGCATTGCGCTGGCTTGAGCGCTCCAGACACCATGTGCTGCTGCATGACCAGGCCGCTTACCCGGCGTTGTTGAGTGAGCTGAGCGATGCCCCGCCGCTGTTGTTCGTGGCGGGCGAGCCATCGATCCTGGAAAAGCCGCAGCTGGCGATGGTCGGTAGCCGACGCGCCTCAAGGCCAGGGCTGGACACCGCCACAGCCTTTTCCCGCAGCCTGGCAGGCGCAGGTTTTGTGATTACCAGCGGGCTGGCGCTGGGCATTGATGGCGCGGCGCACCAGGCTGCCCTGGACGTTGGCGGGCAGACGGTGGGGGTGCTGGGCACAGGTCTGGAAAAACTTTATCCACAGCGCCATCGCGCCCTGGCAGACGCCATGATTCACGGCGCTGGCGCGGTGGTTTCGGAGTTTCCCCTGGACGCCGGGCCGCAAGCCGCCAACTTCCCCCGGCGTAACCGCATCATCAGCGGTTTGTCCCTTGGCGTGCTGGTGGTCGAGGCCAGCGTGTCCAGCGGATCGCTGATTACTGCCCGGCTCGCCGCCGAGCAGGGGCGCGAGGTCTACGCCATGCCCGGTTCCATCCATCACCCGGGGGCGCGTGGCTGCCATCAACTGATCCGTGATGGCGCTACGCTTGTCGAAACCGTCGAGCACATCCTTGAAGGCTTGCGGGGTTGGCGCTCGATGCCGATATCCACAGCACAAACGCTTACACCAAGCTGTCATCCATTAGTGCAATTGTTGCAGGCAGCGCCTTGCACCAGCGAAGCGCTGGTCAACGCCAGTGGTTGGGATCTGCCCCGATTGCTGGCCACTTTGACCGAGCTTGAACTGGCGGGGCACGTTGTACTCGAGGGTGGGCGTTGGTTTGCTCGCGCCAGCTAAGTACACTGCGCGCAGCATATATCTGGAGACATTCAATGATCAGCACCTGGCGCGTCCAACAAGCTGCAAGAGCCATTCGCGCAGGCGCGGTGATTGCCTATCCAACCGAGGCAGTCTGGGGTTTGGGTTGCGACCCTTGGGATGAGGAAGCGGTCGAGCGGTTGCTGGCGATCAAGTCGCGGCCTGTGGATAAAGGCCTGATTGTGGTGGCAGACAACATCCACCAATTCGACTTTCTGTTTGAAGACTTCCCCCAGGAATGGATCGACCGTATGGCCAGCACCTGGCCGGGGCCGAACACCTGGCTGGTGCCACATCAGGGCTTGTTGCCCGAGTGGATCACCGGGGTACACGACACGGTGGCGCTGCGGGTAAGCGATCACCCACTGGTACGCGAGCTGTGCGCGCTGGTGGGGCCGATCGTATCCACCTCCGCCAACCCGGCGGGCTTACCGGCGGCGCGTACGCGATTGAAGGTCGAGCAGTATTTCCGCGGGCAAATCGACCATGTATTGGGCGGCAACCTGGGCGGGCGCAAAAACCCGAGCCTGATCCGCGATCTGGCGACCGGCAAAGTGGTACGCCCGGCGTAGTGGTGGGAGCGGGCTTGCTCGCGATGGGACCGCCGCGGTGTATCAGGTACACCACAGCGATCTCATCGCGAGCAAGCCCGCTCCCACAGGGGGACATTTGTTTTAAGGCAACAAAATCGTCGATCCCGTGGTTCGGCGTGCCGACAGTTCTGTCTGCGCCTTGGCCGCATCAGCCAGCGCAAACCGCTGACTGATATCAACCTGGATGGCGCCGCTGCGGATCATCGCAAACAGCTCATCGGCCATCGCTTGCAGGTTTTCGGCGCTATTGGCGTAGGACGCCAGTGTCGGCCGAGTCACATACAGCGAACCCTTCTGCGACAAAATCCCCAGATTGACCCCTGTTACCGCGCCCGACGCATTGCCAAAGCTGACCATCAGCCCCCGTGGCGCCACGCAGTCCAATGACGTTAACCAGGTGTCCTTGCCTACACCGTCGTAAACCACCGGGCACTTCTTGCCGTCGGTCAATTCCAGTACACGCTTGGCTACATCCTCGTGGCTGTAGTCGATGGTTGCCCATGCGCCCAGGGCCTTGGCGTGTGCGGCTTTTTCGGCCGAGCTGACCGTGCCGATCAGTTTTACATCCAAGGCTTTTGCCCACTGACAGGCAATCGAGCCGACGCCCCCTGCCGCAGCGTGGAACAGGATGGTTTCACCCCCTTTGAGTTCATAAGTCTGACGCAGCAGGTACTGGGTTGTCAGGCCCTTGAGCATCACGGCGGCGGCTTGCTCGAAGGAAATATCCTCGGGCAGCTTCACCACATTGGCTGCGGGCAATACATGCAACTGGCTGTACGCCCCCAGCGGTCCGGTGCCATAGGCCACGCGGTCGCCCACCTTGACATTGCGCACCTCGCTGCCCACGGCATCGACAACCCCCGCCCCTTCATTGCCCAGCCCGGACGGCAGCTCAGGCAACGGGTACAAGCCGCCGCGGTAATAGGTATCGATGAAATTCAGGCCGATGGCCTGGTTGCGTACCCGCACCTGCTGCGGGCCCGGTTCGGCGGGTTGGTAGTCGACATACTCAAGTACTTCGGGGCCGCCGTGGGCCCGAAACTGGATACGCTTTGCCATCTGCACTGTCCTCGCTCATTTCACGAAGCCACCATCCAACGCCTAAGCGTGATCTTCGTCAACTGCGGCGAAGCTGGGTGCGGTGTTATGCTAGCGGCCCTTTGCCGCCGGCCCCGCACGCCGCGTCGCTTTGCCCGATTTAAGGTGATGTCATGACTACTCGCACCGAGGCTGTAAAAGCCTACCTGCTCGACCTTCAAGACCGCATTTGCAACGCACTGCAAGCGGAAGACGGCGGCACGCAATTCGTTGAAGACGCCTGGCAACGTCCGGCGGGCGGTGGCGGTCGTACACGAGTGATCGAAAACGGCCACGTCATCGAGAAAGGTGGCGTTAACTTTTCCCACGTATTTGGCAGCGGCTTGCCGCCATCCGCCAGCGCCCACCGTCCTGAACTGGCGGGCCGTGGCTTTGAGGCGCTGGGCGTGTCGCTGGTGATCCACCCGCACAACCCCCATGTACCAACGTCCCACGCCAACGTGCGTTTTTTCATCGCCGAAAAAGAAGGTGAAGAGCCGGTCTGGTGGTTCGGTGGCGGCTTTGACCTCACCCCTTACTATGGTGTTGAAGAAGACTGCATACACTGGCACCGCGTGGCCGAGCAGGCCTGCGCACCATTCGGTGCCGATGTGTACCCGCGCTACAAGGCCTGGTGCGACACTTACTTCCATATCAAGCATCGCAACGAGCCGCGCGGTATCGGCGGCCTGTTTTTCGATGACCTGAACGAGTGGGATTTCGACACCTGCTTTGCGTTTATTCGCGCCATTGGCGATGCTTATATCGACGCCTACCTGCCGATTGTTCAACGCCGTAAAAACGACGAATACACCGCCCAGCAGCGAGAATTCCAGGAATTCCGCCGGGGTCGTTACGTCGAATTCAACCTCGTCTATGACCGTGGCACCCTGTTTGGCCTGCAATCGGGCGGTCGTACAGAATCGATCCTCATGTCCCTGCCACCGCAAGTGCGCTGGGCCTACGACTGGAAAGCCGAGCCGGGTAGCCCGGAAGCGCGTCTGACGGATTACTTCCTGCAAGACCGCGACTGGTTGGCCAACGCCTGACACTGCCCGAGGAGCTTGCCTGATGGACCGTTACGTTGTTTTTGGTAACCCGATTGCCCACAGCAAATCCCCGGTGTTGCATCGCCTGTTTGCCGAACAAACCGGCCAGGCCATGCAGTACGACACCTTGCTGGCGCCGCTGGATGATTTTGCCGGCTGCGCGACGGAGTTTTTCCTGCAGGGGCGTGGCGCCAATGTGACAGTGCCCTTCAAGGAAGACGCCTACCGCCTGGCCGACCGCCTGACCGCACGGGCGCAACGGGCAGGTGCGGTCAACACCCTGAGCAAACTGGCCGATGGCAGCTTGCTGGGGGACAACACCGATGGTGCGGGGCTGGTGCGCGACCTGACGGTCAATGCCGGTTTCAGCCTCAAGGGTAAACGCATCCTCGTGCTGGGCGCGGGCGGTGCGGTGCGGGGTGCGCTGGAGCCGCTGCTGGCTGAAGGGCCGGCCGCGGTGACTATCGCCAACCGCACCGTTGAAAAAGCCGAGTTGCTGGCCGAGTTGTTCAGCGACCTGGGCCCGGTGGCGGCCAGCGGTTTTGACTGGCTGCACGAGCCGGTCGACCTGATTATCAACGCCACCTCGGCCAGCCTGAGCGGCGAACTGCCACCCATTGCCAGCAGCTTGATCGAGCCGGGCAAGACCCTGTGCTACGACATGATGTACGGTAAGGAGCCGACGCCGTTTTGCGTGTGGGCCAGCGGGCATGGCGCGGGTCAGGTGATGGATGGTTTGGGCATGCTGGCCGAACAGGCCGGCGAAGCGTTCTACCTGTGGCGCGGGGTGCGGCCAGACACGGCCCCCGCGCTGGCTGAGTTGCGGCGATTGCTGGCGCTTTAAGGCACACCCTCACCCCAGCCCTCTCCCTCCGGGAGTGGGCTGGGGTGAGGGCATTTTCAACGAGGTACTTATGCACCGAATCAAGGGCTACCACGCCCACCTCTATTTCGACGCCTCGACCATCGACCAGGCGCGCGCCTTGGGCGAAGAGGCCAGGCGCCTGTTTGGCGTGACCATGGGCCGCGTCCACGAACGCCCGGTGGGCCCGCACCCGGACTGGAGCTGCCAGCTGGCCTTCGGTCCTGAACTGATCGGCATCGTCCTGCCGTGGCTGGCGCTCAACCGGCACGGCCTGGTGGTGTTCTTGCATCCCGATACCGGCAACGACCTGCTGGACCACACCGACCATGCTATCTGGATGGGCGCAATTCGGCCGCTGGACTTGTCTGTTTTTTAAACGGGGGCGCGCAGTTCAGCGCCCGGTTTAACCCTCTCCTACATACTATTTTTAGTTACGGAAATATCCGACAGTAAGTACGGCGGCTTCGCTGTGGTCATATTTTGATACTAGGCCTAAAGTTTTCAGGGCAATAAGATTTTTAATATTGAATCTTGGATGGTGTATGGAAATAACACGTCCAAAACCATTTTTCGCGCTGTGCTCTGGAGATTAAATGTTTCAGGTGGCTGTATTTAATCCTCCTGTGGATAAGGCGATACATCAGTAATATTGGAGGCTGGTAGTGCGTAGATATCTTCTAGGTGGGCTTATATCACTGGTGTTTGCTTGGGGCTCAATGCCCAGCCATGCAGCTTGCACGTTTGTTAATAAAAAAACGAATATCAGTGTTTTTTCCTTTGATGTTTCGGATGAGGATTGTGAGCTTATTGATTTTAAAGGTGAAAGTGTGGTCACTCTCCGTGTTGAGTATCCGTCCATGAAGTTGGTTGACTATAAAAATAAATCTTACAATGTAATGGTGCTAGTTCTATTTCCTATATCCGTTCCTCCGTTTGATATAAATCGAGCCACCCGAACATTAAAAACCATTGCGTCTTTTGATGGGGTTGAACTGTTAGAGGATAGTGAAAAGACTTATAGAGTTGCGGGTCGTGATGGAAGCAATGCTTACATATATGAGTGGGACCTTATTTATGTGGGAAAGAGAGCGTACAAAAGTATTTTTGGGGTTGACTATTTGTTTAGGCGTGAGATTTCCAACCTTAAAGAAGTCGATAATTTTGTGTTGAGTTTTCTGGATCGTTTTTTAATTAACTAAGGAGGCGCCAATATGGTGCAAATACCTCTTACACCCGCGGATATCAAATACCTGGAACGTAGACTCGCCGTGAAAGACTACGCGGGAGGATACCATTACTTATATAATGTTGCTCAAAAAGCCATTGCCAACCAGGCCGATGGCGAAGTGAGAGACCAGATGTTGATGACGGCTAACTGGCTTATTGCTGCAAAATCCATCAACAATATTGACGGAACCTTTGTAAGCGAAATGGTTTCCAATTCCATGCGATATGCAGTTGAGCGCTCCGGAAGAAAATTCACTTCGCGTATGTATAAAAATGCGTCTGATAAACTAGCCCATCAAGTTATTGCGGAGTTTATTCATGCTAAAGGTATCTTGCCAATTCAACAGATTATTGAAAGAGACGTGCAAGCCGCAGTAAACCACCTAGGTTTGGAACCATGGCAATGGGGCGGGACGCTCGGTGATGAGTTTCCTGTGTGGATGGGTGGACTAGGGCATAATTACGTTGAGATTCCGGGCCGTACTTTTTTAGAGCAAATGGAAAATTATGCCACGGTATTTATACAAAATGCCGCTGCTATTGGGATGATTTTCGAAAAGCATTTTGGCAATGCCTCAATGATTATACCTTTTGTAATAAAGATAGTATTTGAAGATTTATTAGTAGAAGGTGTGGAAGTTGATATTTCACTGCCTGTAGTTCCAGGTGGCGGTATAAGTAACAGTACGGCTGGTAGTCTTGACAGTGGCGGAAGTGGGGGGGCAGGTGGCGCTACTTCTGCATCGAACGGCTACAGCACAGGCGGAGGGGTACCTGTGACAAATATCGAAAGGCCAGCTGCTAATGTTGATATTTCTTTGGAAAGTGTTGGAGGTCTCAACTATATAACGCCAGAACAAATTGCAAGAATGAAATGCGTCTTAGAAAACAAAGTAGACCCTTTGATTTTGGATCTGGGTGGGGCCGGAGTAAAACTCACCAACCCTCATACCTCTCCTGTTCATTTCGACATGAACAATGATGGCGAGAAGGTGCAAACGGGGTGGAACAGCCCTGACGAAGGTATGGTTGTTTTGGACCTTGATGGAAACGGAAAAATTGATAATGTCTCGGAGTTGATGTCAGAGTATTTTGGTGCTGAACAAGGAAGCCGTGATTCTCCGAGTAAAAAAACCTTTAATAATGCATTTGATGCACTGCGCAGCCTGGATAGCAACAAAGACCTTAAATTTGATAACCAGGATGAACGCTGGGGCGATGTGAGGGTTTGGGTTGATGCCAATCATGATGGCCAAAGCAGCATTGAGTCGACTAGTCCAAGCGAGTTACATTCGCTGGACGAGTTAAGTATTTCACAGATTGATCTGAACTATACAAGGCCATTAGCAGATGCTCGAAATGGTAATGATATTGTAGGTGTCAGTGGTTTTACTCAAAAGGGTGAAATTAAAGAAGCAGTGGCCGTTAATTTTTCGACGATAACTCCCGATGAGCCATCGGCAGAGACATTGAAAAGTTAAATTGATATAAATGTCCGTTGAAAGAAAGCATGCTTGATCTGTCGATGGATTTCTATCTGTGGGCTATTGTTAACTTCGATGCATGAAATAGAGTGTTTGTAGTCTAAAATTTTTTATAACTGTAATCGGTAACATTATCAGGTGTTCTTTGTGAATCTCTGTTTGTTCGTATTGGTGCTTGTAGATTGCGGGCGCCAATACGAGATAAGTCTCTGGGACCGCTTCAATCAATAGGGTCCCCCCTCAGCTATAAATTCGTCGGTACTTTCTTCCTGAGGCGCTATTGATCGACGTCTAAATCAGTCTATTTTTTGATCACTGCGCTTCTGCGAACATTTTTTTTGATTTTTTTTCAGCGCCCGAAATTCCCGTTTTCTTTTGCCGTCGCCATCCCCTGATAGCCCCACGCTATAACGGCTGAACGATGATCATGGCCATGTGTCATACCTTGCCATGAGCTAACGTATCAGGCGTGCAGCTGCGGGCAGCGATTAGTTCTAAAAGGCCATCCATGTTTAACTTGAACGCGCAATCAAGTTAAACCGGTGGTCCGCTGCCCGCTCACAACAGGAGGCTAACCCTTGCCGAATCCGCTCTTTTTGATCCCGTTTTACCTCTATAAGGTGCACATCCAATGAGTGTACCGATCACGTCCGAGACGTCCTCGATCCGCATGAACCCGCCGGTGTTCTACTTCGCCGCCGCGTTCATTCTGGTCTTTGGCCTGGTGGTAATCGCCATGCCAGCCGCCGCCGGCGAATGGCTGCTGGCCGCACAAAACTGGGCGGCCAATACGGTCGGCTGGTACTACATGCTAGCGATGACCCTGTATCTGATCTTCGTGGTCGTCACCGCCTTGTCCGGCTACGGCAAGATCAAGCTCGGTGCCGACCACGACGAACCCGAGTTCAGTTACCTGTCCTGGGCGGGCATGTTGTTCGCCGCCGGGATCAGCATCACGCTATTTTTCTTCTGTGTGTCCGAACCCCTCACCCATATGCTCAACCCGCCGCAGGGCCCGGCCGGCAATGCCGAGGCTGCGCGCCAGGGCATGCAGCTGTTGTTCCTGCACTGGGGCCTGCACGGTTGGGGTGTGTTCGCGTTCGTCGGCATGGCACTGGCCTATTTCGCCTACCGGCATAACCTGCCGCTGGCACTGCGTTCGGCGCTTTACCCGCTGATCGGCAAGCGCATCAACGGCCCCATCGGTTATGCGGTGGATGGTTTCGGCATTATCGCCACGGTGTTCGGCCTGGGCGCCGACATGGGTTTCGGGGTGCTGCACCTCAACTCCGGCCTCGATTACCTGTTCGGCATGCCCCATACCCAATGGGTGCAAGTGGGCCTGATCACGCTGATGATGGGCGCCGCGATCCTGGTGGCCATTGCCGGTGTCGACAAGGGCGTGCGGGTGATGTCCGACATCAACATGCTGCTGGCCTGTGCCCTGTTGCTGTTTGTGTTGTTCGCCGGGCCCACCCAGCACTTGCTCAACACCCTGGTGCAGAACATCGGCGACTACCTGGGCGCGTTGCCCACCAAGAGTTTCGATGTGTACGCCTACGACAAGCCAAGCGACTGGCTGGGCGGCTGGACCGTGTTCTATTGGGCCTGGTGGATTGCATGGTCGCCGTTTGTGGGCCTGTTTATTGCGCGTATTTCCCGTGGCCGAACCATCCGCGAGTTCGTGTTCGGCGTGCTGCTGATCCCGCTGGGCTTCACCCTGGCGTGGATGTCGATCTTCGGCAACAGCGCCATCGACCAGGTGCTCAACCACGGCATGGTCGCTCTTGGCCAGTCGGCCATCGACGACCCGTCGCGCACGCTGTACCTGCTGCTTGAAACCTACCCGTGGAGCAAGACCGTTATCGCGGTCACGGTGTTTATCAGCTTCGTGTTCTTCGTGACCTCGGCCGACTCTGGCACCGTGGTGCTGTCCACCCTCTCGGCGCGTGGCAACAACGCCGACGAAGACGGGCCAAAATGGCTGCGGGTGTTCTGGGGTGCGATGACCGCGCTGGTCACCAGTGCGCTGCTGTTCTCGGGCAGTATCGATGCGCTGAAGTCAGCGGTGGTGCTGACCTCGTTGCCGTTCTCACTGATTCTGCTGCTGATGATGTGGGGCCTGCACAAGGCGTTCTACCTTGAGTCGCAGAAGAAGATTGCGCAGACCCACTCCCTGGCGCCGGTTTCGCACTCGCGCCGTGGTGGCTGGCGCCAGCGCTTGAGCCAGGCCGTCCACTTCCCGTCGCGGGACGAGGTGTACCGCTTTATGGACACCACCGTGCGCCCGGCAATTGAGGAAGTGAGTGCGGTGTTCCGGGAAAAAGGCCTGAACGTGGTCACCCAGCCGGACCCGGCCAACGACAATGTGAGCCTGGAAATCGGTCATGGTGATGAGCATCCGTTTATCTACCAGGTGCAGATGCGTGGCTACTTCACGCCGTCCTTCGCCCGGGGTGGCTTTGGCAAAAAGGAGCAACTGCGTAACCGCCGTTACTACCGAGCTGAAGTGCATCTGGCCGAAGGCAGCCAGGACTACGACCTGACGGGCTACACCAAGGAGCAGATCATCAACGACATCCTTGATCAGTACGAACGCCATCTGCAGTTTTTGCATTTGGTGCGTTGATGGGTTTGGCGGTGATTCAGGCTGCTGTGACTGCCTGAGTCACCGGGCTGATGCCATCGCGAGCAAGCCCGCTCCCACAGGTTTTGGGTGTTCTCACAATGTGTGGATCCTCGTCAAAACTGTGGGAGCGGGCTTGCTCGCGATGCAGGCGCTGCGATTTCTACAGACCTTTCGCGCACTTATGTGGGATCGGGCTTTCACCCGCGTTACCCCATTGTGATGCCCCAGGCGGGCTGCCTATAGTCCGCTCCATCGCTGAACATCAGCGATCAGGCGTGCAAGCCTGACTCTCAGATTTCCAACTTTTCATTTCGCTTGGTAGGCTCTGCGCCTGCAATCGGCGTTATGGCGGTTGTGCGCGGGAGATCTTCGGGTCTGCCGGGTTATCTGGGACCGGTCTTGCACACCCGCGCACAATTGCCACCCTCTTTCTGCGTGCAAGCTGATTGAGGTGGCTCCTTTTCTTAGGAGTTAAAGCATGTCCCAGCACGTTCCCCAAACCGACAATCCCGTCGGTTCCCACGTCTTATTGATCGATCCCAACGCCTCTGTTTCTGCCCTGCTGGCCTGTGCCGAGCAGCGCATTCAGGCGGCCAAGAATTTGTTGCGCTGTTTGTCGCTGATGAGCGGCCACAGCCATGACCCCCATGATTTGAGCGCAGTGTGCGAGGCGTCGTCGTTGTTGTTGCAGCAAGGCTGCGATGTGTTGGGGGTGCTGGCGCTGCGGGAGGCCTGACGGCGATGCTATCGCGAGCAAGCCCGCTCCCATCGGGATTTGTGTCGGATAGAAAACTCAGGAAACGCCACGAAAATGTGGGAGCTGGCTTGCCTGCGATGCAGACACTGCGGCGCATAAGCTGCAGCGCGGTGAAGCCATCGCGGGCAAGCCCGGCTCCCACAAGGGGTGTGGATAACCCACGCTTTACAACTTGGCGATAGACACTTCAGTGGATTTTACAAAGGCGATCACTTCGCTACCGACCACCAGTTCCAGCTCCTTGACCGAGCGGGTGGTGATCACCGAAGTCACGATGCCCGACGCAGTCTGTACGTCGATTTCCGACAGCACGTCGCCCAGCACGATTTCCTTGATGTGGCCTTTGAACTGGTTGCGAACGTTGATGGCTTTAATGGTCATGGTGTCGATTCCTGTCTTGGGATAGAAAGTGGGTTTATTGCGCCCAACGCAGTTGCGTAGGCAGCGGTGCAACGGGTTCCGGCTCAGGTGGCGAGCCAGGCAGTGCAAGAACACGGTTCAGTACTTCGGTTTCCAGTGCAGCCAGGCGATGCGAGCCGCGTACCCGTGGGCGTTGCAGGTCGACCGTGAGGTCCAGCCCTACCTGGCCGTCCTCAATCAAAATCACCCGGTCAGCAATCGCCACCGCTTCGCTCACGTCATGGGTCACCAGCAACACGGTGAAACCATGCTGGCGCCACAGGCGTTCAATCAGTTGCTGCATTTCGATGCGGGTCAGGGCATCCAGCGCGCCCAGCGGCTCGTCGAGCAGCAGCAGGCGCGGTTGGTGGATCAGGGCGCGGGCCAGGGCCACACGCTGCTTCTGCCCGCCCGAGAGCGCTGCTGGCCATTCATTGGCGCGTTCGGCCAGGCCGACTTCTTCCAGTGCCTTGAGCGCTTTGGGGCGCCAGTCGCCTTTAAGGCCAAGGCCTACGTTGTCGATGACTTTTTTCCAGGGCAGCAGGCGCGCTTCCTGAAACATCAACCGCGTGTCTTCGCGGGCCTCTTGCAGGGGCGCGCTGCCCGCCAGCAACTGGCCAGCGGTGGGCTGATCCAGCCCGGCCAGCAAACGCATCAGGGTGCTTTTGCCGCATCCGCTGCGACCCACGATGGCGACGAATTGCCCCGCCGGGATATGCAGGTTGATATCACGTAGCACCAGACGCTGGCCGAAGGCCTTCTGCAGGCCATTGATGGCCAGCGGGATGCCCTGGCGCAAACGAGGGGGTTGTTGAGCTGTCATGCTGCACCGCCTTTAACCACTTGATACGCCGGGTGCCAGCGCAACCAGATGCGCTCCAGCCCCCGTGCTGCGGTGTCGGCCAGTTTGCCGAGCACTGCGTACAGAACAATCGCCAGCACCACCACGTCGGTTTGCAGGAACTCCCGGGCGTTCATCGCCAGGTAGCCAATGCCGGAGCTGGCGGAGATGGTTTCGGCCACGATCAACGTCAGCCACATAAAGCCCAGGGCAAAGCGCACACCCACCAGGATCGACGGCAGCGCGCCTGGCAAAATCACCTGCCAGAACAGGCTGAAGCCGGACAAGCCGTAGTTGCGCGCCATTTCCACCAGCGCCGGGTCGACGTTGCGGATGCCGTGGTAAGTGTTGAGGTAGATCGGGAATAAAGTCCCCAGGGCCACCAGAAAAATCTTCGCCGACTCATCGATACCGAACCACAGGATTACCAGCGGAATCAGCGCCAAATGCGGCACGTTTCTGATCATTTGCACCGAGCTGTCGAGCAGGCGTTCGCCCCATTTCGAAAGGCCGGTGATAAAGCCCAGCGCCAGACCGATGCTGCCACCGATCACAAAGCCGAGCCCGGCGCGCCAGCCGCTGATGGCCAGGTGTTTCCAGATTTCGCCACTGCGTACCAGCTCGACCCCGGCCGTGATCACGGCACTGGGCGCGGGCAGGATGCGTGTCGACAGCCAGCCCGCCGACACGGACAGCTGCCACACGGCCAGCAGCAAGACCGGCAAGGCCCAGGGCGCCAGGGTGTGTCCGATGTTCTTGAGGCCCGAGGCCTTGCCTGTACTCATGGCGACCTCAGCTCTGCGACGCGGCTTTAGGGAGAATGTCATTGGCGACCATTTCGCCGAACGGGCTCACATAGCCTGCGCTTTTTGGCAGTTCCGGGCGTTCGATATCCAGGTGCGGGAACAGCAGCTCGGCCACGCGATAGGACTCTTCCAGGTGCGGGTAGCCGGAGAAGATAAAGGTGTCGATGCCCAGGTCGGCGTATTCCTGAACCCGTGCGGCCACGGTCGGGCCATCACCGACCAGCGCCGTGCCGGCACCGCCGCGCACCAGGCCCACGCCAGCCCACAGGTTGGGGCTGACTTCGAGGTTGTCGCGGCTGCCGCCGTGCAGGGCGGCCATGCGTTGCTGGCCCACCGAGTCAAAGCGCGACAGTGAGGCCTGGGCACGGGCAATGGTGTCGTCGTCCAGGTGCGAGATCAGTTTGTCGGCGGCTTTCCAGGCCTCTTCGTTGGTTTCACGCACAATCACATGCAAGCGAATGCCGAAGCGCACGGTGCGGCCCAATTTGGCGGCCTTGGCCCGTACCTGCTCGATTTTTTCGGCAACGGCAGCCGGCGGCTCGCCCCAGGTCAGGACCATTTCCACTTGCTCGGCGGCCAGATCCTGCGCGGCTTCGGAGGAACCCCCGAAGTACAGCGGCGGACGCGGTTGCTGGATTGGCGGGTAGAGCAGCTTGGCGCCTTTGACGGTGATGTGCTCGCCGTCGTAGTCCACGGTTTCGCCTTCAAGTACGCGGCGCCAGATGCGGGTGAATTCCACCGAGGCCTGGTAACGCTCTTCGTGGCTGAGGAACAGGCCATCACCGGCCAGTTCTTCGGGGTCGCCGCCAGTCACCAGGTTGAACAACGCACGGCCGCCGGACAAACGGTCCAGGGTCGCTGCCTGACGCGCCGCCACGGTGGGCGAAACAATACCGGGGCGCAGGGCCACCAGAAATTTCAGACGCTGGGTCACGGGGATCAGCGATGCCGCCACCAGCCATGAGTCTTCGCACGAACGTCCTGTCGGAATCAGTACCCCGCCAAAGCCCAGGCGGTCGGCGGCCTGTGCGACTTGTTGCAGATAACCGTAGTCGACGGCGCGGGCGCCCTCGGAGGTGCCAAGGTAATGGCCATCACCGTGGGTAGGCAGGAACCAGAAAATATTGAGGCTCATGGAGTGGTCTCCTAATTAGGGGCAGCAAGCGTTAGTTGGCTTTGGCCAGATTGGCCGGGGGCGTCCAGATCACGTCTTTCACAACCAGCGGCTTGGGGATCAGCTTGAGCTGGTAAAAACTGTCGGCGATTTTTTGCTGCGCGTTGACCACTTCCGGGGTCAAAAACTGCGCGCCGTAGCCCTGGCGCTTGACCGCCGTGAGGGTGATTTCAGGAGACAGGCCCAAGAGTGGCGCGACTTGTGTCGTCACGTCTTCAGGGTGGGCCTTGGCCCATTCGCCAATATTGCGCACTTCATCGACCAGGGTTTCGATGACCTTGGGATGCTGTTCGGCATAGGGCTTGGTGGCCAGGTAGAACTGATGGTTGTCGGCGATGCCGCTGGCATCACGCAGGGTGCGCGCTTGCAGCTGTTGTTCGGCGGCCGCCTGGTACGGGTCCCAGATCACCCAGGCATCGACACTGCCACGCTCGAAAGCGGCACGGGCATCGGCGGGCGGCAGGAATACGGTCTGGATATCGCTGTATTTCAGGCCGGCGTCTTCCAGGGCGCGCACCAGCAGGTAGTGCACGTTGGAGCCTTTGTTGAGCACGACTTTTTTGCCCTTGAGGTCTTGCACCGATTTGATCGGTGAATCCTTGGGCACCAGGATCGCTTCGCTGGTTGGGGCTGGCGGCTCGTAGGCGACATAGAGCAGGTCAGCACCTGCCGCCTGGGCGAACACCGGCGGGGTTTCGCCGGTCACGCCGAAGTCGATGGAGCCTACGTTCAGGCCCTCCAGCAATTGCGGGCCGCCGGGGAATTCGGTCCATTGCACGTCTACGCCCTGCTCGGCCAGACGCTTGTCCAGCGTGCCCTTGGCCTTGAGCAGCATCAGCGTGCCGTACTTCTGGTAACCGATGCGCAGGGTATCGGCTTGAGCCTGGGTAACAGCGCCAAAGGAAACAGCCGCAGCTAACAGCGCGACCAGACCACGACGCAAAATGACAGGGCGCATGGCGCTCTCCTTTTTGTTGTTCGGGATTCGGGTAGCACCTGCTGGGCCGTTAGCGGTTCAGTAAGGTGGTGAAGCGTGTTTCTGTCTGTGGGAGCGGGCTTGCTCGCGATGAAGGCGCGGCGGTTTTTTCTGATACACCGCGCCGATCCCGTCGCGAGCAAGCCCGCTTCTACAGGGGGAAATTAGGTTTAAATGCTCCAGCGTGCTGTGACCAGGCGCTCGTTGAGGATGCTCGGGTCCAGTGGCTTGGGGCGGCGCGCCAGGGCGCTGTAGAACTGTTCCAGCGACTCATGCAGGCGTTGCTCCAGCACCGGCACCAGCTGCGCTTGTGCGCTGCCTTCGCCGTAAGCAATCTGGCTGTCTTCGGCAAAAATACCCTGGAGCATTTCCTGGGCCTTGAGCGCTGACAGGACCGGCTTGAGGGCATAGTCCACGGCCAGCATATGGGCGATGCTGCCGCCGGTGGCGATGGGCAGTACCACTTTGTGGCTCAGGGCGCGTTCGGGCAGCAGGTCGAGCACGGTTTTCAGGGCGCCGCTGAACGAGGCTTTGTACACCGGGGTGGCAATTACCAGGCCGTCGGCGTTTTCGATCTGTTGCAGCAGGTCGATGATTTTCGGGCTGTCGAAGCGTGCGTGCAGCAAGTCCTCGGCCGGAAAGTCGCGAACCTGGTAACTCACCACTTCAACGCCTTGCTGGTTGAGCCAGCGTTTGGCGTGATCCAGCAACACTCCTGAGCGGGAACGTTGGCTTGGGCTTCCTCCGAGTGTCACGACCAGCATCTAGGCGTTTCCTTGAATGAATATGTGCAATTCGCTGTCAGCGTTTTCGCTTGAGTGAACAGACCATAACAGGTGATTTATATATCCATAAATCATATTTGTTCATTTGTTTATTCTTAAAATGCATATGCCTTTTTGTTAAATCGAAAGCAAAAAAAAGGCCGTCGAAACGGCCCAAAACCCTGTGGAAGACACGGTTGCCTGTTTGTGGGAGCGGGCTTGCTCGCGATGGGATCGGCGCGGTGTATCAGAAGAAACCGCGGCGCCTTCATCGCGAGCAAGCCCGCTCCCACAGGGTATGAGGTTGGTTTTACTTGTTTGGCTGTGGCGTCAGGCGCAGGTAGGGCTTCACGGCGCGGTAGCCTTTGGGGAAGCGACGCTTGATTTCATCTTCGTCCTTGAGCGACGGCACGATCACCACCTCGTCACCGTCTTGCCAGTTGGCCGGGGTGGCCACTTTGTGGCTGTCGGTCAGTTGCAACGAGTCGATCACCCGCAAAATTTCGTTGAAATTGCGCCCGGTGCTGGCCGGGTAAGTAATGGTCAGGCGGATTTTTTTGTTCGGATCAATCACGAACAACGAGCGCACCGTCAGGGTGTCGCTGGCATTGGGGTGGATCAGGTCGTAGAGGTCAGACACCTTGCGGTCGGCATCGGCCAGGATCGGGAAGTTAACCACGGTGTTCTGGGTTTCGTTGATGTCCTCGATCCACTTGTGGTGTGAGTCCACCGGGTCTACCGACAGCGCGATGGCTTTGACGCCGCGCTTGGCAAACTCATCCTTGAGCTTGGCGGTGAAGCCCAGTTCGGTGGTGCACACCGGGGTGAAGTCCGCCGGGTGCGAGAACAGCACGCCCCAGCTGTCGCCCAGCCATTCATGGAAACGGATCTTGCCAGCGCTGGAATCCTGTTCGAAATCGGGGGCGATGTCGCCGAGTCTGAGGCTCATGGTGCAGCTCCTTTTTATTGGCAATGGCGGGGCGTGATGGAGCCACTCTGCCTGCGTCACCAGCTAATTAAAAAGAATAAATATCGATTTGGTTAGAACTAAAAGGGATATTAAAAACAGTTTCATTGGACGCAACAATGCCCCGGGTCCACTGTGAACTCAGCATGGCAAGGGGAGCGGCAGGGAGCTGCGACTATTAATGTGTTGCGAATTGACCGTTCAGGTCTTCGGTAAACACCCTGCCCGGCATTGCGCCGGGCAGGATTTTTCTTACTTTTGCTCTAGATCACGCTTACAACAACGGGATCGAGTAGCTGACGATCAGACGGTTTTCGTCCTGGTCGCGCTGGCTGGCAATATCGTTGCGCCACATGGCGTTTTTCCACATAAAGCCGAGGTTTTTCAGCGCGCCTTCCTGGATTACATAAGCCACGGTGATATCGCGTTCCCACTCGGAAGCGCCATTGCTGGTCTGCTTGCCACCGCTGTAGGTGTCGATATTGTCGCCGCGCAGGTAAACCGCGCCCGCTGTCAGGCCAGGTACGCCCACTTTGGCGAAGTCATACGAGTAGCGTGCCTGCCAGGTGCGTTCGCCAGCGCGGGCGAATTTCGAGATCTGCATATCGGTAGGGATATACGCCGACGCGCCGTCGCCCTGGTTCAGGAACGGGAAGTCGCTGCTGCCGTTGCTGACCTGATAGCCGCCACCGAAAGTGTGACCTTCAACGGTATACAGGAACAGGCCGCTGATCAGGTTGTTGTCGACCTTGCCTTTGCCGTTGCCCAGCGTGCTGTGAGCGTAATCACCACTGGTGTAATACGCAGAATCATGACCGTTTTTGCCGTCGTCGGTGCTGTTGAAATAGCGCAGGTCAGATTTCAATACGCCCGGGCCGATGGACCAGTTGTGAACCAGACCCAGGAAGTGTTGCTTGTAGAAATCTTCCAGGTTGCCGTAGTAGTACTGCAGCAACAGGTCTTTGTTCAGCTTGTAGTCCACACCGCCGTAGTAGAACTTGTTGACGAACTCGCCTTTGGCGTAGTTCGAGCTACCGTTGGCGCCGGCAATCGACAGGCCTTCGTTGTTGCTCGAGTTACGACCCTTGGCGTGCTCGATCTGGCCGCCGGTGAAGGTCAGGTCCTTGAACTCGCTGGAAGTGATCTGGCCGCCCTGGAAGGTTTGCGGCAGCATGCGACCGTCGTTGGTCACGATGACCGGCAGTTTTGGCTGCAGGGTACCGATGCGCAGTTCGGTCTGGGAAATCTTGGCTTTGGCGGTCAGGCCCAGGCTGGAAAAATCGTCTACAGCGTGGTTGCCGTCGCTTGGGAAGACCGAGCCGCCCGACGAGGTGCCCAGTGCGTTGCCATGCTTGCCAGCGCTGGAATCAAGTTTGACACCCAGCAGGCCAATGGCGTCCACACCAAAACCGACGGTGCCCTGGGTGTAACCGGAGGTGAAGTCCAGTTGGAAGCCCTGGCCCCATTCTTCAACCTTGCTTTGCACGCCTGCTTTTTTGTTGGCAGCAGAGCCTGCGTCAGAATCACGGTTATCGTTGTTGATATAGAAGTTACGCAGCTTCAGCGTGGCCTTGCTGTCTTCGATAAAGCCGGCAGCGCTTGCTTGTTGTGCCAGCAAACCTACGGCCACAGCGATGGCCAAGGTGGACTTGTTCATGTGTTGCTCCTTTGCGTTTCTAATTTTTGTAGTTCTTTAGCCCCGGATCTGATGTCCGAGTGCTACAGATGCGCGATTAGCGCCAGACGGTGACCGGCAAGTCAATCGTAACCAATCATGTCTACGACCTTTGTCTAGTCATCCGTCGTTTGTGCGCAGATTAATGGCTATTTAATAAACCTAAAAAGAATTGTTTCTGATCTTTTCAGATCAAATAGGCATAAAGAAGGGTTTCTCCTACACGCGCGCGTGGGAATGCTATCGGTCTTTTGTCTAATTTCTAAACATAATTTCATGAATCTTTTAATAGCCTTTGGTTCTTAAACCTTCGACCTGATCACCTGCCGGATAAATCGCCGTAGCAGTTATTGCGCGGGCGCGTGTCTGCATGTTGCAGAACTACATAAGCTAATGCTTAAAAGTTATTTATTTACTGATTCTTAGATCATTTAACCTCGCATCCAGCCGATATCCGGCCACCTGCCGAGGAGCTTCCTGATGAAACTGCACTCTCCCCTACGCCTTTTGGCGGCTTTGTCCCTGGCGGGTGCCAGCTTCTTTGCGCAGGCTGCCAGCTCGGATGTGACTGTTGCCTACCAGACCAACGTTGACCCGGCCAAGGTCGCCCAGGCCGACGGCGCTTACGAAAAAGCCACCGACACCAAGATCAACTGGCGCAAATTCGATAACGGCGCAGACATCATTGCGGCCATCGCCTCGGGCGACGTGCAGATCGCCTACCTGGGTTCCAGCCCACTCACCGCGGCCATCACCCGCAACGTACCGGTCGAAACCTTTTTGATCGCCACCCAGCTGGGCGGTTCTGAAGCCCTGGTTGCCCGCAACGGCTCGGGCATCAACGGCCCGCAGGACCTGGTGGGCAAAAAAGTCGCGGTGCCCTTTGTGTCCACCGGCCACTACAGCCTGCTGGCTGCGCTGAAGCACTGGAACATCGACCCTGCGAAAGTACAGATTCTTAACCTCGCGCCGCCGGCCATCGTCGCTGCGTGGAAGCGCGGTGATATCGACGCCACCTATGTATGGGACCCGGCACTGGGCACGGCCAAGGAAAACGGCAAGGTGCTGATCACCTCCGGCGAGCTGGGCAAGCTCGGCGCGCCGACCTTCGATGCCTGGATCGTGCGCAAGGACTACGCCGCCAAGCACCCTGAAGTGGTTAAACAGTTCGCCAAAGTGACCCTGGATGCCTACGCGGACTACCACAAGGATCCAAAAGCCTGGCTGGCCAATCAGAGCAATATCGACAAAGTCGTGAAGCTTTCGGGTGCCAAGGCGGCCGATATCCCGCTGCTGTTGCAAGGTAACGTCTACCCGCTGGCCGCTGACCAGGTGGTATTGCTGGGCGCTCCTACCACCAAGGCCCTGGCTGATACCGCTGCATTCTTGAAAGAGCAGAAAAAGGTCGACGCGGTACTGCCGGACTACGCGCCGTCGGTCAACGCCACTTTTGTAACCCAATAACCAACGCCGCTGAGGAGTCGACCGTCATGGCCTTGTTATCACTGGAGCGCATCAGCGCACAGTACCCAGGCGCCGCTGAGCCAGTGCTGTCGGATATTTCCGTCAGCCTCGGGCCTCAACAACTGCTGGTCGCACTTGGCCCTTCGGGCAGCGGCAAAACCTCATTGCTGAATCTGATTGCCGGTTTCGTCGAACCCAGCGCTGGGCGAATCACCCTCGATAACGTGCCTGTCCACGGCCCGAGCGCCGAGCGCGGCGTGGTGTTTCAGGACGATGTGTTGCTGCCGTGGCAAGACGTACTGGCCAACGTGGCATTTGGCCTTGAACTGGCGGGTGTGGCGCGGGACAAGCGCGAAGCCCGTGCCCGTGAAATGCTTGCGCTGGTGGATTTGTCCGGCTTTGAAAAGCGCCGCGTCTGGGAACTCTCCGGCGGTCAAAAACAGCGCGTGGGCCTGGCCCGTGCGCTGGCGGCCGACCCCCGCGTATTGCTGATGGACGAGCCTTTCGGTGCCCTCGACGCGTTCACCCGTGAGCAGATGCAGGAACTGTTGCTGCAAGTGTGCCGGCGCACCGACAAACCGGTGTTCCTGATTACCCACGACATTGAAGAAGCCGTGTTTCTGGCCACTGACCTGATTTTGCTGGCGCCCAACCCGGGCCGCATCGTTGAGCGTCTGACCCTGGATTTCGGCCGGCGCTACAACGCGGGCGAGTCGGCCCGTTCGATCAAGTCCGACCCTCGTTTTATCGAAACCCGTGAGCACGTGCTTGAGCGCGTGTTTTCACAACGCGGCGCCGCCCAGCGGCAGGAGCGCGCATGAGCAGTTATGAAGCAGTCGCGGCCGCCCCGGTTGCTGCCCCCCACGCCCCGCGCCCGGTCAAGCGCAGCCTGAGCACGCGCTGGATCAGTGTCCTGACCCTCGTCACCCTGCTCGCCGTGTGGTGGGCCGTGACCGCCGCAGGTTTGATCGAGCCGCTGTTTTTGCCGCCACCCTCTGCGGTGCTGCAAAAAGGCTGGCTGCTGGCGACCACTGGCTATATGGACGCCACGTTGTGGCAACACCTGGGCGCGAGCCTGAGCCGTATCGGCCTGGGTCTGGGTTTTGCGATCCTGACGGCAGTGCCGGTGGGCATCGCCATTGGCCACAACCGCATTGCCCGGGGGATTTTCGACCCGCTGATCGAGTTCTACCGGCCTATCCCGCCATTGGCGTATTTGCCGCTGATCGTGATCTGGTGCGGCATTGGCGAACTGTCAAAAGTACTGCTGATCTACCTGGCGATTTTCGCCCCGATCGCGATTGCTACCGCCACGGGTGTGCGCACCGTCGACCCGGCCAAGGTCCGCGCTGCGCAGTCGTTGGGTGCGACGCGCTGGCAGTTGATTCGTCATGTGATTTTGCCGAGCGCCTTGCCGGATATCTTGACCGGTGTGCGCATCGGCCTGGGCGTGGGCTGGTCGACCCTGGTGGCCGCCGAGCTGATCGCCGCCACCAGCGGCCTGGGTTTTATGGTGCAGTCCGCCGCGCAGTTTCTGGTCACCGATGTGGTGGTGTTGGGGATTCTGGTGATCGCCGTCATCGCCTTCGCCATGGAAATGGGCCTGCGCGCCCTGCAACGCAAGCTGGTGCCGTGGCACGGCCAGGCTCACTAACAACAGAACTCGACGCTGATTAATCGGCGCGCTGATAAAGAGATAGATCATGAGCCTGACCATTACCCCGATTAGCTCTGCCCTGGGCGCCCAGATTGATGGTGTCGACCTGACTCAACCGTTGAGCCTTGAGCACCGTGATGCCATTGAGCAAGCGCTGCTTGAGCACCATGTGGTGTTCTTCAAGAACCAGTCGATCACCCCGCAGCAGCAAGCCCGTTTTGCCGCCAACTTTGGCGACCTGCATATTCACCCGATCTACCCCAACGTGCCTGAGCAGCCAGAAGTACTGGTGCTGGACACCGCCGTGACCGACGTGCGCGACAACGCGGTATGGCACACCGACGTCACCTTTTTGCCGACCCCGGCGATGGGCGCGGTGTTGAGTGCCAAGCAGTTGCCGGCTTTTGGTGGCGACACCTTGTGGGCCGCCGGGATTGCTGCTTTTGAAGGGTTGTCCAAACCGTTGCAGGTGCTGCTCGATGGCCTGACCGCAACCCACGACTTCACCAAGTCATTCCCGCTGGAGCGCTTTGGCTCGACCCCGGAAGATCTGGCGCGCTGGGAACAGACCCGCAAAAACAACCCGCCGCTGTCGCACCCGGTGATCCGCACGCACCCGGTGAGCGGGCGCAAGTCGTTGTTCGTCAATGAAGGCTTCACCACGCGTATCAACGAGCTGTCGGAAGCCGAAAGCGAAGCGATTTTGAAGCTGCTGTTTGCCCACGCCACCCGCCCGGAATACACCATCCGCTGGCGCTGGCAGGAGAACGACGTGGCATTTTGGGACAACCGCGTGACCCAGCATTACGCCGTTGACGATTACCGCCCCAACCGCCGCGTGATGCACCGTGCGACAATTTTGGGTGATGCGCCGTTCTGAGCCGCTCATCCTCTGCTGTGGGAGCGGGCGTGCTCGCGATTCAGGCGGTGCGGTCTCTCGATGAGCCGAGTCGATGCAATCGCGAGCAAGCCCGCTCCCACAAAGGCAAGCTCACAAGCGTTGATGCAGGCTGACGCTCAGGTGTTTGACGGGCTTTCACGTTTCGGCAAAAACGGCGGCAAATACAGCCCCAAATAAGCATCCACCACCCGCATGCTTTCCTCGGCCATGCGCGGGGTGATGCGCTCATGCAACTGGATTGAGCGCGCATACACGCGGTCGCCCAGCTCCATCGCCAGAGCAAATACGTCCACGTCCTGTGGCAGTACTGGCAATTCAAAATGCTTCATGAACAGCGCATGCATCAGTTGCCCCAGCTCAAGGTCGTGCTGGCGGTCGGCCCGGGTGACTTCGATCAGGCCATGCTGGGCCAGGATCAACTGCCGGGCCGCAGCATCTTCGTTGTAGATCGCCAGCATGCGCAGCTCAATGATGCGCGACAGGTCGCGCCAGCCACTCAGCGCCTCATGCTCGATCGGCGCCTGCAGGCAGGCGCGAAACGCGGCGTGAACATCACCGGTCAGGGCTTCGAGCAGGGCGGGTACACCGGCGAAAAAGTGATAGACCGACGACGGCGGAATCTGCGCGTGCTCAGCCACGCTGTAAATCGACAGGCTGGCCACGCCCTGGGCTGCCAGCAACGTGCGGGCAGCGTCGAGTATCGTGTCGATGCGGCCCTGGCTGCGAGCGCGTGGCTTTCGGGGGGTGGCGCGGCTGGACATCAGCGTCTCCTAAGGGCAGCCGGCATTGTAGACGTGTGTGCATAAAAAAACGCCGCAGGCTGCAAGGCCGACGGCGTTTTTTTGGGGCTACTAGCGCTTACACGGTGTGCAGGTACCAGTTGTATTCGAGGTCGGAGATGGAGTGTTCGAACTCTTCCAGCTCGCTCTCTTTACAGGCGACAAAAATATCGATGTATTTCGGGTCGATATATTTGGCCATAACTTCGCTGTCATCCAGCTCGCGCAAGGCATCGCGCAGGTTGTTTGGCAGGCTTTGCTCGTTTTGCTCGTAGCTGTTGCCTTCGACGGGTGCGCCCGGCTCGATCTTGTTGGTCAGACCGTGGTGCACGCCTGCCAGTACCGAAGCCATCAACAGGTACGGGTTGGCATCGGCACCGGCAACCCGGTGTTCGATACGCACCGAGTCGGCCGAGCCGGTCGGTACGCGAATGGCCACAGTACGGTTGTCCAGACCCCAGCACGGCGAGTTGGGCACATAGAACTGGGCGCCAAAACGACGGTAGGAGTTCACGTTAGGGCAAAGGAACGCCATCTGAGCCGGTAGGGTCTCCAGCACACCGCCGATCGCGTGACGCAATGCGGCGTTCTGCTCGGGATCCTCGCTGGCAAAAATATTTTTGCCTTCTTTGTCCAGAATCGAAATATGAACGTGTAGTCCGTTGCCCGCCTGGCCTGGGTAAGGCTTGGCCATGAACGTGGTGTCCATCTCATGGTCGTAGGCGATGTTTTTGATCAGACGCTTGAGCAGTACCGCGTAGTCGCAGGCCTTGATGGGGTCGGCAACGTGGTGCAGGTTCACTTCGAACTGCGCCGGGGCACTTTCTTTGACGATGGCGTCAGCCGGGATGCCTTGCTCTTTGGCACCTTCCAGAATGTCCTGGAGGCAGTCGACGTATTCATCGAGGTCATCGATCAGGTAAACCTGAGTCGAATGCGGGCGTTTGCCAGAGATCGGCGAACGTGGAGGCTGTGGGCGACCGTTAACGTTCTCCTGGTCGATCAGGTAGAACTCCAGCTCGAAAGCGGCACAAATGGTCAGGCCCAGATCGTCAAATTTGGTAACAACTTGACGCAGTACTTCGCGCGGGTCGGCGAAAAAAGGTTCACCTTCAAGTTCGTGCATCGTCATCAGCAACTGCGCGGTTGGGCGCTTTTGCCAGGGTTCGTTGCACAGGGTGTCGGGGATTGGATAACAGATTCTGTCTGCGTCACCGATATCCAGACCCAGGCCGGTGCTTTCCACCGTTGAGCCATTGATATCCAGAGCAAATAGAGAGGCAGGCAGGTTGATGCCTTTCTCGTAAACCTTGTGGAGGCTGGTGCGTTCGATGCGCTTGCCGCGCACCACACCATTCATATCCGCAATGAGAAGGTCTACGTACAGAACCTCAGGATGATCCTTAAGGAACGCGTTCGCTTCATTAAGCTGAACGGCACGCGGGGGTACCGACATGATGCAACACCTTTGTTGTTAAAAATATCAATCATTGAGCGCTACGGGATTCAGTCAACCCGAACGGCATACCGAAGTCAAGCAGCCTGTTTTTTGCCCTCAAAAAGCGCGGAAAGGCCATTTTTGACGCTTTTTAGGGCGCCATTAACCCTTTTTAAATCGTGCCGCCCGCAGGCTTGAGCGGGCCGTGTTGTATTTTTTACGGGGGTGTTGTGTAAAAAAATGAACAAGGCTAAGCTCGATTCAAACCCATAACAGCAATAATACCGGGGTGTTACATGTCACGCCTGCCGTTAATCGGCGTCACCGCCTGCACCAAGCAGATCGGTTTGCACCCTTATCACATCACTGGCGATAAGTATGTGCGGGCTGTTGCGGTGGCCGCCAAAGGCTTGCCTCTGATCATTCCGTCATTGGCGGAACTGATTGATCCGACCGATATTCTTGACGGTCTGGACGGCCTGCTCTTTACCGGGTCACCTTCCAATATAGAACCCCATTTGTATCACGGCCCCGCCAGCGCGCCAGGCACGCTGCATGATCCCGACCGTGATCGCACGACCCTTCCCCTGATCCGTGCTGCATTGGCAGCGGGCGTTCCGGTGCTTGGCATTTGCCGCGGCTTTCAGGAATTGAATGTAGCTCTGGGTGGCTCACTTCACCAGAAATTGCACGAAGTCGAAGGCTATATCGAGCACCGCGAAGACCCCAGCGCGCCTGTTGACGTGCAATACGCACCCAGCCACGCCATGCGCGTCCAGCCTGGCGGTGTATTGGCCGGCTTGGGCTTGCCGGCGGAGTTCGAGGTCAACTCGATTCACACCCAGGGCGTTGATCAGTTGGCCCCCGGTTTACGCGCAGAAGCCATTGCTCCGGACGGCCTGGTCGAAGCCGTATCGGTCAAAGACGGCAAGGCTTTTGCTTTGGCGGTTCAGTGGCACCCCGAATGGCAGGTAAGCTCTAACCCGATTTACCTCGCCATCTTCCAGGCATTTGGCGATGCCTGCAGACGGCGCGCAACACAACGCGACGCACACGCGTCAGTAAACGCCTGACTTATTCAATTCAGGACACTCAGCCCAGAGGCATTTATGAGTAACAACCTCGACCAGCTCACCGATTGGTTGAAAGACCACAAGATCACAGAAGTCGAATGCATGATCGCCGACCTTACCGGGATTACTCGCGGCAAGATTTCGCCGACCAACAAGTTCATTGCCGAAAAAGGCATGCGCCTGCCCGAGAGCGTATTGCTGCAAACCGTTACGGGCGACTATGTCGAAGACGACATCTATTACGAGCTCCTCGATCCGGCAGACATCGATATGGTCTGCCGTCCCGACCAGAACGCAGTATTTGTGGTGCCGTGGGCGATTGAGCCAACCGCTCAGGTGATCCACGACACCTACGACAAGCAGGGCAACCCGATCGAGCTGTCGCCGCGCAACGTGCTTAAAAAGGTGCTCAAGCTCTACGCCGACCACGGCTGGCAGCCGATCGTGGCGCCGGAGATGGAGTTTTACCTGACCAAGCGCAGTGACGACCCGGATTACCCGTTGCAGCCCCCTGTGGGCCGCTCCGGTCGCCCGGAAACCGGTCGTCAGTCCTTCTCCATTGAAGCGGCCAACGAATTCGACCCGCTGTTCGAGGACGTCTACGACTGGTGCGAGCTGCAGGAGCTGGATCTGGACACGCTGATCCACGAAGACGGCACGGCGCAGATGGAAATCAACTTCCGTCACGGTGACGCCCTGTCGCTGGCTGACCAGATCCTGGTGTTCAAGCGCACCATGCGCGAAGCCGCGCTCAAGCACGATGTGGCCGCCACCTTCATGGCCAAGCCCATGACCGGCGAGCCAGGCAGCGCCATGCACCTGCACCAGAGCATCATCGACATCGAGACCGGCAAGAACGTGTTCTCCAATGACGATGGCAGCATGAGCCAGCTGTTCCTCAACCATATCGGCGGCTTGCAGAAGTTCATTCCGGAGCTGTTGCCGCTGTTCGCGCCGAACGTGAACTCGTTCCGCCGGTTCTTGCCTGATACCTCGGCACCGGTAAACGTGGAGTGGGGCGAGGAGAACCGCACCGTGGGCTTGCGCGTACCGGATGCCGGGCCGCAAAACCGTCGTGTCGAGAACCGCCTGCCGGGCGCCGATGCCAACCCGTACCTGGCGATTGCCGCCAGCCTGCTGTGTGGCTATATCGGCATGGTTGAAGGCATCAACCCGAGCGCACCTGTGGTGGGCCGCGGTTATGAGCGTCGCAACCTGCGCTTGCCGTTGACCATCGAAGACGCCCTGGAGCGCATGGAAAACAGCAAGACGGTCGAGAAGTACCTGGGCACCAAGTTCATTACCGGTTACGTGGCCGTCAAACGTGCCGAGCATGAAAACTTCAAGCGCGTCATCAGTTCGTGGGAGCGGGAATTCCTGCTGTTCGCCGTCTGACACGCTGGAGGGGCGAGCCAGGAAGGCGCCGCCCCTCCTCTACTGACTAAAGGAGAGCCGTATGACCAACAAGAACCCGCAAACCCTCGAATGGCAACAACTGAGCAACGATCACCACCTGGCACCGTTCAGTGACTTCAAACAGTTGAAAGAAGTCGGCCCACGCATCATCACTCACGCCAAGGGCGTGTACCTGTGGGACAGCGAAGGCCACAAGATTCTCGACGGCATGGCCGGCCTGTGGTGTGTTGCCATCGGCTATGGCCGTGACGAGCTGGCCGAAGCGGCCAGCAAGCAAATGCGTGAACTGCCGTACTACAACCTGTTTTTCATGACCGCCCACCCGCCGGTGCTTGAACTGTCCAAAGCCATCGCCGAGATCGCGCCTGAAGGCATGAACCATGTGTTCTTCACCGGCTCAGGCTCTGAAGGCAACGACACCATGCTGCGCATGGTTCGCCATTACTGGGCGATCAAGGGCCAGCCGAATAAAAAGACCATCATCAGCCGCAAGAACGGCTACCACGGCTCCACCGTGGCCGGCGCCAGCCTGGGCGGCATGACCTACATGCACGAACAGGGCGACTTGCCGATCCCGGGTATCACCCACATCCCGCAGCCGTACTGGTTCGGTGAAGGTGGCGACATGTCCCCGGAAGAGTTCGGCATCTGGGCGGCCAACCAGCTGGAAGAAAAAATCCTCGAACTGGGCGTCGACAATGTCGGTGCCTTTATTGCCGAGCCGATCCAGGGCGCAGGCGGCGTGATTGTGCCGCCCGCTACCTACTGGCCGCGCATCAAGGAAATCCTGGCCAAGTACGACATCCTGTTCGTGGCCGATGAAGTGATTTGTGGCTTCGGTCGCACTGGCGAGTGGTTCGGTAGCGATTTCTACGGCCTCAAGCCGGACATGATGACCATCGCCAAGGGTCTGACCTCGGGCTATATCCCGATGGGCGGCCTGATCGTGCGCGACGAAGTGGTCGCGGTGCTGAATGAAGGCGGCGATTTCAACCACGGTTTCACCTACTCGGGTCACCCGGTAGCCGCCGCCGTGGCGCTGGAAAACATCCGAATCCTGCGCGAAGAAAAAATTGTCGAGAAGGTCCACGCCGAAACGGCACCGTATTTGCAAAAGCGTCTGCGTGAACTGAACGATCACCCGTTGGTGGGCGAAGTGCGCGGTGTGGGCATGCTGGGTGCCATTGAACTGGTACAGGACAAAGCCACGCGCAAGCGTTATGAGGGCCGTGGTGTCGGCATGATCTGCCGGCAGTTCTGTTTCGATAACGGTCTGATCATGCGCGCAGTAGGCGACACCATGATCATTTCGCCACCCTTGGTGATCAGCAAAGACGAGATCGACGAGCTGGTGGCCAAGGCCCGTAAGTGCCTGGATCTGACCTTGGAAACGTTGCAAGGTTAACTGCTAGGCTTTGAGCGCAAGAAAACTGCGGTTTTGAAGTAGGCAATTGCGCTCAGAGCCTTAAGAATCAAGGCTCTTCCCTTGAAAGCCTGCCCCGGATCTTGCCAGACTAGCCGCCGGCTTTAGTCACCTTGAGATCAGGTCGCTGAATCGGTGGTTTAAAAGAACAATTGGAGCATTACAGATGAAGGCATCAGGTTTTAAAAAAGCTGGCAAGACCCTTCTCGCCCTCTCCTTGATGGGTGTGATGGCCGGGGCAGCTCAAGCAGCAGATAAAGTACTGCACATCTACAACTGGTCCGATTACATCGCACCTGACACCGTTAAAAAATTCGAAGACCAGACCGGTATCAAGGTGGTCTACGACGTGTTCGACAGCAACGAGACCCTTGAGGCCAAGCTGCTGGCGGGCAAGTCCGGTTACGACATCGTCGTGCCATCCAACAATTTCCTGGCCAAGCAGATCAAGGCCGGGGTTTACCAGGAGCTGGACAAGTCCAAGCTGCCTAACTGGAAAAACCTCGACCCGGCGTTGCTCAAGGCCGTTGGCGATGCCAGCGACAAAGACAACAAGCATGCCTTCCCGTACATGTGGGGCACCATCGGCATCGGCTACAACCCGGAGAAGGTCAAGGCCGCGCTGGGCGTCGATACCATCGATTCCTGGGACGTGCTGTTCAAGCCGGAGAACGCTGCCAAGCTCAAGAGCTGCGGCATAAGCTTCCTCGACTCGCCGACCGAAATGATCCCGGCTGCCCTGCACTACCTGGGCTACCCGACCAATTCGCAAGACAAGAAACAACTGGCTGAAGCCGAAGCGCTGTTCCTGAAGATTCGCCCGTCGGTGGGCTACTTCCACTCTTCCAAGTACATCTCCGACCTGGCCAACGGCAACATCTGCGTGGCCGTGGGTTACTCGGGTGACCTTGAGCAGTCCATTTCCCGCGCCAAAGAGGCCGGTGACAAGGTCAAGCTCAAGTATGCAATCCCTAAAGAAGGTGCTGGCAGCTTCTACGACATGGTCGCCATTCCCAAGGATGCCGAGAACGTCGACGCCGCCTATGCCTGGATGAATTATCTGATGCAGCCTGAAGTGATGGCCGAAATCACCAACAGCGTGCGCTTCCCCAACGGTAACAAGGCTGCAACGCCGCTGGTGAATAAGGATATCTCGGGTGACCCGAGCATTTACCCGTCCGATGAAGTGAAGGCCAAGTTGTACGCCATCAGCGATTTGCCGCCGACCACCCTGCGGTTGTTGACGCGCAGCTGGACCAAAATCAAGTCTGGTAAATAACCAAACGCTGTAGTCGCTGCCGAAGGCTGCGAAGGGTTGCGTAGCAACCCGTTGTCCGCAAGGCCCCGCGATCCCCTTCGCAGCCTGCGGCAGCGACTACGGAATTGGGCTCGAGCAGATACAAATCGGGGCTTTAAGGCAATTATTCGCGGAAAACTTTGCTGTGCAGGTTTATCGAGGGTAAGTTGCGCGCCGGTTTTGTCTTTGGCGGTTCGACTGCCGTATGACGCGGGCAACTCAGGCCCAACTATTTAGAGGACCATCACGTGTCTATATCTCTGTTTCGCAAGACCTTGCTGGTCGGAGCTGGTTTGACGCTTGCCGTCAGCGTACAAGCGGCGCCCACGGTGCATATTTACAACTGGTCGGACTACATTGCGCCGAACACGCTGGCTGACTTTGAAGCCGCGACCGGCATCAAGCCGATCTATGACGTTTTCGATTCCAACGAAACCCTGGAAGGCAAACTGCTGGCCGGGCGTACCGGTTATGACGTGGTCGTTCCGTCTAACCACTTCCTGGGCAAGCAGATCAAGGCGGGTGCGTTCCAGAAGCTCGACCTTTCGCAACTGCCGAACTATTCCAACCTCGACCCTGCCCTGCTCAAGCGCCTGCAGGCCAACGATCCGGGCAACCAGTACGCCGTACCGTACCTGTGGGGCACCAACGGGATTGGCTACAACGTCGACAAAGTCAAAGAAGTACTGGGTGTCGACAGCATCGACTCCTGGGATGTCGTATTCAAACCCGAGAACATGAAGAAGCTGACCAAGTGCGGTGTGGCCTTCCTGGATTCGGCTGACGAGATGCTGCCTACTGTCCTTAACTACTTGGGCCTGGATGCCAACAGCACCAACCCAAAGGACTACAAGAAAGCTGAAGAAGTCCTGATGTCGGTGCGTCCATACGTCACCTACTTCCACTCTTCCAAATACATTTCCGACCTGGCCAACGGCAACATCTGCGTTGCGATTGGCTTTTCCGGTGATGTGTTCCAGGCCAAGGCGCGTGCCGAGGATGCAAAAAAAGGCGTGAATATCGCCTATATCGTGCCCAAGGAGGGCGGCGCCCTGTGGTTTGACATGCTGGCCATCCCCAAGGATTCCAGCAACGTCAAGGAGGCCCACACGTTCATCAACTACCTGCTCAAGCCTGAAGTGATCGCTCAGGTCAGTGACTATGTCGGCTATGCCAACCCTAACCCGGCAGCCGACAAGGTGATGGATGAGTCCATTCGTACCGACGAAGCGGTTTACCCAACCCAGGCGGTGCTGGACAAGACATACGTCTCAACCGAGTTGCCCCCCAAGATCCAGCGTCTGATGACGCGTACATGGACCAAGGTCAAAACGGGCAAGTAATCTCGCAAGACCACCTATCCAAGGCCCGTCCATCAAGGCCGGGCTGCTAAATTTGTTGGGAGTTACGTAATGGCTGTTGCCTCCGGCGCCTATAAGAAAGCCCTCGAGGGCGACCAGACACCTAAGCAGGTGCTGGTCAAAATCGACCGGGTCACGAAGAAATTCGACGAGACGATTGCGGTGGACGATGTGTCCCTGGAAATCAACAAGGGCGAAATCTTCGCCCTGCTCGGCGGATCGGGATCGGGCAAGTCCACCTTGCTGCGCATGCTCGCCGGTTTCGAGCGCCCGACTGAGGGCCGTATTTTCCTCGATGGCGTGGACATTACGGATATGCCGCCTTATGAGCGGCCGATCAATATGATGTTCCAGTCCTATGCCCTGTTCCCGCATATGACGGTGGCGCAAAACATCGCCTTCGGCCTCAAGCAGGACAAGATGTCGACCGCCGAGATCGATGCCCGCGTGGGCGAGATGCTCAAGCTGGTCCACATGAGCCAGTACGCCAAGCGCAAACCGCATCAGTTGTCCGGTGGCCAGCGTCAGCGTGTGGCCCTGGCCCGTTCGCTGGCCAAGCGCCCGAAACTGCTGCTGCTCGATGAGCCGATGGGCGCGCTGGACAAAAAACTGCGTTCGCAAATGCAGCTCGAACTGGTGGAAATCATCGAGCGCGTGGGCGTGACCTGCGTGATGGTGACCCACGACCAGGAAGAGGCCATGACCATGGCCCAGCGCATCGCGATCATGCACCTGGGCTGGATTGCCCAGATCGGCAGCCCGATCGATATTTACGAAACCCCGGTCAGCCGTCTGGTGTGCGAGTTCATCGGCAACGTCAACCTGTTCGACGGTGAAGTGGTCGATGACGCTGAAGGCTATGCGCGCATCAAGTGCCCGGAGCTGGAGAACGACATCTACGTCGGTCACGGCGTGAGCACCTCGGTGGAAGACAAGCACACCACCTACGCCATTCGCCCGGAAAAAATGCTGGTTACCACCGAAAAGCCGACCTGCGAATACAACTGGTCGCGCGGCAAGGTGCATGACATTGCCTACCTGGGCGGGCACTCGGTGTTCTACGTCGAGCTGCCGAGCGGCAAGCTGGTGCAGTCGTTCGTGGCCAACGCCGAACGCCGTGGCGCCCGTCCGACCTGGGACGACGAAGTGTATGTGTGGTGGGAAGACGACAGCGGCGTGGTACTGCGCTCATGAACATGCGAAAGCTTAAACGCCGACTGCAACGAATAACCCCCGGTGGCCGCCATATGGTCATCGGGATTCCATTCCTGTGGCTGTTTCTGTTTTTCATGCTGCCGTTCTTCATCGTCCTGAAGATCAGCTTTGCCGAAGCGGACGTCGCGATTCCGCCGTACACCGAGATCTACAGCTACGTTGACCAGAAGATTCAGGTACTGCTGAATCTGGGCAACTACGCCATGCTGGGCGACGACGAGCTGTACATCGCCGCCTACCTGGGCTCGCTGAAGATGGCGTTCTTCAGCACGCTGCTGTGCCTGCTGATCGGCTACCCGATGGCCTATGCCATCGCCAATGCGCGCAAAGAGATGCAGACCGTGCTGGTGCTGCTGATCATGATGCCGACCTGGACCGCAATCCTGATCCGCGTTTACGCGTGGATGGGCATCCTCAGCAACAACGGCCTGCTCAATGGCTTCCTGATGTCGATGGGCTGGATCAGTGAACCCCTGCAGATCCTCAACACCAATATTGCGGTGTATATCGGCATTGTGTATTCGTACCTGCCGTTTATGATCCTGCCGCTGTACGCCAACCTTGTGAAGCACGACACCAGCCTGCTGGAAGCCGCGTCTGACCTGGGTTCGAGCACGTTTAACAGCTTCTGGAAGATCACCGTGCCGCTGTCGAAAAACGGCATTATCGCCGGCTGCATGCTGGTGTTTATCCCGGTGGTGGGCGAGTTCGTGATCCCCGAACTGCTCGGCGGCCCGGAAACCCTGATGATCGGTAAAGTGTTGTGGCAAGAGTTCTTCAACAACCGTGACTGGCCGGTAGCGTCTGCGCTTGCCGTGGTCATGCTGGCGATCCTGATCGTGCCCATCATTCTGTTCAACCGCAGCCAGGCTAAAGAGCTGGAGGGCAAGATATGAATCGCTTCCGTTTTTCTAGCTTCATGTTGGTCGCGGGGCTGTTGTTTATCTACCTGCCGATGCTGATCCTGGTGATCTACTCGTTCAACGCCTCCAAGCTGGTGACGGTGTGGGGTGGCTGGTCGCTGAAGTGGTACGTGGGCCTGCTGGACAACACGCAACTGATGGGCTCGGTGATGCGCTCGCTGGAAATCGCCCTGTACACGGCGATTGCTGCGGTGGCACTGGGCACGTTGGCGGCCTTCGTGCTGACCCGTATCAGCCGCTTCAAGGGCCGCACGCTGTTTGGCGGCCTGGTGACGGCGCCGCTGGTGATGCCCGAGGTGATTACCGGTCTGTCGCTGTTGCTGCTGTTCGTGGCGATGGCGCAGATGATTGGCTGGCCACAGGAACGTGGCCTGGTGACCATCTGGATCGCCCACACGACGTTCTGCTCGGCCTATGTGGCGGTGGTGGTGTCGTCGCGCCTGCGCGAGCTGGACCTGTCGATCGAAGAAGCGGCAATGGACCTGGGTGCCAAGCCGTGGAAGGTGTTCTTTTTGATCACCATCCCGATGATTGCGCCGTCCTTGGCGGCGGGCGCGATGATGTCCTTTGCCCTGTCGCTGGACGACCTGGTACTGGCCAGCTTTGTGTCGGGGCCGGGGTCGACGACCTTGCCGATGGAAGTGTTCTCGGCGGTGCGCCTGGGGGTCAAACCCGAGATCAACGCCGTGGCCAGCCTGATCTTGCTGGCAGTATCGCTGGTGACCTTTATGGTGTGGTTCTTCAGCCGTCGTGCCGAAGAGCACCGTAAAAAAGCCATCCAGCAGGCCATCGACGAATCGGCGGCCGAGTCCTGGAAGCAGCCGGACGTGCGTCGTCCGCAGTCGACCAGCGCCGTTTAAAGCAGCGTCATAAAAAACCTCGCCCCCCGTGACCGGGAGGCGAGGTTTTTTTATGCCTGAGATCCTGAGCCCCTCACCCCAACCCTCTCCCTTTGGGAGAGGGTCAGGGTGAGGTTTTTTGATCTTCCTAAGGCTTGGCCACCTTCCACGCCCCGTCCATTTTGCCGTCGCCGGTTTTGTCGCCAGCCTTTTTATCCATCACGAAGGTGTACAGCGGCTTGCCGTCATAGGCCCATTGCATATGGCCGTCATCGCGCTTGATGGCCGTCCACTTGCCCATGTCCATCGCCGTGCTCTCGGCGGCCAGTGGCGGCCAGTTGGCTGCGCACTTGTCATTGCACATGGATTTGCCGCCCGCATCCTTGGCGAAGGTGTAGAGCGTCATGCCTTTGTGGTCAACGAGCATGCCGTCCTTGGTCATTGCCGGTTCAGCCGCATACGCCAGTCCTGGCAAGGCAAAAGCTGCGGCCAACAGCAATGTCTTTAGGGAAAACGAGCTAGAGGTCATCGGAATCGTCCTTTTTGTGGTTGTACGATTTGAACCTAAAGCGTAGTTCACTAACCGTTAGTGCGCGGCCAATCCCCAAAGCTGTCACACGACTGCAATAATTGCGTTATCTAATGCGCCACAAGACAGTTTAATGACGAGAGGATTACGGCATGGTTGGCAGGAGCATTTTGATCGTTGATGACGAGGCGCCAATTCGCGAGATGATCGCCGTGGCCCTGGAAATGGCGGGCTACGATTGTCTTGAAGCCGATAATGCCCAGGATGCCCATGCCATTATCGTGGACCGTAAACCGGACCTGATCCTGCTCGACTGGATGCTGCCTGGCGGCACTTCGGGCATCGAACTGGCCCGTCGCCTCAAGCGCGAAGAGCTGACCAGTGATATTCCCATCATCATGCTTACGGCCAAAGGTGAGGAGGACAACAAGATTCAGGGCCTGGAAGTGGGCGCTGATGACTACATCACCAAACCGTTTTCGCCGCGTGAGCTGGTGGCTCGCCTCAAGGCCGTGCTGCGCCGTGCCGGCCCCGCCGATGCCGAGTCGCCGATCGAGATCGGCGGCCTGCTGCTCGACCCCATCAGCCACCGCGTGACCATCGACGGCACCCCGGCCGAAATGGGACCTACCGAATACCGCCTGCTGCAATTCTTCATGACCCACCAGGAGCGTGCCTACACCCGCGGCCAGTTGCTCGATCAGGTCTGGGGCGGCAATGTGTATGTGGAGGAGCGCACCGTGGACGTGCATATCCGCCGCCTGCGCAAAGCCCTCGGTGAGGCTTACGAAAATCTGGTACAAACCGTGCGTGGCACCGGTTACCGGTTTTCGACCAAGGCCTGATACCGGCTTTTTCTGACTCAACGGCAAGCAAGGACCCGCGCGACGTGAATCAAAATTGGCATGGCACTCTGATTCGCCATTTGTTGCTTCTGGTTGCTGCCTGCCTGGTGGTCGGCCTGATCAGTGGTTATTACGGCTGGAGCCTGGCCATTGGCCTGGCGTTCTATCTGGGCTGGACCCTCAAGCAATTGCTGCGCCTGCACGAATGGCTGCGTCAGCACAAACCCGACGAAGCGCCGCCCGATGGCTACGGTCTGTGGGGTGAGGTATTCGACAGCATCTACCACCTGCAGCGCCGCGACCAGCGGGTGCGCGGGCGGCTGCAAGCGGTGATCGATCGCGTGCAGGAGTCCACGGCCGCGCTCAAGGACGCGGTCATCATGCTCGACAGCGACGGCAACCTGGAGTGGTGGAACCTCGCCGCAGAGACCCTGTTGGGCCTCAAGACACCGCAGGACAGCGGCCAGCCAGTGACCAACCTGGTGCGCCACCCGCGCTTCAAGGAATACTTCGAGCAAGGTAATTACGGCGAACCGCTGGATATCCCCTCGCCGGTCAACGATCACTTGCGCATCCAGCTCTACATCACCCGCTACGGCAACAACGAGCACCTGATGCTGGTGCGCGACGTGACGCGCATTCATCAGCTGGAGCAGATGCGCAAAGACTTTATCGCCAACGTGTCCCACGAACTGCGTACGCCGTTGACGGTGATCTGTGGTTATCTCGAAACCCTGCTCGATAACGTCGACGACGTGAACCCGCGCTGGAAGCGCCCGCTGTCGCAGATGCAGCAACAGGGCGAGCGTATGCAGACCCTGCTCAACGACTTGCTGTTGCTGGCCAAGCTGGAGGCCACCGATTACCCCTCGGACAACCAGCCGGTGGCCGTCGACAGCTTGCTGCGCTCGATCAAGAGTGACGCCCAGGCGTTGTCCGGCCAGCGCAACCAGACCATCACCCTCGACGTCGAAGCCGATTGCGCGCTCAAGGGCAGCGAAGGCGAATTGCGCAGCGCGTTTTCCAACCTGGTGTTCAACGCTGTCAAATACACCCCCGATGGCGGAAGCGTGCGCATTCGCTGGTGGGCAGACAGCGCGGGCGCGCACCTGAGCGTGCAGGACTCGGGGGTGGGGATCGACAACAAGCACTTGCCGCGCCTGACCGAACGCTTCTACCGCGTCGATTCCAGCCGCAACGCCAACACCGGCGGCACCGGGCTGGGGCTGGCCATCGTCAAGCATGTGCTGCTGCGCCACCGTGCGCGGCTGGAGATCAGCAGTGTGTTGGGGCACGGCAGTACGTTCACCTGCCATTTCCCACCCGTTCAGGTGGCAAAACCTCAGCAAAAGTCGCTGGTTGACTAGGCCCTGTAGCCCTTTCCCACTAGGCAAGGGCTACATCAGCCGTTACATTGTTTGGCCATATCTCCCTATCTGTAACGACGGAACCCGTAAAACTCCATCATGGACCCTTCCCCTGGCTTGACCCTCGCGACACTCTTCGCCGACTTCGGCATGATTCTTTTTGCTCTGATCCTGGTACTGCTCAACGGTTTTTTCGTTGCGGCGGAATTTGCCATGGTCAAATTGCGTTCCACCCGGGTTGAGGCAATTGCCGAAGACAACGGCTGGCGCGGGCAGATCCTGCGCACCGTACACAGTCAGCTCGACGCCTACCTGTCTGCCTGCCAGCTGGGTATTACCCTGGCCTCGCTGGGCCTTGGCTGGGTCGGCGAGCCGGCGTTTGCGCACATCCTGGAGCCGCTGCTGGGCGCCATCGGCGTGTCGTCGCCGGAAGTGATCAAGGGCGTATCGTTCTTTACCGCCTTCTTTATCATTTCCTACCTGCATATCGTGGTCGGTGAGCTGGCACCCAAGTCGTGGGCCATCCGCAAGCCCGAGACCCTGTCGCTGTGGACCGCCGTGCCGCTGTACCTGTTCTACTGGGCCATGTACCCGGCGATTTACCTGCTTAACGCCAGCGCCAACGCGATCTTGCGTATTGCCGGCCAGGGCGAGCCCGGTGCCCATCATGATCACGCTTACAGCCGTGAAGAACTCAAGCTGATCCTGCACTCCAGCCGTGGCCAGGACCCGAGTGACCAGGGCATGCGTGTTTTGGCGTCGGCCGTGGAAATGGGCGAGCTGGAAGTGGTCGACTGGGCCAATTCCCGCGAAGACCTGGTGACCCTGGACTCCAAGGCACCGCTCAAGGAAATCCTCGCGCTGTTCCGTCGCCACAAGTTCAGCCGCTACCCGGTCTACGATGCCGACACCAACACGTTCGTCGGTTTGTTGCATATTAAGGACCTGCTGCTGGAGCTGGCCGACCTCGATCACCTGCCCGAAACCTTCAACCTTGAAGAACTGACCCGGCCGCTGGAGCGTGTGTCGCGGCACATGCCGCTGAGCCAGTTGCTGGAGCAGTTCCGCAAGGGCGGCGCGCACTTTGCCCTGGTTGAAGAGGCTGACGGCAAGGTGGTGGGTTACCTGACGATGGAAGACGTGCTGGAAGTGCTGGTGGGTGATATCCAGGACGAACACCGCAAGGCCGAGCGCGGCATCCTCTCGTATCAGCCGGGCAAGCTGCTGGTACGCGGCGACACGCCGTTGTTCAAGATCGAACGCCTGCTGGGTGTAGACCTGGACCACGTTGAAGCCGAAACCGTCGCAGGCCTGATCTACGACACCCTCAAGCGGGTGCCTGCAGAAGAAGAACAACTGGAAGTTGAAGGCCTGCGCATCATCATCAAAAAGATGAAAGGCCCGAAAATCGTCCTGGCCAAAGTCCTGAAGCTGGACTGACCGCCACACAACCTGTGGGAGCGGGCTTGCTCGCGATACAAACGATGCGGTCCAGCCGTTGAACCGCGTCGACACCATCGCGAGCAAGCCCGCTCCCACAGGGGTAATGCAAATCTCCCCTCCCTCTCCTGTAAGAACTTTTACCAGCGAAAGCTGGCTGAAAGCATTCCCCTCTAGCATCACGTCATTGCCGGCAACAGACCGGTTGGCCTGCCACGCGTAAACACGCGGTCAGAGCCCTACTACAACAATAATGGTGACTGTTATGCTGACCTTCCTTGGCTTTGCCATGGTCATTACCTTTATGTATTTGATCATGACCAAGCGCCTGTCTGCCCTGATCGCCCTGATCCTGGTGCCCATCCTGTTTGCCGTGTTCGGCGGTTTCGCCCCGAAAATCGGCCCGATGATGCTCGAAGGCATCACCAAGCTGGCCCCGACCGGGGTGATGCTGATGTTCGCCATCCTCTACTTTGCCTTGATGATCGACTCCGGCCTGTTTGACCCGGCGGTGCGCAAGATCCTCAAGCTGGTTAAGGGCGACCCGCTGAAAATCTCGGTGGGCACGGCGGTGCTGGCGCTGGTGGTGTCCCTGGATGGCGACGGCGCGACCACCTACATGATTTGCGTGGCCGCCATGCTGCCGCTCTACAGCCGCATCGGCATGAGCCCGCGGATTATGGCCGGCTTGATCATCCTGGCGGGTGGCGTGATGAACATGACGCCCTGGGGCGGCCCGACCGCCCGCGCGGCGAGTGCGCTGCATGTCGACCCGTCGGACATCTTTGTGCCGATGATCCCGGCCATGCTCGCAGGCTGCGCGGCGATCCTGGTCATCGCGTGGTTCTACGGCAAACGCGAGCGTGCGCGCCTGGGCGAATTGCACCTGCACGGTGACGAAATCGACCACAGCGAGATCAGCGTTTCCCAATACCCGGATGCCCGTCGACCAAAACTGATCTGGTTCAACGGTGCGTTGACCCTGGCCCTGATGGTTGCGCTCATTGCTGGCCTGCTGCCTTTACCCGTGTTGTTCATGGTCGCGTTCAGTATCGCGATGATCGTCAACTACCCGTGCCTGCAGCAGCAAAAAGACCGCGTAGCGGCCCACGCGGGCAGCGTGCTGGCGGTGGTCGGGCTGATTTTTGCGGCGGGTATCTTTACCGGCATCCTGTCGGGCACCGGCATGGTCGATGCCATGTCCAAAAGCCTGCTGGCGGTGATTCCGCCTGCGCTCGGGCCGTATCTGGCGGTGATTACCGCGCTGGTGAGCATGCCGTTCACCTTCTTCATGTCCAATGATGCGTTCTACTACGGCGTACTGCCTGTATTGGCCGAAGCTGCCAGCCACTATGGCATCACCGCCGCCGAAATGGCCCGTGCCTCGATTGTGGGCCAGCCGGTGCATTTGCTCAGCCCGTTGGTGCCTTCCACCTACCTGCTGGTGGCCTTGGCCGGCATCGAGTTTGGCGACCACCAGCGTTTCACCCTCAAGTGGGCGATCCTGGTGTGCCTGGTCATCATGGTTGCGGCGCTGCTGCTGGGGACGTTCCCGGTGTTCAGCACGCTGTAACCCCCTCCGGTGTGGGAGTGGGCTTGCTCGCGATGCAAACGACGCGGTGTTTGAGTTAAACCGTGTCGAAGCCATCGCGGGCAAGCCCGCTCCCACAGGTTCAGCATTGTCCAGAAGTGTTTCAACCCTCCGCCAGCTATGCGATGCTGGCGCTCTGCTCATTTGCCGACTACATCTTAAGAAACATCTGTAGGAACGGCCCGCAGCTATCTGATCCTTAGACACATCCAATACAGGGAGCCAGCATGCTGACCCTGCTCAATCTGCTTTCCGCCGTGACCTTGCTCATCTGGGGCACGCACATCGTCCGAACCGGCATCCTGCGGGTCTACGGTACCAACCTGCGCCATGTCATCGGGCAAAACGTCTCCCGGCGCATGTTCGCCTTTGTCGCCGGGATCGTGGTCACGGCCATGGTGCAAAGCAGCAACGCCACGGCCATGCTGGTCACGTCCTTTGTCGGCCAGGGGTTGATGGCACTGACCCCTGCCTTGGCCACCATGCTCGGCGCCGATGTCGGGACCGCCTTGATGGCCCGGGTGCTGACCTTTGACCTGTCATGGCTGTCGCCGCTGTTGATTTTCCTGGGCGTGATTTTCTTTTTGACCCGCAAGCAAACCCGCGCCGGGCAACTGGGGCGGGTAGGCATTGGCCTGGGCCTGATCATCCTGGCGCTGCAACTGATCGTCGAAGCCGCCACGCCCATCACCCATGCCCAGGGCGTGAAGGTGATTTTTGCTTCGTTGACCGGCGATATCCTGCTCGATGCTCTGGTCGGCGCCCTGTTCGCAATGGTGTCCTACTCCAGCCTGGCGGCCGTGCTGCTGACCGCCACACTGGCCGGTGCGGGTGTTATCAGCCTGCATGTCGCCATCGGCCTGGTGATTGGCGCCAATATCGGCAGCGGCGTGCTGGCGTTTCTCAGCACCAATATGCAGAACGCGGCAGGCCGCCAGGTGGCCTTGGGCAGCCTGCTGTACAAGCTGATCGGCCTGCTGCTGATCATGCCCGTGCTCGACCCGCTGGTGGCCTGGATGGACAGCCTGAGCTACAGCGCCCAGGAGCTGGTGATCGGCTTTCACCTGCTCTACAACACCGCCCGCTGTTTCCTGATGTTGCCCACAGTCGGCCTGATGGCGCGTATTTGCGCCTGGCTGCTGCCCGAGCGCGAGCAAGCCAACGGCGTTGCCAAACCGCGCCATCTGGACCCTGCTGCTCTTGATACACCGAGCCTGGCCCTGACCAACGCGGTACGCGAAACCCTGCGCATTGGCGACCTGATCGATACCATGTTGGTCAATATGCTCGACGTTCTGCGCGGCAAGCAAACCGCCATCACCCAGGAAATGCGCACCTTGAGTGATGAAGTCGAAATACTCTACAGCGCGGTCAAACTGTATCTGGCGCAAATGCCGCGAGAGGACCTGAGCGAACAGGACAGTCGACGCTGGGCCGAAATCATCGAATTGGCGATCAACCTCAAGCTTGCCAGCGATGTGATCGAGCGCATGCTGCGCAAAGTCCAGCAGCAGAAAACCTCGCAGCGCCGCTCGTTTTCAGAAACAGGGCTGGAGGAGCTGGTGGGCCTGCAAACCCAGTTGATCGAAAACCTGCGCCTTGGGCTCACGGTCTTTCTCAGCTCCGACGTGCAAAGCGCTCGCCAGTTGCTGCGTGAAAAACGCCGTTTTCGCGCCCAGGAGCGGCGTTTGGCCCACGCCCATGTGAGCCGTCTGCAGCGTAAAGTCACACAAAGTATCGAGACCAGTTCCATGCACCTGGAGCTGATCGCGGACATGAAACGCCTCAACTCGCTGTTTTGCGGCAGCGCTTACGTGGTGCTGGAGACCTCTGAAACCGGGGCCCTGGAGCTGGACGACGCAGCCGACACGCAACATTCGCCTTGAACGTTGTACGTTGGGCTGTTGTCAGCCGTTATGCAGCGACTAAGCTGCACGGGCTCAGGGATTCGAGAATTCAGGGATTTTTTATGCGTTGCCTGCTGTTTATCTGTTTGTTGCTTGGCGCTGCCCAGGGTTTTGCCCTGGATCGTTACAGCGTCGAGGGCTACCAACTGCCCAATGGCCTGCAACTGATCCTCAAGCCCAACAACGATCGCGGACATGTGGCCATCCGTTTGGTGGTGGGGGTTGGCCTGGACGACTTTTCGTGTGCCGATCAGCAATTGCCCCATCTGCTGGAGCATCTGCTTTTCAGCGGTATCGATGACACCGGCGAAGGTGGCCTGGAGGAGCGCATGCAGGCCCTGGGTGGCGAATGGAACGCCTTTACCAGCAGCGCCGACACCACCTTTGTGATCGAAGCCCCGGCCAAAAACCAACGCAAGATCCTCGACCTGCTGCTAGGGCTGCTGACCCGCACGCAATTGACCGAACAACGCATCAACGATGCCAAGCAAGTGGTCGAGCGTGAAGACGGTGGCCATTATTCGCATTTGCAGCGCTGGCTCGACCGCCAGGACCTTGGCCACAGTGCCAGCAACCAACTGGCCGTCGAGCTGGGCCTTAAATGCGCCGAGCGGGCCGAAGTCCATGACCTTACGCGCCAGCAACTGGAGGCCGTGCGCCAGAACTGGTATGCGCCCAACAATATGACGCTGATTATCGTCGGCGACCTTGACCGGCTGCTGCCCGCCTATCTGGAGCGCACTTACGGCGCTCTTGAGCCGGTTGAGCCCAGCGAGCACCGGCCACTGGCCGGGATTGATGCCAAGGCTGAGGCCGAGCGCGAACTGGTGCGGGGCGTGGTGGGGAATACCGCGACCTTGCATTGGCTGTTCCCTGAGCCTGTGATCGAGGGGCAGTCCGACGAAACCTGGATCCTGCTGCGTGATTACCTGGAGTGGGCGCTCTACAGCGAACTGCGGCTCAAGCATGGCTTGTCTTACGGTCCCTGGGCCGAGCGGGAAGTGTTTGGTGGCGTGAGCTTTTTAAGCCTCAATGCCGACCTTGAGCGCGAGAACGTGGCGCAAGCCCGGCAGGTGATGGAGCAACTCAAGGCGCGTTTGCTCAAGGACGGGCTGGACCCGCAGATTTTTGCCCGGCTCAAAAACACCGCCATCTCCCGCCAGGCCTGGACAGTGCAAGGCAGCAGCGCGTTGGCCGACTACTACTGGGCATCCCTGGGTGACTACGATGAGGGCCGTTTCGCCGACCCTGCCAGGCAGTTGCAAGCCATCAGCCTCAAGCAGGCCAACGTAGCGCTGCGCGAGCTGTTGGCCGAGCCGGGCTATGTACGCATCGAAAAACCGCTGTTCAGTTACCACAGCATGAGCCTGGCCATTCTGAGTGGGCTGGCGTTGCTGATTATCGCCGTGGTGAGTTGGCGCATCTGGCGTCGGACCAAGCGTTGATTGCCCGAGTCGTAAACGTTTTGATACCGTAAAATCATTGCCAATTCGCGGCTGGTCGATCCAGCCGCCAGCGTGCGGAGTATTCATCGTGAGTGATCGTTCCAATCCTTGGCAATTGCAAGCCATCGTCTGCCAGCTGCGCACGGCGCGAAACCAGTGGCGCACGCAGAACGGGCGGGTCAGTGGTGAGCAGGGAGGCCGTGAGCTGCCGTCCCGTGCGGCAATGGCCGAGATTCTTGAGGCCCTGTGTGGTGCCTTGTTCCCGATGCGTTTGGGCCCGGTGGATCTGCGTGAAGAGAGCGAAGATTTTTACGTCGGCCACACGCTGGATGTGGCGCTCAATGCGCTGCTCAAACAGGCCCGCCTGGAGCTGCGTTATGTGGCCCGCCAGGGCGGCTTGCCCGATGAAGGCGTAGATGCAACCGCGACCCTGCTGATTCAGGACTTTGCCCTGGCCTTGCCGGTTTTGCGCAGCATTCTCGATACGGACGTGCTGGCGGCTTATCACGGTGACCCGGCGGCGCGCAGTGTGGATGAGGTGCTGTTGTGCTATCCGGGGATTCTGGCGGTGATTCATCACCGGTTGGCCCATCACCTGTACCGTGCAGGGCTGCCGTTGTTGGCGCGCATCAGCGCAGAGATTGCACACTCGGCCACCGGCATTGATATCCACCCCGGCGCGCAGATTGGCCGCAGTTTCTTTATCGATCACGGCACGGGTGTGGTGATAGGAGAAACCGCGATCATCGGCGAACGTGTGCGGATCTATCAGGCTGTGACCCTGGGTGCCAAGCGCTTTCCGGCGGATGAGTCGGGGCAATTGCAGAAAGGCCATCCACGCCATCCGATCGTTGAGGATGATGTGGTGATTTATGCGGGCGCGACGATTTTGGGGCGTATCACCATTGGTCAGGGTTCGACCATTGGTGGCAATGTATGGCTGACCCGCAGCGTACCGGCCGGCAGCAACCTGACCCAGGCCAACCTGCTGCATGATGACGGGACACAGAAGTAAGACCGCGTAGGCCTTTTGCCCTCACCCCAGGCCTCTCCCTCCGGGAGAGGGTTAGGGTGAGGGCGCTCTTGACCTAGCGAGCGCTGCGCACGCCTTCAGCCAGCGCTGCACACAAGCTCAGTACACCATCCACCGCCTGCTCAGGCGTTGCCGCATTTTCGATCTTGTCGATCAATGCCGAACCCACCACCACGCCATCTGCCAGGCGGGCAATTGCCGCAGCCTGTTCAGGGGTACGGATACCAAAGCCTACGCTGATCGGCAGATCGGTATGGCGACGCAGGCGCTCAATGGCCGCGCTCACCTGTTCAGTGGTAGCCGAACCGGCACCGGTCACGCCCGCCACCGAAACGTAATACACAAAGCCCGAGCTGCCAGCCAATACGGTCGGCAGGCGCACGTCGTCTGTGGTCGGCGTGGTCAGGCGGATAAAGTCCAGGCCGGCAGCCTGCGCCGGGTCGCACAGCTCGCCGTTGTGCTCGGGCGGCATGTCGACCACGATCAGGCCATCGACGCCCGATTCTTTGGCCTCAGCGATAAAACGCGCCACGCCATAGTGGTGGATTGGGTTGAAATAGCCCATCAGCACCAGCGGGGTGTCGTTGTTACCGGTACGAAACTCACGAACCATCTGCAGGGTTTTCGCCAGGTTTTGCTTGGCGCCCAACGCACGGATGTTGGCCAGTTGAATCGCCGGGCCGTCGGCCATCGGATCGGTGAAGGGCATGCCCAGTTCGATCACGTCGGCGCCCGCTGCCGGCAAGCCCTTGAGGATGGCCAGCGAGGTGTCGTAATCCGGGTCACCGGCCGTGACAAAGGTCACCAGCGCTGCGCGGTTTTGTTCCTTGAGTGCGGTAAAGCGCGTTTGCAGGCGGCTCATCAGTGTTGCTCCTGTTGAGACTGTTCCATGTGGTGCATCACGGTTTGCATGTCTTTGTCGCCACGGCCTGAAAGGTTGACCACCATCAGGTGATCGGCTGGCAGGGTCGGTGCGCGCTTGAACACTTCGGCCAGCGCGTGGGCGCTTTCCAGGGCCGGGATGATGCCTTCAAGGCGGCAGCATTTGTGGAAGGCATCCAGGGCTTCGGCGTCGGTCACCGAGGTGTATTCGACGCGACCGATGTCATGCAACCAGGCGTGCTCAGGGCCGATGCCGGGGTAGTCCAGGCCGGCGGAAATCGAGTGGGCGTCGATGATCTGGCCATCGTCGTCCTGCAGCAGGAAGGTGCGGTTGCCGTGCAGCACGCCCGGCTCGCCGCCATTGAGGCTGGCGGCGTGCTTGCCGGTCTCGATGCCGTAGCCGGCCGCTTCCACGCCGATGATTTCAACGCTGGTGTCATCCAGGAACGGGTGGAACAGGCCCATCGCGTTGGAACCACCGCCGATGCACGCCACCAGGCTGTCCGGCAGGCGGCCTTCCTGGGCTTGCATCTGGTCGCGGGTTTCCTTGCCGATCACGGCCTGGAAATCGCGCACCATCGCCGGATACGGGTGCGGGCCGGCCACGGTGCCGATCAGGTAGAAGGTGCTGTCGACGTTGGTTACCCAGTCGCGCAGGGCTTCGTTCATCGCGTCTTTCAGGGTGCCGGTGCCGGCCACCACCGGGATCACTTCAGCGCCCAGCAGCTTCATGCGGAACACGTTGGCCTGCTGGCGCTCGATGTCGGTGGTGCCCATGTAGATCACGCACTGCAGGCCAAAGCGGGCCGCGACGGTGGCAGTGGCCACGCCGTGCATGCCGGCGCCGGTCTCGGCGATGATGCGTTTTTTGCCCATGCGTCGTGCCAGCAGGATCTGGCCGATGCAGTTGTTGATCTTGTGCGCGCCGGTGTGGTTCAGCTCTTCGCGCTTGAGGTAGATCTTGGCGCCGCCACAGAACTCGGTCAGCCGCTCGGCGAAGTACAGCGGGCTTGGGCGGCCCACATAATCGCGCTGGAAGTAGGCCAGTTCCTTGATGAACTCAGGGTCTTTTTTCGCCAGCTCGTACTCGCGATCCAGGTCAAGGATCAGCGGCATCAGGGTTTCAGCCACATAACGGCCGCCGAATGAGCCAAACAGGCCATTGGCATCAGGGCCGGTACGCAAGGTGGATTGAGTCATGTGACGCTCCAGATAAAAAGTTACGAAGGTCTATGGGCCTGACTGTACCCGTGACAGCCCGGGATGAAAACCGATAAGATCGCCACAACCTGTCAGGAAAACTCACACATATCATGAGCCGCGACCTCCCGCCCCTCAATGCCCTGCGCGCTTTTGAAGCCACCGCCCGCCTGAGCAGCGTCAGCCAGGCGGCCGAGCAGTTGCACGTCACCCACGGTGCCGTCAGTCGGCAATTGAAAGTGCTGGAAGAGCACTTGGGGGTGAGCCTGTTCGTCAAGGAAGGGCGCGGGCTAAAGCTCACCGAGGCCGGTATCCGTCTGCGTGATGCCAGCGGCGAAGCCTTTGAGCGTTTGCGCAACGTATGCGCTGAACTCACGCAAAGCCAGGTTGACGCCCCTTTCGTGCTCGGCTGTTCGGGCAGTTTGCTGGCGCGCTGGTTTATTCCGCGCCTGGGCCGCTTGAATGCCGACTTGCCGGACTTGCGCCTGCACCTCTCGGCCGGTGAAGGCGACCTGGACCCGCGTCGCCCCGGGCTGGACGCTTTGCTGGTGTTTGCCGAGCCGCCGTGGCCCGCCGACATGCAGGTGTACGAACTGGCCAGCGAGCGCATCGGCCCGGTGGTCAGCCCGCGCTACGCGCACTACGAACAATTGCGCAACGCTCCGGCCAGTGCCTTGCTTGGCGAACCCTTGCTGCACACCGCGTCACGGCCCCAGGCGTGGCCAAGCTGGGCGCAAAAAAACGCAATCGAGGCGAAGGATTTACAATACGGGCAGGGGTTTGAGCACTTGTACTACTTGCTTGAAGCCGCCGTTGCGGGGCTGGGTGTGGCGATTGCGCCCGAGCCACTGGTGGCGCAAGACCTGCAAGCCGGACGCCTGGCTGCGCCCTGGGGCTTCAATGAAACCCCGGCGCAGCTGACGTTATGGCTGCCCAAGCGCGCCGCAGACGCGCGCGCCGGGCAACTGGCGCAATGGCTCAAGGCAGAGCTTGCGCGCAGCGCAGATTAATTACCGCGCTTGCACAACAGAAAGGCTGCCAGCAGACCCAGTGCGCCGATGGCAACGCCAGCGGTGGCGTACGGGTGCTCTTGCGCGTATTCGCGGGTAGCGATCGCGGTTTCGCGGGTTTTGTCCTTCACTTCTTCCAGCGCATCGCTGAGCAGGTGACGCGAATGCTTGAGCGCGTTCTCGGCGTTGTTCTTGAGGATGCCAAGGGTCTTTTTGGACTCGTCAGAAGCGTCGTGCTTGAGGCTTTCCAGAGACTTGAGCAGGCTCTCGATCTCTGCTTCCATGCTTTGCAATGAGGCTTTACGTAAAGAGTTGCTAGCCATTAGGGCTCTCCTGCATTGGTGAGTGAGGTGCTTGTTAAGTCCGACTCCGCGGTTTCCAGAAAGTGCAGTTGGCCTGAACTTTTCCTTTCAAATTGCCTACAAAGTATTTAGCACAATCGCTGCTAGGCTTTGATTTACGACAAAGGAGAACGTTATGTCTGACCATCACACCTACAAGAAAGTTGAACTGGTAGGCTCGTCCCCGACCAGCATAGAAGACGCCATCAGTAATGCACTGGCCGAGGCCAACAAAAGCATCAAGCATCTGGAGTGGTTCGAGGTGGTTGATACGCGCGGGCACATCAAGGACGGCAAGGTGGCGCACTATCAAGTGACACTCAAAGTCGGCTTTCGCATCGCCAGCAGCTGATCTGACGCAAGGCTTTTGACCCGCGGACTGGCCGTTTGCCATAAAGTCCGCTACACCGTCTGGGTGCAATGCGGCATGTACGCATTGCACCCTTTTTGTTTTGACCGGGGAATGTGACCGATGAAAAAGATTTTATTGGCTGTAGGTTTGCTGAGTCTGGCAGGAACGGCGTTCGCAGCGGGCAAGCCATGCGAAGAACTGAAGAGCGAAATCGCGGCGAAGATTGAAGCCAATGGTGCCAAGCATTATTCGCTGACTGTCGTGGAAAAAGGTGCTGCCGCTGACGGCAAAGTAGTGGGCTCTTGCGAGGCCGGCACCAAAGAAATCGTCTACAAGCGCGGATAAGTCCAGCGCAGTAGTAAATCTTGTGGGAGCGGGCTTGCTCGCGATGTGCACGCCGCGGTGTTTCAGATCAATCGCGTCGATACCATCGCGCGCAAGCCCGCTCCCACACTTCCCTTTGCGTCAGGCCCCTTTCATCACCTGCGACAGCAATTCATACGAATGAATGCGGTCTGCGTGCTCATACAAATCACAGGTAAAAATCAGCTCGTCAGCCTGGGTCTGCTCAACCAGCACGTCCAGCTTGGCCTTGATTTTCTGCGGGCTGCCCACCATCGCCAGGCCCAGAAAGCTCATGACGGCCTCTTTTTCATGGGGTAGCCACAAACCGTCCATTGTCTCCACCGGCGGGCGCTGTACCAGGCTCTGCCCGCGCATCAGCGCCAGAATGCGCTGGTACACCGAAGTGGCCAGGTACTCGGCCTGCTCATCGGTGTCAGCGGCGACCAATGGCACGCCAAGCATCACATAAGGCTTGTCCAGCACCGCCGAAGGCTTGAAGTGGTTGCGATAGACACGAATCGCTTCGTGCATCAGGCGCGGTGCGAAATGTGAAGCAAAGGCGTAAGGCAACCCCATTTCACCGGCCAGTTGCGCACTGAACAGGCTGGAGCCCAGCAGCCAGACCGGAACCTGGGTACCGGTGCCCGGCATGGCGATGATCCGTTGGTCGGGGGTGCGTGGGCCCAGATAGCGCAGCAATTCGGCCACATCCTGCGGAAAGTCATCGGCACTGCCCGAGCGCTCGCGGCGCAGGGCGCGGGCGGTCATCTGGTCCGAACCGGGCGCGCGGCCCAGGCCCAGGTCAATACGACCGGGGTACAGGCTTTCGAGGGTGCCGAACTGTTCGGCGATCACCAAAGGCGCATGGTTGGGCAGCATCACGCCGCCCGAACCGACACGGATGGTCGAAGTGCCGCCGGCGAGATAGCCGATCAACACCGAGGTCGCCGAGCTGGCGATGCCGTCCATATTGTGGTGTTCCGCGACCCAAAAACGGTTGTAGCCGAACTTTTCCACGTGCTGTGCCAGATCCAGCGAGTTGCGCAACGACTGGGCTGCGCTGCCATTTTCGCGCACAGGGACCAGGTCGAGGGTCGAGAATTTGATGTCAGACAGTCGTTTCATCAGCCGGCTACTCCAGGTGGGATGCAGGTCAGGGTGCTCGCATGACCTGCCAGTGATTACTGCAATATGGGCATATACCCGAGTTTCAATGGTTGGCTGGGAATTGAGCGACTAAAAATGACGATTGGTCCGAAAGGGTGAACTTTGTGGAACGAACTACCCTCACTAGTTCATTCAAGGCGTGAACCCTTCGCGCCGTTCTTCAGGAGGCACGCATGAGTATCAAAAAGAAAGCATCGGCTCATTGGGCAGGCGACCTTAAAACCGGTATCGGCTCCATCTCCACTGAAACCGGGGTACTGCGTGAAGCGCCGTATGGCTTCAAGGCGAGGTTCGAAGGCGGTAAGGGCACCAACCCCGAAGAGCTGATTGGCGCAGCCCACGCAGGCTGTTTCTCAATGGCCTTGTCGATGATTCTCGGTGATGCCGGGCTCAAGGCTGACAGTATCGACACCACGGCTGAAGTAACCCTGGATCAAGTGGAGGGTGGCTTTGCCATCACTGCCGTGCATCTGGTGCTCAAGGCCAAGGTGCCCGGTGCCACCCAGGCGCAATTTGACGAACTGACCACCCAAGCCAAAGAAGGCTGCCCGGTGTCCAAGGTGTTGAACGCCAAAATCACCCTCGACGCTACGCTGGTGAGCTGACGACACCCGTGTACCCCGCTTGCCGCAAGCGGGGTACAGTTGATGCCCGGCTGCGACAGATCAGTCCTGCGCTGCGCCAAATGTGATCGAATGGTTGCCACTGGCGTCAGATCATGACTTTGCGTTCTGCCTCAAGGGAGTCTCACCATGAAACGTTTCGCTCTAGCTGTTGTTTGCTGCGCCATGGCCACCTCGGCACTGGCAGCCCCCAAGCCCTGTGAAGAACTGAAGGCCGAAATTGAGGCCAAGATCCAGGCCAATAACGTGTCGTCCTACACGCTCGAAATCGTGAGTAATGAAGAAGTTCACGATGAGAACATGGTGGTAGGTTCGTGCGAATTCGGTAGCAAAAAAATCATCTACCAAAATAATGACCGCCAGGCATCACGGTAAGCAGTTGACCAGCCGCTCCTCGGCCACCACCTTGCCCGTTGCGTTGTACAGCCGGGCGTAGGCATTGAAGCCCAGAGAGCGGGCTTGCAGACGGTAACGCTGGCCGGCCTCGAAGCCCGGATAATTGAGCGTGATGTAGCACAAGCGCTCCTGGGGATCGCTGAACATGCCCATGCCGCCGACAAACACCTCGAAATCAAAACGCACCATCAACTCGTGGCTGCCCGGCGGCACCTGAAAATAGCGGCCGTCGGTCAGGCGTTGGTTGTCCAGGCGCTCTGCCATCACCAGCTTGCCGGTTTGGGTTTCAAGGTCGACCCAGGCCATGCTGGGGTTCGCCGGGGGGATCGGCGTGCTGGCGCAGGCGCTGAGCAGGCACACGGTCAACACAAGCAAAAAAGTGCGCATGATGATTACCAGATAATTTGTTACACAAGCATAGCGCGCAATGCCGCTTCGCAGCTCAGCCCTCTGTGGGAGCCGGGCTTGCCCGCGATGGCATCGATGCGGCTTGTCTGAAGGACTGTGCTGGCTGTATCGCGAGCAAGCCCGCTCCCACACCATTGTCACTTTGCCGCCGGGATCGCTTTATGACGCCGCGTGTTCGCTGCCTGCTTGCCATAGCCCTGATACCGCTGATCAATGGCTGTTCCAGTGCTTCGTATTACTCGCAACTGGCGGGAGGGCAGTGGCAGTTATTGCAGGCCCGCGAGCAAGTGAGCACGGTCATTGCCGACCCGCAGCGCCCGGTTGAACTGCGAGACCAATTGGTAAAAGCCCAGGCCGCACGAAACTTCGCCAGTCAGCATTTGCACTTGCCGGATAACCAGAGCTATCGCCTGTACGCTGACCTGAAGCGGCCTTATGTCGTTTGGAATGTGTTCGCCACTCCGGCGTTTTCCCTAGACCCCGTGACTCATTGCTTTCCCATCGCGGGGTGCGTAGCTTACCGCGGTTTTTACACCCAGGGCGCGGCGCGAGGTGAAGCGGCCCTGCAACGCCAGCAAGGCATGGATGTATTTGTCAGCGGCGTCGAAGCCTATTCCACCCTGGGCTGGTTTGATGACCCGATCCTCAACAGCATGCTCAATTGGGGTGATGAGCGTTTGGCCACGCTGATCTTTCACGAACTGGCCCACCAGCGGTTTTATGTGAAGGACGACACGGAGTTCAATGAGTCTTTCGCCAGTTTCGTGGAACAGGAAGGCACCCGCCAATGGCGCGCCAGGCAAGGCTTGCCACCCTCCGGCAGCAGCAATCTGCAGCAACGCGAGCAATTTATCGCCTTGGTGCTCGACACTCGCCAACGCTTGAAAACGCTTTATGCACAGTCGTTGCCAGCAGCCGAGATGCAGCAGCGTAAAGCCGCGGAATTTGAACGAATGCGCCGTGATTATCGTCAGTTACGGGATCAGCAATGGGCGGGAAATCCGCGCTATGACGCGTGGGTCAATGGCCCGCTGAATAACGCCAAACTGCTGCCCTTTGGCCTGTACGATCAATGGGTGCCCGCCTTCGCGGCCTTGTACAAGCACGTCGGCAATGACTGGCCAAGGTTTTATGCCGAAGTCGAACAGCTGGGCAAACTGCCCCCCGGGCAGCGCAAGGCCGCCTTGCAGCAATGGGCTGATCGCTGAGGTTTGACCTGCGGTACTACATAGATAGTGCCCTTGAAAATTCTGCTTCATTAGGCTGAGGCCCCACAGCTACTCAGCCCGAAATGAAGCAGAACTCTCAAGGAATGCAGCTATGGAGCCAACCAACCCGCTGTTGAGCACTACCCTCCTGCCCCTTTACAGCGAGGTGCGTCTCGAACACCTCAAACCGGCCATTGAACACATAGTTGCCGACAACCTGCAGGCAATCAGCCATATCGTCGCCACCCAGTCCCGACAACCCACCTGGTCTGGACTGATTTTGCCGATGGAAACCCTGACGGCGCGGCTGGACGACACCATAGGCGTCATCATGACGCTGGGGCAGGTACCCCGGGACGTGCCCTGGGATACCACCATCGGCGATTGTTTTCGCGCGGCCTACGACTACAAGAGCCAGGTGCTGCAAAATCGCAGTCTTTACCTTGCCTGCAAGGCGCTGGCCCACAGCCCCGAGGCCCTGGAGCTGGATCGAGCCCAGCAGGCGTTGCTGCACAAGATCCTGCTCGACTACCGGTTGGCCGGGAGTGAGCTGCCCGCCGCAGACCGGGGGGAACTGGCCCGGCTCAACCGTGAAATTTCCAGGCTGGAATGGGTGTTTTTCGAAAATGCCCGGCAATCCCGAAAGGCCTGGCGGCGGCTGGTTCACGATGAGTCCATGCTGGCGGGCCTGCCCGCTGCACTCAAGGCACAGCTGGCGCAGACGGCCAGGGCCGCCGGTCTTGAGGGCTGGCTGATAACCCTCGAAGAGCGTGTCACTTACACTGAAATCATGAGCTGTTGCCAGAACAGGGCGTTGCGCGAAGAACTGTTCACCGCCTACCACACGCGGGCTTCCGAGCTGGGCCCCGCGGGTGGGCAATATGACAATGGCCCGGTGCTCAACGATCTGCTCAGCTTGCGCCATCACAAGGCCTTGCTGTTGGGTTACGGTAACCATGCCGAGCTGAGCATTCAGAACCAGGCGGCCTCGACCGATGCAGTGCTGGGTATGCTGCGCACCCGCATTGCACAAAAGTCAGCGCATTTTGCAACGCAAACGGCGGCGTTACATGATCTGGCGGCCACGCTGGGGTACGACCGGCTTCAACCCTGGGACCTTTTGTTTCTGGCCCGCAGGCATGGCCGGCAGCCTGGCGCACTGAGCAACGATCAGTTGCGCGCCTGGTTCCCTTTCAATCGCGTTTTCGAGGGCATTGTGCTGGTCGTCAAGCGCCTGTTTGCGGTCGATCTGGTGGAGCAAACGTCCTTCAGCACCTGGCACCCGGATGTTCGCCTGTTTGAGGTAAGCGAAGCCGGTGTGTTGCTGGGGCATCTTTTTATCGACCCTTATATGCGCGAGCCTAAAATCAATGGCTGCTGGATGCAGTCGGCACGCAGCCGTCGAATCAATGCACAGGGGGAACTGACCACCCCGGTGGCCATTGTGCATGGCAACTTTACCCCCGAAGCCGAGGGCGCACCTGCGCTGCTGACCCATGTGCAGATGGGCACCTTGTTCCATGAGCTGGGCCATTGCCTGAAGTTGCTGCTGACCCGCAGCCCCTACAGTGCCTTTTCCCGGGTGGACAGCCTGGGCTCTGCAGCCTCGCGGTTTGCAGGCAAGTGTGCAGAACAATGGTGCTGGTCGCGGGACAGCCTGCGCTGGTTTGCCCGGCACCATCAACACGACAGTGACCTGATCTATGAGCAGGTTGACCAGGCCTTGAGGGCCCGTGATACCGAGCGTTGGCTGGAAGAGGTGCAGGAACTGTCGCGTTCGCTGTTTGATTTTGAACTGCACCGGACCTGGGGCGATGGTCGCAGCGTGGAGGCGGTTTGGCGTAGCGCACAAAATGAGGTCCAGCCTTTACCCCAGGCTGAACATGAGCGTTTTGCCAATACGTTTGACTATATGGTCGCGGGGCATGACGCCAGCTACTACCTGCGCGAGCAGGCCGCAGCGCTGGCCGAGCAGGTTTTTGCGCGATTCGAGCAGGAGGGTGTGTTCAGCCCGCAAGCGGGCATGGCCTACCGCGAAGCGTTTCATGCACCGGGCAGTGAATACCCGCTGTCAGAGTCGTTCGCATTGTTTATGGGGCGACCACCAGCGGGTATTTGACCGTTAATCAGGACTTGGCAGATTTGAGCCAGTTTTTTACCACGCAGGTTGCAAACGGGCTGGTGCTGCACGCCCCGCTGCTCAAGGCTGCACGCAACTGTGGGATATCGGCCTTCATCATGTAGCTCTCGCCATCCTTGTGGTGCGAGTTTTCGCCAAAGCCGCCCTGGGTCATTTCCTTCAGGGCGTCTTCCTTGCTCCAGTCCTGCACCACCACGCGGTACATCGCCGCCATCAGCCCGGTGCGGTCCGAACCGTGCTTGCAATGCATCAACACCGGGCCTTGGGCTTGCGCGCTTTGAATGGCGCGCAAAGCGGCCAGCACATCAGCGTCATCCACATGGTTGGTGCGATAAGGCAACTGGACTTGCGCGACACCCGGGGTCGTGAGCCAGGAGCTGTCGGCATCGGGCAGGAAGTTGATGACGGTGGCGATATGCAGTTTTTCCAGCAACGGCTGCGCTGCGCTGTCAGGCAACGCGCTGCGGTACAGGGTCGGGGACATTTGATACAGGTTGTACTGGGTCGCAATGGGCTGCGCCCACTGGGCTGGCCGGGCCTGGGTGGTTTCGTCGGCCTGGGCCTGAGGCAGTGCAAATGCTGCCAGCAAGGTCAGGCACAGAGCAGGAAAAAACCGGGCTTTGGGCATGTCAGTTCGACCATTAACAAGGTATTGGGAAGGTGAGGCGCAAGATTGCGTGATGCCGGATCAAAACTATGTCGCTCAATTGTCAAAAAAACGTGATGGCGCCAGCGTAGATGGCGTTGTGCCAGTAGTGCGGCAAATTTACGCATGAAACGATTCATCTGCGCGCCCGGCCTGTTAGTATTTGTAACCAAACTTTGCATGCGTGCCTGTTCCCTGGGTCGATAACGCCCTGTACCGCTGCCAAAACGAAAAGCTGCCCCTGAGCGGCTGTAATCCGTGACTGCCTGATGAGGTGCCCCCTGCATGTCTGAGCAAGACAACCCCCGGCGTGAGTTTTTGCGCAAAACCCTGACCCTGATTCCAGTGGTCACTGTTGCGAGCACGGGCCTTGGTGGTTCCGTCCTGATGGCCACGCCTGACGTCCAGGCCGCCCCTGCCCCTGCGCCGTCCGTTGCTACAGCAGGCACGGTTTATGAGCCGACCTACTTCACCGCCGAAGAGTGGGCGTTCGTCAACGCCGCCGTCGCGCGCCTGATCCCGGCCGACGAGCAAGGCGCGGGCGCTCTGGAAGCCGGTGTGCCGGAATATATCGACCGTCAAATGAACACCCCTTACGCCAGCGGCGCACTGTGGTTTATGCAAGGCCCCTTCAATGCCGACGCAGCACCTGAAATGGGCTGGCAGAGCAAACTGGTGCCAAAACAGATCTACCGCCTGGGCATCGCTGCCACGGAGGAGCTGTGCAAGAAGACCTATAACTCAACATTTGCTGGGCTAGACAGCGCTACCCGAGACGAAGTGCTCAAGCAGCTGGAAGCCGGCACACCTAAATTCGATAGCGTTCCGGCCAAGATGTTTTTCAGCTTTTTGCTGCAAAACACCAAGGAAGGTTTCTTTTGCGACCCGATTCACGGTGGCAACAAAGGCATGGTCGGCTGGACCATGATCGGCTTCCCCGGCGCGCGCGCTGATTTCATGGACTGGGTTGAACGCAACGAGCAATACCCCTTCCCGGCAGTTTCCATTCGCGGCGAGAGGGCTTGAGCATGTCGACCGTTATGAAAAAAGTTGATGCAGTTATCGTCGGATTCGGCTGGACCGGCGCGATCATGGCCAAAGAACTGACCGAAGCTGGCCTGAATGTTGTGGCCCTTGAACGTGGCCCGATGCAGGACACTTACCCGGACGGTAACTATCCACAGGTGATCGACGAACTCACCTACAGCGTGCGTAAAAAGCTGTTCCAGGACGTCTCCAAGGAAACCGTCACCATCCGCCATAGCGTCAATGACGTGGCTTTGCCAAACCGCCAGTTGGGCGCTTTCTTACCCGGTAATGGTGTGGGCGGTGCAGGCTTGCACTGGTCGGGGGTACACTTTCGGGTCGACCCGATCGAACTGCGCATGCGCAGCCATTACGAAGAGCGCTACGGCAAGAACTTTATCCCCAAGGACATGACCATCCAGGACTTCGGTGTCAGCTACGAAGAACTGGAGCCGTTTTTCGACTATGCGGAGAAGGTCTTTGGCACTTCGGGCCAGGCCTGGACCGTCAATGGCCAACGGGTCGGTGAAGGCAAGGGTGGCAACCCTTATGCGCCGGATCGCTCCGACCACTTCCCACTGGTGTCGCAGAAGAACACCCACTCCGCACAGCTGTTTCAGAAAGCGGCCAATGAAGTGGGCTACAAGCCTTACAACCTGCCTTCGGCCAACACCTCGGGGCCTTACACCAACCCCTACGGCGCGCAGATGGGCCCGTGCAACTTCTGCGGTTTTTGCAGCGGTTACGTGTGCTACATGTATTCCAAGGCATCGCCCAACGTAAACATCCTGCCGGCGCTCAAGCCGCTGCCCAACTTCGAGCTGCGTCCTAACGCTCATGTGATCCGGGTCAACCTGGACAGCACCAAAACCAAGGCCACCGGTGTGACCTATATCGATGCCCTGGGCCGCGAAATCGAGCAGCAGGCTGATCTGGTGATCCTCGGTGCGTTCCAGTTCCACAATGTGCGCCTGATGTTGCTGTCGGGCATTGGTAAGCCGTATGACCCGAAAACCGGTGAAGGCGTGGTGGGCAAAAACTTCGCTTACCAGAACATGGGCACCATCAAGGCCTATTTCGACAAAGACGTTCACACCAACAACTTTATCGGTGCGGGCGGCAATGGCGTGGCGATTGACGACTTCAACGCCGACAACTTCGACCACGGCCCCCACGGCTTTGTCGGTGGTTCGCCGATGTGGGTCAACCAGGCAGGTAGCCGGCCGATTGCAGGCACGTCCAACCCGCCGGGTACGCCGGCCTGGGGCAGCGCCTGGAAGCGTGCAACCGCCGATTACTACACCCACCAAGTGTCGATGGACGCCCACGGTGCGCATCAGTCCTACCGTGGCAACTACCTTGATCTGGATCCGGTTTATCGCGATGCCTACGGCCAACCGCTGCTGCGCATGACGTTCGACTGGCAAGAAAACGACATCAAGATGAACCGCTTCATGATGGAAAAAATGGGCAAGATCGCTGAGGCGATGAATCCCAAGGCCATTGCGCGTATCGGCAAGCAGGTAGGCGATCACTTCAACACGGCCTCCTACCAGACCACCCACCTCAACGGTGGCGCGATCATGGGCACCAACCCGAAAACCAGCGCACTGAACCGCTACCTGCAAAGCTGGGACGTTCACAACGTATTTGTGCCGGGTGCATCGGCTTTCCCACAAGGTTTGGGCTACAACCCCACAGGCCTCGTGGCGGCATTGACGTACTGGTCGGCGCGGGCAATCCGCGAGCAGTACCTGAAAAACCCCGGCCCGCTGGTTCAGGCATAAGGAGCGATGACCATGAAAGCATTTGTTATCGCGACCCTGGCCTTGTTCGCCAGCTTCTCGGCTGTGGCTGAAGAGAGTGACCCGCAAGCTTTGATCAAACAAGGTGAGTACCTGGCTCGTGCCGGTGATTGCGTGGCGTGCCACACCGCCAAGGGCGGCAAGCCGTTCGCCGGTGGCCTGGCGATGGAAACCCCGATCGGCACGATCTACTCGACCAATATCACGCCCGACAAAAACGGCATTGGCACCTACAGCTTTGAAGACTTCGACAAAGCCGTGCGCCACGGTGTTGCGCAGAACGGCAGCACCTTGTACCCGGCCATGCCGTACCCCTCGTATGCGCGGGTTAACGAGGCCGATATGCGGGCCTTGTATGCCTACTTTATGAAGGGTGTAAAACCCGTCGAACAAGCGAATCAGGAAGCAGATATTCCGTGGCCGCTGAGCATGCGCTGGCCGCTGGCCATCTGGCGCTGGTTGTTTGCCCCGGCGGTTGAAGACTTCAAGCCCGACGCCGGTAAAGACGTGGTGCTTAACCGTGGCGCCTATCTGGTGGAGGGCCTTGGGCACTGCGGCGCATGCCATACGCCGCGCGCCCTGACCATGCAGGAAAAAGCCCTGAGTGCCAGTGACAGCCCGGCATTCCTGTCAGGCAGCGCACCGCTGGAAGGCTGGATCGCGAAGAACCTGCGCGGTGATCACAAGGACGGGTTGGGCAGCTGGAGCGAAGAGCAACTGGTGCAGTTCCTCAAGACCGGGCGCAGTGATCGCAGCGCGGTGTTTGGCGGCATGAGTGATGTGATCGTACACAGCATGCAGTACATGTCTGACGCAGACCTGACGGCTATCGCCCGTTACCTGAAGTCGTTGCCGGCAGTGAATCCGGCGGACAAACCCCATCAGTACGATCCGGCTGTAGCGGATGCCCTGTGGAACGGTGACGACAGCAAGCGCGGCGCGGCGGTGTACATTGACAACTGCGCGGCCTGCCATCGCACTGACGGTCACGGCTATACCCGCGTGTTCCCGGCATTGGCGGGTAACCCGGTGTTGCAGTCGGCCGACCCGACGTCGCTGATCCATATCGTGCTTAAGGGTGGGACATTGCCTGCGACGCATACGGCGCCGTCAACGTTCACCATGCCAGCTTTTGACTGGCGCTTGTCGGATCAGGAAGTGGCCGATGTGGTCAATTTTATCCGCACCAGTTGGGGCAACCAGGCGGCTGAGGTGAAGGCCGGGGATGTGAAGGCGATTCGTCAACCCTGAGTATTCGGTGGGAGCGGGCTTGCTCGCGATGCAAACGGCTCGGTATGCCTGAATGACCGAGTCGCTCCCATCGCGAGCAAGCCCGCTCCCACATTGGGTATTCAGGGCTGTCTTGCAGCCGCCCCGAACCATTTCTGCGACAACGCCTCCAGCCTCCCGTCTGCCTTGATCCGCTGCAACGCCTTGTCCAGGCTGGCCTGGAACGCCGGGTTGCCTTTCTGGAAGGGGATCGCCAGGGCAACCTCCTCATCGGTATCTGGCGCTTTCTGCGCCACGGTCACCAATGGCCCGCGGTCGACAAACGTGTTGCCCTGAGCTACGCCTAACGTCTGGCCCTGCAACATGGCAAGGCTGCTGGGTGAGCGCGGCTGTTCCTGCCGGGCTATCGCCTGCGCTTGCAGGTGGCTGTAAGGCTCGCTGAAATCGAACCGATCCTGCAGCGCAGGGGTCAAAGCCACATGATTGATGGCGACATCGTATTTGCCGCTCTCAACCCCTGACAGCAGGTCATCGCTGTCGGTGACTAGAATGGAGGCATGCACTTCCAGTTCCTGGGCCAGCAACTCACCCAACTCGACGTCAAAGCCTGTCAGGCGCCCGTCCTGTTTGAAGCTGAACGGTGGCATATCGGCTTCAAGGGCGATGCGCAGTTCGCCACGGTCATTCACGTCGTCGATCAGTTCGGCTTGAGCAAAAGGGCTCACCAGTGGCAGTAAAAGCATCAGGCCCGGCAATAAACGCATGGTCACTCCTTTGGTTGGGATGCAAGCGAATCGCATTTAACGTTCGCTTTGCTTTATGTTGGTCACTTGCGGCGTTGGACAACGCGTTGGCTCAAAGTTGTCCGAGCCTGAAGATTTTTGCAAAAAACCGGAGAAAAAAATGAAAGCTCTACTGTCTCGTGTTGCGTTGGCTTCTGTGTTGATGGGCGCTTCGGTCATGGCCACGGCGGCCGGCCTGGAGTCGGAAGCGGCTCCAAAAGGTGCCAAAGTGTTTATCGTCGAACCTAAAGACGGTGCCACCGTTGATCAAACCTTCACCGTTAAATTCGGCATCGAAGGCATGCCGCTGGCGCCTATCACCGAGGCCACGCCACATGCGGGCCATCACCACCTGCTGATCGATGTCGACCAGTTGCCGGCCGAGAACGCACCGATCCCTGCCGATGCCAACCATATCCACTTCGGTAAGGCCCAGACCGAAACCCAGGTCACCCTGCCACCTGGCAAGCACACCTTGCAACTGGTGCTGGGCAACCAGGTGCATGTGCCGTTCAAGCCAAGCATCGTGTCGGAAAAAATCACGGTTAATGTGAAATAAGCGTTTTCGACGCATAAAAAAGGGAGACCCGAGGGTCTCCCTTTTTAGTGAAGCGCGTTTAGAACAACACGCGGCAACGAATGGTGCCGTTGATGGTCTGCAGCTTCTCTTGCGCCAGGTCCGAGGACTCGGCGTCGACGTCGATCACTACATAGCCAACTTTCTCGTTGGTTTGCAGGAACTGGCCGGAGATGTTGATCCCGTTTTCGGCGAAGATCTTGTTGATTTCGCTCATCACGCCCGGGATGTTCTGGTGGATGTGCAGCAGACGGTGCTTGCCAGGGTGGGCCGGCAGGGCCACTTCCGGGAAGTTCACCGACGATACCGAAGTACCGTTGTCGCTGTACTTGACCAGTTTTTCTGCCACTTCCAGACCGATGTTGGCTTGCGCTTCAGCGGTGGAGCCGCCGATGTGCGGGGTCAGGATCACGTTGTCCAGGCCACGCAGCGGGCTTTCGAACACGTCGTCGTTGGAGCGCGGCTCAACCGGGAACACGTCGATGGCGGCGCCGATCAGGTGCTTGTCCTTGATCGCGTCAGCCAGGGCGTCCAGTTCAACCACGGTGCCACGCGCAGCGTTGATCAGAATGCCGCCCTTTTTGATGGCGCGGATTTCTTTCTCGCCGATCATCCACTGGGTGGCTGCGGTTTCCGGTACGTGCAAGGTGACGATGTCGGACATGCCCAACAGTTCGTGCAGATTGCCCACCTGAGTCGCGTTGCCCAATGGCAGCTTGGTCACGGTGTCGTAGAAGAACACCTGCATGCCCAGGCCTTCAGCCAGAACCGACAGTTGGGTACCGATCGAGCCGTAACCCACGATACCCAGCTTTTTACCGCGGATTTCGAAGGAGTTGGCCGCGCTTTTGATCCAGCCACCACGGTGGCAGGAAGCGTTTTTCTCAGGGATGCCACGCAACAACAGGATCGCTTCAGCCAGCACCAGCTCGGCCACCGAACGGGTGTTGGAGTAAGGGGCGTTGAAAACAGCGATACCGCGTTCGCGAGCAGCGTTGAGGTCGACCTGGTTGGTGCCGATGCAGAAACAACCAACAGCGACCAGTTTCTTGGCGCAATCGAACACTTCTTCGGTCAGCTGGGTACGAGAACGGATGCCGATAAAGTGGGCATCAGCGATCTTTTCCTTCAGCTGGGCTTCAGGCAAGGAACTGGTGATGTACTCAATGCTGGTGTACCCGGCGGATTTGAGCACTTCAACAGCGGATTGGTGGACGCCTTCCAAAAGAAGGAACTTGATCTTGCTCTTATCGAGAGAAGTCTTGCTCATCTGCGTAAACCTGTGTCCCAGAGAAAAAATGGCAGGGAATGGACAGCGCGAGCTGACCTGGCCGGCGTGAAGACCGGCACCGAGAATCGTCCAGTGGCTCGATCCTGCGGGGGGGTCGTATGCTAGCATAAGCGCCCCGCTAAACACCCATTCCTGCGACGTGAAGCGTTCTCAGGATGACCATGAATTGTTCGAGAGTTCTGTTGATGACCCATCCTGCCTTGATTGATGAGCTGAAGACCCTGGTAGAGCCTGGCAAGGTTTTGACCGACGCCGACTCCCTTAATGCTTACGGCAAGGATTGGACCAAGCATTTCGCCCCGGCCCCGCTGGCCATCGTATTCCCGAAAACCACCGAGCAAGTGCAGGCCATCGTGCTGTGGGCCAACGCCCATAACGTGGCGCTGGTGCCGTCGGGTGGCCGTACCGGTTTGTCCGCTGCAGCCGTGGCTGCCAATGGCGAAGTGGTGGTGTCGTTTGACTACATGAACCAGGTGCTGGACATCAACCTGACCGACCGCACCGTGGTTTGCCAGCCAGGTGTCGTAACTGAACATCTGCAGAACCTGGCCGAAGAAAACGGCCTGTACTACCCGGTGGACTTTGCTTCGGCAGGTTCCAGCCAGATTGGCGGCAATATCGGCACCAATGCCGGCGGGATCAAGGTGATTCGCTACGGCATGACCCGCAACTGGGTGGCCGGCATGAAAGTGGTCACCGGCAAGGGCGACGTGCTGGAGCTGAACAAGGACCTGATCAAGAACGCCACCGGCTACGACATGCGCCAGCTGTTTATCGGCGCCGAAGGCACCCTGGGTTTTGTGGTGGAAGCCACCATGCGCCTGGACCGTGCGCCGAAAAATCTGACGGCGATGGTGCTGGGCACGGCAGATTTCGATTCGATCATGCCGGTGCTGCACGCTTTCCAGAACAAGCTTGATCTGACGGCTTTCGAGTTCTTCTCCGACAAGGCGCTGGCCAAGGTCATGGACCGTGGCGACGTGCCTTCGCCGTTCGAGACCGACTGCCCGTTCTACGCCCTGCTGGAATTCGAAGCGACCACCGAAGAAGTGGCCAACGCTGCTCTGGAAACCTTCGAACACTGCATGGAAGAAGGCTGGGTGCTTGATGGTGTGATGAGCCAGAGCGAAACCCAGCTGCAGAACCTGTGGAAACTGCGCGAGTACATCTCCGAGACCATCTCCCACTGGACGCCGTACAAAAACGACATTTCGGTCACTGTGTCGAAAGTCCCGGCATTCTTGAAAGAAATTGACGCGATCGTCGGCGAACACTACCCGGACTTCGAAATTGTCTGGTTCGGCCATATTGGCGACGGCAACCTGCACCTGAATATCCTCAAGCCGGAAAACCTGAGCAAGGACGAGTTCTTTGCCAAGTGCGCAACGGTGAACAAGTGGGTGTTTGAAACCGTCGAGAAGTACAACGGTTCGATCTCGGCCGAGCATGGCGTGGGCATGACCAAGCGCGACTACCTGACCTACAGCCGCTCGCCGGTGGAGATCGAGTACATGAAAGCGCTGAAGGCCGTGTTCGACCCTAAAGGCATCATGAACCCCGGCAAGATTTTTGCGGTTTAATTAACCACACATAACCCGTAGCAGCTGCCGCAGGCTGCGTCCGATTGCGAAGCGATCGTAAATCCTGAATACGCGGTTTGCCTGGCAAACTGTAATCACCGACTTTACGACGGCTTCGCCGCCGGACGCAGCCTGCGGCAGCTGCTACGGGTTCATTAGTTATCAGCGGAGTCGGTCCATGAGCTATCAGCACCAGTATGTCGACGGTACCCGGATTCACTTTCCCATTGGTAAGGTGGTGTGCATCGGCCGTAACTACGCCGAACACGCTAAGGAACTGGATAACCCGATCCCGACCGAGCCCCTGCTTTTCATCAAGCCGGGCAGTTGTGTCGTGCCTCTGGAAGGCGGCTTTGCGATCCCCACCGAACGCGGTTCGGTGCATTACGAAGCCGAAATTTCGGTGCTGATCGGCAAGCCCCTGTCGAACAACCCGAGCGCCGAGGAAGTGCTGGACGCGATCTCCGGTTTTGCCCCCGGCCTGGACCTGACCCTGCGTGACAAACAGGCCGAGCTCAAGAGCAAGGGCTTGCCGTGGGAAATTGCCAAGTCGTTTGATGGCGCCTGTGTGCTGGCCCCTTTCGTCCAGAGCAGCGCCTTTGCTGACCTGGCCGATATCGGCATTCGTTTGACCATCAATGGCGAAGTGCGTCAGGACGGCAATAGCGCCCTGATGCTCAATCCGATTGTGCCGATGATCCAGCACATGGCCGCATGCTTCTCACTGCAAGCCGGTGACGTGATCATGACCGGCACACCGGTAGGCGTAGGCCCGCTGAATGTGAGGGATGAGCTGGTGCTGGAGCTGACAGGCGTGAGCCGCTTCGAGAGTATCGTTCGCTAGCTCGGCCTGACGCGTTGATACAGCCTGTGGCAGCCACAGGCTGTTGTATTACACCGCCATCGGTGCGGTCATGGGCGCGTGGTGCTGGTAGCCTTCGAGGCTAAAGTCACTCGGCTCGATCAGGCCCAGCCACTCTGGCTGGTACACGCCGGTCTTGGCGAATTCCGGCACGCGGTCCGAGATCACCAGTTTTGGCATCGGGTACGGCTCGCGGGTCAGCTGTTCGTTGAGCATGTCCAGGTGGTTTTCATACACATGGGCATCGCCAATAAAATAGGTGAACCAGCGTGGCGTATAGCCGGTCAGGCGGCCGATCAGGCTCAGCAGTGCCGCGCCTTCGGTCAGGTTGAACGGCGTACCCAGGCCCAGGTCATTGGAGCGGATGTAGAGGGTCAGGGAAATTTCCTTCGTCTCGACATTCGGGTGGAACTGGTACAGCAAGTGGCACGGCGGCAGGGCCATTTCGTCGAGCTGGGCGCAGTTCCAGCCGTGGAACAGGATGCGGCGGCTGCCCGGGTCATTGATGATGGTGTCGACGCACTGGCGCACCTGGTCGATGGCCTTGTACAGCACCACATAGGCCTGGCCGTCTTCTTCGCCTTCGGCAATCTGGCGGTAACCCTGGCTCAGGCACAGTTCGATGGCGGCCGTATTGCTGCGCTCGACTTGCTTGTAGGCCGGCCACTTGCGCCATTGCACGCCGTAGATTTCGCCCAGGTCGTCTTCGCCCTGACGGAACGGGTTGGCCAGCCACTGGGCGTTTTCGTTGGCATTCTGATCCCACACCTTGCAACCCAATGCACGGAAGTCCGCGGCACTGTTGACCGGGCGCAAGAAGCCACACATCTCGCCAATGGCCGATTTGAACGCCATGCGCCGGGTGGTGATGGCCGGGAAGCCTTCCTTGAGGTCATAACGCAACATGGCGCCGGGCAGGCTGATGGTCTTCACGCCGGTGCGGTTGGCTTGCAGGGTGCCGTTTTTGATGACGTTGGCAACGAGGTCGAGATATTGCTTCATGGTTTTCCTACCGTTTGAATGCGGGGCTTTGTAAGCCCCGCCATTCGAATGTATTACGCAGCTTTTTGAGCCGCCGGATCGCGGTTATAAGCCCACCAGATAAGGAACAGGCCGCCCGCGATCATCGGGATGCAGAGGATTTGCCCCATCGTCACCCAGCCGAACGCCAGATAGCCCAGCTGGGCATCCGGTACACGGACGAATTCGACGATAAAGCGGAAGATGCCGTAGAACAGGGCGAACATCCCGGAAACCGCCATAGTTGGCCGTGGTTTGCGCGAGTACAGCCAAAGAATCAGGAAGAGTGCCACACCTTCGAGGGCGAACTGGTAAAGCTGCGACGGATGACGCGCCAGTTGTTGTGGGTCTGTCGGGAAAATCATCGCCCACGGCACATCGCTGGCCTTGCCCCACAGTTCGGCGTTGATAAAGTTGCCAATGCGCCCCGCACCCAGGCCAATCGGCACGACAGGGGCGATAAAGTCCATGATCTGGAAGAACGACTTGCCGTTGCGCTTGCCAAAGCCCCACACCGCCAGCATCACGCCGATCAGGCCGCCGTGGAACGCCATGCCGCCCTTCCACACTTCAAAAATCAGCAGCGGGTTGGCGATGTAGGCGCTCAGGTCGTAAAACAGCACATAACCCAAACGGCCGCCGACAATCACGCCCATCGCCACCCAGAACACCAGGTCGGAGAGCTTCTCCTTGGTCCAGGTCGGGTCGAAGCGGTTAAGGCGTCGCGACAGGATCAGCCAGGCAGCGCCAATGCCGATCAGGTACATCAGGCCGTACCAATGGATTTTCAGCGGGCCGATGGCCAGTGCCACCGGGTCAATCTGCGGGTAAGGCAGCATTGCGACTCCTTGTTAGATCAGGAAACTCAAACCGACACAGAACAACAGTGCGGCAAACAGCCGTTTCAGCAGGCGTGGCGAGAGCTTGTGGGCCAGTCGCGCACCGAAACGGGCGAAAAACATGCTGGTCAGGGCAATCCCGAGCAGCGCGGGCAAGTAGACAAACCCCAGACTATGCGCGGGCAGGTCGGGGTTATGCCAGCCTATGATCATGAAACTTAATGCACCTGCCAGTGCAATCGGCAACCCGCAGGCCGACGACGTGGCTACAGCCTGTTGCATCGGCACGCTGCGCCAGCTCAGGAACGGCACGGTCAGCGAGCCGCCGCCGATGCCGAAAATCGCCGATGCCCAGCCAATGACGGTCCCGGCCAGGGTCAGCCCGACCTTGCCGGGTACTGTGCCAGTGGCTTTGGGCTGCAAGCCCAGGGCCATCTGGAGGGCGATCACCACGGCGAACACGCCGATGATTTTCTGCAAGTGGGGGCCGGCAATGGCTTCTGCGGTCAACGCGCCGATGCCGGCGCCGATCAGGATACCGAGGGTCATCCAGAGCACCAGCGGCCAGCGCACGGCGCCTTTGCGATGGTGTTCGCGGATCGAGTTGATCGAGGTAAAGATGATCGTGGCCAATGACGTGCCGACGGCCAGATGGGTCAGTACCCCGCTGTCAAAACCCTGCAAGGTGAAGCTGAACACCAGCACCGGCACGATGATAAGCCCGCCGCCGACCCCGAACAGCCCGGCCAGCACCCCCGCAAAACCTCCCAGTACCAGATAGAGCAGAAATTCCATGACGCCCCCCCCAAATTTGACCCGCATGGTAACGGAGCAAGGGCTTTGGCTCCACTGCGCTGCACGGTATGGCGCGAGCCGCCCGAGCAATCTATAAGTAGTGTGGTTAAAAAAACATTAAGGACTGCCCATGTGTCTGATTGTCTTCGCTTGGCGCCCCGGCCATGCACAGCCTTTGGTCGTTGCGGCCAACCGCGATGAATTCTATGCACGGCCTGCCAAACCCCTGGCGCAGTGGGCCAATGCGCCACAGGTGTATGCCGGGCGCGACCTTGAAGCGGGAGGTGCCTGGCTGGGCATCGGTGCCGATGGACGGTTTGCGGCCCTGACCAATATCCGTGAGCCGCACAAGCCGCCGTCACGGCGCTCGCGGGGCGAACTGGTGGCAGACTTTCTCACTGGCAACCAGTCTATTGCCGAGTATTTCGCGCACGTTGGCCGACGTTCCGTCGACTATGCCGGTTTTAATTTGTTGTTGGGCACTGCAGATCAGCTCTGGCATTTCAATTCCAGGGACCTGGCGCCGCAGCCGCTGAGCGCGGGGATTTATGGTGTGTCCAACGGTGGGCTGGACACGCCCTGGCCCAAGTTGCTCAAGGCCAAGGCTGCGCTGGCCGAAGTGCTGGCCAACCCACAGCCACAAGCGCTGTTGGCGTTGCTCAAGGATGCGCAGACGGCCCCGTTCAGCGAACTGCCGGACACCGGCGTGGGGCTGGCCACGGAGAGTTTGCTGTCGAGTGTGTTTATCGCCAGCCCAAGTTATGGCACTCGTGCCAGTACCGCGCTGATTGTGAATGCAGACGGTTCAAGGGTGATGGTGGAGCACAGCTTCGGGCCGCATGGGGGGCGGTTGGGAGAGGTAAGGATAGAGGCATGAACACGGTGTGCCTGCCAGACCGTGTCGCCTGCATCGCAGGCAAGCCAGCTCCCACAGGTCATGCATGGGCAGCAGAATTCGCGGCTTGCCAGGATCCTTTGTGGGAGCGGGCTTGCTCGCGATGCAAGCACCACGGTCTGACAGATTGACCGGGTTGAATCTATTGCGAGCAAGCCCGCTCCCGCACGTGACCATTTATTAATACGGCTTGATCGCCGCCGGGTTCATCATGCGGGTCAGGCCCATGTTCTTCAGCGCCAGTTGAATGGTGCTGCGAATAACCTGCGGGTTGTCGATGGTCATGACTTCGGCCAGCAGTTCCTTGGCGCGACTTAAACTGACCTGGCGCAGCATCCATTTCACTTTCGGCAAGTTGGTGGCGTTCATCGACAGGCTGTCAAAGCCCATCGCCATCAACAGGATCGCCGCCGCCGGGTCACCGGCCATTTCACCGCAGATGCTCGCCGGCTTGCCTTCGGCATGGGCATCGCGCACCACCGACTGCAGGGCCTGCAGCACCGCCGGGTGCAGGTAGTCGTACAAATCCGCCACCCGCGGGTTGTTGCGGTCTACAGCCAGCAGGTACTGGGTCAGGTCGTTGGAACCCACCGACAGGAAGTCGACCTGGCGCGCCAGCTCCTTGGTCTGATAAACCGCCGCCGGGATTTCGATCATCACGCCAATCGGCGGCATGGGCACGTCGGTGCCTTCGTCGCGCACTTCGCCCCAGGCACGGTGCAGCAGGTGCAGGGCTTCTTCGAGTTCGTGGGTGCCGGAGATCATCGGCAGCAGGATGCGCAGGTTGTTCAGGCCTTCGCTGGCCTTGAGCATGGCCCGGGCCTGCACCAGGAAGATTTCCGGGTGGTCGAGGGTGACGCGGATTCCGCGCCAACCCAGGAACGGGTTGTCTTCCTTGATCGGGAAGTACGACAGTGACTTGTCGCCGCCAATGTCCAGGCTGCGCATGGTCACCGGTTGCGGATGGAAGGCGGACAGTTGCTCGCGATAAATCGCCAGCTGCTCCTTTTCACTCGGGAAGCGCTGGTTGATCATGAACGGCACTTCGGTGCGGTACAGGCCTACGCCTTCGGCGCCACGCTGCTGCGCCCGCGCCACATCGGCCAGCAGGCCGGTGTTGACCCACAGCGGCATGCGATGGCCGTCCGGGGTGATGCACGGCAGCTCGCGCAGGGCATCGAGCCCCTGGGACAGCTGGCGTTCTTCTTCGACCACTTCAGCGTATTGCTTGCGCAACACTTCGCTGGGGTTGGTATAAACCTCGCCGTGGTAGCCGTCGACGATCATCTGGATGCCGTCGACCTTGGAGTACGGCAGGTCAACCACACCCATCACGGTTGGAATGCCCATCGCCCGCGCCAGGATCGCGACGTGGGAGTTGCCCGACCCCAGTACCGACACCAGACCCGCCAGCTTGCCCTCGGGCACTTCGCCGAGCATGGTGGCGGTCAGCTCTTCGCTGACCAGGATGGTGTTGTCGGGGTAGACCATGGTTTGCTGGCGATCATGCTGCAAATAGGCCAGCAGGCGCCGGCCAAGGTCGCGCACATCCGACGCCCGCTCGCGCAGGTAGTCGTCGTCCATCAATTCGAATCGGTTGACGTGATCGGTCACGACCTGGCGCAGCGCGCCCTGGGCCCATTGACCGGTCTTGATCACATTTTTGACTTCGCTGCCCAGCGACGCATCGTCGAGCATCATCAGGTACACGTCGAACAGCGCCTGTTCTTCAGGGCGCAGTTGGGTGGCGAGCTTTTTCGACACCGCGCGCATGTCGTTGCGCACGCCCTCGAGGGCGGTCTTGAACAGCGCAATTTCGGCCGGGATATCGGTGATGGCCTTGTCGGGCACCACGTCCAGATCCGCGGGTGGCAGCATCACCACGGCGGTACCCACGGCAGCACCCGGCGAACCCGGCACGCCGACGAACTTGGCTTCCTGGATACCCTTGCCCTGACGGCCCAGGCCACGAATCGAGCCCGTGGCTTCCGCGTGGGCAATAACCCCGGCCAGCTGGGCGCTCATGGTGACCAGGAAGGCTTCTTCGCCCTCGTCGAACTGACGGCGTTCTTTCTGCTGGATGACCAGAACCCCGACCACGCGCCGGTGGTGGATGATCGGCGCACCCAGGAAGGAGGCATAGCGCTCCTCACCGGTTTCGGCAAAGTAGCGATAGCGCGGGTGATCGGCGGCGTTTTCGAGGTTCAGAGGCTCTTCACGGGTGCCCACAAGGCCCACAAGGCCTTCGTTGGGCGCCATGCTGACTTTGCCGATCGAGCGCTTGTTCAAGCCCTCGGTGGCCATCAGGACAAAGCGGTTTGTCTCTGGATCAAGCAAATAGACCGAGCAGACCTGGCTGCTCATGGCCTCTTTGACGCGCAACACAATAATCCCCAACGCCGCCTTGAGATCCTTGGCGGAGTTAACTTCCTGGACGATCTTGCGCAGCGTATTGAGCATGGCTCGGGGTCGAACTCCGTGTCAGGCGCGCGTTAAAAGGCGCGGGGCAAGCTCTTTGAGAGCGCGACGGTAGACCTCGCGCTTGAATGTCACCACCTGGCCCAACGGGTACCAATAACTGACCCAACGCCAGCCATCGAACTCCGGTTTACCGGTCAAATCCATCCGCACCCGTTGCTCGTTGGAGACCAGGCGCAGCAAAAACCACTTTTGCTTCTGGCCGATGCACAGCGGTTGGCTGTGGGTACGAACCAGGCGTTGCGGCAAACGATAACGCAACCAGCCTCGCGTGCAGGCGAGTATTTCTACATCTTCGCGTTCAAGGCCAACTTCTTCGTTCAGCTCACGGTACAAGGCGTCTTCCGGCGTTTCATCAGGGTTGATGCCCCCCTGTGGAAACTGCCAGGCGTCTTGATTGATACGGCGAGCCCAAAGTACCTGACCAGCGTCATTTGTCAGAATAATCCCGACATTAGGGCGGAAACCATCGGGGTCGATCACGGCAACAACCTCGCAAACGCATGTCATCGCATTGTTCCACAAAGGTTGTTAAAGCAGCAACGCGCCTGCCTGCCTTATGTGCACTCTTGTTAAAAGACCGTATTCTGGTGGCCTTTTTTAAGGCAACTCAACGGGTAACCTCAATGCGTCTGGCTTTATTCGACTTGGACAACACCCTTCTGGGCGGTGACAGCGATCACGCCTGGGGCGATTACCTGTGCCGCCGGGGCATTCTCGACGGCGACGCCTACAAGGCGCGCAACGACGCGTTCTACCAGGACTACCTGGCCGGCAAGCTCGACAACGCTGCCTACCTTAATTTCAGCATGGAAATCTTTGGCCGCCATGACATGGCGCAACTGGATCAGTGGCACCGCGAATTCATGCGCGACTGCATCGATAGCCTGATGCTGCCCAAGGCCCAGGCCCTGCTGGCCAAGCACCGGGAAGCGGGCGACACCCTGGTGATCATTACGGCCACCAACCGTGTGATCACAGCCCCCATTGCCGAAAAACTCGGCGTGGAACACTTGATTGCCACCGAATGCGAAATCGTCGATGGCCGCTACACCGGTCGCAGCACGGACGTGCCGTGCTTCCGTGAAGGCAAGGTGACACGCCTGAACCGCTGGATCGAAGAAAACGGCTACAGCCTGGAAGACAGCTACTTCTACAGCGACTCGATGAACGACCTGCCGCTGCTGGAGCAGGTTGACCACCCGGTGGCGGTCGACCCGGATCCGAACTTGCGGGCCGAGGCCATCAAGCGTGGCTGGGAAGTCATCTCGCTGCGCGACTGACACACAACCTGTGGGAGCGGGCTTGCTCGCGATAAGATCGCCGCGGTTTTTCTGCAAGACCGCAGTGACGCCATCGCGAGCAAGTCGAATCGTCGCACCGCCGCTCCCACACAAACAAGTGTGCTTAAACCGGCTTGGCGCCCATCAACCCGGCGATGGCGATAAAGCAGACTGCACAAAAAATCGCCAGCACCAGAGTGAGCCACGGGTACCTGGCCACTCGCCCCAACCGCAGGCGATTGAGCCGCACCACCAGCCACAGCCAGCTCAGGCTGCCCAGCAGATACAAACAGCTGCCCGCCAGCAGCCACATCTGGCTCAGCGGCCAACCGGCCAGATGCACCAAAAACCAGCCACTGACCGGCAACGCCAGCAAACACAGGCCCATCAGCGCCCAGACAAAGCTCCAGGGCCGCTGCACGACCCCGCCCGCCAGGTTTTTATCCCCAGCCCGCCAACGGCGGACAGCCACCACCAGCAAGGTAACGGCGCTGACAAACAACAGCAGTGTCGCTGCGCCATGCAGCAGTTTTAACGCTGTGAACGTTTCCATTTGATTAATCCCTTGAGCCGTTCAATCAGCGTAGCGCCTATCGGCCAAGAAACAGCTGGTAGGCCGGGTTATCGCTCTCATCCCAGTACGGATAACCGATTTCAGCCAGCGCCGCCGGCACCAGATGGCGCTCATCGGCCGGCACTTGCAGCCCGGCCATGACCCGGCCATCCGCCGCGCCGTGATTGCGGTAATGGAACATCGAGATATTCCAGCGCCCGCCCAGCTTGTTGAGGAAGTTGAACAGCGCCCCCGGGCGCTCCGGGAACTCGAAACGAAACAGCAGCTCGTCGCTGACCTTGGCCGCATGCCCGCCGACCATATGACGAATATGCAGCTTGGCCAGCTCGTTCTCGGTCAGGTCGACCACCGGGAAGCCCTGCTCAGTCAGGCTGGCCAGCAGCGCGCTGCGCGGGTCGTTCTCGGGGTGTGTCTGCACGCCAACGAAAATGTGCGCTTCGCTGCCGGTGTGGTAGCGATAGTTGAATTCAGTGATCTGACGCTTGCCCACTGCCTGGCAGAACGCCTTGAAGCTGCCCGGCACTTCCGGGATGGTCACGGCGATAATGGCTTCGCGGCCTTCACCCAACTCGGCGCGCTCGGCTACATGGCGCAGGCGGTCGAAGTTGACGTTGGCACCGGAGTCGATTGCCACCAGGGTCTGGCCGCGCACGCCGCGCTGCTCGACGTACTTTTTGATCCCGGCCACGCCCAACGCGCCGGCAGGTTCGGTGATCGAGCGGGTATCGTCGAAGATATCCTTGATGGCAGCACAGATCTCGTCAGTGCTGACGGTGATCACTTCATCTACATAGTCCTTGCAGATATCGAACGTGTGCTGGCCAATCTGCGCCACGGCCACGCCGTCGGCGAAAATCCCCACGGTTGGCAGCACCACGCGCTCGCCCGCCGCCATCGCGGCTTGCAGGCAGTTGGAGTCATCGGGCTCGACGCCGATGATCTTGATGTCCGGGCGCAGGTACTTCACATACGCCGCAATACCGGCAATCAGCCCGCCGCCGCCCACCGGTACGAAGATCGCATCCAACGGCGCCGGGTGCTGGCGCAGAATTTCCATTGCCACGGTGCCCTGCCCGGCAATGGTGTGCGGGTCATCGTAGGGGTGAACGTAGACGTAGCCTTCTTTCTCGACCAATTGCAGGGAGTAGGCCAGCGCCTCGGGGAAGGAGTCACCGTGCAGCACCACAATGCCGCCCCGGGAACGCACGCCTTCAACCTTGATCTCGGGGGTGGTCTTGGGCATCACGATAGTGGCCTTGACCCCCAGCACCTTGGCTGCCAGCGCCAGGCCCTGGGCATGATTGCCCGCAGACGCCGTGACCACGCCGCACGCGCGCTCGGCGTCGGTCAGGTGCATCAGCTTGTTGTAAGCGCCACGAATCTTGAACGAGTACACCGGCTGCAAATCTTCGCGCTTGAGCAAAATCTGGTTGCCCAGGCGCTCGGTGAGCTGGTTGGCAGCTTGCAAGGGGGTTTCTACGGCAACGTCATAAACGCGCGAGGTGAGGACCTTCTTAACGTACTGTTCGAGCATCGGAAAGCTTCTCTGGGCGGGTTGGCAGGGACCAAGGAGTCTACCCCAGCGTTTACGCAGGCGACCATACGAATCCAAAGGTTTTAAAGGCTTGGGTTATACTCAGCGCCTTTCTGTTTACCCTTCCCGCCCCGGAGCCCGCATGACCCAGGATCAACTCAAACAGGCCGTAGCCCAGGCTGCTGTCGACTTCATCCTTCCAAAACTGGATGACAAGAGCATCGTCGGGGTCGGCACCGGCTCCACTGCCAACTGCTTTATCGACGCCCTGGCCCTGCACAAGGGTGCCTTCGACGGCGCCGTGGCCAGTTCCGAAGCCACCGCCGCGCGCCTCAAGGGCCACGGTATTCCGGTGTATGAACTGAACACGGTCAGCGACCTGGAGTTCTATGTTGATGGCGCCGATGAAAGCGACGAAAACCTCAACCTGATCAAAGGCGGTGGCGCAGCCCTGACCCGCGAGAAGATCGTCGCGGCCGTGGCCAAGACCTTTATCTGCATCGCCGACGCCAGCAAGCTGGTACCGGTGCTGGGCGCATTTCCGCTGCCGGTTGAAGTGATCCCGATGGCGCGCAGCCATGTGGCCCGCGAGCTGGTCAAACTGGGCGGCGACCCGGTTTACCGCGAAGGTGTGGTGACGGACAACGGCAATATCATCATCGACGTGTTCAACATGCAGATCACCAACCCGGTTGAGCTGGAGCGTCAGATCAACGCCATTGTCGGCGTTGTAACCAATGGCCTGTTCGCGGCCCGCCCGGCCGACCTGCTGTTGCTGGGCACCCCTGAAGGCGTGAAAACCCTGAGCAAGTAACCCCGCCTTACACGTGTGGGAGCGGGCTTGCCCGCGATTGAATCGCTGTGGTGTGACAGGTACACCGCGTCGTTTGCATCGCGAGCAAGCCCGCTCCCACGGGCCCTACGGTTTTTTGAACACGTAAAACAGGTTCGGCTCGCTCACCACATAAATAGTCCCTTCATCGTCCATCGCCACGCCTTCTGCCTGTGGCACTGAGCGGGTCAAACCGTGCTGACCCTTTTTCAGCGACAGTGTGCTGATCGGCTTCCCGTCCAGGCCCAGCTCAAGCAGCAATTTCGACTCGTCCGACAGCGCCAGCAAATGCCCGGTGCGCTTGTCATACTCCAGATCCGACAAATCCCGTACAAACAAGCCCGCATCCCGTTGTGGATGAGTCGCCACATGAATGGCAGACGGTTGCCTGGAATTGTCCATGGGGAAACCTCTCACTTCATAAATCAGCATCGGGTCGCGCTCTTTGGCCACAAACATGCGCTTGCCTACCGGGTCGTAGGCCAGGCCTTCGAAACCCTTGTTGCTGGGTTTATGGAGCCCCAGCGTCAATTGTTCAGCATCACGGGCATCCAGGACCCGGGTGTTGTCATCAACCTTGACTTTAAACAGCCGATGTTCACGCTCGTCGGCAATGACGTAGGTATTTTCGCCAACAAACTCGACTGCCTCGGCATCGCCAAAGCCGATCAGCTTTATACGCCGCAAAATCCGACCATCCAGGGACAGTTCAAAAAGTTCGGCATCTTTATTGGTCACGGTAAACAGGGTTTGGCGAATGGGATCGAAGGTCAGAGACGAAGCATCGTCTTCAATCCCCTTAATCTCTTTGCCTTGCAATACGGCGCGGTATTCGCCCAGTTTGATCGCATCTGGTTCGACGGGTTGCCACAACTGGCTGGCGTTAAACCACAGGCGGGCCGGCAAACGATAATGCTGCGCAGCAACGCTACACACCATAAGTAACACCAGCAAGATACACATAATAAAAACAGCAGAGCGGCTGACAGGACGCATTGGGAATAACTCTAAATTTAACAGGCGGCTTAAATACCAGCAGTGCCTGAATTTAAACTTAATCCCCAATGCGCAAATAGATAGAAACTAGCGTTAAAGCCTTTTCCTACTTGATTTAAAGAAAATCACTTCACTATCTTTTCAAAACGATAAAACAGGTTCGGCTCGCTCACCATATACAACGTACCGTGTTCATCAATCGCAACACCCTCGGCCCGGGGGATGGTGTTCTTCAGCCCATTGAAGCCGCCGAGCAAGGTAATGAAGCTGACTTGCTCACCCAGTTCGTCCAGTTCCAGCAGCATATGCGAATCGGCCGACAGCACCAGCGTATGGCCCGTACGCGGATCAACGCTCAGGGCCGACAGGTTGCGCAGGTCCAGCTCATCGCTGGGCACTTTCTGCTTGCTGCCGGTGAGCACCTGGCTGCCGTCGCTCTTCCATACAAACAACTGCGGCGGGCGCTCCTCGCCCAGCAACAGCTGCTGGCGGCGCGGGTCCCAGGCAATGGCTTCGAAGGCCTTGTTCTGGTTTTTCGAAGGCCCCAGGTCGTACTTGGGGAAGTCGGCAATGTTCAGGCTTTTGGTGTTGGCATCGATATTGACGATGCTCAGCATATGCTCACGCTCATCGACAATGGCCAGCAGGCCATTCTCCATGACGGTCAGGCCTTCCGGGTTGCTCCAGCCCACCAGCGGGATTTTGCGCAGCACGTCGCCATTGAGGGTCAGCTCCACGAGAAACGGGTTTTTGCCCATCACCGAAAACAGTGTTTTGGTCAGCGGGTTATAGGCCAGGTCCGACGCTTCGTCCTTTTCCATCCCCGGCAACGCCTTGGCATCAATCACCGCCCGATAGTCGGGTAGCCAAATGCTCTCATTCTGCTCGGACTGGCTTTCAAACCGCTCCAGTACCCACAGCGCACCGCGGTCATCCCAATGCATGATCCATGCGAGCCCATAGAGCAATGCGCCCGCCAGCAACACCCAGGAGTACCAGCGCAGGCTGAAACGTGAGGGCCGGGGAACAGGCGGTATCAACTGTGGGTTTGTTGCCATTTGAGTGGGCTTCCGAAAGGTTGGGCCAGAACTAAATATCACAAAGCGGGCAAACCGGCTGCCTCGCCGTTGGCGATTATGCAGACGGAGTGTGAAATAAATGGCAAAAACGCAAAAAAACTCATCATGCCCCAGGCCCTGAGTGATTCAGCCCCTCCAGGCGCTCGGCGATAGCAGGCCATTAAGCATGCGACACACTTATACGACGGATGATTCGACAACCCTGTACCCGCGTAACTTGAAGTGCAATGTTAAAGCGCTCTATCAGTAGGAACTTTCTGAATAATACAGGGACATTTATATTAGCCCTGTTCGCCCTTGACACCCATCCTCGCGGACTCTTATCTAATAAATACAAAGCCACCCAGCCACTTCTTCAAGTCAATATTTATCGCGTTATCAATGTGCAGCCAGCACGCGTGACTGCGCGCGAGGGCTGGCCTGCGCAGACGTGTAGCGTTCCCTTACATACTGGAAAGGAATCTTTAAATATGCCCTTTACTTCATGCATCAACAAACTGGCCGCCCCTGCACTGTCGAACCCTGCCAGGCATACTGTTTGCGCGCGCGCCGCCGAGCACTTGCTTATTACAATAAACCCTTACACGAACATGGAAGAAGGCGACCTGGTCGAGTTGTTCTGGGACGGTTGTTATGTCGCCTCGCAACAGATTATCAAGGCCGATATTGGCCAGCCTGTCCTGTTAAGAGTGCCGCACAGTTTTATTCAAAATGGTACGGCGCGCCTCTATTACCGGGTAATGCATATCGGCAGCAGCCCGGCTCTTTCTGCGCAACTTAAAATCTTTGTCAAACTTGACTGCCCGGGCGGCGAAGCCATTGGCGAGGAAAACCAGGGCCTTGCGCCGCTGGTGATTCCGCTGCCGATCCAGCGTTATGGGGTAAACCCCAGCCAGATGAAGCGTGGCGTGCCGCTGACGATCGAACCCTATCGCAACATGGCCTGCGATGACGCAATCACCCTGCTCTGGGGCGATGTACGCCTGGACGTGCCGAAACTGCGCAAGGTGGATATCGACAAGCCCGTCAGCGTGTTTGTGCCCCCGCATATCATCCAGGAGGCCGGCGAAGACGCCAGGCTGGAGGTGACTTACTGCGTGATCGACCGCGTGGGCAACAACTCGCGCTGGGCCCCGGCGCGGGTACTCAAGGTCGGCGCCCCAAAACGCTACCTCAACCCCGCTCCAAGGGAGGTACTGCTGGCTGCAGAGCCGCGGCCCAACTGGCGCAACTAGGGCCGGGCGGGCGATGGAATCGTCTATTCATATTCCTAAAAGTTAGTTCTTTAAATTTTTATACTCGATTAGGGTATATGCACCGGACCACCGGACTCTCGGCTTTTATCTGCGCCGCACAAGCGGCGCCCCCATGAAACGTGAGGTAGGTATGGTCCGTAACACAATCACCCTTGTGCATAACGCCAGGGCATTGAGTGCAGCCAAGGAGCGCAACTAATGTCCAACTTGGCCAATGCACACCTGCAAAGCGACCAGGATGTCGCGCCTCTGTTGCTCGCAGCGCAGGTTCTGCGCACCGACAACGAAGCCCTTGAAGCTGCGCGCAGCCTGGCGGCCAACGCCCGCGAACACGCCGGCAAGCGCGACCTGCAGCGCAAGTTGCCCTGGTCGCTGGTAGAAGAATTCACCCGTAGCGGGCTGGGCAGCCTGTCCATTGCCCGGGAATTTGGCGGGCCCCAGGTGTCATTCGTGACCCTGGCTGAAGTGTTCGCCATTATCTCGGCGGCCGACCCTGCGCTGGGGCAGATCCCGCAGAACCAGGTGGGCATTCTCAGCCTGATTGCTGCCACGGCCACCCCGGCGCAAAAAGAACACCTGTTCGCCAGCGTGCTGCAAGGCTGGCGCATCGGCAATGCAGGCCCCGAACGCGGCAGTAAAAACACCCTGGAATTGAAAGCGCTGATCACCGCCGATGGCGATGATTTCGTCATAAACGGTCAGAAGTTTTACTCCACCGGCGCCCTGTTTGCCCACTGGATCGCGGTCAAGGCGCTCGACGATAACGGCAAGCAGGTCATGGCCTTCGTGCGTCGCGGTACGCCCGGCCTGCGGGTAGTGGATGACTGGTCCGGCTTTGGCCAGCGCACCACCGCCAGCGGCACCGTGCTGCTCAACAATGTGCGGGTGGAGGCCGAGCTGGTGGTCGACAGTTCGCGCCTCAACGATGCTCCGAACATTCAGGGCGCCGTATCGCAACTGATCCAGGCCGCCATCGATCTGGGCATTGCACGCGGCGCCATTGCCGACACCCTCAGCTTTGTGCGCGAACGCTCGCGCCCGTGGATCGACGCCAAGGTCGAACGCAACAGTGATGACCCCTATGTGATCGCCGACATCGGCAAGCTGCACATTGAGCTGCATGCAGCCGAAGCCTTGCTGCGCAAGGCCGGCCGCGTGCTGGATGAAGTCAGCGCTGCACCGATTGACGCTGCTGGCGCTGCCCGCGCCTCGATTGCGGTAGCTGAAGCCAAGGTACTGAGCACCGAGCTGTCGCTGCTGGCCAGCGAAAAGCTTTTCGAACTGGCCGGTAGCCGCGCCAGCCTGGCCGAATTCAACCTCGACCGCCACTGGCGCAATGCCCGGGTGCACACCCTGCACGACCCGGTGCGCTGGAAGTACCACGCCATTGGCGCCTATCGCCTCAACGGCACCCTGCCTGCCCGGCATTCCTGGATCTGACCCTGGAGACACCCATGTCACTGATATCCAAACAGGTCCCGGTTATCCACAGCGATGCCGAGGCCCTGAGCGTAGCCCGTGAACTCGCGGCACATTTCAAGCGCGACAGCGCCCTGCGCGATCGCGAACGGCGCCTGCCTTATGATGAACTGGAGCTGTTTTCCCACACCGGCCTGTGGGGCATCAGCGTGCCCAAGGCCTATGGCGGCGCGGGCGTGTCCAACGTCACCCTGGCACACGTGATCGCGCTGATCGCTGCGGCTGATGCCTCACTGGGGCAAATCCCGCAAAACCACTTTTATGCACTCGAAGTGCTGCGGGTCAATGGCAGCCACGAGCAAAAACAGCGGCTGTATGCCGAAGTGCTGGCCGGGGAGCGCTTCGGCAATGCCCTGGCTGAAATCGGCACTAAAACCGCCCACGACCGCACCACTCACCTGGCCAGGGCCGAACACGGTTACCGCATCACCGGCCGCAAGTTCTACGCCACCGGCGCACTGTATGCGCAGCGGATTCCTACCTCGGTCGTAGACGATGACGGTATCCAGCATCTGGCGTTTGTGCGCCGCGACAGCGACGGCCTGAACGTGATCGACGACTGGAGCGGGTTTGGCCAGCGCACCACGGGCAGTGGCTCGGTGGTGTTCGACAATGTACTGGTCGCCGCGCAGGACGTGATCCCCTTCCAGACCGCCTTCGAGCGCCCGACCCCGGTGGGGCCGCTGGCGCAGATTCTGCACGCGGCCATCGACACCGGTATCGCCCGCGCCGCCTTTGAAGACGCCCTGCACTTTGTGCGCACAAAAACCCGGCCCTGGATCGACGCCACCACGGATATCGCCAGCGAAGACCCGCTGACCCTCAAAAGCTTCGGCCACTTGAGCTTACGTTTGCATGCCGCCGAGGCCCTGCTGGAGCGTGCCGGCGAGTTCCTCGACATTGCCCAGGCCAACCCCAATGCCAGCACCGTGGCTGCGGCCTCGATTGCCGTTGCCGAAGCGCGGGCCCTGAGCACCGAGATTTCCCTGGCCGCCGGCAGCACCCTGTTTGAACTGGCGGGCAGCCAGGCCACCCTGGCCGAGCACGGCCTTGACCGCCACTGGCGCAATGCCCGGGTCCACACCCTGCACGACCCGGTGCGCTGGAAGTATCACGCGGTGGGCAATTACTACCTCAACGATGCCAACCCGCCGTTGCGGGGGACCATCTGATGAGCAAAAAGAAAATCCTCATCAATGCCTTCAACATGAACTGCATTGGCCATATCAACCACGGGTTGTGGACCCATCCACGGGACAACTCGACCCGCTTCAACACCCTGGAGTACTGGACGGAGCTGGCGCAGCTGCTGGAGCGCGGGCTGTTTGACGGGCTGTTTATCGCCGACATCGTGGGTGTCTACGACGTGTATCAACAATCGGTTGATGTGCCACTCAAAGAGGCCATCCAGTTGCCGGTCAACGACCCGCTGCTGCTGGTTTCGGCGATGGCTGCCGTCACCAAAAACCTCGGCTTTGGCCTGACCGCCAACCTGACCTACGAAACGCCGTATCTGTTCGCACGACGCATGTCGACCCTGGACCACCTGACCCGTGGTCGTGTGGGCTGGAATATCGTCACCGGCTACCTCGACAGCGCCGCCAAGGCCATGGGCCTGACCGAGCAGGTCGAGCATGACCGGCGCTACGATCAGGCCGATGAGTACCTGCAAGTGCTCTACAAGCTCTGGGAAGGCAGCTGGGAAAACGACGCCGTGCTCAACGACCCGGTACAACGCATCTACGCCCGGCCCGACAAGGTGCACAAGGTCAAACACGAAGGTGAGTTCTATCAGGTGGAGGGTTATCACCTCAGCGAACCGTCACCGCAACGCACCCCGGTACTGTTTCAGGCCGGCAGTTCGGACCGCGGCCTGGTGTTTGCCGGGCGCCATGCCGAGTGCGTGTTTATCAGCGGGCAGACCAAGGCCGCGACCAAAGCCCAGGTCGACAAGGTGCGTGCCAGCGCCGTGGCGGCGGGCCGCAACCCGGACGACATCAAGCTGTTTATGGGCCTGAACGTGATCGTGGCGCCCACCGAGGCCGAGGCACTGGCCAAGCGTGATGAGTATTTGAGCTACGCCAGTGCCGAAGCCGGCGTGGCGCACTTTTCCAGTTCCACGGGTATCGATTTTGCCGATTACGAACTGGACGAACCGATTCAGTACGTGAAGAGCAACGCGATCCAGTCGGCCACCAAAGTGCTGCAAAACAACGACTGGACCCGGCGCAAGCTGTTGGAGCAGCACGCCCTGGGCGGGCGTTACATCACCTTGGTGGGGTCACCTGAGCAAGTGGCCGATGAGCTGGAATCCTGGATTGCAGAAACGGGCCTGGACGGGTTCAACCTGACCCGCATCGTCACCCCTGAAAGCTACGTCGATTTTATCGACCTGGTGGTCCCCGAACTGCAGCGCCGGGGTTCCTACAAGACGGCTTATGACACCGGCAGCCTGCGGCAAAAGCTGTTTGCCGATGGTGACGCGCACTTGCCACAACGGCATACGGGCGCGGCCTTCAGGCACAGCGCATAACTGCTTTTTTGTGGGAGCGGGCTTGCTCGCGATACTGGCGACGCGATCTGTCAGGCAAGCCGCAGCGCTGCCATCGCGAGCAAGCCCGCTCCCACAGGGTTCGAATTCCGACTATTTGACTGAGAAAACACCATGAACAAAAAACACGCACTGGTGCTGGCCCTCGGGCTGTTTAGCGGTTTGCTCCACGCGGCTGACAAGCCGCTCAAGGTTGGCACTACCGCCGCTTTCGCCATCCCCCTGGAAACCGCCGTGGCCGAGGCCGACAAGCAAGGGCTCAAGGTCGAGCTGGTGGAGTTCACCGACTGGATCGCGCCAAACGTCAGCCTCGCCAGCGGCGATATCGACGTGAACTACTTCCAGCACATCCCCTTCCTGGAAAACGCCAAGGCCGCCGCCGGCTTTGATCTGGCGCCCTACGCCAAAGGCATCATCAACAACGTGGGCCTGTATTCGAAAAAATACAAAAGCCTCGATGCCCTGCCTGAAGGCGCCACCGTGGCCATCGCCAACGACCCGATCAACAGCGGGCGCGGCCTGCAACTGCTGGCCAAGGCCGGGCTGATCACCCTCAAACCGGGCGTCGGCTACAAGGCCACCGAAGAAGACATCATCGCCAACCCGAAAAACATCAAGATCCTGCAGGTTGAGGCCGTGCAACTGGTACGCGCCTACGACGATGCCGACCTGGTGCAGGGCTACCCGGCCTACATCCGCCTGTCCAAAACCTTCGATGCCGAGTCGGCGCTGCTGTTCGACGGCATTGACCACCCCGAGTATGTGATTCAGTTCGTGATCCAGCCCAAGAACAAGGACGACCCGCGTCTGGCCAAGTTCATCGATATCTATCAGCACTCGCCTGTCGTGAAGGCTTCGCTGGATAAGACCTACGGCACCCTGTACCAGCCTGGCTGGGGAGGCTGACCATGAATGTGGCTATTGCTCGCGAGCGGCTCGACCAGCCGCAGCCCGGCGCCAATCACACCGAGCTGCACCCCGGGCTGAGCCACGCCCATGTGCGTTTTATCGGCATCGGCAAAACCTATGACGGTCGCCAGGGCCCGGTAGACGCCCTCAAGGGCATCGATCTGGCGATCCAGCGCGGCGAAATCTTCGGCATTATTGGCCGCAGCGGCGCAGGCAAATCGTCGCTGATTCGCACCATCAACCGCCTTGAGCAGCCCAGCAGCGGGCGCGTGCTGATTGATCAGGTGGATATCGCCGGTTTTGACGAAGACCAGTTGGTGGCGCTGCGGCGCAAGATCGGCATGATCTTCCAGCACTTCAACCTGATGTCGGCCAAAACCGTATGGCAGAACGTTGAACTGCCGCTCAAGGTGGCGGGCGTGCCCAAGCTGCAGCGCGAGCAAAAAGTGCGCGAGCTGCTGGAACTGGTCGGCCTGCAAGGCAAGCACACGGCTTATCCGGCGCAATTGTCGGGCGGGCAGAAACAGCGCGTAGGCATTGCCCGCGCTCTGGTTCACGATCCGGCGATTTTGCTGTGCGATGAAGCCACCTCGGCGCTGGACCCCGAAACCACGCAGTCGATCCTCGGCCTGCTGCGCGAAATCAATCAGCGCCTGGGCCTGACCATCATCCTGATCACCCATGAAATGGCCGTGATCCGCGATATCTGCCAGCGCGTGGTAGTGCTGGAGCAAGGCCGCGTGGTCGAGCAAGGTCCGGTATGGCAAGTGTTCGGTGACCCGCAACATGACGTCAGCAAAACCCTGCTCGCGCCCTTGCAAGACACCCTGCCCGCCGCGCTGCAAAGCCGCATCACGGCCCAGCCCCTGTCGGCGCAGGCCAGCGTGGTCCTGCGCTTGCGCTTTACCGGCAGCCAGGCACACGAACCCGACCTGGGTGCGCTGTTCAGCGCACTGGGGGGGCAGGTGCGGCTGCTGCACGGCGGGGTCGAACATATCCAGGGCCATGCCCTGGGCCAACTGCTGCTTAGCGTGACCAGCACTTCGCTGGGCGCTGAAGAGCTGCGTAAACGCGCCGGACAATGGGCGCAACAGGTCGAGGTGGTGGGCTATGGGGTTTGATCGTTTGTGGCAGGGGGTGATCGACACCTTCCTGATGGTCGGCGTGTCGTCGCTGATTGCGCTGGTGCTGGGCATTCCGCTGGCGGTGATCCTGGTGACCAGCGGCAAGGGCGGAATCTACGAGGCCCCGAAACTGAACAAGGCACTGGGCGCGTTCGTGAACCTGTTTCGCTCGATCCCGTTTCTGATTTTGATGGTGGCATTGATCCCGTTTACCCGCCTGATCGTGGGCACGACCTACGGCGTATGGGCCGCGGTCGTACCGCTGACCATCGCTGCCACCCCGTTCTTTGCGCGCATCGCCGAAGTCAGCCTGCGCGAGGTGGATCACGGCCTGATCGAAGCCGCCCAGGCAATGGGCTGCAAGCGCCATCACATCATCTGGCATGTGCTGCTGCCCGAAGCTTTACCGGGGATTGTCGGCGGTTTCACCATCACCCTGGTGACGATGATCAACTCGTCGGCGATGGCCGGTGCGATTGGTGCTGGCGGGCTGGGCGACATCGCGTACCGTTACGGTTACCAGCGTTTTGACTCGCAGGTGATGCTCACGGTGATCGTCCTGCTGGTGATCCTGGTGGCCGTGATTCAGCTGGGCGGTGACCGCCTGGCCCTGGCACTGAACAAACGCTGAGGTATAGTCGGCGGCCCGCCCCGCCGCCGACTGAACCTGCCATGACCCTCGATACTAAAACCCTCGAACAGATTGCCGCCATCACGCTGGGCCACTATCAACAAAGTGCAGAAGGCTTCCGTGAAGGCACCCGCGACCACGATGTAAGCCAGAACATCGATGCCCTGCTGCGCCATATCCCGGGCACGGCACCGTTCACGATTCTGGATTTTGGCTGCGGGCCGGGGCGCGACCTGCAGGCCTTCACCCGCCTGGGTCATGTGGCCATTGGCCTGGACGGCACCGAGCGCTTCACCCAAATGGCGCGTGAAGACAGCGGCTGTGAAGTGTGGCACCAGGACTTTCTCAAGCTCGACTTGCCCGCTGAACGCTTCGACGGGATCTTTGCCAACGCCTCGCTGTTCCATGTGCCGACCCAGGAACTGGGCCAGGTCTTGAGCAAACTGCACGCGGCCTTGAAACCCGGCGGCGTACTGCTCAGCTCCAACCCACGCGGCGACAACCGTGAAGGCTGGAACGGTGAGCGGTATGGGGCGTATCACGACCTGGAGCACTGGCGGTCGATGCTCACGGCTGCAGGGTTTGCCGAGCTGGAGCACTATTACCGCCCGGCTGGCTTGCCCCGTGACCAGCAACCGTGGCTGGTGAGTGTGTGGCGTAAAGCCCCCCAAGCCCTGTAGTCGCTGCCGAAGGCTGCGAAGGGTTGCGGAGCAACCCGTTATTCTGAATTTTTCGCGACCCTCATCGCAGCCTACGGCAGCGACTACAAGGTCTTAAAAAAACTTCAACTGTGGGAGCAAGCCCGCTCCCACAAAGGCCCCCGGATTAACCGAAGAACCAGTAGCACACCAGTATCGCCGCCACGACCCCCGCCAGTTCCGCCAGCAGGGCGCAACCCACCGCATGCCGGGCGCGCTGGATGCCCACGGCGCCGAAGTACACCGCCAGCACATAGAACGTGGTTTCCGTGCTGCCCTGCACCGTGGCCGCCACCAGCGCCGGGAAGCTGTCTACGCCCTGGGTCTGCATGGTCTCGATCAACAAAGCCCGCGCCGCACTGCCCGAAAAGGGTTTGACCATCGCCGTCGGCAGCGCGTCGACGAAGCGCGTGTCCCAACCCAGCCACTCAACCACATGGCGAATGCCGTCCAGGCCAAAATCCAGTGCTCCGGATGCTCGCAACACGCCCACCGCACAGAGCATCGCCACCAGGTATGGCAGCAGGTTTTTCGCCACGTCGAAGCCTTCCTTGGCCCCTTCGACAAACGCTTCGTAGACCTTGACCTTGCGCAGCGCGCCGATCACCAGAAACAGCATGATCAGGCCGAACAACGTGAGGTTGCCCAGGATCGACGACAAGCTGGCCAGCGCCGTGGCCGACAGGGTCGCCAGCAACGCCATGAAGCCGCCCAGGATCAACGCGCCAGGCACCAGGTACGCCAGCACCACCGGGTCCCACAGGCGCAGGCGCTGCACAATGGCCACCGAGAGCAGGCCGACCAGGGTCGAGGCGCTGGTGGCCAGCAGGATCGGCAGGAACACCAGGGTCGGGTCCGGCGCTCCCTGCTGGGCGCGGTACATAAAGATGGTGACCGGCAACAGGGTCAGGGACGAGGCGTTGAGTACCAGAAACAGGATCTGCGCATTGCTCGCGCTGGTCGGGCTGGGGTTGAGCTCTTGCAGGGCACGCATGGCCTTGAGGCCGATGGGCGTGGCGGCGTTGTCCAGGCCCAGGCCGTTTGCCGCGAAGTTCAGGGTGATAAAGCCCAGCGCCGGGTGACCGGGCGGGACTTCCGGCATCAGGCGCTTGAACAGCGGCCCCAGCGCCCTGCCCAGCCAGTCGACGATGCCGGCTTTTTCGGCAATGCGCAGAAAACCCAGCCATAACGTCAGGGTGCCGAAGAGCAAAATCATCACTTCGACCGACAGCTTGGCCATGGCGAAGATGCTTTCCACGATCGCCGAGAAGATCCCCGCGTTGCCCCCCACCAGCCATTGGGCGAGCGCCGACACCGTAGCGACGACGAAAAAGCTGAGCCATAGGCCGTTGAGCATCAAGAAAACTCCTGGAAGATGGTGCGAATGATAGCGGCCAACCCCCAGAAACAACAAACCCCGGCCAAGGCCGGGGTTTGTGGGCGTTGCGCTACCAGGCGAGGTTACTCACCTTTTGGCAGGGCTTCCTTGCTGCGCCAGTGCGGCAGCGAGTTCCAGTAGCGCTCGCCCTTGGCGCTGTCGTACATGCCTTCCCAACGGGAGATCACCAGTACCGCCAGGGCGTTACCGATCACGTTGAGGGCCGTACGGGCCATGTCCATCACACGGTCAACACCGGCGATAAAGGCCAGGCCTTCCAGCGGGATACCCACGCTGCCCAGGGTGGCCAGCAGTACCACGAAGGACACGCCCGGTACACCGGCGATGCCTTTGGAGGTCACCATCAGGGTCAGGACCAGCAGCAGTTGCTGGCTGATCGACAGGTCGATGCCATACAGCTGGGCAATAAAGATTGCCGCGATGCTCTGGTACAGGGTCGAACCGTCAAGGTTGAACGAGTAGCCGGTCGGTACCACAAAGCTGCAGATCGCTTTCGGGCAGCCGTAGGCTTCCATCTTCTCGATCACGCGCGGTAGCACGGTTTCGGAGCTGGCGGTGGAGTACGCCAGCACCAGTTCATCCTTGAAGATGCGGATCAGCTTGAACACCGAGAAGCCGAACAGCTTGGCGATCAGGCCCAGCACCGCCACGGCGAAGAACAGGATGGCGCCGTAAACCAGCAGCACCAGCTTGGCCAGTGGCACCAGCGAAGCGAAACCGAAGTTGGCGACGGTCACGGCGATCAGGGCAAACACACCGATTGGCGCGTAGTTCATGATCATGTGGGTGACTTTGAACATCGACTCGGACACGCCCTGGAAGGTTTTCACCAGCGGGTCGCGCAGTTCGGCGTTCAGGCTCGACAAACCGAGACCGAAGAGCACCGAGAAGAAGATGATCGGCAACATCTCACCGCGCGCCATGGCTGCGAAGATGTTCGATGGAATCAGGTTGAGGATGGTCTCGATAAACGCATGCTCATGCGTTACTTCGGCAGCAGTGGCCGCGTACTTGGAGATATCGACCGTGCCCAGGGTGCTCATGTCGATCCCGGCACCGGGTTGGAACACGTTGGCCAGCACCAGGCCGACCAGGATCGCGATGGTGGTGACCACCTCGAAGTAAATGATGGTTTTAAAACCGATACGACCGAGTTTCTTCGCATCCCCCACGCCTGCAATCCCGACAACCAGTGAAGAAATCACGATTGGGATTACGATCATCTTGATCAGACGGATAAAGATATCGCCGGCAGGTTGCAGAACGTTACTGATCCACCAGGCCTTTTCAGCACTGAAATGGTTGAGCAGCGCGCCGATTGCAATCCCGAGGACCAGACCAATCAGGATCTGCCAGGCGAGGCTAAGTTTTGCCTTCTTCATGTCATTACCCTTACTTCAAGTGGACTCGGGCGCAGGCTCAGGCTAGAGCGCTCGAAAGCGCAAAAGAGAGAAACCTGCACCCCCGTAGAAGGTCGCCCAAACCGAGCCCGAAAGGCTCTTTGGCAGGCGAAAAAAGGCGCAACTATTCCCATGCAGGAGGTGGCCGTCTAATGCCGTAAACGCCTACCCTATGCCGAATCGGCATGGGTTTTGTCCGACAAGACCTCAAATCGCCCCTTCTGAGATTCCACAGAATAGACGACATAAGTGCCGTAGACCGGCTGTTTCAAGGTCATTTTGGTCAGGTAGGGGGTGGCATAAAGCCGCCTATATCCAAGAAATATCCGACAACACAAATCAGATATAAGTCCCGGCTATTTTTCTACAAGTCGATATACGGTCGACGCTCCGAAGCACCGTTCAGGCCACATTTGTTTTTAAAAAAATGAACCCTGATAAGGCATTACGCATGCCGGGTGATTTTCTTCAGGCGTAAAAAAACCAAGGTAAAACCTTGGCCGCAACACGCGATGTAACCGGTTTCATGCCCCGCGGTCGCCACCCGATAAAGGGGTAGCAACCGCTGCCTTAAAGGAGGGGGCGAACATGGCTAGCCTCGACCGCGACGACCGAAGATAAACGACACCACAAACATCACCAGGAACACGACAAAGAGAATCTTGGCGATACCGGTAGCGGTGCCCGCAATACCACCGAAGCCCAGGACTGCAGCGATGATGGCGATAATCAGGAAGGTAATGGCCCAACTCAACATGGTGATTCTCCTTATTACAGTGTGAAACAGGGTGGTGCTTGACGCCCATCAGGGCTTCAAGGCTGTGAACACTTAAAACACCCAGCGTTCCGGCAGGGGCTGGGTGTTGGCTATCTGGGTGTCGTCGGAAGCGGCCAGTGCGTAATGGCCAGTGCCTTCAATGACCGCGCCCAATGCCTGGAAATGCTGTTGCGGGGCAGCGGCATGCACCACCGTGGCAACGGGCTGCGCTGCAGTCTCCCAGCGTGCCCACTGCTGACCACCGATCAAGGTCACCGACAACGCCAGGCTGGCAAACAGGCCCTGTTGCAGATGCAATGACGTAACACGCATGTTGGAGAATTCTTGACGATTCATGTTCAAACTCCTGCCACCCGGTGGTCAATGTGAGGTTGTGCCGCGTGTTGCGACGCTCTGTACAAGGGTAATTGCAGGGGTCGTGCCACTTTCTTTAGTCGAATAAAATCCTTATAAATCAATAACTTATAAATATATGAAAACAGATTTTGCACGCATCCTGCACGATGCCCTGCAAGGCTGTCGTGCGTTCTGCACGATCACGCAGCCACGTCCACCCCGTAGCAGCTGCCGAAGGAACGAGGCTGCGTTCGGCGGCGTAGCCGTCGTAGAACCGGAGCTCTATGGTGTACCAGGAGAACCGTTGACTCAGGATTTACGACGGCTACGCCGCCGAACGCAGCCTCGCTCCGCGAGTCAGCTGCTACGAGGGTAAATTCCCACGATTGATCAAGACCTGATTTCCAGCCTAAACAGCTGCAAAATCAGCCAGTTACTCAATGCAGCCCGGAGTCTTCGGTGCTAGCCTCGGAATCAATCCGAAAAATCATGCAACTTGCCCGATTATTCCGACACTAACCAAGACCACATATAAAGGAACGTAGGAAATGGAGTCAGCCAAAGAGCAACAGGGCCGCATTCTGCTGGTCGACGATGAGTCCGCCATCCTGCGTACATTCCGCTATTGCCTCGAAGACGAGGGTTACACCGTCGCCACCGCCAACAGCGCAGCGCAGGCCGACGCGTTGTTGCAACGCCAGGTGTTCGACCTGTGCTTCCTTGATCTGCGCCTGGGTGAAGACAACGGCCTGGATGTGCTGGCCCAGATGCGCATTCAGGCGCCGTGGATGCGGGTGGTGATCGTCACCGCCCACTCGGCCGTGGATACCGCCGTGGATGCGATTCAGGCCGGTGCAGCAGATTATCTGGTCAAGCCGTGCAGCCCCGACCAGCTGCGCCTGGCCACCGCCAAGCAACTGGAAGTGCGCCAGTTGTCCGCCCGCCTTGAAGCCCTTGAAGGTGAGGTGCGCAAACCCAAGGAAGGCCTCGACTCCCATAGCCCGGCCATGATGGCGGTGCTGGAAACCGCCCGCCAGGTTGCCGGCACCGATGCCAATATCCTGATTTTGGGCGAGTCGGGTACCGGTAAAGGCGAACTGGCCCGGGCCATACACGGCTGGAGCAAGCGGGCGAAAAAGTCCTGCGTGACGATCAACTGCCCGTCATTGACGGCCGAGCTGATGGAAAGCGAGTTGTTCGGCCACACCCGTGGCGCCTTTACCGGCGCCAGTGAAAGCACCTTGGGCCGGGTCAACCAGGCCGACGGCGGTACCTTGTTCCTCGATGAAATCGGCGATTTCCCGCTGGCCCTGCAGCCAAAACTGCTGCGTTTTATCCAGGACAAGGAATACGAACGCGTCGGCGACCCCGTCACCCGCCGCGCCGATGTACGGATTCTGGCCGCCACCAACCTCAACCTCGAGGACATGGTGCGCGATGGCCGCTTCCGTGAAGACCTGCTCTACCGCCTCAACGTGATCACCCTGCATCTGCCGCCGCTGCGCGAGCGCAGTGAAGATATCCTGACCCTGGCCGACCGGTTCCTGGCCCGTTTCGTCAAGGAATATGCTCGCCCTGCCCGTGGTTTCAGCGAAGAAGCCCGCCGCGCGCTGGCCAATTACCGTTGGCCGGGCAATATTCGCGAACTGCGTAACGTGGTCGAGCGAGCGAGTATCATCTGCCCCCAGGAAGTGGTCGAGGTCAGCCATCTGGGGATGGCCGAGCAAGCCACGCCCAACGCCCCGCGCATTGGTGCGGCACTGAGCCTGGATCAACTGGAAAAAGCCCATATCGGCGCCGTTCTGGCCACCAGCGAAACCCTGGACCAGGCAGCCAAGACCCTGGGCATCGATGCTTCGACGCTGTACCGCAAACGCAAGCAGTACAACCTGTGAGTAGCCGATGAAACTTGCGATCAAGCTGCGTACCCGTTTGTTCCTGAGCATTTCGGCGCTGATTACGGTGGCGCTGCTCGGCTTGCTGCTTGGCGTCGTCAGCGTGATGCAAATGGCCAAAACCCAGGAAGCGCTGATTCGCAACAACTTCATTACCCTCGACCTTGGCCTTAAGCTGCGCCAGTCCCTGGGCGACCAATTGGTCATGATGTTGCACAACCAGCCAGACCCCCAGGCGCTGCAGGCATCGGCCCAGCAGTATCTGAAGCTGCTCGACGAGGGCATTGAGCATGAGCGCAAAAACGATCTGCACAGCGGTTTTGCCCAGGCCCGGGAGGATTACAGCAGCTTTTTGCTGGCCTTCAACAAGGCCCACGACGCGCAACTGAACCTGAGCAATGACAAGGAGCTGACCAGCCGATTCAATCAGCTGCGCAACGGCCTGATTACCGAGCACCGCCGCGCGCTCGATACCATCTATGCCGCCCAGGCTGCAGCCCGGGATCGCGCCCTGGTCATTGCCGCTTTGCTCGGCCTGGTCGGTCTTGCCGTGTTGATCATCGGCTTTATTACTGCCCACGGTATTGCCAGGCGTTTTGGCGCGCCGATCGAAGCCTTGGCCAAAGCCGCCGACAATATAGGCAAGGGTAACTTCGAGGTGGTGTTGCCGCTCTCTTCGGCCACGGAGATGAACCTGCTGACGCGGCGCTTTGGCATTATGGCCGAGGCTTTGCGTCAGCATCAGGCCACCAATATCGACGAGCTGCTGGCGGGCCAGCAACGGCTGCAGGCCGTGCTCGACAGCATCGATGACGGGCTATTGATGATCGACCAGCAGGGCCGCCTTGAGCACTTGAACCCTGTCGCGCAGCGCCAGCTGGGCTGGGACGAGAGCCGCCTGGGCCAGTCGCTGGGGGATGTGATGCACCGGCCCGAACTCGACCAGCAGCTGCAGACGGTCTTGCGCGGCGGCAGCCTTGAGCGCCTGCCGGAGGATCTGAGCGTCGATATCGAGGGTGAAACCCGCCTGCTGACCTACAGCCTGACCCCCGTCAGCCAGCCCAAGGGGCCGATCCTCGGCGCCGTGATGGTGTTGCATGACGTTACCGAGCAGCGCGCCTTTGAGCGGGTACGCAGCGAATTCGTGCTGCGCGCTTCCCATGAATTGCGCACCCCTGTCACCGGCATGCATATGGCGTTCGGGCTGTTTCTGGAGCGTTCGCGCTTTGACCCGCAGTCGCGGGAAACCGACCTGCTCAACACCGTCAACGAAGAAATGCAGCGTCTGATGCAGTTGATCAATGACCTGCTGAATTTCTCCCGCTATCAAAACGGCATGCAAAAACTGACGCTGGCCCCTTGCAGCGTCGAGCACATGCTTGAAGACGCCCGCACCCGCTTCGCAGAGCGTGCGGCGGCGAAAAATATCGAGCTGCTGGTGGAACTGCAGCAGCCGCTACCCGAGCTGCGGGCCGATCAGGTGCAGCTGGAGCGGGTGCTGGACAACCTGCTGGACAATGCCTTGCGCCACACCGCCAGCGGCGGGCAAATCCGCCTGCAGGCCCGGCGTCATGGCGAGCGGGTGATCATCAGCATCGAGGACAATGGCGAGGGCATTGCCTATAGCCAGCAGGGGCGGATTTTTGAACCCTTTGTACAAGTGGGGCGCAAAAAGGGCGGCGCCGGCCTTGGACTGGCGCTGTGCAAGGAGATTGTGCAACTGCATGGTGGGCGTATCGGGGTGTATTCACGCCCCGGGCAAGGCACGCAATTTTACATGGCCTTGCCGTTGCTCTAGCCCGTCAGTGCTTTTGCGTGTTCAGCACTTTCAAAATGGCCGCACTTTCAGCATCGGGGGTGCCATCGAACCGCGATGGCCTGAAATGCATCTGGAAGGCGGCCAGAACATGGCGAGTGGCTACATCCAGCTCGCCGGTTTGCGGGGTCTCGTAGCCCAGTAGCGCCAGTTGCTGCTGGAACCAGGTAATGCTTGGCAAGTTGCTGGCGTACAGCGCTTGCTCGCGGGCAACGGCCTGGGCGTTTGGCCAGATGCCAAAGCCGGCATCGGCCAGGCGCTTCCAGGGAAACAACGGGCCGGGGTCAAGCTTGCGCAAGGGGGCGATATCGCTGTGGCCAATGATATTGCGCGGGTCGATCTTGTAGCGTGTGGAAATGTCCTTGAGCAATGCAATAACGGACTGGATCTGGCCTTCAGTGTAGGGGTACCAGACTCGGCCTTCTGGCGTATCGCGAAAGCCCTTGTTGACGATTTCAATGCCGATGGAGCTGGAATTGAGCCAGGTGCGGCCCTTCCACTGGCTTTCACCGGCGTGCCAGGCGCGCTGGTTCTCATCCACCAGTTTATAAATGGTCGGCGGGGTATCGCCCACCAGGTAATGGCTGCTGACCGGGCCGTGGGTCAACAGCTCCAGGGAGCGCTCCAGCGAGGTCGACGTGTAGTGCAACACCACAAACTGCACGCGGCTGTCGTGGTTGACCGAAGGATGGTTGGTATCCATGCGCAGGCCGTTGCTGCAACCGGCCAGCAGGGCAAGGGACACGATCAGGGCGGAAAATTTCATGGGCAGGCACAACACGACTGAACAGTTAATCAGCAAGCATACCTTACGGGCCTTGTTGTGCAGCGGGACGGACGAATTATGTCGTCGTTACAGCGGCGCTGTCTCCACGCAATTGCGCCCACGGTGCTTGGCCTGGTACAGCGCTTCATCCGCGCGCTTGAGTACCTGATCACTGCGATCCCCCGGCCTGAACGCCGACACCCCTATGGACAGGGTGATGGTCACCGGTTCGCCCTTGAAGTGGAACGGGCAGGCTTCAATCGCCGCCCGCAGTCTCTCGACCCCCTGCACACCCGCCGCCAGCGGTGTGTCGGGCATCAGCAGGACAAATTCTTCGCCACCAAAACGGGCAATAAAATCGACCGGGCGCAGGTGCTTGCGTAACTGCGCGGCAATGATCTTGAGCACCTTGTCGCCCGCCAGATGCCCATAACCATCATTGATACGCTTGAAGTGATCAAGGTCGAGCATGGCAATCAGCAGCGGTTTGCCGTGGTTTTGCCACTGTTCGACTTCATGCTGCAGACGTTCGCCCCAGGCCGCCCGGTTTGGCAGGCCGGTCAGGGGGTCGATCAGGGCTTTCTGGCGCTGTTCTTCAAGGTGCTCGCGATAGTCCTGGGCCTGCTGTTCCATCTGCGCAATGCGCTCGGCCAGCCCTTGCAGGTGGGCTGAAACCTCCTGTTCGCGGGCATTGCGCTGCTGCTGGTGTTGATCCATCGCACCCAGCAGCCCTTCGAGGCGGTTTTCCAGCAGGTGCTTGAGGCTGTTGAGGTCGACGGCGTCTTGCACGCTGTTTTGCAGGCCGTCGACGTGTTCGCGCAGTTGGCTGTGCAGGTCGTCGGCGGCGCTGCGACCTTCGGCATGGCCTTCGCTGGCGGCCTGAAGATTGTTCTGGAAGGCCTCAAGACGTTCATTGAGCTGTTTGAGATAAGCCCCGAACTCATGCTGGCCGCTGTCGGTAATGGCCAGCATCAAAACCGCAAGATCGTCGAGTATCGGCAGCAGCTCGTACCAGTTCAACCCCTTTTCCAGACGTTTGCGCATGGCCTCGGCCTGGGGCCGATGATGTTCGGGCAACGACAGGTCGTTCAGCAGGCCGAGCAGGGTGGATTCAATATGCTCCGCAACGCTGCTGTAGGTGGGCTCGGGGGCCTCGGGCAGGGCGTAGACGGCATCCATCTCGGCGGGCTCAGGCTCGGGCTCGGGCTCAGGCCCCGGTTCAGGCTCGGGACTTTCAGGGAGCCGGGCCTGGTCATTCTCTGCCTCGACCAGCGCTACCACGGACTCTAGCGCACCACTGGATGCCTGCTCATCAGGCACGTTGATGGCTACCACTTCTGGTGCGACCAGCGCTGGCGCCTGAGCATCGTGCAAGGCAGGCGGGGGCTGCGGCGAGGGCTGCGGCGCGACTTCGGCGATCACAGGCTCAGCCGGCGCGATGATCACGGCCGGTTTGACCACAACCGCTGCAGCTACGGGTTTTTCCGCCGCGGGTTGCGGCTGCGGTGCGGTTTCTGTGGGTGGGGGGTCGCTGTCCTGGGTGCCGAACAGGCGCTGCAACAAACCCGGTTTGGACGGCTCGGCTTCCTTGAGTTGTGGTGCCAGCGCCTGTCCCTGTAAATGGCTTAGCTCATCGAGCAGCAGCGGTATTTCCCGGGCATGGGACACCCGGTTGTCGAGCTGCTTGGCATAGGCTTTGAGCGGCTTGCTGACCTCGCGGGGCAAGGGCAGGGCCTGCAACTGCGCGACCAAGGTATTGAGTGCCACGCTGACTTGCTCAACCCGGGTTTCACGCCGTTGCTCAGAGTCGAGCACGGCTTTTTCAAGGCGCGGCAGCAGGGCGGCAAGGGCGGCGTCCATCTCATTGGTGCGCACCACTTCGCGCATCTCTTTCATGCACTGGTCGACCGTGCGATCGCTACCCTCAGCGGCCAGGGTGCTGCGCACAAGGCCACGGCGCAGCAAGTCGAGGCGGGCATTCCAGCGGCGCTCAAGCTTGTCTTGCAGCTCAACGCTTTTAAGGTATTTCTCTTTCCAGCGCGCGGCCTCGTCTGTCATGCCTGCGGCTCGTTGTCAGGCGCACGTAACGCTAGCTGTGAGTCGACGCCGACAGAACCTGGCAGGCGGATATCCACAGCCACCGGCAGATGGTCCGAGATTGGCTGGTCCAGTACCTGCACGCGTTCGAGGGTCAGGCTTGGGCTGAGCAAAATATGATCAAGGCAACGTTGCGGACGCCAACTGGGGAAGGTGGCCTCCATTTGCGGGGCCAGCAACCCGAGGTCACGCAGTGGCGAGGTCTGCAGCAGGTCGTTGGCGTGGGTGTTCATGTCGCCCATCAGCACCTGATGCTGATAGCCACCAATCAACTCGCGAATGTAGGCCAACTGGCGAGTACGGGTTTTTGTCCCCAGCGCCAGATGCATGATTACCACCACCAGTGCGTCAGGGCCTTCGCCAAAACGTACCAGAATCGCACCGCGACCCGCAGGCCCGGGCAAGGGATGATCCTCAATCACGGCAGGGCGCAGTCGGCTGAGCAAGCCATTGCTGTGCTGGGCCAGACGGCCGAGATTGCGATTGAGTTGTTGATACCAGTAGGGAAATTCGCCCTGCTGGGCAAGATACTTGACCTGATTGATGTAGCCGGAACGATGACTACCACCATCGGCTTCTTGCAGGGCAACCAGGTCAAAGTCGCCGAGCAAGTCGCCAATGCGCTCCAGGTTACCGGCCCGGCCTTTGTGAGGCAGTACATGCTGCCAGCTGCGGGTCAGGTAATGCCGGTAACCCTGGGTGCTGTTACCCACCTGGATATTGAAACTGAGCAGTCGTAAACGCCGATCATCCGGCATCCCGCAGGACGCCAGATGATCTTCGTTGATCTGCGGCTCATGCAGACCAACGGTTCGCTCGCCTTTCCAGCGGAGCATGGGCGAGGGCGCCGCTTAGTTTTTTGCGCCCGCTGCACGCTCTTTGGCGATCAGCTGGTCAGCCACGCTCAAAGCGCCTTCAGGGCCACCGGCAGTGCCCAGGTCGAAGCGGTATTTGCCGTTGACGACCATCGTCGGTACACCGGAGATTTGATAGGCCTGGGCCTTTTTCTTGGCGTCTTCAACCTTGCCTTTGACGGCGAACGAGTTGTAAGTGCTCAGGAACTTGTCTTTGTCGATGCCTTCACCGGCCAGGAAATCAGCCATTTCCTCTGGGGTAGCCAGCTTCTTGCCGTCGTGGATGGCCTGGAACACGGCTTTGTGAACCTTGTTTTCAACGCCCATTGCTTCAAGGGTGATGAACAATTGGCCATGAACATTCCAGATCCCGCCAAACATGGCAGGGATACGTACGAAGCTCACGTCGGCCGGCAGTTTTTCTGCCCACGGGTTGATGGTTGGCTCGAAGGCGAAGCAATGCGGGCAGCCATACCAGAACAGTTCGACGACTTCGATCTTGCCAGGCACGGCAACCGGAACGGCGCTGCTCAGCTCTACATATTGTTTGCCCGCTTCAAGCGGCTCGGCAGCTTGAGCGGTCATGCCAAACAGGCTGGCACTGACGAGAGCGGCGCTGAGAATCAGATTACGCATGCTTTACTCCTGGACAGATAAGGTCATATCAACGTGACCTGTATTCAGACAGGTCCATGCTGGCTTGAGTTCGATAGTGTAACTGTAGACGCTATGCAAAAGGGCAGCCGAAGCTGCCCTTTGAGGTTCACATTCAAGGATTAAACGATCGTTAACGTGGCCACGGGTTTCAAGACCCGGCCCCGCCGACCGTGCTGACCTTAGTGCAGGCCTTGAATATAGCTGGCCAGCGCTTTGATGTCCTTGTTGCTCATTTTGGCCGCGATGCCGCGCATGATCATCGAGTCGCCATCGTTGGTACGATCGCCTTCGCGGAAGTCTGTCAGCTGTTTCTCGATATAGCTGGCATGTTGGCCGCCCAGGTGCGGGAAGCCGGCAGCGGCAAGGCCCTGGCCGTCTGGCGAGTGGCAGCCGATGCACGCAGGCATGCCTTTCTCAAGGTTGCCACCACGGAACAGGGCTTCACCCTGGGCAACCAGTGCCGGGTCAGCAGCGCCGACCGAGCCTTTCTGGCTGGAGTAGTAGGCAGCGATGTCGGCAAGGTCCTGATCGTTCAGGTTCGCCAGCAGGCCGGTCATTTCCAGCACCTGACGCTTGCCGTCCTTGATTTCATGCAACTGCTTGAGCAGGTAACGATCACCTTGCCCGGCCAGCTTGGGGAAGTTTGGGGCCATGCTATTGCCGTCCGGACCGTGACAAGCGCCACATACAGCGGTTTTTGCCTGACCTGCAGCAGCATCACCTACCACAACGGCGCCTGCAGCCTGGGCAATACCGCTGACGCCCAAGGTCAACAGCAGACTCACGAGTAATTTGTTCATCAGCTAATCCAACTACGGCTAAGGGTTAAAGAGTTCTGGGCCGGGCTCACTCGCTTATCCACTGTAGGACAGTTCGGTGATCCTCGACACTGCAGTCCATGCACAAACCACGCGGCGGCATCGCCTTGAAACCCTGGGTCACGTGTTGCACCAGCGCCTCCATACCTTGCTCTAACCTTGGCCGATAAGCTGACCTGCATGGCAGACAATACAAACGCGGTTGTACACGGCTTCCGGATCCTGTGTAGCCTGAATGCTGTAACGTGGCATCAAGACACCGGCACCAGCAGTCATAAAACGACCTTTTCAGGGTTGGGAGCCTGCTGCGTTCTAATGCGCAACCTGGGTTTTTCGCTCCCGTGTTCTTCATCCTACGCTGGGACAAAGCGCACACAAAATCTGCGGCATTATATACTGGCGTCACTGAAACGGAAACGACACGCTCGCCGCGTCCATTCCTGACGCCGCTCACATCGGAAATCCCATGCAACTCAAGAACCCCATTCTCGGTCTGTGCCAACAGGCCACCTTCATGCTCAGCGCTGCCAAAGTCGATCAATGCCCCGATGACGAAGGCTACGAAGTCGCGTTTGCCGGGCGCTCCAACGCCGGCAAGTCCAGTGCCCTCAACACTTTGACCCACGCCAGCCTGGCGCGCACGTCGAAAACTCCGGGCCGTACCCAACTGCTGAACTTCTTCAAACTGGACGAAGAACGTCGTCTGGTCGACCTGCCGGGTTACGGTTATGCCAAGGTGCCGATCCCGCTGAAATTGCACTGGCAGCGTCACCTTGAGGCGTATTTCGGCAGCCGTGAAAGCCTTAAAGGCGTGATCTTGATGATGGATATCCGTCATCCAATGACCGATTTCGACCTTTTGATGCTGGACTGGACCGTGTCCAGCGGCATGCCGATGCATATTTTGCTGACCAAAGCCGACAAACTGACGTACGGCGCTGCAAAAAATACATTGCTTAAAATCCAGTCGGATATTCGCAAGCAATGGGGCGATGCCGTCACCATCCAGTTGTTCTCCACGCCCAAGCGCATGGGCCTGGAAGAGGCGTACACCGTGCTGGCGCGCTGGATGGAACTGCCGAACAAAGGCGAAGAGCTGGTCGAGGCTGACGAGTAACACATCGCAGGCAAAAAAAAACCCGGACTTCGCATGGGGGGAAGGAGGTCCGGGGTTCAAGTACTGAACCGCTAGGGCGTGGTTCAGATATCTGCCAACACTTAACACAACATTAGGAGCTTTGAAGGGCTTCACCACCCATTCAATAAATCTGAGTGGTGTTGGCAGATTTAGTTCCGGGAGCCTAAAAACTCTTTGGAATAAGCCCGGTCTCTGAAGCAGCAATAAATTTTTAGTGTGGGAGCGGGCTTGCTCGCGATGGCATCAACGCGGCCATTTAGACAGGCCGCGTCGCCTGCATCGCGAGCAAGCCCGCTCCCACATCCCCGCTTTAGTGCGCTTCATCCCAGTTGTTGCCCACGCCTACTTCAACCACTAGCGGCACATCCAGCTTCGCCGCTTCGCTCATGTGTACCCGTACTTCATCACGCACCTGGTCCACCAGGTCTTCGCGCACTTCCAGCACCAATTCATCGTGTACTTGCAGGATGACACGGGCATCGAGGCCTGATGCGCTGAGCCAGTTATCCACAGCCACCATCGCTTTCTTGATGATATCGGCCGCCGTGCCCTGCATCGGGGCGTTGATCGCCGTGCGTTCTGCACCTTTGCGCAGGGCCGGGTTTTTCGCGTTGATTTCCGGCAGGTACAAGCGACGACCGAAAATGGTCTCGACATAGCCTTGCTCGGCAGCCTGGGTGCGCGTGCGCTCCATGTAGTCCAGCACGCCCGGGTAACGTGCGAAATAACGGTCGATATAGGCCTGTGACTGTTTGCGATCGACGCCAATCTGTTTGGCCAGGCCAAAGGCGCTCATGCCGTAGATCAGGCCGAAGTTGATCGCCTTGGCACTGCGCCGCTGGTCGGTAGTCACGTCCGCCAGCTCAACCCCGAAGACCTCGGCGGCCGTGGCGCTGTGCACGTCCAGGTTGTTGCGGAAGGCATGCAGCAAGCCTTCGTCCTTGGCCAGGTGGGCCATGATCCGTAGTTCGATTTGCGAGTAGTCGGCCGCCAGCAGTTTGTAGCCTTTTGGGGCTACGAATGCCTGACGAATTCGGCGACCTTCTGCAGTACGGATCGGAATGTTCTGCAAGTTCGGGTCACTGGAGGACAAACGCCCGGTAGCCGTCACCGCCTGATGGTAGGACGTATGAATCCGCCCAGTACGAGGGTTGATCTGCTCCGGCAGGCGATCGGTATAAGTGCTCTTCAGCTTGCTCATCGAGCGGTACTGCATCAGCACCTTGGGCAGCGGGAAGTCCTGCTCGGCCAACTCCGCCAGCACGGCTTCGGCCGTCGAAGGCTGGCCCTTGGCCGTTTTGCTGATAATCGGCAAACCGAGTTTTTCGTACAGGATCACACCCAGTTGCTTGGGTGAGCTCAGGTTGAATTCTTCACCGGCAATGGCAAAAGCCTCACGCTCAAGCGCAACCAGCTTGTCACCCAGTTCAACACTCTGGATGCCCAGCAGGTTGGCATCCACCAGCGCGCCCTGGCGTTCAATGCGCGCCAATACAGGCACCAGCGGCATCTCGATGTCCGTCAGCACGCTGTTGAGGCTGGGGATGGCTGCCAGTTTTTCGTGCAGCACATGGTGCAGGCGCAAGGTCACATCGGCATCTTCGGCCGCATACGGCCCGGCCTGCTCCAGGGAAATCTGGTCAAAGGTCAGTTGCTTGACGCCCTTGCCGGCAATGTCCTGGAAGCTGGTGGTGGTGTGGCCCAGGTACTTGAGCGCCAGGCTGTCCATATCGTGGCGGCTGCCCGTGGAGTCGAGCACATAGGACTCCAGCATGGTGTCGTAGGCAACGCCCTGCACCATGATCCCGCACGCTTGATCACCACCGATGGCGCAGTTGGCCAGAATATTCATGTCGTACTTGGCGTGTTGTCCGACCTTGGCTTTGCTCGGGTCTTCCAGCAGCGGCTTGAGGGCACGCAAAACGGTGTCGCGGTCCAGTTGCTCCGGCACGCCCATATAGGAGTGGGTCAACGGGATGTAGGCCGCTTCGCCGGGTTTGACCGCGAACGACAAACCCACCAACTGCGCTTGCTGCGCGTCCAGGCCGGTGGTTTCGGTGTCAAAGGCAATCAGCTTGGCGTCATTGAGCTTTTTCAGCCATACGTCAAACCGCGCCTGATCGAGGATGGTTTCGTATTGCTGCTCGGCCTCGGCAGGCGCCTCGGGGGCTTCGTGTACGATCACCTGGCCAGCACGCTTGGCCTCGCGCTCGACCTCGGCAATCCAGCTTTTGAACTCCAGCTCGGTGTACAGCTCGATCAGTTTTTCGCAGTCAGGCGCCTTGAGGTGCAAGTCTTCCAGGCCGATATCCAGCGGCACATCGATCTTGATCGTCGCCAATTGATAGGACAAAAACGCCATTTCCCGGTGTTCTTCGAGTTTGGCAGGCAAGTTTTTGGCGCCACGGATGGGCAGGGTCGGCACGATATCGAGCTTTTCGTACAGATCGACCAAACCACCGCCTACACCCACCAGCAAGCCGGACGCAGTCTTCGGACCAATGCCCGGTACGCCTGGAATGTTGTCGGACGAATCGCCCATCAACGCGAGGTAGTCGATGATCTGCTCGGGCGAAACGCCGAATTTCTCTTTGACGCCTTCGACGTCCATCACGCTGCCGGTCATGGTGTTGACCAGGGTGATGTGGCCATCGACCAGTTGGGCCATGTCCTTGTCACCGGTGGAGATGACCACTGGTCGGTCTGCTGCCGCACTGCTGCGTGCCAGCGTGCCGATCACATCATCCGCCTCGACCCCTTCAACGCACAGCAAAGGGAAGCCCAGCGCGATCACGCTGGCGTGCAAGGGCTCGATTTGTACGCGCATGTCATCGGGCATGCTCGGGCGATTGGCCTTGTACTCGGCGTACATGTCATCGCGAAATGTCCCGCCCTTGGCGTCGAAAACTACCGCGAACGGGCTGTCCGGGTACTGCTTGCGCAGGCTTTTGAGCATGTTCAACACGCCCTTTACGGCGCCGGTCGGCAGCCCCTTGGACGTAGTCAGCGGCGGCAGCGCGTGAAAGGCGCGGTACAGATATGAAGAACCGTCCACCAGGACGAGGGGAGCTTGGCTCATGAGCAGGATCAACCTTTTCGGCGAGTCCGGCGCTAGAATGTCCGGACCAATGACGACAAAGGGACAAGGTTATCATGCGCACACTCAATCGCCTGTTGCTGACCGGTTTGTTTGCACTCACTCCGCTGGTAACCTTCGCAGCAGATGAAGCAGTCACCGCCGATCCAGATGTAACCATTCGCACGGAAGGCGATAAAACCATTCAGGAGTACCGTCAAAACGGTTTCCTGTACGCCATCAAGGTCACCCCAAAAGGGGGCAAACCGTACTTCCTGGTACGCGCTGATGGTACTGATGCCAATTACATCCGTTCCGACCAGCCGGATATGCTGATTCCTTCGTGGAAAATCTTCGAATGGAAGTAGCGTCTTAACTTTAATTGGCGCCGCCTGGGGCGGCGCCCGTACTGGCAATTTAAATCATGTCTGTATTCACCCCACTGACTCGCAGCGAGTTGGAAACCTTCCTTGCGCCTTATGAACTCGGGCGTTTGCTCGATTTCCAGGGGATTGCTGCGGGCAGCGAAAATACCAACTACTTCATCAGCCTGGAGCAGGGTGAGTTTGTCCTGACCCTGGTTGAACGCGGCCCGGTCAAGGAAATGCCGTTCTTTATCGAGCTGCTGGATGTGCTGCATGACGCCGATCTGCCGGTGCCTTTCGCCTTGCGCACCGTTGACGGCCAGGCCCTGCGCGAGCTCAAGGGCAAGCCGGCGCTGCTGCAGCCGCGCCTGGCGGGCAAGCATATTCGTGAAGCCAACGCCCAGCATTGCGCCCAGGTGGGTGACTTGCTCGGCCACTTGCACACCGCCACCCGCCACAAGGTGCTGGAGCGCAAGACCGACCGCGGCCTGGACTGGATGCTGACAGAAGGGCCAGCCCTGATGGCCGGTTTGTCGCCTGATTCGGCACAATTGCTGCAAAAGGCATTGCAGGAAATTACCGAGCGCAAGGCACAGATTCTGGCGTTGCCCCGGGCCAACCTGCACGGCGATCTGTTTCGTGATAACGCGATGTTCGAAGGCACTCACCTGACCGGGCTGATCGACTTTTACAACGCCTGTTCGGGCCCGATGCTGTACGACGTGGCCATTGCCCTGAATGACTGGTGTGCCGACGAAGACGGCCAGATCGACGCGCCTCGCGCCCGTGCGCTGCTGGGCGCCTATGCCGCGTTGCGCCCGTTCACTGCCGCTGAAGCCGAGTTGTGGCCGACCATGCTGCGCATTGCCTGCGTGCGGTTCTGGTTGTCGCGCCTGATCGCAGCCCAGACCTTTGCCGGTCAGGACGTGCTGATTCACGATCCGGGCGAGTTCGAAAAGCGCCTGGCTTTGCGCCAGACGGTAACCGTACAGCTGCCGTTCGCGTTGTAACAAACGCTGAAATCAACGGTGGGAGCGGGCTTGCTCGCGATGGTAGCGACGCGGTGTATCTGAACAACCGCGTCGATCCAATCGCGAGCAAGCCCGCTCCCACAGAAGTTCTGGCATGCAGTACAGCGCAATGCCAGCGGAGCTGGTTTACAAACTCTCCAGGCAACCCGCCAGGTCGTTGCCCAGCTTTTCCAACAACTGCTCATACCCCTGTGCTGTCGCCGGGGTGTAGCCGCCCAGGGCATCCAGTTCCGCCAACTTGACCGGCAACCCGGCAGTCAGGGTGTCCGCCAGGCGCGGACGCAGCGGCGGGTCGCTGAATACACAGGTCTTGCCCACTTCCTGCAAACGCTTGCGCATGGCCGCTACATGCTGGGCGCCCGGCTGCACTTCCGAAGCCACACTGAAGGTTCCGGTGTGCTTGAGGCCGTAAGCACTTTCAAAATAGTCGTAGCCTTCGTGGAACACGAAGAACGGCTTGCCGGCAATCCCGGCCATACGCTGCTTGAGGCGCGCATCCAGGGCATCCAGGCGCTCATTGAAAGCCTTGAGGTTGCTCTGGTATTTGCCTGCGTTGGCAGGGTCTTTTTCGCTCAGGTCAGCGGCCATTTTTGCCGCAATCACCCGGGCATTGTCCGGTGCCAGCCACAAATGCGCATCCAGGGTGCCGGGGCGATGATCGTGGTCATGTTCGGCGGCATCTTCTTCGTGCGAATGGCTATCTTCGGCGAAATGACGCAGTTTCAAGCCCGGCAGGGTCTGGACCGTCACCGATGGCAGGGTCCGGCCCTTGATCACCCGTGGCAGAAACCCTTCCATGTCCGGGCCGATCCAGTACAACAGGTCCGCCGACTGCACACGCCGTACGTCGGATGGGCGCAGTGCATAGTTATGCGGCGAGGCATTGGGCGGCAAAAGCACCTCCGGATGCCCCACGCCGTCCTGCACGGCAGCAGCAATCAGTTGCAGGGGTTTGATGCTGGTCAGCACGTTGACCTCGGCCCGGGCCGGGCTGATCACAAGCAAACTGGCGCTTAGAGCAAGAAAAAGAGACAAAAAACGGGGCACGATGAGCACTCATGTGGGCTGAAACAGGTAACATAATAACGTCTCTCTCAATAATCGTCGCCGCCCATGCCTATTACACCGCTTGCCAGCCGTCCCCATGACCACTCTCATTGTGTCCACAGTGCGCTGACCGAGGCCGATACCTTGTGCGCACAAAAGGGCCTGCGCCTGACCGCATTGCGTCGTCGGGTGCTGGAGCTGGTGTGGCAGAGCCACAAGCCGCTGGGCGCCTACGACATTTTGGCGGTGCTGAGCGAGCAGGACGGCCGCCGCGCCGCGCCACCGACCGTTTATCGGGCACTGGACTTCCTGCTCGATAATGGCCTGGTGCATCGTATTTCGTCGCTCAATGCCTTCGTCGGCTGCAGCCACCCTGAACATCCGCACCAGGGCCAGTTCCTGATTTGCCGCAACTGTCATGCGGCCATCGAGCTTGAGCAAAAAGCTATCAGCGACGCGATTGTGCAGAGCGCCCGCGATGTCGGCTTTACTGTCGAAGGCCAGACCGTCGAAGTGGTCGGTTTGTGTTCGGGTTGCCGGGAGGCCTGATGAGCGCAGCATTGATTCGCCTGCAACACGTCACGGTGACGTATGACGGGCAAAACGTCCTCGACAATATTGAGTTGAGCGTTGAACCGGGCCAGATCGTGACCCTGATCGGCCCCAATGGCGCCGGCAAGACCACGCTGGTCAAGGCCGTGCTCGGCCTGCTCAAGCCTACCCGCGGCAGTGTCTGGCGCAAGCCCAAGCTGCGGGTGGGCTATATGCCGCAAAAATTGCACGTCGACCCGACGTTGCCGCTGTCGGTGCTGCGCTTTTTGCGTCTGGTGCCCGGCGTGGACCGTGCCCAGGCCCTTGACGCACTCAAGGAGGTGGGCGCCGAAAAGGTCATCGACAGCCCGGTGCAAAGCGTGTCCGGCGGGGAAATGCAGCGCGTGCTGCTGGCCCGCGCACTGCTGCGCAAACCTCAATTGCTGGTGCTCGACGAGCCGGTACAGGGCGTGGACGTGGCCGGCCAGTCGGAGCTGTATGCCCTGATCACCCGTTTGCGCGACCGCCACGGCTGTGGCGTGCTGATGGTGTCCCACGACTTGCATCTGGTGATGAGCACCACCGACCAGGTGGTGTGCCTCAACCGCCACGTCTGCTGCTCCGGGCACCCTGAGCAGGTGAGCGGCGACCCGGCCTTTGTTGAGCTGTTTGGCAAAAATGCACAAAGCCTGGCGATTTATCACCACCATCACGACCATGCCCATGACTTGCATGGCGCGGTGGTCAGTGAAGACACCCCGGCTGCACACACTCATGTACATGGAGAAGGCTGCAAGCATGGCTGATTTTCTGCTTTACGCCCTGCTGGCAGGTCTGGCTCTGGCAATCGTTGCAGGCCCTCTGGGGTCCTTTGTGGTGTGGCGCCGCATGGCCTACTTTGGCGACACCTTGTCACACGCGGCTTTGCTGGGCGTGGCGATGGGCTTTTTGCTGGATGTGAGCCCGACTATTGCCGTCACTGTAGGCTGCCTGTTGCTGGCTGTGTTGCTGGTTACGCTGCAGCAGCGCCAGTCGCTGGCATCCGACACTTTGCTCGGAATTCTCGCCCCCAGCACCTTGTCCCTCGGGCTGGTCGTACTAAGCTTCATGCATGAAGTGCGGATCGACCTGATGGCGTATTTGTTTGGTGACCTGCTGGCCATCAGCCCAACCGACCTGATGTGGATCCTGGGCGGCAGCGCGGCAGTATTGGCCTTGCTGGTTGCCCTGTGGCGGCCATTGCTGGCGATTACCGTGCATGAAGAGCTGGCGATGGTTGAAGGCCTGCCCGTGGCGGCGTTACGCTTGGCCTTGATGCTGTTGATCGCGGTGGTGATTGCCGTGGCGATGAAAATCGTTGGCGTGCTGCTGATCACGTCCTTGCTGATCATTCCGGCGGCGGCGGCCCAGCGCCATGCCCGCTCTCCGGAGCAAATGGCACTGGGTGCCAGCGCGCTGGGCATACTGGCCGTGTGTGGTGGCCTGGCACTGTCATGGTTCAAGGACACGCCGGCAGGGCCGTCGATTGTGGTGTGTGCCGCTGCACTGTTTTTGCTGAGTTTTGTTCTGCCCCGTCGAGGGGTGTAGACTTGCTTGTTTTTTGCGCACTTAGAGAGCCGCAGGAATGAAGCTGTTCAACTCCCGTTACTTGCTCCTGGCCGCATTTTCCTTGCTGCTGGGCGCCTGCCAAAGCACGCCGTCGGCCGACACTACTGCCGCCGACGCTCGCGCTACGGCCATCGCACAGCTGGAGCAAAACCTGGCCAGCAGCGAACTCGCGACCGCCGAAGACCAACTGAGTGCCTTGCAGGCTCAAACCCCGGATGATCCGCAATTGGTGCAGTACCAGCGCCAACTGGCCGAGGCCTACCTGCAACGCAGCCAGATCGTTCTGCAAAAGGGTGATGTCAACGCTGCAGCCACTGCCCTGAGCCGTGCCCGTGCGTTGATGCCCAAGGCGCCTGCGCTGACCGGTGGCGTCAACAGCGCCATCACCCAGGCCCGCAAGGCCGAGCTGGACAAGGCCGAAGCGGCGCTCAAGGCTGCCGAAGCCCGACCGCCAGCCAAGGTGATCGACCCGGCGGCCGAAAGCACTACCGTTGCACTGAACATCGCCGATATTGCAAAACTTCGCCATCAACTGGATTTGATCGCGCAAGATATCGTCAATTACCAGTGTGCTGTCAGCCTGCAGGTGCCGCGTACCGCGGACTACCCCTGGCTGGCCACACTGATCAGCAAGCGGGTCAAGAAGCTCGATCCCGGGTTTGACCTCAAGCTGGAACGTCAAATCATTCGCCATGTGCCTGCACAAATGGTGCTGATCCCTGCCAAGGCGGAGTAAATCGCCCGGGCACAAAAAAACCCGTAGTAGCCACCGGCTGCTACGGGTTTTTTATTGATGACTAGGCCGGTATTGCCTTGGCCCTGGCCTCACGCGCCCATACACGATGTTGCCCGATTGCCGCAAAGAAGCCCTTCAGGTCCTTGGCCTCCTTGATCACCAGCAGCCCTTCATCCGCCTGCAAATGCAGCACGTCCAGCAGCTGTCCGGCTTCGCCGTGCAAGGCGATGGCCTTGAGGTGCTTGTAGGCTTCCAGCAGGTAGTGCAAAGCCACGCCGTCGCCGCTCAAGGCCTTGATCGACGCTGCGCCGCCCGGCACATACACTGCGTCGAACGCCACTGAAGGCAAGCCTTCCATCGAGGCATCCACTGCGAGCAAATTGCCTTCAGCTGTCTTGACCGGTGCCGAGGTCGGCCCCAGTAATTTGCCGTGGGCACCCTCGGCGGCCAGCGCCTGTTTCAGGGCATCGATCGCTTTGCCATCCACCCCGTTGGCGGCCAGAATCGCGACCTTGCGGGTTTTGATATTGCCCGGCAACAGATTGGCCTGACTCAAGGCCGGGGACTTGGCGATACTGGTCTTGCGCTCGGCCACTGTGCCGGCCTTGGGCGCAGGCAACCCCAGGTTCTGCGCTACGCGCCCGGCCAGGCCTAAATCGATATTGGCCAGGATTTCGTCCACTTGGCGCGCCCGGATATGCTCGCGCTCCACCTTGCCCAACTCGAAACTGTAGGCGGCGATGATGTGCTCTTGCTCGTGTTTGCTCATGCTGTTGAAAAACAGCCGCGCCTGGGAGAAATGATCGCTGAACGACTCGCTGCGCTGACGGATTTTGTTGGCATCGATACGCTCCGGGTAGCTCTCGAAACCGCCGTCCCTGGCGGCGGGTGGCGTTTCTTTTGGCCAGCCCCCGTCAATGGAGTTGGGTTCGTAAGCCGCACGGCCCTTGTGGATCGTGCTGCGGTGCTGGGCATCGCGCTGGTTGTTGTGGAACGGCGCGACCGGACGGTTGATCGGGATTTCATGAAAGTTCGGCCCGCCAAGACGGCTGATCTGCGTGTCTGTGTAGGAAAACAGGCGCCCTTGCAGCAACGGATCGTTGGAAAAATCGATCCCCGGCACGATATGCCCCGGGCAGAACGCAACCTGCTCGGTTTCTGCGAAAAAATTGTCCGGGTTGCGGTTGAGCACCATTTTGCCCAAGGGCGTGATGGGTATCAGTTCTTCGGGAATCAGCTTGGTGGGGTCAAGAATGTCAAAATCGAACTTGTGTTCGTCTTCCTCCGGGATGATCTGCACCCCGAATTCCCACTCCGGGTAATCGCCCGTTTCGATGGCGTCCCACAGATCACGGCGATGGAAGTCAGTGTCTTTGCCTGCGAGCTTTTGCGCTTCGTCCCACACCAGCCAGCAAGTACCTGCGCTCGGCCGCCAGTGGAACTTGACGAAGTTCGCCTGGCCTTCAGCGTTGATAAAGCGAAAGGTATGCACGCCGAAGCCTTGCATGCTTCTCAGGCTTTTCGGAATGGCCCGGTCGGACATGGCCCAAATAACCATGTGAGCAGATTCCGGCACTAGTGAGACAAAGTCCCAGAAGGTGTCATGAGCCGAGCCCCCGGTAGGGATTTCATTGTGCGGCTCAGGTTTTACGGCATGAACAAAGTCAGGAAACTTGACCGCGTCTTGTATGAAAAAGACCGGCATATTGTTGCCTACCAGATCGAAGTTGCCTTCGTCGGTGAAAAACTTGACCGCAAAACCGCGAACGTCACGCACTGTATCCCCGGAGCCCCTCGGGCCTTGCACGGTGGAGAAACGCACAAACACGGGGGTTTGCTTGCCCGGATCCTGCAGAAAGCCCGCCTTGGTCAGGGCGCTGTGGGACTTGTAAGCCTGAAAATAGCCATGCGCCCCGGTGCCTCGCGCGTGCACGATGCGCTCGGGAATCCGCTCGTGGTCAAAATGCGTGATTTTCTCGCGCATGATGAAGTCTTCGAGCAACGACGGACCGCGGGAACCGGCCTTGAGGGTGTTTTGATTATCAGCAATCTTCACCCCCTGGTTGGTTCTTAATGCCTGGTCCGTGGCGTCATCGCGAAAGGTTTCAAGGCTTTGCAATTTGACGTTGGTGTTGCCACGATCCAGGGTGTCGGTGCCGGCCATCTGGCTCTTGTTGGAAGACGGTTTTTTGCTGCTCATCAGACTAAACTCCTTGTTTGCGAAGCCCTGTGCATCAGGCCTTGTCGACAATTACCGCCGAGGTGGATGCGAGTTGCCTAAGTACTGACGCCTGGCCTCTACCGTCGTTCCTTTTTTCTGACCTTTAGTCGTCTTATTGCCAAATCAAAGGTTTGCGCGCAAATAAATGCTAAGTGCATCTATACGGACAGGCTAAAATGCGCGCCCGGCTTACCGCTGTACTTCTATTTACGCGCCCACAAGGTTCGCTACGTGATTGAGTTTCATAATGTTCATAAAACTTACCGGGTTGCCGGTAAGGACATTCCCGCGCTGCACTCCACCAGTTTGCGTGTTGAGAGCGGCCAGGTGTTCGGCCTGATTGGCCACTCCGGTGCGGGTAAAAGTACATTGCTGCGCCTGATTAACCGCCTCGAAACCCCGAGCGGCGGCCAGATCATCGTCGATAACGAAGACGTGACCGCAATGGACGCCAACGGCCTGCGCCGTTTCCGTCAGCAGGTCGGCATGATTTTCCAGCACTTCAACCTGCTGGCCTCCAAGACCGTGGCCGATAACGTCGCGATGCCTCTGACACTGGCAGGTGAATTGTCCCGCAGTGCCATTGATAAGCGCGTTGCTGAGTTGCTCGAGCGCGTGGGCCTGTCAGATCACGCCAAAAAATACCCGGCGCAACTGTCGGGCGGCCAGAAACAGCGCGTGGGCATTGCCCGTGCCCTGGCCACCAAGCCCAAAGTGCTGCTGTGCGACGAAGCCACCAGCGCCCTCGACCCGCAGACCACGGCCTCGGTGCTGCAACTGCTGGCCGAGATCAACCGCGAGCTGAAGCTGACCATCGTGCTGATCACCCACGAGATGGATGTGATCCGTCGTGTGTGTGACGAAGTGGCCGTGATGGACGCAGGTGTGATCGTCGAGCAAGGCCCGGTGGCCGATGTGTTCCTGCACCCCAAGCACCCGACCACCAAGCGTTTTGTGCAGGAAGACGAGCAGATTGACGAGAGCGAGCAGCGCGACGATTTCGCTCATGTGCCTGGCCGCATCGTGCGCCTGACCTTCCAGGGTGAAGCTACCTACGCACCTTTGCTGGGTACCATCGCTCGTGAAACGGGTGTGGACTACAGCATCCTGGCCGGTCGCATCGACCGCATCAAAGACACCCCTTATGGGCAACTGACCCTCGCCATCACCGGTGGCGATATGGAAGCGGCGTTTTCCCGCTTCGTTGCCGCTGACGTTCATATGGAGGTGCTGCGCTAATGGACGCTTTCCTGAGTTTTTTCTCCAATATCGACTGGCTGGAAATCTGGCTGGCCACCGGCGACACCTTGATGATGCTCGGCGGTTCGCTGCTGTTCACCATCGTGCTGGGCCTGCCGCTGGGTGTGTTGCTGTTTTTGTGCAGCCCGCGCCAACTGTTTGAGCAAAAGGCCGTGTACGCCTTTCTGTCGCTGGCGGTGAACATTCTGCGTTCGCTGCCATTTATCATCCTGTTGATTGTGATGATTCCTTTCACGGTGCTGATTACCGGTACCTCGCTGGGCGTGGCGGGCGCCATTCCGCCACTGGTGGTCGGTGCCACGCCGTTCTTCGCCCGTCTGGTGGAGACCGCCTTGCGTGAGGTGGACCGTGGCATCATCGAGGCGACCCAGGCGATGGGCGCCAGCACCCGTCAGATCATCACCAGTGCCCTGTTGCCTGAGGCGCGCCCCGGTATTTTCGCCGCGATCACCGTGACCGCCATTACCCTGGTGAGCTACACCGCGATGGCCGGTGTGGTCGGCGCCGGTGGCCTGGGTGACCTGGCGATCCGCTTTGGTTACCAGCGCTTCCAGACTGACGTGATGATCGTCACAGTGGTGCTGTTGCTGATTCTGGTGCAGATTCTGCAAACCCTTGGCGACAGGCTGGTGGTTCACTTTTCGCGCAAGTAAACGCAAGCCGATTCTATAAACGTAACCGCCAGCTCCGGCTGGCAGATACCTGAGATCAGGTATTCACAAGGAGTTGCTGGATGAAGAAGTTATTTGCTGCTGTGGCCGCTGTTGCGGCGTTCTCGGCCCACGCGGGCGATCTGTCGGTTGCGGCCACCCCGGTGCCCCACGCGGAGATCCTGGAATTCGTGAAGCCTGCACTGGCCAAGGAGGGCGTCAACCTCAAGGTCAAGGTGTTCACCGACTACATCCAGCCAAACGTACAAGTGGCTGAAAAGCGCCTGGACGCCAACTTCTTCCAGCACCAGCCGTACCTGGATGAGTTCAACAAGGCCAAGGGCACCCATTTGGTCAGCGTTGCCGCTGTTCACCTGGAGCCGCTGGGCGCTTACTCGAGCAAGTACAAAAAGCTGGATGAAATCAAAGACGGTTCTACCGTGGTGATCCCGAATGACGCCACTAACGGCGGCCGTGCGCTGTTGTTGCTGGATAAGGCCGGGCTGATTACGCTCAAGGACAAGACCAACATCCTGTCGACCCCCAAAGACATTACCGCCAACCCCAAGAACCTGAAGTTCCGCGAGCTGGAAGCGGCCACCATTCCACGGGTGCTGACCCAGGTTGATCTGGCGCTGATCAACACCAACTACGCGCTGGAAGCCAAGCTGAACCCGGAAAAAGACGCACTGGTCATCGAAGGCAGCGATTCGCCTTACGTGAACATTCTGGTTGCACGCCCGGATGACAAAGACTCGGCTGACATGCAAAAGCTGGTTGCAGCCCTGCACACCCCGGAAGTGAAAGCGTTTATTCTTGAGAAGTACAAAGGCGCCATCGTACCGGCGTTCTAACACCGACTGTCGGAGCAAACCCGCCCCTCTGTGGGAGCGGGCTTGCTCGCGATGGCATCATTGCGGTTTTCCTGAGAGACCGTGTCGCCTGTATCGCAGGCAAGCCAGCTCCTACAGATTAATCTGCCCCTCTCCCTCTTACTTGCGCTCAACCAACCCCGGCAACTGGGCAACCATCTTCTGGTTGTTGAACGGTGCGCGGATAAAACCTCGCTGAGTGCCGTCCGGGCCGATCAGCGCAAGATTGCCACTGTGATCCACGGTGTAGTTCGCCTTGCTGGTATCGGCCGGAATAAACGGGATGCTCACCGCGTTGGCCAATGTTTGCAGCTCATCGATGGAGCCCGGCGTCAGGCCCACAAACTGCGGGTCAAAGTAGCCCAGGTACTGCTTGAGCTGCTGCGGCGTGTCGCGATGGGGATCAACGCTGACCAGTACAATCTGCAGCTTGTCCTGCACCTGCTTGGGCAGCTCGCTTTTGATCTGGCGCAGCTGGGCGAGGGTGGTCGGGCAAATGTCCGGGCAGAAGGTGTAGCCAAAAAACAGCATGCTCCACTTGCCTTTCAATTCATTCATCACCACCGGCTGACCGTCCTGGTTGGTCATCGTCACGTCCGGCAACTGGCGGCTTTGCGGCAGCAAGATGATCCCGGCATCGATCAGCGACGTGTTGTCACCCTGGCTCTTGCCCGACATCATTTTGTTAAACGTCAGGCCCATGACCAACGCCACTAGCGCAACGAGAATAAAGACGGTTTTTTGAATTTTAGTCATAGGTTCAACATCAGATAGTGGTCGACAAGCAGCGCGATAAACAGCAGGAACAGGTAGTAGATAGAGTACTTGAACGTGTTGATCGCCGCGTGCGGCTGGGTGCCACGGTACAGCACCCACGCCCAATGCAGAAAGCGTGCGCCCAACCCTAGCGCACAGCCCAGATAGAGCAAGCCGCTCATGTGGATCACAAACGGCAGCAGGCTCACTGCCAGCAGGACTAAGGTGTACAGCAGGATATGCACCTTGGTGTAGTGCTCGCCGTGGGTGACCGGCAACATCGGGATATCGGCCTTGGCGTATTCCTCCTTGCGATAAATGGCCAGCGCCCAGAAATGCGGCGGGGTCCAGGCGAAGATAATCAGCACCAGCAGCAGCGGCTCGGCGGTGACCTGCCCGGTGACGGCCACCCAGCCCAGCAGTGGTGGTGCTGCCCCGGCCAGCCCGCCAATGACGATATTCTGCGGCGTGGCCCGCTTCAAAAACCCGGTGTAGATCACCGCATAGCCGAGCAACGATGCCAGCGTCAGCCAGGCCGTCAGCGGGTTGGTAAATACCAGCAGCAATGCCATGCCCGCCAGCGCCAGCAGCAGGGCGAAGGCCAGCGCAGCCAGCGGTGACACCCGCCCCCGGGCCAGCGGGCGCTTGTGGGTACGCGCCATGACGGCGTCAATGCGCCGGTCCACCACATGATTGACCACCGCCGCGGCCCCGGCACACAGGCCAATACCCAGATTGCCGAAGATCAGCACGGGCCAGGGCACGCCGGCGCGGGTCGCGAGAAACATGCCTATCAGCGAAGTGATCAACATCAGGGCCAGCACTTTGGGCTTGGTCAGCTCCAGATAATCGCGCCACAACGCCCGCTGTACGTGCTCGCCCATTACGGTCGCCACGGCTGCTCTCCTTTAAGGCTGTAGCTCCAGCGGGCAAAGCGCGGGGCCTTGACCCGCACCAGGACTGTACGCGTGTGGTAATTGACCAGCACCAGGGTCAGCAGCAACGCCGCGCCCCCGGCGTTGTGGGCCACCGCCACGGCCAGTGGTAACCCCAACAGTACATTGCTCAGGCCCAGGCTGATCTGCGCTGCCAGCGCCACCAGCAGCAACCCCGCCAACCGGGTCATGCCGACCTTGCGCAACTGCCACGCCAGGCCCAGCAACACCCCGGTCAGCAGCACGGCGCCCAAACGATGGGTGAGGTGAATCGCCGTGCGGGCCTCGCTGTCCAGTTGCCCGCCCAGGTAGTTGGGGCCGATGTGCTGGGTCAGATGAAAGCCATTGGCGAAATCGGCCTCAGGCCACCATTGGCCATGACAGGTCGGTACATCAACACAGGCTACGGCGGCGTAGTTGGAACTGACCCAGCCCCCCAGCGCGATCTGCAGGATCGCCAGCACCAGCCCGGCGGTGGCCCAGCGCTGCAGGCGCCGCGGCACTGCCAGCGCGGGCAATACGCCAGATAAGCGCAACGTCAGCAAGAACAGCAGGCTCAAGGTCGCGAAGCCGCCCAGTAAATGCCCCGTAACCACCTGCGGCCACAGCTTGAGGGTCACCGTCCACATGCCAAACGCGGCCTGGGCGATCACCACCAGCAAGATAAACAGTGGCAGCTTGAGCGGCTGATCGGGCAAGTGCCGCTGCCGCCAGGCCCGGGCCGCCAGCAACACGATCAACAGGCCCAGGGAGCCGGCGAAATAACGGTGGGTCATCTCGCTCCAGCCCTTGTCGGCTTCCACCGGGGTATCGGGAAAATGCAGCTCGGCATGGGCCAGTTGCGCCTCACTCTTGGGCACGCTGATAAACCCGTAGCAGCCGGGCCAGTCCGGGCAGCCGAGCCCGGCGTGGGTCAGGCGGGTATAGGCACCGAGCAGCACCACCACCAGCGCCAGCAGGGTGGCAAGCAGGGCAAGACGAAATCCGGCTTTGGCCATGACATAGCCCTCTATCCGATATTGGACAGCTTCAGCAGCAGGCGCAGGTCGTTGAGCACGTCCTTGCCGACCACTCCGGGGCCGTAGCGCAGCACCAGATTGCCGTGGGGGTCGATGATCCACAGTTGCGCCGCACCGTTGCCCTCGGCGCCCTGTGTATAAGTCGGCAGATCCAGGGTGTAGCGCTGCAATTGCGGGTACTCGAGTTGCAGTGTCGCGGCGTAGGCGGCATCCACCGGTTGTGCGGCCGCCAGGGCGTGGCTGGCGCGGGAGGCATCGCGGCCCAGGCCAATTTGCAGTTGCCGGGCCAGGTACACCAGTTGCTGGCAGTCCGCCGCGCAGGCTTGTGGCGCGGTCACCAGCAGTTGCCAGCGTTGTTCATCAGCCGTCACCCCAAGGGCGGCGCGGCTTTGCCCGTTGCCGAGCAACTCGCCGTGGTAGCTGCGGCTTTCGGGCAGCCAGAACTTGAGTTTGTACATGCCCGTGGCCAGCACCATCGGGCCGACGGTGAGCAGCAAAATAAGGACCAGCTGCAACCGCCCGCGCCGGCGTGTAACCGGCGACGGCGCGGGCGCGGAGTCAGGCGGATTGATGGCCGTTCCCATGGCGTTTCTCCTGTGCTGTGTGCCAACCGAGGTACAGATAGAGGCCGAGCAACGCCAGTGCCATTGCGAACCATTGCACGGCATAGGCGGTGTGTTTTTCCGGGCCCATGCCCGTGGCAATCAGCGGCCAGTCGGCCTGATACGCCGCCGGGCCGGGGGCGATGCGCACTTCGTCGGCAAAGCCTTCACGGCCCAGTTCGGCCCACAGTTTGGCGGGCATGACGGCCGTCACCAGCCGAGGCCAGGGGGCGTTTAGCGGGTCGGCGTGTAGCTGGAAGGGCGTGCCCGGCGACTCATAGACCCAGGCCTGAATATCCAGGATTTGCCCGGGGGTGCTGAACTGCGGCGGGGTGCGGCGGCTTGGCCACGGCAACCAGCCGCGGTTGAGCAACAGCCACTGGCCGCTGGCCTGATCCTGAAACGGTTGCAGCAACTCGACGCCGACCTGGCCGTCACGCACGCGGTTGTCCAGCAACAGGCTGTGTTGCCCGTCGAAATGGCCGCGCAACTGCACGCGGCGAAAGGCCGGGTCGGCAAGCCCGAGCAATTGCCCGACTGCTACCGGTGCGGCCACCTTGCGTTCGGCGTAGTTGTCGAGCAATACGCGTTTTTGCTCTGCGCGGCCCAACTGCCAGAAGCCCAGAAACACCAGCAGTGGCAACACTGCCAGCACCATGAGGGTGGGCGCGATACCGGGGCGAAAGTGAGTCATAGCACATAAACAAACAAGAACAGACCGAGCCACACCACGTCTACAAAGTGCCAGTACCAGGTCGCGGCCTGAAAGCCGAACTGATGCTCGGCATTGAAATGCCCGCGCACGATGCGAATCAGCATGATCAACAAGATCAGTGCGCCGATGGTGACGTGGGCGCCGTGAAAGCCGGTGAGCATAAAGAATGTCGCGCCATAGATCCCCGAGCCCAGGGTCAGGCCCAGCTCTTTGTAGGCGTGGACGTACTCCTCGGCCTGGAACCCCAGAAACCCGGCCCCCAGCAACACCGTCAACCCCAGCCAGAACTTCAGCGCGCCGCGATGGCCCTTGTTCAGCGCGTGGTGGGCGATGGTCAGGGTGATACTGGAACTGACCAACAGTACGGTGTTGAGCAGCGGCAGGCCCCAGGGGCTGATGGTGCCCTTGGGTGGCGGGTACAGGGCAGGGTCGGGGGTGTGCAGCAGCGGCCAGGCGAACTGAAAGTCGGGCCACAGCATGTGTGCCACCGCCTTGCTGCCTTCACCGCCCAGCCACGGGCCAGCAAAGTGACGCACATAAAACAGGGCACCAAAAAAGGCGAGAAAGAACATCACCTCGGAAAAAATAAACCAGGTCATGCCCCAGCGAAACGAGCGGTCCAGTTGTGAGCTGTAGAGCCCGGCGCGGCTCTCTTTGATCACGGCGCCAAACCAGCCGAACATCATGTAGGCCACAATCAAGCCACCGACGAAGAAGATCAGCGGCCCGTGGGACTCAGGCCGCGCCGCCTTAAGATCGTTAAACCATGTGCCCAGGCCATACACCGTGACCAGCAAGCCGATAGTGGCAATGATCGGCCACTTGCTCTGTGCCGGGACGTAGTACTGATCGTGAGTTGCCATGGGGCGTTCTCCTATCGGGAAGGCTGGTCAGCGTCCTTGCCGGCGACAGCGGCGACGGGCGGATGGCGAGCGGTGATATCGAACAGCGTGTAAGCCAGCGTCAGGTGTTTAACATCCTTGGGCATGGCCCGATCGACAATGAAGCGCATCGGCATTTCGATCCGTTCACCCGGTTGCAGCACCTGTTGGGTAAAGCAAAAACACTCGGTTTTGTGAAAATACTGAGCGGCTTCGGCGGGAGAAATGCTCGGCACCGCTTGCGCCGACATGGGGTGGTCGGTGGGGTTGTAGGCGACAAAGACCATCTCATTGACCGCCCCCGGGTTGACCACCAACTGATCCCCCTTGGGGTAGAAGTCCCACACCATGTCGATGGCGTTGGTGGACAAAAACTGCACCCGCACCTGACGGCTCGGGTCTACCACCTGCTCGCCCTCATATTGCCCGGCGGTCTTGCCGTTGATGCCGAAGGCCTTGCACATCACGTCGTAAATCGGCACCAGGGCAAAGCCAAAGGCAAACATCACTACCACCATCAGCAACAGGCGCAGCACCAGGCGTTTGATGGGGGTTGAGTTGTTCATCAGTGCACTCCACACCTGTAGTCGCTGCCGCAGGCTGCGATAACGGCCGCAGGACGTTGCTTGAAAGCGCGCCCGCTTCGCGGTCGATCGCAGCCTGCGGCAGCGGCTACACGAGTTTCATGTGAGCCGTTCATTTAATTTCCGGCGGCGTGGTAAAGGTGTGGTACGGCGCGGGCGAAGGCACGCTCCATTCCAGACCTTCGGCGCCGTCCCACGGCTTGGCCAGCGCAGGCGGGCCGCCGCGAATGCATTTGATGACGATAAACAGGAACAAAAGCTGCGTGGTGCCAAACATGAACCCGCCAATCGACGACACCATGTTGAAATCGGCAAATTGCAGGTTGTAGTCCGGAATTCGCCGCGGCATGCCCGCCAACCCCACAAAGTGCATCGGAAAAAACGTCAGGTTCATACCCACGAATGACAGCCAGAAGTGCAGCCTGCCCAGCGTTTCGTCATACATGTGGCCGGTCCATTTCGGCAGCCAGTAGTAGGTCGAAGCAAAGATCCCGAAAATCGCCCCCGGCACCAGCACATAGTGGAAATGCGCCACCACAAAATAGGTGTCGTGGTACTGGAAATCGGCCGGGGCAATGGCCAGCATCAACCCGGAAAACCCGCCGATGGTGAACAAAATCACAAAGGCCACGGCGAACAGCATCGGCGTTTCAAAGGTCAGCGAGCCTTGCCACATGGTGCTGGCCCAGTTGAACACCTTGACCCCCGTCGGCACCGCGATCAACAGCGTGGCGTACATAAAGAACAGCTCGCCCACCAGCGGAATGCCCACCACAAACATGTGGTGCGCCCACACGATAAACGACAGGAAGGCGATGCTGGCCGTGGCGTAGACCATTGAGGTGTAGCCAAACAGCGGCTTGCGCGAGAAGGTCGGGATGATCGAGCTGACGGCGCCGAAAGCCGGCAGGATCATGATGTACACCTCGGGATGGCCGAAAAACCAGAACACATGCTGGAACAGCACCGGATCACCACCACCCGCGGCGCTGAAAAAACTGGTGCCGAAGTGAATGTCCATCAACATCATGGTCACCACGCCCGCCAGTACCGGCATCACCGCAATCAGCAGGAAGGCGGTGATCAGCCAGGTCCAGACAAACAGCGGCATTTTCATCAGGGTCATGCCGGGGGCGCGCAAATTAAGAATGGTGGCGATCACGTTGATGGCCCCCATGATTGAACTGATGCCCATCAAATGAATGGCAAAAATAAAGTAAGTCATGCTTTCGGGTGCATAGGTGGTGGACAGCGGGGCGTAGAACGTCCAGCCGAAGTTGGGTCCGCCCCCGGCGGTGAACAGTGTTGAAACCAGCAGCAGGAACGCCGCGGGCAACAGCCAGAAGCTGAAGTTGTTCATGCGCGGCAGGGCCATGTCCGGCGCGCCGATCATCAACGGGATCATCCAGTTGGCCAGGCCGACAAACGCCGGCATCACCGCGCCAAAGACCATGATCAGCCCGTGCATGGTGGTCATCTGGTTGAAGAAGGCCGGGGCCACGATCTGCAGGCCGGGCTGGAACAGCTCGGCGCGGATCACCATCGCAAACGAGCCACCGAGCAAAAACATGCAGAAGCTGAACCACAGGTACAAGGTGCCGATGTCCTTGTGGTTGGTGGTCAATACCCAGCGCATCAGGCCTTTGGCCGGGCCGTGAGCCTGGCCGTCTGCATGGCCGTGGTCATCGATAACAGCACTCATGTCCTGACTCCTGCAAACAGCTGGACCAAGAAGCCGGCGGCACAGTGCCCCCGACCGTTGCGTGGGCACACTCTTGAGCGGCTCATTTGCCTTGCGCCTGTTTGAGCGCCAATACGTCTTTTGGCGTCACCATGTCGCCCTTGTTGTTGCCCCAGGCGTTGCGCTCGTAGGTCACGACCGCAGCGATGTCGACTTCCGACAGTTGCTTGCCAAACGCGGCCATTGCCGTGCCCGGCTTGCCGAAGAACACCCGGTGCAGGTGATCGGCGGCAGGCCCGGTGGCAATCGGCGACCCCTTGAGTGCCGGGAACATCGGCGGCAGGCCCTGGCCCTGGGCCTGGTGACAGGCCACGCAAGTGGTGTGGTAGACCTTGTCGCCACGGGCCACCAGTTCGTCGAGGGTCCACTCCTTGCTGGTCAACTCCTTGAGTTGCGCCGCCTGGGCCTTGCGTTCGGTTAGCCAGGTGTCGTAATCGGCCCTGGTTTTGACATCGACCACAATCGGCATGAAACCGTGGTCCTTGCCGCACAGCTCGGCGCATTGGCCGCGATAGATGCCGGGCTTCTCGACGCGGGTCCAGGCTTCGTTGATAAAACCGGGGATGGCGTCACGCTTGACCGCGAAGGCCGGCACCCACCAGGAGTGGATCACGTCGGCCGACGTCACCAAAAACCGCACCTTGGCGCCAATGGGCAACACCAGCGGCTCATCGACTTCAAGCAGGTAATGCTCGCCCTTGGGGGCCTGGTTATGGATTTGATCAGCGGGGGTGGCCAGGTTGCTGAAGAACTCGACGTCCTGGCCCAGGTATTTGTAATGCCATTTCCACTGATAGCCGGTGATCTGGATATCGACGTCCGACTCACTGGTGTCGTAGATATGGATCAGGGTACGGGTCGCGGGCACGGCCATGACGATCAGGATCAGCAGGGGGATGATCGTCCACAGGATTTCGACTTTGGTGCTTTCATGAAACTTGGCCGCTTGCTGGCCGGTGGAGCGCCGGTGAACGATCATCGACCAGAACATGGCCCCGAAGACGATGATGCCGATCACCACACAGATCCAGAAGATGGTCATGTGCAGGTTGAAGACCGCGTGGCTGACTTCGGTCGCACCCGGCGCCATATTCACGGTCCAGGCCGCTTGTGCCTGGCCGAACACTGACCACAACAGCAGGCCCATCCATAGGTGTGGATGTCGCATCGCGGTGTTCCCCTTTGTTTTTCTTGTTATTGCGCCGGTCTGCATCGGTACACGGGCAGCGCTACAAGGGGGCGGTGTTCAAACCAGCTGTCTCTTACCGCCGAGCCTCGTCTGCTCAAGCAGTCGGGCGTCATCAAATAACGGTTACAAAAACGAGTATAGACACCCGGCCCAACCCCGCCATACGAGGGGCCAAAACAATGAAATAAGGGGGCATCGACAAATGGCACTCACTGCCCGGTCATAAAATGAATAACAATACTCCCCCTGAAAAAGCCCTCTCCTTGACTTGAGAGGGCTACTTTTAAAGTACCTCCCTGCCTGACACCCCCCCTGGAGTTCCCATGAACACCGCCGCCATCCGCGTGCAGATCTCGCGTGCCCAAGAGCATGAGGCCAGCACGGGCCTGCTCGCCAAGCATCTGGCCGCTCAATTGCCACACCTTCACACTGCAATCCAACTGCCTGAAGTCGACCGTAATGTGGTGATGACGCGTTTTGTCAGCGCCTATATCGACCAGGTGCCCGACTTGCTTGATGCGGCCAATGAGGTCGCTCGCGAGGCCGGTATCGAATCGCAGATCACGCCGATCCTGAAAATCGCCGAGCAGTTTTTTGCCCAGCCACTGCCGCTGCTCGATGGCCACGAAGGGCTGGAGGGTTTGCTGGACGAGGCTTACCTGGCGCACCGCCTGGTTGAAGAGGTCAACGATCTTTATATCAAGCACTTCCAGCAGCCGCTGATACCGCTGGACATGACCGTGGCCAACCTGATTGCCCACCAGTTGATCGGCGAAGACTTCGCCAACCAGCTGGACGCCGCCGTGCATCACGCCGTTGACATGATGCTCAACGAAGAGAGCTTTGCCCTGGAGTCGGTCGAGGCCTACCGCGAGCGCCTGACCAGCCCCGAGACCGGCGCTGCCTGGAAGCGCTGGCCGTGCCTGTCCAAGCAATTGGGCGTTGGCCTGGCGTTGTAAGATTTTTGCAGGCTTTTTGTGGGAGCTGGCTTGCCTGCGAAGCAGTCGCTGAGGTTTAACTGACAGACCGTGCTGAAGCCATCGCGAGCAAGCCCGCTCCCACCGATCATGCCGCTTAAAACCGCGCTTTGGGCGTCGCGCTCGGGATCGGGCTGGTGCCGTCCAGCGGCAGGAAGGCGCCCTTGTCGGCATCGTAGGCCTTGATGGCGCTGGTTTCGATGTCGTACACCCAGCCATGAATAAACAGATGCCCGTTGGCCATGCGTGACGCCACCGACGGGTGGGTGCGCAAATGCTGCAGTTGGGCGATCACGTTTTCTTCGGTCAGCACATGCATGCTTTCCGATTCATTCGCGCAGTTGCAGTTGTCCTGCACCATCGTCTTGGCCACTTCCACATGGTGCAACCAGGCTTTTACCGTCGGCATTTTTTTCAGGCTGGCGGGGTTGAGCACGGCGCGCATCGCGCCACAATCGGAATGCCCGCAAATGATGATGTGCTGCACACCAAGTGCCAGGACTGCGTACTCGATGGCCGTGGAAACACCACCGTTCATCTGGCCGTAAGGCGGTACAACGTTGCCCACGTTACGGGTCACGAACAGGTCACCCGGTGCGCTCTGGGTGATCAGCTCCGGCACGATGCGCGAATCGGCGCAGGCGATAAACATCGCCCGCGGGTTTTGCGCCGTGGCGAGTTTTTTGAAAAAAGCTTCTTGTTCAGGGAAGATTTCGTGATGAAAGTGCAAAAAGCCATCAACGATATGGTGCAGTGCTGTGTCGGCACTTTCGGCCGCGGCCGAGGCCTGTGGTTTAGGCTTGTCAGTCATCGTTGTATCCCTGGGCAAAAGTGGTAGCGGATGTTACCTGAAGTCATTTCTCCGTCAAAATACCCAGTGCTTTGGCCGCTTCTTCCAGCTCCAGTTCACTGAATACCTGTACCCCGGCACGGGTCAACAAGGCCGCAGTTACGCCTTGCCCTTCGACTTTTACCCCACTAAAGCTGCCGTCATAGGTTAGCCGGTTGCCGCAGGACGGGCTGTTGGCCTTGAGAATAGCAAGGCGGATGCCATGACGCTCAACCAGCGCCAGTGCCTGGCGCGCCCCGGATACAAACGCCTCGGTCACGTCCTCGCCTTCGGTGGTGATGACCGCAGCCTTGCCCGCGAGCACTTCGACGCCCTGGCCACCAGGGATTTCTGCTGCGGCGCGCGGCGTGGGCAAGCCGCCCGCGACTTCCGGGCACAGGGCAATCACCCGGCCTTCGGCCTGCCATTGCGCCAGTTGTGCATAGGGGCCGCTGGCGCCGCCGTCGTAACGCACACGGTGGCCCAGCAGGCAACGGCTGACCAATACTTTGGGGCTCATACAAACACCTCGGTGGCGCGACGGCGGAACCAGCCGGTCAACGACAGGCGGTCACGAGTCGCAGGCATGACTTCGTGGGGGATTTCGCCCGAAAGAAATACTACAAGGCAACCACCCGTTGGCAACACGTCATAGTCGACATTGCCGTCCAGGTACATGCGCAAATGCCCACCGTGCTCAGGCAGCCAGCCCTGGTTGAGATAGACCACGGCCGAAACCATGCGCCGGTCATCATCACGGAAACGGTCCAGATGCTTGAGGTAGAAAGCCCCCGGCGGGTACAGGGCAAAGTGGCTTTCAAAGTCCTCCAGGCCCAAAAAAAGCCTGCGATTCATGGCGATTCGCAGGCTTTCCATCAACCCCAGGTAACTGTCGCAGGCCAAAGCCTCACCCGGCTCCAACCATTGAATATGGTCCCCGCGAATACCTTCGCGGACCTCCTGCGTCACGCCGCGCCCTACCGCTGCCGGGGTCAGTTCACCCTCGGCAGAACGTTTATGGCACTCAGCCGCCAGTTCGAGGGTCAGAGCCTCGGGCAGGAAGATAGTTTGCTGTGACCATCCCTGCGTATACAGGTCGTCGACGATGCGTAGCAACAGCGGGTGATCAGAGGGTATGTGCATGGCGCGCATAGTATCGAGCCGCCTCAAAATCTGACAGCTCCGTCTGGCTGCCAACGTCGAAAAAAAACACTTGGGCATTTTAAGCCTACAAGAGCGAGAGGAATTCTCGACAAGTCCTACGCCACACCCGGACAATAGCGCCCTGCAGACAGGAGCCCCTCATGCACCGCTTGTTTTTACTGTTAATGATGTTTTGTACGTTACCCGCATGGGCAGACAACCTCGATGATCTGTTTACGGTCGCCGGCTGGCCACAACAACGTGCGCACTTCAATGACGCACTGAGCGCTGCCCAGGAACGCTACCGCAACAATTTGCCGCCTGCGGTCTATCAGGCGCTGGTCAATAACAGCAACCAGCGCTTTGAAGCTGCGGCGATGGACAAGCGGGCCAGGGACCAGATGCGCAGCAACTTGCCTGACCCAAAGCCGGCCTTGATGTTTTTTCGCTCGCCCCTGGGCGGCAAGATTGTCTCTGCCGAGTTGCTGGCCACCCGCCGCGACCAATTGGCCCAGCACGCCCAGGGCCTGCCGCGCATGGAGGCTGACGCCACCCGCCAGTTGTTGATCAATCATTTGTCCCGCGCACTGCCTGCGCGGGAAGCCGGGGCCGAGGTCAGCCTGGCAATTGCCGGTGTTGCCGCAGACAGCTTGAGTTCGATGATCCCGGGGCTACTGGGCGGCGGGCAAGCGCAAAGCATGTTGAACAGCCAGCGCCAGCGCCTCATGGACCAGATCGGCGGTGAGCTGGATAACACCTTGCTCTATGTGTATCGCGACCTGTCTGACCCGGAACTGGAAGAGTTCGTCACCTTCGCCCAGTCGCCTGACGGCAAGATCTATTATCAGGCTGCTCTGGCTGCAGTTCGCGCTGGATTGGCGGTGGGGCAAAGTACTGCAAACCTGAACCCATAAATCTACGGTGCCCATGTGGGAGCGGGCTTGCTCGCGATGGCATCGCAGGCAAGCCAGCGCCTGCAGCAAGAGTCAGTCTCAGAGATACTGGTCCAGAAAGCCGAAATACTGCTCGCGTATTGCGGCCGTTTCATTCGCCAGGTGGTGCCGCGCTTCAGGCAACAACAGCACCCGGGGCTGATTGAACCGGGTTTTGAGCACTTCAAGGTTATGTTGCCAATCCACGGTTTTATCGGCCTGGCCCTGAACCACCAATGGCTGACGCGCACTCGGCGACGCGTTCTCTATTCGCGGGATCCAGCGCGCCAGCGCGCCCACCCAGGCCGTGGGCAAACGCAGCGGTTGCAGCGGGTCGGCTTGCAGGAACGGCAAGAAAGCCGGGTCGTTGGAGTTCTCGCTAAAACGCCGGGCAATGCCTTTGACGAACGGGCGCAGCAGGTAGTAGCTGAGTTTTGACCAGCCCCAGTCTTTGGGCCGCACCAGCGGCGAGAGCAGAATGGCCTGGCCCTGGGCCGGGCTGCGCTCGCCGTAGCGCAACAGATGATCGAGCACAATTGCACCCCCCGTGCTTTGCCCGCACAGGTGCCAGGGCTGGGGCAGATGCAGCGACTGCGCCTCGATAAACAGCCCCTGCAACACCGCCTGATACTGTGCAAAATCGTCGATGCTGGCCCGCTCGCCACTGGACAGGCCGTGCCCTGGCAGGTCGCAGGCAATCACCACAAACCCGCGGTTCAACCCCCATTCGATCACATGTCGATACAGCCCCATATGGTCGTAAAAACCGTGAATCACAAACAGCGTTGCCACGGGCGGCGAGTCGGGCCACCACACCTGGCTGACCAGTTGATAGCCGCCCGCACTGAAGCACCCCAGCTGGCGCTTGGGAGCTGGCGTGCGGTGAGGGAAATCCAGCCCGTAAAAACGCTGGTACGCCAGCGCCTCACTCGATAGCGGCTGCCCGGCGGCCAACGGCTGCAGGCTGGCACGCAAGGAATCGGGAGAAAACGGGGCAGGCATAGGGGCTTCCAGACAGGGCGCGGTCGCGCAAAACAGGCTTTATAGACCATCGATATTCATCTGTCAGGTCAGGCATGGCAAGCTACGCGGCCTTCAAGGAGCTTTTGCATGCCGCTGCCCACGCCCAAAACCCTGCTGGCCTGCCTGCTGGCGCTGATCTGCGCGGTGGGGCTGTGGGCCGCTTATGACTGGTTCCAGGGCCGCTACATTCGCGCCTTCAGCGAGCAGACCGCGGTATTTGCCGGGGACATCCTGAGCCTGCCCGCCGAGCTGTCCGGCCCCGGGGCAATCCGCGTGGTGCACTTCTGGGACCCGGCTTGCCCGTGCAACGTCGGCAACCAGCAGCACCTCAGCGAGCTGCTGGCTCACTACGCGCCCCAAGGCGTCGAGTTCTATTCGCTGCAAAAGCCCGGCAGCCGCGGTCAGCTCCCCGCCACCCTGGGCGCCATCAAACCCCTGCACAGCCTGCCCGGCGCCGAGCGCCTGAGCGCCAGCCCGGCGGTCGCCATCTGGGACCGCAGCGGCCAGTTGGCCTACTTCGGCCCTTACAGCGAAGGTGCCACCTGCAATGCCAGCAACAGCTTTATCGAGCCGATCCTGCAAGCCCTGAGCGAGGGGCGCCCGGTCAAGGCCACGCACACGATGGCGGTGGGCTGTTACTGCGCGTGGCAGGGCGAGCGCTCTGCCCGGCCATAACGCCCTGGCGCCCACGACCCGAACAAGGAATTGCTCCATGAAACGCAGCCTGACCGTTATCGCCGTTGTCGTTGCCGCCCTCGCGGGTGGCGGGTTCTGGTATGTGCAAAGCAAGCTGCCCACGCGTCAGGGCCAGGTTGCGCTGGCGACGCTGCAAGGGCCGGTGACGGTGCGTTATGACGAGCGTGGGGTGCCGCATATCCGCGCAGGCAACCAGGCAGACATGTACCGCGCCCTGGGCTATGTCCAGGCGCAAGACCGGTTGTTTCAGATGGAAATCATGCGCCGCCTCGCGCGGGGCGAGCTGGCCGAAGTGCTGGGGCCAAAGCTGGTCGATACCGACAAGCTGTTTCGCAGCCTGCGGATCCGTGAGCGGGCCGCCAGCTACCTGGCTGAGCTGGACCCGCAGTCGCCAGCATTCCTGGCCTTGCAGGCGTACCTGGACGGCATCAACCAGTACCAGGCCCACCACGCCAGGCCCGTGGAGTTCGACCTGCTGGGCATCAAGCCACGGCCCTTTACGGCCGAAGACACCATCAGCGTCGCCGGGTACATGGCCTACAGTTTTGCCGCCGCCTTTCGCACAGAGCCACTGCTGACCTATGTGCGTGACCAACTGGGCAGCGATTACCTGAAGATTTTTGACCTCGACTGGCAACCCCAGGGTGTATTGGCCCCGGCGCTGGCGGCCAGTGACTGGAAAGCCCTGGGGGCGTTGGCGCAACTGAGCGATCAGGCCTTGAGCCAGGCAGGCTTGCCGCAGTTTGAAGGCAGCAACGCCTGGGTGGTGTCGGGCAAGCGCACGCAAAGCGGTAAGCCGCTGCTGGCGGGTGACCCGCACATTCGCTTTGCCGTGCCATCCGTGTGGTACGAGGCCCAGCTCTCGGCCCCGGACTTTGATTTGTATGGCTACCATCAGGCGCTGGTGCCGTTTGCGTTTCTGGGTAACAACCGCGACTTTGGTTGGAGCCTGACCATGTTCCAGAACGACGACCTGGACCTGATCGCGGAAAAGACCAACCCCGCCAACCCCAACCAGGTGTGGTACCACGGCCAGTGGGTCGACATGACCCGCAGCGAGCAACAGATTGCCGTCAAGGGCGAGGCGCCGGTGACCCTCACCCTGCGCCAGTCACCCCACGGGCCGATTATCAATGACGTGCTGGGCGCCACGGCGGGCAACACGCCGATTGCCATGTGGTGGGGCTTTCTGGAAACGAAAAATCCGATCCTCGAAGGCTTCTACCAGCTCAACCGTGCCGACACCCTGAGCAAGGCGCGTACGGCAGCGACGTTTATTCAGGCGCCGGGGCTGAACCTGGTGTGGGCAAACGCCAAGGGGGATATCGGATGGTGGGCAGCAGCGCAGTTGCCCAAACGCCCGGCGGGGGTCAACCCGGCATTCATCCTCGATGGCAGCACCTCACAGGCCGACAAAGACGGTTTTTACCCGTTCAGCGCCAACCCCCAGGAAGAAAACCCGGCGCGGGGCTATATCGTGTCGGCCAACTTTCAGCCGCTGTCGCCTGCCGGTATCGAGATTCCTGGCTACTACAACCTGGCCGATCGCGGCCAGCAGCTTGATCGCCAGCTCAGCGATGCCAGCGTGAAGTGGAACCTGAAAAACAGCCAGGCCCTGCAGTTGGGGACTGCCACAGGTTACGCGCAGCGTGTGCTCAAGCCCCTGTTGCCGGTGCTGCGCGAAGGGGTCACGGACCCGGGCGAACGCAAACTGGTGGAGCAACTGGCACAGTGGAAGGGTGATTACCCACTGGACTCAACTGCGGCGACCCTGTTCAACCAGTTTTTGTACAGCCTCACAGAGGCCACCATGCGCGACAAACTGGGTGACAATTTTTTTGATGCCATGCTGACAACGCGTGTGATCGATGCTGCCTTGCCGCGCCTGGCGGCCAGCCCGGATTCACCGTGGTGGGACAACCGTAGCACCGCGCGCACAGAAACCCGCGCCGATACGGTCAAGGTGGCGTGGCAGGCCAGCATCGCCCATTTGAAGGCCACCCTGGGTGACGACCCCGGGCAATGGCGCTGGGGCGTGGCCCACACCCTGACCCATGAACATCCGCTGGGGCGGCAAAAGCCCCTGGACTGGCTGCTCAACGTCGGCCCCTTCGCCGCCCCCGGCGGCCACGAAGTGCCCAACAACCTCAGCGCCAAGCTGGGCAATGCCCCGTGGCCAGTGAGCTACGGCCCGTCTACCCGGCGTCTGATCGACTTTGCCGAGCCGTCCCACGGGCTGACCATCAACCCGGTCGGGCAAAGTGGCGTGCCGTTCGACAAGCACTACCGCGACCAGGCCGAGTCCTACATCGAGGGTGATTACGACAAACCGCATATGGACGAAAACGAAATCCAGCTCAATACCCGCAGCACCTTGCGGCTGGTGCCAGCGGGGTAAGGCCGATGTGGGAGGGGGCTTGCTCGCGACTGGATCGTCGCGGTCTTGCAGCGCCACCGCGCTGTCCGCATCGCGAGCAAGCCCGCTCCCACAGGGGTTGGGTCAGCGTTGAAAAAACTCGCGGGGCAGGGGCTCAAGCCACCGCATAATTGAGCACGATGCCCACAAAAATCGCCAACCCCGCCCAGTGGTTGTGCAGGAAGGCCTTGAAGCAGCGCTGCGGATCGCGGTCGCGGGTATACCAGAATTCCCACACAAAACAGCCCGCCGCTGCCAGCAGGCCAAGGTGGAACCAGCCACCCAGTTCAAAGTGCGAACCCGCCAGCAGCAGGCATCCCAGGGCCAGCCCCTGCAAGCTCAGGATAATCACACGGTCGGCATCGCCAAACAGGATGGCGGTGGATTTGACGCCGATCTTGAGGTCATCTTCGCGGTCGGTCATGGCGTAGTAGGTGTCATACCCCACGGTCCACAGCAGGTTGGCGATGTACAGCAACCACGCCGCAGCCGGCAGGCTGCCGGTCTCGGCGGTGAAGGCCATCGGTATGCCCCACGAGAACGCCGCGCCCAGTACCACTTGCGGGTAGTAGGTGTAGCGCTTCATGAACGGGTAGGTGGCCGCCAGCGCCAGCGCGCCAAATGACAGCCACACGGTCTGGGCATTGGTACACAGCACCAGCAGGAAACTGACCCCCATCAGCAGCGCAAAGAACACCAGCGCTTCTTTACTGCTGATTTTTCCGCTGGCCATCGGCCGTTGTTCGGTCCGTTTGACGTGACCATCCACCTTGCGGTCGGCAAAGTCGTTGATCACACAACCCCCGGCGCGGGTCAGGATCACCCCGAGCACGAAGATCAGCAGGTTGGCCAGCGAGGGCACGCCCTTGGCCGCCACCCACAGCGCCCACAGGGTCGGCCACAGCAGCAGGTAGATGCCGATGGGCTTGTCCATGCGGGTCAGCTGGATAAAGTCCCAGGCGCGAGGGTTGAGGCGGTTCAGGGATTTGAGCAGGCGCGTGTACATCAGTTGTTCTCCGACCGGGCACCCAGGGCGGCCCACAGTTTGGGTAAAAACACTTCGGCCACCAGCACGCTCAGTTTTGCGCGCACAAAGCGCGAGCGGCGAGCCCACAGATGATTGGCCTGATCGGCCGGCGGCAGCCATTCACGCGGGTAGCGGCAGACCTGCAACGCGCCGCGTTCAAAGGCGTGGTCGCTGAACAGCAATTCGCCCAGCGAACGGGTACCCAATTCGTCCATGTTCAACCCGCCATCTTCCAGCGAGCTTTTGCCCGCGACGCTGCGGGCAAATACCCAGGGCTCGCCGCGTCCGCGTAAATACACTTCACGCACCCAGCCTTGAACGCCTTGTGGCAGGGCCAACGCTGCGCATTCGTCCGGGCGCAACACCTGCCAGCCCTCAAATAGCGGAAGTACGCTGAAGGAGTTATCTGAAACTATAGTGAGACGCCGAGTTAGCGAACCTTCGTCAAACAGCCAGTCCAGGGTCTGTGCGTCCGGCAACGCAGGCAACTGGCCTTGCTCAAGCCAGACGGGGGAGATAAGCGGAGACGTTATGTGCGGCACGGTGGGTCATAATTGGCAGCCATTGAGGCCAGCGAGCTTATCACGCTGCTCCTCGAATGAGCGGCCAAGGGACTGTTGCCAGCATTGGTGCTTGCATCTGCCTGTGGTCATCAGTACAAAACGCCCTGAATTTGACGAGCAGCCCGGCCCGCATCGAGAAGTTCGCGGCCTCGTCCATGCCTGAACCTGTAGGAATTAACCCGATGAAAAAGTGGCAATGCATTGTATGTGGACTGATTTACAACGAAGCCGACGGCTGGCCGGATGATGGCATCGCCCCCGGCACCCTGTGGCAAGACGTGCCGGAAGATTGGCTGTGCCCGGATTGCGGCGTCGGCAAAATGGATTTCGAGATGATTGAAATCAACTGATCGACCCTTTTAAAACCTGATTGACCCTTGGAGATTGGAATGAACGCACCTGTCGTGATCGTTGGCACCGGGCTGGCTGGCTATAACCTGGCCCGGGAGTTTCGCAAGCTGGACAGCGAAACCCCGCTGCTGCTGATCACGGCCGATGACGGGCGTTCTTATTCCAAGCCCATGCTGTCCACCGGCTTTGGCAAGAACAAGGAGGCCGACGGCCTGAGCATGGCCACGCCCGAGGCAATGGCCACGCAGCTCAAGGCTCAGGTGCGCACCCATACCCGCATCAGCGGCATCGACCCGGGCCACAAGCAATTGTGGATCGGCGAAGAGGCCGTGCCCTATCGCGACCTGATCCTGGCGTGGGGCGCGCAAACGGTGCGGGTGCCGGTGGAGGGTGATGCCCAGGACGCCATCTACCCGATCAACGATCTGGAAGATTACGCACGCTTTCGCGCTGCAGCGGCCGGCAAGCGCCGCGTGTTAATCCTTGGGGCCGGGCTGATCGGCTGCGAATTCGCCAATGACCTGATCGCAGGCGGCTACGAGGTCGACCTGGTCGCGCCCTGCGAGCAAGTGATGCCCACCCTGTTGCACCCTGCTGCCGCAGCGGCGGTGCAGGCCGGTCTGGAAGGCCTGGGCGCGCGCTTTCACCTGGGCCCGGTGCTGACCCGCCTGCAACGCACTGACTCCGGGCTGGAGGCGCATTTGTCCGATGCTAGTGTCGTGCCGTGCGATGTGGTGGTGTCGGCCATCGGCCTGCGCCCGCGCATCGATATGGCCGCGGCGGCGGGGATCAAGGTCAATCGCGGGGTTGAAGTGGATCGTCAGCTTAAAACCTCCCACGCCAATATCTATGCACTGGGCGATTGTGCCGAAGTTGATGGCCTTAACCTGCTGTATGTGATGCCGCTGATGAGTTGCGCCCGGGCACTGGCGCAAACCCTGGCAGGCAATCCGACCGCCGTCAGTTACGGGGCCATGCCCATTACGGTGAAGACCCCGGTGTGCCCGCTCGTGGTGTCACCTGTGCCGCGTGGCTGCGAAGGGGTGTGGACCGTGGAAGGCCAGGGTGGCGATATCAAGGCGCTGTGCCGCGACGCAGAGGGCAAGTTGCTCGGTTATGCCCTGACGGGGGAAGCCGTTCGCGAAAAACTGGCGCTAAACAAAGAGCTGCCTGCACTTTTGGCGTAAGCACGGCCTACTCTGTCGTATATGGCATTGCCTTGACTCAACAAAGCCTGTGCAGAGGCTGGCGCCGACCTTGGCCGCGTGCCATTCTCACACCGGTCTGCCGCAGTTTAGAGCCTGCGGCGCCTTGGGCGCTGTTCCGTAGAGAGCAGCACGGACATAACAACAAAAAACCGTCAAAGAGGCTTCATCATGCGTAAACCCGATCTCGCCGCAGCTATCGCTGAAAAGGCCGACCTAACCAAAGAGCAAGCCAACCGCGTTCTTAATGCAGTGCTGGAAGAAATCACCCAGGCCCTGCATCGCAAGGACAGCGTCACGCTGGTCGGCTTTGGCACCTTTATCCAGCGCCATCGCGGTGCCCGTACGGGGCAAAACCCGCAAACCGGTCAGCCGGTCACCATCAAGGCCAGCAACACGGTCGCGTTCAAGCCGGGCAAGTTCCTCAAGGACAGCGTGAACCCTTAAGGCGCTGGCGGCATGAAGAATGGGCAAGCTGGCCCTGCCAGCAGCCCATTCTTGATAAAGCACGGGTCGATTGTGCGGCCATAAGTGGCAAAATCCAGCCCATCTGCGCCTATCTATTCAGAAATATGGCGTTCTTCGCTCAAATCGTTACACTGCGCCGGCCATTTTTTAATTCCCCGAGGCCGCGTAAATGAAATTTCGTTTTCTGCTCTGGATGCTGGGCTTTCTGATGGGCAAAGCCAGCCGCAACAATCCTGCTTTCCAGCAACAGTTGGTGGACAAGGATCTGGTGTTCCAGCTGCAAACCCTCGACGGCAAAGTGGCCCGTCATTTCAAGGTCAAAGACCAGCGCATCACCAGCCACGGCGGCCTGTACCCGGAGCCGGCGTTTGCCATCGCCTTTAAAGATGCCGCCTACGGCTTCGCCACGCTGCAGGCAAAAAACAAGCAACTGGCGTTTATGACCGGGATTCAGGACAAGTCGATTCAGATCAAGGGCAATCCGGCGCTGGTGATCTGGTTCCAGGGCCTGACCAAGTACCTCAAGCCGCGTAAAAAGGCCAAGGTTTAAGGTCAAATGCCCCTCACCCCAACCCTCTCCCTCCGGGAGAGGGCCAGGGTGAGGGGCTTTCAGTGATTCAAGCCTGACCGAACTGCGCCGCCATCTCGCGCAGCAGCACTTCAGCTTCCAATACTTTGCCCACCACCGCCTCAGCCTTTTCTCGTGGCACGCCAAGACGTTCGAACAACGCATCCGGCAACGGCGCACAAGCCCCGTGCCCGATTCCGCGGCTGCGCAACAAGCCCAGGGCTACGCACACCAGGTTCGGATACTGCGCATCCACCCCCACATAAGCCGGGTCGTGTTGATAGCGTACGGCAATCGCCAACTCATCCGGCATCCCCCAGAAGCGCATCAGCCAGGCGCCCATCTGTTCACGGCTGATACCCAACAGATGCTGCTCGATCAGGCTGTGGCTGACATGAGGGTTGACCTCAAGATGACGGCAGATCAGCGAGAAATGTGGCGGGAACACATGGGCCAGCAGCAGGTAACCAAAGTTGTGCAGCAACCCGCCCAGATAAGTCATGCCGACTTCGGGGCGCTGCTCCCGGGGCATGGCCCGGGTCAGCCCTTCAATCACCGCCGCGGTGTAGATCGACTGCTGCCAGTAAGGAGTACTCGATTGCGGGTGGTCCTTGGGCAGGCTCAGTGTTTTGCCCAGCGACAGGCTGAGTGCCAGGTTGATCACCAGATCAACCCCCAGCACGCGCACAATGGCGTCTTCGACCGAGCGAATCTTGCTCTGCGAGGCGTAAAACGATGACGATGCCCAACTCATGACCTGCGCCGCCAGCGCCGGGTCAGTTTCGACCACGCTGGTGATTTCATCGATGGTCACATCAGGGTCGGAGCGCAGCCGCATGATTCTGCGCACGCTCTCGGTCAGCGGTGGCAGTTCGATGGTCGCCTCCAGCCGTTGCTGGATGCGCCGCGCCGTGAAGGCCTGCACCGCCCGGGTAATGGCCTCGCCATCGTCCCCGCCGAGATCAGGTGTGATGGCGCCCAGGGGCTCGCCAAAACGGCCGGCGCTGGCATTTTTGAGCAGGGGCTTGAAGTCTTGCTGGGCAATCTCCAGCCACAGGTCCGGTTCGCCCGTGCTGATCAGCAGTGAGGGTTGTTGCAGCAACTGTTCTTCGTACAGGCAGGGCGAGTTGACCAGCGCCGGCAAGCCCGGCAGCTGGCTCAGGCCATGCTTGTCCAGCAGCACCTGCAGGCGTTCCGGCGCAACGGCGGTCATGCGCCGCCCGGTCAAGTCGGCCAGGCGGTTAAGATCCAGTAAATGGTTCTGGGTGAACAGCACCAGCAGGGGGCCGATCGAATCGTCGAGCAGTACGGCATGCACCTTGCGCGCAGGGTCGAGCCCCGGGTGATCCGGGACTTTGCGATAGGCAACAGCCAGGTCACCGAGCAAGCGCCCGATAACAGATGGCGTGCTTGCAGCAGCAAGGGCACTGGCAACTTCAGTCATGGTCTGCATCCGTTCTGTACAACTCGATTTTGATTAGCTCTTGATCGGCCGCCGGGCCATTTACTGAATGGTCTTTTACACCTGACCATATTGCTGACCGTGGCGCAGCCAGCGATCAAGCAGGGGGCTGACATGGCCGGGCCAGCGTTCGATCAACGCCTGGGCGGCCTCGCGCACGGCGGGCAGCAGGTCGGCGTCGCGCATCAGGTCGGCGACCTTGAATTGCAGAAGACCGGTCTGGCGGGTGCCGAGCATTTCGCCGGGGCCGCGCAGTTCGAGGTCTTTTTCGGCGATCACAAAGCCATCGTTGGTCTCGCGCATGATGCCCAGGCGCTGACGGCCGATTTGTGACAGCGGCGGGTGATACAGCAGCACGCAATGGCTGACGGCGCTGCCCCGACCTACGCGCCCGCGCAACTGGTGCAGCTGGGACAGGCCGAGGCGCTCGGGGTTTTCGATGATCATCAGGCTGGAGTTGGGCACGTCGACCCCCACTTCAATCACCGTGGTGGCCACCAGCAGTTGCAGCTCGCCGGCCTTGAACCGGGCCATGACTTCGGCTTTTTCTGCCGCTTTCATGCGCCCGTGGATCAGGCCGACGCGCAGCTCGCCCAAGGCGCTGGAAAGATCCTCAAAGGTGGTTTCAGCTGCCTGACAGGTCATCTCCTCGGATTCTTCGATCAAGGTGCAGACCCAATAGGCCTGGCGCCCTTCGGCACAGGCGGCGCGCACCCGTTCAATTACCTCCAGGCGCCGGGTATCGACCACCAGCACTGTGTTGACTGGGGTACGGCCCGGCGGCAGCTCGTCGAGGATCGAGGTGTCGAGGTCGGCATAGGCGCTCATGGCCAGGGTGCGCGGGATCGGCGTGGCGGTCATGATCAACTGGTGCGGGCACATCACTCCGCCGACGCCCTTGTTGCGCAGGGCCAGGCGTTGCTGCACGCCGAAGCGGTGCTGCTCGTCGATGATCACCAGCGCCAGGTTCTTGAACTGCACGTTGTCCTGGAACAGGGCGTGGGTGCCAACCACCATCGGCACGCCGCTGGCGATTTGCTCCAGCGCACTGACCCGGGCCTTGCCCTTGAGCTTGCCGGCCAGCCACGCTACTTCAAGGCCCAAAGGCTCGAGCCAGCGCTTGAAGTTGATGAAGTGTTGCTCGGCGAGGATTTCCGTGGGCGCCATCAGGGCCACCTGATAGCCCGCTTCAAGCGCCTGCAGGGCCGCCATCGCCGCGACCACGGTCTTGCCGGAACCCACGTCGCCCTGGATCAGGCGCAGCATGGGTTCGGGCTGGCTGAGGTCGTAGGCAATCTCGTTACCGACGCGGGTCTGTGCGCCCGTCGGGGGGAAGCCCAGGTTGGCGAGGAACTGCACTGGCAATTTCTTTGCCTTGGGCAGCGCCGGGGCTTGTTGCGAGCGCAAGCTCTCACGCAGGCGCTGCTGCGACAGTTGGTGCGTCAGCAGCTCCTCAAAGGCCAGCCGGTGCTGGGCCCAGTGATGGCCCAGGGCGAGTTCTTCAACGTCGGCATCGGCGGGGGGCTGATGCAGGTAGCGGATGGCTGCATCCAGCGGGGCCAGCTGATAGTCCTTGGCCAGCTCCGGCGGCAGCCAATCGGGCAGGCTGCGCGGGCCGAGCATGGCCAGGCTCTGCTGGCTGAGCTGGCGCAAACGCTGTTGGGTCAGGCCTTCGGTGGTGGGGTAGATCGGCGTCAGGGTGGTGTCGACGGGTGGTGGCTCATCGCCGGTAATGGCGCGGTACTCGGGGTGGTAGATCTCCAGCCCCGAGGCGCCGGGGCGGGCCTCGCCATAGCAACGCACCTCGGTGCCGCGCTTGAGGCTTTCCTTTTGCGCATTGCTGAAGTGGTAGAAGCGCAGGCTCAGGCCGCCGGTGCCATCGTTGATGCGCACCAGCAAGCTGCGACGCTTGCCCATGACCACGTCGGCACCAATGACCCGGCCTTCGACCACCGCATCCTGACCGGGGCGCAAGGCGCCAATCGGCACCACGCGGGTGCGGTCCTGATAACGCAAGGGCAAATGGAACAGCACGTCCTGGACGTTCTCCAGCCCGACCTTGGCCAGTTTCTCGGCCATAGCCTCACCGACGCCCTTGAGCGCGGTGACCGACACGTTCGACAACTCGGTCATCGCACGGGCACTTAGGTCGCGGCAGGTGGCTTGGCCACCGAGCACAGGCGGATCGAGTCCGCGAGGATTTCAATTGCCTTGGGCCGCGGGAAGCTGGCGCGCCAGGCGATGGCCACGGTGCGAAACGGTACCGGCGGGGTCAGCGGGCGCACGGCCAGAATGCCCGGGGCATAGTGATGGCTGTCCACGGCCGACAACGGCAGGATCGAGATACCCAAGCCAGATGCCACCATATGACGGATGGTTTCCAGCGAGCTGGACTCCACCGTGGTGTGCATGGCGCCATCATTGCCTTTGGCCACGGTCGGGCAGGCTTCCAGTACCTGGTCGCGGAAGCAGTGGCCTTCACCCAGCAACAGCAGGCTCTTGTCGTTGAGCAGGCTGGCGTCGATGGTGTCTTTTTTGGTCCACGGGTGCTCGCTGGGCATCAGCACATAAAACGGCTCGTCGTACAGCGGCAGGGTCAGCACGTCGGCTTCATGGAACGGCAGGGCGATAATGATCGCGTCCAGCTCACCGTTACGCAGTTTGTCGCGCAGCACATGGGTGAAGTTTTCTTCGATATACAACGGCATCTGCGGGGCGACCCGGTGCAGTTGCGGGATCAGGTGCGGGAACAGGTACGGGCCTACGGTGTAGATCGCCCCCACTTTGAGCGGAGCCGTCAGCTGGTTTTTGCCGGCCTGGGCCAGTTCACGAATGCCCTGGGCCTGCTCAAGCACTTTTTGCGCCTGAGCCACGATGGCTTCACCCACCGGCGTGACGCGCACCGCGCTTTTGCTGCGCTCGAAAATCAGCACACCGAGTTCGTCTTCCAGTTTTTTCACACCCACCGACAGGGTCGGCTGGCTGACATGGCAACGTTCGGCTGCATGGCCGAAGTGCTGCTCTTGGGCGAGGGTAACGATGTAGCGTAATTCTGTAAGCGTCATAGCGGGCGTCCCTTTGGTTGCGGGCCAAGCATAGCGGCAGCAATCGATAGACGCACGTTATCAGACATTGCCCTCAGAGCTACAGTCGCCAATCACGCTATAACTGGTTTTTTATCCAGACCCCAGATGCACAAAAGGCACCCTGGGGTGCCTTTTGTGGTGTTAGCGCCGACGCTTATCGATGGAATAAACGAAGGGTGCCACGATCTCGATACTGCCATTGGTCAGCATTTCAGGCGGCGGCTTGGGCAACGGTTGTGCCCGGCGGATCATTTCCAGGGTGGCCCGGTCCAGATCAGCGTTACCCGAACGCCCTACCAGCTCGTAGGACAGCACCTTGCCTTCAGCGTCCACCACGAAGCGCAGACGGTTCAGGCCTTCCTTGCCACGGGATTGCGCAGCAGGCGGGTACTTCTTGTACTTGCCCAGGTGATTGAGCAGCGTACCTTCCCAGCTGGCCTTGGCAGCCAGTTGTTGCGCCGACGGCCCGGGGGCCGGTGCAGCGGACTTCTCGCTGGTGTTCTTGGTCGGCGTTGCGTCGCTCGGTTTTTCTTCTGAAGGCTTCTCTTTGACCGGGTCCGGTTTTTCCACAGGCTTGGGCGGTTGCGGCTTTTGCTTGGGCTTGACCGGTTTGGGTACAGAAATCTTCGGTTTAGGCGCTTCGGCCAGCTTGGGTATCGGCAACTCTTCCACCGGCGCCGGGGGTTGTGGTGGTGTCACCACTTTGGGCGGCGCTGGCGGTGGCGGTGCTGGCAACGGTGCCAGATCAACCATCATCGCTTGCGGCGGAAGTTCGATTGTCCGCGGGTTGGACCATTGCAGCATAAGAGCCACTGCTACTGCATGGATGGCCAACACCGCGGCCAGGCTGATTGCGTAACGCGTCATCTTTTGGCGCGCTATGGTCATTTCTTGGCTGCCGTCTCAAGTCCGACCAGACCTACCTTCAAGTAACCGGCTGCGCGCAAAGCATCCATCACGCTCATCAGGTCGCCGTAGTCCACGCCCTTGTCGGCCTGGAAGAAGATCGTCGTGTCTTTGTTGTTGTGGGTCCTGGCATCCAGGGTCGGGCCCAGGGCTTCAACCGTGACCGGCTCTTCGCCCAGGTACAGGCGCTGGTCAGCCTTGACGCTGAGAAACACGGGTTTCTCGGGCCGAGGCGCCGGCTTGGCGCTGGAAGCAGGCAGGTCAACCTTGATATCCACAGTGGCCAGCGGTGCTGCCACCATGAAGATGATCAGCAGTACCAGCATCACGTCAATAAAGGGGGTGACGTTGATTTCATGGTTCTCGGCGAGATCGTCATCGCCTTCTTTTAAATGCAGGCCCATGGCCGATTACCCCACTTTCACCATGTGCGGTTGCGAGCTGCGCTCGGGCGGCAGGTGATCGAGGTCACGGCTAACCAACAGCAACACTTCAGCAGACGCATCCGCCACCTGGGCCTTGTAGCCGGTGATGGAGCGGGCGAAGACGTTGTAAATCACGACCGCAGGGATCGCAGCAACCAGACCCAATGCCGTGGCCAACAGGGCTTCGGCAATACCCGGCGCAACCACGGCCAGGTTGGTGGTCTGGGTTTTGGCGATACCGATAAAGCTGTTCATGATGCCCCATACGGTACCGAACAGACCGACGAACGGTGCTGTGGAACCGATGGTGGCCAGTACGCCGGTGCCGCTGCTCATATTGCGACCGCACGCTGCAACCAGACGCTCAAGACGGAAGCTCACACGTTCCTTGATGCCTTCTTTCTCACGGCTGTTGGCCGACAGGCGCATTTCTTCAAGGGCGTCCTGCACCAGCAGGTGGGCCAGGGTGCCTTCTTTGCCAGCCGTTTCGCTGGCTTCTTTCAAGGTGCGGGCTTTTTTCAGTTGGGCGATTTCGCTGCGCAGACGACGCTTGGCGCCCAGCACTTCAAAGCCTTTGGCAATCCAGATCGTCCAGGTGATGATCGAAGCAATAGCCAGGCCGATCATGACGATTTTGACGATGATGTCTGCGTTTTTATACATGCCCCAAGGCGACAGGTCATGGGCCATGCCCAGGCTGTTGTCTTCTTCGGCAACGATTTGCGGTGCGTCATCGGCGGGAGCGGTTGCGCCCTCTACCAGTGTAGGATCAGTCGCACCTGGTGCAGCGACAGGTGCCGGGGCCGCTGCTTCGGTGGCCGCGTGTACGGCCGGGGTAGCAGGCTCGTCGGCAAAGGCCGCGACAGGTGCCAACATCAAGCTGAACATCAGCGCCGCAACCCCACGCCAGACGCGTGTTGGGCTCAAAGGCTGGGTTGGCGAAGCGGTGGGATGATTGCGTGTCATGCTAGCCGGACCTGAGAAAGTAATGAGGTAATGCCCTACAACGCGGTGTAAGACCAAGGGCAAAATGATGGGTTATTATTGCAAGTAATTCTTGTTAACAAAAGCAATAGCATCTGTTTTTTTCGAAAGTCACGACTTTGGTCGTGTCAAATCACGTCGTTTTGTAACTTTTCATTAGGATTTTTACGATGTCCAAAGCCTCTGTATTGATCGTCGGGTGCGGTGATGTCGGTAGCCGCCTGGCTACTCAACTGCTCGACGCGCACTGGCAGGTCTATGGCCTGCGCCGCTCCATCGAGCGTTTACCCACGGGGGTTATCGGTGTGGCGGGCGACTTGTTCAGTGAGCAATGCCCGGCACAATGGCCAACCGGCCCGACCGACTATGTGGTGTACAGCGCGGCGGCGACCGAGCATGACGAAGCGGGTTATCAGGCGGCGTATGTAGACGGCCTGAAAAACACCCTGGCCTGGCTCAAGCAGCATGGCCAACAGCCCAAGCGCCTGTTGTTTGTCTCCAGTAGCGGCGTTTACGCCCAAAAAGACGGGGAGTGGATCGACGAAACATCACCCGCCCTGAGCACCAACTACTCGGGCCGGATCATCCTGGATGCCGAACGGGTGGCGCTGGATAGTGGCATTGCTGCCAGTGCGGTACGCCTGACCGGGATCTACGGGCCGGGTCGTGAGTGGCTGCTGGGGCAAGTGCGCAAAGGCTATCGCGTGGCGGTTGAGCCGCCGCTGTATGGCAACCGTATCCATGCCGATGATGCGGCGGGGCTTTTGGCCTTTCTGCTTGAGGCGGATCGCCAGGGCAAGGCGCTGGATGATTGCTATATAGGTGTGGATAACGCACCGGCACCTTTGGCAGAGGTGGTGGACTGGTTGCGTGAGCGTTTGGGCATTACCGAATGGGCTGCCGAAGCGAGCGTGCGGCGGGCAGGCAGCAAGCGCTGCAGCAACGCCCGCGCCAAGGCGCTGGGCTGGGAGCCGCGCTATTCGAGTTACCGTGAGGGCTATGCAGCGGTTTTGGGCTAGCAGGCCTGAGAGTGGTCTTGTGGGAGCGGGCTTGCTCGCGATTCAGGCGGCGCGGTTTGAAAGAAAAATCGCGGCGATCTTATCGCGAGCAAGCCCGCTCCCACAGGTCAGGGGATTAGGTTGGCTTACAGTTTCTCCAGCGACCATTCAAGCTTGCCCGGGTAGAACTGAGGCATGTCGTCTGGCGCCGAGGCGTCCAGCGCCTGGAAGATTTCCAGCTTGCGGCCATCGCGAACAAAAATGTGCGCCGCACCCGTTTCACCTTGCTGCAGCCAGAGGCTGTCGTACTCGCCGCTCATCGATGCGCAATCGCCCGCCAGGCACAGCACATAATTCTGGGTGTTGGTCAGCCCCGTCACCTGGCCGTCTGCCGAGAACGTCACCTGATTGCCCTTGCCCGCACCGCTGACCACACGCCACTGGCCACCCAGGTAGGCGGCGTTGAGCGCCGTTTCAAAGCTCGTGCCTAATGGCGCATCGCTTGCAACCTTGACCTGCGAGCGCACAAAAGGCTGGCGCGGTTCTGCATCCGTTTCGGCCTGGACCAGCGTTTCGCCCTCCAGGCTCAAGTCGGTGGAACTGCTGCCATAAAAGCTGACCTGCCACATGCCATCATCCGCAGGCAGCAGCTTGCCTTCAACTGACTCAAAGCCGTTGGTGTAGTGGGCGGTGGCGTTTTTGACGTCGATGTCCCATTCCAGGTTCGGCCCATAAGCCAGCAGGGCTTCGCGCAGGTTGCCGCCATTGGCAGCTGCATCGATTGCGGCCTGGTTGATCCAGACACCACTGATGTCGCGGCGGGCGGGTTCGCTGGCACAACCACCCAAGACAATGGCGAGCAGTGACAACACGAGCGCTTTGCGCATGGTGGGATCCTTTTGAAGCCGGGAAGAGCGGGGGTTGGCGCAGCATGAAGACGCTGCGCCGGGGGGTGTTACTCAATAACCAGGATAGCGTCCATCTCTACCTGCGAACCCTTTGGCAGGGCTGCAACGCCGATGGCGGCGCGGGCCGGGTACGGCTGTTCGAAGTAGGTGCCCATGATCTCGTTGACCTTGGCGAAGTGGCTCAGGTCAGTCAGGAAGATGTTCAGCTTGACGATGTCCTTGAACGAACCACCTGCGGCTTCAGCAACCGACTTCAGGTTTTCGAAAACCTGAATGGTCTGGGCTTCAAAGCCTTCAACCAGTTCCATGGTTTTTGGGTCCAGAGGGATTTGACCGGACATGTAGACAGTATTGCCAGCTTTGATCGCCTGAGAATAAGTACCGATTGCAGCAGGTGCCTTGTCGCTGGTGATAACAGTCTTGGACATGGGTGACTCCTTGTAATTAGATGGCTACGCACGCATGCGAGTGATGCGTATGACCCCGGTAAGGGCGCGCAGTTTTTTGATCACGCGAGCCAGGTGCACACGGTCGTGCACGCTGACCACCAGTTGGACCACGCTGATGCGACCATCGCGTTCGTCCATGCTGATCTTTTCGATGTTGCCGTCGGCAGCGTTGACGCTGCTGGCCAGCAGCGCAATCAGGCCGCGCTGGTGTTCCAGTTCGACGCGCAATTCAACGTTGAATTCGCCGGTAACGTCCTTGGCCCACGATAGCTGGATGCACTTTTCGGGGTTGTGGCGGATTTCACTGATATTGCGGCAGTTGTCCAGGTGCACGACCATGCCTTTGCCTGCAGACAAATGGCCGACGATCGGGTCCCCCGGGATCGGCGTACAGCATTTGGCGTAGCTGAGCACCAAGCCTTCGGTGCCGCGGATCGCCAGCGGGCCTTCGGGGCTGGGCAACGCTTCGCCTTCGCCCAACAGGCGTCGAGCCACCACATAGGCCATGCGATTGCCCAGGCCGATGTCTTCGAGCAGGTCTTCGATCTGTTCCAGGCGGTATTCCTGGAGCATGGCCTGCACGCGCTCGGCCGGGATCTTGTCCAGGGCGCTGTTGAAACCGTTGAGTACTTTGTTCAGCAGGCGTTCGCCCAGGTTGACCGACTCGGAGCGGCGCTGCAGCTTGAGGGCATGGCGAATGTGCGTGCGCGCCTTGCCAGTGACCACAAAGTTGAGCCAGGCCGGGTTGGGGCGGGCGCCGGGAGCGCTGACGATCTCGACCGTGGAGCCGCTTTGCAGCGGCTCGGACAGCGGCGCGAGGCGACGGTTGATCCGGCAGGCGATACAGCTGTTGCCGACGTCGGTGTGAACCGCGTAGGCAAAGTCGACGGCCGTGGAGCCTTTGGGCAGCTCCATGATCCGGCCCTTGGGCGTGAACACGTAGACCTCGTCCGGGAACAGGTCGATCTTCACGCTTTCGATAAATTCCAGGGAGTTGCCGGCGCGTTGCTGCATTTCCAGCACGCCCTTGACCCATTGCCGCGCCCGGGCATGGGTGCCCGTGTGCTGCTCGTCGCCACTGGATTTGTACAGCCAGTGGGCAGCGATGCCGTTGTTGGCCATTTCTTCCATTTCACGGGTACGGATCTGGATCTCGATCGGTACGCCATGCATGCCAAACAACGTGGTATGCAACGACTGATAGCCGTTGGCTTTGGGAATGGCGATGTAGTCCTTGAACCGGCCCGGCAGGGGTTTGTACAAATTATGTACAGCGCCCAGTACGCGGTAGCAGGTGTCGACCTTGTCGACGATGATCCGGAATGCGTAAACATCCATGATCTCGTTAAAGGCACGGCGCTTGCCGCGCATCTTCTTGTAGATGCCGTAGATGTGCTTTTGACGACCGCTGACTTCACCCTGAATGCCGTCGATGGCCAGACAGTGGCTGAGCGATTCTTCAATCTTGTTGACGATTTCCTTGCGATTGCCCCGGGCACGCTTGACCGCCTGATAAATGCGCGCAGAGCGCATCGGGTACATCGCCTTGAAACCGAGGTCTTCGAATTCGATACGAATGCTGTGCATACCCAGCCGATTGGCGATGGGTGCGTAGATTTCCAGGGTTTCCTTGGCAATCCGTCGGCGTTTTTCGCCGGACAGCACTTCGAGGGTACGCATGTTGTGCAGACGGTCAGCCAGCTTCACCAGGATCACGCGGATGTCGCGTGCCATGGCCATGGCCATCTTCTGGAAGTTTTCTGCCTGGGCTTCGGCCTTGGTTTCGAAGTTCATCTGCGTCAGCTTGCTGACGCCATCGACCAGGTCGGCCACGGTTTCGCCGAACTGCGCTACCAGCGCTTCCTTGGCAATACCGGTGTCTTCAATCACGTCATGCAGCATGGCCGCCATCAGGCTCTGATGGTCCATATGCATGTCGGCAAGGATATTGGCCACTGCCAGCGGGTGCGTGACATAAGGCTCGCCGCTGCGTCGGCGTTGGCCGTCGTGGGCTTGTTCTGCGTAGAAGTACGCCCGGCGGACCAGATTGACCTGGTCCGGGCCGAGGTACGCCGACAAGCGATCGGCGAGGGCGTCTATGCTCGGCATGAGGAAACCTCCTGCCAAAACTTTTTACCCTTCGCCGTGCTACGTCGACCGGGCATAGGCTTAGTTCGCCTCGTTGGACTCGTCCTCGAACGCTGCGAACAGCGGTTCGTCTTCGACGATTTCAGCGTTGGCGATAAACTCGTAGCTCATCAGGCCTTCTGCGATTTCGCGCAGGGCAACAACGGTAGGCTTGTCGTTTTCCCACTGCACCAGAGGCTCTTTACCGCCGGTGGCCAGTTGACGGGCACGCTTGGTAGAGAGCATGACCAGCTCAAAGCGGTTATCCACGTGTTCTAGACAGTCTTCAACGGTTACGCGGGCCATGGTCTTCCTCGTAGCAAATGCAATATGCGCGCTGCCCGGATGGGCGAGCGGACTGAACAGTTTAAAAAATCACCAGCCATTAGGGAAGCGCTGATTTTTCGGCCACTGCTCCAAAAACCTCTGTAAGCACCAATGTAAAGCCCTTACAGGGGTTTTGGGAAGTGTTCATTAACCAAGCAGTTCGGCCAGCAATTTGCCAAAACGCTGTTGCTGGCGCTTTTGCTGCAGGCGATTGGCGCGGAAAATGGCCTTGAGGTCTTCAAGGGCCAGGGCGAAATCGTCGTTGATGATCAGGTAGTCATAGTCCACATAGTGGCTCATTTCGCTCACGGCTTCGCGCATGCGGGCGTCAATGATTTCGTCGCTGTCCTGGCCACGGTTGTCCAGGCGCTGGCGCAAGGCTTCCTGGCTTGGCGGCAGGATAAAGATCGAGCGCGCCTGGGGCATCAGCTTGCGTACCTGCTCGGCACCTTGCCAGTCGATTTCCAGAATCAGGTCATGGCCTTCATCCAGGGTCTGCTGCAGGTGGCTTTGCGAGGTGCCGTAGAGGTTGCCGAACACCTCGGCACGTTCCAGGAAGTCACCGTGCTCGATCATTTTGACGAACTCTTCGCGCTCGACGAAGTGATAGTTCACGCCATTGACCTCGCCCGGACGCATGGCGCGGGTAGTGTGCGAAACCGATACCCGGATCTGCGGCTCAACGTCGATCAAGGCCTTGACCAGGCTGGTCTTGCCTGCGCCTGAAGGGGCAGAAACGATATAAAGGGTGCCAGTGCTGTGGGTCATGTCAGGGGATGCCTTACTCAATATTCTGTACTTGTTCACGCATCTGCTCGATCAACACCTTGAGGTTGACCGCCGCTTGGGTGCTGCGTGGATCGAATGCCTTGGAGCCCAGGGTATTGGCCTCGCGATTCAGTTCTTGCATCAGGAAGTCCAGACGTCGCCCGGCAGCACCCCCTGACTTGAGTACGCGACGTACTTCAAGAATATGGGTGCTCAGGCGGTCCAGCTCTTCGGCCACGTCGCTCTTTTGCGCGAGCATGACCATTTCCTGCTCGAGACGCTGCGGGTCCAGCTCGGCCTTCATGTCGGCAAAACGGTCGAGGACCTTTTGCCGCTGGGTGGCGAGCATTTGCGGCACCAGCTCGCGCAGGGTTTCAACATCGCTTTCAATGGCAGTCAAGCGATCGCTGATCAAGCGGGCCAGTTCCGCGCCTTCGCGCTCACGGCCGTTTTTCAGTTCTTGCAGGCCTTGCTTGAACAGCGCCAGGGCCTGGGTGTTCAAGGCTTGCGGGTCGCTGGCGTCGGCCACCAGAACACCGGGCCAGGCCAGTACTTCCAGCGGGTTGAGCGCGGCAGGCTGCTTGATCAGGCTGGCGATGGTCTCGGCGGCGGCCACCAGTTGTGCGGCACGTTCGCGGTCAACCTGCAGCGGCTTGCCAGTGGTTTCTTCCGTGAAACGCAAGGTGCATTCCAGCTTGCCCCGGGAAATGCCCTGGCGCAGCGCTTCACGCACCGCACCCTCGAGATCACGGAAAGATTCAGGCAGACGCAGGTGCGGCTCCAGGTAGCGGCTGTTGACCGAACGCAGCTCCCAACTCAGGGTGCCCTGAGTGCCGGCGCTTTCTACGCGGGCAAAGGCGGTCATGCTGTGCACCATGGACGGTACCTCGCGATTGGATGAGTTAAGCCTGGCGGCAAGTTAGACGACAGATTGTAACGCAGTGCGGGCAACTGCCCCAAATGGCGTCGGTCGTAAATACGTTTCACCGCCGTTCCGCGCCGGCGTCCACCGACGCGCCCTGCGCGGCCATGCCCTTTCCTTTATAATGCTCGGCAGTTTTCCGTCCCGTACAGGTATCCCACATGAAACGTCCAAGTGGTCGCGTTGCCGATCAGCTCCGCCCGATCCGCATCACCCGCAACTACACCAAACACGCAGAGGGTTCTGTACTGGTCGAGTTCGGTGACACCAAAGTCATCTGCACCGTCAGCGTCGAGAATGGCGTACCGCGCTTCCTCAAAGGCCAGGGCCAGGGCTGGCTGACTGCCGAATACGGCATGCTGCCACGCGCCACCGGCGACCGTAACCAGCGTGAAGCCAGCCGTGGCAAGCAAGGCGGGCGTACCCTGGAAATCCAGCGCCTGATCGGCCGCTCCCTGCGTGCTGCACTGGACATGTCCAAGCTGGGCGATATCACCCTGTACGTCGACTGCGACGTGATCCAGGCTGATGGCGGCACCCGCACTGCCTCGATCACCGGTGCAATGGTTGCCCTGGTCGACGCCCTGAAAATCATCAAGAAGCGTGGCGGCCTCAAGGGCGGCGATCCGATCAAACAAATGATCGCAGCGGTATCGGTCGGCATGTATCAAGGCGTACCGGTCCTTGACCTGGACTATCCTGAAGATTCGGCCGCTGAAACCGACCTGAACGTGGTGATGACCAGCAGTGGCGGTTTCATTGAAGTTCAGGGTACCGCCGAAGGCGCGCCGTTCCAGCCTGAAGAGCTGAACGCCATGCTGGCACTGGCGCAGAAAGGCATGAACGAAATTTTTGCCCTGCAACAAGCGGCACTGGCTGACTGATTGCCTGAACCAACGCTTAGCACTTGGAGAATCTCATGAGCGAACTGGATCTTTCAAAACCTGGACCGAGCCGCGACGCTCGCAAATGGGCCATGTTCTGTCATTTCTCGGCGTTCCTGGGGATGTGGTTTCCGTTTGGCAGCCTGATCGGCCCGCTGATCCTGTGGCAGGTAAAGCGCGAGAGCGATCCCTTTATCGACGATCAGGGCAAGGAAGCGATGAACTTCCAGATCACCGTGGCGATAGCCTCGGCCATTTGCTATGTGCTGATGTTCGTGCTGATCGGCTTTGCGCTGCTGGGCCTGGTGCTGATCGGTGCGGTGGTGCTGGTGGTGATTGCCGGGGTCAAGGCCAATGACGGGGTGGCTTATCGTTACCCCTTCACCTGGCGGCCGCTCAAGTAACACACCTGCCTTGTGGGAGCGGGCTTGCTCGCGATGCAAACGAGGCGGTCTGTCTGGTAATCCGCGTTGATGCCATCGCGGGCAAGCCCGCTCCCACATTACCCGCCACCACAATGGGTTGTGTACAAAAAAGGCCCGTATCTTCCGATACGGGCCTTTTTTTAACTGCGAAAAAACACTTAGATAGTCAGTGTCCAGTCGTAGTCCACGATCAATGGCGCGTGTTGCGAGAAGCGTGGCTGACGCGGCATGCGAGCGCTTCGTACAAAGCGGCGCAGGCCCGGTGTCAGCAACTGGTAGTCGAAACGCCAGCCCAGATTCAGCATCTCGGCCTGTTCGTTGTCCGGCCACCAGCTGTACTGGTCGCCTTCACGACTGACTTCACGCAGGGCATCGACATAGCCCATGTTGCCGACAATCTCATCCATCCAGGCCCGTTCAGGCGCCAGGAAGCCAGGCGATTGCTGGCTGTCGCGCCAGTTTTTAATGTCGAGTTTCTGCTGCGCCACATACAGCGAGCCGCAGTAGATGTACTCACGACGCTTGCGACGCTGCTTGTCGAGATAGCGCGCAAAGTCGTCCATTAGCTTGAATTTTTGATTCAAGTCTTCATCGCCGTTCTGCCCCGAAGGGAGCAGCAAGGTCGCGATGCTGACCTTATCGAAATCGGCTTGCAGGTAGCGCCCGTAGCGATCGGCCGTCTCGAAGCCAAGCCCGGTGATGACTGCTTTCGGCTGCAACCGCGAGTACAAAGCCACACCACCTTGGGCAGGAACTTCGGCGTCACAGGCATAAAGAAAGTAGCCATCGAGCTGGTAGGCTGGATCGTCCAGTTCAAAGGCGGAGGCACGGGTGTCCTGCAGGCAGATAACGTCGGCATTCTGAGCTTGCAGCCAACTGAGCAAACCGCGCTCGACTGCCGTCTGAATACCATTGACGTTCACACTGATGATCCGCATAAATGGCCCCAAAAATCTCGTGCGTGTATGATACACGCCGTCTTACCAATTAGCTAAATCCGTGGTATCTGGGGCCTTTTTCATGCAAGCGTATCAGCGCGACTTCATCCGTTTTGCCATCGATCGCGGCGTACTGCGCTTCGGTGAGTTCACCCTGAAGTCCGGGCGCACCAGTCCTTACTTCTTCAATGCCGGCCTGTTCAACACCGGTTCCGCCCTGGCCCAGCTGGGGCGCTTCTATGCGGCGGCCATCGTTGACAGCGGCATTTCCTTCGACGTGCTCTTTGGCCCGGCCTACAAGGGCATCCCCCTGGCGGCGACCACTGCCGTGGCACTGGCCGAACACCACGACCGCGACCTGCCGTGGTGCTTCAACCGCAAGGAAGCCAAGGCTCACGGCGAAGGCGGCAGCCTGGTTGGCTCGCCGCTGGAAGGCGATATCCTGATCATCGACGACGTGATCACGGCCGGTACCGCTATCCGTGAGGTGATGCAGATCATCCAGGCCCAGGGCGCCAAGGCGGCCGGCGTGATGATTGCCCTCAACCGTCAGGAACGCGGCAACGGCGAGCTGTCGGCGATCCAGGAAGTCGAGCGCGACTTCGGCATTCCGGTAATCAGCATCGTTTCGTTGAATCAGGTGCTGCAATACCTGGCCGAAGACGAAACGCTCAAGCAATACCTGCCAGCCGTTGAGGCGTACCGGGCGCAGTACGGGATTTAATCCCCCGCCCATAAAAAAGCCCCGCCCGGATCACTCCGGGCGGGGCTTTTTAGTTCTGCTTAAGCCGGTTTGCTATTGGTAATCAGCGTACCTACACCGGTATCGGTGAAGATTTCCAGCAGTACGGCATTTGGTACGCGACCGTCGACAATATGCGCCGTGGTCACGCCACCTTGCACAGCTTCCAGCGCGCAGCGGATTTTTGGCAGCATGCCACCATAAATGGTGCCGTCGGCGATCAGGTCATCCACCTGAGCGGTCGTCAGGCCGGTCAGTACCTTGCCTTCCTTGTCCATCAAACCGGCGATATTGGTCAGCAGCATCAGTTTCTCGGCCTTGAGGGCTTCGGCAACCTTGCCCGCCACCAAGTCGGCGTTGATGTTGTAGGACTCACCATTGGCGCCCACGCCGATCGGCGCAATCACCGGGATGAAATCACCCTTGGTCAGCATGTGCAGCAGGTCGGTGTTGATGTCGATGACCTCGCCCACATGACCGAAGTCGATGATTTCCGGCTTGGTCATTTCTGGCGTCTGACGGGTCACGACCATTTTTTTGGCACGAATCAGCGTCGCGTCCTTACCGGTCAGGCCGATGGCGCTGCCGCCGTGACGGTTGATCAGGTTGACGATTTCCTTGTTCACATGGCCGCCCAGCACCATTTCCACCACATCCATGGTTTGCGAGTCGGTCACGCGCATACCGTCGATAAAATGGCTCTCGATGGACAAACGCTTGAGCAGATCACCGATTTGCGGGCCGCCACCGTGGACCACGACCGGGTTGATACCCACGGCCTTCATCAGCACGATGTCACGGGCAAAGCCGGTTTTCAGGTCATCGTTTTCCATAGCGTTGCCGCCGTACTTGATCACCAGCGTCTTGCCGACGTAACGGCGAATATAGGGCAGCGCTTCGGACAAAACCTTGGCGACGTTGGAGGCGGCATCACGTTCGAGGGTCATTCAGGGCTCCGGTAGAACAAGTCGGTCAAAACGGTAGTTGGAGATCAGGTGCCACACGCTGCAATTGAGCGTGAAAGACATCCTTGATGCGTTGCAGTTCGGCCTCGGTTTCGGCCTCGAATCGCAGTACCAGCACCGGGGTGGTGTTGGAGGCGCGAACCAGGCCCCAGCCATGAGGGTAGTCAACCCGCACGCCATCAATGGTCGTCAGCTCGGCGGCTTCGCCCCATTGGGCATCGTGCAGGGCCTCAATGATGCTGAATTTGCTCTCGTCCGTCACATCGATATTGATTTCAGGTGTGGAAATATCGTTCGGGAAGGTCTCAAACAGTGCTTCAGCAGTTACCTGGCGCTTGCTGAGGATCTCCAGCAGGCGTGCAGCGCTATAGATGCCGTCGTCAAAACCGAACCAGCGCTCTTTGAAAAAGATATGTCCGCTCATTTCGCCAGCCAGCAGGGCGCCGGTTTCTTTCATCTTTTTCTTGATCAGGGAGTGGCCGGTTTTCCACATCAGCGGGCGGCCGCCACATTCTTCGATCCAGGGGGCCAGGCGACGTGTGCATTTCACATCGAAAATGATCTCGGCGGCCGGGTTGCGCTCCAGTACATCCTGGGCGAACAGCATCAGCAGGCGGTCCGGGAACACCATGGTTCCCGTGTTGGTCACCACGCCCACGCGATCGCCATCACCATCAAAGGCCAGCCCGACATCGGCATTGGTTTGCTTGACCTTGGCAATCAGATCCACGAGGTTTTCCGGCTTGCCCGGGTCCGGGTGATGGTTGGGGAAGTTGCCGTCCACCTCACAGAACAACGGAATCACTTCACAGCCCAGCGCTGCTATCAGTTGCGGTGCAATCACGCCTGCAGCGCCGTTGCCGCAATCGACCACTACCTTCAAGGGCTTGGCCAGCTTGATATCACGGGCAATTACATCGGCGTAGCGCGACAGGATATCCACGCGTTCGATGCTGCCTTCGCCCCAAGTCAGGTCGTTGGTTTTCAGGCGTGTATGCAATGCCTGAATTTGTTCGTTGGCCAGCGTATCGCCCGCGATCACGATTTTAAAACCGTTGTAGTTCGACGGGTTATGGCTGCCTGTGAGCATTACCCCCGACTTGCCGGCCAATACGTTAGCCGCGTAATACAGCGCAGGTGTAGGTACCAGCCCTACATCACTGACCTGGCAACCACTGTCTGCCACACCCTGGATCAGGCGCTCGACCAGCTCAGGGCCTGACAGGCGCCCGTCCCGACCTACCGACACATGAGGCTCGCCCTTGGCCAGGCTCTCGGCGCCAATCGCACGGCCTATCCAGTACGCGGTTTCAGCCGTCAAGGTTTCCGGCACCACGCCACGAATATCGTAGGCGCGAAAAATGCTGTCAGGGAATTTCGGTGCGACCGAAGCTGGGCTACTCATTGTAGGGGAGACTCCATGTTCAGAGGGGTTCGGGTATGCGTGAAAGGCCAGGCAGGACGCCTGGCCTTGTAATACAAAATCAGAGCTTGCCGGAGTGACCAAAACCGCCAGCGCCGCGCTGGCTTTCGTCGAATTCTTCGACCAGTTCAAAGTGTGCTTGTACCACCGGCACCAGTACCAGCTGAGCGATACGCTCGCCGATGGTGATGTTGAAGGCGGTCTGGCCACGGTTCCAGCACGACACCATCAGCTCGCCCTGGTAATCAGAGTCGATCAGGCCGACCAGGTTCCCCAGCACGATGCCATGTTTATGGCCCAGGCCCGAACGCGGCAGGATCAGGGCAGCAAGCCCCGGGTCGCCGATGTACACCGACAGGCCGGTAGGGATCAGCAGGGTCTGGCCCGGCTCCAGAACGGTGTCTTCTTTAAGCATGGCGCGCAGGTCGAGGCCGGCAGAGCCCGGGGTGGCGTACTGCGGCAACGGGAATTCGTTACCAATGCGTGGGTCGAGGATCTTGGCTTGCAAAGCGTGCATACGAGTTAAACCTGGTTCAGACGTTCGGCGATAAAAGTGACCAGCTGGCGGGCAATCTTGCCCTTGCTGGTCTGGGCAAATACGGTGGCGTGCAGTTCGCGATCAATCACGCTGCAGGCGTTCTCTTCGCTGTTGAAGCCGATGCTGGGGTTGGCCACATCGTTGGCAACAATCAGGTCGAGGTTTTTGTCTTTGAGCTTGCGTGCTGCGTAATCGAGCAAGTGCTCGGTTTCTGCAGCAAAACCAACACTGAAAGGGCGGTCAGGGCGTGAAGCAATAGTGGCCAGAATGTCTGGATTGCGCACCATCTGCAGCAGCAGGCCGTCACCCTTGGTAGGGTCTTTCTTGAGTTTTTGCGGGGCAACGACTTCCGGGCGGTAGTCTGCAACCGCAGCGGACGCGATAAACACGTCACAGGGGATCGCCGCTTCACAGGCTGCGAGCATGTCACGGGCGCTTACCACGTCGATGCGGGTGACGCGATCCGGAGTCGGCAGGTGTACCGGGCCGGTGATCAGGGTCACGCGGGCACCGGCTTCCACCGCTGCTTCGGCCAGGGCGAAGCCCATTTTGCCCGAGCTGTGGTTGGTGATGTAACGCACCGGGTCGATGTTTTCCTGGGTCGGCCCGGCAGTAATCAGCACATGCTTGCCGGTCAGCAGCTGGCGCTGGAAACACTCGGCGGCGCAGTGCACCAGATCATCGGCTTCGAGCATGCGGCCAAAGCCCACGTCACCACAGGCCTGACTGCCAGACGCCGGGCCAAACACGCGCAGGCCGCGGCTTTCGAGCAGTCGGGTATTGGCCTGGGTGGCCGGGTCGCGCCACATGGCCTGGTTCATCGCCGGCGCGATGGCAACCGTGGCGTCCGTAGCCAGCACCAGGGTGGTCAGCAGGTCATTGGCCAGGCCCTGGGCCAGGCGGGCGATCAGGTCAGCGGTTGCAGGTGCAATCAGTACCAGGTCGGCCCACTTGGCCAGCTCGATATGCCCCATGGCCGCTTCAGCCGCAGGGTCGAGCAAATCCAGGTGAACGGGGTGCCCGGACAACGCCTGCATGGTCAGGGGGGTGATGAATTCGCTGCCGCCGCGGGTCATGACAACCCGTACTTCCGCGCCTTGGTCCAGGAGACGGCGAACCAGCTCTGCACTCTTGTAAGCCGCGATGCCGCCGCCGACGCCCAAGACAATGCGTTTTCGATACAGCCGCTGCATAGGCCTGCCTTTTAGTTCGATGATGACTGCGCAGAAAATGGCCAAATGCCGCGCAAAAATGATGGGCTAAGATAACACAGCGCCTGCCAGGGAACAGCGGCGCCCACTCACAAGGAGGTGTTATGAGCATTCGAGATTGGCCTGCGGCGGAGCGTCCGCGGGAGAAGCTTTTGCAACATGGATCCGGCAGTCTTTCCGACGCCGAACTGCTGGCAATCTTCTTGCGCACCGGGGTTTCGGGCAAAAGTGCAGTCGATCTGGCGCGCCATCTGCTCAGCGAGTTTGGCAGCCTGCGGGCCTTGCTCGAAGCTGATCTGCGTGCCTTCTGTCGCCAGCTTGGGCTGGGCCCGGCCAAGTTCAGCCAGTTGCAGGCCGTACTGGAAATGAGCCGCCGCCATCTGGCCGAACGCTTGCGCCGCGAAAGCGCGCTAGAGAGCCCACAAGCCGTACGCGACTATTTCAAGGCCTTGCTGCGTCATGAGCCGCACGAAGTGTTTGGCTGCCTGTTTCTGGACACCCGGCACCGCATGCTGGCCTTTGAAGTGCTTTTCAGGGGCTCGATAGACAGCGCCAGCGTCTACCCGCGCCAAGTGGTCAAGCGCGCCCTGGCGCATAATGCCGCAGCGGTGATTTTCTGCCACAACCATCCCTCCGGCATCAGCGAACCCAGCCAGGCTGACCGCACGTTGACCAGGCGTCTGATCCAGGCGCTGGACCTGATCGAAGTGCGGGTGCTGGATCACTTTATAGTCGGCGACGGCCAGCCGCTTTCGATGGTCGAACGCGGCTGGATGTAAGGCTCAGGGCTTAACGCTGACTGTTGAAAAGTCCTGACGCCCAAACGGACTTACCTGATATCCCTGTACGTCTTTACGGGTCAGTGCGTAGGCCGTTGGATGGGCCAGCGGTAGCCACAGCGCTTGTTGCTGGATCTGCGCTTGCGCCTTTTGATACAACGCGCTGCGTTTGTCCTGGTCGGTCAGGGTTTTGCCCTGGCTGATCAAGCCGTCCAGGGTCTTGTCGCAATAGCGCGCAAAGTTGGTCCCGGACTTCACTGCCGCACAGGAAAACTGCGGCGTGAGGAAGTTGTCCGGGTCACCGTTATCGCCCGCCCAGCCCATAAACAGCAGGTCATGCTCGCCCGCCTTGGCGCGACGGATCAACTCACCCCACTCGATTACGCGGATATCGGCCTGGATGCCCACCTTGGCCAGGTCAGCCTGCAGCAACTGCGCTCCAAGGCTCGGGTTTGGGTTGAGCACGCTGCCTGTCGGGCGCGTCCAGATCGTGGTTTTGAAACCGTCTTTCAGCCCCGCCCTGGCCAACAACTCACGGGCTTTTTGCGGGTCGTGGGCATACCCCGGCAAGTCCTTGGCGTAACTCCAGGTGGTCGCCGGGTAAATCCCGTTGGCCGCCTGGGCGCCATTTTCAAACACGGCCTTGAGATAAGTGTCCTTGTCGAAAGCCAGATTAATAGCCTGACGAACTTCGGGTTTATCCAGTGGCGGATGCTGGCTATTGATGGCCACAAACGCGGTCATGAAGGCCGGGGTTTGTGTCACGGCCAATGCCGGATCCTTGGCGGCAGCTGCAACGTCCAGCGGCTTGGGCGAGAGGGCAATCTGGCATTCATTGCGACGCAACTTCTGCAGGCGCACGTTGGCATCAGGGGTGATGGCAAAAATCAGCCCATCCACCGCAGGCTTGCCGGCAAAGTAGTCTGGGTTGGCCTTGTAGCGCACCACGGCGTCTTTCTGGAAACGGTTGAAGATGAAAGGCCCGGTGCCGATCGGCTGGCTGTTCATCAACTCGGGCGTGCCCGCTTTCATCAGTTTGTCGGCATATTCGGCTGAGTAGATCGAGGCAAAGCCCATGCTCAGTGCTGGCAGAAAGGTCGAATCAGGGCGGCTGAGGGTGAAGCGCACGGTCAGCGGGTCGGGTGTTTCAATCGTTTTGATCAGCTCGGGCAGTTGCAAGGACTGCGCATGGGGGAAACCGCTTTGCGCCACCTTGTGCCACGGGTTGGTGGGGTCAAGCATGCGCTCGAAGCTGAAACGCACGTCATCGGCATTCAATTCACGGCTTGGCGTGAAATAGGCCGTGTTGTGGAACTTGACCCCGGGGCGCAGCTTGAAGTCGTACACAAGACCGTCAGGGGACACTGACCAGCTTTGCGCCAGTGAAGGCACCAGCTTTGCGGCTTTGGCGTCAAAGTCCACCAGGCGGTTCATCAGCACGTCTGCCGAAGCATTGGTGGTGCTGAGCGAGTTGTACTGCACAACGTCGAACCCTTCAGGGCTGGCCTCGGTGCAAACGCTCAAGGTGGCCGCCTGTACCAGCGGGCTCAGGCAAAAGGTGAGCAAAAAAGGGACGGCAGCGAGGCGCATGATCTGTTTCCTGTACAAGTCGATGAGGCCCATCTGCAAGTGCAGTCTGGAAAAGTCTTACCCTAGTGTTCTGATTGCTAAATGACTACTTTTTAATGGCATTCGACATCCTGTCGTCGCTGCCGAAGGCTGCGACAAGGCCCGCAGGGCCTTGAATAATCGTGAAAACGCGATCGCTGCACGCTTGATCGCAGCCTTCGGCAGCGGCTACAAGATGGCGCTAGCACCTTAAATCTTTCACCCAGCGACGAGCGGTAAAACGCCACAAGGCATAGACGCGGCGTGGATTGGCGTTAAAATGGCGGCTTCATTAATTACACCAAATCACACTGCTTGTTGTTGCTCTTTAGTCTTTCTGGTATAAAGCAGCGCTCTTTTCTAGGGGCCCGGTTCCTGCGTTTGTAGGTGTAGCCGGTAAGACCCTTAAAGAAACGCGGCGCCTGGCGCCATGACTGAGAGATTAAGCGGCCAACCCATGCCGGGTTGGGCATGTGGTTTTAGAGGGCTGAGGCATGTCGAGAGTCTGTCAAGTTACCGGTAAGGGTCCGGTGACTGGGAATAACATTTCCCACGCAAATAACAAAACCCGTCGTCGTTTCCTGCCGAACCTGCAGCATCACCGCTTCTGGGTTGAAGAAGAGAAACGTTTCGTACGTCTGCGCGTATCTGCTAAAGGCATGCGTATCATCGACAAGCGTGGCATCACTGTCGTGCTGGCCGAAATCCGCCGTGCTGGCAAGATCTAAGGGAGCTAATCATGCGTGAATTGATCCGTTTGGTGTCGAGCGCTGGTACAGGCCATTTCTACACCACTGATAAGAACAAGCGCACCACTCCGGACAAAATCGAAATCAAAAAATTCGATCCGCGGGTTCGCAAGCACGTGATCTACAAAGAAGCCAAAATCAAGTAATTGGTTTTTCTTCTTACGAAAAAGGCCCATATCTCACGATACGGGCCTTTTTTGTGCGCGCTTTTCAGCCTTAGCCGCACATAAAGCTCTGCATCAGGTTGTTTTCGTCGACAATGACGCGAAGACGATCAGCGTTGTACTCCTTGGTATAGCCCTTGCCGGGCACCTCGACGCGAATCTCTGTTGCACCGGACTCCCGGCGCAACATCTCCAGCAGTGCAGGCGTGGCCTCAGGCGCAACCAGAAAATTGATTGCAACCTGTTTGCACTTGCCGCCCTGCTCAGCCATTGCGGGCGTGGAGCAAACCCCCAGTACGACACTGCTGGCCACTAGCAAACGTTTCAACGCATTCAGACTGGACATGGTTCTTCCCTGTTTTCAGATAAATGAAGTAACGCTGCGGGCCTCATTCCGTAAGTGCCCGGCGTTCTTCCAAGACTGGCCCAAGTCGGCGCGAAAGGTGCTGGCGACGTATTTCTGAATTTGTAGTCGTTTCCTTGAAGGGCAGGCATAAAAAAGCCCCGCCAGCAAAGCGTGGCAGGGCTTTTTGAAGGCTCTGGATCAGCTATCTTCGGCTTTTTTCTCAAAGACGACGTAAATCTTCCGACATGGCTCCAGCACTTCCCATGTCCCTTTGAAGCCCGCGGGGATGACAAAGCGATCTCCGGCGCGCAGGGTCTTGGCGTTACCTTCATGGTCACGCAAAACGGAAACGCCCTGCACGATCTCGCAGTATTCGTGCTCGGTGTAATTGACGGTCCACTGGCCTACAGCCCCTTCCCACACCCCGGCGCTCATTTGCCCACAGGGGCTGTCGTAGTGGTTGTGGATAACTTGTTCGGGGCTGCCTTTGAGCACCTTTTCCGGGGCCGGGCTAAAACGCTCAGCCTGGGTATTGGCAGTGCTGAAGTCGACTACGCTTGCGATGCTCATCTTTGTTATCCCCCCGAAATTGCGGCGTATGTGGTCAGAAAACCAAAGTCTATGTTTATTAAAACGAACAAGCCATGCCGTATGCGTCACTTGTGTCAAATATATTGAAAGTTCATTGGCCACTGGTTTAGGGTGGCGCTTCCATTTCAACAAGAGGAGGACACTCGAATGACCACCCTGACGCGTGCTGACTGGGAACAACGGGCCCAACAGCTGAAAATCGAAGGTCGTGCCTTTATCAACGGTGAATACACCGCTGCGGTCTCCAATGAAACGTTCGAGTGTCTGAGCCCGGTCGATGGCCGCTTGCTGGGCAAGGTTGCCAGCTGTGATAGCGCAGATGCCCAGCGCGCCGTTGAAGTGGCCCGCAAGACGTTCGAGTCCGGCGTCTGGTCGCGCCTGGCCCCGGCCAAGCGCAAGGCGGCAATGATCCGTTTTGCCGGCCTGCTCAAGCAAAACGCCGAAGAACTGGCCCTGCTTGAAACCCTGGACATGGGCAAGCCGATCAGTGACTCCCTGCATATCGACGTACCCGGTGCTGCTGGCGCGCTGAGCTGGAGCGGCGAAGCCATCGACAAGATCTACGATGAAGTTGCCGCCACCCCCCACGACCAGCTGGGCCTAGTAACCCGTGAGCCGGTGGGCGTGGTCGCTGCCATCGTGCCGTGGAACTTCCCGCTGATGATGGCCTGCTGGAAACTGGGCCCGGCCCTGTCGACTGGTAACTCGGTCATTCTCAAGCCGTCCGAAAAGTCTCCTCTAACAGCCATTCGTATCGCAGCGCTGGCGGTTGAAGCCGGTATTCCTGCGGGCGTGTTCAACGTGCTGCCAGGCTACGGCCACACCGTTGGCAAGGCCCTGGCCCTGCATATGGATGTCGATACGCTGGTGTTTACCGGTTCGACCAAAATCGCCAAGCAATTGATGATTTACGCGGGCGAATCCAATATGAAGCGCATCTGGCTTGAAGCTGGCGGCAAAAGCCCGAACATCGTTTTCGCCGATGCGCCGGACCTGCAAGCCGCTGCCGAAGCGGCGGCCAGCGCCATTGCCTTCAACCAGGGCGAAGTCTGCACCGCCGGTTCGCGCCTGCTGGTGGAGCGCTCGATCAAAGACAAATTCCTGCCGCTGGTAGTCGACGCCCTCAAGGGTTGGAAGCCCGGCAACCCGCTGGACCCGGACACCACCGTGGGCGCTCTGGTCGATACCCAGCAAATGAACACCGTGCTGTCGTACATCAAGTCTGGCCATAGTGAAGGCGCAAAACTGGTCGCAGGCGGAAATCAAATCCTGCAAGAAACCGGCGGCACCTACGTTGAACCGACCATTTTCGACGGCGTCAGTAACGCGATGAAAATCGCCCAGGAAGAAATCTTTGGCCCTGTGCTGTCGGTGATCACCTTCGACAGCGCCGAAGAGGCCATCAAGATTGCCAACGACACACCTTACGGCCTGGCAGCAGCCGTGTGGACTGCGGACATCTCCAAGGCGCACCTGACCGCCAAGGCCCTGCGCGCCGGTAGTGTGTGGGTCAACCAATACGATGGCGGCGACATGACCGCGCCGTTTGGTGGTTTCAAGCAGTCGGGCAACGGCCGTGACAAGTCGCTGCATGCGTTCGACAAGTACACCGAGCTGAAGTCCACCTGGATCAAGCTGTAACAACGTAAACGCAACACCCTGTGGGAGCGGGCTTGCCCGCGATGGCAGCACTGAGGTCTGACTGACAGACCCCGGTGCCTTCATCGCGGGCAAGCCCGCTCCCACAGTGGTTTTTACCCCACACAAGTAGCGCCCTCACTCAGAGCATTCGCTCAAGCCCCACACTCTTGCTGAACCAGGCATTGAGGCGGCGCCACCAATTGCCTGGCTCATGGTGCAAGGTGTGCAACTGGCCGTTGTCTTCGGTCACCCAGACCAACTTGCCCTGTTCCAGTTTCGGTTCATAACTCAAGGCCGGGGCCATGCCCTGCAACGCCAGTTTGCGGGCCTCGGCGGCCAGTTCAGGGCTGTCCACCAGCACGCCGACCTCGGTGTTCCATAAGCCCGAGCGCGGGTCAAAATTGAACGAGCCGATAAAGGATTTCTGCTGGTCGAAAATCATCGCCTTGCTGTGCAGGCTCGAATCCGAACTCATCCCCGGCTTGAACCAATGCGGGCCGCTGCCGCCGCTACTGCCCGGCTGGCGCCGCAGCTCAAAAAGCTTGACCCCATGCTCCAGCAACGCCTTGCGGTACGGTGCATAGCCGCCATGCACCACGGGTACGTCCGTGGCCTCCAGCGAATTGGTCAATAAACGTACATCCACCCCGGCATCGGCGCGGCCCGTGAGGTACAGCAGCCCGGTTTCACCGGGTACAAAGTAGGCGGAAACCAGAATCAGCTCCTGGTTCACCCCCGCCAGTTCCGGCGCCAGTTGCGTGGTCAGCATCAAGTGCGAGTCGGGCTCGTCGCGGGCCAGCACCTTGCTGGGTGCATCCCACAGCGCCTGATTCCAGGCCCAGATCAGTTCCTTGCGCCACACGTCGAGCTGGGGGCGGGTTTCGTATGAGGCCAGCTCCTGATACAGCGCCGGGTTGCGTTGCTGCGCACGCTTGAGCGAGGCTTCCAGTTGTTTGCGCGCCTTGCCCAGCTCGTGCTCCGTCAGGCTCGAGGAGGCAAAATCACCAATCGGCTGGCTCAGGGCGCTGTTCCAGTATTGGTCGAAGCTGTGCCCCAATTGTTCTGCCACCGGGCCGACGCTGAGCAGGTCGATATCGGTGAAATTCAGCTCCGGCTTGGCATCGAAATATTCATCGCCCAGATTGCGCCCGCCGACGATCGCCACACTGTTATCGGCCAGCCAGAGCTTGTTGTGCATGCGCCGGTGCTGGCGCGAGAGATTGAACAGCCGCCCCATTGCCCGGGTCACGCCCGTGCTGCGCCCCAGTTGCAGCGGGTTGAACAGGCGGATCTGGATATTGGGATGGGCCGCAAGGGTTGCCAGCACATCGTCCAGGCCATCACTGGCGGTGTCATCGAGCAGGATGCGCACCCGCACTCCGCGATCTGCCGCCTTGAGCAGCTCGTCGATCAACATGCGCGTACTCAGCCCGTCATGGACGATGTAGTACTGCAGGTCGAGGCTGGTTTGCGCGTTGCGGATCAGCTCGGCCCTGGCCCTGAACGCTTCGCCGCTGTTGGGCAGCAGGCGAAACCCCGAGCGGCCCTGATACGGTGCGGCCTGGGCCTGGATTGAACGGCCAAAGGAAGAGTCGGTTGCGGGCAACGCCTGGGTGGGTTCACGGGGTACGTCCAACGTGGCACAGCCTCCCAGCAAGACGGCTAAAAACAATGCGCAAAGTGATTTCAACGGGTAGAGCCTCGGGCAGACGTCACGGGAGTTAAACGGAATCTGCCAGCAGTTTACTGGCCGCTATACCCACTTTGCGCACAGCGTCTTCGATCTGCGGTGTAGGCTTTGCAGCGTAGTTCATGCGCAGGCAGTTACGGTACTTGCCCGAGGCCGAAAAAATACTGCCCACTGCGATCTGAACGCCCTGGTCCAGCAACGCGCGATTGAGGCGCAGGCTGTCAAACCCCTCCGGCAGTTCAAGCCAGAGCATAAAACTGCCCTGGGGCCGGCTGGCGCGGGTGCCGGGCGGAAAGTAACGACTGATCCAGCCCAGCATCAGGTCGCGATTGCGCTGATACTGGCTGCGCATTTTGCGCAGGTGCGGCTCGAAATGACCGTTTTTCAAAAAATCGGCAACCGCCAGTTGCGGCTGCGGCGCAGTAGAGCCGGTGCTGATGTATTTCATGTGCAGCACCCGCTCCAGATAACGCCCCGGCGCAACCCAGCCAACGCGCAAGCCGGGGGCCAGGGTTTTGGAGAATGAACTGCACAGCAGGACACGACCGTCATCGTCGAAGGATTTGATGGTGCGCGGGCGAGGGTAGGTGTAGGCCAATTCGCCATATACATCGTCTTCAATGATCGCCACATCAAAACGCTGGGCCAGGGTGACCAGCGCCCGCTTGCGGGCCTCGGGCATGATATAGCCCAGCGGGTTATTGCAACTGGGGGTGAGCTGGATGGCCTTGATCGGCCACTGTTCCAGGGCCAGCTCCAGGGCTTCGAGGCTGATACCCGTCAGTGGATCGGTGGGGATTTCCAGGGCTTTCATGCCCAGGCCCTTGAGGGTTTGCATGGCGCCATGAAAGCTCGGCGAGTCCACCGCGACGATATCCCCCGGCTCGCACACGGCGCGAATGCTGCACGACAACGCCTCATGGCAGCCGGTGGTGATCACCAGATCATCTGCGCCCAGCTGGCAGCCTGAATCGAGCAACAGCCGCGCCAGTTGCTCGCGCAGGGCCAGCACACCGTAGACGTTGTCGTAATACAGACCGGGCAAATCCAGACGCCGGCTGATCTGCGCCAGGCTGCGCAGCAGCGGCTTGATGGTCGGCGTGGTGACATCGGGCATGCCGCGCCCCAGCTGGATCACGTCCTTTTGCGGCACCGAGCGCACCAGTTCCAGCACCTGTTCCCATTGTGAAATTTCCACCGGGCGCTGCGCCGGCTTGCCCATGCCCGGCAAGGCGGGCAGCTCACGCTCCATCGGCACAAAGTACCCGGACTTGGGCCGCGGCGATGCCAGGCCATTGTCCTCCAGCAACCGATACGCCTGCTGCACCGTGCTTAGGCTCACGCCGTGCTCGGCGCTTAGCGCGCGTACCGAAGGCAAGCGGTCGCCAGGGCGATAAAAGCCTTGTTCGATGCGTGTGCCAAGCAGGTCGGCGAGGTTGACGTAGAGGGTCATGGGCAGGGCTCCTGCAGGGTTGACCAGTACAGATAGGGTTAAAACCGAGGATTCAGCGCCTGAAACGCCGAATCTGTATGCACTTAAAAGGACTTTGCTGGATCTGTCATGGTTTTGAGCAGATCGCCATCATGCTGACTCATGGTAATTGAGTCAAAAGGAGCTGTCTGATGAATGGTTTGAGCGATGTGCGCCTGACGCTGCACAGCCAACAATTACTGGCTGATCACGAAACCCGTGAAGTCACCAGCACCCCGACCGGCCTTGGGTTGTGGGGCCTGTTTTGCCATCGCGCCCGCAGCCGCCGCGTACTGCTGAACCTGGACGAACAACAGCTGCGCGACGTGGGCCTGAGCCGTGAAATGGCCCAGCGCGAAGGCTGCAAGCCGTTTTGGCGTTCATGACTGCAACGCCTGTGGGAGCGGGCTTGCCCGCGATGGGAGCGCCGCGGTGTGTCGGCTACACCGGGGGGCTTGATCGTGGGCAAGCCCGCTCCCACAGGTTTAACGCAGTTCTTTTAACCGGTGCCACAGCATCCCTAGCGCCAGCAACGGCGAACGCAGGTATTTGCCGCCGGGGAAGGTGATATGCGGGACTTTGGCAAACAGGTCAAAACCGTCACTGTGCTGGCCACTGATGGCTTCGGCCAGCAACTTGCCCGCCAGGTGAGTGGCATTGACCCCGTGCCCCGAGTAAGCCTGGGCGTAATACACATTGGGCTGGTCTGGCAGGCGGCCAATCTGTGGCAAACGGTTGGCACCGATGCCGATCATGCCACCCCACTGGTAATCGATTTTTACATCCTTGAGATGGGGGAACACCTCAAGCATTTTCGGACGCATATACGCCGCAATATCCTGCGGGTCACGGCCCGAATAATGACAGGCACCCCCGAACAGCAAGCGTCGGTCCGCCGAAAGCCGGTAGTAGTCCAGCGCCACTCGCTGATCGCACACGGCCATGTTTTGCGGCAGCAAGGCGTGCGCCTGGGCCTCGCTCAACGGCTCGGTGGCGATGATGTAACTGCCCGCAGGCAGCACTTTGCCACTGAGCTGCGGGTTCAAGTCCTTGAGGTAAGCATTGCAACCCAGCACCAGACTTTTGGCCCGCACCGTGCCTTGGGCCGTGTGCACCCGCACCTCAGGGCCATAATCAATGCGGGTCACGGCGGAATTTTCAAACAGCTTTACACCCAGTTGTGCCGCCGCTGCGGCTTCGCCCAGCGCCAGGTTCAGCGGATGCAGATGCCCTGAACCCATATCGACAAAACCGCCAACATAACGGTCCGAACCCACCACGGTATGTACTTCATTGGCCTGCAACAGGCGGGTTTCGTGGCGATAGCCCAGGTCGCGCAGCTCCTGGGCTTCTTCGGCAAAGCCTTCAAGGTCACGGGGCTTGTTGGCCAGGTCGCAATAGCCCCAGGTCAGGTCACAGGCAATATTGAAGCGCTCGACGCGCTGGCGCACAATTTCCACGGCCTCCAGCCCCATCAGCTTCATGTGTCGTACACCGTCCTTGCCGATGATGCCTTCAAACTGCTCAAGGCCATGACCGACACCGCGAATCAACTGGCCGCCATTGCGCCCGCTGGCGCCCCAGCCGATCTTGTGCGCTTCCAGCAAGACCACGCTCATGCCGCGCTCGGCCAGCTCCAGGGCCGTGTTCAGGCCGGAAAAGCCACCGCCCACCACACACACATCCGCCATCAGCTCGCCCTGCAGCACCGGGTGGTCGGGTTGCGGCAGGCTGCTGGCGGCGTAATAAGAAGCGGTGTGCTGGTTGCGCTGAACTGGGGCGTTCATGTGCGTAATCCTGATTATTGATGTTTGGAAAATTTGACGGAGCATAAGCCGTGCCATTCCCGCGGGGCAAGAACAGCCGAATGGCCCTGTCTAGTGCAGGGGTTTTCAGGCAGACTCTGCGGCCTTTTCAAAATCGGTACGTTCTGGATGAGCTGCAACAGCCACAAGATCCGCTTTCTCAGGCAGCAAATCCCCTCGTTCGACTGCGTGCCGGGTTGCCATGATTGCTGTGGGCCTGTGACCACTTCATCCGAAGAAATGGCCCGTTTGCCACGCAAGACGGCGGCCGAGCAGGAAGCGGCGATGGATGAGCTGAACTGTGTGCATCTGGGACCCAATGGCTGCACGGTGTATGAAGAGCGGCCACTGATCTGTCGGCTGTTCGGTACGACGCCCACCTTGCCGTGCCCCAATGGCCGACGCCCGGTAGAGATGATTCACCCCAGTGCAGAGAAGCTGGTGCATGAATACATCGCCAGTACGCGGCAGGTGCTGGTTTAAAAGATCAAGAGCCCCTCTCCCCCAGGGAGAGGGCCGGGGTGAGGGAAAGCTGTCAATCCGCAATCGGCAGATTCAGGCTCTCTTTCACTTCTTCCATCACGATATAGCTCTTGGATTCGCGCACATGGGGCAGCTTGAGCAGGATGTCACCCAGCAGCTTGCGGTATGAAGCCATCTCGCTGATCCGCGCTTTCACCAGATAGTCAAAATCCCCCGAAACCAGATGACACTCCAGCACATGGGGCAACTTCAGCACGGCTCGTCGGAATTCATCGAAAGTATCGCCTGACTTGTAGTCCAGGCTGATTTCTACAAATACCAGCAGGCCGCCCTGCAAGTGCTGCGGGTTGAGCCGGGCGTTGTAGCCCATGATGATCCCTTCACGCTCCAGCCTGCGCACCCGCTCGGTACAGGGCGTTGTGGACAGCCCGACCTTCTCCCCCAGCTCGGTAAACGAGATGCGGCCATCGACTTGCAGGATGCGCAAAATGTTGCGGTCTATCTTGTCCAGTTCACGCTTTGTTTGATGATTTGTACGCATAGGAGATTCTCCTCCGTGAAAAGCGATTCGCCCGGGAATTGTCGCCAAATATAGCTGCTTATACAGTGAATTCCACTAGCCAATGCTTCTTATACTGCGCTCATCTTCGCTCTGAACAATAAACGTCTGCGGCTGGCCGCGATGAGGGATATAAATATGCGAGTTATGGTATTGGGTGGCGGCGTTATTGGTACTGCCAGCGCCTATTATCTGGCCCGAGCCGGTTTCGATGTGGTCGTCGTCGACCGTCAGCCAGCCGTTGCAATGGAAACCAGCTTTGCCAACGCCGGCCAGGTGTCCCCGGGCTACGCTTCGCCGTGGGCTGCACCGGGTGTGCCGCTCAAGGCCATCAAATGGCTGCTCGAACGCCACGCGCCTCTGGCCATCAAGGCCACGACCAGCATCGACCAGTACCTGTGGATGGCCCAGATGCTGCGCAACTGCACCGCCAGCCGCTACGCCGTGAACAAGGAGCGCATGGTCCGCCTGTCCGAGTACAGCCGTGACTGCCTCGATGAACTGCGCGCCGAAACCGGTATTGCCTACGAGGCCCGCAACCTCGGTACTACGCAGCTGTTCCGCACCCAGGCCCAGCTCGATGGCGCCGCCAAGGACATCGCGGTCCTGAAAGAATCCGGCGTACCGTTCGAACTGCTCGACCGTGCCGGCATTGCCCGGGTTGAGCCTGCACTGGCCAGCGTCACCGATATCCTGGCCGGCGCCCTGCGCCTGCCGAATGATCAGACTGGTGACTGTCAGATGTTTACCACCCGCTTGGCTGAAATGGCCAAGAACCTGGGTGTGGAATTCCGCTTCGGCCAGGATATCCAGCGTCTGGACTACGCAGGCGACCGAATCAATGGCGTGATGATCGACGGCAAACTCGAAACCGCCGACCGCTATGTACTGGCACTGGGCAGCTACTCGCCGCAGATGCTCAAGCCGCTGGGCATCAAGGCTCCGGTTTACCCGCTCAAGGGCTATTCGTTGACCATCCCGATTACCAATTCGGACATGGCCCCGACTTCGACCATTCTGGACGAGACCTACAAGGTCGCGATCACCCGTTTCGACAATCGCATCCGCGTTGGCGGCATGGCTGAAATCGCCGGTTTTGACCTGTCGCTGAACCCGCGTCGACGCGAAACCCTGGAGATGATCGTCAACGACCTTTATCCTCAGGGCGGTGATCTGAGCCAGGCCAGCTTCTGGACCGGCCTGCGCCCGACCACCCCGGACGGTACGCCGATTGTTGGCGCGACCCCGTTTAAAAACCTGTTCCTGAACACCGGTCATGGCACACTCGGTTGGACCATGGCCTGCGGTTCCGGTCGTTTCCTTGCGGACGTGATGGCCAAAAAGACCCCGCAAATCAGCGCCGAAGGCCTTGATATTTCCCGCTACGGTAACCACCAGGAGACTGCAAAACATGGCAATCCAGCGCCAGCTCACCAATGAACGCATGAGCCAGATCGTTGCCCATAACGGCACTGTCTACCTGTCCGGGCAAGTCGGCGACGACATGAACGCCGGGGTCGAGCAGCAAACCCGTGAAACACTGGCCAATATCGAGCACCTGCTGGACCTGGCGGGCACCGACAAAAGCCGCATCCTGTCGGTCACCATCTACCTCAAGGACATCGATGCCGACTTTGCCGGCATGAACAGCGTCTGGGACCAGTGGCTGCCAAAAGGTGTAGCGCCAGCCCGAGCGACCGTCGAAGCCAAGCTGTGCGAACCTGAAATTCTGGTCGAACTATCTGTTGTGGCCGCACTGCCCTAGTCGTTTGATCATGTAACTGTCCCTCTTGCGGTGCAGCACGCGGTTCACGCTGCGGGTTTGCACCGTTTTTTTATTCAATTGCCGTTAGAAGCCCGCCGCCATGCGCCCAGCCCGTGCCCTGATTGACCTGCAAGCCCTGCGTCACAATTACCAACTGGCGCGTGAAGTCTCGGGGGCCAAAGCCCTCGCTGTGATCAAGGCCGATGCCTACGGCCACGGGGCCGTTCGCTGCGCCCAGGCCCTTGAAGCCGAAGCCGACGGCTTTGCCGTTGCCTGCATAGAAGAAGCACTGGAGCTGCGTGCCGCCGGTATTGGCGCACCCATCCTGCTGCTCGAAGGTTTTTTTGAAGCCGATGAACTGCCCCTGATCGTCGAACATGACTTCTGGTGCGTGGTGCATTCGCTGTGGCAGCTCGATGCGATCGAGCAGGCCCGCCTCGCCAAACCGATCCACGTATGGCTGAAACTGGACAGCGGCATGCACCGCGTCGGTTTGCACCCCAGTGATTACCAAGCGGCTTACCAGCGTCTGCAGGCCAGTGCCAATGTGGCGAAAATCGTGCTGATGAGCCACTTTGCCCGCGCCGATGAACTCGATTGCACCCGAAGCGTAGAGCAGGTCGCTGTGTTCCTGGGCGCTCGCGCCGACTTGACGGCAGAAATCAGCTTGCGTAACTCGCCAGCTGTACTCGGCTGGCCACGGGTGCCAAGTGACTGGGTACGCCCGGGGCTGATGCTGTATGGCGCCTCGCCATTTGAAGAACCCCAGGCCACTGCATCACGTCTGCAACCGGTGATGACTCTGGAGTCCAAAGTGATTTGCGTGCGCGAACTGCCCGCCGGTGAGCCTGTGGGCTACGGTGCCAAATTCATCACCCCGAAGCCGATGCGCATTGGCGTGGTGGCAATGGGTTATGCCGACGGTTATCCGCGCCAGGCACCCACCGGTACCCCGGTGCTGGTGGACGGTGTGCGCAGCCAGTTACTGGGCCGAGTGTCGATGGACATGCTGTGCATCGACCTTACCGATGTGCCGCAAGCCGGCCTGGGCTCGACGGTCGAGTTGTGGGGCAAAAACATTCTCGCCAACGAAGTGGCAACCGCAGCAGACACCATTCCTTACCAGATTTTCTGCAACCTTAAACGCGTGCCACGCCTCTATTCCGGTAGCTGACAGGTTGTATCCAATGTACGGGGGCAAATGGGTACCCGGGTTTGAAGTCGAAGTGTTGTAAATACTGAACGCTATCGCCATCATGGCGGCTTCTCGACTTGAATCTGCCCCAGGAGGCTCCCGCATTGGACGTCGGTGAACGACTGCAATCCATCCGCAAACTCAAAGGCCTGTCACAGCGTGAACTCGCCAAGCGCGCGGGCGTCACCAACAGCACCATTTCGATGATCGAAAAGAACAGCGTGAGCCCGTCCATAAGCTCCCTGCGCAAAGTGCTGAGTGGCATCCCCATGTCCATGGTCGAGTTTTTTTCCGAAGAGATCCTTCAAGAAAACCCAACTCAAATTGTCTACAAAGCCAATGAGCTGATCGACATTTCCGACGGTGCCGTGACCATGAAACTGGTAGGCAAGGCGCATCCGAGCCGGGCCATTGCATTTCTCAACGAAATTTACCCACCTGGCGCCGATACCGGGGACGAAATGCTGACCCATGAAGGCGAAGAAACCGGGATTTTGGTGGAAGGTCGCCTAGAGTTAACCGTGGGCCTTGAGACCTTCGTGCTGGAAGCCGGTGACAGCTATTATTTTGAAAGCTCCAAACCGCACCGTTTTCGCAATCCGTTCGACGTCGCGGCGCGACTAATCAGCGCAGCCACCCCGGCGAATTTCTAAAAACAGAGGCGCCCTGCCTGCTTGCAGAGGCACCCGTAGATGCATTTCGCCAGCTCTATTCCCCCTTTGTCTTTAGGGTTGTTTCAGAGAGGCGGGCTAACCGTTATACTTTTGCCGCCCGCGAAACCGTGGTTGTGGGCGTGAATAGCCACCATTGAGGGTGAACGCGTGAACCTAATTATGAAAATGCTGGCCGTACCAGCAGCAGTAGTGGCCCTTTGGGCAGTCAACGCTCAGGCAACAACGAACGATGACATTGCAAAACGTCTTGAGCCAGTGGGTAAAGTCTGTGTTCAAGGGCAGGAATGCAAAGGGATGGAAGTGACTGCTTCTGTAGGCGGTGGTGGTGGCATGACACCAGACGATATTATTGCCAAGCACTGCAGTGCTTGCCACGGCACCGGCTTGTTGGGCGCACCGAAAATCGGTGACACCGCGGCCTGGAAAGAGCGCGCCGATCACCAAGGCGGCCTTGATGGCATCCTGGCCAAAGCCATCACCGGTATCAACGCCATGCCGCCAAAGGGCACTTGCATGACTTGTACCGATGAAGAGCTTAAAGGCGCCATCGAGAAGATGTCCGGCCTCAAATAAGCCGAACGTCCCTGAAAAAGCCGCTGATGGGCGGCTTTTTTGTGCCCGGGATTTGGGGGGGATTGCACCAACTGTTCTTTATCACGTCTATATTCAAGGATGGATAAGGAGAGTCAGATGGTGCAGCCCTGTTCGATCGAACGCGCAGTCGATGATGTGCTGGCGCGGTTACCGATACATATTCACCTTGGTCTGCCGCTGGGTCTGGGCAAGGCCAACCGCTTCGTCAATGCGCTGTATCAGCGGATCAAACTGCTGCCCGAGCGCCAACTGACGATCTATACCGCCCTGAGCCTGGGTCGCCCAGCGCTTGGCGATGGTTTGCAGCGGCTGTTTCTGGAGCCTTTTGTCGAGCGGGTCTTTGGCGACTATATCGAGCTGGACTACCTTGCCGATCTGCAGCACAACCGCATGCCCGCCAATACCCACGTTGAGCAGTTCTTTATGCAGCCGGGCAGTTTGCTCAACAGCCCGGCGGCCCAACAGGATTACGTCAGCAGCAATTACAGCCACGCGGCCCGCGACATCAATGCCAGCGGCCTGAACCTGGTGGCCCAACTGGTGGCTCGCCACCCCGAGGATGCCACGCGCCTGAGCCTGAGCTGCAACCCCGACATTACCCTCGATCTATTGCCCATGATTGCCAGGCGGCGAGCGGCAGGCGAGACCATTCTGATGCTGGGCCAGGTACATGAGGACCTGCCGTATATGCCCGGCGACTCGGAATTGAGCATCGACGATTTTGACCTGCTGATCGACGAAGATGAGCACACTACGTTGTTTTCAACCCCCAGCATGCCGGTCAACCTGCAAGACCATATGATCGGCTTGCACGCCAGCACCCTGATCCGTGACGGCGGCACGCTGCAGATTGGCATTGGCTCGATGGGCGATGCCCTGAGCGCAGCTTTGCTTGCACGCCAGGGTGACAACGAGGGCTATCGCGCCCTGCTCGACGATATCGATACCACCCCGTGGCACACGCTGATCGAACGTGAAGGTGGCGTCGAGCCTTTTGCCCGTGGCCTGTACGGTTGCAGCGAGATGTTTGTCCACGGCCTGATGGTGCTGGCAGATGCCGGGATTGTGCGACGCAAGGTCTATCCCGATGCAGACAGGCAAGCCCAAGCCAATGCCGGCACCCTGGATGAAAGCCTGCAGGATGACGGAGTCAGCATCCACGGCGGTTTTATTCTCGGCCCCCGCGACTTTTACCAGCGCCTGAGGGAGTTGCCCCACAGCAAGCGTTGCGAATTCAACATGACTGCCATCAGCTATATCAACGAGCTGTACGGCCAGGAAGAGTTGAAGCGCTTGCAACGGCGCGATGCGCGTTTCGTTAACAGCGCTTTCACCGCCACCTTGCTCGGTGCTGCGGTGGCCGATCAGCTTGAAGATGGCCGGGTGCTTAGCGGGGTCGGCGGGCAATACAACTTTGTTGCCCAGGGCCACGCCCTGCATGACGCCCGCTCGGTGATCATGCTGCGCAGCTGGCGTGAGTCCGCAGGGGAGGTGAGTTCCAATATTGTCTGGGAGTACGGTCACTGCACGATCCCGCGGCATTTGCGCGACATTGTGGTCACTGAATACGGGATTGCCGACCTGCGCGGCAAAACCGACAGCAAGGTGATCGAAGCGCTGCTCAACATTACCGACTCACGCTTTCAGACCGAGCTGACGACGCAGGCGCAATTAATGGGCAAATTGCCCAAGGATTTCTGCCTTGACCCGCGTTTTGCCGACAACAGCCCGGAACGCTTGCAGGGGATAGCTGCCAGGCACCCGCACTTGTTCCCGGAGTACCCGCTGGGCAGCGATTTCAGCGCGCAGGAGCAAGACCTGCTGCGAGCGTTGAATTGGCTCAAGAGCAAATTCAAGCTCACGCAGATTTACCAGCTGGGCAAGGCCACGCTGGACGCGCCGTCGCCGCAGGCCTTCCCCGAACACCTGGCGCGTATGCAGCTCGCACAGCCCGACGGGTTGCGCGATGAGCTGTACCAGCGTTTGCTGCTGGCGGGGTTGCAGGCAACCGCGAAAAGCCATTGACGCGCCTTTCGTAGCAGCTGCCGCCAGGCTGCGTTCGGCGGCGCAGCCGTCGTAAACCCTGCAACCCCGGTTGTTCTGATAGACCGCGACTACCGGGTTTACGACCGCTTCGCGCTCGAACGCAGCCTACGTTCCTCGGCAGCTGCTACGGGCTGAAAGGCTTACTCGATAAAGGTCACTTTACCGCCCGCCAGGGATTTGACCCGGGCCAGGGATTCAACGCGGTAGCCCTGCGCGTCCAGTTCGGCACGGCCGCCCTGGAACGACTTCTCGATCACGATCCCCAGGCCGGCAACGGTGGCGCCCGCCTGCTTGATGATCGAAATCAGCGCTTGCGACGCCTTGCCGTTGGCCAGGAAATCATCGATCACCAGAACGCGGTCGCTGCTTTGCAGGTGACGCGGGGAGATCGCAACGGTGCTTTCGGTCTGCTTGGTGAACGAATACACCGTGGCCGACAGCAGGTTTTCTGTCAGGGTCAGGGACTGGTGCTTACGCGCAAAAATCACAGGTACACCCAAGTTCAAGCCAGTCATCACGGCAGGGGCGATGCCCGATGCTTCGATAGTGACGATCTTGGTGATGCCCGAATCCTTGAACAAACGCGCGAACTCGTCGCCGATCTCTTTCATCAGCTGAGGGTCGATCTGATGGTTCAAAAAGGCATCGACCTTCAAAACCTGATCGGAAAGCACGATGCCTTCTTCGCGAATTTTCTTGTGCAGTGCTTCCAACGTAACGTCCTCAAATAGCGCTTATGCGCTGAAGGTAGAGTGAAAAATAGTCGATTTTAGCGTTTTAGCATGGCGCGTATATCGGCCAGTGCCGTATTGCCGCGAACCGCTTTGACTTCGGTAGGGGTATCGTCGTTGCCTTCCCAGGCCAGATCGTCCGGTGGCAACTCATCGAGGAAGCGGCTTGGCGCGCAATCAATGATCTCGCCGTACTGCTTGCGCTTGGCCGCGAAGGTGAACGCCAGCGTCTCACGGGCACGGGTAATGCCCACGTAGGCCAGACGACGCTCTTCTTCAATGGTGTCCGCTTCGATGCTGGAGCGGTGCGGCAGGATTTCTTCTTCCATGCCCATGATGAACACGTAGGGGAATTCCAGGCCCTTGGAGGCGTGCAAGGTCATCATCTGCACGCCTTCGGCACCGTCTTCCTCTTCTTGCTGGCGCTCAAGCATGTCGCGCAGTACCAGCTTGCCGATGGCTTCCTCGATGGTCATGGCGCCGTCTTCGTCTTTTTCGAGGGTGTTTTTCAACGCCTCGACCAAGAACCAGACGTTGGACATGCGGTAGTCCGCCGCCTTGTCGCTGGAACTGTTGGTGCGCAGCCAGTTTTCGTAGTCGATGTCCATGATCATGCTGCGCAGCGCCGCTATCGGGTCTTCGCCCGAGCAGTGTTCGCGCACGCGGTCCATGAAACGCTTGAAGCGCACCAGGCGATCGGTAAAACGCGCATCCAGATGCTCGCCCAGGCCGATTTCATCGGTGGCGGCATACATCGAGATTTTGCGCTCGGTCGCGTAGTTGCCGAGCTTTTCCAGGGTAGTCGAACCGATTTCGCGACGCGGGACGTTGATCACACGCAGGAAGGCGTTGTCGTCATCCGGGTTTACGATCAGGCGGAAGTAAGCCATCAGGTCTTTGACTTCCTGACGCCCGAAGAAGCTGTTACCGCCCGACAAGCGATAGGGGATCTGATGGTGCTGCAGCTTCAATTCGATCAGCTTGGCCTGGTAGTTGCCGCGGTACAGGATGGCGAAGTCGCTGTACGGGCGGTCGGTGCGCAGGTGCAGGGTGAGGATTTCGACGGCAACGCGCTCGGCTTCGGCGTCTTCGTTGCGGCAGCGGATCACCCGCACTTCGTCACCGTGACCCATCTCGCTCCACAGCTGTTTTTCAAACTCGTGGGGGTTGTTGGCAATCAGGATATTGGCGCAGCGCAGGATACGGCTGGTGGAGCGGTAGTTTTGCTCCAGCATCACCACTTTCAAGGACGGATAATCGTCCTTGAGCAGCATCAGGTTTTCCGGGCGGGCGCCGCGCCAGGCGTAGATCGACTGGTCGTCGTCACCCACCACGGTGAACTGGTTGCGCTTGCCGATCAGGTATTTGACCAGCAAATACTGGCTGGCGTTGGTGTCCTGGTACTCGTCCACCAGCAGGTAACGTACCTTGTTCTGCCATTTTTCCAGAATGTCGGCGTGTTCTTCGAACAGCTTGACCGGCAGCAGGATCAGGTCGTCAAAGTCCACCGCGTTGTAGGCCTTGAGCGTGCGCTGATAGTGGGTGTAGACGATGGCTGCCGTCTGCTCCTTGGGGTTGCGCGCGTTTTCCAGGGCCTGGGGCGGCAGGATCAGGTCGTTTTTCCACGAGCCGATCATGTTCTTGATTTCGTCGACCCCGTCGTCGCCCGAGTATTCCTTTTGCATGATGTCAGCCATCAGCGCCTTGACATCAGCCTCGTCAAAAATCGAGAAACCCGGCTTGTAGCCCAGCCGCGCGTGCTCCTTGCGGATGATGTTCAGGCCCAGGTTGTGGAACGTACACACCGTCAAGCCGCGGCCTTCACCCTTTTTGAGCAGGGTACCGACACGCTCTTTCATCTCGCGGGCGGCTTTATTGGTGAAAGTCATGGCGACGATGTACTGGGCACGGATGCCACAATTCTGGATCAGGTGCGCGATTTTTCGGGTAATCACGCTGGTTTTGCCGGAGCCTGCGCCGGCGAGCACCAATAGAGGGCCGCCGACGTAGCTCACGGCTTCTTGCTGCCGGGGATTGAGTCGGGACATGACGAGATCAGGGGTCGTGTGTAAAAAGGGCGGGCATTTTAACAGGCTGAGCGAATATTGCTGCCTCTGTGCGACGGTGTGACATGCCACAGCATCTAAATTTGCCGCTTTTGTTACTTTCGAGCAGGATGCTGAGCGCATTTACAGCTAATGTTCGGTAAATGCAGCAAATGCGTATTTGATAACCAGTGTCATTGCCATTGGTTGCTGGCACGTCATAATGCCCACCGGTCGAATTTTTGCAGAGTCTAGGGAGCTAGCTTGTCTACGCCTGTCGAACCCTTGCGTTTGCTGCTATTGGCCGAAGAGCCATCTTGGGCAGCGTTGTTGCGCGAGTGTCTGGCGCCAATGGGAAGTGCGGCCGTGCTGATAGACGCGCCGAGCTGGGAGTCTGTCAGCCATCTGTTCGAGAACGATCGCAATGCGCTGCTCCTGACGACCCCGGCCCTGCAGCCCTCAGCGGGCCGCTGTCGCTTGCCCACGATTTTGCTGCTCGACAGCGAACCTGCGAGCGCCCCTGCGGGCGTCAGCGACTGGCTGGTGGACGCCAGCCTGACCAGCGATGTGCTGCGCCGCTGCCTGCGCCATGTGCGTGAACGCGGCCTGCTGGAGCACACGTTGCAGCGTCTTGCCGAAGAAGACCCGCTGACCGGCATCGCCAACCGTCAGGGGTTCCAGACCTTGCTGGCCGTGCGCCTGGCTGAAGGCGACGGTCGCGGCATAGCCCTGGGCCACCTGGACCTGGACAACTTTCGCCACGCCAACGACGCACTGGGCCATCAGGCGGGCGATCGGCTGATCCTGCAAGTGGTGGCGCGCCTCAAAAGCCAGCTTGAGGCCTGCGACCAGCTGGCCCGGCTGGGCAGCGACGAGTTCGCCCTGCTGATTAACACCCATCGTGCGCCCGAACGCGCCGAGTGGATGGCCGAGCGCATCACCGAGGTGATGGCCGAGCCCTACTGGGTTGACGGTGAGAGCCTGCTGATCGGCTGTAGCCTGGGCATCGCCCACGCCCGCGCCAATGCCGGGGCCGACCCGTTGATGTGGCACGCACACATCGCCATGCAGCAGGCCAAAAGCACCCAGGGCTGCACTTTTCACGTATTCAACGAACGTATCAATCGCAACGCCCGCAGCCTGGCCGACCTCGAAAGCGAGCTGCGCCGGGCCCTGCGCCGTGACGAACTGGAGCTGCATTACCAGCCGCGGCTGGACCTGGGCACGGGGCAAATCGTCGGGCTGGAAGCGCTGGTGCGCTGGCGCCATGCCGAGCGCGGCCTGTTGGCCCCCAGTGAGTTCGTGCCGCTGGCCGAGCAAAGCGGGCTGATTGTGCCCTTGGGCTACTGGGTGATTTCCCGCGCCCTGCGGGATATGCAGGCGCTGCGCGAGCGGGGGCTTGAACCATTGCATATGGCGGTCAACCTGTCGTTTCGCCAGTTTCAGGACAGCCAGTTACTTTCGACCCTTAGCCGCCTGATCACCGAACGCGGCGTTGAAGCCCAGTGGCTGGAGTTCGAGCTGACCGAAACAGCCGTGATGCGGCGCAGTGACCTGGTCAAACAGACTATGGACGCCCTGGGCCGACTGGGTGTGCGCTTTTCGCTGGATGATTTCGGTACGGGTTTCTCATCGTTTGTGCACCTCAACAGCCTGCCGATAGCACTGCTCAAGATCGACAAAAGCTTTGTGGGCGGCATGGAAAGCCGCGAAGAAAACCGCAAGCTGGTGCATGCCATGATCAACCTGGCCCATAACCTGAAACTGGAAGTGGTTGCCGAAGGCGTCGAAACCCCGGAGCAGCTTGCGCTTTTGCGTGATTTTGGCTGCGATCAGGTGCAGGGCTACTTCATCAGCAAGCCGCTGCCGCTGGCAGAACTGGTGGACTACCTGACCTTCGGAACCAGGCAGCAGGTGCCGCAGGCAATATAAGGCCGGCACCTCACCTGTGGGAGCAGGCTTGCTCGCGATGCAGACGACGCGGCCTTTCAGGCGAACCGCAGTGATGCCATCGCGAGCAAGCCCGCTCCCACAGAGGCCAGGCAACCGGTCTGGTCCCTACACAGCGCTCAAGCCCGCCACTTTCGCCGCCTTGCGTTCCTGCTTGAGCATGCGCCGCACCTTCCACTCGAACGCCAGGGTCAGGCTGATCGACGCGCAGGCCAGCCCCATCGCCAGGCCCCACCACACGCCGGTTGGCCCCCAGCCAAAGGTAAACGCCAGCAGCCAGGCCATCGGCGCACCAATCACCCAGTAGCAGAACAACCCTACCAGGAACGTGGTCTTGGCATCCTTGAGCCCGCGAATCGCCCCCATTGCAATGGTCTGCGCGCCATCAAACAGCTCAAACCAGGCCGCGACGGCCAACAGGCTCACCGCCAGCTCGAACACCGGGCGAAAGGCCGGGTCGTTGTAATCCAAAAACAGCCCGATCAACTGGCTCGGGATAAACCAGAACACCGCCGAAAACCCCAGCATGATCACTGCACCACAGCCGATCCCGACCCGGCCTGCCAGCCGCGCCCGCTGCAAATCATCGCCACCATAATGCTGGCCGATGCGCATGGTGATTGCATAGGACATGCCTGCCGGCACCATAAAGGCGACCGAGACGATTTGCAGCGCGATCTGGTGCGCCGCCAGTTGCGTGCTGCCCATCGTGCCCATGCACAGGGCTGCGAAGGCGAAGAGCCCGACTTCCACCGCATAGGTGCCGCCAATCGGCAGGCCAAGGCGCCACAGTTCCCGAAGGTAAGTCAGATTGATCCGCGACAGGCCCTTGCTGATCGGATACGCGTCGTAGGCCGGGTGCCGATGGATATGCCAGGCCAGACCCAGGGCCATGCCGGTCGCCACAACCGCCGTGACCAGGCCGATACCCATCAAGCCCAGTTTTGGCAGGCCAAACATGCCGGTAATCAACGCGTAATTGAGCAAAAAGTTGGCCACGGTGCCGATCAGGCTGATCACCATGACCGGCGTGGCCCGCCCCATTGCACTGGTAAAGCCGCGCAGGGCCATGAAGGTCATATAGCCGGGCAGGGCAAACGGCAGCAGCAACAGGAACTGACCAGCGGCTTCAACGTTGGTGGGCGTCTGGCCAAACAGCAGCAACAGCGGCTTGATATTCCACAGCATCACCGCGCCGCCCACTGCCAGCGCCCAGGCGAGCCACAGCCCGGCCTGGGTCAGGCGGGTTGCACCTTCAATATCCCCTGCACCCTGGCGAATTGACACCAGCGTGCCCACGGCGGCGATGACACCAATGCAGAAAATCGACACGAACGAGTAGCTGGCCGCCCCCAGGCTCCCGCCCGCGAGCGCCTCGGGGCTCAGGCGCGCCATCATCAGCGTATCGGTGAGCACCATCAGCATGTGAGCCAGCTGCGAAGCGATCAGCGGCCCGGCCAACCGCATAATGGCCAAGAGTTCGATACGTGCAGGATGCTGTTTGGTCATCGTAAAAATATCTATAGGCGCGTTGAAAGGCTTGATTCTCGGCGCGTTGAGTGTTTTAAGCAAAGGGATAAAAACGATCACTGGCATGATTTAAACTCATGCTTGATCTTAAGTTTGGTGCCATCACCTGTTGAGCTATAGGAATATTCGTAATGGCTCGTAGCCTTCCTCCGCTTTATGCCCTGCGCGCCTTTGAGGCTGCAGCTCGCCATAGCTCCTTCACCCGGGCGGGGGAAGAGCTGTCGATTACCCAGAGTGCCGTCAGCCGCCATATCAAAACCCTGGAGGCGCATTTCGCCTGCCGGCTGTTTCAGCGCAGCGGCCGCAGCCTGCAACTCACTGAAGCGGCGCGCTTGCTGCTACCCGGAGTGCGCGAAGGCTTTGCCGCGCTGGAGCGCGCCTGCACCACTTTGCGCGCCGAAGATGACATCTTGCGCATGAAAGCCCCCTCGACCCTGACCATGCGCTGGCTGTTGGCCCGGCTGAGCCGTTTTCGTCACTTGCAGGCGGGCAACGAGGTACAGCTGACCAGCGCCTGGATGGACATCGACCATGTGGATTTCAATCAGGAGCCGTTCGACTGTGCGGTACTGTTGAGCAACGGCCACTTTCCGCCCGACTGGGAGGCCACGTTGCTGTTTCCGGAGATGCTGATCCCGGTCGGCGCGCCAGCCAGCCAGGACGACCAACCCTGGGACGTCACGCGTCTGGCCGCCACTGAACTGCTGCACCCCACGCCCGACCGCCGCGACTGGCGGCGCTGGCTCGACTGCATGGGCCTGGGCGGGCAAGTGTCACTCAAGGGCGGGCAAGTTTTCGACACCCTGGAGTTGGGCATGATTGCCGCCGCCCGGGGGTACGGCATCTCTATGGGTGACCTGCTGATGGTGGCCGAAGACGTGGCCCAGGGCCGCCTGAGCCTGCCGTTTCCGGCCGCGGTGGCCAGCGGCGATAATTATTATCTGGTTTGGCCCAAGACCCGCCCCGGGGGCGAGCGTTTGCGCCGGCTCAGCGACTTTTTGCAACACGAAGTCGCTGCAATGGTGCTGCCAGCGGTTGAGCAGTTGCACTGACCGGCCTGATCAGCCACTGAGCGGCCGATACTGCAACGCCTCTGCCAGATGTTTGCGCTCTATGTGTTGTACCTGCTCAAGGTCTGCCAGGGTCCTTGCCACTTTCAACAAACGATGTGCCGCCCGCAGTGACAGGGTCATGCGCTCGCAAGCAGCCTCCAGCCAGTGGTTATCCCCATCACTCAAGCGGCACTGGGCACGCACCCCCGGCAGGTCGAGAAAGGCATTGGCACAGCCCTGGCGTTGCAACTGCCGTTCTCGCGCCGCAGCCACCAACGTAGCCGCCTTGGCCGTGGTATCAGCTGAGGCCAGTGGCGGGTTGAGGGTGGTGGTTTCACGCGCCACGGTCAGGTGCAGGTCAATGCGATCGAGCAATGGGCCAGACAGTTTGTTGCGATAGCGCTGGATCTGCTCCGGTGTGCAGCGACAGCGCCCTGTGGGTTCGCCGAGGTAGCCACACGGGCAGGGGTTCATCGCCGCCACCAGCTGGAAGCGCGCCGGAAAACGCATGCGATCCTTGGCCCGGGCAATCACGATAAAGCCGCTCTCCATAGGTTCACGCAAGACTTCCAGCACCTTGCGATCAAACTCGGGGAGTTCATCGAGAAACAACACGCCGTGATGGGCCAGGGTGATTTCCCCGGGCCGGGGTTTGGAACCGCCCCCCACCAGCGCGGGGCCGGAGGCCGAATGATGGGGTTGGCGAAACGGTCGCTGAGGCCAGCTGTTCAATGGCACATGGCTGGCCACCGACTGAATGGCCGCCACTTCCAGTGCCTCGTGTTCATTGAGGGGGGGCAACAAGCCAGGCAGGCGACTGGCCAGCAAGGTTTTGCCTGTGCCCGGCGGCCCGGTAAACAGCAGGTTGTGACTGCCGGCCGCGGCCACCAGCAACGCCCGTTTGGCCGAAAGCTGGCCCTGGACATCGCTCAGGTCGGGATAGGGCTTGCTTAGATGCAGCAAGCCGCTGGGGCTATAAGGGGCAATCATTTCCCGGCCTGCGAAATGGGCCACCACCTGCAACAAGTGCTCGGCCGCGATGACCGTCAGCCCGCAGGCCAGGCAGGCTTCCTCGGCATTGGCCAGCGGCACCACCAGCGTCCGACCGGCTGCGCGAGCTGCCAGGGCGGCCGGCAATATGCCCTGCACCGGCCTGATTGCCCCCGATAGCGCCAGTTCGCCCAAACACTCCACTTGCTCCAGCGCCACTGCCGGCAGTTGCCCGCTGGCCGCCAGAATGCCCAGGGCAATGGCCAGATCAAAGCGCCCGCCGTCCTTGGGCAGGTCAGCGGGAGCGAGATTAAGGGTGATCCGCCGGGCCGGGAAATCCAGGGTGGAATTGATGATTGCACTGCGTACCCGATCTTTACTTTCCTTGACTGCGGTTTCAGGTAAACCGACCAGCGTCAACGCCGGCAACCCATTGGCCAGATGCGCCTCCACCGTCACCGCAGGCGCCTCGACGCCCACCTGGGCGCGGCTGTAAACAATCGCCAGAGCCATGACTCATTCCTTGAGTTCGCTAAAAAACTCATGGTGCGCGAATCAGAAGCCAGGGGCAGGCAGGGAATGGATACGGGATGTTAACGGGTATGGGAACACGGCATATGAGCTGCCAGAGTGCGGTTGCAAAAAGAACTGAACGGCCTATTATTAACTAATAACGTTACTCGTTAATTATGATCGTAAGCTTTAAATGCAACAGAACGGAACGTCTGTATCGAAGCGGCAAGACGCGCTTATGGTCAGATATTCTCAATGTCATTGAGCGAAAATTAACCATGCTGGACGCTGCCAGCGTGCTGACAGATTTGGCGTCCCCCCCCTGGCAACCGCCTCGAGGCACTCGGCGGAGCTCGCAAGGGCCAATACAGCATCCGTATCAACGCACAATGGCGAATCTGCTTTATCTGGGGCGCCAAAGGCCCTGAAGCAGTAGAAATCGTCGATTACCATTGAGGTCATGATGAACAAGAACGGCATGCGCCCGGTTCACCCGGGTGAAGTGCTCAAGGAAGAATACCTTGAGCCCCTGAGCCTCTCGTCCGCTGCTTTGGCCAGGGCGCTCGGGGTGTCTACACCGACGGTCAACGATATCGTGCTGCAACGCCGTGGCGTCAGTGCCGATATGGCGTTGCGACTGTCGGTCTGCCTGGGGACAACCCCCGAGTTCTGGCTGAACCTGCAAACCACTTACGACCTGCGAAAAGCCGAAATCGACCGCGGCGCCGCGATTCGCGAACAGGTGCAGCCGATTCACCACTGCGCTTGACTCACTCCCCCAGCGCTTTGGTGCCCAGGTCTTGCGCGAAGCGCAGCAGATAGCCGTCAGGGTCGAGCACCAAAAAGTTGCGCTCGCCAAACAGCACGTCGTTGCTGCGGTACCAGCGTTCTTCCAGGGGTTTGCGCAGGGTGTGGCCTGCGGCCTCCAGGCGCTCGATCAGCCCTTGGGCATGCGGGCATTTGATCGACAGGTTCATGCCCCGCCCGAACGGCTGTTCCAGCGGCCCGACCCGCCAGGAGGACGCTTCGAGGTCATCCTGCTCCAGCATCAGCTGGCTGCCATGAAACGACAAAAATGCAAACAGATCCTCGGGCCGTTGGTATTCGACCCTGAAACCGAGCACGTCACAGTAAAAGTGCAGGCTGCGCGAAAGGTCCGAGACGATCATCTCGGGCACCAGCGGATTCATCACCAGCATATAAAAACGTCCTTGTTCTGACAGGCGAATGCACCGCCTTTGAGCGTTATTCGCACGGTGGCAACAACCTGGCTTCCAGTTCGGCCACTTTGGCTTCCAGGCTTTCAAGGCGGGCACGGGTACGGGCCAGCACCACCATCTGGCTGTCGAACTCTTCACGGCTCACCAGATCAAGCTTGCTGAAACCGCTTTGCAGCAAGGCTTTGAACTGGCTTTCGATTTCATTGCGCGGCAGCGCGGTTTCGCCACTGAACAAGCGGGAGGCGTGGCCGCCAAGGGCGTCGAGAAAATCTTTGGGCGCGAGCATGGATAAGGTCCTTAAAACTGATGGCGGCGAGTGTATCACGGGGTGCCGGGGCCTATTGTCGGGGGCTTTCTGCACATTTTTCGCGCATCGATCGGCCAGGTCGCGCACCAACTTCGCGCACAAACCACCCGGGAAATCAGGCTAAAAGCCATCAGTTCCCGCTAAATCGCTGTAATTATTGGTTTTTCCAGACATGGCAAGGTTTCTGCTAAGACCAACATGACTCATGCACTGATGCAGTAGCTGTGACGAAGGCAGTGCGGCAGGTGGTTCAAGGAGTGTTTTCGTCACCAGCGATTTAACACACGTTGTACAGCCTGAAGAAGGCTGACGATGCGTTACAAAGCCAGACACTGCGCTTAGACTTGAGCCGGGTTTGTTTTCCTGGGGCAAGTCCACCAATTCGGGAGAAGTTTCATGAAGCTAGTCACCGCCATTATCAAGCCGTTCAAGTTGGATGACGTGCGCGAGTCGCTGTCTGAGATCGGCGTACAAGGCATTACCGTTACTGAGGTCAAAGGCTTCGGCCGGCAGAAGGGCCATACCGAGCTGTATCGCGGCGCGGAATATGTGGTCGATTTTCTGCCAAAGGTGAAGATTGATGTCGCCATTGACGACAAGGATCTTGATCGGGTTATCGAGGCGATCACCAAGGCTGCCAACACCGGCAAGATTGGTGACGGCAAGATTTTCGTAGTCAATCTGGAACAGGCTATTCGCATCCGTACCGGCGAAACCGATACCGACGCAATCTAAGCCGCCAAACCCAACGCCCCAGGAGAAAACACTATGACTCTGCGTAAAATCGCAGGGCTCGGAGCCCTGCTGTCTGTTGTAATGCCTGGCCTGGCCATGGCGGCAGACGAAGTGGCTGCTCCAGTCCTCAATTCCGGCGACACCGCCTGGATGCTGACGGCTACCGCCTTGGTGCTGTTTATGACCATTCCCGGCCTGGCGCTGTTCTACGGCGGCATGGTGCGCTCCAAAAACATTCTTTCCGTGATGATGCAGTGCTTTGCCATTACCGGTCTGATCAGCATCCTGTGGGTCATTTATGGCTACAGCATCACGTTCGACACCGCAGGCATGGAGCAGGGCGTCACCAACTTCAATTCGTTTATCGGCGGCTTCGGCAAAGCGTTCCTGGCGGGTGTCACGCCAGAAAGCCTGACCTCGTCCACCGCGCTGTTCCCGGAAGCCGTGTTCATCACCTTCCAGATGACCTTCGCCATCATCACCCCGGCACTGATCGTCGGCGCATTCGCCGAGCGCATGAAGTTCTCGGCCATGCTGATCTTCATGGGCGTGTGGTTCACCCTGGTGTATGCGCCGATTGCGCACATGGTGTGGAGCGGCAACGGCGGCCTGCTGTGGGACTGGGGCGTACTCGACTTCGCAGGCGGCACCGTGGTGCATATCAACGCCGGTATCGCCGGCCTGGTAGCGTGCATCGTGCTCGGCAAGCGTAAAGGCTACCCTAGCACCCCGATGGCGCCACACAACCTGGGTTATACCCTGGTGGGCGCGGCCATGCTGTGGATCGGCTGGTTCGGCTTCAACGCAGGCTCCGCAGCGGCCGCCAACGGCACTGCCGGCATGGCCATGCTGGTGACTCAAATCGCCACCGCAGCCGCAGCGCTGGGCTGGATGTTTGCCGAGTGGATCACCCACGGCAAACCAAGCGCACTGGGCATCGCCTCGGGCGTGGTAGCAGGCCTGGTGGCAATCACCCCGGCTGCGGGCACGGTTGGCCCGATGGGCTCGGTGGTGATCGGTCTGTCGGCTGGCGTGATCTGCTTCTTCTGCGCCACCAGCCTCAAGCGCAAGCTGGGCTACGATGACTCGCTGGATGCATTCGGCGTTCACGGCATCGGCGGTATCGTCGGCGCAATCCTCACCGGTGTGTTTGCAGCTCCGGCACTGGGCGGCTTCGGCACTGTGACCGACATCGCAGCGCAAGTCTGGATCCAGTTCAAAGGCGTGGCCTTTACCGTGGTCTACACCGCCATCGTGACCTTTATCATCCTCAAGGTACTGGATGCCGTGATGGGGCTGCGTGTGAATGAAGAGGAAGAGGCCGTGGGCCTGGACCTGGCCCAGCACAACGAACGTGGCTACAACCTGTAAGGTTTCGTTTATAAAAAACCCGGCGTGCCGGGTTTTTTTTTGCCGGTAATAAAGCGATATTCGCGGCGTCGAAATGATTTGCCCTACAGGTTAAAAGGGTGAACGAGTTCTACGCTTGTTTATGTGACACGGGCTTGTGACACAACTCGACTATTAGCCGCTTTGCTTTTTTCTTCAGCACGCTAGAATGCGCGCCGAGGGCTTGAAACAAAGCTCGAGTACGACGAAGGCGAGGATGATCTCCCGACGCTTTCAAGGCCCGTGATCCGTGCTGCGCAATTTCTGGCAGCGGGCGCCTGGCAAGGTGTTTATTCAGGCGCAGGCCATGTGTGTGGTGGTGTGCGCCAAGTCCTCTTTGCCTCACAACGGTAAAGAGGCGTAAGCCGCGGTTTGCCCAAGGCTACTTTTTCACCAGCGGTGGTAGACAGTCGCCACAGCTGGTCTATAACTAATCTGCTTTACGTATGTCATGGGGTAGAACATGAGCGACGACGATCTGGAAAATGATGACCTCGAAGTAGGTGACGAAGACGAAACCGAAGAAGGTCTGGAAACGTCTGCCGATGAGGTGGCGGACGACGATGGTGGCGATGATGCGCCGGCCCCTGCGGCCAAAGGCAAGTCGAAGGCTGCGGTGTCGGTTGATGACCTGCCCAGCGTAGAAGCCAAAAACAAGGAGCGTGATGCTCTGGCCCGCGCGATGGAAGAGTTTTTGTCCAAAGGCGGCAAAGTGCAGGAAGTTGAGGCCAATGTGGTGGCAGACCCACCCAAGAAGCCTGACAACAAGTACGGCAGCCGTCCTATCTAAGGATAAGAACCGCTTGCTTGCTTGAAGAAAAAACCCGCCGTCGCTGCGGGTTTTTTTGTGGGCAATGGGAAAGCTTCACACCCCAGTGGCGCGGGCTTGTTGTGGGAGCGGGCTTGCCCGCGATTGCATCACCCCGGTTTGCCTGGCGACCGGGGCGCCTGCATCGCGGGCAAGCCCACTCCCACCGTTACAAGTGCTTCAACACCAGTGGCAATTCACTCAAACAGCCAATTTCGGCATCCGGGGCCTTGTCGCCGTCCCAATGCTTGCCGCCAGGGTTGAACCATACCGCCCGCAAGCCCGCCAACTGCGCGCCAGCAATGTCGTCACCAGGGTGATCGCCCACATGCACTGCGGCACCCGCCGCTACGCCACCGCGCAGCAGGGCTTCGTGAAACAGGCGCGCATCAGGCTTGGCAATGCCGATATCTTCAGCACACAACACAAATTTGAAGTGATGCCCCAAACCGATTCTGCGCACATCGGCGTTACCGTTGGTCACCACGCCCAAGGCGTAATCGTGCGCCAGCGCAATCAGGGTTGGCTCAGCCTGGGGGAACACTTCCAGGGCATGGCGCGCTTCGATAAACACTTCAAACGCTTCGTCTGCCAACGCCGCAGCGTTGGCGTAACCGGCACCGTGCAGCGCATGAAACAGAATCCTGCGGCGCAACGCGCTGATCCGGTGCTTGAGCTGCGGCTCTTCGCTCAACACCCGCTCGCGGATCGCCTGGAAATGCCCGGCCGCAACAACGCCCAATTTTGGTGCGTTGTCTGTCAGCCAGTCCCGCAACACGGCTTCAGCGCTGACGATTACCGGGGCGGTGTCCCACAGGGTGTCGTCAAGGTCGAAGGTAATCAGCTCAATCGTCATTCACTGTCCTTACTGCGTTTGGCGCGTGGATGGGCACTGTCGTAGACCGATGCCAGATGCTGGAAATCCAGATGAGTATAGATTTGCGTGGTTTTGATGTCCGCATGCCCCAGCAATTCTTGCACCGCACGCAAGTCCTGGGAGGACTCCAGCAAGTGGCTGGCAAATGAATGGCGCAGCATATGCGGGTGCAGGTTCTGCCCCAGCTCGCGCTCACCGGCAGCCTTGACCCTGACTTGAATGGCTCGCGGCCCCAGACGTGTGCCACGCTGGCTGACAAATACTGCATCGTCCTGCGGGTTGGCCAGCGCCCGCAGCGGCAGCCAGGCCTGTAGCGCCTCCCGGGCCTTTTTGCCCACCGGTAACACGCGGGTCTTGCTGCCCTTGCCGAGCACTTCGACCAGCCCGTCAGCCAAATCCAGCTGCTCCAGGTTAAGCCCGGTCAGCTCCGACAAACGCAGGCCCGAGGAATAAAACAGCTCCAGAATGGCCTGGTCGCGCTGGGCCAGAAAGTCGTCTTCAACGCCCCCTTCCAGTAATTGCAGGGCGCGATCGGTATCCAGGGTCTTGGGCAGGCGACGCTCGCCTTTGGGTGGGGCCAGCCCGTTTGCCGGGTCGTGGTCGCACAGGCCTTCACGATTGAGGTAGTGGTAAAGCCCGCGTACTGCCGACAGCAGCCGCGCAATGCTGCGCGAGGACTGCCCTTGCTGATGCAGACGCGACACCAGTTGGCGCATGCGCTGGATGTCCAGTGCTGCCCAGCCGGGGATTGATTCCTTGGCACAAAACGCCAGCACCTTGTTCAGGTCGCGACGGTAGGCCTCAAGCGTGTGGGGTGACACCTGGCGCTCACTGCGCAGATGAATGCAGTAAGCGTCCAGCTGCCGTTCCATCTAGCGCACCGAGCGCAGGGCGTTGGTAAAACGCGGCAACACCCGGCCCAGCACTTCGGCGATATAGCCGAGGAACAGCGTGCCCACCGAGCTTTTGTAGTGCTGCGGATCGCGACTGGCAATCGCCAGCACACCGTGCAACCCCAGATGATTAAGCGCGACCACGGCCGTCGAACCGATTTGCTTGCGCTGTTCTTCGCCAAACAGGAAGTCCAGCTCATGCTCGCGCAAGCTGCCGCTCACGGTCTTGCCTTCAGTCAACAAGCCACCCAGTGCGCGTTGCGCATCAGCGCTGCTGACCCAGCGGCCGACCGGCATCGGGTTGTCGCCAAACAGCACCAGGCTGACAAAAGGCACCTGGAAGTCCTGGCGCAGGCTGTCTTCGACGGCAATCACCAGCTCTTCGAGGCTGGTGGCGTCCATCAAGGCCAGGTTCAGGCGACGGGTTTTTTCGAACAGACGGTCGTTGTCACGGGCCACGTCCATCAATTGCGACAAGCGATGACGCATCTCTATATTGCGCCCGCGCAACAGCTCGAGCTGGCGCTCCACCAGGGATATGGTGTCGCCACGCTGATGCGGAATACGCAGCGACAGCAGCAGCTCTTCGCGCTGGGCGAAAAAATCCGGGTGCTCCTGCAGATAAGCGGCCACCGTGTTGGCGGCTGAGTTATCCACAGATACGTCGGGTTCAGCTGACTGCGTTTTGTCGGTCATCGGTTGCGCTCGCTCATAAACGGACTTGTCCTTCGTAAACACGCATCGCCGGGCCGGTCATGATCACTGAATGGCCAGGGCCTGCCCACTCGATGGACAAACGGCCACCCGGCAAATCGAGGATCAGCGGTGAATCCATCCAGCCCTGGCTGATCGCCGCCACGGCGGCGGCACAAGCCCCGGTACCGCAGGCCTGGGTTTCCCCGGCGCCGCGCTCCCAGACCCGCAGTTGCCCGCGCTGGCGATCGATAACGTGCAGAAAACCGACATTGACCCGTGCCGGAAAGCGCGGGTGGTGTTCAATTTTTGGTCCCAGCTCATGCACCGGCGCCGCGTTGATATCGTCAACGCGCAGCACCGCATGGGGGTTGCCCATCGACACGGCGGCAATCTCGACGGTCTGTCCGTCGACATCCAGTTCATAGCTCAACGCCTGGGCGTCAGCCACAAACGGGATATCTGCCGGGACCAGGCGCGGCGGGCCCATGTCGACGCTGATTTGCCCATCGCTGCGCACATTCAGCTCGATAATGCCGCTTTTGGTTTCGACCTTGATCTGGCGCTTGGTGGTCAGGCGTTTGTCGAGCACAAAGCGCGCAAAGCAGCGCGCCCCGTTACCGCATTGCTCCACTTCGGAACCGTCGGAGTTGAAGATCCGGTAACGGAAATCCACCTCCGGGTTGCTTGGCGCTTCAACGATCAACAACTGATCAAAGCCGACACCCGTGTGCCTGTCACCCCATTGCTTGGCGTGTTTGGGCAGGATGTGCGCGTGCTGGCTGACCAGGTCGAGAACCATGAAATCATTGCCCAGGCCGTGCATTTTGGTAAAACGCAGCAACATGGTTTTACTCCGGCAGCAGGCTTTCGCCAGCAAACAACTCGGCAACGGTCTCGCGACGACGCACTTCAAACGCCTGCTCGCCATCCACCAATACTTCGGCGGCGCGGCCACGGGTGTTGTAGTTCGAGCTCATGACAAAACCGTAGGCACCGGCCGAATGCACGGCCAGCAGATCACCTTCGGCCAGCGCCAACTGGCGGTCCTTGGCGAGGAAATCACCGGTTTCGCAGATCGGGCCGACGATGTCGTAGGCGCGCGCTTCGCTGTCACGCGGGCGCACTGCAGTCACGTCCATCCAGGCCTGATACAGGGCCGGGCGGATCAGGTCGTTCATCGCCGCATCGACGATGGCGAAATCCTTGTGCTCGGTGTGCTTGAGGTACTCGACCTGGGTCAGCAACACGCCGGCATTGGCCACGATATAACGGCCCGGCTCGAACACCAGTGCCAGGTCACGCCCGTCGAGACGCTCACGCACGGCCTTGATGTAATCACCGGCCAGTGGCGGTTCTTCATCGCGATAACGCACGCCCAGACCGCCACCCAGGTCGATGTGGCGCAGGTAGATACCGCAATCGCCCAGGCGGTCGATCAGCGCCAGCAGGCGGTCGAGAGCGTCGATGAACGGTTCGAGGGTGGTCAGTTGCGAGCCGATATGGCAATCGACACCGACCACTTCCAGATTGGGCAACTGGGCGGCGCGGATGTACACATCCTCGGCGTCAGCGATGGCAATGCCGAACTTGTTTTCTTTCAGACCGGTGGAGATGTACGGGTGCGTGCCCGCATCGACGTCCGGGTTGACGCGCAGCGAAATCGGCGCGCGAACGCCCATTTCGGCGGCCACGACCTGCAGGCGCTCCAGCTCTTCGGTGGACTCGACGTTAAAGCAGTGCACGCCGACTTCCAGGGCGCGACGCATGTCGTCACGGGTCTTGCCGACACCGGAGAACACGATCTTGTCAGCCTGGCCGCCAGCGGCCAGCACACGTTCCAGCTCGCCACGGGACACGATGTCGAAACCGGCGCCAAGACGGGCCAGGACATTGAGCACGCCCAGGTTGGAATTGGCCTTGACCGCGAAACACACCAGGTGCGGCATGCCGCTCAGGGCATTGGCGAAAGCATTGTATTGCGCCTCGATGTGCGCCCGGGAGTAAACGTACGTCGGTGTACCGAAACGTTCGGCAATGGCCGTCAGCGCAACACCTTCGGCGAACAGCTCACCGTTGCGGTAATTAAAAGCGTCCATGGTGTTCCCTTATTGGTGCTTGTGCGATTGCGTTTGCGACGACTTCGCTTGGTCTTCAGGGGATTTGCTGTCATCGGGCAGATACAGCGGTCCTTTTTGACCACAGGCAGAAACAAGGCAGGCGACCGCGACGAGCGCAGCAATAGAAGAGATCAGGCGCTTCATGGCGAAATCCTTTGAAAAGCATTAATTGCGCCCGAGTATACCGAGCACCCACCAGCTTGCCTATGCAGCAGAGCGGCCGAGCGTAACCTGCTGTGTGGATGATCAGTGATAGCGGGCAGATGGCTGTCATGGGGTTTGCAATCGGCCTGGAGCGCCCGTATCTTGCGAGCTCCGAGCATGACTAGATACTACGAGGTTCCACCATGAGTTTGACTGAAGCCCGTTTTCACGATCTGGTCGATGCCACCCAGGAAAATCTGGAAGACATCTTCGACGACTGCGATCTGGATGTAGATGTTGAAAACTCCGCCGGCATCCTGACCATCAAGTTCGAGAATGGCAAAGCCCTGATCTTCAGCCGTCAGGCGCCCGTGCTGCAGCTCTGGCTGGCGGCCCCAAGCGGTGGTTTTCACTTCGACTACGATGAAAAACGCAGTTCGTGGAAGTGCGATAAAACCGACGAACTGCTCAGTGAAATGGTTCAGCGCCTGACCCTGGAACTGGCAGGCGCCGAGCTGGAATTTGAAGAGATCTGACAGTGACCGCTTCTGCTAAACCTGCAAAACCGCTTTACAGCAACGTCAGCCCGGCAGTGCCGTCCCCTTGCATCAGCACCTGCCGGCTGGATGAGCACAAAGTCTGCCTGGGCTGTTTTCGCCACGTTGAAGATATTCGCGAGTGGCGCTCGGCAGACGACCAGCGGCGCCGGGTGATTTGTGAACAGGCCCGGCAACGCCAGGGCTGAGGAGTGAAGGTGGGAGCGGGCTTGCTCGCGATACAGGCGGCGCGGTGTATCTGGCAAACCACGCTGATACCATCGCGAGCAAGCCCGCTCCCACAAAACCCCCACCCGGCTTGTGTATTTATTTTGCTGTGGTAGTGTCCGGGTTCGCCTCGCACTAACGAGGTTCGTCAAAACCCCGCCATATTCCGGCGGGGTTTTGCTTTTTCGTGCAGAAAAAAGGAGTCTGCCAGGTCATGAGCACACCAACCCCACTCATCCTCACCCGCCTGGACGTACAGCGTCTGGAGCAATTGATCGACAGCTTGCCAGAAACGACTCCTGGCATTGAGGCACTGCAAGCCGAACTCGATCGCGCCGAAACTATCGTCGGTCACGAAGAAGTGCCTGCAGGCGTTGTGACCATGAATTCCCGTGTGCACTGCCGCGAAGAAAGCAGTGGCAAGGACTACCGCCTGACGCTGGTGTATCCAAAAGACGCCAACGCCGACGAAGGCAAGATTTCGATTCTGGCCCCTGTGGGTAGCGCACTGCTGGGTCTGCAAGTTGGCCAGCACATCAACTGGCCCGCGCCGGGTGGCAAGACCCTCAAGCTGGAACTGCTTGAAGTGGAATACCAGCCAAAAGCTGCCAGCGATTTCAGCGCCTAAGACCTTCCAGATCAGTCATGTCACTGCGCAGGCCCTTGCCCGTCACGGGCAAACTGGCGCAAGGCCCGGTAGCTGGTGCTCAGCTCCCGGGCCAGGGCCCGACGCTCATGACTGACCTGCTGCGCCTGCCACTGCGAGCGATGGTCGAGCAGGGCCAGATGCTGCTCATCCCAGCCCCATTCGCGGGTCAGGCGCTTGAGCAAGCGCCGCTGCCACTGTGTGCCTGCCTCGCCATTGCTTAACGCATGGTCAACCTTCAGGTACAGGCTGCGGCGTACCAGTTCCAGGCGTTGCGCCTCGCCGCGCCCTTCAAGGTAGCGCTCAATGCGTCGGTAAACCACGACGTAGGGGTCCAGCTCATCCAGGTCAAGCTGATTGGCGTACACCCTTTGCTTGAAGCCCAGGCTCAGGCAGTTCACCTGTGGGTGCTCGCTGGCGTAAACCTCAATCAGCAACAACTTGAGCAGCGACTTGTGCGGCGACTCAATGCCCTTGAACAGCTGCCACAGCCCGGCGCCCACGAATTCGCCGGGGGCGATATGGGCCAGATGGCCAAGATCGATGGTTTCGTCGCCGCCGATCAGCCCCGCGTCCAATAACCCACGGGTGAATTCAGCGTATCGCGCTTCCTCCTGCACCGGCACCCACCACCACATCGGCGTGCGCCCGGCGAGCCAGATGGCGGTGCGGTAAAACTCATCGAGCAACAATCTTTGCCGTGGTTCGCTGCCTTCGTCGTTGCGCAATTGGGCGTCGATCAAAAACAGGTGCGCCTCACTGCCCTGACTCGTCGCCCACGCTTCCAGGCGGCGGCATTTTTTGCGCAGCGCCGATACGGCGGCATCGCTCAAGTCCGGCGCCAGGCAAATCCATACGTCCATATCGCTTTGCGCGGTCTGGGCCAATGTGCCGAGGCTGCCCATCAAAAACAGCCCGTGGATCGGTTGCGACGGGCAAACGCTGGCCATGCTGCAAGAAAAGTCTTGAACCAGTTGGCGGGCGGCGGCAAGGGTAGCGGCATCCGGCGTATAACCCGACACCCCGGCGGGGGTGCAGTCCGACACATAGCCGGGCAACAGCGGGTGATTGACATGAAACAGCAGCGCCAACAGGCTCAACAGCGTTTGCTGGCGTGGCGCCAGGCCTTCCCGGGCGCGGGCCAGGCGGCCCTGATTGACGCGTAAAAAGCGCCCACGCAACTGCTGGAGAACCTGTCGCCCGGTTCCCTCGTTCAGTGCGGGTGCAGAGAAGTGTGCCCGCGGAATCATGAATCGTGCAGATCCCGAGGGCGTGGCGTGGCGTCAGGCAACTTCTTTGGATTCAACGAGAATCGACAACAGTACTTGAACAGCTTCGGCAGCATCACGGCCCAGGCTTGTCAGGTAGCCACCATCCGGTTGGTCAATCAGCTTTTTATCAAACAGGCGCTGCGCCGCCGCGATTTTTTCTGGCGCGGCATGTTGATGAATCTTCAGGCCCTCAAGGGTACTTTCCAAGTCAAACAGTGCAAGGACTTCCAGTTCGGCAACCAACTCAGGGGTAAACGACATAAAGACTCCAGACTATGCAGGAAAAGACGACAGCCGCTCTAAGGTGATCCCACTTGTGCTGACTGTCCAGCAACACTTCCCACCTTTGTAAAACAGCCTGTCGATATAAGGCAGTTGGAGTGTAGTCAGTACCCGGTCAAACGCAGGGCTAATGCGCAATAACTTGTGGGAGCAACTGCCTTTTAAACCTGTGGGAGCGGGCTTGCTCGCGATGGCGCCGGCTCGGTCTGCCTGATACACCGCATCCATCTAATCGCGAGCAAGCCCGCTCCCACAAGGGCGTAAATGGCCCGAATCAATCATTTGTTTTTTCAGTTATATAAACATTCTTAAATAGTCTTTTTAAGAATATCCGCACCTCACTACTATTGCCCCTACGCCAGCAACCCTGTCGGCACCCCATTTTTTCAGGAGCAGCACCATGAGCGCATCTCTGCGTAGCGTTGACGGTCAGGACGAAGCAACCATCCTGCGGGAAATCCAGAGCGCGCTGCGAGACCTGCGCTTTGGTGCTGTGGAAATCACTGTGCATAACGCGCAAGTGGTGCAGATCGAACGCAAAGAGAAATTCCGCCTGCAAAACCCGAGTCAAAAAAACGCCTGAACCGTTCAAGCGCATTCACCTGAGTGCGCTCAATAAAAATTAAAAAATGCTTTGGAGCCTCACCTATGTCCCTACGCCGTTACGCTTTGGCCGCGCTGGCCAGTGCCATTTTTGCTGGCTCCGCTGTGGCCAAAGATTACGAGTTGTTGAACGTTTCCTACGATCCAACCCGCGAGCTGTACCAGGATTACAACACTGAATTCACCAGTTTCTGGAAAGCCAGCCACCCTGGCGACAACGTCAAAATCCAGCAATCCCACGGCGGTTCGGGCAAACAGGCCCGCGGTGTGGTCGATGGCCTGCGCGCTGACGTGGTAACCCTGGCCCTGGCCGGTGATATCGACGAAATCGCCAAGCTCAACAAGGGCTCGCTGCCGGAAAACTGGCAAACCCGCCTGCCGGACGCCAGCACCCCGTACACCTCGACCATCGTGTTCCTGGTGCGCAAGGGCAACCCTAAAGGCATCAAGGACTGGGGCGACCTGACCAAGGACGGCGTATCGGTCATTACCCCGAACCCTAAAACCAGTGGCGGCGCGCGCTGGAACTTCCTCGCGGCTTACGCCTATGGCCTGAAAGCCAACGGCGGCGACGAAGAAAAAGCCAAGGCATACGTAAAAACCCTGTTCAAGCACGTGCCCGTACTGGACACCGGTGCACGCGGTTCGACCATTACCTTCGTCAACAACGGTCAGGGTGACGTGTTGCTGGCCTGGGAGAACGAAGCATTCCTGGCACTCAAGGAAGACGGCGGCACCGATAAATTCGACATCGTCGTACCTTCCCTGTCGATTCTGGCTGAGCCGCCAGTGGCTGTAGTCGACAAGAACGCCGAGAAAAAGGGCAACACCGAAATCGCCAAAGCCTACCTCGAACACCTGTACAGCCCGGCCGGCCAGGAAATCGCTGCCAAAAATTTCTACCGCCCGCGTGACGCTGCAGTCGCTGCCAAGTACGCACAGCAGTTTCCGAAACTGGAGCTTGTGACTATCGACAAAGACTTCGGTGGCTGGAAAACTGCGCAGCCGAAATTTTTCAATGACGGTGGCGTGTTCGACCAGATCTACCAGGCGCAGTAACCTGTGGGGCGCGGCCTTTGGCCTCGCTGAAAGCTAGAACATAGAGCCCGCGACTGAGTTGCGGGCTTCGTGCGTTAACCAAGGACTCTTATGTCTCGTCGTATCTCCCCCGTCATACCCGGCTTCGGGCTGACACTGGGCTACACCTTGGTGTATCTCAGTCTGATTGTGCTGATCCCGTTGGCTGCGATGTTTGTGCATGCCGCTCAACTGACCTGGGACCAGTTCTGGGCCATCATCACCGCCCCCCGGGTGCTGGCAGCGCTGCAATTGAGTTTCGGCACCGCCTTTGTGGCAGCCATCATCAACGGTGTGATCGGCACCGTACTGGCCTGGGTTCTGGTGCGCTACACCTTCCCCGGGCGCAAGGTCATCGATGCCATGATCGACCTGCCGTTTGCCCTGCCGACCGCCGTGGCCGGTATCGCCCTGACCGCCTTGTACGCCCCCAACGGCTGGATCGGCCAGTTCGCCACCGACCTGGGTTTCAAGATTGCCTACACCCCGATGGGCATTACCCTGGCACTGACCTTTGTTACCCTGCCGTTTGTGGTGCGCACCGTGCAGCCGGTGCTGGCCGATATTCCCCGTGAAATCGAAGAAGCCGCCGCCTGCCTGGGCGCCAAGCCCCTGCAAGTGTTCCGCTACATCCTGGTGCCGGCCTTGCTGCCCGCCTGGTTGACCGGCTTTGCCCTGGCCTTCGCCCGCGGTGTCGGGGAATACGGCTCGGTGATCTTTATCGCCGGCAACATGCCGTTCAAAACCGAAATCCTGCCGCTGTTGATCATGGTCAAACTGGACCAGTACGACTACACCGGCGCCACGGCCATTGGCGTGATGATGCTGGTGGTTTCCTTCATTTTGCTGCTGATCATCAACTTGATTCAGCGGCGCATCGAAAAACCGTGAAGGAGGCCTGACCATGTCCAGTTCAACCCAAAGCGCCTCATCCGTGGCCAACGCCGCCCGCCGTGGCAGTCCGCTGTCGCGGCGTTTGCTGATCGGCTTCGGCTGGTTGTTCTTCACCCTGTTCCTGCTGCTGCCGCTGCTGATCGTGGTGTCCCAGGGGCTGAAAATGGGGGTTGGCACCTTCTTCGATGCCATCCTCGAACCTGACGCCCTGTCGGCCCTGAAGCTGACCATTATCGCCGTGGTGATTTCGGTGCCACTCAACGTGGTGTTCGGTGTCAGCGCGGCCTGGTGCGTAAGCAAGTACAGCTTTCGCGGCAAGAGCATCCTGGTCACCCTGATCGACCTGCCGTTTTCGGTGTCGCCGGTGATTGCCGGTCTGGTCTACGTGCTGATGTTCGGCGCCCAGGGTTTCTTCGGCCCGTGGCTGCAGGATCACGACATCCAGATCGTCTTCGCGTTGCCGGGCATCGTGCTGGCCACCATCTTCGTCACCGTGCCTTTTGTGGCGCGGGAACTGATCCCGCTGATGCAAGAGCAGGGCACCCAGGAAGAAGAGGCCGCACGCCTGCTGGGCGCCAACGGCTGGCAGATGTTCTGGCACGTCACCGTACCCAATATCAAATGGGGTCTGATCTACGGCGTGGTGTTGTGTACTGCGCGGGCGATGGGTGAGTTCGGTGCGGTGTCGGTGGTTTCCGGGCACATTCGCGGGGTGACCAACACCCTGCCGCTGCACGTCGAGATCCTCTACAACGAATACAACCACGTTGCCGCCTTCGCTGTGGCCACCTTGTTGCTGATCCTGGCGCTCTTCATCCTGCTGCTCAAGCAGTGGAGCGAATCCCGTATTAACCGCCTGCGCGCCAGCGCCGCGGAGGAATAAACCATGTCGATCGAAGTCCGTAACGTCAGCAAGAACTTCAACGCTTTCAAGGCGCTGAACAGCATCAACCTGGATATTCAAAGCGGCGAGCTGGTGGCCCTGCTCGGCCCGTCGGGCTGTGGCAAGACCACCTTGCTGCGTATCATTGCCGGCCTGGAAACTCCGGACGAAGGCAATATCGTGTTCCACGGCGAAGACGTCTCGGGGCACGACGTGCGTGATCGCAACGTCGGCTTTGTGTTCCAGCATTACGCGCTGTTCCGCCACATGACGGTGTTCGACAACGTTGCCTTCGGCCTGCGCATGAAGCCGAAAAAGGAACGCCCGAGCGAAACCCGCGTCGCTGAAAAAGTCCACGAACTGCTGAACATGGTGCAACTGGACTGGCTGTCGGATCGCTACCCCGAGCAGCTTTCGGGTGGTCAGCGTCAGCGTATCGCCCTGGCGCGTGCATTGGCGGTAGAACCTAAGGTACTGCTGCTGGACGAGCCTTTCGGTGCCCTGGATGCCAAGGTGCGTAAAGAGCTGCGCCGCTGGCTGGCGCGCCTGCACGAAGACATCAACCTGACGTCGGTGTTCGTGACCCACGACCAGGAAGAAGCGATGGAAGTCGCCGACCGTATCGTGGTGATGAACAAGGGCGTGATCGAGCAGATCGGTTCACCGGGCGAAGTGTACGAAAACCCGGCCAGCGACTTTGTTTACCACTTCCTGGGCGATTCCAACCGCCTGCATATCGGCGAAGACCAGCATGTGCTGTTCCGTCCCCATGAAGTGTCGTTGTCCCGTCACGAGCTTGAAGACCACCATGCCGCCCAGGTACGCGACATTCGCCCGTTGGGTGCGACCACCCGGGTGACGTTGAAGGTTGAAGGGCAAAGCGAGCTGATCGAAGTGGAAGTGGTCAAGGACCATGACAGCCTGACCGATCTGGCGCGGGGCGAGACGTTGTTCTTCAAGCCGAAGGTGTGGCAGAAGGCGTAAACCCACCGCCCTTGTGGGAGCGGGCTTGCTCGCGATACAGCCGATGCGGTCTATCTCCAAACCGCGTTGCTGCCATCGCGAGCAAGCCCGCTCCCACAGGGTTATTGCAGGGTTACGGTTTTTTAAGCTTCGGATTGGGAAAAAACTGCACTGCCTGCACTTTAGGATCCGGTGCTTTCTTCAGCGCTGACGTATTAACCCGCGTACCCAATTCCTTGGGCACCGACAACCCCTGTTCATTCAACGTATCCGAATAACCGCAGGCCACGCATTCGCGGTGCGGCACTTCGTCTTCGTTCCACATCATCAACTTGTCAGGCTCGCTGCACGCCGGGCAGACAGCCCCGGCGATAAAGCGTTTTTTGGTCACGTTCACAGGTGCCTCACTCATGCTGCCGAGTCCTCGGTCAGGCCGCTGTGACGCAACAGGGCGTCAATCGATGGCTCGCGACCACGGAAGTCCTTGAACAGCTCCATCGGGGCCTTCGAGCCGCCACGGGCCAGGATCGCCTGGCGGAATGCCTTGCCGGTGTGCGGGTTGAACACGCCTTCTTCTTCAAAGCGCGAGAACGCATCGGCCGACAGCACTTCCGCCCACTTATAGCTGTAGTAACCCGCCGCGTAACCGCCGGCGAAGATATGCGCAAAGCTGTTCGGGAAACGGTTGTAGGCCGGCGGACGCATGACCGATACCTCGTCGCGGATGCCGTCGAGCACCTGCGCCACGCTGCGGCCGTCACCGTGGGTGGCGTGCAGCTCGAAGTCGAACAGCGAGAACTCCAGCTGGCGAATCATCATCAGCCCGGACTGGAAATTCTTGGCCGCGAGCATTTTATCCAGCAGGTCCTTGGGTAGCGCTTCACCGGTTTCGTAGTGGCTGGAAATCAGCGCCAGGCCTTCAGGCTCCCAGCACCAGTTTTCCATGAACTGGCTCGGCAGCTCGACCGCATCCCAGGCCACGCCGTTGATGCCCGACACGCCCGCGTGTTCGATCTCGGTCAGCATGTGGTGCAAGCCGTGGCCGAACTCGTGGAACAGGGTGGTGACTTCATCGTGGGTCAGCAGCGCAGGCTTGCCCGCAACGGCCGGGGTGAAGTTGCACACCAGGTTGGCCACCGGGCTTTGCAGGTTGCCGGCCGCCGTGCGGCGACGGTCGCGGGCGCCGTCCATCCACGCGCCGCCACGCTTGTTGGCGCGGGCGTAGAGGTCAAAGAAGAAACGCCCGATGTGCTGGCCGTTTTCCTTGATTTCGAACAGACGCACGTCCGGGTGCCAGGTGTCGAAGCCCTTGATTTCGGCGATTTCGATCCCGTACAGCTTTTGTACGATGGCAAACAGGCCGCCCAGTACCTTGTCGATCGGGAAGTAGGCACGCAGTGCTTCTTGCGACACGCTGTAACGCTGCTCACGCAGTTTTTCGCCAAAGAAGCCTGTATCCCAGCTTTTCAGCTCAGGGGTGCCTTGCTCGCTGGCGTAGGCTTGCAGTTGCTCCAGGTCACGGGCAGCGAACGGCTTGCTGCGCTTGGCCAGGTCGCGCAGGAAGGTCAGCACCTGATCCGGCGTCTCGGCCATTTTGGTGGCCAGGCTCAGTTCGGCGAAGCTGGCAAAACCCAGCAGTTTGGCCAGTTCCTGGCGCAGGTCGAGGATTTCTTCCATCACCGGGCCGTTGTCGAACTTGCCGGCATTCGGGCCCTGGTCCGAGGCGCGGGTGCAGTACGCGGCGTAGACTTCTTCGCGCAGGGCGCGGTCTTGCGCGTAGGTCATCACCGGGAAGTAGCTGGGGAACTCCAGGCTGATCAGCCAGCCGTCCAGGCCCTTGGCCTGTGCTGCAGCAGCCATTTGCGCCTTGGCCGAATCGGTCAGGCCCGCCAGCGCAGCTTCGTCGGTGATGTGTTTGGTCCAGGCCTGGGTGGCGTCCAGCAACTGGTTGGAGAACTTGCTGCCCAGCTCCGAAAGCTTGCTCTGGACTTCGGCGTAACGCTTTTGCTCAGCCTCTGGCAGGTCGATACCCGACAGGCGGAAGTCACGCAGCGAGTGTTCCAGAATGGTTTTTTGCGCCTGGTCGAAATCTGCGACCTGCGGGCTATGGGCCAGGGCTTCAAAGGCCTGGAACAGTTCGCGGTTCTGGCCCATCTCGGTGGAATAGGCGCTCAAGGCCGGCAGGCAGGCCTCGTAGGCTTCACGCAGTTCTGCGCTGTTGCACACGGCATTGAGGTGGCTGACCGGGCTCCAGGCTGCGCCCAGGCGGTCGTTCAGTTCATCCATTGCCAACACCAGGCCGGCCCATGTCGGGTTCTGGCCCTGGTCCTTGAGGATGGCTTGAATGCCGGCGCGGTTGTCGGCGAGGATCTGCTCGATGGCCGGCTGTACGTGCTCAGGACGGATCGCCGAGAACGGCGGCAGGTCGTAGGGCTGCAAAAGAGGGTTGTTCTCGCTCACGTTTGGCACCTTGGCTGGAAGAAACATTGGGCCATCTTAATTACAATCGACGCTGACCGCAGCATTGCAACGCCCTATTACGGCTAAAGAAGGAAGCTATTTGTGTCCATTCGTCCATTCCAGCAGCACACACCGACCCTGGGCGAGCGCGCCTTTGTGGACCGCTCGGCGGTGGTGATCGGTGATGTCGAGATCGGCGCCGACAGTTCCATCTGGCCGTTGACCGTGATTCGCGGCGATATGCACCGCATCCGCATCGGTGCGCGCACCAGCGTGCAGGACGGTTGCGTACTGCACATCACCCACGCAGGCCCCTTTAACCCTGATGGCTTCCCACTGCTGATCGGCGATGACGTGACCATCGCCCACAAAGTCATGTTGCACGGCTGTAACGTGGGCAGCCGCATTCTGATCGGCATGGGCAGCATCGTGATGGACGGCGCCGTGATCGAAGACGACGTGATCGTCGGCGCGGGCAGCCTGGTGCCGCCGGGCAAGCGCCTGGCCAGCGGCTTCCTGTATGTGGGCAGTCCGGTTAAGCAGGTGCGCGAGCTGACCGAAAAAGAGAAAGCCTTCTTCACCTACAGCGCCGGCAACTACGTAAAACTCAAGGATCAGCACCTGGCCGAAGGCTACGACCAGCCCGTTTAAGCCCCCCTCTTTTGGAGCCCCGCATGCATTACCAGAACGTATTGTTCGACCTCGATGGCACCCTGACCGACCCACGGGAAGGGATCACCCGCTCGATCCAGTTCGGCCTGAGCAAGATGGGCATTGACGAGCCCGACCTGAGCAAACTCGAGCACTTTATCGGCCCGCCGCTGTTGCAGCAGTTTATGGCCAGCTATGGCTTCGACGAAGCCAGGGCGTGGGAAGCGATGGGCTATTACCGCGAGCGTTTTGCCGTGACCGGGCTGTATGAAAATGAAGTGTTCGAAGGCGTGACCCCGCTGCTCGAAGAGCTGGTGGCCCAGGGCCGCCAACTGTTTATCGCGACCTCAAAGCCGCATATCTACGCCCGGGAAATTGCCCGCCACTTTGATTTTGCCCGTCATTTCAAGGTGATCTACGGCAGCGAGCTGGACGGTACCCGTACCAACAAGGTTGAGCTGATTGCCCATCTGGTCAACGAACAAGGGCTGGACCCGGCGCAAACCCTGATGATCGGTGATCGCAAGCACGACCTGATCGGTGCGCGTGACAACGGTATGGATGCGGCGGCGGTGGGTTATGGCTTTGGCAGCTTTGAAGAACTGAATTCATTCGCGCCCAAATACCACTTCGAAACCCTGGCGCAGTTGCATCAGGCGTTCAAGCACTGACCTGCGCTTGTGGGAGCGGGCTTGCCCGCTCCCACAAGGTGCTAACCGGCGCGCAGCGCCATCTCCCGGCGCAAGTCCTCGCGCCAGCCCAGCAAGAACCCCAGTTCCACCACCACGAATAGCGGCCCCACGATCAGCCCGGTCACGTCATCGATAAACGCCGGTTTGCGCCCTTCGTAATAATGCCCGACAAACTGGAATACCCAGCCCACCACAAACAGCCCAATACCCCAGGCCAGCCAGGCTGCCGTGCTCAACCCCGCCAGTGTGTGCCCCAGCCATACACTCAACGCCAGCAGCACCGTCATCAACAACCCCAGGCGCAACTCCAGGCGCAAATAAAAAATCGCACTGGCCACCATCACCAGCACCGCCGGTGAAACACCCGCCCACTGCGGCCGCGACAAGAGCGTCGCCACGGCAATCACGATCAGCGGGATGCCCACGAAATGGGTGGCGATATTGTGCGGATCACGGTGATAAGCCGCGTATTGGCTTAGATGGTCGACCAGGCTTTTCATGGTGCAGAACCCTCAAGGATTACTTTTTAGTTATAAACAAATAGCTTCTTATTCCTTAGCGAATCTAAAAACCGTCCCTATACTGACTCGGTAACACACAGACCGCTGGAGGCGCACACCTATGGGCAACGATTCGATTCGCTATTTGATAGTGCCGGGCTGGCAAGGTTCGTCCGACGATCATTGGCAAACCCACTGGCAAAACAGCCTGCCGAACAGTACCCGGGTGGAGCAGGCCGACTGGCTGACGCCACGCCGCGAAGACTGGATCGCTGCCCTGGCCGAAGCCATTGCTGCCGACAGCACACCCGTGATCCTGATTGCCCACAGCCTGGGTTGCATTACCGTAGCCCATTGGGCCGAGCGTGCGCCAGAAAGCCTGTTAAGCCAAGTACGCGGCGCGCTGCTGGTGGCCCCGGCAGACGTCGAGCGCCCGGCCTGTGCGCCGGCGTTGCGCAACTTCGCGCCGATCCCGACCCGGCCGTTGCCTTTTCCAAGCCATATCGTCAGCTCGGATAACGACGGTGCGGTCAGTGCGCCACGGGCGATGGAATTTGCCCGTCAATGGGGCGCCGAGATCGGCATCATCAGCGGCGCGGGGCATATCAACGTGAAATCCGGACACCAGCGCTGGGAGCAAGGCTTCGCCTTTTTATACCGCCTGCAAACCCGCATCGAGCACGGCGCCCTGCGTCGCGCGTGAATTCCTGTAACGCCCGCGCCCACCCTCCGGCGGCGGGCGGGAGCCTGCCATGAGCCTGCATGAAACCTTCGGTCAGCCGTTGCTGACCTTTCCCGACGCGGAAAAAAGCCCGCTGAGCATTCGCGCCAAAGCGCTGGTGTTTGTCGACCCCCGCTCGCGCCAGTTACGCAACGATCTGGAACTGCTCGCGCCACGCGCCTTGCCCGTGCTGATTCGGGGTGAAACCGGCAGCGGCAAAGAGCTGCTGGCCCGGCATATCCACCGCGCCAGCGACCGCACCGGCCTTTTTGTGTCCGTCAATTGCGGTGCCATCAGCCCCACCTACGCCGACGCCGAGTTATTCGGCTATGCCGCCGGAGCCCACAGCAGTTCGGCCAGCAGCCGCGCCGGGTGGTTTGGCTCGGCCAATGGCGGCACCCTGTATCTGGACGAAATCGGCGACTTGCCGTGGGCGATCCAGACCAAGCTGCTGGCGGCCCTGGAAACCCACGAAGTGACCCGCGTGGGCGCCCATCAGCCGAGCCCGGTGGACGTGCGCCTGGTGGCGGCCACCAGCATCGATCTGGCGCAGGCCGTGAGTGCAGGCAAATTCCATGAGCGCTTGTATCACTACCTGAGCGAAGGGCGGCTGGACTTGCCCGCGTTGCGCGAACGGCCCGGGGATATCCTGTCGCTGGCCGAATACTTTCTGGGCATTTACAGCCAGCGCCTGAACCTGCCCGTGCCGTTCATCAGCGACGCTGCACAGCGGGTACTGGAGCGCCACAGCTGGCCGGGCAACACCCGGGAGCTGGAAAACGTGATTCATTTTGCGTTGCTGGTCAGTACCGGCGAAGAGATCCAGCCAGAGCACCTGAACCTGCCCGACGCCCTGAGCCAGATTGAGTTGTTTATAAAAGGCGCCACGGCGCAGGAGTTGTCAGCGATCAGGCAGTTGCTGCCTTGACCCTGTGGGAGCGGGCTTGCCCGCGATGGCAGCAACGCGGTGTATCTGTCACACCAAGGCGTTCCTATCGCGGGCAAGCCCGCTCCCACAAAAACTCAAGTGAACAAAATGGCATAAGAAGCTGAATAAATATTATTGTTCGGGAATAAAGAATCTCGGTATTGTCCGCTTCGTCTTCCAGGAAAACCGTCATCCGAACGGTCACACACATAAGGGTATCGCATGAAAAAGGTTCTGTTGTTTACCGCATTGGCGGCTGCTTTGACTGCAGGCCTGGCCCAGGCTGGCGAAAAACTGGTGGTTGCCGCAACGCCGGTGCCTCACGCTGAAATCCTTGAGCTGATCAAACCAACCCTCGCCAAAGAAGGCGTGGATCTGGAAATCAAGGTCTTCACCGATTATGTGCAACCCAACGTGCAAGTGGCCGAAAAACACCTGGACGCCAACTACTTCCAGACCCTGCCTTACCTGGAAAGCTTCAACAAAGGCAAAGGCACTAACCTGGTGACCGTGACCGGCGTACACGTTGAGCCTTTTGGCGGTTACTCGAAGAAAGTCAAAAACCTGTCCGAGCTTAAAGACGGCGCGACCATCGCCATCCCTAACGAAGGCAGCAACAGCGGCCGTGCCCTGATCCTGCTGCAAAAGGCCGGTCTGATCGAACTCAAGGATCCGACCAACGCTGTGTCGACGCCAAAAGACATCGCCAAGAACCCGCACAACTTCAAGTTCAAAGAACTTGAGTCCGCACTGCTGCCACGGGTGCTGGACCAGGTTGACCTGGACATGATCAACACCAACTACGCGCTGGAAGCTGACCTGAACCCGGCCACTGACGCGCTGATCATCGAAGGGGCTGACTCGCCATACGTAAACTTCCTGGTAGCCCGTCCGGACAACAAAGACAGCCCGGCCATCCAGAAGCTGGCCAAGGCCCTGACCAGCCCTGAAGTGAAAGCCTTTATCGAGCAGAAATACAAAGGCGCGGTGCTGCCAGCGTTCTGATCACGCGCCAGCCCACTGAAAACGCCGACGGCTTGCACAGCGTCGGCGTTTTTATTTGTCCGGCCAGTGCCAGGCGGGCTGATCCAGCATGCGTTGGCCAACCACTTGCGTCTGGCCGAGGTTTTTTTCCAGCACGATGCAGTTGCACTCAGGGTCTTGCTGCAAGGCGGCGATCAGGCGCCGGGCGTGGGACACCACCCATACTTGTGAATGCTGCGAAGCACTGATGATCAGCCGCGCCAGCGCGGGCAGCAAGTCGGGGTGCAGGCTGGTTTCGGGTTCGTTGAGCACCATCATGCTCGGCGGGCGCGGGGTCAGCAAAGCCGCAACCAGCAGCAGATAGCGCAAGGTACCGTCTGACAGCTCGGCGGCAGATAACGGGCGCAGCAGCCCCTCCTGATAAAACTCGATATAAAAATGCCCGCCGGGCACACATTCAATGGCCAGCCGCGCGCCAGGGAATGCATCGCTGATCGCGGCATGCAAGGCTTCGGGGTTGCCGACCTCAAGGATTGTTTGCAACGCAGCGGCCAGGTCACTGCCGTCGTGATGCAGCACCGGTGTGCGCGTGCCCAGTTGCGGTTGGCGCGCAGGCGCCTGGGGGTCGGTGCGAAAGTGATCGTAAAAGCGCCAGCCACGGATCGACTCGCGCAGTTGCAACACCTCGGGCGAGGCCTGCAAGCTGCCAACCTGATCGAACAGGCTGTCGTACAGCGGCGTGTGCTGTGCCAGCACCTGCCAGTTGCGCCCGTCACGCGCGCGGATCATGGGGCCGTTGCGCTCGACCAGCTCGCTGGCCGGCCGATAAAAAGGCCCCGCCCAGATGCTTTCGTGCTTGATCTGCGGGTCGAGGTTGAACTGCGTACGTCCGGGTATCGGCAAGCCCAGGGCGATGGCGTAGCTGAAGTCTTCCCCGGCAAAGCCAAGACGCAGGCGCTTGGTTTCCTGACGCACGCTGGCATGCACATCGACTTCACCCGATTTCATGCGCCGGGAGATCACTTCAGGTCCCGCCCAGAACGTTGAGCTCAGCCCGCCTTCACGCGCCAATGCATTCACCACGCCGCCCTGGGCGGTTTCGGCCAGTAACCGCAGCGCACGGTAAAGGTTGGATTTGCCACTACCATTGGGGCCAGTGATCAGGTTCAGCCTGGCCAAAGGCACTACCAAGTGGTTGATAGAGCGGTAGTTGGCCACGGCCAGGGTGGTGAGCATGGGTGACCTCGTTGCCGGGTGGATTTGTAGTCGCTGCCGCAGGCTGCGAAGGGTTCTGTGGCGTTCCCAGGACAACGGGTTGCTCCGCAACCCTTCGCAGCCTGCGGCAGCGACTACAAGTCAATGCACATAGAGTCCCACAGACACTGAACCCTGTTCTACGCTGTCAGTCGTATTCGCATGTTAAACAGCATCACGCAAAGGAGCTTGCATGGCTGGTCCACTGAACAAGGGCATTTTGGGCTTGAGCCTGCTGGCGCTGCTCACCGCGTGCGGCAAGGAGGGCCCCAAAGAGCCTCTGTCCCCCCGGGTGTATGTGCAGCAGGTGAGCACCCGCGAATTCGCCCCGCCCATCCAGCTCAGCGGCGATATCCAGGCCCGGGTCGAAACCCAGCTGTCATTCCGGGTGGGCGGCAAGATTATCGAGCGCACGGTCGATGTGGGTGACCACATCCAGGCCAACCAGGTGCTCGCGCGGCTCGACCCCAAAGACCTGAAGATCCAGGTTGAGACCGCCCAGGCCAGCGTCAATGCGCAACAGGCTCAAGTGGTGCAAACCCGCGCGGCGTTTGTGCGCCAGCAAAAGCTGCTGCCCAAAGGCTACACCAGCCAAAGTGAATACGACGCCGCCAACGCCGCGCAACTGAGCGCACAGAGCGCCCTGGCGGCGGCACAGGCGCAACTGGCCAACGCCCGTGACCAACTGAGCTACAGCAACCTGAAAGCCGAGGCACCCGGGGTGATTACCGCGCGCCAGGCCGAAGTGGGCCAGGTGGTACAGGCCACCATGCCGATTTTTACCCTGGCCCGCGATGGTGCCCGCGATGCCGTGTTTAACGTGTATGAATCGCTGTTTATCGAGCCGCCCAAAGACCCCACGGTGCAGGTCACGCTGCTGAGCGATCCAACGATCAAGGTCAACGGCCAGATACGTGAAATCACACCGACCGTTGCGGCGCAAAGCGGCACGCTGCAGATCAAGGTGCAGCTCGATGCCTTGCCCAAGGGCATGGACCTGGGCTCGATTGTCAGCGTAAACCTGACCCCGCCGCCAAGCCGCAGCATTGAGCTGCCGTGGTCGGCGTTGACCAAGGACATCAGCGAACCCGCCGTGTGGATCGCCGACGAACAAAGCAATGTGCGCCTGCAGCGGGTCAAGGTCGGGCGCTATCTGACCGGCAGCGTGATCGTCAGCGAAGGTCTCAAGGAGGGAGAAAACGTCGTGGTTGCAGGCGGGCAGTTGCTACACCCCGGCATGAAGGTTGAAATCGCCACTCCCCCGGCCGAGGGGGTGCAGCTATGAGGCGCTTATGGTTGCTACCGCTGGCTGCCGCCATGCTGGTGGCCTGCTCGGAAAAACAGCCGCCGGAACCGGTTCGCCCGGCTCTGTATGTGGTGGCCAAACCCGAGCTGGCACAAGATCTGGGCCGTTTTGCCGGTAATATCGAAGCGCGCTACGAAAGCACCCTGGGTTTTCGGGTGCCGGGGCGCATTGTGCGGCGCTATTACGATGTGGGCGCGGTGGTCAAGCAGGGCGACATACTGGCCAACCTCGACCCCACCGATCAGCAAAACCAGCTGCGCTCGGCCCAAGGCGACCTGGCCAAGGTGCAGGCGCAATTGATCAACGCCAGAGCCAACGCCCGCCGCCAGCAAGAGTTGTTTGACCGTGGCGTGGGCGCCCAGGCCCAGCTCGACACTGCGCAAGCCGACCTCAAGACCACACTGGCCTCGATGCAACAGGCGCAGGCGGCGGTCAATCAGGCTCAGGATCAGCTCAGTTACTGCAACCTGCGCGCCGACCATGATGCCGTGATCACCCAATGGCATGCCGAGGCCGGGCAAGTGGTGAGCATTGGCCAGGAAGTCGTCACCCTGGCCCGTCCCGAGATCAAAGAGGCGGTCATCGACCTGCCGGGCCCGCTGGCCGAGGCGCTGCCCAAGGGCATCGAGTTCCTTGTCGCTGGCCAGCTCGACCCGAATATCAACACCCATGCCCATGTGCGCGAAATCGCCCCGCAAGCCGACAGTGCCACCCGTACCCGGCGAACCCGCCTGACGCTGGACCAGACCCCGGCAGCATTTCGCCTTGGCAGTTCGGTGAGCGTGACCGTCAGCAGCCCGACGGCCGAGCACTTCCAGCTGCCGCTCACCGCCCTGCAGGAAGTCGACGGCCACAGCCGCGTATGGATCATTGACAGCACCACCCAGACCGTCAGCCCGCGCGACGTCAGCGTACTGCGCCGCGACGCTCGCAACGTGCTGTTGTCGGGTGGCATCAAAACCGGCGACAGGGTCGTCAGTGCAGGTGTGTACAGCCTCACCCCCGGGCAGAAAGTCAGACTCGATAAGGAAAGCTCGCAATGAATGGGAAGTTCAACCTGTCCGAGTGGGCTCTGAAGCATCAGTCATTTGTCTGGTATTTGATGTTTGTCGCGGTGGTCGCCGGGATTTTTTCGTACATCAATCTGGGGCGCGCTGAAGACCCGTCCTTCGCCATCAAGACGATGGTGATCCAGTCCAAATGGCCCGGTGCTACGGTCGACGAAACTCGTCTGCAAATCACCGACCGCATCGAGAAAAAGCTCGAGGAGCTGGATTCCCTCGACTACGTGCAAAGCTACACCCGCCCCGGTGAGTCCACGGTGTTTGTGTTCCTCAAGGACACCACCAAGGCCGATGCCATCCCCCATATCTGGTATGAGGTGCGCAAAAAGATCGGCGACATTCGCGGCGACTTCCCCCAGGGCATTCAAGGCCCGGGGTTCGACGACGAGTTCGGTGATGTGTACGGCACCATCTTCGCCTTCACCGGCGACGGCTTTACCATGCGTCAATTGCGCGACTATGTAGAGCAAGTGCGCACCGGCATCCGCGATGTACCCAACCGCGGCAAGGTGATGACCATCGGCGAGCAGGACGAAACGTTCTACCTGGACTTTTCGACCCGCAAACTGGCGGCCCTGGGCCTCGACCAGCAGCACATCCTCGAAAGCCTGCAAGAGCAAAACGCCGTGACCCCCGCCGGGGTGATCGAAGCAGGCCCGGAGCGCATGTCGGTGCGCACCTCGGGGCAGTTCCACAGTGTTGAAGACCTGGCTGCGGTGAACCTGCGGGTCAACGACCGCTTTTATCGCCTGGCCGATATCGCCGAAATCACCCGTGGTTATGTGGACCCGGCAGCGCCCATGTTCCATTACAACGGCAAGCCGGCCATTGGCCTGGCCGTCGCCATGATCGATGGCGGCAATATTCAGGAATTCGGCAAGCAGCTACAGCAACGCATCGACGACCTGACCGCGCAGTTGCCGGTGGGTGTGGGCGTACACATGGTCTCCAATCAGGCACAGGTGGTGGAGGTGGCCGTCAGCGGCTTTACCAGTGCGCTGTTTGAGGCCGTGGTGATCGTATTGGCGGTGAGCTTTATCAGCCTGGGCCTGCGTGCCGGGCTGGTGGTGGCAATCTCGATCCCGCTGGTGCTGGCGCTGGTGTTCGTGTTTATGGAGTTCACCGGCATCGCCATGCAGCGTGTGTCGCTGGGTGCGCTGATCATCGCCCTGGGCCTGCTGGTGGACGATGCGATGATCACGGTGGAGATGATGATCACGCGGCTCGAACTGGGGGAAACCAAGGAGCAGGCGGCCACCTTTGCCTATCACTCCACGGCGTTCCCGATGCTCACCGGTACGCTGGTGACCGTGGCAGGCTTTGTGCCCATCGGCCTGAACAACAGCTCGGCGGGGGAGTACACCTTCACCCTGTTTGCGGTGATCGCCGTGGCCATGCTGGTGTCGTGGGTGGTGGCGGTGCTGTTCGCGCCGGTGCTGGGGGTGCACATCCTCAGCGCCAAGGTCAAACCCAAGCCCGAGAAGCCCGGGCGTCTGGCCCAGGCCTTCGACACCGCGCTGCTGTGGTGCATGCGTTATCGCTGGACGACCATCGGCGCGACAGTGCTGATGTTTGTGCTGGCGGTATTCGGCATGGGCCTGGTGCAGAACCAGTTTTTCCCGGCCTCCGATCGCCCCGAGATTCTGGTGGACCTGAACCTGCCGCAAAACGCCTCGATCCAGGAGACGCTCAAGGTCACCCAGCGTTTTGAAGAATCGCTCAAGGGCGATGACGATATCGTGCGCTGGAGCTCGTATATCGGCGAAGGCGCGATCCGTTTCTACCTGCCGCTCGATCAGCAACTGCAAAACCCCTTCTACGCCCAGTTGGTGATTGTCAGCAAAGGCCTGGAAAGCCGCGACGCCCTGATCGAACGGCTGAACAAACGCCTGCGCGAGGACTTTGTGGGCGTCGGCAGTTTCGTGCATACCCTGGAACTGGGGCCGCCAGTGGGTCAGCCGCTGCAATACCGGGTTAGCGGGCCGAACATTGATCTGGTGCGCAAGTACTCGATTGACCTGGCCTCCGTGCTCGATGCCAACCCCAACGTCGGCGAAACCATCTTCAACTGGAACGAACCCGGCAAGGTGCTACGCATCGATATCGCCCAGGACAAGGCCCGCCAGTTCGGCCTGTCGTCCGAGGACGTGGCCCATGTGATGAACAGCATCGTCAGCGGTGCAGCGGTCAGCCAGGTCAAGGACAACATCTACCTGATCAACATCGTCGGGCGGGCCAACAACACCGAGCGCGGTACCCCCGAAACCCTGCTCAACCTGCAGATCACCACCCCCAGCGGCACCTCGATCCCGCTACTGGCCTTTGCCACGGTGCGCTACGAGCTGGAGCAGCCGCTGGTCTGGAGCCGTGACCGGATCCCCACCCTGACCCTCAAGGCCTCGGTGCGCGGTTCGATGCAACCGACTGATCTGGTCAAGGTGCTCAAGCCCGATGTCGACAAGTTCGCGGCCAATCTGCCTGAAGGCTACAACGTGCAAACCGGCGGTACGGTAGAGCAAAGCGCCAAGGCCCAGGGCCCGATTGCCAAGGTGGTGCCGTTGATGCTGTTCCTGATGGCAACCTTCCTGATGATCCAGCTGCAAAGCGTGCACAAGATGTTCCTGGTGGTGAGTGTCGCGCCATTGGGGCTGATTGGCGTGGTGCTGGCACTGGTGCCCACCGGCACGCCGATGGGCTTTGTGGCGATCCTGGGGATTCTGGCGCTGGTGGGCATCATTGTGCGTAACTCGGTGATCCTGGTAACCCAGATCGACCAGTACGAACGCGACGGCTTTGATCCGTGGCACGCCGTGATGCAAGCCACCCAGCATCGTCGTCGGCCGATTCTGCTGACCGCAGCCGCCGCCAGCCTGGGCATGATCCCGATTGCCCGTGACGTGTTCTGGGGGCCGATGGCCTACGCCATGATCGGCGGCATTCTATCGGCCACCTTGCTCACGCTGTTGTTCCTGCCTGCGCTGTATGTGGCTTCGTACAAGATCAAGGAGAACAAGAACCCGCCGCCAGAACATGCGTAAACCTGTGGCTGAGGCTTGCTCGCGATTCGGACAACGTGGTCTGACAGACACGCCGCGTCGATCCCATCGCGAGCAAGCCCGCTCCCACAGCAGGGTGATTGTTGTGAATTTACGAATGCCGGTATCAAGAAAGCAGTCTTTATCTGCCTGAAAGCACATGTGAACCTAGCCCCACGCCTGAACCAATACGGAGTGTTGTCATGAGTTCTTCACAACCCAGAGTCGCCATCATTACCGGCGCCTCGCGTGGCATCGGTGCCGTTATTGCCAAACAGTTGGCCGGGGAAGGTTTTGCCGTGGTCATCAACTACGCCAGCAGTGCTGGCGAAGCTACCCAGCTGGTCGCCCAACTGCGTGAGGACGGCCATGAAGCGATTGCCGTGCAGGCAGACGTGAGCAGCGCTGACGACGTAAAGCGCCTGTTCGACGAAGCCGAGGCGCAACTGGGCAAGGTCGATGTGCTGATCAACAACGCAGGCGTGCTCAAGGTGCTGCCGCTGGCCCAGCACAGCGACGAGCTGTACGAGCAGACCTTCAACATCAACACCAAAGGTACGTTCAACACCCTGCGCGAAGCGGCCACGCGGTTGAACGGCGGGGGGCGCATCGTCAATTTTTCAAGCAGTACGGTGGGCATGAACCTGCCGGGCTATGCGGTGTATATCGCCAGCAAGGCGGCGGTGGAGTCGTTGACCCAGGTGTTTGCCAAGGAACTGCGCGGGCGGCAGATCACGGTCAACGCCGTGGCGCCGGGACCGGTGGCGACGGAGCTGTTTTTGCACGGCAAGACCGAGGAACAGATCCAGACCTTTTCCAAGATGCCGCCACTGGAGCGACTGGGCCAGCCACAAGACATCGCCAATATCATCTCGTTTCTGGTGAGCCCGGCAGCGGACTGGGTCAACGGGCAGGTTTTGCGGGCCAATGGCGGGTTGGTGTAAGTAAAGCAAAAGCAGATGCGCCCTCTCCCGGAGGGAGAGGGTCAGGGTGAGGGGCTCTTGGCTCTTGCGTTGGGCTTTTAGCGCTGTGCCTGCCCCTGCTGCATCACCCACTGCACCACTTGTGGCATCAGCACATCACTGGCCTGGCCAAAACCTGCGACCACGCCTGGCACCATCGGGTTGCTCAGCGGCTGGCGCACCTCAAAGCGTTTGGAAGCAATCACCCGCTGATCGCTGCTGCGCACCAGTCGCGCGTTGTACTGGATCAGCACTTCCGGGCTTTTGCCGTTGTAGTGCGTCTGGAACGCCAGCAACTCCCCGCCCAGCTCGTAATCGGACTGCAAGTTGCTGTCATCGGTGCTCAAGCCCTGGATCCGCCCGTCCTGCAGGAACGCCTCAAGCAGACGGTTGCGCAGCAGCACCGGCGCCGTATCGCTCCAGCGGGCGCCCTTGTAGTTGCTGATCAGGTTGCCCTCGGGCACCACCACGATGTTCTGGCTGTTCAGCGCGCCGGTGGTCATCGGTTTTTCCAGGCGCAGCGACCACTTCACGGGCGCACCCTGGCTCGAAGTCATGGGCGCTTGCGCAGCCGGCAGCCGATACACGTCGACTATCTCGGGTTTGGGCAGGATCGAGCAGGCGCTGAGCAGGCTCAGGCCGGCCGCAAGGACGATGGAACCGGCCAGGCGATAAGTGCGCTTCATGGGGTGAATTCCTTGTTCTGCTCGCGGCCCAGCAAGTAACCGCTTGGGTTGGATTCCAGGCGCCGCGAGATCGAGCGCAGTGTGCCAAGGGTTTCGCGCAGTTCGTTGACCGCAGGGCCAAGTTGATTCAGCCCCTGCAGGCCGCTGTTGAGCGAGTCCTCATTGTTGTTGATCAGCTTGTTGATCGTCGCGGTGCTCTGCTGCAGCGAATTCATGGCCTGTTCGGCACTGTTGAACATCTGCTTGCCTTCGGTGCTCAACAGACCGTTGGCATTGCGCATCAGCACGTTGGTTTGCTCAAGTGTGACGCTGGCCTGTTTGCCAACCTGGGCCAGCTGTTTCAACGTCTGGCTGATATCGCCACGTTGGCCGGCAATGGCCGTAGTGGTTTGCTCAAGGTTGTCCAGGGTCTTGCTGACACGATTGACGTTGTCTTCGGAGAACAGCGCATTGGCGTTATGCAGCAGCATATTGACGTTAGCCATCACGTCACTGCCATCGGTGAGCAGGCGGGCAATGGGTGAGGGCGAAGCCACGATTTCCGGCAACTTGCCGTCCTTGCCCTTGAGGTCCGGGCTGTTGGGGTCGCCGCCACTGAGCTGGATGATCGAAGTCCCGGTAACGCCTGTCAGCGCCAGCTTGGCCTTGGTGTCGACCTTGACCGGCGTGTTGGCCGCCAGACGAATGCGCGCCAGCACCCGGCGCGGGTCCTTGTCGTCCAGGCGCAGCTCGATCACGTCACCGACCTTGATGCCGTTGTATTGCACCGAGCTGCCTTTGGACAGGCCGCTGACGGCTTCGTTGAACACCACTTCGTAATCCTTGAACGTGCTGTCCATGCTCGCCTTGGCCAGCCACAGGCCGAACAGCATGGCCCCGACGACAACCAGGACGCTGAACAGGCCGATCAATACATGATGGGCACGGGTTTCCATGTCATTGCTCCTTGAGGTGGGTTGCCGCTTCGTATGCGGCGCGGCCACGGGGGCCATGGAAATAGTCATGAATCCACGGGTCGTCGTAGTCTTCGACCTCAGCGATGGGCGCTGCCACCAGCACCCGTTTTTGTGACAGCACCGCCACCCGGTCAGTGATGGTGTACAGCGTGTCGAGGTCGTGGGTCACGAGGAATACGCTTAAGCCCAGCGCATCGCGCAGGGTCAGGATCAGTTGGTCGAAAGCCGCCGCCCCGATCGGGTCGAGCCCGGCAGTGGGTTCGTCGAGAAACAGGATATCCGGGTCCAGCGCCAGCGCCCGGGCCAGCGCAGCGCGCTTGACCATGCCGCCGGACAGCGAGGACGGGTACTTGTCTGCCGCCGACAGGGGCAGCCCCGACAGCGCCAGCTTGACGCACGCCAGGTGCTCGGCATCAGGGCGGCTCAGGCCTGCGTGCTCGATCAGGGGCAGGGCGATGTTCTCTTTTACCGTCAGCGAAGAAAACAGCGCGCCCATCTGAAACAGCACGCCAAAGCGCCGTTCGACCATTGAGCGCGCTTGCTCATCAAGGCTCATCAAGTCCTGGCCAAATACCCGGACTTGCCCCTCGGTGGGCCGACGCAGGCCGACAATACTGCGCAACAGCACGGACTTACCGGTACCGGAGCCGCCGACCACACCGAGAATCTCACCTTTGTACACATCAAGGTCGAGGTGTTCATGCACGGTCTGGCTACCAAAGCGGTTGCACAGGTCACGCACCTCGATCACTGCCTCGCCGGGCTTGCGCAGGGACGTACTCACCAGCCCATCTCCATAAAGAACAACGCGGCCACGGCGTCGAGGACGATCACGATAAAGATCGACTGCACCACGCTGGACGTGGTGTGGGCGCCCACCGATTCGGCGCTGCCGCTGACTTTAAAGCCTTCAAGGCAGCCCACTGCGGCAATCAGAAAGGCAAAAAACGGCGCTTTGACCATGCCCACCAAAAAGTGCTGCACGCCGATGTCCGAGTGCAGCAGCGAAATAAACATGTCCGGCGAGATGCCCAGCGACACCACGCACACCACGGCACCGCCGAGGATGCCTGCCATCATGGCCATGAACGTCAGCAGCGGCAGGGAAATCAACAACGCCAGCACCCGTGGCAGCACCAGCAAGTCCATCGGGTCCAGGCCCAGGGTGCGGATGGCGTCGATTTCTTCGTTGGCTTTCATCGAGCCGATCTGCGCGGTAAAGGCACTGGCCGTGCGCCCGGCCAGGAGGATGGCGGTGAGCAATACGCCGAACTCACGCAGGAAGGAAAACGCCACCAGGTCAACGGTAAAAATCCCGGCACCAAAGTTGGCCAGTACCGTGGCCCCGAGAAACGCCACCACGGCGCCGACCATAAAGGTCAGCAACACCACGATCGGCGCGGCGTTGAGGCCGATTTGCTCGATATGTGCCACCACCGGGGTGATGCGCCATTGTTTGGGGCGCAACAGGTTGCGCGCCAGGGTTTGCAGGATCAGGCCGATAAAACCCAGCAATTGCAGGGTGTCTTGCCACAGCTTGTAGACCGCGCTGCCGATACGGCTGAGCAACAGGATGCCGACGTTCTGTTCCTGGGCTGCGACCGGCACGCAAAAATCGCGCATCGAGGAATACACCGTTTGCAGCAAGGCGCGGTCGGCCGCAGGCAGTTTTTGCGCGGTATCGGTCAGCTGGCTGACGCGCTCGGCCCCCAGCAGCTCCACCAGCAGCGAAGCCCCGGCCGTATCGATGCTGGACACGTCGTCCAGGTTGATGGCGGTCTGGTCATCGTATTTGCCGACCAGTTGCTCGGTCTGCTGCTTGAGGCCGGTGTAATGGGCAAGCGTCCAGTCGCCGCTGATCAACAGCCGCGCCGGATTACTGGAAGTGTCTAGTTGGGCATTGCCCGCCATGGCCGTAATAGTCTTAAGCTCCCAGCTCAGTACGTTTAAACACAGACCCTATGTAATAGCACAATCCTGTAAAAGTGTTTCAGTTTGCCTTAACAACCGCCGGCGCGGATTGATCCAGGTTAACCCTGAAGCGCAAAACCCCGATCAACTGGCCATCTTCCGTCAGCACCCGCACTTGCCAGCGCCCCTGGGGGTTGGGCGGGAAATTCTGCTTGTGGGTCCAGGCCCGGTAGCCTTCCTTGCGCCCGCCGTGAATATCCAGGGCAATACGATCGACTTCCTGGCCGTTGAGTTGCCACACATGGTAGATGCGCTCGTTCAGGCCGCGCGGGGCATTGATCGAGGTGTAGGCATACAGGCCCTGGCTGCGCAGCTCACTGACGCTGATCTGCTTGATGCTTTCACCCGGTGTGCGGTCTTGCAGCTGGGTGGTAACGGCCACCTCGGTCATCCACAACGTAGCCGGCGGCACCCACGAGCGCAGCAGCCAGCCGGTGCCGCCCAAAGCCAGGACAATCAGCGGCAACACCAGCCAGCCACGCCAGGTTTTAAGCGGCAGGCTCACGGCCAGGCTGGGGATGGACAGCAGCACGGCAGTGCCCAGCGCCAGCTTGTAGCTCTCGGAAGTGGTGAGGTTGAGGATGATCGGCAAGGCCGTGAGCATCGCCGCGAACAGGGCAAGGGTGTGCAATGCCAGAAACAGCCAGCGCCGCGGGGCCAGCCATCGGTAGTACAAGGGGTCAGTGATGGCGATCAGTGCGCACACCCCCAGCAGCCCGGTAAACACCAGCTGACCGCTGTTCCAGGTGGTGGTGATAAAGAAAAACGGCAGGACGAAGAAAAAGCTTTCCTGATGGATCATCTGGGTTGCATAGCGCAGCAACGGTTCGGGTATTTCGCGCTTGAACACCCGGCTGAACAACTGGGTAAAGGTGTTTTCCAGCATCAGCCAGACCCAGCTCACCAGCAGGATCACGGCGATCCAGCGGGCCATGCCTTGCTGGCGGTCGACCAGGATAAAACTGCCCACGCCGGAGCAAAAACCAAACGCCGCAATCAGCCCTGGATAGCGCTTCATCAACTCAAGGACGCGCTGTACGTAGTGGTTCCAGTCTGGCATTTGGCGGTTCACATTCTGTAAAAGGAAAATCCTCGACAGAATAGCGTTTTAGGCGCTCCGCGTCCGGCGCGATTGAAGGGCCGTGGCACCCATCGGCGCACTGCAATCAATGCCCGTGGCTTCTGCCCACATGGCTGGGTTCGCCTTCCGGCGTGCTGACCGAGCCGCTGACTTCCAGTTGCTGCAAAATCCCGCAATGCTCGCCGTTCGGCCCTTCGCCACACTTTTGCCGCAGGTCGAGCAGTTGCGCCTGCAAGGCCAGCAGGCTGTCGACCCGAGCCTTGACGTGGTGGATATGCTCGTCGATCAGCGCGTTCACGCTTTCGCACTGGTCCTGGGGGCTGTCGCGCAGGTTGAGCAGGCTGCGGATTTCTTCCAGGGTCATGTCCAGGCTGCGGCAATTGCGGATAAACGTCAGCCGCTCGACATGGGCCTGGGTGTACAAACGGTAATTGCCTTCGCTGCGCGCTGGCTCCGGCAGCAGCCCTTCGCGTTCGTAGTAACGGATGGTTTCGACCTGACAGTCGGTCAATTTCGCCAGCTCGCCAATTTTCATCACGCTTATCTCCGAAAGGATGCTTGACCCTATAGTGGCTACAGGGTCTTTACTTGGCAACAGGCACCTATTCCGGACGCAACCCGATGAGCGATTCCATTCACACACCGCACAAGCACGATCACGATCATGGCGACACGCATGACCATGCCAGCCATGCCCATAGCTGCTGCTCGGCCCCTGCCGGCCCCAGCGTGATCAAGCTCGATACTGCCCTGACTGCGGGAGCTCGCCTGAGCAGCTTTCGCATCGAAGCGATGGACTGCCCCACCGAACAGACCCTGATCCAGAACAAGCTGGGCAAGCTGGCCGGTGTGCAGCAGCTGGAATTTAACCTGATCAACCGGGTATTGGGCGTGACCCATGACCTGCCGTCCGTCGAGCCGATTGTCGACGCGATCAAATCCCTCGGCATGCAAGCTGACCCTATAGATGCCGGGACGGACGCGACACCGCCTGCGCCACCGGCGAAAAAGCATTGGTGGCCCCTGGCCGTGGCCGGTGTAGGCGCGCTGGCAGCGGAAGTGCTGCACTTTACCGACGCGGCGCCCACCTGGGTGATTGCGCTGGTGGCGTTGGCGTCGATCCTCAGCGGCGGCCTGACCACCTATAAAAAGGGCTGGATTGCCCTGAAAAACCGCAACCTGAACATCAACGCCCTGATGAGCATTGCCGTGACCGGCGCCGTACTGATCGGCCAATGGCCGGAAGCGGCGATGGTGATGTTCCTGTTTACCGTGGCCGAGCTGATCGAAGCCAAGTCCCTCGACCGTGCGCGCAATGCCATCAGCGGCCTGATGCAAATGGCGCCGGACAAGGCCACCGTGCAGCAGGCGGATGGCAGCTGGCAGGAGCGTGAGGTCAAGGACATCGCCCTGGACAGCCTGGTCAGGGTGCGGCCCGGCGAGCGCATCGGCCTGGACGGTCAAGTGGTGGCCGGCACCTCTACGGTCGATCAGGCGCCGATCACCGGCGAAAGCCTGCCCATCGAAAAAACCGTGGGCGACAAGGTTTTTGCGGGCACCATCAACCAGTCCGGCGCCCTGGAATACCGGGTGACGGCCGAGGCCAGCCACTCGACGCTGGCGCGCATCATCCATGCCGTGGAACAAGCCCAGGGCGCCCGGGCACCGACCCAGCGCTTTGTCGACAGCTTCGCGAAAATCTACACCCCGCTGGTGTTCGCCTTTGCCCTGGCGGTGGCGGTGATTCCGCCGCTGTTCATGGGGGGCGTGTGGTTTGACTGGATCTACCGCGCCCTGGTGCTGCTGGTGGTGGCGTGCCCGTGCGCGCTGGTGATATCGACGCCGGTCACCATCGTCAGCGGTCTGGCGGCAGCGGCGCGCAAGGGCATTTTGGTCAAGGGCGGGGTGTACCTTGAAAGCGGCCACAAACTGGACTTTCTGGCCCTCGACAAGACCGGCACCATTACCCACGGCAAACCGGTGCAAACCGACTACCTGCCGCTTGATCCGCTGGTCACGGACAGTGCGGTGCTGCTGGCCGCGAGCCTGGCTTCGCGTTCCGACCACCCGGTGTCGCTGGCAGTGGCCAATGCGGCTGTGGATAAAAACCTGCAACTGCTCGCTGTGGATAACTTCGCTGCACTGGCCGGGCGCGGTGTGCGCGGCGAAATCGACGGCAAGCTGTATCACCTGGGCAACCACCGGTTGGTTGAGGAGCTGGGCCTGTGCTCCCCGGCGCTGGAAGAAAAGTTGTTTGCGCTGGAAGAGCAGGGCAAGACCGTTATCCTGCTGTGTGACACCTCAGGCCCGCTGGCATTGTTCGCCGTGGCGGATACCGTCAAGCAAAGCAGCCGCGAAGCGATCCGCGAGCTGCATGAATTGGGCATCAAGACCCTGATGCTGACTGGCGATAATCCGCACACCGCCAACGCCATTGCCGCCCAGGTCGGTATCGACGAAGCGCAGGGCAACTTGCTGCCTGAAGACAAGCTCAAGGCGATTGAAGCCCTGTACGCCCAGGGTCATCACGTTGGCATGGTGGGCGATGGCATCAACGACGCCCCGGCCCTGGCCCGTGCCGAGATCGGTTTTGCGATGGCGGCGGCGGGCACGGATACCGCGATCGAGACTGCCGATGTCGCCCTGATGGACGACGATCTGCGCAAGATCCCGGCATTCATCCGCCTGTCACGTCAGACCTCGAGCATCCTCAAGCAGAACATTGCGTTGGCATTGGTCATTAAAGCGATCTTTCTTGCGGTAACCTTCCTCGGGTTGGCCACCATGTGGATGGCCGTGTTTGCCGACATGGGCGTCAGCCTGTTGGTGGTGTTCAACGGTTTGCGCCTGCTGCGTAAATAGAACAAGAGAGGTCGCTGTGCTGAGTGCCGAGCTGAAAGCGTTTTACCGGGTGGCCCAACTGGGCAGTATTACGCAGGCCGCCAAAAAGCTCGGGCTGAGCCAGCCGACCGTGACCACGCAGATCCGCAACCTCGAAAGCCACTACGCCGTGGAGCTGTTCTACCGCGGCGGCCGGCGTCTGACCCTCAGCGACGAAGGCGTGCGCCTGCTGCCGATGGTCAAGGCGTTGCTGCAACAAGAAGCCGACATTGAGTTCTTTTTGCGCAACAGTGGCCAGGGCAGCGGTACGTTGCGCATTGCCGCGACTGCGCCGTATTACATCCTCGATCTGGTCAAGGCCTTTCGCGAACGCTTGCCGCAGATCGAAGTGGCGGTGGATATCGGCAACTCCCAGCAGGTGCTCGAAGCGCTGGACGAATACCGGGTCGATATCGCCGCGTCGTCGCAACTGGTGGAAGACCCCCGTCTGATCCGCCGCATCCTGGGTGCCGACCCGCTGGTGCTGGCGGTGCACCGCAACCACCCGCTGGCCAAGCTTGAGCATGTACCGCTCAGTGCGCTGACCGGGCACTGCCTGTTGATGCGCGAACAGGGTTCGACCACGCGCCAGTTGACCGAAGACCTGCTGGCCAATGCCGGGGTGAGTTTTGGTCCGCTGCTGGAAATTGGCAGCCGGGAGTCGATCCGCGAAGCGGTGCTGCGCAATATCGGCATCAGCATCATTGCCCGCCAGGAAGTGCCCCATGACCCGCAGTTACGGGTGCTGACGCTGGAGAATGCGCCGGTTATCCATGAGTACCTGTACTGCCTCAAGGAACGCAAAAGCGCGCGTTTGCCAGCGGCGTTTCTGGGGCTGGCGCAGGAAATGGCCCCGGCCTAGTTACAACCATTGTGGGAGCGGGCTTGCTCGCGATGCAGGCGATGCGGTCTGTCAGGCAAAACGCGGTAAGGCCATCGCGAGCAAGCCCGCTCCCACAATGACTTTGCTCGCATACCCAAATCCACCAATACCACTATCGCCAGCTTTGGCCTTGTTGCCACATCTTGTACGCATTGCGTCTCTAGGATGACCCCCATCTGCTTGATGAGGTGCATCCATGAACAGCTCGAACGCAACCGCTTTGACCCAACCCGGCGTGCCGATGAAGGTGCGCAATGTGAGCAAGCGCTTTGGCGCCTTTACCGCGCTGGACAACGTCTCGCTGGAGGTGGCCGCAGGCGAGCTGGTGTGCCTGCTCGGGCCGTCCGGCTGCGGCAAGACCACGCTGTTGCGCTGCATCGCGGGGCTTGAGCGCCAGGACAACGGCGCGCTGTACCTGGGTGATCGCGATGTCTCCGAGCTGGCCCCGCAAGCCCGTGACTACGGGATTCTGTTTCAGTCCTACGCCCTTTTCCCCAATCTGACCGTTGAGGCCAACATTGCCTACGGCCTGGCTGGCAGCAATCGCGAGGTGGTGCGCAAGCGCGTTGGCGACATGCTGGAACTGGTGGGCCTGACTGGCAGCGAAAAGAAATTCCCTGGCCAGCTTTCCGGTGGCCAGCAGCAGCGGGTTGCCCTGGCCCGTGCCCTGGCGCCGTCGCCGTCGCTGCTGTTGCTCGATGAGCCGATGTCGGCCCTGGATGCCCGCGTACGTGAGCATCTGTGTACCGAACTGCGCCAGTTGCAGCGCAGCCTGGGCATCACCACCCTGATGGTCACCCACAACCAGGACGAGGCCATGCTGATGGCCGACCGCATTGCGGTGATGAACAACGGCAAGGTCGAGCAGTACGCCACACCGCAGGAAATCTACGACAAGCCGGCCACGCCGTTCGTTGCCGAGTTTGTGGGGCAGGGCAACTGGCTGCCGTTTATGCGCAACAGCGCCACCCATGCCCAGGTCGGTGGCATGAACATGCGCCTGGCGGACGACGCCGGCCGCGCCGCCTCGGGCCGTTTGTTCTGCCGCCCCGAAGCCATTAGCGTCAACCCGGTGTTGCATCAGGAAAACCTGTTCCCGGCCCGTGTGCGCGAAATCACCTTTTTGGGCAATCGCTGCCGCATGAGTTTTGAACTCAACCACCTGCCAGGCCATGCCCTGACGGCTGAAGTGGGCAGCCAGGACTTGCCGCGCCTCGGCACGCCGGACATTGTTGTCGCCCTGCCGCCCGCTAGCCTGCAGGTGTTTGCCTAAGATGGCCGCTGAAATGGCCCTGCCACTGCCCGGCAAAATCCCCCGCCAAGCCAGCCGCGCGGAACTCGGTGACCGCATCTTCGTAGTCGGCGGCAAACTGCTGTTATTGCTGTTGTTGAGCGTGGCAGTACTGATGCCGCTGCTGGCGATCTTCTGGCGCGGGTTCAGTGCCGAAGACGGCCAGGGCGGCGGTTGGGTCGCGGCGCGTGAGCTGGTCACCAGCGCCAACTTTCACTGGCTGCTCGGTAACAGCCTTAAGGTTTCCCTCAGCGTGGCGGCAATTGTCGTACCGCTGGCCTATCTGTTTGCCTACGCCCTGCAACGCACCCTGATCCCCGGCAAACGCATCTGGCGCGGGCTGTCGCTGTTGCCACTGATGGCACCTTCCATGCTGCCGGGCATCGCGCTTGTGTACCTGTTCGGCAATCAGGGCATGCTGCGCGGGCTGATTTCCGACAATATCTACGGCTTCTGGGGGATCGTGCTCGGCGAAGCGATCTATACCTTCCCGCACGCGCTGATGATTTTGCTCTCGGCATTGTCCCTGGCTGATGCGCGCTTGTTTGACGCCGCTTCTAGCATGGGCGCTGGGCCTTTCAAGGCCTTTCGCAGCATCACCTGGCCGGGCACCAAACAGGCCGTGTTTGCAGCGTTTTGTCTGGTTTTCACCCTGACCATCACCGACTTCGGCGTACCGGTTGTGGTGGGCGGCGACTATCAGGTGCTGGCGCTGGAAGCCTACAAGGCGGTGGTTGGCCAGCAACAATTCGGTCGCGGAGCCTTGATCGGCATGGTCTTGCTGCTGCCTGCGCTGTTCAGCTTTGGCGTCGATGCCTGGCTGCGCCGTCAGCATGGTGACTCGATGAGCGGCCGCGCCCAGGTGTTCAAGCCGGTGCCGTCGAAAGTCCGTGACCGCTGCTATCTGGCCATTGTGCTGTTGATCTGCGCCACCTTGTTGCTGGTGTTCGGCATGGCGGTGTACTCGTCGCTGGTCAAGTTCTGGCCGTATAACCTGTCGTTGTCGCTCAATCACTACCAGTTCAACGACACCGCTGGCGGTGGCTGGCTGGCGTATCGCAACAGCGTGACGATGGCCCTGTGTACGGCGGTGATTGGCAGTGCGGTGATCTTCACCGGCGCCTATCTGATGGAAAAAACCCGCAGCCAGAAAGGCCTCAACCTGGCCCTGCGCATGCTCAGCTTTGTGCCGATGGCCGTGCCGGGGTTGGTGCTGGGCCTGGGTTACGTGTTCTTTTTCAACCTGCCGGGTAACCCGCTGCATGTGCTCTACGGCACCATGACCCTGCTGGTGGCCTGCACCATTGCGCATTATTTGACCACCGCACAAATGACCGCCACCACGGCCCTGCGCCAGCTCGACGGCGAATTCGAAGCCGCCGCGCTGTCGCTCAAGGCGCCGCTGTATCGCCATTACTGGCGCGTCACCGTGCCGATTTGCCTGCCGGCGCTGCTGGACATCATGCGCTACCTGTTTGTCTCGGCGATGACCACCGTGTCTGCGGCAATCTTCCTCTACAGCCCCGACACCATCCTGGCGGCGGTGGCGGTGCTGAACATGGACGACGCCGGCAACGTGGGCGGCGCGGCGGCCATGTCGACCCTGATCCTGTTCACTTCGGCGGGCGTGTCCCTGCTCCTGGCCCGGGCTTCGCGCGGCTTGCTGCGCCGTTCCCAGGCTTGGCGCCAGGGCGCGCCGGCGCAATAACAATAACCCTGCCCCCTACACCCAAAAGGAACCGCACCATGTTCAAGCCTCTTGCTCTTGCCGCTGCAGTCCTCAGCGCTTTTAGCCTTAACGCGTTCGCTGCCAAAACCGAACTGACCGTGTACACGGCCCTGGAAGCCGAACAGCTCAAGACCTACAAGCAGGCCTTTGAAAAGGCTAACCCGGACGTCGAGATCAAGTGGGTGCGCGATTCCACGGGCATCATCACCGCCAAGCTGCTGGCCGAAAAAGCCCGCCCGCAAGCGGATGCGGTGTGGGGCCTGGCCGCCTCCAGCCTGGCGATTCTGGACCAGCAGGGCATGCTGCAAAGCTACGCGCCCAAGGATCTGGCCAAGATTGGCGGCAACTACCGTGATGCGGCCAACCCGCCAGCCTGGGTAGGCATGGACGTGTGGGCCGCGACCATTTGCTTCAACACCATCGAGGCCGAAAAGCAGGGCCTGAGCAAGCCGGTGAGCTGGCAAGACCTGACCAAGCCTGAATACAAGGGCAAGATCGTGATGCCCAACCCGGCCTCGTCCGGTACCGGTTTTCTGGATGTGAGCGCCTGGTTGCAAACCTTCGGCGAGAAGCAGGGCTGGCAGTTTATGGACGATTTGCACCAGAACATCGGCCAGTACGTTCATTCGGGCTCCAAGCCTTGCAAGCTGGCGGCGGCGGGTGAGTTCCCGATCGGTATCTCGTTTGAATACCCGGCCGTGCAGCTCAAGCGCCAGGGCGCACCGCTGGACATCGTATTGCCGAAGGAAGGCTTGGGCTGGGAAATCGAAGCCACGGCGGTGATTAAAGGCACGCCCCATGAAGAGGCTGCGAAAAAGCTCGCCGATTTTTCCGCAAGCCCCGCGGCGATGGAGCTTTATAAAGAGAACTTCGCCGTGTTGGCCCAGCCGGGTATCGCCAAGCCGCAGACCGAACTGCCGGCCGATTACGAGCAGCGCCTGATCAAGAACGACTTCGCCTGGGCCTCGCAGAACCGCGACAGCATCCTGGCTGAATGGCGCAAGCGCTATGACGGCAAGTCCGAGAAAGTGGCGCAGTAGTTTTGTAGCCACAAAAGACCTGTGGGAGCGGGCTTGCCCGCGATTGGATCGCTGCGGTTGGACAGCCGCACCGCAGCGTTTGTATCGCGAGCAAGCCCGCTCCCACAAGGGAAGTGAAGTTGCCCTTCAGGACATCGTGATGACTCTACCAATCCTTATCGTCGGCGCCGGCATCCTCGGCCTGTCCCATGCCTACGCTGCGGCAAAACGCGGGCTCAAGGTGCGCGTCTTCGAACGTACCGCCACGCCACTGGGCGCCTCGGTGCGCAACTTCGGCCAGGCGCTGGTCACCGGCCAACCACCGGGCGTGATGCTCGACCTGGCCCGCGCCAGCCGCAGCATCTGGGCTGACTGGGCACACCGCGCAGGCTTTGATCTCAAGCGCAATGGCTCATACCTGTTCGCCCGCACCGAAGCCGAAGAGCACTTGCTCGAAGCCTTCTGCCAGGGCCGTGCACGGGAGTCCGGCTATCGCGTTGAATTATTGCGCGGTGCAGCGATGGAGGCTCTGTACGCTGGCCAGTTCAGCCATCACCGCGCCGCATTGCATGGCCTTGACGACCAGCAGGTGTATTCGCGCGAAGCCATCCCGGCCCTTATCAACTATTTGCAGCGTGAGCTGGGGGTCGAGTTTCATTTTTCCACCCTAGTGCGCGAGGTTGAACCCGGTCAAGTCCACACCACGGCAGGCAGTTTCAAGGGCGCGCAGGTGATTGTGTGTTCGGGTCACGATTACCTGACCTTGCTGGCCGAGCCGCTGGCCAGACTCAACCCGCAGGTGTGCCGTCTGCAAATGCTGCGCGTGCGGCCCAAGACGGAATTGAAGCTGCAACATGCCCTGCTCACCGGCCTGAGTTGCGTGCATTACGGCGCTTTTGCCGACTTGCCCGAAGCGGCAGCCGTGCAGGCCGAAATCCTGCGCGACAGTCCGCACCTGGAACAGCACGGTATTCACCTGCTGATCAGCCCGACGCCTTATGGTGATTTGATCGTCGGCGATTCTCACGATTACAGTCGGGATCCTTCACCTTTCAACGGTGAACAGGTGGATAACTGGATGTTGCAATTGTGCGAAGACACGTTGGGCTGTGAAGTGCAGGTGGTCGAGCGCTGGCAGGGCGTCTATGGTGCCAGGGGGGCCAAACCCTTCACCTGGCTGGAGGTCGAGCCCGGCCTGCATGCGGCGCTGATGCACACTGGCGTGGGCATGAGCGTGGGCCCGGCGATGGCCGAGGGCAATATCGCCCGGATGCTGGAGACGATGTGATGACCCATGCGCAGCAAGTGGTTGAAGAGGTTTTTGGTTTGTACCAGCACTACGGCACCGATGATTACATCGGTGAGCCGGTGTCACAGATCGAGCATATGTCCCAGGCCGCGCAGTTGGCGTTGGCCGAAGGTTATGACGATGAAGTTGTGCTGGCAGCGTTCTTTCACGATATCGGGCACTTTTGCGGCAAAGGTGCGCAGAACATGGGCGGCTACGGGGTGGTCAGCCATGAGCGGGTTGGCGCCGATTACCTGCGCCGGGCCGGGTTCAGCGAGCGGCTGGCCAGGCTGGTGGAATACCATGTACAGGCCAAGCGCTACCTTACCTTGCGCCAGCCGGGGTATTACGCGCTGTTGAGCGAAGCGAGCATTCGCACCCTGGGTTATCAGGGCGGGGTGATGAGCGAGGCCGAGGCTGATGCATTCGAGCAGGACCCGCTGTGCCAGCTGAGCCTGCGCATGCGGGCGTGGGATGAACAGGCCAAGGCGATGCATGTGCCAGTTATCGACCTGCAAATCCTCAAGGCCAAAGCCCTGCGTCTGCTGAATGCGTGATCACTGATCATTGTGGGAGCGGGCTTGCTCGCGATGCTTACGGCGCGGTACATCAGCTTCACCGCAGTGATCCAATCGCGAGCAAGCCTGCTCCCACAAGGGGGGGCGGCGTCTAGATTTGCTCGGCCAGCCACTCGATCTGCTCCTGGCGCTCGGCCTGGCTCAACTTCGGATGCGGGTTGAGCGACGACCATTGTGGATGCGCCCGCGCTTTGTTCAGGGCTTCAGGCAGTTTGCCCTCGCGCCAGGTCTTGTCCTGCGGGGTGGCGACCTTGATGCTGTCTACGGCCGCATGCCCGCGCGCGTTCAGTGCATGCAGCAATTGCCGCTGACGCAAGGCCAGCAGGCGTAACACGCTGTCGTCCACGGTCAATTCGCGCTGGCCCTTGAGCTTGCCCAGCAAGCGGCTGCCGTAGCTGCGTGCAGTTTGCAGCGCACCGCCAGCAATGGCGCCGGCCAATGCGGCAGCGCCCAGGGTCAGGCCGCCGACCATCAAGTCCACACCGGCACCGGCCGCAGCGCCTGCGGCAATCCCGCCGCCGACCCTTACACCCAGATGCTTGAGCGTCTCCGGGTTGAACAAGTCATCGCCCCAGCGCCCGTCGAGCAACGGCAAGTCGCTGGCCGCCGCGTCGCCGGGGCGAAAGCCGTACAGCTTGAGCATGGCTTCCACACAACGTTGTTCGCGCTGGCGAATGACTTCGCGTAACTGCTGGATGGCCTGTTGCTCGGCGTTTTTCTCGCTGGCCACGCTGCGTCGGCAGGCGGCGCAGTCGATCAGCAGTTCGGCGATCAGGCGCAGGGCGCTGTGCTTGCGGGCTTCGCGTTGGGCCTCCTGGTCAGTGATCAAGCGCTGCAGCGCCCCGCGGGAATGCTCCAGCAACAGCGCAAGGCTTTCATACAAGCGGCGCTCGCCATCTTCGGGCGGGGCCACGCTGTCGAACCGCACCAGCGCATGCAGGCCCAGGCGGGCCAGGGCTTCGCGCCACTCGGGCTCGCGGTGTTGCGGGCTGCTGACAAAGTTGAGCACTGGCAGCAGCGGCTTGCCGCAACTGGCCAGTACGCTGAGTTCGTCGCGGTACTTGGCCAGCACCGGCTCGCGGGCATCGATCACATACAGCCCGGCGTCCGAAGCCAGCAGTTGGCGCAGTACTTTGGCTTCCTGCTCAAAGCGCTGGCGCGCCTCGCTGCCCTGGAGAAAGCGGGCCACCCGCGCCGGGCCATCCAGGCGTTCGCCGGGTTGGTCGAGGCGCTCAAGGTAGTCGAGCAGGGCGATGGCGTCTTCCAGCCCCGGCGTGTCGTACAGCTCCAGCAACGGCTCGCCGTCGACCGACAGCCGCGCCCCTTCGACATGGCGGGTGGTGCTGGGGCGGTGGGACACTTCGCCAAAGCCGACATCCCGGGTCAGGGTACGCAGCAATGAGGTTTTGCCGACATTGGTGTGGCCGACCACGGCCAGCGTCAGTGGCTTAGTCATGGCCCGTCTCCAGCCAGTTGAGGGGGGCGCTGGCGGCGAAGGGCAGGCCGAGCTTTTGCAGCGCGACATGCCAGTCGCCCAGGCGGTCGGCGTCCAGTGCCTGGCCGGGAGGTGCTTGCAGCAGCCAGATGCGGGTTTCGCGGGCACTGCGCGCCAGTTCGCCGATCAACGCCAGGCTGCCGCGGTCCGGCGAGCGTCGCGGGTCGCAGGCTATGGCCAGGCGTGCCGGGGGGAAACGGGTCATTTGTTCCAGCAGTTTTTGCCGCGACTCGCGGCTGTCGAGGATGCCCGCGTCCTTGACCATTGCAGGCAGCTTGGGCGGCCACGGGTGCTGGTCGTCCAGCTCAATGGCCACGATCAGGGCGCCATCGGTTTGCAGGTCGCTGTGCCCGGCCTGCACGTTGTGCAAGTGTTCGGGGGCGGTGTCATTGACCCCCAGCCGTTCGCTGCTGGGCATCAGGCGCTCGCGCAACTGGCTATAGCCGGGCAGGTTGAGGTCCAGTTGCAGGGCGTTGCGTCCGGTTTTCCAGCGCCACAGGCACAAAGCCGCCAGCAGCAGACGCGGGATCACGCCGTAAATCAGCACCACGCCTACCAGCCAGACTGCCCAGGCCTGACGCACCCCTTCATTGTTATAGAGGCTGGTGTCGTTGCTGATGCGGATCATCTCCACGGTGGGCACGCTCATGCCCAGCCAATTGGGCAGCGCGCCGAGGGCGCGGGTGGCGGCGACAAACACATCGGCACCGAGGATTGTGGTTTCCCAGATAAACCCGTAGCGGCGGGTGGCCATAAGCAGCAGCATCATCACCAGCGCGCTGAGCATGGCCAGCAACCACAGGCCATTGACCAGTGTGCCGAGCGCCCAGCGATTGAGTTTGCGCCGTTGCAGCAACAGCAATAACGCGGGGGCCAATTGCGCGGCCTTGGCGTCACGGGCGAGTTTTTCGCTGAGCCACAACCACAGGCGACCGAGGCTGGCGCCGTGTTCACCGGCAAACAGCAGGCCCAGTGCCCAGCTCAACAGCAGGATCAGGTTGAGCCCCAGCAGGCTGCCCAGCGCCCAGAACACATTGACCGGGGTTTGCCCGTCGCCCAGGGCGGCGAATGCCAGCCCGGCGCCACTGATCACGGCCAGCACGGCCAGTACCAGCAGCGCCAACCGCGCACCTTGCAGCCAGTGCTGCATGGCAGCGAGCAGGCCGTCGCGCTCGGCCAGCCACAGGGCGCGGTTTTGCAGGCGTGTGGGCAAGTCGCCGGCGGTGGTGCGGGCGCGTCGATTGGCTTCAAGGTCGTCCAGCGGGCCCGCGTGTTCTTCGCGCAGGCGCACGGTTTCGGTCAGCCAGAGGCGTTGTAGCGGGGAAAGTTGAGTCACGCGACATTCCATTCAAGTGAACCAAGAGCATAACCGCTGTTAGTCAGGCGGGGTACTGTCGGCGCGGGCGGCTCTGGTATCCTCGGCGCCATGAAAAAATCACTCCCCCTTAGCCTGATCGCGGCACTCGCTGAAAACCGCGTGATCGGCGTCGACAACAGCATGCCGTGGCATTTGCCGGCGGATTTCAAATATTTCAAGGCCACCACCCTGGGCAAGCCGATCATCATGGGCCGCAAGACCTGGGATTCGTTGGGGAGGCCGTTACCGGGGCGCTTGAACCTGGTGGTCAGTCGTCAGACTGATTTGCAGCTAGAAGGTGCCGAGGTATTTGCCTCGCTGCAGGACGCTGTTGCGCGTGCCGAAGAATGGGCGCATGAGCAGGGCGTTAGCGAAGTGATGCTGATTGGCGGCGCACAGCTATACACCCAGGGTTTGGCGGATGCCGACCGCTTGTATCTGACGCGAGTGGGCCTGAGCCCCGAAGGGGATGCGTGGTTTCCTGAGTTTGATCAGGCGCAGTGGAAACTGGTGTCGGAAGAGAAGCACGAGGCTGCTGATGGCAAGCCGGCGTTCAGTTTTGAGGTGTGGGAAAGGGTTTAAGGCAACCCATTACCCTGTGGGAGCGGGCTTGCTCGCGATTGCATCACCGCGTTGGTACAGACAAACCGCGTTGCCTGAATCGCGAGCAAGCCCGCTCCCACAAGAGTGGGCGCGGGGTCAGTCAGGAGTTACGCGTGCGCCAGATCACCATGATCGTCTTCAGCCAGGATGGCCTTGTCGGTCTGGTGCAGGATCTGGCTGGTCACGGTACCTGCCACCATCGAACCGCTGACGTTCAGCGCAGTACGGCCCATGTCGATCAGGGGCTCAACCGAAATCAGCAACGCCACCAGCGATACCGGCAAGCCCATCGCCGGCAACACGATCAGTGCCGCAAAGGTCGCGCCACCGCCCACACCGGCCACGCCTACCGAACTCAAGGTCACGATGGCCACCAGCGAAGCAATCCACACCGGATCCAGCGGGTTGATGCCCACGGTCGGGGCCACCATCACCGCCAGCATGGCCGGGTATAAACCGGCACAGCCGTTCTGGCCAATGGTTGCACCAAACGAGGCAGCAAAGCTGGCGATCGAAGACGGAATGCCCAGGCGGCGGGTTTGCGCTTCGATGCTCAACGGGATGCTGGCTGCGCTCGAACGGCTGGTGAAAGCAAAGGTCAGCACCGGCCATACCTTGCGGAAGAAGCGCAGCGGGTTAACCCCGGAAAACGACACGATCACGCCGTGAATCACAAACATCAGCGCCAGGGCGATGTAGGACACCACCACAAAGCTGCCCAGTTTGATGATGTCCTGCACGTTGGACATGGCGACCACTTTGGTCATCAGGGCCAGTACGCCGTACGGGGTCAGTTTCATCACCAGGCGCACCAGGCGCATTACCCAGGCTTGCAGGGTGTCGATGGCGCTGAGGATCTTGCCGCCTTTTTCCGGCTCGTCCTTGAACAGCTGCAGCGCGGCGATGCCCAGGAACGCGGCGAAAATCACCACGCTGATGATCGACGTCGGCTTGGCCCGGGCCAAATCGGCAAACGGGTTTTGCGGGATAAACGACAGCAGCAGTTGCGGCACGTTCAGGTCTGACACCTTGCCCGCGTAATCGCTCTGGATCACTTGCAGGCGGCTCATTTCCGCCGCGCCAGCCACCAGGCCATCGGCAGTCAGGCCGAACAGGTTGGTCAGGCCAATACCGATCAGTGCCGCGATCATGGTGGTGAACAGCAGCGTGCCGATGGTCAGGAAGCTGATCTTGCCCAGGGACGAGGCATTATGCAGACGGGCCACGGCGCTGAGGATCGAGGCAAATACCAGCGGGATCACGATCATTTGCAGCAATTGCACATAGCCGCTGCCAACCAGATCGAACCAGCCGATGGAGGCTTTAAGGGTCGGGCTGTCTGTACCGTAGGTCAGGTGCAGGCACAGGCCGAACACCACGCCTATAACCAGCGCCAGCAAGACTTTTTTCGCCAGGCTCCACGCGGTGTGGCGGGTCAGCGACAAGCCGAACAGCAACGCGAGGAACACCAGCAGATTGAGGATCAGCGGGAAATTCATGAAAGCTCCGAGGGACGACTTGTACCAGTCTTGGATGTAACTATTGCGAACCGGAAATCGTAACAGGTTGATATATCTACAAATATACCGATGTGGAATGACAACCTAGGTTTTTGGAATAAGCAGGTGGCGCAGACAAGACGATGACGGTCGTGCCCAAGCCAAAAACTGTCATGCAGGTTTGTTAGCGTCGATGCCTTTGACGAGGAGCATAGCTGATGAAACTGACCGCCAAGTTGACCGCATTAACCCTGTGCATGGGGCTTGCCGGGCAGGCACTGGCCACCGAGCTCAAGCACTGGCCCGCCGACCAGGCCCGGCAACTGGACGCCATGATCGCCGCCAACGCGAACAAGGGTAACTTCGCGGTCTTTGACATGGACAACACCAGCTACCGCTATGACCTGGAAGAAGCGCTGCTGCCGTTTATGGAAAACCGTGGCCAGATCACCCGAGACAGCCTCGACCCGTCGCTCAAGCTGATCCCGTTCAAGGACACCGCCGACCATAAGGAAAGCCTGTTCAGTTACTACTACCGCCTGTGTGAAGTGGACGACATGGTCTGTTACCCGTGGGTGGCCCAGGTGTTTTCCGGTTTTACCCTGCAACAGCTCAAGGGCTATGTGGACGAGTTGATGGCGTCAGGCAAGCCAGTGCCGGTGACTTACTTCGAGGGGGATGTGGTCAAGACCTCCGAGGTGCAGCCGCCCAAGGTGTTTACCGGGCAGGTGGAGCTGTTCAACAAGCTGATGGAGAACGGCATCGAGGTCTATGTGATGACCGCCGCCTCGGAAGAGCTGGTGCGCATGGTCGCGGCCGATCCCAAGTACGGCTACAACGTCAAACCGCAGAACGTGATTGGCGTGAGCACGCTGCTCAAGGACCGCAAGACGGGCGAACTCACCACTGCGCGCAAACAGATCAGCGCTGGCACCTACAACGAAAAAGCCAACCTGGGCCTGGAGCTGACCCCTTACCTGTGGACCCCGGCCACCTGGATGGCGGGCAAGCAAGCGGCGATCCTGACCTATATCGACCAGTGGAAAAAACCGGTGCTGGTGGGCGGAGACACGCCGTCCAGTGACGGCTACATGCTGTTTCACGGTGTGGACGTGGCCAAGGGTGGCGTGCACTTGTGGATCAACCGCAAGGACAAATACATGGCACAGCTGGAAGGGATGATGGCCAAGAATGCGGCGGCGCAAGCCAAAGAGGGGTTGCCGGTAACAGCGGACAAGAACTGGGTGATCGTCAAGCCGGATCAGATCCAGTAATCCCTGTGGGAGCGGGCTTGCCCGCGATGCAGGCGGCGCGGTCTGCCTGCATGACCACGGCGATGCCATCGCGAGCAAGCCCGCTCCCACAAAGGTGTGGTGCAGGTCATAAAAAATCCCGGCACATGGCCGGGATTTTTGTTTAACGCATTGGCTTACGGCACCAATTTGTCCAACAGCGCTTTATCACGCACCGCGCCTTTGTCGGCGCTGGTAGCCAGCAAGGCGTAGGCCTTGAGGGCTGTGGTGACTTTGCGCGGACGCACTTCCACCGGCTTCCAGCCTTTCTTGTCTTGCGCAGCGCGGCGTGTCGCCAGCTCTTCATCGCTGACCAGCAGGTTGATCGAACGGTTCGGAATGTCGATCAGCACCTTGTCGCCGTCTTGCACCAGACCAATCGCCCCGCCCGCAGCCGCTTCAGGTGAAGCATGGCCGATGGACAGGCCCGACGTGCCGCCCGAAAAACGACCATCGGTGAGCAGGGCGCAGGCTTTGCCCAGGCCTTTGGATTTCAGGTACGAAGTCGGGTAGAGCATTTCCTGCATGCCCGGGCCGCCTTTCGGGCCTTCGTAACGGATGATCACGATGTCACCGGCCTGCACTTCGTCTGCCAGAATGCCGCGCACGGCACTGTCCTGGCTTTCGAAGATCTTGGCGTTGCCTTCGAACACGTGGATCGACTCGTCGACACCGGCGGTTTTGACCACGCAGCCATCCAGCGCAATGTTGCCGTACAGCACGGCCAGGCCGCCTTCTTGCGAGTAGGCATGCTCGACACTGCGGATGCAGCCGTTTTCACGGTCGTCGTCCAGGGTGTCCCAGCGCGTCGACTGGCTGAACGCGGTTTGCGTAGGGATACCGGCAGGGCCTGCACGGAAGAATGTGTGTACGGCTTCGTCGTCAGTCTGGGTGATGTCCCATTTGGCGATGCCTTCTGCCATTGTCTTGCTGTGTACGGTCGGCAGGTCGGTGTGCAGCAGGCCGCCACGGGCCAGCGAACCGAGAATGGAGAAAATGCCGCCGGCACGGTGCACGTCTTCCATATGGTACTTCTGAATGTTCGGCGCCACTTTGCACAGTTGCGGCACATGGCGCGACAGGCGGTCGATATCTTTAAGGTCGAAATCGATCTCGGCTTCCTGGGCGGCGGCCAGCAAGTGCAGGATGGTGTTGGTCGAGCCGCCCATGGCGATGTCCAGCGTCATGGCGTTTTCAAATGCCTTGAAGTTGGCAATGTTACGCGGCAGAACCGACTCGTCATTCTCGACATAGTACTGGCGGCACAGGTCGACGATGGTGCGGCCGGCCTGCAGGAACAGTTGCTCGCGGTCGCTGTGGGTGGCCAGGGCCGAGCCATTGCCCGGCAGGGCCAGGCCCAGGGCTTCGGTCAGGCAGTTCATCGAGTTGGCAGTGAACATGCCGGAGCATGAACCACACGTCGGGCAAGCGCTGCGCTCGTACTCGGCAACCTTCTCGTCAGAAGCGCTGGAGTCGGCGGCGATGACCATCGCGTCTACCAGGTCGAGGCCGTGGCTGGCGAGCTTGGTCTTGCCCGCTTCCATCGGCCCGCCCGAAACGAAAATCACCGGGATGTTGAGGCGCAGCGAGGCCATCAGCATGCCAGGGGTGATCTTGTCGCAGTTGGAAATGCACACAATGGCGTCGGCGCAGTGGGCGTTGACCATGTATTCCACGGAGTCGGCGATGATTTCGCGGCTTGGCAGCGAATACAGCATGCCGTCATGGCCCATGGCGATGCCGTCGTCCACGGCAATGGTGTTGAATTCCTTGGCCACGCCGCCAGCGCGCTCGATCTCGCGGGCAACCAGCTGGCCCATGTCCTTGAGGTGGACGTGGCCGGGTACGAACTGGGTAAAGGAGTTGGCAATGGCGATGATCGGCTTTTTAAAGTCGGCATCTTTCATCCCCGTGGCGCGCCACAAAGCGCGGGCGCCGGCCATGTTGCGGCCGTGGGTGGAGGTTTTCGAACGATAGTCAGGCATGGAACAACTCCGGGCGGCTAATCAGGTAACAAACAGGGAAGTGAGCTTCTAATGACTGACGGATCACACAGAAAATGACTACGTATCCGCGAGTTGCCGTAAACGCTGCGGGATCGCCGCGCGCCGGGGCTTGAGCTCATAAACCCGCCGGGGATGATTGGCGATGAATGGGGCAGATTCTACACCGCTGGCGGCTGGAGGGAATGGTCTGAACCGTGAAGATAGCGGCCGGGAGGGATTGCGGGCGAGTAAAACCGCTAATCGGGACTCATCTGTTGACCCTGGCATTCGTCAACGCGCCCCAAAAACTGAACACAATGAAGCTGATGGCAATAATCATCAGCAGATGGTCGCCCGTTTGGGTGAGTGCAGCACTGCTGATGGCGGCGGTGAAGAACATGATGCTGTTGCCCGCTGAGGCCGCCGTACCTGCACTACTTGAAAATAACAGCATCGCGGCTGAAATAGCGGCGGGTCGAACCAGGGTGACGGCCAGGGCGCTGATCAGCATCGGGACCAGCAGGGTCGCGGGGGTGATGGCCTTGTAACTGATGATCAAGGCCAGTAGCACTCCGGCGACGCCTAGTAGCCCGAGGCCAATATAGATTTGCAGGGACAGCGTGATGCGTTTCTGCAAAAACGAGGCTGCAACGCCACCGAGCAGATAAGCCACGCCGTATACCATCAGTACCAGCGCGTACTGATATTCGGAAAGTTTCAAGCCTTCCATGAAAATAAGCGGTGTCACGCTGATCAAGGCAAAGTAACAGGCGAATACTAGAGCGGCGATCCACCAGTAGCGCAAAAAGTCCCGATTGGTTGCGACGGCTGTAAGGGTGTCAATGATCGAGACGGGGGTGCGATGCACACTTGAGGACCTGGAAGGCAGGATGCAGAACGCATGGATCAGCATGCCCAGCGCCATCAGGGCGAATCCATAGAAGCTGCCTTGCCAGTCAAATGTGGTTTGAAGCCACGAACCGATCAGTGGTGAAAGTGCGACAAACGATCCGCCGAGAGTCATGTAGTAAAGGCGCACACGTGCTCGATACTGTTCGTCGAACAGGTCTTCCACTAGCGCGTGGGCCAGAACGAAGAAGCCGCAGCCTGCTGCCTGCAGCGAACGAAACAGCAGAAACGTCAGGTAGTTCTGCGCCAGTGCGCAACCAACAGCCCCCAGGATAGATAGCGTGATGCAGCCGAGCAGCACTTCTTTACGCCCCCACTTATCCGAGAGCGGGCCGGTTATCAGTTGGGAAATCGAAAAAACCAGTGTGAACAGGCCGATGGCGAGTGCGATGTCTGCGATAGGTGTATTGAACCTTGCGGCCAGGGCCGGAAACGAGGGCAGCAGAATGTTCAGTGGAAAAAAGCTGATTAACGAGATGTTCATAATCAGTATGAAACGGGATGCAAATTCACGCCTTGAATAATGTGGCCTGTCTGATTTCAAAAGGTGAGGCATTTTAATACCCGTGACATGATTATTATTTTAATAGCTCTTCAAGTTCACTGAAGATTTCTTGATTATTACTATTTCCTGCGCCAAAAAAGAGGAAAACTTGCTCTGAAAGATCTGGAAGGTACAGCGCCTTTTCAATTTTCTGCTCGGACAATGCCGCCGTAAGCCAAGTGTTCAATCCTAATGAGGTCGCACACAGCTGAAGGGACTGTGAAATATGCCCGACTTCCAGAAGTGCGACTCTATAAGCTTGAGAGTGGGGGTATTTCCACCACATTTTGTCGAGCCTGGAAGTAATGAAAATACCGAAGGGTAAGGAGTTGGCGAAATGTTGTCCCTGTAAATAAGCGCCCAGTGGTTCTTTCGTACGACTCAAGAATTTTAAAGCGTGTTTTTGTGGGTGATAATAATAGAAGCCTGGGTCAAGTTCTTTGATGTTGTATGCGTATAAATAGCCTTCGCTGGCATTCAGGCCGCCTCCCGAGGGACTGCTTCGCCTCGCCCTGAACAGGGGAGGGGTAAACTGGCTGACTTCTGACTCTCGCTCTGATAAGTATCCCAGGCAAAGGTAGAGAATAGTTGAAATATCCTCCAGCGAAACACGGGTGTTTTCAAATGCTCGGCATGTTTTGCGGTTTAACAGGCTCTGTTTGAGGCTTCCTGGTTTGTCCAGGTCGCTACTGCTTCGTGGTTGAGGCAGTTGGATCATGTCTTGGGGCTGCAAGCTGGCTAGCCGATGAGGTGGCGGTAAGGGGCGATCCATTGCTTCCTTACACTGAGCAACGTAATGTTGGGCCCACTCCTGACGGGTCTGTGGTAGTACGCCGGCAGCGAGGTTTTTGGTGCCGACATGAAAAATTTTCGATAGTGCATCCCACTGCCATAGGTCAGGCAGATGGGGTTTATCGATCAGAACGCCCGCGCTGAAAAGGTTTTTATCCAGTTCGTTATCTTCATCGAATAGCGAGGGCTGCTCCAAAAGCTCGGTTAAACGATAGCTATGAGCCTTGTCTATTTCAAACTGCTCGTGGGTCTTGTAATTCCATACTATAAGCGAGGGGGGCTTCGGCAATAGAAAGATATAAGGGTTTATATTCATTGTATTGCTCCGTTGTAATTCGCTGGAGCGCTTTGGCTGAGCAGGCGTGAGCTGCTCAGCCTACGGCGTTTTAGTGATTATTTTGAAGTGTGTAGCATCATTGCGTGATGCTGGGCTGAAAGGTGTTCAAGGATAACTTTCTTCATGGTTGATCTCCTTTTTCGTTTTTTGGGTTGGCCGCAATGTGTTGTGGCGGCAAGCAAATAGTAGACGCATAAGCGCGAGTATCAATAAGAAATTTTGTAGGATGCTTTTCTAATTAAGGTGGCTGTTTTCCTATGTTGTACAGTGTTTGATGTATATTGCTGATATGGTTGGGTTTTTATAATGGCACTTTTCAAGTATAGGCTTGTGAGGTATAACGCTCAGGTCTCTATATTGGCGAATGATGTATATGCCTGGTTCGCAATGCTGCTCGAAGTTTCGTCCGTGTTCGAATTTTCTTGGCGTAATGAATGCCTGCAGCAGGGCAGCGCCATAAGGTTGTGTAACGGAAATTGCAGCTGGAAAGGCCATTTCTCGGGATCAATATGGCTTTGATGATTGTCCTTACTACACTGGGCGTTTACCTTCCGCTTTCTCATTATGCGTACGTCGATTGAAAGTCGTCTTTAAGTAGGAACAACCATTTCAAAGAAGGACTCTAAATGCTAACCCTCAACCGCTCTGTCACAACCAGCCTGACCATCGGCCTGATACAGGGCCTGCTGCTCTGGCTGGCGAGTACGCTGAACGACCCCGGGGCCAGGATTGCCTTGGCCACTGTCGTGCTGGTGGGTGGCATCAACCTGCTGCTGTTGGGTGACAACGTGCGACAGCGCGGCACTGCCTGGCTGGTGGTCGGACTCACGGTGGTCATGGCGGCAATCAGTACCTGGGTGTTTGTGGACGGCGACAGGCAACTGTTCAACAACCGCTGGCTGACGGGCAGCTGGACGTTCTTTTCCCTGGTGATTGCTTACGTCTGCACGGTGTTCATCCTCAGCTGGCCAACCCGCGAAGGGCGCTATCCGCGTTATGAAGATTTGTTCCGCCATGCCTGGGACACGGTGTTTATCGTATTGCTGGGCTTGTTGCTGAATGTGGTGTTCTGGGGGCTGCTGCTGTTGTGGGGCAACCTGTTCAAGATGCTCGGGATCGTGGCGCTCAACCGGCTGTTTTCAACCGAGGGGTTTATTTGCGTCAGCTCGGCTATGGTGTTTGCCCTCGGCTTGAACATGGGCCGTGAGAACGACCGGATCATTGGCCTGCTGCGCGGTATTTTGCTGACACTGTGCCGTTTCCTGCTGCCTCTGGGGGCGTTGATTGCGATTGTGTTCACTTTCGCCTTGCCCTTTACCGGGCTGGAGCCCATCTGGGATACCGGCTATTCGACACCCATCATGCTGTGGTTGGTGGCGGTCAATCTGTTTTTGCTCAATGGCGTGTTCCAGGACGGTGCCCAGGGCAGCGGGTACCCGGTCTGGCTGGTGCGTGTGGTCGACCTGTGCCTGTTGTGCTTGCCGGTGCTGGTGTTGCTGGCGGGGTATTCAACGTGGCTGCGCATTGCCCAGTACGGCCTGACACCTTCCCGGGTGCTGGCAATCCTGCTGGTGGCGGTGATTTTTGCCCACTGTGTGGCGGCCGTCTGGGCGGTAGTGGTGCCACAGCGCCAGTGGCTATGGAGTGTGCGTCGCACTAACCCGGTGATTGCGCTGCTGACGGTTGCGCTGTTGCTGGCAATTCATACGCCGTGGTTCAGCCCGTTGAAAATCAGCGCAAGCAACCAGGTTGCCCGTGTACTGAGCGGCAAGACCCCGGTGGATATGTTTGACGCCGATACCTTGCGCTATCGCTTGGGCCAACCCGGTGAGCAGGCGTTCAGCGCGCTGCTGGCGCAAGTGGAGCAAGGGCAGGTACTCACGCAAACCGAGCGTCAGGCCTTGCTCAAGCGGCTCAAGAATGCCGACACCGGTAAAGGCAAACGCGCGCCCAAGGAGAAAGCCCTGGAGTGGATCGGCCCTGAAGTGGCGGGCAGCGAACAGTTTGAAGCGTCAGACTTTGGCAAGCAGACCTGCGAGAAACCGGGCTGTGTGCTGTGGGCGGTTGATCTGGATAGGGATGGGCAAAGCGAGGTGCTGCAGTTGCCCAAGCGGGGTTGGGTGAGGTCGCTGGACTTCTTCAACCGTGATGCGCAGGGTAAATGGCAGTTGGCGGGTACGTTTGAGGTCGATGGCAATGCGCTGGAGCTGATCGAGCAGATCCGTGAAGGCAAGGCCAAGGTGGTGGCGCCGCGATATCAATCGCTGTTGATCGATGGCGTGGAGCTGAGCCCGAACCCCAAGGCGCAATAAGCGCAGTGGGAGCGGGCTTGCTCGCGAAGGGTGCGACGAGGTGTGTCTGGCTAACCCCATCGTACTAATCGCGAGCAAGCCCGCTCCTGCAAGGAGCGGGCGTTACATCAGCTGTTAGGCAGCAGACGGCAGGTGATGCTCTTGATGTAGCGGGTTTCCGGGATGGCCGGGTGTACCGGGTGATCCGGGCCCTGGCCGCCGCGTTCCAGCAGTTGCATGTTGCGGTCCAGGTGACGGGCGCTGGTCAGCAGGATGTTTTGCAGGTCGTCTTCGGGCAGGTGCATCGAGCACGATGCGCTGACCAGAATGCCGTCCTTGTTGAGCAGGCGCATGGCCTGCTCGTTCAGGCGACGGTACGCGCCTTCGCCGTTTTTCAGGTCTTTCTTGCGTTTGATAAAGGCAGGCGGGTCAGCCACGATCACGTCGAAACGTTCTTCGTTGGCCTTCAGCTCTTTAAGGGCCTCAAACACGTCGCCTTCCATGCAGGTGACTTTCTCGGCAAAGCCGTTCAGCGCTGCGTTGCGTTCAACGCCGTCGAGGGCGAAGGATGATGCGTCGACACAGAACACTTCGCTGGCGCCAAAAGCACCGGCCTGGATGCCCCAGCCGCCGATGTAGCTGTACAGGTCCAGTACGCGCTTGCCCTTGACGTACGGGGCCAGGCGGGCGCGGTTCATGCGGTGGTCGTAGAACCAGCCAGTTTTTTGCCCGGCGATCACCGGGGCTTCGAATTTCACGCCGTTCTCTTCCAGTGCCACCCACTCCGGCACCAGGCCGAAGACGGTTTCAACATAACGCTCAAGGCCTTCGGCATCACGGGCCGCCGAATCGTTCTTGAACAGGATGCCGCTTGGCTTGATCACTTGCACCAGGGCTGCGATCACGTCGTCCTTGTGCTGTTCCATCGTGGCCGAGGCCAGCTGGACCACGAGGATATCGCCGAAACGGTCAACCACCAGGCCCGGCATCAGGTCGGAATCACCGTAGACCAGGCGGTAGTATGGCTTGTCGAACAGGCGCTCGCGCAGGGACAGGGCCACGTTGAGGCGGTGTACCAGCAGCGACTTGTCCAGTGGCAGCTTGATGTCGCGCGACAACAGGCGTGCACAGATCAGGTTATTGGGGCTCATGGCAACGATGCCCAGCGGCTTGCCGCCGGCGGTTTCGAGTACCGCTTGGTCGCCGGCCTTAAAACCGTTCAGCGGTGTGGCGGCTACATCGATTTCGTTGCTGTAGACCCACAAGTGGCCGGCGCGCAGGCGTCGATCGGCATTGGCTTTAAGGCGCAGGCTTGGCAGGGACATGACGTCGCTCCGGGTATTGAAAAGGGCGCGATTATAGCCTTAGACGCACCCCGGAGGCGTGGCTGATTCACCGCATTGCGTCGGATCGCGGAGCCAGTTGCGCAGAAATTTCCGTTAGAATTGCCAGCTATTCCAGAGTACGGAGCCTCCATGCCTGAATTACCTGAAGTCGAAACCACTCGCCGTGGCATCGCCCCGCACCTTGAAGGGCAGCGGGTCAGTCGGGTGATTGTGCGCGAGCGGCGTTTGCGCTGGCCGATCCCTGAGGACCTCGACGTGCGGTTGTCGGGGCAGCGTATCGTGCTGGTGGAGCGCCGGGCCAAGTACCTGTTGATCAATGCTGAAGTCGGCACGCTGATCAGTCACCTGGGCATGTCGGGCAACCTGCGGCTGGTGGAAGCCGGGTTGCCCGCGGCCAAGCATGAGCATGTGGATATCGAGCTGGAGTCCGGGCTGGCCCTGCGCTACACCGACCCGCGCCGGTTTGGGGCCATGCTCTGGAGCCTTGACCCGCTGAACCATGAATTGCTGGTGCGCCTGGGCCCGGAACCGCTGACTGACCTGTTTGATGGCGAGCGGCTGTTTCAGCTGTCGCGCAAGCGTTCGATGGCGGTCAAGCCATTCATCATGGACAACGCCGTGGTGGTGGGGGTGGGCAATATTTACGCGACCGAGGCGCTGTTTGCTGCCGGCATTGATCCGCGTCGCGCTGCCGGGAGCATTTCCCGGGCGCGCTATTTAAAGCTGGCGATTGAGATCAAGCGGATTCTGGCGGCCGCCATCGAGCGCGGCGGCACCACATTGCGCGATTTTATCGGCGGCGACGGCCAGCCCGGTTACTTTCAGCAGGAGCTGTTTGTGTACGGTCGCGGGTATGAACCGTGCAAGGTCTGCGGCACTGAGCTGCGTGACGTCAAGCTGGGCCAGCGCGCCAGTGTGTTTTGCCCGCGTTGCCAAACATAGCCACCCGTAATGGGCTGAACTCTTGTGGGAGCGGGCTTGCTCGCGATGCAACCCCCTCGGTCGAACGGGTCGATCGCAGTGAATCTATCGCGAGCAAGCCCGCTCCCACACAAATCGCATAGACGATGAATCAGGCCTTGCCGGTAATCGCCCGGTACTTTTCCATCAGCTGTTCTTCGGTTTCCGGGTGGGCTTCATCCAGCGGGATGCAGTCAACCGGGCACACTTGCTGGCATTGCGGCTCATCGTAGTGGCCGACGCACTGGGTGCACAGGTTGGGGTCGATCACATAGATCTCTTCGCCCTGGGAAATGGCAGCGTTCGGACACTCGGGTTCGCAGACGTCGCAGTTAATGCAATCGTCGGTGATGATCAGGGACATGGGTACTCCGGCCGGGGCGATCGGCCCGGGCAACTGAAATCGAATGCGTCAATTGTGCCGCATTGGCGCCCGCAGTGCACGCGGGCGCCGCTTCAGTGGTTATTTCTTGCGAAAACGCTCAGTCAGAGCATCGGCCACAACCGGGTGCACAAACTTGGTGATATCGCCGCCTAATGCCGCGATTTCCCGCACCAATGTCGACGATATAAACGAATAACGCTCCGACGGCGTGAGGAACAGGCTCTCCACATCGGGGGCCAGTTGGCGGTTCATGTTCGCCAGCTGAAACTCGTATTCGAAGTCCGACACGGCACGCAGGCCACGCAGGAATACATTGGCATTCTGTTCCTTGGCAAAGTGCGCGAGCAGCGTCGAGAAACCGACCACCTCGACATTGGGCAGGTGTTTGGTGACTTCACGAGCCAGCTCCACCCGCTGTTCCAGAGGGAATAGCGGGTTTTTCTTGGTGCTGGCAGCGACAGCAATGATCACATGGTCAAACAGGCGCGAAGCGCGTTCGACCAGATCGCCATGGCCCTTGGTAATAGGGTCGAATGTACCTGGGTACAACACTCGGTTCATCGCGTCGTCCTGGCGGGAATCCGTTGGGGAGTCGGATGGTATCGCAGCATTCCCGGTCGGCCAAGTCGCCATTCGCAGAAGAAAGCACTATAGACGCGACGAAATAACTGCTTTTTCATGAATTTTTAAGGCGCTCAGCCAGTCGCGTTGCCAGTTTTGCTGTCAGCCCATATACCGACAATTGTGGGTTGGCGCCTATGCTGGTGGGGAACAACGAGCCGTCATGGATGGACAGGTTTTGTAATTGATGATGGCGCCCAAGGCTGTCGCTGACGGCCATTTGCGAATTTTCCCCCATCGCACATCCACCCATTACATGGGCGCTGGCCAGGCGGGTCCGATACAACTCAAGGCTCAAACTGTCGATCAGGTCACGGGTTGCGCTCAGGCGGGTGGTGTAGCCAGCATCGCTGTGCAGCGGCATCACCGCGCTGGCGCCTGCGGCAAACTGGATCTCGGCCATGCTGTGAAACGCGCGCTTAAGACCCTCCCAACCATAGGGCGTGAGGCTGTAATCGAGCACGGGGGTGTCATCGCTGCGTAACTGCACATGGCCGCCGGGGCTGTCGGGGTGAAAGCCGTCGCGCATCAGTGCCAGCATCATATGGGTGTTGGGCAGTTGTGCCATGTGTGCGGCGCTGGTCTGGCCAACGCCGGCAAACAGGGTGGCGGCCAGGGCCGGGTGCAAAGGCGGGACTTCGAGTTTGTAGCCCATTGGGCCTGTGACGCCGTCTTTCCACTGAAAGTGGTCGGAGTAAATAGACTGCGGCGCTCCGTAAAAAGGGTTAATGGCAGTAGGAAATTGCGCAGCCGAAAAGTTGACCAGATGGAGAAACGTCCGTTTACCCAGTCGTTTGTAGGGGTCGGGTGCGTCGGAACGCATTAGCAGGCCGGGTGTATTGATGCCGCCGCCTGCCAGTACATAGTGCCGGGCCTTGACCGTTATGGTGCGGCCCGTGGGCGCTACGCAGCGGCTGTCCATAGCCTGACATTGCAGGCCGGTGACCTGCTCGCCACTGATCTGCAGTTTCCAGGCGCGGGCCAGGTAGAGCAGTTCACCGCCATTGTCGAGGGTGGCGGGAATGGTCGTGACCAGCATCGATTGCTTGGCGTTGGTGGGGCAGCCCATGCCGCAATAGCCCAGGTTCCAGCAGCCGCGCACATTGCGCGGGATCACATGCCAGCTGTAACCGAGCTTTTCACAGCCGCTGCGGATCACCTCGTTGTTGGCGTTGGGCGGCACTGCCCAGGGGGCGACACCCAGGCGCTGCTCCATGTGTTCGAACCACGGTGCCATTTGTTCGGCACTGTGCCCCGCCACGTTGTGTTCGCGGGCCCAGTGCTCCAGCGTCGGGGTTGGCGTGCGAAAGCTTGAGGTCCAGTTGACCAAGGTGGTGCCGCCCACGGCCCGGCCTTGCAGAATGCTGATGGCGCCGTCCTTGCTCATGCGCCCGACGCCTTCCTGATACAGGCTGGCGTAGGCTTCGTTTTCGAGAAGTTTGAAATCGCTGCTGGTCTTGAGCGGGCCTTCTTCAATCAGCAATACCTTGTAACCCGCAGCACTGAGGATCTCTGCCGTGGTGCCGCCGCCTGCACCGCTGCCGACAATGGCAACGTCAGCCTCCAGGGTCAGGTCGCTGTCGAGGCGGGAGCCGTCATGGGTTTTCCAGCCTCGGGCCAGGCCTTCTCGGAACGGATCGGGTACAGGCATAGGAAGTACTCAAAATGAGTGTGAGATATCACTGTGGGAGCGGGCTTGCTCGCGATGGCATCAACTCAACAGGTCGCAAGTACCGCGTTGCCTGAATCGCGAGCAAGCCCACTCCCACAGGGTTTTTACAGCTTGGGTGGCCCTGGGTAGCCGCAGGCGCCCCAAGACTGCGGGCACTCGTACCAGCTCATCATCACCAGTTGCACCAGCGAGCCGTGGCCCATTTTCAACAGGCTCAGGCTGCTGTTATGCCAGCGCTGCAGGAATGACTGAATCTGTTCGGGGCTGGCGTTTTCCCAGTGCCCCCACACCCCGGTCAACGGCCCGCGTGTTACAGGCATGGCCAGCACGTCGAATAATTGTTGGGTCAGGGTCAGCAGCGCGGGTGACAGGTGGTTGAGGTTGTCGTCCAGTGCGTCGAGTGTGGCCTTGACCGCGCCGGGCATTGCCGGCTCGGTTACGCTGGTGGCGAGCATCACCGGGATCAGTGCACGCAAGAATGCCAGGTCACTGCTGCGCAGAACCGAGAACCCGCGGGCGCTGCTGCTGGCGGAACAGCCGCTGAGGCTGGCACCCATGCCGGCAGTGGCCAGTAATGCACTGGCCACTGCGCCGACCTTCAAGACCCCGCGACGTGAAAGCAGGGTGTTTTCGACACTGTGTGCTGGCATGGTCAAGGCTCCGCTAGCGGATAAACAGCTTCTGGATGATGCCTACCAGTTTTCGGCCATAGGGCGGGTAGATCAGCAAAGCGCTGTTCAGGCGCTGTTTCACCAGCACCCCCTTGGCCTTGCTGAAGGTCAAAAAGCCTTCGTGACCGTGGTAATGGCCCATGCCCGAATGGCCGACACCACCAAAGGGCAGGTCGTCGATGGCCACATGCAGCAGTGTTTCGTTGATGCTGACCCCGCCCGAGTGGGTGTTGTGGATAACGGTCTGTTGTTCGGCCTTGTTGTAGCCGAAGTAATACAGTGCCAGAGGGCGGTCTCTGCGGTTGATGTAGGCCATTGCCTGATCCAGAGTGGAGTAGGGCACAACGGGCAGTAGCGGGCCGAAGATTTCATCCTGCATGACCTGCATGTCGTCGTTTACATCCAGTAGCAGGGCGTGGGGCATGCGCCGCCCCTGGCCCTGTTCATACAGCGGGATCAGACGTGCGCCCTTGAGGGTGGCGTCGGTTTGCAGCCGTTCCAGGCGCGCCAGCTGCCGGTCGTTGATAATTGCGGTGTAGTCCGGGTTGTCGGTGAGCGTCGGATAAAAACTGAGCACGGCCTGGCGATAGGCATCGATAAAACCCTCAAGCCGATTCTGGGGGACCAGCACATAATCCGGGGCGATGCAGGTTTGCCCGGCGTTCAGGGTTTTACCCCAGGCGATGCGCTGGGCAGCGTCTTTGAGCGGTACATCGGCCGACACGATGGCGGGAGATTTACCGCCCAGCTCCAGGGTGACCGGCGTCAGATTTTCAGACGCGGCGCGCATCACCTGTTTGCCCACCTGGGTAGAACCGGTGAACAGCAAGTGATCGAAGGCCAGGCCGGAAAACGCGACCGCTACTGCTGCCTCGCCCAGCACCACGGTGACCATGTCGTCGGGGAAAATGCGCCCCAGCAAATCCTTGAGCAAACGCCCGGTGGCCGGGGTGAATTCGCTGAGCTTGAGCATGACCCGGTTGCCCGCCGCCAGTGCCCCGACCAAAGGGCCAACGGCCAGGTACAGCGGGTAGTTCCACGGCACGATAATCCCCACCACGCCCAGCGGCTGGTACATCACCTTGGCACTGGCGGGCGCGAACATCATGCCTACGCGGCGTGATGAAGGTTTCATCCAGCGCTTAAGGTGCTTGAGGGTGTAATCGATGCTGTGCAGGCACGGCATCAGCTCGGCAAACAGGGTTTCGTCGGGGCTGCGGTGGCTGAAATCCTGGCTGATGGCGTCGATCAGCACCTCGCGCTCGCGGCTCAACAGTTGGCGCAGGCTTTTTAGCCATTGCTGGCGCTGTGCAAGGGGCGGGAATGGATGAGCGGCGTAGGCCTGGCGCTGCTTGTCGAGCAGGGACTGGAGATCGTCCGGTTGGAGCGAGGCGTCGTGAAGGTGGGAACTGTCGACAGACATAGAGGCTCCAGGCGTTTTTTATCGGTTTTTATCGTTACAGAGCAGTCATGTTTTTAGAGCCTATGCTCTAACTTGTCAATTGCAGGCCTGCCCTTGGTGTTGTTTATCGTTTCAAGGTTAGGCCGTAAGATGCCTTTCGTTTTTAATTTAAGCGCAAGCCCATGGCCATACGACTAAAAACCAGCCAGCGCATCGCCAATAGCAGCCTGGAGCTTTTTAACCAGCTGGGTGAACGCAGTGTCAGCACCAACCACATTGCGGCCCACATGGAAATTTCGCCGGGCAATCTGTATTACCACTTCCCCAACAAGCAGGCGATTATCTCGGTCTTGTTCAGCGAGTACGAGGCGCTGGTATTGAGCTTTTTGCACCCGCCGCAAGGGCGGTTGCCAACCGTTGCCGACAAGCGCCAGTACTTGCAGCAACTGCTGGACGCCATGTGGCGTTACCGGTTTCTGTACCGTGATATCGAACACTTGCTGCACAGCGACACGGAACTGGCCATCCGCTATCGACGTTTCTCCCAGCACTGCCTCACTCAGGCCCAGGCCATTTACGCCGGGTTTGTCGAGGCTGACATCTTGCGCATGACCCCCCAGCAAATTGAATCCTTAAGCCTGAATGCCTGGATTATTCTTACCTCCTGGGTAGGTTTTTTATGTGCCACCCGTGACAGCAGCGACCAGCTTAGCGAGCAGGCCATCAAGCGCGGTGTGTACCAGCTGCTGGTGCTGGAGTCGGGTTTTGTCACCGAGCAGGCTCGCGAAGCCGTCGATGAGTTGATCAAGGAATACTACGTCCCCCTGGAACATGCGTTGTACGCTCAATAACCGCATTTCACCCCTCACAGGAGTCCACTATGCCCGTTGCGCAACTGATCAGCCCGCAAGCCCTGAATGAACGTCAGGCGCAGCCCGGCCTGGTTATTCTGGATTGCCGCTTTGCCCTTGAAGACCCGGACTACGGCCGCTGCAGCTATGCCGAGGGGCATATTGCCGGTGCGCAGTTTGCCGATCTTGAACGCGACCTGAGCGGGCCTGTGATCAAGGGCGTGACCGGCCGCCATCCATTGCCCGACCCGCGTACCCTGGTTGAGCGTCTGCAAGCCTGGGGCATCAATGCCGACAGCGATGTGGTGCTGTATGACGATGGCCCGGGCGCTTTTGCCGCTCGCGCATGGTGGTTGCTGACCTGGCTGGGCAAGCGTGATGGCGTGTTTATCCTTGATGGCGGCCTCAAGGCCTGGCATGGCGCGGGCTTCCCGCTGAGCCTGGATGCCGCGCCGACGCTGCGCGGGACATTCGAAGGCAAGCCCGACAGCCATATGTTGCTGAGTGCCGAAAAACTGCAAAAGCGCCTCGGCCAGCCGGAGCTGACCCTGATCGATGCGCGTGCCCAGCCGCGTTTTCGCGGTGAGGTCGAGCCGATTGACCCGATCGCCGGGCATATTCCGGGTGCGCAATGTGCGGCCTTCAGCGAAAACCTCGACAGCAGCGGGCGCTTTTTGCCTGCAGAGCAGCTCAAGCAGCGTTTTGCCGAAAAGCTCGCTGGTCGTTCCCCTGATGAGTTGGTGGCCTATTGCGGCTCGGGTGTGACGGCGTGCCATAACCTCTTTGCAATGGGCTTGGCGGGCTATCCGCTGGGCAAACTCTATGCGGGTTCGTGGAGTGAATGGATCAACGATCCGGCGCGGGGTATTGCCACCGGCGATTGAGGTGTGCAGTACACAACACCTGTGGGAGCGGGCTTGCCTGCGATGCCAGCAACGCGGTTTAACGGATAGACCGCAGCGTCTGAATCGCGGGCAAGCCCGCTCCCACAGCACGTGTGCAGATTTCAGCGGTTCGAGTTGGCACTGGCCAATCGGTATGCACCGGGGCCAACGCCATAGACCTTCTTGAATTGCCGGTTGAGGTGGCTCTGGTCGGCAAAGCCCAATTGCGTCGCCACCTCTAATGGCAAGCAGCCCTGTTGCAGCAACGCCCGGGCATGGGCGATACGTTGCTGCATCAGCCAGGTGTGCGGCGGCATGCCGGTGGCGCGCTGAAATACCCGGGCAAAGTGGAATGGCGACAAATTGACCGCTGCGGCGAGCTCTTCCAGTGATGGCGGCTCTGCCAGGCGGGCTTGCAGCACTTCCTTGGCGCGGCTGACGGCGCGGTGTTCGACCCCGGGCTTTGCCGGTAGCGGCAGGCGGGCATGGCGGTTAAGCAGGGCAAGCATCATCTGGCGCCATGCCGTTTGTTGCTGCAATGCGGTCTCTGGCCCTTCAAGCAATTGATGCAACTGGAACAACCCGCGAAACAGCTCGCAGTCGTACAGCAGTGTGTCATTGAAGGTCGGCAAGTGGCTGGCGGGCAGTTCCAGTTCTTCCAGCAGCTGTTGAATTTGCGCGTTGTCCGGGTAGAAAGCCCGGTAGCGCCAACCCGCATCATGGCCTTTGTGACCATTGTGCACTTCGTCCGGGTTGATCAGCACCAGGGTGCCGGTGGCCGCCAGATGCTCGGCGCCGCGATAGCGATAACGCTGGGCGCCTTCGATAATCATGCCGATCACAAAACCATCATGCACATGGGGCACGAAGCGGTGTTCGATATAGCGCGCCGTCAGCAGCTCCACACCCGTCAGGGGAGGCGTTTGCCAGAAGCGGATCGACTCACCCTGTTCTGCGTCCATTACGCAGATTCAAGCCGCAGCGCGGCCAGCCATTGCGGGATTCTGCGCTCAAGGTAATACCCCGGCCTTCCTGGCGAGCCTTCCAGAAATCCGACATGGCCGCCCTTGGCGTGCAGCTCCAGTTGCGTGCAGGGCGATAGCTCGCTGGGTTCGGGAATACTGTGCTTGAACACGAACGGATCGTCCGTGGACTGGATAATCAGTGTCGGTGTATCGATGGTCCCCAGAAAGTAGCGGCTGGAGGCGCGCCGGTAGTAGTCATCGACATTCAGGTAGCCGTTGAGAGGCGCCGTTACGCGGTCATCGAACTCCCAAAAGGTGCGCATTTTGCTCAGGGTCTTGACCGAGCCCAGCTTGGTCAGGCTGGCCAGGCCTTCATGTCGGGCGTCGAGCTGGAACCGGTGTTTTTTGTCTTTGACGTAAGCCAGCATCTCGCGCATGAAGTGGGCTTGATAGACCCTGGAAAAGCCCAGGCCGATCCGGTCGGCACACTGGTCAAGCCGGAACGGCACCGACACCGCAACGGCACCGCATAAACCGCTGTCGCTGCCGCTTTCGCCCAGATACTTGAGCAGCACGTTGCCCCCCAGCGAATAGCCCACGGCATACAGCGGGGCCAGGGGGTGTGCGGCGCGTATATGGGCCACGGCCTCGGCCAGATCTTCGCTGGCCCCCGAATGGTAGCTACGGGCCAGTAAATTGGGCTCGCCCGAGCAGCCTCGCCAGTTCAGTGCGGCGCTGCTCCAGCCGCGTGCGGCGAGGGCATTTTGCAGCCCCAGTACATAGTGCGAGTTCGATGACCCGGTCAGGCCGTGCAGCACCAGTACCACCGGTGCATGGGCTGATGATAGGCCGTGCCAGTCCAGGTCGAGAAAATCGCCATCCTTGAGCCAGATACGTTCACGTCGATGTTCAATGGCGGGTTTGGTGCGCCACAACGGCCCCCATAGTGTCTGGATATGGGGGTTGCCCAGGCCCGTAGCCGGAGCAAACGGCTTGAGGGGTAAAGCATGGCTGTCTGAAAAAGGCACGGTGGTTCTCATCGGATGACAGGTACGGCGGTTGTCTAAATTGCCACATCATGGCCTGACGCCCAAGTGTTGCGTGCAGGCCGTGGGGTTATCGGTTGGCCGGCATGCAGCTTTGTGGCGTTACTGTCTGCGGTGCTATGGGATCCGGCAGGGGCTGTTGTGCCACGTCAGGCCCGACGGTCACGCTGACCCAGCCGTCGGCCCTGAGATGGCGGTTCATGGCCGCCTTGATTTGTTCACGGGTTAGGGCTTGGATCTGCTGGTTTTTGTAGCCGAAGGTCAGGGGCTGGTCAAAACGGCCGATGATGGACAGCTCATTGCGCACCTCCAGATTGCTGGCCGTGTGCTGGGGCAAGGCTCGCAGCAGGTGCTGCTTGACGTCGTCGAGCTGTGTTTCGCTGGGCCCTTCTTCCAGGTACTGGGCAAACAGGGCCTTGATCCGGGCCAGAGCACCCTGGCTGTAGCGTGAGGGGGTATTGAGGCTGATAACCCAGGGCGCCGGGCCTTGGCCGTTGGTAATGTCCGATAGCACGCCGTAGGTGATGCTGCGATCCTCGCGCAGATCGCCGTTGAGAATGTGGCTGAACATGATGTTCCCGGCACGGATGGCTGCCCAGTCAGGGTGCTGGGTGGGCACTGCGTTCTGGGCCATCATCAGTAGGGTATGGCTGGCTTCATCTTCGATATGCACGGTTTTGCCGCGGGCAGACGGGGCTGTTACGGCGTGCGGCCGGGTCAGTGCCGGCCCGGCAGGCAAGGCGTTGGCCAGTGAGCGGCTGAGGGTCTGTGCCTGTTGCAGGGTCAGGTCACCGACGATCACGATCTGTGCGTTGGCGGCGGTGTAGGCTCGGCGATAGAAATTCACCAGTTGGGCGGCATCAATGCGTTCAAGGCTCTCGGCTGTACCGTACCTGGGGCGGGCGACCGCTTGCCCGGGGTACAGCTCGTCGTAGATCAATGTGCGCGCCAGGGCGTGGGGGTCGTCGTGGTCTTTTTTGAGCTGGGTGAGCAGCTCGTTTTTTACCCGGCGCTGACCTTCCACGGTAAAGCCCGGCCGGGCGAGCATCTCGGTGAACAAGTGCATGGCCGGTTCGCGGATGTGCGGGGCGCTCAAGCTGCGCAGGGTAAAAAAGCTCTGCTCCTTGCTGATGCCGTTGCCCAGGGCCACGCCCAGGCGATCAAACCCCTCGGCCAGCGCATTGGCGTCCTTGAGTGCCGAGCCTTCGTTGAACAGGCTCAGCACGGTGGCGGCCAGGCCGGGTGAGTCGCCATCCTGGTTGCTGCCGGCGGCAAAGCTGATCTGTAAATCGAACATGGCCAGGTTATGGTTTTCGACAAACAGCACCCGGGTACCTTGAGCCAGTTTCCAGGCCTTGATGGCTGGCAGGCGGGTGGCGGGGACCGTGGGGCTTAACTCAAGCAACGATTGCAGCTGGGGCGCGGGCGCCTGCGCCTGTGTGCGGGTACATAGCGTGACCAGGGCGAGCAGCAGGGTAGCGTACAAGGCGCATCGGGCTGCGACTGGCAGGGGCTTATTCAGATTCATGGCGAGACTCCTTGGGCAGCACATGGCTGACGGTCATGCGGTCGCGGGTCAGGAAGGTTTGCGCGGCGTGGCGGATGTCTTCGGGGGTGATTGCCTTCAGGGTCTGCAGGCGCTTGTCGTCGTGCTCCGGCGACAGCCCGGCAATGTCCAGTTCGCCCAGATACAGGGCCAGGCTTTGCAGGTCGTCACGGTTGAATACCTGTCGGGCAATGATCCGCGTGCGGGCGCGCTCAAGGTCACTGCTGGAGGGCGGTGTGTGTTTCAGTGATTCGAGCACTTCCCAGATACCCGCTTGCACCTCGCTGAGGGTTTTGATTTTTTCGAGGTTGAGGGTGGCGGAGATACTGAGCAGCACATCACCGCGACTGATGCCGCTGTAGTGTGAGTCGACGCTGATGACCAGCTCTTCACCGCGCCACAACCGGCTTTTGAGTGCCGAGCTGTCACCGCCTCCCAGCACCTCGCTGAGCAGCTCCAGTGCGGCTGCCGTATGGGGTTCGGTCTGGGTGCTCAGGCTGGGGACGTTGAACGTCATGCTCAGGTTGGGGATTTGATGGTCGATGTACTGGGTGATGTTGCGCTCACCTGGCGCTGCGAGTTCGAGCGGGGGTTTGATTGCAGGCAATTGGCGCCGGGCAATCGGGCCGAAAAAGCGGGTGGCCAGCGCCTTGACCTGCCCGGCGTCGATCGCGCCGACGATGATCAACGTGGCGTTGTTGGGGGCATACCAGCTCTGGTACCAGTGCTTGAGCTCGTCGACATGCATGCGTTCGAGGTCGTGCATCCAGCCGATCACCGGGCTGCCAGAGGCGCTGGCAGGAAATGCCAGGCGCAGGGGCAACTCCAGGGCCCGCTGCTGGGGGTCGTTGTCGACGCTTTCGCTGCGTTCACTTTTGATGACTTCGCGTTCACCTTCCCAAAGCGCGGCGGGCAGATGGGCGGTGCTCATCTGGTCGGCCATCACTTCAAGTGCGACCGCCAGGGCGTGGGGTGGCAGGGTTTGAAAAAAAAGTGTGGCATCGCTTTGCGTCGCTGCATTGTCGGTGATGCCCAGGCTTTGAAAGATGTGGTCGGACTCCGCCGGGCAGAGTTTGCTGCTGCCTTTGAACACCATGTGTTCCAGTGCGTGGGACAGGCCGGACTGGCCCGGCGGTTCATAGCTGGAGCCGACCCGATACCAGAGTTGGGAATGCACCACGGCGGCGCGGTGGTCTTCGTGGACGATGACCCTGAGGCCGTTGTCCAGGGTGAACTGGTGCGTGGAGGTCTCGCTGCTGGCCAGGGCCGTCAGCGGTTGCAACACAAGGCCGAGAGCCAGCCCGGCGAGGGGGTGTTTCATGGTAGGTGTCCTGACGAGTGAGCGTCAGAACAGACTGGGCTTGGGAGGGGGGAGGCGGGCGTTACATAGATATCGTGGAGCGAAAAAACCTGTAGTCGCTGCCGAAGGCTGCGATAAGGGCCGAAAGGCCTTCGCTTTTGAAAAAGCGCCCCCTTCGGGCTCCATCGCAGCCTGCTGCAGCGACTACATGTTCGTCAGGCTTGTGTTGCTTCGCGCTGCCACAGGGCGTAGTTCACGCCGCCGGCTTTTTGCTCGCGGTGCAGGCGCCAGTTGGCTGGCAAGCCCAGCTCGGACGGACGCAACTCGCTTTCGGTGTAGACCCAGGCGTCTTCGGTCAGCCAGCCGCGCTGCTCGAGCAAATCACAGGCAGGCTTGAGCAGGTCCTTGTTGAACGGCGGATCGAGGAATACCACGTCAAAGGTTTCGCTCGGCGTGGCGTCCAGATAACGCAGGGCGTCGGTCTGCTGCACCTGGCCAACGGTGCAGCGCAGGATGCCCATGTTTTCGCGGATGTTGGAAATCGCATCGCGGTTGCTGTCCAGTGCCACGCCCTTGGCTGCGCCACGGGACATGGCCTCAAGGAACAGCGCACCGCTACCGGCGAAAACGTCCAGTACCCTGGCGCCGCCAATATGCGGGGCCAACCAGTTGAACAGGGTTTCACGCACGCGATCGGGCGTAGGGCGCAGGCCCTCTACATGGGGGAAGTCCAGCTTGCGGCTGCGCCATTCCCCGCCAATGATACGTAACTGACCCGCACCGGAGTGCGATGTGTTTTTTGGCTTTGCCATTAATGCTCCGGAACCCCAAGAGGTTGCTCTGAAGGTTTGTCGGTAGGTGGTGGCAGTGGTTTTTGCGGCACGGTCGGGCCGGCGGTCACTACGACCATTTTGTCGGCGCTCAGGTGCTTGTTCATGGCGTCCTTGACCTGTTCGGTGGTCAGGTCCTGGGACTTCTGCATGAAGGTTTCCAGGTAATCCAGGGGCAAATCATAAAAGCCCATTGCGCCAAGTTGGCCGACGATGGCGGCGTTGCTGGCAGTGGACAGCGGGAAGCTGCCAGCCAGTTCACGCTTGGCATCGTCGAGTTCTTTTTGCGTCGGACCATTTTTCAGGTAGTCGGCCAAAATGTCTTGCACCAGTTTGAGCGTGCCTTCGCTCAGTTCGGCACGGGTCTGCAGGTTGATCATGAACGGGCCGCGAGCCTGCATCGGGCTGAAGCCGGAGTACACGCCGTAGGTCAGGCCGCGTTTTTCACGAACTTCAGTCATCAGGCGCGTGCCGAAACCGCCACCGCCCAGGATGCTGTTGCCCAGCGCCAGTGCGGCATAGTCGGGGTCGTCACGGTCGATACCCAGCTGAGACAGCAGCAGGTGGGTCTGTTTGGACGGGAACTCGATATGGGTTTCGCCAGCCTTGGGCTCGCTCGGCTGCACGGTCTTGGCAACCGCCGGGCCTTTGGGCAGCGCGGCGGAAACCTGGGCTGCAATGGCCTCGGCTTCAGCACGGGACAGGTCGCCAACGATCGCGATCACCGCATTGCCAGCAGTGTAGGCCTTGTTGTGGAAGGCCTTGAGCTGGTCGATGGTGATCGAAGTGATGCTTTCAGCCGTGCCATCGCTTGAGTGGGCATACGGGTGGTTGCCGTACAGGCGCTTGAACAGCTCATTGCTGGCCAGTTTGCCGGGGTTCTGTTTCTGGAACTCGAAGCTGGCCAGCAGCTGGTTCTTGATCCGCGCCAGGGAGTCTGCGGGGAAGGTGGGCTTGCCCACCACCTCGGCAAACAAATTGAGCGCCGGGGTGCGTTTATCCACATCGCTCAGGCTGCGCAACGAGGCCACGGCCATGTCGCGGTAAGCGCCATTGCTGAAGTCCGCGCCCAGGCCTTCAAAGCCCTGGGCGATGGCGCCGACATCCTTGCCGGCCACGCCTTCGTTGAGCATGGCGTTGGTCAGCAAGGCCAGGCCGGGGGTGTTGTCGTCCTGGCTGCTGCCGGCGGCGAAGGTCAGGCGCAGGTCGAACATCGGCAGTTGCCGGGCTTCGACGAACAGTACTTTGGAGCCTTCGGCGGTTTTCCAGGTTTGCACGTTCAGCGCACGGTGGCTGGGCGCCTTGCCGTCGAGCTCGGCCAGGGATTCGAGCTTGTGCTCGGTCTTGGCCTGGTCCAGCGCCTGGCTGGCAACCGATTGCTCAGGGTTGGTCAAAAAATAGCCGAGTGCGCCAACCAGTATGGCGGCGCTCAGACCGAGCAGGGCGTAGCGGGGGCCTTTACGCTCACTCATGGGTTTTCTCCTCGGGCAGTACATGCGCAACGCTTAGACGGTCGCGAGTGAAATAGGTACGGGCAGCTTGCTGGATATCGGCCGGGGTGACCTTCTGCAGGTCGGCCAGTTCGGAGTCCATCAGCTTCCACGACAGGCCGACGGTTTCCAGCTGGCCAATCGAAGTGGCCTGGCTGGTGATCGAGTCGCGCTCGTAGACCAGGCCTGCAATCACCTGGGCTCGCACACGCTCCAGCTCTTCAGCGGTAGGCGGGGTTTTTTTCAAGTCGTCGAGCAAGCGCCACAAGCCGGCATCAGCCTGGGCCATGGTGACTTTTTTCTGGCTGTTGGGCATTGCCGAAAGCATGAACAGGCTGTCGCCACGGGTGAAGGCGTTGTAGCTGGACGATGCGCCGGAGACCAGTTCTTCACCGCGCTCCAGTTGCGTCGGCATGCGTGCGCTGTAGCCACCATCCAGCAGCGCGGAAATCAGGCGCAGGGCATTGGCGGTGACAGGGTCTTTGGCCGTCGCGATGCTCGGTACGTTAAAGCCCAGCATCAGGCTTGGCAGTTGGGTCTGAACGTGGATCTTGAGCAGGCGCTCACCCGGGGTAGGCAGCTCCAGCGGGATTTTCGCGACAGGGATCTCGCGTTTTTGCACCTTGCCGAAGTAGCGCTGGGCCAGGGCTTTGACTTCGTCCGGTGTCACGTCCCCGACAACCACCAGCGTGGCGTTGTTGGGGGCATACCATTCTTCGTACCAGGCGCGCAGTTCGCCAACGCTCATGCGTTCCAGGTCCACCATCCAGCCGATGGTCGGGGTGTGGTAGCCGCTGGAAGGGAAGGCCATCGCGCTGAACAGCTCGTAGGCTTTGCTCATGGGCTGGTCGTCGGTGCGCAGGCGGCGCTCTTCCTTGATGACTTCGATTTCGCGCTTGAATTCTTCAGGCGGCAAGCGAAGGCTGGCCATGCGGTCGGCCTCAAGTTCAAAGGCAACACCCAGGCGGTCGCGGGCGAGCACCTGGTAATAGGCGGTGTAGTCATCGCTGGTGAAGGCGTTTTCCTGGGCGCCAAGGTCGCGCAGGATCAACGAGGCTTCGCCGGGGCCAACCTTGTTGCTGCCCTTGAACATCATGTGTTCAAGGGCGTGGGACAGGCCGGTCTTGCCGGGTGTCTCATAGCTTGAGCCCACCTTGTACCAGACCTGGGAAACCACCACAGGGGCGCGATGGTCTTCGCGAACGATGACCTTGAGGCCATTGTCCAGGCGGAATTCGTGGGTGGGCTGCGGTTCGGCCGCCAGGGCCGAAAGCGGTAGTAAAACTGTGCTGAGCAACAGGCCAGCAGCGCGGCGGGCTAGATTCATTCGTTTTTTAACCTGTTGGGCTACCCGCTCGGCCTTAGCGTCAGCGGGTGAGGAGGTGCTAGGATACTGATCCGTTTTACTGGCGGCCACGCCTATCAGGCCTTTGACGATCAGACGACGTTTGATCGGGCAGTATAGGAGCCCGCTTGGAAGTGTGGATGTATCCCGGTAAATTTCGCATTTTTGCCGACTTTCCCGTGACAGACCCGAGTTAAGACGAAGTTTACGAGGTGTGTTTTACCCTCTGACTACAGTTGCGTGCGAACAAGCTGACAAAATTACAGTCTGTTTCACACCGAATATTATTTGCCGAGGCGCCACAGTGGCGCGTCGCTACGATGAGATAGCCGTCCTCCATGTTTGGTTCCAACGACGACAAGAAGAACCCAGCTGCGGCTGGCGAGAAAAAAGGCCTGTTCGGATGGCTGCGCAGAAAGCCGCAGGAAACCGTCGTGGAACAACCCGCGCCTGCACCCGAAATCACTCCTGAGCCGCTGATTGAGGCCGCCCCGGTGGTGGTCGAGGCCGCGCCCGAAGTGGTCGTGGTGGCCGCCGAGCCTGTTGTTGAAGTGGCCCCTGAGCCTGCGCCCTGGCCGCACTTGCCCGTTGCCGAAGAACCGGTGGCGCTGGTGGAGGATGTGCAAGCGCCGCATATCGTGCCGCCGATCCCCGAGCCTGTGGTTGAAGTGCCTGAGGTGGTCGAGACTGTTGTAGAGCCAGAGCCAGAGCCAGAGCCAGAGCCAGAGCCAGAGCCAGAGCCAGTTGCCGTTGTGGCACCGGTGGTCGTGCCTGCACCTGCAGCCGTGGTTGAGGCCCCGGCCCCCGCGCCAGTGGCCGCGCCCGAGCAAAAAACCGGCTTTTTCGCCCGGCTCAAGCAAGGTTTGTCCAAGACCAGCGCCAGTATTGGCGAAGGCATGGCCAGCCTGTTCCTGGGCAAAAAGGCCATCGATGACGATCTGCTCGAAGAAATCGAAACCCGCCTGCTGACCGCCGACGTGGGCGTTGAAGCCACCTCGGTGATCATCAAGAACCTGACGCAGAAGGTTGCGCGCAAGCAATTGACCGATGCCGACGCACTGTACAAGTCGCTGCAGGAAGAGCTGGCGGCCATGCTCAAGCCGGTTGAACAGCCGCTGAAAATCGAGTCGCAAAACAAGCCATTCGTGATTCTGGTCGTGGGCGTCAACGGTGCGGGTAAAACCACCACCATCGGCAAGCTGGCGAAAAAACTGCAGCTGGAAGGCAAGAAAGTCATGCTGGCGGCCGGTGATACCTTCCGTGCCGCTGCTGTTGAGCAGTTGCAGGTGTGGGGCGAACGCAACCATATCCCGGTGATTGCCCAGCACACCGGTGCAGATTCTGCGTCGGTGATTTTTGACGCCGTGCAAGCTGCCAAGGCCCGTGGCATCGACGTGCTGATCGCCGATACCGCCGGTCGCCTGCACACCAAAGACAACCTGATGGAAGAGCTCAAGAAAGTTCGCCGGGTCATGGGCAAACTTGACGAAGACGCTCCCCACGAAGTGCTGCTGGTGCTGGATGCCGGTACCGGGCAGAACGCCATCAGCCAGACCAAGCAGTTCGATCAGACCGTTGCCCTTACAGGCCTGGCGCTGACCAAGCTCGATGGCACAGCCAAGGGCGGGGTGATTTTCGCCCTGGCCAAGCAATTCAATATCCCTATCCGTTATATCGGGGTGGGTGAAGGCATCGATGATTTGCGTGATTTTGAGTCCGAACCCTTTGTCCAGGCTCTGTTTGCGGAGCGGGAGCGTCCATGATTCGTTTCGAGCAGGTCGGTAAGCGCTATCCAAATGGACACGTGGGCCTGCACGAGCTGAGCTTTCGGGTCCGTCGAGGCGAATTTCTCTTTGTGACCGGCCACTCCGGCGCAGGCAAAAGCACGCTGTTGCGCCTGCTGCTGGCGATGGAACGCCCCACCAGCGGCAAATTGCTGTTGGCAGGGCAGGACCTGGGGCAGATCAGCAACGCGCAGATCCCTTTTTTGCGTCGTCAGATCGGTGTGGTGTTCCAGAACCACCAGTTGCTGTTTGATCGCACGGTGTTCAACAACGTCGCCTTGCCCCTGCAAATTCTCGGCTTGTCCAAGGCTGAAGTTGCCAAGCGTGTCGATTCGGCGCTGGAGCGCGTGGCGCTGTCGGATAAAACCGATCTGTACCCGGGCGACTTGTCCACGGGCCAGCAACAACGTGTCGGCATTGCCCGCGCCATCGTGCATCGTCCGGCCTTGCTGCTGGCCGATGAACCCACCGGTAACCTCGACCCGCGTCTGGCGGCGGAAATCATGGGCGTATTTGAAGACATCAACCGTTTGGGCACCAGCGTACTGATTGCCAGCCATGACCTGGCACTGATCGCCCGCATGCGCCATCGCATGCTGACCTTGCAGCGCGGGCGCCTGATTGGTGACGGGGAGGCTGCGCAATGAGTGCCACCCGCAGCCCCAAAGTGTCCGAACGCGTAGCGCCCAAGGCCGCCGACCCGCAGCCACCGAAGAAAAAACACGATGATGACGATGGCCCGACCTTCGCCATGTTGTTTCACGCCTGGGTTGAAGCCCACCGTGCGAGCTTGCTCGACAGCCTCAAGCGCCTGGGCAAACAACCGATTGGCAGCTTTTTCACCTGCCTGGTGATGGCGGTTGCCCTGAGCTTGCCGATGGGCCTGTCGTTGTTGCTCAACAACGTCGAGCGCCTGGGCGGTTCCTGGCAGCGCGCGGCGCAGATTTCGTTGTACTTGCAGATGGATGCCAGCAGCGAGCAGGGTGAAAATCTCAGCGATCAGATAAAAGGTATGGCGGGGGTAGCTGACGCAGAATTTATCAGCCGCGAAAAAGCCCTTGAAGAGTTCCAGCAGCAGTCAGGGCTGGGCGAAGCGCTTAAAGAGCTACCCGACAACCCGTTGCCTGGCGTGGTGCTGGTTACCCCGGCCGAGGTCGATAAAGCCACGCTGGAGGCTCTTCGTGAGCGTTTGGCGCAGTTGCCAAAAGTGCAACAGGCGCAACTTGATCTAGTCTGGGTCGAGCGCTTGGCGGCCATCCTGAAATTGGGTGACCGTTTCGTGTTTGGCTTGACTGTATTGCTGGTATCAGCTTTGCTGCTGGTTATCGGTAATACGATTCGTTTGCATATCGAGAATCGTCGTATCGAAATCGAGGTCATCAAGCTGGTTGGCGGCACTGACAGCTATGTCCGTAGGCCCTTTCTGTATATGGGCGCGCTTTATGGCTTTGGTGCCGGTGTACTTTCGTGGGGAGTTCTGGCATTCGGCCTGAACTGGCTCAATGATGCGGTGGTGGGGTTGGCCGGTTTGTACGGCAGCAACTTTGCCCTGGCGGGCGTGCCGGTAGCCGATGGTCTGTCTCTCTTGCTTGGCGCGGTGCTGTTAGGGTATATCGGTGCATGGATTGCAGTAGCGCGGCATTTGCGTGAGCTTTCGCCCAAGTAGTGTCTTGACACCTGTTGACCTTTTCAGCTTTTTTTGGGAACTTTTTTTCAGGTTTCCGGTCAACTTTCGCAGTGCTGAACTGCACGAGTTATGTGAGACGGAGGTTTTTTCGTATGACCACTTCTTTGCAACCTGCGTATGCGTTGGTCCCTGGTGCGAACCTCGAGGCCTATGTCAATACGGTGAACAGCATTCCACTGCTGACACCGGAGCAGGAGCGTGAACTGGCCGAGAGTCTCTACTATGAGCAGGATTTGGGGGCGGCTCGGCAGATGGTGCTCGCCCACCTGCGTTTTGTTGTACACATTGCCCGTAGTTATTCGGGCTATGGCCTGGCTCAGGCTGACCTGATCCAGGAAGGCAACGTCGGCCTGATGAAGGCGGTCAAACGCTTCAACCCAGAAATGGGTGTGCGTCTGGTGTCGTTCGCGGTGCACTGGATCAAGGCAGAGATCCACGAGTTCATCCTGCGTAACTGGCGGATCGTGAAAGTCGCGACCACCAAGGCCCAGCGCAAACTGTTTTTCAACCTGCGCAGCCAGAAAAAACGCCTGGCGTGGCTGAACAACGACGAAGTTCATCGTGTGGCTGAAAGCCTCGGCGTAGAGCCTCGTGAAGTGCGCGAGATGGAAAGCCGCCTGACCGGTCATGACATGGCCTTCGACCCGGCAGCCGAAGCTGACGACGACAGTGCGTTCCAGTCGCCAGCCAACTACCTGGAAGACCACCGGTACGACCCGGCGCGCCAACTGGAAGATGCTGACTGGACCGATAACTCCACCAGCAACCTGCACGAAGCGCTGGAAGTGCTGGACGACCGCAGCCGTGACATTCTGTATCAGCGCTGGTTGGCTGAAGACAAAGCCACGCTGCACGACCTGGCACAGAAGTACAACGTGTCTGCCGAGCGGATTCGTCAGTTGGAAAAAAGCGCGATGAACAAGCTCAAACTGTCGATTGCCGCTTAATCCGGCCCGACAAACAAACGCCCCGATCTGATCGGGGCGTTTTTGTTTGTGCTGTTCGAGCGGCCCTGGCCAGCCTGCACTGTGCAGGGTTAGCGGGACGGTTGTGCTTTAAGCTGCTCAGGGTCCACGCCATTTGCCCTGAGCAGGGCATCGACCAGCGAGCGGGACATCTCCACCGAATGCACCAGCGACCATACCAGCCCGCGCTCTATGCCACTGGCATGAACGGTGATTTCATCCGACACCTCTTCTGCACTTTTGAGCATCAGCGACACATGGGACAGGGCCTCTATTGCCCGAATATCAGGCTGTACGGCAAAAGGTGATGTGGCGCTGACCTTGTGCGCCCGCGTGGGCTTGAGGTTGGCGAGGGAAACCCGCGGGGCCTGCTGCAGGGCCTCAAACAGGCTGCGGGTGGCCTCATCGTGCTGATGATCATCACGGGGAGGGTGACTGGCTTTGGGATCGTCGTGCGTCGTCTTTTTCATGTCTCTTCCACGCGGATCATCGGCGACTGGTGAAGATAGCCTTGCGGGTTTCCGGCCTGCAAGCAGCCCTTGCAGGCGCCACGCTTTCTCGGAAGCGTCTGCCTTTTGGCAGCGTAAATGTCTGACGTGGGCGTCTGAGGAGTGAATTCGCTACACTGGCATACTTTTACGCTGTGCGTTGGCGCCCATGACTGTTCTCAAATACCTCCAGGCTTACCCCCAGACCTTGCAAGAGCAGGTGCGCCAATTGATTGCGCGCGAGCAGCTGGGCGGTTACCTGAGCGAGCGTTACCCTCAGCGTCATGCGGTACAAAGCGACAAGGCCTTGTATGCCTACGCTCAGGAACTCAAACAGGAATACCTGCGCAATGCACCGTCTTTTGACAAGGTGCTGTTTGATAACAAACTCGACCTGACCCACCGTGCGCTGGGCTTGCATACGGCCATATCACGGGTCCAGGGCGGCAAGCTCAAGGCCAAGAAGGAGCTGCGCGTGGCTTCGCTGTTCAAGGAAGCGGCGCCCGAGTTTTTGCGCATGATCGTGGTTCACGAGCTGGCCCACTTGAAAGAGTCGGACCACAACAAGGCGTTCTACAAGTTATGCGAGCACATGTTGCCGGGTTATCACCAGCTGGAGTTTGACCTGCGTGTCTACCTGACGTGGCGGGATATGCAGGGCAAAACCTGACACTTACTTTGTGTGTGGAAGCGGGCTTGCCCGCGATATGGTCGCCTCGGTACAACTGCCGAACCGCAGCGATTTAATCGCGAGCTAGCCCGCTCCCACGCGCGCCGGGCCCGTACAGGCGGGCAGGAGTTCTGAATGGAAGTCAGTAAAACCAAAAGCAGTTTTTACCGGCGCCTGTATGTGGCCTGGTTGATCGACAGCCAGACCGCCAGCAGCGTACCGGCACTCACCGAGGTGACCGGCATGCCGCGTCGTACCGCGCAGGACACCATTGCGGCCCTGGCGGATCTGGACATCATCTGCGAGTTTGAACAGCAGGACGGCGCCCGCAACCACGCCGGTCGCTACCTGATCCGCAGCTGGGGCCCGGTGGACAAAGCCTGGGTCGGCGGGCACCTGGTGCAGATCAAGCAGGTGCTGGGTTACCCCTGAGCTGTCAGGCGCATGCCGATGTGCGGGATGTTGTCTTCCAGGTACATCTCGCCCTGAACACTGAACCCGTGTTGCTCATAGAAAGGTTGCAGGTGTGCCTGGGCCGACAGGAACACGGGCTGCCCCGGCCAGTATTCTTCGATGTTTTCCAGGGCCTGTTCAAGCAGGGTATGCCCAAGCTTTTGCCCGCGACCCTCGACGGCAACGATCACGCGACCAATGACCACGTCACCGCCCTGGGACTCGGGGTCGAGGATGCGTGCATACGCTACCAGCTGGTCGTCTTGCCAGCCCATCACATGCAGGGTATCGCCCGTCAGGTCCTGCCCGTCGACGTCCTGATAGGCGCATTTCTGCTCGGCGACAAATACTTTGGAGCGTAATTCGAGAATGGCGTAGAGCTGTTCCTTGCCCAGGTCGTTGTGGTGTTTGCAGAGCCAGTCGGTGGTCACGATCTTGTCCTTGTTGGCGAGTTCATGCCCCGATAGTAGGCGCGATACCGACTGGCGCCAAGGCCTAAGGCGTCTTGACCAAATGCGCGGCCAGGGTGCGCAGCGGCCCGAGCTGGCGGCAAATCAGCGCCAGTTGGGTTTGCACCAGCCTCTGGTTCTCATCGATTTCGTCCGGCATTTGCTCAAGCTCGCCGGCCAGGGTCTCTTCCTCGTCACTTTGCACCGCAACCGCCTGCTTGCTGGCCAGGCCCTGGGCAATCTGGTCGATGCTGTCGGCAATCTTGCTCCCGGCCCCTTCAATCAACTGTTCGCGCACCTCGGCGGGCAATACGGTGTCGCGGTGGGCGCCCAGGCCAGACAAGTAGCTGAGCAAGGTGTGGGACATCACCAGGAAACGAAAGCCCATATCGGCATCCTTACGGAAGTGCCCGGGCTCCATCAGCATATTGGCCAGGGTGGTCGACAGCGCGGCATCGGCGTTGTGGGCGTTACGCCGTGCCAGCCGATAGGCCAGGCTGTCGCTTTTGCCCTGGGCGTATTGCTGCATGATCTGGCGCAGATACTGGCTGTTGCAGCTCAGGGTATTGGCCAGCACCTGATTGAGGCGACGGCCCTGCCAGTCCGGCAGGAACAGGAACACTGCTGCTGCCGCGATCACGCTGCCCACCAGGGTGTCGAACAGGCGCGGCAGGAACAGCCCGTAGCCATCGCCCACCTGGTTGAAGCAAAACAGGATCATCAGGGTGATGGCCGCCGTGCTCAGGGTGTAGCGCGTGGTGCGGTTGATAAAGAACACCACCCCGGCCACCACGGCAAACATCGACTGCACCAGCGGGTTGGGAAACAGATCGAACAGCGCCCAGCCCACGGCCAGGCCGATGGCGGTGCCGATAATCCGCTGGCTGAACTTGCGCCGCGTGGCGCCGTAGCTTGGCTGGCACACGAACAGCGTGGTGAGGATGATCCAGTAACCCTGGCTGGGGTGAATCCAGTGCACCATCGCAAAACCGATGCTCAGGGCCAGAGGCAGGCGCAGGGCGTGGCGGAAGATCAGCGACGTTGGCGTCAGATGCTGGCGCAGGCGCGACCAGACATCCTTGAGGTTACGCGGCGAACGGTCCAGCAGGCTGCTGTCGGTGGCATCGGCCAGGGTGTCGGGGTTGCTTGCATCGCTCAACAGGCGGTCGAGGGTGCCCAGGTTGGCGGCCAGCGCCCGCAGTGAGCGCAGCAGCCCGCGCCAGGCCGGGTTGCTCTGGATGCGCAAGTGTTCAAGGGAAGCGTGCAGGTCGCCCAGGGCCTCGGCAAAACTGTCGTCATAGACGAATGGCTGGCGCAGCTTGATCGATTCCGACAGCCGCTGGCAGGCCACGCCCTGCTGGCGCAACAGGCGCTGGCAGCGGAACATCACGTCACTGTGGAAGAAGGCATCGGCCAGGGCGTTGTACGGGTAATGGGACGAACTGGCGCGCTCATGGATGTCCTGCGCGAGAAAATACAGCTTGAGGTAGCGGCTGAGCTTGGAGCCAGGCCGGGTGTTGCCGACCCGGTGCAGGATGATCTCCTTGGCGGTGTTCAGCGCCGCCACCACCCGGCCGTTTTGCCGGGCCAGTTCCAGGCGGCCTGCTTCTACGTCCAGCTTGCGGATGGGCTCGAACAGCGCCGACTTGATCTTCAGGTACAGCCCCAGTTCCCAGAACAGCCGGGCCAGGCTCTGTTGCACCGGTTGATTGGAGAACAGGGCCTGCCATAGCACCGACAGTATCCCGTACCAGGCCGCACCGGCCACCAGCAGCAAGGGTTCATGCCAGAAATTGGTGACTTCGCCGCCGCGCTGGTCCACGCCGATCATGGTGTATACGGCCAGGATCAGTGTGGCCGAGGCAATCGCCCCGTAGCGTTCGCCCAATGCCCCGAGCATGGTCAGGCCGAAACTGGCCAGGGCCAGCGCGCAGACCATCAGCCAGGGGTAGGGGAAAAGCAGCTCGACACTCAGGGCCGAGGCGGTGAAACACACCAGGGTCACCAGCAGGGCGTTGAGGCGGCCCTGCCAGCTGTCATCGGTTTCAGACAGGGCGCTGGCGATAATCCCCAGAAACAACGGGATCAGCAACGACATCTCATCCTGATACCAGCAGAAAGCCATGCTGCCGGTCAGGGCGACAAATACCCGTACGCTGTAACTGAACTTGTCCAGTGCCCACAGGCGACGCAAGGAATGCTGAAAGCTTTTCGATGACATGAAGTGGCGGTGCCTGGCTCGTGATTCGCTAACTTGAGCCAGATAAGACGACAGCGCAATGGGGCTGTCACATCGAACCAAAAATATTTATGCAAAGGCCCATCGCGAGCAAGCCCGCTCCCACAGGAACAACGATATTCCTGTGGGAGCGGGCTTGCTCGCGATGCGCTTGGCGCTGGCTCAGGTCAGACGAACTGCGCCGCCGCATACCCCGAGGCCCATGCCCACTGGAAGTTGAAACCACCCAGGTGGCCGCTGACATCCAGCACTTCACCGACAAAGTACAAGCCCGGGCTTTTGAGCGATTCCATGGTCTTGGACGACACTTCACGGGTATCCACCCCGCCCAGGGTCACCTCCGCGGTGCGATAGCCCTCGGTGCCGGCGGGCACCACTTTCCAGCTCGCCAGTTTGTCCGCCACCTGCGCCAGTTCTGCCGGGGTGTACTGTTTCATCGGCTTGGATTCGAACCAGTGCTCGGCCAGCAGGTTGGCCATTTTCTTGGTGAAGATTTCCCCCAGCAAGGTTTTCAGCTCGCTGTTGGGGCGTTCAGCCTGCTGGGTCTGCAGCCAGCTCAGGGCGTCGAGGTCGGGCAGCAGGTTGATTTCAACCGTGTCGCCCGGGTTCCAGAACGAGGAAATCTGCAAGATTGCCGGCCCGCTCAAGCCCCGATGGGTGAACAGGATATTTTCGCGAAAGCTCTGGTCGTTGCAGCTCACCAGGCAATCCACCGACGTGCCCGACAGCTCGGTGCAGATTTCCTTAAGCTGATCGGTGATGGTGAACGGCACCAGGCCTGCGCGGGTCGGCAACAAGGTGTGGCCGAACTGTTTGGCGATTTGATAACCAAACCCCGTGGCGCCCAGGGTCGGGATCGACAGCCCGCCGGTGGCGACCACCAGCGACTGGCAGTCAACCGGGCCTAGTGTGGTGTTGAGGCTGTAGCCGTTGTCGGTTTTTTCGATCTGCTCGACCGATGTGTCCAGGTGCAGGCTGACGCCCGCCTGTTTGCACTCGTCGAGAAGCATTTCAAGGATGTCGCTGGATTTGTTATCGCAGAACAGCTGGCCGAGTTTTTTCTCGTGATAGGGCACGCCGTGTTTGGTGACCATCTCGATAAAGTCCCACTGGGTGTAGCGGGCCAGGGCCGACTTGCAGAAGTGCGGGTTCTGCGACAGGAAATTGTTCGGCTCGGTGTACATGTTGGTGAAGTTGCAGCGGCCACCGCCCGACATCAGGATCTTTTTGCCGGCCTTGTTGGCGTGGTCGATCAGCATCACCTTGCGCCCGCGGTTGGCGGCGGTCAGTGCGCACATCAAGCCTGCGGCGCCAGCGCCAATAATCACAACGTCGGTAGAGCGCAAAGCGGTGTCCTCACAAAATTTATGGTCAGTGCAAACCTGATGTGGGAGCGGGCTTGCCCGCGATTGCAGCACCCCGGTCATTCAGATGAACCGAGTTATTTGCATCGCGAGCAAGCCCGCTCCCACATTTGATCGCTGTTGTTCAGGCGATTATTTACAAAACCCGCACGCGCAATACGCGGCCTTTGATTTTGCCTTCGCTCAGGCGCTGGGCCGCTTGCTTGGCGATGGTGCGGTCAACCGCCACATAAGCCTGGAAGTCAAAGATCGCGATCTTGCCGACCTGGGCACCCGGGATGCCTGCGTCGCCGGTCAGGGCACCGAGGATGTCACCCGGGCGCACCTTGTCTTTACGACCTGCACCGATCACCAGTGTGCTCATGGCCGGCAGCAACGGTGCGCCGCCTTGAGAGGTCAGGGTGTCCAGGGTTTCCCAGTTCAGCGGCGCTTTCTGCAACTGCTCGATGGCCTGGGCGCGGTGCGCTTCGGACGGAGCAACCAGGCTGATGGCCACGCCTTTTTCACCGGCACGGCCGGTACGGCCAACGCGGTGAATATGGATTTCCGAGTCGCGGGCCAGCTCAACGTTGAGCACCATGTCCAGCGCGTCGATGTCCAGACCACGCGCCGCCACGTCGGTGGCAACCAGTACTGAAGTCGAGCGGTTGGCAAACATCGCCAGCACCTGGTCACGGTCGCGCTGTTCCAGGTCACCATGCAGGCCGACAGCCGAAATGCCTTTGGAGGTCAGGTGATCAACGGTTTCCTGCACCTGCTGCTTGGTGAAGCAGAACGCTACGCAAGACTGCGGGCGGAAGTGGCCCAGCACCTTGGTCACGGCGCTCATGCGCTCTTCAGGCGAGATTTCGTAGAAGCGTTGCTCGATCTGGCTGTCCGTGTGCAGCGCCTCGGCTTTTACCTGCTGAGGGTTGCGCATGAACTTGGACGACAACTGCTTGATACCGGCCGGGTAGGTGGCCGAGAACAGCAGGGTCTGGCGACGCTCCGGGGTTTTGACAATGATGTCTTCGATGGCGTCATAGAAGCCCATGTCGAGCATGCGGTCAGCTTCGTCCAGTACCAGGGTGTTCAGGCCGTCCAGTACCAGCGAACCTTTGCGCAAGTGCTGCTGGATACGGCCCGGGGTGCCGACGATGATGTGTGCGCCGTGCTCCAGCGAACCGATCTGCGGGCCGAACGACACGCCGCCGCACAGGGTCAGCACCTTGATGTTGTCTTCGGCGCGGGCCAGACGGCGGATTTCCTTGGCAACCTGGTCAGCCAGTTCGCGGGTCGGGCAAATCACCAGAGCCTGGCAGCCGAAGAAGCGCGGGTTGATCGGGTTCAGCAGGCCGATGCCGAAGGCGGCAGTTTTGCCACTGCCGGTCTTGGCCTGGGCGATCAGGTCCATGCCTTTGAGGATCACCGGCAAGCTCTGCGCCTGAATCGGCGTCATCTGGGCATAACCGAGGGAGTCGAGGTTAGCCAGCATGGCGGCGGACAGAGGCAGAGTATTAAAAGCGGTGGCAATGGTGGTCACGGGACTGGCCTGCAAAACAAAATGTCGCGCAGTGTACCAGTCCCATGCCCTTTGCCTGAACATTCTGGACGAGATGTCATCCAGTTCTGCATAAAAAGCAGCTTAATGTTCCAGCTCATGCTCCGAGTTGGCCTTGGGTTTGCGCCCGTCCTGGGGTGACAGTTGCAGGAAAATCGCCGCCGCCAGCATGGCCATGATCCCCACTGTGAGGAAGGTCAGCTGGAACGCGCCCAATACGGTGTCTACGCCATCGCTGCCACCATCCCCGGTAAAACCGCCGAGCAATGCCCCGGCGCAGGCCACGCCCAGGCTCAGGGACAGCTGCGCCACCACCGACAGCAAGCTGTTGCCGCTGCTGGCGCTGGCGTCGTCGAGGTCGATCAGGGTCACGGTATTCATGGCGGTGAACTGCAGCGAGTTGATCGCCCCCAGCACAGCCAGCATGGACAGCAACAGCGGGTAAGGCGTGTGTTCGGTCACCAGGCCCATGCTGGCCAGCATCAGGCCCAGGGCGAAGGTGTTGGCCGTCAGCACCGTGCGATAGCCCACGCGTTCAATCAGCGGCCTTGCCACCCATTTGGCCAGCATCGCAGCCGCGGCCAAAGGCAGCATGCTCATCCCGGCCTGCGACGGTGAATAGCCCAGTGCGACTTGCAACAGCAGCGGCACCAGAAACGGCAGGGCGCCGCTGCCCAGGCGGGCGAACAGGTTACCGAGGATGCCCACCGCGAAGGTCTTGGTTTTAAACAGCACCGGGGAGAACAGCGGGTTGCTGATATTACCCGCGCGCAGCCAGTACGCTGCCAGGCACGCCATGCCCGCAAACAGCAGCAACATCACCCGCAGGTGCGGCATATGCAGCTCGCCCAGGCCTTCCATAGCAATGGTGATAAACACCATCGCCGCGCCAAACAGCACAAAACCCAGGCCGTCGAAACGGGTGCGTTCGCTGCCGCGCAAATCCGGAATGAAGTGCCAGACTGCCCAGCAGCCGAGGATGCCCACCGGCAGGTTGATCAGGAAGATCCAGTGCCAGCTCAGGTACTGCACCATCCAGCCGCCCATCGTGGGGCCGATCAGCGGGCCGAGCAGGCCGGGGATGGTAATAAAACCCATGATCCGCACCAGTTCCGAGCGCGGGTAGGCCTTGAGCACTACCAGCCGGCCGATGGGCAGCATCAGGGCGCCGCCCAGGCCCTGGATGATCCGTGCACCGATCAGCTCGTTGAGGGTGCCGGACAAGGCACAGAGCAACGAGCCAAAGCTGAACAGCAGAATGGCGCTGAAGAAAATTTTCTTGGTGCCGAAGCGGTCGGCGATCCAGCCCGAGGCCGGGATTAGCAGGGCCACGGTGAGCATGTAGGCAACGATCACGCCCTGCATGCGCAGCGGGTTTTCCTTCAGGTCGAGGGCCATGTCGGGCAGGGCAGTGTTGAGGATGGTGCCGTCGAGCGACTGCATGAAAAACGCGATGGCCACCACCCACGGCAACCAGCGCAGGGTTTCAGGGCTTAGAACCGGGCGTACGGGCATAGGACCTCTTTTTATGGATTGTCGATAATCCTCTGTGGGAGCGGGCTTGCTCGCGATGCAGACACCCGGGTTTTCCAGGTGAACCGCAGCGATTCAATCGCGAGCAAGCCCGCTCCCACAGGTGTTACAGCGTCAGCGTGAGTTTTTTGACCAGCGCTCCCGGCAGCAGGTTCGACGCCGTCTGGCGCTGCTCGTAGGTGCTGGCCGACAACAGCAATTCACGCTCGGCCGTCAGCGCTTCCAGTTGCGAACCCAGCAGACTATAGACGCTGTCATCAAACCGCATGGTATTGACCGGGGCCTTTATCTCGCCGTTCTCGACCCAGAAGGTGGCAAAGCGGGTCATGCCGGTCAGGCGCGCGGCCGGCTGGTCCGAGTAGTTCAGGTACCACAGGTTGCTGATATACAGCCCGGTGCCCAACTGCTGGAGGATGTCGGACTGTTCCAGCGTCCCCGCCGCCATTGCCAGCGCGCTCGGTGCTTCGTGTTCCGGTGCGCCGTTGACCTCAAGGCCATACTCGGCGGCACTGCGTGAACTCACCAGTTGCTGCTCGGCCTTGCCGTGCTTGACCAGCGACAAGTCCTGACGCGGGTAGCCTTCGCCGGAAAACGCCGGGCTCAGGGACTGGCTGACCTGCTCGTCAAACGACACCAGCGGGCTCAGCTGGGCATCCCCTGCGTAGAGCTTTTGCAGCGGGCTGGATTTGCTGGCCAGGGCCTGGGCCGAAAAACCACCCCAGCACAGCATGCTCATCACTTCTTCCAGCGCAGCTGGGGCCAGGTAGGCGCGGTATTCTCCGGGCGCCAGGGCGTGTAGCGGGCGATCGAGGAAGCTCAGTTGCTCGCGGGCCAATTGCATGCGCCGGGCGAAACGCTCGCTGTCCCAGTCTGCACCGGCGTAGCTGGCTTTGACCGCCTGCCCGTTACTGTGGAACAGGCTCCAGTCGAAGTTGAAACTATTGGCCTCATGCCAGCCGAAAGCGCCTTCGGAACTGGCGTAGCCGTAGCTGATCGGCCCGCTGGCATAAAAGCCCACCAGATCGACACCTTTGGATGCACTGCGAATTTCCTCCAGAACCCGGGCCGTGTCCGGCAGGGGCTGGCTCTGCTCGGCATGGCTGTGCCACGGCTGCGGGTTGAGCAGCAGGTACGGGTCGACGGGCAGTAATGGCAAGGTATCGCGCAGTTGCTGCAGCGCTTCGGCCAGGCGGTGTTTGTCGACATTCGACTCACCGGCCAGGGTAAGGCTCACATCGGCATGGCGGCCATCGTGGATCAGCTTCAGGCTCAGGCTGGCCTGTTGCACTTGCCCGGCCTGACGCACCTTGCCCTTGTTGAAGCGGATAAATTCCGAGGCTTCGCCGTTATAGCCCAGGGTGAACTGCTCGGGCGGGCGGATCGCCTTGCCCAGCCACTCGACCAGCGCCTTGAACTGCCCGGCCTGACTCAATGGGGTACTCATCAGGCATCACCTCCAAACACATCGATTTGACTGAACACACAGGCCGGGGACGCATGGCCCACGCGAATCACCTGGTTCGGCTCGCCCTTGCCGCAGTTGGGCGTGCCCAGTACCTTGAAGGTGCTGGCGTCGCCCACGGCGCTGAGGTTGCGCCAGAACTGGTCGGAAATGCCCCGGTAGTTGGGGTTCTTGACCACGCCCTTGAGTTCGCCGTTTTCGATCAACTGGCCCCATTCGCAACCGAACTGGAACTTGTTGCGCGCATCGTCAATCGACCACGAGCGGTTGGTGGCCATCAGGATGCCGCTTTCGATACCGCCAATCATTTGCTCCAGCGACTGGTCGCCGGGCTCGATATTGAGGTTGGCCATGCGGTCGATCGGCGGTCGGTTCCAGCCGCAGGCGCGGCTGTTGGCCACGCCTTCAAGGCCCGAGCGGAACTGCGACAGTGCGCCGCCCAGCGGGCGCAGCAGCAGGCCTTCGCGGATCAGATACTCCTTGTAGGCCGGGGTGCCGTCGTCGTCGAAGCGGTAGCTGGCGAGTTCCTCGGGGATGGTCGGGTCGAAGGTCACGTTCAGCAGTTTTGAGCCGTATTGCAGGCTGCCGAAGTCGCTGGCCTTGACGAAGCTGGTGCCTGCGTAATTGCGCTCGTCACCGAGAATGCGGTCCAGCTCCAGCGGGTGGCCGATGGATTCGTGGATTTGCAGGATCATCTGGTCGGGCATCAGCAGCAGGTCGCGCTTGCCCGCCGGGGCATTGGGCGCCAGCAGCAATTGCAGGGCCTGGTCGGCGACCTGGGGTGCGGCGCCGATCAGCCCGCAGCGGCTGATCACATCGGCGCCACCTTGCTGGCCAAAGTTCTCGCGGCCCAAGCTGCGGCTCTGGCTGTCGTTGCCGTCATAGGCGGTGACGCTCATGCCCGGGTAGACAAAACGCTGGGCGCGGCGCAGTTCGGCGCCGGCGCTGTTCAGATAAATCTGTTCGACGTGATTGAGGCCCAGTGAAACCACCCAGCTCACCAGCCGCTCGTCCTTGGGCACGGCGGCCGACTCGGCACCCAGCAGCTCGAAGCACTCACTCAGTGACGGGAAGGCCTGGTCGAGGTCGGGGGAGAAAAAATCGGCGCGCTCATGGGACACCGGCTCCTGGCTCAGGTTGAGCAGGGCATGCCCGGCGATCAGTTGGGCCTGGGCTTCGGCGCGGTCGAGGGCCGCCTGCAGGCCGGCCTGGGACAGGTCATTGGTGGCGGCATAAGCCTCGATGCCGCGCAACCGCACGGTGAGCATGGCGCCCTGGTCGTGACTGAATGAGGGAGGCTCTGCGACGTTCTTGCGTACCGACAGGTATTGCCCGGACTCGCGTACATAACGTAACGAAAAGAACTCGGCCCGGGTGCGCAGCGCGTCAAAGCGCTGCTTGAGCTGAGGGTAGAAATCGAACATGCACAGACCTCCTTGGACTTGGTGGGGCTGTGGGAGCGGGCTTGCTCGCGATGCAGGCAGTGCGGTTAACCCGCTGGACCGCGCCGATGCCATCGCGAGCAAGCCCGCTCCCACAGGGGGGGCGCGTAGCGTGTTAAACCGGGCAACCCTTGGCGCGCAGGATGGCGTCAAAACGGTCCGGGTCCAGGGTGCCTTCTTCGATTGCCTTGAGCGTTGCCTGTTCACGCGCCAGCAGGTCGTGGCAACGGATCAGCAATTCCGGCAGTTCACTGCGCGAAGCCGCAACCACGCCGTCACCATCGCCAATCATCAGGTCGCCAGGCATTACCAGCATGCCGGCACACGAGATCGGCACGTTGATTTCGCCGCCGCCGTCAGTGCTCGGGCCGCGGTGTACGCCGCCGATGGCGTAGGCCGGCAGTTCACCGGTTTGCCATTCGTCGAGGTCGCGCAGGGCGCCGTTGATCACCACGCCGACAATTCCGGCCTTGAGGGCCATTGCACGCATGATGCCGCCAAATACGGCACGGGTCAGGTCGGCGCTGCCGTCGATCACCAGCACATCGCCGGGGCGGGCCATTTGCATGGCTTTGAGGATCATCAGGTTGTCGCCCGGGCGTACGCGAACGGTCAGGGCGCTGCCCAGCATCGGCCGATTGCCGTGGAAAGACTTCAGGCCCAGACCGCCGACGTTGCGGCCCAGACAGTCACTGACAGCGGCTGCGGGGATCTTGCTGAATTCGGTAAGCCATTTTGGATCGAGAGGTTCTGCGTTTGGATTAATCAGAAAGCCGGTCGGCCATTTGCTCGAAGAGACAACATCAAACATAGAAAACCTCTTGGCCAGGCAAGGCTGGCATGTCGGGTGGGGCGGGGGGGTGTGGCGCGAAGCGAGGTACTAGAGTAGTGCCTGCGTTGAGGCCGGGGCAAGCGGGGCAAGATGAAACTGGAATGGGACCTGTGGGAGCGGGCTTGCTCGCGAGGGTATCACCGTGAATTTCCCGGTGTACCGAGTCGCTTGTATCGCGAGCAAGCCCGCTCCTACAGGGTGTTGCGGTTACTGCGCGGTACGGCTTACCTCACGCAGTGGCTTGCCGCGCACCGGTGCGTCGCCTGCGACGTAGTAAGCAGCAGTGCTGCGTGGCTCCGGCTGGCGGCCACGGATCTTGTCGGCGATTTTCTCGGCGATCATGATCGTCGGTGCGTTGAGGTTGCCGGTGGTGATCAGCGGCATGATCGAGGCATCGACCACACGCAGGCCCTGCATCCCGTGCACACGGCCTTCAGCGTCGACCACGGCCATCTCGTCGGTGCCCATCTTGCACGAGCACGACGGGTGGAAAGCGGTTTCGGCGTGTTCGCGGATAAAGGTATCCAGCTCTTCGTCGGTCTGCTTGTCGATGCCCGGGCTGATTTCGCGGCCACGGTACGCATCCAGCGCAGGCTGCTGCATGATTTCGCGGGTCAGGCGGATGCCGTCACGGAATTCCTGCCAGTCCTGCTCGCTCGCCATGTAGTTGAAGAGGATGCTCGGGTACTCGCGCGGGTCCTTGGACTTCACGTTGATCCGGCCACGGCTCGGCGAGCGCATGGAACCCATGTGCGCCTGGAAACCGTGCTCTTTCACGCCATTGCTGCCGTTGTAGTTAATCGCTACCGGCAGGAAGTGGTACTGGATGTTCGGCCATTCGAATTCTTCGCGGGTGCGGATAAAACCACCGGCTTCAAACTGGTTGCTGGCGCCAATGCCCTTGCCCAGGAACATCCACTCTGCACCGATGGCCGGCTGGTTCCACCACAACAGTGACGGGTACAGCGACACCGGCTGGGTGCAGGCGTATTGCAGGTACAACTCAAGGTGGTCCTGCAGGTTCTGGCCAACGCCCGGCAGGTCGTGAACCACCGGGATGTCGAGGCTGTTGAGCAGCTCGGCCGGGCCGACGCCGGAGCGTTGCAGCACGGTCGGCGAACCGATGGCACCGCTGCACAGCAGTACTTCCTTGCGGGCCTTGGCCTGGATGCGGGTGTCGCTGTCGCCGACCATGTAGGACACGCCTACCGCACGCTTGCCTTCAAACAGGATTTTGTCGGTCAGGGCGTGGGTGACGATTTTCAGGGTCGGACGCTGCTTGGCGGTGTCCAGGTAGCCACGGGCGGTGCTGGCGCGACGGCCGTTGGGCGTTACGGTACGGTCCATCGGGCCGAAACCTTCCTGCTGATAGCCGTTCAGGTCTTCGGTGCGCGGGTAGCCGGCCTGTACGCCAGCTTCAACCATGGCGTGGAACAATACGTTGTTACCGGCCTTAGGCGTGGTCACGCTGACCGGGCCATCGCCACCGTGGTAGTCGTTGGGGCCGATGTCGCGGGTTTCGGCCTTGCGGAAGTACGGCAGGCAGCTGAGGTAATCCCAGTCTTCCAGGCCTGGCATTTTTGCCCAGCCGTCATAGTCCATCGCGTTGCCGCGGATGTAGCACATGCCGTTGATCAGGGACGAGCCGCCCAGGCCCTTGCCGCGACCACATTCCATGCGACGGTTGTCCATGTGCGGTTCCGGGTCGGTCTCGAAGGCCCAGTTGTAGCGACGGCCTTGCAGCGGGAACGCCAGTGCGGCAGGCATCTGGGTACGGAAGTCGAAGCGGTAGTCCGGGCCGCCTGCTTCAAGCAGCAGCACGGTGACGCCCTGGTCTTCAGTCAGACGGGTCGCCAGAGTGTTACCGGCAGAGCCGGCACCAATGATGATGTAATCGAATTCTTGGGACATAAATGCACCCTCTTGGAAGTTATGGCAGAGCTTGTGGGAGCGGGCTTGCTCGCGATTCATGCGTCGCGGTCTGTCAGGCAGAGCGCAGCGATTCCATCGCGGGCAAGCCCGCTCCCACAGGGTTTGTGCGGGCCTGTCGGTTTAGAACACCGAAACGTAGTCGCCCAGCTCTACCTGTACCGATTTGACCTGGGTGTACTGGGCCAGCGAGCTGATGCCGTTTTCACGGCCGATGCCCGACTGCTTGTAACCGCCGACCGGCATTTTTGCGTCGGACTCGCCCCAGGCATTGATCCAGCAAATACCCGCTTCCAGCTGATGAATCACGCGGTGAGCGCGGTTCAGGTCCTTGGTCACGACGCCTGCGGCCAGGCCGAATTCGGTGTCGTTGGCGCGGCGGATCACTTCTTCTTCGCTGTCGTAGGTGAGGATGCTCATCACCGGGCCGAAGATTTCTTCCTTGACGATGGTCATGTCGTCGGTGCAGTCGGTGAACACGGTCGGTGCCACGAATGCGCCCTTGGCCAGGTCGCCTTCGGTCAGGCGTTCGCCGCCGCACAGCAGGCGGGCGCCTTCTGCCTTGCCCTTGGCAATGTAGCCCAGCACGCTCTCCATGTGAGCAAAGCTGACCAGCGGGCCGAAGTTGGTGTTTTCGTCTTCCGGGTTGCCGATGCGGATGCGCGCAACGCGCTCCAGGATCTTGGCTTCAAACGCCGCTTTCAGGGCTGTCGGGATAAACACGCGGGTGCCGTTGGTGCACACCTGGCCCGAGCTGTAGAAGTTGGCCATCATCGCGGTATCGGCGGCGCGATCCAGGTCGGCGTCGTCGAAAATGATCAGTGGCGACTTGCCGCCCAGTTCCATGGTCACGTCTTTGAGCGACGACTGGGTAGCGCTGGCGGTGACTTTCTTGCCGGTGTCGGTGCCGCCGGTGAACGAGATTTTCTCGATGCGCGGGTGCTCGGTCAGCCAGGTGCCGACTTCACGGCCGCTGCCGGTCAGGACGTTGAACACGCCATCCGGCAGGCCTGCTTCGGTGAAGATCTCGGCCAGCTTGAGGGTGGTCAGCGAGGTGACTTCGCTTGGCTTGAAGATCATCGCGTTGCCGGCAGCCAGGGCCGGTGCGGATTTCCACAGGGCGATCTGGATCGGGTAGTTCCACGCGCCAATACCGGCCACAACACCCAGCGGCTCGCGACGGGTGTAAACGAAAGAGGTGGTGCGCAGCGGGATCTGCTCGCCTTCAATGGCGGGCGCCAGGCCTGCGTAGTATTCCAGTACGTCGGCACCGGTGACGATATCGACGTAGCGGGTTTCGGAGTACGACTTGCCGGTGTCCAGGGTTTCCAGGGCGGCCAGTTCGTCGTTGCGTTCGCGCAGGATTTCCACGGCGCGACGCAGGATGCGCGAACGCTCCATGGACGTCATGGCGGCCCAGATTTTCTGGCCTTTTTCAGCGCTGACAACGGCGCGTTCGACGTCTTCTTTGGTAGCGCGTTGCACTTGCGCGAGGACTTCGCCGTTAGCCGGGTTGATGGCATCGAAAGTAGCGTCGCTACCGGCGTCGGTGTAGCCGCCGTCGATGTAGAGTTTTTGCAGTTCGAAACGGGCCATAAAATCCTCGCAAGTGCATAAGTGGTTGGCGGTCATCGTGAGCCGGGTGCCATCTGATTGGGGCAACTCAAACTCACGACAGTTCAGGGGTTAAGCATTGATTGAGGCCTAACTCACCTGTTTCGCCAGTTGTAGATCCATATATTCGTAGCAGATGCGTTGTGCCTGGTCGGTGTCGAAGCCGTCACCGGAAAGGGCACCCCGCAACCATAGACCATCGATCAGCGCTGCCAGGCCCCGTGCTGCATTGCGGGCCTGGGCCTGGGGCAGTACTCGGCGGAACTGGCAGCACAGATTGGAGTACAAGCGGTGGTCGTTGATGCGCTGCAATCTGTGCAACGACGGTTGGTGCATGCTGGCGGCCCAGAAGGCCAGCCAGGTTTTCATTGCCGGGCCATTGACCTGGCTGGCGTCGAAGTTGCCCTCGACGATTACCTGCAAATGAGCCCGCGGGCTGTCGTCGGCCAACGCCTGGCGGCGTTCGGTGACGTTGTCGATCAAGACGTTCATCAAGTACCGCATGGTGGCGGCAATCAGACCGTTCTTGTCTTTGAAGTAGTGACTGATGATGCCGTTCGACACACCGGCCAGACGGGCAATCAGCGCAATGCTGGCATCTGCCATCCCGACCTGATCGACAGCCGTCAAGGTGGCTTCGATCAACTGCTGGCGGCGTATGGGTTGCATACCGACCTTGGGCATTTCGTGAATCTCCTTGGGCCGGCGAGCAGTGCAAGAAACATCACTGAACGGCAGCCAGTCTATTTTGTTTTGATTGAACGTTCAATCAACAAAGAATAGTATCTGCGACAATTCGTCGCGATTGATGCCGTTTCTCTACGCATGAATGGCGCAAAACGACATGGCAAAAGCACTGGAACCCCAGTGGGAGCGGGCTTGCTCGCGAAGGTCTTTAACGATACGCACACTAACGGATTAGATGCGGTGCCCTTGAGGCCTTCGCGAGCAAACCCGCTGCCACTGACAGCATTGGTCTGGGCGGGTCCGGTTTTTTTAGCGATGTCTTTATATCACCCGACCGCCGGTCGCTAACTAAGCGATTGGTCGGGTGGTGCCTTGCCTCAAGTTTTTCTCTCGCGCTGCCTGGAGCATCCGTGCCATGAGTTCTGCTTCTCTAATAAAGACCCCACCGCAGAAGGTGACGGTCAACGGTTGGGTGTTTTACACCTCCACTGCCTTGATACTTTTGCTGACTGCCATCCTGATCATCGCCCCCGAAGAAGCGGGCCGCATTCTGGGTGTTGCCCAGGAATGGCTGTCGCGCAGCTTCGGCTGGTATTACATGGTGGTGATCGCCGCTTACCTGATCTTTGTGGTCGGTCTGGCGTTTTCGTCCTACGGCAAACTGAAACTGGGGACCAAGCAGGACACCCCGGATTTCAGCTATGGCGCTTGGGCCGGCATGCTGTTTTCGTCCGGTATCGGTATTTCGCTGCTGTACTTCGGCGCTTCCGAGCCGCTGGACCACTACTTCAACCCGCCTGAAGGCGTGTCGGGCAGCCATGAAGCGGCGCGTCAGGCACTGCAACTGACCTTCCTGCACTGGGGCCTGCATGGCTGGGCGATCTACGCGCTGGTCGGCCTGGCCGTGGCCTATTTTGCCTACCGTCACAACCAGCCGCTGGCGTTGCGTTCGGCGTTGTACCCATTGATGGGCGAGCGTTGGGTCAAGGGCGCTGCGGGCCACGCGGTGGACGGTTTCGGCATGTTCGTGACCCTGCTGGGCCTGGTGACTAACCTGGGCATTGGCTCGATGCAAGTGTCGTCGGGGCTTGAGAACCTGTTCGGCATGGAGCACAGCAACACCAACCTGCTGATCGTGATCATCGTGATGAGCACCGTGGCGACCATCGCTGCTGTATCGGGTGTTGAAAACGGTATCCGTCGCTTGTCCAACCTGAACATCATCCTGTTCAGCGGCCTGCTGATTTTCGTGCTGTTGTTTGGCCCGACCCTGCACCTGCTCAACGGCTTTGTGCAAAACACCGGCGATTACCTCAACGGTATCGTGATGAAAACCTTCGACCTGTACGTGTACGAAGGCGACAGCAAGAAAACCGAGGGCTGGTTGGGCCTGTGGACCCTGTTCTACTGGGCCTGGTGGATTAGCTGGGCCCCATTTGTAGGGATGTTTATCGCGCGTATTTCCCGTGGTCGTACCGTGCGCGAGCTGGTGGCGGGCGTGTTGCTGATCCCGCTGGGCTTCACCCTGGCCTGGTTGTCGATCTTCGGCAACTCGGCACTGGATCTGGTGGTTAACCACGGTGCCGTGGAGCTGGGCAAGACGGCGCTGGAGCAGCCGTCGATGGCGATTTACCAACTGCTTGAGCATTACCCGGCGTCGAAAATCGTGATTGGCGTGTCGATCTTTGTCGGCTTTGTGTTGTTCCTGACCCCGGCGGACTCTGGCGCGGTGATGATGGCCAACCTTTCGTGCAAAGGCGGCGACGTGGATGAAGATGCGCCGCACTGGTTGCGCATTTTCTGGTCGGCGGTAATCACCCTGGTGACCATCGGCCTGCTGTTTGCCGGTAACTTCGCCGCCATGCAAACCATGGTGGTGCTGGCGGGTCTGCCGTTTTCGGTGGTCCTGATCCTGTTTATGTTCGGCCTGCACAAGGCGATGCGTCAGGACACCCTGGTTGAACAGGAACAAGCCGAGCTGGCTGCCCGTGGCCGTCGTGGTTTCAGCGAGCGTCTGACTGCCCAGGACCTGCAACCGACTCAAGCCGTGGTGCAGCGTTTCATGGACAAACACGTGACCCCGGCACTGGAAGACGCAGCCGCACAATTGCGCAACCAGGGGCTTGATGTGCAGACCCTGCTGGGCAGCGCCAAGCGGTGCATGGGCGTGCGGGTGGAGATGGAAGAAGGCAACCCGTTTGTCTACGAAGTCAGCCTGGATGGTTACCTGGCCGCGCCAAGCGAGTCTGAGCAGGACGAAGTGCGCAGCCGTTATTACCGGGCCGAGGTGTACTTGCACAACGGTAACCAGGAGTACGACCTGATGGGCTTCACCCAGGAGCAAATCAGCCGCGATGTGCTCGATCAGTTTGAAAGCCATCGCCAACTCCTTGGCAGGGTTTATAGCTAAGCACTGAGAACTCGTGTGGGAGCGGGCTTGCTCGCGATGCAAGCGACGCGGTGTATCAGGTACACCGCGCTGATGTTATCGCGGGCAAGCCCGCTCCCACAGGACTCGCGGCTATCAGCCCAGATTCTTGCCCAGCAACGCGTGATACAGCTCGGTATCCCCCAGTATCCCCACCACTTTGTGATTGTCGTGCAGCACCAGTTTGTTGCCGGTCTGGTAACGGATCTGGAGTGCATCGCGCATGCCGATACCACTGTCCACCAGCGTCGGCCCGCGGCCAAGCCCTTCAACCGCCTGCCCGGTTTTCCAGTGTTGCAGGTCCACGATGCTGGCACCCTGGCGCACACCCTTGATGGTGTTGCCTTCAGCCAGGTCAATCCACGAATCATCCCCCGGATCAATGCACACCGAGCCGTTGATGCGTTTGCAGTTGTCCAGTGTGCGCATCAGGCTGCGCCCGCACAGCACATTGAGCGGGTTGGTATGGGCCACAAAGGTGCGTACATAGTCGTCGGCGGGGTTAAGCACGATTTCTTCGGGCTTGCTGTACTGCACGATCTTGCCGTCTTTCATGATTGCAATGCGGCTGCCCAGCTTGAGCGCTTCGTCAAGGTCATGGCTGACGAACACGATGGTCTTGTTCAGCTTGTGTTGCAGCTCCAGCAACTCGTCTTGAAGGCCCTGGCGAATCAATGGGTCCAGCGCCGAGAAGGGTTCGTCCATCAGCAGGATGTCGGCGTCCATCGCCAGCGCCCGCGCCAGGCCCACCCGTTGCTGCATACCGCCGCTTAATTCGTCGGGCTTTTTGTTGCGCCATTGGGTCAGGCCCACCAGTTCGAGCTTCTCATCCACCAGGGTACGGCGTTCCTTTTCCGGGCGGCCCTGCATCTCCAGGCCGAAGCTGATGTTTTCGCGCACTGTCAGCCAGGGCATCAGGGCGAATTTTTGAAACACCATGGCGATGCGTTTGGTGCGCATCATCTTCAGCTCGGCGGGGGTGCATGAAGCGATGTCGATCTGCTTGCCTTCGTGTTCCACATACAGCTGGCCACGGCTGACCGTGTTGAGCCCGTTGATACAACGCAGCAGGCTGGACTTGCCCGAACCGGACAAGCCCATCAGCACGCAGATTTCACCTTTGTCGATGTCCAGGCTGGCTTTTTCAACGCCGACGATCTGCCCGGTTTTTTTCAGGATCTGATCCCGCGACAAGCCCTGGTCCAGAAGGCTGAGCGCTTCACGCGGGTCTTTGGTAAAGATCACGTCCACATTATCGAAACGAATAATACTCATGCGTCGGCTCCCGCTTTGGCGTCCGGCTGCTTGCAGATACGGTCGAGCATGATGGCCAGCAGCACAATCGCCAGCCCGGCCTCAAAGCCCAATGCGATATCGGCCGTGTTCAGTGCGTTGACCACCGGTTTGCCGAGGCCATCGGCCCCCACCAGCGCGGCGATTACCACCATCGACAGCGACAGCATGATGCACTGGGTAATCCCCGCGGCGATGCTCGGCATGGCGTGGGGCAGCTCGATACGGGTGAGCAACTGGCGCTGCGAACAGCCAAACGCCTTGCCGGCATCCAGCAGCTCATGGGGTACATCACGAATGCCCAGGTAGGTGAGGCGGATCGGCGCGGCAATCGCAAACACCACCGTGGAGATCAGCCCCGGCACCACGCCCAGCCCGAACAGGGTCAGGGTCGGGATCAGGTAAACAAAGGTCGGCACGGTCTGCATCAGGTCGAGCACCGGCCGCATAAAGGTGTAGAACATCGGTTTGTGCGCCGCGAGTATCCCCAGCGGCACGCCGATGATCACGCACACGAAGGTGGCGAACAGCACCTGGGCCAGGGTTTCCATGGTTTCTTGCCAATACCCCAGATTGAGGATCAGCAGAAACGACAGCGCCACAAAAACCGTGAGCCCCCATTTGCGCTGGATAAAGTGGGCGAGCAGGGCAATCAGCCCGATAAACACAAAGGGGTTGAACCAGGTCAGGGTGAAGGTCACCGCGTGGATCATGGCTTCCAGTGTGCTGGCGATGGCATCGAAGATATTGGCACCGTGCTGGGTCAGCCATTCGACGAAGCGTGCGATGTAATCACCCAAAGGGATTTTTTGATCAATCAGCATGGTAGTGAACGTCCGCATGCAGGGAAATTGAAACGGAGCCGGATGAGCAAGCAGCCCGGCGTCCGCGATTACTTCGCGAGGCTGGCTTTGACGGCCTCAAGCCCCGGTTTGCCATCCACCGTGGTGACGCCCGCCAGCCAGGTTTCAAGCACTTGCGGGTTCTGTTTGAGCCAGGCTTTGGCGGCCACATCGGGTTTGATCTTGTCGTCCAGCACCTTGCCCATCAGGGTGCTTTCCATGTCGAGGGTAAATACCAGGTTTTTCAGCAGTTGCCCGACGTTGCTGCACGCTTCGGTGTAGCCCTTGCGGGTATTGGTATAGATGGTTGCCTGGCCATAGTTGGGGCCGAAGAACTCGTCGCCGCCGGTGAGGTATTTCATTTTGAAGCGGGTGTTCATCGGGTGCGGTTCCCAGCCCAGGAACACCACGTCGGTGCCTCGGCGCTGGGCGCGATCGACCTGCGACAGCATGCCTGCCTCACTCGATTCAACCACCTTGAAACCGGCGTCTTTCAAGCCGAAGGCGTTCTTGTCGATCATGGTCTGGATCATGCGGTTGCCGTCGTTGCCCGGCTCGATGCCGTAGATCTTGCCGTCCAGCTCCTTCTTGAACTTGGGCAGGTCGGAGAAGTCCTTGAGGCCCTTGTTGTAGAGCGCTTCAGGCACGGCGAGGGTGTATTTTGCGTTCTCCAGGTTGGCGCGCACGGTCTCGACGGTGCCTGCGTCGCGGTAGGCCTTGATGTCGTTTTCCATGGTCGGCATCCAGTTGCCCAGGAACACGTCCATGTTCTTGCCATCGGCCAGCGACTTGTAGGTGACCGGTACGGAAATCATGGTGGTTCTGGTCTTGTAGCCGAGGCTCTTGAGCACCTCGCTGGTAACGGCGGTGGTGACGGTGATGTCGGTCCAGCCGACATCCGAGAAATTGACGGTGCTGCATTGCTCCGGTTCTGCGGCCTGGGTGATGACGGGCAGACTCAGCAATGCAGCCAACAACAACGATGAGGAATGTTTCATGGATCGACTCCTGTGTGTCCGGGGTGCGGTTTTTCGATCGAAAAACCGCAGGTATCAGTTGCGGTCGGGCGATGGTCGGCAGGGGACTGTGCCGGCGCATCTTGCAATCGAGTCGGGACTGATCATGTAACAGCGAAATTCAAACGCCTACAGGGGGCGTCGCATCCAGTACAGGCAGGGTCGTATCTGATACCTGCGAGGTCGTATCTGGACGAACGAGGCTCGAAAACTGCCTTTTTCATGTCTCTGCACCCTATAAAACGTCAGGGGCGCTGGCAGGCAAAGGCGGGTCGTAGCTGGACGTTTTTACCGATGGCAAACACCCCATGATGCAAGCATTCACCCCCGAGGTTCGTGCTCATGGCTATCAGCGTGTTTGACCTGTTCAAGATCGGTATCGGCCCTTCCAGCTCCCACACCGTAGGCCCGATGCGGGCGGCGGCGCTGTTTGTGCAGGGCCTGCGCGAGCGCGACCAGTTGCAACGCATATGCCGCATCGAAGTGCAGCTTTATGGTTCGCTGTCGGCCACCGGCATAGGCCACGGCAGCGACAGCGCAGTGATCATGGGCCTGATGGGCGAGTGGCCGGACGCCATTGACCCGGCGCTGATCGGGCCGCGCATTGCCGAGCTGCAACACAGCGAAACCTTATTGCTTGATGGCTACCTGCCGATCCCGTTTGTGTGGGCGCAGGACATGCGCCTGATCGACGAAAACCTGCCGTTTCACCCCAACGCCATGACCCTGGTCGCGCACACCGAAACCGCTGAATTGCACCGCGACACCTATTACTCGGTGGGCGGCGGTTTTGTGGTGGACGCGGCACAGGCAGCCAGCGGCGTGCTGGATATGGACCGCACCGAATTGCCCTATGACTTCAGCAGCGCCGCCGAACTGCTCGACCTGTGCCGCACCCATCACCTGAGCGTGGCCGCCTTGATGCTGGCCAACGAACGCACCTGGCGCAGCGAAGACGAAATCCGCTGCGGCCTGATCAAACTGTGGCGCGCCATGCAGGACTGTGTAGAGCAAGGCTTGAAACACGAAGGCATCCTGCCCGGCGGTCTTAATGTGCGCCGTCGTGCAGCGCGCTTGCACCGCAGCCTGCAGGAACTGGGCAAACCCAATGTGATCGGCTCGACCCTGAGCGCGATGGAATGGGTCAACCTGTTTGCCCTGGCGGTCAACGAAGAAAACGCCGCTGGCGGGCGCATGGTCACGGCGCCCACCAACGGTGCAGCGGGGATCATCCCGGCGGTACTGCACTACTTTATGAAATTCAGCGATGAAGTCAGTGAGGCCAATGTGGTGGACTACCTGCTGAGCGCAGCGGCGATCGGTATTTTGTGCAAAAAGAACGCTTCGATCTCCGGGGCGGAGGTGGGCTGCCAGGGCGAGGTGGGTTCGGCGTGTGCGATGGCGGCCGCGGGGCTGGCGCAAATCCTCGGTGCCACCCCGGAGCAACTGTGCAACGCCGCGGAAATCGGCCTGGAGCACAACCTGGGCCTGACCTGCGACCCGGTGGGCGGGCTGGTGCAGGTGCCGTGCATCGAGCGCAACGCCATTGCAGCGGTCAAGGCGATCAATGCGGCGCAAATGGCCTTGCGGGGCGATGGTCAGCACTTTATTTCCCTGGACCGGGTGATCCGCACCATGCGCGACACCGGTGCCGACATGCACGACAAATACAAGGAAACTTCGCGCGGCGGCCTGGCCGTCAGTGCGGTGGAATGCTGACTCCCCCCCCATCATCTGTGGGAGCGGGCTTGCTCGCGATTGGGTCGCTGCGGTCTGACATCTACACCGCGTCGATGCCATCGCGAGCAAGCCCGCTCCCACAACAAGCCTGTGACTGATGCATCGGCGCTTTTTCAGCGCACGGCGACCCGTTTTGGCGCACTCGTACTTTTGGTGACATCCTGTAACTGAGCTGCTCCTACATCCTTCCCACAAGTGCTACCGATGTGCTCAACAGCGTCGACCAGTACCTGTGTACCTGCGTTTAACCGGCGTTTTCCCATCACCCGTCCAGACACATTGCGACGTCGTTTTCAGGCTTTGTTGAATAGCCATTCAACTTTAGGCATGGCATTTGCGTTGTCATCTTATAGCCCCGTGAAACGAGGGTCATAACAAGAGCCTGCGCCTGAGGCCATCACCCGCTTTGTGTGAGGAGATACCGCGATGACGTCGTTCAACTCCGGGGTTCAACCCCAGAACCGTACGCCTCAATCCATCGGCTTTTTGCTGCTGGACAATTTCACGCTCATTTCCCTGGCCTCCGCGATAGAACCCTTGCGCATGGCCAACCAGTTGTCGGGCCGTGAGTTGTATCGCTGGAGCACCCTCAGCGCCGATGGCAGCCAGGTCTGGGCCAGTGATGGTCTGCAGGTGACTCCCGACGCCAGCATGCACAAGGCTCCGGCGCTGGATATGGTGATTGTTTGCGGGGGTATCGGTATTCAGCGCACCGTGACCCGTGAGCATGTGTCGTGGCTGCAGAGCCAGGCGCGCCAGTCGCGCCGCCTGGGCGCCGTCTGCACCGGCAGCTGGGCCCTGGCTTATGCCGGCTTGCTCGACGGTTTTGATTGCAGCGTGCACTGGGAATGCCTGGCGTCGATGCAGGAAGCCTTCCCGCGTGTGGCCATGAGCACGCGGCTGTTTACTCTCGACCGCAGCCGCTTTACCAGCTCGGGCGGCACCGCACCGCTGGACATGATGCTGCACCTGATCAGCCGTGATCATGGCCGTGAGCTGTCGGCGGCGATTTCGGAAATGTTCGTGTATGAACGCATCCGCAACGAGCAGGATCACCAGCGCGTCCCGCTCAAGCACATGCTGGGCACTAACCAGCCCAAGTTGCAGGAAATCGTCGCATTGATGGAGGCCAACCTCGAGGAGCCCATCGACCTGGATGAGCTGGCGGTTTATGTGACGGTGTCACGGCGTCAGCTGGAGCGCCTGTTCAGAAGTACCTGCATTGTTCGCCATCGCGCTATTACCTGAAATTGCGCCTGGTGCGTGCGCGGCAATTGCTCAAGCAAACGCCGATGTCGATTATCGAAGTGGCGGCGGTGTGCGGGTTTGTGTCCACGCCGCACTTTTCCAAGTGTTACCGCGAATACTTTGGCATTCCGCCACGGGACGAGCGCGTGGGTTCCAACACCGCGCAGCAGACCACCCTGGTGCAGATCCCGCAGTCGTTGTTGCTGGCGCCGCTGGCCGGGCCGATGTCGGCGTTGAACCAGGCGCGCAATGAGTCGACGTTTGCCAGTGTGAGAATTTAACAGGCAAAAGCGCCCTGACCCTCTCCCTACAGGAGAGGGCGGGGTGAGGGGATTTTGCTCTTGTCTTACCCGGCCTTGCTCTGCTTGAACTGCGCCAGGCCCGGAAGCAACTGGCGGTCAATCGCCTCGCGCACCGCAGGCAAGATGGTTGCGCTGCCGGTGTAGAGCTTTTCGACCAGCCCCTTGAGTGCGCGGGCATTGGTCTCGTTCAGCCCGCACACTGCCGCGGTGCAAGCCTGCTCCGCCGTGCCTGACACTTCAAAGCCCAGTGAGCGCAGTTGGCCAACCAGATCCTGCTCATCAATCAAATCCGCGTGCATCATGACTTTTTATCCTTCTACAAAGCGCGATCGAAGTTTGATTCTGGTGGGGCTTGAGCCAAGGGGCAAGGACGGTTGGGCGAGATGTCCTGCATGCCTAACTGCAGGTCGTTTTTGGCTAAGTGCCCGGCGCAGGGTTGGGCACACTGGGGGCAGTAACATCCTCGATGGTTTGGTCACCGTCCTGCATCACACGCTTGGCCCCGAATCTGTCACGGCAGGTTCGGGGCTTTTTTAGCCTTTGAGCAACGCCGCACACGCCGCCTTGAACGCTTCATGCTGGTATTTGTTCAGCGAGGCGGGCAGGTCGAACGCGTGCTTTTTGAATTGCGCGTTGAGGGTTTGCGGGGACAGCAACTGCACGTCGCAATCGTCCAGCAACTGGATGATGCCTTCGATCTTGAACGTGGTCGGGCCACCGGCAAACTCGCCTTTCTTGCTGCGCTTTTTAATGGCGATACGGGTGATGCCGTTGCTTTTCACAAAGGCTGCAAGCTGCGCCGCGAAGGCCTTGATGTTGGCGGCCTCGTCATCATCGTCCAGGGCAATTTTTTTGGTCGCGACAGCCACATGCTCAAGGCCGGGGCCGGCCAGGGCAAAAATGGCTTCGCTGCCTTTGATTTCGATACCGCAAATAGTCATAAAAACCCTGGTTGATTAGTTGAATCTTTTTTTGTGGGAGCGGGCTTGCTCGCGATGGCATCACCACGGTTCAACTGACAGGCCGGGTGGTTTGCATCGCGAGCAAGCCCGCTCCCACACAATAAAGTGGTCAGTCCTGACCGATCGATTCCAGAAACTCCGAACGGTCGTCGCTGATGCGCGCCATGCAGTCGTTCTGGGCGATGTTGAACGCTTCGGTACCGGCGGTCGCGGGGAACACGGCAATTGCGCAATCGGCGTCGCGCTGGTGCAGCCACAAGGCCTGGGCGGTCTTGATCTTGCTCAGGATGTTATTGAGCTGGGTGGCGTTACTGCCGTACAGCGAAGTCATGCGCTCCTGCAGGGCTTCGTAGTTTTCGCTCAACAGCTGCTCGGCCGCATTTTTGCTGAACACCGAGCACGCCAGGGTCTGCCGGTCGTTTTCCACCGCGTCGCACGGGTTGTAGTCGGCATTTTCAGCTGCATGGGCGCCGCCGGTGATCAATGCCAAGGCCAGGAGAATCGATTTCATTGCCGCTTCCTAATCCATAGTTGGCGCCGATTCTGGCTCAAGCGTGGGCCAAAGAACAGCCACGGCGCGCAGGTCATGATTTTGCCGCTGCCACGCTTTGTCGTGGTTTGACGCTTTCGGCAATTGCGCTGTCGCTTTTGCACCCGGCTGCTTTTGACCCCGAGCCTATGCTGGCCCCAATAGCGCCGGCAGACGATTCGGCGCAGCAAACGCCAATAAGGGGACGCCTGATGAGCCCAGCCGAGTTGCACGCAGACAGCATCGTTATCGACGGGCTGATCATTGCCAAATGGAACCGCGAACTGTTTGAAGACATGCGCAAAGGTGGCCTCACCGCAGCCAACTGCACCGTGTCGGTGTGGGAAGGCTTCCAGGCCACGATCAACAATATCGTCGCCAGCCAGACCCTGATTCGTGACAACAGCGACCTGGTGATCCCGGTCAAGACCACTGCTGACATCCGTCGGGCGAAAGAGCAGGGCAAGACCGGGATTATCTTCGGCTTCCAGAATGCCCATGCCTTTGAAGACCAACTGGGCTATATCGAGATCTTCAAGCAGCTCGGCGTTGGCGTGGTGCAGATGTGCTACAACACCCAGAACCTGGTGGGTACCGGCTGCTACGAACGCGATGGCGGGCTCTCGGGTTTCGGCCGCGAAGTGGTGGCTGAAATGAACCGTGTCGGGATCATGTGCGACCTCTCTCACGTCGGCTCGAAAACCTCGGAAGAGGTGATCCTGGAATCGAAAAAACCGGTCTGCTACTCCCACTGCCTGCCGTCTGGTCTTAAAGAGCACCCGCGCAATAAATCCGACGCCGAACTCAAGTTTATTGCCGACCACGGTGGCTTTGTCGGTGTGACCATGTTCGCGCCCTTCCTGGCCAAGGGCATCGATTCGACCATCGACGACTACGCCGAAGCAATCGAATACACCATGAACATTGTCGGCGAAGACTCGATTGGTATCGGCACCGATTTCACCCAGGGCCACGGCCAGGATTTCTTTGAAATGCTGACCCATGACAAGGGCTACGCCCGCCGCCTGACCAGCTTCGGCAAGATCATCAACCCGCTGGGCATCCGCACCGTGGGCGAGTTCCCCAACCTCACCGAAACCCTGCTCAAGCGCGGCCATAACGAGCGCGTGGTGCGCAAGATCATGGGTGAGAACTGGGTCAACGTGCTCAAGGATGTGTGGGGCGAATAACGCCAAGGCACTTTTTGCGTAGCAGCTGCCGAAGGCTGCGTCCGGCTGCGAAGCAGTCGCAAACCCATATTGCACATTTTGCCTGTGAAGGCGCGGTGACCGGTTTTACGACCGCTTCGCGCTCGAACGCAGCCTTCGGCAGCTGCTACGGGACTTGATCATCTTCTGGAGTTGTACTCATGGCTAAAATCGCCCCGCAATTGCCTATCGAAGTCGACAGCGAAACCGGTGTCTGGACCTCCGACGCCCTGCCGATGCTCTATGTGCCGCGCCACTTTTTCGTCAATAACCACATGGGCATCGAAGAAGTCCTGGGCGCCGACGCCTACGCCGACATTCTCTACAAGGCCGGCTACAAATCCGCCTGGCACTGGTGCGAAAAAGAAGCTGAATGCCACGGCCTTGAAGGCGTCGCGGTGTTCGAGCACTACATGAAACGTCTGTCGCAGCGCGGCTGGGGCCTGTTCACCATTCAGGACATCGATCTCGACAAAGGCACCGCCACCATCAAGCTGGAACACTCCTGTTTTGTCTATGTGTACGGCAAGGTCGGGCGCAAGGTCGACTACATGTTCACGGGCTGGTTTGCCGGGGCAATGGATCAGATCCTGCACGCCCGTGGCAGCAACATCCGCACCGTGGCAGAACAGGTTTATAGCGGATCGGAAGAAGGCCACGACCACGGCCTGTTTATCGTCAAGCCGTTGTAAGTCGAGGATCGGGATATGGCGTTCGAAGCAATGTTTGAGCCGATTCAAATCGGCAAACTGACCATCCGCAACCGTGTGCTCAGCACCGCCCATGCCGAGGTGTATGCCACTGATGGCGGCATGACCACTGAGCGTTATGTGCAGTACTACGAAGAAAAAGCCAAGGGCGGTATCGGCCTGGCGATTTGCGGCGGCTCGTCGGTGGTGGCCATCGACAGCCCGCAAGAGTGGTGGAGTTCGGTCAACCTGAGCACCGACCGCATTATCCCGCACTTCCAGAACCTGGCTGACGCCATGCACAAGCATGGCGCCAAGATCATGATCCAGATTACCCATATGGGCCGCCGCTCGCGCTGGGACGGTTTCAACTGGCCGACCCTGATGTCGCCCTCCGGCGTGCGTGAACCGGTGCACCGCGCCACCTGCAAAACCATCGAGCCCGAGGAGATCTGGCGGGTGATCGGCAACTATGCCAGCGCCGCCGGGCGCGCCAAAAAAGGCGGGCTGGATGGCGTGGAACTGTCAGCGGTACACCAGCACATGATCGACCAGTTCTGGAGCCCGCGCGTCAACAAACGCACCGATGAATGGGGCGGCAGTTTTGAGAACCGCATGCGTTTTGGCCTTGAAGTGCTCAAGGCCGTGCGCGCCGAAGTGGGCCCGGATTTCTGCGTGGGCATCCGCCTGTGTGGCGACGAATTTCACCCCGATGGCCTGAGCCACGAGGACATGAAGCAAATCGCCAAGTACTACGACGACACCGGCATGCTCGATTTTATCGGCGTGGTCGGCTCGGGCTGTGACACCCACAACACCCTGGCCAACGTGATCCCGAACATGAGCTTTCCGCCGGAGCCGTTCCTGCATTTGGCCGCCGGCATCAAGGAAGTGGTCAAGGCCCCGGTGCTGCACGCGCAGAACATCAAGGACCCGAACCAGGCCACGCGGATTCTGGAAGGCGGCTACGTCGATATGGTGGGCATGACCCGCGCCCATATCGCCGACCCGCACCTGATCGCCAAGATCAAAATGGGCCAGGTCGATCAGATCAAACAATGCGTGGGTGCCAACTACTGCATCGACCGCCAGTATCAGGGGCTGGACGTGCTGTGTATTCAGAACGCCGCGACCTCCCGTGAGTACATGGGCGTGCCGCACATTATCGAGAAATCCACCGGGGCCAAGCGCAAGGTGGTGATCGTCGGCGCCGGGCCTGCGGGGATGGAAGCGGCGCGTGTGGCCGCCGAGCGCGGCCATGACGTGACCCTGTTCGAGAAAAAGGACGCCATCGGCGGGCAGATCACTACCGCCTCCAAAGCGCCGCAGCGTGATCAGATGGCGGGCATCACCCGCTGGTTTCAACTGGAACTGGCGCGCCTGAACGTTGACCTGCGCCTGGGCACCGCGGCCGATGCGGCGACGATCATGGACCTGCGCCCGGACATCGTGGTGCTGGCGGTGGGCGGGCACCCGTTTGTGGAGCAGAACGAACACTGGGGTGCGGCCGAAGGGCTGGTGGTCAGCAGTTGGGATGTGCTCGACGGCAAGGTGGAGCCGGGCAAAAACGTGCTGGTGTACGACACTATTTGCGAATTTACCGGCATGTCGGTGGCCGACTATATGGCGGACAAAGGTGCGCAGGTCGAGATCGTCACCGATGACACCAAGCCCGGCGTGGCCATTGGCGGCACGTCATTCCCCACCTACTACCGCAGCCTGTACCCCAAGGAAGTGATCATGACCGGCGACATGATGCTGGAGAAGGTCTACCGCGAAGGCGACAAGGTGATTGCGGTACTGGAGAACGAATACACCGGCACCCGGGAGGAGCGGGTGGTCGATCAGGTGATCATTGAAAACGGCGTGCGCCCGGACGAAGAGCTGTATTACGGGCTCAAGCCGGACTCGCGCAACAAGGGCCAGATCGACGTCGAAGCGCTGTTTGCGATCAAGCCGCAGCCTTGTTTGAGCGAAGCGGGGGACGGCTACTTGCTGTTTCGTATCGGCGACTGCGTGGCCCAGCGCAATGTGCATGCAGCGATCTATGACGCGCTGCGGTTGTGCAAGGATTTTTGACCCGACACCGAACCAATGTGGGAGCGGGCTTGCTCGCGATAAACGATCACGCGGTGCTGTTGATGCACCGCGTCGCCAGAATCGCGAGCAAGCCCGCTCCCACATCAGAACTGCCTGGTCTTTGGGAGCTTCACCATGCTCAATATCGTTCTTCCCCTCCTGCTGTTCGCCGCCCTCGCCCTGGCGATTGTGGGCGCCGTGCGCCGTATGAACATGTGGCGCCGTGGCCGCCCGGCCAGGGTCGATCTGCTTGGCGGGCTGCTGGCCATGCCCCGGCGCTATATGGTCGACCTGCACCATGTGGTTGCCCGCGACAAATACATGGCCAATACCCACGTCGCCACGGCTGGCGGCTTTGTGCTGGCGGCCGTGCTGGCGATTCTGGTGCATGGCCTGGGCTTGCATAACCGCATCCTCGGCTATGTCTTGCTGTTGGCCACGGCGCTGATGTTCGTGGGCGCGCTGTTTGTGTTCAAGCGTCGCCTCAACCCGCCGTCGCGGCTGTCCAAAGGCCCGTGGATGCGCCTGCCGAAAAGCCTGCTGGTGTTTTCAGCGAGTTTTTTTGTCCTCACCCTGCCGGTGGCCGGTGTGTTGCCCGAAGGCTTTGGCGGCTGGGCGCTGGCGGCGGTGCTGGCGCTTGGTGTGCTGTGGGGCGTGTCCGAGCTGTTTTTTGGCATGACCTGGGGCGGGCCGATGAAACATGCCTTCGCCGGTGCCCTGCACCTGGCCTGGCATCGTCGCGCCGAACGCTTTGGCGGTGGCCGCTCCACGGGCCTAAAGCCGCTGGACCTGAGCGACCGCACCGCACCTTTGGGGGTGGAAAAACCCAAGGACTTCACCTGGAACCAACTGTTGGGCTTTGATGCCTGCGTGCAATGCGGTAAATGCGAAGCCGCTTGCCCGGCCTTCGCCGCCGGCCAGCCGCTCAACCCGAAAAAGCTGATTCAGGACATGGTGGTCGGGCTGGCGGGTGGCACCGATGCCCATTTTGCGGGTAGCCCGTACCCCGGCAAACCGATTGGTGAACATGGCGGCAACCCGCACCAGCCGATCGTCAACGGCCTGGTCGATGCCGCCACGCTGTGGTCCTGCACCACTTGCCGTGCTTGCGTTGAAGAGTGCCCGATGATGATCGAGCATGTGGACGCCATCGTCGACATGCGCCGCTTTCTGACCCTGGAAAAAGGCGCGACGCCGAACAACGGTGCCCAGGTGCTGGATAACCTGATCGCCACCGATAACCCCGGCGGTTTTGCCCCCGGCGGGCGGATGAACTGGGCAGCAGACCTGAGCCTTGACCTGATGCGCGACAAGCCCGCCGTAGACGTGCTGTTCTGGGTCGGTGACGGTGCCTTCGACATGCGTAACCAGCGGACCTTGCGTGCTTTTGTCAAAGTGCTCAAGGCCGCGCGGGTCAACTTTGCCGTGCTGGGCCTGGAAGAGCGCGACAGTGGCGACGTGGCCCGGCGCCTGGGCGATGAAGCGACCTTTCAGGCGCTGGCCAAACGCAATATCCAGACCCTGGCGCAGTACCGCTTCCAGCGCATCGTCACTTGCGACCCGCACAGTTTCCATGTGCTTAAAAACGAATACGGCGCCTTTGGCGGTGAATACCTTGTGCAACATCACAGCACTTACATGGCCGAGCTGATCAGTGCCGGCCTGCTCAATCTCGCTGCGGACGCGGGCGGCAGCGTGACCTATCACGACCCCTGCTACCTGGGCCGCTACAACGGCGAATACGAGGCGCCGCGTGCGGTGTTGCGTGCGCTGGGCATTGAGGTCAAAGAGATGCAGCGCTCGGGCTTTCGCTCCCGTTGCTGCGGTGGCGGTGGCGGCGCGCCGATTACCGACATCCCCGGCAAACAGCGAATTCCCGACATGCGTATGGAAGACATCCGCGAGACGGGCGCCGAACGCGTAGCGGTAGGTTGCCCGCAATGCACGGCGATGCTCGAAGGGGTGGTCGAGCCCCGTCCACAAATCAAGGACATCGCCGAACTGGTGGCCGATGCGCTGATTGAAGACTCAGCTGCGGCCAAACCGGCCCGGCGCCCTGAAGCTGAGGTGATCGCATGAGTGACATTATTCGCCGCGACCCGCGTGCCGAGTGGATCGCCCGCAACCGTCTGCATCCGTTGCACGCGGCCATGCAACCCGCGCAGCAGAGCTGGATGGGACCCAATGGCGTAATGCGCAAAAACGTCCACGGTGTGGGCTTTATTGGCCCCAATGGCATCAAGCGCATAGACCGCAGCGGTGCGCAGCAGGGCGGGGCGAGCAAGCGTTCGGCCCAGGCCGAGGTGCAATTGCCACTGCATCAGATCACGGCTGCAGCTTTTCATATCGCCGTGGTGCCGGACATGGTCGGCGGCCGCCTGAGCAGTCACGACCGCGATTTGCTCGGGCTGGCCCGACAATTGGCGGGTAGCGATGGCGCCGTATTGGCCGTGGTGTTTGGCGAGTGCAAGGAAACGGCCTTTGCCACGGCCGGGGTGGATCGACTGTTGCTGCTCGACAGTAAGGGTTATGCACCGGAGCAGCGGGTGCTGGGTTTGCGCGCTGTGGATAACCAGTTTGCGCCGCGCCACTGGCTGTTACCTGACAGCCGCACGGGGGGCGGTGAACTGGGCCGACGCTTTGCCGCCAGCCTGGGCGAGCGCCCGGCTACGCGGGTGTGGCAGGTCAAGGACGGCGCCTGTATCGGCCGTGCCGGGGCAGGCCTGCAGGATCTGGCGCAGCCGCTGCGCCGGTTGATTCTGGCGACGGCCGAATGCGCCGAGCCGGTCAGTGAAACCCGTCATGAAGCCTTGGTGGTGCAGTTATCCACAGCTGTCGTGCCGTGCCTGGCGCGGATCGAGGATTTGGGCGCGGTGGAGGTCGACCCGGCCGCAGTACCTATGGCCGAGGCCGAATTTATCCTCAGCGGCGGCAACGGGGTTAAAGACTGGGCGCTTTTCCACAGGGCGGCGGCGGCACTGGGCGCCACCGAAGGTGCGTCGCGGGTGGCGGTGGATGACGGCTTTATGGGTCGTGACCGGCAGGTGGGTGCCAGTGGCACCTGGGTTACGGCGCGGGTCTATGTGGCGGTTGGCATCAGCGGTGCGATCCAGCACCTGCAAGGGATTGGCGCGTGCGACAAGGTGGTGGCGATTAACCAGGATGCGGGCTGCGACATGATCAAACGCGCTGATTTGTCGGTCATCGGTGACGGGGCGGCGGTGCTTGAAGCGCTGATCGTGGCTGTGGATAACTGGCGCAACGCAACCTCTGTGGGAGCGGGCTCGCCCGCGATTCAGGCTACCCGGTCTGCCTGATCCACCGCAGTGATCCCATCGCGAGCAAGCCCGCTCCCACAGGATTGAGTTCAGTCTGGAGATTTATAGATGACCATCGCCACCGTTGCACTGGTTTCAATCGGCGCCCATCCCGCTTCAGGCCGCACCCGTCGCGCCGAGCAGGACGCGCGTGCCGTCGAGCTTGGCCTGGAGCTGGTTGGGGACAATCTGCATGTGCTGCATGCGGGCAACCCCCATGAGCCGGCCTTGCGCGCCTATCTGGGCATGGGCCTGGACGAACTGCATGTGCTGGAACAAGCGGACGGCGCCGATGCCGTGCCGGTGTTGCGCGATTACATCCGCGAGGCCGGTGTGCAACTGGTGCTCACCGGCAGCCAGGCCGAAACCGGCGAAGGCTCGGGCATGCTCCCGTACCTGCTGGCCGAGGAGCTGGGCTGGCCACTGCTGGTGGGCGTGGCGCAGATCGAATCTGTCCACAACGGCGTGGCGCAGGTGCTGCAAGCCTTGCCCCGGGGCCAACGACGCCGGCTGCAGGTGCGGCTGCCGTTTCTGGTCACTGTGGATAACGCTGCTCCCAAGGCGCGGCAAAGCGCCTACGGCCCTGCCACGCGGGGTTTGGTCAACGCCGAAGTGGTTGAAATCGTCGCCGATGAGTTATCCACAACGGGGAGCCTGCAACCTGCGCGACCACGGCCCAAGCGCTTGAAGGTGATCAAGGCCAAGAGTGGCGCCGACCGTATGAAAGCCGCTACGGCCAAGTCCGCTGGCGGTTCCGGGCAAGTGCTCAAGGGCATCGGTGCCGAAGAGGGTGCCCAGGCCATTTTGAAGCTGTTGATTGAAGAAGGTGTGGTGCGCTGACACTTGCCCACAAAGTCTGTTAGCGCTTATGTGGATAAGTTGTTTGCTATCGTCCGTAAGCCATATAAACCGGGCGCTGCAAGGTTCTGATCAAAAAACGATCAATCTGCTGTTTTATCCACTGGCCAGCCTTTAAACCCCTGAATAATCGGTTGCTTGCGCGGTTTTCCACAGTCTGTGCGGCCAGTGCATAAGTTGCGCACAATCTCTGTTGGTGGATATGTGGATAAGGTGTTCGCGGCTGGCTACAGGCCTTTAAAATCGTGGCTTTCAGGGTGTTGTACAAAAAACGTTCAATCGTGATTATCGGGATGACTTGTCCACTTCCCCACAATTGCTGTGGGTGTGCCTGTGGACAAGTTGTTAGCGGAGGGCTGCGGCCCTTTGATTGCGCGGGGTATAGCGCGCTGCTCAATAAATGATCAGTACATGGTAATGCCTGGAAATAATGTTCCCTCGCCTTTGAGTTGTTGCCCCTCTTGAGGCTGGGCTAAAAAGAGCGCCCGATCACCTGTGGAGTGAAGTGAATGACCGTTCTATTTCGTCCAGCCGTGCGTGCCGATGCGCGAGAAATTGCCCGTTTGTTTCAGATATCGTCCGAAGGTTGTGCTGACTACATCTGGAGCCAGATCGCGCAACCGGGGCAGTCGCTACTGGACGTGGGTGAGCAGCGGTATGCCCGCGAAGGTGTGATTTTCTCGTATGAGAACTGCCTGATCGCCGAGGCCGAGGCCGAGGGCCGGGTGATCGGCATGATGCACAGCTTTGTGATGCGCCATGACCCAGAGGCTCAGCCTGAGACCGACCCGGTGCTGGCGCCCTACGCCGACATGGAAATCCCGGACACGCTGTATATCTCAAGCCTGGCCCTGCATGAGGGCTGGCGCAGCCTTGGGTTGGGCCAGCAGTTTTTGCAACAGGCCCGCGAGCGCTGCCGCGACCTGGGTGTCGAGGGCCTGAGCCTGATCGACTATGCCGCCAACACAGGAGCACGGCGCTTTTATGAGCGTCATGGGTTCGAGATCGTTAAAACCTGCCAGATAACGCCCCACCCGTTGATCCGCGTGACGGGTGAGGCGTATTTGATGCATTGCCCCCTGTCCAGATAATCTCCCACAGGTTGATGGTATTTATTGAGCAACCACCCCTTTGAGGTACGCCGCCGGCGCCGCCCCCAGGTTGTTCAGCAACCGTTCGCTGTACCAGTCCACAAAGTTGACCACACCAAATTCATAGGTTTGCGAATACGGCCCTGGTTGGTAGGCGATCGAGTTGATGCCGCGCTGGTTTTCTTCTGCCAGCCGGCGGTCCTGGTCGTTGGTGGCGTCCCAGACCTTGCGCATGCGTTCCACGTCGTAGTCCACACCCTCGACTGCGTCTTTGTGCACCAGCCACTTGGTGGTGACCACGGTTTCTTGCGCGCTGATCGGCCACACCGTGAACACGATGATGTGGTCGCCCATGCAGTGGTTCCAGGAGTGGGGCAAGTGCAGGATGCGCATCGAGCCCAGGTCCGGGTTTTTGATGCGCCCCATCAGCTTTGCGCAGCCTTGCTTGCCATCCAGGGTCATCGATACGGTGCCCTTGAGCAGTGGCATGCGCACGATGCGGTTGCGCAGGCCGAAGCTGGCGTGGGCGTAGGGGATTTTTTCGGCGTCCCAGGCGGCGGCCGAAGCCGCGACGTGATCCTTGAATGCCTGGTCGGCGCGAGGGTCGGTCACGTCGTCCCATTCCAGCAGGGTCTTGAGCAACTCGGGGTGCGACGCATTGCAGTGGTAGCACTCGCGGTTGTTTTCCAGCACCAGCTTCCAGTTGGCTTTTTCCACCAGGGTGGTCTGGATCGCCACCTTGGTGTTTTCCATGTCATAGGGTTCCATGTAGTGGTTCAGGGTGGCCAGGAATTCGTCGATGGCCGGCGGATGTTCGGCCAGGCTAATAAAGATGTAGCCGCCCGCCGTTTTGACGTTCACCGGCTTGAGGCCGTATTGCTTCATGTCGAAATCGGCGCCCATCTCGGTGCCGGCAAACAGCAGGCGCCCGTCCAGCTCGTAGGTCCACTGGTGGTAATGGCACACCAGTTTGGCGACCTTGCCCTTTTCGCTGGTACACAGCCGCGAGCCGCGATGGCGGCACACGTTATGAAAGGCATGCACCTGGCCTTCGGCGCCGCGGATCACGATGATCGGGTTGTTACCCACCTGCAGGGTCAGGAAGTTACCCTTGGCCGGAATCTCGCAGGTCATGCCTGCAATCAGCCACTCCTTCTGGAAGATTTCCTGCATGTCGATCTGAAACAGTCGTTCGTCGTTATAGAACGGCTGCGGCAGCGAATAGGTGCGCTCGCGGTTCTGCAGCATCTCGGCGGTGGCCTTGCGTGCGGGTTCCAGTGGATCGCCCAGGCTCAGGTTTGCGGTGACGTCCATCGTTGTAGTCCTCATGGCCATTCGGTGTGGCCTTAAAGTGGCTGATCAGGGGTGCGACGCAAGGCAAAGCAATACACATAGTGAGTGGCGCTGAGTGTGCGTTCGAAGTGCGCCGGGGCCATATCTGCGGGCGACATGGCCCAATCTGTTCCCGACGCGCAAGCGCCTGCTCTCAGGGGCTGGTCGCGATAAGTATGTGGATGTCGCGAATAGATAAATGGCCGCTTCGGGGCATGCGCAGAATCGCCAGCAAGAGGCCGGCTGTCGGCCGTGGAGAAGCGCATGTCCAACAGCTTTCTGAACCCGGTAACCACCCAGACCTGGGCCAATGGCCGACACATCGTGCGATGCGTCAAAGTGATTCAGGAAACCTGGGATGTGCGCACCTTCTGTTTTATGGCCGACCAGCCAATCCTGTTCTTTTTCAAGCCGGGGCAGTTCGTGACCCTGGAGCTGGAAATTGACGGTGACCCGGTGATGCGCTCGTACACCATCTCCAGTTCGCCGTCGGTGCCGTACAGCTTCTCGGTGACCATCAAGCGCGTGCCCGGCGGGCGGGTGTCCAACTGGCTGCACGACACCCTGCAGGAAGGCCAGGAGTTGGCGGTACACGGCCCGGTGGGGCTGTTCAACGCCATCGATGCGCCCAGCCCCAAGGTGCTGTACCTCAGCGGTGGCGTCGGGATTACCCCGGTGATGTCGATGGCGCGCTGGTTCTACGACACCAACGCCAATGTCGACATGGTGTTTATCCACAGCGCCCGTTCGCCCAAGGACATCATTTACCACCGCGAGCTGGAGCATATGGCCTCGCGTATCGACAACTTCAGCCTGCACCTGATCTGCGAGAAGCACGGGCTGGGCGAACCCTGGGCCGGGTATCGCGGCTATCTGAACCACAAGATGCTCGACCTGATGGCGCCCGACTTTATGGAGCGCGAGGTGTTTTGCTGCGGGCCGACACCTTATATGAATGCCGTGAAGCGCCTGCTGGAAAGCAACGGTTTCGACATGAGCCGGTATCACGAAGAGTCGTTTGGCGCGACGCCGCCTGAGGTGCGGGCCGAGGCGGTGGAACAGGCCGAACAGGCGGCCGACGCGCCGGAGCTGGACGTGGCGGACTTGAACCAGGTGGAGTTCACGGCTTCCGGCAAGAGCATCCGCGTGGGCCCAAGCGAGACGGTGCATGCGGCCGCGGCCAAACTCGGGCTGATGATCCCCAAGGCTTGCGGCATGGGCATTTGCGGGACATGCAAGGTGCTGAAACTGGGCGGCGAGGTGGAGATGGAGCACAACGGCGGCATCACCGATGAAGACGTCGCCGAGGGCTACATCCTGTCGTGTTGCAGCGTGCCGAAAGGCGATGTGCGGATTGAGTTTTGAGGTGTGCAGGCCACTTGTGGGAGCCGGCCGGGAACAAAGGTTGCAAACCACAGTCTTTAGGGGTCTGAAAGCAAGGTTGCCGCTAGCTTAGCCGGTGACTTTTCTTTATCGTACGCGCCCTTCGAAACTGCTTGAGAACACCACCATGATTGAGTCATCCCTTAGCAAACTGGAACAACTGGTCAGCGACCTGGTACAGCAAAAGCAGGAACTGCTGGACGCCAACGAGCAACTGAACACCGAACTGGCCCAGGCCCGTGACGAAAACGAAAGCCTGCAACTGACCCTGATGGAACAGGAAGAAAAGCAAGGCGCGACCGCCGCCCGCATCCAGGCACTGGTTGAGCGCGCGAGCCCTGTCAGCGCATGAGCCTTGACAGAGACGGAGTAAATGTCGTCTCGATTCTGGGTAACGACTACACGATCAAGGCGCCGGAGGGGGAGCAAAAGACCCTGATGGCGGCCACGGTCATGTTAAAAGCCGCCCTGGCCGAAACGAAAAGAAAGTACCCGAGCCTGATCGGGGACAAACTGCTGGTGCTGGCAGCACTGAATCTGTGTTCACAACAGATTGAGTTGCAACTGAGCCACAAACAGGAACTCGACCGTTATCAAGAGCAAGTCAGCGCCACGGTCGATGTGATTGAACGAACGTTAGGGCAATCCTGACGCTTCGCCCATCAATCATCCCCTGTGGGAGCGGGCTTGCTCGCGATTCAGGCAACGCGGTATGTCTCCACGACTGCGCTGATGCCATCGCGAGCAAGCCCGCTCCCACAGTATTGCGGGTGTGTTTTATTAAGCTGACATCACTTCCCGAATATCCGCTGCCAGTTCCCGCACACGGGCCTCCTCGGTGTCCCACGAGCACATGAAACGTGCGCCGCCTTTGCCGATAAAGGTGTAGAAGCGCCAGCCCCTGGCGGTCAATGCAGCCACGGCCGGTTCCGACAGTTGCAGGAACACGCCATTGGCCTCCACCGGAAACATCAGCTCGACCCCCGGAATGTCACTGACCAGCTGGCTGAGCAACTGTGCGCAGTGGTTGGCGTGGCGCGAGTGTTTGAGCCAGGCGTCGTTTTCCAGCAGGCCCACCCACGGCGCCGAGAGAAAGCGCATTTTCGAGGCCAGTTGCCCGGCCTGCTTACAGCGGTAGTCAAAATCCACTGACAAGGCATGGTCGAAAAACAGGATCGCCTCGCCCACCGCCATGCCGTTTTTGGTGCCGCCAAAACACAGCACATCCACCCCGGCTTTCCAGCTCAGCTCTGCCGGCGTGCAGCCCAGGAAAGCGCAGGCATTGGAGAAACGGGCGCCGTCCATGTGCAGCAGCAGGCCCAGTTCCTTGCAGGTGTCGCTGATGGCGCGGATTTCTTCGGGGCGGTACACGCTGCCGACTTCGGTGGCCTGGGTGATGGTGACCACCCGCGGTTTTGGATAGTGGATGTCCTTGCGCTTGAGGGCGATTTCGCGGATCGACTCGGGGGTGATCTTGCCGTTTTCAGTACGGGCGATCAGCAGTTTGGAACCGTTGGAAAAGAACTCCGGGGCGCCGCATTCGTCGGTTTCGACGTGGGCGGTTTCGGAGCAGATCACGCTGTGAAAGCTCTGGCACAGGGACGACAGCGCCAGGGAGTTGGCCGCCGTACCGTTGAAGGCGAAATACACTTCGCAGTCGGTTTCGAACAGTTTGCGAAAGTCGTTGGAGGCGCGCAGGGTCCACTCATCGTCACCGTATGAGCGCTGGTGGCCGTGGTTGGCCTTTTCCATAGCGGACCAGACTTCAGGGCAGATACCGGAGTAGTTGTCGCTGGCGAATTGTTGGCTCTTATCAGTCATTTCCCGGTTCCATGGTCCAATTGTGTGGGTGCACTTTATCCAACATTCAGGCAGGTGCACAGGCACGACGTGAAGTGCGGAAATACCTTACAAAAGAATAGCCCAAAGCCCCGTAACAAAATGTGGGAGCGGGCTTGCCCGCGATGGCATCGCCCGGTTTCGCCAGACAAACCTCGCAGCCAGTATCGCGAGCAAGCCCGCTCCCACAGGGTTATGGGAAACCATGTCGTAAACGCACCATTGCGTGGCGTCCATGGGCATTTGGTCTGCCTGCGCCAGCTCTACCATCTGGCTCAAAGGGCATCAGCCCCACCGAGACCAAAAGGCGCGCTGGCGCTGGGAGAACGCAATGTTCAGCAAGCAGGATCAGATCCAGGGTTACGACGACGCCTTGTTGGCGGCCATGAACGCCGAAGACCAGCGCCAGGAAGATCACATCGAGTTGATCGCCTCCGAGAACTACACCAGCCAGCGGGTGATGCAAGCCCAGGGCAGCGGCCTGACCAACAAGTACGCCGAAGGCTACCCGGGCAAGCGCTACTACGGCGGCTGCGAGCATGTGGATAAAGTCGAACAGCTGGCCATCGACCGCGCCAAGCAATTGTTCGGCGCCGATTACGCCAACGTGCAGCCGCATTCGGGCAGCTCGGCCAACGCAGCGGTGTACCTGGCGTTGCTCAATGCTGGCGACACGGTGCTGGGCATGAGCCTGGCCCACGGCGGCCACCTGACCCACGGCGCCAGCGTCAGCTTCTCGGGCAAACTCTACAACGCCGTGCAGTACGGTATCGACACCAGCACCGGCTTGATCGACTACGACGAAGTCGAGCGTCTGGCTGTTGAACATCAACCAAAAATGATCATTGCCGGGTTCTCGGCCTACTCCAAATTCCTCGATTTCCCACGCTTTCGTCAGATAGCGGACAAGGTCGGTGCATATCTGTTTGTGGATATGGCCCACGTTGCCGGGCTGGTCGCAGCCGGGCTGTACCCCAACCCGCTGCCGTATGCCGACGTGGTGACCACCACCACCCACAAAACCCTGCGCGGCCCCCGTGGTGGGCTGATCCTGGCCAAGGCCAACGAAGCGCTGGAGAAAAAACTCAACTCGGCGGTGTTCCCCGGCGGCCAGGGCGGGCCGTTGATGCACGTGATTGCTGCCAAGGCCGTGTGCTTCAAGGAAGCACTGGAGCCGGGCTTCAAAACCTATCAAAAACAGGTCATCGATAACGCCCAGGCTATGGCCGAGGTGTTTATCAAGCGCGGTTATGACGTGGTCTCGGGCGGTACTGACAACCACCTGTTCCTGCTCAGCCTGATCCGCCAGGGCCTGACCGGCAAGGACGCCGACGCCGCCCTGGGCCGCGCCCATATCACGGTCAATAAAAATGCCGTGCCCAACGACCCGCAATCACCCTTTGTCACCTCGGGCCTGCGCATCGGCACCCCGGCAGTGACCACCCGCGGTTTCAAGGTGGCGCAATGCACGGAGCTGGCGGGCTGGATCTGCGACATCCTCGATCACCTCGGCGATGCCGATATCGAGGCCGATGTGGCCCGCCAGGTGACCTCGCTGTGCAAAGACTTCCCGGTTTATCGCTGAGCGCGTTTTTGGAGTAGATCCTATGCAACGGTATTCAGGCTTCGGCCTCTTCAAGCACTCCCTCAGCCATCACGAAAACTGGCAGAAGATGTGGCGCACGCCGACCCCGAAAAAGGTCTATGACGTGGTCATCGTCGGCGGTGGCGGCCACGGGCTGGCGACCGCGTACTACCTGGCCAAGGAACACGGCATCACCAACGTGGCCGTGGTCGAGAAGGGCTGGCTGGGCGGCGGCAACACGGCGCGTAACACCACCATCGTGCGCTCCAACTACCTGTGGGACGAGTCGGCACACCTTTACGAACATGCGATGAAGCTGTGGGAAGGGTTGTCCCAGGACTTGAACTACAACGTCATGTTCTCCCAGCGCGGCGTCTACAACCTGTGCCACACCCTGCAGGACATGCGCGACTCTGAGCGCCGGGTGAGCGCCAACCGCCTCAACGGCGTGGACGGTGAACTGCTCAACGGCAAGCAGGTGGCGGATGAAATCCCGTACCTCGACTGCTCGAAAAACACCCGCTACCCGATCATCGGCGCCACCGTACAGCGCCGTGGCGGCGTAGCCCGTCACGATGCCGTGGCCTGGGGCTTTGCCCGCGCCGCCGATGCCCTGGGCGTGGACCTGATCCAGCAAACCGAAGTGCTCGGTTTTCGCAAGGAAAACGGCGTGTGCATCGGCGTCGAAACCAGCAAGGGCTTTATCGGCGCCAAGCGCGTGGGGGTGGTCACGGCCGGCAACTCGGGACACATGGCCCGCCAGGCGGGCTTTCGCCTGCCCATCGAGTCGCACCCGCTGCAGGCCCTGGTGTCCGAGCCGATCAAGCCGATTATCGACAGCGTGATCATGTCCAACGCCGTTCACGGCTACATCAGCCAGTCCGACAAGGGCGACCTGGTGATCGGCGCCGGTATCGACGGCTGGGTCGGCTACGGCCAGCGCGGCTCGTACCCGGTGATCGAGCACACCATCCAGGCGATTGTGGAAATGTTCCCGGTGTTGTCCCGCGTGCGCATGAACCGTCAGTGGGGCGGCATCGTCGACACCACGCCCGACGCCTGCCCGATCATTTCGAAAACCCCGGTGCCGAACCTGTTCTTCAACTGCGGCTGGGGCACGGGTGGCTTCAAGGCCACACCAGGTTCGGGCAACGTGTTTGCCGCCAGCCTGGCCAAGGGCGAAATGCATCCGCTGGCCGCACCGTTTTCCATTGACCGGTTCCACACCGGTGCCCTGATCGACGAACACGGCGCAGCCGCTGTCGCCCACTAACAGGAGAAATACCCATGTTGCATATCTTCTGTCCCCATTGCGGCGAGCTTCGCTCCGAAGAGGAATTCCACGCCAGCGGCCAGGCGCACATCCCGCGCCCGCTCGACCCCGGCAGTTGCACCGACGCCGAGTGGGGCGACTACCTGTTCTTTCGCGACAACCCCCGCGGCCTGCACCACGAACTGTGGAACCACGTCGCCGGTTGCCGGCAGTTTTTCAATGCCACGCGCAACACCGTGACTTACGAAATTCTCGAAACCTACTTGATCGGCAGCAAGCCGCAGTTCACTGAACAGGCGGCGCCAGCGGCCACCACGGCTACCCGCGAGCTGGGAGAAAAAGTATGAGCCAGACCCATCGCTTGCCCAATGGCGGCCGCGTTGACCGCACCAAAGTGCTGAGCTTCACCTTCAACGGTCAGCAATATAAAGGCTATGAAGGCGACAGCCTGGCGGCCGCCTTGCTGGCCAACGGCGTTGACGTGATCGGCCGCAGTTTCAAATATTCCCGGCCCCGGGGCATCTATGCCGCCGGTGCCGAAGAACCCAACGCGGTGCTGCAGATCGGCGCCACCGAAGCCACGCAAATCCCCAACGTGCGCGCCACGCAACAGGCGCTGTACCAGGGCCTGGTCGCCACCAGCACCAACGGCTGGCCCAACGTTAATAACGACGTGATGGGCATCCTCGGCAAGGTTGGCGGCAAGCTGATGCCGCCGGGTTTCTACTACAAAACCTTTATGTACCCGCAGTCGTTCTGGATGACCTACGAGAAGTACATTCGCAAGGCGGCAGGCCTGGGCCGATCCCCGACCCAGAACGACCCCGACACCTACGACAACATGAACCACCACTGCGACGTGCTGATCGTCGGCGCTGGCCCTGCGGGGTTGGCGGCGGCACTGGCAGCTGCCCGCAGCGGGGCACGGGTGATCATCGCCGATGAGCAGGAAGAATTCGGCGGCAGCCTGCTCGACAGCCGCGAAAGCCTGGACGGCAAACCGGCGATGGAATGGGTGGCCAAGGTTATCGCTGAACTCAAGTCACTGCCGGACGTGATCCTGTTGCCCCGGGCGACGGTGAACGGCTATCACGACCACAACTTCCTGACCATTCACGAACGCCTCACCGACCACCTGGGCGACCGTGCCCCGATCGGCCAGGTACGCCAGCGCATCCATCGGGTCCGCGCCAAGCGCGTGGTGCTGGCCACCGGTGCCTGCGAGCGGCCGTTGGTGTACGGCAACAACGACGTGCCGGGCAATATGCTCGCCGGTGCGGTGTCCACCTATGTGCGCCGCTATGGCGTGGCGCCGGGCAGAAAGCTGGTGCTCAGCACCAACAACGACCACGCCTACCGCGTGGCCCTGGACTGGCTCGACGCCGGCCAGCAGGTGGTCGCCGTTGCCGATGCGCGCAGCAACCCTCGTGGTGCGCTGGTCGAAGAAGCGCGGGCCAAGGGCATCCGCATCCTCACCGGCAGCGCCGTGATCGAAGCCCGTGGCAGCAAACATGTAACCGGTGCCCGGGTGGCGGCGATTGACGTCAAGGCGCTGAGCGTCGCCAGCCCCGGCGAATGGCTGGACTGCGACCTGCTGGCCACCTCGGGCGGCTACAGCCCGGTGGTGCATCTGGCCTCGCACCTGGGCGGCAAGCCGACCTGGCGCGAAGACATTCTCGGTTTCGTCCCCGGCGAAGCCCCGCAAAAGCGTGTGTGCGTAGGCGGCATCAACGGCGTTTATCCGTTGGGCGACAGCCTGGCCGATGGCTTTGAAGGCGGCGTGCGTGCAGCCAGTGAAGCGGGTTTCAAGGCGGTGGAAGGCGTGTTGCCCAAAGCCCTGAACCAGTTGCAGGAACCCACCCTGGCGCTGTTCCATGTGCCCCATGAAAAAGGCACGGCGCGGGCGCCCAAGCAATTTGTCGACCTGCAAAACGACGTCACCGCAGCGGCCATCGAACTGGCAACCCGCGAAGGCTTCGAGTCGGTGGAGCACGTCAAGCGCTACACCGCGCTGGGCTTCGGCACCGACCAGGGCAAGCTGGGCAACGTCAACGGGCTGGCCATCGCTGCACGCTCGCTGAACGTGACCATCCCGCAGATGGGCACCACCATGTTCCGTCCCAACTACACGCCGGTGACGTTTGGCGCGGTAGCGGGCCGCCATTGCGGGCATATCTTCGAGCCGGTGCGCTACACCGCGCTGCAAGCCTGGCATGTGAAGCAGGGCGCTGAATTTGAAGACGTCGGCCAGTGGAAGCGGCCGTGGTACTTCCCGCGCGCCGGCGAAGACCTGCACGCAGCGGTCAAGCGCGAGTGCAAGGCGGTGCGCGACAGCGTCGGCATCCTCGATGCTTCCACCCTGGGCAAAATCGACATCCAGGGCCCGGATGCGCGGGAGTTTCTCAACCGCATCTACACCAACGCCTGGACCAAGCTCGACGTGGGCAAGGCCCGCTACGGCCTGATGTGCAAGGAAGACGGCATGGTCTTCGACGACGGCGTGACGGCCTGCCTGGCCGACAACCATTTCGTCATGACCACCACCACCGGCGGCGCGGCCCGCGTGTTGCAATGGCTGGAAATCTACCAGCAGACCGAATGGCCGGAGCTGAAGGTCTACTTCACCTCGGTCACCGACCACTACGCGACCCTGACCCTGTCCGGCCCCAACAGCCGCAAGCTGCTGAGTGAAGTGACCGATATCGACCTGGACCGCGATGCGTTCCCGTTCATGACCTGGAAAGAAGGCCTGGTGGCGGGCGTGCCGGCGCGGGTGTTCCGTATCTCGTTTACCGGCGAGCTGTCGTATGAGGTCAATATCCAGGCCGATTACGCGATGGGCGTGCTGGAAAAAATCGTCGAGGCGGGCAAGGCCTACAACCTTACCCCGTACGGCACCGAGACCATGCACGTGTTGCGGGCCGAGAAGGGCTTCATCATTGTGGGCCAGGACACCGACGGCTCCATGACCCCCGACGACCTGAACATGGGCTGGTGCGTGGGCCGCACCAAACCGTTCTCGTGGATCGGCTGGCGCGGCATGAACCGTGAAGACTGCCTGCGTGAACAGCGCAAGCAACTGGTGGGCCTCAAGCCCGTTAACCCGACCCAATGGCTGCCCGAAGGGGCGCAGCTGGTGTTCGACGCCAAACAGGCGATCCCGATGACGATGGTCGGCCATGTGACCTCCAGCTATGCGCACAACTCGCTGGGGTATTCGTTTGCAATGGGGGTGGTCAAGGGCGGCTTGAAGCGCATCGGCGAGCGGGTGTTTTCGCCCCAGGCGGATGGCAGCGTGATCGAAGCGGAAATTGTGTCTTCGGTGTTCTTCGACCCGAAAGGCGACCGGCAGAATATTTGAATGGGTGATCTCATGACCACAGCCAACATATACCAACAGCGCCCGGGTTCGGGCGCCAAAGCCGAGTCATCGCTGCACCACGCCAACCTCGCCGGCCTGATTGGCAAGGGTCGTAAAAACCCCGGCGTGACTGTGCGCGAGAAAAAACTGCTGGGCCACCTGACCCTGCGCGGCGACGGCAAGGATCCGGTCTTTGCCGAAGGCGTACACAAGGCCCTGGGCCTGGAACTGCCCGTGGCCCTGAGCCTGGTGGCCAACGCTGATACCTCGCTGCAATGGATGGGCCCCGATGAATGGCTGCTGATTGTGCCCGGCGGCCAGGAATTCGCCGTAGAACAAGCATTGCGGGCGGCGCTGGCGGGGCTGCATATTTCGGTGGTCAATGTCAGTGGTGGGCAGCAGCTGCTGGAACTGAGCGGGCCGAACGTGCGCGACGTACTGATGAAGTCCACCAGCTATGACGTACACCCGGATAACTTCCCGGTGGGCAAGGCCGTGGGCACGGTGTTCGCCAAGTCGCAGCTGGTGATTCGCCACACGGCTGAAGACACCTGGGAACTGCTGATCCGCCGCAGCTTTTCGGATTACTGGTGGTTATGGTTGCAGGATGCGGCGGCGGAATACGGGTTGAGCGTGGAAGCGTAAACCCGCCTGCTGTCCCCTGTGGGAGCGGGCTTGCTCAGCGATGCTGACAACTTGGTACATCTGAATAACCGAGATGCTGCAATCGCGAGCAAGCCCGCTCCCACACCTGTAAGTGCGCATTCCAACAACAACCAAGGACTCCCGCCATGAGCCGCGCCCCCGACACCTGGATCCTCACCGCCGACTGCCCGAGCCTGCTGGGCACGGTGGACGCGGTCACCCGTTATCTGTTCGAGCACCGCTGCTACGTCACTGAACACCATTCCTTCGACGACCAGCGCTCGGCGCGGTTTTTTATCCGTGTGGAATTCCGCCAGCCAGATGGCTTCGATGAGCACGAGTTTCGCGCAGGCCTGGCCGAACGCGGCGCCGCGTTCGGCATGACCTTCGAACTGACACCGCCACACCACCGGCCCAAAGTGCTGATCATGGTGTCCAAAGCTGACCACTGCCTTAACGACCTGCTCTATCGCCAGCGTATCGGCCAATTGTCGATGGACGTGGTGGCCGTGGTCTCCAATCACCCCGATCTGGAGCCGCTGGCGCAATGGCACGGCATCCCCTACCACCACTTCGCCCTCGATCCGGCCAACAAGCCCGCGCAGGAGGCCAAAGTCTGGCAAGTAATCGAAGACACCGGCGCCGAACTGGTGATCCTCGCCCGTTACATGCAAGTGCTGTCCCCCGAGCTGTGCCGCAAGCTCGACGGCAAGGCGATCAATATCCACCACTCCCTGCTGCCCGGTTTCAAGGGCGCCAAGCCCTATCACCAGGCCTACGAAAAAGGCGTGAAACTGGTGGGCGCCACCGCCCATTACATCAACAACGACCTCGACGAAGGCCCGATCATTGCCCAGGGCGTCGAGGTGGTAGACCACAGCCACTACCCCGAAGATCTGATCGCCAAGGGCCGCGATATCGAAGCGCAAACCCTGGCCCGAGGCGTGGGCTATCACATTGAACGGCGCGTTTTCCTAAATGGAGGTCGTACGGTGGTGCTGTGAGCCCGCGCCACCTTCTAAGCTGCAAGCAGCAAGTTAATCCCTCCAATAACAACAAGGGTGAATACGATGGCTGACAATCGCGGTGTGGTGTACCTGGGCAATGGCCAGGTCGAAGTGCAAAGCATTCCTTTCCCCAAGATGCAGAACCCCCAGGGCAAGCCCATCCACCACGGCGTGATCCTGCGGGTGGTGTCGACCAATATCTGCGGCTCCGACCAGCATATGGTGCGTGGCCGCACCACGGCGCAAACCGGGCTGGTGCTGGGCCATGAGATCACCGGCGAGGTGATCGAGGCCGGGCGCGATGTGGAACACCTGAAAGTCGGCGACCTGGTGTCGGTGCCGTTCAACGTGGCGTGCGGCCGCTGCCGCAGCTGTAAGGAGCAGAACACCGGCGTGTGCCTGACCGTCAACCCGGCCCGTCCCGGCGGCGCATATGGTTACGTGGACATGGGCGACTGGGTTGGCGGTCAGGCTGAATATGTATTGGTGCCGTATGCCGATTTCAACCTGCTCAAGCTGCCCAATCGCGATGCGGCGATGGAAAAAATCCGCGACCTGACGTGCCTCTCCGACATCCTGCCCACCGGTTATCACGGTGCCGTTACCGCAGGCGTTGGCCCGGGCAGCACGGTGTATATCGCCGGCGCTGGCCCGGTGGGCCTGGCGGCTGCGGCCTCGGCGCGTTTGCTCGGGGCGGCGGTGGTGATTGTCGGCGACGTTAACCCGATTCGCCTGGCCCACGCCAAGGCCCAGGGTTTTGAAATCGCCGACTTGTCCAAGGACACGCCGCTGCATGAACAGATCGCCGAACTGCTGGGCGAGCCGGAAGTGGACTGTGCAGTGGATGCCGTGGGCTTTGAAGCGCGCGGTCACGGCCATGACGGGGTCAAGCACGAAGCGCCGGCCACGGTGCTCAACTCGCTGATGGGTGTGGTGCGGGTAGCGGGCAAGATCGGCATTCCGGGCCTGTATGTGACCGAAGACCCGGGCGCGGTGGACGCGGCGGCGAAGAAGGGCAGCCTGAGCATCCGCTTCGGGTTGGGCTGGGCCAAGTCCCACAGCTTCCACACCGGCCAGACCCCGGTGATGAAATACAACCGCCAGCTGATGCAGGCCATCATGTGGGACCGGATCAAGATTGCTGACATTGTGGGTGTAGAAGTCATCAGCCTGGACGAAGCGCCACGGGGCTATGGCGAGTTCGATGCCGGTGTGCCGAAGAAATTCGTGATCGACCCGCACCGGATGTTCAGCAAGGCCTAAACACCACCACCAACCCTGTGGGAGCGGGCTTGCCCGCGATTGCAGCACCTCGGTTATTAAGGTGTACCGAGTTGTCTGCATCGCGAGCAAGCCCGCTCCCACAAGTGCGTGGATTGTTTTTACAGGCTGGCCAGCGGCCCCTGATACAGCACCGGGCCCGTCGGTTGCCCGGTCGGCGAGCCGCCTTGCGGTTCAAGGCTGACCGCCAGCACCACCGGAATTCTGATCAATTGCTGCTGGGTTTGGCTAAGGGTGATCCGGCCATCCCCATCGCGGGGGATCAGGCCCAGGGACACCGGTTTGCCTTCGACCGGTATCGCCCACAACTCCAGGCTGCGGCCGCCATCCACCGCCGCCAGTTCCAGTGGCCGCACAGCCAGGTAGTCGCTGTGGGCCTCGATGCTCAGGCCCGGCTGCGCCGTGCCGCTGAGCAGGGTGGCCTTGTACTGCACACTGTCGCGGTTGTAGAGCAGGCCCACGGTCAAGGCAATCAGCAAGGAACAGGCCAGCGCACTCAGGCGTACCCAGCTCCAGAACGGCCGCCTGGCCGGCACATGCAGGGTTTGCGGCTCGATGCGCGCCACGATGGCCTGCCACACATGGTCGGGCACGGGTTGCTCGAGCAAAGGCTCGGTCAACTGGCTGAGGTGGGTGTTCCAGCGCGCCAGTTCGGCGCGCAGCGGCGCATCGTCTTGCAGCAGATGCTCGAAACGTTTGCGGGCGGTGGGCGGCATCAGGCCGATGGCGTAGTCGGCGGCCAGCGCACGGCGCCGTTCGGGGGTTTGATAGTTCATGATTCCAGGCACCTGCGCAGTCGCTCCATGCCCCGGCGAATCCAGGATTTGACCGAACCCAGGGGCGCGGCCAATTGCTGTGCCAGTTCACTGGCGCTCAGCCCATGAAAATAGGCGATGGTGATGCTCTGGCGCTGCATGCTTTCGAGGCCTTCCAGGCACTGATTGAGAGCGCTGGCTTCACGCGCGCTGCCCAGTTGTTCGAGGGCGCTGGGGCTGTCATCGACCACGGCGTCCTGCTGCAGGTCGCTCAATGGCAATTCGCGGTGTTTGCGCAACTGGTCGATGGCCTGGTTGCGGGTGATGGTGATCATCCAGGTCAGCGGTGACGACAAATGGGCCTGGTAACGCGAGGCGTTGTGCCAGATACGCACAAAACTTTCCTGCACCACTTCCTCGGCCAGATCGCTGCGCCCCATGCAGCGCAAAGCCACGCTGTACAAACGCGGGGCCACGCTGCGATAGAGGGTTTCGAAGGCACGCCGATTACCCAATGAACATTGGGCCAGGAGCTTTTCAAGGTAATCGGTATTGGCAGTTAAAATAGCTGTTCTCCCCTCAAAAAAAGCCAGGACTTCAGACCAGTTGTCGGTTGAGGGTAGTTCAGGGTGTGGGGTTGTTCCAATCATGTGAGTCACCTCGCTACTCGGTATACGCAGGCAAGGGCTCAGCGGATGCACCTGTTTTCAATTAAGATTGGGGGCCGTTTGATCCGATAGTGGCACTTGGGAACATCTGCCCGGGTTTCGGGTCAAACCCATAGTTTTACCGCCCCAATGCGGGCGGCATTTTGGTTCTAGAGGTTGAAGCGATGAAAAAGTTGAGCGGCGTGGCACTGGCAACATTGATGACCGTGGCAGCGAGCCCGGTGTTTGCAGGTTTCAGCCTGAGCGACGTGGCTAACGTGGCTGCGCAAGTGCAGGGCGGCAACGGCAATGGCGCAACCACGGACAAGTCGGCTCAGGCTGTGCAAATGCTGACCAAGGTCAACGAGCTGGGCGTCAAGCCTGAGCAGGCGGCGGGCGGTATTGGCGCAATGTTGAGCCTGGCGAAAAACCAGCTGACCTCCAGCGACTACTCCGAACTGACCAAGCAAGTGCCAGGCGTCAACAAGCTGGCCGGCGCCGGTGCCCTGGGCCAGCTGAGCCAGTTGGGCGGCCTGCTGGGCAAGTCCAATGGCGTTTCCGAGACCGCGACCAGCGCGGTGAGCAACGTGGCCAACACTGACCAGCTCAACAGCGCCTTTACTGCGCTGGGCATGCAGGACGGCATGGTTGCCAAGTTCGCACCGGTCTTGCTGGACTACTTCAAGGGCCAGAACGTCAGCACTTCGTTGCTGAGCAAACTGAGCAGCGCCTGGGGCGTTTAAAGGCTAGCCGCGCTCGGCACGCAAAGTGCTGATGCGCTGGTCTTTCAGGGTCCAGAGCTGGTTGACCCAGCCCTGGACCTGTTCACGGAACACCGGGTCGTTTTCGTAATCGCCTTGCCACAATTCCGGATCCAGTTCGCGGGTCTGTATATCGACAATCACCTTGGGCACCTGCCCGCTGATCAACTGCCAAAAGCCCGGAATCTTTGCCTGTGGGTACACCACGGTCACGTCGAGCACGGCATCCAGCTGTTCGCCCATTGCCGCCAGCACAAACGCTACGCCGCCTGCCTTGGGCTTGAGCAGCCAGGTATAGGGTGAGTGTTGCTGCGCGTGTTTGGCCGGGGTGAAGCGCGTACCTTCGAGGTAATTGACGATCGTCACCGGTTGGCGCTTGAACAGCTCGCAGGCGGCCCGGGTGATCTTCAGGTCTTCGCCTTTGAGCTGCGGGTGTTTGGCCAGAAAGGCCTTGGAATAACGCTTCATGAAGGGGTAGTCGAGGGCCCACCAGGCCAGGCCCAGGAAGGGCACCCAGATCAGTTCTTTTTTCAGGAAGAACTTGAAGAACGGCGTGCGCCGGTTAAGGCCCTGCATCAGGGCGGGGATATCAACCCACGACTGGTGATTGCTGATCACCAGATACGAGGTCTCGCGGCTCAGGCCTTCGGCGCCGCGAATGTCCCATTGGGTGGGCAGGCACAGGGCAAAAATCCGTTTGTCGATTTCGGACCAGGTTTCGGCGATCCACATCACCGCCCGCGAATTGTAGTCGCGCAGGCGCCCCGACGATGCCAGTTTGAGCAGGGCAAACAGCATCAACGGCCCGAACAGGACCAGGGTGTTGCACAGCAATAACAGGGTGACCAGACAGCCGGTGAGCAGGCGGCGCATAAGCAACTCTTGAACGTTTAAGGACTGGTCATGATAAGCAGACTGGCGTAGAACGCCAAATCAATGACCCGCCTTTGTGGGAGCGGGCTTGCTCGCGATGCAGACAACCCGGTGTATCTGATATGGCCGCAGTGATGCTATCGCGAGCAAGCCCGCTCCCACAGAAACAAGCGTTATGAACCTACTGCGGCGCCGTGGTCTAACCTGAACTCTTTGAAAGGAAATGCCTGCATGAAGTCTGTTCTTGCGTTGCTGTCTGTATTGGCGCTGCCGGTGATGGCCGCCGAGCCGACCCTTTATGGGCGTTACGAGTACATAAAATTGCCGGAAATCGGCCAGACCCTTAAAGCCAAGATGGACACGGGTGCCTTGACCGCGTCGCTGTCGGCCAAAAATATCCAGACCTTTACCCGTGACGGTGAAGAGTGGGTGCGCTTCCAGCTGGCCACCGAAGGCGCAAGCAGCAAAGTGTATGAACACAAGGTGGCGCGCATCAGCAAAATCAAAAGCCGTGCCGATGAAGATGAAGACCGGGATACCCCCGAAAGTGCCAGGCGCCCGGTGGTGGATCTGGAAATGTGCCTGGGTAACGTCAAGCGCACCGTGGAGGTCAATTTGACTGACCGCAGCAGCTTCAATTACCCGCTGTTGATTGGCGCCAAGGCACTGCGTGAGTTTGGCGCGGCGGTAAACCCGGCGCGGCGGTATACGGCGGACAAGCCGGATTGCTGAGTCAACCCCTGGCCCTCACCCCAACCCTCTCCCGGAGGGAGAGGGTTGGGGTGAGGGGCTTTCAGGCTTTCGGGTTAACTGGACCAGGGCGCCTTGCGTGAGTTGTTCAGTGTGGTGAGGTAGCTGTCGCCACCCAGCTGGTTCATCTGCTGACGAATCCAGCCGGCGCGGCGGCTGACATAGGTGCTGGGGTGGCTGGCACTCCAGTTCAGCGGGCTGGGCAGCACGGCCGCCAGATAACTGGCCTGCTGGCGCGAAAGGTTTTTCGCGCTCACACCAAAGTGATGCTGCGCTGCGGCTTCGGCGCCGAACACGCCTTCATCCCACTCCGCACTATTGAGGTACACCTCAAGAATCCGCTGCTTGGGCCACAACACTTCAATCAATGCGGTAAACCAGGCCTCCAGGCCTTTGCGCAGCCAACTGCGGCCAGACCACAAAAACAGGTTCTTCGACACCTGTTGGCTCAGCGTACTGGCGCCGCGCAACGTACCGCCCTGCTCGTTGTGGATCAGTGCGGCCTTGATCGCGCCGAAGTCAAAACCCCAGTGCTCGGGGAATTTCTGATCTTCACCCGCCATGACCGCAACTTTCAGTTCGTCGGATATTTCATCCCACGGCCGCCAACTGCGTTGCAGGTCAATCGGCTGGCCTTCTAGCCACGACTCGACCTTGCGCTCGACCATCAGTGCCGTACCTGGCGGTGGCACCCAGCGAAAAACCAGCACCAGCAATGCGCTGCCCACTGCGAACCAGAGCAGGACCTTGAGAAAGCGATGAACCAGAATACGCAGCATGGATGACTTGGCCGAACCCGTTGAGCGGGCCATTATACAGACCCTGCGCCATTCCATGATCCTGACGGGAGTTACCCATGCTGCGCGTTTACCTGATGCTGGCCGCCTTTTTCGGCTTCACCGGTGTTGCTCTGGGTGCATTCGCTGCCCACGGTCTGAAAGGCCGCCTGACTGAGCAATATCTGGCTATTTTTCATACAGGCGTGACCTACCAACTGGTCCACACCCTGGCCCTGTTTGGCGTGGCTCTGCTGGCCACCCACCTTCCCGGGCGCCTGGTGACCTGGGCGGGTATCTGCTTCACCCTCGGGATCGTGCTCTTTTCCGGCAGCCTGTACCTGCTGACCATGACCGGCATCAGCAAGCTGGGGATCATTACCCCCTTTGGCGGCCTGGCCTTTTTGGCCGGCTGGTTGTGCCTGGGGCTGGCCGCCTGGCGCCTTGGCTGAGCCGGCAAGATGAATGGCTTGGGTCGACCTGACTGATCGGGCTAGAATGCTGGCCCCTTAAAATGAAGGCAGCGTCGCGCATGCTCATTCAGTTGAACGGTGAATCCTTTGAACTACCGGACGGCGAGACCGTCGCCGACCTTTTGGCCCGTCAGGAGCTGACCGGCCGTCGGGTTGCGGTGGAGCTGAACCTGGACATTGTCCCGCGCAGCCAGCATGCCGAAACGGTACTTAAAGCAGGTGATCAGGTCGAAGTGGTGCACGCCATCGGTGGCGGCTAAGTATTGCCACACGCGTCACGCTCACCCCGCAGTGCACATAATTAAAGAGGATTCCCGATGAGCAACGTTCGCAACGACAAGCCTTTTACCCTGGCTGGCCGTACTTATCAGTCGCGCCTGCTGGTGGGCACCGGCAAGTACCGTGACCTTGAAGAAACCCGCCTGGCCATCGAAGCCTCGGGTGCCGAGATCGTCACCGTTGCCGTGCGTCGCACCAACATCGGTCAGAATCCTGGCGAGCCTAACCTGCTCGACGTGCTGCCGCCGGATCGCTACACCATCCTGCCGAACACCGCCGGTTGCTACGACGCAGTCGAAGCCGTGCGCACCTGCCGCCTGGCCCGTGAGCTGCTCGATGGCCACAAGCTGGTCAAGCTGGAAGTGCTCGCCGATCAGAAAACCCTGTTCCCCAATGTGATCGAAACCCTCAAGGCCGCCGAGATTCTGGTCAAGGACGGTTTCGACGTGATGGTGTACACCAGTGATGACCCGATCATTGCGCGTGAACTCGAGGCGATGGGCTGTATTGCCGTGATGCCGCTGGCTGGCCTGATCGGCACTGGCCTGGGGATTTGCAACCCCTACAACCTGCGCATCATCCTTGAAGAAGCCAAAATTCCGGTGCTGGTCGATGCGGGCGTGGGCACTGCCTCCGACGCGACCATTGCCATGGAAATGGGCTGTGAAGCGGTGCTGATGAACTCGGCCATCGCCAACGCCCAGCATCCAATCATCATGGCCGAAGCCATGAAACACGCCATTGTGGCGGGCCGCCTGGCGTATCTGGCCGGGCGCATGCCGAAAAAACTCTATGCCAGCGCCTCTTCGCCGCTGGATGGTCTGATCAAGTAAGAGCCACTGATGACTGAATCACTAGACACCCCAATCCCGGAAGAAGGCGAAGATCGCCAACACCGTCGCATCAAGAGTTTTGTGATGCGCGCCGGGCGCATGACCGAAGGCCAGCAACGCGGTCTCGATCAAGGCACGCCGCTGTATGTACTGCCGCTGGCTGACGCGCCAGTCGATTTCGACCAGGTGTTCGGTCGCTCTGCGCCGCGCACCCTGGAAATCGGTTTTGGCATGGGCCATTCCCTGCTGGAAATGGCCGCGGCTTCGCCTGAACAGGACTTTATCGGGGTTGAGGTTCACCGCCCGGGTGTGGGTGCGCTGCTCAATGGCGTGCTGACTCAAGGCCTGACCAACCTGCGGGTTTACGATTGCGATGCCATCGAAGTCCTGACCCGTTGCGTGGCAGACAACAGCCTTGACCGCCTGCTGCTGTTCTTCCCGGACCCTTGGCACAAGAGCCGTCACCACAAGCGCCGGATCGTGCAAGCGTCCTTCGCGGAGCTGGTGCGCTCCAAGCTCAAGGTGGGCGGCGTGTTGCACATGGCGACCGACTGGGAACCGTATGCTGAATACATGCTGGAAGTGATGAACGTCGCGCCGGGTTATCGCAACCTGGCTGAAGACGGCAAGTGCGTGCCACGTCCGCCTGAGCGCCCGGTGACCAAGTTCGAACGCCGCGGCGAACGCCTGGGTCATGGCGTGTGGGATTTGAAGTTCGAAAAACTGGCGTAAGCGGTTTTTCAATCACCGATCTCACCCTGCTTTGGGGTCGGTGAAGTTCGTACGGTATCTGTGGGAGCGGGCTTGCTCGCGATGGCATCACAGCGGTGAATCAGCTGCACCGCGTTGCCTGTATCGCGAGCAAGCCCGCTCCCACAAGATATCCTGGGTGTTCCTCAGCGCCGATCCGCCACAACCCCGATCAACACCAGCACCACCAACAACACCGGCGCCAGGCTGTAGTTGTTGAACTGGCTCAGCCCGCGTTCCACCCACGGCGTGGCGTAGATCAGGGCCGCACCGCTGCCGATCAGGCACAGCAATGCCATCAATGGCACGCGCAAAGCCCCGGCAATGCTGCCCAGACGCTGCTCGACCCAGCTCTTGAAGTCGGCACCAAACAGCACCAGCACACAGCCAATCAACGCCAGGGCAATCTCCGAGAGATGGCTGCGGCTCCAGCGCGATACGGTGGCAAGCAGGTCAAGTACCAAGTCCATTCGAGTTCCTTAGATCAAAAAGTGCTGCAACAAGTCGTTGAGAAACAGCTGGCCCCGGGCGGTTGCCGCCAGGCGTGACGGTTCGACCTGCAATAAGCCACTTTGTTCGGCTGCTTTGCGTCCAATGCTCAAGCTGTCCAGTGCCAGACCGGTGCGCTGCGGGTAGAGCGCTGAATCAACGCCGTCGGTCAGGCGCAAGGCGTTCATTAGAAACTCAAAAGGTAGCTCTTCAGCTGTAAGGGTTTTCTCGCCTGCTTGAAAGTTTTTCGCCGGATTCAGGTAGTCCTTAGGCAGGCGAGTTTTCCAGGTGCGCACGATGCGACCATCAGGATGGCTCAGTTTGCCGTGGGCGCCAGCGCCAATGCCGATAAAATCGCCAAAGCTCCAGTAGTTGAGGTTATGCCGCGCCGGGCGGCCAGGCTGGGCATAGGCCGATACTTCATACTGGGTGTAGCCATGTTCGGCGAGCAGCGCCTGGCCGGCTTCCTGAATGTCCCACAGGGTGTCGTCTTCGGGGAGCACCGGCGGCTGGTTCCAGAACACCGTATTGGGCTCCAGTGTCAGCTGATACCACGACAGGTGGGTCGGCTTGAGCGCGATGGCCTGGCGCAGGTCGCTCAGGGCGTCGTCCAGGGACTGGTCGGGCAGGCCGTGCATCAGGTCCAGGTTGAAGTTGTCAAAACCTGCCTGGCGCGCCATGCCGGCCGCACGCACGGCTTCGTCACCGTTGTGGATGCGGCCCAGGGCCTGCAGTTTTTCTTGCTGGAAGCTCTGGATACCGATCGACAGGCGGTTGATGCCCAGCTTGCGGTAAGCCACGAATTTTTCCTGCTCGAAAGTGCCCGGGTTGGCTTCCAGGGTGATTTCGATGTCGCCGGCAAACGGGATGCGCGCCTCAACGCCCTTGAGCAGGCGCCCCAGCGCTTGCGCACTGAACAGGCTTGGCGTGCCGCCACCGAAGAAGATCGAGCTCAGCTCGCGGCCATAAACCGCGTGCAGGTCCTGATCAAGATCGGCCAGCAGCGCGTCAACGTATTCGTCTTCGGGCAGCACCGGGCTGGCGGTGTGGGAGTTGAAATCGCAATACGGGCATTTGCGCACGCACCACGGAATATGGATATACAGCGACAGGGGTGGCAATTGGCTCAGCGGCGCACGCGGCGCCTGCTGGGTAAAGCCAGCCGCGCCCAGATAGAGCGGCTGTGGAGGTGTGTCGTGGGTCATTTCAGGCCCAAACGCTGACGCAGCAGGACCATGGCGCGAGCACGATGGCTTAGCTGGTTTTTCTCAGTGGGGCTCAGTTCGGCGCTGGAGCAGTTGCGCTCAGGTACCCAGAACAGCGGGTCATAGCCAAAACCGTGTTCACCACTGGCGGCAGGCAGGATGCGCCCTTGCCACAGGCCCTCGCAGATGATCGGCAGCGGGTCGTCGGCGTGGCGCACCAGTGCCAGCACGCAGACAAACTGTGCACCGCGCTCGGCTTCAGGCACGTCCTTGAGGGCGTCGAGCAGCTTGGCGTTGTTCGCGGCATCACCTTTGCCGTCCGCGTAACGGGCCGAGTAAATGCCCGGCGCGCCGCCAAGAAAGTCCACCGCCAGCCCCGAGTCGTCGGCCAGTGCCGGCAAACCCGAGAGACGCGCCGCATTACGGGCTTTAAGAATCGCGTTCTCAACAAACGACAAGCCGGTTTCTTCCGGCTCGACGCTGCTGAATTCTCCAATCGAGCGCAACTGCACCGACTCGCCGAGCATGGCCTGAAGTTCTTTGAGTTTGCCGGCGTTGTGGCTAGCCAGTACCAGTTGCGTAAGGTTCATCATTCGATTGGAGCGACCATTTGGGAAAATTGGAGGGTTTCAGAGGTGGCGCCGCCAGCCTTCACATCCACCTTGAAGGTGAAGGTCTGCGGCCCGGCCACCGGGAACTGGGCCAGGTAATTGATTTCGCCGTTCTTGCCCACCTGACGGAACGTCAGCGGCGTTGGCTTGGCATCGCCGGTCTGCACCGTGCCTTGAACGTTGGCGGCAATGTTCTTGCCGCCCTTGTTCAGGGTGATGTTGAGCACCCCGTTGGTTTTACTGCGGGTGACCTCAAATTCGTTGGCGATGTCCGGCGTAAGGAAAGTCGACGGGAACGCGTTGTAATACACCGTTGTGTCGCCAAACGTCTGCTGACGCTGGGCAGAGGTGCCGTCAGCGGCAAACGCCTGCATGCCAAAACACATCGAAAGCAGTAGTAATCCAATACGACCCATTGTCACTCTCCTTGAACTTGCCGGTTTAGACCGCGACTTGATGATCCTGAAGGCCAGGACTGCTGACACGATAAATGCCAATCTCGCCCAACAGGTTAGGCCATATCTTGCTCGCCCACCCGTGTCGGTGTTGTTGATCTACGGCAAGGCGGTTGATCACTTGTGCTTCGCGCTCGCGGCACAGCGCTTCGAAGTCTTCGAACGTACAGAAGTGAATGTTCGGCGTGTTGTACCAGGTGTACGGCAGAAATTCGGAAACCGGCATCCGCCCCTTGCTGGCCAGGTACCAGCGGCAGCGCCAGTGACCGAAGTTGGGGAAGGTGATGATGCACTGGCGGCCGACGCGCAACATTTCGTCGAGGATCCGGTCGGGGTAATGCACGGCCTGCAGCGCCTGGGTCATGACCACGATGTCGAAACTGTTGCTGGCGAAGTTGCCCAGGCCCTTGTCCAGGTCCTGCTCGATGACATTGATGCCCTTGGCGACGCATTCGGCGATGTTGTCCGGGTCGTTTTCCAGGCCATAGCCGGTGACTTGCTTGTTGTCGCGCAGCCAGCTCAGCAGTTCGCCATCACCACAACCGAGGTCGAGCACGCGGCTGCCGGCGGGGATCCAGTCTTGGATGATTTCCAGGTCGGCTCTCATGGCGTTCTCACAGTTCTATGCGGTTCATGTAGTTGCTGAAGGCTTGCAGGTAACGCGGGATCGGAATCAGGAAGGCGTCATGGCCTTGCGGAGCATCGATTTCCAGGTAGCAGACGTCTTTTTTCGCCGCCATCAGTGCATCCACCAGCTCCCGCGAACGGGCCGGCGAGAAGCGCCAGTCGGTGGTGAACGACATCACGCAGAAGCGCGCCTTGGCCCCGGCAAAGGTTTTGGCCAGGTCGTTGTCGAAGTTGGCGGCCGGGTCGAAGTAGTCCAGCGCCTTGGTCATCAGCAGGTAAGTGTTGGCATCGAAGCGCCCGGAGAACTCTTCACCCTGATAACGCAGGTAGCTCTCGACCTGGAACTCGACGCTGTGGAAGTCGTAGTTGAGGTTTTCGTTCTTCAGGCCACGGCCGAATTTTTCACCCATCGAGTCATCGGACAGGTAGGTGATGTGCCCGACCATGCGCGCCAGCATCAGGCCGCGCTTGGGAATCACGCCTTTTTCCTGGAACGAACCGCCGTGGAACTCGGGGTCGGTGAGGATGGCCTGGCGGGCGACTTCGTTGAACGCGATGTTTTGCGCGGACAATTTGGGCGCCGAGGCAATTGCCAGGCAATGGCGCAGGCGATCCGGGTAGCTGATGCTCCACTGCAACGCCTGCATGCCGCCCAGGCTGCCACCGATCACGGCGGCCCACTGGTTGATGCCCAGGCGGTCAGCCAGGCGCGCCTGGCTGTGCACCCAGTCTTCAACGGTCAGTACCGGGAAGTCAGCGCCAAACGGGCGACCGGTTTGCGGGTTGAGGCTGCTTGGGCCGGTAGAACCGTTGCACCCGCCCAGGTTGTTGAGGCTGACGACGAAGAACTTGTTGGTGTCGATGGGCTTGCCGGGGCCGATGCAGCTGTCCCACCAACCGGGCTTGCGATCGTCGGCGCTGTGGTAGCCCGCCGCGTGATGATGCCCTGACAGCGCGTGACAGATGAGCACGGCATTGCTGGCCGTGGCATTGAGCTGGCCGTAGGTTTCGTAAATCAGTTCATAGGCAGGCAGTGAGCGGCCGCAGGCGAGTGCCAGGGGCTCGTTGAAGTGCGCTGTTTGCGGCACGACCAGACCAACGGAATCGGGGGGAAAGGCAGCTGGCATCGACCCTGCTCTCATTTAAATGAGGCGTAAGTCTAATGAGCGGGGGGCGCAGCAGCAAGCAATGGTCTGGGCTGATTTTATGACCTGTAGCCAAACTCGGTGGGAGCGGGCTTGCTCGCGATTGCATCACCGCTGTTTGTCGACAGACTGCGGTGCCAGGATCGCGGGCAAGCCCGCTCCCACAGGTTCAGGGTCGGACCAAACCCGGCAAGTCCGGCAGTTTTTTCGGCGCATGTAAACGCACGCGCTTCTGCCGGTTGAGTTCGCCGCTGATCAGGCTCACCTGGCTTTTGGCAATGCCGAACGCCTTGGCCAGGAAGGCCATCAGGTGGGCGTTGGCCTTGCCTTCTACCGGCGGGGCGGTGAGGCGGATTTTCAGACGGTCACCGTGCAGGCCGGCAAACTCGTCGCTGCTGGCCTTGGGTTGCAGGTGACAGTCGAGAATCAGGTCCTCGCCGTCCCACCGGAAGTAGCTCATCAGATCAGGCCGAACAACATGACCGGCATGCCGACATACATGGCCAATGGCGGGATCACGAAGCTCTGGATCAGTTGGATGACCATGAACGCCAGGATCGGCGAGATATCCAGGCCGCCCATGCTTGGCAGGAAGCGGCGGAACGGCGCCAGGGCCGGTTCGGTGATCTGGTTGACCAGTTCAGCGCCCGGGCTGACGCTGCCCGGTGCTACCCACGACAGGATCACGCTGATGATCATGGCGAAGAAGAACACCTTCAGGAACAGCGCGGTGACGCCAATGATCGCCCACAGCAACAGGCCCAGAATGTTGAAGGACATGTAGCTGAGCGTCAGGACCACGGCGAAGATCACCATCTGCACGAGAATCGCCAGCACCAGTGACGACATGTCCAGGCCGAACACGCTCGGGATCACCCGGCGCAGCGGCTTGAGCAGCGGCTGGGTGGCCTTGACGATGAACTGGCACAGCGGGTTGTAGAAGTTGGCCCGCACCAGCTGCAGGATAAACCGCAGCAGTACGATCAGCAGGTAGAGGCTACCCAGGGTTTGAATCACGAAAATGGCAGCGCCATTAAGTCCGGACATCATGTGCTCCTTTATTGACCCAGTTGTTCGGCCATTTCGGCCGAGCGGTGCGCGGCGGCACTCAATGCTTTTTCGACCGAGGCGGCAAAGCCGTCAGCCTGGAATGATTTGATCGCAGCTTCAGTGGTGCCCGCTGGCGAGGTCACACGGCGGCGCAGTTCGGCGGCATCGACATCGCTGGCCACGGCCATGTGTGCGGCGCCCAGCGCGGTCTGCTCGGCCAGTTGCTTGGCCACGTCACGCGGCAGGCCGAGTTTGACGCCGGCGTCGGTCATGGCTTCGATCAGCAGGAAGAAGTACGCCGGGCCGCTGCCGGACACGGCCGTCACGGCATCGATCTGCGCTTCACTGTCCACCCACACCACAATGCCCACGGCGCTGAGCAGTTGCTCCGCCTGCTGGCGTTGCTCGGCGGTGACGTCGGCAGTGGCGAACAGGCCGCTCACACCCTTGCCCAGCAGGGCCGGGGTGTTGGGCATGCAGCGCACCAGCGGCTGGCTGCCCAGCCAGTTGAGCAGGCTGGCGCAGGTAATGCCGGCAGCAATCGAGACCAGCAATTGATGGGGCTGCAGATGCGGGCGCAGGTCCTGGCACACGGCTTTCATGGCCTGTGGCTTGACCGCAATGACAATCACGTCGGCGTCCTGGATGGCTTGCGCGTTATCGGCAAACAGTTCGATGCCATGCTCAGCGGCCACTTTGGCCCGCGTCTCGGCACCCGGATCGCTGGCGCGGATCTGTGCTGCATCCAGGCCTTTGGCCAACAGGCCGCCGATCAGGCTGGACGCCATGTTGCCGGCGCCGATAAAGGCAATACGCGTTTTGCTCATAACCGATCCTTATAAAAAATGAGATAGGCCCTTTCAGGCCTGGCCGTAGTCGCGGGCGCCAAATAATGCAGTGCCGATGCGCACCCAGGTGGCGCCTTGGGCAATGGCTGACTCCAGGTCGTGGCTCATGCCCATTGAAAGCGTGTCGAGGCCCATGTTCAGGCGCTCTTGCAGCGTGCGCACCTGCGCAAAAGCAGCATCCTGCTCGGCGCGGTCCTCAGTGGGCTCCGGAATCGCCATCAAGCCGCGCAGCTTCAAGCGTGGCAGGGCGCTGATGGCGGCCGCCAGCGCAGGCAAGTCTGCCGGGGTACAGCCCGATTTGCTGGCTTCACCGCTGACATTGACCTGGATGCAGATATTGAGCGGCGGCAAGTCTGCCGGGCGTTGTTCAGACAAACGCTGGGCAATCTTGAGCCGGTCGACGGAATGCACCCACGCAAAATGCTCGGCGATATCACGCGTCTTGTTCGATTGAATGGGGCCGATGAAGTGCCAACACAAGGGCAGGTCGGCCAATTCGACCTGTTTGGCGCGGGCTTCCTGCAGGTAGTTCTCGCCAAAGTCGCGAACCCCGGCGGCATGGGCCTCACGCAGCGCGGCGGCAGGCTTGGTCTTGCTGACCGCGAGTAGATGAATGCTGGTTACATCACGGTGAACAGCCAGTGCAGCGGCACGGATACGCGCCTCAACCTGGGCAATGTTGCCTGCTATCGTGGACATTCGTTTAAGCCCGCCGTTGTGAAAGTCAGCGGCATTCTACTGGAATTGGCAGGGGGGATGGATATCGCCGGCCTGTCGCCGGGGGAGGGAGCGAAGATTGGAGCGCAGGGGCCGGGAGTTGGCAGCGATAACGCTGTGGGAGCGGCGGTGCTCCCACAGCATCAAAAGCAAAAGCGGTGTTAGCGTTGCACAACCTGCAGTGTGGACTTCTCTTTAGGCAGCACACGTTTGGCGACCACATAGTGGCTCTGCCAGTACGGCTTTTGCAGGGTGTCGATCGTCACCGACTTGCCGCGACGCGGAGCGTGGATAAAGCGGTCGTTGCCCAGGTAAATGGCAACGTGGTTGACCTTGCGGCTCTTGATGTTGAAAAACAGCAGGTCGCCGGGTTTCAAGTCCTTGCGCTCGACTTTTTGCCCATGACCACTGGCCATTTCACTGGAGGTGCGCGGCAAATCAACGGCGGCTACGTCATTAAAGGCGTATTTGACCAGCCCGCTGCAGTCGAACCCTTTACTTGGGCTGCTACCGCCCCAACGATAAGGGGTGCCCAGCACGTTTACGGCGCGGCTCAGGACCGTGCTGCTCTGCTTGTTGGCGGCAGCCAGGGACGCCGCTGCCATTTTGCCCGGGGCCTTGCGGTGGGCTTTACTGGTGGCAGGACGTGCTACGGTCTTGCTGGTAGAGGCAACATAGGGTGCAGCCGCAGATGACTTTGCGGTGTAGCCGGTGAAGCCCGAAGGAAGGTGTTGCTCACGATTGGTGGCGTGGGCGGCCAGTGGCAATAATAGGCAAATGGTTAGCCATGTCTTGAATATAGGACGCATTCGGCAGGGCTCAATGGTTATAAACGCGAAACTTTATAACAGCTTTTTTGTCCTTTCTCAGGCCATTTGTCAGGTGGACTGTGGGGTCAATTTCCGCAAAGGTGATGGCAAATTGTCGCATGGCGAGGGTGCAGGTCAGGTAGTACAAGGCTTTGCGCCAATTCTTGTAAGACACTTTTACCTTTTGCACGACAGTAAAAAAGTCACAAAAAACTTCACAATATTTTTCTATCAGCAGCAAAGAGGGCATTTATGAGCGGCTATCGAGACGATGTACAGCGCGATACTCACAGCAAAGTGCTGGGTTATTTGCTGTGGATTTTTGGTTTCCTGGGTGCGCACCGCTTCTATTACGGCAAGCCGGTGACCGGGACGATCTGGTTTTTCACCTTGGGCTTGCTGGGTATTGGCTGGCTGATCGACTTGTTCCTGATCCCGAGCATGGACCGTGAAGCCGACTTGCGGTTTATCGCAGGTGACACTGACTACAGCGTGTCATGGATTCTGCTGACGTTTCTGGGGGTATTTGGCGTACATCGCATGTACATGGGCAAATGGATCACGGGGATCATCTACCTGTTTACCGGTGGTTTGTTCCTGATCGGTATCCTGTATGACTTCTGGACCTTGAACGAGCAGATCTCGATCAAGAACGCAGAGCGTCGTTAAGCAGCATATTCAAGAGGGTGGGAGCGGGCTTGCTCGCGATTGGTGCAACCCGGTCTTTCAGAAAGACCGAGGCGCCTGAATCGCGGGCAAGCCCGCTCCCACAGGGGGCATATCAGGCCTTAGCCTTCGTAGCTGATCCGCCCATCCACCAGCGTGTAACGCACGGCACCCGGCAGGCAATGGCCGAGGAACGGGCAGTTGTCGCCTTTGGAATGCCATTTCTCACCCACCAGGGTCGAGGCCGCCGGGTCAAACAGCACCAGGTCTGCTGCCGAACCCACCGCCAGCTTGCCGGCTGGCAGGCGCAGGGCGTCAGCCGGGCCAGCGCTCAGGCGGCTGAGCAGCGTCGGCAAGTCGAGCAAGCCGTCTTCGACCAGGGTCATTGCCAGCGGCAGCAGCACTTCAACGCTGCTCATGCCCGGTTCGGTCGCGCCGAACGGGGCCAGCTTGGCGTCACGCTCGTGGGGCTGGTGATGGCTGGAGATGGCCTGCACCACACCCGACTTCACGGCCTCACGCAGGCCATCACGGTCGGCGCGCGTGCGCAGCGGCGGTTGCACATGGTAAACGCTGGAGAAATCCACCAGCGCTTCGTCAGTCAGGATCAGCTGATACAACGCCACATCCGCAGTGACTTTCAGGCCGCGAGCCTGGGCCTGGGCGATCAGGGCCACACCGCGGGCGCTGGTCAGCTGGCTGAAGTGCGCGCGCACGCCGCTTTGCTCAACCAGCAGCAGGTCACGGGCCAAGGCTACGGTTTCGGCGGTTTCCGGAATGCCCGGCAAACCACGGAACGCTGCCATCGCGCCGTCGTGAGCGATACCGCCCTCGGCCAGATCACGGTCCTGGGAGTGGAAGATCACGGTCAGGTCGAACGTGGCCGCATACTCCAGTGCCCGGCACAGGGTGCGGGTGTTGGTGAAGCTGTTGAGGCCGTTGCCAAATGCCACGCAGCCCGCGTCGCGCAGGGCGATCAGCTCGGCCAGTTGCTCGCCGTCCAGGCCTTTGCTCAACGCACCGATCGGGAACACCTTGCAGTTGCCGGCTTCACGGGCGCGGTCCAGGATCAGTTCGGCGACGGCCGAGGTGTCCAGCACCGGTTTGGTGTGCGGCGGGCAGCACAGGCTGGTGACGCCACCTGCCGCAGCGGCGCGGGTCTCGCTGGCGATGGTGCCTTTGCGGCTGTAGCCCGGCTCGCGCAGGGCAACGTTAAGGTCAACCAGCCCGGGGGCGGCCACCAGGCCCTTGGCCTCGATGGTTTGCGTGGGGGTGAAACCGGCTGGCGCTGCACCGATGGCAACGATCTTGCCGGCTTCCAGGTGCAGGTCAGTCACTTGATCCAGCTGGCTGGTCGGATCTATTACGCGGGCGCCGAGAATGCTGAGCTTCACTGGGCGTTCTCCTGTTCGAATTGGCGCTGGGCGGTTTGCCCGCTCATGGTCATGGACAACACCGCCATGCGCACGGCAATGCCGTAGGTCACCTGGTTGAGGATCACCGAGTGCGGGCCATCGGCCACCGCAGACTCAATCTCGACGCCACGGTTGATCGGCCCCGGGTGCATGACGATGCAATCAGGCTTGGCCCCGGCCAGGCGTGCAGTGGTCAGGCCGAACAGGCGGTAGAACTCGCCTTCGCTCGGCAGCAGGCCACCGGACATGCGCTCGCGCTGCAGGCGCAGCATGATCACTACGTCGACGTCTTTGAGGCCTTCGGTCATGTCGGTGTAGACCTTGACGCCGTATTGCTCGATGCCGATCGGCAGCAGGGTTTTCGGCGCGATAACGCGAATGTCCTGACAGCCCAGGGTCTTGAGGGCGATCATGTTCGAGCGCGCTACCCGTGAGTGCAGGATGTCGCCGACGATGGCCACCGACAGGTTTTCGAAGCCGCCCTTGTGCCGACGGATGGTCAGCATGTCGAGCATGCCCTGGGTCGGGTGGGCGTGGCGGCCGTCGCCGCCGTTGATGATCGCCACCTGCGGGCACACGTGCTCGGCAATAAAGTGCGCGGCGCCGGAGTCGCCGTGGCGCACCACGAACATGTCGGCGGCCATCGCTTCAAGGTTGCGCAGGGTGTCGAGCAGGGTTTCGCCCTTGCTCGCCGACGAGGTCGACACGTTGAGCGTGATCACGTCGGCCGACAGGCGCTGGGCGGCCATTTCGAAGGTGGTGCGGGTGCGGGTGGAGTTTTCGAAGAACACGTTGCATACGGTCTTGCCGCGCAGCAACGGGACTTTTTTCACCGCCCGGGCGCCGACTTCGAGGAACGAGTCGGCGGTGTCGAGGATCTCTGTCAGCAGCTCGCGGCGCAAACCGTCGAGCGACAGAAAGTGGCGCAGCTGGCCCTGGTCATTGAGCTGCAGCGGGCGCTTGGTGTCAGTCGGCGTCATCGCAATGGTCTCTTAAGGGGCTAGGTCTTGAAGTTCGAGTGTCAGTGGCGCAGGGCCGGACAATTTTACCCGCTCGCTCGGCTTGAGCGACAAGGTTGCGCCCACCACATCCGGGCGGATCGGCAGTTCGGCGGCGTCCAGGTCCAGCAAGCTGACCAGGGTGACGCTGGCCGGACGACCATAGTCGAACAACTCGTTCAGCGCTGCGCGAATGGTCCGACCGCTCATCAGCACGTCGTCGATCAGCACCAGGTGCTGGCCTTCGATTTCAAACGGCAGCTCGGAAGGGCGCACCTGCGGGTGCAAGCCGTTCTGGCTGAAGTCATCGCGGTAGAACGATACATCCAGCGTGCCCAGCGGTGCATCGCTGCCGAGCGCCTTGAGCAGCGCCTGGGCAACCCAGATGCCGCCGGTGCGGATACCGATGTAACGCGGCTCGGTGATGCCGCGACGGGCCAGATGGGCCTTCAGATCAAGGGCCATCTGGGAGATCAGTTCAGCGGGAACAGGCAGGATCATGGTGGCTCCTTAAAAGGCCCGCGCAGCACAACGTGCGGCGGCGGGCGCAAACAATGAGGCGGGTCAATGGTACAAACGCCGGGTCAGTCTTGAGAGTGCGCCGGGTTTTCGTCGAGCCAGCCTTGCAGCACCAGTTTGGCGGCGATGGCATCGACGGGGTTGTCGCGGTAACTGCCGCGCTGGCCGCCCTGGGCCCGGCGTTCGCCCTTGGCCTCGAAGGTGGTCAGGCGTTCATCATGGGTAAAAACCGGCAGATTGAAGCGGCCATTCAGGCGATTGGCAAATTTTTGTGCCCGGGCGCAGAAGTCGCTCGGGGTGCCGTCCATGTTCAAGGGCATGCCGACCACCATCGCGTCGGGCTGCCATTCCTTGATCAGCTTTTCGATCTCTTCCCACTTGGGGATGCCATTCTCGGCTTTCAGGTTACACAGCTCGCGGGCCTGGCCAGTAATCATCTGGCCTACAGCCACGCCGATGGAGCGGGTGCCGTAGTCGAAGCCCAGCAATAAACGAAGGCTGGCCATCAGGAATGGCCTGCTTGGGTGCTTAACAAGTTGAGGTTCACTCCGAGGTGTTTGGCGGCCGCGTCGAGGCGCAGCTCGCTTGGGGTATCAAACAGGATATGCGCCGAATACGGGCAGGTCAGCCAGGCGTTGTCAGCCAGTTCGGCTTCAAGCTGGCCAGCATCCCAGCCGGCATAGCCCAGGCAGATCAGGCTGCGGTTCGGGCCGCGGCCATCGGCAATGCTGAACAACACATCGGCAGAAGTGCTCAGGGCCAGCCCGTCGTCGAGTTCGACGGTGGCGTCAAAGTTCATGCTGGCCGGGTGCAGGACAAAGCCGCGGTCAATCATGACCGGCCCGCCACCGAAGATCGGTACATGCTGGCACAGCGGTGAAGAAGGTTGTTCCGGGCGCAACTGCTCAAGAACATCCGCCAGGCTCAGTTCCAGCGGGCGGTTGATCATCAGCCCCATGGCACCATTGGCCGTGTGCTCGACGATGTAGGTCAAGGAATGGGCAAAGTTCGGGTCGGCCATATGGGGCATGGCGATCAGGAATTGATGCTTGAGGTAAGTCGGCGCGTGTTTTTTCATGAGTCTTAGTGTGGCGCTGGCAACGTGAACTGACAAGTTGGGCGATCAAGATTCCTGGGTCTTTGTGGGAGCGGGCTTGCTCGCGATACCGGCGGCGCGGTTTAACGTTAAAACGCAGCGATCCAATCGCGAGCAAGCCCGCTCCCACCGTTGCCCTGTGGATCAGTTGCTGGACAGGCGGTCGCCTTCGGCGAATTTCCAGGTGCGGATAATCTCCAGCCGGTCGATATCCGCCAGGTCACCGGTAAACGGGGCAAAAGGTGCCGCCAGGCGCACGATGCGTTGTGCCGCCTGGTCCAGCAGCGGCTGGCCCGAAGACTCAAGCACCAGCACTTCATGCAGCGAGCCGTCGCGGTTGATCGACACCAGCAGGCGCAGCTTGCCGTAGATCTTTTCCCGGCGCGCCTGCTCAGGGTAGTTGAGGTTGCCGATGCGTTCGATCTTCTTGCGCCAGTCCTCTTTGTACCAGGCGCCCTTGTCGCGCATGGTCGAGGCCGCGCTCATGCGATAGATCTTCGGACGCTTGGCGTACAGCTGTTGCTCGTTGGCCAGTTCGGCCTCGAGGCTGGAAATCTCGCTGGACAGCTGCGAGCTGTCGAACGTTGGAATGCTGGCCTTGGGCGCCGCCTCGGTCTTGACCTTCTGCGGCTGGCTCGGGGCTTTTTTCGCTGCGGGTGCCACGGTGGTCACGGCGGCCTTGGGCGCGGCCTGGGGCTGCTCGGGTTTGGCGGCAGGCGGCGGGGTGACCTTTTTGACGCTGTTGTCCTGGAAAGGGGCGACCTCGGTGGTCTTGGGCACGGCTTTCTTGTCCAGCGTGCCGCTGCCCTGCTGGTTGTCCTGGGCCAGAAAGTCGGCTTTTTCCGGGGCTTTCTCGCTTTTGAAGGTGGACAGGGTGATTTCCAGGGTTTTGCTGACCGGCTTGGGCGCTTCCAGGCTGAACCCCACGCCGACGATCACGGCGATGTGCAGCAACGCCGCGACAAACAGGGTAAATCCAAGGCGATCGGCCGCGCGCACGCCTTTATGGCTGAGTTCGGGGGGCAGGTCGCTGGGGAGTGTCATGGCAAAAAGACCAACATCGCGGGTTTCACAGGGTGCGCATGATAGCGCAATGTTGGTCTATTACAGGCTGTTGCAGATCAGCGAGCCGCCAGCTTGCGCTCGATTGCATCCATCAGCAGGGCGCCGATATTGGTGCCGAAGGCATTGTCGATCTCGCGAATGCAGGTCGGGCTGGTGACGTTGATTTCGGTCAGGTGCTCACCGATCACGTCCAGGCCTACGAACAACAGGCCTTTTTCACGCAGTGTCGGGCCAACCTGGGCTGCAATCCAGCGGTCCTTTTCGCTTAGCGGGCGAGCTTCGCCACGGCCACCTGCAGCGAGGTTGCCACGGGTTTCGCCCTGCGCCGGGATCCGTGCCAGGCAGTAATCGACCGGCTCGCCGTCGATCATCAGGATGCGTTTGTCGCCATCCTTGATCGCCGGCAAATAGCCTTGCGCCATGATCTGCTGGGTGCCGTTGAGGGTCAGGGTTTCGAGGATCACCGACAGGTTGGGGTCACCCACGCGGTGACGGAAAATCGAGGTGCCGCCCATGCCGTCCAGCGGCTTGAGGATCACGTCACCGTGCAAGGCCGCAAACTCACGCAACACGTCGGCGCGGCGGCTGACCACGGTCGGCGGCGTGCATTGGGTGAATTGGGTGGCGAACAGCTTTTCGTTACAGTCGCGCAGGCTCTGCGGTTTGTTGACGATCAGCACGCCATCACGCTCGGCCTGTTCCAGCAGGTAGGTGGAGTACACGAACTCCATGTCGAAGGGCGGGTCCTTGCGCATCAGGATCACGTCCAGATCGCTCAGGGCCGTGTCGGTCTCGGCGTCCAGCTCAAACCATTTTTCCGGGTTGGCGAACACCTTCAGCGGCTTCATGCGGGCCCGGGCCTTGCCTTCACTCAGGTAAAGGTCTTGCTGTTCCATGTAGAACAGGGTCCAGCCGCGATCCTGGGCGGCCAGCAACATGGCCAGCGAGCTGTCCTTTTTATAGGAGATGCCCGCAATGGGGTCCATGACAATCCCGACTCGAACGCTCATGGCAAATTCCTCAAATAAAGTGAGTGACGATCTGATCGTGTGGGAGCGGGCTTGCTTGCGATGACATCACTGCGATTTGCCTGACAGACCGCAGCGCTTGTATCGCGAGCAAGCCCGCTCCCGCACAGGGATCGGTATGACCTGAAAAGTGGCGCCAGAGTGGCGCTGAGTGTGGCCTCGGTCAAGGAAAAACCGCCGCTTGGACCCTTCGATAGATTGAAGGTCGTGACTGTGCTAAAAAGGCTCGCACAGTGCTTGCAACCCTTGTCCATCAAGGAGTTGGGGGTATAAGCCGCACACTTGTAACAAAATGGGTCGCCGTGGCGATGGTAGAGCACATATGCAAAAGCATTCCAGCGCCTTGAAGGTGATGGTGATCGACGATTCGAAAACCATTCGCCGCACCGCCGAAACGCTGCTGAAAAACGTGGGCTGCGAGGTTATTACCGCCATCGATGGTTTCGATGCGCTGGCCAAGATTGTCGACCACCCTCCGCACATTATCTTTGTCGACATCATGATGCCGCGTCTGGATGGTTATCAGACCTGCGCACTGATCAAGAGCAATCGGGCGTTCAAGTCGATCCCCGTGATCATGCTGTCGTCCAAGGACGGCCTGTTCGACAAGGCCAAGGGGCGGATCGTGGGTTCTGATCAATTTTTGACCAAACCGTTCAGTCGCGACGAATTGCTGAGCGCGATCAAGGCTCATGTGCCAGCCTTCAATATTCTACCCAGTGCCCAATAACACCCGGCCAGCCGGCCAACCACCTGATAAATGGGGAACACCATGGCTCGCATTCTGATCGTCGATGACTCGCCGACTGAAATGTACAAATTGACCGGCATGCTCGAAAAGCACGGCCATGAAGTGCTCAAGGCAGAAAACGGCGCAGACGGCGTCGCCCTGGCACGACTGGAAAAACCCGATCTGGTGTTGATGGATATCGTGATGCCGGGCCTCAACGGCTTTCAGGCTACGCGCCAGCTTACAAAAGACCCGGAAACAAGCTACATCCCGGTTATCGTAGTGACTACCAAGGATCAGGAAACCGATATGGTCTGGGCCCAGCGCCAGGGTGCCAAGGGTTACCTGACCAAGCCGGTGGATGAAGAGCAGTTGATCCTCAAGGTGAAAAAAGTCCTGGAAGAAAACCCTCCAAAATGACGGTCACCCTATGCCCGGCGCATTGACAGCCTTTGAACTGCTGCTTGAGATCGACCAGCGCTGTCGCTCGCTGGCGGCAGGCCTGGTGCCTGCCCAGGCACAGCTCGATACTTGGAGCGGTATTGGTTTTCGCATCGGCGAACAGTGTTTTGTGGCGCCGATGGGCGAAATTGCCGAAATCCTGCATGAGCCGCGGTTTACCCTGTTGCCCGGTGTAAAGCCCTGGGTCAAGGGCGTGGCCAATTTGCGCGGGCAACTGTTGCCGATCATGGACCTGTGCGGGTTTTTCGGCATTGAGCTGTCACCCTTGCGCAAACAGCGCCGCGTGTTGGTGCTGGAATACAAAGACGTGTTTGTCGGCCTGCAGGTCGATGAAGTGCAAGGCATGCAGCACTTTGCCCACGCCGACCTCAATACTGATACGCAAACCCTGCCCCATCCGGTGTTTGCGCCCTATGTGCAAGGGCACTTTGCCGCTGAGCAGCTGTGGTGGGTTTTTAGCCCGTTTGCCCTGGCCCGCGCTCCACAATTCTGGGCGGTGGCCGTGTGAACAGGCCTTCAGCTTTAATACGGGATCTCAGGACCTGATCGATGACCACAGCCAATACCGCTAAGCCAATGGAAGGGTCGCGCAGTCGTTCGCAGATCATCGTGCTGTTTATCGCCCTGATCGTGTTCATCATGCTGTTGTTCGCCAACTTTGCGTACCTCAATACCCAGTCCAACTACGACAAGCAGTACATCAGCCACGCGGGCGAGTTGCGGGTGTTGTCCCAGCGCATTGCCAAGAACGCCACCGAAGCCGCTGCCGGCAAAGCCGCCGCATTCAAGTTGCTGATCGATGCGCGCAATGATTTCAGCCAGCGCTGGGGCTATCTGAAAAAAGGTGACCCGGCCACCGGCCTGCCTCCTGCGCCTGCGGCCGTACACAAGGAAATGCAGGCGGTGCAGCGTGACTGGGAGCTGCTGCTCAATAACGCCAACGCCATCCTGGCCAGTGAACAAACCGTGCTGTCGCTGCATCAGGTGGCCGCCACGCTGGCCGAGACCGTGCCGCAGTTGCAGGTCGAATACGAGAAAGTCGTCGAAATCCTCCTGCAACGTGGCGCCCCCGCCAGCCAGGTGGCCCTGGCCCAGCGCCAGTCCTTGCTGGCCGAGCGTATTCTGGGGGCGGTCAATACGGTGCTGGCCGGCGACGAAAATGCCGCCCAGGCTGCAGGTGCCTTTGGGCGTGATGCCAACCGTTTCGGGCAAGTGCTCAACGGCATGCTTGAAGGCAATGAAGGGTTGCGTATTACCCAGGTTGAAGACAAGGATGCCCGCGCCCGCCTGCAGGAAATTTCCGAACTGTTCCAGTTTGTCTCCGGTTCCGTGGACGAAATCCTCGAAACCTCGCCGCAACTGTTCCATGTGCGGGAAGCGGCAAACACCATTTTCAGCCTGTCGCAAACCTTGCTCGACGAAGCCTCGACCCTGGCCAATGGCTTTGAAAACCTCGCCAGCGGTCGCTCGCTGGACATTATCGGCGGCTACGTTCTGGGCTTGCTGGCCCTGGCATCGATTATCCTGATCGGCCTGGTGATGGTGCGCGAAACTAACCGCCAGTTGCGTGAAACGGCTGAAAAGAACGAACGAAACCAGAATGCGATCATGCGCCTCCTCGACGAAATTGCCGACCTGGCCGACGGCGACCTGACCGTGACCGCCTCGGTGACCGAAGACTTTACCGGTGCCATTGCCGATTCGATCAATTATTCCATCGACCAACTGCGCGAACTGGTGGCCACCATCAACCTGACGGCAGGGCAGGTGGCCGCAGCGGTGCAGGAAACCCAGGCCACCGCCATGCAACTGGCCGAAGCGTCCGAGCATCAGGCCCAGCAAATCGCCGAGGCCTCGGGGGCGATCCAGGAAATGGCCCATTCCATCGATCAAGTGTCTGCCAACGCTTCCGAATCTTCGGCGGTGGCCGAGCGCTCCGTGGCGATTGCCAACAAGGGCAATGAAGTGGTGCACAACACCATCCACGGCATGGACAACATTCGCGACCAGATCCAGGACACCGCCAAGCGGATCAAACGCTTGGGCGAGTCTTCCCAGGAAATCGGCGATATTGTCAGCCTGATTGATGACATTGCCGACCAGACCAATATTCTGGCACTCAACGCCGCCATCCAGGCATCGATGGCCGGTGATGCCGGGCGCGGCTTTGCCGTGGTAGCCGACGAAGTGCAGCGCCTGGCCGAGCGCTCATCGGCAGCGACACGGCAAATCGAGACGCTGGTGCGGGCCATTCAGGCGGATACCAACGAAGCGGTGATTTCCATGGAGCAAACCACCACGGAAGTGGTGCGTGGTGCCCGCTTGGCCCATGACGCCGGGGTCGCGCTGGAAGAGATCGAAGGCGTGTCGCAAAACCTGGCGGACCTGATTCAAAGCATCTCCAACGCCGCACAAAAGCAGACCACTTCGGCGGCGCAGATTTCCCTGACCATGAATGTCATTCAGCAAATCACCAATCAGACCTCGTCCGGCTCCACGGCGACGGCCGAAAGCATTGGCAACCTGGCCAAAATGGCCAGCCAATTGCGGCGCTCGGTGTCCGGCTTCACGTTGCCTGCTCCGTCCAAAGACCATGAGCCACAGTAATGCGCAGCAATTCTGACTGGAGTCGTTATGGTTGACCGGCACGACTATGTGGCCCTTGAGTGGGTTAAAGGCGAAATTGCCCACACCCTGAAGCAGGCCCGCGCGGCGCTGGAGACCTATGCGCTGCAACCGGCGGCGGCGCCACTGGAGCAATGCCTGGCCTGCATTCATCAGGTGCATGGCAGCTTGCTGATGGTTGAGTTCTACGGCGCGGCCTTGCTGGCCGAAGAGATGGAGCAACTGGTGATTGCCCTGCAGCAAGGCCGAGTCAGCCAGGTTGATGAAGCCCTGCGCCTGTTGCAGCAAGCCTTCAGCCAATTGCCGTTGTATCTGGACCGCGTCCACAGTGCCCGGCGCGACTGGCCTCTGGTGGTGTTGCCGCTGCTCAACGATTTGCGCAGCGCCCGTGGCCAGGCCCTGCTGTCGGAAACCAGCCTGTTCAGCCCGCCCTTGCAGGTGGTGCCCGCCCTGGATGCGGAGGCCCTGGCCCACTTGCAGCCTGAAGATTTGCCGCGCGAATTGCGTGCGCTGCGCCATAGCCTGCAGGCCGCATTCCTGGGCTTGCGCCGTGGCGAAGCGGTGCAGGTCAACCTGGAAATCATGGCGGGAGTGTTCGCCAATCTTCAAAGCCTGTGCCAGGGCTCGCCGCTCAATGCCCTGTGGAAAATTGCCGCTGCGCTGGTCGACGGCATGCTCAAAGGCCGGGTGCCCAATAGCCCGGCCCTGCGCAGCCTGCTGAAAAAATCTGACAGGGAGCTCAAGCGCCTGCTGGCACAGGGCATCGAGGCCATCAATCAGCCAGCCCCCGAAGAACTGCTGACCAGCCTGCTGTTTTATATTGCCAAGGCCGAGCACCCGACCACGAAAATGCTCGCGCTGAAAAACCACTACGAGCTGGACCAGGCCATGCCCGATGCGGCGATGGTCGATGAGGAACGGGCGCGCCTGGCCGGCCCTGACCGCGACGCCATGCGCTCGGTGGTGGCCGCGCTGTGCGAAGAACTGGTGCGGGTCAAGGAACGCCTTGACCTGTTTGTGCGCAGTGACCGCCTGCATGTCTCGCAGTTGAGCAGCCTGATGGCGCCGCTGCGCCAGATTGCCGACACCTTGGCCGTGCTGGGGTTCGGGCAGCCGCGTAAAGTCATCATCGATCAACTGGCGGTGCTGCAAAGCCTGGCCCAGGGCCAGCGCGAACCCACCGATGCGGTGTTGATGGATGTGGCTTCGGCCCTGCTGTATGTCGAAGCCACCCTGGCGGGCATGGTCGGCAGCGTCGAGCCTTCGCAGCGCGAAGAAAGCCGCTTGCCCACCACCGACCTGATGCAGATTCACCAATTGGTGATCAAGGAAGCGCGCATCGGTCTTGAAGAAGTCAAAGACCTGATCGGCGATTACCTGGCGGCTGACCACGACCGCCAGCACCTGCAGCCTGTGCCCGCGCTGTTGACGCAAATCCGCGGTGCGCTGGCGATGATTCCCCTTAATCGCGCGGCCAGCTTGCTGCAAGCCTGCAATCAATATGTGAACGAGTGTTTGGTGCAAGGCCCCGGCCAGCCCGCGGATGAGCAGCTTGATCACCTGGCCGATGCACTGGTCAGCATCGAGTATTACCTGGAGCGTCTGGCCCAAGACCCTGGCGCTTCGAGCGAACAGGTGCTGGATCGAGCGGAAAATAGCCTGGCCGAGCTGGGCTATGCGCCAGCGGTAAAGCCCGTGGCGTTGCCCGATGACAGCCCCGGGCACCCAGCGCAACGGCTGATGCCCGATCTGCAGGCGCAAAGCCTGGCCGATGCCCTGGCCAGCCCGCTGTCGGCGCTCAACCCGCCGGCGCAGCACATGCCTGCCAGTTTGCTGCCACCGCCGGTCGATGAGGCGCCGTTGGACGAAGAACTGCTGGAAGTGTTTCTCGAAGAAACGGACGAAGTCCTGATCACCCTGCACGACTGCCTGCCGCAATGGGCCGCCAACCCGGCGGACAGTGCTGCGCTGGCCGAGTTGCGGCGTGGCTTTCATACCCTTAAGGGCAGCGGGCGCATGGTGCGTGCGCTGGTGCTGGCGGAGCTGGCGTGGGCGGTCGAAAACCTGCTCAACCGGGTGATCGAGCGCAGCGTGGCAGCGTCTGCGCAGATCTTCCAGCTGCTTGAAGACGTGCTGGTCATGCTGCCTGAGTTGATCCAGGCGTTTGCCGAGCAAAGCCAGCGCCAGCGCGAAGACGTCGACCAACTGGCCGCACGCGCCCAGCGCCTGGCCAAAGGCGAGCCGCAACCGCTGCTGATCGCCCAGGACTCCAGCAGTTTCGACCCCCAGTTGCTGGATATCTTTCGCCAGGAAGCACAAAGCCACCTGGAGCGCCTCGACCGTTTTCTGGACCAGGCCCGGGTACATAGGCCATTGCACGCCAGTGACGATTTGCAGCTGGCCATGCATACCCTCAAAGGCAGCGCGCACATGGCGGGCGTGGTGCCGATGGCCGAACTGGCCGCGCCGCTGGACCACCTGGTGCGTGAATACAAGGCGCACACCCTGGCCCTGGGCGCGGAAGAAATTGACCTGCTGCAGGAGGCTGGCACTTTGCTGCATGCGGGGCTCAAGCAACTGGACAGCGATCCGCTGGCCGAGATACAGGGCGCGCGGTCACTGATCGAGCGCACCGAGCAGTTGATCGCCAGCCGCCTGGATACCTTGCTCAACAGCCCTGCGAGCAACTGGGTGGCCAAGCGTGACCCGCAGCGCACGGCCGAGTTTCTGGGCGAAAGCATGGACATCCTGTTCGATGCCCAGGAGCTGCTGAAAACCTGGCACCAGAACCCCCATGAGCGCGATGGCCTGGACACCTTGCTGGACCAGTTGACCACCCTGGGCGAGTCTGCCCACCTGCTCGACTTGCAGCCGATGGATGCGCTGTGCGAAGCCTTGCTGGACCTCTATGGCGCGGTTGAAGAAAGCAGCCTGGCGCCCAGCGAGCGGTTTTTCGAGGCGGCCGATGACGCCCATGAAGCGCTGATCAACATGCTCGACCAGTTGGCCGCGGGGCAGGAGATCACCCCGCAGCCGCAATTGGTCCAGACCCTGCACGCCTTGCTGCACGAGGGGCTGGCGCCCGATGCCACGGGGCTGATTCGCCGTGATGGCGGGCAGGCAACCGAGCTGGGCGCGGCCACCGAGCAATTGGGGGGCGGCCAGGATGAGGATTTCGACGAGGAAATCGTCGAGATTTTCCTCGAAGAGGCGGTGGATATCCTCGAGAGTGCCGCGCAGGCCCTGCAGCGCTGGCTCAGTACGCCCGACAGCCTGGCATCACTGTCGTCCCTGCAGCGTGACTTGCACACCCTCAAGGGCGGTGCGCGCATGGCCGGCATCGAGCCGATAGCCGAATTGGCCCATGAGCTTGAACACTTGTACGAAGGCCTGCTGGACCGGCGCCTGAGTGACAGCCCGGCACTGGCTCGCCTGCTGGAGCGCAGCCACGAACAGCTGGCGCTGATGCTTGAAAAACTGCTGCACAAGCAACCGTTGAGCGAACCTTATGAACTGATCGAGGCCATTCGCGGCTTTCGTTTGTACAGTGCAGCCCTGCCAGCGCCCGGCAGTGTTGCCCCGCAAGCGCCACCGAGCAATGAAGATCCGCAGTTGCAGGACATCTTCCTCGATGAAGCCTTCGATATCCTCGAAAGTTCGGGTGCGGCCCTGGCACGCTGGCAAGCCGAGCCGCAGAACCATCTTGAAGTGGAAAACCTGCTGCGCGACCTGCACACCCTCAAAGGCGGAGCGCGGATGGTGGAAGTCGCCGCGATTGGCGATTTTGCCCACGAACTTGAAACCCTTTTTGAAGATATTTCGATAGGCACCATCACCCCCAGTGATGAGCTGTTTGTGTTGTTGCAGCGCTGCCACGACCAGCTGGCGCAGATGTTTGACGCACTGCGCAGTGGCCAGTCGCTGCCTTCGCCTTCGGTGCTGATCGAGAAGATCCGCCAGATTGAGCGCAACGCCCGGCAGGCGCCCGCCGCCCCGGTCAAGCCAGAGCCCGCACCGGCGCCGCTGCCCGAAGGTGAACGCACCGGGCTGGACACCCTCAAGGTGCCGGCCGAGCTGCTGGAAGACCTGGTCAACCTGGCGGGCGAAGCCTCGATCATTCGCGGGCGCGTGGAGCAGCAGGTCAACGACGGTCAGGTCGCCCTCAACGAAATGCAGACCACCCTTGAGCGCATGCAGGACCAACTGCGGCGCCTCGACAGCGAAACCCAGGGCCGACTGTACAACCGTGCACACACCGAAGCCGATGGCGTGGCCTACGACGAATTCGACCCGCTGGAAATGGACCGCCATTCCCTGCTGCAGCAACTGTCACGCGCCCTGTTCGAGTCGGCCTCCGACTTGCTCGACCTCAAGGCCACCCTGACGGCACGCTACCAGGACGCCCACGGCCTGCTGCAAAAGCAGGCGCGGGTGAACACGCAACTGCAAGAGGGCTTGATGGGCACGCGCATGGTGCCATTCGAGCGGGTATTGCCGCGCCTCAAGCGCGTGGTGCGCCAGGTGGCCAGCGAGTTGGGCAAACAGGTTGAATTCAGCGTGATCAATGCCGAGGCCGAAATCGACCGCAACGTGCTGGAGCGTATGGTCGCGCCCCTGGAACATATGCTGCGCAACGCCGTCGACCACGGCCTGGAACCCGCCGACGTGCGCCATGCCAGCGGCAAGCCGGAGCAGGGGCTGATCAGCCTGGAGCTGTCTTACGAGGGTGGCGACGTGGTCTTTGACATGCACGACGATGGTGCTGGCGTGCCGCTGGAAGCCGTGCGCCGCAAAGCCATCCTGCGCGGCTTGCTGGACCCCGAAGTGAGCATCAGCGACCGCGAGGTGCTGCAGTTCATCCTGCAGCCGGGGTTCTCCACCGCCGAAAAAATCACCCAGATCTCCGGGCGTGGCGTCGGCATGGACGTGGTACACGAAGAGGTGCGGCAGTTGGGCGGCAGCATGACCATCGACTCGGTGGCCGGGCAGGGCGTGCATTTTCAGATTCGCCTGCCGTTCAGCGTATCGCTCAACCGTGCGTTGATGGTTCAGTGCGCGGACGAACAATACGCCATTGCCCTGGACACCGTTGAAGGCATCGTGCGTGTCATGCCCAACGAACTGGAGGGCTACTACCAGCTCAACCCGCCGCTGTATCACTACGGCGGGCAAACCTACGAACTGCGCTACCTGGGCGAGTTGCTGCAAACTGTGGGCAAACCCAAGCTGGTGGGCGAAAGCCATTCGCTGCCGGTGCTGCTGGTGCATTGCCAGGACCAGCGCGTAGCGTTGCAGGTGGATGCGCTGGCGGGTTCGCGGGAGATTGTGGTCAAGAGCCTCGGCCCACAGTTTACCGGGGTGCAGGGCCTGTCGGGCGCTACCATTCTGGGCGACGGGCGGGTGGTGCTGATCCTCGATCTGTTGGCCTATATCCGTGCCCACCAGGCGCGCCAGCCGTTGCAGCGGGCGCATCATGAAGCCGTCGGCGCACTGGAATTCACCCCGGCGGTGCGTCCGCCGCTGGTGCTGGTGGTGGACGACTCGGTCACCGTGCGCAAAGTCACCAGCCGCCTGCTGGAGCGTAATGGCATGAACGTCATCACGGCCAAGGACGGGGTCGATGCCATGAGCGTGCTTGAAGAACACACCCCTGACCTGATGCTGCTGGACATCGAAATGCCGCGCATGGACGGTTTTGAAGTGGCCACCCGCGTGCGCAACGACCCGCGCCTCAAGGACCTGCCGATCATCATGATTACCTCGCGCACCGGGCAAAAGCACCAGAACCGGGCGATGGCCATTGGCGTCAACGATTACCTGGGCAAGCCGTATCAAGAGTCGGTGTTGCTGGAACGCATCGCCTACTGGAGTAACTTCCATGCTTGACCATCGCGTGGGCAGCCTGACCGCCCTGTTGCTGCCCCTGGCCGACCGTTACCTGCTGCTGCCCAACGTCGCCATCGCCGAACTGATCGGCTGGCAGCGCGGCGAACCCAGCAGTGACTCCCCGCCCTGGCACCTGCGCCAGATCACCTGGCGCGACCACCAACTGCCGCTGATCAGCTTTGAAGCCGCCTGCGGCGGGCCGCTGGTGATCGGTGAGCGGGCGCGGATCGTGATCCTCAACACCCTGGGCGGTGACCCGGATTTCAAATTCATGGCGATGGTGGTTCAGGGCATCCCGCGTTCCTACAAAGTCGACAGCCAACTGAGCTTCGTCGACGTACCGCTGAGCCCGTTGGAGCGCGCGGCGGTACAAGTGGGCGATCATGTGGCGAAAATCCCGGACTTGCTGGCGCTGGAAAGGCTGGTGCGGGGCAGCACGGATTAAGCAGCACTTGTGGGAGCGGGCTTGCTCGCGAGAGCAGCACCGCGGTTTAACTGACTGACCGCATCGCCTGCATCGCGAGCAAGCCCGCTCCCACAGGTGAAGCTCGATCAGCCTCCAAACCAGTGCATGCCCAGGCTTGCACTGAGCAGGCCCAGCGCGACGCCCGCCCTCAGCAGGTTCAGTGGCTTTGTGCTTTTCAAGCCAGCCTGCACCGAACCACGTCAGTGCCGAACACGACAGCAGTTTGGCCTCAGCGCAAAGTTGTAGAAAATCTCCCAGCGATGGGGCGAGACTCAACGGGTGATCCTTCAGGCGCAATGCGCTCGGGATTGTCTCGGAAAGCTCGGGCAAGGGAGAGGGATTGGTCGTATCCGGGCCCACACATAGAACTTGATCAGTCCTTAAAAGGGACTTGTCGCTCCCTTTTTGGGACTCCATGACGAGGTCGTGGAACAGCGGGTGTTCTTGTAGTCGCTGACGAGGCACGAGGCTGCGATGGGCTGCGCAGCGGCCCCGGCGTTTTGAAGGGCCTGGCAGCCCTTATCGCAGCCTCGTGCCTCGTCAGCGACTACATAAAGCTGCGTGTCGGTCATATTGCTCGACCAACGCCGCATTGCCCTTTAACTTCGCAACCCTGACCCTTATCTCGTAACCAGGTGACACAGTCGCACTCTCGGCTTTTGAGGATTTTGCACATGTATCACGGGGAGAAACTCAACGCCTGGACCCATCTGGTGGGTGCCGTGGCGGCAGCAGTGGGCAGTATCTGGTTGTTGGTAATGGCCTGCCTCGATGGCAGCCCGCAGAAGATTGTCAGTGTGGCCATCTACGGGGTCACGCTGGTGTTGCTGTACAGCGTTTCGACCGTGTACCACAGCGTGCGCGGGCGCTCGAAGGTGATCATGCAGAAGTTCGATCACCTCTCCATTTACCTGTTGATCGCCGGCAGTTACACGCCGTTTTGCCTGGTCACGCTGCACGGGCCCTGGGGCTGGTCGTTGTTCGGGATCGTCTGGGGCATGGCGGTGATCGGCATGCTGCAGGAGATCAAGCCACGTTCTGAAGCCCGCATCCTGTCCATCGTGATTTATGCCGTGATGGGCTGGATTGTGCTGGTGGCGGTCAAGCCGTTGCTGGCGGCGCTGGGCACCGCCGGCTTCATCTGGCTGGCCACTGGCGGGGTGATGTACACCGTGGGGATCATCTTTTTTGCCCTCGATCACCGTCTGCGCCATGCCCACGGCATCTGGCACCTGTTCGTGATCGCCGGCAGCCTGCTGCATTTTGTGGCCATCGCGCATTATGTGATCTGACTCAGGGCAACTGCGCCTCGGGCTTGGGCTTTTGGGTGTCGCTGCGGATCTGCGCGTGGCTGATCAGGGCAAAGATAAAACTGCCACCGATGATATTGCCGGCCAGGGTAGGGCCGGCAAAGATCAGCCAGAAGTCCTTCCAGGGCAACTCGCCCGCAAATACCAGATACGACACCTCGGCGGTACCGACCACGATATGGGTGAAGTCGCCCAGGGCCATCAGGTAGGTGATAAGGATGATGATCCACATCTTGGCGCTTTCCATGGACGGGATCATCCACACCATCGTGGCAATCATCCAGCCCGAGATGATGCCCTTGGCGAACATCTGGCTGGCGTCGTTTTCCATGACCTTGCGGCCGATCTCCAGGAAGGCCTTGTCGGTCTGCGTGTCGAAAATCGGCAAATGCAGCATCACATAAGCCACCAGCAGGGTGCCCATCAGGTTGCCCACCAGCACCACCGTCCAGAGCCGCAGCAGGCGCCCGACGTTCTTGAGCGTGGGTTTGCTCATGATCGGCAGCACGGCGGTCAGGGTGTTTTCGGTAAACAGCTGCTGACGGGACAGGATGACCGCCAGAAACCCCGCGCAGTAGCCGAAGCTGGCGATAACCTTGAAGCCTTCAGCGCTGGGCAGGCGCGAATTGAGCAAGCCCATAGCCATCAGCGACAGGCCCATCGTCAGCCCGGCGGCCAGTGCCGACCAGAACAGCGCGGCGATGCTGCGTTCCAGTTCCTGATCGCCCTGCTGGCGGATGATTTCGTGCAGCACCGCGGCGCGCGGTGGCTGGTTCTTGATGACGTCGTGCTCTTCTTCAGCCGACAGGTTGGGGGTCTTGCCTGATTTTTGAGTGTCCATAAGGCTCCAGAACCGTTGGCGTGTGGATGTACGACACGCATGGACTGTAGCTGTTCACTCAAAACCCGTAGTCGCTGCCGAAGGCTGCGAAGGGGCCGATGGGCCTTCAATTAAACGGGTTGCTGCGCAACCCTTCGCAGCCTGCGGCAGCGACTACACAGGTCAGGCATCAAGCCTGGTTGTCATCCTGGAACTGGTCCTTGACGTATTTGATCTCGGTGCGCCCGTGCGGCGCCGGCAGGCCGTCTTCACCCAGGTTGACGAAAACCATCTTGTCCACAGTCAGGATGCTTTTGCGGGTGATCTTGTTGCGCACTTCGCAGGTCAGGGTGATCGAGGTGCGGCCGAACTCGGTGGCGGTGATGCCCAGTTCGATGATGTCGCCCTGGCGCGAGGCACTGACAAAGTTGATTTCGGAGATGTACTTGGTCACCACACGCTGGTTGCCCAATTGAACGATGGCGTAAATCGCCGCTTCTTCGTCGATCCAGCGCAACAGGCTGCCACCAAAGAGGGTGCCGTTGGGGTTGAGGTCTTCGGGTTTAACCCATTTGCGGGTGTGAAAATTCATATTCGCTCCTGACCGTCTTGACTTGGATGCCGACCATGATGTCAGACACCGGCACTCAGCTCTATTGAGCTTCGACTATGGTCTCGATTAAGCAAATAAAAATGCCGCGGATAAACCCTTGGGAACATCGGCGCGGATGGCTATAATCACCCCCGCTTCAAAACGGTCATATTTACCCAGTACCGTTCCCGCCACCTGTCCGAGGGGCGCTGCAGCAGGTTCAACCTGTCAGGCTCGGATGGGGCGTTGTTTGTTCAGGGCTCCCTGTTCAGGCACTAAACGCACAACGGCGCCCATTCGCGATTAAACGAATGGAGGCTCTTGATGAGCGCTGTAAACACGCCTGCAGGTTTTAACGACTTTAAAGTCGCCGATATGTCCCTCGCCCAGTGGGGCCGTCGCGAAACCTTTATCGCCGAGTCCGAAATGCCGGCCCTGATGGGTCTGCGCCGCCGTTATGCCGCAGAACAACCGCTCAAGGGCGCGAAGATTCTGGGCTGCATCCACATGACCATCCAGACTGCCGTACTGATCGAAACCCTGGTTGCCCTGGGTGCCGAAGTGCGTTGGTCGTCGTGCAACATCTTCTCGACTCAGGACCAGGCCGCTGCCGCTATCGCTGCTGCCGGTATCCCGGTGTTCGCCTGGAAAGGCGAAACTGAAGAAGAGTACGAGTGGTGCCTGGAGCAAACCATCCTTAAAGATGGCGAGCCATGGGATGCCAACATGATCCTCGACGACGGCGGCGACCTGACCGAGCTGCTGCACAAGAAATACCCGGCCATGCTGAAAAAGATCCACGGCGTGACTGAAGAAACCACCACCGGTGTTCACCGTCTGCTGGACATGCTGGCCAAAGGCGAGCTGATGATCCCTGCGATCAACGTGAACGACTCGGTCACCAAAAGCAAAAACGACAACAAGTACGGCTGCCGTCACAGCCTGAACGATGCCATCAAGCGTGGTACTGACCACCTGCTGTCCGGCAAGCAAGCACTGGTTATCGGCTACGGTGACGTGGGCAAGGGCTCGTCTCAGTCCCTGCGCCAGGAAGGCATGATCGTTAAAGTGTCCGAAGTTGACCCGATCTGCGCCATGCAAGCGTGCATGGACGGCTTTGAAGTGGTTTCGCCGTTTATCAACGGCCAGAACGACGGCACCGCTGCCAGCATCGACGCTGCGCTGCTGGGCAAGATCGACCTGATCGTGACCACTACCGGTAACGTCAACGTGTGCGACAAGAACATGCTGGCTGCGCTGAAAAAACGCGCGGTAGTGTGCAACATCGGTCACTTCGACAACGAAATCGACACCGCTTTCATGCGCAAAAACTGGGCATGGGAAGAAGTGAAGCCACAGGTTCACAAGGTTCACCGTACTGGCCTGGGCGAATTCGACCCACAGAACGACGACTACCTGATCCTGCTGGCCGAAGGCCGTCTGGTTAACCTGGGCAACGCCACAGGTCACCCAAGCCGCATCATGGATGGTTCGTTCGCCAACCAGGTACTGGCGCAGATCTTCCTGTTCGCGCAGAAATACGCTGACCTGCCGGCCGAGCTGCAAGCCGAGCGTCTGACCGTAGAAGTACTGCCGAAGAAGCTGGACGAAGAAGTAGCCCTGGAAATGGTTCGCGGCTTCGGCGGCGTGGTCACCCAACTGACCAAGCAACAGGCTGACTACATCGGCGTTACCGTCGAAGGCCCGTTCAAGCCAGAAACCTACCGCTACTGATTGGATCAGACTGTCCGCTCCCTTGTGGGAGCGGGCTTGCTCGCGATTCAGGCGCCGTGGTTTGCCAGGCAGACCGCGACGTTACCTTTGCAGCAAGCCAGCTCCTGCATGGAATGCGTCCGGCTTTCGAATTGCCAAGGATTTGACCATGTCTCAAGATCGTCGTTTCAGCTTCGAGTTCTTCCCGACCAAGACCGATGCTGGACATGAAAAGCTGATGAACACGGCTCGCCAACTGGCGACCTACAACCCCGATTTTTTCTCCTGCACCTACGGTGCCGGTGGCTCGACCCGCGATCGCACGATCAATACCGTGCTGCAGCTGGAGAGCGAAGTAAAAGTCCCTGCGGCGCCGCACCTGTCGTGCGTGGGTGACAGCAAGGCCGATTTGCGCGGCCTGCTGGCCCAGTACAAGGCCGCGGGCATCAAGCGCATCGTTGCGCTGCGTGGCGACCTGCCTTCAGGCATGGGCATGGCCAGCGGCGAACTGCGCTACGCCAATGACCTGGTGAGCTTCATTCGTGAAGAAACCGCCGACCACTTCCATATCGAAGTGGCTGCGTACCCGGAAATGCACCCGCAAGCGCGCAACTTCGAAGACGATATCAACAACTTCGTGCGCAAGGCCCATGCTGGCGCTGACAGTGCCATTACCCAGTACTTCTTTAACGCCGACAGCTACTTCCGTTTTGTCGAGCGCGTGGAAGCGGCGGGCGTGATGATCCCTATCGTGCCGGGCATCATGCCGATCACCAACTACAGCAAGCTGGCGCGTTTTTCTGATGCGTGTGGCGCTGAAATCCCGCGCTGGATCCGCAAGCAACTTGAAGCCTACGGCGACGATACGCAGAGCATCCAGGCGTTTGGTGAGCAGGTTATCAGCGAAATGTGCGAGCGCCTGCTCGACGGCGGCGCCCCGGGGTTGCACTTCTACACCCTGAACCAGGCTGATCCGAGCCTGGCGATCTGGAACAACCTCAAGCTGCCGCGCTGATCTGCCTTTGTGGGAGCGGGCTTGCCCGCGATGGCATCGCTGCGGTCTGTCAAGGAATCGCGTCGCCGGCATCGCGAGCAAGCCCGCTCCCACAAGGCTTAGGGCTCCTGGAGTTATCCATCACCTCCATTAGCCGTTGGGCAGCATGAAATCGGCGCGCCGTGATTGCTCTGTTATACTCCGGGTTTTCCGCCAGGCTTACGCCCGGCCGCTCGTCCTTGTACAAGCCACTCAACCCCGCTACTGCGCAGCTCTTGCCCGCGCGAGCGGTGCGAATGAGCCTTGTGGACTGGAGCAGGACCGGACGGGATTGCGTCATCTTAAACGCCATTCACGCCAGGCAAGACTATCCCTTTGGGCCAAGCCCTAACTAGAACAGGATTTCTCATGTCCTTTGCTTCCCTCGGTCTCTCCGAGGCTTTAGTCCGCGCCATTGAAGCTGCGGGCTATACCGAGCCTACTCCGGTGCAACAGCGGGCCATTCCCGCCGTGTTGCAAGGTCGCGACCTGATGGTTGCGGCTCAGACAGGTACTGGTAAAACCGGCGGCTTCGCTCTTCCGATTCTGGAAAAGCTGTTTCCCAATGGCCACCCGGACAAATCCCAGCGCCACGGCCCACGCCAACCCCGCGTGCTGGTCCTGACTCCTACCCGCGAACTCGCCGCCCAGGTGCACGAGAGCTTCAAGCTCTATGCCCGCGACTTGAAGTTCGTCAGCGCTTGCGTATTCGGCGGTGTGGGTACCAACCCGCAGGTTCAGGCCCTGGCCCGCGGTGTCGACGTACTGGTTGCCTGCCCGGGTCGTTTGCTCGACCTGGCCGGCCAAGGCAGCGTTGACCTGTCCCACGTTGAAATCCTGGTGCTCGACGAAGCCGACCGGATGCTCGACATGGGCTTCGTCCATGACGTGAAAAAAGTCCTCGCCCGTCTGCCGTCCAAGCGTCAGAACCTGCTGTTTTCGGCGACGTTCTCCAAGGACATCACCGACCTGGCCGGTAAACTGCTGCGCAACCCGGAACGCATCGAAGTTACGCCACCGAACACCACGGTCGAGCGTATCGAACAGCGCGTTTTCCGCCTGCCTGCCACGCACAAGCGTGCCCTGCTGGCGCACTTGATCACCGCTGGCGCCTGGGAACAGGTGCTGGTGTTCACGCGTACCAAGCACGGCGCCAACCGCCTGGCCGAGTACCTGGACAAACACGGCCTCAGCGCTGTGGCCATCCACGGTAACAAGAGCCAGAACGCCCGGACCAAGGCCCTGGCCGACTTTAAAGCCGGTTCCGTACGCATCCTGGTAGCCACCGATATCGCCGCTCGCGGCCTGGATATCGACCAGTTGCCACACGTGGTCAACTTCGAGCTGCCAAACGTCGACGAAGACTACGTTCACCGTATCGGCCGTACTGGCCGTGCCGGTCGTTCGGGCGAAGCGATCTCGCTGGTGGCTCCGGACGAAGAAAAACTGCTGAAAAGCATCGAGCGCATGACCAAGCAGAAAATCGCCGATGGCGACCTGATGGGTTTTGACGCCAGCAGCGTTGAGGCCGAGAAGCCAGAAGTGCGCGAGCGTCCGGATGTGCGTAACCCGCGCAACCCACCGCGCGGCCCGCGTGGCGATGGCCCGGGTAATGGCGGCGGCGGTGGCCGCAAGGACAAGGGCAAGGAAAAGAGCAAAGAGAAGCCGGCAGCTGCTCGCAGCGAGCGTCCAGCTCGTGAGCAAAAGCCACGCGAAGCTCAGCCTGCCCGTGAACAGCGTCAGCCAACCCCGCGTGCCGACGCCAACCGCGCGCCGGACGAGTTCCGGGATGACGATGTGGATAACTTTGGTAACCGCGCTGATTACGTCAGCCCGTACCAGAACAAGAACAACCAGAGCCGTGGTCGTCGTCCGGGGGCTCCGGCCCAGGGCACGGGCGCTGCGCCAGCTGGTCGTACCGGTGGCCGCCAGAACGGTCCGCGCACCGGCAGCGGTGCCAGCACGGGCACTCCGCCTGCCAAGCGCAGCGGGCCACGCAGTGGTGCTCCGCGTGACGGCCAGGCCCGTCGCGAAAACCGCCCGGCCCGTGACGATGCCCGTCAAGAGCCAGCGGTAAAAGGCCCACGCGAGAACCAGCCGAAGATCATGCACAAAGAGTCGAAAAGCGATCGCTTCCCGACGCCTGAGCAGCTCGATCAACTGCCGAACCGTCCTCGTGGCGAGAAGCCAGCGCTGTTGACGCGTAACCGCTAAAAATTGTGGGAGCGGGCTTGCTCGCGATTCAGGCACCTCGGGTTAACGGCTACACCGAGGCGATCCAATCGCGAGCAAGCCCGCTCCTACGACGGCACACAAAAAAACGCCCCGGCTTTCACAAGCCGGGGCGTTTTTTTTAGCCGTATAAAAGCGCTATTACTTGGCTTTCACGCCTTCCAGCGAGATATCCAGGCTCAGGGTCTGGTCCTTGCTTGGGGACTTGATGCCGAAATCCTGCAGGTTGATGCTGGTGGTCGCATTGAAACCAGCACGCTCGCCGCCCCACGGATCCTTGCCTTCACCGTTGAACGTTGCCTTGAAGGTTACAGGCTTGGTCACACCGTGCAGGGTCAGGTCGCCTGTCACGTCAGCTGTATTTTCGCCAGTCGGCACAACCTTGGTCGACTTGAAGGTTGCTTCCGGGTACTTGCTCACGTCCAGGAAATCTTTGCTGGCGATGTGCTTGTCACGTTCGGCGTGGTTGGAAAACAGGCTGGCGGTTTTCAGGGTTACGTCAATCTTGCTGTCGGCAGGTTTGGCTGCATCCCACGAGAAAGTGCCGCTCCAGTCCTTGAAAGTACCGTGAATGAAGCTGAAGCCCAGGTGGCTGACTTTCCAGTCGATAAAGGCGTGCTGGCCTTCTTTGTCGATGGTGTAGTCAGCAGCCATGGCCTGACCTGCGGTCAGCATTGCAGTACCGAGAGCCAGCGCAGCGAGGGTCTTTTTCAACATGCGTTCTATTCCTTTTGAGTTGAGGTTGAGCATCAGGCTTTGCGCCCCAGCATACGAGTCAGGGTCGCATCACGATCAATAAAGTGGTGTTTCAAAGCAACCAGACCATGAAGCCCTGCAAAAATGACCACGGCCCATGCCAGATACAGATGCACGACACCCGCCACATCGGCCTGGTCAGGCAGGTTGGAAATCAGAGCAGGCACTTCAAACAGGCCGAAAACCGGGATGCCCACGCCTTCAGAGGTGGAAATCAGGTAACCGGCGATCATCACGGCAAACAAACCCAGATATAAAAAACCATGCCCGAGTTTGGCACCGATTCGTGTTGCCCGGCTGTAACTGGCCAGTGCCGGTGGTGCCGGGCTGAACCAGATCCATACAACGCGTAGCAGCATTACAGCGAATAGCGTCAGACCAATGCTTTTATGCAGGTCAGGCGCTTCTTTGCGCCAAGGGCTGTAGTAGTCCAGACCGACCATCCACAAACCCAGTGCGAACAACCCGAACACCGCCAACGCAACAGACCAGTGCATGAAGATGCTGACGGCACCATAGCGAGAAGAAGAGTTACGTAGCTGCATGACCAACATCCTGTAGGAACTTGGGCCTAAGACTAATGGTTTACCTATCGATTGAAAGCGCATTTTTTTGCTGCAAGCTATCGATAAATACGATCTGAAGCCTGAGAGTCAAACGTTAAGCAAACGTTAACAATATTTGTGTTGCCTGTGGGTGTCCAAGGTCGTCTTTGAATACAGAGTAAACGTAATAGGTTGTTACACGCCTGCGCATTGCATAGGCTTGCACTCTTGTTTGCCCGCACACGCCGGGAGCCAGCGCCAGGAGAGTGGAAATGGGCCTGAATAACCAGTGGATGCAACGCGACCTTGCCGTGTTGTGGCATCCCTGCACCCAAATGAAAGATCACGAACAACTGCCCTTGATCCCGATCAAACGCGGCGAAGGCGTGTGGCTGGAAGACTTTGAAGGCAAGCGCTACCTCGATGCCGTGAGCTCCTGGTGGGTCAACGTGTTTGGCCACTGCAACCCGCGAATCAACCAGCGCATCAAGGATCAGGTCGATCAGTTGGAGCATGTGATCCTTGCAGGTTTCAGCCACCAGCCGGTGATCGAGCTGTCCGAGCGCCTGGTCAAGATGACACCTGCAGGCCTGACCCGTTGCTTCTATGCCGATAACGGTTCGTCGTGCATCGAAGTCGCGCTGAAGATGAGCTTTCACTACTGGCTCAACCGCGAGCAGCCGAACAAAAAGCGCTTCGTGACCCTGACCAACAGCTACCACGGCGAAACCATGGCCGCGATGGCGGTGGGCGATGTGCCCTTGTTCACCGAGACATACAAGGCGTTGCTGCTCGACACCATCAAGGTGCCAAGCCCCGACTGCTACCTGCGCCCTGAGGGCGTGAGCTGGGAAGCGCATTCGCGCACGATGTTCTTGGCGATGGAGCAGACGCTCGCCGAAAATCACGAGACGGTGGCTGCGGTGATCGTCGAGCCGCTGATCCAGGGCGCTGGCGGCATGCGCATGTACCACCCGGTGTACCTCACGCTGCTGCGTGAGGCCTGTGATCGTTACGGCGTGCACTTGATCCTCGATGAAATCGCCGTGGGCTTTGGCCGCACCGGCACCATGTTCGCCTGCGAGCAGGCGGGCATTACGCCGGACTTCCTGTGCCTGTCCAAGGCCCTGACCGGTGGCTATTTGCCGTTGGCTGCCTGCATGACCACGGACGAGGTGTACAGCGCGTTCTACGACGACTACCCGACCTTGCGCGCCTTCCTGCATTCCCACAGCTACACGGGCAATCCGCTGGCTTGTGCAGCTGCATTGGCCACGCTGGATATTTTCGAAGAAGACAACGTCATCGAAAACAACAAGGCCCTGGCACAACGTATGGCGAGTGCGACGGCGCACCTGGCAGACCATGCCCATGTCTCGGAAGTACGTCAGACCGGTATGGTGCTGGCCATTGAAATGGTTCAGGACAAGGCCAGCAAAACCGCCTACCCGTGGCAGGAGCGCCGCGGGCTGAAAGTCTTCCAGCACGCCCTGGAGCGCGGTGCGTTGTTGCGTCCGCTGGGCAGCGTGGTGTATTTCTTGCCGCCATACGTGATCACCCCCGAGCAGATCGACTTTTTGGCCGAAGTGGCGAGTGAAGGGATCGACATCGCGACCCGCAGCGACATCAGCGTGGCCGTGCCGTCGAACTTCCACCCGGACTTCCGCGATCCGGGTTAAACCGGGCCGTACTGTATCTCCTGTGGGAGCGGGCTTGCTCGCGATGCAGGCTGCGCGGTGTGTTTGAATCACCGCGTAGATACAATCGCGAGCAAGCCCGCTCCCACATTAGCACCCGAATTTTCAGAGAATATAAATGAGATTGTCCCGCTTCTTTATCGACGCCCCCTTGAGTCTCGGTGAGCACGAACTGCCTGAAGCCCAGGCGCATTACATTGGCCGCGTGCTGCGCATGGCCGAGGGCGATGCCCTACAAGTGTTCGACGGCTCGGGTCAGGAGTTTCTGGGGCGTTTGCTGGAAGTCGGCAAAAAACGCGTGCGTGTGCTGCTCGACGAAACCTTTGCCGGGCAAGTCGAGTCGCCCCTGGCCATCCACCTCGGTCAGGGCCTGTCCCGTGGCGAGCGCATGGACTGGGCGATTCAGAAGGCCACTGAGCTGGGTGTGACTGAAATCACCCCGATCATGAGCGAGCGCTGCGAAGTGCGGCTCAAGGACGAACGCGCCGACAAGCGCCTGGCCCACTGGCGGCAAGTGGCGATCAGCGCCTGTGAGCAATGCGGTCGTTCGCGGGTGCCGGTGATTCATCCGCCGGTGTTGCTGGGCGACTGGATCAAAACCACTGAGGCCGACCTCAAGCTGGTGCTGCACCCGGTATCCGAGCCCCTGGCCAGTCACGCCAAGCCTGCGCGCCTGGCGTTTTTGATCGGCCCCGAAGGCGGTTTGACCGACAACGAAATCGATCAGGCCCAGGCCGCCGGCTACCAGCCTGCACGCCTTGGCCCACGGGTACTGCGTACCGAAACCGCACCTGTGGTAGCCCTGGCCGTGGCGCAGCAGTTGTGGGGCGATTTCTAAGTTCTTTTGCTTTTGTGGGAGCGGGCTTGCTCGCGATGGGATCGACGCGGTTATTCAGACAAACCGCGGCGCATGCATCGCGAGCAAGCCCGCTCCCACAAAGGCGAGGCCTTCACTCCCGTAAAGCATCCGAGAAGATTTCGCTCGCTTGCACCTTTCAGCTTCACACCTACTCCACCGGATCACTGACCGGCGTGGCGATGATCTGCTTCAGTTCAGCGGTCATCGGGAATTCCAGGTTCAGGCCATTGGGCGGGATCGGTTGTTCGAACCAGCGCTGGTAAATGCCGGTGATTTCCCCGGACTGATACAGGTCGGCCAGGGTCTTGTTGACCACGGCCAGGAACTGCGGGTCGTCCTTGCGCACCATGCAGCTGTAGATTTCCCGGGATTGCTCATCTCCTACAACTACCCATTTGTGCGGATCACGGGCTTTGGCCCGCTCGCCGTAGAGCAGCGCATCGTCCATATAAAACGCCACGGCGCGACCGGTTTCGAGCATCTTGAAGGCTTCACCATGATCTTTGGCGCTGATCACGTTCATGCCCATTTTGTGGTCGGCGCTGTAGCTTTTGATAAAGCGCTCGTTGGTGGTGCCCGCTGTTGTCACCACGTTTTTGTCGCGCAAATCATCGAAGCCCTTGATGCCGCTGTCCTTGGCGGTCAGCAGTTGGCCTTTGACGTAAATAAACCCATAGGAAAATGCCACCTGCTTTTGCCGTTCGGCGGTCACGCCGGTTGAGCCGCATTCCAGGTCGACCGTGCCGTTCTGCACCAGCGGGATGCGGGTTTGCGAGGTCACCAGGTTGTATTTGATCTTCAGCGGCTTGCCGCCCACTTGCTGCTGGACGCGCTCGACGATCTTGTTGGCCAGCTCCACCGAATAGCCCATGGGCTTGCCGCTGTTATCGCCGACATAGGAGAACGGCACCGATGCATCGCGATAACCCAGGGTAATACTTCCCGAGTCGGCAATTTTTTTCAGCGTGCCCTGCAGCGGGGCTTCGTTGGCGTGTACGGTATGGCTTATCAGCAGGCCCAGGGTGCAACCGATCAAGGTCAGTTTTTTCATTGTTGTTTTCCCCTCACTCAGATTAATGACGAACTGCAATCACGCTGATTTCCACCCGTACTTCTGCCCGCGCCAGCTCCGCCTGCAGGGTGGTGCGGGTGGGGGCCTTGCCTGCCGATAGCCAGGCTGACCACACGGCGTTCATCGCCGCAAAGTCGCGCTGGATGTTTTGCAGGTAAATGGTGGCATTAACGATGTGGTCTTTGTCGCTGCCAGCTTCGGCCAATAGGGCGTCGATCTTGCTCAGCACTTCCTGGGTCTGCGCCGTAATGTCCTCGCTTTGCGTGGGCACCTGTCCGGACAGAAATACCAGGGCTTCAAACGTTGCGGCGGCGCTCAAACGGTCATTGCTGTTGATGCGTTGAATGGTCATAGGGCTTTCCTTCTGGACGGGCTGGCGCACTCAGGCGGCCAGGCCTTGCATGTCAATGGAGGTTTTGCGTTGTGCAATCAGCTCGCTGAGCAAGCGCCCGCTGCCGCAGGCCAGGGTGAAGCCCAGGGCGCCGTGGCCCAGGTTGAGCCACAGGTTGCGATAACCGCTGGCACCCAGGATGGGCACGCCGCTGGGGGTTGCAGGGCGCATGCCAGCCCATTCGATGGCAGTTTGATAGTTGCCCGCATCCGGGAAGGTGCTGCTGGCCAGTTGGCGCATTTGCGCCAGGCGCCTGGGGTCTGGTGCGGGGTCGAAGCCGACGATGTCGACCATCGCGGCGATGCGCAGTTGTTCGCCGATACGCGCGTAGACAATTTTTCGGTCGTAGTCGGTGATGCTTACGTGTGGTGCCTTTTGCGGGTCGGTCAGCGCCAACGTGAGGCTGTAGCCCTTGAGCGGGTACAGAGGCAAGTGCAGCCCCGGCAAGCGCAGGGCCGGGCTGTTGTGCCCGGCGGCGAGCACCAGTTGGTCCACGGGCAGCACTTCGTTGCCCATTTCCACTGCTTCTACGGCACCGTTGGCGTGACGAAGGCGGGTGACGGTCTTGCCCAGCATAAAGGTGCAACGGCCACTGGCCTGCAGGCGGGCGGCCAGTTGCTGACAGAACGCATGGCAATCACCGACTTCTTCACTGGGGGTGTAGATACCGCCGACAAATGCCGAGCCTTGCAGGCCGGGTTCCAGGCTGGCGCACTCGCCGGCAGTCAGGGCCTGTTGAAATGAGCTGTGGATAACTTTTTTGCGGGCCTTTTCAAAGTTGCCGCGTTCACGGAACGCCACCAGTTTGCCGTTGCGCTGCCAGGCGAAACCGTCGAGCTGATCTTCTTCGCGCCATTGCTGCAGCGTGGCCTGGCTGAGCAACGCCAGGCGCAGCAAATGTGCTCCATTACGCTGGTTCACCGAGCCACGGCAGGCAGCAACAAACGAGGCCAGCCAGCGCCATTGGGCCGGGTCCATGCGTGGGCGCAGCTTGAGGGGCGAATCACCGCGCAACATCCAGCCCATTGCTTGCCACGGCACGCCGGCATCGGCCAGCGGTGCTACATAGCGGTAGGAAAGTTGGCCGCCATTGGCGAAGCTGGTCTGGCTGCCCAGGGTCGGCCGGGCCTCGATAACCGTCACTTCAAAGCCGTCGCGCACCAGGGCATACGCTGTGGCCAGCCCGATGACGCCCCCGCCGATGATGCAAACTCGCTGTGCCATGTCAGTCCTTACCCTTGTTGTTCGGGCTTCAGATTAGGGGCAGGTGACAGGCGGCGAACAATGAATAAAGATGGTCCTCCCATAAACAAAGGTTATGGACTGCTGCCATGCGCTTGCGTCATATCGAAGTGTTCCAGGCGATTCGCCAAACCGGTTCTGTGAGTGCGGCTGCGCAGTTGCTGCATGTGTCGCAGCCTGCGGTGAGCAAGGTGCTGCAACACGCTGAGCAGCGCTTGGGCTTCCCGCTGTTTTTGCGCGTGCGTGGCAAGTTGCAGCCCACTCCCGAGGCGCTGTTGCTGGAGCGCGAAGTCGACAAGGTGACCGAAAGCCTGCAAGGCGTGCAGCGCCTGGCCCAAAGCCTGCGCCGTGAGCCGGGCCAGCGTTTGCGGATCGGCAGTACGCCGGCGCTGGCTTTGGCGCTGTTGCCGCCGGTGATCAGTGAGTGGACGCGGCGTTACCCCGATATCAACTGTGAGCTGGCCAGTGCCCATAGTCGGGAACTGGTGCAAAACCTGTTGATGCGCGAGCTGGATGTGGCCTTGACCTTCAAGTTGCCTGATCACCCCGGGCTCAAGGCTCGGGCATTGGCCCACGGTGTGCTGGTGGCGCTGGCTCCGCGGGGGTATTGGGCGGATGAAAGCGAAGGCCTGCCACTGGCCCTGAATGAGTTGGCGGATGCGCCGTTGATCGGGTTGAGCAGTGCCGATCCGCTGTTTGCCCGCCTGGACAATTACCTGCAGGCGGTGGAGCCGCCACCACGCATCAGCATTGCGGTGCAGACCTATTCACTGGCGCGGGCGATGGTGGAGTCGGGTGCGGGGTTGGCGGTGATCGATCCGTTTACGGCGTTGGGTGCATCGCGGGGGAGTACGGTGATCCGGCCCTTGAGCCCGGCGCTGCCGATTACGCTGTATGCGCTGACCCGGGCCGATGAGGCTCCGGCGCATACGCTGGAAGGGTTGCTGCAACTGTTCGCAGAGCATGCCAGTGAACAGTTGCAGCGGTTGGCGGGTTGATAACGCGATCTAACCGTGTGGGAGCGGGCTTGCTCGCGATACAGACGGCGCGGTTTTATTGTTGAACCGCATCGATACCATCGCGAGCAAGCCCGCTCCCACAGGTGGGGCGGGAGTTACTTCGGCAAGGCGTACACCACCACCTGATCGCCCACCTGATCTTTCAGGATCGAGTTGCCACCCGCCACAAACGCCACATACTGCCGGCCCTTGTATTCATAGACGGCGGGGTTGGCGACTGCAGGGGCCATGACGATATCCGACCACAGCTCCTTGCCGTCCTCCAGGGAGTAAGCGCGCACCTTGGCATCCATCGACGCACCGATAAACACCAGGCCACCTGCGGTCACCGCAGGACCACCAATGGTCGGTGAACCCATGCTTTCAGGCATGTACCAGCCCCACTGCTGCACGGCACCCATCGGCCGACGCCATTTCACGTCACCGGTGTTCATGTTGATGGCCACGATTTCACCGAAAGGCGGTGCCCAGCACGGCATGCCTGCCCAGTTCTGCGCATTGAGCAAACTCATGCCATATGGCGCGCCGATCTGTGGGTAGAAGCCGTTTTCGTTGCCAGAATCTTTAGGCTGTTTGTCGTAGGAAGCACGATCCCACAGCTTGATCATCTGCACGATGTGCGAGGTGTTGACGATCGCCACCTGACTCACCGGGTCAAACGCTACGCCGCCCCACTGCACACCACCTGCGCTGTCCGGGTAAGCCAGCACGCCGTTGCCCTTGGTGGATGGCGGCGAGTACATGCCGTTGTATTCCAGGCCGTCCCACATTTTGCTGCACTGGCCAAACCCGACGATGTCGGCGATTTTCCAGATGGCCGGTTTTTTCGACTGGTCCAGCAGCGGCGCAGGCTTGGTCGGGAACGGCTGGGTTGGCGAATACACCTCGCCGTCGGCGTCGCCTTTTGGCACCGGGCGTTCTTCGATCGGCCACACGTCTTCGCCGGTGCGGCGGTCAACGGTGAACAGGAAGCCCATTTTGGTCGCTTGCACCAGCGCCGCTACAGGCTTGCCATTGACGGTGATGTCCATCAGCGTCGGCGCAGAGTTGATATCGTAGTCCCACAGGTCATGGTGAACCCACTGACGAGACCAGACGACCTTGCCGGTGTTGATATCCAGCGCGGTGGTCGAGGTGCCCAGCGGAATCGGTTTGGCCCGGTTGCCGCCCCAGTAGTTGGGCGAAGGCGAGGACACAGGGATGTACAGCAAGCCCAACGCCGGGTCATAAGACATCGCCGTCCAGATGTTGGCCGTACCGGTGTTGCCGGCCTCTTCATCGGGGATCGGCTTGAATTCCCACTCCAGCTCGCCGGTACGGGCATTGAGGGCAAACAGCGAGCCCGGTGATTCAACTTCGTATTCCCAATCCTTGCCGGCCCAGCCGACGATCAGCTTGTCGCCGATCACGGTAGGCGGTTGCAGTTGCGACAGCGGCCACTTGGCGTTGACCGTGTTCCATTGGTTGACGTCCACCACGCCGTTTTTGCCGAAACCCTCGCAGGGCTTGCCGGTGTCGGCGTCTACCGCATACAGCTGGGCGGTCATGTTGCCCAGGTACACGACCTTCTGGCAGGCCACGCCCGCTTGCGGGTTTTTTTCCTGCCAGTAGGCCACGCCGCGTGACTTCAGCGCGGGCTGGGTTTCGGCCACCAGGGGCGACTTGGTGTCGTAGGTCCACTTCTCTTTGCCGGTCTCGGGCTCAAGGGCGATGATCCGGTAGAACGGCGTGCCGACGTACAGCGTGTCATTGGCAAAGATGGGGGTAGCGGACCACACCGATGGCGGGATTTTGCCGGTGCCAGTGGACATGTCACCGGTAAAGTACTGCCAGACCTTGGTCAGCTTGCCGACGTTGTCCTTGTTGATTTGAGTCAGGGGCGAGTACTTCTGCGAGCTGAGCTGGCCGTGGAAGCTGTCCCATTCCTTGCCGCTGGGGATCGGAATTTTGGCAGCTTCGGCAGAGATGCTCGACGGAGCCAGCAACGGCGGCGGTACGGTGTAGGTGTCCTGGGCGTAGGCATTGGATACCCCGGCCAGCAAGCACAGCGTCGGAGCTGTCAAAAAGTGCTTCTTGATCCCGTTCATAGCGCGCTCCTTGTTGGCTTGGGGCCAAAGGTTTCGATGACAACACCCACGGCGTAGACCAGCAGGGCAATTACCGTCCACCAACCATGCAGCAGGCTGGAGGCAAATAGGGTGCCGATGACCCCGGCCCAGCCCAGGAACAGCACGAAGTTGCGCAAGCCGCCTGCACCGGTCTTGACCAGCAGCACGCCCAGAACGAACAACACTAATTCGGCAAACATCGTGGTCATCGCTCCGCCGGAGCCCGTCACGCCGGACAGGGGCATAAAGAATCGCCCTGCCGTAATGGCCAGGGCGGCCAGAGCCGCGATGATCATGATATGGGCGCCCAATTGGCGCCTGGGCGGTGCGTAGGCAGCAGAAGTACTCATCCCTTTCTCCTTAGCGATATATACCCGAGGGCATTACGGAAAGTGAGTGTAGCCAAGGCGGGGGAAATCGCCGGGATGATGCAAGCGGCAGGAATCTTTGTGGGAACGGGCTTGCTCGCGATACAGGCGGCTCGGTCTCTTTGACAGACCAAGTAGATGCCCTCGCGGGCAAGCCCGCTCCCACAGGAAATGTGAGTGTCAGTGCGCCTGCTCAGCCTCCACCGGCGCATCCTTGGTCACATGCTTGACCAGTTTGCCGATGGTCAAACCCTGGAACAGGATCGAGGACAGCACCACGATGTAAGTGATACTCAGGATCAGGTCGCGTTCCGGGCCCAGTGGCAAGGCCAAGGCCAAAGCCACCGAAACACCGCCGCGCAGGCCGCCCCAGGTGAGGATGCGGATGGTGCCGCGGGGCACGGTGCGCCAGCGACGCAGCAAGACAATGGCCGGTGCCACGGTCAGCAGGCGCGACAGCAAAATGGCCACGGCCAGGCCGCTGGCCGCCAGCAAATGCAGCCACGAGAACGGCAGCAGCAACAGCTCCATGCCAATCAGCGCAAACAACAGGGCATTGAGCATGTCATCGAGCAATTCCCAAAAGCCGTCCATATAGCGACGGGTCATTTCGTTCATGGCCTTGTTGCGGCCCAGGTTGCCGATGATCAAACCGGCCACCACCATCGCAATCGGCGCCGAGACATGCAGCTCACTGGCCATGGCCGAGCCGCCAATCACCAGGGCCAACGTCAGCATCACTTCGATCTGGTATTGCTCGATGCTCTTGATCATGCGGTACACCAGGTAACCGATCAGGCCACCGAACACCACGCCGCCAATGGCTTCGTGGGCGAACAGCATGGCCGTGGCGCTCAGGCTCGGGGTTTCACCCAGTTGCACGATGCCCAGCAGCACGGTGAACACCACAACGGCGGTGCCGTCATTGAACAGCGACTCGCCCACAATGGTGGTTTTCAGTGGCTTGGAAGCGTTGGCGGTGCGCAGCACGCCGAGCACGGCAATCGGGTCGGTAGGGGAAATCAGTGCGCCGAACAGCAGGCAGTACAAGAAGCTGATATGCCAGCCGAACAGGCCGAAAATCCAGTACGCCAGGCTGCCGATCACTGTGGTGGCGATCAATACACCGACCGTGGCCAGCAGGCCAATAGGCCAGCGATAGCTGCGCACGTCGTTGAAATTCACATGCAGCGCGCCGGCAAACAGCAGGAACGACAGCATCCAGTTCATCAGCAGGTCGCCGAAGTCGATCTGGCCGATCAGCTCCTGCACACGCTCTTCCAGCCCCGGGTAACCGAGGAAGCTCAAGCCTTGCAACAGCAGGGAAAACATCAGGGCGGTGACCATCACGCCAATCGTCGGCGGCAGGCCGATAAAGCGGAAGTTCACATAAGTCAGTAGTGAAGTCAGGCAGATAAACGCAGCAACAAGCTCAAGCATCCGGGATCCTGTGGTGGCGAGAGTGAATGGAAACCCGACGGGTTCGGGTCATGTTTGGATGCAAAAACGGGCATCAGGGGCACATCCCGGGGGTGTGGCAAAGGGACGCGAAGTGCGAGGTCATTGACCACACTGTAGCACTGAGGTTGCATGGTGGCGCTTGCGGCAGTCGCAGGTTGATAACAATAAGGAGTCTGCGGTGCTGGCAACGGTGTTGGTGTTGGTCGCGGCGGTGTTGCATGCGATCTGGAACACGCTGATCAAGTTCAGCGGTGAGCGTTTGCTGGTGATCGCCTGCATGGACACGGTGGCGCTGGTGGTGGTGGCGGTGCTGGTGGGTTTTGCGCAATGGCCGCCGGCGGATATCTGGCCGTGGATTCTGGCTTCGGTGTTTTTCGAGCTGGTGTACCGGGTGCTGTTGATCCGCGCTTATCGGGTGGGCGACCTGGGGCTGGTGTACCCGCTGATGCGCGGGCTTTCGCCGCTGGTGGTGCTGGCGCTGACCCTGACCTTTGCCGGTGAAGTGCTGAGCGGGCAGCAGATCATCGGCATTTTGCTGATTCCGTGCGGCATGGCCTGCTTGTTGTGGCAGGGCGGTGGCGGTGATCGCCTGCCCTGGTCGATGCTGCCGGTGGTGGCGCTGATCGGCCTGTGCATCGGTTGCTATACCTTCCTGGACGGGCAGGCGATCCGGCGCTGGTCCCATCCGCTGGATTATCTGGTGTGGGTCACCTTGCTCAGTGCCTGGCCGTTCCCGCTGCTGGCGGTCACCCGCAAGCGTGCTGCGTTCCAGCTGTTCTGGCGCACGCAATGGCGCTTGGGTGTGGCGGTGGGGGTTTGCGTGCTGGCCAGCTATGCGCTGGTGCTGTGGGCCATGCAGTTGGGTTCGATTGCCGAGGCGGCGGCGCTGCGTGAGGTCAGTGTGATTCTGGTGGTGCTGTTCGGTATGCGTTACCTCAAAGAACCTTTCGGCGGGCCGAGGCTCATAGCCTGTGGGCTGGTGCTGATCGGCATGCTCGTGATGAAACTCTAAAAAGGAAATTCCAATGACGGTTGCTTTCTGGTGTGTACTGATTGCCTTCTGCCTGACCTATGTGTGCACCGCGTTTGCCAAGTTCAGTGATGGCAAGTTCGGGCCCAAACAGAACCATGATCCGCGTGCGTTTCTCGACGGCCTGCAAGGGTTTGCCAAGCGCGCCCACAGTGCCCAGCTCAACAGCTTTGAAGTGACCCCGGCGTTTGCCGCGGCGGTGATCATTGCCGATATCGTGGGCAACGCCCAGCCGGTGACCATCGATGTGCTGGCGGTGTTATTTGTCACCAGCCGCATGCTCTACATCATCTGTTACCTGGCCGACTGGGCGATTCTGCGTTCAATCGTGTGGTTTATCGGCATGGGGCTGGTGGTCAGCTTCTTTTTTGTGTCGATGTAACGCAATCACCACACTGCCTGTGGGAGCGGGCTTGCTCGCGATGGCCTCGACGCGGTGCATCAGGCGAACCGCATCGTCTGCATCGCGGGCAAGCCCGCTCCCACAAAAGTCGGATTCTATGGCCAGCAGGTGCTCTTACAACGGCAACGCCGCCCCTTTAGGCCACAGCAGCCAGATATTGCCCTTTTGTTTCATGTCGCCTGCAATTTGCCCTGCCTCGGGGCCCGTGCCGACAAAGAAGTCAGCCCGCACCTCGCCGGCAATCGCGCCGCCGGTGTCCTGGGCGGCAACCGGGCGCACGATGGGCTGGCCGTTGGCCTGGGTGGTCGACAACCACAACAGGCTGCCCAGCGGAATCACCTTGCGGTCAACTGCCACGCTGTAACCGGCGGTCAGCGGCACGTTCAGCGAGCCGCGCGGGCCTTCGTTGCTGTCAGGATTCTGAGTGAAGAACACATAGCTCGGGTTGCTGGCCAGCATCTCGTGGACACGCTGCGGGTTGGCCATTGCCCAGGCGTGAATGGTGCCCATCGTGACGTCTTCTTTCTTCAGTTCGCCTTGCTCGACCAGCCAGCGGCCAATCGGTTTGTACGGGTGGCCGTTCTGGTCGGCGTAGCCGATGCGCAGTTGACGGCCATTGTCGAGCTGGACCCGGCCAGAACCCTGGATCTGCAGGAACTGCAGGTCCATCGGGTCGGTCAGCCACGCCAGTACCGGGGCGTCCAGGCCTTTGCTGTTGATGGTCTCGGCGGTGTCGTAAGGCTTGAGCACGCGACCTTCGAGGCGACCGCGCAGGCGCTTGCCCTTGAGTTCGGGGTAAATGCTGTCCAGGTTGACCACGATCAGGTCAGTGGGCACGCCATAGATCGGCACATTGGCCGCTTGGGTGGGTTTGAGGCTGCCCGGGTAAACGGGTTCGTAATAACCGGTGATCAGGCCGTCACTGCTGCCTTCGGCCGAGCGCAGGCTGTACACGTCGAGGTGGGTTTGCAGGAAATTGCTGATTTCGGCCACGCTCGGGCTGGCAGGCAATGCCGCAGCGTCGGTGCAGACCGGTCCCCAGTTGGCATCCGCCTTGAGGCGGGTACAGGCACTGCGCCATGAGGCGAAGCCGCTTTGCAGGTCACTGCCCGTCACTTCCGGCAGGGCACTCCAGTCGGCTTTGCTGTAGGTGGTGTGCGGCTCAGGTTTGACGGCATTCTTGTCTGCGTCCTTGTCGGTGCCGTTGCATCCGGCCAGCAACATGACAACGGGCAGCGCCCAGGCCAGTGGTTTGAAAAATCTGTTCATTGACGCTGTTCCTTCAAGGCTGCCGAGGTCTGATGGCCGTCAAGGCAAACCGTATATTTAATAAGGGTATTGGTCTTTGCAGGTGACACGAGGATACTGGCGGCCGATTTCCGTGACCTGAAGCCACCATGACTCTTAAACGATTGACTGTTGTAGTGCTCGCCTGCCTGACGCTGACGGCGTGTGGCGGGGTTGATCCCGATTCGCCGCTGGGCCAGCGTAAAGCGATTTTCAAGCAAATGCTAAAGACCAGTGAAGACCTGGGCGGCATGTTGCGGGGTCGAATTCCGTTCGATGGTCCGCGCTTTACCGAGGGCGCGATCAAGCTGGATGCCTTGGCTTACGAACCGTGGAAGCATTTCCCTCAAGTCAAAGAGAGCGATCAAACCAGCGCTACTGATGATGTCTGGCAAAAGCAGGCACGTTTTCAGGAGCTGGCGCGCCAGTTGGAGGCTGCTACGGGTGAGCTGGTGATCGCCAGCCAGGTGCAGCCCTACAAAGCCAGCAACCTGATGCCGGCAGTGCAGAAGGTCGAAGACACCTGCAGTGCGTGCCACAAGGCATTCAGGAATCACTGAGTAAAGTTGAGCCGGTACCCACCTGCTGTGGGAGCGGGCTTGCTCGCGATGCAGGCGACGCGATCTGTCAGGCAGACCGCAGCGATCTCATCGCGAGCAAGCCCGCTCCTACAAGGCGTATTACTTGTCCAGCTGATCCAGCGCTTCCTGCAACTCTTTACGCGACTCGGCCAGCTTGTTTTTGCGCTTGTCGATTTTTTCCGGGTCGCCTTTTTTCATGGCCTTGTCCAGGTCTGCCTGGCGCTTGCTGACTTCATGCTTGGCTTCCAGCACCTTGTTTTCGCGTTCCTTGCGCAGGCCCGCGTCGGTGCAATGGGCTTGAACTTCGCTCAGGGCTTTTTCCAGGCCGGCCACCTGGTTGCTGTTGCCGTGGGCTCGCGCCTGCTCCAGTTGCAGGGTGATGGCCTGCTTCTTGGCCGCACAGCCGGTCAGTTCCGGGGCTGCATCAGCGGCCATCAGCGGGGAGGCCAACAGGCCGCAAACAGTAAACAGGGCGAGCGGTGAAAGTAATTTCATAAATAGCTCCATGACCAAAGATGACAATTAAATAAGGCTGAAAAAAACGCTACACAAGAGCGTTTTGGCGGATCCAAACCGTGGATGTTAGCAGCATCCGCACGCAAGCAATCCGTCGAGCTTTTCCCGCCAGCAGCAAAAAGCCCCGAACAGTTGCCTGTACGGGGCTTTTGGTGCAGCAGGTTTTACTTACAAACCAGCAGCGGCGCGCAGTTCTTCAGCGCGGTCGGTACGCTCCCACGTAAACGTGGTGAAGGTATCGTTGCCCACTGTCTTGGTCTGCGGCGTGCGGCCGAAGTGACCGTAAGCGGCAGTTTCCTGGTACATCGGGTGCAGCAGGTCGAGCATGGTGGTGATGGCGTATGGACGCAGGTCGAACACGTCACGCACCAGCTTGATGATCTTGTCGTCGCTGATTTTGCCAGTGCCGAAGGTGTTCAACGAAATCGAAGTCGGTTGTGCGACGCCGATAGCGTAGGAAACCTGGATCTCGCAACGATCAGCCAGGCCTGCAGCCACGATGTTTTTGGCTACATAACGACCAGCGTAGGCTGCCGAACGGTCAACCTTGGACGGATCCTTGCCCGAGAACGCGCCGCCACCGTGACGGGCCATGCCGCCGTAGGTGTCAACGATGATCTTGCGACCGGTCAGGCCGCAGTCGCCAACCGGGCCACCGATGATGAACTGGCCAGTCGGGTTGATGTGGAACTGGGTGTCCTTGTGCAGCAGCTCGGCTGGCAGCACATGCTTGACGATCAGTTCCATCACGCCTTCGCGCAGGTCTTTGTACGACACTTCCGGGTTGTGCTGGGTCGACAGCACGATGGCGTCGATGGCCACAACCTTGCCGCCTTCGTAGCGGCAAGTAACCTGGGACTTGGCATCCGGGCGCAACCACGGCAGCAGGCCGGACTTGCGGGCTTCGGCCTGGCGCTGCACCAACTGGTGGGAGAAGGTGATCGGTGCAGGCATCAGCACGTCGGTTTCGTTGCTGGCGTAGCCGAACATCAGGCCCTGGTCGCCGGCGCCCTGATCTTCAGGCTTGGCACGGTCAACACCCTGGTTGATGTCAGGGGACTGCTTGCCGATGATGTTCATCACGCCGCAGGTCGCGCCGTCGAAGCCGACGTCGGAGCTGGTGTAGCCGATGTCGGTGATCACGTCACGAACGATCTGCTCCAGGTCAACCCAGGCCGAAGTGGTCACTTCGCCGGCGATGATTGCTACGCCGGTTTTCACCAGAGTCTCGCACGCCACACGGGCGAACTTGTCTTCAGCAATGATGGCGTCCAGCACCGCGTCAGAAATCTGGTCGGCGATTTTGTCCGGATGCCCTTCAGACACGGACTCGGAGGTGAAAAGGGAGTATTCGCTCATCTCGACGGTTTCCTAATATTTACCGATGGTGAGTGTCGCCAGCTGGCCGCTGAAAGTGGCGGACCTGAAGCTGGAAACCATTACGTAAGCCTACATAGAGGCTTTCCCCGGGAACGAGTCCCGCAGCGGTGGCCCAATGGGCCAGATCATCTTGTTCAAAACCCAGCCACAAATCCCCGCAGGCCTCGCGGGCCCACGCCTGATTATGGCTGCACAACTCTGTTACCAGCAGGCTACCGCCCGGTTGCAGCAAGGTTGCCAGTTGCTTGAGTGCCTCGGCCGGCGCGGCGAAATGGTGCAAGACCATGTTCACCACCACGCAGTCGACCTGCAGCGGTGCTTCGTGCAACGCGTCGGCCAGGATCAGGCTGACGTTGTTCAGTGACTCGCGTTCACACACCTGACGGGCCAGCTCCAGCATCACCGGGCTGTTGTCCAGCGCCGTGACCTGATGAAAGCGGCGGGCCAGGTCGGGCAAAAAGCTGCCATCGCCGGGGCCGACTTCCAGGGCCGTGGCCGCCGGGCTGAAACTCAGCTTGTCGAGCAGGGTTAAAACACTGTCCCGGTATTGCGGCAAGCCGGCGATCAAATCCTGTTGAGCGCGAAATTTCTCGGCTATGCGTGAGAAAAAGTCCTGGCTGGCGGCTGCACGTTGGCCGTGTACGGCGCTGATGCGCGCCTGTACTTCCGCGGGCAAGGTCAGGTTATCGACCTCTTCCAGCAGTGCTGCATGCAATTTGCCGCCCAGTTGTTCGGTATGGGGCAGGGCGCGGCGATAAAAAATCGCGTTGCCTTCGCGCCGGGTCGCAACCAGCCGCGCCTGGGACAGCACCTTGAGGTGGTGGCTCATGCCGGACTGGCCGGTGGCGAAAATCTGCGCCAGCTCCAGCACACCAAACGAATCGTTGGCCAACGCGCGCAGCACATTGAGTCGCAGCGGATCGCCTCCAGCCTTGCACAGGGCGGAGAGCTCGTCGCAATCGTCATGGCGGATTGAAGGCACGCGTAAGTTCATGGGGCCGCAGTCTAGTTACCCGCTCAAGCCCCCGCAAGTTCAATATCAAAACTTTTTGATATTGGTCGATAAATGGCGCGTTTGTCGGGTCAGATGTGCTTATTAACGAAATGAAATGTCCGATCCTTAACAGATTGAACGCCTGAACAAAGGAAAAACGTTTCAGCTGACTATCTGTCATTGCCCCGAGGGGGTGGGTGAGGGAAAATGCTCGCCTTTTTTCCGTTTCGATTTAACTTTCAATACCCAGGAGAACAGCGATGCCCAGCCGTCGTGAGCGTGCCAACGCCATTCGTGCACTCAGCATGGATGCCGTGCAAAAAGCCAACAGCGGCCATCCAGGTGCCCCTATGGGTATGGCTGATATCGCCGAAGTACTGTGGCGCGATTATCTGAAGCACAACCCGAGCAATCCTTCGTTCGCTGACCGTGACCGCTTCGTGCTGTCCAACGGCCACGGTTCGATGCTGATCTACTCGTTGTTGCACCTGACCGGCTATGACCTGTCGATCGACGACCTGAAAAACTTCCGCCAGCTGCACAGCCGTACTCCGGGCCACCCGGAGCTGGGCTACACGCCGGGCGTTGAAACCACCACTGGCCCGTTGGGTCAGGGCCTGGCCAACGCCGTGGGCTTCGCCCTGGCCGAAAAAGTCATGGGCGCGCAGTTCAACCGTCCTGGCCATAACGTTGTCGATCACCACACCTATGTGTTCCTGGGTGATGGCTGCATGATGGAAGGCATTTCCCACGAAGTTGGCTCGCTGGCCGGCACCCTGGGCCTGAGCAAGCTGATCGCGTTCTACGACGACAACGGCATCTCCATCGATGGCGAAGTGGAAGGCTGGTTCACCGACGACACGCCAAAGCGTTTCGAAGCCTACAACTGGCAAGTGATCCGCAACGTTGACGGTCACGACCCGGAAGAAATCAAGACTGCCATCGAAACCGCACGCAAAAGCGACAAGCCAACGCTGATCTGCTGCAAGACCACCATCGGTTTCGGTTCGCCGAACAAGCAGGGCAAGGAAGACTGCCACGGCGCTCCGCTGGGCAACGACGAAATCGCCCTGACCCGCAAGGCCCTGAACTGGAACCACGGCCCGTTTGAAATCCCGGCTGATATCTACGCCGAATGGGATGCCAAGGAAGTCGGTGCTGCGGTTGAGTCCGAGTGGGACAAGCGCTTCGCTGCCTACGCTGCCGAGTTCCCGGAACTGGCCGCCGAGCTGTCCCGTCGCCTGAGCGGCAAGCTGCCAGCTGACTTCGATGCCAAGGCCAACGCCTATATCGCTGAAGTCGCTGCCAAAGGCGAAACCATCGCCAGCCGCAAAGCCAGCCAGAACGCCCTGAACGCCTTTGGCCCGTTGCTGCCGGAACTGCTGGGCGGCTCCGCTGACCTGGCTGGTTCCAACCTGACCCTCTGGAAAGGCTGCAAAGGCGTATCGGCTGAAGACGCCAGCGGCAACTACGTGTACTACGGTGTACGCGAGTTCGGCATGAGCGCCATCATGAACGGCGTTGCCCTGCACGGCGGCCTGGTGCCTTACGGCGCGACCTTCCTGATGTTCATGGAATACGCCCGCAACGCCATCCGCATGTCGGCCCTGATGAAGCAGCGCGTGATCTATGTGTTCACCCACGACTCCATCGGCCTGGGCGAAGACGGCCCGACTCACCAGCCAATCGAGCAACTGACCAGCCTGCGTACTACGCCGAACCTGGACACCTGGCGCCCGGCCGATGCGGTGGAATCCGCAGCTGCCTGGAAATACGCCCTGGAGCGCAACGACGGTCCGTCCGCGTTGATCTTCTCGCGTCAGAACCTCAACCACCAGACCCGTGATGCCGGCCAGATTGCCGATATCAACCGTGGTGGCTATGTGCTCAAGGACTGCGCAGGCGAGCCTGAGCTGATCCTGATCTCGGCCGGTTCCGAAGTGGGCCTGGCTGTTCAGGCCTGGGAAAAACTGACCGAACAGGGCCGCAAGGTTCGCGTGGTGTCGATGCCATGCACCAGCGTGTACGAAGCTCAGGATGCAGGCTACAAGCAGTCGGTTCTGCCGCTGCAGGTAAGCGCCCGTATCGCTATCGAAGCGTCCCACGCTGACTACTGGTACAAGTACGTGGGCCTGGAAGGCCGCGTGATCGGTATGACCACCTACGGCGAGTCGGCGCCTGCGCCTGCCTTGTTCGAAGAGTTCGGCTTCACCCTGGAAAACATCCTGGGTCAGGCTGACGAATTGCTGGAAGACTGATTCGGCATTAGCGCTTGGCTCCATCGCGGGCAAGCCCGCTCCCACAGGATATGCACTGTCCATGTGGGAGCGGGCTTGCCCGCGATGGCATAAGTGGCATTGATGCTGTGGTGACTGATTCACCCGTAAAAACAAGAGAACCCCCATGCCTCAACCGCGTCCCTACAAAGTTGCACTCAACGGCTACGGCCGAATTGGTCGTTGCGTCTTGCGTGCGTTGTTCGAGCGAGGGGCAGAAGCCGGGTTCGAAATTGTTGCACTCAATGACCTGGCCGATATGGCCAGTCTCGAATATTTGACGCGCTTCGACTCCACTCATGGCCGGTTTCCCGGCGAAATACGGATCGAAGGCGATTGCCTGCATATTAATGGCGACTGCGTGAAAGTGTTCCGCAGTGCCACCCCCGAAGGGATCGACTGGGCCGCGCTGGGCGTTGACCTGGTGCTGGAATGCTCCGGCGTCTACAACACCCGCGCCGACGGCCAGCGTTTCCTGGATGCCGGTGCGCCCGCCGTGCTCTTTTCGCAACCGATGGCCAGCGACGCCGATGTCGACGCCACCATCGTTTATGGCGTCAACCAGCACAGCCTGACCGGCGAAGAACGCCTGGTCTCCAACGCCTCCTGCACCACCAACTGCGGTGTGCCGCTGTTGCGTTTGCTGGATCAGGCCCTTGGCCTTGAGTATGTGTCGATCACCACGATTCACTCGGCAATGAACGATCAGCCGGTAATCGATGCCTACCATCATGAAGATCTGCGGCGTACGCGCTCGGCTTTTCAGTCAGTGATTCCGGTGTCTACCGGCCTGGCCAAGGGCATCGAGCGCCTGTTGCCGGAACTTGCTGGCCGGATTCAGGCCAAAGCGGTACGGGTGCCGACCTTGAACGTGTCGTGCCTGGACATCACCCTGACCACGGCCCGGGACACCGATGCCGCAGAAGTGAACCGCATACTGCGCGAGGCTGCCACCAGCGGTCCGCTCAAGGGCTTGCTGGCCTATACCGAGTTGCCGCACGCCAGCTGTGATTTCAATCATGACCCGCATTCGGCCATTGTCGATGCCAGCCAGACCCGCGTTTCCGGCCCCCGCCTGGTGAACCTGCTGGCCTGGTTCGACAACGAATGGGGTTTTGCCAATCGAATGATCGATGTGGCAGAGCACTACTTGCACGTTACCCACCCAAAATCCGTTCTCTAACATTAGAAACTCAGGAATTGCGACCCATGACCGTGTTGAAGATGACCGACCTCGATCTGCAAGGTAAACGCGTACTGATCCGCGAAGACCTCAACGTCCCAGTCAAGGACGGTGTAGTCACCAGCGATGCGCGTATCCTCGCTTCGCTGCCGACCATCAAGCTGGCGTTGGAAAAAGGCGCGGCGGTCATGGTCTGCTCGCACCTGGGGCGCCCGACTGAAGGCGAGTTTTCGGCTGAAAACAGCCTCAAGCCTGTAGCCGATTACCTGAGCAAGGCCTTGGGCCGTGAAGTGCCGCTGGTCAGCGATTACCTCAATGGCGTCGACGTTAAAGCCGGCGACATCGTGCTGTTTGAAAACGTGCGCTTCAACAAGGGCGAAAAGAAAAACGCCGACGAGCTGGCCAAGCAATATGCCGCCCTGTGCGACGTGTTTGTGATGGACGCTTTCGGCACTGCTCACCGCGCCGAAGGTTCGACCCACGGCGTGGCCAAGTTTGCCAAGGTGGCAGCTGCAGGCCCTCTGCTGGCTGCTGAGCTGGAAGCACTGGGCAAGGCCCTGGGCGCCCCGGCCAAGCCAATGGCGGCGATTGTTGCCGGCTCCAAGGTGTCGACCAAGCTTGAAGTACTGAACAGCCTGAGCCAGATCTGCGACCTGCTGATCGTGGGTGGCGGTATCGCCAACACTTTCTTGGCCGCCGCCGGTCACCCGGTGGGCAAGTCGCTGTACGAGCCCGACCTGCTGGAAACCGCTCGCGCCATCGCTGCCAAGGTTAACGTGCCCCTGCCTACCGACGTAGTCGTGGCCAAAGAGTTCGCTGAAAGTGCCGCTGCAACCGTCAAGCTGATTGCCGACGTGGCTGCAGACGACATGATCCTGGATATCGGCCCGCAAACCGCGGCGCATTTCGCAGAGCTGCTCAAGTCTTCGAAGACTATCCTGTGGAACGGCCCGGTCGGTGTGTTCGAGTTCGATCAGTTCGGCAACGGCACCAAGGTTCTGGCCCAGGCCATTGCTGACAGTGCAGCGTTCTCGATTGCTGGCGGCGGCGATACCCTGGCGGCTATCGACAAGTACGGCATTGCTGATCAAATCTCCTACATCTCCACCGGCGGTGGTGCATTCCTGGAGTTCGTCGAAGGCAAGGTACTGCCTGCCGTCGAGATCCTGGAAAGCCGCGCCAAAGCCTGAAGGTGTTTCAGGCCCTGAAAGGAAGCATGGACATGGTCAAGTTGTTACCGCTGTTGATGATCGCGGGCTTTTTGGCCGGTTGCGCCGGCTCGAGCAAGCCGGCGCCCGAGGCTGCAACCCCTGAAGAGAGTGGTTGCTACCAGGCTGACTGGCAGGCGCAAAGCGTGCCGCTGGTCAATAAACGCTCAGGGCCTGAGGCGCTGGAAAAATACGAGTCGCCCAAGGCTTCACAAGAGCGCGGGTGCCCTTGATTTGATATGGGTTTGTGCGTGGGAGCGGGCTTGCTCGCGATTACATCACCGCGGTTCGGCAATTAGACCGAATTGCCTGCATCGCGAGCAAGCCCGCTCTCACAAACAGGCCGCATAGCTATAGCTGGAGCTGTAACGTTTCAGCTGCATCGAATTGGCAGAATGGGGCAAACCCCCGATCTGCAATAACTTGAATAGCAGCCGCCGCTACGGCAGGCTTGCACGATTAACGACCCTTGTCCGGGAGAGACACACACAATGGCACTTATCAGCATGCGCCAGATGTTGGACCACGCCGCCGAATTCGGCTACGGCGTTCCAGCCTTCAACGTAAACAACCTTGAGCAGATGCGCGCCATTATGGAAGCCGCTGACAAGACCGACTCCCCGGTGATCGTTCAGGCTTCGGCCGGTGCGCGCAAGTACGCAGGTGCTCCCTTCCTGCGTCACCTGATCCTGGCTGCAATCGAAGAATTCCCGCATATCCCGGTGTGCATGCACCAGGACCACGGCACCAGCCCTGACGTGTGCCAGCGCTCGATCCAGCTGGGCTTCAGCTCGGTGATGATGGACGGCTCGCTGGGCGAAGACGGCAAGACCCCTACCGACTACGACTACAACGTTCGCGTTACTCAGCAAACCGTTGCCCTGGCGCACGCTTGCGGTGTATCGGTTGAAGGCGAGCTGGGCTGCCTGGGTTCCCTGGAAACCGGTATGGCTGGCGAAGAAGACGGCATCGGTGCAGAAGGCGTTCTGGATCACAGCCAGATGTTGACCGACCCGGAAGAAGCGGCTGACTTCGTCAAGCGCACCCAGGTTGATGCCCTGGCCATTGCCATCGGTACTTCCCACGGCGCTTACAAGTTCACCAAGCCACCTACTGGCGACGTACTGGCGATTGACCGGATCAAAGAGATCCACAAGCGCATTCCGAACACTCACCTGGTGATGCACGGTTCGTCTTCTGTTCCACAAGAGTGGCTGGCGATCATCAACGAGTTCGGCGGCGACATCAAAGAAACCTACGGTGTGCCGGTAGAAGAAATCGTTGAAGGCATCAAGCACGGCGTGCGCAAGGTCAACATCGACACCGACCTGCGTCTGGCATCGACTGGCGCCATGCGTCGCCTGATGGCAACCAACCCGAGCGAGTTCGACCCGCGCAAGTTCTTCGGCGCCACCGTAACGGCCATGCGTGACGTGTGTATCGCCCGTTACGAAGCCTTCGGTACTGCCGGTAATGCTTCGAAGATCAAACCGATCTCCCTGGAAGCCATGTACCAGCGTTACCTCAAGGGTGAGCTGAACGCCAAGGTCAACTAAGACCGGCGCGTACAAAAAAGCCCGCAGCGATGCGGGCTTTTTTGTGGGTGTCAGTTGTGGCCCTCAACGCTTGAGCAACCCGCGCACACTGATCCACACAGGAATCCCCAAGCCAATCCAGCTCAGCACATCCCAGGCGCCGTCACCCAATAGCGCACTGAACAGCCCCGTCACGCAGACCAGCCCGATCGCTAACGGGATGGCAAACACCTTCCAGAAGTTCGACTGACGCGGCCTCATCGTGCGCTCTCCCTGGCGGCGCGGCGGCGCACCCACCACAAGTACAACCCGCTGCCGAGCACCACGATGGTCAACACGTCGAGGGCTGCCCAGAGGATTTTCATCGGCATGCCGCCGTAGTCGCCAAAATGCAGCGGCTGCGACATGCCCATAGCGTCCATGTACCAGGGTCGCCCGGCCACGGCGGTGACCTCCAGGGTGCTGGCGTCAATCAAGACCGGGGTCAGCAGGTGCGAGGTCAGGTGCGTGCTGCCTTTCATAAAGACTGCGTAATGGTGCTCGCTGGAGAACCGCGTGCCGGGGAAGGCGATAAAGTCCGGGCGCATGCCGGGTGCGGCCCTGGCGGCAATCTCCAGCAGCTGGCTGGCCGGGGCCAGGTGGGTCAGCGGCGGGGCATCGCGGTAGGGTTCGATCATGGCGCTGAGGCTGTCATTGCGCCAGGCGGCGATAATCAGGTCGGCACAGGCGCTGATCACCCCGGTCACACCCACCACCAAGGCCCAGGTCAGGGTCACGGCGCCAATCAGGTTATGCAGGTCGAGCCAGCGCAGGCGGGTGGATTTGTCGGTGCGCACGGTGGCGAATTCATGGCGGCGCATAAAGGGCAGGTACAGCACTGTGCCGGAGATGATCGCCAGCACAAACAGCAGCCCCATAAAGGCCAATAGCAGCTTGCCGGGCAGCCCGGCGAACATGTCCACATGCAGGCGCAGCATGACCATCATCAGCCCGCCATTGGCTGACGGCGTTTCAATGGCTTCGCCGGTGCGAGCGTCGAGCATAAAGGTGTGGGAGGAATTGGGTTCGGTGCCGGCAGTGGGGGCCATAATCGTGAGGACGGCATTGGGCTCGTCTTCTTCCCAGCCGAAATACTGCATGACCTCGCCCGGGCGATGGGCTTCGGCGGCGCGTACCAGTTGTTGCAGGTCGAGGGTCGGGGTATCGGCAGGCAGCGCCTTGACCTGCGGCGCATCGCCCAGCAGATGGTCGATTTCATGATGAAAAATCAATGGCAGGCCAGTGAGTGCCAGCATCAGCAAGAACGCGGTGCAAATCAGGCTGGTCCAGGTGTGGACAAAGGACCAGCGGCGGATGGTTTTGCTTTTCATGAAAATCCTGAATGCGTAAACCCCCTGTGGGAGCGGGCTTGCTCGCGATGCAGGCAACTCGGTGTGTCTGAAAAAGCCGAGGTGATGCCATCGCGGGCAAGCCCGCTCCCACAGGGGGAAGGGGGTGCAGCCCTTAGCGGGTTACCACTTGTAGTTGACGCTGGCCATGACGTTACGGCGGTCGCCGTAGTAGCAATAGAAACCGTCGCAGGTCGACAGGTATTCCTTGTCGAATACGTTGTTGGCGTTCACAGAAACCGTAGCGCCCTTGAGCGTTTTGCTAACCTTACCCAAGTCGTAATGCACCGCGGCATCGTAGACGGTGTAAGCGTCGGTGTGGCCATAAGAAGCGTCGGGCACATAAGCCATGCTGCCGATTGCGATGTTGTCGGTCTCGCCAATGTAGCGGGCACCAAAGCCGACGCCGAAGCCATCCAGAACACCTTTGTGCCAGGTGTAGTCCGCCCAGATCGAGGCTTGATGTTCAGGCGTCAGGGGGAGAGGACGGTTCTTGTCCAGCGGGTCGGAGACCTTGGTCATCTTGGTGTTGGCATAGGTGTAGGCAGCGGTCAGTTTAAGGTTCTCGTTGACGTTGCCCACGGCCTCCAGCTCCACGCCGCGTACGTTGGCTTCACCCAGTGGCCGGCTTACACCCAGGGTGTCGCTGAGCACGATGTTTTTACGGGTCAGGTCATACACGGCAGCGGTGAACAGCATCTCGGTGCCGGGTGGCTGGTACTTGAGGCCCACTTCGTATTGCTTGCCGGTGCCGGGCTTGAACGCCTTGCCGCCAAAACCACCCGGCTCGGCCTGGAACGATTCGGCATAGGACACATAAGGCGTGAAGCCGGAATCGAACACATAGCTCAGCGCGGCATTGCCAGTGAAGGCACTGTCATCACGTTTGTCGCGTGCGTTGTTCTCGTTGTAGAACGTGGTGTCGGTGTGCAGCCAGTCCTGGCGCCCGCCCAGGGTCAGGCGCCAGTTGTCCAGCGCCATCTGGTCTTGCAGGTAGAGGCCGGTGTCACGGGTTTTTTGGTTGTAGTCGTTGTAAGCGGTGTATTTGACGTTGCTGAAATCCTGCCCGTAGATCGGGTTGATGATGTTGCTGGCCGGGGCGGCGCCGTATTGCCATTTGTAGTTGGTGTTGACGCGCTGGTGGTCGAGGCCGATCAGTACCGTGTGCTTGAGGGCTCCCGTGTTGAAGTCCGCCTGGAAGTTGTTGTCCACGGCGAACTGGCTGATGTCTTCGTTCACGATATTGGCGCCGCGCTGCACGGTGCCGTCGTCGGCAACGGAGCCGTAGTAACCGCCCGCCGTGATGCCCTGAAACGACAGGTCGCTTTTGGTGTAGCGCAAGTTCTGACGGAACTGCCATACATCGTCAAAGCGGTGTTCGAAGGCGTAGCCGAGTGCGTAGTAGGTCTTGTCGTAGAACTCCCACTTCGGGTCACCCAGGTTTTCGTGATACTTCACCTTGCCCGCCGGTGAGTCGACCTTGGTGCCCTGGATCGGCAAGAACTGGCTGGTGATACCCGTGTCGTCACGGTTGAACTGGCTGAGGAAGGTCAGCTTGGTGTCCGGGTCGATGTTCCAGGTCAGGCTGGGCGCGAGGTTGTAGCGCTTGTCTTCGTTGTGATCGATCGCGGTGTTGCTGTCGCGTACCAGGCCGCTGATGCGGTAAAGAAAGCGGCCTTCATCATCGATCGGGCCGGTGCTGTCGAAGCTGATTTGTTTGCGCTGGTAGCTGCCGACTTGTACCTGCACTTCATGGCTCGGGGTGTCTTGCGGGCGACGGCTGACCATATCCAGCAAGCCACCGGCAGGGGTCTGGCCGTAGACCGATGACGCCGGGCCACGCAGCAGGGCTACGCGCTCAAGGTCCCAGGTTTCCAGCTTGGGCATGGTGTAGGAGCCCTTGGGCAGCGGCAGGCCGTCGAGAAACTGGGTGGGTTCGAAGCCGCGCACCTTCAGCCACTCTGAGCGGCTGTCGCTGCCATAGCTGCTGGCCGTAACGCCGGGCATGTAACGAACCGCATCATCCAGGTTCTGCACCGCCCGATCCTGCATCTGGCTGCGAGTGGCCACGGAGATGGAGCGGGGGGCTTCAGCCAGTGAGGTATCGGTTTTGGTACCCGACGCCGTACGTTGGGCGAGGTAACCATCCACCGGGCCCCAGGCGCTCTCGTAATTGCCCTGGCCGGAAATGGTCGTTGCCCCCAGGGCCAATGCGCCCTGGGGGATTTCGATCAGCGTGAAGCTGCCCGCACTGCCCGGCACCAATTGCAACCCGCTCCCCTGCAACGCCTCACGCATCGCGGACGTGGCTTCGAATGTGCCCTTGACCGGCGCTGAGGTTTTGCCCGCCAGTAGGGACGAGTCGATGGCCAGGGTGATGCCGGCCTGGCTGGCGATCTGGTTCAGGGTGGCCGCCAATGGCCCGGCGGGCAAATTGTAGCTGCGCGCAGACGACGCCTGCTCGGCGGCCATCAGTGGGGTGCTGGCCAGCGGGGCGCTGAGGGCAATGGCGACAGCCAACAGGGTGGGACGCAAAAACGTGTCGAGGGTGCGGGACATTCGGCGGGTTCCTGAATGGAAATGTTTCTCAATGCCTATGTGCCGCACGAGATTGGAAAAGTGATAGGGCTGATTGAAAATAATTTAGATTCAGTTCGCCGCAGGCTTGGCGCTGACAGTGACCCACCACGGGGTACGTTGCCGGATCTCGACAGGTAAGGTCGGCAACAGGGCGTTGAGTGCCAGCTCCACATTGTTCAGCGGGAAGCTGCCAGTGATGCGCAGGTCGGCTACTTCAGGCGCTACGCCCAGGTGGCCGCGCTGGTAGCGGTTGAGTTCGCCCACCATGTCGGCCAGGCGCACGTTGTCCAGCACCAGCATGCCCCGTGTCCAGGCATCGGCTCCGGGGCTGACGGCATACATCTGGCCCAGACGGTCGCGGTGCATCAGTACTTGCTGACCTTCGCTGTAGATGGTCTGCTCGACGCTGTCTTGAGGGTGGGCCTGGACCCTCGATTGCAGCACGCTCAGGCGCGTGCCGTCGTCTTCACGTTTGACCATGAAGCGGGTGCCCAGGGCCAGCAAGCTGCCATCGCGGGTTTGTACGATAAAGGGCCGAGGGTCGCCGTGGCCGGTCTCGACCATGATCTCGCCTTCTTGCAGGACGATGCGCCGGGTGCTGTCGTCAAACTGTACATCGACTGCGCTATGGGTATTGAGGTTGAGCAGCGTGCCATCGGCCAGGCGCAGTTGGCGTTGTTCGCCGGTGGCGGTGCGCTGGTCGGCCATCCAGTAATCGATGGGCAGGTAGCTTTTACCGGCGAACAGGGCCAGCCCGCACACCAGCGCGACACTCGCCAGGCCGCTACCGAGCTTGCGTACCCGCTGCTGCACGCCATTGCGCGCATTGAGCAGGGCGTTGCGCGCCGGGATGCCAGTGTTGCTGAAGCGCTGGTCGAGCATGCCCAGTTGTAACCAGGCACGGGCGTGTTCTTCGCTGGCGCTGTACCACTTGGCGAATTCGGCCTGTTCCACGGCGCTGCCGTTGCCGCAGTCCAGGCACAGTTGCCAGGCAATGGCGGCGTCCAGCACCTGGGCCGAGACCGGTTTGGTATTGGCCTGGCTCATGTCGGTTCGCCATACAGGGCGATATAGCACTGGCGGATGCCCTGGGCCAGGTATTGGCGCACACGGGGCACCGACACGCCCAGGCGTTCGGCGATTTCGGCGTGGGTCATGCCGTCGAGCCGGCTGTGCAGGAAGGCGGCGCGGGCTTTGCTCGACAGCTTGGCCAGCATGCGGTCGATGGCCTTGAGGTCTTCGAGGATCAGTTGCTGGGCCTCGGGCGAAGGCTGCTCGGCCTCGGGGATCAGCATCAATTCGTTGAGCCAGGCCTGTTCCAGTGCGGCGCGGCGAAAGTAGTCAAACAGCAGGCCCTTGGCGATGGCCGCCAGAAAGGCCCGGGGCTCGCGGGGGGCTTGCAGTTCGGTACGGCCCAGCAGGCGCACGAAGGTGTCCTGGCTGAGGTCTTCGGCCCGTTGCGGGCAGGCCACGTTGCGTCGCAACCACGCCAGCAGCCAGCCGCGATGGTCGCGATAAAGCGCTCCAACCAGCTCACTGTGGGGGTTTTGGACTGACGACAAGGGCATCACCGACTGCAAGTTTTAACTAACGATAATTATTCGCGATTGTGGCAGAGGGAATGGTCCTACGCAATTGACGCTCATCGGATGACCGATAAGGGGGGGGAGGGTCGTTCTTTGTGGGAGCGGGCTTGCTCGCGATGGGATCGCCGCGTTTCGCCTGATGCGCCGCGTCGCATGAATCGCGAGCAAGCCCGCTCCCACAGATTAAAAACCGTGCATCTGCTTGCGCCGCTGCCACTGGTTGAGCCGCTGTTGCAGGGCCAGGGGGCTGTCGATGCCCTGTGCCCGGGCGCGGCTGAACAGGATCAGGGCCAATTCGGCAGTGGCCAGGGCGTCGGCACTGGCGTTGTGGCGGTCTTCCACCTGCAGGTTGAAGTGATTGATCCATTGGTCGAGTCCGGCTTCGCGCTGATGCACCTGCGGGCACAGCATCGGTGCCAGTGCCGCCACATCCATAAACGGGTGCTGCAAGCGGTAGCCCAGGCTGTCCTTGAGCGCACGGGTGAGCATGTGCTGGTCAAACGGCGCATGGAACGCCAGCACCGGGCTATCACCCACAAATTCCATGAAATCGAGCAGGGCATCCACCGGGTCACTGCCTGCAGCAATGGCCGCAGGCCCCAGGCCATGCAGCAATATGCTGGGGCTCAGAGCGCTGTCGGGACGCTGCAGGGTACGTTCAAACGCCTGGCCCAGGTCGATCGCACCGTCTTCAATGACCACTGCACCCATCGACAGCACCTGATCGCGGTTAAGGTTCAGGCCGCTGGTCTCCAGGTCCACCACCACCCAGCGTTGCGTGCGCAATGGCGCCTCGCTCAACGCCGGGGCGGGCGCCAGTTGCTGCAGGCGTTGTTGTTGCTCAAGGCTCAACAGCGGTTTTTTGCGCGGCAACAACCAGGACAACAGGCTCATAGCTGATACCGCAGCGCCAGGCTGCTTTGCAGACGCTGGGCCTGACGCAGCGCTTCACGCAGGATACGGCGGTCCAGCTGGTTGAGGCTGTCGGGGTCGACGCGGTTGGAGTACGGGCGGTTTTCCCGGGTTTGCAACTGGTGCTGTTGCATGCGGGTTTGCTGGATAAAGTGATACGCCTCCTCGTAGGCGGCGCCGTCCAGCGCTTCAATCACGTCCAGAGCAACCAGTTGGCGCAAGCGTTCCAGGGTGTTGTTGGCTTCGACACCGTTGGCCAGCGCGAGCAAGCGCGCACCGTCGACAAAAGGCGTGAGGCCCTGGACCTTGAGGTCGAGGGTGGCCTTGTCGCTGCCTTTGCGCTCCAGCACAAATTCGCGAAAACGCCCTACCGGCGGGCGGTGACGCAACGCGTTGTCGGCCATCATGCGCTGGAACAGGCGGTTATCGGCCACTTGCTCAAGGATGCCGCGGCGCAGCTGCGCGCAGCCCTGTTCATCGCCCCAGACCACGCGCAGGTCGAAATAGATGGTGCTGGCCAGCAGGTTTTCCGGGGTGGCCTCGCGGATAAAGGCGCCAAAGCGGCGCGCCCATTCAGCACGGGACAGGCACAGGTCGGGGTTGCCGGCCATGATATTGCCCTTGCACAGGGTAAAACCGCAGGCCGCCAGGTGCTGGTTGATCTGCTGGGCGATGGGCAGCAGGCGCTGGCGAATACTGGCGGCTTCGGCTGCGTCCCTGGCCTCGAACAGGATGCCGTTGTCCTGGTCAGTGTGCAGGGTTTGCTCGCGCCGCCCCTCGCTGCCAAAGCACAACCAGGTAAACGGCACGCCGGGGTCGCCCTTGTCGGCCAGTACCAGCTCGATCACCCGGCAGACGGTGTGATCGTTGAGCTGGGTGATGATATGGGTGATCTGCGTGGAAGACGCACCGTGGGCCAGCATGCGCTCAACCAGCTGGCCGATTTCGCCGCGCAGGTTGATCAGGGTGTCCAGCCGGGGGGCATGGCGGATGGTACGCGCCAGGTGTACCAGGTCGACCCGTTGCAGGGAGAACAGATCGCGCTCGGAAACAACGCCACACAAGCGTTGATCTTTAACCAGGCACACGTGGGCAATATGCCGCTCGGTCATGGCGATGGCGGCGTCGAAAGCGCTGTGGTCGGGGCTCAGGTAGAACGGCTCGGGGGTCATGTGCTGATCGATGGCCTGCGCGAAGTCCTCAATGCCATTGGCCACCACCTGACGCAGGTCGCGCAGGGTGAAAATCCCCAGCGGGGCCTTGTGCTCGTCGACCACGACAATGCTGCCCACTTGCTGTTCGTGCATCAGCCGAACGGCTTCGCGCAGGGCAACGTCCGGGGCGCAAGTGACAGGGTGGCGCATGGCCAGTTCGCCCAGGCGGGTATTGAGCGAGTATTGCGTGCCTAGGGTTTGCGCGGCTTTTTGCTGCACTTGCTGGTTGACCTTGTCGAGCAGACTGCTGACACCGCGCAAGGCAAAGTCGCGGAACTCGTCAGATAAGGCAAACAGCTTGATAAATGCCGGCTTGTTCAGTTGCAGGCAGAACGTATCTTCGGCGGCGCGGTGTTCGGTGCGGGTGGCGCGCTCGCCCAGCAGCGCGGCGAGGGGGAAGCACTCGCCAGCGGTGATTTCGAAGGTGGTCTGGGCCTCTTCACGGCCTTCGTGGGTACGCTCGCCGACCACGCGACCCTGCTTGACGATATAGAAATGTTCCACCGGCCCGTCATTCGGTCGGATGATGCTTTCGCCCGGGGCATAGAAGCGCAGTTGGCACTGCTCGACCAGGTACGCCAGGTGAGTGTTTTCCATGTGGTTGAACGGCGGGAATCGCTGCAAAAACTGCATGGTGCCGTGAATGTTCTGCAACACCGCGGTTTTCCCTGCCTGGAGAAACGCATCCGATTTACTCATTACTGATACCGCGTGGTGGGTTGTGAACCGTTGTTGTTATGACCGGCCAGGGCTGCGCCCTGTGGTGTTTTTCTATCCCTCATGCTCGGCGGTCTGCGTCCGGGTGCCCATTGGACGTAAGTCTAGGGGGCATCAGGCCATGACTGTTTTAGAAAATTCGTACAGGTTTTTTGTGTGTTTCTTGTTCTTATAGGCTTGGAAATACCTACGGCTGAGCGCACATTGGCATTCTGTAACGGATAACCGACTACGCTGTTAGGATATTTCGCCTGCAAGTCCGCTTCCGGGAAGCCTATGACTGAACACGACATTTTGACTGACGCCGAAAAAGAGGCCTTGCAAGAGGTCATGCAGACACCTGCTTCGGCCTCGTCATGTGTGTTGATTGTTGAAGACGACCCCGTGGCGCGGGAGTTGTTGGCCGAGTTTCTGGAACTCAACGCGATTGAGTGCCTCAAGGCCAGTAATGAAGAAGAAGCGCTGGCGCTGCTGGCAGCGGGCCAGCCGATCAACCTGATGCTCACCGATTTGCGCATGCTGCCCCACGACGGTTTGCATCTGATCCGCAAGGTGCGTGAGTCCGAGCGGGCGGCCTTGCCGATCATCATCATGTCGGGTGACGCCAATGTGCGTGACGCCATCGATGCCATGCACCTGAGCGTGGTGGACTTTCTGCTCAAGCCCATTGATACCGACAAGTTGCTCAAGCTGATCCGCCAGGAGCTGGGCATCTAGGGCTTGTTCCTGCAGGCATAAAAAAGCCCCGAATATTCGGGGCTTTTTTATTGCTGCGGGTTACAGGCCGTTTTTGGCCTTGAACTCGCGCCGACGACGGTGCAGTACCGGCTCGGTATAGCCGTTAGGCTGCTTGGTGCCTTCGATCACCAGTTCGACTGCCGCCTGGAAGGCGATGTTGCTGTCGAAGTTCGGTGCCAGCGGGCGGTACTGCGCATCGTTGGCGTTCTGGCGGTCAACCACCGGCGCCATGCGCTTGAGGCTAGCCATGACCTGGTCCTGGTTGACGATGCCGTGACGCAGCCAGTTGGCGATGTGCTGGCTGGAAATACGCAGCGTGGCACGGTCTTCCATCAGGCCGATGTCATTGATGTCCGGCACCTTCGAACAACCCACGCCCTGGTCGATCCAGCGCACAACGTAGCCCAGGATGCCCTGGGAGTTGTTGTCCAGTTCGTTCTGGATCTGTTCCGGGGTCCACTGCGGGTTCACCGCCAGGGGGATGGTCAGGATGTCGTCCACCGAGGCCGGTGTACGCTTGGCCAGTTCGGCCTGACGGGCGAACACGTCAACCTTGTGGTAATGCAGTGCGTGCAGGGCGGCGGCGGTCGGCGACGGCACCCAGGCGGTATTGGCACCGGCCAGCGGGTGGGCGATTTTCTGCTCCAGCATGGCGGCCATCAGGTCGGGCATGGCCCACATGCCTTTACCGATTTGCGCACGACCTTGCAGGCCAGTGCTCAAGCCGACATCGACGTTGTTGTTTTCGTAGGCCGAAATCCACTTCTGGGCTTTCATGTCGGCCTTGCGTACTACCGGGCCGGCTTCCATCGAGGTGTGAATTTCGTCGCCAGTGCGGTCGAGGAACCCGGTGTTGATAAACACCACACGCTCGCTGGCGGCCTTGATACAGGCCTTGAGGTTGACCGTGGTGCGGCGCTCTTCGTCCATGATCCCGACTTTGAGCGTATTGCGTGGCAGCTTGAGCACGTCTTCGATGCGACCGAACAACTCGTTGGTGAACGCGGCCTCTTCAGCACCGTGCATCTTCGGCTTGACGATATACACCGAGCCGGTGCGGCTGTTGCTGCGCGTGGCCTTGCCGTTGAGGCTGTGGATCGCCGCCAGGCTGGTGAGCAGGCCGTCGAGGATGCCTTCGGGCACTTCGTTGCCGTCTTTGTCGAGGATCGCGTCGATGGTCATCAGGTGACCGACGTTGCGCACGAACAGCAGCGAACGACCATGCAGGCTGACGGTGCCGCCGTTGGGTGCGGTGTACTCGCGGTCCGGGTTCATGGTGCGGGTGAAGGTCGTGCCGCCCTTGGACACCTGCTCGCTGAGGTCGCCTTTCATCAGGCCGAGCCAGTTGCGGTAGATCACCACCTTGTCATCGGCGTCGACGGCGGCAACCGAGTCTTCGCAGTCCATGATGGTGGTCAGGGCGGCTTCCATCAGCACGTCCTTGACCCCGGCGGCATCGGTCTGGCCGACAGGGCTGGAGGCGTCGATCTGGATTTCGAAGTGCAGGCCGTTGTGCTTGAGCAGCACGGCCGTCGGCGCTGCGGCCGAGCCGTGGTAACCGATCAGCTGTGTGGTGTCACGCAGGCCGGTGCTGGCGCCGCCCTTGAGGGTGACCTGCAGGGCGCCGCCGACGATGGCGTAGCCGGTGGAATCAGTATGCGAGGCACCGGCCAGGGGCGCGGCCTCGTCGAGGAAGGCGCGGGCGAAGGCAATCACCTTGTCGCCACGAACCTTGTTGTAGCCTTTGCCCTTTTCGGCGCCGTCGGCTTCGCTGATGGCATCGGTGCCATACAGCGCGTCGTACAGCGAGCCCCAGCGGGCGTTCGAAGCATTGAGGGCAAAGCGCGCATTCATCACCGGCACCACCAGTTGCGGGCCGGCCATGCGGGCGATTTCGTCATCGACGTTTTGCGTCGTTGCCTGGAAATCTGCCGCTTCTGGCTGCAGATACCCGATGTCCTGGAGGAAGGCCTTATAAGCCACGGCGTCATGGGCCTTGCCGGCCTGGGCCTGGTGCCAGGCGTCGATGCGCGCCTGCAAATCATCGCGTTTGGCGAGCAGTGCTTTGTTCTTGGGTGCCAGGTCGTTGATGACCTTGTCGGCACCGGCCCAGAACTGATCGGCGGTGAGGCCGGTACCGGGGATAGCTTCGTTGTTGACGAAGTCGAACAGGACTTTGGCGACCTGCAGGCCACCGACGTGAACGTGTTCAGTCATTGCTTGCCTCACTCATTTTTATTTAAAGCCTGGAGCGCTTCTCAAAACACCGCCAGAGCGGGTTTGTACGGGGATTGCAGACGACTTGGCAGACCATGTTGCAAATTATGTAGTGGCTGCCGAGGCATACTACATGATCAATTGCAGATGTGAAAATCAGACTGATCACGTCGTTCTGCGACCGTTTTTACGCTAACGGTCACACGCAAGAACAGGATGTTCTCAAGAAACAGGCAGGTTGTTCCAGATAATTCTAAAAACAGTACACAATTTGTGATTTGCAATGGCTTCTGTGGGAGCGGGCTTGCTCGCGATTCGGGCGAGGTGGTCTGTCAGGCTAACCGTGGCGAGACTATCGCGAGCAAGCCCGCTCCCACAGGGGAGGCTGTTGCCTATACTCATTCGACCCCCCTAATAAGAGAGCCCTCGCCATGAACCATCTTGTGATTACGGTGTTTGCCCAGGACAAGGCCGGGCAGGTTGAGCGTATTGCCCAGTGCATCGCCGAGCATGGTGGTAACTGGCTGGAGAGCCGCATGTCGCGCATGGCCGGGCAATTTGCCGGGATCCTGCGTGTGGGTGTGCCCGCCGAGGCCCACGATGAGCTGGTGGACGCGTTGCAGCGCCTGGGCAAGGAAGGGATTCGGGTATTGATCGCCGAGAGCGGCATCGAGCAGTCCTGCACCTGGAAGCCCATTGCAATGGAGCTGGTGGGCAATGACCGCCCGGGTATTGTGCGCGACATTACCCGGGTGCTGACGGAGCAGGGGGTGAGCCTGGAGCGGCTGGTGACCGATGTGCGGCCCGCGCCCATGAGCAACGAGCCGCTGTTTCATGCCGAGGCGATCCTGGCTGTGCCCCTGACCCTGTCCCTGGATGTGTTGCAAAAGCGCCTGGAAACCCTGGCCGACGAACTGCTGGTGGACCTCAAGTTCAGCACCGAGGAGTAAGCCTCAACCGCGCTGGCGCATGCTGAACCAGGCATCGAGGCTGTACACCACCAGCCCGGCCCAGATAAATGCAAAGGCGATCAAGGTGCTTTCGGACAGGTGTTCGCCGTACACCCACACCGCCAGCATCAATACCAGCGTCGGCGCGATGTACTGCATAAAGCCCAGGGTGGTGTAGGGCAGATGCCGTGCGGCGGCGTTGAAACTGACCAGGGGAATCAGCGTGGCCGGGCCGGCCAGTACCAGCAACCAGGCTTCTGAAGTGCTCCAGAAATCAACATGAGCGCTGTTGGCCTCGGGGTGCAGCAGCAACCAGCCAATAGCCACGGGCACCAGAATCCAGGTTTCGACCACCAGCCCCGGCAGCGCCTTGACCGGCGCCTGTTTGCGGATCAGCCCGTAAAAGCCGAAGGTCAGTGCCAGCACCAGCGACACCCACGGCAGGCTGCCCACTTGCCACACTTGCTGGGCCACACCGGCAGCGGCCAGGCCTACGGCAATCCACTGCAGGCGACGCAGGCGCTCGCCCAGCAGCAGCATGCCGAGCAGCACGTTGACCAGCGGGTTGATGTAATAGCCCAGGCTGGCTTCGACCATGCGGTCGTTATTGACTGCCCACACGTAGGTCAGCCAGTTGGCGGCAATGAGCAGGCCGCTGAGGGTCAGCACGCCAAGGCGTTTGGGGTTGTCACGCAGCTCCTGCCACCAGCCGGGGTGCTTCCACACCAGCAGCAACAGCGAACCGAACAAGGCCGACCAGAGCACCCGGTTAACGATGATCTCGGCGGCCGGAACACTGGCCAGCAGTTTGAAGTAGAGCGGGAAAATACCCCAGATGACATAGGCCGTGAGGCCTAAAATATACCCGCGACGCGGGTTGGCGGCTTGCATGCAGAATCCTTGCTCAGGCAACTAACAGACACGGAAGAAGCCAAGAGTGTAAGCAGGTTTTGCAGGCGTGTCGTGCAGGAGATCTGCAAGGCGGACATGTTTTTTTGCACCCGCAGCGGCCCCGGTTTTCTGTGGGAGCGGGCTTGCTCGCGATCCGGGCGCTGCGGTCTGTCAGTTAAACCACAATCGACCCGATCGCGAGCAAGAGCCATATACATGGGGTCAGAACAGCTTCAGCGGCTCTTCATTGAGTGCCGACAGCTGTTCGCGCAACGCCAGGATCTGGTCGCCCCAGTAACGCTCGCTGCCAAACCACGGGAAGCTGTGGGGGAACGCCGGGTCGTCCCAGCGCCGGGCCAGCCAGGCGCTGTAATGCATCAGGCGCAAGGCGCGCAGCGGTTCGATCAGCGCCAGTTCGCGGGGGTTGAAGTCATGAAACTCGCTGTAACCGTCCATCAGTTCCGACAACTGCCCCAGACATTCCTGACGGTCACCGGCCAGCATCATCCATAAGTCCTGCACCGCAGGGCCCATGCGGCAATCATCGAGGTCGACGATATGGAACACTTCGTCGCGGCACATCATGTTGCCGGGGTGGCAATCGCCGTGCATGCGGATATTGGCGTGCGGGGTGGCGGCGTAGACGTCTTCAACCCGCTTGAGCAGGTCGCGGGCGACGGACTCGTAGGCCGGGAGCAGGCTGCGCGGTATGAAGTTGCCTTCAAGCAGGGTGGTCAGCGAGTCGTGACCGAAATTTTTCACCCCCAGCGCTTCACGGTGTTCGAACGGTTTGGTCGCACCCACGGCATGCAGGCGGCCCAGCAGTTGCCCCAGACGATACAACTGGTCGAGGTTGCCCGGTTCTGGCGCACGGCCACCCCGGCGCGGGAACAGGGTAAAGCGGAAACCCTGGTGTTCGAACAGGCTTTGGCCGTTGTGAATCATCGGCGCCACAACCGGGACGTCGCATTCGGCCAGTTCGAAGGTGAAGCGGTGCTCTTCGAGAATCGCTTCGTTGGTCCAGCGCTGAGGGCGATAGAACTTGGCGATCAGCGGCTGCGAGTCTTCGATGCCGACCTGGTACACACGGTTTTCGTAGCTGTTGAGCGCCAGCACGCGGGCATCGCTCAGGAAACCGATGCTTTCGACAGCGTCGAGCACCAGATCAGGGGTAAGTGTTGCAAACGGATGAGACATGCTGACTCCTGCGCGCAGCAGGCTGCCGCGTCCGGCCATGCATGTTAACGCAGACCGGGACCTGGAAGGCGACTTAATCCTGTGTGGGAGCGGGCTTGCTCGCGATGCAGGCGCTGCGGTCTGTCAGTTAAACCCCATCGACCCGATCGCGAGCAAGCCCGCTCCCACAAGGAAAGGTCAGGCGCCGACGACGCCACCGTCTTCACGGCTGATGGCCATGACCGAGGAGCGCGGTTTGCCGTTGGGCAGGTGCTCGGGGAAGGTGGAACCGCCATTTTCGCCGGGGTGTTGAATGCCCACGAACAAGGTCTTGTGGTCGGGCGAGAAGCTGATACCGGTGACTTCACAGCCAATCGGCCCGACCATGAAGCGGCGGATCTCACCGCTGGCCGGGTCGGCGCAGAGCATCTGGTTATTGCCCATGCCAGCGAAGTCGCCCGCGTTGCTGACATCACCGTCGGTCAGGATCCACAGGCGCCCGGTGGCGTCAAAACCCAGTCCGTCGGGGCTGTTGAACATGTTCTGCGCGGTGATGTTGGCCGAACCGCCCTTGGCCTGCTGGCCGTGAACGGCCGGGTTGCCGGCAACGACGAACAGGTCCCAGTCGAAGGTGTCCGCGCCGTGATCACCCTTGTGGGCATTCCAGCGCAGAATTTGCCCATAGACGTTTTTCTCCCGCGGGTTGGGCCCGCCCACCGGCTGGCCGTCTTCGCCGCGTTTGACGTTGTTGGTCAGGGTGCAATAAACCTGGCCGTCCTTGGGGCTGACCACAATCCACTCCGGGCGGTCCATGCGTGTGGCCCCGACGGCGCTGGCCGCCATGCGTGCATGAATCAACACTTCGGCCTGATTGGCAAAACCCTTGGTCGCATCGACGCCGTTTTTGCCGTGGCTCAGTTCAACCCACTGGCCGTGGCCCTTGGGGCGATCGGGGTTGCTGTCACCACCGTCAAAGCGCGCCACATAAAGCGTGCCGTGGTCGAGCAGGTCGCGGTTGGCCTTGGGGTTCTGGTGGTCGATCCTGTCGCGGCTGATGAATTTATAGATGAACTCGCCGCGCTCATCGTCGCCCATGTAGACCACGGCGCGGCCGTCTCCGGTTTCGGCAAGTGCGGCATTTTCGTGTTTGAAGCGGCCCAGGGCGGTGCGTTTGACGGGCGTGGAAAGCGGGTCGAACGGGTCGATTTCCACCACCCAGCCGTGGCGGTTGAGTTCGTTGGGGTTGAGTGCCAGGTCGAAACGCGGATCGTGCTGGTGCCAGTTGATGTCTTTGCTGGCGGCCACGGCGCCATAGCGCTTTTGTGCGGCGTTGAAGGCCTGCTTGGGATCAGAGCTGCCAAAACAGTCCGTGAAGTTTTCTTCGCACGTCAGGTAGGTGCCCCACGGCGTTTTGCCGTTGGCGCAGTTCTGGAATGTGCCCAATGCGTGGGTGCCCGTGGCGTCGGCCTGGGTGCGCAGCAGTTCGTGGCCAGCAGCAGGGCCACTGAGGCGAATGGGCGTGTTGCCGTGGATGCGGCGGTTGAAAGGCGAACCCTGGACAAACTGCCAGCCGTTGCCCTGGCGCTGAATCTCAATCACCGACACGCCTTCCGAGGCCTGGGCCTTGCGCACTTCTTCGGCGCTGGCAGGCGTGCCACCGTGGGGGTAGAGGTAGCGATAGTTGGTGTATTCGTTGTTGATTGCCATCAGGGCCCGGTTGGGGTCATCGGGGAAGGCAAACAGGCTCATGCCGTCGTTGTTGTCGCCAAATTGCACTTCCTGCTCGCTGGCCGTGCCGTTGCCGGCCGGGTCGAACGCCGGGCCTGCGGCTTGCAGCGGCTGGCCCCAGCTGATGAGTACCGAAGCGCGGTAGCCAGGTGGCAGGCTAATGGTATCGGTGGTGGCTGCGTTGATGCTGTCAAAGCCCAGCAAGTTACTGTTGGCAGCGCTGACACCCGCCGCCAGTGCGCTGCGCCCGAGCAGGCCGCCGCCGAGGAACATCGCCGCGCCGCACAAGGCGCCAGCGCTGATAAAGCCACGTCGGCTGAGGCCAACCATCTGCTCAAGGTCGGTGGGTTGATGTTCTTCTAATAGGCTCATGGCTGGCTCGGCTCTGACGGTTTTGGCAGACACCATAAGCAGCGGGTATGACAGGGATGTTTCAGTGTTTCCCCTCACCCTAGCCCTCTCCCAAAGTGAGAGGGGACTGACCGCACGCGGATTCAAGAACTGCGCAAATCAGCCCCCTCTCCCTATGCGAGAGGGTTGGGGTGAGGGGCCGGACTAGAGCGCTGTCCCCAGCAACACCAGCGACGGCGCGAACTGCACCTGCGCATCGCTACCCACGACCAACTTGAGTGTTTCAAGGTGTTGCGGTTCGGTCAGCGCGCACAGGGTCTGGCCGCTGGGCAGGTTGATGCGCACTTCGCTGGGGCCGTCGTCTGTGTGCAGGATCTGTTCGATGTGCCCGTGCAGGTGGTTGTATTCCGGGCCGGGCGGCTGGGTGATGTCGATCAGTTGCAGCCAGCCCGCTTTGATCAACGCCACCGCCGGGCTGCCGATGGCCAGTTCCAGGCGCTGGGTGCTGTCGCGGGTAATTTGCGCGCGCAGGCCCAGGCCGCCGGGCAGCTCAAGTTCGATCAGGTCGTTGTGGCCATGAGGGTGAATGGCCACAACGCTGCCGTGCAACTGGTTGCGGGCGCTGGTGCGCAACATCAGACGGCCCAGCAAGTCGAGATCCCGGGCGTCTTCGGCAGCGTCCAGGACCTGGGCCTGTATTGCCTGCAAACGCTGGTAAAGCCGCAGCACCCGCAAGCCTGCCACGGACAACCGGGCACCCCCTCCGCCCTTGCCGCCGATGCTGCGCTCCACCAAGGGGGTTTGCGCCAGGTTGTTCAACTCGTCGATGGCATCCCACGCCGCTTTGTAGCTGATGCCCGCACTTTTGGCGGCGGCCGTGATCGAGCCTTGTTCGGCGATGTGTTGCAACAGGGCGATACGTTGCGGGCGGCGGACGATATGTTGGGCAAGCAGGGCAGGCAGGTGCATGAAGGCAGGTTCGCAAAGCGGGGCGTGCCCGAAAAGTGCCTGCTGCGCGGGGTGGCGTCAAGCAAGCCCGTCGGGTTTTGGCGTGCGTGCCAGGCAATACACATCAACCCGTCGTGCCCCGGCCTTGAGTAGCAGGAGTGCCAGGCTTTGTGCCGTGGCGCCGGTGGTCAGCACGTCATCGATCAGGGCCAGATGCAAGCCATGCACCTGCACCCCGGCTGCGAGGCGAAAGGCGTGGCGCAGGTTGCGTTTGCGGGTTTTGGCGTCCAGACCCTGTTGCGCGGCGGTGTCCTGGGTACGCAGCAGCCAGTGCGGCTGGCAGGGGATGCGCAACTGCTTGCTGAGCCAGTCCCCCAGCATGCCGGCCTGGTTATAGCCACGCTCACGCAAGCGCTTGCGGGACAGGGGGACTGGCAATAGGAAGGCGGGTCGAGGCTCTCCCGAATTGAAGCCATCAAGCAGCGATTGGCCAAGAATTTCGGCTAAAAGACGGCCATAAGGCCATTTGCTGTGGTGCTTGAAGCGCACGATCAGGCTGTCGATCGGGAAACCATACACCCAGGGTGCATGCACCCGCGCAAAGGCGGGCGGCTGCCTGATGCAATGGCCGCACATCAACCCCGCCATCGGCAACGGCAAAGCGCAGCGCTGGCAGCAGTCACCCAGCCAGGGCAGTTCCAGCTCGCAGGCCATGCACAGGGCCTGCCCGGTGCCGGCGCGCAGATCGCACAACAAACACGACTGGTTAGATAATAACCAGTTGTAAACCCGCTTTATCCATTGTGGTTGACAGTTCATGTCACATCCTTAAACATGCCGACATCCGTGCCGTGCCTGAGGATCCGCCCTCAGGTTCTAGTCAAAGCATAAACAAGAGAAACGCCGATGAGCGCCAGCAGCCTTGCCAACTTGCGACATGATTGGTCATTAGCCGAAGTCCGGGCGATGTTCACCCAGCCGTTCAACGACCTGCTTTTCGAGGCGCAGACCGTTCACCGCAGGCATTTCAACGCCAACCGGGTCCAGGTTTCGACGCTGCTGTCGATCAAGACCGGTGCTTGCCCGGAAGATTGCAAATATTGTCCGCAGTCGGGCCACTACAACACCGGCCTGGCCAAAGAGAAGCTGATGCAGGTGCAGAAGGTGCTTGAAGAAGCCCAGCGGGCCAAGGCCATCGGTGCCACCCGGTTTTGCATGGGGGCGGCCTGGAAACACCCGTCGGCCAAAGACATGCCCTATGTGCTGGAAATGGTCAAAGGCGTGAAGGCTATGGGCCTGGAAACCTGCATGACCCTGGGCAAGCTCGATCAGGAGCAAACCGCCGCGCTGGCCCACGCTGGCCTCGACTACTACAACCACAACCTCGACACCTCCCCTGAGTTTTACACCAGCATCATCACCACCCGTACTTACAGCGAGCGCCTGCAAACCCTGAGCTATGTGCGCGACAGCGGGATGAAAATCTGCTCCGGTGGCATCCTGGGCATGGGCGAGTCGCTGGACGACCGCGCCAACCTGCTGATCCAGCTGGCCAACCTGCCCGAGCACCCGGAATCGGTGCCGATCAACATGCTGGTGAAAGTGGCCGGTACGCCGATGGAAAATGCCGAAGACATCGACCCGTTTGATTTCATCCGCATGCTGGCGGTAGCACGAATCATGATGCCTTTGAGCCATGTGCGCCTGTCGGCCGGTCGTGAAGCAATGAACGAGCAAATGCAGGCACTGGCGTTTTTTGCCGGGGCCAACTCGATTTTCTACGGCGACAAATTGCTCACTACTGCCAACCCGCAGGCGGACAAGGACATGCAGCTGTTCAGCCGTCTGGGCATCCTGCCGGAAGAGCGTGAAGACCACGCCGATGAAGTGCATCAGGCGGTGATCGAGCATGCACTGCGGGATCAGAAGTCCAGCGAGCAGTTCTATAACGCTGTGGTTTAACCACCGCGTAGACCTGTAGTCGCTGCCGCAGGCTGCGATAAGGTCCGCAGGACCTTCGCTTTCAATACCGAAGCCGGGGCCGCTTCGCTGCCCATCGCAGCCTGCGGCAGCGGCTACAAGGGATTATAGCCAGCATGTCATTTGATCTAAGCGCCCGCCTGGCCGTTCGCCGTGCCGAGAACCTGTATCGCCAACGCCCGCTGCTGCAAAGCCCGCAAGGCCCGCAGGTGGTGGTCGATGGCCAGCCTCTGCTCGCTTTCTGCAATAACGACTACCTCGGCCTGGCCAATCACCCGCAGGTGATCGAAGCCTGGCAAGCCGGTGCGTCGCGTTGGGGTGTGGGCGGCGGTGCCTCCCACCTGGTCATTGGCCACAGCACCCCCCATCACGCACTGGAAGAAGCCCTGGCCGAGTTCACCGGTCGCCCACGGGCGCTGCTGTTCAGCAACGGCTACATGGCCAATATGGGCGCCGTCACCGCGCTGGTGGGGCAGGGCGATACGGTGCTCGAAGACCGTCTCAACCATGCCTCCCTGCTGGATGCCGGCTTGCTCAGCGGGGCGCGCTTCAACCGCTATTTGCACAACGATGCAACCAGCCTGGCCAAGCGCCTGGAGAAGGCCTGCGGCAGTACGCTGGTGGTCACCGATGGCGTATTCAGCATGGACGGCGATCTTGCCGACCTGCCGGCGCTGGCCCGTGAGACCAAGGCTAAAGGGGCCTGGCTGATGGTCGACGATGCCCACGGCTTTGGCCCGCTGGGCGCCACTGGCGGCGGGATTGCCGAGCACTTTGGCCTGGGCATGGACGATGTGCCGGTGCTGGTGGGCACGCTGGGCAAGGCCTTTGGCACCAGCGGCGCTTTTGTGGCGGGCAGCGAAGAGCTGATTGAAAGCCTGATCCAGTTCGCCCGGCCTTATATCTACACCACCAGCCAGCCTCCGGCATTGGCCTGCGCAACGCTCAAAAGCCTTGAGCTGTTGCGCACTGAGCATTGGCGCCGCGAGCACCTCAACAGCCTGATCGGGCAATTTCGCCGGGGTGCCGAACAGATCGGCCTGCAGTTGATGGACAGCTTCACGCCGATCCAGCCGATCATGATCGGTGACAGTGGCCAGGCCATTCGTCTGTCGCAGATGTTGCGCGAGCGCGGCCTGCTGGTGACCGCAATCCGCCCGCCCACGGTGCCCGCGGGCAGTGCCCGGCTGCGCGTGACCCTGTCGGCGGCTCACACAGAGGCGCAGGTGCAGCTATTGTTAACAGCACTTGATGACTGTTGGCGCACGTTGGAGGCCGATCATGCGTGATCGCTTGGTTTTGCTGCCGGGCTGGGGCCTGGGGGTGTCACCTCTGGAACCGCTGGCCGTGGCACTGCGTGGGCTGGACGAGCACCTGCGGGTTGAAATCGAACCGTTGCCGGTGCTGTTGTCCGCCGACCTTGACGACTGGCTCGACGAACTCGACGCCACCTTGCCCGACAACATCTGGCTGGGCGGCTGGTCGCTGGGCGGGATGCTCGCCAGCGAGCTGGCTGCGCGTCGCGGCGATCGCTGTTGCGGGCTGGTGACCCTGGCCAGTAACCCGAGCTTTGTCAGCCGCGAGGACTGGCCAAGCGCTATGCCGGTAGCCACATTCGAACCCTTCCTCAGCGGTTTTCGCGATGCCCCCAACACCACCCTGAAACGCTTTTGCCTGCTGTGCAGCCAGGGCTCGGCCGAAGCCCGGGCAATGGCCGGGTTACTGCTGGGCGGCGCGCCAAAAGCCCAACCCGATACCCTGCTGGCCGGCCTTGAACTGCTGGGCAAGCTGGATACGCGGGCAGCCTTGCAGCGTTTTAACGGGCCGCAATTGCACCTGTTCGCGGGGCTGGATGCTCTGGTGCCGGTGCAGGCGGCGAGCGATGTGCTGGCGCTGTTACCCGATGTCGAAGTGGGCCTGATTGAACAGGCCTGTCATGCTTTTTTACTGGAAGCCCCCCACGAGCTGGCGGCGGCAATCCAGGCTTTTTTACACGAGTCGGGCGATGAATGATTTGAGTATTGCGCTGCTGGCAGCCGGTTTGCCGGACAAGCGTCAGGTGGCGGTTTCGTTTTCCCGGGCGGCCGCCAGTTATGACAGCGTCGCCGAGCTGCAACGGGCGGTCGGCCATGAGTTGATGGCCCGCCTGCCCCGGCATTTGAACCCGCAGCGCTGGCTGGACCTGGGCAGCGGCACCGGGTATTTCAGCCGTGAGCTGGGCCAGCGTTATGCCCACAGCCAGGGGCTGGCGCTGGATATTGCCCAGGGCATGCTGGCGTATGCCCGGCCCTTGGGCGGAGCCCAGCATTTTATTGCCGGGGATGCCGAAAGCCTGCCGCTGCAATCGAACAGCTGCGATGTGATTTTCTCCAGCCTGGCGCTGCAATGGTGTGCGGATTTTCGTGGGGTGCTCAGCGAGGCCCGGCGGGTGCTCAAGCCTGGCGGCGTGCTGGCATTTGCCAGCCTGTGCGTGGGCACCTTGCATGAGCTGCGAGACAGCTGGCAGGCGGTGGACGGCCAGGTGCATGTCAATCGCTTCCGTGAGTTCCACGCCTATCAGCAACTGTGTGCCGACAGCGGCTTGCAGGTGCTCAGCTTGCACAATCAGCCCCATGTGCTGCACTACCCGCAGGTTCGCCAACTGACCCATGAGCTCAAGGCGCTGGGTGCGCACAACCTTAACCCCGGGCGGCCTGAAGGGCTGACGGGCAGGGCACGGATTCAGGGGCTGGTGGCTGCCTATGAAGCGTATCGTCAGCCGCTCGGGCTACCGGCGACCTATCAGGTGGTCTACGGCATTCTGGAGAAAACGCGATGAACCCTGCGTACTTCATCACCGGTACGGATACCGATGTAGGCAAAACCACAGTAGCGGCGGGCTTTTTATATGCCGCTCGCGCGGCCGGCTTGAGCACGGCGGCAGGCAAGCCGGTGGCCTCGGGCTGTGAGGTCACCCGGCAGGGGCTGCGCAATGCCGATGCTCTGGCCTTGATTGCTGAAAGCTCGATCAAGTTGAGTTATGACGAGGTCAACCCGGTGGCATTTGAACCGGCCATTGCCCCGCATATTGCCGCGCGCGAAGCCGGGGTGGTGCTGACGGTGCGCTCGCTGTTGGGGCCGATGCAGCACATCCTGAGTAAACAAGCCGACTTCACCCTGATTGAAGGTGCTGGCGGCTGGCGCGTGCCGATATCGGGGCAAGACAGCTTGTCGGATCTGGCCCAGGCGCTGGATTTGCCGGTGATACTGGTGGTGGGCGTGCGCCTGGGCTGTATCAGCCATGCCCTGCTCACGGCCGAGGCGATTGCCAGTGATGGCCTGCAACTGGCGGGTTGGGTGGCCAATATCATTGGCCCGAAAACCTCGCGCCTGGAAGAAAACCTCGCCACCCTGGCCGAGCGCTTGCCTGCACCCTGCCTGGGGCGTGTGCCAAAACTTAAATCGGCGTCGGCACAGTCCGTGGCGCAATACCTGCAACTGGATTTGCTGGACTGATACACGGCTAAAACCTGTGGGAGCGGGCTTGCTCGCGATGGTCTACCTGACTGTCCGCGCCGCCTTTATCGCGAGCAAGCCCGCTCCCACCCATCTCCCTTCCCTTGTCAGAAAAATCCGACCCAAGACGAACGGACGCTTCGCGCTGCTTGACAATAAATAGGCGTAAACGTATGTTTCAAACACCTGTTTGACCGCCATAACAAATCCACGCGGTTGTTCATCCCCGGTTTCATCAGCAGAGGTTTATCGCTATGCCTGACTACAAGGCCCCCTTGCGTGATATTCGCTTCGTTCGTGACGAACTGCTCGGTTACGAAGCGCACTATCAGAGCCTGCCGGCTTGCCAGGACGCCACTCCAGATATGGTTGACGCCATTCTTGAAGAAGGCGCCAAGTTTTGTGAGCAGGTGCTGGCACCTCTGAACCGTGTGGGTGACATTGAAGGCTGCACCTGGAGCGAGTCCGGGGTTAAAACCCCGACTGGCTTTAAAGAAGCCTACAAACAATTCGTTGAAGGCGGCTGGCCGAGCCTGGCTCACGACGTGGAGCACGGTGGCCAGGGCCTGCCGGAATCTCTGGGTCTGGCGGTAAGCGAAATGGTCGGTGCGGCCAACTGGTCGTGGGGCATGTACCCGGGCCTGTCCCACGGTGCGATGAACACCATCTCCGAGCACGGCACCCCCGAGCAGCAAGAGACCTACCTGACCAAGCTGGTGACCGGCGAATGGACCGGCACCATGTGCCTGACCGAATCGCACTGCGGTACCGACCTGGGCCTGCTGCGCACCAAAGCTGAACCCCAGGCTGACGGTTCCTACAAGATTTCCGGCACCAAGATCTTTATCTCGGCCGGTGAACACGACATGGCCGACAACATCGTGCATATCGTGCTGGCTCGCCTGCCGGATGCACCGGCTGGCACCAAAGGCATTTCGCTGTTTATCGTGCCCAAGTTCAAGGCCAACGCCGATGGCAGCATCGGTGAGCGCAACGCCGTGTCCTGTGGTTCGCTAGAGCACAAAATGGGCATCCACGGTAACGCCACCTGTGTGATGAACTTCGACGGTGCCACCGGTTTCCTGATCGGCCCGCCGAACAAAGGCCTGAACTGCATGTTCACCTTTATGAACACCGCACGTCTGGGTACCGCGCTGCAGGGCTTGTCCCACGCTGAAATCGCGTTCCAGGGCGGCCTGAAATACGCCCGTGACCGTCTGCAAATGCGTTCGCTGACCGGCCCGAAAGCCCCTGAAAAAGCGGCTGACCCGATCATCGTTCACCCGGACGTACGCCGCATGCTGTTGACCACCAAGGCATTCGCCGAAGGCAACCGTGCGATGGTGTACTTCACCGCCAAGCAAGTCGACATCGTGAAATACGGCGTTGATGAAGAAGAGAAAAAGAAAGCCGACGCACTGCTGGCTTTCATGACTCCGATCGCCAAGGCCTTTATGACCGAAGTCGGTTTTGAGTCCGCCAACCACGGCGTGCAAATCTACGGCGGCCACGGCTTTATCGCCGAGTGGGGCATGGAGCAGAACGTTCGCGACAGCCGCATTTCGATGCTGTACGAAGGCACCACCGGTATCCAGGCACTCGACCTGCTGGGCCGTAAAGTGCTGATGACTCAAGGCGAGGCGCTCAAGGGCTTCACCAAGATCGTGCACAAGTTCTGCCAGAGCAACGAAGGCAACGAAACCCTTAACGAGTTCGTAACGCCACTGGCAGCACTGAACAAGGAATGGGGCGAGTTGACCATGAAGGTCGGTATGGCCGCCATGAAAGACCGTGAAGAAGTGGGTGCGGCGTCGGTCGACTACCTGATGTATTCCGGTTATGCCTGCCTGGCTTACTTCTGGGCTGACATGGCGCGCCTGGCCGCTGAAAAGCTGGCTGAAGGCACGTCCGAAGAAGCGTTCTACAAAGCCAAGCTGCAAACGGCACGCTTCTACTTCCAGCGCATCCTGCCGCGCACCCGCGCGCACGTTGCCACCATGCTGTCGGGCGCTGCCAACCTGATGGACATGAAAGAAGAAGACTTCGACCTGGGCTACTAAGCCTCGGCGGGTCATCTTGCAAAGCCGCTTCTCCTTTGGGGGAAGCGGCTTTTTTTTGGGTTGGCTACATGTGGGAGCGGGCTTGCTCGCGATGGCATCACCACGGTCTTCCTGGAACACCGCGTCGCCTGAATCGCGGGCAAGCCCGCTCCCACAAAAAATCCACAGTGACCTAATTTGTATCTTTGGTCACACGATGACCCTATGTATCGCTATCGTCGTTAAGCTAGACTGGGTTCTACATTAATCGCCGTTTACAGATTACGAGGTTTGCCATGGCTGACTACAAAGCGCCCCTGCGCGATATGCGCTTCGTCCTCAATGAAGTCTTCGAGGTCGCTACACTTTGGGCGCAATTGCCTGCGTTGGCAGAGACCGTCGATGCTGAAACGGTTGAAGCCATTCTTGAAGAAGCGGGCAAGGTCACGGCCAAAAGCATCGCGCCGCTGAGCCGCAGTGGTGATGAGGAAGGCTGCCACTGGGACAATGGCGCAGTGACCACCCCGGCCGGTTTTGTCGATGCCTATCGCACCTACGCCGAAGGCGGCTGGGTGGGCGTGGGTGGCGACCCGCAGTTCGGCGGCATGGGCATGCCCAAGGCCGTGTCAGCGCAGGTCGAAGAGATGATCAACTCCTCCAGCCTGTCGTTCGGCCTGTACCCGATGCTGACTGCCGGGGCCTGTGTATCGATCAACGCCCACGCCAGCGACGAACTGAAAGCCACCTATTTGCCGAATATGTACTCGGGTGTGTGGGCTGGTTCCATGTGTTTGACCGAGCCCCATGCCGGTACTGATCTGGGGATTATTCGCACCAAGGCCGAGCCTCAGGCGGATGGCACCTACAAAGTCAGCGGCACCAAGATCTTCATCACCGGTGGTGAACACGACCTGACCGAGAACATCATCCATCTGGTACTGGCCAAACTGCCGGATGCACCTGCGGGGCCGAAAGGCATCTCGCTGTTTCTGGTGCCCAAGTTCATGGTCAATGCCGATGGCAGCCTGGGTGAGCGCAACCCGGTGACTTGTGGCTCCATTGAACACAAGATGGGTATCCAGGCCTCGGCCACTTGCGTGATGAATTTCGACGAGGCGGTTGGCTACCTGGTGGGCGAGCCCAACCGTGGCCTGGCCGCGATGTTCACCATGATGAACTATGAGCGTCTGGGGGTGGGCATTCAGGGCCTGGCTTCGGGCGAGCGCTCGTACCAGAACGCCGTGGAATATGCCCGCGACCGCCTGCAGGGGCGCGCAGCAACCGGCGCGGTGGCCAAGGATAAAGTGGCCGATCCGATCATCGTCCACGCCGACGTGCGGCGCATGTTGCTGACCATGAAAGCCTCGAACGAAGGCGGTCGGGCGTTTTCGACTTACGTTGCCAACCAGCTGGACATTGCCAAGTTCAGTGAAGACCCCGCCGCCCGCGAGCGCGCTGATGGCCTGGTGGCCTTGCTGACCCCGGTGGCCAAAGCCTTCCTCACCGACCTGGGCCTGGAAACCACCGTGCATGGCCAGCAAGTGTTCGGCGGCCACGGCTACATTCGCGAGTGGGGCCAGGAACAACTGGTGCGCGATGTGCGCATCACGCAGATCTACGAAGGCACCAACGGTATCCAGGCGCTGGATCTGGTGGGGCGCAAGATCGTGGGCAACCAGGGTGCTTACTACCGTCAGTTCGCCGACGAGATTCGTCAGTTTATTGCCGGGGCCGGCAGTGACCTGAACGAGTTTACCCAGCCACTGGCTGCAGCTTTGGACACACTTGACCAGTTGACAGCCTGGGTACTGGACCGCTCGCAAAACAACCCGAACGAGATCGGTGCTGCCTCTGTCGAGTACCTGCAGGTTTTTGGTTACACAACGTATGCGTACATGTGGGCGTTGATGGCCAGGGCCGCGTTGGGCAAAGAGGCCGATGAAGCCTTCTATGCCAGCAAACTGGGCACGGCACGCTTCTATTTCGCCCGTTTGCTGCCGCGTATCCACTCGCTGAGCGCTTCGGTCAAGGCGGGTAGCGAGTCGCTTTACCTGCTGGACGAAGCACACTTTTAACCTGTTTAGTGTTTTGTAAGCATTTGCTTACATTACATGCTGACAATCTCCCATATCGGCAGATTGGATCCAGGGGTAATCTACTTTCCATGGACGTAGAGCAGGAAGCTCAAAGCAACAACACGGACACGTAGGATTCTGCCAGGATGGCGGAGTGAAAAGGATGTCAGGGAAACAGTCTGCAAAACCCCGCCTCGGCGGGGTTTTCTTTTTTCTGCGTCAGAATTTTCTCGATTTCCCAGTTCCTGTGGGAGCGGGCTTGCCCGCGATCGCATCACCACGGTGTGCCTGAAACACCGCGTCGCCTGAATCGCTAGCAAGCCCGTTCCCACAAGATGGTCAGCTACAACGCCCCTTCATCGCTCTGCATCACATCCTCAAGCAAGGTGCGCAACAGCCCCAATGTTGCCTGCTGACGTTGCACATCGCGGCACACCAACCCCACCTTCAGTGGCACACGGGGCTCACTCAGCGGCTTCCACAGCAGCGCCTTGTCGTCGTGCTGATGACGCGAGCGCCCAGGCAATACGGTGGCCAGCTTGCTGTGGGGCAGGCTGTCGAGAATCCCCGCCATAGTGTTCAGTTCGGCTTGTACCTGCGGGCGCCGCCCCAGGTTGGCGAGCTGGGTTTGCCAGATCTGGCGTACCTGAAACTCTTCTCCCAGTAGCAGCATCGGCAGCTCTGCCGCCTGGCTTACAGATACCTTCTTGAATTCGCGCAGAGGATGATCTGCCGGGATTACCAGTTGCAGTTCGTCTTCATACAGCAGCATGCCGTGCAGCCCGGGCTGGCGTGGCGGCAGGTAGCTGATGCCAATGTCGAGTGAACCATTGAGCAGGCGCCGTTCGATCTCGATGCCGGTGAGCTCGTAGATCTGCACCACCAAATGGGGTTGGGCCTGGCGCACCCGCTCCAGCATCTGCGGCACCAGGCTGGTATGCACGGTTTGCAACACGCCGATGGCGATGGTGCGCAGGGCCTGGCCCTGGAAATTGTGCAACGCCTCTTTGGCCCGTTGCAGCCCGTCGAGCAGCGGCAGCGCGTGGTTGTAGAGCGTGTGCGCTGCCAATGTCGGCAGCAGGCGCTTGCTGCTGCGCTCGAACAGGCTCACATCGAGGTTGTGTTCGAGCTGGCGGATCTGCTGCGACAGGGCTGGCTGCGAGATGCAAAGACGCTCGGCGGCACGGCCCACATGGCCTTCTTCATAGACCGCGACGAAATAACGCAGTTGCTTGAAATCCATAAGTAATACTTATCGAAATTGCTTAAAAAACGAAATGGCTCAACGGCCCGCTGGCGCCTAGTCTACGCGCATTCCACAAGGCTCATCGAGCCAGAGATGCTGATAGGCAGTGGCGTTTTACATAGGCAGGGCAATAAACCCAATCAGAGGTTTACCTTCTGTAAGAACCGCCGGCAGTTGCAAATCAAATCTGTTTATGGTCACAAGGTCCGCGTGCATGAACCTGTTTAACCTGCGTCGCCATTCCCCCAGCCTTGAAGAGATGGCTGCGCATTCTGCGCCATCCAAGGCTGGCAACCCTCCGTCCCGAGACTGCCTGATGCCCTGCGTTGAGCGTGAGAGCCAAGTGTTTGTGCGAGGCCAGGGGTCGTGGATGTGGGACAGCGACAGCCGGGCGTATCTGGACTTTACCCAGGGCAGTGCCGCCAACAGCCTGGGCCACAGCCCGGCAGTGCTGGTCAAGGCGATGACCGAGCAGGCGCAATCTTTGCTGAACCCGGGCGCAGGCTTTTTAAACCGCGGGATGTTGAACCTGGCTCAGCGCTTGTGTGAAAGCACCGGTAGCGATCAGGTGCACTTGCTCAACACCGGGGCCGAGGCCAATGAGGGGGCGATCAAGCTGGCGCGCAAGTGGGGCCAGCTGCATCGGGGTGGTGCGCATCGGATTATCACCGCGAGCCGCAGCTGTCACGGTCGCAGCTTTGGCGCGATGTCAGCCTCGGGCGGCGCCACCCTGGATAACCGCTTCGAGCCGCAGTTGCCGGGCTTTATCAATGTGCCGTTCAACGATTTGCCGGCGCTGCATGCGGCAGTCGATGCGCAGACCGTGGCCATCATGCTGGAGCCGGTACAAAGCGAAGCCGGGGTGATTCCGGCGACCGAACACTACCTCAAGGGTGTTGAGCGTTTGTGCCGTGAGCTGGGCATTTTGCTGATCCTGGACGAAGTCCAGACCGGCATGGGGCGTTGCGGCACGTTGCTGGCAGAGCAGAATTACGGCATCCGTGCCGACATCATCACCTTGGGCAAAGGCCTGGGTGGCGGCGTGCCACTGGCGGCGCTGCTGGCTCGGGGCAAAGCCTGCTGCCTGGAGCCCGGTGAGCTGGGCGGCACCCATCATGGCAACGCCCTGATGAGCACCGCCGGCTTGGCGGTGCTGGACACCGTGCTGGAAAAAGGCTTTTTGCAGCAGGTTCGCGACGCGGGGCAACACCTGCGCGAGGGCCTGGGCCGGTTGGCCAATAGTTATGCACAGGGTGAATTGCGCGGCCAGGGTCTGCTTTGGGGTCTGACTTTGTCGGATAACTCGGCAGATGCTGTGGTCAAGGCAGCCTTGTATGAGGGTTTGCTGATCAGTGCGCCACAGCCTGACTGCCTGCGTTTCACCCCGGCCCTGTGCGTGAGCAAAGGCAATATCGATGAAATGCTGCTGCGTCTGGCCCGGGCGTTTGCCCGTGTGCGCACGGCCCAGTTGCAGTGCCGTCGCGCAGTTGTCGTCTGACTGCAGCGCTCACACCGAATTTAAAGAACCGTCTCGCGGTATAACGCATCGCCCTGTGCCTGTTTTCTTCGGCACGGGGCGTTTTTTTTGCCTGTGGATAAGTTTGCGCTGAACCTTTGGCTTGCGCCTGGAGTCGATTAGAAGCAGGGCCGGTTCTGGCCCGCCACTTTCAGGGAGCTGCGCATATGGATCTTATTAAAATCATCTTTGCCATTCTGCTTCCGCCGCTGGGCGTGTTTATGCAAGTGGGTTTTGCAGGGGCTTTCTGGCTGAATATTCTGCTGACCCTGTGCGGTTATATTCCAGGGATCGTGCATGCGGTGTGGATTATCGCCAAGCGTTCGTAATGTCGGAAGGATGCCTGTGTGGGACAGGCATCTGCTGCGATGTGGGAGCGGGCTTGCTCGCGATTGCATCACCGCGTTAATCCAGACGGACCGCGTGGCATGCTTCGCGAGCAAGCCCGCTCCCACCGTTTTTCAAGGCGTCTTTGTCAGCAAGTCGCTGTAAAACAACCACTCCTGTTCCAGCGCGTGGGCCTGGTTACTGGCCTTGCGAAAGCCGTGGCGTTCGTCCGGGTAGTAATGGGCCTGGGCCGGGATGCCGTTGTATTGCAGGGCCTGGAGCATGTCGCGGGTTTGTTGCGGCACCACTACGGCGTCCAGTTCGCCCTGGAAGAAGATCACCGGCACGCTGATCTGGTTGGCATACAGCAACGGAGTGCGCGCCGCATAACGGTCAGCGTCCCGTTGCGGGTCACCAATCAACCAGTCCAGATAGTCACCTTCAAACTTGTGGGTGGCTCGCGCCAGCGCAATCGGATCGCTGACTCCGTACAGGCTGGCACCCGCCCGGAATACGTTATGGAATGCCAGCGCGCACAAGGTGGTGTAGCCCCCTGCGCTGCCGCCACGAATAAACGCAGTGCGGGGAGCAATCAGTTCTTGCTCGGTGAGATAACTGACAACCGCGCAAGCATCTTCGACATCCGCAACGCCCCAATTCAGATGCAAGGCCTGACGATAGTCACGGCCATAGCCGGTGCTGCCGCGATAGTTGAGGTCGGCCACGGCAAAGCCGCGCTGGGTCCAGTATTGAATGCGCGGGTCGAGCATCGGGTAACAGGCTGAAGTCGGGCCACCGTGGATAAAGACCAGCAGTGGCGGTTTTTTCTCGCCATTCATCGCCGGGTAGAAAAAGCCGTGAGCATGGCCCTCGCCAGAGGGATAGCGCAGGGTTCTCGGGCGGCTGATACGTTCAGGGGGCAGCGGCGCAACGCCTCCAGCCAGTACCTCGACCTTATGGTCGGCGCGACAGATGCGGATCACGGCTGAAGGGCGTATGGGTGATGCGGCGATGCAATAGATAAAGGCCTCATCCAGTGCCAGGCTGCGAAAGTGGCTGTAGTCACCGGTGAAGTCTTCGAGGTTGCCGTCAGCTGTGCGGATGCCTAGGCGACCGAAGCCGTCTTCGGTCCAACTGGCCAGCCAGGCCTGTTCGCCAAGCGGCACAAAGGTGGTGGTGCCCAGTTGCCAGGGGGCCGGGGCGTGATCGGCGCGCGGGCTGGGTGCGGGTACCAGGCCTTCGCCGGACTCGGCCCAGGGCTGCCAGAACCCTGCGCGGTCGGTCAGGCAATGCAGGCGGTTATCTGCGTCGAAGCGAGGCTGTTGCAGCGATTCCTCTTCAAGATCGCCGGCCAGGCACTGCGCGGTATTCCAGCGTCCGGCCGTTTGGCCTTCGGCCAGCATCAGGCGGGTAGATGTCCACGGCTGGTGCGGACGGCTCCATTCAATCCAGGCCAGGCGCTGGCCGTCGGGGCTCAGTGCCGGTGCGCCATAGAAGTCGGCACCTTCGGCCAGCACCTGGCGTTCAAGGGTTGCAAGATCGATGCTGACCAGTCGATGTTGATCGCCGGTTTCCTCGACCGCCAGCACCTGCCCGCCGGCAAACTGCACGCCACCGTAACGGCAAGTGCCCTGGGTCAGCACCTGTGGTGCCGAGCCGTCCAGGGGTTGCAGGTACAACTGTTGATCGGCTTCGTTGACGAATACCACCGCGTCATCGCTCAGGCAAAAACTGCCACCGCCATACTCGTAGACCCGGCTGCGCACGCTGAAACCGGTGGGTGTCAGGCAGTGAGCCTGGCCTTCGCGCCAGTGCCAGATACGCGAGGCGGCGTCCTGGGGGCGATATTCGTTCCAGAACAGGCCCCGTGGGCCGACCCGCAATTCTGCGAAGTCGACGCCGGCGGCCACGGCGAGTGCAGCGCTGAAGGGTTCAGCTTTTGGCGATAAGGCGTGAGTTTCGTTCATTTCGGAAGGCCAATTGTTCGATGGTCTGAGTGGCGTGCTCGGCTTCTTCGCGCGCCTTGAGAATCAGGTCGTGCTGGGGCGATTTGCTGCACACCGGGTCGGCATTGCTGGCGTCCCCGGTGAGCATAAAGGCCTGGCAACGGCAGCCGCCGAAGTCCTTTTCTTTCTCGTCGCACGAGCGGCAGGGCTCGGGCATCCAGTCATAACCGCGAAAGCGATTGAAACCAAACGAGTCATACCAGATGTGCTGCATGCTGTGGTCGCGCACATTGGGAAACTCGACCGGCATTTGCCGGGCACCATGACACGGCAGGGCCGTACCGTCAGGTGTGACGGTCAAAAAGATGCTGCCCCAGCCGTTCATGCAGGCTTTAGGGCGTTCTTCGTAGTAATCCGGGGTCACGAAAATCAGCTTGCAGGGGTGGCCTTCGGCCTCAAGTTTGGCCCGGTACTCATTGGTGATGCGCTCGGCCCGCACCAGCTGCTCCTTGGTCGGCAGCAGGCCAACGCGGTTGAGCTGGGCCCAGCCGTAGAACTGGCAGGTCGCCAGCTCGACAAAGTCGGCCTCAAGGGCGATGCACAGCTCGATGATGCGGTCGATCTTGTCGATGTTGTGCCGGTGGGTGACGAAGTTCAGCACCATCGGATAGCCGTGGGCCTTGACTGCCCGGGCCATTTCGAGCTTTTGCGCGAAGGCTTTTTTCGAGCCGGCCAGCAGGTTGTTTACCTGCTCGTCGCTGGCCTGGAAGCTGATCTGGATATGGTCCAGCCCGGCTTTCTTGAAGTCGCTGATCTTTTGCTCGGTCAGGCCTATCCCTGAGGTGATCAGGTTGGTATAGAAGCCCAGCTTGCGTGCTTCGCCAATCAACTCGGCCAGATCCTGGCGCACCAGCGGCTCGCCACCGGAGAACCCCAGTTGCGCTGCACCCATCTCCCGCGCCTCGCGAAACACCTTGATCCACTGCTCGGTGCTGAGTTCTTTGCCCTGCTGGGCGAAGTCCAGCGGGTTTGAGCAGTAGGGGCATTGCAGCGGGCAGCGGTAGGTCAATTCGGCGAGCAGCCACAGCGGCAGGCCAACTTCAGGCTTGGGCGGGATACGGCTGTCAGGCAAGTTCGATCCAGTGCTCTGCACGAGCGACCTCCATAAATTGCTCGATATCTGCGCCGAGCTCGGGTACGCCAGGGAACTGTTGGTCCAGTTCGCCAATAATGGCCGCGACGTCGCGCTGGCCGTCGATCAGACCGCCGATCAGGGCTGCGCTGTCATTGAGCTTGATCATGCCCTCGGGGTACAGCAGCACATGGCCTTTTTGCGCGGGTTCGTACTGGTAACGATAGCCGGTGCGCCAGGTCGGGATTTTGCTGCGATCGAAACTCATAGGGTGATTCCTTTATGCCAGACACGTTGGCTGGTCACGCTGTGATAGGGCGGGCGGTCCAGTTCGTAGGCCATGGTCATGGCATCGAGCATGCTCCACAGGATATCGAGTTTGAACTGGAGGATTTCCAGCATGCGCTGCTGGCCTTCATAAGTAGTGTAGTGCTGCAGGGTAATTGCCAGCCCGTGTTCCACGTCGCGCCGGGCCTGGCCCAGGCGGGTGCGGAAGTATTCGTAGCCGGCCGGGTCGATCCACGGGTAATGCTGGGGCCAACTGTCCAGGCGTGACTGGTGGATTTGCGGCGCAAACATCTCGGTCAGCGAGCTGCTGGCGGCTTCTTCCCATGTGGCGCGGCGGGCGAAGTTGACGTAAGCGTCCACGGCAAAACGAACGCCGGGCAGGACCAGCTCCTGGGAGCGCAACTGGTCCGGATCCAGGCCCACGGCCTGGCCAAGGCGCAGCCAGGCCTCGATACCGCCATCTTCACCAGGTGCGCCGTCGTGGTCGATCATGCGTTGGATCCACTCGCGGCGCACTTCACGGTCAGGGCAGTTGGCCAGGATCGCGGCATCTTTAAGCGGGATATTGACCTGATAGTAGTAACGGTTGGCGACCCAGCCCTGAATCTGCTCGCGGGTGGCGCGGCCTTCGTACATTGCCACCTGGTAGGGGTGGTAGATGTGGTAATAAGCGCCTTTGGCCCGCAGGGCGGCCTCGAATTCGGCGGTGGAGAGTGGGGCTTGGGTCATCAGGGTTCTCCAGGGTGGGAGCGGGCTTGCTCGCGATGGGATCGCTGCGGTGTGTCAAATGCACCGCGCCGTTTGCATCGCGAGCAAGCCCGCTCCCACAGGGGTTGTGGTGTAGCTTAAAGCTCGATACTCATGCCATCAAAGGCCACTTCAACACCCCGGCGTGCCAGTTCGGCACGCTCGGCAGAGTCTTCGTCGAGGATCGGGTTGGTGTTGTTGATGTGGATAAGCACTTTGCGCTGTTGGGGCAATTGCTCAAGCACTTCGAGCATGCCGCCGGGGCCGTTTTGTGCCAGATGGCCCATCTCGCGGCCAGTACGGGTGCCCACGCCCCGACGCTGCATTTCGTCGTCGTCCCACATCGTGCCGTCCACCAGCAGACAGTCGCTGCCCGCCATGATTTCCAGCAAGGGCGCGTCAACCTTGCCCAAGCCCGGGGCATAGAACAGTTTGCCGCCGGTGCGCAGGTCTTCGACGATCAGGCCGATGTTGTCGCCCGGGTGCGGGTCGAAACGGTGCGGCGAATACGGCGGTGCCGCACTGCGCAATGGCAGCGGACTGAAACGCAGGTTGGGGCAGGCGGGGATGGTGAATGATCCCTCCAGCTCGATGCGGTGCCAGTTCAGGCCGCCATTCCAGTGCTTGAGCATGGTGAACAGCGGGAAGCCGGTGCTCAGGTCTTCGTGGACCATGTCGGTGCACCACACATCGTGGGGGCAGCCTTCGCGCAGGCTCAGCAGGCCGGTGGTGTGGTCGATCTGGCTGTCCATCAGAATAATGGCGCTGATCCCGGTATCACGCAGGGCACGACCCGGTTGCATCGAGGCGAAGTCCTGGAGTTGCGCACGGATATCGGGCGAGGTGTTGCACAGCACCCAGTTCACGCCGTCGTCGGAGATCGCAATCGACGATTGGGTACGCGCCTTGGCGTTTAACGAACCATCACGAAAACCCGCGCAGTTGACGCAGTTGCAGTTCCACTGCGGGAAACCGCCGCCAGCGGCGGAACCTAGAATCTGGACAAACATGGCGTGTTCTCTTGCAAATCTGAAAATAAAAACGCCCCGGCGAACCGAGGCGTTGGGTTGCTCTGCTCAGTGAAGACGCAGATCAACGGCTAGCGAAGTACATGGTGACTTCAAAGCCAATACGCAGGTCGGTGTAAGCAGGTTTAGTCCAAGCCATAACGTGACTCCTTCAGCGGGTGGGTGAGTGGTGTCTCTTGATTAGTCCAGCTCCCGAAGGAGATGTTCAAACGCTTAGGTGGCTATGTTACTAAATTTGACGCTTTTTGAACGCCCGAAGTCGAAGAAAGCTCATTGCACGGTTGGTAACGATCAGCTTCTCCCGGGATAAAACGTTTCAGTTGGCGGGCTTGTGGCCACACACAACCAGCGGCTGTCGGTCTGGCTGATTTGCCGTGCAGCCTTGAGTGTAGTGCCTTGATCCAGCGCCATAAGGGCGGGATAGAGGGCTGAGAGGTAATCCGACGGGTGGCCGGCCAACGTGGCTTGCCACAGCAACTCACTGGCTTGAGACACGCCCAGGGCCTCGATCGAGAATTGTTGTGCCAGGGTAGCGCGGGCCTGGGTGAAAGATATTTCATCCAGTTCCGACACCAGGTCTGGCAAATGCGCGAGGAAATCCCGAATGTGTTCGAAGATTTGCGTCGTTGAGGTGTGGGGTGATTGCACACCCAATAGCAGGCCGGTTTGACCGTTGATTTGGCGCAGACCGCTGAACACCGCGTAGCCCAGTTGCAGTTCAACCCGCAGGCGTTGATAGAACGGGGTTTGCGCAATGTGGGCGAGCAGGCGCCAGGCCGCTTCGTCGGCCAGTGTTGCCTCGGGAGTCGGGCAAAACAGGAGCAATGCGTGTTCGCTGGAGTCGCAAGGCTCGGTGTACCACTGGCTTTGGGCCGGGAGCCGGGTTTGCTGGGCCAGTTGTGCGTCCGGGGTGCCGGGTACCTTGTTTAGAACGGGGGTGATCAGGGCCTGGGTGGCGCTGGGCAAACCCACTGCCAAGCCGTCCCAGCGAGCATTGGCCCAATCGTGGGGCAGGGTTGCTTCGGCCACCGGCTGGCACAATTCAGGCAGGCGCTTGAGCAGTTGGCGGATCGGGATCAATGCAGCGTCAGCTGGCGGGGTGGACGGCTCGACGGGAGCGCTGAGTGTGCGCAAGGCCTGCTCCAGAATCGCGGGCATCGGCGCATGGTAGCCGTGCATTTTCAGCAGCCAGTCATTGCCCAGTGCGTTGAGTGACAGTTCGACCCCGGCATGGCGAGCATCCAGGATCAGCGCACGCAGGCTGTGTTCCAGTGCAGGCAACGGGTTGTCAGCAGGCTTTGCGGGGAAACGCCAGCGCAGGTAAACCGCGGCCTCGCCGCCAAGGCTTGGCAGCGCGGTGCTAAAACGCATCGCTGAAAGGTCGCGACGGCTGCGCAAGCGGTCCTGGGCAAAGGTGCGCAAACCTCGGTGAGCGCTGGTTTGCCCGCGAATCAGGCCGGCACTGGCGGGCTCCTTCGGCGGTTGCAGAAACGGGTTGGGCGCGGGCAGTTGCCAGGTGTGTGGCGATGGCGGCAACGCCTCTGGTTGTAGCTGTGCAAGCACGGTCTTAAGGGTTGTTACGCCTTGATCCGACAAGCCGGGTACATGTTGCTTGCAGTCACTTCGAGCCAGCGCCAGTGCGCTGTGGGTGTCTTGCTGGCGTTGTTGCAGCAGGCGCAATTCCTCGCGCAGCGCCGGCCAATCCTGCTGTGCCCGGAAAAACCCCAGCCAGTCATGGAAGGTGTCGCTGATGAGTGTGGCGTGCGGGGCAATATCATGGGCTGCGGTGAACTCAACGTGCAGCAGTGCCTGGCCGTTGAAGTGGTAGAGCGGCGTGGCCTTGAGAGTGTCAATCAGCTGCTGCTGGCTTAACTGTGCGTACAGGCCACCGGCTTTGTCAGCATTGATCCAGTGGCACAGGAATTCCAGCGCCTTTTCAGACTCTGCTGGCAAATGTTCCAGGGCAAACACCAGGCTCAGGCGCGGGCCGTCGATATGTTGATAGTGCTGCTGGCCGGTCATCAAGGCAGGCGCATCGGCTTGTGGCACGGCTTTGCCGGGGCGTAACACCGCGCTGCAGTGCTCAGCCAGGGTGATCAGCTCAGAGGGGGCTGACGGGCCGCTCAGGCTTAAGGTCATTTGCCCGGTCTGATAGAACCTTTGGTAGAAATCTTTCAGGGCTTGCTGAAAATTCGCCCGCGGTACGGGCAGGCTGTAACGGTTGCCGGCATGGAATGCCCGAATCGGATGGGCCGGGTTCAATGCCTGGAACAGTTTGATCTCGCGCTGCGCCAAAGGCTCACGGGCCCAGGCGATAAATTCGGCGTGCAGCACTTCACGTTCACGCAGTTGGTCAGCCAGGTTCATGCGCGGGTGGGCGAGCATGTCGCACAAGCGCTCAAGACCGCCTGCAAAGGCACCCGGTGGCAGTTCGAAAAAGAAGTCGGTATGGCGCTCGCAGGTTTTCGCATTTACCTGCCCGCCGTGGCGCTGCACCCAGGCCATCAGGTTGTCTGCCGCCGCAAAGCGTTCAGTGCCCAGAAACAGCAAGTGTTCCAGGAAGTGCGCGAGGCCGGGCCAGGCAGCGGGTACGTCGTGGCTGCCTGCGGCGACCCGTAGAACGGCCGCGCAGCGCTTGAGGCGCGGCTCATGGCGCACGCAGAGGGTCAGACCGTTTTCAAGCGTCAGACGTTGGGTGTGAGGGTGATTCAGCGCAGGCATGGGCACTTCCGGAACAGAGAAGCGCTCATGCTAGCGGATTTAACGCTTGCTCAGCTCGCCATATAGCTCGGGGCGACGGTCTGCGAGGTAGAAATTGCCGGTTTTGGCATCAGCCAGCTGTTGGCGTTGCAGCGTTGCAACCAGCAGGGTCTCGTCCTGGGCGGCCAGTGCAATCTGCTTGCCGTTGGGTGCGGCGATGCTGCTTTGGCCGCAGTAATGGATCTCGCCTTCATGGCCGCAGTAGTTGGCATAGGCCACATAGCACTGATTTTCGAAGGCGCGGCAACGCACGGTGACATCGGCGATAAAGTCGTAGGGCGCCATGTTGGCGGTGGGCACCACAATCGCTTCCGCTCCGGCGAGGGCTAGCCGGCGGGTGTTTTCCGGGAATTCGAGGTCGTAGCAGATCAGCAGCCCGAGCTTCCAGCCATTGAATTCAATGACCGGGAATGAGTCGGGGCCTTTGCTGAACATCGAATGGTCGAGTTCACCGAATAGGTGGGTTTTGCGGTAGTTGCACAGGCTTTGGCCGTGGCCGTCGATCAACTGTGCACTGTTGTAGATAAGCCCGTCCGCACCGCGCTCGGGGTAGCCGTAGACGATCGCCATACCAGTGGCTTTGGCCAATTGGGCAATCTGCTGCGCGGCGTCGCCGTCGTGGGCTTGTGCGAGTTCGGCTACAGCCTGGGCGCCGATGTTGTAGCCGGTCAGGAACATTTCGGGCAGTACCAGCAGGTCTACGCCTTCGGCTTGTCGGGCGATGTCACGCAAGCGTTGCAGATTGCCCGCAACATCCAGCGGCAAGGGCGGGCATTGGTAGAGGGCGACGCGCATGGGGTTCTCCTGGTGTTGACTGTTGGTGTGGCAGGCTGCGGGCTCTGCTGGCAACGCATTGTCTGTGGGAGCTGGCTTGCCTGCGATGCAGGTGGCGCGGTCTGTCAGGTAAACCTCGGCGTTACCATCGCGAGCAAGCCCGCTCCCACAGGGATCAATCTGCCCTTCGGCGTCAATCCGGCAGGGCAATCGGGCCGATTTCATGGAACACATCGCCTGGCCCCGGGTTCTCGGCATGGGTGCTGCCGCCAAAGTGCTTCATGATGCCCCACACCGCGTTCAATGAAGTCTGCACCGCGCCTTCGACCCAGGCCGGGGTCCACGACACATCATCACCGGCAATAAAAATACCGCGCTGTTCGCCGGGCATGTCCTGCTGCATGAAATGCGCGTACATCCGCTGGTTGTAGCGGTAATGCCCCGGCAGGGCGCCCTTGAAGGCCCCCAGGAAATGCGGGTCGGCTTCCCACGAAATGGTGATCGGGTCGCCGATGATACGGCTGGCGATATCCACCTTCGGATAGATCTTTTTCAGCGAGTCGAGGGCCAGCTTCACGCGCTTTTCCACAGGGTGCGGGAGCATTTTCAGCGCATCGCTCATCCACGAGTACGACAGGCAAATAACCCCCGGCTTGTCGTCACCGTTGTCGAACAGGTAGGTGCCGCGGGTCAGGCGATCGGTGAGGGTCATGCTCATCAGGTCGCGGCCGGTTTCCGGGTCTTTGTCCTTCCAGAACGGGCGGTCGACCATAACGAAGGTTTTCGACGATTGCATGTAGCGCGTTCGGTCCAGGGCCATCCACAGTTTTTGCGAGAACAGCGACTCTTCGCATTCGATCTGGGTGGTCAGCAACCAGCTTTGGCAGGTAACCAGCACGGCCTCGTAGGGGCGTGTGACACCAAGAATGTCAGTGACGGAAAACATCCCGTCCGCTGCACGAGAGATGGCCTTGACCCCGGTACGCGGCGCGCCGTTGTGCAGCGAACTCAGGCTGGTGCCTGCAGGCCAGTGGGCACAGCGCTCGGGGGCATGACGCCAGATCCCCAGTGGCACCTGCTCGACACCGCCCACCACCAGATGCTGATGGTCGTCGCAGTTGGTCATCACCACGCGGAAGATTTCCAGCATCGAGTTGGGGAAGTCCGAGTCCCATCCGCCGGTGCCAAAACCGACCTGGCCAAACACTTCTCGATGCTGGAACGACAGCTTGGCGAAGGCCTTGGAGGTAGCGACGAAGTCGTAGAACGTGCGGTCGTCCCACAGTGGAACCAGGGTGTTCCACAGCTCTTTGAGGCGAGGGACGTCACGGTCACGGATGGCTTGCTGAATATCGCCAAAGCGCGAACCTTCTTCCAGGGCGTCTGCCCAGGCGTCAGCCACTTCTTGAAATAGCGCAGGCAAGTCCGCCAGCTTTTGTGCGTAGAACGTCTGGCCTTCGAGGTCGATGACCGTACTGCCCGACGCAGGGGTCAGCGGGTTGGGGAAGGGTTGGGTCTCCAGCCCCAGCTTGTCCACATAGTGGTAGAACGCCGTGGACGACACCGGAAAGCGCATGCCGCCGAGCTCGGCGATGACCCCTTCACTGCCTTCAAAAGCTTGTGAGCGCAGGCGCCCGCCCATTTTCGAGGCTTCATACACCACGGGCTTGAGGCCCAGCTTCATCAGCTCGTAGGCGGCCACCATCCCGGCCATGCCGGCGCCGACAATCGCCACTTCAGCGCCAAGTTTGTGTGTGGGAATACTGCCCAGGCCAGCGGGGTGTTCGATCCAGTCATCGAAGGCAAACGGGAAGTCCGGGCCGAAGATGGTGACGGGTTTTTTACCGTCGACAGGGTGGCGATTATTCTTGTTCATGGCTGACCTTGCTGGCGACCCAAGCGTAACCTTGAGTATAGAAAAAGACAGGCACCATGATAGGCAGCGTAGAACACGTAAATAAGACGCAAAGTGTCGTCGTTATGGCTTTTGTTTGGTCGATATGACGAAAATGGCAGTCGAAATGACTTATCCGCGATCAACTTTACTGCTGAGGATGATGGAGGTGGTGGTTTTCTCGACGCCTTCGACACTGCCGATTTGATCGAGCAATTGGTCAAGTTGCTCGGGCGAGTCGCTGCGCAACCAGGCCACATAATCGAATTCGCCACTGACTGCGCACAGCTGCTGCACCTGGGCCATTGCGCTCAAGCGGCGCACGACGTCTTTGCCGGAGCGTGGCTGCACGGTAATCCCGACATAAGCCTGCAGGCCGCCATCAATCAGGCGCTGGCCCAGGCGGACTCCGTAGCCGGTAATCACCCCGGTTTTCTCCAGCCGCGCCAGCCGTGAGGTCACGGTGGTGCGGGCAATGCCCAATTGGCGTGCCAGCATTGCCACGCTTTCCCGGGCATTGAGCTGCAAGGCCGCGATCAATTGACGGTCGATTTCATCCAGTGCAGGGGGGCGGGTGTCAGGCAAGGGTGGCTCCAGGGTTGAGCGTGTTTGGCAGTCCTGGAGTTTATCTTTTGTGAGCCGATTAATGAGCTTAATCGGCTCACTATTTGAGCTGATTAGGCTGGTAACAGGCTTATGGCCTAACCCGGGACACGCGGTCAGCAGCGGAGGGGCTATAGGACTGGCTGTGGACGTTTTGTGGACGCAAACCGGTTTTTGGGGCGTTTGAAAAGCAAAACCCCAAACCCCGGAAACACAAAAGCCGCGCAGTGCGCGGCTTTGAGTTTGGTGGGCCCAGTAGGACTCGAACCTACGACCAAGGGATTATGAGTCCCCTGCTCTAACCAACTGAGCTATAGGCCCTCAGTAGGTCGCGGATTATAACGACGGATTCTAAGTAGTGCTATCCGAAAGATCTGAAATTGCGAGGTGAAGAAAGGTCGCTGCGAAATTTTCGGGCAGCAACGGCGGGCTGACGATCTCGCCCTGGATCAGTTCGCAACCTGCCTGCGCCAGAAAGACCTGTTGCTCCCGGGTTTGAACGCCGTCGGCAATGATGGAGAAGTGCATGCTGTGCCCCAGCGCGATGATGGCATGCACAATGGCAGCATCATGGCTGTCGTCGGGCAAGCCATGCACAAATGACGGGTCGATTTTCAGCGTATCCAGCGGCAAGCGCTTGAGGTAGCTGAGCGACGAGTTGCCGGTGCCGAAGTTGTCGATGGACAGTTTTACCCCCAGTTGCTTGAGCCGGTGCAAGGCGTCAAACGCTTCTTCGGTCTGGCCGGTAAGAAAGGTTTCGGTGATTTTCAGTTTCAGGCTCTCGGGTTTGAGCCTGCAGGTTTCGAGCAGTTGCTGGATGTGTGCGATCAGTCCCGGCTGGTGCAATTGAGCGCTGGCAAGGTTGACCGAGATCGGTCCAAAGGGCTTGTACAGCTGATTCCATGAGCATAATTGCTGACATGCACGTTCCAGCATCCAGTCGCCGATTTGTATGATCATGCCGTTTTCTTCGGCCAGATGAATCAAGCGCTCATGTGAGATTCCTCCGAGTAGAGGGTGGTTCCAGTGCAGCAGTGCTTCGGCGCCGGCCAGCGTGTGGTCGCGCAAGCGGACTTTGGGTTGGTACAGCAGTGATACCTGGCCACGTTCCAGGGCGCGGCGCAGCTCTTGCCCCAGAAGAATTCGGGCGCTGGTCTGGGAGTTGAGGTCGTGGCTGTAACGTTCGACGCGATTGCGCCCTTTGAGTTTGGAGTGGTACATCGCGATATCGGCATTCTTGATCAGTGTGGCCACGTCAGCGCCATCGTCCGGGTAAACGCTGATGCCGATGCTGGCGCTGATAAACAGTTCGCTTTCGTCGGTCAGAAACGGCTCGTTAAAACTGCCCAGCAGTTTTTCGGCAATCATCTGTGCCGCGTCCGGGTGTTTAAGCCCGGGCAACAGCACAATAAATTCGTCACCGCCAAGGCGGGCAACCGTGTCGATGTCGCGCAACTGCTCCGTCAGGCGGGTCGCGATGCCCTTGAGCAACTGGTCACCCACTGGATGGCCGAGGCTGTCATTGATGTTCTTGAAGCGATCAAGGTCCAGGAACAGCACGGCGCTGTATTGATCGTTGCGTCGTTGATCGCTGAGAATCTGGCGCACCCGGCTTTCAAACAGCAAGCGGTTGGGAAGGTTGGTCAGCGGGTCGTGGTGGGCCTGGTGATCAAGGCGTTCCTGGGCCTGTTTGAGGGTGGAAATATCTGAAAATACGGCCACAAAATGCGTCACCACATCAGTGTTATTGCGCACGGCGCTGATGGTCATCCAGCTGGGGTAGGTCTCTCCGTTTTTGCGCCTGTTGCAGATTTCGCCCTGCCAGTTGTCAGCGCTCGACAGCTGGTACCACATGGATGCAAAGAACAGTTTGTCGTGCCGGCCAGAGGCCAGGATGCGCGGCGTCTGGCCCAGCACTTCACTTTCGGAGTAACCGGTAATTTCGCTGAAGGCCCGGTTTACAGCCGTAATTTTTTGCTCGGGATCGGTAAAGATGATGCCTTCGGCCGTACTGTCGAATACGGTGGCCGTTTGCAGAAGTTTTTCCTGCATCTGGTGGCGCTCGGTAATGTCGTGGACGATGGTCAAGATGCAGTCGTCGGCGCCGATCATCAGCGGGTAACTGGAGATTTCGCAAAGACGCACTTGCCCTTCCTTGTGCCGGATATGGCAGGTGAAGTCGCGCACAAAGCCGTTTTTTTCCAGGATCGCGAGCAGGTTACGACGCTCCTGGGGGTCGACCCACAATTGCAGTTCCAGCGTTGAGTGGTACAGGGCGCTGGCACTGTCATAGCCGATGAGGCGGCTGAAGCCTTCGTTTATCTCGATAATCAGGCCATCGCTCTGACGACTGAGCAACAAGCCATCAAGGGACGCGTGAAAGGCTTTGGCAAACTTTTCTTCGGAAAGGAGCAAGGCTTCTTCGGTCTGCTTGGTTTCGCTGATATTGATCATCAGGCCGCGCACCACGGCCTGTTGGTGGTGCGTCGTGATGCTGGCAATGTCGCGTAACCAAAGGGTGTTGCCCTCTGCGGTGATCACGCGATAGTCCAGGCTGTGATCGTGGCCTGCGCTGATCTCCTTTTTACGCCAGGCCTGGATCCGGGGCAGGTCATCGGGGTGGACGACCCGCTTCCAGAACCCGGGGACTAGCCAGTCGGCGACGGGATAACCGAGCAAGGCTTCGGCCTGCGGGGACACATAGGTGTAGGTCTCGTTGTCCAGGCGCGCTTCCCAGGCGATGGCTGAAAGGCTTTCAATCAAGCCCTTGTAGTGATCCTCGCTGCTGCGCAGTTCTTGTTCGAGGGCTGTGCGCTGGGCAATCTCGGAACTCAGGCGTCGGTTAATGCGGATGACCACGATCAGCACGACCACCAGTAGCAGTATGCCGGGCAGGACATACAGCAGCAGGGTGCGCCACAGGGTTCGATAGTCGCTCATATTGCCGACCCAGTGCTGCTGAATGCGCTCGGTTTCACTGGGGCTGATATTGGCCAGCACTTTGTCCAGCAGCCCCAGCAGGACGGTCTGGTCTTTAGGCACGGCCATAGCCAGTTGAAAGCGATAAGGGGTTTCGCCGCTGACGTACAGGCCATCGAGTTTGAGCTGGCGCAGGCTCCATACGCTGGAAGCCAGATCACCCACCATCGCATCTACCTGGTCGGTGGCCAAGGCCTGCAGTGCCGAACTGACATTGGGCAGGGCGACGATGTTGAGGTCGGGGTGTTGGGTGCGCAGCAGCTCATGCGGGGCGTAGTTCTCGATTACGCCAACCCGCAGGCCGTAGAGTTCCTGGATGTTTTTAGGCGCCGCGCCGCCCTCATGGGCGAGGATGACAATGGGGAAGTCCAGGTAGGGCCGGGTAAACGCCAGGCGCTTTTGGCGCTCGGGTGTCGACATGATGCCGGGTAGCCAGTCGAGTTTGCCATCCTTGGTTTGCTCCAGCACTTCGCTCCAGTTCGAGGCCGCGACCTGCTTGACGCTTACTCCCAGTTGGTTGGTGATCAGATTCACATAGTCGGCAGCCAGGCCTGTATAGATGCCCTGTGCGTTAAGGAATTCAAAGGGCGGCCAGGTGGTATCGATGCCCAGGAGCAGTTCAGGGTGCTCCTTGAGCCACTGCTGTTCTTCGTCGGTGAACGTCAGGGCTTGGGCGCCAGAGGTCCATGCGACAAGCGACAGTAGCAGGATAGCCAGCAAGCGTGACATGCGAGTCCCTTCAATACACCTGGATGCATCCAGTGTAGTCGGGCTGTGGCAGAGGGGAGGGGCAGGAAATGATTCGCGGTAAAGCAAAACCCCCGGCAGGGCCGGGGGTTTTGTTGTCACTCGTCGAGGAAGGAGCGCAGATGCTCGCTTCGCGTCGGGTGGCGCAGCTTGCGCAGTGCCTTGGCTTCGATCTGACGAATCCGCTCACGGGTAACGTCGAACTGCTTACCAACCTCCTCAAGGGTGTGGTCGGTATTCATGTCGATACCGAAGCGCATGCGCAGTACCTTGGCTTCACGCGCTGTGAGGCCGCCGAGTACGTCGCGTGTCGCTTCTTTAAGGCTCTCAACTGTGGCTACATCGATTGGCGACTGCATGGTCGAGTCTTCGATGAAGTCACCCAGATGGGAGTCTTCGTCATCACCGATCGGGGTTTCCATGGAGATCGGCTCTTTAGCGATCTTCAATACCTTGCGGATTTTGTCCTCAGGCATTTCCATGCGTTCGCCCAGCTCTTCCGGGGTCGGTTCACGGCCCATTTCCTGCAACATCTGACGGGAAATACGGTTGAGCTTGTTGATCGTCTCGATCATGTGCACCGGAATACGGATGGTGCGGGCCTGGTCGGCGATCGAGCGAGTGATCGCCTGACGGATCCACCAGGTGGCATAAGTCGAGAATTTGTAGCCGCGGCGGTATTCAAACTTGTCTACCGCTTTCATCAAGCCGATGTTGCCTTCCTGGATCAGGTCTAGGAACTGCAAGCCACGGTTGGTGTACTTCTTGGCGATGGAGATCACCAGACGCAAGTTGGCTTCAACCATCTCTTTCTTCGCGCGGCGGGCCTTGGCCTCACCGATCGACATGCGACGGTTGATGTCCTTGATCTCGGCAATCTTCAGGCCGGTTTCGGCCTCAAGAGCAGACAGCTTTTGCTGGCAACGGATGATATCCGGTTGCAGGCGACCAATGGCTTCAGCGTATTTGCTTTTGCCTTTGGCCAGCGCGTCGCTCCAGCTTTCGTCGACTTCGTTGCCCGGGAACAGGCGCAGGAAATCGGTACGCGGCATGCGTGCATCACGCACACACAGCTGCATGATGGCGCGCTCTTGGGCACGCAGACGCTCCAGGGCGCTGCGAACACGCTCAACCAGGCCTTCGAATTGCTTCGGGACCAGCTTGATCGGCATGAACAGCTCAGCCAGTGCAACCAGCTCGGCAATCGCCTGCTTGCTGCCACGACCGTGCTTTTTCAGGGCCTTGCGAGCGATTTCCATCTGATCGGAAACAGCGCCAAAACGCTGGGCCGCGATGATCGGATCCGGGCCGCTTTCGACCTCTTCCTCGTCTTCGCTGGACTCTTCCTTATCGTCCTCTTCGTCATCACCTTCGGCTTTCACCTTGGGGTCGACAGGAGGCGGCACTTCGGCTGCGGGCGGCGCAATACCGTCGTCCGGGTCGATATAACCGCTCAGAACGTCGGACAGGCGGCCACCTTCGGTGGTGACGCGAGTGTACTCGGAGAGAATATGGTCAACCGTGCCTGGGAAGTGCGCAATTGCGCCCATCACTTCACGGATGCCTTCTTCGATACGCTTGGCGATTTCGATTTCGCCTTCACGTGTCAGCAGTTCTACCGTGCCCATTTCACGCATATACATGCGCACAGGGTCGGTAGTACGACCAATGTCGGTCTCTACTGCCGCCAACGCTGCAGCCGCTTCTTCAGCCGCTGCTTCGTCGGTGTCGGCATCGGCCAACATAAGGGCGTCCGCATCCGGAGCACTCTCGTGTACGGGGATCCCCATGTCATTAATCATGCGGATGATGTCTTCCACTTGCTCCGGATCTGAAATATCTTCGGGCAGGTGGTCGTTGACCTCTGCGTAAGTCAGATACTTCTGCTCACGGCCGAGGGTGATCAACTCTTTGATACGAGACTGCTGTTGCGCTTTTCCGGACATAACACCCTATCCACTGAAGGTCTTGGCGGGCAAAAAACAAGCCGAGGATTATACCTTAGCTATGACCTCACGCGCCAGTTGAGGTCGGGTTTGATGCGGGATTATTGCGACTTAGAAGGTCGCGTAACTGATTTTTTTCCTCGCTACTTAGCTCGCCTTGACGTGCTTTTCGAAGAAGTTGTTCAAGATTTCGCTCGCGTTGGCGAGCTGACAAGCTAGTTATGGTGTCGAAAAACTGTTGTTCAAGGTTATCGGCATCAATTAGCCATTCCTTTTCCAGCAGTCTTTGCAGCAAGCGGCCCTGTTCAGTGCCGTGCCAGCGGGACAGTAGCTGAATAGAGCTTAGCTTAGGATTTTTCTGTACGGCCTCGACCAGAGCAATCAGCAGTTGATTGTTAGTCTGGTCTTCTGCAGCAAAGTGCCCGGCATCCTCAACTTTTTTCGCCAGTTGCGGATGGTGCAGCAGGGTGCGCAACGCCGTCAGGGTGGGGGGTTCAACGCCTACCGGGATCCAGGCCTGCTCGCGTTCGCCGCCACGCTTGCCTTTTTTGTCCCAGGGCTTGTTTTCCCACTTTTTGCCGCTAGCGCCAGGCTTTTTCGGGGTCCATTCCTGTTGGGGGATGTACATGTCCGGTTGCTGGAAGTCGCTGTAGTCGGGCATTGCATCGTAATCGATACCCGGATCGTAGGCCGGCTGTGCCTGGGCTTTTACAGGTGCGCTTTGCGCCAGTTGGCTGACGGTTTCACTGGTAAGGCCGGTGATTTCACTCAGGCGCTGGCGCATCAAGGCCCGCAGGTTGGCGCCCGGAACCTTGTCGATCAACGGTGCTGCCAGCGTGGCCATATGGGCCTTGCCTTCGAGCGAGCGTGGGTCGGCTTCTTCGGTCAGTTGCTGGAAAAAGTAATCTGCCAGCGGTTGGGCGTGCTGGTTAATGCGGGCCTTGAAGGCGTCGGTGCCTTCGGAGCGCACCAGGGTGTCCGGGTCTTCGCCTTCGGGCAAGAACAGGAAGCGGGCGCGACGCCCGTCCTGCAGGCAGGGCAGCGTGGCTTCAAGTGCGCGCCAGGCTGCATTGCGGCCCGCCTGGTCGCCGTCAAAGCAGAACAGCACGCTGGGCACCACGCGAAACAGACGCTTCATGTGTTCTTCGCTGGTGGCGGTACCCAGGGTCGCGACAGCATTGCGCAGGCCTTGCTGGGCCAGGGCGATGACGTCCATATAGCCTTCCACCACGATGATTTCGTCGAGGCTGCGATTGAACTTGCGCGCCTCGAACAGCCCGTACAGTTCCTGGCCTTTGTGAAAGACCGGGGTTTCCGGGGAGTTCAGGTACTTGGGCTTGTCGTCGCCCAGCACCCGGCCGCCAAAGGCAATGATACGGCCACGGCTGTCGCGGATCGGGAACATGACCCGGTCACGAAAACGGTCGTAACGCTTGCCGGTCTCGGCGTTCTCCACCAGCAGGCCGGCGTCGATCATGGCTTTTTGTTGCAGCGTGTCACTGCTCAGGTGTTTGTAGAGGTTGTCCCAGCCTGGTGGCGCAAAGCCCAAACCGAAGTCGCGGGCTATTTCACCGGTCAGGCCTCGGCCCTTCAGGTAGTCCACAGCTGCTTTGCGTGCCGGATGGCTTTTTAGAGCCTGGCGATAAAAGTCAGCAGCGGCAGTCAGAAGTGGGTAGAGCGGTGAGTCAGTCGGCTGCCGTGGTTTATGTGGGCGACCGCTTTCTTCTCGCGGGATTTCCATGCCGGCGGCTTTGGCCAGTTCTTCGACAGCCTGGGGGAAGTCCAGGTTGTCGTGGTCCATGATAAAGCCGAGGGCGTTGCCGCCAGCGCCGCAGCCAAAGCAGTAATAGAACTGCTTGTCGGGGCTTACGCTGAAGGACGGGGTTTTTTCTTTGTGGAAGGGGCAGCAGGCGGTGTAGTTCTTGCCGGCTTTCTTCATTTGCACGCGCGAGCTAACGACATCGACGATATCGGTACGGTTCAGAAGGTCGTCAATAAAGCTCTGGGGGATTAACCCGGCCATGGCGTTCTCGTCATCACTGCGCAGAAATTAACCGCATAACTGGCTTGATCGTCGTGCGTGCAGGCGAAAGCTCTGCTCGATCACGGGGTGTCTGCTCAATTATTTCGGGGAAGTGTATCTGTCGAACTCCGCTCTACTCATATTAATCAGAGTCGATGGGATCGATAAATGTCACGCTCTGAGTCCGGCACTGACCAATGGCTGGTCTCGGATAGCTCATAAGCAGGCACTGGAGAGGTGCCTTGGGCTGATCGTCTTTAAGGAAAATCAGAGAGGTGTGCGCGTCGGTAGCCTTGGAAGGCTCGTCAGTAAAGACGTGCACCGCTGGCTATTAGGCCAGGTCTGACGTGATGTAACGCTTGTCGCGGTCGCATCTGCGGCCTTGACGATAAAGCATGTAACTTGCAACAACTGCCTACGGCCCGGCTTTAGGCCGGGCTTGGCAGAAGCGTGCAACGAACGTCTGTGTATTAGTACAGACGAACGGCGCGGCGCTGCTCGCGCTGAACTTTCTTCGCGTGACGCTTAACAGCAGCTGCTGCTTTACGCTTACGCTCAGAAGTCGGCTTCTCGTAAAATTCGCGGCTGCGAACTTCAGCCAGAACACCGGCTTTTTCGCAGGAGCGCTTGAAACGACGCAGAGCTACGTCGAAGGGTTCGTTCTCTTTTACTTTGACGGCTGGCATCCAGAGCTACCTTCATTCATTACCGGGGTCAACGTCTCAAGGCAAAATCGCGTTGGAAGACGTCGGTTTTTAAGGGTTGCGGATGTTAACCCCTCATCGCCCGGAATGCAAAGCCTCTGATCGAAAACCGCTGGCCGGGGGCGGGAGTGGCGACTATTATGCGCGCCTTCGAATTTAGCCTCTACAAGGCGTAAACCCATGCTAGTACTGGGATTAGAAACCTCCTGCGACGAAACCGGCGTCGCGCTATACGACAGTGAACGCGGGCTTTTGGCCGATGCACTGTTCAGTCAGATCGACCTGCACCGCGCTTATGGCGGTGTGGTGCCGGAGCTGGCTTCACGGGATCACGTCAAGCGAATGCTGCCCTTGATTCGTCAGGTGCTGGCCGAGGCCGATTGTGTGCCTACGGAGATTGACGCGATTGCCTATACGGCTGGCCCAGGATTGGTCGGAGCCCTGCTGGTTGGGGCTTCTTGCGCCCAGGCGCTGGCATTTGCCTGGGGTATTCCGGCCCTTGGCGTGCACCACATGGAAGGTCACTTGCTGGCTCCGATGCTGGAAGAACAGCCTCCGGAGTTTCCGTTCGTCGCTTTGTTGGTATCGGGTGGTCATACGCAGCTGGTTCGCGTGGATGGCATCGGCCAATACGAGTTGTTGGGCGAGACCCTGGACGATGCAGCGGGTGAGGCGTTCGACAAGACGGCGAAGATGATGGGGCTCAACTACCCCGGTGGTCCTGAGATCGCCCGTCTGGCCGCTCAGGGGGTTGCCGGGCGCTTTGTGTTCCCGCGACCCATGACCGACCGTCCCGGCCTGCAGTTCAGCTTCAGCGGCCTCAAGACGTTTGCCCTGAACACCTGGCAGCGGTGCGTGGCCGAGGGTGACGATACTGAGCAGACCCGTTGCGATATCTCCCTGGCCTTCCAGCAGGCGGTGGTCGAGACGCTGACCATCAAGTGCAAGCGGGCCTTGAAGCATGCGGGCATGAAGCGTCTGGTGATTGCCGGCGGGGTGAGTGCGAACAAGGCACTGCGTGTTTCGCTGGAGAAAATGCTCGGTGAGATGAAGGGCAATGTGTATTACGCCCGGCCGGAATTTTGCACGGATAACGGCGCGATGATCGCATTCGCCGGCTGCCAGCGTTTGCAGGCAGGCCAGCACGAAACATTGGCCATCAGCGTGCAAGCACGCTGGCCGATGGAGCAATTGCAGCCCCTGTGATGACAGGGGTGGGCGCAATGGTGAAGATTTTTCACGGGCAATATTCAGAAATGCCGTTCGCGCCCGGCCATCAGGTCGCGTAAATTGCCGCGGTGGCGCCAGACAATCAGTGCCGTCAAGGCGCTCATGGGCAGCAGTGCGGCAGGCTCTTGCCAGGCCAGCAGTGGCAGGGTCAGGGGCGTGGCGATCAGGGCCGCCAGCGAGCTGGTACGGGTCAGCTGGAAGGTCAGCAGCCATGCGGCGACAGCCAGCAGTGCGGCAGGCGGATACAGCCCCAGCAGCATGCCGGCCGCCGTGGCGACACCCTTGCCGCCGCGAAAGCGGAAGTAGGCAGGGTACATGTGGCCTACAACGGCGCAGCCGCCGATCCAGGCCTGGTCCTGGAGCGAGAAATCCAGTTGGCTGGCCAGCAGGACGGGCAAAAGCCCCTTGCACAGGTCGCCGAGCAAGGTCAGGACGGCAAGTTTTTTGCCGGCCAGACGCAACATGTTGGTTGCGCCGGCATTGCCGGAACCACTCATTCGCGGGTCGGGGGTTCCCGTCAGGCGGCTGAGCAAAATGGCAAAGGACAGAGAGCCGAGCAGGTAGGCGAGGATCGCCAGTAACCAAAACATGCTAACTATTCCGGGCGAGGACGCCCTGATTCTAACGGCGCTTTGCGCCCTTGTCGTGCTGCGGAGAAGAGTGCTTGGACAGAGTGTTTATCGAAGGCCTGGAAGTTGACACCGTTATCGGTGCTTATGACTGGGAACGTGGCATCCGTCAGTGCCTGCGCCTTGATCTGAGTTTTGCGTGGGATAACCGCCCGGCTGCGGCTGGGGATGATCTGACGCTGGCTCTGGATTACGCGAGTGTATCCGCGCGCATTCAGGCGTTTGCCGAGCAGGCCCAATTTCAGCTGGTGGAAACCTTCGCCGAGCGTCTGGCCGAAGTGCTGATGAGCGAGTTCAATATTCCCTGGCTGCACCTCAAGCTGACCAAGCCCGGCGCCGTTGCGGCGGCCACTGGGGTGGGCGTGGAGATTGAGCGCGGATGTCGCTAACTCGGATTTATCTTGGGCTGGGCAGTAATGTCGAGCGCGAAACACATTTGCAGGCGGGGCTGGATGCGCTGGCCGGGTTTTTGCTGGGCATGCAGTGTTCGCCCGTGTTCGAAAGCCAGCCGGTAGGGATCAAGAGCGGGCCGTTTTTCAATCTGGTGGTGTCGGCGAAAACCGATTTGCCGCTGGTTGAGTTAAGCCGACGTTTGAAGCTGATCGAGGCGGATAACGGGCGTTACGCCCAAGAACGCAAGGGCTTGCCCCTGGATATCGACGTGTTGTTTTACGGCGATCTGGAGGGTAATTTCGATGGCTTGACCCTGCCGCGTGCCGAAATTCTCAAGAATGCTTTTGTGTTGTGGCCGCTGTCTTTGATAGCTCCAGACAAAATCCACCCGGGTGTGGGCAAGCCCCTTGCGCAGTTGTGGGCTGAGGCGCAGATCGATCAGGTGCTTGCGCCTGCAGCCTTCGAGTGGCGGGGGGAGTCCTTGACGCCGTTGGAGATGCTGGCGGGCTGATAGCCGTTTGAATGGGCGGCAGGTTGCCGCCTTTTTTGTGGGAGCGGGCTTGCTCGCGATGGCGTCGATGCGGTCTGGCTGAAAGACCGCGCAGCCCTGATCGCGAGCAAGCCCGCTCCTACAAGGTTTGCGCTACGCCGCATCCTTGTAGGCTTGCAGTGCCTTGAGCCGTTCGCGCTTGAGCGCTTCGCCCAGTTCCGGGCCTTTGTAGCCCTGCTCCAGCAGCGGCTGCACCGCTACCGCCAGGGCTGCCTGTGCCGCGCCGCGCAGGTAGTCCGCCTGCGGGTACGGGCGATCTTCCAGCCCCAGACGCCCTTTGGCATCCATCTCACATGCGACGATAAACTCCTCGAAGCGCTGCGGCCGCCGGTACACGTCAAAACGTTGCAGCAGCTCCAGAAGCGTCGAAGCCTTGAGTTCAAGGGCTCGATGGCCGTGCGTGTGGTATTCGCCCACCAGCAGGGCCAGTTCCTGGCAGTCACGCGGCACCTTGTAGCGGTCATTGACCGCCTTGATCAGGCGCAGCCCCTTGTGCTCGTGGGCAATGTGCCTTGGCCAGTCCTTCTCAGGGGTCAGTCCCTTGCCCAGGTCGTGCAGCAGGCAAGCCCAGCGCACCGTCAGGGGCTGTTTGTGCAAGGCCGATTGCTCCAGCACGCTGAGGGTATGCACGCCGCTGTCGATTTCCGGGTGATGGGCCGGGGGCTGCGGCACGCCAAACAGGGCGTTGACCTCGGGCAGCAGCACTTCAAGCGCGTCACAGTTGCGCAGCACTTGAATAAAGACCTGCGGCTGATCTTCCATCAAGGCGCGGGAGATTTCCTTCCAGCAGCGCTCCGGGGTCAAGGCTTGCAGTTCGCCGGAGCGGGACAATTGGCGCATCAGCTCCAGGGTCTCGGTGGCGATGCTGAAACCCAGGCTGGCGTAGCGCGCAGCAAATCGGGCCACGCGCAGCACTCTGAGTGGATCTTCGGCGAATGCGGGGGAAACGTGGCGCAAAATGCGGGCCTGAAGGTCGCGCTGGCCATGATAAGGGTCGGTCACGTTGCCGGCCTCGTCCTCGGCCATCGCATTGATGGTCAGGTCGCGACGAATCAGGTCTTCTTCGAGGGTGACGTCGGGGCTGGCGTGAAAAACAAAGCCGCCATAGCCATGACCACTTTTGCGTTCGGTGCGCGCCAACGCATATTCATCACCGGTTTTGGGGTGAAGGAATACCGGGAAGTCGGAGCCGACAGGGCGATAGCCAAGGGCCTGCATTTGTTCGGCCGTAGCGCCGACCACCACCCAGTCGATATCGGTGACCGGCTTGCCCAGCAGGCGATCGCGTACAGCACCGCCAACTTTATAGATCTGCATAAAAAACCTCCGTTAGCGCGACAGGATAGCGCGTGTGCCGTGTTAACGGAGGCTTGGGTTACAGGTGAATGGCTCCCATGTCCAGGCGGCCACGGTCAAGATCACCGTGGTCGCCTTTTGGCGGGACATGGTGGACCTTCATGACCTGGTCGCCTTGCAGTGTTTCCAGGTGGATGTCGAAGCCCCACAAGCGGTGCAGGTGTTTGAGAACTTCCTCGGTGGAGTCGCCCAAGGGTTTGCGGTCGTGTTGCTGGTGACGCAGGGTCAGTGAGCGGTCACCACGCCGGTCGATGCTCCAGATCTGGACGTTGGGTTCGCGATTGCCCAGGTTGTATTGCGCGGCCAGGGTTTCGCGAATGATGCGGTAGCCGTTTTCGTCATGGATGGCGGGTACCAGCAGGTCGTCTTTTTGATCGTCGTCCATGATGCTGAACAGCTTCAGGTCGCGGATCACCTTGGGTGACAGGTACTGAAGGATAAAACTCTCGTCCTTGAAGCTGGCCATGGCGAATTTGATGCTCGACAGCCAGTCGCTGCCCGCAAGGTCCGGGAACCAGTAGCGATCTTCGTCCGTCGGGTGTTCGCAGATGCGCCGGATATCGCAATACATCGCAAAGCCCAGGGCGTAGGGGTTGATACCGCTGTAGTAGGGGCTGTCAAAACCGGGCTGGAACACCACGCTGGTGTGGGAAATGAGGAACTCCATCATAAAGCCTTCGGTGACCAGGCCTTCGTCATAGAGGTCGTTCATCAGGGTGTAGTGCCAAAAGGTTGCCCACCCCTCATTCATCACCTGGGTTTGCCGCTGTGGGTAAAAGTACTGGGCGATCTTGCGCACGATGCGCACCACTTCACGCTGCCAGGGCTCCAGCAGGGGCGCGTGTTTTTCCAGGAAATACAGAATGTTTTCCTGAGGTTCTTCGGGGAAGCGGGCGTTGTCCTTCTCGCTGAGCTTGTCTGCGCTTTTGGGGATGGTGCGCCACAAATCGTTGATCTGCTTTTGCAGGTGCTCCTCGCGTTCCTTTTGTCGACGGCGCTCCTCTTCGGCTGAAATCGGATCAGGTCGTTTGTAGCGGTCCACCCCGTAGTTCATCAGGGCATGGCAGGAGTCGAGCAGGTCTTCCACCGCGTCGATGCCGTGGCGCTCCTCGCACTGCATGATGTACTGCTTGGCGAACACCAGGTAATCGATGATCGAGCTGGCATCGGTCCAGGTGCGAAACAGGTAGTTGCCCTTGAAGAAGCTGTTGTGGCCATAGCAGGCATGGGCCACCACCAATGCCTGCATGCAGATGGTGTTTTCTTCCATCAGATAGGCAATGCAGGGGTCTGAGTTGATAACGATTTCGTAGGCCAGCCCCATCTGGCCTCGGCTATAGGATTTTTCGGTGCTCAGGAAGTGCTTGCCATAGGACCAGTGGTGATAACCCAGCGGCATGCCCACCGATGCGTAGGCATCCATCATTTGCTCGGCGGTGATGACTTCGATCTGGTTGGGGTAGGTGTCCAGCGCATAGCGGCCAGCCAGGCGGCCGATTTCGCGGTCATAGGCCTGGATCAGGTCAAAGGTCCACTCTGAGCCGGTGGAGATGGGTTGGCGCTTATTCTCTTTGGCGGTCATGTCACTAACCTGCGCTGGAAGAGTTCACGGAAGACCGGATAAATATCGCCGGCCGAGACCAGTTGCTGTTGGGCGAAGGTGTCGGAAAACGCCTCGCTGATGCGTTCGTATTCGTACCACAGCGCCTGATGTTCGCGCGGGGTGATCTCTACATAAGTGTAGTACTGCACGAACGGCATGATCTGGTTGATCAGAATGTCGCGGCAAATGGGGGAGTCGTCGTTCCAGTTGTCTCCGTCGGAGGCTTGGGCTGCGTAGATGTTCCACTCGTTGGTGGGGTAACGCTCGGCCATGATCTCCTGCATCAGTTTGAGTGCGCTGGAAACGATGGTGCCGCCGGTTTCCCGGGAATAGAAAAACTCCTCTTCATCGACCTCCCGTGCGCTGGTGTGATGGCGAATAAACACCACGTCAATCTTGTCGTAGTTGCGCTTGAGAAACAGGTACAGAAGGATGAAAAAGCGTTTGGCGATGTCTTTGGTGGCTTGGGTCATGGAGCCTGAAACGTCCATCAGGCAGAACATGACGGCTTTGGAGCTGGGGTTGGGCTGTTTGATCAGCAGGTTGTACTTGAGGTCAAAGGTGTCGAGGAACGGCACGCGATGAATACGCGCGCTGAGCTTCTCGATTTCAGCTTCGATGGTCTTGATATCGCCGAAGTTGTCCGGCTCTTCGCGTTTTAACCGCTCAAGCTCAGCCTTGGCTTCGCGCAGTTTTGCCCGGCTGCTGCCGGACAGGGCGATGCGCCGTGCATGGGCGGAGCGCAAGGTGCGGATGATATTGATACGGGACGGATTGCCCTCGTTGCTGATACCGGCGCGAACGGTTTTGAACGTGTCGGTGCCCGTCAGGTTGCGTTTGACCAGGTTGGGTAGCTCAAGGTCTTCGAACATGAATTCGAGGAACTCTTCCTGGGTGATCTGGAACACGAACTCATCCATGCCTTCGCCGGAGTTGCCCGCTTTGCCTGGCCCGCCGCCACCTCCCGAGCCACCTTGAGGGCGCGGAATATGTTCACCGCTGGTGAATTCCTTGTTACCGGGGTGAACCACGGTTTGCTTGCCACCACGGCCGTGATGCAGCACCGGCTCATCGATATCGCGGCCAGGGATGCTGATTTGCTCGCCATGTTCCATATCGGTAATGGAACGGCGGCCCACGGCCTCTTCTACGGCCTTTTTGATATGGTCACGGTAGCGCCGCAGAAAACGCTGACGGTTAACCGTGCTCTTGTTCTTGCCATTGAGGCGTCGGTCGATCACATAGCTCATTAGGCCCTCCGGGCAGCTTCAAGTTGTGAGCTGCAAGCTGCAAGTCCAAGCAGTTGCCCTGCCTGTTCAAGCAGCTTGAGGCTTGAGGCTTACAACCGCCTCACTGCGACTTGCGGACCCGCAGGTACCACTCGGAGAGCAGCCGTACTTGTTTGTCGGTGTAGCCACGTTCGACCATTCGCGTGACGAAGTCGTTGTGTTTTTGCTGGTCCTCTTTGCTTGCCTTGGCGTTGAAACTGATAACCGGCAGCAGGTCTTCGGTGTTGGAGAACATTTTCTTCTCGATCACCACCCGCAGCTTCTCGTAACTGAGCCAGGTCGGGTTTTTGCCGTTGTTGTTGGCGCGGGCACGCAGCACGAAATTGACGATTTCGTTGCGGAAATCTTTCGGGTTGCTGATACCGGCCGGTTTTTCGATTTTCTCCAGCTCTTCGTTGAGGGCCACGCGATTGAGGATCTCGCCGGTTTCCGGGTCGCGGTATTCCTGGTCCTGAATCCAGAAGTCGGCGTAGAGCACATAACGATCGAAGATGTTTTGCCCGTATTCGCTGTAGGACTCCAGGTAAGCGGTCTGGATTTCCTTGCCGATAAACTCGATGTAGCGCGGCGCCAGGTATTCCTTGAGGAAACGCAGGTAGCGCTCACGGGTTTCAGCCTGGAATTGTTCCTGTTCGATCTGCTGTTCGAGCACATAAAGCAGGTGGACCGGGTTGGCGGCAATTTCGTGGGGGTCGAAGTTGAACACCTTGGACAGGATCTTGAACGCGAAACGGGTCGACAGGCCATTCATGCCTTCGTCGACACCCGCGTTGTCACGGTACTCCTGGATGGACTTGGCTTTCGGGTCGGTATCCTTGAGGTTCTCGCCGTCATACACCCGCATCTTGGAATAGATGTTGGAGTTTTCCGGCTCTTTGAGCCGTGACAGTACGGTGAACTGGGCCAGCATTTTCAGGGTGTCGGGCGCGCAATGGGCTTTGGCCAGCGAGCTGTTGAACAGCAGTTTGTCGTAGATCTTCACTTCGTCACTGACGCGCAGGCAATACGGTACTTTGACGATGTAGATCCGGTCGATGAAGGCTTCGTTGTTCTTGTTGTTGCGGAAGGTGTGCCACTCCGATTCGTTGGAGTGAGCCAGCAGGATGCCAGTAAACGGGATCGCGCCCAGGCCTTCGGTGCTGTTGTAGTTGCCTTCCTGGGTGGCCGTCAGCAGTGGGTGCAGCACCTTGATCGGTGCCTTGAACATCTCCACGAATTCCATCAAGCCCTGGTTGGACCGGCACAGGGCGCCCGAGTAGCTGTAGGCGTCGGCGTCGTTTTGCGGGAATTCTTCCAGTTTGCGGATATCGACCTTGCCGACCAGAGCCGAAATGTCCTGGTTGTTTTCGTCGCCGGGTTCGGTTTTGGCGACACCGATCTGGTTAAGGATCGAAGGGTAGAGCTTAACCACGCGGAACTGGCTGATATCACCGCCAAACTCGGCCAGGCGCTTGGTGGCCCACGGCGACATGATGGTGCTCAGGTAGCGTTTGGGGATGCCGAAGTCTTCTTCGAGGATCGCGCCATCTTCGGTGGCGTTGAACAGGCCCAGGGGCGACTCGAAAACCGGTGAACCCTTGATGGCATAGAAGGGCACTTTTTCAATCAGCTGTTTGAGTTTTTCGGCAAGGGATGATTTGCCGCCCCCGACCGGGCCCAGCAGATAGAGGATTTGCTTTTTCTCTTCCAGGCCCTGTGCAGCATGGCGGAAGTAGGAAACGATCTGGTCGATGCATTCTTCCATTCCGTGGAAGTCTTCAAAGGCCGGATAGCGGCGAATCACCTTGTTGGAAAAAATCCGCGATAGCCGGGAATCGGTTGAGGTGTCCAGCAGTTCCGGCTCACCAATGGCCAGCAGGAGCCGTTCAGCGGCAGAGGCATAAGTGCTTTTGTCCTGTTTGCACAGCTCAAGATATTCCTGGAGCGTGAGCTCTTCCTGGCGTGTGGATTCAAAGCGTTGTTGGAAGTGGCTAAAAATACTCATGACGTCACCTCGCTCGATACGTGGAGTCGGCGATAGATCGGTCAGTTCGAGTGCTGGCATGCAGCAGCATGTGTGCTGCTGTGTACCCCCCAGGACACCATCAAGGTGGCTAAACCCTTGAAGTTACTACCGATGATCCATTCGCCGGTGTACCGGCTCTCCCCAGATTTGGATGGCCTGAGGTAAAGGATAGTTGGTAATCCGGGAGGTCAAGGGCGGATGCGTGAAATGTTGCGCCTGACCGTTGGTCAGGCGGGCCGCCAGCCCTCTGATCACGGGGGCTGGGGCTGATAAAAATATTATTCGCCCGGGCTTTGGGCGGTTTCGTCCGGGTAAGTGGCGCGCCACAGCTCGAAGCCGCCATCCAGGCTGTAGACCTCGCTGAAGCCCTGGCCGACCAGATACGCTGCAGCACTCTGGCTGGAGTTGCCGTGGTAGCAGGCCACGATCAGCGGGGCGTCGAGGTCGGCGTTGGCGATGAAGTCATGCAGCGAGTGGTTGTCCAGGTGCTTGGCGCCGCTGATATGGCTGGCGGCAAAGGCCTGCGGGTCGCGCACATCAACGACGACGGCGCCTTGTTCGCGCAGGGCCTGGGCTTGCTCGGGCGGGATACGTTTGAATTCGGTCATGGGGGATTCCTGTGGCCTGACAGCGGGCGCGGTTAGCCGGCGCCCAAGGGTTGGGAAGATGGCTCGGTGTGTGGAGCAATGGAGGGCGCGGCAAGGGCCGGGTCGTCACAGTCGCAGAGCAGGCGCTGGCCGGTGTCGACATTGAGCAGGGTCATGGCCCCGCCCCAGACGCAACCGGTATCAAGGGCATAGATGCCCGGCTCCTTGCAGTTGCCTTCCAGTGCGGCCCAGTGCCCGAAGATGATCTTGAGGCCCTGGGTCTTGCGTTCTTTGTAGCTGAACCACGGCGCGAAGCCTGGCGGTGCAGTGCCTACGCCTTCTTTGCTTTTGAGGTCGAGTTTGCCCTCTCGGGTACAAAAACGCATGCGGGTGAAATAGTTGGTAATAACCCGCAAGCGGGTCACACCGGTCAGCTCGTTGTCCCACTTGGCGGGATCGTTGCCGTACATGCCGTCAAGGTAAGGCCCTATGAGGTTGTCATCACGCAGGGCCTGTTCGACTTCGCTGGCGCATTTGAGGGCTTTTTTCAGCGTCCACTGCGGCGGAATCCCGGCATGCACCAGTGCGGTATCACGCTCTGCATCGAAGTGCAGCAGCGGTTGCTGGCGTAGCCAGTTCAGCAGTTCATCGCAGTCGGGGGCCTGGAGGATTTCGCGCAGGGTGTCGCCTTTTTTCAGGCGTTCGATATTGCGCCCCACGGCCAGCAGGTGCAGGTCATGGTTGCCCAGTACGCAGACCAGTGACTCGCGCATGCGGTACAGAAAACGCAGGGTTTCAAGCGATTCGGGGCCGCGGTTGACCAGGTCGCCCACCAGCCAGAGCTTGTCTTTGGCAGGGTCGAAGGCCACACGTTCGAGCAGGCGTTTGAGCGGCTTGAGGCAACCTTGCAGGTCACCCACGGCATACACCGCCATCAGTGCAGGGCTCCGGGTACCGCGAGGCGGAAGGGCGCAATAATGGCTTTGAACTCGTGGCCGTCATCGGCGTGCATCAGGTAGCTGCCCTGCATGGTGCCGACTTTGGTGGTGATTACTGAGCCACTGCTGTAGGTGTGTTCGCTGCCAGGATCAATCTTGGGTTGCAGCCCTACAACGCCTGCGCCACGGACTTCTTCAACATGCCCATCGCCGTCGGTAATGACCCAGTGCCGGGACAGCAGCTTGGCGGCGACTGAGCCGTTGTTGCGCACCGTAATGGTGTATGCAAAGGCAAAGCGCTGGTGTTCGGGCTGCGATTGTTCTGGCAGGTAACGTGTGACGACGCTGACGTCGACCAGATAGCGGGGATCGTGCATGCGAGAGGCCTTACTTGAAAGCGAAGACACAGTTCGGGATAAAACTGATCCCTGAGTCTAGGCCAAACAACGGGTACCCGGCTAGACGTGGCGTCTGGCCGGGCAGCCGTTTTTTCTCGGCGATCAGTCTTCGGCGGGCGCCACGACCGGTTGTTCGCTGAGTTTGTCGGCCAGGCGCACGAAAGCGGCCAGGTCGAGTTGCTCCGGGCGTTTACTGCCATCGACGCCAGCGGCCTCGATTTCAGCGTTGCTGAGCAAGGCCTTGAGGGTGTTGCGCAGGGTTTTGCGACGCTGGTTGAACGCTTCGCGAACCACGCGCTCAAGCAGGCGATGATCCTTTGCCGGGTGCGGCAGGACTTCGTGCGGTACCAGGCGGACAATCGCCGAATCAACTTTCGGCGGCGGGTTGAATGCCCCCGGGCCTACGTTGAACAGGTGTTCGACGCGGCAGTGGTACTGAACCATGATCGACAGACGACCCCAGTCACCACCGCCAGGGCCGGCGGCCATACGCTCGACCACTTCCTTTTGCAGCATGAAGTGCATGTCACGGATCAGGTCGGCGTTTTTCAGCAGGTGAAAAATCAGCGGCGTAGAGATGTTGTACGGCAGGTTACCGACCACGCGCAGGGTGCGCGGTGCAGCATTGAGGCTTTTGAAGTCGAACTTCAGCGCGTCACCCTGGTGCAGGGTGAAGTTGCTCATCCCGGCAAACTGGCGGTTGAGGATCGGCACCAGGTCCTTGTCGAGTTCAACGACGTCGAGCTGACCGCCGCTGTTGAGGATGCCTTCGGTCAGGGCGCCCTGGCCCGGGCCGATTTCCAGCAGGCGTTCGCCTGCCTTGGCGTTGATGGCGCGCAGGATGCGGTCAATAACGCCTGCATCGTGCAGGAAGTTCTGGCCAAAGCGCTTGCGCGCCTTGTGTTGGTATTGCTCGTTCATATACGGGTCTCGGCCATCTGGTAGGCGGTTTCCAGCGCGACTTGCAGGCTGCCGGTATCGATCTTGCCGCTGCCCGCCAGATCCAGGGCGGTGCCGTGGTCGACAGAGGTGCGGATAATCGGCAAGCCCAGGGTGATGTTGACGGCGGCGCCAAACCCTTTGTACTTGAGTACGGGCAGGCCCTGGTCGTGGTACATCGCCAGCACTGCGTCGCAGTGTTCCAGATATTTGGGGGTAAACAGAGTGTCGGCAGGCAGCGGGCCACGCAGGTCCATGCCCTCGCTGCGCAGGCGCTCCAGGGTTGGTTCGATGATATCTATTTCTTCATGGCCCAAATGGCCGCCTTCACCGGCATGGGGGTTGAGCCCGCACACCAGGATTCGCGGCCGGGCAATGCCGAATTTTTGTTGTAGGTCGGCGTGCAGAATGCGGGTGACCCGCATCAGTCGCTCGGGGGTTATTGCATCGCTGACCTGACGTAGCGGCAGGTGCGTGGTGACCAGTGCCACGCGCAATCCGCGGGTGGCCAGCATCATCACGACCTGTGGGGTATGGGTCAGGTCGGCAAGGAATTCGGTGTGCCCGGAGAACGGGATGCCTGCTTCGTTGATCACGCCTTTATGCACCGGGGCGGTGATCATGCCGGCGAAGTCGCCATCCATGCAGCCTTGTGCGGCGCGGGTCAGGGTCTGCAGCACAAAGGCTGCGTTGGCCTTGTCCAGCTTGCCGGCGGTAACCGTGGCATTCAGCGGGGTGTCCCACACATACAGGCTGCCTGCCGGAGCTGGCTGTTCGGGCCAGTTGCCTGGCCCCACCGGTAGCAGGCTGACAGCCACACCGAGCTGCGCGGCCCGCTCAAGGAGCAGGTCGCGGCTGGTGATGGCAATCAGGGGGTGTGGCTGGTGTTGCGAGGCGAGCAGCAGGCACAGGTCGGGACCTATGCCTGCCGGTTCGCCGGGTGTCAGGGCAAAACGCTGTGTTTTCACTGCGCGTCCTGGTTGGAGCCGTCTGCTGCGCTGGCGCCCGGAAGCTTGATTTCAACATAGGCTTCGTCGCGGATCTGGCGCAGCCAGGATTGCAGCTCTTCGTCGTACTTGCGGTTACGCAGAGCGTTCATGGCCTGTTGCTCGCGTGCCTGGGTGGTGCTGTCAGTGGCACGACGGCCAAGGACTTCCAGAACATGCCAGCCGTATTGGGTCTTGAACGGCTTGGACAGTACACCTTGCGGGGTGTCGGCCATTGCTTCGCGGAACTCGGGTACCAGCGAATTCGGGTCAACCCAGTTCAGGTCGCCACCGTTGAGGGCGGAACCCGGGTCTTCGGAGTACGTCTTGGCCAGGGTGGCAAAGTCTTCGCCCGAGGTGATGCGGTCGTAGATCTTGGCGGCCAGTTCCTTGGTTTGTGCTTCAGTGCGAATTTCGCTTGGCTTGATCAGGATATGGCGCACATGGACTTCGTCCACCACCACCGATCCGCCGCCGCGTTTTGCATTCAGCTTGAGGATGATAAAGCCGCCTGGCGTCCGTACCGGAGGCGTTACGTCACCCACCGGCATCTCACTGAGCATGCGGTCGAAAGGGGGTGGCAGTTGAGCAGCTTTACGCCAGCCCATGTCGCCGCCTTCCAGTGCCGTGTCGCTGCCGGAGCGGGCGATGGCCATTTGTGCGAAGTCAGCGCCTTGCTTGAGCTTGTTGTAGACCTCTTCAGCCTGGCGTGCTGCGTTCTGGACGGCTTCCGAACTGGCGCTTTCAGGCGTCGGGATCAGGATATTGGCCAGGTGGTACTCTTCGGACATCTGCATTTTGCCAAGGTCCGAGGCCAGGAAGTTTTTCACTTCCTGGTCCGTGACCTGAATGCGCTCGGCCACGCGGCGTTGACGCACACGGCTGATGATCATTTCGCGACGAACCTGCTCGCGGGCATCTTCATAGGACAGACCGTCGTGGGCCAGGGCCTGACGGAACTGCTCGATGGTCATGTTGTTGCGCTGGGCAATGGTGCCAATGGCCTGGTTCAGCTCTTCATCCGTGATACGGATGCCAGAGCGTTCGCCGATCTGCAGTTGCAGGTTTTCGACGATCAGGCGCTCAAGCACCTGCTGATCCAGAACGCTGGCAGGCGGTACGCCCTGGCCGCGCTTGGCGATGGTTTGCTGAACTTCGTGGACACGCTGGTCCAGTTGGCTCTGCATGATCACGTCGTTGTCGACGATGGCCACCACTTTATCCAGGGGCTGTACTGCAGCGCTGGCTGCAGTACCCAGGAACAACGCGCCCAGCATTAGCGGGCGCAGACACTCAGAAAGCTTGATCTTCACGTTCACGATAACCTTGGATGCCTTTGTCGAGGAAGCTCTCTACTTTGGTGCCAACAACGCCACCGAGACCTTTCAGCACAACTTGGAGGAAGAGACCATGGTCGCCCTTCTCGTTTTGAGGGGCTTCCTGGGTGTACTCGTCGTTGGATACCCAGTAACGGCTGATCAGACGAAGCTTCCAGCAGCAGTTGTCGTACTCGAAGCCACCGAAGGCTTCCAGGGTACGGTTGCGGTTGTAGTCGTACTGCCAGCGGCTGATGGCGTTCCATTGCGGCACGATCGGCCAGATAACCGAGAAGTCGTGCTGCTGGATCTTGTAGTAGTCCTTGATGTAACCCGGTTGGCCAGGGGTGCCGTAGTCACCGCCGCCCACAATCCACTTGCCGGTGTACTGGTCGTAACGAACCTGGTCGTTGCGGTAGCGGTAGCCGACGTTGACCACCTTGTTCGGGTTGTCTTCAGGCTGGTAGTGCATCATCGCACTGCCAGAGCGCGGGCTGTGGCTCTCCGGGTCCCAGTTGTAGTCGGCCGTCGCACGCCAGTCGCGGTTGAAGCGATAGGCGTATTCCAGTGCATACGGCGACACGCTGGAGGTTGCATCGGCACGGTCTGCGTCAATGCCCGGCAACTGAACCTTGCGGTCCTTGAAGTAGTAGGCCTGGCCCACGCTGATGCGTTGACGCTCAAAGCCGTTGTCTTCGATCAGGCGGCTGGTCAGGCCCAGCGACAGCTTGTTCTCGTCGCCCACACGGTCGGTGCCGGTGAAGCGGTTGTCACGCCACAGCGAGGAGTAGCTGAAGGTGCTTTCGCTGGTGTCGAAAATCGGGATGTCATCCTGATTGCGCTCCGGCACATACAGGTAGAACGCACGCGGCTCCAGGGTCTGGCGGTAGTTGGTGCCGAACCAGTTGGTGTTGCGGTCGAAGTACAGGCCGCTGTCGACGCTGGCGATTGGCACGCTGCGGTTGACCGAGCTGTCGAACTTGCCGCCAGCAGTGGCCAACTGAGTCTTGCCAGTGCCATCCAGATCCAGATCGTACTGGGTGTACATGTACTTGAGGGACGGCGTCAGGAAGCCATAGCTCCAGTTCAGCGGCAGGCTGACACTTGGCGCCAGGTTCATGCGCGTACCGTTGGCACGGGCCAGGCCGGTTACGTTGGTATCCAGCCGATCTGCTTCAGTGCCGTCTTCGTTGGTGTACTTGCCGTTTTCCAGGCTGCGGTCGAATCGCACCAGCTCGGTGTTGTAGGCGAAGTTCAGGCCACCCGGGTGAGTGGGCAGCATGCCATCGAGGGTGAGCTGCGGCAGTTTGTCGTAAGGCGTGATCTGGGTAACGGTGGCCAGTTGATAGGCCTGCACGTTCAGCTTGGCGGTGTAGTCATCGCCACGGTAGCTGACGGCGGCCTGCTGGTTCAGGTAGTCACGGCTTTCAACGCCGATCTGGTCGCTTTGCAGGTCCTGGAAGTAATACGGGTCACTGATCTTGGTGTAGTCAACCTCGGTCAGTACGCGCGAGTCCAGGCCGCCCTTGTGTTGCCAGTTGAGCATGTAGCGCTTGTCGGTGTAGTCGGTTTGACCCTTGCGCTTGGTGTCGTCGTCGTTGAGGTACGCGGCACCGAACTGGCCTTCGCTGGATTCGGTCAGGTAGCGGAACTCGCCTTCCATCAACAAGCCGCGCTTGGTCATGTAGCGCGGGTACAACGTGGCATCGTAGTTGGGTGCCAGGTTGAAGTAGTACGGGGTCACGAGCATAAAGCCGGTGTCGGTGCTGCTGCTGAAGGACGGCGGCAGGAAACCGGACTGACGGCGGTCGTCGATCGGGAAGTAGATGTACGGGGTGTAGAACACCGGAATGTCCTTGACCCGCAGCGTCACGTTGGTGGCCGTACCGAAACCGGTGGCCGGGTTCAACGTGATGTTGTTGCCCTTGAGCTGCCAGGCGTTGCTGCTTGGCTCACACGTGGTGTAGGTACCATCCTTGAGGCGGATGATCGAGTCTTCGGCACGCTTGGCATACAGCGCACTGCCGCGGATACGCGACTTGTGCAGCACGTATTCGGCGTTGTCGACCTTGGCCGCACCGGTGTCCAGCTGCACATCGGCGTGGTCGCCGACGATCAGCGCGCCGTTGTCGCGCAGGCGCACCTTGCCATTGAGCTCGCCACGGCTTTCAGCCTGGTACAGGCTGGCTTCGTCGGCTTCGATCTGCATGCTGCCCTGACGCATCACGACGTCACCTGCCAGGGTCGCCACCTGCTCTTCCTGCTCGTAGCGGGAGGCTTTGGCGCCGATAAAGGTCGGTGCATCGCTTTTGCTGGTGGGGTCGTTCATGCCCGGACGGATGGGCTCCACGTACGAACCGGAGCAGTACGGGCCGGTTTCGGCCAGTTGGGCTGCGGTCAGCTTGTCCCGGGGGACCCAGTCGAGGTGGCTATAGTCGTCGCTGCGCGCCTTGAGCCCGCGGCCTTTGGCCTCGGTGACCAGAGGGGCCTGCTTGGCCTGCTCGCTGGTTTCACCGCTGGCACCCACCGACCCGTCGCCATGCGCAGGACGCGGTGGCAGTTGCGCCACGTTGGTTTTTGGTGCGCAATCCCAGCCACCCGTAGCCGACACGGAACAGTCATACTGCTCCTCGGCAAACGCGAACGGCGTGGCGAGAGGTTGCATGGCCAGCAAACTGCCGGTTACCAGCAACGGAAATTTTTTACGAAACGCGGGGGATTTCAATGCCATCTTATTAGTCCGGGCTTCCTGCGTGCCATCAGCCCGCGGTGGGGGACCGCACGCCTATCGATGGTCTGGAAAAGATTCTGGATAATAAAGCATGACCCGCTTGACGGCTAGCGCCGTCGGAGACCCTTGTAATGCCTGACCAAGATGTACGCCTGCAACACCTGAAAGTTTGGCTGGATGAACAGTTGGCAACCGTGTTCGCGAATGAGGGTTGGGGTGCTGTGCCCCCGGCCACGCTGACTGCTGCCAGTAGCGATGCGAGTTTCCGGCGCTATTTTCGCTGGGAGGGTGAAGGGCGCAGTTTCGTCGTCATGGACGCGCCGCCCCCCCAGGAAAACTGCAGACCTTTCGTCGAAATTGCTGATTTTCTGCGGACTTGCCTGATCAATGTGCCGAAAATTTATGCTCAGGACCTCGATCACGGCTTCCTTTTGCTTAACGATCTGGGCAACAAGACCTTCCTGGACGTGATCAACAGCACCAACGCCGACGAATTGTTCAAGGATGCCATCGAAGCCTTGCTGGCCTTCCAGCAACTGCCGATGACCGAGCCTTTGCCCAGCTATGACGTGGCCTTGCTGCGCCGCGAGCTGGAGCTGTTCCCTGAATGGTATGTGCGTGCTCACCTGGGGGTGGATTTCAATGAGCAGCAGCAGGCCGCCTGGCAACGGGTCAGTGCGCTGCTGATCGACAGCGCCCTGGCGCAGCCAAAAGTGCTGGTGCACCGCGACTTTATGCCGCGCAACCTGATGCTCAGTATTCCCAACCCCGGTGTGCTGGATTTCCAGGACGCGGTGTATGGCCCGGTGACCTACGACATTACCTGCCTGTTCAAGGATGCGTTCCTGAGCTGGCCTGAAGAGCGCGTGCGCAACTGGCTGCAGGATTACTGGCAACTGGCACTGCCGTTGGGCATCCCGGTGCAACGCGACTTTGAAGAGTTCTTGCGCGCCAGCGACCTGATGGGTGTGCAGCGGCATTTGAAAGTGATCGGTATTTTTGCCCGTATCTGCCATCGCGACGGCAAACCGCGTTATCTGGCCGATGTGCCGCGTTTCTTCTCTTATATAGAAGCCGTGCTGGCGCGACGCCCCGAGCTGGCAGAACTGGGTGAACTGTTCGCCAGCCTGGGGCTGACCCGCGAGGTCGATGCATGAAGGCGATGATTCTGGCGGCAGGCAAAGGCGAGCGCCTGCGCCCGCTGACCCTGCACACACCCAAGCCATTGGTTCGTGCAGGGGGTGTGCCGCTGATCGAGTACCACCTGCGGGCGCTGGCAGTGGCGGGCTTTACCGACATCGTGATCAACCACGCCTGGCTGGGCCAGCAGATTGAAGACCATCTGGGCGACGGCTCGCAGCTTGGTGTCCGCATCCAGTACTCCCCGGAAGGCGAACCGCTGGAAACCGGTGGCGGTATTTTCCAGGCGCTGGCATTGCTCGGTGATACGCCATTTGCTGTGGTCAACGGTGATATCTGGACCGATTACGACTTTGCCGCCTTGCGCCAACCATTGACCGGCCTGGCTCATCTGGTCCTTGTGGATAACCCGGCGCACCACCCGGACGGGGATTTCAGCCTCTGCGCAGGTCAGGTTCAAGAGCGTGTAGCGGGTGCCGATACGCTGACCTACAGCGGTATCGCCGTGCTCCACCCCGAGCTGTTCAGGGGCTGCACGGCGGGTGCCTTTAAACTGGCGCCGCTATTGCGCAAGGCAATGGCGGCCGGGCAAGTGACAGGTGAGCGATTGCAAGGGCATTGGGTGGATGTGGGCACGCACGAGCGCCTGGCTGAGGTCGAGTCGTTGATCAAGGGCGCTCGCTAGCATGTTGTGGCCAGGGACTCTGATCGGAGCCGGAGCCGGCTTTTTCATTGCCAGTATTCCGGGGGCCATGCTTGGCGCTTTATTGGGGCAGGCGCTGGACCGGCGCCTGCAACTGCACAGTTGGGCCGATCTGCTGGAGCGCCTGGGTGCCCGGCAGGTGTTGCGCAACGATGAGTTGTTGTTTGTGTTGCTCGGTCGGCTGGCCAAAAGCGGTGGGCAGGTGCTGGACCCGCATATTGCGCAGGCGCGCCAGGAAATGCGTCAGCTCGATATGGCGCCTGCCGCGCAAAAGCGTGCGATTGCCGCGTTCAACCGCGGCAAGTCGGGTAGTGATTCGCTACGCGGTTATCTGAAACGGCTCAAGGCTCAGCCCCATGCGGCAGAAGGGGTATTGCGCGCTTGTTGGCGGATGATCCTGGCCGATGGCCGGGTGGCGCCCCAGGAGCGCGAGCTGATTGTGCTTTGGGGTGGCTGGCTGGGCTGGACCCGGCAACAGGTACTGGCGTTGGGTGGCGAACGTGATGCTCAGCAAAGACCCGTGGCCACCCGCGGCGGTACCTACCTGCAGGCGCTGACTCTGCTGGGGGTGACTGAAGCCAGTGATCCCGAGCAGATCAAGCGCGCCTACCGGCGCCTACTCAGTCGTCACCACCCGGACAAGGTCGCCGGCAGCGGTGCCGGCCCGGTGCAGGTGCGCGAAGCCACGGAAAAAACCCGCGAATTGCACCAGGCCTATACCTTGATACGTCAGCGCCGCGGGTTCTAGCCGGGTTTACTTATCCACAGGCAGCGGGCTGAGCCAGCCGCGCACCCGACGGAACAACTGCTCCTGTTCGCCTTCCCGGTTACCCGGGGTGGCGAACAGTCCTACCTGTTTGAAATTCGATCCGTTGGCGCGCTTGCTGGCCTGCAGTCTTTGCAGGGCGGCTTCGCGGGCCTGGGGTTGGTCTTTGTAGAAGATATCCAGCAGCGCGACGTTGAGGGCCGGGGTCAACTGGCTCAAGTCCGGCTCAGCCAGCACCGGTTTGCGGGCAGACACCATGATCAGCTTCTGAACCTGGGCAGGATGCTTGGTACTGATATAGCGCGATGCCCAATAGGCCCCGGAGCCGTGGCCGAGCAGAACGACAGTGCGCATGTTCTGGTGCTGGGCAAAGGCAATGGCCGCATCAATACGGGCGAAGATGCGCTCGGCATCGGCCTTGTCCAGATCGTGTGCGGTTTGCGCCGCTTCGGGTTCCGGGCTTTCAGTACCCGCACTGGCCGCTTGCTCGATGGGTTTGGCTGTGGTGCTGGCTGCTTTGCTGCTACTGTCTGTCGCAATTGCTGTAGGAGGTTTCTCTGGTTCGGCTTCCCGCGCCTGGCTGGCTTCGCTTTGCATGTCCGGCAAGCTCAGGCTCAGACTGGCCCAGTTGGCGTCCGGCAGCTTGTTGCGCAGTGGGCCGACCACCAGCGGCCAGTCGGCAGTTTCACCGGCGCCGGGCACGATAATCACGGCACCTTCGGGGGCGCTGCTGTTGGCGGGTTTCCACAGGGCGAGAAAACTGTCATTGGGCGCTTGCAGCTGTTGCTGCTCGTGTACGGGCAGTTGTCGCTCAAGGGCTGCGGCGTCTTCCTGGCTGCGCTCGGGCAGTGGGTCACGCACGGCGGGCTTGGCCGCAGGTTCGGTTTCGGGCTGGGTGTCGCCTGCGAGCACTGGCCGGGCGAACGGCATTATCAGCGACAGGCACAAGGCTGGCAGTGCCAGACGATAAGGAAACATCGGTTATTCCAGGCCAGAAGTAGTCCCGGCAGCGTAATGGGTTGATCAGTATTTGTCAGGGTGTGAGCGTTTAGATGAGACGTTTTTGCTATCTGTGGGTTATCGGCTGGCTCTGGCTGCCCTTGATGGGCCATGCCGCGCCTGTGCCCGCCGCCCAGCTGTCGGCCGAGCAACAGCAGTGGCTGGCCCGGCACACAGAGTTGCGGGTGGGCCTGGTATTGCAGGCGCCCTATGCCCGATTTGATCGCCGCCTGCAGCAGTTGTCCGGGGCCAATGTCGAGCTGATGAAGTGGCTGGCGCAAGCCCTCAATGTGCAACTGATCTGGCGTAACTACCCTGATCTGGCGCAACTTGAACAGGCCGCCCGTAACGGTGAAATCGACCTGGCCCCCGGGCTGATGCAAACCCCGGCGGGTTTGCGCCTGTGGCAGTTTTCCGATCCTTATATGCGTGTGCCGCAATTGTTGGTGGGGGCGCGCAATGGCACCGGCTCGGTGGACCTTGAGCGTGTCGACAGCCAGACCCGCGTTGCGGTGCGCATGCCGAGTGCCACCGCCGATTTTTTGCGCAGCAGCTACCCTGGCCTCAATTTGCAGGGCGTGCCGCTGGAGCGCCAGGCCTTGCAGTTGTTGCTTAGCCAGCAAGCCACCTATGCCGTGATCGACGAAGCCCAGCTCAGTCGCTTGTCGGCCGAGCCCGAGTTTGCCGAGCTGGCGGTGGTGGGTGATGTCGGCTTGCCGCAGTTGTTGCGTGTTGCAACGCGGCGTGACTGGCCTGAGTTGGCCGGTATCGTCGAGCGTGGCCTGCATGCGATCCCGGCGCGGGACATGGAACAACTGCACAGTCGCTGGCTGCAACCCAAATACCCGCACCTTGGCCCGTCGCCCGGCTTTTGGCAGAACCTGAGCTTGCTGATACTCGCGTTGCTGCTGGCCAGCATGGCGATTGTGGTGTGGCAGCGCCGTCAGCAAACCAGCCTGGAACGAGCCTTGCTCAGTGCCCGCGAAGATCTCGTATTGCATACCGCCAGCGCCGAGGCCCTGCGCCTGAGCCAGTTCTCCATTGACCAGAGCCCCGTGGGTATTCTGTGGGTCAACTGGGACAGCCATGTGCGCTACGCCAACCGGGCGGCCGAAGAGATGCTCGGTTATTCGCCAGGGGCAGTGCTGGAGCGCCCGCTCAGGGATTTTGATCCCGGCCTGACGATGGATCGCTGGTTGAACATGTGGCGCCGCGCGCGCAATCGCAAGGAGGGCGTACACCGCAGTGAAACACTGTGCGTGCGCGCAGATGGCTCGCAGTTTCCCGCCGATGTGACCTTGAGCTTCCTGCGCTTTCAAACCGCGGAATACCTGGTGGTGTACCTCAATGACATCACCGAGCGCCACCAGGTGCAGGCCGCCTTGCAGGAAAGCGATGCGCGTTTGCAGGGCATTGCGGCCAACGTGCCGGGGCTGGTCTTTCGTCTGGAGCGTTCGTTACTGACTGGTGAACTGGACTTCCCCTATATCAGCGAAGGCAGCGAGAGCCTGGCGGGGTTTTCCCCGGCCACGTTGCGCCTGCGCGAAGTGGGCCTGCGCAGCCTGGTGCATCCGGATGACCGGGCGGATTACCATCGGGTGCAGGACCTGGCGCTGGACAGCGACAGTGATTGGTCGTGGCAAGGTCGGATCCTGACCCGCCAGGGCCAGCAGCGCTGGGCCGAGATCAAGGCCATCACCCGTCGCCTGGATGATGGCACGGTGGTGTGGGACGGGATTGTCTGGGATATCAGCGAAAGCAAGCGCATCGAGCTTGAGCTGGACAGCTCCCGCGGGCAGCTGCGCGAACTGTCGGCGCACCTTGAAAGCGTGCGCGAAGAAGAAAAGGCACGCATCGCGCGTGAAGTGCATGATGAACTGGGTCAGATCCTGACAGTGCTCAAGCTGGAAACCTCAATGTGCGAGCTGGCCTACGCCCAGCTGGATCCGGGGTTGCATGAGCGACTCAACAGCATGAAAAAATTGATCGCCCAGCTCTTTCAGCTGGTGCGCGATGTGGCGACCTCCTTGCGCCCGCCGATCCTGGACGCGGGCATCAGCTCGGCCATTGAGTGGCAGGCCAGGCGCTTTGAGGCGCGTACGCACATTCCTTGCCTGGTGCAGGTCCCTGAGCATTTGCCGCCGCTGGGTGCGTCCAAGGAGGTGGGGTTGTTCCGTATCCTGCAGGAGGCGCTGACCAATGTGATGCGCCATGCCCAGGCGCACACGGTTGAGCTGACCTTGAGCGTGCAGGGGCGGGAGTTGTGCCTGAGCATCAGTGATGACGGCCAGGGTTTTGTGCCCGCAGGCGGGCGGCCGACTTCCTTTGGTCTGGTGGGGATGCGCGAGCGGGTGTTGATGCTGGGCGGAACACTGGCGTTGCACAGTGTTCCGGGGGAGGGAACGACCCTGACGGTACGCGTGCCTTTGGTGGAGAAAAGTGGATGAGGAAGTGCTTGTGATTCGTGTACTGGTAGCGGAAGACCACACCATCGTGCGTGAAGGGATCAAGCAATTGATCGGCCTGGCCAAGGACTTGCTGGTGGTGGGCGAGGCCGGCAATGGCGAGCAGTTGCTGGAAACATTGCGCCATGTGCCGTGCGAGGTGGTGCTGCTGGATATCTCCATGCCCGGGGTCAATGGCCTGGAAGCGATACCGCGCATCCGCGCCCTGAACAACCCGCCGGCCATTCTGGTGCTGTCTATGCATGACGAAGCGCAGATGGCGGCGCGGGCGCTGAAGTTTGGCGCGGCGGGTTATGCCACCAAGGACAGTGACCCGGCGTTGTTGCTGATGGCCATCCGCAAGGTAGCGGCGGGCGGACGTTACATTGACCCCGACCTGGCGGACCGCATGGTGTTCGAGGTCGGTCTGACCGATTCGCGGCCATTGCATGCCTTGCTGTCCGAGCGCGAGTTTTCGGTGTTCAAGCGCCTGGCCCAGGGCGATAACGTCAACGATATAGCCCAGCAACTGGCGTTGAGCAGCAAGACCATCAGCACCCACAAGGCGCGGCTGATGCAAAAGCTCAACATCACGTCCCTGGCCGAGCTGGTCAAATACGCAATGGAGCACAAGTTGTTGTAACGATTTGCACCTTTCCTTGTGGGAGCGGGCTTGCCCGCGATGGCATCGCTGCGGTTTGTCTGACAGACCACGGTGCCTGAATCGCGAGCAAGCCCGCTCCCACAACGTATCTGTTTACGACCCTTTTGGCCTGCCTCCGGGCCATGTTGCCGGAGTTGCCCGGCGCGACCATCCCAATCACGACATCCCTGTAGGGCAATCCCTACCCAAGGCCTTCCAGCCGCCTGATGTCAATCTCTCTCGCCCCCCGATTTCTGTGGGGTGGGCGCTTCTTTAGTCTTGGGCTACGGCAGTCCAAAACAAAAGGTGCGGTTATGAGTCAGGTCGGTGCAAGCGCTGGGGCGGATGAGATTCTGGTCAGCTTTCGTGGTGTGCAAAAAAGCTACGACGGCGAAAATCTGATCGTCAAGGATCTCAACCTGGACATTCGCAAAGGCGAGTTCCTGACCTTGCTCGGGCCTTCCGGTTCGGGCAAAACCACCAGCCTGATGATGCTGGCCGGCTTCGAGACACCCACCGCCGGCGAGATCCTGCTGGCCGGGCGCTCGATCAACAACGTGCCGCCGCACAAGCGCGATATCGGCATGGTGTTTCAGAACTATGCCCTGTTCCCGCACATGACCGTGGCCGAAAACCTCGGCTTCCCCCTGTCGGTGCGTGGCCTCAACCGCACCGACATCAGCGAGCGGGTCAAGCGCGTGCTGAGCATGGTGCAGCTTGATGCTTTCGCCCAGCGTTACCCGGCCCAGTTGTCCGGCGGCCAGCAACAGCGTGTGGCCCTGGCCCGGGCACTGGTGTTCGAGCCGCAGCTGGTGCTGATGGACGAGCCCCTGGGTGCGCTGGACAAACAACTGCGCGAACACATGCAGATGGAAATCAAGCACCTGCATCAGCGTCTGGGCGTGACCGTGGTCTATGTGACCCATGACCAGGGCGAAGCGCTGACCATGTCCGACCGTGTGGCCGTGTTCCACCAGGGTGAAATCCAGCAAATTGCCCCGCCGCGCATGCTCTACGAAGAGCCGAAAAACACCTTTGTGGCCAACTTTATCGGCGAGAACAACCGCCTCAATGGCCGCCTGCACAGCCGGGACGGCGATCGCTGCGTGGTCGAGCTGGGCCGTGGCGAAAAAGTCCAGGCCCTGGCGGTGAATGTCGGGCGTACCGGCGACCCGGTAACCCTGTCGATTCGCCCGGAGCGCATCAGCCTCAATGGCTCCAGTGAGTCGTGCGCCAACCGGTTCTCGGGCCGGGTCGAAGAATTTATCTACCTGGGCGACCACGTTCGGGTTCGCCTGGAAGTCTGTGGCATGAACGATTTCTTTGTGAAACAGCCGATTGCCGAGCTGGACCCCGCCCTGGCCGTCGGTGACGTCGTGCCACTGGGCTGGCAGGTCGAACATGTACGTGCGCTGGACCCTCTCTTAGAGGCGAATTGATCGCCCCGGCTTCACCAACCCTGCACAGTGGAGAACAACAATGCATACATCCTTCAAGTTCACGGCCCTGAGTCTGGGCCTGCTGTTCGCGGCCAATGCCCTGGCCGCAACCGATCTGACCGTGGTGTCGTTTGGCGGCGCGAACAAGGCAGCCCAGGTCAAGGCGTTCTACGCCCCCTGGGAAGCCAAGGGCGATGGCAAGATCATCGCCGGGGAATACAACGGTGAAATGGCCAAGATCAAGGCAATGGTCGACACCAAAAGCATCTCCTGGGATCTGGTAGAGGTTGAATCGCCGGAACTGTCCCGCGGTTGCGACGAGGACATGTTCGAGCCGCTGGACCCTGCGTTGTTCGGTAACCCTGAGCAATACGTCAAAGGCGCGATCCAGTCCTGCGGGGCGGGCTTCTTCGTGTGGTCTACGGTACTGGCCTACAACGCCGACAAACTAAAAACCGCTCCCACCAGCTGGGCGGATTTCTGGGACACCAAAACCTTCCCGGGCAAGCGCGGGCTGCGCAAAGGCGCCAAGTACACCCTGGAATTTGCCTTGATGGCCGATGGTGTTGCGCCCAAAGACGTCTACACCGTGCTGGCGAGCAAGGACGGGCAGAACCGCGCCTTCAAGAAACTCGACGAACTCAAGCCTAGCATTCAGTGGTGGGAAGCAGGCGCCCAGCCGCCGCAGTACCTGGCCTCGGGTGACGTGGTGATGAGTTCGGCCTACAACGGCCGCATCGCGGCGGTACAAAAAGAAAGCAACCTGAAAATCGTCTGGAACGGCGGCATCTACGACTTCGATGCCTGGGCCATCCCCAAAGGCCTGGGCAAAGCCAAGGCCGACGCCGCGAAGAAGTTCATGGCGTTCACCTTGCAGCCACAACAGCAGAGCGTTTATTCGCAAAACATCGCCTATGGCCCGGCCAACAAGGAGGCCATGCCTTTGCTGCCTAAAGAGGTGCAGGCCGACATGCCAACGGCTCCAGAAAACATCGCCAACCAGGTGCAGATCGATGTCAGCTTCTGGGCGGACAACGGTGAGCAACTGGAGCAACGCTTCAACGCCTGGGCTGCCAAGTAAGCAGCGCTGACATGCGGTGTGCCCGAGAGGGTGCGCCGCCATCGTTTAAAGATTTTCGGAGTTCGCCATGGCCGTCGCCGTTCCCCTGAACGAGGTCTCCAGCCCCACCTTGAAGAAGCGCTTGGCGCATGCCGAGCGGGTCAACCGCTGGAAGGCGCAGGCGCTGATTGCACCCCTGGTGATTTTTTTGCTGCTGGTGTTTCTGGTCCCGATTGCGGCCCTGCTTTATAAAAGCGTCGGCAACCCGGAAGTCGTCGACGGCTTGCCGCGCACCGTGGTGGCCGTGCAAGACTGGGACGCCAAGGGCTTGCCCGCGGAGCCGGTGTACCGGGCCTTGAGTGAGGACCTGGCCGAGGCGCGCAAGAATCAAGTCCTGGGCGATCTGTCCAAGCGTCTGAACATGGAACTGGCCGGCTACCGCAGCCTGCTGATGAAAACCGCCAAGGCGTTGCCGTTCAAGGCCGCGCCCGAGTCGTATAAAGATGCGCTGGAAGGGATCGATGAGCGTTGGGGCGACCCCGCATACTGGCAGGCGATCAAGCGCAACAGTTCCAGCGTGACCCCGTTTTACCTGCTGGCAGCGGTGGATCACCGCATCGACGATCTGGGGGAAATCGCCCAGGCCACGCCGGACCAGTCCATCTATCTGGATATCTTCGCCCGCACATTCTGGATGGGGTTTGTGATTACCTGCATCTGCCTGGTGCTGGCTTACCCGTTGGCGTACTTGCTGGCCAACCTGCCAACACGCCAGAGCAACCTGTTGATGATCCTGGTGCTGCTGCCGTTCTGGACCTCGGTGCTGGTGCGGGTGGCATCGTGGATCGTGCTGCTGCAATCGGGTGGCCTGATCAACAGCGCGCTGCTGAGCATGGGCCTGATCGACAAGCCGCTGGAGCTGGTGTTCAACCGCACCGGGGTGTACATCGCGATGGTGCATATCCTGTTGCCGTTTATGATTCTGCCGATCTACAGCGTGATGAAAGGTATTTCGCCGACCTATATGCGGGCTGCAATCTCGCTGGGATGCCATCCGTTTGCCAGCTTTTGGCGGGTGTATTTCCCGCAGACCTATGCCGGTGTCGGCGCGGGTTGCTTGCTGGTGTTCATCATTGCCATTGGCTACTACATCACCCCGGCCCTGCTGGGCAGCCCGAACGACCAGATGGTCAGTTACTTCGTGGCGTTCTACACCAACACCAGCATCAACTGGGGCATGGCGACGGCATTGGGCGGCTTGCTGCTGCTGGCCACCGTGGTGCTGTACCTGATGTACAACTGGCTGGTAGGCGCCAGCCGCCTGCGCCTGAGCTGAGGAGAACGCCATGCTGAGCCCCTACATGTCCCCCGTTGAACGGGTCTGGTTCTACAGCTTGCGCATCCTATGCGGGCTGATCCTGTTGTTCCTGATTTTGCCGGTGCTGGTGATCATTCCGCTGTCGTTCAACTCGGGGAGTTTTCTGGTGTATCCGTTGCAGGGCTTTTCGCTGCATTGGTACCAGGACTTCTTTGCCTCGGCCGAATGGATGCGCGCCTTGAAAAACAGCGTGATCGTGGCCCCGGCTGCGACCGTACTGGCGATGGTCTTTGGCACGCTGGCGGCAATCGGCCTGACCCGGGGGGATTTTCCGGGCAAGGCTCTGGTGATGGCGCTGGTGATTTCACCGATGGTGGTGCCGGTGGTGATCATTGGCGTGGCCAGTTATCTGTTCTTTGCGCCACTGGGCCTGGGCAACAGCTACTTCTCGCTGATCGTGGTGCATGCGGTGTTGGGTGTGCCCTTTGTGATCATCACCGTGTCGGCCACCTTGCAGGGCTTCAACCACAATCTGGTAAGGGCGGCGGCCAGCCTGGGGGCATCGCCGTTGACGGCGTTTCGCCGGGTGACCTTGCCGTTGATTGCGCCGGGGGTGATTTCGGGTGCGTTGTTTGCGTTCGCCACCTCGTTCGATGAAGTGGTGGTCACCCTGTTTTTGGCGGGTCCGGAGCAAGCGACCCTGCCACGGCAGATGTTCAGTGGTATTCGCGAAAACCTCAGCCCGACCATCGCCGCGGCGGCGACCTTGCTGATCGCGTTTTCGGTGGTGTTGTTGCTGACGCTGGAGTGGCTGCGCGGGCGTAGCGAGAAACTGCGCACGGCGCAGGCCTAGAACCAGCAGGCATCCCACAGGGGGTAATCACCGATCCGCGTAGTCAGTTGGGCGCGGATCGGGTTTTTGATGATGTAGCGGGCAATGTCTTTTATGTCTTCTTCCTTGCGCAAGGCACGGTCGTGGTAGCCCTTTTGCCAAATTCGCTCACGGGTGTTGGCCCGTTTGTTGACGCTCACGCTGCTGCGTGATTTCACCCGGCACATCAACTCCCCCAGTGTTTTATCTTTTAATTCAACCAGCCAATGGAAGTGGTCCGGCATCACGACCCATGCCTTCGATATTACGACTCCGTCGTCATGCGCCTGCCTGAACTGTTCCACCACAAGGCGACCCAAATGGAAGTCTTTGAAAATTGGCTGACGTTGCTGGGTGATAGTCGTTAGCAGATAAAGACGACCGCATTCGGAGTGACGGCCGATACGCAGGCGGTAAGCGTTCTTTGAGATTGGCAATCCATTGCCCTCCGTTACTGTGTTTTCTAAACCTAGATCACTTCCGAACATGCCATTGAAGTAACTATTAACCAGATATTACGTCTTTCGTAGCAGCTGCCGAAGGCTGCGTCCGAGTGCGAAGCGCTCGTAAACCGATAACGCATGTTTCTGGAAGATAGGGGGGGACGGTTTACGGCCTTCGGCCGGACGTCGCCTTCGGCAACTGCTACGGGAGGTCGGGTGGTATCGGCGGGCCAATCATCGCTGCTACGGTGTGCGGCACATAGCCAGCGGTATACAATGCGCGCCACCGTGTTTAGCTCACTAAAAGGTGCGTCATGCAGCCCTTCGCTATTGCCCCATCGATTCTTTCTGCCGATTTCGCCCGTCTCGGCGAAGAAGTGGACAACGTACTCGCCGCGGGTGCTGATATCGTTCACTTCGATGTCATGGACAACCATTACGTACCCAACCTGACCATCGGCCCGATGGTCTGCGCCGCCCTGCGCAAGTACGGCGTCACCGCACCCATCGATGCGCATCTGATGGTCAGCCCGGTCGATCGCATCATCGGCGACTTTATCGAAGCCGGCGCCACTTACATCACGTTCCACCCCGAAGCCACCCAGCACATCGACCGCTCACTGCAACTGATCCGCGAAGGCGGCTGCAAGGCAGGTCTGGTGTTCAACCCGGCAACCCCGCTGGATGTGCTCAAGTATGTGATGGACAAGGTCGACATGATCTTGTTAATGAGCGTCAACCCGGGCTTTGGCGGGCAAAAATTCATTCCCGGCACGCTCAACAAACTGCGCGAAGCCCGTGCGCTGATCGATGCCAGCGGTCGCGAGATTCGCCTGGAAATCGACGGCGGCGTAAACGTGGGCAATATCCGTGAAATCGCTGAAGCCGGGGCTGACACCTTTGTCGCCGGCTCCGCGATTTTCAACACGCCGAACTACGAAGAAGTCATTCAAAAAATGCGCGCCGAGCTTGCGTTGGCCCGCCCATGAGCCGCTTTGAGCAGCTACTCCAGGGGCAGTTGCCAAAACTGGTGATGTTCGATCTGGATGGCACCCTGATTGATTCAGTGCCGGATCTGGCGGATGCCGTGGAGACCATGCTGCTCAAGCTGGGCCGCCCACCCGCCGGGATCGAAAACGTGCGGTTGTGGATCGGCAACGGCGCACCCATGCTGGTGCGCCGTGCCCTGGCCGGCAACATGGACAGCAGCGGCGTCGATGACGTCGAGGCCGAGCATGCACTGGAGATTTTCATGGAGGCCTATGACGGCGGCCATGCACACACTACGGTTTACCCCGGCGTGCGTGAAAGCCTCAAGTGGCTGCAAAAGCAGGGCGTTGAAATGGCCCTGATCACCAACAAGCCTGAGCGCTTTGTCGCCCCCCTGCTCGATGAATTGAAGCTGGGGCGGTTTTTTCGCTGGATCATCGGTGGCGACACCTTGCCACAGAAAAAACCCGACCCGGCTGCGCTGCTTTTCGTGATGAAAATGGCGGGCGCCACCCCGGCCCAGTCGATGTTTATCGGCGATTCACGCAATGACGTACTGGCGGCCAAGGCGGCCGGTGTGCGTTGCGTCGCGCTGAGCTACGGCTACAACCACGGTCGCCCGATTGAAGAAGAGTCACCGGATATGGTGATCGACAATCTGCAAGAGCTGATAGCCGGTTGCTTAGAATCTGCGCCTGAGATAACGTTGGGCCATTCTGTTCCCTCCTCTCGAAGAGATTCCATCGTGGTGGTCACTCGCAAACTCTGGATGAAAGTCATCAAGGCCCTGGCCCGCTGGCGTTGGCGCGCCTGACTTGAATCTGGCCGCTGAGTCGGCACGTTTGCACACCTGACCGTTTTACCCTCAGACCACGAGGCACCTCATGATCCGCGAAGAATTCCTGCGTTTGGCCGCTGCCGGCTATAACCGTATCCCCCTTGCCCGCGAAACCCTGGCGGACTTCGACACGCCGCTGTCGATCTATCTGAAACTGGCCGATCAGCCCAACTCCTATTTGCTGGAGTCGGTGCAGGGCGGTGAGAAGTGGGGGCGTTATTCGATCATTGGCCTGCCATGCCGCACCGTGCTGCGTGTGCATGATCACCAGGTCAGCGTGACCCATGACGGTGTCGAGATCGAAGCCTGCGAGGTGGAAGACCCGCTGACCTTCGTTGAAGAATTCAAGGCCCGCTACAACGTGCCGACCATCGCCGGTTTGCCGCGTTTCAACGGTGGCCTGGTGGGCTATTTTGGTTATGACTGCGTGCGTTATGTGGAGAAGCGTCTGGGCAAGTGCCCGAACCCTGATCCACTGGGCGTGCCGGATATTCTGCTGATGGTGTCGGACGCCGTGGTGGTGTTCGATAACCTGGCCGGCAAGATGCACGCCATTGTGCTGGTCGACCCGGCCCAGCCTGACGCTTATGAAGAAGGCCAGGCCCGCCTTGAAGCGCTGCTTGAACAACTGCGCCAGCCCATTGCGCCGCGCCGTGGCCTGGACTTCACTGCGCAGCAGGCAGCGGACCCGGTGTTCCGTTCCAGCTTCACCCAGGATGACTACGAAAAAGCGGTCGATACCATCAAGGACTACATCCTGGCCGGCGACTGCATGCAGGTGGTGCCGTCGCAGCGCATGTCCATCGATTTCAAGGCCGCACCGATCGACCTGTACCGTGCGCTGCGCTGCTTCAACCCGACGCCGTACATGTACTTCTTCAATTTCGGTGACTTCCACGTCGTGGGCAGCTCGCCGGAAGTGCTGGTGCGGGTTGAAGACAACCTGATCACCGTACGCCCGATTGCCGGCACACGCCCACGGGGCGCGACCGAAGAGGCTGATCTGGCGCTCGAAGAGGACCTGCTCAGTGATGACAAGGAAATCGCCGAGCACTTGATGCTGATCGACCTGGGCCGTAACGATACGGGCCGCGTTTCAGAAATCGGTTCGGTCAAGCTCACCGAGAAGATGGTGATCGAGCGTTATTCCAACGTGATGCACATTGTGTCCAACGTCACTGGCCAACTGAAAAGCGGGCTGACGGCGATGGACGCCCTGCGGGCGATTTTGCCGGCGGGCACGTTGTCCGGTGCGCCAAAAATCCGTGCGATGGAAATCATCGACGAGCTGGAGCCGGTCAAGCGCGGTGTGTATGGCGGGGCTGTGGGTTACTTCGCCTGGAACGGCAATATGGACACGGCGATTGCCATTCGCACTGCGGTGATCAAGAACGGTGAGCTGCATGTGCAGGCCGGTGGCGGCATTGTTGCGGACTCGGTCCCGGCCCTGGAATGGGAAGAGACACTGAACAAGCGCCGTGCGATGTTCCGCGCCGTGGCCCTGGCCGAGCAAACCCCGCGGGATTGATTGCGCGCCCTGTGCCGTAGCCGCTGGCGAAGGGTGCGTGCGATTGCGAAGCGTTCGTAAATTCTGACAGCCCGGTTCATCTGAAATACCGGGTTGGCAGACTTTACGACGGCTTCGCCGCCGGACGCAGCCTGCGGCAGCTGCTACGAAGAGCTTCTGTTTATCAGAAGTTCAGGCTCACCCCGATAGTGGCGCCCTGTTGCGTCACCCCATCACTCTTTCTCGCGTTATAAGCCGCCCGCAGCACAAGGTCGGCAGTCAATCTGTGGCTGATCCCCAGGCTTACACGGGCAAGGTTGCTGGGCGGTGTATAGCCCTCGAGCTTGAAGCGATTGTTGGGCAGGCTGTTGAGTGCGATGTTCAGGCGCTGGGTATCGTTTTGGAATTCATGCTCATGGGCAGCCTCGCCAAATAACAGCGTTTGTGGGGTGGCCTGGTAACTGGCGAGTAAACCCGCGCCCAGGCGATTTGAAACAAGTGTCTGCTCTTCGTAGTTCAATGCAGTGGAACGCCGGCCCTTTTCTTCATAGCGGTTAACTTCCACCCGCGAGTAATCGGCGCTGATAAAGGGGGAGAGCTGCCACAGGTCAGAAGCCTGTGCGATTTCATAACCCAGGCGTGTACTCAATGCTCGCAAATGACCGTCAGCCTGGCCTTGCTCCATCTCACTACCCACCCCAAGCGCGAATTTTCGCTTCAGGCTGTCGTAATCCAGCCTGCCCAACGTCAGTGCCGCATCCCCCCACCAGTGATTGTGCTGGTATTGGGCAAACACGCTACCCAGATAGCTGTTGAGCTTGTAGTCCGATTTATTGGGCCCGGTTTCCAGGCGTTGCCGGTAAAACCCGCCGGCAATGCCAAACCGCCAGTTGTCATCCAGCCTGTAGCTGGTGCCGATATTGAGGTTATAGCCTTTGCCATCTGCCTTCACGGCCGTGGTCTGCTTGTCGATTTCCAGGCGTTGCCCGCCACCGGCGAGCAGGGTTCGCCACTGGCCTATGGCTTGCCATTGACCGTCGTCGCCAGCCCATTGGTTGCGCAACTGGTCTTGATGGGCGTTGAGCGAGCCTTGGGCCATAACGGGTAACAAGGTCAGCTCCCACGGCACGGCCAGCAATGAGTAGGCATAGTCGGCAATCAGCTGTTGCCCTGTCTCGGTGGGGTGTACCGAGTCGTTGAACAGCAGTTTGGTCGGGTTGGGGGTTGCGCTGTTGAGGCCGTACTGCGGGTTTTCCGTGCATTCTTCGCCGCTGAAGCAGGTCGCGACAAGGTCTTGCCCCAGTGCCAGGCCATAGCGGGCGGGGTCTGCGATGGCTTCACGCAGCAGCAGCGGGATATTCAGGGGGATCACCTCGGCGTCAATCTGCGCCAGTTGCTGGGCCAGCTCATGATTGAACAGGGCGCTCAGGTAGCTGGTGCCAGCCTGGGTGGGTGTACCGTAAACAGCCGGCGTAAGGCCCAGGTCGGGCAGCAGCCAGACCATGATGTAGCGTGCCCCGGCCTGTTGCAGGGTGTGGGCGCTTGCCGCCAGCCTTTGTGCGGCTTGGCCTGCTTCGGCGGGGCTGGTGACCTTGCCTTGGAGAAAGTCATTGCCGCCACCTGAAATGAAATACAACGCCTTGGGGTCAGCGGTGAAGCTGTTCTGCACAAGGTAACCAGGCTTGCTGCGCAGGACGTAGCCGCCGATGAAGGACCAGTCATCCGGGATGGCGACCTTTGACTCGGTCTTGATGGAATTGAGGATCTGGTCGGTGCGGTAGCCGCCGACCGCCCAGTTGTTGCCGTCGGGCTCCCCTGTAAGAGAGTTGCCCGGCGAAGTGGACGGGCGCAGGTCTGCGGGTGCTATACCCAGTTTTATGCCCAGCCGCGTGGGCGTTACTGCAGCATATTCCTCCCCCCGGTAATCCTTGTACGTCGGCCCGGTGCGGTTGGTGAAGCGCATGCCTGTGCCGACCCCCGGATAATGCCCCGAGTCGCTCAGGCTGTCGCCGAACACGATCATGGTGGAATACGGCGAGGGTGCTGCTATGGCACGTTCACTGACGATGGACAGGATGCATCCCGCCAAGGGGATGAGTAGGGAGAGCCTGCGCATGTGATGACCTGTTTTTATTGTTTGGGGCGCAGACATTAGCAAAACAATTCGTATTAAATGTTTCATGTAAAACAATGTCACAAAGTACTTAAAGGGTGTTTTTCCCCGTATTTGCTGCCCCGTGTTGCACCTGTCGCACGGCTACGTTACTGTGCCATGACGTAGAAATGAGACCCTTCCTGTGTTGATCATCAGCAAACTCTTTATGCGAGTTCTCAAGGCCCACGGCCGTTGGCGTTGGCGCGCCTAATATTTCTCTGCCGGCCCCGCCGGACCTGCCCCCTGCGTTTTCCTGAATGGCTGCCCCCCCGGTTGGTGTGTTCAATCCAGCAATCGAAACTGCGGGTCATGCATTCTGAAAACAGTTTTGAATGTCAGTGAATTCAGAGGTTTAGCAGCATGTTGCTGATGATCGACAATTACGACTCTTTTACTTACAACGTTGTGCAGTACCTCGGCGAGTTGGGTGCCGAGGTCAAAGTAGTGCGCAATGATGAACTGACCGTGGCCCAGATCGAAGCGCTCAAGCCCGAGCGCATTGTGGTCTCGCCCGGCCCTTGCACGCCGAACGAGGCGGGCATCTCCCTCGAAGCCATCCAGTACTTTGCTGGCAAGTTGCCGATCCTGGGCGTGTGCCTGGGCCATCAGTCCATCGGCCAGGCCTTTGGCGGTGATGTGGTTCGCGCCCGGCAAGTGATGCACGGCAAGACCAGCCCGGTCTATCACCTCGATACCGGGGTGTTTCAGGGCTTGAACAATCCGTTGACCGTCACCCGCTACCACTCGCTGGTGGTCAAGCGCGAAACCCTGCCGGACTGCCTGGAGCTGACCGCCTGGACGCAGCTTGAAGATGGCTCGGTCGACGAGATCATGGGCCTGCGCCACAAGACGCTGAACATCGAAGGGGTGCAGTTTCACCCCGAGTCGATCCTGACCGAACAGGGTCATGAACTGTTTGCCAACTTTCTTAAACAAACCGGCGGCACGCGCTAAGGACTTCACATGGATATCAAGACAGCCCTGAACCGTATCGTCGGGCACCTCGACCTGACCACCGATGAAATGCGCGATGTGATGCGCGACATCATGACCGGTCAATGCACCGAGGCGCAGATTGGCGCGTTCATGATGGGCATGCGCATGAAGAGCGAAAGCATCGACGAAATCGTCGGTGCCGTCACCGTGATGCGCGAGCTGGCAGACAAGGTTGAACTCAATACCCTGGATGGTGTGGTCGATATCGTCGGCACCGGCGGCGACGGCGCGAATATTTTCAACGTGTCCACCGCCTCGGCGTTGGTGATTTCGGCGGCCGGTTGCACGGTGGCCAAACATGGCAACCGCGCTGTATCTGGTAAAAGCGGCAGTGCCGACCTGCTGGAAGCGGCCGGTGTGTACCTGAACCTGACCCCGGTTCAAGTCGCCCGCTGCATTGACAGTGTGGGCATCGGTTTTATGTTTGCGCAATGCCATCATGGCGCCATGAAGCATGCGGCCATCCCCCGTCGCGATCTTGGCCTGCGTACCCTGTTCAATATGCTTGGCCCGCTTACGAATCCGGCTGGTGTATTGCATCAGGTGGTCGGCGTGTTCAACCAGGCGCTGTGCCGGCCTCTGGCTGAAGTGTTGCAGCGTCTGGGCAGCAAGCATGTGCTGGTGGTGCATTCGCAGGACGGCCTGGATGAGTTCAGCCTGGCAGCCCCGACCTTTGTGGCGGAATTGCATAAAGGTGAAATCAAGGAATATTGGGTCCAGCCTGAAGACCTTGGCATCAAGAGCCAAAGCCTGTTTGGCCTGGTGGTCGACAGCCCGGAGCAATCGCTGGAATTGATCCGTGATGCCTTGGGGCGACGCAAAACCGAAGCCGGCCAGAAAGCGGCTGAAATGATTGTACTCAATGCCGGTGCTGCTCTGTACGCGGCGGACCTTGCCTACACACTCAAAGAAGGTGTGGAATTGGCTCACGACGCGCTCCACACCGGCCTGGCCCGGGAAAAGCTCGAAGAGCTGGGCGCATTTACCGCTATTTTCAAGCAGGAGAATGAAGCATGAGTGTGCCAACCGTTCTGGAAAATATTCTGGCGCGTAAAGTTCAGGAAGTTGCCGAGCGCAGTGCGCGGGTAAGCCTGGCTGAACTTGAGCGATTGGCGGCTCAGGCTGATCCTGTTCGTGGTTTTGCCAGTGCCTTGCTGGCGCAGGCCAAGACAAAACAGCCCGCAGTGATTGCCGAAATCAAAAAGGCTTCACCGAGCAAAGGCGTGATTCGCGAGCACTTCGTGCCTGCCGAGATTGCCAAGAGCTACCAGGCGGGCGGTGCAACTTGCCTGTCCGTGCTGACCGATATCGACTACTTCCAGGGCGCCGATGCGTACCTGCAGCAGGCGCGTGCGGCTTGCTCCTTGCCGGTGATTCGCAAGGACTTCATGATCGACCCGTACCAGATCGTCGAAGCCCGGGCATTGGGCGCCGACTGTGTGCTGCTGATCGTCTCCGCGCTGGACGACGTGAAAATGGCCGAACTGGCGGCTGTAGCCAAAAGTGTCGGGTTGGATGTGCTGGTTGAAGTGCATGATGGCGATGAGCTTGAGCGCGCGCTGAAAACCCTCGACACACCGTTGGTGGGTATCAACAACCGCAACCTGCATACGTTTGAAGTCAGCCTGGAAACCACCCTCGACCTGTTGCCGCGTGTGCCCCGTGATCGCCTGGTGATTACCGAAAGCGGGATTCTCAACCGTGCAGATGTCGAGTTGATGGAAATCAGCGAAGTGTATTCGTTCCTGGTGGGCGAAGCCTTTATGCGCGCCGAGAACCCGGGTAATGAACTGCAGCGCTTGTTCTTCCCTGAGCGTGCTGCTGCAGTGACGGGCTCGACCCTGGATTGACTCAATCCCCCCCTGTGGGAGCGGGCTTGCTCGCGATAGCATCAGCGCGATTTGCCTGTCAGGGCACGGCGCCTGAATCGCGGGCAAGCCCGCTCCCACAAGGGCTCAGTGTCTGATAAGGAATCCCATGACACCCATTCAGCAACTCACCGTCGAAGCCGGCCTCAAGGCCGAGCAGGATCTACTGGCCTCGGTCTGTGCCGGGGAGTTGCAGGCCGCAGTAGTGTTCTGGCAGCCCACTGACCGGGCGTTGGTCATGCCGCGGCGCCTGAGCCGCCTGCCGGGCTTTGCGCAGGCCAGTGCCGAATTGGCTGCCAGTGGCTGGCCGATCCTGCTGCGTGAAACCGGCGGCGAACCCGTCCCGCAATCGGCATCGACCGTCAATATCGCATTGGTGTATGCGCCCTTGCCCAGTGAAGGCGATCACGGTCGCATCGAAATGGCCTATCGTCGACTGTGCGAGCCAATTTGCGATCTGTTGACCGAACTGGGTGGTACGGCCTCTTTGGGGGAAGTTGAGGGCGCTTTCTGCGATGGCCGCTTCAACGTCAATCTCAATGCCCGAAAACTGGTCGGCACCGCCCAGCGCTGGCGCCAGAGCAAAGGCGGGCAACGACCTGTCTGCCTGGTACACGGTGCATTGCTGGTGGATAACGAGCGTGAGTCGATGGTGGCTGCGGTCAATCGCTTCAATGTGCTGTGCGATCTGGAGCAACGCTGCCTTGCCGACAGCCATATCGCGCTGCACGAGGCCTTTGCAGCCCCGGACTTCTTTGAGCGCCTGAGCGCCCGTTATCAACAGATCCTGGCGCCCTTGCTCAAGGGTTAACGTGTGCCGAACACCACCATCGTCTTGCCTTTGACGTTCACCAGGTTCTGTTCTTCCAGGCTCTTGAGTACACGGCCGACCATCTCGCGCGAACAGCCAACAATCCTGCCAATTTCCTGACGGGTGATCTTGATTTGCATGCCATCCGGGTGGGTCATGGCATCAGGTTGCTTGCACAGTTCCAGTAAGCAGCGGGCCACTCTTCCAGTGACATCAAAGAATGCCAGATCCCCGACCTTGCGCGTGGTGTTGCGCAAGCGTTGTGCGATTTGGCCGCTTAAAGCGTAAAGAATTTCCGGTTCTTGCTGTGTGTATTCTCTGAATTTCGGGTAGCTGATTTCAGCAACTTCGCATTCAGTCTTGGCTCGAACCCATGCGCTGCGCGTTTGCTCTTGCCCTGCCTGTTCGAACAAGCCCAGTTCGCCGATAAAATCGCCGCTATTGAGGTAGGCAATGATCATTTCACGGCCTTCCTCGTCTTCAATCAAGACCGTTACCGAGCCTTTGATAATGAAAAACAGGGTGTGCGAAGACTCGCCAGCGCAGATGATATTGCTCTTGGCTGGGTAGCGTTTGCGCTGGCAAAAAGTCAAAAACTTGTCGAGGTTTTTGATCTTGGGTATGGGAGTAAGAGCAACCATGGTTGTTTCCCGGAAAGCTGGCACAGTAAGGGTTAGATCTATTTTTTATATAGAGCGCTCGCTGGCTGGCGCCAGCGATTTGGCGCCAGCTTACCAGACAGGTTCTGTGGGGTTTGCAGAATTTTCGGTATGGCTTGTCAGAGAAACGCTTCAGTGTAGCGACTTATCCGTTTCCGGCCCTGTGCTAAGCTGGCGCCCCTTTTAAAACAGTGGAGTCTGGGCGATGAAGGCACGCATTCAATGGGCGGGTGAAGCCATGTTTCTGGGCGAATCCGGCAGTGGCCACGTTGTTGTCATGGATGGCCCGCCTGAGAGCGGCGGTCGCAACCTGGGTGTACGCCCGATGGAAATGCTGCTGTTGGGCCTTGGCGGCTGCAGCAACTTTGACGTGGTGAGCATTCTCAAGAAGTCGCGTCAGGCGGTGGAGAGCTGTGAAGCGTTTCTGGAGGCCGAGCGCGCCACTGAAGATCCCAAGGTGTTCACCAAAATCCACCTGCATTTTGTGGTCAAGGGCCGTGGCTTGAAAGAAGCCCAGGTCAAGCGTGCCATCGAGCTGTCGGCCGAAAAGTATTGCTCGGCATCGATCATGCTCGGCGCGGCGGGGGTTGCCATCACCCATGATTATGAAATTATTGAACTGGCCTGAACGGACATTCAATTTTCATAAATGCGCTGCAGACTCTGGCGATCAGTCGCTGACGTCTGCATAATGCGCCACTTTTTTCAGGGTAGTGGCGGGGAATAATCCCGGCCACATGTCCGAACAGATAACCAAAATCGCCATCGCGAAGAGGTGTTAACCGTCCTACGCAGGTGCGTCCCACGCACTTGACGGGCATGCTGGATCACGCGGCCGAGCCGCATCGACATAGAGAGTTTTATAACGGTGAAAAGCAAACTCAAGCTCCACGGGTTCAATAACCTGACAAAGACCTTGAGCTTCAACATCTATGACATCTGTTATGCGGAAACCCCGCAAGACCAGCAGGCATATGTTGAGTACATCAATCAAGAGTACGACGCAGAGCGCCTGACGCAGATCCTTACAGATGTGGTTGATATCATTGGTGCCAACATCCTGAACATTGCCCGTCAGGATTACGACCCACAAGGCGCCAGCGTGACGATTCTGATCTCCGAGCAGCCGGTAATTCCTACCGAAAGCCAGATCGAAGAGTCCCCAGGCCCGCTGCCCGAGACCATCCTGGCTCATCTCGACAAAAGTCATATCACGGTACATACCTACCCGGAGATTCACCCGGTAGACGGTATTGCAACCTTCCGTGTGGATATTGACGTGTCGACGTGCGGCGTTATTTCACCGCTTAAAGCTCTCAACTATCTGATCCATCAGTTTGATTCGGATATCGTGACTGTCGATTACCGCGTGCGTGGTTTTACCCGTGACGTGGAAGGCAAAAAGCACTTTATCGATCACGAGATCAACTCGATCCAGAACTACCTCTCCGAAGACACCCGCGACGGTTACCAGATGACCGACGTGAATGTGTATCAGGAAAACCTGTTCCACACCAAGATGCTGCTCAAGGAGTTCGAACTGGATAACTACCTGTTCGGCGATGCCACCAGCAATCTGTCGGTTGAACAGCGCGCCCAGGTGACTGAGCGGGTGAAGCACGAAATGCTCGAGATTTTCTACGCGCGTAACATGGCGTAAATTCTCGGCACAAAAAAAGGCGGCTACCGTGTGGTAGCCGCCTTTTTTTTGCTTCGCAGCCCCCCTGTGGGAGCGGGCTGTGCTGTCAGATCCGGTAGGTGCTTTTGGTCATGACCTTGGCCATCAGGCTCATGCCGAACTTCACCGGGGCAGGGAAGCGAAAGCCCCCGGCATTGAGCGCAGACTCGGCGTGCTGTTCTTCATCGATGCGCATTTGCTCAAGGATCGCCCGGGACTTTTCGTCCTCCGGCGGCAGTTGCTCAAGATGCTCGTTCAGATGCTTGCACACCTGGTCTTCAGTCGCAGCAACGAAGCCCAGGCTCACCTTGTCACTAATCAGCCCGGCGGCGGCACCGATCCCGAAAGACATGCCGTAAAACAGCGGGTTCAGCACGCTGGGATGGCTGCCCAGCTGGCGGATGCGCTGTTCGCACCAGGCCAGGTGGTCGATTTCTTCTTCAGCCGCATGCTCCATTGCTTCACGCACATGGGGCAGCTTGGCTGTCAGCGCCTGGCCTTGGTACAAGGCCTGGGCACACACTTCGCCGGTATGGTTGATGCGCATCAGGCCGGCAACATGACGCTTGGCCTGTGGGGCCAGCGGGTTTTCAGGCTTGACGATGGCCGGTGACGGCCGATGCGGCTGGCCGCTGAAGGGCAGCAACGTGCGCAAGGCGGTATCGGCTTGTAACAGAAGACGGTCAATCGGCGAGTAGTGACGTTGGGTAGTCATGCTTACCTCCGGAAAAAATCACGGCGGTCAGTTTACCCCAATCGGGCGACCGGGGTTTGCGTTGGATCAGGGGGTAACGCGAGAGCCGCGGGGCTCGCGCGTCGGGATCCGCGGTCAATCAGCCCGGCGGCCAGTTCATCTGGCGTTGACCCAGCACATGCATATGAATGTGGTAGACGGTTTGGCCGCCCTTTTCATTGCAGTTCATTACCACGCGGAAACCGTCTTCGCAGCCCAGCTCCTTGGCCAGGCGCTGTGCCGTGAACAAAATATGGCCTGCCAGCGGCTTGTCTTCTTCGGTCAGGTCGTTAAGCGTGCGGATCGGCTTTTTCGGGATAACCAGAAAGTGGATCGGTGCTTGCGGGGCAATGTCGTGAAAAGCCAGCACTTGATCGTCTTCATAGATGATCTTGGCGGGTATTTCACGGTTGATGATCTTGGTGAACAGAGTATCCAAAGCTGTGTCTCCGTGAGTGAAGTCCGGTCTGAGTGTACTCAGGGCAGCCAGTTACGCCCAGCCTCGTTAACGAGGGCAGTAGGATTTGTTAACGGAGGCGGCTATTTTTCGCGTCATCCAGCGTGAGAGCAAGCGCGGCAAGCGCGTAATCCAGCGGTTGCGCCGCCCGGGAATAATGATCGCCTTGTTCTTGTCGAGTGCTCGCACCGTGTAGAGCGCCACTTCTTCAGGGGTCATGGCGCTGGTGCTTTGCTTGATGGCATCGGTATTCATTTTGGCCGCATCAAAAAAACGCGTGCGGGTGATGCCGGGGCAAAGTACTGACACCTTGATGCCGGTTTTTTTCACTTCTTCGCGCAAGCCTTCGGAAAAGTGCAGCACATAGGCCTTGCTGGCAAAGTAGGTGCTCAGCCAAGGCCCGGGCTGGAAGGCGGCGATCGAGGACACATTGAGAATCTGCCCGCCGCCCTGAACGGCCATCATGTTGCCGATGGCGTGGCACAAGCGGGTGAGTGCCAGTACGTTGAGTTCGATCAGGTCCTGCTCCGCGCTCCAGTCATGGGCCAGGAACGGGCCGCAAGTGCCGATGCCGGCACAATTGACCAGCAGGTCGATTTGGCGGTCGCCTTCTTCGAGTTCCAGTAAAAAGCCGGACAGGCGCAGGGGCTCGCCAAGGTCACAGGCACGGAACAACACTTCGACACCGAAACGCTGGGTCAGCTCAAGGGCAATGGTTTCCAGCGCATCCCGTTGGCGGGCCACCAAAATCAGGCTGCGCCCACGCCGGGCCAGGGCCTCGGCCAAGGCCAGGCCAATGCCGCTGGTGGCGCCAGTGATTAAAGCGTAACGGGTCATGCTGTTCTCCATTGCAACGGTACAGTCCGGTGACAATGATGTCCCTGGCGTTAACTCGTTCATTAAGGCTGGCAGTCTACAGGCTGTTGCCGTTGACTGCGTTGATCACTGCAGTCATCAGGCCCAAAGCAAGGAGCGCGGCCATTGCGCAAATGCCCAATCCAATCAAGAAGATGGTGATCGCGGCCAGTACGTTGACCGCCCGGCTGTTGGGCGGTGGCGGCGGGCCGTACTTGTTGGGGCCGGGCGTGCCGGGCATCAACAGCATCAAGAGGGTCAGCACCAGGTTGGCCACCGGTACCAGATGCAACAACAGCATCCAGGCGGACCAGTTGAGGTCATGCAAGCGCTGGGCGCCGATTCTCAGGCTGATAATGAAGTAGGCCAGTGTGAGGGTTGCACCGCAGGTCATGCCAAGCGTGGGGGAGACCTTGATCGCGAGCAGCACCAGAAGTGATGTCACCGCGGCGATGATACTGATGACCATGCTCCAGGCCAGCAGCCGCAAACGCCCGATCCGGCCACTGAAGCCCACAGGGTCCAGTGGTGCGTACTGCTCTTGAGGTGTCTTGTCCAGGCTCAGCTCGGGCATGGTGGCTTCCTTGTCCGGATGTGTTCAACAAAAGCCCGCCGGGATTGGCGGGCTGGTTACTGTCAGTGATGGGGCCACTGTTGGCCCAGCCTCGACGTGAGGTTGAGCGCTTTGCGGTATTCCTCATCAAGGCGTGCGATCAATTGATCGGTGGTTGGCAGGTCGTGAATTTCTCCTACGCCTTGCCCCGCAGACCAGACGGTTTTCCATGCTTTGGCTTCGTCGGTCAGCGGTTTGAGCTTGGTCTCGCTTTTGCCCTGCAGCGCCGCGAGGTCGAAACCTGCGTTTTCCAGGCTTTGGCGCATAAAGCTGGCGGGCACCCCTGACACGGCGGGGGTGTGGATAATATCCGCCGCGCGTGAAGCCAGCAGCATCTCTTTGTAGGCGTCAGGCGCATGGCTCTCTTGGGTCGCAATAAAGCGCGTGCCGAGGTAGGCAAGGTCGGCGCCGATCACCTGTGCGGCCAGGATTTCGTGGCCGTGGTTCAGGCAACCGGAGAGCAGTACGGTTTTGTCGAAGAACTGGCGGATTTCGGCCACCAGTGCAAACGGGCTCCAGGTGCCGGCATGACCACCCGCACCGGCGGCAACGGCAATCAGCCCGTCGACCCCGGCTTCTGCAGCTTTTTCGGCATGCCGGCGGGTGGTGACATCGTGGAACACCAGGCCGCCGTAACTGTGGACGGCATCCACCACCTCTTTGACGGCGCCCAGGCTGGTGATGACGATGGGCACCTTGTGCTCGATGCAGATCGCCAGGTCCGCCTGCAGCCGAGGGTTGCTGTTGTGCACAATCAGGTTCACGGCGTAGGGCGCAGGGTTATCCAATGTGGCGAGGCCCGCTTCGATTTCTTCCAGCCAGGCCTTGAACCCGCTGCTCTCGCGCTGGTTGAGTGCCGGAAAACTGCCCACCACGCCGTTGCGACAGCAGGCCAGCACCAGTTGCGGGTTGGAAATCAGGAACATGGGTGCGGCAACTACCGGCAGGCGCAAGCGTTGTTCAAGCAGGGCGGGCAGCGACATTGGATAACCTCGGATCGTCAGGACGTGAGTTTAAAACGGTTTGACCACCACCAGAATTACGATAGCGAGCAAGAACACCACCGGCACTTCGTTGAACCAGCGATAGAACACATGAGTGCGCTTGTTTTCGCCGCGGGCAAAGCGCTTGACCTGCGCGCCGCACATATGGTGATAGCCGATCAGCAGAAACACCAGTGTCAGCTTGGCGTGCATCCAGCCCTGGCTGAGAAAGCCGGGGCTGAGCCATAACAGCCAGCCGCCGAAAATCAGGGTCGCAATCATTGCCGGGCCCATGATGCCGCGATACAGCTTGCGTTCCATGATGCTGAATCGCTCTTTGCTGACAGAATCTTCGCTTTGTGCGTGGTAAACAAACAGGCGTGGTAGGTAAAACAAGCCAGCAAACCAACAGACGATGCTGATGATGTGGAAGGCTTTGAGCCATAGATAAAGCATTTTTAGTTATTCCCAGGTTCACGGTAGATCAAATAGTAGTAGTAGAGCGCCTGTGAGTCACCTTGGCGGTTGTCGCAGGGGCGCGCTGACCCTATTATCGAAGGCTTTCCAGTGGTTTCGTTGAGGGCAGGTTATGGTCAAGGTCGGTATTGTCGGCGGCACGGGTTACACCGGGGTCGAATTGCTGCGTTTGCTGGCACAGCATCCGCAGGCTGAAGTGGTTGTCATCACTTCTCGATCCGAGGCTGGCCTGCCAGTTGCCGACATGTATCCCAACCTGCGCGGCCACTACGACGGCCTCGCCTTCAGCGTGCCGGACACGCAAACCCTGGGTGCGTGCGATGTGGTGTTCTTTGCCACTCCCCACGGCGTAGCCCATGCCCTGGCTGGCGAACTGCTGGCTGCAGGCACCAAGGTCATCGACCTCTCGGCCGACTTCCGTCTGCAGGACGCCGAGGAGTGGGCCAAGTGGTACGGCCAGCCGCACGGCGCACCAGAACTGCTGGATGAGGCTGTCTACGGACTGCCGGAAGTGAACCGCGAGCAAATCAAAAAGGCCCGTTTGATCGCCGTACCAGGCTGCTACCCCACTTCAGCCCAGCTGGGCTTCTTGCCTTTGCTGGAAGCCGGTCTGGCCGAGACTTCGCAGTTGATCGCTGACTGCAAGTCGGGTGTGAGCGGTGCTGGCCGGGGTGCCAGTGTCGGTGCCTTGTATGCTGAAACGTCAGAAAGCATGAAGGCGTACGCTGTTAAAGGTCATCGTCATCTCCCGGAAATTCGTCAGGGTCTGCGTCGTGCAGCGGGCAAGGATGTGGGGCTGACCTTTGTTCCGCATTTGACCCCGATGATCCGTGGTATCCACTCCACGCTGTATGCCACCGTGACCGATCGCTCGGTTGATCTGCAGGCCTTGTACGAGAAGCGCTACGCCAACGAGCCTTTCGTCGATGTGATGCCGGCCGGCAGCCACCCGGAAACCCGTAGCGTACGCGGCGCCAACGTGTGCCGGATTGCGGTGCATCGTCCACAGGACGGCGATCTGGTCGTGGTGTTGTCGGTCATCGACAACCTGGTCAAGGGCGCGTCTGGCCAGGCCGTGCAGAACATGAACATCATGTTCGGTCTGGATGAGCGTCTGGGCTTGTCCCATGCCGGGATGCTGCCTTAACGGCGCCGGGGTTTCACCCTTCAAGCGGCAAGTGGGCAGAGGCTCACTTGCCGTTGCTACTTATGAATAGTTGACCGCTTTTCTAGGAGAAGCGGATAATGCGGGTCATCACGCATTATGGCGGCATAACGCCGGGAGATAGTCAGCATGAGCGTCGAATCCTTCACCCCCATGGCTTTGCAATTCACCGAAGGTGCTGCGCACAAGGTGAAGAGCCTGGTCGATGAAGAGGGTAATGATCGTTTGAAGTTGCGCGTATTCGTTACGGGCGGCGGTTGTTCCGGTTTTCAATATGGCTTCACCTTCGATGAAGAAGTGGCCGATGACGACACCCTGGTTGAGCGCGAAGGCGTAAGCCTGGTGGTCGATCCAATGAGCTTCCAGTACCTGGCGGGTGCCGAGGTGGATTACCAGGAAGGTCTGGAAGGCTCGCGCTTCGTGATCAAGAACCCGAATGCCACCACCACCTGTGGTTGCGGCTCGTCGTTCTCGATCTGATCCCATCGAACAGGCTTCAAGCAAAACGCCGCGTAACTACGCGGCGTTTTGCTGTCTGGGGTTTGGTGGGGAGCGTCAGGCGGGATAGATGGCGCCCAGCACGCGAAGGCCGCGTGCGCCGGTAACGCTGGGGCGGTTGGTAGGGATGCCTTGCAGGCAACAGTGAGCAAGCCAGGCAAAGGCCATTGCTTCAACCCAGTCAGGGTCCACGCCTTTGGCCTGGGTGCTGCTTACTCGAGCGGGTGCCAATAATTCGCCAAGGCGGGCCATCAAGGCCGCATTATGGGCGCCGCCACCGCATACCAGCAGTTCGTCCGTGTGGGCCTGGGCAGTGCGCAGCGATTGCACGATGGTCTGTGCGGTAAGTTCCAGCAGGGTTGCCTGAACGTCTTCGGCAGGGAAGGTGGGCAGGTTGAACAAATGCTGTTTCAACCATGCGAGGTTGAACACCTCACGACCCGTGCTTTTGGGGCCCTTGGTCTGGAAGAACGGGTCGCTGAGCAGGGCGTTGAGCAACAGTGGCTCAACCTTGCCGCTGGCAGCCCAGTCACCATTGCGGTCATAAAGCTCGCCGCGTTTTTCCTGTATCCAGGCATCCAGCAGGACATTGCCCGGGCCGCAGTCGAAGCCGGCAACGGGAGCAGTAGCTGTTATCAGGCTTAAGTTGCTGAAGCCGCCTACGTTGAGTACTGCTCTGTTGCCACTCTCATCGGTAAACAAGGCTTCATGGAAGGCTGGAACCAGAGGCGCGCCCTGGCCGCCGGCAGCCACATCGCGACGTCGAAAGTCACCGACGACGCAGATGTTGGTCAATTCGGCCAGCAGCGCCGGATTACCGATCTGCACGGTAAAGCCCCGGGCGGGCTCATGGCGAATGGTTTGGCCATGGCTGCCTATTGCGCGTATATCTGCCGGGGACAGATGCTGTTGTGCCAGGAGCGTGTTGACGCCCTGCGCGGCCAGTTCGACCCAGTGGTTTTCCGCGATTGCACAGCGAGCCACTTCATCCTGGCCGCTGGCGCACAAGCCAAGCAGCTCGCTACGCAGAGCTTGCGGCATGGGGATGTAATGGGTAGCGCGTAGTTCGATGCTATGGCCCAGTTCGATAAGGGCGATGTCCATACCGTCCAGGCTGGTTCCGGACATCACACCTATATAGAGGGCCATGGCTTAGCGCTTGCTCGAGGCCAGAAGGGTGGCCTTTTCCTGGTTCATGCGCGCCATCAATGGCTGGCTCTGCTGCAGGAAGCGGGTGCGCTCTGCTTTGGCGATAGGGTCGGCCATCGGCAGCTTCTGGCCCAGCGGGTCAACGTGTACGCCGTTAACCTGGAACTCGTAGTGCAAGTGCGGGCCAGTCGAAAGGCCGGTGGTACCGATATAGCCGATTACCTGGCCCTGCTTGACCGAACCGCCGGTTTTCACGCCCTTGGCAAAGCCTTGCATGTGCCCGTAAAGCGTACGGTAAGTGTTGCCGTGCTGAATGATGATGGTGTTGCCGTAACCGCCGCGACGGCCGGCCAAAAGCACTTTGCCATCTCCGGTCGCCTTGATCGGGGTACCGCGCGGTGCTGCGTAATCCACACCTTTGTGGGCGCGGATCTTGTTCAGGATCGGGTGCTTGCGGCCCGAGGAGAAGCGCGAGCTGATGCGGGCAAAGTCTACGGGGGTGCGGATAAATGCCTTGCGCATGCTGTTGCCATCAGCGGTGTAGTAATTGCTGATTCCCTGCTTGTTGGTGTAACGCACGGCAGTGAAGGTTTTGCCGCGGTTGGTGAAGCGTGCAGAGAGGATATTGCCGGTGCCAACGGTTTTGCCGTTGATCACTTTCTGCTCATAGATCACTTCAAACTGGTCGCCTGGGCGAATGTCCTGAGCAAAGTCGATGTCGTAGCCGAACACCTTGGCCATATCCATCGTGGTGCTGTGCGGCAAGCCCGCGCGCTGGCCCGAAACAGACAGGGAGCTGCTGATCACGCCGTGCGCATATGCCGAGCGCATGGTTGGCTGGGCCGTTACGCGGCGAAAGGTATAGCCTTTGGCGGTTTTGTTGAGGGTGATGGTCTCAAGGTCGCTGACCTGGCTGTGCAGCTTGTTCAACTGCTGGCCGTCGGGGCTCATTTCAAATTCGAGTTTCTGGCCGTGCTTGAGCTGGCTGAACTGCTTGGCTTGTTTGTCGCTTGCCAGTACTTCGTGGACGGAGGTCGCGGGCAGGCCGACCTTCTGGAACAGGGTTGAGAGCGTATCACCCTTGCTGACAATCACTTCACGGTGGCTGGGGGCGGGCGCCGCTTCAGGCTCGACCGTGGCGGTCGCTACCGGTGCGCTGTCCTGCTGTTCGATCTGGGCAAATGGCGATGGATTCGCTTCATTTGTGGCTTGAACGAGTTCGGAAGCGTCTTGTTCTTGTGTCAGTTGTTCTGCTGGGGTTTCCAGCTCCAGATTCAGGGTCGTTCTTTTGGCTTCTACTTCGCTGGAGGGAAATACCAGCAAGGCCAGGCTTAAGAGGGCGGCGATACCACTTGCGGCAAGCAGGTGGGTCTTCGGATAAAGCGGTGGCGCTTTAGGCGGTTGACTGGTCATAGATGATTTTGACTTTGAGATAAGGATGAATTGGAAAAGATGACTGACACATTGAATATGAAATAACTGTATAAAATATAACCAAATCGCCCTTGAAGCAAGTCTGCGAGCTATTCGCGCGCGGATAGTCAGCCGTATGCCCGCCGGAACTTGTAATTAGTCCCTGATCTTGTATCGTTGGTTCCCTTTGAATTTGAGCCTTACGGGTCTGATATGAAGTCGGTTGAAGAGCAGCTAGCGCTAATAAAGCGGGGTGCCGAAGAGGTACTGGTCGAGTCTGAATTGGTCGAGAAACTCAAGCGCGGCCAGCCGTTGCGTATCAAGGCCGGATTCGACCCTACGGCGCCCGATCTGCACTTGGGTCATACCGTACTTATCAACAAGCTGCGCCAGTTTCAGGAACTGGGCCATCAGGTGATCTTCCTGATTGGTGATTTCACCGGAATGATCGGTGATCCGAGTGGTAAAAGTGCAACGCGTCCACCGCTGACGCGTGAGCAGGTGCTCGAGAATGCCGAGACTTACAAGACACAGGTGTTCAAGATTCTTGATCCGGCAAAAACCGAGGTGGCATTCAACTCCACCTGGATGGATCAGATGGGGCCTGCCGACTTCATTCGCCTGACTTCCCAATACACAGTTGCCCGCATGCTTGAGCGCGACGACTTCGACAAGCGCTATACCACCAATCAGCCTATCGCCATTCACGAGTTCCTATATCCGCTGGTACAGGGCTATGACTCGGTTGCGCTCAAGGCGGACGTCGAGTTGGGCGGTACTGACCAGAAGTTCAACTTGCTGATGGGGCGCGAGTTGCAGCGCGGTTACGGTCAGGAAGCGCAGTGCATTGTGACCATGCCTTTGCTTGAAGGCCTGGATGGCGTCAAGAAGATGTCCAAGTCCCTGGGCAACTATGTCGGGATCCAGGAAGCACCAGGCGTGATGTACAGCAAGCTGGTTTCCATTCCTGATGCCTTGATGTGGCGCTACTTTGAATTGTTGAGCTTCCGTTCCATTGATGAGATCAACGAATTCAAGGCGCAAGTCGAGGCCGGTGCCAACCCTCGCGATATCAAGATCAAGCTGGCCGAAGAGATTGTCGCCCGTTTCCACGGTGAAGAGGCTGCTGCCAATGCCCACCGTGGTGCCGGTAACCGCATGAAGGATGGCGAGCTGCCTGATGATCTGCCGGAGATCGAGCTGACGGCTACTGAAGATATGCCGATTGCAGCTGTCCTTAATAAGGCAGGCCTGGTGAAGAACTCGGCAGTGGCCCGCGACCTGCTGGGTTCGGGTGGTGTGCGTATCGATGGCGAAGTGGTTGATCGCACCTATATATATGCACTGGGTTCGACCCATGTGTGTCAGGCCGGCAAGAAGGCTTTCGCACGAATCACGCTGAAAGCCGAGTAAGGTCGGGGTTTGGGGGTTAATTGATAGGCTTGCTCAATTAACCCTTGACTCGCATTTGTAACTGTCTATAATTCGCCCCACTTCCGGCGCAGTCGAAACGGAAAACTCCTTGAGTTTCAATGAGTTGGATGAGTTTTCGGCGGTACCAGCTTCAAGTCACCGAAGCAGGAAATGAGGTGTTGACAGCAGCGTGTAACGCTGTAGAATTCGCCTCCCGCTAACGAGAGATCGAAAGCGCAAGTGGTTGATGTTACAGAGGAAACTTTGAAAACATCTTAAAATAACCGCTTGACAGCAACAGAGGCTGCTGTAGAATGCGCGCCTCGGTTCAGCGAAAGCTAAACCAACCGCTCTTTAACAATTGAATCAAGCAATTCGTGTGGGTGCTTGTGGAGTCAGACTGATAGTCAACAAGATTATCAGCATCACAAGTTACTCCGCGAGAAATCAAAGATGTAAACAACGATTGCTGAGCCAAGTTTAGGGTTTCTTAAAAACCCAAAGATGTTTGAACTGAAGAGTTTGATCATGGCTCAGATTGAACGCTGGCGGCAGGCCTAACACATGCAAGTCGAGCGGTAGAGAGAAGCTTGCTTCTCTTGAGAGCGGCGGACGGGTGAGTAATACCTAGGAATCTGCCTGATAGTGGGGGATAACGTTCGGAAACGGACGCTAATACCGCATACGTCCTACGGGAGAAAGCAGGGGACCTTCGGGCCTTGCGCTATCAGATGAGCCTAGGTCGGATTAGCTAGTTGGTGAGGTAATGGCTCACCAAGGCTACGATCCGTAACTGGTCTGAGAGGATGATCAGTCACACTGGAACTGAGACACGGTCCAGACTCCTACGGGAGGCAGCAGTGGGGAATATTGGACAATGGGCGAAAGCCTGATCCAGCCATGCCGCGTGTGTGAAGAAGGTCTTCGGATTGTAAAGCACTTTAAGTTGGGAGGAAGGGCATTAACCTAATACGTTAGTGTCTTGACGTTACCGACAGAATAAGCACCGGCTAACTCTGTGCCAGCAGCCGCGGTAATACAGAGGGTGCAAGCGTTAATCGGAATTACTGGGCGTAAAGCGCGCGTAGGTGGTTTGTTAAGTTGAATGTGAAATCCCCGGGCTCAACCTGGGAACTGC
>NZ_CP016849.1:4442500-5510371 GCF_001703595.1 Pseudomonas sp. TMW 2.1634
ACCCACGCCGAAAGACCAAGGTTTCCTGCGCAACGTTAATCGACGCAGGGTTAGTCGGTCCCTAAGGCGAGGCTGAAAAGCGTAGTCGATGGAAAACAGGTTAATATTCCTGTACTTCTGGTTATTGCGATGGAGGGACGGAGAAGGCTAGGCCAGCTTGGCGTTGGTTGTCCAAGTTTAAGGTGGTAGGCTGGAATCTTAGGTAAATCCGGGATTCTAAGGCCGAGAGCTGATGACGAGTGTTCTTTTAGAACACGAAGTGGTTGATGCCATGCTTCCAAGAAAAGCTTCTAAGCTTCAGGTAACCAGGAACCGTACCCCAAACCGACACAGGTGGTTGGGTAGAGAATACCAAGGCGCTTGAGAGAACTCGGGTGAAGGAACTAGGCAAAATGGCACCGTAACTTCGGGAGAAGGTGCGCCGATGGAGGTGAAGCATTTACTGCGTAAGCCCCTGTCGGTCGAAGATACCAGGCCGCTGCGACTGTTTATTAAAAACACAGCACTCTGCAAACACGAAAGTGGACGTATAGGGTGTGACGCCTGCCCGGTGCCGGAAGGTTAATTGATGGGGTTAGCTAACGCGAAGCTCTTGATCGAAGCCCCGGTAAACGGCGGCCGTAACTATAACGGTCCTAAGGTAGCGAAATTCCTTGTCGGGTAAGTTCCGACCTGCACGAATGGCGTAACGATGGCGGCGCTGTCTCCACCCGAGACTCAGTGAAATTGAAATCGCTGTGAAGATGCAGTGTATCCGCGGCTAGACGGAAAGACCCCGTGAACCTTTACTATAGCTTTGCACTGGACTTTGAATTTGCTTGTGTAGGATAGGTGGGAGGCTTTGAAGCGTGGACGCCAGTCTGCGTGGAGCCAACCTTGAAATACCACCCTGGCAACTTTGAGGTTCTAACTCAGGTCCGTTATCCGGATCGAGGACAGTGTATGGTGGGTAGTTTGACTGGGGCGGTCTCCTCCTAAAGAGTAACGGAGGAGTACGAAGGTGCGCTCAGACCGGTCGGAAATCGGTCGTAGAGTATAAAGGCAAAAGCGCGCTTGACTGCGAGACAGACACGTCGAGCAGGTACGAAAGTAGGTCTTAGTGATCCGGTGGTTCTGTATGGAAGGGCCATCGCTCAACGGATAAAAGGTACTCCGGGGATAACAGGCTGATACCGCCCAAGAGTTCATATCGACGGCGGTGTTTGGCACCTCGATGTCGGCTCATCACATCCTGGGGCTGAAGCCGGTCCCAAGGGTATGGCTGTTCGCCATTTAAAGTGGTACGCGAGCTGGGTTTAGAACGTCGTGAGACAGTTCGGTCCCTATCTGCCGTGGACGTTTGAGATTTGAGAGGGGCTGCTCCTAGTACGAGAGGACCGGAGTGGACGAACCTCTGGTGTTCCGGTTGTCACGCCAGTGGCATTGCCGGGTAGCTATGTTCGGGAAAGATAACCGCTGAAAGCATCTAAGCGGGAAACTTGCCTCAAGATGAGATCTCACTGGAACCTTGAGTTCCCTAAAGGGCCGTCGAAGACTACGACGTTGATAGGTTGGGTGTGTAAGCGCTGTGAGGCGTTGAGCTAACCAATACTAATTGCCCGTGAGGCTTGACCATATAACACCCAAGCAATTTGCTTAGAGCGAATTGCGGTGTGTGAAGACGATACAAACCGAAAGTTTGCGGTTCACAAAACACCAACTATTACATACCCATTCGCTGGAGCGTGCGCCGCAAGGCAAACGACCTGGCTACCGAATTTCTTGACGACCATAGAGCATTGGAACCACCTGATCCCATCCCGAACTCAGTAGTGAAACGATGCATCGCCGATGGTAGTGTGGGGTTTCCCCATGTGAGAGTAGGTCATCGTCAAGATTAAATTCCAAACCCCCTGTCTGCTCACGCAGACAGGGGGTTTGTTATTGTGCGCAGAAATTCGGGGCGCGGCCCTTTCTTGTTAACGTCATTGAGTGCGCGTTCTGGCTTGTGGTGACTCGGGGTTTCTATGCAATGGCTCCGCTCATGGCTATTATGCGTGCCTCATTGTGAGGCGATACTTGCATGCTGACGTTGTTGAAACTCCTCAAAGATGGTCGATTCCATTCAGGGCAAGCGCTTGGCGCAGCACTTGGCGTTAGTCGCAGTGCAGTGTGGAAGCAGTTGCAGCACCTGGAGGCGGATCTGAACCTGTCTATTCATAAAGTTCGTGGTCGTGGCTATCAGTTGGCTACACCGCTGGAGCTTCTTGAGCAGGAGCAGTTGGACTCCAGTCCCTGGCCTGTCTTGATTCATCATTCACTCGATTCCACCAATGCCGAGGCATTGCGCGCGATTGACCGTGGGGCTGCGGCGCCGTTTGTGGTCACGGCTGAGCGACAAACGGCCGGTCGTGGACGCAGAGGCCGCAAGTGGGTCAGCCCATTCGCAGAAAATATCTACTACAGCCTGGTCCTGCGCATGGACGGGGGGATGCGTCAGCTTGAGGGGCTTAGCCTTGTGGTTGGCCTGGCAGTGTTGAGCGCGCTTCGGGGTGTCGGTATCACCGATGCAGGCCTCAAATGGCCAAATGACGTGCTGGTGGGCAACAAGAAAATTGCCGGCATCTTGCTTGAGTTGGTCGGGGACCCGGCGGATGTATGCCATGTGGTGCTGGGTATCGGCATCAACGTCAATATGCGCCTGGCCAGCGAGGTCGATCAGGCCTGGACCTCGGTATATCTTGAGTCAGGTCATCTGGTAAACCGTAATGCACTGATTGCCAGGCTCAACGATAGCCTGCTTGAGTACCTCAAACGCCATGCTACCGAGGGTTTCTCGGCGATACAGGCGCAGTGGGAGCAAAATCATTTGTGGCAGGGGCGTGAAGTATCCCTGATAGCTGGTGTGCATCAGGTAGATGGCACTGTCCTGGGGATTGATCAGCAGGGCGCACTGCGCATGAGAGTCAATGGTGAAGAAAAAGTGTACAGCGGTGGTGAGCTTAGCTTGAGGTTGCGCCATGATTCTTGAGATGGACTGTGGCAACAGTTTTATAAAGTGGCGCGCCCTTGAGGCTGGAGTGGCTGTAGGCGGGGGTGTGGTCGACTCTGATGCCGCGCTGCTGGCCGCGGTATTGGCTATTCCGGGTTTGAACATAACCCACTGCCGTTTGGTGAGTGTGCGCAGTGATGATGAGACATCGAGCCTGGTCGCCTCCATCATCACGACCTTCGGGGTTGTCGCGCAGTGCGCACAACCTGCAAGAAGTGTGGCAGGTGTCAGCAACGGTTATGAAGAATTTGCCCGTTTGGGGCTCGATCGCTGGCTCGCAGTCGTAGGCGCTTTTGAACTGGCCAAGAATGCGTGCCTGGTGCTGGATTTCGGCACGGCGGTAACGGCGGACTTTGTTGCGGCTGATGGTCAGCACCTGGGCGGGTTTATTTGCCCGGGCATGCCCTTGATGCGCGATCAGCTGCGTACCCATACCCGGCGTATCAGGTATGACGACCTGTCTGCCGAGCAGGCGTTGCTCCAGCGTAAGCCTGGGCGAACGACGGTTGAGGCGGTGGAGCGCGGCTGCTTGCTGATGATGCGGGGCTTTGTGCTGACCCAGCTGGAGTTGGCGCGCGAGTACTGGGGGGAGGACTTTGAGGTTTTCCTGACCGGAGGTGACGCGAGTCTGGTGAGGGATATGGTTCCAGACGCTCGCGTGGTGCAAGACCTGGTATTTGTCGGTTTGGCGGTAGTGTGTCCCCTTCCTTGAGGTTTCTATGCGTTGGCTGTTTCTGCTGCTGGTTGTTCTGAATGTCTTTTATTACATATGGCATCAGCAAGAGGCGCCGCTGAGGGCCAAAGAAGTGGTTTCCTTGTCTTTATACAAGGGCAGTCAACAGGGTATACGCCTGCTTAGCGAGGCGCGACCTGGGGCTGGCGAGGCTGCAGCCCCCGTCGTTCAGGTGCAGGGTGCGCAATGCCTGTTACTCGGCAATTTACCGACTGAAGAGCAACTGCACAGCCTGCAGCGCAGGTTGTCTGATATGGGGATGCCATCCGTGCAAGTTGAAGCGCAGCAGCCTGAAATGCCGGGCTATGCCCTCAAGATCGGCCCGCAAGCCACTCCTGCGGCGAGTGAAATGGTTTTGCAGAACCTTGTTAATGAATTCAATGGCTTAAAATACAAAAAAATGCGCTGTGAGGGCTTGCAGGTACCCGATAGTTTGCATAGAATGGCGCCCGCTCCACAGTGAACGCCAAACAGGCTACTAGGTGTGAAGCGAGTCAAGTTGCTAACTTCCTGATTTAATTGAAGAAAGTGGTTGACACCAGGTTAGAATGATGTAGAATTCTAGCCAGCTCAGGAGGGGTTCCCGAGCGGCCAAAGGGATCAGACTGTAAATCTGACGTCTACGACTTCGAAGGTTCGAATCCTTCCCCCTCCACCATATTCAAGCTAGAGCAGCAAGATTTGCGGGTGTAGTTTAGTGGTAGAACCTTAGCCTTCCAAGCTAATGATGCGGGTTCGATTCCCGCCACCCGCTCCAGTCTAGCTGTTTTCGCAACGTGTTTTGCTCTTGTAGCTCAGTTGGTAGAGCACACCCTTGGTAAGGGTGAGGTCAGCGGTTCAAATCCGCTCAAGAGCTCCATATAACAAGGCAGATATGAAAATATCTGCCTTTGTTTTAACAGGCTTAATAGCCTGTCTGGGGTGTTTGCTGGTGGTGCCGATTCTGGTGCTGCTGCTCCGGTTCGTAATTGCTGTCGTGGGTCGCTTGCATACAGCTTCCTGCAGTGTTGATTGATCTGTTTTTGGGTTGTCGGCAAAAGTAATTGCATTGATGGTTGAAAAGTCTCTCTCGGGTCGGCATAATCGGCGGCTCGATAATGTTTTAGGTCAGTAGCTCAATTGGCAGAGCGACGGTCTCCAAAACCGTAGGTTGGGGGTTCGATTCCCTCCTGACCTGCCAGATTCGCCTCACTGCGTCTGGCTTTCTTTTCACAGGATCCTCTTAGATGACTCCCAAGGCTGAAGTTCAAGGCTCTCGCTTCGATCTCCTCAAGTGGCTTGTAGTGGTTGCTCTTGTGGTGGTTGGCGTTGTTGGGAATCAGTATTATTCTGGTTCGCCGATCCTGTATCGCGTCATTGCACTTCTTGTGATCGCTGCTGTTGCTGCCTATGTGGGCTTGCAGACGGCAAAAGGCAAGTCGTTCGCTGTCCTGGTAAAGGAAGCTCGTACTGAGATTCGTAAAGTCGTATGGCCAACTCGCCAAGAAACTACGCAGACCACGTTGATCGTGGTGGCTGTTGTTCTTGTTATGGCGTTGCTGTTGTGGGGTTTAGATTCCCTGCTCGGCTGGCTCGTTTCCTTGATTGTTGGCTAAGGGTGTCCCGTGGCTAAGCGTTGGTACGTAGTGCATGCTTATTCGGGTTACGAAAAGCATGTTATGCGCTCTCTGATAGAGCGTATTAAGCTGGCAGGCATGGAAGAAGGCTTCGGCGAAATTCTGGTTCCCACTGAAGAAGTGGTTGAAATGCGTAATGGCCAGAAACGCAAAAGCGAGCGCAAATTCTTCCCTGGTTATGTGCTGGTTCAAATGGACATGAGCGAAGGGACTTGGCACTTGGTCAAGGACACTCCGCGCGTCATGGGCTTCATTGGTGGTACTGCTGATAAACCGGCACCGATCACTGATAAAGAAGCAGAAGCAATTCTGCGTCGCGTAGCCGATGGCAGCGACAAGCCCAAGCCGAAAACGCTGTTCGAGCCGGGCGAAGTCGTCCGTGTTACCGACGGTCCGTTTGCCGACTTTAACGGCACGGTTGAAGAAGTTAACTACGAAAAGAGCCGCATTCAAGTGGCGGTGCTCATTTTCGGTCGCTCTACTCCGGTAGAGCTAGAGTTTAGCCAGGTCGAAAAGGTCTAGTTAAACACGAATCCCAACCCCATGGCTTCGGCTGTGGGGTTTTGTCGTCACTGGGATAAACGCGCAAGTAACCGGGGAGCCTCTTTAGGCGATTGAACCCGTAATTGGAGTGCCTCATGGCTAAGAAGATTACCGCTTACATCAAGCTGCAAGTGAAGGCCGCTCAGGCCAACCCAAGCCCACCTGTTGGCCCGGCTCTGGGTCAGCACGGCGTGAACATCATGGAATTCTGCAAGGCTTTCAACGCCCGTACTCAGGGTATTGAGCCAGGCCTGCCGACTCCAGTGATCATCACTGTATACAGCGACCGTAGCTTCACGTTCGAAACCAAGTCGACCCCTGCTTCGGTTCTGCTGAAGAAGGCTGCTGGTCTGACTAGCGGTTCCGCTCGTCCAAACACCGTTAAGGTTGGCACTGTAACTCGTGCTCAGCTGGAAGAAATCGCGAAAACCAAAAACGCGGATCTGACTGCAGCTGATATGGAAGCAGCCGTGCGTACTATCGCCGGTTCTGCTCGTAGCATGGGCCTTAACGTGGAGGGTGTGTAATGGCTAAGCTGACCAAGCGTCAAAAGGCAATCGCCGGTAAAATCGAAGCTGGCAAGTCTTACAATTTTGTAGACGCTGCTGCTTTGCTGGCTGAGCTGTCGACTGTAAAATTCAGCGAGTCGTTTGACATCGCCGTAAACCTGGGCGTAGACCCACGTAAATCTGACCAGGTTGTTCGTAGCGCTACTGTGCTGCCACACGGCACTGGCAAGACTGTACGTGTAGCTGTGTTCACTCAGGGTCCAGCTGCTGAAGCTGCTCTGGCTGCCGGCGCTGATCGCGTTGGTATGGACGACCTGGCTGCCGAAATGAAAGGCGGCGACCTGAACTACGACGTAGTTATTGCATCCCCGGACGCAATGCGTGTTGTTGGTCAGTTGGGTCAGATCCTGGGCCCACGCGGCCTGATGCCTAACCCTAAGGTTGGTACTGTAACTCCAGACGTAGCCACCGCTGTTAAGAACGCGAAGGCTGGTCAGGTTCGTTATCGCACCGACAAAAACGGTATCATCCACACTTCCGTTGGCAAGATCGGCTTCGACGCCGTTCAGCTGAAGGAAAACGTTGAAGCCCTGATCGCTGATCTGAAGCGTATCAAGCCAGCTTCTTCGAAAGGTATTTATGTTAAGCGCGTAACCCTGAGCACCACTATGGGCCCGGGCCTGGTCATCGACCAGGGTTCCCTGGACGCGTAAGACAACATTGGCGCAGTCAAATGCGCCAATTGAAAGATTGGGGTCCCTGCCTGGCGGGGGCTATCCAAGACCGTAGGCGACGCAAGTCTTAAACCTCAAGCCTACGCAGATGGTGCTCCCGGTTCCTTACCGAATCAGACACCAAAACGACATCGGGCCTCGGCCAGATGAAACGGTAACAAGCAGGAGTTAAACCCGTGGCAATTAAACTCGAAGACAAGAAGGCCATCGTCGCTGAAGTCAACGAGGCTGCCAAAGTTGCCCTGTCCGCTGTTGTGGCTGATGCCCGCGGTGTGACAGTAGGCGCTATGACCGGACTCCGTAAAGAGGCTCGTGAAGCTGGCGTTTACGTACGTGTTGTACGTAACACCCTGCTCAAGCGCGCTGTTGCTGACACTGAATACAGTGTCCTCAACGACGTGTTCACTGGCCCGACCTTGATTGCTTTCTCGCAAGAACATCCGGGCGCTGCTGCTCGTATCTTCAAAGAGTTCGCAAAAGGTCAGGATAAGTTCGAGATCAAGGCAGCTGCGTTCGAGGGCAAGTTCCTCGCAGCTAATCAGATCGACGTACTGGCAAGTCTGCCGACCCGTGACGAAGCAATTTCTCAGCTGATGAGCGTGATTCAAGGCGCTACCAGCAAATTGGCTCGTACTCTGGCGGCACTTCGCGACCAGAAAGAAGCTGCTGCAGCCTAAGGCTCGGCTACTCCTTTCAGCGTTTATTGTTTATTTCGATGGCCGCGTAGGCTGTCACCCCAATACAGGAATTTATAGTCATGTCTCTGACTAACGACCAAATCATCGAAGCAATCGGCGAAAAATCCGTTCTGGAAATCGTTGAACTGATCAAAGCAATGGAAGAGAAGTTCGGCGTTTCTGCTGCTGCTGCTTCTGCTGGTCCTGCTGCTGCCGCTGCTGTTGTTGAAGAGCAAACTGAATTCAACGTTATGCTGCTGGAAGCTGGCGAGAAGAAAGTTAACGTGATCAAGGCTGTTCGTGAACTGACTGGTCTGGGCTTGAAAGAAGCCAAGGCAGTAGTTGACGGCGCTCCAGCTATGGTCCTGGAAGCTGTTGCTAAAGAAGCAGCTGACAAAGCCAAGGCTACCTTGGAAGAAGCAGGCGCTAAAGTCGAGCTGAAGTAAGCATCGACCTTGCGTCTCCAGCCCAAGCGTTAAGCTGAGGCTGATGGCTGGTGGCTCTTGCCACCGGCCTTTTTCCGTTATTGGCAGCCGACTAGGTTGGTGCCTTTAACGTGCTGTAACCACCCTGTGCGGTGGAGCAAACCAAGGGGTTTGCACGATTTTCTGGCTGCTCCCGTCGGGAGAGGCCAAACAAGCAGGTGACCAAGCTGGGGAACGCTGATGGCTTACTCATATACTGAGAAAAAACGTATCCGCAAGGACTTTAGCAAGTTGCCGGACGTCATGGATGTGCCGTACCTTCTGGCAATCCAGCTGGATTCGTATCGTGAATTCTTGCAGGCGGGAGCGACTAAAGATCAGTTCCGCGACGTGGGCCTGCATGCGGCCTTCAAATCCGTTTTCCCGATCATCAGCTACTCCGGCAATGCTGCGCTGGAGTACGTCGGTTATCGCTTGGGCGAGCCGGCATTTGATGTCAAAGAATGCGTGTTGCGTGGCGTAACGTACGCCGTACCTTTGCGGGTAAAAGTTCGTTTGATCATTTTCGACAAAGAATCGTCGAACAAAGCGATCAAGGACATCAAAGAGCAAGAAGTCTACATGGGTGAAATCCCCCTGATGACTGAAAACGGTACCTTCGTAATCAACGGTACCGAGCGTGTAATTGTTTCCCAGCTGCACCGTTCCCCGGGCGTGTTCTTTGACCACGACCGCGGCAAGACGCACAGCTCCGGTAAGCTGCTTTATTCCGCGCGTATCATTCCTTACCGTGGTTCGTGGTTGGACTTCGAGTTCGACCCGAAAGACTGCGTGTTCGTGCGTATTGACCGTCGTCGCAAGCTGCCTGCATCGGTATTGCTGCGCGCGCTGGGTTATACCACTGAGCAAGTGCTGGACGCGTTCTACACCACCAACGTGTTCCACGTTCAGGGTGAGAGCATCAGCCTGGAGCTGGTTCCACAGCGTCTGCGCGGTGAAATCGCGGCCATCGACATTACCGATGACAAAGGCAAGGTGATTGTTGAGCAGGGTCGTCGTATCACTGCTCGTCATATCAACCAGCTGGAAAAAGCCGGTGTCAAAGAGCTCGTTATGCCTCTGGACTATGTCCTGGGTCGCACAACGGCCAAGGCTATCGTGCATCCGGCTACCGGCGAAATCATTGCTGAGTGCAACACCGAGCTGACCACTGAAATCCTGGCAAAAGTTGCCAAGGGCCAGGTTGTCCGTATCGAAACGTTGTACACCAACGATATCGACTGCGGTCCGTTCGTCTCCGACACGCTGAAGATCGACTCCACCAGCAACCAACTGGAAGCGCTGGTCGAAATCTATCGCATGATGCGTCCAGGCGAGCCGCCAACCAAAGACGCTGCCGAGACTCTGTTCAACAACCTGTTCTTCAGCCCTGAGCGCTATGACCTGTCTGCGGTCGGCCGGATGAAGTTCAACCGTCGTATCGGTCGTACCGAGATCGAAGGTTCGGGCGTGTTGTGCAAAGAAGACATCGTTGCCGTGCTGAAGACCTTGGTCGACATCCGTAACGGTAAAGGCATCGTCGATGACATCGACCACCTGGGTAACCGTCGTGTTCGCTGCGTAGGCGAAATGGCTGAAAACCAGTTCCGCGTTGGCCTGGTACGTGTTGAGCGTGCGGTCAAAGAGCGTCTGTCGATGGCTGAAAGCGAAGGCCTGATGCCGCAAGACCTGATCAACGCCAAGCCAGTGGCTGCGGCGGTGAAAGAGTTCTTCGGTTCGAGCCAGCTGTCCCAGTTCATGGACCAGAACAACCCGCTGTCCGAGATCACCCACAAGCGCCGTGTTTCTGCACTGGGCCCGGGCGGTCTGACGCGTGAGCGTGCCGGCTTTGAAGTTCGTGACGTACACCCGACTCACTACGGCCGTGTATGCCCGATTGAGACACCGGAAGGTCCGAACATTGGTCTGATCAACTCCCTGGCTGCCTATGCGCGCACCAACCAGTACGGCTTCCTCGAGAGCCCGTACCGTGTGGTGAAAGACGCACTGGTGACCGACGAGATCGTTTTCCTGTCCGCCATCGAAGAAGCTGATCACGTGATCGCTCAGGCTTCGGCCACGATGAACGACAAGAAAGTGCTGATCGACGAGCTGGTAGCTGTTCGTCACTTGAACGAATTCACCGTCAAGGCGCCGGAAGACGTCACCTTGATGGACGTTTCGCCGAAGCAGGTTGTTTCGGTTGCAGCGTCGCTGATCCCGTTCCTGGAACACGATGACGCCAACCGTGCGTTGATGGGTTCCAACATGCAGCGTCAAGCTGTACCAACCCTGCGCGCTGACAAGCCGCTGGTAGGTACCGGCATGGAGCGTAACGTAGCTCGTGACTCCGGCGTTTGCGTCGTGGCTCGTCGTGGCGGCGTGATCGACTCTGTTGATGCCAGCCGTATCGTTGTTCGCGTTGCTGATGATGAAGTTGAAACTGGCGAAGCCGGTGTCGACATCTACAACCTGACCAAATACACCCGCTCCAACCAGAACACTTGCATTAACCAGCGTCCGCTGGTTCGCAAGGGTGACCGTGTACAGCGCAGCGACATCATGGCTGACGGCCCGTCCACCGATATGGGTGAACTGGCGTTGGGCCAGAACATGCGCATCGCGTTCATGGCCTGGAACGGTTACAACTTCGAAGACTCCATCTGCCTGTCGGAACGAGTTGTTCAAGAAGATCGCTTTACCACGATCCACATCCAGGAACTGACCTGTGTGGCACGTGACACCAAGCTTGGGCCTGAAGAGATCACTGCAGACATCCCGAACGTGGGTGAAGCTGCACTGAACAAACTGGACGAAGCCGGTATCGTTTACGTAGGTGCTGAAGTTGGCGCTGGCGACATTCTGGTAGGTAAGGTCACTCCGAAAGGCGAGACCCAGCTGACTCCGGAAGAGAAGCTGTTGCGTGCAATCTTCGGTGAAAAAGCCAGCGACGTTAAAGACACTTCCCTGCGCGTACCTACCGGTACCAAAGGTACTGTTATCGACGTGCAGGTCTTCACCCGTGACGGCGTTGAGCGTGATGCTCGTGCACTGTCGATCGAGAAGACCCAGCTGGACGAGATCCGCAAGGATCTGAACGAAGAGTTCCGTATCGTTGAAGGCGCTACCTTCGAACGTCTGCGCTCTGCTCTGGTTGGCCGCATTGCCGAAGGCGGTGCCGGTCTGAAGAAAGGTCAGGAAATCACCAATGAAATCCTGGACGGTCTTGAGCATGGTCAGTGGTTCAAGCTGCGTATGGCTGAAGATGCTCTGAACGAGCAGCTTGAAAAAGCTCAGGCCTACATCATCGATCGCCGTCGTCTGCTGGACGACAAGTTCGAAGACAAGAAGCGCAAACTGCAGCAGGGCGATGACCTGGCTCCAGGCGTGCTGAAAATCGTCAAGGTTTACCTGGCAATCCGCCGTCGCATCCAGCCGGGTGACAAGATGGCTGGTCGTCACGGTAACAAAGGTGTGGTCTCCGTGATCATGCCGGTTGAAGACATGCCGTACGATGCCAATGGCACCCCGGTGGATGTGGTCCTCAACCCGTTGGGCGTACCTTCGCGTATGAACGTTGGTCAGATTCTCGAAACTCACCTGGGCCTCGCAGCCAAAGGTCTGGGCGAGAAGATCAACCTCATGATTGAAGAACAACGCAAGGTCGCTGACCTGCGTAAGTTCCTGCATGAGATCTACAACGAAATTGGCGGTCGTCAAGAAAGCCTGGATGACTTCTCCGATCAGGAAATCCTGGATCTGGCGAAGAACCTTCGCGGCGGTGTGCCAATGGCTACCCCGGTGTTCGACGGTGCCAAGGAAAGCGAAATCAAGGCAATGCTTCGTTTGGCAGACCTGCCAGACAGCGGCCAGATGGTGCTGACTGATGGCCGTACCGGCAACAAGTTCGAGCGTCCGGTTACCGTTGGCTACATGTACATGCTGAAGCTGAACCACTTGGTAGACGACAAGATGCACGCTCGTTCTACCGGTTCTTACAGCCTGGTTACCCAGCAGCCGCTGGGTGGTAAGGCGCAGTTCGGTGGTCAGCGTTTCGGGGAGATGGAGGTCTGGGCGCTGGAAGCCTACGGCGCGGCATACACTCTGCAAGAAATGCTCACAGTGAAGTCGGACGATGTGAACGGTCGTACCAAGATGTACAAAAACATCGTGGACGGCGATCACCGTATGGAGCCGGGCATGCCCGAGTCCTTCAACGTGTTGATCAAAGAAATTCGTTCCCTCGGCATCGATATCGATCTGGAAACCGAATAACACGTGACGCGAATCGAGAGCGGGGCTGTATGGCCCGCTCTCTGCTCCGCCAGGAGGAAAGGCCTTGAAAGACCTACTGAATTTGCTGAAAAACCAGGGTCAAGTCGAAGAGTTCGACGCCATCCGTATTGGATTGGCATCGCCTGAGATGATCCGTTCGTGGTCGTTCGGTGAAGTTAAAAAACCGGAAACCATCAACTACCGTACGTTCAAGCCTGAGCGTGACGGCCTGTTCTGCGCCAAAATCTTTGGCCCGGTAAAGGATTACGAGTGCCTGTGCGGTAAGTACAAGCGCTTGAAGCACCGCGGTGTGATCTGTGAGAAGTGTGGCGTTGAAGTCGCACTGGCCAAGGTCCGTCGCGAGCGCATGGCTCACATCGAACTGGCATCGCCAGTTGCTCACATCTGGTTCCTGAAATCGCTGCCGTCCCGTATCGGTTTGCTGATGGACATGACCCTGCGTGATATCGAACGCGTTCTCTACTTCGAGAGCTATGTCGTTATCGATCCGGGCATGACCACTCTGGAAAAAGGTCAGCTGCTGAACGATGAGCAGTACTTCGAAGCGCTGGAAGAGTTCGGCGACGACTTTGATGCCCGCATGGGTGCTGAAGCTGTCCGTGAACTGCTGCACGCTATCGACCTGGAACACGAGATTGGCCGTCTGCGCGAAGAAATTCCGCAAACCAACTCCGAAACCAAGATCAAAAAACTGTCCAAGCGCCTGAAGTTGATGGAAGCCTTCCTGGGCTCCGGCAACCTTCCTGAGTGGATGGTGCTGACCGTTCTGCCGGTTCTGCCGCCAGATCTGCGTCCTCTGGTACCGTTGGATGGTGGTCGTTTCGCGACTTCCGACCTCAACGACCTGTACCGTCGAGTGATCAACCGTAACAACCGCTTGAAGCGCCTGCTTGATCTGTCCGCTCCGGACATCATCGTGCGCAACGAAAAGCGTATGTTGCAAGAAGCGGTCGACGCCTTGCTCGACAACGGCCGTCGTGGTCGCGCTATCACCGGTTCCAACAAGCGTCCTCTGAAATCCCTGGCTGACATGATCAAGGGTAAGCAGGGTCGTTTCCGTCAGAACTTGCTCGGTAAGCGTGTTGACTACTCGGGTCGTTCGGTAATTACCGTAGGTCCGACCCTGCGTCTGCACCAGTGCGGTCTGCCGAAGAAAATGGCTCTCGAGCTGTTCAAGCCGTTCATTTTCGGCAAGCTGGAAATGCGTGGTCTCGCTACCACCATCAAAGCTGCCAAGAAGATGGTTGAGCGCGAGCTGCCGGAAGTGTGGGACGTTCTCGCTGAAGTTATCCGCGAACACCCGGTGCTTCTCAACCGTGCACCGACCCTTCACCGTCTGGGCATCCAGGCGTTTGAACCGGTACTGATCGAAGGTAAGGCTATCCAGCTGCACCCTCTGGTCTGTGCTGCGTACAACGCCGACTTCGACGGCGACCAAATGGCCGTGCACGTACCGCTGACGCTGGAAGCCCAGCTGGAAGCGCGTGCGTTGATGATGTCGACCAACAACATTCTGTCGCCAGCCAACGGTGAGCCAATCATCGTTCCGTCGCAGGACGTTGTATTGGGTCTGTACTACATGACGCGTGAAGCGATTAACGCCAAGGGCGAAGGTCGTGTATTCGCGGACTTGCAGGAAGTAGACCGCGTATTCCGTGCCGGCGAAGCCGCTCTGCACGCCAAGGTCAAGGTTCGTATCAACGAAACCGTTAACGACCGTGACGGCGGCAGCGTGACCAACACCCGTATCGTCGACACCACTGTCGGCCGTGCGCTGTTGTTCCAGGTTGTGCCAAAAGGCCTGTCGTACGACGTCGTCAACCTGCCAATGAAGAAAAAGGCGATCTCCAAGCTGATCAACCAGTGCTACCGCGTGGTTGGTTTGAAAGAGACCGTTATCTTCGCTGACCAGTTGATGTACACCGGTTTTGCTTACTCGACTATTTCCGGCGTTTCCATCGGTGTTAACGACTTCGTTATCCCGGATGAAAAAGCTCGCATCATCGCGGCTGCAACCGATGAAGTGAAAGAAATCGAAAGCCAGTACGCCTCCGGCCTGGTAACCCAGGGCGAGAAGTACAACAAAGTAATCGACCTTTGGTCGAAAGCTAACGATGAAGTGTCCAAGGCGATGATGTCCAACCTCTCGAAAGAGAAGGTTATCGACCGTCACGGCGTTGAGGTTGAGCAAGAGTCGTTCAACTCGATGTACATGATGGCCGACTCCGGTGCACGGGGTTCTGCTGCGCAGATCCGTCAGCTGGCCGGTATGCGTGGTCTGATGGCCAAGCCGGACGGTTCCATCATCGAAACGCCGATTACTGCGAACTTCCGTGAAGGTTTGAGCGTACTTCAGTACTTCATCTCGACTCACGGTGCTCGTAAGGGTCTGGCGGATACCGCCTTGAAGACAGCTAACTCCGGTTATCTGACTCGTCGTCTGGTAGACGTTGCGCAAGACCTGGTTGTGACTGAAGTCGACTGCGGTACCGAACACGGTCTGCTGATGACTCCGCACATCGAAGGCGGCGACGTTGTTGAGCCATTGGGTGAGCGCGTACTGGGTCGAGTGATCGCCCGTGACGTATTCAAGCCGGGCACCGAGGAAGTTATCGTTCCTGCCGGCACTCTGGTTGACGAGAAGTGGGTTGAATTCATCGAGCTGAACAGCATCGACGAAGTGATCGTGCGCTCGCCAATCAGCTGCGAAACCCGTTTCGGTATCTGCGCCAAGTGCTACGGCCGTGATCTGGCTCGTGGTCACCAGGTGAACATCGGTGAAGCTGTCGGCGTTATCGCTGCCCAGTCGATCGGTGAGCCGGGTACACAGCTGACCATGCGTACGTTCCACATCGGTGGTGCGGCAAGCCGGACCTCCGCTGCTGACAGCGTTCAGGTGAAGAATGGCGGTACTGTCCGTCTGCACAACCTGAAGCACGTTGAGCGCGTAGATGGCTGCCTGGTAGCGGTATCGCGTTCCGGTGAGCTGGCCATCGCTGATGACTTCGGTCGTGAGCGTGAGCGCTACAAGCTGCCGTACGGCGCCGTGATTTCGGTTAAAGAAGGTGACAAGGTTGACGCTGGCTCGATCGTAGCCAAGTGGGATCCGCACACTCACCCAATCGTTACCGAAATGAAAGGTACCGTGACCTACGTGGGCATGGAAGAAGGCATCACGATCAAGCGTCAGACTGACGAATTGACCGGTATGACCAACATTGAAGTACTTGACGCCAAAGACCGTCCAGCTGCCGGCAAGGACATCCGTCCAGCCGTCAAGATGGTAGGTGTGGATGGCAAGGATCTGCTGCTGCCGGGTACCGACGTACCCGCTCAGTACTTCCTGCCAGCCAACGCCCTGGTCGGTGTAGCGGATGGTGCGGAAATCGCGATCGGTGACGTTATCGCTCGTATTCCGCAAGAAACTTCGAAAACTCGAGACATCACCGGTGGTCTGCCACGGGTTGCTGACTTGTTCGAAGCCCGTCGTCCGAAAGAAGCCTCGATTCTGGCTGAAGTCAGCGGCACCATCGCGTTCGGTAAAGAAACCAAAGGCAAGCGCCGTCTGGTTATTACCCCGAACGACGGTACTGATCCGTACGAAGAGCTGATTCCAAAGTGGCGTCACCTGAACGTCTTCGAAGGCGAGCAAGTGAACCGCGGCGAAGTTATCTCCGACGGTCCTAGCGATCCACACGACATCCTGCGTCTGCTGGGTGTGAGTGCGCTGGCCAAGTACATCGTTAACGAGATCCAGGACGTTTACCGTCTGCAAGGCGTAAAAATCAACGACAAGCACATCGAGACCATCCTGCGTCAGATGTTGCGTAAAGTTGAAATTGCCGAGTCTGGCGATTCCACCTTCATCAAGGGCGACCAGATGGAGTTGACGCAGGTACTGACCGAGAACGAGCGTCTGGGCAACGAAGACAAGTTCGTGTCCAAGTTCACTCGCGTCCTGCTGGGTATCACCAAGGCGTCGTTGTCGACTGAATCGTTCATCTCCGCGGCCTCTTTCCAAGAGACCACCCGCGTACTGACCGAAGCAGCGGTAACCGGCAAGCGCGATTACCTGCGCGGCCTGAAAGAAAACGTTGTCGTGGGTCGTCTGATCCCGGCAGGTACCGGTTTGGCATACCACAGCGAGCGCAAGCGCCGCCGTGAGGCTGACAAGCCGTTGCGCGTAAGCGCCAGTGAAGTGGAAGCTGCACTGACCGAAGCGCTGAACTCGAGCGGTAACTGAGTTCTGCGGTAGATGAAGGGTGGGCCCCGGCCGTTCCGTTCATCGAATCGAGACATTTTGTCTGGGTTTGATGAGCAGGAAGGTCGGGGCCTTGCCTTGACTGGGGACAAGATCCTCTTTAGACTCTTGTACCCCTAAATTTGGCGGGAATTCGTTCCTGCCATTTTGCTTTTCTTGCAAGACAATAGCGTCGCAAGACAACAGTGGAGCTAGTAGATGGCAACTATCAACCAGCTGGTACGTCAGCCGCGTAAGCGTATCGTCGAGAAATCCGACGTACCTGCGCTGCAAAACTGCCCGCAACGTCGTGGCGTATGCACCCGTGTGTATACAACTACGCCGAAAAAACCTAACTCGGCACTGCGTAAAGTATGCCGTGTGCGCCTGACCAACGGTTTCGAGGTTTCCTCGTACATCGGTGGTGAAGGTCACAACCTGCAAGAACACAGCGTGGTACTGATTCGTGGCGGTCGTGTAAAAGACTTGCCAGGTGTTCGTTATCACACCGTTCGCGGCTCTTTGGATACTTCCGGCGTTAAAGGTCGTAACCAAGGTCGTTCGAAGTACGGTACCAAGAAGCCGAAGTAGTCTTCGGTTTCCGGTAAATAATGCAGATTTCTTTTTTTCTGAGTCGATAAGAGTAAGGTCGGACCTGCATCTTTCAGATGTAATGGTTCCGAGCTAACCTGAAGACCGTTTGAGGGCTTATCCATGCCAAGAAGACGCGTAGCAGCCAAGCGCGAAGTGCTTGACGATCCAAAATACGGAAGCCAAATTCTGGCCAAGTTCATGAACCACGTGATGGAAAGCGGCAAGAAAGCCGTTGCCGAGCGTATCGTTTATGGCGCGCTGGAAAAGGTTAAAGAACGCAAGAACAGCGATCCCCTGGAACTCTTCGAGAAAGCTCTCGACGCCATCGCTCCGCTGGTCGAAGTGAAGTCGCGCCGTGTAGGCGGTGCTACTTACCAGGTTCCGGTCGAAGTTCGTCCGTCCCGTCGTAACGCCCTGGCAATGCGCTGGTTGGTAGACTTCGCCCGCAAGCGCGGCGAGAAGTCTATGGCTCTGCGTTTGGCTGGCGAACTGTTGGACGCTGCCGAAGGTAAAGGTGCTGCTGTTAAGAAGCGTGAAGACGTGCACCGTATGGCCGAAGCTAACAAAGCTTTCTCGCACTACCGCTTCTAATTTCAGCTTCACTAATTTTGCGAGGGCTTTATGGCTCGTACTACTCCGATTAGTCGCTACCGTAACATCGGTATCGTCGCTCACGTGGATGCTGGTAAAACCACCACCACCGAGCGCGTACTGTTTTACACTGGCAAAAGTCACAAAATGGGCGAGGTGCATGATGGCGCCGCGACCACAGACTGGATGGTTCAGGAGCAGGAGCGTGGTATTACCATTACTTCTGCTGCCATTACCGCCTTCTGGAAAGGTTCTGCCAAGCAGTACAAAGACGAGCACCGCTTCAACGTAATCGATACCCCGGGCCACGTTGACTTCACCATTGAAGTTGAACGTTCCCTGCGTGTACTCGACGGCGCGGTCGTTGTGTTCTGTGGTACCTCGGGCGTTGAGCCTCAGTCGGAAACCGTATGGCGTCAAGCCAACAAATACGGCGTTCCACGTCTTGTTTACGTAAACAAGATGGACCGTGCTGGCGCTAACTTCCTGCGCGTTATCGAGCAGATCAAGAAGCGTCTGGGCCACACTCCAGTTCCAATCCAGTTGGCTATCGGTTCCGAAGACAACTTCCAGGGTCAGATCGATCTGATCAACATGGAAGCTGTGTACTGGAACGATGCTGACAAAGGTATGGTTCCTGTTCGCAAAGAGATTCCAGCTGAGCTGAAAGATCTTGCTGACGAGTGGCGCGACAACATGGTTCAGGCTGCGGCCGAAGCCAACGAAGAGCTGATGAACAAGTACCTCGAAGGTGAAGAGTTCACCATCGCGGAAATCAAGGCGGCTCTGCGTCAGCGTACTATCGCTGGTGAGATCGTCCTGGCTGTTTGCGGTTCTTCCTTCAAGAACAAGGGTGTTCCCCTGGTTCTCGACGCCGTTATCGACTTCCTGCCTGCACCAACCGATATTCCTGCCATCAAGGGTACTGACCCGGATGACGAGACTATCGAGCTGGAGCGTCATGCAGACGACAACGAGCCGTTCTCGGCTCTGGCGTTCAAGATCGCTACCGACCCATTCGTGGGTACCTTGACCTTCGTCCGTGTTTACTCGGGCGTGTTGAACTCCGGCGACGGCGTGATCAACTCGGTTAAAGGCAAGAAAGAGCGCGTGGGTCGTATGGTGCAAATGCACGCAAACGCCCGTGAAGAGATCAAGGAAGTACGCGCTGGTGACATCGCGGCCTTGATCGGCATGAAGGACGTCACCACTGGTGAGACTCTGTGCAACGCTGACAAGCCAATCATTCTGGTTCGCATGGACTTCCCGGAGCCGGTTATTTCGGTTGCCGTAGAGCCTAAGACCAAGGATGACCAGGAAAAAATGGGTGTTGCACTGGGCAAACTTGCTCAGGAAGATCCATCTTTCCGCGTTAAAACTGATGAAGAGACTGGTCAAACGATCATCTCTGGCATGGGCGAGCTGCACCTGGACATCCTGGTTGACCGGATGCGCCGTGAGTTCAACGTCGAAGCCAACATCGGTAAGCCTCAGGTTTCGTATCGTGAGCGCATCACGAAGAACTGTGAGATCGAAGGCAAGTTCGTTCGTCAGTCCGGCGGTCGTGGTCAGTTCGGCCACTGCTGGATTCGTTTTGCACCTGCTGACGAAGGTCAGGAAGGTCTGCAGTTCGTGAACGAAGTGGTAGGTGGTGTGGTTCCTAAGGAATACATCCCGGCTATCCAGAAGGGTATCGAAGAGCAGATGAAGAACGGTGTTGTTGCCGGCTATCCGCTGATCGGCCTGAAGGCTACCGTGTTTGATGGTTCTTACCACGACGTCGACTCCAACGAGATGGCGTTTAAGGTGGCTGCTTCCATGGCGACCAAGCAACTGGCTACCAAAGGTGGCGGTGAGCTGCTTGAGCCGATCATGGCGGTAGAGGTTGTTACACCTGAAGACTATATGGGTGACGTGATGGGCGACTTGAACCGTCGTCGCGGCATGATCCAGGGTATGGAAGATACGGTCTCCGGCAAAGTAATTCGTGCTGAAGTACCGTTGGGTGAAATGTTCGGTTATGCGACCGACGTTCGTTCCATGTCCCAGGGTCGCGCAAGCTACTCTATGGAATTCAAAAAATACGATACAGCTCCGGCGCACATCGTCGAAACTGTTACTAAAAAACAAGGCTGATTTAGTTCAGTCCTTTAGGCAAGGAGTTAATTGTCGTGGCTAAAGAAAAATTTGATCGTTCCCTACCGCACGTCAACGTTGGCACTATCGGTCACGTTGACCATGGTAAAACCACGCTGACTGCAGCTCTGACCCGTGTTTGCTCCGAAGTTTTCGGTTCGGCAATCGTTGACTTCGATAAAATCGACAGCGCGCCAGAAGAAAAAGCTCGTGGTATCACGATCAACACTGCGCACGTTGAATACAACTCGCACATTCGTCACTACGCTCACGTTGACTGCCCAGGTCACGCTGACTACGTGAAGAACATGATCACCGGTGCTGCCCAGATGGACGGCGCGATCCTGGTTTGTTCGGCCGCTGATGGTCCGATGCCACAAACCCGTGAGCACATCCTGCTGTCCCGTCAGGTTGGCGTTCCGTACATCGTGGTTTTCCTGAACAAGGCTGACCTGGTAGACGACGCTGAGCTGCTGGAACTGGTTGAGATGGAAGTTCGTGACCTGCTGTCGACTTACGACTTCCCAGGCGACGACACTCCGATCATCATCGGTTCGGCTCGTATGGCGCTGGAAGGCAAAGACGACAACGAAATGGGCACCACTGCCGTTCGTAAACTGGTTGAAACTCTGGACACCTACATTCCAGATCCAGTTCGCGTAATCGACAAGCCATTCCTGATGCCAATCGAAGACGTATTCTCGATTTCGGGTCGTGGTACTGTTGTTACCGGTCGTATCGAGCGCGGTATCGTTCGCGTTCAAGATCCGCTGGAAATCGTTGGTCTGCGTGACACTACTGTTACCACCTGCACCGGCGTTGAAATGTTCCGTAAGCTGCTCGACGAAGGTCGTGCGGGCGAGAACTGCGGCGTGCTGCTGCGCGGCACCAAGCGTGACGACGTAGAGCGTGGCCAGGTTCTGGTTAAGCCAGGCTCGGTTAAGCCACACACTACCTTCGAAGCTGAAGTGTACGTGTTGAGCAAAGAAGAAGGCGGTCGTCACACTCCGTTCTTCAAAGGCTACCGTCCTCAGTTCTACTTCCGTACTACTGACGTAACTGGTAACTGCGAACTGCCGGAAGGCGTTGAGATGGTAATGCCGGGCGACAACATCAAAATGGTTGTTACCCTGATCAAAACCATCGCAATGGAAGACGGTCTGCGTTTCGCAATCCGTGAAGGCGGTCGTACCGTTGGCGCTGGCGTTGTAGCCAAAATCATCGCGTAAGTGATGTTTGCCTGAAAAAAGCCCCCGCTCAGCGGGGGCTTTTTTTATTGAGTTGACACCTACTGGGGTCGTCTATAGAATTGCGCCTCCTTTTAACGGGCGTATTGCGCTCGGTGGGAACAGCAATCTGGAGTCTGAAATCCAATGCAAAATCAGCAAATCCGTATCAGGTTGAAGGCTTTTGACCATCGCCTGATCGACCAATCAACCCAGGAAATCGTGGAAACCGCGAAACGTACTGGTGCTCAAGTGCGTGGTCCAATTCCACTGCCTACCCGTAAAGAGCGGTTCACCGTTCTGGTCTCCCCGCACGTCAACAAAGACGCGCGTGACCAGTACGAGATCCGTACTCATAAGCGCGTACTGGACATCGTCCAGCCAACGGATAAAACCGTTGATGCACTTATGAAGCTTGATCTTGCGGCCGGTGTGGAAGTGCAGATCAGCCTCGGCTAAGACTTGGGTCTTAGTCGTGTAACGCTCTGAAATGGGCGGCCATAGCGGGTGAAAGCCCCGTACACTCATGAGGTTTACAACATGACTATTGGTGTAGTCGGTCGTAAATGCGGTATGACCCGTATTTTCACCGAAGAAGGTGTCTCCATTCCGGTCACGGTCATTGAGATCGAGCCGAATCGCGTCACCCAGTTCAAAACTGAAGAAACCGATGGCTATCGTGCAGTGCAAGTCACTGTCGGCGAGCGTCGCGCTTCGCGTGTAACAGCTGCTCAAGCGGGTCACTTCGCTAAAGCAAACGTTGCCGCCGGTCGTACCGTAATGGAATTCCGCCTTGAAGAAGGCGAGTACCAGGCTGGCGATCTGATCAACACTGAAATCTTCACCGCTGGCCAACTGGTTGATGTAACCGGTCAGTCCAAAGGTAAAGGCTTCCAGGGTACGATCAAGCGTTGGAATTTCCGTGGCCAAGACAACACTCACGGTAACTCCGTTTCCCACCGCGTCCCGGGCTCTATTGGCCAGTGCCAGACTCCTGGTCGTGTATTCAAGGGCAAAAAAATGTCCGGTCATATGGGCGCTGAGCGCGTGACCGTGCAGTCCCTGGAAGTAGTGCGCGTCGACGCTGAACGCAATCTGTTGTTGGTCAAGGGTGCTGTTCCTGGCGCTACTGGCGGCAACCTGGTTGTACGTCCAGCGGCCAAGGCTCGCGGTTAAGGGGAAGCTGACATGCAATTAAATGTAAATGACGCTCAAGCGATCGAAGTTTCCGAACTGACTTTCGGCGGCGAATTCAACGAGACGCTGGTTCACCAAGCAGTCGTGGCCTACATGGCCGGCGGCCGTCAAGGTAGCAAGCAGCAAAAGACCCGTTCCGACGTTCGTGGTGGCGGTAAGCGCCCTTGGCGTCAGAAAGGTACTGGCCGTGCTCGTGCCGGTACTATCCGTAGCCCAATCTGGCGTGGCGGCGGTACCACTTTCGCAGCTCGTCCACAGGATCACTCTCAGAAGCTGAACAAGAAGATGTATCGCGCAGCAATGCGTTCCATCCTTGCTGAGCTGGTGCGTACTGATCGTCTGGTCGTGGTTCAGGACTTCGCTGTTGAAGCACCGAAAACCAAAGATCTGCTCAACAAGCTGAATGGCATGGGTCTGACTGATGTCCTGATCGTGTCTGAAGGTGTTGATCAGAACCTGTACCTGGCTGCTCGTAACCTGCCACACGTTGATGTACGTGACGTGCAAGGTTCCGATCCAGTTAGTCTGATCGCATACGACAAGGTGTTGATCACCGTGTCGGCCGTGAAGAAATTCGAGGAGCTGCTGGGATGAACCAGGAACGCGTATTTAAAGTTCTGCTTGGCCCGCACGTTTCCGAGAAGGCTACGGTTCTGGCAGACAAGAAAGGCCAGTTCGTTTTCAAGGTTGCTACTGATGCAACCAAGCTGGAAATCAAGAAGGCCGTCGAAAGCCTGTTCAGCGTGAAAGTTGAGCGTGTTACTACCCTGAACGTTCTGGGTAAGAGCAAGCGCACCGCTCGCGGCGTGGGCAAGCGTAATGACTGGAAGAAGGCAGTAATCTCCCTTCAGCCAGGCCAAGATCTCGATTTCAGCAGCAGTGCTGAGTAAGGAAGGGGTGCATCATGGCAATCGTTAAATGCAAACCGACTTCCCCTGGCCGCCGTCATGTGGTCAAGGTGGTCAACCAGGAGCTGCATAAAGGCGCTCCTCACGCACCGCTGCTCGAGAAGAAATCGAAGTCTGGTGGTCGTAACAACAATGGCCGTATTACCACTCGTCACATCGGTGGTGGTCATAAGCAGCATTACCGTATGGTCGACTTCCGTCGCAACGACAAAGATGGCATTCCAGCCACTGTTGAGCGTATCGAATACGATCCAAACCGTACTGCTCACATCGCTCTGATGCTGTACGCAGACGGCGAGCGCCGCTACATCATCGCCCCTAAAGGCGTGAGTGCTGGCGACCAGCTGATTTCGGGTGCTTTGGCCCCAATCAAGCCGGGTAACTCGTTGCAACTGCGCAGCATTCCAGTTGGTAGCACCGTACACGGCATCGAATTGAAGCCGGGTAAAGGCGCGCAAATCGCACGTTCCGCTGGTGCTTCGGCTCAGCTGGTCGCTCGTGATGGTGTCTATGTGACCCTGCGTCTGCGCTCTGGTGAAATGCGTAAAGTCCTGGCTGAATGCCGTGCGACCCTGGGTGAAGTCTCGAACTCCGAGCACAGCCTGCGTTCGCTGGGTAAAGCTGGTGCCAAACGCTGGCGTGGCGTTCGCCCAACCGTTCGTGGTGTTGCCATGAACCCGGTTGACCACCCACATGGTGGTGGTGAAGGTCGTACCTCTGGTGGTCGTCATCCGGTATCGCCATGGGGCTTCCCGACTAAGGGCGCGAAGACTCGTGGTAATAAGCGTACCGACAAAATGATCGTCCGTCGTCGCAAGTAAATAGAGGGATACGACAGTGCCACGTTCTCTGAAAAAAGGTCCTTTTATTGATCTTCACCTACTGAAGAAGATCGAAGTGGCGGCGGAAAAGAACGATCGCAAACCGGTGAAAACCTGGTCGCGTCGTTCGATGATCCTGCCACAAATGGTCGGTCTGACCATCGCTGTGCATAACGGTCGTCTTCATGTCCCAGTTCTCGTGAACGAAGACATGGTTGGCCATAAACTAGGCGAGTTTGCCGGTACCCGCACTTATCGTGGGCACGTGGCAGACAAGAAAGCCAAGCGTTAAGGGGTAAGGAACGATGGAAGTAGCCGCTAAGTTGTCGGGCGCTCGAATCTCCGCCCAGAAAGCCCGCTTGGTCGCCGACCAGATCCGCGGGAAGAAGGTGGGCGAAGCGCTCAACCTGTTGGCTTTCAGCAACAAGAAAGCCGCCGAGATCATCAAGAAAGTGCTGGAGTCGGCCGTAGCCAACGCCGAGCATAACGAAGGCGCAGACGTTGACGACTTGAAAGTCGCCACCGTTTTCGTCAACGAAGGGCGTTCGCTGAAGCGCATCATGCCGCGTGCCAAAGGCCGCGCTGATCGCATCGTCAAGCGGTCTTGCCATATCACTGTCAAGGTTGCTGACAAGTAACGGAGTCGAAGAGATGGGTCAGAAAGTACATCCCATTGGCATTCGCCTGGGAATCGTCAAGGAGCACACCTCCGTCTGGTACGCAGACGGCCGGACTTATGCGGACTACTTGTTCGCTGATCTGAAGGTGCGTGAATACCTCCAAGACAAACTAAAAAGCGCGTCCGTAAGCCGTATCGATATCCATCGTCCGGCCCAAACTGCACGTATCACCATCCACACCGCTCGTCCAGGTATCGTTATCGGGAAGAAAGGTGAAGATGTTGAGAAACTGCGTCAGGACCTGACCAAGCAAATGGGTGTGCCTGTGCACATCAATATCGAAGAGATCCGCAAGCCGGAACTCGACGGTATGCTGGTTGCGCAGAGCGTAGCTCAGCAGCTGGAGCGTCGTGTAATGTTCCGTCGCGCGATGAAACGCGCTGTACAGAACGCTATGCGCATTGGTGCCAAAGGCATCAAAATCCAAGTGAGCGGTCGTCTCGGCGGTGCTGAAATCGCACGTACTGAATGGTATCGCGAAGGTCGTGTGCCATTGCACACCCTGCGTGCCGACATCGACTATGCCAACTACGAAGCTCACACCACTTACGGTGTGATCGGTGTAAAGGTTTGGATCTTCAAAGGCGAAGTAATTGGTGGTCGCCAAGAAGAACTGAAGCCACAAGCACCAGCGCCTCGTAAAAAAGCTGCTAAGTAAGGGGTACGCCAAATGTTACAACCTAAGCGTACGAAGTTCCGCAAGCAAATGACTGGCCACAACCGTGGCTTGGCATTGCGCGGTAGCAAAGTCAGCTTCGGCGAATACGCGCTGAAGTCTGTTGCTCGTGGTCGTCTCACCGCTCGTCAGATCGAATCAGCGCGTCGTGCACTGACCCGTCACGTTAAGCGTGGCGGCAAGATCTGGATCCGTGTATTCCCGGACAAGCCTATTTCCAAGAAGCCCCTAGAAGTTCGTATGGGTAAAGGTAAGGGTAACGTGGAATATTGGGTTGCCCAGATTCAGCCAGGCAAAGTCCTGTATGAAATCGAGGGTGTTACTGAAGAGCTGGCGCGTGAGGCTTTCGCCCTGGCTGCTGCAAAGCTGCCGCTCGCCACCTCCTTTGTTAAACGGACGGTGATGTGATGAAAGCGAATGAACTTCGTGAAAAATCCGCACAGCAGCTGAACGAGCAACTGCTCGGCTTGCTGCGCGACCAGTTCAATCTGCGTATGCAGAAAGCAACTGGCCAGTTGGGGCAGTCGCATCTGCTCTCGCAAGTTAAGCGTGACATCGCTCGCGTGAAGACTGTGCTCAAACAGCAGGCAGGTAAGTAATCATGGCTGAAGCCGAAAAGACTGTCCGTACGCTGACTGGCCGTGTTGTCAGCGACAAGATGGACAAAACCATCACCGTACTGATCGAGCGTCGCGTTAAGCACCCGATCTACGGTAAATACGTTAAGCGTTCGACTAAGCTGCACGCGCACGACGAAACCAATCAGTGCCACATCGGCGACAAAGTCACTATTCGTGAAACTCGTCCGATGGCCAAGACCAAGTCTTGGGCCCTGGTTGATGTTCTCGAACGCGCTGTGGAAGTCTAAGGACTAGGGGTCGGAGAAATTATATGATTCAGACTCAATCCATGCTCGATGTGGCCGATAACAGCGGCGCACGCCGCGTTATGTGCATCAAGGTGCTGGGTGGCTCCCATCGTCGTTACGCTGGTATCGGTGACATCATCAAAGTTACCGTGAAGGAAGCAATTCCTCGCGGTAAAGTGAAAAAAGGCCAAGTGATGACTGCTGTTGTAGTCCGCACTCGTCACGGCGTACGTCGTGCTGATGGCTCCATTATCCGCTTTGATGGCAACGCTGCTGTTCTTCTGAACAACAAGCAAGAGCCGATCGGCACCCGTATCTTTGGGCCAGTGACCCGTGAACTTCGTACTGAGAAGTTCATGAAGATCGTCTCGCTCGCCCCAGAAGTGCTGTAAGGAGATCCGACATGCAAAAGATTCGTCGTGACGACGAGATCATCGTGATCGCCGGCAAAGACAAAGGTAAGCGCGGTAAGGTGCTTAAGGTTCTCGCTAACAACCGTCTGGTTATTGGCGGTCTGAACCTGGTTAAGCGTCATACCAAGCCTAACCCGATGTCGGGCGTACAAGGCGGTATCGTCGAGAAAGAAGCTCCACTGGACGCTTCTAACGTGGCCATCTTCAACAGCGAAACCAGCAAAGCAGATCGCGTTGGTTTCAAAGTAGAAGAAGGCAAAAAAATTCGTGTCTTCAAGTCGACCCAAAAAGCGGTTGATGCTTGAACACTGCTAGGTAGATGAGACCATGGCACGACTAAAAGAGATTTACCGGAAGGAAATCGCTCCGAAACTTAAGGAAGAACTTAAGCTTTCGAACGTGATGGAAGTTCCGCGCGTTACCAAAATCACCCTGAACATGGGTTTGGGCGAAGCGATCGGTGATAAGAAAATCATCGAGCACGCTGTAGCTGATTTGGAAAAAATCACGGGTCAAAAATGTGTAGTGACCTACGCTCGCAAGTCCATCGCAGGCTTCAAAGTTCGCGAAGGCTGGCCGATCGGCGTTAAGGTTACTCTGCGCCGTGAGCGTATGTACGAATTCCTGGATCGTCTGCTGTCGATCTCCCTGCCTCGGGTACGCGACTTCCGCGGCCTGAATGCCAAGTCCTTCGATGGTCGTGGTAACTACAGCATGGGCGTTAAAGAGCAGATCATCTTCCCGGAAATCGACTACGACAAAATCGATGCTCTCCGCGGTCTGGACATTACCCTGACCACCACTGCTCGGACGGATGATGAAGGTCGCGCCTTGCTGCGTGCTTTCAAATTCCCGTTCCGCAACTGATTGGAGTAGGACCATGGCTAAGATGAGCATGAAAAACCGCGAGCTGAAACGTCAGCTCACGGTTGCCAAGTTCGCCAAGAAGCGTGCAGCACTGAAAGCTATCATCGTGGATCTGAACGCAAGTCCAGAAGCACGTTGGGAAGCTCAAGTTGCTCTGCAGAAGCAGCCACGTGACGCAAGCGCTGCGCGCATGCGTAACCGCTGCCGCCTGACTGGCCGTCCGCATGGTGTTTACCGCAAGTTCGGCCTTGGCCGTAACAAATTGCGTGAAGCAGCAATGCGTGGCGACGTACCAGGTCTGGTTAAAGCCAGCTGGTAAGGCGTACAGGCAAAGTTACCCCTGTCAGGGTTGCAAGATCCTGACAGCCGGTGACCTTGAATATGAATCAAGCCCCTATTGGGGCTTGATTCATTTCTGGCGTGTGTCTAGAATGACCGGCTCGCCTGAGCCCGTGCTTTTTAAGCATTGAGTACTCGGCGACAGTTGTAGCCGCAAGGCTAATTCTTTTTGTATCAGGAGCGTCTAGCCCATGAGTATGCAGGACCCGTTAGCGGACATGCTAACTCGAATCCGTAATGCCCAGATGGCTGAAAAGTCCGTCGTAAGCATGCCATCTTCCACGTTGAAGGTAGCTGTAGCCAAAGTTCTCAAAGACGAAGGTTACATCGCGGATTATCAGATCAGCAGCGAAATCAAGCCACTGCTGTCTATCGAGCTGAAGTACTTCGAAGGCCGTTCGGTTATCGAAGAAGTTAAGCGCGTTAGCCGTCCAGGCCTGCGTCAGTACAAGTCCTCCGAAGATCTGCCGAAAGTTCGTGGCGGTCTGGGTGTGTCTATCGTCTCCACCAGCAAAGGTGTGATGACGGATCGTGCTGCGCGCGCTGCCGGTGTCGGCGGCGAAGTTCTTTGCACTGTGTTCTAAGGGGGGATAAGCATGTCACGCGTCGCTAAGAACCCCGTTAAGCTGCCAGCTGGTGTCGAAGTAAAATTCGCCGGCCAACAGCTTTCGGTGAAGGGTGCCAAGGGTACTCTAGAACTGAACATCCATTCGTCCGTTGAGATTGTTGAAGAAGCTGGTGAGCTGCGTTTCGCTGCTCGCAATGGCGATCAACAAACTCGCGCAATGGCTGGTACCACTCGTGCGTTGGTAAACAACATGGTCCAAGGCGTAAGCCAAGGCTTCGAGCGCAAGCTCCAGCTGGTCGGTGTTGGTTACAAAGCGCAAGCAAAAGGCACAGTGCTGAACCTGGCTCTTGGCTTCTCGCACCCAGTGGATTACGAGTTGCCGGAAGGCATCACCGCTGAGACTCCTAGCCAAACCGATATCCTGATCAAGGGTATTGATAAGCAGCTGGTAGGTCAGGTGGCCGCTGAGATCCGCGGTTTCCGTCCGCCAGAGCCTTATAAAGGCAAGGGTGTACGTTACGCGGACGAAGTCGTCCGTCGTAAAGAAGCCAAGAAGAAGTAGGGCATAGCAAATGACCGACAAAAAAGTTACTCGCCTGCGCCGCGCTCGCAAAGCACGTCTGAAAATGCACGAACTAGAAGTCGTGCGTCTCTGCGTGTTCCGCTCGGCACAGCACATATACGCCCAGGTCATCTCGGCCGACGGCAGCAAAGTCCTGGCAAGCGCCTCGACTTTGGACAAAGAACTGCGTGATGGTGCCACTGGCAACATCGACGCGGCCACAAAGGTTGGCCAGCTGGTCGCTACGCGTGCAAAAGCCGCTGGCGTCTCGCAGGTGGCTTTCGACCGCTCTGGCTTCAAGTACCACGGCCGCGTGAAAGCGCTGGCTGAGGCTGCTCGTGAAGCTGGGCTGGAGTTCTAAGTTATGTCAAATAACGACCAAAAGCGCGACGAAGGCTACATCGAGAAGCTGGTTCAAGTTAACCGCGTAGCCAAAACCGTTAAAGGCGGCCGTATCTTCACTTTCACCGCGTTGACCGTGGTTGGTGATGGTAAAGGGCGCGTTGGCTTCGGCCGTGGCAAGTCACGTGAAGTGCCTGCTGCGATCCAGAAGGCAATGGAAGCTGCTCGCCGCAACATGATCCAAGTGGACCTGAACGGCACCACTCTGCAGTACGCCATGAAATCCGCCCACGGCGCTTCCAAGGTTTACATGCAGCCTGCTTCTGAAGGTACCGGTATCATCGCTGGCGGCGCTATGCGTGCTGTCCTCGAAGTTGCTGGCGTTCAGAACGTACTGGCTAAGTGCTACGGCTCGACTAACCCGGTAAACGTGGTTCACGCCACTTTTAAAGGTTTGAAAGCTATGCAGTCTCCTGAATCTATTGCCGCCAAGCGTGGCAAAAGCGTCAAGGAGATCTTCTGATCATGGCTACCGTTAAAGTAACGCTGATCAAAAGCATGACCGGCCGCATCCCTAACCACAAACTGTGCGTTAAGGGTCTGGGTCTGCGTCGCATCGGTCACACTGTAGAAGTACTTGATACTCCCGAGAATCGCGGGATGATCAACAAGGCTTACTACATGCTGCGTGTAGAGGGTTAATCGATGAAACTCAATGATCTGAGTCCAGCGCCGGGTTCCCGTCGCGAAAAGCATCGTCCGGGCCGTGGTATCGGTAGTGGTTTGGGTAAGACTGGTGGCCGTGGTCACAAAGGTCAGACTTCCCGCTCCGGTGGCACCATCGCTCCAGGCTTTGAAGGCGGCCAACAGCCACTGCATCGCCGTCTGCCTAAGTTCGGTTTCGTATCCCTGAAAGCCATGGATCGCGCAGAAGTGCGTTTGTCCGAGCTGGCTAAAGTGGAAGGCGACATCGTAACTGTGCAGACCCTGAAAGATGCCAACGTGATCAACGTCAACGTACTGCGTGTGAAAATCATGCTGTCCGGTGAAGTGACTCGCGCTGTCACAATCGGCAAGGGAATCGGCGCCACCAAAGGTGCGCGTTCGGCTATCGAAGCAGCTGGCGGCAAGTTCGAGGAATAAATGGCTAAGCAAGGTGCTCTCTCAGCGCTCAGCAAAGGCGGGTTATCCGAGCTCTGGGCTCGACTGCGTTTTCTATTCCTGGCGATTATCGTCTACCGGATAGGCGCACACATCCCAGTTCCAGGTATTAACCCGGACCGGCTGGCGGACCTGTTTCGACAGAATGAGGGGACCATACTTAGCTTGTTCAACATGTTTTCCGGCGGCGCGCTGGAGCGGATGAGTATTTTTGCGCTGGGGATCATGCCGTACATTTCGGCATCGATCATCATGCAGCTTATGTCCGCTGTCAGCCCGCAACTGGAGCAGTTGAAGAAGGAAGGTGAAGCTGGCCGTCGCAAGATTAGCCAGTACACCCGCTACCTCACTGTCGTTCTTGCTCTTGTCCAGGCTATTGGCATGTCCATTGGTCTGGCAGGGCAGGGCGTAGCGTTCACTGGTGACCTGGGCTTCCATTTCGTTGCAGTAACCACGTTTGTGGCGGGTGCAATGTTCATGATGTGGCTGGGTGAGCAGATTACTGAGCGTGGTGTTGGCAACGGTATCTCGATGTTGATTTTTTCGGGTATCGTCGCCGGTCTTCCGAGAGCAATCGGGCAGTCTTTCGAGTCTGCACGTCAGGGCGATATCAATATCTTCGCCCTGGTTGCTATCGGTTTGCTGGCAGTAGCGATTATCGGTTTTGTGGTGTTCATTGAGCGTGGCCAGCGTCGTATTGCTGTTCACTACGCCAAGCGTCAGCAGGGCCGCAAGGTGTTTGCTGCGCAGACTAGCCACCTACCGCTGAAAGTGAATATGGCCGGCGTTATCCCGGCTATTTTTGCGAGCAGCATTTTGCTGTTCCCGGCTTCGCTGGGTGCCTGGTTCGGTCAGTCTGAAGGTATGGGCTGGTTGCAGGACATCTCGCAGTCGATCGCTCCTGGTCAGCCGTTGAATATTCTGCTGTTTAGTGCAGGGATTATTTTCTTCTGCTTCTTCTATACGGCGTTGATGTTCAATCCGAAAGACGTAGCGGAAAACCTGAAGAAGTCCGGTGCCTTTATTCCGGGTATCCGTCCAGGTGAGCAGTCGGCACGCTATATTGATGGCGTTTTGACTCGTTTGACTCTGTTCGGTGCTCTTTATATGACGGCCGTGTGCCTGTTGCCCCAGTTCCTGGTGGTTGCGGCAAACGTTCCGTTCTACCTTGGCGGGACCTCGTTGCTGATCGTTGTTGTGGTTGTTATGGACTTCATGTCCCAAGTACAATCGCACCTCGTTTCGCACCAGTACGAATCCCTGATGAAGAAAGCCAACCTGAAGGGCTACGGCAGCGGCATGCTCCGCTGAAGTACTACCCCGTAAGGTGAGAGGAGTTGGTGATGAAAGTTCGTGCATCGGTGAAAAAGCTGTGCCGTAACTGCAAGATTATTCGCCGCGAAGGTGTTGTTCGGGTAATTTGCAGCGCGGAACCACGTCACAAACAGCGCCAAGGCTGAGTGTGATCTGTTTGAAGCCCAGCAGCTAGTGCGCTGCTGGGTTGATTATTTGTTATTACAGCGATATTATCTCGCGCCCTATTTCTTGGCTTCCGGGGCGTAGGTAGCTGTCAATTGGAGTCCCACTGAATGGCCCGTATTGCAGGCGTTAACATTCCAGATAACAAGCACACTGTTATCTCGCTGACCTACATCTATGGTGTTGGTCGCACTACCTCACAGAAAATCTGTGCGGATGCTGGTGTAAACCCAGCCGCTAAGATCAAGGATCTGAGCGACGAGCAGATTGAGTTGCTGCGTGGCGAAGTGGCGAAGTTCACCACTGAAGGTGACCTGCGTCGTGAAGTCAACATGAAAATCAAACGCTTGATGGACCTGGGCTGCTACCGCGGTCTGCGCCATCGTCGTGGTCTTCCAGTGCGCGGTCAGCGTACCAAGACCAACGCGCGTACTCGCAAAGGTCCGCGTAAGCCGATCCGCAAGTAATCGCACCAGCGAATCGACAGGAATTTAGTCATGGCAAAACCTGCTGCTCGTCCTCGTAAAAAAATTAAAAAGACAGTGGTTGATGGCATCGCCCACATCCACGCGTCTTTCAACAACACCATCGTGACCATCACGGATCGTCAGGGTAACGCGCTTTCTTGGGCTACCTCTGGTGGTTCGGGTTTCCGCGGTTCACGCAAGTCCACCCCGTTCGCTGCTCAAGTAGCTGCTGAACGTGCTGGTCAAGCTGCGCTGGAATATGGCCTGAAAAACCTTGACGTTAACGTCAAGGGCCCAGGTCCAGGTCGTGAGTCCGCTGTCCGTGCTTTGAACGGCTGTGGCTATAAGATCGCCAGCATCACCGACGTGACGCCAATCCCGCACAACGGGTGCCGTCCGCCGAAGAAGCGCCGCGTGTAATCAGGAGACTGTAAAGAATGGCTCGTTACATTGGTCCAAAATGCAAACTGGCACGTCGTGAAGGCACTGATCTCTTCCTGAAGAGTGGTGTGCGCGCTATCGAATCGAAGTGCAATATTGAAGCTGCTCCAGGCATCCACGGCCAACGCCGCGGTCGCCAATCCGACTACGGTACCCAACTGCGTGAAAAGCAGAAGGTCCGTCGTATCTACGGCGTTCTCGAGCGTCAGTTCAGCGGCTACTACAAACAAGCTGCTGGCAAAAAAGGTGCAACCGGTGAAAACCTGCTGCAACTGCTCGAATGCCGCCTGGATAACGTCGTATACCGTATGGGTTTCGGTTCTACTCGTGCCGAATCTCGTCAGTTGGTATCGCACAAGTCGATCAGCGTTAACGGTCAGACCGTAAACGTTCCGTCCTACCAGGTTCGTGCTGGTGACGTGGTCGCTATCCGCGAGAAAGCAAAGAACCAGCTTCGCATTGTCCAAGCTCTCGATCTGTGTGCCCAACGTGGCCGCGTAGAATGGGTAGAAGTAGACACTGAGAAGAAGTCGGGCGTTTTCAAGAACGTTCCTGCTCGCAGTGATCTGTCCGCCGACATCAACGAAAGCCTGATTGTCGAGCTCTACTCCAAGTAAGGGCTAGAAAATAGGTGCATCCATGCAGATTTCGGTAAATGAGTTCCTGACACCTCGCCATATTGATGTGCAAGTTGTCAGTCCAACCCGCGCTAAAATCACTCTCGAGCCTCTCGAGCGTGGTTTTGGCCACACCCTGGGCAACGCGCTGCGCCGCATCCTGTTGTCCTCAATGCCAGGCTGTGCAGTAGTCGAGGCCGAGATTGACGGTGTGCTCCACGAGTACAGCGCCATCGAAGGTGTACAGGAAGACGTAATTGAAATCCTGTTGAACCTTAAAGGTCTGGCTATCAAGCTGCACGGCCGTGACGAAGTTACGCTGACCTTGTCGAAGAAGGGTTCGGGGGTGGTTACCGCTGCCGATATTCAGCTGGATCATGATGTCGAGATCGTTAATCCCGATCACGTAATCGCCAACCTGGCGTCTAACGGCGCCTTGAACATGAAGCTCACCGTAGCTCGTGGTCGTGGTTATGAACCAGCAGACTCGCGTCAGAGCGATGAAGACGAAAGCCGCAGCATTGGTCGCTTGCAGCTGGATTCTTCGTTCAGCCCGGTTCGCCGTATCGCATACGTGGTGGAAAACGCCCGTGTCGAGCAGCGCACTAACCTGGACAAGCTGGTTATTGATCTGGAAACCAACGGTACACTGGATCCTGAAGAGGCCATTCGTCGTGCTGCAACCATCCTGCAACAGCAGTTGGCTGCATTCGTCGACCTCAAAGGTGACAGCGAGCCAGTGGTAATCGAGCAGGAAGACGAGATCGATCCGATCCTGCTTCGTCCTGTTGACGATCTGGAACTGACCGTGCGTTCGGCCAACTGCCTTAAGGCGGAGAACATTTACTACATTGGTGACCTGATTCAGCGCACCGAAGTAGAACTGTTGAAGACTCCGAACCTGGGCAAGAAATCCTTGACTGAAATCAAGGACGTTCTGGCCTCCCGTGGTCTGTCCCTCGGCATGCGCCTCGACAACTGGCCGCCTGCAAGTCTTAAGAAGGACGACAAGGCGACTGCCTGATCGTCGTAATCACCGAACGTTGTGTTTGGTAAGGAATGAACCATGCGTCATCGTAAAAGTGGTCGTCACCTGAGCCGCACTAGCTCGCACCGCAAGGCTATGTTTCAAAACATGGCAGTGTCGTTGTTCGAGCACGAGCTGATCAAAACGACTCTGCCGAAAGCCAAAGAACTGCGTCGCGTTGCTGAGCCGCTGATTACTCTGGCCAAGATTGATTCTGTTGCTAACCGCCGTCTGGCCTTCGACCGTACTCGTTCGAAAGCCATGGTTGGTAAGCTGTTCAACGATCTGGGCAAGCGTTATGCAACTCGTGAGGGTGGCTACCTGCGCATCCTCAAGTGCGGTTTCCGCGCTGGCGACAACGCGCCTATGGCGTACGTCGAGTTGGTTGATCGTCCAGTTGGCGGTGAAGCTGTATCCGCTGAGTAAGACGTCAGTCTCTACAAAGAACCGGGCCTAGTGCCCGGTTTTTTGTGCGCGTTCGATTATCATTATCTATTGATCCTGATCATTTAATGCATTTGCCCATGTGTAGTTCATGGTCAATACTCCTCGTCAGCCGATTAGCCGGCAGTACAAAGACTGACTGAGGAAGCAAACACATGAGCCAGACCAAAACGCTTACAACCGCCAGCGGCGCTCCAGTTGCTGATAACCAGAATTCTCGTTCTGCCGGCCCTCGTGGCCCTTTGCTTCTCGATGACTTTCACCTGATTGAAAAGCTCGCGCACTTCAACCGTGAAAACATTCCTGAGCGTCGCGTACACGCCAAGGGATCGGGTGCCCACGGTACCTTCACCCTGACCCGGGACATGGCTCAGTACAGCAGCGCCAAGCTGTTTGACACCATCGGCAAGCAAACCCCGACCTTTCTGCGTTTCTCCACCGTAGGCGGTGAGCGCGGCTCGGCAGACACAGAGCGTGACCCTCGTGGTTTCGCCCTGAAGTTTTACACCGAGGAAGGCAACTGGGACATTGTTGGTAACAACACCCCGGTGTTCTTTATCCGCGACCCTTTGAAGTTTCCCGATTTTATCCACACCCAAAAACGCCTGCCGCAAAGCAACCTGAAAAGTGCGCAGATGATGTGGGACTTCTGGTCGCACTCCCCGGAGTCGCTGCACCAGGTCACCATCCTGTTTTCCGATCGCGGGATTCCTGATGGTTACCGTCATATGCATGGCTTCGGCAGCCATACGTACAGCCTGATCAATGCTGCGGGTGAGCGTCACTGGGTCAAATGGCACTACAAAACCAAGCAGGGCATCAAGAACTTGCCACCTGCAGAGGCTGCACGCCTTGCCGGTACCGACCCGGATTACGCGCAGCGCGATCTGTTTGGTGCCATCGAGCGTGGTGACTTCCCGAAATGGCGCGTGTGCATGCAGGTCATGACCGAAGCCCAGGCGGCGGCTCACTACGAGAACCCGTTTGACGTGACCAAGACCTGGTCGCAGAAAGAGTTCCCGCTCATTGAGATCGGTGAGCTGGAGTTGAACCGCAACCCGTTGAATTACTTTGCTGAGGTTGAGCAGGCAGCGTTTGGCCCTAGCAACATGGTCCCCGGTGTGGGCCTGTCGCCTGACCGTATGCTGCAAGGACGTGTGTTCGCGTATGCCGATGCCCATCGCTACCGTGTAGGCACCAACCACCAGCACCTGCCTATCAACTCGCCACGGGTACCTGTGCATAACTATCAGCGCGATGGCTCGATGGCCTTCGGTAACAATGGTGGCGCTGCACCGAACTACGAACCAAACAGTTATGGCGACGCACCAAAGCAAGCGCCTCAATACGCTGAGCCACCGTTGGCCCTGAGTGGCGCCGCTGATCGCTACGATCATCGTGTTGACAGCGATTACTACAGCCACGCCGGTGCCCTGTTCCGTCTGATGAACGACGAGCAGAAAGCGCTGCTGATCAACAATATTGCAGGGGCTATGGCTGGTGTGACGGCGGATGTCGTCGAGCGTCAGTTGCAGCATTTCTACAATGCTGATCAGGCTTATGGCGATGGTGTTGCCAAGGCCCTGGGTGTACAGCGTAACTAACTCTAAGTGAGAAGCAGAACCGCCCTCAATTGGGCGGTTTTTGCGTTTTTTAACCCTGTTTTCTCTTCAAAACAGGGGTTTTATTGCGATTTGGCCGTGACCTCTCAGTCGGCTTGGTTCAAACTACAGTCTTTCAAGCAGGGAGATGTAAGGCGATGCAAGGCCACCCGGATGTAATCGATTATCTCAACACGTTGCTGACCGGCGAATTGGCTGCGCGTGACCAATATTTCGTCCATTCCCGTATGTACGAGGATTGGGGCTTTACCAAGTTGTACGAACGCATCAACCACGAAATGGAAGAAGAGGCACAACACGCTGATGCGTTGATGCGCCGGATTCTGATGCTCGAAGGCACCCCGCGCATGCGCCCGGATGACCTGGATGTGGGCACCACGGTGCCTGAGATGTTCGCTGCCGACCTGCGTCTTGAATACAAGGTCCGTGCCGCGCTGTGCAAGGGCATCGCCCTGTGCGAGCTGCACAAGGACTATGTGAGCCGCGACATGCTGCGTGTTCAACTGGCAGACACAGAAGAAGATCACACCTACTGGCTGGAAAAACAGCTGGGCCTGATCAAGTCGATTGGTTTGCAGAACTACCTGCAATCGCAGTTCTGATCCAGGGACGCTGAGATGCTTTTGGTGGGAGCGTGGCTTGCCCGCGATGCAGGCAACGCAGTCTTTCTGATGCGCCGCATCGCTGCCATCGCGAGCAAGCCCGCTCCCACAAGAGATTGATTAGTGCTCAGTAAAAAGCCCCTGCCATCTCACGATGGCAGGGGCTTTTTCTTACCGCGATTTAAGCCTTGTCGCGAATCAACAGTGGCTTCAGGTAGAAGCCCGTGTGAGATTGCTTCATCTCGGCTACTTCTTCCGGTGTACCGGTAGCAATAATCTGCCCACCCTTGGACCCTCCCTCCGGCCCAAGATCCACCAGCCAGTCAGCTGTCTTGATGACGTCCAGGTTGTGCTCGATCACGACTACGGTATTACCGTGGTCGCGAAGACGATGCAGCACATCCAGCAATTGCTGGATATCGGCAAAGTGCAAACCGGTTGTAGGCTCATCGAGGATATACAGGGTCTTGCCGGTATCACGCTTGGACAGCTCGCGGGACAACTTGACCCGCTGCGCCTCACCGCCTGACAGCGTGGTGGCGGATTGTCCGAGCTTGATATAGGACAAGCCTACATCCATCAGCGTTTGCAGCTTACGCGCCAGTGCAGGCACTGCGTCGAAGAACTCCCGCGCTTCCTCGATGGTCATTTCCAGCACTTCGTGAATGCTCTTGCCCTTGTATTTGATCTCAAGGGTTTCACGGTTATAGCGCTTGCTCTTGCACACATCGCACGGCACATAGATGTCTGGTAGGAAGTGCATTTCTACCTTGATCAGGCCATCACCCTGACAGGCCTCGCAGCGTCCGCCCTTCACGTTGAAGGAGAAACGCCCGGGGCCGTAACCCCGCGAGCGCGATTCAGGCACGCCCGAGAACAGCTCACGGATTGGCGTGAACAACCCGGTGTAGGTTGCAGGGTTGGAGCGCGGGGTGCGGCCGATCGGGCTTTGGTCGATATCGACGACCTTGTCCAGATGCTCCAGCCCCTTGATGCTGTCGTGCGCCGCCGCTTCCAGCGTGGTCGCGCCATTGAGGGTCGTGGCGCTGAGCGGGTAGAGCGTGTTGTTGATCAGGGTCGATTTGCCTGAGCCGGACACCCCGGTGACACAGGTCAACAGGCCGATGGGGATTTCCAGATCCACATTGCGCAGGTTATTACCACGAGCGCCCTTGAGCGACAGTGTCAGCTTCTTGTTGCGCGGCGTGCGCTTGGCAGGCACGGCAATCTTCACCCGGCCCGACAGGTATTTGCCCGTCAGGGAGTCAGGGTGGGCCATTACCTCGGCCGGTGTGCCTTGCGCGACGATATGGCCGCCATGCACACCTGCACCGGGGCCGATGTCTACCACATAGTCCGCCAGGCGGATGGCGTCTTCGTCGTGCTCCACCACAATCACGGTGTTGCCGATATCACGCAGATGCTTGAGGGTGCCCAGCAGGCGATCGTTATCGCGCTGATGCAGGCCGATAGAGGGCTCGTCGAGGATATACAGCACTCCGACCAGACCCGCGCCAATCTGGCTGGCCAGACGAATACGTTGGGCTTCACCGCCCGACAGCGTATCGGCACTACGGTCCAGGGACAGATAGTCGAGCCCCACATTCACCAAAAACTGCAGGCGTTCGCGAATTTCCTTAAGGATTTTGTCGGCGATTTCGCCACGACGCCCGGTCAGGCTCAATGTGCTGAAGTATTCGGTAGCATCACCGATAGGCAGGCTGGTGACCGCTGGCAGGGTTTTTTCGCCGACCCATACATGACGGGCTTCACGACGCAGTCGGGTACCGCGGCAATCCGGGCAGGACTGGGTGCTGAGGAACTTGGCCAGTTCTTCGCGCACGGTCGCCGACTCGGTTTCGCGGTAGCGGCGTTCGAGGTTCGGCACGATGCCTTCGAACGGGTGCGCGCGTTTGACGATATCGCCGCGATCGTTCAGATAGCGGAAATCCACGTTTTGCGTGCCGCTGCCATACAGGATGACCTTTTGCTTGTCGGCCGCCAGCTCGCTGAACGGCACTTCAAGGCTGAAGTCGTAATGCTTGGCCAGCGCTCCGAGCATCTGGAAGTAGTACACGTTACGCCTGTCCCAGCCGCGTATCGCACCCTCGGCCAGGGTCAGCTCGCCATTGACCAGGCGCTTGATATCGAAGAACTGCTTGACCCCCAAACCATCGCAGGTCGGGCATGCACCTGCCGGGTTGTTAAAGGAGAACAGCTTGGGTTCCAGCTCGCTGATCGCGTGGCCGCAAATCGGGCAGGCAAAGCGTGCGGAGAAGATCATCTCTTCGCCGGGCTCATCATCCATCGGCGCGACCAGGGCAATGCCATCGGCCAGCTTCAGCGCGGTCTCGAACGACTCGGCCAGGCGCTGTTGCAAGTCGGCGCGCACTTTAAAGCGGTCGACCACCACATCGATGGAGTGTTTTTTCTGTTTGTCGAGCTTGGGCAGCTCGTCCAGCTCACAGAGCTTGCCGTTGACCCGGGCGCGAACAAAGCCCTGGGCGCGCAGCTCTTCAAACACCGACAGGTGTTCGCCCTTGCGCTCGCGAATCACCGGTGCGAGCAGCATCAATTTGCTGCCTTCAGGCTGCGCCAACACCAGGTCGACCATCTGGCTGACGGTCTGCGCTTCCAGAGGAATATCGTGGTCCGGGCAGCGCGGGATACCGACGCGGGCATATAGCAGGCGCAGGTAATCGTAGATCTCGGTGATGGTGCCGACGGTGGAGCGCGGGTTGTGCGAGGTCGATTTCTGTTCGATGGAAATCGCCGGCGACAGACCCTCGATGGTGTCCACGTCAGGCTTTTCCATCATCGACAGAAATTGCCGCGCATAGGCTGACAGCGACTCGACATACCGTCGCTGGCCCTCGGCGTACAAGGTGTCAAACGCCAGGGATGATTTGCCGGAGCCAGACAGTCCGGTGATGACGATCAGTTTGTCCCTTGGCAGGGTCAGGTCGATGTTCTTCAGGTTGTGGGTTCGTGCCCCACGTATCAGGATCTTGTCCACTGCGGCCTCGCTTGGCGGGCATAACGTAAACGAATGAGTATACGGATCTGTGTGAAAGCTGTGCAGGCCTTGATGGCCCGATGTCATTCAAGCAGCCTTTATAACTTTTGCGTGACAAAGCGTCGCGGCGCTCTCGTGTATGTGCTGTTACTCGATGGGACTGATAGAATCGCCGCCGGTTCACATGAGGTTTTTCCATGCACGATCCCCACAGCGAACGCATGAGCAGCGGCGAGACCCGAGCAGCAAGCGGTCTGGCCCTTGTGTTCGCCTTCCGTATGCTGGGCATGTTTATGGTGTTGCCGGTGCTGGCGACCTATGGGATGGACCTGGCTGGCGCGACGCCTGCCCTTATAGGCTTGGCAATTGGCGCTTATGGCCTGACCCAGGCGATTTTTCAAATCCCGTTCGGGATCATTTCCGACCGTATTGGACGGCGCCCGGTGATTTACCTGGGCTTGATTGTCTTTGCGCTGGGCAGTGTACTGGCGGCCAATTCCGATTCGATCTGGGGCGTTATTGCGGGACGTATCCTGCAAGGCGCAGGGGCGATTTCTGCAGCCGTCATGGCGTTGCTGTCAGACCTGACCCGTGAACAGCATCGCACCAAGGCGATGGCCATGATCGGCATGACCATCGGTTTGTCCTTTGCTGTCGCTATGGTGGTGGGACCGTTGCTGACCCGTGCATTCGGGTTGTCTGGGCTGTTTCTGGCCACGGGGGCAATGGCTCTGTGCGGGATCGTGATCGTGATGTTTATGGTGCCGCGTTCCACCGGGACCTTGCAGCATCGTGAGTCCGGTGTGGCGAAGCAGGCGTTGCTGCCAACCTTGCGTCACCCTGACCTGTTGCGCCTGGACCTTGGCATTTTTGTGTTGCACGCCATGTTGATGTCGAGCTTTATCGCCTTGCCGCTGGCGCTGGTCGAAAAGGCCGGCCTGCCCAAGGAGCAGCACTGGTGGGTGTACCTGACAGCCTTGCTGATTTCTTTTTTCGCCATGATCCCGTTCATCATCTACGGCGAAAAGAAACGCAAAATGAAACGAGTTTTGCTCGGTGCCGTCGTTACGTTGATGCTCACTGAGCTATTCTTCTGGAAGTTCGGCGACAGTTTGCGGGCGTTGGTGATCGGCACCGTGGTGTTTTTCACCGCGTTCAACCTGTTGGAGGCTTCACTGCCTTCGCTGATCAGCAAAGTTTCACCCGCAGGCGGCAAGGGCACGGCAATGGGGGTTTATTCCACCAGCCAATTCCTCGGTTCGGCACTGGGCGGCATCCTCGGCGGCTGGTTGTTCCAGCATGGCGGTTTGTCGGTTGTGTTCCTTGGATGCGCAGGTCTGGCTGCACTCTGGCTAGCCTTTGCTGTTACCATGCGCGAACCACCGTATGTAACAAGCCTGCGCCTGCCGTTATCACCTGAGGCGCTGCGCGAAGCAGGTCTGGCTGAGCGTTTGAAGGCTGTTACTGGCGTTACAGATGCAGTGATCGTGGCTGAAGAGTCCGCGATTTATATCAAATTGGACACCGAACTATTGGATCGCGCGACACTCGAGCAGTTGGTTAACCCAGCGCCGACGTGCGAAGCCTAGGAGAACGTTATGGCCCGTGGGGTTAACAAAGTTATATTGGTCGGCACATGCGGCCAGGATCCCGAAGTTCGCTACTTGCCTAACGGTAATGCCGTGACCAACCTGAGTCTGGCAACCAGCGAACAGTGGACTGACAAGCAAACCGGCCAGAAAGTCGAAAAGACTGAATGGCACCGTGTATCGATGTTCGGCAAAGTGGCCGAAATTGCCGGCGAATACCTGCGCAAGGGTTCGCAGGTGTACATCGAAGGCAAGCTGCAAACCCGCGAGTGGGAAAAAGACGGTATCAAGCGTTACACCACTGAAATCGTGGTCGACATGCAAGGCACCATGCAGCTGCTGGGTGGCCGTCCACAGGGCGACCAGCAAAACCAGGGTGGTGGCAACAACTACCAGCAACAACAGTCGGCTCCGCGTCAGCAGGCTCAACGCCCTGCACCGCAACAACAGCAGCAGTCGCGTCCTGCACCGCAACAGCAGGCACCGCAGCCAGCTCCGGATTTCGACAGCTTTGATGACGATATCCCGTTCTGAGAATTACCTGAGACATAGATGTAAAGATTCAGCTTGAAAGCCCCGGTTTAGGGGCTTTTTTTATGGCTTTGCGGCGTAAAGTTTTTAACCTTGAAGTGTGGTTTTCATCAGGGAAATGGCTCCGACTTGAAGACGCTACCTCTCTACTCGGCTTAGGCAAGCACACATTCACCATTGACCGTGCGCCACAGTTCTAGCGGATTGCCATCTTGTAGCGCTTCAGGCATCAAGGCCGCAGGCAGGTCCTGATAGCACACCGGCCGCAAGAATCGGTCGATGGCAGTGGCGCCCACGGCGCTGCTACGACTGTCCGAGCTGGCCGGGAACGGGCCGCCGTGCACCATCGCATGAGACACCTCGACATTGTTCGGGTAACCGTTCGCCAGGATCCGGCCCGCCTTGCGCTCAAGGATGGGCAGCAGTTTTCTGGCCAGCGCATGATCCGCGTGGTCCAGTTGCAATGTCGCCGTCAGCTGCCCTGACAGGTGCTCGGCGACCGCCAGCATTTCATCTTCATTCTTGCAGGCGACGATCAGCGAGCCGGGGCCGAATATTTCGTCGCCCAGTCGTGCCGTCGTCAGAAAAGTGGCTGCATCCGTTACGAACAAGGTGGCCTGCGCTGCACATGGCGTTTGAGCAGGGCAACCTTGCCCCAGCGTCGTAACGCCGTTGATAGTGCCCGTCTCTTCGATACCGGCGAGGTAGGCACGATGAATCCCCGGGGTCAGCATGGTGGCCGCCGCCTTTTTGCGCAGTGCGTCCTGGGCCGTGCTGCAAAACTGGGTCAGGGGCTGACCTTCCAGGGCAATCACCAAGCCCGGATTGGTACACAGTTGCCCCGCACTCATCGTCAGAGCCTCCACGAATCCACGGCCGATTTCGCTGGCGCGTATCGACAGTGCATGGGGCAACAGGAACACGGGATTGATACAGCTCATTTCGGCGTACACCGGGATCGGCTCGCTGCGTTGCGCCGCGGTACGCATCAGCGCCAGGCCGCCCTGGCGCGAACCGGTGAAGGCGACTGCCTTGATCGCGGGATGGCTGACCAGGGTCTGGCCGAACAGGTGACCGTCGCCGATAAGCAGGGAAAACACGCCCTCAGGCAAGTGGTGGGCAGCGGCTGCCTGTTGAATCACCTGGCCTACCAGTTCAGACGTACCCAGGTGAGCCTCGTGCGCCTTGACCACTATCGGGCAGCCAGCAGCCAGGGCTGCGGCGCTATCGCCGCCGGCAACCGAAAACGCCAATGGAAAGTTGCTTGCACCAAATACAGCCACCGGACCGAGGGCGATCTTTTGCAACCTCAGGTCGGGGCGAGAGGGGATGCGCGTCGGCAAGGCGCAGTCCAGGGTGGCGCCGAGGTATTGGCCGTCGCGCACCACCTGTGCAAATAGCCGCAACTGGCTCACGGTGCGGCTCCGTTCGATAATCAGGCGCGCGGCAGGCAAGCCTGTTTCGAGAGACGCTCGCCCGATCAGCGTGACACCCAACGCCAGGATGCCCGTGGCAATCGCTTCCAGGAATTGAGCGCGCTGCTCTGGCGTGGTCGCGCGGTAGGGATCGCAGGCTTGTTGCGCCAGCGTGCAGGCCTGATCGATGTCAGCGATACCGCCGACGCCGAAGTCGGGACTGAGCTTTTCGTGGGTGGCAGGGTTGATTGCAGCCAGCGATCCTTTATCGCCACGCACTGCCGACTGGCCGATGAGCATTTTGCCGGTAATCATCATGTTTCCTATCGCTTGCTGTGCCATCGTCAGGCCCGATTTATCTTTGAAATGAACGGCGCAGGAGGTGGGTTTTAGGTGTAGCGATAGCGGCCCAGCACCGCCTGCGGGTCCATCAACTGCTGCATGGCCCTGCTGATTGCCTGCACCCCAGGGGGCGTGTACTTGCTGTAATAAGCGCCATTCATTGGCCCGACGCCATGCTCTGCACTGAAGCAGCCGCCGTTTTCGGACACCAGCTTGTAGAGGCCGCTACGCACCGCGACGACCCTGGCGATGCCGTATTGGGCGATATGGGCGTGCGGCACAAGCACAATCAAATGGCAGCCGCCGTCGGCAAAATGGCCGAAATCGTACAGCTGCAGCAGCGGATGTTCGTGCTCAAGCCACTGTGCAGCCTGATCGCGGAAAGCGACCAATCGCGAGCGCGAGAACGCCACGTCGAACGAGAGCGGGATACCTTCCTGGGCAATGGCCAGCGGCAGGTTGTCTCGCAGCGGCCAAAAGCTGCTGGCATTGCCCAGGACAGCGTCGAGAATCCGGCCGCTTTCATACAACTGTTCCAGCACCTGCTCGGTTCGTTGCGCAAAGATCGTGTGCAAGCCTGGCATGCTGCTGGCGATCTCTATCAGGGCATAACAGCTGGCCTGCGATTGGCCAAACGGGTGGCGCAGCGTGGGGAAGTTACGCACGGTAAGGGCGAGTGCCGCTTCGGATATCACTTCGAAAGCGCACAGCAGATCGCCAAACTGATGCTCGAAGGCATCCAGTACCTGCAGCGCTGTCGCGTGGTCAGGCAAGGCCACAAAGACGCTTTGCGTCGACTGGTCGATGCGCTTTAGATCAAGCGTCGCCGCCGTAATGATCCCGAAGGCGCCGCCGGTGCCCACAAACATCTGCTTGAGGTCGAGCCCGGTATTGTTCTTGCGCAACGGCGCGAGCAGTTGCACCACGGTGCCGTCGCCATCGGCCAGCACCACCTCGATACCGAGCAGGTTATGGCGCACGTCGCCATGCTTGAGCAGGCGGCTGCCGCCGGCATTGGCGCCGATCAGTCCGCCTATCGCCGGGTCGCTGCCGATATCAATAGGGAAGTACAGCGAATGGGTTTCCAGTTGGCGATTGAGTTCTGACAAGAGCGCACCGGCTTCGACAATGACCGTGCGATTCAAGGGATCAATCTCGCGCACTTGGCGCAAGCGCGAAAGCGAAACGATCACTTGCGTGCCGGAGTTGTCGGTAACGGCGCCACCCACCAATCCGCTGCGGTTGCCCTGGGCGACCAGCCGTATGCGATGGCGCACAGCGATGCGCATCAGCGCGCTGACAGCAGGGGTATCACGCGGGAGGACGACCGCCGCCGCTTTGCCACGGTAATGAGTGACGTCGATTTCATAGGGGGCACAGGCCACCCCGGTCAGCAGCGACTCCTGCCCCAGCACTTCGGCGACTTCGGTCAGGAACGCGTGGAGTCCCGATGCAGGTTCCAGGTTGCTCATGGCGTCGCAACCACGCGTTTGAGCAACTGGCTGCGTGTGAGCACCAGCGCGACGATTGGCAATACGCCTCCCAGCAGCGTGTTATGGCGAAAAGCCAATGACACCGCGACGGCGATGGCAGCGGCAACCAGCAGCATCACCGAGAGTTTTCTAATCAACCCATGATCGCTGCTGGCTTCGCCGATGAAACCGAGTGGCGAAAGCCGGGTAGCGCCCAAGCCAATCACCAATACGCACGCCAGCACGGGTGCAGCACCCAGCTCCTGCCCCCACACTTGCAAGGCGGCGGTAGAGACCAAGGCCAACAGGGCACCAATCATCAGATACAGGTCGACGCTCAGTGCAATCCAATGGCCGGGGCGGTATTTGAGCAGCCAGACCATGTGGGCAATGCTCAGAATACCGCTGACCACATACGCAGTCTCCCAGCGCACGCCTGCCTCACCGGGGCCGAAACGGCCATACAAGAGGAACACGATGACCGGAATGAATGCGCTGGCATTCGACAAATAGGCACGGCCTAGCTTGCTGATAGACATGCTGGTTTCCTTGAATAGAGATGCACTGTAATGCCAGGGTCCCGGGCTTAACTTTTGTGCCAGCGGAACATGAAGGTGGCGGCGGTGAGAAATAACGCGGTCCAGCCTGCCAGGGTCAACAAGGGCAGCCACAGCGTTGGCAGGGACGCTCCGTCGAGCATCACTTGGCGCAGTACCGAGACAAACTGGTTGATCGGAACCACCGAGAGAATGCTTTTGATCCAGGCTGGCGCATCGTTCAACGGGATGGTCAGGTTGCCGAAGAACAGGGCCGGGTAATGGATCAGATGGCACAACAATTCGGTTTCTTTTATCGAGGCGGTACGACTGGCCAGCAGGGTGCCGAGGCACAGCAACATGACCCCGCCCAGCACAATGACCGGCAACGCACGCAAGGTCTGCACACTCCACAGCGAGAGGTCGATGCCGTATCCGTACCGCGCCACCAGCAGCAAGGTGCCCACCGAAATCAGCATCATGACCACCCGCGACAAGAGGATAGAGGCCAGAAAAATCAGTTTCGGCACTGGAAAACAGGCGTAGATCTTGAGGGCGTTGTGTTCACGCAAGCTGGCAATGGACAAGGCGGTGGACATGATGCCGAGTGACATCAAACAGATGACCAAGATGCCGGTGGTAAAAAACTGGCCGTAGTCGAAGGGCTTTGCGCCGGAGGCCGTGTCTTCGAAACGCACCAGGTCTGTCGACACAATGCCGTGTTTGGCCGCTGAACACCTGACCGCAGCGATCTCGATCACGCGTGCTGCGGCGCGTACCGCCAGCTGACCCTTGAAGTCATAGCGCACCTGCATCGGTTCGTCGCCGGCCGCAAAGACGATGCGCACCGTGTCTGCTGCGATGGGGGCAGTGCTGCTGACGGTTGAAAAATGGGCCTTTACGGGATCGCCGCCAGCAAATGCCTGTTCAATCGCCAACGGGCAGCGGGTGTCCGGGCTGGCCTGGGCGCCAGCTTCCTGAAACTCGACATTGACCGTACCCAGTGAGCCTGGATGACCGAAAGCCATCAGCATCACGGTCAGCAGCAGGATGGGGAAGGCCAGCGCCCAGAACAGCGCCGACTTGCTGCGAAAAAACCCCAGCAGCTCGTTGCGCGTCAATATCGCCAGTATGCTAAACATCCTGTTCTCCCTGGGCGCAGATGTGCAACATATCGCGGTAGTGGGTGGGGCCGAATTCAAAGTGCTGGAACGCAATATGACCGATCAGGGCGCGTATCAACGGGTCCAGTGCCTGCGTGCCATAGACGCTGATTTCAGTGCTGGATGGCCTCGACAGCCGCAGCGTGGCGCTTTCGCGCTCCAGCTGGCGATAGATGGCGTTGATCTGTTCACTGTCGTCCAGTTGCAGACGAGCATGGAAGGTGCCGACCAGGCGGTTCTTCAGTGCTTCTTTATCGCCCCGATACTCAACCCCGCCATTGCACACCCACACCACATCGCTGGCGGCATCCAGCTCTTCCTCCGAATGGCAAATCATGATGATGGTCAGGCCAGCCAGGTCGTAGCGCAGCAGGTGTGCGACGCGCTCGATATAAGCGCGATCAAGCCCGGTAAACGGTTCATCAAGTACGACAAGTTCCGGATGATGGGCCAGCGCCACGAACAAATCGAGCCGCTGCTTTTGACCGCGTGACAGTGCCCGGTAGGGCAGTTTGCGCAGCGCTTCGATGTCCAGCGCCTGCGCCACCTGCGGGTCTTGCTTGCCGTACAGGGCCAGATGCAAATCGAGGATTTCCCTGACATTCGACGAGTCTTCATATTCGACCCGTTGCAATTGCACCCCCAGCCGCTTGCGGTGGCGGGTGCTTTGCAGAAAGCGCGCCGCCGCAACCCCCAGAATCTGCGCGTCTTCCAGATGTGCCTGACGGAAGCCGAGCAGGGCTTCGACCAGGGTGGTTTTGCCGGCGCCATTGGGGCCGATGATGGCGGTATGCCGACCGCGGCGGAACTGCAGATCGCGGACCTCGAAGCGGAAACTGCCGGCGCTGACCCGGATCAGTTTGGCCGCCGCCGCATAGGGTTCCTCAGTACGCGTGGGTGCCAAGTGCATCCCGGGATGCACGGCAGGTTCGGACAGCCCGTGTTTGTCGTCTGTCAGCAGGATTTGACTGTTCATGTTCAATCGAACAACGCGACTTGGACATCGCGTTGGCCTTTGAAGGGATTGCGGCCATGGGCGACGGCAATGTTATCGATCAACAGCAGGTCACCGCTGTGCCAGGGAAACGCGATCTCCTGCGCTTGCAGCGCGTCGTAAATCGGCGCGATGTCATCCTCCGGGATCGGCGTACCGTCGCCCAGCCGCACCTCGTAAGGGCGTGCCGGTTTGTCCTGATAGGCGCGCTGGATGTAGGCGTAACCCGGCTTGCCGAGGGAGCGGGCATTGTTGTGTTGGGTCGACAGTTGATTGAACCAGATGGATTCGCCCGTCAGCGGATGTTTCAACATGGCGTCACCGGTATGCGACACCGTGATACTGCCATCGTCGAGCCATTGGAAGTCGAGGTGCGTATCGCGGCACAGCTGTTCCACCTGCTGCGGATCATCGGTCATGAACGCTTCATTCCAGGGCCGGTGGTATTCGCGCATATGGGTGTTGCGCGGTTCATTCCCGGGCGTGCTGGGGGCACGGAAGTTGCGCAAGTACTGGATGCGCGCGGCGCTAAAGCGTTCGATCAAGTGCGGTGGCAGGCGACGGGTAACGGCTCGCATGTCGCACAGGATGGTTTCGCCGCCTTCTGCTGAGGGCTGTTTGCAAAAGAAGGCGAGTTTCTGTGGATAGTGGGCCATGTAGGCCTTTTCCTGATGCAGGCCGATTTTCAGGGTGGGCGGGATGCGGGTCGATTCGTAGACTCTGCCCTCGATATTGTTGCGGGGCGTGGCGCCGCCGATATAACCGAACGCATGCTCAGGATATTGTTGCGCAATGGCCTGGAAGTCCGCGCTTTCGCGCAATGCAAAACCACGGAACAACAGGCAACCGAACGCCAGCAGCATGCTGTCGAAAATCGACTGGTGGTGGCGATACCACGTCGCAAACGCTTCGCTGTCATCGCTTAGCGTGCGGTCCACAGGCGTTATAACGAGTGGCATGGGCCCGAGTGACAGGAAACCACACTGCACCTGCGAGCTGCCCAGCATTGCCTGAAAATGCTCAACCCGATCTGTACGTTGATCCATAGCCTTTTCCCCGGCGAGTTGCGTATCAAGCCAACAAAGGCTTTTTAATGAGGATTTCAAAACCCAGTGCGCCCATGCCGGAACTCGGGCTGGTCACGACTGTGCAATGCTCCAGACCCGCCTCGATGACCAGTTCGCGCGCTTCTTGCAGGGTGACCTTTTCTTCAACATGGGTCGGTGGATAGCCCACCGATGCGCGCATTTGAGTGAATTTCTCCAGCAAGTCGGGGGCGACGTCGCGGCGCATGTCGTGTACCAGGCCGACGCCGCCCGGCTGCAGGACGCGGTACATCTCCGTCAGGCTTTTCGCCTTGTCCGGCAAGTGATGCAAGGTGGCGCGGCTGACCGCCATGGTCAGGCTGTTGTCCGCGAAGGGCAGGTCCAGGGCGTCGCCCACCTTGAGTTCGATGGTGTCGCTCAGGCCGAGCGCTTCGATGCGCGGTCGGCCACCGTCGAGCATGGTTTCGTCCAGATCGAGGCCGATGAAATGCCAGCCTTTCAATACCGGGTCGGCCGCCAGGCGCACCGGGACCACGACGGTGGCCGTGCCGATATCGACCAGGGCGCCGGCGGGCAGGTCGCGGGCAATCTGGCGGATGCGGGTGACGAACATCACGTCCCAGGGCTCCAGTGCTTGCGAGGCAAAGCGATCGTATTCGTCAGCAGGGCGTAGATTTTTCAATAACATGGATACGTTCTCGTCTTGGATGGCGTTAGAAGCAGATTCAGCGTTGAACTATCAATTGCGTCTGGCTCATTTCTTGTCTTACAGCCACCCCACTGGAACGGTGGCCAGCAACTTGCGCGCGGCTTTGCTGCTGACACCGAAAGCAGGACGGTCGCGCCGCTCGATGGCATGCGCGACGATGGCCGCCACCCGGCCACAGAGCCCCAGGCCGACACTCCAGCGGGCTTGCGTCACACCGAGATCAAGCAGGGCTGCGGCGGTGATGAAATCAATATTCGGACGCAGGCCTTTACGCTCCAGGACGTGGGCACAGACGACGTCGAAAATCTCCAGGTAGCGCCCCCCGAATCCCCATTGGGCAAACAGGGCCCTGATATGCGGCGGCCGTGGATCCTGCACAAACAGCGGATGGCCGAAACCAAACAACAGGTTGCCGGGCTGATCCAGCGCGTGGTCGACCGCTTGCCGTATGTCGGCATGGCTGGCTTGGGCACTGATGGTTTTGAGCCACGTCACCGCTTCTTCGGCTGCGCCGACATGTTTGGGGCCGCTGGCCATAAACCCGGCCGCTACGGCCTGCGCAAGGGTGACGCCGGTGCCGATGGCGGTGCGTGGTACCAGCACCGTCGGCGTGATGTAGCCGAAACCGGCGTGCCAGGCCACCAGCAGGGCGTCAACGACACGAATGGATAATGCGTCGATATTGCTCGCGCCCATTGCCGCCAACACCCCCTCGGCGTGTTGGCCCGGTGCTGCGCCGGGGGCTTGATGACCGAGCGCCGCGTGCAAAAAGTGCGGCGCTGAGGCAACGCTGACCAGGCCCTGGATAAAGTCCTGATGGGTGGGCAAGCCGCGCGCGGTCGCTTCGCGCAGGGCGATATTTTCCAGCGCGCCCAGATCGCCGAGAAAGCCGCAGGCGGCTGCCTGCACCATGCCGGCACCGCTGTCGGCCACCGCTTCGATGCCGCGTCGATAGGCGGGTGCCTGCGACAGGTGGCGAGCAATGTGTACCAGGACGGCGTCAACGGCCTGGCTCTCGGCAGGCGACGGCAGGCTGCCAAACCACGCCAGCCATAGCGCCGTGGGGAAGTCGACAATGCCGATCAGGTCATTGAGGTTGCGACCCCTGACCCACAGGCCTTCATTGGGCTCAAGCGTGGCACCGTCGATATTGGTGCCGCGATACAGGCTGCGCGGTCCGCCAAACAGGCTCTGCGGCGGTGCGGGTGTGGGCGTGTCGGCCTGTACCAGTTCATCAAGGGCAATGCTGCAGTGGGCGTCCAGCAGGTTTTCTATGGCCTGTGCGTGTTGCGTGACAGTCGGCAGGATGTTGGCGAAAAAATACTGCGCGGTCTTGACCTTGCCCCGGTAAAAAGCGGCTTCTTCGGCACTCGGTTGCTGGTGCAGCTGGCGCTCTGCCAGGCAGGCCGATTCCAGCAAGACCCAGGCGCTGGCAGTGAGACCGAGCATTTCCAGGAAGCGGGTATAGAACTGGCTGGTTTCGTGGGTGCGCCCCGCACGCACGTGCTCATTGATGAATGCAAGCGCCTGCTCAACAGCGAGCATGGCGTTTTCCAGCAGCGGGAATTTAGCTTGCAGCTCAGTGCCGACCCCCATTTTGCTGCTCAAGAAGGCATCCAGCTCTTCGCGCAGGTACTTGATCAGGCGTGAGTTTCGGCCAAATCCCAACTTGTCGCGCACCAGGTCCTGGGACTGTATATAGTTAGTGCCTTCCCAGATCGACAGGATTTTCACGTCGCGGGCATTTTGCTCCACAGGGTAAGCATCGGTGTAGCCGATGCCGCCATGCACCTGGATCGCCAGTTCGCAGATTTTCCAGGCCTGATCCGAGACGAACGCCTTGCAGGTCGGCGTGAACAGCAGCACCAGCTTGCGGTACTTTTCGACCCGGGCTTCGTCCAGTACCGGCTCGGCTTCCAGGGCGAATGCCTGGGTCGATGCGCCGGTCAATTTGCCGAGCAGCCCGCGGCAGCCCTCTACCCGCGCCTTCATTTCCAGCAGCATGCGCTGTACGTCGGCGTGTTCGATGATGGGCACCGCAGGAGCGCTGGCATCGGACGTGCGACTGATGGCGCGGCCCTGCAACCGTTTACCGGCGAAATCGACTGAGTGCAGATAAGCACTGGACGCCAGGCCCAGGCCGATAATCGCCGTGCTCATGCGCGCCTGGTTCATCAAGGGCACCAGCTGCAGCAACCCGGCATTTTTGCGATCGCCCAGCAAGACAGCGCGGGTGGTGCCGCTGCGACCAAACACCAGTTGGGTATTGGCGCAGCCCTTCAAGCCCATTTTGCGCAGCAATGACGTGCACTCGACATGGTTGTCTTCCAGCTCTCCGGTTTGCGGGTTGGGCCAGAAGCGCGGCACCAGCAGGCAGGACAGTGAGTAGGAGGTCGAGGTGGTGGTATTGATGCGGCCCAGGACAAAGTAAACGGTGTTTTCGGTCAGCGTATGCATGCCCGCCGAGATGTAGACCTTTTCGCCGCTGACGGCGTATTCGCCGTTTTCAAGAGGTTTTGCGACAGTGGTGACGGCCGTCAGGTCGCTGCCGGCCTGTTGCTCGGTGGCGCAGAAACAGGCGTCCCAGTCGTAGCGTTGAAGCTTGCGCAGGTAAGTGGCCTTTTGCGCTTCGGTACCGTGCAGCTTCAACAGTTTGATAGCCGGAAAATTGAAGCCGCCGTAGGTCATGAACGCCGGGTTGGCGCCCATGAACATCTCCTGGATGGTTTGCCGGATCAGGGGGGGCAAGGCCGGTTGCTGGGTTTCGCTGTCGTTGCCCAGCACCTGAATCCACTCATCCTTGTAGCGTTGCCAGAGTGTGTGGAACTCCTTGGGGATTTCGACATTGCCGTTTTCCAGCAAGCGGCATTCCTGGCGGTCGGAGGCTTGATAGGCCTTGCCTAACTCATCAGCAAACGCCCTGGCGCGCTCCAGCAAGGCATCGTAGTAGGCACGGCTCTTGTCGTTGAACGGCGCCCGAGTGAGAAAATGCTGGTCGGTTTTATGCAGTTCCCACAAAAAAAAGCGAAGCTCACGCAGGCTGACTTTATAAGCAGACATAGGTTTTCCTGATTAATAAGCGGTTTGCATCCGGGGTCAGGCGCCAGCCTGGATCTCGGCCACAATGGCACCGGCAGTGCCGCACAAGGCTGCATCCCACAGCAGGGCGGTGACCGTTTTACCGGGGGGCAGGGTGGCGCGCAGACGCATAAGCGACAGCAAGGGGGCCGCGCTCGACTGATGGCCTCGGACACCGAATTCGAAATGTCGGTCTTGTGCAATGCCCAGTTCGCGGCTGACGCCGAGGGTGAAGCTGTCGCTGAACCCTGCCGGTAGCACCCAGTCGATGTCGCTGGCTTGCAGGCCCGCCCGCTCGATCGCCGTTTGCGCTGCACTCACCGCCAGCGGATGCAGGCGTTCAGCCAGGGCGGCAGGCGTCAGCCCCCAGGGATTGTCGATGGCCGCGCCATAGTGCATGGCCGAGGCGCGTATCGCCCCCCAGCCTGGTGCCGGCTGACTATCGCCATCGAGCAAGATCGCCGCTGCGCCGTCGCCGTACACCACCAGATCACCCCAGGCGCGAAAGAAGGGGTAGAGCCACTTATCGGACGCCACCAACAGCACCTTGCCGCCGAGGCTGACCAGCGCTTCGATCATGCTCAGGGCGTTGAACACGCCGGCAGTACCCGCTTGGCCGATGGCGAATGGCAACGCTTTGGGCAAACCCAGTGCATGCTGGATGCGGCCGGCGACCGATTCATTAATGCGTTGGTTAAGGGCGGCATTGGTCACCACAATGTGGGTTACCTGCGCCAGGGTTTCTGCCGGAATCTGTTGGCGCAATTGCGCGACCGCTTCCAGCGCCAGGTCGGCGCCGCTTTGCAAGGGGGGGGCTACCGGCAGGGCGATGCTCGCCGTGGGCAGCAGCCGAAGTGCTTCTTCGGCGTCGATCCTGCCCCTGGCGCGAGGCATGGAAAAGACCGCGGATTTGTACAACAGATGGCCATAGCCGATGTTTTTTTCCTGGGCTTGTACCGCCCGGAACGGGATCGTGTCGGGGACGTGGGAAGCGATAGCGCGGATTCGAAGCATGAGGCTATTCCGTGACCGTAAGTGGGGAGGAGAAAAACTCGGAAAACTGCTGCTTCAACTGCTTGCGGTCGATCTTGCCGTTCGGGTTGCGCGGTAAAGCCGAGTCATGAAAGGACACATGCAGCGGCACCATGTAGGTCGGCAGTTTGTCCCTGCATAGCTTGATCAGTGCCTGGGCGGTGAGCTGTGTCTGCGGGTGGGCGAACAGGCTGATGATGATGGCCTCGCCCTGTTGCGGATGCGGCACACCAAACGCTGCCGCCTCGATCACGTCATCCACGGCAAACAGGACTTCCTCGACTTCGGTGGGGCTGACGCGGTAGCCGGAGGTCTTGATCATGTCGTCGCTACGGGCAACGAAATACAGAAAGTCGTCGCTGTCGCGGTAGACGATATCGCCCGACCAGACCGCTGTTTCGGCGCGCGGAACCTGCCCGTTCGGGTGTAGCCAGGGACGAAAGCGTTGAGCGGTCAGCTCGGGGTCATTCCAGTACCCGAGCGTGACGAACGCGCCGCGGTGAACCAACTCGCCGTGCTCTCCAGCGGCGCATTCAGTGCCGTTCGGGCGCATCACGCGGATATCGGCGTTGGGCACCGCCTTGCCGATGGAGTCGGGCCGTGTGGCGGCCGCTTCCGGCGCCAGATAGGTCGAGCGGAAAGCCTCGGTCAAGCCGTACATCAAGTAGGGCTGCGCATCAGGGAATGCGTTTTTGAGTTTTTCCAGCAACGGCGGTGGCATATGCCCGCCGGTATTGGCAAAGCAGCGAATGCGCGCGCCGGCAGGCTGCGGCCATTGCACTGACGCCAGTTGCATCCACAGTGGCGGCACGCCGGTAATCATGGTAACGCCCTGGGCTTCGCAGAACGTCGGGACTTCGCCCGCTTGCAGGAAATCCAGCGGCGCGTAGCACGCACCGCTGACCAGTGCTGTGGTCAGTTGACTGAACCCGGCATCGAAGCTCAGCGGCAATATTCCGAGGATGACGTCATCGGCCCGCAAGCCCAGATAGTGAGCGACGCTATCGGCACCAGACACCAGGTTACGTTGCGACAACACCACGCCTTTGGGCCGTCCCGTTGAGCCGGAGGTGTACAAAATAGCGGCAGGGTCACTGTCGGTGACTGCGCTGGCGGCGGTGACAAGCGCCGCATCGGTCGGTGTGTTCAGGTTATCGGCCTGTAGTTTTTCCAGTTGCCAGGTATCGAGCCCGATGTCCTGCACCATCGCCTCGATACGCCTGAGGCGCGGGCCCGTACTGATGAGCAAGCGAGCACCGCTGTCCAGCAGGATATGGCGTACCTGTGGTTCTTTTAGCTGAGGGTTGATGGGCACCAGGATCGCACCCCGGGCATTGATCGCCAGGAACGTGACGATGGTTTCGTACTGCTTGCCCGCATACACAGCGACGCGTTCGCCCGCTTGCACACCGCTATCGGCCAGCCTCTTTGCCGTCAGGCGCACGTCCTCCAGCAACTCGGCATACGTTGCCATCTTTGCGCCCTGGGCGAACGCACGGCGCTCGCCGTGGTGGTGGGCGCTGTCTTTCAACAGGTCATACAAACTGATGTGGGCGGTCATGGTGACGTCCCTAGGACTGGTGGATATAGGTGTGTGCCGGGCTCTGCGAGAGAAAAGCGCTGACGCTATACGTCTGGTTATAGGCGCCACAGTTGTCGAAGATCACCAGATCGCCCACGCTCGGCGGGGCCGACACGTCATGGCTCCAGCCGATCACGTCGGCGCGGCTGCAGGTGCTGCCCACGAACTGGGTCGGCAACAGGGGCGCGTCAACCGGTGCCTGCTGGCGCCGCAGCAGGCGCGGCTGCGCGTAGTGCTTCAACATGGATTCGGTTTTGGCCAGCAGGAAGTTGTGGCTCAGGCCACCGTCGCAGACGGCAACGTAGCGTTCACCCAAGGCCTTGACTGAACGCACGCGGGTCACGAAGGTGCCTGCGCCAGCGAAGACGCCGCGTCCGGACTCGTGGACGACCTTGAAGTCTTCGTGCAGCGGGGCAATACGCTGGCGATACGCGTCAAACGTCTGTGCCTGGTTGTGCAAGTGCTCGGAGAAACCGCCGCCGACGTTAAGAAACGTAACGGGCAGGCCGCTCAGTCGTGCAACTTGCGGCGCAAAGGCTGCGAGCGCATGGGCAAGGGCGGCGGCATCGGCACCCTTGTCGTCAATGTGGAAACTGTTGGAACCCGCAAACGTATGGAGGCCGACGATGGGCACGTTGGCCTGGGTCAATGCAACCGTCGTCAGCAAGGCGTCGTGGCGACTCATGCCGAAATGGTCCGCCACGTGTTTGCCCGAGCTGACCAGTTGGCCCGCGTTCAAGCGCAATACCGTTTGCGGCGCGGCCTGTTTGCCGATGACGTGAATCAGGCGCTGCGCTTGCTCCAGGCTGTCGATGATGAAAATGCAGCGGGAAGCCAGGGCCGCCCGCATGAACTCTTCATCCATTGACGGGTTGTTCACGTATTTGGGGGTGTTGATGCGACCCGCGACAATATCGAGTTCGCCCTGGCTGGCCAGCTCCACACCGTCGATGAACGCGTGGCCGCAACGGATCAACAAGTCCAGATTGGGGTTGGCCTTGAGCGACACAATCAGCGGTGTCCCCAAGCGCTCGCGCAAGTCAGCGTAACGGGCCATCACGACGGTGGGGTCCAGTACATAGCACGGCGTTTTAAGACTCAGTAGCCATTGATCGGTCGTTGCTGCATCGTCCCGGACCGGCGGGGAGGCATGGGTCATGCTCATGTCAATTCACCGGATGAAGGGTCAATGCCGAAAATGAACCGTTGTCCGATTCCGTTATATTCATCAGGTGCGCGCCCGCATCGACCTTGCTCAAGCCCCTATCGGCCAGGTTGATCGCCAGGTCCGAGCCAAAGGAATGACCCTTGTTCAGGATGTTGTCGCTATAGAGCGTGGTGGCGGGAATCGCCATGGCGCCACAGAAGGCGCTCCAGCCAGTGTGGTTGGAGTTGTAAGGCAAAATGCAGGTGAAATCGCTGAGCGCCATGCCACAGTCGGCCACGGCTTGCATCATGACTTTGCGGGTGTAGTGCCACTCCAGATTGAACATGGCCTGTTTCACCGCGTTATTGGTCACGGAGCCCAGGTACCAGCTGCCATAGTTGCGCACGGCCGCCGCGCCAACCCGGTTACGCCGGCTGTTGCGGGTCACCAGCAGACACCCCGCGCCATCACTTAAGATGCTCGCCTGCAGCACCCGGTACCGCTCGATAAAGACGCGATCAGACGAGACGATCAGCACCGAGTGCAGTTGGCTATGCACCGTCATCAACGCCTGGGCCATCTGAAAGGCGACGCTGATCGAGGAGCAATTGAGCTGTGCGATCGAGCCGGCCCAGACAGGCTGTATGCCGAATGCCGTGGCCACTTCCAGCGGCAGGCTGCGTGGCGCCGGCGGTACGCTGAACAGCCCGGTATGCACATGGATCACTGCACCGATGTCGCTGCCCTTGAAGCCTTGCTCCTCTTGCAGGCGAGCAACAGCGCGCTTGGCCAGCTCGACCTCGTCGATGTCCGGTGACACATGGAAATAACGGCAACCCGCATTGCGGATCATCTCAATGCGCTCGGCGGGCAACCTGTGTTGCTGAGCCCAGTCATTGAGGTCCTGGCGCTCGCCGGGCAATTCGTATGCGGCGGCTTCAATACCGATCGTGAAGGGGGCGGGGCTGTTTGTTGGCGCGGTAGTTGGGGGCGTCATGACTGTCTTCCTGTTAAGCCGGCATTGGCATGGCGGCGTAATCCAGCACTTTGAGCTTTTCAAAGGCATCGCTTACACGGGGCGTCAGCAAACCCATTTCGCGGATGGTTGGCACCAGCCGCCGGAAAATGGAACGGCGCATGGAGTTGGCCACTTCCGAACTCCTGACCAGATGGCTGCACTCTTTTTTGGATAAGCCCATCGGCTCCCATATGTCGTCGGCGCACAGGTGTTCGTACAAGGTGTAAGCCCCTTCAACCACAAACTCTTCGCGTTCCTTGCGTTCAGTGCTGCTCATTTCCTTGTACACACTGCCCAGCGTGATGCGGCCAATGGCGAAGTGGCGCGCCTCATCGCGCTGAATGCGCGTCATCAGGTCTTTGATAAAAGGGTCCTGGGTGTAGGCGACCATGCTTTGAAACAGTGACAGCGCGATGCCCTCCACCAGCACTTGCATGCCAAGGTTGGTCATGTCGAGCTTGCTGGTGGTAATGGTGTCTTCCAGCAGGCCTTTGAGCGCCTTGCTCATGGGGTAGCTGATGGGCAGCTTGTTATTGACCAGGCGACCGAAGGCTTCGATATGACGGGCTTCATCGATGATTTGCCCGGCGGCACAGAGACGGGCCGAGAGGCTTTCTTCGGCCACCGCCAGTTTCGATGCGCAAATCAGGGCCGCCTGTTCACCGTGCAGTACCTGTGACAGGGTCCAGCCTTGGGAGTGATGGCGAATTTCGGCACGGTTTTTTTCATTCATTTTGTTCCAGACATCGGTGCCGTAGATCAGCAGCGTGCCGTCCGGCATGCCCAGTGGATTGTCCGGGTTGAGCTCGTAGCTCCAATCGATGTCGGTATTGACATCCCACTGGTTGGCCTTGGTTTTCTGATACAGCGCATTCAAGCTGTCATTGCTGAAATCGTAGGTCTGCGACATGAACGCATCGACCGAGAAATTCCACTTGATCGGCTGGTCATCATCCAGTGCCGGTGTGTGCTCGTTTTGCATGATCACCCCTGTACGTGCGTGCATTTCGGTTGAGATGTGGTGAACGGCTCATGCGCAGGTGATGGGTGTACCTGCGCCACGAAGTAGTCCAGATCGGGCAAGAACCACTCGGTGATGGCTGGGGTGTGTGCGGTATTCCAGGCGGCGATGTGCAGGCAGTTATCGCCGCCGTCCCACAGGTCGCGCCGAATCTGTTCGGCGCTGATCCAGACCACTGGCGTCTCTAGCTGGCGTGCCCAGAACAAGGCTTCATTGCATAAATGGGCGCCCAGCGTCACACGTGGGTCGAGCAGGTTTTTTGGCAGCGCAAGGTCGATGGACGGCATGCGTACCTGCGCCAGGAGCCGCGTGTGCTCACCACAGCGGTCCCAAATGTGCCGGGCCAGCGTCGACAGCAGGGTGTAGTACTGCTGGTTGTTGACCAGCACCGGGGTGGGGTTGTCGTGTGCGTACACACTTCGGCGTGCATAGTCTTGCGTTTCGAACAGTGGCAGGTTGCGAGCCGAACAAGGGACAGGCCGGCTGTGATCCGGATTGCGCTGCAACAGCAGCGAACAGGTTTGCGCGCTCTTCACATTTCACCTTCCAGTGCAGAGTGCAGATCGGGCGCGAGGGTTACCTGGGCAATCGAAAAATAGCCGTTCATGGCCAGCGACGACACGATGCAGTCACTGCCAGGGTGCGCGGACCCCGCGCCAAGCTCGCCCAGTAGCGAAAGCCAGGGGTCGCTGCCGAAGGAATGACCGAATCGTTGATAGTGGTCGGCATGCACGCAAGCTGTGTCGAAGCACTTGAACAGGGCGCGGCGCGACATCTCAGGAAAGAACGGCACGGCGATACCCAGGCCTGGCCGGCTTTCGGTGAAACTGCGCAGGCCTCGCCCTAATTGCAGCAGCGCATTGGCCTGGCTTGCAGTGCCGATGAGCAGCATGTTTTGAGACTCTGCAATGACATCAATCACTAACGTGCAGATGCCAAACCCGGATTTGCCCCAACGGTTGTTGCCTAGCCAGTACGTAAAATTGTGAATGTCTGTGTCGACAATCTGCAGCAACAGCCTGCGACGACCGTTGAACTGCGCCTTGTCCTGGATATAGCGCAGGATGAAACCCCAACCCGTGCATTCATAGGCGTTGGTTATCCAGTCAGGACGGCGCCCGTAACGGGTGGCAATCGCCTCCTGGAAATAGTCTGCATGGGGCGAACCGTCTGCCAAAAACTGCGACAGCACGGTCGAGCTCACCACGTAATCGTCGACAGGGCCTGCGTCGCTTGCATAACGGCACGCCTCATCGCCGACCCGCTGCCCCAACGCCAACGCGGCATCCTCCAGGCTCACCTGGGGCGACACAAAGGGTGTTTCTGTGCGCAGGTAAGCCAGCGTATGGACCGTGAAAGCCGGAACGGTGCCAAGTGGCGGCGTTGATGCAAAGGGCGGCGAGTTCGACATGGTGAGCTTCTGGTATGAGGGTGGCTGGCGATCAGGCGACTTGTTGCTGATGCAACTGGGTGTCGATTTGCTCCAGGGTGGTGTACTGGGTGATGTTCAGTTGCTCAGGATCAATGGATCCGTAGAGCTGTTCGCAATAGACGATCAGCTCAACCACATTGAGTGAATCGATACCCAGTTCGCCCAAGCCGACATGGGTGTCGACGGATTCGATATTGAGAATCTTGGCGGCTTCCTTCTTCAGAAGTTCCAGGGTGTTGAGGGTTTCAGTTGTCGTTGTCATAGGTGCTTCTCCTGGGGGGGTTAGAGCGGATTAGAGTGAGTCGGATTCAGGCTTGGCTACGCGCATGCTGGCGCGCAATTCGTGGTAACAGCGGTAAGAGCTGCCTTCCATTTTGGTAAACGCCAACAGGTCACGCTGGTCGAGAAAACTCGCCACGGCGCCGCGGCTGACCAGTTGCAAAAGCAGTTCATTGGAGGCGAGTTTCAGTGCCAGCACGCGCTGTACGTCTTCGCTCTCGTAGCGCTCGGAGAGCGTCTTGGTGCGGGCGGCGGCGGCGATGAAGTCGCGGGACGCGCGTTCGTCCGGCGTCAGTTCGAGGCGCCCCTGACTTGCCAGCCAGTCGAGATGGGCCATCAGTGCGCGCACCAGAAAAGGCCGTACCGTCGTCAGGTATTTTTTGAGTACCGCAGGGCCGCCCACTTTCAGGCGATCCTCCTGGGAAACCTGCACCGTGCCCTGGACGTTCCCCAGCTGCACGACATCGCCGAGAAAGGGCTCGCCGCAGAGCGTTCGCTTGAGGGGCTTGTATTGCTCGGGCCAGACCAGGAAGGCCGACGGGAAAAACGAGCCCGGCGTGCGGGCGGCGACGATGGCCATACCGTCGAGGTTGGCGTACATGCCCCAGACCTTGTCGATATGCAGCTTGAAACCCTCACCTTCCGGCTGGGCGAGCGTGCGCCAGCTCGTGAGGGTAGGGCCGCCGGCATCACTCATCAGGAAACGCAGGGCGCTGCCGGCATCAATGCTGGCGCGGGCCCGTGCGTATTGATCCGGTGTCAGGAACAGCGAAAACAAATGGGCGAAGTTCTGCATGAAGGATCGGTAGTGCAACGCCAGACCGTCTTGCTGAATGCGCTCCAGAATATGTTCCAACTCGTGGGTCGGCTGCGACAGGGCCACCGAAGGTCGGTTCAATTGTTCAGCAGACTCGTAGTTGTGCATCGTCTGCGAAATCAACATGTCTGAATCCATCAGTCGCACGCAAGCGCGCGAGATAATCTGGATCAAGTGAGCAGGCAGTTCGCCATATATTGATAAGCGATGAACAACCGGTTGTGCACAAAGAGTCAATAATGAATGACGTGACGAACGAGCATCTATACCTTGCGTCAAGGTTTGCATAGTGAATGATCCAGTATTTAAAAGTTGCAGTGCGTCAGACGATCGGTGTCACTGGCTGGCGGGTACTTTAAATAACAAGCTGCGATATATCGGTTTTGTCTTTATTGTCCATTACTGTTTGGAGATAAATTGTCCGACACTCCAGGCGTTTAAGTTTGTTGCTGGTGGTGCGTGGCAAACTTCCGGGTGCAACGAAGGTGATGGCGTGGGCGCCAAATCCAAACTTGTCGCGCAACTGGTTTTGAAGTTGGGTGCGCAGCTCGATTTGAGCCTGTTTCGCGTCAAGCTCGATCATAATCGCCAGGCTTTCGGTTCTCTGCGCTTCGTCGTAGATGCCGAAGGCCGCAATGGCATTACCGCCGCTGGCCAATAAAGGGTGTGCGGCAATGACATCTTCAATTTCATGGGGGAAATAATTACTGCCACGGATGATGATCAGTTCTTTCTTGCGGCCGAGTACAAATACATGTTCATCCACTCGATAACCTATATCCCCGGTCGCAAACCAGTCGCCGCTTTGGTACGGCTCGGCCTGGCCTGCGGCGGGTAAATAGCCGGACATGACCGAGGTGCCGCGTATAAAGATCTCGCCCACTTCGCGGTCCTTGGCGTCGGAACGGTCCAGGGCTTTGACGGCAACTTGCATGCCCTCAATCGGCCGGCCCATCGACAGTACGGTTTCTACCCTGTGGGTGTTCTCGTCGGCGCGGCGAGCCTGCCAATGGTCGATCACCGCGCCGGAATCGATACGGTCAGCAATGACGTAGGAGAGCGCCTGCTTGTCGTAATTGAAGTTCGTATTGTGCATGGTCACCGCCAGCGTCGATTCCGCCATGCCGTAACAGGGCTGCAGTGCAGACCGTGAAAGCCCGTGCGGCGCGAATGTCTGTGCAAAGTCCCGCAGGCAAACTTCATCCACCCTTTCGGCGCCGACAAAAATATTGCGCAAGTTGCGCAGATCCACCTCTTTCATGGACGCTTCGCGGTAACGGCGAATGCAGTACTGCAGGGCGAACGTCGGCGCCGCCGTGGTGGTTGCGCCAAAACTGGACATGCGCTTGAGCCAGCCCAGCGGGTTGCGAATAAAGCTGGCCGGTTGCATCAACAGCAGGGGCGCCTGGTAATACAGGTTCGACAAAAGCGTCACCAGGCCCATGTCGTGATGCAGCGGCAGCCAGGAAGCAGAGGCATCGCCGCGCTCGGCACTGTAGCCAACCACACCGCCGATACCGCGCACATTGGCGATGACATTGCGATGGCTGAGGATGGCGGCCTTGGGGCGGCCGGTCGAGCCCGAGGTCAGTTGCACATGATGGCCGCTGTCTGGATGGCAGCGCTCCACGCGCACTGGAAACCCTGCGCTGGCTGCGACCCTCACCTCTGGGCTTGAGATCACACGCACAGGCAGGTGAGCCAGCAAACGCTGGAGTGCGGGGGTGTTGCTTTCGGATGCGATCAGCAGGCGCGGTGCAAACAACTGACAGGCCACATGTATCTGGTTGCGCGGCGAGTCTGCCATCAGTCTTCCAGGCAGCGCGACGGTGCAGGGCAAGGCGCCCATCAAAACGCACCCTGTCAGTAGCAACAAATGATCGATGGATGCCGGCAGGGCAAGAATAACCAAGTCATTACGAACAACCCCCATTTCGGTCAGGGCTGAAGAAACGGCCAATGCTTGTTGTGCCAACGCGGCATAGGAAATGCTCTTTTCTTCCCCGTTCTCTTCTATGACAGTAATCTGTCGCAGAGCGCTTTGCTGTGGGTTATCCAGGGCAGACAAAATAGCATCGATCATTGTTTCCAATTTCCGAACTCCGGGAAGTCAATCAAGTAAGACTGTTAAATGTTACAAATTCAATACAACACTCGAATGAGCATACAAGCCTGTAGTGCCCGGTGTGGCGGACTCTAGGGGATGAAATAGTGTTTGTAAATATGTCAGGTAAAACTTTCATAATCTTTCATGTGGGTTTTGCGCGCTGCGGTATTGCCGTGTTCTGAAGTGGGTGTGCAGCTGTTTAGTGTTCTAAACATTGAGTGCGCTGAGTGGGGTGTGTTGTATTTAAAGGGCGTGTGCCGTTGTTTGCTTTTGTAGTACGTGGCGACGTTATAAGTCAGTCGTACCGTCTTAAGTAAGTCTTGGGGTGAGGCAGAATAAACCGGGTTTTAAAGGTTTCGTTTATCGAGGCGGTCAAACTATTTTAATAATAGTGAAGTCGGTCACTTATTGAATACTTGATCCTCTGCGTGATGTTTATTGCGGTGCTGATGGCCGGTATTTAATTACACATTTTGTCTGGTTGTGTATGCCAGGGCGGTCACTTCAGTCAGGCCTCGACCGATTATTTCCGGCACCTGACGTGACATTGACTATGCTGCACGTGATCGAAAACGCAGGCGCGCCCCGTATCGAGCCTAATCCCTTCGATTCGGCTGGCCTGTCAAGGATGCTCAGGAGGCCCCCGGGTTTGTTCAAATTCAAAACGTTGATTTTGTTGTTCGTCGTGTTGTTTTCAGGCAACGGCCTGCTCCATGCCGCGCCCACACTGGCTTCCGTGATCAAGGCCGAAGAGGCGGATGGCAAACCGCCTGTTCTGGTTGATGGCGGCCTGCTGGGGGCTTTGGGTGCTGGCATGGACGAGGTTCAGGACAAACTGGGCTTGAGCATGCACCTGCTGGACACCTGGGGGCTGCGTACCGAGCGCGCGGCTGATGAAGTGGGGGCACTGGTCGAGCAGGCATCCAGTCATCCTTCATGGAGCGGGCTGGCCGATTTTTTCCTGTTGTCGGTCATCTGGTTTGGCGCATTTTTCGGGCTGATGTTTGCCGGGCGATGGCTGGCGCGTTATCTGCTCACAACCCGGCCGATTGCTGGCAGGCCGCGCATTCAGGCGCTGGTCAAGTATGTGGTGCCGTATATGGTGCCCGCGCTGCTGTCCTTGTTGCTGACCCTGTATGCCAGCCGATTCTTGCAAGACACGCTGGGCCGCTCGTTCGGCCTGAGCCTGACGTATGCCGGCAGCGGCGGGGTGTTTTGCGTGGCGCTGGTGCTGTCCCTCAGCACCTTGTTCGATACGGGGCACAAGCGGCGCGCGGTGCAGATCATTCGCCAGTATTCCAGGCGCCCGCTGTTTCTGATCGGTTTCTCTTCAGCCCTGAGTGATGCGATGGGCAGCCCGCAAATCGCCCGGCAAATCGGTGGCAATATCGCCAGTTGCCTGTCGGTGTTTGCCGGGCTGCTGGCGTGCTGTGTGTTTGCCTGGCTGGTGGTGCGGGTGCGACGCCCGGTGGCCCACCTGATTCGCAATCGGGCCCTGGCGCAGCGGCTCGGGCAGCCGGCCTTGCAGGAGTCCTTGCGGATTTTTTCGGTGCTCTGGTATTGGCCTGTGCTGCTGATGTTGCTGGTGAGCGCGCGTAATTTGCTGGGGGTGGGCGAGGGCAGTGAACGCGCCTTGCGCAGTGCTTTGCTGACATCGGGCCTGCTGATCGGTACGGTTTTTTTGAGCACGGTGCTGCACCATTCGTTTCGAACCCGAACCCAGCGTGCGGGGGCCTACCAGGAGCGGTTTATAAGCGTGGTCTACGCACTGCTGCGTATTGCCCTGGCCGTGACCTTTATTGAGTTGCTGGCCAAAGTCTGGGGTTTTTCGTTGCTGGCCTTTGCGTCAGACAGCAGTACCGGCAAGGTCATCAGCGACTCACTGGGCCATATTTTGTTGATTCTGCTGGTGACCTGGCTGACCTGGGTGGTGCTCGATACGGCCATTCAACAAGCCCTGGAACCGGCCACCAACCGTCGTGGCAGCCATGAGCCCAGCACGCGGATCAAAACCATCCTGCCGCTGGCGCGCAATGCGATCAAAGTGATTCTGGTGGTGATCTGCACCATCACCACAATGGCCAATCTGGGCGTCAACGTTGCGCCTTTCCTGGCGGGGGCCGGGGTCATCGGCCTGGCCATCGGTTTTGGTTCCCAGCAACTGGTACAGGATGTGATTACCGGGCTGTTTATCATTATTGAAGACACCATCTCGGTCGGCGACTGGGTGGTGATCGACTCTGCCCACGCGGGGACAGTGGAGGGGCTGACCATTCGCACCTTGCGCCTGCGGGATTCGCGTGGCTTTGTCCACTCGGTGCCGTTTGGGCAGATCAAGGCGGTGATCAATCATTCGCGCCAGTTTGCCTATGCCTTTTTCTCAGTGCAGTTCACCTATGACACCGACATGGATAAAGCCACTGCCCTGATCCGCGAGGCCGGCAACCAGATCAGCAACGACCCCTTGCTCAGGCTCAGCCTGCAAGGTTCGCTGACGATTTTCGGGGTCGACAGCATGAACCTCGACGGCGTGACCATCACCGCGCAGTTCCGCACCATGTCCGGGGCGCAGAACACCGTGAGCCGGGCATTCAACGACCGGCTTAAAAAGCTTGTGGATAAATCGGCGGATGTTCATTTCGCGCAACATTACCCACAGGGGTTTCTGATGCCCGTGCGCGAGACGGAACAAACGCCGTCCGCGCAGGCTTTGGCGCAACGGTCTGGGGTATTACTGACGGATATTCCGCCCGGATCCCAATGAAGGCCTATTAACATGAGGCAGTTTGTCAGTGACGAGTGGGCCAGAAACCCGCAAAATGCGGCTATCTTGATTAGGGTCAGCAGCTTTCACGGCTGATTTTCTGGTATACATCACCGTTCTGAATAGACTGAGCCTGCATACTTTATGCGAATGCGCCTTATGTTATTGGGCGGCGGAAATGCCCTCGGGCAGGCGCTGATTCGTCTGGGTGCCGAGGAAGACATCAATTTCCTAGCCCCGCGCCCGCCGCAAGACGGTTGGGACGCCGCGAGCCTCACGCAACTGCTCGATGACACCCGCCCGGATGCGGTCATCAACCTTGCGTACTACTTCGACTGGTTTCAGGCGCAGTCAGTAAGCGAGGCCCGGCTTGCCAGCCAGGAGCGCGCTGTCGAGCGTCTGGCGGAGCTGTGCCAGCACCACAACATCATCTTGTTGCAGCCTTCCAGCTATCGGGTATTCGATGGTTCACGGGCGACGGCCTACAGCGAAAAAGACGAACCCGTCCCGCTTGGGTTGCGTGGTCAGGCGTTGTGGCGCATTGAACAAAGTGTCCGGGCCATTTGCCCGCAACACGTACTGCTGCGTTTTGGCTGGCTGCTCGATGACAGCCCCGATGGCACTCTGGGGCGCTTCCTGGCTCAGGCCGAGAAGCCGGGCGAGTTGTTGATGGCCGATGACCGACGGGGCAACCCGACACCGGTGGATGACGCCGCGCGGGTGATTATCTCGGTGCTCAAGCAACTTGATTGCGCGGCGCCGCTGTGGGGCACCTACCACTACGCCGGGCATGAGGCGACAACGCCGCTGGCGCTGGGGCAGGCGATCCTGGCCGAGGCCCGCAACCTGCACCCGCTGGCAATTGAAGCGCCGACACCCCAGGCGCACGCCGCACGGCCCGATGCGGCAGAAGAACCCCAGCACGCGGTGCTGGCGTGCAAAAAAATTCTACACACCTTCGGGATCAAGCCTCGCGCCTGGCGTGCGGCTCTTCCCGCTTTACTGGACAGGTTTTATCGTCATGGCTGATGCCCCCGTTTTAATCACCGGTGGCGCCGGTTTTATCGGCTCCAACCTGGTACCTGCCTTATTGGCCAATGGCCATTGCGTGCGTATTCTCGACGACCTTTCGACAGGCAAGCGCAGCAACCTGCCGCTGGATAATCCCAAGGTCGAGTTGATTGAGGGTGATGTCGCCGATGCAACCGTGGTGGCCAAGGCTATGGCCGGCTGCAGCGCAGTGGTTCATCTGGCGGCGGTGGCTTCGGTGCAAGCCTCGGTGGATGATCCTGTACGCACCCACCAAAGCAACTTTATCGGTACCCTTAACGTGTGCGAAGCCATGCGTGAAGCAGGCGTCAAACGTGTTGTCTTTGCATCCAGTGCGGCTGTGTATGGCAATAACGGTGAAGGCGAGTCGATAGTCGAAGACACTCCCAAAGCACCGTTGACGCCTTATGCGTCCGACAAGCTGGCCAGCGAGTACTACCTGGACTTCTACCGCCGCCAGCACGGTCTTGAACCTGTGATTTTCCGCTTTTTCAACATCTATGGCCCACATCAGGATCCGTCATCGCCGTACTCTGGCGTTATCAGCATTTTTTGCGAACGAGCAGAAAAAGGCCTGCCCATCACCATTTTTGGCGATGGCGAGCAAACCCGCGACTTCGTGTATGTGGGCGATCTGGTCAAGATTCTGGTGCAAGCTGTCGAGACCGATAAAGCTGAAGAGGGTGCGATCAACGTTGGCTTGAACAAGGCCACGACACTCAACCAGATGCTTGCTGCACTGAGCGAAGTTGTCGGCGAGCTGCCACCGATCAGCCACGGTCCGGCCCGCTCCGGCGACATTCGCCATTCGCGTGCCGACAACAGCCGTTTGTTGCAGCGCTTCACATTGGGTGAAACCACACCAATGAGTGTCGGGCTGGCGCGCCTGCTGGGCCGCTAAGAACCACCCGCCCACAAAAAAGGCGCCTTTCAAAGGCGCCTTTTTTTATGATTGCCGGGTTTAGAACTTGTAGCCCAGGCCAACCATGTAGACCCACGGATCGACGTCTACGTTGACCTTGGCACGGGTGCCCGGCGCTACGGCGTTGTTCTCGACGGTGGCACGGGTATCGATATCGATATAGCGTGCCTGGGCGTTGATCATGATGTTGTCGGTCAGCATGTAGTCAGCACCCAGCTGCCAGGCCATGCCCCACGAGTTTTTTGCCTTGAAGTTGTCGAAACCTTCGGCGCTGGCGCGGCTGCCGACGTGTTCGTCGTAGATCCAGGTGTAGTTGATACCGGCACCGACGTAAGGCTGGAATACCGACTTGGAGTCCAGCGGGTAGTACACAACGCTCAGGGTTGGCGGCAAGTGCTTGAGGGTACCCAGTTTGCCGTTGGCGGCTGCCAGGCCGGTGCCCTTGAGTTTGACGTCATGCTCAAACGGTGTGGCCGCCAGCAGTTCGATACCCACATGGTCGGTGATCATGTAGGCGAAGTTCAGACCCAATTGCGTGTCGCTGCTCATGGTTGCCTTGCCACCCAGGTCGGCACCCGCCAACGGGCCCTGATCAACCTTGACGCTGGAGCTGTCGGCCTTCGGGTTTACCGTGATGGCACCGGCACGCACGATGATGTCGCCTTCCGTGTGGGCGTGGGCCAGAGGGGCGACGACGGCGAGCGCAAGGGCGGCTGCGCTGAGCAAAGACTTGTGCATGGGAGCTCCATTGGGATATTTAAAATTTATATAACCAATGGTAATGAGCGCCCCGGCCTCTTCAGTTGACCCAGCTCAATGAAAACGTGAAGTTGTGAAAAATTCGTTAATTGCCAAGAGCGCTCTCACCCCAACCCTCTCCCGGAGGGAGAGGGGGCTGATTGGGGGCGTTGCGCAAACCTGCTTTTGCTTTTTGTCCCCTCTCCCTCTGGGAGAGGGCCTGGGTGAGGGGCCCTTGGGTTTACTCCGGCAGTTCGTACACCACGATCTTCTGCGCATCCATCTGATACCCCGCATCCGCCAGTTCGCTGGTGCTTGGCTTGACCTGCAGTGCCCCGACGATCCAGTACGGCTGGTACAACTCGTCGAGCTTGACCCCCTCTTTACTGGTCACATGCACGATCTGGTTGGACGGCGGTGGCGGCACATGGATGCAGGCGCCGAAGTAGGGCACCAGCAAAAAGTCGGTGGTACGCCCGTCTTCGCTGACCTCCAGGGGCACGATATAGCCCGGCAAACGAATCAGCTGACCGTCCAGCGCCGGGACCACCGGCGCATTGGGCAAGTCCTGTTTGGCTGCCGGGGCGGCTTCCATGCTGCCCATCTGCGACAGGTCATGCAGCGGCGTCATGTCGGGTGCTTCGGGCGGTGCATCCGCCGGGATCATCTCCGACCAGGTCAGCTCCTTGGGTTCGGCCGCCCACAGCGGGGTCGCCACCAGCAGTAACAGCGCCAGCAGCACGCGGGACATTGCAGACCTTTTCATAGACTCAAGCTCATAAACGAATGGACAGACCATCGGCCAGCGATTGTCGGTAGGCGCGCCATGCCGGCACGCAGCCCATCAGCAGGGCTGCAGCCAGAATACCGCCGAGCAGGGTCCATTCATATTCACTTGGCCATGCCAGCGGCAAATACAGGCCGTAATTGGATTGCACATAGCCTTGAGCAACGGCAATGCATACATACAGCAACCCTACGCCCGCGATCACCCCGGCCAATGCCAGCGCCAGGGCTTCGAAAATCAGCAGGGTCGCGATATGCCAGGGCCGGGCGCCCACGGAACGCAGAATCGCCATCTCCCGGCGACGTTCATTAAGGCTGGTCAGGATGGCCGTGAGCATGCCGATCAACCCGGTCAGCACCACAAACAGCGACACCACAAACAGCGCTTTTTCAGCGGTGCTCATTAGGCTCCACAGCTCCTGCAGGGCCACGCCGGGCAAAATCGCCATCATCGGCTCACCGCGGAAATCGTTGATCTCCCGTTGCAGGGCAAAGGTCGAAATCTTGCTGTTCAGGCCCAGCATAAACGCGGTGATGGCTTGGGGCGTTAGGTCCATATTGCGCGCCTGATCGGCGCTGATGCGCCCGGCGCCGTGGGCTGGCACGCCGTTATGCCAGTCGATATGGATCGCTTCCATGCCGCCCAGGCTGATATGCAACGTGCGGTCTACAGGGGTGCCGGTGCGCGCGAGAATACCGACCACGGTGAACGGTTTGTCGTCGTGCTTGACCAGGCTGATCGCGGCTACGCCGTGAGCCAGCACCAGCTTGTCACCCAGCTTGTAATGCAGGGCCTCGGCGACTTCGGCGCCCAGCACCACCTCGAACGGATCAGTGGCAAAAGGGCGGCCGCTGGCCAGCTTGAGGTTTTGCTTGTGGCCGTACTGGTAGTGCTCGAAATACGCTTCGCTGGTGCCCATCACCCGATAACCGCGATGCGAGTCGCCCAGGGACATGGGGATCGCCCATTTCACCTTCGGGTTGTTGGCGAAGTGTTCAAAGCTGTCCCAGCGAATATTGTTGGTGGCATTGCCGATGCGGAATACCGAATACAGCAGCAGGTTGACCGAGCCCGAACGGGCGCCAACGATCAGGTCGGTGCCGCTGATGGTGCTGGCAAAACTGGCGCGGGCTTCGGTGCGCACCCGCTCGACGGCCAGCAGCAGGCATACCGACAGGGCGATGGCGAAGGCGGTCAGCAGTGCGGTAAAGCGACGGTTGGCCAGGCTGGCCAGCGCTAGACGAAACAGATACATCTCAGACCTCTACCGACAGGGCGGCGCGATTGAGTTCAGACAACGACAGGTTGCGGTCGAATAAGGGCGCCAGGCTTTGATCGTGGCTGACAAACAGCAGGCTGGTGCCGGCCTCGCGGCATTCGGCAAACAGCAACTGGATAAAGGCTTCGCGAGCATCGGCATCCAGCGCCGAGGTGGGCTCGTCGGCAATCACCAGTTCGGGTTGGCCGATCAGGGCACGGGCGGCGGCCACGCGCTGTTGTTGGCCGATGGACAGCGAATCGGCGCGACGCTCCAGCAGCGCCGGGTCTTTGAGGCCCAGATGCGCGAGCAGGGTTTGCGCGGCGTTATCCACACTGCCGTGGCGTTGCGCGGCGCGGCTGGCACGCAGCCTGGAGAAGTGGCAAGGCAGTTCGACGTTCTCGCGTACCGACAAAAACGGCAGCAGGTTGAACTGCTGAAAGATATAACCGGTGTGATCAACCCGGAAGCGGTCGCGGGCGCCGGAGCCCAACTCCCCCAGCTCCTGGCCCAGCAAGCGGATGGTGCCGCTGTTGGCTTTTTGCACGCCGCCCAGCAGGCCCAGCAAAGTAGTTTTGCCACTGCCACTGGGGCCTTTGAGAAACAGGGTTTCACCCGGCTCCAGGCGAAACGCCGGAATATCCAGCAGCACGGGGTGGCCCGGCCAGCTGAAGCTCAGGTCGCTCAGTTCGATAAGTGCTTGGGTCATGGGGGGAGAATCGCCTGGGAGTGGGGGAATGCTGTCTGTGGGAGCGGGCTTGCTCGCGATTCAGACGCTGCGGTCTGTCAGGCACACCGAGGTGATGTCATCGCGGTCAAACCCGCCCCCACAGGGGGAGGCAGGTGTTTAAAACTTCAGCGTAGGTGCCTTGGCCGTCACTTCCACCGCTTGCTGGCCACTTGGGCCAATCAGTTGCACCTTGAATTTATGCGTGCCCGGGAATGTCTTGAAAAACTGCGACAGATCCAGCGTTTTCAGAGCGTCCGGCGTGCTGCAGGTAAACGCATAGTGGGCTTCGATATCGCTGTGATGGTGCTCGCCCTTGGCGTTGCCTTCTTCAGGTGCCGGGTCGAACAGCGGGCTTTTCAGTTCCTGGGCCTCGGCAGTGCAACCGGCGGCCTTGGGAATGCTGAACAGCACCAGCGGGTTTTCCAGTTGCTTGCGCGTCGACTCGACCTTGGCCTTGTCCGCCTCAGTAGTGGCCACATGCTCAAAACCCACCAAGTTCATCGACGGGCCGTCCAGGTCCAGTTCCAGGGTCTGACCATCCAGCGCGACGTTCAAACTGCCCACGCCATGCTCGTGGGGCGGCAGGCTGTCGTGCTCATGGTCGTGATCGTCGGCGGCATGAGCCATCGCCAGCGGCAACAAGGCAAACGGCAAAGCAAGAAGCAAACGGCGCATGGGATGACTCCGGCAAGAAATGTGAAAATTTTGTTATGTGATCTTATAACAAGTATGCCGAGAGTTTGCCCGTGTGCTTGGCGTTACGCAAGACGCATGGGAGCATGGCGAGATGAAAATTGAGGAGCACGACGATGGTGCGCATTCGCGGAACAATAGGCGACTGGCCGGTGGATTTGACGGTGGAGCTGGATGACAGCGATTGGGCGAAGCTGAGCGCGCAGTTGCCTGTGGCTGATGCACCGGTGAGCCAGCCGGCTGCCAGGCCCGTGAACCAGGATGATGCCGTGTGGGAAGCCACCAAGGACTTGCTGCGCAAAGCCGGGCAAATGACCGGGCCTGAGTTGCTGGGGCAGCTTGAAGCACTGGCCGGCAGCACAGGCGCAGGCAAACGCCTGTTGGTGCGCCTGCGCCATTGTGCCGAGGTGAAAGTGGTCAGCGGGGCGGATTCACCGATCTATAGCTGGGTTGAGTAGAACAATCGGCAAAACACCCTGTGGGAGCGGGCTTGCTCGCGATGGCGTCACTGCAATTTGTCTGTAAATCGCAGCGCCTGAATCGCGAGCAAGCCCGCTCCCACAGTGAGGGTCAGTACAGCGCAGCAAACAGCTTGCGGCGGTAGGTGGTGACCAGCGGGTGATCATTGCCCAGCAGGTCGAACACTTGCAGCAGGGTCTTGTGGGTAATGCCTTCGTTGTAGCTGCGGTTGCGGGTAAACAGCTTCAGCAGCCCGTCCAGCGCCCCTTCATATTGCTGGCGCGCCAATTGTTGAATGGCTAGCTGATAGGCGGCTTCGTCGTCCTGCGGGTTTTGCGCCACGCGGGTCTTCAAATCGGCTACATCCGGCAGGTCAGCGGCCTGGCGCAAGAACGTCAGTTGCGCCTTGGCGCCTGCCAGCTCGGCCTTGTGCTCGTCGCTCTTGACCGCATCCAGCACCGCTTGCGCTTCAGTCAACTCACCACGCTCGGCCAGGCAGCGGCCATACAGGATCAGCGCTTTGGCGTTGCTGTTGTCTTCAGTCAGGATGTTTTTGAGCAGGGCTTCGGCATCGGCAAAGCGGCTTTCGGCAAACAGCGCCTGGGCTTGCACCAGCGGGTCTTCAACCGCGGCTTCGGGCATGACCACGTGAGGCGCGAGCATGGCGCGAATGGCCGACTCAGGCTGGGCTTCCTGGAAACCGTCGACAACTTTGCCGTCTTTGAACAGCACCACGGTGGGCAAGGTCTGTATGCCGATGCGACCCACAATGTCCTGCTCAACGTCGCAGTTGACCTTGGCCAGCAGCAATTCGCCCTGATAGTCCTCGGCGATCTGTTCCAGGATCGGCAGCATCACTTTGCACGGTGCGCACCACTCGGCCCAGAAATCCACCAGTACGGGTTGGTCGAAAGACGCCTGGACCACCAGTTTGTCGAAGTCAGCGGAGGTTACGTCGAAGCTGAAAGAGGGCGTAGGCTGATTCATTATGTGTCTCGAAGCAGGTAAATGAGGGCAACTATAAAGGCTGTGCCGGGCGGCTGAAAGCGCTTGGCTCACGGCACGCGTGATACAGGCTGACGTTGCGAAATTCGTGGGGCTCGGCCAGGTCGGGCAGGGTCAGTGCCTTGAGCATGGCCAGTTGTCGATAAAGCGGATGCTGGAAGTCGCGCACGCGGGAATCGGCCACCAGGGTTTGTTGCCCGCGGGTGGGGAACTGATCCAGCAATGGCAAGTTTTCACGGTCGTAGAGCACGTCCGCCACCAGGATCAGATCGAATCGGTCGGCTTCGGCAAAAAAGTCGCTGGAATAACCCAGTTGCACATCATTGAGTTGCGCATTGGCCCGGCAGGCCGCCAACGCCAGCGGGTCAAGGTCGCAGGCCACCACTTCCAGCGCCCCGGCCCTGGCGGCAGCAATCGCGGCAACGCCGGAGCCGGCACCAAAGTCCAGCACGCGCTTGCCCTTGACCCACTGCGGCTGCTCGGCCAGAAAGCGTGCGAGTGCCAGCCCGCTGGCCCAGCAAAAGGCCCAGTAGGGCGGCTCGTAGAGAATGCGCCGGGTCTCGTCGGGGGTGAAAGCGCGATCCATGTTGTGCGCATCGATCAGCCAGAGCTTGAGCGCAGTACCGGGCAAGTCGGTGGCCACCAGCCGCGCATCACCCAGTAACTCGCTCAGCGACTGCTGCAGGCCAAGCGGTGTATTCATGGTGCCTTGACGAAGGCCAGGGTACCCAGCGCCTGGGTGGTGGGTTGATTGATGATGCGTGAGGGCAAATGCAGGATCAATTGCCCGGACTGGCTGGCGCGGCCGCGCAGCTCGACGCGCATGCCGGTCGGGAAGGCCTGAGGGTTGAAGCGCAGCTTGAAGGGCAGGGCCTGGTTGTTGCCGAGGATCTTGCTGCTGGCCATCAGCCCCTGGGGACGGCCACGGTCGTCGACGATCAGCATGGCCAGCTCCACCTCGGCGCCTGCGGGTACGCCCGTCAATACGCCGCTCAACTCGCGCTGATAAGACGGCAGCGGACCGAGGTCGGCCGGGGCGTCGGTTTTGGGCTGCGCCAGCACTTGGGGCTGTGCCGATTTTGGCGGTTCACTGCTACAAGCCACCAGCAAACTGGCAAGGCACAGCAAAACAAGCGTTCGTAGCGGCATACACGGCTCCAGCGGCAGGTCAGTCGGTGTATCAGTTGGTGTAAAACATAGTAGCCCGTCTGTATACCGTAAAGCCTATGGCTTGTCTTGCCAGTGGGATGCGCTAACATGGCGCTCCCCATTTTTGTTGGCTGCCACCATGCACTGTCCCTTCTGCGGTGCCAACGACACTAAAGTCATCGACTCGCGTCTGGTCGCCGAGGGCGATCAGGTGCGTCGCCGGCGCGAATGCCTGGCCTGTGGTGAGCGTTTCACCACCTTTGAAACAGCCGAGTTGGTACTACCCCGCCTGATCAAGCAAGACGGCAGTCGTCAGCCTTTTGACGAAGATAAATTGCGCGCCGGCATGCAGCGTGCGCTGGAAAAGCGCCCGGTGAGTGTCGAGCGCCTTGAAGCCGCGCTGGCCCGGATCAAGCACAAGCTGCGCGCCACCGGCGAACGCGAAGTCAAGTCGCTGGTTGTTGGTGAACTGGTCATGGGCGAGCTGCAAAAGCTCGACGAAGTGGCCTATATCCGCTTTGCCTCGGTCTATCGACGCTTCCAGGACTTGAACGAGTTCCGCGAAGAGATCGACCGCCTTGCCCGTGAGCCTTCCAAAGAATGACCCAGTCCCCTGAACAATCGATTCTAGACACCCACTACATGGCGCGCGCCATCGAACTGGCGCGCAACGGCCTGTACACCACCCACCCCAACCCGCGGGTTGGCTGCGTGATCGTGCGTGACGGGCAGATCGTCGGCGAAGGCTGGCATGTGCGCACCGGCGAGCCCCATGCCGAAGTCCACGCCTTGCGCGCGGCGGGCGAGCTGGCCCGAGGGGCCACGGCTTATGTCACCCTCGAGCCGTGCAGCCATCACGGGCATACCCCGCCGTGCGCCGAAGGGCTGATCACGGCAGGCGTGGCACGGGTGGTCGCGGCCATGCAGGACCCCAACCCGGAAGTTGCCGGGCGCGGCCTCAAGCGCCTGGCCGATGCCGGCATTGAAGTGCGCAGCGGTGTGCTCGAAGCCGATGCCCGGGCGTTGAACCCGGGTTTCCTCAAGCGCATGGAACACGGCCTGCCGTTTGTGCGGGTGAAAATGGCCATGAGTCTTGATGGCCGCACGGCGATGGCCAATGGCGAAAGCCAGTGGATCACCGGGCCTGAAGCGCGCTCTGCAGTGCAGCGTCTGCGGGCGCAGGCCAGCGTGGTGCTGACCGGTGCGGACACCGTGCTGGCCGATGGCGCCCGCCTGACCGTGCGCGGCCCCGAGCTGGGCCTGAGCCCCGAGCTGACAGCCTTGGCGCTTAGCCGCCCGCCATTGCGGGTGCTGATCGACGGGCGCCTGCGGGTGCCGCTGGATGCGCCGTTTTTCAAGGCTGGCCCGGCCCTGGTCGCCACCTGCGTACCGCCTGCCGAGCAATACCGCACGGGCCCCGAGTGCCTGGTGATCCACGGCGCCAACGGCCAGGTCGATCTGCGCAAGCTGCTGCAGGCGCTGGCTGCGCGTGGCGTCAACGAAGTGCTGGTAGAGGCCGGGCCGCGTCTGGCGGGGGCTTTTGCCGAGCAGGGGCTGGTCGACGAATACCAGATTTTTGTCGCCGCCAAGTTTTTGGGCTCTACGGCGCGGCCATTACTGGAGCTGCCGCTGACCCATATGAGCGAAGCGCCATTGCTCAAGATCACGGAAATGCGCGCGGTGGGCGATGACTGGCGAGTCACAGCCATACCTGTGCCATCAGCCAGCGTATAATTCTCAGCCTTCGTTTCAAACAGGCTTTGTTCTCAAGGGGAACGACATGTTTACCGGCATTATTGAATCCATCGGCAGCATCCGTGCATTGACCCCCAAGGGCGGTGATGTGCGCGTTTCCATCGACACCGGCAAGCTCGACCTGGGCGACGTCAAACTCGGTGACAGTATCGCGATCAACGGCGTGTGCCTGACTGCCGTCGAGCTGTCGGGCAACGGCTTTGCCGCTGACGTCAGCCGCGAGACCCTCGATTGCACCGCCTTTAACGACCTCAAGAGCGGCAGCCGGGTTAACCTGGAAAAAGCCCTGACCCCCACCACCCGCCTGGGTGGTCACCTGGTCAGCGGCCACGTTGATGGCGTGGGCGAAGTGATCTCCCGTGAAGAGAACGCGCGTGCTATCGAGTTTCGCATCCGCGCACCCAAGGAGCTGGCCAAGTACATCGCCCATAAAGGCTCGATCACCGTCGACGGCACCAGCCTGACTGTAAACGCGGTCAATGGCGCCGAGTTCTCGCTGACCATCATCCCGCACACCCTGAGCGAAACCATCATGGGCGACTACCGCCCGGGTCGCCGGGTTAACCTTGAAGTCGACTTGCTGGCGCGCTACCTGGAGCGTCTGCTGCTGGGCGACAAAGCCGCCGAGCCGACTTCGGGTGGTATCAGCGAAAGCTTCCTGGCCGCCAACGGCTTCCTCAAATCCTGACGTAAGGGGGTGCCGCGTGGCGCTCAACAGCATCGAAGAACTGGTTGAAGACATCCGCCAAGGCAAGATGGTCATCCTTATGGATGACGAAGACCGCGAGAACGAAGGCGACCTGATCATGGCCGCCGAGTGCTGCAAGGCCGAGCACATCAACTTCATGGCGCGTTTCGCCCGTGGCCTGATCTGCATGCCGATGAGCCGCGAGCGCTGCGAACTGCTCAAGTTGCCATTAATGGCACCGCGCAACGGCTCTGGCTTTGGTACCAAGTTCACCGTCTCGATCGAAGCCGCCACCGGCGTCACCACCGGCATCTCGGCCGCCGACCGTGCCCGCACCGTGCAAGCGGCCGCCGCCAAGGATGCCAAGGCCGAAGACATCGTCAGCCCGGGCCATATCTTCCCGCTGATGGCCCAGGCGGGCGGCACCCTGGCCCGCGCTGGCCACACCGAGGCTGCCTGCGACCTGGCACGCATGGCCGGGTTCGAGCCCAGCGGCGTGATCTGCGAAGTGATGAACGATGACGGCACCATGGCCCGTCGCCCTGAGCTGGAAACCTTCGCCGCCGAGCACGGCATCAAGATCGGCACCATCGCCGACCTGATCCACTACCGCATGATCCACGAACGTACCGTTCAGCGGATTGCCGAGCAGCCACTGGACAGCGAACTGGGCCAATTCAATTTGGTGACCTATCGTGATTCAGTCGAAGGCGATGTGCACATGGCACTGACCCTGGGCAAGATCTGCGCCGAAGAACCGACCCTGGTGCGTGTACACAACATGGACCCGCTGCGCGACCTGCTGATGGTCAAGCAGCCCGGCCGCTGGAGCCTGCGCGCCGCCATGAGCGCGGTGGCAGAGGCGGGCAGCGGTGTGGTGCTGTTGCTCGGGCACCCGCTGGACGGCGATGTATTGCTGGCCAATATCCGCGAAACGGCGGACCACGCACCGGCGAAAAAACCGACCACCTACAGCATCGTCGGTGCCGGTTCGCAGATCCTGCGTGACCTCGGTGTGCGCAAAATGCGCCTGATGAGTTCACCAATGAAGTTCAATGCCATATCCGGTTTCGATCTGGAAGTTGTAGAATACGTGCCCTCCGAATAAAGACCGGTCGTGTCCAGTCCGAATTCGTGGCCCAATATCCTAAAGAGCGCATGCAAATGCGCTCTGGCTCTTTAATACGAGACATACCGAATGACCCTGAAGACCATCGAAGGTACCTTCATCGCCCCCAAAGGTCGCTACGCACTCGTAGTTGGCCGTTTCAACAGCTTTGTCGTCGAAAGCCTGGTGAGTGGTGCCGTTGATGCCCTGGTTCGCCACGGTGTGAACGAAAGCGACATCACCATCGTCCGTGCCCCTGGCGCGTTCGAAATCCCGCTGGTTGCGCAAAAAGTTGCCCAGCGCAACGAATTCGCCGCCATCATCGCCCTGGGCGCCGTGATTCGTGGCGGTACCCCGCACTTCGAATACGTGGCCGGCGAGTGCACCAAGGGCCTGTCCCAGGTGTCCATGCAGTTCGGCGTACCGGTTGCATTCGGTGTGCTGACGGTTGATTCGATCGAGCAAGCCATCGAGCGCTCCGGCACCAAAGCCGGCAACAAAGGCGCTGAAGCTGCCTTGTCCGCCCTTGAAACGGTCAGCCTGTTGGCACAGTTGGAGGCCAAGTGATTTCCGACGAAAGCGATCGTTTCAACCCGCGCGATCCAAAACCTGCGGACGCTGGCAAGCCATCCAAGAGCGCCAAGCGCCGTGAAGCGCGTCAACTCGCGACTCAGGCCCTGTACCAGTGGCACATGGCCAAGCAATCGTTGAACGAAATCGAAGCGCAGTTCCGCGTCGATAACGACTTCACCGACGTTGACGCTGCCTACTTCCGTGAAATCCTGCACGGCGTGCCTGCGCACAAAGGCGAGATCGATGCGGCCCTGGTTCCGTGCCTGGACATCACCATCGAAGAACTCGATCCGGTTGAGCTGTCGGTGCTGCGCCTGTCCACCTGGGAGCTGATCAAGCGTGTCGACGTGCCTTACCGCGTTGTGATCAACGAAGGTATCGAGCTGGCCAAGGTTTTCGGTTCCACCGACGGCCACAAGTTCGTCAACGGTGTGCTCGACAAACTGGCTCCGCGCCTGCGTGAAGCTGAAGTAAAGGCTTACAAGCGCTAAACCGCGCTGTCGGCCATGGGCGAGTTTGAGCTGATCCGCAACTTCTTCGCTGCCGCGCCCTGTGCGCAGGGCGGCGAGGGTGTTGCCCTGGGTATTGGCGACGACTGCGCCCTGCTGGATGTTCCCTTCGGGGAACAGCTGGCGATTTCCACCGACACCCTGGTAGCCGGGGTGCACTTCGCAGATCCTTGCGACCCTTTCCTGCTCGGTCAGCGCTCGCTGGCGGTGGCGGCCAGCGATCTGGCGGCCATGGGCGCAACCCCTCTCGCATTTACCCTTGCCTTGACCCTGCCGGCGTTCGACGCCGACTGGCTGCAAGCCTATGCCCGCGGTTTGAACCTGATGGCTCAGACCTGTGGCCTGCGCCTGATTGGTGGTGATACCACGCGTGGGCCGTTGTGCCTGACCCTTACCGTGTTTGGCCGGGTGCCCGCGGGCCGTGCCCTGACCCGCAGCGGCGCACGCCCCGGTGACCTGCTGTGTGTGGGGGGCGAGTTGGGCAATGCCGCCGGGGCGTTACCGCTGGTATTGGGCCAGCGCAGCGCGCAACCCATGATCAGCGAACCGTTGCTGGCTCATTACTGGTCGCCGCAACCGCAGCTGGCGCTGGGCCAGGCCCTGCGCGGCAAGGCCACCTCGGCGCTGGATATCTCCGATGGCCTGCTGGCCGATTGCGGGCATATCGCGGCGGCATCCGGGGTGGGCCTGGTGGTTGAGCTCGACCGGGTGCCGGTGTCGCTGGTGCTGGAAGAGTTTCTGGGTGAGGCCGGTGCGCAACAGGCGGCGTTGAGTGGCGGTGATGACTATGTACTGGCGTTTACCTTGCCAGCCGTTGAATTGCCGACCCTGCTGGCCGATGGTTGGCCGATCCATGTGGTGGGTCGCGTGGTTGAGGGGCAGGGCGTGATGTTGCTGGATGACGAAGGGCGGGACATCACCCCGGCAGTTCGCGGTTATCAGCATTTTCGTGCGTGATCCCGTGGGAGCGGGCTTGCTCGCGATGGCATCACCGCGTTAAGCCTGATACACCGCATCGTCTGTTTCGCGAGCAAGCCCGCTCCCACGGGGCCTGTGTGTGCCGTAAGTCATCAAACTTTTAGATATTTATCCTCGGTAATTCAGCCTAAGCGTCTCCAGGAACCTCCTGTTACAATGTCGCCTTTGCGAATTCCCAGTACTCAAACTGATCAGGAGCACACGGTGCCCGTCGTTTTCGTTGCCGCTTGCAAATTACCCACCCCCTTTGCCGAATTCACCATGCATGGCTTCCTTGAGAAGGCCACGGGTCGTGAACACGTTGTGCTCAGTCTGGGCGACGTGGCGGATGGCGCGCCAGTTCTGGGCCGGGTGCACTCCGAGTGCCTGACTGGCGATGCCCTGTTCAGCCAGCGTTGCGACTGTGGCTCACAGCTTGAAGCCGCCTTGCAGACCATTGCCCGCGAAGGCCGTGGCGTCTTGCTGTATCTGCGTCAGGAAGGCCGTGGCATCGGTTTGCTCAACAAGATCCGCGCCTACGAGCTGCAAGACGGCGGTGCCGATACCGTTGAAGCCAACGAGCGCCTGGGCTTTGCCGCCGACCAGCGCGACTATGCCATCTGCCTGCCGATGCTGGAGCATGTGGGCGTGCATTCGCTGCGCCTGATGACCAACAACCCGCGCAAGGTCAAAGCCTTGACCGACATGGGCATCACCGTGGCCGAGCGTGTGCCGTTGCACACCGGGCACAACCCGCACAACAAGCTGTACCTGGCGACCAAAGCCAACAAGCTCGGGCATATGATGGGCAACCAGCATCAGAACGAGGCTGACCCGGCATGACCCGTGGCCAGCGTCGCCGGCGCCTGAGTTTCAGTTGGTGGCAGCAACTGCTGCTGACTCTGCTGCCGCTGGTGCTGGTCACCTGGCTTTTCGGCAAGTCCGAGCCGCTGCTGCCTGAGCTGGCGATGCCGTTGTTTATCGCGGGCGTTGCATCGATGTTCGTCACGTTGCGCACGTTCGGGCCTTACAAACATGGCCTGATCAACCTGCAAAAAGCCCTCGATACCGCGCAAGAGCCAGCCGCCTGGGATGAGCTGGCGCGTGCGCGTCAGCGTGCCTTGCTGGCGGCGGGCCTGCCCACCTGGATCGCTACCCTGGCGGTGTTTGTCGGGCTTGAAGGGGTGCCGCTCTTGCTGCTGGTGCTGTCAACGCTGGTGTTGTTTTACCTCTACCGCATTCCTCGCCAGGTCGGCTGATGCGCGTCTGGCTGGCGGCATTACTGCTGACCGTCAGCATGCCTTCACTGGCGGCCTCTCGTGTCGTCAGTCTGTCTCCGGCCTTATCCGAAATGGTGGTTGAACTGGGCGCCGCCGATTTGCTGGTGGGGCGTCTGGAGGCGGGCGAACCCTTGCCTGAGCTTGCCAGCGTGCCTTCAGTGGGCCGTTACGGGCAACTGGACATGGAGCGCCTGGTCAGCCTGCAACCTGACCTGCTGTTGCTCTGGCCGGGCAGTGTGGGCGCTGCCCAGCGTGAACAACTGCGCGGTCTGAATATCCCCACCTACACAGCCGAACCGGCAAGCCTCGACCAGTTGGCCGATCAGGTTGAAGCGCTGGCGATAGCCTTGAACCGGCCTGAGCGTGGCCAGGCACTGGCGGCGCAATTGCGCCAACGCCTGGCACAACTGCGCGATCAATACCGGCGCGACCCGCCAGTGCGGGCGTTCTATCAGGTGTGGGACCAGCCGCTGTACACCCTCGGCGGCGGGCAAATCATCAGCGATGCGCTGGCGGTGTGCGGGGCCAGCAATGTGTTTGATGACCTTACGTTGCCGGCGCCGCAGGTCAGTATCGAGGCCGTGTTGCAGCGTAATCCCGAGGTGATCATTGCCAGTACCCAGGCGCAGCTGGATGCCTGGAACGCCTGGCCGCAGCTTGACGCGGTCAAGCACGGACGTTTGCTGCTGTTGGCCGACAAAGGCCTGGAGCGCCCGAGCGGGCAGATGCTGGAAGCAACGGCAAAACTGTGTGAGCAACTGGCGTCACCCTAATCCCCCCCCCCTGTGGGAGCGGGCTTGCTCGCGATAGCATCACCACGACTTACCTGAAACTCCGCATCGCCTGCATCGCGAGCAAGCCCGCTCCCACAAACTCAGAGCGTTGGGGTCCAGGTGATGGCCAACTGCAAGCTGCGCCGCTCTTCGCGGTAGCCGTAGTAGTTGCCGTCATAGCTGTAGAGCGCGCGAGTGAAAGTCTTGTCCAGCAGGTTGTCGACCTTCACGTCCAGGCGCACTTCGGGGCTGGCCTGCCAGTTGCCGCGCAGCCCCAGCACCGCGTAACCGGCTATGGGCTGCTGGTTGTTTTCATCGTTGAAACTGCTGCTCACCGCTTGCCAGCTGGCGCCCACGCCCAGCCTGTCAAATTGCCGATCCAGATTGTAGTGGTCTAATGAAACCGGACACTCATTTAGGCGAGAATGCTCGCCATATCGAGGTGTCAGATGACCAAGCAACGTCGTGTCTTTTCCGCTGAATTCAAACGCGAGGCTGCTGACCTCGTACTCAAACAAAATTACAGCTGCATCGAAGCCAGTCGTTCACTCGGCATTGGCGAGTCGGCCCTGCGCCGTTGGGTCAGTCAGCTTCTGCAGGAACGCACAGGCGTCACCCCGCAGAGCAAGGCGCTCACCCCAGAGCAGCAAAAGATCCAGGAACTGGAAGCCCGAATCGCCCGTCTTGAACGAGAGAAATCGATATTAAAAAAGGCTACCGCGCTCTTGATGTCGGAAGATCTCGAGCGTTCGCACTGATCCATCAGCTAAGCGCCCATGAACCTGTTGACTGCTTGTGCGAGGTGTTCGAAATCACCCGTTCGACTTACTACGCCCATCACCTCAGGCGGCGTTCTCCGGGCGTTGAGAGAATTCGATTACGCAGTCGAGTCAACGAACTGTTCACCCAGAGCCGAAACGCTGCTGGCAGCCGAAGTATCGTGTCGATGATGCAGGATGATGGCGAGCAGATCGGGCGTTTCAAGGTGCGAGGCTTGATGCGGGAACTGGGGTTGATCAGCAAGCAGCCTGGCTCGCATGCCTACAAAAAAGCAACGGTCGAGCGGCCTGACATTCCAAATACACTGAATCGTAAATTCGATGTTCCCGAGCCAAACAAGGTTTGGTGCGGTGACATCACCTACATCTGGGCGCAAGGGAAATGGCACTACCTGGCCGTGGTTATGGATCTCTATGCTCGCCGGATAGTGGGCTGGGCGTTATCAGGAAACCCGGATGCTGACTTGGTCACCAAAGCACTGGATATGGCCTATGAGCAACGCGGGAAGCCTCAAGGGCTGCTGTTTCATTCGGATCAGGGATCGCAATATGGAAGTCGCCACTTCCGTCAGCGTCTGTGGCGGTACCGCATCAGCCAGAGCATGAGTCGCCGGGGCAATTGCTACGACAACTCGCCGATGGAGCGAGTATTTCGCAGCTTGAAAACCGAGTGGATACCTTCAGTGGGTTATATGTCGGTTCAGCAGGCACAACGAGACATCAGTCATTATTTGATGCATCGCTACAACTGGATACGGCCTCATCAATTTAATGGCGGGCTAACGCCGGCTCAGGCCGAGAAAAAACTTAACGTCGTGTCCGGGATTAGTTGACCACTACAGATCCAGGCTCAAGGTCCGGCGTGCGCGGCGGCTCAAGGTGTGGCCGGTGTCGCGATCGCGCGGGTCGATAATCGCAAGGCCCAGGCTGCTCTGCCAGCCGAACCACTCTTGCTGCAAGGCGCTTTCGAAACCGGTGATTTGCGCCGCGCCGATGTTCTGCTGGATAAAGTCGGCATCGGCCACAATTGCGTCGCGAATATCTGTGCGATACAGCGAAGTTTCCAGGCGACTGGTTTCACTTAGCTGACTGCGCCATTGCAGCTCGTAGCTTTTCGAGTATTCCGGCTTGAGATCGGGATTGCCGAATTGCGGGTAGTACAGGTCATTGAACGTCGGTGCGCGAAACCCTTCACTGTAAGTCAGCAAAACGTCGTTGTCGGCGTTCAGCGGCACAGTCAGGCTGGCGCTCCAGGTGTTGTGGCTGCCAAATTGCTGGTTCTGGTCGTGACGCAGGCCCAGTTCGGTCGAGAAGTATTCGCCGTGGAAGCGGTGCTGGATAAACCCGGCGCGATTCCAGCGGCTGTCTTCCTCGAAAACGGTGCTGCTGCGTACACGGTCTTCATAGGCATCGGTGCCGAGGATCAGGCTGTTCTGATCGTCCAGCGTCAGGTTGTTTTGCCAGTTCAGCGAGTCGCGATAGGTGTTGAAGCTGTAAATATCGGTGCTGAGCTTGTCCCGGGTTTTTTCCCGGTTCTCGCTGTGGCCAAACTCCAGTCGTGAGTTCCAGTGCTCGTTCAGCTGTGCGTCGATAAAGCTGGCAACGCTGCTGATATCAAAATCGCTGTAAAGCTGCTGGCCACTGACGGTAAACGTGTCCGGGTCCCAGCGCCCGAACGAATTGTCGAGTTCGGTCTTGCCGATGTTCTTCAGCGCCGACACGCCGACTTCAAGGTCATCGCTCAGCGAGTGGCTCAGGTTCAGGCTCAGTGACGTGTTGCGATAGGCATCGTGGTCGCTGTCGCTGGGGAAGGACTCGTGGGTGCGGTTGATCCCGGCAGTCTGCTCCAGGCTGGCGCTCAGGTTGTAGCGCGTTTGCGTATTGCCACCGGAGATGCCCAGGCTGTTGTCCAGGCTGCCATAACTGCCCAGCGCACTGTGAACCCGAAGCTGTGGCGCCTGATCGGCGCCGCGGCGGGTGAAGATCTGAATCACCCCGCCAATGGCATCGCTGCCATAGATCACCGAGCGCGAGCCGCGCAGCACTTCTACGCGCTCGATCTGGTCCATGGCCAGGTACTGCAGGTTGCTGTCGGCCGAGGTGGCATTGGCCATGCGCTGGCCATCGACCAGCACCAGGCTTTGCGCCGACTTGGTGCCGCGAATATAAATCCCCGGCAGGCCGCCGCGTCCGCCGCTGCGGGCCACTTGTACGCCCGGCACCCGGCCCAGCAGGTCGGTCAGGCTGGTGGGTTGCAGGCGGTCGATATCATCGCGGGTGAATACGCTGCTGGCGCTGCTGCTGTCCGAGCGTGCCTCGACCTGGCGGTTGCCGGTGATCAGGGTTTGCGGGAGTTTGAGCGCTTCTTCGCGTTCCAGGGAGTCGGCGAGTACAGGGCTGGCGGGCATGCAGCCCAGAATCAGGGCAATGCGAAGGTGTTTCATAGGGGGTCTACAGGACTTGAGGCAAGCTCGAAATCCGTAGCAGCTGCCGTAGGCTGCGTTCGGTGGCGCAGCCGCCGCAAACCCATACGCCTCGGTGTATCGGTCATACCGAGGGGGCAGGGTTTACGATGGCTTCGCCACCGGACGCAGCCTGCGGCAGCTGCTACGAGTTGGTGATGTCTCTTTACAGCCCCAGCAGCGCCATGCGCTGGCGCACCGAGGCTTCAATGCCGGCAGCGTCCAGGCCGCACTCGGCCAGCATCTGGCTCGGCTTGGCGTGCTCCACGTATACGTCCGGCAAGCCCAGGTGCAGTACCGACTTGAGCACGTTTTCACGGGCCAGGAACTCGCTGACGCCTGCGCCTGCGCCGCCCATGATGGCGTTTTCTTCGATGGTCACCAGCAACTCATGGCTATCAGCCATTTCGCGAACCAGTGCTTCATCCATCGGTTTTACAAAGCGCATGTCGACCACGGTGGCGTCGATCTTTTCAGCCACTTGCAGGGCTTCGGCCAGTTGCACGCCGAATACCAGCATGGCGACTTTCGAACCCTGGCGACGAATCACGCCCTTGCCGATTTCCAGCGGCTCAAGGTTTTTTTCGATTGGCGCATTCGGCCCGGTACCACGCGGGTAACGCACAGCCGCCGGGCCGTTGTAGAGGTGGCCGGTGGTGAGCATTTTGCGCAGTTCGTTCTCGTCGCTCGGGGTCATGATGACCATGCCCGGAATACAACGCAGGTACGACAGGTCGTAACTGCCAGCGTGGGTCGGGCCGTCTTCACCCACCAGTCCGGCACGGTCGATGGCAAACAGCACGTCCAGATTTTGCACGGCAACGTCATGCACCAATTGGTCATAGCCGCGTTGCAGGAATGTCGAATAGATCGCCACTACCGGCTTGGAACCTTCGCAGGCCATGCCGGCCGCAAAGGTCACCGCATGTTGCTCGGCAATCGCCACGTCGAAATAGCGCTTTGGATAACGCTCGCTGAAAGCGATCAGGTCCGAGCCTTCTTTCATGGCCGGGGTGATGCCTACCAGGCGCTCATCGGCCGCAGCCATGTCGCACAACCACTCGCCGAACACGGCTGAGTACTTCGGCCCGCCCGGTGCTTTTGGCGGTGCTTTCGGCGCATTCAACGGCTCAAGCTTGGTGATGGCGTGATAGCCGATCGGGTCCGCTTCGGCCGGGGCGAAGCCCTTGCCTTTTTTGGTGACGATATGCAGGAACTGCGGCCCCTTGAGATCGCGCATGTTGCGTAGCGTTGCGATCAGGGTCGGCAGGTCGTGGCCATCGATCGGGCCGATGTAGTTCCAGCCCAGCTCTTCAAACAGGGTGCCGGGTACCAGCATGCCTTTGGCATATTCTTCGGTGCGACGGGCAATTTCCCACGCGCCAGGCAGACGCGAGAGCACCTTCTTGCTGCCTTCGCGCATGCTGGCGTAAGTGCGGCTCGACAGGATCTTGGCCAGGTAATTGGACAAGCCCCCGACATTGCGCGAGATCGACATGTCGTTGTCGTTGAGGATAACCAACATGTTGGCATCCACTTCGGGCGCGTGGTTCAGCGCCTCGAAGGCCATGCCGGCAGTCAGGGCGCCATCACCGATAACGGCAATTGCCTTGCGCTCGCTTTTTTGCAGGCGGGCGGCAATGGCCATGCCCAGCGCTGCGCTGATCGAGGTGCTGGAGTGGCCGACGCCAAAGGTGTCGTATTCGCTCTCGGAGCGGCGCGGGAAAGCGGCAATGCCGTCTTTCTGGCGCAAGGTGGCCATCTGCTCGCGACGCCCTGTGAGGATTTTGTGTGGATACGCCTGATGGCCCACGTCCCACACCAACCGGTCGTCCGGGGTGTCGAACACGTAGTGCAACGCGATGGTCAGCTCAATGACACCCAGGCCGGCACCAAAATGCCCGCCCGTCTGGCCGACGGTATAGAGCAATTCCAGGCGCAACTCATCGGCCAGGGTTTCCAGCTCGGCTTCGGCCAGGCGGCGCAGGCCCGCAGGCGTGCCCGCCCGGTCAAGCAGGGGCGTAGTCGGACGGTTGCGGGGAATCTCTTGAAACGTCGTTGGCATCAGGCGAATCGTTATAGGTATAAGAAGAGGCGGCAGTTTACCTTATGGAACGTAAGCTGCCCACGCAGTCTGGCACTCGTTAGTAAGACCTTGGCATTAGACCTGTCAGAAATCGTTACTGAAGAGCGGCTTTTAGTGGCGGCGTTCAACGATATATCGTGCCAATTCGCGCAGCGGCTCGGCAGCTGCATCAAAATGTCGCAGGGCGTTGAGCGCCTGGTCGCGCAGTTCCAGTGCATAGCCTTTGGCTTGCTCCAGACCCATTAGCGCCGGGTAGGTCGGCTTGTCCCGCGCGATGTCGGCACCCTGGCGCTTGCCCAGGGTCGCGGTATCGCTTTCAACATCGAGGATGTCGTCCTGCACCTGAAATGCCAGGCCAATGGCGCGTGCGTAGACATTCAATGCCTGCAGGTTTTCAGCGGTTGCGTTGCCGCTGGCCAGGGCGCCCAGTTGCACGCTGGCTTCGATCAGGGCGCCGGTTTTGTGCCGGTGCATGTTTTCAAGGGCAGCCTGATCGAGCTTGAGGCCAACCGAGCCCAGGTCGATTGCTTGCCCGCCCACCATGCCCGCCGGGCCTGCAGCCAGGGCCAGGGCCGTCACCATGCGCAAGCGCGTGTCGGCATCCAGGTCGCTCAGGCGCGGGTCGAGCAGTGCGCTGAACGCCAGGCTTTGCAGGCCGTCGCCCGCCAGGATGGCGCAGGCTTCGTCGAAGGCTTTATGGGTGGTTGGCTGGCCGCGACGCAGATCGTCATCGTCCATTGCGGGCAAATCATCATGCACCAGCGAGTAGGCGTGGATCAGCTCCACGGCACAGGCCGCGCCATTGGCTTGTTCAGGTGCGCTGCCCAGAGCCTGGCAGGCCGCATAGGCCAGCAGCGGGCGAACCCGCTTGCCACCGTTCATGACGCTGTAGCGCATGGCCTCGTAAAGGCGCGCCAGCTCCGGTGCCGGAGCGACAAACAAGAGTTCAAGCGCCGCGTTGACACGGGCCTGGCTGCTGATTTGATAAGCATCAATCATTCGGACTGTTCCGCATCAAAAGGCTCTTGGGCCAGTTCACCATCGCGTTCAAGCAGGATCTGCACTTTCTGTTCGGCCTGTGCCAGTGCGCCCTGGCAATCACGGGTCAGGCGGATGCCTTGTTCAAAGGCAGTCAGAGAGTCTTCCAGCGACAGCTCGCCATTTTCCAGACGCTCGACCAGTGTTTGCAGGTCAGCGAGTGACTGCTCGAAATCCAGGGAAGCTTTTTTGCGGGCCATGGCGGCATTCTCGGTAGGCGTTAAAACCGGCTGACACTAGCAGACGGCGGGTTTTGGGGCAAATCGACAGGGCGCCCATGTATTCAGATAAAGGTGTTTTCAATGGGTTCCCAGGCGCCGACCGGCAACTTTCGGGAGGCGGGCAACCCTGGCAGGCGCGGGTGAGCGGCGAACAATCGTGCCCTGCATCAATAGGTCTTTTGCTCAGTGGTCTATGGTAAAGGCCGGCTGGACTCTGACCCATTGTTGAAAGGAAACCAACGAATGAAACTCTCAGGAAAGATTGCATTGGTAACGGGGGCGGCCCAGGGCATTGGTCGCGGCATCGCACTGCGACTGGCCAAGGATGGCGCCGACATTGCACTGGTTGACCTGAACCTGGACAAACTGCGCCACGTTGCCGAAGAAGTGCAGGCACTGGGGCGCAAGGCCGTCACCTTCGTGGCCGACGTGGGCGACCGCGAACAGGTGTTCTCGGCAGTTGACTACGCCCATAACCAGCTTGGCGGGCTGGACATCATGGTCAACAACGCGGGTATCTCCCAGGTCAAACCGCTGGCCGATGTCACTCAGGAAGAAGTCGAGCGCATCTACCGCATCAACGTGCAGGGCACCTTGTGGGGGATTCAGGCGGCGGCCGAGAAATTCCAGGCGCTCAAGCGCAAGGGCAAAATCATCAATGCCAGCTCTATTGCCGGTCACGAAGGCTATGCCCTGCTGGGGGTGTATTCCTCCACCAAATTCGCCGTGCGTGCTCTGACCCAGGCGGCAGCCAAGGAACTGGCAGTACACGGCATCACCGTCAACGCCTACTGCCCGGGTGTGGTGGGGACCGATATGTGGGTGGATATCGACAAGCGCATGTCGGAAATCACCGGCGCACCGATTGGCGCGACCTACGAGAAATTCGTCAGCGGCATTGCCTTGGGCCGTGCAGAAACTCCGGAAGACGTAGCGGCGTTCGTGGCTTACCTCGCCAGCCCGGATGCCGACTACATGACCGGTCAGGCGCCGCTGATTGATGGCGGGTTGGTGTTCCGCTAAGCCTCGCAATTGCATTCCTTGTGCAGGAGCGGGCTAGAGGTTGGAGCTGGCCCGTTCCCTCCTGCACCAAGTGTTAACGCCAGATCAGGTTATTGGCCGAATCGAATATTTTCGGACGCTTCACTGGAGTGAAAGCGAAGCTTCGTACAAAAAAGCTGAGTTTGAAGGCTTATGTTGTGCGCCCTGCCAGCGATTGCATCTGTGCCCTGCAGATGTCTCAAGCCCGCTGGCGTGGCCACGAGAGAAAAAGCCATGCGTGAAATTCCTGTTGGTTTGAGTGCGCAGCCCGAGGGTTACAGTGACTGGTTGAGCGACCTTAAAGGCCGCATTCATGGCGCCCAGCAGCGCGCCACGTTGGCGGTGAACCGCGAGCTGGTGCTGCTGTACTGGCAAATCGGTTACGACATTTTGACCCGCCAGACGCAGCAAGGGTGGGGCACGAAAGTGATTGAACGTCTGGCGCTGGATCTGCGTGCAGCCTTCCCGGACATGAAAGGCTTCTCGCCACGCAACCTCAAATACATGCGTGCCTTTGCCCAGGCATGGCCTGACACGGCAATAGTGCAGCAGGCTGTTGCACAATTGCCTTGGGGGCACAATCTGGTGCTGCTGGACAAACTCCCCGGCCCCGAGACCCGTCGCTGGTATGCGGCCAAGGCCATCGAACACAACTGGTCGCGAAATACGCTGGTCATGCAGATCCAGAACCGTTTACTGGAGCGCAGCGGCAAGGCCGTGAGTAATTTTGAATTCTTTTTGCCCAAACCCCAGTCCGATCTGGCCCGTGAGTCGTTGAAAGATCCCTATCGCTTCGACTTTCTTGGTCTTGGCGCTGATGCCCATGAGCGAGAAATTGAAAGAGCTCTGGTCAGGCATGTGACTGATTTCTTGCTGGAGCTGGGCGCAGGATTTGCCTTCGTTGGCAAACAAGTGCTTTTGAATGTGGGAGGTGATGAGTTTTTCATCGACCTACTGTTCTACCACCTCAAGCTGCACTGCTATGTAGTGGTTGAACTCAAGGCCGGTAAATTCAAACCGGAGCACCTTGGGCAGTTGGGTTTTTATCTGGCCGCCGTGGATGGGCAGGTAAAGGATCCCCAGGACAGCCCCACCATCGGCCTGTTGCTGTGCTCCAGCAAAAACAAGGTGGTGGCCGAGTACGCCTTGCGCGATAACACCCGGCCCATCGGCGTAGCCGAGTACCAGTTGGTGGACTCCCTGCCGGCAGAGTTGCAGACCAGTTTGCCCAGCATCGAGCAAATCGAGCGCGAACTGGCAGGTGATGGCATCGCTATCGAGGAATGATGGTGGGTGATTGGGGGTATTTCAGGCATTAAAAAGCCGGCTTGTGGCCGGCTTCTCGGGGGCGGGTTTGGTTTATTTTTGGTAAACCGTACTCGCCTTCAATCGGGACATCCAGTGCAGTGCAGCTGGGTGTGGGGCGGGGCGGCTTTTTGCTGCCGGGCCCTGCATTCCGGCTCGCTGGCTGCGAGGGGGATGCGCAAGTGCGGCGAATCATACTGGGGTTTGCGGACTTTTCCCAGACCCAAGGCTATTCGTCCAGCGCGCAAGGCACGCGCGGTCGTCTGCTGTTAAGCGTGGACCACCAGAATACCCAACCCAGTATCCGTATCTGCTGGGCCTGCACTTGCACGGCATTGAACACTTCGTCCGGATACTCCCGGCTGCTGTGGCAGCGCAAACGCAGGCCGTTGCCGGGCAGGCGGTAAACGTAGCGGATGCGCAGCATGCCATCTTGCTCAAGGGCATAGATTTCGCCGTCGACGATTTGTGTCAGGCTGCGGTCGATGGCCACCGTGGAGCCGTCCTGGATTCGGTGGGCCATGCTATTGCCGATCATGGGTGCGCAAATGGCCTGGTCGGGACTGACGTCCAGAGCCTGTAAGGTTGAACAACTGAGCCGCACGGTGCAATCGGGCATTCTCACCACCCGGGTCTTGCCCGAGCCATCGGGGTGCAAGGACTCATTGTAGAGCGGCACCTCAATGTCATCGGCAGCCGCCGGTTTGTGTTGCCCCGGCACCTGGGCCGGCGAGGTTTCGTCGTTGCTGCTGGCAAGGCCCGGATGCTTGACGCCTTCACCCGTGCGCAACCAGCGGCTGTTGACGCACAGCAGTTCGGCGATTTCGTCCAGGCGAGCCATGGGGATGCCCCGTTTGAACCAGTTGTTGACGTGCTGCGGCGTAACGCGGCGATTGGCTGCGAAGTCCGAAGCGGTTAAATGGCACTCCCGCAGGAGGGCTTTCAGGCGATCACCGGATGTATTCATGAACACAGAGTCTACGGGCAAGCCAAGCCCGTTTAAATAAACTAAGCGTTCAATAAAAGCACAATAAAACTAGAAAATTCCTAGGCTTGCAGAGTTATTTCCTACATCGGTCGATAGGTCATCTGTGTGTCGTAAACAGGCTGTGTTATTGCGTTTATGCGGGCATAAAAAAACCCCGGCGAGCCGGGGTTTTCTTGACCGTTTGCTTAGCCTTTGTAGGCAGCAACCGATTTGGTGATTTCGGCACGGGCAGCTTCAGCGTCGCCCCAACCTTCGATCTTTACCCATTTGCCTTTTTCGAGATCTTTGTAGTTCTCGAAGAAGTGCTGGATCTGCTGGATCAGCAGCGGTGGCAGGTCGGTGTACTCTTTCACGTCAACGTACAGCTGGGACAGCTTGTCGTGAGGCACTGCAACCACTTTGGCATCGCCGCCGCCGTCGTCAGTCATGTGCAGGATGCCAACCGGGCGAGCACGGATTACCGAACCTGGAGCTACCGGGTAAGGGGTCACTACCAGCACGTCCAGCGGGTCACCGTCGTCTGCCAGGGTGTTAGGGATAAAACCGTAGTTGGCCGGGTAGAACATCGGGGTGGCCATGAAGCGGTCAACGAACAGGCAATCGCTGTCTTTGTCGATTTCATATTTGATCGGCGCGTGGTTAGCCGGAATCTCGATAGCGACGTAGATGTCATTCGGCAGGTCTTTGCCAGCCGGAATCTTGCTGTAGCTCATTGGGCGGTGCCCCCGTTAGTAGGCCAGTTTGGTTGGCCGATTTGGCCAAAAAGTGGCGGCGATTATAGGCGTATTCCTATAAGGACGTCACCCTTGGGCGATCAGTGCTGCGCGCGGTATTCGGGGTGTTCGGTTTGCAGCTGCCTGAGGCGGGCAAGCGTGTCCTGACGATAGAACAGGCTCAACTGTTGATAGACTAGCGGGTAGGCATGGTTCAACAGGTCTGGCGCGCTGAAAAAATACTCGCTGGTCACCGCAAAGAACTCCGCCGGGTTTTCGGCCGCATAGGGGTCGATAGGCGCGTGATCGGGGTTATGGTGATCCAGGTAGTGGTTGAGGTGGTCGTAGGCCTGTTGCATGGCCTGGGTCCAGTCTTTGACCTGCATGCTGCTGTGCAAGGGCGGCATGCCATTGGCGGCGCCATTGAGCATGTCGAGCTTGTGCGCCAGTTCGTGGATCACCAGGTTGTAGCCTTCCCAGCCGCCGCTGGCCAGCACGCCCGGCCACGCCAGAACAACGGGGCCGTGCTGCCAGGCTTCGCCGCTGTGATGACCTTCCCATTCGTGTTCGACTCCGCTGGCGTCGCGATGGCGCTGGGGGCTGATGAAGTCGTCGGGGTAGAGCACGATTTCGTGAAAGCCCTGATACCAGTCCAGATCACCCAGGTTAAGCAGCGGCAGTTGCGCCTGAGCGGCCAGCAACAGCCGGCCCTCATCAGTCAGTTCAACCCCGGGCATGGGGGTCAGGTGCTTGTCTTGCAGAAACAATACGCTGCTGTCACGCAGCCATTTGTCTTGCTCGTCAGTCAGCCCGTCGAGAATGCTCAGATGCTGGCGCACCGTGTGCCAGACGTCAGGGGCGACCGGGTGCTGCGCCAGGATTCGCTGGCGCCGCCATTCACTTAGAGACCACATGGTGGCGCCGTCCCGATCAGGCTTTGGCTTTGACTGGGGTTCGGCCCAGGCGGCTGCGGATCACGCCAATGATCATCGGTACCAGCGACAGCAGGATGATGCCCACCACCAGCAACGACAGGTTCTTCTTGATAAAGGGCACGTTGCCGAAGAAGTAACCCAGGGTCACCAGGCCGCCGACCCACAAGATCGTGCCAAACACGCTGAACATAAAGAAGCGCGGGTAGAACATGCGTGCCACACCGGCAACAAACGGGGCAAAGGTGCGGAAGATCGGCAGGAAGCGCGCCATCGTTACGGTTTTGCCGCCATGACGCTCATAGAAGTCGTGGGTTTTTTCCAGGTAATCGCGACGGAAAATTTTCGAGTTCGGGTTACTGAACAAGCGTTCGCCTGCCGTTCGTCCGATAACGTAGTTGGTACTGTCGCCCATGATCGCAGCCAGCATCAGCAAGCCTGCGAGCAGTACCGGGTCCATGCCGCCACCTGCGGCTACGGCGCCGGCGATAAAGAGCAGCGAATCACCCGGCAAAAACGGCATCACTACCAGGCCGGTTTCGCAAAAAATCACCAGAAACAGGATGGCGTAGATCCATGGCCCGTAATTGTTTACCAGCATGTCGAGGTACACATCGAGGTGCAGGATAATGTCGATCGGGTTGAAATCCATGTGAAGCACCTGTGTTGATGACCCGGCTCTGCAGGTCTGTGCGGGTAGGGATGCGTAGTTAACTACAACAATTGTAGTTTTTTCGTACTTTTTTGAAGATTCGGATTATACGGATTGAGACAAATTCTGCAGGTTGAGTTTGTAGCGAAGCGTGTATTGGGGGTGACAGGGTGCTCAATTGACCGTTAATCACGGCGTGAATGTGTGGGAGCCTGGCTTGCCAGCGATGCAGGCCCCCTGGTCTCGATAGCAACCGCGTTGATGCCATCGCGGGCAAGCCCGGCTCCCACAGGAATTACTCGCCCTTTAGCAGGAAGTTTTCGCTGGGCGCCTCCATATCCAGCGTCTGCACCTGCGCTTCATCCTTCAGGTTCACCCCCGACAATTGCCGACGGCAGGCTTCGCGCATCAGGTACGCCAGCCGATGAGCGGCCATGCCGTAGCTCAGGCCTTCAAGCCGTACATTGGAAATACAGTTGCGATACGCATCGGTCAGGCCGATTTTTGGCGCATAGGTGAAATACAGTCCCAGGCTGTCGGGGGAACTCAGGCCGGGACGTTCGCCGATCAGCATCACCACCATGCGTGCGCCCAGCAGTTCGCCAATTTCGTCGGCCACCGCGACACGGCCTTGTTCCACCAATATTACCGGCGACAACGACCAGCCGTCAGTCGCCGTATGTTCCTCCATGCGCGCCAAAAAAGGCAGGGTATGGCGATGCACGGCCAGCGCTGACAAACCGTCGGCCACCACCACGGCTACGTCGATGCCGCCCGGGTTGGCTGCGGCGTAGTCGCGCAGTCGCTGGGCAGAATCGTCGTTGAGCTTGCGCCCCAAATCCGGGCGCTGCAGGTAGCTGTGGCGATCGGCGGCCGCGCTGTGCAGCAGCAGGCTCTGGCGGCCGCGCTCGCTTAACTGGGCGCTTAACCCCGGGTGGTCAAACGGCAAATGCACCGCATCCCGGGCCTGGGCGTGGGCAAACTGGAAGTCGAGCTGGGCCTGGGTCGGCAGGCTGGTGCCGGTGCGGCCCAGGGCGATCCGCGCCGGGGTCAGGCGGCGCAGCTCCAGCCACGGGTTAAGGTTGTCGGCCATATTTAGCGCCCTCCCAAATGAGCCAGTGCCTGGCGAAATGCCGGAGGCAACTGATGGCCGAACTCGATGCGGCCATCGCTCTGGGTAAAAATGCCGACCTTGCTCAACCACTGTTCAAACTCGGGTGCTGGCTTGAGCCCCAGGGTTTTGCGCGCATACAACGCGTCATGGAAAGACGTGGTCTGATAGTTGAGCATGATGTCGTCCGACCCCGGGATGCCCATGATGAAGTTGATTCCGGCTATGCCCAGCAACGTCAACAGGGTGTCCATGTCGTCCTGGTCGGCTTCGGCGTGGTTGGTGTAGCAGATGTCACAGCCCATCGGCACGCCCAGCAGCTTGCCGCAGAAGTGGTCTTCAAGGCCCGCGCGGATGATCTGCTTGCCGTTGTACAGGTACTCGGGGCCGATAAAACCGACCACGGTGTTGACCAGAAACGGCTTGAAATGCCGTGCCACAGCGTAGGCGCGGGTTTCGCAGGTTTGTTGATCCACGCCGAAATGGGCGTTGGCCGACAGCGCGCTGCCTTGCCCGGTCTCGAAATACATCAGGTTATTGCCCAGCGTGCCGCGGTTGAGGCTCAAGCCGGCGTCGTAGCCTTCCTGCAAAATATTCAGATTGATGCCAAAACTGGCGTTGGCCGCTTCAGTGCCGGCAATCGATTGAAATACCAGGTCCAGCGGCACACCGCGGTTGATCGCTTCGATCGAGGTGGTGACGTGGGTGAGCACGCAGGACTGAGTAGGGATTTCATAGCGCTGGATGATCGCATCGAGCATGTTCAGCAAATCGCAGATCGAGGCAATGCTGTCGGTGGCCGGGTTGATGCCGATCATGGCGTCGCCGTTGCCGTAGAGCAGGCCGTCGAGAATGCTGGCGGCAATCCCGGCCGGATCATCGGTGGGGTGGTTGGGTTGCAGGCGGGTCGACAGGCGGCCGCGCAGGCCCATCGTGCCGCGAAATTGGGTGACCACACGAATTTTCTGGGCCACCAGGATCAGGTCTTGTACGCGCATGATTTTTGACACAGCGGCGGCCATTTCCGGGGTCAGGCCCGGCGCCAGGGCGCGCAGGCTGTGCTCGTCGGCGGCGTCGCTGAGCAGCCAGTCGCGAAAGCCGCCGACCGTCAGGTGGCTGACCGGGGCGAAGGCCAGCAGGTCGTGGCTGTCGATGATCAGCCGGGTGACTTCATCGCTCTCATAAGGGAGCAGCATTTCTTGCAGGAAATAGGCGAGCGGGATGTCAGCCAAGGCCATTTGCGCAGCAACCCGTTCACCGTCGTTTTGCGCCGCCACACCGGCCAGGAAATCCCCGGATCGCGCCGGGCTGGCCTTGGCCATCACGTCTTTAAGGCTGTCGAAACGGTAGGTCTGGGTGCCAACCGCATGGGAGAAAGTTGCCATTTGCGTGCTCCATGACGCCAGACGCGAAGCGTCTGGCGGATTCTCAGCGGTTAGTGCAAGGCCTTTTCGGCTTGTTGAATAGCCGCAAATTCCTCTTCCGGCGTACCGGCCACTAAATGGTGGCGACTGTAGAAAGCGAAGTAGGCAATTAATACTCCATAGATCACCGCGGCGCCAATCACCACGCGTGGATCAACCAGGAAGCCGGCCACCACCGCAACACAGGCAAGCACCAAAGCAGTGCCCGACGTGAAAATCCCGCCCGGAGTGCGATACGGGCGCTCCATTTTAGGGCGACGAATACGCAGGGTGATATGCGCGGCCATCATCAGCACATAGGAAATGGTCGCGCCAAATACCGCCACCAGAATCAGCAAATCGCCCTGGCCGGTCAGCGACAGGCCAAAACCGATAATGCCGGGAATGATCAAGGCCAGTACCGGCGCCTTGCTTTTATTGGTTTCGGACAGCTTGCGTGGCAAGTAACCCGCACGGGACAAGGCAAAGATCTGACGCGAATAGGCGTAAATGATCGAGAAGAAGCTGGCGATCAAACCGGCCAGCCCCACCAGGTTCACAAAACCGCCCATCCAGGTCGAGCCACCGTAGGCCTTGCTCAGAGCTTCAACCAGCGGGTTGCCCGATGCCATCAAGTGGTGCGCGCCGGCGCCGCCCGGGCCGATCACCAGAATCAGCAGGGCAAAGGTGGCCAGTACCAACATGGCGCCGATCAGCCCGCGAGGCAGGTCACGCTTGGGGTTTTTGGTTTCTTCGGCGGCCAGCGGCACGCCTTCCACTGCGAGGAAAAACCAGATCGCGTAAGGGATGGCGGCCCATACGCCGACATAACCGAAAGGCAGGAAGGTGCTGGCGCCCTTGGCCTCAGTAACCGGGATATCCAGCAGGTTGGCGACGCTGAAGTGCGGCACCATCGCGACCAGAAACACCCCCAGGGCAATAGCCGCTACCGCGGTGATGATAAACATCAGCTTGAGCGCTTCGCCGACCCCGAAAATGTGGATGCCGATAAAGATGATGTAGAACGCCAGGTAGATCATCCAGCCGCCAATACCGAACAGCGACTCGCAGTAGGCGCCGATAAAACAGGCAATGGCCGCGGGGGCGATGGCGTATTCAATCAGGATCGCAGTGCCGGTGAGGAATCCGCCCCAGGGCCCGAAAGCGCTGCGGGCAAAACCGTAGCCGCCGCCGGCCGTGGGGATCATCGAGGACAGTTCGGCCAGGGAAAAGCACATGCACAAGTACATGGTGGCCATCAGCAGTGTGGCGATAAACATCCCGCCCCAGCCGCCCTGGGCCAGGCCGAAGTTCCAGCCGGCGTAGTCACCGGAAATCACATAGGCCACACCCAGGCCCACCAGCAGGACCCAGCCGGCAGCGCCTTTTTTCAGTTCACGTTGTTGGAAATATTCGGAGCCGACTTTTTCGAAGTCGACAGAGGACGCCGCCGCAGCGGCAGTTGGTTCGCTAGGCATGGGAATTCACCTGTTCTTTTATAGTTTGAGAAAATATGACAGGGAGATAAGCAAGAGCTGGGCCACAGGGCCTTGTGTAGCAGCTGCCGCAGGCTGCGTCCGGCGGCGAAGCCGTCGCAAGCTCAAACAATGCGGTCGTACAGAAACACCGCATTATCAGGATTTACGACGGCTCCGCCGCCGGACGCAGCCTTCGGCAGCTGCTACGGGGCGAGCGTAGGGGTTAGAAGAAACCCAGCGGGTTGATGTCGTAGCTCACTAGCAGGTTTTTGGTTTGCTGGTAGTGGTCGAGCATCATCTTGTGGGTTTCACGGCCAACACCGGATTTTTTGTAACCACCGAACGCGGCGTGGGCCGGGTACAGGTGATAGCAGTTGGTCCACACGCGACCGGCCTTGATCGCCCGGCCCATGCGGTAGGCGCGGTTGATGTCACGCGTCCACAGCCCGGCACCCAGACCGAACTCGGTGTCGTTGGCAATCGCCAGTGCTTCGGCTTCGTCCTTGAAGGTGGTGATGCTGACCACCGGGCCAAAGATTTCTTCCTGGAACACGCGCATTTTGTTGGTGCCCTTGAGCAGGGTCGGCTGGATGTAATAGCCGGTTGCCAGGTCGCCTTCAAGCTTGGCCACGGCACCGCCGGTGAGCAGTTGCGCGCCTTCTTTTTTAGCAATTTCAAGGTAGGACAGGATCTTGTCGAATTGCTGCTCGGAGGCCTGGGCGCCGACCATGGTGTCGGTGTCCAGCGGGTCGCCGCGCTTGATCGACTCGACCTTTTTCATGACTACTTTCATGAATTCGTCGTAGATCGATTCCTGGATCAGCGCACGGCTCGGGCAGGTACACACTTCGCCCTGGTTGAAGAACGCCAGCACCAGGCCTTCTGCGGCCTTTTCAATAAAGGTCGGCTCGGCCTGCATGATGTCTTCGAAGAAGATGTTCGGCGACTTGCCGCCCAGTTCGACGGTGGACGGAATGATGTTTTCCGCCGCGCATTTCATGATGTGCGAGCCCACAGGCGTGGAGCCGGTGAACGCGATTTTGGCGATGCGCTTGCTGGTGGCCAGCGCTTCGCCTGCTTCCTTGCCGAAACCTTGCACCACGTTGAGTACGCCCGGTGGCAGCAGGTCGCCGATCAGCTCCATCAGCACGGTGATGCTCAGCGGGGTTTGCTCGGCAGGCTTGAGTACGATGCAGTTGCCGGCAGCCAGTGCTGGCGCGAGTTTCCAGGCGGCCATCAGCAGCGGGAAGTTCCACGGGATGATCTGCCCGACCACGCCCAGCGGCTCGTGGATGTGATAGGCCACGGTGTTGCCGTCGATCTCGGCGGCGCTGCCTTCCTGGGCGCGGATGCAACCGGCGTAGTAGCGGAAGTGGTCGGCGGCCAACGGTACGTCGGCGTTCAGGGTTTCGCGCACGGCCTTGCCGTTGTCCCAGGTTTCGGAAACGCCCAGCAGTTCGAGGTTCTGCTCGATACGGTCAGCGATTTTCAGCAGTACCAGCGAGCGCGCCTGCACGCTGGTGGCGCCCCAGGCGTCGGCGGCGGCATGGGCGGCGTCGAGGGCCTTGTCGATGTCTTCGGCGCTCGAACGCGGGAATTCGGCGATGGCTTTGCCGTTTACAGGCGAGGTATTGGTGAAGTACTGGCCTTTGACGGGCGCCACGAATTCGCCGCCGATGTAGTTACCGTAGCGGCTCTTGAACGAGACGATCGAGCCTTCAGTACCGGGTTGTGCGTAACGCATGGTGGGTGTCTCCTGGCTTTATTGTGCTTATGGGAGGACGCGCTGTGGCGCTGCTACAAGCAGGAGCAAGGGCTGGGCCAGATTTGCGAAAGCCTTGCAGGCCGTGGCTTTGCGGGTTTAAGGGGGGTGTTGGGGCAGGGCGGATGTCACCGTTGTGGCACAGTGGCTGTGACAATTTGTACCATCGCTGGCACAAGCGATGACCGGCGGGTCAGTTCGCGATTGCAATGGCCGCAGAGCAAGAGGATGCTGAGGGTTCGGTTTGGACTGGATCCTTGTTGCCGCTGAGGGAAGTTTGCCTCTGACGAGCACGGGACCGCCGAGACAGAGCGGAGAACAATAAGAAATGCACAGCACCGATTTGCGCCGTCACGCACGGCAAGTCATTGATGTCACCCGTGGCCGCCCGCAAGGGTGTGACCCGTCTATCGTCCGCTCCTGGCAGCGTTGCCTGGAGGACTACCACCTCGACCCCGCGCAAACCATCGCCCCGACCGTGCTTGAGCAAGGTCGCATCCTTGAAGGCCGCGAACGTTTGCAGCAGGTGCTGAAAATCGCCGGTCACGAAATGAACAGCCTGCACCAGCAGCTCTCCGGTGCCGGGCACGCGGTACTGCTGACGGATGCCCGCGGCGTGATCCTCAACTGCGTTACGGCCCCCTCCGAGCGCAAGGTGTTCGAGCAAGCCGGGCTGTGGCTGGGCGCGGACTGGAGCGAGGCGCGGGAGGGCACCAACGGCATCGGCACCTGCCTGGTGGAGCGCCAGGCCCTGACCATCCACCAGGATGAGCACTTTCGCGGGCGCCACACCGGCCTGACCTGTTCGGCCAGCCCGGTGTTCGACCCGCAGGGCGAGTTGCTGGCGGTGCTCGATGTGTCTTCGGCACGGCATGAGGCTTCGCGCCAGAGCCAGTTTCATACGATGGCGCTGGTCAATCTGTCGGCGAAAATCATCGAAAACAGCTACTTTTTGGGGCATTTCGAGAACCAGTGGCTGCTGCGCTTTCATCTGCAGGCCGAGTCTGTGGGGCTGTTCAGCGAAGGCATGCTGGCGTTTGATGGCGACGGGGTGATCTGCGCTGTCAACCAAAGCGCCTTGAACCTGTTGGGCCATATGCGTGACAGCTTGCTGGGGCAGTCGGTCGACAGTGTGTTCGATTGCCCGCGTGATGAGCTGTTCAGCCGGGCCACACCCCAGGCCAGTACCAGCTGGCCGCTGCGCACCCGCGACGGGCGCCGATTGTTTGCGGCCCTGCGCGGCCAGCCGCGATATGTGCCAGCCCCGGTCGTCGTGCAGGCTGAGCCCACGCGTGCGCGCCCGAGCGGTATCTGCCTGGGGGATGAGGCGCTGCAGGAGGACTTTCGCCGGGCATTGCGGGTGTTTGAACGTGATGTGCCGCTACTGGTCAATGGTGAGACCGGTTCGGGCAAGGAGGCGTTTGCCAAGGCCGTGCATGAGGCCAGCTTGCGTAGCAGCAGGCCCTTTGTAGCGCTCAATTGCGCGTCGATCCCCGAAAGCCTGATCGAGAGTGAGCTGTTCGGCTATCGCGGCGGCAGTTTTACCGGGGCGCGCAAGGAGGGCATGCAGGGCAAGTTGCAGCAGGCCGATGGCGGCACCTTGTTCCTGGACGAAATCGGCGACATGCCGCTGGCCCTGCAGACCCGTCTGTTAAGGGTGCTGGAGGATCGTCTGGTGGTGCCCATTGGTGGCGAGCCGCTGGCAGTCAACGTGCGCATCATCAGTGCCACCCACCGCAACTTGCAGGAGCGTGTGGCCGACGGCAGTTTCCGTGAAGATCTTTTTTACCGCCTCAACGGGCTGGAAGTCGGCTTGCCGGCGTTGCGCGATCGCACGGACAAATCCCAGTTGCTGGACTTTTTGCTGGCTGAAGAGGCGGCCGGGCAACGGCTGCGGATCAGCCCTGCGGCGCGTGAGGCGCTGCTGGGGTTCTCGTGGCCGGGCAACGTGCGCCAATTGCGCACGGTGCTGCGTACCCTGGCGGCGCTGTGCGAGGGCGACGTCATCCAGTTTGAGGACTTGCCGGCCATCATCCGTTTGGCGCCGGTCAAGGCGCCCGAGCCCTGTGAGCACCCGCTCGAAGATGCCGAAAAACAGGCGTTGATTCTGGCGCTGCAGCTGCACCGCTGGCACATGACCCATACCGCCCTGCAACTGGGGGTGAGCCGCAATACGCTGTATAGAAAGCTGCGCAAGCATGGGATTGAACGCTGAGCAGAGTGACTTGAGCATGTGGGAGCGGGCTTGCTCGTGAAGGTATCAGCGCGGTCTGTCAGGCAAATCGCGGTGATGCCTTCGCGAGCAAGCCCGCTCCCACAACAGCGATGTGTGTGAGCGTCGATCAGAATCATCAGGTGCTAAAACAACCCTCCTACGCTACCCTTCCTCGATGATTTACGAGGTCGACTATGCACATTCATATTCTTGGTATTTGCGGCACTTTCATGGGCTCGCTGGCGGTGTTGGCCAAAGAACTGGGCCATCACGTTACAGGCTCTGACGCCAACGTCTATCCGCCGATGAGCACCCAGTTGCAGGCTCAAGGCATTGAGTTGACCCAGGGCTACGATCCTGCACAGCTCGATCCGGCCCCTGATGTGGTGGTGATCGGTAACGCGCTGTCCCGTGGCAACCCGGCGGTGGAGTACGTTCTCAACAAGGGCCTGCCTTATGTGTCCGGCCCGCAATGGCTGGCCGACCATGTGCTGCAGGGCCGCTGGGTACTGGCTGTGGCCGGTACCCACGGTAAAACCACCACCAGCAGCATGCTGGCCTGGGTGCTGGAGCACGCGGGCATGGCCCCGGGCTTCCTGATCGGCGGCGTACCGCAAAACTTTGCCGTGTCGGCCCGTTTGGGTGACACGCCGTTTTTTGTGGTGGAAGCCGATGAATATGACAGCGCCTTTTTCGACAAGCGCTCCAAGTTTGTCCACTACCGCCCGCGCACGGCGATCCTCAATAATCTTGAGTTTGATCATGCCGACATCTTCCCGGATTTACCGGCCATCGAGCGGCAATTCCACCATCTGGTGCGTACCATTCCGAGTGAAGGGCTGGTGATCCACCCGACCACCGAGCCTGCATTGCAGCGCGTGATCGAAATGGGTTGCTGGACCCCGGTACAGACCACGGGCGTTGACGGCCAATGGCAAGCCAGGTTGCTCAGCGATGACGGTTCACGTTTTGACGTGCTGTTTGAAGGCGTGCTGCAAGGTACCGTCGAGTGGGACATGACCGGCCAGCACAACGTCGCCAATGCCCTGGCGACCCTGGCAGCTGCCCGCCATGTAGGCGTAGTGCCGAGCATGGCCATTGACGGGCTGAGTGCGTTCAAAAGTGTGAAACGGCGCATGGAAAAGGTTGCCGAAGTTCACGGCATTACCATCTACGACGACTTTGCTCACCACCCGACGGCGATCGCGACCACCCTCGATGGCTTGCGCAAGCATATTGGTGACGCGCCGTTGATCGCGGTGATCGAGCCGCGTTCCAACTCCATGAAGCTGGGTGCCCACCGTGATGGCCTGCCGCAGAGCGTGGTACAGGCCGATCACGTGGTCTGGTATGCGCCGGCCAATCTGGGCTGGGACCTGGCGGCGACCGTAGCGTCGAGCCCGGTGCCGACCAACGTCTGCGATTCGCTGGAGGCCATCATTGCCGAGGTCAAAACCCGGGTTAAACCCGGCACCCATGTGGTGATCATGAGCAACGGCGGCTTCGGCGGCTTGCACGGCAAACTGGCGGAAGCGCTGCAATGAGTGGCCCTGAGCGCATTACCCTGGCGGTCACCGGTGCTTCCGGCATGCCTTACGCCTTGCGTCTGCTCGATTGCCTGGTGCGCGAAGACCGCGAAGTCCACTTCTTGATCTCCAAGGCCGCGCAATTGGTCATGGCGACCGAAACGGACGTCAATCTACCGCCCAAGCCACAGGCAATGCAGACTTTTCTGACTGAATACACGGGCGCTGCCGCCGGGCAGATTCGCGTATACGGCAAGGAAGACTGGATGTCGCCGGTGGCTTCGGGGTCGGGAGCGCCCGCCGCGATGGTGGTGGTGCCGTGTTCGACCGGCACCCTGTCGGCGATAGCCACCGGGGCTTGCAACAACCTGATCGAGCGGGCGGCCGACGTGACGCTCAAGGAGCGCCGCCAGCTGATTCTGGTACCGCGTGAGGCGCCATATTCCAGTATTCACCTGGAAAACATGCTCAAGCTGTCCAATATGGGCGCGGTGATCGTGCCGGCATCGCCGGGTTTCTATCACCAGCCACAAACCATCGATGATCTGGTGGATTTTGTGGTGGCGCGCATTCTCAATCTGCTCAACATTCCCCAGGATATGCTGCCGCGCTGGGGTGAGCATCATGTTGGCGGCGATGAGTAAGGCGCTGCTGGCACTGCTGGTAGCGGCTCTGGTGTGTGGATGTGCCAGCGTTCGTACGCTGGATGCCGCCAAGCCCGGCGCGCCGGTGGTCTATTCGGGGACCCGGCTGGACCTGTATGCGCTGGAGGGCGGATGTTGTGCCAAGGATCGCTTCGGCGCCGAGGCGCCGCGCCACCCGGGCCTGGACCTGCCCGCCAGCGCGCTGCTCGATACCGTGCTGTTGCCGTTGTCCGTGCTGACGGTGCTGGGTGTGGGCTTTCAGGCCAGCGGCGGCTTGTAGCCCGCAGGCTGGGCGATTACTTGCCCAGTTTGCGCAGCTCATCGGATTCGATCACCCGCACGCCGTCCTGCTCTTCCAGTGCCAGTCGCCACAGCGCACGGGCCAGTTGGCAGGCTTCAATGCCGTGGTACTTGCCCGGAATCAGCTTGGACAAGGGCCCGGCGATCTGTTCGGCCAGGCGGGGCTCGACGCGATCGCCCAGCAGCAGCGAAGGGCGTGCGATGGTCAGTTGCGGCCAGTCCTGTGCGCGTAAAGATTGCTCCATCTCGCCTTTGACCCGGTTGTAAAACACCGAGGATTTGGGGTCGGCGCCAATCGCGCTGACCACCACCAGATGGCGTGCGCCCATTTCCCGGGCGCGCTTGGCGAAAGCCACCACCATGTCATGGTCGACGGCGCGGAAGGCGGCTTCGGAGCCGGCCTGTTTGATCGTGGTGCCCAGGCAGCAGAAGGCCACATCGACCCGGCCACTGAGCTGGGGCAGGAACACCACCGGGTCACCCACCGGGTTTTCCAGGCGCGGATGCGCTGCCAGGGGTTTGCGCGAAGGGGCAAGCACGCGGCTGATGGTGGGCTCATTGAGCAGGCGGTCGAGCAACAGTTCGCCCGTAAGGCCAGTGGCCCCGGCGAGCAGGATATGTGACGGCGTCAAGTGCATAGTGTTTCTCCCTTGATACAAACAGCTTAGTCATTGCAGGGGTATTTGCTTACTGCAAAGCCTGTTTTGCCTGTTGCTGACGTAAGCGTTGCCAGTGGGTCAGAACGCCTTTTGGCGCCCATATTTGCGGTTCGGATGGCTCGTAGCCATCAGCCTGTTCGCGCTCGGCCACATACTGCTTGGCCAGCTTGAAGGCTTTTTGCAGATCGTCGGTCTGGTTCAGGGCCTGGGCAAACAAGGCATTGCCGAAATAGGTGAAGTCGGCTTCTTCCGAGCAGCCAAAGGACACCCGATCAGCCTGGGATGCGGTCATGATCAGGGTTTTTTCATCCTTGAGCGCGGGGATGAAACCACCCGAGTAGCAGGATGAAATCACGATGATCTTGTCGCGGTTTTTCAGCGGCGCCAGGGCCGCCGCCAGTTCGTCGGCGGGCAGATCGGCCAGCTCCATGCGCGGCTGGTCCAGTACCAGCTCGTGCTCCTGGGTGCCGTGACTGGTGAGGTAGATAAACACCAGGTCTTCGGGGCCGGTGCGCTCGGCCAGGGTTTTTGCGGCGCGGTGCAGGTTTTCGCGGGTGGCCATCGGGCGATCGAGCAAATGATCGCGGTGGTTGACCAGGGTGATCCGGCCACGGCTGCCAAAGCGGCTGGTGAGCATGTCGCTGACGTAGTCGGCCTCGCGCTTGAACACGCTCTGCTTGCCGTCGCCCGCCAGCACCAGGCTGTATAGCTCGATGGCCGGGGTGGACGGGGCAACGTCGGCCAGGGCCTGGTTAAGCAGTGTGCCCTGATTGAGCAGGCCCAGCTCCAGCGGGTCGGGCAGGATCGCGCCCTTGGCATCGCGCACCCGCTGGCCGTTGAGCCAGTAGCCGCTTTGTACGGTGCCGTCGCTCAGGGTCAGGGTGCCCTGGCCCTGATAGGTGTCTGCGGCGAATTCGCCGTCATAGGTGCTGCCGTCAGGCAGGCTCAGATGGCCGGGGCCATTGAAGCGCCATTCGTTGAACTGGCCGCGATAGTGGCTGCCGTCGATGCCGATCAGTTCACCTTGGCCGGTCAAGGCGCCGTCCTTGAAGTCGCCGATCCACACATCGCCGTCGGCATTTTCATAGCGGCCCTTGCCGTTGAGCTGGTTGTTCCTGAACGCGCCCTCATACTGGTCGCCGTCGGCGCTGTTGAACACGCCGTTGCCTTCCAGCTCGCCATTGACGAATTCGCCGACGAACTCATTGCCGCTGGCGTCGCTGCGCCGGCCGGTGCCGTGGGGTTTGCCGTGGGCAAACTGGCCCTGGTACTGGCTGCCGTCTTCCAGCTCCAGATGGCCTTCGCCCGAGAACTGGTCATCCTTGAAGTCGCCGCGATAGCTCAGGGTACCTTGCTTGAGCGTGCCCTCGCCCTCGCGGTTACCCAGCTTGAACCCGCCCTCGTAGGTGCTGTCGTGGGTCGTCAGGCGGCCCTGGCCGCTGTACAGGCCTTGGGCGAAATCGCCGCGATAGCTGTCGCCATTGCTGGCGTGCCACTCGCCCTGGCCGTGCCACTGGCCATTTTTGAAGCCCCCTGCGTACCAATTGCCGTTCGGGTAGTCGATACGGCCCTGGCCCTGCAGCAACCCGTTGACCACTTCGCCTCGGTAGCGTCCGCCATCGGGCAGGCGTGCATCGGGGGGGGACAGTGATTCACCGTCACCACAGGCCGTCAGCAGCAGGGTCAAAGCAAGGGGGGCAAGTGGGCGCATAACGGGATCCGGATAATTAAGCCACCGAGTATGCCGTAGCAATACAGGCTGTCTATAGGCCCGGATGAAACATCAACAGTTATTCAATGCCAAGGTGTAAGCCTGGGCCGTTGGTCGGCGGGACGTGCTTATAATGCGGCACAAAAATATTCGCTGGAGAGGTGAAATGTTGTTACGCGGCTTGACGTGGCTGGTGCTGTTTCAATTGCTCGGTACGGCCCTCAATCACTTGTTCGTCCCCGTGTTGCCCGGGCCTATTATCGGATTGTTGCTGCTGCTGGGCTTTTTGGTGGTGCGCGGTCAAGTCAGCGAGCCATTGAGCCAGGCTGCCAGCGGGCTGTTGCGCTATTTGCCATTGTTGCTGGTGCCGCCTGCGGTGGGCGTGATGGTGTATGCCGCCGACATTGCTGCCGATTTCTGGGCCATTGTCGGGGCGCTGGTGCTGTCGCTGTTGATCTCGATGGCGTTTGTCGGGGTGTTGATGCAGCGACTGCTCAAGAACCACAGCCATACCGAGGAACGCCCATGAATATGCAATGGCAGGGCGCTTGGGAGTCCGTTATCCACCATCCGCTGTTTGGCATCGGTATCACCCTGGGCGCCTATCAGTTGGTGCTCGCCGCGTACGAAAAAACCCGCTGGATTTTCCTGCAACCGGTACTGGCTTCGATGCTGCTGGTGATCGGTGTGTTGCTCAGTTGCGGCTTGAGCTACGCGGAGTACCGAAAAAGCACCGATATCCTGAGTATTTTGCTGGGCCCCGCGACTGTGGCGCTGGCGGTGCCCTTGTACCTGAACCTGCGGCGCATCCGGCAGTTGTTCTGGCCCATTTTTACTACGCTAGTGATTGGGGGGTGTTTGCCACCGCGCTGGTGGTGGGCCTGGCCTGGTGGTTCGGGGCCGAGCACATGGTGCTGATGACCCTGGCGCCCAAATCCGTCACCTCGCCGATCGCCATGCTGGTGGCCGAGCAGATTGGTGGTGTTGCGGCGCTGGCGGCGGTATTTGTGTTGATCACCGGTGTGATCGGCGCGATTTGCGGGCCAGCTCTGCTGAATCTGTTGCGGGTCAGCAGCCCCGAGGCCCGGGGCATGGCGCTGGGCATGACGGCGCACGCGGTCGGCACGTCGGTGGCCCTGCAGGAAAGTGAAGAGTGCGGCGCCTTTGCGGCGTTGGCGATGAGTTTGATGGGTGTGGCTACGGCGGTGTTCTTGCCGTTGGCCGTGACCCTTATGGTGTAAGGGTGAAGCTATGACATTGCCGCTGTTTGCGTTGAATACCGTGCTGTTTCCGGGGTGCGTGCTGGATTTGCAGATCTTTGAAGCGCGTTACCTGGACATGATCGCCCGCTGCATGAAACAGGGCACAGGCTTTGGCGTGGTGTGCATTCTGGATGGCCGTGAAGTCGGCAATGCCCCGCAGGACATCGCCGGGGTTGGCTGTGAAGCACTGATCCGCGATTTCCAGCGCCAGGACAACGGCCTCTTGGGGATTCGGGTAGAAGGCGGGCGCCGCTTTGAAGTGCTGAGTACCGAGTTGCAGCGCGATCAACTGCTGGTAGCCGAAGTCGAGTGGCTCGATGAAATCCCCGAGCAGCCGCTGCAGGAAGAGGATCAGGACCTGCTGGCCTTGCTCAAGGCCCTGGCCGAGCACCCGATGGTGGCGGCCCTGAACATGAGTACCGAGGTGGCGGGGCAGCAGTCCTTGTCCAATCAGCTGGCGTACCTGTTGCCCTTTGCCGAGGCCGACAAGATCGAGCTGCTGCAGGTCAATGACCCGCAGCAGCGACTGGACGGGATCCAGGTGCTGCTCGATGAGATCCAGGGCGAGGCCCTCAACTGAGGTCAGTAGGCGTAGCGCAGCAACTCCCTGGACAAATGCGCGAGCATGAAAAACCCGTAGAGCGCGGTGACTGACGGCAAGATCAGCCACCAGACTTTTTGCGGGACCGGTGCCAGGGGCATGAAGCGCTGGCTCAGGGCCAGGGCAAACGCGTTGACGGTGATGGCGAGCAGGGCGCCTGCGGTGATGTCGGTCGGCCAGTGAGCGCCGAGGTACACCCGTGACATGGCCACGGTGATCGCCAGTAGGCAGCCCAGCAATACCCAGGTGACGCGCATGCGCTGTGGCTGATTGCGCCCGGCGAGGATCGCCAGGGCGACAAAGAACGCAAAGGCGCCCGAACTGTGGCCGCTGGGCATGCTGTAGCTGGTCAGCGGGTCGGCCAGTACTTCGGGGCGTACCCGGGCGAAGAAGTGCTTGGTGGCGGTATTGGCCAGCGCGGTAACCAGCGTGACCCCGCCAAAGAACCACATCGCCCGCCACTGCCGGGTAAACAGCAGAATGACGCACACCAGTGCTGCCGCCAGAAACTGCGTGCGGAAGTTGCCGATTTGCGTCACCAGTACGGCAGCGGTGTCCAGGGTGCTGCTGCGATGTTCTTGTACCAGGGCGGTGATGCCCTGATCGAAGGCGGTCATATGCGGATAACCGACAAAAACGGCCAGCAGCAGGGCGAGGCTGAGTGTGCCGATCAGCAGCGTGGTCCGGGGCTGGCGGCGGATGCTGGCATTGATGCTCAAGCCCAGCAGTGCGGCGAGGCCCACCGCTACGATGGCAGCTTGGGGCCAGAAGCCTTCAGGTAACGGCAGGCGAATGGCCGCGCCGGTCGCCCAGCCCGGCAGCAGGTACGCCACCGACCAGCCAGCACCCGCCAGCAGGCTGACACCGATAAAACGCGGGATTGGCATGTCGCACATCCCTGCCACCATTGGCAGCATGGGGCGTAGCGGGCCGATAAAACGCCCGACCAGCAGGCTGACGATGCCATAACGATGAAAATAGCTTTCGGCGCCGTTCATCCACTCCGGGTGCGAGCGCAACAGGGGCAGGCGGCGGATGTTCTGATGGAAGCGTCTGCCCAGGGCGTAGGACACGGCGTCACCCAGTAGCCCGCCAAGAAACCCCAGCAGCAGGGTTTGGCCCAGAGACAGGGCGCCGCTGCCAGCCATGACGGCAATGGCGAACAGCAACACGGTGCCGGGGACGATGATCCCGGCAATTGCCAGGCATTCGACGCAGGCCACAATAAATACCGCGAGGCCCAGCCACTGCGGGTTGGCTGTGAGCCAGCCGGTGATGCTATCGAGCCACGGGCCCATGTTTCGATTTCCTTGTCTGCGTTTGGGGTGTTTGCAGGGGCTACAGTCTTGAAGCTGGCCCGGCTCTATTTGTTGGAGCGGGCTTGCTCGCGATGCAGGCCCTGCGGTCTGTCAGGAAAAATGCGCTGATGCCATCGCGAGCAAGCCCGTTCCACAGGGTCAGTTGTGTTCCAGGATGATGAAGTCCCGCCCCTCAACCTGGCCACGGCGCAACGGATTGCGGGTGCTGTACTTAGCGTAGTCAGCGTCCACAAACCGGTACATCAAATGCTCGTCCCGCCCGTGAGGGATGCCCAGGCGCGTGGTCTGGATGATTCGCGAAGGTCGTTGTGTGACGTCATCGACCCACAAACGTTCGGGGTCGAAACATTTTGCATCCCATTCGCGCACCTTCAGCTCCAGCGCCTTGCACAGCAGGGTTTGCCCCGCGCACAGTTTTTGCGGCGGCCGAGGGTTGCCCTGGGCATCGGGGTTGTTGCGTTGCATTTGCACCAGGCTGTCCGGGCCTGCCAGTTCGTCCTGCCAGGGGAAGGCCGACTTGATCAGCACGGCATTGCCGGCCCCGTGGGCGCTGAAGTTCAGCGAATCGCCGCCGCGGGCGTAATACATGTAGAGGTGCCCGCCATCAAGAAACAGCGCCTTGCGTTTGTTGGTATAGCCCAGCGAGGCGTGGCTGCCCTTGTCGGCAAGGTAATAGGCTTCAGTCTCGATAATCCGTGCGCTGAGCCACAGGCCGTTGACCCGATGGCGAATGACTTTACCCAGCAGTTCGCGGGCAACCAGCTGGGCGTCACGGTCGAAAAAGGCATCGGGCAGCATTGTGGGCATGTGCAGGACGGTCAGTGGATAGCTGAAAAGGCGCAGATCATAGCAAGTCATGCTTAATCGCAGCTGAACACTGTGTATTTGCAGTCCATTTCGACCATCCGCCTGCCACCGCTGTGCGTAAGGCGGCTGGACCGCTATAATCGGCCGCTTTCCTCCCTGCCAAGACCCTTGAGACCATGACTGAGTCCGTTCTTGACTACATGACCCGCCTGGGTCGCGCTGCTCGCGAAGCCTCCCGCGTGATCGGCCGTGCCAGTACGGCGCAGAAAAACCGTGCCCTGCACGGCGCTGCTGCTGCCCTGGACGCCGCTCGTCTGGAGCTGGTTGCCGCCAACGAACTGGACCTGGCCGCCGGCCGGGCCAACGGCCTGGAGCCGGCCATGCTGGAGCGCCTGGCGCTGACCCCTGCACGCATCGACAGCATGATTGTCGGTTTGCGTCAGGTGGCAAGCCTGCCAGATCCCATTGGCGCGATCCGCGACATGAGCTACCGCCCCTCGGGTATTCAGGTAGGCAAGATGCGTGTGCCGCTGGGTGTAGTGGGAATCATCTATGAGTCGCGTCCGAACGTGACCATCGATGCGGCCAGCCTGTGCTTGAAGTCGGGCAACGCCACCATCCTGCGCGGTGGTTCCGAGGCGATTCACTCCAACCGCGCCATTGCCGTGTGCATCCAGCGCGGCCTGGCCGAGGCCGGTTTGCCGCCGGCCGTGGTGCAAGTGGTTGAAGTGACCGATCGTGCCGCCGTTGGCGCGCTGATCACCATGCCCGAGTACGTTGATGTGATTGTGCCTCGTGGCGGCAAGGGCCTGATCGAACGGGTCAGCCGTGACGCCAAGGTGCCAGTTATCAAGCACCTGGACGGTATTTGCCATGTGTACGTCAGTGCCCACGCCGACCTGGCCAAGGCGCAGCGCATTGCGTTCAATGCCAAGACCTACCGTTATGGCATTTGCGGGGCGATGGAAACCCTGCTGGTGGACCAGGCCGTGGCCGCAGAGTTTTTACCGGCAATGGCTGAACAATTCCGCGCCAAGGGCGTCGAACTGCGCGGCTGCGAACGCACCCGGGCGCTGATCGACGTGGTTGCCGCTACCGAAGAAGACTGGAGCACCGAGTACCTGGACGCGATTTTGTCGATTCGCATCGTTGACGGGCTGGACCAGGCGATTGAGCATATCAATCACTATGGCTCCCATCACACCGACTCGATCGTCACCGAACACCAGGGCGATGCCCGGCGTTTTATGGCCGAAGTGGACTCCAGTTCCGTGATGCTCAACACACCCACCTGCTTTGCCGATGGATTTGAATACGGATTGGGTGCGGAGATTGGCATTTCTACTGATAAGCTGCACGCCCGCGGCCCGGTGGGTCTCGAAGGTCTGACCTGCGAGAAGTACATTGTGGTCGGTGATGGCCAGTTGCGCGGCCAGGAGCCGGTCTGACTTGGCCACCCTGAAAGCGTCAGCGCCGGCCCCTGTGATCGACGTGTTACCCCAGCGCATTGGCGTACTGGGCGGAACCTTCGATCCGGTGCATATCGGCCATCTGCGTGGCGGGCTGGAAGTGGCGGAGATGATGGGGCTCGACGAGCTGCGTCTGACCCCCAACGCCAGGCCGCCTCACCGTGACACGCCGCAAGTGTCGGCCCACGACCGTCTGGCGATGGTCGAGTGCGCGGTCGCAGGAGTGGCTACGCTGGTAGTGGACGCCCGGGAGCTGCAACGGGACAAACCGTCCTACACGATCGATACGCTGGAATTGATGCGGGCCGAGATGGCCGCGCATGACCAGCTGTTTTTACTGTTGGGCTGGGACGCGTTTTGCGGCCTGCCCACATGGCATCGCTGGGAAGAGTTGCTCCAGCATTGCCATATCCTGGTGCTACAGCGCCCGGATGCCGACAGCGAACCGCCGGATGCCTTGCGCAACCTGCTGGCAGCGCGCTCGGTAAGCGACCCGCTGGCCCTGAAGGGGGCCAGCGGGCAGATTGCATTCGTTTGGCAGACGCCGCTCGCGGTATCCGCCACCCAGATCCGTCAACTGCTGGCCAGCGGTAAGTCGGTACGTTACCTGGTGCCCGACGCGGTCCTGGCCTACATCGATGCGCACGGGCTTTACCGTGCGTCGAACTGAAAAGGGTGTGTTTCAAGGCGCCAATTGACGCGTATTGAAACACCCGAACATACGAGCAAAACGAGTTTTATATGACTGACAAAGATGTAAGCAAAGTAAAGCGCAAAGGCACCTTCAAAAGCGCGCCATTGCCAGAAAAAACCTTCAGCGCCGAGCCTTTGAAAGGTGAAGAGCTGGTCAAGGTTGCTGTTGCAGCCCTTGAAGACGTCAAGGCCCAGGACATCCAGGTCATCGACGTGCGTGACAAGCACAGCATCACTGACTTCATGATCATCGCTACCGGTACGTCGAACCGCCAGATCGGCGCGATGCTCGACAAGATCCGTGAAGCGGTCAAGGCTCTGGGCGTCAAGCCGCTGGGCGAAGAAGGCAAGGGCGACAGCGACTGGGTCCTGCTGGACATGGACGACGTGATCGTTCACATGATGACTGCCAGTGCCCGTCAGTTCTACGACCTGGAGCGTCTGTGGGCCGGTGCAGAACAAAGCCGTGCCGGCAGCGCTGCTCACCACAGCCCGGAAAACACCCATGAGCACTTCCTGAAGCTCAACAAAGACCAAGAGTAAGGGTTCGCTGTGCGCCTGCGTTTGATCGCTGTCGGTTCGCGTATGCCCAAGTGGGTGGAAGAAGGCTGGCATGAATATGCCAAGCGTCTGCCATCCGAGCTGGCGCTTGAACTGGTGGAAATTCCGCTTAACACCCGTGGCAAGAATGCCGACGTGGCCCGCTTTATCCGTCAGGAAGGCGAAGCCATGCTGGCCAAGGTCGGCCCGGGTGAGCGCATCGTCACCCTCGAAGTGCACGGCAAGCCGTGGAGTACCGAGCAGCTGGCGGTTGAGCTTGACCGCTGGCGCCTGGATTCGCGCACGGTGAACTTTATGGTCGGTGGCCCGGAAGGGCTGGCGCCGGAAGTCTGCGCCCGCGCCGACCAGCGCTGGTCGCTGTCGCCGTTGACGCTGCCACACCCGTTGGTAAGGATTCTGATCGGTGAGCAGTTGTATCGCGCCTGGACTGTATTGTCCGGGCACCCGTATCACAAATAGCTCAGCGCCCTGAATGTCTCAGCCGATTCGCCTTAAAGACCACGAGAAAGACTCACGCCTTGTGCGCGGACGGGTCGTGGTTGGTGCAATTGTGGTGGTGACACTTATTTGTGTGCTGCTCGTGCGTCTTTATTACCTGCAGGTGGTGCAGTACGACTACCACTCCACCTTGTCGGAAAACAACCGGGTGCATGTGCAGCCGATTCCACCGACCCGGGGTCTGATTTTTGACCGCAATGGCGTGGTTATCGCGGACAACCGTCCCAGCTTCAGCCTGAGCATGACCCGCGAGCGTTCTGGCGACTGGCAGCAAGTGCTCGACGTTATTGTTGAAGTGCTGCAGCTCACGCCCGAAGACCGCGCCCTGTTCGAAAAGCGCATGAAGCAGGGGCGGCGGCCATTTGAGCCGGTGCCCATCCTGTTTGAGCTCAACGAAGAACAGATCGCCCGGATTGCCGTGAACCAGTTCCGCCTGCCCGGTGTTGAAGTGGTTGCGCAGTTGGTACGTCATTACCCGCAGGGCGCGCATTTTGCGCACTCGGTGGGTTACATGGGGCGGATCAACGAAAAAGAGCTTAAAACCCTCGATCCGGTCAATTACAGCGGCACCCACCATATCGGCAAAACCGGCATCGAGCGTTTCTACGAAGCCGAGCTGCACGGTCAGGTGGGTTACGAAGAAGTCGAGACCAATGCCCGTGGCCGGGTATTGCGCGTACTCAAGCGCACCGACCCGATCCCCGGCAAGGACATCGTGCTCAGCCTCGACATCAAGCTGCAAGAGGCGGCCGAAGAAGCCCTGGCGGGGCGTCGTGGCGCGGTGGTGGCACTGAACCCGATGACGGGCGAAGTGCTGGCCATGGTCAGCCAGCCGAGCTTTGACCCCAACCTGTTCGTCACCGGCATCAGCTTCAAGGCCTATGCCGAGCTGCGAGACTCCATTGACCGACCGCTGTTCAACCGCATCCTGCGCGGCCTGTACCCACCGGGCTCGACGATCAAGCCTGCGGTGGCGATTGCTGGCCTGGACAGCGGCGTGATCACCGGCTCGTCGCGGGTGTATGACCCCGGCTATTACCAGTTGCCCAATTACGATCACAAATACCGTAACTGGAACCGCACCGGTGATGGCTACGTCGATCTGGATACCGCAATCATGCGTTCCAACGACACCTATTTTTATGACCTGGCCCACAAACTGGGCATCGACCGCCTGTCGAGCTACATGAACCAGTTCGGCATCGGCCGCAAGGTCTCGCTGGACATGTTCGAGGAGTCCGCCGGGCTGATGCCGTCCCGCGAATGGAAGCGCGCCACCCGGCGCCAGGCCTGGTTCCCGGGCGAGACGCTGATTCTGGGGATTGGCCAGGGCTATATGCAGTCCACCCCCTTGCAGCTGGCCCAGGCCACCGCGCTGATCGCCAGCAAAGGCAAGTGGATCCGCCCGCACCTGGCCAAGACCATCGAGGGCGTGCCGCCGGTGGATCCGGACCCGGTGCCGGATATCGTCCTGCGTGACCCGTCCAACTGGGCCAAGGTCAACCACGGCATGCAGCAAGTGGTGCATGGCGCGCGCGGCACGGCGCGGGTGGCGGGCGTTGGTGCGCAGTACCTGATTGCCGGCAAGAGCGGTACGGCGCAGGTAGTGGCGATCAAGCAGGGCGAAAAATACGACCGCTCCAAGGTGCAGGAGCGTCACCGCGACCACGCCTTGTTCGTCGGCTTTGCGCCGGCCAACAACCCGCAGATTACCGTTTCGGTGATGATTGAAAACGGCGAAGCCGGCAGCCGTGTCGCCTCGCCCGTGGTGCGCAAGGTCATGGATGCCTGGTTGCTGGGTGAAGACGGCAAACTCAAACCCGAGTACGGCGGCCCCGTAAAGGCAGAGGTTCCGGCCAATGATGAGTAATTTCGACCGCATCCTCTCCAGTGAGGATGTGATGCGTCGCCGTGCCACGCTGCTTCAGCGTTTGCATATCGATGGCCCGTTGCTGATCCTGCTCCTGACCCTGGCGGCGGGCAGCCTGTTTGTCCTGTATTCGGCCAGCGGCAAGAGCTGGGACCTGCTGAGCAAGCAGGCAACCTCGTTCGGCATCGGCCTGGTCTCGATGTTTATCATCGCCCAGCTGGAGCCACGGTTCATGGCACGCTGGGTGCCGATCGGCTACTTGATCGGGGTGATGTTGCTGGTGGTGGTGGACATCATGGGCCACAACGCAATGGGCGCAACGCGCTGGATCAATATTCCCGGGGTGATCCGCTTTCAGCCCTCGGAGTTCATGAAAATCCTGATGCCCGCGACCATCGCCTGGTATCTGTCCAAGCGCACCCTGCCGCCGCAGCTCAAGCATGTGGCGGTCAGCCTGATGCTGATCGGCGTGCCCTTTGCCCTGATCGTGCGTCAGCCGGACCTGGGTACGGCGCTGCTGGTACTGGCGGGGGGAGCGTTTGTGCTGTTTATGGGCGGGTTGCGCTGGCGCTGGATCCTCAGCGTACTGGCCGCCACCGTGCCAGTGGCGATTGCCATGTGGATGTTCGTGATGCACGACTACCAGAAGCAACGCGTGCTGACCTTCCTTGACCCGGAAAGCGACCCGCTGGGCACCGGCTGGAACATTATCCAGTCCAAGGCGGCCATCGGCTCGGGCGGGGTGTTCGGCAAGGGCTGGCTGCTGGGCACCCAGTCGCACCTGGACTTCCTGCCTGAAAGCCATACCGACTTCATTATTGCGGTAATGGGCGAAGAGTTCGGCCTGGTGGGCATTTGTGCCTTGCTGCTGATCTACCTGCTGTTGATCGGTCGTGGCCTGGTGATTACCGCCCAGGCCCAGACCCTGTTTGGCAAGTTGCTGGCGGGCAGCCTGACCATGACGTTTTTTGTTTATGTTTTCGTCAACATCGGTATGGTCAGTGGCTTGTTGCCCGTCGTGGGTGTGCCCTTGCCATTTATCAGTTACGGCGGCACTTCCCTCGTGACGCTGTTGTCAGCGTTTGGGGTTTTGATGTCGATTCACACGCATCGCAAGTGGATCGCACAAGTTTGATTAAGGTGAATTATTCAATGCAAGCAATGCGTGGCTGGGCCGCTCGATACGCGCCGTGGGTGGGCCTGTTGGGCCTGTTCGGGGCAGCGCCGGGCGCGCTGGCCGGTGATTACGAAGGCTCGCCCCAAGTGGCCGAGTTCGTCGGTGAAATGACCCGTGACTACGGGTTTGCCGGTGAGCAGCTGATGGGCGTGTTCCGCGAGGCCGAGCGCAAGCAGAGCATCCTGGATGCCATTTCGCGCCCCGCCGAACGCGTCAAGCAATGGAAAGAGTACGCCCCGATGTTCCTCACTGACGCCCGGGTGGCGCGTGGTGTCGACTTCTGGCGTGAACACGAGGCCGTATTGGCCCGTGCCGAGCAGGAATACGGCGTACCGGCCCAGGTGATTGTATCGATCATCGGCGTTGAAACCTTTTATGGCCGTAATACCGGCAATTACCGGGTGATCGATGCTCTGTCGACCCTGGGTTTCGATTACCCGCCCCGCGCCGAGTTCTTTCGCAAGGAGCTGCGTGAATTCCTGTTGCTGGCCCGCGAAGAGCAGGTCGACCCGCTGACCCTCAAGGGTTCCTATGCCGGGGCGATGGGTTTGCCGCAGTTCATGCCCAGCAGTTTCCGTGCTTATGCCGTGGATTTCGACGGTGATGGCCATATCAATATCTGGAGTAACCCGGACGATGCCATTGGCAGCGTTGCCAGCTACTTCAAGCGTCATGGCTGGATAGGTGGCGAGCCGGTGGTGAGCCGCGCCGATGTGCGCGGTGATCGGGTCGATGAAGGCCTGACCCAGGGCATCGAGCCGGTCAAGACCGTCGGGGAGTTGCGAGCGCTGGGCTGGTCGAGTCATGATGCGCTGCGCGACGACATGCCGGTCACAGCGTTCCGTCTTGAAGGCGCCGACGGCCCTGAATACTGGATGGGGCTGAAGAACTTTTATGCGATCACGCGCTACAACCGAAGCGTGATGTACGCCATGGCAGTGCATCAACTGTCCGATCTGCTGGTTCAAGCACGGGGCAACAAGTAATGCCGTTTCAAGCGATCCGCACACCGTTGAAACTCGCTGCCTGCGCCGCTATTGCGCTGCTGGTGGTGAGCTGTTCGAGCAGCCGCACGCCGCCACAAACGTCGACGGGCGTCACCTCCAAGCCGGGCCTGGACATCAACCGCGCGCACAAGGACGGCGCGCCGTGGTGGGATGTCGACGTATCGCGCATCCCCGACGCCACGCCGACCCTGCACACCGGCCCGTACAAGGCCGCGCCGTACTCGGTGCTGGGCAAGACCTATTTCCCGCTGCAAGAGTCCAAGACCTATGTGGCCTCGGGCACGGCGTCCTGGTACGGCACCAAGTTTCACGGGCAGAACACCGCCAACGGCGAAGTGTATGACCTGTATGGCATGAGCGCGGCGCACAAGACCCTGCCGTTGCCCAGCTACGTCAAGGTGACCAACCTCGATAACGGCAAGGCCGTGATCCTGCGGGTCAATGACCGTGGCCCGTTTTATTCGGACCGCATCATCGACCTGTCGTACGCCGCAGCCAAAAAACTCGGCTATGCCGAGACCGGTACGGCCCGGGTCAAGGTTGAAGGCATTGACCCGCAAGCCTGGTGGGCGCAACGTGGGCGCCCTGCGCCACTGATGCTCAACGAGCCGAAAGTGGCCCAGAACACCGCCCCGACCGTGTCGACCGGCAAGGTTGAGCAATGGACACCGCCGGCCCAGCAGCATGCCGCCGATGTGGTGCCAGTGAGCCCGATGGTCAAGGGCCAGGGCACCTACTTGCAAGTAGGCGCCTTTGCCAATCCGGACGCCGCCGAGTTGCTTCGCTCCAAACTCAGTGGCATGGTCAGCACACCCGTATTTATCAGCTCGATTGTGCGCAATCAGCAAACCTTGCACCGCGTGCGCCTGGGGCCTATCGCCTCGGCGGGTGAAGTGGCACAAACGCAAAACAGCGTGCGCCTGGCCAATCTGGGCCAGCCGAGCGTTGTGACGTCGGATCAGTAACACCGAACAAAGCGTTGGGCCGCGAACATTCGCGGCCCAAACGCAGTTGCAGAGGTCAAGAATAAAAGCCCTTCCAGGGGCAGGGGCTGCAACTGAATACGCAGCAGTCAGTCGAACGCACTGCCTGTACAGTTTTGCCCGCGAGGGTAAGTTTCCATTAACAACTTCGAGAGACGGATGAACATCACCACCTTTGCCAAACGCCTGTGCCTGCTAGTACCGCTGATCGTCACTCCTGCCGCCTGGGCAGTCGAGATGATGCCGTCGCCGCCGCAACTTGCAGCCAAGTCCTATGTTCTGATGGATGCCAGCAGCGGTAACGTGCTGGTCGAGAACAACGGCGACCAGCGTCTGCCGCCAGCCAGCCTGACCAAGCTGATGACCGCTTACATCGCGACTCTGGAAATCCGTCGTGGCCAGATCGGCGAAAACGACCCGGTTACCGTCAGCGAAAACGCATGGCGCACCGGTGGTTCGCGGATGTTCATCAAGGTCGGCACCCAGGTGTCGGTCAGCGACCTGTTGCACGGCATCATCATCCAGTCGGGTAACGACGCCAGCGTCGCCCTGTCCGAGCACATTGCCGGCAGCGAAGACGCGTTTGCCGACATGATGAACAAGACGGCCGGCGAGTTGGGCATGTCCAACAGCCACTTCATGAACCCGACCGGCCTGCCGAACCCGGATCACTACTCCTCGGCCCACGACATGTCGTTGCTGGCTCGCGCCATCATCCACGAAGACCCGACTCACTACGCGATCTACTCGCAGAAAGAGTTCTTCTGGAACGGTATCAAGCAGCCTAACCGCAACCTGTTGCTGTGGCGTGACAAGACCGTTGACGGTCTGAAAACCGGTCACACCGACGAAGCCGGCTACTGCATGGTGTCTTCGGCTGTACGCGACGGCATGCGCCTGATCGCCGTGGTGTTCGGCACCAACAGCGAAGCCGCCCGTGCTGCCGAGACCCAGAAGCTGCTGACCTACGGTTTCCGTTTCTTCGAAACCCAGACCTTCTACCAGAAGGGCACCGAGCTGGCTCAGGCTCCAGTCTGGAAAGGCACCACCAGCCAGGTTAAAGCCGGTCTGGCAGATGACCTGACCATGACCCTGCCAAAAGGCCAATTGAAAAAGCTGGCCGCAAGCATGACCATGAACCCGCAACTGATGGCCCCTATCGCCAAAGGCGATGTGATCGGCAAGGTTGAGGTCAAACTCGATGACAAGGTTGTGCACAGCGCTGACCTGATCGCGCTTGAGCCTGTCGAGGAAGGTGGAATTTTCCGACGCGTGTGGGATAGCATCCGTCTATTCTTCTACGGGCTGTTCAACTGATTGCACCCACCTGAGTGCCCCCGCGCTTTACCCTGCGCGGGAGCACCTTTGTTGTTCCGGGCTTACGAGGCCAATACGCCATGAGCGATACCGAAGTAAAGGCGCCAAAGATCGAATTTCCCAACGTGGATTACCCGGTTAAGGTAATCAGCGACACGGGTGTGGGCAACAAGGACAAGATCATCGATATCGTCAAGAAGCACGCGACGGTCAACGATGATCGTGTCGATGAACGCCAGAGCACCAACGGCAAGTACACGACGATCCAGTTGCACATCGTGGCAACCGATCAGGATCAGCTCTACAACATCAACAGCGAATTGCGGGCCACCGGCTTCGTACATATGGTGTTGTGATGTCACAGGTCTTGGGTATTCGTGAGCTGGGTGTGCTTGATTACGAGCGCACCTGGCTGGCGATGCAGCGATTCACCGACGAGCGCAAGCTGGTGCCGGACACGCAAGACGAAGTCTGGCTGGTGCAGCATCCGCCGGTGTTTACCCAAGGTCAGGCAGGCAAGGCCGAGCATCTGCTGCTGCCGGGGGACATCCCGGTGGTCAAGTCGGATCGCGGTGGCCAGGTAACCTATCACGGCCCTGGCCAGCTGGTTGCCTACCTGATGCTCGACGTGCGCCGGCTGGGCTATGGCGTGCGTGAGCTGGTCACGCGGATGGAACAGTGCCTGATCGACCTGCTCGCCAGCTATGGCGTGAGCGCTGCAGCGAAGGCCGATGCGCCGGGCGTGTATGTCGATGGCGCGAAAATCGCCTCACTGGGCCTGCGGATCCGCAATGGCTGCTCCTTCCACGGTCTGGCCCTGAATGTGGACATGGACCTGGAACCGTTTCGACGGATTAACCCCTGTGGTTATGCGGGGCTGGCGATGACCCAGCTGCGTGACCATGCAGGGCCGATTGAATTTGCCGAGGTAGGTGCCCGGCTGCGCTCGCAGCTCGTCAAACACCTCGACTATGCTGAGCAGACGACCCTGACGGGCGGAATCGATTGATATGACTACTGCGCAAGACGCTGTTCAAACCCTGATCCCAACGCTGGATATCTCAGAACGTGCAGCCCGCGCCAGCGAGGCCCGTTCCAAGGTTGAGACCGGCGTCAAGTTGCGCGGTGCCGAGAAGGTTGCGCGTATCCCGGTAAAGATCATTCCGACCACCGAGTTGCCGAAAAAACCCGACTGGATTCGTGTGCGTATTCCGGTTTCCCCGGAAGTCGACCGCATCAAGTCCCTGCTGCGTAAGCACAAGCTGCATAGCGTGTGCGAAGAAGCCTCCTGCCCGAACCTGGGCGAGTGCTTCTCCGGTGGTACCGCGACCTTCATGATCATGGGTGACATCTGCACCCGTCGTTGCCCGTTCTGCGACGTGGGCCACGGCCGACCGAAGCCACTGGATACCAACGAACCGGAAAGCCTGGCCATTGCCATTGCTGACCTGCGGTTGAAGTATGTGGTGATCACCTCTGTAGACCGCGACGACCTGCGTGACGGCGGTGCCCAGCACTTTGCCGACTGCATCCGCGAGATCCGCAAGCTGTCGCCGGGCGTACTGCTCGAAACCCTGGTGCCGGACTACCGTGGCCGCATGGACGTAGCGCTGGAAATCACCGCCGCCGAGCCGCCAGACGTGTTCAACCACAACCTCGAAACCGTGCCGCGCCTGTACAAGGCTGCGCGTCCGGGTTCCGACTACCAGTGGTCGCTGACTCTGCTGCAGCGCTTCAAGCAGATGATGCCGCACATCCCGACCAAATCCGGCTTGATGCTGGGCCTGGGCGAAACCGACGACGAAGTGATCGAAGTGATGAAGCGCATGCGCGAACATGACATCGACATGCTGACCTTGGGCCAGTACCTGCAACCGTCGCGCAACCACTTGCCGGTCCAGCGTTTCGTACACCCGGACACCTTCGCGTGGTTTGCCGAGGAAGGCTACAAAATGGGCTTTAAAAACGTGGCATCCGGCCCGCTGGTACGTTCTTCGTACCACGCTGATGAACAAGCCAAGCTGGTCAAATCCATGCTGGTGAGTGCCTGACTCCATGACTAACCAGCTCACCGCGCCAGTGTCCTTCAAGGCCCACAGCGCGGTGCCCGCGTTGCCCGCTGGCGGGGTGATCGCCCTGATCGCCCCGGCAGGCCCTGCCGAACTTGACCTGAACCTCGCGACCCAATGGATGCATGCACGCGGCTACCAGCTGCGGGTCTATCCGGGGGTGTGGCAGCGGGAGGGTTATCTTGCCGGCTCTGATGCAGAGCGTTTACGCGACCTGCATGAGGCTTTTGCCGATGACAGCATTGATGCCATTTTCTGCCTGCGCGGCGGCTATGGCAGCCCGCGCTTGCTTGATGGCATCGATTTTGAGCTGTTGCGTCGTCATCCCAAGCCGTTTGTCGGCTACAGCGATATCACCGCGTTGCATCTGGCGATCACTCGTTACGCGGGCTTTGTGACCTTTCACGGGCCAATGGTGAACGCTGATCTGCTGGGCAACAAACAACCGCCTACTGAAACTTCGTTGCTGCGTATGCTCAGCGGGCAACAGCCGCCTGTGCTGGACCATCCCGCGGCCTGGCCGTTGACGACCATTGCCCCGGGCTGCGCCAGTGGCCGTTTGCTGGGAGGCAATCTGTCGATGATCTGCGCGGTGATGGGCACGGCGTTTGAACTGGACAGCGACGACATCATCCTGTTTATCGAAGACGTCAATGAGCCTTTGTACCGGGTCGACCGTCTGCTGACGCATTTGCGCCTGGCGGGCAAGCTCGACAGGTTGCGCGGGGTGTTGGTGGGGGATGTGGCCGGGGTTGATGTTGCGGCGCTGGAGCGGTTGCTCACCCAGGAGCTGGGCGGGCTGGGTATACCGGTGCTGGCCGGTTGGCGCAGCGGGCATTGCGATCCGAACCTGACCTTGCCGATGGGGGCTCAAGTGCGGCTGGATGCTGATCGGCAGTTATTGGTACTAGAGCAGGCAGTGGTCACAGTCAAAACCTGAGCCGTGGGAGCGGGCTTGCTCGCGATGCTATCAACTCGGTATCTCTGACAAAACGAGTCGATGCAATCGCGAGCAAGCCCGCTCCTACAGGCTGAGTCGCGACTCAGCGGCTACGCAAACTTTCCAGCAACTTGTGACTCGGGTAGCCATCGGCTGGCCAACCCATAGCTTGCTGCGCGCTACGGATCGCCTTGCGCGTGTTGGCGCCGATAATGCCGTCTGGATTGCCCGCATCGTAGTTGCGCTGGCTCAGCAGGGTTTGCAGTTCAACACGCTCCGAGCGGCTCAGCGGGCGGTCGTCTTTTGGCCAGTCAGCCAAAATGGTCCCGCCACCGTTGAAGCGTTGGGAAAGCAGGCCAACGGCCAACGCATAGGACGACGAGTTGTTGTAACGCAGGATGGCGCGGAAGTTATCCAGCACCAGGAACGCCGGCCCACGGTAGCCCGCAGGCAGCAGCAGGGTGGCGCTCAACTGCTCTGAACCGGCTGCGCTGGCAGGTGCCTTGACCCCCAGTTGTTGCCACTCGGCGACACTCTTTTTGACGGCGCCATCCGCCAGTGCGTAATCGAAGCCGGCAGGCAACGTCACCTCAAAGCCCCACGGCTGGCCTTGTTTCCAGCCCGAGCTTTGCAAGTAGTGCGCCGTCGAGGCCAGTGCATCAGCCGAGCTGTTCCAGATATCGCGACGGCCATCACCATCGAAATCCACGGCGTGGGTTTCATAGGTGGTGGGGATAAACTGGGTCTGGCCCATTGCGCCTGCCCACGAACCAAGCATTTTGTCGGGGCTGATATCGCCTTCCTGAATGATTTTCAGGGCTGCGATCAATTGGCTCTGGGCGAACTCCGGGCGGCGACCTTCATAGGCCAGGGTGGCCAATGAACGAATAACCGACTTGTTGCCCTGGAACGAACCGAAATTGCTTTCCATACCCCAGACCGAAACCAGGGCCTGGCGATCGACGCCATAACGCTGTTCGATGCGGCTCAGCAGCTCGGCGTTTTGCTCCAGCAAGCGCTGGCCATTGCGCACGCGCAAAGGTGACAGCGCGCCGTCGAGGTATTCCCAGACCGGGCGGCTGAATTCGGGCTGGCTGCGATCGGCCTTGATCACGCTCATATCCGGCGTAATGCCAGCAAAGGCATTATCGAAGACTTGCGGGCTGATCCCGGCCTTGAGGGCCTGGACGCGGAAATTGGCTTGCCACTCGCCAAAGCTCTGGGCGGGTTGGACAAAGGGGATATCGGTAACAGGCGCGCTGGTGGTCACCGCAGGAGCGGGAGGCGTCACTGGCAGGGGTTGAGCATCGGCTGCAGTCGGTTTCTCGGCGCAGGCGACTAAAAGGATGACGCTGGAAGCAGCAATCAGTTGGCGCATCGGCCAACCACGTTTATGACTTAAGGGCATGCGCAGGTCCAGGTAATGCAAATCAGATGCAGACCTTATCATCCCCGCCCTCAGGCAGCCAGAAAGTAAAAAGCCTCCCGGTCTCTCGACTGGAAGGCTTCGCGGCGGTAGCTGCCTTTGCCTTTGGCGGGGCGTTCCTGGCGGCTGCGGAACAGGGGTTGGGCGACGATGGATTTGGCCTTGTTGGGGCGCTTGCTCATGGCATTTGCTCTCGCGTGGTTTGAACAAGCGCAAATCATCGGCCGGTTTTTTCGTATTGTCCACTGGATAGTGATCGGTGGGAGCAGGCTTGCTCGCGATAGCATCAGCGCAATCAGCCTGTCAGGTCGCGGCGCCTGCATCGCGAGCAAGCCCGCTCCCACAGAAAGCAGTGTTTATTCAGCTGGCAGGTTCAGCCGTTGCCCACACATCAGCAACGCCAAGCGACTCAAGCTGCTCCAGGCCGAGCCTGCTGCCTGGCCCTTGATCTGGGCATCAATACGCTGTGCATCCAGCAGCAATTGCGCCCAGCGCTGGGCTGAATAGCGCTGCAGGGCTTTGCTCATCAACGGCTTGCGCTTGTCCCACACCGGCGGCCGGGCCTGGCTGAAGGCCTTGTCCAGCGGTGTGCCCTGACTATATTGCAGCGCTATGTTGGCCAGTACCCGCAGCTCACGGGCCAGGGCCCACAGGATCACCGGCGGCTCGACACCCTCACCGCGCAGCCCTTCGAGCATGCGCAGGGCATGGGCAGCCTCGCCGTTAAGTACCGCATCTACGAGCCCAAATACGTCGAAGCGCGCACTGTCGGCTACTGCCGCCTGCACGGTTTCGACCGTGATTTGCCCGTCTTCAGCCATCAACTTGAGCTTTTCGATTTCTTGCGCGGCAGCCAGAAGGTTGCCTTCAACCCGCGCGGCTATCAGCTCCACGGCGTCATGGGTGGCGGACAGCCCGGCCTGCGACAAGCGCTGGCGAATCCATTGCGGCAACTGGTTGGCGTCCACCGGCCAGATCTGTACGAACTGGGTTTGCGCACCTTCAATCAGCGCCTTGCCCCACTTGGTCTTCTGCGCGCTGCCATCGAGCTTGGGCAGGCTGATCAGCAGCAGGGTGTCTTCGGCAGGGCGCGAGCAGTACTCGATCAGCGCCGCAGCACCTTTGTCACCAGGCTTGCCCGAGGGCAGGCGCAGCTCCAACAGGCGTTTTTCGGCAAACAGCGACATGCTGGCACCGGCTTGCAGCAGCGTGCCCCAGTCGAAGCTGGCATCGGCGCTGAACACCTGGCGTTCATCGAAACCTTGCTGGCGGGCGGTGCTGCGAATGGCGTCGGCGGCTTCCTGGCACAGCAACGGGTCATCACCGCTGATGATATAGACCGGCGAAAGCGTGCCTTGCAGGTGCTTGGCGAGTTGGGCGGGAGCGAGTTTCATAGGGCCATAACGATAGCGGGGCGCTTGAGCGCCCCGTATGCCTTACTGGTTTTGCAGTTCGAGAGGCGACTGTTGAGGAGTTTCCTCTTGAGCCTTGCGCGCAGCTTCGATGGCGTCGGCTTCAGCCTTGGCCTTCGCTTGCGCTTGCTGCTGCAGTTTTTCCAGCTGGGCCGGGGTCAACTGCTCCAGACGCAGAACCAGTTGCTGGATCAGGTCGCGACGGATTTCCTTGCGGATCATCACGCCTTCCTGGTTGCTGCCGGCCACGTTGCTGCCGTCCTGCAGGTAAACCTTGTAGGCCTCAACCTTGTCGCTCAGCAGCACCAGATGGTTCTGGCCCTGGATTTCGTAGTTGACCACGCTGTTCAACTGATACTCGGCGGTGCCCGTGTTGCCGGTGTAGCTGGCGGCACGCTGGGTTTCTTTCTCGTCAGTCAGAACCAGCTTGTAGGGGGCGTTTGGCGTGATTTTTACACCGCTGTTTTCCAGTACCTGACGCAGTTGGCGCACAGTGTCGCCGTAGGCGTTACGGGCGCTGACGTCGAGTTCGGTGATCGTCAGCTGGTTGGTGCCGGTGCCGCGCAGCTGGAAGCCGCAGGCGCTCAGCAGAACAGCGAGACCCATCACCAGCAAGTTGCGTTTGATCATGTGTTGCTCCCCTTGAAACCAGAGAGGCCGACTGAGCGGCCCTGAAGGTCTTGTTGGGCGCCCGCGCTTGGCACGGGCGCCTGTTCCAATTAGCTGGCGACGATATTGACCAGTTTGCCCGGTACCACGATCACTTTGCGGATCGTCAGGCCTTCGGTAAAGCGCAACACGTTTTCATTGACGCGGGCTGCGGCTTCAACCTCTTCACGGCTGGCGCTGGCTGGCATTTCAATATGCCCGCGCAGTTTGCCGTTGACCTGGATAACCAGTTGCAAGGTGTCTTGAACCAGCGCGCTTTCATCCAGGGTTGGCCATGCAGCGTCGATGATTGCACCCGCATGCCCCAACTGGTTCCACAGCTCATGGCTGATGTGCGGGGTGATCGGGGCCAGCACCAGGGCAACAGTCTCAAGGCCTTCCTGCAGCAGGGCGCGGTCTTGTTCAGTGGCTTGCGGTGCTTTTTCGAGCACGTTCATCACGGTCATCACCTGGGCGACGGCGGTGTTGAATTTGTGGTGCTGGCCGACGTCCTGGCTGGCTTGCTTGATAGCCTGGTGGATGGCGCGGCGGATGACTTTTTGCTCATCGGTCAGGCTGGCGATATCCAGTGCCCCCGGCAGGCCCTGACCAACATGGGCATGGGCCAGGCGCCAGACGCGCTTGAGGAAACGGTGCGAACCTTCAACACCCGAGTCGGACCATTCCAGGCTGGCGTCTGGCGGCGAAGCAAACATCATGAACAGGCGGCAGGTGTCTGCGCCGTACTGTTCGATCATGTATTGCGGGTCAACACCGTTGTTCAGCGACTTGGACATTTTTTGCGTGCCGCCGATTTCCACCGGCAGGCCGTCGGTCTTCAGCTTGGCGCCGATGATCTTGGCCTTGGCATCACGTTCGATTTCCACGTCGTCCGGGTTGAAGTAATCCTTGCCACCGTTGTCCAGCGTACGGAAGTAAGTCTCGGCGATCACCATGCCCTGGGTCAGCAGGTTCTTGAACGGCTCGTTGGAGCTGACCAGGCCTTCGTCACGCATCAGCTTGTGGAAGAAGCGCGCGTACAGCAGGTGCAAAATGGCGTGTTCGATACCGCCGATGTACTGGTCCACCGGCAACCAGTGGTCCGCTGCCGATTTTTCGACCAGACCGCCTTCATAGTGCGGCGAGGCGTAACGGGCGTAGTACCACGAGGACTCGACGAAGGTGTCCATCGTGTCGGTTTCGCGTTTGGCCGGTGCGCCGCATTTAGGGCAGCTGCACTCGTAGAATTCAGGCATGCGTGCCAGTGGCGAACCGGCGCCATCGGGTACGACATCTTCCGGCAAGACCACTGGCAACTGGGCTTCAGGGACCGGTACGTCACCGCAGGTATCGCAATGCACGATCGGGATCGGGCAGCCCCAGTAGCGTTGACGGCTGATGCCCCAGTCGCGCAGGCGGAACTGTGTGCGCGCCTGGCCCAGGCCTTTGGCGGTCAGGGCGGCTTCGATGGCGGCGAAGGCAGCGTCGAAATCCAGACCGTCAAATTCGCCGGAGTTGATCAGCGGGCCGTGCTCGTTGTAAGCGTCCTGCCAGGGAGCAGGGGACTCGTCGCCAGCACTGGTGCGCACAACCGGCTTGATTGGCAGGTTGTACTTGGTGGCGAATTCGAAATCGCGTTCGTCGTGTGCCGGTACCGCCATTACTGCGCCGTCGCCGTAATGCATCAGCACATAGTTGGCGACCCAGACCGGAAGTTTTTCGCCGGTCAGCGGGTGCTCGACGAACAGCGAAGTTGGCAGGCCCATTTTTTCCTGGGTGGCCATGTCGGCTTCAGCCACGCTGCCGCCTTTGCACTGGGCGATAAACGCCTGCAGCTCAGGGTTGCCCTGCGCGGCCTGGGTGGCGAGCGGGTGCTCGGCAGCCACGGCGACGTAGGTGGCGCCCATCAGGGTGTCAGGACGGGTGGTGAAGACCTTGAGTGCGCCCGCTGTGCCGATGGACTCGACGTTGTAAGGGAACTGCACTTCCATGCCGCGGGATTTGCCGATCCAGTTGCGCTGCATGGTTTTGACCTGCTCGGGCCAGCCCGGCATGTCGTCGAGGCTTTCAAGCAGTTCATCCGCGTAAGCGGTGATCTTGAAGTAGTACATCGGGATTTCGCGTTTTTCAATCACCGCGCCCGAACGCCAGCCACGGCCGTCGATCACTTGCTCGTTGGCCAGAACGGTCTGGTCTACCGGGTCCCAGTTAACGGTACCGTTCTTGCGGTAGATCACACCTTTTTCGAACAGGCGGGTGAACAGCCATTGTTCCCAACGGTAGTAATCCGGCTTGCAGGTGGTGATTTCGCGGGACCAGTCAACGGCCAGGCCCAGGCTGCGCAGCTGGGTTTTCATGTAGGCGATGTTTTCGTAGGTCCACTTGGCCGGCGCGACCTTGTTTTTCATCGCGGCGTTTTCGGCCGGCATGCCGAAGGCGTCCCAGCCCATCGGCTGCAAAACGTTCTTGCCAAGCATGCGCTGGTAACGGGAGATCACGTCACCGATGGTGTAGTTGCGCACGTGCCCCATGTGTAGCTTGCCGCTTGGGTACGGGAACATCGATAGGCAGTAGAACGTCTCTTTGCCTAGATCTTCGCTGACTTCGAAGGACTTTTGGTTGTCCCAGAATGATTGGGCGGCGGCTTCTATTTCACGGGGCTGATATTGTTCGTGCATGGCTACTTGTACTGATAAAGGGTGGCCTAATCCTCTTCAACATAGACCGGCGACAGTGTTGCCCGGTCAGGTTGGAGCAGGGGTTACAGGAAGTCCCGTAGCATACATGACCCCGCTCTATCGAGGGAAACCCTGATTGCCTCATCACTCCGTTGGTCGCAGCAGCACGCCCCTTTTACATGCGCAGCTAAGCTCTCCTTTGGGGGAGATTCATTTCCTTAAATGAGGTGGACGGATGGCAGAGTTGCAACGCAGCGTAGCAACATCGCAAGTGTATGAGCGGCTGATTGATCGTTTAAGTATGGCTCTTGATTCAGCAAAGACGGCTGTCGTATTACGAGATGAACGCCCAGTCGAACTGGAATTGCGAGGCTTGAGTCATGCCGAGCTGGAATTGATCAACCTCTATTTGAATCGGATCGGGCGTGAGGCAGTCAAACGCTCGCAAGGCAGCGTGAACATGCAGGATGCCCCCAGAGCCAAGGTTATCTGGCTCAAAGACAGGGTGCAGGGAGCTTAGGCCGTACGGCGAATCAGGCCCGGCCTTTAACAAAAGCCGTATCAAAACAGGTTGTACCCCGGGTTGATGCATCACACGTTTGTGTTTGGGTTTCTCACCTGCGTTATTGATGCGCTCACTCAACCCCCTTAGGCTTCGGGCATCTTTGGAGATGCTCGATGCCTATTCGATATTTTTTGAAACAACTTCTGTTGCCTCCCGGCATTTTGATCTTGCTCCTGGTGCTTGCCTGGTGGCTGCGGCGTTCGCGTCCGCGTGTGGCGGGCGTGCTGTTTGCCCTGGGGCTGGGTGGTTTTTGGCTGATGAGCTTGCCAGTGATGGTGGAGTGGGGCGCCCGGGTGCTGGAGCGCGAGCCGCCGCTGGCGCAGAGCGAGTGGGCGACGCTGGCCGGGCGTGCCGATGCCATTGTGGTGCTGGGCTCGGGGCGTGAGCGGGGTGATCCGGCCTGGGGCAGCGATCAGCCGACGGGCATTGGTCTTGAGCGCCAGCGTTATGCCGCGCGACTGGCCAAGGCCTCGGGCTTGCCGGTACTGACGACCGGAGGTTTGCACTACGGCTCGCCGCCCAGCGAAGCGCAATTGATGGCGGACTCATTGCGTGATGACTTCGGCGTGCAAGTACGCTGGAAAGAAGAACAAAGCCGTACGACCTGGGAAAACGCCCAAATGACTGCAGGCATTCTGCTGCCGCTGGGGATCAAGCGCGTGGTCGTGGTGACTCACGGCTGGCATATGCCGCGTTCGGTCTGGAGTTTTGAACAGGCCGGTTTTGAAGTGGTGCCCGCGCCGGTGGGTTTTTTCAGTGCAGACAATGCGCGGCCGCTGGGGGGCTGGATGCCGGAGTACAAAGCGTTCTGGCAGTCCGGGTTGTTGATCAATGAGGCGGTGGGGCAGATGGCCTATCCGTTGTTTTATCGCTAATTAAGTCGATGAACTCATGTGGGAGCGGGCTTGCTCGCGATGCAGGCGGCGCGGTCTGACAGGCAAAGCGCGCTGCTGCCATCGCAGGCAAGCCAGCTCCCACAGGTTTTGCGGCGCCCACACAGTCCGAACCCGCAGGGAACAGTGTGGGTGCAGGTGGCTGGCTTAGACCGTCTTGGCAATCCGGCTGGTGACCAGCGCCCAGCCAATCAGCAAGACACACAGGATGATCAGCGGCCAGGAGCGCCATTGCAGGTAAGGTGTCAGGTTGTGCATGGGCACCACTTCGCCATACAGGATGCCTTGCTCGAACTGCGGAATCTGCGTGGTGATTTGCCCAAACGGGTCGATCAGTGCCGTGACCCCGTTGTTGGTGGCCCGAATCATCCAGCGCCCGGCTTCCAGGGCGCGCATCTGCGCCATTTGCAGATGCTGCAGCGGCCCGATCGAGGTGCCGAACCAGGTGTCGTTGCTGATGGTCAGCAGGATGTCACTCTGGGCCGCAAGCCCGGCGACGAAGTCCGGGTACACCACCTCATAGCAAATCAATGGCGCGATCTGATAACCCTTGGCCTGCAACATTGCCTGGTCGGCAGGGCCGCGGGCAAAGTCAGACATTGGCAGGTCAAAAAATGCGATCAGGCCGCGCAGTACATCCTGCAGCGGCACGTATTCGCCAAACGGCACCAGCTTTTGTTTCAGGTAAACCCCGTCGCCCTGGCCTACGGCCGTGATGCCGTTGAAGTAGCGCGGTTCATGACGCACTTCCTGGCGGATCGGCACGCCGGTAATCAGCGCTGAATTCCGGTCGGCGGCAAAGCGCCCCATCATGCTCAAAAAGCCTTCAGCGTTCTCCTTGAGGACAGGGACGGCGGTTTCTGGCCACACGATCAGGTCCACACGCTTTGAACTGAACGTCATGTCGCGGTACAGGGCCAGCTGTGCATTGACCTGCGCCGGGTCCCATTTCATGCTTTGTTCGATATTGCCCTGGATCGCCGCCACGCTCAGCGGGTCACCCGATGGGCTGGTCCAGGCGTGGTGCTTGAGTGCCTGGCCGATCACCCAGGGGCCGATCAGCAAGATCACGCCTGCGGCGACAAAAGCTTTGCGCCTGGCCTTGATCAGGCGTGGCAGGTTGCACAGCAGGGCTGCGCTCAGGGCCAGGGCAAATGAGATCAGCCACATGCCGCCCAGTGGCGCGAGCCCGGCCAGTGGGCCGTCGAGCTGGCTGTAACCGGAGTAAAGCCACGGAAAACCGGTGAGGAACCAGCCACGGAAGGCCTCTTGAGCGACCCACAGCGCAGCAAACGCCAGGGTGTCGGCCAGCGGCGCTTCGTTGCGGCGGATCCAGCGCGCCCACAGCCAGGCGGGCAGGGCAAAGAACCAGGCAATGGCTGCGGTGAACAACAGCATCAGGAAGCCAGCCAGCAGCACAGACGCGCCGCCGAAGTGGTGGATGCTGTAGTAGATCCAGCTGGTGCCCGCGCCAAACAGGCCAAAACCGAAGCACCAGCCACGGCCCAGCGCCTGTTTTGGCGACAGGTCGCGCAAACCGAGATAGAACAGGGCCAGGGCAACGAGTGCCAATGGCCAGATATCGAAGGGGGCCAACGCCAGGGTTGTCAGTGCGCCGGCCACCACGGCCAGCAAGTTACCGGGCCAGCCGGGGGAGGTTATCCAGCGCATTTCAATCCTTGGTATTGGGGTTTAGCGGGCTATCGGCGTCAGACGAATCAAATGAATCCGGCGGCTGTCAGCATTGAGGATGCGGAAGCGGTAAGGGCCGATTTCAGTGGTTTCGTTGCGTTTTGGCAAGTGCCCGAATGCACTCATGACCAGGCCACCCACGGTGTCGAACTCGTCGTCGGAGAATTCGGTATCGAAGAACTCGTTGAAGTTTTCGATCGGGGTCAGGGCCTTGATCAGGAAGTCACCGCTGGGCAGTGGCTTGATATAGCTGTCTTCCTCGACATCGTGTTCGTCTTCGATATCGCCGACGATCTGCTCCAGAACGTCTTCAATCGTCACCAGGCCCGCCACACCGCCGTATTCGTCGATCACGATGGCCATGTGGTTGTGGTTGGCGCGGAACTCACGCAACAACACGTTAAGGCGCTTGGACTCAGGGACAAATGTCGCCGGACGCAGCAAATCCTTGATGTTGTACTTGTCGCCGTTCTCTTGAAGGATCAGCGGCAGCAGGTCTTTGGCCAGCAGGACGCCGAGGACGTCGTCGTGGCTTTCGCCGATCACCGGGTAGCGCGAGTGCGCCGCATCGATGATCGCCGGGAGAAATTCGCGGGGGGTCTGGGTCGCCTTGATACTGATCATCTGCGAGCGCGGAACCATGATGTCCCGTACCTGCAGGTCAGCCACTTGAATGGCGCCTTCGACGATGGCCAGCGCTTCACTGTCCAACAGTTTGTTCTGGTGTGCTTCGCGCAGCAGCTCAAGCAGCTCCTGGCGGTTTTTCGGCTCATGGGCAAAGGCCTGGGTCAGCTTACCTAACCATGACTTTTGCCCGTTGCTCGATCGGTCTTCGCTCATAGCGATTTACTCGTATCCCTTGGTAGTTTCAGTGGGTGTTATTCGGTTTCGTCGTCTGCATAGGGGTCAGGATGACCCAGTTCTGCAAGCAACGTTCGTTCCAGCGCTTCCATTTCTTCGGCTTCTTCGTCTTCTATATGGTCGTAACCCAGAAGATGCAAGCAGCCGTGTATCACCAGATGGGCCCAGTGGGCCTCAAGGCTTTTGCCTTGTTCGGCGGCTTCGCGTTCAACCACGGCCACGCAAATCACCAGATCGCCCAGCAGCGGGATATCGAGGAACTCATCGGGCACATCGGCCGGAAAGGACAGCACGTTGGTGGCGTAGTCTTTCTGGCGCCAGGTGTGATTCAACTCACGGCCTTCGGGTTCGTCTACCAGACGAATGGTCATTTCCGAATCGGCGCTGCGCTGGCGCAAAGCCAGTTCGCACCATTGGCGGAACTGGGCTTCGCTGGGGGCACTGGCGTCGGTCGCCAATTGCAGGTCAAGCTCAAGCATCGTGGCGGTAATCCTTTGCAGCGGGCAGTGCGGCCAGCTTGTCGGCGGCTTCCTGTTCGTAGCGGCCATAGGCCTCTACGATGCGCTGCACCAGCGGGTGGCGCACGACGTCCTTGGACTGGAAGTGGGTAAAGCTGATGCCCGGCACGTCCTTGAGCACTTCGATGACGTGATTGAGCCCGGACTTGGTGCCTTTTGGCAGGTCGATCTGGGTAATGTCACCGGTGATCACGGCGGTGGAGCCAAAGCCGATGCGGGTCAGGAACATCTTCATTTGCTCGACGGTGGTGTTCTGGCTTTCGTCGAGGATGATGAAGCTGTTGTTCAGCGTGCGACCGCGCATATAGGCCAGCGGAGCCACTTCGATGATCTGGCGCTCGATCAGCTTGGCCACATATTCAAAGCCGAGCATCTCGTACAGTGCGTCGTAGAGCGGGCGCAGGTACGGATCGATTTTTTGCGACAGGTCTCCCGGCAGGAAACCGAGTTTTTCACCGGCTTCGACCGCCGGGCGCACCAGCAGGATGCGGCGGATTTGCTCGCGCTCCAGGGCGTCAACTGCGCAGGCCACAGCCAGATAGGTTTTACCCGTACCCGCCGGGCCAATGCCGAAGTTGATGTCGTTGCCCAGGATTTCCTTGACGTAGCGCTGCTGGTTGATACCGCGAGGGCGAATCATGCCCTTTTTGGTGCGCAGCGAAACACTGGCTTCGGCCACCGGGTTGCTGGCCAGGTCCTGGACTTCGGATTCCTGCAGGAACAGATGCACCATGTCTGGCGAAAGCTCGGTAGCTTTGGTTTCGCGATACAGGCGGCGCAGCAGGTTTTCTGCCGAGGAAGTGATTTTCGGGTCGCCGATCAGCTCGAACTGGTTACCGCGATTGCGGATTTCGATCGTCAGGCGTTGCTCGATCAAGCGCAAGTGCTCGTCGAATTGCCCGCACAGATTGGCGAAACGGCGGGCCTCAAAGGGCTCGAGGAGAAAACGATGTGGTTCGATGGGTGCGTTCAAGGTCGTATTTAGCCGCCCTTAGGCAATTGAGATGAAATCAAGGATAACGCTAGCAGGTCGAGCGTGAAAGGACTTCACCAAATGTTTGATGTGGGAGCTGGCTTGCTCGCGATTGCATCACCGCGCTAATCCAGATGGACCGCGTTGCATGTATCGCGAGCAAGCCCGCTCCCACCGGGGAAGGTGTCAGTTCAGCAACGAGCCTCGCAGCGAGTGCGGCTGGGCCGCATCGATATGCACATCGGCGAATTGCCCGATCAGCTGCGGGTTGTCGCAGCGGAAGTTAACGATGCGGTTGTTCTCGGTGCGCCCCTGCAGTTCGCCAGGGTCTTTCTTTGAGTAGTCAGTGACCAGGATTCGCTGGGTCGAGCCGACCATCTGGCGGCTGATCTCGAAACCCTGCTGGTTGAGGCGATGTTGCAGCGCGTTCAGGCGCTCTTTTTTGCGCTCTTCCGGGGTGTCGTCGGTCAGGTCTGCTGCCGGGGTGCCCGGGCGCTGGCTGTAGACAAAGGAATAGGAGAAGTCGAAACCCACGTCTTCGATCAGCTTCATGGTCTGTTCGAAGTCTTTTTCGGTCTCGCCCGGGAAGCCGACAATAAAGTCGGAACTGATGCAAATGCCCGGCACGGCGGCGCGCAGTTTGCGCAGCTTGGATTTGTACTCCAGCGCCGTGTGGTTGCGCTTCATTGCCGACAGGATGCGATCCGAACCCGACTGCACCGGCAAGTGCAGGTGCTTGACCAGCTCCGGGACTTCGGCGTGGGCCTGGATCAGGCTGTCGGAAAACTCCAGCGGGTGGGAGGTGGTGTAGCGGATGCGCTCGATGCCGTCGATGGCGGCTACCACGCGGATCAGCTCGGCGAGGTCGGCCAGGCGGCCGCCTTCGGTCAGGCCACGGTAGCCGTTGACGTTCTGGCCAAGCAGGGTCACTTCACGCACGCCGTTTTCGGCCAGGTGAATGACCTCGGCCAGCACGTCATCGAACGGGCGGCTGACTTCTTCGCCGCGGGTGTAAGGCACCACGCAGAACGTGCAGTACTTGCTGCAACCTTCCATCACCGAAACGTAGGCGCTCGGGCCGTCGATGCGTGGCTCGGGCAGGTGATCGAATTTTTCGATTTCAGGGAACGACACATCCACCTGCGGCAGCTTGGTGATGCGTGCAGCGTCGATCATTTCTGGCAGGCGGTGCAGGGTCTGCGGGCCGAACACCACGTCCACATACGGGGCGCGATCACGGATTGCCGCGCCTTCCTGGCTGGCCACGCAACCGCCCACGGCAATCACCATCTCGGGGTTAGCCAGTTTCAGTTCGCGCCAGCGGCCCAGCTGCGAGTACACGCGGTCCTGGGCACGTTCACGGATCGAGCAGGTATTCAGCAGGATGACATCAGCGTCTTCGGCGCGCGCTGTGACTTCCAGGGCCTGATGTTCACCCAGCAGGTCGACCATGCGCGAGCTGTCGTACTCATTCATCTGGCAACCGTGGGTTTCGATGTAAAGCTTCTTGGCCATGGGTGTTCATCAAGTGGTTCAAAGAACCGCGCATTATAGGGGGCATAGCCGTTGGTTCCTAGCGCTGCGCGTCTGATGGCTATGCTATAGTTCGCGCCCTCTTTTTTACCTCCAGATGCTTACCCGCCCACCATGACCAAACGTGAAGCTCCAATCTACAAGGTGATTTTCCTCAACCAGGGCCAGGTGTTCGAAATGTACGCCAAGCAGATCTATCAAAGTGATCTGTGGGGGTTTCTGGAGGTCGAGGAATTCGTCTTCGGTGAGCGCACGCAAATGGTCGTCGACCCCAGCGAAGAAAAGCTCAAGGCCCAGTTCGAAGGCGTGGTGCGCAGCTTTGTGCCGATGCACTCGATTGTGCGTATTGATGAGGTTGAGCGGCTGGGTACGCCGAAAATCAGCGAAGCGCGGGGTGTCAGCAATGTGATGCCGTTTCCGTTTCCGATGCCGGACAAGTAAGCCCGTCAGTATGCGTTACGGCAACGAGTGAGCCGTTAAGGCAACGGCGAAAACGGCGAGCGGGCATCGGTTGATTGCAGCTCCTGCAAATACTTGCGGAAAATCTGCCCCAGGATCTGGGTGGCGGTTTCGAGCTGGTCGCGCGGCATTTGCTCGGCTACCAGGTCGGCAGTGTCCAGCGCGTCTTCTGCGCCATTGACCGCGGCCATTTTCAACACGATGTAAGCCTGAATGTTATTGGCGGGTACACCTTCGCCCTTGAAAAACATGGTGCCGAGCTGGAACTGGGCCATGGCGTGGCCTTGCAGCGAGGCTTTTTCGAAGTAACTCAGTGCCTTGTTGAAGTCTTGCGGGGTGTTTTTACCGTCGTAATAGAACTCGCCCAACTCGTATTCGGCTTCTGCATCCCCGGCTTTTGCCGCCTCTTCACAGGCTGCAAGCGCCTCGGCGAGGTCTTCAGGCTGTGTATTGAGGGTGCAGCGACCCATCGCTGGGATCAACAACGAGTTACCGCCTGCCTGGGCAAGCAACGGCTGTAGGAGCAACAGGCAGCCCAGTGCAAGGGCGCGGCCGGTGCGGTTCATGGGAATCGACGTACCTCTGGATGACGGGTTAACCCGATCATGGGATGTATAGGCGCGCATTATGAAATAAGCGGAGGCAACCTTACAAAGTCTTTACTCGTTTTTCTGCTGCCTGGGCGCGATATCCATTGATTTAAGACGATTTTGGACGGGCGGGTCAAAAGATCAGGCCATTACCGGCATAAAAAACGGCAAGGGCATTAACCCTTGCCGTTTTTGTGGATCACTTCAGTGCAGCAAATGCGCGTTCTGCAGCGTCCAGGGTCAGTTGCAGCTCGGCTTCGCCGTGGGCGATCGAGGTGAAACCGGCTTCGAAGGCACTTGGGGCCAGGTACACGCCGCCTTCAAGCATCAGGTGGAAGAAACGTTTGAACAGGTCGGCGTCGCTGGCCATGACGTCGTCAAAGGTGACGATGTCATCGGCGCCGCTGAAGTACAGGCCGAACATGCCGCCCGCCTGGGTGGTGACGAAGGGGATGCCGGCTGCATCGGCGCGCTGCTGCAAGCCATCGAGCAGGCGGGTGGTGTAGTCGCTCAGCTCGGCGTGGAAGCCCGGGCGGCTGATCAGGCGCAGGGTGGTCAGGCCTGCGGCCATTGCCAGCGGGTTACCGGACAAAGTGCCCGCCTGGTAAACCGGGCCCAGGGGGGCGATGTGCTGCATGATTTCGCGTTTGCCGCCAAAGCAGCCGACCGGCATGCCGCCGCCGATGATCTTGCCGAACGTGCTCAGGTCGGGGGTCACGCCGTAGTGGGCCTGGGCGCCACCCAAGGCTACGCGGAAACCGGTCATCACTTCGTCAAAAATCAGTACCACGCCGTGCTGGTCGCACAGGCTGCGCAGGCCTTCCAGGAAGCCCGGCGCAGGCGGTACACAGTTCATGTTGCCGGCCACCGGCTCAACGATGATGCAGGCCACGGTGTCGCCCACTTCGCTCAGCAGCTGGGCAACGGCGTCGATATTGTTGAACTCGGTGGTCAGGGTGTGTTTGGCAAAGTCTGCCGGCACCCCGGCCGAGCTTGGCACGCCCTGGGTCAACAGGCCGGAGCCGGCTTTTACCAGCAAGCTGTCGGAGTGGCCGTGGTAGCAGCCTTCGAACTTGAGGATATTGTCGCGGCCGGTGAAACCCCGCGCCAGGCGGATGGCGCTCATGGTCGCTTCAGTACCTGAGCTGACCATGCGCACCATTTCCATCGATGGCACGATGGCACATACCAGGTCGGCCATCTCGGTTTCCATCGCGGTCGGGGCACCGTACGAGAGGCCGTGCTCCAGTTGCGCACGCACGGCGTCGAGCACGTCCGGGTGGCTGTGACCCAGGATCATCGGGCCCCACGAGCCGACGTAATCCACATAGCGCTTGTTGTCTTCGTCGGTGACGTAGGCACCTTCGGCGTGCTTGAAGAACAGTGGCGTGCCGCCCACGCTCTTGAACGCACGTACGGGCGAGTTCACGCCACCTGGGATGTGTTTCTGGGCATTGGCAAACAGGGTTTCGGAACGAGACATGGAGGGCTCTCTCTGAATCAGGATTCGGTATTTAAATGGACAGCAAGGTGTTGAAGGCCTTGGCGCGCAGGGTGACTTCCCGGGCGCTTTCGGCGCCAAACAGGCCATGCACCACGGCCAGCAGGTCGGCACCGTGGGCCACCAGCGGCGCGGCGTTGTCCAGGGTAATGCCGCCAATCACGCAGATCGGCAGGTTGAGGCGGGCGCGGGCATGGTCCAGCACTTCGAGGGTCGCGGTGGGCGCCCCGGGTTTGGTGCTGGAATTGAAAAACCGGCCGAAGGCGACATAGCTCGCGCCTTCTTTGGCCGCTTGTTCGGCCAGTTCGAGCTGGCTGTGGCAGGTCGAACCAATAATCGCCTGTGACCCCAGCAGGGCACGGGCAGGCGTGAGCGGGCCGTCGGTTTGCCCCAGGTGAACGCCAACACCCAGGCGCGCGGCCAGTTCGGCATCGTCGTTGATGATCAGGTGCGCCTTGTAGCGCTGGCACAAATCCAGCAGCGCCTGGGCCTCGCGCAGGCGGCGGGCGTCATCGTTGCTTTTGTCGCGATATTGCAACAGCGTCAGGCCACCATCGAGAGCCGCCTCTACATAGGGCAGCAGTTTGCCAGCCAGCAACTGGCTGTCGGTGATTGCATAAAGTCCGCGAAGCGTCATGGGGTGAGCCTCATTGGTTACGCGCAAAAATCCAGCGGCAAGCGGCGCGGTACAAATTGCCCTTGGCCCAGTTGCTCGGCATCACGCAGGGTGCGCCACGTGTAGTTGAGCGCGGTTTGCACGGCGCTGACCAGTTCTTCACCAATGGCCAGGCGCCCGGCCAGGGTGCTGGCCAGGGTGCAACCCGAACCGTGGTAGCTGCCCGGCAAGCGATGGCAGGTAAAGGTGTGGCGGCTGCCGTCACGGCTGTACAGGCGGTTATGCACTTCGTGCTCATCACCGTGACCACCGGTGATCAGCAGGTGGCGACAGAATGGCAGGAGCTTTTCGGCGCACTCATCGGCGCTGCCCTCGGGCAGTTCGGCCAGGATGCGGGCTTCGGGAAGGTTGGGGGTGGCAATGGTGGCCAGGGGCAGCAGGCGCTCGCGCATGGCGTAGCCCACTTCGTCCTTGCCCAGTCGTCCGCCGCCGCCTGCGCGCAGCACCGGGTCGCAGACCATCGGCAGATGCGGGTTGGCCTGCAGCAGTTCGACCACGGTGTCGACCATCTCCAGTGAGCCGAGCATGCCCAGCTTGACCGCCGCGACCGTGGAATCGCTGAGCACGGCAGCGGCTTGCGCCAGCACCCACTCACGGTCCAGCACGCGGAAATCGCTGACATTGACGGTGTTCTGCACAGTCAGGGCGGTCACCACCGGGGCGGCGTGACAGCCTTGAGCCAGCAGGGCTTCGATATCTGCCTGCAAGCCGGCACCCCCACTGGGGTCATGGCCGGAGAGACAGAGGACAACGGGGCGAGAGCTGTAGATATTCATGGTGCGCGAGCTTACCACCAAACTGTTTTTGGCGGCGCTTGCCAGGTGCTGTGCCAGATGCCGTTTATAGCGTTTAAATCGGCTCGGGTTTATTGGGGTTGAATCTGTGCGGGCCTCTGTAATGCCCGGTTTAGAGGGCTTAAATAGTTTTGTTGCCTAGTGTGTATGTGCCATTAAGGGCTATGTTAAAGTGCCTTTAAATTAATAACCGCTCGTTCGGTCGACGTGATCTTGAAGGGAAGATGAGATCGCGCAGGTCGCCGGGCGAGCTACGTTGGGGCTGTATGCGCTATTTGCTGATGATGTTGATGGGCTGGCTACCGATGCTGGCCAGCGCAGTCGCTTTTGACGAAACCACACAAAGCCTGCCCTTGGGCCGCGTGATGCAAGTGTTTGAAGACACCGGTGGCGCGGCAACCCTGGCCGATATCACCGCGCGTGACGAACTGTTCAAGCCCCATACCCAAGACACACTCAACGCCGGTTACTCGCACTCGGCCTTCTGGGTCAAAGTGGACCTGCAGTACCAGCCCCGTGACCCGCAAGTGCATCGCACCTGGCTGCTGGAGCTGGCCTACCCGCCGCTGGATTCCATCGAGCTGTACCTGGCAGATGCCGATGGCAATTACCGGCTTGTAGAGCGCACCGGCGATGCGCTGCCCTTCGACAGCCGGCAGATCAAAGAAAACAACTACCTCTTTGAAATCAACTTCAGCCCCGGGCAGCGGCAGACGGTGTACTTGCGCCTGGCCAGCCAGGGCTCGGTGCAGGCGCCACTGACACTGTGGTCAGCGCAGTCCTACCTCGAAGAGCAGCCCGTGCGCATTTACATCCTGGGCCTGATCTACGGCGTGTTACTGGGCATGCTGGTCTACAACCTGTTTATCTACCTCAGCGTGCGTGACACCAGTTACCTCTATTACATCTTTTATATTGCTTCGTTCGGTCTGTACCAGCTGTCGGTCAACGGTGCGGCAGTGCAGTACTTCTGGCCAAACAACCCGTGGTGGGCTAATGCCTCCACCCCGTTCCTGATTGGTGCGTCGGCCTTCTTCGGCTGCCAGTTTGCCCGTTCCTTCCTGCATACCGCCTCCCACAGCCGCTGGCTTGATCGGGCACTGATGGTGCTGATGGCCGTTGGCGTGCTGGTGATGGTGCTCGCACTGACCACCAGTTATGCGGTGTCATTGCGCCTGGCCACGGGCCTGGCGCTGGCGTTTATCGTCACCATTTTTACTGCCGGTGTGGTGGCCTGGGTTCGCGGCCTGCGGGTGGCGCGCTACTTCGTGATCGCCTGGTCGGCCTTTTTGCTGGGGGGGCTGGTCAATACGCTGATGGTGCTGGGTTATTTGCCCAATGTGTTCCTGACCATGTACGCCAGCCAGATCGGCTCGGCGATTGAGGTGGGCCTGCTGTCGCTGGCGCTGGCCGACCGCATCAACGCCATGCGTGACCTGCAGGCGCGTACCCTGCAGGAGTCCGGGCAGAAGCTGGCGGCGATGAACCAGCAACTGGCCCGCACCAACCAGCTAAAGGACGAATTCCTGGCGACCGTCACCCATGAATTGCGCACGCCGATGAACGGTGTGATTGGTTCTCTTGAGCTGATCAAGACCCTGGACATGGGGCCGGAGCTTGAGCAGTACACCCAGACTGCGCAAGGCTCGGCGCGGGAAATGATGCATATGGTCAATGGCATCCTGACCCTCACAGAGCTGCAGGCAGGGCGGCTGGTGGCGCGCCCCCGGCCGTTCAGCTTGAATGACCTGTTGCAGGGGCTGAGCGAGCAGTTCGGGCCTGCGGCACGCAGCAAAGGGCTGGCATTCTCCTATGAGGTGACACGCACGCTGTCCGATCATTGGGTGGGTGATGCCGATAAAATCCGTCAGTGCCTTGAGTGCCTGCTGGACAACGCCATCAAGTTCACCCGTGAAGGGGTCGTGCTTGTGCGTGTTACCGGCAAACCCGGCGAGTCGGGACGCTGGGCGCTGGCGTTCAATGTGATCGACACCGGCATCGGTTTTGTTCACCAGGAGCAAGCCGAGCTGTACCAGCACTTTTTCCAGGTTGATGGCTCGATGACCCGCGAATATGGCGGCCTGGGTATCGGCCTGGCGATTTGCCGGCGCCTGGTGGAACTGTTGGGCGGGCGCCTGACTCATCATTCGCTGCCGGGGCACGGTTCACAGTTTCAATTGTTGCTGGAACTGGAGCCCGCGGCCCCCCTCCAGGTGCATAGCCCCACGCTGATGCGTGCGCCGGGGGAGTGCGTCGTGTTGTTGGTGGAAGACCCGGTCAGCCCGGCCGTGGTACGCGCCATGCTGCTCAAGCTGGGCTACCGCGTGCTGGGTGTCGATACGGGCGAGGCGGCGATCGAAGCCCTGCGCCGCGAGCGGGTGGACGCGGTAGTGCTGGCGTGCCCGTTGGCCCTGGTGTCGGGCACCTCGATGGGCAGCCAGTTGCTGACCCTTGCCGCGTGCGCGCAACTGCCCGTACTGGCTCTGTTCGACGCCGAGGCCGAGGCCCGTGAGGCCCTTGAACAGGTGGATGGCATCACCGATTACCTGCTCAAGCCGCTGCGCTTTGAAGACCTGCAGCACACCTTGTGCCAGCGCTTATTGATTGAAGAGGGTGGTAAAAACGCCGAGTTTTAGGCGTTTATGCCACTTGTTCAGGTTCAGATGCGTGCTTCACTGGCTTATTGGCATGAGCCACAGGAGCCCGCGCAATGAACCTGCATCAATACGCTGAAACCCATCAGGTGACCAATCAGCCGCCGTCCCTGGACGGCGTCAACCTGTACCGCATTGACCTGCCACTCCAGCACTGGAGCCAGCATTTCGGCGCAGGCTGGGCGCAGGGGCGGATTGACGAGTACGGTGCCCTGGCGGGTGGGCCGTTGATGGCTGCGGGCTTTCTGGCCAATGAAAACAAGCCGCAGTTTGTCAGCCATGACCGTTATGGCCATCGGATCGATCTGGTTGAATTTCATCCGTCATACCATGAGCTGATGCGCACGGCGATTGAACACGGCTTGCCGTCCTTGCCCTGGGCGCACCCGCAACCCGGCGCCCATGTGGCCCGGGCATCCATGACCTACCTGCACAGCCAGGCCGAAGCGGGCAGCGGCTGCCCCCTGACCATGACTTTCGCCAGTGTGCCGGCCTTGCGCCTGCAACCGGACCTCGCTGGCATCTGGTTGCCCAAAGTGCTGGCCACCGAGTATGACCCGCGCAATGTCGATATCAGCCAGAAGGCCGGGGTGACCCTGGGCATGGCCATGACTGAAAAACAGGGCGGCACCGACGTGCGCGCCAACACCACCCGGGCTTACCCTGTGGGCGCCAAGGGATCGGGGCAGGCCTATGAACTGCTGGGGCACAAATGGTTCTGCTCGGCGCCGATGAGTGATGGCTTTCTGACCTTGGCCCAGACCGACAAGGGCTTGAGCTGCTTTTTGCTGCCGCGCCATCGCCCGGATGGCAGCCGCAACGAGTTTTATATCCAGCGCCTGAAGAACAAACTGGGCAATAGCTCCAACGCCTCCAGCGAGGTTGAGTTCCGTGGGGCATTGGCCTGGATGATCGGCGAAGAAGGCCGTGGCGTGCCGACCATTATTGAAATGGTCGCCATGACCCGCTTCGACTGCATGGTCGGCTCCAGCGCCTTGATGCGTCAGGCGTTGACCCAGGCCAGCCATCATTGTGCTCATCGTCTGGTCGGTGGCCGGGTGCTGGCGGAGCAGCCGCTGATGCAGAACGTCTTGGCCGACCTGGCACTGGAGAGCGAAGCCGCACTGGCCCTGAGCCTGCGCATGGGGCGGGCGCTCGACCATCTGGATGACCCGCAGGAGGCCCGGTTTTCGCGGTTGGTGACTGCAGTGGGCAAGTACTGGATCTGCAAGCGGGCCCCGGCCATGATCAATGAATCGGCCGAATGCATGGGCGGCGCGGGCTATGTTGAAGACAGTATCCTGCCGCGCCTGTACCGCGAGGCACCGGTCAATTCGACGTGGGAAGGGTCGGGTAATGTGCAGTGCCTGGACGTGCTGCGCGCCTTGTCCAAAGAGCCGGGGGTGCTCGATGCGCTGTTTGCCGAGCTGGGCGACGGGCATGGCGACCGGCGCTTGGCGCAGCACATTGCGCAGCTTAAAAACGCGTTTATGGACACTGATGACATCCAGTACCGCGCTCGCCAACTGACCGAAGATATCGCCCTGGGCCTGCAGGCAAAATTGCTGCTGGAGGCGGGCAACAGCGACGTCAGCGACGGCTTTATCGCCAGTCGGCTACAGGGTAGCGGCCGGGTGTACGGCACCTTGCCACGGGGGGTGAACGTGGCCGCCATCGTTGCCCGCTCAACCCCGCAGATGGCCTGATCCCTGGCCCTGTGGGAGCTGGCTTGCCAGCGATGCAGACGGCGCGGTTTGCCTGGCAGACCCCGTTGATACCATCGCGGGCAAGCCCGCTCCCACACTGATTTGCGTATGGCCGCCAGTATTCTGTTATCCCCCGGCTCCCACAGGAAATCTCTAACAGGCAATTTTGTAGCTGCCATTAGCCATCGATACAGGCAAGATAAAGGCCTGCCCGTTCAGAAGACAGGATGCTTATCGTGACCGAAGCTTTTATTGTCGTTTCCACCGCGCAAGAGGCCGTTGATCGCCTTGCCGCTTTGCACGAACGCGCAACCACGGCCTTGAGCCAGGCCCTCAAGCGTTATCTCAAGGATAGGGTCGAACCTTCTGCGCAAGAACGCGCGCTGTTTCGCTATCCCGAATTGCGTTTGACCTACCGTATCAACGGTGAAGTGCCGACCACCACCCGTGCGTATGCCAAGGTCCAGTTACCCGGCACATACAGTGTCACCGTCACCCATCCTTCCTCTTTCCGTAACTACCTGTTGGAGCAGTTGGTGCCGTTGATGCGCGATTTCACCGTTGAGGTGGAAGTCGGTGTCAGTGAACAAAACATCCCTTACCCATACGTCGTCGAACAAGGTGATGAGCTGGCCGGTTCCGGCGTCACCGCTGCCGCCCTGGCACGGGTGTTCCCCAGCACAGATCTGTCCGCGGCCACCGACGGCATTGCCGATGGCCTGTACGACTGGGAGAACACCGATCCATTGCCGCTGGCGCTGTTCGACGCGGCGCGGGTCGATTTCTCCCTGCGCCGCCTGGTGCACTACACCGGCAGCGACTGGCGCCATGTGCAGCCGTGGATCCTGCTGACCAACTACCACCGCTACGTCGACCAGTTCATCCTTCACGGCCTTGAGCAACTGCGCGACAACCCGCGTTTTGTACGCATGGTGATGCCGGGCAACGTGATCATTGAAAAGTCGATGGACTACGGCGAAGCCCAAGCCATCGCGGCGGGCGTGGTGTGGCACCGCTACCAGATGCCGGCGTATCACTTGCAGGCCAATGACGGTCATGGCGTGACCCTGGTCAATATCGGCGTCGGCCCGTCCAACGCGAAAAACATCACCGACCACCTGGCGGTATTGCGCCCGCACTGCTGGCTGATGATCGGTCACTGTGGCGGCCTGCGTCAGTCGCAAACCATCGGCGACTATGTACTGGCCCACGCCTATATGCGCCGCGACGGGATCCTCGACCGGGTCGTGCCGCCGAATATTCCGATTCCGGCCCTGGCTGAAGTCCAGCTGGCGTTGCAGGAGGCTGCGGCCCAAGTGACCGGTGAGCGCGGCGACGAACTGAAAAAGCGCCTGCGCACCGGCACCGTGCTGACCTACGACGACCGCAACTGGGAGCTGCGCTGGGCTCAGGAACGGCCGCTGATCAACTTGTCCCGTGCGGTTGCCGTGGACATGGAAAGCGGCACCATTGCCGCCCAGGGTTATCGCTTGCGCGTCCCGTACGGCACGCTGCTGTGTGTGTCGGACAAGCCGCTGCACAGTGAAATCAAGTTGCCGGGCTCGGCCAATGCCTTCTACGAGCGTGCGGTGAGCCAGCACTTGAAGATCGGCATTGCGGCGGTGGACTTGATGCGCGGCCAGCTCAATTCCCTGCACTCGCGCAAACTGCGCAGCTTCGACGAACCGCCGTTCCGTTGATCGGTGATGGTCATTTGGCGGTCCGGGGGCTAGCATTGCCAGCCCTGATCGCCAGATGTCCTTTTTTGTCATGTCCCGTCCCGCCCCGCGCCGCCCGGCCACCAAAAGCCCCAACCCGCAAGCTGCCAACCGCCGTGTGGCCAAGGCACCGCCAGCCGAGCCCAAGCTGTACCTGTTCAACAAACCCTTCGATGTGCTGACCCAATTCAGCGACGAAGGCGGGCGCGCCACGCTCAAGGACTTTATCCCCATCCCGGGGATCTACCCCGCCGGACGCCTGGACCGGGACAGTGAAGGGTTGTTGCTGCTCACCAATGATGGCCAGTTACAGGCGCGGATTGCCGACCCCAAGCACAAGTTGCCCAAGACCTACTGGGTGCAGGTGGAAGGCGAGCCTACGGCCGAGCAACTGCAGCAGCTGCGCGACGGTGTGCAGCTTAATGATGGCAAGACCCTGCCCGCCGAGGCCCGTGCCCTGGACGAGCCGCAATTGTGGCCGCGCAACCCGCCGGTGCGTTTTCGCAAGAGTATCCCCACGGCCTGGCTTGAACTGGTGATCCGCGAAGGCCGCAACCGTCAGGTTCGGCGCATGACCGCTGCAGTGGGGTTGCCGACCTTGCGCCTGGTGCGGGTGCGCATTGGCGACTGGACGATTGAAGGGCTGGAGCAGGGGCAATACCGGGAAGTGCCGGCGCGGCTATAGCGCCCCGGATTCGATCAGGCCGATGACCACGCTTTTGATGATGAACGCGGCTACGCCCAGGCCGAGTACGAAAAACAGGATCATCGAGCCGAAGCGCCCGGCCTTGGACTTTTTGGCCAGATCCCAGACGATAAAAGCCATGAAAATGATCAGCACGCTGACCAGAATCGTCATCATCCATTCTTCAAGTACGGCAGGATCCATCGGTATTCTCCGGCGACATCGTGGGAAAAAGCCGTAGGAGTATACGCCAGGGAACTGGGGGATATTGATCTGGGTAGTGAGAGGGTGTCGCTATCCCCGTAGCAGCTGCCGAAGGCACGAGGCTGCGTTCGATTGCGAAGCAATCGCAAGATCAGACTGCACGGTACAACTGAAGAGTCGCGTGTGCTGATTTTACGACTGCTTCGCAGCCGAACGCAGCCTTCGTTCCTCGGCAGCTGCTACAGGTTTTATTTTCACGTGCGCAAATGGGTTAACGGCAGTTCTGTACTGTTAAGCACCTGATTGAGCACAAAGCTGGAACGCACGCTGGTCACGCCTTCGATGCGGGTCAATTCACCCAGCAGCAGTTTCTGGTAGTGGTCCATGTCGGCGACCACCACTTTGAGCTGGTAGTCGGCGTCCATCCCGGTCACCAGGCTGCACTCCAGCACCTGCGGCAATGCGCGGATGCAGGCTTCGAAATTCTCGAAACGCTCTGGTGTATGTCGGTCCATTCCGATCAGAACGTAGGCTGTAAGGCTCAAGCCCAGCAGTTTGCGGTCGAGCAGTGCTACCTGGCGGCTGATGTAGCCGTCATCCTCAAGCTGTTTAACACGGCGTGAGCAAGGGGATGGCGACAGGCCTATACGCTCGGCCAGTTCCTGGTTAGAGATGCGTGCGTCACGCTGCAATTCGGCCAAAATGCTCAGGTCATACCGGTCAAGTTTGCTCACGAAGTTACCCTTTGTCATAACTATTGCGTGAAAGTATCCACCTTAAGTCAAAAATTGCGCAAGTAATGTTTTATCGAGCAATCTTCGCAATCGCCTGCTGCGGCCAAACGCCTATTCTTTAAACCAGAATCACTGCCCGGACATAGAGTCCACTGCGGCCCGCCGAATCAGGCCAGCCGCGGCCGCCAACCCCACAGGGTTGCCCCGGCCCCCGGGCTGCGCACTGTCCAGAAGACGGAGCGAGGTGAGCCAACATCACAAGTGTTGAGCCAGGACGAAAAAATTCAAAGGGCGACCGACGGGTCGCCCTTTTTTCGTTTGGCAAAAATAAGTTGCCTCACTGACTGTTCGGTGTAGAACCGGTTCTCGAATTTTCAGTCTTATGTTTAGGCTCTTTCCCATAGTGAGTAACAACATGAAATCGCGCATCTGGCAGATGGCTACAGTTGGCGTGCTCTGTGTGAGTGTCAGCGGCCAGTTATTGGCCGATGAGCGAGGGGATGGCAACGCCCAGGACAATCGCCCGCGCCATGCCGAGGGTGGTCAGCCGCGCCCGGAACACAATCAGGGCCGGCCTGAAGGCAATCAGCCGCGCCCGGAAAACCGTCCCGCTCATGAGCAGCAGGGGGGCAAGTGGCAAGCCCGGCCACAGGGTGAAAGCAATATGCCGGCGCGGCCGACCCAACCTGGCAATAACCTGCCGATCCGGCCACGGCCTGATACGGTGCAGCAAAACCAGAACCAAGGCAGCAATCAGAACTGGCACGGTACTGGCGCCACTAACAGGCCGGGTAATGCCCCGGGGGCCAACAACTATCGCCCCAATGAGCCGCGCCCCAACGACCATCGCTGGCCGGGGCGGCCGAGCGGGCACGGCAATGGCTGGGGGCCGGGGCCGCAATACCGGCCCGGCTATGTGATCGACCGTTTTCCCGGGCAATACCGGCAGGTACCTTATCGCGGCCAGAATTACTTCTTTTCAGGTGGCTACTGGTATCGCCCACAAGGCCCGCGTTACATCGTGGTGCAGCCGCCCTACGGCATCCGTGTCAGCTACTTGCCTGACTTTGCGCGAGAAGTATGGTTTGGCAGCACGCTGATGTTTCTGGCGGCGGGAGCGTATTACGCCTACCAGCCTGCAACCCAGGACTACATCGTGATGCAACCTCCGACCACACAGCAGCCGGTGAGCAACGGTTATGACGTCGTGGCCTACCCCGTGAACGGCCAGAGCCAGGCGCAGGTCAGCCAGGATGGTTATGACTGTTACCGCTGGGCGGTGACACAAAGCGGCTTCGACCCGGCCAAGGTGACCTATGCGCCTTCGCCGGCCGTGGTGCAAGCCTATCGGCAGGCGCAGGGCAGTTGTTTGAGCAGCCGTGGATATCAGGTGACGTACTGACCTGAACACCTGTAGTCGCTGCCGCAGGCTGCGAAGGGTTGCGTAGCAACCCGTTGTCTCAAAGCCCCCGCTACCCCCTTCGCAGCCTGCGGCAGCGACTACAGGGCTTTACCCCTGACCACTTCCTTCGGGTCTGCATGCACCAGCACTTCAGCCCGCGGGTAGACCTTGGCGATGGCTTCAGCGGCGCGGTCACAGATGGCATGGGCCGCAGACAGGGTCAGCTCGCCCGGCAGCTCAAGGTGCAGCTGCACAAACCAGATATTGCCCGAGATCCGTGTCCGCAGGTCGTGGGCGCCCAACACGCCGGGCACGGCACAGGCCAGTTTGAGCATGTCCTCGCTGACATCGGTGGGTAACTCTTCGTCCATCAACACGGCAAAACTCTCACGGGCGATCTGGATGGCGCTCCACAGGATGTACACTGCAATCCCCAGGCCAAACCAGGCATCCAGTTGCGGGAAGCCCACGCTGGCCAGTACCAGCGCCAGTAAAATACTGCCATTGAGCATCAGGTCCGAGCGGTAATGCAGCGAGTCGGCGCGCACTGCGTTGGAGCCCGTGGCCTTGATCACCCGGTGTTGCAGCACCAGCAGCGCCACGGTCATCAGCAGCGAAAACACGATCACGCCTATGCCGATCCAGGGCGCGCCCACCGGCTCGGGGTTTTTCAGCCGCTCCACCGCCTGGAAGGCGATCAGCACCGCACTCACGCCAATAAACAGCGCTTGCGCCATGCCCGCCAGCGACTCGGCCTTGCCGTGGCCGTAGCGGTGGTCCTCATCGGCGGGGCGCAGCGCGTAATGCACCGCGAGCAAATTGAGAAACGAGGTCACTCCGTCAAGCAGCGAGTCGGTGAGGCCGGCGAGCATGCTGATCGAACCGCTGAGCCACCAGGCGATGGCCTTGGTCACGATCAACAGGCTGGCCACCGCCACCGAGGCGCGGGTGGCCAGGCGTAACAGGCGGGCGTGTTCCGGGCTGCCGGTCATGGCGCGTCCTTGGTGATGGGCAAAGGGTTCAGGCCGCAGGCTGCAAGCCGTACATGGCCAGTTGCTGGGCACTGCCCTTGTGCTGGATCAGGCGCGGGTCGTTGAGCGGGAAGCTGCGGCCCAGTTCGCTTTCGAGGATGGCCTGCAGCTTGGCGTTATCCACCTTGCCATCCGCGCCGATGGCTTCGCGCAGTTTTTCCGGAGCGATTTGTGCGGTCTTGCCCGGCGGAAAGTAAATGGCCCCGGTGGCAAAGTCGACACCGAAGGCGATCAGCCCCGGGATCACATAAAACAGCAGGCCCACGGCATCCAGCACGGCGATCATGGGGTCGATCTTGCCGTCGATCTGGCCACGTCGGTCAGGGAAGAAAATACTGCCGCAGGCAGTCAGTTGGGTGAACAGTGCCGCAACCACGACACCGCCGATGACTCGTGAAGGCATACGCATACAAAAAACCTCAAACATGCTCAAAGGACTGGATCATTACTGTTCGCCGTTATACTCGTCGCTCTGTTCTGGAGCCACCATGATTTCTTTGCCGATTGATGAAGTTTTACCTGCGCTGCGCCTGGCCCTGGCCGAGCGCCATGAAGCTGTGCTCGAAGCGCCGCCCGGCGCCGGTAAAACCACCCGTGTGCCCCTGGCCCTGCTCAACGAGCCGTGGCTGGCCGGGCAGAAGATCCTGATGCTCGAACCCCGGCGCCTGGCGGCGCGGGCGGCGGCCGAGCGGTTGGCCAGTGAACTGGGTGAAAAAGTCGGCCAGACTGTAGGCTACCGCATTCGCCTCGACAGCAAGGTCGGCCCCGAGACCCGCATCGAAGTGGTCACCGAGGGCATCCTGACCCGCCGCCTGCAGCACGATCCGGCGCTGGAAGGGGTGGGCCTGCTGATTTTCGACGAGTTCCATGAGCGTAGTCTGGATGCCGATCTGGCGTTGGCCTTGAGCCTCAACGGGCGTGAGCTGTTTCGTGACGAGCAGCCGCTGAAAATCCTGCTGATGTCCGCCACCCTGGAAGGCGAACGGCTGGCCAGCCTCCTTGACGATGCGCCGATCCTGCGCAGTGAAGGGCGCATGTACCCGGTGGCGATGCGCTGGGGGCGACCGTTTGTGGCGGGTGAGTTTATCGAGCCGCGGGTGGTGCAGACCGTGCTCGATGCCATCCACGATGAAAGCGGTAGCCTGCTGGTGTTCCTGCCCGGGCAGGCGGAGATTCGCCGGGTCAACCAGCAGTTGGCCGAGGCGCTGGGTTCGCGCAGCGATATTTTGCTGTGCCCCTTGCATGGCGAACTCGACCTGGCGGCCCAGCGCGCCGCCATCGAACCTGCGCCCAAGGGGCTGCGCAAGGTCGTGCTGGCCACCAATATTGCCGAGACCAGCCTGACCATCGACGGCGTGCGCGTGGTGATCGACGCCGGGCTGGCGCGGGTGCCGCGTTTTGACCCGGGCAGCGGCATGACCCGCCTCGATACCCAGCGCATCTCCCGCGCCAGCGCCACCCAGCGTGCCGGTCGCGCCGGGCGGCTGGAGCCGGGCGTGTGCTACCGCTTGTGGTCCGAAGACCAGCACGCGCAACTGGCGGCCTATGGCAGTGCGGAAATCCTCCAGGCCGACCTGGCCGGGCTGGCCCTGCAACTGGCGCGCTGGGGCGTGGCGCCCGAGCAACTGATCTGGCTCGATGTGCCGCCGTCGGCAAGTTATGCACAGGCCCGGCAATTGCTCGAACGCCTGGGTGCCTTGCACGGAGCAAAACTCACCGCCCACGGCGAAGCGATGGCTGAATTGCCGGCGCATCCACGTATTGCCCATTTGCTGATTCGCGGGCAGGACTTGGGGCTGGCCGAAATGGCCTGTGACGTGGCGGCGCTTCTCGGTGAGCGGGATATCCTGCGCGGCGCCGGGGCGGACGTGCACAGCCGTCTGGCCCTGCTGTCGGGCGAGAGCCGCGTCGCACGGGGCGGGCAGGGTGGCGTGCAGCGGGCCAGACAACTGGCCAGGCAATACCGCGGCTACCTGCGCGGCAAGGCCACGCAACCGGTCGCCGACCCCGATCACCCGCGCTGGCTGGGCGCCTTGCTGGCGCTGGCCTACCCCGACCGCGTGGCCCAGCAGCGCAAACCCGGCGGTGCAGAGTATCGGCTGGCCAATGGTCGGGCGGCGCTGTTCAGCGAGGTCGACGGCCTGATGAAACAGCCCTGGCTGGTGATTGCCGACCTGGGCAGCCGTCAGGGGCAACGTGAAGAGCGTATCTATCTGGCCGCCGAGTTCGACCCCGGATTGCTGGATAACGTATTAAGCGAGCAGGTCAGCGTGGTCGACCAACTGGACTGGGACGAGCGCGAAGGTGTGTTGCGCGCTGAGCGTCAGCGCAAGGTCGGCGAACTGGTGCTCAGCCGCGAGCCCTTGACCGGGCTCGATGAAGCAGCGCGCACCCAGGCGCTGGTTAATCTGGTGCGGCGCAAGGGCCTGGAACTGTTGCCGTGGACGCCCGAGCTGCGTCAGTGGCAGGCGCGGGTGGCGTTATTGCGCCAACTGGATCTGCTGGCCCAGGGGCAAAGCGAATGGCCCGACGTCAGCGATGGCGCCTTGCTGGCCGGGCTTGAAGACTGGCTGGGGCCGTATCTGGGGCGTGTGTCACGGCTTAGCCACTTTGCCAACCTCGACCTGTCGAGCATTGTGCATAACCTGCTCAAATGGCCACTGCCCCAGCGCCTGGACGAACTGGCGCCCCATCACATCAAGGTGCCGTCGGGCTCCTCGGTGCGGCTGGACTACAGCGAGCAGCCGCCGATTCTGGCGGTGCGCCTGCAAGAGCTGTTCGGGCTGGCGGACACCCCGCGCATTGCGGGCGGGCGTCAGGTGGTCAAACTGCACCTGTTGTCGCCGGCGCGGCGCCCGGTGCAAGTAACCCAGGACCTGGCCAACTTCTGGCGCAGTACCTATGCCGAAGTGAAGAAAGACCTGAAGGGGCGCTACCCCAAGCACTACTGGCCAGATGACCCGCTAGTGGCCGAAGCCACGGCGCGGATCAAGCCACGCAAGCCGTAGTGAACGGGTGTACGCATCGCGAGCAAGCCCGCTCCCACAAAAAATGCGCAGTTCCTGTGGGAGCGGGCTTGCTCGCGATGGCATCAACGCGGTGAGTAGAGCTTCACGACCCGATATAACTGGTCTTGACCACGGTGTAGAACTCCTGCGCATAGCGGCCCTGTTCGCGCGAGCCATAGGACGAACCTTTGCGCCCGCCAAACGGCACATGGTAATCAACGCCCGCCGTGGGCAGGTTGACCATCACCATCCCGGCCTGGGAGTGGCGCTTGAAGTGGTTGGCATATTTGAGCGAGGTCGTGGCAATACCCGCCGACAAGCCAAACTCGGTGTCATTGGCCATCGCCAGCGCTGCTTCGTAGTCCGCAACCTTGATGATATTGGCCACCGGGCCGAACACTTCTTCGCGGCTGATGCGCATGTTGGCCGTGCTGTCGGCAAACAGGGCCGGGGCCAGGAAGTACCCCTCGGTGTCACACGTCACCAGGCTGCCACCCGCGACCAGGCGCGCACCTTCGTTGCGGGCGATGTCGATGTATCCCAAATCCTGTTCGAGCTGGGCGCGGGACACCACCGGGCCGATATCAACCCCGGCCTGCAAGGCATGCCCGACCTTGATCGAGCGCATGCGCTCGGCCATTGCCTCGACGAATGTGTCGTGGATGCCCGCCGTGACAATCAGGCGGCTGGAGGCGGTGCAACGCTGGCCGGTGGAGTAAAACGCACTCTGCACCGCCAGTTCGACCGCTTGCTTGAGGTCGGCATCGTCGAGGATGACCTGCGGGTTTTTGCCGCCCATCTCCAACTGCACCTTGGCCTGACGCGACACACAACTGATGGCGATCTGGCGACCAACGCCCACTGAGCCTGTAAAACTTACGCCGTCCACTTTCGGGCTGTGGACGATCGCGTCGCCAACTACGCGACCGCTGCCCATTACCAGGTTGAACACGCCAGCCGGGAAACCGGCGCGGGAGATGATCTCGGCCAGTGCCCAGGCGCAACCCGGCACCAGATCAGCTGGCTTGAACACCACGCAGTTGCCATAGGCCAGGGCCGGGGCGATCTTCCAGGCGGGGATGGCGATGGGGAAGTTCCAGGGGGTGATCAGGCCCACCACGCCCAGGGCTTCGCGGGTCACTTCTACATGCACGCCCGGGCGCACCGAGGGCAGGTAGTCACCTGACAGGCGCAGGCATTCCCCGGCGAAAAACTTGAAGATATTACCGGCGCGGCTCACTTCGCCGATGGCCTCGGGCAGGGGCTTGCCTTCTTCGCGGGCCAGCAGGGTGCCCAGCTCTTGCTTGCGGGCGAGGATTTCGCTGCCGACCTGGTCCAGCGCATCGCTGCGGGCCTGGATACCGGAGGTCGACCACGCGGGGAACGCGGCCCGCGCCGCCTCAATGGCGGTCTGGACCTGGGCGGCATCGGCCTGGGCGTATTCGCCGATCACATCGCTCAGGTCGGACGGGTTGATATTGGCGCTGTATGCCGTGGCGGCGACCCACTCGCCCCCGATGTAATGGTTATGGCGCTTTGGATCAGTCATGGCGTTTCTCCGCTCGGGGGATGGCAGGGATTGTTATTAGTTATCTGTCATCGTACAACTATGGAGAAAAATATGCAGCGATGCAACGCCCATCAGTCTGCAGGCAGCAGCAATCGGCCCAGCACGGGCAGGTGGTCGGAAATGGTCTGGGTGTCTTCCTGGCGCACATAGCCTTCAATGCGTTGCAGCTTGGGGCTGTGGAACAGGTAGTCGAGGGTGCGGTCGGGCTCGTCGGCGTCGGGGCGGTTGGGCAAATGGGTCAGCCACAGTTCGCGGTCGATACCGGTGGCTTCAGGGTTGCTGGGGATCATCGGGTACTTTTCCCAGAGTAGGTGCAACTCGCTGTCTTGCGAGTAGCCCTGGCGCAATGGTGCGGGCAGGCGCAGGTACTGGCCGATGGGCAGCAGGTTGAAATCCCCGCCGATCAACCACGGCGTGCCCTGGCTTTCGAGCTTGTCGGCCAGTGTGGCGACGGTCTGCATTTGCAGGCTCAGGTTGCTGTTGTCGGCGGAGGGCGCATCCAGCTGGGTGTTGATCGCTGCCAGTTGCCCGCCATCATTGAGTGGCAGGTAGTTGACCAGCAGTGCAGGCCTGGGCTGGAACTGGCGGCTGATGATGTTGGCCGCGGCCACGGGCAATTGCAGACGCTCGGCGTGTTCGATCTGGAAGCGGCTGAGGGTGACCAGAGAACGCCCGACACTGCCGAAAATATGCCAGTCGGGCACAAAGTCGGCCTTCCAGGTAAAGGCCTGGGTGCTGCAGGGGTAAAGGTCGACCAGACGCTCTTGCAGCAGGGCCAGCTGGTTCTGGTAAGCGCTGGCCTTGGCGTTGTCATCGACTTCCTGCAGCAGCACCAGGTCCGGGCGCTCATCACGGATGACCCGCGCCACTTCATCCAGGCTGAAGGCCATGTCTTCCAAAGTGGGGCGGGTATCAGGGCCACTGCCGTCGGCCAGGTTGTACCAGAACACGTAACGCTTGCCGGCCAGGTACTGAATGTTCCATGTCATCACCTTGAGCGCTTGGCCGGGCACCAGCACGGGGGCCGTGATCGGGCAAGTGAAGGCCAGCACCTCCCGGGCATCGGGTCGCCATGTGACGCTAAAAATCAGGCAAGCCAGCAATGCTGAAATCAGCAGCAAACCAGATACGGTGCGGCGCAAGAAACGTGGCATGGGCTCGGCTTATGATGTTACAGGGAGTAGTCGAACATACCCGACGGCAGTGCGACACTCCAAGACTCTTGTTGTAGGAGCACTTCGTTTTTATTGGTCGGACTTGTCGCTGATTAACATGAATAGGCGGAATAGGACTACAGAGACAAATAACTGCAAAAAGCTGTTGGCACTGTCGAGTACCAGTGAGAGCAGGGTGTTGTCGTCTTTGGAGAACAGCGAATAACTGAACTCCTTGAGCAGCATCAACGGCCCCAGCACGGCCAGGATGCAAACAAAAATCCGCCAGAAATGCCCACGGCTCAGGCTGAAGCTCGACTTCATGGCCGCCAGTGGCGCTTCACCGCGCAATACCAGGCGGTACTCGGAGAAGGCCAGTACCACGGTGAGGAAAATACCCGGAATAAAAAACATCGACAGCCCCAACACGATCAGCAACGTGCTGATCGCCGAGAGCAGGGCGAACCTGGGCCACAGATTCACAGCTTGCGCCAGCAGCTCGCGGTTGCGCGGGCTTTCACCGCGGCTGCGGGCATCCAGAAACAGGATCAGGGCCGCGGTGTACAGCGGATACACCAACAGGCCGACGATCAGGCCAAACCCGGCGGACGCATCGGGGCCTACGGCATCGTCAACGATGCGCTGCAATATGGCTTCAACAATGACCAGCGGCAGGCACAGCGTCACGATCTGGCTCAGATTGCGCTGGAAGAAATACAGGGAGTCGCGAAGAACAGTCAGCGGATTCATTGGCAGTTGTCAGCAGTCAAGAGCGGTGCGTCACTTTACCCGATGAACCCCCTGAATGAACAAACGTTCATGCAGGCTATTTGCCGTTGAAACTTCCTGTAATGCCCCAATAACGGTTTTTGAGCTTCTGCGTAGTGCAAGGGGCAGGTTTTTATCTGCAATCGAACGAGGTTGTCATGAACAGCGAAGAGCAAACCCTGATTGACGGGTTGTTTACACGGTTGCAGCAAGCAGAGGCAGGTTCTGCTCCGCGCGATGCCCAGGCGCAGGCGCGCATCAATGAGCATCTGGCGCGCCAGCCGGCGGCTACGTACTACATGGCTCAGGCACTGCTGGTGCAGGAGGCCGCGCTCAAACAGCTCGACCAGCAGAACAGGCAATTGCAGGCCGAACTGGCCCAGGCCAAGGCCGCCCCGGCCGCAGCGCCCACAGGCGGCAGCTTTTTATCCGGTTTGTTTGGTGGCGGTGCTTCTGCGCCTGCCCAGGCCCCTGCTGCTGCACCCAGCCCACCGCCAGGCAGTGGTGGCTGGCGTGATGGCCCTGCGGCCCCTGCGCAAGCGGCTCCGGCTCCTCAAGCGGCGCCTGCGGCCCCGGCAATGGGCGGCGGCTTTCTTGGCGGTGCCCTCAAGACGGCGGCGGGGGTGGCGGGTGGCTTGATGCTGGCGCAGGGCATCAGCAGCCTGTTCCACCACAATCAGCAACCGCAGGTGATTGAAGAAATCATCGAACAGCCAACCCCTGCCAGCGACAGTGGCTGGGGCAGTGGCAACCAGCAATACGCCAACAGCGGCTCGGGCATTGAAGACGTCGGTCTGGACGATGACGGCTTCTTTTCTGACGACGACTCCTACGTTTGATCCCCTCGCCCGGCGCGTGATTGCACGCCGGGCGGTTTATCCGCGCAAACCCCCGGCAGGCTGGCATACTGCAACCTTGTTTTCAGTCGCCTGCCCGCTGCCCGGGCGCCATGAGGTTTGCCGGTGAAAAAAATTGCGGTCTTCGCGGATGTGCAGAACCTCTACTACACGGTTCGCCAGGCCTATGGCTGCCATTTCAATTACGCCGCCCTGTGGGCTGATATCAGCCAGCGCGGCGAAATTGTCGAGGCCTATGCCTATGCGATTGACCGGGGTGACAGCAAGCAGCAGCAGTTTCAGCAGATCCTGCGCAACCTCGGTTTTATCGTAAAACTCAAACCTTATATCCAGCGCAGCGATGGCTCGGCCAAGGGCGACTGGGACGTGGGTATCACCATCGACATCATGGACTCGGCGGCGAATGTCGACGAAGTGGTGCTGGCCTCGGGCGACGGTGATTTCGACCTGCTGCTGGAGCGCATTGCCAGCAAGCACGGCGTCGAAACCGTGGCCTACGGCGTGCCCGGCCTGACCGCCAACTCACTGATTCGCGCGGCCAGCCGCTATGTGCCGATTGAAGGCAATTTGTTGCTCAAGTAACCCACTTTTTACAGGATTGACCAGGTTTGGAACGCATCGCGGTAATTGACTTTGAAACCACCGGCATCTCCCCGAGCAGCAGTTGCCGGGCCACTGAAATTGCCGTGGTGATTCTGGAGCGCGGGCGCATCGTCGAGCGTTACCAGAGCCTGATGAATGCCGGTGTGCGGGTGCCGGGGTTTATCGAGCAGTTGACCGGTATCAGCAACGCCATGTTGCGCACTGCACCGTCGGCCGAGCAGGTGATGAACGAGGTCAACGAGTTCGTCGGTATCACACCGTTGCTGGCGCACAATGCCGCGTTTGACCAAAAGTTCTGGGATTTCGAAATGGGCCGCATCAAGCGCACCCGTTTGCAGAATTTCGCCTGCTCCTTGCTGCTGGCGCGACGCCTGATGCCGGCGGCGCCCAACCACAAGCTGGGCACCCTGACCACTTTTGCCGATTTGCCGCATACCGGCCAGGCTCACCGGGCCATGGCCGATGCCGAGATGGCGGCCAACCTGACGGCGTATCTGGCTGAGCAGTTGCGCCAGAAGCATGGGTTGAAAGAGCTCAATCACGACCTGCTGTGTGGTTTGCAAAAAGTCCCGGCCGCGAAGATCAACGAGCATCTCAAGCGTTATCGCGGGTTTTAAAAGCATCGCGACGCGGTTGCGAGGACAAGAAATCGTGTAGCAGCTGCCGAAGGAACGAGGCTGCGTCCGAGTGCGTAGCGCTCGCAAACCTAGACCATCAGGTCTGCCTGACACTCGGGCGAACCTGATTTCACGACGGCTCTGCCGCCGGACGCAGCCTCGTTCCTTCGGCAGCTGCTACGAGGGGTTGTGTTCCTTGCCTGCAATCTGGACAGTGTTTTTCGGTTCCGTTAAAAGTGTACGGCCCCTTTTGGTGCATTCTGTTACTTATTATTTCCCGGCGCCCTGTCTAAACTCTCCAGTCCCCTGCCTCTGCCCTTGAGCTGCCTTCATGCCTGCCGCACGTCGTTTTCCGCTACAACTGATCGGTGCTTTTTTTGCCCTGTACATCATCTGGGGCTCGACTTATCTGGCCATCCGCATTGGCATTGAGTCCTGGCCGCCGTTGATGATGGCTGGCGTGCGGTTTCTGATTGCAGGCAGCTTGATGTACGGCTTTATGCGCTGGCGCGGTGCCCCGGCACCCACCGGCGTACAGTGGCGTTCGGCGGCCATGATCGGCTTTCTGTTGCTCGCGTGCGGCAACGGCGGCGTAACCCTGGCCGAACACTCGGGCGTGGCCTCTGGCGTCGCCGCCCTGGCCGTAGCCACTGTGCCGTTGTTCACCCTGCTGTTCGGCTACTTCTGGGGCAACCGCAACACCCGCCTGGAATGGGCCGGGATTGTCCTGGGGCTGATCGGCATTGGCATGCTCAACCTGGGGTCCAACCTGCAGGCCAGCCCGATGGGCGCGGCGATGGTAATTTTTGCCGCCGCGGCCTGGGCCTTTGGCTCGGTATGGAGCCGTCACTTGCCGCTTCCGGCCGGGCCAATGGCCAGTGCTGCGGAAATGCTCACGGCGGGCGCCGTGTTGCTGGCGGGCAGCCTGCTCAGTGGCGAACGCATGACCCAAATGCCCACCGCCGCCGGCTGGGGCGCGTTGCTGTATCTGGTGTTCTTCGGCTCGATCATCGCCTTCAGCGCCTATATGTACCTGCTTAAAAACGTGCGTCCTGCTGCGGCCACCAGCTATGCCTACGTCAACCCGGCCGTGGCGGTCATGCTGGGGATTGCCTTTGCGGGCGAGAGCATCGGTTTTGAGGAGTGCCTGGCTATGGCGGTCATCATCAGTGCCGTGGTGTTGATCGGTTTGCCGCAGTGGCGCAAGCAGAAACCGGCCTGAATTAGGGTAAACTGCGCGCCATTGCAACTTATGCACCCACGCGCTGACCTTTTTCGACGGTATCCCCATGACATTCGCCACCCTTGGCCTGATCGAACCCTTGCTGCGCGCCCTTGAGACGCTCGGCTACAAGACCCCAACCCCGGTTCAGGCCCAAGCGATTCCCGCAGTACTGGCTGGTCGCGACCTGATGGCTGCGGCCCAGACCGGTACCGGCAAAACCGGCGGTTTCGCCCTGCCGTTGTTGCAGTCGCTGACGATGGAAGGCCCGAAAGTGGCCAGCAACTCGGTGCGCGCACTGGTGCTGGTGCCCACCCGTGAGCTGGCCGAACAGGTTCACGAGAGCATCCGCCAGTACGCCGAACACCTGCCGTTGAGCACCTACGCGGTATACGGCGGTGTCAGCATCAACCCGCAAATGATGAAGATGCGCAAAGGTGTTGATGTGCTGGTGGCCACCCCGGGCCGTCTGCTGGACCTGTACCGCCAGAAGGCGATCAAGTTCAACCAACTGCAAACCCTGATCCTCGACGAAGCCGACCGCATGCTCGATCTGGGCTTCAGCGAAGAACTGCGCGACATCTACCGTGCCTTGCCGAAAAAGCGCCAGACCCTGCTGTTCTCGGCGACCTTCTCGGACGCGATCCGCCTGTTGGCCGAGCAGATGCTCGACAACCCGCTGAGCATCGAAGTCAGCCCGCGCAACGTGGCCGCCAGCAGCGTCAAGCAGTGGGTCATCCCGGTCGACAAAAAACGCAAGGCCGAGCTGTTCCTGCACTTGCTGCGCACTCAGCACTGGAAGCAGGTGCTGGTGTTCGCCAAAACCCGCAACGGTGTCGATGAACTGGTAGGCAAGCTGCAAGCCTTGGGGGTCAACGCTGACGGTATTCATGGCGACAAGCCACAGGCCACGCGCCAACGGGCGCTGGACCGTTTCAAGGCCAGCGAAGTGCAGATCCTGGTGGCTACCGATGTGGCCGCCCGTGGCCTGGACATCGAAGACCTGCCGCTGGTGGTCAACTTCGACCTGCCGATCGTGGCTGAAGACTACATTCACCGTATCGGTCGCACCGGTCGTGCCGGTCAGAAGGGCGAAGCCATTTCGCTGGTCTGTGCTGATGAAGTGAATATGCTGTCGGCGATCGAGATGTTGACGCGCCAGACACTACCGCGCCACGAAGAGCAGGATTTCGAACCTGAGCACCGCGTGCCCGAGACCGATGCGTCGGGTCAAGTGATCAAAAAGCCGAAGAAGCCGAAAAAACCGAAAACCTCGGGCGGTGGCGGCAAGCGTAACCTGGGCAAGTGGGTCGATAGCGGCGAAGCGGCCCCAGCCGAACCGTCGGTCAAGCCGGTGCGTAAAGTGCCGGTATTCAACACCGGCCCGCGCAAGCGCAAGCCGTAAACACTCGGCACCTGTGGGAGCGGGCTTGCTCGCGATGGCATCCATGCGGTGGGTCAGCCAGACAGCGTTGCCTGCATCGCGAGCAAGCCCGCTCCCACAGGTTGATCAGCGTGGCGCCTGCAACCAGCTTAAAACCCCCAACCCGGCAGCCCGGCCACTGGCAAAACAGCCTGTGAGCAGGTAGCCGCCGGTGGGGGCTTCCCAGTCCAGCATCTCGCCCGCACAAAATACCCCCGGCAATGCTTTGAGCATCAGGTTTTCATCCACAGCCTCAAACCGCACGCCACCGGCGCTGCTGATGGCTTCGTCCAACGGGCGGGCTTTTATCAGCTGCAAAGGCAACGCCTTGATGGCCCTGGCCAGTTGCGCCGGGTCGTTGAAGCATTCAGCGGGTGCCAATTCGCGCAACAGCGCCGCCTTTACCCCGTCAATCCCCAACTGGCTGTGCAAGTGTTTGCTCATCGAGCGTGAGCCGCGGGGCTTGGCCAATGCGGCCGCCACTTTATCCACAGGCTTGCCCGGTAACAGGTCGATCAGGATGGTCGCTTTGCCGTGTTGGTTGATCGCCTCGCGAATCGGCGCCGACCAGGCGTAAATCAAACTCCCCTCAATGCCGCTGGCGGTGATCACGCATTCGCCCAAGCGCGGTGTGCCGTGCTCCAGGGCAATGGCGATGTTTTTTAGCGGGGCCCCGGCGAATTTGCTGCGCAGCACCTCGCTCCAGCCCGTTACATCAAACCCGCAGTTACTCGGCTGTAACGGTGCCAGCTCAACGCCGCGCTCGGCCAGCAACGGCATCCAGGCACCGTCCGAGCCCAGACGCGTCCAACTGCCACCGCCCAGGGCCAGCAGCACCGCGTCGGGGTTGAGCTGCTTTTGGCCATCGGGACTGTCCACCAGCAACTGGCCATCGGCCTGCCAGCCCAGCCAGCGATGGCGGGTGTGGATAACTACACCGGACTCGCGTAAACGCTTGAGCCAGGCACGCAGCAGCGGCGCGGCTTTCATATCGGTGGGGAACACCCGGCCGGAGCTGCCGACAAAGGTTTCGATACCCAACTCATGAATCCACTGGCACAACGCATCGGCATCGAAGGCGCGCAGCAACGGGGCCATCTGCGGTGCGCGTTCGGCGTAGCGCGACAGGAAGGCCGGGTAGGCTTCGGAATGGGTGATATTCATGCCGCCGACCCCGGCCAGCAAAAACTTGCGGCCCACCGACGGCATGCCATCGTAGAGATCGACCTTCACCCCGGCCTGACTCAACACTTCGGCGGCCATCAAGCCAGCGGGGCCACCGCCAATAATGGCGACGTGACGGGAAGGGAGCGGGGTGGGTTCAGTCATGGCAAGGCTGCAAATCGGCGAAATAGGTCGGGCATTCTACCTGACTGGGCCGCATCTGCCCTTTGTGGGAGCGGGCTTGCTCGCGATGCAGGCGCTGCGGTGTGTCAGGCAAACCCTGGAGAGGCCATCGCGAGCAAGCCCGCTCCCACAGCTTTCATAACTGTACGAAAAGTATACAGCCCTCTGAGAGCTATACTACCTGTGGCCTGCAGGCGCTTTCACTCAGGTTATCCACAGGCAGTTCCACAGGCATTGTGGGTAAAAATCACAGCTTAGTGACACCCCGATGACAGCCAGACCTTCTGTGCACTGTGATGCAATATCCCGTGGCGACGCGCCAGGGCCTTGCGGTCCTTGCTGTAACCGCCGCCAATCACTCCGACCACCGGTATGTCGCGGCCCAGGCAGTGGCGCATCACGCTCTCGTCACGGGCGGCCACGCCTGCGTCGGTGAGCTTCAAATAACCCAGCGCATCGTCTTTGTGCACATCGACCCCGGCGTCGTACAGCACCAGATCTGGTTGATACAACGGCAGCAGGTAATTGAGCGCCTCGTCCACCACTTGCAAATATTCGCCATCGCCCATACCCATAGGCAGGCCGATATCCCAGTCACTTTGCGCCTTGCGCGCCGGAAAATTCTTTTCGCAGTGCAGGGAAACGGTAATGGCATCCGGCGTATGTTCAAGAATTCGTGCAGTACCGTCGCCCTGATGCACATCGCAGTCAAAAATCAGCACGCGGTTTACCCGGCCGCTTTCCAGCATATAGCGGCTGATGATCGCCAGATCGTTGAAGATACAAAACCCTGCGGGGTGATCGTAGTGCGCGTGGTGGGTGCCGCCCGCGAGATGGCAGGCCAGGCCGTGTTCCAGCGCCTGCTCGGCGGCCAGCAGCGAGCCGCCTACGGCCCGCACGGTGCGCCGTGCCAGCGCCTCGCTCCAGGGCAGGCCCAGCCGGCGCTGATCTTCGCGGGCCAGTTCGCCGGCCATGTAGCGTTCGATATAGGCCGGGTCATGGGCCAGCGCGAGGATATCCACAGGGCACAGCTCGGGGCGCAGCAACCGGGCATCCTGGGTCAGCCCGGACTCGACCAGGTGGTCACGCAGCAGCCGGAACTTGTCCATCGGAAATCGGTGATCCGCCGGGAACTCTGGGCTGTAGTCATCGTGGTAAATCAGCGGTACAGGCATAGGGATTTTCGCGTCGTAACGAGCGCTGGATATTAACAGCGCTGTACACTGCTGACATACGCAAAGCCCGGTAACAAATCGGAGAGAACCGATGGAGCAGATCAAAGAACTCGAAAGTGCCCGTTTGCACTTGCGCCCCTGGCGTGACACAGACTTGCCCGAGTTCGCTGCCATGTGCGCCGACCCCCAGGTGATGCGCTATTTTCCCGCGCCCCTGAGCCGCCTCGAAAGCGCCGCGCTAATTGGCCGGATTCGTGGTCACTTTGCCGAATATGGCTACGGGGTGTGGGCACTGGAGCGCAAGGATACCGGTGCCTTTATCGGTTTTACCGGGCTGATGAATGTCACGTTCGAGGCGCCGTTTACCCCGGCCGTTGAAATTGCCTGGCGCCTCGCGCCTGAGCATTGGGGCCTGGGGTACGCCAGTGAGGCGGCCTGGGCAGCGCTGCGTTGTGCCTTTGATCGCCTGGCGCTGGATCAGGTGGTGTCGTTTACCAGCCGACTGAACCTGCCCTCGCAGAAAGTCATGCAGGCCATTGGCATGCAGCACGATGTGGACGGTGATTTTGACCATCCCTTACTGGGCGTGGATGACCCGCTCAGGCCCCATGTGCTGTACCGCATTACGCGGGCACAGTGGCTGGAAACCCTGCACGGCTAGGCGTGTGTTTAACGGCGCAAGCCAAAAATTTTGACCTGCGTAACGAAGATTACGACGGTAATGCTCTGTGTGAGGAGAATCTGAATGAGCCAAGTGTTGGATGATCTGGTCAATTTGCTGACCCTGGAACCGATCGAAGAGAACCTCTTTCGCGGCAGCAGTCAGGACTTGGGCTTTCGCCAGTTATTCGGCGGTCAGGTGCTCGGTCAATCGCTGTCGGCCATGAGCCAGACGGTAGAAGACGCCCGCCATGTGCATTCCATGCACGGCTATTTTTTGCGCCCGGGCGATGCCAGCTTGCCGGTGGTGTACCAGGTCGACCGCGTGCGGGACGGCGGTAGCTTCAGCACGCGGCGGGTAACCGCAATCCAGAAGGGTCAGCCGATTTTTACCAGCAGCGCTTCGTTTCAGTACGACGAAGGCGGTTTTGAACATCAGACGACCATGCCTGACGTTGTAGGCCCTGAGAATCTGCCTTCGGAACTGGACATGATCCGCCAGCGTGCGCACCTGATCCCCGAGTCGATGCGGGAAAAACTGCTCTGCGCCAAGCCCATCGAGTTTCGTCCGGTAATAGGCGAAGACCCGTTCAACCCCAAGGTCACTGACCCGATCAAATATGTGTGGTTTCGTGCCGATGGCAGCTTGCCTGACACCCCGGCGCTGCATAAATACCTGCTGGCCTATGCCTCGGACTTTGGCTTGCTGACCACCTCGTTGCTGCCCCACGGCAAAGGCGTATGGCAAAAGGACATGCAGGTCGCCAGCCTGGACCATGCACTGTGGTTCCATGCCGACCTGCGTGCCGATGACTGGCTGCTCTATGCGATGGACAGCCCGTGGGCAGGCAACTCGCGCGGGTTCTCCCGGGGCAGCGTGTACAACCGTGCTGGCCAGCTGGTTGCGTCCGTCACGCAGGAAGGTTTGATTCGCCACCGCAAGGACTGGGCATGACACTCAAGGACGTCAAGCATTGGGTTTTCGACATGGACGGCACCCTCACCGTCGCCGTGCATGACTTTGCCCTGATCCGCCGTGAGCTGGAAATCCCGGCAGATGCCGACATCCTCACCCACCTCAATGGCTTGCCTGCCGAGGTGGCGGCGGCCAAGCATGCCTGGCTGCTGGAGCATGAACGCGAACTGGCGCAGGCCTCCACGGCCGCGCCGGGTGCCGTTGAGCTGGTGCGCGACCTGGCGGCACGAGGCTGTCGCCTGGGCATCCTGACCCGCAATGCCCAGGAACTGGCGCATATCACCCTCAAGGCCATCGGCCTGGGCGAGTGCTTTGCCCCCGAGGATGTACTGGGCCGTGACAACGCGGCGCACAAGCCCGACCCGGACGGCCTGCTGCAACTGGCTCGGGCCTGGGACGTGGCGGCGGCGAAGATGGTGATGGTGGGGGACTACTACTTTGACCTGGCCTGTGGCCGCGCCGCCGGCAGCCAGACCGTACTGGTCAACGTACCTGAAAACCCGTGGCCGGAGCTGACCGACTGGCACGCCAAAGACTGCTACGAGCTGCGGCAGTTGCTCGGTTAACGAAACACGTGTAGCAGCTGCCGAAGGAACGAAGCCGTCGTAAATCCAGGCCGCGCGGTGAGTCAGTTAAACCGTGCACTCAAACTTCACGATCGCTTTGCAATCGAACGCAGCCTCGTTCCTTCGGCAGCTGCTACACAGGGTGCTCTTACTCGCCAAACAGCGCCTTCTGCCCCTCAGGCGAAGTAAACATCTGCTCGCCGTTGTGCCCGATCCCGGGCACCTCAACCAGTCGCTGGTTAAGCCCCTGCGGATGGCGCTGGGTCAAATACTCAAAGTAGTTCTTGCCCCGTTCCAGCCTGAACGCCCCCTGTGCCTCGGCCTCACAACTTTTATCCAGCGCCGGGTGATTGGGGTCGATGTCCTTGGCACCTAACAGATAAGTGATGTCACGCTCGACATACGCCTGCTCCAACTGTCGATGCTTTTGCCCTTCAGCGTAGGCAGGTAGCTCCTTAAGCCCGTATTTCCAGGTGTTGAAGCCCGGGCAGTTCGCTGCATCAAATGTCGGAATCGGCCGCTGTGCATTGAAGTAGGCATAAGACGAAGGGTTGGCGATCACATAGCGCACCTTGATCCCGTCTGCCTGCAAGGCCTTGTCGGCTTGAGTGGTGAGGGCATAGCGCTGCACCACCTGGGCGCCCCCGGAGTGCCCGGCAATCACCACCTCGCGCAAGGCCGGGAAGCGCTTGCGGTCATCGAGTCGCTCAAGGATTTTATCCAGTGCTGCGTAGGAACTTAGCGGCGCCGGGCTCAGCGCCGGAGCACCCGCCATCCAGTCATTGGCGTGCCAGCGCAATACGGCGTCGGGCAGGGCGTGGCGCGAGCCATCCGTGTCATTGAGAAACTGTGGCGCGACGATCAGGGTTGTGGATAACTGCCCGGCCTGGATCGCAGCCTGCTCGGCGCTGTGCAGATAGGTCTGGGCATTGCGCAGGCGGCCATGAATCACAATCAATGCGCGCTGCACCTGCGGCAGTGGTTGTTGCCATTGCTGACTGACCCCGACACTCAACTCACCGGGGCCGATGGTCAGATGATCGGGGCTCAGTTCTTTAACCCCGTGCCCGGCTGCTTGAGCGGCCGAGCACGTCAGCAACAGGCCCAGGATCGGCGCAAGTGGACGTGTCGCCATTTACAGTTTCGCTGCCGAGAAGGTGTCGCACTGATTGATATTGCCCTGGGCAAAGCCGGTCTTGAACCACTTGACCCGTTGCGCAGAAGTGCCGTGGGTAAAGGAGTCCGGCACCACGCGGCCCTGACTCTGTTGCTGCAAGCGATCATCGCCAATGGCGTTGGCGGCGGCCAGCGCCTTGTCGATATCACCCGGTTCCAGCCAGTTCAAACGTTTTTGTGCATGGTAGGCCCACACTCCGGCCAGGCAGTCAGCTTGCAACTCCTGACGCACCAGCAAACCGCCGGCGCCTTCCATGCGTTGGCCTTGCTGACGGGCCATCTGCATTTTCGACGAGATACCCAGCAGGGTCTGCACATGATGGCCAACTTCGTGGGCAATCACATAGGCCTGGGCAAAATCCCCCCCGGCCTTGAAGCGCTGGGCCATTTCCTGGAAGAAGCTCATATCCAGATAAACCTTCTGGTCGGCCGGGCAATAAAACGGTCCGCTGGCCGACGATGCAAAGCCGCAGGCCGAATTGATCTGGCCGCGAAACAACACCAGGGTCGGATCCTTATAGGTGCGCCCGGCTTGTTGAAAAATCTGACGCCAGGTGTCTTCCGTATCGCCCAGCACTGCGCGCACAAAATCAGCTTGCTCATCATTGGCAGCGGGTGCGCGCCCGGCTTGCTGAGTGACCTGGGGCGAGGATTGGCCGGTGAACTCGCCGCTTAACTGGCCGAGAATCTGCATCGGGTCCTGCCCGGTTAACAAGCCGAAGCCGACAATCAGCACCACAGCCATCAGGCTCAGGCCCTTGCCGCCGCCAATCCGCATTCCGCCGCCACCGCCAGTGCTTTGATCGCGGACGTCTTCGACGTTATCGCTACGTCGGCCTTTTTTCCAAAGCATGGGGTAATCCTCTGATAAGTCATGGTCAAAAGTGTTGTTGCTGAGTCGAGGCTACGCCAGCCCGGCTGTCAGATGCTTATTAGGCGAGGGGTTGGAGTATGGCACTGAGAGGCAAGATTTACGTATGAAGGCTACAGCACATATCGGCTTTTTGTGGGCTGGGGCTGACTGACGGCGCAGGAGGTGGGTCGTAGTCTGTGCACCTCAACTTCTCATGTTTTATCGAGGTCGCAGTGAGCACAAACTCATCAACTACAGCAGAGCAGCCTCTCGCCGCCGGGTTTGATCCGGTGGTGCAAATGATCAAGAGAGCCCAACAAAATGCAGCTCTTGCTGTGAACACGCAGTTGATCGGGCTCTACTGGCATGTGGGTGCTTTTATCAGTCACAAGCTGGAGCGGGCTGAATGGGGAGATGCTGTAGTCGAGCAGCTGGCCAATCACATTGCCACCACCCAGCCGGGGCTACGAGGGTTCACTCGTCGAAACCTGTTCCGCATGCGCCAGTTTTATGAAACGTATAAAGAGGATGAAAACTTAGTGTCAGCGCTGCTGACACAAATGCCCTGGACTCATCATCTGATGCTCTTGAGCCAATGTAGATCACTGGCGGAACGAGAGTTTTACATGCGTAACGCGATTGCTCAAAAGTGGTCGAGTCGCGAGTTGAATCGTCAATTGGAGAGCGCATTGTTTGAGCGGATGGTCATTCGTCCGGCCAGACTTTCACCCGCATTGCAGGAACGTGTTGCAGGCGTGGCGGACGTATTCAAAGACGCTTATTACATTGAGTTCTTGCAGCTCTCCAAAGGTCACAGTGAGTCGGGGCTGCATCAAGGATTGCTCGGGCGGCTAAAGGAGTTTTTGACCGAGTTGGGTCATGATTTTTGCTTCGTAGGCTCAGAGTTCCCGTTGCAGGTAGGCGCCAGGGATTTTTCTATAGATCTGCTTCTGTTTCATCGTGGCTTGAACTGCCTGGTAGCCATTGAGTTAAAAGTGGGTCGCTTCGAACCCGAACACTTGGGCAAGCTCAACTTCTACCTCGAAGCCCTGGATCAGGGCCACCGCAAGGCTCACGAAAACCCGGCGATCGGTGTTTTACTGTGTGCCAGCAAAGACGATGAAGTGGTTGAATACGCGCTTAACCGCTCGCTGTCTCCCGCTTTGATCGCTGAGTATCAGACCAGGCTGCCGGACAAGAAGTTATTGCAAGCCAAGCTGCACGAGTTTTATCTGCAGAACGTTCCCGTTGATGATGCGTGACCCCGCCCCGGAGTTGTTAGCCCTGTGAATATCGATACCCGTATCAAGTACCGTCACCTCGTGTGCTTTCTGGAGATGGCGCGCCAGGGCAGTCTGGCGCGGGCGGCAGATGTGCTGGCGGTCAGCCAGCCGGCGATGTCGAAAACCCTCAAGGAGCTTGAGGCGCTGTTGACGGTCAGCCTGTTTGTGCGCAGTAAAAGCGGGGTCACCCTGACCGAGGCCGGGGTGGCGTTTCTGCGTTATGCAACGCCTTCGGTGCAGGCCTTGCGCGAGGGCGTGAATGCCCTGCGCGGCGGCGAATACGTGGGCGGCACAGTGCGGCTGGGGGTGTTGTCCACGGTCGAAAGCCTGCTGATACCCGAGTTGGTGCAGCGCCTGCACGCCCGGCATTCGTCGTTGGTGGTGAGCGTGGTGACCGGGCCTAGCGCCTATCTGTTATCGCAGTTGCGTGTAGGTGATGTGGATTTGGTAGTGGGGCGCATGACCGACAGCCCGGAAATTCAGGGTATGAATTTTGAACACCTCTACAGCGAATCCATGACCCTGGTGGTGCGCGCAAATCACCCCCTGACCCGGGGGGCACTGGACCGCAGCCAGCTGGAGCACTACCCGCTGGTTGTGCCGTTGGCCAACACCACCATTCGCGCCTTCGCCGACAGCCTGTTTGTGCAGTGCGGCATCAGCCAGTCCCGCCAGCGCCTGGAAACCCTGTCCATTACCCTCAGCCGACGTTATGTGCTGCGCAACGATGCGGTGTGGATCGCCCCGCTGGATGCCGTGCGCCTGGACCTGGCCAGTGGCGAGCTGCAAGAGATCGACCTGGGCCAGCGTGAGCCGGGCGGTTCGATCGGTATTTGCAGCAACGCCCATGTGCCCATGTCTGTGGCGGCCCAGGGCTGTGTCGAGGTGTTACGTGAATTGGGCCAGGCTTACGGCGAAGGTATTTATCCATAACCATTTGGTTATGTATTGGGTTGGGCTTTTCAGTAGTCGTTGCGCCCCTGTTGGTTAAAACTGGCTCTCAGCCTTTATAAAAACAACAGGAGATCGACATGTCTGATGCAGACAGCCGGCGCTTTATCATCCGTGACCGCAACTGGCACCCCAAAGCCCTGACCCCCGACTACAAGACCTCCATTGCCCGCTCCCCGCGCCAGGCGCTGGTGAGTATTCCGCAATCGGTCAGCGAAACCAGCGGGCCTGACTTTTCCCACTTGAAATTCGGCAAGTTCGACAACGACCTGCTGCTTAATTTCAACAATGGCGGTTTGCCGATAGGTGAGCGGATCATCCTGGCAGGTCGCGTACGCGATCAATACGGCAAGCCGATTCCTCATACTTTGGTGGAAATCTGGCAGGCCAACGCAGGCGGCCGCTATCGTCACAAGAACGACCGCTATCTGGCGCCGCTGGACCCAAACTTCGGCGGCGTGGGTCGAACCCTGACTGACAGTGAAGGTTATTACAGCTTTCGCACCGTCAAACCTGGGCCTTATCCTTGGCGCAACGGGCCTAATGACTGGCGCCCGGCGCATATCCACGTCTCCATCAGTGGCCCCTCGATTGCCACTCGCCTGATTACCCAGCTGTACTTCGAGGGTGATCCGATGATCCCCATGTGCCCGATCGTCAAATCGATTACCAACGCCGATGCCGTGCAGAGCCTGATTGCCCGGTTGGACATGGGTGCGGCCAATCCGATGGATTGTCTGGCTTATCGTTTTGACATTGTGCTGCGCGGTCAGCGTCAGACCCACTTCGAAAACTGCTGAGGAGCCCGTCATGCCTATCGAACTGCTACCGGAAACCCCATCGCAAACGGCCGGCCCCTATGTGCATATCGGCCTGGCGCTGGCTGCGGCCGGCAACCCGTCGCGCCCGGAAGAAGTCTGGAGCGAAATGGCCAAGCCCGATGCTGCGGGCGAGCATATTGTGCTGTTTGGCAACGTCTACGACGGTAATGGCCACCTGGTGCGCGACTCGTTTCTGGAACTGTGGCAAGCCGACCATAAAGGGGTCTATGACGAACATTTCGACTCAGAAAAACCCTTCAACAGCTTTGGCCGCACAGCGACCACCTTCGATGCGGGGGAGTGGACGCTGAACACCATCAAGCCGGGCGTGGTCCACAACGCAGCTGGCGTGCCGATGGCACCGCATATCAACGTGGCGCTGTTTGCCCGGGGTATCAACATCCATTTGCAAACGCGGCTGTACTTTAGCGATGAACCTGAAGCGAATGCAAAATGCCCGGTGCTCAACCTGATCGAGCAACCGCAACGGCGCGAAACCCTGATCGCCCAGCGCTGTGAGGTCGATGGCAAAACGGCCTACCGGTTTGATATCCGCATTCAGGGCGAAGGCGAGACGGTGTTTTTCGACTTTTAAGAACACCCAGCTCTAGTGGGAGCGGGCTTGCTCGCGATTGAGCCATCTCGGTCTGTTAGGTATTGCGAGGTGAGGCGATCGCGAGCAAGCCCGCTCCCACAGTTTGTTGGTGGCTCAGCCCCGCCCGCGTCTTTGCTGCCACGCCGCCGCCAACCCGCTGGCACAGATGATCGCAATACCGACACGACTGGCCAGGTCCGGTGTGTGGTCAAAAAGCAACCAGCCCAATATCCCCGAGAACACGATCTGGCAGTAGCTGAACGGCGCCAGCAATGCCGGTGCCGCCACGCGAAATGACTGGGTCAACAGCAAGTGTGCGGTCATGCCCAGGCTGCCCAATGCCAGCATTTGCAGGCCGTGGGTCAGGGTTGGCGTTTGCCAGAAAAACGGCACCAGCGCGCTCATCACCAATACGTTGAACAACCCGGCAAAAAAATTGCTGGTGGTGGGGCTGTCGTAGGCGCTGAGTTTGCGCGTGAGGATTTGATAACAGCTAAAGCACAGCGCCGCTGCCATCGGTAATAACACCGCAGGCGTAAACAGTTCGCCGCCCGGGTGGATGATGATCACCACCCCGATAAACCCGCACACCACGGCCAGCCATTGCCCCCGCGTCACCGTCTCGCCCAGCAACGGCCCGGACAAGGCTGCCACCAGCAGCGGTGCCAGAAAGTTGACCGCGGTATTTTCAGCCAGCGGGATAAACAGCAAGCCGTAAGTGAAAAACAGCCCCGAGCCCAGCAGGCAGATAGCCCGCAACACCTGAAGCAAAGGCCGTTTACTGCGCAATACACGCAAACCCGACTGTGGCAGAAAGATCCCCGCCATCAGTACGGTATGCACCAGGTAACGTGCCCACACCACCATCACCACCGGGTAAAAACCACTGAGGTACTTGGACAGCGCATCGTGGCTGGAGAACAGCGCTGTGGCTGTCACTATCAGCAAGATGCCCTTCAAGGGTTGGTTCACCCCTGAAAGGGGTGTGGGTAATGTCATCGAATACCTCGTTGTTCTATGCGTTAAACCTGTGGGATTTTTCGCGGTGCCATGAAGTACATCCACACTAACGCAATGAAGTACATCGCTGGAATCATGGTGAACAGCAAGGTGTAGTTATTGTTGGTGACGGTCAGCACATAGCCCACAAATTGGGTCATAAACATCCCGCCGATTGCGGCGCACATGCCGCCAAAGCCGAACACGGTGCCCATCATGTGCTTGGGCGTGTAGTCCATCACCATGCTCCATACGTTGGCCGTCCAGGCCTGGTGCGCACCCAGGGCCAGGGCAATGGCGCCCACGGCGACCCACAGCTGGCTGGAGCCAGCGGCCATGACCACGCCGATGATGCTGATGGCACACAACAGCATCGACACCAGGCGCGCCTTGACCGCCGCCATGCCGCGCTTGATCAGTACCGAAGACAGGATCCCGCCGCCCACGCTGCCAAAGTCGGCGGTGATGTAGATGATGATCAGCGGGATACCCATTTGCGTCACGCTGATGCCCAGATTGTATTGCTGGTTCAGGAACGGCGGCAGCCAGTACAGATAGAACCAGAACACCGGTGCTGTCATTGCGTAGGACAAAGCGAAGGCCCAGGTGCCGCGCATCTTGAGGATGGTGCCGAACGAGACGGTGGTTTGCTCAGGCTCTTTCTCTTGCTGGATGTAGTCCAGTTCTGCCTTGGTGACGGTCGGGTGATCTTCCGGGTTGTAGTACTTCAAACCCCAAAAGATCAGCCAGATACCGCCCAGTGCCGCCATGCACAAAAAGGCCGCCTGCCAGCCCCACACATGCAGTACCAGAGGCAACATCATCGGCGTGAACATGGCGCCCACGTTGGTGCCGGCGTTGAAGATGCCGCTGGCCACGGCGCGCTCGCTGGCCGGGAACCACAGGCGTGTGGTTTTTACGCAGGCCGGGTAATTGGCGGCTTCGGTGATGCCGAGGATAAAGCGGCAGATCATAAAGCCCACTGCCGAAGTGGCCAGGCCGTGCGCGCCGGTGGCCAGGCTCCAGAGCAATACGGCGCAGAAGAACACGCGCTTGACCCCGACCCGGTCGATCAGGCGGCCTTGCAGCACGAAGCCGATAGCGTAGCCCACCTGAAACCAGAAGTTGATGTTGGCGTAGTCCATCGCCGTCCAGCTCATTTCCTTGGCCAGGATCGGCTGCATCACGCCCAGGGCGGCGCGGTCGATAAAGTTGAGGGTGGTAGCGAAGAACACCAGTGCGAGCATGCCCCAACGGGTTTTGCCAGTCGCCAGGGTGCCGCGAATCTTGTCACCGATTCCTGCGCCTGGAGCGTGGGCAGAAGTGGTGCGTGCAGTCGGAGAAGGGACCATGGATGTTTACCCGTTTCTTGGAATTTTTATGTGGTGTTGCACAACAAGTGACGCAAGGAGTACGGGCTTGATGGTGGCGAGTGGACAAAAAGTCGTCAATTCAAGATAGGCCATATTGTTCGATAATCGCACGCAAAACTAACCGGTTGGTACAGATTGGTTGCTCAATAATAGGGCGCCCTTAATAATCAAGCCATTAAGAAATGCCGTCGCCTGCAGGCTGCGCCAATCCTGGGAGTTATAAATGAAGCGTTCGATCGCCACGGTTTCCTTGAGCGGCACCCTGCCGGAGAAGCTCGACGCCATTGCGGCGGCAGGTTTTGACGGGGTCGAAATCTTTGAAAATGACCTGCTGTATTACGACGGCAGCCCCCGTGAAGTGCGGCAGATATGCACCGATCTGGGGCTGGAAGTCAGCCTGTTCCAGCCGTTTCGTGATTTTGAAGGTTGCCGTCGCGACCGCCTTGCCCGCAATCTGGACCGCGCCGAACGCAAGTTTGACCTAATGCAGGAGCTGGGCACCGACCTGGTGCTGGTGTGCAGCAATGCCGCAGCGGACTCGGTGGGTGACCGGCACATTCTGCTCGACGACCTGAGCCTGCTGGCCGAGCGCGCCGGGGCACGCAACCTGCGCATTGGCTACGAAGCGCTGGCATGGGGCCGTCACGTAAACACCTGGCAACAGGTCTGGGACCTGGTGCGCGAGATCGATCACCCTAACCTCGGGGTGTTGCTCGACAGTTTCCACACCCTGTCACTCAAGGGCGACCCGAGCGCCATTGCGCAGATTCCCGGCGACAAGATCTTCTTTGTGCAGATGGCCGATGCGCCGATTCTGGCAATGGATGTACTGGAATGGAGCCGTCATTTCCGCTGTTTCCCGGGGCAGGGCGAGTTCGATCTGCCGGGCTTCCTGGCACCGATCATACAAAGCGGCTACACCGGGCCGCTGTCGCTGGAGATTTTCAACGACGGATTCCGCGCCGCGCCGCCGCGCGCCAATGCTGCTGACGGCCTGCGTTCACTGTTGTATCTGGAAGAGAAGACCCGCGAGCGGCTTGCCCTGCAAAATACCCCGGCCGCGACTCTGCAGCCGCTGTTTGCGCCACCTGCCGCCAGCCCGTATGACGGCATCGAGTTTCTCGAATTTGCCGTGGATGAAAGCCAGGGCGCGCAACTGACCCACTGGCTTGAACGCCTGGGCTTCAGCAAGGCCGGGCAGCACCGCTCAAAAAATGTGAGCTTGTTGCGTCAGGGTGATATCAACCTGATCCTCAACGCCGAACCTTATTCGTTTGCCCATAACTTTTTTGAGGCCCACGGCCCTTCGTTATGTGCCACCGCGATTCGGGTGCAAGACAGCGCCAGCGCGCTGGCCCGTGCCGTGGCCTACAAGGGTCAGCCTTACCGGGGGCTGGTCGGCCCCAATGAACTGGAACTGGCGGCAGTGCGTGCGCCCGATGGCAGCCTGATTTACCTGGTGGACAAGGATGCTACCGGCAAGCCGTTGTATGAATCTGACTTCAACCTCACGTCAGCCCCATCAGCCCGTGGCGGGCTTAAACGCATCGATCATATGGCGATGGCATTGCCCGCCGACAGCCTCGACAGCTGGGTGCTGTTCTATAAAAGCCTGCTGGATTTCGAAGCGGATGACGAAGTGGTACTGCCTGACCCTTATGGTCTGGTGAAGAGTCGCGCGTTGCGTAGCCGTTGTAGCTCGATTCGCTTGCCGCTGAACATTTCCGAAAACAGAAACACCGCCATCTCACATGCCTTGTCGAGTTATCGCGGTTCGGGTGTGCATCATATTGCCTTCGAATGCGACGACCTGTTTGCTGAAGTCAGCCGCGCCAAGGCGGCGGGCGTCCCGCTGCTGGATATCCCGCTTAACTACTATGACGATCTGGCCGCACGCTTTGACTTCGATGATGAGTTCTTGAGCGAGCTGGCTTATTTCAATGTCTTGTATGACCGCGATGCGCAAGGCGGCGAGCTGTTTCATGTGTACACCGAAGCCTTTGAAGGGCGGTTTTTCTTCGAGCTGCTGCAGCGCAAAAACGGCTATGCCGGCTACGGCGCAGCGAACGTTGCGGTGCGGTTGGCGGCGATGGCCAAGTCGCGCAGTGGCGCGGCGCGTCAGGCAAAGTTGTAGGGCGACTTCCTTCATGGGGCAGGGCGCCCCATAATCGCCAGCACTTCAACCTGGCCGTGAGCCTTAAATGACCAAGACTCCAGAAGTCGACACCGGCGCCACGGCACCGGCAGTCGAACCGCGTAAAAGCCGTAAGAACAACCCCGAGAAGACGCGGGAAAACATCCTGCAAGAAGCCATTGTCGAGTTCGTCGAGCAAGGCCTGGCGGGGGCGCGGGTGGATGCGATTGCCGAGCGCACCAAAACCTCCAAGCGCATGATCTATTACTACTTCACCAGCAAGGAGCAGCTCTACGTCGAGGTGCTGGAGAAGCTCTACGGCGAAATCCGCAGCATCGAAAGTTGCCTGAATCTGGATCAGCTTGAGCCGGTGGAGGCGATTCGGCGGCTGGTGGAGTTCACCTTCGATCACCACGACATGAACGCGGATTTTGTGCGCATCGTCAGCATCGAAAATATTCACAAGGGCGAATACATCAAGCGTTCGGAAGGCATCAAGGCCATGAACGATACGATCGTGCAGGCACTTGAGAACATCCTGCAGCGTGGCGTAGAACAACAGGTGTTTCGCGCCGGGCTCAACCCGCTGGATGTGCATTTGCTGGTCAGTTCGTTCTGTTTTTACCGGGTGTCGAATCGCTACACCCTGGGTGAAATCTTCCAGGTCGACTTTTCCGATCTGCAGGTCAAGCAGCGTCAGCGCGACATGATGTGTGATGCCGTGTTGCGTTACTTGAAGGCCTGACCAGCCCGCACACTTGTAGCAGCTGCCGCAGGCTGCGTTCGGCTGCGCAGCAGTCGTGAAATCAGATACTGCGGTGTGTCATTTCAACTCGATTGCCGGGGTTTGCGGTTGCTGCGCAACCGGACGCAGCCTGCGGCAGCTGCTACACAGTCGGTGCACCACCCATTGATTTGTCCAATTGCGCTACGTATTGGCTAATACCAATTGAAAATCATTCTCGACAAAAAGTAAGATAGCGGCCCCTTTCCTTCATGCTCAGGGAGTCGGTTTGTTGGATACGGATCTCAAGGGCTTGTTCCTCAAGCATGCCAGTACCCTGCGCGGGTATCTGGCGCGCAAGGTGCGAGACCCACAGCTGGCCGCGGACCTGGTACAGGAAAGTTTTCTGCGCATGGCCGAGCGTGGCCGCAAGGAGCAAATCGACAACTCCCCCGGTTATCTGTACCGCATTGCCGGCAACTTGCTGGTCGATCATATCCGTCAGGAAACCCGGCGCAAGACCGACTCGGTCACTCACGAAGCCCTGGCTGAAATCGAAGACGAAATGGCAGGGCTGGAGGCCCAGGCGATGGCTGAACAACAGCGCATGGCTCTAAAGCAGGCATTGTCCGAGTTGCCCGAACGCACCCAGGAAATCTTCCGTCTCAACCGCATCGAGGGCATGACCCATGCTCAAGTTGCGCGCCATCTTGAAATTTCCGACAGCTCAGTGCAAAAGCATCTGTCGAAAGCCTTGGCTTACGTCATGCAGCGCCTACAAGAGCCCGAGAAATAACTTTCAACTATGTAGATGAACGGCTTACTGAGTTTTAGCCGGCGAGACGTCACTGCTTATATATAACGAGAAATAGAGATTCACACCTGATGAGCCAAGGCCCCGAACAGCAGAGCATTACTGAAGCGGCCGCCGAGTGGGCGGTGCGTCTGCACGCGGGTGCGTTGAGCGAGGAGGCGCAGGCGCAACTGGAGCAGTGGCTGGCGGCCGACACGCGCCATCCCGAGGCCTTGCGCTTTGCCGAGCAGACCTGGGCCGCGCTGGGGGATTTGGCACTTGAGCCGCGGCCTGTAGCCCATCGCCAGCGACCAGCAGAAGCCCGGCCCGCGCCGGTTACCCGCCGTCGACGGCCGTTGCGCTGGGCCGGGCGTGCAGCAGTGCTGTCGTTGGTGCTGGCTGTCGGCTGGTTTAGCGGCCCGACGTTGCTGATACAGATGCAGGCCGACTACCGCACAGGTGCAGGAGAAATCCGCACGGTTCAACTCGATGACGGCAGTTCGGTGCAGTTGGATGCCTCCAGTGCCATCAGCATCGACTACGACAGCGGCGAGCGGCGCATCAGCCTGCTGGCAGGTTCGGCGGTGTTTGATGTCGCCCCGATGGGCGAAGCTGAAACACGACCTTTTGTGGTGCAAAGCGCGGGCGGGCGTACCCGGGCGTTGGGCACGCAATTTGTGGTGGGCCGCGAAAGCCGCGACCGGGCCTGGGTCGGCGTGCTGCAACACAGCGTCGAGGTCAGCCTGCAGGCGCCACCGGCTCAAGGCGCGGCGCAGCAAACCCTGGAGGAGGGGCAGAGCGCCCGCTACAGCGCAGCGCAGGGTGTAGAAAAACTGCCCGGTTTTGATTTGAGCGCGGCCACCAGCTGGCGCCGTGGCGTGCTGGTGTTTGACCGCCAGCCACTGGGCCATGTGATCGAACAGCTCAACCGCTATCGCCCCGGCCAGATCGTACTGGCCAACCCGGCCCTGGCCAGTCGACAGGTCAGTGGCGTATTCCGCCTGGAAATGCTCGACAGCGCCCTGCACACCCTCACCCGGGAACTGCAGGTGCAGCGCGTCGAACTGGCGGGTGTCAGCCTGGTGTATTGAGTCACCACAAAACGTCTGGGAGCTGGCTTGCCTGCGATGCAGGCGCCACGGTGTGTCAAGCAGGCCGCAGTGTTGCCATCGCGAGCAAGCCCGCTCCCACAGTGCCCTTCAGCGCTTTTGCAAATTAATCGCAAAAACCTTTACTGACTTTTCCCCCATCTTACGTCTTGCTATTGAGATTCATTCGCAAAGCAGCTCGTAAGCCTGGGGAAAATAAAAATGATGGGTAGTCAGCGCAAAGGGGTGCAATCCGCAAGTCGGTTAGCCTTTGCAGTTCATGTCGGGATTGTCGCCCTGTTGGCGGCGCAAATGCCGGTGCAGGCCGCAAATAAGATCAGCAGCGCCGTTCAGCAAGAATTTATTGCCTTCCACATCCCGGCCCAGCCGCTGGACAAGGCCGTACTGATATTTGCCGAACAGGCCGGCCTGCAAGTGCTGTTTGACAGCCAGATGCTGCGCGGCCTGAACTCCGTAGCGTTGAACGGTGACCTTGGCGTACAGGAAGGCCTGGCGCGCTTGCTGGGCAACAACCCGGTGGAGTATCGCTTTACCGGCGAACGCCAGATCACCCTGACCCGCGTCAGCGGCGAACACAACGGCGCCCTGGCCCTGGGCACTACCTCGGTGACGGCCAGTGAGGGTAATACGGCGGATTGGGTGTACCAGACGCCTGAAGGGGTGTCCGTGATTACCAGCGAGCAAATCAACAAGCGCGCCCCGCGTCACACAGCCGACATGCTGGAGGAAACCCCCGGTGTCTACACCGCAGTAGACCAACGCGACCCAGGCTTGTCGGTCAATATCCGGGGTCTTCAGGACTATGGCCGGGTCAACATGAACGTTGATGGCATGCGCCAGGACTTCAGCGTCAATGGTCACCAGCATCGCAACGGCGTGATGCTGATCGATCCGCAGATGATCTCAAGTATTGAAATCGATAAAGGTACTCAGTCGGGCATGGGCGGTGCTGCAGTACTCGGGGGGATCGCCACCTTTAAAACCATCGAAGCCAGTGATTTTTTGAAAGATGGCAAAGAGTTCGGCGGACGTATCCGGGCAGGTAGCGGTATCGGTGAATTGGGCAACGGTACTTATTTCAACGGTGGTGGAGTGTTCGCCATCGGAAACGACATTGGCGATGCCTTGTTTGCCTACAGTGAACGACACTTCGGCAACTACCGTAGCGGCCGGCAAAACGCTGACAACCTGGGGGATGAAATCCGCGTCAAAAAAACTCGCCGCGAAGCCTGGAACAACTGGCTGAACAATGAAGTGGGGGATGCAGGCAGCGTGACGCGCTCACAGATGGTCAAGTTCGGCCTCAACCTGCCCAATGATCAGCGTGTACAACTGAGCTATCTGAATACCGACAGTGACAGCAATGATTCATGGACCTACGCGATCAACAACGAGACGGACTATGACTACGTCCGCCACAGCAAGAACAATCTGGGCACCGCCAACTTCGGGCTGGACTACAGCTTTAATCCCGACAACGAACTGATCGATTTCAAGGCCAAGCTGTATTACGTCACCACTGAACTGGTGCGTTCCAACGCCGGGCACCAGACGAGCGAAGTAAGGAACAACTACGACCCTTACAAGGACTATTTCCGTACCGATACTTGGGGGCTGCAAGGCGAGAACACGTCACGCTTCAACTTCGATACCTACGGTCTTTTGACCTGGAATTATGGCCTGGAGATGTATCAGGACAACTTCAAGCCCAAGACCGATAAAGTTGCGGCCCTGAGTGAGACAATCACGCCTTATGTTGAAGGCGCAAATCCTACAGGCAAACGCACCATGGCCAGCCTGTTCAGTAATTTGGAGTACAACTACAACGACTGGCTGACCCTCAATGGTGGCTTGCGCTATGACCGTTATCATCTTGAAGGCAAGACCGGAATGACGATCTTCCGTAAAGAAATCATTCGTTATGAAAATGGTGTACCGGTGGTTAATCTGGATCCGGCTAAGCGTGTCGAGGATACCTATGACCTGGACGAAGAGAGTGGCCAGTTTTCACCTACCTTCGGTCTTGCGATCAAGCCGGGTGTGGACTGGCTTCAATTATATGCACGCTGGGGCAAAGGCTGGCGACCACCAGCAGTCACTGAAGTATTGATGACAGGGCGGCCGCATGGCGGTAATGCTCCAGAGCGGGTATTCCCCAATCCCTACCTGAAGGCCGAGGAGTCCAGAGACTGGGAAGTGGGCTTCAATATCTTCAAAGAGTCGTTATTTTTTAATAATGACCGGCTGGGCGTGAAAGTGTCTTACTTTGACAATCGCATCAAAAACTTTACGTTTATGCAGTACGGTATTGGCTTGCCGGAGTCTGCAATTGGTAATTTTGGTGATCTGGCATACGTTAATAACTTGAATGATACGCGCTTCAGGGGGCTTGAATATCAGCTCAATTACGATATGGGCCGCATGTATACCAATTTGAGTTATACCCATATGATTGGTGCTAACGATTTTTGTGCCAATGACTACTATCTGGGTGATGCAAAAAAAGGCGGAAAAGTGTTTGTAAATTACTTGGAACGCTATGTAAAGCCTGATGGGTCAATGGGCTTTAGAAGAGTGAGAGAGTCTGAATATCTGGATGATGATAAAAGAAATAATCATGTCGCCTGTGGCGGAATTATGGGCAGCGCTGCGCATATGCCCGCCGACCGGGGCTCCTTGACAGTTGGTGCGCGCTTCCTGGAGCGACGGTTGGATACGGGTATTCGCTTGCGCTACAGTCGCGGCAACGGTGCCGATATGAATGCCCATAACTATTACAGTATCGAGCAAGCCACTTGGCCCAAATACAGTGTGTATGACCTGTATGCCAGTTATTGGCCCACTAACGATATCAATCTTACCTTGGTGCTGGAGAATGCCACCGATGAGGCATATTTCGTTGCCATGGGCGATGCCAATAACTTGAGTTTGGCTCGGGGTCGTACATTGAGCGGAATGCTCGAATACAAATTTTAAAAAACAGCGATTCTGTCGTTGTTAAAGATTTTGCTCGTGTTGAGCAAAAGCACGCAGACGTGTGCAAGTTGTCACTAAATCTATCAATGGAAGAAAGTAAATATGACTATCTCGGTAACTTACAACTCAGTGTATGGCGATATTTCTGTTAAAGACGTATTGAGTGAGTGGTCGACCGGCTTCCGCACCGCGGATCATGGTGCAGCCCATACCGGTGGTTTCAACACAGGTGGCCGTGCAATGACGGGCGAGCAATATGCAACTCAGGGCGCTAACGGTTCGACCTACGCCTTCGTGGCAGAGAGCGATACCGATAATGGCTTGAATTATGTGTTCAACCCTAAGCTGTCCGCGGGCGACAACATGAACCACTTTTTGTGGGGCAATCTGGATAACGTGCAGTTGGGTAACTATCTGGGCGGCGGTCAGGGCAGCGATTTCACGCTGGGCGACTACACCGCCTCCTTCAACGGCCTCGACCTGTCTGCCGCCAGCGATGCCGGCCGTGCGGGCAACGCTGTTCAGGACGTGATCTACGGCCTGATGAAAGGCGACGTATCGGGTCTGGAAGGCGTGCTCAACAACTTGCTGAGCGGGTTTGGCCTGAGCACCGATTCGACCTTCGACCAGCTGGCTGCGGCTGGCCTGGCTCACGCCGATGCACCGCTGGCGGCTGATATCAGCCTGGTGGGCGTGCTGGATGTGGCTCAGGACTGGGCACTGGCGGCGTAACTCCCGCTCACCCCAGTGAACTCCAATCCTGTGGGAGCCGGGCTTGCCCGCGATGGCATCGGCACGGTCTGGCAGTCAGACCGCGACCTATGCATCGCAGGCAAGCCAGCTCCCACAGGGTTTTCGGCCCATTTCCTCGGAACCTTTCCATGACCCGGCCCAAAGCCAACGAGATGCTGGCTGCCTTGACGGCCTACAAACGTGCTTTTTTCAATATTGGTCTGTTCTCGGCCGTGATCAATTTACTGATGCTGGCCCCGGCCCTGTACATGCTGCAGGTCTATGACCGGGTGCTGGCATCGGGCAATCAAATGACCCTGTTGATGCTGACGCTGATGATCCTCGGCCTGTTTGGCCTGATGGGCGCGTTGGAATGGGTGCGTAGCCAGGTGGTGATCCGCCTCGGCACGCAGATGGACATGCGTTTGAATCAGCGCGTCTACGACGCCGCTTTCGAGGCGCAATTGCGCACCGGCAGCCCGGCCGCAGCGCAGGCGTTGAATGACCTCACCAGCCTGCGCCAGTTCGCGACGGGCAATGCGTTGTTCGCGTTTTTCGATGCGCCGTGGTTTCCGGTGTATCTGTTTGTGATCTTTATGTTCAGCCCCTGGCTGGGGCTGTTGGCCCTGGGCGGCGCGGTGCTGTTGATGATTCTGGCGTGGGTTAACCAGCGTGTGTCGCAAGCGCCGCTCAAAGCCGCCAGCGAGTTGTCGGTGCAGGCCACCCAGCAGGCCAGCGCGCATCTGCGCAATGCCGAGGCCATTGAGGCAATGGGCATGCTCGACACCTTGCGCGGGCGTTGGCTGGCGCAGCACACGGCTTTTTTGGCGCAGCAGAATCTGGCCAGCGAAAAAACCGCCACCGTCAGTGCTTGGTCCAAGGGCGTGCGCCTGGCCCTGCAATCCCTGGTGCTCGGCCTCGGTGCCTTGCTGGCGGTGCAAGGGCAGATCACGGCCGGGATGATGATTGCTGGCTCCATTCTGATGGGCCGCGTATTGAGCCCCATCGATCAGTTGATTGGCGTGTGGAAGCAGTGGAGCTCGGCGCGCCTGGCTTATCAGCGCCTTGAAGCCTTGCTGCAATGCTATCCGGCCCGGGCGCAGCGCATGGCATTGCCCGCGCCACGGGGCGAGCTGGCGGTGGAGCAATTGAGTGCCAGTGCTCCCGGCACCCGTCGCGCCACCCTGGCCAACCTGAGTTTCACCCTGCCGGCCGGTCAGGTGCTGGGCGTGATCGGGCCGTCCGGTTGTGGCAAGTCGACCCTGGCCCGGCTGTTGATCGGCGTATGGCAGCCGCTGGCAGGCAAGGTGCGGCTGGACGGTGCCGAGCTGTCGCAGTGGGACAAACACCAGCTTGGCCCACACTTGGGGTATTTGCCCCAGGACATTCAGCTGTTTGCCGGCACCATCGCGCAAAACATCGCACGCTTTGCCGAGGTGGATGCCGACAAGGTACTGGCCGCCGCGCAACTGGCGGGGGTACATCAGCTGATTCTGCAATTGCCCGAAGGTTACGAAACGCGCCTGGGCGAGGGTGGCGCCGGGCTGTCCGGCGGGCAGAAGCAGCGCATCGGCCTGGCCCGCGCGTTGTACGGCCTGCCTGCGGTGATCGTGCTCGACGAACCCAATTCCAACCTCGATGAAGCCGGGGAGCAGGCCTTGTTGCAGGCCATTGTCCAGCTCAAACAGCACAAGCGAACCCTGATTTTGATCACCCACAAACCCAATGTGCTGACCCTCACCGATCAACTGCTGATTCTGCGCGAGGGCCAGTTGCAAGCCTTTGGCCCGACGGCCAAGGTGCTAGGCGCACCCGCTGCAGCTAAACCTGCGGCGGCCAAACCAGCGATGAATGTGAGCTACCGGTTGGGTACGGCAGAGGCGAACAAGGCATGACGCAGTTGAACGCCAAGGCCGTTGGCGACAGCAATGTGCTGCAACTGGATGACACACGCTATTCACGCCTGGGCTGGATGTTGATGCTTGGTGGTTTTCTCGGGTTTCTCGGCTGGGCGGCGCTGGCGCCGCTGGATAAAGGCGTCGCGGTGTCAGGCAAGGTGATGGTTTCGGGGCATCGCAAAGTGGTGCAGCACCCCAGTGGCGGGATTGTTGAGCGCATCGACGTGCGCGACGGTGACAAGGTGGCCGCAGGCCAGGTGCTGATTCGCTTGAAGGAAACCCCGCTGCTGGGCCAGGCCCAATCTTTGCGCAGCCAGTTTTATGGCTCGCTGGCCAGTGAAGCGCGGCTTGATGCCGAGCGCGACGGTGTGGCCAGTGTGAGTTTTCCCGTCGAGTTGACGGCATTGGCCGCCGAGCCGGAGGTGGCGTCCAGCCTGGCATTGCAACGGCAATTGTTCGATAGCCGGCGTCAGGCGTTATTGCTGGATCAGCAAGGCATCGATGAAAGCATCGCGGGTGCCGAGGCGCAGCTGCGTGGGGTGCGTGACTCCCAGGCCAGCAAGGTGCTGCAACGCACGGCCCTGGCCGAGCAGTTGCAAGGTTTGCGTGAGTTGGCCCGCGAAGGCTATATCCCGCGCAACCGCCTGCTGGACAGCGAACGAGTGTACGCCCAGGTGCTGGGTTCCATCAGTGAAGACTACGGCCGTATCGGCCAGTTGCAGCGACAAGTGCTGGAGATGCGTCTGAAAATTCGGCAACTGGCTGAGGAATATCAAAAGGAAGTGCGTACGCAGTTGGCCGATACCCGGGTACGAACAGAGGACCTGCGCAATCGGCTGGCATCGGCCGAGTTTGAACTGGCCAACAGCCAGTTGCGTGCGCCGGTGGCCGGGATTGTGGTGGGCCTGGACGTGTTCACCGAAGGCGGGGTGATCAAGCCCGGCCAGGCGCTGATGGAAATCGTGCCCCAGGGCGAGCCCCTGCTGGTCGAGGCCCGGGTGCCGGTCGAGCTGGCCGACAAGGTGCACGCCGGGTTGCCGGTGGAGCTGATGTTCTCCGCCTTTAGCCAGAGCACCACGCCGCGGGTGGCGGGCGAAGTGACGCTGGTATCGGCAGATCGCCAAGTGGACGAGCGCACGGACGAGCCGTATTACACGCTGCGTGCCCAGGTGAGCGAGGCGGGCATGGCCCAGTTGGCCGGGTTGCAGATTCGCCCGGGCATGCCGGTTGAGGCCTTCGTGCGCACGGGCGAGCGCTCGATGCTCAATTACCTGTTCAAGCCGCTGCTCGACCGCACCCACATGGCATTGGTGGAAGAATGACCGTGCGCCCGTTTTTATGTGGATTATTGATGGTGTGCGCGGGGCCGGTGCAGGCATTGGGGTTGCTGGACGCCTACGATTTGGCCGTGCGCAATGACCCGACCTTTCAGGCGGCCATCGAAGAGCGTGCCGCCGGTGAGGAGAACCGCGCCCTGGGCCGCTCCGCCTTGCTGCCGACCCTGTCGTGGAACTACAGCAACTCACGCAACGAGTCTGAAGTTACCCAGGCCAGCACCCGGACCGATCGCGATTACCGCAGTTACGCGGCGACCTTGACCTTGCAGCAACCGCTGCTGGACTACGAAGCCTACGCACGATTCCGGCAGGGTGCGGCGCAGGCGTTGTTTTCTGATGAGCGCTTTCGCAGCAAAAGCCAGTACCTGGCGGTGCGGCTGCTCAATGCCTATAGCCAGGCCTTGCTGGCGCAAGAGCGCATTGAACTGAGCCGCGCGCAAAAGCGTGCTTTTGCCGAGCGTTTGCAGCTTAACCAGCGATTGCTCAAGGGCGGCGAGGGCACCCGCACCGATGTGCTGGAAACCCAGGCACGTCTGAGCATGGCGGTGGCCGAAGAAATCGAGGCGCAGGACAACCAGGACGCAGCCCTGCGAGAGCTGGAGGCGATGCTAGGCGAGCCGTTGCAGATCGAGCAATTGGCCCCGCTGGCGGCACACTTTGCGATTGCGCCGCTGGAGCCGCAGCGCTTTGAAAGCTGGCGCGAGCTGGCCCTGGCCAATAACCCGGAGCTGGCGTCGCAGCATCATGCGCTGACCTCGGCCGAGTACGAGGTGGAGCGCAAGCGGGCCGGGCATCTGCCCAAACTCAGCTTGTATGCCAGCAGCCGTCAGACCAGTTCTGACTCCGAGAGCACCTATAACCAGAAATACGACACCAACAGTGTCGGCATTCAGCTCACCGTGCCGTTGTTTGCGGGGGGATCGGTGTCGGCATCGACCCGCCAGGCCGCGCGGCAATTGTCCCAGGCCCAGTATGAACTGGACGCGCAAACAGCCAGCACGCTGGTGGACCTGCGCAAGCAGTACAACCTCAATAGCAGTGCGGCGGCCAAGGTGCGGGCCTATGAAATGGCGGTGGCGTCTGCCGGTGCTCTGGTGCAGGCGACGCAGAAAAGTGTGAGTGGCGGCGAGCGGGTCAATCTGGATGTGCTGGATGCTGAGCAGCAACTGTTCAGTGCCAGGCGGGATCTGGCCGAGGCGCGCTATGCCTATTTATTGGCACGGGTGCAGCTGAGGTATTACGCGGGGGTGTTAAACGAGGGGGATTTGCGGCAGGTGGCGGGGTATTTTCGAGCCCATTAAACATAGCCATATTGCGGCGTGGCCAACGCGGGCAAGCCCGCTCCCACAGGTATTATGCTGATCCTGTGGGAGCGGGCTTGCCCGCGATGCAGTCGACGCCTACCGACGAACCAGCAACACACCCGATTCCATATGGTGCGTCCACGGGAACTGGTCAAATACCGCGCAACGCTCGATACGGTGGGTATCGTGCAGTTGGGCGATGTTCTCGGCCAATGTCAGCGGGTTACACGAGATATACAGGATATTGTCGAAACGACGGGTCAGCTCGCAGGTGTCCGGGTCCATGCCCGCACGCGGCGGGTCGACGAAGACGCTGCCGAAGTCGTAGCTTTTCAGGTCAATACCCTGCAAGCGACGGAACGGGCGCACTTCATTGAGGGCTTCGGTCAGTTCTTCAGCCGACAAGCGCACCAGCGTGACGTTATCCACAGCGTTGTCGCGCAGGTTGTTTAGCGCCGCATACACCGACGTCTTGCTGATTTCAGTGGCCAGCACTTTGCGCACGCGGGTGGCCAGCGGCAGGGTGAAGTTGCCGTTGCCGCAATACAGCTCCAGCAAATCGTCCGACTTCTCACCTAGGGCGTCATACGCCCAGTTGAGCATCTTCTGGTTGACCGTACCGTTAGGCTGGGTGAACGCGCCTTCAGGTTGTTGATAAGTAAAGGTGCGACCCGCCACTTCGAGCTTCTCGACCACATGGTCGCGACCAATCACGCTGCGCTTGCCCTTGGAGCGGCCAATCACGCTGATATCGAGGTCTTTGGCCAATTGCTCGGCGGCGGTTTGCCAGTGCTCGTCCAGCGGGCGGTGATAGCACAAAGTGACCATCGCATCGCCGGCCAGGGTGGTCTGGAACTCCACCTGGAACAGCTTGTGGCTCAGGGCCGAGCTGGCTTGCCAGGCGGCCTTGAGCTGGGGCATCAGTTGGTTGATACGCAGGCTGGCGATCGGGAAGTCTTCGATCAGGATCGGCGTACGTTTGTCGTCCTGGGCGAACATCGCGTAATGACGGTCGCCCCCTTCACGCCACAGGCGGAACTCGGCCCGCAGGCGGAAATGCTTCAGCGGCGAATCGAACACCTGAGGCTCAGGTGCATCGAAAGGCGCCAGCAGTTCGCGCAGGCGATTGGCCTTGGCTTCAAGCTCTACGGCGTAAGTAGCAGAATCAAACGGCAAGGCACTCATGCAGGAAACCAACCTAGCTTGACCACAAACAGAATCGACAGAATGATCAGCGGCGCATTCAGTTCACGGGCGCGGCCCGACAGCAGCTTGATCACAGTCCAGGAAATAAAGCCGAAGGCGATGCCGCTGGCAATGGAGTAAGTGAACGGCATGGCCAGGGCGGTGATCACCACCGGAGCGGCCACGGTGATGTCTTCCCAGTCGATTTCGGCCAGGCCGCTCATCATCAGCACGGCCACGAACATCAGCGCAGGCGCGGTGGCGAAGGCGGGAACACTGGCGGCCAATGGCGAGAAGAACAGCGCCAGCAGGAACATGATGCCGACCACGATGGCGGTCAGGCCGGTACGGCCGCCGGCGCTCACGCCTGCTGCCGACTCGATGTAGCTGGTGGTGGTCGAAGTGCCCAGCAGCGAACCGGCCATGGCTGCGGTGCTGTCTGCGATCAGGGCACGGCCCATTTTCGGCATGTGGCCGTCTTTGCCCATCAGGCCCGCGCGCTTGGCGACACCGATCAGGGTGCCGGAGTTGTCGAACAGGTCAACGAACAGGAAGGCGAAGATCACGCTGATCAGGCCGATGTCCAGGGCACCCTTGATGTCCAGTTGCAGGAAGGTCGGGGCCAGCGAAGGCGGCATCGACATCACGCCACCGAAATCGGTTACGCCCATGGCGATGGAGGCAATGGTCACGGCCAGGATGCCGATCAGCACCGCGCCGCGCACTTTCATCGCTTCAAGGGCCACGATCAGGGCAAAGCCCAGGGAGGCGAGGATCACTTTTGGCTGGGCCAGGTCGCCCATGCCCACCAGGGTGGCCTTGTTGGCAACCACGATGCCGGCGTTACCCAGGGCGATCAGTGCCAAAAACAGGCCGATACCGGCGGCAATGGCCGAGCGCAGCGGCAGCGGGATGCTGTTGATGATCCATTCGCGGATGCGAAAGATCGACAACAGGAAGAACAACACCGCCGAGATAAACACCGCACCCAGCGCTACTTGCCAGGTATGGCCCATGTGCAGCACCACGGTGTAGGTGAAGAAGGCGTTCAGGCCCATGCCCGGTGCCAGTGCAATCGGGTAGTTGGCGATGATGCCCATCACCGCCGAGCCGATGGCCGCTGCCAGGCAGGTGGCAACAAATACGGCGCCCTTGTCCATGCCGGTCTCGCCGAGGATGCTCGGGTTTACGAACAGGATGTAGGCCATCGCCAGGAAGGTGGTGATACCCGCAAGAATCTCGGTACGCACATTGGTGTTGTGTGCTTTGAGTTGAAACAGCCTTTCCAGCATGCCAGTCCCCGTGGCGCCAAATGCGCCGTGATTAAATCGTTTTCAACAGCAAAGCACAGGCGCGGACCGCCTGAAGATTTTCTGTCTGTTGGAAAAAGCCGCGCATCATACCAGCAGCTCGTGGATATGGCTGCTTTGGTTACCCTGCGGGGCCATGTTTTATAACCTTGATGTGGCAGGCATACTGCGTGCCAGTTTTCGGAGGGACCCATGAAGCACTTCATCAAACATGTATCAGTCTTTTTTGGCCTTTTCCTGAGTGCTGCCGTCAGCGCCGCGCCAGCAATGCCCTTGAGTACCCTGGAAATTCTCAAGGTAGCGTCTGTTTCCTGTGCTGTAGAGGATGTATCGGATGGCCGCGAGCAGACCCGCTGCGATCATAACGGCCCGCATATCAAGGTGTATGTGCTGGAGCGCGGCTACGGCGGCCAGCCGAATGTGACACTGGATGGCCAGGAAGTGGATGGCGTACGGTCACCGGTGTGCAATCAGGGCGAGGGGCTGGTGGCCTGCAACGGGGCAGGCACCACGGTGGGGCATGTGTATACCTTTGACCTGGGTAACAAGGACGGCGGCTGGTTCCAGTTCAGTAACAGCTCACTGGTACCACCGCACAACCGGCTGAGTGTGAAGCTATATATAAGGTGAAACCTTCTGTGGGAGCGGGCTTGCTCGCGATTGGATCGCTGCGGCGTATCAGGCCAAACGCGCCGCTCCTATCGCGAGCAAGCCCGCTCCCACAAGGTAGCTGTGATCAAGGCTTTTGCTCCACCATCCGGTCCCGATTGGCCAACCCCGGGAACAATTTTATCCACAGGCCGGTAACAACCAGCGTGCCGACACCGCCCAGCACTACGGCCGGCACGGTGCCCAGCCAGTGGGCGGTGGCCCCGGATTCAAATTCCCCCAGTTGATTGGAGGCGCCGATAAACAGACCATTGACCGCGCTTACCCGGCCACGCATCTCGTCCGGGGTCTCCAGTTGCACAAACGAGGCGCGGATCACCATGCTGATCATGTCTGCCGCGCCCAGTACCACCAGCACCGCCAACGAGAACCAGAAGGAGGTCGACAGGCCAAACGCGATGGTTGCGACCCCGAACACGCCCACGGCGGTAAACATCACGCGCCCCACCTTGCGCTCCACCGGAAACCTGGCCAGCCACAGTGACATCAGCAAGGCGCCGATGGCAGGTGCCGAGCGCAACATGCCCAAGCCCCAGGGGCCGGTCAGCAGAATATCCTTGGCAAACACCGGCAGCAGCGCCGTGGCGCCGCCCAACAGCACGGCAAACAGGTCCAGGGAGATGGCCCCCAGCACGTCCGGACGGCTGCGGATAAAGCGGATGCCCGCCAGCAGCGAGTCCAGCGTGGCCTTGGCCTTGTTCAGCGGCAACTGACGGGCGGGCAGGGTGCTCATCAACAGTGCGGCAATCAAGTACAGCGCCACGCTCGGGCCATACACCCACACGCTGCCAAAAGCATACAGCAGGCCACCAAATGCCGGGGCAACGATGGTGGCCGATTGCTGCGCCGCCTGTGCCGCCGCCACGGCCCGGGGGAACAGTTCCACCGGCACAATCGAAGGCAGCAGCGCCTGGGTGGCGGGCATTTCGAAGGAGCGGGCAGCACCCAGCAAAAACGCCAGGATAAAGATCATTTCCCGGGTGATATGGTCGCTGGCGCTGCTGATGGCCAGTGTCAGGGCAATCATTGCTTGTAGCGACTGGCACACGGCCGCCACCCGGCGCCGGTCGTAGCGGTCGGCCACATGCCCGGTGTGCAGCATAAACAGCAGGCGCGGGGCGAACTCGATCAAGCCCACCCAACCCAGGTCCATCACATTGCCGGTGAGCTGGTAAAGGTTCCAGCCAATGGCCACGGTGAGCATTTGAAACGCACTGGCGGTAAAGATACGGGCAAACCAGAAGGCCACAAATGGCCGATGATGGCGAAGCAGAAGAGGCTGGCTGGTCATGTAGGCAGATCGTGGTCGAGGGCAGGGGAGGTCGAGATTATCACTGTTTTGTAACAAGAAATGACTCAAAACATCACATCAGCCAAGGTCCGCATTGCGGGCTTGCGTCGATTCCCTGCACTTCTTGCAACGGTCTATATCAAGGGCTGAGGCATCATGTCACGCGACAACAAACCACATTAGCCGTGTGTCAGGAATGGACTACTCTTTCATCCATGCTTGATCCAGATCAAAGCCCTTCGGGTTTTATCTGGGTGGCCAGCCGGCCAGATCCCTTACGGTTGTGGATAAAAAGCGGGCACCGATTCGCTGCGGCCACGGCTTGCGAGGGTAGTTGGATACAGGCGCGATGCCTGTGTCCCCAACGACCTGATACCTGATAGAGGAAGACTTATGTTCGGTTTGGAGGCTCTCGATCTCGCCCGAATTCAGTTCGCGTTTACCGTGTCGTTCCACATTCTTTTTCCCGCCATTACCATCGGTCTCGCCAGTTATCTGATGGTGCTCGAAGGCATGTGGCTGAAAACCCGTGACGACACCTACCGCGACCTGTACCACTTTTGGTCGAAGATATTCGCCGTCAACTTTGGCATGGGCGTAGTGTCGGGCCTGGTCATGGCCTACCAGTTCGGTACCAACTGGTCGAGGTTCTCGGACTTCGCCGGTGCTGTTACCGGGCCACTACTGACCTATGAAGTACTCACCGCATTCTTCCTCGAAGCAGGTTTTCTGGGGGTCATGTTGTTTGGCTGGAACCGCGTCGGTCGCGGGATGCACTTTTTCTCGACCGTCATGGTGGCCATCGGCACGCTGATTTCGACCTTCTGGATCCTGGCCTCCAACAGCTGGATGCAGACCCCTCAAGGCTTCGAAATCATTGATGGCCGGGTTATTCCGGTGGACTGGCTGGCGGTGATTTTCAACCCGTCGTTCCCCTACCGCCTGGCCCACATGGCCACGGCTGCCTTTGTTGCCACGGCGTTTTTCGTCGGTGCTTCGGCCGCCTGGCACCTGTTGCGCGGTCGCAACACGCCGGCCATTCGTCGCATGTTTTCGATGGCGATGTGGATGGCCCTGGTGGTTGCACCGGTGCAGGCCTTTATCGGTGATGCCCACGGCCTGAATACCCTTGAGTATCAGCCGGTGAAAATCGCCGCGATCGAAGGCCACTGGGAAAACAAGCCGGGTGAGCCAACGCCGCTGATCCTGTTCGGTATTCCCAACATGAAAACCGAGACCACGGACTACAAGATCGAGGTGCCGTACCTGGGCAGCCTGATCCTGACCCATAGCCTGGACAAGCAAATCCCGGCGATGAAGGACTACCCGGCGGCGGATCGCCCGAACTCGACCATCGTGTTCTTTACCTTCCGCATCATGGTTGCGCTGGGCATGCTGATGATCTTTATCGGCCTGTGGAGTGTGTGGCTGCGCAAGCGTGGCACGTTGTACGAGAACCGCTGGTTCCTGCGCCTGGTGCTGTGGATGGGGCCATCGGGCCTGATCGCGATCCTCGCGGGCTGGTTCACCACCGAGATTGGTCGTCAACCGTGGGTGGTCTACGGGCTGATGCGCACCGCGGATGCTTCGTCCAACCATAGCGTCACGCAAATGAGCATCACGCTGGTCATGTTCGTACTGGTGTATTTCTCGCTGTTCGGCGTGGGTCTGGGCTACATGATGCGTCTGGTACGCAAGGGCCCGATCACTCACGAAGGCGATGACGACACCCACGGTGGCCCAGGCCAGCAACGCACGCCTGCCCGTCCTCTGTCTGCGGCCCATGAGGGTACAGATGAAGGCCACAGCGACAGCCTGACTAAGGGGAATTGAGTCATGGGTATTGATCTGCCACTTATCTGGGCAATCATCATCATCTTCGGGATCATGATGTATGTGGTCATGGACGGTTTCGACCTCGGGATCGGCATCCTCTTCCCCTTTATCAAGGGCGAGAAAGACCGCGATGTGATGATGAACACAGTCGCCCCTGTCTGGGACGGTAACGAAACCTGGCTGGTACTGGGCGGCGCAGCGTTGTTCGGCGCCTTCCCGCTGGCCTATTCGGTAGTGTTGTCGGCGTTGTACCTGCCGCTGATCCTGATGCTGATGGGCCTGATCTTCCGCGGCGTGGCCTTTGAGTTCCGCTTCAAGGCGCGCCCGGAAAAACGCCATATCTGGGACAAGTCCTTTATTGGCGGTTCGCTGGTGGCGACCTTCTTCCAGGGCGTGGCGCTGGGGGCCTTTATTGATGGCCTGCCGGTCGTCAACCGCCAGTACGCCGGTGGCGGGCTGGACTGGCTGTCACCGTTCACGGTGTTCTGCGGTATTGCCCTGATCGTGGCTTATGCCTTGCTGGGTTGCACCTGGCTGATCATGAAAACCGAAGGCGAGCTGCAAGAGCGCATGCACAAGCTGGGTCGTCCTTTGGCACTGGCCGTGCTGGCATTGATGGGTGTGGTCAGCCTGTGGACGCCGCTGGCGCACACTGACATTGCCGCTCGCTGGTTTACCCTGCCGAACCTGTTCTGGTTCCTGCCGGTACCGATCCTGGTGCTGGTGACCATGTACGGTTTGATCAAGGCAATTGCGCGCAAGGCACACTACACGCCGTTCCTGTTGACCCTGGTGCTGATCTTCCTGGGTTACAGCGGCCTGGGCATCAGCCTGTGGCCGAATATCATCCCGCCTTCGATCTCGATCTGGGATGCGGCGGCACCGCCGCAAAGCCAGGGCTTCATGCTGGTGGGTACGCTGTTTATCATCCCGTTCATTCTGGGCTACACCTTCTGGAGCTACTACGTGTTCCGCGGCAAGGTCACCCACGAAGACGGTTATCACTAGTAGCAAGTGCCGCTGTGGCCCGAGGGCCACAGCCTTTTCCCCAAGAGGAGGCCCGACATGGCTGGCAAGGATTATCTACACGACGTGCAAGAGTGCGAAAAGAAGCCTTTATGGCAACGCATTGGCTGGCTGCTGGTGATCTGGACCGGCAGTGTGGCCACCCTGGCTGTATTTGCCTGGCTGATCCGCATGTTTATGACGGCGGCAGGCATGAAAAGCCACTGACTTCCCATCCCGTTGCCTTGCGGCTACGGTTTTATGACCCGCTTCGGCGGGTTTTTTTTCGGCTGGATTTTGTCGGTGTGATGCTATCGCGAGCAAGCCCGCTCCCACATGGATGGGCATCGCAAAACCTGTGGGAGCTGGCTTGCCTGCGATGCAGGCGCTGCGGTGAGTCAGGCAGGTTGAGGTGATGCTATCGCGGGCAAGCCCGCTCCCACATGGATGGGCATCGCAAAACCTGTGGGAGCTGGCTTGCCTGCGATGCAGGCGCTGCGGTGAGTCAGGCAGGTTGAGGTGATGCTATCGCGGGCAATCCCGCTCCCACATGGACGGGCATCGCAAAACCTGTGGGAGCTGGCTTGCCTGCGATGCAGGCGCTGCGGTGAGTCAGGCAGGTTGAGGTGATGCTATCGCGGGCAATCCCGCTCCCACATGGATGGGCATCGCCAAACCTGTGGGAACTGGCTTGCCTGCGATGCAGGCGCTGCGGTGAGTCAGGCAGGTTGAGGTGATGCTATCGCGGGCAAGCCCGCTCCCACATGGATGGGCATCGCCAAACCTGTGGGAGCTGGCTTGCCTGCGATGCAGGCGCTGCGGTGAGTCAGGCAGGTTGAGGTGATGCTATCGCGGGCAAGCCCGCTCCCACATGGACGGGCATCGCAAAACCTGTGGGTCTGCCTTACTTGCGCGCCTTGAGGATCACGAACTTGGGCGTGGCGGCCACTTGCTCGACGCCACGGAACAGCTTGGCCAGCTTGCTGTGATAGCCCAGATGGCGGTTGCCGACGATATACAGTGCGCCGCCCACGACCAGCGCTTCACGCGCTTGCTGGAACATGCGCCAGGCCAGAAAGTCCCCGACCACTTGTTGCTGGTGAAACGGCGGATTGCACAGCACCACGTCCAGTGAGTCCGGCGCCTGGCTTGCCAGCCCGTCATCAGCCCGCACAGTCACTTCACGATCGCCCAGCGCCGCCTGCCAGTTTTCACGCGCAGACTGCACGGCCATAAATGACTCATCGACCAACGTGTACTGTGCCTGCGGGTTGGCCAGGGCACTGGCAATGGCCAGCACCCCGTTGCCACAGCCCAGGTCGGCGACCCGGGCCGAGCCCAGGTTTTTCGGCAGGTGCGGCAGGAACGCCCGGGTGCCGATATCCAGGTCTTCGCGGCAGAACACGTTGGCGTGGTTAAGCAGCTCGATGGCCGGCCTGTCCAGCGTGTAGCGGGTAGGGTACGGCGAGGTAAAGGGCCCCAGGCCCTGCGCAGTGGCGATCAGCAGGCGGGCCTTCTTGACCGCCAGCGAAGCGTGCATCGGACCGATATAGCGTTCCAGCAGGTCGCCAGCGGCGCGAGGCAGGTGTTTGACCATCGCCCCCGCGATCACTTGGGCGCCCGGTGCCAGTTGGCCTTGCAGGCGGATCAATTGCTCTTCAAGCAACGCCAGGGTTTTTGGCACACGTACCAGCACACAGTCGAAGGGGCCGACCAACGGCTCGCTGGCCGGGATGATCGTGACTGCATCGTAGGCATGGCCATTGCGCACCAGGTTTTTTTCCAGTGCTTGCATGGCCAGGAAAGAGTCACTGCTGCTGGTGACCTGCAAGGTCCCGACCAGGCTGACCGCCAAGGCCCCAAAACTGTCATTGAGCACCAGCACCCGGCTATTTTCGGGCAGCGCCTGTTCGGCCAAGTGATTAAGCAAATACTCATCCGCCGCATCAAAAGCCTGCAAGGGCTCATTTTGCTGCTCGGGTTGGCGGATCAGACGAAGTTGGGCGAAAGGGCTTTCTAGCACGGGCATTTATACAAACTCTGAGGAATCAACTGTTGCGTGGCCTGGCCCTGAGGGCGCCGGGCAAGCAGAAGAGTCCGTGGGTTTTACAGGTGGCCGTGATTTTACTTTTTTTTACCGCAGATTACCTGATGCGTTTATTGCCGCTGGGCAGGGCGGGTTTACAACAGGCCTGACTTGGCCGCCATGACTACCGCCGAGGTTTTGTTGTTGGCACCCAGTTTTTTCATGGCGCTGCTGATATGGAAGTTCACGGTCCGGGTGCTCAGGCCCAAAATCATGCCGATGTCGGAGGCAATTTTACCGTCGGCAGTCCACTTCAATACCTCCAGCTCGCGGCACGATAGGCGGATGATATGAATCTCCAGCCGGTGATGCAGGTGGCAACGTTCGAGCATGGCACTGTGCAGCTGGTTACAGAGCCACAATACTTTGGCGGCTTTCTCGAAAAATTCGCCTTCGGTCACCGGATGGCTGCTTCTGGCAAGGCTCAGCATGCTCACCACACCATTGGGGTCGTGCACCGACTGCGACCATCCATACGTCAGCCCGAAGGTTTGCGTGGCTTTCCATTGATCAGGGGCTTCGCGAAAAATATCGCTGCTCCAGAGGATGGGCGCAATCGACAGTTGGCAGTGGTTTACAAGTGGATTCTTATGAGTGAAAGCACCTTTTTCATACCGCTCTACATAATCATTTGGATAGTTTGTTATTACTTTACTATTCGTTGTGATATTCCCAAGCCTAGGGATCATTCGGAAGAAAAAAAAGTCAAAGCCGTACTCTTCTATCCGTTTGAGTGTGTCTGAACAAATTTCCGCCTCGCTTCTGCAAACAGCAGGGGGAGTTTGGCTGATTAAATGATGTGAAGTCATAAGGCGCTCCTACGGCCCGCCAGTCAGTGGGTGGTGATGTTTGGGGGGGTGATAAGTTCATTTTAGGTGCTGTTTCAGATATTGCTAAGTATTTAATAAGTTGCTTTTGCTGCATGAGAATCTATTGGGGTATAAGTGGGGCTGAAGCACTTGCAGGGCGTATTTAGTTATGCATTTTTGAGTGCCTGTATATAGCAGTCGCCGGATGATTAATAGGGCTGGCGCCTGAACCTGCATGGCGTCACTCTCGCCCGGCCTGCCTTTGCCCCCGTGTTTGCGACGCGCCAAGGTGTCGCAAAGCCAGCACAAACCATCGGTGTTTCTCGGCGCGCCTTTGCGCGACACTAGGGAGATTCGCCAATGGAGTGCCCCATGACTGCCAGTGCAGAAAAATTCACCCAGCAGACGATCCTCGACGTCACGCCGCTGACGCCCAGCCTGTTCACCCTGCGTACCACACGCGATCCGGGGTTTCGCTTTCGCGCCGGGCAGTTCGCCAGGCTGGGGGTGACCAAGGCCGATGGCAGCACGGTGTGGCGCGCTTATTCAATGGTTTCGTCACCCCATGACGAGTTTCTGGAGTTTTTTTCGATCGTGGTGCCAGGCGGGGAATTTACCAGTGAACTCAATCGCCTGGAAATTGGCGACACCTTGCTGGTGGAGCGTCAGGCCTTCGGTTTTCTGACCCTGGACCGCTTTGTCGACGGCCGTGACTTGTGGTTACTGGCCACCGGAACGGGTATCGCGCCGTTTCTGTCGATCCTGCAGGATTTTGAAGTGTGGGAAAAATTCGAGCGTATCGTGCTGGTTTACAGCGCTCGCCATGCCTGCGAGCTGGCCTATCAGGAACTGATCGCCGGGTTATGCAGCCGTGAATACCTGGCCGAGTATGCGCACAAATTGGTCTATATACCGATTGTTACCCGGGAACAGGTTCCCGGTGCATTGAACGGGCGCCTGACTGCGCTGATTGAAAATGGCGAGCTTGAACAGGCTGCAGGCATTGCGCTCTGCAGTGAACACTCACGGGTCATGTTGTGTGGCAACCCGCAAATGATCGATGACACGCGCAAGTTGCTCAAGGCGCGCAACATGCAATTGAGTCTGAGCCGTCGGCCAGGACAAGTTGCAGTTGAGAACTATTGGTAGTTGTTTGTATTGTGTTTGACATCAAAAAAACAATGGCGCCCCAAAGGGCGCCGTTGTTTATATTGAGCACTTATGGCCGGTTATTCTGAACTTTTAGCAAGTCGCGAATTTCGCCCAGTAGTTCTTCTTCTTTGGAAGGCAGTGGCGGTGCGCTCGGAGCGACTGCCTCTTCGCGTTTCAGGCGGTTGATTGCCTTTACACCCATAAAGATAGCGAACGCGACGATAATAAAGTCGATCACGCTCTGGATGAATTTGCCGTAGGCCACCACCACTGCTGGCGCATCGCCAGCTGCGGCTTTCAGGGTAATGGCCAGGTCACTGAAGTCCACCCCGCCAATCAACAACCCCAGCGGTGGCATGACAACGTCCCCCACAAAGGACGAAACGATTTTGCCGAATGCCGCGCCGATGATAATACCGACGGCCATATCGACCACGTTCCCTTTGACCGCGAAGGCCTTGAACTCACTTATCACGCCCATAGGTTATTCCTTGTTACAGATGAGGTTGGTGGGTGCAGTGTAAATCAGCATGGCTGATCTTGCCCGCGCAGCTGTTTGCGGGTAAGCAATCGACCCGCTTGACCGTCAGAAGTTTTCTATCGGCGCTCATTACGCGATTGAAGGGTTCAATACCAGACCTTTTTCTCAATGGCCGGCTTGAGACCTTTCTATTTAGAATTTGCCTCGCAGGCCTCTAGCCTTTGGTCAGCGCCCCATAGCGCAACCAATAACCAGAGGACTTTCGCATGACCACCCCCCTAGGCTTCGGCGCGCTTTCACAGCGCCGCCTGCTGTGTGTATTAAGCGCCAGCCTGCTGTCGGTTACGGCCCAGGCCGCCACGTTGACCCGTGACAACGGTGCCGCTGTCGGTGATAACCAGAACTCGCAAACCGCCGGGGCCAATGGCCCGGTGCTCCTGCAAGACGTGCAATTGCTGCAAAAGCTGCAGCGCTTTGACCGCGAACGCATCCCGGAGCGTGTTGTGCATGCTCGCGGCACCGGCGCTCACGGTACGTTTACCGTGACCAATGACCTGAGCGACCTGACCAAGGCCAAAGTGTTTGCCAAGGGCGAAACCACCCCGGTATTTGTGCGTTTCTCGGCCGTTGTCCACAGCGCTCACTCGCCAGAAACCCTGCGCGACCCGCGCGGTTTCGCGACCAAGTTCTACACCGCAGACGGCAACTGGGACCTGGTGGGCAACAATTTCCCCACCTTCTTTATCCGTGATGCAATCAAGTTCCCGGACATGGTTCACGCCTTCAAGCCTGACCCGCGTACTAATCTGGATGACGACTCACGCCGCTTCGACTTCTTCTCTCATGTACCGGAAGCCACACGCACGCTGACCGAGCTGTACTCCAACGCAGGTACCCCGGCCAGCTACCGCGAAATGGACGGTAACGGCGTGCATGCGTACAAACTGGTCAACGCCAAGGGGGAAGTGCGCTATGTGAAGTTCCACTGGAAAAGCCTGCAGGGGCTGAACAACCTTGACCCGAAACAAGTGACGCAGGTTCAGGGCCAGGACTACAGCCACATGACCAACGATCTGGTCACGCATATCAACAAGGGCGACTTCCCCAAGTGGGATCTGTATGTGCAGGTGCTCAAGCCTGAAGAGCTGAAGACCTTCGACTTTGATCCGTTGGATGCCACCAAGATCTGGCCGAACGTGGCAGAGCGTAAAGTCGGGCAAATGGTCCTGAACCGCAACCCGGCCAATGTCTTCCAGGAAACCGAGCAGGTCGCTATGGCCCCGGCCAACCTGGTGCCAGGCATCGAGCCTTCCGAAGACCGTTTGCTGCAAGGTCGGGTGTTCTCCTATGCCGATACCCAGATGTACCGTTTGGGCGCAAATGCCATGCAATTGCCGATCAACGCTCCTCGTGTCGCGGTAAACAATGGCAATCAGGATGGTGCGATGAACCTGGGCCACACCACCTCGGGTGTGAACTACCAGCCGAGCCGCCTGATGCCGCGTGAAGAGCCGCAAGCCGCGCGCTACAGCGAAATGGCGCTGTCGGGTACTACGCAGCAGGCGAAGATCCAGCGTGAGCAAAACTTCAAGCAGGCCGGTGACTTGTACCGCTCATACAGCAAGAAAGAGCGTCAGGACCTGATTGAAAGCTTCGGCGGCTCGCTGGCGACAACCGATGATGAAAGCAAGCACATCATCCTGTCGTTCCTTTACAAGGCTGACCCCGAGTACGGCACTGGTGTCGCCAAAGTGGCCAAAGGCGATCTGAGCCGGGTCAAAGCGCTGGCTGCCAAACTGGCGGATTAACCTCTGACCCTCACCCCAACCCTCTCCCGGAGGGAGAGGGAGCTGATTTGCGGTGATTTTGAATACGCACGCGGTCAGTCCCCTCTCCCTTTGGGAGAGGGCCAGGGTGAGGGGCTTTTGATTCAGGTGAGCACCATGCGTATTTTCATTTCCCTGGCCTTGATGTTGGTCAGCGGCCTGAGCCTGGCTGACGGTCCCGATGTCCGGGTCCAGCTTCAGGATTACTATTTCGACGCCGCCCGCCGAGGCGATGTGGCGATCATCGATACCTTTATCGAATCCGGTTACACCCTCGATATTCAAGACAGCAAAGGCTATACCGCGCTGATTCTGGCAGCCTACAACGGCCAGCCCGAGGCGGTGGAGCATTTGCTCAAGGCCGGCGCCAATGCCTGTGTGCAGGACAAACGCGGCAACACAGCCCTGATGGGCGCGATTTTCAAGGGCGAACTCAAGATTGCCCATCGCCTGATGGCGACTGACTGCAACCCCGATCAGCGCAATGGTGCAGGGCAGACGGCGGCCATGTATGCGGGACTGTTCAAGCGCGTTGAGCTGCTCAATGACTTGTCCCGTAAAGGCGCCGACCTGAATGCCGAAGACACGGCAGGCAACAGTGCCGCCCGGCTGGTCAATGGCGAAATCCGCATGCCGGTAGCGCGCTGATCCAGGCTCAGTGGGCTATCATCGCGGTTTTTCCGTGGAGTTCAGATGGCCAAGCCCAAGCGCATTTACGGCTGCACCGAGTGCGGCGCAACCTTTCCCAAGTGGGCCGGGCAGTGCGGCGAGTGCGGCGTCTGGAACACCCTGGTCGAAACCATCGTTGAAAGCGGGGCTGCAGCGCCGCCCAGCGGCCGTACCGGCTGGACCGGGCAACAGGCCCAGCTCAAGACCCTGGCCGAAGTCAGCATTGAAGAACTGCCGCGCTTTTCCACGGCCTCCGGCGAGCTGGACCGGGTGCTCGGGGGCGGGCTGGTGGATGGCTCGGTGGTATTGATCGGCGGCGACCCTGGGATCGGCAAATCCACCATCCTGCTGCAAACCCTGTGTCAGATGGCCACCCGCATGCCGGCGCTGTACGTCACCGGCGAGGAATCCCAGCAACAAGTGGCCATGCGCGCCCGGCGCCTGGGGTTGCCCCAGGATCAGCTCAAGGTGATGACCGAGACTTGCATCGAAAGCATCATCGCCACCGCCAAGCTCGAAAAGCCCAAAGTCATGGTGATTGACTCGATCCAGACCATCTTTACCGAGCAGCTGCAATCGGCCCCCGGCGGTGTGTCGCAAGTGCGCGAAAGTGCGGCCTTGCTGGTGCGCTATGCGAAATCCAGCGGTACGGCGATTTTCCTGGTGGGCCATGTGACCAAAGAGGGCGCACTGGCCGGGCCGCGGGTGCTGGAGCATATGGTGGATACCGTGCTGTATTTCGAAGGTGAGTCCGACGGGCGCCTGCGTTTGTTGCGCGCGGTAAAAAACCGTTTTGGCGCAGTCAACGAGCTGGGTGTGTTCGGCATGACCGATAAGGGCCTCAAAGAAGTGTCCAACCCTTCTGCGATTTTCCTTACCCGCGCCCAGGAAGAAGTCCCGGGCAGCGTAGTGATGGCCACCTGGGAAGGCACCCGTCCGATGCTGGTGGAGGTGCAGGCGTTGGTGGACGACAGCCATATGTCCAACCCGCGCCGCGTTACCTTGGGCCTGGACCAGAATCGTCTGGCCATGTTGCTGGCCGTCCTGCATCGCCACGGCGGTATTCCTACCCATGATCAGGATGTGTTCCTCAACGTGGTCGGCGGGGTCAAGGTGCTGGAAACCGCCTCTGACCTGGCGTTGATGGCCGCTGTGATGTCCAGCCTGCGCAACCGTCCGCTGCCTCACGACCTGCTGGTGTTCGGTGAAGTCGGCCTGTCGGGCGAAGTGCGTCCGGTGCCAAGCGGTCAGGAGCGGCTTAAAGAAGCGGCCAAGCACGGCTTCAAGCGCGCCATCGTGCCCAAGGGCAACGCCCCCAAGGAATCACCGCCGGGCCTTAAAGTGATTGGCGTGACCCGTCTGGAGCAGGCACTGGATGCGTTGTTCGAGTAGGGTTTTAAATCTGCAAAAAAATCTGCAATAGGCATGGAGTTTGAAGTCTGATAGTGTCGGTTTAGGCCTTTGTTTATAGGGTGTTGGCTATAAATAAGATGTGCTTGAAAATCTGCAAAAGAGTTCGAAAATGTCAGCGCTTTATGACTCCGTTAGCTGGTTGGAACCCTTGTTGATTGATCCGATCCCTGCCGATCTGGTGGCGATGGCGGATCAGATGTTGGCCCTGAAAGGGCGGCTAGAAGGGCTTTATCCCGCCGAAACCGCCGACCGTATTGGTCAGTTGTTGCAACTGACCAATAGCTTTTATTCAAACCTGATCGAAGGGCAGTACACCGAGCCCAAAGCCATCGAACAAAAGGCCCGGATCAAACGTTCAGCCAAACAGCTCACCGACATCGCCGCCTCCCACGTGTATGTCCAGCGCGCCCTTGAGCGGTTGATTGACAGGGATGGCGGGCCTGATTGGGGTCAATTGTTCTCCGTGAATTTCCTGTCCTTGCTTCATCGCGGGCTATTCCGTGATGCAAGCCTGCAGGAGCTTCACATCGAGGGACGGGACACGCCCATGGTGCCCGGACAACTGCGGGACATCCCTCGGCTGGATGTTTCGGTCGGTCGTCATGATGCCCCGGCCTATCGGATTGTGCGTCCCATGCTTGAGCGAATGCAGGTGGTCTATGGGCGTATCGCAGACTCTCGCTACAGGCTCATCGGCGCTTTGGCTTACCACCATCGGCTGGCGTGGGTGCACCCATTTCCCGATGGCAATGGCCGGGTTGTGAGAATGATCACTCACCTTCAATTATTGAAACTGGGGTTGGCGTCACCGTTATGGTCGCTGTCCCGGGGGGTGGCCCGCGAGCATGAGGCCTACTACCGGCATCTTGCCCAGGCCGATCAACACCGCCAGGGGGATCTGGACGGCCGTGGGCAACTGTCGTTGAAAGCCTTGCAGGAGTTTGTGAGGTTTATGCTGCGAACCTGCATCGATCAAATGACTTACATGCTCCAAGCGCTGGATCGTGATGCCTTGAGAGCGCGTCTTGAGCGTGCCGTTGCGTTCGACGAGCGCTTTGTCGCAGCGGGTATCAAGCCGCAAACAGCTCGGGCACTGCATATCCTGATTACCCAAGGGGCCGTGCTGCGTAATGACTTCAAGGTGTACATGGGGTTGGGTGAAAGAACCGCAATCAGCCAATTGAAACAATTGGTGCAGTTGGGCGTGGTAGAAAGCCCGTCGCCCAAGTCGCGGCTAATTCATCCGGGCTTCCCGGTATGGTTCGCACAACTGGTCTTTCCCGACCTGCACCGGCGTTTCATGTAAGGCTGGCGCCCGTCAAAAAACCGCAAAAGAAGGCTCTAGACCAACCTTGGGGGCTGGTCTTTGGAGCCAACAGCGCTAAACTCCGGGGGCAGTCTTTCTTGTCCAACTGGCCGGAATTAAAAAAATGAATAATAAAAATAGCCTGCTACGCCACATTCCGTGGCTGGTGCTGGCAATTGTAGGAGCCTGCGCCCTTGGCGTAGTGGCATTGCGCCGGGGCGAGGCGATCAACGCCTTGTGGATTGTTGTGGCAGCCGTTGCCATCTATCTGGTTGCCTATCGCTATTACAGTCTGTTTATCGCCACCCAGGTGATGCAACTCGACTCCAGCCGCGCCACACCTGCGGTGCTCAATAACGACGGTCTGGACTATGTGCCGACCAACAAGCACATTCTCTTTGGCCATCACTTTGCTGCTATCGCTGGTGCTGGCCCTCTGGTCGGGCCGGTATTGGCCGCACAAATGGGCTACCTGCCGGGCACGCTCTGGCTGATCGCCGGGGTGGTGCTGGCCGGTGCGGTGCAGGACTTTATGGTCCTGTTCATGTCCACTCGCCGCAACGGTCGCTCGCTGGGTGACATGGTGCGTGAGGAAATGGGCAAGATCCCGGGCACCATCGCGCTGTTTGGCTGCTTCCTGATCATGATCATCATCCTCGCGGTGCTGGCGCTGATCGTGGTCAAGGCCCTGGCCGAAAGCCCGTGGGGCATGTTCACGGTGATGGCGACCATCCCGATTGCGATGTTCATGGGCATTTACATGCGCTACATCCGCCCGGGTCGCATCGGTGAAATCTCCATCGTCGGCGTACTGCTGCTGCTCGGTTCCATCTGGCTGGGGGGCCAGATTGCGGCAAGCCCTGAGTGGGCCCCGGTGTTCACCTTCACCGGTACGCAAATCACCTGGATGCTGATCGGTTATGGTTTTGTCGCCGCAGTGCTGCCGGTATGGCTGGTGCTGGCACCGCGTGACTACCTGTCCACATTCCTCAAAATCGGCACCATCGTCGCGCTGGCTATCGGCATTCTGGTCACCATGCCAGAGCTGAAAATGCCTGCACTGACCCAGTTCACCGATGGCACCGGCCCGGTCTGGAAAGGCGGCCTGTTCCCGTTCCTGTTCATTACTATTGCTTGCGGTGCGGTATCGGGTTTCCACGCGCTGATTTCCTCAGGTACTACGCCCAAGCTGCTGGATAACGAAAGCAACGCCCGTTACATCGGTTACGGCGGCATGCTGATGGAGTCCTTTGTGGCCATTATGGCGATGGTTGCCGCTTCGGTGATCGAGCCGGGTGTGTACTTCGCCATGAACAGCCCGGCGGCTATCGTCGGCGGTGACGTGGTCACCGTTGCGCAGAACATCACCAACTGGGGCTTTGCCATTACCCCGGATGCGTTGACCGCACTGGCCAAGGACATCGGTGAAACCACCGTCCTGGCCCGTGCCGGCGGCGCCCCGACCCTGGCGGTCGGTATCGCGCAGATCCTGCACAACGTGCTGCCGGGCGAAAACACTATGGCGTTCTGGTATCACTTCGCCATTTTGTTTGAAGCCCTGTTTATTCTGACGGCCGTTGACGCCGGTACCCGTGCTGGCCGCTTTATGTTGCAAGATTTGCTGGGCAGCTTTGTGCCTGCACTCAAGCGCACCGAATCGTGGGGCGCCAACCTGTTGGCCACCGGCCTGTGTGTGGCGATGTGGGGTTACCTGCTGTATCAGGGCGTGATCGATCCACTGGGCGGCATCAACACCCTGTGGCCACTGTTCGGTATCTCCAACCAGATGCTGGCGGGTATCGCGCTGATGCTGGCTACCGTTGTGCTGATCAAAATGAAGCGCCAGCGCTACATTTGGGTGACCATGCTGCCAGCTGTCTGGCTGCTGATCTGCACCACCGTGGCTGGTTTTATCAAGTTGTTCGACGCCAACCCGGCGGTGGGCTTCCTGTCCCTGGCCAACAAATACAGCACTGCGCTGGAAGCCGGCCAGGTGATTGCCCCGGCAAAAAACATCGACCAGATGCAACACGTGATCATCAACGCCTACACCAACGCCGGTCTGACCGTGCTGTTCCTGTTCGTGGTGTTCAGCATTCTGTTCTTTGCGATCAAAGTGGGTGTCGCTGCATGGGGCACCAAGGAACGTACGGATAAAGAGTCGCCGTACCAAGCCATGCCGGATGTTTGATAGAGGGTTGCAAGCATGTTCAATGACCTGAGTCGCCTCGGTAAATACCTCGGTCAGGCCGCCCGCCTGATGGTCGGCATGCCCGACTACGACAATTACGTCGAGCATATGCAAACCAAGCACCCGGACAAGCCGGTGATGAGCTACGAGGCGTTCTTTCGTGAGCGCCAGGAAGCCCGTTACGGCGGCAAGGGTGGGCCCAAGTGCTGTTAACCCGTCAGGGTTGAGCTGTATCTGACTGTGGGAGCGGGCTTGCTCGCGATTCAGGCGGCACGGTGTGACTGACACACCGCGCCGTTCTTATCGCGAGCAAGCCCGCTCCCACATTTGTTTTGGCGTTTTGTTTAAGGAGGCACTGCATGACCTCTCCAATCCCCGTCACCATCCTCAGCGGTTTTTTGGGGGCCGGTAAAACCACCTTGTTGCGCTACCTGCTCAAGGCCGAGCACGGCCTGAAAATCGCCGTGATCGAAAATGAATTCAGCGATGCCGGGATCGATACCCAGTTGCTGGGCGACGAGCCGGTGCAAGTCATGACCCTGGCCAATGGTTGCGTGTGCTGCACCATCCACACCGACCTGACCAAGGCGCTGTACCTGCTGCTCGAGCGCCTGGACAGTGGCGAAATCGCCTTCGACCGCCTGGTGATCGAATGCACCGGCCTGGCCGACCCGGCACCGGTGGCGCAAACTTTCTTTATCGATGAAGAACTGCGCGAGCGTTACCTGCTGGACGGCATCATCACCCTGGTGGATGCGGCCCACGCCGATGTGCATTTGAGCCAGACCATTGCCCAGGCGCAGATCGGTTTTGCTGACCGCCTGTTGGTGAGCAAGCGCGATCTGGTGGATGACGCCACCTTTGACGCGTTGTGCGAGCGCTTGACCCGTATCAACCGCCGAGCGCCGATCCGTGTGGTTGAGCACGGCAAGATCGACCTGGCCGAGTTGCTGGATGTGCGCGGGTTCAACCTCAATGCCGACCTTGGCGGTGGCCTGAGTTTGCGCCCGGTGCAACCCGCGGCGTCCGTCGACCGCATTTCCAGCCTGGTGCTGCGCACTGACAAGCCGCTGGATATCGACAGCCTCAGCGCATTCATGAACGAGTTGCTGGAAGATCACGGCAAGCAATTGCTGCGGTACAAGGGCGTGCTGAGCATTGCCGGTGAGGATCGACGCCTGGTGTTTCAGGGTGTGTTGAAGCTTTATGGGTTCGACTGGGACACCGAGTGGGCCGAAGGTGAGGCGCGCGAAAGCGTGATGGTGTTTATTGCCGATGATCTGCCTGAAGCCAAGATTCGCGAGGGGTTTGCGCGCTTGACGATGACGCCATAACCGCTCCCACAAAAAAGCCCGGCTCAAGAGCCGGGCTTTTTATTCAGCTATTTGACACTCAGTTGCCGTATACCGGCAGCTTGGCGCAAATGGCTTTGACTTTCTCGCGAACGGCGTCGATAACGGCTTCGTTGTTGATGTCAGCCAGGATGTCGCAGATCCAGCCAGCCAGTTCACGGCATTCTTCAACCTTGAAGCCGCGAGTGGTCACCGCCGGAGTACCGAAACGCAGACCCGAGGTTACGAACGGGGAGCGTGGATCGTTCGGTACGGAGTTCTTGTTCACGGTGATGAACGCTTTGCCCAGAGCGGCGTCAGCGTCTTTACCGGAGATTTCCTGCTTGATCAGCGACAGCAGGAACAGGTGGTTTTCAGTACCACCCGATACCACGTCAAAGCCACGCTCGATAAATACCGAAGCCATCGCCTGAGCGTTTTTCACCACTTGTTGCTGGTAAGCCTTGAACTCGGGTTGCAGGGCTTCCTTGAAGCACACGGCCTTGGCGGCGATAACGTGCTCCAGCGGGCCGCCTTGCGAACCCGGGAATACAGCCGAGTTCAGCTTCTTCTCGATGTCGGCGTTGGCTTTGGCCAGGATCAGGCCGCCACGCGGGCCACGCAGGGTTTTGTGAGTCGTGGTGGTCACCACGTCAGCAAATGGAACCGGGTTCGGGTAAACGCCAGCAGCCACCAGACCGGCTACGTGAGCCATGTCCACGAACAGGTAGGCGCCAACCTTGTCGGCGATGGCGCGGAAACGCGGGAAGTCCAGTACCTGCGAGTAGGCAGAGAAACCGGCCACGATCATTTTTGGCTTGTGCTCAACGGCCAGGCGCTCAACTTCGTCGTAGTCGATCAGGCCATTGGCGTCGATGCCGTACTGGATGGCATTGTACAGCTTGCCCGAAGACGAAACGCTGGCACCGTGGGTCAGGTGACCGCCGTGAGCCAGGCTCATGCCCAGGATGGTGTCGCCAGCCGACAGCAGGGCCAGGTAAACGGCGCTGTTGGCCTGGGAACCGGCGTGCGGCTGAACGTTGGCGTAATCGGCGCCGAACAGTTCTTTTGCACGGTCGATAGCCAGTTGCTCTACCACGTCTACGTATTCGCAGCCGCCGTAGTAGCGCTTGCCTGGGTAGCCTTCGGCGTATTTGTTGGTCAGAACCGAGCCTTGAGCTTCCATGACCGCTGGGCTGGTGTAGTTTTCCGAAGCGATCAGCTCAATGTGTTCTTCCTGGCGCTGAGCTTCTTGCTCCATGGCGGCAAAAAGGTCGGCGTCGAACTTGGCAAGTGTCAAATCACGGCTGAACATGGCGGTCCTCAAGGATCGGGGGCAGAAAAGGAGGGCATTCTAACTCAATGGGTTTTATCTGGCATATGAATGCGATTCACGGTGGGCAACTATGAGCTTCAAGCTTGCAGCTGTGAGCTTGCCGCTTGCAGTTGCTCCACCAGTTGATCGGCTGGCATCGGGCGCCCGAACAGGTAGCCTTGCACTTCGTCGCAGCCGTGTTCGCGCAGGAAATCCAGCTGTTCGTGGGTTTCCACGCCTTCGGCGATCACCGCCAGGTTCAGGCTGTGGGCCATTGCAATAATGGCCCGGGCAATCTGCGCGTCCTGCTCGCCGCTGGGCAGGCCGTCGACAAAGGTGCGGTCGATTTTCAGGACATCGATGGGGAATTGCTTGAGGTAGTTGAGCGACGAATAGCCGGTGCCGAAGTCATCCACGGCAATGCTCAGGCCGAGGTTTTTCAGGCTGGCGAGGATATGCAGGGCTTCGCTGACTTCGCGCATCAGGATGCTTTCGGTCAGTTCAAGCTCAAGGCAGGCCGGGGACAGGCCGGTTTCCTTGAGGATCGTGGCGATGCGCGTGCCCAGTTGGCCATCGGAGAACTGGCGCGCCGAGATATTCACCGACACCTTGGGCACACGCACCTTGGCCTGGTGCCAGTGCTTGAGCTGGCGGCAGGCCTCTGCCAGCACCCAGTCGCCGACTTCCACCACCAGGCCCAACTCCTCGAGTACCGGGATAAAGTCGCCAGGTGGAACCAGGCCACGCCTTGAGTGGTTCCAGCGCAACAGCGCCTCGACGCCGGTCAGGCGCTTGCCGTCGCCGCTGAACTGCGGCTGGTAGAACAGGATGAACTCCTGCTGCTCCAGGGCATGGCGCAGGTCGCTTTCCAGTTCCAGGCGCTCCAGGGCGCTGGCGTTCATGTCCGCCTGATAGAACTGGAAGTTGTTTTTGCCGCGCTCCTTGGCGTGGTACATGGCGGTGTCGGCGTTTTTCATCAGCTGGCTGAGCTCGTTGCCGTCTTGCGGGCTCAGGGCGATACCAATACTGGCGGTCACGAAAAACTCGCGGCTTTCGAGCACGAAAGGTTTTACCAGGCTGGCGAGGATCTGCTCGGCCACATTGATGGCCCGGTTCAAGGCCTGCTGGCGGGTGGTGCGCGGTTGCAGCAGGAGGGTGAACTCGTCACCGCCCATGCGCGCCACGGTATCGTCGTCACCGACGCAGGCCAGCAAGCGGATGGCCATGTCCTTGAGCATGCGGTCGCCAGCGGCGTGGCCCAGGGAGTCGTTGATCGGCTTGAAACGGTCAAGGTCGAGGAACATCAGCACCACCCACGACTTGTTACGCTCGGCCTGTTGCAGCGCGGTGTGCAGGCGGTCCTGGAACAGGGTGCGGTTGGGCAGGTGGGTCAGGGCGTCGTAATAGGCCAGGCGGTGAATGCGCTGCTCGCTGGCCTTGCGCTCGCTGATATCACTGAAAAAACACACATAGCTCGCCAGGTCGCCTTCATCATCGAGCACTGCGGTGATGCCGACCCAGGCCGGGTAGTGCTCGCCGTTCAGGCGCTTGAGCCAGACCTCACCCTCCCAGGTGCCATGCACATGCAGTTGCTTGAGCACATAGGTCAGGTGCGCACGCTGCTGGGCATCCACGGTGAGCATGCTTGGCAGTTGATCGAGCACCTGCGCCACGGCGTAGCCGCTGACTCGGCTGAAGGCCTCGTTGGCCTGCACGATATAACCAGCAGGGTCAGTAATGAGGATGGCCGAGGTGGAGTGTTCGAACACCGTGGCGGCCATGCGCAGGTCTTTTTCGGCACGGCGCTGCTGACTCATGTCGCGGCCTACGCCCAGAATCCCCTCAAACCCATCGTTCTCATTCCACACCAGAACCAGGCGCAACTCGATGGGCACCTTGTGGCCGTCGGCGCGCAGGCAGTCGAACAAAAACAGCTGGGTTTGCACCTGGGCGCGCAGGGCCGACAGTTGCTGGGGCTTGTGCAGTGCGGCGCGGATGCGCTCGATCAGGCTGTTGACCCCTTCCAGTTGTTGCGGGGTGGCGATGATCGATTGCCAGCCATTGTCGAACACCCACTGCGCCTCATACCCCAATACGGTTTGTATGGACGGGCTCAGGTAGTTCATGCGCAACGAACTGTCGGTCGAGAAAATCACGTCGCTGATGCTTTCAGCCAGCATCCGGTAGCGTTGCTCGCTGTCACGCAATGACTCGCTGGCTTCGATCTGGTCGGTGATGTCCTTGGCCACCCCGACAATGCGCGTGACCTGGTTGCCCGTGTCACGGGCGAACGCCTGCTCGCGGATGTCGAAGCGCCGCCAGGTGCCTTGCTGATGGCGAAAGCGCAACTGGCATTGCAGCAGTTGCTTGTAGCCGTTTTCCCGCTGTTCTTTGCGCAACTGGTGATAACGCTCGGCGTCTTCGGGGTGCAGCAGCAACTCCCAGAAGTACGCGCCCATTTCCTGCAGCTCGACCGCGCTATAGCCCAGGGTATGGCCCAGGTGGTGGTTGCTGAAGATGATCCGCTGGCTGATCACATTTTGTACATAAAGATGGTCGGGCACGGTGCGCACCACATCGGACCAGAAACTCTCGCGCTCTTGCAGGGACAGTTCGATCAGCTTGCGGCTGGTAATGTCGCTGATGCTCAGGATCACCGCGTGGTAATCCTCGTGATCCGCAGGCAGGCGCAGCACCAGCCATAAATGCTGGTCGCGGCCATTGGCATCGGTGAGTTTTATTTCCAGCTCAAGTTGCTGTTGTTGCTCAAGCACGGCCTCGACAATCTGATAGCCAATGGCCGTGCTGGTCGACGGGCAACCGTTGATCAGCTTGTGCCAGGCGCCCTCACCGGAGTCGACCTCCAGCAGTTGCATGGCCACCTGATTGACCTCGGTGATGCGCAATTGCTCGAACAATTGACGGCGATGCTCGGGGTGATCGCCCAGCCATTGTTTGAGGGCGTCGCCGTCGTGAAGTTTTTCGCGGTCGAGAAACCCCGGCAGGCTGGACAGGTCGAGCACGCACAGGGCGACGCCGGTGCCTTCAAAAATATCGTGATAGCGCCGCCGGCCTTCATGCAGCTGGCGCTGACGGCGGCGCATGTTCAGCAGGGCAATGATCGGCAGCAATGAAAACAGCAGGCCAAGCAGGCATTTGCCGATCAGGCCGGGCAGCAGGTGCTCGATCGCCTGGCGGTCATTGAACAGCCCGCGCAGTTGCCAGTCGCTGTGGTTGATGGGCGTCAACAGAACGGTGTCTTCCTCATCCTCCGGGTTCAGGGTGGAGGCGGGGGTCACGTTCTTATCCGCCCGGCTAAGGACTTTGCGGGTCTGGCTGTTCTCCACCAGCCATTGCGGCCTTTGGCTGCTGGCATTCTGATGGGTCAGGTTTTGCAACAAATCCGGGCTCATGCGCAGCAGCCAGTAGCCATTGATGGTGCCACTGGGCTGGCGCAGCAACAGATAGATGACGCTGGCGTCACGGTTATTGCTGAAGTAATAGCCCTCGGTGCGGCTGCGCGACGGGCTGTGCCGGATCCAGTCCGCCAGGTTGGCGGCATCGGGGCTGGTGCCCAGGCTGTCGAGCAGGATTTCGCCTTCAGGGCTGACCAGTGCCAGGCTTTGCAAGGCGGGCAGGGACTGGCTCAGTTGTTTGACCAGGGCCTGTTGCTGGCGCACGGTTTTCGGCGACTTGTCCACAGGCAGCAGGTTGAGGGCGGTTTCAGCGCGCAGGGCCATGCTCAGGCCAATGTGGTCGGCCAGGTCGGCACTGTAATTGATACTGGCCTGGCGCTCTTGCTGCAGGGTTTCCTGGAACTGTTCGATCAACAACCAGAACAGCATGGCCAGCAGCAGTAAAACCAGCGCCGCCAATGCACTTTTCAGCGTTCCGCGCACAGGCGTCCCCAATAATGGGTTGGACGCTTTGACAATAGTGGGCGCGGTGACATTGGGCAACTTGTGATCCTGCAATTTGGCGGCAATGGCGCGAGGCCCCCTAAAGGCGCCAAGCATGCCTTGGGTTGTGGCAAAGTGCCAGTCCTCTGGTCTGCGCTGGTTTGCCCTGCCTCGCGCATTCAGGTAGATTCTGGCGTCTACATTTGTGCTTTTTCTGCGAGCAGGCATTGATCTCGATCAGTCCCTGACTTTCTGCTATGGCCTGATCCGGGCATTGCTCGCGCCTTATTCACCCGTCACTGACCCTAGGTTCTCCATGGCTCAATACGTTTTCACCATGCATCGGCTGGGCAAAGTTGTGCCGCCGAAGCGGGAAATCCTGAAAAACATCTCCCTGTCGTTTTTCCCGGGCGCCAAAATCGGCGTGCTGGGCCTCAACGGTTCGGGTAAATCCACCCTGTTGAAAATCATGGCGGGCGTTGACACCGAGTTCGACGGCGAAGCGCGTCCGATGCCAGACCTGAACATCGGCTACCTGCCGCAGGAACCGCAGCTGGATCCAAACAAGACCGTACGCGAAGTGGTGGAAGAAGCCGTGAGCGTGATCAAGGACGCCCAGGCGCGTCTGGATCAGGTTTACGCCGAATACGCCGACCCGGATGCCGACTTCGACAAGCTGGCCGCTGAACAGGCCAAGCTCGAAGCCATTTTGCAAGCCGGCGACGGCCATAACCTTGAGCGCCAGCTGGAAGTCGCCGCCGATGCGCTGCGCCTGCCGGCCTGGGATGCCAAGGTCGAGCACCTGTCGGGTGGTGAAAAACGCCGTGTGGCCCTGTGCCGCCTGCTGCTGTCGGCCCCGGACATGCTGCTGCTCGACGAACCGACCAACCACCTGGATGCTGATTCGGTGGCCTGGCTGGAGCACTTCCTGCACGACTTCCCGGGTACCGTGGTTGCGATTACGCACGACCGTTACTTCCTGGACAACGTCGCAGGCTGGATCCTGGAACTTGACCGTGGCGCGGGCATTCCTTACGAAGGCAACTACTCGGGCTGGCTGCAAGCCAAGTCCGATCGTCTGGCTGCCGAATCCAAGCAACAGTCGGCCCATGAAAAGGCCATGAAAGACGAGCTGGAATGGGTACGTAAAGGCGCCAAGGCGCGTCAGTCCAAGTCCAAGGCCCGTCTGCAGCGTTTCGAAGAACTGCAATCGCAGGAATTCCAGAAGCGCAGCGAAACCAACGAAATCTACATCCCGGCCGGTCCGCGCCTGGGTGACAAGGTGATCGAGTTCAAGAACGTATCCAAGGGTTATGGCGATCGCGTGTTGATCGACAACCTGTCGTTCGCCATGCCTAAAGGCGCCATCGTAGGCGTGATCGGCGGTAACGGTGCCGGTAAGTCGACCCTGTTCCGCATGCTGATGGGCAAGGAGCAGCCGGATTCGGGCAGCATTGAAATCGGTGACACTGTGCAACTGGCCTGTGTGGACCAGAGCCGTGACGACCTGGATGGCAGCAAGACCGTATTCCAGGCGATTTCTGACGGTTCCGATGTGATCCGTATCGGTAACTACGAAATTCCGTCGCGTACCTATGTAGGTCGTTTCAACTTCAAGGGTGGCGATCAGCAGAAGTTCGTCAAGGACCTGTCCGGTGGTGAGCGTGGTCGCCTGCACCTGGCCCTGACCTTGAAAGAGGGCGCCAACGTGCTGCTGCTCGACGAACCGTCCAACGACCTTGACGTTGAGACCTTGCGTTCGCTTGAAGAAGCCCTGCTGGACTTCCCTGGCGCCGCCATTGTGATCTCTCACGACCGGTGGTTCCTTGACCGCGTCGCGACTCACATCCTGGCGTACGAAGACGACTCGCAGGCGATCTTCTTCGAAGGTAACTACACCGAGTACGAAGCCGACCGTAAAAAGCGCCTCGGCGAAGCGGCTACCCTGCCGCACCGTGTGCGTCACAAAAAACTGGCCCAGTAAGGGCGGTTTGCAAGAAAAGACGGAGCCCCTCGGGGCTCCGTTTTTTTTGGCAGAGCAATACTGTCCCTGTGGGAGCGGGCTTGCTCGCGATGCAGACGACGCGGTCTCCCTGACACGACGTAGGGATGCCATCGCGAGCAAGCTCGCTCCCACAATGGGGTTTTGGCGTTTATAAGTTGGTGCAAAACTGGGTACAAGAAGTATTTTTTTGGTGCGCAAAACCCCGATAAATCGGTGCTATTTATATAAATGCACCATTTAAATTCAGAACTGCGACATTTTGCGCTGTCGCGGTGCCACATGAATTGATAAAGTTCCGGTCAATCTCCGTTTAACGACAATAAATTTGCCGAGACTTACCATGATCGAATCCGTCGACCAGTTCCTTGCCCGCCTGAAAAAACGTGACCCGGACCAGCCTGAATTCCATCAGGCAGTGGAAGAAGTTCTGCGCAGTCTGTGGCCATTTCTTGAAGCCAATCCGCATTACCTGACTTCAGGCATTCTTGAGCGCATTTGCGAACCTGAGCGTGCGATCGTGTTCCGCGTTTCCTGGGTGGATGACGAAGGCAAGGTGCGGGTCAACCGCGGCTTCCGTATCCAGATGAACAGTGCCATTGGCCCGTACAAGGGCGGCCTGCGTTTCCACCCGTCGGTGAACCTGGGCGTGCTCAAGTTCCTGGCCTTTGAGCAGACGTTCAAGAACTCCCTGACCTCGCTGCCTATGGGCGGCGGCAAGGGTGGTTCGGACTTCAACCCCAAGGGCAAGAGCGACGCCGAAGTCATGCGTTTCTGCCAGGCCTTTATGAGCGAGCTGTATCGCCATATCGGTTCGGATGTTGATGTGCCAGCAGGCGACATCGGTGTGGGTGCGCGCGAAATCGGCTTTATGTTTGGCCAGTACAAGCGCCTGAGCAACCAGTTCACTTCCGTACTGACCGGCAAGGGCATGAGCTATGGCGGCAGCCTGATCCGCCCTGAAGCTACCGGCTTTGGCTGTGTGTACTTCGCCCAGGAAATGCTCAAGCGCAGCGGTCAGCGTATCGATGGCAAGCGCGTGGCGATTTCCGGTTCGGGTAACGTGGCGCAATACGCGGCGCGCAAGGTCATGGACCTGGGCGGCAAAGTGATCTCGCTGTCGGACTCTGAAGGCACGCTGTACTGCGAGGCCGGTCTGAGCGAGGAGCAGTGGGAAGCACTGATGGAGCTGAAAAACGTCAAGCGCGGGCGTATCAGCGAGTTGGCCGGGCAGTTCGGCGTGGAGTTCCTGGAGGGGCAGCACCCGTGGAACCTGGCATGTGATATCGCGCTGCCATGTGCGACCCAGAATGAGCTGGACGCCGAAGCGGCGCGTACATTGCTGAGCAATGGCTGCGTTTGTGTGGCAGAAGGCGCGAACATGCCGACTACCCTGGAAGCGGTCGATCTGTTTATCGAGGCCGGTATTTTGTTCGCGCCGGGCAAGGCGTCCAACGCCGGTGGCGTGGCGGTCAGCGGGCTGGAAATGTCGCAAAACGCCATGCGCCTGCTGTGGACGGCGGGCGAAGTGGACAGCAAGCTGCACAACATCATGCAGTCGATCCACCATGCTTGCGTGCATTACGGCGAAGAAAATGGCCGGATCAACTATGTAAAAGGCGCGAACATTGCGGGCTTTGTCAAAGTTGCTGACGCGATGCTGGCCCAGGGCGTGGTCTAGGCCCTCCCTCCAACCCCCGCTGTGGGAGCGGGCTTGCTCGCGATGCAAACGACGCGGTGTATCTGCTGCATCACGTCGATCCAATCGCGAGCAAGCCCGCTCCCACATGGGCGTTGTCTATTTTGCAAGCGCCTGATGCTCCGTCAGTTCCTGTTCGATAAAGGCGGCGATCATGGCGCGGTACACGCTCTCAGCGACGTCCGGGTTGGCGCCCAGCTCATCGGCCAGGCCCCGTACCTTGCCAATCACCTGTTCAACCCGCTGCGGCGCCCTGACCGCATCGCTGTCTTTCTTGAAACGTGCCGCTTGCGATACGTAAGCCCCCCGCTCGGCGATCAAGCCGACAATCTGGCGATCCAGTCCGTCGATTTTCTCGCGCACTTGCTCAAGGGAATCACAGTTAACAGCCATGTCGTAAAACCTCCTTTCAGTAGTGATACCACTTCAGTTCCAGCATCACTTCGTTGATGGGTGAACTCAGTTTGCTGAACTCACGCTGTGCGCTCAGGCGCAGGCCCAGGTTGCGCGAAATTTCCCATTGCTGATTCAGGCTCAAGCTACGACGGATTTCACCGTTGGTGAAGTAGTCGCCCTTGGCTTCCACGCTCAGGTTGCCCACCGGGTTACGCCACAGTAGCCCCGTATCAAAGCCGGCAGCAGGGGCCACAAACGCCGCGAAGTCGTTGTTGTGCTCGATGCGCACCGTACCGAGCGCGAAACCGAGCAGGTTGTCCGCCAATTGCCAGGTGCCGCCTGCACCGCCGTTGACATGGCTGACCAGGTTTTCGTCGCCGTGTTTGCCCAGCACCCGTTCCAGCCCGCCGCCCACTTGCCATGACCAGGGTTGCAGCAGGTCATTGCGCGGGGTCAGGGAGCGGATATTGGCCAGGTCCAGTTGCTGCACTTGCCACTTGTTGCCTTCGTACTGACGCAGCTTGAGTTGCAGGATTTCAATCTGCGCGCCCAGAGGGAAGCCCGGGCCGTTATCGTTGAGGTCGTGGTAGGCCATGCGCAAGCCGTACTCGGCAAAGGCCTTGTCGTCACGGCTACCGGCACCCAGTTGCCAGGTGCGCGACTCATGGCCGTTTTCGGGCAGCTCGGGTTTTTCCACCTGCAGTTCGGGCGCCGGGTTCTGATTGATCGCCCGCAACAGTTCAAAGCTGCGCTGTGAGCGCGCCGGGTCACGCTCAAGGCCATTGGCCCGGTAACGCTCAAGCCGGTAGGCGGCGTCGATAATCAGTGCCTGGCGCGCTTTGGGCAGCGCCTTGAATGTCGGGTTTTGCAACTGGGCCTGATCGGCGCTGACCTGCAATACCCATTGCTGCTCTTCGGGGTCGAGGGCTTTGGCCCGGTCCAGCAATTCACGTTCGCGGGACGGGCGGTATTCGATGCTTTCCACCAGCCCGGCTTCCTTGACCGCTTTTACCGTGTCGGTGGGGATGGCGGTTAGCGGAAATTGCGTGGTCAGTTGCAGGCCGGGACGGGCCACTTGCAACAGTTCCAGCAGGCGATAAGAGCAGTTTTCGTCAAAGAAGAAATAGTCGAACTGGATCTGCTTGAGCTCCCACACATGCTCAACCATGCGTTGGGTTTCTTCGGGTGTCAGATTGAGCCGGTATTCCCACAGGTCGCGGTTTTCCAGGCTGCGGTATTCCGAGAGCTTTTCCTGGTAGGGCACCAGGGCAAACAGGCCCGGATAGCCACCGGCCAAGCCCTTCCAGGCATACAGGATGCTGTTGTCGGAACCCTCGATATAGGCGCCGAAGTTGATCGCATAGCTGAGCAGGGCGGTCTTGTTGTGTTGCACGTCGGCCTGGTCGATGCGTAGCAGGGTATGGCCGAACATGGAGGACGGGCTGTTGAGGTAGGCAGCCGGAAAAATCATCACCGTGCTGTGTGGCGCCACGTCCTTGAACCACTGCGTGAACTCTGCGCATTCGGCCTTGGGCAGGTCGTTCAGGTTCAGTTGAGCCTTGAGCCAGCGGGTGCGGGCCGGGTAGACGCATTGCGGGTGCTTGTCGCCCAGGCTCAAGGGCGCATACAACGCCTCGACGGTGGCGCGCAGTTCGGCATCGGGGTGATGGGCGCCGTCGGGTGCGAGAAAGAATTTGTCGTCGCTGACATAGCTTCGCCAACCGCTCAGCTTGCCGGCTTCGTAATGCCCCAGTGAGATCCAGAACGGGTCGTTGGCCAACTGCTGCACACGTTGATCGTCGATATGGGGTGCGGCATACAGCGGGGCGCAGGCACAGAGCGCCAGGTAGGCAAGGCGTTTGAGCATGTTCGGCAACTGTTGTCAGACGAAGGGAAGTAAAGCTGGAGAATACCCGCTCCGGGAGGAGCGGGCAGGTCTTATTGACTTACGCCGCGGTGGCGTACTTGGCCAGGCGTGCATCGCCCTTGAGGATGGCCAGGGTGTTGGAGTGAACGTCTTCAGCTGTCACATCAGCCTTGCTGAAGATTTGCTGGAAGTGCTCGTGGGTGACGGCGGCGAAATGCTCGCGGTCTTCAGGGGCGACGCCCAGGACCACCGCGTAGGTGGTCAAGGCTTCGCCATTGCCTTTGGCCATGTCCTCGGACAGCTCGTTCATCATGCCATTCATGGCAATCCACGATTTGCCGCCGTAGGTCAGGGCGTCCTTGGTGGTACAGCCGTTGGTGCCGGAGGTCATGCCGAAGGTGGCGTTGCCGGACGTGCCGTTGGTGGTGGATGCCAGGAAGTGGGCAGGGGTGCCACGCTGGCCTTCGAACAGCATGTTGCCCCAACCGCAGTTCGGGCCGCCCGGTGCCTGGGCCATCGCATTGAGGGAAACAACTGTAAAGAGAGTACCAAGAAGAATCCGTTTCATAAGCTGTGTTCTCTATAGGTGTGCAACCAATGGACAAGGGTTTCTGGCCCTGAAGCGCCAGTACGGGCCAGTTATGCCTTCCAGCCGCGTAACAGCTTGGAGTCTAGGCACGATCGGCAGGTTCCGTGATTTTTTGTAAAACAATCTCTGCCGGAACACATTTCACCCCCGTAAACACTGGGGGGCGAGTTTTCCCGTGTTGTACGCCTTGCCAGTGATGTACAGCCAGCGCCAGAATGCTGCCATCTGCCCCGCCCGATGTAAGGAAGCCCGATGCCTGATTCTGTTGCCACCAGCTTGCGTCTAGCGCCTGATGCGCTAACCCGTCCTTTTTCTGCTGAACAGTTCAGCTTCTCGAACACCAATGATCTGGAACCTTTTCGCGGCATTCTCGGCCAGGAGCGTGCGGTCGAAGCCTTGCAGTTCGGCGTGGCCATGCCACGCCCGGGTTACAACGTATTTGTCATGGGCGAGCCGGGAACGGGTCGCTTCTCGTTCGTCAAACGCTACCTCAAGGCCGAGGGCAAGCGCTTGAAGTCGCCGAGCGACTGGGTCTACGTCAACAACTTTGACGAACCCCGCGAGCCACGCGCCCTGGAATTGCCTTCCAGTAGCGCTGGCGCTTTTATTGGCGATATCAACCATTTGATCGACAACCTGCTGGCAACCTTCCCGGCCGTGTTTGAGCACCCGACCTATCAGCAGCGCAAAAGCGCGATTGATCGCGGCTTCAACCAGCGCTATGACCGCGCGCTGGATGTGATCGAGCGTCTGGCCCTGGAAAAAGGCGTGGCGTTGTATCGCGACAGCAGCAACGTGGCCTTCACGCCGATGAGCGATGGCAAGGCGCTGGACGAAGCCGAATTCTCGCAATTGCCTGAAGCCGATCGCGAACGCTTCCACGAGGATATTTCCGAACTGGAAGAGCGACTGAACGAAGAGCTGGCCAGCCTGCCGCAGTGGAAGCGCGAGTCGAACAACCAGCTGCGCCAGTTGAATGAAGAAACCATTACCCTGGCCCTGCAGCCATTGCTGTCGCCGCTGTCGCAGAAGTACGCCGAAAATGCTGCGGTGTGCGGCTATCTGCAGGCGATGCAGGTGTACCTGCTGAAAACCGTGGTCGAGCAACTGGTCGACGACAGCAAGACCGATGCCCAGGCGCGCAAGCTGCTTGAGGAGCAATACCTGCCGAGCCTGGTGGTGGGCCAGCCGCTGAGTGGCGGCGCACCCGTGGTGTTCGAGCCGCACCCGACCTACGACAACCTGTTTGGCCGTATCGAATACAGCACTGACCAGGGCGCGCTGTACACCACCTATCGCCAGCTGCGCCCCGGCGCCTTGCACCGTGCCAATGGCGGCTTTCTGATTCTTGAAGCCGAGAAAATGCTCAGCGAGCCATTTGTCTGGGATGCCCTTAAGCGCGCCCTGCAGTCGCGCAAGCTGAAAATGGAATCGCCGCTGGGCGAGATGGGCCGCCTGGCCACCGTGACCCTTAACCCGCAGGTTATCCCGCTGCAGGTCAAGGTCATCATCATCGGTGCGCGCCAGCTGTATTACACGTTGCAGGACCTGGATCCGGACTTCCAGGAGATGTTCCGCGTACTGGTGGATTTCGACGAAGACATCCCGATGGTCGACGAGAGCCTGGAGCAGTTCGCCCAATTGCTCACCACCCGCACCTCGGAAGAGGGCATGGCGCCACTGACCGCCGGGGCCGTGGCACGCCTGGCCACCTACAGCGCGCGCCTGGCCGAACACCAGGGGCGTTTGTCGGCGCGTATTGGTGATTTGTTCCAGTTGGTCAGCGAGGCGGACTTCATCCGTCACCTGGCGAGCGACGAGATGACTGACGCGGGCCATATCGAGCGTGCCCTCAAGGCCAAGGCCACCCGCACCGGGCGTGTGTCGGCGCGCATCCTCGATGACATGCTGGCGGGGATCATCCTGATCGACACCGATGGCGCGGCCGTGGGCAAATGCAACGGCCTGACCGTGCTGGAAGTCGGCGACTCGGCGTTTGGCGTGCCTGCACGAATTTCCGCCACGGTGTACCCGGGTGGCAGCGGCATTGTCGATATCGAACGCGAGGTTAATCTGGGCCAGCCGATTCACTCCAAGGGGGTGATGATCCTGACCGGTTACCTGGGCAGCCGTTACGCCCAGGAGTTCCCGCTGGCGATTTCGGCCAGTATCGCGCTGGAACAATCCTACGGTTATGTGGATGGCGACAGTGCGTCGTTGGGTGAGGCCTGTACGTTGATTTCGGCATTGTCCAAAACACCGCTCAAGCAGTGTTTTGCCATTACCGGTTCGATCAACCAGTTCGGCGAAGTGCAGGCGGTGGGCGGGGTTAACGAGAAGATCGAAGGCTTCTTCCGCCTTTGCGAGGCGCGTGGGCTGACAGGCGAGCAGGGTGCGATCATTCCGCAGGCCAACGTAGCGACCTTGATGCTCGACGAGAAGGTGCTGCAGGCTGTGCGCGAGGGCAAGTTCCACGTGTACGCGGTGCGCCAGGCCGATGAGGCCTTGAGTTTGCTGGTGGGCGAACCTGCCGGTGAGCCGGATGCCGAGGGCCAGTTCCCTGAAGGCAGCGTTAACGCCCGTGTGGTCGAACGGTTGCGGGTGATTGCTGAAATGATCAACGACGATGAACTCAAGGAAGCCGAAAAGGAGCTGCTGGCGGAAGCCCTGGCCGCAAAAAAACCGGCCTGATCCCTTAAAGCGAAACCTGTGGGAGCGCCAAGCGCCCGGATTGTGTGAGCGCTGTATTACCTGTGGGAGCTGGCTTGCCAGCGATGCAGGCAGGCATAGTCTGTCAGGGCTCTCGCGGCGTAGGCATCGCGGGCAAGCCCGCTCCCACAGATCTGCGATGCCCATCGACAAAGCCGTTGGTCATAGGCGGCTTTTCATACGCAGAATTTCTTCTATTCTGATGGCATGGACACCACTGTCGTCACCGGAACGATGCAGCCCGTAGTCTGCGGCTGAAGACAGGCTCTACCGAGGGTCGCCGTCATGTCGCGCAACCTTTGCCTTACTCGCCAATGCTTGGGCCTAGTGACCCGTATTGAATGCAGCATTCGACCGCTGGCAGGCAATAACGGGATGTGGACGCTGCTCTTCGCCGCGGGCCTGGCAGGCGAACAACCCTCCACGATCAAGGCGCAGGGCCCTTTCCCCGGGCCGTTCGTGGCCGAAACCATTCTTGAATCCATCGTTGAAAGCCTGACCCTGCATGGCTATCAACTGGCTGACGACCCGCAAATCTGGTGCCTGCATGTGCAGGCCCAGCTGCGTCAGATCAATGGCGGGCGTTGTCACGCCTTGCGCTAGGCAGTGTTTTATCGTGGCGTGCTGGCTTCCGGGGCCTTGTCGAGTTTGACTTCAAACCCGTACTCGACAGGGTTGAGCGCGGTGCGGGCATAGCTTTCCAGTTGGGTCGGCTGACCATAAAAGTAATGCACGTCGAACACCGGCGGTCCATCGGGCTCGGTGCTGTGGCTGACGGCAGTCACTTCCTTCAGATAATTCCCCGTATCGTCCTTGGCAAAAAAGCGCCAGGCCTCGGCCGGGAACACGTTTTGATCAACGATCAGGGCATTGCCCTTGAGCTCAAGGCCTTTGGGCAGGTGGGCGATATCCAGCACCTGTTTGTCGATATCCGCGATAAACAGCGGGATCGAGCCAACCGCATAGGCCGGAGTTTCGGGGAACAGGTTCAGGTCGTAGGTGATAACGCCTGCGTGCGGGTCCACATCGAAGGCTTCGGCAGGCAATTCCAGCGGCTCGCTGCGATTGCCCTTGTCGTCTTCGGCAAAGAAGGTAACCGGCGCGTCAGACTTGTCCGGGAGCGCGCCGAGCATTTCGCTGTTGAACGTAGCCGGGTGGCTGAACTCCAGGGACGCTGCGCTGGCATCTTCCACTGACTGGCTGATCACCACGCTTTTTTCCAGCTGTTCTGGGGTCAGCGTGGCGTCTTTTAGCGCGTTGGCGGCCTGATCGTCATACACCACGACGTTGAGCGCCAGGGGCTGGATCTCTTTGCCCACCACGTTTTTGTCCAGCATGCGCACCGGCAGGTCGAGGGACTTGCGGGTTACAACGGCGCTTGAGAAGTCGAGCACGTTGATATCGACATTGGCCACCGTGCCGTTGAAAAACACCTTGCTGTAGTGGTGCGGGTGCAACTGGTCGAAGGCTTTTTGCTCGTTATCCAGTTGCTGCTCGAACGCGTCACTCCAGGCGGTTTGCTTGAGCATCTCGGCCAGTTGCTGCTGATAAAACGCCAGTTGCTCGGCATTTTCGTTGATCGATCCCGAACGTGTAAGGAACTGCCCGCTAGTGTCGCGAGCCTGGATGATCAGCGGGTTGAGCGGGGTGTCACGCACTTGCTCGGCCAGGGGAGCGCTGTTGACGATGTCCACCTCGGCAAAGTTCTTGCCCAGTGCCAGCAGGGTGACGCTGATCGTGCCGTCGGTCCGGGTTTTACCCACGTCCTTGGCCGTGAGGTTGAAGTTGACCACTTTGCCTGGCGCGATGACTTCGACCTTGCCGTGCAGGGTCAGGGGCTGGGGCTGTTGGGTATTGGCGGTTTCAATCCCGTCGATATAGGGGTAAGTGACGGTCAGGTCGTCCGGGTTGCTCAGGTTGGCGCTGGAGGGGCTTAGCTGGATACCCGGGTCGCTTTCGGACCACTCCGGCTGGAAGGGCACCACTTGTTTGTTGCTCAGGGTCACCGACTGCCATTCCAGTGCATGGGGGAACGGGAACTCGGCTGCACTGTTGAGCGGGAACGGGAATACCGGTTCCAGGTCCGTCAGGTAATCGGAGCTTGAGTGTTTGCGCAGTACAAACAAACCGTTGATATAGGTATCGGTAAGCGCCTGGCTGCTGGGGTAGTGCTTGAGCAATGCCAGGTCATCGGCGCCGTACTCGGTCTCGATCGGCTTGTCCTGCAGTTTGAGGCGCGCACGTTCGAGCAACAGCAGGGAGCCGCCGAGGTCGGCCACAGCATCCTTGAGTTGCTGATCCTTGATGCCGTCCAGGCTCTGTTCGAACGCTGCACTGCGCTGCTCCAGGCTGGCCTGCTGGTGTTCGTCGTCAGGAGAACAGCCGCCGACCGCGAGCATTGCCATCGAGAACCCAAAACAAGCCAAGGGGAATCGCAGATCCATGGTTCGGTTTTCCTGTCCGTAAACAATGCTGAGAGTGTGGACACTAGCAGAAAATGTTTTTACAGGCTGTTTCCAGCCCTTTAACACGGTGCTTTTCTCACTGATATACTCGCGCCCATTTTGTTACGTCCTGTGAGATTCAATGGAACGCTTTATCGAAAATGCAATGTACGCCTCGCGCTGGATTTTGGCGCCAATTTACTTCGGGCTTTCGCTGGGCCTGCTGGCTTTGGCGTTGAAGTTCTTCCAGGAAGTGTTTCATGTAATCCCCAACGTGTTTGCGCTAACTGAGTCAGATTTGATCCTGGTCATCCTGTCGCTGATCGACATGGCGCTGGTGGGCGGTTTGCTGGTGATGGTGATGATTTCCGGCTACGAGAACTTTGTCTCGCAACTGGATATCGACGAGCACAAGGAGAAGCTCAGCTGGCTGGGCACGATGGACTCCACCTCGTTGAAAATGAAGGTCGCGGCATCGATCGTGGCGATCTCCTCGATCCACCTGCTGCGGGTCTTCATGGATGCACGCAATATCGAGACCGAGTACCTGATGTGGTATGTGATCATTCACATGACCTTTGTGGTTTCGGCGTTTGCGATGGGCTACCTGGACAAATTGACCAAACACTAAGGGCTGCCCGCAGGTTGCACACCAACCCGGGCTGCGAAGGCTTTGGGGGCTGTGGTAGTCTGCTGGCCCTTTTTTTGGTTCGGGGTGTTCGCCAGCCGCGGCTAGCGCGGTTTTCCCGGGCACCCCCACAGCGGAGCAGTGTTATGTCCGAAGTAAATCTGTCGACCGACGAAACTCGCGTCAGCTACGGCATTGGCCGTCAGCTGGGTGACCAGCTGCGCGACAACCCGCCACCTGGCATCAGCCTGGACGCCATCCTGGCTGGCCTGACTGACGCTTACGCGGGCAAGGAAAGCCGTGTAGGCCAGGAAGAAATGTCGGCAAGCTTCAAGGTGATCCGCGAGATCATGCAAGCTGAAGCAGCTGCCAAGGCAGAAGCTGCAGCGGGCGAAGGCAAGGCTTTCCTGGCTGAAAACGCCAAGAAAGACGGCATCACCACCCTGGCTTCCGGCCTGCAATTTGAAGTGGTGACTGCAGGTGAAGGCGCCAAGCCATCCCGTGAAGACACCGTGCGTGTTCACTACCACGGTACCCTGATCGACGGCACTGTATTTGACAGCTCCTACGATCGTGGTCAGCCAGCTGAATTCCCGGTTGGTGGCGTGATCGCCGGTTGGACCGAAGCCCTGCAACTGATGAACGCCGGCAGCAAATGGCGCATCTACGTGCCGAGCGAACTGGCTTACGGCGCCCAAGGCGTTGGCAGCATTGCTCCGCACAGCGTGCTGGTATTCGACGTTGAGCTGCTGGACGTTCTGTAAGAACCCCGGGGTTTGACGTTGGCTGCGGGTTTGCTGGCAAACCCGCAGCTACACCGGCCGCGTCATATTTGTATCTTGGCGTGGTGCGGGTGAGTGTCAGTTGTACCGCACGGGCGCAATGCCCGGGCATAGCAGAACAGGAACAGATTGCGCACCAGCTCCTTGAGCACTACCGGCTCGCTTGAGTTGAGCCCGGTAAAATCCAGGTCGCCCTGGTCCTGCAGCTCGTTGAGTGCTTCTTCTTCCAGTACCGCACAGACTTCCCCGGTTTCCCGATGCAGGATTCGCAGGTAAGGGTGTGGACGGTCCAGCCAGGCATCAATTAAATAAGTCATGGTCGTCATCTCCTTGATGAATACCAATGAGAATAATTCTTATTCAATTAATAGCAAGTGCCTATTGGCGGATTTCTGATCTTTCTGCGTTAGAACTGCTGCGGATCAAAGTGGCTGGCTTTTTGATATTGCTTGGTGGGGAGGGTGAAGCACCTTCCTGCGCAGGGCGCAGAAAGGCATGCAGCAGAATCAGACTTTACGCACGAACTCGGACTTGAGCTTCATCGGGCCGATGCCGTCGATCTTGCAGTCGATATCGTGGTCGCCGTCGCACAGGCGGATGTTCTTGACCTTGGTGCCCACTTTGACCACCAGGGAAGTCCCCTTGATTTTCAGGTCCTTGATCACGGTGATGGTGTCGCCGTCGGTCAGCACAGTGCCTGCGGAGTCCTTGTAGACTTTTTCATCGCTGGCTTCTTCAGCTACGCCATTGGCGGACCACTCATGGGCGCATTCCGGGCAGATCAGCTGGGCGCCGTCTTCGTAGGTGTATTCGGAATTGCATTTTGGGCAGGGTGGCAACGTGCTCACTAAAGCTCCTTAAGAATCAGGCTGGCTAAAAGGCGCGCATTATATAGGGTTTTAGTGCGGGGCGGGGGATGGCAGGGCAGATTGACCGTGTGGGAGCGAGCAAGCCCGCTCCCACAGGTAGTCAGTGTGTACGCGCTACCGCAAATTCGCTCAGTTCAACCAGCGCATCGCGGTATTCGCTTGGCGGCAGGGCTTCGAGGCATACAATCGCACGGGCCACATAATCGCGGGCCAGTTGTGCGGTGTATTCCAGCGAGCCGGAGGCCTCGACGGCCGCGCGGATGCTTTCCAGGTCTTCGATGCCGCCTTTCTGGATGGCCTTGCGCACCAGGGCTGCCTGTTCAGGCGTGCCTTCGCGCATGGTGTAGATCAGCGGCAGGGTCGGCTTGCCTTCGGCCAGATCGTCACCCACGTTCTTGCCCAGGGTTTCGGCGTCGCCACGGTAGTCGAGCAGGTCGTCCACCAGCTGGAACGCCACCCCCAGGTGATCGCCGAAGGTGCGCAGGGCTTCGCTCTGCTCGGGCGTGGCGCCTGCCAGCGCCGCAGCACTGTGGGTCGAAGCCTCGAACAGCATCGCGGTTTTGCCGCGGATGACTTCCATGTAGGTTTCTTCGGTGGTGCTGGCGTCGCGCACCTTGGACAGCTGCAACACTTCGCCTTCAGCAATGATGCGGGTGGCTTGCGACAGGATTTTCATCACTGGCATCGAGCCAAGCTCAACCATCATCTCGAAGGAGCGCGAATACAGGAAGTCGCCGACCAGTACGCTGGGGGCATTGCCCCAGGTGGCGTTGGCGGTCTTGCGGCCACGGCGCATGCCCGACATGTCGACCACGTCGTCGTGCAGCAGGGTCGCGGTATGCAGGAACTCGATGGTTGCGGCCAACAGGCGCAAGTCGTCGCCTTCGCGCCCCAGGGCCTTGCCACACAGCAACACTAATAAAGGACGCAGGCGCTTGCCGCCGGCCGAAGTAATGTAGTCGCCGATTTTTGAGACCAGCGGTACGCGTGAAGTCAGCTGCTTCTTGATGATGCCATCGACGGCGCTAAAATCGTCCGCCACCGCGCGGTAGAAAGCTTGGGGTTGCATCAGCGACAGGTGCTCCAGAAGGGTTGCGCGGCATGCTAGGTCGGGGGGCTGGGCCTGTCAAGGCGGATGGACGGCCCCTTGCAAGCCTGACTTGGCTTGCGTACAATCGCGCACCCTGAACTTCCTGGGCAGCACCTGCCTTACGCAATTGCATCTGGGCCGTTCCAGCCCCATGCAGCCATGCCAGCCAATACCTTTACCTATAAAGCGCTGGGTGAGCAGGATTATCGGAGAAATACCATGTCGTACGCAGTAATCGTTACTGGTGGCAAGCAATACAAAGTAGCTCCAGGTGAATACCTGAAGATCGAAAAACTGGAAATCGCTACCGGCGAATCCGTAACTTTTGATCGCGTTCTGTTGGTCGCCAATGGCGACGACGTTAACATCGGCGCTCCAGTTGTACCTGGCGCCACTGTTGTGGCTGAAGTGATCTCCCAAGGTCGTCACGATAAAGTCCGCATCATCAAGTTCCGTCGTCGTAAGCACCACATGAAGCGTATGGGCCACCGCCAGTGGTACACCGAGATCAAAATCACCGGTATTCAGGCTTAATTTCAGCCTAATTCCTCACTAGGAGAATTGACTCATGGCACACAAAAAAGCTGGTGGTAGTACCCGTAACGGTCGCGACTCAGAAGCCAAACGCCTTGGCGTGAAGATGTATGGCGGCCAGGCTATCATTCCGGGCAACATCATCGTGCGTCAGCGCGGCACCCAATTCCACGCTGGCTACGGCGTTGGTATGGGCAAAGATCACACCCTGTTCGCGAAAGTGGAAGGCGTGATCAAGTTCCAGGTTAAAGGCGCCTTCGGTCGTCGCTATGTAAGCATCGTTCCGAAGACTGCAGTCGTCGCGGCGTAATAGCTTGGTAGCTGGAAGAGCCCTGTCTTGCGACGGGGCTTTTTCGTTTGTGGGGTGAGTCTCTTGCAAAACTGTTTGTATGGGCTGCTGGCGCTGGATTTAACGGTCGTTGATTGAGGTCGCTGCGCTCATTTTTGCAAGAGTCTTATGTCTTGGTTTTTAACGGCTCGTCCTAATGACGAGAGGCGCGTTTTGATATGAAGTTTGTTGATGAAGTATCGATCAAAGTAAAAGCAGGCGACGGTGGTAACGGTTGCATGAGTTTCCGTCGTGAGAAATTCATCGAGAACGGTGGTCCAAACGGTGGTGATGGTGGTGATGGCGGCTCGATCTACATGATCGCCGACGAAAACCTCAACACCCTGGTTGACTACCGTTATACCCGTCACTTCGATGCCCAGCGTGGCTCGAACGGCGGCAGTACGGATTGCACCGGTCGCAAGGGTGAAGACCTGGAGCTGCGTGTTCCGGTCGGTACCACGGTGATCGACGCTGGCACCCAGGAAATCATTGGTGACCTGACCAAGGCCGGCCAGCGTTTGCTGGTGGTGCATGGTGGCTGGCACGGGCTGGGCAACACCCGTTTCAAATCCAGTACCAACCGTGCGCCACGCCAGACCACCCCGGGCAAACCCGGTGAGCAGCGTGACCTGAAGCTGGAATTGAAGGTGTTGGCTGACGTTGGCCTGCTGGGCTTGCCGAACGCCGGTAAAAGTACCTTTATCCGTTCGGTGTCTGCAGCCAAGCCAAAAGTGGCGGACTATCCGTTTACTACCCTGGTGCCAAACCTGGGTGTGGTCAGCGTGGATCGCTGGAAGAGCTTTGTGATTGCCGATATTCCTGGCTTGATCGAGGGGGCTTCCGATGGCGCGGGCCTGGGCATTCGCTTCCTCAAGCACCTGGCGCGTACCCGTCTGTTGTTGCACCTCGTCGACATGGCGCCGGTGGAAGGTACTGAAAGTGCTGCTGATACCGCTGAAGTCATCGTGAATGAGCTGACCAAGTTCAGCCCTTCGCTGGCTGAGCGTGATCGCTGGCTGGTGCTGAACAAGTGCGATTCGCTGCCTGAAGACGAGCACGATGCTCGCGTCAAGGAAGTGGTTGATCGTCTTGAGTGGACCGGCCCGGTGTATGTGATCTCGGCGATTGCCAAGATCGGTACCGACAAGCTCTGCCACGACATCATGCGTTATCTGGAGGATCGTGCTGATCGTCTGGCTGCTGACCCTGCTTACAAGCAAGAGTTGGCCGAGCTGGATCAGCGCATCGAAGATGAAGCCCGTGCGCAGTTGCAGGCCCTGGATGACAAGCGTGCCCTGCGTCGCAGCGGCGTGAAGAGCGTCCATGACATCGGTGAAGATGATTGGGACGAAGAAGATGTAGATGATGAAGATGATGAAGATGGTCCGGAAATCATTTACGTCCGCGACTGATTCGTTGCAGTAAACTACAGCGCCGCTCAATGAGCGGCGTTTTAGCATCTACGAATGGGTAATCATAAATAATTCCATGGCAGCGCTCGGTCGCGCTGCTCTCAGGCATAGGTTGGATGAAGATGCGGAGCAAGGTGACGGGTGCGCAGCGCTGGGTTGTCAAGATCGGCAGCGCGTTGCTGACAGCGGATGGCAAAGGCCTGGATCGCGCAGCGATGGGCGTTTGGGTGGAGCAGATGGTGGCGTTGCACGAGGCTGGCGTTGAGCTGGTACTGGTGTCTTCGGGTGCTGTGGCGGCCGGCATGAGCCGTTTGGGCTGGACGGTACGACCGAGTGCCATGCACGAGCTGCAAGCGGCTGCGGCCATTGGCCAGATGGGCCTGGTGCAGGCCTGGGAGTCGAGCTTTGCCGAGCACTCCCGGCATACCGCGCAAATCCTGCTGACCCATGACGACCTGTCTGATCGCAAGCGTTACCTCAATGCCCGCAGCACGTTGCGTGCGCTGGTGGAGCTGGGTGTGATCCCGGTCATTAACGAAAATGACACGGTAGTCACCGACGAAATCCGTTTTGGTGACAACGATACGCTGGCGGCGCTGGTGGCCAACCTGGTCGAGGCTGATCTGCTGGTGATCCTGACCGATCGCGACGGCATGTTTGATGCTGATCCGCGTAATAACCCTGATGCCAAGATGATCTACGAAGCCCGTGCCGATGACCCGGCGCTGGATGCTGTGGCGGGCGGTACCGGTGGTGCGCTGGGGCGCGGCGGCATGCAGACCAAGCTGCGTGCAGCGCGGCTGGCGGCGCGTTCCGGGGCGCACACGATTATCGTGGGTGGGCGTCTGGAGCGGGTGCTGGATCGCCTGAAGGCGGGCGAGCGCCTGGGCACCTTGCTGTCCCCTGAGCGTGGTTTGTTAGCTGCGCGCAAGCAGTGGCTGGCCGGGCATTTGCAGACCCGTGGCACGCTGGTGCTGGATGAGGGGGCTGTAGCGGCCTTGGCCAAGGGTAATAAAAGCCTGCTGCCGGTTGGGGTCAAGGCGGTGCAGGGCGGTTTCCGTCGTGGCGAGATGGTGGTGTGTGTGGCGCCGGACGGGCGGGAAATTGCCCGTGGCCTGGCCAACTACAGTGCTGCTGAGGCGCAAAAAATCATCGGGCAGCCGTCGGATGCGATTGTCGCTGTGCTGGGGTATATGGCGGAACCTGAATTGGTGCACCGCGATAACCTGATTCTGGTTTGATTTTGAGGTGTGATATGCGCTTGATTGGCGGTTTGTTGGGGCTGATGCTGGCAATGCCGTTGCTGGCGTCGGCTGAAGAGATTGGTTCGGTATCGACGGTCTTCAAATTTGTCGGGCCCAATGACCGCATTGTGGTCGAAGCATTTGATGATCCGAAGGTGGACGGTGTGACCTGCTACCTGTCTCGCGCCAAGACGGGCGGCATGAAGGGTGGACTGGGGTTGGCCGAAGATCGTGCCGAGGCGTCGATTGCGTGTCGTCAGACCGGGCCGATCAGCTTCAAAGGCGACCTGAAGGATGGTGATGAGGTGTTCAAGGAGCGCACTTCGCTGGTGTTCAAGACCATGCAGGTGGTGCGTTTTCTCGATAAAAAGCGCAATACGCTGGTGTACCTGGTGTACAGCGACCGCTTGATCGAAGGCAGTCCGCAGAATGCTGTAACGGCAATTCCGATTTTGCCGTGGCCGCACGAGTAACGTTGTTCAAGAAAAGCCGCGCTTGTCGCGGCTTTTTTTTTTGCCGATTTTTATTCCGGATCTGTAGCAGCTGCCGAAGGAACGAGGCTGCGTTCGGCGGCGAAGCCGTCGTAAAACCGGGTTTTGCTGTGTGTCAGGCAAGCTTGGGTTTGAATATTTGCGGTCGCTGCGCAACCGAACGCAGCCTCGTTCCTTCGGCAGCTGCTACAAGGGTGTCGCTTAAATCACAGGCAATAAAAAACCGACCCTAAGGTCGGTTTTTTAACAAGCTTGTCGCTTAAGCGGCAGTCGCAAGGTTCAACGCCTTGACGTGGCCATTCAGGCGGCTCTTATGGCGAGCAGCTTTGTTCTTGTGGATGATGCCTTTATCGGCCATACGGTCGATAACAGGTACAGCCAGAACATAAGCAGCTTGCGCTTTAGCAGCGTCTTTTGCGTCGATGGCTTTAACTACATTCTTGATGTAGGTACGAACCATGGAACGCAGGCTGGCGTTGTGGCTGCGACGCTTCTCAGCCTGTTTTGCACGTTTTTTGGCGGAAGGTGTGTTGGCCACCGTCGAGCTCCTCGAAAGACTTTTGGGAAATAACAAACAAAATAGGCCGCGAATCATGCCGATGACGAGAACTCTTGTCAAGGGCGTTTGATGCGATCCGCTGAGTGGTGGATCGAGGCAGACGGGATATTTATTTCCGGCGCTTGACCTGTAAACTCGCGAGCTTGGCTCTGTGCTGTTGCGGCGCGCAGTATCGCATAAGTGGGCGCTTTGTTCGCCAGCTCTTTCTCTAATAGGCAAAAACTCTTTCAATGAATTTGCTCAAGTCGTTGGCTGCCGTCAGCTCAATCACCATGATTTCCCGGGTTCTGGGCTTCATTCGCGACACCATTATTGCCCGTGCCTTCGGTGCCGGAATGGCCACGGATGCGTTCTTTATTGCCTTCAAGTTGCCCAACCTGCTGCGCAGAATTTTCGCCGAGGGCGCGTTTTCCCAGGCCTTTGTGCCGATCCTGGCCGAATATAAAAGCCAGAAGGGCGAGGAGGCGACCCGCACATTTGTCGCTTATGTCGCCGGGCTTTTGACTCTGGCACTGGCCATTGTCACTGTGCTTGGCATGCTGGCGGCCCCCTGGGTCATCTGGGCAACCGCCCCGGGGTTTGCCACCACCCCCGAAAAATTCGAACTGACCAGTGACATGCTGCGGGTCACGTTCCCTTATATATTGCTGATCTCGCTGTCGTCCCTGGCCGGGGCGATCCTCAATACCTGGAACCGTTTTGCCGTGCCGGCCTTTGTGCCGACCCTGCTCAACGTCAGCATGATCATTTTTGCGCTGTTCCTGACGCCGTACTTCGACCCGCCGATCATGGCCCTGGGCTGGGCGGTGCTGGTCGGTGGCCTGGCTCAATTGCTGTTCCAGCTGCCGCACCTGAAAAAAATCGGCATGCTGGTACTTCCGCGCCTCAATCTGCGCGATACCGGTGTGTGGCGCGTGATGAAGCAGATGTTGCCGGCCATCCTGGGGGTGTCGGTCAGTCAGATTTCGCTGATCATCAATACGATTTTTGCTTCGTTCCTTGTCGCCGGTTCGGTGTCATGGATGTACTACGCGGACCGCCTGATGGAGTTGCCGTCGGGGGTTCTGGGCGTGGCGCTGGGCACGATCCTGCTGCCAACCCTGTCCAAGACCTACGCCAATAAAGACCGCCAGGAATATTCGCGGATTCTCGACTGGGGCCTGCGCCTGTGTTTTGTGCTGGTGCTGCCATGCTCGCTGGCGCTGGCCATTTTGTCCGAGCCGCTGACGGTTTCACTGTTTCAGTACGGCCAGTTCACGGCGCTGGATGCGGCCATGACCCAGCGAGCATTGATCGCTTATTCGCTGGGGCTGCTGGGGATCATCATTATCAAGGTGCTGGCCCCAGGCTTTTATGCACAGCAAAATATTCGTACCCCGGTGAAGATCGCGGTATTTACCCTGGTAGTGACGCAGTTGCTTAACCTGGTGTTTATTGTGCCGTTGCAGCATGCGGGCCTGGCGCTGGCCATCAGCGTGGGCGCCTGCATCAATGCCGGGTTGCTGTTTTGGCAGTTGCGTCGGCAAAAACTGTTTGTCGCCCAGCCAGGCTGGACCAAGTACCTGTTCAAGCTGGTGCTGGCCGTGGCCGTGATGTCAGCGGTATTGCTGGGCTTGATGCAGGTGATGCCGGCCTGGGATCACGGCAATATGCTGGAGCGCTTTATTCGCCTGGGCGGCTTGGTTGTCGCGGGTGTGCTGGCGTATTTCGGCATGCTGCTGTTGCTGGGCCTGCGTTTGAAAGATTTCGCGCGCAAGTCACTTATGTAAGCTAATGACGGGTCAGACGTCGATTTTGTCGAAATGACCTGATTTGCCTTGCGCTGTTGCCTGTCGTACTGGGCCGGGTGTGGTTATAATCGACCACTTTATGAGCAAGAAGCGCGTTATGCAGCTGGTTCTAGGCCTTCACAATTTGCGGCCCCAGCATCGGGGCTGTGTCGCCACTATTGGCAACTTTGACGGTGTACACCGTGGTCACCAGGCAATCCTGGGCCGGCTGCGTGAGCGTGCGCTGGAGTTGGGCGTGCCCAGCTGCGTGGTGATTTTCGAGCCGCAGCCGCGCGAGTTCTTTGCCCCGGACACGGCGCCGGCACGTCTGGCCCGGTTGCGCGACAAGCTGCAACTGCTGGCTGACGCCGGTGTCGACCGGGTGCTGTGCCTGGCGTTCAATCAACGCCTGTGCAAGCTCAGCGCCGCCGAATTCGTCGATACCATCCTGGTCGACGGCCTGGGTGTGCAGCACCTGGAGGTCGGTGACGACTTCCGTTTTGGCTGCGACCGCGTCGGCGACTTTGACTTCTTGCAACAGGCCGGGCAGATGCAGGGCTTTACCGTCGAGGCGGCGCAAACCGTCGAGCTTGACGGTGTACGCATCAGCAGCACGAAGGTGCGTGATGCCCTGGCTGGCGGCGATTTCGCCCTTGCAGAGCGCTTGCTGGGGCGTCCTTTTCAAATCGCTGGCCGGGTATTGCACGGGCAAAAACTGGCGCGCCAACTGGGCACGCCGACCGCCAATATCCAGCTTAAGCGTCGTCGTGTGCCGTTGACCGGGGTGTACCTGGCCAGCGTCGAGATCGATGGCAAGACCTGGCCCGGCGTCGCCAATATCGGCGTGCGGCCAACCGTAGCAGGGGATGGCAGCGCCCATCTTGAAGTACATCTGTTGGATTTCGCCGGCGATCTGTATGGTCGGCGTTTGAACGTGGCATTCCACCACAAGCTGCGTGATGAGCAGCGTTTCGCCTCCCTGGAGGCGCTCAAGACGGCGATCAATGCGGACGTCGCCGCCGCCCGAGCCTATTGGCTGGGTCAACCGCTTAAAAAGAGCCTGAAATGACCGACTACAAAGCCACGCTAAACCTCCCGGACACCGCCTTCCCAATGAAGGCCGGCCTGCCACAGCGCGAACCGCAAATTTTGCAGCGCTGGGACAGCATTGGCCTGTACGGGAAGTTGCGCGAGATTGGCAAGGATCGTCCGAAGTTCGTACTTCACGACGGTCCTCCGTATGCCAACGGCACTATCCATATCGGTCATGCGCTGAACAAGATCCTGAAAGACATGATCATCCGCTCCAAGACCCTGTCGGGTTTTGACGCGCCGTATGTGCCGGGCTGGGATTGCCACGGTTTGCCGATCGAGCACAAGGTTGAAGTGACTCACGGTAAAAACCTGCCTGCGGACAAGACCCGCGAGCTGTGCCGTGCCTACGCCACCGAGCAGATCGAGGGCCAGAAGTCCGAGTTCATCCGTCTGGGTGTGCTGGGTGACTTTGCCAACCCGTACAAAACCATGGACTTCAAAAACGAAGCCGGCGAAATCCGTGCCCTGGCCGAAATCGTCAAGGGCGGTTTCGTGTTCAAGGGCCTCAAGCCGGTGAACTGGTGCTTCGATTGCGGTTCGGCCCTGGCCGAAGCGGAAGTTGAATACCAGGACAAGAAGTCCGCGGCCATCGACGTTGCCTTCCCGGTTGCCGACGAGGCCAAACTGGCCGAGGCCTTTGGCCTGGCAGCCCTGAGCAAGCCGACCGCAATCGTTATCTGGACCACCACCCCGTGGACCATTCCGGCCAACCAGGCACTTAACGTCCACCCGGAATTCACCTACGCGCTGGTCGATGTAGGTGACAAACTGCTGGTCCTGGCTGAAGAGCTGGTCGAGTCGTGCCTGGCGCGCTACAACCTGCAAGGTTCGGTGATCGCCACCACCACCGGTTCGGCGCTGGAACTGATCAACTTCCGTCACCCGTTCTACGACCGCCTGTCGCCGGTTTACCTGGCCGAGTACGTTGAACTGGGCGCCGGCACCGGCGTGGTTCACTCCGCCCCGGCCTACGGCGTAGACGACTTCGTGACCTGCAAAGCCTATGGCATGGTCAACGACGACATCATCAACCCGGTGCAAAGCAATGGCGTGTATGTGCCATCGCTGGAGTTCTTCGGTGGCCAGTTCATCTGGAAGGCCAACCAGAACATCATCGACAAGCTGATCGAAGTCGGCTCGTTGATGTTCACCGAAACCATCAGCCACAGCTACATGCACTGCTGGCGCCACAAGACCCCGCTGATCTACCGCGCTACCGCGCAGTGGTTCATCGGCATGGACAAGCAGCCGACCACAGGCGATACCCTGCGCGCCCGTGCGCTGCAGGCTATCGAAGATACCCAGTTCGTACCGGCCTGGGGGCAGGCCCGCCTGCACTCGATGATCGCCAACCGTCCGGACTGGTGCATCTCGCGTCAACGCAACTGGGGTGTGCCGATCCCGTTCTTCCTGCACAAGGAAAGCGGCGAACTGCATCCGCGCACTGTCGAAATGATGGAAGAAGTGGCCAAGCGCGTTGAGCTTGAAGGCATCGAGGCCTGGTTCAAGCTGGACGCCGCCGAACTGCTGGGCGACGAAGCGCCGCTGTACGACAAGATCAGCGACACCCTGGACGTATGGTTCGATTCGGGCACCACGCACTGGCATGTACTGCGCGGCTCGCACCCTATGGGTCACGAGACCGGCCCGCGTGCCGACCTGTACCTGGAAGGCTCCGACCAGCACCGTGGCTGGTTCCACTCCTCGCTGCTGACCGGTTGCGCCATCGACAACCACGCGCCGTACCGCGAGCTGCTGACCCACGGTTTCACCGTGGACGAGGCGGGCCGCAAGATGTCCAAGTCTCTGGGCAACGTGATTGCGCCGCAAAAGGTCAACGACACCCTGGGCGCCGACATCATGCGTCTGTGGGTTGCCTCGACTGACTACTCGGGTGAAATCGCGGTTTCCGACCAGATCCTGCAGCGCAGCGCAGATGCCTACCGGCGTATCCGCAATACCGCACGCTTCCTGCTGTCGAACCTGACCGGCTTCAACCCGGCCACCGACATCCTGCCTGCCGAAGAAATGCTGGCACTGGACCGTTGGGCCGTGGACCGCGCCCTGCTGCTGCAGCGCGAGCTGGAACTGCACTACGGCGAATACCGCTTCTGGAACGTGTACTCCAAGGTGCACAACTTCTGCGTGCAGGAGCTGGGCGGTTTCTACCTGGACATCATCAAGGACCGTCAGTACACCACCGGTGCTGACAGCAAGGCCCGTCGTTCGTGCCAGACCGCGCTGTTCCACATCTCCGAGGCGCTGGTGCGCTGGATCGCACCGATCCTGGCATTCACTGCCGACGAGTTGTGGCAATACCTGCCGGGCGAGCGCAACGAATCGGTCATGCTCAACACCTGGTATGAAGGTTTGAGCGAGCTGCCGGAAGGCACCGAACTGGATCGCGCCTACTGGGAGCGGATCATGGCGGTCAAGGTTGCGGTCAACAAGGAGATGGAAAACCTGCGTGCAGCCAAGGCCATTGGCGGCAACTTGCAGGCGGAAGTCACCCTGTTCGCCGAAGATGCCCTGGCAGCGGACCTGGCCAAGCTGAGCAACGAACTGCGCTTTGTGCTGATCACCTCCACCGCCAGCGTTGCACCCCTGGTGCAGGCTCCAGCGGATGCCGTGGTGACCGAAGTCGCCGGCCTCAAGCTCAAGGTGGTCAAGTCGGCCCACGCCAAGTGCGCCCGTTGCTGGCACTGCCGTGAAGACGTCGGCGTGAACCCGGAGCACCCGGAAATCTGCGGTCGTTGCGTCGACAACATCAGCGGCGCCGGTGAGGTACGTCACTATGCCTAATACCAGCACTACCGGGCGCTTCGGGCGCCTGGGCTGGCTCTGGTTGACGGTGCTGGTCCTGGTCATCGACCTGACCAGCAAGGTCTACTTCGACAACGCGCTGCAGATGTACCAGCAGATCGTGGTGATCCCGGACCTGTTCAGCTGGACCCTGGCCTACAACACCGGCGCGGCTTTCAGCTTCCTGGCCGACAGTGCCGGCTGGCAGCGCTGGCTGTTTGCATTGATCGCGGTGGTGGTCAGTGCCGTGCTGGTGGTCTGGCTCAAGCGCCTGGGGCGCAATGACACCTGGTTGGCCATTGCCCTTGCCCTGATCCTGGGCGGCGCGCTGGGTAACTTGTATGACCGTATTGTTTACGGCCATGTCGTCGATTTCATTCTGGTGCATTGGCAAAATCGCTGGTACTTCCCTGCGTTCAATTTCGCCGACAGTGCGATTTGCGTAGGTGCCGTGATGCTGGCACTGGATATGTTCAAAAGTAAAAAGTCCGAGGAAACCGCTCATGACTGAGCAGCGTATTGGTCAGAACACGCAGGTCACGCTGCATTTTGCTTTGCGTCTGGAAAACGGCGACACCGTCGACAGCACCTTCGACAAGTCCCCGGCCACCTTCAAGGTCGGTGATGGCAGCTTGCTGCCAGGGTTTGAAGCGGCGCTGTTCGGTTTCAAGGCGGGTGACAAGCGCACACTGGAGATTCTTCCGGAAAACGCTTTTGGCCAGCCCAACCCGCAAAACGTACAGATCATTCCACGTTCGCAGTTCAAGGACATGGAGTTGTCGCAAGGTTTGCTGGTGATCTTCAACGACGCGGCCAACACCGAGCTTCCGGGTGTGGTCAAAGCGTTTGATGATGAGCAGGTCACCATTGATTTCAACCACCCGCTGGCAGGCAAGACCCTGACCTTCGACGTGGAAATCAAAGACGTTCAAGCGCTGTAATCCAGTGCCCGGCTGCGGCCGGGCCTGATTGGCATTATTTTTCTGCGCGTCCCACGAGGCCCAGCATGCATATCAAACTCGCCAACCCCCGTGGCTTCTGCGCCGGGGTGGACCGTGCGATTGAAATCGTCAATCGCGCTCTGGAAGTATTCGGTCCGCCTATCTATGTTCGCCACGAAGTGGTGCACAACAAATTTGTCGTTGAAGACTTGCGCTCCCGTGGCGCGATCTTTGTCGAAGAACTGGATCAGGTGCCGGACGACGTCATCGTAATCTTCAGTGCCCACGGGGTTTCCCAGGCCGTGCGGACAGAGGCCGCCGGGCGTGGTCTCAAGGTGTTCGATGCGACCTGCCCGCTGGTCACCAAGGTGCATATCGAAGTGGCGCGCTACAGCCGTGACGGCCGTGAGTGCATCCTGATTGGTCATGCCGGTCACCCGGAAGTCGAAGGCACTATGGGCCAGTACGACGCCAGCAATGGCGGCGCGATCTACCTGGTCGAAGATGAAAAGGATGTCGCTAACCTGCAGGTCAAAGACCCGGAAAAACTGGCCTTTGTAACCCAGACGACCTTGTCGATGGACGACACCAGCCGAGTGATCGACGCCCTGCGTTCGCGCTTCCCGGCCATTGGCGGGCCACGCAAGGATGATATCTGCTACGCCACGCAGAACCGTCAGGACGCGGTCAAGCAACTGGCCGACGAGTGCGATGTGGTGTTGGTGGTGGGCAGCCCGAACAGCTCGAACTCCAATCGCCTGCGTGAACTGGCTGAGCGCATGCAGACCCCCGCCTACCTGATCGACGGTGCCGAAGACCTGCAAAAAAGCTGGTTCGACGGCGTGAAGAGCATCGGTATTACTGCTGGTGCATCGGCCCCGGAGGTACTGGTACGGGGTGTGATCCAGCAATTGCATGCATGGGGTGCAACCGGTGCCGATGAGCTGGCCGGCCGTGAAGAGAATGTTACGTTCTCCATGCCCAAAGAGTTGCGTGTTCGCGCCATCACCTAAGCGTGCCTGCATAACGCCTGTGCGGTTTTATCGCTGCGCAGGCTGATGCGCCCGCTCTTTGCCAGCACCACTTGATAGTGGCTCTGTGCAGTCCTTGTCTGACAAACATGCAGTGTGCCTGCTTGAAAAGCACCCCCAATCAGCTGTGGTTCGCCCAGCGGGTTGAACCGCACATACTGTTTGACCGGTGCATTGCCCGCAATGGGTATGCGTCCACTGCCCTGTGATTCGACCAGCACCGGGTTGCTCTTGTCCAGATGGCCTTGGCCGCTCACGTCCAGAATCGTCCGCCAGCCTCGGCTCCAGTTATTTTCGCGTGGATAAACCACTACAAATTGCTGGCGCAGCAGTGCTTGGGCGCGGGCGTTGCGCAGGCTGCTGGCCAGTTGTTCGGCAGCGACCTGGCGCTGTTGATGCTCGATAAGGGTGTTATAGGCCGGGCTGGCAAATCGGGCCGTAATCGCCACGATCATCAGCGTCAGCAGCAGCTGGGTCAAACTCATGCCACGTTGATGCACCTTGTCCTCCCTGGACCTTGCAGGTGTGTTTTCTCGGTATAGCTGAGCCTGGCACTAGAGGTTTCAGGCAATGGTTTCATCATGTTTTCTGACGCTTAACTGCTCACGAAGCCAGGTGAAAAATCGGTTCGGCTTGCTTGGCTTCGTCCTACCTTGCAGCGCCGTGGAGGAGGCTAGGCTTTTATCTGGGCGGCACAGGGCGTGCCGTCGACTTTTCTGATATGGACGATTCGGATGCCTCGATTAGATAAAAGCCGGCAACACGGGATGAGCCTGATCGAAGTGCTTATCGCGCTGTTGATTCTGTTTATCAGCCTGTTGGGCTCTGCCGGTATGCAACTCAGTGCCTTGAAACACACGGCCAGCGCGCTGATAACTACCCAGGACAGTTTTATTGCCTACAGCCGGCAGGAACAGGTCCGCGCGCAGACGGGTTCATCATGAGCGGTCCGCGTTCAGGTTTTGGCCTGATTGAACTGATGGTGGCCCTGGCCCTGGGGATGCTGGTGGTACTGGGCATGACGCAGTTGTTTGCAAGCAGTCGCGAGGCTTATCTGGGCCAGCAGTCATCGGCCATGCTGCAAGAGGATGCGCGCTATGTGCTGAGCAAACTGGCTCGGGAGATTCGTATGGCGGGCATGCTGGGCTGTTTGTCTGCCGATCATATTGTTGATGCGCCTGCGGCGTTCAAGACCCCGGTTTCCTGGCAAGGGGGGGTGTTGCGCATGATCAGTTCGGACGGGGGGCTGCAGTCTGCCAAGCCAGATTGGACAGTGGTTTCGGACTGCACAACCGTCGCCAGGGCCTACCCGGGGGCAAGGTCGAGCCTGGCGCCGGGTGAAACGGCGTTCCCCCTGCGTGAGTTGTTTTACCGTTTTGAACAGGGGCAGTTGAAGGTCGGGCCCAATAAAGCGGTGCTGCTCGACAACGTGGCGGCATTTGACGTGAGCTTTGGCGTGGCTGATTCGGTAAGTGCGCACTCTGTGCTGCGTTATGAGCGTCACCTGGCCAAGGGGAGCCGACTGCGCAGCATCCGTATAGGCCTGATATTGCGCGACCGAGCAGGGCGGGCCAAAGACCAGGCCTATCAGCTGGAAGTCGCCTTGCGTAACCGCCTGGCTTAGGGGGTGCCTATGCCTGTGTCATTGAAGTGCCAGCGCGGCATGGCACTGCTGGTCAGCCTGGTAGGCATGGTACTGCTCGGCCTGATCGGGATGGCGGCGATGGTCAGTGCGACGCAACAGGAAAAAATGGCAGCTGGCATTCAGCACGCCAACCACTCATTTGAGGCGGCGGAAGCGGCGCTTGGCAGCGGCGAGGCGTGGCTTCACAGCGCATGGGCCAGGCTTTTGCCCTGCGCTTCGCCTGCAAGCTGCAACCCGCCCCTGGAAGCACGCACCCAGGCGGTGGCGGGCATTGATCCGGTATCCCGTGTGCTTTGGGTCAGCGTTGCGGATGGGTTATATGGCGTCCAGAACCTTGGCCCAAGCATTACCCCGGCCCATTTACCGGCGACCACCACAACGGGTTTGTATCGAGTGACCGGCATTGGCTGGCAGGGGCAATCACGCACGGTGCTGGAAAGTATTTATGCGCGTTATCAAGGGGCAGATAACGCTTCGCAAGCGACTGGTACCCACGTTTTTCAACGGGTCATGTGGCGGCAGCTGCAATAGGAAACACCCAATGTATCGACCTGCAGCAGGTTTTACCCTGATCGAACTGATGATCGTTGTGGTGATCATCGGTATCCTTGGTGCATTCGTTTATCCGTTGTATGGCGATTATGTGAAGCGGGCCTATCGCTCTCAAATCATCGTCCTGATGATGGAGCAAGCCCAAAGTCTTGAGCGCTTTTACACCAGGAACGCGGTATATAGCGGTGTGAAAGGCCTCAGTTCAGGTAATCAGCACTACCACATAAGTGCAGAGCTTACCGATCACGGCTACTGGCTGGAGGCGACCCCAGGCAAGGTTCGGCAATGGCTGGGGATCCGTGCGGGAGTATCAGGCTGGCCCACACCGGTATGGCAGCAATAACCCAGGCCGCCCCTGGCCTGACACTGCAGCAGTGTTGGGGGCGCTAACGATTGATTTTGAATGACGGGCTGGATTAACAGATGGCTAGGCAGCAACGGGTGGTGATTGTCGGGGGCGGGGTAATTGGCCTGCTGACTGCGTTTAATCTGGCTGCGGATGTAGAGCAGGTGATTGTGCTGGAACGTGGTGGGGCAGGGCAGGAGTCCTCCTGGGCGGGCGGAGGTATTGTTTCGCCGCTTTATCCGTGGCGCTACAACCGTGCCGTTACGGCACTGGCGCATTGGTCACAGGACTTTTACCCGCAATTGGCCAAGCGTTTGTTTGCCTCGACAGGGATTGATCCTGAAGTACACACCACCGGGCTGTACTGGCTGGATCTGGACGATGAGGCCCAGGCGCTGGAGTGGGCCGGGCGTGAAGGGCGACCACTGGCTGCGGTCGATATGTCGGCCGTTCATGATGCTGTGCCCGTGCTGGGCAGCGGCTATGCGCACGCAATTTATATGGCCAATGTGGCCAATGTGCGCAACCCGCGGCTGGTCAAATCACTGAAGGCTGCGTTGCAGGCCATGCCGAATGTCACTGTGCATGAACAGTGCGAGGTGCTCGGGTTTGTGCGCGAGGGCGACAGGGTATGTGGGGTCAATACGGCCCGGGGTGAGATTCGCGGCGATGAGGTGGTGTTGTCGGCGGGTGCCTGGAGCGGCGAATTGTTGGGCGGGCTGGGGCTGGAGTTGCCTGTGGAACCGGTCAAGGGCCAGATGATCCTGTACAAGTGCGCGGCTGACTTTTTGTCGTGCATGGTGTTGGCAAAAGGGCGTTATGCCATTCCGCGTCGCGACGGTCATATCCTGATCGGCAGCACGCTGGAGCATGAAGGCTTTGATAAGACCCCGACCCTCACGGCCCTTGAGAGCCTCAAGGCTTCGGCAGTCGAATTGATCCCGGCATTGGCCGATGCGCAAGTGGTGGGGCACTGGGCCGGGCTACGGCCGGGCTCTCCCGAAGGCATTCCGTATATTGGCCGGGTAGCGGGCTTTGACGGCTTGTGGCTTAACTGCGGGCATTACCGCAACGGGCTGGTGCTGGCGCCGGCGTCCTGCCAGTTATTTGCAGACTTGCTGCTGGGGCGTGAACCGATTATCGACCCGGCGCCTTATGCGCCAGAGGGGCGGGTCTGATCATTGGTAAACAAAAAATCCATGTAGATACTCTGTTGCAGGTCAAGCCCAGCCAAAAGCCCCTCACCCTAGCCCTCTCCCGGAGGGAGAGGGGACTGACTGCACGTGGCCTCAAAATTTCCACAGATCAGCTCCCTCTCCCTCCGGGAGAGGGTTGGGGTGAGGGGCTTTCAGCCATCACTTTTTCCCCAGATGGTAGCTGCCTCGTTCCTTCTGCAGCTGCTACGAGTATTTCGTGTAGTGGCGAATTGGGCTTAACGCCTTGGCTTTGGTCCTTGCTCCAGATGCTGCTGGGTGCAATACCACTCCTGCTGCTGGCTCAGGGCGCGGTCACGGGGCAGGTGCACGCCACAGTGGGCGCAGCGCACCATTGGCTGAGCGCCCGGGTCGACCGGTTTTTTGCTCTCGGCCATGCCGGCCTTGTATTTGCGCCACAGCCAAACACCCGCAGCAATCAGCGCAGCCCAGATCAGTAAACGAAGCATGGTTATTCGCTATTCGAGAAAAGATGCACCAGTTTAGCCAAGGACCTGGCAGGCGCACAGCGGCAAATCAAACATAAAAAAAGAGCCCCGCAGGGCTCTTTTTTCAGGCGCTGAACAATCAGTCGAACAGGCCCAGGGTCATGTAGCTGAACCACGAACGGCTTTTGCCGGGTGCCTCTGGCTCTTCGATGATGTTGCCATCGGCATCTTTTGGCTTCAGCTCGGCCGGGATTGCATCCTTGGCATCCTGATACTGCTTCTGGATGTCCATGTTTGCACGGGTTTCACCCGGTGGCAGCGGCGTGCTGGATTCGATCAGGCCCAGGGTGGCCTTACTCAGCCACGAGCGGTTATCCGAGTCGGAAACCTGCGGCACAAACTGGCCGTCTACCAGGCTCGGGTGGTCTGGGTAGTTGGTCTTGAGCACTTCAAGGCTGGTGCTGGCCAGCTGGTCGAGGTGCATGCGCTGGTAAGCCTCGACCATCACCGCCAGGCCGTCGCCGACCGAAGGGGTTTCCTGGAAGTTTTCGACCACATAGCGACCACGGTTGGCGGCGGCAACATAAGCCTGACGGGTCAGGTAGTAATCGGCTACGTGGATCTCATACGCGGCCAGCAGGTTGCGCAGGTAAATCATGCGCTGCTTGGCGTCGGGTGCGTAGCGGCTGTTGGGGAAGCGGCTGGTGAGCTGGGCGAACTCGTTGTAGGAGTCGCGTGCAGCGCCCGGGTCACGCTTGGTCATGTCCAGCGGCAGGAAGCGCGCCAGCAGGCCCACGTCCTGGTCAAACGAAGTCAGGCCCTTGAGGTAATAGGCGTAATCAACGTTGGGGTGCTGTGGATGCAGGCGGATAAACCGTTCGGCAGCCGACTTGGCCGCTTCGGGCTCGGAGTTCTTGTAGTAGGCATAAATCAGTTCAAGCTGGGCCTGGTCGGCGTAGCGCCCGAACGGGTAGCGTGACTCCAGAGCCTTGAGTTTGGCGGTAGCACTGGTATAGCTGTGGTTGTCCAGGTCGGCCTGTGCCTGCTGGTACAGCTCCACTTCGCTGAGGTTTTCGTCAACGACTTCTTTAGTCGACGAGCAAGCGGCGGTCAGTGCGAGGATGGCGATCAGCAGCAGGTGTCTCACTTGCATGGCGGCTTGCGTCCCTATGACGGCCGCTGTCTTGGGCGGGTCCGTCCTGTTATGATGAGTGCCCCGTGAAAAGCCTCGGGGCAAAAGACGCCGTATTTAACCACAAGCGCGCAGCCGAAACCAAAGGCTTGGCGCGGTCCTGATGAGCATGTCCGAGAAAATTCAACTTCGCGAAGAGGTGCCGTCCGAACTGGGTGGCCAACGCCTCGATCAAGTCGCCGCACAATTATTCGCTGAGCACTCGCGCTCGCGCCTTTCCGCCTGGATCAAAGACGGCCGCCTGACTGTGGACGGAGCCGTCATACGCCCCCGTGACATCGTACACGGCGGTGCCATCCTGGAGCTGACTGCAGAGCAGGAAGCCCAGGGTGAGTGGATCGCTGAAGACATCCCCCTGGACATCGTCTACGAAGACGATGACATCCTGGTCATCAACAAGCCTGCGGGCCTGGTGGTGCACCCGGCTGCGGGGCATGCCAGCGGTACTTTGCTCAACGCCTTGCTGCATCACGTACCGGACATTATCAATGTGCCGCGTGCGGGGATTGTGCACCGCCTGGACAAAGACACCACCGGTCTGATGGTGGTCGCCAAGACCATCCAGGCGCAGACGCAACTGGTTACACAGTTGCAGAGCCGCAGTGTCAGCCGTATCTATGAGTGCATCGTTATCGGTGTCGTCACCGCCGGGGGCAAGATCGACGCGCCCATCGGCCGTCACGGCCAGCAGCGCCAGCGCATGGCGGTAATGGAAGGCGGCAAGCAGGCGGTCAGTCATTACCGTGTGCTTGAGCGCTTCCGTTCCCACACCCATGTGCGGGTCAAGCTGGAAACCGGGCGCACGCACCAGATTCGTGTGCATATGTCTCACATCAACTTCCCGTTGGTCGGAGACCCTGCCTACGGCGGTCGCTTCCGTATTCCGCCGTCTGCCAGCGTGACGATGGTCGAGTCCCTGAAAAACTTCCCGCGTCAGGCGCTCCATGCCCGTTTCCTCGAGCTGGATCATCCGACGACCGGTAAGCGCATGAGCTGGGAATCGCCTCTGCCAGACGACTTTGTCTGGTTGTTGACCCTGCTCAAGCAAGACCGTGAGGCATTTATCGGGTGAATACCTTCCTGATTCCTGACTGGCCTGCGCCGGCAGGCATCAGGGCCTGTGTGACCACCCGTGCGGGCGGCGTCAGTGTGGCGCCGTTCGACAGCTTCAACCTGGGCGACCATGTGGGCGACGATCCAGTTGCCGTTGCACATAATCGCCAACGCCTTACCCATATTTTTGACGTACAGCCCGCCTGGCTTAGTCAGGTTCACGGGGTTGTGGTCGCACCTGCCAATCCCGAACTGATTGTCGAAGCTGACGCCAGCTGGACTGCAACTCCTGGAATTGCCTGCACGGCAATGACGGCGGATTGCTTGCCTGCGCTGTTTTGCGACCGTGCCGGTACCCGTGTGGCGGCCGCCCATGCCGGCTGGCGCGGGCTGGCGGCAGGCGTACTTGAAGCCGCAGCGCAAAGCCTCAATGTAGAGCCCCGGGAGATTCTTGTGTGGCTTGGCCCGGCCATTGGCCCCAAGGCGTTTGAGGTCGGGGGCGAGGTGCGGGAGGTTTTTATCAACGACCTGCCCCAGGCTGAAGCCGCCTTTGTGCCCAGCATCAATGCCGGGCGTTATATGGCTGATATCTATGAGCTGGCGCGTCTGCGCCTGGCCCGTTTCGGTATCACGGCTGTGTACGGTGGCGGTTTTTGTACCGTGACCGACCCGCGTTTCTTCTCCTATCGGCGCAGCCCCAATACTGGCCGTTTCGCATCACTGGTCTGGATCGAAAGACCGTCCAGCTGATCCAGGTCATTCGACCAACGCTTGAAACTCTCGTAATCGCCCGCATCTACTATGGTATCTGGCAGGTTTCTTCATTCAGGAGTTTCCATCCCTCCGGCCTGCTCATAAGGAAGGTGACGAATGCGTATAGATAGATTAACCAGCAAGTTGCAATTGGCGTTGTCCGATGCCCAGTCATTGGCCGTTGGCCTCGATCATCCGGCGATCGAGCCCGCGCACTTGATGCAGGCATTGCTGGAACAGCAGGGCGGTTCGATCAAGCCGCTGCTGATGCAAGTCGGTTTCGATGTAAACAGCCTGCGTAAAGAGCTGACCAAAGAGCTGGATCAACTGCCAAAAATCCAGAACCCGACTGGCGACGTGAATATGTCGCAGGATCTGGCGCGTCTGTTGAACCAGGCAGACCGCCTGGCGCAGCAAAAGGGCGATCAGTACATCACCAGCGAAGTGGTATTGCTGGCCGCGATGGACGACAACAGCAAGCTGGGCAAGTTGTTGCTGGGCCAGGGCGTGAGCAAGAAAGCCCTGGAAAACGCCATCAACAACCTGCGTGGCGGCGAAGCGGTCAATGACCCCAACGTTGAAGAGTCGCGCCAGGCGCTGGACAAGTACACCATTGACCTGACCAAGCGCGCCGAAGAAGGCAAGCTCGACCCGGTTATCGGTCGTGACGATGAAATTCGTCGCACCATCCAGGTCCTGCAGCGCCGTACCAAAAACAACCCGGTACTGATCGGTGAGCCTGGCGTGGGTAAAACCGCGATTGCCGAAGGTCTGGCACAACGGATCATCAACGGCGAAGTGCCTGACGGTCTTAAAGGCAAACGCCTGCTGTCGCTGGACATCGGTGCGTTGATTGCCGGTGCCAAGTTCCGCGGTGAATTTGAAGAGCGTCTGAAAGCGGTGCTCAACGAGCTGTCGAAACAGGAAGGCCAGGTCATCCTGTTTATCGACGAATTGCACGTCATGGTCGGCGCCGGTAAAGGCGAGGGCGCAATGGATGCGGGCAATATGCTCAAGCCTGCATTGGCTCGCGGTGAGTTGCACTGCGTGGGTGCGACCACGCTCAACGAGTACCGCCAATACATCGAGAAGGACGCCGCACTTGAGCGTCGCTTCCAGAAAGTACTGGTGGACGAGCCGAGCGAAGAAGACACCATCGCGATCCTGCGTGGCCTCAAAGAGCGTTATGAGGTTCACCACAAGGTGGCGATTACCGACGGCGCGATCATTGCCGCGGTCAAGCTCAGCCATCGTTACATCACTGACCGGCAGTTGCCTGACAAGGCGATTGACCTGATGGACGAAGCGGCCAGCCGCATCCGCATGGAGATCGACTCCAAGCCTGAGGTACTGGACCGTCTTGAACGTCGCTTGATTCAACTTAAAGTTGAAGCCCAGGCGCTGAAGAAAGAAGAAGACGAGGCAGCGAAAAAACGCCTCGAGAAATTGCAGGAAGAAATCGAGCGTCACGAGCGTGAATACTCGGACCTGGAAGAAATCTGGACCTCGGAAAAAGCCGAAGTGCAGGGTTCTGCCCAGATCCAGCAAAAAATCGAGCAGGCGCGCCAGGAGCTTGAAGTGGCCCGCCGCAGCGGCAACCTCAACCGCATGGCCGAGTTGCAGTACGGGATCATCCCTGATCTGGAACGCAGCCTGCAGATGGTCGACGAGCACAGCGAAAAAACTGAGAACCAGTTGTTGCGCAGCAAGGTGACCGAAGAGGAAATCGCTGAAGTGGTATCGAAGTGGACGGGTATTCCGGTCTCCAAGATGCTCGAAGGCGAACGCGACAAGCTGATGAAAATGGAAAGCCTGTTGCATGAGCGCGTGATCGGTCAGGACGAGGCGGTTGTGGCGGTGTCCAACGCCGTGCGCCGTTCCCGTGCCGGCCTGAGTGACCCGAACCGGCCAAGCGGCTCGTTCATGTTCCTCGGCCCGACCGGTGTGGGTAAAACCGAGTTGTGCAAGGCGCTGGCCGAGTTCCTCTTTGATACTGAAGAGGCGATGGTGCGGATCGATATGTCCGAGTTTATGGAGAAACATTCCGTGGCTCGACTGATTGGTGCGCCACCCGGCTATGTGGGTTACGAGGAAGGCGGTTACCTGACCGAAGCGGTACGGCGCAAGCCTTACTCGGTGATCCTGCTGGATGAGGTCGAGAAGGCTCACCCGGACGTGTTCAACGTGTTGCTGCAAGTGCTGGAAGACGGTCGCCTGACGGACAGCCATGGTCGCACCGTAGACTTCCGCAACACGGTGATCGTGATGACCTCCAACCTGGGCTCTGCACAGATCCAGGAGCTGGTGGGCGATCGCGAAGCGCAACGTGCAGCGGTGATGGATGCGGTCAGCACCCACTTCCGTCCGGAGTTTGTGAACCGGATCGACGAAGTGGTGATCTTCGAGCCTCTGGCCCGTGATCAGATTGCCGGCATCGCCGAGATCCAGTTGGGTCGTCTGCGCAGCCGTCTGGCGGAACGTGACCTGAGCCTTGAGCTGAACCAGGATGCTCTGGACAAGCTGATTGCGGTGGGTTACGACCCGGTTTATGGCGCACGCCCTCTGAAACGGGCGATCCAGCGCTGGATCGAAAACCCGCTGGCGCAACTGATCCTGTCCGGTCAGTTCTTGCCAGGCACCACCGTGACAGCCAGCGTGAAGGACGACGAAATCGTCTTCGCATAAGGTTTGAAACCGGTGTTTTGAGAGAGGCCTCGCTTTGCGAGGCCTTTTTTTTCTAGGGTGTTGATCTGTAAGGAAAACGCTTGTAATATGCGCCCCGCAGCAAGCAACCCGGAACGGCAACTTGGCCCAAACCGAGACGCCCGCTAGAAGCGCTAAGTAATTGTCTTCTAACGAAAAATAAGGGTTGACAAGGCTTCTAAAGCTTGTAGAATAGCCGACCTCAGAGACGCCAACGCAGCGATGCGTAGAACTCGAAGAGTGTTGCAAAGCAGTAAGGCAACAACGTTACAAATTGAAATATGTAGTTCCGCGATAGCTCAGTTGGTAGAGCAAATGACTGTTAATCATTGGGTCCCTGGTTCGAGTCCAGGTCGTGGAGCCATTTTCAAGCCGGGGTATAGCGCAGTCCGGTAGCGCGCCTGCTTTGGGAGCAGGATGTCAGGAGTTCGAATCCCCTTACCCCGACCATTTTTGGGTCGTTAGCTCAGTTGGTAGAGCAGTTGGCTTTTAACCAATTGGTCGTAGGTTCGAATCCCACACGACCCACCATTTTTGGCTCCAGTTCGCTGGGGTTAGATCTTAAGATCAGAGGCCAAAAGCACTGATCGAGGAAGGCGCCTCTTGAAGGTGCTTTTTTTTACCGGGGTATAGCGCAGTCCGGTAGCGCGCCTGCTTTGGGAGCAGGATGTCAGGAGTTCGAATCCCCTTACCCCGACCATTTTCTGCCCGGCAGTAATGGGTGTAGAAAATAAGGCGCTGATGCCAGTCGCATCAGAGGCCATAAAAGAGCGTCCGCAGGGACGCTTTTTTATTTATGTTTTAATTGAAGCATGTAGTTCCGCGATAGCTCAGTTGGTAGAGCAAATGACTGTTAATCATTGGGTCCCTGGTTCGAGTCCAGGTCGTGGAGCCATTTTCAATGCAGTTTTGGGTCGTTAGCTCAGTTGGTAGAGCAGTTGGCTTTTAACCAATTGGTCGTAGGTTCGAATCCCACACGACCCACCATGTTCGGCTCCAGTAGCCATAAAAAAAGCGTCCATTGGACGCTTTTTTTATGCCTGCAATAAACGCAGCCCTGTCGCTGCATAGGTGCCGCAACAACTACAAACACGCGTAGCAGCTGCCGAGGAACGAAGGCTGCGTCCGGCGGCGGAGCCGTCGCAGCGTCGAGTACCGCGGTGTGCCTGTTAAAGTCAAATCTCAGGCTTTACGACGGCTACGCCGCCGGACGCAGCCTCGTTCCTCGGCAGCTGCTACGAGGTTTTTGCTTCAGCTTGGGTTTGCAGCCTTGTCATCCGCGTCCTGAAGATCCTGCAGCGCGGCCGAATACTGATCCGCTTCTGCCTTGGGCACCATCTGCCATGATGGCTTGCGCAGCGCATAGAAGATAAACGGCGGTACACCTGCCACGATCAACCCCAGCAACAAGATCCCCGCATATTCGAAAAACGGCATGCTGCTGAAGCTGTTGGGCGGTATAAAGCCGAAAATCAGTGCCACGCAGGTCGAAAACAACCCCAGATAGCACCAGCCGTGCAGCCCCTTGAGTACATAGCCACGTTTTACATTGGGTTGTGTTTTGCGCAACTTCATGGCCGCCATAAACATAAAGACGTAAATGATCAGGTACATCAGTGCTGCCATCGCACTGATCATCCAGAAGGCATCGGATACGTTGTCGAGAAAGATGTAAATCGTCGACAGCAAGGTGACGATAATGGCCTGTAAATACAGAATGTTTTTTTGCACGCCTTTTTTGTTCACTTCCTGCATCACCGGAGGCAGCATCCCGGCCTTGCCGACAAACAGCAAGCCGGTAGACGGCCCGGCAGTCCAGGCCAGTACGCCGCCCAGTGCGCCGATAATCAGCAAGATGGCCATGATCGGGGTGGCCCACGGCATGTCGAAACCCTGGAAGAACGCCGCGTAAGCCTGGATAACCCCGGCGGTGAGGCTGGTTGAGTCCGCAGGCACCACCAGCGAAATCGCCACGGTAGGCGGGATAAACACCAGCAGGATCATAAAGAAGGCCAGCAGAATCGCCCGGGGCATTTCCTTTTGCGGGTTACGCAGTTCGCGGGCGTGAATGGCGTTCATTTCGATACCGGCAAACGCCAGGAAGTTACTCACAATCAGGACCAGCCCGGTGATGGCGCCAGTAAATTCCTGCCAGAAGTCCGGGTGCAGGTTGCGCGAGCCGGATTTGACCGTGGAGTGAGTATCGAAAATGGCCGGGATCAGGGCGTCCCAGGTCAGTGGCGTTGCCGATTTATGCCCCAGCACCAGCCAGGCCACGCCAAGCAAAACCAGAAGTGCGGCGGGCAATGCGGTGCCCAGCAGCATGAACCATGACGTCAGTTTCGACAGTGCGGTCAGCCCGTTCAGTGCCACAAAGGTCGATAACCAGTACAACACGATGATGACAGCAGCAGTAAATACCCCGCTTTTGGCCAGCTCCGGGTTGATCAGGTACGCCATCGTGCTGGCGCCAAACCCGAGCACGATGGGGTACCAGACCACCACTTGTACCCACATGAACCACATGATGAAAAAGCCCGGGCGATCGCCATAGGCTTGCCGGACCCAGCCATAAATCCCGCCGTTCCAGCCTGTGCCCAGTTCAGAGGCGACCAGGGAGACCGGAATGAAAAACAGCAGTGCCGGGATGACATAGAGAAACACTGAACCCAGGCCATAGACGGCCATGCTGGGCAACGAACGAATACTGGCAACAGCGGCAACCATCATGAAGCAGATGGTCAGCCAGGACATGTAGGTTTTAGCTTTGCTGGTGGTAGCCATAAATATTCCGCCCCCTTACGCGAATTCGTGCAGCAGGCTCAGATTGAGCGTGCGGCTCAGGTATTCAGCGGCCAGTTGGCCGCGAACGCTGTTACCGGCCACATCCAGTGGTGGGGCAAAGGCGGCGATGGCGCACACGCCCGGAACCACAGCCAGAATCCCGCCGCCGACCCCGCTTTTACCCGGCAAGCCGACTTTGTAGTACCAGTCCCCCGTGGTGTCATACAGGCCATTCAAGGTCATTTCGGAGAGGATTGGCGCCACGTTCCTGGCCTGCACCGCGCGTTTTCCGGTAATCGGATTGACGCCGCCATTGGCCAGGGTTGCCCCCATGATCACCAGGTCATGGCAGGTGATCGCCACGGAACATTGGCGGGTGTAGACGGCACACACCTCCATCGGGTCGGCGTGCATATAGCCGTAACTCTGCAGCAGCCAGGCAATGCCGCGGTTGTGCTGGTTGGTCTTGGCTTCGGATTGATACACCTCGTCGTTGACTGTCAGGCCGCGCCCGGCGAAGAGGTTGTAGGTCGCCTGGATCTGGTCCCAGCGGGCTTGCGCCGTGTCGGCCTCAAGCAAGCTGACGGTGGCCATCGCCCCAGCGTTGACGAATGGGTTGAGCGGTCGGCCCTTGTGCAATTCCAGGGCAATTACCGAGTTGAACGGCTCGCCGGTAGGGTCGCAACCGATCTTGCTGCGCAAGGCTTCAGGCCCCACTTCATCGAGCACATGGGCGAGGGTGAATACCTTGGAAATCGACTCGATGGCGAAGGCATATTCGGTATCGCCCACCTCGGCATGGGTGCCGTCGCAGAACATGATGCTGATGCCGAACAGATGGGATGGCACTGAGGCCAGGTAAGGAATGTAGCTGGCATTCTTGCCGTGCTGGTTGCTGGCAAACCGTTGCAGGGCTTGGTCCAGCGCCTGTTTTACCGTGGTGTCGACGGTCGTGGGTCTTTGCTTCATCGTGCTCGCTCCGTGAGTACTTTCAAGATCCGAGACTATAGATCGGAAAATGCACGATGGTCGGAAATCGGACAGCAGACCTCAAATGCTTGTCTATGCTGGCTGGGCCGAAGTTGAGCCAGAGTGACCAGGGCGGGCTCACAGGTTGACCACTACTCAAGGAGAGTTCATATGGCACTGCACCGTATCAAGCGCAACAAGGACGTCGATCCCGTATTTGGTTCTTCTGCGCTGGCTCATGCCGCTGCGATCAAGCTGTTCCCCGAGGCTGAGCAAGCGCCAGGGGAGGTTTATCAGCTGGTCCACGATGAGTTGTATCTGGATGGCAACTCCCGGCAGAACCTGGCGACTTTTTGCCAGACCTGGGAAGAGGACGAGGTCCACAAACTGATGGACCTGTCGATCGACAAAAACATGATCGACAAGGATGAGTACCCCCAGTCTGCGGAACTGGAAAACCGCTGTATTCATATGCTGGCGGACTTATGGCATTCGCCAGCGGCGGCCACCACCATCGGTACTTCCACGGTCGGTTCCAGCGAAGCCTGCATGTTGGGTGGCCTGGCTGCCTTGTGGCGCTGGCGTGCGGTACGCAAGGCGGCAGGCAAGCCGACAACTGCCCCGAATATGGTGTGCGGCCCGGTACAGGTGTGCTGGCACAAATTTGCCCGCTACTGGGACGTAGAAATTCGTGAAGTGCCGATGTCTGAAGGGCATTGGTTTATGACGCCTGAAGACATGCTGGAGCGGGTCGATGAAAACACCATCGTGGTGGTGCCGACCTTTGGCCAGACGTTCACCGGGCTGTATGAAACCGTAAAGCCGTTATCCGATGCCCTGGATGATTTGCAAAAAAGCACCGGGCTGAACGTTGACCTGCACGTCGACGGCGCAAGTGGCGCGATGCTGGCGCCGTTTTGTGCGCCGGATATTCTTTGGGATTTTCGCGTGCCGCGGGTCAAGTCCATCAGTACCTCCGGGCACAAGTTCGGCCTGGCGCCACTGGGCGCAGGCTGGGTAGTGTGGCGCGACGAGAAGGAGTTGCCTGAAGGGCTGGTGTTCCATGTGAATTATCTGGGGGGCGACATGCCGACGTTCGCCCTGAATTTTTCACGCCCGGCCGGGCAGATCATCTCGCAGTACTACAACTTCTTGCGCCTTGGGCGTGAAGGTTATGAGCGTATTCATTCCGCCTGCTACCAGACGGCGCAGTTTCTCGCGGCTGAGCTGGTCAAGGTCGGACCGTTCGAGATGCTCTATAACGGTGATCCGCAGTTAGGCATTCCGGCGTTGACCTGGCGTCTGAAGCCGGGGGCGAAAACTTCTTACTCGCTGTATGACCTGGCAGATCGGTTGCGTACCCGTGGTTGGCTGGTGCCCGCGTACAGCTTGCCGGCAAATGTCGAGAACGTCGTGGTGCAGCGGATTTTGGTGAAGCAGGGTATGTCGATCGACATGGCCAAGTTGCTGCTGGAGGATTTTGTGCGTGCGGTGCAATTCTTTGACGAGCATCAGCCCCACGGCTTTAAAGGCCGTGAAGCCGAGGCGGGGAATCACGCGGGGCGTTAACCCGCCCCGCAATTCTAGGGTGCGCTGCAAGCCGCTTTCGTAGCAGTTGCCGAGCTTGCGAGGCTACGTCCGATAGCGAAGCAATCGTAAACACTGAGTGCAGGGTGTAACTGACGCTCCGTAGTGCTTGATTTTACGACTGCTACGCAGCCGGACGCAGCCTCGCAGGCTCGGCAGCGGCTACAAGCGCCACGGTATTAATGCAGTTTCAGGCGCGGCTCGGTGCCGCGTCCGATTCTGCTGCCCAGCATCAGCATCAAGGTGCGGAAGGTGCCGTACAGTGCCATTTGGTGCATGCGGTACAGCGAGATGTAAAACATCCGCGCCAACCAGCCTTCCAGCATGACCGTACCCATCAGGCTGCCCATCAAGTTACCCACAGCCGAAAAGCTCGACAGGGAAATCAGCGAGCCATAATCGCGGTAGGTGTAGTCCGGCAGCTGAGTTTTGCCTTCAATGCGCAATTTCAGCGACTTGGCCAGCAACGACGCCTGCTGGTGAGCGGCCTGGGCGCGAGGCGGCACCAGCTTGTCGGTGCCTGGCTGCGGGCAGGCGGCGCAATCGCCAAAGGCAAAAATATTGTCGTCACGGGTGGTTTGCAGGGTAGGGCGGACCACCAACTGGTTGATGCGGTTGGTTTCCAGGCCCGCGATGTCCTTGAGAAATCCTGGCGCACGAATCCCCGCAGCCCAAACCTTCAAACTCGCAGGAATCACCTGACCATCTTTGGTGATCAAGCTGTCAGCTGTGACTTCGCTGACGGCGGAGTTGGTCAGCACTGTGACCCCGAGCTTCTCCAGGGTTTTATGCACAGGCCCGCCAATACGGTCCGGCAGGGCAGGCAGTACCTGTGGGCCCGCTTCGATCAGGGTGATATGCATGTTTTCCGGTTTGATCCGGTCCAGGCCGTAGGCTGCCAGTTCGTGGGCGGCATTGTGCAGTTCGGCTGCCAGCTCGACCCCGGTTGCGCCTGCACCGACAATGGCCACGCTGATCTGTTCGAGCGTATCGCTTTGCCCGGCGTGGGCACGCAGGTAGTGATTGAGCAGTTGCTGGTGAAATTTCTCGGCCTGCTTGCGGGTATCGAGGAACAGGCAGTGTTCGGCCGCGCCCAGGGTGCCGAAGTCATTGGTGGTACTGCCCACCGCAATCACCAGGGTGTCGTAAGCCAGCTCGCGGGCAGGCACCAGTTCCTCGCCGTTTTCGTCGAGGGTTGCCGACAATGAGATCTTTTTCAGTTCACGATCCAGCCCGCTCATGCGGCCCAGCTGGAATTGAAAGTGATTCCATTTGGCCTGGGCGACATAGTTGAGCTCGTCTTCCGATGAGTTCAGCGAACCGGCAGCGACTTCATGCAGCAGCGGTTTCCAGATATGGGTCAGGTTGGCATCGACCAGCGTGACGCTGGCCTTGCCGCGCTTGCCCAGAGTCTTGCCCAGGCGGGTCGCCAACTCCAGGCCGCCGGCGCCGCCGCCGACGATAACAATACGATGGGTCATGGGTATCACTCACAAGGCTTGAAAAGAATTCTGTGCCTGAGGGGGCCTGGGCGAGCGCAATGCAGCTCATAGCGCCAGGTAACTCAGGAGGCGGCTCAAAAGGCCCATGCCGATGACCGCGATCACCACAATGGCAAGGAGCAGCCAGGGCCTGAAAGGCCGGCGCTCAACCTGGTTTTGTGGCAGTTGAAGGTACTCTTCGACACGCTTCAGATCATCGGGGTTCAGACGGCTGGGCATATTTTTGGCCTCGTCAAATAGACGTTGCAGGGTGTGTAAAAGCTACAGCATTGATCAACCTGGATGAAAAGAAGCATAGCCGTGCGGCCCCAGCGGCTCGACCCGCAGTTCGTCGTCTAGACGAATGATCCCGCTTTCGATTACCCGTGCCGTGATCCCGCCGTGGCCGCGTACCGCCTGGAACGTCCCGCGGCCAAGGCGCTGTTCCAGGCGCGCGCAGGGCTGGCACCAGCCGGTGGTTTCGAGGATGGCCTGGCCAACCCTGAAGCGCCGGCCTTTGAGGCTGAACAGGTTAATCCCGCTGACCACCAGATTACGCCGCAAGTCCTGCGCCAGGATCGGCTGATCCGCAGTGCGCCCCAGCAGCGAGTTGATGACGGCCAGATGTTCCCATTGTATCAGGGTCACCTGGCGGGCATTACGGGCGCCGGGCCGGGCATGATCGCCGGTCAGTCCGGCTTCGCGGCGGGCTTCTACCGCGTCCAGTTCGAGCATGTCTGCCCGGGACTCGGGGCGTACGCCAATCCAGCGCACGCGGCCGGTTTGCGGGACTTCGGCCATAAGTTCCTGCAGCGGGCTCACAGGCTGATGCCCACATCAAAAATAATGCTGCGCCCCAGGTTGTTGCGCAAAAAGTCCGGTGCGTCCGGCTGGGCAAACAGCACCCGGGCAAAGGTCGGGCCTACCAGCGACAGCGAACGCCAGCCCTGGCGCAAATATTCAGTAGGCGGCGGAAAGTGGCTGTTAAGGTCCAGCACTTCGCGCTTGAGGCTGGAAAACGCAATGATATCCAGCTGCCCCAGGTCGATATCACGCTCTTTGTAGTTGGTGGCTTTTTTATGCAGGGTCGGCCCCAGCCGCTGCAACAGCTTGCTCGCCGGAATCCGTTTGGGCCGGGCTTCGCGCCTGACCAGTTGGCTCAGGGAATAGGCACTGCGCCTGCGCTGCAGTTCTGCACGCCATTCATCGTTCAGGCGTCGGCCTTCATCGAGCACAAAGAACACTTCAAAGCGTGCGTCGCCGAACAGCACGTCAGGAGGTTCCTGGCCCGCCTGCAGGAAATCTTCACTGTGGTAGGGGATATTGAGGCCTTGCAGCAGGCGCTGGCAGACCCAACGCTCACGCTCCCATTTGCGGGCATTGGATAAAAAGGCATTGGCTTGCTCGGCCTGGATGGTGAGCAGGCGTAGATAATCTGAGTCGTCCATGCACGCAGCTTAGCCTTGAAACAGGTGTTACTGAAAGTCCGGGTGTAGACTCAGGCACATCCACCAGGGAGGGTTGAGCGGTGTGTTTTGAACAGGCAGGGCAAGGCAGATGATCAGTACGCAGGTGTTATCCACACAAACGCTGGTGATCGGCTGGCTGATCTATGTTCCCGTTGTGCTGTGGGCCATCTGGCGCACGCCCTGGGTTGAGCTGTTTAGCGACACACGGCGCCAGCACCTGTTGTTTGGCACGGTGTTCGGGCTGTTTTTGCTGTGGCTGGTACGGCGCGACTTTGAGGGCGGGGTGTCGTATCACTTTATTGGCCTGACAGTGGTCACGTTGCTCCTCGACTGGCCACTGGCGGTTGTCGGTGCGCTTTTGGCGCAAGTGGGGCTGGTGCTGCTGGGGCGTCAGGAACTGGCCGCGATGGGGGTCAATGGCGTGCTGCTGATTCTGTTGCCAATCGCCGTGACCGAAGGCTGTGCGCGCATGGTCGAGCGGGCGCAGCCGCGCAATCCCTTTGTGTATATCTTTTGTTCGGGTTTTTTTGCCGCAGCGTTGGCGGCGTTGCTGTGTATCGGGGCGGTGCTTGGGGTGTTGTGGCTGGACGGGTTGTTCGTGATGCCGTTCTGGCTGGAGGACTTTGTCGGTTATCTGTGGCTGATCATCTTTCCCGAGGCGTTTATCAACGGGATGCTGGTTACCGCACTGGTGGTGTTCTGCCCCGAGTGGCTTGAGACCTTCAACCGCACTCGCTACCTGGCGGCACCGTGGAAGGATGATGGCCCCGAATAAATGGCCTTGCCCTGTGGGAGCCGGGCTTGCCCGCGATGGTATCGCTGCGGTTTACCTGACAGGCCGGGTTGCCTGAATCGCGAGCAAGCCCGCTCCCACGTTATTAGTGCAGGCGTTCGCTCAGGTCTTCAGAAAACAGATCATCTTCAGCATCCGGGCTGACCGGGATCTTGTGCTCCTCGCTGGCCCAGGCGCCCAGGTCGATCAGTTTGCAGCGGTCAGAGCAAAACGGGCGAAACGCGTTGGTGGTATCCCATTGCACGGCTGTGCCGCAGGTCGGGCAGTCGATGGTCATAGGTTTGGTCATGGTTGGCCTCCACGCAGAGTTAAATAAAAGTGATGCAGGCGCTCGACCTCAGTCTGCAGCGCCTTCAGATCCTTGTCATTGACCAGCACATCGTCAGCGTGGCGAAGGCGATCTTCGCGGCTGGCCTGTGCCTTGAGAATGGCCTGGACCTGCTGTTCGCTGGTGTTGTCGCGCAATAGCGTGCGTTGTATCTGCAAGGCTTGCGGTGCATCGATCACCAGTACGCGTTGGGTTGTCGTGTATTGGCCGGACTCGATCAACAGCGGCGAAACCAGAATGGCATAAGGCGATTGTGCCTGCGCCAGATTGGCTGCGATCTCTTCACGAATCAGCGGGTGCAGCAGTGCTTCAAGCCAGCGGCGTTGCTCGGGGTCGGCAAAGATCAGGTTGCGCAATGCGCCGCGGTTGAGTTGCCCGTCGGCTTGCAGCACCTGCGTGCCAAAGTGTTCGGCAATCCTGGCCAGCGCCGGGCGCCCCGGCTCAACGACCCAGCGCGCCGCATGATCAGCGTCCACCACATGTACGCCCATCGCGGCAAAGTGCTCGGCAGCGGCGCTTTTGCCACTGCCGATACCGCCGGTAAGCCCGAGAATCCAGGGTTTGGAGGGTGGAGTCATCATGTCAAACCGAAACCTGCCAATAGAAGCCGGTTATTTGACCACCCCAGAGCAATGCAATCCAGCCGGCAATTGCCAGATACGGTGCAAAGGGGATCGGGGTACTGGTCCTGGCCCGGCGCAAGAGCAACAGCCCAACCCCTGCAGCGGCCCCCAGCATTGAAGACAGCAGGATGGTCAGCGGCAGAACCGCAACCCCGCCCCAGGCGCCGAGCACGGCCAGTAGCTTGAAGTCGCCGTAGCCCATGCCGTCCTTGCCGGTGATCAGTTTGAACATCCAGAACACCGACCACAGGCTTGCATAGCCCAGCGCTGCGCCCCATACGGCCTGCCCCAGTGTGGTGAACAGGGAGAAGCTGTTGAGCAACAAGCCCAGCCAGAGCAGCGGGAAAACCAGCACGTCGGGCACGATTTGATGCTCGGCATCGATCAGGCAAATGGCGAATAACCCCCAGGTCAGCACCAGCATCCAGCCCGCCTGGGCGCCAAAACCGAAATGCCAGGCAACAAAAGCCGACAATGCCGCGCAGGCCAGCTCAGTAAGGGGGTAACGCAGGCTGATCGGGGTTTTGCAGTGTGAGCACTTGCCGCGTAAAAACAGGTAGCTCAGCAGCGGAATGTTCTCTCGGGCGCGCAGTGAATGCTGGCAATCGGGGCAGTGGGAGCGCGGGCGCAGCAGGTTATACACAGGGCCCCTGGCCGGCTCGGGCAAGCCCAGGATGTCGCGCGCCTGGGCCTGCCAGTCCCGTTCAAGCATCTGGGGCAAGCGCCACGCCAGTACATTTATAAAGCTGCCCACCAGCAAGCCGAGAATCAGGGCGCAGGCGATAAATGCGTCGGGGTGATGGCTCAGCAATTCAATCATGCTTAGATTACCTGGCCCAGGTTGAAGATCGGCAAGTACATGGCGATGACCAGCCCGCCAACCATGACTCCAAGTACCACCATGATGATCGGCTCCAGCAACGTTGTCAGGTGGTCGACCTGTGTGTCGACCTCGCTTTCATAATAGGCGGCAACGTGGTCCAGCATGCTGTCTAATGTGCCGGATTCTTCGCCAATTGCTGTCATCTGAATTGCCATGCTCGGGAATACTCCGACGGCAGCCATTGCCACATGGATCGGGCTACCAGTCGCAACCTGTTGTTTGAGCCGCAGCACCGCGTCCTTGTGCAGGTTATTGCGCGTGGCGCTGGCGACACTGTTCAGCGCTTCGAGCAATGGCACCCCGGCAGCCAGGGTGGTCGACAGCGTACGGGCAAAACGGGCGATGGCTGACATGTGCAGCAGATTGCCCAGGACGGGTAAATGCAGCAGCCAGCGATCAATGCGCTGGCGCAAGGCTGGGCAATGTTTGTAGCGATGATGAAGGCCGGCCAGAATGACGCCGCTCATACACAGCAGCCACAGGCCATGTGCCTGCAAGCCATCAGACAGGCCGATGACCCACAAGGTCAGCGCCGGCAGTTGCGCATCGAATGAGCGGAACACGCCCTGAAACTGCGGCACCACTGCGATCAGCAAAATACTGCACACCCCCAGCGCCACCAAGAGCACGGCGCTGGGATAGGTCATGGCTTTTTTGATTTTCCTTTTCAGGGCTTCGGTTTTTTCCCTGTAGGTCGCCACCCGTTGCAGCATGACGTCCAGCGCCCCGGCCAGTTCCCCCGCTTCCACGAGGCTGCAAAACAGCGGGTCGAAATGTGCCGGTTTTTTGCGCAGTGCTGCCGTAAAGCTGGTGCCTGCGCCGATGTCCTGTTTGAGTTCGGTGACCTGCTGGCGCATGGCCCGGCTCTCGAAACCGTCGGCGATCACCCCCAGGGCTTGCTGCAAGGCAATACCGGCGCTGATCAGGGTTGCCAACTGGCGGGTGAACAGGGTGATATCCAGCGCCGTGATGGATTTGCCTGCATCGCGATCGCGACTGTAATGGCGGCGGATTTTACTAACGGTAATACCTTGGCGGCGTAGTTGGACCCTGATCATGGCGTGGCTGTCAGCCGAGATCTGGCCGCTGGTTTTAACGCCGTTGCCATCTGTGCCTTGCCAGCGGTAGAGGGTGTTTTTAACGGCCTGTGTTGCCATGCATCGATCCTTGGAGCGCTGCGCGCCCGGCTGTGTTTTAAGATCAAAGACTAGATGCACCGCGCGTTGGCCCGGCAACTGGAAGGTGAGCAAACGTGTCTGCGATGCAGTTGTGGAGCAACGGCCCACTAACCTTGATAGCCTGTGCGCACTTTTTTGCCTGCACAGCATTGCCTGGCACCCGTGGGTGCCCCTTTTCTGGAGACTTCATGTGAAACAACAACAAGGCTTCACCCTGATCGAACTGATGATTGTGGTTGCCATCATCGGTCTGATTGCTTCGTTCGCTTTTCCGGCTTACCACGAGCATGTGATGAAGACCCGTTTTGCCGAGGTGAACACCATCAGCAACACTTACAAGACGGCCGTTGCCCTGTGCTACAGCCAGACCAATGATTTGATGGCCTGTGATGCGGGCACCAACGGTATCCCGGGGCCAGCCGAAGCCACGGAAAACCTGGCCGCGGGCATGACCGTGATCGATGGCGTGATCACCCTGGCCGGGACCCAGGCCGCAGGCGGTTGGGTCAGCGTACTGGTACCGACCCCAGGCAATTCAGGCAGCACCCTGATCTGGACGCAAAACGGTACTTGCCTGGCCAGCGGTGCCTGCAAATAGCCAATGATTGGCCCACTACCGATGTGCAGGCCTGCTTTTACCGCGGCCCGCATCACCGTAATTGCCGGGTTTTTGCGTCGGTGCTAGCGTTACACATACCGCCGGTGTAGCTCAGTCGGTAGAGCAGCGCACTCGTAACGCGAAGGTCGCAGGTTCGATTCCTGTCTCCGGCACCATTTTAAAAGCCATCCGGTCAATGCCGGGTGGCTTTTTTCGTTCTGGCGCAACGCCTGGCACATTGACGTCCGAAAATGGCGAGAAGCGGCAAAAGCGCGATGCTATTCTGCGGCCCATGACCACAGATAACAGCCTGTCTACGCCCAGCACCGCAGCCTGCGAAATCGCTCGCCTGAGCCGCGATGCGCGATTTGACGGGGTGTTTTTCACGGCCGTGCTCAGCACCCGGATCTACTGCCGCCCCGTGTGCCCGGCCCGAGCGCCAAAAGCCGAAAACGTGGTCTATTACCCCAGCGCAGCAGCGGCTCAAGCCCAAGGCTTTCGCCCCTGTTTGCGTTGTCGGCCCGAGCTGGCACCGGGCAATCAGCTTTGGTTGCAGGGCGAGCATCTGGTGGCGCGAGCCTTGAAGCTTATTAATGAGGGTTACCTGGCTGAGCACTCACTGGAGGGGTTGGCCGAGCGCATGAACATCGGTGCGCGGCAATTGCGTCGCCTGTTTGTTCAGTACCTGGGGGCGCCGCCGATGGCCGTGCATGCCACCCAGCGCCTGCTGTTTGCCAAGCAACTGTTGACCGAAACCGACCTGTCGATCACTGAAGTGGCAATGGCATCCGGCTTTGGTAGCCTGCGTCGTTTCAATGCGGCGTTTGCCGAAGCCAATCATGCCGAGCCGCGTGCCTTCAGGCGCAGCCCAAAGGCAGGGGCCGACAAGGCTCTGGTGTTGCGCCTGGGGTATCGCCCGCCTTATGACTTCGCGGCCTTGCTGGGGTTTTTGCAGACCCGGGCCTTGCCCGGTATCGAACAGGTCGATGAGTGCAGCTATCAGCGGGTGTTTGGCCGTGCTGACGCCCCCGGCTGGTTGCGGGTCAGTGCCTGGCCGGGTGAACAGCATGCGTTGCAACTGGAACTGCGCAATGTGCCGCCCGGGCAGATGCTGGCGGTCGTCACGCGGATCCGGCGTATGTTCGATCTGGATGCCGACCCGCTGGCTATCGCCCGCACCTTGAGTGCCAGCTCGCTGCTGGCGCCTGTGATCGGGCGTTATCCGGGGCTGCGCTTGCCGGGTGGCTGGGATGGTTTTGAAGTGGCGGTACGAGCCGTACTGGGGCAGCAAGTCAGCGTGGCTGCTGCACGCACCCTGGCCAGTCGAATCGTGCAGCGTCATGGCGTTGCCATTGAGGCCGAGCAGGGCCCGGGGCTGGATCGGTTGTTCCCCGGCCCCGAGCAGATGGCGCAGGCTGATCTTGGGCAAATGGGCATTACCCAGGCACGGATCAACACGATTCAGGGGATAGCGCGTGCACTGATGGAGGGCCGCGTCGACTTCGCCGTGGAGCAACCCCTGGAACGTTTTATCCAGCGCTGGGTGCAACTGCCCGGCATTGGCGAATGGACCGCGCATTACATCGCCATGCGCGTGCTCAAGCATCCTGATGCGTTTCCGGCGGCGGACCTGATTCTGCGCCGCGAAGCCAACCCCCAGGGCGAGCCGTTAAGTACCAAGGGGCTGCAGGCACTGGCTGAAAGCTGGCGCCCGTGGCGAGCTTATTCAGTGATGTATTTATGGCGTGCGGCGACCGATTCGGCCGCTGCCCGCAAGGTGTGAACATGACACAGATTTACTACGAGTACATGCCATCACCGATTGGGCCGTTGTTCTTGGTCGCCGATGATGCAGGTTTGCGCGAAGTGCGTTTTGAGCTGGACCGTCGGCCCCATGCACCGCAGGAGGGCTGGGTGCATTCGCCACAAAAGCTCGCAGAAGTTCGCCGTCAGTTGGAGGAATATTTTGCGGGTGAGCGTCAGACGTTTGATCTGTTTCTCAAACCGCTGGGCACCGACTTTCAGCAGTCGGTCTGGCAGGCGCTGACGACCATTCCTTATGCGCTGACCACCAGTTACGGCCAGATTTCGCAGCAGATCCATCGGCCCAAAGCGTCCCGTGCAGTGGGGGCGGCAAACGGGCGTAATCCGATCCCGATCATCATCCCGTGCCACCGGGTGATTGGCAGCAATGGCACCTTGACTGGTTTTGCCGGTGGTCTGGCAGCCAAACAATGGCTGCTGGAACATGAGATCAAGTGCCGCCGGCACGATTGATACATATGCCTTGGTTTTGTGGCCGCTGGCTTGTCGGCGATGCAGATACTGAGGGCTGTCAGGCAAACCGCGGCGATACCATCGCGAGCAAGCCCGCTCCCACAATGTCGCCGTAAATCCAGTGGGAGCTGGCTTGCCTGCGATGCAGGTACTGGGGGCTGTCAGGCAAACGGTGGCGATACCATCGCGAGCAAGCCCGCTCCCACAATGTCGCCGTAAATCCAGTGGGAGCTGGCTTGCCTGCGATGCAGGCACTGAGGGCTGTCAGGCAAACCGTGGCGATACCATCGCGAGCAAGCCCGCTCCCACAATGTCGCCGTAAATCCAGTGGGAGCTGGCTTGCCTGCGATGCAGGCACAGGGGGCTGTCAGGCAAACGGTGGCGATACCATCGCGAGCAAGCCCGCTCCCACAATGTCGCCGCAAGTCCAGTGGGAGCTGGCTTGTCGGCGATGCAGGTACTGAGGGCTGTCAGGCAAACCGTGGCGATACCATCGCGAGCAAGCCCGCTCCCACAATGTCGCCGTAAATCCAGTGGGAGCTAGCTTGCCTGCGATGCAGGCACAGGGGGCTGTCAGGCAAACCGTGGCGATACCATCGCGAGCAAGCCCGCTCCCACAATGTCGCCGCAAGTCCAGTGGGAGCTGGCTTGCCTGCGATGCAGGCACAGGGGGCTGTCAGGCAAACCGCGGCGATACCATCGCGAGCAAGCCCGCTCCCACAATGTCGCCGCAAGTCCAGTGGGAGCTGGCTTGTCGGCGATGCAGGTACTGAGGGCTGTCAGGCAAACCGTGGCGATACCATCGCGAGCAAGCCCGCTCCCACAATGTCGCCGTAAATCCAGTGGGAGCTAGCTTGCCTGCGATGCAGGCACTGAGGGCTGTCAGGCAAACCGTGGCGATACCATCGCGAGCAAGCCCGCTCCCACAGGTGGGGGGGGTTACAGGCTTAGCCGCATCGACAAGTCCACCGCCTTTACATCCTTGGTCATGGCGCCAATGGAGATGTAGTCGACTCCGGTTTCGGCGATCGGCCGCAAGGTCGTCTCGTTGATGCCGCCGCTGGCTTCCAGCTTGGCCTTGCCCGCGTTCAGGCGGACCGCTTCACGCATGTCAGCCATGCTCAATTCGTCGAGCATGATGATGTCGGCCCCTGCCGCCAGCGCCTCCTTGAGTTCTGCCAGGCTTTCAACTTCGATCTCGACCGGCTTGCCCGGGGCGATCTTGTGCGCAGCGCTGATGGCCTGGGCAATGCCACCGCACGCAGCAATGTGGTTTTCCTTGATCAGGAATGCGTCGTAAAGCCCGATGCGGTGATTGTGGCAGCCACCGCAAGTCACCGCATATTTCTGCGCCATACGCAAACCGGGCAGGGTTTTACGAGTGTCCAGCAGCTTGACCTGTGTGTCCGCCACTTGATCGGCCAAATGCTGTGCATGGGTGGCGACGCCTGACAGCATCTGCAGGAAGTTCAGTGCGCTGCGTTCGCCGCTGAGCAGCGAACGGGCCGGGCCTTCCAGGTGAAACAGCACCTGGTTAGGGCTTACGCGCTCGCCATCAGCCACCTGCCAATGCACGGCAACCCGTGGGTCAAGCTGGCGAAACACAGTGTCGACCCAGGCGGTACCGCTGATCACCGCCGCTTCACGGGTAATGATCGTGGCTTTGGCCAGGCGCTCGGCCGGGATCAGCCGTGCAGTGATATCGCCGCTGCCAATGTCTTCGGCTAACGCACGACGCACGTTGGCTTCGATTTCGGCAGTGAGGTCGGCCAGGCGTAAATTCGGCATAACGAGCTCCACAAACAAAGTGCGCCGATTATAGGGGCATGCCACGGGTGAACCCAAGGTGTGCGAAGAGTCACATGCAAATACCTGCAATGTGCTGTTTTCGGCACTTTGAGCATTAATTTGCCCCTGCATTCATTCAAATGAAGAGTCCGCTGGTACAAGCGCCATCTTTTACAAGATAATCCGCCTTGCAATTGGCGCCATAGCTTTGACGTGTTGCCATTGCTCTAAATTTCGATAAACCGGCCAGTGCTCGAGCGCCTGCCGGTTTCTGTTTGTGAGCGTCAAAAATGGCTCTGACCACGCGCGTTCACTGGCAAGCGAAGAGACCCTTCAGGGAGGCCAGGATGCAAAATGACGGGAAAGTGGGGCCTGGGCACAGGACCGCCACGGAGTTGGCGATGCACTCGCCGCTTGCCCGCCTGCCTGTGATCCTGCTGCAGGTTCATGACAAGGCTGCCCAGCAGCTCAGAAACGACCTGCAGGTGCTGTTTGAAAACGCTGACGCCACGCTCTTCAAAATGGCTGACAAGGCGCAGAACGACACCGAGCAAAGTCTGTTTTTCGAGGCCATGCGCGATGTGCGGCTAAAACGCAAAAGCATTGAGCGCGGGTTTCTTGAGCGTCTGTTCGAGGCCTTTATCCGGCTGACCCAACCCGATGTGAGTGAGCCTACCCTGCCGGGCATTGCTCCAGCGCAAGCGGTGTTCTCGCTGATGGCCAATGATCTTGAGCGCACGCAAGTGACTCATGCGATGGTGACGCGGGTACTGACCCGCAGCCAGTTGGCCTTGTGCCAGTTAAGCACGCGTCTCAATACCCTCAGCTGTGTACCGCTGGATGAGCACAACAACCCGCTGGGCCCGGCGAGGTTGTGTGAGTATTTTTTGCAGGCCAAGCGCGACCAGGGCATGGACATCAAGGTCAAGCTGATCATGATGCGGCTGTTCGAAAAGTACCTGCTTGACCAGACCGGGCAGCTGTACGCCGATGCCAACCAGCTGTTGATCGCCACGGGCGTGCTGCCAGACCTGTCCGACCGGGCCTCATGCTGCGCCGCCAAGGTGGGCATCCATGCGCAAGCATTGCCCGAGGCCAGCGAAGACGCGAGCAAGCTGGTGGGGCTGATTTTTGAGTACATCCACGATGACAGCAACCTGTCGCAACCGTTGCGCAAATTGCTCGCGCTGCTGTGTGAACCGATGTTGCAGATCGCTCAATGCGATCAGAATTTTTTCAGCTGTGACAGCCACCCGGCCCGACGCCTGTTAAACGTCATGGCCGATGCCGCGATCGGTTGGGATGCCTGCACCGATAGCCGCAACGATCCGCTCTACCGTAAGGTCGAGCATGTGGTGCTGCAGTTGACCCGCTATGCCGGCAATAACCCGGCGTTGCTTGAGTCCTTGTTGCATGACTTTTCGATGTTTACCCGCGGCGAACGCAGCCGCACCGAGTTGCTTGAGCAGCGCACCCGAGATGCCGAGCAGGCCAGGCGCCGTCTGGCGCTGCAACCGGACCCGGTGCAGCCGTGGCCATTGCCGGCTCTCGATGAACAGGGCCACCTGGGTTTGCTGTTGGTCAGCCAGCTGCGTATTGGCAGCTGGATCGAGTTGCAGGAAGAGGGCTGCGCACAGCTGCGTTGTAAGTTGATTACGATTCTGGAGCCGGACGGTACGCATATCTTTGTAAACCGGATCGGGGCCAAGGTACTGGAAAAGAGCCGCAATGATTTAATCGTGCAACTGCGCAACGGCAGTCTTTTGCTGGTGGATGACCGTCTGTTGGTCGACCGGGCGCTGGAGTCGGTGATAGACAGTTTGCGGCAGTCCGGCGCGGAGTAATCACGCCCGGCACAGATTGCTCCCCATCGACGCGCGCATCGCGGCATACTGGGCCTTTGGTTTTGCCTGTCGAAGGAGCCTGTATGCAGATGGACCCCGCGAGCGGCTGGTTTCATGGCGTGCGCCATTGCCCGTCACCCAACTTCAATGCGCGTCCGAGCGACGAAATCTCCCTGTTGGTGATCCACAACATCAGTTTGCCGCCGGGGCAGTTCGGCACCGGCAAGGTGCAGGAGTTCTTCCAGAATCAACTGGACGTCACAGAACATCCTTACTTTGCAGGCATCATTGACCTGAGGGTTAGTGCGCATTTTCTGATTGAACGTGACGGCGCAGTCACCCAGTTTGTCTCCTGTTTTGATCGTGCCTGGCATGCGGGGGTTTCGAGTTTCGAGGGCCGGGAAACCTGCAATGATTTTTCCCTGGGCATTGAGCTTGAGGGCACCGATGATCTGCCCTATACGGATGCGCAATATCAGGCGCTGACGGCCTTGAGCCGACAATTGCAGGCGGCTTTTCCCGCCATCAGCGGGCACCGGGTTTGTGGCCACAGCGACGTGGCCCCCGGGCGCAAGACCGATCCGGGGCCGGCTTTTGACTGGCAGCGCTTTCGCAGCGCGTTGCAGCACACAGGAGATAAACAATGAGTTTTGTGGTGTTACTGCTGGCGATTCTGGTCGAGAAATTCTCGGGCGTGCGTCAGCGCCTGCAGCGTGATGGCGGCTGGTTGCGCGAGCTGCACAAGCTGGAAGCCAGCCCTGGTTTGGGCAACAAGCCCTGGTGGGTGCTGTTTATCCTGATTGCGTTGCCTGCAGCGGTATTGGGTTTGCTGCTGGTGGTGTTGCACCCGGTGGCTTATGGCCTGCTGGCGCTGCCAATCCATCTGCTGGTGGTGATTTACAGCCTGGGGCGTGGCGATCTGCTGGGGGGGCTGGGGCCGTTTCGCGACGCCTGGCGCCGGGGGGATCTGCAGGCGGCCGCTCATGTGGCCGAGCGTGACCTGCGGGTAACTGCAGACAGCGGTGAGCAGTTGCTGGAGAACGTGCAGAGGCATCTGCTGTGGCAGGCTTATCAAAGCTTCTTTGCAGTGATTTTCTGGTACTTCCTGCTGGGCCCGGTGGCGGTCTTGAGTTATCGCCTGCTGGCCCTGGCGCAGGAGCACAGCCAGAACCCGGCGCTGGTCGAACGTGCCGGGCAATTGCGCCATGCCTTTGACTGGTTGCCGGTGCGGCTGCTGGCGGCCAGCTTTGCCCTGGTGGGCAACTTTGCGGCGGTCAGTCGGGTGATGCTGCATGAATTGCTGAGCTGGGACATCAGTGCTGCGCAACTGATCGACAAGGCCGGTTGTGCCGCCGCCGAAATCCCTGTGCCGCAGCTTGGGCCTGAAGGCGTGAGCAGCCTCGACACCCTGTGGGCCTTGCTGCTGCGTGCGGCGGTGCTGTGGTATGCGTGCTTTGCGGTGTGGGCGTTGTTGCTCTGACAGCACGCAACCCCTGTCGATACTCTGTAGTCGCTGACGAGGCACGAGGCTGCGTTCGGCTGCGCAGCAGTCGTAAAACCATGTAACCCGGTGGTGCAGGCATAACGGAGTTTCAGGGGTTGCGACCGCTTCGCGCTCGGACGCAGCCTCGTACTACTCGTCAGCGACTACAGGGAGCCAGGTCAGTGCTTCCAGCCAAACAGCTCGCAGGCATTGGTGGTACTTGCACTTGCCAGGGCGTCAGGGCTAATCCCCATCACCTCGGCCAGTGCCCGGCAAATATCGGGCAGGTGCTGCGGACTGTTGCGCTGGTTGGGGTACATGGCCGGGGCCATATCGGGCGAATCGGTTTCCAGCACGATGGCGTCCAGCGGCAGGTCGACGATCACCTTGCGCAGGCGCAAGGCCTGTGGCCAGGTAGCCGCGCCGCCCAGGCCCAGCTTGAAGCCCAGCTTTATATACTCGCGGGCTTCTTCGCGACTGCCGGCAAACGCATGCACGATCCCGCCGCGCTGCAGCTTGAGGCGCTTGAGGGTGGCAATGACTTGCGCATGGCTACGGCGCACATGCAGCAGGGCGGGCAGGGCAAAGTCGGCAGCCAACTGTAATTGGGCTTCAAACAGTTGTTGCTGGCCCTCGCGGTCAAGCTCGGGCAGAAAGTAGTCCAGGCCGATCTCACCCACGGCACACACTTGCGGGTGCCCCGCCAGACGGCTCAGCCACTGCCCCAGTTCAACCACATGCTCGGGGCGATGCTCGTTGAGGTACACCGGGTGCAGGCCAAACGCGGCATACAGCTGACTGTCGGTTTGGACCAAGTCCCACACGCGCTGCCAATTGCTCTGGTAGACCCCCAGTACCACCATTTTCTCAACCCCCAACGCCCGACTGCCTGCCAGTAACTGCGGGCGGTCAGCATCAAAGTCCGGGAAGTCGAGGTGGGTATGGGTGTCGATCAGTTGCATGCTCAGGCCTGATGGATACGCTGTTTGAAGTTACGCGCAATGGCATGGATACCGGGCACGTAGTTTTGCTCTTCAATCGCAGCCAGCGCCAGGTTCAGGGCTGTTTCGGCAATCAGTTTGTGTTGTTGGCCCATCGCATTGACGGGCAGCGGCAGGAAATCCAGCAACTGTGTGTCGCCAAAGGTGGCCAGGCGCGATGGCGGGCGCTGAGTCGGGTGTTCCAGCAATGCATCGAACATCCCTTGCAGCAGCACATAGGAGGTGGTGATCAGCGCATCGGGGAAGTGCCCCTGGCGTGCCAGCAGATCATCAATGATGCGCCGTCCGCATTCGCGGCTGAACGCGCTGCCGTGTTCAATCAACACGTCGCCCTTGAAACCTTCGACCGCTTGCTTGAAGCCGGCTTCACGCGCCTGGCTGACGCTCAGTTCAGGGCGCGCACCGATCAGTACAATCTGACGCGGCAATGGCTGCAGCAGGCTGCGGGTCAGTTGCAGGCTGGCTTCGCAATCATCGCTGATCACCGAGCAGAAGCGCTCCGGCTCCAGAGTCCGGTCAATGGCAATGATCGGCATGCCCAGGTCTTGCAACTGGCGGTAGCTGTCATCGTCTGCGGGCAAGCAACTGGCCACGAACAGGGCATCGCAGCGACGGGCACGAAACAACTTGAGCAATTGGCGCTCGCTGTCCGGCGCATCGTCGGAGCTGGCGATCAGCAACTGATAGCCACGGGCACGGGCACCTTGCTCAAGCTGCTTGGCCAGGCGCGCATAGCTGGGGTTTTCCAGGTCCGGCAGGATAAACCCCAAGGTGCGCGTGTGTCGGCTGCGCAGCCCGGCTGCCTGCGGGTTGGGCGTGAAGCCGTGCTCCTCGACCACCGCACGTACGCGCTCGACCGTGCTGCTGCTGATGCGCTGCTGTTCGGCTTTTCCATTGATGACATAGCTGGCAGTCGTTACGGAAACACCTGCCAATTGAGCGATATCACTGAGTTTCACGCCGAATATTCCTTATTTTTTGTAGTACATGTCGACATTCTGGCCAATCCTAACCGATAAAGGCAGCCGACCATCGTCTGCCTTGGGTGCGCTGTATTTATTTGCGACATCTGCCCGCTGCCGCCAGGCAATACGACAAGTTGGACTTCAAGCGCGGGCAATTATGCAGTAACGTGCCGGGTATTCTTGATTAAACGTTTCAGCCACCGTATTTAAAGGCGCCTGTGCTGGTAGCTATGTGTTTGCCACACATCTGCTGACGCAGCCCGGGACGGGCGACCTAAGCTGACTTAATTCAAAACAATACCGGTTGCCATTGAGTACCGGAAAGGAGAACGCATGCTCGAGCTCACTATAGAGCAGATATCCATGGGCCAGACGGCTGTGGATAAATCTGCGGCGCTGCAATTGCTGGCCGATAAACTGGTTGCCGATGGCCTGGTGGCCGAAGGTTATCTGAGCGGCCTGCAAGCGCGTGAGGCTCAGGGCTCGACCTTTCTGGGCCAGGGCATCGCCATCCCCCACGGCACCCCTGAAACCCGCGAGCTGGTGTTTACCACGGGCGTGCGTTTGCTGCAGTTCCCTGAAGGGGTGGATTGGGGCGATGGCCAGATCGTGTACCTGGCGATTGGTATTGCGGCCAAGTCCGACGAACATTTGCGCTTGCTGCAACTGCTGACCCGTGCCCTGGGCGAAACCGATCTGGGCGAGGCCCTGCGCCGCGCCAGCTCTGCCGAGGCGTTGCTCAAGCTGTTGCAGGGCGCACCGCAAGAGCTGGCGCTGGATGCTCAGATGATTGGCCTGGGTGTTTCTGCTGACGACTTTGAGGAACTGGTATGGCGCGGCGCCCGTCTGTTGCGCCAGGCCGATTGCGTGAGCAATGGCTTTGCTGCCGTCTTGCAACAAGTCGATGCACTGCCGCTGGGTGATGGCCTGTGGTGGCTGCACAGCGAGCAAACCGTCAAGCGTCCGGGGCTGGCGTTTGTGACCCCCGACAAACCGATGCGCTATCTGGGCCAACCGTTGAGCGGCCTGTTTTGCCTGGCCAGCCTCGGTGAAGCCCATCAGGCCTTGCTGGAACGCTTGTGTGCGCTGCTGATTGCCGGTCGCGGCCATGAACTGGGCAATGCCACCAGTCGCCGTGCCGTGCTGGAAGTACTGGGCGGTGAGCTGCCAGCCGACTGGCCAAGTGCCCGTATCCCTCTGGCCAACGCCCACGGCCTGCATGCGCGCCCGGCCAAGGTGCTGGCGCAACTGGCAAAAAGTTTTGAAGGCGAAATTCGCGTCAGGATCGTCGATGGTCAGGACTCGGCCGTTTCGGCCAAGAGCCTGAGCAAGCTGCTGAGCCTGGGTGCCCGTCGCGGTCAGGTGCTGGAGTTTGTCGCTGAGCCGACGATCGCCAACGACGCCTTGCCCGCACTGCTGGCTGCAGTTGAGGCCGGTTTGGGTGAAGAAGTCGAACCGTTGCCGACGGTGGCCGAAGCTGTACCCGGGGTAGCCGAAATTGCCACGGTGCTTACCGCACCAGCGGCTGGCAGCACGGTGCAGGCCATTGCTGCCTCGCCCGGCATTGCCATTGGCCCGGCCCATATACTGGTGTTGCAAACGTTCGATTACCCGCTGCGTGGTGAGTCCTGCGTGGTCGAGCGAGAGCGTCTGCAAAAAGCCCTGAGTGAAGTGCGCAAGGATATTGAAGGCCTGATTACGCGCAGCCAGTCCAAGGCTATCCGCGAAATTTTCATTACCCACCAGGAAATGCTCGACGACCCGGAGCTGACCGATGAAGTGGATTCGCGCCTCAAGCAGGGCGAAAGCGCTGAAGCGGCGTGGATGTCGGTGATCGAGGCCGCTGCGCGTCAGCAGGAGTCCTTGCAGGATGCCCTGCTCGCCGAGCGGGCAGCCGACTTGCGGGATATCGGCCGTCGTGTGCTGGCCCAGCTGTGTGGTGTCGAAACCCCTGCAGAACCCGACCAGCCGTATGTGCTGGTGATGGATGAGGTCGGGCCTTCGGATGTTGCGCGCCTTGATCCGGCGCGGGTGGCGGGTATTTTGACCGCCCGCGGCGGTGCGACGGCGCACAGCGCGATTGTTGCCCGTGCCCTCGGCATTCCGGCCCTGGTGGGCGCTGGGGAAGCGGTGCTGTTGCTGGCGCCGGGTACTGAGCTGTTGATTGATGGCCAGCGCGGTCGCCTGCATGTATCCCCTGACGCAGACGCCTTGCAGCGCGCCACGCAAGAGCGCGACAGTCGTGAGCAGCGTCTGCTGGCAGCCTCTGCGCGGCGCCACGAACTGGCCGTGACCCAGGACGGGCATGCGGTGGAAGTGTTTGCCAATATCGGCGAAAGCAAAGGCGTCGCCACGGCGGTGGAGCAGGGCGCCGAAGGCATTGGCCTGCTGCGCACCGAACTGATTTTCATGGCCCATTCGCAAGTGCCGGACGAGGCGACGCAAGAAGCTGAATACCGCCGTGTGCTCGATGGTCTGGCCGGTCGACCGCTGGTCGTGCGCACGCTGGACGTGGGTGGCGACAAGCCGCTGCCGTACTGGCCGATCGAGAAAGAAGAAAACCCGTTTTTGGGTGTGCGGGGTATTCGCCTGACCCTGCAACGCCCGCAAGTGATGGAAAGCCAGTTGCGCGCCTTGCTGCGCTCGGCGGACAACCGCCCGCTGCGCATCATGTTCCCGATGGTGGGCAGCGTGGCAGAGTGGCGTGCCGCCCGCGACATGACCGAGCGTCTGCGTCTGGAAATCCCGGTCGCTGACCTGCAACTGGGGATCATGATCGAAGTCCCGTCCGCCGCCTTGCTGGCGCCGGTGCTGGCCAGGGAGGTGGACTTTTTCAGCGTCGGCACCAACGACCTGACGCAGTACACCCTGGCCATCGACCGTGGTCACCCGACCCTGTCGGCCCAGGCAGACGGTCTGCACCCGGCGGTGTTGCAACTGATCGACATCACCGTGCGTGCCGCCCATGCCCACGGCAAATGGGTGGGCGTTTGCGGCGAACTGGCGGCCGACCCGCTGGCCGTGCCAGTACTTGTCGGTCTTGGGGTGGACGAGCTGAGCGTTTCGGCGCGCAGCATCCCCGAGGTCAAGGCGCGGGTTCGCGAGTCGAGCATGGACCGTCTGAAAACCCTGGCCGCCGAGGCATTGAGCGTCGGCAGCCCGGATGAAGTCCGTGCCTTGGTGGAGGCGCTCTGATGGCCCGTATTCTGACAGTTACCCTTAACCCGGCACTGGACTTGACCGTGCGCCTTGCTCAGCTGCAGCCGGGTGAAGTCAACCGCAGCCCGCTGATGCTGACCCATGCCGCCGGCAAGGGCTTGAATGTCGCGCAAGTGCTGGCCGACCTGGGCCACACCATGACCGTGAGCGGTTTTTTGGGCGAAGACAATGCGCAAGCGTTCGATGCCCTGTTCAAGCGTCGCGGTTTTGTCGATGCCTTTATCCGCGTACCGGGCGAAACCCGCAGCAATATCAAGCTGGCCGAAGACGACGGCCGCGTCACCGACCTTAACGGGCCGGGGCCGCAAGTTGGCGCACAGGCGCAGCAAACGTTGCTCGACACCCTTGAACGCATTGCCCCCGGGCATGACGCGGTCGTGGTGGCTGGCAGTTTGCCCCGGGGCGTCAGCCCGCAGTGGTTGCATGACCTGCTGCTGCGCCTTAAGGGCATGGGGTTGAAAGTGATCCTGGACACCAGCGGCGAGGCCTTGAAGCAAGGGCTGGCGGCGGGCCCCTGGCTGATCAAGCCCAACAGTGAAGAACTCAGCGATGCCCTGGGCAGCGATATCAGCAGCCTTGCAGCGCAGATTGCTGCGGCATCTCGCTTGCAGGCGCAGGGCGTCGAGCATGTAGTCATTTCCCACGGTGCAGAAGGCGTGAACTGGTTCAGCCGCGCACCGGCCTTGCAGGCGTTGCCGCCCACAGTCAGCGTCGCCAGCACGGTGGGCGCAGGCGATTCGCTGCTGGCGGGCATGGTCCACGGTTTGCTCAGCGGCCACAGCCCCGAGCAGACCCTGCGCACCGCCACGGCCATTGCGGCAATGGCCGTTACCCAGATCGGTTTTGGTATCAGCGATGCGGCGCACCTGGCGACGCTCGAAAGCGGCGTTCGCGTTCGCCCCCTGACAGAAGAATAAAAGGAATCCACATGAAATTAGCCATTGTGACGGGCTGCCCCAACGGCATGGTAACCAGCGTGCTGTGTGCCCGCCTGCTTGACGCTGCGGCGCAGCGCCAGGGCTGGAGCACCAGCGTTGAAGTCCACGACCCCAAGCACCCTGAACGCCAGTTGTCGGCGGCGACCATCGACGAAGCCGAGTGGGTGTTGGTGGTCAGCAGCACACCGCTGGATATGCAGCGTTTTATCGGCAAGCGGGTGTTCCAGAGCACCCCGGCCCAGGCCCTGCAAGATGTAGAAGCGGTGTTGCAGCGTGGTGTGCAGGAGGCCGAGGTCTACGTGGCTGCGGCGCCATCGGCTGCGGATAAAAACGCACAGAAAGCCCCGAAAATCGTTGCCGTCACCGCCTGCCCTACGGGCGTGGCGCACACCTTTATGGCGGCGGAAGCCTTGCAGCAAGCGGCCAAGCGTTTGGGCTATGACTTGCAGGTCGAGACCCAGGGTTCGGTAGGCGCGCGCAACCCGTTGAGCGCTGAAGCCATCCGCGATGCCGATGTGGTGTTGCTGGCGGCAGATATCGAGGTGCCAACCGAGCGTTTTGCCGGCAAGAAAATCTATCGTTGCGGCACCGGTATCGCCCTGAAACAGGCCGAAGCCACGCTGAACAAGGCGTTGAGCGAAGGCCAGCAGGAGAGCGCCGCGGCTGCGGGCGGGGCACCAGCCAAGCAAGAGAAGGCCGGGGTCTACAAACACTTGCTGACGGGCGTGTCCTTTATGCTGCCGATGGTGGTGGCGGGCGGATTGCTGATCGCGCTGTCGTTCGTGTTTGGCATCGAGGCCTATAAAGAGCCTGGCACGCTGGCGGCGGCGTTGATGCAGATCGGTGGCGATGCCGCGTTCAAATTGATGGTGCCGTTGTTGGCGGGTTACATCGCCTACTCGATTGCCGACCGCCCGGGCCTGGCGCCGGGGATGATTGGCGGGCTGTTGGCCAGCACCTTGGGGGCCGGTTTTATCGGCGGGATCATTGCCGGTTTTATCGCCGGTTACTGCGCCAAGGCGATCAACCGTTATGCGCGGTTGCCGCAAAGTCTTGAAGCGTTGAAACCGATTTTGATCATCCCGTTGTTCGCCAGCCTGTTTACCGGTCTGGTGATGATTTATGTGGTGGGCAAGCCGGTTGCCGGAATGCTGGAAGGCCTGACCCATTTCCTCGACAGCATGGGTACCACCAACGCCATCCTGCTCGGTGTATTGCTGGGCGGCATGATGTGCGTCGACCTGGGCGGGCCGATCAACAAGGCGGCCTATGCGTTTTCGGTAGGGCTGCTGGCCTCGCAAAGTTATGCACCGATGGCGGCCACAATGGCTGCTGGCATGGTGCCGCCGATTGGCTTGGGCATTGCCACGTTCCTGGCGCGCCGCAAGTTCGCCCAGACTGAGCGCGAGGCGGGCAAGGCTGCGCTGGTGCTGGGGCTGTGCTTTATTTCTGAAGGTGCAATCCCGTTTGCTGCCAAGGACCCGCTGCGGGTGATCCCGGCGAGCATCGTCGGTGGCGCGTTGACGGGGGCATTGTCGATGTACTTCGGCTGCAAGCTGATGGCACCGCACGGTGGCCTGTTTGTCATGCTGATCCCGAACGCGATCAACCATGCGCTGCTGTACTTGTTGGCGATTGTGGCAGGTAGCTTGCTGACGGCGGTGGTGTACGCAGTGATCAAGCGGCCGGAGCCGGTTGAAATGGCGCTGGAGACGGCCAAAGCATAAAAACAATCCCCGCTCCCACAATGTCACCGCAAATCCAGTGGGAGCTGGCTTGCCTGCGATGCAGGCACCGTTGTCTGTCAGGCAAACCGTGGCGATGCCATCGCGAGCAAGCCCGCTCCCACAAGAGCTGAGCAGCTTGTCCGACTAATACACATCCCGCCGATAGCGCCCTTGCTCGATCAGCAGCTCCACCGCTTCAGCCCCCAGCATGTCGATCAGCGCCTGATCCACACCCGCCGCCATCCCCTGCAAACTGCCGCAGATATAAATCGCCGCGCCCTGGTCCAGCCATTGGCGTACCTGCTCGGCAGACTCGCGCAAGCGGTCCTGCACATACACCTTCTGCGCCTGATCCCGCGAAAACGCCAGATCCAGCCGCGCCAGATCACCCCTGGCCAGCCAGCCCTGCACGTGGCGATGCCATTGCGAGCAAGCCCGCTCTCTCAATGTCACCGCAAATCCAGTGGGAGCTGGCTTGCCTGCGATGCAGGCACCGTGGTCTGTCAGGCAAACCGTGGCGATGCCATCGCGAGCAAGCCCGCTCCCACAAGAGCTGAGCAGCTTGTCCGACTAATACACATCCCGCCGATAGCGCCCTTGCTCGATCAGCAGCTCCACCGCTTCAGCCCCCAGCATGTCGATCAGCGCCTGATCCACACCCGCCGCCATTCCCTGCAAACTGCCGCAGATATAAATAGCCGCGCCTTGTGCCAGCCATTGGCGTACCTGCTCGGCAGACTCGCGCAAGCGGTCCTGCACATACACCTTCTGCGCCTGATCCCGCGAAAACGCCAGATCCAGCCGCGCCAGATCACCCCTGGCCAGCCAGCCCTGCACGTGGCGATGCCATTGCGAGCAAGCCCGCTCTCTCAATGTCACCGCAAATCCAGTGGGAGCTGGCTTGCCTGCGATGCAGGCACCGTGGTCTGTCAGGCAAACCGTGGCGATGCCATCGCGAGCAAGCCCGCTCCCACAAGAGCTGAGCAGCTTGTCCGACTAATACACATCCCGCCGATAGCGCCCTTGCTCGATCAGCAGCTCCACCGCTTCAGCCCCCAGCATGTCGATCAGCGCCTGATCCACACCCGCCGCCATTCCCTGCAAACTGCCACAGATATAAATCGCCGCGCCTTGGGCCAGCCATTGGCGTACTTGCCCGGCAGACTCGTGCAAGCGGTCCTGCACATACACCTTCTGCGCCTGATCCCGTGAAAACGCCAGGTCCAGCCGCGCCAGATCACCACTGGCCAACCAGCCCTGCACGTGGCGATGCCATTGCGAGCAAGCCCGCTCTCTCAATGTCACCGCAAATCCAGTGGGAGCTGGCTTGCCTGCGATGCAGGCACCGTTGTCTGTCAGGCAAACCGTGGCGATGCCATCGCGAGCAAGCCCGCTCCCACAAGAGCTGAGCAGCTTGTCCGACTAATACACATCCCGCCGATAGCGCCCTTGCTCGATCAGCCTCTCCACCGCTTCAGCCCCCAGCATGTCGATCAGCGCCTGATCCACACCCGCCGCCATTCCCTGCAAACTGCCGCAGATATAAATCGCCGCGCCCTGGTCCAGCCATTGGCGTACCTGCCCGGCAGACTCGCGCAAGCGGTCCTGCACATACACCTTCTGCGCCTGATCCCGCGAAAACGCCAGATCCAGCCGCGCCAGATCGCCCCTGGCCAACCAGCCCTGCAGCTCATCGCGACAATAGAAGTCGTGTGCAGCATTGCGCTCGCCAAAGAACAGCCAGTTGCGCTGCTGGCCCTGGGCAATGCGGGCCTTGAGCAAGCTGCGCAATCCCGCCAGCCCGGTGCCATTACCGAGCAAGATCAGCGGCACCGGTTCAGCGGGCAGGTGGAAGCCACTGTTGCGCCGCACGCGCAGGCTGATCGCCGAACCGACGGCGGCATGCTCGGTGAGCCAGCCCGAACCTATCCCCAGACTGCCATCCGCATGCCGCTCCTGACGCACGATCAACTCCAGCACACCGTCCTGCGGGATCGAGGCAATGGAGTATTCGCGCATGTTCAGCGGGATCAGCGCATCTACCAATGCCTGGGCATGCATGCCCACCAAATGGCCGCGATTGTCCGGCAGCTGGCGCCCCGCCAGGGCCTGGGCCAGGGTTTCTTGCAAACCATCGAGTTGCACCAGGCTGTCAGCCGACAAGCCCAGCCCCTCCAGGAAGTGTTCAACCGCCCAGCTCGATTGTCGCGGCATGACTTCTACCAGGTCACCGGCCTGCCATGAAACATTGGCGTCTGGCGCGTCGAGCCCCAACAGGTAAACCCCCGAGCCACTGCTACCGGGGTTGAGCAGCTTGCGCTCAGTCAGGGTCCAGTTGTTATAGCTCGGCGCCTGCCAGTGTGTGCCCGGTGCGCCGCCGGTGAGCTGGCTGAGTTGTTGCTGCCAGTGATGCAGGGCCTCGACATCACCGCTGTCGACTTGCACCGGGCTAAACAGCGCTTGTGCGCCGCGCTCGCTCAGCCATTGCTGGATACGTGTGGCGAAACCGCAAAAGTGCGGGTACTGACGGTCACCCAAAGCCAGTACCGAGTATTTGAGAGCATTCAAGCCCAAGGGCTGGCCGAGGATTTTGCGTTCAAACCCTCGCGCGCTGTCAGGCGCTTCACCATCGCCAAAGGTGCTGACCACGAACAGGGCATGATTGGCGTGCTGCAAATCTTCTTCACTGAGCGCGCCCAATGGCTGGACCCGAACTGGCAAACCGGCAGACTGCAATTGCCCGGCCGTCTGCCAGGCCAGTTGCTCGGCAAAGCCGCTCTGGCTAGCGAAACCGATCAGCCATGACGAGGCATCGCTGCCCGTGTCGGCAAAACCCTGGCGGGCCTGCTTGATCTGACGCTTTTTACGGCGACGGTCCAGGTACAGCAACCAGCCGGTGATAAAGAACAGCGGCATGGTCAGGCTCGCGACGGTCACCAGCACGCGCCCGGTGATACCCCAGTAGCTGCCGGTGTGCAGCGCGTAAATACTGGTCAGCAATTGCGCCTTGTAGCTCTTGTCGTCATAGCGCTCGACCTTCTTGACCGTACCGGTGGCCGGGTCGAGCACGATCTGGTTGAAGGCGCGCTCGTGGGGTGATGTGTTCAGCAGGTAGAACACCGTTGCAGGCTGGCCGGCCACTGGCGGCATACGCACGTTGTACAGGCTCAGGTCCGGCCCGGCGGTCTTCTGGATGCTGGCCCAGATGGCGTCGTAATCGGCGACCGGCGCAGGGCCGGTCGGGCCGCCCTGGCCACGGGGGCCGCGACCACCGCCCTGGCGCTGTTCACCGCTCGGGGCATCGGACAGGAGTTTTTGCAGGCCCTGGTTGTACCACTCGTATGACCACGACAGGCCCGTCAGGGCTGCCAGCAGATAAAAGACCATGCACCAGGTTCCGGCCACGGCGTGCAGGTCCCAGTTGAAGCTGCGACCTTTTTTTGCCCAGTCCAGGGTCAGCCAGGCGCGCCAGTTCAGCGCCTGGCGCGGCCAGCGCAGGTACAGGCCCGACAGGCAGAAGAACACCAGCATCAGGGTACAGGCGCCGGTAATCTGGCGACCGCTCTGGCCCATTGCCAGGAATCGGTGCAATTGCAGCATCAGGTCGAAGAAGCCCTGGCCATTGGCCTCTCCCTGATAGGTGCCGGTATACGGGTCGACATAACGCAACTGGCCGCGGCGTTCGCCCGGTGGCGGGGTGAAGAAAACCCGTGCGGCGGTACCGCTGTCCACGCCCACCCACAACATGGCGACTTGCTTACCCTCGGTGGCTTCGACCCGGCGCACCAGCTCGGCCGGTGGCAATACGCCGCTGTCGAGCTTTTCGACCTTGAGCACCGAAGGGTTGAGCAAGTTCAGCAACTCGTCCTGAAACGACACCGTGGCACCGGTTATCCCCATCAGGGCCAGAACCAGCCCGGCGGTTATGCCGAAAAACCAGTGCAGCTGAAAAAGTGTTTTCTTAAACACAACGACCGCCTTGCTTGCTCAATTGAATTCATCACGGCGCTGTATGCCGTGTACGTCAGTTCTACACGTTTCAGAATCTGTAGCCGCTGACGAGGCACGAGGCTGCGATGGGCTGCGCAGCGGCCCCCGTTGGCGGTCCTGCGGCCCGCATCGCAGCCTCGTGCCTCGTCAGCGGCTACACACAAAAGCCCCGACCATCAGATGGGCGGGGCTTTTGTTCAGCTCAACTTCGAATTAGAAGTGGAAGCTGGTGGTCAACAAGGCGGTACGGCCTGCGGCCTGGCTGGCGAAGTGCGCAGCGTAGGCTTTGTCGTAGTAGGTCTTGTCGGTCAGGTTTTGTACGTTCAGTTGCAGGTCGATGTTTTTGGTCAGCTTGTAGCTGGCCATTGCGTCGTAGCGAGTGTAAGCCGGGACGTAAACGGTGTTGGCCGTGTCGCCGTAGACTTCGTCAACATAGAACGCACCGCCGCCGATGGTCAGCTTTGGCATCACTTCATAGGTTGTCCACAGGCTGAAGCTGTTTTTCGGGGTGTTCGGCATTTCATTGCCTTTGTCCGAAATTGCTGCGGTGTTTACGCTGCCGTTACGGTTGGCTTTCTGGCCCGGATCAACCAGCTCGCTTTTCAGGTAGCTATAGCCTGCAAACACTTGCCACTTGTCAGTGATCTTGCCGCTGGCCGACAGTTCCAGACCGTCAACGCGGGATTCACCGGCGTTTTCGTAGGTGAACGAGTCAGTCAGGACGCGAGTGTTCTTCTTCTCGGTACGGAAGATGGCTGCAGTCAGCGACAGACGATCGTGGAACACGTCCCACTTGGTGCCCAGTTCGTAGTTAACGGTTTCTTCCGGCTTCAGGTCGCTGGTGATGGTGCTGCCAGGAGCAACCAGGCCGTTGCCTTCAACGCCTTCACCCACCACGCCGCCTGGCGGAGTAGCCGAGGTCGCGTAGGACAGGTAAACGCTGCCGTTATCCAGTGGCTTCCAGACCAGGCCGGTCTGCCAGTTGAAGAAGTGGCTGTCGTTCGAGACCTTGGTACGGCCAGTCGCGGCATTGGTGTTGGCGGTGGTGCTGAAGGCGTCGTAACGCAGGCCGGCGTTCAACAGCCACTTCGGATCCAGCTCGATGGTGTCGAACACGTAGGCGGCTTTGGTCACGCCCACGGTGTTGGTGCCGTAGTAGTTACGCGCTTCAGTACCGGTCCACACATCGTTCGGGTTCGGGTTGGACAGCGAGGTGCACTGGCCGCCGCTGTTACCGACTTTGTCCGGTGTGCAGTTGGGGTTGCTGTTCGGGGTCACGGTGTAACCGCTGGCGCGGGTTTCTTCACGCGTGAATTCAACACCGGTGGAGTAGTTGTTCTTGAAGCCCATGACCTGGAAGTTGCCGAACAGGTCAGTCTGGTTGGTGGTGGTTTCGGTGGTCGAAACACGGGTGTTGGCACGACGCCACACGGTACCGAACTGGTTGACGTTGTGCTGGCTGTCGTCCGGCTGGGTGAGGATGTAGTCCTGGCCGGTGTTGCCGTGACGGAAGGTGTTTTTCAGGGTCATCGCATCGCTGAAGTCATGCTCGAACGAGATGGTGCTGATATCCACACGGGTCTTGCGGAAGTCACGGTCCTTGAGGCCGTAGAAGTTTTTGCTGTCGCCGCCATCATCCGGTTTGTCGTGGACGTGAACTGCGGTCTTGGAGCTGTTGCTGTAGCCGTATGGAATGCCCGAATCCGGCAGGTCGTTGCTTTCCAGGTGGTAATAGCTGACGTTCAGGCGGTTTTCAGTGCCCAGGCCGAAGGTCAACGATGGCGCTACGCCCCAGCGGTCGTAGTTGACCGATTCGCGGCCAGCGACGTTTTGCTCGTGGCTCATCAGGTTCAGGCGGAACGCTGCGGTGTCCAGGAACTGACGGTTTACATCCAGGGTGTAGCGGCGGGTCTGGTCGGAGCCGTAGGTGAAGCCGCCATTGAGGAAGTCACCCGCCTTGGCGGTCTTGCTCACCATGTTCAGGCTGCCGCCAGCCGAGCCACGACCACCGAAAGTGGAGTTCGGGCCTTTGCTGACTTCGATCGATTCGATGTCGAAGATTTCGCGGGTCTGGCCGCCAGCATCGCGCACGCCGTCCAGGTACATGTCGGACTGTGCGTCAAAACCACGGATAAACGGACGGTCGCCCTGTGGGTTGCCGCCTTCGCCTGCGCCGAAGGTGATGCCCGGCACGGTGCGCAGGGCGTCTTGCAGCGAGGTGGCTGCAGTGTCCTGCAGCACTTGCTGCGGGATCACGGTGACAGAGCGCGGCGTATCAACCAGCGGTGCGGTGTACTTCTGGGAGCTGGCTTTCTCGGTCTGATAAGACTTGTCGGTCTGTTCGCCATTAACCGTGGTCGCGCCAAGGGAAATACTGCTGCCCTGGGCCTTGCTGTCAGTGCTTTCGGCAGCCTGAACCAGATGGCCTGCAGAAGTCGCGGTAATCGCGACACCGATGGCCGAAGCCAGTAAACGCGGTGAGCTGACGGGTAATTTTAATTGTTGGCGCGACATTTGAAGATCCCTTCCCCCAGAATTTGAGCCGCGAAATATATGGCAAACAATTCTGACTATCAATTGAGAGGCATTACTATTTGCGCTGAATTTACATTCTTTACAAATTGCCTTTACGGTTTTTTCACACTCGTTCGTCTACAGGCCGCTTAACAAAGTTTTACACAGACAATAAGAATCAATACCATTGCCATCCCTTTGCTATCAGGTATTGCGTCATGTTGCTGCATATCCCCGGCTTGTTCTCCCGTGAAGAGGTGCAGCGCATCCGTGAGGCGCTGCAGCAGACTGAATGGGCTGACGGCAAGATCACCGCAGGTTTTCAGTCGGCCAAGGCCAAGCACAATCTGCAATTGCCCGAAGACCACCCGCTGGCCAAAGAAATTGGTGCGGCGATGATTGATCGGCTGTGGAAAAATCCGCTGTATATGTCAGCGGCCTTGCCACACAAGGTGTTTCCGCCGTTGGTGAACTGCTACACCGGGGGCGGCAGTTTCGACTTTCATATCGACAATGCCGTGCGCCAGCCCAAGGGCAACCCCGAGCGGGTGCGCACCGATCTGTCGGCCACCCTGTTTTTCAGCGACCCCGAGGACTACGACGGCGGCGAACTGGTGATCCAGGACACTTATGGTGTGCAGCAGGTCAAATTGCCCGCTGGCGATATGGTGCTGTACCCCGGCACCAGCTTGCACAAGGTCAATGCCGTTACCCGTGGCGCACGCTTTGCGTCGTTTTTCTGGACCCAGAGCCTGGTGCGCGAAGACAGCCAGCGCACGCTGCTGTTTGAAATGGACGGCGCGATCCAGCAACTGACCCGGGACGTTCCAGATCACCCCTCGTTGATCCAGCTCACCGGCACCTACCACAACCTGCTGCGTCGCTGGGCCGAGGTGTAAGTCATGAGCTTTCAATTACGTCGCGAAGAAGTGCTCGACGGTGCGCAACTGAGTGCCATGCTGGCTGAAAACCCGGGCAAGGCGGCCCAGGCCATTTTAATCGCCGCCAAGCAGGGCATCGTCGATGGCCAGGCCTTGCTCGGGCAGATTCTGCTCGACGGCCAGGGCATTGAGCGCGACCCGGTGTTGGCCAAGCGCTGGTTTCAGATCGCAGCCAATTCTGGTCACCTGATGGCCCGCAATATGTTGGGGCGCTGCTGGGAACACGGCTGGGGCGGGCCTGTGGACTGCACCCTGGCCAGCCTGGAGTACCGCCAGGCCGCCGAGGCGGGGCTGGACTGGGCGCTTTACAACTACGCCAACCTGCTGGCCACCGGCCGTGGCGTGGCGCCAGACCAGGGGGCGGCATTCAAGCTGTACCAGGTCGCGGCGCAGGCGGGCCATGCCAAGTCGATGAACCTGGTGGGTCGCTACCTCGAAGAGGGGGTGTATTGCCCGGGCGACAAGCCAGCGGCCTGGCTCTGGTACGAGCGCTCGGCCCGGGGCGGTGATTTTCGTGGCCAGTTCAGCCATGCCTCGGTCCTGGCCGAGGCCGGGCATATTGATGAAGCGTTGACCTGGTTTGAGCGCGCCCTGGCCGGCGGCAACCTGAACTTTCTGCGGGTAAGCCTGGGGACCCTGCTTGAAGCTCGCGACCTGCGGGTCAGAGCCATGAGTGAGGCCTGGCAAGCCCGCATCAATACGTTGCAGAGCAGCCCCGTGTAAAGCAGATGACCGCGCGGCGGTAAATACTCGTACGCTGTTGTTTATCGCGTCCGAGTAAGCGCTGGTTAGTTGGGGTAACTATTCATTTTTATTTACGCTCTGGTCTTACACAGTTGCAGGCTAGCCGGTAATTGTTTGATGCCCTTTAAAACATGATGCTGCACAGCAGGATCATTGTTTAAAGGGAATTAATATGCAGGTTCAACATGTTGCGCCCCCTGGTGGCGCTGAAGATACCCGCCCGCTTGAAGAGATGAGTTCACTGGAAGCGGCCATCTACTTGCCTTCGCAGTATATTCAAATGCTCGCGGGTGAAAAAACCGCTGCTGTTTCCAGGGACGAGTTGGGCTTTATTGTCCGGCGCAGTGATATCCAGAGTGTCCGTGCATATGTGCGCGAGTCCAGAGCATTGCCCGTGGAGTACAACAAGGTCGTGGCCTGGCTCGGCGCCGACACGGCGAGTGTCGCGGGGCTGGAGCCAGCCAGTATCCAGTCGTTTCATCAGCGTGTGGTGCAACATGCTGCCAGTTGGGCCGTACTGGAACGTGATACCAAAGAACTCAGCCGACAACTCAACCGGTTCTCCGACGGGTTCATCACCACGGCCAACGGCATTATCGAGTTGATCAATAAAGTCGAACTGGACCGTTTCCTCAGTGGCACGCTTGACGAACTGACCCAGGCAGAAGAGGCCGAGCTTAAAAAGATTGTGCTCAGCGCAACCGAGCTGAGAGCTGTGGGTGTCGTCAGGGACTATGTGCTGCTTATCAAGCAGGATACCGAGGCCTACATCAAAAAAACCCATGCCGTGGGCGCGCTGGCGGCCGAGTTTGAGCGTGTGTTGTCGGATGAGCTGATCCACCAGGTAAATGCCAAGCTCGAAGCGTATGCCAAGGCGGGGCTATCGGCTGAGCGCAAGTTGCTGACTGCGCGCATCAAGGAGCTGGACAGTGAAATCGAGCAGTTGATCAGGGACTACCGCTCGCATGTGCTGTACGGGCACTCGGGGATCTTTCTGGGGCCTATCGGGCTGGCGATTACCGGCGGAATTTTCGGGGTCAAGGCTGAGAGCATACGGGCGCGAAAAAACAAGCTGATCGCCGAGCGCGATCTTGCCAGGCAAGGCAGTCAGGAGCAGGAACGCCTGGCTGTGGCCCTGGACATCACCCAGCAGCGCTTCACGGATTTGCGCAGCCGCATGCTCGGCGCCGAGCAGGGCGCCAGGCAACTGGCACAGGTTTGGGGTTATATCGCCAAATATCTGGATGAAGCAGCGTTTGAACTCAAAGGGGTCAATACCCTTGCCCGATTACACAAGTTCAAACTTGATTTTGCTCAGTTGTTGAACCCTTGGATGCGTGTCAAGGATTACAGTTTTTATATCGCACTGGTGTTTGATGACATGGTGGATGGGCGTCAGTAAACAAGGATGTGAATACTTGAACAGGGAGATTGATATTATGGGTTATGAAAATCCCGATATGCCGGGTGTTATCGAAGGCTTGAAGAAGTTCAATGCGGTGGCGGTCAATCATGAGTACGATTTTATTCCGTCGCTCCAGGAACGCTTGGGGCAGGCCGCCAGGTATTTGAGTCAAAGTGTGCGTGCTGTTGTTGATAAGGCCAGCGCGCTTGAAGTTATGGTTGAAAGTACCGGGGTCGATGAACTTCTCCAGCAGTGGATCATTGTTCAGGGCCATACCCGTCTGGCGGCCGGTATACAAGCGTCGGCGATTAATACGTTAAGTGATACTTTTTTTCAGCGGGTCAGCCGTATTGCAAGTGCCGCCAGGGCGGCAAAAGAACAGATCGAAATGCGCGCAGTGGAAGGTGAAGGGTTGAACCTGGAGCATTATTCGGACCCCCTGCTGGCTTATGACGCGGCCAGGCTCGAAGAACTGGAGCAGCAGGCCGTTGACCTGCAGGTCGAAGACGATCGGCTGCGTGCAGACAAGCAGGTGATTGACGCAGCGGTAACGCTTTTGCAATCACGAACCTGGCTCGACCATGTGCGTGACTTGCTGCCTACCCCGGAGCAAATCCAGGGGTTGGTCAACTCCGCCCTGGTGGGAAGGGCGGACGCAGATACCGTGATGACTGCCCTTGAGCGTTTGACCCAGTATCTGGGCGTTTATGACGGCGGGTTCAGGCTGTTTTCGCTGACTGAAGCGCGCAACAAGATAAGCGACAGGTTGGTCGACCTGAGAACCCAGAGCAACAAGAACAAGACGGATGCGCGAGTGCTGCAGGAGCGCGCGCAAAAGATCAGGCGCCACGCGGAGCTGGTTGAGGTGCGTGCCTGCTGGGTTGCCAATATGAGGCTGGTGGCCAAGGGGATGGGGGTGTTCATTGCCCGGGTGCGTGCGACCACTGAAGTCGATGAGCACTTGCTGCGTCAGACGTCGGCAGAGCTGGTCGGGTTTTTGGGCTTTTTGCGGCGCATCAGCCGCTAGACGATATCAACAGCCCCCCGCACGCGAGTGCGGGGGGCATGTGCTTACAGGTAGAACGACTTCAGCGGCGGGAAGCCGTTGAATTCGACGGCGCTGTAGCTGGTGGTGTAGGCACCGGTCGACAACCAGTAGAGGCGGTCACCGATGGCCAGGTTCAGGGGCAGGCCGTACTTGTAGTTTTCATACATGATATCGGCGCTGTCGCAGGTTGGACCGGCGATCACCACTTCTTCCATTTCGCCTTTTTTCTCGGTCCAGATCGGGAACTTGATGGCTTCATCCATAGTTTCGATCAGGCCCGAGAATTTGCCCACATCGGTGTATACCCAACGCTCAACGGCAGTGCGCGATTTACGCGCAACCAGTACCACTTCACTGACCAGGATCCCGGCGTTGGCAATCAGCGAGCGGCCCGGCTCCAGGATGATTTCCGGCAGGTCGTCACCGAAATCTTCCTTGAGAAAGCGGATGATTTCTTCAGCGTAGGTTTCCAGGCTGTTGGTGCGGGTGATGTAGTTGGCCGGGAAGCCGCCGCCCATGTTGATCAGCTTGAGGACGATGCCGTCTTCTTCTTTAAGACGTTCGAAGATCACCTTGACCTTGGCAATGGCTGCGTCCCACACGCTGATATCGCGTTGCTGGGAGCCAACGTGGAATGAAATGCCGTAAGGCACCAGGCCCAGGTCGCGGGCCAGGATCAGCAGGTCCATTGCCATGTCGGTCTGGCAGCCGAATTTGCGCGACAGTGGCCAGTCAGCCGTGGTCGAGCCTTCGGTCAGGATGCGCACATAGATTTTTGAGCCTGGAGCGGCCTTGGCGATGTTGCGCAGGTCGGCTTCAGAGTCGGTAGAGAACAGGCGAACGCCTTTCTCGTAGAAGTAACGAATGTCCTTGGATTTCTTGATGGTGTTGCCGTAGCTGATGCGATCCGGGCCAACGCCTTGGGCCATCACCTTGTCCAGCTCGTAGATCGAGGCGATATCGAAGTTCGAACCCTTGTCGCGCAGCAAGTCGATGATTTCGACTGCCGGGTTGGCTTTGACGGCGTAGTACACCTTGGCGAATTCGAAGCCTGCACGCAGGTCATCGTAAGCCTTGCTGATCATGGCGGTGTCGATCACCACGAACGGGGTTTCCTGGGTGTCAGCGAAGGCCTTCATTTTCTGGAAGGTATCGCGCGCGTAATAGTCTTCGACCTGAATCGACATGCTGGGGGACTCCTGTGGCAAACGTCATAAATAAATGGGTGCAGCTGAACATCCTCCGTATCCCCACTTTGGTTCGCCTACTTCCCAAGGCATGTCCGCCGAAAGCAAAAAAGGTAAATGGACCTTGCTGTCTCGTCGTCAGTACTTGAGCCGGATGGATCGTTTCCAGCATGGATGTTCGGCGCGAACTTTAGGGCGTGAGTGCCCGCAGATCAACAAAAAATGTCGCGTTTTTGCACGAGTTCGTCGTGGGGGCCATGACAGTTCTATAAGTAACTGACAGTCATGACGCTGATGGGTTCGCCCTGGGGGCGCGGCGCAGGAGTTGTTGCCAGAATGTGGGAGCGGCAGGGTGTGGGAGCGAGGCTTGCCCGCGATGGCAGCAACGGGGTCTTGCAGGAAAACCGCGTTGCCACTATCGCGAGCAAGCCCGCTCCCACAGGGGAGTGCCAGATTAGGGAGCGGCAGGGTGTGGGAGCGTGGCTTGCCCGCGATGGCAGCAACGGGGTCTTGCAGGAAAATCGAGTTGCCACTATCGCGAGCAAGCCCGCTCCCACAGGGGAGTGCCAGATTAGGGAGCGGCAGGGTGTGGGAGCGAGGCTTGCCCGCGATGGCAGCAATGGGGTCTTGCAGGAAAACCGCGTTGCCTCTATCGCGAGCAAGCCCGCTCCCACAGGGGAGTGCCAGATTAGGGAGCGGCAGGGTGTGGGAGCGTGGCTTGCCCGCGATGGCAGCAATGGGGTCTTGCAGGAAAACCGCGTTGCCACTATCGCGAGCAAGCCCGCTCCCACAGGGGAGTGCCGGATTAGGGAGCGGCAGGGTGTGGGAGCGTGGCTTGCCCGCGATGGCAGCAACGGGGTCTTGCAGGAAAACCGCGTTGCCACTATCGCGAGCAAGCCCGCTCCCACAGGGGAGTGCCAGATTAGGGAGCGGCAGGGTGTGGGAGCGTGGCTTGCCCGCGATGGCAGCAATGGGGTCTTGCAGGAAAACTGCGTTGCCAATATCGCGAGCAAGCCCGCTCCCACAGGGGAGTGCCAGATTAGGGAGCGGCAGGGTGTGGGAGCGGGCTTGCCCGCGATGGCAGCAACGGGGGCTTGCAGGAAAACCGCGTTGCCACTATCGCGAGCAAGCCCGCTCCCACAGGGGAGTGCCAGATTAGGGAGCGGCAGGGTGTGGGAGCGAGGCTTGCCCGCGATGGCAGCAACGGGGTCTTGCAGGAAAACCGCGTTGCCACTATCGCGAGCAAGCCCGCTCCCACAGGGGAGGGGCGCAGTTGTTACGCCAGCGCGATATCCGCCGGCGACACAATACTGGTCTTGGCCCCCCGGGAACGGCCCGAGCTCAGGTAGGCGGCAATCGATTCCTGGGTCACTTCACCCAGGAACACCCGCTCGGCATCCATCACCGGCAACCACGAGCGGTTGAACTCGTACATGCGCGACAGCAGGATGCGCAAGTGTTCGTCGTACGCCGCCGTAGCGTTGAACTCGCGCAGGTACTGGCCGCAGGTGCCGCTCTGACGATGCAGGTCGCGACGACGCACATAGCCCAGTGCCTTGTTGTCGGCACAGGTGACCACCACATAGCGGCGGTCCAGTTCGTCCATCAGTTCCAGCGCTTCGGCCACCGGGGTTTCCGGGCTCACCGACGGCGCGTTGTCCGCGGCGTCTTCTGCTTTTACCAGCAGCAGACGTTTCAGGGTGCTGTCCTGGCCGACAAAGTTGCTCACAAAGTCGTCCGCCGGGTGGGCCAGCAGGGTGTCCGGGTGGTCCATCTGCAGCAGCTTGCCGCCACGGAAGATGGCGATCTTGTCACCCAGCTTGATGGCTTCGTCGATGTCGTGGCTGACCATGATCACGGTCTTGTTCAGCGCACGTTGCATCTCGAAGAATTCGTTCTGGATCATTTCACGGTTGATCGGGTCGACCGCGCCAAAGGGTTCATCCATCAACAGCAACGGCGCATCGGCGGCCAGGGCGCGAATCACGCCGATACGTTGTTGCTGACCACCGGACAGCTCACGCGGGTAACGATGCAGGTACTGCTTGGGCTCCAGCTTGATCATGCTCATCAGTTCGCGGGCACGCTCATGGCACTTTTGCTTGTCCCAGCCCAGCAGACGCGGCACCACGGTGATGTTCTCCTCGATAGTCATGTTGGGGAACAGACCGATCTGCTGGATCACATAACCAATATTGCGACGCAAGGTCACCGGGTCGAGGTCAGTGGTGTCTTCGCCGTTGATCAGGATCTTGCCCGAGGTGGGCTTGATCAGGCGGTTGATCATTTTCAACGTGGTGCTTTTGCCGCAACCCGAAGGCCCGAGGAACACGCAGATTTCGCCTTCGTTGACGGTCAGGCTCACCGAGTCCACGGCTTTGACGTCTTTGCCGTTGCTTTGGAAAGTTTTGCTGAGGTTTTGAAGTTCGATCATTTGAGCAGTCCTTTTGGAGTCAGCGAGCGTTGCAGCCATTGCAGAAGCAGGTCGGCGATGATGGCCAGAACACTGACCAACACGGCGCCGACGATCAGCATCGACATGTCGCTACGGCTGATTGCAGCAAGAATAAGTACACCCAGACCGCCAGCACCGATGGTGGCAGCAATGGTCATTACACCGATGTTCATCACCACGGCGGTGCGCACACCGGCCAGGATCACCGGTACGGCAATTGGCAGTTCAACCATGCGCAGGCGCTGGCCGAAGGTCATGCCGATGCCGCGGGCCGCTTCGCGAATCCCCGGTTCCACGCCGGTGAGGGCGAGGAAGGTGTTGCGCATGATCGGCAGCAGCGAGTACAGGAACACGGCGGTAATGGCCGGCATCGGGCCCAGGCCCTGGCCGAACTTGGAGTAGAACGGCAGCAGCAGGCCGAACAGGGCAATGGACGGAATGGTCAACAGCACCGTGGCGCTGGCCTGCAGCGGGCCGGCCAGTGACGGGAAGCGCGTCATCAGCACGCCCAGCGGCACGCCGATGAGGATCGCGAGGATCACCGCGATGCCGACCAGGCTGATGTGCTGTAGGGTCAGATGCAGGACCTGCGACCAGTCCATGTGGGAAAAGGCGTTTAAAAATTCCATGTCTTCTCCTCTATTCAGTTCAGTGGATGCTGGCGCAGGAAATCTGCGGCGACTTTGGACGGGCTTTCGTGGTCAACGTCGACCCGGGCGTTGAGCTGGCGCATGGTTTCGTCGTCAAACAGATCCGCCAGCGGCTTGAGCAGGCCTTCGAGGTCCGGGTGGGCGTCCAGGTACTCTTTACGTACCACCGGGGCGGCGGTGTAGTCCGGGAAGTAATGCAGGTCGTCATCGAGCAGCTTCAGGTTGAAGGCGCTCAAGCGACCGTCCGTGGTGTAGACCAGGCCGGCAAACACCTGGCCGTTTTTCAGGGCGGTGTAGACCAGGCCTGCGTCCATCTGACGGATATTGCGACGGGTCAGGTCCAGGTCATACAGCTTGACCATGCCCTGCAAACCGTCGGAGCGGTTGGCAAACTCGGTGTCCAGGGCCACCAGCGCTTTTTTGTTTTCCGGTTCGCGCAGGGCCTTGTTCAGGTCGCTGACGCTGTTGATGCCCGGGAATTCCTCAGCCACCTTTTGCGGCAGGGCCAGCGCGTAGGTGTTGCTGAACTTGGACGGGTGCAGCCAGATCAGTCCCTTTTTTGCATCGACCTCTTTTACCCGGTCATAGGATTGCTGGCTGTCCAGCTTGTCGGTGATGTGGTTGTAGGCCACCAGCGAAACACCGGTGTATTCCCACACCATGTCCAGTTGCCCGGATTCATGGGCCGAGCGCGCCAGGCTGCTGCCCAGCCCGCCGGTGACCTGGGCGTTGTAACCCTTGCTGTTGAGGTATTGCGAAGTGATTTCCGCGAGCAGGGTTTGCTCGGTAAACACCCGCGCCCCAATGCGAATCAAGGGTTTTTCGGCGGCCTGTGCAATTCCTGCACACAGCAGGATGCAGCCTAGTAAAAAGCTGATTTTTTTCATGGGTATTCCTTTCTCAGCCAGACCTTAAGCAGGTCGCAGACCGCGTTCCAACCACCGGCGGCTGACCAGTATCACCAGGCCGTCGAGCAGCAATGCCAGCAGCGCAGTACAGGCCGCGCCAAGGATCAGTTGCGGCTGATTGTTAAGGGCGATGCCGGGGAAAATCAGGCTGCCCAGGCTGTTGGCGCCGATCAGGAACGCCAGGGGGGCGGTACCGACGTTGATCGCCAGTGCCACGCGCACACCGCCCATGATGATGGGCACGGCGTTGGGCAATTCGACCCGCCACAGCACTTGGCGCGGGGTCATGCCGATGCCGACGGCGGCTTCCTTGAGCGAGCCCTGGACGTTTTTCAGGCCTTCATAGGTGTTGCGCACAATGGGCAGCAACGAGGCGAGAAACAGGGCGAAGATGGCAGGCCCGCTGCCGATGCCCAGGAACCCCAGGGCGATGGCCAGTACCGCCAGTGGAGGCACGGTGTTGCCGATGTTGAAGACTTGCATGAAGCGTTCCGCACGTCCGGCCATTGAAGGTCGGCTGAGGAAAATGCCGGCAGGTATCCCTACAAGGAGGGCCGCGAACATTGAAGCGAGTACCAGGTACAGGTGGGCTTGCAGGTAGAACAACAAATCATCTTGATAGTGTTCGATAGTGCTGATGCCGATCCAGTGGACCAACAGGGCCAGAAGCGCGATAACTACCGCACATCCTATAAGCCCTTTTCCATAGCGATTCGCCATAGACGGACTCCTTTTTTTTCAGTCGGCGAACACATCGTCGTGTGGCAAGGCCATTCCTGGCTGCCGGCAATATGTTCGCGAAGAGCAACAGGTGGTGGCGAAAATGCGCCCTCAGCACCTGTCATTAGCGCAGCCTCGTCAGGCTAACTTGCTGATATTTCAGCCCCTGACGCTTTGTCGTATCAGGAGAGTGGACGCCTCCACTGTTTAAAAGGTTCACATTTTTTACGGCACATTGCCACCCTTGTCCGACGAGCCACGGTTCCAACGGTGGCTGCGCAGCCCGTATTTGGGCTATAATCCGCGCCCTTTTTTGAATCAATCGTCAGGCGATTTCCCATGACCAACCAGGCCGCCGAAGTCGCGAAACGCCGCACTTTCGCCATTATTTCCCACCCCGATGCGGGTAAGACCACCATCACCGAAAAGCTCTTGCTGATGGGTAAGGCGATTGCTGTCGCCGGTACGGTGAAATCGCGAAAGTCCGACCGCCATGCCACCTCCGACTGGATGGAAATGGAGAAGCAACGGGGTATTTCGATTACCACGTCGGTCATGCAATTCCCGTATCGCGACAACATGATCAACCTGCTCGACACCCCGGGCCACGAAGACTTCTCTGAAGACACCTACCGCACATTGACGGCGGTCGACTCGGCGCTGATGGTCCTCGACGGCGGTAAGGGCGTTGAGCCTCGTACCATCGCCCTGATGGACGTTTGTCGCCTGCGTGACACGCCTATCGTCAGCTTTATCAACAAACTCGACCGCGACATTCGCGACCCGATCGAGTTGCTGGACGAGATCGAAGCAGTCCTGAAAATCAAGGCAGCGCCGATCACCTGGCCGATCGGCTGCTACCGTGATTTCAAGGGTGTTTACCACCTGGCGGACGACTACATCATTGTCTACACCGCCGGTCACGGTCACGAACGCACCGAAACCAAGATCATCGAAAAGCTCGATTCCGACGAAGCCCGCGCGCACCTGGGTGACGAGTACGATCGTTTTGTTGACCAGTTGGAGCTGGTTCAGGGCGCTTGCCATGAATTCAACCAGCAGGAGTTCCTGGATGGTCAGTTGACCCCGGTGTTCTTCGGTACGGCACTGGGCAACTTTGGTGTTGACCACGTACTCGACGCAGTAGTGGACTGGGCGCCGAAGCCGTTGGCCCGTGTTGCCAACGAGCGCACCGTAGAGCCGGTTGAAGAGAAATTCACCGGTTTCGTGTTCAAGATCCAGGCGAACATGGACCCAAAACACCGCGACCGCATCGCCTTTATGCGCATTTGCTCGGGCAAGTACGAAAAGGGCATGAAAATGCGCCATGTGCGCACCGGCAAGGACGTGCGCATCGGCGATGCCCTGACGTTCTTCTCCTCCGAACGTGAACAGCTGGAAGAGGCCTTTGCCGGCGATATCATCGGTTTGCACAACCACGGCACCATCCAGATCGGTGACACCTTCACCGAGGGTGAGAGCCTGAGTTTCACCGGCATCCCGCACTTTGCCCCGGAACTGTTCCGTCGTGTACGCCTGCGCGACCCGCTCAAGTCCAAGCAATTGCGCCAGGGCTTGCAGCAACTGGCCGAAGAGGGCGCCACCCAGGTGTTCTTCCCGGAGCGCAGCAACGACATCATCCTGGGCGCCGTGGGTGTGCTGCAGTTCGACGTGGTCGCCAGCCGCTTGAAGGAAGAATACAAAGTGGAATGCTCCTACGAGCCGATCACCGTGTACTCGGCGCGCTGGATTGATTGCGACGATAAGAAGAAGCTTGAAGAGTTCAGCGTCAAGGCGGTGGAAAACCTGGCTGTGGACGGTGGTGGCCACCTGACCTACCTGGCCCCGACTCGCGTTAACCTGGCATTGATGGAAGAACGCTGGCCGGATGTGAAATTCCGCGCAACCCGCGAGCATCACTAAACACTTCGGTGTCTGGTTGAAAAAAGCGAAGCCCTTGGGCTTCGCTTTTTTTTGCGCAAATTTTGTAGTCGCTGGCTAAGGCTGCGATCGCGCCCGCAGCGGTTTACGACTGCTACGCAGCCGGACGTAGCCTCGCGCTGCTCGTCAACTGCTACAAGGGTGACAAGTCCCCGCCACAAAGTATCGATAAACGCAGCAACGTTACTCCGAATGGGTATATCGCAACCTGCGTGTTTCTGGAAAAGCTAAAGGGGGCGAACTAGGTTTAAAGGGTATTTCTCACACACAGGATGGAAATCTCCATGAAGCTTTTTCAACGCATTGTGCTGTTGCTCAAGGTGCTGGTGCTGCTGACGGTGAGTGCTTCGGCCGCTTGGGCGAGCAACCCGCTGAGCAGTGCCGGGGCCGGCTACTCCGCGACGGGCGTACCGGGGCCGACGATTCATGCCATCTACAAGTCGGATTCGGAACCGGGTGATCAGGGGCAGGGCGGCAGTTCGGGGGATGATGACCAGACCGATGGTGACGGCGGCGCCGATGGGGGTGGCAGCGGTGACGGTGGGGATAACGGCGATGAGGGTGACGCGGGTGACGAAGGCGATAGCCAGACGTAGTTTCTGAACGGTGGGAGCGGGCTTGCTCGCGATGCAGCCAACTCGGTCATCCAGACAGACCGAGTTGGCTGCATCGCGAGCAAGCCCGCTCCCACATAGGCGTCAGTTAGTTAGAAACTGCTCCGCGTGATGGCAGGCAACCTGACGGTTATCGAGCACCCGCAACGCCGGCTCTACCGTGCTGCACAGTTCGGTCGCATACGGGCAGCGCTTGTGGAAGGCGCAGCCCGATGGCGGGTTCAGCGGGTTAGGCAGCTCACCGACGATCTTGATTTTCGGTTTGAGCGGGTCCGGGTGGATGGTCGGGGTAGCCGACAGCAGTGCCTGGGTATAGGGGTGCAGCGGCCGGGTGTAGATCTCTTCCTTGGGGCCCATTTCTACCGGGCGGCCCAGGTACATCACCAGTACCGTGTCAGCCACATGCCGCACCACCGCCAGGTTGTGCGAGATAAACACGTAGGCAGTGTTGAACTCCTGCTGCAAATCCATAAACAGGTTGAGCACCTGCGCCTGGATCGATACGTCCAGCGCCGAGGTCGGCTCATCCGCCACCAGCACTTTGGGTTGCAGCATCATGGCCCGGGCCAGGGCGATACGCTGGCGCTGGCCGCCCGAGAACATGTGCGGGTAGCGCTGGTAATGCTCGGGGCGCAAGCCAACCTGTTTCATCATGGCCTGGACTTTTTCGCGACGTTCGCTGGCGTTCAGTTTGGTGTTGATCAATAGCGGTTCAGCCAACTGGTCGCCGATTTTCTGCCGTGGGTTGAGCGAGGCGTAGGGGCTCTGGAACACCATCTGTACGTCTTTGCGCAGTTGCTTGCGCTCGGCCTTGTTGGCCCCGGCGACTTCTTGCCCGGCAATTTTCAACGAGCCCGAGGACGGTTCTTCAATCAGGGTCAAGGCGCGGGCCAGGGTGGACTTGCCACAACCGGACTCGCCCACCACGGCCAGGGTTTTGCCGGCTTCCAGTTCAAATGACACGCCGTTAAGTGCGCGCACCAGGGCATGGCCTTTGAACATGCCACGGGACACTTCGTAGTGACGGGTTAGGTCGCGGGCGGTAAGAACAACAGTCATTACGCCACCTCCTGATTCAAGGGGAAGAAGCAGCGCACCTGGCTGTGAGCCTGTTGCTCCAGCGCAGGACGTTGTTGACGGCATTGTTCTTGTACGTATGGGCAGCGCGGTGACAGCAGGCAGCCTTTGGGCCGGTCATAGCGGCCGGGCACGATGCCGGGCAAGGTCGACAGACGGGCAGCGCCCATGCTGTGTTCCGGGATCGCGGCCAGCAGCGCCTCGCTGTACGGGTGCGCCGGCACATCAAACAGCCCCGGCACGTTGCCCACTTCCACGGCCTGGCCGGCGTACATCACGCACACTCGCTGGGCGGTTTCGGCCACCACGGCCAGGTCGTGGGTGATCAGCACCAGGCCCATGTTCTGCTCCCGTTGCAGGCTGAGCAACAGGTCCATGATCTGCGCCTGGATGGTTACGTCCAGGGCGGTGGTCGGTTCGTCGGCGATCAGCAGTTTGGGCTCGCCGGCGATGGCCATGGCAATTGCCACGCGCTGGCTCATACCGCCCGACAGTTGGTGCGGGTAGGCGTCCATGCGGCTGGCAGCGCCGGGGATTTCGACTTTTTCCAGCAGCTCGATCGCACGTTTGCGCGCCGCCTTGCCGGACATTTTCAGGTGCAGGCGCAGCACTTCTTCGATCTGGAAACCCACCGTGTAGCTGGGGTTCAGCGCGGTCATGGGGTCCTGGAAAACCATCGCCATGTCTTTGCCGACGATCTGGCGGCGCTGACGGGCGCTGAGGGTCAGCATGTTCTTGCCATCGAAGGTCAGGGCGTCGGCGGTGACGATACCGGGGTGCTCGATCAGGCCCATCAACGCCATCATGGTCACGGACTTGCCCGACCCCGACTCGCCGACAATGGCCAGGACTTCGCCTTTATCCACCGACAGGCTCAAACCGTCGACGACCGGCACGGCCGTTGCGTCGCCAAAGCGGACGTTGAGATTCTTGATTTCTAACAGTGACATGGGAATCTCCTCAGGCGGCGTTTTTGAGTTTCGGGTCCAGCGCATCGCGCAGACCGTCGCCCATCAGGTTGATTGCCAGCACGCTGAGCAAAATGGTCAAGCCGGGCAGGCTCACGACCCACCACGCACGTTCGATATAATCGCGGGCCGAGGCCAGCATGGTGCCCCACTCCGGGGTTGGCGGTTGTACGCCAAGGCCGAGGAAGCCCAGGGCTGCAGCGTCGAGGATCGCCGAGGAGAAGCTCAGGGTGGCCTGCACGATCAGCGGGGCCATGCAGTTGGGCAGCACGGTGATAAACATCAGGCGCGGCAGGCTGGCACCGGCCAGGCGGGCAGCGGTTACATAGTCGCGGTTCAGTTCACCCATCACGGCGGCACGGGTCAGACGTACGTACGAGGGCAGCGAGACCACGGCAATGGCGATCACGGTGTTGATCAGGCCAGGGCCGAGGATGGCGACAATCGCCACGGCCAGCAGCAGGGACGGCAGGGCCAGCATGATGTCCATCAACCGCATGATGCCCGGGCCCATAAAACGCGGGAAAAACCCGGCAATCAGGCCCAGGATCACGCCCGGAATCAGCGAGATCACTACTGACGACAAACCGATCAGCAGCGACAGGCGCGAGCCTTCGATCAGTCGTGACAGCAGGTCACGACCTAACTCGTCGGTGCCCAGCAAAAATTGCCACTGGCCGCCCTCCAGCCACACCGGCGGGGTCAGCAGGAAGTCGCGGTATTGCTCGCTCGGGCTGTGGGGGGCAACCCACGGCGCAAAGATCGCGCAGAACACGATGATGGTCATGAAGATCAGGCCCGCCACGGCGCCCTTGTTGCGGGAGAAGGCGTGCCAGAACTCTTTGTAAGGTGATGGATAAAGCAGGCTTTGATCCACTTCGGTCGTGCTTGGGGAGGTGCTCATGGTCAGGATCTCAGCGCTGGTGACGGATGCGTGGGTTGGCAAAGCCGTAGAGGATGTCGACTACGAAGTTGACCAGAATCACCAGGCAGGCGATTAGCAGGATGCCGTTTTGCACCACGGGGTAGTCCCGGGCGCCGATGGCTTCGATCAGCCATTTGCCGATACCGGGCCACGAAAAGATGGTTTCGGTCAGTACGGCACCGGCCAGCAGGGTGCCCACTTGCAGGCCGACCACGGTCAGTACCGGGATCAGGGCGTTGCGCAAGCCATGCACAAACACCACGCGGGCGGGGGACAGGCCTTTGGCGCGGGCGGTACGGATATAGTCTTCGCGCAGCACTTCGAGCATCGATGAACGGGTCATCCGCGCGATCACGGCCAGGGGGATGGTGCCCAGCACAATGGCGGGCAGGATCAAGTGGTGCAGTGCGTCCCAGAAGGCTTCGGGCTGGTCGCTGAGCAGGGTGTCGATCAACATGAAGCCAGTCTTTGGCTCGATGTCGTACAACAGGTCGATACGCCCGGAAACCGGGGTCCATCCCAGGCCCACGGAGAAGAACATGATCAGGATCAGGCCCCACCAGAAGATCGGCATCGAATAACCCGCCAGGGAGATACCCATCACCCCGTGGTCAAACAATGAACCACGCTTGAGTGCTGCGATCACTCCCGCCAGTAGCCCGAGGATACCGGCGAACAACAGGGCGGCGGTGGCCAGTTCCAGTGTGGCGGGGAACAGCGCGGAAAATTCGTTCCATACGTTTTCACGGGTGCGCAGTGACTCGCCCAGATCGCCATGTGCCAGCTTGCTGACGTAGTCGATGTACTGCTCGTGCAGCGGCTTGTTCAGACCCAGGCGCTCCATGGCCTGGGCGTGCATTTCAGGGTCTACCCGGCGCTCACCCATCATGACTTCGACCGGGTCGCCGGGGATCATGCGAATCAGGGCAAAGGTTAGCAGGGTGATGCCGAAGAACGTGGGAATCAACAACCCCACTCGGCGGGCAATAAAACTAAACATCGCGGTGTTCCTTATCAGCCGGTCAGGCAAGTCCGCCAGGGTTCAGGTAAACCCCGGCGGGTATTTATTGTTCTACTTCACCTGGGTTGTGGCGAAGTTGTTGTTGGTCAGGGGGCTAAGGGTATAGCCCTCGACATTTTTGCGCATCGCAGTAAACAGCATAGGATGGGTTACGTTGATCCAGGGTTGATCCTGATTAAATATCACCTGCGCCTGTTGGTAGAGCGCAGCGCGTTGCGAGGGTTCAGTGATGCCGCGGGCCTTGGTGATCAGGGCTTCGAAATCCTTGTTGCACCAGCGCGAGTAGTTTTCGCCGTTCCTGGCCGCCTCGCAGCTGAGCATCGGGGTGAGGAAGTTGTCCGGGTCGCCGTTGTCACCACCCCAGCCAGCCGACACCAGGTCATGTTCGCCATTTTTGGCGCGCTTGAGCATTTCGCCCCATTCCATGACCCGGATATCCAGCTTGAGGCCGATTTGCGCCAGGTCGGACTGCAGCAACTGCGCACCCAGCATCGGGTTGGGGTTGGTCGGGCCGCCGCCATTGCGGGTGAACAGGGTCAGCACCGTGCCTTCGGGCACCCCCGCTTCCTTGAGCAGCGCGCGGGCCTTGTCCAGGTCGCGGGGCGGCCGAGGGATGCTGGTGTTGTAGCCCAGCATGGTCGGCGGGTAGGGGTTGATGGCCAGCAGGGCATTGCCTTCGCCGTGTACGGAATTCAGGTAGGTCTGCTTGTCGAAGGCCATGTCGATGGCTTTGCGCACGCGCACATCGCTCAAGTACTTGTGACTGGTGTTCATGGAGATATAACTGGTCATCAGGGCAGCCAGTTCATCGACCTTGAGGTTGGGGTCTTTGCGGATGTTCTTGACGTCATCGGGCTTGGGGTACAGCGCGATCTGGCATTCGTTGGCCTTGAGTTTTTGCAGGCGCACATTGCTGTCGGTGGCGATGGCGAAGATCAGGTTATCGCTGGGCGGCTTGCCACGGAAGTAGTCCGGGTTGGCCTTGAAGCGTACCTGGGCATCCTTGTTATAGCGCACGAAGATAAACGGGCCGGTGCCGATGGGCTTGTTGTTGAGGTCGGCGGTTTTGCCGGACTTGAGCAACTGGTCGGCGTATTCGGCCGAATAGATGGAGTTGAACGGCATGGCCACGTCGCGCAGGAATGGCGCTTCAGGGTGGTTGAGGGTGATTTTCACCGTCATGTCGTCCACTTTTTCGACGCTTTTAAGCAGATCCTTGAAGCCCATGCTTTCAAAGTAGGGATAACCGACCAACGACAGTTTGTGCCACGGGTGATTCGGGTCCAGCTGGCGCTGAAAACTCCAGATCACATCGTCGGCGTTCAGGTTTCGGGTCGGTTTGAAGTAATCGGTGGTATGGAACTTCACGCCGGGGCGCAGGTAGAAGGTGTATTCAAGGCCGTCGGGGCTGATGTCCCAACGCTCGGCCAGGGCCGGTTCCACATCGGTACTGCCGGGGGCAAAGTCGGCCAGGCGGTTGAGGATGGTTTCAGCCGAGGCGTCGGCGCTAACGGCGGTGGTGAACTGGACGATGTCGAACCCTTCAGGGCTGGCTTCAGTGCAGACCACCAGGTTTTTCGCGCTCACACTGACAGCGGTGCTGAGCAGTGCCGCTGCCAGGGCGGTGCGTAGTGGAAGTCTCTTCATAGCAACCCTCTCCAAATCGGGTGAGCCAGCGTAACGACTACGGCTGATTCGTCGAATCAGCCGCGATCTTTGGGTTGTAAGCGTTTTTACAAAATGTTGAACGGGATGGTCGTCACCAGGCGGAACTCGTTGATGTTGCCGTCAGACTGGTTTTTGCTGGCACGGTGTGTGGTGTAGGTGGCACGAATCGCGGTCGCTTTCAGCGGGCCACTTTGAATTGCATAGGACGTGCCAACGCTGTACTCGTAGTGGGTCTCGCCGTCCATGTTCTTCACGTCGTAGGCGGTGCCCTTGTACTTGGTGCCGTCGATATCCCAGCCACGAGCGTGGTAGGCGTTGAACTTGAGGCCCGGAATGCCGTACTGCGCCATGTTGATGCTGTAGGCCAGTTGCAGGGATTTCTCGTTCGGGCCGTTGAAGTCCGACAGCAGTGAGTTGGCCAGGTAGATGCCGTTGGTCTCGTGCAGGTAGTCGAAGTACTCGTCACCGACAATTTGCTGGAACGACAGGCTGACCGTGTGAGCCTGATGATTCAGGGCGAAGGCCAGGCTGTAGGCATCGTTGTTGATATTGCCCAGGGCCTTGCTGCCGGTGTCCAGGGTCTTGTAATAGTTGAAGTTGGTGTTCAGGGCCAGTGTGGCGCTGTCGCCCATGTCGTGGACGGCGCCGAAGTAGTACTGGTTCCAGAAGTCTTCAACGTGGGTGGCGTACAGCGTGGTCTTCAGGCTTTTGAGCGGCTGGTAGTTGAGCCCGGCAACGCTGGCGCGATCGGTCTCGATCGTGGAGGGGCCGTATTCGCTGCGAAACTTGCTCAGGCTCGACTCGGTTCGCGGGGATACGCGGTCAAAGGAGCCGGCATCGAACGACAGGTTGTTGAACTCTGCACTGTGCAGGCCCACCCCTTGAAAGCTTGAAGGCAGTGCCCGGTTACCGATCACATCGATGGTCGGGCTGCTGAAGTTCTGTCGGCCGACGGTCAGCGTGGTGTTGGAGATGCGGGCGCTGAGGTTGGCCAGGCCCAGCTTGCTCCACTGGCCGACTGCATCGCCGTCGCTGTGGGTCAGGGTGCGGTTGTTTGGCCCGGCGATGTCCTTGGCGTCGCGGTCCAGTGCTACGGCGTTGTACGCCGCGACCTGGGTGCTGAAACCGACGGTGCCTTCGGTGAAGCCCGAGGTGTAGTTAAGGATGGTGCCCTGCACCCAGTTGATGCGGCGCGGGGTTTTTTCGCGGGTGCCGTGGTCGTTGTAAGTAAAGCGGTCATCACGACGGCGAAGCTCGTTGGCGTACCAGTTGCGGGTAGTGCCGCCCAGGGTCTGGTCTTCGACAAAGCCCTTGGTCTCGCTTTGAGCGCTGCTGGCTTTCAGTTCGGTGGGCATAAATTCATCGGCACTGGCCATCGCCGTGATGCTGCTGATGGACAAGGCCAGTAACGCGTGGCTGGAGAGTTTCATGGTTGAGGCTCCTCTTTGGTTTCTTCTTTTTATGGCCGGTCTTTTTTTGTGTTGACTCGGCTGTTGTGAAACGCTTTAAAGCATTGCAAACGTTTGCCAGCTACCCGATAGGCGAAGTTTGAGCGGGCCATCAGAAGAGTGGCCTGCTGATACCGCACTGTTGTTCACTGAACCGGCTTCTGCCTCTGTGGGAGCGGGCTTGCTCGCGATGGTCGTTAACGATGACGCGTATTCACTGAGTAAATGCCGCGCCCTGAAGACCATCGCGAGCAAGCCCGCTCCCACACTTGACCAGCGTCACTGCTGATACCGGGGGGTGTTGGCAAGTTAGTCCTTGAGGCTCACGCCCGAGAAGGCGTTACGCCCAAAGGGGCTGACCGTGAAGCCTTCGACTTTGGCGCTCAGCGGCTGGTTGACCGTAGAGTGCGCAATGGGGGTGATCGGCACCTGTTGCTTGAGCAACTGCTGGGCCTGTTTGTAGAGCACCGTGCGCTGGTCGCGATCGGTCACGACCTTGGCGTTCTTGACCAGGGTGTCGTACTCCTTGTTGCACCACATGGAGTAGTTGTTGCCGCCAATCGCGTCGCAGCTGTACAGGGTGCCGAGCCAGTTGTCCGGGTCACCGTTGTCGCCGGTCCAGCCGATCAGGCTGATATCGTGCTCGCCGTTTTTGGTGCGCTTGATGTACTCGCCCCATTCATAGCTGACGATCTTGACCTTGAGGCCGATCTTGGCCCAGTCCGACTGCAGCATCTCGGCCATCAGCTTGGCGTTCGGGTTGTAAGGGCGCTGTACGGGCATGGCCCACAGGGTAATCTCGGTGCCGTCCTTGACCCCGGCGGCCTTGAGCAGCTCCTTGGCTTTTTCGGGGTTGTAGGGGGCGTCGGTAATGGTCTCGTCGTAGGACCACTGGGTCGGCGGCATGGCATTGACGGCTTTCTGGCCTGCGCCCTGGTAGACGGCCTTGAGGATCTCGTCCTTGTTGACCGCCATGTCCAGTGCCTGACGCACTTGCAGTTGGTCAAAGGGTTTGTGCTGCACGTTGTAGGCGATGTAACCGAGGTTGAAACCGGGTTTTTCGATGACCTGCAGCTTAGGGTCGGCCTTGAGCCCGGCAACGTCGGCAGGGCGTGGGTTCAGCGAGACCTGGCACTCGTTTTTACGCAGCTTTTGCATGCGCGCCGAGGCATCGACACTGATCGAGAAAATCAGGTTGTCGAGTTTGACCTGGCTCGGGTCCCAGTAGTCCTTGTTGGCGGCGTAGCGAATGTTGGAGTCTTTCTGATAGCGCTGGAACACGTAGGGGCCGGTGCCTACAGGCTTCTGGTTGATGTCGCTGGGCTTGCCGGACTTGAGCAACTGGTCGGCGTACTCGGCCGACAGGATCGCGGCAAAGCTCATGGCCAGGTTCTGGATAAAGGCGGCGTCCACCGTGTTGAGCTTCATGACCACGGTCATCGGGTCGGTTTTCTCGACGCTGGCGATGTTCTTGTCCAGGCTCATCCCGGTGAAGTACGGGAACTCGGTCGGGTAGGCCTTGCGGAACGGATGCTCGGGGTTGAGCATGCGGTTGAAGGTGAAGAGCACGTCATCGGCGTTGAAGTTGCGGGTCGGGGTAAACCACTTGGTAGTGTGGAACTTGACGCCATCACGCAGATGGAACGTCCAGGTCAGGCCGTCTTCGGACACATCCCAGCTCGTGGCCAGGGCCGGGACGGCAGCGGTGCCGCCCTTTTCAAATTCGGCGAGGCGGTTGTAAATCGGCTCGGCCGCGTCATTGTCGGTGGCGGTGGTGTACTGCGCGGTATCAAAACCGGCCGGGCTGCCTTCGGAGCAAAACACCAGGCTGTTGGCGGCACTGGCGAGCGGGCTGCCGGCAAGTACGCCGGCGCTGATAAGTACAGATAAAACCAGAGGGTTGCGCATGGCGTGCCCTGTCCTTCTTCTTGTTTTTGAGTCCTGAGCGCGCCTTGATCAAAGGCGTACGCGTCAGGGCGTCGATTTCATCATCTACGCAACCGCACCCTTGCAATGGACCGGCTGTTTGTCGACGTTAAGCAGTCGGCATTCAGCGGTAAATGCATGGGGTCTGACAAATCTGTAGGAATTGTCTCTGCGTCCTATAGCCTCTGATGTAGTCAGAAGTAGCTTTAGGCTGTAGGTGATTTCCACCGTCCTGGTAGATAGATGAATGCGGAGCTGTAGCCGCATTCACCGGTCCTGTTTATTTGCTGATGCTGACCCCATAGAAGGAGTTCAGACCGAACGGGCTGATCTTGAAGTCCTCTACGTTCTTGCGCATCGGTTGAAACACCGTCGAGTGTGCGATAGGTGTCATCGGCACCTGCTGCTTGATTATCTGCTGGGCTTCTTTGTAGAGCCGTGTGCGCTCGGCAATATCAGTGGTGGCCTTGGCGGCCTTGACCAACTTGTCGTAGTCGGGGTTACACCACTTGGAGAAGTTGTTGCCTTCCAGCGAGTCGCAGCCAAACAGGGTGCCGAGCCAGTTGTCCGGGTCACCGTTGTCGCCGCTCCAGCCAATCAGCATCGCGCCGTTTTCGCCGCCTTTGGAACGCTTGATGTACTCGCCCCATTCGTAGCTGGTGATCTTGGCCTTGATACCGATCTTGCTCCAGTCCGACTGGAGCATTTCAGCCATCAGCCTGGCATTTGGGTTATACGGGCGTTGAACCGGCATGGCCCACAGCACGATCTCGGTGCCTTCCTTCACGTCGGCTTCCTTGAGCAGTTGCCTGGCTTTTACCGGGTCGAAGGGGGCGTCCTTGATGGTGGTGTCATACGACCATTGAGTTGGCGGCATGGCGCCAACGGCCAGTTGGCCGGCACCTTGGTACACCGAGTCGATGATCTGCTGCTTGTTCACCGACATGTCCAGGGCCTGGCGAACCTTGAGCTGGGCCATCGGGTTGGGCTCGTTGCTGCCCTTGATCTTGTCCATCACGTTGTAGGCGATGTAACCGAGGTTGAAGCCTGCCTGTTCCGGCATCTTCAGGTTGGGGTCTTCCTTGAGGGCCTTGAGGTCGGCCGGGCGCGGGAAGAGGGTGACCTGGCACTCGTTCTTCTTGAGCTTCTGGATACGTACCGACGGGTCGGTGGTGATGGCAAAGATCAGGTTGTCGATCTTGACGTCTTCAGGCTTCCAGTAGTCCTTGTTGCCGGTGTAGCGGATGTTCGAGTCTTTCTGGTAGCTCTTGAACACAAACGGGCCGGTGCCGATCGGCTTCTGGTTGATATCGGACATTTTGCCTTCCTTGAGCAGCTTGTCGGCGTACTCGGCGGACTGGATGGAGGCAAAGCTCATGGCCAGGTTCTGGATAAATGCGGCATCAACCGTGTTCAGGGTGAACTTGACGGTCTTGTCATCGATCTTTTCCACCTTGGCGATGTTTTTATCCATGCCCATGTCGGTGAAATATGGGAATTCGGTGGGGTAGGCCTTACGGAACGGCATGTCCTTGTCGAGCATGCGGTTGAACGTGAAGAGCACGTCATCAGCGTTGAAATCGCGGGTCGGCTTGAAGTACGGCGTGGTGTGGAACTTGACGCCATCACGCAGGTGGAAGGTCCATGTCAGGTTATCCGGCGAGACATCCCAGCTGGTCGCCAGGCCGGGTTCAACCTTGGTACCGCCACGTTCGAACTGGCTCAAACGGTTGTAGATGGTCTCGGCCGACGCATCGAAGTCAGTACCGGTGGTGTACTGGCCCGGGTCAAAACCCGCCGGGCTGCCTTCAGAGCAAAACACCAGGTTGGTCGCTGCGTGGGCGAAAGGTGCGCTTGCCAACAGGCTGGCGCCTACTAAAAACGGAATGACCGCGTGTTTGAACATGGTGGCCTCATGATTTTTATCATTTTTGGTTTGAGGGCGACCTTGTGAGTCGACCCGGCGATACTTATGCACAGCCCATACCCAATGCAATATCCGAAAGCGGTTGCTGATTAAAAACGTGGAACGATCGTACAAGAATGTCGCTTTTATATAAGTTATGACGCATTTGATCGTTTGCGTCGGCGTTTTTGACGTATTTGCTTACACGTTTTGCGACTCCAGCCACGGTGGCTGCACTGTTTCAGGTCAGGGTTGTTACTTATTCAGACTACCGTCCAGGAACATGCTGATTAGTGACATCGAGCCTTGGGAGCGTTGTTTAATACTAGGACGGTCTGCCGGGTTTTTCCCGCGGGCATAAAAAAGCCCCTGGCGCGCGGGGGCGTCAGGGGCTTGTGCGGTGGAGCCAGGTTTACTGCATCTGGACTTCGATCACGCCGTCGGCGCTCATGCTGACTTCGCTGGTGCCAGCTTCGACTTCAGGCGTGGGCGCCGAGTCCATTGCCGGGGCGGCGGCTTTCATCATCATTGCGCTGCGCAGGTAGGGTTGCGGGTAGCCGTTGGTGTTGAGGTTCAGGTTGACGATCTTGTAACCCTTGCCGCCGAGCGCATCGGTGGCCAGTTGGGCGCGGGCCTTGAAGGCATTGACAGCGTCCTTGAGCAGCGCGTCTTCGCTGGTTTTGCGCGTGGCATTGGCGACCGTGAACTGCATGCTGCCCATTTTCAGGGTTTGCATCAGGTCGCCGGTAAGCTTGGACAGGGCTGCAAAGTCGGTGCTTTCCAGGCGCAGCTCTGCACGTTCACGCCAGCCGGTGATCTTCTGGGTTTTGTTGTCGTAAATCGGGTAGCTGTTGCGATTGCCCTGGCGCAGGGTGACGTCCTTGACCGATTTAGCCTGGCCGATGGCCTTGTTCATCGCGGTGGTGATTTCTGCGGCCAGCTTGGCGGCGTCGGTGTTTTGCGCTTCGGTGTAGAGCGTCACGATCATCAAGTCGCGAGGCACTTCCTGGCTGGCTTCGGCGCGCAGGGAAATCTGGTTGTAGTGAATGTCGTCAGCCAGGGCCGGCAGGCTGGCAAGCGCGCCGATGCTCAGGGTCAAAAGGGCAGCGGTGCGTTGGAAAGTGGACATGGAAGCTCCTTGAATGAGGACAGTAATGGCCATATGACTCTAATTAACGGCTATCAGTTCGCCCGCTTACATTTTCGATACATTTGGCGGCTACTTCTTTGTCCCCTGTGGGAGCGGGCTTGCTCGCGATGCAGGCACCGGTGTGTGTCAGCCAGACCGCGTCGAAGCCATCGCGAGCAAGCCCGCTCCCACACAGTTTGCCCAGATGCAGGCCATTAGCCGCTTTTTCATAAAAAACACTGTGGCTCTTTGCCGCACTTTTGCCTGTCAGGCCGCCTGCTTGGTTATACTCCCGGTGATCCGCCTGGAGCGCTCATCAGGAGAGCTCATGCTCGCCCCCGTTCAGTTATTGTCCGCAACACGCCAGAACCTCTGGCGTCTTACGTTTATCCGCATGTTGGTGCTGGCCGCGCAAGCGGGTTCAGTGGGCTTTGCCTATCTGTTCAACCTGCTGCCGCTGCCGTGGTTTCAGCTGAGTATCACCCTCGGGTTTTCCATGCTGTTGTGCGCGTTTACCGCAATCCGGTTACGCACCACCTGGCCGGTCACCGAGCTGGAGTACGCCCTGCAGCTGGCTTGCGACCTGTTTATCCACAGTGCCCTGCTGTACTTTTCGGGTGGCTCGGCCAACCCGTTTGTGTCGTATTACCTCGTGCCGCTGACCATCGCTGCGGTCACGCTGCCGTGGCGCTATTCGCTGGTGTTGACCGGGATTGCGCTGGCGCTCTACACCTTGTTGCTGTCGCAGTCGTTCCCGATAGACACGGTGCCGTTCTTCCGCGAAAAGCTGCAGATTTATGGCATGTGGTTGAGTTTTGCCCTGTCTGCGGCCGTGATTACGTTCTTTGCCGCCAAGATGGGCGAAGAGCTGCGCCGCCAGGAAGAACTGCGCGCCTTGCGCCGTGAAGAAGGCCTGCGTGACCAGCAATTGCTGGCCGTGGCCACGCAGGCGGCCGGTGCCGCCCATGAACTGGGCACGCCGTTGTCGACCATGAGTGTGCTGCTCAAGGAGATGCGCCGCGATCACCTTGATCCCGAATTGCAGGACGATTTGAGCGTGCTGCAGGATCAGGTCAAGCTGTGCAAGGAAACCCTGCAGCAACTGGTGCGTGCCGCCGAGGCCAACCGTCGTCTGGCGATTGAAGTCCAGGACGTTACGCAATGGCTGGATGAAGCCCTGAACCGCTGGCACTTGATGCGCCCCGAGGCCACCTATCGCTTCCAGTGCCTGGGCCACGCGCCGGTTCCGCGCCTGGCGCCCCCTCCGGATTTGACCCAGGCGCTGCTCAACCTGCTCAACAATGCCGCCGATGCGTGCCCGGAAGGGCTGGAAGTGACGGTGGACTGGGATGCGGTTGATCTGACCATCAGTATCCGTGACCACGGTCCGGGTGTACCGTTGGCCATCGCCGAGCAAATCGGCAAACCCTTTTTTACTACCAAGGGCAAAGGCTTCGGTCTGGGCCTATTCTTGAGCAAGGCCAGCGTGACCCGCGCTGGCGGCTCGGTAAAACTCTACAGTCATGAGGATGGCGGTACGCTCACTGAGCTGCGCCTGCCACGTGTCGCCCGAGGAAATGAAAATGAGTGAAGAAATTCAGGTCGAAGGCGAAGAACTGCCGCATTTGTTGTTGGTAGATGACGACGCCACTTTTACCCGCGTGATGGCCCGCGCCATGAGCCGCCGCGGTTTTCGCGTCAGCACCGCCGGCTCCGCCGAAGAAGGGCTGATCCTGGCCCAGCAGGACCTGCCCGATTTCGCGGCACTGGACCTGAAAATGGACGGTGACTCCGGCCTGGTCCTGCTGCCCAAGCTGCTGGAGCTCGACCCGGAAATGCGCGTGGTGATCCTCACCGGTTATTCGAGCATTGCCACCGCTGTCGAAGCGATCAAGCGCGGGGCCTGCAACTACCTGTGCAAGCCGGCGGACGCGGATGACGTGCTCGCCGCCTTGTTGTCCCAGCATGCCGACCTCGAAACCCTGGTGCCGGATAACCCGATGTCGGTGGATCGCCTGCAGTGGGAACATATCCAGCGCGTGCTGGGTGAGCATGAAGGCAATATTTCGGCCACGGCCCGCGCCCTGGGCATGCACCGCCGAACCTTGCAGCGCAAATTGCAGAAGCGTCCGGTGCGACGCTGAACGGGAGCTGTAGTCGCGTGCAATGCACCTTGCATGCTGACGGCTGCAGCTTCTAACCTGTAACAAGACGTGTCCCAGCGTCGTGGGCCGGTCGTCCTGACCGGCTTGCAGGTTGCTCTTTACTCCCAACGAGCCTGAACGATGAATCAGAACGCTGAGCCTTCTGTCGTGAATGATGCTGTGCGTGGGAATTTCATCCCTCGGGTCTGGCGCCTCATAACCCCTTACTGGCGCAGTGAAGAACGTGCCAAGGCGTGGTTGCTGTTGATCGCCGTGGTGGCCCTGTCGCTGGTCAGCGTGGGCATCTCGGTGTGGATCAACCACTGGTACAAGGACTTCTACAACGCGCTGGAAAACAAGGACGCCAAGGCGTTCTGGAGCCTGATTGGTTACTTCGGGATCATTGCCGCGGCAGGTATTGTCGGTGCGGTGTACAGGCTCTATTTGACCCAGATGCTGACCATTCGCTGGCGTCGCTGGCTGACTGAACAGCACTTTGCCCGCTGGCTGGCGCACAAGAACTACTACCAGCTGGAGCAGGGCGGTTATACCGACAACCCTGACCAGCGCATCAGTGAAGATATCAATTCGTTCACCGACAGCACGCTCACTCTGGGCCTGGGGTTGATCCGCAACGTAGTCAGTCTGGTGTCGTTTTCGATCATCCTGTGGGGTGTATCGGGCAGCATTGAGGTTTTTGGCATCACCATTCCCGGTTACATGTTCTGGTGCGCACTGTTGTACGCCGCCGTGGGCAGCTGGCTGGCGCATTTGATCGGTCGACGGCTGATCGGCCTGAGCAACCAGCAACAGCGCTTCGAAGCTGACTTGCGTTTCTCGATGGTGCGGGTCCGTGAAAATGCCGAAAGCATTGCCTTGTACAACGGCGAGGCCAATGAGCATGAGCGCCTGAGTACCCGTTTCAACAAGGTCTGGAAAAACTTCTGGACGCAAATGAAGGTGCAAAAACGCCTGACGTTTTTCACTGCCGGTTACTCGCAGATCGCGATTATCTTTCCGTTTGTCGTGGCCGCGCCGCGCTACTTTTCCGGCAAGATCGAGCTGGGCGAGCTGATGCAAATCAACTCGGCCTTCAGCAATGTGCAAGAGAACTTCAGCTGGTTTATCGATGCCTATGTGACCCTGGCGGCATGGCGTGCCACCTGCGATCGTCTGCTGAGCTTTCGTCAGGCCATGACCGACAATGAGCAGCGCTTGCCGGCGATTGATGTACAGCACCAGGGCGAAGAGTTGCAGATCAAAGACCTGAGCCTGGATCTGGCCGATGGTCGGCCACTGTTGCATGGCGCCAGTTTGCAGGTGCAGGACGGTGAGCGGCTGATGCTCAGCGGGCGCTCCGGCAGCGGCAAAAGTACCTTGCTGCGGGCGATGGGCGGCCTATGGCCGCGGGGTGGCGGGGCAATCCGTTTACCGCGTGAGCGGGCGTTGTTTTTGCCGCAAAAACCCTACTTGCCCATTGGCACCCTGCGCGATGCCCTGAGTTATCCACAGACCGGTGATGCCTACGCGCCGGAACGTTATGAACAGGTGCTGCGCACGTGCCGCCTGGAGCACCTGATCCCCAAGCTCGACGAGGTTAACCACTGGCAGCGGCTGCTGTCGGGTGGTGAGCAGCAGCGCCTGGCCTTTGCCCGGGCGCTGCTGTATCGCCCGCAATGGCTGTATATGGACGAATCGACCTCGGCAATGGATGAGGAGGACGAAGCGATGGTGTACCAGGCCCTGATCGATCAACTGCCGGGCTTGAGCATTGTCAGTGTCGGCCATCGCAGCAGCCTTGCGCGCTTTCATCCACAGCATGTGCGGATCGTCGAAGGGCAACTGGTTGCGCAGTAGAAGGGGCGGGCGGGCAACATGCTAGAGTGCTGCTTCCCGCTTTCTGGAACCTGACATGAGCCTTCTATTTCGCAGTGCGGCGCTGAGCCTGCTGCTGGCCAGCCTGCCTCTGGCGGCGGCACCTGTGGCTACGCCGTTGTTGCATGGGCAGTTTCTGCCTGCCGATGACCTGCAGTTACGCAGCGAGGTGCCCGAGCAGCAACAACTGATGCTGGTCACTTCGTACTCGGTGGTGGTGGGCAGCCAGCGCCAGTCCAACCAACAGCCGATCCCGGTCACTTCGCCCTTGCTGGTGCGCCTGAAGGGCAAGCCCATGAGCCAGGGTGCGACCGTGCGCCAGGTGCTGATTTCGTTCGATGGTGAAAGCAAAAGCCTTAAAAAGCCCGCGTTCGACAGCAAGACCCGAACCCTGAGCCTTTCCTACCCGCAGAGCCAGTACCGCGTGGTGATTGACCTGCTGCGCAACGACACGCTCTATGTACAATTTTTGACCTATGCCAATGGCCATATTTGGGCCGACTTGCACACCGGCAGCGTGCGCGCGCGATAAGCCTTGGGTAAACTGCGGGCCCCGTGAAGTATCAGCAGGCTGGAGCCGGATATGCGTAAAGACAAAAAGCAGTTGATTGGTGACGAGATCGGCGACGAGCAGATCAAGTTGTTCCTGGACTTTGAGCCCGTGGACGCCACTTCGCCGTCGCTGCACAAACTGATCAAGGCCTACCGTGGCCTGCGCATCGATGACTTTGGGCGCTTCCTGACTTTCTTCAAGGAAGCCGGCTACGACCTGGATGGTAAAGACGAACAGGGTCAGACGTTCGTGGACATCATCAAGGACCAGCGCAATGCAGACGAGTACATCGAGCTGATCGACCAGGCTCGCGGTTGACCCACCCCCTGTAGCAGCTGCCGAGGATCGAAGGCTGCGTCCGGCGGCTTCGTCGGAGTGCCGCACCATGTCGGACGCAGCCTCGTTCCTTCGGCAGCTGCTACGTTCTGATTCACGAGTTACCTTGCATTGGGCTTACGCCTTTGCAGCGCCCCGATACAGGGCAACAAAAAAGCCCCTCGCCCTGAAACAGGGCGAGGGGCTTTTTTTGACGTGTGAAACGTCAGTGTGGCATTACGCGATGCTGGTATTGGCGCTCTGTGGTGCAACCAGTTCCAGCAACTCGGAGTTGCGGGTGCTGATTTCACGGTACAGGTCGGCGTCGGTTTCGAGGACCTTTTCCCGTGCCGGGAAGATTTCCTTGAGCTTGGCCGCCCACTCGCCCGTGGCTTTTTGCGCAAAGCAGCGTTCGATCAGGTCGAGCATGATCGAAACGGTGACCGAAGCGCCTGGCGAAGCACCCAGCAGAGCGGCCAGCGAGCCGTCCTTGGCCGCAACCAGTTCGGTGCCGAACTGCAGGACGCCGCCTTTTTTCGGGTCTTTCTTGATGATCTGCACCCGTTGCCCGGCAATCTCAAGACGCCAGTCTTCAGCCTTGGCCTGCGGATAGAAACGACGCAGGGACTCCAGGCGTTGTTCCATCGACTGGCGCACTTCGCTGACCAGGTACTTGGTCAGGTCCATGTTGTCGCGAGCCACGGCCAGCATTGGCCCGATATTGCCCAGGCGGATCGACATCGGCAGGTCAAGGAACGAACCGTGCTTGAGGAACTTGGTGGTGAAACCGGCATAAGGCCCGAACAGCAGCGACTTTTTGCCATCCACCACACGGGTGTCCAGGTGCGGCACCGACATCGGTGGCGAACCCACTGCGGCCTGGCTGTAAACCTTGGCCTGGTGCAGCTTGACCACTTCCGGGTTGTCGCAACGCAGCCATTGGCCGCTGACCGGGAAGCCGCCATAGCCTTTGCTTTCTTCGATGCCCGAAGCTTGCAGCAGCGGCAAGGCCGCGCCACCGGCACCGAGGAACACGAATTTGGCATCAACGTGGCGGGTGTTGCCGCTGTTGGTGTCCTTGATGCTCACCGTCCAGCCGCTGCCGTTGCGCTTGAGGCCGGTGACTTTTTTGCTGTACTTGATCTGGGTGTCCGGTGCGCTGGCCAGATGCTTGAGCAGTTGCTGGGTCAGGGCGCCGAAGTTGACGTCGGTGCCATGCTCCACACGGGTGGCCGAGATGTGCTGGTCCGCAGGGCGGCCCGGCATCATCAGGGGCATCCACTCGGCCATCGTGGCTTTGTCTTCGGTGTATTCCATGTCGGCAAACGCATGGTGCTTGCTCAGCACCTCAAAGCGTTTTTTCAGGAAGGACACGCCTTTTTCGCCTTCAACGTAGCTCAGGTGAGGAACCGGGCTGATGAAGGACTTGCATGAACCGAAGGTGCCTTTTTGTGCCAGGTAGGCCCAAAACTGTTTCGACACTTCGAACTGGGCATTGATATGCACAGCCTTCTTGATGTCGATCGAACCGTCGGCGGCCTGCGGTGTGTAGTTCAGCTCACAAAGGCCAGCGTGACCGGTACCTGCGTTGTTCCACGGGTTGGAACTCTCCGCGGCACCCGAGTCCATCTGCTCAACAACTTCCAGCTTAATGCCGGGGTCGAGCTCTTTGAGCAGTACGGCGAGGGTGGCACTCATGATGCCCGCTCCAACCAGTACTACGTCGACTGCTTCGTTATGCGCCATTAACGCGTCTCCAAAATCTACGGCACCAAATTGACGGCATAGCTGCCAGGTGTCCGGGGCGTGTGTCTGATTAGCCCCGGGCCACTCGTGGCCAGGATCGCCATGTCCGATTCTTCGCAATTTCTTGCAGCTTCAGCGGACGCCACCAACCGGGCCTTCAAGGTTCATATGAACGCATTTCAGTCCCCGGGAGGCAATTCGACTTAATGTCTAGAGCGTCCGTTCGTGCAACCAAATCCGTGAGCGGACAGGCTTCAGTCTTGTGCTGTGGAGCCGACTTCGATCCTGCTTGGTGAAGCAATTTCAGACGCTAATGGTGCATGTTCAGACGCAAAACTTTTCATTTGCTCGCCACACTCTTGTGAAGTTGTGAAACCCGTTTTTTTTTCACGCTCTTTTGGATACGTGAACCTCAAAAAAGGGCTGTCGCAAGCCAGGCACCGAACCAGGGGCCGAGCGTGATGACAGCTCTGGCAGATCATGCAAAAAGTGGGGGTTACGCCATGAAAATCAAGCGCACCAGCTTCACATGATCTGTGTGGGCGGCTCTCTGTGGGCGGTTTTGGGGTGCCAATGCAAGCGCATTAGCGATGTTGCGGGGCCCGATCAGGAGACGTCCTTATAATCGGGGGGAGATTGTAGCGAAGAAACGTGGGCAATTGATCCTGTTAAATGACTTTTATTGGTGCGCCGGTCAGAGGCCCAGCAGCGGTTGCACCGTCGAACGCCGTGCGGGCGAGGCAATACGGGCGTTGGCGGGTAGCACCTGGTGCAACCAGTTAAGGCGGATTTCTTCGATTTCGACCCAACTGTCGCCGACCGGCGGTTGTTTGCATTGCTTGAAGGCCTGGCAGCGGCCTGCCGGATCAAGGCGGGCGAAGCAGCGGTTGGGGCGGTTGAGGCCGAGCAGGGTCAAGAGCATGTTCATGGCGGCACCTGTTGAGTCAGTCGTTGCGACTATGCCCTGAGCAGGTGACATCAGGATGAATTGGCCATGACAGGAGGGTGACAGCTTGCAGCTAGTTCGCAGGCGTCCGGCACCCTATACTGACGGCCTGTTATACCCAGTCCTGGAGAGATAAGCATGTTGCAACGCCTGTTGTTCGGTTTGATTACTGTGACCAGTTTGACCCTGGTCGGCTGCGCCCACAGCCCGCAACAACTCAGCCCGCAACCCAAGCTGACCACCCAGCTCGCCCCCGTGGGTCGTGGCCAGCCAGTGGTGGTGCGTGTGGTGGACGGTCGTCCTTCGCCAACCCTGGGCACCCGCGGTGGTATGTACCCGGAAACCAGCGCGATCAGCGTCAGCAGTGCCGACTTGATTCCCAAGCTGCAAGCCCAGGCCGAAGCGGCCGTGCGCCTGCTGGGTTTCACCCCGACAGCCAACGCGATGAACGCACCAACCCTGACCGTGACCCTGGCCGAACTCAAGTACCAGTCGCCCAAGGACACCATGTACGTGACTGAGGCTACCATCGGCGCGACCTTCCGCTCCGATGTGAAGAACGGTGGCCGTACCTATAGCGGCCGTTATGGTGCCTCGCTGGACCAGCGCTTCGGCATGGCGCCGAATCAGGAAACCAACACCAAGCTGGTGAGTGACGTGCTCAGCGACGCCCTGACACGGGTGTTCAAGGACCCGACCATCGGTCGTTTGCTCAGCGAGTAATCGCAGGCAAAACAAAAAGCCCGAACTCGTGGAGTTCGGGCTTTTTTGTGTTCGAAGGTTTCAGGCCGCTTCGGCGTACAGCTCCAGGCGGCTGACGCCGGTGAGCAGGTCGGTCTCGGGCAGGTCGGCATGGGCGTGGCCGCTCAGGGCGCAGTAAACCAGCCAGTGGCGGTCTTGCACGTTAAAGGCCAAGCCCTCGATCAATGCCTGCTGTTCGTCGCTGGGGGCGATAAGGTACAGGCGGTCCTGGTTTTCTGCGTGCAACATGACAAGCTCCGTGTCGGTGTCGAGGGGCCACAGAGTGGCCTCTCTACATGGCGATACGGTGACAGCAGAAATTACCCTTGTGGGAGCGGGCTTGCTCGCGATGCTGACGACTCGGTCGTTCTGCTTGACCGTGTTGATGCCATCGCGAGCAAGCCCGCTCCCACAAGGGTGGATGGGGTTACAGGGGCAACCCCGCCTTGATCCGATACTGGTTACGCACCGGCATCGCATACTGCAGCACCAGATACGGGCGATGCTCGGCCGGGCAGGCGTCCAGGCGGCGTTGCCATTCCTGTTGGGCCTTGGCCAGCTCTTCGGCACCGAATACCTCGGCGGCGGTGGGCACTTGCAGCTCGGCCTCAGCCTCAGCCCACTGCGCATACGCCAGGTAGTGCGCCGGGAACAGGCGGTAGCCGCTGAGAATATGACGATCCATTTCCGCGGCAAGCAATTTGCTGTCCTCGAAAGGTTCGGTCACCGGGGCGGCAAAGTTCACATGCACGCGGCCTTTATAACCGGTAATGCCGTTGGCGATGCTGGTGTCGTCTTCGCCCGGGGCCTTGCTGTAGGTGCCCGTGGTGGCGCGTATGTACAGCTCGCGGGCCTTGGCCTGGTCACAGGGGTCGTATTCGTAGCTGATCGACACCGGCGTCAGGTTCAGCGACTGGATGACCTCGGCAAACGGCTCGTCCTTGCGGCTCATATGAAACATTTTCAGGATCGCCGAGTCGGTGCGGTCATCACCGTCCTTGGCCCGGCCTTCCGCCTGGGCAATCCAGATCGACTGGCAGTCGTTACGGATCGAGTGGTTGATATAGGCCGACAACAGTTGATAGGCCGCGAGCTTTTCCCGGCGCCCGGTGATCGAGCGGTGCACGATAAAGCTCTTGTTCAGGCGCATCAGGTCGCTGACAAACGGCTTTTGCAGCAGGTTGTCGCCAATGGCAATGCGCGGCGTCGGCAGGCCGGCGTGGTACACGGCGTAATTGACGAAGGCCGGGTCCATCACGATATCGCGGTGGTTGGCCAGAAACAGGTAGGCGCTGCCAGACTTCAGTTGCTCGACGCCCGTGTAGGTCACGCCGTCGGTGGCATGCTCGATGGTGCGGTCGACGTAAACCTCGACCTTGTCCTGCAAGGACGCAACCGAATTGACGCTGGCGAACTCTTTGCGCAGGCGATGAGCTATAAGTGGTTTTAACAGCCAGCCGAAAGCGCCAGCCAGGCGCGGAAAGCGAAAGTGGGTCAGGATATCCAGAAACGCCTTGTCGCTGAGCAGCCGGGCCAGCACTGCTGGTACTTCGGCGTCGTCGTAAGGTCGGATGCTATCGAATTGGCCCATCATGCTCTCTTGTTGGAAACGACTAGGGTTGGTACGCAGGGCAGGGCAAAAATAATAGCCCTGCTAATAGACCGGCGATTATACGCACAAGTCACTCTGGAGACCGCGATGCTTGAAACTGAACGCTATGAATGCCCCTATTGTGGCGAGCCGGCAGAAGCGGTACTGGATCTTTCGGGGGGCGATCAAAGCTACATTGAAGATTGCCCGGTGTGTTGCCGACCGATCCTTTTCCATCTTCAGACCGATGGTCATGAATGGATGCTCGATGTACAGACCGAGAATGAGTAGTGAGTGAAGACCATGCAACGCATCTACGAGCCGGAAAACCTGATGGAAGCCGAATTGTTGCTGGGCATGCTGGCCAGTGAAGGCATAGCGGCGACCCTGCAGGGCCGTGATTTGATTGGCGGTACCGGGGAGTTGCCGGCCTTGGGGTTGTTGGGGCTGGCGGTAGCCGATGATCAGGCGCGCTGCGCACGCGCGTTGATCGATGCGTACAATGCGGCCACGCCGGTGGCGGGCGATGAGCCCGACAGCGTTGCAGATGTACTGATCTGCTGACGCCTGCAGCGGTTTTTTCAGTGCTATATAAAAGAAGAGTTGTGCTGCCCCATGTGTGGACGTTTTGCCCTGTTTCGCTGGAACCCTGCGTTTGCAGCCTTGCCCGGTTTTCCGGCGGATCAGCAGGCCCAGTGGAACATTTCGCCCAATGATTCGGTATTGATCCTGCGTGCGGGGGCCGAGCCTGGCCAGCGAGAACTGGCGCGGGCGCGCTGGGGCCTGACCCCGGCCTGGCTCACTGACCTGTCGCGTACCCCGGCCCACGCCCGTGCCGAAACTGTGGTCGAACAGCCCATGTTTCGCGATGCCTTGCGCGAGCGTCGCTGCCTGATCCCGGCCAACGGCTTTTACGAGTGGCGCGGCACGACCCGCAAGCGCCCCTATTGGCTAACCCCGGGGGAGGGCTCCTCGCTGTTTTTTGCCGGTATCTGGGAGGCCTACCCGGTGGCCGGGCATGTGTGGCTCAGTACTGCGGTGATCACCCAGGCTGCCGCCAGCCAGCGCCGCCCGCTGATTCTGGATGAGGCCGGCCAGCAGGCCTGGCTTGACCCGCAAACCCCGCTGCATGTGCTGCAGGCACTGCTGGCCAGCCAGCAGATGGCGTTGCGCGAACGGCCTTTGGCCAATCTGGTCAATGATCCCAAACTCAATGCCCCCGAGTGCCTGACGCCGGGTTGAGATACGATGCGCAGCATCTTTATGGAGAGCTTTGATGGGTAAGTTAGCGGTAGTGTGCGCCGTGGGCGCCGGGTTGTTGCTGGGCGGCTGTCAGGCGGTGAATACCACCAATGGCGGCGCCGTGGGCGTAGAGCGCAAGCAGTACATGTTCAGCATGCTGTCGAGCCAGCAGGTTGATCAGATGTACGCGCAGTCGTACCAGCAGACGGTCAGCGAGGCCAGTACCAAGGGCGCCCTGGACAAAACCAGCGCCAACGCCAAGCGCCTGCAGGCCATTGCCAACCGGTTGATTGCCCAGGCCCCGGCCTTTCGCCCGGATGCCGCGCAATGGAACTGGGAAGTGAACCTGATCAAGAGTGATGAACTTAACGCCAACTGCGGCCCTGGCGGCAAGATCATCTTTTACAGCGGGATCATCGAACAGCTCAATCTGAGCGACGATGAAATTGCCGCGATCATGGGCCATGAAATTGCCCACGCCTTGCGTGAGCACGGGCGTGAATCCATGTCCAAGGCCTACGGTATCGAGATCGCCAAGCAGGGTGCTGGCGCCTTGTTGGGGTTGGGGCAGGACAGCCTGGGGCTGGCTGACACGGTGGTGAACTACAGCCTGACCTTGCCCAACAGCCGCAGCAATGAAAACGAAGCGGACCTGATCGGCCTGGAGCTGGCAGCCCGTGCGGGTTACAACCCGAATGCGGCGATCACCCTGTGGCAGAAAATGGCCCAGCAATCACAGAATGCACCGCCGGAATTCATGAGCACCCACCCGGCCTCCAGCAGCCGGATCGCGGCGCTGCAAGCGGCCATTCCAAAAGTCATGCCGCTGTATCAGCAAGCGCCGAAATCGTGACGCTTGTTGTGGGAGCGGGCTTGCTCGCGATGGCGTCTACGCGGTTCAACTGAAAGACCGCAGTGCCTGTATCGCGAGCAAGCCCGCTCCCACACAAAGTCTGGGTTACACCCAGCCGCTGATCTGCATTGCCTTGTACACCGCCACGACGGCCAGTACCACGAACGCAGTGGCAGCCAAGCGGCGGATAAGGGTCAACGGCAGTTTGTCGGCGGCAAAGTTGCCCGCCAAAACCACCGGCACGTTGGCAATCAACATGCCCAGGGTGGTACCGATAATCACCAGCCACAAGTCCGGGTACTGCGCGGCGAGCATGACGGTCGCCACCTGGGTCTTGTCCCCGATTTCGGCAATGAAGAAGGTGATCAGCGTGGTCACGAACGGCCCGTACTTGCGTGCGGTGCTGGCTTCGTCGTCGTCCATCTTGTCGGGCACCAGGGTCCACAGCGCGGTGGCGGTAAAGCTCGCGGCAAGGATCCAGTGCAACATGGCATCGCTGAAGAAGGTACTGAACCAGGCACCTACGGCACCGGCTGCAGCATGGTTGGCCAGGGTCGCGACCACGATACCGGCAATGATCGGCCAGGGTTTGCGAAAGCGTGCGGCCAGAATGAGGGCAAGGAGTTGTGTCTTGTCGCCGATTTCGGCCAAGGCAACGATTGCAGTAGGGACAAGCAGGGAATCGAGCATCATCAGGTGGTTTCCAGGGGCGGGTCGACACGGCTATGACACGTACAGCCTCCCCGCCCCGGGTAAGGTGTTCGTGTCATAGGTCTTGTCAAACCCCGGTCCGTCTGTGCGGACACCTGGGTCGCATACGCCATGGTCTGTTGACCAAGTATGTTGACGTATGCCGGACGAGCTTGACGCTCGTGGGAGACTACTCCCCTAGGACGGAGCGGATTCTGCCTAGGCAAATCCGATCCGGCAAGCCCTTATTTTTACAACGTATCAACGACGCTTGGCGCTGTAGATGCGAAACCCCTGACCTTCGGCCTTGACCGAACAGGCACCGAAATGCTCTTCGATCAGCGGCTGGTAGCGCAGGAAGCTGTTGGCCACAATCCGCAGTTCGCCGCCTGATTTCAGATGTTTGGCTGCTTTTTGCAGCAAGTTCTCGGTGGCGTGGTAATCGGTGTGTACCCCGACATGGAACGGCGGGTTGCTCAGGATCGTGTTCAGCCCCATCGGCGCGGCGTCGATGCCGTTGCCGGTAATCACTTCGCCTTCCAGGCCGTTGGCGGCCAGGGTCAGGCGGCTGCTGGCAGTGGCGAAAGCATCCACGTCGAGCAAGGTGACGTTGTTGTGCGGGTAGCAACGTTTGACCGCAGCCCCGAGCACGCCCGCACCGCAGCCGAAGTCCAGCACGTGGCCGCTGGGCAGCTTGTCCAGATGCTCAAGCAGCAGGGCGCTGCCGCGATCCAGGCGGCCGTGGCTGAACACGCCGGGCAAACTCACGACCTTGAGCGGGCCTTCGGCCAGCGGCAGTTCGTAATGTTGCGCCAGCTCATGCAGCACCGGTGCCGCAGGCGCGTTTTCCACGGTCACTTGCCACAGCTGGCAGTGCCGTGCGCTGTCGAGCTTGCGCGGTTTGCCAAACGGGATCAGTTGCTTGGAGGCGCCTTCGATGCCGCCCTTTTTTTCACCGACCAGAAACACGTCGGCACCCGGCAGGCGGGCGGCCACGGCCTTGAGCACGTAGTCGCTCAACTCCTTGGACTTGGGCAGAAACACCACGGCGGTGTCGAACGCCCGCTCAGGGATATCGACACCGAACTGCACGCGCCCGGCAAAACGGGCGTCGAGCACGGCCTGGTCACCGGCATGCCAGCACCAGCCGTGGGCATCGGGCAATTCGTTCAGCAACTCGTCAGCCGGCAAGCCGACCAACAGCACCGAGCCTTGAAAGTATTCAGGCTGACGAAGCAGTACTTCACTGCGCGGATCCATAATCTGCTCCTCAAAAAGGGGCGCAGTCTATCAACTGACGACCCGCAGCGCTGTACCGTTAAAGAACGCTTCGGCGTTTTGCGCCAGTTGGCCGACGATCCGCTGCCGGGCTTCACGACTGCCCCAGGCGCTGTGCGGGGTGATGATCAGGCGCGGAATGTCGGCGGCAAGCAGCGGGTTGCCGTCGCGGGGCGGTTCGACGCTCAGCACATCGGTGGCGGCGCCGCCCAGGTGACCGCTGCGCAGGGCGTCGGCCAGTGCCTGTTCGTCAATCATGCCGCCGCGTGCGGTGTTGACCACGAAGGCACCGGGCTTGAGCAGGGCCAGTTCGCGGGCGCCGATAAAATTACGCGTGTGCTCGGTGAGCGGGCAGTGAAAGGTCAGGGCGTCGACCTGGGGCAGCAGTTCGTCGAGCGCAAGGCGCCCGGCACGGGCCGGGCGCCCGGGGATCTGGCCGATCAATACGCGCATGCCGAACGCTTCGGCCAGTTTCGCCACCGCGCTGCCCAACTCGCCGTGACCGAACAGGCCCAGGGTCTTGCCTTCCAACTCGACAATCGGAAAATCCAGCAGGCAGAACTGTTTCGACTGCTGCCACTGGCCATCGGCCACGGCCTTGTTGTAGTCCACCAGGCGCGTGGCCAGTGCCAGCAGCAGGCCCAGGGTGTGTTGCGCCACCGACGGCGTGCCGTAGCCCTGGCAGTTGGCCACGGTGATGCCCCGGGCGCGGGCGGCCTCAAGGTCGACGTTGTTGGTGCCGGTGGCCGCCACCAGAATCAGCTTCAGGTCCGGGCAGGCCGCCAGGGTTTGGGCGTTGAGCACGACTTTATTGCTGATGGCCACACGGGCGCCTTGCAGACGCTCGATCACATTGGCTGGCGTGGTGTCTGCGCACAGTTGCACGTCGCCGAAGGCGCGACGCAGCGGCTCAAGGTCGAGATCGCCCAGGTCCAGTGAGGTGTAATCAAGGAATACGGCGCGCTGAGTGTTAGTCATCAACTGTACCTTTTGTGCTGTGAAATGAAGGCGTAATGTGGCGAGCCTAACAGAAGAAACAATTTGTAATGGAGCGGCGCATGTACTGGACAGAATTTTTGACTGTTGCCCTGATTCACCTGCTGGCGGTGGCCAGCCCCGGGCCTGATTTTGCCGTGGTGGTGCGCGAGAGCGTCACTCACGGTCGCCGCGCGGGGATGTTTACCGCCTTTGGTGTGGGCACGGCGATTTTCGTCCATGTCGGTTATTCGTTGCTGGGTATTGGCATTATCGTGTCGCAATCGATTGTGCTGTTTAACGCCCTGAAATGGCTGGCGGCGGCTTACCTGCTGTATATCGGCATCAAGGCCTTGCGGGCCAAGCCGGCCGACCCTGCAGCGCTGGCGGCCAGCTTGCCGGTGGGCGAACGCACGGCGCGCGGTGCTTTCACCTCGGGCTTCGTGACCAACGGGCTGAACCCCAAGGCGACGCTGTTTTTCCTGTCGCTGTTTACCGTGGTGATCAACCCGCATACCCCGCTGTCGATTCAGGCCGGTTATGGCGTGTACCTGGCAGTGGCCACCGGGGTGTGGTTCTGCATGGTCGCGATGCTGTTCAGCCATCAGCGCGTGCGTACCGGTTTTGCCCGCATGGGCCACTGGTTTGACCGCACGATGGGCGCGGTACTGGTGGCGCTGGGTGTGAAACTGGCATTTACCGAGATGCACTAATCGCCAAATATCCCGTAGCAGCTGCCGAGGAACGAAGGCTGCGTCCGATTGCGAAGCGATCGTAAAACCTTTGTCTGCGGCTTAACAGGTAGGCAGCGAACTCAGGTTTTACGACGACTGCGTCGCCGGACGCAGCCTTCGTTCCTCGGCAGCTGCTACGAGGGTAGGAGTGTTCTTGTCAAAATCCAGATTTGCTTCATCCTTGCGGGCCTATCGCAGTGTGCCCACGGAGAAGTATCGATGTCCTCAGTCCACCGGTCCTGGCGCCACGCCAAGCTGGCGCTGGCAGTCAGCCTCGCGTCGACGTCCGCCTGGGGCGTGAGCTTCAATGTCGGCCCGGTCGAGGGGCAGATCGATTCCGAGTTGTCCATTGGCGCCAGTTGGTCCACCGCCAGGGCCGACAGCAAGCTGATCGGCGCCAATAACGGCGGAACGGGCCAGTCGCAGATTTCCGATGATGGCCGTCTCAATTTCAAGCGCGGCGAGACTTTCTCGAAAATCTTCACCGGCATGCACGCCCTGGAGCTGAAGTACGGCGACAGCGGCCTGTATGTGCGCGGCAAATACTGGTACGACTTCGAGCTGCAGGACGACAGCCGCCCCTTCAAGGCCATCAGTGACAGTGGTCGCCGGGCCAGTGCGCAATCGGCCGGCGCGCAACTGCTCGATGCATTCGTGTATCACAACTACGCCATTGCCGATCAACCCGGCGCGGTGCGCCTGGGCAAGCAGGTGGTCAGTTGGGGCGAAGGTGCGTTTATCGGCGGTGGCATCAATGCCATCAACCCCACCGACCCCGCGGCCTATCGTCGGCCGGGCACGGAATACAAAGACGGCCTGGTACCGGTCAATCTGTTCTATGTGTCGCAAAACCTCACCGACAACCTCTCGGCCGACGCCTTCTACCAACTGGACTGGGAACCGTCCGAGGCGGACAACTGCGGCACATTTTTCTCCCAGTCTGACGTGATTGCCGACGGCTGCAGCGGCAACTACCGGGTGATGAGCAAGCGCTCGGCCCTGGATGTCGCTGACCTGGCGGCGCTCACATCGGCGGGTGCAGAGGTGAACGAGGAGGGCGTGCTGGTGCGCCGTGGCGCCAACCGCAATGCGCGCAACAGCGGGCAATTTGGCCTGGCCATGCACTATATGTTCGAGCCGCTGGACACCGAGTTCGGCGCCTATTTCATGAATTACCACAGCCGCGACCCGATCCTCAGCGCCGGCGCTGCAGCGCAATCGGCCTACAACGCAGCGGCGGGCGCGGGCGGGCTGGCGCCGATGATCGTGGCCGGTAATTCCAGCTATTACGTCGAGTACCCCGAAGATATCCGCCTGTACGGTGTGAGTTTTGCCACCACGTTATCCACAGGCACGGCCTGGAAAGGTGAATTGAGCTACCGGCCCAATGCCCCGGTGCAACTCAACAGCAACGACCTGTTGTACGCCAATGTCACGTTGCTGCCCGGCCTTGCCGATGCATCGCCACTGACCGTGACGCCTGGCGCGGATGTGCAGGGTTATCGGCGCAAGGAAGTCACACAGTTGCAGACCTCCCTGAGTCATGTGTTCGATAACGCGATGGGGGCCGATCGCCTGACGGTCACCGGCGAAGTGGGGGTGACACATGTGGCTGGCCTGGATAGCCCGTCCGGGCTGCGCTACGGGCGTGACCCGGTGTTTGGCTCCGCAGGCACTGACGGCTTCACCACGGCCACTTCCTGGGGCTACCGTGGCCGGGCGGTGTGGCAATACAACAGCGTGCTGCCCGGGGTGAACCTCAAGCCCAGCCTGGGGTGGTCCCATGACGTCAGCGGCTACTCGCCGGGGCCTGACGCCAGCTTCGAGGAAGGCCGCAAGGCCATCAGCCTGGGCCTGGACGGTGAGTACCAAAACACTTACACCGCCAGCCTGTCATACACCAACTTCTTTGGCGGTCGCTACAACACCCTCAGTGATCGCGATTTCATGGCGCTGACGGCGGGGGTGAAGTTCTGAATCGGGATTTGTGGGCAGGCGATCGGGCGACTATTGTTGATTCAGTGCAAATGTTTTCGATCAAAGGAATTTTTACCGTTGGTCGTGTTCCAACGCCTATAAAGGTCTAATGCCTATGGCCTTTGCCCCCAGAAAGATTGATCAGGAGCTTCACCATGTTCATTTCGCGTCGTTTGATTGTTGCTGCAAGTGCGGTTGCCTTGCTGGCCGGCTGCGCTACGCCCAACCCGTATGACAACCAGGGCCAGGCATCTTCCGGCACGGGCTTGAGCAAGACCGCCACCTACGGTGGCCTGGGGGCTCTGGCCGGTGCTGTGGCGGGTGCTGCGATCGACCATAACAACCGTGGCAAGGGCGCGTTGATCGGCGCCGCTGTGGCGGGCCTGGGGGCTGCGGGTTATGGCTATTACGCCGACAAGCAGGAAGCAGCCCTGCGTGCGAGCATGGCCAACACGGGCGTTGAAGTTCAGCGCCAGGGCGACAACATCACCCTGGTGATGCCGGGCAACATCACGTTTGCAACCAGCTCGGCCAACATTGCGCCAAGTTTCTATCAGCCGCTGAACAACCTGGCCAACTCGCTCAAGCAATTCAACAACCAGAACCTGATCCAGATCGTGGGTTACACCGACAGCACCGGTAACTACAACTACAACATGCAGCTCTCGCAGCAGCGTGCGCAAAGCGTAGCGACCTACCTGACGTCTCAAGGTGTCAGCGGCCAGTACCTGTCGGTCAAAGGCATGGGCCCGGCTGATCCGATTGCCAGCAACGCCACCGCAGATGGCCGCGCACAGAACCGTCGCGTGCAGGTGACCCTGGCGCCAATCCCGGGCATGCAGTATCAGCAGCCGGGTCAGGTGCAGCAGTACCCTTGATCAGTACCTCGTAGCAGCTGCCGAAGGCTGCGTCCGGCTGCGCAGCAGTCGCAAACCCTGGGTGCGGGGTTTGCCTGATACACGGTGACGGCTGATCTTGCGACGACTTTGTCGTCGATCGCAGCCTGCGGCAGCTGCTACGGGGGCGCAAGACACACAACAAAAAGCCCCGCGATCCTTGCAGATCGCGGGGCTTTTTGTTGTGTGCAACTTTTACTTCTTCAGGCCGTAATGCTCATCGAGCATGCCCGGGCCGTTGGGGCTTTTTGGTGCGTAGTCCAAAGGCGGCTCGGTGCTGTGCGGCGGGGTGATGCGCTCGCGATGCGGTTGTGGCACATCCGGGTGCAGGGCAGCCAGCAGGCGTTGGCGAGTCTGCTCGTCCAGGGCCAAACGGTTGGCGCCCTCGGCGAGGTGTTCTTGCACGTCCTGATAGCTCTGAGTGAGTTTCTTCACCAGGTTGGCGGTGGTGTTGAAGTGGGTAACCACTTCACTTTGGTAACTGTCAAAACGTTCCTGGATGTCGTCCAGCTGACGCTGCGTGCGGTTAGGCACGGCATTGGGCAGCAGACGAGCAACCAGAAAACCAATGGCGACACCGGCAACCAGGGCGAGAGTCGGCAACAACCAAATCAAGAGCGAGTGTTCCACGAGTCCTTCCTCTATAAACGGCTTTGCTTTACGTTAACGGCTCGGACCTGCGCTGTATACCGCGATGCACTCGCAAATATGTCAGACAGAATCTATCAGCTAGACGAGTCGACCCCATCTGAGGTCACGGAGTTCCCTCTTGCTTACCCGCGAAACCCCCGTAGTAATTGCTGGCCCGGTCGGCCAGCTTGAAGCCCTCTACCTTGATTCTGCTGAGCCCAAGGGCCTTGCGCTGCTGTGCCACCCCAATCCGGTACAGGGCGGCACCATGATGAATAAAGTGGTTTCGACCCTGCAGCGCACTGCCCGTGATGCTGGCCTGGTTACCTTGCGATTTAATTACCGTGGCACCGGCGCCAGTGAAGGCAGCCACGACATGGGCAGCGGTGAAGTGGACGATGCGTTGGCCGCCGCTCGCTGGTTGCGGGCTAAACACCCGGACTTGCCGATCACCCTGCTCGGTTTTTCGTTCGGCGGTTTTGTTGCTGCCAGCCTGGGTGGCCGGCTCGAAGCTGAAGGCGAGCAGCTGGCGCGGCTGTTTATGGTGGCACCGGCAGTGATGCGCCTGCGTGACGAAGACACCTTGCCCCACAACTGCCCGATCACCGTTATCCAGCCCGAAACCGACGAAGTGATCGATCCGCAGCTGGTCTATAACTGGTCAAACGAGCTGTCGCGCCCCCATGAGCTGCTGAAAGTGGCAGAATGCGGACACTTTTTTCACGGCAAGCTGCCCGAGCTCAAAGAGTTGGTAGCGCCACGCCTTTCGAATTGATTGCAGCCTGATAAGCGATTACCCATGACCTCTCGTACTCGTATCCTCACCGGCATCACCACCACCGGTACGCCGCACCTGGGCAACTACGCCGGGGCCATCCGCCCTGCGATCGTGGCCAGCCGCGACCCCAATGCCGATTCGTTCTACTTCCTGGCCGACTACCATGCCCTGATCAAGTGCGATGACCCGCTGCGCATTCAGCGCTCGCGTCAGGAAATCGCCGCGACCTGGCTGGCCGCCGGCCTGGATGTGGAGCGTGTGACCTTCTACCGCCAGTCCGATATCCCGGAAATCCCCGAACTGACCTGGCTGCTGACCTGCGTGGCAGCCAAGGGCCTGCTTAACCGCGCCCATGCCTACAAGGCTTCGGTGGACAAGAACTTGGAAAACGGCGAAGACCCGGATGCAGGTATCACCATGGGCCTGTACAGCTACCCGGTACTGATGGCCGCGGACATCCTGATGTTCAACGCCAACAAGGTGCCGGTGGGTCGTGACCAGATCCAGCACGTTGAAATGGCCCGCGACATTGGCCAGCGCTTCAACCACCTGTTCGGCAATGGCAAAGAGTTTTTCGCCATGCCCGAAGCGCTGATCGAAGAAAGCGTGGCCACCTTGCCGGGCCTGGACGGTCGCAAGATGTCCAAGAGCTATGACAACACCATCCCGTTGTTCAGCAGCGCCAAGGACATGAAAAGCGCGATCTCGCGCATCGTCACCGACTCCCGTGCGCCGGGCGAAGCCAAAGACCCGGACAACGCGCACCTGTTCACCCTGTATCAGGCGTTCTCGACACCCGTGCAGGCGGCCGAGTTCCGCAGCGAACTGTTGCAGGGCCTGGGCTGGGGCGAAGCCAAGGAGCGTCTGTTCAAGTTGCTGGATGCCGAGCTGGGCGAGTCCCGCGAGCGTTACCACGACCTGATGTCGCGTCCTGACGATATGGAAGACATCCTGCTGGCCGGCGCGCAAAAAGCTCGCAAAATCGCGGCACCTTTCCTTACCCAGTTGCGCGAAGCGGTTGGCCTGCGTTCGTTTGTCAGTGCCGCGCAAACCGCCGCCTCCGGCAAGAAAAAAGCCGTCAAGGGCCCGCGTTTTGTCAGCTTCCGTGACGAAGACGGCAGTTTCCGTTTCCGCCTGCTGGCAGCCGATGGCGAGCAATTGCTGTTGTCGCGCAGTTTTGCCGATGGCAAGACGGCGGGGCAGGTGACCAAGCAGCTGCAAGCCGGTGAGCCGCTGGATGTACGCAGCGACGCGCTGAGCTTCAGCGTCTGGCTGGGCGACGCCTGTGTGGCCGACAGCCCGGCTTTTGCCGACAGTGCGGCGCGTGATGCGGCGATCGAAGCCTTGCGCCTGGCCCTGGTGCCAGCGCAAGACTGAGAAACTGCGACGTTTCGTCTCAGGTTTGATTGCCATTCCCAAGGGTCGTCGCTACAGTGTCGGCCCGTTTTTGTTGCCTTGCTAACGAATTATGACGCCTCTAGAACGATATCAAGCAGATCTGAAACGCCCGGACTTCTTCCATGATGCCGCGCAGGAAAACGCTGTGCGCCATTTGCAGCGTCTGTATGACGACCTGGTCGCTTCCTCGCAGAGCAAGCCCGGCCTGTTTGGCAAGCTGTTCGGCAAAAAGGAGCTGACCCCGGTCAAGGGCCTCTACTTCTGGGGCGGCGTAGGCCGTGGCAAGACTTATCTGGTCGATACATTCTTTGACGCCCTGCCGTTCAAGGAAAAGGTGCGTACCCACTTCCACCGCTTCATGAAGCGCGTGCACGAAGAAATGCGCACCCTCAATGGCGAAAAGAACCCGCTGACCATCATCGCCAAGCGCTTCTCCGATGAGGCGCGGGTGATCTGCTTTGACGAATTCTTTGTGTCGGACATTACCGACGCCATGATTCTCGGCACCCTGATGGAAGAGCTGTTTAAAAACGGCGTCACCCTGGTGGCCACGTCGAACATCGTGCCGGACGGTCTGTACAAGGACGGCCTGCAGCGTGCGCGCTTCTTGCCCGCCATTGCCCTGATCAAGCAGAACACTGAAATCGTCAACGTCGACAGCGGCGTCGACTATCGCTTGCGTCACCTCGAGCAGGCCGAACTGTTTCACTTCCCGCTCAACGAAGAGTCCGAGAAGAGCCTGCGTGAGAGCTTCAAGGCGCTGACGCATAACTCCAACAGGGCGATCGAAAACGATGATCTGATCATCGAAAACCGCACCATCCGCGCCTTGCGCACCTGTGATGATGTGGCCTGGTTCGAGTTCCGCGAGTTGTGCGACGGCCCGCGCAGCCAGAACGACTACATCGAGCTTGGCAAGATCTTCAACGCTGTGATTCTCAGCGGTGTCGAGCAAATGGAAGTGAAAACGGACGATATCGCCCGGCGCTTTATCAACATGGTCGATGAGTTTTACGACCGCAACGTCAAGCTGATCATCTCGGCCGAAGTTGAGCTTAAAGACCTGTACAAGGGCGGGCGCCTGAACTTTGAGTTCCAGCGCACCCTCAGCCGCTTGCTGGAAATGCAGTCTCACGAATACCTGACGCGGGCGCACAAACCCTAGTCGAGAAACAGGCCTGCATTGCAGGCTTTTTTTTTGCGCGCTCGCTTCTAGGCTTCGGCAGCCTTGAACCCCAGGCGCTGTACATGTTTGGCGACTTCGCGGCCCATGCCTGCGCCGATCAATAGCCATATCAGGATGCGCGCCTTGTACGGGCACAGAAACCCGCACATCACCGCGCCGCGGTCGATCAGGTCCATCTCGCTGCCGATAAACCCGTAGCACGCTTCGGCGGTTGGGCCTGAGCCTGTGCGGCTTGCCACCAGCACCGGAATTTCGGTGGTGATCTGGTCGATCAGGTCCACCCAGTCGACACTGACATGGCCGCCGCCGAAAGCGCTGACCACCAGCGCGTCATATCCCAAGGCCAGTATGTGCTCCAGCAACACCGTGTCGGCTGCCAGGGTGGTGGGCAGCAGGGCCACCCGGTGATGAATGGAGCGGGGCATGGGCAGAACGGTGCGTGCGCCAGTTTTTCGCAGATAGCAGACCCGGTTTTCGATCATCAGCCCCACGGGGCCGAACAGGGGGGAGCTGAAGGCTTCCAGAGCCATCGATGAGGTTTTACGCACATGCAGGGCCTGGTGAATCTGGTCGTTCATGACCACCAGAACGCCGCGCTTGCGGCTTTGTGTATCCATAGCCACCCTGGCGGCATCGAGCAGGTTGGCGGGGCCGTCGGCACTGGGGCGGTCGCTGGGGCGCATGGCCCCGGTCAACACCAGTGGCACATCGGCATTCCACAGCAGATCAAGGAAAAACGCGGTTTCTTCCAGGGTGTCGGTGCCTTGGGTAATGACGATGCCTTGCACCCCCAGCTTCACTTGCTCCTGGGCCCAGATCAGCACTTCAAGCATCAGGTTGAAGTCCAGGGATGCGCTCGGTATCAGGCACAGGGTGTCGACACGCACCTCCAGCCCCTCATGCAGTTGCGAAATGTCCTCAAGCAGCGCTTCGCCAGTGAGCGCTGGGGTGGCCCCCGTGCCGGATTGTGTTGCACGCATGCTCACGGTGCCCCCCAAGGCGCCGATGGAGAGTGTGGGCAGGGTGTGGTGGTTGAGTGTGTGCGCCATGCTGTTTACCTCCGCCGCAGGGCCGGTAAAGCCTCTTCTTGTGGGTGCCCCCTGTTGAGGGCGTTTTTTATCAGAGGCTTTTCGGGCGGGCGGAGAAATCAGACTGTTCTGCTTGGTGTGTAGTCCATCGCTTAGTTTTTAAGCGACTTGATTTACACCGGCGTGCAGGAACTGTTGACGATACTGGTTTGGCGACAGCTCGGTATGTTGGCGAAACAGTCGCGCGAAGAAGCTGGCGTCGTCATAGCCCACGTCGTAGCTGATGGTCTTGATGCTTTTGCGGGTGGCCGAGAGCAGGCCCTTGGCGGTTTCTATGCGCAGGCGCTGCAGGTAGTGCAGGGGTTTGTCGCCGGTGGCCAGCTGAAAGCGGCGCATAAAGTTGCGGATGCTCATGCCGTGATCGCGGGCGACGTCTTCGAAGCGGAACTTGTCGGCGAAGTGCTCTTCGAGCCAGTGCTGGATTTGCAGGATGATCACGTCCTGGTGCAGCTTCTGGCCGCCAAAGCCGATGCGCCCCGGGGTGTAGTTGCGCTGCACTTCGTAAAGGATGTCGCGGGCCACGGCCTGGGCGATGGTGGCGCCGCAAAAACGCTCGATCATGTAGATATAGAGGTCGCAGGCCGAGGTCGGCCCGCCGGCGCAGTAGAGGTTGTCGGCGTCGGTGAGGTGCTTGTCCTGGTTGAGGTGTACCTGGGGGTAGCGACGGGCGAAGGTATCGAAAAAACGCCAGTAGGTGGTGGCCTCCTTGCCGTCGAGCAGCCCGGCTTCGGCGAGCCAGAATACCCCGGTGGCCTCGGCGCACAGCACTGCACCGCGGGCATGTTGTTCGCGCAGCCAGGGCACTACTTGCGGGTAGCGCTGGCAGAGGGTGTCGAAGTCATCACCGAAGGCCGGGAGGATGATGATGTCGGTGTCCTCCAGGGCGCCGTCCACGGGGAGCACCACGTCGCTGAAGCTGGTGGCCGGCTTGCCGTCGGGGCTCACCAGGCGGGTCTCGAAGGTGGGGGTCAGGCCTTGGCCCAGTTGCTTGCCGTGACGCAGGCTGGCGAGGTGAAAGAAGTCCTTGGCATGCATCAGGGTCGAGGCGAACACCCGATCGATGGCCAAAATATTGACGCGCCGCAGGGGCGTGGAGAGTTGATTAGACATAGACATATTTTGATTATTCTTATAGGTGAAATTGGTCAACTTGCGGCTGGATCGTCTTATGTTTTTTCCTGTGTGTCCAGAGGTTGCTGTTTTTGTGGGAGCGGCCTTGCTCGCGATGGCATCCAGGGGGTTTGCCTGAAACACCGCAGCGTCTGCATCGCGAGCAAGCCCGCTCCCACAAGGGGGGGCGGTGGGTCAAGGCGCCGGGTTTGGCTGGTCCTTGTGGATCGCTTCAATGCCCGCCAGCACCTCATCCGATAGCTTCAGGTCGTGGCTGGCAATATTGCTTTTGAGTTGCTCCATCGTCGTGGCGCCAATGATATTGCTGGTAACGAACGGTTGGCGGGTAACGAAAGCCAGGGCCATTTGCGCCGGATCGAGGCCATGTTCGCGGGCCAGGGCCACATAACGCTCGCTGGCAGCCACGGCCTGCGGGTTTGAATAGCGCGAGAAGCGGCTGTAGAGGCTCAGGCGGCCTTTTGGCGGTTGGGCGCCGCCACTGTACTTGCCAGTGAGCATGCCGAACGCCAGGGGCGAGTAGGCGAGCAGGCCGCATTGTTCGCGAATGGCGATCTCCGCCAGGCCCACTTCAAAGCTGCGGTTGAGCAGGCTGTAGGGGTTCTGGATCGATACGGCGCGTGGCCAGCCGCGGCTTTCGGCCAGTTGCAGGAACTTCATGGTGGCCCACGGCGTTTCGTTGGACAGGCCGATATGGCGGATCTTGCCGGCCCTGACCTGTTCGTCGAGCGCTTCGAGGGTGTCTTCCAGCGGGGTAAAGGCTTCGTCGGCGTCGTGGGTGTAGCCCAGTTGGCCGAAGAAGTTGGTGCTGCGTTCCGGCCAGTGCAACTGGTACAGGTCGATCCAGTCGGTTTGCAGGCGCTTGAGGCTGGCGTCCAGGGCTTGCACGATATGGGTGCGGTTGTGCTTGAGGTTACCGTCACGGATGTAGTCGATACCGTTGCCGGGGCCGGCGATCTTGCTGGCCAGGATCCAGTCGGCGCGATCACCGCGCTCCTTGAACCCGTTGCCGATATAGCGCTCGGTGGTGGCGTAGGTTTCGGCCTTGGGCGGTACCGGGTACATTTCGGCAGTATCGATAAAATTGATGCCGGCATCTTTGGCGTAAGCGATCTGCTCGAAGGCTTCAGCCTGGGTGTTCTGCTCGCCCCAGGTCATGGTCCCGAGGGCGATTGCGCTTACGTTCAGGTCGGTGCGGCCAAGCTTTCGGTAGTCCATCGGGTGCTCCTTCGGGTAAACAAACATAAAAGCAGGTTGTAATTTTTTGCGCAATCTGGATAATTGCCCACCTCTTTCTGCAGTGGAAGTGATGCGCCGCCTGCCGAAGAATCTTGCCGTTGAACGGACGCGCTGACCCGAGCCCCCGATAGCGTCTGTATCCGGCTGCCTTTGACTTGTCAAAGTACGCACTATTCAGTAAGATCCGCCGTCTAATTTACAGGGCGGCCCCTGAGGCTATAAAGAATGAAAACTTTTACTGCTAAACCAGAAACAGTAAAGCGCGACTGGTTTGTCGTCGACGCTGCTGGTCAGACCCTGGGTCGTCTGGCCACCGAGATCGCGAGCCGTCTGCGTGGCAAGCACAAGCCGGAATACACTCCGCACGTTGACACCGGTGACTACATCGTTGTTATCAACGCTGAGCAAATCCGTGTTACTGGTGCTAAAACCACTGACAAGATGTACTACTCTCACTCCGGTTTCCCGGGCGGGATTAAGTCGATCAACTTCGAAAAGCTGATCGCCAAAGCTCCTGAGCGCGTGATCGAGACCGCGGTTAAAGGCATGCTGCCTAAAAACCCACTGGGTCGCGACATGTACCGTAAGCTGAAAGTCTATGCGGGCGCTGCTCACCCTCATACTGCTCAGCAGCCCCAAGAACTGAAGTTTTAACGGAATAGTTCATTATGTCGGCGACTCAAAACTACGGCACTGGCCGTCGTAAAACCGCAACCGCTCGCGTTTTCCTGCGTCCGGGTACCGGTAACATCTCCATCAACAACCGCACTCTGGAGAATTTCTTCGGTCGCGAAACTGCCCGCATGGTAGTTCGTCAGCCGTTGGAACTGACTGAGACTGTCGAGAAATTCGACATCTACGTCACCGTGATCGGTGGTGGTGTAAGTGGTCAAGCTGGCGCAATCCGCCACGGTATCACTCGCGCACTGATGCAGTATGACGAAACCCTGCGTGGCGCTCTGCGCAAAGCTGGCTTCGTTACTCGCGATGCTCGTGAAGTTGAACGTAAGAAAGTCGGTCTGCGTAAAGCGCGTAAGCGTCCGCAGTACTCGAAGCGTTAATTCGCAGCTTCGTTCAAAAAGCCCAGCCTCCTTCGGGAGCTGGGCTTTTTTTATGGGCGATGATTTAGCGGTGTGACAACTTGCCACATCCAGCAAACGCCTATACTACAAGGCTTGTAGCCGCCCCAGAGCGGTAATTACCTTGTAAGACTAGGGGCTTTTCATTACCATTCTGCAAAATTTTTATAAGTAATAGATGCATATTTAGTAGATGCCTGATTTAACAGGCCACAAAGCTGATGGGAGAGGACTGAATGAGCAATGACGGCGTAAATGTCGGCCGGCGTCGCTTCCTCGTAGCAGCCACATCCGTGGTGGGTGCTGCAGGAGCGGTGGGGGCGGCGGTCCCGTTCGTGGGGTCGTGGTTTCCCAGTGCCAAGGCGAAAGCCGCTGGCGCACCGGTGAAAGTGAATATTGCAAAGGTTGAGCCAGGTCAGCAAATGATTGCTGAGTGGCGTGGTCAGCCGGTATTCATCGTACGTCGCACCGAGGAGATCCTGGCAAACCTGAAGAAGATTGAAGGGCAGCTCGCTGACCCGGACTCCAAGCAATCTGATCAGCCTGCTTATGTGAACCCCGAGTTGCGGTCGATCAAGCCAGAGATTCTGTTGTTGATCGGTATTTGCACCCACTTGGGTTGCTCGCCTACATTCCGTCCTGAGGTCGCGCCTGTAGATCTTGGCAAGGACTGGGTCGGTGGCTATTTCTGCCCTTGTCATGGTTCGCACTATGATCTGGCCGGCCGCGTCTACAAGGCCCAACCAGCCCCGCTGAACCTGCCAGTACCGCCCTACTACTATGAGACGGACAACATTGTTGTCGTTGGCCTCGATGGGGAGAACGCGTAATGAGCAAGTTCATGGATTGGGTTGATGCCCGTTTCCCCGCCACCAAAATGTGGGAAGACCACCTCAGCAAGTACTACGCCCCGAAGAACTTCAACTTCTTCTATTTCTTTGGTTCTCTCGCATTGCTCGTTCTGGTCAACCAGATCGTGACCGGTGTGTGGCTGACCATGAGCTACACGCCGTCGGCTGAAGAAGCCTTTGCTTCTGTCGAATACATCATGCGTGACGTCGAATACGGTTCAATTCTGCGCTTGCTGCACTCTACCGGTGCATCGGCGTTCTTTATCGTCGTCTACCTGCACATGTTCCGCGGCCTGCTCTACGGCTCGTACCAGAAGCCCCGCGAGCTGGTCTGGCTGTTCGGCATGATGATCTACCTGGCCCTGATGGCTGAAGCCTTTATGGGTTACCTGCTGCCTTGGGGGCAAATGTCCTACTGGGGCGCCCAGGTGATCATTTCGCTGTTCGGTGCCATTCCGGTGATCGGTAACGACCTGACCCAGTGGATTCGGGGTGACTACCTGATCTCCGGGATTACCCTGAACCGCTTCTTCGCCCTGCACGTGGTGGCCTTGCCTATCGTGATCCTGGGGCTGGTGGTGCTGCACATTCTGGCCCTGCACGAAGTCGGCTCCAACAACCCCGACGGCGTGGACATCAAGAAGCACAAGGACGAAAACGGCATACCGCTGGACGGCATTCCGTTCCACCCGTACTACACCGTCAAAGACATTGTCGGCGTGGTGGTGTTCCTGTTTATCTTCTGCTCGATTGTGTTCTTCTTCCCGGAAATGGGCGGTTACTTCCTGGAAAAACCGAACTTTGAACAGGCTAACGCCTTCAAGACGCCGGAGCACATTGCCCCTGTCTGGTACTTCACGCCGTTCTACGCGATCCTGCGGGCCATCCCGGACAAGCTGCTTGGCGTCATTGCCATGGGCGCCGCGATTGCCGTGCTGTTCGTGTTGCCGTGGCTTGATCGCAGTCCGGTCAAATCCATGCGCTACAAGGGCTGGATGAGCAAGGTATGGCTGTGGGTGTTCTGCATCTCCTTCGTGATCCTGGGCGTGTTGGGTGTATTGGCACCGACCCCGGGCCGCACGCTGCTGTCGCAGGTGTGTACGTTCCTGTACTTCGCCTACTTCATTCTGATGCCGTTCTACACCAGGCTTGAGAAGACCAAACCGGTTCCGGAAAGGGTGACTGGCTGATGAAAAAGCTATTTGCTGTATTGATGCTCGCGGTAATGCCTGTGTTCTCCTTTGCGGCAGAACAGGGTGTGCAGCTCGACAAGGTCGACATCGATGTTTCTGACAAGGCTGCCCTGCAGGACGGCGCGCGTACATTCGCCAACTACTGCATGGGCTGTCACAGTGCCAAGTTCCAGCGTTACGAGCGCGTAGCCGACGACCTGGGCATCCCCCATGAAGTCATGCTTGATAACCTGGTGTTCACCGGTGCCAAGATTGGCGACCACATGAACATCGGCATGCAGCCCAACGACGCCAAGGCCTGGTTCGGTGCTGCACCGCCTGACCTGACCCTGGTAGCTCGTGTGCGCGGCACCGACTGGCTGTACAGCTACCTGCGTGCCTTCTACGAAGACCCGTCACGCCCTTGGGGTGTGAACAACAAGGTCTTCCCGAACGTGGGCATGCCTAACGTGCTGGCGCCGCTGCAAGGTCGTCAGGTGATCGGTTGCAAGCAAGTACAGATCGTCGAAGACGGCAAGAAGCAGTATGATCCGCTCACCGGTACGCCTTTGACCCATGAAGCGTGCGACCAGCTGACAGTGCTGCCAAAAACCGGCGCCCTGACAGAAGAGCAGTTCGATGAGAAGATCAAGAACCTTGTGACCTTCCTGGCCTACTCGGCCAACCCGGTGAAGCTGGAGCATCAGCGCATCGGTACTTACGTGCTGATCTACCTGGCCTTCCTCTTTGTATTCGCTTATCTGCTCAAGCGCGAATACTGGAAAGATGTGCACTGATATAGTTACACGCAATGCTGTTAATCGTGCGCGCCCAAGGGTGTCTCTGAAAAGGTAACAGTGCAGGTCGGGTGGCAGGTGGGGTCAATGACCTTGCCTGCCACCCGGGTTGTGGTTATCAGAGGCGTTCCTTGGGCGCGTTCGTTTTTCCGCTCCCGATAATTTCAACAAGCGAGGAGGACCGCCATGGGCGTGACCAATCGGTTGGCCTGTTACTCCGACCCCGCCGACCACTATTCCCACCGGGTACGCATTGTGCTCGCAGAGAAAGGTGTCAGCGCCGAGATCATCAGTGTGGAGGCGGGCCGTCAGCCGCCGAAGCTGATCGAAGTGAACCCCTACGGCAGCCTGCCAACCCTGGTCGATCGTGACCTGGCGTTGTGGGAGTCGACCGTGGTGATGGAATATCTGGATGAGCGCTACCCGCATCCGCCGTTGCTGCCGGTTTACCCGGTAGCGCGGGCCAATAGCCGCCTGTTGATCCATCGCATCCAGCGCGACTGGTGTGCGCTGGTTGACCTGATCCTTGATTCGCGGACCAAGGAGCCGGCGCGTGTGCAGGCCCGCAAGGAGCTGCGCGAAAGCCTGACGGGTGTTTCTGCATTATTTGCCGACAAACCTTTTTTCCTCAGTGATGAGCAAAGTCTGGTCGACTGCTGTCTATTGCCGATACTCTGGCGCTTGCCTGTTTTGGGTATTGAATTGCCGCGGCCAGCCAAGCCGTTGCTCGACTATATGGAGCGCCAATTTGCGCGTGAGGCTTTCCAGGCGAGTCTGTCTGGTGTCGAACGCGACATGCGCTAAGGCTTAGGAGCCCTCGATGAATTCAAGTCGACCTTATCTGGTGCGTGCGCTCTATGAGTGGATCGTTGATAACGATTGCACTCCGCACATGCTGGTTAACTCTGACTACCCCAAGGTGCAAGTGCCTGCGGGTTTTGCCAGTGACGGGCAGATTGTCCTGAATGTTTCGCCAACCGCCGTGCGCCAACTGCACATGGACAACGAAGCGGTAAGCTTTGAAGGGCGTTTTGGTGGTGTGCCACACACGTTGTATGTGCCTATTGCCGCAATCCTGGGCGTGTATGCCCGTGAGAACGGCCAGGGCATGGTGTTCGACCTGGAAGAGCCTCTGGAGGCTGATGACGAGGTTGAGCCGGATGACGACGGTCCGCCACCAGGCTCCGAGCCGCCGCGCCCTACGGGCCGGCCGAGCCTGAAAGTGGTGAAGTAATAAAAAAGGCGACCTGAAGAGGTCGCCTTTTTTGTGCCTGCCAGAGGGGGCTGTCAGTCGATGTACTCGAACAGTTTGACGATTTTCTGTACCCCGGAAACGCTCTGTACCAGGCTGGTGGCGCGGGCGGCTTCCTGCTTGGTGACCAGGCCGAGCATGTAGACGATACCGTTCTCGGTGACCACCTTGATGCGCGAGCCGGGAATGGCGCTGTCGGTCAGCATCTGGGTCTTGATCTTGGTGGTCAGCCAGGCGTCGTTGTTGCGTGCCAGGATCGACGACGGTGCCATGACCTGCAACTCGTTGTTGACCTTCTTCACTCGCTGCACGGAGGCTGCTGCCTGCTCGGCCTGGGCCTTGAGGTCGGCGCGCGGGGTCTGGCCGGCCAGCAGCACGATACCGTTGTAGCTGGTGACCACGATGTGCGAACCGGTGTCCAGGTCCGGGTTGGCCTTGGCCACGTTCACGGCGACCTTGGTTTCGATCAGGGAGTCATCGATCTTGCTACCGAAGGTGCGGGTGCCGCGATCATCTTCGATAGGGGTGTCGCGGGTGGCGGTCAGTACCGAACTGCAACCGGCGGTCAGACCAAGACACAGGGTCAGGGCTACCAGGCCTAGTCGATTAAAAGTCATTCTTCACTCCCGAACAGTTGGCTGTCGATCAGATCGCACAAGCAGTGGATCGCCAGCAGGTGGACTTCTTGAATACGTGCGGTGACATTGGACGGAACGCGGATTTCCACGTCCTCGGGCAGCAGCAGCGAGGCCATGCCGCCGCCGTCGCGGCCGGTCATGGCGACCACGATCATTTCGCGGTCATGGGCCGCCTGGATCGCCTGGATGATATTGGCCGAGTTGCCACTGGTGGAAATGGCCAGCAGCACGTCGCCGGGCTGGCCCAGGGCGCGGATCTGCTTGGAGAAGATCTCGTTAAAGCTGTAATCGTTGGCGATCGAGGTGATCGTCGACGTGTCGGTGGTCAGTGCGATGGCGGGCAGGCTCGGGCGCTCGCGCTCGAAGCGGTTGAGCAGCTCGGATGAAAAGTGCTGGGCGTCGCCTGCCGACCCGCCATTGCCGCACGAGAGCATCTTGCCTTCGTTGAGCAGGGCGTTAACCATCACCTGGCTGGCTTGCTCGATATGGGGGGCGAGCACTTCCATTGCCTGCTGCTTGGTGTCGATGCTGGCCTGAAAAAGCTGGCGGATCCGGGATTGCATGTCCATCTATGTGACCTTAAGTAGGGCGGCTGGTCGGGCGTGATCCAGGTGTAGCTGGGTGACTTCCCGGCACAAGAATGTGCAGCCCGCAAAGCAAAGCAAAATCGTTAAAAAAGGGTGCTGGAATCGGCCTGGCAGCGCTACTGGCTGTCAAAGGCATTCCGTAGCCAGTTCAATCGGGGTGTTGTGCTGTCCATTGTCACTACGTCAAAGCGGCACGGGTGATTGGCCCAGCGCGCTTGTTGCTGCAAAAAGTGCTGGGCGGCCAGTACCAGCTTTTGACGCTTGCGTGCATCAATGCTGGCCAGTGCGCCACCCCATTGCGCATGTTGGCGGTAACGAACTTCGACGAATACTACTGTATCGCCGTCAAGCATGACCAGATCCAGCTCGCCACGCTTGCATGACCAGTTCTGCGCCAGCAGGCGCAAACCCTGTTGCTCAAGATGCCGCAGCGCCAGGCGCTCGGCATCCTTGCCAGCTTGCTGGCTTGAGCGTTCGGGCATCAGTTGGTCGTAGCCGGCAAGCGTTGGGGCTGGCCATTGGTGAATTCGGCCCACGGCAGTTGGCGTTCCACGCGCTGTGCCGGGCTCATGCTCAGGCTGCCGGACATGCCGTCAATCCGGCTGTCGGGCAGGGCCTTGAGCTGGCCCAGGCTCGGGGCCAGGCGGTAGGCGTCAATGCCCATCGCGTACAGGCGGCCCAGGCTGCCGCCGGCTTGTGGCCATTGTGCGGTCACTTGCTGGCGCAGCGGGTTGCTCGGGTCGAGCAACCAGGGGGTTTCGCAGAAGCGGATGCCGTTCATGTCGTTGTACTGGTTCTGGTCGCCGCTGGCGCTGAACACATGGGACGTTGCGTAAACCGGCAGGTCGCCAGCGTACTGGTAGTTCAGGGTCGGCTTGATCTGCTGGGCCTGCTGCGGGGTGGCGGCGAGGAACAGGAACTGCATGTCCTGGCGGCGTGTTGGCTCGGCCGAGCCGCCGTTTTTGCGCAGTTGCACCAGATCGGCGACTTGCTGGGCGAGGGCCACAGGCTTGTCGATATGTTCAACGCCGACAACGGTGCCGCCGTGTGCTTCCCATTCCTGGCGGAAGGCCTTGAGTACGCGGTCGCCCCATTCGCCGACTGGCACCATCGCGCCAGCACGGGTCAGGCCGTCGGCCCGGGCGCGACGCGCCACTTCACGGGCTTCGTCTTCAGCCGCGAGGCCGAACTGGAACAGTTGCGCCGGGCCTTGAGTGCCTTCGCTGTAGTTCAGGGCCAGGGTGGTGATCGGCAATTGCTGACGGCTGCTGAGTTGCTTGACCAGGGATTTCTCCAGTGGGCCCACCACCAGTTGCACGCCGTCGGCCTGGGCCTGACGGTAGAAGTCGTCCAGCGAGGTCAGGCGCGAGCTGTCATAGAACTGAATGCTTGGCGGGTTTTGCCCGGCTTGCTGGGCCTGGTAGTGCGCAGCCATGAAACCATCGCGCAGGGCTTTGCTCACCGAGGCCAGCTGGCCGTCCTGGGGCAGCAGCAGGGCGATCCTGGTCAGGGGCTGGCTGGCCAGTTCCTTGAGCTTGATCAGCGGTGTTGGCAGCTGGAGGGCGGCCGGGTGAGTGGGGTTCTGCGCGCGCCACTGGTCAATGGCGTTCTGTTGGTCCTGCAGGGTGCCGGCGCTCTTCACGGCCAGGGCCAAGGACATCCAGCCGCCCAGCACATCATTGCTCTGGCTGTGCAGTTGCTCGACCGGCAGGCTGGCCACGAGTGCCCAGATAGCATCGTTGTTGCTGGTGGCGGCTTCGCCGGTCAGGTTCGGGCTCAGCGCTGCGCGTTCGCGGGCGGCGGCCAGGGCCTGGCCGTCAGCCTCCAGGGCGCGGGCGTGGACAGTGCGGGTGCGCACTTGCAGGTCCACTGGCAGCTCGCCCAGGATCGCTGTGCTTGGATGGTTCAGGGCTGCGACTGCGGCCTTGGGGTCATTGCGGCTCATCGCCAGCTCGGCTGCCAGGGTGTTGGCAAAGACCTGTTGCGCGGGCTTGAGCGAGTCCAGCGGGACCATGGCCAGGATCTGCGCGGCGCGAGCATTGTTTTGCTGGCGCTGGGCAAGATCGGCTGCCGACAGGCGGAGCAGGGCGGCTTTTTCCGGATTGGTGCTCTCGGCGGCCTGCTGGAGCAGTTGCTCGAGGCTGGCATCCGGGGTCCGTGGAAGTTCGCCAAGGCTGGACGAGGGCGAGCTGGCGCAAGCCGCCAACAGGGCAGCAAGGCAGAGGGCAGTGAACAGCCGCAGGCAAGCGATCATGTAGTGTTCCTGATACTCGATCAAATGAGTTGGGAAGTGTACCCAAGCACTGGCCGGGGCGCGATGTTAGCGGCAATAAAGCCTGAATTTAGATGCGTTCTGTACGTTGTGGCAGTAAAAGTTTACCCGCTTGGCGTTTTGCGGCCTGCAGGGTGGGTGCGTTCATGAGGGCTCTACGCGCTACAATGGCGCCTTTAACTCTTATGAGGTGTGCGTTTTGACTGCTCCAGGTGATTTGAATTCCGTTCTTGGCTCACTTTATGTGGTGGCCACGCCCATCGGTAACCTGGACGACATCAGTGCGCGTGCGCTCAAGGTATTGCGTGACGTGTCGCTGATTGCGGCCGAAGACACGCGCCACTCCCTGCGCTTGATGCAGCACTTTGGTATTTCCACGCCGCTGGGCGCCTGTCACGAGCACAACGAGCGGGATGAGGGCAGCCGTTTCATCCAGCGTTTGCTGGCGGGTGAAGATGTGGCGTTGATCTCGGATGCCGGTACGCCGCTGATTTCCGATCCGGGTTATCACCTTGTGCGCCAGGCCCGGGCGGCCGGGGTCAAGGTTGTGCCCGTGCCGGGTGCCTGTGCCTTGATCGCCGCCTTGTCGGCTGCGGGCCTGCCTTCGGATCGCTTTATCTTCGAGGGGTTCCTGCCGGCCAAGGCCGTCGGGCGTCGTTCGCGCCTGCAGTTACTTAAAGAAGAGCCGCGCACGCTGATTTTTTACGAGGCGCCGCACCGCATTCTTGAGTGCCTGCAAGATCTTGAACTGGTATTTGGGCCTGAGCGTCCGGCATTGCTGGCGCGAGAGCTGACCAAAACGTTCGAAACGCTCAAGGGCTTGCCTTTGTCCGAGTTGCGCGCTTTTGTTGAAAATGACAGTAACCAGCAGCGCGGCGAGTGCGTGGTTCTGGTTGCCGGCTGGACTGCGCCTGAAACAGAAGAGGCGGTCAGCAGTGAAGCGATGCGTATTCTCGATTTGTTGCTTAAAGAGATGCCACTCAAGCGTGCAGCTGCACTTGCCGCTGAAATAACCGGTGAGCGCAAGAACGTCTTGTACCAAGTTGCACTTGAAAAGCAGAAAGCAGAGTAACGATTGATATCAAGTGATGGCTTTTTGATATCTTTGCAGGGCTGCCCCCGTGACTAAAGGCCGCAACTCAGGCAAATCAACCTGCCTTGCGGCGTTTAACGCTTGTTCTATACGCTCTGTACAGTTAATCTTCGCGCCGGAGAGTCGATTGGACAGTCGCTGCCCTCTATGAAAATTAGGGGGGGGAGGAAAGTCCGGGCTCCATAGGGCGAAGTGCCAGGTAATGCCTGGGAGGCGTGAGCCTACGGAAAGTGCCACAGAAAATAACCGCCTAAGCGCTTCGGCGCCGGTAAGGGTGAAAAGGTGCGGTAAGAGCGCACCGCACGACTGGCAACAGTTCGTGGCTAGGTAAACCCCACTTGGAGCAAGACCAAATAGGGTCCCAAGGCGTGGCCCGCGCTGGGACCGGGTAGGTTGCTAAAGATGTCCAGTGATGGCCATCGTAGACGAATGACTGTTCACGACAGAACCCGGCTTACAGATCGACTCTCCACCTTTTTCTCTTCTGCTTGCCCTGCAGGCAGATTGCTTTACTCGAAGTCGCTTTATCCCCCGCTATTCATTGTCAGAATATTTCCCGACGTAATGCCGAAAAGTTCTTACTCTTAACAAACTACTTTAAGTTTGAAGTCTAGAGCTTTGAATTTGCGGCGCGTCGCTGGTCAAAAAATCCCTCCGCTTACTGCTCCACGTCTGTTTCCCCTCCTAAATCTCCGTTATGTAAGGGTTTTCCTGTAGGCCGCTCCTTGACGGTGGTGTGGGCGCATTCCTATAGTGTGCATAAGTGGCGAAAAGTGGCATGAAGTGGGTTTTTTAGACGTAAAACGCTAATATTTGGAGATGCGACCAGTGTTTCGCGGAGCCAACGCAATCAGTCTCGATGCCAAGGGCCGACTCGCAATGCCGAGCCGGTACCGTGACGAGCTGATTTCGAGGAGCGCCGGGCAACTGATCGTGACCATTGATGCGGTCGATCCCTGCTTATGTGTGTACCCGCTGGATGAGTGGGAACTGATTGAAACCAAACTTCGGGCGTTGCCTTCATTGCGTGAAGAAAACCGCCGTTTGCAACGTCTGTTGATTGGTAACGCCGTCGACCTTGAACTCGATGGCAGTGGTCGTTTTCTGGTACCGCCCCGCTTGCGTGAATATGCCCGACTGGACAAGCGCGCAATGCTGGTGGGCCAGCTGAACAAGTTTCAACTGTGGGACGAGGATGCCTGGGAAGCGGTTTCTGCCGCCGACCTTGCAGCCATTCAACAACCGGGCGCGATGCCTGACGAACTGCGTGATTTAATTCTGTGACTATAGATAGCGGCTTCAACCACATCACCGTACTGCTCGACGAAGCCGTAGAGGCTCTCGCCGTACGCCCTGATGGATGCTATCTGGATGGCACCTTCGGTCGCGGCGGACATAGCCGCCTGATACTCCAGAAGCTCGGCCCTGAGGGGCGTCTGCTCGGGTTTGATAAAGATCCACAAGCGATTGCCACCGGGCAAGCGCTGGCGGCCGAAGACGGCCGCTTTGTCATTGTGCAGCGCAGTTTTGCCGAGATGGGATCCGAAATTGCCGAGCGCGGCCTGGCTGGCAAGGTCGATGGCGTGCTGCTCGACCTGGGCGTGTCTTCGCCCCAGCTGGACGACCCGGAACGTGGCTTCAGCTTTATGAACGACGGCCCCCTGGACATGCGCATGGACCCGGACCGCGGCATCAGTGCGGCCGAGTTCGTCAATACGGCGTCCCAGGAAGAAATCGCCCGCGTGTTCAAGGAATACGGCGAAGAGCGTTTCTCCGGGCGCATGGCGCGCGCGGTTGTCGAGCGTCGCGACATCAAGCCGTTCGAGCGCACTGGCGATCTGGCAGAAGTCCTGAAAGTGGCCAACCCGGCCTGGGAAAAGGGCAAGCACCCGGCAACCCGTACTTTCCAGGGCCTGCGCATTCATGTGAACAACGAACTGGGTGATCTTGAGGCGGGTCTTGAAGCTGCCCTTGAGTCCCTGGCGATCGGCGGCCGCCTGGTCGTGATCAGCTTCCACTCGCTGGAAGACCGCATCGTCAAACTGTTCATGCGCAAACTGGTCAAGGGCGAACCTGACAACCTGCCACGCGGCTTGCCCGTGCAGCACGTTGCCTTTGTTCCGAAAATCAAGATTCATGGCAAGGCACAGACCGCGTCTGAAGCCGAACTCAAAGCCAATCCGCGCTCGCGCAGCGCTGTCATGCGCGTCGCGGAGAAGCTTCGTTGAACAAGCTCTTCGCCAAACCACTTCCCGGCGGAAGTTTTTTCATGCTGCTGTTGTTTATTGGCGTGCTGGTTTCGGCTGTGGGCGTGTCCTACAGCGCCCACTGGAATCGCCAGTTGCTCAACACCCTGTACGGGGAACTGAGCGTGCGTGACAAGGCGCAGGCCGAATGGGGCCGGTTGATTCTCGAACAGAGCACCTGGACTGCCCATAGCCGTATCGAAACCCTGGCGAGCGAACAACTGAAAATGCGCATTCCGGGCGCAGCAGAAGTTCGAATGGTGGCGCCATGATCAAACTCGAAGGCGCGCTCTATCCGTGGCGTTTTCGTGTGGTGCTGGCCTTGCTGGCACTGCTGGTAGGCGCAATCGCGTGCCAGATCGTTTATCTGCAAGTGATCGACCATGACTTCCTCAAGGGCCAGGGCGATGCGCGCAGCTTGCGGCATATCCCTATCCCTGCTCACCGAGGCCTGATTACCGACCGTAATGGCGAGCCATTGGCCGTGAGTACGCCGGTAACCACCCTGTGGGCCAATGCCAAGGAAATGCAGGTTGCCAAAGACCGTTGGCCTGCATTGGCGCACGCGCTTGGGCAAGACCCCAAGGTGCTCACTGCGCGCCTGGAGCAGCAAGCCAATAAAGAGTTTATCTACCTGGTCCGGGGCCTGACCCCTGAGCAGGGCCAGGTTGTGCTCGACCTCAAGGTGCCGGGCGTATATGGCATTGAAGAGTTCCGTCGTTTCTACCCGGCGGGCGAAGTGACCGCGCACATGGTTGGCTTCACCGATATCGACGACAAGGGTCGTGAAGGCGTCGAACTGGCCTATGACGAGTGGCTGGCCGGTGTTCCGGGCAAGCGACAGGTCATCAAGGACCGACGCGGGCGTCTGATCAAAGACGTGCAAGTGACCAAAAACGCCAAGGCAGGGAAGACCTTGGCGTTATCGATTGACCTGCGCCTGCAATACCTGGCCAACCGCGAGTTGCGCAATGCGCTGGTCGAGAACGGCGCCAAGGCCGGCAGCCTGGTGATCATGGATGTGAAGACCGGCGAGATTCTGGCGATGGTCAACCAGCCCACCTATAACCCCAACAACCGTCGCAACCTGCAACCGGCGATGATGCGCAACCGCGCCATGATCGACGTGTTCGAGCCGGGTTCCACGGTCAAGCCGATCTCCATGAGTGCGGCCCTGGAAACCGGGCGCTGGAAGCCTACCGACAAGGTCGAGGTCTACCCGGGCACCTTGCAGCTGGGCAAGTACACCATTCGTGACGTATCGCGCACCGAAGGTCCGGTCCTCGACCTGACCGGCATCCTGATCAACTCCAGTAACGTGGGCATGAGCAAGGTGGCCTTCGATATCGGTGGCGAAGCGATTTTCCGCCAGATGGCCAAGATGGGCCTGGGCCAGGACACCGGCCTGGGCTTCCCGGGCGAGCGTGTGGGCAATCTGCCCAACTACCGTGAATGGCGCAAGGCGGAAACCGCGACCCTGTCTTATGGCTATGGCGTTTCCGTAACCGCTATCCAGTTGGTCCACGCCTTCTCGGCCCTGGCCAACAACGGCAAGCTGGCACCGCTGACCCTGCTCAAGACGGACAAGGACAAACCGGTTCAGGCCGCTCAAGTGATGCCTGAGCAAGTTGCCAAAACGGTCCAGAGCATGCTCCAGGAAGTCATTGAAAACCCGCGGGGTGTATGGCGTGCCAAGGTGCCGGCGTATCACGTCGGCGGCAAGTCGGGTACGGCGCGTAAAACCTCTTCCGGCGGCGTCAAAGGCTACGCAGTGAACTCCTACCGTTCGCTGTTTGCCGGCTTTGGCCCCATGAGCGACCCGCGCTACGCGATCGTCGTGGTCATTGATGAGCCGAGCAAGGCGGGCTACTTCGGTGGTCTGGTATCGGCGCCGGTATTTAGCAAAGTCATGTCCGGCACCCTGCGTTTGATGAACGTGATCCCGGATAACCTGCCAACGGCAGCGGAGCAACAAGCAGCGGCAGCCGCTGCAGCAGCCAAAGGAGGGCGCGGCTAATGTCCCTGAGCCTGAACAAGATTTTTCCGCACGCCGGTCACGATCTGCTGATTCGTGAACTGAGCCTCGACAGCCGCACTGTACGCGCAGGTGATTTGTTCCTTGCGGTGCCCGGCGGCAAGCTCGATGGTCGTGAACATATTGCCGATGCGCTCAAGCGCGGTGCGGCTGCCGTGGCGTATGAAGTGGACGGCGCTGATGTGCTGCCCATCTCTGCCGTGCCGCTGATTCCGGTCAAAGGCCTGGCGGCGCAGCTGTCAGATATCGCCGGGCGCTTTTATGGTGAGCCCAGCCGTCATTTGAATCTGGTGGGGGTCACTGGCACCAACGGCAAAACCAGCGTTACCCAACTGGTGGCCCAGGCGCTCGACCTGCTGGGTCAGCACTGCGGCATCGTTGGCACCCTGGGCACCGGGTTCTATGGCGCGCTGCAAAGCGGTCGTCACACCACGCCGGACCCGATTGCCGTACAAGCCATGCTGGCCGACCTGAAAAAGGCCGGGGCCAAAGCGGTGGCGATGGAGGTTTCCTCCCACGGTTTGCATCAGGGCCGTGTCAGTGCCCTGGCATTCGACGTTGCCGTGCTGACCAACCTGTCCCGCGATCATCTGGACTACCACGGCACGATGGAGGCTTACGCCGCCGCCAAGGCCAAGCTGTTTGCCTGGCCGGACCTGCGTTGCCGCGTGCTCAACCTTGATGATGAATTCGGTCGTCAGCTGGCCGGCGAAAAGCACGATTCGCGCCTGATCAGCTACAGCCTTGAAGACGCCAGCGCGACCCTGTACTGCCGTGATGCGACCTTTGACGACGACGGCGTGCGCGCCACTGTGGTCACGGCGCAAGGCGAGCATTTGTTGCGCAGCTCCCTGCTGGGGCGTTTCAACCTGAGCAACGTATTGGCTGCCGTTGGCGCCTTGCTGGGGCTGGACTACCCGCTGGATGAAATTCTCAAAGTGCTGCCCAAGCTGGAAGGTCCGGTCGGGCGCATGCAGCGTTTGGGCGGCGGCGACAAACCGCTGGTGGTGGTCGACTACGCCCACACCCCGGATGCCCTGGAAAAAGTACTGCTGGCCCTGCGCCCGCATGCCAAAGGTCAGTTGCTGTGCCTGTTCGGCTGCGGCGGCGACCGCGATCGCGGCAAGCGCCCGCTGATGGCGCAAGTGGTCGAGCGTTTGGCTGACGGTGTGCTGGTCACTGATGACAACCCGCGCAGCGAAGCACCGGGGCAAATTTTCGATGACATCCGTGAAGGTTTTGTCGCGCCGCAGGACGTCACGTTTGTTGCGGGCCGTGGTGATGCCATTGCTCAACTGATCGCCGGTTCCAGCGCCGATGACGTGATTGTGCTGGCCGGTAAAGGTCACGAGGACTATCAGGAAATCAATGGCGAGCGCCATGATTTCTCTGATCTGGTCGAAGCCGAAAAAGCCCTGAACGCCTGGGAGGCCGCCCATGCTTAAGCCTCTGTTGCTAAGTGAAGTGGCCGCAGCCCTGCAAGGGCGTGTGGTCGAGGCCGACTGCCGGTTCAATGGCGTCAGCATCGACAGCCGGGCGATCACCAAGGGTCAGCTGTTTATCGCACTGACCGGGCCGCGCTTCGACGGTCACGATTATCTGAATGAAGTGGCCGCCAAGGGCGCCGTTGCGGCCCTGGTCGAGCGCGAAGTGCCGGAATCAACGCTGCCACAGCTGGTGGTTGCGGATACCCGCGAGGCACTGGGGCGCCTGGGTGCGCTCAATCGTGCCGGCTACGACAAGCCGGTCGCAGCCATCACCGGTTCCAGCGGCAAGACCACGGTTAAAGAAATGCTCGCCTGCATCCTGCGCACCCGTGGCCCGGTGCTGGCGACCAAAGGCAACCTGAACAACGATCTGGGCGTGCCATTGACGCTGCTCGAACTGACCGCCGAGCATACGGCTGCGGTCATTGAGCTGGGTGCTTCGCGGGTCGGCGAAATTGCCTATACCGTGGCCATGACCCAGCCCCATGTGGCCGTGCTCAACAATGCCGGCACTGCCCATGTGGGCGAGTTCGGTGGCCCGGACAAAATTGTCGAGGCCAAAGGCGAAATTATCGAAGGGCTGAAGGCCGACGGCATCGCTGTCCTGAACCTGGATGACAAGGCATTCGCCATCTGGAACAACCGGGCTGCGGGGCGCAAGGTGCTGAGCTTTGCCCTGAGCAACCCTCAAGCCGACTTTTATGCCAGCGACCTGAGCCGTGACGCTCGCGGCTGCCCGGGCTTCACCTTGCACAGCCCGTTGGGTAGCGAGCGGGTACAACTTAACTTGCTGGGCACCCATAACGTGGCCAATGCACTGGCCGCCGCGGCCGCTGCTCATGCCCTGGGCGTGTCGCTGTTTGGCATCAAAACCGGCCTTGAAGCGGTGTTGCCGGTCAAGGGCCGTGCCGTTGCGCAAGTGACCGCAAGCGGCCTGCGAATTATTGATGACACTTACAACGCAAACCCCACCTCAATGTGTGCTGCCGTTGATATACTCGCCGCCTTTTCCGGCCGCACCGTCCTGGTGCTCGGAGATATTGGCGAACTGGGTGAGTGGGCGGAGCAAGGACATCGTGAAGTAGGCGCTTATGCCGCCGACAAAGTTTCAGCGCTCTATGCGGTGGGACCCATGATGGCTCATGCCGTCACTGCTTTTGGACACCAGGCTCGTCACTTCGCCAATCAGGCTGACCTGATCAAGGCGCTTCGCGCTGAGCACGAAACAAACACCACTATTTTGATCAAGGGCTCGCGTAGCGCTGCGATGGAAAACGTCGTTGCGGCTCTGTGCGGTTCCAGCGGGGAGAAACATTAATGCTGCTGCTGCTAGCGGAGTATCTGCAACAGTTCTACAAAGGCTTCGCGGTCTTCCAGTACCTGTCCCTGCGCGGGATTCTCGGGGTGCTGACCGCGTTGACCTTGTCGCTGTGCCTGGGGCCGTGGATGATCCGCACCCTGCAAAACCGTCAGATCGGCCAGTCGGTACGTAATGACGGCCCGCAATCGCACCTGTCCAAATCCGGCACCCCGACCATGGGCGGCGCGCTGATTCTGTCGGCCATCGCCATCAGCACGCTGTTGTGGGCTGACCTGAGCAACCGTTATGTGTGGGTCGTGCTGATCGTGACCCTGCTGTTCGGCGCTATCGGCTGGGTTGACGACTACCGCAAGGTCATCGAGAAAAACTCCCGTGGCCTGCCGAGCCGCTGGAAGTATTTCTGGCAGTCGGTCTTCGGCCTGGGTGCAGCGATCTTCTTGTACGTCACGGCGCCAAGCGCGGTGGAAACCACCCTGATCCTGCCCATCCTCAAGGATGCCAGCATCCCGCTGGGTATCGGCTTTGTGGTACTCACCTACTTTGTGATCGTGGGTTCGAGCAACGCGGTCAACCTGACTGACGGCCTCGACGGCCTGGCGATCATGCCCACTGTAATGGTGGGCGGCGCGCTGGGGATCTTCTGCTACCTGTCGGGCAACGTGAAATTTGCTGATTACCTGCTGATCCCGTATGTCCCGGGCGCGGGTGAGTTGATCGTGTTCTGCGGCGCATTGATTGGCGCCGGCCTCGGCTTTTTGTGGTTCAACACCTACCCCGCACAAGTGTTTATGGGTGACGTCGGCGCACTGGCGCTGGGCGCAGCCCTGGGCACCATCGCCGTGATCGTGCGTCAGGAAATCGTGCTGTTCATCATGGGCGGTGTGTTCGTGATGGAAACCCTGTCCGTGGTGATCCAGGTAGCGTCTTTCAAGTTGACCGGCAAGCGGGTGTTCCGCATGGCGCCGATTCACCACCACTTTGAACTCAAGGGCTGGCCTGAGCCGCGCGTGATTGTCCGTTTCTGGATTATCACCGTGATCCTCGTGCTGGTTGGCCTTGCCACACTGAAGCTGAGGTAGAACCTGTGTCTCTGATCGCTTCTGACCACTTCCGCATCGTTGTCGGCCTCGGCAAGAGCGGCATGTCCCTGGTGCGCTTCCTGGCGCAGCGGGGCGTGTCGTTTGCCGTGGCAGACACGCGGGAAAACCCGCCGGAGCTGGCCACGCTGCGCCGTGACTACCCGCAAGTGGAAGTGCGTTGTGGCGAGCTGGATGTCGACTTCCTGTGCCGCGCCGACGAGCTTTACGTGAGCCCCGGCCTGGCCCTGGCGACACCGGCCCTACAAGCCGCAGCGGCGCGTGGCGTGAAGCTGTCGGGCGACATCGACCTGTTCGCGCGTAACGCGAAAGCACCCATCGTGGCAATCAGCGGTTCCAATGCCAAAAGCACCGTGACTACCCTGGTCGGCGAAATGGCCGCGGCAGCCGGCAAGCGCGTGGCCGTCGGTGGCAACCTCGGCACGCCGGCGCTGGACCTGCTCAGCGATGAGATCGAGCTGTACGTCATGGAGCTGTCGAGCTTCCAGCTGGAGACCACCAACCAGCTGGGCGCTGAAGTGGCCACCGTGCTCAACGTCAGCGAAGACCACATGGACCGCTACAGCGGCCTGCCTGCGTATCACCTGGCCAAGCACCGGATTTTCCGTGGCGCCCGCCAGGTGGTGGTTAACCGCCAGGATGCCCTGACCCGTCCGCTGATGAGCGAAGGTCAGCCGTGCTGGACCTTCGGCCTGAGCGCGCCGGACTTCAAGGCCTTTGGCCTGCGCGAAGAAAACGGCGAGAAATACCTCGCCTTTGAATTCCAGAACCTGATGCCTGTGCGCGAGCTGAAGGTGCGTGGCGCCCACAACCAGGCCAATGCCCTGGCGGCGCTGGCGCTGGGGCATGCGGTGGGTCTGCCATTCGACGCCATGCTTGCCAGCCTGCGCAATTTCACTGGCCTTGAGCACCGCTGCCAGTGGGTGCGCGAGCTTGACGGCGTGAGCTACTACAACGATTCAAAAGCCACCAACGTCGGTGCCGCGCTGGCCGCTATCGAAGGGCTGGGCATGGACATGGACGGCAAGCTGGTGCTGATCGCCGGCGGTGACGGCAAGGGCGCCGATTTCAGCGGCCTGCATGATTCCGTGGCCAAGTACTGCCGCGCCGTGGTGCTGATGGGCCGTGACGCCGGCCTGATCGCCGACGCCCTGGGCGACACCGTGCCGCAAGTGCGCGTTGCATCGCTGGACGAAGCCATCGCGCAAAGCCGCACCCTGGCCCAACCGGGTGATGCGGTGTTGCTGTCGCCGGCCTGCGCCAGTTTTGACATGTTCAAGAACTACGAAGAGCGCGGCCAGTTGTTCGCCCGCGCCGTGGAGGTGCTGGCATGATGTTCGGCATCCTCAAGCCTTATCCCTCGCCGCTGGTGACAGGCCGTGGCATCGACCTCGACTTCCCGTTGCTGGCCGGTTGCCTGGCCTTGCTCGGCCTGGGCCTGGTAATGATCACCTCGGCATCGTCCGAAGTTGCCGCGCTGCAGTCGGGCAACACCCTGTACCACATGATCCGCCACCTGTTTTACATCGTCCTCGGCCTGGGCGCGTGCATCATGACCATGATGGTGCCGATCGCGACCTGGCAACGCATGGGCTTCATGTTGCTGATCGGTGCATTCGGCTTGCTGGTGGCGGTACTGATCCCGGGCATTGGCCGTGAGGTAAACGGCTCGATGCGCTGGATCGGTTTCAGCTTCTTCAACGTGCAGCCTTCAGAAATCGCCAAGGTCTTTGTGGTGATCTACCTCGCGGGGTATCTGGTACGCCAGCAAAAGGAAGTGCGCGAAAGCTGGATGGGCTTTTTCAAGCCATTTATCGTGCTGCTGCCGATGGCCGGCCTGCTGCTGATGGAACCCGACTTCGGTGCCACCGTAGTAATGATGGGCGCTGCGGCTGCCATGTTGTTCCTCGGCGGTGTGGGCCTGTTCCGCTTCGCCCTGATGGTGGCGCTGGCAGTGGGCGCGGTGTTTGTGCTGGTTCAGGCACAACCGTACCGGATGGCCCGTCTGATCACCTTTACCGACCCCTGGTCCGACCAGTTCGGCTCCGGCTACCAGTTGACCCAGGCCCTGATCGCCTTCGGTCGCGGCGAGTGGTTTGGTGTCGGCCTGGGCAACAGCGTACAGAAGCAGTTCTACCTGCCTGAAGCGCACACCGACTTCGTGTTCTCGGTACTGGCCGAAGAGCTGGGTGTGGTCGGTTCGCTGCTCACCGTGGCGCTGTTTGTGTTCGTGTGTGTACGCGGCATGTATATCGGCATGTGGGCCGAACGCGCCAAACAGTATTTCTCGGCTTATATGGCCTACGGCCTGTCGTTCCTGTGGATCGGCCAGTTCCTGATCAATATCGGGGTAAACGTCGGCTTGCTGCCCACCAAGGGCCTGACCCTGCCGTTCCTCAGTTATGGCGGCAGCTCGCTGGTGATTTGCTGCGTGTGTATGGGCTTGTTGCTGCGCATCGAGTGGGAGAGCCGTACCCACCTGGGCAGTGAAGAGACCGATTTCAAAGAAAGCGACTTCGCAGAGGAGCCGACCCATGGGCGCTAATGTGCTGATCATGGCGGGCGGCACCGGTGGCCACGTGTTCCCGGCGCTGGCCTGCGCCCGCGAATTCGAAGCCCGTGGCTACACCGTGCACTGGCTCGGTACGCCCCGAGGCATCGAGAACGAACTGGTCGAGCCGGCCGGTTTCAAACTGCACCTGATCAACGTGGCGGGCTTGCGTGGCAAGAGCAAGCTGTCGTTGCTCAAAGCGCCGTTCGTGCTGCTCAAGGCGCTGTTCCAGGCGCGCAAGATCATTCGCCAGCTCAAGCCGGTCTGCGTGCTCGGGTTTGGTGGTTACGTGACCGGGCCTGGCGGGCTGGCGGCGAAAACCTGTGGCGTGCCGGTGATCATTCACGAGCAGAACGCGGTTGCCGGTACGGCCAACCGTTTGCTGGTGCCGATGACCAGCCGTGTGTGCGAAGCCTTCCCGGGCACTTTTGCGGCCTCGGACACGCTGCGCAGCACCGGCAACCCGGTACGCCCCGAGCTGTTTACCCTGGCGCCACGCGCGCCGCTCGAAGGGCGCAAGGCGCGCCTGCTGGTGCTGGGCGGCAGCCTGGGCGCCGAGCCGCTGAACAAGTTGTTGCCTGAAGCCCTAGCCCTGGTGCCGGCGGACATTCGCCCTGAAGTGTTCCATCAGGCCGGCAAGCAACATGACCAGATCACCGCCGAGCGCTATGCCGCGGTCGGCGTCGAGGCTGACGTACAGCCTTTTATCAAGGATATGGCCCACGCCTATGGCTGGGCCGACCTGGTGGTTTGTCGCGCAGGCGCGCTGACCGTCAGTGAACTGGCTGCGGCCGGTCTGCCATCGCTGCTGGTGCCATTGCCCCACGCGATTGATGACCATCAGAGCCGTAACGCCGACTTTTTGGCACGCGAGGGCGCCGCCTTCCTGATGCCACAAGCGACAACTGGCGCAGCCGAACTGGCTGCACGCCTGACAGAGGTTTTGATGCAACCGGAACGACTCAACAGCATGGCGGCCAATGCCCGCCGCCTGGCCAAACCCGATGCGACCCGCAACGTTGTAGATATCTGCCTGGAGGTGGCCAATGGTTGAGAATCAAAAAGCTATGCCACAACCGGAAATGCGCCGTATCCGTCGCATCCACTTCGTCGGTATCGGCGGCGTGGGCATGTGCGGTATCGCCGAGGTGTTGCTCAACCTGGGCTATGAAGTGTCAGGTTCGGACCTGAATGCATCGCCGGTGACCGAGCGCCTTGAATCGTTCGGTGCGCACATCTTTATCGGCCACCGTGCCGAGAACGCCGCCAACGCCGATGTACTGGTGGTGTCGAGCGCAGTGAACACCTCCAACCCCGAAGTGGCCAATGCCCTGGAACGTCGTATTCCAGTGGTGCCACGCGCCGAGATGCTGGCCGAGCTGATGCGCTACCGCCACGGCATCGCCGTTGCCGGCACCCACGGCAAAACCACCACCACCAGCCTGTTGGCTTCGGTGTTCGCCGCTGGTGGCCTGGACCCGACGTTCGTGATCGGTGGCCGGCTGAATGCAGCAGGCACCAATGCACAGCTGGGCACCAGCCGCTACCTGATTGCCGAAGCAGATGAGAGCGATGCCAGCTTCCTGCACCTGCAGCCGATGGTTGCGGTGGTCACCAATATCGATGCCGACCATATGGCGACCTACGAAGGCGACTTCAACAAACTGAAGAAGACCTTTGTCGAGTTCCTGCACAACCTGCCGTTCTACGGTCTGGCCGTGCTGTGCCTGGATGACCCGGTGGTGCGTGAAATCCTGCCGCTGGTCAAGCGCCCCACCGTGACCTACGGCTTCAGCGAAAACGCTGACGTGCGTGCAATCAATGTGCGCCAGCAGGGCATGCAAACCTTCTTCACCGTGTTGCGCCCGGATCGCGAGCCGCTGGATGTATCGGTCAACATGCCGGGCAACCACAACGTGCTCAATGCCCTGGCCACCATCTGCATTGCTTCCGATGAAGGCATCAGTGATGAAGCCATCGTTCAGGGCCTGTCGGGCTTTGAGGGTGTGGGCCGACGCTTCCAGGTTTATGGCGAGCTGCCCGTTGAGGGCGGCAGCGTGATGCTGGTCGACGACTACGGTCACCACCCGACCGAAGTCGCGGCCGTGATCAAGGCCGTGCGCGGTGGCTGGCCTGAGCGCCGCCTGGTGATGGTGTACCAGCCGCACCGTTTCAGCCGTACTCGTGACCTGTACGACGATTTCGTCCAGGTGTTGGCCGACGCCAACGTCCTGCTGTTGATGGAAGTCTACCCGGCTGGCGAAGAGCCAATCCCGGGTGCCGACAGCCGCCAGCTGTGCCACAGCATCCGCCAGCGCGGTCAGTTGGACCCGATCTACATCGAGCGCGGCGTTGAGCTGGCGCCGATCGTCAAGCCGCTGCTGCGTGCTGGCGACATTCTGTTGTGCCAAGGGGCGGGCGATATCGGCCGTCTGGCACCACAACTTATCAAGAGCCCGCTGTTCGCTGGCGCTGTTGCCGCTACCAGTGAAGGAACGTTGAAATGACTGCTGCCTACGCCAATCTGTTCTCGACCATTGCCCCTGCCGATTTTGGCCGCGTGGCCGTGCTGTTCGGCGGCAAAAGCGCTGAGCGTGAAGTCTCGCTGAAGTCGGGCAACGCCGTGCTGGGCGCGCTGCAAAGCGCCGGTGTGGATGCGTTCGGCATCGACGTGGGTGATGACTTCATCACCCGCATCACCAGCGAAAAAATCGACCGTGCATTTATCATCCTGCACGGCCGTGGCGGCGAAGACGGCAGCATGCAAGGCCTGCTGGAATGCCTGGGCATTCCTTACACCGGCAGCGGCATCCTCGCTTCGGCGCTGGCGATGGACAAGTTGCGCACCAAACAGGTGTGGCACAGCCTGGGTATTCCAACGCCACGTCACGCAGTGCTGAGCAGCGAAGCCGATTGTATTTCTGCGGCCAAGGAACTGAGCTTCCCTTTGATCGTCAAACCGGCTCATGAAGGTTCAAGTATCGGTATGGCCAAAGTGAGTAACGTGGACGAGTTGATCGTCGCGTGGGCCGATGCCAGCAAGTACGACTCGCAAGTGTTGGTTGAGCAGTGGATCACCGGTCCCGAGTTCACCATCGCCACCCTGCGTGACCAGGTATTGCCGCCGATTGCCCTGGGCACGCCCCACAGCTTTTACGACTACGACGCCAAGTACGTGGCCAACGATACCCAGTATCGGATCCCGTGCGGCCTCGACAGTGCCAAGGAACAAGAGCTCATGGACCTCACGGCGAAAGCCTGCGAGGCGATCGGCATTGCCGGTTGGGGCCGTCTGGACGTGATGCAGGACACCGCAGGCCAGTTCTGGCTGCTGGAAGTCAACACCGCGCCGGGCATGACCGATCACAGCCTGGTGCCGATGGCGGCCAAGGCGGCGGGTCTGGATTTCCAACAGCTGGTGCTGTCGATTCTGGCGGCAAGTCTAGAGGCGCGGGGTTAAGTCCATGCAAGGTGCATCGCTTCGTCATCAACCACCAGCTCCCGGCCGCAAGCCGGTGCCGCGTGGCGCCAGCCGGATGGTGGCGAAAGAACCGATGTCGGTGCGTTTGCCAAAAGCCAATTTCGGCTTTTTGAAAGCCCTGTTCTGGCCGGTGCTGTTGGTGGCATTGGGGTATGGCACCTACGAAGGTGCGCAGCGTTTGATGCCGTATGCGGATCGGCCGATCACCAATGTCAATGTGCAGGGTGACTTGACCTATATCAGCCAGCAAGCCGTGCAACAGCGTATTGCTCCGTATGTGGGGGCGAGCTTCTTCACGGTGGACCTGGCCGGCATGCGCACCGAGCTTGAGCAGATGCCCTGGATCGCCCACGCCGAAGTACGCCGTGTGTGGCCCGATCAGGTGGTGATCCGCCTTGAGGAGCAACTGCCGGTGGCGCGGTGGGGTGATGAAGCCCTGCTCAACAACCAGGGCCAGGCGTTCACCCCGCGTGAGCTGGCCAACTATGAACATTTACCACAGCTGTTTGGCCCCCAGCGGGCCCAGCAGCAGGTGATGCAGCAGTATCAGGTGTTGAGCCAGATGCTGCGTCCGATGGGCTTTTCCATCGTCCGGCTGGAATTGCGTGAGCGCGGCAGCTGGTTCCTGACCACCGGAGCCGGCAGTGCAGGGCCTGGGATCGAGCTGCTGTTGGGGCGCGATCACCTGGTAGAAAAAATGCGTCGCTTCATAGCCATCTATGAAAAAACGCTGAAAGAACAGATTACAAACATAGCGCGCATCGATTTGCGTTATGCCAACGGATTGGCCGTCGGCTGGCGGGAACCTGTGGCACCCACGATAGCCCAACCCGCTGTCGCGAAGAATTAAGAAGAGGCAGGACCCATGGCAAACGTGCAAAGCGGAAAAATGATCGTCGGTCTCGATATCGGCACCTCCAAAGTGGTGGCGCTGGTGGGCGAGGTCGGTGAAGACGGTACGATCGAAATCGTCGGTATTGGCACGCATCCGTCCCGGGGCCTGAAGAAAGGCGTGGTGGTGAACATCGAGTCCACCGTGCAATCGATCCAGCGCGCTATCGAAGAAGCGCAGCTGATGGCCGGTTGCCGGATTCACTCGGCGTTTGTCGGCGTGGCCGGCAACCACATCCGCAGCCTGAATTCCCACGGCATCGTGGCGATTCGTGATCGTGAAGTCAGCACCGCCGACCTTGAGCGCGTGCTCGACGCGGCTCAGGCTGTTGCGATCCCGGCTGACCAGCGTGTGCTGCACACCCTGGCCCAGGACTATGTGATCGACAACCAGGAAGGCGTGCGAGAGCCACTGGGCATGTCGGGCGTGCGTCTGGAAGCCAAGGTCCACGTTGTGACCTGCGCCGTGAATGCCGCCCAGAACATCGAGAAGTGCGTACGCCGCTGTGGCCTCGAGGTGGATGACATCATCCTTGAGCAACTGGCGTCGGCCTACTCGGTGCTGACCGATGACGAAAAAGAACTGGGCGTGTGCCTGGTGGATATCGGCGGCGGTACCACCGACATCGCGATCTTCACCGAAGGCGCGATCCGCCACACGGCGGTGATCCCGATCGCGGGTGACCAGGTGACCAACGACATCGCGATGGCGCTGCGTACACCCACCCAGTATGCCGAAGAAATCAAGATTCGTTACGCCTGTGCCCTGGCCAAACTGGCCGGTGCCGGCGAAACCATCAAGGTGCCAAGCGTGGGCGATCGTCCACCGCGTGAACTGTCCCGTCAGGCCCTGGCCGAAGTGGTCGAGCCGCGTTACGACGAGCTGTTCACCCTGATTCAGGCCGAGCTGCGTCGCAGCGGTTACGAAGACCTGATCCCGGCGGGCATCGTGTTGACCGGTGGTACTTCAAAGATGGAAGGCGCGGTCGAACTGGCCGAAGAGATCTTCCACATGCCGGTGCGTCTGGGCGTGCCGCACAGCTTCAAGGGCTTGACCGACGTTGTGCGCAATCCGATTTACTCCACCGCTGTGGGCTTGTTGCTGTACGGGCTGCAAAAGCAGTCAGACGGTATCTCCATATCGGGTATCAGCAACCGCGACAACTACAGCAGTGACGAACAAAAAGCCCCTGTGCTTGAGCGCCTCAAGCGCTGGGTGCAGGGCAACTTTTAAAGCTTGAGCTGTAAACAGATTCAAAGCAGTAGAAGTAGGCGAAAAAAACTAGAGAACTGAAAGGAGAGGGACCATGTTCGAACTCGTAGACAACATCCCGCAAAGCCCGGTAATTAAAGTTATCGGTGTTGGTGGTGGCGGTGGCAATGCTGTTAACCACATGGTTAAGAGCAACATCGAAGGCGTGGAATTCATCTGCGCCAACACTGATGCACAAGCGCTCAAAAGCATTGGTGCGCGGACCATCCTGCAACTGGGCACTGGCGTGACCAAGGGCCTGGGTGCCGGCGCGAACCCTGAGGTCGGTCGTCAGGCTGCCCTGGAAGACCGCGAGCGCATCGCTGAAGTGTTGCAGGGCACCAACATGGTGTTCATCACCACGGGCATGGGCGGTGGTACCGGTACCGGTGCTGCGCCGATCATTGCTGAAGTGGCCAAGGAAATGGGCATCCTCACCGTTGCGGTGGTGACCCGTCCGTTCCCGTTCGAAGGTCGCAAGCGCATGCAGATCGCCGACGAAGGTATTCGTCTGCTGTCCGAAAGCGTCGATTCGTTGATCACGATTCCGAACGAAAAACTGCTCACCATCCTGGGCAAAGACGCGAGCCTGCTGTCTGCGTTCGCCAAGGCCGATGACGTACTGGCCGGTGCCGTTCGCGGTATCTCCGACATCATCAAGCGTCCGGGTATGATCAACGTCGACTTTGCCGACGTGCGTACCGTGATGAGCGAAATGGGTATGGCGATGATGGGCACTGGCTGCGCCAGCGGTCCGAACCGTGCTCGCGAAGCGACCGAAGCGGCCATCCGCAACCCGTTGCTCGAAGACGTGAACCTGGAAGGCGCTCGCGGCATCCTGGTGAACATCACCGCCGGCCCTGACCTGTCCCTGGGTGAGTACTCCGACGTGGGCAGCATCATCGAAGCCTTCGCTTCGGAGCACGCGATGGTCAAGGTCGGTACTGTTATCGACCCGGACATGCGCGACGAGCTGCATGTCACCGTGGTTGCTACAGGTCTGGGTGCAAAAATCGAGAAGCCGGTCAAGGTTGTCGACAACACCCTGCAAGCGTCCTACGCAGCTTCTTCGGCACACAGCGCCCCTGTTCGTCAGGAAGCGCGTACCGAGCGTCAGGAACAACCGGTGGTCAACTACCGTGATCTGGACCGCCCGACTGTGATGCGTAATCAGGCCCAGCAAGGCGCGACAACCGCTGCCAAGCTCAACCCGCAAGACGATCTGGATTACCTGGACATCCCGGCTTTCCTGCGTCGTCAGGCTGATTAATGAAATCAATCAGGGGGATTAAGGTGATTGGTGTTCAGCAAAGGCTCGGTCTGCTATTATCGCCAGCCTTTGTTGATACCAGTTCGCAATTTGCGCTGAAGCGGCCAATGCCATGATTAAACAACGCACCCTGAAAAATATTATCCGTGCCACAGGTGTCGGCCTGCACTCCGGTGAGAAGGTCTACCTGACCCTCAAGCCTGCGCCTGTGGACACCGGCATCGTGTTTTGTCGTGCAGACCTTGACCCTGTTGTGCAGATCCCTGCGCGCGCGGAAAACGTCGGCGAGACAACGATGTCGACCACGTTGGTCAACGGCGACGTAAAAGTAGACACGGTAGAGCACCTGCTCTCGGCCATGGCTGGCCTGGGGATCGATAACGCCTACGTCGAACTCTCCGCGTCTGAAGTCCCGATTATGGACGGTAGCGCCGGACCTTTCGTGTTCTTGATTCAATCTGCCGGCCTGGAAGAACAGGACGCGCCGAAGAAGTTCATCCGCATCCTGCGTGAAGTGACAGTGGAAGATGGCGACAAGCGCGCCACTTTCGTCCCTTTCGAAGGGTTCAAGGTGAGCTTCGAGATCGATTTCGATCACCCGGTTTTCCGTAACCGCACCCAAAGTGCAACCGTGGATTTTTCCAGCACTTCGTTTGTAAAAGAAGTCAGCCGCGCACGCACCTTTGGTTTCATGAGTGATATCGAGTACCTGCGCAAGCACAACCTCGCACTCGGCGGTAGCGTTGAAAACGCCATCGTGGTGGACGCGGATGGTGTACTGAACGAAGACGGCCTTCGCTATGAAGACGAATTCGTGAAGCACAAGATCCTCGACGCAATTGGCGACCTTTACCTGTTGGGCAATAGCCTGATCGGTGAATTCAAGGGCTTCAAGTCTGGCCATGCTCTGAACAACCAGCTGATTCGCAAGCTGCTTGAAGAGACTGATGCATGGGAAGTCGTGACCTTTGAAGATGCCAGCACTGCACCGATTTCGTACATGCGTCCGGTTGCGGCAGTTTAAGTAAAACTTCTTTCTCTAGTTTTTGAAGGCCACCCTCGGGTGGCCTTTTTTTATGGCGCGGGTTTGGGTATCAGGGCATTGACCCCGGTTTCATTGATGTCCATGACCCGGTTGCGCCCGCGTTTTTTCGCCTGGTAGAGCGCCTTGTCGGCGGTTCTGAGCAGTTGCTCCTGATCGTCACCGGGTTTGGCGTAGCGGGTGCAGGCACCCAGGCTGATGGTCAGTTTCGGGGTGTCGGGGTTGGCGGGTTCCATCTGCTCGACCGCGGCGCGAATTTTTTCGGCCAGCAGGCGCGTGCCCGCCGCGTCGGTTTCGGTCAGCACCACTGCAAACTCTTCACCGCCATAGCGCGCCGCCAGGTCTGCGGGGCGGCGCACATTGGCCTTGATGGTCTGTGCTACCTGGCGCAGGGCTTCATCCCCGGCCTGGTGGCCGTAGTTGTCATTGAAGGCCTTGAAGTGGTCGATATCAATCATGATCAGTGACAGTGGCGCCCCCGAGCGCTGTGCGCGGCGCCATTCCAGATCCAGGGTCTTGTCCAGCATGCGTCGGTTGGCCAGCCCGGTCAGCGGGTCGGTGGCGGCCAGGGCGGCGAGTTCGCCTTCAGCGCGCTGGCGCAGGCGCAGTTCGCGCACCAGCAGCCAGGTCAGCCACAGCAAGCCCAGGCACAGCAGCAGGGTTGCGCTGCCGATCAGCAGGGCGGTGTGCCGCCAGTTGCTGAAAATATGCTCGGTGGACAAGGCCACCACCACCAGCAGCGGCAGCTCGCTGACCTGGGCAAAGTTGTAGAGGCGCTGCAGGTGATAGATGCCGGATACGGCAGTAAAGCTGCCGTAGCGCTCGGTTAAAAAGCGCAGGAAGATCGGCGTGTGCCCCAGGCCCTGGCCGGTATAGAACATGGTGGTGGCCGGGTACTGGATCAGCATGATGCCTTCGGTGCTGACCAGGCTGATATTGCCGGTAGGCCCCAGGTCCAGGCCGCGAAACAGGTTGTGAAAGTAACTCAGCTTCATCAGGGCCACGGCGACGCCGCCAAACTTGCCGTCGGGGGCAGTGATCCTGCGGCTGAGTACCAGGGTCCAGTCATTGGGGGTGTCGCTGGCAGGCAGGGGGCGGCTGATAAAGATGCCTTCGCTTTGCGCCTTGAGGTGAACCTTGAACCAGGACTGCTGGCGGGCGTTGTCGAGCAGGGGGACGACCGGGCGTGAGCCGGCAATTACCTTGCCTTCGGCATCCAGCACAAAAAAGCCGGCATTGGACGGCGCCTCGGCGGCTCTGTCGAACAGCAGGGGCTGTTGCGTCTGCGGCGAAAGCGAGGCCAGCGCCTGGCTTTGCACCAGGCTGACCAGGCTGTTGAGCGCTGAATCATAGGTGGACAGGGTATTGCGGATGTCACGGCTGATCAGCTGCACGATATTCAACGCAGAGCGCGCCGCATCATCTTCGGTATTGCGATACTCCCTGACCAGCAGGTAGCCGACGATGCTCAGGATCGTGACCACCGACAAGGCGCTGGCCCAGACCAGCATGCGGCGGGTGATAACCGGTGTGCGCAGATGATATTTAATGGCTTGACCCTCTGAAGAAAACACCATGCACAACGGGCCTTTCATTCAAGGCGGATACTCACTCAGGACAACTCTGGGGCACTGATGACGCAATTGCGCCCGGCCTTCTTGGCTTGATACAGGGCCTGATCGGCGCTGTTGATCAAGCCTGCAAGCTGGTCGCCAGGTTTCACCTGGCGAGTACTGACCCCCATGCTGGTGGTGAGCCGGCGATGGGAGGGCGTCAACGGTTCCAGTTGCTCGACTGCCTGGCGAATACTTTGCGCCAGGTTGTACGCGCCACTGGCATCGGTATCGGTCAGCACAACGGCAAACTCTTCGCCACCGTAACGGGCCGCCAGATCGGTGGAGCGGTGCATGCAGTGCCGGATTGTCCGCGCCACACGCTTCAGGGCCTCGTCCCCGTCCTGATGACCATAGGTGTCGTTGAAGTTCTTGAAGTGGTCAATGTCAAACATGATCAGCGACAGCGGTTTGCCTGAGCGCTGTGCCCGTCGCCATTCCTGTTCCAGGGTCTGGTCCAGCTTGCGTCGGTTGGCCAGCCCGGTCAGCGGGTCGGTGGTTGCCAGCGCCTCGAGCTGGCGCTCGGCGCGTTGGCGCAATTGCAATTCACGGCCCAGCAACCAGGTGAGCATCAGCAGGGCGCCACATAACAACAGCGTACCGATACCCACCAAAATGGCGTTGCGCCTCCAGGCGCTGAATACATCGTCAGTGGCCAGTGAGACCACCACAATCAGCGGCAGGTCCCCGACCTCGGAGAAATTGTAGAGCCGCTCTTCGCCATCAATGCTGGAGAGGGCGATAAAACTGCCCCTGTGTTCCTGCAGGAAGCGGATAAACACGGGGTTGTTGCTCAGGTTGGTGTGCGCGTCGGCAGCGTCGGGTTCGGGGTGCTGGGTCAGTGGTGTGCCATCGGTGCTGATCAGCCGGATAAAGCCGTGGGGTTCCAGGACCAATCGCTGGAACAGGGTCTTGAAATAGTCCAGCTTCATCTGCGCCACCGCCACGCCGAGAAACCTGCCATCAGGGCCGGAGATCCGCCGGCTGAAGCTGATGCAGCACGCGCCCTGGTTTTCGGCCGAATCAAAAGGGTGGGAAATAAACAGGTTGTCGCTGGTGGAGTCACGGTGTTCCACAAAACTTGGCCAGTGGCTGAAGTTCACTTTGGGGGGGCTAGTGTGCGGGAATCGGCCACCAGGTCGCCCTGGTCATTGAGCAGGTAAAAACCGCCATTGGCCGGGGTCTGTTCGGCTTTGTCGAACAACAGCATGTGTTGCAGCGGCTGGGAGACACTGCTCAGGTCGCTGCGCTTTGATACGTCGATCAGTGTATTCAGTGCCGAATCGTAGAGGTTGACGGTGTTTTGAACGTCTCGCCCGACCAGTTGCACGATATTGAGTGAGGTGCGGATGGCGGCCAGTTCGGCAGTGCGGTGTTCGCGCACCAGCAGGAAGCTGACGATGCTCAAAATAACAATGATTGAAACGGTTGTAGCGCCGATCAGCAGGCGTAGGGTGAGCACGTTATTGCGCAAGATATGCTTGATGGCCATGCTCGCTGTCGCCCTGGGTGCGGCCCCATAAAATGAATGCAATCATATAAAAAGGCCAGCTTAAAAGCTGGCCCTTTGGTCATGGATTAGAACACATCAATAGGATAGTCGACGATTACCCGGTACTCATCAACATCGTTATCCACGCTCTGGTACGCGGTGTTGCCGCGGTTGGTGGCCCAGCGCAGGGTCACTGCCAGGTCCTTGGCCTTGCCTTCCTGAATCACGTATTTGAGCCCCAGGTCACGTTCCCAGTGATGGGCATTCTTGCCCTCGGGGTTGTACCAGTTGCTATAGCCGATGCTGTTGGGATCCGCCTTGGTCAGGTCCAGCTCACCGCGTGAGTACGACGCACTGGCTGTGAGGCCGGCGATGCCCAGGCCGGCAAAGTCATAGTCGTATTGCAGCTTCCAGGAACGCTCGTTGGGGCCGTTGAAGTCCGAGTACTGCTGCGAGTTGTCCAGGTAAACGCTGTCGCCCTGATAGATATAGTCAAAGGGCGTGTTGCCGTTGACCCGCTGGTACACCGCCGTCACCTTGTGGCCGTCGATGCCCAGGGCCAGGTGCAGGCTGAAGGTGTTGTTGTCGATATCGCCCAGCAGCGCCTTGCCGGTGTCCTGGGTGTGATAGAAGTGCAGGCCGGGGTTGAGGGTGACGCCCTCGCTCAGCGTATGGGTGTAGTCGAAGTCGTAGTAGTACTGGTTCCAGATGTCCTGCAACTGGGCCGCGTACAGGTTGCTGGTGATCTCCGGCACGCCGCTCCAGGACGCACCGGCCCAGGTGATGTGCTTGCTGGTCTGGTCGCCCAGGTCACCGTAGGTGGTGGTCAGGCGACGCATGCCGCTCTGGTTGTAGGGCTTGTCGAAACTGACCTGGCCGCCTTCGAACATCCAGCCCTCGAAGCTGGTGTTGGTCAGGCTGACACCGCGAAAGGTCTGCGGCAGCATGCGGGTTTCACCGCCGGCGATCACCGGGTTGGTGAGGAACATGTCGCCGGCTTTAAGCACGGTATCGAAGGCGCGCATTTTCAGCGCGGCACCGGCAGACGAAAAGGCGGTGGGCGCTTTGCCGTTGCCATCGCTGACCGGCAGGATGCTGCTGCCATCGGTGCCGCCGCCGCCATCGAGCTTGAGCCCGAGCAGGCCATAGGCATCCAGGCCGAAGCCGACGGTGCCCTGGGTGAAGCCCGACTCGAACTTGCCGATAAAGCCCTGGCCCCATTCCTTGCTGTCATCGGCATGGGGGCTGCGGATATCGTGGTTCATATAGTAGTTGCGGGCGTGAATCTTGAGGCTGGAACCTTCGACAAAACCGTCTTGGGTAGCGTCGTCATCGGCGTGGGCGAAGGTTGGGATCGTTGCAGCCAGGGCAATGAATAACGGACTGAGTTTGAGTGATGTCTTCACCAGTTTGTTGCTCCTTGAGAGTGGCGGCAGTTTTTATTTTCTTTGCAAATTCTGTTCTTGTTTGAGGGCATGCCAGTGCCGGGCATGTTTTTTTAAAACAAAAAAAAGCCGCTATGATAGCGGCTTTTGAAACAATCAGTCACATGTGTAGGCCGTGACTGACTGGGTCGGGAAGTCTGCGGGTGTGCGTTCAGCTGTCCTGGACATCATCGCTGGCGCTGGCTTTAGCCTGTTCAGGCTGAGGTTTTGCGTCGTTTTGATGGCGTGCGGTCAGCTCTGCCTGGTGCTGTTCAAACGTGGCTGCGCGGGCCGCATTTTGTGCGACGAAGGCAGGGGATTCTTCCGCCATGGCCAGGGGCGACAACAACAAAGACGACAAAACGAAAACGCTAGCCATACCCATACTGCTGGACATTTCAAAGACCTTCTTGCTGAGCAAGTGCTGTGTGATGGGTTAAATCTATAGCGCCAGGCGGGGGCGAAAAAGCCATGTTTTCGACAAGGACTTTTGCGTTTTGGGTAACAAATGCTAAGGGCGGCGGGCTAGAGCGTTGTAGCAGCTGCCGAAGGAACGAGGCTGCGTTCGAGTGCGAAGCGCTCGTAAATCCTGAATGCACGGTTTTTTCAGGAAAAACGTGGAATCTGACTTTACGACGGCTTCGCCGCCGAACGCAGCCTTCGTTCCTCGGCAGCTGCTACAGGGCGACAGGTCAAACGGGCAAATACAACCCGAACGTATTGCGCCCGCCACCGCTGTGCACAAACACCTCACCTGCATGCATCTGTGCAATCGCCTTGACGATGGCCAACCCCAGCCCGTGGTTGGCGCCGCTGTTGTGGCGGGCGGCGTCTACACGATAGAAACGCTCGAACAAATGCGGCAAATGCTCTTCGGCAATCGGCTGGCCCGGATTGCTGATGCTGATCATGGCTTGTCCGGCGTTTTGCTCGATCAAGATCTCGATCACTTGTCCGGCTTCGGTGTGCTGTACGGCATTGTTCAGCAGGTTGATCAGCGCCCGACGCAGGTGGGCCTTCTCGATATTGACCCGGGCATTGCCGCTGACCCGTACTTCCACCCGCGCATCCTCAAGAATGAACTCCAGGTATTCCAGGGTCGTCGCCACTTCGTCAGCCAGCGACGCGCTGGTCAGTTTGCTGGCCTTGCTGCCCTGGTCGGCGCTCGCCAGGAACAGCATGTCGTTGATGATATTGCGCAGCCGTTCCAGCTCTTCAAGGTTGGATTGCAGCACCTCAAAGTAATGCTCGGCCGAACGCCCTCGGGTCAGCGCCACCTGGGTCTGGCCAATCAGGTTGGTCAGCGGTGAGCGCAGTTCATGGGCCACGTCGGCATTGAACGACTCCAGCCGGGTCCAGGCCTGCTCCACGCGGTCCAGGGTCGAGTTGAAGGCGCTGACCAGTTGGTCCAGCTCCGGCGCCAGGGGCGCCAGGTGCAAGCGCCCGGACAAGTGCGGCGGTGCCAGTTTTTGCGCGGCCTCAGACAGCTTGACCAGTGGCTTGAGACCGATGCGCGCCACCCAATAGCCGAGCAAGGAGGCCAGCAGCACGCCGATGCTCGCCAGGCTGACCAGCGCAATCAGTAGGTGATGCTGGGTCTGGCGAAAGGTCTGGGTGTCGATGGCAATCAGAAAGCGCAGGGCCGGGCGCTGTTCCTTGGCGGGTATTTCGCTGCTCAGCACCTTGAACGGGTAAGCCTCGCCGGGCAGGCGCAAGTCCCGCACGCCCGGCGGGCCCTGGGCGAATGCGCGCACCGCGGCGTCGGGGTTGCCGTATTCATAGGCCGGGTCGCTGCCAATGGCCCAAAAGCGGATGCGTTTGTCTTCCTCGCTGAGCAGCTTGAGCTTGCTGCTTATCTTGGCCCAGTGCTCGGGGTTGCCGTAGCGATTGAGCGACGACTCCAGCACGCTATAGCGCGCATCCAGTTCTGCTTCAGGCAAGCGGCCGATGCTTTTGTCGACCTGCTGGTACAGCGCCCCGCCGATCAATACAAACACCAGCAACGCCACCAGGGCGAACATCGCACTCAAACGCAGGGCGATGGAGTTCAAGGCCGTGAGTCGCTTAAACACTGCGCCGCTCCAGCACATAGCCCATGCCGCGAATGGTGTGCAGCAGCTTGTGCTCGAATGGCCCGTCGAGTTTGGCGCGCAAGCGCTTGATCGCCACTTCGACCACGTTGGCGTCACTGTCGAAGTTGATGTCCCAGACCATCTCGGCAATGGCGGTCTTGGACAGGATCTCGCCCTGACGCCGCGCCAGTACGCTGAGCAATGAAAACTCCTTGGCCGTCAGGTCCAGGCGGGCGCCGGCGCGGGTAGCCTTGCGGCTGATCAAATCTATCCACAGGTCGTCGACGCTCACCTGCACCGGCTCGTGGCCGCCGCTGCGACGGGTCAGGGCTTGCAGGCGGGCGACCAGTTCGAGAAACGAAAACGGTTTGCCCAGATAGTCATCGGCACCGTCACGCAATCCGCGTATGCGGTCTTCGACCCGCTCGCGGGCGGTGAGCATGATCACCGGGGTTTGCTTGCGCGCGCGCAAGGCCCGCAGCACGCCAAAGCCGTCGAGCCCCGGGAGCATGACATCGAGCACGATCACCGCGTAATCACTTTCCATCGCCAGGTGCAGCCCCTCGATGCCATCGCGGGCCACATCCACCGTATAGCCTTGCTCGGTCAACCCGCGGTGCAGGTAGTCGGCGGTTTTTTCTTCATCTTCAATAATCAGAACGCGCATAACCCGCCTCAGTGATCGTTCGCCAGCAAGCTGACGGGTTTGGAACGATGGAACAGTCGCTCAAGCCACAAGTATATGACCGGCGTGGTAAACAGCGTCAGCGCCTGGCTCACCAGCAGCCCGCCGACCACGGCAATCCCCAGGGGCTGGCGCAGTTCGGCGCCGGTGCCGTAGCCGAGCATCAGCGGCAGGGCGCCAAGCAGGGCCGCCAGGGTGGTCATGATGATCGGCCGAAACCGCGTAAGGCACGCCTGATAGATGGCGTCTTCGGGGCTCAGGCCACGGCTGCGCTGGGCATCGAGGGCAAAGTCGATCATCAGGATGCCGTTTTTCTTGACGATGCCGATCAGCAATACCAGCCCGATCAGCGCCATGATCGAAAAGTCCTGGCCACATATCCACAGCATCAGCAGCGCGCCGAGCCCGGCCGATGGCAGGGTGGAGATGATCGTCAGCGGATGCACGAAGCTCTCGTACAGCACACCGAGAATGATGTACACCGCCACCAGCGCCGCGAGGATCAACCAGGGCTGGCTGGCCAGCGAACTTTGAAAGGCCTGGGCCGCGCCCTGGAAATTGCCGCTGATGGTGCTCGGCATGCCGATGTCGTTTTTCGCCTGATTGAGCATCAGCACCGCATCACCCAGGGCCACGCCGGGCGCGAGGTTGAACGACAGGTTGGCGGCCGGGAACATGCCGTCATGGCTGATGGACAACGGCCCGCTGATGGGCGCATCGACCTTGGCCACGGCCGACAACGGCACCATATCCCCGGTCAGCGGCGAGCGCAGGTAGAAGTAATTGAGGCTTTCGGCTTTGCCGCGCTGCTGTGCGTCGACTTCCAGGATCACGTTGTACTGGTTGGTCTCGGTCTGGAACTCATTGACCTGACGCTGGCCGAAGGCGTCGTACAGCGCCTCGTCGACATCGGTGGCCGTAAGACCAAAGCGGGCTGCAGCATTACGGTCGATGCTGATATGGGTGATGCTGCCGCCCAGTTGCAGGTCGTTGGAGAGGTCGCGGAAGGCCGGGTTGGCGCGCAGTTTTTCGGTCAGGCGCTGGGTCCAGGTGGTGAGCGTCGGCCCGTCGTTGCTCTTGAGCACATATTGGTACTGGCTGCGGCTGGGGCCGGAGCTGAGGTTGATGTCCTGGCCCGCGCGCAGGTACAGCACGATCCCCGGCACCTTGGCCAGTTGCGGGCGGATGCGGTCGATAAACTCGCTGGCCGACACATCGCGCTCGCCACGGTCCTTGAGGGCAATCCAGAAGCGGCCGTTGGCGATGGTCTGGTTACTGCCGGTCACGCCCACGGCATGGGAGAACGCCTGCACGGCCGGGTCGTTGCCGATGATCTCGGCCAGCGCCAGATGTTTTTGCGTCATGTCCGGGAATGAAATGTCGGATGCCGCCTCAGTGGTGCCAAGCACAAAACCGGTGTCCTGCACCGGGAAGAAGCCCTTGGGGATCAGCACATAACCGGCAATCGCCATGCCCAGGGTCACGGCGAAAATCCCCAGCATCAGCCGCTGGTGCGCCAGGGCCCGCTTCAGGCCCTTGTCATACAGGGCCAGCAGACGCTCGCCAAAGCCCGGTTTGGCATCGGGCTGGTGTACCGGTGAGCGCATAAACAGCGCGGCCAGGGTCGGCGCGAGGGTCAGTGACACCAGCACCGAAATCATGATGGTCGAGGTCGCGGTCAGGGCAAATTCCTTGAACAGCCGCCCGACCACCCCGCCCATAAACAGCAGCGGGATAAATGCCGCCACCAGCGAGAAGCTGATGGACACCACGGTAAAGCCGATCTCGCTGGCGCCCTTGATCGCTGCATCGCGCATGCTTTCGCCAGCCTCCAGGTGGCGGTGGATGTTCTCCACCACCACAATGGCATCGTCGACCACAAACCCCACGGCCACCACAATCGCCACCAGCGTCAGGTTATTGAGGCTAAAGCCCAGCACATACATCAGCGCGAAGCTGGCGATCAGCGATACACCGAGCACTGCCGACACGATCAGGGTGGCTGACCACTGGCGCAAAAACAGCGCCATCACCGCAATCACCAACAGTACGGCGATCAGCAGGGTGACCTCCACCTCATGCAGGGAGGCGCGGATGGTCTTGGTGCGGTCGCTCAGCACCGTGACCTCGACCGAGGCCGGAAGCATGGCCTGCAGGCCGGGCAGGGCGGCCTGGATACGGTCCACGGTGTCGACGATATTGGCCCCCGGCTGGCGCGAAATCACCAGGTTGAGCCCCGGCTGATGGCCCGACCAGGCCTGTACATAGTCGTTCTCGGAGCCGTTGATGACTCGCGCCACGTCGCGCAACTGCACGGGGGCGCCGTCCTTGTACGAGACGATCAACTGGCCGTATTCATCCGCGTCGAACAACTGGTCGTTGGTCGAAAGTGTGGAAATGCTCGACGGGCCATACAGCGCGCCCTTGGCCAGGTTGAGGCTGGTTTGCTGGATGGCCAGGCGGATATCGGAGAGGGTCAGGCCGATGGCGGCCAGTTTGTCGGCCGAGGCCTGCACGCGGATTGCCGGGCGCTGCTGGCCGGTGATATTGATCAGGCCTACGCCGTCGATCTGGCTGATTTGCCGGGCCAGCAGGGTTTCAACGTAATCGCTCAGCTCGGTGCCGGGCATTTGCAGTGAGCTGATGCTGAGGATCAGCACCGGGCTGTCGGCCGGGTTGACCTTCTTCCAGGTGGGCAGGGTGGGCATGTCCTTGGGCAGTTTGCCGGACGCGGTGTTGATCGCCGCCTGTACTTCCTGGGCGGCGGTATCGATGCTTTTGTTGAGGGTGAATTGCAGGGTCAGGGTGGTCGAGCCCAGTGCGCTGCTGGAGGTCATCTGGGTCATGCCGGGGATGGCGCTGAATTGCACCTCCAGCGGTGTGGCCACCGATGAGGCCATAGTGTCCGGGCTGGCGCCGGGCAGTTGCGCCGAGACCTGAATGGTCGGGAATTCCGCTTCGGGCAAGGGCGCCACGGGCAACTGGGGGAAGGCAATCAAGCCCACCAGCACCAGGGCGAAGGTCAGCAGTACGGTGGCCACCGGGTGATCGACACACCAGGCGGACAGCGAGCGGCTACGGGTCATGGCTGCACCCGGGCGGCAGCAGGCTCGCTCAGCACTTCAACCCGCGCGCCGGGCTTGAGCCGCGACTGGCCATCGCTGACCAGCGCATCGCCGGGGTTCACCCCGGTGATGATGCTCAGTTCGGTGTCCTGAAACGTCAACTGCACCGGGACGGTTTCGACCTTGTCGCCGTTGATCCGGTAGACGAAGTAATTATCCAGCCCGCGCTGCACCACCTGCGGTGGCACCACCAGCGCGTCGCGCTGCAGGCCGGTCTGGACCTCGACATTGACCAGTTGGCCAGGCCACAGGCTTTGCGTGGGGTTGTCGAACTGCGCTTTGGCCTTGATGGTGCCGGTGGTCGCTGCGACCTGATTGTCGATCAGGCTCAGGCGGCCCTCGCCCAGAGGTGTACCGCTGTTGTCGGCATTGCCGATAAAGGCCTTGACCCGGGCCGGCTCCTTGGCCGCAAGCAGTTCGTGGAGCAGGGGCAATTGCTGCTGGGGCAGGGAGAACTCCACGGCAATGGGATCAATCTGGGTCACGGAAAACAGCCCCTGGGCATCGCTGACCCGCAGGAAATTGCCTGCATCCACCGCACGAATGCCCACGCGCCCGCTGACCGGAGACTGTATTTGCGTATAGGACAACTGCACCTGCGCGGCCGCAATGGTTGCCTGGTCACCCTGTGCCGAAGCCTTGAGCTGATTGACCAGGGCTTGTTGCTGATCGAGGGTTTGCCTGGACACGCCATTGTCCACGCTTAACAACTGGTAGCGCTTGAGGTCGACCAGTGCCACTTGCAGTTGTGCCTGATTCTGCCCCAGCTGGGCCCTGGCCTGATCGAGGCTGGCCTTGATCGAGCGGTCATCGAGTGTCGCCAGCAGATCGCCCGCGTTGACCGTCTGGCCTTCCTTGACCCGAATATCAGTGAGGATGCCGTCGATTTGCGGGCGGATAACTACGCTGTGCAGCGACAGGACGGCGCCAATCCCGTTGATATAGCGCGGTACATCCTGTTGCTGCACATGGGCAACCCGTACCGGTATGGGGGCACCTGCCCCTGATTTTTCGGGAGCAGGTCGGTTCAACCACAAGATACCCGTACCGATCAGGGCAATCACCAGCGTGCCCAGCAAGATTTTTTTGGTGTTATTGGGCATGCGGGATAAACGCCATGTGCGTGGAGTAAGGGCTTATATAAGGGTTATAGCCTGTGAACCCGGTCAGTACAGTGACGGCTAACTGACATTACTGACAGCTGGCGCAGAAATGGGCTCGCTCCCACAAGGTGTGGGGCAATGTTGGGTGATTTTTTACGACCAGCGAGTGCAACGCATACAGGGCGCGCAGGTATACTGCGCGGCATTGCGCCACTTGGCCTGTTTAATTCCCGTATTTCGGAGCTTTCATGACTTCTCCTACACAAACGACCGCTCCTGATGACGTGAGCGCCGAGAACCTCGATACCCCGGAAAAACCGGTAATTCCTGCGTTCACCTTCCCGTTCAAGCCTTCCGAGTTTGCCAAGGCCAAGTCCCAGGGCAAGGCGTATTACCAGAAAAGCGGCCTCGGCGGTCACGATAAAACCCCGAACGCTCCCCCTCATGGCACCCGTAAAACCATGGGCAAACGCTGATTTTATGCCCCAAAAAGTGGCAATATGCCATTAGTGTTTGTTCAGGCCTGATTAACTCATTTAGTCATGCGCCAGATCAGTATTTGCTTAATAGGTGCGCTTAGAGTCGACGACCCTGCCGACTCTTCCCTAACAATCCGAGCGCGCCTGACATGAAAATCAATCTACCGATTACCGGCCGATCCGTTGATTTTGCCCCCGACGCCAATATCCTCTCCACCACCGATCTCGACAGTACCATCACCTACGCCAACCCTGACTTTATCCAGGTCAGCGGCTACGAGCTGAGCGAGTTGCTGGGCTCCCCGCACAATCTGCTGCGCCACCCCGACATGCCCGCCGCCGCCTTCAGCCATATGTGGCAGACCCTCAAGGCCGGGCGTTCGTGGATGGGCATGGTGAAAAACCGCTGTAAAAACGGCGACCATTACTGGGTCAGCGCCTATGTCACGCCGGTCATGCAAAACGGCGAGACCGTCGAGTACCAATCCGTGCGCACCCAGCCTGCGCCCGAGCGGGTCGTGGTTGCCGAGGCGCATTACGCCGCCCTGCGTGCCGGGCGCAAGCCGCTGCTGCCGGTGGGGGTGCGCCTGGGGCTGGGGGGCAAGCTGGCGTTGTTTGTGAGTGCCGTCTTTGGCGCCGTCACCGCCGTGGGCACGCTGTTGCTGGCCAGCGTCGACGTCCGGGCCGGGCTGGTGATCTGGTTGCTGGGCAGTCTGTTGAGTTCGGCCGCCATCGCCTGGATGTTGCGGCCTTTGCATGCCTTGACCCGTCGCGCCAAAGACGTGGGCGACAACCCCTTGAGCCAGCAGATTTATACCGGGCGCCGTGATGAGTTCGGCCAGATCGAGTTTGCCCTGCACATGCTGCAGGCGCAGGTCGGCGCGGTGGTGGGGCGTATCGGCGATGCCTCGCAGCGGTTGGCCGGGCACGCCGGCGAGCTGGTTCAGCACCTGCAAAGCAGCCACGCCAGCACCTTGAGCCAGCAACTGGAGACCGACCAGGTGGCCACTGCCATCAACGAAATGGCGGCCAGCGTGGCGCAAGTTGCAACCCATGCCCAGCAGGCGTCGCAAACCGCCGACCAGGTGCAGATCGAAACCCGTGAAGGCCACCAACTGGTGATGCAAAGCCGCAGCACGGTGCAGCACCTGGCATCGGAGCTGGAACGGGCCACCGAGGTGGTGCATCACCTGCAAAGCCACAGCAGCGATATTTCCTCGGTGCTGGAGGTGATCCGCAGTATTGCCGAGCAAACCAATCTGCTGGCGCTCAACGCTGCCATCGAGGCGGCACGGGCGGGCGATCAGGGCCGTGGCTTTGCCGTTGTGGCCGATGAAGTGCGCGGCCTGGCCCAGCGTACGCAGCAATCGACCTGTGAAATCCAGGCCATGATCAGTGCCCTGCAAGAAGGCGCGCAGGCGGCGGTGCAGGTGATGCAGCAAAGCAGTGAGTATGCGCAAAACAGCGTTAACCAAACGCAGATGGCCAGTTGTGCGCTGGACGGGATCAGCCTGCAAGTGCAGAAAATTACCGAGATGAGCGTTCAGATCGCCGCCGCGGTCGAGGAACAAAGTGTGGTCAGCGAAGACATCAACCGCAATATCGCCGGGATTCGCAGTGCCTGCGAGGTGACGGTGGATGCCGGCCAGCAAAGCCAGCGCCATTCGGGGGATGTGGCCGACCTGGCTGCAAGCCTGCGCTCGCTGGCGCAGGAGTTCTGGCAGACCCGGCGCTAAAGCTCCTCGCGGCGGATCAGGGCCATGCCGTGCTGCTCATACAGGCGCCGGGCCCTGTGATTGTGCTCCATGACCTTGAGGTCGACGCAGGCTTCATGGCGCTGGCGGAACACGTCGAACACATGGCGCAGTAGCGCGCTGCCCAGTCCCTGGCCCTGATGATGCGGGTGTACCACCAGATCCTTGAGGTAAGCGCTGGTCCAGGCTTGAGCCACCGCGATCACCTGGCCTTTATGCAGGATGACAAAACACAGCTGCGGGTCGTACTCGGCGTCATGCAGCAGGTCGTGTTGCCAGCTGTGCAAAGGTTCGACGCTGCCCCGGCCGTCTGCGTAACCCTGGCACAGCAGGGCATGCACGGGTTGCATTAACGCCTCGCTAAGTGTCACCAGGCTAAAGCCCTCTGGCCACTGCGCGGCGGGCAATGGCTTGCGCAGGTCCTTGCGCAGCAACAGACAGTATTCGCTCATCGTGCTCAGAAACCTTGCTCGGCCACCGTGCGCGCGGCCAGGATCAGGCACTGAGTCAGCTCCGGCGAAGAGAACTTGGTCAGCACCGCATTGGCCCCGGCCAGACGCGCTTTTTCGCTGTTCATCGCGCTGTTGAGCGAGGTGTGCAAGAGCACATACAGATGGGCGAAGTCCGGGGTGTCGCGCACGGTACGGGTAAAGGCGTAGCCGTCCATTTCGGACATTTCGATATCCGATACCAGCACGTTGATCTGATCCGGCGTGCCTTGCAGCTCCAGCAAACGCTCGATGGCTTCCTTGGCGCTGCGTGCGGTGTGGCAGTGCAGGCCCAGATTGCGCAGGGTAATTACCGACTGTTGCAGCGCTACCTGGCTGTCATCCACCACCAGAATGCGGGCATTGGCCAGCAGCTTTGACTCTTCCTTGCTGAGGGTTTCGCCAGTGCTTTCAACTTTTGCCGGGGCGATCCCGTGGATCACCTTTTCGATATCCAGCACCTGCACCAGTACGCCGTCGACCTGGGTCACGCCGGTGATGTAGGAGCGCTTGCCGGAGCCGTAGGGTGGCGGGCGAATGTCGGTGCTCAGGCAATGCACGATTTTGCTCACGGCCTGCACATGCAGCCCCTGTTTGGAACGGCTGACATCGGTGACGATCAGGCAGCCGCCATCGGGGTCGAGCAGCGGCTGCTCGCCGATGGCGCGGCTCAGGTCGATCACCGACAGTGATGCGCCGCGCAACACTGCGATGCCTTTCACGTTGGGATGGGACTCGGGCATTTTGGTCAGTGGCGGGCAGGGAATGATTTCGCTGACCTTGAGCAGGTTGATCGCCAACAACTTGCCGCTGCGCAGAGTGAAGAGCAGAAGGGACAGTGAGTCTGCGCGGGCATTGTTCGATGACATATAAATCTTCTGTGATGGGAGCGATACAGGGTTATCGGCGTGAATGGGAGGGGCTTTAATTTGTGGGAGCGGGCTTACTTCAGGCCCAGCCGCTTGGCCATTCTGCCCAGATTCGCCCGGTCCAGCCCCAGCTCCCGTGCCGCACTGGCCCAGTTGTGCTGATGGCGTTCGAGGCAGGCGCTGATCAATTGGCGCTGGTAGTTTTCGGTGGCCTGGCGCAAGTCGCCCACGGCCTGCGGCACGCTCTGGGGCTCGATCACCGCCGTGCCGGGGCTGGAGGTCGGCAAGTCCAGATCCGCCGCCGTCAGGGTCAAAATACGTGGCCGCGTACTGCAATTGCCCAGCGCTTTAAGGGCGCTGCGGCCAATCAGGTGCTCCAGCTCGCGAACATTGCCCGGCCACGAATACTGCACCAGCGCCGCCTGGGCGTCTGGGCTCAGGCGCAAGCTGCCCAGCCCCATACGCGAGCGGTTCTGTTCCAGGAAAAAACCGCTCAACAACAGCACATCCCGGCCGCGTTCACGCAAGGCCGGCACCCTGAGCGGGTATACGCTTAAGCGATGATAAAAGTCGGCCCGGTAACGGCCGCTGCGCACTTCTTCGGCCAGGTCGCGGTTGGTGGCCGCGATCAGGCGCACATCAACCCGGTGTTCCTGGTCCGAGCCCAAGCGCTGTAACTGCCCGCTTTGCAGCACCCGCAGCAACTTGGCCTGCACGGTCAGCGACAGCTCGCCCACCTCGTCGAGAAACAGCGTACCGCCATTGGCCAACTCGAACTTGCCGCGTCGATCCTGGGTGGCGCCGGTAAAGGCGCCGCGCACATGGCCGAACAGCTCGCTCTCCACCAAGGTGTCGGGCAGGGCCGCGCAGTTGAGGCTGATCAGCGGTTTGTCCGCGCGTGGCGAGGCGGCATGAATGGCCTGGGCCACCAGCTCCTTGCCGACCCCGGTTTCGCCGGTAATCAAGACCGTCAGGTCACTGCCGCCCACCAGAGCAATTTCTTCAAGCAGGCGTTTATGCACCTTGCTCTGGCCAATCAGCTCCTTGTTGGGCGAATCGTTGGCCTGTCGATAGAGTTCGGCTTTTTGTCGTTCATCCTCAACCCGCAACGCCAGTCGCTCGATCCGCTGGGCCACATTGACCGTGGCCGCAGCCAGACTGGCAAAGGCCTGCAGGTCATCCAGCGAGACCGGTTCGAAGCGTTTGGAGTCCAGTGCGTCGAGGGTCAGCAGGCCCCAGGGGCGTTCATCGACAAACAGCGGGCAGCCCATGCAGTCGTGGACTTCCAGATGCTCGGCCAGCCCGTCGACCAGGCCATCATAGGGGTCAGGCAGCTCGCAGTTGCTGGGGAAACGGGTTGGCCCGGGGCTGGCGAGCAACGCCTGAAAGCGCGGGTGCTCGCTGACTTTGAAACGTCGCCCCAGAGTATCCAGGCTCAAGCCGTCGACGGCCAGGGGCACCAGCCATTCGCCGTCCAGTCGCAGCAGGGCTGCGGCGTCACATGGCAACAGGGTGCGCAAGGCATGCAGCAGGCGCCGATAGCGCTCGCTCTCGGGCAGGTCGCGGGACAGATCGTCCACCAGCGGCAGCAGGGTGGTGAGCAGCAGTTTTGCAGTCATTTTGACCTCGTGTAGTCTTTAGGACTATATGTCAGCATGAGTCATAATGACTATGTATTATTTAAGTGCTTGTTTTTAAAGGGTTAAATTGTTGGCACGGAAACTGATAAGTAAAGGGTAATTGTTAAAGTCTACGTGCTCAGGAGTCACCCTTATGCTTACTGCTCAGGATCGTGCCATCGTCAAATCCACCGTGCCACTGCTGGAAAGCGGCGGTGAAGGGCTGATCACACACTTCTATCGCATGATGCTCTCGGAATACCCGCAAGTGCGCTCTTTGTTCAACCCGGCCAACCAGGCCAGCGGCGACCAGCCGCGCGCACTGGCCACCGGTGTGCTGATGTATGCGCGGCATATCGATCAGCTCGACCAGTTGGGCGACCTGGTAGCCCGGATCATCAACAAGCATGTTGCATTGCAAATCCTCCCTGAGCACTACCCGATTGTCGGCAGCTGCCTGTTGCGGGCCATCGAGGAAGTGCTGGGCAGCGACATCGCCACCCCGCAAGTGCTCAGTGCGTGGGGCGCGGCCTATAACCAGCTGGCCGATATCCTGATCGGTGCCGAGGCGGCCATCTACGACGAAAAAGCCGCAGCGCCGGGCGGCTGGCGTGGCGGGCGTGAGTTCAAACTGGCTGCCAAAATTCAGGAAAGCGCAGAGATCACCTCGTTTTACTTCCGTCCGGTCGACCAGCAGCCGATTCTCGATTTCGCCCCGGGCCAGTATATCGGCCTGAAAATGATGATCGATGGTGAAGAAGTGCGCCGCAACTACTCCTTGTCCGCATTGGCCCAGGTGGGGCGCTACCGGATCAGCGTCAAGCGCGAGAAAGGTGGGGTGGTGTCAAACTTCCTGCATGACCGTTTGAATGTGGGCGACACCCTGGAGCTGTTCCCGCCTGCAGGCGAGTTCACCCTGACAGACAGCGACAAACCGCTGGTGCTGATCAGCGGTGGCGTGGGTATTACCCCGACGCTGGCGATGCTTGAAGCGGCGCTGGCGACCAAGCGCCCGATCCATTTTATCCACTGTGCCCGTAATGCCGATGTGCATGCCTTCCGCACCTGGGTCGATGAACTGGCTGCCCAGCACCCGCAACTGCAGCGTTTTTACTGCTACGACGAGCAGGGCGAATCTGCAAATCATGTAGGCCTTTTAACCGAGGACGTGCTGGCGCAATGGTTGCCGCAAGAGCGTGACCTGGATGCCTACTTCCTGGGGCCAAAAGGCTTTATGGGCGCGGTCAAGCGTCACCTCAAAGCCCTGGGCGTGCCGGAGCAGCAAAGCCGCTACGAGTTCTTTGGCCCGGCGGCCGAGCTGAACTAAGGCTTATTCGCGGGGATAGGTGGGAGCGGGCTTGCTCGCGATGCAGACCACGCGGCCTGTCAGGCAGGCCATGTCGATGCCATCGCGGGCAAGCCCGGCTCCCACAGGTGGTGCATGGCCGAAGTTGTTGCATCGTTTAATCCCCCATTAATCCCTCTGCGACACTTTTCCTGCAACGTTCAGATACATCCAGACCCGGGGTCTGGGTGTAAACTGTACGCCTTACACATAAACAGGCTAAGGGACGCGGGATGACCAATGACATGTTGCAACTGGGTCGGGAGAAGCGCTTCCTGGTCCTGCTGGGGCTGATCTGCCTGGCGCTGATTGGCGGTGCACTCTATATGCAGATCGTGCTCGGTGAAGCACCGTGCCCGCTGTGTATCCTGCAACGCTATGCCCTGTTGCTGATCGCCATTTTTGCTTTTATCGGTGCGGCCATGCCGAGCCGGCGCAGCCTTACGGTATGTGAAGTGCTGGTGGTGCTGAGCGCCATTGGCGGCATCATTGCTGCCGGGCGTCACGTGTATATCCTCGCCAATCCGGCAGTAAGCTGCGGTCTTGATGCCCTGCAGCCGATTGTCGACGGCCTGCCGCTGGCGGCGATCTTCCCTTTGGGGTTTCAGGTCGACGGCTTTTGCTCAACGCCCTACCCGCCGGTACTCGGCCTGTCGCTGGCGCAGTGGGCGCTGGTGGCCTTTGTGCTGACCGCCGTGCTGGTGCCGCTGGGCATCTATCGCAACCGGAGCAAATCGAGCTGAGCAACGGCTAAATTGTGTTCAGGCGGCCTCGTTCTTCTTCTGGATGCGCGGGGCGTTTTTTTGCCCGTGCATAAATGTAAAGAGGGTGTGAGCCGAACGTCGAAAATGGGTGTGCGGCACTGCGACATATTGTCACGGATAGCGTGTCGCAGGCCGTGCCTTCGTCTGACAAGCGGTCTTTTAAAGGTATGACTTTGTGTAACATGCCTGAGGTGTTTTGACGCTGGGGGAGGGGTTGAAAAGTGCCTGGAGAGACTCCATGCAAATTGGCTCAAGCCCTTTTTATTTGGGCGTTTAAGCGGGATCGGGGGGAGGCGGGATGCGCTAAAAAGGGGCGTTCGGATTGATGGGGTGTGGCGTGCTACAACCCTGATTTTGAGGGGCGTTTCAACGCGGGGCGTAATAATAGGTGGGGATTGTTACCGTGGCCGAGAAGAATTATTTCCGAATGAGACGTGGTTTATAGAGAGCTACCTAACTACAATCGCCCGCACTGAACGTCCAGCCTGCTCATCCCTGAGCCCAAGCGGGAAGTTGAAGGCCGACTGGGTTGTTCAATACAGGCGTCCCATGCGACTCCCAGGTACTGGCAACCCTTCTAAGTTCCGCACCAAATGGAATTGGTCTGTGACAAGGCCATTGACCACGTATCGAATAAGAAATCACTGCTAACCCGGAATTTGCCCGTTCGCCTGATGGTGATAGAGCAGGCTTTCATTCAATTCCGGAAAAGAGCCAACCCTTGGCAGGGCGAAGTGTTGGCGAAAAAAACCAACTGCATTGTGCAAGCTGTTTTAGAGGTCGTGAGATGACTAAAAAAAGGTACCCCAGACTCCTTGGCTTATTGCCACTTTTCGGCACGTTGTTGCTGGGAGGTTGCAACATGACATTGCTCGATCCGGTGGGGCAGGTCGGGATCGAAGAGCGGAATCTGATCATCACTGCAACACTGCTGATGCTTCTGGTCGTGGTGCCGGTCATCATTATGACCCTGGTATTTGCGTGGAAATATCGCGCGTCGAACACCAGCGCTACCTACACACCAAAGTGGTCGCACTCCACCAAGATCGAAGTCGTGATCTGGACTGTGCCAATTCTGATCATCATCGCCCTGGGCGTGATCACCTACAAGTCGACCCACGCGCTGGACCCGTATCGTCCGCTCGAGTCTGACGTCAAGCCGATTACCATCGAAGTGGTGGCAATGGACTGGAAGTGGATGTTCATCTACCCGGAACAGGGTATCGCCACCGTCAACAAGATCGTGTTCCCGGCCAACACCCCGGTCAATTTCCGGATCACCTCTGACACGGTCATGAACTCGTTCTTCATTCCAGGCCTGGGCGGTCAGATCTACGCCATGGCCGGCATGACGACCAAGCTGCACCTGATTGCCAACCGCAACGCTGAAATGGAAGGCATCTCTGCCAACTACAGCGGTGCCGGTTTCACTGGCATGAAATTCAAAGCGATCGCGACTTCTCAGGCTGACTTCGATGCCTGGGTAAGTGAAGTCAAAGCGTCACCTAAACAGCTTGATGAAGCTGCTTATGCCGCCTTGTCCGTATCCAGTCAGAACAATCCCGTTGAGCTGTTCTCCTCGTACACACCGAACCTGTTTCAGAAAATCGTCGACAAGTACGAAGGTATGACACCAGGCAAACCGGTGAAGCACGAGAAGAAAGAAGTGGCCGGGAACGACGTGGCGGACACGAGTGAGCATTCAGCTGCCGGGGCAGAGGAGTAAACGATGTTTGGTAAATTAAGTTGGGAAGCGGTCCCGTTCCACGAGCCGATCGTAATGGTGACCATCGCCATGATCGCGCTGGGTGGTCTGGCACTGTTTGCAGCAATCACCTACTTCAAGAAGTGGACCTACTTGTGGACCGAATGGCTAACGTCAGTCGACCACAAGAAAATCGGCGTGATGTACATCATCGTCGCCATGATCATGCTGCTGCGCGGTTTTGCCGACGCAATCATGATGCGTACCCAGTTGGCGATGGCCACCGAGGGTTCGCCTGGCTACCTGCCACCTGAACACTATGACCAGATCTTCACCGCTCACGGTGTGATCATGATCATCTTCATGGCGATGCCATTCTTCACCGGCCTGATGAACCTTGCAGTGCCGCTGCAGATCGGCGCCCGTGACGTGGCCTACCCGTTCCTCAACTCCCTGAGCTTCTGGCTGCTGGTGTCCGGCGTTGTGCTGGTCAACCTGTCGCTGGGCGTCGGCGAGTTCGCCAAGACCGGTTGGGTTGCTTATCCGCCGCTGTCGGGCTTGCAGTACAGTCCGGGCGTGGGGATGGATTACTACATCTGGGCTCTACAGCTATCGGGGTTAGGTACGACGTTAACCGGGGTTAACTTCCTGGCGACTGTTCTGAAGATGCGTGCCCCTGGCATGAAGCTGATGGACATGCCGATCTTCACCTGGACCTGCACCTGGGCAAACGTCCTGATCGTGGCTTCGTTCCCGATCCTGACCGCTACCCTGGCGCTGCTGACACTTGACCGTTACATGGATTTCCACATTTTCACCAATGAACTTGGTGGCAATCCAATGATGTACGTCAACCTGTTCTGGGCGTGGGGTCACCCTGAGGTTTACATCCTCATTCTGCCGGCGTTCGGTATCTTCTCCGAAGTGATCTCCACGTTCACCGGCAAGCGTCTGTTCGGTCACCACTCGATGGTCTACGCCTCCGGCGCGATCTCGGTGCTGGGCTTCATGGTTTGGCTGCACCACTTCTTCACCATGGGTTCGGGTGCAAGCGTCAACGCCTTCTTCGGTCTGGCGACGATGCTGATTTCCATCCCGACGGGTGTGAAGCTGTTCAACTGGCTGTTCACCATCTACCAGGGCCGTCTGCGTTTCACCAGCCAGGTGCTGTGGACCCTGGGCTTTATGGTGACCTTCGCCATCGGCGGCATGACTGGCGTACTGCTGGCCATTCCGGGTGCTGACTTCGTACTGCACAACAGCCTGTTCGTTATTGCTCACTTCCATAACGTGATCATCGGCGGCGCAGTATTCGGTTACATCGCAGGCTTCAGCTTCTACTTCCCTAAAGCGTTCGGCTTCAAGTTGAACGAAACCTGGGGCAAGCGCGCGTTCTGGTTCTGGATCGTCGGCTTCTTCATCGCCTTCATGCCGCTCTATGCACTGGGCTTCATGGGCATGACCCGTCGTCTGAACGCCAGCACCAACCCTGAGTGGGTGCCTTACCTGTACGTTGCCCTGTTCGGTGCAGTCCTGATCGCTTGCGGTATTGCCAGCCAGCTGATCCAGCTGTATGTCAGCGTCCGTGACCGCAACAAGCCAGAGAACGCCTGCGAATTCGGCGATCCTTGGAATGCACACACGCTGGAATGGTCGACTTCGTCGCCACCACCGTTCTACAACTTTGCTGTACTGCCAAAAGTCGACGGTATCGACCCGTTCACCGAAGCCAAGGAAAACGGTACTGCGTACCAGGCTCCGGCCAAGTACGAGCCGATCCACATGCCGAACAACACGGCAACGGGTGTGTACATGGGTGCACTGCTGACCGTCTTCGGTTTTGCAATGATCTGGCACATCTGGTGGCTGGCCATCGTTGGTCTGGTTGGCACCGTCGTGGTCTTCGTGGCTCACGCTGCACGTGACGACCAGGGCTACATGGTGCCGGTAGAGACTATCGAGCGCATCGAGGCCGAGCAGCACAAGCGTCTGGTAGCCGCCAAAGCAATCCCGGCTACTCGTGTTGAAACCAAGTTGGAACAGGCTTAAACCATGTCGAACTTAGCGACCACTGCTGGACACGCTCATGGTCATGACCATGGGCACGACGACCATCACCACGACTCGGGCGAGACTACCGTATTCGGTTTCTGGCTCTACCTGATGACCGACTGCATCTTGTTTGCGTCGATCTTCGCGGTATACGCGGTATTGGTGAACAACGTTGCAGGTGGCCCGTCGGGCCACGACATCTTCGAACTGCCGTATGTACTGGGTGAAACCGCCCTGTTGCTGTTCAGTTCGATCACCTACGGCTTCGCCATGCTGGCGTTGTTCAAGGGCAAGAAACAGCAGGTGCTGTTCTGGCTGGGCATGACGTTCCTGCTTGGTGCAGGCTTCATCGCCATGGAAATCAACGAGTTCCACCTGTTGATCTCCGAGGGCTACGGCCCTAGCCGTTCGGGCTTCCTGTCTGGCTTCTTCACCCTGGTCGGTACCCACGGTCTGCACGTGACCAGCGGTCTGATCTGGATGGCGATCATGATGTACCAGGTGCAGAAAAACGGCCTGACCTCGACCAACAAGACCCGCCTGAGCTGCCTGAGCCTGTTCTGGCACTTCCTGGACGTGGTCTGGATCTGCGTATTCACCGTTGTTTACCTGATGGGGACTTTGTAATGGCTAACGCACATTCCGACGGCGCCAACCACGGCAGCGTGAAGTCCTACGCGATCGGCTTCATCCTGTCGGTGATCCTGACCGTTATTCCGTTCGGGCTGGTGATGTACCCATCGCTGCCCAAATTCACCACCCTGGCGATCGTGCTGTTGTTCGCCGTAGTGCAAGTGGTTGTTCACCTGGTGTACTTCCTGCACCTGGACCGCTCGCCTGCACAACGCAACAACGTCACCGCGCTGGTATTTGCTGCGCTGGTAATTGTGCTGCTGGTGGGCTTGTCCCTGTGGATCATGTTCAGCATCCACACTGAAATGATGGCGAAGTGAGGTAAGACCCGATGTCCTTCAAGCACTTTATCCAAATCACCAAACCGGGGATCATTTTCGGTAACGTGCTTTCTGTGGCAGGCGGGTTCTTCCTGGCCTCGAAGGGGCATTTCGATCTTGCCCTCTTCCTGGCCGCGGTAATCGGCACCTCCCTGGTGGTAGCGTCCGGTTGTGTGTTCAACAACTGCATCGACCGCGACATTGACATCAAGATGGACCGCACCAAGAACCGCGTACTGGTTCAAGGCCTGATCTCCCTCAAGGTGGCACTGGTTTACGCCACCTTGCTGGGGGGCGCCGGCCTTTACCTGCTGTATCGCGTAGCCAACCCGCTGGCGGCGCTGTTCGCCGCGATCGGCTTCGTGATCTACGTCGGTCTGTACAGCCTGTACTTCAAGCGCAAGTCGGTTCACGGCACGCTGATTGGCAGTCTGTCGGGTGCGATGCCGCCGGTCATCGGCTATGTAGCTGTGAGCAACAGCTTTGACATGGCCGCTTTGACCTTGCTGGTGATGTTCAGCCTGTGGCAGATGCCGCATTCCTACGCCATTGCGATCTTCCGCTTCAACGATTACCTGGCTGCATCGATTCCGGTGTTGCCGGTGAAGCGCGGGATCAAGGTTGCCAAGAAGCACATCCTGCTCTACATCCTCGCGTTCCTGATCGCGACCCTGATGCTCACCCTCGGCGGTTACGCCGGCATGAGCTACATGGCCGTGGCAGCTGCGATGGGCATGTACTGGCTGTACATGGCGTGGACGGGCTACAAGGCCGTCGACGACAAGGTCTGGGCACGCAAGCTGTTCGTGTTCTCGATCTTCACCATCACCGCCCTGAGCGTCATGATGTCCCTGGATTTCAAAGCGCCTGCCGAGTTGTTGCTGACTTACGCGCATTGATTTAGCCAGACCCGAAAAAACCCCGCCTTCGAAAGAAGCGCGGGGTTTTTTTTGTTTGTGATTTGTTGTGTGGCAAGTGGAGTGCGTAGTCATTTCCTACATAGTCTGAGGGGATAACCCTGCATTATTTAAAATTTCCCGGTGATCCAATATGCCCGCCGAATTCAATTTATTGAGTATCGGCCAACTAAACATCAGGAGCATGTTGTCCTGAATGCGGGCAGAGCCCCCAAGTTCGACCGTAAGGACATGGTGTATTCCACAAACAACAAGATCCAGGACGGCCAATGGCACGAACCTGGGCTGAGTCGCACCAATATGGGCATCGACAACGCCAAGGCGGAAACGTCATATGAGTTTGTTTTTGACAAGTCGGGTGCAGACCCAAAGTGCTGGGCTGAAAGACTGGGGTTTTGAATAGATTGTCTTGAGCATAAGGTAATGTTGTTTTGCTGGCGGGCTCTTTCTTGCTGGACTGTTGCCAGCAAGAAAGAGTGTGCTGCAACAAGGTGGGAGTTAATGGCTTCGTGCACGATTTGATCTGTGTCTCACTGAAAGGCGTCAGCAAATATTACCGTCATGAAGGTCAGCCCCATTCCATTATCGCCGGGGTGACCTTTGAAGTTGGCGCAGGGCAAAGCTGCGCCATTATCGGTCAGTCAGGCTCAGGTAAAAGCACACTGCTGAATATTATCGGCCTGCTGGATTTTGCCGATGCCGGGGAATATGTGTTTATGGGGCGCCCGGTTGCGAAAGCCCGGAGTGATGAACTGGCAACACTTCGAAAAATGACAATGGGTTTTGTCTTTCAGCATTTCAATTTGATACCGCGCTTGAATGTTATTGAAAACGTTGCCTTGCCGCTTCGTTACCGTGGCCTCGATCGCGCATGCTCTCTGAAACGCGCCATGTCCGAGCTGCAGCGTGTTGGGATGGCCCACCGCGCCAGTTATAAACCCGCCGAGCTGTCTGGTGGGCAAAAACAACGAGTGGCCATTGCCCGTGCTCTGGTAGGGCAGCCTTTGCTGATTTTGGCGGATGAGCCGACAGGAAGCCTGGATAGCCAGTCGTCAGGCGACATCCTGGACCTGTTGTTGTCGATTCAGAAAGAGCAGGGCGTGACGTTATTGATTGTGACCCACGACATGAGTGTTGCTCAGAGAATGCAGCGCCAGTTTGTAGTGCATAACGGCCTCGTTGAGGAACTGCAAGCGTGATGCGTCTGGCAGGGTCAAGACAAGTGGTGGGGGATGCGATTGACACTTTTCGGACATTGGGCAAGCGCACGGTGTTGGCGTTGCTGGGAATTGTCATTGGCAGTGCCTCGATTGTCGCCATCCTTAATATCGGTTTTAACGCCGGGCAAGAGGCCACCCGGATATTTCATGACATGGGCGTCGATACCCTTGTTGCGAGTCTGAACAACGATCGGGGTGTTGAAGATTCCTTGTTATCGACAGAGGTCGAGAAAATACGTTCATTGAACCTGCCCGGCCTGGTGATTTCCCCGGTTGCGCAAGTTTCAGTCAAATTGACTTTCAATCATCACCCGGTTGATGCGCGGGCGGTAGGTGTTGAACCAGCGGTCACTTCAATCCTGAAGTTGCCAATAAGGCGTGGGCGCTTCTTGCATGCTTTGGACACTGCTGAAAATGTTGTCGTGTTGGGGCACGCGGTGGCCACGTCACTGGGTGATCGCGGTATTGCGGTTGAGCCGGGTGAGTGGGTGAGAATCAACACTTATTTATTCAGGGTTGCAGGTGTTATGCAGCCAGCCGAGGCGTCGATGATCAGCCCCGTCCTGACCGATCACTCGGTATTTATGCCGTTCGCGGCCCTGGCGCGTGTGGCTCAAAGTAGCAATGTCAGCACGGTACTGGCGCGTGTTCTGCCCCCGCTTGACAGTAGCGAAGGCGCTTCCCGGGTATTTGAAGGCTTGAGCCACGCATTTAAAACACGCCGCGTGGAAATGACAGTGCCGCAACAAATGATCGACGCGATGGCGCGACAGAACAAGACGTTTGAATATCTGTTGCTGGCATTGGGCGTCATTACTCTGGTTGGGGCTGGCGTTGCAGTCATGAATGTTATGTATATGAACGTCTGCGAACGGCGCAACGAAATAGGCTTGCGCATGGCCATTGGTGCGCGCGGGCAGGATATACGCAATCTTTTCCTGATTGAGGCACTTGCCTTGAGTGCAATGGGTGCCCTGTCGGGAGCGTGCGTGGGGATAGTGCTGGCCTGGCTTTATGCCGTGATCTCGCAATGGACATTCGAGTTGTCGATGGTGTCCATCCCCTTGGGGGTTGGCAGTACGTTACTGGTAGGGGTTTTGTCAGGATTGAAGCCCGCCCTGGCCGCCTCTCGGTTGACCCCCGTCGAGGCACTGCGTGTTTATTAAATGCTCAGCACTGGTCAGTGGCGCATGTTATGCGGTGTTGATTTCAGACCTCACTGTTGCGGCTGTCAGCCAGGTTCAAGGCAGTGCCTCCCGCTGCACAGAGTCACAGGGGGCGTCGTTGAGCCAGCATTCAATGGATATGTCGTTGAATGAAGCTGTGTCGCTGGGCTTGCGGCGCAACTACACCATCAGAAGCCTCAAACTCCAACGTGCAAGGGAGAAGTTCGATCTGTATGTCACTGAAGGCATGTTCAATCCCAAATTGAAACTCAGTGGTGAACACCGGCTGGCCAGGGGCAGTGCCGACCGTAGTCGCACGACCCGTATTGCGCCTGCGGTGAATCTGTTGGGCGAGTATGGAACCAACGTTGAACTCGGTTGGAACCAGCGGTTCAGTGCCACTAAAAAAACGGGCGAGCTGAACAGCGAGGGGCTGGGGCTGACGGTCATTCAGCCTTTACTCAGGGGGGCAGGTAAAGAGGTGACTTCGGTGCCCTTGCGGCTCGCCCATTTGACTGAGCAAGTCAACAAACTGAACGTGAAGTCCAGCGTCTCTGAAACCCTGTACGAAATAGTCTCGGCCTATCGTGCCCTGATGAAGTCCCAGAACCAGGTAGTCCTTGCTACGAATGCGCATAAACGAGCCGTTTCGCTGCTGGCGGTCAACGAGTTGCTGATCGCGTCAGGCCGCGTCGCCAAATTTGATGCTGTGCAGATTGAGGCTGACATCGCGACACAGGAATTGGCAGTAGAAGAAGCAAAAAACCAGCAGCAGGCCAGTCGATTGCTGTTGCTCAAGTTGCTGGCCCTTGACCTGTCTACGCCGATCCGTGCCAGTGACAGCCTGAAGGTGGTCAGGCTTGAAATCGATCAGGACACCGCGTTAAGGCTGGCTCAAGCCAATCAACCGCAGTTCCTGTCGACGTTGTTGCAGAGTGAACAGGCCGCTCTGAACCTGTTGCTTGCCCAGGACAAGTCTCGCTGGGACTTGTCCCTGGAGGCCGGTGTCAACCAGTTGAATGAACAGCACGGCAGCACGGGTGCCAACCGCGCATGGGACAGCTACACGGGTTTGAAGCTGGAGATCCCCATTGGTGATCGCAGCAGCAAGCAAGGCGAGGTTCATGCTCAAACGCTGCTTGAGCAGCAAAAAATGCTTGAGGAACAGGCGCTGCTTGAGTTGAAAACCCGAATCACTGACGCGATCCGAGGTTTGGACACTTTGTGGCGCCAGCTCGAAATTTCGCAGCGCGTCATTGATCTGTCTAAACGAAAGCTGGCCATTGAAACAGAAAAGCTGAATGCCGGGCGATCCACCAATTTTCAAATTATCAGCTTTGAAGCGGACTTGCGGGCGGCTGAAGATTCCAACCTGAATGCGCAGATGTCATATCTGGACGCCAGGTCTCAGCTGGACCTGCTGCTGGGGGTGATGTTGGAACACTGGGAGATTTCCCTTGAACACTTTTAAGGGCAGCACATGTCTGCGAACAATTGGCGCGTGCTCGGGGCGATGGAAATATCTGGTTGGCGTTGGCCTGGTGGTTGTCGCGCTGTTGTTGTTTTGCCTGCCGAAGGCACCTGACGACGAATCTTCGTGGGTGTCTGTCACCCGCCAGAAGCTGGAGCATGAAATCGGTCTGGTGGGAAAAATAGAACCAATGGACGCCGTCATTATCAATGCGCCTTTTGAAGGTTCTGTTCTGGCCAACGAGTTGACTCCGGGCATGCAAGTCGAGAAAGGACAGGCCTTGTTGTCATTTGATCCTGCGTTGCTTGAAATCAAGATCAGGGATGCACTGGCTAACAAGTTGAAGGCGCAGCAGAACGTTGAGTCTTACCGCCGCTGGGCTACAGGCCCTGATGTGAGGCGAGCGAAGCAGGCGCTCAGGGTTGCCGAGTTGAGCATGCAAAATCTTGAGTTGGAGTATTCGAACGTTGAGGCGTTGTATCAAAAAGGCATCGTCCCCCGTAACGAGCGCGACACCCTGGAGCAGCAACGCTACCTGCAATCACTTGAGCTGGTGGCCGCTCAGGCCGAACTCAAAAATGTGCTGGCTGTTGGTGTTGGAGAGGCCCGCACGATTGCAGATATGGAGTACATGAATGCTTCGGTTATCCACGAGCAACTCAGCCAATTGCTGGAAAAGAAAACGCTCTATGCGCCGTTTTCTGGTGTTGTTCTTTCTGTGGGAACGCCGCAGGCAACGGGAGCAGAAGCCGGGGTGCTGCAACAGGGCGCTTCTTTTACCCAGGGCTTGCAGGTGCTCAAGCTGGCCAATATGGAAGGACTCAAAGTGGTAGCCCAGGTCTCGGAAGCCGATGTGGGCAAGTTCTCCCTGAACCAGCCAGTCATCATCTCCGGTGATGGTTTTTCGGGTCAGCCATTAGGCGGTTTTATAAGCGCCATCAGTCAACTTGCCATTCAGGATGAAAATGCCGGTGCTGCAGCAAGGTTTCCGATCACCGTCACGCTGACCTCAACTTCAGACAATGATCTCCAGAGTGTCAGGTTGGGCATGAGTGTGCATATGACGATTGTGACCTATAGCAACGACAGCAGTTTCATCATCCCCCATGCGGCCATAGACAAGGACGGTGACACGCTGTTTGTAGAGCACCGCGACGGGCTTGACGCCCCGGTTGTGCGTCGAGCCGTGACCACAGGCCAGTCCACCGTCCAAGGCGTTGAAGTGTTCGGTGTGACTTCGGGGTTTGTTCGTGTCAGGTAGTCACTTGCAGGAGCGGGGTTACCCGCTCCCACCGGCACATCACGCCGTGCGCAGCTTGCCCGCCGGTAACACTGGCAACACATTGGCCAGCCCGGCCGCCACCCCGTAAGGGCGCAGCACACTGAACAATAACCCGCTCGCCAGCAGGTAACCGCCGGAGCAGATCACCAGTGACCAGCGCAAGGCATTGACGCCCATTAGCGGGGTCAGGTGGTCGCTCAGCACGCCCACGGCCAGCGGCCCGAAACCCGCACCGATGGCCATGATCCCGAAGTTGTAGAGGGCAATCATGGTTGCGCGGCGCTCAGGCACTACCAGCTGGGCAATGGCGGTGTAGCTTGGCGCCATCCACCACATGCCGAATACCGACATGCCGAACATGAATACCGTTGCCTGCGGCACCTGCAACGCGCCCAGCGCCCAGGGGTGGCCAGCCGGGTAAAGGGCAAAGGCCATCGACATCGGCAGCGCCAGCAATGCCCCGACAATCGGCACGCCCAATTGCCAGCGGCTGTCGCGCCGGGCCAGATGGGCACTCAGCCAGCCGCTGGACAGGGAGCCGATAATGGCCCCGGGGCCCGCCGCCAGACCCATGATGATGCCCGCATCCTTGAGCGTCAGCCCGTGGCTGCGCACCAGGAACGCCGTGCTCCAGATACTGAATGCATAACTGGCAAACGCCAGCAGCGCGCCGGCTATTGCAATGCGCACAAAGGTCTTCGACTCCCAGGCCACGCGCATCACTTGCATCACGCTTTCATGGGGTACGGCAGGGCGCGCCTCGCGGGCTTTTTCCCATAGGCCGCGCAAGGGTTCGGCAGCCGTAAACCGCAGTAACAGCGCGGCAGCGATGCCCGGCAGTGCCATCCAGATAAAGGCTTCCCGCCAGCCGTGGTAGTACGCGATATAGGCGCCCAGGCTCATGCCCAGCAGTGCGCCGATAGGGGCTCCGAGCATAAATACACTGATGGCCTTGGAGCGCTGATGGGGCGGGTAGAGGTCGGCGATCATCGACATCGACGCCGCACCGCTGCCCGATTCCCCCACCGCCACGCCAATACGCGCCAAGGCCAGGGTCCAGAAGTTGCTGGCAAAGCCGCAGAGCATGGCCATCACGCTCCAGAATGCGCAGCACCAGCCGATCAGGTTACGGCGGTGGCCTCGGTCGGCAAACCGCCCCAGGGGGATCGCAAACAGGCAGTAGACCAGGGCAAAGGCCAGCCCCGTCAGCAGGCCGATCTGGGTGTCGGAAACGTGAAACTCGGCCTTGATCGGCTCTATCACAACGCCCATGACCTGGCGATCGATCAGGCTGACCGCCGAAATCAGGAACAACACAAACAAGGTGTAATGACGGCGAAATCCAGAGATGTGGGTGTTCATCATTTCAATCCCATCGAGCAGTGTTCATCGGTTGCGTGGCTTACAGCGGTGCGCGTCGATCAGCCCAGGGGCTGGCCTGCTCGAGTTGCCCGGCCAATTGGAACAACAGGTCTTCGCGGCACCAGCCGGCGCTGAACATCATGCCGATGGGCAGGCCTTCGCGGCTGGTGCCCAGCGGCACCGACATGGACGGTTGGCCGCTGACATTGGCCAGCACGCTGTAGCCGATGCTGCCGACGACGCCCTGGATGTAGTGCGGGTAATCCTGAGCCAGGCTGGCCACTTCCAATTCGGGGGTGACCTGCGAGGTGACCGGGCTGAGCAGCAGGTCATAGTCGTCGAACAGGTGTTCCATGCGGCTGCCGATCAACTCGAAACTGCGTCGGGCACGGTACAGGTTTTCGGCGGTCGCGGATGCGGCGTTGTTCACCAGATAGCGGCTGACGGGCTCCAGTTCGTCGTCATGCAACGTACGGCCCAGGGCGGTTTCGCGATCACGCACCGCGGCCAGCAGCGCAGCCGCGCCTACGGCCCCGTGAGCGCCGTAGACCTGCTGCGGGTCGACGGGCAGGGTCACGGGGTCGACCCGGTGTCCGAGGCCCAACAGCAGATCAACAGTTGTGTGCAAAACGCTGCGGATATCGGCGTCCAGCTCCACGCCGGTCATGGCTTGCTCGACCACGCCGATGCGCAATGAACCGGGGCTGCGGCGCACCGCCTCGCTGAAACTCCCGGCCTGTGGCGCGAGCCAGTAGGGGCTGCCTTTTTCATGGCCGTGGCTGACGTCCAGCAGCAAGGCCGAGTCGCGCACGCTGCGTGACACGACATGGCCGCAGCTGGCGCCGAACCAGCCTTCGAAGGTGTCCGGGCCTTGCGGGGTGCGATAGCGCGTGGGCTTGAGACCAAACAGGCCGCAATACGACGCCGGGATGCGGATCGAGCCGCCGCCGTCGGTGGCATGGGCCACGGGCACGATACCGGCGGCCACCGCTGCCGCTGCACCACCCGATGAGCCGCCAGCGCTGTGGGCCAGGTTCCAGGGGTTGCGCGTCTGGCCCCACAGTGAGGATTCGGTGGTGGTGGTCAGGCCGTATTCGGGGCTGGTGGTCTTGCCGAAAATCAGCATCCCGGCGGCCTCGTAGCGCTGCACGATGGTGCTGTTGCGCGTTGCTGGCGGCGCACCGGCGAGCATGCGTGAGCCGTTGGTAGTGGTCGTGCCGTTCAGGTAAGTGTTCAGGTCCTTGAGCAGCATCGGCACGCCGGCCAGTGCGCCCAGTTGTTCGCTACCGGCGTGGTGGCGGGCGCGCAGAACGCTGTCGGCATGTTCGTCGTGGCGCATGTTTACGGCATTGATCTGCGGGTTGACCGCATCGCAGCGCGCCTGGGCGGCGCTGAGCAGCATGCGGGCGGTCAGTTCGCCGGTTTTGACCGCATCGGCCATAGCTGTGGCATCCAGCGCCAGGTAGTCATTGGTGGACAGTTGATAACGTTCATCGCTCATGTTTTACGACCTCGCATTAGTACTTGGGCCTGCGCTGCAAAGGGCCAGGTGACGGTTGTAACGGCTGGGGGCTGGCGCTTTAAAACAGGAAGTTCAGCGATTCCTGCAGCAACAGGGCGTCGGAATGGATGGGCGTGAACACCGGGTTTTTGGTGTAGGTCAGGCCGCTGATCAAGTACACGCCGGGGATCAGGCGCGCGGCATATGACGCCGTCACCGCCAGGGTGTAGGGCGCGGCTTCCAGGCCGTAGCTTTTGGTCACGTCACGCAAGTCCTTGCTGTAGTAACTCTTGGTCAGGCCCACGGCGGCCATGTCGGCCGGGCGGCTGGCAAAGGGACCGACATTGAAGGCGCTGACCTGAAAGGCCTTGTTGATGGCGTTGACCGAGTCCGGCGAGTAATCGAGTTTGCTGTCCAGGTACCAGCCACGGGCATCGCCGTAGGGCTTGGTCACCTGCACGGTTTCGGCCAGGTACACGCCGTAGTTGTTGTCCGATTTCTCGCCGGTGGTGAATTCGGTGTAGTGGCTGGTGTTGTACATGGCGCCTGCGCGCAGCCACATGGCGTTGGAGTTGGCCGAGGGCGCCTGCTTGTAGCCGAACTCGTTGATCAGCATGGCCCGGGCGTCTGGCACCTTGAGGCGCAGGCCGCTGGGGTTGAGGTCGACGTCCTTCTGGATGCCTTCGGGGCTGACGCTGCGGGTCAGGGCGGTGCTGTTGTAGAAGCGCAGGGACGGGTCGCGCACGATGACGTTGACGGTGGGTGTCGGTTCGGTGGCCGACATGCCGACCTGGAACGGCACCACGCTGCTTGGGCCCAGGGCGGCGGTCGAGGCGCTGCCGCCCAGTGCCATGCCGTAGAACAGGCGCACGCCGGGGATAAAGCCGTATTCCAGTTCCAACTGATGATTGAAAAAGGACTGGTTGATGGCGAACACCGACACGGTTTTGACCCGTGGGTTGGCGGGGGTGTAGGTCGAGTCCACCCAGTTGCCCGCCAGTGTCAGTTGCGCGTCATTGGCAAAACCGATGCGGGTCAGGTCGTAGGTCAGGTACAGGTTGAGCGAGGTGTTGTAGCTGGGGTTCTGGCCGTTATACACCTGTTTTTTTGCGTTGTTGCCCAGCACGTCATAGGTGTAACCGTTGTACGAGGTGGCGGTAAAACCGATGCCATGCTCGGCCAGCTCCTTGCGCAGCCCCCACAGGTCGGGCTTGATCCGCGCGCAAATAGGCACGTTCTTGAAGGCCAGTTCGGCGCGGGTCAGCAGCTTTTCATACTGGGCACATTCGGGGGCAGCGGGCGTGTCGGCTGCCAGCGCATGCTGGGTAAAAGCGAAGGCGGCAAGGCTGACGGCTAACGGATACTTTGCGTAAAACATAGTGAGAGTTTCCCATCCTTAACGTTTTGTTTTCAGGACGACGCCAAGTGCTTTGGTGGTCAGCAGTAGTACTGCATATCCGTGACCAGCGAATGGGGCCAGCGGGGACTATCGATAGGGCCAGGGGCTGGTGGTGCAACTACCGTGTGGGAGCCGGGGTTGTGGGAGCCGGGCTTGCCCGCGATGGGGTCACTGCGGTGGGCCAGATGCACCGCGTTGCCTGCATCGCGAGCAAGCCCGCTCCCACAGGGGAATGCGGTGCCGGGGTTGTGGGAGCCGGGCTTGCCCGCGATGGGGTCACTGCGGTAGGCCAGATGCACCGCACTGCCTGCATCGCGAGCAAGCCCGCTCCCACAGTGAGAGATGGCGCAGGGGTTGTGGGAGCCGGGCTTGCCCGCGATGGGGTCACTGCGGTAGGCCAGATGCACCGCACTGCCTGCATCGCGAGCAAGCCCGCTCCCACAGTGAGAGATGGCGCCGGGGTTGTGGGAGCCGGGCTTGCCCGCGATGGGGTCACTGCGATGGGCCAGATGCAACGCACTGCCTGCATCGCGAGCAAGCCCGCTCCCACAGGGGAATGTGGCGCAGGGGTTGTGGGAGCCGGGCTTGCCCGCGATGGGGTCACTGCGGTGGGCCAGATGCACCGCGTTGCCTGCATCGCGAGCAAGCCCGCTCCCACAGGGCAATGCAGGCGCTGTTGTGGGGCAAATGGCTCAGCCGCGCACAACCGCAGGTCGTTTTGCATGGGCGTTGATCACCAGCCCCAGCTCGCGAATACCAGGGGCGATCAGTTCCTGGGCGATGGAGCCAAACCCCAGGCGCAGGCAAGGCCGGGGCAGGGTGTCGGGTTCGGCACAAAACGCACTGCTGGGGTCAAACAGCACGCCCTTGGCCAGCCCCGCGTAATACAAGCTCAGCAGGTCGTGTTGGCCCGCCAGTTGTAGCCACAGCGTGGCACCGCCGCTGGGCATGACGAAATCGGCATCCGGCAGCACTTCACGCAAGGCCGTGGCCATTGCTGCGGCCCGAAGTTGCAGCTTTTCCCGGGCCTGTTGCAGCAGCCGGTCGTAGTGCCCCTGCTGGATAAACAGCGCGGCGGTGATCTGGTTGTTGCCCGGGATCTGGCGGATCATCAGGCGTTGCAGCTGGCGCAGCTGTTCGATCACCGGCGCCGGGGCAACGATGTAGCCGATGCCCAGCCCCGGCGACAGCAACTTGGACAAGCTGCTGAGGTAGATCACCCGCTGTGCCGGATCGGTGGCCTTGAGCGCTGGCAGGGCGCGGCCGTCGTATTCGGTTTCGGGGTCGTCATCGTCTTCGAAGATCACTTGGTCGTGCAGCTGCGCATGTTCAAGCAAAGCCTGGCGCCGGCCCAGGCTCATGGTGACGCCGGTCGGGCACTGATAACCGGGGGTGCAATACAGGTAGTCGCAGGTTGCCAGGGCCGGGGATATCTGCAACCCGTGTTCGTCAACGGGCAGCGACACCATGTGCGCACCGTCGTGGGCAAAGGCATTGCGCGGGTCGCGAAAGCCCGGTTCTTCAACGCCAACCACGCTGCCGGGGCGGGCAAACAGGCGCGCCAACAAGTAAAAACTTTGCTGGCGGCCCAGGGTCAGCAGCACTTGATCGTGGGTGGCAGCAATTCCGCGGCGCGGCAACACACGGCGGATCAGTTGGTCGATCAACTGGCTGGCGCCGACGTTTTCGCCTTCCTGCCACCAGCGATCCACGGCCTTCAGTTCCAGCGCCTGGCGGCTGCACTGGCGCCACTGGGTGAGCGGGAATTGCCGGGGGTCGAACTGGCCGTAGATAAACGGGTAGCGGACTTCGCGCCAGGTGGGCGGGCGGTCCATAAACACCACCGGGTTACGCGGCAGGTGCATGCGCGAGGCCCAGTCAGGTGGTTGCGCAGGCTGCTCGGGCAGCGGTCGGGTGCCCTGGGTGGGAGTGATGGCGGCACCCACAAAAAAGCCGTCACGGGGCCGCGAATCCACATACCCTTCGGCCACCAGCCGTTCGTAGACCAGTACCGCGGTGTTGCGCGACACCCCGGTCAGCATTGCCAGATCACGGCTCGACGGCAGCCGTGTACCGCCAGGCAAGCGCCCGTCGAGCATGGCCGTGACAAATGCCGTGCATAGCTGCACTTGCAACGGCTCATCGTGCTTGCGCACTTTGGGCAGCAGTTGGCGCCACATCAAATCGTGCTGGCTGGAGCGCATGGCTTATCCGGGAGTCAGGTCGGGGAGCGCCACCCTAACCCAAGACTCTTTTGCAGGGCTATGTAGTCCTTGATCAACTGGCCGTCACTGTGAACCCGGTCCTGTTCGGCGTGGTAGCGAGTGCGTTCGGCATCCAGCCAGTCGAGCACGCTGCTGGTGCCGGCGCGGTAGCGTTGTTCGGTCAGGGCCGATGCGCGTACGGCGCTGGTTTCGACCCGGCCCAGGGTGGCCCGTCGCTCGCGTTCGTTACCGTAACGGGCCAGCGCCACATCGGCATCGCGCAGGGCGTTGAGCACGCTGGCACGGTACTTGGCCAGGGCTTCGTCGCGCCCGGCTTCGGCCTGCTCGACCTGGGCCTGTACGCGGCCAAAATCCAGCCAGTTCCATTGCAGGTACGGCACCCCCAGGGCGCTGAGGTTGTCCTTGCGCAACAGGTGGCCCGGTGCGCTGGCGCTGAAACTCAAAGAGCCGAACAGGCTGACCTTGGGGAAGGCGGCAGCCTTGTGTTCGCCAATTTGCGCCGTACTGGAGGCCAGCCGGCGCTCTGCGGCGCGGATGTCGGGGCGCTGTTGCAGCAGCTGCGCCGGGTCGCCGATATTGACGGTTGCGGGCAGTGTCGGCAGCGGCGTTTCGCGGCCTAACCGGGTGTCGAGGGCACCGGGTTCGAGGCCACTGAGTAGGGCCAGTTCGTCGAGGGATTCGACCACTTCAAGCTCCAGGGCGATGGACGCGGCGCGGGTGGTTTCGACCTGGGTGGCGATGCGTTCGCGGTCCAGTTCCGAGGCGGTACCCTGGGCCAGTCGTTGCTCGGTAAAGTCCAGCAACTGGCGTTCAAGCTGCTCGGACTGGCGGGCAATGCGCAGCCGTTGTTGCTGGTCGCGCAGGCCGATATAGGCCTGGCCCACCTCGGCGGCCAGTTGCACATGGGCGTCGGCCATGTCTGCTTGCACGGCGTCAGCTTCGGCATGGGCAGCCTCGACCGCCCGGCGGCTGGCGCCGAAAATATCCAGCTCCCAACTGGCGTCAAAACCGCTCAGGTACAGGTGGGTGGCATCGGTCTGGCTGTCTCCCGAACCGGTGTACAGCGCTGCCGCAGTGGCCGAGCTTTTGGGCAGCAGGTTGCTGCGTTTTTCTGCCAGCCCGGCGCGGGCCTGGCGCAGGCGTGCGGCCGCCGCTTGCAGGTCGGGGCTGTTGCCCAGTGCGCTGTCGATCAGTTGGTCGAGGGCCGGGTCATTGAGGGGGCGCCACCAGTCGGCAACCTGCGGGGTTTGCGCCCGGGTGCCCGCCGCCTGACGGGCAAAGGCCTGGCCTTGCAGGTGGCTGTCGGGCGCGGCGTTGTAGTCCGGGCCCAGGGTGCAGCCCACCAGCAGCAACGGACACAACAGGCTCAAGGGTTTGCAAGCGATCATGGTCAGTGTCCTGTGCTCAAGGGCGTACCGGCAGGCGGTTTTTTCAGAAAGAGGGCGAGGGGCAGGCACAGCAGCAAGGCGATGCCGAGCACATAGAAGGTTTCGCTGTAGGTCATCACTTGCGCCTGCACCTGGATCTGCCCGGCCAGTTGGCTGAGGGCCTGGAGCTGGGCATGGGCGAGGTCGCCGTGGTCGGCGAAAAAGCCCTGGGCGGACGCAGCCAGCTGACTTTGCGCCTCAACCGATTGCACGCTCACGGCGTCGCGCAGGGTGGCATCATGAAAGCTGCTGCGCCGCTCGATAAACGTGCCCAGCAGCGCCAGCCCCACCGAGCCGCCGAGGTTGCGCGCCATGTTGTAGATGCCCGCCGCCTCGCCGGCTTCGTGGGCCGGCACGCAGCTCATGGAGGCCTGGTTGAGCGGCATCATCGCCATCACCTGGCCCAGGCCCAGCAGCAACTGGGTGCGGGTGAAATTGTCGCCCACGCTGTCGGCGGTCAGCCCCATCGCCAACAGGCAACTGCTGGCCAGGCAACCGAGGCCAAGCATGACCATGATGCGGGTATCCACGCGACCGATCAGGCGCGGTAACACAGGCATCATCAAAAACGCCGGCAAACCTGACATCAGCATCACCGCGCCGGATTGCTGAGCGTTGAAACCGGCGATATTGCTCAAGAACTGCGGCAGCACGAAGGCCACGCAATACAGCCCGCAGCCCACCACAAAGACGATGGCAATCACGCTGGCAAAGCGCGGGTTGAGCAGCAGTCTGAGACGCACAATCGGTGTTTTCGACAGCGTCTGCGCCACCAGCAACAGGGCGATGCCGGCCACCGCCAGCAGGCTCAGGCCGATGATGTGCGATGACTCGAACCAGCGTTCGCGATTGCCTTCTTCCAGCACCACGGTCAGGGCGCTCAGGCCCACCGTGAGGCCAATGATCCCCAGCCAGTCGGCCTTGATAAACGCCTGCCAGTCGCCTGGGGTTTTGTTCAGGCCCTGGCCAAGCATCAACAGCAGCAGCGCACACACCGGGATATTCAGGAAGAAGCACCAGCGCCAGCTGAAGTTCTCGGTCAGGGTGCCGCCCAGCACCGGCCCCAGCAGCGGCCCCAGCAGCACAATCAAACCGAACATCGTCATGCCGATGGGCATCTGATGGCGTGGCAGCCGGGTCGCCACCAGCACTTGTGCGGTGGGGATCATGGCGCCCCCGGCAAAGCCCTGGCCGAGACGGCCGATGATCATTTGCGGCAAGGTTTCGCTGATGCCGCAGAGGATCGAAAACAGGCTGAACAGGATCGCGTTGCCGATCAAAAAATTGCGCAGGCCGAACACCCGGGTCAGCCAGGCGGTCAGCGGGATCATGACGATTTCGGCCATCAGGTAGCCGGTGGAAATCCAGGTGCCTTCGGTGCCCGATGCGCCGATCTGGCCCTGGATCTGCGGCAGGGCCGAGTTGGTAATTGAAATATCCAGTGTGGCCATCAAGGCCCCCAGGGCACCGGCGAACACCACGATCCAGTCGCTGGTGCTGGCATTGGCCCGGGGCGGCTGCAGCGCTGCGGATGCAGCGGCCGCGCTAGCCACGACGGGTGTCAACGTCGACAGTGGCCGACAGCCCCGGTAGCCACTCGATGCCGGTTTCAGGCGAGGCGTTCAGGCGAATGCGTACCGGTACCCGCTGCACGATCTTGGTGAAGTTGCCGGTGGCGTTGTTGGACGGCAGCAACGCGAATTGCGAACCGGTACCCGGGGAGAGGCTTTCGACCACGCCCTCAAACTGGACCCCCGGCCAGGCATCGATATGCACGGCAACGGCCTGCCCGGGGTGCATACGCTCGATCTGGGTTTCCTTGAAGTTGGCGGTCAGGTACACCTCGGCGAGCGGCACGATGGTCATCAGTCGCGTGCCGGGTTGCAGGTATTGGCCAACCCGCACCGAACGGCTACCGACGCGGCCGGCCAGGGTGCTGTAGACCACGGTGTCCTGTTCATCGAGCTTGCTTTGGCGGGTGCTGGCCTGGGCACTGGCCAGCTGTGCGCGGGCCTGTTCAATGGCGGCGCGTTGGGTCTGTAACTGACGTTGGGCAACGTTGAGCGCCGCCGCCTGGGCAGCCCGCTGGGCGCTGGCCTGACGCAGGGCGTTACGCAGCTCTGCCATGCGCTCCCGGGTTTCGGCCCCGCTTTTGGCCAGTGGCGCATACCGCTGGACCTGTGCGGCGGCGTATTGCTCGTTGGCGCTTTCGCCCTCCAGTTGCGCCTGCACCTGGGCAATCGAGGCCGAATGCTGGGCCAGTTCCGCCTCGCCCCGGGCGATATCGGCTTCGGCGGCGCGAATGGCTGCTTCGGATTTTTCCCGGGCCGCCTGATAGGGCCGGATATCGAGCCGCACCAGCGGCTGGCCGACGCTCACGGTCTGGTTGTCGCTGACATACACCTCGCTGACCGTACCCGAGACCTTGGCGGCGACACTCAGGCTGTCGGCCTGCAGATAGGCATCGTTGGTGCTCTCGATAAAGCGCCCTGTGCTCCACCAGTGCGCGCCCCACACAGCCGCGCCCAGCAGCGCCCCCAGGCCGAGCACGCCCAGCGCCAGGGTTTTACCAGGCTTGCGTTTGGGCCTGGCCTTGATCGATGGGTCTAGCGCCTGATGTGCGGTCATGGTGTTCTCAATTGTTAGCGGTTGTAACAATTATTACGATCGGTAAAATTATGTCAATCGATATAAATTCAGGCACACTCGCGGCTTCATCGATCAAGGAGAAGCCCATGACCACCATTCACCGGCGCCGACCTGCCAGCGAAGGCGGCTATACGTGTGGGGATGAAACCAGTGCGCGGATTATCGAAGCGGCCCTCAACCTGTTTGGCGAGCGCGGCTACGAGGGCGCCTCGACCCGCGATATTGCCGAGCTGGCAGGGGTCAATGCGCCAGCACTGAATTACTACTTCAAGAACAAGGAAGGGGTGTACAGCGCCTGCACCGAGTACATGGTGGAGCGGATCTGGGATTACCTGGCGCCGACCATCGAAGCGGCCCAGGCGCAGCTGGGCACACGACCGGACACCGAACAACTGATCGACACCTTTTGCGCCATCCAGAGCAAGATTGCCGAGTTCATGCTGGTGTCCAACCGCACCAACAGCTGGCGCAAGTTCTATGCGCGCGAACAGGCGGGGCTTGGCCCCAGCGCCGGGGAAGAAATGATCAGCCAGCGTATAGGCCAGCGCATCATCGGCGTCACCAGCGGGATTATTTCGCGGCTGATGGGCCCGGATGCCAGCGATGAAGAATGCATCCTGCGCTCCATGACCCTGACCGGGCAGTTACTGCCGTTCCACCTGACCCGCACCAGCTCGCTCAAGTCACTGGGCTGGGACGTACTGACACCCGAGCGTTACGCCATGCTGATGGGCATCGTGCGTGAGCAGACGGTGACCTTGTTGCGCGGGTTGGGTGGGAGCGGGCTTACTCGCGATGGTCTCGACGCGGTGTAGCAGGGAAACCCGCGGCGCCCGGATCGCGAGCAAGCCCGCTCCCACAACAGCCGGCTAGCCCCGGCCCTTCCACGGCACCAGTTTGCGTTCCAGCCAGCGCATGCCCAGGTCGAACAGCAGGGCCAGCGCACCGATCACCAGGATGCCCATGATCACCACGTCGGTGGCCATGAACTTGGACGCCGTGAGCACCATAAAGCCCAGCCCGGCGGTCGCCGCGACCATCTCGGCGGCCACCAGGGTGGTCCAGCCAAAGCCGATGGCGATGCGCATGCCGGTGAGGATTTCCGGCAGGGCGGCGGGCATGATCACCTGCCTGAGCACTTGCCCGCGGCTGGCGCCCATCGAATAGGCGGCGTGGATCTGTTCAATGGCCACCGACTTGACCCCGGCCCGGGCGCTGAGTGCCAGTGGTGCAAACATCGCCAGGTAAATCAGGAGGATTTTCGAGCCTTCGCCAATGCCCATCCAGATCACCACCAGCGGCAGATACGCCAGCGGCGGCAGCGGGCGGTAAAACTCCACCAGCGGGTCGAATACGCCACGGGCGACCCGGTTGACGCCCATCAGAATGCCCACCGGAATCGCCGTCACCACCGCCAGGGCAAAGGCGCCAAACACCCGCAGGGCGCTCCAGCCGATATGCGTCCACAGGCTGGAATCGGCAAATCCGTCGCGGCTCACCTCCACGATCTGCGCCCACACCGCCTGGGGTGAGGGCAAAAACAGCGGCTTGATCCAGCCGCCATTGGTGGCGAGGTACCACAGGGCAAATACGACGATGAGGGTGCCCACACTCAGGCCCATGCTGGAGCCATTGCCCGGTGCGCCATATTGCTCGCCAGGTTTTGCCGGCGCGGCGCGGCGCAGTTCGTTGAGGGTGCGCAGTACGGCGTTGCGTTGTTTTTCGTCCAAAAGGCTCATTATGCCGCCTCCTCGTCACCGTGGATGATGCTCAGGATTTGCTCGCGCAGGGCGATGAAATCGGGGCTGGATTTGACCGCGCGGGCGTCGCGGCACTTGAGGAAGCGCTGGCCGAAATCCACCGCAAATTCGTGGGTGATGCGCCCCGGGCGCGGTGACATGATGATCAGCCGGGTGGCCATGAACAGCGCCTCTTCGACATCATGGGTGATGAAGAACATCATCTTTTGCGTACGTTGCCAGATCTCCAGGATCAGTTCCTGCAGGCGCTCGCGGGTCAAGGCGTCCAGCGCGCCCAGCGGTTCGTCGAGCAGCAGCATCTTGGGGTCGTTGGTCAGGGCGCGGGCAATCCCGACGCGTTGCTGCATACCGCCCGACAGTTGGTAGGTGGCGTGATTGCGAAACTCCGCCAGCCCGGTCAACTGCAAGAAATGCAGGGCGCGTTCTTCGCGTTCGGCCTTGGGAATGCCGCGCAACTTGAGGCCGAAGGCCACGTTGTCGATCACGTTGAGCCACGGCAGCAGCGCGTGCTTCTGAAACACCACACCGCGTTCGGCACCGGGGCCAGTGACCTGGTCGCGCAGCTCGGCGCCGTCGATCCGCGCGGGTACCTGACCGTGATAATCGCCAAGGGTAATCACTCCGCTGCTGGGTTGGATAAAGCCGGCCATCAGGTTGAGCAGGGTGGTCTTGCCGCAGCCGGAAGCGCCGAGCGCGACCACGAAATCACCGGCGGCAATGTCCAGATTGACCCCGGACAAGGCCCGCACCGGCTGACCCTTTTGCTGCCCGGGATAGAGCACCGACACATCATGGATTTTAAGGCTGAGGGGCATGGCGTGTTCCTCGTCAATTAACTCGATGCCCTGTGGGAGCGGGCTTGCCCGCGATGCTGACGCCGCGCACTGTCTGGACGATCGCGTTGATAACATCGCGGGCAAGCCCGCTCCCACAGGTGAGGGTTATTGGGCGTTCTGTACAAACGTCGGGTTGATCGCCGCGCTGTAGTCAGGCAGCAATGCCGGGATTTTCTTTTGCGCTTTCAAAAATTCGGCAGTGGCGGCCAGTGCCTTGGCCGCGCCACCGCCCAGCCACGCCGGGCCGGCCTGTTCGCGGGCCAGCGGGAACTGGTACAGCGCCAGGACAGGCGGCACTTCTTCAGGTTTGGCCCCGGACTGTTTGGCCACGTTGATCACCTGCGCCGATTCGGCGGTCCAGGTGTTGGGTGCCGCGACATAACCTGCCGTGCTGTCCTGCAATACCTGAGTAAACGCCTGCATGCCGGGGCCGTTGGCGGCGGCGAACTGCTTGTCCACCACCAGCCCGTCAAAGGTGGCTTTGCCCCAATCCGTCAGTTGGCCCGAGGTCAACAACACATGGCCGCTCTGCTTGAGTCGGCCCAGGGCCGGGTCCCAGATAAACGCCGCGTCGATATCCCCGCGTTCCCAGGCCGCCGGGATATCCGAGGGTTGCAGGTTGATGACCTTGACCTTGCCGGTCAGACCGAACTGTTCAAGGGCAAACAACGCGTGAAAGTGGGTGGTGGAAACAAAGGGCACAGCGAGGGTTTTGCCGGCCAGGTCCTGTGGCGCGACGATGCCGCTGCCATTGCGCACCACCAGCGCCTCGGCGTCGGCGATGTTGTCGAGAATCCAGAACAGCTGCGCGTCCACACCGCGGCTAACGGCGGCAGCAATCGGGCTGCTGCCGGCCACGCCGATCTGCACATCGCCCGAGGCCATTGCCATCATCACGTCGCCGCCGCTGTCGAAGTTACGCCACTGGATATCCCAGCCGGTGGCTTTCTCGAACTGCTGTTTCGCGATGGCGTCCTTCCACGGCGCAAACATGCTTTGCACGCCGATGGTGACAGTCTGCGCCTGGGCGTTGGCCACCAGGGCCACGGCGGTGAGCGGCAACAAGACCGCGCGGCTGATCCATTTTTTCAGGGGCTTGAGCATGGTGAGACTCCGAGCTGGGGGGAGGTCTGTTTTTTGTCAGCCCGATCTTAGGCGCTGGCTCGGCGCTTGCTTTAGATCCAGTTGCTGCAAGCTGTGGTGCCAGGGGCCGTTGCAGGCCTTGTGGGGCAAGGGCTGCAGCGCATCGGGTGCGCCATGACGGGGCGCCGGGCGAGGAGCTTGAACCATGTTGGAGCGTTATTTTCGGCCCTTCGAAGCCGGGCGGGGTTTGCAGGAGCAACTGCGCGAGAGTTTGCTCAGTGCGATCCTCGACGGGGCCATGCCGCCCAGTGAACCGATGCCGTCCTCGCGCAAGCTGTGCGAGCTGCTCAAGGTGTCGCGCAATACCGTGGTGCTGGTGTACGAGCAGTTGGTGCAGGACGGCTACCTGATCCCGTCGGACCGGCGCGGTTACTTTATCAACGAGAAGTACCTGCGCCAGCAGCTCAATGTCAGCCTCAAGCCCGCCACGCAAAAAATCTTCGAGCGCCCCGACCATGCACCGGACTGGGAGGCACGCCTGCAAAGCAGTTCGTCGCAGCTGCGGGCCATCGTCAAGCCGCGTAACTGGCGTGAGTACCGTTACCCGTTTATCTACGGTCAGGTCGAGGCCGATGAGCAGACCGCAGCCCGCTGGCGGGACTGTTCGCGCATCGCCAGCACGGGCGCACATATGCGCAGTTGGGTCGATGACCAGGTGATGCTCGACGATCCGCTATTGATTGAACAGATCGTGCAGCGCGTGCTGCCCAAGCGCGGCATCAGCGTGTCGGCGCAGGAAGTGATGATCACCATCGGCACGCAGAATTCGCTGTATATGCTGGCCCGGCTGCTGGGCCGCCCGGGGCTGGTGATGGGGCTGGAAGAGCCGGGTTATGTGGATGCGCGCAACATCTTCGGCCTGAGCGGTTGTGAGCTCAAACCCTTGCGCATCGATCGCCAGGGGCTGGTGGTCAATGAGCAACTGGCGGACTGCGAGATGGTGTTTTGCACGCCCAGCCATCAGTCGCCCACTGGCGTGACCATGCCGCTGTACCGACGCCTGGAGTTGATGGCCAGCGCCCGTGACAAGGACTTCCTGATCATCGAAGACGACTACGAAAACGAACAGAATTTTTTGGGCAGCAACCATCCGGCACTGAAGAGTTTTGATGACAGCGGGCGGGTGATCTATCTGGGCAGCCTGACCAAAAGCCTGTTGCCGGGAGTGCGGCTGGGGTTTATTGCCGCGGACGCCGAACTGATCCATGAACTGCGGGCGTTGCGTCGTTATATCTACCGGCATCCGCCGTCGAATAACCAGCGCACCCTGGCGCTGTTTTTGTCGATGGGGCATTACGACGCCCATGCGCGGCGCTTGCGTGATCGGCTGGCGCGCAAGTGGCGGGTGATCAGCCGGGCAATGGCCGAGCATTTGCCGCAACTCAATGCCAGCGGCATGGCGGGGGGATCGTCGCTGTGGGTCAGTTGCCCGGCGGATGTGGATGCCTGGGTGTTGCAACGGCTGGTGGCCCGGCGTGGTGTGTTGATTGAGCCGGGGGATATTCATTATCTGAGCGAGCAGCGGGCGCTCAATTGCTTCCGGCTGGGGTTCGGAGCGATTGCCGAAGAGTTGATTGAACCGGGGATCATGGCGCTGGGTGAGGCGTGGCGGGAGATGCAGGCAGGATGAGGTGGGAAGGGGGAATGATATGAGAGGGGGGAATTAGGTCAGCATCATGCCCTGAGGGCACCACTGAACCTGTGGGAGCTGGCTTGCCTGCGATGCAGACGACGTGGTCTGCATGGTAAACCGCAGCGATACCTTCGCGAGCAAGCCCGCTCCCACAGAGGGAGTGTGGCTTACAAAACCTCACGCCCCAGGGTGTCTTTCAATATGCCAAACATCCCGTCCAGATCGGCCCGCCCAGTCACCAGCGCCGGGGCAAAGATGATCGCGTCGCCGGTGGTTTTCACATGCAGCCCGGCGTCATACAGCGCTCGTTGCACCCGTGCGCCCTTGGCCCCTGGCGCATCCCCTGGCGTCAGTTGAATCCCGCTGAGTAAACCATAACCGCGCAAATCGCTGACCTGCGCCAAGCCTTGCAACCCGCTCAGGCACTCCAGAAAATACGGCGCCAGTTGCGCGACTTTGGCGAACAAGTCCTCGTCACGGTAGATATCCAGCGAAGCCAGCGCCGCCGCACAGGCCACCGGGTGCCCTGAGTAGGTATAACCGTGGAACAACTCCGGGCCGCCACCTTTGCTGGCGTTGATCACGGTGTCGTAAACCGCTTCGTCCACCGCCACCGCACCCATCGGGATTGCGCCGTTGGTCAGGGCCTTGGCCAGGGTGATGAGGTCCGGCTTCACCGCAAAACTCTGCGCCGCAAAGGCCTGGCCGGTGCGGCCAAAACCCGTGATGACTTCATCGAACACTAGCAGGATGCCGTGTTTGTCACAGATATCACGCAGGCGCTTGAGGTAGCCCGCCGGCGGCACATACACGCCGATGGAGCCGGCAATCGGCTCCACAAAACAGGCAGCAATGCTGTCGCCGCCGTGCATGGCGATGATCCGTTCAAGGTCGCTGGCCAGGTCAGCGCCCTGTTGCGGTTCGCCCAACTGGTAGCGCTGGTCTTCCTGCCAGGTGTGGCGCATATGGCTGACATGGGGCAGGCCGCCGCTGGCGAAGGCCTGGCGGTTGCGCATCATTCCCGACAGCGCCACGCCGCCAAAATTGACGCCATGATAGGCCCACTCCCGCGACACAAAACGGGTGCGCTGGGCTTCACCGCGGGCGCGGTGATAGGCCAGCGCAATCTTCATCGCGCTGTCCACCGACTCGGAGCCGGAGTTGGTGAAAAACAGCTTGTTCAGCCCCTCGGGCAGCAGTTCGCTCAAACGTTCGGCCAACTCGAACGACAACGGCGAGGCGCGTTGGAAATGCGGGGTGAAATCCAGGGTCAGCAATTGTTTGCACACGGCTTCGGCGATCTCGGTACGACCATGCCCGGCGGCGCTGCAGAACAGCCCGGAGCTGCCATCGAGCAGCTCGCGGCCTTCGGCATTCCAGTAGCGCACACCCTCGGCGCGGACGAACAACTGCGGTGCGCGCTGGAACTCGCGGTTGTCGGTGAAAGGCATCCATTGGTGGTTCAGATTCGTCGCCATGCGTGTCACTCCTGAGGCTCGGCCCGGTGCGGCCAGTTGCTCGCAGACTAGTCACGGCCCGGGGCAATCCTTAGAGCCAGATGGGGCTTTCGATGGGGCCAGTTCTGGCCCCATCGAAAGCCCTCGCTGGATCTAAGTGCCGGGGTGTGTGGCTGACTACAGTGGCGTCATCGACCACCTGGAGCTGCGTATGACCCCTGAAGCGAGTTGGACCCTGAGCGCGCTGTGTGTGCTGGTGGCGGCGGTGGTGCGCGGGCTGACCGGCTTTGGTTTTGCCGCGATTGCCGTGGTGGGGCTGGCGATGCTCGGGTCGTTGCAGCAGGCGGTGCCGCTGGTGTTGTTTCTGGAGGTTGCGTCCAGCGTGATGCTGTTGCGCAGTGCCTGGCGCGAGGCGCATTACCCGTTGCTCAAACGCCTGTTGCTGGCGGCAGCGTGCGGGGTGCCGTGCGGCATCTGGTTGCTGACCGGCATCGACAGCGGCGGGCTGACGGTGGGGGTTTATCTGTTGGTAGGGTTGCTGGCGATTCTGGGCCTGGCGCGCATTCGCCTGCCGATGGGCGAGGGGCGCGCCGGTGCCTGGCTGGTGGGCAGCAGCAGCGGGGCGTTGATCGCCGCCTTCAGCATTGGCGGGCCGCTGGTGGTGGCGTGGCTCAGCCACTGCGGGCTGCGGGCCCGGGCGCTGCGGGCGACGCTGATCATGTTCTTTTTTGCCGTTGATATCGCCGCGCTGACTGGGTTGGCGGCGGCTTCGGCCATCCCCTCCGGCACCGGCTGGCAGGCGCTGCTGATGCTGCCTGCGCTACTGCTGGGGCTATGGCTGGGGCAACAACTTTTCTTGCGCATTCAGGCCGAACAGGCCGCCCGTTTTACCCAATGGCTATTGCTGGTGCTGGCAGGCGTTGGCCTGCTGGGCCGGGCGTGGTCCTGATCGATCCCAAGGAGCTGTTTATGCTGCCGACTGTTTTTATCACCGGTGCCACGTCCGGTTTTGGCGAAGCCTGTGCCCGTCGTTTTGCCGCTGCTGGCTGGTCGCTGGTGCTCACCGGGCGCCGGGCCGAGCGCCTGCATGCGCTGGCCGATGAACTGTGTGCCCAGGCCAGAATCTTGCCGCTGGTAGTGGACGTACGTGACCGCGTTGCGATGGAGCAGGCCATCGAGCAACTGCCCGCAGAGTTCAGCACCCTGCGCGGGTTAATCAACAATGCCGGGCTGGCCCTGGGCACCACGCCAGCCCCCGAGTGCTCGCTGGATGACTGGGAGACTATGGTCGACACCAATATCAAGGGCCTGCTGTACAGCACGCGCTTGCTGCTGCCACGGTTGATCGCCCACGGCGCCGGGGCGGGCATCGTCAACCTGGGGTCGATTGCGGGCAACTGGCCGTACCCCGGCAGCCATGTGTATGGCGCGAGCAAAGCCTTTGTGCGGCAGTTTTCCTTGAACCTGCGTTGTGACCTGCAGGGCACTGGCGTGCGTGTCACCAACCTTGAGCCGGGCCTGTGCGAGAGCGAGTTTTCGCTGGTGCGCTTTGCCGGGGACAAGGCCAGGTACGACTCGGTATACGCTGGCGCCCAGGCGATTCAGCCGGCTGATATTGCCGAGACGATCTTCTGGATTCTCAACCAGCCGGCGCACATCAATATCAACAGCCTTGAATTGATGCCCATGAGCCAGTCGTGGAGCAACTTTGCGATTGAGCGGGCTTGAGCTATCGCGAGCAAGCCCGCTCCCACGGAAGGCCGTGTGGGAGCGGGCTTGCTCGCGATGGCATCACTCGGTGTCCGATGTGTTCGCTGCTTCAAGCCCGGCTTTCCAGGGCGTGTACTCGACGCGATGGAAAGCGCTGGTCATGCCCTGGGCATTGGCTACAAAGCCCGGCATGGTGCTCATGTCCAGCTGTTTGCAGCGCTGGACCAGGCCGGCAAGCAAGGCATCGTCCTGCCTGAATTCGGACGGGCGCAAGGAATGCGGGTCCAGGCTGGCGGCACACTCGCGCACCTGCCCGGAGCTGTCCGTCATCATCATCAACGTGGCGACGCCGATGCTGTCGATGGGCAGCGGGGCGAGCAGTTGGGTGAACAGAAAATCGTTTTGCGCCTTGTCGTGCAAAGCGGCCTCACGCCGTGCGCGGGTGTCCGGGGAAAGCGCCACCAAGGGGTAGACCAGAACTGGCGCCACGACCCTAGCGGTTTTGGTCTCGGGGTCGATCAGCGACGAGGGCAGCTCGGGGAACACCGCTGTCCAGCAGATCGAGCGCAGATCTTCGGCCAGCTTGCGGTTGTAGGGGTAGACCCGGGCATCCACTTTCTTGTTGGGCAGCGTGCCACAGCCAATGATGCGGTTCTTGTCATCGAGGGTCAGCATCAGGTTGAAACTGCCGTCGCGGCCCTGGGTATTGGCCAGATCGCCTTCGCGGGCCAGCACCCTGCTGATCAGCTTTTCATACACATCGCGTTGTAGCGCCTGGTCCTTTTCCTGTGCCGCAGTGAGTTTGGGCGAGCGGTAGGAATCATGGCCGCCGGACTGGCAGCCAGCGAGCAACAGCGCGCAAAGAGCGAGGGTGAATGAGCGTTTGAACATGACAATCCTTGTACAAGAGACAGGCCCGTTGCAGTCCTGAGGGCGTTTTGGCGGCCGGGAGTTTATCGTATTTAACGGGGTTGTTGCAGATGTGTTTTATTCGCGTTTGCGAAGCGTAGGACCCGTTATATTGCGCAGCTACCCTCGCGAGCAAGCCCGCTCCCACGGGAGAGGATGTGGGAGCGGGCTTGCTCGCGATTTGTATTACTCAAAAATCAGCCTTGAGCGACATCACAACGTTACGCGGTTCACCGTAGAAGTTGCCGAACCCTTCGGTGCCAACGGTGGCGTAGTAGCGTTTGTCGAACAGGTTGTTGCCGTTCAGGGCCACCGACCAGGTGTCGTCGATTCGGTAGCCAATCCGGCCGTTCCAGATGGCATAGCCCGCTTGGGTAATGTCGTCGCCGCTGATGGGTGAAACCCGGTAGTTGCTGCTTTGTGCATTGACCCCGGCGCCGATCGTGACCCGGTCCAGGGCACCGCTCAGGGCATAGTCCCCCCATACGCGCAGCAGATGGCGCGGCACATAGGAGTTGTAGGCCAGCCCGTCCTGGGCTGCATCGGCGTCTTCCAGAACCTTGGTCTGGGTATAGGTGTAACCGGCCAGCAATTGCAGGCGCTCGATCACTTCACCGCTGACCTCGGCTTCAAAACCCTGGGCGCGAACCTTGCCGGAGTTCAGCGAGCAGCCACCGTCCGGGCACAGCGGGTCGGTCTGGGCTGCGTCTTTCTGGACAGTGCGGAACAGGTTGAACGAGCTGTTGAGCCGACCGTTGAACCACTCGCCCTTGATCCCCAGCTCGTAGCTTTGTCCGATCAGCGGCTTGAGGGTCGCGCCGCTGATGGTTCGATAGCCGCCCTGGGGGGTGAAGATATCGGTGTAGCTGGCATAGGTGGTCAGGTTGTCGTTGAGGTCGAACAACAAGGCGGCAAACGGCGTGACTTGCCCGCTCTCTTTGGCCTCGGAATACACCGGGGTGCCTTCGCCGCGCCAGTAGGAGATGGCGTCATTGGTCGATGAGTACCAGCTGACCCGGCTGCCCAGCACGAAGGTCAGCGGATCGGCCAGTTTCAAGCGGGCCAGGGAGTAGGCGCCGTACTGCTTGACGTGGATGTCCACCGGTCCGCCCCGTGAGGCATTGGCCAGGTAGTAGCTTTCATCGGGGCGCGGCAGGTTGTGGTTGGGGTTCAACACATTTTGACGATCTGCCAGCGCGGCCACGGCGTAGAAGTCATCCTTGTGCGAGCGGCTGGCGTTGGCACCCACGATCAGTTCGTGCTGCTGGCCAAAAGCGTCGAATTTACCGTCTACATAGGCATCGAAGCCGTAGTCGGTCTGGTTGTAGTCATAGATGCTGCCGAGCATCAGGGTGTTGCTGCTGGTTGCGCCCACGGGCACCGCACCACTGGGGAAGGCGTATTCCATGTCCTGGGTATTTTTTGAATACACCCCGGCCACCTTCAGTGCCCAGTCGTCATTGATCTGCTGCTTAAGGTCAGCGAACCAGGTGGTGCGTTTGCTGCGCTGGTTGTTCCAGGAGGTGTTCAGGCAGGTGGAGCGCTTGAGTTTCAGGTCGCTGCCATCGGCATAACGCGGCAGGCCGCCCCAGCAGGGTGTGGCGTCGACGTCTTCATAGGCCAGGCCCAGCCCCAGGGTGGTGTCGGGGCTGAGGTCGAAGTCCAGCGCGCCGTAATAGACCTGGTCCTTGCGGGCGGCAACGTCATAAAAATACTGGCGGGTCTGTTGGGTCACCACTGCCCGGCCACGCAGGGTGCCGGCTTCGTTCAGCGGGCCGCCGGTATCGACTTGCCCGCGGTAGTTGTCCCAGGTGCCGGCCGACAGCGCCAGTTGTGTGTGCGGGGTGGCTTCGCCGCGCTTGCGCACAAAATTCACCCCGCCCGCCGTGCCGCCGGCGCCTTTCATCATCCCGGCGGCGCCGCGCAGAACTTCGACGCGGTCATAGATCGCCATATCGCTGTTGAAGCTGTCGGCCTGTACATAGCTGCTGCCGATGTCCAGCGGTACGCCGTCGTACTGGTACTGGCCGCTCATGCGAAAGCCGCGGGAGTAGAAGTATTTACCGCCCATGGGCGAGTCGTAGACGGTGATCCCCGGGGTTTTTTCCATCACCTGTTCAATGGTGTTGAGGTTCTGGTCGTCGAGCATCTTGCGGGTGATGACGGTGACCGATTGCGGGGTCTCCTTGAGCGTGTGCGCACCCTTGCCGATGGTCACCGCTTGCGCAGTGTAGGAACCCGAGCCTTCGGTAGTGGCGTCGAGGCTGCGTTCGGTGACGTTGGTGACGCCCAGTTGCAGGGCCGCGCCGGTTTGCGGGGCCGGTTCAACACTGAAATTACCCTGCCCGGTGATACGCAATTGCAGGCCGCTGCCGCGCAAGGCCGTGTCCATTGCCTGTTCGGCGGACATCTGGCCAATCACCGGCGGGGCTTGCTTGCCCTGCACCAGCACGGGCTCCAGCGAGACAATCCGGCCGCTCTGGCTGGCAATGGCATTCAGGCTGTTGGCCAGCGGGCCGGCGGGCAGGTTGAAACTTAGGTCCTGGGCCAGGGCAGGGCTGGCCAGGGTTGCCAGGGCAACGGCGACGCTAAGGGTGTGGGGCCACGGGTTGAGCACAGCATTCTCCTGATCGTGTGGAAGTCTCAGGAGATAGGTGGGCCGAGATCTGAAAACCGGACACGAATGCGATCAATTATCAAAAAAACTTTTCACCGGGGCCTTACGCGGCCCGAATGACGGTGAGCCAGGGGCTGTAGTGATCCACACGAATGGGCAAGGTTTCGGCCAGTGCCGAGAAGGCGCGCTCGGGGTTGTCCAGCGGGTATACGCCCTGTACCCGCAGGCCGCGCACCTCGGGGGCCACGCGGACAAAGCCGCGGGTATAGGGCCGCAGGGCCGCCACCACGTCTTCCAGCGGGTCATCCAGCACGTTGAGCCTGGCCCGCAGCCAGTCGGCACGATAGCGCTGGTCGCCGCTCATGGGCACGATGCTGCGCGGGTAGAGCATGGCCGCCTGACCTTCTTGCAGGTCGAGGGTCAGGCCGCTGAACAACCGGGCCTGGACGCTGTGCTGCAGCACCACCAGCCGGGTTGCCTGCTCCTGTTGGGCGACCAGAAACCGCGTGCCCAGGGCAGTGATTTCACCTTCGGCACTGCGCACCCGCAACGGGCGCTCGGGGTCGGGTGCCACCTTGATCACCAGTTCGCCGTGGCGCAGGATCACCAGCCGTTGCCGCGCAGTGAAGTGCAGGTCAACGGCGCTGCTGGCGTTCAGGCTCAGGCGGCTACCGTCGGCCAGGTTGAAGTCCTGGCGCTGGCCGCGACCGGTGGACAGGTCCGCCAGCAGCGAGTCACCCAGCGGAGTGCTGGCGCCCAGCCACAAACCGCCGCCGAGCAGGCCCAGGCCGGTTATTGCACGCAGTGCGTCACGCCTTGACGCAGTGGGTTGCAGCAGCAACTGACGGGCTTCATCCGCCTGGCCGGGGATGCGTTGCTCCAGCGTGCGCAGTGTCTTGAAGGAGCCGCCCAGGCGCCTGTGCAATTGTTCCCAGGCCTGGGCATGGGCCGGGTCCTTGGCCAGCCAGGCATTGAACCGTTCTTGCAGCACGGCATCGGGCGTACCGGCGCGCAGCTTGACCATCCAGTCGATGGTCTGCTCGCTTAAGGGGTCCAGACGTTGTTTGCTCACAGGCTGGCCTCGCTCAGGTAGCACTGGCGCAAGGCCTGTTTCATATAACGGCTGACGGTGCGTTCCGACAGCGCCAGTTTTTGCGCGATGGCCACATAACTCAGGCCGTCGAGCTGGCTGTAGAGGAAGGTGGCCTTGACGATCATCGGCAAGCCGTCGATGGCGCGGTCGATGGCCACCAGTGCTTCGATCAGTTGCAGTTGTTCCTCGGGGGACGGCGCTACGGCCTCGGGCAACAAGGCCAGGCGATCCAGGTAGGCGGTCTCCAGCTTGCGCCGGCGATGGCGGTCGAACATCAGGCGCCGGGCGATGGTGGACAAGTAGGCACGAGGTTGTTCGATGCTGTCCGGGTCGACCCGTGCTGCCAGCATCTGGCAAAAGGTATCGGCGGCGGTGTCCTCTGCATCTGCGTGATTACGCAAGCGACGCTGAATATGTTGCAGCAACCAGCGGTGGTGGTGGCTGAAAAAGAAGCCCAGCTTGTGAGTCGGGAGAGAGGGCACCGGTCGAGCTTCCAAATGTGAGTGCGAATCGTTCCCAATGGTAGCGGCAAGGTGATGGCCACTGCAATCGAAGAGTTCCAATCCTGCGTAGTCGCTGCCGAAGGCTGCGAAGGGTTGCGGAGCAACCCGTTATCCAGAAGACGCTGCTAATTTGCTTTAATCCCCTCGCAGCCTGCGGCAGCGACTACAGGGTTGAGTCAATAGGCAAACACCTTGCGGTGTTTCACTACAAAGTCTTCCCAGCGCACCGGCTGGCGCCCGGTGATCTGGCTGAAGTTGTCGAACGTCTCTTCCACGCCGGGGATCTGCCGTGCGGCCATGCGGGTGAAGTTGTCATGTACACAGTTCATGTAAGCCATTTCTGCACCTGCCGCGCGCATATTCTCCACAAACACGTCCGGTGACTGTGCGTCATAACGAAAGGGCTGGCCCAGCACCCGGCTCATGATCGCGGCGATGTCGCCATAAGACTGCACGTCGTAGCCCAGCCGATAGGTCTGGCCGGCGTGCCTGTCCGGGTGCAGCAATGCTTGCGCCGCCACCCGGGCAACGTCTTCACCGTCGACCCAGCTGAACCGCGCATCGCCGGTGTACTGCTCGATCACTCCGTTGATGACTGCCCGGGTGCCATCGTAGCTGAGCAGGTTTTGCATAAAACACTCCGGGCGCAAGTGGGTGAACGAGAACCCCGACCATTCGATATAACGCTCAACAAACTGGTGCCAGGCCCAGTGGCCGATGGTGGTGTCGTCCCGCCCGCACGCACCCAGATGCACCATGTGCTGCACGCCGGATTTTTTCGCCTGGTCGATAAATGCCTTGCTCTGGCGCAGCATGTCCACGGTGTAGCCGGTGACCAGCAGGGCGCGGTCGATGCCCTCCAGCGCCGGGGCCAGGGTGTGTTCCTGGTCGAAATCCATGATCACGGTGCGGATGCCCTGTGCCGCAAAGGGCTGAGCCTTGGCAGGGGAGCGCACGGCCGCGACCAGCGTAATGCTCTGGTCGGCTTGCAGGTTGCGCAGGGTGTCGCCGCCGATCTGGCCGGTGGCGCCGGTGATTAAAACGGTGGGTTTGTGCGAAGTCATAAATACGCCTGATGCTTGAGTCAATTCTTGGTGTAAAAGCTTACTGGGGAACTGCTGGCGTATTTGCGATGCCTTTTACCTAATAAGATGAACTGAATTCACTAATGAGGGCCGTGCATGTTCGCTTCCGAGCGCCTGAAAGGGATCGATGTTTTTGTCTGTGTCGCCGACTCGGGCAGCTTCAGGGCCGCCGCTGAACGCCTGAACCTGACGGCCTCGGCGATCAGCAAGGCCATTGCCCGGCTGGAAGGCAGGCTTGGGGTGCGCCTGTTCCAGCGCACCACGCGGCGCCTGGCATTGACCGATGCGGGTGCGGCTTTTTACCGGACCTGTACCGGGGTTCTGGCCGAGCTGGAAGAGGCCGAGCTGGCCATGCAGGCCGACAATGCCGAGCCGCAGGGCAGGATCCGCATTGACTTGCCGGCGGCCTTCGGGCGTTTGCAGGCGTTACCGGTGATTTTGCAGTGTGTGCAGGAACATGCCTTGCTGCTGCCGCATATTTCCTTCTCCGACCGTTTTATCGATCCGGTCGAAGAGGGCGTGGACATCGTCGTGCGGGTCGGTGGCCCGGATATCTGGCCTGCGGCACTGGAGCATCGCTTTCTGGGGCGCGAGCGGCATGTGTTCTGTGCTGCGCCGGCTTATCTGAACATTCACGGCACGCCTGTGACCGACCGCGATCTTGAGCATCACCAGTGTGTGGCCTATGGGCGGGCCGACGGCACGGTCAGCCCCTGGAATTTCGCGGGCAGCCGCCCTGGAGAGGTCGAGCGGCGAGTGATGCCCGTCAGGTACATCGTGGGTGATGGTGAAGGGCAGGTGATGACAGTGCTGGCGGGGTGCGGCATCGCCCAACTGCCCACCTGGCTGATCAAGCAGCATCTGGCTGATGGTTCACTGGTGCAGGTGCTGCCGCACCTGGCGAGCGAGGGGCTGGCGATCAACCTGGTGTGGCCAAGAAGCCGCAAGGCCCTGCCCAAGGTCAGCGCCTTGCTTGATGCCCTGACAGCCGGGTTGATGCCACTGGCGGATTAATGTGCGGGTTGCACTCGCCCTGTGGGAGCGGGCTTGCTCGCGATTGGGTCATTGCGGTTTTACCGTGGCTCCGCATCGTCTGCATCGCAGGCAAGCCTGCTCCCACATGCCTTTATAAAGCCTCACAACGGCAGCATCCGGTCCTGAATAACCCGCTTCATCACCAGCGTGGACGTCAGGCGTTGCACGTTGGGCAGTGAGGTCAGGCGATCGTCGTAGAGTTGCTGGAAGGCCGGCAGGTCGGCGGCGACCACATGCAGCAGGTAGTCGGGATCGCCGAACAGCCTTTGTGCGTCGACGATTTGCGAGGTCTCGATCACGGCCGCTTCAAAGTCGGCAATGGCCTGGCGCGTCACTTCGCGCAGGGTGACAAACACCATCGCGGAAAAGTTAAGCCCCAGCTCACTCGGCGCCAGCAGGGCGCGATAGCCCAGGATCACGCCGGAGTCCTCCAGCGCCCGCACGCGCCGATGGCAAGGGGAGAGGCTCAAGCCCACCCTGTCTGCCAGTTCAGTGAGCGAAAGTCGGCCATCGGCTTGCAGTTGCGCAAGAATATTTCTGTCAATGCGGTCCATGTGGAAGAACCTTCCTCGGCTATGGCTTTTTATTAGGATAAACGAAAGATAATCCTGACAGCATTTCCTTATTCTTCTTTTGCCGACTGAAGCCTTTTCAGGCGATCGCGGTGGTGGGCTGACGGCCCTTCATTCTTCCTCGACATTCCAGCGTAAAAAGGAAATCCCCTTTGACTCTCAGCGTCCTGGCCGCGTTTTGGGCGGTATCGTTCTTGTTTATCATCACCCCCGGCGCAGACTGGGCCTATGCGATTTCTGCGGGCATGCGCGGGCGGCTGGTGACCCCGGCGGTGGCCGGCATGCTCTCGGGGCATTTGCTGGCAACGGTGATTGTGGCTGCAGGGGTGGGCGGGCTGGTGGCGCGTAACCCGATGATCCTCAGCGTGCTGACCGTTGCGGGAGCGCTGTATTTGCTCTGGCTGGGGGTGTGCATGCTCAGGGATCCCGCAACGCCCCAGTCCGGGCAGGGGCAGGCATCTGATTCATGGTCGCGCTGGGCGTGGAAGGGGGTGTGTGTCAGCGGCCTGAATCCCAAGGTACTGCTGTTGTTCCTGGCGCTCTTGCCGCAGTTCACCGACCCGCTGTCGAACTGGTCGATACCAACACAGATCATTGCCCTGGGCGGGCTGCATGCAGTCAGCTGCGCGCTGGTGTATCTGGCGGTCGGCTTCAGTGCCCACGCCGTGTTGCGCACCAGGCCAGGGGCGGCGAAGAACGTCAGTCGGGTATCAGGGGCGATAATGATCCTGATTGCGGTGGTGCTGCTGGCGGAGCAGGCCTACAGTTGAGGCTTGGCCAACAACGCGAGGATGAGACTGTGGCAGCGACCGGGATGGATGAGCAAACAACACCGCAGGCGGTCATCGAGTTCTGGAAACAGGCGGGGCCCAAGCATTGGTTCGCCAAGGATGCAGCCTTCGACACCTTGTTTCGCGACACTTTTTACAGCGCCCATTTCCTGGCCGCCAGTCGCCAGCTGGAGCACTGGCTGGCACAACCGGAAGGCGCCCTGGCATTGCTGTTGCTGCTGGACCAGTACCCGCGCAATGCATTTCGTGGAACCGCACATATGTTTGCCACCGACTCGCTGGCGCGCTTTTACGCCCGGCACATGATCAATGGCGGCATGGACAAGGCGCTTGAGGCCGACTTGCGGTTGTTTTGTTATTTGCCGTTCGAGCATTCCGAAGACGCTGCCGACCAGCAACTGTCGTTGCAACTGCATCTCAGCCTTGGCCCGCAAGCCAGCGTATGGGCACAAGAACACGCCGAGATTATCCAGCGATTTGGGCGCTTTCCCCATCGCAATGAGGTGCTGGGGCGCGAGACCACCGAGCAGGAACGCACGTTTCTGGATCAAGGCGGGTTTGCAGGTTAAGGCCGTGTCTTGACCGTCAGCAAGGTGCAACTGCAGATGAGCAGGCATAATTGCCGCCTGAGCCTGAACACCCTTACCTGATGGAGTTGCCGATGAAGTCCCCAGCCATGTTGGTCCTGAGCCTGTGTGCCTCGCTATTGAGTCACAGTGCGATAGCGACGGGGGATGCTGAAGCGGGGGGCAAGCTGTTCACTAAAACCTGTGGCGGTTGCCACAGCATCGGGGTTAACGCGCGCAATGGTTTTGGCCCGCAGCTCAATGGCGTGATCGGGCGCCAGGCGGGCACCAGCGAGGGCTATCTGTACTCCGACGCCATGAAAAACTCGGGTGTGGTGTGGACCCGGGAAAAACTCGCCGCCTATATTGAGGCCCCGAAAAAAGTGGTGAGCGGCACGCGGATGATCTTCTGGGGCATCAGCGACCAGGAGAAGATCGACAACCTGCTGGCCTATATTGAGTCCGTCCAGGGGCAATGATTACTGCACATCCTTGAGGTAATCCTTTAGCGTCAGCAGCGCCGGGTGCATTTGTTCCGGGGTCTGTGCACTGCTGAAACCGGCGGCCAGCTTTTGCAGTTCGCGGCCCATGACCGTTTGCGCGCCGCCCAGGGCGTCCAGCGCCAGCGCCACACAGCGCTCGATTTTATCCTGGATGGCGTCGATATCGCCCTTGCGCAAGTCAAAGGCAAAGACATCGCGCTGATAGTCGCTCATGGCCGGGTCGTCGCGCAAAATCGGGCTCGAACCTTCGCGCTCATACGCCAGCTTGAGTGCATAAAGGGCGACTGTTTCCAGTGGCAATTCCATCTTCAGGTTCCTCTTTTATATCGGGCACTGCATAAGCGGCGTGCGGTGTGCGGCGATTGTACTGGCACCGGGGCAGGCAGGATACAGGCGGCGGAGTAATGGCTGAATTGCAGGGCTTAAAGCAGTTGGGGTTTTTAAGTCGACTGTTTGACCAATAATATTTAAAAGGCGGGGGCGAGTTGGCGGATAGGCATAAGCCACGAAAAAGCCGATTAAATGATTCTAAGAATATTTGGTGAGTACACGCGTTAGTGACGCATTTATTGAAGTTGTGTAAAGGGCGAAGGCGCAACTGAGCAGCCAGTTAGAGCGGCTGGTGACCGAGTGAGCAAGGCGGCTTAGTTGCGGGTTAACAGGGCTGGTGAAGCGCGCGATAAACGGCAATATTTTTTTATTCCACTCAAAAGGGTGTCAGGCAGCACGAAAGCGCATTTTTACCAATGCATACGGGTTGTTTCTCCTGTCAGTTATGACAGTTTTTCAAGAGTGGGAAATTGCAAGTCTGCCCGGCTGGCGTCCTTCAGCGTCAAGGAAGAGGGTAAGTTGCTGCTAAAATTAGTATTAACAATATTATTAAATTCAGCGTCTCGGAATGTAAGATGAACAGCCCGGTTATTATGCTGGAAGAGCAGTTGGGCGATGTGCATTCGAGCCAGATTGCTTACAAGCTTACTGTGCGCAATGCCAGTGCGGAACCCCTGTTGATAATGGCGCTGCAGCCCCATGTGCCTAAAGGTGCGCAACTAATGGACGTGTCGGACAGCGAATCGGAGATGGGGCGCTCTACCAAGTCAGCATTGATTGCCGAACTCAATCAATTGCTCAATGACTTTTTATGGCTGGAGCTGCAGGCATTCAGGAAAGACTTTATTGCCGCCCAAGTTGACAACTACAGGTCGATCTTCAAGTTCAAGGGAATGCTCAAGGCCTATCTGTATTTTGCCAATCGGCGAGAGGTGTTTGAAAGACAAGTGAGGGGGGATATTACCAGTTTTCGCTATGCAATAGCCTCGGGAGACGATGCGCGTCGCGCCTACTCAACGTGGCTGGATGAAAGCGATAGTTCTTTTGCCGGGCCGCATCATGATCAACAAGGCATCAGAGTCTTGTTCAAGGCGAAGCTTGCACAACTGGAGGCGGTCGAGGCCAGGCTATTGGAAATCGTGAGGGAGGGCTCTGACCTCACGTTTATCGAGCCTGAAACCTCTTTTTCGGCAACTTATGTAATGCGGTTTGACAGGGCCCTGCTGGAGCCAAGGAAATACCAGGTGGGTTTTGATGTTCGTTACAAGTTGGGGGGAGCAAAAGTACCAAAATCGGCCTCCGTGGCCACCAATATACAAATCACCCCCTCGCCGTTCAGCCTGTCGATTGTTGCCATAGTGGCCGCGGTACTTGGGGCGACACTGCGCGGCTCACTGGAGGGGGACGTCAACAAGTTCGAGGAGATCATAAAATCGGCAACCACGGGGCAAATCATCGTTGGCCCGATCGTCGCGTTGGTGTTCTTCAACATCTACGAGCACACGAGGTTAGGCAAGGAGTTGAATTTTTCTATCAGTTGGAGGAGTGCGCTGTTTGTCGGGGCACTTTGCGGTCTGGCACAGGATCGGGTGATCGCGGCACTGACGGCCTTGATCGGTGGATAAGGGGGGTAATCGACAGGCACAAAAAAACCGGCGCCAGGGCCGGTTTTTTTGTGTGTTCAAGGTGCATTGAGCGGCACCTTGAATCTATGTTTGGTGCCCCGAGGGGGACACGGGAGTCCTGCGACAGTAAGCGGCAGGTAGCGGCAAAACCCGGTAATGCCCGGCCACGCTGGCCCAAGCCGATGTTTACCCACGACAGCTAACGGCAATTTCCTGTTTCTTCGTGTTAGCCTTTACGCCATTTTTACGCCAGGAGGGTGTATGGCTTCATATCGGAAACGGAGCGGTGGTTGGAGGGCCGAGGTGGTGAAGCTGTGCGTGCGTGACTCCCAAACGTTCGACACGAAGGCGGCAGCTGTTGCATGGGCAATCGCTCGTGAAGCTGAAATCATGGCCCAGAGCGGGACATCCCGCGCAAGCGTGTCTATGACTGTTTCGGAAGCCCTGAGCAGATACAAACGGGATGTTTCTCCCACCAAGGAAGGCCAGCGGTGGGAAGAGCTGCGGTTGGATAGGTTTGACCGGGAGCTTGAATGGGTAGGAGAGCTCATTGGCAACATCACGTCAGAGCAGGTCGCTCAATGGCGTGATGGGCGGCTGAAAAAGGTCAAGAGCTCGACAGTGCGCCGTGAGATGACACTTCTATCTTCCGTGTTTGAAATCGCTAGGCGGGAGTGGAAAACGTGCCTGGTCAATCCTGTTCGAGACGCCAAAAGGCCGAGCAATGGCCCGCCTCGTGAACGACGTGTTGCTACCGGTGAAATTAGCGCGCTGATAAATCGGCTTGGCTACGTTGAGGGCCAGCCGCCGGTGACTTTGCTGCAAGAGTTGGCGTACGCATTCCTCCTCGCTATCGAAACTGCAATGAGGCAAGGCGAGATCTTGGGTATGACCGCGAAGTGGGTGAATTTGCGCGAACGCTTCGTTCACCTGCCCAAGACAAAAAATGGCTCCACTCGAAATGTTCCTTTGAGTAAGCGTGCGGGAGAATTATTAGCGCCGCTGTTGGAAGGGAAGGGCGCTAGCGATCGCCTTTTCAAACTCGAATCAGCATCAGCGGACACCATGTTTCGCAAGATCCGAGACGAGCTAAAGATTGACGGTCTGACCTTTCACGACACCCGGCATGAAGCCATTACTCGGCTTGCCCGCAAGGTTGAGGTGTTGGACCTGGCACGTATCACCGGTCACAAGGATCTCAAGTCCTTGATGATTTACTACAACGCTACGGCATCGGAGGTGGCGGAGCGGCTGGGATAAAAAAAGCCTGCGGAGTTCGCAGGCTTTCATTCACGCGGTTTGTCTGGTTCGCCTTGCAACGGGCAACCTCGCACGATGTTGGCGCAACCAAACAATAACCTCTGCCGCAAACCATCTTTTCGCTGCTTTCGCACCCGTTGCGCAGGGTTGGACGCTCGTGGGGAAACTCGGCTGAACAACGATCCTACGCTCTACCGTGTCGCCCGACAGCTTCAGGTAGGCAGCAATGTCCTGTGAGGTCCACAGTTCGTGCTCTGGCGCTACCGCTGGACGCTGAAGCTGTCGGATCAATTCATGCAGCGAGCTGATCAGATCAACCGTTCCTGGTTGAACCTCACCGGGCATACCGTTGCTCCCTCGCCGCTCGAGCGGCATTTTTTTCCGCCATCACTGCCGCCCATTCATCAGCTTTGCGCTGCTGACGGATCTTGCTGCATGCCTGGTGCCGGGGAATTGAGCGTGCATACAGGCAGATATCGCAGGTATTGGGTAGGTCAAGGCGATGGCTGGCCATGGGGGGCCGTTCGCGATCGGGAAGGGGCCTAGTCATTGATCACCTTCTTTTCATCACGCTTGCTGGACCAGCCGCCCTGGTATTCGCTCGAGGTAATCTCTACTGCTCCGTCGATCCAACCGGATGTAGGTTTGCCTGCCGCGACTTTTTCCGCGTGGTCGGCCTCATCGATCTGAAACCCAAGTTCGAAAAAAGCGGTGCCGTTGTGGGCAAACATGACACCGCCGCACAACAGAATGTTTCCAGTGTTCACTTCCAGGCGTCGCCAGTATTCATGATTCGACAAGCTGGCCGGGCAGTGTTCGTTCCATAGGTCAACAAGTCGCTTGTGCTCTGCTCGAGCTGCTGTGCGCTCTTCTTTTGAGGATCCTTTTCCCGGTTTCGCAGACACGCGCAGCACCCTGTAGCCGTAGTGGTCAGGTCGACACCAATGGACGTCGTGCTCCTGGCCAGCGCTGAGTTTCACGCCGCCGGCATAATTGGATGTGATGTCGCGCATGGGGGCGACCTTCCCGCCAACGTGCTCGCCAAGTGTTTCTAGGGCTGCAAGAAATGCATCTTTGCGGGAGTAAAACTCTGTGACGATCGCCACCGGGCCAGATGCTTGGGTCTTGTAGAAATAGCTTGTGCTCATGCTCGTGCTCCGGAGTGCATAGGTTTGGCCAGCAGCTGTGCAACAACCGCTGCATCGCTGGCAGTCAGGTCGCCTAGTCGGTGCGCCATGGTCGTAACGGTTTCGAGTCGGATCCGCGTATCAGGGGTTTTCTTGACCTGGTATTCGAACAAAGCAGTGCCGACGATGCTGATGGCCATGAGGCGACGAGCCGGTACTGCGGTCTGTGGATCCGGTGTTGTGGTAGCCTTCACATCGCTGCCGCTATGGTGTTGTGCTTTCATCGTGTTGCTCCTGGTGGTGGTTGGTGTCGAGGGGTTGCACCCCCTCGACGCCCTTGCTTAACCGGCTTTAACCGGCGTTCTGTTCGATCGGATCTGAGCGCACCAGGTGAAGCACCAGGCTCTCCAGATCAGCGACCTCCTCGGTCTCTGACTGCCATTCCAAAACCGCTTGAATCTGGTCACGGCTGCACCCCATCACCAGAATCTCCCGCTCACCTCGAGCGGCGCGGACCTCCAAAATCCCAAGCAGACCGGAAACCGCATAGGCATGCGCGTGGACCACCGGAAAGCCATCGCGGGTTTCGGTGAGGCCTGCGAACACCACACCGGTCATGTAGGCCTCTTCAACCGGGGTACCGCTGATTACTTGAATTTGCATCGACGTTTCCTCGTTGGTGTTGATCAGGCTGCTTGGAAAATCCAGCACCGCACGGTTTTAGCTTTGTTGGCCGCGTCGACGTCCCACGCCGAACACACGTTCCGGTTGGTTTCGATGAACTTGGGGCACTTGCTGGTTTTCAGGTGGCGTTTCAGCTCTGTCAGGTCCGGCACCTTCTGGCGTTTCTCTGCCGCTTCCTTCGCGAAGTCGTTCAGGTTCACCGCAATCAGGCCTTCGTTACGGGAGTGATTGAGGCCACCAGCGGTGCTGTTCAGGTACTCGTACAGCTCCCAAAATTCGACGACGATCGGGTGATCGGCGTTGATCGCCAGCTGGCGTTCCTTGGCCATGCTCTGGATCTCCGCATGGGCGGCTCTGATCTGCTGTTTGTTCAGCGGCACGACGTGCACCAGGGCGTCGTCCAGCGCGTGCAACTGGGCGTGATTCTTGGCGATCCGGACGGTACGAATTTCAGGTAGGGCCAGCAGCTGCTGTTCGTAGATCGGCACCTGTTCGCGAACGGTCTGCATCACGCTGCTTTCTTTCATCGTGGCCTTGACCAGGAATCCGCTGACGCGGTCGACCGGCATACGCTCCAGCTTTTCCACCAACAGCTTTGTCTGTGGGGTCTGGCCATCCTTGGTCATAGCGATGTGCACCAAGCGCTGCAGGATGGGTTCGGACGCATTCACCGCATGGTTCTGACCGATCACCACGGCACCACGGAACGGTGGTTCACGTGTGTCGTTGCCGTTGTTCTTCACGCCGGTGGAGCGAACGCTGCGGCCGTTGTAGGCAGTCTTGAGTTCGTCCCAGTCGTACTGCTTGGTCTGGCTGCCGTCGGTCTTTTCCCGCTCCGACTCGATCAGCACCACAGGCAGGTTGCCGACCTGGGCGAAGTTCCGTGCTCGAGCAACTGGCGTGCCCTTGGTTGGGTCGAAGCCCTCGTAATCGATACGGCCGCACAGCTTCCACAGGAATTCGATCAGGGTGGATTTACCCGCGCCGGGTTCACCGATGATTTCGGCAAAGGGGTAGCTTTTCTGGTACTGGCGGATCTGTTCTGCGAACAGGGAACCGAACCAGAAGGCGAGCGCGACCAGCCCTTTAGGGCCGAAACATTCCCAAATGATGTCGAGCCATTCGGTATCGAATTTCTCGAGATCGGTATTCAGGTTGAGGATCACCGACTGGCTGAGCGTCTTGATGCTCAACCGCTCCATGTCGAAGAAGTCTTCTTCATTGAGCTTGAACACCTTGCCGTCGCGGACCGCTACGTCGCCATAGACATACGCGCCGTGCTCTTTGGTGTAGCCGGTGAAGTCGATGGTCTGCACGGTTTTGAGCGCATCTGTTTGCTCTTCAATGAAGGCGTCTAGCTGCTGCGTGGTCCCGGTGAACATCCCGCCTGGGGCGATGCCCAGCAGGCGCTTCTTGAACTCGGCAGAGGAGGAGATCTGCGAGCTGGTAAAGGTGTTCTTGATCGGCGCGGCATCGTGAGCAAACGTGATCCGGAAGTAATACCAAGCCTCGTCGGTTAGCTTGTTTTCCTGGTAGTACAGGGCTTTCGGATTGCAGGTGGCGATCCGCTGCAGTGCGCCGCACTGTTGCATGGCCTTCGCCCGCATCTGTTTGTTGTTCAACTGCTGATCGTCGTGGTGCTCGCTTTCTTCCAGCTCCTGGATTGCCTTGTTGTATTTGTCCAGGTCGAGCCTGAACCAATAGAGGCGGTTGCCGAACTCCAGGTGGAATTCGCTACGGCGCTTCCAATCGAACATGACCAAGGCTTTTTCGGTCGCGTTTTCTGCGATCAGCAGAGCACCGAAGTGGCGGGCAGTGGTGATGTCTTTATCGACCTGAACAGCACGCTTCTCGCCTTCGTCCAGGAACTGCCAACGCTGATGGAGATCGTTCCAGTCGACCTTCCTGTTATCGCGCTGGGGGATCTGCGCCGCTTCGCAAGTAAAGCCCAGCTCGCGAGCCATGCGCACCCAGCGCTTTGTGTAAGCGTGCGCACCGGGTTCGTTATCCAGCGCCCATACCAGCTTCGGCAGACTGCCCTGGCGCGCTTCTGCCAGTGCTTTAAGAGAGTCAGATGGGAATGCGTTGGAGGACATCGCAGAGACGGCGGCAATGTCATGGTGCCCTAAGGCGATCGCATCAAAAATGCCTTCAACAATCCATAGCTCTTTGACGGTGGCCAGGTCGACGTTCGGCGGACACCACCAGACGCCCTTATAGCTCTCGCCTGGCATAAACCGGGCTTTCATCTTGCCGAAGCGTGCAGGCTTGTCGATCAGCCGTTCCCAATACCCACCTTTCTCCAGGGCAAAACGAACGGTCGCGCTGCCAGCGTTGTGCTGGCTCGAGTAGTACGTGTCCTGGGTAAACCAGTTACCGATCAGTGAAATATCGAAGCCGCGGGAAAACTCCAGATAGGCCCGTGCTGTAGCCGAAGGCGCGTTTTCGGTAGCTGGAACGCGCTTGCTCCAGTCTTCGAAAAGGTCGGCGTAGATTTCCTTGACGTGTACGGTGTGGCCGCATTTTTCCTGGCGTCCACAGTTCAGCTGCCAAGGTTTCTCAAAGCGGGTGTACAGCTCCCTTTTATTGCATTTGGGGCAGGTGCCGCCGCGCATGTAATCGGTGCCGGGACGGTGTTTGAGGCCGAAGTCGGATTCGATGCGCTGCAGGACGTCGTGACGTAGATCGTCTCTCATGATTGCTTCACTGCGTTAAGGCTGTGGGACAGGGCTGCCATCAGGCGTTTTTGCGCTGCCATTACCGGGACGTGGGCGATGATTGCGCCGTGGCGCAGACCGTCCGCCACCAGGCGGAATTGGTCGGCATACCAGTACTCGTTGAGGTTCAGTCGGTACTGTTCACGTAGGGCTGCCAGCAAGGCTTCAGCCTCTGCCGGTGGCAGTTGGGCGGTGACAATTACGGCGTTTCCCATCGTAAAACCTCGAATTCGGGCGCAGCTCACCCAAACCCACGGGGTGTGGGGCAGGCAATTTGTTGGGTTGGTGTTACGAGTTGGCTAAGCGGTAACGCCCGTTATCCGGTGCGTTGATGATGCGTTCATAGATCAGGCTGACCGGGATTGCCCAGGCATTGCCGGTGGTAGGGTCAACAATCACCGAGTGGGTGGCGGTGCTGTTGTGGATGTCGAGGCGCTGGCGATCGCGGATTGCGTTCATGTCGCTGTAGGCCAGGTGAACCATCTTTTCAGCCATCTGCGTCAGCACATCGTAGTCGGCGACCAGGTGGCGAACGGTTCGAGCAATAAGCTGCTGGTCGTTGCCCAGGTGTTCGCAATGGTGACGCTCAAGAAAGGCAAGGGCGGCGGCTTTGAGCACGTCCTGATATTCCTGTACTGCCGGCGCATTGTTCATTGGGCTGGCCCTGATTTGGCGCGGTAGAGGTCAATGGCTGCCAGCACTTCGGCATGGCGTGCCGCCATGTGAAGGTTGTGAGCATTGAGGATGTGTTCAGCCTCGGCTTCGGTGATGCAGCCATCGGCTAAAGCCTTGGCAATCTCTTGGTCGACGCAGCCACGCTTTGCAGCGACCTGGACCGACAGTGAGTACATTTCCACCGTGTCATTCGTTTCGGGATCCGGTACCGCTACGAACAAGCCGCCATACATCGACGCCACGTAGTGCGGGAAATGCTGTGTGCCTGCTTCCTGCTCGAGCTGGTACAGCTGGGCGTCTGTCAGGGGCCTGCTGTTGTTGTTTTCGTAGGCGTGGTTATCAAACTTTTTCAGCGCCAAACCGATGCGAGCTGCAGCGCACTCGCGACCGCCTGGGTAGCTGCAGATGATTGCGCTGACGACTTCACGGCGTGTCTTTAGAACTGGGCTTTTCATGTTCTGCTTTTCCCTGAGAGATCGTGCCATTACTGTGCAATCACGCCGTCTTTGATACCCAGCAATACGGCGGCTCGATGTGCCTCCCCCCGGCGACCTTTTCGGCGACCGTTCAAAAGGTCGCTAACCAAATTTTTGTTCAAGCTATGAATGCGGCTGAATTCCGCGATGCTCATCCCCTGACGATCAAGCGCAGCGCGGGCTTGCTCCGGTGTAACTGGCGCGTGCATAGTGCGTTCACTCCTGTTGATATGAGTTGTTTCGTGTTCATAGGTGGTGATTATGCACGCTAATTTGATCTTGTACAGAGGGATAGCTTGAAAAATTGTGCATCCAATTCAGAAGACGGACGTTCTGCAGGTGACCGCTTGCGTGATGAGCGCCTTAGGTTAGGTCTGAGTCAGGAGGACTTGGCACAGGCCGGCGGGGTGAATCGGAACACCCAGGGCAGCTATGAACGGGGGGCTCGAAACCCCGATACCGCTTACCTTGCGGCGGTTGCGAGTCTTGGCATCGACACCGTCTTCGTCCTTACCGGCCAAAAACAGGTCAGTGATCTCAGTCCAGTGGAAGCCCAAATAATCGATCAATATCGAAATATTCCCGAGGACGACCAAAAATTGATTCGTCGAATGCTTTCGGCGATGGCCGCAATGGAATCTCGCGGTTTGAACTAGGTTGTAACGAATTGTTAGCACTAGCTGTATTCCTCTCTCTGCCAATACGTTTTTCGCCCGATAACGTCGATTCATTCATGCACCTATGGAGCCGTACGCATGTTGGATCGAGCTAAATTTGAAGGCAGTTACAACGAATCTCGTGAATTTGATTGGCAGGCGCTTAGCGCGTTGGAGCTACGGTTGATCAAGCACTACCGACGCATGTCTGTGGAAGATCAGAGATATGTAAGGCGCATGTCGGAAATATTGTTGGAAACTCCTGACTGCCCTGGCATCGACAAAGCAATCACCTAACCACCTCGCTTGTCCTTACGTTGCATCAGGCGCTGGCCCCTGTGGCTGGCGTTCCCGCGCTATCACGCTGCGCCCAGCTGATCGAACAGCTCCCGCTGTTTCGCCCGTGACAAATTCTTGAGACTGTCGAAAATGAGCCGGTCCATGGCTTGGGCCGACGGGCTGAGCGTGTGCGAAAACGTCAGGTTTGCCACCCACGTGTGCCCACACGTTGCGTCCAGGCACTGGCAGTACAACTTGGCGAAGTCATTCGAAAGCTGATCCCTTGAAGCAATCCGCCCCTTATGCCCGCACTTACATGTGATCCTCATTGCGTCCCTCCCCAGGGCCAGCCAATTGCCACCATTTTGCCACATTGTGTAGTGGCATTTCCTGCTCTAGACACCTAATGTAGTGTTTTCCACTGCCGCTGGTGTATCTCTCCAGGCAATCCGCCTGTCCTGCCGCAAGGTATCGTTCACCTGGTCGAAAAGTTGACAGATCGGGCGAATTTCGTTGCTCGTGTAAACCCGATCGATCTTTTCGATATCGCCAAAGCCAGCGCTGTTTTCCGGGATGATGCCGGCTAGAGCCGGGTTCATGCGCCAGGCGGCGATCACGTCGTTGCGGGTGATGTTCTTGACCTTCTCCAGCTCGTCCTTCGCCTGAAAATCCCCGACCGGAATGATCTGAATCGCCTTTTCCGCGCCATTCGGGATGTTGACGAACATCGATCGAAAGTTGCCCACGCCCTTGCTGGCGGTGATCTGAGCTTTCAGCTCGTCCTCGTCTTCCTCGGTCAGGTTCGGGTCGTTGGTGTAGAAGATGTAGCCGGCGTGCGCGCCGTTGCTGTAGTAGCGGCGGCGGAAGAGGGTGGCGGCCTCATTGAGCAGCAGAGCCTGCATACCGCCCAGATAATCCGGCACGCCGTAGATGTTTTGTTCCACGTCGTAATTGAAGATGTGCTCCACCTCGTCGCGGTGGAATTCGATCTCCTTGCCTTCTGGCTGCAGCATCACAAAGCCGCCATCTCGCTTGACCCGCATGTTGATCGCCGGCAGGTGGTCCATCTCGAGCACCTGGCCGAATGCATTGCGTCTGCGGTACAGGTACGCCTCTCCGAACACCATGTAGTCCAGACCCGCGCTGCTCATCGTCCGCGTAGACATGCCCAGCGACGGGAGGAATTCACGCAGCAGCAGATTGCGCTTGAACCCCGGAATAGCCCCGTGGTGCGCGTTGGCCCGTAGCAGCTTGGCCAGGCCTTGGCGCGACACCGGCGGCGTGTACAGCCGACCGTCGTGACTGGCGAACACGCCCAGGTACTGCCCGATGTTCTCGCTGAGCACCTGTTCTGGCGCACCGAATGAAAAGGCCCGCATTGGCCTTTGTGCCTGGTCTAGCTGCTGGTTTGCTGTGTGACGAGCCATTGTTTGCTGATCCACTGAGTGCGTAGCGGCTGCGCCGCTGCTTGTTGGTGTTGAGGGGTTCGTTAGCCAGCGCGTGCATGATTGCCCACGCGATATCGGCGTGGCCGGTGGCGTCGGTGCGCGATGCGCTGTAGGTGATCTGCCCGCTGTTCGTAGCGCCGCGCTTGATTGTCAGGAACGCCTGGGCGATATCGTTCCAACCTGCATCCCACTCGATGCGACTGCCAACGATGGTGTCCTGGGCCTTGAGCACCAGGGCATTTTTGGTTTCCAGGCTGTAATGGATCGACGTCGCACGCGGGTAAAAATCGCGCACCAGGTCGTACACGCCGTAGCCGATACCGGTGGTGTCGATACCGATGTGCTGGACGTTGAAACGCTCGGTGAGCAACTTGACCTGCTCGGCCTGGTACTTGAACGACTGCCCACGCCAGCTGTGTTTCTCGAGGATCCGGAACTTGCCACCGGGCTCGAGCGGCGGCGCGATGACCACACATGTAGCATCGTCCCGGGTTCGGCTGGGGTCGTAACCGATCCACACCGGGCTGTTGCCGAATGGGCGCGGGTCGTCTGGCTCGTAGTCGGTCCACAGCGCCAAGTCCGAGTAGCAGCGCTCCAGATCACCCAGGGAAAACACGCTCTGGGTGCTGTCGATGAATTTGCACATGAACAGCTGTTCAAACCGGTCGTCGTCGTACTCCAGGCGCAGCTGCTCGAGGTCGAACAGATCGCAGCCACCGGCGATCGCGTCCAGGATGGTGATGACCTTGCGCCATTGGCCATCTGGACAAAGCGCGCCGGCGGCGACCTGTTTGTCGCTTGGCCACGGCTCTTTGGCGGTTTTCTTCTTGCTGTTGCGGAACTTCTCGCCGGTCCAATGCGGATACGCCTGGTGCGATACGGCGCTGGGCGTGGAAAAGTAGGTTTTGCGCCATTTTTTGTGGGTCGCCATGGCGCTGGCCACGGTGTTGAGCTTCTCGAAATCGCGGATCCAGAAGTACTCGTCCACATAAACGTGGCCATGGTGCCCCTGGGCGGTGCTGCTGTTGGTGCTGAGGAAGCGCAGCTCGGCCCACGGCTTGCCGTCTTTGCTGAGCACGATTGGGTTGCCGCTCAGCTCCAGGCCGAACCACTCCTGGGCAAACGAGATGATGTAGCTGCGGAAGATCTCGGACTGGGCGCGGCTGGCTGACAGAAAGATTTGGTTATCACCGGTCAATACCGCATCCATGAACGCTTCGCCGGCGAAGTAGTAGGTCAGACCCACCTGGCGGCTTTTCAGGATGTTGCGGATCCGCGCTGTCAGCGGATTGATCTTCGCGGCGTACAGTTCTTTCTGGTAGCCGTACATTTTGCTGATGAACTTGTCCAGGAAGTCGACTTCGGTCAATTCACTGACGTCGTTCTTTGGCGCTTTCTGTTTCTTCTTCCCGCCCTTGTCGTCCCGGTTGCCTTTATCCCGGCGCTCGCCGCGCTTGTCATCCCGACGCTGGCCACCGTCCTCGCTCGGATCATTGGCAGGCATTGGCGCGGGTTTGGCGCACTGCTTGGCTAAGCGCTCGCGGACAGTGGTCAGGCGGTCCAGTTCGTCCAGATCACCTTTGGTCAGGGTGGTCTGTTTATCCAGGATGAGGGTGATCCGCCGACTGACAGCCGTCAGCGGTTCTTCGTCCGACAACATGTCGTCCCATTCACCCTGACGGATCCAGTAGTAAATGATCCGAATGTTGGGCAGGGATAACTGCGCCTGAATTTCACGCGGCTTACAGCGGCGTAAATAGAGGCGTTTTGCGGCTTCTTTAAGTTCGGGGGCGTATGGCATGGCCGCAGTCTATGCGGCGAAAACGCAGGAAACGCGGGGTTAAAATCCGTGTTCGTCCTATATCGCGAAAATAGGACCAACGCAAAAGTGAATCAATTGTTGGAGGGGGGATTGCTCCATATCTTGGCGGCTCAACTCACCGATTGAGCGCAGTTAACGCATATGCCCCGTTCCCTTGTTTCGTTCTGGAAACGTGTCGCCACCAGCGGCGCGACCGCCGATGGCCGCGAGATCCTTCCCCAGGCACTGCGCGATATCGCTGAGACCTACAAGCCGTCTTTCTACACCGCTGTTATCTGGTGTGACCACGAACGTGAGCCTGGCTCCTACGGCACGGTTTACGCCGTGCGCTTGGTTGAGGAAGCCGATGATCTTGAGCCCGGCGAAATCGCTTTGGAAGCGCAGCTCAAGCCAAACGACCGTCTGCTGTTCCTCAATGATCAGGGCCAAAAGCTGTTTTCCAGCATTGAGATTACGCCCAACTTTCGTGGCAACGGTAAGGCTTATTTGACTGGCATGGGCGTTACAGACGAGCCAGCCAGCGTTGGCACCCAGGAGCTGTATTTCTCCAAGAAGTCTAGCTACAAAGCCTATTACGCCAGCTCTGTGCAACTTGGCTCGCTCCGCCAGGAAGAACCTATGGGCGACCTTTCCAAGCTTTTCAGCATGTTCACCGGCCTGTTCAAACGCTTCGGTCTTGAAGAGATCCCGGACGAACCCACCCCGACACCCCCAACCGAGAGCAAAACCCCAATGGATGAAGCTACAGCCACGGCGCTAAAGGCCCTGCTGGCGCAATTGCTGGTGATTTGTGCCGGCATTCAAGCAGTGATCGAACCGGTCGCTGTGGACGCGCCAGAACCAAAGCCTGAGCCGATCGCTGACGTGCAAACCGCCGTCGATGACATCGTCACCACCGTCGAGCAGGACCGTGAGTTCCGCCGCAAAGGTGTTGAAGGCAACGCAGCACTCGCCGCTGGCTTGGCCCGCATCGAGCAACAGTTCAGCGCTCTGTTGAACACTCCACAAGGCCGCGTCATCCCGCCAGTCAACGGCGTGGTCGACCCCACCAAAAAGCGGGTGCTCTGATGAGTTCTCTAACCACCCATGCACGCCTGCAGTACAGCCTGCTGGTCGCGGCGATCGGCATGGCTTACAGCGTGCCGGACACCACCCAGCAATTCGCTGTTGAGCCGAGCATTGCTCAAGAGCTGAACGACAAGATCACCGAGCGTTCCGACTTCCTCGGTCGGATCAACATCGTTCCGGTGACTGAGATCAAAGGCCAGAAGGTCATGATCGGCACCAATGGCCCGGTATCCAGCCGTACCAACACCAAAACCACCGATCGCGAAGCCAAGGATCTGTTGGATCTGGACGGCTTGGATTATGAGCTGTTCCACACCGAATCTGACGTGGCGTTGCGCTTCGCAACGATCGACAGCTGGGCCAAGTTCCCCGATTTTGCCGAACGCTATGCCGCTGCCGTACAGCGTCAGATTGCGCTCGATCGCATCATGGTGGGCTGGAATGGCGTATCCGCTGCGCCTCAGACCGACTTGGCCACGCACCCGCTGCTGCAGGACGTCAACAAAGGCTGGTTGCAGATCGCCCGCGAACAGATGTCTGCCCAAGTGCTGCAGGAAGTGGTCGCAGAGTCCGGCAAAATTACCCTTGGCGTAGGTGGCGATTACGTCAACCTCGACGCCCTGGTGCATGACGTCAAGCAGATGATCGATCCCGTGTTCCGCGATGCCGGTGACCTGATCGCAATCATCGGCAGCGATCTGATGGCCTACGACAAGGGCAAGCTGTACGCCAATCAGGCTGGCACCCCGACCGAAAAAGAACGCATCGAAGGTGCCCAGGTCATCGCGACCTATGGCGGTCTGCCGTCCTTCATCATCCCGTTCTTCCCCGCCAATGCCGTGGTCGTCACCAGCTGGGACAACCTGTCCATCTACTTCCAGGACAGCAGCTGGCGTCGTCACCTGTTGGAGAACCCGAAGCGTTCGCGCGTCGAGGACTACAACGGTCGTAACGAAGGTTACGTGATCGAGCAACTGGGCAAGTTCGCAGCTGCCGAAAACGTGGAGCTGAAAGCCTGATGAGTCATGCCCTGGCACACAAGCGGCGCGTACAACTGCTCGGCCCAACGGCCGGGGCACCGGCTCCGGTATACAGCCCATCCACCGCGCTCGACAGCACCGCTAACGGTCTCAAGCATTTGAAGCTGATGGAAGTTTCCATCGCCAAGGATCTGGAGCGAATCAGCGGGATCGATAGCCGCGAACTGCGTCAGCAGCTCAAGCGTGAAGAGCTGCTGCCCAAATACCTGGACTACGTGCAGCGTTACCTTGATTCGAAATTGATTTTTCCGAACCCGGTAATGATGCAAGTCCTGGTCTGGCTGTTCGACACCCAGCAGTTCACCCAAGGCCTGCAACTCGCCCAGGTGGCCATGGTGCAGGAGCAGGAACTGCCTGAGCGCTTCAAGCGAAACGTGCAGACCTTCGTCGCTGACGAGGTAATCGACTGGGCCGAGGCTGAATACAAAGCCGGTCGCACCCCGGAACCCTACGTCTCGGACCTACTGCACCTGGTCGACGGCGAATGGCAGCTGTTTGAGCGCATCCCGGCTCGCTATCACAAGTTGCTGGGGATCATCTCCATCGATCTCGAGGAATGGGCGCAAGCCATTTCCCACTTTGAACGGGCCATCGAGCTTTACCCCGAAATCGGCGTAGGGACTCGGCTCGACGCTGCTCGCAAAGCCTTGAAAAAGGCAGAGCTGGCCGCTGCAGAAGAACCACCAACCGAATAACCGACTACCCCCCCCCGGCGAGAAACTGTGGATGTGAGCCAGCCACTTGTGGCCTTGACCCACTGAAACAGTTTCCTCGCCCCTATTCGAGCGCCCAGCAATGAGCTTTTCAGGTAAACCCACCACCTTTGTGGAACAGATCATCGAGAACGACGGCTTTTGGCCGAACTTCTCCGTGGCGGAGTTCCAGAAGGGGTACCGCCTGCCGGCGGAATACCTGGGAGAGATGCTGGCCGCTGATTTGACCATGGCCATGATCGAGGTCAATACCGACTTGGCGGCCGTCAAAACCAAGCTGTTGGCCGCTGATGTATCGAACTTAGAGGCCGCTGCAGGTGTATCTACCCCCGCTGAGTGGGCCTATGCCCACAAGGCCATACTCTACAAACGTGCGGTCTATGCACGTGCTAAGGCCAGTCTGCTGACCCAGTTCGCAACGGTGACCCGCCGCGAAAGCGCCGAGAACACCGCAAAGGAACTGCCTGAACGATCGGAAACCTTCCTTGCCTTCAGTCAGGACGCTGTGCGCCTGCTGCAGGGGCGTGGCCGCATCTCGGTAGCGCTGCTGTGATCAAGCTGCAGGCTTTGACGGCCTACCTCATCGAACGCCAACTGGTGGCCACCGAACAGCTCGACAGTTGGACGGACCAGGTGCAGCTGGAGTTGATCTGGAAAGACGACGTCGAAGGCATGCACATGGGCGATATGAACTACAGCGCCACGATCGTGTTGGAGCGTTTCGCTGATCACCCAGGGCGACTTATGGCCCTGGTGGGCAGTTGGTTGGAGAACAACGATCAGGACCGCGACGGACTGCCTGGTGCTGTGTTCGACATCACCATGCTCGATGACGACCTGGCTGACGTGGACATCAAGCTGCAGTTCACCGAACCCCAGTACCTGGCCGAGGATCCTGCCGGAGAAATCACCGCGTTCAAAAAGACCTGGTCATTTATCCCGTTCGAACTGTGGATCGCGGAATCAGGCGAGGTGACCGGCGATGGCGCGTAGCACCTTCGATCTCGACGTGCGCGGCCTTCTGGGTGCTGAAGAGCAACTGGCCCTGCTGGAGCTGCCCCCACAACTGCGTCGGCGTCTGCTCAACAACGTGACCAAGCGCGTGCGCAGCATGAGCCGCCAGCGGATCCGCGACCAAAAGAACCTGGACGGCACGCCGTTCGCTGCTCGCAAAGGCTCGAGCAAGGGCAAGAAGAAGATGGAAGCGGGGTTGGGCAAGCTGCTCGACGTCACCCGTATCAGTGCCAACGAAGCCGAGCTGGGCTGGCGCAACGCGCTGACCCGCTGGGTTGCATCGCAGCAGCATAACGGTGTGTCCGAGCGCCGCACCGCAGCCCAGATGCGCCAGTGGAACAAGATTCCCGAAGGCCTGGCCGCTACCGAAAAGCAGGCCAAGCGCCTGCGCCGCCTCGGGTTCAAGACCCGCCAGAAGGGCAAAAAAACACTTACCCGCCCATCTGTGGCGTGGATCAAAGAGCACGTGAACTACGCCAAGGCGGGTCTGCTGATCCGCATCCTGGACGACGAACAAACCGAGTCATCTGGTGCGCAAAGCTGGGACATCACCCTGCCAAAACGCCAGTTCCTCGGCCCCGGCACCGAGTCAGAAACCAGCTCGCTGGTGAACCTGGTGCTGCAACAAATCCTTAATTCACCCCGTTAACGAGGCACTGCTTTTATGGCACTCGGTTCAGTTAAAGTTCGTAACCTCAATCTCGGCCAAGGCGTCGTGAGCGGGGTCGAGCGTTACTTCTTGTTCATTGGCCCAGCTGCCAAGAACGCCGGCGGTCTGCTCCCGCTCAACACTGACAGTGACCTGGACGTCGAGCTGGGCACCGCTGCCAGCGAGTTGAAAACCCAGATCCTGGCTGCTCGCGCCAATGGAGGCGACAGCTGGGCCTGTCTTGCTGCGCCACTGGCCTCCGACAGCACCTGGCAACTGGCTCTGACCAAGGCCCTGCAAACCGGTTATGAGTTTGAAGCAGTCGTGGTCACCACGCCGGTGACAGCTGCTGCTGAACTCTCCGCAATGAACGACGCGGCGGTGCTGGTCCTGAATACCTATGCCTGCCGGGCGTTCTTCATCGCTGCCTCGGTTGGCATCGATGCCGCGACTCAGACCTGGGCGCAATACGCGCTGGCTCAGAAAGCTCTGGTGCTCGATCTCGCCGCGCCTCGAGTCATGTGTGTGCAGCTCATGCATGGCAATGACCAGGGCGTGTTGGCCGGTCGCTTGGCCGACGCCTCTGTGAGTGTTGCGGACAGCCCAATGCGTGTGGCCACCGGTGCGGTGCTTGGCCTTGGCGCTACCCCAGTCGACTCCGAAGGCGTGCCATTGCAGTCGGCCACCCGTTCAACGCTGGACGCTGCGCGCTTCACCGTCACCCAGACCTATGTCGGTTACCCGGGCGTGTTCTTCGGCGACGGCAACATGCTCGACAGCCCCGACAGCGACTTCAAGGTCATTGAATACCTGCGTATCACCGACAAGGCCGCCCGCGCTGTACGGCCTTTGCTGATTCGCCGTGTTGCTGATCGCCGCTTGAACAACTCGGCCAACAGCATGGCAGTGAACATCAGTGCGCTGATGGCCCCGCTGCGTGCCATGGCCAAGTCCACAAAGTTCGCTGGCCAGGTGTTCCCGGGCGAGATCGAGCAGCCCAAGGACGGCGACATCGTCCTGACCTGGAAGAGCAAAACGGCCGTAGAGGCCTACATCAAGCTCAAGCCCCTCAACTGCCCGAAAGACCTGACCGCGAACATCGCGCTGGACCTTTCGACCACTGAAACGGAGTAAACCCGCATGGCTGCAAAGATTGGCGGCAAGAACTTCGACGTGAACCTGGGCGATCTGCTCGTTCACGTCGAGACCGGCACCCTGGACATCACCGACAACTCCACCGTGGCGCAGACCAAGGGCGTGCCTAACGGCCACGTCGACGGCGATGTGGCGGCTGCAGGCGAACTGGAGCTGGACACTACCAACTTCAACCTGCTGATCGAACAGGCCAAGACAGCCGGCAGTTTTCGCGAGCTGGAGCCGTTCGACATCGTGTTTTTCGCTAAGGCCGGCGAAGAAGAGCTGCGCGTTGAAGCGTTCGGCTGCAAGGTCCGGATCTCCAGCCTGCTCAGCGTCGACCAGAAAGGCGGCGAGAAGAACAAGCACAAGGTGCCGTTCGACGTCACAAGCCCGGACTTCATCAAAATCAACGGCGTGCCGTACCTGGCCGCAGCTGAAATCGAGGGCCTTACCTGATGGTTTGCCCGTTCGATCGCGCTCAGGCGCTGGAGCAACGCCAGCGTGACCAGGCTATCGCGGCTCAGCTCGCCAGTGCGCGCCCGTCCGGGCCAAGCCGTACCCATTGCGAGGACTGTGGAAACGCGATTCCGGCGGCGCGGCAAGCGCTCGGCGGCATGACCCGTTGCGTCCCGTGCCAGTCCATTTTTGAACGAGGGGGTCAGCGATGAGCACGAGCCAGGCCGCGCAGGACACCGCCATTGCGTTGGCAAAGGCATCACCCGCAATCGGCGTAGCCGCCACCGGCGTGACCGGCGCTGTCGACTGGTCGGCGGTCGCCTACATGCTAACTGCCTTCTACATGGTGCTGCAGATCCTGCTCCTGGTCCCCAAGTACCGCCAGATGTTGCGCGATTGGAAGGTGAAGGGATGAGCCTGCGTAACAAGATCGCAGTTGGCGCGCTGCTGCTGGTCAGCAGCACTTTCACCGCGTTTCTGGGCAAGTGGGAAGGCACCGGCCAGAACGTTGTCTACGCGGATCAATTGGCCCGAGGCCTGCCGACGGTATGCATGGGAATCACCCGTTACACCAGCCCGGTGCCGGTTGTGGTGGGTGACTACTGGTCCGACGCTCGCTGCGCCGAGGTGGAAAGCCTGGTGGTTTCAAAAGGACAGCTTGCCCTGGCGGATTGCCTGACGAATCAGGCGATCGGGCAGAACACCTTCGATGCGCTGAGCAGCCATGGCCACAACGTTGGGACGCCGAGCACGTGCGCCAGTCGAGCCGTGGGCCTGATCAACGCAGGTCGCATCGCTGAAGGCTGCAGGGCACTGGCCTATGCGCCGGACGGGTCGCCGGTCTGGGCCTACGTGACTTTGCCCAACGGTCGCAAGCAGTTCGTTCAGGGGCTGCATAACCGCCGGATCGCTGAAATGGAGCTGTGCCTGAAATGACCATCTCACTGCCGCGTCTTGCCCTGTTCCTGCTGCTGATCAGCCTAATGGCCTACGTCCTCTTCGACGACGTGGCCGACCAACGTGACAACGCCCTGGGCAAGCGTGATGCCGCCGTGCGTGAGCTGGGCTCCGTCACGACCGAGCGCGATGGCCTGCTCGAGGCGGCGCGGATCTCCCGCGAAATGCTCGCTGCCCGCGAGGCCAACGACCTCAAAAACACCCTGGAACTGAACGATGCGCTCGATCACAACAAGTCTCTGCAGCGTGCTGTTGACGATGGCCGTCAGCGGCTGCTCGTTAAAGCCCGCTGCTCCACCGCCACCGCAGTACCTGGCGCCACCAGCACCGGCAGCATGGCTGATGCTGGACCCGCCGAACTCGCAGCAGACGCTCGATCGGATTATTTCACCCTCCGAAACCAGCTCGCCCTAACCCGGCAGATGGTGCTCGGCCTGCAGGACTACATCCGCACGGTGGTTCAGCGACCGCCGGCGAAACCCTAACCCCAATTTTTTGACACCCAATCCCAACGGAAACGAACCATGACCGACGTGAACCGCGACATCACCCTGGAATTTGCTGATCTGGAATTCACCTTCCACCTGACGCCTCAGGACGTGACCAAGTACTTCAACAGCACCACCAACACCAACAAAGTGGCCCCGGCCAACAACTTGCTGATGACCACCGTCAAGCAGGAAGAAAAGGCCGCTCTGAAGCCATTCCTGGTTAACCCGGTGACGGTGATGGAGCTGGCCGGCGCGCTGCTCGAGGAGTACTCGCCTGACATCGACGTGATCGTAAAAAAGTCCTCGACCACGCAGAGCGCCTGACCGAAGACGGGCTGGGCCAATTGTTGGCCCTGACCCACCGCTGGCTACCTGGTACCGAACCCACCATTGAAAACATGGGGGTGGCCAAGTGGCTGGAGGACGAACACTGGCGGCGCATGGAAATAGCAGTCGCCAACGGCATCGCTCAAGCACTTTAAGGTTCTAACCCATGGCTGACCGCAGCGCCCGCTTGGCATTCATCCTCAGTCTGACTGACAAGGTCAGCGCGCCCCTGGGCAAGGTGAAAACCAGCTTTACCGACCTCGCCACCCAGGGCCAGCAGAACATCATGAAGATGGGTGCGGGCCTGGCTGGCATGGTGGGTGCGGGTGTGGCCATCACCGAATCACTAGAACCGGCGCTGGAAATGAATCGCGCCCTGGGCGAAGTCCGCTCGTTGGGCGTGGCCGAAGATGCCCTGTCGGCCCTAAACAAAAAATCCCTGGAGTTTTCCGTGAACTACGCGGCGAACGCCCGGGACTTTGTGGCCTCTGCGTACAGCATTTCAGGCGCGATCAAGGGGCTGACCGGTGACCAGCTGGCCACCTTTACCAACACCAGCAACCTGTTGGCCAAGGCCACCAAATCCGACGCCGAGACCATGGGTGCCTACGTGGGCACCATGTACAACCTGTTCAAAACCTCCGCTGACAAAATGGGCAAGGCCCAGTGGGTCGAGAAGCTGGGCGGCCAGACGGCTTTGGCGGCGCAGTTATTCCGCACGGACGGCGCTCAGCTCAAGGATGCCTTCAAGGAAGTGGGCCAGATCGCCAATACGGCGGGTGTCGATATCGCGGAGCAGTTCGCGGTGATCGGCACGTTGAGCAGCACCATGGAAGGCGGTGATGCCGGCGGGCTCTACAAGTCGTTTTTCGAGAACATCGGCGCGGCATCCGAAAAGCTCAAGATGAAATTCACTGACCAAAACGGCCAGCTGATGCCGATGGCGGACATCCTGAGCAAGCTGGAGGGCAAGTTCGGTGATCTGAACAGCGCGGCTGCCGGCACAAAACTGACCGAGGCGTTTGGCGGGGAAGGGGCGCGGGTGATCACCGCCCTGGCCAAGGACACCGACCGTTTTAAAAACGGTCTGGACCAGTTGGGCAAAGTGCGCGGGCTGGAGAACGCCGAGAAGATGGCCAAGGCCATGGTGGATCCGTGGCAGCAGTTCGGCGCGGCGGTCCAGGCACTGCGTATCGCCTTTGGTCAGGCGCTCATTCCGATGCTGGCCCCGCTGATGGACAAACTGGTGGGTATCGCCACCACCCTAATGCGCTGGACCCAGCTATTTCCGAATCTGACCCGGGTTATCGGTATCACCGTATTGGTGGTGTTCGGTCTGATTGCGGCCATGGCTGCCATGACCCTGGTTGTGGGTATGAGCAAAATGGTCTGGCTGTCCATGGTCACCATCTGGAAAGTCCTGACCTGGACGGGTTTTCGCAGCATCGCGATGTTCCTGTTCCACACCGTGATGGTCGCCGCATTCGTGGTCGGCCTGGTTGCCCTGTACACGTGGATGGGGTTGGTGAAGGTCGGCATGTTGCTCTGGCAGGGCGCGATCTGGCTGGTTAACGCCGCCATGTTGGCCAACCCGGTGCTGCTGATCGTCGCCGGCATCATTGCCCTGGGCGTGGTGGTTGCTGCTGCGATCATCTACTGGGACGAATGGACCGGTGCGCTAATGAACACGGCGGCGTTCCAGTGGATCGCTGGACAGCTGCAGGCACTGTCGGATTGGTTCGGCACCATCGGCGGCTGGACTGGCCTGGCCAGCTCGGCGTGGGACGGCATTGTGTCGATTTTCCGGGACGCCATCAGCGGCCTGATCGAGATGCTGAACAAGATCCCCGGCGTGCAGATCGATGCAGCGTTTGGCGAAATGCCCAAAGCGCCAGAAATCCCAGGTCTGCAAACGCAGATCCCGGCGACGCTGGCTGCACCAGGTGTACAGGCGCAGATTCCGGCCACGCTGGCCGCACCAAAAGTTCAAGTCGCTGTTCCGAGCACGCCTGCCGTGGATCGAGCACTACAAACCGCGAGACTCCCGCTCGCGGCGCGCTCATCGATGACCGTAGCGCCGTCGCTGGTCATGGCCCCAGCGGCGAATGAGCAGGCCGATCAGGCCCGCAAGAAGATGACCGCCACCACCGCGAGCATTTCCCCGACACGTCCAGCAGCGGTGCCCCAGGGTGGGTTGCTGCGCAGCATCCAGAACACCACCAACAGTCAGACCCAGAACAAGGGCACGCACGTGGAAAACATCAACATCAACACGGCCAAGCCAATGACCCCGCTCGAAATAGAAAACATGATGAGCATGGCGGTGAGCGGATGAGCGAGTACATCGATCTGCTGATCACTGAAAACGACTTGGCCTTGGATCTGTCGCGTCAGCCCCTGCCGGTCGAGGATCGTGCCTGCATTGCCCAGGACATCGGCCACATGATCCGCGAAAGCGGTCTGCTGGTGACGCTGGTGGCTGAGCGCAACCGCCTGAAACAGCGTGACTGCATCCAGCAGCTGGAGTTGCTGGTGGAAAACGACGTGCGCCTGGTACCGGGCACCGCGAAGATCACCGAGCTGGCTGCCGGGCAGTACCTGGTCACGGCCACCACGCTGCAGTTCGGCAATCTGGAGGTGACCCTGTGACTGTGGACTTTAAGCAGGCCCTTGCTGACGCTGGCATTCCGACTACAGAAGCGGCGTTGAAAGCGGCGTGGGAAGCCGAAGTGGTTGCCCAAGGCAGCAAGCTGGCGAACACCAGTGCGTATTCGCCGTTCTGGCGGGTGATCACTGCCCTGGTCACCAAGCCGGTGCTGTGGATCCTGACCTTCGTCACCGGCACGGTGCTGCCGAACTTCTTTTTGAAGACGGCCACCAGCACCTGGTTGGACATGCTGGCCTGGGCGGTGAACGTCGAGCGCAAAGCCCCGACCAAGGCGATCGGCTCGCTGTTGTTCAGCAGGGCCACGACCGTGGGTTCGTTCGAGATCCCGATCGGCACCCGTGTGCAATCGGCCTCGATCAACGGCAACGTGTACGAGCTGGTCACCACGGCGGTGGGCAGCTTTATCGAAGGCGCGTCACAGGTATCGATCCCCGTGATCGCCATCGATGCCGGCAGCGGTTTCAATCTTGCTCCGGGTTACTACGCCGTGTTGCCGGTCCCGGTACCGGGCGTTGTCCAGGTGGTGAACCTTGACGGCTGGCTGGCCACCCCGGGTTCCGATGCAGAGTTGGACGACGATCTGCGCCTGCGTGCGCGCAATCAGTTCAGCGCGGTCAACCAGTGGCACACCGATGCGGTGTACCGCGCCCTGATCGCCGCGTTCCCTGGTGTATCGGCCAATGGCGTGTATTTCGAACACGGGGCGCCACGCGGCCCGGGCAGCGCTAACGCTTACGTGTTGTTCGAAGCGGATGCGCCGGCGGATACCTATCTGCAGCAGATCAACGCCAAGATCATGGACGAGGGGAACCACGGCCACGGGGATTCCATGTTGGTCCTGGTGATGCCCGAGACCCAGCACGACGTCAGCCTGCAGGTCTGGCCGGTCGCCAATCTGACCGAGGCGCAGCGCGCCACGCTGAAAGCCGATATCGCTTTGTTTATCCGGGCAGCATTCCGCGAAAGCACCGGCAGCGATTACGCCCCGACGTTGACCTGGCCACAGTCGCGTTTTTCGTTCAGCCGTTTGGTTGAAGAGCTACACGAACAGTTCCCCAGCATCGAGTCGATGAAGTTCGGCAACGACGACATTATTTCGGCGCTGGCCATTCCCCGTCTGCGTTCGCTTGCGGTGGTGTTCGCATGATCAAACTCGAACTGCCGTTCTGGCTGGACGGCGAAGAGGCCACCAAGCTCAAGGCCACCGCCCAAGCGTGGTGGGAGTCGGTCGAAGGCTGGCTGCGCTGGCCGCTGCTGCAGATGGATGCCGAGACCTGCCATCTGACCATTCTGGATCTGCTCGCCTGGCAGCGCGATATCACGCGCTTTCGTGGTGAGTCCGAAGCGCTGTACCGCTTGCGCGTGAAATACGCCTTCGTCAACGCGGTCGACGCGGGATCAGTCGTGGGTTTTCAGCGAATTTTTCAGCGCCTTGGCATCGGTACCGTGCAGATCCTGGAGCGTCAGCCGGACCGTGACTGGGACATCGTCCAGCTGCTGCTGACCGACGAGCAACTGTCCGAAAACCCCGTGCTGCTGGACATGATCGTTTACCAGTATGGCCGGACCTGCCGCCGTTACGAGCTGGTGGGCACCTCGCGGGTAACGTTGGTGATTGGCGTCTATGACGTCAGCAACGACCAGATGTCCCTGACCGCTCGCTTCGACGACTTCAACACCGTGCAACTGCGCCTGACCACCCAGGAGTTCGGCAACGACTCGCTGTCGGTCTCGGCTCGCTTCGACGACACCCACACCGTCAGCGTTTCGCTGAACACCACCGAATTCAACCACGACCAGCTCACCCTGGTTACCCGCTAAGGAATCCCCAATGGGTGCAAGTATTACCCTGGCCGGCGAAAGCCTCATTTCGCAGAAACAGAGCAAGCGCGAAGCGCTGCTGGTGTCCAAGTTCATCCTGGCGAACGTGCCTGGCTTGGATACCACTTTGCCGGTGGACCGTGCAGCGGGTGTGCCGGTTGCGGCAAACATCGTTCACAGCGTGCCGGTGACGCGTGAAGGTTACCTGGCCACCAATAAGGTCGTGTACAGCCTGATGCTGGGCAGCGATATCGGTGACTTTGACTTTAACTGGATCGGCCTGGTGTCTGCCGAAGACGTCCTGGTGATCGCGGCCTACGTCCCGCGTCAGCAGAAACGTAAGGAGATTCCGCCGCTGCAGGCAGGCAACAACCTGACTCGCAACATTATCCTGGAGTACGACGGTGCGCAGAGTCTGACCGGGATCAATGTGCCGGCCAGCAGCTGGCAGTTCGATTTCACTGCGGATTTCACTGCTATCAATTCACGGATCGAGCAGCTTCAGGTCGAACTGGATAACAAAGCAGATCTGGACGACGTAGCAGCGCCCGTATCGGTGAGCCTTGACGGGCCTGTCCTGGTCTACCCTGGCAGCTCCAACACCTTCAAAATCACTGACTTCAATCGCTTTAGTGCCTATACCGTCGCTGCCACCGTAGGCACCGCAACGATTGCTGCGGATACGGTCACACTCGCCATTGCCTCAGGCGCTGCAAGCGGGCTGACCACTTTGAAGGTCATCAGAGACGGGGCCGAATCAGTGTTCAGCGTAGCGATTGGCTCGGCGTCGATCGTCTCACCGAAGATCACCAGCCCGATCGCCGGGGCAACGGATGTCATCCTGGATCTGACGATCAAGACCACACCATTTCAAGTGTATCCAGTCGGGTACGACCGCCACGTTTCAACGCGCTATCAAGTAGCGACCGATGAAGCATTCACTGCACTTGTTTTCGACAAGACCAGTACCAGCGAGCTGGAGAGCATCCAGCTGAGCAGCTACGACGTGCTGATGCAGGCTGGTAAACGCTACTACGCGAGAGCTTTCCATAACGGTGCGACACTTACCTCCGCTAACCCGCAGGTCGTAGCGTTCAACACTGTCAGCTCTTACATACGCAAACCCGCGATCGTGGCTCCAACAGACGGTCAGGTTGCCGTAAGTACCGGCGCGGCTTTTAAGAGTGACGCATTCAGCGTTTACGGTGGAAATGACACCCACGTTGCAAGCCGATTCATGATTTCGACTGCAGCGGACGGCACAGGGATTGTCCAGGACAGTGGTTGGGTCAGTGCCAACCTGCTCGGTTTTCAACCCACCAGCCGATTGCCGGAAGCCACCAAGCTGTATGCACGGGTCAAATATCGTGGCCAGACGCTTGGAGAAACAGAATGGTCCGTGCCGATCGCCTTCACAACAGGTCGCTCTTTAAAGGGTACGTTCACTCAACTGCCAACCGGTCCTGCCACTCGCCTGGCCGCTGCAGGAGCTGTGATCAACGGCAAGCTCTACGTTCAGGGTGGACGCTATGACAGCATCAGCGGCTCAATGCGTGCTGACACTTGGGAGTTTTCACCCGTTTCGGCGACATGGAAGCAGATGACGCTCAGTCGAGCGCTGCAGGGGCACTCAGCCGTGGCAATTGGCGGGCTGATTTATTTTCTCGGCGGATCTTCATCCTCTGGCGGCAGTGGTGAAACTGATGCCCTGTGGTCGTATAACCCAGTGGGTGAGGTTGTTAAAGCGCTGGCACCGATCCCTAAAGGTGTTCTCTCTGGTCAACTAGCGGTCAATATCGGCGGGGAGATGTACGTTTTTGGCGGCGGTTTTACGAAAGATGCTTACAAGTACACACCTGCTACCAACACCTGGAAAGCGCTGCAAGCCGCGCCGACGAGCCTCTATAACGGATCAGCGACAGTAGTTGGTAAGAAAGCCTATGTATGGGCCGGCCAGGCTTTCTATTGTTACGACTCTGAAACCAACACCTGGACCACCAAGGCGACGACATCGGAGCTGAGTCTGTTTTACGGTCGCTCGCTGTTGACGATTGACGGCCTCGTTTATGCCCACGGTGGCTACTCAAGCAGCGTTTATACCAATCAACTCTTCAAATATGACCCTGCACTCGATACATGGGAGACGCTGCCCTCAGGTGCGGTGAGCCGCTATGGCTTCGTATTTGACGTGATTGACGGTATTGCCTATGCCTTCGGCGGCGCATCCGCCGGTTATTTGAACGCTTTCTGGAAAATTGCCTGAGGTCTGCCATGTACCAATTAGAAAGTTTCTCCGCTGACGGGGCTCTGGTCACGCATCTTTCAATGCCGTATCGGGCACTGTTCATCGCAGCTGATGAAGAAGAGGCCGACGCCATTGTGGTGGGGCTCAATAAGCCTGAAATGCTCCAAACCTTGGCTGCTATCCGTTACCAGGTGGAAACGGCAGGTCTGACAATGGATGACGGTCTAAAAATTCTCACTGACCGGGTAAGCAGGTCCGAGTTCTACAACAACTATGGAGCGTTGAAGGACGGCCTGATCCCCGATACTAACTGGAAAGCTGCGAACGAATGGAGGGTCTTCACCCTCACAGACATGGAGCCTATCGCCAAGGCTATGGCGGCACACGTCCGGGGCTGCTATGCGGGTGAGAGCCTTGTCGTGACAGCGATCAACGCCGCCGTGACGATGATTGATATCACCGCTATCGACATCGAAGTGCAGTTCAATGAGGCGTACCAGATAGCGTTTGGCGAAGTCATGGGTACCGAGCAGGCGACTGAATGAACTGGACCCCGGTGACCATGCAGTGGCCAACCGAGGCCACCGCCTGGATGGACCAAATGGACGCGGCCAAGGATATGGCTACGGCCCAGCTCGACAGCGCCTACGGTCGTCTGGCCACTCTGGCAGAGCAGGTCACTACTGACCTGAGTCTGATTGGCGAAGCGGTCAAAGGCGTGGTGGCCAGCGGTCGTGCCGCCCTGGACGGCCAGTTTGGCGAGATCCCCAAATGCTTTGTGGTGACACCATTTCAGAGCGGCGTAGGGCAGGGGACCGGTTACCAGCGATTTCTGTCAGCGCCGAACCTGGTGCAACGACTGGCTGACAAGCTCGAGGACAGCGCGGATCCGGCGCACCCGACCGGTGAGCAATATGCCCTGGTGATTCTGTTCCTGGGCACGCGCTTCGACCAGATGGCCGGTGTGCTGTCGAAATTTAACGCCCTGATGCCTATTGCCGAGCTGCAGAAGGCCGAGCGACGTGCCCAGCATCTGTTCGAGCTGGACACGTCGAAATGGGAACTACCGACTGTAGGAGCGCTTCCGCCTTGGGCGGCTCTCCCGCTTGAGCGTTGCACCGTGCTCAAAGAGGCCAGGGCCTCGATCAACGGCCAGTTGGCCCGTTTGGAGAGCTACGCCGCCGATAGTTCGCCGCTCGATGACCTGGCCGAGCTGGTCCAGCGCAAAGCCGAACAGGCCGTGGGGCAGGATTCGAAATTGAACGAGCTGAAAGAGCTGCTGGCCGGCGGCACACCCGACACCAGCATGCAGTCGCGGTTGCTGGGCCCAGGTGATGCCAGCGAGCTGCGCGCCCAGCTGCTCGAGGGCGACGACGCACCAGGCCATGAATGGGTGCTGTCGTCCGGTGTGATGCTGGTGGGATCCCTGCAGGGCCTGAGCTTTGTTCGTGAACTGGTGGGCCTATGACACTGATGCTCAACGGTGAACAGATCATTGGCAAGCGCATGAAAGTGACCGCAAACCTGAAGATCGATAGCGACGACATGTCGGGACAAACCAGCGGTACCGAGAAATCGCATAAGGGCTTCAAGCCCAAGACGCTGACCGTAGCGCTAAATGTGCCCTACAAGGACATGACCAACCTGCGCACGCTGATGCGTCTGGCTGAGAGCACCCAGGGCGGCGGGCAGCGCACAACCTACCGGATCGTCAACGATACCGCCGAGGCCTTCGGCATTCGCCAGGTTGAATTCACCGACGGTGTGAGCGCCCGCGAAGACGACACCCTGAATCAATGGATCGTCCAGTTCACCCTGTCCGAGAAGCTGTCGAACCCGGAGAAGGTCGAAAGCCGTCGCGCCGGAAACCCGGTCACGTCGCAATCCGCACCTGGTGACGGGGTCGCCGGCGCCGGTAATGGATCGGGCACAGCGCCGCAGGAGCTGACCGGCTTTGAGAGTTTGCTCAAGAAAGTTGACACCTACCTGGGGCCGACGCCATGAGCATGAAACTTCACAAGGTGCTGACGATTGGCGGCGTGGTGGTTGCCCTGGTGAATGACGACGTGCGCCTGGACCTCAAAAGCCCAGGGCGTGCGACGTTCACCATTCAAGCCGGGGCCCAGGTGAGCGGCTTGGTCACTCTGGACATCGGCTACAACGAATCCGCGCTGCAGCGGCACTTCATTGGCTACGTCGAGCGATGCACCGCGGCTAATGGCGTCGAGCAGATTGTGTTCTGCAGAGAGGTCGCTGCCGTGTTGGCCAAGTCCATGCCAATGAACTTGCGCCATGTGGATCTGCGCGCTGTGCTGACCGATATCAGCAGCAAAACTGGGCTGCGCTTCCGTGTTCCGGACCAGCCGTACACCAAGGTAAAAGCCCCTTTTTTCTACAGCCTGGCGGCGGGATATCAGGCGATGGACAGCATGGGCACCGTGTTCGGGATCCCCGACTTTATCTGGCAGCAGCAGGGTGACGGGGAAGTGTTCGTGGGTTCTTGGGCGGACAGCTTCTTTGGCGCTCGCTCAGCTCTGCAACTGCCGGTCAGCCTGTTTGACGGCTATCAGGGCAACCAAAGCGCGATGGTTGCAGCCCTTCCCGGGTTGCGACCAGGCGCATCAATCAACCAGGGCGAGCGGATCACCAGTGTCACGCTTGCCGGCACACAGATGGCCATCCGATGGACGACGCAATCAAGCGCAGCGTAGAACGCCTTTATCCTGAACTTACCGGCGGTTATCACTTGCCGCGATTCGCCCGCGTAGTTGGGGTGGCTGACGCTCCCGCCGGCGCATCCATGTGCGACGACTTCCGCCCGCGCTATGCGGTCGACATCGAAGTACTTGGCCAGGACGGTGAAGCAGATCCCGCCGTGCCACGGCTCACTGGTGTGCCGCTGCCGTTGCCCTCAGGTGGCGAAGAGATGGGCATGTTTGCGTTTCCACAGGAAGGCACCCAGGTGGTGGTGTGCTTTGCGTATGGCTCGCCCAGCAAACCCTATATCCAAACGATCCTGCCGCACGGCCTGAGCCTGCCCAAGGTGCCGAAGGGTGACCAGGTGTGGCAGCACAGTGACGCCGTGCAGCAGCGCGTCGACGCGGACGGCAACTGGCTGCGCCTCACAGACGGCAAGATTCGCGACCATTCCCTGGAACGCGAGGTGGAAGCTCTGGGCAACAGCGAGAAATACCAGAGCCACGTCCAGGACGTAGAGAACCATTCCACCGAGGACGTAGGGGGCATCAAGCGGATCAACGCCCTGGGCGCGCTCAAGCTGAATTCAGCCGGTACCGCCACACTCGCCGCCGTCGACGACATGCACCAAGCGACCGGGCGCGATTACAACCTGGTCGTCAGCAAAACTCACAACGCTGCCGTGGGTGGAGACATGCAAGAAAAGATTGCCGGCCTGCGTAAAAGCGTCGCCGGGGCCAGTCAGCAGTTGGTTGCGCCAAAAAACCATGTCGGTTCGGAAGGCGTGAACATTTTCCAAGTGCTGTGCGACACTCTCGATCTAGTCCAGCAGATCGCCAGCGAAATAGCCGCCCATACCCACGGACCTACGCCTGTGCCTACTACCGCCTCAAATTTTGTGGCTGATTCCGCTCAGGCCGGGTTGCTTGCATCGAAACTGGGGGCCGTCACGCTCAAATAATCGTAATCGAGGGATCGGGTTTGAAGTTCAGGAATGACACCGTAGCAACGCAAATCGTAGATGTTTTGAGGACTCATTTAAATGTCCTTGAGAATGGAGCTGTGTCTTACGACGGGGGTGCAGCTATATTATTTGATGCTCTCTACGTCAATTTGAAACACACGTATCAAATTGAGGATGAGGTGGTTTTTGACGCGCTTGTCAATTCTGTATTGGAACTTTTTAAGCGGGACGGTATAAGGCGTGTGCAAGATATCACCGTTACCCTAGGAGGGAAGTGTGCGAGGCTGTTGAGGGTGCGTGAAGAATATGTCCTTGTCACATCTGTTAATTTGCCTGCCCTACAGACGCTTAAACGCAGAAATATCAATGGCTCTACCATATCTTTTAGTCCAGTGGTGCCGGTTAAGTATAATGCCCAACGAAAGAAAATAATAGAACAGCATCAGCGATTGAAATTTGGATCAGAAGTTGACTTTACTTTTGTTACTGTGAAGATAAATGCACCCGACAAGAAAACGGCCTATAACATGGGGATGGATGTACTTAATGTGTATCGTGCACTTTTTCAACTAAATACAAGCAGAAGCAGAAATCTTTTCTCTCAATATGAGGAACAAAGACACCCAACCGCAAGCATTCTCCAGCTTGGCCCATTGCATACTCTTCACAAGCCCTCGGGAGAGGTAGTTAACGACGGGCTATGGTATGAACCTCAATATAGACAGCCTGCGTTGCTTAACATATTGAATCCAGAGTTGGCCGAACACACGGTAGACATTCTTCTGAAACAATTACGCTTGTGTCCTTTCAGTGTCCGAATAACCGAAATACTAAAACTTTTTATTTCTGCAACGGATAGCTATGACCCAGCCCAACGTTTTATGATGCTTTGGGCTACCATGGAAAGAGCGACGGGAACTGATGATACGGATTTGCTGCTTAAAAGAGCCTGCTTCTTCTTTGAAGATCGTGAGCTTCAAAAAAATATTTTGGAGTCATTAAGACTGGCTCGGCATTCAAATGTGCATGGTGGAAAAAAACCGTTCCATATCGGTTTGAAGAATCAGAGTCTTCTCTCGTTCGTGACTCATATCATTTTATTTCTCCTCCAGAACCCATTTAAACATAGGGACTGGGATAGCTTTTTGCAGTTTATTACTACCAATGTAACCAGTGTAGATAAAGAAATTAAAAAGCTTCAAATGGTTAAGAAATTTATCAAGGGCTAGTAAAACCTCCGAATGCCTCATGCTCCCTATCTTGGTTCAAATGTCTACGTGTAGCGTGTCTAGCTTTCCCTGATGGGTGCGACACGCAGTCTCAAAGCCCACATACAGCGCCTCGATTGCAGCGGGCTTGAATGCCCCAGCGGTCTCCAGACCGAATACGAACCCTTCCGCTCGCTGTCCCGCCATGTTTAATGCCTGATCTGATTCTGTGGTTTCGATAGCTATTAGCAGCTTAAGAACCGCTGTGCGTGTGCATGGGGGCATTTCCAGCGTGCGCAGATTCATCACCTTAGTCCTTTAGTTCTCAGTCGTGAATGCTGCCCATCTCCAGATGAACCGGATCAAGGTGCCTTTCTACGGCATATGCCAGTGCCCCATCAGCAAGCTCCAACATGTCGCAAAGGTCGTCATGGTCAATAATAAGGGACCTGTGCAGTGATTGAGCAGTCCTCCGCAGAGTTTTGTGCTGAGCGCCAGGGTTCTCGAGCAAAGCTTCGCTGTCGTGTAGCAAGACCTTCCAGGTGGCGATTGCAGCTGTCCGTTCGATTTTGTGCATATCCATAATCATCTGCTCTAAGATAACTGTATGGATGAACAGTAATGTATTGGATCGTGCTGTGCCAGCTCTCCAGACGAAATGCGCCCGCTGAAAGTCGCGGCGATAAGAAAAAATCATCTGAAAAAGCACTTATCCCCCTCCCGCCGACGGGCTTTGCGTGATTTTTTTGTGCAATTCGCCGGGTAGTGCGAACACGGCTGCAGCCCGCCCCGCCCTTGGGCCTCTGCAGGTGATCGGCCTTTTCATTTTGTGAAAGGTTTTGCAAGGAAATGCAGCGCGGTTGCACAGCGACGCGCCGACCAGGTGAAAACGGCCAAAGGCTGACACCCCCGGGTTCATTGGGCGAAAAATGCGAAAACGGGTGTTTCGGTGCATTTTCAAAATCGTGATCGATCAGAAAGTACCGGTGTAAAGCAATCAATCCGGGCAGGACGCTACGCGGCGTGCATCAGGCCAGCCGTGGCCTACAGCCGATATCTGGGGTGAAACCAGTTTTCACGGGGCTGCACATGCGCTGCTGCATTCGCGTGCCATTTTTGGAGGCGTTAAAAACAGGGTTTTGATGAGATTTGTTCTCAGAGCGAGGGGGGTAATTCTGAAAACAGCGATATTGGCTATACGACCCATCGAACTGCTCTGCAGGCCACGATTTCCGTGGCTTTCCGGTATTACATGGCGAAGTAATATCAAGCGATATAAAACGTAATATTTTCCCCAAACCCCCGGATTCATTGGGTTTTAAAGAATGTAAATATAGCTATTTAGAAAGGTAACAATATCGCCAATGTATCGCTTCAATATCGCCTTTTCCGGAATTGCTGAAAGCCTTGATTTGGAAGGGCTGTGGCGGTTTTTTCGGAGGCGTATTACCAATATTACTAATTTTTCGGCACCCCACAGATTTTAGGATCTGAGTCCTATAGGGGGTGGCGGCCAGTGTGCCGCGCCTTCGTGCTGTGAGCGCGCATTCGTCGCCAGCAGCAGGTGTATCTGCATGGCCCAATGCTGCAGGGCGCTGCCGTGTCATTACGCCAAGATTACGCCAGGCGAAAAAAAAGGCCTTGATAATCAAGGCCTTTCTTCATTGTGCTGGTGCCCCGAGGGAGAATCGAACTCCCACTTCTTTCGAAAACGGATTTTGAATCCGCCGCGTCTACCAATTCCGCCATCAGGGCTCAATGGCGGCGAAGTATAGAGATGAGGTTTAGGTCGGTCAACAACTTATTGGTCTATTTTTGCCAAGTCCGTTAAACTCCCCGGCCCTGCTAGACGAAACCTATCATGCGCGTTGCTGACTTTACTTTCGAGCTCCCTGATTCACTCATCGCACGCCATCCTTTGGCGGAGCGCCGCAACAGTCGCCTGCTGACCCTGGACGGGGAGAGCGGCGTACTGGCACATCGTCAATTTACTGATTTGCTTGAACATTTGCGTCCAGGCGACTTGATGGTGTTTAACAATACCCGGGTGATTCCAGCCCGTCTGTTTGGCCAGAAGGCCTCGGGCGGCAAGCTGGAAATTCTGGTTGAGCGGGTGCTCGACAGTCACCGTGTGCTGGCCCATGTGCGCTCCAGCAAGTCGCCAAAACCGGGTTCGAAGATCCTGATTGATGGCGGTGGCGAAGCCCAGATGCTGGCACGTCACGATGCGTTATTCGAGCTGGGCTTTGCCGAAGAGGTGTTGCCGCTGCTCGACCGTGTCGGGCATATGCCGCTGCCTCCTTATATTGATCGCCCGGACGAAGGTTCGGACCGCGAGCGCTATCAGACGGTCTACGCCCAGCGCCTGGGCGCCGTGGCGGCACCGACCGCCGGGCTGCACTTCGATGAGCCGCTGATGCAGGCCATTGCCGCCAAGGGCGTCGAGACCGCATTCGTGACCCTGCATGTGGGCGCGGGTACGTTCCAGCCAGTGCGGGTCGAGCGTCTTGAAGATCACCACATGCACACCGAATGGCTGGAAGTGGGCCAGGATGTGGTCGATGCCGTGGCCGCGTGCCGTGCCCGAGGCGGGCGGGTGATCGCCGTGGGCACCACCAGCGTGCGTTCGCTGGAGAGCGCGGCGCGCGATGGCGTGCTCAAGCCGTTCAGTGGCGATACCGATATCTTTATCTTCCCCGGTCGACCGTTTCATGTGGTCGACGCGCTGGTGACCAATTTCCATCTGCCGGAATCCACGCTGCTGATGCTGGTTTCGGCGTTCGCCGGTTATCCCGAAACCATGGCGGCCTACAAGGCTGCGGTTGAGCATGGGTACCGCTTCTTTAGTTACGGTGATGCAATGTTCATCACCCGCAATCCTGCGCCGACGGCTCCTGCCCCGGCCCCAGAGGATCAAGCATGAGCAACTGTCGTATGTCCTTCGAGCTGCTGGCCACTGATGGCAAGGCTCGTCGCGGTCGCCTGACCTTCCCCCGTGGTGTGGTTGAAACCCCTGCGTTCATGCCGGTCGGTACCTACGGTACGGTCAAGGGCATGCTGCCGCGTGATATCGAAGCCATCGGCGCGCAGATGATCCTGGGCAACACCTTCCACCTGTGGCTGCGCCCGGGCACCGAAGTGATCAAGAAGCACGGCGACCTGCACGACTTCATGAAGTGGCAAGGCCCGATCCTCACCGACTCCGGCGGTTTCCAGGTGTTCAGCCTGGGCGCCATGCGCAAGATTAAAGAAGAGGGCGTGACCTTCGCCTCGCCGGTCGATGGCGCCAAGGTGTTCATGGGCCCGGAAGAGTCGATGCAGGTCCAGCGCGACCTGGGCTCTGATGTGGTGATGATTTTCGACGAATGCACCCCTTATCCTGCCGATGAAGACACCGCCCGTGTGTCCATGGAGCTGTCGTTGCGCTGGGCGCAACGCTCCAAGAATGCCCACGGCGACAACACGGCGGCACTGTTCGGTATCGTTCAGGGCGGTATGCACCAGAACCTGCGCGAGCGCTCCCTCGAAGGCCTGAACAAGATCGGCTTTGATGGCCTGGCCATCGGCGGTTTGTCGGTGGGCGAGCCCAAGCACGAAATGATCAAGGTGCTGGATTACCTGCCGGCGATGATGCCTGCTGACAAACCTCGTTACCTTATGGGGGTTGGCAAGCCGGAAGATCTCGTTGAGGGTGTGCGCCGCGGTGTGGACATGTTCGATTGCGTGATGCCAACCCGCAATGCCCGCAATGGGCATCTGTTTATCGACACGGGTGTGATCAAGATCCGCAACGCGTTCCATCGCCATGATGATTCGCCGCTGGATCCGACCTGCGATTGCTACACCTGCCAGAACTTCTCCCGCGCTTATCTGCATCACCTGGACAAGTGCGGCGAAATGCTGGGTAGCATGCTCAATACCATCCATAATTTGCGCCACTATCAGGTGCTCATGGCTGGTTTGCGCGAGGCTATTCAACAGGGTACATTGGCCACCTTTGTCGACGCCTTCTATGCCAAGCGCGGGCTGCCTGTGCCGCCCTTGGACTGAGTTTCGGACCTTTAAGAAACAACATTGCAACTGGAGTGCTTAATGAGCTTTTTCATCTCTTCCGCTTTCGCGGACGCTGCTGCACCTGCTGCTGCCCCAATGGGTGGCGGTTTTGAATGGATTTTCCTGGTCGGCTTCCTGGTCATCTTCTACCTGATGATCTGGCGTCCACAGGCCAAGCGCGCCAAAGAGCAGAAAGCCCTGTTGGGTAACCTGCAAAAAGGCGACGAGATCGTGACCACTGGCGGCATCGCCGGCAAAATCGTCAAGGTTTCCGATGCTTTTGTTGTCATCGAAGTGTCTGACACTGTCGAGCTGAAAATTCAGAAAGGCTCGGTTGCAGCCACGTTGCCTAAAGGCACGCTGAAAGCGATCTAAGTTTCAACTTTCAACAATCGACGGGGCGCGCAAGGCGCCCCGCGTTTTAAGCGGGCGGCGTGATTGATGCTGAACAAATACCCTCTGTGGAAATACATACTGATCCTGGCTGTGCTGGCGATCGGTTTTATTTATTCCGCTCCCAATCTGTACCCTGATGATCCGGCCATTCAAGTGTCGGGTGCGAGCACGGCCCTGCAGGTCACTCAAGCCGATCTGGATCGCGCAAGCAAGGCGCTCACGGATGCAGGCATTGCGGTAAAGGGCGCCTCTGTGGCCCAGAACGGCAAAGGTGGTTTGCTGCGCCTGGTCAAGAAAGACGACCAGTTGCCAGCCAAGGATGTAGTACGCAAGGCCCTGGGCGACGACTATGTCGTAGCGCTCAACCTGGCACAGACCACGCCACAATGGTTGCGCAGTCTGGGTGCTCACCCGATGAAGCTGGGTCTGGACTTGTCGGGCGGTGTGCACTTCCTGCTGGAAGTGGACATGGACAAAGCTGTCGATGCACGCATGAAAGTGTACGAGAGCGACGTCAAAAGCCTGCTGCGTAAAGAGAAAGTGCGTTATCGCAGCCTGCCGCAACTCAACGGTGCCATTCAGTTGGGCTTTACTGATGAAGCAGCCCGTGAGCAAGCGCGTAGCCTGATCCGCAAGAGCTTCAATGACTTCGACATTACCGCTGCAGACCTGAACGGTCAGCCGGTGCTGCGACTGGCGATGACCCCGGCCAAGCTGGCGGAAATCCGTGAATATTCCATCAAGCAAAACCTGACAACCGTCCGTAACCGGGTCAACGAGTTGGGTGTTGCCGAGCCTCTGGTTCAGCGTCAGGGTGCCAACCGCATCGTGGTTGAGCTGCCAGGCGTACAAGACACCGCCGAAGCCAAGCGTATCCTGGGCAAGACGGCCAACCTTGAGTTCCGTCTGGCGGCCGAGCCGGGCGCTTCCAAAGCCACTTCCGAAACCTTCGAGTTCCGTGAAGGCAACCGTCCTTCTGCACAGATCGAGCGCGGCCTGATCATCACAGGTGACCAGGTTACCGACGCCCAGGCAGGTTTTGACGAGCACGGCCGTCCACAGGTGAACATCAAGCTTGATGGTCACGGTGGCGAACTGATGAGTCGTTCGACCCGTAGCAACGTGGGCCGCAGCATGGCGGTAATCTTCATCGAGCAGAAGCCGGTGACGACTTACACCAAGCAAGTGGTTGACGGTGTCGAGAAGGACGTACCGGTTCAGTCGTTCAAGGAAGAGAAAAAGATCATCAGCCTGGCGACCATCCAGTCGCCGCTGGGCAGCCAGTTCCGCATTACCGGCCTCAATGGCCAGGGTGAGGCATCCGAGCTGGCCCTGCTGTTGCGTGCCGGTGGTCTGGCTGCGCCCATGTACTTCGCTGAAGAGCGCACCATTGGCCCGAGCCTGGGTGCTGACAACATCACCAAGGGTATCGATGCTTCGTTGTGGGGCATGCTGTTCGTGTCGATCTTCATCATCGCCATCTACCGTTTCTTCGGTGTGATCGCGACGGTGGCACTGGCAGGCAACATGGTCTTGCTGCTGGCCCTGATGTCGGTGCTGGGTGCAACCCTGACCCTGCCGGGTATTGCCGGTATCGTGTTGACGATGGGTATGGCGGTCGATGCCAACGTACTGATCTTCTCGCGTATCCGTGAAGAGATTGCCAATGGCATGACACCGCAGCGGGCGATCAATGAAGGTTTCAACCGTGCCTTTACGGCCATTGTTGACTCCAACCTGACAACCCTGCTGGTCGGCGGGATCCTCTTCGCTATGGGTACCGGGCCGGTCAAAGGCTTCGCGGTGACCATGTCGCTGGGTATCTTTACCTCGATGTTCACGGCCATTATGGTCACCCGCGCACTGGTCAACCTGGTGTATGGCGGTCGGGACTTCAAGAAGTTGTGGATTTAAGGGGCTGCCATGTTACGTACAATCAACTTCATGGGCGTTCGCAACGTTGCGTTCGGCGTCACTGTACTGCTTACCGTGCTGGCCTTGTTCAGCATGTTCCACAAGGGCATGAACTACGGCCTGGACTTCACCGGCGGTACGCTGATCGAGCTGACCTACGAGAAGCCGGCTGACCTCACCAAGGTGCGCAACGAGCTGGTTTCGGCCGGCTTCCACGATGCCGTGGTGCAGAGCTTTGGTGCGACGACCGACTTGCTGGTGCGCATGCCCGGTGATGATCCACTGCTGGGCAACAAGGTAGCGGCTGCGCTGGGCCAGGCAGATACCAGCAACCCGGCGGTGATCAAGCGCGTCGAGTTCGTGGGCCCGCAGGTAGGTGAAGAGCTGCGCGACCAGGGCGGCCTCGGCATGCTGATGGCGCTGGGCGGCATCATGCTGTACCTGGCGTTCCGCTTTCAGTGGAAGTTTGCGGTCGGCGCGATCGTGTCCCTGGTTCACGACGTAATCGTGACGATGGGTATCCTGTCGTGGTTCCAGATTACCTTCGACCTGACGGTATTGGCGGCGGTGCTGGCGATCATCGGTTACTCGCTCAACGACACTATCGTGGTCTTTGACCGGGTGCGCGAGAACTTCCGGGTGCTGCGCAAGGCCAGCCTGATCGAGAACATCAACATCTCGACCACGCAAACCCTGCTGCGCACGATGGCGACCTCGATCTCCACCTTGCTGGCCATTGCCGCACTGCTGATCTTCGGCGGCGACAACCTGTGGGGCTTCTCGATTGCACTGTTCGTGGGTGTATTGGCGGGTACCTACTCGTCGATCTACATCGCCAACGTGGTGTTGATCTGGCTGAATCTCAGTGCAGAGGATCTGATCCCGCCTGCAGCGAGCGAGAAGGAAGTCGACGACCGTCCATAACCCATAGTTATCGACAGGCTGTCACCTAAAAGGCGCGAGTTATTGAACTCGCGCCTTTTTTTATGCTCCAAGTCCAGGATTGGTGTGGGACTGTTCCCACTTAAGATGGTCTGGAGGTTCACGTGAACAAGTCATTGCTGGTGGGTGCTGTACTGGGTGCTGTCGGTGTTACAGCCGGTGGTGCTTTTGCCACTTACAGCTTGGTGAAAGGCCCTGAGTCTGCGCAGGTGCTGGCCGTTGTGCCAGTTAACCAGCAGGTCAAAACGCCGCGTGAGGTGTGCAAGGACGTGACTGTGACGCGCCAGGCGCCAGTCAAGGATCAACATCAGATCGTCGGCAGCGTGATTGGCGCAGTAGCAGGCGGTTTGCTGGGTAATCAGGTGGGCGGCGGTACTGGCAAGAAGATTGCCACGGTAGCCGGTGCGGTGGGTGGCGGTTATGCCGGCAACAAGGTGCAGGAAGGCATGCAGGAGCGTGATACCTACACCACGACCCAGACGCGCTGTAACACCGTCAATGACATCAGCAGCAAGGTCGTCGGCTATGACGTGCGCTATTCGTTGAATGGCAAGGAAGGCAAGGTACGCATGGACCACGAACCGGGCAATGAAATTGCCGTGGACAAGGAAGGCAAGCTGATCCTGAATTAAGTGCTTGTGGGCGCGGGCTTGCCCGCGATGCAGGCACCGCGGTCTGCCAGGCAAGTCGCGGTGATGCTGTCGCGGGCAAGCCCGCTCCCACAGGGTGGGTTGATTGCAAGGCCAAAAAAAAGCACCCCGAAGGGTGCTTTTTTTGTCTGCGGTATTCGCTTAGCGTTTCAGCGAGGTTGGCAGGTGTGGCTGGATTGCAGTCAGAACGGCTTTGAAGCACTTGGTGTTACCGGCAACGATATGACCTTTTTCAAGGAAATCGTGGCTACCGGTAAAGTCGCTGACCAGGCCGCCTGCTTCTTGAATCAGCAGTGCGCCTGCAGCCATGTCCCACTCGGACAGGCCCGACTCCCAGAATGCGTCGAAACGACCTGCAGCCACATAGGCCAGATCCAGGCTGGCAGCGCCTGCACGGCGGATACCGGCAGTCTGGCCAACCAGGCTGCGGAACATGCCCAGGTAGTTGTCCAGGTTGTCCATCTGGTTGTCGCGGAACGGGAAGCCCGTGCCCAGCAGGGCGCCTTCAAGGCTGGTACGACCGCTTACACGCAGGCGGCGACCGTTCAGTTGTGCGCCACGGCCACGGCTGGCAGTGAACTCTTCCTGGCGAACCGGGTCGAGTACCACTGCGTGCTCAAGACGGCCACGGTATTTACAGGCGATGCTGACGGCGAAATGTGGAACGCCGCGCAGGAAGTTGGTGGTGCCATCCAGTGGGTCGATGATCCACAGGTAGTCTTCACCTTCACCGCTGCCTGGGTGCATGCCGGTTTCTTCACCGAGGATGCCGTGCGTCGGGTAAGCCTTGCGCAGGGCGTCGATGATTTTCTGTTCAGCAGCACGATCGACTTCAGAGACGTAATCCTTGGCGTCTTTTTCGTCAACCTTGATGGTATCCAGGCGCTCGATGGAGCGGAAAATCAATTCACTGGCGCTGCGGGCGGCGCGCAGCGCGATATTCAGCATGGGCTGCATGGACGTTTCACCTAAGGTTGTTAAAGAAAGCCGAATATTCTATCAGAAAACTTTGGCAGATGAAGGTTTGCGTTAGCTTTCGTAGCTTATGACGTTTTGCTTAGGTAAGATTTGCTCCCTTTTGCTGGTCTGTGAGCGCTTCCATTGCTGCCTAATATTCGTGTCGTTCTGGTCAATACCAGCCATCCCGGGAACATCGGCGGTGCTGCGCGTGCCATGAAGAACATGGGGTTGTCGCGGCTGGTTCTGGTGGAGCCAAGGGTGTTCCCGCACCATGAAGCCGATGCGCGCGCCTCGGGTGCCGGTGATATTCTGGAAAACGCACAGGTTGTCGCCACCCTTGAAGATGCCCTGGTGGGCTGCAATCTGGTGCTCGGCACCAGTGCTCGTGACCGCCGGATCCCCTGGCCGCTGCTGGACCCGCGCGAGTGCGGGCAAAAAGTGGTTGCAGAGGCGGCCCAGGGTGCTGAAATCGCATTGGTGTTCGGTCGTGAAGATTCCGGCCTGACCAATGACGAGTTGCAGCGCTGTCACTTCCATGTGCATATCCCCTCGGATCCCGAGTTCAGTTCCCTGAATCTGGGTGCCGCCGTGCAGGTGCTCAGCTACGAGATCCGCATGGCGTGGCTGGCGGCCCAGGGGCAGCCGAGCAAGGTCGAGAAAGAAGAAGTGGCGTCCACTAAAAGTGGCGAGCTGGCGACCATGGATGAGCTGGAGCGCTTTTATGAGCATCTGGAGCAAACCCTGGTGGCCATCGAATTCATGGATCCGGAAAAGCCGCGGCATCTTATGGCGCGCCTGCGTCGGCTTTATGGGCGCAGCGCTGTCAGCCGTGCCGAGATGAATATTTTGCGTGGCATTCTCACCGAAACCCAAAAAGCAGCCCGTGGCGAGCTGCTCAAGCGCAAGGATTAATGATGTTTGAGCGTCTGCGTGAAGATATCCAAAGTGTGTTTCACCGTGATCCGGCTGCGCGCAATGCTTTTGAGGTGCTGACGTGTTATCCGGGGATGCATGCGATCTGGATTCACCGCTTGTCGGCGCTGTTGTGGCAGGCTGGCTGGAAGTGGCTGGCGCGCCTGGTGTCCAACTTCGGGCGCTGGTTGACCGGGATTGAGATTCACCCGGGGGCCAAGGTTGGGCGTCGGTTCTTTATTGATCACGGCATGGGTATCGTAATTGGCGAAACCGCTGAAATCGGTGATGACGTGACCTTATACCAGGGCGTGACCCTGGGCGGCACCAGCTGGAACAAGGGCAAGCGCCACCCGACCCTGGAAAACGGTGTGGTGGTGGGTGCTGGTGCCAAGGTGCTGGGGCCGTTCACTGTCGGGGCGGGGGCCAAGGTCGGCTCCAATGCGGTGGTGACCAAGGCTGTACCGCCGGGGGCTACTGTGGTGGGTATCCCGGGGCGGATCATTATCAAGAATGACGATGAGACCGAGGCCAAGCGCAAGGCAATGGCCGAGAAAATCGGTTTTGATGCCTACGGTGTCAGCGAAGACATGCCGGACCCGGTCGCGCGGGCCATTGGCCAGTTGCTTGACCACCTGCAGGCCGTCGACGGCAAGCTGGACGGGATGTGTGGCGCGCTGAAAGACCTGGGCAGTCCTTACTGTGCGAAAGATCTGCCTGAGCTGCGTGAAGAAGACTTCGCGTGCGTCAAGGGAAAGGATGAAAGCAAGGCGGTGTAAGGCTCGTGGGTTGAATTCGCTGTGGGAGCGGGCTTGCTCGCGATGGCATCACGGCGATCCCCCTGAAGGGTTGCGTGGGCCCCATCGCGAGCAAGCCCGCTCCCACAAGATATGTGTCATGTGCCATTACGCCGCAGACCCTGCTACAATGCGCGCGCTCTTTTGCGGGTAATCCCGACTAAAGTACTAGGTCTAATAGTTGACTTAAATAGTCGGGAATAGCATACTCGCTTCCATTCCGAATTCCGTGGTACCTGTCCATGAGACTGACTACAAAAGGCCGTTACGCCGTAACTGCAATGCTCGATTTGGCGTTGCACGCACAGCACGGGCCGGTGTCCCTGGCCGATATTTCCGAGCGCCAAGGCATCTCGCTTTCCTACCTTGAGCAACTGTTTGCCAAATTGCGCCGCAGCAGTCTGGTTTCCAGTGTGCGTGGCCCGGGCGGCGGCTATCAGCTGTCGCGCGACATGCAGGGCATCCAGGTGGCTCAGGTGATCGATGCCGTGAACGAGTCGGTCGACGCAACACGTTGCCAGGGCCTTGGCGACTGCCATGCCGGCGACACCTGCCTGACCCACCACCTGTGGTGCGACCTCAGCCTGCAAATCCACGATTTTCTCAGCGGTATCAGCTTGGCTGATCTTGTCACTCGCCGTGAGGTACAAGAAGTAGCCCAGCGTCAGGATCAGCGCCGCTGTAATGGCAAGGCGCCGCACCTGGATAAGATCGAAGCGTCCGCCGTCGAGTGATTGCATAAAAACGACGGTGCGCCAGCCAGCCTGATTTAGGAGATAGTCCATGAAATTGCCAATTTACCTCGATTACTCAGCCACTACCCCGGTTGATCCGCGTGTTGCTCAAAAAATGAGCGACTGCCTGCTGGTTGACGGGAACTTCGGTAACCCGGCCTCGCGCTCCCACGTATTTGGCTGGAAGGCTGAAGAAGCGGTCGAGAACGGTCGTCGCCAGGTCGCTGACCTGGTCAATGCCGACCCGCGTGAAATTGTCTGGACCTCCGGTGCGACCGAAGCCAACAACCTGGCAATCAAGGGTGCTGCGCATTTCTATGCCACCAAAGGCAAGCACCTGATCACCGACAAGATTGAACACAAGGCCGTCCTCGACACCATGCGCCAGCTGGAGCGTGAAGGCTTTGAAGTGACCTACATCGAGCCGGGCACCGATGGCCTGGTAACACCTGCGATGGTTGAAGCCGCGATGCGCGACGACACCATTCTGGTTTCGATCATGCACGTGAACAACGAAATCGGCACCATCAACGACATCGCTGCCATTGGTGAGCTGACTCGCTCGCGCGGCGTGTTGTTCCATGTCGATGCGGCGCAGTCCACCGGCAAGGTAGAAATCGACCTGGCTAAGCTGAAAGTCGACATGATGTCCTTCTCGGCACACAAGACCTACGGCCCTAAAGGCATCGGCGCACTGTATGTAAGCCGCAAGCCTCGCGTGCGCATTGAAGCTGCCATGCACGGCGGTGGTCACGAGCGCGGCATGCGTTCGGGTACCCTGGCCACCCACCAGATCGTGGGCATGGGCGAAGCGTTCCAGATCGCCAAGGAAGAAATGGCCGCTGAAAACATCCGGATCAAGGCGTTGAGCGATCGCTTCTTCATGCAGGTTGAACACCTTGAAGAACTGTACGTCAACGGCAGCATGATCCACCGCGTACCGCACAACCTGAACCTGAGCTTCAACTACGTTGAAGGCGAGTCGCTGATCATGGCACTCAAGGATCTGGCGGTGTCGTCCGGTTCGGCCTGTACTTCGGCCTCCCTGGAGCCGTCCTACGTATTGCGTGCCCTGGGTCGCAATGACGAGCTGGCGCACAGCTCCATCCGCTTCACCTTCGGCCGTTTCACCACCGAAGAAGAAATCGATTACGCCGCGCAGAAGGTTTGCGAGGCTGTTACCAAGCTGCGCGCCCTGTCGCCGCTGTGGGACATGTACAAAGACGGCATCGACATCTCGAAAATCGAATGGGCGGCGCACTAACAATTTAAGTCGCCGTAAGTAGACGCTGTAAGCGCAGCGAACAGCAGCTTTTACAGCGTCTCAAGAGCGACTCTCTGATGAGTGAGGATTAGTACCATGGCTTACAGCGAAAAGGTCATCGACCACTACGAAAACCCGCGCAACGTCGGCAAGATGAACGCGGAAGACCCGGATGTCGGCACCGGCATGGTCGGCGCCCCGGCGTGTGGCGACGTGATGCGCCTGCAGATCAAGGTTAACGAGCAGGGCATCATTGAAGATGCCAAGTTCAAGACCTATGGTTGCGGTTCGGCAATCGCTTCCAGCTCCCTGGCGACCGAGTGGATGAAAGGCAAGACTCTGGATGAAGCAGAGACCATCAAGAACACTCAGCTGGCCGAAGAACTGGCTTTGCCACCGGTAAAAATTCACTGCTCGGTACTCGCTGAAGACGCCATCAAGGCCGCCGTTCGCGATTACAAGCAGAAGAAAGGTTTGATCTGATCCGTGCTGCCTGTGCCCCCTGGTGGTGCAGGCAAGGTGAAGAAACTGGCAAAAAGGTAAGGAGTCACGATGGCTATCAGCATGACAGAAGCGGCTGCGCGACACATTCGCCGCTCCCTTGATGGGCGCGGCAAAGGTGAGGGGATTCGTCTGGGTGTTCGCACCACGGGCTGTTCCGGTCTTGCCTATGTGCTGGAGTTTGTCGATGAAGTGGGTGAAGAAGACCAGGTCTTCGAAACCCACGGCGAAAAAGTGATCATTGATCCGAAAAGCCTGACCTACCTCGACGGTACCGAACTGGACTTCGTCAAGGAAGGCCTGAACGAAGGCTTCAAGTTCAATAACCCTAACGTGCGCGGTGAGTGTGGCTGCGGCGAAAGCTTCAACATCTGAGGCTAGTCGTGGGTACTCCTTGTCATTTTGCTTTGTTTGAGCTGCAACCGGGTTTCAATCTGGACCTCGATCAGCTGGCTGTGCGTTATCGAGAGTTGGCGCGCGGTGTTCACCCGGATCGTTTTGCCGATGCTTCCGAGCGCGAGCAACGTCTGGCGCTGGAACAGTCCGCCAGCCTCAATGAGGCCTACCAGACACTCAAAAGCCCTGCCAAGCGCGCGCGTTATCTGCTGGCGTTGAAGGGTGGCGAGTTGCCGCTGGAAGTTACGGTGCACGATCCCGAGTTTCTGATGCAGCAGATGCAGTGGCGCGAAGAACTTGAAGATTTGCATGACAGCGCCGATATGGCCGGTATTGCAGCATTCAAGCGTCGACTGAAAGTCGCTCAGGCACACCTGAACGACAGCTTCGCTGCTTGTTGGGATGACGCTGCGCAACGCGAACAGGCCGAACGCCTGATGCGCCGCATGCAGTTCCTCGACAAGCTCACTTACGAAGTGCGCCAGCTAGAAGAGCGCCTCGACGATTAACTCCGTGCTTCCCTGATGGCACGCCTGATTACAGATAAGTCCTGATTACGATGGCCCTACTGCAGATCGCCGAACCCGGCCAAAGTCCTCAACCGCACCAGCGTCGTCTGGCTGTGGGGATCGACTTGGGCACTACCAATTCGCTGGTCGCTGCGTTGCGCAGCGGCCTTTCCGAGCCTCTGGCCGACGCAAATGGCAAAGTCATTCTGCCGTCTGCGGTGCGCTATCACGCTGATCGCGTCGAGGTAGGTGAGTCGGCGCGTCTGGCGGCCTCCAGCGATCCGTTCAACACCGTGCTGTCGGTCAAGCGCCTCATGGGTCGTGGTCTGTCCGACGTCAAGCAATTGGGCGAGCAGCTGCCTTACCGCTTTGTTGGCGGTGAGTCGCACATGCCGTTTATCGACACGGTACAGGGCCCGAAAAGCCCGGTTGAAGTGTCGGCTGAAATCCTCAAGGTGCTGCGTGAGCGCGCCGAAAAGACCCTGGGTGGCGAGCTGGTAGGGGCGGTAATTACTGTTCCTGCGTATTTCGACGATGCCCAGCGCCAGGCCACCAAGGACGCAGCCAAACTGGCCGGCCTTAATGTGCTGCGCCTGCTCAATGAGCCGACCGCTGCGGCGGTGGCCTATGGTCTGGATCAGTCTGCTGAAGGCGTTGTCGCCATTTATGACCTGGGCGGGGGCACGTTCGATATCTCGATCCTGCGCCTGACCGGCGGTGTGTTTGAAGTCTTGGCCACCGGCGGCGACAGTGCCCTGGGTGGCGATGACTTCGACCATGCGATCGCCAGCTGGATGGTGGCAGAGGCCGGTTTGTCGGCCGACCTCGATCCGGGCACCCAGCGTACCTTGCTGCAGGCCGCTTGCGCCGCCAAAGAAGCGCTGACCGATGCGTCCTCTGTAACCGTTGCCTTTGGTGACTGGCAGTCAGAGCTGACCCGCGAAGCCTTCGATGCGCTGATCGAGCCAATGGTGGCGCGCAGCCTCAAGGCTTGCCGCCGTGCCGTGCGCGACGCCAATATCGAGATTGATGACGTTCAGGCCGTAGTGATGGTGGGCGGTTCGACCCGCGTGCCTCGCGTGCGCGAAGCCGTCGCCGAGATGTTTGGCCGCGAGCCGCTGACCGATATCGACCCTGATCAAGTGGTTGCCATTGGTGCTGCGATCCAGGCTGATACCCTGGCCGGCAACAAGCGTGATGGTGGCGAGCTGCTGCTGCTTGATGTGATTCCCCTGTCCCTGGGTCTTGAGACCATGGGCGGCCTGATGGAAAAGGTCATCCCGCGCAACACCACGATCCCGGTGGCGCGCGCGCAGGACTTCACCACCTATAAAGATGGCCAGACGGCCATGATGATTCATGTGCTGCAGGGCGAACGCGAGCTGATCAGCGATTGCCGTTCCCTGGCGCGCTTTGAATTGCGTGGCATTCCGCCGATGGTGGCCGGTGCCGCGAAAATTCGCGTGACCTTCCAGGTGGATGCCGATGGTCTGCTCAGTGTGTCGGCCCGCGAGCTGGGCTCAGGTGTTGAAGCCAATATCCAGGTCAAGCCGTCCTACGGCCTGACCGACGGCGAAATTGCCAAAATGCTCAAGGATTCGTTCCAGTATGCCAGCGACGACAAGGTCGCCCGCGTATTGCGTGAACAGCAGGTGGATGCCCAGCGCCTGATCGAGGCCGTGCAAGCAGCCCTCGAAGTCGATGGCGAGCGTTTGCTGGATGCCGAAGAGCGCATGGTCATCGAGCTGCAGATGCAGGAACTGTCCGAATTGTTGAAAGGCACCGATGGTTACGCCATCGAGCAGCAGACCAAGCGTCTGTCGCAAGTGACCGATGCCTTTGCTGCCCGACGCATGGACTTGACCGTCAAGGCCGCCCTGTCGGGTCGCAACCTGAATGAAATCGAGGAATAACTGATGCCGCAGATCATTTTTCTGCCACACGCCGAGCATTGCCCGGACGGTATGGTTGTAGAGGCTGAGACCGGCAAGACCATTCTCGAAGTGGCCCACGACAACCACATCGAAATCGAAAGTGCCTGCGGTGGCGTCTGTGCCTGCACCACGTGTCACTGCGTGATTCGCGAGGGTTTCGACTCGCTGAATGAGGCTGACGAGCTGGAAGAGGACTATCTTGATAGAGCCTGGGGCCTGGAAGCGACTTCGCGCCTGAGCTGTCAGGCCCGCGTTGGCACTGAAGACCTTACCGTCGAGATTCCGAAATACTCGCTCAACCATGCTGCCGAAGCGCCGCACTGATAAGGAATTGGCATGAGCCTTAAATGGGTTGATGTGCAGGAAATCGCCATCCAGCTGGCTGAAGCTCACCCGGATGTCGATCCGCTCTCGGTGAATTTCGTCACGCTGCGCAATCTGGTCATGGCGTTGCCGGAGTTCGACGATATCCCTGATCGGGGTGGCGAGAAGGTTCTCGAAGCCATCCAGGGTTTGTGGATCGAAGAAGCCGACTAAGCTTGTAAACGACGTAATTATGCAACGCCCAAGAACCCGCGTATAATTCGCGGGTTTAATTTTTCGCTTAAATCACTGTTTCTGGAGTTACACCATGGCTGTTCAACGTACTTTCTCCATCATCAAGCCTGACGCCGTTGCTAAAAACGTTATCGGCAAGATCGTTACCCGTTTCGAAGACGCTGGCCTGAAGGTTGTAGCTTCCAAACTGAAGCAACTGTCCAAAGCTGAAGCTGAAGGCTTCTACGCTGAGCACAGCGAGCGCGGCTTCTTCGGCGACCTGGTTGCTTTCATGATCTCCGGTCCTGTTGTTGTTCAGGTTCTGGAAGGCGAAAACGCTATCGCTCTGAACCGCGAGCTGATGGGCGCTACCAACCCTAAAGAAGCAGCTGCCGGCACTATCCGCGCTGATTTCGCTGAATCCATCGACGCTAACGCTGTTCACGGCTCCGACTCGGAAGCCGCTGCTGCACGCGAAATCTCGTACTTTTTCGCAGCTACTGAAGTAACCACTCGCTAAGTATTGGCTTGTGAGTGAGGGTGAAGACATGATTGCAACGACTGGCAAAACCAACCTGTTGGGTTTGACTCAACCGGAAATGGAGAAATTCTTCGACTCAATCGGGGAGAAGCGTTTCCGTGCCGGTCAGGTCATGAAGTGGATTCACCACTTTGGCGTCGATGATTTCGACGCCATGACTAACGTCAGCAAGGCCTTGCGCGACAAGCTCAAGGCTATTGCTGAGGTTCGTGGGCCTGAAGTCGTCAGCGAGGACATCTCCAGCGATGGCACCCGTAAATGGGTGGTGCGCGTAGAGTCCGGCAGCTGCGTCGAGACCGTTTATATTCCCTCGGGCAAACGTGGCACCTTGTGCGTTTCGTCCCAGGCTGGCTGTGCCCTGGACTGCAGTTTCTGCTCCACCGGCAAGCAAGGCTTCAACAGCAACCTCACCGCCGCCGAAGTGATCGGCCAAGTGTGGATTGCCAACAAATCCTTTGGCAGCGTCCCGGCAACCATCGACCGTGCCATCACCAACGTGGTGATGATGGGCATGGGCGAGCCGCTGCTGAACTTCGACAACGTCATCTCTGCCATGCACCTGATGATGGATGACCTGGGTTACGGCATCTCCAAGCGCCGGGTAACCCTGTCTACCTCCGGCGTGGTGCCGATGATCGATGAGCTGGCCAAGCACATCGACGTCTCCCTGGCGTTGTCGCTGCATGCACCCAATGACGCATTGCGCAGTCAACTGGTGCCGATCAACAAGAAGTACCCGCTGGCCATGCTGCTTGATTCCTGCCGCCGCTACATGGCGACCCTGGGCGAAAAGCGCGTGTTGACCGTGGAATACACCTTGCTCAAGGACGTGAACGATCATGTTGATCACGCCCGCGAAATGATCGAGCTGCTAAAAGACACACCGTGCAAGATCAACCTGATCCCGTTCAACCCGTTCCCGCATTCCGGCTATGAGCGCCCGAGCAACAACGCCATTCGCCGTTTCCAGGAGCTGTTGCAGCAGGCCGGCTACAACGTGACTGTGCGCACTACCCGTGGTGAAGACATCGACGCGGCGTGCGGGCAGCTGGTAGGTCAGGTCAATGACCGTACCCGCCGCAGTTCGCGGCTGATCGCGGCCCGTGAGCTGAGTGCCGACGCCGATACAGCGCAAAACGCTGCCTCTGCGCCCTGAGAGAGGACATCCATGATCCTGCGCGCTGCGCTTCCGGTCGTTTTGGTCAGCTTTTTGGCTGGCTGCGTGTCATCGGGTGATTCAGGCCCGATGGCTGGCGACAAAGGGCGTAGCGAGGCGCGTCAGGCTTATGTTCAGCTGGGGCTGGGCTATCTGCAGCAAGGGCTGACCGAACAGGCCAAAGTCCCTTTGCGCAAGGCTCTTGAACTCGACAAGAACGACCCGGACACCAACGCCGCACTGGCCTTGGTGTTTCAGGCCGAAATGGAGTTTGCCCTGGCCGAACAGGCCTTCCGGACCGCGCTCAACGGTCGGCCTGGTGATGCCCGGATCCTCAATAATTACGGCAGTTTCCTGTTTCAGCGTCAGCGCTATCAGGAAGCCAGCGAGCAGTTTCAAAAAGCGGCGGCAGACAACCTTTACCCGGAACGCTCCCGTGTCTACGAAAATCTGGGTATAACGTCCCTTGAGTTGGGGCAGCGTGAAACGGGGCGCCAGCAGCTTGAAAAAGCCCTGCGCCTGAACCCTCGGCAACCCCGTGCACTGCTTGAAATGGCCGAGATGGCCTATCAGGACAAGCAATATGTGACGGCACGAGACTTTTACGATCGTTTTAGCCTGCTTAGCGGGCAAAATGCACGTAGTCTATTGCTCGGTGCGCGATTGACGAGTGTTTTCGACGAGCGTACCCCAACTGCCAACCCTGGCCAGCAACTACAACGACTCTATCCCGGCACGCCGGAATATCAGCAATACCTGTCGGAGCAATGATGAAAGCGGCGCAACCCGAAGTTCTAGCAGCGACTCGTGTCAATCCCGGTGAGACCCTGCGTCAGGCCCGTGAAAATAATGGCTGGACGCTGGCTGAAGTCGCCTTGAAACTCAATCTCACGGCCAGCTCCCTGAGCAACCTTGAGACGGGCGCGTTCGACAAGCTGCCCGGGCATACCTTTGCCCGCGGCTACATCCGCGCCTATGCCAAATTGCTGGGCATGGACCAGGCAGCCCTGGTGCGTGAATTTGACCTGTACACCGGCACTGATGCCAACGGCAGCAACGTGCACAGCCTGGGTCGCATAGAAGAGCCGGTGCGTGTGTCGCATACCATCTTGCGTATCGTCAGCCTGTTGCTGCTGATTGCCGTAATCGGTGGCGGCTTTATCTGGTGGCAAGACCAGACGTCCATGCGCGCCAAGGATCTGATTGGCCTGGCCCCGGAACACGTGGAAGTCGAAGGCGCTGACGGCACAACCCGCATTCATCCGCTGGACGAGCCTGAAGACCAGGCAGTCGCCGAGGCCAAGGCCGAAGGCGAAACCCCACCAGTGACCGAAACGATGCCAGAGCAGGGCGCAACCACCGCACTGGCGCTGCCGGGTGCTGCACCCGCTGAGTCCCAGACGCCAGCCGCCACTGCAGCTCAGCCTGCTCCTGTAACGGCACCTGCACCTGCACCTGCTGCTGTTACGCCGGTAGCGGCACCTGCAACGCCAGTCGCACCTGCACCCACGGCCAGCGCCCCGGTTGCCGGTGCTGGCAAGGTAAGCGTGCAATACACCGCTGATTGCTGGACTCAAGTCACCGACGGCACGGGCAAAGTGCTGTTTGGCGGGTTGAAGCGCAAGGGCGAAAATCTAGAAGTGAGCGGCAAGCCACCACTGAGCTTGCGCCTGGGCTATGCCCGCGGTGCTCAGGTGAGCTACAACGGCCAGCCTGTGGACGTCGCTCCTTTCACCAGTGGCGAGACTGCTCGCCTGAAGTTGGGTCAATAAGTCATGCACGGCGAATCACCAATCAAGCGTCGCGAATCGCGCAAAATCTGGGTCGGCAATGTACCCGTAGGTGGCGATGCCCCTATTGCTGTACAGAGCATGACCAACAGTGACACCAATGACGTCGCTGCAACCGTTGCGCAAATCAACCGTCTGGAAGCTGCGGGCGTCGATATCGTGCGGGTTTCCGTGCCGGATATGGACGCGGCCGAGGCGTTTGGCCGGATCAAGCAACTGGTCAAGGTGCCATTGGTCGCCGATATCCACTTCGATTACCGTATCGCCTTGCGCGTGGCGGAACTGGGAGTGGACTGCCTGCGCATCAACCCGGGCAACATCGGTCGTGAAGACCGCGTGCGCGCCGTGGTGGATGCCGCCCGCGATCGCGGCATCCCGATCCGTATCGGCGTCAACGCCGGTTCCCTGGAAAAAGACCTGCAAAAGAAATACGGCGAACCGACGCCGGCCGCTCTGGTCGAATCGGCACTGCGTCACGTTGAGCACCTTGAGCGCCTGAATTTCAAGGACTTCAAGGTCAGCGTGAAGGCCTCCGACGTGTTTATGGCGGTTGAAGCCTATCGCCTGCTGGCCAAGGAAATTGTCCAGCCGCTGCATTTGGGCATTACTGAAGCCGGTGGTTTGCGCTCAGGCACAGTGAAATCTGCCGTGGGCCTAGGTATGCTGCTCGCCGAGGGGATTGGCGACACCATTCGCATTTCCCTGGCTGCAGACCCGGTTGAGGAAGTTAAAGTCGGTTACGACATCCTCAAGTCCTTGCACCTGCGCTCGCGCGGCATCAATTTTATCGCGTGCCCAAGCTGCTCGCGGCAGAACTTCGACGTGGTGAAAACCATGAACGAACTCGAAGTTCGCCTCGAAGACCTGCTGGTGCCGCTGGATGTTGCCGTGATCGGTTGTGTGGTCAACGGCCCGGGTGAAGCCAAGGAAGCCCATGTGGGGCTCACCGGTGGTACGCCCAACCTGATTTACATCGACGGCAAGCCGTCGCAGAAGCTGACGAATGACAACCTGGTGGATGAGCTCGAAAGACTGATCCGGCAGAAGGCGGCCGAAAAGGTCGAAGCTGACGCAGCCGTTATCGCGCGCGGCTAACCAGACGAATAAAGGATTTATTGTGAGCAAGTCTTTGCAAGCCATTCGTGGCATGAACGACATCCTGCCGGAGCAGACGCCTCTGTGGCGTTACTTCGAGAGCAAGGTTTCGCGTTTGCTGGATAACTACGGTTACAAGCAAATCCGTATGCCTATCGTCGAGTTCACCGAGCTGTTCAAGCGCTCGATCGGTGAAGTGACCGATATCGTCGAAAAAGAGATGTACACCTTCGAAGACCGCAACGGCGATTCGCTGACGTTGCGTCCTGAAGGTACCGCTGCGTGCGTGCGTGCGGTGCTTGAGCACGGCATCACCGGCGGTGGCCAGGTGCAAAAACTCTGGTACATCGGCCCGATGTTCCGTCACGAGCGCCCGCAAAAAGGCCGTTATCGCCAGTTCCACCAGATCGGTGTCGAGGTGTTCAACCTTGATGGTCCGGACATCGATGCCGAACTGATCGTGCTGACCTGGCGTCTGTGGGGCGAGCTGGGCATCCGCGATGCGGTCAAGCTCGAACTCAACAGCCTGGGCACCAGCGAAGCCCGTGCGCGCTATCGTGCCGCCCTGGTCGAGTATTTGTCCTCGCGTCTGAGCGAACTGGACGAAGATAGCCAACGCCGTCTCAAATCCAACCCGCTGCGTGTGCTCGACACCAAGAACGCCGATACCCAGGCTGTTCTGGTCGATGCGCCGAAGCTGGTGGACTACCTGGACGAAGAGTCCCGCGTGCATTTCGAGGGCCTCAAGGCGCGCCTCGATGCCGCCGGCATCCCGTACACGATCAACCCGAAACTGGTTCGTGGCCTGGATTACTACAGCAAGACAGTATTTGAATGGGTGACCGATAAACTGGGCGCCCAGGGCACCGTGTGCGCGGGCGGCCGTTATGACGGCCTGGTCGAGCAGATGGGCGGCAAGCCTACGGCCGGTGTCGGTTTTGCAATGGGCATCGAGCGTCTTATCCTGCTGCTCGAAACCCTTGAGCAAATCCCGGAAGAAATCGCACGTCAGGTCGATGTTTACCTGTGTGCTTTCGGTGAGGCCGCCGAACTGGCAGCGCTGGCGTTGAGCGAGCGTGTTCGTGACCAACTGCCGAACCTGCGCCTGCAGATCAATGCCGGTGCGGGCAGCTTTAAAAGCCAGTTCAAAAAGGCTGACAAGAGCGGCGCACTGTATGCGCTGATCCTGGGTGACGACGAATTGGCCCAGCAAGTGGTAGGTGTAAAACCCCTGCGTGGCCAGGGCGAACAACAAACGATTGCCTGGGATGCTCTAGCCGAGCACTTGGCCACCTGCATCGTGCAGGGTTGAAGCTGCAAAACAGCCGATTTAGCGAATAAGGAGTGTTGGGGTGTCGAGTAACGAAGATGATCAGCTGGGCGAGTTGAAAGACTGGTGGCAGCGTAACGGCAAACCCCTGCTGACTGGCGGCTTGCTTGCGCTGGTTGTGGTGTCCGGCTGGCAGCTCTGGCACAAATATCAGACGAATCAGTCGCAAGGTGCGTCGGTTCTCTACCAACAACTGCTGGAAACCACGCTTACCCCTGACGGCAAGCCGGATGTGGCCCGTGTGGCGGATCTGGCCAACAAGTTGAAAAGCGAATACGCAGGCACTGCCTACTCGCAATTTGGCGGCCTGTTCGTGGCCAAGGTGGCGGTGGACAACGGCAAGCTCGATGACGCAGCCGCTGAGCTGAAAGTCATTGTCGACAAGCCGGCTAATGCCACCCTGGGTGAAGTGGCGCGTCAGCGTCTGGCTCAGGTGCTGGCGGCGCAGGGCAAGGTTGACGATGCCCTGAAGCTGCTGGAAGGTGATTCGGACAAGGCATTCCAGGCCAGCCGTGAGGAACTCAAGGGCGACCTGCTGGTGCAGCAGGGCCGTACTGACGACGCGCGCGCAGCCTACGAAAAGGCCAAGGCCGGATTGTCGGATGAAGCAGCAGTAGGCGGCTTGCAAATCAAGCTTGATGACCTGGCCAAAGGGGATGCGTGACGTGATGCGATGGAAACATGCGGCATTGCTGGCTCTGGTCGTTTTGGCCGCGGGTTGCAGCAGCAACAGCAAAAAAGAACTGCCACCGGCTGAGCTGACCGACTTCAAAGAAGAAGTCGTGCTGCAGAAGCAGTGGAGCCGCTCGATCGGTGACGGTCAGGGCAAAACCTACAACATGCTGGTGCCAGCGGTTGAAGGTAATAACATCTACGCCGCTGACGTAACGGGTGTAGTGATGTCTCTGGACCGCATGAACGGCGACGTTGAGTGGAAAAAAGACCTCGATCTGCCGGTATCCGGTGCAGTTGGCCTGGGCTATGGCCTGGTCATGCTCGGCACCTTGCAAGGTGACGTGATTGCCCTGGATTCCAGCACAGGCGAAGAAAAATGGCGCGCTCGCGTCAACAGCGAAGTGCTTGCACCTCCTGCGACCAACGGCGATGTGGTGGTGGTACAGACCCAGGACGATCGTCTGATCGGCCTGGATGCTGACACCGGCAATCAGCGCTGGACGTATGACAGCACGCCGGGCGTTTTGACCTTGCGTGGTACAGGGGCACCCCTGGTGACCAATCACCTGGCCATCGGCGGTTTGTCGACCGGTAAAGTGGTGGCGCTGGACACACGCAACGGCGTCCCGGTGTGGGAGCAACGTGTTGCCATCCCGCAGGGTCGCTCCGAGCTTGAACGCATTGTCGATATCGACGGTGGCCTGCTGTTGTCTGGCGGTACACTGTACGTCGCCAGCTACCAGGGCCGCATGGCGGCGCTGGAAATGGAATCGGGTCGCGTGCTCTGGCAACGTGATGCATCCAGCTATGCCGGTGTCGCACAAGGTTTTGGCAGCGTCTACGTCAGCCTGGCGTCGGGCACTGTAGAAGGCGTTGACGAGCGTTCGACCACCTCACTGTGGAGCAATGATGCTCTGGCTCGCCGCCAACTGTCGGCACCGGAAGTCTTCTCCAGCTATGTGGCGGTCGGTGACATGGAAGGCTATCTGCACCTGCTGAGCCAGGTCGATGGTCGTTTCGTGGGCCGTACCCGCGTTGACAGTGATGGCCTTCGGGCACGTCCGCTGGTGGTCGGTGACATGATTTACGTGTTTGGTAACAGCGGCAAACTGGAAGCCCTGACCATTCGCTAAGGCGTCTATGCTTGAGGCTTCAGGGCCTCGGGCAGCCTTGCTCTGGCAAGGTTTGCGGCACATCTGTGCTGTTCCGAACTCTGGCCGCTGCCTTGCAGCGGCTTTTGTATTTTCTGAAATAACGAAGTGGAGAGCCGCATGGTTCCCGTAATCGCCCTGGTGGGCCGACCAAACGTCGGCAAGTCCACCTTGTTCAACCGCCTGACCAGGACTCGTGACGCCATCGTTGGCGACTTGTCCGGTCTGACCCGTGATCGCCAATACGGTGAGGCCAAGTGGCAAGGGCGTTCCTACATTCTGGTCGACACCGGCGGTATCTCCGGTGACGAGCACGGTATGGACGAAAAGATGGCCGAGCAGTCGCTGCTGGCCATCGAAGAAGCTGACGTCGTTCTGTTCCTGGTAGATGCAAAGGCAGGCTTCACCGCCGCTGACCAGATGATCGGCGAGCACCTTCGCAAACGTAACAAGCGCTCCTATGTGGTCGCCAACAAGGTCGACAACATCGACCCGGACATGGCGCGCGCCGAGTTCGCCCCGCTGGGCATGGGCGACGCGATCCCGATCGCCGGTGCCCACGGCCGTGGTATCACGCAGATGCTGGAAATTGCCCTGAGCAACTTCCCGCGTGACGAAGAAGAGCCGGAAGACGGTGAAGAAGAGGTCGTTCTCGAAGGTGAGGAAGCCAAGCGCATTCCTGGCCCGAGCGAAAAAGACGGCATCAAGATCGCCATCATCGGTCGTCCGAACGTCGGCAAATCGACACTGGTCAACCGCATGCTCGGTGAAGACCGGGTTATCGTTTATGACCAGCCCGGCACTACTCGCGACAGTATCTACATCCCGTTCGAGCGTAACGACGAGAAGTACACGCTGATCGACACCGCCGGTGTGCGCAAGCGCGGCAAGATCCACGAAGAAGTTGAAAAGTTCTCCGTGGTCAAAACCCTGCAAGCGATCAAAGACGCCAACGTGGTGATCTTTGTGATGGACGCGCGTGAAGGCGTGGTTGACCACGACCTCAACCTGTTGGGCTTTGCGCTGGAGGCCGGTCGGGCTCTGGTTATCGCGATCAACAAGTGGGACGGCATGACCCCGAGCGAGCGCGAGTTCGTCAAGGTTGAGCTGACCCGTCGCCTGTTCTTCGTCGACTTCGCCGACATTCACTTCATCTCGGCCCTGCACGGCACGGGCGTGGGTAACCTGTACCAGTCGGTGCAGAACTCCTTCAAGTCGGCGGTCACCCGCTGGCCGACCAACCGTCTGACCCAGATCCTGGAAGACGCAGTCAGCGAGCACGCGCCACCGATGGTCAACAGCCGCCGGATCAAGCTTCGTTATGCTCACTTGGGTGGTGCTAACCCGCCGATTATCGTGATCCACGGTAACCAGGTTGAGAAGGTGCCGAAGTCTTACGTCCGTTATCTCGAAAACACCTACCGTCGTGTCTTGAAGCTGGTCGGTACGCCGATTCGCATCGAGTTCAAAGGTGGCGAGAACCCGTACGAAGGCAACAAGAACTCGCTGACCGACCGTCAGGTCAACAAGAAACGCCGCATGATGTCGCACCACAAGAAAGCCGAGAAAAATCGCAAAGACAAGCGCTAACCGCGCAGGCTCAAAGCGTAATGAGAAAGGGTCCGAAAGGACCCTTTTTCGTGTCCGGCGTTTGGGCTATCCTCGGTGGGTCCTGTGCCGCAGTCAGTGCCGGGAACTCAACAGGGAACGGCCATGATCACCAGCAAGTTGCCGAACGTCGGCACCACCATCTTCACGCGCATGTCGCAGCTAGCGGCAGAAACCGGCGCGCTCAACCTGTCTCAGGGGTTCCCTGACTTCGATGGCCCGCAGGCGTTGCGTGATGCCGTTGGCCAGCACATTGCCAGTGGCCATAACCAATATTCCCCCATGACCGGCCTGCCTGCGTTGCGCCAGCAAGTGGCGGCCAAGATTGCCCGCAGTTATGGTGTGCAGGTCGATGCCGATACCGAAGTGACCATCACACCGGGTGCGACCCAGGCCATTTTCTGCGCGATCCAGGCCGTTATTCATGCAGGCGATGAAGTTATCGTGTTCGACCCGTGCTACGACAGCTACGAGCCTTCGGTCGAGCTGGCGGGCGGTCGTTGCGTGCATGTGCAGCTGGGGCTGGATGACTTTTCGATCGATTGGCAAAAACTTGAAGATGCCCTCAGCCCGCGCACGCGCATGATCATCCTCAACAGTCCGCATAACCCTAGCGGTGCATTGATCAGCCGTGCCGAGCTGGACCAGCTGGCCCGCCTGATTGCTGATCGTGATATCTACCTCATCAGCGATGAGGTGTATGAACACCTGGTGTTCGATGGCGTGCCCCATGTCAGTGTTTTGTCCCATCCTGAACTGTACGATCGTGCTTTCGTTGTCAGCTCTTTCGGCAAGACGTACCACGTTACGGGCTGGAAAACCGGTTATGTGGTGGCGCCGCCGGCGCTGACTGCCGAATTGCGCAAGGTTCACCAGTACGTCAGTTTTTGCGGGGTGACGCCCTTGCAATATGCGCTGGCTGACTTTATGAGCGCCCACCCCGAACACGTTGAAGAGTTGCCTGGGTTTTACCAGGCCAAGAGGGACCTGTTTTGTGATTTGCTGAGCCCATCGCGTTTTACTTTCAAACCGGTGGCAGGGACGTATTTCCAGCTGGTGGATTACTCCCGTATTCGTCCGGACCTCAATGATGTCGACATGGCTGTGTGGCTGACCCGCGAGCACGGTGTGGCGACCATTCCGGTATCGGTGTTTTACCAGACCCCGCCCGCAGGGCAGCGGCTGGTTCGCCTGTGTTTTGCCAAACGCGAGGAGACGCTGCGAGAAGCAGCAGAAAAACTATGCGTGATCTAAAGGGATTACCCGATTTAACTGTGGCGCTGGTGCAAACCACGCTGGCTTGGCATGACCGTCAGGCCAACTTCGACCATTTCGACGAGCTGCTGGAGCAGGCCCACGGCGCCGACCTGGTGGTGTTGCCGGAAATGTTCACCACCGGCTTCAGCATGGAGTCCGGCACCCTGGCGGAGCCCGAGAGTGGTCCGACGACCGACTGGCTGCGCAAACAGGCCAAAAGGCTGAATGCCGTGGTGACGGGCAGCGTGATTGTGCTCGCCGCGGACGGCAGCCACCGCAACCGCCTGTTGTGGGCGCGGCCAGATGGCGAAGTGCTTTTCTATGACAAGCGTCACCTGTTCCGTATGGCTGGCGAGCATGAGCATTTCACTCCGGGCGAGCGCCAGGTGCAGTTTGAGGTCAAGGGTTGGCGTATTCGGCCATTGATTTGCTACGACCTGCGTTTCCCGGTGTGGAGCTGCGACCCCCATGACACCGATTTGCTGTTGTACACCGCCAACTGGCCGGGGGCGCGCCGTCTGCACTGGAACCGTTTGTTACCGGCGCGGGCCATCGAAAACCTGTGCTATGTGGCGGCGGTGAACCGCGTGGGCACAGACGGCAAAGGCCTGGTGTATACCGGAGACAGCCATATCCTCGATTTTCAGGGCGAGTCGCTGCTCAGCGCAGGGGAGGCGGATGGCGTGTTTACCATGAGCTTGAACGCGGCCGACCTTGGCGCTTACCGCGAACGCTTCCCGGCCAACCTGGATGCGGACGATTTCGAGCTGCACTGATTTGTAGAAGCAGTTATCAACGGCGTAAAACCTGTGGGGGCGAGGCTTGCCCGCGATGGCCTCAGCGCGGTCTGCCTGCCAAATCGCGCCGCCTGAATCGCGAGCAAGCCCGCTCCCACAGGGGCTAGTGATTGCCGGTCAGGTAATAAAAAGCCCCCAAGGCTCTCACCTTGGGGACTTTTGCGTTTCAGGCCGGCTTACGCGGCTTTCGCTCAATGATGCGGACGATTTCGAGCTGCACTGATTTGTAGAAGCAGTCATCAATGACGTAAAACCTGTGGGAGCGAGGCTTGCCCGCGATGGCCTCAGCGCGGTCTGCCTGCCAAATCGCGTCGCCTGAATCGCGAGCAAGCCCGCTCCCACAGGGGCTAGTGATTGCCGGTCAGGTAATCACTAGCCCCCAAGGCTCTCACCTTGGGGGCTTTTGCGTTTCAGGCTGGCTTACGCGGCTTTCGCCTCGGCTTCGCTCAATGATGCGGACGATTTCGAGCGGCGCTGATTTGTAGAAGCAGTTATCAACGACGTAAAACCTGTGGGAGCGAGGCTTGCCCGCGATGGCCTCAGCGCGGTCTGCCTGCCAAATCGCGTCGCCTGAATCGCGAGCAAGCCCGCTCCCACAGGGGCTAGTGATTGCCGGTCAGGCAATAAAAAGCCCCCAAGGCTCTCACCTTGGGGGCTTTTGTGTTTCAGGCCAGCTTACGCGGCTTTCGCCTCGGCTTCGCTCAATGATGCGGACGATTTCGAGCTGCACTGACCTGTAGAAGCAGTTATCAACGACGTAAAACCTGTGGGAGCGAGGCTTGCCCGCGATGGCCTCAGCGCGGTCTGCCTGCCAAATCGCGCCGCCTGAATCGCGAGCAAGCCCGCTCCCACAGGGGCTAGTGATTGCCGGTCAGGTAATAAAAAGCCCCCAAGGCTCTCACCTTGGGGGCTTTTGCGTTTCAGGCCAGCTTACGCCTCGACTTCGCTCAATGATGCGGACGATTTCGAGCGGCACTGATTTGTAGAAGCAGTTATCAACGACGTAAAACCTGTGGGAGCGAGGCTTGCCCGCGATGGCCTCAGCGCGGTCTGCCTGCCAAATCGCGTCGCCTGAATCGCGAGCAAGCCCGCTCCCACAGGGGCTAGTGATTGCCGGTCAGGTAATAAAAAGCCCCCAAGGCTCTCACCTTGGGGGCTTTTGCGTTTCAGGCCAGCTTTCGCCTCGACTTCGCTCAATGATGCGGACGATTTCGAGCGGCACTGATTTGTAGAAGCAGTTATCAACGACGTAAAACCTGTGGGAGCGAGGCTTGCCCGCGATGGCCTCAGCGCGGTCTGCCTGCCAAATCGCGCCGCCTGAATCGCGAGCAAGCCCGCTCCCACAGGGGCTAGTGATTGCCGGTCAGGTAATAAAAAGCCCCCCAAGGCTCTCACCTTGGGGGCTTTTGCGTTTCAGGCCAGCTTACGCGGCTTTCGCCTCGGCTTCGCTCAATGATGCGGACGATTTCGAGCGGCACTGATTTGTAGAAGCAGTTATCAACGACGTAAAACCTGTGGGAGCGAGGCTTGCCCGCGATGGCCTCAGCGCGGTCTGCCTGCCAAATCGCGTCGCCTGAATCGCGAGCAAGCCCGCTCCCACAGGGGCTAGTGATTGCCGGTCAGGCAATAAAAAGCCCCCAAGGCTCTCACCTTGGGGGCTTTTGTGTTTCAGGCCAGCTTACGCGGCTTTCGCCTCGGCTTCGCTCAATGAGCGGTTCAGGGCGCTGAACAGGGCCTTGAAGCTTGCCGTGGTGATGTTTTCATCAATGCCCACACCATGCACCGCGCGCCCGCCATTGACCCGCAGCTCAATGTAGGCCGCAGCCTTGGCGTTGGTGCCCGCGCCAATCGCGTGCTCGTTGTAGTCCATTATTTCGGCATTGACCGGCAGGCCGGCTACCAGCGCTTCCAGTGCGCCGTTGCCCTTGCCACTCCAGCGCAGGTTGGTCTCGCCATCACCCTTGGCCGATACTTCAACTTCGACTGCACTGTGGCCGTTTTCTTCCTGCAAACGATGGCTGACCAGCGCGTACGGGGTGTTGGCCTGCAAGTACTCGGTGCGCAGCAAGCTGTGAATCTGCTGGGCAGTCATTTCCAGGCCCAGGCGGTCGGTTTCGCGCTGTACCACCTGGCTGAATTCGATCTGCATCCGGCGCGGCAAGCTGATGCCATATTCCTGCTCCAGCAGGTAAGCAATCCCGCCTTTGCCGGACTGGCTGTTGACCCGGATCACGGCTTCATAGCTGCGACCGATATCCGCCGGGTCGATTGGCAAGTACGGCACTTCCCACAGGGCGTCCGGTTTTTGCTGGGCGAAGCCCTTGCGGATGGCGTCCTGGTGCGAACCGGAGAACGCGGTGTGAACCAGGTCGCCCACATACGGGTGACGCGGGTGAACCGGGATCTGGTTGCACTCTTCGACAACCTTGCGCACGCCATCGATATCCGAGAAGTCCAGCTGCGGGTCCAGGCCCTGGGTGTACATGTTCAGGGCCACGGTCACCAGGTCGACGTTGCCGGTACGCTCGCCATTACCGAACAGGCAGCCTTCAACACGGTCGGCGCCGGCCATCAGGCCCAGTTCGGTGGCGGCCACGCCGGTGCCACGGTCGTTGTGGGTGTGCAGGCTGATCAGCACGCTGTCACGGCGGTTGATATTGCGCCCGAACCACTCGATCTGGTCGGCATAGATGTTCGGTGTTGCGCACTCAACCGTTGCCGGCAGGTTGAGGATCATCTTGTGCTCTGGCGTCGGGTTCCACACCTCGATCACCGCGTCACACACTTCCTTGGCGAACTCCAGCTCGGTAGCGCTGAAGGTCTCAGGCGAATACTCGAACGTCCACTGGGTTTCCGGCTGCTGGGCCGCGTATTTGACGAACAGCTTGGCTGCGCTGACCGCGATTTCCTTGATGCCGTCCTTGTCCTGGTTGAACACGATGCGGCGGAACGCAGGGCAGGTGGCGTTGTACAGGTGAACGATGGCTTTTTTCGCCCCGCGCAACGACTCGAAGGTGCGCGCGATCAAGTCTTCACGGCCCTGGGTGAGCACCTGGATGGTGGTGTCGTCCGGGATATGGCCGTCTTCGATCAGGGTGCGCACAAAGTCGAAGTCGGTTTGCGATGCCGCCGGGAACGATGCCTCGATTTCTTTAACGCCCACGCTGACCAGGGTCTTCCAGAAACGCAGCTTCTTCGCCGCATCCATCGGCTCGATCAGCGACTGGTTGCCGTCGCGCAGGTCGGAGCTGCACCAGATCGGCGCGCTGGTGATGGTTTTCGACGGCCAGGTACGGTCGGGCAAATCAATGACCGGGAAGGCGCGGTATTTGGAAGACGGGTCTTTGAGCATGGTCATCAGGCAATCCTTAATATGCAGGCCGACGATTCAAACGCGGCCAGCCGGAAAAATACAAAGCAGAAGGCGAGGCACCGCAACTAGCTTTGCAGTCGTGCGCTGACGAGGCAAAGGCTGCGATGTTGGCGAAGCAGAAAGAGGGTCTGTGATGTGTTCATGACCTCAACCCTAACCATTGGTGAGAAGGATGGCAAGCCAACAAAAAAGATTGAGAGGACTGCTCGTATATGGCGCGTATTCGGGTTTTTATTGCGGTTTAAGGTTGGCGGCATACTATAAATTGCGCAGCTAAAGAGCAGGGCGTGTGTTGGGTGCTGTTGGCTTGATGGCGTTTATGCCTGGGCAGGTTCAATCATCAAGGCCCTCTGGCCGCTCGACAGGGTTTTTCGCCGGTGAAGCTGTGAGCCGCTGCTGTTACAAACCGTGAAAACCTGTGAAAAGCCTTGTTTTAACGTGCTTGGGCATGAGCACTGATGAGGGTTTTCACTTCACCATACAAACCGTCGTAATACTTGACCCCGCTTCCACAGCAGCGAAACACGCTCTGTAGAGAACAGTTATCAGCAGCCGGGTATTACGATGCGTATTTATAGCTATCTGTTTCTGATGATGGGTTGCCTGGGGGGGGCAAATGCTTCCCCTGCGATCAATCCGGGGCCGATGTTCGGCTTTCTGGATGACGGCAAAAGCGCGGTCCTCAAGCGTATTTACAACTCTGGAACCAGTACCGCATTTGTCAAAGTGGTGGTTCAGGAAATTACCTACGACGCCAATGGCCAGCCTGTAGAGCAACCGCCCAAGGCCCTGTCGGCGGCACCCCTGGCGCAGCAGAACACCTTGCTGGCCAGCCCGGCACGGATGATTATTCCAGCCAATGGCATGCAATCCACCCGGTTGTTGTTTATGGGCAGTCGGGCCCAAGAGCGCTATTACCGGGTTCGTTTTATTCCTGTGCTGCCGTCCAGTGCCGACACTTTTGATCAAAGTGCAGATGATCAGCAGGCTTACAAAAACACCCTGGCGGCGCAAGTCACCTTATTAACCGGTTTTGGCACGCTGTTGTTTGTTCGCCCGGACAAGGTTGTTTTTGATACGCGGTTAAAAGACGAGAAAACTACTTACAGTGTTCACAATGCCGGTAACAGTGTCATTGCACTGGACTTCGTTAAAACCTGCCACGTTGAAATAACCACGCAGTGTTCGGCCATTGCCCAACATTATGTCTTGCCGGGTAGAACTTATACGTTCACTAAAGAACCTGACAAGGTCCACAGTTTTGTCCTTCAAGAAGGCCGTGCCGAGCGCACGATATCGTTCAGTACGACCTGAGAGTTGATCACCGATAAATGTTTCACCCCTAACTATAAACCTGAAAAAAGGAAGTAAAAATGCAACGCACTTTTATGGCTACTGTGAGTCCATTGGCTCTTGCCTTGCTTGCCACCCTGGGCGCTACACATGTTTCGGCGGCTGACCCTGTCGAAGTGCAAGTCCAGTTGGTTGCGAGTGTTCCATCGAGCTCGTTTTATGTTGTGCCGGCGGATACTGGCTGGATCGGCGTGCCGCAGCGCCTGGAATGGACGCCTGATCCGGTGTCGCCGGGTGGCGGCAAGTTGAGCACCTTGCGTAAAGCCTTCGATGTGAAAAACAGCTCGGGGGCTATTGCTGCGCGCCTGACCGACAGCGGTGGCGCCTTCCTGTATTCCGGGAGCGGCATGGTGCCTCTGGAAGTTAGATTCAATAATATGGAACTTAACGCTACCGCCAATCAGGAAGTTGTCAGCGCCACTGAAGCGGCCGCTGGCAAACGTGTGGACCTGAGCATTGCAACGGTTGATACCGGCACTGCAATCCCGCCCGGCGAATATACCGGCATCGTCAATATGACGTTTGATGCGGTTGCTCCTGCGGCCATTTAAAACGTCTCTGCTCACTGACACGTTCTAACGCTCTCTTTTCAGGCCGTCGACTGGCGCTTGACGCTGTCGGCTGCCTGGAAACAGAGGTGTGCAGTTTTATATAAACGATGTCCGTTCGTTTGGATAACTACAATTGAACTCTGCAATGGCTCGTGCCCTGATAGTGGGCTGCTTGATATTGATGGCGGGCGGCGTTATGGCTGAAGTTAAAGCGCCGTCAACCCTGGGGGTGTTAAGTCAGGCTGAACAGTTGCCGGCCGGCTTTCAGGAACACTTCTTTGATGTGCCTCTGGCGGTGCGTGTCGATGTCAACGCACAGTTGCTCGGGGATGCGCTGGTGGTGCTCGGTCGCGATGAAACCATCCGCCTGCTGAGCTTTACCGATACCCAGGCCAGTGCCCTGCCCGAGGCTGATCGCGCCCAGTGGCTGGCGCAATTGTCCACGCCGACGGCTCTGGGCAGTTGCACCGCGAACTGCGGCAATGGCTTGGTGGCCTTGCATTACAACTTGCAGGACTCGCAGTTTTCGATTTTGACCGATGCGGTAGAGCGTGAACGCGCACCCGCTCAGTACCATGCCCTGCCCGCAGACGGCAGTGATGGCCTGATTTTGCACAATCAGTTGAACATCGCCCGCAGTGGCGGCTCCCAGGCCGGCACGGCAGCACGCTATAACGTTCAGGCCTCGAGCAGCCTCGGCAACTGGACCCAGGTGGCTTCTGCCGAACTGGCGCGAACCGGTGAACCCGGCGCCCCCACTTATCACTCCCTGAACCAGCTTTACGGCCAGCGCGAGTTCGCCGGCAACTTTTTCCGCCTGGGCTATTTCACCCCCGACGCACTGGGTGTGTACCGCCGGCCGCGCAATTTTGGCGCCAGCCCGGACACCACGCTGGGTTTCATGTATGGCACCAGCGACAGCCTGGCGGTCAGCAACGCCAGCCCCAGTACCTACCCCATTTATGTCACGCCAAGCCGACAGGGCCTGGTCGAGGTGTATCGCGACGGCGTGCTGATCTACAGCCAGGCGGTTGCCAGCGGCTTGCAGACCCTGGACACACGGCGTTTGCCCGGTGGTATCTACCCGGTGCAGGTGCGCCTGGTCGAGGACGGTCAAGTGACGTCCACGACCGAAGAAATGATCTACAAGCCCACCAACTGGCGTAATGCCGATCAACCCTGGCGTTACAGCGTTTTTGCTGGCAAACGTCGCCAGTTGTTCAACAACTGGGGGGATGACGTGCAATACGATCAGGGGCTGACTTACGGTGCCCTGGTCAATTACCTGCTGCACCCGCGAGTGATTCTGGGGGTTGATGCCCAGCGCGTCGCGCAAAAAATGCAATACGGCAGCTCGCTCGACTGGGGCCTGTCAGACCATTTCAGCCTCTACAGCAATGTGTATCAAACGGCTGGCTACGGCACAGGCATGGACCTGCAGGCGCGTTACCAATATCACGGCGCCAGCGCGATGTTTTCTCACTCGCGGTCCTGGCTGGATACACGCAACGATATTGATTACCTGGACACCGTCGCGGTTCGCCCCAGGAGCCGCTACAACGGCCGTACGCAAAACACCGCCGTGTCCTTGACCCAGCGCTTGAGCGCGAGCAGCAGCCTGACCGGCCGGGTCAGCCACAGCAGTGGTAACACCAACGGTACGGGCGTTGATCTGAGCTGGATCCGCAGCAGCAAATTGTTTGGCAGTGATGTGCACTGGCAGGTATCGCTGTTCGACCGCCCAGCCACCCTCAGCACCGGGAACCAGCGTAACCGCGGCATCGACCTGAGCATCAACCTGGCGCTGGGCAAGCCGGCCGGCAGCCTGTCGGCCAGTATCGGCAGCCGTACCGCGCGTGATGGCGCACGCGAACTCAATGGCTCGCTGGGCTACAACAAAACCCTTGGAGGCGACTTTTTCAAAAGCTATTCCACCGGCCTTACCGCCGACAGTTATGGCGTGGGCCTCAATGCCTCGACCCAGTTTGAAACCCGTGTACTCAACGGCGATGCCTACGCGCAGCGGTCGTCCTATGACGGTGAGTTCAGCGGTGGCTTGAACCTCAACAGTACCGTGGCCGTCGGCGCGGGCGCCCTGGCGGCCAGCGGCAGTTTTTACGGCGGCGACGGGGCAATGATTGTCGACCTCGACTCGGATATCGACAACCTGGTGTTGCGTGCCGATGACATGGGCGGCAGCTATGGTGCCCAGCTCAAGCCCGGTCGCAACATGGTGCCGGTGGCGGCTTACAAAAGTGGCACGGTGCACTTCGATTTTACGGGCAATGACGCCCATGCCGCGTCCATCCAGCCGCCACACACGCGTTATCACCTCAATAAAGGCGGTGTGCTGTACCAGCAGGTGCGGGTGCTTAAAACCGTGTCGGTACTTGGCCGGGTGGTCGACCCCCAGGGCCGCCCGATGGCGGGCGCTCATATTCTCAATCACGCCAGCAGCGGGGTCAGCGAGGCCGACGGGTTCTTTGTGCTGGAGATGAGCGAGTCGTCACCCAGCCTGCAAATACATCATCGGGGGCAACCGGCCTGCAATGTTGTGCTGGAACCCGACCGGCACAAGCGGGAAAACAATGTGTTGCTGGTGGCCGATATCGTTTGCCGTGCAGCTTCACTGGGGGTTGCCAAGGGGGCATGAGGGGCGCCACCGGGGGCTACGTACGGGGGAGGGGGCCGGGAACACAAGGAGGGTGTGATTATTATTTTCGAGACGAGTAATCATTATGCGGATGTCACGACTGTTTAAATCAACACGCCTCCTGTACTGCGCACTGGCGCTGCTGTTGATGGGCCATGCGTTACAGGCTTCAGGCTACGACAAAACCATCGAGGCGGTGTACAAGCCCGACCCGAACAACCCTAGCAAAAACACCTTTGTCATCGTCACGCCTGGGGAAGGTCATTGCGCAGGGCTGCCTTCGCCTTGCCCTGGAGCCCTGGGCGTGAGGTTGCCCATTGTGTTCGAGTCTGCGGCGGGGATTGATGCGCCAACCAACGCGCTCAACCCAAGGCAGGGGGCCTATTTGAAGATCCCCCTGAGTTGGCGCAGCGTCATGCTCACCAACACCCGGACGGGCTCGCAGGCAGAGTTGAAAGTGCGTGCGATGGCATTTGGCGCCCGCTATGTGTTGATCAAGCCGGCAGCCGAATTGTCTCCCGGTGGCCCGACTGCGCCTTATCTGGGGCACGGCCTGCTGTGGCAGGGCGGTACCTGGCATGAGTCCGTGCAGCCCTGCTATTCGTCCCGACTGTGGTATCTGGTCGACAAGATCCATGAGTTTTTTTGGCGTTATTCCAGTAATGATACCTGCACTAAAAAAGCACTGTTCGATATCCCCGGGCCTTTTATTTATAACCGGGCCGAAACCGGCTTTGAGTTTGCAATGCCCAACCCGCTGGAGATGGAGCCCGGTGAGTATACGGCCACCACGCTGTACAGCCTGGGGCCGGGCCAGGACTTTGATATGGGCGACCTGATGCTGCCCTCCGACAACCAGATCGCGCTCAACTTCAAGTTTGTGGTGCACAGCGCGTTGACGGTGGACTTCCCCCCGGGTGCGCAACGGGCGGTTCTGCAACCGCGCGAAGGCTGGCAGGGCTGGCTGAATTCGGGGCGGCGGCCGCCAGCCTTGAGTGCCTTGCAAGACTTCAGGTTGTCGGCGTCCAGTAACTTCAGGATGTACCTGGACTGTCAGTATCTGATAGGGACCGACTGCGGCCTTTACGCCGAATCGGCCACGCTAAATACCAAGGTGGCGGTCAATACCACGGTGAGTTTTCCGGCCGGCATAACCCTGATGCCGGGCAAGCAACCGGCGTTCAACGTGCCCTTGGCGCAGGGCATCCACAATGCGGTGAACTTTGCAGTCGATGGCGTGCAAATGTCGCAGCGGGCCATGCTGAACTATGAAATCACACCTGAAGTGACGGCGTTGATGGTTGAAAACCCCGGCAGTACTTACAGCGGCGTCGTCACGATTGTATTTGATGCCAATACCTGAGGCCGCATTGGCCTTTCACGTCGGCCGCTGCAATTGCACCGTTGCAGCGGCCGTGTCGCCCTGGCGTTGAGCGCAGGGCATTTATCGTTATTCGCCATGGGAGAACGCACACCGTGCGAGCGTTGATTTTTTTTAAGTTGCCGGGCTTTTTTTTTACAACGGTTATCAGTGTGTGCGTGCAACTGCTGTTTGCGGGTACGCCTTTGGCGGCGGCGGAGCAATTGATTACCGCCGTGTTCAGCCCCGATCATCACAACCCTTCCCACAACAGGTTTATCAACACCACTCCGGTTGCCGGGTATTGCCTTATCTTGCCTGGCCAATGCGCCGCCAACGGGTTTTCCAGTGTCAATTTCCCGGTGGACTTTGATGCCGCCCAAGCGCTCGACCCACAGGAGGCGCTGGCTGACAGGCGTAAAGCGGCTTACATGCGGGTGCCGTCGAACTTTCGCAATGTGACCATCACCCACGATCAAACCGGACAGAGCGCACAGGTGCAATGGCGGATCTCCGGGTTTGGCGGGCGGTATATCCTCAGTAGTGGCACCTGGCATGGTCACCTGTGGGGTTCCTCCTGGGTCACGGCGCCCAGCCCCTGCACCTATGGCGGGGTGGGCAGTGGCAACGCCACGTTTTACGACTATTTCTGGAAAGTGCCGCAGAGTGCGACAACGGCCTGCGTAAAGCTGCCCAAGGTGCAGATCCCGACACCGTTCCGATACCGCAACATGAACATCAGCTACGAACTGCATACCCCCAACCCCCTGAGCATGGAGATGGGCACCTATTCGGGCAGCATCACCTATGGCATCGGCCCCGGTCAGGATTTTGATTTCGGCGACCGCATGGTGGCCAGCGATGACCGCATCACGTTCACGTTCAAGCTCACGGTCAACCACCTGCTCAGCCTTGATTTTGCCCCCGGTGCGCAGCGTGCCGTGCTGCAACCCGCGCAGGGCTGGCAAGGCTGGCTGGCCAGCGGCCGAACAGCACCTGCGCTGTTTGCCGACCATGATTTCAAGATTTCCAGCTCCGGGCGCTTCAAGGTCTATCTGGAGTGCCAGTACGCCTTTGCGCAGACCTGCGGTATTCGAACGTCGGCACAGCAACAGCTGACAGCGGGGGTTGATATTCAACTGTCCCTGCCTGCTGGCATTGCGCTCGAGGCCAGTGGCCAGCCTGCACGGCGGATTCCGCTGCAAGCCGGGGCGCACAACGCCGTGGTGTTCAAGACCCTGAGCAGCCAGTTTGACCGCAAGGCCACCCTGCACTACAGGGTGCAGAGTGCCTCCACCGAACAGATGGTCAAGTACCCCGGCAGTACATTCACGGGCAATACCACAATCATTTTTGATGCCAATCTTTAAGCACTTTGCTTGTGGGGGTTACCTGCACGCGGGTTTTTATTGACCCGGTGATTTCTGCCCGCCATTCACCCGGCATTCTGCACTCCGACAACGCCCTGCATTAACGCAACTGTTCAAGGTGTGAAACAGTTGTGCCAGTGTTTAACGATCGTAGGAATAGATGTGTTTAAAGCGTGCGTCATACGCGGTGATGAGCGCATGCGGCCATGAATAAGCGAGGTGTATTGTTTATTTAAATCGGTGTTTGGAATGACGGAAGATGGCACTTCATCTACTCGTTTTATAAGGCTGTAATACGATGGCCCGTTACTTGATAGCTGGCGTGATGTTATTTGATGATGAGTTGTATGAAGTTTCAGGGCTGGGCAGTGCTGTCGCCCCGGTGGTGCTGGGGGCGGCAGCCAGTCGCTGCTTTTCGACATTGCTTGAAGCCCAGGGCGCCATTGTCACCAAAAAGCAACTATTGCATGCGGGTTGGGAGCGTTATGGGCAGCAAGTATCTGCCAACAGTGTCAATCAATCCATCGCCCAGATCCGTCGCTGCCTGTCTACTGTAGGGCATTGTGACTATGTGGTTACAGTGCCGCGCATTGGCTACAAAATCAGCGATGCCCTGTCGATTGAGCGGCTGGGCGACAGTGCCTTGCCGCCAGGAGGCGAGGGTTCAAGAGGCGCGCGAGATGTCGCGCCGTTGCCGGCCACGCGCAACGATGACGTTGCACTGGTTTCGGCCAAGGTGAGCCGTTGTCGGTGCTATTTGACCGGCATGGCCGGGGTTTTGTTGCTTAACGGCTTTCTGGCGTTTGCCTGGCAGGCTGCGCAATTGAGTTCGCCACTGGCGTCGGCCATAGAACTGCACTACTCGCCGCTGCCCGATACCTATAAACAACATTTGTTTTCGGCGCCGGGTTTAAACATTACGCCTGAGCGAATCAATGCCCATATGTTGAAGTTGAAGAATAAACCGCCTGCGTTTACGGCCCTGGCGAGTTATGCGTATGTGTATTTGAATGGTGCGCTCAGGGATAACGCGTATGGCTACTTCTTATGCCGCGACCCGATTGAAGTCAGCGTGTCGGGGTGTATTTCCTATTTTGTCCTGGATGAGTCCGAGTAATGGTGGCGGCAAAATGGAGCGCTCGCGGGCTGATTGTAGCCCTGCTGGTGGTTTTGCCCTGGCTGGCGGCCTCGTGGTTGTACTCGGCTGACCGGGTTGTGTGGGAATGCCATCTGGACTTTGAAATGCTGGCCATTTCAGCGGACCGCACGGCTGAGCGCACCCTGGGTTCGTACAGTCAGTTCTTTCGCGGCAACGACCTGGGTTTTTCACGAATCGGCGGCCGCAAGGTGCAGGTAGCGAAGGGCGGCCAGACCCATGTGTACAACTTCCACCGCTTTGTCGACTTTAAGTATGTCCAGGCTGGGCCTTACCTGAAAAACACCGTCACCAAAATCACGCGCAAGAAAGGCGACACCCTGGATGATGACCAGGACCTGGCCTTTATGAACGCCCCGGGGGAGGACGTTTATGTACAGGTATTGAAACTGGGCCCCAGTACCTATTCGTTCGGACGGCTGGGCATGCCCTTGCAGATTTGCCAGGGCCGCCAGGGGTGGCTGATGCCGCGTTTGCGTTAGGGCTGGAACGCGCCGATAAAGATCGCCGGGTCAACCCGTGCATCATTGAGGCTGACGTTCCAGTGCATGTGCGGGCCTGTGGCACGGCCCGTCGAGCCAACCTTGCCCACCACATCACCGCGGGCCAGTTGCTGGCCCACTTGGGTGTCGATTTTCGACATATGGCAGAACATGCTGATAAAACCCTGGCCGTGGTCGACAAACACGGTATTGCCATTGAAGAAGTAATTGCCGATCAGGATCACCTTGCCCGCTGCCGGGGTCTTGATCGGTGTACCAGCAGGCACTGCAAAGTCGAGACCGGCGTGAGGGTTGCGCTCTTCGCCATTGAAGAAGCGGCGCACGCCGAACTTGCTCGACAGCGGGCCATTGACCGGCTTGTCCAGCAACAGGTTGCTCGGCGTGTTGGGGCTGAAGGTGCGGTAGGCCTTGATCTGGATGGCCAGTTCGTTGTCGATGCGCTTGATATCGGCCGGGTCGGGGTTGACCTGGCGCTTGTTTTTCAGGGTGATGTGTTGCTCGGGGTATTTCTTGCTGCCCACGGCGAAGCTCACGTCGCGCCCGCCAGAACTGATCCGTTGGGTGCCCGGCTTGACCGTCAGCGGAATGCCGACAATGGCCCGCCAGGTGTCCTGTTCCTTGATGACCATGACCGGCTTGCCGTCATAGCTGGCCTTGGGCGCCTGGGCGCCGGTGCCCAGTTCGATCACGGCGACGCCGCCAGGTACCGGCTTGTTCAGCAAGCGGGTGATGTAGCTGTCAGCCGCCTGAGCATTGAGGGTCAGGCACAGCAACAGCGCAGCAGAGAAAAAACGCGGCATCGGTTAATCCAGTAAAGAAAGGGTGACGGGCGTGAGGTGATTGTCCTCGACGCGCACTTGCAGTTCGCCTTCGCCCAGCCTGGCCTTCAAGCGTTGACCGTTGTGGGTTTGCGCGGCGTTGCGGATGGCGCTGCCCTTTTCATCGAGCAGAATGCTGTAGCCGCGCCCCAGGGTGGCCAGCGGGCTGACCACATGCAGGGTCTGCATCTGGCTGTGCAGCTGCATGCGGCGCGCCTTGAGGCCTTCACGCATGGCTCGGGGCAGGCGCTCGGCGAGGCTGTCCAGGCGCTGGCGCAGCATGGCCAGTTGGCGGCCCGGATGCTGTGCGGCCAGGCGGGTTTCCAGGCGGATCAGGCGTTCGCGGCGGGTAGTGAGGCTGCGCTCGAACGCCCGGCGCATGCGCATGTCCAGGTCATCCAGGCGCTGGGCCTGCTGGCGCAGGCGTTCGCCGGGATGGCGCAGGCGTCGCGCCAGGCCGTCGAGGCGCAAGCGGTCGCGCATCAGGCGGTCACGGACACGCATCACCAGCCGGCGGTGCAGGCTGTCGATACGCCGTTGCAGGTCGCTGGAGTCCGGGGCCAGCAACTCGGCTGCGGCTGACGGGGTAGGGGCGCGCACATCCGCGACAAAGTCGGCGATCGACACGTCGGTTTCATGGCCGACAGCGCTGACGATGGGCGTGACGCAGGCATCGATGGCGCGGGCCACGGCCTCTTCGTTAAAGCACCACAGGTCTTCCAGCGAGCCGCCGCCACGGGCCAGGATCAGCGCGTCAAAGCCCCGGGCATCGGCCAGCTTGAGCGCCCGCACGATCTGCGCCGTGGCTTCGCGGCCTTGTACGGCGGTGGGGATCAGGGTCAGTTCGACTTGCGGCGCCCGGCGGCGGAACACGCTGATGATGTCGCGGATCACCGCGCCGGTGGGCGAGCTGACAATGCCGATGCGCTGCGGGTGAGCGGGCAGGGCGACCTTGCGCTCGGGGCTGAACAGGCCTTCGGCGCTGAGTTTTTCCTTCAGCGCATCGAAGGCCAGGCGCAGCGCGCCGTCGCCAGCGGGTTCCACGGTGTCGAGGATCAACTGGTAATCGCCACGGCCTTCAAACAGCGAGACCTTGCCGCGCACCTTGACCGCCAGGCCGTCCTTGAGCGCCTGGCGTACCCGTGCCGCGTTATTGCGAAACAGCGCGCAACGCACCTGGGCGCCGCTGTCCTTGAGGGTGAAGTACACATGACCAGAGGCCGGGCGGGCGAGGTTGGAGATTTCGCCTTCTACCCAGATATTGCTGAACACGTCTTCGAGCAGCACCCGCGCCCGGCCATTGAGCTGGCTGACGGTCAGGACTTCCCGGTCGAGATTGAGTCTTGCAAAGGGGTCTTTAATCATGCGGGCCATCATAAGGGCGGATTGTTATCGCTGCACCTGTCTGATAGAAGTCTGCGCACTAAAAAATAAGGAAACAGAGCAATGGAGTTGCCGTTCAGTGGTGGTGAGTGGGTGTTGCTGGAGCTAGCCATTGCGCTGGCCTATATCGTCTTTGGTGTGGCCGGGTTCGGTACGGCGCTGGTGGCCGGGCCACTGCTGATCCTGTGCCTGCCGCTGTCGAAAATCATCCCGCTGCTGGTGCTGCTGGATTTCGTCGCGGCATTTGGCAACTGGCTACCGTCGCGCCGGGATGTGGCGCGGCCCGAGTTGCTGCGCTTGCTGCCGTGCATGGCGATCGGTTGTGTGATCGGCGTAGGTTTTTTGCTGAACCTCAAGTCCGACCTGTTGCTGCTGTTGATGGGACTCTTTATCACGGCTTACGCATTGTACAGCCTGGCCGTTAAGGTGAAGCCGACACAGGTCGCTGCTGGCTGGGCCATCCCCACGGGGATTACGGGTGGACTGTTTGGGGCGTTGTTTGGCAGTGGCGGTTTTTTGTATGCGCTTTATCTGAATGCACGCTTGCCCAAGGACGCAGCCCGCGCCACCCAGAGTGCGTTGATCAGTTGCAGCACGATGGTGCGCCTGACGCTGTTTGTGCTTGCGGGCGTATATGCCGACGGCGCGTTGCTGTTGCTGGGCGCCTGCCTGTTGCCGGCGATGGCACTGGGGCTGTGGATTGGCCGACGGCTGACCCGTAAATTGTCCCGCGAGGCGTTTGTGCGGCTGGTAACGTGGCTGGTGCTGGCCAGCGGCATTGCGCTGATCGCGCGCTACCTGAGTTAAACTGCGCGACCGAGCCCTGTAGTCGCTGCCGAAGGCTGCGAGCCCCGAAACAGCTCGCAGCCTTCGGCGGCGACTACCAGATACAGCATTTGCTCTAATCCACATGTGCCGTCCCCATGAATTCGCAAAGCATCATCGTTCCCAAAATCTCCACCTTGCCGGTGCATGAACCGCGCGCCCGGGCTATCGTGCGCTGGCTGGTGCGCAAGAACATCATCGAAGAAGAACTCACCACCTGCGGCCGTACGGGCAATGGCATGGCCTACGCTATCGCACCCGGTGCCCGTGAGGTGGTGCTGCACCCCGAGGCGCTGCCTTTCGGTGAGGCGGTCAATGGCCTGGAGATCATCACCAAGCGTTGCATCTATACGCCGGCCAAAGGTTTTCTTGAAGAAGCCGGTTGCGCCGAGTGCCGCAAGGAAGTGGGCGAGGCACTGTTCGACAGCCTCGAAGACTGGATGCCGGGGCGTACCGACAATTTCATTTGCCCGCTGTGCGCCCATGAAGACGACATCAACGGTTTTCTGTTTTTGCAGCCCTGCGCGTTCTCCAATTTGGGTTTTATTTTCAACAACTGGGCCGAGGCGGGTTTTAAGCAAAGCTTTCTCGACGAGTTCGCCGACTGGCTCGACCAGCCGGTGGCGTGGGTGAAGGTCGAACTCTGACCGATGGTGTGGGAGCGGGCTTGCTCGCGATGGTCGTTAACGATGACGCGTATTTACTGAGTAAATGCGCTGCTCTGAAGACCATCGCGAGCAAGCCCGCTCCCACACTTGAACTGCGTTGCTCTTAAGTGAACTGTATTGCGCTCCCGCAGAGGATTTTTTGCCCACTTGCTGTCCTGAGAGTCAATAAACCATTGGCCCTTAGCGCAAAACTCTCTAAAGGTTTCCGTTGAGAGAGCCGGGTGTTTTGAGTACAATGGCGCGCTTCCATTTTCCCGCTCGGGAGCCCCAGCGATGCTGCGTATCAGCCAAGAAGCACTCACATTCGATGACATCCTTCTCGTCCCCGGTTATTCCGAGGTTCTCCCGAACGAAGTCAATCTAAAGACTCGTTTGACCCGTGGCATTGAACTGAATATTCCGCTGGTTTCCGCTGCAATGGACACCGTAACTGAAGCCCGTCTGGCAATCGCCATGGCTCAGGAAGGCGGTATCGGTATCATCCACAAGAACATGACCATCGAGCAGCAAGCTCACGAAGTTCGCAAGGTCAAGCGTTTCGAAGCCGGCGTGGTTAAAGAGCCGATCACTATCGAGGCTGATGCCACGGTACGTGAACTGCTTGAACTGACCCGCCAGCACAACATTTCCGGCGTTCCTGTACTGCACAATGGCGACCTGGTCGGCATCGTGACGTCCCGTGACGTACGCTTTGAAAACCGTCTGGAAGCTACCGTTCGTGACGTGATGACGCCAAAAGAGCGTCTGGTCACGGTCAAGGAAGGCGCCGACAAGGAAGAAGCCCGCGAACTGTTGCACAAGCATCGCATCGAGCGCGTGCTGATCGTCGACGACAACTTTGCCCTCAAAGGCATGATGACTGTTAACGACATCGAAAAAGCCAAGGCTTACCCGTTGGCCAGCAAGGACGACCAGGGTCGTCTGCGCGTGGGCGCTGCGGTCGGCACCGGCAAGGACACCGCTGATCGCGTGGCCGCCCTCGTGGCTGCCGGCGTTGACGTGGTGGTAGTCGACACCGCCCACGGTCACTCCAAAGGCGTGATCGACCGCGTACGTTGGGTCAAGCAGAACTTCCCTGAAGTTCAGGTCATTGGCGGCAACATCGCCACTGGCGCTGCTGCCCTGGCCCTGGCTGAAGCCGGCGCTGACGCAGTCAAGGTCGGTATCGGCCCTGGCTCGATCTGCACCACCCGCATCGTTGCCGGTGTTGGCGTTCCGCAAATCAGCGCGATTGCCAATGTGGCCGCTGCCCTTGAAGGCACTGGCGTACCGTTGATCGCCGACGGCGGCATCCGTTTTTCGGGTGACCTGTCCAAGGCCATCGTTGCCGGTGCGTCCTGCGTAATGATGGGTTCGATGTTTGCCGGTACTGAAGAAGCACCGGGCGAAATCGAGCTGTACCAGGGCCGTTCGTACAAGGCTTACCGCGGCATGGGTTCGCTGGGTGCGATGTCGCAGTCCCAGGGTTCCTCTGACCGTTACTTCCAGGACTCCTCCGCGGGTGCCGAGAAGCTGGTGCCGGAAGGTATCGAAGGTCGCGTGGCGTACAAAGGCTCGCTGACGGCGATCATTCACCAACTGATGGGCGGTCTGCGTTCCTCGATGGGTTACACCGGCTGTGCCGACATCGAGCAAATGCGTACCAAGCCTGAGTTCGTGCGTATCACCGGCGCTGGCATGGCTGAATCCCACGTCCACGACGTGCAGATCACCAAGGAAGCACCCAACTATCGCGTAGGTTGATAGTGGTCGCATCCGGGGTTACACCCGGGTGCGATACGAATTAAGTCACCGGGGCTGTTTGATTCAGCCCCGTGTCGTTTCTGAAATTAATCGAGATTTTGTCATGGCCCTCGACATTCACGCTCACCGCATCCTGATCCTGGACTTCGGTTCCCAGTACACCCAGCTGATCGCCCGCCGCGTGCGCGAAATCGGCGTTTACTGCGAACTGCACCCGTTCGACATGGACGACGCAGCGATCCGCGAATTCGCCCCTAAAGGCATCATCCTGGCCGGTGGCCCGGAGTCGGTACACGAAGCCGGCAGCCCGCGCGCACCACAAGCGGTATTTGACCTGGGCGTACCGGTTTTCGGTATCTGCTACGGCATGCAGACTATGGCCGAGCAACTGGGCGGCAAGGTTGAAGGTTCCGAGCTGCGCGAGTTCGGTTATGCCCGCGTCGACGTGGTTGGCAAAAGCCGCCTGCTGGACGGCATCGAAGACCATATCGACGCCGACGGCCTGTTCGGCCTGGACGTGTGGATGAGCCACGGTGACAAGGTCACCAAAATGCCGTCCGACTTCCACATTCTGGCCAGCACCCCAAGCTGCCCGATTGCCGGCATGTTCAACGACGATCGCGGCTACTACGGCGTGCAGTTCCACCCGGAAGTGACCCACACCAAGCAGGGCGGTCGCATCCTGTCGCGCTTTATCCTCGACATCTGCGGCTGTGAAGCCCTGTGGACGCCGTCGAAAATCGCCGAAGACGCGATTGCCAACATCCGTGCCCAGGTCGGTACCGACAACGTACTGCTGGGCTTGTCCGGCGGCGTTGACTCCTCGGTGGTGGCTGCTTTGCTGCACAAGGCCATCGGCGACCAGTTGACCTGCGTATTCGTGGACAACGGCCTGCTGCGCCTGCACGAAGGTGAGCAAGTGATGGCCATGTTCGCCGAGAACATGGGCGTCAAAGTGATCCGCGCCAACGCTGCCGACCAGTTCCTGAACAACCTGGCTGGCGAAAGCGATCCGGAGAAAAAGCGCAAGATTATCGGCCGTACCTTTATCGACGTGTTCGATGCCGAATCCTGCAAGCTGGAAAACATCAAGTACCTGGCCCAGGGCACCATCTACCCGGACGTAATCGAGTCGGCTGGCGCCAAGAGCGGCAAGGCTCATGTGATCAAGTCGCACCACAACGTGGGCGGCCTGCCGGACGAAATGAACCTCAAGCTGGTTGAACCGCTGCGTGAGCTGTTCAAGGACGAAGTCCGTCGTCTGGGTCTGGAACTGGGCCTGCCGTACGACATGGTCTACCGTCACCCGTTCCCGGGCCCGGGCCTGGGCGTGCGCATCCTGGGTGAAGTGAAAAAGGAATACGCCGACATCCTGCGTCGTGCTGACCATATCTTTATCGAAGAGCTGCGCAAGGCCGACTGGTATCACAAAGTCAGCCAGGCATTCGTGGTGTTCCAGCCGGTCAAATCGGTTGGTGTTGTAGGCGATGGCCGTCGTTACGCCTGGGTTGTTGCCCTGCGTGCCGTAGAAACCATCGACTTCATGACCGCACGTTGGGCGCACCTGCCTTACGAGCTGCTGGAAACCGTCAGCGGCCGGATCATCAACGAAATCGAAGGCATCTCCCGCGTGACTTACGACGTGTCGAGCAAGCCGCCGGCAACGATCGAGTGGGAATGATTGGACGTCCGGCACTGACCGGCACCAACTAGCAAGAAACACCCTGAAGCCCGCGTAATTGCGGGCTTTTGGTTTTTTGGGTCTGGCAAGTTCTGGCAGCTTTGTGCATCGCCAAGCACCGTGTTTATGTGGCATGGTACGGGGCATTGACTGAGCCAAATGCCATGCTCGGTGTTCGATACCATGTCGCCTTTGTGGGTAAGGGCATGGTATCAAGACTCATAATCCACCCGGTTTTATTGGGTTTTCTCGCGGTTTTGGGTGTGTTTCTGAGCATGGTATTTTTTGAACGGAATTCGCGAGCCTCATGCTGACCGATACCAAGCTACGTAATCTCAAACCGAAAGAAAAACTCTACAAAGTGAACGACCGTGATGGACTTTACGTAGCTGTCACGGCTGCGGGCGCAATCTCGTTTCGCTACAACTACTCCATCAATGGACGACAGGAGACGATCACGTTTGGTCGCTATGGTGTAGGTGGAATCACGCTTGCAGAAGCGCGAGAGCGGCTTGGTGAAGCCAAAAAGATGGTTGCGGCTGGCAAGTCACCTGCCAAGGAGAAAGCCCGTGACAAGGCACGTAGCAAGGGAGCAGAAACGTTTGATGCCTGGGCCGAGAAATGGCTTCGCGGGTATCAGATGGCTGACTCGACCCGTGATATGCGGCGCTCTGTTTATGAGCGTGAGCTGAAACCGAAGTTTGGTAATCAGAAGCTGGTGGAAATCAACCATGAGGACCTGCGAGCGCTGACCGATGCAATCGTGGAGCGAGGTGCTCCAGCAACGGCGGTGCACTCCCGTGAGATCGTAATGCAGGTTTTCCGATGGGCGATTGAGCGTGGCCAGAAGGTCGAGAACCCGGCCGATCTGGTACGTTCTGCGAGCATCGCTAAATTTGAGCCTCGTGACCGCGCTTTGGGTCCAGACGAAATCGCGTTGATGTACCAGTACTTGGACCGTATCGGCACCGCCTCCTCCGTGAGAGCGGCGGCTAAACTGCTGTTGCTCACCATGGTTCGAAAAAGTGAGCTGACCAACGCCACCTGGGATGAGATCAATTTTAGTGAAGCCCTGTGGACCATTCCGAAAGAGCGGATGAAGCGACGCAACCCCCATTTGGTGTTCTTGTCTCGGCAGGTGCTGGATTTCTTCATCGCGTTGAAGACGTTTGCCGGTGGTTCAGAATACGTCTTTCCTTCCCGGTACGATTCTGATCTGCCAATGAGTACCGCAACCATCAATCAGGTACTGACGCTGAGCTATCGGCTCGCGCAGAAAGAAGGGAAGCCGCTGAGTAAGTTCGGACCGCATGATTTGAGACGGACAGCTAGCACGCTGCTGCACGAGGCGGGCTACAACTCAGACTGGATTGAGAAATGTCTTGCACACGAGCAGAAGGGTGTTAGGGCTGTCTATAACAAGGCCGAGTATCGAGAGCAGCGTACTGCGATGTTACAGGACTGGGCCGATATGATTGATGAGTGGACAGCCAATCGGCCCCGTTCGGGCGACGGTTACAGATAATCAAGTTAGAGCTTCGGTCGTTTTTATCTCATTGCCTGTTTTCGCCCCCGTCGCTTGATGGCGGCAGAAACTGCTTGGCGTGATACGCCAAGTTGGCGGGCGATTTCCGCTTGATTCGTAATGCCTTGGTTTAACAAATCATCCATTGAGCTTGTTGGTGACTTGAGTGCCTGGAGCTGGTTATAGGCATTTTTCCTGACTTCTGCCCATGTCTCGATATCCCACCTAGGGAGGACGGCAGCTCCTTGGGACCAGATTTTTTCAATTAAATCCTCATACTCTAGTGTGAACCTCCGGTCGCGCTGGTAAGCGCGGCGAGCTTCATCGCTACGCCGCGGATTGTGAACTTCACAGTAGAGTTTACTCGGTCTCGCTGCGCCCTCGGGATGGGCCGGTAGGGCTGAAGGCCGCAGTAATTCGCCGTGGCGTGCCCAAGTAGAAACCAGCATTCGGCGCTCCACATGCTCACGGAATGCTGCGACCGAAAAGTCCCCGCGCAACTCCTGCATGTCGCAGTATCTCCCCAGCATGCGCGGGGGTTCGTACTTGCCGAACTCTCCCTTCAATGCTCGTTCATAGCGAGCCACCAAGGTATCGGTTTTTTTCCGGGCTTCTGTACGAATAGATTCTGTTAGCGGCACTGCTTTGATATTTCCGCGTTTTAGACGCTTGAAGACCTTTGGCGCCGCCATGCTGATCGCATATTCGGTAGATCGCCAGCATAGCTCGCAGAAGCACCACTCGTAGTGGTTGCTCAACTTCGCACGGATGCGATCAGACGATGTATCGCTTTCTCTAACCAGCACTTTCAGAAGCGGATCGTATGTGCTCGACGCTTTTTCATATTTTCCCATCGCCCGATGATAGCTCTGGATGACAACTAAATTCTAACTTTTTTGCGTCCTGATTCTGGCGTTAGAAGGCATTGTCAAGCATCTGATAACTCTGAAGGAAAGTGACCTCATGGAGAACAAGCCAAAGAGTAAGACGCTCATCAACCGCAAGAAATTGCACGCGATGATCCCGCTTGCTGAGCGCACCATCTACAACATGGAGCAGCGGGGCGAGTTCCCGCGCCGTATCGCACTAACCAGTCGGAACGTTGCGTGGGATCTGACTGAAATCGAAGAATGGATTGACGCGCGCAAATCGTCGGGCACTCACGCTATTCGCCCAGGAATGGGGGTTTAGCCGTGGCGAGTGATGTACTGGCGGTGTCCGGGAATGAACCGCTTGTGCTGAGTTTTATGCTGCCGGTTGTAGATGGATCTGAACTTGATTGCGGGATGAGCTGTTGGCATGCATCGCGTCATATGCTGGGCCAATCCCTTGACTAGCGGCGGCCATGGGCAACTTCTAGTTGGCAGTCTGTTGTCACGGATCGAAGAAAATCACGCCGCGTACCGCAAGAAGCTGGAGGCCGCAGCACTTCCGGGCGAGTCGATTAGGGAAATAGAGGAGCGACTGCGTACCGAAGAAAAAAAGAGGCCTCCACGCCAGGATCTGCCAACGCCAAGGTCGCCAGTTGCAGCTAAAAAGGCGATACCTTGCCCGCGTGAACACGAAAGGCAGGCTGATTCCGTTGTACCTTCGCGGTACGAAGTAAGCGCCCGCGATAGCCGCAGCATGATGGATGTGGCTGTGTTCCGAATATCCAAGCAGAAAAAACGGGCGGGAGAAATCAGCCGCTACAACCTTTCAGACGGTTACGTCGAGGTCACAGCTGGCCCATATGGCATGGCGTCAATTTGGGATTATGACATCGTGCTAATGCTGATTTCTTATCTAACAGAGGCTATGAATCGCTACCGAGAAGGGAAGGGTGAGAAGCCGTGTCGTGTGTTCAAATCGCACGTGTCTGACATTTTGAAATTCTGCCGGAAGGGCGACGGAAGCCGCCAATTTAAAGAAGTAGAGGGTGCTCTAGGGATGCTCCGATCAACTTGCTGCGCGGCGGCCGCAAGTCGTAATTTGCACGGCACGCAGCGCTATTTGCTCAAAACGACCTGATGCAGTGTTCATCGAGGGCGTTTTTCGCCCGGTTTTCCATGTTAAGCGCGCAACTCGCCCATACCCATCAGTTGTTTTCGAGCCATCCACAGGTTCGACAGGGCGAACAATGTGGTCAACTGAGCCGTGTTTTTCATCAGCCCACGAAAGCGCACTTTCACGTACCCAAATTGGCATTTGATCACCCGAAACGGATGTTCGACCTTGGCCCGTGTCTGGGCTTTGCAGTACTCAATCTTGCGCTTGGCCTTGTAGAGCACGCTGCGTTTATTCAACTTGGAATAGGTGCTGCGGCGCGCCGCGATTTGCCAGATCACTTCACGATTTTCATGCTCTTCACGCTTCTCAACGCCGGTGTATCCGGCGTCTGCATACACTGCATTTTCTTCGCCATGCAAAAGCTCGGCGACCTGTGTGACATCGGCGACGTTGGCGGCGGTGCCGTGGACGTGATGAACCAAGCCGGACTCGACATCAGCGCCAATATGGGCCTTCATTCCGAAGAAATACTGGTTACCTTTTTTGGTCTGATGCATCTCAGGGTCGCGCTTTCCCTCTTCGTTTTTAGTCGAACTGGGAGCATGAATAATGGTGGCATCGACGATAGTGCCCTGACGCAGAGACATGCCTTTGTCCTGCAAATAACCATTGATGACCGCGAGGATTGCAGGTGCAAGCTGATGCTTTTCCAATAAGTGCCGGAAATTCATGATCGTGGTGTCTTCAGGTATCGGGGCGCTCAAGGTCAAACGTGCAAACTGGCGCATGGGCGTGATTTCGTAGAGCGCTTCTTCCATGGTCGGATCGCTCAGGGAAAACCAATTCTGCAACAGATGAATACGCAGCATGGTTTCCAGAGGATAGGGTTTTCTGCCGCCACCGGCCTTGGGGTAGAACGGCTCGATCAGGCCCAGCAGACCCGTCCAGGGCACGACCTGATCCATCTCGGCGAGGAAGCGTTCGCGGCGTGTCTGCTTGCGCTTGCCGGCGTATTCGAAATCGGAAAAGCTCATCTGGCTCATAGGCGGCTCGGATCAGGTGGTCAGGCGTATTTCAGCACATTTGAAAACTTGTTCGGAGATTCCCTAGATCGCCTCAAAGGTACGACTATCAAAAGCGTGCGGGAAAGCTCCCCACGAAACGGTAAGCGCAGCATGCGGGAGGTAGAGTCCGAGGGATTGATTAGCCACTATCGCGTAATTTCGCGTACTGACACCGGCAAGGTGGCCAGTGTCGAGATTGAGGCACCTAACTGGATATATCGGGAAGTCACTTCGGGGGCAAAGCCGGACATTCTGACAGTGCACCCTGATTATTTCCTGATCGAATCGGGAATAGGGCGTTTTGTCTACCGATTGGCGCGCCGTGCCGCAGGTAAAGACGATGCAAAGTGGGCATTTAAAACTCTATATGCGCGTAGCGGCAGCACCGGGACGCTCAAAAAGTTCTCGGAGAACCTGCGCAAGGTCATCGCAACAGATGATTTACCCGAGTACGGCTTGGTGGAAGAAGTTGGCCTGAGTGGGCCGCAGCTTGTAATGATGCGTCGATCAGATAAGAAAATACTGAAATAAGGTCCCTAATAGACGGTACTCCAGAACACTAAAGGCCCGGAGATGGCCATTTTTCCGTTTGAATGTGTACTCCTGTGGATAGACCGTCTATTGGGGGCCATTCACCGTCCATTAGGGGCTGATCCACCGTCTATTAGGGGGCGCATCACCGTCTATCAGGGACTGCATATTGTTGTAAGTGATTGAAATCAATGGGTAATAAAACCGTTTTTCTTCCTAAATCTTTATTTAAATCTATTAAATCTCTTAAAGCCTATTTTGCTTTGGCAGTGTCCGTCCTCTAAGCACCTGCCCTCTCTGATATGAAAAAGCGTTCCCTACGCTCACAAACTGTTGCTTGAGATCGACTGCGGCCGTCGTAGCGCACATCCATATCATCGAACCAGATTCCGGCAGGTCTGCCACCAGACAGATCGTAGAGAGCAACGACGGACACCAAAAAGAGAGCATGTGAGCGATTTCAGGTAATTTGGCAGCCAAGCAGCCAGCACCGACTATTACGTAACACACTGGACGAGCTCTCGATCTATTCAGTGATTTCATTGGCAATGCAAGGGCGCACTTTCTGGCTCGGGCTTCGCACAAGATGGTCTAGAGAGTCTTGGTGGTGTGTAATAGACGGGAATAAAAAGCCCCGCAAAGCGGGGCATGTCATCAATGCTTGGATTCGTTGAGCCTCTGCTGTTCAGCAAGCAGGTCCAGCCGGATTTCGTCGAGGTGCTTGCGTTGACGTCTGGAACCAAAGAATGGCAACAGATGAAGATCGCCCAAGTCGGAAAATGTCTTTATCCCCACAGGTACCATCCCCAGTTGCACCTCCGCGTGTAGGCGGATGTAACGTCCGTCAAGCGTATCTAGTAAAGGGCCATGCCCTTTGGCTCGCAGAAGTCGTCCAAGCGCCCAGAAACCTACACCAAGAACGAAGAAGCTACCCAGCATGAAAAAGCCAAACAGAATGTCTGCAATCATGATTGTTCACCCGGTGATTGAGTCTTAGGCGACGGAGCCGCTTCTTTGGTGCCGCTTTCAGTTTCTGCAGCTGTGGCCAAGTCAGCTCCATGTATTACGTTTGCAGGCTCCCTTCCTTCTCCGTTGTCCACGTTGTCACCACCTGAGTTAGGAACAGCTTGTGGAGTACCGGCGCCCAGCGAAATTCCTGCGGTCCCCTCCATACCGGGCACAGACATAGCGGCCATGAGTCCAACTGCTCGGGTTGCGGCTGATGCCACGTTATGGGCAGACAACCCTCCACCATTGTCTTGCGCACCTCCTGCGTACTGCTGAGAGGCTTGCAAGGTCGATTGCAAACTACTGCCGCCCTGATCCTCTTGTGGATTCGTCTGCGGCTGCGCGGCGGCTTTGCCCTTGGAATCGTCGCCGTTGCCTAGCGCAGCTTTCGCCGCCTTTTTGGCTGCCTGCTGCACGCCTTGGCTTGGCTGCGTCAGTGGGCTGCCGCCGCTAGGGCCACTAGAGGCGCTACCGCCGATTTTAGCTCCGGCTGATTTAGCGGCAGAACTACCGCCAGTGCTGGACCCGAGGCCCGAGCTAATAGCGCCAGTGCTGGCTGTGCCACCACCACCGGCAAAGCTGGAGTTGATTGCGCTGGCCAGACCTCCGGTGCCAATACCCCCGGGCGCGGCCGCTACACTTGCGCCACTACCACTACCACTCGCACCGATTGCCCTGGCCGCTGCCGGAGCTAATGCGCCTGCCGTGGCAATGGTAGCCGCCGCGGCTGCTGCACCAGCTACACCAGCCGCGGCCATGCCGCCAATCGCACCGCCGCCACCCGAAGAAACGCCGCTAATCATGCCCGCGATCAGTTCGGGAATGGTCTTGGTCAGGTAGGCGCATACCAGCGATAACCCCACCAAGGTCATCAGAGAGGCTTCGTCATTGGTATAAGCAACCTGCCACTTCTTCGCGACAGTCAGAATCAAGCCGACTATCAACGTCACCATAAATAGCTTGGCACCCACGGAAACTGCGTAGCGAATAACAGCCATCGTGTATTCCCGTGTCCACTGCGATGCGCCGAAAGCCATGAATAGAACAGAGGCGTTGATAACGACATAAGCCTCGACCAATGTCACAAAAATGAATGCCGCGATGAAAGCAAAAGCCATCAGAACGAGGATGGCAGCCAAGGCAACGACGATACTCTGCGAAGGGTTGAAAACGCTCATTCCGGTCAGGATGGCACGAGAAAACTCGACCGCCGTCGCAAACATATCTCCTGGCATTAGCTCAGGGCTTGGCAAGCCTGCTGCATGTGCCCCAGCTTGTCGGAAACTGTTCACAACCGCGCTTGCCCACTCCGTTGAGTGATCGAGCAGTATCAGGAAAAAACCGATGACCATGATGAAGCGGATTAGCTCGCCAACTAGCTCGCCGAAGTCGACTTGTTTGAATACCATCGGGAAGAATGTCCACACAAACTGGATGAGTGCCAGACTCCAAAATAGGTTCACCGCATAGCCATGAAGGCGAGGGGCCCATTCGTTAGAAGCCTCAAGAATCATGTCCAGCAAGCCCTGCATTGAGGTGTCGCTTTGGGCTAGATCGACTCCTGCAGCTGCACTCCCTGCAAGCAGCATTAGAAATAGTCCGCTGCAGCCAGCAATCATAGGTACGCGCATGTCAGTACCCCTTGGCGCCACCGCGACTGTTCGGGCGCTCATTGAATTGTTTGTCGGCGGCATGAGACTGGTTGATCTTTTCGGTAACCACTATGCGGTCATTAGAGATGGAACATATGATGCCGACCAGAGCTGCCCCTCCAAGTCCAGATGCTACACACAGCACAATAAGAAGCCATTTAGAGAACTTCATAGTCAGTACCCCTTCGCGCCGCCGCGAGTATTTGGGCGCTTGTTGAATTGCTCGGAGGCGGCGTCGCCGACCGACTGACGCGCGGTTTCTTGGGCTATGTAATTGCCCTGCAGGGTAATTTGAGTCGCCACCAAGTCGCGCAGTTTCTGAAGCTGCTGCACGTTTGAAGCGGCAATCTCGTTCCCAGCTTGGATGGCCTGCATCCGACCCGATGATGACTGCGAACGGTTCACCAGTTGTTCCAAGTGTGCATCTTCCGTCTCAAATGTGCTGGTATTCATGCCTGCTGCCTGCATAGCTCTTTTTGCGTTATCAAAGCCTTGCGCCGACCATTTTTCGTAGCGATCCGGCATTACGTCAGTCGCCTTACTGCTCGACTGGAGAAATTTCTGCAAATACGCCTCATACCCGGGAAACTGCGTATTGAATTGCGAATCGAGATTCGCCACATTGCGGCCTAATGACTGCGCCCTGTTGTAGATGCTTGTTACACGCTGCATGTCTTGGGTGATCCGGCCAAACATGCTGTTTGGCAACGGAGTCCCCTGCGTGACCATATTGTTGTATTGCTGAACTTGTGTCGAAAGCTGCTCTGCAGTGTTCAACGCCGTATTGACTGCTTCTGCGTACTCGAACATCTGTTGATAGAATGTAGAGCAGTTTGTGCAGTAGATAGCAAAGGCGTTCTGCCATGTAAAAAGCAAAGTAAAAACTGTTATTAATAATCTCCATCCATTTATCATTTTTGTCTCCAATGCGAGCCTGTCATGATAAATGAACGCGATTGCTTGCAATAGCGAGCGACGTAACGTGTGAACTGCACATATCCAAAGCTAAATCGATCAGCGTATTCGGTGTAGAGCCGAGTAAGGGGGTGGCCGAGCAGTATTTTCGTTTCTAACTCCTTCCTGATCGAGAAGAACTCAGCACGGCCAGCTCTTCTTTTGATAGGCTTTAGACTATTACTTTGCATCGACTTTCTCCGTTTGTTCCTATTGGTTTTAGCACGGATAAAAGCCTAGGGAAACATACAATAACTGCGCAGCTAAAATTAATGAAATTTAGCGTGATTGTATGCAGCTCAAGGAAGTTTAAGGCAACTCTAGGCAATTCAATGCGACTGTATGCGATTTAGCGAAATTCAAAGCGATTGATGAGTTTTTAGTTTTAAATCGCATTAAATCGCTTACAACAGTATGGCAAGATGTGTGTTGTACGGGTACGGGCAAGCCCGAACCCATCCAACACCGCCCCTTATTCGCCTGCGGCTCAACGGTATCTTGCTCTGCGAGGCCCGCCGCCGCTGCCTCGTCTAAGAGCGAAAAGCAACAACAGGAGCAGAAGCAATGACAGAGGACACCAAAGGAAAAGCCCAGCCTCGACGGCGCGGAAAGCCGATAGAGGTGTGGGTTACAGATGAGGAAAAGGCGACCATCACTGAGCGTGCCGAAGAGGCTGGTATGTCCCGCTCCGGTTACCTCCGAGCATTGGGTCTGAATACACCCATTCGCTCGGTCGTCGATCTGAAAGCGGTGGCTGATCTTTGCAGAATTAACGGCGACTTGGGGCGGGTTGCCGGTTTGTTGAAGCTGTGGCTTTTGGAGAAAAACGGGCAGGGAGCAAGCTCGGTCGAGATCGAGCGGATGATGGTCGAGTTTCGAGAGCTGCAGGCGGGTGTTCGGGAAAAGATGAGCGCTGTCGTTTTTGTTAGAAAAGCGTAGGGCTTGACGCCGAAACTCTTTGGATTGTGCAATCCAATTCAGTGCTGACAGTTGCTAGAATTGCGCATTTTTCCCGTTAGCCGCTTTGAAAGGAAATGCACATGTCGGCTCTTGCTGCGCTTTTGGATTCTTATCGTTCTGCCTCTGTCACCGAGCGCGAGAAGGGCACCTACTTTGAGGAACTGATCTGCGTTTACTTGCGCAATGAAGCGACCTACCGCGATCTGTACGATCAAGTATGGACGTATGCCGACTGGGCCAAGGAGCAGGGCTTGAGTGGTAAGGATGCAGGCATTGATCTTGTGGCTCGTACCCAGGGCACCGGCGAGTATCACGCCATCCAGTGCAAGCTGTTCGCCGAGGACTACAAAGTCCAGAAGAAGGACATCGACAGTTTCTTCACCGCCTCGGGCAAAGCGCCGTTCTCGCACCGCATCATCGTTACCACCACCAACAACTGGAGCGAGCACGCCGAGGATGCCTTGCAGGGCCAACAGCCTCCGGTCAGCAAGATCGATCTGCAAGCCTTGGAAGACAGCCAGATTGACTGGGCCAAGTACCAGTCCAGCAAAGCGGTCGCACTCAAATCCAAGAAGCAACTGCGTGAGCACCAGCAGACAGCATTAAATGCTGTATCTGCGAATGCGCAAGTAGTACTGCCTCCATCACAGTCCGGTATTTTACGCACTGGAACAGGCCTCTAGTGATATCGGGGACCGAAGAGATTGAGAGGGGGTTGTGTGCTACGAAATCCTTTAATTTCTTATGGTGCTCGCTTTCACCTCCTCCGGCGATTTGACAAGCCAACTCAAGAGCGTGCGAGAAATCGGTTTCGGTCAGTTCAAGGTCTAAAGTTTTTAGGACCTTGTCCCATTGTGGAAACGTAAAAACGTGATTGAGTTCGGCTTTGACAATTACCTGCTTCTGATGGCGGGGCAGAGTAGCGAACTCTTCTTCCTTAACTAAAAACCACCCGACCCCTTCACCAGGTAGGCCGGTGTTTTTATTGACTACCAGCGCTTGGATATCCGAGCAAAAGCCATTGCACTATCTCAGCTCTTTGGCCAGATCTAACCAAGCCATTGCAGCCGGAGGCAAATGCGCACCGGCACGCCAAGCGAGTGCAATATTCCAATCCGTGTGTGGCTCTTCAAGAGGTACTAGAGCGATGCCCGCATGTTTATGTTTTTGCGCAAGCATTCGCGGTAAAAATGCCACCCCTAAACCTGCAGCTACCAGGTCGGCGATGAAATCAATCTGCCCGCTGCGGGCCGTCACCCGGGGCACAATCCCTCTTCGATCACAAGCGGCCATAATTAATGCGTTAAGCGCAAACCCCTCATCAAAGAGGATGAATGGCGAATCCGCCAGATCACTGAAGTTCATTCGCTTGCGTCGCGAAAGCGAATGGGCGCTAGGCAGCACAACCACTAAAGGCTCGTTGCGCACTTCCTGATAAGCGAAAGTTTCATCGATCGGAATCAGTAGTGCTGCCAAGTCCACCTCTCCGGCCTCCAGGCACTCACACAGTTTCTTACTACCGTGCTCTATCAGTTCTATATTCACCATCGGATAGCGGCTGCGATAAGTAGCAAACATCTCAGCGAACAATACCCCGGAGCCTACAGGCGGCAAGCCGATCCGCAGCGTACCGCCCTTCAGGTCGCGCAGTTCATTGATCTCTGCGATCAGATCGTTCCGATCTGCGAGTAATACCAGTGCGCGCCGATAGGCAATCTCACCTGCGGCCGTCAACTCGCTTTTATGGCCGATACGGTTCAGCAGTGGCGTACCTAGCTCATCCTCGAGCGTCCTGACTGCCTTGCTGACTGAGGACTGAGTCAAAGACACAACCTCCGCAGCTTGGGAGAAACCTCCCTGGCGCACCACTTCTACAAACACCCGCAGCGTTCTGAGATTCATGTGTATTCCAATAGCGACTCAATTCGAGTAGAAAAAGTTGTTTTTATCATACTCAACAATCCCTTATCGTGAAATTCACTCAGCAACGTCCTACGTCGCTGAAATTTTCTAGAGACCTAGGAGTTGTAGATAATGATTATTTCATCGGCATCCGACTATCGCGAAGCCGCGAGACGCAAATTGCCGCGATTTCTGTTCGACTACATCGACGGCGGCGCCTATGCCGAACACACAATGCGTGCCAATAGCGCTGACCTCGCCAGCATCAGCTTGCGTCAACGCATCTTGAGAAATGTTGACAGTTTGAGTCTCAAGACGACGCTCTTTGGAAAGGAACAGAGTCTGCCGATCATCCTCAGCCCCGTCGGACTGACCGGTATGTATGCCCGTCGTGGTGAAGTACAAGCGGCCAAGGCTGCGGCCACGAAAGGCATTCCCTTTTGCCTGTCCACAGTATCGGTCTGCTCGATTGAAGAGGTTAGTTCCCAGAGTTCGCAATCGATCTGGTTTCAACTCTATGTGCTCAAGGATCGCGGATTTATGCGTAATGCCCTAGAGCGTGCTCAAGCAGCCGGCGTTACCACGCTGGTGTTCACCGTAGACATGCCGACGCCAGGCGCTCGTTACCGTGATGCCCACTCGGGCATGTCTGGGCCACTCGCAGCTTCACGGCGCATCCTGCAAGCCACCACTAGGCCGGATTGGGCGTTTAATGTCGGTATCCTCGGTCGTCCGCATGATTTGGGCAACATCTCCAAGTACCTGGGCAAAGCCACCACCCTGGAAGATTATGTTGGCTGGTTAGGCAATAACTTCGACCCCTCTATCAGCTGGAAGGACCTGGAATGGATCCGCGAGTTTTGGAAGGGCCCGATGATTATCAAGGGCATCCTTGATCCACAGGACGCCAAGGACGCAGTAAGTTTCGGCGCTGATGGCATCGTGGTCTCCAACCACGGCGGTCGCCAATTGGACGGTGTGCTGTCCACCGCTAGGGCTTTGCCTCCCATCGCCGAAGTAGTGGGTGATGACCTGACGGTGCTGGTGGACTCTGGCATTCGTTCCGGGCTGGATGTTGTGCGCATGCTCGCCTTAGGCGCCAAGGCATGCCTGCTGGGGCGCTCGACGGTTTACGCTCTGGCCGCCGACGGACAGCACGGGGTAGAGAATATGCTGGATATCTTCTCGCAAGAAATGCGCGTGGCAATGACGCTCACTGGTGTTACCTCGATTGACAAGATCGATCGAACCGCATTGGTTCCAGTTGAGTAATGAAGGTTCGATCATGTCGCAATCACTGACCGTTAAGATGTTGGAAGCGGTACGCAATGTACCGATTGGCTACGTAGTGTGTGGTGGTGTTGTCTGTACTGTGCCGGCGCTCCTCGCGGCTCGCTTACACAACCCCTTGTTCTGTTGGTCAGCGATTGCCGCATTCTGGAGCTATCTGTCGATTCCGAGCGATAAGTCCCCAAAGGGTTGTATCTTCGGCCTGGTTTTCGGCATCACCGGCGCCGTGGCGTCAGGGCTAGGTGCTTGGACGATGGTATGGCCGCAACTGGCTATAGCACTGTCGGCCCTCTTTGCGTTTGCTGGCGCTTACGCCCAGGTTTGCGGCGCGCGCATTAGCATTCCCGCTTTGCTGACAGCGACGGCATTTGCGGTATCCACTGCATTCCCGGCAAAGGACTTTGCCCAGGGATTTGCTTATGCACGTTACTTTCTATATGGCAGCCTATGGGCTACAGGCTCCGCATTGCTGTTCCAATGGTGTCAGTACGACCAGCCTGATGCTGCAAAGCGGCCAGTTTTATGGTCGGCACTCAGAACAAATTTCACACCGAAATCTAACTTCTTTCTGCATGGGCTTCGCGTTGCGCTGTCGGGAGCACTGTCAGTTTGGTTGGTTCAATTGTGGTCGTTGCATTACGGATACTGGATGACCCTTACGGTGTTTCTGATCATGCAGCCCTACATGCATTCAACGTTGAGGATGTCTCTGGAGCGAGTCGGCGGCACCTTCTTAGGGGGAGCCATTGCTGCCGTTCTTGGTTACGCAATCCATGATCCGTTTTTGTTGGCTGCACTGATACTGCCTGTTTCTATTGGCACCCTGGCAGGGCGCTCTGTGAGCCACATCAGCTATTTGATGTTCCTCACTCCACATTTCATACTGGTCGCGCAGGTTGGCCAGTCAGGAGGATCGGAGCTGGATTTGGTATTTCTACGAATGCTCTACAGCACCGGTGGTGCACTTTTAGCGATCATCGCTTCGCTTGTGATTTTTCCTCGCTGGCAAACGGCTGAGCCGTAGAGGACTAGGGGAGTGTTTCCTAGACCGCCGGTTTGAAAGCCCCTTCCCGTGCAGCCAACCAGTAACACCGCGCAAAAACTCAGTAATAGGCTCCGCGTGAACATGGCGTTCTTCCTCATGGTTTGACTCGGATGTTTGTAGGCCCTGATCGTGCCGTAGTCACGTGCGCCCTATCAAAGAGCGCTATACCCCCTCTACAGGTGCTTGTCATGCGATGAGAGGCGGGAGGGCTGAGCATCTAGAGCGTCGTTCGGGAATGGTTCTTTTCATGGTATGCCTTTTGTTTTGTTTGATAGTTATCTGCTTTTAAAGGTTTTATTGCGCTTGTTGATAATAGAGTGGGAATAATCGGGCGTCCGGCATAGTCCGGTACCCGTGAGCAAGAACACCCTGAAGCCCGCTTAATTGCGGGCTTTTGGCTTTTTGGGCTTGGCAAATCCTGGCAGCTTTGGGCATTGCCAGGCACTGTGTTTAGGTGGCTTGGTATGGAGCCGCGCTGATTTCGGGCTAGAAGTTATCCATCGCGTTACACATCGACACCTTGCCATCAGGCTTCGGCTCGACAGCTACCCATTGCTTGCCGTCAGCTGAAAGCTCATCCAACAGGAATGAACAGTCTGCCGACATGGATGCCTGCACCTGGTAATCCACCCCGGGCCGAGGCACGAAGGTCATAGTTTTGGCACACTGCCGGGCATATTGCAGGCGCCCCAGGTAATGGAACGCGATCGGCTTGTTCGCCGGCACTACCAGCTCTGATGAGACCGCGCCTGCCAACGAATAGATTGGTCCGGGAATGCCGAGGTTTTCGCCGTTATGGTCGGGGAAGCCGGATTTCGCCGATGCCATTACCCCCGCACCGGGCACATTCCAGTCCAGGCAATCACGCCCCGGCACGGCGCGCACCAGGCCGTCGGTGAGCAGGCGAATACGGGCGGTCTCGCCGCTCTGCGGGGGGATATAGCCGGTGGACAGCGAACGCACGTTTGCCACTTGGCCGCAGCCGTTGAGCGCCAGCAGAACGGCGGGAATTACAGTGAACAGTCTCATCAGGCAATCGACTCGCAGGGGCAGGTTAAGGCTGGCGGCAGTTCTGGCTGACTGACAGATGCGGTGCAGGTTCATAGGACACGCGCTGCAAACCATCGCCGTCCTGGAACAGGAAGTACTTGGTGCGACAGTCCTTGAACATTGCCGAGTAACCCTCGGCCCGGAAGCCTTGACCATCCACCTGTTTGGTCACGGTATTGTTGCGGCTGACCACCTCAAGCACCTTTTGATAGCTGTCCCCCATGTTGACCCCGGGTTCGCCGGTGATGGCGGCCGAGGAGGCGCAACCACCCAGTGCTGTTGCCGCCAGGGCCAATGCGGCACCATACAGTCCGTTGCGTAGATTGTTCATTCCCTGTTTTCCTTTGGTAATGGGTTACCGGCGGCCTTCACACACCGGTGATTCGCCGACACGGCCTTGCTTGCACAGATCCATATTGTCCTTGCGCTTGAAGCCTGCATCTTTCATGCAATAGAAGTGCTTCAATTCCGCGTCGATTGAGCCGTTGCCTATGCCCGCGACATTGGGGTACCCGCACGCGAGCATGGCACTCTTGACACCCTCGACCGAGACCCCGCTCTTTTGCCAATTGGTGAAGTCCGGTGGGGGCGGTTGAAAGCCCCTTCCCGTGCAGCCTACCAGTAACACAGCGCAAAAACTCAGCAACAGACCCTTCGTGCTCACGGCGTTCTTCCTTGGGTTTTGACGCGGGTAGAGTGTGATGCGCCGACATCGTATAGGGAACTTTCATTCAACAAATGGTTCCATACGGTCCTGCTCTTAGACTGTTCAAGGATCGAATGAAAACTTATCTGGCAGTTCCGTTAGCAATCACACTCGCCCTTGTGATGACCGGTTGCAGTAGCCGTAAGGCGGGTGATCTCACTTCAACGCCGGTCGTGCCACTGGTCATGAATGACCATCAAGCCAGCTTGACCTTCCGTACCATCGGCGGGGAGGGTGATCACCCTGTCAGTTACATGTACGGGTATTCTGACGGTCGAATGGATGACGCGGGTGATCGTGTTTATGACACTGCTTACTTCAAACGCATACCGGCCTATCTGAAGAGAATTGGCGGTGGCACTGACAGCATCAGCAAGCTGGTCGATGCAGACAAAGTGGTGCACGTGGAAGGCACGGTCAAGGCCAAGCAGTTCACCTTCAACGGTATTCCAATGCCTACGCCGTTCGACAAGGAGCAGCCTGTTGCGCAGCAATTCACGCCACAAGCCAAGAAGAATTACGTGGTTGAAACCGTGATCGCCGACACTTGGGTCATGAACGTGTATGAAGTCAGCGCAACCGGTGAGCGCAAAACCGTTGGCGTTCAAAAAAATAATGGCGTCGCAAACTGACTCAGCAAAAAAGAGCATGAGTCCGGTTTGATGTGAAAAAGGCGATCAACCTTTGGTGTTGATCGCCTTTTTTGTGGCCGGTGTTCGAAATTATCAAATTTTCGACGCCAATTATTTGAACGTCGCTATTGCTCGAAAAGCAATTGAGCTTAGTTCGATTGATTCATACGCGTTATTAAAACCTCATCCATAAATAATACAGGCTTCAACCAAAACAATTGGTTAGGCGTGCTGTTTTTGCTGAAGTCAAAATACTGACAATAAAAGCCAGTTGCATCCTCCCTATAAGTCGGTGATTTATCATGATCAAGATCATGGCCTACTTGTTAATAGGAGTTGTCACTGCAGGATGCAACGGATTCGTGAAGCCAGACATGTCGGCGTCTGTTAATGACTCGTACTTTGCTGTCTTTTCGGGCTTCCCCATACCGTTCATGTATATGGCCTCGGCCGTGCAATGGAATGAAGATTACGCCGTCACCACAGGGCATACGCCGTTTATTCCCAATGTGGCCTACCGTTGCAGCACCCACTGCGATCTGGTCTTTATCAAGCACAAAGCCAACGGCCACTCGCCGGCATGGCGTGCATCGCGCGTGGGCGAGAGCATCACGGCGGTGGGTGTGAGCCCTTACCTTGTGACCACCACGGGTAAAGGTCGGGTGTACCAAACGCCTTTTCGCAACACTGAAGAACACAGTGGCGACCTGTATGCCATCCATGATGCGCCGCTGGTCAAGGGCATGTCGGGTGGGCCGGTGATCGCCAGTGACGGTTGCGTGGTGGGGATCAATGCCGGTTTCTATTCCACCAGCCTGAACAGTGCGATTACCTTGCCTGAGTTGAAGGGCGCGCCGAGGGTGAGCATCTTTATTCCGTACTCGATCATTGTGCGGGAGTGGAGGATGTTGCAGGCTCAGCTTGATGGGGGGCGTGGTTCGAAGTTTGCAGCCAAGTAAAAAAGCCCCTCACCCCGGCCCTCTCCCTGTGGGAGAGGGCCGGGGTGAGGGCGCTTTCGCTTCAGCGCCGCGCCACATCCGAAAAGTAGAACTTGTCCAGCGTATGCCGCGACTCGGTGTACTCGAACTGGCGCCCATCCTGCAAGAACGTCTGGTTACTCACCACGATCACATGGCTCTGACCCTCGAGGTCCAGGTGCTGCTGGTCGTCCTTGCTGCGCGGCACCGCTTCGATGGTGCGCTGGGCATAGCTGATCTGCAGGTTGAGGGTCTGCTCGATATAGGCATAGATCGAGTGCTCGGCAATGGCCTGATCCAGCCCCGGGATCAGGTCGCTGACAAAATGGTTGATGTCCAGAATCACGCGCTTGCCATCAATATGGCGTACCCGCTTGATCCGGGTGATCAGGCTGCCCGCTTCAACATCGAACTTCTCGCACAGCGCTCCTTCGAGCGGGAACCGGGTGAACTCCACTACCTCGGTACTGACGTTGCCGCCCAGGCGCGGGTAGGTCTCCTGAAAACTGACAATGCCGCCCAACTGGAACTCGATCGGGCTGGATGACAATACAAAGGTGCCCTTGCCGTGGATTTTCTGGGCAAAGCCACGCTCCTGCAGTTGTTCGATGGCCTTGCGCACCGTGCCGCGGCTGGCCCCGTAGCTGGCCATCAACTCGGTTTCGGACGGCAGGCGGGCACCACGGGCCAGGCGTTCAGTGGTAATGCTGGCAAGCAGATCGGTGTAGATCTGATTGTATTTGGTCATGACGAAGGCTCTATGCCGATTGGGCTCGGGGCCCGGAACCTTAAGGGCTGGAGGGAAGGCAGCGCAAGCCCGCGGAAGAAAAATCACCAACTCGTCTGTACCAGTTGTTGCTTTAACTCGTACAGACGAGTATTTTTTTGCTTCGGCGGTGCTGCCACAGCGACGCTCCATAATAAAAATTCAAGCGGAGACCACGCATGAGCCACGACTACTCCCAGATCGCCAGCGAGCTGTTGCACAGCCTTGGTGGTGCCGCCAACATTGAGCAGGCCGCACATTGCGTGACGCGTTTGCGCCTGGCGCTCAAAGACCCGAGCCTGGTGGACAGCGCCAGCCTTAACCAGATCGATCTGGTCAAAGGCTCCTTCTTTACCGGCGGCCTGTACCAGGTGGTGATCGGCCCCGGTGAAGTCGAAAAGGTCTACGCTGCCCTGCGCAAGCAGACCGGCCTGGCCGCCGCCACCATCGCCGACGTCAAGCAGCAGGGCGCCGACAAGGCCAACGCCATGCAGCGTCTGGTGCGCGTGTTCTCCGATGTGTTTATGCCCATCCTGCCGGCCCTGATCATTGCCGGCCTGCTGATGGGCGTGAACAACCTGCTCGGCGCCAAGGGCATGTTTATCGACGGCAAAACCCTGCTCGATGCCTATCCGCAACTGGACGGGGTATGGAGCCTGATCAACCTGATGGCCAACACCTCTTTCGTATTCCTGCCCGCATTGGTGGGCTGGTCGGCGGCCAAGCGCTTTGGTGGCAGCGAAATCCTCGGCATCGTCCTGGGCCTGATGCTGGTTCACCCCGACCTGCTCAATGCCTGGAACTACGGCAAGGCCGTGGCCGGGCTGGAGGGCCAGAGCCTGCCGTACTTCAATATCCTCGGCCTGTTCCAGATCGAGAAAGTGGGCTACCAGGGGCAGATTCTGCCGATCCTGTTGGCCGCCTATGTGATGAGCGTGATCGAAAAATGGCTGCGGGCGCGGGTGCCCAATGCCATTCAACTGCTGGTGGTGCCCATCACCACCATCGTCATTACCGGCGTGCTGGCGCTGGCGATCATCGGCCCGGTGACCCGTCACCTCGGCATCCTGATCACCGAAGGCGTGGTCATGCTGTTTGACGTGGCCCCGGTGCTTGGCGGGATGATTTTCGGCTTGCTGTATGCCCCCCTGGTGATCACCGGCATGCACCACATGTTTCTTGCCGTGGACCTGCAACTGATTGCCAACCACGGCGGCACCTTTATCTGGCCAATGATTGTCATGTCCAACCTGGCCCAGGGCAGCGCGGCGCTCGGCGTGTTCTACATGAGCCGCAATGTGCGTGAGCGCAGCATGGCTTCGACCTCTGCGGTATCGGCGTATTTCGGCATCACGGAACCTGCGATGTTCGGGATCAACCTGCGCTACAAGTTTCCGTTCTACGCGGCGCTGGTCGGTTCGGCGCTGGGCAGCATTTTTCTGTCGTTGAACAAGGTGCTGGCCTCGGCCATCGGGGTTGGCGGCCTGCCCGGCTTTATCTCGATCATTCCGCAATACATCCCGATGTTTGTGATCGGCATGCTGATGGCCATTGTCGTGCCATTTGTCCTGACCTGTGCCCTGAGCCTGAAAATCATTCGTCCCGGTTATCGCGTCGTTTAAACCCCTATCCCGTAGTCGCTGCCGAAGGCTGCGAGCTGTCGAGCATTTACCGGCTCGCAGCCTTCGGCAGCGACTACAGAGCCCATTGAGCAGGATTCTTTCATGCAAGACTGGCAGCGCTCGGTGATCTATCAGATCTACCCAAAAAGTTTTTACAGCCACGCGGGCAACGCCACCGGTGACTTGCTCGGGGTGGTCGACAAGCTCGACTACCTGCAATGGCTGGGTGTGGACTACCTGTGGCTGACGCCGTTTTTACGCTCGCCCCAGCGCGACAACGGCTATGACATCAGCGATTACTACGCCATCGACCCGAGCTACGGCAGCATGGCCGATTGCGAGTTGCTGATCCGCGAAGCCGGTGCCCGCGGCCTCAAGCTGATGCTCGATATCGTGGTCAACCACACCTCCATCGAGCACGAATGGTTCCAGCAGGCGCGCAGCAGCCTCGACAACCCGTACCGCGACTTCTATATCTGGCGCGACCAGCCAAACAACTGGGAATCCAAGTTCGGCGGCTCGGCCTGGGAATACGAGGCGCAAACCGGCCAGTACTACCTGCACCTGTTTGACCACACCCAGGCCGACCTCAACTGGGACAACCCCAAGGTGCGCGCCGAGGTCTACAAACTGATGTGTTTTTGGCGGGACAAGGGCGTGGGCGGTTTCCGCCTGGACGTGATCAACCTGATCTCCAAGCCGGCGCACTTCCCCCAGGATGACAGCGACGGCCGTCGCTTCTACACCGACGGCCCCAACGTGCATGAGTACTTGCAGGAGATGCACCGCGAAGTGTTTGCCGGCCACGATCTGGTCAGCGTCGGCGAGATGTCGTCCACCAGCCTTGAGCACTGCATCCGTTATTCGCGGCCCGACAGCGAGGAGCTGTCGATGACCTTCAACTTCCATCACCTGAAGGTCGATTACCCGAACATGCAAAAGTGGCTGCGGGCTGATTTCGACTTCCTGCAGCTCAAGGGCATCCTGTCACACTGGCAAACCGGCATGCAGGCGGGTGGCGGCTGGAATGCGCTGTTCTGGTGTAACCACGACCAGCCCCGCGTGGTCTCGCGTTTTGGTGATGACGGCGAACATCGCGTGGTCTCGGCCAAGATGCTCGCCACCGCGCTGCACTTTCTGCAAGGCACGCCCTATGTCTACCAGGGCGAAGAAATCGGCATGACCAACCCGGGGTTCGAACATATCGAGCAGTACCGCGATGTCGAAACCCTGAATATCTATCGACTCAAGCGTGAAGCCGGTGTGCCTCACGACGAGTGCATGGCTGCGATCAAGCAAAAGTCGCGGGACAACGGCCGCACGCCGATGCAATGGGCCCCTCAGCTCAACGCTGGTTTCAGCAGCGCCGAGCCGTGGCTTGGCATCCCTGCCAACGCGGCGTTTATCAACGTTGAAGACCAGCGCAATGACCCGGCTTCGGTGCTGCATCACTACCGTCACTTGATCGCCTTGCGTCGCGCAGAGCCGTTGCTGCAACACGGTGAATACCGTCTGTTGTTGCCCGAGCACAAGCAGGTGTGGGTCTATGTGCGTGAGGGCGATGGCGAGCGTCTGCTGGTGATCAACAACTTCTACGGCACGCCCTGCGACTTCGAATTGCCGCAAGGGGTGATTGATGCGGACATGAGCCAGCGGCGGCTGATCAGCAACTACGACGATTGCCCGGTGCGCAGCAACAGGATCTCGCTGCGGCCGTATGAGTCTTTCGTGCTGCACCTGAACACCTGAAGCTGGATTCCTCTGTGGGAGCGGGCTTGCTCGCGATTCAGGCAACTCGACAGGCCTGAACCAACACGGTGTGACCATCGCGGGCAAGCCCGCTCCCACAGATATATGGCTGTAATCACATAACAATAAAAAAGGTCGTGCAATGAAATCCTCACTCAACCACAGCATTTGTATCGCCAGCCTGTGCCTGCTGGCTCCGTTGTCGGCCAACGCCCTGGAGTTTGCCGGGTACCTGCGCAGTGGCGTGGGCAACTCGCTCAACGGCGGCAAGCAATCCTGCTTCAAGCTGCCCGGTGCCGAGGCCAAGTACCGGTTGGGCAACGAGTGCGAACAATACGCCGAGCTGGAACTGCGCCAGGACGTCTACAGCTTCGACGATGGCTCGGTGCTGAGCGTCGATGGCATGGCCTCGCTGTACAACCAGTACGATCGCCAGCTGACGTTTCAGGGGGACAACGGTTCGGCACGCCTGCCGCAGTTGTATGCGCAATGGTCCAATCTGCCGAGCCTCAACGGCGGTTCGCTGTGGGCCGGGCGTCGTTACTACAAGCGTAACGACATCCATATTTCCGACTTCTACTACTGGAACCAGAGTGCGACCGGTGCCGGTATCGAGGACGTGTTGATCGGCGGCCTGAAATACAGCTACGCCCTGTCGCGCAAGGACAACCTCTACCAGGAAAACTACGTCACCCGTCACGACTTCAACGTCGCCGGTTTCAACACCAACCCTGGCGGTCAGCTGGAGTTGGGCCTCAGTTATCTGGACAAGCCCGAGCGCACCGATGCCCACAGTGGCTGGGCCATTACCGCGCAGCATGTGCAAAGCGAGTTCCTGGGGGGCAAGAACAAATTTGCCGTGCAGTACGGCGAAGGGTCGGGCACCGGCCTGGGTTATACCGGCGACTTTCGTCTGGATAACAGCAGCAAGCGCTACCGGATTGTCGAGTTTTTCGACTGGCAAGTGACACCGCGTTTCGGTGGGCAGGTCGAGGCGGTGTACCAGAAGGATTTTCGCCCCGACGGCGGCAATCAGGAGTGGCTGTCGTTGGGCGTGCGCCCCACCTATGCGATCAGCGAGCAGTTCAAGCTGGTCACTGAGCTGGGCCATGACCAGGTCAAGGCCGCAGACGGTACGCGCAAGCTGAGCAAGTTCACCTTTGCGCCCACCTGGTCACCCAAGGGCCCTGGGTTCTGGGCGCGCCCGGAAGTGCGCCTGTATTACACCTATGCCAGCTGGAACGCCGCCGCGCAACGTGCGGCCAATGAGTTCGACGCCGGCTCGGCGCTGTCCGACAGCGGTGCATTCGGCTCGGCCCGACACGGTTCCAACGCCGGTTTGCAAGTCGAGTACTGGTGGAAGTAAGCGAGCTGTCGGGGCTCGCGCTCCATCGGCATTTAACTGAATCAACTGCAGGTGAAGTCATGGTCACATCCCCACAAGTGGAATTGCTGGCACCGTTGTCCGGTGTGTTGATGGCGCTGGATAACGTGCCCGACCCGGTGTTTGCCAGTCGCCTGATTGGCGACGGCCTGTGTATCGACCCGACATCGCAGGTGCTCTGTGCGCCGCTGGCCGGGGTGGTCAGCAACCTGCAGCACACCGGCCACGCCATCAGCATCACGGCGGCCGACGGTGTGCAGGTGTTGCTGCATATCGGTCTGGATACGGTAAATTTGGGCGGCAAGGGCTTCACCGCGCTGGTCGAGGAGGGCCAGCAGGTGACCGCGGGGCAGGCGTTGATCGAGTTCGATGCCGACTACATCGCCCTGCATGCCCGCAGTTTGTTGACCCTGATGCTGGTGGTGAGCGGCGAACCCTTTGTGGCCCCGTCGGCGGGTAGCGTTCTGGTCGAAACCGGCCAGCCGCTGCTGCGCCTGCAACTGCAGCAGGCCCCGGCGCAAACCGAGGCGCAAACCGGCAGCGCACAGCACTCGCAGCCGCAGCTTCTGCCCAATCCCAACGGCTTGCATGCCCGTCCTGCAGCAGTATTGGCCCAGGCGGCGAAAGGCTTTGCGGCCACCATCCAATTGCACAAGCAGGGCCAGAGCGCCAATGCCAAGTCGCTGGTAGCGATCATGGCCCTGCAGACGGTGTGCGGTGACAGCGTTCACCTCAGTGCCAGCGGCCCTGACGCCGGGCAAGCACTCAAGGTACTGGGCGAACTGCTGGCGAGCGGCTGCGGTGAGACGGTCGCCGTTGCAGCGGTCGAAGCCGCACCGGTGGCAGCGCCTGAACCTGAAGCCAGTGAAGAGTGGCGTGGTGTCTGTGCATCACCTGGCTCGGCATTCGGGCATGTGGTGCAGCTGACCGCAAGTGCGTTGCAGATCAGCGAACTGGCAACCGACCAGCCCCGCGAGCGCGAGCAGTTGCAACAGGCGTTGGCAAATGCCTCGGCGCAGTTGCAAGTGTTGTGTGACAACGCGGCGGGCAAGGCGCAAGGCGAGATTTTCAAGGCCCACCAGGAGTTGCTGGAAGACCCGGGCTTGCTGGAGCAGGCCTTCGGGTTGATCGAGCAGGGCAAGAGCGCAGCCTTCGCCTGGCAAGACGCTACCCATGAAACGGCCACCCTGTTCAAGGGCCTGGGCAACCGCCTGTTGGCCGAGCGGGCGCTGGATCTGGAGGACGTTGGCCAGCGCGTGCTCAAGCTGATCCTCGGGGTGCAAGACAGCGCGCTGGAGTTGCCGGAACAGGCCATCCTGATTGCCGAACAACTGACCCCGTCGCAGACCGCAACTCTGGATACCCGCAAGGTCGCAGGCTTTGCCACGGTCGGTGGCGGTGCCACCAGTCATGTGGCGATTCTGGCCCGGGCACTGGGCTTGCCGGCGCTTTGCGGCATGTCACCGCAGGTGCTGGCGCTGGCCAACGGTACGGCGGTGTTGCTTGATGCGGATCAGGGGCAGTTGCATCTGCAACCGGATCCGCAACGGGTCCAGCAGCTCACAGCCCGGCGTGCCTTTGAGCACCAGCGCCAGCAGCAGGATTTGCAACAGGCGGCACTGCCGGCCTGTACCCTGGACGGGGTGCGCATCGAAGTCAGCGCCAATATCGCCTCCCTGGCCGAGGCCGAGCAAGCGGTGAACCTGGGCGCAGAAGGGGTTGGTCTACTGCGCTCCGAGTTTCTCTATCTGGAGCGCAGCAGCGCCCCCGGCCATGCCGAGCAGGTTGCCACCTACAGTGCCATTGCCCGCGCCGTGGGTACCGGGCACAACCTGGTGGTGCGCACCCTGGATGTGGGCGGTGACAAGCCCCTGGCCTATGTGCCGATGGAGCATGAGGCCAACCCGTTTTTGGGCCTGCGCGGGATCCGCCTGTGCCTGGATCGCCCGCAACTGTTGCGTGAGCAGTTCAGCGCGATTCTGGCCAGCGCCGACCTGACTCGCCTGCATATCATGTTGCCGATGGTCACGCAGTTGTCCGAGTTGCGCATGGCCCGCCAGTTGCTCGAGGAGCAGGCGCTGGCGCTGGGGATCACGACCCTGCCCAAGCTGGGGATCATGATCGAAGTACCGGCTGCGGCGTTGATGGCGGACCTGTTTGCCCCCGAGGTCGATTTTTTCTCAATTGGCACCAACGACCTGACCCAGTACACCCTGGCGATGGACCGTGACCATCCACGTCTGGCCAGCCAGGCCGACAGCCTGCACCCGGCGGTATTGCGCTTGATCGCCAGCACCGTCAAGGCCGCCCATGCCCACGGCAAATGGGTGGGGGTATGTGGCGCGCTGGCCTCCGAGACGCTGGCGGTGCCAGTGTTGCTGGGGCTGGGGGTGGATGAGTTATCGGTGAGCGTGCCCTTGGTTCCGAGTATCAAGGCGCGGGTTCGGCAGCTGGATTATGCCGAATGTCAGGCCCTGACGCAGCGCGTGCTCGGCCTGGAGTGTGCAGGGCAGGTGCGGGCTGCCTTGCAGTCAATGGTGCAACCCATGACCGAGTTGGAGTATTGAATATGTTCGATAAAGTGCTCAAAGCCTTCTGGAAGGCCCTGACCCCCGATCTGGTGGCCGATGAGCCTGGCAAACCGGCGTCGACCCTGGATAAAACGGTGCTGGCCGCGCTGGGCGGTGCCGGCAATATCAAGACCGAACAGCGGGTGGCCTTGACCCGGATCCGTGTGGAGCTGGCCGATATCACCCGCCTGGATCCGCAAGCCCTGCGTGTGGCGGGGGTGCCGGGCATCTTGAGCCTGCCGGGCGGGGTGGTGCATTTGGTGGTGGGGGTGTAAGACCCAGTCCAACGGCCCTTGGGTGGGAGCGGGCTTGCTCGCGATAACAGCGCTGCGGTGTACCTGTAACACCGCAGTGATCCCATCGCGAGCAAGCCCGCTCCCACAGGGGGGGTGTTTGCCTGCCGACTGTGACCCTTCGCCACCCCGCCCTTACTGTTTCGCAACTGCAGGTGTATCGTATTCGCCTTTTGCGGGCCCAACGCCCGCGCCGGATACGAGAGGTAGTTGAATCCATGTCCTTTACCCGTCGACAAATACTCGGTGGTCTGGCCGGCCTGGTAGTGGTGGGTGTTGGCGCAGGAGGCGCTTCACGTTACTGGCTGGGCAAGGTGGCCGCCGAGAACGCCGGCCATGATTACGAGCTGATCAGTGCGCCACTGGACGTCGAACTGGTGCCTGGTCATATCACCCAGGCCTGGGCCTTTGGCCCTTCGGCGCCCGGCACCGAGCTGCGGGTGCGCCAGGGTGAATGGCTGCGAGTGCGCTTTATCAACCACCTGCCGGTGGCGACCACCATCCACTGGCACGGTATCCGCCTGCCCCTGGAAATGGACGGCGTGCCCTACGTCTCGCAATTACCGGTATTGCCGGGTGAATACTTCGATTACAAGTTCCGCGTGCCCGATGCGGGCAGCTACTGGTATCACCCCCACGTCAACAGCAGCGAAGAACTGGGCCGTGGCCTGGTCGGCCCGCTGATTGTCGAAGAGCGCGAGCCTACCGGCTTCAAGCACGAGCGTACCCTGAGTATCAAGAACTGGCATGTGGACGAAGAGGGTGCCTTCCTGCCGTTCAGCATCACCCGCGAGGCGGCGCGTGGCGGTACGGCGGGGCGGCTGTCGACGATCAATGGCAGCCATGTGCCGACCATCGACTTGCCTGCCGGGCAGATCACCCGCGTGCGCATCCTCAACCTCGACAACACCCTGACCTATCGCCTGAATATCCCGGGCGCCGAGGCCATGATCTACGCCCTGGACGGCAACCCCATCGCGCCACGGCCGCTGGGCAAGGACTACTGGCTGGGCCCGGGCATGCGCATTTGCCTGGGGATCAAGGCTCCGGCCGCAGGCGAGGAACTGTCGTTGCGTGACGGCCCGGTGCGCCTGGGCACCTTGCGTTCGGTTGCCAGCACCGATGCACCGGGTGAGTGGCCGCCGGCATTGCCCGCCAACCCGATTGCCGAGCCTGACGTGGCGAATGCCGAGAAGATCAACTTCAACTTCGAGTGGGTGGGTTCGGTGTCCGACGACCTGGGCCCCGATCAGCCGCCGAGCCTGTGGCAGATCAACGGCGTGGCCTGGGATATCAAGGACAAGACCTGCGCCGACCGGCCGATTGCCAAACTCAAGCTGGGGCAGAGCTATATCTTCGAGTTGAAGAACATGACCCAGTACCAACACCCCATCCATTTGCACGGCATGAGCTTCAAGGTGCTGGCGTCCAACCGCAAAAAGATCATCCCGTATTTCACCGACACCTACCTGCTGGGCAAAAACGAACGTGCCCGCGTGGCGCTGGTGGCGGATAATCCTGGCGTGTGGATGTTCCACTGCCATGTGATTGATCACATGGAAACCGGCCTGATGGCCGCTATTGAGGTTTCCTGATGCGACAAGGGCGTCAACCCCGGATCATCGACCGCAGCCGCGATCAAGACTTTATGCGTGAAGCCCTGGCCCTGGCGGCCCAGGGGGCGGCACTGGGCGAAGTGCCGGTAGGCGCGGTGCTGGTGCAGGACGGTGAAATCATTGGCCGTGGCTTCAACTGCCCGATCAGCGGCAGCGACCCCAGCGCCCATGCCGAGATGATGGCCATTCGCGCCGCCGCCACGGCCGTCAACAACTACCGGCTGCCGGGCAGCACACTGTATGTGACGCTGGAGCCGTGCAGCATGTGTGCGGGGCTGATCGTGCATTCGCGGGTGGCGCGGGTGGTGTACGGGGCGCTGGAGCCCAAGGCCGGGATTGTCCAAAGCCAGGGGCAGTTTTTTACCCAGGGCTTTCTGAATCACCGGGTGTTGTATGAAGGCGGGGTGTTGGCTGACGAGTGCGGGGCGATCCTCAGCGAGTTCTTCAAGGCCAGAAGGGCACGCTGAACCTGTGGGAGCGGGCTTGCTCGCGATAGCATCACCTCGGTGTATCAAACATATCGAGGCGTCTGCATCGCGAGCAAGCCCGCTCCCACAGGGGTGAAGGGTGTGTGTTACTTCTTCGCGACTATGACCGCCCGCATCGGCGCCGGCAGGCCTTCGATGGTTTTGCTGTGGTCGTTGGGGTCCAGGTAGTCGCTCAGCGACTGGTATTTCATCCACTCGGTGGCACGCTGCTCTTCAACCGTGGTGACGCTCACGTCCACGCAGCGTACATCGCTGAAACCGGCACGGCGCAACCAGCGCTCCAGCGCCGGGATCGAGGGCAGGAACCACACGTTGCGCATTTGCGCGTAACGGTCTTCCGGTACCAGCACCTGGTTCACGTCGCCTTCGATCACCAGGGTTTCCAGCACCAGTTCGCCGCCCTTGACCAGGCAGTCTTTCAGCGCCAGCAAATGCTCGATGGGCGAGCGGCGATGGTAGAACACGCCCATGGAAAATACGGTGTCGAAGCCTTCCAGGTTCGGCGGCAGGTCTTCGAACGGGAAGGGCAGGTGCCACGCCGCTTCCTGTTGCAAAAAGCGTTGCACGGCCTGGAACTGGCAGAAGAACAGCCAGTTGGGGTCCACGCCAATCACGCTGTGCGCGCCGGCGCCGAGCATGCGCCACATGTAGTAGCCGTTGCCGCAACCCACATCGAGGATGCGCTTGCCCTTGAGGTCGATATGCGGCGCAACCCGTGACCACTTCCAGTCCGAGTGCCATTCGGTGTCGACGTGTACGCCAAACAGGTCGAACGGGCCTTTGCGCCACGGCGACAGGCCCATCAGGGCCTCGCGCATCTGCGCTCGGGTGGCGTCGTCGCAGTCGGTGTCCAGGGTCAGGCCATTCAACAGGTCGATTTGGCTCGGTTTGACATCGGGCAAGGCATCCAGCGCGCTTTGCCAGCGCTCCAGGTCGCCGTGGCCTTTTTCCATTTTTACGTCGAGCTGGGCTTGCAGGGTGTTGGCCCATTCAGCCAGTGGAGTGCCGGCCAGACGCCGGGCAAGAGGGGACAGATCAATCATGGCAAGGCAATCAACGAGGCAAAATTAAGACACTGGAACCACGGCACGACTTTCGAGAACCCGGCCGCCAGCAGGCGCTCGCGGTGTTCTTCGAGGCTGTCGGGCTTCATGACGTTTTCGATGGCGCTGCGCTTTTGCGCGATTTCCAGCTCGCTGTAGCCGTTGGCCCGCTTGAAGGCCACATGCAGGTCGGTGAGCAGCCCGTGCTCTTCGGGATCGCTGAAACGCAGCTTTTCCGAGAGGATCAGGGCGCCGCCCGGCAGCAGCGACTGACGGATACGGCCCAGCAGCGCCAGGCGCTGTTCAGGGGCGATAAATTGCAGGGTGAAATTCAGCGCCACCACCGAGGCAGGTTCAAATTCCAGCGCCAGGATATCGCCCTCGATCACCTCGACCGGCAGCAGCTCCTGAAACATCGAGTTCTGCCCGTTGAGGTATTCGCGGCAGCGCTCGACCATCGCCGCCGAGTTGTCCACGGCAATCACCTTGCAGCCGTCCGTGCGCACATGGCGGCGCAGGGCCTGGGTCACCGCACCCAGTGAGCAGCCCAGGTCGTACAGCACGCTGTCGGGCCGGGCGAACTGGGCGGCGAGCACGCCGAGGTTCTCGACGATGGTCGGGTAGCCGGGCACCGAGCGCTTGATCATGTCCGGGAACACCCGCACCACGTCTTCGTTAAAGGCGAAGTCCGGCACCTGGGCCAGGGGCTGGGCGAATATACGGTCAGGTTCTTTGCTCACGACGGTTCCGGCGCTGGAAATTCTAAAAGGGGCGGCATTTTAGCCAAGTTGGCGCCGGGATGCGCGGTCTGTCTGATAAACCGTTCAGCGCCTGCCCTGGCTGAACGTCGAGGCGGCGATACCCCACTGGCCCAGCCAGTAACTGAGGATGATCAGGTAGGGCGCGGCGGCGAACGGCTGCACAAAGCGATCGATGCCAATCAGGCTGTCCGAGACCACAAATGCCAGGGCGCCTGCCGCAGCCAGCCAGGCCGAACGTTTGGCCACGCTGCTGCCCAGGCGAGCCAGGGCGCGCCACAGCATGGCGCTGATGGCCAGGGCGTAAACCGCCACCGGGATCAGCAAATCCCCCAGGCCTTTGGCTGCCATCATGCTGAACAGGCCCACCCCTGCCAGCAGTGCCGGGGCCAATGCCGGCACGGCCGGGCGGCGACAGTCCACAAGGTAGGCCTTGAGATAGGCCAGATGGGCCAACAGAAACGCACCCAGGCCATAGACAAACAGGTCCACCGGCCAGGCCAGCAGAATGTCGCCCAGCAATGAGCACAGCAGGCCGATGCTGATCCAGCGTCGATAAGGGCTGGCCGGGGCATCCTGCAACCAGCCGAGCAATGCCAGTACCGGCAACGGTTTGCTCAGCAGGCACAGCAGCAGGGCGTGGGTGCTGACGCCGTAGAGGTAGGTGGCGGCGCCCATGCTCGCAAGGATCAGCCACGGCATATCAGTTCACCGTGATCGGGCAGTCGAACACCTGCGCGGGTTCGGCTTCGGGTTCCCACGGTTGCTGAGAGGTCAGGCGCAGGCGCCCGCTGCCGGCGGCAAACACCTGGAAACGCCAGGTCGATTGACCGCCGCTGCCCAGTAACTGGCCGTTGTCGCTGCTGGTATAAACCTCCGGTCCGAGGCTTCGCAGCACGCCGCCCGCCGAGTCCTGGATGGCCCAGCGGTAGCCGGTAGTGGGGTTGCTGGGCAACGACAGGATCAGTTGCTGGCCCACATGCAGTTGCTGGGGGCAGTCACTTTGGTCTTCGAGGGTAACGTTGTGTGCAGGCTGTTGGGCACAGGCTGTCAGCAGGCTGAGGCCGAGCAGGGGGATAAGGCGTACAGGGGGCATTGAAAGCTCCGGTCAGGCAAACACAATGGCGCAGCATACCCCATGACGGGCGCTTCGCCATTGCTCGACTGCCGATCAGAACGAGGCGTGGGGCGGGCTGATGCTGAAGTCGCCGCACATCTCCATGCTGTTGCCGTTGTGGTCAAGGCCTTCCATTGTGAACAGGCGGGCGCTGTAGCAACTCTCGACCACACTCAGGTGCAGGGTGCCAACATCGGCCTGGTTCAAGTGATAGACCTGGCGACCATCGACTTCAACGCATTCGATATAGGACATGGACTGGATGGGGCCGTGCTCGTCTTTTTTGAACAGGTAGATGCCCGACTGGATATTGATATCCAGCGTGAAAGCCACCGCACGATAAGCCGTTGAGCCAAAGTCATCGAACTCGCCGGTAATGACGATTTTTTTCTGGCTGCTGGCAAAGGTCATTTCCTGCGCGGTAAATGCAGGACGGTCCAGCAGCTCGGCCTTGAGTTCTCCCCGGGTTCTGGGATTGAAGATTTTTTGTCCTGACTCCTTGATTCTCAGGACATCCGGGTTCTCATATACAGGATGATGAAGTGCCATATTCTTTTCCTGCATTATTTTTGTGGGAATTGTCTCTATTAAGGATGGGAAATGGGCAATCGTCTACTGTCATAAATGACAGTAGACGTGTCTAGTTGGCGACTTGCGCGGTATTTTGGATCCAATGTGCGAGTTCCGATGCTGGCAGCCCAACTGGCCTGTTGGATCGCGGTGAAGCCATCCCGGGCCAGTCAGGGCCAACAAACAGTTTTAAAACAGCACCTTGGCCACATCGGTAAAGCGCTTGGCAAAGTGTACGGTGATGCCTTCTTTCAGATAATCGGGCAGTTCTTCGAAGTGACCACGGTTCGGTTCCGGCAGGATCAGTTCGTTGATTTTCTGCCTGCGCGCCGCAATTACTTTTTCGCGCACGCCACCAATCGGCAATACATGCCCGGTCAGGGTCAGTTCGCCGGTCATGGCGATGCCCTTTTTCGGTGGCTGATTGCGCGCCAGCGACAGCAGGGCACTGGCCATCGTCACGCCCGCGCTTGGGCCATCTTTCGGCGTAGCGCCTTCTGGCACATGCAGGTGGACAAACGCCTCATCGAAGAACTTGGGGTCGCCGCCAAATTGCTTCAGGTTGGAGCTGATATAGCTGTAGGCGATTTCAGCTGACTCTTTCATAACTTCGCCCAGTTGCCCGGTCAGCTTGAAGCCGCGATTGAGGGTGTGAATGCGGGTTGCCTCGATTGGCAACGTCGCGCCCCCCATGCTGGTCCAGGCCAGGCCGGTTATCACCCCGGTGCCGCTGATCACCTGTTCGTTACGGAACACCGGCATGCCCAGCGAGGCTTCGAGGTCTTTGGGGCCGATTTTGATCACGGCTTTGGGGTCGGCAAGCAACTTGACCACGGCCTTGCGCACCAGTTTGCCCAGCTGTTTTTCCAGCTGGCGCACCCCGGCTTCGCGGGCATAACCGTCAATCACGGCGCGCAGGGCGCTGTCGCTGATGCTCAGCTTGTCTTTGGCCACACCAGCCTTTTCGAGCTGTTTGGGCCACAGGTGGCGCTTGGCGATCGCGACTTTCTCTTCAGTGATATAGCCCGAAAGGCGGATCACTTCCATACGGTCGAGCAACGGGCCGGGGATCGAGTCCAGGGTGTTGGCGGTACACACAAACAGCACCTTGGACAGGTCCAGGCGCAGGTCGAGGTAATGGTCGAGGAAGTCGACGTTCTGTTCCGGGTCCAGGGTTTCGAGCAGGGCCGAGGCCGGGTCGCCCTGGAAGCTCTGGCCCATCTTGTCGATCTCGTCGAGCATGATCACCGGGTTCATCACTTCGACATCCTTGAGCGCCTGCACCAGCTTGCCCGGCTGGGCGCCAATGTAGGTGCGGCGATGACCCTTGATCTCGGCCTCGTCGCGCATGCCGCCGACACTGAAGCGATAGAACGGACGGCCCAGCGATTCGGCAATCGACTTGCCGATACTGGTTTTACCCACGCCCGGCGGGCCCACCAGCAGCACGATCGAACCGCTGACCGAGCCTTTGTAGGCACCCACGGCGAGGAATTCGAGGATGCGCTCTTTAATGTCATCGAGCCCCGCGTGGTGGGCGTCGAGCACTTTGCGCGCGTGCTTGAGGTCAAGTTTGTCCTGCCCCAGCACGCCCCACGGCAGCGCCGAAGCCCAGTCCAGATAGTTGCGGGTAACGGCGTATTCCGGCGACCCGGTTTCCAGGATCGACAGTTTGTTGAGCTCGTCATCAATGCGCTTTTGCGCCTGGACCGGCAGCGTCTTGCCTTCAAGGCGCTGCTTGAACTGCTCGATATCGGCGCTGCGATCGTCCTTGGTCAGGCCGAGTTCCTGCTGGATCACCTTGAGTTGTTCCTTGAGGAAGAACTCGCGCTGATGTTCGCCGATCTTGAGGTTAACTTCGGCTGAAATCTCTTTTTGCAGGCGCGCTACCTCGACTTCCTTGCGCAGCATGGGCAGGACTTTTTCCATGCGCTTGAGCATCGGCACGCAATCGAGTACCTGTTGCAGCTCGTTACCGGTGGCCGAGGTGAGCGCCGCTGCGAAATCAGTCAGCGGCGACGGATCATTTGGGCTAAAACGGTTGAGGTAGTTTTTCAGCTCTTCGCTGTACAGCGGGTTGAGCGGCAGCAGTTCCTTGATCGCATTGATCAGGGCCATGCCGTAGGCCTTCACCTCGTCGGTGGGCTCCTTGGGCTGCTGCGGGTACTCGACCTCAACCAGATACGGCGGGCGGTGGTGCTTGAGCCACATGCTGATACGCACGCGGCTCAGGCCCTGGGCCACGAACTGCAGTTTGCCGTTTTCGCGGCTGGCGTGATGCACTTTTACCAGCGTGCCGTATTCAGGGAGGCTTTTGGTGTCGAAATGACGAGGGTCATCAGGAGGCGTGTCGACAAAAAACAGCGCCAGGGAGTGATGAGGGGATTTGCTGACCAGTTCCAGGGTTTCGGCCCAGGGTTCTTCATTGACGATGACCGGCAGCACTTGTGCCGGGAAGAACGGCCGATTGTGGATCGGGATGATGTAAACCTTGTCCGGCAGATTCTGCTCCGGCAATGCCAATTCAGTCCCTCCAGAGTGGGGTTGGTGTTCGGATTCAGTGTGTTCTACATCGGTGTACTCGGTTGTATTGTCCGGAAACGCTTGCTGGTCGCTCATGGGGCACCTGCGCAATTGGGTATGTGGCTTAGATGGGGCGCGGCGCCAGTGGTTTCAATGGTGAACAGATTTTCATGTGTAAGCAGAAGCTGCCTGGTAACGGCTGCAAGGGTTCACATGCCCGGAAAAGGCCGTGCGCTAGGGGGTTGTCGCCAATATCTTGACTGTAGACGGCCAGCGTTTATTAGGTAATCTTCTGTTTTGCAACTGAGCTGTAACAAAAAATAAAAAGACGGAACTGAAAGTCATTTATTTGACTTTTGTCAGGGTGCAGAGGGAATGCTTATGTGGAAGTTGAGCTTCACTCAATGGATTGAGGGCGCAGCATGAAGTTGCGCAACAGTTTTCAAGCGCGTATCAGCCTGTTTCTGGCCCTGCTCCTGCTGGTGGTGATTGGTGCGGTGTACTTCGCCGTTAAAGCCGTGACCATTACCGTGGCCAGCGATCAGGCGCAAGAGCAGCTCAAGACCGGTACCCGGGTGTTCGAGCGCTTTATGGATCTGCGCTGGCGCCGCATCCAGTACGGCCTCAACTGGCTGACCAATGACTCGGATTTTCGTGAGGCGGCCATCAATGGCAGCCCTTCGCGCATAGAGCACGCCCTGCAGGAGTTCGAGTCGAGCCTGCATGGCAGTGAGCTGTTTGTGCTGGACCTGGACGGCAATATCATCACCAGCACCCTCAAGGGCCTGCCGCCCGGGCAGGTGTTTCCTTATGCCAAGGCCCTGCGGCTGGCCCGTCGCAACACGCAAACCATGGTCATCGGCATCCTCGCGGGGCGCCCCTACATGCTGGTGCAAGGGGTGGTGCTGGCGCCTTTACCCGTGGTGCGCGTGGTCTCGGGGATGCCGATGGACGACGTGTTTGCCCATGAGTTGAGTTCCCTTAGCAACCTTGAAGTGTCGTTCATGACGGTCAAACCAGGCGAAAGCGGCATATTGAGCAGCACCCAGCCGGACTTTATGAGCGCCAGCATCATTGAGTTCGTGCAGGAGCACACGCCGGGCGCGGCGATCCACTTCAGCGAATTCAACGGCCAGCGCTTTCTGGGCCAGATGCTGCAACTGGCCAATTCCGGCGACCCGGACAACGGCCAGGTCATGGCGGTACTGCAAAGCCCGCTGGATCAGACGATGCAGGCCTTCAACTCGCTGGATCGCAAGTTTCTGTGGATATCCCTGGGGGCCTTGCTGGCTTCATTGTTAGGCGCCTTATGGCTGGCACGGGCAGTGTCGCGCCCGGTCAGCCTGCTGGCGGAGGCGGCGCAGCGCATTGGTCGGGGCAACTACGAAACGCGGGTGGAGCTCACACGCAGGGACGAACTGGGGTTTCTGGCCCGGGCGATCAACGCCATGCAAAGCGGGATTGCCGTACGCGAACAGCAATTGGCCCATAACGCCCTGCACGACCCGCTGACCGGCTTGCCCAACCGTGCCCTGGCCATGGAACGCCTGGGCAGTGCCATCAGTGCAAGGCGTAGCGTGGTGCTGATTTACCTGGGGATCGAAAACTATCGGGTGATCAATGAAGGCTTCGGCCCCGAGGGGGTGGAGCTGATCATGCGTGAATCCGCCCGCGTGATGCTCGACGCCCTGCGTGAACGCGATACCGCGGCACGCATCACCGGCAACGAGTTCTTGTTACTGCTTGAAAGCACCCAGATCGATGTGGGCGTGGCGATGGCTGATCGCTTGTACGCATTGCTCAAGCGTCCGCTGAGCATCGACGGGCATGAGGTGGCGCTGGAAGTCTGCATGGGCATTGCGGTGTACCCGCTCAATGGGCAGAGCGCCGAAGAACTGATCAACCGGGCCGCAATTGCCCGCCGCGATGCCGCCTTGCCGGGTTATTTGCAGGTGTACCAGCAGGACCGCGACCTCGCCCATCAGCGGCACATCCAGCTGATCAGGGACTTGCGCAGTGCCGCCAGCGAAGGCCAGTTGCAGTTGCATTACCAGCCCAAACTGGATATCCGCAGTGGCCATGTGCGTCAGGCCGAAGCGTTGTTGCGCTGGCAGCACCCGGAACTGGGCATGGTTTCACCGGCGGAATTTATCCCCCTGGCGGAGCGCACGGGCAGCATGTTCCTGCTCACGGGCTGGGTCATCGAGGAAGGCATCCGCCAGTTGGCCGAGTGGAACCGCAAAGGCATGCACCTGCAGCTGTCGCTGAATATTTCGGCGGAGGATTTGCACGGTGAAAACCTGTTGCTGACCGTTGAGCGCCTGCTCAAGCGTTATCAGTTGTCGGCCGAGCAACTGATCTTCGAAATCACCGAAAGCACGGCGATGCGCGACCCCGAACACTCGCTCAGCGTGCTTGAAAAGCTGCGTGACGGAGGGATTAGTTTGTCGGTGGATGACTTCGGCACTGGTTACTCGTCGCTGGCGCACCTCAAGCGCCTGCCGGTTCAGGAGCTGAAAATCGATCAGTCGTTTATCCGCAACCTTGACGAAACCAGCGAAGACGCGGTGATCGTGCGCTCGACCATCGAAATGAGCCACAACCTGGGGCTCAAGGTGGTGGCGGAAGGCGTGGAGTATCAACATACCCTTGAACTGCTGGAGCGCTGGCACTGTGACACGGCCCAGGGCTATCTGATCAGTCGGCCGATGGATGCCGTGGCGTTCGAGGCCTGGGTGTGGGAGTTGCGGGCTACGGTCTGATCGGTTGGTCGCGTGCTGCAAAAATGGCTGGCCGAACCGTTCACGGGGTGGGCTTGATGATGTTTAACCCCCGCACTGCAGCGGCCAGCAGCAGGCAGATAATGGCCAGATAGAGCGGGTTTTGCACACCGATCAAGCTGATGATCACGCCAACACAGGCTGCAACCAACTGATGAATCAATCCGCAGAGTGCCATTGAATACGGTCCATCAACAGGGGAGTTGCCGCTGGCTTCTGACAGGCTTACGGGATAGTTGATGGCCTGGCCGAAAACGATAAAGCAGTACGGCAACCACAACAGCCCGGCGAGCGTGGGGTCGCTAACGACCCCCAGCAGCATGACGATACCGGCAAGCACCATAATGCTTGTAGCGATGGCACTCAGTTGAGATTGGCCACGGCTCAACATATAGCGATTGACGCTCAGCGACCCCAATACATAGGCAAGGCTGATCGCCCAGCCCAAAGTGCCGTAATCACTTGTCGACCAGCCATAAGTTGCTTGAAAAACCGAAGGGGCTGCCGTATTGAAACCGACAATGATCCCGTAGCCCAACCCGCCGGTCAGTGCCGGTCGCAGGAACCCTGCGTGACGGACTATCGTCAGGTAGTGCCGCCAGCGGGCCGGGGTGTTGTTTGCCGGGTTAAAATCCGGCAAATGACGGTAAACAACCCCGGCATGAATAATTGCGCCAATGGCAAGGCACCAGAAGGTGGTGGGCCAGCCAAAGGCGCTTATTAAAACCGCCCCGAAGAATTGCCCGATCCCGAGCGAAACAACGAAAGCGATGGATAACCACGCGAGTGCTTTGGCGAGTGTATCCCCCTTGAAGTGTTGGGCTACCAGCGATCGAGCCATTACGGACATGCCGCTGGCGCCGACGCCTTGCACACATCGCAGGGTGAGAAAGCTCTCGAGTTGTGCGCAAAAAGTCAGCAGCAGACTGCTTGCGCTGAACAGCAAGAGCGAGGTAATCAAGACCGGCTTGATACCCCAGGCAGCTCCCCACTTGCCCCATAGCAACATCGGCAAAGCCATGCCCAGCAGATACACAGGCAGCGATAAAGACGCTAGGCTCGGGGTGGTGTTCAGTGATTGGGCAATGAGCGGTAGCGCAGGCAAGTACATCATCATGCCCAGTTGCGCCAAAAGAACGGCCATGCAGGAGATGCAGGTCAACAAAGGCAGGTGCAGGTTGGGCATCTGTGTTGCTCTTGATGAAGTTTATGGCTGGCGGGTCAGGGCAGAACAGATGGCTTATAACGGTGTTGGGATGCTGTTCGCATGCCAAGGGAGCAACTTTCAGCTTCTTGTGGTCAGCGTGTATGCGGGAGAACGGCTTTTTTTGAGTAGGACATGACTGATTGTTGTTATGAAACACCCTAGGGGGCGGGGCGTCAGGTGAGGTTTGTCTTGTTTTGCCGCCCACAAAAAAAGCGGCTATCTCTCGATAGCCGCCTTTTTCACAAACCGCTGTAAAGCTTACTCAGCGAGTTTGAATGCCATGATGTAGTCACCTTTTTTGGTGCCCAGGCCACCGTGACCGCCCGCCATGACCAGCACATATTGCGTGCCGTCCTTGCCGGTGTAGGTCATTGGGGTGGCTTGGCCGCCAGCAGGCAGACGACCTTCCCACAGCACTTTACCGTTGCTTACATCGTAAGCACGCAGGTATTGGTCCAGGGTACCGCTCAGGAACGCAACGCCACCGGCAGTGGTAACGGTGCCGCCCAGGCTAGGTACGCCCATTGGCAACGGGATCGGAACCGGCGAGCTGTCACGCACGGTGCCGTTCTTGTGTTTCCAGATCACGTTGTTGTTGGTCAGGTCGACCGCCGCAACGTAGCCCCACGCCGGTGCCTGGCAAGGCAGGCCGACTGGCGACAACAGAGGCTCCAGGATCACGCCGTAAGGTGCGCCCTTGTTCGGTTGTACGCCCGAAGTTTCGCCTTTGCGCGGGCCCATTGCAGCCACGTCGGCCTGCGGAACCAGCTTGGAGGTGAACGCCATGTAGCTCGGGTTCAGGAAAGCGATCTGGCGAACCGGGTCAACCGAGATGCCGCCCCAGTCAAACACGCCGAAGTTGCCTGGATACACGATCGAGCCTTGCAGCGATGGCGGGGTGTACATGCCATCGTAACGCAGGGACTTGAAGTTGATCCGGCACAGCATCTGGTCAAACGGTGTTACGCCCCACATGTCACGCTCGGTCAGTACCGGCGGGATCAGGTTCAGGTCCGAACGTGGCTGGGTAGGGGACGTGTGGTCACCCTCTACAGCGCCGCCCGGAGCAGGGACCTCGGTGATCGGCACAATGGCTTCGCCAGTGCGACGGTCCATCACATAGATGCTGCCTTGTTTGGTGGAAGCCAGCAGGGCCGGTTTCACGCCATCGGCGGTTTTCAGGTCCATCAGGGTAGGCTGACCACCTACGTCCATGTCCCACAGGTCATGGTGAGTAAGCGGACGGTACCAACGGACTTTACCGGTCTTGATATCCAGGGCCGTGATGCCAGCGGCATAACGCTCGGAATCTTCAGTACGGTCGCCACCATATTGGTCAGGCATCTGGTTGCCCATCGGCAGGTACAGCATGCCGAGGTCTTCGTCGACGGCGAACATCGACCACATGTTTGGCGAGTTACGGGTGTAGGTTTCACCTTCAGCAATCGGAGTGGTTTTCTCCGGGTTGCCGCTGTCCCAGTTCCAGACCAGCTTGCCGGTACGTACGTCGTACGCACGGATGACGCCGGATGGCTCGTCAGTGGAGATGTTGTCGGTCACATGGCCGCCAATCACCACCAGGTCTTTGGTCACGGCAGGTGGCGAAGTGGAGTAGTAGCCACCTGGCGCAAAGCTGCCGATGTTGTGACGCAGGTCTACCGAGCCGTGGTCACCGAAGTCTTCGCAGACTTTACCGGTGTCGGCGTTGATGGCGACCAGGCGGGTGTCGGCAGTCGGCAGGAACAGGCGACGTGGGCACGAGTTGCTCGAAGTGGCAGCAGCAGGCTCGGCAGCGCTTTGTTCGGTGCTGGCTTTGGCGTAGGCGTTTTCGTCGTGATAGCTCACGCCGCGGCAGGTCATGTGTGCCCAGCCTTTGAAGTTTTCAGCGTTCTGGGTGCTGATCTTCGGATCGTAACGCCAGATTTCCTTGCCGGTGTCCGGGTCAAGGGCAATCACCTGGCTGTGCGGGGTACACACATACAGCATGCCGTTGACTTTCAGCGGGGTGTTCTCGGCGGTCGTTTCGCCGGGATCGCCTTCGCCAGGAATGTCACCGGTGCGGAATGTCCAGGCTGGAACCAGCTTGTGGGCATTCTCAGGGGTGATTTCTTTCAGCGGCGAGTAACGGTCGCCATAGCCGGTACGGCCATAGGACTGCCAGTCACCGTCGGGCATGGCCGGTGCGGTGTTGGTCATGCCAGGAACCGCATCACGGTCCAGTTGACCCTTGATTTCACCCGGGCTGGTGAACTGGCTGGCCAGTGCAGCAGCACCTGCCAGAACCACGGCAACGCTCAGTGCGCCGGTAGCAGCCGGTGCCGACTGACCGCGCAGGACCGGACGACGGAACCACGGCAGCAGCAGAACGATACCGATGGCGAACCACAGGGCCAGGCGTGGCACCAGTTGCCACCAGTCCAGACCCACTTCCATCAGTGCCCATACGGTGCTGGCGAACAGTACCAGTGCGTACAGGGTCAGTGCGGCGCGGCGCCCGGCAATCAGCAGTGCGCCCGACAAGCCAAAACCGATCCCGGCCAGCAGGTAGTACCACGACCCGCCCAGCGTGACCAGTTTGATACCCCCGGCCAACATGGCCAGGCCCATTAGCAGCAGCAAGATACCGAGGAGGCTCGGTAGCAGGCGGCTTCGACTGAAAGCACCTTCAGTGCTCATAGTGTGGTTCTCCGTTACGTTAGAGGTGTTCCCGCGAGAGTGGGTCTTTAAGGGACGAACTGGCACGGGAGTGAATCAGCTAAATAGGTTCTTGATGGCAACCTTCAAGGTTGCCGTTGCAGTCCGTTTGTCAGAACGAACTTTGAATTTTCAGACCGCCAATCAGCGCGTCATCCAGCTGGCTGACGCCGCCCGGGTGACGGATGTATTGCAGGTTCGGTCGAACGGTCAGCCAGTTGGTCACATGGACGCCGTAGTACAGCTCGGCGCTGTATTCAGTGTCCTGGGGTGGCAGGTAGTCGGGGTTGTCGAAGTCGTAGATGGCCCGGGCCTGGTTGCTGGCCTGGGCGTTCTTGCGGTAAGCCGGGTTGACGTGCACGCGGGCCATAGCAAAGCCGATGTCGTCTTTTGGTCGTGCATCGAACACGCCTTTATAGACGACGCCCGCCTGGACATAGTTGTCCACGGCATTGGTTTTCTTGTCGTGCATAGTGGCATTGGCGAACACACTCAAGCCCCTCGACTGATCGCTGGCGCGGGTTGTGAGCTGCTGTTGCACACCCAGCCACATCCCGTGTTTGCTTGAACTGCTGCGATACGCTTCACCCGTCAGCGCGGCGGGCTGGCCATTGGCATCTTTGTAAACATCTGTTGCCTTGGCATTACTGTAGTAGTAACCCGCGCGGTATTCCCCTGGCAGGCCATTAATTTTTGGCGTCCATACCAGTTCGATCGGCAGCACCGCGCCCTGGGTGCCGCTGCCGCTGAGCTTGAAGCCGTTGCCGCGATCCAGGTTGGACGGGTTTTGCTCATAGGCGCCGACCTGTGCGTACAGCTCGGGGGTCAGGTGATACTTGACCCGCAGGGCCCACTGGCTGACGGGCCAGTTGTACCAGATGCTGCCCGCCCAGTTACCGACCTGCGAGCCGCAGAACGCCAGGTTCTGGAAGTCGCAAGGGAAGGTGTTGAAATCCTCGCCCTGGCCAAAGCGGCCGACCTTGATGTCGAGCTTCTGGTCGAAGAACTTCTGCTGGTACCACATTTGCGTCAGGCGCGTGGTCTGGCCGCGGCCCCAGACTTCCTGGGCCGAAGTAAAGCCGCCCACCCGCGGATCGTTGATGCGATCGTTGCTGATGTTGTTGCCGCTGCGGTGGGTAATGGTCAGCTGAAATTCAGCGTCGTCCCAGCCCAGGATCTTTTGCAGGTCCAGGTGCGTGCCCAGGCCGAACTGGTCGCTGTAGCGCGCCGTACGATCATGGTCATAGCCGCCGTGCAAGTTGGAGCCGACTTCGCCTACGTAGTCGAGGGAAAAGGAGTAACCCTGCTTTTCCAGTTCGCTACGGGTACCGCCCCAATCGCCGAGCATCCATTTGGAGTCGGCGTCAAAAGCGGGGGCCGCCTGCACGCAAGTAGCCAGGCCCAGAGCGGTAATGCCGCCGATCAGCGCCAGGGCTTTTTGCCCGGCAACAGGAAGCATCGCGCTGTGTTTGCGCATATTCAGGAATGTGGACATAGGTCGAGATGCGAGTCTTTATAGGTATGGCTGTGGCAGTGGGTAGCGCTGTCTTGAGAGGCAGGACTAACCCTTCAGGATAAGGGCAGAATGAATCGTTTCAGCCCTTTATGCGGAAATGATAAAGCCCCGAAACGTTTAGAAACAGCACTTTAAGTGACATGGATCATTTCTGATTCCGTAACAGTGTGCTGCGACGGTTCGTCCCAGGGCTCTTTTGTCGCGCCCCACCTTGGTTGCAGGCCGCGTATTTACTGCTGTGCAGCTTAGAACGTGGTGCGCAGGCCGACCTCAATGCCGCGTCCTGGTGCGGGGGCAATGTCGCGCAAAATAGAACTGGCATATCGCACGGTCTGGTTGGTCAGGTTGTCGCCTTTGACAAACGCCAGCCACTGGCTGCTGCCCACATCGAAGTGATAACCGGCGCTGGCGCCCAGGGTTGTGTAGCCATCGGTGCCCGATTCATTGGCCGGCACACGGCCCTGATTGCTGGCGTGTTCGACGTCCACTCGCGCTTGCCAGCGGTCCAGTTCCCATAGCAGGCCGCTGCTCAGTCGCAGGGGGGCGATACGAGGCAAGGCTTCGCCAGTGTCGAGGTTGGTGGCACGGGTGTAATCGCCGGACAACTCCAGGGCAAATTTGCCGTAGGCGTTTTCACCTAGCTTCCAGTGATCCTTGGCTTCAAAGCCGGTGAAGCGTGCCCTAACCCCGGAGTAGGTGTATTCCGGAATGCCGTCGGCATCCGGTTCGCCTTCGTCGTTCAGCGTACGACCTGTGCCCAGCAGGCCGATGTAGTTGGAGAAATGGCTGTAGAACACGCCGACGCTGCCTTTGTGGGTGCCATTGTCAAAGCGCAGGGCCAGGTCGCTGGACACGGCTTTTTCTTTCGACAGATTGGCGTTGCCCACTTCGTAGGTGCCGGTGGCGACGTGGGCGCCATTGGCGTACAGCTCGTAGAACGTCGGGGCGCGTTCGGTGTAGCCCAGGGTGGCGGCCAGCGACCAGATCGGGGTGAGGGTAAATACGGCACCCGAAGACAGGCTGCCCGCGGTGAAGCTTTTGGAGCGGTCGGCCGCGGCAAAGCGTTCGTTGCCCTTGGCATCCGGGTCGACCACGGTGCGTTCAAGACGCCCGCCGAGGCTGAGCTTGAGGCGCTCGGTGGCTTGCAGCTCTTCGAGCACAAACACCGCACCGCTGTTGGTGTCGGTCTGTGGCACAAAGGCTTCTTCGCCCAGGGCCGAGAACTCGTTGCGATTGACCTGCGCGCCAATCACCCCCTCAACCGGGCCAATCGGCACATGGCGCGCCTCTACGCGGGCTTCGTAGCCTTTGTTCTTGAACGTGGTGCCAACTTCGCCGCCCTCGATTTCGCGGTGTTCGTAATCGGTGTAGCCGGCGTCTATTTTCAGCGAGCTAAACGGGCCTTGCAGGTTGCGGATTTCAGAGGCGAAGGCGTAGTGATCCTGCTTCATGCGGATGCGTACATCCTGCTCCGCCGGTGAGCCATAGTTGGCGTCGTAAGTGCTGTACGACAAGCCTGCGTAACCATCCTCCCATGTGTAGGAACCGCCCACAGCACCGCCGTCCTGACGACCATTGCTGTTGCCCAAACGGCCTTTTTTCTCGTCAGCATCTTCGCTTTCAGGCGCATGACGGCTGCGCGCATAACCCGGGATTTTCAGGTCATTGAACTCGCGGGCATTGGCATCCAGATGCAGGGCGAAGGTGCCATCACCGGCTTCCAGCTTGCCCGCGCTGCTGCGCGTGGTGTCGGCGCCGCCGTAGCGCAGTTCGCCTGCACCGTGAATGCCGTCGATGGCGGCAGTGGGGATGCGGTTGTCAAAGGTATTGACCACGCCGCCGATGGCGTTGCCGCCGTACAGCAGGGCGGCCGGGCCCCGGACGATTTCGATGCGCTCAACGTTGACCGGGTCCAGCGGCACGGCGTGATCGTAAGACAGCGACGAGGCATCCAGTGCCCCGACGCCGTTGCGCAGGATGCGAATGCGGTCGCCATCCAGGCCGCGAATGATCGGTCGGCTGGCGCCCGGGCCGAAGTAGGACGAAGACACGCCCGGTTGTTTATTGAGGGTTTCGCCCAGGCTGCCTTGCTGTTGCAGGGTCAGGTCGTCGCCTTCCAGTACGGTGGTGGGCGACGCCAGTTGGGTGTTGCCCAAGGGGTTGCCGGTAATAACTTGCTCCGGCAGGTCGAGGGCGTAGGCCGGGGAGGCGAGCAGCAGTGCGGTGGCGAGCGGCGTTAGACGAAGGCGTCGCAAGTGACGCGGGAAAGCAGGGGAGGACATTGCAAGTTCCTTGGCAAGGTGACGAAAGAAAGCGGCGCTGAGCGCTCTTCGATTGGACAGTAATAGTTACAATATAACATCACTTTAATCTGGCAAAGCGGAACTTTCATTTCGACCCCGGGTCACGGCTAGACTTGCTGGATTGCAAATGCACTTCCCCCTGAGCAGGTGCTCGGCTAAGGTGCGCGGCTTTCTCTCTTTTGCTTTAAAGGCCCGTCATGACTGAACCCAACAACAACCCATTGCACGGCGTGACGCTGGAACAGATCCTCACTGCGCTGGTGGCGCATTACGAGTGGCAGGGGCTGGCCGAGCGCATTGATATTCGCTGCTTCAAAAGCGACCCGAGCATCAAGTCGAGTTTGACGTTCCTGCGCAAAACCCCCTGGGCGCGGGAAAAGGTCGAAAAACTCTATGTGAAATACGCGCGTACCAAACGCGAGCTGTGATCGGCCGATGAGTGCTTTGTCAAAGCACCGGCTTTGCTTGCTGTTGGCGATCCTGGGCTGGACTGGCCTGGCGATTCAGCTTGAGCTGGTGCTGCTGGCCCGCTGGGAAAGCGGGGCGAGTGTGGTGGGCGGGCTGCTGAGTTACTTCAGCTTTTTCACCATTTTGACCAATACCCTGGCTGCCTGCGTGCTGACTTATGCGGCAGATAACCGCCCGTCAAAAGGCAGGGCGTTTTTCTTGCAGCCGTGGGTCAGCAGCGGTATTGCCGTAAGCATTGTCGTGGTGGGTGCGGCGTACAGCCTGTTGCTGCGTCAGCTTTGGCAACCCGAAGGCCTGCAATGGCTGGCCAATGAAATATTGCATGACGTGATGCCAGTGCTGTTTGCGTTGTACTGGTGGTTTTGCGTGCCCAAGGGGTTGTTGCGTCTGAGTCATATCGGGCTTTGGGTGCTGTATCCGTTGCTGTATTTCGCCTACATCCTGCTGCGCGGGCACTTGCTGGGTGTGTACCCGTATCCGTTTGTCGATGTCGAAAAGCTGGGCTATGGGCAGACGTTTATCAATGCGGGCGGGATTCTGGCGGGGTTTGTGGCCGTGGCCGTGGCGGTGATGGCGGTGGATCGCTGGCGGGGCGCGCGATCTTGATGCTTCCAGCTTTTGTGGGAGCGGGCTTGCTCGCAATAGCACCCTCCGGCGCATCAGGCAATCCGCGTTGTTGCCATCGCGAGCAAGCCCGCTCCCACGGGATTTAGCGGTGTGTCTTACTCTTCGGTACTGTCATCCAGGCGCCAATAGCCCACAGCCTTGACGAACTCTTCATTCAAACCATGAGTGTCGAGCAATACCCGGCGCACCTTGCGCGACAGTGCGCTTTCGGTGGCTATCCAGGCGTACAGTTCACCCTCAGGAATGCTCAGCAGTTCGACGGTCTTGAGCAGGTCCTCGCCCGGCACATCGCGGTGTACCCAGATCACGTCGACCGTTGCCGCGCTGTGCAGGGGTTGTTCCTCCTGTGCGTTTTCCACCTCGACCACCACCAGGGCACGGCGGTTGGCAGGCAGTTCCTCAAGGCGCCGGGCGATGGCCGGCAGCGCGGTCTCATCGCCGATCAGCAGGTAGCTGTCGAAGATGTCCGGCACCACCATCGAGCCGCGCGGTCCGCCGATATGCAGGTATTGCCCGGGCGTGGCCTGGGCGGCCCAGGTGGCGGCAGGGCCGTCACCGTGCAACACGAAATCGATATCCAGTTCAAGAGTGTCCAGGTCAATGCGACGCGGGGTGTAGTCGCGCATCGGTGGCATGTTGCCCTTTTGCCCGGCGCCCAGCTCCAGGGTTTCCAGCGCGGTTTGCTCTTCGGCTGTCTGGGGGAAAAACAGTTTTACATGGTCATCGCTGCCCAGGCTGACAAACCCCGCGAGCTGCGGGCCACCCACGGTTATGCGGCGCATGCGCGGGGTCAGGTCGACCACGCGCAGCACTTCAAGTTTGCGACGTTTGATTTCATGCATGACCCGGTGGATGACCTGGGGGGTGGCAGCATTCATTGCGCGTTCTCCTGGGCGGCAGCGGGGCCGTCGACGATGGCTTTGGCGGTGTTGTTGAGCAAGTCGCGCACCCGCAGGATTTCGGCCGGGTTCCAGCGGCCGTGGTGCATTTGCAGGGCGTGACGCAGGTTGTGGATGGCCTCGTGGATCTCGGCCGGGCGGTCATGGCCGCGCAGGGAGCGCTTGCTCACATCGATGCGCATCCGCACGCCGTCCAGCGCCACGGCCTGATCGCTGAGGAACTGGCGACCGGCGTCGGTCACGGTGTAGCGTTTTTTCCCGCCTTCGGCGTCGCCCTGGATCAGCTCGCTCTCTTCAAGGAAGGTCAGTGTGGGGTAGATCACACCGGGGCTAGGGCTGTAGGCGCCGTCGAACAGGCCTTCGATCTGGCGGATCAGGTCGTAGCCGTGGCAGGGCTGCTCGGCGATCAGCGCCAGCAGCAGCAGTTTCAAGTCACCCGGGGCAAAGACCCGGGGCCCGCGGCCACCGCGTTCGCGACCGGGGCGTTTTTCGAAGCCGTCTTGACCCGCGCCATGTTCGCGGTGATGGGGATGATGGTCTCTCATTGTCTTTTCGCTCTCTCATTAAGTTAGACATAACTTAAGATATATCTTAAGAAATGTAAAAACCCAGTCGACGAACGGTAATGATTCTCAACAGGCGCTAATAACTGTGGGAGCGGGCTTGCTCGCGATGGCATCGACGCGGCTTAACTGAAACACCGCGCTGCCTGGATCGCGAGCAAGCCTGCTGCCACAGGTTGGCTATTTTGCTGCGGTTCGCACCGGCGCTGGCGCCTGGCACAAGGTGTTGGTACCGGGTTGCAGGTAGGGCGTGAGGATTGGTGCCATGCCCTTGAGCACTTGCACCGGCAGGGCAGAAGTGAATTTGAAGGCCTCGGCCGAGCGCCCCGGGACGAACGCGGTCAAGGTGCCGAAGTGATGCTCGCCGATATAAAACACGAAGGTGGCTGTGCGATTGATCGACTTGGAGCTGAGGATACGTCCGCCAGCGCCCATGCTTTCGATACGGTTGTCGCCGGTACCGGTTTTGCCGCCCATGGCCAGCGGTGTGCCGTCATCGAGTTTGAAACTGCCTGACACCCGCCGCGCCGTACCGGCATCCACCACTTGTGACAGGGCCTCGCGCAGGGCCGTGGCGACTTCGCTGGGCATAACCCGCACGCCAGCGTCGGGGTCGTTGATCAAGCGGGTTTCGTAGGGTGTATCGGCGGCGAAATGCAGGGTATCGATGCGCAACACCGGCAAACGCACGCCATCGTTGAGGATGATCCCCATCAGCTCGGAAAGCGCCGCAGGCCGATCCCCAGAACTGCCCAGTGCCGTTGCAAGGGAAGGTACCAGGTGGTCAAAGGGGTAGCCGACCTTTTGCCAGCGCTGGTGGATATCCAGGAAGGCTTCGATTTCCAGCATGGTGCGGATGCGGCTGTCGCGGGCACTCTTGTGCCGGCTTTTAAACAGCCAGCTGTAAACCTCCTGACGTTCATGTTCGCTGGCGCTTACGGCTTGCTGGAAGGTGGCCTGCGGGTTGTTGAGCAAATACCCCAGCAGCCACAGATCCAGCGGATGGACCTTGGCGATATAGCCCTGATCGGGCAGGTTGTAGGCGCCGGGGCCATAGCCCTGGTACAGCTTGGTCAGGCGCTCGTCGGTGATTTTGTCGCTGGTCAAGTGCGAGCGTACAAAGCGGTTGAAGGTGGCCTGGTCGGCATGGGGGAACAGGTAGCGATGCACCGCCGACATGCGGATGGCGGTGGGGTGCATGCTGTCCAGAAAGGTTTCGAGGCGGGCCTTGGAGTCCTTGGCGCGGTATTTCTTCCAGAACTTGAGCATAAAGGTAGTGCCTTCGCGGTCAGCGAATCGGCTCAGGTACTCCTGGCGCAGCGGGTTGCGGTCGTCGCTGAGCAGGTCGGCGTTGTTGCTCGGCGATTGATAACTGGTGTAGCGCACCACGTCGCGCATCAGGCGCACAAACGGCAGGTTGATCGATTCGCGGATGGCATCGCGCAGCGTGGCAACGCGGTTGTTGTCCTGGTTGCGGAAGTTGTGGAAGTGATGCATGCCACCACCGGTAAAAAAACCTTCGCCGGGGTTGGCGGAATACTGGCGGTTGAGCGCGGCATCCAGCATGGGGGCCAGTTGTGCCTTGGGGTTGTCGACCAGGTACGCCAGCGCCCAGCGGGTGATCGGATCCTGGTCGTTGGTGATGATTTTTTTCAGCGAGGCACTGGATTGGCCGCCATAGCGGTCATGCAGTTCGGCAATGATCTGCAGATAGGTGGTCAGCACCCGCAGCTTGGCAGTGGAGCCCAGCTCCAGTTTGCTGCCTTCATTGATATCGAAGGGCTGGTCGGTGCTGTCGGTCTGCACCCGGGCCCGTGCGCCATCCGGGGTCAGCTCGAACAGGGTGAAGCTGTAGCGTACTTGCGCGGTGCTGGAAGGGGTGAGCAGGTAGGGGCCGAGCAGGCCGATTTTGCCGGCAAAAGCCGGATCTGCCAGCTGGCGCAGGTAGTCGCTGACCTGGCTTTGCAAGTCGCCCTGCAAGGTGCTGGTGGCTGACAGGTCAAGGCGGTCAAGGTCATACAGGGGGCGTTTGAGGAGCACCGAAAGACGGCTGCGGGCCACACTGATGCCCTTATTGGTTTCATTGGGTTGCAGGGTGGGCGCCTGCGCCCAGTCACGGTAAGTCACGCGGCTGGCCAGCGCGGCGGCGGTCAGTGGCGGGTCGATCACATTGTTTTGTGCCAGCAGGCGGATATGGCTGTCGGTCAGTTGCGCCAGTTCATCACGACCCTTGGCCAGGTAATGCGACGGCCGACGCTGGGCGATCATCAGCGACAGCACCTCGCGCAGGGCCAGGCCTCTAGACGCCAGGCTTTTGGCATCCGTGGCGGTGCTGCTCAACTGTTCATTGACCTGATTGAAGTCGGCGCCGTACCACACCCGCAACCCTTCGGCCATGCCGTGGACTTCGCCGTGGCCGGGCACCGCCGACAGCGGCACGCTGTTGAGGTAATCGCGCACCACCTTTTGCCGGGCGGGCAGGGTTTGCGGGCCGCCCTGATAGGCGCGCACGCTGGCCGAAATCATCTGGCGCAATTTTTCAGCGCCCGACAGGGTCAGGCCATCGGGGGAGTGCCGGTACTTTTCCAGTTGGGTGGCCAGGGTACTGCCGCCGGCTGATTGCCCCGGCAGGTGCAGCAGCTTTGCCGCCTGGGAGTAGGCGGCCATTGCAAAGCGCGGCCAGTCCACGGCAGGGTTGGCCTGCGGTTGCTGGGGGTCGAGCAGATCGCGGTTTTCAATAAACAGCAAGCTGTGCACCACCAGCGGGGGGATGCTGGCAAAGCTCGAATAAAGCTGCTGCGGGTAGTTGTACTGATACAGCGCGCTGCCTGCACAGTCGGTGATTGATAGTCCGGTCTGGATTTTTTCTGGGTAGGGTACGAAAAAACCTTTCTCGCTATAGCTCATCAGCGCTGGTGAAAAGCGGTTTTGTTCGGTGATGACGTAGTCACGTTTTTGCAGGCGCGGCAGAAAGTCGCCCAGAGCGCTGTAACCCAAGCGTTTATCGAAGGGCCCTTCGCCCGGGTAAAACATCGCATCGCTCGGCCCTGCATGCATCGAGTAGCTCAGGGACGCGGCAAAGCGGCTGAACTCGCGGGCTTGCAGTCTGGAACTGCGCACCTCCTGGGCAATCACAAACCCCAGCACAACCAGTGCGCCGAGCACGATCAGGGCGAACACAAACCAGCCATAACGCCAGGGTTTTGGCACGTTGGGCGTCGGTACAGAATCGTCCTTGGTTGCTGATGCTGCCCTTGTCTTGCGGGTGCCGGAATTCCACAGTACGCCCATAGTCGACAGATCCACTTACGCATATTGGTTGCGCTTGATAGAAGCGTAGACGCTGGAGGATGCAGGCGAAAAATTTGTGGGGCTTATCTGATAATTCTGTAAGCAAGGTCTATTGAGTAAGGCTCAAACCTGCAAATCCGAGATGCAGGCCTCGTGGGGCGTTTGCGTGTAAGTGCAGGAATAGAGCCCTTACGGCGGGTAAATAGGTCCTAGGTAGGGGCATGACTGTGCACCAACCCTGTGCAATACTCGCCGCCGATCTCAGCAGGGCATTTCTCTTTTGATCCAACGGCCTACAAAGCCAGGGCTGATCAAAAGACAGGACGGGTGATCCGCCGGTCTTTTCGAGCGCTTTGTTGATGTATACCCAATAACAATACGAGGTTGTACTTTTATGCCAGTCGGCAACCACCCGCCCCACGGTGACACCGTGCAAGGCGGCCCACTCAAGCGTGAACTGGGCGAGCGCCATATTCGCCTGATGGCACTTGGCGCCTGTATCGGCGTAGGCCTGTTCCTGGGCTCGGCCAAGGCCATTGAAATGGCCGGGCCGGCCATCATGCTGTCCTATATCATCGGTGGCCTGGCCATTTTGGTGATCATGCGCGCACTGGGCGAAATGGCCGTACACAACCCGGTGGCCGGCTCGTTCAGCCGCTACGCACAGGATTACCTCGGCCCGTTGGCCGGCTTTTTGACCGGCTGGAACTACTGGTTCCTGTGGCTGGTGACCTGCGTCGCAGAAATCACCGCCGTGGCGGTGTACATGGGCATCTGGTTCCCCGATGTACCGCGCTGGATCTGGGCCCTGGCGGCGTTGATCAGCATGGGCTCGATCAACCTGATCGCGGTCAAGGCGTTTGGCGAGTTCGAGTTCTGGTTTGCCCTGATCAAGATCGTCACCATTATTGCGATGGTGTTCGGCGGTATCGGCATTATCGCGTTCGGCTTCGGCAATGACGGCGTCGCGTTGGGTATTTCCAACCTCTGGACCCACGGCGGGTTCTTGCCCAACGGCATCCAGGGCGTGTTGATGTCCCTGCAGATGGTGATGTTCGCCTACCTTGGCGTGGAGATGATCGGCCTGACTGCAGGCGAAGCCAAGAACCCGCAAAAGACCATCCCGAGTGCGATTGGCTCGGTGTTCTGGCGCATTCTGCTGTTCTACGTCGGCGCATTGTTCGTGATTCTGTCGATCTACCCGTGGAACGAAATCGGCACTTCGGGCAGCCCGTTTGTGATGACCTTCGAGCGTCTGGGGATCAAGACCGCGGCCGGCATCATCAACTTTGTGGTGATTACGGCGGCCCTGTCGTCGTGCAACGGCGGTATTTTCAGCACCGGTCGCATGCTCTACAGCCTGGCGCAAAACGGCCAGGCCCCGGCCAACTTCGCCACCACCGCGAAAAACGGCGTGCCGCGTCAGGCCTTGCTGCTGTCGATCGCCGTGCTGTTGCTGGGCGTAGTGCTCAACTACATGGCGCCGGAGAAGGTGTTTGTGTGGGTGACGGCCATTGCGACGTTCGGCGCAATCTGGACCTGGCTGATGATCCTGCTGGCGCAACTGCGCTTTCGCAAGAACCTGAGCCCGCAGGAAGCCGCAGCCCTGAAGTACCGCATGTGGCTGTACCCGTATAGCTCCTACGCGGCTCTGGGGTTCTTGCTGATGGTGGTTGGGTTGATGGCGTACTTCGAGGAAACCCGAATCGCCTTGTTCGTTGGCCCGGCCTTTTTGATTCTGCTGACCGTGCTGTTCTATGTGTTCAAGTTGCAACCGACTCAGCGCACACAGACCAACTGATCAGGTGGGAGCGGGCTTGCTCGCGATAAAAGCATCGCGGTGGGGCAGACCCACCGCGGCGTTCCTATCGCGAGCAAGCCCGCTCCCACAACAGCTGCCGCTATTTGCGGTTCAGACGCTTGTTCCAGTCCAGCCAGGCCGCCAGTACGGCCATGATCCCGACGCCCATCAGGGCGCTGAACACTTGCATCACCAACCTGTCACCGCCCAGCGCATTGAGCATGTCGGCCAGCGGCGCCAGGATCACCCCCAGGCAAAACACTTCCAGCGAATACCGACCCATGCGACAGGCCTGGCGGGCAAACCAGTTGTTTAGCCAGCCACCGTGGGGCACCACCTTGGCCACGACATAGGCCAGCGCCAGAAAGTGCAGCAAGCGCACCGGGGACAGGTTGGTCTTGCTGATCGGATACAGGTGTTCGCCCAGCCATAGCGGCATGATGGCATCGTGAAGTTGCGGCCATCGCCATGACAACGCCAACAACCCGGTGACCAGCAGATAAACCGCCGCCCCCACAAACAACGGCTGGCGCCATAACGGCCGGCTTGCAGGCGCTTTGCCCTGCTGCGCGTGGAGCGCCGCCGCCCCGCCCAGAATAAACAGGAACTGCCAGGCCATCGGGTTGAAAAACCACACCCCGCCTTCCTGCGCGGCCAGGTTCCACACCGGCGCCAGCAAGTACAGGGCCAGGGACACGGCAACCACATAACCCGCCTTGCGCAGCAGCATCGGCAGCACCAGCGGCAAACCCAGCAACAGCACGATATACAGTGGCAGCGGGTCCATCAGGTTGGGTTTGAAGCGCAGCAGCAGTTCATCGGTGAGCGCCTGTTGCGGGTTGCTCAGGAAGTACTGCAAGCCCATTTCCTGCACCAGGTCACGGGTTTCGACGTGGCTGTTGGCAAAAAACACGATGCCCATCAGCACCGCCAGCAGGAAGATATGCACCACATACAGCACCCAGGCACGGCGCAGGATTTTTACGCTGGCAAGCAGGAAGCCGTCGCGCCGGGCGATTTTGCCGTAGGCCAGCACGGCGGCATAACCGGCCAGAAACACAAAGATCTCCGCCGCATCGCTAAGGCCGAAATTACGCACGGTCAATTCGGCCAGCGGGTTGTGCGGGATGTGGTCCCAGAGAATAAAAATCAGCGCCAGCCCGCGAAAAAAATCAATGCGGTGGTCGCGTCCGTCAAGCTTCACGGTGAGTACTCAGTTCAAGATATTAAAAAAGGGCGCAGTAGCGAGTGCGCGCCACCTGTCGGCGGCGCGCAGGGTGACGGTAAAAGAGCCTGAATGCAAAGTCCTGCGTTGACGCAGTTTGTAACCGCGAGTGTGATGTCATTCCTCGAAAATGGTTTGCATTGGTTTATTGTTCAGAATGCGCTGAGTAATGCGCTCCAGGGTTTTTCTTTTTTGCTGGTCGATTTTTCCGAGCTCTGCGTAATAATCGGCATCAAGCATTGGCGCGCCGGTGAACACCTTGGCCTCATCAATAACCAGCCTTTGCGCCAGTTGTTTTAAGCTGTTTTGCAGCTGCGTGCGTTGGGGAGGGTCATCGCTGCCTTGGGTATCAGCCCATTGTTGCTGTCTTTCGCGCAGTGCCTCCAGGTCGTGATGACGCTGCTCCAGCAGTACATTGCTATTTTTAATGTCGCCGCTGTATGCCGACTCGATGAAGTCACGCCACAGCTCTTGTTCCAGCAGCTTTTTGGCCATGAAGTCGGGCCTGGCTTCCTGGTTGAGCACAATCTGGCAAGCCTCCTCGATTTGCGCCGGGGTTATTTTTGCCAGCTCCCGAAATCGCATATGTGAGGGTTGCCAAGGCAAATCAAGGCGTTTGGCCAGCTCCACCTGATAGATCATCTGCACCTCGAGCGGGTCAGGCTTGAGCCTCAGCATTTCGCGAGGGGTCAATGTACCTTCGTTCACGGCCTCGTTATAGGCAAGGGTTTGCAAGGCAATCTGGGTATCGGCAATGTCCTCCAGTTCCAGCAGGCGTACTCTGCCGCGCATCAGTTTGAGCATCTTGGACTCTTTACGAATGCCCTCCTCAAGCAAGGCTTCGCGCAGCAACAGCTTGAAGCCGAAGCGACTGAAAATGGTCGAAGTACGGTCAACGCAGGTTTCATTTTCCAGTGCGCCTGAAAATACTTCCTCTCGGTAGCCGGCGTCTTCTGCCGCACATTCCAGCACTTTCCAGACTCTCCCGGTCAGCTGGCTGCGGTTGTGCTCAAAGTCTGCGCTGGCAACCAGGTCGCGAATCACCTTGAAGAAGCTTTCAGAGTTCGGCTCTGCCTCCAGTGCAGCCCAAATATCCTGTTTCATGGCGCGTTCGGCCTGGCTCAAGCTGCTGTCGAGCCACAGGTCAACCAGACTGCTTGGCCCGGGTATATGGACGCGAGACTCCAGGGCAAGGCCCAGTCGGGCACGGTGCGCATTGACCGCATCAAAGGTCGAGTTGTCCAACGGGTTGTCGTGCAAGAACGTGTTTCTCAACCTGTTGGCCGGGATCTGGTAGTAACCCGCTGGAAGTGTGATCAGGTTGTTATCACGCAGGTCAAGATGGGTTAGCCGCTCCAGGTGCTCAATGCCTGCAGGCCATTGTGTCAGACCGGTATTTTTCAGGTTCAGATTGACCAGCTCTGGCATGTGGCTGAAGTCCGGTATGACACCCAGCGGGTTGTTGCTCAGGTTGAGCACGTTGAGTTTTTTCAAGGCCGCCAATTTGGCTGCAGTGGCGCTATTTAAACGGATTTGATTTTCCGCCAGATGGAGCTTTTTCAACTCAGGTAAATTAAACAGTGAGGGTGGAAGTTCTCGGAGGCGGGCCGACTCAAACGTCAATTCCTGCACGTTGGGGAAGTGTGCGAGGAACGAGTCAATGCTGTTGTGAAGGTACATCCTGCTCATTTGCAGCGAGGTGACGTGGCTAAAGTCTGCATTGAGGGCCGGAAGTTTGGCGATATTGATATCGCTGATATTGAGTCTTGCGCCAGGATGTCCAGTCTCATGCCCGGAGCTTCGCTGCCAGCATCGGATGATTTTGTTGGCAACCCGTGTCTTGTCGCTGATGTGGACAGGGCGCATGTGCGAGTCACTCATTTGAGTCATTTCCAGCGGTCCGTTGATCCAGTCGACCAGTGAGTCCTTGAGGGCCTTGAACTCCTTGTTGAGCGCTTCAAGGCGGGCCAGGCCCGCGCGGCTGTAAAGGCTCTGCAGGCCAAGAAAACCTTCGACCACCTCATTGGTATGCATGGGGAACAGCTTGGATTTCAGATGCCTGATGCGTCTGGGGCTGGCCGGCAAGCAGGCAAACGGAGCCCGGGCACAGCGCGCAGCTTCTGTTTCGACCGCCGCAAACCCGGCCCGGCCTTTTGCCAGTCGCAGGGGCGACTCGTTTTTCAGGGTGGCAGGCTTGAGGTCCAGAACCTTGCTCAAGGTTTGCCGATCCATTGGTGGGCGTTCTGCCAGTGCTTCCTTGAGTGCCTGGCCCTGGCCAGGATGTGTAAAGCCCAATGCAGTCCTTTGTTCGTCTTCTAGTGCGTGGAGAACGGATGCGTAGATGTCATCCAGCCCATGCAGCATGTTTTCGTGGCCGTTGTAGGTGATGTAGCGATTGCCCTGCTTGACCAGCACCTTACGAGTGGGCGCATCTTGCGGGCCAACATGATCCAGCAAGGGGCCAGCAATATTCCGGTCACGAACATCAAGGCGCAGGTCAGCTGGCCATCCAGGCATTTGCTCCAGGCTGTGCAAAATCATTTTTTGCGTATCCGGGTTGGCCTCGTAACCAAAGAAATAACTGTCGTAAGCCCGCATCAACCGGGCTTGCTGGACAAAAGTGCGGGCTTCTTCCTGAAGTCGCAGCGGTACGCGAATACCCTCTTGTAACTGCCAGATTTCGGCCGACGTTGCTGAACTGAGCAACTCTTTGGCCGCAGCAACCGGTAGTTGCGGGTACCTTTGTACAAGGTTTGTGACCAGCGGGTGGTCGGGCAGTTGGCGCAAACGGTACTGTGAGTCAAACAACTTTTCGTGCAACCGCTCGGCATGCTCCGCAATTTTCCTGCCCAGTTGCAGCTCTTGTTGATCAAGCTCCAGCACCACATTGCCCGTCAGGGGGGCAGGTCCGATCAGGAGCCTGACTTCATCGTTGTCCAGGGATTGCAGTACTGTCTTGAGCAACTCCCCCCGTTGAACCTGGCTTTCGAGGACCTGGATGACAGGCAGTCTGCTGCTGTTGCCGTATTGTGAAATGGTGGCGCCGAAGCTGTCGATACAGCGCAGGGTTCTGGTCGGTGGCCATATAGCGGGATCAACCAGCACTTGCAGTTGCAGGAGAGGGTCGGCTTTTGTATTACCGGCACGCATTTGCTCGATGAAATTGTCCAGGTGCTTCTTGGTGTCAAAGCGCTTGATGCAATCGTCCAGTAATGCCGGCGGCGATTGCTGATCGTAAATAACCTGGCGCAGATGTGATGAATCAGTATCCGCGGCATGCAGCATGTCGAGTGCCTGTTTGTCGCTTAGGTCGTGCACCGCAGGATCAAGGCGCCTGACCAGGGCGGGTTCGGCCCATTGGGTGAAATCTTCTGCTTCATGTACCCAGGTACCTTGACCATTGGTGGTTATCAGCGGGGCATAGGCAGTCGGCTCGGTGGGGTGTTGCAAGCGATAAGTGCCATCGGTGGCGGCCTTGAGTTCATAGTGTTTGCCCTCGAGCTTGAGGTAGTTTTTATCGTTGTGGTGATAGATTCCTTTACTGTCGGCTTTGAGCGCTACATCAAAACGTGCGTCGTGCTCGTATGCGCTGAGATCCGGGTTCCAGAGCCGGGTTTTACCCTCGGGCAAGTTGATGACTTGCAACTCCTCGACAAAAGGTGATTTTTCAATGGGCAACGGTTTAGCCCACTCGTGGGTCAGCTTGCCAGCCACTGCAACCAGGGCCGCATTGATAAGCACACTTTTGGTGTACGACCAGGCCAGGGCTTTTTCGTCCTGTTCCCATGCTTCAATGCCGTGATAAATATCGGTCATGACCTGGGCCGCAAAGACCACTGCCATGACTTCGCCCACGCCGGGAACAAACAGGGCGGCCATATTAAGTACATCCAGTGCTGTATCGAAATAGTGCTCGAGGCGGTCAAGCAGTGACAATCGATCAACCGTGTCGGTGGGCACGGCAAGAAAATAGGCGTCACGCAGCAGTTGTTGTTTTTTTTGTGCGTACAGGTAATCGAAAAGGTTGCCCTGGACAGGCGTGGGCAGCATCGGCAGCGGGTCTTGATGGCCCTCGATAAAATGTCTGTTTAAACGCTTTGTTAACGTCAGTTTTTTGTTCTGTGGGGCCAGATGAATAAAGAACTCCCGGTAACTTTGGCTGTGCAGTTTTCTTAATAGATCGCCGGCCGCCGCCCGCACGTTGGGGTATTCCTTGATGCAGCTTACGGGGTCGCCAGGTGTATACATAATGCACTGTTGGCCCCGTTCAAGTGACGTGCCATGAGCCAGGATAATTGAGGGGAACAGGATGTCGTCCAAGGTCAGGAAGTTGAAAGTCATCGGCTGGCCGTTAAACAGCGGTTGGTTCTGGCCGCGGCAGTAACTCATCAGGGTTGAATAAGTACTTTGAGTGATATCGCCTTTTATCAGCGCAATTTCTGCCTGCAGCATTAATGCCGTGCGCTCATGCTGGAGAAAGGCGTGGTCGAGTTCTTTTTTTTCGTTTGTGCTGGCAGGATTAAATAGCGTGTTCAGGTGGGTCTGGTAGCGACCGCCGATATCCAGCTGCCTGCACAAGCGGGCAAAAGCCTCTGGCTCGATATCAATTCTTTTTGGTGCCGGGCCGCTGGAGTCGGATGATCGTTGCTCCCACAAATTTGACCTGCGCGGGATACCTCCAGTGACGGCCTGGTCCTCATCAAAGTTATGCAGGGCCGCCTGCAGGAGGGTTTGGGTGGTTGAGCCTTCGACCTCTTGGGTAAACCAGTTGAGGGTGGTGAGGGTAATTACATTTTGCCTGGCATTGCAGGCAATCCCGAAGGTCTGCGCCAAGGCCTGCTCCAGCAGGGGCACGGCAAAGTCCTCAACGGTACTTATTTGCGCGAGGTAGGTACTGACGCGGGTAAATGCATACTCCTGGATCTGTTGTGTATACGCCAGATGACTGCGCTGTCGGGGGGTGGCGCGGTGAAACCACGCGGGAAGACTGAATGTATGCTTGTTTAAGTGGGGGATTAAAGGCAGAGGGGCAAGGGGGGCGGCGGCTTTAATTAAATCATGGTGTATGCCGACTTTATGCAAATCGTCCGGGGCGGGGGGCTGCGCAGGGTCTATCAGCGCACGAGTATCAGGCATGGTAACTGTCCGTGTTGTTTAATGTTCCTCGAGTCTATGAAGTAAGAAGACGGCAAAAAAGTTTAAATATTGAATGGTGTTGAGGGGGGAGGCATCAAATATTTGATACGGAAAAATAGTTATGTAATACCGGCGGTTTTAATGAACCGGGTGGTGTTTCGCCACCCGGAACTTATCAGTGAGAGAGGTCAGGCCACCGCGATTTCGTTGGCTTCGAAACTGTCCGCCCGGGCCATTTGCCACATACGTGAATAGAACTCGCCATTCACCTCGCCGGTCAGCAGTTCACCTGGCTTGAGGAACACATGCAACTGCGAGAACAGTTTGATTTCGGTGGCCGACATGCGTCGCACCAGGTGCTTGGCCTTGAGCTGCGCCGGGTGCTCCAGGCCTGCCGCCGCGAGCATTTCGGCCAGGGCCTTGAGGGTGTTGCGGTGAAACTGGAACACTCGCTGGGCCTTGTCCGGCACCACCAGTGCACGCTGGCGCAAGGTGTCCTGGGTGGCCACGCCGGTGGGGCATTTGTTGGTATGGCAACTCTGCGACTGGATGCAGCCAATGGCGAACATAAAGCCGCGGGCCGAGTTGGCCCAGTCCGCACCGATGGCCAGTACGCTGGCAATATCGAAGGCACTGACAATCTTGCCGCTGGCGCCGAGTTTGATCTTGTCCCGCAGGTTCAGGCCCACCAAGGTGTTGTGTACGAACAGCAGACCTTCGCGCAGCGGTGCGCCGATATGGTCGGTGAACTCCACGGGCGCGGCGCCGGTGCCGCCTTCCTTGCCATCAATGACGATAAAGTCCGGCAGGATGCCCGTCTCCAGCATGGCCTTGGCAATGCCCATGAACTCCCACGGATGGCCCAGGCAAAACTTGAAGCCTACAGGCTTGCCGCCCGACAACTCACGCAACTGCGCGATAAATTGCATCAGCTCGATGGGTGTCGAAAACGCGCTGTGACGCGAAGGCGAAATGCAGTCTTCGCCCATCGGTACACCGCGGGTTTCGGCGATCTCCTGGGTGACCTTGTGCTTGGGCAAGATGCCACCGTGGCCCGGTTTGGCACCCTGGCTCATCTTGATTTCGATCATGCGCACTTGCGGGGTGCGGGCCTGGGCGGCAAAACGCTCAGGGTCGAAACGCCCGTCAGAGGTGCGGCAGCCGAAATAGCCACTGCCCAGTTCCCAGGTCAGGTCACCGCCATGCTCACGGTGATAGGAACTGATACTGCCTTCACCCGTGTCGTGGGCAAAATTACCGAGCTTGGCGCCCTGGTTGAGGGCGCGGATCGCGTTGGCGCTCAATGAACCAAAGCTCATGGCCGAAATATTGAAAATCGACGCCGAGTACGGCTGGCTGCATTGCGGGCCACCGACCACCACGCGAAAGCTGGCGGGGTCGGTCAAGGGGGCTGGGCGCATGGAGTGGCCGATAAATTCGAAACCCGGCTGGTACACGTCCACCAGGGTGCCAAAAGGCTTGTCGGCGCTTTCATTTTTGGCGCGGGAGTACACCAGCGAGCGTTGCGCCCGTGAGAAGGGCAGTGCGTCGCTGTCAGACTCCAGCAGGTACTGGCGAATTTCCGGGCGGACGGCCTCCACCAGATAGCGAATATTGCCCAGGATCGGGTAATTGCGGCGTACCGCATGGGGGCTTTGCAGCAGGTCGAAAATCCCCAGCAGGCTCAAGGCCAAGGTAATGGCGGTAAAGGGCCATAACCACTCGTGGTGCATAAAGGGCAGGCTGGCGAGAGTGAAGATGACGCAGAATGCAAAAAACGCATAACGGCTTAGCAGTGACAGGCTCATACGGTTTCCTGTTTCAGGCGGGTCTGTTCCGTCAGGTGGCGATGCCTGACGTGGTCACGAACAGAAAAAGGACATTGGCACCCTCTCTTCAGGTCGGAGGTTTGCAGGGGGAGTGTTGGTCATCTATCACGCAAATGCCAACTCCCTGTCAGATTATTCATTGAACGGGATTTCATCTGTGGCGGCATCCCGACCAAAGTCGGGCACTTCATACAGAAGGCTCGGGTAAAAGTGACATCTGTATATTTTCAGGGGCGTCGCGTCGTGCAATCCTTTCAGGCCTTCCTGTTCTGTTGGCCGACATCCGTGACTTCTTTTGAACCTGTAACCTGCAACATCATCCGTATTGCCGCTGCCGTATTGATCGGCCCTGATGGCCGAACCCTGCTGGTGCGCAAGCGCGGCACCCAGGCCTTTATGCAACCCGGCGGCAAGATCGATGCCGGTGAGCAGCCGGTCGATGCGCTGGCCCGTGAGCTGGAAGAGGAGCTGGCGCTGGTGATCGACCCCGCCAGCGCCACCTGGCTGGGCCATTTCGCCGCGCCGGCGGTCAATGAGCCAGGTTTTGAAGTGCAGGCCGAGCTGTTTCTGGTACATATCAGTCAGCCAGTAGTGGCCGCGGCAGAAATTGAAGAAGTGCAGTGGATCGACCCTCAAGGCGATGGCGGCCTGGTTCTGGCGCCCTTGACCCGGGATCTGGTCCTGCCGTTCTATCGCCAAACCTTGCAAACCCGGACGGCCTGATGATTCCAGCCCATGATCTGCTGATTTTTGCTGCGGCCTGCCTGCTGCTGGTGCTGACGCCGGGGCCGAACATGATTTATCTGATTTCGCGTTCGATCTGTCAGGGCCGCAGGGCCGGGGTCACGTCGTTGATCGGTGTGGTTACGGGTTTTTTCGTGCACATGTTTGCCGCTGCTGCGGGGCTGACGGCTGTATTTATGGCTGTACCTATGGCCTATGAGGCGCTCAAGTGGGCCGGCGCCCTGTACCTGTTGTGGATGGCCTGGCAAGCGGTGCGTCCGGGTGCCCGGTCGCCGTTTCAGGCTCAGGAACTGGCGCCCGATTCCACCTCGAAATTGATGATGATGGGTTTTATGACCAGCGTGCTGAACCCCAAGGTAGCGGTGTTCTATCTGTCGGTCTTCCCGCAATTCATCACCCCGGAACACGGTTCGATGTTCACACAGAGTATTGTGTTGGGCCTGACCCAAATCAGCGTCAGCTTCACGGTCAACCTGCTGATCGCCCTGTTCGCCTCCGGTATCGCCGTGTGGTTTGTGCGCAACCCGCTATGGCTGGCCGTGCAGCGTTATGTGATGGGCGCAGTGCTGGCTGCACTGGCCGTGAGGCTGATGCTGGAACAACGTAAAATCGTATGACCTGGACCCGTAATGGCTATAGAACTGCTTGACCCCTCACACGCCAAGGCATATCGCCACCTGATGCTTGAGGCTTATGCGCTGCACCCTGAAGCTTTTGTGTCGACTATTGCCCGACGCGAGCAATTACCCCTGAGCTGGTGGGAAGCCAAACTGGATGATGAGCTCAGCGCCCTGTTTGGTGCTTTTGTCGATTCGCAACTGGTGGGCATGGTCGGATTGGCCTTCGAACCCTGGGAGGATGCCCGGCACAAGGCCACGTTGTTTGGCCTGTATGTGACCGGTGCTTTTCGTGGCCAGGGGCTGGGCGAGGACCTGGTGCAGGCGGTGCTGTCACTGGCTGAGCAAGAGCCTGAAATCAAGGTGATCGAACTGACCGTCAGTGCCGGCAGCGATGCGGCGCTGGCGTTGTACCAGCGTTGCGGGTTTGAGCAGTCGGGCCTGGAAGACAGTGCGATCCGCGTGGGGGAGGTGTATTACGACCGGGTGCATATGCGTCGGTTGGTTAATGTAGAAGAGAACTGACCGAGTCTTTTGGTGGGAGCGGGCTTGGCAGAGGATTGAGTGGGCGCCCCTTAATCGGTGGGAGCGGGCTTGCCCGCGATGGCCAGACCTGGACGTACCTGTTGCTCCGCGGCGCTCTTATCGCGAGCAAGCCCGCTCCCACAGGGGGTTGGGCTTGGTAGAGCATTGAGTGGGCGCCCCTTAATCGGTGGGAGCGGGCTTGCCCGCGATGGCCAGACCTGGGCGTACCTGTTGCTCCGCGGCGCTCTTATCGCGAGCAAGCCCGCTCCCACAGGGGGTTGGGCTTGGTAGAGCATTGTGTAGTGGTCTAATGAAACCGGACACTCATTTAGGCGAGAATGCTCGCCATATCGAGGTGTCAGATGACCAAGCAACGTCGTGTCTTTTCCGCTGAATTCAAACGCGAGGCTGCTGACCTCGTACTCAAACAAAATTACAGCTGCATCGAAGCCAGTCGTTCACTCGGCATTGGCGAGTCGGCCCTGCGCCGTTGGGTCAGTCAGCTTCTGCAGGAACGCACAGGCGTCACCCCGCAGAGCAAGGCGCTCACCCCAGAGCAGCAAAAGATCCAGGAACTGGAAGCCCGAATCGCCCGTCTTGAACGAGAGAAATCGATATTAAAAAAGGCTACCGCGCTCTTGATGTCGGAAGATCTCGAGCGTTCGCACTGATCCATCAGCTAAGCGCCCATGAACCTGTTGACTGCTTGTGCGAGGTGTTCGAAATCACCCGTTCGACTTACTACGCCCATCACCTCAGGCGGCGTTCTCCGGGCGTTGAGAGAATTCGATTACGCAGTCGAGTCAACGAACTGTTCACCCAGAGCCGAAACGCTGCTGGCAGCCGAAGTATCGTGTCGATGATGCAGGATGATGGCGAGCAGATCGGGCGTTTCAAGGTGCGAGGCTTGATGCGGGAACTGGGGTTGATCAGCAAGCAGCCTGGCTCGCATGCCTACAAAAAAGCAACGGTCGAGCGGCCTGACATTCCAAATACACTGAATCGTAAATTCGATGTTCCCGAGCCAAACAAGGTTTGGTGCGGTGACATCACCTACATCTGGGCGCAAGGGAAATGGCACTACCTGGCCGTGGTTATGGATCTCTATGCTCGCCGGATAGTGGGCTGGGCGTTATCAGGAAACCCGGATGCTGACTTGGTCACCAAAGCACTGGATATGGCCTATGAGCAACGCGGGAAGCCTCAAGGGCTGCTGTTTCATTCGGATCAGGGATCGCAATATGGAAGTCGCCACTTCCGTCAGCGTCTGTGGCGGTACCGCATCAGCCAGAGCATGAGTCGCCGGGGCAATTGCTACGACAACTCGCCGATGGAGCGAGTATTTCGCAGCTTGAAAACCGAGTGGATACCTTCAGTGGGTTATATGTCGGTTCAGCAGGCACAACGAGACATCAGTCATTATTTGATGCATCGCTACAACTGGATACGGCCTCATCAATTTAATGGCGGGCTAACGCCGGCTCAGGCCGAGAAAAAACTTAACGTCGTGTCCGGGATTAGTTGACCACTACAGACGTACCTGTTGCTCCGCGGCGCTCTTATCGCGAGCAAGCCCGCTCCCACAGGGGGTTGGGCTTGGCAGAGAATTGAGTGGGCGCCCCTTAATCGGTGGGAGCGGGCTTGCCCGCGATGGCCAGACTTGGACGTACCTGTTGCTCCGCGGCGCTCTTATCGCGAGCAAGCCCGCTCCCACAGGGGGGTGGGCTTGGTAGAGCATTGAGTGGGCGCCCCTTAATCGGTGGGAGCGGGCTTGCCCGCGATGCAGGGGCTTCGGTCTGGTCTGGTTAACGCACCGCGCTCACGCCATCCAGCGTCGAGAACGACGTGTCCTTGGCAGTCAGCAAGAAGTCGCGCATGTAAGGGGCATCCAGCATGTCGGCGCGGATCGCGGCGTACAGCGTCGCAAACAGGCCTTTCTCACCCAGGCGCTTGGCTTTCACATAACCGCGCGAGCTGTATTCATGCAGCGCCCAGTGCGGCATCCCGCACACACCACGGCCGCTGGCCACAAGCTGCATCATCATCACCGTCAGCTCCGAGGTACGAACCTGGGCCGGTTCCACATCGGCCGGTTCCAGGAAGCGGGTAAAGATATCCAGCCGATCACGCTCCACCGGGTAGGTGATCAGGATTTCAGTGCTCAGATCGTCAGGCACGATAAACGGTTTACTGGCCAACGGATGCTGATTGGCCACTGCCAACATAGCTTCGTAGGTAAACAGCGGCACATAGGTCAGCCCGGCGATTTCCTGCGGGTCGGACGTCACCACCAGGTCCAGATCCCCCCGGGCCAGAGCCGGCAACGGGGCGAAGGCGAAGCCGGACGCCAGATCCAGTTCCACCTCGGGCCAGGCATCACGGAACTGGTCAATAGTCGGCATCAACCACTGGAAGCAACTGTGGCATTCAATCGCCATGTGCAAACGCCCGGCCGTACCGCCCACCAAGCGGGCGATATCGCGCTCGGCGCCGCGCAACAACGGCAGCATGGCATCGGCCAGTTGCAGCAGGCGCAAGCCGCCGCTGGTGAAGCGTACCGGTTTGGTCTTGCGCACAAACAGGGGCATGCCCATGCGCTCTTCAAGCTCTTTGAACTGGTGGGACAACGCGGACTGGGTCAGGTGCAGGCGCTCGGCGGCTTCTACCAGGCTGTCTGATTCGCGCAACGCGTGCAGGGTTTTGAGGTGACGAATTTCCAGCACAGTGGCTCCATGAGTAACTTTGATGATCAACACGAAAACGTTGAGTTTGTCTCATGTTGCTATGGCTGTCGATAATTGCGTCATTACTTACACGAAGGAATGTCGTTATGGCCCTGGCACACAATCTTGGTTTCCCCCGCATCGGCGCAGACCGCGAGCTGAAAAAAGCCCTCGAAGCCTACTGGAAAGGTGATATCGACCAGGCTGCGTTGAAAGACGTTGGCCGCCAATTGCGTGCCACGCACTGGCAACTGCAAAAAGACGCCGGCATCGACTTGCTGCCGGTTGGGGACTTCGCCTGGTACGACCAGGTGCTGACCCACTCGTTGACCTTCGGCGTGATCCCCCCGCGTTTTGCCGCCACCCTCGATGAGCAGCGCCGCCCGACCCTGGACACCCTGTTCGGCATGGCCCGCGGCGCCAGCCACAGCTGCTGTGGTGAACACGGCAAAGGCCAGCACGCCCAGGAGCTGACCAAGTGGTTCGATACCAACTACCACTACCTGGTACCTGAATTCAGCCTCGACCAGCGCTTTGAACTGAGCTGGCACGAGCTGTTCGAAGAAACCGCCGAAGCCCTGGCCCTGGGCCACAAGGTCAAGCCCGTGATCATCGGCCCGCTCACCTACCTGTGGCTGGGCAAGGCCAAGGGCAATGCATTCGACAAGCTTGAGTTGCTGGAAAACCTGCTGCCGGTGTACGCGGACATCCTCTCCCGTCTGGCGGAGCAGGGCGTGGAATGGGTACAGCTGGATGAGCCGATCCTGTCGCTTGACCTGCCTCAGGAATGGAAAAACGCCTTCGAGCGTGCGTATCACATCCTTCAGTACTCGCCACTGAAGAAACTGGTTGCCACTTACTTCAGCGGCCTGGAAGACAACCTCGGCCTGGCCGTGGGCCTGCCGGTCGATGGCCTGCATGTAGACCTGGTGCGGGCTCCCGACCAGCTGCATGCCATTCTCGATCGTCTGCCGACTTACAAAGTGCTGTCCCTGGGCCTGGTCAATGGTCGCAACGTGTGGCGCTGCGACCTGGAAAACGCCCTGGCGCAACTGCAGGAAGCCGAAGAGCGGTTTGGCGACAACCTGTGGGTGGCGGGCTCTTGTTCGCTGTTGCACAGCCCGGTGGATCTGGATCGCGAAACCAAACTGGATGCCGAGCTGATTAGCTGGCTGGCCTTTGCCAAACAGAAGTGTGCGGAAATCGCCGTGTTGCGTGATGCCCTGAATATCCCGCAAGCCCCGAACGTGCAAGCGGCCCTGGCCCAAAGCCGCGCCGTACAGCAAAGCAGGGCCAACTCGCCGCGCATTCACAAGGCAGCCGTGCAGGCCCGCCTTGACGCCATCACCGAGGCCGACAGCCAGCGCCAGTCGCCGTTTGCCACGCGCATTGAATTGCAGCGTGCCCGTCTGAATTTGCCGGCTTTTCCGACTACTACCATCGGTTCATTCCCGCAGACCGCTTCGATTCGTCTGGCGCGTCAGTCGTACAAGCAAGGCAAATTGTCGACCAGCGAATACACCGACGCGATGCACAGCGAAATCCGCAATGCCGTACAGGTACAGGAGCGTCTGGGCCTGGATGTACTGGTACATGGCGAGGCCGAACGCAATGACATGGTCGAGTACTTCGCCGAGCAACTGGACGGCTACGTGTTCACCCAATACGGCTGGGTACAGAGCTACGGTTCGCGTTGCGTCAAACCGGCGATTATCTTCGGCGATCTGAGCCGCCCGCAGGCCATGACCGTGGAGTGGATCAAATACGCCCAGGGCCTGACCGACAAAGTAATGAAGGGCATGCTGACCGGCCCGGTGACCATGCTGATGTGGTCCTTCCCCCGCGAAGACGTGTCGCGCAAAGTGCAGGCGCAACAACTGGCGCTGGCCATCCGCGACGAAGTGGTGGACCTGGAACAAGCCGGCATCAAGATTGTGCAGATCGACGAAGCGGCGTTCCGCGAAGGCTTGCCGCTGCGCCGTGCCCAGTGGCAGGAATACCTGGACTGGGCGGTAGAGGCCTTCCGCCTGTGCGCATCAGGTGTAAGTGACGAAACCCAGATCCACACCCACATGTGCTACAGCGAATTCAACGACGTGATCAAGTCGATTGCCGAAATGGACGCCGACGTCATCACCATCGAAACTTCCCGCTCGGACATGGAACTGCTGGAGGCCTTTGAAGCGTTCGACTACCCCAATGACATCGGCCCGGGTGTGTATGACATCCACTCACCGCGGGTGCCGGACACGGCTGAAATGGTCAAGTTGCTGAGCAAGGCTGCCCGGCGCATTCCGGCCGAACGCTTGTGGGTCAACCCCGACTGCGGCCTTAAAACCCGCGCCTGGGCCGAGACGGAAGCAGCGCTGGTCAACATGGTGGCGGCGGCACGGCAGTTACGCACGCAAGCAGCCTGAACGGCGATTTAAGTTAACCCTCTACAAGCTGCACGCTGCAGGTATTGACCTGCGGCTTGCAGCTTTTTTTTCGTGCCCTTCCTCCTTTTTTCATTGCCATAAATGCCTACTAGTTCGCCGGTGTTTTCTGACAAGCGGACTTCATCTCTGTCAGTTATGACAGTAGGCAACCTCCCTTTCCAAGCGCGTAATTGACCTCAACAGAGTCAGTCCCTGGCTCAAAAAATCCGATGATCTGTCCACTTCCGTGGCGGATGGCCGGATTGGTTCCTGGTACAGCGAATCAGCAATTAGCTTGAGGTTATGGTCATGGCAAACAACAAATCTACCGATACAACTGATAGCCCCCCAGACGCGGGCGACCCAAGTAACGTCTCCAAACCGCCCGAGGAGGAACTGCCGCCAGAGGTCATCGTGATCGGCGATGAACCACCTGTCGACGACAAGCCTCCCGTGGGCGATGAGCCGCCTGAAGACCAGGAAAATGAAAGCGACATCGCTGCGCGCGAGGCCTTGATCAAACTGCGTGAACAGCTTGCAAGTTTCGGTTTCAGCTCCGTGTTCGAGGTCGTCCGAGATGGCCCCTCAGGGTTTAAAGCTCGGATACAAGGGCTGACCGGAAAGACAATGACTGAGGAAGAGGCAAACACATTCTTTAATCAGGCAGAGGCTCGTGCCGCGGGCCTGTCCCGGCTCTATACGCAACTGTGCGCGCGCAGCGATCCTGCCGTGTGCTCGGTAGCAAAACTTGAAGCCCCCGTGGATGACACCCTCCCGGTAGCACGCTCCCTGGGCAGTGGCGGCAGTTATGAGCAGTGGTTCAAGAGAACCAGCCCCGACGGCTTTTCCCATCCGGATTCGGCGGGCTCCTTGTTTTCCCCGGCCAGTTATCTGACCGATCTGTATCGCGCTGCCAACCCGCTGCACCCGTCTTCTAACGGCTTGCAACTTAACCAGCGACGCCCGGATCTTGGCGCGTTGGTGTTGAGTGATGCCAACCTGAATGAAGAAATCAGCACATTGGAATTGACCCTGGAAGTGCTGAAAACCGGCTTGACGGGGAACGCCGAAGACCTGCTGCGTGAGGCGGTATACCCGATGAACTTGCCCTACAACCATGTAAGTGAGCAAATTCTTCAAGGGATGGAAGCTCGCAAAAGCAGCCCTGCCGAACTCTGGTCGGTGCTGGGTGATTTCGAGGGGCAGGCGCTTAAGCAGGACACTAACCTGAACAGCTGGGCGACCAGGATGCCAGCTGCTTATGCGCGGGACGCGCTAGGGATGTCGCCGCAATTGTTCAATATTTTGACTGAACCTGAAAATACCTCCAATGAGAGCATTTGCCGATATTTTGGCATCAGCGCGTTCACCTCATTGGAATATAGCAGCCACCTGCAAGCTGCGCTTCAGTTGCCCGTGCAAACAATTATTTCGATACTGGGAGGTGGACCCTTCTATGAACTGTCGTCACCGGCCATTGTTGCGGTCCAGAGTTACGGCGCCAGATACATCAATAGTTGGGACGACGGAACTGCAAACCCTGACAAGCCAATGTATGTGTATGTAGGGGCCGGGCTCGGTCAGCCAGTGCCAGCGCCAGTCAATAGCCCGAGCGATAGTGCTTTTCACAACCGTAGCAAGAGTGGGCTCGAGCGCCTTAACCGATTGGTGCGTTTGCAACATCATGTGAAGCTGTTGTCATTTGAAGAGTTGGACTGGCTTATTTGTCAAGCCAACAACGATATCACTGCGCATCCCCTGACGCAGGTTCTGCAAGCATTGGCCGTGTATCTGCCGTTGCGCCAGCGGCACAACATGACCGTGGACAATTTTGCTGCCTGCCTGGGCGTGCTCAATACTTTTCACGGGGCTGGCAAGGACTCGTTCTATACCTCCTTGTTTGGCGCCGATGACCTGATCGGCCAGACCAATGTCGACTTCCAGCAAACCACGCAAAACCAGGGATCACTGCGAATACGTGCACAGCTGTGCCAAGGTTTGAAGATTGACGATGGCACACTGATCGTACTGGCGCAGTTCCTGCCAGGCATGAACGCCAACAGGGTCCTGGCGATGTTGGGGCTGGAGCAGATTTCGGCGTTGTACCGGATGGTGGCCATCCCTCGCCTGTTCGGCTTGAGTGTGGCCGAGGCCCTGCATTTCTGGGATTTGTTCGCCGCACCCGATGCGATTGTCCGCGCGCTGGCCGAGCCGCGGCCAAACCAGATCGCCCTGGGTGTGTTGATCCGCACCGGTTATCTGGTGGACTGGATGCGCACAGCCGAGCTGGAACCGGGGCAACTGGTCGCCCTGACCAGCCGTCGCTACCCGGTGCAGGGTACGCCTGAACTCAAAGTGTTTATCGAAAATATCTACAGCACCCTGACCGGCCGCGCGCCAGTGGATGCGGCGCGCCAGGCCGGCGAGATCGCCGTACTGCGGGCACTTATGGCGCGCCATATCGGTGCCGAGTTCAACCTCAAGGCCAATATCGCCGCTGCTGCCCTGCTCTGGGTCGATGCGGTTGCCAAGGACATGGCCCCGACGCTTGAGGGGTATGACCTGATGAGCTTCTGGGCAGATATTGAACGTATCTGCCAAGGGGAGACGACACTGGACGGCCAGCCCCGGGCCGTCCAGTACGCCTACCTGATGCGCCAATTCGCTCAGGTGTGCCACTGGGCACAGTTGGGCGAGCAGGATCTGGGCGTGTTGCTGCCCATGAACTCTGCCATTCCTTCTGCGCTGACGGGCGAACAAAAATCCCCTCCCTTGACCCTGGCGTTGCTGCTGTTGCTGTCGCGCTATGGCAAGTGGTTGCGCACGCAGGTCGCAGACACCGCCGAAGCCCGCAGTTATCTGCAGCGCGCCGCGGCCCTGGACTCGACGCTGACCCTGGACGTCGCTGCGCAACAGATCAGCGATCTGCATGGCTGGGATGTGGCGCAAACCCTTGTGTTGATGAAGGGCAGCGTACCACGCAGCTTTGCGGCGCTATTGCCCTTGCTGCAAAAAATGCAACTAGGCCAGCGCCTTGGCCTGTCCCCGAGCGATTTGTCCTGGGTCGGCAAACTCACTGAATCCGCCACTGTTGATCAGGCCACGCTCACCTTGATCGCCGCCAAAGTCATGGCCGCCGCACACGGCTAACCCGAGAGAAACTGCTATGAACAAGAAATTACTGGCCGGTCTTAACGAATCCCAACGTGATGCTTTGGTGCCTTATTACCTTCATCATGTGATCCCCGGGCGCGGCCTGGGCGCTCTGGCGAGCAAAATCAAGACTGCCGAGGACTTATACGAATACCTGTTGCTCGACCCCAAGGTGTCTGGCCAGATCAAGACCAGCCGCATTGCTGAAGCCGTGGCCAGTACCCAACTGTATTTGCACCGTTGCCGCGAGCAACTGGAGCCCGATACGGTTCAGTCAGCGATGGAGAACGCTTCACGGGAAAACGGTTATTTCAGTCGCTGGAATGCCTATAACAAGCGTTATTCAACATGGGCCGGTTTGCAGCGGTTGTTGTACTACCCGGCCAGTTATATCGATCCCGAGCTGCGCTACAGTAAAACCCAGTTGTTCGAAGAACTTGAGACTGCCATCAATCAAGGCCGGATCACCGAGGAACGAGCCGAGCAAGCGTTCAGCCAATATGTCAGCGGCCTGCGCAAAGTGCTGGATATCCGCTATGACGCGGGCTATCAAGTTGAGCCTGCCGGTGAGCGGGGCGTAGCTTATTTCCTGGGCAGTATTCCTAGCACCCCCGGTGAATATTATTGGCGGCGTGTTGATAAAACCGATTACGGCGACAATTCAAGGGTTCGAAATCCGGCCTCGTGGAGCCAATGGCTGAAGATTGATGCGCCGCTGCAACCGATGCAAGGCACCGTGCCGGCGATTGTGTACTTTGCCAATCGCTTGCATGTTTTGTGCATCCATGAATATCCCAGTGATGCCATTAACGTCGGCTCCGAGGTTGGGACTCTGGCTCAGGCGAAAAATATACGGGAGCTGCAGATCGCTACACTTAGGCCCAATGGTCAGTGGAATATCCGGAATTGGCCAGTTGGAATTAATGTGGACGGGGTTTTTGCGGCCGAACTGCGCAATGACCTACAAGACCCTGCCCCCAAACTAGGTGTTTTCACTCGGACATCAAAGGGCATCAATGTAATTCGTTTCAGCAAAATCTTGCAAGCACTAGATTCACCTGAAGATATAATCATTTCGGGTGTTGCCTATAATAACAGAAATTTTCCTGATTATTATGATATCCCTGTATTGCAACCGTTGGTTTGGCAACCTCCGGTACCCCCGGTGTATATATTCTGACGAGTACGTTTTCCCTAGAATTGAGTGCTGGTGATTCTTTTGTCAAACTTAAAAATTTTCGTTTTATCAATAACAGTGGAAAAATTACTGTTCAGGTGCTGGCGGCTCAAAGTGGAAGTTTTTATCCGCCCGTTGAGATTGGCTTTTACATATTTGGCGTTGTGATTTATCGCTGCTATGTCAATGCAACATCAAGCGATAACGACTATATAATTAACCTTCCTTATTTGTTCGCTGAGTTAGTGATAAATACTCAATTCAGTATACGTTATATGTTAGGCGCATTTTCAGAAGATATTCCTCTGATAAGGAGCCTTCCTGGCACTCCTGCAAGAGTTACCAGTTTCGACCCTTCCCGTCACTTGTGGATACCTACTTCTTATAACAGTGTCGGCCGCACCCAGATGCTCTTTACGAAACCGGCAAATGTGAGTGAATACACACTCACCACGCTCGCCGGCCCATTCCTTGAGCAAAAAATGCTCGAAGGTGTGGATGCGCTGCTTTCATGGGATGTGCAGCAGGAGAAAGTCGATCCCACTGGCTACGCAGGGGGGACGGCGGATCTCAGGGTCAGTTTTCTGGGCGGGGTGGGTCTTTATACTTGGGAGCTGTTCTTCCATGCGCCGTTTCTGATAGCCAACCGCCTATTGGCCGAACAGCGCTTCGACGAGGCCGATCTCTGGTTCAAGCGTATTTTCGACCCGGCGGGTTATCGAAACGCTGACGGTGTATTGCAAAAAGTTAGCAATAAGACGCGCTATTGGAATGTAGAGCCGTTGCAAAACGACGTGGCCTGGGGCTCGTCATCCCCGATCGATACCGATGACCCAGACGCGATCGCTACAGCCGACCCGATGAATTACAAATTGGCGGTGTTCCTGCGCGGACTGGAGCTGTTGGCAGCACGCGGTGACCAGCTGTATCGCCAGCAAACCCGTGACAGCCTGAGCGAGACCAAAATGTGGTACGTGCAGGCCCTGCAATTGCTCGGTCCGCGTCCGGAGTTGCCGTTGGCGCAGGCATGGAACGCACCGACACTGCAGGCAGCAAGCACTACGTCCAATGTGCAACTGCTTGATCTGGAAGGCGTGGCCGAAGAGCAACTGGCTGTCCTTGCCCCCGCTTCCCCCCGGCAGATAGCCATTACCAACGGGCCATTTCGTCCACCGGTCGATACTGCGGTGCTGGCCTACTGGGATCGTTTTGAAGGGCGGCTCTACAACTTGCGGCGTCATCTGTCCATTGATGGTCAACCGTTGGCGCTGGAGTTATTCGAGGCCCCTGCGGACCCCAAAGCGCTGCAACTGGCACGTCAGGCCGGAGATGGCGCAGGTGGCCTGCAGGCAGGCGGTACACAGGCCCTGTGGCCGCAACGCTTTATGGTGTTGCTCGAGCGCGCGCGTAATGCGGTGCAGCAGGTGATCCAGTTTGGCTCCAATTTGCAGGGTGTACTTGAGCGCCGCGACGCCGATGCCTTGAGCGTGCTTCAACAAACCCAGCAGGGCGGCTTGCTGGCCTTGATGGGCGAAGCCCATTCAGCCAATCTGGCCTCGCTGCAACACACCCTGAGCGGGTTGCAAAACACCCAAGCCACGACACTGGCGCGTCAGCAACATTATGATGCGCTGTACCTGGAAAATATTTCCGTGCAAGAGCAGCTGGCAATGGATTTGCGCAGTCAGGCGGCATTCCTCGAGGACTCTGCGGGCGTCTTGCGGGTAGTCGCCGGGGGGCTGAATCTGCTGCCCAATGTGGCCGGGATGGCCTTCGGATGGGGCGAAATGGGTGGCCTTGTTGATGCCTACAGCGATGTGTTGCGTGTAAAGGCAGGCATGAATCAGGGCCAGGCGACCAAGATAGATGCATCCGAGATGTACCGTCGCCGGCGGCAGGAATGGGACTTGCAGCGCGACCAGGCGCGGCGTGAAGGTGAAGTCATCAGCACTCAGATCGACTCGCTCAACGAGCAGATCACCATGGCTGATAAACAGCGCCAGCAAACCGAAATGGAACAAGCCTGCAACGATGCGGTGCTTGAAGTAATGACCACCCGCTTCACTGGTCAGGCACTGTTCAACTGGCAGGCCGGGCGTATGTCCACGCTGTATTACCAGCTTTACGACACGGTGTCCTCGCTGTGCTCACAGGCCCAAACAAGTTATGGCTGGGAAACCGGTGACAACCGTCAATACCTGCGCCCCGGCAACTGGAGCGACCTGTATCAAGGCTTGCTGGCAGGCGAGAGCCTGTTACTTAGCCTGCAACAGATGGAAGCGGCCTACCTGAGTTGGGATCAGCGTGCGCTGCAAGTGCGCAAAACGGCTTCGCTGCGCACCCTGGAACCCACGTTGATCGACACCATCAAACAATTGCTGACGTCTGATAGTGTGGCCAGCATGGCCGCTGAAGAAACCGCACAGTCTGTGGTGGTTGAACGGGACAGCAACAATAACCTGGTGCTGACCTTCAAGCTTGAAGACCTGAACATTCAGGCCGACTATCCCGTGAGCCTCAACCTGGGCAATAGCCGATTGATCAAGAGCATCAGTGTATCCCTGCCAGCGCTGCTGGGCCCTTATGAAAACGTGCAGGCGCTGTTGCGTTACAACAGCAGCAAAGAGTTGGCAAAAGGCTGCAAGGCGGTGGCGTTGTCCCATGGACTGGATGACAGCGGGCAGTTCCAGCTGGACTTCAACGATGGGCAGTACCTGCCGTTTGAAGGCTTGCCGATAGAGACCGGCACGTTTTCTCTGATATTTCCAAATGCTCACAGTAGCCAGAATGCGATGTTGCTCAGTTTGAACGACATTATTCTGCACATTAATTACACGATTCGTTAACCGCAAATACAGGAGGGCAAGGGGTGTAAACGCTGTTCATGTGGGAGCGGGCTTGCTCGCGATGGGAACGCCGCGGTTCAACCAGATAACCGCGGCGAGCTTTTCGCCAGCAGGCTCGCTCCCACTCTTTTTGGGTTTAGCGCACGATTTTATCCACATGGATATCGAGCTTTTTCAGGCGATACCAGAAGCTGCGTTCTGAAATCCCGATCAGTTGCGCTGCCGCCGCCTGTACGCCATTGGCTTGTTGCAGGGCGCTTAAAATGTAGGCTTTTTCGACTTCGGCCAGGGCTGCTTCCAGATCGGGGGGAACGCCCGGCCCCGGGGCGAGCAGGGCACTGCCCTGGCCAGGCTGGGTACTGAACAGGTAAGGCGGCAGATCGCTGTCCTGGATGGTGCTGCTGGTGGCTACGATAATGGCGCGTTCGACGCAGTTTTGCAGTTCGCGAATATTGCCCGGCCAGTGGTATTGGGCCATCGCCCGCAAGGCGCTGGGGCTGAAGCCGCTGATGCGCTTGCCCGCAGTCGCCCCCAGGTTGTGGGCAAAGTGCCGCGCCAGCGGGGTGATGTCTTCGACCCGCTCGCGCAAGGCGGGCAGAGGGATGGGGAATACGTTCAGGCGGTAGTACAAGTCTTCGCGAAACTCTTTGTTGGCCACCGCCTGCAGCAGGTTTTTGTTGGTGGCCGCGATCACCCGCACATCCACCTTGCGCTCACGCGGGTCGCCCACGGGTTCGATCACCCGCTCTTGCAGCGCCCGCAGGATCTTGGCCTGCAACGCCAAGGGCATGTCGCCGACCTCATCGAGAAACAGCGTACCCTTGTCGGCCTGCATAAAGCGCCCGACGCGGTCCGCTACGGCGCCGGTAAACGCGCCTTTGCGATGGCCGAACATCTCGCTTTCCAGCAGCCCTTCAGGAATGGCCGCACAGTTGACCGCGACAAAAGGCTTGTCGGCGCGGCTGCCGTGTTTGTGGATGGCGCGGGCGACCATCTCTTTGCCGGTGCCGCTTTCGCCGGTCAGCAGGATGGTGGCATTGCTCTCGCGCACCGAGTCGATGGCCTGCAGCACCCGACGAAAGCTGGCGCTGTCGCCCACCAGGCTGTCGATATGCTGATGCTCGTCCAGTTCGGCGCGCATGCGCGCGTTGTCGCACAGGATGTCGCGAAACTGCAGGGCCTTGCTGACGGTGATATCCAGTTCGTCGATATCAAAGGGTTTGGATATGTAGTCGTAGGCACCGTTACGCATGGACTGCACGGCGTTTTTGACCGTGCTGTAGGCTGTCATTACGATCACTGGCACATGGGGGTAACGCAGCTTGACCTCGGCCAGCAGCTGCGGGCCATCCATGCCAGGCATGCGCCAGTCGCTGATCACCAGGTCGATAGCTTCCTGCTCCAGAATGGCCAGTGCCTGTAAACCGTTGCCTGCGGTGAAAACCTCGATCTCGTTCTGGCTCAGTGCCGAACTGAGCAGGTCGCAGAGTTTCGGCTCGTCGTCGACCACCAGCACGTTATGACTCATGTCAGATCCTCTCCGTGGGCCGGGATATACAGGTTGAAGGTAGCGCCGGCGCCTTTTTCGCTGATGCATTCGATACGGCCATCGTGGCTGTCCATGATGGAAAAGACCTTGGCCAGCCCCAAGCCTGTGCCTGAGGCTTTGGTGGTTACAAAGGGCGTGAAAATACGTTCAAGCATATCGGCTGCGATCCCTTCTCCAGTGTCGGCAATACCAATGATCGTGTAGTCATCTTCGCGGTTGATGCGTACGGTCAGGTGCCCGCCGTCGGGCATGGCGTCGATGGCGTTCAGGATCAGGTTCAGGCACGCCTGTTTCAACTGGCCGGCATCGGCATACAGGGTGGCGCCGGGTGCCTGATCGTCGATATGGGCCTCGATGCTGTGGCTTTCCAGCTCCGGTTTGCAGAAGCCCAGGATGTCTTCCACCAGAGGCCGTGCGGCCTGTTGCGCACGCACCGGGGCGCTGGGTTTGGCGAAGTCGAGAAACTCGGTAATCAGGTCGTTGATACGGGTGACTTCGCTGACCACATATTCCAGATGGCGTTTGTCGGTTTCGCCCAGGTCGGCACGACGGTGCAGCAGTTGGGTCGCGGTTTTGATAATGCCCAGCGGATTGCGGATTTCATGGGCCAGGCCCATAGCCACTTCGCCCAGGGCATGCAGGCGGTCGCGGCGGCGCAGTTGGGCTTCAAGATGATGCAGTTGGCCCAGACGCGCCGTCATGTGGTTGAAGGTGTTGCTCAGTTCGGCCAGTTCGTCGTTGCCCGACACCGCCACGCGCTGGTTGTAGTCCCCGGCAATCACCGCGCGCACGCCTTCGGACAGGCCGCGCAATGGCCGGGTAAGGCGCTCGGAGACCAGCCAGCCAACCGTCAGGGACAGCACCGAGCCGAGCAGGAAGATCAGCGCGAACAGGTTGGTCTGGTTGACCAGCCCCACCAGGCTGGTATGGCGTAGCAAACCGCTGTAGATCACGCCTTGCAGCTCGCCGGTGTCGTTGAGAATCGGCCAGTACAAGCCGCTGTAGCGGCTGGTGAACTGCTCGCTGGGCTGGCGCGTGGTGCGCAGGATTTGCTCGATGGCATGGGGCACCAAGGGCTGGCGGTCCTCGAAGCGCTGGCTGGAGAATATTTCGGCAAAGCCCTTGGCGTTGGACAGGTACAGGCGCAAGTCGAGGGAATGCACGTCAGCCACGCTGGTCAGGAAGCTGCTGTCCATGTAGGTGGCGACCAGCAGTTGATAGTCCTCGCCATCCTGGCGGGTGGCAAAGGTTGATACCACGGTGCCGGTAGGTACGCCGTCCACATCGATGGTTTGCAGTACGGCGTTGGGTGCAAGGCTGATCTGCCCGACAATATTGTCGCTGACGGTGCTGTACACCACCTTGTGGTCGCTGTCGCGAATCAGTGCCACTACGTCGATGCCCATGGCGTCGGCAATATCTGTGCTCAGCCGGTCATGGCGCACGGCTTTGCTTGAGGATGGCGGGTGGGTGTATCGCAGAAACAACTTGGCGGCACGGGCGTTATCGGCAAGGATCTCGCTGATCTCGTCCTTGACGATTTTGGTCGACTCCTGCAGCCAGACCCGCACGTTGCTGTCGAAAATCTGCGACAGGGTGGTCGCCGCCAGTTCGGCGGCGATCATGGTCGGGATCACGCTGACCAGCCAGAACGCCAGCACCAGTTTGCGCTGTACGGTCCAGCGCGACACTTTGAAGGGGTGGGGCTGGCGTGATGGGTCTGGGGTATTGGGCATCAATGATCTCTGGGTGCAGCCGCAAGGACGGATCAACAGTGTGTATTGATCCGCAGGTGCCCGTCGAGTCTAGACCGCATGGGCAATGCCCGGTAGGCGGCAAGCGGCGGTGCTGCTGTTGTTCTTGATAAAGGCATCGCTCAATTCGATCACGCGGCGGTATTGCAGGTCGACGGTGATCATGTGGTAGCAGTTGTCGAGCAGCACCTTGATCACGGGCCCGCCCAGATGGCGTTCGACGTAATCAGCGTTCCAGCGGCTGGTGATGTCATCCTCGATGGAGTGCACCACCAATGCCGGGGTGGTGATGGACGGCATGCGTTTTTTTACCACCGCGTTCATCCGGTGCAATTCGCGCACGGTGACGCCTTCCATCGTCAACAACCCGGCATTGCTGCTTTCACCGGCTTTCATCTGGCGTTCGACAATGGCTCTTAATCGCTGGTTTTTAATACCGTACGGCGGTTTTTCCTCAAAACTGCACAGGTGTACACCAAAGGGGATCTTCATCAGCAGCGGGGTCATAAAGGCCAGTTTGTTGATGCTCCAGCCGTCGTAACGCAAGGTGGTGGAGTACATCAGCAACCCGGCGACCTGGCCCGGGTGTTCGGATGCCAGATACATCGACATGACCGCACCCATCGACAAACCGCCGACAAAGACCTGCTGATGACGCTGGCGGATCCCGGCAAAGGTTTTGCGCACCCCCTCATACCAGTCCAGCCAGCCGGTGGCTTGCAGGTCGCTGTTGTCACCGCAGTGCCCGGCCAGGGTGGGGACGTACACCGTACATGTCCCGTCCCTGGCCAGGCCCTGGGCCACCCGGCGTAATTCCGTCGGGGTGCCGGTGAGGCCGTGGATCAACAGGACCCCGACCTCACCCGTGCCGAGAACGAAACCGGCGTCGCCTTCGCCCAGATCGATCTCAGCACTGCTCATCGTTTCATGGCCCGGGCCAGCAGGCGATCGAGCAGGGCGATGCCCAGGTCGATTTCGGCGTAGCTGATTTCCAGCGACGGTGCCAGGGTGATCACGTTTTTGTAATAGCCGCCCACGTCCAGAATCAGGCCCAGGCGCTTGCCGTCGATTTCGATGTCGCCCTTCATGCCTTCTTCAACCATGAAATCAAGGGTCGCCTTGTCCGGGGTGAAACCGTCCGGGCCGCAGATCTCGCAGCGCAGGGCCAGGCCCAGACCGTCGACGTCGCCAATGATCGGGTAGCGTTTTTGCAGGTCTTGCAGGCCGTCAAGGAAGTACTTGCCCTTGGCCATGACCATCGCGCCGTAGTCGACTTCGCTGGTCATCTTGAACATTTCCAGGCCCACAGCGGTGCCCAGCGGGTTGGAGGCAAAGGTGGAGTGGGTCGAGCCTGGCGGGAACACTTTCGGGTTGATCAGTTCTTCACGGGCCCAGATGCCGCCCAGCGGGTTGAGGCCGTTGGTCAGCGCCTTGCCGAACACGATCACGTCGGGCTTGACGTCGAAGTGCTCGATCGACCACAGCTTGCCAGTGCGCCAGAAGCCCATCTGGATTTCATCGACCACCATCAGGATGCCGTGCTGATCCAGCACTTGCTTGAGTTCGCTGTAAAAGTTCATCGGTGGGATCACATAGCCGCCGGTGCCCTGGATCGGTTCGACGTAAAACGCGGCGTATTCGCTCTGGCCGACTTTCGGGTCCCACACACCGTTGTATTCGGTCTCGAACAGGCGGGCGAATTGCTGCACGCAGTGGCTGCCGTATTCTTCCTTGGTCATGCCTTTTGGCCCGCGGAAGTGGTACGGGAACGGGATAAAGTTGGCGCGTTCGCCAAAGTGGCCGTAGCGCCGACGGTAGCGGTAGCTGGAGGTGATCGACGAGGCACCGAGGGTACGGCCGTGGTAGCCGCCTTCGAAGGCGAACATCAGGCTTTTACCGTTGCTGGCGTTACGCACCACCTTGAGCGAGTCTTCGATGGACTGCGAGCCGCCGACGTTGAAATGCACGCGACCGTCGAGGCCGAACTTGTTCTTGGCGTCGACCGCGATGCGCTCCGACAGCTCGATCTTGCCCTTGTGCAGATACTGGCTGGCGATCTGCGGCAGGGTGTCGATCTGTTGTTTCAGGGCGTTGTTCAGGCGCGGGTTGGAGTAGCCGAAGTTGACCGCCGAGTACCACATTTGCAGGTCGAGGTAGGCCTGGTCTTCGGTGTCCCAGACGTAGGAGCCTTCGCAGCGGCTGAAAATACGCGGCGGTTCGATGTAGTGAACGGTGTCGCCGTAGGAGCAGTACTTGGCTTCTTTTTCCAGAAGAATCTGGTCTTCAGGGGTAGCGATTCGAATATCAGACATGATTGAAGAGTTCCTGCTGTTCACGAGAATAGTGGGGAGCGTTGGCGGCGTGGCTCGGCAATTTGGCGAGCAGGGCCGGGAGTTCGGCGAATGAGTCAAAGCGCGCGTAAGGGATGCCATTGCGCTCGCAGTGCTCGGCCAGGCTGTCCTTGGCAAAGACGAAATCGGCACTGGCGGCCACGCACATGTCGGAGCGGCCATCGCCAATCACCAGCACGCGTTTGCCGCCGGGGGTGGATTTGCATTTGCAGTTGCCCGAGGCCGCGCGGCAGGCGTCGCTGGAGTAGGGGAAGTCGATGCGCCAGCTGTTGTGGTCGACCTGGCGCAGGCGATTGGCCAGGATCGGCAACAGGCTCACATAGTTGCGGGCCAGGATGCGGGCGATACCTTGCTCGATGCCGTCGCTGACCACCTCGAGGGAGGCGCCCAGGCCAATAACGTGGTCCACGAAATCCGGGAAGTCGGGGTCAATTTCGACCGTGTCGAAATAGGCCAGCAGCTCGGCCGGCGTGGCCTTGACCAGCGCCAGCTGGCGGCTGAGGCATTCCCGCGAGCCGATTTCACCCTGCAGCCATTGTTCTTCGATCGCTTCCCAGTCGGGGGCGGCGAAGCGTTGAAGAATGTTGTCGATGACGTCGGTGCGGGTAATGGTCCCGTCGAAATCACACACGATATGCCATTGCATCATCTGCATTGTCCTGTCGAAAAGACGCGCCTTTTTGCGCTTGCGACAGGTCATTGCATTGACTGTGCCAATCGGCCAGGCCCCCTGTTTACGGGGTTTCACGAATATTTCGGCGGGTGAAGCTACAAAATTTGTAGCTTGCTACAAACAACATCAGTGCTTGCGCAAAGGGTATGAAAAAGGGATTGATGCGCGCATGAATCCCTGTGGAACCCTGGCCATGAAAACCTCTGTCTGTGCTTTTTTGCTGCTCGTAGTGTTGGGGGCCGGCGCCCAGGCTGCGGATGGTCCGCGTGGTGAGGTGGGTGTGGGGCTTGGCTATCAGCCCTACGATCCCAGTGGCAGTCGCTATCAGACAGTGCCGCTGCCGTACTTCGATGTGGACTGGGGGGATGTCAGCCTCGACACCGATGATGGCTTGACCTGGAGCGCCCTGAAGGCTGATGGCTGGAGCGCGGGGGCGTTTCTTAACTACCTGTCGGGACGCAATGGCAATGGCTCGTTGCGCGGGTTGCGTGATGTGCCGGACATGGCGCAGGTCGGCGGCTTTGTGCAGTACAGCCCGGCCGAGTATTGGCGTGTGTACGCGCAGCTTGGCCAGGCAGTGGGGGGGGCAGGCGGCCAGGGCGGGGTGTTGGGGCAGGTGGGCGGGGAGTTGGGCTACCCGTTGGGGCGGGGCATTGTCGGCAGCAGCCAGTTGGCCGCGCACTTTGCGGATGGGCGGCAGATGTCGACATTCTTTGCGGTGAGTGACACTGAGGCGCAAGCGTCGGGTATTTCAGCCTGCAAGGCGGCAGGGGGCTTTCAGAGTTTGACCCTGACCCAGAACGTTGAAATCCCGTTGGCGCCACACTGGTCATTGGTGGCCAGCGCCGGCTTGACCCATCTGCTGGGTTCGGCGGCGCAGAGCAGCATTGTCAAAGAGGTCGGGGAGGTGAATCAGGGGGCAGTACAGACGGCAGTGAGTTACAAGTTCTAACGCTGCCCCGCAGGCGATGGGGGGCTGTCAGTGCAAGCGCACCCACACACTGACCAGTACCGTCGCCGCCATCAACCAGGCCACCGCGGCCAGCGCCAATGAGGCTTCAAGGCGCATGCGGTCGACCAGTACATACAGCGCGGCAAGGTAAACAAAGTAGGGAATGATCGACCACATGCCGAAGACAATGGTGGTTTTCAGGTCGTCCACCGATCGGCCTTTGCCGACTATGTAGTGGGCAATCAGGGCAAAGGTCGGGAACAGCGGCACAAGGCCGGCAATGTAGTAGTTTTTGGTCTTGGCCAGCATTGCCAGAATGATCACCACGCCAGCGCCCAGGGCTGCTTTGAGTATCAGGTCCATTAGTGTGTCAGCCCGTATTTTTTGACTTTGTCGAAAAGGGTGGTCTTGGCCATGCCCAGTTCCTGGCTGGCCTGGGTCAGGTTGCCGCCGCTGCGTTGCAGGGCGTCGGTGAGCAGGTTGCGTTCAAAGGCCTCAACCGCTTCGGAAAATCCCAGCCCCTGGGCTACGTTGCTCCCCGATTTCTTGAATGCAGGCAGGCCCAGGGCGAAGCGTTCGGCCACGTTGCGCAGTTCGCGCACATTGCCCGGCCAGTCATGGCTCATCAGGCTGGAGACCGTCTGGTTGTCCAGCTCAGGGGCGGTGCGGTCGAATCGCAGGGACGATTGCTGCAGGAAGTACTCGAACAGTTGCAGGATGTCTTCGCGACGTTCGCGCAACGGTGGCAGCTCCAGTGTGACCACGTTCAGGCGGTAATACAGGTCACTGCGAAACTGGCTGGCCTTGCTCAGTTGGTCGAGGTCGGACTTGGTGGCCGCGATCACCCTGCAGTCAACGTCGATGCTCTGGTTGGAGCCCAGGCGCTCCAGGGTGCGCTCCTGCAATACCCGCAGCAGTTTGATCTGCAGGTTGAGGGGCATGCTTTCGACTTCGTCGAGAAACAGCGTACCGCCATGGGCGTGTTCGATCTTGCCGATACGGCGTTTACCGGCACCGGTGAAGGCGTTGGCTTCGTGGCCGAAAATTTCGCTTTCAAACAGGTTTTCCGGCAGGCCACCGCAGTTCAGGGCGACAAACTGCTGGGGCTGGCGGCGGCTGAAGTCGTGCAGGCAGCGGGCAACCAGCTCCTTGCCGGTGCCGGTTTCGCCTTCAATCAGCACGTTGGCCGAGGTATCGGCGACGTTGGCGATCAATTCGCGCAATTGCTGCATGGCTGGCGAGCGGCCGATGATGCGCCCCTCCAGGGAGTCGCGCTCGGCCAGCTGACGGCGCAGCGACCAGACTTCCCGTGCCAGGCTGCGTTGTTCCAGCGCGCGCCGGGCCACGTCCACCAGGCGCTCGGGGGAAAACGGTTTTTCCATGAAGTCATAGGCGCCATCACGCATGGCCCCCACGGCCATGGAAATGTCGCCGTGCCCGGTAATCAGTACCACCGGCAGGGTGCGGTCGCGGCCCTTGAGCTGCTTGAGCAACTCAAGGCCGTCCATCCCTGGCAAGCGAATATCACTGATAACGATGCCGGGAAAGTTATCGCCCACCATCGCCAGGGCCTGTTCGGCACTGCCGACGCCTTCGCTGCGAATATCTTCGAGTGCCAGCGCCTGCTGGCAGCCGAGCAGAACATGGGGATCGTCTTCAACAATCAGGACGGTCAGGTCGTTATTCATATCGGCTCGGCCTTGGCGGGTTGCGCCAGCGGTAAAAGAAGGACAAAAGCGACACCACCAATGACCGGAAACTCAACGCTCAGGCTGCCGCCGGCAGCAGCGGCCAGGCTGGCCGACAAGGTCAGGCCAAGGCCAAGGCCCTGTTCGCCGGGTTTGGTGGTGAAGAACGGTTCGAAAAGATGCTTGCGCGCGTGCGGCTCGATGCCGGGGCCGTTATCGCGCACACGCAGGCGGTATTTGGCGTCGCTGAACTCTCCCGTCAGCCACAGTTGCGGCGGCGTAGCCTGGCCCTGCATGGCGTCCAGGGCATTGCCAATCAGGTTGACCAGAATCTGCTCAAGCCGGGTCTGATCAATTTTTAGCTGCACATCAGTGAAGTCGCGATGCTGTTGTACACCCAGCTCTTCCAGGCGACTGGCAAGCAGTTGCAGGGCGGCGTCGACAGCCTTGCCCAGGCTGGCCTGGCCTTGATCATCGCCACGGCGGGCAAATGAGCGCAGGTTGGCGGTGATACGCCCCATGCGGTCGACCAGATTGTTGATGGTGCTGAGGTTGTCTGCCGCAACCTTGAGATCGCCCCGTTCAAGAAAGCGTACGGTGTTGCCTGACAGCGTGCGCAAGGCCGCCAGCGGCTGGTTCAGTTCATGGGCAATGCTGGTGGACATTTGCCCGATGGCGGCCAGTTTGCCTGCCTGTACCAGTTCGTCCTGGGCACGGCGCAGCGTGTCTTCAGCCTGGCGCCGTTCGCGAATCTGGCCCTTGAGCCGTTCGTTGCTGGCGCGCAGGTGGGTGGTGCGTTCGGTGATCTTGCGTTCCAGCTGGTTGTTGGCCTCTTGCAGGGCTTCGCGTGCGGCCAGGCGGGTGGCGATCACTTTGCGCCGCTCGTTCCAGGCAATCAGCAAAAAGGCCAGCAAGGCAAAGGCCACCGCCACCAGCGTGCCCTGATTCGCCGCTTCCCGGCGCAGGTCCTGCAGGGGGGTGAGCAGGGTGATGTCCCAGGGGGTGTCGTTAAGCCTGCGGGTTTGCGCCAGGTAGCTGACTTCCTGGTGGTCGGTCACCACTTCGCGGCTGCTGGCGAAGGTGACTTTTTCGACACCCTCGGCCAGGTTTTCCCGCTCCAGCGGCTCCAGCTCGTTAAGTGGCCACCAGTAGTACTGCAGGCTGCGGGCCAGGCGCTCCTTGGTGTCGGCGCTGAGCGGGCGGATTGACTTGAGCCGCCGGGTCGGGTCGCTGGACAGAATGATGATGCCGTTCTCGTCGCTGACGTAGGCTTCGAGACGGGCGCGTTGCCAGCGCTCTTCAAGGGCTTCGAGGCGCACCTTGATCACGGCCACGCCAATGATCTTGCCCTGCTCTTCAAGGCCGTGGGCCAGGTAATAGCCGGGTTCGCCCGAGGTACTGCCGATGCCATAGAAACGTCCGGGCTGGCCGCGCACGGCATCCTGGAAGTAGGCGCGAAATGACAGGTCTTCCCCCAGGTAACTGTCGGTATCCCGCCAGTTGCTGGTGGCCATTACTCGGCCAGTGGTGTCGAGCACATAGATGGCCCGGCTGCGGCTGCGGCGGTTGAGGCCTTCGAGGTATTGATTGACGGTGATCCGATTTTGCACGGAGGGGTCGGCCAGCAAGCGCGAGACGCTGGATTCCAGCTCCAGCAGGCTGGGCAGGTAGGTGTATTTGCCCAGTTCACTCTCCACGGTGCGGGCATGCAGTTCCAGCTGGCGTTCGCCGGTTTCGCTCAGGGTGCGAATACCGAAGTGTTCACTGATGCGATAGCCCGCATAGCCCAGGCCGATCGTCAGCAGGATGATCAGCAGCGGCAGCAGGAAATGACGGAGCAGACGGGGTTTCACGGCAAGTGAGGGCGGAGCACCGCGATAAAGAGTGGGGTCGCATTTCATCACAGATGCCTTGGGTCAACCACTGTGCAGTGGTTGACCGTTCACGGAGATCCACTGTGGGAGCGGGCTTGCTCGCGATGGGAGCGGCGCGTTTCATCGGTTAAACAGGATCGCTGCCATCGCGAGCAAGCCCGCTCCCACCCAAGCCGGTGGGAGCTGAGCGGGTATTTAGTGCTGCAGGATCTTGGCGAGGAAGTGCTGGGCACGCTCGGAGCGGGCCGATACATCACCGAAGAACTCTTCTTTCTCACAGTCTTCGACGATTTTGCCCTGGTCCATAAAGATCACCCGGTTGGCCACCTTGCGCGCAAATCCCATTTCGTGGGTCACGCACATCATGGTCATGCCTTCGTTGGCCAGTTGCACCATCACGTCGAGCACTTCGTTGACCATTTCCGGGTCGAGGGCCGAGGTCGGTTCGTCAAACAGCATGACAATCGGGTCCATAGCCAGGGCGCGGGCAATCGCTACACGCTGCTGCTGACCACCGGAAAGCTGGCCAGGGTGCTTGTGGGCATGGGCCGACAGACCGACGCGCTCCAGCAGTTCGAGGCCTTTTTTGGTGGCTTCGGCCTTGCTGCGGCCCAATACCTTGACCTGGGCAATGGTCAGGTTTTCGGTGATGGTCATGTGCGGGAACAGTTCGAAGTGCTGGAACACCATGCCAACCCGCGAGCGCAGCTTCGGCAAGTTGGTCTTCGGGTCGGCAATGGAGGTGCCGTCAACCACGATGTCGCCTTTCTGGAACGGTTCAAGGGCGTTGACGCACTTGATCAGGGTCGATTTGCCGGAGCCGGACGGCCCGCAGACTACAACCACTTCGCCTTTTTTGACTTCGGTACTGCAATCGGTCAGTACCTGGAAGTCCCCGTACCACTTGTTGATGTTCTTGATCGAGATCATACGGCAAACCTTTTTTGCAGACGCTTGACCAGCAGCGAGGCGGAAAAGCTGATGATGAAATACACCAGACCGGCGAAGATCAGGAACTCATTGGAGCGGCCGATGATGTCGCCACTGGAACGCGAGGCATTGAGGAAATCCACCAGGCCTACGGTGTACACCAGCGAGGTGTCCTGGAACAGGATGATGCTCTGTTGCAGCAGCAACGGGGTCATTTTGCGAAAGGCCTGGGGCAGGATGATCAGGCGCATGGCCTGGCCATAGCTCATGCCCAGGGCCTTGGCGGCACCCATCTGGCCTTTCGGGATGGCCTGTACGCCCGCTCGAACGATTTCGCAGAAGTACGCCGCTTCGAACATCACGAAAGCGACCAGGCACGACTCGAAAGCCCCGATCGGGGTGTCCTTGCCGGTGATCCAGCGCAGCACGAACGGCACCGCCAGGTAGAACCAGGTAATCACCAGCAGCAGCGGAATCGAACGGAAGTAGTTGACGTAAGCGCCGGCCAGGTTGGCCATCCACTTGCTTGACGACAAGCGCATCAGGGCCAGTACGGTACCCAGCGCCACACCACCGACTACACCCATGACCATCAGCTTGAGGGTCATGACCATGCCGTTCCACAGGCCAGGCAGGGCAGGGACAATCCCGCTGAAATCGAAGAAGTCCATTATTTGCCCCCCAGAGACATAAGGCCGGGTACGGCTACTTTTTTCTCGATCAGGCGCATCAGTAACATCAGGCTCATGTTCAAGGTGAAGTAGATCAGTGTGGCCAGGGTGAAGGCTTCAAACAGGTTGGCGGAAAACTCGGCCGTCTGCTTGGTTTGTGCCAGCAGTTCCATCAAGCCGATCAGCGAGGCCACGGACGAGTTCTTGAACACGTTGAGGAACTCGGAGGTGAGCGGCGGGATGATGATCCGGTAGGCCTGGGGCAGCAGCACGTTCCAGTAGATCTGCGCCATGCTGAAACCCATAGCGCGGGCCGCCGCTTCCTGGCCGCGCGGCAGGGCCTCGATACCGGTGCGTACCTGCTCGCAAACCCGTGCGGCGGTGAACAGGCCCAGGCACACGACAACGCTCAGGTAGGCCGAGGTGGTCGGGTTGAGGTCCTGTTTGTACCATTCCTGCAGGTTGGGCGGCAGCAGATCGGGCACCAGGAAGTACCAGATAAACAGCTGCACCAGCAGCGGAACGTTACGGAAAATTTCGACATAAACCGTGGCAATGCCCGCGATAAAGCGGTTCGGCAGGGTGCGCATCACGCCCAGCAGCGAACCCAGGATCAGCGCGACAATCCAGGCGACAACAGCAATAGCGATGGTCCAGCCCAGGCCGGAAATAAACCAGTCGAGATACGTCTCGCTGCCTACGCCGGTGGACTTGAAGAACACGCTCCAGTCCCAGTTGTAATTCATGCAGGGTCTCCCCTCAGGTGGGTCTATAAACAAGCACTTGCTGCAGGGAATCCGTTCTCACCCGGCAGGGTCGCCGGGCACACAAAACCCGCTCGATAACCAGCGGTTCGAGTGCTCTCTAATGCAATAAGAAGCTTAGTCCAAAGGTGGTCGACACCCCCGGGCGCAATGGCTCGCGCCCGGGAGTTTCAGACGGCTGAAATCAGGATTTCTTTTCTTCAGCCGGCTTGTCGTCTGCTGCCTTGTCGGTAGGGTTGGCAATCAACGCCTTGAGCTCATCGCTCATCGGGAACATCAGGTTCAGGCCTTTTGGCGGGATTGGCGACTCAAACCAGGTTTTGTAGGTGTCGTTGATCTTGCCCGACTTGTAATAGGCAACGATGGCGTCATCCACGGCCTTTTTGAAGTCCGGGTCGCCTTTGCGCAGCATGCAACCGTAGATTTCGTAGGACTGTGGAGTGCCGGTCACGGCCCAGTCGGTTGGCTTCTTGGCCTTGGCCATTTCACCTGCCAGCAGGGCGTCGTCCATCATGAACGCGACAGCACGGCCCGACTCCAGCATGTTGAAGGCTTCACCGTGGTCTTTTGCCGAGATCACGTTCATGCCCATCTGCTTGTCAGCGTTCATCGCCTTGAGGATGCGCTCGGAGGTGGTGCCGGCGGTGGTCACGACGTTCTTGCCTTTCAGGTCAGCGAAGTCCTTGTAAGGCGAGTCCTTTTTGGACAGCAGGCGTGTGCCGATCTCGAAGATGCCGACCGAGAAGTCGACCTGTTGCTGGCGTTCAACGTTGTTGGTGGTTGAGCCGCACTCAACGTCAACGGTGCCGTTCTGCACGAGCGGGATGCGGGTCTGGGAGGTGACCAGGTTGTACTTGATTTTCAGGTCCGGCATGTCGAGCTGTTTTTTCAGCCCTTCAACGATTGCCAGCTGTACATCGTGGGAGTAGCCAACCGGCTTGCCGGAAGCGTCCGCGATGTAGGAGAACGGAATGGAGGAGTCACGATGCCCAAGGGTGATGGTGCCGGATTCTTTGATTTTCTTCAGTGTGCCGGTCAATTCGGCTGCAAAAACTGGAGTGCTAATCAGAGCTGCAGCAATTGCTGCGCCCAAAAGTTGCGGAACGATGCGCATCGATGTTTCCTCGACATTGTTTTTTTTATTGAACCCGTTTGTGGGCCCTTTTGTACTCAGAACGTCTCAACAGGCTAAACGCTCTGTTTAAGCATTCGGCTTAGAGTGTAGAGCATGAGTCGTGCCAGACCCGAAACTTAAGTCTAAGCTGATGATTTTTAAGGATTTAATTTTTTAAACCAGGGGCGCGATGATAGGCGCGGGCCGGAAAGCCGAATCATTGAGGGGTAGTGCGTTCGGAAAACCGAATGAAATGCGGGGGGGTAATTCAGGCCTGCAGGAGCGGGTTCACGCCTGCAGGCCATTAAACGCGGATTAAGCGGCGTGTACCTTGCGGTGTTTCAGGTCAAGGGTAGCCATGTACTGGCTCAAATGCGCCTGTTCTTCTGCGGTGGTGAACAGGCCCAACTTGGTGCGGCGCCACAGGATGTCCTGTGCATCCAGTGCCCATTCCTGATTGCACAGGTAGTCGACTTCACGGCTATAGAGGCCGCTGCCGATGTGCTCACCCAGATCGCTCAGGCCTTGCGCACCCTCCAGCAAGCTCCAGGAGCGGTTGCCATAGGTGATTGCCCAGCGTTTGGCAATTGCGGCATCCAGCCAGCTGTACTTGCTGACAAGGGCCTCGCCCAGGGCTTTTGGCGTGGTCATGTTCTCGCCGCCCGGCAGGGTGGCGCTGGCGGTCCAGCTTGGCTTGATCTGGGTAAAGTACGGCGTCAGTTGGGCCATGGCCGACTCGGCCAGCTTGCGGTAGGTGGTCAGCTTGCCACCAAACACCGACAGCAGTGGGGCTTCGCCCTGTGCGCCAGACAAGGCCAGGGTGTAGTCGCGGGTTACGGCCGAAGGGTTGTCGGATTCGTCATTGCACAGCGGGCGCACACCGGAGTAGGTGCGCAGAATGTCGCTGCGGCTCACTTGCTGCTTGAAGTGGGCATTGACCACATTGAGCAGGTAGTCGGTTTCTTCTTCGGTGATGCTGACCTTGGCCGGGTCGCCGGTGTACTCGCGGTCGGTCGTGCCGATGATGGTGAACTGATCCATATACGGAATGGTGAACACAATCCGCTGGTCTTCGTTCTGCAGGATAAAGGCATTGGGTGCGTCATACAGTTTGGGCACGATCAGGTGGCTGCCCTGGATCAGGCGGATACCGTAAGGCGAATCCAGCTTCAGGTCGTCCTTGATGAACTTGGCGACCCAAGGGCCGGCAGCATTGACCAGGGCTTTGCTGCGAATCGAAAACAGGCTGCCATCAGCGCGCTCCAGATTCAATTCCCACAGCCCTTTGTTACGACGCGCACCGACGCAGCGCGTCTGGGTGTGAACATGGGCGCCTTTTTCTCGCGCAGCCATTGCGTTGAGTACCACCAGGCGTGCGTCATCGACCCAGCAATCGGAGTATTCAAAGCCTTTGGTGATTTCTGCTTTCAGCGGGCTGTCGGCGCCGAACTTGAGGCTGGTGGAGCCTGCGAGTTTTTCGCGCTTGCCCAGGTGGTCATAAAGGAACAGGCCGGCACGGATCATCCACGCCGGGCGCAGGTGCGGGCGGTGCGGCAGGACAAAACGCATCGGCTTGACGATATGCGGGGCCTTGGCCAACAGCACTTCGCGCTCGGCCAGGGCTTCGCGCACCAGGCGAAATTCGTAATGCTCAAGGTAACGCAGGCCACCGTGGATCAGCTTGCTGCTGGCCGAGGACGTGTGGCTGGCCAGGTCGTCCTTTTCGCAAAGGAACACAGACAGGCCGCGACCTGCTGCGTCTGCCGCAATCCCGACGCCATTGATTCCGCCGCCAATAACGGCAACGTCGTAGACCTCAGCGAGGGGAGTGGCAGGCAAGGTGGTCAGGGGCATGGAGTGGCCTCGCGTTCTTTACGCATATTTGAATGTGAACATTAATGTTCATTTTCGAAAATATTAGCGGATTAAGGCGCGCACAGCCAGCACCCTTCGATTGAAAAAACTCATCGAAGGGGGGTTAAAGGAATAATTTCGAACATTTTAGTACGAGCGCGGTGATTTTGTGGGAGCGGGCTTGCTCGCGATGGCATCAGCGCAATCTGACCGGTGAATCGCAGCGCCTGCATCGCGAGCAAGCCCGCTCCCACAGAATCTGAACCCGCATCAATAGCTGAGTGCAGTTAGACCACTTCCAGGCGGATCTTGTTTTGGGCCAGCAGTTGCGCCAGCTCCGGCACGGGCGGCTGGTCGGTGACCAGGCAGTCGATCAGGGTGATCGGGCCAAGACGCACCATCGCATTGCGGCCAAACTTGCTGGAGTCCGCTGCCAGGATGGTTTGTCGGGCATTGGCGATAATCGCCTGGGAAACCCGGACTTCCTGGTAGTCAAAGTCCAGCAGGCTGCCGTCAGAATCGATACCGCTAATACCCACCAGAGCGAAATCGAACTTGAACTGGTTGATAAAGTCGACGCTGGCCTGACCCACGATGCCACCATCACGGCGTACATTGCCGCCGGCGATCAGCACTTCGAAATCGTCTTTTGCGCTCAGGATCGACGCAACATGCAGGTTGTTGGTGATGATTTTCAGGTGGCTATGGTTGAGCAGCGCCCGGGCAATCGACTCGGTGGTGGTGCCGATATTGATGAAGATCGAGGCGTGGTCAGGAATCTGGGCGGCGATGGCTTCGCCGATACGGCGTTTTTCATCGCGCATCTGGTCGGCGCGCATGGCGTAGGCGGTGTTTTCAACGCTGGAGTCATAGGCCGCCCCACCGTGGTAACGGCGCAACAGGTCGGCTTCTGCCAGTTGGTTGATGTCTCGGCGAATGGTCTGCGGCGTGACAACGAACAACTGGGCCATTTCCTCGATGCTGACATAACCGCGCTCGCGTACGAGTTCGAGGATCTGCTGTTGGCGTGGAGGCAGATTCATGGAGTTTCCTTTGGGCGGCGAAGCAAATTCACCCATGATGCCGCAGGAATGCGCCGCCTGCTACTCGCAGGTGCCTCAAGCCACTGCGGGCGCCCAGGGCGCCCGCAGTTGTCATTGCACGTACTTAGTTGCTTTCTTCGTGGGGTTCCCAGTCGCGGGTACGGCTCACGGCCTTCTTCCAGCCGGCATAGAGCTTCTCTTTGCTGGCTTCGTCGAGTGCAGGTTCGAATTCGCGCTCAACGACCGCCTTGCCGCGCAATTCATCCAGGCTGCCCCAGAAACCGCAGGCCAGACCGGCCAGGTATGCAGCACCCAATGCTGTGGTTTCACGCATTTGTGGGCGCTCAACCTGAGTGCCGAGGATGTCGGCCTGGAATTGCATCAGGAAGTTGTTGGCCACGGCGCCACCGTCCACACGCAGGGCTTTGAGGCGTTCACCGGAATCCTGTTGCATGGCGTCCAGTACGTCGCGGGTCTGGTAGGCAATCGACTCCAGTGCTGCACGAATAATGTGATCAACGCGTACGCCACGAGTCAGGCCGAACAGTGCGCCACGGGCATACGGGTCCCAGTACGGGGCGCCGAGGCCGGTGAAGGCCGGTACCAGATACACGCCGTTACTGTCTTTGACTTTGTTGGCGAAGTACTCGGTGTCGTGGGCGTCGTTGATGATCTTCAGTTCGTCACGCAGCCATTGCACGGTGGAACCGCCGTTGAACACGGCGCCTTCCAGGGCGTAGGCAACTTCGCCGCGTGGGCCGCAGGCGATGGTGGTCAGCATGCCGTGGGTCGATTTGACGGCATTGGCGCCAGTGTTCATCAGCAGGAAGCAGCCAGTGCCGTAGGTGTTTTTGGCCTGGCCCGGCTCGACGCACATCTGGCCAAACAGTGCAGCCTGCTGGTCGCCGGCAATACCGCCAATGGCGATACCGCTTTTGGTACGGCCGTAGATTTCGGAAGACGACTTCACCTCCGGCAGCATTTCGCGCGGGATATCCAGCACCTCCAGCATCTTGGCATCCCACTCCAGGGTGTGGATGTTGAAGAGCATGGTGCGTGAAGCGTTGGTGTAGTCGGTAACGTGGGTTTTGCCGCCGGTAAACTTCCAGATCAGCCAGCTGTCGACGGTACCGAACAGCAATTCGCCCTTGCGTGCGCGCTCGCGGCTGCCTTCGACGTTGTCGAGAATCCACTTCAGTTTGGTGCCGGAGAAGTACGGGTCGGTTACCAGGCCTGTGGTGTCGCTGATGTATTGCTCGTGGCCGTCGCGCTTGAGCTGTTCGCAAATTTCGGTACTGCGACGGCACTGCCAGACGATGGCGTTGTAGATCGGGCGACCGCTTTCCTTGTCCCAGACCACAGTGGTCTCACGCTGGTTGGTAATGCCGATGGCGGCAACCTGGTCGTGATGCAGGCCGGCCTGGGCGAGGGCTTCGACCATGACCGCACTTTGGGTGGCGAAGATTTCCATCGGGTCGTGTTCGACCCAGCCCGGTTGCGGGTAGTGCTGCTGGAATTCGCGTTGCGCCGTACACACCACGTTGGCGTCACGATCAAAGATGATCGCTCGCGAACTGGTGGTGCCTTGGTCCAGCGCAATGATGTAGTTCTTATTCTGAATATCGGTCATTTGGAAGTGCCTTGCAGAATGAGGGAGGTTGCGGGCGCCCGACAAGTAACGGGCAGTAGGTCTTGGGCGCCCCGTTTCATGATCGGGTGTCAGGATGCCTGGGTTTTCACCTGTGCTGCAGCCTCGGTGGCTGCAGCCGCAGGGGCTACATCAGGCAAGTGGCGGGCAATCAGCCCGCGATAGATCGCTGCGCCCAGGCAGGCGCCAACAATCGGTGCAAAAATCGGAATCAGGAAATAAGGAATATCGCGCCCGCCGGTGAACGAAACTTGACCCCAGCCAGCGAAGAAAGTCATCAGCTTGGGGCCGAAATCACGCGCAGGGTTCATCGCAAAACCGGTCAGTGGCCCCATCGAGCTGCCGATGACCGCGATCAGCAAGCCGATCAGCAACGGCGCCAGGGCGCCGCGCGGCAAGCCGTTCTTGTCATCGGTCAGGGCCATGATGACGCCCATAAGGATAGCGGTAATCACCACTTCGACGAGGAAGGCCTGCAGGGTTGTCAGCGATGGGTGCGGGTAGGTGGAGAATACCGACGCCAATTCCAGACTTTCCTGACTGCCGCGAACCATTTGGTGGGCTTGTTCGTAATCGAAGAACAGGTTGCTGTAGAGCGTGTAAACCAACGCCGCGGCGCAGAAGGCTCCTGCGACCTGGGCGAGGATGTAGAAAGGCAGTTTGCGTTTTTCAAAGTCGGTGAACAGGCACAGCGCGATGCTGACTGCCGGGTTCAGGTGTGCCCCGGAAACGCCTGCCGTCAGGTAAATCGCCATGCTGACGCCAATGCCCCAGATGATGCTGATTTCCCATAAGCCAAAACTTGCGCCCGCGACCTTGAGGGCCGCAACGCAACCGGTACCGAAGAAGATCAAAAGTGCGGTGCCGAGAAACTCGGCCAGGCACTGGCCTGAAAGTGTGGGGTGCTGCGATGCAGTCGACATGTAAAACCTCGTTATTGTTGTTTTTTGACGTCATCAATCAGGGTGGCAGTGCGTCTGAGCCAGGACCGTACGTTGCGTTTTTGCATTTTATGCGGTCAGGCAAAGTCGTGTGAGTATATTCAGATTCGAAAAAATATAGACAAGAAACACTGCTGTCAAAGGTCGAAAGTGAACGGGTATTCATATTCTGACTACAGACGCGTGAATTGGTATTGGTTTTTATGTAAGAAAACACTACAAATTGGTAGGTGTACTTGCAACGTTTCAGCTAAAAATACGCCGCAAAGCCCCGTACCAGCGCCTTTTTACCGGTTAATAGCCTAAAATTGGCCATCGGTTTTCCTACACTCATTCAAGACTGGAGCTGCCATGACGCCCGCGCTGGATCTGCTGAAAAAAGTTCGCGCCGAACATCGGGTACATAGCTATGAACATGACCCCAAGGCGGCTTCCTATGGCCTTGAGGCTGCAGAGAAGCTCGGGCTGGAGCCGGCACAGGTGTTCAAGACGCTGTTGGCCAGCAGTGAAAAGGGCGAGTTGCTGGTGGCAGTTGTACCGGTCGTCGGAAGTCTTGATTTGAAAGCGCTGGCCCAGGCTGCCGGGGTGAAGAAAGTCGAAATGGCCGACCCTGCTGCTGCTCAGCGAGCAACCGGGTATCTGCTGGGCGGGATCAGCCCGCTGGGGCAAAAGAAGCGCCTGCGTACTTTTATTGATAATAGTGCCGAGGGTTTTTCGACTATTTATGTCAGCGCCGGACGACGCGGGCTGGAGGTGGAACTGGCACCTGCGGTGCTGGCAGAGCACACGCAGGCAACGTTCGCAGAAGTAGGCAGGGCGTAAGCGCTGCCACAGGTTTTTAGTGCGCTGCGCTGAAACGCCTTACACCTGATTCGGATTGAGGAATTTGCGCCGCGATACTGCCGCTGGTTTGAAACATGACCAGATGCTCGGCGGCCACGCGAATGCCTACGTCCGTTCCCGGCAAGTGGTCGGCATGGCTCGGGAAGATCGACTCCAGCTGGCTGCCTGTGGGCAGTTGCAGGCGATACAGGGTCGACGCGCCGAGGAAGGTCTTGCCGATGATCCGCGCTTTCAAATCGCTGTCGGGTGCGTAGACGATATCGTCCGGGCGCAGCAATACATCCACGGCACCGCCTGTTGGCCAGGTGTAGGCACGGTTGCCGCGCAAGACACCCAGTTCAGTTTGTACCGACTCGGGTGTGAGCAACTGACCGCGAATAAAGTAGCCCTGGCCGATAAAGCTCGCCACAAAGGGCGTCTGAGGTTCGTGGTAGAGGTTGTAGGGGGTATCCCACTGCTCAAGGCGGCCTTCCTTGAACACGCCAACATGGTCGCTGACAGCGAAGGCTTCTTCCTGATCGTGGGTCACCAAAATGGCACTGGTACCACGGGCTTTCAGGATATCGCGCACTTCATGGCTGAGCTTGCGGCGCAGCTCGCCATCCAGGTTAGAGAACGGCTCATCCAGCAGCAGCAGTTGCGGCTCGGGCGCCAGGGCGCGGGCGAGGGCAACGCGTTGTTGCTGGCCACCGGATAACTCGTGGGGGAAGCGCTTGCCGAGGTTTTTGAGGTTGACCAGCTCAAGCAGCTCTTCGGTCACCCGGTCTTTGTTCGGGTGCTTGCGAATGCCGAAGGCAATGTTGTCAGCCACGCTCAGGTGCGGGAACAGGGCGTAGTCCTGAAACACCATGCCGATGCGGCGTTTCTCGGGTGCCAAGGTGAAACCGGCGCTGGAGATCACCTCGCCTGCCAGGCTGATTTCGCCCTGGTGTACGGGTTCAAAGCCGGCAATAGCGCGCAATGTGGTGGTTTTGCCACAGCCCGACGAGCCCAGCAGGCAGCCGATATCGCCGGCATTGAGGTGCAGGTTGAGGTTCTGCACCACGCTCTGACCCTGATACCCACAGGCCAGATCACGAAGGTTAAGCAATAGCGGCTGACTCATGCGGGTTGGTACGCCGGTTGGACAAGGAATTCGAGCAGCGCTTTTTGCGCATGCAGGCGGTTTTCAGCTTGATCCCAAGCCACGGAGCGTGGGTCGTCCAGCAGGTCGAGGCTGATCTCTTCGCCACGGTGAGCCGGCAGGCAGTGCATGAACAGCACATCGTCGGCCGCCAGGTCGAGCAGGGCGCGGTTGACCTGGTAGGGAGCGAACAACTCAAGGCGCTTGGCGGTTTCTTCTTCCTGACCCATCGACGTCCATACGTCGGTGCTGACCAGGTGGGCGCCTATCACGGCATCACGCGGGTCGCGCACGATGGTTACGCGATCACCTGCCAGGGCCACGAATTCGGGGTTGGGCTCATAGCCTTCGGGGCAGGCCACACGCAGTTTGAAGTCAAACTGGATGGCGGCCTCTATATAGCTGTTGCACATGTTGTTGCCGTCGCCGATCCAGGCAACGGTTTTGCCCTTGATCGATCCGCGGTGCTCAAGGAAGGTCTGCATATCAGCCAGCAACTGGCAGGGGTGCAGGTCATCCGACAGACCATTGATAACCGGTACGCGGGAATTGGCCGCAAACTCGGTCAGGGTGCTGTGGGCGAAGGTGCGGATCATGACGGCGTCGAGCATGCGCGACATCACGATGGCGCAGTCGCCGATCGGCTCGCCACGACCCAGTTGGGTATCGCGAGGCGAGAGGAAAATGGCCTGGCCACCGAGCTGGATCATGCCGGCTTCAAATGACAGGCGGGTACGGGTTGATGATTTTTCGAAAATCATGCCCAGTACGCGACCTTTCAGAGGTTCGAACAGAACGCTGCGCTGGCGCAGGTCCTTCAGCTCGATACCGCGACGAATCACGCTGACTAGCTCTTCGGGAGTGCAATCCATCAGGGAGAGAAAGTGCCTTGCGCTCATCATTAACTACCTTTTATTGCAACGATCGCAGATGCTCAAAGCCGGGGTTTTCGGAAAAACGGGCGAGACCTGCGGCGAAAGCCGCACGGGGCGACGAAATAGGGGAAGGCGCGATCTTATAAGGAAATGTCGCGTCTTGCCAACAAGGGTCATGTGTAGAGAGGTGTGAGCGGGTCTTGCGCTGCATCAGCCACATCAGGCAATTTGCCTTACCTCAGCTGCCCATTTGTACACTGCCGCAGCGCTGCTTGGCAATTGCGAGGGGGCGGGGTTGTCGTATTTGTAGTCGCTGCCGAGGAACGCTGGCTGCGATGATGTTGGCAGCATTCCAATCATTAGGCGGGGTTTAGCTGCTCGCAGCCTTCGTTCCTCGGCAGCGACTACAGACTCTGTGGAAGGGGCGGGGGCAGACTATTGTCTGTCGGGGAGACCGAGCGTGACGCTCGGCTTTCCGTTACAATGCGCCACCGTGCCGACATCTGCGTCGGAAAGTTCAGCCGAGGTGCTCCATGGATATCATCGAAACTATTAAAGACCAGATTGCCAACAACACCATTCTGCTCTACATGAAAGGCTCCCCGAATGCCCCGCAGTGCGGCTTTTCGGCTAAAGCTGCTCAGGCAGTGATGGGCTGTGGCGAGAAGTTCGCTTACGTGGACATCCTGCAGAACCCGGAAATCCGCGCCAACCTGCCAAAGTACGCCAACTGGCCAACGTTCCCGCAACTGTGGGTAGGTGGTGAGTTGGTTGGCGGTAGCGACATCATGGCTGAAATGGCCGCCGATGGTTCTTTGCAGGCTTTGATTAAAGAAGCTGTCGAGAAAGCGGCTGCAAACAAGACTGAAGCCTGATATCAGTCGCGTCGTTACAGTGGTTATGTAACACGCATAAAAAAGCCCCGCCTCTGTGATAAACAGGGCGGGGCTTTTTAATGGGTATTAGTTACTCACCCATTTGCGATTGCAGGTAATTCTCAATACCCACTTTGTCGATCAGGCCCAATTGAGTTTCCAGCCAGTCGATATGTTCTTCTTCCGATTCCAGAATATCTTCAAGCATTTCGCGGCTGCCAAAATCACCGACAACTTCACAATGAGCAATGGCGGCCTTGAGGTCGGCGTGGCCGGTCTTCTCGATGCGCAGGTCACACTCCAGCATTTCCTTGGTGTGCTCGCCGATATGCAGCTTGCCCAGGTCCTGTACGTTTGGCAGGCCTTCCAGGAACAGGATGCGTTTGATCAGCTTGTCCGCGTGCTTCATCTCGTCGATGGACTCGTGGTACTCATGCGCGCCCAACTTCTCCAGGCCCCAATCCTGATACATGCGGGCATGCAGGAAGTATTGGTTGATTGCCACCAGTTCGTTGCCGAGAATTTTGTTGAGGTGCTGAATAACCGAAATGTCGCCTTTCATGGCTGGGGCCTGCCTTAATTAACTGTATATAGGGCAGAGTTTGATCCGCACCTGGCAGACTGTCAAACCTAAGTAGTTGAATAATAAATGAAAATTAATCGGAATAAGAATGTTTGTGTTCCGCGTCTTGAAGCTAAGCACTTGAATTTTGGGCATAAAAAAACCGGACGCTATGTCCGGTTCTTTGGAATTTGTTAATCAGGCGACTGAAAATTCTGCCGGGAAACTCATCACGGCCTGGCTGGCTTGCAGCGAGGAGAGGGTTTCACGAACCACTTGCTTGGCCAGGCAGGCACATTTGCCGCATTGGCTGGCAACACCTGTCGCTTCGCGCACTTCCCGGTAGCTGCAGCAACCGTCATAGATTGCGTCGCGGATTTTTCCATCGGTGACGCCAGTGCAAAGGCAAACGTACATAAATAAGAACCATCGCTGGTTGGGATTCAATGAGCAGATCTTAATGTTAACGAGAATGATTGTCAAAGTACCTTGAGTCTCAATTGAGGGTCTTGCGCACTGTGCTGACGAACGGTCTGGGGTGTCGGGCTTTTGGACCCTGAAAAAGGGTTAAGGCCCGATCCGACGAGCGGTGTATGATGGCCGGTCATTTTCATGCAGCACACCAGGAGATATCCAATGAGCGTACTCGTAGGCAAACAAGCCCCAGACTTCACCGTCGCCGCCGTACTTGGCAATGGCGAAATCGTTGACGGCTTCACGCTGTCCACCGCCATCAAAGGCAAATATGGCCTGGTGTTCTTCTACCCGCTGGACTTCACTTTCGTTTGCCCGTCCGAGCTGATCGCTCTGGATCACCGCATCCCTGATTTCCAGGCGCGTAACGTTGAAGTGGTTGCCGTGTCCATCGACTCCCATTTCACTCACAACGCATGGCGCAACACCCCGGTGAACAATGGCGGCATCGGCCAGGTGAAATACACCATGGCTGCCGACATCAACCACGCCATCTGCAAGGCTTACGACGTTGAAACCGAAGGCGGCGTTGCACTGCGCGGCGCGTTCCTGATCGACGACAAGGGCGTTGTACGCTCGCAGATCGTCAATGACCTGCCACTGGGCCGCAACATGGACGAGCTGCTGCGTCTGGTTGACGCCCTGCAATTCCACGAAGAGCACGGTGAAGTGTGCCCGGCCAACTGGAAAAAAGGTGACAAGGGCATGACTGCTTCGACTGCAGGCGTTGCTGCTTACCTGACCGAGAATGCTGACCAGCTGTAATCGTCAGTTTCAGGCATAAAAAAACCGGACCCAGTGTCCGGTTTTTTTATGCTGCGCAGTAAGGCTTTACGACAGGATCAGTCGTTGAAGTCTTTCCAGCCGCCCATTTGTTTCCAGCTGTTAACGATGCCACAGAACAGCTCGGCAGTTTTCTCGGTGTCATAACGTGCCGAGTGTGCCTCACGCCCATCAAAATCGATGTCGGCGGCCTGGCAGGCTTTTGCCAGGACGGTCTGGCCATAGGCCAGGCCAGCCAGGGTCGCGGTGTCGAAGCTGGAGAACGGGTGGAACGGGTTGCGCTTCATGTCCAGGCGCGCGACAGCGGCATTCAGGAAGCCCAGGTCGAAGCTGCTGTTATGGCCCACCAGGATGGCGCGTTTGCAGCCATTGGCTTTAAGGGCCTTGCGTACACCGCGGAAGATATCGGTCAGGGCGGTCTCTTCACTGACGGCCATGCGCAGCGGGTGGTCGAGCTTGATCCCGGTGAACTCCAGGGCGGCGGCTTCGATATTGGCGCCTTCAAACGGCTCTACACGGTGGAAGTAGGTGTGCTCGGGGAACACGAAGCCTCTTTCGTCCATGCCGATCGTGACGGCAGCAATTTCCAGCAAGGCATCGGTAGCGCTGTTGAAACCGCCGGTTTCAACATCGATTACGACCGGCAGATAACCGCGAAAGCGCTCTGCCATCGGGTGGCGTGGTCCGCCGCCGTGGCCGCCTTCGTGTTCGTCATCATAATGGTCGTCACTCACAGCTGTTCCTCCAGCAGGCGCCAGCGCAGTGTTTCACCGGCGCGCAGCGGAATTACGGTCAGCGCGCCGAAAGGCAGGCTGGTTGGGGCAGTCCACTCCTGGCGAACCAGGGTGATGTGTTCGGTGCTGGGAGGCAGTCCATAGAAGCGCGGGCCGTTGAGGCTGGCGAAAGCTTCCAGCTTGTCCAGCGCGTTGCGCTGTTCGAAAGCTTCGGCGTACATCTCGATGGCGGCGTAGGCGGTATAGCAACCGGCGCAACCGCACGCGGCTTCCTTGGCATGCTGGGCGTGAGGTGCCGAGTCGGTGCCCAGGAAGAACTTCTCGCTGCCGCTGGTGGCCGCATCCAGCAGGGCTTCCTGGTGGGTGTTGCGCTTGAGGATCGGCAGGCAGTAGAAGTGCGGACGAATGCCGCCAACCAGCATGTGATTGCGGTTGTACAGCAGGTGATGAGCGGTAATGGTTGCGCCGACGTTGGCCGAGGCCTCGTTGACGAACTGCACCGCGTCCGCGGTGGTGATGTGCTCAAACACGACTTTCAGTGTTGGGAAACGCTCTACAACGCGGCGCATGTGCTCGTCGATGAAGATCTTTTCGCGGTCAAAGACGTCTACGCCAGCGCGGGTGACTTCACCGTGGATCAGCAAAGGCATGCCGACTTCAGCCATGACCTCCAGAACCGGGAAGATCGCATCGATGCTGGTTACACCGGAGTCGGAGTTGGTCGTTGCCCCTGCCGGATACAGCTTGGCAGCATGGACGAATCCGCTGGCCTTGGCCGTGCGAATGTCTTCTGGCTGGGTACGGTCGGTGAGGTACAGCACCATCAGCGGCTCGAAGCGGCTGCCGGCGGGGCGGGCAGCCAGGATGCGCTGGCGATAAGCGTCGGCCTCGGCAGCATTACGCACCGGAGGTACCAGGTTTGGCATGATGATGGCGCGGCCAAAAGTGCGCGCTACATCCGCGACAGTGTGAGGCAACACGGCACCATCGCGAAGATGTATATGCCAGTCGTCGGGACGCAGCAGGGTCAGGCGGTCAGACATTGGGGATTCCAGGCGGGTCGAACTGAAGTGAATGCTACCGGAAAAGACTCTGTCAGGCACTCGCTATCAAGTTTTGTGATTGCTGACCGATAGCTGATGAGTATGCCGTAAATCTGTGGCCTGTTTTTTTGCAGTACAAGCCTGTGGAGCCTCCCGTGCGCCAGTGTTATCTCATCCTGCTCAGTATGTTTGCCAGCTTGCCGGCCACGGCCCTGACTTTTCAGACGCGGCTGGAGAATATCGAATGGAAAGTGGAAGGTGACAAGTTCGAGTGCCGTCTGATTCAGCCCATCACCGATTTTGGTTCTGGCGCTTTTGTAAGGCGTGCAGGCGAACAGGCTGTGTTTCGTCTTAATACCTACAACGGCATGTTGGGCGAGGGCTCTGCCAAGCTCTTGGCCGCCGCCGCGCCCTGGCAACCGGGCCGTGGCGATATTGACCTGGGCTCGGTGCGCATTGGTCGTGGGCAAGTGCTTTTCAACAGTTCACAGGCCCAGGCCGCCAATTTGTTTCGCGGCTTGATTGAGGGGCGCAGCCCTTTGGTCAGGCATTACTCCCGTGAGGGTAATGTCTCGGAAGTACGCCTGCTGCCTGCCAGGTTTCGCCAGGCTTACGGCGATTACGAGGCCTGTACCGCCAAACTGTTACCGAAAAACTTTGAACAGGTCAGACAAAGCCAGATCGGTTTCCCCGGGGGCGGGACCGAACTGGATGCGCAGGCCCGGGCCAGCTTGCAGGTCATGGTCGACTATTTGAAGGCAGATCCTGGTGTCAATCATGTCATTCTCGACGGGTATTCCGATAACCAGGGCAATCGCCTGACCAATCGTGAACTGTCACGACGCCGGGCATTGGCGGTTATGGAGTATTTCAAGCAGAACGGCCTGCAGGAATCGCAGATCACGGTGCGCTTCCACGGTGAGCAATACCCCTTGGCGGCGAATACCAGCCGGGCAAACCGTGCGAAAAACCGCCGGGTTAGCGTCCGTCTGGAGCGGTTACCAGTGCCTGAAAAAGCAGCGCCTTCTGTAGGCGTCAGTAACCCTGCGGCCATTTCCTGAGGCAACGGCCTCGTCGCGTCTTTGATATAAACTGTCGCTTTGTCGTCTTAAGCTGTCGCGCCTCTGTAAATTCATGGATATGGGCGGTAGACTGTTCGGCTTTTCGAACAACCCGTGGAGTGATGGCATGGCGGACGTAAACAAGGTCGTTCTGGCTTATTCGGGCGGCCTGGACACTTCGGTGATCCTGAAGTGGCTGCAGGATACTTATAACTGTGAAGTCGTAACCTTTACTGCTGACCTGGGTCAGGGTGAAGAGGTCGAACCTGCACGCGCCAAGGCGCAAGCCATGGGCGTCAAGGAAATCTACATTGATGACCTGCGCGAAGAGTTTGTTCGTGACTTCGTTTTCCCGATGTTCCGCGCCAACACCGTTTACGAAGGCGAGTACCTGCTGGGTACTTCCATTGCACGTCCGCTGATTGCCAAGCGCCTGATTGAAATCGCCAACGAAACAGGCGCAGATGCCATTTCCCACGGTGCAACGGGTAAAGGTAATGACCAGGTTCGTTTCGAGCTGGGCGCCTATGCCTTGAAACCAGGGGTGAAGGTGATTGCTCCTTGGCGTGAGTGGGACTTGCTCTCCCGTGAAAAGCTGATGGATTACGCTGAAAAGCATGCAATCCCGATCGAGCGTCACGGCAAGAAAAAATCCCCGTACTCGATGGATGCCAACTTGCTGCACATCTCCTACGAGGGCGGTGTGCTGGAAGACACCTGGACCGAGCACGAAGAAGACATGTGGAAGTGGACCGTCTCTCCGGAGAACGCTCCTGACAAGCCGCAGTACCTGGAACTGACCTACCGTAACGGCGACATCGTTGCGCTGGACGGTGTTGAAATGACACCTGCGACTGTTCTGGCAACGTTGAACCGCATTGGTGGCGAACACGGCATCGGCCGCCTAGACATCGTTGAGAACCGTTATGTCGGCATGAAGTCCCGTGGTTGCTACGAAACCCCGGGCGGCACCATCATGCTGCGTGCTCACCGCGCCATTGAGTCGCTTACTCTGGACCGTGAAGTGGCTCACTTGAAAGACGAGTTGATGCCCAAGTACGCCAGCCTGATCTACACCGGCTACTGGTGGAGCCCTGAGCGCATCATGCTGCAGCAGATGATTGATGCTTCCCAGGTTCACGTTAACGGTGTTGTTCGCCTCAAGTTGTACAAAGGTAACGTGATTGTTACCGGTCGCAAGTCTGATGAATCGTTGTTTGATGCCAACATCGCAACCTTTGAAGAGGACGGCGGCGCTTACAACCAGGCTGACGCAGCCGGCTTTATCAAGTTGAATGCATTGCGCATGCGCATTGCTGCAAACAAAGGCCGCAAGTTGTTCTGATTCGCGCCCGTACAGAAAAACCCCGGCCAATTGGCCGGGGTTTTTTTTGCCTGGAATTGCGGTACTGAGGAGCGTCTCAGGCAGGGTTGAGAATGGCCAGCCTGTGGGCGTCGGTGTTGTAGCTGATAATGGTTGTATGGGCAATGATTGACGTATATTTGAAGTTGTCGATGGCCAGTTTAAAGGCCTGCGGTGCGATGTGGGAGTGCTGGTTGGTGAGCAGTAGCAGTACGTCATGCTTGTGGTTGTGTTTGTCCTTGCGGGTGGCTTTGTAATAAATGTGCAGCACCTGTTCGGGGGTGCTTTGCTGAGGGGCGCGCAAGTGGGGATGATTCAGGTCAATAAGATGAAGTTTCTTAAACTCTGTTGCTTCCATGACCGCATGACTTTTTGCAGCGAGCGTTGCACCGGGTTTCTCGGAGCCAGGCAGTGGGGGTGGGTCGCTGTCATAAACTCTGTGGCCTTGGGGGAGAAATAACAAGTTTGGCGGGCTATATGCGTTATACGGGATGCCTGAAAAGTGGAGGGGGGGAGAAAACTGTGCGGCTATTGCTGTGCCCCCAGGCAAGCGGGTTTGTTCCGCTGGGGGACTGCAAGCGCGTGTCGCTCCTCCATGAGTGTGGTCGGCCTTGGACAGGTCTGCAGGGGTGTAAAGCGTTTTGTTGTTGAAGTTCAGGGTCAGGAAAAACAAGATGATCAGCAATGTTGGAAAAACAATAAGAAACCAGACATATATTTTTTGATGTTCACTGTCGATATAGGGCAACGATACTGCCGCAGAAGCCTCCGTTAACATTGAGAAAATCGCGATAACGGTGAGTGGGTTATTGGCTTTTATGCTGTTTTTGATCATGGGCGTACCTGCAAGTGAAGGGTGGCGTGGGCAGGAAAAAGACGTGGGTGGTGGTATAGGGCAATCGAGGAATCCACTGCTGGCAATACGCAAGCCTGGCGATTGAACCGGTAGTGTGGTGAGTGTCGGGTAATATTTTTCAAATTAGCCGTGTTTTTTTGAACCCGCAAATCAATGGCAGGCGCTTGAAGGTTGCCCGATGAACAGCGTTGGCGATTGTTTGGTTAATAATGCTTTGTGTGTAGGAAAGATGTCGCCATTTCAGAGGGTTTTATGAAGGGTTAAGTTTTTTCTGTAGGTATATGTAAGTTTTTTAGTCGGGGTGAGTCAATAAAGCGCTCGAGTGTGGCGAGTTGCGGGTTGTGGCTGCCCCTGTCGACTTATTATTTTGGCTGGTGTGTATTGCACTTGGCTGGAGAATGCCGGGTTTTGTTTGGATATGATTTTATGTTTGGGTATTTTCCTAATGATTTGTAGTCCTATTCTGTAAGTATGAAATTGTAATATTTTCCCGTAGAAAAATAGTAGATTTCAGTTTGCGCAACTATTGGTGTGCGACGCCGTGGTTTTATGTGTTTTATGGTGGTTGATAGATCTTTGTAGTATTTTTGCTAATTGGAGGTGAGTGGTGTAGTTGAATCAATCTGTTTTCGGCGAGTTATGGGTTCGCGTTATATCTTTACTTTGGTTTTGTTTTGCGCGCTTTTTACAGGTCGGGTGAACACAGTGCTAGTGCATGCCGGGGTTTGTTTTTGTGGTCCAGGAGCAACCTTGAATGCAGCGGCTCAACTGCGGAGTAAGTATGGATCTTTAGTTTATATGGGTGATTTCTGTAGGTTGAATCTTCAATATTTGTAGGAATTGTCTTTGGTTATTAATGCTTGGGGGGGGTGCTATGCCCAGTCTGTTACGACTAGGCTATGGTGCTGGTTCAGATAATTCGAATAGCTATAAATTGGAATGGCCCATGAATAAAGTGCTGATCGTGGATGATCATCCTGTAATTCGTCTTGCTGTACGTATGCTCATGGAACGACATGGCTACGAGGTCATTGCCGAGACGGATAATGGAGTGGATGCTTTGCAACTAGCGCGTGAATATGCGCCGGATATTGTAATTCTGGATATAGGGATACCAAAGCTTGACGGGCTTGAAGTTATAGCACGGTTGTCTACGCCGGCAGTGCCTATCAAGGTGCTGGTATTGACCTCGCAAGCACCCGGTCATTTTTCCATGCGGTGCATGCAGGCGGGTGCAGCTGGTTATGTCTGCAAGCAGCAGGACCTGACCGAGCTGTTGAGTGCAATCAAGGCAGTGCTGTCTGGTTACAGTTATTTCCCCAATCAAGCCTTGCACTCGGTGCGTTCAAGCTTGGGGAATGCCAGTGAGGCCGATATGGTCAATCGCCTTTCTGGGCGAGAAATGATGGTGTTGCAGCAGTTGGCGCGAGGCAAGAGCAACAAGGAAATTGCCGATGGCATGTTTCTGAGCAATAAAACGGTAAGCACCTACAAAACGCGACTTTTACTGAAACTCAATGCCCGTTCACTCGTGGATTTGATTGAGCTGGCACAGCGCAATGGCCTGGTGTGAAGAGGGGGGCGTAACGATGTAATGCCCAAAGCCCTCCAGAATAAAAGCCTCCGCTACAGGAGGCTTTTAATATTGTGTCTGCGGGTTACAGGTCGTATCCATAATCTTCCAGCTCTTTTCTGAGCCGTTTTTCTTCCAGCAGTGCGTCAATGGTGCGGCGTTTGGCCAAATTGGTTTTGGCAACCTCTACAACAGGTTCTACGACTTCGTCCGAATCGACGACTGCAAAATCTTCCTCTACTTCCAGTTCTTCTTTGCCAGTGCTCATTCAGTTCACTCCAGGCTAAGACAGTCAATGGCGCCCCTTATAGCGATAATCGCGACGCGGGTAAAAAAGTTTTTCTCAATCGATCAGTCCATAAAATCTCTATCGCTCAATCATCAGAGGTTTTTTCTTTGAAATCGCACAGGTCCTCTATGCGGCAGCTGCCGCAGCGTGGCTTGCGCGCCTGACACACATAACGCCCGTGCAGGATAAGCCAGTGATGGGCGTCCAGCAGGTAAGGTTTTGGAACGAATTTCATGAGGTTTTTTTCGACCTCCACCACATTTTTACCGGGTGCAATACCGGTTCTGTTACTAACCCTGAATATATGGGTGTCTACGGCCATTGCCAGTTGCCGGAACGCGGTATTGAGCACAACGTTTGCTGTTTTGCGGCCTACTCCGGGGAGGGCTTCAAGCTCTTCACGGGTCTGTGGGACCTGGCTGTGATGGCGTTCAATCAATAAACGGCAGGTTTCAATGACGTTCCTGGCCTTGCTGTTATACAGGCCGATGGTCTTGATGTACTGCGACAGCCCATCCACTCCCAGAGCGTAGATGGCTTCTGGGGTATTGGCGACCGGAAACAGTTTGGCCATTGCCTTGTTGACGCTGACGTCAGTGGCCTGTGCCGACAGGATCACGGCGATAAGCAGTTCAAAAGGCGATGTGTAGGCCAGTTCAGTTTTAGGTTCAGGATTGTCTTCGTGAAACCGGCGGAATATTTCAAGGCGCTTTGCGGCGTTCATGGTTAAAAACGTTCCTGAAGAGCTGTCTGTTAAACGGTGGGGCGCTTATATGAATTTTTCAAGCCTTGCCAGGGTCCAGCGCATTGAGCGTGGACTCTGCCTGAGTAACAGCGTCAGTCAAAAGGCTCAGCTCGGTGCTGGAAAGCGCTTGGTTAATGGCTTTTTTGAGTTCGGCGCGGCGCATGGCCAGCTGGATTTTGGCGCGCTTGAGTTCAGCTGTATTGGCGAGCGGCGCGGGTGCCAGGGCCTGTGGGGTTGACTCCAATTGCGCCAAGGCCTGCTGCGCAGACTCAAACTGCTGTTGCAGTATCACCAGTTGGGATTGCTGCTGGGCGGTCGGGGGGTGCCCGAATGCCTTGAGCGATTTGTTCAGTTGCGCGCGGGCCATAGCCAGGGTGACCTTGGCCTTTTTTAGCGCGGCGTCATGGGGGGTATCACTGGCTGCCCCGCCGACTTCGGCTTGCATGCCGCTGATGGCCTCTGCAGGTGGGCGCTGGGCACGGGCAAGGCGTTCGGCTTGCCGGTGTTGCTCTTCGCGGCGCATACGTTCGTCGCGCCGCTCATAGCGTCTGCGGGCATGCTCGCGTTTCTGGTTGCGGGCGCTGAACTGCCCTGCAGTTTGAGCGAGGCCACCGACAATCGGGGTGACATTGGCAGGCAGCGGGCGCATTTCAATGCAGTCCACCGGGCAGGGCGCTACGCAGAGGTCGCAGCCGGTGCATTCATCGACAATCACGGTGTGCATCAGCTTGGCGGCGCCAAGAATGGCATCGACCGGGCAGGCCTGAATGCATTTGGTGCAGCCGATGCATTCGGCCTCGCGAATATAGGCCACTTGCGCCGGGGCCTGGCCGCGCTCAGTGTCCAGTTGCAGCACGGGAACCCTGAGCAAGCTGGCCAGTGCAGCGATGGTCTCGGCCCCGCCAGGCGGGCACTTGTTGATGGCTTCGCCTTGGGCAATGCCTTGCGCATAAGGTTTGCAGCCGGGGTGGCCGCATTTTCCGCATTGAGTTTGCGGCAATAATGCATCAATACGTTGAATCAGGCTCATGGTGTGATCAGTCCAGTTACAGCGGGTCGCAACCGGGCGACGCTCAACATGCGCAGAGATAAATAGGGGGCGTTACGGTCAAGCATGCGTGCAGGATCATTCAGCTTGGTAATGCTGCTGATTATCCGGCATGACGGGAAGGGCGGCTACTGATCAACAGCGTCTGGTGGCCTGCAGGCCACCAGACGGTGCAAAGGGGCGGTGTTACTTGATGCGTTGACCAGGCTTGGCGCCGCTGTCCGGGCTGAGCAGGTAAATTTCTTCACCGCCAGGGCCGGCAGCCATCACCATGCCTTCAGACATGCCGAAGCGCATTTTGCGTGGCTTCAAGTTGGCGATCATCATGGTCAGGCGACCTTCGAGCTCGGCCGGGTTCGGGTAGGCACTCTTGATTCCCGAAAACACGTTGCGTTGCTCGTCGCCAATATCCAGGGTCAGGCGCAGCAGCTTGTCGGCGCCTTCAACCGCTTCAGCCTTGAGGATCAGCGCTACGCGCAAATCCACGGCAGCAAAGGTATCAAACTCGATCTCTGCGGCCAGCGGCTCCTTGACCAGTTCGCCATTGCCTTGTGGCGCAGCGCTGCCGGTGTCGGTCTGGCTGGCGACCAGGTCTTCTTTGGAAGCGTCGGTCATAGCCTGGACCTTGACCGGGTCGATACGGGTCAGCAGTGGCTTGAAGGCGTTCAGCGAGTGATTGGCCAGCAGCGTCTTGTGGTCGTCCCAAATCAGTGGTTCAACATTCAGGAACGCTTCTGCGTCGGCGGCCAGTACGGGCAGGACCGGCTTGAGGAAGATGATCAACTGGCGGAACAGGTTGATGCCCAGGGCGCATACCGCCTGGACTTCCGCTTGCTTGCCTTCGACCTTGGCCATTGCCCACGGCGCCTTGTCGGCGATCCAGGCATTGGCCCGATCGGCCAAAGCCATGATTTCGCGCATGGCCCGGGCAAAGTCGCGGGCTTCATAGGCCTCGGCAATGCTGGGTGCAGCGGCCAGGAAGGCTTCGGTCAGTTCGGGAGCCGCATTGCCCTCGACCATGACCTCGGCATTGCCCTTGTGGATAAAGCCTGCACAGCGGCTGGCAATGTTAACCACTTTGCCCACCAGGTCCGAGTTGACCTTCTGAACGAAGTCTTCCAGGTTCAGGTCCAGGTCGTCGACGCCACGACCCAGCTTGGAGGCGTAGTAGTAGCGCAGGTATTCCGGGGCCAAATGGTCCAGGTAGGTGCGGGCCTTGATGAACGTGCCGCGGGACTTGGACATTTTCTGGCCGTTAACGGTCAGGTAGCCGTGAACGTTGATGGCGGTCGGCTTGCGATAGCCCGCGCCTTCGAGCATGGCTGGCCAGAACAGGGCGTGGAAGTTGACGATGTCCTTGCCGATAAAGTGGTACAGCTCGGCGGTGGAGTCCTTGGCCCAGTACGCGTCAAAGTCCAGTTCAGGACGGCGTGCGCAAAGGTTCTTGAAGCTGGCCATGTAGCCGATTGGCGCGTCCAGCCAGACATAGAAGTATTTGCCGGGTGCGTCAGGAATCTCGAAGCCGAAGTACGGTGCATCGCGGGAGATGTCCCACTGTTGCAGGCCGGTATCCAGCCATTCGGCGATCTTGTTGGCGACGGCATCTTGCAGGGCACCGCTGCGCGTCCAGCTTTTGAGCATGGCGTCGAAGTCGGGCAGCTTGAAGAAGAAGTGTTCGGAATCCTTGAGCACCGGGGTGGCGCCGGAAATCGCCGACTTCGGGTTCTTCAGGTCGGTTGGCGCGTAGGTGGCGCCGCATTTTTCGCAGTTGTCGCCGTACTGATCCTCAGTGCCGCATTTCGGGCAGGTGCCCTTGATGAAGCGGTCGGCCAGGAACATTTTCTTTTCCGGGTCGAAATACTGGGTGATCGAACGGGTGGCAATGTGCCCGGCTTCGCGCAGCTTGATGTAGATCGCACTCGACAGCTCACGGTTTTCTTCGGCGTGGGTCGAATGGAAGTTGTCGAAGTCGACCAGGAAATCGGCAAAGTCGGCGCTGTGTTCAGCCTGGACGTTGGCGATCAGCTGTTCGGGGGTGATGCCTTCTTTCTCGGCGCGCAGCATGATGGCCGAGCCGTGGGCGTCGTCTGCGCAGACATAAGTGCACTGATTGCCGCGAAGTTTCTGGAAGCGCACCCACATATCAGTCTGGATGTACTCAAGCATATGGCCAAGGTGAATGGAACCATTGGCATAGGGCAGGGCGCTGGTGACTAAGATATTGCGTGGCTCGGACATGGGGCTCGGCTACTTGATGAGACGGTGGTCGGCCACTATAAAGCGCCGGGCAATATATTTCACCCCGTGGCGGTGTATCTGATTGTTTGTGCTGTTTTTGACCGACTCAAAAGCCTGCTGCGGGTGGTTTATTACAGGTACGATAGCGGCCTGTTTTACTCAGTCTTTACGGGAGTTGCTCATGAGCGCAGTCAATCGCGCAGCGGTGGAGGCCGTCCTTCGCCAATACACCGACCCTTACATGAACCAGGATCCGGTCAGCGCCGGGTGTGTGCGCACCATTGAGGTTCAGGGCGAGCGCGTCAGTGTTCAGCTTGAACTGGGTTATGCCGCGGGCCTGTTCAAGAGCGGTTGGGCGCAAGTGTTGCAAATGGCCATTGAGAACATGGATGGCGTGACTTCGGCCAAGGTCGAGATCAACTGCGTGATTGCCGCGCACAAGGCGCAGGCGCAAATTCCGGGCCTGGCGAATGTGAAAAACATCGTCGCCGTTGCCTCTGGCAAGGGCGGGGTCGGTAAGTCCACCACAGCCGCCAACCTGGCGCTGGCTCTGGCGCGTGAAGGCGCGCGGGTGGGCATCCTGGATGCAGACATCTACGGACCAAGCCAGGGCGTGATGTTTGGTATTGCCGAAGGTACGCGGCCGAAGATCCGTGATCAGAAGTGGTTCGTGCCCATAGAGGCCCACGGTGTTGAAGTGATGTCGATGGCCTTTTTGACTGACGACAACACGCCGATGGTCTGGCGCGGCCCGATGGTCTCGGGGGCATTGTTGCAACTGGTTACGCAGACGGCCTGGAATGATCTCGATTACCTGGTCATCGACATGCCGCCGGGCACTGGCGATATCCAGCTGACCCTGGCGCAAAAAGTCCCGGTGACTGGCTCGGTGATTGTGACTACGCCGCAGGACCTGGCCTTGCTGGATGCGCGCAAGGGTGTCGAGATGTTCCGCAAGGTGAACATTCCCGTGTTGGGCGTGGTGGAGAACATGGCAGTCCATATTTGTTCGAACTGCGGTCATGCCGAGCATCTGTTTGGCGAGGGGGGGGGGGAGAAGCTGGCGACGCAATATGGCGTTGAGGTATTGGCCTCGTTGCCGCTGTCGATGGAAATCCGCGAGCAGGCCGATAACGGCAAGCCGACGGCGGTTGCCGATCCGAACAGCCCGATTGCCTTGATTTATCAGGAGCTGGCCCGTCAGGTGGGGGCGCGTATTGTCCTGCAGGAGGCGGCTTCGCAGGCGATGCCGACCATTACGACCAGCGACGACTGATATTTAACAGGGCGCAAGGCCTCGTAGCAGCTGACGAGCTCTGCGAGGCTGCGTTCGGCTGCGCAGCAGTCGTTAATTCGATGCATGGGATATGGCTGAAACACCGAGGCTGAATGGTTTTGCGAGCGCTTCGCACTCGGACGTAGCCTCGCACTGCTCGTCAACTGCTACAAATGTGCAGGCATAAAAAAACCCCGCTTTTGAGGGCGGGGTTTTTTACTGGATCAGTACAAGTTAGATAACTTGAACTTCCTCAGCTTGCATGCCTTTCTGACCGCGAGTAGCGATGAAAGAAACCTGTTGGCCTTCTTTCAGGCTTTTGAAGCCGTCGGATTGGATTGCTTTGAAGTGAACAAACAGGTCGTCACCGGATTGTGGAGTGATGAAGCCGAAGCCTTTTTCATCGTTGAACCACTTAACGGTACCAGTTTGGCGATTAGACATGGTGTAACTCCTTGAACAAAGATAACTGCGACGCAGGAAAAGCCCTGGCCGAGACTGAGTGCAAAGAGCAGGAAAAATTCTTGGAGATGGTTGGATCGAAATTCAACATATCGTGTAGAGATTCTCAGTGACACAAGCAACACAGTGGCGCCACCTTAACGCTTTTTTCAGAACGTGCAAAGGGTCTTTGCGAAGGTTTCTCTAAAAACGTGACTGACGGTTACCCTCACACCCTGTATTCAGGGGATCCAAGGCTATTTTCGATATTTTTGCCGCAGATTTTTGAACCGGGCCTTGGGGGGCGGTAAGATGCCCAACAGAATTTTCTACCTCGCTATTCAGGACACCCGCCATGAGCATCAAACCAGACAAGTGGATTCGCCGCATGGCGCAAGAGCACGGCATGATCGAACCTTTCGTCGAGCGTCAGGTGCGTGAAGAAGGCGAGAACCGTCTGATTTCCTACGGCGTATCGAGCTACGGCTATGACGTTCGTTGCGCAAACGAGTTCAAGGTCTTCACCAATATCAACTCGGCGACCGTTGATCCGAAGAATTTCGATGCGGGCAGCTTTGTCGATGTCACCAGCGACGTGTGCATCATTCCGCCCAACTCCTTCGCCCTGGCGCGCACCGTTGAATACTTCCGTATTCCTCGCAACGTGCTGACCATCTGCCTGGGTAAAAGCACCTACGCGCGTTGCGGCATCATCGTTAACGTGACGCCGCTTGAGCCTGAGTGGGAAGGTCATGTGACCCTGGAGTTTTCCAACACCACTACATTGCCGGCCAAGATCTACGCCAATGAAGGTGTGGCGCAAATGCTGTTCTTCGAATCTGACGAAGAGTGTGAAGTGTCGTACAAGGATCGTGGCGGCAAGTATCAGGGCCAGCGCGGCGTGACCTTGCCCCGCACCTGACGAACAGCGGGAATTCTTGAGCGAAAATGCACTCTATGGAGTGTATTTCCGGTTACGCATCCAGCGAGCCGGATCATCGCTCAGGAGTGCCTCATGAAGATTGATCCGAGTATCCGCGCCCAACTGGCAAACCTTGAGCCCAACCAGGTAGGGCTGCTGGCGTGGTCCCTGCTGGCCTTTCCCCAGTTGCATGCAGGTGGCATCCCCGGCCAGCCTGACCCCGATACCCCACAACCGATCGAACCCGAACCGGGCGTGCCGACGCTGCCTGATGAGCCTCCGCCTGCTCCGGTGGCCTGAGCCTGTCATGGCCTCAAGGCGATAGCAGATAGCCGCTGCGGTAGGCCTCACGGCCTGCCACATGGGCAATCACCATGCCGGCGGTGGCCATTCGCCTTTGAGAGCGGGCGTAGAGCAACCCTGCGCTGGAGCAATACACCGGCGTGAGCTTGTCGCTGATCGGGTCAATGATTTCAGCTATCAGTTGGCCAGCGCAGAGATAGTCCCCGGGCCTGGCATTGAAGACCAGCAACCCGCCCACAGGCGTGGCCACGGGTTCTACGCCGGCCAGGGGCGTTGCAGGGTAGAGAAGGGGGGGCAAAGGCCTGGACTCTGCGTCAATCGCGCCAAAATCAATCAGGTAATCGATCAGCGCCTCACAATCGTGCTGCGCATGGCTGTGGTTGACGTCTGTCAGGCCGCGTAACTCCACGGTCACGGAAAAGCTGCCCTGGGGGATAGGGTGGCAATGGCCGAAACGTTGCTGTAATTGCCACCACAGCAGGGTGAAACACTCATCAAACGACAGCCCGCCGGAATCCGTGGCCAGCAGGCTGGCCTGGGCGCCCAGGTGGCGCGCCAGCGGTTCGACCTGCAACCAGGCTTGCGGCGTGGTGTACAGGTGGACGACGGCTTCGTAGTCGCAATGCAGGTCCAGCACCATATCGGCATCGCAGGCCAGTGTTTGCAGGGTCAGGCGTTGCGAGTGCAGTTGTGTGCCAGGCACTTGGGCGCTGAGCAGTTCGCGCAACTGGCGGCGGATCAACTGCAGGTTGTGTGCGGGGTCGTCGCTGAGCTGGCTTTCAAGGGCGTCACCAATCTGCGTGCTCAGGTCCAGGAAGTTGCGGTTGAAGTTCTGCCCACTTTGCAGTTCGTAGCGGCCCAGCGGGATATCCATCAATATCTGCTCGAGGCCAGCCGGGTTGGCCACTGGCACGACGACGATCTCGCTGAGCAAGCGCCCGGCCGCCTCCAGTTCTGCAAGGCGCTGCTTGAGGTGCCAGGCAACCAGCATCCCGGGCAACTCGTCGGCATGCAGCGAAGCCTGGATATAGATCTTGCCGCGTGGCCGGGCGGGCCCGTAATGAAAGCTGTGAATCAGCCGTTCAGTGCCTGGAACCGGTGCCAGCAAGGGGTGAATTTGATGTCGCTGCATGGAAACGTCCTTGTGGGCCAGGAGGGCTGGCCAGGCAGTGGTGCGCGAGCCCATCGCCCCAATCCAGGCCCATGATGGGTGTCATGCAACTAAAGAATTACGCCGTATCAGCAAGCATAATCCCTCTCCCGATTTTGTGCAGGAGAGGGCTGCCAGTGGTTGGCGCTTACTTGCCTGGAACCAGGGTCAGGCGGGTTTTACCGTAGGTTTTGTCGAAGTTTTGCGGCTGCATCGGGAAGCTGATGTACTGCCCTTTAAGCCACGGGTCGATGCCGTCGATGTAGTGCGGGCTGGCCGGGTTGCTCGATTGGCCGGTGCTGTTTTGCCCCATCATCGGTTCGACCTGGCCAAAGTCGATGATCATGCGCATGGCCGGGATCTGCGTGACGGCGAAGTTTGTGCCGGCGAGGTTGTAGGCCGCCGTGTTAAGGGTGGTGTGATCGCCGCCGGCCATGACCGGGCCTCGCACGGTCTGGCCACTGGCGTTGCGCCACAGGTACTGATGCAGTTTGCCCCACTGCCAGGCCTTGTGATCGCTACCCATCAGGCTGTCACCGGCACTGATGGCGGCGGCGAGGGTGCGAGCCAGAATCGCTGGCTTGTCTTCTTTTTGCGCGGTGCGGGTGTCGTCCCAGAAAGGGCTGTCTTCGCGGCCCAGCAAATGATCGGCCACGGCCGGGTAAGACAGGTTGCTGTTGGCCACAAAGGCCTGCCAGCTGGCGCTGTTCTCGGGGCCGAGTTCATCAAGGAAAATCTGCCGGGTGCTTTCCTGCAAAAACAGTTCATAGAGCGCAGCATCCGCTGAGCCGGGGCTGAGTTTGCCGTCAAAGCCCAGCAGTCGGCCGAGGGCTTCGCGGGCCTTGGCCTGGTCTGCTGCGGGCAAGGCAGCGATGGCCTGCTTGAGCGGCTGGGCCATGCCGGGAGCAGTGAACATGGTTTTCAGCTTGGCCGCGAACAGGGTGGTCTGGTCGTACTGCATGGCAATCATGCTGCGGGCGTCCTGCTTGCCGCTGCCCGCCAGTTGCGCAAGGCGCTCGCTGCGCTCAGGGGACAGCCACGAGTTGGACAGCTGCATGCCGTAGCCATAAGCGGCTGTACGCTGGTTGGCGGTACCCAGCCAGCCCTGGGCCGGATCCTGGTCGTAGGGATGCAGCATCGGGTCGGCGTAGCCTTCCCAATCATAACGACCCTCCCAGCCCGGTGACGGGAACAGGCCAAGGCCTTCGCGGCGGTTGGGGTACAGTCCGGTGACTTGCCAGCCGATATGGCTGGCGTCGGCGTACAGCAGGTTCAGTGCCACAGCGCGGATTTCGCGGCTGGCATCCGAGGCTTTTTCGCTGTTCTGCGCACGGGACAGGTCAAAAAACGCGTCGAGGGTTTTGTCGCCTTGCAGGTCCGGGGTTTGCAGGGCAAGCCCCAGGCTGCTGTTCAGGGCATTGGGGCTGCCCAGGGCGCTGTTGAGCAACGGCCCGTGGCGGGTTTCGTAAACGATTTCACGAATCGGGCGCTGGCCTTTGACGAAAAAGGTTTCGTTGCGCACTGTCGCCGGCAGCCACTTGCCGTTCGCCATGTAGTACAGGTTGCTGCCCTGGCGTTTGAGCTTCTCCAGAAATACATCCTGGTTATCGCCCATCGCCAGGCTCATGCCCCATGCCACCTTGCCGTTAAAGCCGGCAAACAGGGTTGGCAAGCCCGCAATGGTTGCCCCGGCCGCCTGGTATTTAGGGGCGCGAATCTGCACATAGCTCCATGCCGAAGGCACGCCTATGGGCTGATGGATATCGTTGGCCAGCAGGCTCTTGCCGCTGCGGCTGCGCTGTGGGCCAATAGCCCAGTCGCTGGATGCCGTAACGCCTGGCAGGCTCAGTTGTTTGACCTGCTCAAGGGCCTGGGTCACGCCGCTCAAGCCTTGCAGCTGGCTGCCCAGGGCCAGGCCCTTGAGCTTGTCGGCTTCGCTGGCGGGCAAGGCTTCGTTGGGGTAGGTGGGCATCAGCCAGGGCAGTTTGTCGGTGCCGACTTTTTGCGCCAGTGCCAGGGCGTTGAGCTCTTCTTGCAGGTTGGCTGACATGCCGAAGTTCAACAGGCTGAAAATCAGCGCCGAATCCTCGGGTTTCCAGTACTCGATCTTGTAGCTGGCCTGCGCCAGATCGGCCGGCAGTTTGTCGCGGTAGCGGAACAGGTAGGCGTTGACCCCGCGGGCGTAGACTTCGAAAAACTTTTTCAGGCGAGGGGATGCGCTTTTATAAAGCTCATCAGCGCTCTTTTTCAGATTGATGGTGCGCATCAACCGGTCGCTCTCCAGGGCGTCGACGCCGTTGAGTTCGGCCAGTCGGCCCTGGGCCAGCAAGCGCAAGCGCACCATCTGGCTGATACGGTCACCGGCATGCACATAACCCAAAGTGAACAGGGCGTCATGGAAGCTGCTGCTTTCGATCAGCGGCATGCCCTGGCTGTTGCGGCGTACCGATACATTCTGCGCCAGGCCCTTGAGCGGTTGCATGCCGGAGGCTGGCACCAGGCTTTCAGAAGCAGGATTGTTTATCTGGCAACCGGTCAGGCCCAGCAGGCTGACCATTGCCGCGGCAACGCCGAACCGAGGTAGATAGTGAATAAGGGCTGGCGAGGCCATGGCAAAGCTCCTGCGGGGGTGGTGTCATCGAAAGCCGCTACGTTAGTGAGGCCGATGACACCGTGCAAGCGCTATCTGCAGGCGTTGTCGCGGGCTGCGACAAGGTCCGCGGGGGCTTTAAAATCCCGGGGCCGCTGCGCGACCCATCGCAGCCTGCGCCAGGGGCTACATAGGGTTGATTTTATTCACCAGTGCGTAGGCACGCTCTGTAGCCGGACGCGCCTTGACCCGCTGGAACCACGCCTTGAGCGCCGGGAAGTCATCCAGGTTCTGACCCTGCCATTCATGGGGCACGATCCACGGGTAAATTGCCATGTCGGCGATGCTGTATTCGGCGCCTGCAACAAACTCGCGGCCTTCCAGCTGCTTGTTCAACACACGATACAAACGAGCTGTCTCTTCGGTGTAGCGCTTGATCGCATACGGGATTTTTTCCGGCGCGAAGCGGTTGAAGTGATGGTTTTGCCCGGCCATTGGCCCCAGGCCGCCCATTTGCCAGAACAGCCATTGCAGGGCCATTTGCCGACCGCGCAGGTCCTTGGGCAGGAATTGCCCGGTTTTTTCCGCGAGGTACAGCAAGATCGCCCCGGATTCGAACAAGGACAGCGGCTCGCCGCCGTCGGCAGGGGCCTGGTCGACAATGGCCGGGATGCGGTTGTTGGGGGCTATTTTCAAAAAGTCCGGAGCAAACTGTTCGTTCTTGCCGATATTGATCGGATGAACCTTGTAGGGCAGGCCAGCTTCTTCAAGAAACAATGAGACTTTGTGGCCGTTGGGCGTGGTCCAGTAATAAAGATCGATCATGAAGGGCTCCAGAAGGGAATGTTCACCCAGCGACTGACGGCCAACAGTGGCGCTTGTCGACTGTGGGCTGTCAGTTTTACTCCCAAAAGCGCGTCGGATGAAAGCCGCTCATGGCTTGTGAGGCGGTTTTTTCATGAAGCAAAAACACAAACGCCGCACTGGCTCAAGGCAAGTGCGGCGTTTGCACAGCGTCCCGAGGGATCAGGCGCCGTGGCACTTCTTGAATTTCTTGCTGCTGCCGCACGGGCAAGGATCGTTGCGGCCAACGTTTTTGAGCTCGTTGCGCACAGGCTCCTGAGGTGCATGGCCGCAATGCGGGCCATGTACATGACCGTGATCGTGGTCATGGGTGTGGCCATGATCATGATCGTGGTTGCAGTCGGGGCCATGAACGTGGGGTTGTTGGGTCATTGCTCAATCACTCTGGAATAAAATCGCCGGGGATTATCTCGCCTTTGCGCGTCAGGTGCACGTCGTAACCGTAGAACAGGCCGGTTTGCAGTGTGCCTTCGAGCCGGTAGGGGATGGGCTGGTCGGGTGTTTCAAGCAATTTGACCAGCGGGCGCACCTGCGGCCAGAGGTTGGTGCGCACCGGGATCACATAGTCGGCGCTGCTTTTGGGTTGCACGCTGAACCAGTGCTCATTCTCGCCTTCAGTCAGCTTGATGGTGCCCAGATACACGGTATAGCTCAGGCCGCGCACGGTGAGTGTCGAGTCATTGGGGTTGTCGACCCGCATGTGCAGCTTGAAGCGCTGCTCCAGCAGTTTGGCCTGCACCAGCTCGACCTTGACCAGGTGTACGTCCGGGTCCTTGTCGGCCGAGTCGAACCAGGAGGTGCATCCCGACACCGTCAGCAGCATGGCCAGGGCGATGGTTTTTATTGTTCGAGCCCGCGCGTCCATTGTTTAACCCTCAGAGTTCAGCCTATTGGCCGAAAAAGCCGGCACAGCATTTTTTGAATTTCAGCCCGCTGGCGCATGGGCAAGCATCGTTGCGTCCGACCTTGAGCGGCACGGTGGGGTCGATGAAATACCAGCGCCCGGCGCTTTGCACAAAGGATGAGCGCTCGCGGTGGCTGTGCTCGCCATTGGCGTCGTGCCAGCGCGCCGTAAAGGTCACAAAGGCGTGTTCCGGCTGGCCGCCGAACACTTCGCTGCTTTCAACAGTCAAGCCCAGCCAGGTGCTTTGCGCACTCCAGTCGGCCATAGCCTGGCGATCCAGCCCGGCTTGTTGCACAGGCAGCGTAGTGGCCACCAGGTAGTCGACAAGCCCCAGTACATAGGCGCTATAGCGTGAGCGCATCAGGGTTTCTGCGCTGGGGGCCGGGTGCCCTGCATGGTAGTGGCCGCAACAGGCGTCCAGCAGATTACCGCTGGCGCAGGGGCAAATGGATGTGCTCATCGGGTTACCACCAATACTTGCCAAAGTTTTCCGGGTTGGCCCAAAACCTGGCATTGAGCCAGTCGGGTACTTGTTTGTACTCGCGCAAGTCATAAGTAAAGAGTGTCAGTACTTGGTCGTCACGCTGAAAACGCTCATTGCTTTGTAGGGCAAGGGCGAAAAAGTCGGTTTCTTTCCAATTGCAGGCTGTGAGATCCGCCAGCACGGCAAGGCGGCTGGCATTGAGGTTGCGAATGCCGCCCAGCAATTGCAGCCCGCTGTTTTTGGGCAAGTGTTCCAGGCAGTCGATCACCAGTGCCAGGTCAAAGCGCTGTGCTGCCAGGTCTGCGGGCAGCGGGCCGGGCGCGGCGCGGGCCACCTGCGCCTCGGGGTGTGCCGCCTCAAAGGCGGCCAGGGCCGGGAAGTTGCCGGCACCGACCACGAGCAGGCGCTGTGGCGCATAACGATCAAGCAATGCCGCCAGTGCTTGCTGGGGCGTGCGTGTAGAAATACCGGGGGTCATTGAAGGTCCTCACTTGGAGCGTCCAAGACTAGCCTGCGCAAGCCGCGCGGCCTAGTGGGCTGTTGCCGCTACGGTCACTTTGCTGGCGCATACCCTGAGCGCAGTCTTTACTTCGCGTTGCATCGGCCAAACGCCGACCCTCAGGAGAGACCCCTTTATGAGCATCATCAGAACAGCAGTACCTCTGGTTGTTCTCACCAGTGTATTAACGGGCTGTGCCGGGTTGCAAAAAACCGACTGGCCCACCTGTGCCGCAGTCGGCGGCGTGGGCGGGGCGGCGTTGGGCGCGATAAACAGCTCGGCCTGGGCCGGGGGCGGGGCCTTGTTTGGTGCCGGCATGGCGGCGGCGTACTGCTGGGTTCACGGTGATGGCGATGCGGATGGCGATGGCGTCATGGACAGTCGCGACAAATGCCCCGACACCCCTAAAGGCGTGGCAGTCGACGCGACGGGTTGTCCGATAGTGGCGGTGGTCGTGGTTGAAAAGGTAGTGATCAAGGAAGAACTCATCGTCGTGCGTGATGTGAATTTTGAGTTCAATTCCGCCCGCCTGACGGCTGCCGACAAGGACAAACTCAATGCCCTGGCCGCCCGCCTGAAAAAGGACGCTGCCAATGCCCGCCTCAAGGTTACCGGCTACACCGACAGCGTGGGCAACGAAGCCTACAACCTGAAGCTGTCCAAAGAACGCGCTCACTCCGTGGTCGAGTACCTGATCGACAGCGGTGTGCCGCGCAGCCAGTTTATTGCCGTGGAGGGTGGCGGTGAGTCGAACCCTGTGGCCAGCAACCAGACCCCCGAGGGCCGCGCCCAGAACCGGCGTACCGAGATTCTGATCATTCGTTGAGCCTGGGGCCGCCGCGGTTTTGTCCTGGCATGACGAAATCGCGGCGAATCTTTTTATGACGGTCTATGGCGCCTTGCTTGTACAAGCCGTTAATGTGCGCTCAAAGAACAGGCTAAAGGCGGATATATGAAGGTGCTCTGGGGGCTGGGTAAGGCATTGACCCTGATTTTTTGGGCCGTGGTGCTGAGCAATCTGTACCAGCCGTTGATCAACCCGTTCGATGTGTTGGTCAACCTGGTTGCCAGCCTGTTGCTGCTGACCCATGTGCTTGAGGTGCTGTTCTACACGACCCGCCTGCAGGGCCGTCGCCATCCCTGGCGTGACCGTCTGTTGATTCTTGTGTTTGGTTTTTTTCACGCCCACAGCCTTTCTGCCTCCCACGAACGAGATGCCAGCCATGCGTAAGTTATGTTTGTTGGCTGCCTTGTGCAGCCCTTTTGCTCACGCCGAGGTGGTCTCGGTTGAAGCCAACTCGATGATGCGCCTGCCCGCGAACGCCAGTGCATTGCGCCTGGAAAAACTCGATGTGGCCGACTACGGCACGTTATTGATTCCGGCCGGCATTACCCGGGTCGAGATCGACCAGTTGCATCTGGGCCGTGAAGCCCGTATCACCATTGTTCCTGCCGAGCGCGGCATCGAGCTGCGGGTGGCGCGTGCCGATCTGGGCGAAGGCAGCCAGATCAATGCGCGCGGCGCCAGCGGAACCTTCGAGAAGCCTGCGCGGCCAGCGCGGGACCTGAACCTGCGCATCGAATCACTGCAAGCGCCGCAGTTGTCCATCGACGCGCGTGGCGGTACGGGCGCGCCGGGGTTTGCCGGGCTTGATGGCGGCAATGGCGAAGAGCCAGGCTGCACCTGGGGCGCGGCGGGCTCCGGAGCCAATGGCGACAATGGTGGCAACGGGCAGCCGGGTGCGGCAGGTGGGCAGGTGCGGGTTGAACTGCCTCGCGACTATCCGGCCGAGCAGGTCAGTGTGCGGGTTGACGGCGGCGCAGGTGGTAAACCGGGCGAGGCTGGACGCGCAGGTGCCGGCGGCAAGGCCAAGGGCTGTGTGGTGTATCGCACCGATGGGGGCAAGTCCGGCAAGCCTGGCCTGGCCGGGCAGCCGGGGGAAGCGGGTACGGCAGGTGCAGTGACTATCCAGCGGTTGTAGCTTTCTCGCTCTCTTTGTGGGAGCGGGCTTGCTCGCGATACAGGCGACGCGGTCTGATAGACAAATCGTGGTGATGCCATCGCAGGCAAGCCAGCTCCCACAGGTTTCGCGGCGCCTATAGAATCCGAGCCCTGCTCAAAAACTCGGCCGTGCCGCCGCAATTGCCACCAGCGCCAGCCCCACAATCAGGTTGCACCCCACCAGCCGGCGAATCCGTCCCATCACCGCTGCACCCGCCGCCCATTCCTGGGCTTCGACGGCCTTGCGCAACTCAGGCAACTGCAGCGATTGAATGCGGATAAACAGCGCCACCATCACGATGTACAAGCCCATCATGATCTGCACATAGCGTGGCGCCGTTTCAAAACCGTTGAAGCGCATTTGCAGAAGACCCACACCGCTGATCGGCAAAACCACTACCGCGATCCACACCCACACAAAAAAACGCTGAAACACTTCTACCCACAGTTTTAACCGTGCCGGGCCTTCAAGGGCCGTGATAGCGGCCGGGCGCAGGATCATCCAGGCGAAAAACATGCCGCCCACCCAGATCAGGGCGGCCAGAACATGCAGGCTGTAGGCGAGGGCAAAAGCGGTCATTGGGGTACTCCGTTCGGCGCGGGATGAATTAGCGGGGTATGATAGCGGCCATTCGAACCACTGAAAATTTATCCAGCGTTTCTTGCGCCCGAAGAATCATGATTAGTAACGAACTCAAAACCCAGATCCAGGGCGCATACTCGCGTTTTCTCGAATCCAAGAGCCTCAAGCCCCGTTACGGTCAGCGTTTGATGATCGCTGAAGTGGCCAAGGTGCTGGGCGATATCGACACCGACGAAGAAAACCACCGCAGTGGCGACCCGGCTGTGGTCGCCGTAGAAGCGGGCACCGGCACCGGCAAGACCGTGGCTTACTGCCTGGCCGCCATTCCGGTGGCCAAGGCCGCAGGCAAGCGGCTGGTGGTAGCCACCGCGACGGTCGCCCTGCAGGAGCAGATCGTCTACAAGGACCTCCCGGACCTGATGCGCAACAGCGGGCTGAACTTCAGCTTTGCCCTGGCCAAGGGGCGCGGGCGTTACATGTGCCTGTCCAAGCTCGACATGCTGCTGCAAGAGGGCCACGCGCAAACCGCGACGGCGCAGCTGTTCGAAGAAGAAGGCTTCAAGATCGAAGTCGATGAAGCCAGCCAGAAGCTGTTCACCAGCATGATCGAGAAACTGGCCGGCAATAAGTGGGACGGCGACCGCGACAGCTGGCCACAGGCCCTTGAGGATCAGGACTGGGCGCGCCTGACCACCGATCACAGCCAATGTACCAACCGCCATTGCCCAAACTTTGGCCAGTGCGCCTTCTACAAGGCCCGCGAAGGCATGAGCAAGGTGGACGTGATCGTCACCAACCACGACATGGTCCTGGCTGACCTTGCCCTGGGCGGTGGCGCGGTATTGCCCGACCCCCGTGACACGGTCTATGTGTTCGACGAAGGCCATCACCTGCCAGACAAGGCCATTGGCCATTTTGCCCATTACACCCGTTTGCGCTCCACCGCCGACTGGCTGGAGCAAACCGCCAAGAACCTCACCAAACTGCTGGCCCAGCACCCGTTGCCGGGCGATCTGGGGCGTTTGCTCGAGCAAGTGCCGGAGCTGGCCAAGGAGATCAAGGCCCAGCAACAGTTCATGTTCAGTGCCTGTGAGCAAATTGCCGACTTCAAGGTCGGTGAAGAGCCCGAAGGCCGCGAACGCCCGCGCCACCGCTTTATTGGTGGCCTGATTCCCGATCACTTGCGTGAAATGGGCATCGAGCTGAAAAAAGGCTTCTCGCGCCTGACTGACCTGTTCACTCGCCTGACCGAAATTCTCAAGGACGGCATGGACGGTGAGGTCAATATCGGCATCACCAGCAACCAGGCTGAGGAGTGGTATCCGCTGTTTGGCAGTTTGCTGTCCCGTGCCCAGGGCAACTGGGAGTTATGGACCGCCTTTACCGTTGAAGACCCGGAGGACAACCCGCCGATGGCGCGCTGGCTGACCCTGGCTGAAAGCGGTTCGCTGTTTGATATCGAGGTCAACGCCAGCCCCATCCTGGCCGCCGAAATGCTGCGTCGCAATTTGTGGAACGTGGCCTACGGCGTGCTTGTCACCTCGGCCACGCTGACGGCGCTGGGCACCTTCGACCGCTTCCGCATGCGTGCGGGCCTGCCCAAGGCCGCTGTGACGGCCGTGGTGCCAAGCCCGTTCCACCATGCCGATGCAGGTGTGCTGCGGGTGCCGGACCTCAAGGCCGACCCCCGTGACGCCACCGCCCACACGGCGGCGATCATTCGTGAGTTGCCCGCCCTGGTCGAGGGGTCGCGGGGCACGCTGGTACTGTTTTCATCGCGCAAGCAAATGCAGGACGTGTTCGACGGCCTGGAGCGCGACTGGCGCAAGCAAGTGTTTATCCAGGGCAACCTGTCCAAGCAGGAAACCCTCAATAAACACAAGGCGCGGGTCGATGGCGGGGAGTCCAGCGTGTTGTTCGGCCTGGCCAGTTTTGCCGAAGGCGTGGATTTGCCCGGTGCCTACTGCGAGCATGTGGTAATTGCCAAGATCCCGTTTTCGGTGCCCGATGATCCGGTTGAAGCGGCGCTGGCCGAGTGGATCGAAGCCCGAGGCGGCAACCCCTTCATGGAGATCTCGGTGCCCGATGCCTCGCTCAAGCTGGTACAGGCGTGCGGGCGCCTGCTGCGTACCGAACAGGATCGCGGCACCATCACCTTGCTGGACCGGCGCCTGGTCACCCAGCGCTATGGCAAGGCGATCCTGAATGCGCTGCCGCCGTTCCGGCGCGAAATTTCTTAAGTGCGAGTCGGCGTTATCGCCGGCTTTGCTGTCTATGCTTTGACTTTCACCACCTCACAGGCCGGTTTTCGGCCGTTTGGGAGAACCAGATCCATATGATTCGCCGTTCGCTGTCTGCTGTTTTTGCGTTGCTGGTCACGACTCCGCTGTTGGCGGCGCCGGCTGGCCAACAAACCCTGTTCAATTTCGTTCGCCCCGCCGATGTGGTGCAAGTGGCGACCACGGATGCGAGCTTGCCGCAATACAATGCGGAGCAAACGGCCGAAGGCGAAGTGCTGCGTCGCGTCACCTTCAACCCGGCGGTTGCGCCCAGCCTGCGCCTGACGCCGCAAACCGGGGTGTGGGACTGGTCGCAGTCGGGGATGATGACCCTGCGTATTCAGAACGCCATGAACTGGGCGCTGACGCTCGACGTGACCGTGCAAAGCAGCAACGGCAAAACCCTGACCAGCCGGGTCGACCTGCCTGCCGGCCCGGCGCAAACCCTGTTGTTGCCATTGAAAGCCAACTCGCCCCATAGCCTGGGCATGCGCGCCGGGCCACCGATGCCGATGACGCTTGATGGCCAGCGCATCCTGCTGGCCAGCAGCCAGGGTGAAATCGACCTGAGCCAGGTGGTCTCGGTGAGCCTGTCGATACCGCAGCCGAACGCTGCGCAAAGCATTCTGCTGGAGCGCTTTGGCGTGCAGGACGGTGAGGGCGTCATCAAGGCGGTGTACGGTGCTATCGTCGACGGCTATGGCCAGTCGACCCGCGCCAGGTGGCCGGAGCGTGTTGCCAATGACGAACAGCTCAAGGCCGCGGCCGCCAAAGAACAGCAGCAACTCAAGGGCTGGCTGGCCGGGCGTGCCGACCAGGACAAGTACGGCGGCTGGCTCAAGGGTGCCGGGTTCGAGGCGACCGGGTTTTTCCGCACGGAAAAGCGCAATGGCCGCTGGAACCTGATTACCCCCGAAGGCCACCCGTTCTACTCCCTGGGCCTGAATGCCGTGACGGCCAATGACAGCCAGACCTATGTGGCTGGCCGCGAATGGATGTTCACCGATTTGCCCCATGACGGCGCCCCGCTGGCCAGTTATTACGGCAAGGCGAACAACAACAGCGGCAATGCCTCGACCCAGGGGCGTGGCTTTGATGCCGGGCGCTGGTACGACTTCTATGGCGCCAACCTGCAACGGATTTACGGCGACCCCTGTGCCGATGCCGCCCCCGGGGCGGCCACTCAACCTGCCAGCCCGTGTGCGGCGCAAGCCTTTGATGCCAAGCGTTGGCAAACTCGTACCCTGGACCGTCTACAGGCCTGGGGCTTCAACACCATCGGCAACTGGAGCGATCCCGAGCTGGGCCTCAATGACCGCGTCCCTTACACCCTGCCGCTGTCGATTGTCGGTGACTACACCAGCATCAGCACCGGTACCGACTGGTGGGGCGGCATGCCCGACCCGTTTGATCCGCGTTTTGCAATGGCCACCGAGCGCGCCGTGGCCATTGCCGCCCGCGACCACCGCGATGACCCCTGGCTGATCGGCTACTTTGCCGACAACGAACTGGCCTGGGCCGGCCCCGGTAATGATGCAAAGTCGCGCTATGCGTTGGCCCTGGGCACTTTGCGCATGACCACTGACGTACCCGCCAAGCGTGCCTTCCTCAAGCAACTGCGCGACAAGTATCGCAACCAGCAGGGTCTGTCCAGGGCCTGGGGTGTTGAAATCCCGGCGTGGGAACTGATGGAAGACCCGGGTTTCGAAGGGCCGCTGCCCAACGCCGAGCACCCGGAAATCGAAGCGGATTACCAGTACTTCCAGAAAGTCTTCGCCGATGCCTACTTCAAGACCATTGCCGACTCGCTGAAATGGCATGCTCCCAACCACTTGTTGCTGGGCGGGCGCTTTGCCGTCAGTACCCCCGAGGCCGTGGCATCTTGTGCCAGGTACTGCGATGTACTGAGCTTTAACTTCTACACCCTGCAACCGCAGGACGGCTATGACTTCGCCAAACTGCGCGAACTGGACAAGCCGGTGATGATTACCGAGTTCAACTTCGGCTCCCGAGACCGCGGCCCGTTTTGGGGCGGCGTTACTGAGGTGGCCAATGAAGAGGCACGTGGTCCTGCCTACAGCAAATTCCTCAAGCAGGCGGTGGCAGAACCGTCAATTGTCGGCGTTCACTGGTTCCAGTACCTGGACCAGCCAGTCACCGGGCGCTTGCTCGATGGTGAGAACGGTCACTTCGGCCTGATCGGCATCACCGATTTGCCGTTTACCGGTTTTGTCGACAGCGTGCGCAAGGCCAACGTGCAGGCCCTCGACCAACTGGGCCAGGAGGCCGCCAAGGCCCAGGCCGAGGCCGAGAAGTCAGTCAAAGCCCCGGTGCATGCAACCGATGACGGCAGCGGCGGGCGCTCTGGCACAGGGCATGCGGGCGGTCACTCCGGTAAGGGGCACTGATTTTCCGACCCGATAGGCGGCGGTGTATTTCGTCGCCCATCGGGGCGTTCTTCCTGTTCAATTCCCACTTTAAAACTAAGGTCTTCCATTCCTACTGAATGGAGTCTTCGAGATGGAAGCGAAAGGAAAGTGTGCAAGTGGGTTCGAAGCCGTTCAGCAAGCCTTTGAGGCGATCTTTGATGATCCTCAGGAGCGTGGAGCCGGGGTTTGTGTGCAGGTCGGCGGCGAAACGGTTGTCGATTTATGGGCGGGCGTGGCGGATCTGGAGGGCAACAAGCTCTGGCATCATGACACGCTGGTAAACACCTATTGCTGCATCAAACCCTTCACCGCCATCGCGGCGCTGATGCTGGTGGAAGAGGGCAAGCTGGAGCTGGACCAGACCGTTGCCCATTATTGGCCGGAATTTGCCCAGGGCGGCAAGCAGCACATCACCTTGCGCCAGGTGTTGTGCCATACCTCCGGTATCCCGGCGCTGCGATTGCCCAGTCGCACACCCATCATGTACGACTGGGATGCAATGGCCGACGTCGTGGCGGCCGAGCCCTTGTGGTGGGAACCGGGTACCGACGTCGGCTACGGCGCTACCACCTATGGCTGGATTATTGGCGAGCTGATTCGCCGGGCCGACGGTCGCGACCCCTGCACCTTTATTCGCCAGCGAATTTCCGAACCCAACAACCTGGAGGTGCATATGGGCGTTGATGCCGAGCACTTCCACCGCATTGCCTTTTTCGAGCGTGCAGACGGGCGGGTAGGCGACCAGTACGCCCAGGACTTGCGCGCCGTCATGGTCGAAGAGCCCGAGCATGTGGCGACCCTGGCCTTTACCAACCCTTCCATTTCTTCACGGCTAACCGCCGTCCCGCGCTGGTGGACCTATCGCCAGCCCGGCGTCAATGGCCACGGTACGGCTCATGGCCTGGCCGGTTTTTACAGCGCGTTGCTGGGCGGGCGCCTGGTGGCACCTGAGCTGGTCGCAGAATTCACCCGCGAGCACAGTAACGACATGGATCGCACGCTGCTGCGGCCCATGCGCTATGGCCTGGGCTGCATGATGGAGCAACCGGCAGACCCGGGAGCGTCCCATCGCATGGGGCCAAAAGCATTTGGCCATGTGGGGCTGGGTGGGCCGATTTCCTTTGCCGACCCTGAGCGTGACGTGAGCTTCGGCTTCGTCACCACTACGATGGGCAGCCATGTGCTGATGGACCCACGGGTGCAGAAACTGGCGCCTTTGGTCTACGCCGCGCTGTAAACACACGCTTAGTAGCAGCTGCCGTAGGAACGAGGCTGCGTTCGGCGGCGAAGCCGTCGCGAAATCAGACCCTGTGGTATGTCAGTTATACCCGCAAGTCAGGTTTTACGACGGCTGCGCCGCCGAACGCAGCCTCGCTTCGCGAGTCAGCTGCTACGAGATTGTTGCGATGCGTGTTTTGCCTTTTTTCACAAAAAAACCACTCCCGTACTGATACTTTGCCCGCCGACTCCGCAGCGCACAAAAATTGTGCGCCCAGAGCGCGTTGCTCTGTTTCAAAATCCTACTGGTGCTGGAACAATGCACGCCTTGTAGAGCCATGCTTTAACCAGGAGGTGCGGGTGCAGATTCAGGGTTTTCACGACCTCAAGTTCGAAACAGTGCGCGAGGCATTTGCCGATCTTTTCAATGATCCGCAAGAGCGCGGCGCGGCGCTGTGCATCCAGATCGGTGGCGAAACCGTACTCGACCTGTGGGCGGGTACGGCAGACAAGGACGGCGAACAGCCGTGGCATACAGACACCATTGCCAATCTGTTTTCATGCACCAAACCCTTTACCGCCGTCACCGCGCTGCAACTGGTGGAAGAGGGCAAGCTGGAACTCGATGCCCCCGTGGCTCGCTACTGGCCCGAGTTTGCTGCTGCGGGCAAGGAAGCCGTGACCTTGCGCCAGTTGCTGAGCCATCGCGCAGGCTTGCCGGCATTGCGTGAACTGATGCCGGCCGAAGCCTTGTATGAATGGCAGACCATGGTCAATGCCCTGGCCGCCGAAGCACCCTGGTGGACGCCGGGCGAAGGTCATGGCTATGCCGCGATCACCTATGGCTGGCTGGTGGGCGAGTTGATTCGCCGCGCCGACGGTCGCAGTGCGGGCCAGTCGATCATGGCGCGCACCGCCAGGCCGCTGGGGCTGGACTTTCATGTCGGCCTGGCTGATGACGAGTTTTACCGGGTCGCCCATATCGCTCGCACCAAGGGCACGATGGGGGATGAGTCGGCCCAGCGGTTGTTGAAAACCATGATGAACGAGCCCTCCTCCATGAGTACTCGGGCATTCACCAATCCGCCGTCTATCATGACCAGTACCAACAAACCTGAGTGGCGTCGTATGGAGCAGCCTGCAGCCAATGGGCACGGCAATGCCCGCAGCCTTGCCGGGTTCTACAGCGGTTTGCTCGACGGTCACCTGCTGGAGGCTGAAATGCTTGAGCAGTTGACCCGCGAGCACAGCGTTGGCGAGGATAAAACCTTGCTCACGCACACCCGGTTTGGACTGGGCTGCATGCTGGATCAGCCGACCGTGGCCAACGCGACATTCGGCCTGGGGCCAAAAGCCTTCGGTCATCCGGGGGCTGGGGGTTCGATTGGCTTTGCCGACCCGGATCGTGAGGTGGCCTTTGGTTTTGTCACCAACTCCCTGGGGCCTTATATTCTGATGGACCCGCGGGCGCAAAAGCTGGTCGCAGCGCTGGCTGAGTGCTTATAAGAGGGGATTTGTAGGCCGTAGGTCGGAACTCTGTAGCTTTTCTGTATCCAATACGTTTTTTTATGGGCTTAGTGCCTCTTTATTCTTAATTCATTGTGTGGATATTCAATGTCATCTAATAAGACCCTCGCTCTGGCTCTGTGCCTGGCTATTACCGGTTGCGCACAAACTCCACAGAATGACGCCGAAGGTGGCCACAAATGGTGGCAGATGGGCTCTTCTGATCAAACATCGACTCCGGCGGATAAAAACGCCACTGCTGCGGCCAAGCCTGCAGATGCCAAGGCCACGCCGCCGGTTGCCAAAACTGCCGCGGCTCCAGCCCCTGCTGGCGCAGCAGCCAAAGACAGCGGCTCCAGCTGGTGGCCTTTTGGCTCTGATACTGCGAAAAAAGACACCCCGGTCGAGAAAGAAAAAGTGGCCGTTGTTGCCGCGCCAGCCGCTGCTTCTTCGGGCAAAAACTGGTGGTGGCCATTTGGCGGCGATGCCAAGGACTCCAAGGCCGCGCCGGTCGGTGTGATCCCGATGCCGGACCCGAAAATCACCCAGGCCTGGCTGGACGAATACGAGCCACGCCTGCGCGTTGCGATCAAAGACACCAACCTGCAACTGGAGCGTCGCGAGAACCTGCTGATTATCGTGGCTTCGGCTGACAGCTCGTTCAAGGCCACCCGCCCGGACTTGCTGATGCCGTCCATGCTGGGCCCGTTCACCCGGGTGGCCAAAGTGGTGGAAGGCGATCCAAAAACCGCCGTACTGGTACTGGGCCATGCTGACTCGTCGGGCGCAATGGCAGCCAATACCCGCCTGAGCCTGGACCGTGCCAAATCGGTGGCGGCGATCTTCCGCATGAGCGGTTTGCAAGGTAACCGCCTGACCCTGCGTGGCATGGGTTCGGTGATGCCGCGCGCAGCCAACGACAGCAACGAAGGTCGTGCCTTGAACCGTCGGGTTGAAATCCTGATGACCCCGCAAGCCACGATGGTGGCCCTGGTCAGCAAATACAGCCAGCCAGCCCTGACTCCGGCCGAACTGGTTGCGGTGCAACCTGCCGTTGCCCCTTCCGTTGCCAAAAAGAACGCAGCAGCACCCGCCAAGAAAGGCGTTGTGGCCAAAAAATCCGCGCCTGCCAAAAAAGCCGCCAAGCCTGCGCCTGCCAAAAAGCCGGTAGTAGCTAAAGCCAAGGCCGCTGCAGACAAGAAAGTTGCCGCCAACGATCAGGCCAAGAACTGACAGACGCAAGGAAGGATTGGGGCATGACTCAAGCACTGGCGGATATGCGACGAGACTACACCCGTGACGGGCTGGCCGAGGCTCAGGCCCCGGCCGAGCCTTTTGCGCTGTTTCATCAGTGGTTCGGCGACGCGGTCAAGACCGAGCAACCTCCGGTCGAGGCCAATGCCATGACCCTGGCCACGGTGGATGCTCAAGGGCGCCCGCATTGCCGGGTGTTGCTGCTCAAGGGGCTGGATGAACAGGGTTTTACCTTTTTCACCAATTACACCAGCGCCAAGGGCCAGCAATTGAGCGAGCGCCCGTTTGCGGCCATGACCTTTTTCTGGCCTACCCTGGAGCGTCAGGTACGCATCGAAGGGCAGGTGGTCAAGGTCACCGCGCAAGAGTCCGATGCCTACTATCAGGTGCGCCCCCTGGGCAGCCGGATCGGGGCCTGGGCTTCGCCGCAAAGCCAGGTGATTGCTGATCGTGATGCGCTGGTCGAGCTGCTCAAGGCCACCGAAGCGCGCTTCAGTGACAGCCAGCCCCATTGCCCCGAACACTGGGGTGGCTACCGTTTGTTGCCGGAACGTATCGAGTTTTGGCAGGGGCGCCCCAGCCGCTTGCACGACCGCCTCAATTATCGGCGCCAAGGTGCTGACTGGGTGCGTGAGCGCCTGGCGCCCTGAAGGCACCCTCGGCACCAGGGTGCGTCATGCAAACTGGCTATTACGCGCTACGCTTTGCGAAGTTTTGAAGTGGCCTGCAGCGCTGTTTTTACTGTACAGATGCTGAATAAAGGCCTTTTATCCGCGCTGTACCGTGACAGGTTTGCGGCTGCGGAGTTTAATGAATCCCTGATATTTTGGAGTTGATCCTATGCGTAAGTCCGTACTGTTGGTTGCTGCTTTTTCTACCATGACTGTCTTGTTGGGCGGCTGCACCTCCAACTTGACCGGCGACAGCTATTCGCGTGACGAAGCCCGACGTGTGCAGACCGTTCGTATGGGCACCATCGTTGCCCTGCGCCCTGTACAGATCGAAGGCACCAAGACCCCAATCGGCGCGGCAACCGGTGCGGTCATCGGCGGCGTGGGTGGCAGCGCCATCGGTGGCGGCCGTGGCAGCATCGTTACCGCCGTTATCGGCGCAGTGGCGGGTGGCCTGCTGGGTTCGGCAGCCGAGTCGGGCCTGACCAAGACCCAGGGTGTAGAAATCACCGTGCGTGAAGACGACGGCAGCACCCGCGCCTATGTGCAGCAGGTTGAGCCGAACCAGGTATTCCGTACCGGTGAGCGCGTGCGCATCATGACCGTTGACGGCACCAGCCGCGTTACCCAGTAAAACCGGTACAGCGTACAAACAAAACCCCGGCCAGTGCGAACTGGCCGGGGTTTTTTATGCCTGCAAAACAGCTCAGGACGAGTGCCTGAAGGCCTGTGGTGCCCCTGACAGGGTGATGGCGATACGGTCCAGCAAGCGCTCTGCCGTGTACTTGGGCATGCAGCTGAACGCAATGACCACGGCCAGCCCCAGTGTCAGAGCGGGCCGAGGGACGTGGCTGACGTTGTATGGCTTGAGGCACAACACAAACACGCAGGCGGCAACCGAGCCTATCAGGGCGCCGGCGATGGCCTCCGGCAACGGGTGGATGGTGTGGGCGACGTAGTGGATGGCGAACCACCAGGTCGCCAGCAACCCGACCCCGAGCGCAGGCCAGCGCAAGCGCGGATCCAGCTGCTGGCACAGCAGGTTGAGCAGCACGGTGAAGACCAGGCAAGCGTTCATGGCGTGACCGCTGAACACGGCAATGCCCAGCTCATGCAGGCCAATGCCCCAGCCCTTGAACAGGATCTTGCTGGCGCCCACCACCAGGTAGGCCGTTACCAGCACGCCCATCCACAGCAAGGCGATTTTTCGGGAGGCACCCAGCCACAGCCATACCGCAATCACCAGTGCTGCCGGGAACATCACCGTGATGCCGGCGTATTGCACAATCTGCATTTTATCGACCACGTTTATCTCTATTGGCGATTCACTCAAGCGAGCTGTGCCTCTGTGGGAGCGAGCCTGCTCGCGATGCTCTGAGACCTTCGTGAGCAGGCTCGCTCCCACAGTAGGGTGGGGTTACGCCACCGCTTGTTTACGGCTGAAGAACAGCGTAACGCCATAGCCGAGCAGTGCAGCGAGGATTGAGCCGGTGAGGATGCCCATGCGGTCCATGCCCACATAATCGCTACCTGCGACGAACGCCAGTGAGCCGACAAACAGGCTCATGGTGAAGCCGATACCGCACAAGATGGCCACGCCAAACACCTGGCCCCAGTTAGCGCCTGCGGGCAGGGCGGCCATGCCGGTCTTGATGGCGATCCAGGTGAGGCCGAACACGCCCAGGGTTTTGCCGATCAGCAAGCCTGCCGCAATGCCCATCGGCACATGGCTGACAAAGCTGTGCAGGCTGACACCCGACAGTGATACGCCGGCATTGGCGAAGGCAAACAGCGGCAGGATCGCGTAAGCCACCCAGGGATGCAGGGCGTGCTCAATGGTCATTAACGGTGAAGTTTCGGAGTTTTTGGTGCGCAACGGGATGCAGAACGCCAGCGTCACCCCTGCCAGCGTGGCATGCACGCCACTTTTGAGCACGCACACCCAGAGGATCAGGCCGACGATCATGTAAGGCGCGACCTTGATCACCCCCATGCGGTTCATGGCTATCAGCACGATCAGGCAGGCTGCTGCCAGCAGCAGGGACACGCCCGACAGTTCGCTGGAGTAAAACACCGCAATCACGATGATCGCCCCCAGGTCGTCGATAATCGCCAGGGTCATCAGAAACAGCTTGAGCGACACCGGCACACGCTTGCCCAGCAGAGCCAGCACGCCGAGAGCGAAGGCAATATCCGTGGCCATCGGGATGGCCCAGCCGCCGAGTGCGTCCGGGTAATCCTTGTTGATGAACCAGTAGATCAGTGCCGGTACCACCATGCCGCCGATGGCCGCTGCGCCGGGCAACACCACCTGCGAGGGCTTGGACAGCTGGCCTTCGAGCAGTTCGCGCTTGACCTCCAGGCCGATCAGCAGAAAGAACAAGGCCATCAGGCCATCGTTGATCCACAGCAGCGAAGGCTTGGCAATTTGCAGGGCGCCGATTTGCACCGCTACCGGCACGTCCAGAAAGGCCGTGTAGTAATGGGAAAGCGGTGAGTTATTGACGATCAGAGCCAGAGCGGCCGCGGCAATCAACAGCAGACCGCTGGCAGCTTCCAACTGAAAGAAACGAGTGAAAGTGCTACGCAGAGGCAAGGTCGCTCTCCATCAATTAGGTAAAAGGTGCGACACCCTAACCCGTGGGGTTAGTGGTTAAAACAAAAACTATATTCTTTTTTGTTATAAGCACAGGCGTGCTCACACACCGCTCAAGAGCCTAGCAGTTGTGTGTCAAATTGAGTCTGTTTTGTGCCTGTGGGATCTGTAGGAAATATCCCAGTTTTGTTGGGTTTTACTGGTTTTTCCGCAGGCTTCAAGCCTGTCCTCTTGCTCACGCTCGAGCAAAAGGAGGCCGATAATGATGTGGGAGCGGGCTTGCTCGCGATGCATACACCACGGTTTGCCAGGCAGACCGCAGCGTCTGTATCGCGAGCAAGCCCGCTCCCACATCTCAGGGGTACAGCCCCTGCCGGGTCAAAGCCTAGGCTTCGATACCCAGAATGTCGCGAGCCACGGCTTCGGCAATCCGGATGCCGTCAACACCGGCCGACAGAATCCCGCCAGCGTAGCCAGCACCTTCACCCGCCGGGAACAGGCCCTTGACGTTGAGGCTCTGCATCGACGCATCGCGGGTCATGCGCAGCGCCGACGAGGTACGGGTCTCGATGCCGGTGAGAATGGCGTCGTGCATCGAGAAGCCCTTGATCTGCTTCTCGAAGGCCGGCAAGGCTTCACGGATGGCTTCAATGGCGAAGTCCGGCAAAGCCAGGGCCAGGTCACCCAGGGACACACCCGGCTTGTAGGACGGCTCGACGCTGCCCAGGGCCGTGGACGGTTTGCCCGCAATAAAGTCACCGACCAGTTGTGCCGGAGCTTCGTAGTTGCTGCCGCCCAGCACATAGGCGTGGGATTCGAGGCGCTCTTGCAGCTCGATGCCGGCCAATGGCCCGCCCGGGTAGTCTTCCGGCGTAATGCCGACCACGATGCCCGAGTTGGCATTGCGCTCGTTACGCGAGTACTGGCTCATACCGTTGGTCACAACGCGGCCGGGTTCGCTGGTGGCTGCAACCACGGTGCCACCCGGGCACATGCAGAAGCTGTAGACCGAGCGGCCGTTTTTGGCGTGGTGCACCAGCTTGTAATCGGCAGCGCCCAGTTTCGGGTGGCCGGCGTACTTGCCCAGGCGCGCGCTGTCGATCAACGACTGCGGGTGTTCGATACGGAAACCTACCGAGAACGGCTTGGCTTCCATATACACGCCACGATCGTGGAGCATGCGGAACGTGTCGCGAGCGCTATGGCCCAGCGCCATGATGACGTGGCGGGAGTTCAGTTGCTCGCCGTCGGCCAGCACCACGCCGGTCAGTTGGCCGTTATCGATCAGCACATCGGTGACACGTTGCTGGAAGCGCACTTCGCCGCCCAGGGCGATGATCTGCTGGCGCATGTTTTCCACGACGCCGGTCAGACGGAAGGTGCCGATATGCGGCTTGCTGACGTAGAGGATTTCGTCCGGCGCACCGGCCTTGACGAACTCGTGCAGCACCTTGCGACCGTGGTGCTTGGGGTCCTTGATCTGGCTGTAGAGCTTGCCGTCGGAGAACGTGCCCGCGCCGCCTTCGCCGAACTGCACGTTGGATTCGGGGTTGAGCACGTTTTTACGCCACAGGCCCCAGGTGTCCTTGGTGCGCTGGCGAACTTCGGTGCCGCGCTCAAGAATGATCGGCTTGAAGCCCATCTGGGCCAACAGCAGCCCGGCGAAAATACCGCAGGGGCCAAAGCCGACCACAATCGGGCGCTCGCTCAGATCCTGCGGTGCCTGGCCTACCACGTTGTAGCTGACGTCCGGTGCTGGATTGACGTTACGATCGTCGGCGAACTTGAGCAGCAACGGCGCTTCATCGCGCACGCTCAGGTCAATGGTGTAGATAAAGCACAGTTCCGACGATTTTTTACGCGCATCGTAGCTGCGCTTGAACAAGGTGAAATCGAGCAGGTCATCACTTTCGATGCCCAGGCGCTGCAGGATGGCAGGGCGCAGGTCTTCTTCGGGATGGTCGATTGGCAGCTTGAGTTCGGTGATTCGTAACATTGACAGTGTCCAGTATCGGGGGGCCAGGTAAACCCTGGCAGAACCGGCAATTGTAAGCTGCTTTGGGGAAATTTGCGGTAACAGTTATCGATCAGTCGTTACGCGCGCCACCAAAATAACCGCAGCCGCGCTGCACTTGCCCGTTGATCCGCAGCTCGGCGCCCAGGTGCTGCACGCTGCCATTGGCACTGTCGGTGCAGCGTTGCGGAGCCACCCACAGCTCGATGCGCTGGTTGTTGGCTTCGGTGGACAGGGAGAAGCGGCCATCGCCGACCTGTTCTTCAACGTAGGGCAGGGCCAGGTCAGGCTGGCCTTCGCGTTTGAGCACCATGCCCTTGCCGCCGGCTTGCACTTCCCAGGCCGGGCCGTTGCCGTTGGCGTGTACGGTCAGTTGCTTGAAATTAGGGTCCTGGCAGGCGCTGCTGTTGCGCTCCAGGCGATAGAGCTGTTGCACCAGCACTTCACCCTCTGCGCCAGGTGTTTTGCTGGCCACAAAGTTGCCGCGCAGATCGGCGAACAATTTGCCCGGTTTATTGGGCATGTAAGACGCGTCCTGCACCAGGGTGGTGTTGGCGCTGTCACGCACCACATAGCGCTGTTGGCCGACACACGGCTGGAACACCCACTGGTCATTGGCCGATACCAGCTCGCCCTGCAGGCGGGTTTGACCGGCGGTGGTATCGACGGGTTTGCTGCTGAACATCTGGCAACCGGCAAACACGGGCAGCAAGGCGAACAAAACTAAGGGACGGACAACACGCATCTTGGGCACTCCTGAAGGGTGTCGCCACGTTACTCAGCCTCGCGATGCATCACAAGGGGGCTGGCCCGATTGATGTGGGAGCGGGCTTGCTCGCGATGCAGGCGGCGCAGTCTTTCAGTTAAACCGCAGTGTTGCCATCGCGAGCAAGCCCGCTCCCACAGGTTTTGCTCAGCCCACGATGTAGGTTTGCCCGGTTTGCAGGCCTTCGACACTTTTGGCGTAGGCCAAAGCTACATCGGCACCGGCCACAGGCTTGAACCCACGGAAGTAGGGCGCGTATTTGTCCATCGCCTCTTCCAGCACCGTCGGGCTCACCGAGTTGACGCGCAGCCCGCGTGGCAACTCAATGGCAGCCGCTTTGACAAAACCGTCCAGTGCCGCGTTGACCAATGCCGCCGAACTGCCGGTGCGAATCGGCTCGCGGTTGATCACGCCACTGGTGAAGGTGAACGAGGCGCCATCGTTGGCATATTCGCGACCGATCAACAGCAGGTTGACCTGTCCCATCAGCTTGTCCTGCAGGCCCAGGGCAAAATCGTTCTCGTTCATTTCAGCCAGGGCGGCGAACTTGACGTTGCCCGCAGCACAGATCAACGCATCGAAGCGCCCGGTTTGCTCAAAGAGCTGGCGGATGGAGGCACTGTCGCTGATATCGACCTGATAATGGCCGCTTTTTCGCCCAATTTCGACGATCTCATGGCGTGGCGACAATTCGCGGTGAATGGCTGAACCAATGGTGCCGTGAGCGCCGATCAACAGGATTTTCATGGTGCGTGCCTATTTGGATAAGAGAAGCACTCAGTCTAGTAGTGGTTTTTTGCTGCGATAAGCGCACTAATAGGCAACCTTTGGTTTTCATATGGAAACAATCCATGAGCGAAATGGATGACCTGGCGGCGTTCGCGGTGCTGATTGACGCCGGCAGCTTTACCCTGGCCGCCCAGCAACTGGGGTGCAGTAAAGGGCAGCTGTCCAAGCGCATCAGTCAGTTGGAAGCGCAGTTTTCCGTGGTGTTGTTGCACCGCACCACCCGGCGCTTGAGCCTGACTGCCGCAGGCGCGGCGTTATTGCCGCAAGCCCGGGCGCTGGTGGTGCAAGTGGAAAGGGCACGTCAGGCATTGGCCCGGTTGAAGGACGATATGGTCGGCCCGGTACGCATGACGGTGCCGGTATCCTTGGGCGAAACCTTCTTTGATTCGCTGCTGATGGAGTTCTCCAGTGAATACCCGCAGGTGCAGATCGAGCTGGAACTCAACAACAGCTACCGTGACATGGCGCGGGAAGGGTTTGACCTGGCGATCCGTTCGCAGGTGGCCAGTCACGAGCGGCTGGTGGCCAAACAGGTGCTCAACTGGCACGAAATCACCTGTGCCAGCCCTGAGTATCTGCTGCAATACGGTGAGCCAACGGCACCGCAACAACTGGCCGAGCACCGTTGCCTGCTCAACAGCCACTACAGCGGCCGCGAAGAATGGCAGTACCACCGTCAGCATGAACTGCACCGGGTACGGGTCTCGGGGCCGTTTGCCAGCAACCATTACAGCCTGCTGAAAAAGGCCGCAGTGATCGGTGCCGGTATCGCCCGCTTGCCGTCGTATATGCTCAGCAGTGAGTTGGCCGATGGGCGCTTGCGCGGGTTACTGCGTGACTATCAAACCCGCAGCAACCCCATGTACCTGGTGCATCCCTATCAGGGTGGGTTGCCCAAGCGCACGCAGGTTTTGGCGGATTACCTGGTGGGCTGGTTCCAGCGCAGTGGTGAGGCCATCGACCAGCTTTAACCCGAACCCCGGGCAAAAAAAACGGCCCCTAAGGGCCGTTCTGTTATGCCGGCAGCTTTAGCCGCCCAGGTAAGCGTCACGCACTTTAGGGTCGTTGAGCAATTGCTCACCGGTGCCTTGCATCACCACCCGGCCGTTTTCCAGCACATAGGCACGGTCGGCAATTTTCAGTGCCTGGTTGGCGTTTTGCTCCACCAGGAACACCGTTACACCCTCTTTACGCAGTTGCTCGATGATGTCGAAGATCTGCTGGATGATGATCGGTGCCAACCCCAGGGATGGCTCATCAAGCAACAGCAGCTTGGGCTTGCTCATCAGCGCCCGGCCAATGGCGAGCATTTGCTGCTCGCCACCGGACATGGTGCCGCCGCGTTGGGTAAAGCGCTCCTTCAGGCGCGGGAACAGGTGCAGGACCTTGTCCATTTGCTCCTCATATTCCCGTTTTTCGGTAAAGAACCCGCCCATGGCGAGGTTCTCTTCCACGGTCAAACGGGCAAACACCCGACGCCCTTCGGGTACAACGGCGATGCTTTTGCGCATGATCTGCGCCGAACTCAACCCCACCAGCTCTTCGCCCAGGTAACGGATGCTGCCGCTATGGGCTTGCGGCGAGCCGCACAGGGTCATCATCAGGGTCGATTTGCCCGCACCGTTGGCGCCGATCAAGGTGACGATTTCGCCCTGGCGTACTTCCACATTGACACTGTGCAGGGCCTGGATCTTGCCGTAAAAGGTCGAAACGTTTTCAAATTGCAGCATTTTACGCTTCCCCCAAATAGGCTTTGATCACTTCAGGGTTGTCGCGGATCTGTTCCGGCGTCCCGTCTGCCAAAGGCGTGCCCTGGTTGATCACCACGATATGGTCGGAAATGCTCATGACCAGTTTCATGTCGTGCTCAATCAGCAGCACGGTGGCGTTGTGTTCGTTGCGCAAGACGCTGATCAGGGCCTTGAGGTCTTCGGTTTCCTTGGGGTTCAGACCTGCCGCCGGTTCATCGAGCATCAGGATCCGCGGGCGGGTCATCATGCAACGGGCGATTTCCAGGCGGCGTTGCTGGCCGTAGGCCAGGGTGCCCGCCGGGCGGTTGGCGAACTCGGTCAGGTTGACCTTGTCCAGCCAGTACGCGGCGTAGTCCAGGGCGTCACGTTCGCTTTTGCGAAATGACGGGGTCTTGAACAGGCCCGACAGGAAGTTGGTGTTGAGGTGGCGATGCTGGGCAATCAGCAGGTTTTCCACCGCCGTCATGTCCTTGAACAGGCGCACGTTCTGGAAGGTGCGCACCACGCCCTTGCGCGCAATTTCATGGCCCGGCAAGCCTTCAATGGACTCGCCATCGAGCACGATGCTGCCGGCTGACGGCTTGTAGAAGCCGGTCAGGCAGTTGAATACGGTGGTCTTGCCGGCACCGTTAGGGCCGATCATCGACACCACCTGTTTTTCCTTGACGGTCAGGGCTACGCCGTTCACCGCCAACAAGCCGCCAAAGCGCATGCTCAGGCCGCTGACTTTGAGTAACTCGCGGCTCATTTTCGCAGCTCCAGGTGAGGACGTTGCATAGGCAGCAGACCTTGCGGACGCCAGATCATCATCAGCACCATCAGGGCTCCGAACAGCAGCATCCGGTATTCGCTGAATTCACGCATCATTTCCGGCAGCAGGATCATCACCACGGCGGCCAGGATAACCCCCAGTTGCGAGCCCATGCCGCCCAGTACCACGATGGCCAGAATGATCGCCGACTCAAGGAAGGTGAACGATTCCGGTGTCACCAGGCCCTGGCGTGCAGCAAAGAAGCTACCGGCGAAACCTGCGAAGGTCGCGCCCAGGGTGAAGGCCGAGAGTTTGATCACGGTCGGGTTCAGGCCCAGGGCACGGCAGGCGATCTCGTCTTCGCGCAGCGCTTCCCAGGCGCGGCCGATAGGCATGCGCAGCAGGCGGTTGATCACGAACAGCACCAGCAACACCAGCACCAGCGCGATCAGGTAGAGGAAAATCACCTTGTTGATCGAGTTGTAGGCGATACCGAAGTATTCGTGGAACGTTTGCATGCCCTCGGCGGCGGTCCTATCGAAGCTCAGACCGAACAAGGTGGGTTTGGGAATGTTGCTGATGCCGTTTGGCCCGCCGGTGATATCGGTCAGGTTACGCAGGAACAGGCGGATGATTTCACCGAAGCCCAGGGTCACGATGGCCAGGTAGTCACCGCGCAGACGCAGCACCGGAAAGCCCAGCAGCAGGCCGAAGGTGGCGGTCATCATCCCGGCCAGCGGCAGGCAGACCCAGAAGCTCCAGCCGAAGTAATGCGAGAGCAGCGCGTAGGTGTAGGCACCCACGGCATAGAAGCCCACATAACCCAGGTCGAGCAGGCCCGCCAGGCCCACCACGATGTTCAGGCCCAGGCCGAGCATCACATAGATCAAGATCAGCGTGGCAATGTCCACCGCGCCGCGCGAGCCGTAGAACGGCCAGACCAGTGCCACCACCACCAGACCGAGAATGATCCAGCGCTGGGTGCTGGGCAGGGTCAGGAAGTTGGTGGCCTTGGCAGGCACTTTTGGCAGGCTGGGGGAGTTTTTCCAGGCCGTGCTCAGTTGCTGGTTGAAGAACACGCGCACAAACATCAGCAGGGAGCAGATCGCGATCACGCTCAGGATCAACGGGCTGGTGTTGTGAACTTCGATGTTGATCCCGACAATCGTCAGTTTCAGACCGAGTACCGGGTAGGCGACGGCCCAGACCAACAGGGCGCTGAAGAGCGCCGACTTAAGATTCCTAGTCATACTTTTTCAATCTCCGGACGCCCCAGAATGCCGGTCGGACGGAACAGCAACACCAGCACCAGCAAGCCAAAAGCCACAACGTCTTTGTACTGGTCGCCGAAAATATCGGCACCAAAGGCTTCCGCTACACCCAGTACCAGGCCACCGAGCATCGCGCCAGGAATACTGCCGATCCCGCCCAGTACCGCAGCGGTAAAGGCTTTGAGGCCTACCAGGAAACCTGCGTTGGGGTTGATCACGCCGTATTGCACGCTGATCAGTACCGCAGCAACAGCCGCCAGGGCCGCACCGATCACAAAGGTGAGGGCAATCACGTTGTTGGTGTTGATGCCCAACAGGTTGGCCATCTTCATGTCTTCGGCGCAGGCGCGGCAGGCGCGACCCATGCGCGAGCGAGAGATGAACAGGGTGAGGCCGAGCATGGCCAGGAACGTGACGACGAAGACCACGATTTGCATGTAGGACACGATAACTTCGCTGGCGCCTCCAGGACCAAAGGTGAAGCCGCCGGGGATCAGGTTGGGGATCGATTTGTCTTTGGAGTCTTGTGCCAGTAGCACGGTGTTTTGCAGGAAGATCGACATGCCGATCGCGGAGATCAGCGGGATCAAGCGATTACTGCCGCGCAGGGGACGGTAGGCAACCCGTTCGATGCTGTAGCCGTAGGCACTGGTGACCACGATGCTGGCGATAAACGCGGCAGTCAGCAGCAGTGGCACGCTGTCCAGACCCATCATGGTCAGGCCGGCGATGGCGATAAACGCAATATAGGAACCAATCATGTACACCTCGCCGTGGGCGAAGTTGATCATTCCAATAATGCCGTAGACCATCGTATAGCCGATGGCGATCAGGGCATAGGTGCTGCCAACGTTGAGGCCGTTAACCAGCATTTGGAAGAAGTGATAGATGTCAGGCATTACAAAGCTCCTAAAAACCTGAGACGCATTTCACTGGTGGAGTCATTTTCCGGCCCGGGCCGTATGGGTTTTCACCCACTTGGAGCACGGGTCTTCTGCCAGCGAACCGCTGGTGACGGTTTTAAAGATTTTCAGGTGGGCAGGCTTTCGGATCACGAAAGCGCGGCCCCATTTCCATGAACCGCGGGCCTGTAAAACAAAACCCACCGCTTGAGCAGTGGGCTTGTTTTCAGGTCAGGAACCGACCCTTACTGAGGGCTTACTTCAGTTTTCGGCTTGCCGAAGTGCCATTCGTAAACTACGAATTTGAAGTCTTCCACGTCACCTTTGGCGTCAAACTTCAGGTTACCGGTAGGCGTCTTGAACGTACCTTTGTGGATGGCTTCAGCGACTTTGGCCGGGTCTTCGCTTTTCGCCTGCTCGATACCGCCGGCAATCACTTCAACTGCGGCGTAGGCCGGGAACACGAATGGACCGGTAGGGTCCTGCTTTTTGGCGGCGAAGGCGTCAACCAGTGCCTTGTTATCAGGATCGGCGTCGAAGGCTTTTGGCAGGGTAACCAGCAGGCCCTCGGAGGCGCCCTGGGCGATTTGCGAGATGGACTCGTTGCCCACACCTTCAGGGCCCATGAACTTGGCGTTCAGGCCTTTCTCTTTGGCCTGACGCAGGATCAGACCCAGCTCAGGGTGGTAGCCGCCGTAGTAGACGAAGTCGACGTTGGCTTGCTTGAGCTTGGCGATGACAGAGGAATAGTCTTTTTCACCCGCGTTGACGCCTTCAAAGACAGCAACCTTGATGCCTTTGTCTTCGAGGGTCTTTTTAACGGCGCTGGCGATGCCTTCACCGTATTGCTGTTTGTCGTGCAATACCGCAACGACTTTCGGCTTGACGTGATCCGCGATGTAATTACCGGCGGCAGGGCCCTGGGCGCTGTCCAGGCCGATGGTGCGGAAGATCATCTTGTAGCCACGAGCGGTGATTTCCGGGCCGGTGGCGGCCGGGGTAATCATGATGATGCCTTCGTCTTCGTAAATGTCCGAAGCAGGCTGAGTAGAGCTGGAGCACAGGTGCCCGACAACATACTTGATACCGTCATTGACCACTTTGTTGGCCACGGCAACCGCTTGTTTCGGGTCGCAGGCGTCATCGTAGTCAACGGCTTCAAGTTTTTTGCCATCAACGCCGCCCTTGGCGTTGATTTGTTCGATGGCCATTTTTGCGCCCGCGAACTGCATGTCGCCGTACTGAGTCAGAGGCCCGGTTTTAGGGCCGGCAATACCGATCTTGATGGTGTCTGCGGCAAATGAATGGCTGGCAAACCCGGCCAAAACCATAGCGGCAAACAGTTTAGTAATCTGCTTCGTAGCCATCTTTATTGGTGCTCCACTCTTCTGTTGTAATTTTTATAGTCCTGGAAGCCAAGGCAGCCGGACCGGGTCTTCTTGTTGCGAAATTCCCGGTCAATCCCCCCTGCAACTGTACCGGTACAGTGTAGAGCGCCGATTCAGCGCTTGAATAGCTGGCTGGCGGGGGAAAAAACAGGAAATGTCGCTATAACGAAAGAAAAAGACATAAAAGCGGCGCGTTTGGCGGTTGATAGTTATCAGAATGTTGCCACATCAACACTGCCGCCTCGGGCCCTCTGCTCTTTCCTCGTGACTTACCTGAAAAGCCGGGTTTTTCAACCGGGTGTGCAGCGTTATCATGACGCCGATTTTTTTCCCCGGTGAAACCCATGAATCAAGAACCTAGCACCCTCTATGCCAAGCTGCTTGGCGAGACCTCAACTATTGAATGGAAAGCCCTGCAGCCCTTCTTTGCCAAAGGGGATTTGCTGTGGGTCGAACCCGGGCTGGACTTGATCGAAGCGGCGCAGGCCGTGACTCAGGATGATGCAGAGAAAGTCTCGGCCTGGATGGCGTCCGGCTTGCTTGGCAAGATGACTGAAGCTCAGGCGCTAGACGTTCTTGAACGTGACCCGCAGCTGTGGGCTGTAGTGGTTTCGCCGTGGGTGATGGTCCAGGAAAGGGCGCAAAAATAACCCTGCGCACCAAACCAGCGCATTTGTTTGCACTGCTGTGAAGAGCCCGGAGTGTGTAGCTCAGTAACCCGCTTTCGCGTAGTGGCAATATGCCGTAGAGAAACGCCACAGTTGCCACTGTGGCGTTTTTTTATGCCTGTGATCCGGCTGTATCGCTACTGGCTGGTCAGCACAAAGGTGGCGTGGTCGGGTGCGGGTATCGGGCGGTTGTCGAGTTGTTGAAGAATGTCTGGCAGCGCCTCGCAGGGGACGGGGCGGCTGAGCAGGTAGCCCTGGATGAAGTCGCAGCCCAGTTGGTTGAGAAACTCGAACTGGCGGGTGGTTTCGACGCCTTCGGTGACCACCTGCAGGTGCAGGGTATGGGCCATGAGGATAATGGCCTGGACGATTTCCATGTCCTGGCTGGATGCCGGTATGTCCTGAATAAAGGAGCGATCGATTTTCAGGGTGTTGAGCGGCAGGCGCTTGAGGTAGGCCAGGGACGAATAGCCGGTGCCGAAATCGTCGATGGACAGTGACACGCCCAGCGCGCGGATCTGGCGCAGCAACTGCGAGGTGCTGTTCAAATTGCACATCAGGGCGTTTTCCGTGACTTCCAGCTCCAGTCGTTGGGCACTAATACCGGAGGTGCGCAGGGCGTTTTCGATTTCGTCGGCCAACTCAATGCGTACCAGGCTCAGCGCCGAGCAATTCACGGCAATGCCCAGGTGCTGCCAGCCCAGGCGAGAGAGGGCGGCGAGATCATGGCAGGCTTTGCGCAACACCCAATGGTCGAGCCTGGCGATCAGCCCGTTGGCCTCGGCGATGCTGATAAAACGCTCCGGGCCGAGCAAGCCGTGTTCAGGGTGCTGCCAGCGCACCAGGGCCTCCAGCTTGGCGACCCGACCACTCTTGAGGTCGAAGATGGGCTGGTAATGCAGGAGCAGCCCCTTGTCCTCATTCAGCGCATTGCGCAGCTCCTCTTCAATTTGCAGCTCCAGGTAAGCCCGGGTTTTGAGGTTGGAGCTGAAAAAATTCAGGGTGTTACGCCCGCTGCCCTTGGACTGATACAGCGCCAGATCGGCATGCTTGAGCAGTTCTGCACTGGTGGTGCCGTCTTCAGGGAATACGCTGATGCCAATGCTGGTGGTCATTACCATCTGGCGTCCTGACAGCTCGATGGGCTCTTTGAGCTTGAGCATGATGCGCTGGGCCATGCTTTGCGCTTCATCGCGCTGGCTGAGGTTGATCAGAATGCAGAACTCGTCACCGCCAAACCGTGCAACCACGTCATCGTGGCTGCGGATGGCGTGCTTGATGCGCGTGGCAATGGTCTTGAGCAGTTCATCTCCGGCGTCATGCCCCAGGCTGTCATTGATGCGTTTGAAGTGGTCTATGTCGAGGAACATCACGGCAAGCCTGGTGTTCCTGGCGGCGCAGTCGATGAGTTTTTCAGCAAACAGCTGATTGAAACCACGACGGTTGATCAGGTTGGTCAGCGGGTCGAAATGCGCCACTTGCTGCAAGGACGCGCGTGCCTGGTCGAGCTGGCTGAGCAAGGCGTTGACGCGCCTCAGATCGTGCTCCTTGAGTTGCAGCTTCTTGTCGACAATCGTGGCGCTGATGCAACTGCCAATCAGCAGCAGGGCGATGACGCCTACCACAAGGGCCAGTTGCCAGTTATTGCTGGCTGTATCCGGACTGCCCGCCAGTGTGTCGCCAATGATGAAGTGAGTGCCGAGCAGGCCGCCTGCAGCAAGCATGCACAGGGCATACTTGCCAAACTGATGGAGCAGGCCGCCGGTTGAGCGCCAGGCGGTGGTGCTGTTGAGCGATTGCACAATGATCAGGGCAATCAGTAATGAGCCCAGCGCGATGACAGCGTTGTAGCGCGAGTCGAGCGGGGAGTAAAAAGCCAGCATGCAGATGCTGTGCATGGCCCAGATACCGATGGTCAGGCAACTGACACCGATCCATCGCCAAACGGTTTTTGCCGCTGCTTTTTCTGCATTGGCCGCGCGGTCGAGCAGATTCATCGTGGCCACGCAGGCAGTGCAGGCAACCAGCCAGGCCAGAAACAGCAAATAGGGGTTATAGCCGCCGATCAACAGCAGTTGGTTTTCTGCAGGTTCAGCCAAAAGTTGCAACCCGGAACTGTCCATTGCACGCCTCGGCGATCCAGATGCGCTAGTCGTAGGGTGCTAGCTTGGGGTCGAGTATAGAAGCTGGATTGAGGGAGGCAGGGGTGATGGCAAAATGATGGTTATCATTTTGTTATTAGGGTGGGGGTTTATAGTTAGTTACGTTAGATCGGGACTGTCAGAAATGTGGGAGCGGGCTTGCTCGCGATAGGATTAACGCGGTGATTCAGTTTCACCTCATTGATCCTATCGCGAGCAAGCCCGCTCCCACAGCTCATGGGTTTTTAACCCGCTACCAGCACTCGAATCGCTTCCAGGCGCAGGGCGGCTTTTTCAAGCATGGCCAGGCTTTGTTCGCGCTGCTTGCGCAAGGCAATCAGTTCGCTGTCACGCACGCTCGGGTTGACGGCCTGCAGGGCGGTCAGGCGGGCCAGTTCTTCTTCGGTGTCGGCTGCCAGGCGGCGCTGGGCTTCGGCCACGCGCTCGGCGTGACGTGGCGCAATCTTCGCTTCACCGGCGTTGATCTTCGGCGTCAGCTGGTCACGCTGGGCCTGGACGAACTTGTTGGCGCTGGCGCGGGGTACGCTTTCCAGCTGCTCGTTCAGGGTGTCGAAGGCCACGCGGGACGACAGGTCGTTGCCGTTGGCATCAAGCAGGCAGCGCAGGGCGGCAGGCGGCAGGTAGCGACCCAGTTGCAGGGAGCGCGGGGCAACCACTTCACTGACGTAAATCAGCTCAAGCAGGACGGTGCCCGGCTTGAGCGCCTTGTTCTTGATCAGGGCGACGGCAGTATTGCCCATCGAACCCGACAGCACGAGGTCCATGCCGCCTTGCACCATCGGGTGTTCCCAGGTGATGAACTGCATGTCTTCGCGCGACAGCGCCTGGTCGCGATCGTAGGTGATGGTCACGCCTTCGTCGTCACCCAGGGGGAAGCTGGCGTCGAGCATTTTTTCGCTCGGCTTGAGGATCAGCGCGTTCTCCGAATGGTCTTCGCTGTCGATGCCGAAGGCGTTGAACAGGGTTTCCATGTAGATCGGCAGGGTGAACTGATCGTCCTGCTCAAGAATCGCCTCAACCAGCGCTTCACCTTCACCTGAACCACCGGAGTTAAGCTCCAGCAGGCGGTCGCGGCCAGTGTGCAGCTCTTGCTCCAGACGCTCGCGCTCAACCCGGGCTTCGTCGATCAGTGCTTGCCACTCTTGATCGTCCGCCGCTTCAAGCAACGGCAGCAGGCGTGGGCCGAACTGATGTTGCAGGGCGTTGCCGGTCGGGCAGGTGTTGAGGAACGCGTTCAGCGCTTCGTGGTACCACTGGAACAGACGCTGTTGCGGGCTGGTCTCAAGGTACGGCACATGCAGCTCGATCACGTGCTTCTGGCCGATTCGGTCCAGACGGCCGATACGCTGTTCCAGCAAGTCCGGGTGGGCCGGCAGGTCGAACAGCACCAGGTGATGGGCAAACTGGAAGTTGCGACCTTCACTGCCGATTTCGGAACAGATCAGTACTTGGGCGCCGAATTCTTCGTCTGCGAAGTAGGCCGCAGCACGGTCGCGCTCAAGAATGTTCATGCCTTCGTGGAACACCGTCGCAGGAATACCGGAACGCACGCGCAGGGCGTCTTCCAGGTCCATCGCGGTTTCAGCGTGGGCGCAGATCACCAGCACTTTGGTGCGCTTGAGCATTTTCAGGGTGTCGATCAGCCATTCGACGCGCGGGTCGAAGTTCCACCAGCGTTCTTCATCGCTGGCGTCCGGCTGGGCCTGGAAGCTGACTTCAGGGTACAGCTCGGCGTGTTCGCCCAGCGGCAGTTCAAGGTATTCGGCCGGGCAAGGCAGCGGGTAGGCGTGCAGCTTGCGTTCCGGGAAACCCTGGATCGCGGCACGGGTGTTACGGAACAGCACGCGGCCGGTGCCGTGGCGGTCCAGCAGCTCACGCACCAGGCGGGCGCAGGCCTCGGCATCGCCATCATTGACGGCAGCCAGCAAGGCATCGCCTTCAGCACCCAGGAAACCGTGGATGGTCTTGTGGGCTTCAGGGGACAGGCTGCCTTTATCCAGCAGCTCCTGTACGGCCTGGGCCACCGGGCGATAGTTTTCGCTTTCGGCGCGGAAGGCGGCCAGGTCGTGGAAACGGTTCGGGTCCAGCAGGCGCAGGCGCGCAAAGTGGCTGTCCTGGCCCAGTTGTTCCGGGGTGGCAGTGAGCAGCAATACGCCGGGGATCACGCCAGCCAGTTGTTCTACCAGGCCGTACTCGGGGCTGACGTTGTCTTCGTGCCACACCAGGTGGTGCGCTTCGTCGACCACCAGCAGGTCCCAGTCGGCATCAAACAGCGCGGCCTGGGCCTTGGGATCGTCCACCAGCCATTCCAGGGCAACCAGGGCCAGCTGGCAGTCTTCGAACGGGTTGCTGGCGTCGCTTTCGATAAAGCGCTCTTCGTCGAACAGCGCCACTTCCAGGTTGAAGCGGCGACGCATCTCGACCAGCCATTGGTGCTGCAGGTTTTCCGGGACTACGATCAGTACACGGTTGGCACGGCCACTGAGCAGTTGGCGATGGATCACCAGGCCGGCTTCGATGGTTTTGCCCAGGCCCACTTCGTCGGCCAGCAGAACGCGCGGGGCGATACGGTCGGCGACTTCACGGGCGATATGCAGTTGGTGCGCGATAGGCTGCGCACGCACGCCACCCAGGCCCCACAGCGGCGATTGCAGCTGGCGGCTGGTGTGTTCGAGGGTGTGGTAGCGCAGCGAGAACCAGGACAGCGGGTCGATTTGCCCGGCAAACAGGCGGTCACTGGCCAGACGGAACTGGATAAAGTTCGACAGTTGGGTTTCTGGCAGGGTAACGGCTTCGTTTCGCTCGTTGAGGCCGTGATAGACCATCAGGCCGTCGACGTCCTCGACCTCGCGCACGGTCATCTTCCAGCCTTCGAAGTGGATGATGGTGTCACCCGGCGAGAACCGAACACGCGTGAGCGGTGCGTTGCGCAGCGAATATTGGCGGGTTTCGCCAGTGGCCGGATAGAGCACGGTCAGCAAGCGACCGTCCTGTGCCAGAACGGTGCCCAAACCTAGCTCTGCTTCGCTGTCACTAATCCAGCGTTGCCCCGGTTGATACTGCTGCGCCATGCTGCCTGACTCCCGCTTTGAAAAAGCCGAGTATATTAACGGATCAAAGGCCCCAGTCCAAAGGACTCTCATAAAAAGCTGTCGGGTTTGCCAGGATGCCAGCGCAGTTATCGACCAATGGTTGACGATGCCCGCTTGGCGCAAATAGCCAGAAGACAGGAGAACCCTCACCATGCTGCCATCCATTTTGCCCCTTGGCGCCGTACCGGTTACCTCCGCGCAGGACCCGGTGCGACCGCGCCCGGACATTGCGCCCGTGGTGCCGGCCCAGGCCAGCTCCAGCGACAGTGCCATCGACCTCAAGCACAGGGATGCCGACCAGGCCACGGCCTTGCTGCGTGAGGAGCAACAGCGCCAGCAGCAGCGCCGCCGTGAAGCCCGGGAGCAGGCGGGCGCGCAGCCGCCGCAGACGCTTGATGAATTGCAGGTGGAGCCTTTGGCCGATGCCACGCAGCGTCAGGGTGTGTGGGTCGATATCAAGGTCTAGTTGGTTTTTACTGGTCAGGGCCGAATGGGCGTCGCATTATTGACCGACTGAAACATACTGACAGTGGTCTGATTTGCTTATGAGCCAAGACACCAAGCTGGTTGACCTGGGTGCCGAGCGCGCCAAACGGGTACATGACCTCAATGAAAAACGCCTGAATGAAGTGCGCAAGGCCTTCGAACAAGCAATGCCGTTGGCAAAAGCGGCGAAAAAGCCGAAGAAAAAACCGAAAAAGCGCTGATCTGCCGCGTTTTCGATGACCTGCGTCAACTAATCCCCTCAACTGCGAACTGGCCGTGGATCACTATTGATCCCGGTCAAGTTGTGCCTGTGCAAGTGTGGTTAATCTAGCTTCAACAGACAAACAAACAACGCGCAGGAGGCCGTCATGTTTCTCGATAATGTGGTTATCGCCGGAGTACTAACGGTCGGCCTTATGGTGTTGTTCTTCGCGGGTCTGGGCATTTTTATCTGGAAAGACTCGCAAAAGCGCAAATAGCGCCGGGTCTTTTTATGGCATGAGCACGCAAGGCATTTTGGGCGACTTCGGTCGCCTATTTTTTTGCCTGTAAAAACGAGTATTACGCAAATGCTGTGGGAGCGGGCTTGCTCGCGATACAAGCGGCGCGATTTGTCAGGTACATTGAGTCGATGCCATCGCGGGCAAGCCCGCTCCCACAGGTTTTTGCCTATAAGCTGCGGGCATAAAAAAAGGTACGACCCGCGAGGGTCGTACCTTCTTTTTTGCAGCGCAGTTATCAGGCAAGCACTTTGGAAGCCAGCCAGAACAGCGTCGCAGACAGTGCGATGGTGGCCGGCAAAGTCAGCACCCACGCCATCAGGATGGTCTTGATCGTACCGCCCTGCAGGCCGCTCTTGTTGGCGACCATAGTGCCCGCCACGCCCGACGACAGAATGTGCGTCGTCGATACCGGCAGGGAGAACACGTTGGCCATGCCGATGGCAAAGGCTGTGGTGATCTGTGCGGCCATGCCCTGGGCATAGGTCATGCCCTGCTTGCCGATCTTCTCGCCGATGGTTTTAACCACCCGCTTCCAGCCCACCATCGTGCCCAGGCCCAGGGCCAGGGCAACCGCCAGAATCACCCAGAACGGGGCGTATTCGGTGGTAGCAGTCAGGTCTTTGCGCAGTTTTTCGAGGTCCGCTTTTTCGCGGGAATCAAGCACTGGCAATTTGCTGACTTTCTTTGCAGTGTCGTCCAGGCACAGCAGGTAGCGACGGATCTCGATACGCTTTTCAGCCGGGATCGAGTGGTAGTCCGCCACGCCCTTGAGCGAGCTCAGCAGGGCGGCGATGGTCGGTTCGGTCTGCTGCGGGTTGCAGCTGAACTGATCCGGCAGGTCGCCTTTGACGCTTTTGCCCAGGGCCAGGAACTCGGTCAGCGAGGCGTTGTTGCGCTCGTAGAACTGGCTCAGGTGCAGGGTGGCGTCGCGGGTACGCTCGATCTGATAAGTGGTGCTGTTCAGGTCCAGAACGAACGCGCTTGGCACGATGCCGATCAAGACCAGCATGATCAGGCCAATGCCTTTTTGGCCATCGTTGGAACCGTGTACAAAGCTGACCGCCATGGCCGAGATCACCAGAACCAGGCGGTTCCAGAACGGCGGGTGCTTCTTGTCATCCAGCTTGCGGCGCTGCTCGGGGGTCTTGTGCATCTTGGACCCCGGACGCCACCACTTCAGGCCGACCAGCACCAGGCCCGCAACCACGAAACCGGCGATTGGCGAGAACACCAGCGAGGCACCGATATCGATAGCCTTCTGCCAGTTCACCCCGTCACTGACCGGGATGCCGCTGATCAGGGCATTGGCCAGGCCCACGCCCAGGATCGAACCGATCAGGGTGTGCGAGCTTGACGCCGGAATGCCGAAGTACCAGGTGCCGAGGTTCCAGGTGATGGCGGCTGCAAGCAACGAGAACACCATGGCCAGGCCATGTCCGGTGTTGACATTGACCAGCAGCTCTACCGGCAGCAGGTGAACGATGGCATAAGCCACGCCGACCCCGCCCAGCAGAACGCCGAGGAAGTTGAACACACCGGAAAAGAACACCGCCAGGTGAGGCGGCATGGCTTTGGTGTAGATGACAGTCGCTACCGCGTTTGCGGTGTCATGAAAGCCGTTGATGAACTCAAACGCGAGAACAAAGGCTAGGGCGAAGAAGAGGCTGATAAGAACCCAGGCGTCCAATCCGCTTAATAGATCGATCATGAAGGTTTTCTGACACGGTCATAAAGGGGGGCGGATTATGCCAGAAAACCCCGCTAATCAATGCACTAGCTGCCCGTTGGTAACATCTATAAATGAAAAAACCTGTAAGAATCCGCTGAGAGCTGGCGTAGGGAATTCCCTTCAAGCCACTGATAGCAAAGGCTATAGGGCTTTTTCAGGGGCGCGCGCAGGCCTTGGCGCAGGTCTGATTTGGACAGATGAAATTTCTTAAATCAGAGGGCGCAACGGCGCAGCTTCAGGTTCAGGCATAGCAAACAGCCATATCGGCTCATGCAAATGGCGAGCACGCAAGGGGCCACTGGGGCGGTGCTGGCAGATTTTCAGGTGCAGGTCAGGGCTCTTCGGCCTTGAGCTCTTTTTCGATCTTCTGGATTTCTTGAGTGAACGCCTGGTCGAGCAGGCTGGCCCGTTTGCGCCAGGGTTTGCGCCCGGGCTCGGGTTTGGCAGCGTAGGTGGTCACTTCACCACCGTAAACATCCTTGAATCGTTGTTCCTGTCGCTCAAGTTCTGCGCGCAGTTCGTCTTTTGTCACTGTCTTACCTAATTGAGTTGAGTTTGAATCGGGTGAATCACCGTGCGTGGAGGTTGATTCATTTGACGAATGTCAGGCAATAAGACAAAGGCCTACAACTAACGTCACGCTTACATACACCACACAATGCACTCGGCCACGTCAGGGAAACAAACAGGGACGTTGCCATTTCAAGTGTCCACCCCCGGGGTAAACAATACGCGATGCACTTGCCGGGCAAGCGGCGAGTACTCATTGAACGCAACGCTATGGTTGGATCCAATCTGCCGTACAGGCTTGACCTTGTGCTCTCATTAACTTGCGCATTCTCAATAGCCGAGAAGTGCAGCTACTATCGCCGAATAACTTCACACGCGTCAACTTGCTGATGTGTGATCTGTTATGAATAAGGGTGAATTAGCCTGCGCATTGCCCCGCGGGATTGCACCCACTGAGTCTATTAGTACTCCCCCCTCGGTAATTGACCCTCGAGTTATTAAAGGCTGAAGCTGAACTTGGCCTGAATACATATAAAACAGACGTTTTCTATCATTTATCGCAGGGGGCTGATTGTAATAAACCCCAAGTGAAAGAATTGTCACCCAACTAGAATGATTCAAGATCGTACAAAATCATGTGTACATCGCCCGGTGCGCGACGGATTGCGATTATCGGCCAGCAGTTCGATAATCGGCTGACAAGGCATAACTATAAATAGCTGAAGCTGGGGGTTGGGAATGAATGATCGACTGCACAATGCCGTTGCCAGTATCGCGCCACCAATTGTGGCGTCTCCGGCCAAGCGCATTCAGGCGTTTACCGGTGATCCTGACTTCATGTCCTCGCTGGCCCGGGGCCTGGCGGTGGTGCAGGCGTTTCAGGAGCGCAAGCGGCACCTGACCATCGCGCAGATCAGCCACCGCACCGAAATCCCCCGGGCCGCGGTACGCCGCTGCCTGTACACCCTGATTAAGCTGGGTTATGCGACCACGGACGGGCGCACCTATTCGCTGCTGCCCAAAGTCCTGACCCTGGGCCATGCCTACCTCTCATCCACGCCGCTGGCGGTCTCGGCCCAGCCGTACCTGGACCGTATGAGCGAGCAATTGCACGAGGCCTGCAACATGGCCACCCTCGAAGGCGATGACATTCTTTATATCGCCCGCTCGGCCACCACCCAGCGCCTGATTTCAGTTGATCTGTCGGTCGGCGGCCGCTTGCCCGCGTACTGCACGTCAATGGGCCGCATCCTGCTGGCGGCGCTGGACGATGTGACCCTGCACGAGTATCTGGCCCACGGCGAATTCCAGGCCAAGACCAGCCGCACCTTGCACACTCCCGAGGCGTTGCTTGAATGTTTGCAGCAGGTACGCGAACAAGGCTGGTGTGTGGTCGATCAGGAGCTGGAACAAGGCCTGCGTTCTATTGCCGTGCCGGTCTACGACGCTTCGGGGCAAGTGCTGGCCGCCCTTAACGTCAGCACCCACGCCGGGCGGGTTACGCGCACGGAGCTGGAGCAGCGCTTCTTGCCGATCATGCTCAACGCCAGCCGCGAGCTGAGCACCCAGCTGTTTAGTTGATGGGGGAACACTAAGCGTTCGATAAACGCACAGTTAAGCGTTTATCGAATTGCATGGCGGCAGTGGGCTGATTAATGTCGCCTCAGCGCTGCCGTGCAAATCCGCTCAAGCGTCCTTGCCGGGCAGGCCAAATAATAATGAGAAGAGGCTACACGCCATGACTGTTCCCCTGACGCTGCCATTGCGCAGTCGCCCGCTGACCTGCTGATCCCCCGATAGCGATTAATGTGAGCCGCTGGCCCCCGGCCGGTTTTCGTTCGCCCTGGTTTTTACCCGGTATAAAAATAATGAATTCACCCCAGTCTTCTGTCGGCAACGGCCTCGATGTGCAGGCCTTTATCAATGCCCAACCCCTGTCGCGTTACCAATGGCGGGTGGTGATCCTGTGTTTTCTGATTGTCTTCCTCGATGGCCTGGACACGGCGGCTATGGGCTTTATTGCCCCTGCCCTGTCCCAGGACTGGGGGATTGACCGCGCCAGCCTGGGCCCGGTGATGAGCGCCGCGCTGATCGGCATGGTGTTTGGCGCCCTCGGCTCCGGGCCATTGGCGGATCGCTTTGGTCGCAAAGTGGTGCTGGTGTCGGCTGTGGTGGTGTTTGGCGGCTTCAGCCTGGCCTCGGCCTACGCCAGCAACGTCGATCAGTTGCTGGTACTGCGCTTTTTGACCGGGTTGGGGCTGGGCGCCGGCATGCCCAATGCCACCACGTTGCTCTCGGAATACACCCCCGAGCGCCACAAGTCGTTGCTGGTGACCAGCATGTTTTGCGGCTTCAACCTTGGCATGGCGGGCGGCGGGTTTGTCTCGGCCAAGTTGATCCCGATGTTCGGCTGGCACAGCCTGCTGCTGATCGGCGGGGTGCTGCCGTTGATACTTGCCGTGGTGTTGCTGTTCTGGTTGCCGGAGTCGGCGCGCTACCTGGTGGTGCGCAACCGCAGTGTCGAACGTATCCGCAAGACCCTCGCCCCGATCGACCCTGCACAGGTGGCCCGGGCGTCGAGCTTCAGCGTGCCAGAGCAGAAGACCGTGAAGGCGCGCAACGTGTTTGCGGTGATCTTTTCCGGGACCTACAGCACCGGCACCCTGTTGCTCTGGCTTACCTATTTTATGGGGCTGGTGATTGTTTACCTGTTGACCAGCTGGCTGCCGACGCTGATGCGTGACAGCGGCGCGAGCATGGAGCAGGCCGCGTTTATCGGTGCCTTGTTCCAGTTCGGCGGGGTATTGAGTGCGGTAGGGGTGGGCTGGGCAATGGACCGGTTCAATCCGCACAAGGTGATTGGCATTTTCTACCTGCTGGCCGGGGTGTTTGCCTACGCAGTGGGCCAGAGCCTGGGCAATATCACCGTGCTAGCCACCCTGGTGCTGGTGGCGGGTATGTGTGTCAACGGGGCGCAATCGGCCATGCCGTCACTGGCGGCACGCTTTTACCCGACTCAGGGGCGCGCCACCGGTGTGTCGTGGATGCTCGGTATCGGCCGCTTCGGCGCCATCCTGGGGGCCTGGATGGGCGCAACCCTGCTGGGCCTGGGCTGGAACTTCGAGCAAGTGCTGACCGCGCTGGTGATTCCGGCCGCTCTGGCGACTGCTGCGGTGTTGATCAAAGGCATGGTCAGCCATGCCGATGCAACCTGATAGGCAGCAGGCTAACTATGTGTTCGATTAGCGAACACATAGTCGATTATCGGATTGTTTGGGCCAAAGCTGCGGCTTAATCTGCTGAACATCCGGTGTTGCCCTGGCGCACCTTCTTCAACCGCAGTGGCCTACAAGAAACGGGAGCTACCCCAGATGGCAGACATCATTTCGTTACACGACGCGGTGAAACAATTTGTGAGCGATGGTGACACCGTTGCTCTTGAAGGTTTCACTCACCTGATTCCGACTGCAGCGGGTCATGAAATCATCCGCCAGGGCAAGAAAGACCTGACCCTGGTGCGGATGACGCCTGACCTGGTCTATGACCAGTTGATCGGTGCCGGTTGTGCGCGCAAATTGATTTTCTCCTGGGGCGGCAATCCGGGCGTGGGCTCCCTGCACCGTTTGCGCGATGCCGTGGAAAAACAGTGGCCGCAACCGCTGGAAATTGAAGAACACAGCCACGCCGACCTGGCCAATGCCTACGTTGCGGGTGCTTCGGGCCTGCCGTTTGCCGTACTGCGTGCCTACGCAGGGTCTGATTTGCCCAAGGTCAACCCGCTGATCAAGACCGTGACCTGCCCGTTTACTGGTGAAGTACTGGCCGCGGTGCCGGCGGTGCGCCCGGATGTCACGGTGATTCACGCGCAAAAGGCTGACCGCAAGGGCAACGTGCTGCTGTGGGGCATCCTGGGGGTGCAGAAAGAAGCGGCCCTGGCAGCCAAGCGCTGCATCGTCACCGTTGAAGAAATCGTCGACGACCTGCAAGCGCCCATGAATGCCTGCGTGCTGCCAACCTGGGCCTTGAGCGCAGTGTGTCATGTGCCGGGTGGGGCGCATCCTTCCTACGCTCATGGTTATACCGAGCGCGATAACCGTTTCTATCAAGCGTGGGACCCGATTGCCCGCGACCGTGAGACCTTTACTGCCTGGATCAATGAATACATCCACGGCACTGCGAATTTCAGTGAGTTCCAGGCCAAGCTGGCCCGCGCTTCGGAGGCTAAATAATGACCTACACCACCAATGAAATGATGACCGTTGCGGCGGCCCGCCGTTTGAAAAACGGTTCGGTGTGTTTTGTCGGCATTGGCTTGCCTTCCAAAGCGGCCAACCTGGCGCGTCTGACCTCGTCTCCGGATGTGGTGCTGATCTACGAGTCCGGCCCGATTGGGGCCAAGCCTGATGTGCTGCCGCTGTCGATTGGCGACGGTGAACTGGCCGAAACGGCTGACACAGTGGTGTCCACCAGTGAAATCTTCCGTTACTGGCTGCAGGGCGGCCGGGTCGATGTCGGCTTTCTGGGCGCCGCCCAGGTCGACCGCTTCGGCAATATCAACACCACGGTCGTGGGTGATTATCACCAGCCCAAAGTGCGCCTGCCGGGAGCGGGTGGCGCACCGGAGATCGCCGGTTCCGCAAAAAGCGTGCTGATTATCCTCAAGCAGTCGGCCCGTTCATTTGTCGACAAGCTGGACTTCATTACCTCGGTGGGCCACGGCGAGGGCGGCGACTCACGCAAACGTCTGGGGCTACCGGGCGCGGGGCCGGTGGGCATCATTACCGACCTGTGTACGATGGAACCTGAAGAACAGACCAACGAATTTGTAGTCACCGCACTGCACCCGGGCGTGACCCGTGAGCAAGTCATTGCTGCCACCGGCTGGGCCATTCGCTTTGCCGATAACGTGCAAGAAACCGCCGCCCCGACTGACGTCGAACTCGGCGCCTTGCGCGACCTGGAAGCGCGCACTGCGCTGGCCCACGGTCAGGCACCGGGAGAAGCATGATGCGTGACGTGTATATCTGCGACGCGATTCGTACCCCCATCGGCCGTTTTGGCGGTGGCCTGGCCGCCGTTCGTGCTGACGATCTGGCTGCCGCGCCAATCAAGGCGCTGATCGAACGCAACCCGGGAGTGAACTGGAACGAAGTCGACGAAGTGTTTTTCGGCTGCGCCAACCAGGCCGGTGAAGACAATCGCAACGTGGCACGTATGGCCGCGCTGCTGGCGGGGCTGCCGGACACCATTCCCGGCGTGACCCTCAACCGCCTGTGTGCCTCGGGCATGGACGCCATCGGCACGGCGTTCCGCGCCATTGCCAGCGGCGAGATGGAACTGGCGATTGCCGGTGGCGTCGAGTCCATGTCCCGTGCGCCGTTTGTGATGGGCAAGGCCGATGCGGCGTTCTCGCGCAATATGAAGCTGGAAGACACCACCATCGGCTGGCGCTTTATCAACCCGCTGATGAAAGCCCAATACGGCGTCGACCCGATGCCGCAAACGGCAGACAACGTGGCGGATGATTACAACATTTCCCGCGCCGATCAGGACGCTTTCGCCTTGCGCAGCCAGCAACGGACTGCTGCTGCCCAGGCAGCAGGCTACTTTGCCGAAGAAATCGTGCCGGTGCGCATCGCCCATAAGAAAGGCGAGACCGTGGTTGAGCACGACGAGCATCCGCGTGCCGACACCAGCCTGGAAACCCTGGGCAAGCTCAAGCCGGTCAACGGCCCGGACAAGACCGTCACTGCCGGCAATGCATCAGGGGTGAATGACGGCGCCGCGGCGATGATCCTGGCCTCGGCCGAGGCAGTCAAACGTCATGGCCTGACTGCCCGCGGCCGTGTACTGGGCATGGCCAGCGCCGGTGTGGCACCGCGAGTGATGGGCATCGGCCCGGTGCCGGCGGTGCGCAAACTGGTGGAGCGCCTGGGTTTGGCCGTGAGCGATTTTGACGTGATTGAACTCAACGAAGCCTTCGCCAGCCAGGGTCTGGCGGTTATGCGCGAGCTGGGGCTGGCAGATGACGCGCCGCAGGTGAACCCCAATGGCGGGGCAATAGCCTTGGGCCATCCACTGGGCATGAGCGGCGCACGTATCGTCATGACGGCTTTGCATCAGCTGGAAAAAACCGGCGGCAAGAAAGGTCTGGCAACCATGTGCGTAGGCGTTGGGCAAGGTCTGGCATTGGCTATCGAACGGGTCTGATAGCGCTACAGTTAAAGCCGAACGACTACTGCCTCAGTCGTTCGGCTTATTGCGGTTGCGGCGTTACATGTTGCAAGGTGTGTCTGATTGCAACTAAAACCTGATGAGTAAACAAACATGACAACAGAAACTCACTACACGGGAGAGGAACGCAAAAAAAGGATTTTTGCGATTGTCGGTGCGTCCTCCGGCAACCTGGTCGAATGGTTCGACTTTTACGTTTACGCCTTCTGTGCAATCTACTTTGCACCGGCGTTTTTCCCTTCTGATGACCCGACCGTGCAGTTGCTGAACACTGCCGGGGTATTCGCTGCCGGCTTTTTGATGCGCCCCATCGGTGGCTGGCTGTTTGGCCGGGTGGCCGACAAGCACGGGCGAAAGAATTCCATGATGATCTCGGTGCTGATGATGTGCGCCGGCTCACTGGTGATTGCCTTTTTGCCGACCTACGCCTCGATTGGCGCCTGGGCTCCGGCCTTGCTGTTGATGGCGCGGCTGTTTCAGGGCCTGTCAGTGGGTGGCGAATACGGCACCACGGCGACCTATATGAGTGAAGTGGCGCTCAAGGGCCAGCGCGGCTTTTTTGCCTCCTTCCAGTATGTGACGCTGATCGGCGGGCAACTGCTGGCGGTCCTGGTGGTGGTGATCCTTCAACAGTTCCTGTCAGAAGATGAACTGCGGGCCTGGGGCTGGCGCATCCCCTTTGTGATCGGTGCCATTGCCGCGCTGATTTCGTTGTTGCTGCGTCGTACCCTGAAAGAAACCACCAGCGCCGAAACCCGCCAGGACAAGGATGCCGGCAGTGTGAGGGCGTTGTTCCGTGACCATAAAGCGGCGTTTATTACCGTACTGGGTTACACCGCAGGCGGCTCGCTGATTTTCTACACCTTTACCACCTACATGCAGAAATACCTGGTGAACACCGCCGGCATGCACGCCAAGACGGCCAGTTACATCATGACCGGCGCGCTGTTCCTTTATATGTGCATGCAGCCGCTGTTCGGCATGCTGGCGGACAAGATCGGCCGGCGTAACAACATGCTCTGGTTTGGTGCTCTGGGTACGCTGTGTACCGTGCCGATCCTGTTGACCCTGAAAACCATCAGCAGTCCGTTCCTGGCCTTTGTCCTGATTACCCTGGCGCTGGCGATTGTCAGCTTCTACACCTCGATCAGCGGCCTGGTCAAAGCCGAGATGTTTCCGCCCCAGGTACGGGCGCTGGGTGTGGGCCTGGCCTATGCCGTGGCCAACGCGATCTTTGGTGGCTCGGCGGAATACGTGGCACTGGGGCTTAAATCGATGGGCATGGAAAACAGCTTCTACTGGTATGTGACGGTGATGATGGCCATCGCGTTCCTGTTCAGCTTCCGCCTGCCCAAGCAGCCCAAGTACCTGCACCACGATGTGTGATGTGCCTGCGCGCGCCAGTGGCGCGTGCTTTCTAAGGAAGGTTTATGAGTAATCAGCTGTTCGATGCGTACTTTACGGCCGAGGCCATGGGGCAAGTGTTTTGCGATCATGGCCGGGTACAGGCCATGCTCGACGTCGAAGCGGCACTGGCCCGGGCGCAAGCCCGGGTCGGGGTGATTCCTCACTCTGCGCTTGCCCCGATTGCAGCGGCGTGTCGCGCAGAACTCTACGATTTTGCAGCGCTGGGCCTGGCCATCGCCAGTGCCGGCAACTCTGCGATCCCGCTGCTCAAGGCGCTGGGCAAGCAGATTGCCAGCAGCGCACCCGAAGCCGAGCGCTATGTGCATTTGGGCGCTACCAGCCAGGATGTGATGGACAGCGGCCTGGTCCTGCAAGTGCGCGCCGCCCTGGGGTTGATCGAGCGTGACATGGCGCAGCTGGCGGATGTGCTCGCCGCGCAGGCCCAGCGCTATGCCACGACGCCTTTGGCCGGGCGCACCTGGCTGCAGCAGGCCACGCCGGTGACCTTGGGCATGAAAATCGCCAGCTGGCTGGGGGCCGTGACCCGTAGCCGCCAGCGTCTGCACGAGCTCAAACCGCGTTTACTGTGCCTGCAGTTTGGCGGTGCTTCCGGCACCCTGGCCGCCCTTGGCGATCAGGCCATGCCGGTGGCACAGGCACTGGCTGATGAACTGGGCCTGGGCCTGCCTGAGCAACCCTGGCATACCCAGCGTGATCGTCTGGTGGAGTTTGCTGCAGTGCTGGGCTTGATCGCCGGTGGCCTGGGCAAGATTGGCCGGGATATCAGCCTGCTGATGCAGACCGAGGCGGCTGAAGTGTTCGAGCCGTCGGCGCCGGGCAAGGGTGGCTCGTCGACCATGCCGCACAAGCGCAACCCGGTGGGCTCGGCGGTGTTGATCAGCGCCGCGACACGGGTGCCGGGGTTACTCAGCATTCTGTTCAGTGCCATGCCCCAGGAGCACGAACGCAGCCTGGGCTTGTGGCATGCCGAATGGGAAACCCTGCCCGAGATTTGCTGTGTGGTGTCCGGTGCGCTGGCTCAGGCATTGAACATCACCCGCGGCCTGGAAGTGGATGCCGCACGCATGGCCCGCAACCTCGACCTGACCCACGGCCTGGTGCTGGCTGAAGCGGTGAGCATTGTGCTGGCGCAGCGGGTAGGGCGTGAGACTGCGCACCATTTGCTGGAGCAGTGCTGCAAACGCGCGGTAGCCGAACAGCGCCATTTGCGTGCCGTGCTGGGCGATGAGCCGCAGATCACCGCGCACTTGAGTGCGCACGAGCTGGATCGTCTGCTCGATCCGGCCCATTACCTTGGTCAGGCGACGACGTGGGTCGAGCGTGCGCGGGCCGAACATTTTGCGTTGGTCCTCTAAAGGAGAAGCTCGTGGGACGTGTACAACTTGCTGAAGGTGAACTCAACTACCGCCTGGACGGCCCGCAAGGCGCGCCAGTGTTGGTGTTGTCCAACTCGCTGGGCACTGACCTGGGGATGTGGGACACCCAGGTGGCGGCGTTCGCCGAGCATTTTCAGGTGCTGCGTTATGACACCCGCGGGCATGGCCAGTCGCTGGTCACCGAGGGGCCGTACAGCATTGAACAGCTGGGCGCTGACGTGCTGGCGCTACTGGATGCGTTGCATATCGAGCGGGCGCATTTTTGCGGGCTGTCGATGGGCGGGCTGATTGGCCAGTGGCTGGGCATCAATGCCGGCTCTCGCCTGCACAAGCTGGTGGTGTGCAACACCGCGGCCAAAATTGGCGAGCCTGCGGTGTGGAACCCGCGTATCGAAATGGTCTTGCGTGACGGTGCTGCGGCGATGGCCGGGTTGCGTGACGCTTCCATTGCGCGCTGGTTTACCCCTGATTTTGCCCAGGCCAATCCTGACCAGGCCAAGCGGATTACCGACATGCTTGCCGCGACTTCGCCACAAGGGTATGCCGCCAACTGTGCTGCGGTGCGTGATGCGGATTTTCGCGACCAGTTGGGTTCCATAGAGGTGCCCACGCTGGTGATTGCGGGTACTGAAGATGCTGTCACGCCGCCTGCGGGCAGCCGCTTTATCCAGGAACATGTGCGTGGCGCGCAGTACGCCGAGTTTTATGCTGCACACCTGTCCAACGTGCAGGCGGGCGATGCCTTCAGCCAGCGCGTAGTGCAATTCCTGTTAGCGGCCTGAGGAGTTTTTTGTGGACGAGAAACAACGTTACGACGAAGGCATGCAGGTACGTCGTGCGGTACTGGGTGATGCCCATGTCGACCGCAGCCTCAATGCCCTGACCGAGTTCAACAGTGAGTTCCAGGAAATGATCACCCGCCACGCCTGGGGTGATATCTGGACCCGCCCGGGTTTGCCGCGCCATACCCGCAGCCTGATCACCATCGCGATGCTGATCGGCATGAACCGCAATGAAGAACTCAAACTGCATTTGCGCGCTGCGGCCAACAACGGCGTGAGCCGGGCCGAGATCAAGGAAGTGATCATGCAGAGTGCTATCTATTGCGGGATTCCGGCGGCCAATGCCACGTTTCACCTGGCAGAATCGGTGTGGGATGAGTTGGGGGTTGAGTCGCGGGAGTAATCGACAAATGTGGGAGCGGGCTTGCTCGCGATGCAGGCGACACGGTCTGTCAGGCAAGCTGAGGTGACGCCATCGCGAGCAAGCCCGCTCCCACAGGGTTACAAACAACAAACCCGCCAAAAGGCGGGTTTGTTGTTTAACCGATACGCATCAGGCCTTCGGCGGCTGATCCGAAATCGGGCGGTTTTGCCCGGTCTGTTCGTACCAGCCACCCCCCAACGCCTTGTACAGCGTGACTTCACTGGTCAGCTGCGAAAGACGGTCGGTGATCAACGATTGCTGCGCGCTGAACAACGAGCGCTGGGCATCGAGGAAGGTCAGGTTGCTGTCGATGCCAATCCGATAGCGACGCTCGGCCAACCGGTAGTAATCCTGGTTGGCGTTGACGAAGTCGGTTTGTGCCTGCAACTGTTGGTTGTAGGTTTGACGCGCTGCCAGGCCGTCAGAAACTTCCTGGAAGGCGGTCTGGATCGTTTTCTCATACTGAGAAACGGTGATTTCTTTCTGGATCTTCGCGTAGTCCAGGCTGGCGCGCAAAGCCCCTGCGTTGAAAATCGGCAGGTTGATCTGCGGCGAGAACAGCCAGGTGCCCGAGCCACCCTTGAACAGGCCCGACAAGTCGGGGCTCAAGGTCCCGGCATTGGCCGTGAGGCTGATGCTCGGGAAGAACGCTGCCCGCGCCGCGCCGATGTTGGCGTTGGCGGCCAGCAACTTGTGCTCGGCTTCGAGGATATCCGGGCGACGTTGCAGCAAGTCCGATGGCAAGCCCGCCGGTACTTCGCTCAACAGGTCGGCTGCCAGCGGTTGGGCCGCCGGCAGGTTGTCCGGGATGGTGCTGCCCAGTAGCAGCGCGAGGCTGTTCTGGTCCTGCGCCACCTGACGGGTGTAGCGGGCCAGCTGGACCTTGGCGTTTTCCACCGAGGTGCGCGACTGGCTGACTTCCAGGGCCGAGGCCACACCCACTTCATTGCTGCGCAGGGTGAGCTTGTAGCTCTCGTCGAACGCCTTGAGGGTGTCTTCGGTGAGCTTGAGCAGCTCTTTGTCAGCCTGCCAGGTCAGGTAGGCATTGGCGACACTGGCCACCAGACTGATCTGGGTGCTGCGTCGGGCTTCTTCGGTTGCAAAGTAGTTCTGCAACGCCTGATCGCTCAGGCTGCGAACGCGGCCGAACAGGTCCAGCTCGTACGCGCTGACCCCGAGGGTCGCCGAGTAGGTGCTGCTGATGCCCGACTCTCCGGTTTGCGACATGCGCGCCGGGGTGCGTTGACGGCTGCCGCTGCCGGTGGCCGAAACTGCCGGGAACAGATCAGCCCGCTGGATGCGGTACTGCGCGGCATAGGCGTCAATGTTCAGCGCCGCGACCCGCAGGTCACGGTTGTTGACCAGCGCAGTCTGGATCAGCTGTTGCAGTGCCGGATCATGGAAAAACTGGCGCCAGCCCTGTTCCGCAGCGGCCTTGCTGGCCGCCTCGGTTGGCGAGTAGGCCGGGCCTTGCGGGTACTGCGCCGCTACCGGCGCTTCAGGGCGCTGGTAGTCGGGGATCAGCGAGCAGCCGCCGAGCGTAAACGCCGCAACAGCTACTGCGAGAAGCGACTTGCTCATTGGCCAGCCTCTTGGTTTGGAGTTTTAGTCAGATCCATTTTCTTTTCCGTGTCTTTATTCTTGCCGCTGCCGATGGACGATACGGCCACAAAGAACAACGGTACCCAGAACACGGCCAGTACGGTGGCGGTGATCATGCCACCGATAACACCGGTACCAATAGCGTGCTGGCTGCCCGAGCCTGCGCCCGTGGAGATGGCCAGTGGAACCACACCCAGTACGAACGCCAGGGAGGTCATGATGATCGGACGCAGACGCATGCGGCACGCCTCGATCGCAGCATCCACCAGGCTTCGTCCCTGTTCATGCAGTTCCTTGGCAAATTCGACGATCAGAATGGCGTTTTTCGAGGCCAGACCGATGGTCGTAAGCAAGCCCACCTGGAAGTACACGTCGTTGGACAACCCGCGCAGGCTGGTGGCCATAAGCGCACCGATGATCCCCAGTGGTACGACCAGCATTACCGCAATCGGGATCGACCAGCTTTCGTACAGTGCTGCAAGGCACAGGAACACCATTAGCAAGGAAATAGCGTACAGGGCAGGCGCTTGCGAACCTGACAGACGTTCCTCGTAAGACAACCCCGTCCAGGAAATACCGACACCTGCTGGCAGCTTCTTGGCCAGGGCTTCGACTTCAGCCATGGCTTGACCGCTGGTATAGCCCGGTGCCGGAGCGCCGAGAATTTCCATCGCTTCTACGCCGTTGTAACGCGACAGCTTGGGTGGGCCGTAGATCCACTCGCCCTTGGCGAAGGCCGAGAACGGCACCATGGTTCCCTGATCGTTGCGCACATACCACTTCTTCAGGTCTTCGGGGTTCATCCGCGAGTCAGCTTCGCCTTGCAGGAAAACCTTTTTGACTCGACCGTGGTCGATGAAGTCGTTGACATAACTGGCACCCAGACCAATGGACAGGGTGTTGTTGATGTCCGAAATGCTCAGGCCCAGGGCGCGAGCAGCCTCATCGTCGATCAGCAGCTTGTATTGCGGTTCATCGTTCAGACCGTTCGGACGTACGCCCGCCAGGATCTTGCTCTGAGCTGCCATCCCCAGGAACTGATTGCGTGCAGCCATCAGTTTCTCGTGGCCAATGCCGGAGCGGTCTTGCAGGTATACGTCGAAACCGGTGGCGTTACCCAGTTCCATTACAGCAGGCGGGGCAAAGGCGAACACCATTGCATCGCGGTAGCTGGAGAACACCTTCTGCGCCCGTGTAGCCAGTGCAAATACACTGTTGTCCGAATCGCGCTCGCCCCACGGCTTGAGCATGATGAACGCCAGGCCAGAGCTCTGGCCACGGCCGGCGAAGTTGAAGCCGTTCACGGTAAACACCGAAGACACAGCGCCCGACTCATCGGCCAGCAGGTATTCACGCATCCGGTCGATCACTTGCTGTGTGCGCTCTGCAGTGGTGCCCGCAGGTGTTTGAACCTGTGCAAACAGTACGCCCTGGTCTTCTTCCGGGAGGAAGGAGGTAGGGATACGGGTGAACAGGAACACCATGCCAACCACAATCAGCACATAAGCCAGCAGGTACGGAGCCTTGTGACGCAGAATGCTGCCGACACCTTTTTCATAGCGCTTTACGCCATTGTCGAAGGTGCGGTTGAACCAGCCGAAGAAACCGCGCTTGTTCTCGCCGTGATCACCCTTCTGGATCGGCTTGAGCATGGTGGCGCACAGGGCCGGGGTGAAGATCAGGGCAACCAGTACCGACAGGCCCATCGCCGAAACGATAGTGATCGAGAACTGGCGATAGATCACACCCGTGGAGCCGCTGAAGAAGGCCATCGGCAGCAATACCGCCGACAGCACCAGGGCAATACCCACCAGGGCACCCTGGATCTGCTCCATGGATTTCTTGGTCGCTTCCTTGGGCGGCAGTCCCTCTTCGGACATGACCCGCTCAACGTTTTCAACCACCACGATCGCATCGTCCACCAGCAAGCCGATGGCCAGTACCATACCGAACATGGTCAGGGTGTTGATGCTGAAGCCTGCAGCGGCCAGGATCCCGAAGGTACCCAGCAGTACGACCGGTACTGTCATCGTGGTGATGATGGTGGCGCGGAAGTTTTGCAAGAACAGGAACATCACCAGGAACACCAGGACAACAGCTTCGACCAGGGTGTGAACCACACCTTCGATCGAGGCCGAAACCACAGGCGTGGTGTCGTACGGGTAAACGACTTTCATGCCTTCCGGGAAGAAGGGCTCCAGGCCGTTGATGGTTTCACGCAATGCCTTTGCCGTGTCCAGGGCGTTGGAGCCCGGGGCCAGCTTGATCGCGATACCCGATGCCGGTTTACCGTTGAATTGCGCGCTGACGCTGTAGTTTTCACCACCCAGGGCAACATCTGCGACATCGCTCAGGCGTACCTGGGAGCCGTCGGTATTGACCTTGAGCAGGATCTTCTTGAACTCTTCAGCCGTTTGCAGACGGGTTTTGCCGATGATGGTCGCGTTCAGTTCCTGACCCTTGACGGCAGGCAGGCCGCCCAGCTGCCCGGAGGACACCTGCACGTTCTGTGCGCTGATGGCCGACTTAACGTCCACCGGCGTCAGGTTGTACTTGTTCAGCTTGACCGGATCGAGCCAGATACGCATGGCGTACTGGGCGCCGAACACCTGGAAGTCGCCCACACCTTCGGTACGGGAGATCGGGTCCTGCATGTTGGAAACGATGTAGTTGGACAGGTCGTCCTTGTTCATGCTGCCGTTTTCAGACACCACGCCAATAACCATCAGGAAGTTTTTCACTGCCTTGGTTACACGGATACCTTGCTGCTGTACCTCTTGCGGTAGCAGGGGGGTCGCCAGGTTGAGCTTGTTCTGTACCTGGACCTGTGCGGTGTCAGGGTCAGTGCCTTGCTCGAATGTGGCGGTGATGCTCATGCTGCCGTCGGAGTTACTTTCCGAAGACACATAACGCAGGTGGTCAATACCGTTGAGCTGTTGCTCGATTACCTGGACCACGGTGTCCTGCACGGTTTGCGCCGAAGCGCCCGGGTAGGTCACGGAGATCGAGATGGCCGGTGGCGCAATGCTCGGGTACTGGTTGATCGGCAACTTGAGGATCGATAGAGCCCCGACCAGCATGATCACCAGGGCAATTACCCAGGCGAAAATCGGACGGTCGATAAAAAATTTCGACATGGTTTATTCCCCTTTACTGCCTGCAGCTTTTTCTGTTGCCGGGGCAGATGCCGGGGTTTCGCCTTGAGGCTTGTCCATGATCTTGACTTCAATGCCAGGCTTGATGAACTGCAGGCCGTCGGTAATCAGGCGGTCGCCAGGGTTCAGGCCTTTCTCGACCAGCCAGTCGCTGCCAACGGTGCGCGAGGCTTGCAGCACACGCAGTTCAACCTTGTTGTCCGGCCCGACGATCATCGCGGTCGGTTGGCCCTTGAGGTTGTGGGTCACGCCGATTTGCGGTGCCAGGATCGCATTGCTGTCGATGCCCGCTTCCAGCTGTGCGTGGACAAACATGCCCGGCAACAGGGTTTCATCCGGGTTCGGGAACACGGCACGCAAGGTCACGGAGCCGGTGGTCTCGTCAACCGAGACTTCGGCGAACTCAAGGCGACCTTCCTGGCCGTACTCGCTGCCGTCCGGCAGGGTCAGCTTGACCTTGGCTGCGTTTTCACCGGCCTTCTTCAAGCGGCCACTGGCCAGATCGCGGCGCAGTTCGAGCATTTCTACCGAGGACTGGGTCACGTCAACGTAGATCGGGTCCAGTTGGGTGATCACGGCCAATGCGTTGGCCTGGCCACTGGTGACCAGTGCACCTTCGGTGTACAGCGAGCGACCGATACGACCGGTCAGCGGTGCCAGCACCTTGGTGTAACGCAGGTTGACCTGGGCGGTGTTCAGCGCGGCTTCGGCTTCCAGGCGGGCGGCTTCGGCGTTGTCGTATTCCTGGCGGCTTACGGCTTGCTCTGCGACCAATTGCTTGTAGCGCTCAGCCAGGGATTTGGCCGATTGTAAGGTCGCGCGGGCGCTGAGTACGGCGCTCTCATAGATGGCTGGATCGATTTGATACAGCTGCTGGCCGATCTTGACGTCACTGCCTTCTTTAAAGAAGCGCTTGAGGATGATGCCGTTTACCTGCGGGCGCACTTCTGCCGAACGATAGGACGCGGTACGACCTGGCAGATCAGTGGTCAAGGTAAAGGGTTGGGTTTTCAGCGTGACAACGCCGACCTGAGGGATTTGCGGGGCAGGTGCTGCCTCTTCCTTTTTGCATCCGCTGAGCAGCGAAGCAAGGGCGATGGCAGCAACCAGAGCGGTAACAGCTGGCTTGAATTGCATGAAGATCCTCGGGTCAGGCACGCGAAAGCGCACAAGAATAGTGGAAAGGTATAGAAAGCTGTTCCGGGTGGATAAATAGCTTGCTAAGGAATATACTTACATTCATGGCTGTTTGTAAATAGCGGGAGCGACTCTCGCCAGTGACTTCAGCGCCATTTTTCAAGCGTGTAGCAGACCGGGATAAGGCACAACAAACGCCACCCGATGTTGGTTCGGACGTGTAATTGAAACCGCCCGAATCCTCCTGATTGAGGTTTTTATTGCCATGGTGCGTCGTACCAAAGAAGAAGCTCTTGAAACTCGGAGCAAAATCCTCGCCGCGGCCGAACAGGCCTTTTACGAGCGAGGGGTTGCGCGCACGACGCTGGCCGATATCGCCACGTTGGCAGGTGTCACCCGTGGTGCGATTTACTGGCACTTCAGCAACAAGGCCGAACTGGTGCAGGCCATGCTCGACAGCCTGCATGAACCCCTGGATGAGCTGGCCAAGGCCAGTGAAAATCAGAACGAGATTGATCCGCTCGGCTGCACGCGCCAATTGCTGATCCATTTGTTTCGCCAAGTTGCCATCGATCCAAAAACCCGGCGTATCAATGAAATTCTGTTTCATAAGTGCGAATTCACAGACGAAATGTGTGATTTTCGGGCTCAGCGCCAGGTCGCGATGGTCGATTGCAACAGCAGGATCGAGTTGGCCCTGAGCAATGCCATTCACCGTCAACAACTCCCTGAAACGCTGGATGTGCGCCGCGCTGCTATCAGTCTGCATGCCTATATCGACGGAATTCTCGGACAATGGCTACTGGTTCCTGACAGTTTCGATCTCTACCAGGGGGCTGAGTCCTGGGTCGATACTGCCCTGGATATGCTGCGTTTAAGCCCGTCCTTGCGAATCTGCGGCAATATCCGAGAGGGAGTCTAGTAGGCTCGAGCAATAAGGCGAGTGAAGATTTTGCCCTCTGGGCCATTTAATGGCACTCGGCATTTATATACGTCTGGCCCGCGGGTTTAAAGTTAGCGAGCTAAGTATTTTGTAGCTAAATTGTGATCGTTTAGTGAATAGCCCTGCAGACCCCGGTAAATAAGCTATTGGCACATCGGTTGGTAGGCCACAAGGCTGCGTCATCTTTCCCTGTAACTCCTTTAGCAATTCCTCCTTCCTGCGTCGTCATCCCCTACACTTGAGCAGTGCTTTGGCCACTCGCCAGAGCTGCCAGAGTCGGGTAGAGGGTGGCTGCCAAGGTGTAAGCCCCCTTCCGACTGAAGCAAACTGACCGCGATGGTGTGGTGTGTCGTGGGCAATTCGAGGAATAACAGGTGAACAAGATTTACTCGAGTGCTGAGTCCGCGTTGCAGGGGCTGGTTGAAGATGGCATGACCCTGGCTGTGGGTGGCTTTGGCTTGTGCGGTATTCCCGAGGCCCTGATCGGGGCCTTGCGCGACACCGGCAAGCGTGAATTGACGGTGATCAGCAACAACGCCGGGGTCGACGGTTTCGGCCTGGGGCAACTGCTGGAAACGCGCCAGATCCGCAAAATGATTTCCTCTTATGTAGGCGAGAACAAAGAGTTCGAGCGCCAGTACCTGGCCGGCGAACTTGAACTGGAGTTCACCCCCCAGGGTACCCTCGCCGAGAAGCTGCGGGCAGGCGGGGCGGGTATCCCGGCATTCTTCACCAAGACCGGCTACGGCACCCTGGTGGCCGAAGGCAAGGAAACCCGTGAGTTCGATGGCGAGTGGTATGTCATGGAGCGCTCGCTGCGCGCCGACGTGGCCCTGGTCAAGGCATGGAAAGCCGACAAGTCCGGCAACCTGCTGTTCAACAAGACCGCGCGAAACTTCAACCCGCTGGCGGCGATGGCGGCCAGGGTGTGTGTGGTGGAAGTGGAAGAGATTGTTGAAATTGGCGAGATCGAGCCTGATCAGGTGCATTTGCCCGGGATCTACGTGCAACGGCTGGTGCTCAACGCCACGCCGCAAAAACGTATCGAACATCGCACTGTGCGGAGCGCCTGACATGGCCTGGACTCGTGAAGAAATGGCGCAGCGCGCCGCTCAAGAACTGCAGGACGGTTTTTACGTCAACCTCGGTATCGGTTTACCTACCCTGGTGGCCAACTACATTCCTGAAGGCATGGATGTGTGGTTGCAAAGCGAAAATGGACTGCTGGGTATTGGCCCGTTTCCCACAGAGGATGAAGTCGATGCCGACCTGATCAACGCCGGCAAGCAAACCATCACCACCTTGCCGGGCAGCAGTTTTTTCAATAGTGCCGACTCGTTCGCGATGATTCGCGGCGGTCATATCAACTTGTCGATTCTGGGGGCGATGCAGGTGTCTGAAAAGGGCGACCTGGCTAACTGGATGATCCCCGGCAAGATGGTCAAGGGCATGGGCGGGGCGATGGACCTGGTGGCCGGGGTCAAGCGCGTGGTGGTGCTGATGGAGCACACGGCCAAGGGCGGCGTCCATAAACTGCTCAAACAGTGCGATTTGCCGCTGACCGGCGTGGGCGTGGTTGACCGCATCATTACCGACCTGGCGGTGCTGGATGTCACCGGGCAGGGGCTCAAGCTGGTTGAACTGGCGGCGGGCGTGACCCGCGAGCAGCTTCAAGAAGCCACGGGCTGCGCAATCAACGACTGAATATTAACTGGGCCTTTTGTGGGAGCGGGCTTGCTCGCGATGGCATCGCCGCGGTTGGTCTGGCAGACCGAAGCGCCTGCATCGCAGGCAAGCCAGCGCCCACAGGTTTTGTGGCGCTTTAAAACGCAAAAAGCCCCGGCTCGCAGGAGACGGGGCTTTTTGCTTAAACGTGAATCAGCGTTCCAGGTCGACGATCTTGCCTGGTTTGCCATCCCACTCGGCCGCGTCCGGCAGAGGGTCTTTGCGTTCAGTGATGTTTGGCCAGATTTCAGCCAGCTCGACGTTCAACTGAATGAAGTTCTCCATGCCGGCAGGTACTTCATCTTCAGAGAAGATCGCCTGTGCAGGGCATTCAGGCTCACAAAGCGCGCAATCAATGCACTCATCCGGGTGAATCACCAGGAAGTTCGGGCCTTCGTAAAAGCAGTCCACCGGACAGACTTCTACGCAGTCGGTGTACTTGCACTTGATGCAGTTGTCGGTGACGACGAAGGTCATTTCTAATTCTCTCCTCAGGCGGCGGCAGCGAAGCCCTTCCAGAACGGGTTCGCCGGGTTCGGGAGTGATATCTAAAGACCAGGCTAAAAGGTCAGTAGCATCCCGAACCGCGCGCGATTCTAGCAGCTTTTAAAGGCGTGTCTTTAATGTGTAGAGCAAATCAAGCGCTTTACGTGGCGTCAAGTTGTCCAGATCCAGCCTGGAAAGGTCGTCCAGCACCGGGTGCGGCAGGCTGGCAAACAGGTCGCTTTGCTGCGGCGCAGCCTTCTTGCCGGGCTTGGCAAGTGGCACTTCATGGGGCAGGCTGGTGGTCTCCAGGCGGCTCAAATGCTCGCGGGCGCGGGTGATGACTTCTGCAGGCACACCCGCCAGTTGCGCCACGGCCAGGCCATAGCTCTGGCTGGCCGGGCCGGGCAGCACATGGTGCAGGAACACGATGCGTTCGTTGTGTTCAGTCGCGCTCAAATGCACGTTGGCGACCAGCGGCTCGTTCTCGGGCAGTACCGTCAGCTCGAAGTAGTGCGTGGCAAACAGGGTGTAGGCGCGCAATTGGGCGAGACGTTCTGCCGCAGCCCAGGCCAGCGACAAACCGTCGAATGTGCTGGTGCCGCGGCCCACTTCGTCCATCAGCACCAGGCTGCGTTCGGTGGCATTGTGCAAGATATTGGCGGTTTCGCTCATCTCGACCATAAAGGTCGAACGGCCACCCGCCAGGTCATCGCTGGAGCCGATCCGGGTAAAGATGCGGTCAACCAGCGACAGTTCACAGCTGGCCGCCGGTACAAAGCTGCCAATATGGGCCAGCAGCACGATCAATGCGGTTTGGCGCATGTAGGTCGATTTACCGCCCATGTTAGGACCGGTGATCACCAACATGCGGGTGTTGTCGTCCAGCCCCAGGTCGTTGGCCACAAACGGCGTGGTCAGTACCTGCTCGACCACCGGGTGGCGACCCTGGCTGATACGCATGCACGGCTCTTCAACAAAGCGCGGGCAGTTCAGGTCCAGGTTCAGCGCCCGCTCGGCCAGGTTGCTCAACACATCCAGCTCGGCCAGTGCGGCCGCGGTGTCCTGCAGCGGCGCGAGGTGGCCGATCATTTCTTCGAGCAAAGCCTCATACAGCATCTTCTCGCGGGCCAGGGCGCGGCTTTTGGCCGACAGGGCCTTGTCCTCGAAGGCTTTGAGCTCCGGGGTGATAAAGCGCTCGGCGCCCTTGAGCGTCTGACGCCGGATGTAATCGGCCGGTGCCTGCTCGGCCTGTTTGCTTGGCAGCTCGATAAAGTAACCGTGGACGCGGTTGTAGCCAACCTTGAGGTTGGACAACCCGGTACGGGCTTTTTCGCGGGCTTCCAGGTCAATCAGGAACTGGCCGGCGTTTTCGCTCAGGGCTTGCAGCTCATCCAGCTCGGCGTCATAGCCGGTTTTCAGTACACCGCCATCACGGATCACCGCTGGCGGGTTGTCGTTGATGGCTTTTTCCAGCAGGGCGCCCAGCTCGGGATAAGTGCTGGTGATGATAGCCAGTTGCTGTAAGTGCGGCGCTTCCAGGCCAAGCATGGCGTCTTGCAGTTCCGGCAATGCGTTCAGGGCATCGCGCAGCCGTGCCAGGTCGCGGGGGCGGGCGTTGCGCAGGCCGATACGAGCGAGAATCCGCTCCAGATCACCGATTTCCTTGAGCTGAGGCTGCAGCTTTTCAAAGCGATAACCATCGAGCAGGCAAGTGATCGATGACTGGCGGGCCAGCAGCACGCTCAAATCGCGCAGCGGGCGGTTCAACCAGCGGGTCAGCAAGCGGCTGCCCATCGAGGTCTGGCAGCGGTCGACTACCGATTGCAGGGTGTTGTCGCGACCACCGGCCAGGTTGGTGTCCAGTTCCAGATTGCGGCGGCTGGCGCCGTCGAGCACCACGGTGTCGTCCAGGCGCTCATGGCGCAGGCTGCGCAAATGGGGCAGGGCAGTGCGCTGGGTTTCCTTGGCGTAGCTGAGCAGGCAACCGGCCGCGCCAATGGCCAGGGTCAGGTTTTCGCAGCCAAAGCCCTTGAGGTCCTGGGTCGAGAACTGCTGGCACAGGCTTTTGAGCGCTGAGTCGCGCTCAAAGTCCCACGGCGCACGGCGACGAACGCCACGACGTTTTTCCGCAGGCAAGCCTTGCGGCCAGTCATCCGGGATCATCAACTCGACCGGGTTGATGCGCTCAAGCTCGGCCAGCAGGTTTTCCCAGCCCTTGATCTCCAGCACCGAGAAATTGCCGCTGGTGATATCCAGGACGGCGAGGCCAAACAGGCGCTCATCGCCCAGCACGGCGGCAATCAGGTTGTCGCGGCGCTCATCCATCAGCGCCTCGTCACTCACGGTGCCCGGGGTGATGATACGCACCACCTGGCGCTCCACCGGGCCTTTGCTGGTGGCCGGGTCGCCGACCTGCTCGCAGATCACCACCGACTCGCCCAGCTTGACCAGCTTGGCCAGGTAGCCTTCGGCCGCATGATAAGGAATCCCGCACATCGGAATCGCCTGCCCGGCAGACTGGCCGCGTGCCGTGAGGGTGATATCCAGCAACTTGGCGGCTTTCTTCGCGTCTTCGTAGAAGATCTCGTAGAAATCGCCCATGCGATAGAACATCAGCTGGTCAGGGTGCTGGTTCTTCAGGCGCCAGTACTGCTGCATCATCGGCGTGTGGCTGGACAGGTCGGAGGTATTTTTACTCATCAGGGCTTGGGCGGATTCGTTCAGAAGTGGGGGAAAGGCAGGCGCGTGGCCTGAGGTTTTCGCAATGGGCGCAAGGTTAACATGTCAGCCCCCTGCATCTACAGGTGCGCTCCGGGCGCACTGACATGTTGCTATAAATAGAAGAAATAGCATTTGCCATCAATAAACACGGCCAGCACTATTGCCGCCATGTCCAAACGAACTGTTTCAACCGTCCTTAAAGAGCTGCTGGCCCGGCACGGCATCAGTGCGATGGCGCTGCACCGCAGCACGGGGGTGCCGCAACCTACGTTGTCGCGGATTTTGAGCGGCAAGATTGCCGATCCTTCCGACAGGCATATCTCCAAAATCGCCGAGTACTTCCACATCAGCACCGATCGCCTGCGCGGGCGGGACGATGTGCGTGTGCCTGAAATCGAGCTGTGTCACCCAGAATTGCGTGATATTTGCCTGTGGGATGACGACACCCCGGTGGCGGACGATGAAGTGTCCATTCCGTTTCTACGCCAGGTTGAACTGGCCGCCGGCTCAGGGCGCTTTGCCATTGAAGAGAGCGAACGCGCCAGGTTGCGTTTCGGCAAGCGCAGCCTGCGCCACAACGGCGTGGAGTTCGATCAGGCCAAGTGTGTGACCGTACGCGGCGACAGTATGCTGCCAGTACTGCGCGATGGCGCAACGGTGGGGGTCAATGCGGGCAAGCGCACGCTGGACGAAGTCATTGATGGCGACCTGTATGCGGTCAATCATAATGGCCAGCTACGGGTCAAGCAGCTGTATCGCCTGGCGGGCGGCATTCGTTTGCGCAGCTTCAACCGCGACGAGTTCCCGGATGAGGACTACGCCTACAACGATCTGGAGGATGAGCAACTGGTCATTCTCGGTCATGTGTTCTGGTGGGGCATGTACGCCCGCTAGCCACAAGAACACTGCAACTGTGGGAGCGAGCCTGCTCGCGAAGGTCGTTCGCGAGCAGGCTCGCTCCCACAGTAGGGCTTGACCTGCAACAGAGTATCTACAGCAGTAATTGTTACGCCATCTAGCAGACAACTCTCACCGCAATTGCTGGCCTTGGCCGGCGTGTTGAAATTGTGCGAATAAATATATGCACTGGTGCATTGACTGTATATCCATACATGCATAGTCTTTGTTCCATTGCCGCCAACGATGGATCTCAGGCAGGCGTATGACGTTTCAGTCAGGCCGGAAATTGGCGCTTATCAATAAGGACACAGGAGTGATCACATGATGAATGAACCGCAAGTCTTGCTGGAAATGCCGGTTTTACTGGTCATCCTCCTTGCGTTGGTGGGCGGCGTTTTTGGCGAGATGTGGCGGGCAGACAAAGACGGCGCCAGTGGCTGGCCGCTGATGCGGCGCCTGGCATTGCGTTCGGGGGCCTGCATGGTGTGCGGCGTATCGACCTTTATGCTGCTGTACTCGGCCGGGATGTCGGTTTTGGCGGCTGGTGCCCTGGGCTGCCTGACCGCCCTGGCCGGTGCGGATGCAGCCATCAGCCTGTACCAGCGCTGGGCCGCGAAGCGGCTGGGGGTCGACGGTTCGCCTGGTGACTCGCGGATCGAGCCGTAGAACACGGCTTTTTGGTGTAGGTTATGACCCGGACCCGCGATCAGGAGAGGCCAGTGGATCAGATTTCTCAACGTGCAACTGAACTCGGGCTGCTGTTAAAGGCTCTTAATGCCCAGGTGACGACCGCCGAGTCCTGTACCGGTGGCGGTATTGCCGAAGCCATCACCCGTATTGCCGGCAGCTCCGCCTGGTTCGAGGCGGGGTTTGTGACCTACTCCAACCAGCAAAAGACCCGGCAACTGCAGGTTCCCGAGGCCCTGTTCATCCAAGTAGGGGCCGTCAGTCGCGAGGTGGTCGAAGCGATGGTGCGCGGTGCGCAGGCGCAAAGCGGGGCGCAGTTTGCCGTGGCGGTGAGCGGTGTGGCCGGGCCGGGTGGCGGTTCGCCCGAGAAGCCGGTCGGTACCGTGTGGCTGGCGTGGGGCGCCGGTGACGAGGTGTCCAGCGAGCGCAGGCACTTTGCGGGCAACCGCGATGAAGTCCGCCAGCAAACCGTGATTGCGGCCCTGGAAGGCTTAATACGCCGAACGGTACGAGAAATAAAAAATCAGGGGTAGGCGATCTTCTAACCCTGTGGAATAATACTGGCTACTTATACAGTTATCGGCCGTCGGGCCTTATTGATTACGAGAGGACTTTAATGGACGACAACAAGAAGAAAGCCTTGGCTGCGGCCTTGGGTCAGATCGAACGTCAATTCGGCAAGGGTGCCGTGATGCTGATGGGCGACCAGGAGCGCCAGGCCGTACCGGCCATCTCCACCGGTTCCCTGGGTCTGGACATCGCGCTGGGCATTGGCGGCCTGCCAAAAGGCCGTATTGTTGAAATCTACGGCCCTGAGTCGTCGGGTAAAACCACCCTGACCCTGTCCGTGATTGCCCAGGCACAAAAGGCCGGTGCTACCTGCGCCTTCGTCGATGCCGAGCACGCCCTTGACCCTGAATACGCCGCCAAGCTGGGCGTAAACGTTGATGACCTGCTGGTTTCCCAGCCGGACACTGGCGAACAGGCTCTGGAAATCACCGACATGCTGGTGCGCTCCAACGCGGTTGACGTGATCATCATCGACTCCGTGGCCGCCCTGACGCCAAAGGCTGAAATCGAAGGCGACATGGGTGATACCCACGTTGGCCTGCAAGCGCGCCTGATGTCGCAAGCACTGCGTAAAATCACCGGTAACATCAAGAACGCCAACTGCCTGGTGATCTTTATCAACCAGATCCGCATGAAGATCGGCGTGATGTTCGGCAGCCCGGAAACCACCACCGGTGGTAACGCCCTGAAGTTCTACGCGTCGGTACGTCTGGATATCCGCCGCACTGGCGCCGTGAAAGAAGGCGATGTGGTGGTAGGTAGCGAAACCCGCGTCAAAGTGGTCAAGAACAAGGTGGCACCGCCGTTCCGTCAGGCTGAATTCCAGATCCTGTACGGCAAGGGCATCTACCTGAATGGCGAGATGATCGACCTGGGTGTGTTGCATGGCTTTGTTGAAAAAGCAGGCGCCTGGTACAGCTACAACGGCAGCAAAATCGGTCAGGGCAAGGCCAACTCGGCCAAGTTCCTGGACGACAACCCGGACATCAAGGACGCGCTGGAAAAGCAGCTGCGTGAAAAACTGCTGGGGCCAAAAACTGACGCTGAACTGGCAGAACTCAAAGTCATGCCAAAAATGAGCAAGGCTGCCAAAGAAGCTGCAGCGCTGGCTGAAGCCGAAGAAATGGAAAACGCTACCGACGGCGATAACTGATAGCCATCATGATTGCCGTCCTGGATACCCCCGTCGCGGTGCGACGGACTGCAATGGACCTGCTCGCGCGACGCGAGCACGGTCGGGTCGAGCTGACGCGCAAATTGCGTCAGCGCGGCGCTTGCCCCGACATGATCGACGCTGCCCTTGACCGTCTCACGGAAGAAGGGCTGTTGTCCGAGTCCCGTTATCTCGAAAGCTATATCAACTACCGTGCCGGTTCCGGTTATGGCCCTTTGCGTATTCGCGAAGAGCTTAGCCAGCGAGGCCTTGCGCGCGGCGATATTGAAGAGGCGTTACGCGAATGTGACTTCAACTGGCAAGAACGGTTGGAGGAAACCTGGCGTCGCAAGTTTTCCGGTCAGGTGCCTGTGGATGCCAAGGAACGTGCCCGCCAGGGGCGCTTCTTGAGCTATCGCGGCTATCCGCTTGAAATGATCGGCCGCCTGTTAAGCGGCCGAGAGTTTGACGACTGAAACGGTTGGCGGTCGTACCCTGTGGGCGCCGCAAACCTGTGGGAGCTGGCTTGCCTGCGATGGCAGCAATGCGGTTTGCCTGCCAGCGCGTGCCGCCCGCATCGCGAGCAAGCCCGCTCCCACAGTAACAGCCCGCTTACCCATTCCGGCTTAATCAGCCAGTGACTCGTGCATCGGCGCCGTAAGCGCATTATCAGCTTTCGCCCAGTTGTGCGGCAGGTTGATAAAGTCGACCAGTTCGCGCAGCCGTCCCTGATTGCGACCGCTGAATGCAAAGCCCAGGCAGGTGAGGTGGTTGAGCTTTGGGTCGTCATGCTCAACGCTGCAATAAGCCTGTTGGTGGAAGCCATCGTTAAGGCAAATGTCCGCAAAATCCTGTTGTATCTGCTTGAGCGCCAGCGCACTGACGGGTCGCTTCATGCGGATCACAAAGGTTTTGTTCAGCCAGCGGCTTGAATGGAAGTTGCTGTAGAACTGGTTGATTTCAGCCAGTGCCTCTTCGGCGCTGTGAACCAGGCGCATCAGCTTCAAGTCGTTGGGCAGAATGTAGTGGTTGGCTTCCAGTTGGTTATGGATAAAGTCCAGCGCGCCTTGCCAAAACGATCCGCCGGGCACATCGAGCAAAACCACCGGTACCAGCGGGGTTTTGCCGGTCTGCATCAATGTCAGCACTTCCAGCACTTCATCCAGCGTGCCAAACCCGCCCGGGCACATCACCAATGCATCGGCTTCCTTGGTGAAGAACAGTTTGCGGGTAAAGAAAAAGTGAAACGCCAGCACATTGGGCGTGCCATTGATGGTGGGGTTGGCCCGTTGCTCAAATGGCAGCGTGATATTGAACCCCAGGCTGTGGGCCAGGCCCGCGCCTTCATGGGCCGCAGCCATGATGCCTGCGCCGCCGCCGGTAATGACCATCATGTCATCTTTTGCCAGCACGGCCCCCATTTCCCGGGCTAGCGCATACAGCGGGTGCTCAATCGGGGTTCTTGCCGAGCCGAAGACCGTGACTTTGCGTCGGCCCTTGAACTGCTCCAACGTGCGAAAGGTCTTTTCCAGTTCGCGAATGGCCTGCAGGGTGATCTTGGCATTCCAGCGATCAAAGTCGTCATGGGCCATGCGCAGCACGGTCAGCAACATCTCGCGATAGAGTGCGCGGTTCGGGCTGTCGGGGGCTACCCGTTGCAGTTGTTCGTCGATCTCATGAGCAAGATCCAGCCCCTGCTCCTGCAAATGCAGCGCCAGGGAATCATTGGATTGGTCAGGCATGTACTTCTCCTTCTGCACAACATCCTTGAAGGCGCCGCAACCTGGGCTGGCGCCGAGACACAGAGTGTCCAACACGATGACTCGATGATGGTCCCGGGATGTCGTGGCTGGCAACAGCTAATTGCCTGACGTACATGAAGTTTGGCGAGGGTGGTGCAAGCCGCAGGCATGATCTGCGCCGTACCGGGTACGGCGCGCAGGGTTATTACTGTTTGCGCTGGCAGTTTTCGGCACGGAAATCCTGGGTCAGGACCGGGCTGTTGGTTTTGTACTCGCGAAAGCTGTAACGCAACGTCGCGCCTTGAGCCATCAGGGTGCGGAAACCTGCGTTGCTGCACACGCTGCGCCCCAGTTGCGGCACGGTTTCTTCAGGGTTTGAGCGTATTTGGGCCGCCAGTGTCGGGCTGGCCTCCAGGTTGTTGATCAGGACAGTGCCGTCTACGGTGAAACCTTTATCCAGCAGGTCGGCATTGATTGCGCGCGGTTTGCCTTCATTGCTTTTTTCGGCAACCTTGAGCAGGGTTTTGTTCAACTCAAAATCTTTGAGAGAAGCCGCTTGTGCCGCCAGTGGCAGTGCAAGCATTAGAGCGACGGTCGGAATGATATGGCGCAGCATGAATCTCTCCTGATTTCAGTGACCCAGGCCTGGACCGGCCACATATGTGTGCGTTCAGTGATGCAGCCTTGGACAAGCCGGCTATCTGTGCGTTCAGTGGCGCGGGAGTATAGGTCAGCATGGCCACACAGGAAATGCCAAAGGTCATGGATTCGCGCCTCTGGTAAACTGGCCACCTTTCTATTGTGAATCCGTTTATGCGCCAATTCTGGCGAATGGACGCTTGGCGCCTTTTAAGTAAAAAATCATGACCCTGACGACCTTTTCCCCGAATGCTGTAGCCCGTTTACGAGACGAGCGTGAGGAGGAGAGCACCAAGCCCTACCTGGCCCGCGGTTCCCGTGCTCCGCGTTGCCATACTTGCCGCGTGATCGAGAGTCACTGCCTGTGCAACTGGCGGCCCAGGGTGACGACGCGTTCGGGTGTGTGCCTGGTCATGACTAAAAAGGAAGTGTTCAAGCCCAGCAACACCGGCTGGTTGATCGCTGATGTGGTGAGTGACAACTTTGCCTTTATCTGGTCGCGAACCGAAACCGACGATGCACTGCTGGCGTTGCTGGCCGACCCGCAGTGGCAGCCGTATCTGGTGTTTCCCGGCGAATACGTGGCGCCGGAGCGGGTAACGCACACGGTGGATCTGGACAGCAGCAAGCGCCCGCTGTTTATCCTGCTGGACGCCACCTGGACCGAAGCACGGAAGATTTTTCGCAAAAGCCCGTACTTCGATTCCCTGCCCATTTTGAGCCTGCTGCCTGAAAGGCTCTCGCGCTACCGCTTGCGCCGCTCCACCCGCAGTGAGCATCTGTGTACCGCTGAAGTGGCCAGCCTGTGCCTTGAGCTGGCCGGTGACACCCAGGCCTCCAGTGCGCTGGATGCCTATTTCGATGTCTTCAGCCAGCATTACCTGGATGCGAAAAATCAGCTGCCCATGAACGAATCCAGTGTGGCGCATCAGGAACTGGGCGTTTTTGTAAAAGACCTTCCCCAGAATCGGTCTCAATAGACTAAAGAAGTAGCGCTACAATTTTCCAACAGATGTAAGCGCGCAGCATCGCCGTTTTTTCGATGATGGCGCTGCAATGCCTGGCACATGGACCCGGGCGTCAGGTTTTCGACTTGACCACCCTTGCTTCGCTGGGCATGCTTGGCGCCGATTCGGCTATGCAGCTGTCAAAACACTTATATTTGCCGACGTTTCGCGTAAATCGCGCCCTTTGACGCACAGTCTTTGAGCTTTTGCTCGAGTTGCCTTAACGAGTGCTGGAATTGATCAGTGCTCGCCTGAAAAACGGGATCATTTAAACAATGGCCACATACGAAATCCTGATTGCCGACGACCATCCACTGTTTCGCAGTGCCCTGCACCAGGCCGTAAGCCTTGGCCTGGGGTCTGATGTTCGCCTGGTAGAGGTCGCCAGTATTGCCGAGCTTGAAACACAGCTGGCAGTAAAGGCTGATTGGGATCTGGTGCTGCTCGATTTGAACATGCCGGGTGCTTACGGTTTCTCCGGGCTGGTGTTGCTGCGTGGTCAATACCCGCAAATCCCGGTAGTGATGGTATCGGCCCAGGAAGAAGCCTCGATCATGGTGCGCTCCCGCGAGTTCGGTGCCAGCGGCTTTATCCCCAAATCCAGCTCGCTGGAAGAGATTCAGAAGGCCGTGCGTGCCGTACTGGATGGTGATGTCTCCTGGCCGCCCCAGGCGTTTGAGGATGTTCAAGTATCGGCCGAGGCCAAGGCGGCCAGCGAAGGCCTGGCCAGCCTCACGCCCCAGCAGTTCCGGGTGTTGACCATGGTCTGCGAAGGCTTGCTGAACAAACAGATCGCCTATGAGCTGAGCGTTTCGGAAGCGACCATCAAGGCCCATGTGACGGCAATTTTCCGCAAGCTGGGGGTTCGCACGCGCACCCAGGCCGCGCTACTCTTGCAGCAACTTGAATCAATTTCGAGTCATTAATCTGCGAACCTTCACGCTTTTTTGACGAAGCGTGAACTAGCGTTCCCCTCTCATTTTTTGCGCAGTTGCCTATCTATGTCGCCTTTCAAGGGTAAAACCGGTTTTAAACGGATTTTGAATGCTGGCGGTTACTCGCTGGACGGTTTGCGCGCAGCCTTTACGGGCGAGGCGGCTTTTCGGCAGTTGGTGCTGCTTAACGTGATCCTGATCCCGCTGAGCTTCCTGCTCAATGTGAGCCGGGTCGAGCGCGCCTTGCTGATCGCCGTGTGCCTGTTGGCCTTGATTGTCGAGCTGCTGAATTCGGCGATTGAAGCGGTGGTTGACCGTATTTCCCTCGACCTGCACCCCTTGTCGAAAAACGCCAAGGACATGGGCAGCGCCGCCCAGTTTGTGGTGCTGACCATGATTGCCGTGGTGTGGGCGGTAATCCTGCTTTAAGCGATAGTCGGCAGTACGATCTCGTCGCTGCGCTGCACCCCGGCGGTGAAGGCGCGGCACAGCTCCAGAAATTCGCGCATGGCGGATGTCTGGTACTTCTTTTTGTGCCAGATAAAGAAGAACTGCCGGGCCAGATCCAGCTCGGGGGTCTCTACTGCTACCAGGCTGCCGCGCCGAAAGGCGTCGCGCAACGCCAGGCGTGAGATGCAGCCAATGCCCAATCCCGATTCCACGGCGCGCTTGATCGCCTCGGTATGTTCCAGCTCCAGGCGGATATTGAGCGACGTTTGATGATGGCGCATGGCCTGATCAAAGGTCAGGCGCGTGCCAGAGCCCTGTTCACGCAGGATCCAGGCTTCACGGGTGAGCTCTTCCAGTGTGGCGTGACCACGGGCTGCCAGTGGATGCTGCGGGGCGCAAAACACCACCAGTTCATCCTCGACCCAGCTCTGCACCTCGATATCGGGGTGAGCGCAATCGCCCTCGATCAGACCCAGATCAATTTCGTAGTGGGCGACTTGTTGCACGATATGAGCCGTGTTCTGAACCACCAGCTTGACCTGACTTTCCGGGTGCTGCTGCATAAAGCTGCCGATCAGCAGGGTCGCCAGGTAGTTGCCGATGGTCAGTGTCGCGCCTACGGTCAATGAGCCGAAGCCGGACTTGCCGTTGAGCAGGTCTTCGATCTCCTTGGCCTGGTCCAGCAGCGCCACAGCCTGGGGCAACAGTTGCCGGCCCAGGGCGTTGAGGCTCAGGCGTTTGCCAGCGCGATCGAACAGCTGGCAACTGGTCTGGCGTTCCAGCTCGGTGATCGAGGTACTGGCCGCAGATTGTGAAAGGGCCAACAAGCCGGCAGCGCGAGACACGCTCTCTTGTTGGGCGACGGCGACGAAAACCTGGAGTTGTCTGAGAGTAAATCGCATATCGATATAACCGATAACCCTTATCTTGATAATTCAGTTAACAGATATTGTCGCCGCCATTAGAATGCTGTGCAATCGCGCCCATAGTCAGCGCAGGCGAATTTAGGAGCCCCGTACATGAGCAACATGAACCACGAACGTGTCCTCAGTGTTCATCACTGGAACGACACCCTGTTCAGCTTCAAGTGCACCCGTGACCCGGGCTTGCGCTTCGAGAACGGTCAGTTCGTGATGATCGGCCTGCAACAGCCCAATGGCCGTCCGCTTATGCGTGCCTACTCGATTGCCAGCCCGAACTGGGAAGAACATCTGGAGTTCTTCAGCATCAAGGTGCCAGACGGCCCGCTGACCTCCCAGTTGCAGCACTTGAAGGAAGGCGACGAGATCATCATCAGCAAAAAACCTACGGGTACGCTGGTGCTGGACGACCTGAAGCCGGGCAAACATCTGTACCTGCTTAGCACGGGTACCGGTCTGGCGCCCTTTATGAGCATCATCCAGGATCCGGAAACCTACGAGCGTTTCGAAAAAGTGATCCTGTGCCACGGCGTGCGTTACGTCAATGAAGTCGCCTACCGCGAATTTATCACCGAGCACCTGCCGCAGAACGAGTTCTTCGGCGAAGCGCTGCGTGAAAAGCTGATCTACTACCCGACCGTGACCCGCGAGCCGTTCGAGAACGAAGGCCGCCTGACCGACCTGATGCGCAGCGGCAAGCTGTTCAGCGACATCGGCCTGCCACCGATCAACCCGCAGGACGACCGTGCCATGTTGTGCGGCAGCCCAAGCATGCTCGACGAGACCAGCGAAGTGCTGAACAGCTTCGGCCTGAAAGTTTCGCCGCGTATGCGTGAGCCGGGTGATTACCTGATCGAGCGTGCCTTCGTCGAGAAGTAAACCGCACCGATCAAAAAATGTGGGAGCGGGCTTGCCCGCGATTGTGGAGTGTCAGCCGCCGTATGGGTGACTGACAGGCCGTAATCGCGAGCAAGCTCGCTCCCACATTTGGTTTCAACTCAAGACTTTGCAATCACCTCAAGCACACGGATCAAACCAGGCTCGGGGTAGTGCCAGCGAACGTCCAGATCCCAGAACTGCGCGCCGTATTCTCGTTCGGCGGTGGGCGTCTGGTAAGCAGGGCGTGGATCTTGCGCCAGGCATTGCTCGATCAGCTCCACCAGCGGCTCCTGAAGGCGCAGGGCTTCCCTGTGTGCCTGTTGCAGGGCACTGTCGGCCCATTGCACGGGGATCAATACCGGTGCGGCGCTGGCCATGCCATTGCTGGCATCGCGGATGATATCGGCGTAGGGCACATAGGGCTTGATATCGAGAATCGGCGTGCCATCGAGCAGGTCGATACCGGAAATCCACAGGCGATTGGCCTCGACCTTGTCCAGCTTTACCACCGACTGGCCGATGCCGTTCGGGCGATGGGTGGCGCGGGTGGCAAACACGCCCATCGACTTGTTGCCGCCCAGGCGTGGCGGGCGCACCTTGAGGCGGGGCTTGTCTTCCAGCGCCTGATGGAACACAAACAGCAGCCACACATGGCTGACCTGCTCCAGGCCTTGCACCGCATCGCCCTGATCGAACGGCGCGACCAGCTCCAGCACGCCACGGGCGGCCGGTGCCAGTTGCGGCTGACGGGGAATGGCGAATTTCTCCTTGAAGCAGGAGCGGACAAAGCCGATGGGCGAGACGGTGTAGGTCATAGGAGTATCGTACTGGTGGGGCCGATCAGACTCTTGTGGGAGCGGGCTTGCTCGCGATAGCAGCGCCGCGGTGATTCAGATTGACCGAGTCGTCTGAATCGCGAGCAAGCCCGCTCCCACAGGAGGCGTGTTTTCAGTCGCGAACGCGCAGGGTCAGGCCCTTGAGGAAGTTGCGCAGCAACTGGTCGCCACAGGTGCGGTAGTTGGTGTGGCCAAACTTGCGGAACAGGGCGCTCAGCTCAGGCTTGGACACCGGAAAGCCGGCCGCCTTGAGGATGGCGTGCATGTCGTCTTCCTTGAGTTCGAAGGCTACGCGCAGTTTTTTCAGGATGATGTTGTTGGTTACCGGCAGCTCGACAGGCATCGGCGCACGGCTTTCGTCCTTGCCGCGCTTGAAGATCACCAGGCCATCGAGGAAGTGCGCCATCACCTCGTCCGGGCAACGTACAAAGCCTTCTTCCTCGTCTTTCTTCAGGTAGGTCAGCACGTCTTCCTTGGTGACGTCGAGGCCGCCAAGCTTGATGATTTCGACAACCTTGTTGTCGCTGATGTCGAGCATGTAGCGCACGCTGCGCAGTACGTCGTTATGAATCATGTGGGTAATCCTGATATTCAGCAGTGAGCACCGCAGGCATTGCTGCGGTGTCGAAATGTTCGGGGCAGGGCTGCAGTTAGAACTTTTCTTTGGCGCTCATGTAGCGCCACTGGCCAACAGGCAACTTGCCCATCGACACGCCGCCAATACGAATCCGGCGCATGGAAATCACGGTCAGGCCTACTGCCTGGCAGAACAGGGCGATTACACCCGGTTGCGGGTTTTTCATCGCAAAGCGCAGACGGTTTTCACTCTGCCAGCTGGCCTTGACCGCAGGCAGCTCGCGACCCTTGTAGGTCATGCCGTGGTTGAGCCGGTTCAAGCCGTGGGGTGCCATCTCGCCAGAGACTTCAACCACGTATTCCTGTTCGATCTTGCTGGCGTCGGCCGTCAGCTTGCGCACGATTTTCCAGTCCTGGGTAAACACCAGCAGGCCGCTGGCGTTGGTCTGCAGCTCGTTGCCAACGCTCAGGCGCAGGAAATGGCCCTTGAGCGGGCGCTTGCCGAAGCGGTGCTCTTCGCTCAGGGTGTCCGGGCCGATCAACGCCAGGGCGCTGTCCGTGTCCAGGCCCGCCGGGGCATTGAGCAGAATGGTCACGGGCTCGGGTGCGGTGGCCTTGGCTTGCGGGTCCAGCTCGACTTTCTGGTTGTCGACCTTGAACTGTGGCTCGTCGATGACTTCGCCATCTACCGTGACCCAGCCACCTTCAATGAACAGTTCGGCCTCACGGCGGGAGCAGCCGACGAGTTCGATGAGGCGTTTGGAGAGACGTATCGGTTCAGACATGACAGGGGCCGTAAAGGAATTGGGCGAACATTGTACCCGCCTGGCGCCGGTTAAGCCCGGCTACATTTGCCTTATGCGCGTGCTGGGCGTTTATACCGCAGGTGCAGCAGCGGGTAAGGCTGGCCCATGCCGTCCTTTTCGCAGCGTCCTACAGCCACAAAGCCCTGCTTGAGGTAAAAGCCGACGGCTTGCAGGTTTTGCTCATTGACGTCGAGGCGCTCGGCATTCAGCTCATTGATGGCGAACATCAACAGGCACTTGCCGATGCCCAGCCCGCGGTAATCGGGGTGGATAAACAGCATCTCGACCTTGCCGGCCGCGACCCCGGCAAAACCGGTAATGCGCTTGCTGGTCGGGTCCTTGCAGCAGATCAGCATCACGGTATCCAGGTACTGCTCCAGGACCAGGCCGCGCAACAGCTCGATATAGCTGTCCGGTAAAAAGTCATGGGTGGCACGCACCGATGCTTCCCATACGTTGGTCAGTTCTGCAAAGTCCGTGAGGCGTGGCGTATGGATGGCCCATGTGTGTTGCATCGTGCGTGTCTCCTGACACTGATGATGGAAGCAATGCCTTAACGATAGCCGTAAAAAAAGCCCTGACGCCAGAGCGGCAGGGCTTTTTGCGCAGCAGTCGCGGTTTAGATCACTTCAGCCCACAGGTCATACTCGTCGGCGTCGGTGACGCGGCACATGATCTTGTCGCCCGGCTTGATGTCTTTCTCGGTGGCGATAAATACATTGCCGTCGATTTCAGGTGCGTCGAAGAAGCAACGGCCGACTGCGCCTTGCTCGTCGACTTCGTCGATCAGCACTTCGATGTCCTTGCCGATTTTCATCTGCAGGCGGGCAGCGCTGATGGCCTGCTGGTGGGCCATGAAGCGGTCCCAGCGATCCTGCTTGACGTCGTCCGGCACGATGGCCGCGTCCAGCAGGTTGGCCGGTGCGCCTTCTACCGGCGAGTACTGGAAGCAGCCTACGCGGTCCAGTTGGGCTTCGGTCAGCCAGTCGAGCAGGTACTGGAAGTCTTCTTCGGTTTCACCCGGGAAGCCGACGATAAAGGTCGAGCGAATGATCAGTTCCGGGCAGATTTCGCGCCAGTTCTTGATCCGGGCCAGGGTCTTGTCTTCAAACGCAGGGCGTTTCATGGCCTTGAGCACTTTCGGGCTGGCGTGCTGGAACGGGATGTCCAGGTACGGCAGGATCTTGCCGGCGGCCATCAGCGGGATCAGCTCGTCAACGTGCGGGTACGGGTAGACGTAGTGCAGGCGCACCCATACGCCCAGCGAGCTCAAGGCTTCGCACAGTTCGGTCATGCGTGTCTTGACCGGCGCGCCGTTCCAGAAACCGGTGCGGTATTTGACGTCAACGCCATAGGCGCTGGTGTCCTGGGAAATCACCAGCAGCTCTTTTACGCCGGCCTTGACCAGGCGCTGGGCTTCGTCGAGCACATCGCCCACCGGACGGCTGACCAGCTTGCCGCGCATCGACGGGATGATGCAGAAGCTGCAGCTGTGGTTGCAGCCTTCGGAAATCTTCAGGTAGGCGTAGTGACGAGGTGTCAGCTTGACGCCCTGTGGCGGTACCAGGTCGATCAGCGGGTTGTGGTCCTGACGCGGTGGCACTACCTGGTGCACGGCGTTGACCACCTGCTCGTACTGCTGAGGGCCGGTCACGGCCAGCACGCTTGGGTGGACGTCGCGGATATTGCCTTCTTCGACGCCCATGCAGCCGGTCACGATGACCTTGCCGTTTTCCTTGATGGCCTCGCCGATCACTTCCAGGGATTCTGCCTTGGCGCTGTCGATGAAGCCGCAGGTGTTGACCACCACGACGTCAGCGTCCTGATAGGTCGAGACGACGTCATAGCCTTCCATGCGCAGTTGGGTAAGGATGCGCTCGGAGTCGACCAGTGCTTTCGGGCAACCCAGGGAAACAAAGCCAACCTTTGGGTTGGCTGGCTTGGTGGTAACGGTGGACATGGCGAACCTCGGTATGTAGTGACGTTACATGCCCGTAAAGGCTGCACGACGAACGGGCGCTTATTGCGCCTCTGATCAAAAAAAGTGCGCAATTTTAGCTATGGTCAACGCACTTGACCAGCGTTATACGGGGATTTGCGACGAGTGCTGCGCTATGCTGCGCGCCGTTGCGAAAGCAGGGTTTTTAACTAACGTGATTTTGTAGGCAGGAGCCGTAGCTAACACTCGGGAAATCAGCGCATGCTGCTGATCAAATGTAGCGCAAGCCATTAAGAAACGCGGTCAATGGTCGTAGGAGTGATGGATGGGGCAGGCAAGCAGTCAGGCGGCAGAAGACGGTCACTCCAAGGCAAAGCCCATTGGGATGCTGGTTGCAGCAGTGGGTGTGGTGTATGGCGATATCGGCACCAGCCCTTTGTACACCCTTAAAGAGGTGTTTTCCGGCGGGTATGGTGTTCAGGTCAATCACGACGGTGTGTTCGGGATTTTGGCGCTGATCCTGTGGTCGCTGATCTGGGTGGTTTCGATCAAGTACGTGCTGTTTATTCTGCGCGCCGACAACGAAGGCGAGGGCGGCATCATGGCCCTGACCGCACTGGCCAGGCGGGCGGCGTCGCCTTATCCCAGGCTGCGTTCGGTGCTGGTGATCCTGGGGTTGATCGGCGCGGCGCTGTTTTACGGCGACAGCATGATTACCCCGGCGATCTCGGTGCTTTCCGCCGTAGAAGGGCTTGAGCTGGCATTTGACGGCCTGGAGCATTGGGTCGTGCCGCTGGCCTTGATTGTGCTGGTGCTGCTGTTCCTGATTCAGCGCCATGGCACGGCCAGTATCGGCAAGCTGTTCGGGCCGGTCATGGTGGTGTGGTTTGTGGTGTTGGGCGGGCTGGGGATCCACGGCATCGTGCAGCACCCTGAGGTGCTCAATGCGCTGAACCCGATATGGGGCGTGCGCTTCTTTGTGTCTCATCCGGGCATGGGCGTGGCCATTTTGGGCGCCGTGGTGCTGGCGCTGACCGGTGCCGAGGCGCTGTATGCCGACATGGGCCACTTTGGCCGCAAGCCGATTGCCCGGGCCTGGTTCATTCTGGTGTTGCCAGCGTTGGTGCTGAACTACTTCGGCCAGGGTGCCTTGCTGCTGGAAAACCCGGAGGCGGCGCGCAACCCGTTCTACCTGCTGGCACCGGCCTGGGCGCTGATTCCCTTGGTGGGGCTGGCCACGCTGGCGACAGTGATCGCCTCCCAGGCAGTGATTTCCGGGGCTTTCTCCCTGACCCACCAGGCCATTCAACTGGGCTATATCCCGCGCATGCATATCCAGCACACGTCCAGCGCCGAGCAGGGGCAGATTTACATTGGCGCGGTGAACTGGTCGCTGATGGTCGGGGTGATCTTGCTGGTGCTGGGCTTTGAGTCTTCTGGCGCCCTGGCTTCGGCCTACGGGGTGGCGGTGACCGGGACCATGCTGATTACCAGTATTCTGGTGTCGGCAGTGATGTTGCTGCTGTGGAAGTGGCCACCTGTTCTGGCCGTGCCGGTGTTGATCGGCTTTCTGCTGGTGGATGGCCTGTTCTTTATCGCCAACGTGCCGAAAATCTTCCAGGGCGGGGCATTCCCGGTGCTGGCGGGGATTGTGCTGTTTGTCCTGATGACCACCTGGCGGCGCGGCAAGCAACTGCTGGTGGACCGTCTGGATGAAAGCGCGCTGCCGCTGCCGCTGTTTATCAGCAGCATCCGCGTGCAGCCGCCCCATCGCGTCAAGGGTACCGCCGTGTTCCTGACCGCGCGCCCAGATGCCGTGCCCCATGCGCTGTTGCACAACCTGCTGCATAACCAGGTACTGCACGAGCAGGTGGTGTTGCTGACGGTGGTCAACGAAGATTCGCCGCGGGTGCCGGCTTCACGGCGCTTTGAGGTGGATGCCTATGGTGACGGGTTCTACCGGGTGATCCTGCACTTCGGCTTTATGGATGAGCCGGATGTGCCTGAGGCGTTGAAGCTGTGCCATCTCGATGAGCTGGATTTCAGCCCGATGCGCACCACTTACTTCCTGAGCCGGGAGACGGTAATTGCTTCCAAGCTTGTGGGTATGGCGCGCTGGCGCGAAGGTTTGTTCGCCTTTATGCTCAAGAATGCCAACAGTAACCTGCGCTTCTTCAAGTTGCCGCTGAACCGGGTGATTGAACTGGGGACTCAGGTCGAGATGTAACCCCGTCCAGGTACCATGAAAAAGCCCCGGCTCGCGAGAGTCGGGGCTTTTTTGGTTAAACCGGAGCCTATTACTGTGGGAGCGGGCTTGCTCGCGATGCAGGCGGCTCGGTGTATCTGGTAAACCGGGTAGTTGCTATCGCGAGCAATCCCGCTCCCACAAAGGCTGGCTTATTGGGCAGTCACCTGATGCTTCTTGATCAGGTCCACCAGGCGCTGGGCCAGGGCCGGGTAGTTCTCGTCGAAGTGATGGCCGCCAGGCAGCTTGAGGCTTTCGCCGACTGCTGTCTTGGCAGTACAGCCACTTTCATCGACCTCTTCTGCGCCATAGATGCACACCACTTTGCTGGCAGGCAGTTTGGACATTTCTTCGCCGGTATCCGCTTCTGCACCGGCCTTGCCCAGCCAGCCATCGACATGAATCTCAAAACTGCCACTGCGGGCAAAGGCCAGCAACATGATCGAGTCGACGCGCTTTTGCTCGGCCTCAGGCAGGCGGTTATAGGTGGCCGGCAACACATCGGCACCAAACGAATACCCGACCAGCACAAAGCGTTGGGTGCCCCATTTCTGCCGGTAGTGCTGCATCAGCTCGGTGAGGTCGGTGGCGCTTTGCTCAGGGGTCTTGTGCTGCCAGTAGTAGCGCAGCATGTCGATGCCCACCACCGGGTAGCCGATCTTGGCCATTTCGCCCGCCACGTCACGGTCCAGGTCGCGCCAGCCGCCATCACCGGAGAGGAACAGGGTCACGGTGCTGTTTTGCTGGCCGGCAGGCACTTCGACCACCGGCATGCTCAGCCCGCCGTTCTCATCGCCCACCAGGATCTTGCGCAGCTCGTTGCTCAGCACTTGTGGGTAGTGAATGTCGTAGTCGCTGATGCTGGTCTGCGCGTTCGGCTGATCGCGTACAAAAGCGGCGCTCGGGTCGTCAGGGTTGTCGTTCCAGGCCACCAGCCAGTTGCCGTGAGCCGCGGTTTTCGGAACGGGCAGGGTGCAACCGGGTTCTTCCAGCTTGAAACCTACCGACACGGCCTGGGCCTTGTCATTGGTTTGCTCGGCCAGCCAGCGCCAGGCCAGGGTTGCCCCGGGGCCGATACCGCTGACCAGGGTCGCAGGGCCCTTGAGTTGTTGCAGCGCAGTTTGCAGGGCTTGCTGTTGCAGGGTGCAGTCGTCCTTGGGCAGGATCACCTGAACGACTTGCGCCTTGCCGCCGCGGCTCAGGGCCATTAGCTGCTTGTCGTTGAGGGCTTCTTCGGCCGGGGTGGCAATAACCACCCGGGCCTGGGCTTTCTGGCCGGGAATGACATTGGTCAGGGTCGAGCCATCGGTTTGGCTCAGGTGTTCAACCGTTGGCTGCGGCGCAGGGCGATTCCACCACCAATAGCCGCCTGCAGCAAGCGCGACCAGCACTATCAAGGCAAGCAACAAAAACCGCCAGGAACGATGTTTCATTAACGTTTCACCAATCCAGTCAAGCCGCCTGCAATCAGGGCGGCGGTATCAGCCAGTGCCACCAGCGGATCAAGTCCGGCGGGCACGGCCATATAACGAGGTTCCCAGTCGGGCTGGAATTTGTCTTTGAAGCGGCGCAAACCCTGGAAGTTGTACAGGTGCTCGCCGCGCTGGAACAACATCGACCCCAAACGCTGGGTCAAGGGTGCGCCGCGACGCGGTTGCAGGCCGGACAGAGGTACCATCCCCAGGCTGAAACGGGCGTATCCATGCTTTTTATAATGCTGAATCAGGCCGACCATCATAAATTCCATGGTCAGTTTCGGCGCGTCCGGGTGGGCACGCATCAGGTCCAGGCTCGACAGCTCGTGGCTGTGGGTCTCAAGCAGGTTGGCAAAGGCCACCGGCTTGCCTTCAAAGCGAATAATGGCCACGCGAAAGTGCTTGATATAGTCCTCGCTGAAACGCCCCAGGGAGAAGCCTTTTTCGCGCACGTTCTTGCCGGTGAGCCAGGCATCGGAAATGACTTTGAGCTCATCCATCGGCGCTTCGCCCGGTTCATGGATTTCCAGTGACAGGCCGTCACGGGTGCCACGGTTCCAGGTGTAGCGCAGGTCTTTCATCTCTTTGCCCTTGGCTTCGAGATCAAAGCGGTGCAAATCGACGCGGGCTTCTTCGCCCAGCTTGATCGCGGTCAGGCCGATGTCCATGTAGAACGGCAGGTTCTCGGCGCGTACCTGGTAGAACACAGGGCGGGCGTGGACGGTGTCGCACAGGTCGCGAAATTGCCAGATCAACTCGGCACGCTGCTGGGGCGGCCCGATCGGGTCGTACAGCGCCACCAGGCTGCGACCGCGACGGGCGTACATCAGGAAGGCGTTGTCGTCGGGGTGGAACAGCAGGGCCTTGTCGCCGGTGAGTGCGAGGCCGCCGTCGGGCTGGTCGGAGGCGAGGATGATCTTGCCGGCTTTTTCCAGTTCAGCGGCATCGGGCAGGTGGATCACCGGGCGAGCGGTGCGCAGCAGCCAGGTCAGGGACACGACCACCAGCAGCACGGCGGCACCCAGCAGAGAGCGCAGGCCCCGTGGCGCGTCCGAGTCGAGGGTGAACTGCCACCACAGTTGATGGCTGTACGGAACGTCCTGATAGGCGAACAGCAGCAACCAGATCGAGGCACCCAGTACGCAGATGCTGGCGACCAGATACAACGGCGAAAATGGCAGCTCGGTCAGGCGGCTCGGGCGGTAGAAAGAACGGCGGAACAAGCCCAGCAGGCTGGCGGTCAGGACCAGGACGGTTGCCTCTTCCCAGTCGAAGCCTTTAAGCAGGGACAGTACGGCGCCGACCAGCAGCAGGATCGTGGTCAGCATCCAGGCGGCAGACAGGCGCCGGCGCAAGCCCTGGGCCAGCAGCAGGCAGAGCACGCCGATCAGGCTGGCGCCAAAGTGCGAGGCGTCGACCAGGCGGTGGGGGATCAGGAAGCCAATGTGTTCAAGGCGCGTGTCAATCTCGGGTGTGGCGCCGGAAAACAGCAGGACCACCCCGGACATGAATACCAGCACGGCCAGTACCGGAGCGGCCAGGCCGGAAGCGACCCGCAGGCTTTGCCGGGTCTGGATCAGGCGCTGGGCTTCGTTCATCAGCAGCATCAGGCAGGCAATCAGCAGCGGCAGAATCACATAGATCATGCGATACAGCAGCAGGGCAGCGGCCAGTGGCGCGGCCCCGAGCTTGTCGGCGAAGGCGGCCAGCAATATTGCCTCGAACACCCCGACACCGCCGGGTACATGGCTGAGCACACCGGCCGCCAGGGCCAGCAGGTAAACCAGCATAAATGCGCCAAAGGGCGGTGCTTCAGGCAGCAGCAGGTACAGCACGGTGGCGGCGGCTGCGACGTCCAGCGCGGTAATGACCAGTTGCAGCAAGGTCAGGCGCGGGCTGGGCAGGCGCAGGGTGCGGCGTCCGGCCTTGACCAGCAGGTTGTCGGGGATCGGTTGCTCGGGCAGGCGCCGGCGGTAGATGCCCAGCGCCAGCAAGGCAAACAGCGCCAACACCGCGAAAGCAATAGAACCCAATATCCAGGCCGGGATATGCAGGGCAGCGGCGGCGGCGGGCAGGTTGCTCAGCGTTGCCAATGCCGCCAGGGGCGGCAGTGCGCAGCCCAGTGACAGGCTGGCGAACAGCGTCATATGGGCGACTTCTGATGCCCCGGCGCCATGACGTGCATACAGGCGATAGCGCACGGAGCCGCCAGAGAGCAGCGACAAGCCGATGGCATTGCCAATGGCAAAGGCGGTAAAGCCGCCCAGGGCCAGGGTTTTGGGTGGCAGTTTTACCCCCGCATAGCGGCTGGCTGACCACTCGTAACCGAGCAGAATCACAAAGCCCACGGCTGTAGCTGCCACGGCACCGAAGAGGGCGGGCTTGGGGACTTCCATGATCGAGTCGTGCAGGGCGTACAGGTCCAGCTCGCTGAGCAGATGACGACAGGCAATCAACGCTATGGCAAACAGCAGCAGCGTCAGTGCGAGGCCAATCGGTTGGCGGTACTTGCTCAGCAAATCCAGCCAGCGCAAACGGGTCGCGGCAATGGGGTGGACTGCTGTAACGGCTTCTATGGGTTCTGGCGAGTTATCGGGCATCAATCACCTCGTGGATCGTGCGCGATAGGATGGAGGCATAGGCTCAAGTTACCAATCCTTTTGGTCAAAATATTTCTAATTATGTTCAGCCGTTTGCCTGAGGTTCAGGATTGGTCTGAGAAAAAAGGGTAATTGCTGGCAGACAGCATAGACGAGAGGACTTTCAGAAATATGACGTTTAATGTCAATAAACGTCTGATGGAGACTTTTCGAGCGCGCACAAAAAAGGCCACTCTTTCGAGTAGCCTTTTTTGATGTTTGGTTGCGGGAGCCGGATTTGAACCGACGACCTTCGGGTTATGAGCCCGACGAGCTACCAGACTGCTCCATCCCGCGTCTGTGGGGTGGATTCTACAGCGGATCGTGCAGGTGTCAACCCTTAAATCACGTAAGCGCTTGAAATACCCGGTTTTAATCCCTTTCCTGCAATTGCCAGGAGGAGGGCAAAAACACGCAGGCACAAAAAAGGCCACTCTTTCGAGCAGCCTTTTAATGTTTGGTTGCGGGAGCCGGATTTGAACCGACGACCTTCGGGTTATGAGCCCGACGAGCTACCAGACTGCTCCATCCCGCGTCTGTGGGGCGCACTCTACAGTGATGAGCGGGGGTGTCAACCTTTAATGCGTAAATGAGCTAAATAAGATCAAAACAGGCATGAATTTTGGATATGGGCAGTTCGGTCCGTAGCAGCTGCCGAGGTACGAGGCTGCGATCGGCGTGGTGCGGCACTCCGACGCAGTCGTCGTAAATCAGGCGCCCCGGCGTGTCAGGAATTATTGAGTGCTCAGGTATTACGACGACTGCGTCGCCGATCGCAGCCTTCGTTCCTCGGCAGCGACTACACGTTGGGTGGCAGTACAAAACACGCGCGCACAAAAAAGGCCACTCTTTCGAGTAGCCTTTTTCGATGTTTGGTTGCGGGAGCCGGATTTGAACCGACGACCTTCGGGTTATGAGCCCGACGAGCTACCAGACTGCTCCATCCCGCGTCTGTGGGGTGGATTCTACAGCGATACGCGGGGCTGTCAAACGTTAATTTAGAAAAATTCGTTATGCGTCAATTGGTTAGCTAGAAAATACAGCTATAAAAAGCCCTGCAGGCCCTGTTCTGTATGGGGTGTAGCTCTATTGAGGCTAGAGATTCGATTGAAAAAAACAATTCAGCGACGTTTTTCCCGCGTCTGTCGGGGAGAATCAAGACTACTGGTGCTATATACAGTTCGCGGTGACATACTTGCGCGGTGTATTGCCTACTCCATTGAAGAACACCGCCCTACATGACGCAGCGCAAAATCATCCACGTCGACTGTGACTGTTTCTACGCCGCTATTGAGATGCGCGATGACCCGAGCCTGGCAAACAAGCCGATGGCGGTCGGGGGTTCTTCTGATCGACGTGGGGTGATCGCCACCTGCAATTACGAAGCGCGCGCCTATGGTGTGCGCTCGGCAATGTCATCCCGGCATGCCCTCAAGCTGTGCCCGGACCTGGTTATCGTCAGCGGCCGGATGGATGCCTATAAAGAAGCGTCCAAAGAAATCCACGGCATCCTGCGTGATTACACCGAGCTGATCGAGCCGCTGTCCCTGGATGAGGCATACCTGGACGTGTCCGACAGCCCGCATTTTGCCGGCAGTGCCACGCGCATCGCCCAGGATATTCGCCGGCGCGTGTCCAATCAGTTGCATATCACCGTCTCGGCCGGGGTGGCCCCCAACAAGTTTCTGGCCAAGATCGCCAGTGATTGGCGCAAGCCCAACGGGTTGTTCGTGATTACCCCGGACCAGGTCGATGATTTTGTCTCGGCCTTGCCGGTCAACAAACTGCATGGCGTGGGCAAAGTTACGGCCGACAAGCTCGGGCGCCTGGGCATCGAGACCTGCCTGCAGCTGCGGGACTGGAACAAACTGGCGCTGGTACGGGAATTTGGCAGTTTTGGTGAGCGGTTATGGGGGTTGGCGCGGGGGATTGATGAGCGGCTGGTGCAAAGTGACAGTCGGCGTCAGTCAGTCAGTGTGGAAAACACTTACGATACGGATTTGCCTGATCTGGCCAGTTGCCTGGAGAAGCTCCCGGAGCTGCTTGAGACCCTGAACCGGCGTATTGAGCGTATCGACAGCAGTTATCGTCCCGGCAAGCCGTTCGTCAAAGTGAAATTCCACGACTTTACCCAGACTACGCTGGAGCAGTCCGGTGCAGGGCGCGATCTGGAGAGTTATCAGGGGTTGTTGAGCCAGGCGTTTGCACGCGGCGCCAGGCCCGTGCGATTGCTCGGGCTGGGCGTGCGTTTGCATGATTTGAACAATGGGTTCGAGCAGCTGGAGCTGTTCAAGGGGTAGGTCGGTTTGCTTGTTGTGGGAGCGGGCTTGCTCGCGATGCAGGCACTGCGGTCTGTCAGGAAAACCACAGCGATATCATCGCGGGCAAGCCCGCTCCCACACGTCAGCTGACGCCCGGGTCCGCCACCAGTCGCCCGGCATTTTTGGTCAATGACTGCACGAATTCACGTTGTAGCTCCGGGTCGTTGCGCGTGAGTTCGATCAGGCTTTGTTCCAGTTCGCTGGCTTCTTCCTCCAGCCCCAGCTCCGACAGGCGCTTGACCCGATGCACCCACTGGTTGACGTCGTCACCTTCCAGGTCGTCGTAGATCAGGTTGTGCGCTTCAAGCAACTTGCCGCGCAGCTTGCTGCTGATCGACAGGGTCGAGTCCGAATGGGTTTCGTCCTGGGCGTCTTCCACCATGATGGTCAGCTTGCCGATGTGATTGAGGTCTTGCTCGGCAAACGGGCTGTCCAGCAGGTTGAGGCGCAACACGCCATTACGGTCTGTGGTCAGCTCGTGGGCTTGCTTGCCCGCCTTGACCACCACCGGCCGCTCAGACCAGGGCAAGCTTGAATATTCCAGGCGCTTGTCGCGCTGAACGTCATCAATGCCCGCCAGGTTCTGCTCGGCGCGGCCGTGGGACTGCACGTTCATTGCCGGGTTAATGCCGGCAAAGCCGTAGTTGATCCAGTCCTTGGTCACGCTGTCCGGCAGTTGCCCGAACATGAACACGTTCAGCACATTGGCGCCCACCCCCGCGACGATAGCCACCGCGCCCAGCGGAATCTCATAGACTTCGCGCCAGGGCTGGTAGGGGGTATAGCGGTCGTAATGACGGGTGACATCGAACTCGGTGACCTCGAAGGTCTTTTGTTCATTGATGCGCACACGCCGTTGCGGCAGCTCAAGCACGGCTGGCGAGCCCACATCGATCTGCAGGCTGTGGGCGAGCAGTTTGCGCTCGATGCGTTCCTCGTGCTCGCTGCGTTGCGACATGTGATTGGCACAGCCGCTCAGCAGCAGGGCGCCGCACATGGCGGCGCCCCCGAGGGTCAAGGTGTTTCGAGTGAACATGGCGTCTCTATCTGGGTTCAGCGAGCGATACGGGCCTGAAGGAAGGCAAGCACATCAGCAACGGGCAGGGCTTGTGGCTCTGCTTCGGTGCGGCTCTTGTATTCCAGATTGCCTTCAGCCAGGCCACGGTCGCTGACCACGATCCGGTGCGGGATGCCGATCAGTTCCATGTCAGCGAACTTGATGCCGGGGCTGGTTTTCTTGTCGCGATCGTCCAGCAGCACTTCAAAACCTGCTGCCGTCAGTTCGGCATACAGTTTGTCGGTGGCTTCGCGCACGGCTTCGGTTTCGTAACGCAGCGGTACCAGGGCAATCTGAAACGGTGCCAGGGCATCGCTCCAGATGATGCCGCGTTCGTCGTTGTTCTGCTCGATGGCCGCAGCCACCACGCGGGAAACACCAATGCCGTAGCAGCCCATTGCCAGGGTGACCGGCTTGCCGTTTTCGCCCAGCACCTGGCACTTCATGGCTTCGCTGTACTTGGTGCCCAGCTGGAAGATGTGTCCCACTTCAATGCCGCGCTTGATTTCCAGGGTGCCTTTGCCATCCGGGCTAGGGTCGCCGGCAACGACATTGCGCAAGTCGGCAACGGTCGGAACTGGCAGGTCACGCTCCCAGTTCACGCCGAAGTAGTGCTTGTCGTCGATATTGGCGCCCACGCCGAAATCGCTCATCAGCTCGACCGAGCGATCGATGATGCAGGGCAGTGGCAGGTTCAGCGGGCCCAGGGAGCCAGCGCCGGCGCCGATGGCGTCACGCAGTTCTGCGTCGGATGCCATGACCAGCGGGCTGTGTACCAACGGATGGTTGGCAGCCTTGATTTCGTTGAGTTCGTGATCGCCACGGATCACCAGGGCGATCAGCTTGCCGGCTTCGGCAGCGTGAACGATCAGGGTCTTGACGGTCTTTTCGATCGGCAGGTCATAGCCGTCGACCAGTTGTGCGATGGTCTTGGCATCTGGCGTGTCGACCAGGCGCAGCTCCTGGGTGGCCGCTGGGCGCGAGGTTTCGGCAGGCACGGCTTCGGCTTTTTCGATGTTGGCCGCGTAGTCGGAACCATTGCTGAACACGATATCGTCTTCACCGGATTCGGCCAGCACATGGAACTCGTGGGAGCCGGCACCGCCGATGGAGCCGTTGTCGGCTTCAACCGGGCGGAAGTTCAGGCCCAGGCGGGTGAACACGTTGCAGTACGCCTGGTGCATGCGGTCATAGGTGACCTGCAGCGAAGCGTTGTCGGCGTGGAAGGAGTAGGCGTCCTTCATGATGAATTCACGGCCGCGCATCAAGCCGAAGCGCGGGCGGATCTCGTCACGGAATTTGGTCTGGATCTGGTACAGGTTGATAGGCAGCTGTTTGTAGCTGTTCAACTCGTTGCGGCACAGGTCGGTGATCACTTCTTCGTGGGTCGGGCCTACGCAGAACTCACGACCGTGGCGGTCCTTGAGGCGCAGCAACTCCGGGCCGTATTCTTCCCAGCGCCCGGATTCCTGCCACAGCTCGGCTGGCTGGATGCTCGGCATCAGCACTTCCAGAGCGCCTGCAGCGTTCATTTCTTCACGAACAATGGCTTCGGCCTTGCGCATGATCCGCAGGCCCATCGGCAGCCAGGTGTACAGGCCCGAAGCAAGTTTGCGAATCATGCCGGCGCGCAGCATCAGCTGATGGCTGATAACAACCGCATCGGAAGGCGTTTCTTTCTGTGTGGCGAGCAAATATTGACTGGTGCGCATGGTTAGCCGTTGCCGTGCTGGTGACTAGATATGACTGAGCATTGTACGGGCGAGACGTGCCTGCGTACAGGGTGGGCGGGGGAGAGGGGCTCCCCCCCGTGTTTACGGGTGTTTTTCCAGGTCTACCGCAGGCTTGTGGCGGGCCCGGCGGCTCTCCTGGTACCAGTGCAGGCCGATCAGCAGCAGTGTGGGGATGCCCATCACGGCGGTGATGATAAAGAAGTTGTGATAACCGAACTTCTCCACCATGACCCCCGAGTATCCGCCCATCAAGCGCGGCAGCAGCAGCATGATCGAGCTGAGCAGGGCGTACTGGGTGGCGGAAAACTTGAGGTTGGTCAGGCTGGACAGGTAGGCCACGAACGCCGAAGTGGCGAGGCCGGAGCTGAAGTTGTCGAGGGAAATGGTGACAATCAGCATCTGCAGATTCGGCCCCATATCGGCGAGCAGCATGAACAGCAGGTTGGTGCCTGCCGATGCCGCGCCGCCGATGAGCAGGATCGGCAGAATGCCGAAACGCACGATCAGCAAGCCGCCCATGCCCGCGCCGACAAGGGTCATGATCAGGCCGAAAATCTTGCTGACCCCGGCAATCTGGTCCTTGGTAAAGCCCTGGTCGATATAAAACACGTTGGCCATGACGCCCATGACCGTGTCCGACATCCGGTAGGTGGCAATCAACCCCAGCAGCAGCAGGGCTTGCCAGCGATAGCGCACAATAAAGTCGTTTACCGGCGTCAGCACTGGCGCCAGCCCGCGTCGGCCAATGGATGACAAGCACAACACCGTCAGCAGCGTGTACAGGATGGCACGCAGAAAGGCCCGGTCTTCCAGCACCAGGGTGATCGGGCTGACGCCTTCGAATAACACGCCGGCAAAATCGGTGTTGTAGAGCTGGGTGAACATGGCCGGCACGGATACCAGCAACACGATCAGGACGAAAACCGACGCCAGCTGGTGGCCGAAACTGTAGCGCCCGGCCGACAGCTGGGTGCGCAATGGCACGGGTGGTTCGCGCATAAACAGGGTGGTGAGCAGCGCGGGCACCATCAACAGGCCGAACAGCACGTAGGTGCCGGTCCAGGCCGAGTGCTTGTAGTTGAAGCCCGTCGAGCCGAAGCCTTCGGCAAAGAACAGGGCGCCCGCCGTGGCCAGCAGGGCGGCCACGCGATAGCCGGACATGTAACTGGCGGCGAGCGCGGCCTGGCGGTTGTCTTCGGCGATTTCCAGGCGATAGGCGTCGACGGCAATGTCCTGGGTGGCCGAGGCGAAGGACACCACAACCGCAATGGCAATCAGCCAGGACAGATGTTTTTGCGGGTCACAAAAGCCCATGCCGATCAGGCCCAGAATGACCAGCGACTGCGACAGCACCAGCCATGAGCGACGCCGGCCCAGTTTGCCGAGCAATGGCAGGCGCCATTGGTCCAGCAGCGGCGACCACACCCACTTGAAGGCATAGGCCAGCCCGATCAGGCTGGCATAACCAATGGTTTCACGGGCCACACCGGCTTCGCGCAACCATACGGAGAGCGTTGAAAACACCAGCATGTACGGCAAACCGGCGGCAAAACCGAGCAGCAACAGCACGAGGGTCGAGGGGCTGGAATACGCAGCTAGCGCTTCGCGCCAGGTTTTACGGGGCATGGACTGGAGTCTGCCTCTGGTTGCGGAAACAAAGGGCGCACTCTAACCGCAGTGCTCTATCTGGCGCCAGCCATGACGGTGCATATCCACGCGATTATTCATGATGCTCACCCCTTCAGCGCGCAAACGCGCCCGTTGTTCATCACCAGAAGGGCTGCCTGCTGGCAAACTGATACGCCCGCCGGCAGCGAGAACCCGGTGCCAGGGCAGGCGCGTGCCTTCGGGGAGCTGGCTCAGGGTGCGCCCAACCCAGCGCGCTGCTCGCCCAAGGCCGGCCATAGCGGCCAATTGACCGTAAGTCACGACACTACCGGCGGGGACCATCATCAAGGTTGAATACAGTGCCGTGCGGCGGATCTCGGCAGGGGTATGCGGGGTGTCGGGTGGCATATTCACGGCGGGCTTCTGGCCAGGGGGCTGTCGTTGACTGAACTATAGAAGGAACTCCGGCACAATGAGCCGGTCTTTGTTCCTCAAGGGCATATCCATCCGGATAATGCCGGCATTCTTTCGTATTTCCGAGTTTTCCACCCGCTTATGTTGTCCAGACCCCTGTTATGCCTTGTTGTCATGTGCCTTGCCGCGCCCGTGTTTGCCGATACGGTGTGGTTGAAGAACGGCGACCGCCTGAGCGGCAAGATCAAAGTCTTTGATGGCGGCAAGCTGTTGATCCAGACCGACTATGCCGGTGCCGTGCCGATTGACTGGAAACAGGTCAAGACCCTGGAGAGTGATCAGGAGTTAATGGTCAAGCAGGATACCTGGACGGGTGAGAAGGCCAAGTCGTTGCAGGCGGCCGAAGACGGCAGCGTGACCCTGGCCAACGGTGAAGCGCCGAAAACCGTGGCACTGGCCAGTATCCAGCAAATCATCAAGCCCAAGCCGCTGGTCGAAGACCTGGTGTGGAAGGGCAATGTCGATGTAGCGATGGACTACCAGCGGGCGGACAAGGATACCGACGATTACGACATCGATTTCAAGACCACGGCTCGCCACGGCGCCTGGCGTCATCACGCCGAAGGCGAATACAACCGCGAGTTTCAGAACGATGTGGTCACCACGGACAACTGGACTGCCGAATACGCACTCGACTACTTCATTGATGAAAAGTGGTACTGGCAAGGTCGCCTGACCTACAACCGCGATCGGGTCGAAGACATCTCCCGCCAGCGCACGGTCGGTACCGGCCCCGGCTACCAGTTTTGGGATGACGAACTGGGTGCGTTCTCGCTGGGTTCGCTGCTCAACCGCACCGACTACGAATACTCTGACGGCAAGAAAGACAACTTCTACTCGCTAGCCATGAAATGGGATTACAACCGTTACCTGATGGGCAAAACCGTCTCGATTTTCACTAATGGTGAGCTGGGCAAGTCACTGGAAGGGCAATCAGACTACAGCCTCGATTCCGAAATCGGCTTGCGCTACAAGGTGACGGAATGGGCGTCGCTGAACCTCAAGGCCGAAAAAGACCTGATCGGCAGCTCGACCGGTTCGGACAATTCCCTCAATAAAACTCGCTATACCGTAGGGTTTGGGGTGGTCTGGTGAGGCTTCGTAGATTTGTAGTCGCTGCCGCAGGCTGCGAGAGCCGACCGCACGGTATTTGACCGCGTGGTCTTTGAGTGAACGGGTTGCTCCGCAACCCTTCGCAGCCTGCGGCAGCGACTACAAGGTTTTTGCTCTATATCCGCAACCCACCATCCAGTTCCAGAATTCGCCCGGTGTAGTAGTCGTTTTCAAAAATATACGCCGCCGAATGGGCGATTTCTTCAACTTTGCCCATGCGTTTTAGCGGTATGCCCGCGGTCATTTTTTCCAGGGCTTCGGGCTTCATGCCCAGGGTCATTTCGGTTTCGATAAAGCCAGGTGCAATCCCGGCTACCCGAATGCCGTAGCGCGACAGCTCCTTGGCCCAGGTCACGGTTGCCGCCGCAACCCCGGCCTTGGCCGCCGAGTAGTTGGTCTGGCCGACATTGCCAGCACGGGAGATCGACGAAATATTGATGATCGCGCCCTGGCTGTTGAGCTCGATCATTTTCGCCGCCACCTCGCGGGTACACAGGAACACTCCGGTCAGGTTGACGTCGATCACTGCCTGCCATTGCGCCAGGCTCATCTTGGTCATGACGCCATCCTTGACCTTGAGCAGCAGCCCGTCACGCAAGATTCCGGCGTTGTTGACAAGACCATTGATCGCGCGAAAATCTTCTGCAATCTGGGCCACGGTTTGCGTAACCTGTTCTTCGTCAGCGACATTGCACAGGTAAGCGCGAGCCTCGACACCGTGTGCCTGACAGGCCGCAACGGCCAACTCGAGCTTTTCCGGGTTGAGGTCGACCAGTGCCAGTTTGGCGCCCTTGGCCGCCAGGTACTCGGCCATTGCACGGCCCAGGCCCTGGCAGCCGCCAGTGATAATGATTACTTTGTCTTTTAGTTGCATGTGTGCCCTGATCTCGACCGTTAAATGCGGATTTTTATTAAGGAGTCATAAGTTGAGCGTTGAAGCTGCCAAGCATGCCCGAGAATTATTGCTCAAGGAATACCGTGGCGCCCTGGCTACCCAGTCCAAGGCCATGCCCGGTTTCCCGTTTGGCTCCGTGGTGCCGTACTGCCTGGACGAGCAGGGGCGGCCGCTGATCCTGATCAGCCGCATTGCCCAGCACACCCATAACCTGCGCAAGGACCCCAAGTGCTCCCTGATGGTGGGCGAGCGCGGGGCTGAAGATGTGCAGGCGGTCGGCCGCCTTACCGTGCTGGCCGAAGCCGAACAACTGAGCGATGCCGCCGCCATTGCAGCCGCCGCCGAGCGTTACTACCGCTACTTCCCCGAAGCGAAGGGCTATGACACTGCCCATGATTTCGACTTCTGGGTGCTCAACCCGGTGCGTCACCGTTACATCGGCGGCTTTGGTGCCATTCACTGGCTGGACCAGGTCACGCTGGCCAACCCCTTTGCCGGGCAGGTCGAGGTGCGCATGGTCGAGCACATGAACAGTGACCACGCCAATGCCATCGAACACTATGTCGAAATGACCGGGCTGCCCCGCACAGCGCCAGCTACGCTGGTGGGCATCGACAGCGAAGGCATGCACTTGCGCATCGGCGAAGGGCTGCACTGGCTGGCCTTTCCTGAGCCTTGCAACACTTCGACACAGGTACGCGAAGCTCTGGTTTTGCTGGCCCGAGCCAGTGAATGGCCGAAAAAACAGACGGTCTGACCTTGAATTTGTACAGGCGCGCCGTCATCTAGTCTTGGTTGGAAGATATTCTTCCGGAGAGGAATCATTTGATGCGCGCTTTTCTATTGCTCTTTCTGTTGTTTCCAGTGCTAGAGCTGTACGTCTTTTTCAAGGTCAGCACCGCTATCGGGTTTTTCCCCGCGTTGTTGCTGATCATTGCCGGCTCCATGCTCGGTGTACTGGTCGTTCGCGTCGCAGGCCTGGCCACGGCGCTCAAAGCGCGTGAAAGCCTTAACCGCGGCGAGCTGCCTGCCCAACAAATGCTTGAAGGCCTGATGCTGGCGCTGGGTGGTGGCCTGTTGGTTCTGCCTGGTTTTATCAGCGATGCGGCCGGTCTGCTGTTGCTGTTCCCGCCAGTTCGTCGGTTCCTGGTCAATCGCCTGCGCAAGCGCGCAGAAGAACAGGCCATTCGCCAGCGTGCGTTTGCCGAAGATTTCGAAGCTGCACGACCGCGCTCCCATCAGCCTTTGGGGCGTGAGCCCAATGTGATCGAAGGCGAGTTCGAACACCGCGACAAATAAGGCTTTGGCATGAACAACACGGCACCCTGGGTGCCGTGTTTGTTTTTGGCCAGGCGCCAGGTTAAAAAATTCCTGGGGCTGCCCTTGTAATAAGTGGATGCGCCCTTATGTAACGGACACCGCAGGGTTTTACTGGCAACAGCAAAACTCCAACCGCGAATCGCACCCGGCATTTCCGGATTTGCAAACCCAGCCGGTATTGACACCGGCCGATGAACACCACAATTAGGAGAGATCGACAATGAAGCTTCGTCCTCTGCATGACCGCGTCGTAATCCGTCGCAGCGAAGAAGAAAAGAAAACCGCTGGCGGTATCGTTCTGCCGGGTTCTGCTGCCGAAAAAGCCAACAGCGGTGAAGTCATCGCCGTTGGTACCGGTCGCGTTCTGGACAACGGTGAAGTACGTGCGTTGGCCGTGAAAGTGGGTGACAAGGTTGTGTTCGGCCCTTACTCCGGCAGCAACACTGTAAAAGTCGACGGCGAAGACCTGCTGGTTATGGCTGAGAACGAGATTCTCGCTGTAATCGAAGGCTGATTTCCCGCTCCTTTTCCCGTTACTACAAAGTATTTAAGGAAGAACGAACATGGCTGCTAAAGAAGTTAAATTCGGCGACTCCGCCCGTAAAAAAATGCTGGCCGGTGTAAACGTCCTGGCTGACGCAGTAAAAGCGACCTTGGGCCCTAAAGGCCGTAACGTGATCATCGAGAAGAGCTTCGGCGCTCCGACCATCACCAAGGACGGCGTGTCCGTTGCCAAAGAAATCGAGCTGAAAGACCGCTTCGAAAACATGGGCGCGCAGCTGGTTAAAGACGTTGCCTCCCGTGCCAACGATGACGCTGGTGACGGTACTACCACTGCAACCGTTCTGGCTCAGTCGATTGTCAACGAAGGCCTGAAAGCCGTCGCTGCCGGCATGAACCCGATGGACCTGAAGCGCGGTATCGACAAAGCGACCATCGCTATCGTCAAAGAACTGCGTCAACTGGCCAAGCCATGCGCTGACGGCAAGGCAATCGCTCAGGTAGGTACCATCTCTGCCAACTCCGACAGCTCCATCGGCGAAATCATTGCCGAAGCCATGGAAAAAGTCGGTAAAGAAGGCGTGATCACCGTTGAAGAAGGCTCGGGCCTGGAAAACGAACTGTCTGTTGTTGAAGGCATGCAGTTCGACCGTGGCTACCTGTCCCCTTACTTCGTGAACAAGCCAGACACTATGGTGGCTGAGCTGGACGGCCCGCTGATCCTGTTGGTAGACAAAAAGATCTCCAACATCCGCGAAATGCTGCCAGTTCTGGAAGCCGTTGCAAAAGCCGGCCGTCCACTGCTGATCGTGGCTGAAGACGTTGAAGGCGAAGCCCTGGCGACTCTGGTTGTGAACAACATGCGCGGTATCGTTAAAGTGGCTGCTGTTAAAGCACCAGGCTTCGGCGACCGTCGTAAAGCCATGCTGCAGGACATCGCTGTTCTGACTGGCGGTACCGTTATCTCCGAAGAGATCGGCCTGAGCCTGGAAAGCACCACCCTGGAGCACCTGGGTAACGCCAAGCGCGTGATCCTGTCCAAAGAAAACACCACCATCATCGATGGTGCTGGTAACGATGCGGACATCCAGGCACGTGTGACCCAGATCCGTGCTCAAGTGGCTGACACCACTTCGGACTACGACCGTGAAAAACTGCAAGAGCGTCTGGCCAAGCTGTCTGGCGGCGTTGCCGTGATCAAGGTTGGCGCTGGTTCCGAAGTAGAAATGAAAGAGAAGAAAGCCCGCGTTGAAGACGCCCTGCACGCAACCCGTGCAGCCGTTGAAGAAGGCGTGGTACCTGGCGGTGGCGTGGCACTGGTTCGCGCTCTGCAAGCCATCTCCGAACTGAAAGGCGACAACGCTGATCAGAACGTGGGTATTGCTCTGCTGCGTCGTGCTGTTGAAGCACCTCTGCGCCAGATCGTTGCCAACTCCGGCGACGAGCCAAGCGTAGTTGTCGACAAAGTGAAGCAGGGTTCGGGTAACTACGGTTACAACGCTGCTACTGGCGAATACGGCGACATGATCGAAATGGGTATCCTTGACCCGGCCAAAGTGACTCGTTCGGCTCTGCAAGCGGCTTCGTCGATTGCCAGCCTGATGATCACCACTGAGGCGATGATCGCTGAGATCCAGGAAGACAAACCAGCTGGCGGCATGCCAGACATGGGCGGCATGGGTGGTATGGGCGGCATGATGTAAGCCAGCCTTACCCCGATACGCAAAAGCCCCGCCTGAGTGATCAGGCGGGGCTTTTTTGTGGGTCTATTAAAAGCCCCTCACCCTGGCCCTCTCCCAGAGGGAGAGGGGATTGACCGAGCTGATGCAGGATTCAACTCAATGCATTCAGGCTGCAGAGATTCTGCAATATCCCCCAATCAGCTCCCTCTCCCTTTGGGAGAGGGTTGGGGTGAGGGTCGCAAGGCAATTACCGTTGCGAAACCTGCCCCGCTTCGACCTGTACCGGCTTCCAGCCCAGCAACTGCTGCTTGAAGCCATGACTGGCGCCCTGATAGTAGGCAATCGCCCGCTCAATCAACGGATCGGTCGCCGGTACCCGCGACTCAATACTGGTGCTCAGTGCATCATCATGGCGGCGCAGCCCCTGACGCGGGCTGAGAATGGCCAGGTCTTTGCCGTCAAACAAACCCAGGTGCTGGTAGTTGCCCACCACCACTCGCGGTGGCAACGGGTTGTCCTGCAGCAGGTTACGGCCAAAGAAAGTCGACTGGTAGTCCAGGTTCAACAAACCGAGCAAGGTCGGCGCCAGGTCGATCTGGCTGGCCAGTTGCGAGTTCTCGCGGGCCTCAATCAGTTTTGGCGCATAGATAAACAGCGGGATCTGATAGTTGGTGATCGGCAAGTCTTCCTTGCCGGCACTGCCTGCCGTGTGGTCGGCCACGAAAACGAAGATGGTGTTGTCGAACCAGGGTTTTTTACGCGCCTCGTTGAGGAACTGGCCAATGGCGTAGTCGGTGTATTTCACCGCGCCGTCACGACCGTTACCCGACTTGATGTCGATCCGGCCTTCCGGGTAGGTGTAAGGGCGGTGGTTGGAGGTGGTCATCAGTTGCAACAAAAACGGCTTTTGTTGCGCGTAATTGGCGTCGGCCAGTTTCAGGGTTTCGCGGTACAGGTCTTCGTCAGCCATGCCCCAGGCATTTTTGAAATGGATATCGGCTTCATTCACGCTGCTTTGGTCGACAACGCGGTAGCCGTTGCCACTGAAAAAGGCGTTCATGTTGTCGAAGTAACCGCGCCCGCCATACACGAACACGCTGTCATAGCCCACGCCATTGAGCTGCTGGCCGAGGCTGGCAAAGCCGCTTTCACGGCCGATACGCTTGACGATGGAGCGCCCCGGTGTCGGCGGAATGGCCAGGGTAATGGCTTCCAGGCCGCGGTCGGTACGGGTGCCGGTGGCATAGAAGTTGTTGAAGTACAGGCTCTCCTTGCGCAGTTGGTCCAGGTTCGGCGTCAGGTTGCGGCCGTCACCGTTGCTGCCCAGGTACTTGGCACTGAGGCTTTCGATGGTTACCAGCACGATGTTGGGTTGGCGCACAGTGCCAGGGTTGTCGATATTGCGGCGGATATCCAGCGGGTCCTGGCCAACGAAGGTGGCGTTGGGTTCAGTCAGTTCTGCACGCAGCTGTTTGGCCACTACGTCGGTGGGCAGGCTGGCGTAAAACTGCTGGTAATCCAGCTCGTTGTTACGGAACGCAGCGAAGAACTGGTACGGGCCATTGCTCGCCAGTTCATGTTGGTAGGCGTTGCCGCCCTGGCCGCGCGGGCCGTCCTGGTCCAGCAGTTGCAAGCTCAGGCCGGCTACCAGCAACAGGCCGGCAAAGGTCGCCAGACGACCGCCAAAGGAGGGCAGCGGTGCATTCATGGCGGCATTGAACGGCTTGCGCAGCACCAGGCTCAACACAATGGCCGCCAGGGCGATGGCGCTGAGCAGGATACCGATCGGGTAGGATTCCAGTACGTTGTTCAGTACTTCGTCGGAGTAGACCAGGTAGTCCACGGCGATAAAGTTGAAGCGCACCCCAAACTCATCCCAGAACAGCCACTCGGCGACGGCGGTGAACAACATGGCAAACAGGCTGACGGTCAGCAGGCCTTGCAGGAACCACTGATGGCCACGGCGGCGCCATAGCGCAGGCGGACAGAGCAGCAGGTAAAGGCCCAGCGGCAGGGCGGCATAGGTCAAAAAGCCAAGGTCGTAGAGCAGGCCAATCCCGAACACCGGCAGCCAGTTGTTGCCAGCCTCACCTAAATGGGTGACCAGCAGAACGCCTCGGGTGATCAAAAAAGTCGCCAGCCAGCAGCCAGTCAACAACAGGAGGTAGCGCATAGGCGCGGTGTGCAGCAGACGCATTGGATGTTTTTCCTTAAACGCGGAAGGCTTTATCGCGGGGGTGCGGGAGTGTGCGGGCGCCACTGTATTGAGTTTGTGAACCGATAGTAAAAAAAATGTCATTTCTGTGAGAGCTATAACTAAATTGTCTGAGCGCCCTGTGGTGCTGGCCCTGCGCGGTTGTTGGCCTTAAGCTGCGCGGGCCAAGACGGCCGTAACTGTGAACGGAGAGAGTGCCCATGCGAATTCTATTGGTTGAAGACAACCGCGATATCCTCGCCAACCTTGCCGACTACCTGGGTCTCAAGGGCTACACCGTTGATTGCGCGCAGGATGGTCTGTCGGGCCTGCACCTGGCGGCCACCGAGCATTACGACCTGATAGTGCTCGATATCATGTTGCCTGGCATCGACGGCTACACGCTGTGCAAGCGTCTGCGTGAAGATGCCCGGCGCGACACGCCGGTGATCATGCTGACTGCCCGCGACCAGCTGGACGACCGCCTGCAAGGCTTCAAGTCAGGGGCCGATGACTATTTGCTAAAACCTTTTGCCCTCTCGGAACTGGCCGCCCGGATCGAAGCGGTATTGCGTCGCGCCCAGGGCGGCGGACGGCGTGAGCTGCAGGTCGGCGAGTTGCGCTATGACCTCGATACCCTGGAAGTCACCCGTGAAGGCCGTTTGCTCAAGCTCAACCCGGTGGGCTTGAAACTGCTGGCGGTACTGATGCAGAAAAGCCCCCATGTGTTGCGCCGCGAAGTGCTGGAAGAAGCCTTGTGGGGCGATGATTGCCCGGACAGCGACAGCCTGCGCAGCCACGTCCACCAGTTGCGCCAGGTCATCGACAAACCGTTCGACAAGCCTCTGTTGCATACCGTACATGGCGTGGGCTATCGCCTCGCCGAGGTCCGTGATGGAGTTTAGGCAAAGTCTTTCCCAGCGGATCATCATCGCTTTTGCCTTGATGAGCGCGCTGGTGGCAGGGACATTCGCTGTGGGCATTATTGCCACCGTGCATCTGGTCGAAGAGAAACTTATCTCGGCAGGGCTGGGCGGGGATTTGCAGCGCCTGCTGCTAATGGACAACGGCGCAGAGTGGAATCATCGTCCCAAGCCAAGCCAGCTGTTTTATTTCAGTGGCGGGCGTGGCGACTTTGCCCTGCCCAAGGACCTGCGTCACCTGGACCCGGGTTTTCATGAAGTCTTTCGCGACCAGCTGTCGTATCACGCGATGGTGGAAGTGGTCGATGGCCGGCGCTACGTCCTGTTGCAGGACCAAAGCGATTTTGAAGAGCGCGAGCGCGTACTGTTTGCCGTGGTTGCGGTGGGGTTTGTCCTGGCGCTGGCGCTGGCGGTGTTTCTCGGCTGGACCTTGGCCCGGCGGGTGATGGCGCCGGTGATCCGCCTGGCCCGTCAGGTTCGCCATCGCGATCAACTGCTGGGGCTGGCGCCGCCGTTGGCCCCGGATTACGCGGCCGATGAAGTGGGCGAACTGGCAGTGGCGTTCGATGCCACTCTGGGGCGCTTGCGTGACACCCTGACGCGCGAACGTTTGTTCACCAGTGACGTCAGTCACGAGTTGCGTACTCCGCTGATGGTGTTGGCCAGTTCCTGCGAGCTGTTGCTGGAAAGTCCATCATTGGATCAGCGCAGTCGTTCACAGGTCGAGCGCATTTCCCGCGCCTGTGAGGAAATGCGTGAATTGGTACAAACCTTCCTGATGCTGGCCCGTGCCCAGCATGAGGATGCCAGCATGTCGCCTACGGTGACCCTGACCACCGTGGCCGAAGGCCTGATCAACCTGTGGCGCGAACCCATCGAAGCCAAAGGCCTCGAGCTGATCTATGAGCCCGGCAACCCGCTGGACACACGGTACAACGCCACCTTCCTGCACGCCGTCATGGGCAATTTGCTGCGCAATGCCTTGCACTACACCGACACCGGTTTTATCCGCCTGACCCTTGAGGCCAGCGGGTTTGTGGTGGAAGACAGCGGCGTGGGGATCCCGGAAGAAAAACGCCAGGCCATGTTTCAACCCTTTGTCCGTGGCAGCGAAAAACGTGGCGAAGGGCTGGGCCTGGGCCTGTCCCTGGTACAGCGCATTTGCGATAGCCAGGGCTGGCGCGTGACCCTGACCACGATGGAGCCCAACGGCTGCCGTTTTCGCGTCGAACTGGCTCCGGCCGACGTCTGATCCCCTTTCGTGGCCTGCGCTCTGCAGGCCGCTCTCCCTGCGCATTAGTCGATACATGGCCCTGCGCCAGTATTTTCGCCCTGTAAAACCTTGAAATGTTTATGTGGAATGCCCTGACGGAATTTTCACCTGTTGATGACCTGATGCAAACGTTCGGCTGATTAAGGTAGTGCTCATTAGCTTCAGGAGCACTGATATGAGCCCGATCATCAAACTCAAATTTTCTGAAAAGTACGATCAGCAACACGCTACGCAATACCTGATCAAGCATCAGGACGGCCTGGCCCGGCGTTTGTCGCACAAGCGCGATGAACAATTGGCGCGCCGCGCTTTGCAGTTGGCTGGCGAGCCTCAGGTTGTCCTCGATTTGCCTTGTGGTGCGGGCCGTTTCTGGCCGTTGCTGGCGCAAATGCCTAACCGCGAAATCATTGGCGCAGACAACTCGGCGTCGATGCTGGAGGTGGCGTCGCTGGCGCAACCGGCCGAGGTGGTGAAACGGGTACGGCGTTTGCAGATGTCAGCTTTCGAAATAGATTTGCCTGACAACTCGGTTGACAGTGTTTTCTGCATGCGCTTGCTGCACCACATTGGTGATGCAAGCCATCGGATGGCTCTATTGCGGGAGCTTCATCGCGTTAGCCGGGACAGTGTGATTATTTCATTGTGGGTTGATGGCAATTTCAAGGCCTGGAAACGCAAGCGTCTTGAGCGTCAGCGCGCTGCAGAGGCAGAACAATTCGGTTACCAAAATCGTTTTGTGTTACCTGCTGCTACAGTGGAGGCGGAATTCAAAAAGGCAGGCTTCACCGTTCAGGATCATTTGGACTTTATTCCGCTCTACGCGATGTGGCGGGTTTACGTATTACGAAAGAGATAACTCATGACCGTTGATTTTGTACAGCAATCTCCCTCTGCGACTGACGACCCATTCGAGTTCTACTGGAATCAGCAAGGCGAATGGGTTGAAGAGCCCAACCAGCGTCGCGGTGGTGAGAGCGGTGTACAACGGATACATGACGCCGATGGGCGCTTGCTCTACGTCAAGCGACAGGTCGGGCATACCTACCGCAGCTGGCGTTACCCGCTGGGTCGCCCGACGGTTTTGCGGGAGCAGGATGCGTTGCTGGCCTTGAGCCGTTTGGCGGTGGGTGTGCCTGAACTGGTGTATTGCGGGGCGCAGCAAGCGCCAGACAAGCAATGGCGTGCATTGCTGGTGACCGTGGGCCTGGAAGGTTTTGTCGAGATCGACAATTGGTACGCCGCAGGTGAGCGCGAGCGTCACGGTGAAGCGGTACATGATCGCGTGCTTGAAGCGATCGGTCATACCTTGGCCCGCATGCATCTGGGGCGCTGGCAGCACGGCTGCCTGTACGCCAAGCATGTGTTTGTACGGGTGACGGGGCAGGGCGAAGGGGCAGTGATTGATGTGGCTTTGCTGGACCTGGAAAAAAGCCGGCAACGCCTGACGGCCCAAAAAGCCGCTTCCCACGATCTTAAACAATTGCGCCGCCATTCGTCGTGGAGTGCCACAGAGTGGGACAGACTGATCTACTTTTATAAGACAGTGTTTGGCAGCGCTATCAAAGGTTTACGGTGATGAAGCGAGAAATAGCACGAAGTTTGTTTCTGCTGGGCGCCTTGGTCATTGCTGGCGTGGCGTTTGCCGCTTGGGAACAACCGGTGACTCAAGTGTTGAGCGGGCCCCAATTGGGGGCTCATTGCCCATTACCGCGCGTAGTGAAAGCGGCGGTGGCAACCCGGCCCGATCACGATTTGCTGCTGTTTATGTTTGGCATGAGCCAGGGGCTGAAGAAGTAGGGCACAGAGCAAAAAACCTGTAGTCGTTGACGAGCCATGCGAGGCTACGTCCGGCTGCGCAGCAGTCGTAAAACCATCCAGCGTTGGTGTTTCTGATACACCGTGCCCACCGGCTTTACGACTGCTGCGCAGCCTGACGCAGCCTCGTTCCTTCGGCAGCTGCTACAGGTTTTTTTGGTTCTACAGGATATGCAGATGGTTGTCCCAAAGCCCTGACGGCAAATCCAGAGGCTTGGCAATCAGGTCGTTCTGACGGCAATCGTAGAAACGGCAGCGGCCCTGGCCGGACGTGACCACAAACCCATCCTTCACCGCACCCACCCCCGCACAATCCGGCAACGGCGCATCCAGGCGCAAGGCGCCGCTGTCCAGGTCCCAGACGAAAAACCGGTTGCCTCGCGGCGCCGTCAGCGCGACCAGACGCAACTCGCTGTGGACCGCGACACTGGCCGTGTAATGGCCCATTGCTCGCAGTTGTGGCTCGGCCACCGGGAAGGGCTCAAATGGCTGGCCGGGACGCTTGATGGCCAGCAATTCGGACAACTCATGGGCATCGCCCATAAATTGCTGGCAGGCGACGATGGTGCCGTCACTGGCAATGCCCAAGTGGCGCACGCTGTTCATTTGCTGGCTCAGGGTTTCCTTGCTGAGCAGGGTGCCATCACGCTGCATCAGCACCAGGCTGGGTTCCATCGCGTTGAGGTTCATCTCGACCCGGCTTTCGGCTTCGGTACGAATTCCGCCGTTGGCCACTACCAGTGTTTCACCGTCAGGCATCCACGACACCTGATGCGGGCCGACGCCGTGGGTGGGGATTTCGCCGCTGTGAACCAGGCGCTCGCCCTCAAAGCGATAAACCCCCAGCAGGCCACGGCCCGGATCAGTGGTGTCGTTTTCAGTGGTGTACAGCCACTCACCGTCTTTATGGATCACGGCGTGACCATAAAAATGCCGGTTGGGCAGGGAGGTCAGGGTTTGCAGCAGTTGCCCGTCGGTCAGGCTGACCAGGTAGCTTTCGGTACCGGGGCGCCGGGCCACGAACAAGGCGATGGGCAGCGTCGGGTGGTTGATGATGTCATGGCAGCGCTGGCCGACCCGGGTGCTGAACACCCGGGTGCCATCGAGTCGATAGCCGACGGCAAAGTGATTGCCGTCGGCATCGTCGCGGGCACTCAGCAGCAGCGGGCTTTGGCCTTTTTGTTTAAACAGCGACCAACCGCCCAGCGTCATTGCACTGAGCAGTAAACCACCAAGCTTGAGTGCTTGCCTGCGCATCATCGAACCTTCCTTTATCAATCGCCGTCGTTGGCGTTAAAGCCCAGCTGGATACCCAGGGCCTTGGCCAGTTCGCCTTCGTGCAGGCGGTGAACCACGTTGAGGCTGTCGTAGATGGCATTCAGCTGGGCGCGCCCGGCATCGTCCGCCAGCAGCTCATTGAGCGTGCGCTGGTTGTCGTTGAACAACTTGAGCGAGGTGGCGTAGGCCGCGTCGATCTTGTCAGCCAGTGGCTTTTGTTCGGCAGGCAACAGGCTGCGCAAGCCCTTGTTGTCGACACCGGCCCAAACGGTCTGGGCAGCGGCCAGGCTGGCGGCCAGGCTCTTGAGTGACGACTCGCTGCGCCAGGCATCGGCCTGGAACGGTTGCGGGATGCCCTTGCTCTGGCGGCCCATTGGCGTGCCGAGTTTTTTCTTCAGGGTATCGAGGGCCGTGACCTGAACGCGCAGGACGTCAGCGATGGCTTCGTGGGAGTCGGCATACCGCTGGTTGGGGAACTTGCTCATTTGCGCAAGCATGCCGTCCGTGCTGTTCCAGCTGGCCAGAATCTCTTCGGCCAGTTGCTTCTGACGTTCGCCGATGGCGGTCAGCAGCGGGCAGTAACGGGCTTTTTGCGCATCGTCAGCCAGGTTGATGTTGCTGTCGAACAGGATGTATTCGTAAGCCGACAGGCCTTGCACCACAACGCTGGACTTGGCCAGTGCGGCGGCATCGATCTGCGGCTGGGCAACCACCAACTGCTCGACCTGACGGCCGACCAGGTTCTTTTTGTCCGGCCAGAACTGCACCTGCCACGAGCGATTGCCTTCAGCCAAAGGCCCGATCAGCAGCGGTTGCAGTTCGGCCCAGGCCTTTTGCGCGTGCAGGAAGTCGGCGCGGGCAGTTTCCAGGGTTTCCTTGCCCTGGCAATAGGCCAGGGCGCTGACCGCCAGCTGGCGGTCAGCTTCAACCCAGCGGCTGTAGGTAGGCAGGATCACTTGTTTGGCGATGGCTGCCGAAGTGACTGCCTGCGGGTCTTGAGGCGAGCAGGCAGCCAGGGCGATGGCGGCAAGGCTGGTGAACAGAAGCTTGGGTCGAAACATGTCGGGGTCCCCGATCTTGTAAGGCGTTAAAGAGAGTTCAGGAACGCCAGCAACGCAGCGCGCTGCTCGGCATTAAAACGTAAAACCTGCTGCCTGGCCGGTTCGGCCTCGCCACCATGCCACAGCACGGCTTCAAGCAGGTTGCGGGCACGTCCATCGTGCAAAAACTGGGTGTGACCACTCACCGCCTGGGTCAAACCAATCCCCCACAGCGGTGGCGTGCGCCAGTCGCGGCCGCTGGCGGCGAACTCGGTGCGGTTGTCGGCAAGGCCCGGGCCCATGTCATGCAGCAGCAGGTCGCTGTAGGGGTGGATGACCTGGTTGGCCAGTTCGGGCTCGGCAGCGCTGGCCGATGTCGTGAAGGTCGGTGTGTGACAGGCGCTGCAGCCTGCCTGGTAGAACAGGTTTTTACCGGCCAGCACCTGGGGCGCGCCGACATCACGGCGGGCGGGCACGGCCAGGTTACGGGTGTAGAACTCCACCAGGCGCAGGATATTGTCGCTGACCTCGGGTTCGCCATCCGGGCCATTGCCGTTGGGCGCCTCGAGGCAGGCAGTTTGGGCCTTGGTGCAGTCATCGAAGGGTCTCAGGGAAGTCGTGAGGCCCATATCACCAGAAAAGGCGTGAACATTTTGTTGATTGAGGTTCGGTTGTCCGGCTTTCCAGCCAAAACGGCCCAAAACCGTCTTTTGTTGCGCGTCATCCCACACCCAGTTCGGACGCCCGGCCACGCCGCCAGCGGTTTTGCGCTGGGCATCGGCATTGGCCAGGATCGCCTCGTTGGGGATCGCCTCGAGCAGCCCCAGGCCAATCATCGGCGGCGCGATGCGCGCTGACATGCGGGTATCGGGGTGCATCGGGCCATAGCCCAATTGGGTGATTTGCAGCGTGGGCTTGCGCAACTCGACTTCAGTGCCGTCCTTGAAACGCACGGTCACGGGTTCGTAATCGACTCGCACCTTGCCCTCGGGGACTACACCGGGAACCGACATATCCTGCAATTGGCCGCCATAGACCGGCTCGGGCACGATGCCAGCCTGTTCGATCAGCGTGGCGTAGGTCGGGTCGTTGGGGATCGACAGGCGTACCAGCATCGACACCGAGTTTTTGGCGTCGGGGGCGGGCGGGTGGCCGCGGCCATCCTTGATATGGCAGTTCTGGCAGGCATTGGTGTTGAACAGCGGGCCCAGGCCGTCACGCGCGGTGGTGGTTGACGGAGCGATGACCCAGGGGCTGCGAAAAAAACTGTTGCCGACACTGAAATCCAGACGCCGGGTGGGCGAAAGGTTGGCTGACGGCATGGAAAAGGCGTTGTGATCGCTTTTACGCACCGTAGTCGCCCCGCCAGAGCGGGCTTCGCCGGGCTCGGGTTTGGTAAAGCGCGGGGCATCATCACAGCCGCCAAGGCCCAGGGCCACTAGCAACAGAGACAGGCGAAGAGGCAACGAAGGCATCAAGCGTCCAGATCAGTGAGCAAAATCGAGGGCGTAAAGTCTAGCAGGGAAGGTGAATTGAAATAAGAGGGATTAGCGTTTGCTGTGATGTGGGGCAGACAAATGACCCTTCTGCTTTTGATCTGTTTTTTGATTTTGATCTACCAGCCCCATCGGGAGGCCGAGAGGAGGTTCTGCGCAGTGGGTCTCCCGGCATGGATGCCGGGAGAGCCGCGATGGGCCATGGATGGCCCGTGGCGGCGTGCCCACGGAGCGGGACCGGAACGAGGGAACCTGAGCGCAGCGAAGGCCGTACGCCAGGGGCAAGCCTTTTTGGTTACTTTTTCGGCGTTTGGAAAAAGTGACTCGCTGTAAGAGCGAAACCATAATTTCGGTAAGACATAAATGCCGGATATGTACCCCGAACACCCGTTAAAACCACCCAGTACATATCCATTATATGTGTCACGGCTCTCTACGGGTTCCGCCCTCACTCCGGCACTGTTATGGGGGCACGCCGCTACGGGCCATCCATGGCCCATCGCGGCTGGCGCGGCGTCCTGCCGCAAAAAAAAGGCGACCCGAAGGTCGCCTCATTACTCAGTCACTCAGCGCCGCAGATCAAAAATCGTGATCGGCGTTGTCCGGGTTCAGATCGCTGATGCCCAGCTTGCCGGCGGCTTGCTCGATGGCACCGGTCTGCTTGACCAGCGCTGCAATGGCATCACGTACCACCTGGTTGCCCGCAGCGTTGTCCGCAGCGATCAACTGGTCGTAGTGCTCGCCCTTGTTGGCGCGATCAACCATGACCTGGATCTTGGCTTCGGTGTCAGCCAGGTCGGACTTGAGCGTGGCGTCGGTAGCCGGGTCGATAACCACCACCAGCGACGACAGGCTTGGGCCGGTCATTTTTGTGCCGTCGGCACGTACGTACTCGCCCAGGTACACGTTGCGGATGCCCTTGGCATCGTAGAAGTGCGAGTTGTGGGTGTTGTCGCTGAAGCAGTCCTGCTCGTCTTCAGGCGAGTTGGCTTCCAGGGACACTTTCATGCGCTCGCCGGCCAGTTCGCCCAGCGACAGGCTGCCCATGCCGAACAGCATTTTGCGCAGGCCGTTTTGTACCGGCTCGGCTTCCAGCGTGGCGCGGTAGTTGTCGGCCACGTTCGGTGCCCAGTTGCCGACCATTTCATTGAGGTCGTTAACCAGCAGCTGGGTCACGGCTTTCAGGTAAGCGCGACGGCGATCGTTATGACCACCGGTGGCGCCTTCGCCTTCCAGGTAGTCCGAAGCAGGGCGGTTGCCTGCACCCGGGCCAGTGCCGTTAAGGTCCTGGCCCCACAGGAGGAATTCGATGGCGTGGTAGCCGGTGGCTACGTTGGCTTCGGAACCGCCCAGCTCGTTGAGGCTGGCCAGGGTTTCCGGAGTGATTTCGGTGACGTCGACCTTGTCTTCGCCGACCTGGATCGTGGTGTTGGCGATGATGTTGGCGTTGGCACCCGGGTTGCCCAGTGCGCCGGCGTAGTTGGCATCAACGTAGTCGATCAGGCCTTCGTCCAGCGGCCATGCGTTCACCTGGCCTTCCCAGTCGTCGATGATGGTGTTGCCGAAGCGGAACACTTCGCTCTGCAGGTATGGCACGCGGGCTTCAACCCAGGCGGCGCGAGCGGCCTTGAGGGTGTCGTCGTTCGGTTTGGCCAGGAACGCATCGATAGCGGTCTGCAGTTTTTTGGCGGTGCTTTCTGCATCGCTGTACACGGCATGAACCATGTCAGCGTAATGGGCCACGACAGCCTTGGCAGCAGCTTCGTCGACTTTTGCCGCGGTGACGTCAGTGGCTGGCGTCGCGGTGCTGGTGGCGGCTGCCGGGGTCGGCGCCGCAGCGGTTTTTTCCTTGTCCTTGTCGCCACAGCCGGCGAGTGAGATAGCAATGGCCAGCAGACTGGCGGTAGCCAGGGGCATACGAATCATGGCGAAAATCCTGCTTCGAGAGGTGGGACAAGCGTGCGGCTGCACGCAAAACTGCCACATGATGCGAAAGATATGCATTTTCTGTAAAGGGCTACGGTTGGAAATATTTCTTGTTTACTTGCGCTCTGCGTCGGGGCTTTAGTGAATCTCGAAATATGGACTTACAGAATGACGGCCTTGTTACGCTTCGCCTGCTTCAGATAAGCGACCAACTCCCGTGCGCCCAGGGGTTTGCTGTACAGGTAGCCCTGGCCTTCATGGCAGCCTTGGGCGATGACATAGGCTTCCTGTTCGGCGGTTTCGACGCCCTCGGCGATCACCTGCATGCCCAGGCTTTTACCGAGCTGGATGATGGCGCGCACGATGGTGGCGTCGTCACCGTCATCGATCAGGTCCTGGACGAAGCTTTTATCGATCTTGATCTTGTCCAGTGGCAGGCTCTTGAGATAGCTCAAGGATGAATAGCCGGTGCCGAAGTCATCAATGGCAATCAGTGCACCGGAGCGGCGCAGGCTGAGCAGGTGCTGGGCCGCCGTGCTGATGTCTTGCATCAGGCTGGTTTCGGTGACTTCCAGCTCCAGGCTGCGCGGCGGCAAGCGGTGGCGCTGCAGCAGGTTGTTGACCACCCGCGGCAGCTCGACGTGGTGCAATTGCACCGTCGACAGGTTGACTGCCATGCGCAGTTCGCTGAAGCCCAGGTCATGCCATTCGCGCAGCTGGCGGCAGGCCTGGTCCAGTGCCCATTCGCCGATGGCAATGATGCTGCCGTTTTTTTCCGCCAGCGGGATAAACAGATCGGGCGGGACCATGCCGTGCTGCGGGTGCTGCCAGCGCAGCAAGGCTTCCACGCCGACCACGCGGTGGTCGCTGTAGCGGATTTGCGGCTGGTAGACCAGATGCAGCTGGTTGCACATGAGGGCTTCGCGCAGGTCTTTTTCCAACTCGCGCATGCGCCGCATCTCACGGTCGACGCTGGCGATATAAAACTGGTAGCGGCTGCGCGAGTAGCTTTTGGCCAGGGTCATGGTCTGCTCGGCCTTTTGCAGCAGTTGCTCAGTGGTGTCGCCATCTTCGGGGAACAGGGTGATGCCAATGGTGGCGCGCAGGCGGATGCTTTGCTGATCGAGGCTGAACGGCGATTCGAGGTCATCGAGGATGCTCTGGGCCAGCTCGGCGGCCTCGTAAGGCTGCTCGATATGGGCCTGCACCAGGGCAAACTGATCGCCGCCCAGGCGGCCAAGCGCACCGAGGCTGCCGCTATGGGCGCGCAAGCGGTCGGCCAGGGCCTGGAGCAACTGGTCGCCGGTCTGGTAGCCGAACTGTTCGTTGATGCCCTTGAAGTCGTCCAGGCCCACGCACAGCACGGCGACCCGGCGCTGCAAGCGGCCTGCATCGGTGAGGATCTTGCCCAGTTGCCCCTGCAATTGCTGGCGGTTGGGCAGCCCGGTCAAAAAGTCGTACTGGGCCATGCGCAGCAACGAGCTTTCGGCTTCGTGGCGCAAGCGGTTGTTGCGCTCGATCGAAGCCAGCAACTGATTGGAGGTATTGACCCACACCCCTAGCTCGTTGTGTTCATGGCCCTTGAGCAGGGGGATCACATGCTCGCTGGGGCGGTCGGGGTTGATGCTGGTCAGGTGGCCGATGATGTTGGACAGCGGCTTGGTCAACAGCCAGTGATAGACCAGATACAACACCAGCCCCATCAGCAGGGCGCGCAACAGGCCGGAAAACAGCATGACGGCGGAGTCGGTCAACAGGCCCTGGCCGTAAGTGGCGGTATCGAGGGTAATGCTCAGGTCGCCGTAGTATTCGCTGTAGGGCCCCTGGCCCACCAGCGGGATACTGAACGTGTGCTCGCGACCCAAAATCATGTCGGTCACCCAGCGGCTTGATGAATTGTGCAATGCCCGGGCTTTTTCGGCGAGGGCCGCTTCGTTGGGGTGGCCGATGGAGGCCTTGCGCACCGCCGGGTCCTGGAACAGGCCTTCGATGACTTGCATGGCCATGTCTCGGTCCAGGCTATACAGCGCCTGGGTCGAGGGGTCGCGAAACATGTCGAGGATGCGCCCGGCATCGGTCGTGACGGCCTGTCGGACTTTGTAGGCATCGAACACAATTTGTGCGCAACTCAGCACTGCTCCGACAACCAGTGCCGACAGCAGCACGATTCGAAGCAACTTGAGTGACAAGCTGTTTTTGAACTGCAGCTTCAAAGCGCTATTCCTTGTTTCTCGCCATTAATGCCTGTTGGGGGGACAAGTATGCAAGCCGTCAGCACACGCTGTTCACGATCGCCACTGTGTCGGTATTCTGACTTCGAACTTGAGGCGAGCAATTAAAAAAACCAACGCTTTCATACTAGCTGGCCCGGATTGCACGCAAGGGCCTTTTGGCACTTTTCACGAGGCCAAAAAAAACCCGGCAATGCCGGGTTTTTTTATCTGGAGCGAGGCTTAGGCAGTGAAGGTCTTGCCTTCGAACTGCTCAGCCACGAACTTCCAGTTAACGAGGTTCCAGAACGCTTCAACATACTTCGGACGTACGTTGCGGTAGTCGATGTAGTAAGCGTGTTCCCAAACGTCGCAGGTCAGCAGCGGGGTGTCGCCGCTGGTCAGCGGGTTGCCGGCGCCGATGGTGCTGGCCAGGGCCAGGGAGCCGTCAGCTTTCTTCACCAGCCAGCCCCAGCCGGAGCCGAAGGTGCCGATGGAAGTCTTGCTGAACTCTTCCTTGAACTTGTCGAACGAACCGAAGGCCGCGTTGATGGCATCAGCCAGTGCGCCAGTCGGTTGGCCGCCGCCGTTTGGCGTCATGCAGTTCCAGTAGAAAGTGTGGTTCCAGACCTGAGCGGCGTTGTTGAAGATACCGCCCGAAGAGGTCTTGACGATCTCTTCCAGGGTTTTGCCTTCGAACTCGGTGCCTGGCACCAGGTTGTTCAGGTTCACGACGTAGGTGTTGTGGTGCTTGTCGTGGTGAAACTCCAGGGTTTCTTTGGAGATGTGCGGCTGCAGGGCATCGTGTGCGTACGGCAGCGGCGGCAATTCGAAAGCCATGATGATTCTCCTAATCAGGTCAGTTGCGATGAGCGCAAGGCCGATCACGGGCGGCCAAACACGCGCCGATGAGTTTTTACTCTTTGCGGCGCAGGGTCAGGATCATAGCACCGGGGTGACCGCTTAACCACGCGACAACTGTGTGGGATAGACGTTTCAGCAGATGCAGGACAATTTTTTCTTAGCTGTGGGAGCGGGCTTGCTTGCGATGATATCGCTGGGGTTTGTCTGACAGACTGCGCCGTCTGCATCGCGAGCAAGCCCGCTCCCACAGGTTTTGCGCTCAACCCGAAACGATCAGCTGCACCGCTACTGCATACATCATCGCCGCTACCAGCAAGTCCAGGATGCGCCAGGTGTTTGGCCGTGCCAGCCACGGCGCAAGCCAGGCCGCGCCCAGCGCCAGGGTGAAAAACCACATCAGCGAAGCACTGGCCGCGCCCACTACATAAGCGCCCGGCACGCTTTGTTGCGCACCGAGGGAGCCGATCAGCAACACTGTATCGAGGTAAACATGGGGGTTGAGCAGGGTCACGGCCAGCGCACTGAGCATCACCGCCTTGAGCGAGCGGGCAGTCTGGCCGGCGGACTGGTCAAGGCTCGACTGGGAAAACGCACGGCGCAGTGCCTGGGTGCCGTACCACAGTAAAAACACCGCGCCGCCCCAGCGCGCCACGCTGAGCAACAGCGGGTTTTGTGCCAGAAGGGTGGCCAGGCCGAACACCCCGGCGGCCACCAGCAAGGCATCGCATATCACGCAAAACGCCGCCACGGGCAGATGGTGTTCACGGCGCAGGCTTTGTGCCAGGACGAAAGCATTCTGGGTGCCAATGGCCATGATCAGGCCGAACGCGACCAACAGGCCATTAAGGTAGCTTTGCCACATAAGGATTACTCGTTGTACTGCAGGCGGGGTTGCTGCTGGCTATTCTCCTGCCCTTGGCTGTATAAGAAAAACCAATATTGCTGATCGCTCATTAGGAAAACTGATGTTCGACTATAAATTACTCTCGGCCCTCGCTGCGGTAGTAGAACAAGCCGGTTTTGAACGGGCGGCGCAGGTGCTTGGGCTGTCACAATCGGCCATCTCCCAGCGCATCAAACTGCTTGAGGCCCGCATCGGCCAGCCGGTGCTGGTGCGCGCCACGCCACCGACCCCGACCGAGATCGGCCGGCGCCTGCTTAACCATGTACAGCAAGTGCGTTTGCTTGAGCGTGACTTGCAAAGTGCGGTGCCGGCGCTGGACGAAGACGGTTTGCCGGAGCGGTTGCGGATCGCCTTGAATGCCGACAGCCTGGCCACCTGGTGGGCGCAAGCCGTGGGCGATTTTTGTGCCGAGCAACACCTGCTGCTGGATATGGTGGTTGAGGATCAGACCGTTGGCCTCAAGCGCATGCGTGCCGGTGAAGTGGCAGCCTGCCTGTGCGCCAGTGAGCGCCCGGTCGCCGGGGCCCGCAGCGTGTTACTGGGCGCCATGCGATACCGTGCGCTGGCGAGCCCAGGCTTTATTGCGCGGCATTTTCCCCATGGGGTGAGTGCCGCGCAGTTGTCAAAAACGCCAGCCCTGGTGTTCGGCCCGGATGATTTTCTGCAGCATCGCTACCTTGCCGCACTGGGCGTCGAAGAGGGTTTCGAGCACCATTTGTGCCCGTCCTCAGAGGGCTTTATCCGCCTGGCCGAGGCCGGCCTGGGGTGGGGGCTGGTGCCTGAACTGCAAGTGCGCGAGCAGCTTGAAAGTGGAGCACTGGTAGAGCTTTTGCCAGATAAACCCATCGACGTGCCACTGTACTGGCATCATTGGCGCAATGGCGGACAACTGCTGGGGCAACTGACCGAACATTTATCGCGTTCGGCAGCCCGCTGGTTAGTGCCTTTGGCCTGATAACCGGCGTTTAAAGAGCAAGCAGCACGAACTACAGCATTTGGAGTGATTGATGAAGATTCTGGTCACCGGCGCAAGCGGCTTTATTGGCGGACGCTTTGCGCGTTTTGCCCTGGAGCAGGGCTTTGACGTACGGGTCAGCGGGCGTCGGGCCGAAGGTGTCGAACACCTGGTGCGACGCGGGGCTGAATTTATCCCGGGGGATTTGACCGATGGCTTGCTGGTGCGCGATTTGTGCGTCGATGTCGATGCGGTGGTGCATTGTGCGGGGCATGTGGGCGCCTGGGGGCGTTATCAGGACTTCCACCGTGACAACGTGCTAGTGACCGAAAACGTGGTTGAAGCCTGCCTGAAACAGCGGGTGCGGCGCCTGGTACACCTGTCTTCGGCAGCGTTGTACTTCGATGGCCGCGACCACACCGACCTGGCTGAGGAACAGGTGCCCAAGCGCTTCAGGCACCCCTATGCCGCCACTAAAAACCTGGCAGAGCAGAAGGTGTTTGGTGCCCAGGAGTTTGGTCTTGAAGTGGTTGCCCTGCGCCCGAGCCTGGTTACCGGGGCAGGGGACATGAGCCTCTTCCCGCGATTAATCAAGCAGCAGCGCAAAGGCCGGCTGGCCATTGTCGGCAACGGTCTGAACAAGGTCGACTTCACCAGCATGCAAAACCTTAACGAGGCGCTGATGAGCAGCTTGCTGAGCAGCGCTGCGGCGTTGGGCAGGGCCTATAACATCAGCAATGGCACGCCGATACCGTATTGGGATGTGGTCAATTACGTGATGCGCCAGATGAACGTGGCGCAAGTGACCCGTTACCGGGGCTACACCCTGGCCTACTGCCGTGGAGCGCTTAACGAAGCGGCCTGCAAGCTGTGGCCGGGGCAGCCAGAGCCGTCACTCTCGCGTTTGGGCGTGCAGATCATGAACAAAGACTTTACCCTCGACATCAGCCGCGCCCGGCATTACCTCGACTACGATCCCAAGGTGAGCCTGTGGGCCGCGCTTGATGAATTCTGCGGCTGGTGGAAAGCTCAGGAATCGCCCTACCGCTAACCACTGCCTGCCCTTTCTAAAGGTTTACGATGCGTAACGATGCCCGCGACGACTTTGACAATGTGCCGACCCTGCGCGCTGATGCCCATGACCATGATGAGCCGCAGGCCAGCTTTGGCGCCCGAGAGCGCACCACGGTGTACTCGCGCAACACGCCGGTGATCAAGGTCAAGGGCCCGAGCACCGGACCTTTGTGGACCTTGATCTGCGCCTTGCTGGTGGCCGTTGGCGGGTTGGCCTGGTGGAGCTTTCAGCAGATTTCGCTGATGGAGCAACAGTTGGTGGCCACCCAGGAGAGTTTTGCCCGTATCAGCGAAGAAGCTGCGGGGCGCCTGCAGGCCATTTCCGGCAAGGTGGTTGCCAGTGAGTCGACGATCAATACCGGCAGCGAAGCTTTGAAGATGCAGATCAAGCAGCTTGAAGAACAGTTGCTGGAGCAGAGCAAGCGCCAGCAAGGGTTGGTGGCGGGGCAGCAGGGGGATCTGGATCAGCGCTTTGAGCAAATCAATGCGGCCATGCTGCTGCAAGTGACGGCGCAGAAAGAAAACCAGGCCAAACTCGAAACCGAGATCAAGAACCTGGGCACTGAGCTGGCCACGCTCAAGACGGGTGTCGCCCAGCAGGTCGCAGAGGTGGCGGCCTTGAAGAAACAGGGCAACCCGAGCGCGGCAGTGGAGCGCCTGGAGCAGGACATGATCGTGCTCAAAAGCGAGCTGGAGAACCGCCCGGCTGCGGCTCAAGGCGCCAACGCGGCCGAGTTTGACGTGTTCCGTGCGCAGATGACGCGCAACATCAACACCCTGCAAAGCCAGATTCAGAACCTGCAAAAGCAGATCAGCGCTCGACCTTGACGGTTTTCCCCTCTCCCGCAGGGAGAGGGGGCTGATGTGTGGCATCAGCATATCTGCATTTGCCTGTCGGCGGATTTCCGCTTACTCCTGCGCTGAAAGTCAGCGGATTCCCGCTTATCCATCTCCCGCAAGCCATGTAAACCGTGGCCTCAAGCGTTGGCACAAGTCCTGCTATAGCCCAGCAAGCTCGCGTTTTGACGCGCTATAAAAAAACAAATAAAAGAAGGATCCATTCAATGGATAACTCCAGCACCCTGCCTGCCGGGGCCGTGTCTGCGGCGCCTAAAGAAAAGACCACCTCCAGCCGCATCAAATCGATTTTCAGTGGTTCCGTCGGCAATATGGTCGAGTGGTACGACTGGTACGTATACGCCGCGTTCTCGCTGTACTTCGCCAAGGCCTTTTTCCCCAAGGGCGACACCACCGCACAACTGCTCAATACCGCTGCGATCTTCGCCGTGGGCTTTTTGATGCGCCCCATCGGTGGCTGGCTGATGGGCCTGTATGCTGACCGCAAAGGCCGTAAAGCAGCACTGATGGCCTCGGTATTGCTGATGTGCTTCGGCTCGCTGGTGATTGCCCTGTCGCCAGGTTACGAAACCATCGGCGTCTGGGCACCGATCCTGCTGGTCTTCGCCCGCTTGCTGCAAGGCTTGTCGGTGGGCGGTGAATACGGCACTTCGGCCACTTACCTGAGTGAAATGGCGACCAAGGAACGTCGCGGTTTCTTCTCCAGCTTCCAGTATGTGACCCTGATTTCGGGCCAGCTTATCGCCCTGGGCGTGCTGATCGTGCTGCAACAGACCCTGACCGAAGAACAGCTGTACAGCTGGGGCTGGCGCGTACCCTTCGTGATCGGCGCCCTGTGTGCCGTGGTCGCGCTGTATCTGCGTCGTGGCATGGAAGAAACCGAGTCGTTCAAAAAGACCAAGGTCAAGCCTAAAGAAAGCGCCATGCGCACCTTGCTGCGTCACCCCAAGGAACTGATGACCGTCGTCGGCCTGACGATGGGCGGCACCCTGGCGTTCTACACCTACACCACCTATATGCAGAAGTACCTGGTGAACACGGTGGGCATGAGCATCTCGGACTCCACCACCATTTCGGCCGCCACATTGTTCCTGTTCATGTGCATCCAGCCGCTGGTGGGCGGGCTTTCGGACAAGATCGGCCGTCGTCCGATCCTGATCGCCTTCGGTGTACTGGGGACCCTGTTTACCGTGCCGATCCTCACCACCCTGCACACCATCACCACCTGGTGGGGCGCGTTCTTCCTGATCATGGCCGCACTGATCATCGTTAGCGGCTACACCTCGATCAACGCCGTGGTCAAAGCGGAACTGTTCCCCACGGAAATCCGCGCACTGGGCGTAGGTTTGCCTTACGCACTGACCGTGTCGATTTTTGGTGGTACGGCTGAATATATCGCGCTGTGGTTCAAGAGCGCAGGTATGGAAACTGGCTACTACTGGTACGTTACGGCTTGTATTGCCTGCTCGCTGGCGGTGTATGCCACCATGAAAGACACCCGCAAGCACTCGCGCATCGACACTGACTGACGGCCCACCCAGTGGTGTGGGAGCGGGCTTGCTCGCGATTGAATCGCTGCGCTGCAACTGAAACACCGCAGCGTCTGCATCGCGAGCAAGCCCGCTCCCACAGGGGTTAGCCGATGCTGCTACCCGACAGGCTGGCCGATTGGCCGGCCTGTTTGTTTTTCAGATACGCCGCCCCGCCAATCATGACCACCAATATCCCCGCCAGCACCAGCGATGAGCCGATGGTGCCGAAGTCCAGCCCGCCCTTGTCCAGGGGTTTGGTCAGGAAGTCGCCCAGGGTTGCGCCAAACGGGCGCGTCAGTACAAATGCGACCCAGAACAACACCACTGGCGAGATTTTGCTGAAGTAGCGCGCCAGCACCACCACCCCGATGGTCGCGCCGATAAACAGCGCGCCGCCAGCAAAGCCCAGCCCCGAATCATCCGCCAGGTAGTCACCCAGGGCGGTGCCCAGGGTGTTGGAAAACAGAATCGCCATCCAATAGAACATCTCGCCGCGTCGGCTCTGCACCTGGCTGACGTTGAGTGACTCGCCGCTCCATTTCCAGAGTGCAAAAATCGCCACCAGTATCGACACCAGAATCAACGAGCCCGTGGCATAGCCCAGGCCCAGCGTGCGGTCCATAAAGTCCGACATGGTGGTGCCGGCGGTGCTGGTGGACAGAATCACCAGCCAATACAGCACGGGGTTGTAGGTTTTGGAGAACAACTGAGTCAGCAAGGTCAGTACAAACACGCTGATAAGCAGCATCGAGCTGACGGCATAGCCCACATTGAGGGTCATCGACAGCAAGTCGCCCGCGGTTTCGCCCAGGGTCGTGGCGCAAATTTTCATCACCCAAAACGCAAGGGTGATTTGTGGAAGTTTGTTCATTCGGTCGAGGCTCCAGTGTTTATGGGGGCAAAGCCGTTTTTGGGATCGGCTTTTTTGCCCGCGCAAGACTGGTGCTCGAGGAGTGAAAAATAGGTAGTGGACAGATGAAAAGCCTGTCTGTGAATACGATTTTTCCCAATTAATTGTCAGTTAATACTGTTAGCCCACTATCAATCTCAGCAACGCCTGTGGGCCGGCTGAAGTGCTCAGCCACCCTGCGCAACGATGGACAGCCTGTACAACCTGTTTTTGTGCGGGTCTATACATCGAATTAACTGATTTATTTGTGCTGTTTTTTGCGCTTTTTAATCAAATTAATCGGCGTAGTCTTAAACCCATAGCCACTCAACATCCCAAACACGAAACAAGGAACTTCATCATGAAAACCCAACTTATCCTCGCTACCGTCTTCTCCGTCCTGGCCTTCAATGCTGTTGCCGCCGACGGTTTCGACCGCACTCACTCGTCGAGCTTTGCTGAAGACGGTTACAGCCGCACCGGTTCTGCTGCAGTTGCTGCTGACGGTTATGACCGTACAGGTTCGGCCACTTTTGCCGAAGACGGTTTCAGCCGCACCAAATCGGCCACCTTCGCCGCTGACGGTTACGATCGCACCGAAGGCGCCCGATTCAGCTAACCGCTGAAACAGGCACTCCAGCCCGGCCTTGGCCGGGCTTAGTCGTTTTTTGGGGGGAGGAAAATGGTGGTTCACTTGTAGCAGCTGCCGAAGGAACGAGGCTGCGTTCGGCGACGTAGTCGTCGTAAATCCTGAGTACCGGTTTTAACTGGCGCACCCCATTGTCTGATTTTGCGACGGCTTCGCCGCCGAACGCAGCCTCGTTCCTTCGGCAGCTGCTACGAAAGCCTCGCAATTCGGCATGGAAGCTTTTGTAATCAACCCAAATGCCTTGCACTATATGGGCCCTCTATCTCAGCCGTTTGCGGACTCTTCCCATGCATGACGATATCCATTTCTATGAACCTTCCCAGGGCCACGGCCTGCCCCATGATCCGTTCAATGCCATTGTTGGCCCGCGCCCCATCGGCTGGATTTCGTCACAGGACGCCCAGGGCCGGCTGAACCTTGCGCCCTACAGCTTTTTCAACGCGTTCAACTACATCCCGCCGATCATCGGGTTTTGCAGTGTGGGTCGCAAAGACAGCCTCAATAACATCGAGCAAACCGGCGAGTTCGTCTGGAACCTCGCGACCCGGCCGCTGGCCGAAGCCATGAACCAAAGCTGCGCAATGGTCGCTCCCGAGGTCAATGAGTTCGAGCTGGCAGGGCTGACGACCGTGCCGTCTCGGGTGATCAGTGTGCCGCGCGTGGCCGAAACGCCAGTGTCGTTTGAATGCAAGGTCACCCAGATCATCCAGCTGCAACGGGCAGACCAGGAGCGGGTGCCAAGCTGGCTAATTCTGGGGGAGGTGGTGGCGGTGCATATTGCCAGGCACCTGCTCAAGGACGGGATTTACGATACCGCCGCCGCCGAGCCGATCTTGCGCGGCGGCGGCCCGGCGGATTACTTCCAGCTGGGCCCCGAAGCATTGTTCAAGATGCATCGCCCACGCTGATTACCACACCAGCTCGGCGTCTTCAGTGACGCCTTGCAGGGCTTCAAGTTGCTCGGCTGCAGCGGCATCGGCGGCGGTCGCAGTCTTGAAGGTCTGCTCGATGAGAATTTTGTGAAAGCGCGGGGTTCCACCTTCGTACAAGGCTTTGACCGCAATTGCTGCGTGATAAACACCCGGTTCTACCGGGACTACAGCGGATACCGCTTCAAACTGTGCAAATTCCTTACGCGCCATGCGCCAACTCCCGACAGTGAAAAACCGCCATTCTACCTCTTCGGCCCGCCTGCATCGCTGAAGGTCTGAAAATCGAGGCTGTCCACCACCTGCTGGTGTACCAGGGTGCCGTAGATATCCATCAGCGCTGAGTTGAAGTAGGCCTGCATCGAGGGTTCATCCTGCCAGTAGCCTGCAACCTGCCACAGCAGCGGATCGTTATCGCACTGTTGCAAGGCAAAATGCAGGCAGCCGGGGGTTTGCAGGCTCGGTTCGATCAGTTGGCTCAGGCAGGCCTCGACCTGGGCCGAGCACCCGGCGCGGGCGCGAACTACGGTCATATGACTGACGGCATTGGGCTGGGGCATGCTGGCCTCCACAAAGGAAAGTGGTGTTGGGGGGAGGTTCAAAGCTTAAGGGGCGCAGCAACTGACCGTTAGTCGATTCCTGCCCGAGGCTTGCACGATCCTGCAAACCCCGGCCTGCCAGCCGCCTGCCCGGACCATCGGGCAAGCGGCCTGGCTATCAGGGTTTCGAGCAAGGTTGTGCGTCTGCGCCGGGTTCGGCGGGGGGCTGCTCCCGGGCTTTGACAGGATCAGGCAAGACAACGGCAGAAATTAGCTACCCCTTGGCCTTGCACAAACTTAAGCTGTGCCATCACTGCAAGAAGGATGCGCCCCATGTCCCTGCTGGAACCGCCCCGGCCCGCGCTCGACCCCGCCTTTGAAATGCAGCGGGTGGAACTGGCCGACCTGATTTTTCGTCACGCCCCGCAAGACGGCTCGTTCACCACCGGCGTCGAGGCGCTGTTTGTGTCGCGCTACAGCCAGCCCAGCGATTTCTCTCCGAGCCTGCCCAAACCCGCTTTGTGCATCATGGCCCAGGGGCGCAAAGAGGTACGCCTGGCAGACGAATACTTCGCCTACGACCCGCTCAATTACCTGGTGGTTTCGGTGTCGATGCCCATCAGTGGCCGGGTGCTGGAAATATCCCCCGAGCACCCGGTACTGGCTTTGCGCCTGGACATTGACCCGGCCGAGATAGCCACGCTGATCAGCGAGGCTGGCCCTATGGGCGTGCCATCACGACCTACCGGGCGCGGGCTGTATGTCGAACCCATCGACCCGTTGATGCTCGATGCACTGCTGCGCCTGACACGTCTGCTCGATACTCCCAAGGATATCGCCATGCTGGCGCCGCTGATTCGCCGCGAGATTCTGTATCGGCTGTTGCGCAGCCCGCAGGGCCACCGGCTGTATCAGATCGCTAGCGAGAACAGCCAGAACCACCGCGTTAGCCGGGCGATTTCCTGGCTTAACGGTAACTTTGAGCAGCCGTTGCGTATCGACAGCCTGGCACGCGAAGCCAATCTTAGCGTGTCGACCCTGCACCACCGGTTCAAGGCCATGACCGCCATGAGCCCGCTGCAATATCAAAAGCAACTGCGCCTTAACGAAGCCCGCCGGTTGATGCTCAGCGAAGGCCTCGATGCCTCGGCTGCGGGCTATCGCGTGGGCTATGAAAGCCCGTCGCAATTCAGCCGCGAGTACAGTCGTCAGTTTGGCGCGCCACCGGTACGGGATCTGGCGCGCCTGCGCATGAGCTTATAGGCCCAGAGATTGCTGCCAGCGCAGCTCATCGATTTCAATCACGCTGGGCCCCTGGTGGTCGGCGGCGCTGGCCAGTGCTGCGCGCAATTGCGTTTCGTTCCCGACTGCCTGCGCGGCACAGCCCAGGGCCTTGGCCACGCCGATAAAGTCCGGGGTGTAGATGTCCACGCCAACAGGCTCGATGGCGCGATTGAGCATGTATTTCTTGATCTCGCCGTAGCCCTGGTTGTTCCACAACAGCACGATGATCGGCGTTTGCGCCTCCACTGCGCTGGCCAGTTCGGCCAGGGTAAATTGCAGGCCGCCATCACCTATCAGGCACAGCACCGGGCCGCCGGGTTTGCCCTCGGCACGACGCCCCAGCCAGGCCCCCACTGCCGCGGGCAGGGCGTAGCCGAGCGTGCCATAGCCCGTGGATGAGTTGAACCAGCGCCGCGGCTGTTCGGGGTTGAAGGTCAGGTTGCCGGTGTACACCGGCTGGGTCGAATCGCCGACGCACACGGCATCCGGCAGCACCTCGAAAACCGCCTGCAAAAAAACCGTCTGGGCACGGGTCGGGGCATCCCATTCGGTGGCCAGCTGCGCCTGCAGACGGCTGACCCGCACAGCTCCCCACTGCGGATCCCGTAGTGGCAACGGCGCAAGACTTGCCAGTAGAGCCTCGCTCGCCAGGTTGGCATCGGCTACCAGCGCCAGTGTCGGCGGGTAATTGCGTACGGTCTGGTCGGGGTCGATATCAATACGCAGCAGTGCGCCGGGGATTTTGAAGCCGCCGGCAAACGTCACGTCGTAATCGGTCTCGGCCAACTCTGTGCCGATCGCCAGCACCACATCGGCCTCGGCCACCAGCGCCCGTGTGGCGACCAGGCTTTGGGTCGAGCCGATCAACAGAGGGTGAGAGGAGGGCAGCATGCCCTTGGCGTTGATGGTCAGGGCCACCGGCGCGCCGAGGCGCTCGGCCAGTTGCGTCAGTGCCGGCGCCGCATCGATCGCACCGCCGCCAGCCAGGATCAGCGGCCGCTTGGCCTGGGCCAGACGCTGGCTCATCTGCTCAATCGCAGCAGGCGCGGCGCCGGGGCGGGCAATGTGAACGGGCAGGCTGGCAAGCAGCGCATCGGCGTTCTCCACCAGCACGTCGAGCGGGATTTCGATATGCACCGGGCGAGGGCGCCCGGCCTGAAACAGCGCAAAGGCTCGTGCCAGCACGGCTGGCAACTCAGCTGCCGACATCAGCGTATGGGAAAACGCCGCGACCCCAGCGACCAGCGCGCTTTGGTTGGGCAGCTCGTGCAACTTGCCGCGCCCGCCGCCCAACTGGCTGCGTGACTGCACACTGGAGATCACCAGCATCGGGATCGAGTCGCCATAGGCCTGGCCCATTGCCGTGGTGATATTGGTCATGCCCGGCCCGGTGATAATAAAACACACCCCAGGTTTGCCACTGGTGCGGGCATAGCCGTCGGCCATAAAGCCTGCACCCTGCTCATGACGCGGGGTGATGTGATTGATCGTCGAACCGGCCAGCCCGCGATACAGCTCAACGGTGTGCACCCCCGGAATGCCGAACACCTGCTCGACCCCGTAGGCCTCCAGCAACTTGACCAATACCTCGCCGCACGTCGCCATGTGTCCCGTTCCTTTTTTGTTCTGGAAAAGACCATTGAAGCGGTCGGCTGTGGTGCGCACAACGCAAACGTGCTCATACTAGCCATGTCCTGTACTCATGGCTGACCACTCATGAAACGCCTCCCGCCGCTTCCCGCATTGCATACTTTTCTGATCACGGCCCAATGCTGCAACTTCACCCGTGCCGGTGAGCAGTTGCATATCACCCAGGGGGCGGTCAGCAGGCAAATTGCCGGTCTGGAGGAGCATCTGGGTTACCCGCTGTTCCATCGTCAGGCCCGTGGTCTGAGCCTGACCGAGCAGGGCCAGGCGCTGTACCCGCGTATCGAGCAGGTGTTTGACTTGATCGGCGAGGCCGTCGAGCATGCGAGCGTTCGCCGCAGCCCGCTGCAAATCAAGGCCCCTACCTGCATGCTGCGCTGGCTGTTGCCCAAGTTGCTGCACTGGCAAGAACTGCGCCCGGACGTGCCGGTTGAGCTGACCAGCAGTGTGCAGCACGGGGTGGATTTTCGCCGCGAGGCATTTGATGCTGCGGTGGTCTACAGCCCGCAACCGGGGCCCAAGCGTCAGGGCCGCCATCTGTTCGACGAACAGCTGACACCGGTCTGCGCCCCGCATCTGCTGGATGGCAGCGGCGCTATCAACCAGCTGGGCGATCTGGCACAACACACCCTGCTGCACCCCAGTCGCGACCAGCAGGACTGGACCCACTGGCTGAGTGCGGCGGGAGGCGATGTATCGGCCATCCGCAAAAGCCAGTACTTCGACACCCTGGACCTGGCCATGACCGTGGCCGCCCAGGGCAACGGCGTTGCCATAGGCGACTGGTCACTGATAGGCGATGACCTGAAGGCCGGCCGCCTGGCCATGCCCTTTGACTTCAAGGTGCGTACTGGCGGCGCCTACCTGCTGGTGTGTTCACCACGCCACGAGGCATCGGCGCCGTTGCTTGAGTTGCTGGACTGGTTGGTGGCGCAGACTTTGTAAGTCCTCCTGTGGGAGCTGCGCCTCAATACCCCACGGTAAACCGCTGGCGGGAGTGCTTGGGCTGTTCGACTTCATCGAGCATGGCGATGGCAAAGTCGGCAAAGCTGATCCAGCTTTTGCCTTCGCTGTTGATCAGCAGGCGGTCTGTGCCCAGGCGGAACTTGCCCGTGCGCTCACCTTCGACAAACTCGGCCGAAGGTGACAGGAAGGTCCAGTCCAGGTCTTTTTCTGCGCGCAAGGTATCGAGGTACACGCCGCCTGCCGTGGCTTCTGGCCGGTATTCGTCAGGGAAGCCCGGGCTGTCGATGACTTTGGTGTCGCCTGGCAGCAACAGTGAGCCTGCACCACCCACAAACAGCAGGCGTTTGACCCCGGCCTTTTTCACCGGCTCGATAATGGCCGAGGCCGGCAGGGTCGAGAAATGCGCGGCGCTGAGCACCACGTCATGGCCGGTCACGGCGTCTTGCAGGGCCTGGGCATCGTTGACATCAACGTCCTTGACCACCACGCCCGCCCGCTCGCCCAGTTTTTTCGAGGCATTGCGGGCAATGGCCGTGACACTGTGGCCACGACGCAGGGCTTCTTCCAGCAGTTGGCTGCCAGCACGGCCGGTAGCCCCGATGATTGCGATCTTGCTCATGATGTTCTCCAGTGAGTAGGTAGTAACGTCAAACATTCAGTTCAAGGCCCGTAGCAGCTGCCGTAGGAACGAGGCTGCGTTCGGTTGCGCAGCGACCGTAAACCCTGGAATCCGGATCTGACTGGCACACCGCAGTATCTGATTTCACGACGGCTGCGTCGGGGTGACGCCTTACGCCGGACGCAGCCTTGTTCCTTCGGCAGCTGCTACGCAGGTTCTGCATTCACCACTTCATTTCGCCCTTGGCCACCTTGGCGCTCAGCTCCAATGAAGACTCTTCGCCCAGGTCCGGGTAGCGTTTTTTCATGGCTGCAATCAGTTCGCCCGAGTTGCTGGCCTTTAGCGCCTCCTCATCGAACGCCTTGATGTAGTCACGGGTGAAATACACGGCTTTCAACGACCGGTCGCTGTCACCCAGGTAATGGCCCGGTACCACGATTTTCGGTTGCAGGCTGTCGATACGTTTAAGGGTGGCCAGCCATTGTTTGTGCGATTGCGGGGTCTGGGTATCGGCCATCCAGACATGCAGGTTGTCAGCCACGACCACGCCACCGACCACCGCCTTGATCGAAGGGATCCACACAAAAGTACGGTCCGGCTGGCGCCCGCTCAGGCCGACGATATCCAGCTCATGTCCTTCCAGGTCCAGGGTGTTGCCCTTGAGCACCTGCGGCACGATGAGCTTTTGCGGCATATCGGCGCCCATTTGCGGGCCCCAGAATGCCAGTTTGGCGTCTTTGGTCTGGTTGATGTGCTCGACCACCGGCCCCGGGGCCACCACCTTGGCGTCCGGGAACGCCTGGGTCAGGGTCTCCAGGCCGAAATAGTAGTCCGGGTCGCCGTGGCTGATGTAGATGGTGGTCAGGTGCTTGCCACTGGCGCGAATCTTGTCGACCACTTGCCGGGCCTGGGCCTTGCCAAATTGGGCGTCGACCAGGATGGCGTCCTTCTCGCCACTGACCAGCACTGACGACACCGGGAAAATCGCCGCCGCCCCCGGGTTGTACACATCCAGGGTCAAGGGCGCCGGAGCCGCCGCAGCATGGGCGGCAAAGCCCAGCATCACAGCGCTGAGAACAAAACGACGAAGGGTGGAAAATCCGCTCATGGGTGATTCCTGAGTCAATGGCCAAGATCGGCGATGGACAGAGCTTAGTTGCCCGATCAAGAACTAAAAATGCGATGCTTGAACATAGTTTGTTTCAGATATCGGGCAGATCATGGATCGTCTTATTGCAATGCGGGTGTTTGTCACCGTCGTCGACCTTGGCAGCCAGTCAGCTGCTGCTGATCACCTGGACCTGTCGCGCCCGGTGGTTTCGCGCTATCTGGCCGAACTTGAAGAATGGGTGGGGGCACGCCTGATGCACCGCACCACGCGCAAGCTGAGCCTGACCGCCGCCGGCAATGAAACCCTGCCGCGCTGTCGGCAGTTGCTGGAACTGGCCGACGACATGCAGGCCGCCGTGGATGTGCCCAGTGATGCACCACGGGGGTTGTTGCGCATCAGCGTCAGCACCTCGTTCGGCCAGGCGCAACTGGCGGCGGCCGTCACCGACTATGTGCGGCTTTACCCGCAGGTCAGTATCGACCTGCAGATGCTCGATCGCACGGTCAATCTGGTGGATGAACGCATCGATCTGGCGATTCGCACCAGCAATGACCTGGACCCGAGCCTGATCGCCCGCAAGCTGACCGTTTGTCGCTCAGTGCTTTGCGCATCCCCGACCTATTTGCGTCAACACCCGGCGCCGCAACAGGTCGATGACCTCAGTGGGCACAACTGCCTGACCCATTCCTACTACGGCAAGAGCCTGTGGCATTTCACTTGCGCGGGTGAGGAGGTGTCGGTACCGGTGCAGGGCAATATCAGCGCCAACGAAGCCAGCACCCTGTTGAGTGCCACACTGGCGGGCGCGGGAATTTCGCTGCTGCCCAGCTACCAGGCGGGGGTTTTTGTGCAACGCGGTGAACTGGTACGCCTGCTGCCGGACGCCGAGCCGCGGCTGATGAATATCTACGCGGTATACGCCTCGCGCAAACATATGCCGGCCACGCTGCGCAGCATGCTCGACTTCCTGGCCGAGCGCTTTGCCGATGAACCGGAGTGGGATAAAGACTTGTAGTCGCTGAGGAGCGCAGCGAGGCTGCGATCGGCGGCGTAGCCGTCGTGAAACCTGAGTCCACGATTTACCTGAAACATTGCACAACCCGACTTTACGTTTGCTCCGCAACCGCTCGCAACCGCTCGCAACCGCTCGCAGCCTCGCTGCGCTCCTCAGCGACTACAGGATTTGGGTACATAGTCCATTTGAAGGATGAAATCGGGCGCAACCACTCGTACAACTGGTATGGCAAGAACCTGTGTCTGAACTAGCCTCAAAGCTGTGACGTCAAGGGAGCCAATGCCATGACTACCAAAACAAGAACAAGATGCATGACCGTTTTTATCGTTTTCGCTGCCGCTGTCCTGTTTGCAAGCGCTTGCTACCGCGCCGAGCAAACCCGCCAGGCAGCCGGATTGACCGCCAGTTGCAATGGCGCGCACTGCAATGCCATGTTCAGCGCTCTGAGGTAGCAAACACCAGAGTGTCAGGGCGGGCTGATCATGTCAGTCCGCCCTTCTCGAAACGCACTGGGCGATGTCCCGGTCAAGCGTCGGAAAAACCGCGCAAAATATGCCGGGTCTGCAAACCCCAGGCTGTCAGCCACTTCGCTGATGGTCAGCGGTGTATAGATCAAATGTCGCTTGGCCTCCAATAACAGCCGCTGATGGATGATCTGCAAGGCCGACTGCCTCGCCAGTTCGCGGCAGATGCTGTTCAAGTGCGCCACTGAAATGCCCACCTGATGTGCCAACTGCTCAACACCGGGTTGCTGGCGGAACTGCGCCTCGACCTGCTGATTGAACAGGCCCAGATACTCGCGCCCCCGTGGTAACAACTGCCGCGCCTCACGACGCTGGATCACCTGGCGCGCCACCCATACCAGCAGCACACTGATCAGCGACTGCAAGAGCATGTCGCGGGCAGGCTGTGCGCCGACATATTCGCGTTGCACCTCACTGAACAGGTTGTTGAGGTAATCACTGTCCTTGCCTGCGGGGTAACTGGCGACCCGCTGCAACAGACTGATGTTGCCGCCCAGCTGGGCTTGCAACTGCGCCACCAGCGGCGCGGCCAGGGTCAGGACAAAGCCTTCCACGTTCGGCGAAAACTGAAACCCGTGGACGCACAGAGGCGGGATGACCTGAATCGCCGATTGCTCCAGAACATGGCGCTGGCCCTCGACTTCAACCTGCGCTCGACCCTTGTGCACATAGAGCAACTGGCACAGGTCAGCATGCCGATGGGGGCGGATCTCCCAATCGTGGACGCGGCTGCGCAGCGAGATGGTTTCGCAGTGCAACAGGTCAGGGCTGAGCCAGTCCTGCTGCTCACCGTAAAGCTTGAACACCGGGATTGAAGGAATCATTGGCGCCGTACCTGTTGTCGGGTTGTAAGCCGATAATCGCACCGATTGGCGAAAAGTACCGGTAATGCCGTGGTTATCACCTTCATTTGCTGCGCTCGCAAGCGAAAAATACAGGCACACACCTATAAGAACCTGCTCGCCCCACGGGGTCGAGGCTACGCGAGACAATAACAATGAGAACTCAAGTCGCCATTATCGGAGCGGGTCCTGCGGGGCTGCTGCTCGGTCAACTGCTGCACAACGCCGGGATTGATAACGTGATCCTCGAACGCCAGAGCGGCGACTATGTGCTCGGGCGGATTCGCGCCGGAGTGCTGGAGCAGGGCATGGTCGACCTGTTGCGCCAGGCCGGTGTCAGCCAGCGCATGGACGCCGAAGGGTTGGTGCATACCGGCTTTGAGTTGGCCCTGGATGATCGCCGGGTGCATATCGACCTCAAGGGCCTGACCGGCGGCAAGACTGTGATGGTGTATGGCCAGACCGAAGTCACCCGCGACCTTATGGCGGCCCGCGAAGCTGTTGGTGCGCACACCCTGTACAGCGTCAGCAACGTTCAGCCCCACGATATGAGAACCGATGCGCCTTACGTCACCTTCGATAAAGAAGGCGAAAGCGTGCGCCTGGACTGCGATTACATTGCGGGCTGCGATGGTTTTCACGGCGTCGCACGTCAGTCGATTCCGAGTGATGTGCTGAAAATTTTCGAACGGGTGTATCCCTTTGGCTGGCTCGGGGTACTGGCCGACACTCCGCCAGTCAATGACGAACTGGTGTATGCCCGCCACGAGCGCGGCTTTGCCCTGTGCAGCCAGCGCTCGGCCAGCCGTAGCCGCTATTACTTGCAGGTGCCGGCAGAAGAAAAAGTCGAGGACTGGTCTGATCAGCGCTTCTGGGCCGAACTGAAAACCCGGCTGCCAAAGGCGTTGGCCGAGCAGTTGGTGACGGGCCCATCCATCGAAAAAAGCATCGCGCCCTTGCGCAGTTTTGTCGTTGAACCGATGCAGTACGGGCGCCTGTTTCTGCTGGGGGATGCCGCCCATATCGTGCCGCCGACCGGGGCCAAGGGCCTGAACCTGGCCGCCAGCGATGTCAGCACCTTGTTCAATATGTTGTGCAAGGTCTACACCGAGGGTCGTACCGAGTTGCTGGAACGCTATTCCGAGGTGTGCCTGCGACGAATCTGGAAGGCCGAGCGCTTTTCGTGGTGGATGACCTCGATGCTGCACCGCTTCCCGGACAGCGACGGCTTCAGCCAGCGTATTGCTGACAGCGAGCTGGCATATTTCGTCGACTCCGAGGCAGGTCGCACCACCATTGCAGAAAATTACGTCGGTCTCCCTTACGAAGCTATCGAATAGGAGCCTATCGAGTACACTGAGGGCCATCCGATTCAAGCTTTGCGCCTACAGGTGTTCTCGTGACCAGTCTGAACCAGCCTCCCCAGGCCAAACCGGCCATTCGCAGCATTCTGATCGCCCTGATGCTGGCGATTTTTCTGGGGGCGCTGGATCAGACCATCGTCGCCGTTTCCATGCCCGCCATTTCTGCCCAGTTCAAGGATGTCAGCCAGCTGGCGTGGGTGATATCCGGTTATATGGTGGCCATGACCGTCGCGGTGCCGATCTACGGCAAGCTCGGTGACCTGTACGGGCGCCGGCGCCTGATGCTGTTCGGCATGGGCCTGTTTACCCTGGCCTCGCTGTTTTGCGGGCTGGCGCAAAACATGGAGCAATTGGTACTGGCGCGGATCATTCAGGGCATTGGCGCCGGCGGTATGATCTCGGTCAGCCAGGCGATCATCGGCGATATCGTGCCGCCCCGTGAGCGCGGCCGTTACCAGGGTTACTTCAGTAGCATGTATGCCCTGGCCAGTGTCGCCGGGCCGGTGCTGGGTGGCTATATGACCGAGTACCTGTCATGGCGCTGGGTATTTCTGATCAACCTGCCACTGGGGCTGGCGGCCTGGTGGATTTCCCACCGCACCCTGGTCGGCCTGCCCGTGCCGCAGCGCAAACCCATTATTGATTACCTGGGCACGATGCTGATGATCTTCGGCCTGACCTCACTGCTGCTGAGCATCACGTTTATCGGGCAGGGCCAAAGCTGGCGTGACCCGCAAGTGGCAGGCTTTCTGGGGGTGGCGCTGATCGCCCTGGCGCTGTTTGTCTGGCATGAACGGCGCACGCCAGAGCCGCTGCTGCCCATGCACCTGTTTGCCAACCGCAATGCGGTGCTGTGCTGGTGTACGGTATTTTTCACCAGCTTCCAGGCCATTTCCCTGATTGTGCTGATGCCGCTGCGCTATCAGAGCATCACCGGCGCCGGTGCCGACAGTGCGGCCTTGCACCTGTTGCCGCTGGCCATCGGGCTGCCGATGGGGGCCTACTTCGCCGGGCGCATGACTTCGGTGACCGGGCGTTACAAGCCGATGATCCTGAGCGGGGCGGTGCTGATGCCCCTGTCCATTCTGGGCATGGCCTTCAGCCCGCCCGGCGCCGAATGGTTGAGTGGCGTGTTTATGTTGTTCAGCGGGATTGCCAGCGGCATGCAGTTTCCGACGTCGCTGGTGGGCGCGCAGAACTCGGTGCAACAGCACGATATTGGCGTGGCGACCAGCACCACCAACCTGTTCCGTGCGTTGGGCGGGGCGATGGGGGTGGCGTTGATGTCGGCCCTGTTGCTGGCGCTGCTGCACGGTTCATTGCCGGTGCCGGTCATGGGCCAGCCGCTGATTGGCGAAGGCAGCTCGGGCAATGTGTTGCTCGACAGCCTCAGCCAGGTTCAGGGTCCGGCCCTGCAAAGCCTGCGGGCAGAGCTGCTGCTGACTTTTCGTCAGTTGTTGAGCATCAGCGCGGCGGTGTCGTTGCTGGGGCTGGCGGCCGCACTGGCGATGCCCGACCAGGTGCTGCGCGGGCGTGAGGACAAGGCGCGCTAGGGCAGGTCAAAAGCCCCTGGGTACGGCGAGGGGCTTATTCGGCACTCAAAAACGCTTCACGCACCAGGCCGTGGCGCTGCATTTTTTCATTCAGGGTACGCCGCGGCAGTTGCAGCTCATGGAGTACGGCCTTGATATCGCCCTTGTGCCGGGTCAGTGCCGCGCGCAGGCATTGCGCCTCAAAGGCTTCCTGTTGTGCCACCAGCGATTGCCCCACGTCGGTGTCGGGCAGTTGCGGCTCGCCCAACCCCAGCACATCCCGCTCGGCCACGTTGGCCAGTTCGCGCACGTTGCCGGGCCAGGCGTGGCAGAGCAAACGCGCCAGCTGCGGGCCGCTCAGCACTTGTAGGCTGCGCCCCAGGCGTTCAGCGGCATGGCGGGAAAAGGCGTCGTACAACAAGGCAATGTCCTCGCGCCGCTCCCGCAGCGGTGCCAGGCGTAACTCGGCCACAGTCAGGCGATAGGCCAGGTCTTCACGAAAGCGTCCGGCGCGGGCTTCGTCGAGGAGGTCGGGTTTGGTCGCGGCAACCACCCGCAAATTCACGCTGATGCTCTGGTTGGAACCCAGGCGCTCGAGCTTTTGCTCCTGCAGCACCCGCAGCAATTTGGCTTGCTGGGCCAGCGGCATGCTTTCGATTTCATCCAGAAACAGGGTGCCACCATCGGCGTACTCCAGCTTGCCGATGCGCTTGCCCTGGGCGCCGGTAAAGGCGCCGCTTTCGTGGCCAAACAATTCGGCTTCAAACAACTGCTCGGGGATGGCCGAGCAGTTGAGGGCGACAAAGGGCTTGTCGGCCCGCGGACCAAAATCATGCAGGCAGCGGGCGACCAGTTCCTTGCCGCTGCCAGTCTCGCCGCGAATCAGCACATTGACCGGCAGCGGCGCCAGCTCCAGCACCTGGCGGCGCAAGGTCTGCAAGCTGCGCGATACCCCCAGCAGGCGCCCGTCGATCTGCTCACGCAGGTCGGCTTGTTCGTGCAAGCGACGGTTTTCCAGGATCAACTGACGTTTTTCCAGCGCGCGGCGCAGGCTGCCAAGCAATGCTTCGGGGCTGAAGGGCTTTTCCAAAAAGTCGTAGGCACCTGCGCGCATGGCCTCCACTGCCATCGGCACATCGCCGTGGCCGGTCAGCAGGATCACCGGCAAGTCTGCATCCAGTTGCTGCAAGCGGTTGAGCAGGGCCAGACCACCCATGCCCGGCATGCGCACATCGCTGACAATCACCCCGGCAAAGTGCGCTGGCAACTGACCAAGACAGTCTTCGGCGCAGGTGAACAACTGCACGTCAAAGCCGCTCAGGCTCAGCCACTGCTCCACGGCATTGCGAATACTGGCCTCGTCATCGACCACGATCACCGAATTGAGCATGTTTCAAGATTCCTGTGCGATGGGCAGCGTCAGCGTGAATTGCGCACCATCCGCGTGGTTGCAAGCAGTCAAGCGGCCGCCGATTTCGTGAACAATGGCGTAAGACACCGCCAGCCCCAAACCCAGTCCGTCGCCCACAGGCTTGGTGGTGAAGAACGGGTCGAAGATTTTACCCAAGTGCTGCTCGTCAATTCCGCCGCCACTGTCGGTCACGGTCAGGCACCACAGTTGCTGGTCGGCTTCGATGCGGATCTCAAGGCGCTTGCGCGGTTTGTCACGCATGGCGTCCAGGGCATTGCGCAGCAGGTTGATCAGCACCTGCTCCAGGCGGATGGCATCGCCGCGTACCCAAGCCGGGCGTTGCAGGTTGACCTGCAGGTCGATCTGCTCGTCCTTCAGGCGCGGCTCCAGCAGTTGCAAGGCTTGATCCACCACAGTGGCCAGATCCAGCTTTTCGCGCAGACCGCTGGGGCTTTGCCTGGCGTAGGTTTTCAGGTGGCCGGTGAGGGCGGCCATGCGCGTAAGCATCTGTTCCAGGGGCGCCAGGGCTTTATAAGCATCGTCGATGCGGCCGTGGTCGAGCAACAGGCGCAGAGTTGCCAGCTGCATGCGCTGGGCGGTCAATGGCTGGTTGATTTCGTGGGCCAGCGCCGCTGACATTTGCCCCAGTGCCGCCAGTTTCGCCGACTGTACCAGGCCATCCTGGGCCGTGCGCAGATCCTGGGTACGGGCCTGCACCAGTTGCTCCAGCTCTTCGCGATTGCGCTGGCGCAAACGGGCCAGCCGCCAGCGCTGCAGCAGAAACAGTGCCAGAAACACCAGGGCCAGCCACAGGCCGATACCGGCCAGGGCGGCATTGCGCCGGTCATCGGCTGCGGCCTGGGGGCGTTGCAGCAGGTGCAGGGTCCAGCCCTCGGTGCTCAGTGGCAGAGAACTCCACACATAATCGGCCCGACCCTGCGGGCCGTCGACCCGGGTCAGGACGCTATTGTCGGAAAAGCTGCGCAAGGTGCGGGTGTGCATCAGGGTCAATGGCTGCTTGTGGTATTGGCGGGTGCTGGCAATGGCACTGCGGTCGCTGTCGCTCAACGGGCGCAGATGGCGATAGCGCCAGCCGGGCTGGTTGGCAATGAAAAGGATGCCCCGGGCATCACTGACCAGCAGGATGTCGTTGCCGTGGCTCCATTCCCGTTCCAGTTGCGGAAACTCGAGTTTGACCACCATTGCCCCGAGAAAGCGGCCGTCAGCATCGAGCACAGCGCTGGACAGAAAATACCCCGGGATGCCACTGGTCACGCCCACCGCGTAAAAGCTGCCGCTACCCTGGCTGCGGGTCTGGCTGAAGTAGGGCCTGAAACCGTAGTTGTGGCCCACATAGCTGTTGGAGGTGTTCCAGTTGCTGGCGGCCACTGCCAGCCCGCTGCTGTCGAGCAGTTCCAGGGTCGAGGACTGCGCCGCGCCGTTGATGCGTTCCAGTTTGCGGTTGAGGGCGGCCTGTACCTCGGGCGTGACCGGGTTGCTCAGGGCGTTGACCAGTTCGGCGTCCAGCGCCAGTACAGCCGGCAGGGCGCGATAGCGTTCGATCAGGGTGTGCAGCGAGTTGGCATACAGGCTCAGTTGCTCTGGCCCGCGCCTGGCGCTTTCTTCCAGGGCATGGCGCTCGGCCTGACGCATCGCCCAGCCGCCAGCCAGAGCTGCTGCGGCCACGATCAGCAGGCAATACAGCGCCAGACGCAGGGCGCGAGACATCACAGGCATGGTGGCAAACGCTCGAAAAGAGGGGGGCGAACGATAACATGGCAGGCGTGTTCAGCGCCCACAGGGCAGCAGGGGTCAGGCTTTTATCGCCACCACGGTGAGCAATTGCCCGTCAACCAGAGCAAACTGCGCATCCAGTTCGCTGCCGTGTTGCCAATCGGTAGACAGGTCGGTGAGCAGGCGCAAGCGCACATGACCTTCGGGCGTCCAGTTAAGGACTTCGGCGTGCTCAAAATAGAAGCGCTTTTGCACCAGCGGGAACAGTGCCTTGAACAGGCTTTCCTTGACCGAAAAGGTCAGGGTGACCAGCAGCGCGATCTGCTCGGCAGGCCCGGCGAGCATGCGCGCAAGTTCGTCGGGGGTGAGGATTTCCTTGGCCAGGCGCTGGGCGCGTTCTGGGCTGAGCAGGGTTTCCAGGTCGATGCCCAGCCCTTGCCAGTCGCGCCGCAATGCCACCAGGGCCGCAGCGCGGCCTTTGCTGTGGGTGATGGCGCCGCAGATATGGGCGGGCCAAACGGGGGCGCGGTCTTCGCCCAAGCCGGGGGCGGCCAGAGTGCCATCCAGTTGCAGCATGGCTGCGCGGGCGCACAGGCGCCCGGCCAGAAATTCGGCCTGGCGTTTGGCCACAGAGCGTTGAATACTCGCCGGCATGTCTATGTTGCTGCGGGCAAAGTCATCGTCTTCCAGCTGGGCAGGGATAAAGTCGGTGCTTAGCCAGGCACTGGCAGCCAGCGTGTCTGGCAAGGGCCAGTCGGCGCGCAGCGGCGTGCAGCAGGCAGGCAGGGCGGGAAGTCGGTTCATGGCGCCATTGTGCCGGGGCTTGGCCCGGCTGTGCAATTGTTCAGAGTCTGTTCAGGGCACACGACTTACTGTGTAGCTAGGCTGTATAGGACACACGTCCTTAGAGACGCGGATTGGCTTGGGAGAGCGCGATGAAATTGCTGGTGGTTGAAGATGAGGCGTTGCTGCGCCATCACTTGCAAACCCGTCTGACAGAAAGTGGCCATGTGGTCGAAGCGGTGGCCAATGCCGAAGAGGCGTTGTACCAGACCGAGCAGTTCAACCATGATCTGGCGATGATTGACCTGGGCCTGCCGGGGCTTGGCGGCCTGGAGCTGATTCGCCAGTTGCGCGCCCGGGGCAAGACGTTTCCGATCCTTATCCTCACTGCGCGTGGCAATTGGCAGGACAAGGTCGAAGGGCTGGCCGCAGGTGCGGACGATTATGTGGTCAAGCCGTTCCAGTTCGAAGAACTGGATGCGCGGCTCAATGCCTTGCTGCGCCGCTCCAGTGGCTTTACCCAACCGACCATCGTGGCCGGGGCACTGGTGCTGGACATCAACCGCAAACAGGCGGTGCTTGACGGCGAGCCGCTGGCGCTGACCGCCTATGAATACCGGATTCTTGAATACCTGATGCGCCATCACCAGCAAGTGGTGGCCAAGGACCGACTGATGGAGCAGCTGTACCCGGATGACGAGGAACGTGATCCGAATGTGATCGAGGTGCTGGTCGGGCGCCTGCGACGCAAGCTGGAGGGGGCAAACGGTTTTAAACCAATCGATACAGTGCGCGGCCTGGGGTACTTGTTTACTGAGCGCTGCCGATGATTCGTTCGCTACGCGTTCGATTGATGCTGGCGGCAACCTTATTGGCCGTGTTGTTTATGCTGGCATTGCTGCCAGCGATGCAGGGAGCGTTCAGTCTGGCGCTCAAGGACGCCATCGAGCAGCGTTTGGCGTCAGATGTCACCACGCTGATTTCAGCGGCAAAGATGGAAAAGAACCGTCTCAAGATGCCGGCGCTGCTGCCGGATGAGCAGTTCGACCTGCCAGACAGTCGCCTGCTGGGCTACATCTATGACCGCGACGGGCAACTGGTGTGGCGCTCACGCGCCACCCAGGAAGAAACCATCAACTACCGGCCGCGCTATGACGGGCGCGGCAATGAATTTGCGAGCATTCGCGAGGCCAACGGCGAAGAGTTCTTTGTCTACGACGTGGAGGTCAAGCTGCTAGGCGGCAAAAGTGCGGCCTTCAGCTTTGTCGCCCTGCAACCGATGCGCGAATACAACCGCACGCTGGAAGGCCTGCGGGAAAATCTTTATCTGGGGTTCGGCGCAGCTTTGATTGTGCTGCTGGCATTGCTATGGATTGGTCTGACGTGGGGGTTACGCGCCTTGCGACGTTTGAGTCAGGAACTGGATGAAATCGAAACCGGCACCCGCCAGAGCCTCAGCGAGCAGCATCCGCGCGAATTGCTGCGCCTGACCGGTTCCTTGAACCGCTTGCTGCAAAGCGAGCGCGAGCAGCGCACGCGCTATCGTGATTCCCTTGATGATCTGGCCCACAGCCTGAAAACCCCGTTGGCGGTGTTGCAGGGGGTAAGCGAGAGCATGGCCCAGCGCCCGGCCGATCGTGAACAGGCCTGGGTGCTGCAAAGCCAGATCGAGCGCATGAACCAACAGATCGGTTATCAGTTGCAGCGTGCCAGCTTGCGCAAGAGCGGCCTGGTGCGTCATCAGGTCGAAGTGCTGCCCGTGGTACAGAGTCTGTGCAACACGCTGGACAAGGTGTACCGCGACAAGGGCGTCAAGGTCAGCTACGACATCCCTGAACTGAGCCATCTGCCGATCGAGCAAAATGCCTTGCTGGAATTGCTCGGCAACCTGTTGGAAAACGCCTATCGGCTGTGCCTGAGCCAGGTTCGCATCAGCCTGCACCGCAATGCCCACGGCATTGAAGTCTGCGTGGAAGACGACGGCCCGGGCGTGCCGCCGGATCAGCGTGCGCGCATCTTGCAGCGTGGCGAGCGCCTCGACCGCCAGCATCCGGGGCAGGGCATAGGCCTGGCGGTGGTCAAGGACATCATTGAAAGTTATGACGCCATGCTGACCCTGGACGACTCGTCATTGGGCGGGGCGGCGTTCCGGATTCATTTTCCGGCGGGGTGAAACCTGTGAAATGACATCACCGCGTGCAGGCAGACCCACCGCGTCGCCTGCATCGCAGGCAAGCCAGCTCCTACAGGTTATGGGGGGGGCTCAGAGAGCCTTGGTCTTGCCAGATCAATGTGGGAGCGGGCTTGCCCGCGATGGGGTCGACGCGGTTTTGCAGAAATGCTGGCGGTGCCGGTATCGCAGGTCGTCAAGCGTAAGCGAACCTTGCAAGCCTGGGCGGATATCCGCCACCTCCTGCACTTCAACACGCCTAATGGGCGGATTCCCGCCAAGTGCTGTCCTGAAAAAACAATACGTAAAGTCCTACAGGCTCAGGCTCCACAGGCCATTGCGCGGCTTTTGTGCAATGTGGCCCACAGCTTGCAATAAGTGCGAGAGGTCTGCCGTAAGAGCAGCCCCAAAAACAAATCCCTCCAAGTACAGGAGGGTTCGCGCTTTAGGTGTCACCAGTCTCAGACGGAATGATGATTGAGTGATGCACTTGAGGAACTTTGCAATGACGACTCGTCAGCCACTGTACAAATCCCTGTATGTGCAAGTAATCGTAGCGATCGCTATCGGTATCTTGCTGGGCCATTACTACCCGGAAACCGGTGTTGCTCTCAAACCGCTGGGTGATGGCTTTATCAAACTGATCAAGATGGTCATCGCGCCCATTATTTTCTGTACGGTGGTCAGCGGTATTGCCGGCATGCAGAGCATGAAATCGGTCGGCAAGACCGGCGGTTATGCCTTGCTGTACTTTGAAGTGGTGTCGACCATCGCGCTGTTGATCGGCCTGATCGTGGTTAACGTGGTTCAGCCTGGCGCTGGCATGCATATCGACGTGTCCACCCTGGACGCCTCGAAAGTCGCGGCCTATGTGACCGCAGGCGCTGATCAGAGCATCGTCGGCTTTATCCTCAACGTCATCCCGTCGACCATTGTTGGCGCTTTTGCCAATGGCGATATCCTGCAAGTGCTGATGTTCTCGGTACTGTTCGGCTTTGCCCTGCACCGCCTGGGCGCCTACGGCAAGCCGGTACTGGACTTCATCGACCGTTTCGCCCATGTGATGTTCAACATCATCAACATGATCATGAAGCTGGCGCCACTCGGTGCGCTGGGTGCGATGGCCTTCACCATCGGCGCCTACGGGGTCGGCTCGCTGGTACAGCTGGGCCAGTTGATGATCTGCTTCTACATCACCTGCGTGCTGTTCGTGCTGATCGTCCTGGGCGGCATCGCCCGGGCTCACGGCTTCAGCGTGATCAAGCTGATCCGCTACATCCGTGAAGAGCTGCTGATTGTGCTGGGCACGTCCTCGTCGGAATCGGCGCTGCCACGCATGCTGGTGAAAATGGAGCGCCTGGGCGCGAAGAAATCGGTAGTGGGCCTGGTGATCCCGACCGGTTACTCGTTCAACCTCGACGGCACTTCGATCTACCTGACGATGGCCGCCGTGTTTATCGCCCAGGCGACTGACACCCATATGGACATCACGCACCAGATCACCCTGTTGCTGGTGCTGTTGCTGTCGTCCAAAGGTGCTGCGGGCGTAACCGGTAGCGGCTTTATCGTGCTGGCGGCCACCCTGTCGGCTGTAGGCCACTTGCCGGTAGCCGGTTTGGCGCTGATCCTGGGTATCGACCGCTTCATGTCGGAAGCCCGTGCCCTGACCAACCTGATCGGTAACGCGGTGGCAACCCTGGTGGTGGCCAAGTGGGTCAAGGAACTGGACACCGACACCCTGCAAACCGAGCTGAACTCTGGCGGTCGTCCGCTGGAAGATACCCGCCCGCAAGATGACCTGGGTGTGGCTGAAGGCCCGGCCCCGGTGCTGCTCAAGTAAGTCTGAGCGCATAAAAAACCCATCTTCGGATGGGTTTTTTTATACCTGCTTATTCGACCCGGGTCAGGCCGCTGAACACCAGCGTATTGCGGCAGCGGCGGCACAGATAGCCGCGGCCTTGCTTGACCAGGGCGTGGCGCTGGGCGGAAAACGCAAAGTCGCTGTCCGGGCACGGGCAACGGTAGATATAGCGCGTGGCGCTGCGCCGGTTGATGGCGTAGGTATGACAGCGATTGGGCGGCAGTTCGTACACCCCGCGCATGATCAATTGCCATTCTTCGCCGTGGGGCGCGATACGTTCGCCAAACAACTGATGGGCAACCAGGTGCGCCACTTCGTGGGGGACGGTCTGCCTGAGGAAGTCTTCGCTGTTTTCACGGTACAGCTGCGGGTTGAAGCGCAGCAGGTTTTCATGCAAATGGGCGACCCCGGCTTTTTGCCCGCGCAGCTTGAAACTGACGACGGGGCGTTTGAAGGGGCGTTTGAAAAACACTTCGGCCTGTTGGAAACAGTCTTCGACGCGGGTATTGAGCAACTCGGGCATGCGGTTCGGTTCTCCAGAGCCAGCGATTATGCCGCAAGCGGTGGGGGTTCCGAAGTATCGAGGTGCCGAGCGGTCACTCTGCAAACGCTGTAGTCGCTGCCGCAGGCTGCGATGGGGTGCATAGCGACCTGTTTTAAAGGTCCTGCGCCCCTTATCGCAGCCTGCGGCAGCGACTACAGGTAGTGCCGGTTAATTGGTATAAACCGGCCCGACACCCAGGCCCCAGACAATCACGGTAAAGGCCATGATCGCCACCAGCACCACCAGGCCCACTGCCAGCACCGAGCTGGAAAACAGGAAGCCTTCATCCGGGTCTATGTTCATAAAGGTCGGCAGGCCCACATACAGCAGGTACACCGTGTAGCAAATGGCGGCGGTGCCCACCATCATGCCCAGCCACATATGCGGATACAGCGCCGCCAGCCCGCCAATAAACAGCGGTGTAGCGGTGTAGGTGGCAAAGGCCACGCAACGCTGCAGGCTGGGTTGTGCATCGTAGGTACGCGCCATCCAGTGGATAAATGCGCCCATTACACCCACGCCCGCCAGCATGGCGACGTAGGACATCAGGGTCATCCACAAGGCACTGTCCAGTGTCAGCATCACCGGTGCGCGGCTACCGATCACCCAGCCCACCTGGGTTGTACCGATAAACGCAGAAACGGCCGGAATCGCTGCCAGAATTAACGTATGCGTGAAATACATATGACCGATGCTTTCTTCGGCATCTCCACGGATTTCGCGCCATTCTTTATCGGGGTGGGTGAAAAGGCCCACAACGTGATGGATCATGGCTGTCGCTCCTGTATAAGACGCATCGCCTCCAGTGGGACGCGTGCCGGTCGCGCAGCCATAAGGTATTGAGAAGCAGACAGGCGTGCGGCCTTGATAACCAGTATAGGAAACCTGCCGCCCCCTATATCCGCCTCCTTAGAGCTTATTGTGCTGTCAGCTGCGGGCTTATTGCATTGGCGTCTTTAGGCAGGCAAGGGGTTCGTCGCTCGGTTTTTTTCGGTAAAATCCCCGGCTTTTGGTCTTAACTCGCGGAATTGAAGCGCTATGGGCACTCACTCGGTCTCTCAAATCAAACTCCAGAAACGCCTGCGTCGATTGACCGGTGAGGCAATTGCCGACTTCAACATGATTGAGCATGGCGACAAGGTGATGGTCTGCCTGTCGGGCGGCAAAGACAGCTACACCCTGCTCGATGTGTTGCTGCACCTGCAAAAAGTGGCGCCGATCCAGTTCGAGATCGTGGCGGTGAACATGGACCAGAAGCAGCCGGGTTTCCCCGAGGACGTGCTGCCGGCCTACCTCAAGTCGCTGGGCGTGGAATATCACATCGTCGAAAAAGACACTTACTCGGTGGTCAAGGAACTGATCCCCGAAGGCAAGACCACCTGCTCACTGTGTTCGCGCCTGCGCCGTGGCACCTTGTACACCTTTGCCGATGAGATCGGCGCGACCAAGATGGCCCTGGGGCATCATCGCGATGACATCGTTGAGACCTTCTTCCTCAACATGTTCTTCAACGGCACACTCAAGGCGATGCCGCCCAAGCTGCGCTCCGATGACGGGCGCAACGTGGTGATCCGCCCGCTGGCGTACTGCAACGAGAAGGACATCCAGGCCTACTCCGACTGGCAGCAGTTTCCGATCATCCCGTGCAACCTCTGTGGTTCCCAGGAAAACCTGCAACGCCAGGTGGTCAAGGACATGCTCCAGGAGTGGGACCGCAAGACGCCGGGCCGCACCGAGAGTATCTTTCGCAGCCTGCAGAACGTGATCCCGTCGCAATTGGCGGACCGTAACCTGTTTGATTTTGCGAGCCTGAAGATCGACGAAAGTGCCACGCCGCGCTTCGTCAACTTGCTCAACCTGTAATTGCCAAGAGGAGAGGGCATGCGCGACTACAAATGGCTGCACGAATACTGTTTGAACCGTTTTGGTTCGTCAGCCGCACTTGAAGCCCAATTGCCCGTCCCGAAAACCGCGGAACAATTGCGCCGGATCAGCGACGATCGCTACCTGTCGACCCTGGCCCTGCGCGTCTTCCGTGCCGGGCTCAAGCACAGTGTGGTCGATGCCAAGTGGCCAGTATTTGAAGAAGTGTTCTTTGGTTTTGACCCGGAAAAAGTGGTGCTGATGGGGGCTGAGCACCTGGAGCGGCTGATGCAGGATGCGCGGATCATCCGCCACCTGGGCAAGCTTAAAAGCGTGCCGCGCAATGCCCAGATGGTGCTCGATATCGCCCACGAGCACGGCAGTTTCGGCGCGTTTATCGCCGACTGGCCAGTGACCGATATCGTCGGGTTGTGGAAGTACCTGGCCAAGCATGGGCATCAGCTGGGTGGTTTGTCGGCCCCGCGTTTTTTGCGCATGGTCGGCAAGGACACTTTTGTGCCCAGCTATGACGTGGTGGCCGCGCTGAACGCGCAGAAGCTGGTGGACAAGGCGCCGACCAGCTTGCGCGACCTGGCAATTGTGCAGAACGCCTTCAACCAGTGGCACGCCGAGAGTGGCCGGCCAATGTGCCAGCTGTCACAGATGCTGGCGTTTACGGTGAATCACTAAGCAGGCTTGGTGAGTGGCCAAAAGCCTGTGGGAGCGAGGCTTGCCCGCGATGGCAGCGCCTCGATGTACCTGATACACCGAGTCGTCTGCCTCGCGAGCAAGCCCGCTCCCACAACAGCGGCATCACTCGCCGCTCAGGCGCCGATCCAGCTGGTAGCGCCAGCGCACAAACAACAATGCACTGACAAACACCGCCACGCTGGCGGCGATTTCCAGCAGGCCGAACACCTGGCGGTTGGGGTCGAATGCCGCCAGCGCCCCCTTGATCAGGTACAGGTTGACCACATAGCAGGTGAACGAGTGCCCGCGTGGGCTGCCCATCAGCATGCCGGGTACCACAAACATCAACGGCACCAGTTCGATCAGCAGGATCACCCACGGCCGGGCGCCGTGCAGGTCGGCAAAGATCAGGTAGTAAGCACACAGCAAGCCGATCAGGCCAAAAAAGCACACCAGACTTATTACGCGCATCAGCCGCACCCGCGGCTCCAGCCATTCGATGGGCGGTAGCACTTTGGGCTTTTTAGCCACGGTTGCTCTCCAGTTTCAGCGCAATAGTGGCCAAGCGCTGACCCAGGGCCCGGCACAGGGCGATTTCATGCTCGTCCAGGCCGCGCTTGCCGTCGGCGCCGGCATGATGGCTCGGGCCATAAGGCGTGCCACCCGCGGTGGTGTGGAGCAGGGCCGATTCGCTGTAGGGCAGGCCGGTAACCAGCATGCCGTGGTGCATCAGCGGCAGCAGCATCGACAGCAGGGTGCTTTCCTGGCCGCCGTGCAGGCTGGCGGTAGAGGTGAACACACCCGCCGGTTTGCCGACCAGTGCGCCGGTCAGCCACAGGTTGCTGGTGCCATCGAGAAAGTACTTGAGCGGCGCGGCCATGTTGCCGAAGCGGGTCGGGCTTCCCAGGGCCAGCCCCGAGCAGTTTTTCAGGTCGTCGAGGCTGGCGTACATCGCGCCGTCGTCGGGAATGGCCGGGGCCACGGCTTCGCATTCGGCAGAGATAGCCGGCACGGTGCGCAGGCGGGCCTCAAGGCCGCCCTGCTCGATGCCGCGGGCAATTTGCCGGGCCATTTCGCTGGTCGAACCGTTGCGGCTGTAAAACAGAACCAGAATATAAGGCGCGCTCACGGCAGGATCTCCAGGATTTTTTCCGGTGGTCGACCAATCACGGCCTTGTCGCCTGCGACCAGGATCGGCCGCTCGATCAACTTGGGGTGGGCCGCCATCGCGTCGATCAGGTGTGCTTCGCTGAGGCTGCTGTCGCCCAGGTTGAGGGCCTTGTACTCGTCTTCACCGCTGCGTAGCAGCTGGCGGGCGCTAAGGTTCAGCCTGGCCAGCAGGTCGCGCAGTTGCGCGGCGCTCAGCGGCGTTTCGAGGTAGCGCACCACGGTGGGGGTCAGGCCGCGGGCTTCGAGGAGTTCGAGCGCACCGCGGGATTTCGAGCAGCGCGGGTTGTGATAAAGCGTCAGATCGGTCATGTGCGGGTCGCATCTTGCGTAAGGTGGCGGCTATTCTACCCGCCTGACGGGCGCGCCTGAACCGTATGCGGTAAATGGCCGCTCGCTAATGGCTTTTTGTTTGTATTTACCGGGAAGGATCAACGCATGTTAAAGCGACTCATGGCAGTAGCTGCCGTTTCCGCCACGTTATTGCTGGCTGGTTGCGGAAATGATTATGGGGTCGATCAGCACGGACAGAAGATCGCGTCGGAGCGTCTGGACAAGCAGTGGAAGATTATCAACTACTGGGCCGAGTGGTGTGGCCCATGCCGCATCGAGATTCCTGAACTCAACTCCCTGGAAAAACAGCTGCAGGGGCAGTCGGTGGGGGTGTTCGGGGTCAATTTCGATGGCTTGCAGGGTAAGGAACTGAGCGACGCGAGTACCGCGCTGGGTATCACCTTCACCGTGCTGGCGCAGGATCCGGCGGAAGTGTTCGATTTGCCGCGCAGTGAAGCGTTGCCAGTGACTTATATCCTGGATGAGAAGGGCAAGGTACGGGCGACCTTGATGGGCGAGCAGACAGCGGCCGGGCTGCTGGCCAAGATCAAGGAACTCAGGGGGGCCTGAGTCGCAGCCATCGCGAGCAAGCCCGCTCCCACAGGTTGGCGCCAACCTTGTGGGAGCGGGCTTGCTCGCGATTCAAACGCCGCGCTGTATCAGCCTTCTTCCGGCCAAAGCCGCAGCGGCTTGCCTTCGGCAGGCCAGAAGCGCACCTGCTCGATCGGCGAAATGTCCCAGCGCTGGACGGTCTGCAGGGCTTCGAAGAATCGATGCTCCTGCTCCATCAGCGCCGGTGCGCAGGCCTTGCGGGTGCTGCCCACGCCACCAAAGGTCAGCTTGTCGCCTTCCAGGGTGTAAGGCGCAAACCAGTGATTGCAACCGCCACTGCCATAAGCCCGGCCAGCATCGTCCAGGGTGACGGTCAGGTGGCTGTTGTCGATCAGCGGGCGCTCACCGATCCACTCCAGTACATAGGTGTGGTTCTGCTGCAGCTTCACCGGGTCACCCGCGCAGCCCACCAGGCTTGCGCCCAGTACGGCCAGCAGGATCAAACGTTTCATTGCGCAGCCTTTTGGCATTGCGGGCACACATGCTTGCTGCCTTCAGTGCTCCAGCCCAGCTCGGCAATGCGCGCCGTGGCTGCAGGCTTTTGGGCCTTGGTGCCGAGTTTGGCGTCGACCGCGAACTCGAATTTCAGCTCCTTGGCGCAAGCATCGCAGTTGACCTGCCATTCATGTATCGCCAATTCGCCGAAAACCGGCCCCTTGGTCACGGCAACCCACTGGCCGCGCGGGTTGATCAGGTGTCGGACCTTGTCGACGCTCAAGCGCATGGACAAAGTCTTGCTGCCCTTGAGGGACACAATCAGCACGTCACCGGCTTGAATCGAGCCACCGTTGCCGGTGACTTGATACAGGCCCGGCGCCAGAGCGCGGCATTCAATCAGGGTGTGCTGCGGGTTAAGCAGGCTGTAGCGAAAATCGTGTTCGACCATGGGTCCTCCAAGTAAGTCGCTATGCTAGCACGCAGGCATCAAAGTCCAGACTCAACCTTCGATCAGGTTTTGCGCCGAGCCGTTTTTCCAGGCCGCGATATTGCTCAGCGTGGTAGCTGCAATCGCATTCAACGCCTCGCGGGTCAGAAACGCCTGATGGGCGGTAATGATCACATTGGGGAAAGTCAGCAGCCGCGCCAGTACGTCATCCTGCAAGGGCAGGTCGGAGCGGTCCTCGAAGAACAGCTGGGCCTCTTCCTCGTACACATCCAGCCCCAGATAGCCCAACTGGCCGCTCTTGAGTGCCTCGATCAGGGCCGGGGTGTTGACCAGTGCGCCGCGCCCGGTGTTGATCAGCATGGCGCCATGTTTGAGGGTGGCCAGGCTGGTGGCGTTGATCAGGTGCTTGTTGTCTGCGGTCAGTGGGCAATGCAGGGAGATGATGTGCGAACCGGCCAGCAGCTCGGGCAGGGTGACGTATTGCGCGCCCAGTGCCAGCAGTTCGGCGTTGGGGTAGGGATCAAAACACAGCAGCTTGCAGCCGAAACCGGCCATGATCTTGCCGAACGTGGCGCCGATCTGGCCGGTGCCCACCACGCCTACGGTTTTGCCCACCAGGTCGAAACCGGTCAGCCCGTGCAGGGTGAAGTCGCCTTCGCGGGTGCGGTTATAGGCGCGGTGCAGGCGACGGTTGAGGGCCAGGATCAGGGCCACGGCATGTTCGGCCACGGCATGGGGTGAGTAGGCGGGTACGCGCACCACACTCAGGCCCAGGCGCTTGGCGGCGGGCAGGTCGACATGGTTGTAGCCGGCCGAGCGCAAGGCGATCAGGCGGGTACGGCCAGCGGCCAGTTGCTCCAGCACGGGGGCACTGAGGTCGTCATTGATAAACGGGCAGACCACTTCGTAGTCATGGGCCAGCGCCGCGGTGTCCAGGGTCAGGCGCGCTGGCTGGAAGTGCAGCTCGTTGCCGTCGTCTTGTGCGGCCGCGGTAAAGCTGTCGCGGTCGTAGGTCTGGCTGCTGAAAAGAATCGTGCGCATGGGGTCTTCCTTAGTGTGTAACCACAAGTCGGCATGTGTGGGAGCGGGCTTGCCCGCGATTCAGGCGGCGCGGTGTGCCGGGTAAACCGGGGCGATGCCCTCGCGAGCAAGCCCGCTCCCACACAATGATGTTGCTATGCGGTACTGCGTGCTTCTTTGGCCAGGCGTGTGATGGCTAGATCCAGCTCGTCCAGGGCGGTAGCAGCGTTGGGGCTGGTTTGCTTGAGCAGGGTCTCGCTACGCTGGCAGGCCGCGCGCAGTTGCGGCACGCCGCAGTAACGCGTGGCGCCGTGCAGGCGGTGGACGCGTTCGATCAGCGCGTTGTTGTCCTTGGCGTCGCGCGCCTGGCGAATGGCGTCGCGGTCGGCTTCCAGCGAGGCCAGCAGCATGGCCAACATGTCGATGGCCAGGTCGGCCTTGCCTGCGGCCAGGCGCAGGCCTTCTTCGTGATCCAGAACCGGCAATTGCGCGTTATGGCGCTGCGGTTCGTGAGGGTTGTCGCTGGTCTGATTGCGCAAGGCCAGCCCTGTCCACTTCAACACCACCTGGGCCAATTGGCGTTCACTGATGGGTTTGGTCAGGTAGTCATCCATGCCGCTTTGCAGCAGGGCGCGTTTTTCGTTGGCCATAGCGTGGGCCGTCAGTGCGACCACCGGCAGCGGCGTGCATTGGCGCTCGCTTTCCCATTGGCGTAACACCTCCGTGGTTTCACGCCCGTCCATGCCGGGCATTTGCACATCCATCAGCACCAGGTCGAAGTCTTGTGTCTTGACCGCATCAAGGGCGGCATAACCGCTGTCCGCTGCTGCCACTTTGGCCCCCATGCCTTCCAGCAGGGTTTGCACCAACAGCAGGTTGGCCGGGTTGTCATCCACGCACAGGATGCGCGGCGCACGGCTGGCCAGCGGTTCGCCAGGCTCGCTGCGGGGCTGGCGCGGGTTGATCAGGTCGGCCAGGGCGCGGCGCAATTTACGGGTGCAGGCGGGCTTGGCCAGCAGTTGGCTGTGCGGGTTGGTCACCACAGGATTGAACAGCCCCTGCTCGGTGGTTGGGCATAGCACCAGCACCTTGCAGCCCAGGTGCTCAAGGTCCCAGATATGCTGGTTGAGGCGCTCGGGAGGCATGTCGTTGGCCGTCACCCCGAGCACCGCCAGGTCAATCGCCTGCGCGGTCTGGTGGGCGCCGGTGACGCAGTTGGTGAGGTTTTCCAGGGTGGTGCAGGGCGTGACTTCCAGGCCGCAGTCTTCCAGCTGGTGGTGCAGGGCCTGGCGGGCCAGGTCGTGTTTTTCCAGGATGGCAACACGCCGGCCCAGCAGCGGGGCGCCGGGCAAGTCTTCGACATCATCGCGGGCCTTGGGCAGCTTGACGCTGATCCAGAACACCGAACCTTCGCCGGGGGTGCTTTCTACGCCGATTTCGCCGCCCATCTGTTCCACCAGGCGCTTGGAAATCACCAGCCCCAGCCCGGTGCCGCCGGGCTGGCGGGACAGCGAGTTGTCGGCCTGGCTGAAGGCCTGGAACAGGGCGCGGATGTCCTGGGCGGTGAGGCCGATGCCGGTGTCTTGCACGCTGATGCGCAATTGCACGCTGCCATCGGTTTCGTTTTCGTCCTGGTCTTCGAGCATGGCGCGCACGGCAATGGTGCCTTCACGGGTGAACTTGATGGCGTTGTTGACCAGGTTGGTGAGGATTTGCTTGAGCCGCAGCGGGTCACCCACCAGCGACAGCGGCGTGTCGCGATAGACCAGGCTGACCAGTTCCAGGCCTTTGTCGTGGGCCGAGGGCGCGAGAATGGTCAGGGTGTCCTGCAGCAGGTCGCGCAAATTGAACGGAATGTTGTCCAGCACCAGCTTGCCGGCTTCGATTTTTGAAAAGTCGAGAATCTCGTTGATGATGCCCAGCAAGCTGTCAGCTGATTTTTCGATGGTATTGAGGTAGTCGAACTGGCGCGGCGTCAGCTCACTTTTTTGCAGCAGGTGGGTAAAGCCGAGGATGCCATTGAGCGGCGTGCGGATTTCGTGGCTCATGTTGGCCAGGAATTCGGACTTGATGCGGCTGGCCTCCAGTGCTTCCTTGCGGGCCAGGTCAAGTTCCAGGTTCTGGATTTCGATGGTTTCGAGGTTCTGGCGTACGTCTTCGGTGGCCTGGTCGACACTGTGTTGCAGTTCTTCCTGGGCATTGTGCAGGGTTTCGGCCATGCGATTGATGCCCGAGGCCAGTTCGTCCAGCTCGTGGCTGCCCAAGGGCGGCAGACGGGTTTCCAGGTGGCCGTCCTTGAGCTGGGCCACGGCTTGCTTGATCTGGCCCAGCGGTGCGTTGATGGTGCGGCTCATGCGCAAGGCCAGCAGGGTGGTCAGCACCAGCCCGGTGGCGATCAACAGCAGGCTGGCAAACAGGTTGCGATAGCTGCGCAGCAACATGCCGTTGTGCGACAGCTCCAGCTCGACCCAGCCCAGCAGGCGATGGGCTTCGTTGGGGATCACATCCCCGGCCAGGTTGCGGTGGCGGCCGAACACCGGCAACAAGTAACGCGTGGCATCGTTGTCGGTACGCTGTTGCAGTTGGGTGCTGCTGCCCAGCGGGGCCCGGTTGAGCATGATCGGCCCGGCATGGGCGAGGGGTTCGTGGTTGGCGTTGAGGAACGCCACGGCGCGCACGTCCTGCTGCTCAAGGGATTCGGTGGCGATGCGGGACAGCAGGGCGGTGTCGTGCCGGCCCATCGCCGGGGCCACCAGCGGCGCGAGCTGCTCGGCGATCATTTCGCCGCGCTGCAGCAACTGCGATTGCAGTTCGGACTGTTGCAACCAGGTGAAATAGCCGCCCAGCACCGTTGCCATCAGGCTGACGGGTAAAAGCGTCAGCAGCAATACGCGGCCTTTGATACCGAGGTTTTTAAGCACGCAACTCTCCAGCCCTGCATTTTTAAGAATGGCCCGGGCATCCCGCCCGGCCCAGGTGGCAGTGTAGCCATATGGTGACCGGCAAATCTTTGAAAATTTGCCATCAGTTTCTGATTTTCAGGCCGGGTAAAGACCATGCCGGTTGCCCGCAGTGGCTCAATCTTGAATAATCGCCGATTGAGAATTACTTGCAGACGCTAATGAATCCCGTAGCTGTTAGCCCTTCGCGCCTTCTGACCATTGAAGACGACCCCGTTCTGGGTGCCTACCTGCACGAGCAGTTGGGGCGCTGCGGGTTTGACGTTATCTGGTGCCAGAACGGCCAGGAGGGTCTGGCCCGCGCCCGGCAGGAGCATTTTGACGTGGTGCTGATGGATATCCTGCTGCCCGGCATGAATGGGTTGCAGGTGCTTACGCAACTGCGCCAGACCCACGCCTTGCCGGTGATCCTGATGTCTGCGCTGGGCGCCGAGGCCGACCGCATCAGCGGGTTCCAGCTGGGCGCCGACGACTACCTGCCCAAGCCGTTCAGCATGGCCGAGCTGCGGGTGCGCATCCAGGCCATCCTGCGGCGCGTGGCCCTGGACCGCATGCCCGGTGTGGCGCAGCCGCCAGCCCCTGAACATGGCCTGTGGTTCGATGAACAGGCCAGTGACGTGCGCTGTGGCGAGCAATGGGCCGGGTTGACCCGCAGCGAGTTCCGCTTGCTCGACACCTTGCAGCGCAATGCCGACGAAGTACTGAGCAAGGCGTTCCTCTATCAGCAGGTGTTGCAACGCGGCTATGCCGCCCACGACCGTAGCCTGGACATGCATATCAGCCAGATCCGGCGCAAACTCAAGACCATCGGCTACCACCAGCGCGAAGTGCGCACGGTGTGGGGCAAGGGCTATGTGCTGAGCGCCAGTGATGCCCTGTAAGGTGCCCGGCAAAAACTCGGTGTTCTGGAAGCTGGCCTGTTTGCTGGTGGTGTTCTGCTTGCTGATGATCTGGCTCAGCTGGTCCTGGGGCCGCTACATGGACAAACGCACCGGTTTTTTGTCCGAGCAGGCCCACGGCACCCTGGTGCGCTATGCCGGTGAGGCCGAGCGCGCCTGGGAGACTGGCCAGCAAACCGGCGTCGACCAGTGGTTGCAGGGCATGGGGCGCCGGGAGCCTGGCTGGGTCGGGGTGATTGGCCAGGACCTGCAATCGCTGAGCAGCTACCCGCTGAGCGAGCGAGAAAGCGAGCGCCTGACCTTTTTGCGCGGCCTGGACTGGCCCATCAGCCATATGAAAACGGCACGGCCGTGGATCAAGGTGCCCTTTCCCCGGGACCCGTCCTTGGGCAGCCTGGTTATCGAGTTACCGCAGCGCTTTATGCCCGGCCGCTCCCAGGTGGTCTGGCGGATTGTGACCAATGGTGTGATTCCGGGTTTGCTTACGCTGCTGCTGTGCGTGGGCCTGTACCGCGTGCTGATCGTGCCGCTCAACCATCTGCGCGAGCAGGCCAACGCCTGGCGGGCTGACCAGTTGGGGGCAAGGCTGTCGAGCCAGACCACCAGCCGTCAGGACGAACTGGGCGAGCTGGCGCGGGCGTTCGATCAAATGTCCGAGCGTTTGCAGAGCACGGTGTCGCAACAGCAGCAATTGCTCCGTGACCTGTCCCATGAGCTGCGCACGCCCTTGAGCCGTTTGCGGGTGGCCTGTGACAGCGAGCAGGGGGTTGAGGCCTTGCGCGAGCGTTTGAGTCGCGAAGTGGACGGCATGCAGCGGCTGGTCGAGGACACCCTGCAACTGGCCTGGCTGGACGCCGAGCGCGGGCCGCTGCCGGTGGAAGACATCCAGGTACAGGCGTTGTGGGAAATGCTCACCGAAAATGCCCGTTTTGAAAGCGGCTGGCCGCAATCGCGCCTGCCTTGCCGGGTGGATGAGCAGTGCTGGGTGCGCGGGCACCTCAACAGCCTGGCCCAGGCGCTGGAGAACATCCTGCGCAACGCCATCCGCCATTCGCCGCCAGACGGCATCGTCAGCCTCAGCGGCCAGCGCGAAGGCGACATGTGGCATCTGTGGCTCGACGATCAGGGCGGCGGGGTGGCGCCTGAAGAACTGGAGCGGATTTTTGCGCCCTTTACCCGGCTCGACGGTTCACGGCCGGGGGATGGCGGCTTCGGCCTGGGCCTGAGCATTGCGCGCAATGCCCTGCGCCTGCAGGGCGGCAGTTTGTGGGCCGAGAATCATGGGAGCGGGTTGCGGGTGCATGTTCGTTTGCCGGCAGGGCATGTGGTGTAAACGCTCTGGCCGCCGGTATGCATACATCCCTGTGGGAGCGGGCTTGCCCGCGAGGGTATCAGCCCGTTTTAACTGACAGAGCGCGGTGTCAGCATCGCGGGCAAGCCCGGCTCCCACAGGAATTATTGTGAAGGGCTTGCGGCGCTTATAGCCTTTAACCATAAGCACCACACTTTGCGTGATATGGGCTCCGGGCGTTTGTCGGTATGATGTGCGGCCCCGCGGTCTGGATTGCGAATACGCCATGACATTGCAGTACCCAACTATCGCCGATTGCGTCGGCAACACCCCACTGGTGCGCTTGCAGCGCCTGGCCGGGAACACCTCCAACACCTTGTTGCTCAAGCTCGAAGGGAATAACCCTGCAGGCTCGGTCAAGGACCGTCCGGCTCTGTCGATGATTGCCCGCGCCGAAGCGCGCGGCCAGATCCAGCCCGGCGATACCCTGATCGAAGCCACTTCGGGCAATACCGGTATTGCCCTGGCGATGGCGGCGGCGATCAAGGGCTACAAGATGATCCTGATCATGCCCGACAACTCCAGCGCCGAGCGCAAGGCGGCCATGACCGCCTATGGTGCCGAGCTGATCCTGGTCAGCCAGGAAGAGGGCATGGAAGGTGCCCGCGACCTGGCCGACCAGATGCAGGCCAAGGGCCTGGGTAAAGTGCTCGACCAGTTCGCCAACGGTGACAACCCCGAGGCGCACTACACCGGCACCGGCCCTGAAATCTGGCGCCAGACCAACGGTACCATCACCCACTTCATCAGTTCGATGGGCACCACTGGCACCATCATGGGCGTGTCGCGCTACCTCAAGGAGCAAAATCCAGGGGTTCAAATCGTCGGTTTGCAGCCGATGGAAGGCGCTGCCATCCCGGGTATCCGTCGCTGGCCGACCGAATACCTGCCAAAAATCTATCAGGCCGACCGCGTTGATCGCATCGTCGACATGGCCCAGCGCGAAGCCGAAGACGTCACCCGTCGCCTGGCCCGCGAAGAAGGCATTTTCTGTGGCGTGTCCTCGGGCGGAGCGGTGGCGGCAATGCTGCGCCTGAACCAGGAAGTCGAAAACGCGGTGATGGTCGCGATCATTTGTGACCGGGGCGACCGTTACTTGTCGACCGGCATCTACGACGCGCCCAACTGATGGCCAAGCAAGAGAGAGGCCTGCGCTTCCAGCCTGCTGGCGGCACCAAGGCTGCGCAAGTGCCCACGGGCAAGAAACAGCGTTTGAATATCGAGCGCCTGGCCAACGATGGCCGCGGTATTGCGTTTATTGAAGGGCGTACCTGGTTTGTCGCGGGTGCGTTGGCGGGTGAAGACGTTGAAGCACGGGTGCTGGGCGCCCACGGTAAAATCGTTGAAGCGCGTACCGAACGGGTGTTCAAGGCCAGCGAAATCCGTCGCGAGGCACCCTGTGTCCATGCCAGCAAGTGCGGCGGTTGCAGCGTGCAGCATTTGCCCCATGAAGAGCAGCTTGCACTGAAACAGCGCATGTTGGCCGAGCAACTGTCCCGCGTGGCCGGTGTCGAACCTCAAGAGTGGGCAGCACCTTTGACCGGCCCCGAGTTCGGCTATCGTCGCCGGGCGCGCATCGCGGTGCGTTGGGATGCGCGGGCCAAGCATCTGGAAGTGGGTTTTCGGGCTGCAGGTAGCCAGGATATCGTCGCCATTGATCACTGTTTGGTTCTGGTACAGGCCTTGCAACCTATCATGACGGGGCTGCCTGCCATGTTGCGTCAACTGGGCAACCCCAAGGCCCTGGGCCATGTGGAGTTGTTCAGCGGCTCGGCGATTGCCGTGCTGTTGCGGCACATGGCGCCGCTCAGTGATGCCGACATGAGCGTATTGCAGAATTTTTGCATCACCCATAACGCCCAATTGTGGCTGCAGGGTGAAGACGGGCCGCAACCGGTCGATCTGACCCGGGCGCTGGGTTATCGTCTGGAACAGTGGGACCTGGAGCTGGCGTATCGTCCCGGGGACTTTGTCCAGGTCAATGCCGGCGTCAATGAAGCAATGGTGGCCCAGGCCATAAAGTGGCTTGCACCACAAGCTGACGAACGGATTCTTGACTTGTTCTGTGGGCTGGGTAACTTCGCATTACCACTGGCCAAACAGGTGCGCGAAGTGGTGGCTGTAGAAGGTGTTGCGACCATGGTCGAACGCGCAGCGCAAAACGCGGTCAGTAACAGCCTGCATAATGCAGTGTTTTTTCAGGCCGACCTGTCGCAGCCGCTGGTGAATGCTGACTGGGCCAAGAAGGGGTTCAGTGCGGTGCTGCTAGACCCGCCCCGCGACGGCGCCTATGAGGTGGTACGCAAGCTTTCTGGCCTGGGCGCCAAACGTTTGGTGTATGTGTCGTGCAACCCGGCCACGCTGGCACGCGACACGGTTGAATTGATGAAACAGGGTTACCGGTTAAAACGTGCCGCAATCCTCGACATGTTCCCGCAAACAGCTCATGTCGAGGCGATGGCGTTATTTGAAGCAGACTAGGATGTCTGTCTATTTCAACGGGCCCGCAACCCGCGCAGTGATGCCCTGTAGCGCGGGTTGGGATTAGGGCCTGTGATTTCGGCGCACCAGACGTGCGCTGTAGGGAAGGTAAGCAAGATGGTACAGGTCAGAGCACACCAGCCGATCAACACCGACGGCAGTCTCAACCTCGAGGCATGGCTCGATCATGCGGTGAGTGTCGATGTGGCGCTGGACCGTGAAGCCTTGAAAGAAGCGTGCGAGTTTGCACGCGAGGCCGAGCAGCAAGCCAATGCCGCGAAAAACCTGTGGACCGAAGGCACATCGAGCTTTCGTACCGGGTTGGAAATTGCCGAGATCCTGGCCGATCTGAAACTGGATCAGGACTCCCTGGTAGCGGCAATTTTGTATCGCGGCGTGCGTGAAGGCCAGATTCAGCTCCCGGCGGTCAGCCAGCGCTTCGGTCCGGTAGTGGCCAAGCTGATTGACGGTGTACTGCGCATGGCGGCCATCAGTGCCAGCCTCAGCCCGCGTCAGTCAATGGTACTGGGCTCCCAGGGCCAGGTCGAAAACCTGCGCAAGATGCTGGTGGCGATGGTTGATGACGTTCGCGTGGCACTGATCAAGCTGGCTGAACGTACCTGCGCGATTCGCGCTGTCAAAAACGCCCCGGACGAAAAGCGCAACCGCGTCGCCCGCGAGGTGTTCGATATTTATGCGCCACTGGCGCACCGCCTGGGCATCGGCCATATCAAGTGGGAACTGGAGGATTTGTCCTTCCGTTACCTGGAACCCGAGCAGTACAAACAAATTGCCACCTTGCTGCATGAGCGCCGCCTCGACCGCGAGCGCTTTATCAGCGATGTGATGAACCAGCTGCGTACCGAGCTGGAAGCCACCGGGGTGACCGACGCCGACATCAGCGGCCGGGCCAAGCATATCTACTCGATCTGGCGCAAAATGCAGCGCAAGGGCCTGGCCTTCAGCCAGATCTATGACGTGCGTGCGGTGCGGGTGCTGGTGCCGGAGATGCGCGATTGCTACACCGCGCTGGGCATCGTTCATACCCTGTGGCGGCACATCCCCAAAGAATTCGACGACTATATCGCCAACCCGAAGGAGAACGGCTACCGCTCGCTGCACACTGCCGTGATCGGGCCTGAGGGCAAGGTGCTGGAAGTGCAGATCCGCACCCACGCCATGCACGAAGAGGCCGAGCTGGGGGTTTGCGCGCACTGGCGCTACAAGGGCACCGACGTCAAGGCCGGGTCCAACCAGTACGAAGAGAAAATCTCGTGGCTGCGCCAGGTGCTGGAATGGCACGAAGAGCTGGGCGATATCGGTGGGCTGGCCGATCAGCTGCGGGTCGATATCGAGCCGGACCGGGTGTATATCTTTACCCCGGACGGGCATGCCATCGACCTGCCCAAGGGCGCGACGCCGCTGGACTTTGCCTACCGGGTGCACACCGAAATCGGCCACAACTGCCGAGGTGCCAAGATCAACGGGCGCATCGTGCCGCTCAACTACAGCCTGCAGACCGGTGAACAGGTCGAGATCATCACCAGCAAGCACGGTACGCCGAGCCGCGACTGGCTGAACCCGAACCTGGGCTATGTCACCACCTCGCGGGCGCGGGCCAAGATCGTCCACTGGTTCAAGCTGCAGGCCCGTGACCAGAACGTCGCGGCCGGCAAGACCATGCTCGAGCGCGAGCTGGGCCGTTTGGGCCTGCCGGCGGTGGACTACGAGAAGCTCGCCGACAAGGCCAACATGCGCACCGCCGAGGACATGTACGCGGCGCTAGGCGCGGGCGACTTGCGCCTGGCGCAGTTGATCAACCTGGCCCAGCAACAGGTCGAGCCGGAGCGCGGCAGCGAGCAGATGGAGCTGATCCCGCGCAAAGCCACGGGCTACAAGCCGGGCAAGCGCGGCGATATCCAGATCGAAGGCGTCGGCAACCTGCTGACCCAGATGGCCGGCTGCTGCCAGCCGTTGCCGGGGGATGCGATCGTCGGTTACATCACCCAGGGTCGCGGTGTGAGCATCCACCGCCAGGATTGTGCCTCGGTGCTGCAACTGGGCAGTCGTGAGCCGGAGCGGATGATCCAGGTCAACTGGGGGCCGATCCCGGTTTCGACGTATCCAGTGGATATCGAGATCCGCGCCTATGACCGTTCCGGTTTGCTGCGTGACGTTTCCCAGGTGCTGCTCAACGAGCGGATCAACGTGCTGGCGGTCAATACCCGCTCGAACAAGGAAAACAACACGGCGTTGATGACCTTGACCATCGAGATTCCGGGGCTGGACGCGCTGGGGCGCTTGCTGGGGCGTATCTCGCAACTGCCGAATATCATCGAAACCCGCCGGATCGGGCGCAGCGAGCCGCGCTGATCCTTTGTGGGAGCGGGCTTGCTCGCGATTGCATCACCTCGGTGAGTCGGGGGTGTTCACATCGCGAGCAAGCCCGCTCCCACAGGGTGTGGTTAGCGTGTGCCAAAGGATTACAGATGTACAACCTCGACGACCTGCTTCACCTTATGGCCCGCCTGCGCGATCCGCAATATGGCTGCCCGTGGGATATCAAGCAAACCTATGCCACCCTCGTGCCCTACACCCTTGAAGAAGCCTACGAGGTAGCTGACGCGATCGAGCAGGGCGACTTCGAGCACCTGCAGGGTGAACTTGGCGATTTGCTGTTCCAGGTGGTGTATTACAGCCAGCTGGCCCGCGAAGAAGGCCGTTTCGAATTTGCCGGAGTGATCGACAGCATCACCCGCAAGCTGATCCGCCGTCACCCCCATGTGTTTCCAACGGGCGACCTGTATGCGCCCCTGGATGTGCCGCGCCTGAGCGAAGAACAGGTCAAGGTACGCTGGGATGAGATCAAGGCCGAGGAGCGCGCAGAAAAATCTGCAGCCCCCGAGCAGTTGTCCTTGCTGGATGATGTGCCAGTAGCCCTGCCGGCGTTGTCCCGTGCCGCCAAGCTGCAAAAGCGCGCCGCCCAGGTCGGTTTTGACTGGCCAGCAGCCTTGCCGGTGCTGGACAAGGTACGAGAGGAGTTGGACGAAGTGCTGGAGGCTATGGCTGACAACGATTCGTCGGCCATTCATGAGGAAATAGGCGACCTGCTATTTTCCGTGGTCAACCTGGCCCGTCATCTTAAAGTGGACCCGGAAACCGCCTTGCGTGGTGCCAATACAAAATTTGATCGACGTTTCCGGTTTATCGAGCAGGCATTGCGCGATACCCTGCGTCCCATTGAAAGTTGCACCCTTGAAGACCTGGACGCCCTGTGGGGCGAAGCCAAGCGCCAGGAAAAGAATTTGCCCAGCTGCGGCTGAGTTTGCCTAAGTGAGTAAGTAGATGAGCATTTCCCTACGCGACCAGTTGCTCAAAGCCGGACTGGTTAACGAGAAGCAGGCCAAGCAGGCCGGCAAAGAAAAACAGAAGCAGCAGCGCCTGGCCCACAAGGGCCAGATCGAACTGGACGACACGCAGCAGCGTCTGGCTGCCGAGGCCAAGGCCGAGAAGGTCAAGCGCGACCAGGAACTGAACCGCCAGCAGCAGGAAAAGGTCGAGCAAAAGGCCCGTGCCGCCCAGATCAAGCAATTGATCGAAGTGTCGCGCTTGCCCAAGTTGAACACCGAGGACTACTACAACTTCGTTGACGACAAGAAGGTCAAGCGCCTGTCGGTGAACACCCTGATGCGCAACAAGCTGGCCAATGGCTCGCTGGCGATCGTGCAGCACCAGGGCGGCTATGAAGTCATCCCCCGTGAGGCGGCGTTGAAGATCCAGGAGCGCGACCCGCGCCGGGTCGTGCAGCTGAACATCCTGGTTGAGCCGAAAACCCCGGAAGAAGACGATCCGTACGCGGCGTATCAGATCCCTGATGACCTGATGTGGTAAGACACACAACCTGTGGGAGCGGGCTTGCTCGCGATTGCATCGACGCGGTTTAGCTGGAAGATTGCAGCGTCTGCATCGCGAGCAAGCCCGCTCCCACGGAGTGTTGTGTTGGCGCATAACAAAACAAACCCCGCTTCGGCGGGGTTTGTGTTTTTCAAGACTGTAATTGCCGTGGTTCAGGCCTGGCGTTTCTGCGCTTCCAGCTTTTCCAGCTCAGCCTTGTAGCTGTGAGCGTCGCTCTCGCGGTGGAACATGCCTACCAGTATGTCTTCTTGATGCACATCCCACAGGTGGACTCCGTGGGCTACCAACTGGTGGAACATACGTGAATCGTCGCGCTCAGTTACTTTGATAGTCATCTGCTTGCTCCAAATTCTGATGAGGACCTGCGGCAAGGCGTCGCAGGACTTCTTTATAGAATTTGTTAGCTTCCTAAGTAAATAGCTGATTGTCGCACTGTCATCTTGTTAAACAGAGCTAAACGCTGCAGCCCTTGTAAACCGGGCTGTTTACGGATTTGGCCGATAGTTTTATGACAAAAGTTTCATGTTTCAGGGGGCTCCAAGCCAAAAAAAACCTCGCCGAAGCGAGGTTTTTGAGGCGTGCAGCTAAAGGCGTGTCGCTTAGTTGCCCTTGACCGGTTTGCCGTTCACCGTGCCGTCCAGCAGCATGATGTTGTATTCCTTGCCGTCTTTCTCGACCTGGCGCAGTTTTACCAGCAGCGAATCCCAGTTCTTGGCGAACCACATTTCAGTGATGCGCTTGTTCTGTGTCGGGTCGCGTACGCGCTCAACCTTGATAGCGTCGACCTTGCCTGCCTTGGTTTCAACCACTTCAGGGCCGATCACGCGGAAGTCATAGGTGTCCACGTCATTACCGTCAACCACCTGGTAGCTCATGGACTTCTTGCCGGCTTCTACGTCACGCTGCAGCGCCAACTGGTAGGTGGACTTGTCGAGCATGCCGCTGAGCAAAGGCACTTTGACTGCGTCGCCCTGATCGGTACCGGTGACCATCTTGGTCGCCCAGTCGAAATCCAGATCGATTTTTTTCGCTTTGCCCAGGCCACCACGTTCAAAGTGGTAGGTGAGCGGGATCAGCGCGTTTTTCTCGATCTTGAGCGTGCTTTCTTCGTTCAGGCTGGCCACCAGCATCGATGCCTTGAAGTTCAAGGTCCAGATGCCGTTGTCGCTCTTGGTCAGGCTGCGCTCGGCAGAACCGCTCATGGGCAGCTGTTTCCAGTCTGCGGTGTAGCTGGCCTTGAAAGGCTGAAGATCGGCCGCTTGGACTGCTGGAATAGCCAGCAGGCTAAGGGCGAGAAGCAGGGCACGACGCATAAGTTCTCCTAGGTTCGTATCAAGTGGCCGCTGGCCGCAAGTAATTGACCGTCCAATAATGCGCCTTGCTCGTCAAGAGACAAGCGACCTTCGGCAAACCAGCGCACTGCAAGCGGATAAATCCGGTGTTCCTGGGCGTGAACCCGTTGCGCCAGGCTGTGTGGCGAGTCATCGGACTCTACCGGTATCACTGCCTGTACGACCAGTGGCCCGCCGTCGAGTTCCTCGGTCACAAAGTGTACGCTGCAGCCGTGCTCGCCATCACCCGCTTCCAGCGCCCGCTGATGGGTGTGCAAGCCTTTGTACTTGGGCAGCAGGGAGGGGTGGATATTGAGCAGGCGCCCCTGATAGTGACGCACGAAATCAGCGCTGAGAATGCGCATGAACCCGGCCAGAACCACCAGTTGCGGTTTGAATTCGTCGATGACTTCGATCAGTGCAGCATCGAAGGCCTCGCGGCCCTCGAATGCCTTGTGATCCAGTACGCGGGTATCGATACCCGCGTCTTTGGCGCGTTGCAGGCCGTAGGCGTCGGCGCGGTTGGAGATAACCGCGCGGATGTTTGCCGGGCTGGCCTTGACGTCATCGCTGTCGATCAAGGCCTGCAAGTTGCTGCCGGTGCCGGAAAGCAGCACCACTACATCACAGGTATCAGGCATTAGTGCGCCTTGATGTTTTGCAGCTCAACTTGCGCAGCGCCTTCAGCGGCGGTTGCGATCTGGCCGATAACCCAAGGCTGCTCGCCCGCTTCACGCAGTACATTCAGCGCGGTTTCAACGTCGGCCTGGGCCACGCAGATCACCATGCCTACGCCGCAGTTCAGCACGCGGTGCATTTCGTGCTCGTCCACGTTGCCTTTTTCCTGCAGCCAGTCGAAGACGGCAGGGCGCTGCCAGCTGGCAACGTCAACCACCGCTTGAGCGCCTTTTGGCAGGACGCGCGGGATGTTGTCGAGCAGGCCGCCACCAGTGATGTGGGCCATGGCCTTGACCACGCCGGTTTCCTTGATCAGCTTGAGCAACGGCTTGACGTAGATGCGGGTCGGCGCCATCAGCAGGTCGGTCAGCGGCTTGCCGTCGAGCTGGATGTTTTCGATGTCGGCACCCGACACTTCGATGATCTTGCGGATCAGCGAGTAGCCGTTGGAGTGCGGGCCCGAGGACGGCAGGGCGAGCAGGGCGTCGCCGGCCGCTACTTTGGAACCGTCGATGATCTCGGATTTTTCGACAACGCCAACGCAGAAGCCGGCCAGGTCGTAGTCTTCGCCTTCGTACATGCCTGGCATTTCAGCGGTTTCGCCGCCCACCAGGGAGCAACCCGACAGTTCGCAGCCAGCGCCGATACCGGTAACCACCTGGGTTGCGGTTTCAACGTTGAGCTTGCCGGTGGCGTAGTAGTCAAGGAAGAACAGAGGCTCGGCGCCGCATACGATCAGGTCGTTGACGCACATGGCAACCAGGTCGATACCGATGCTGTCGTGCTTGTCCAGGTTCAGGGCCAGGCGCAGCTTGGTGCCGACGCCGTCAGTGCCGGAAACCAGAACAGGCTGCTTGTAGCCAGCCGGAATTTCGCAGAGGGCGCCAAAACCGCCGAGGCCGCCCATCACTTCCGGGCGTGCAGTGCGCTTGGCCACGCTCTTGATGCGTTCGACCAATGCTTCACCGGCGTCGATGTCTACACCGGCGTCTTTGTAGCTCAGGGATGGTTGCTTGCTCATAATCCAGGCCTTTAGGGGGGATTCGGGGGTATCGACCGAGTTCAGGGGGCAGGCTTGCCAGTGCTCTTTGAGTGCTGCAGAGCATTTGCACGGTGCCCGGCTGTTGCCGGTCTGCGAAGGCGCGCGATTTTATCAGGCTTGAAGGGCAGCGGCCATCCTCGGGCCGACAGGCAGGGTTATATCTGGCGAAAAAAACCTTTTTTAGTCGTACTTGGGTCCGGGCGCGGGCCTGTATAAGGTATAGAGAAGTTTTGTTACCGCGTGAAAACGCGAAGCGGGCGTGAATGATTTGGCTGTGGCCGTGTCTGAAGTCTGTTCGAGTGTTTTTATGGCGTCCTTATCAGGCTGCTTTTTGTCATCGGGAATCTTTCATGCGTCTTAGCCAATTTTTAGCTGTCGGCTGTTTATCTTTTTTTAGCCTGGCCAGTCATGCCGAAATTCTGACGGGGCTGTATCAGGTGCGCGAGCCGGTTGCCAGCCAGTCACCAGATGAGCGTATCCAGGCCACGCAAAAAGCCCTGGAGACCCTGGTGCTGCGTTTGACCGGGGATGCCAAGGCGCTTCAAAGCCCCGGGCTTGAGGCGATTCGCAAGGATCCGCAGCAAATCATCAGCCGGTTTGGCTATGACGCCGGCCCGCCGGAAAGCCTGCAGGTCGATTTCGACCCGGTCAGCACTGATCGTGCTTTACGCCAGGCCGGCTTGTCGCTGTGGGGCAGCAACCGTCCAGCATTGCTCGGCTGGTGGCTGAACGACTCGGTCGAGGGTTCGAGCCTGGTCGGTGACGGTCAGTCCGTGGCCGAGCCGTTGCGCCGCGCCGCGCAGCATCGTGGCCTGCCGTTGCGCTTGCCGCTGGCAGACTTGAGTGAGCAATTGGTGGGAACGGCGGAAAACCTTGAGGGCAGCAACCCTGCCCCATTGAAGGACGCTTCCGAACGTTACGGGGCTGATGCCCTGCTGGCCGTGCATGCCCGGGAAGATGATGGCAAGTGGACTGCCAAATGGCGCCTGTGGGTCGGTGACCAGCAAGAGCAGGGCAGTGCTCAGGCAGCGGATCAGGCCGCCCTGGCGGATGCCGTGATGCTGGCGGTGAGCGAGCGTCTGGCCCCGCGTTATGCCGTCAAGCCGGGGGTGTCTTCGGAGCAGTTGCTGGAGGTGCAGGGCATGACGCTGCAGCGCTACGCCCAGTTGGGGCATTTGCTTGAACCGTTTGGCGCGCAACTTAAACGTGTCGACGGTGATCGTATTGTGTATCTGGTCAACGGCAGTGCCGAGCAGTTGCGCTCGCAACTGGGGCTGGCGCAGTTGCAGGAAGTGCCGGCAGGGCAGGTGCCTGCCGTGACGGATGCCGGGCAGGCGCCGGGCGTTGCTGCTGCGCCGGCGGCACAGTTACGGTTTCGCTGGTAGGTTTTTGTCTTCTTTATATAAGGATGGGGTGGCTCATGGCTGATTCGCGACGGTGGGTGTGGTGGGGTGTGGCGCTGGGGTTCGCCCTTTTTGTGTATTTCCTGCATCCGATACTCACGCCATTTCTGGTCGCGATCGTCCTGGCCTATATGTTCGACCCTGTGGTCGACCGGCTGGAAAGGTTCGGGCTTTCAAGGACCTGGGGTGTGGTGGCGGTGTTTACCGTGTTCACTGTCATTTTGATGACATTGTTGCTGGTACTGGTACCGCTGCTGGCCAAGCAGCTGTTGAAGCTCTATCAGCTGGCACCGCAGATCCTCGACTGGTTGCAGCACACGGCAATGCCGTGGGTGCAGGCCAAGTTCGGTTTGAGTGACAGCTTCTGGAAGTTCGACAAGATCAAGGCGGCGATCACCGAGCATATGGGGCAGGCGACGGACATTGTCGGCATCGTCTTGTCCCAGGCCACGGCCTCCAGCCTGGCGCTGATCGGCTTTCTGGCCAATCTGGTGCTGATTCCGGTGGTGGCGTTCTATCTGTTGCGTGACTGGAACATCATGATGGCCAAGATTCGTGGCTTGTTGCCGCGCGCCAGGGCCGAGCAGATTGTGTCGCTGGCCAAGGAGTGTCACGACGTGCTTGGCGCGTTTGTGCGCGGGCAGTTGCTGGTGATGCTGGCACTGGGGGTGATCTACTCGGCAGGCCTGATGCTGGTCGGCCTCGAGTTGGGGCTGTTGATCGGCTTGATGGCGGGCGTAGCGGCCATCGTGCCGTATATGGGCTTTATTGTCGGTATCGGTGCAGCGTTGGTCGCCGGCTTGTTCCAGTTTGGCGGGGATCTGTACCCGATGATCGGCATCGTGGCGGTGTTTATGGTCGGCCAGGCGCTGGAGGGCACGGTCCTTACACCGCTGCTGGTGGGCGACAAGATCGGCATGCACCCGGTGGCGGTGATTTTCGCGATTCTGGCGGGCGGCGAGTTGTTCGGTTTTACCGGGGTATTGCTGGCCTTGCCGGTCGCGGCCGTGATCATGGTGCTGGTGCGTCATGTGCAGGATCTGTACAAGGACTCCCAGGTCTATAAAGGCAGTGAAGACCCGCAGTTGTAAGCCGGGGCACTGTGTCGGGGCGGGGGCATCGCGAGGTGCCCCCGCTTTTTTTATGTGCGCCAGGCGGTTCTCAGTCGTCAGAAAAAGCCCAATCAATCCAAGACCTTAACGCAAACCTTTGATTTTGCTCGTGGTCTGTTACATTGTGTGCCCAGCGACACGGGTATAAACTTTTCAAACCTTACACAGAGGCCACTAACGGTTCGTTTGAACTGTTCAGTCAGCATGAAACCGATTCAGCTGCCCCTAGGTGTGCGTCTGCGTGATGACGCTACCTTCATAAATTACTATCCAGGCGCCAATGCCGCTGCACTCGGCTATGTCGAACGTCTGTGCGAAGCCGACGCCGGCTGGACAGAAAGCCTGATTTACTTGTGGGGCAAGCATGGCGTGGGGCGTACGCACCTGCTGCAGGCCGCTTGCCTGCGTTTTGAGCAGATGGGTGAGCCGGCGGTTTACCTGCCTCTGGCCGAGTTGCTGGATCGCGGCATAGAAATCCTCGATAACCTTGAGCAGTACGAGCTGGTTTGCCTGGATGACCTGCAGGCGGTGGCCGGGCGTGCTGACTGGGAAGAGGCGCTGTTTCATCTGTTCAACCGGCTGCGTGACAGCGGTCGGCGCCTGTTGATTGCGGCGTCCACCTCGCCCCGTGAACTGCCGATCAAGCTGGCGGACCTCAAGTCCCGGCTAACCATGGCGCTGGTGTTTCAGATGCGCCCCCTGTCTGATGAAGACAAGCTGCGGGCCTTGCAGCTGCGCGCATCGCGCCGTGGGCTGCACCTGACCGACGAAGTCGGGCATTTTATTCTGACCCGCGGCACCCGCAGCATGAGTGCCCTGTTCGATTTGCTCGAGCGGCTCGATCAGGCGTCCTTGCAAGCGCAGCGCAAGCTGACCATTCCCTTCCTCAAAGAAACCCTGGGCTGGTAGTTCGGCCCTTTAAAACTGCGGTCTGTAGCCGTTTTTGGCAGTTTTTAGGCGCCAGAAATCCTGCGCGGCCCAAGGGCTGTTTGCGCAAAATCTATCGTCAGGGGTGTAAAGCCTTAGATGTCGCGACAAAACCATCAAGTCACATTTAGATCGATTGAATTTGCAAATGAGGATCATAGAAGGCATAGTCGCGGCTACTTTTTCTAATAAGCCACGGTCGTGCCCATGCTAAAGCGCTTCGCACCCCTCGTGCCCCTCGCACTCGTTACCCTGTTGTTTGGTTGCGCTGCCCACACGCCAGTGTCGCAGCAAGTGGTCCAGGCTCAGGTTCAAAAGTCATCTTCGGTCTCGCAAACTTCCGCTCTTTATCAGGAAGAACTGGCAACCGAAAAAGAACTGGCTGAATTTTCCTCCAACAGCAAGCCTTACGAACTGCCGGCTCTGGCTGACAGCATTCTTGAGCGCGGCATGTCCTTGATCGGTACCCGTTACCGGTTTGGCGGCACCTCTGAAGCGGGCTTCGATTGCAGCGGCTTTATTGGCTACCTGTTCAAGGAAGAAGCCGGCATGCAATTGCCGCGTTCGACCCGCGAAATGATCAACGTTAAAGCACCGTTGGTCGCGCGAAACAATCTGAAACCAGGTGATTTGCTGTTCTTCAGCACCAATGGTCGTGGCCGTGTGAGCCACGCCGGGATTTACCTGGGCGATGACCAGTTTATCCACTCCAGCAGCCGCCGCAGCGGGGGTGTACGGATTGACAATCTGGGTGACAGCTACTGGAGCAAGACCTTTATCGAGGCCAAGCGCGCCCTGGCGATGGCACCTGCGAGCGTAGTCGCCCGCAAGTAAAGTTAATGTCTTACTTGAAGTTTGGCTGCTAAGGGCTAGAATTCAGTCGCATTGTTAAATTCCTGAAGCCGCGAGGGTCCTCCCTGTCGCGGCTTTGGGTTTCGCGGCCTGAGTTGCCGTATCCAGAATCAGGAACATTCTGTTTATGTCGACCATGGCCCGCGTTGCTCTCCTGACCTTAGCCGCACTGCTCAGTGCCTGCGCAAACCGCCCGGCACCGGTTGCGGTACCCACCAAGCCCGTCGTATTCATCAACCCTGCCGATGAGACTTCGCCTGTAGCCGCAGACGTGTTGTTTCGCGCCCTCGGTTTGGTGGGCACGCCTTATCGCTGGGGTGGCAATACACCGGATTCTGGCTTTGATTGCAGCGGCCTGATCAAGTATGTGTACAACGATGCCGCAGGTATTTCGCTGCCGCGCACCACTCGCGAGATGATCGTGATGCAGGCGCAGAACATCGGCCAGGACAAGCTGCAAACCGGTGACTTGCTGTTCTTTGCCACCAATGGCGGCTCCCAGGTCAGTCATGCCGGAATCTATGTGGGCGAAGGCCGTTTTGTACACGCACCGGCCACGGGCGGTACGGTCAAGCTGGACAGCCTGAACAAAGCCTACTGGCAAAAAGCCTATCTGAATGCCAAGCGAGTGTTGCCGACCGAGCAGCATCTGGCGCGATTGCCGTAAGGCAAGAGCCCCTCACCCCAACCCTCTCCCGGAGGGAGAGGGCGTAGATTGGTGCTGGTCTTGAGGTCGCGTGCGGTCAGTTCCCTCTCCCTTTGGGAGAGGGCTAGGGTGAGGGTCGTTCTGCCAGTTACTTATTGGCCCGACACCCGCCAAACCTTATTGCCGACGTCATCGGCCACCAGCAAATCCCCCTGCTTGTCGATTACCACGCCCACTGGCCGGCCCATTGCTTTTTCGTCTTTGTTGAGAAATCCGCTCAGCACATCGATTGGCATGCCTGTCGGTTTACCTTGGGCAAAGGGCACGAAAATCACTTTGTAACCACTGTGCGGTTTGCGATTCCAGGAGCCGTGCTGGCCAATAAAGACGCCTTCAGTAAAGCCCGGCAATTTACTGCCTTCGGCAAAACTCAGGCCCAGCGACGCCGTGTGCGGGCCCACGGCGTAGTCCGGGGCAATGGCCTTGGCCACCAGTTCGGGGTTTTGCGGGTTGACCCGTGCATCCACATGCTGGCCGTAATAGCTGTAAGGCCAGCCATAGAAGCCGCCATCCTGCACTGACGTGATGTAGTCGGGCACCAGGTCGCTGCCGATCTCGTCTCGTTCGTTAACCGCAGTCCACAGCTTGCCGGTGACTGGTTCCCAGGCCATGCCGTTGGGGTTGCGCAGGCCGGAGGCAAAAATGCGCTGGCTGCCAGTGGCCGGGTCGATTTCCCAGATTGCAGCGCGACCTTGTTCCTGGTCCATCCCGTTCTCGCCCACGTTGCTGTTGGAACCGACGGTTACATACAGTTTTTTGCCGTCGGGGCTGGCGATCACGTTTTTGGTCCAGTGATGATTCAGCGGCCCGCCGGGCAAGTCGGCGACCTTGACGGGTTGGGCGCTGATGCGGTCTTCGCCGGGTTGATAAGGGAAGCGCAGCAGCTTGTCGGTGTCTGCGACATACAGATCGTTGCCCACTAGCGTCATGCCAAAGGGCGAATTCAGGTTTTCGATAAATACGGTGCGGGTTTCGGCCACGCCGTCGTGGTCCGCATCGCGCAGCAAGGTAATCCGGTTCGCGCTCGGCACACCAGCCCCGGCGCGGGCCATGACCTTGTCCGCGATCCAGCCCTTGATGCCCTTGCTGTCATCCGGTTTGGCCGGCGAGTTGGTTTCGGCTACCAGCACATCGCCATTGGGCAGCACATAGAGCCAGCGCGGGTGGTCGAGGTGTTCGGCGAAGGCGGCTACCTTCAGGCCCGCAGCGGCGGTGGGTGTGGCGCCATTGGCCCAGCCGATCGCCGGGGCGATATTGACGGTGGGGATCAGGGTCTTGTTGGGTTCGGGCAGTTTCGGCGATGGGCCGGTGCCATCCGCCACTTGCAGGGTCGAACTCTCACCGCAGGCAGCCAGCCCGACCGCAAGTACGATGACAACAGCGTGCTGGGGCTTGAGCATATGAATCTCCATGAGGTTTTGGTCTTGTCAGTCATAGAGAAGCGTAGCGGGTTAAAGGTTCAGCCCGGGCGCCGGATTAAGCCCTTTGTCGGCAGCTTTAATTGACGCTCCACCCCCAACCCTCTAACCTTCGCGGCTTGTTTCAGGTGCTCTGTGGCCATTGGCCGACAGGGTGAAACAGGGAAGCCGGTGAGGGCGTGTTTGACCCACACAACCGCCACGATCCCGGCGCTGCCCCCGCAACGGTAAACGAGTCAATACCACGCTCAGTGCCACTGTGTTTTTTGCACGGGAAGGCGCGTGGACAAGGGCTGCTCTCGCCGAGCCGCCCGCTTGTGAGCCCGGAGACCGGCCTGATCCATCCACCACTCTCGCGGCGGGCGATGCAGTGTGTTGTTCAAGAATCCCCCCGCCTCCCGTTTGCATTATCAAGCCCCAACGGAGAGCTGCCATGAACGAATCCCCCGAACGCGACGAACGACATCAGGCGCGCATGCTGCGCAAAAAAGCCGTTATGGACGAGCGTATTGCCAGCTCGCCCAACGAGTGCGGGCTGCTGCTGGTATTGACCGGCAACGGCAAAGGCAAAAGCAGCTCCGCCTTTGGCATGCTGGCCCGGGCTATGGGTCACGGCATGCAGTGTGGCGTGGTGCAATTTATCAAGGGGCGCAACAGCACCGGCGAGGAGATTTTCTTCCGCCGCTTCCCCGAGCAGGTGCGTTATCACGTCATGGGTGAAGGCTTTACCTGGGAAACCCAGGATCGCCAGCGCGATATCGCCGCCGCTGAAGCGGCGTGGGAAGTGTCCCGCGAGATGCTGCGCGACCCGTCCATTGGCCTGGTAGTGCTCGATGAGCTGAATATCGCGCTCAAGCACGGTTACCTCGACCTGGAGCAGGTGCTCGCCGACCTGCAAGCCCGCCCGCCCATGCAGCATGTGCTGGTCACCGGCCGTGGCGCCAAACCTGAACTGATTGATCTGGCCGATACCGTGACTGAAATGGGTGTGGTCAAACACGCTTTTCAGGCCGGGATCAAAGCCCAGAAAGGCATCGAATTGTGAGTGTTGAAGTATGAGAGCGTCACGTCATTGCCCGGCGGTGTTGATCGCCGCGCCGGCTTCCGGTCAGGGCAAGACCACGGTTACCGCCGCTTTGGCCCGGTTGCATCGCAATCAGGGGCGCAAGGTGCGGGTGTTCAAGTGCGGCCCGGATTTTCTCGACCCCATGATCCTCGAGCGCGCCAGCGGTGCGCCGGTGTATCAGGTGGATTTGTGGATGGTGGGAGCCGAGGAAAGCCGTCGCCTGCTGTGGGAAGCTGCCGGTGAGGCGGACCTGATCCTGATTGAAGGCGTGATGGGGCTGTTCGACGGCACCCCTTCCAGCGCCGATCTGGCGCGGCATTTTGGCGTGCCGGTGCTGGGCGTGATTGATGGCACCGCAATGGCTCAGACCTTTGGTGCGCTGGCCCTGGGCCTGGCGCGCTATCAGCCGGACTTGCCGTTTGCCGGGGTGCTGGCCAACCGCGTTGGCACCGTGCGCCACGCTCAACTGCTTGAAGGCAGCCTGACCGAAGGCTTGCGCTGGTATGGCGCGCTGTCCCGCGAAACCGGGATCGAGCTGCCCAGCCGTCACCTGGGGCTGGTGCAGGCCAGTGAGCTGAATGATCTGGATGCTCGCCTCGACGCGGCGGCCAATGCCTTGGCCAGCACCTGTGAGGTAGCGCTGCCACCGCCGGTTGAGTTCGCCGCGCCTGAGCCGGTGGCTGTCGAGCCGCTGTTGGCCGGGGTGCGGATTGCCGTAGCCCGCGACGAAGCCTTCGCCTTTACCTACGGCGCCAGCCTGGCGTTGTTGCGTGACATGGGCGCCGAGCTGGTGTTCTTCTCGCCGATCCGCGATACCGCCTTGCCCGAGGCGCACAGCCTGTATTTACCCGGTGGTTATCCTGAATTGCACCACCTTGAACTGTCGCGCAATACGCCGATGCTGGAGGCGATTCGCGCCCATCACGGCGCCGGCAAGCCATTGCTGGCCGAGTGCGGCGGCATGCTTTACCTGCTCGATGCCCTGACCGATGTTGACGGTCAGCGCGCCGAACTGGTGGGGTTGCTGGCAGGGGAGGCGACCATGCAAAAGCGCCTGGCGGCCCTGGCGTTGCAAGCCGTGGACATGCCCGAAGGGCTGTTGCGCGGCCACACCTACCATCACTCGCTGACCAGCACTGCGCTTGAGCCTATCGCTCGCGGCCTGAGCCCCAACGGCGGGCGTGGCGCCGAAGCGGTGTATCGCGAAGGGCGGATGACCGCTTCTTATGTACACTTTTACTTCCCGTCCAATCCTCAGGCCATTGCCGCGTTGTTCGCGCCATGTGCCGTGAAGGTGCCATGAGCGATAACGCCTTTAGCCCGCAAGAACGCGCCGCCGTGTACCGCGCCATCGCCGAGCGCCGTGATATGCGCCACTTCAGTGGTGGCAGTGTGGCACCCGAGTTGTTGTCGCGTTTGCTGGAAGCGGCGCATCAAGCCCCGAGTGTGGGGCTGATGCAGCCGTGGCGGTTTATCCGCATCACTGACCGCCAACTGCGGGGCAAGATCCAGGGCCTGGTGGAAGAGGAGCGGGTACGCACCGCAGATGCCCTGGGCCAGCGCTCCGATGAGTTCATGACGCTTAAGGTCGAAGGCATCAACGATTGTGCCGAGGTGCTGGTGGCCGCGTTGATGGATGACCGCGAAAAGCACATTTTCGGTCGGCGCACGCTGCCGGAAATGGACATGGCGTCACTGTCCTGCGCCATCCAGAACCTGTGGCTGGCCGCCCGCGTCGAGGGCTTGGGGATGGGCTGGGTGTCGTTGTTCGAACCGCAGGCCCTGGCTGATCTGCTGGGGTTGCCCACAGGGGCCAAGCCGCTGGCGGTGTTGTGCCTGGGGCCGGTTGAAGCGTTTTACCCGGCACCGATGCTGGTGCTGGAAGGGTGGGCGCAAGCGCGCCCGCTCAGTGAGCTGGTGTATGAGAATTATTGGGGAGTGAAGCCATGAGTGTGGCGTTGTTGTGCGTCGCCGGCGTGGCACTGGATGCGCTGCTCGGCGAGCCCAGGCGCTGGCATCCGCTGGTGGCATTCGGCCGCATGGCTGGGCGTATCGAGCAGCGTTTCAATTCCGGTGGTCGTGGCTGGCGCAGTCATGGTGTGACGGCGTGGGTGCTCGCGGTGTTGCCGCTGACGATCCTGGCCACCGCCTTGTCCTGGCTGCCCTATGTCGGTTGGCTGGTGGAAATCCTGGCGCTGTATTGCGCGTTGGGCATGCGCAGCCTGGGCGAGCATGTGCAACCGGTGGCCGAGGCGTTGCGTGCCAATAATCTGGATGAGGCACGCACGCGGGTCGGGTACCTGGTCAGCCGCCAGACCAGTGAACTGGATGAGACTGAAGTGGCCCGCGCTGCCACCGAATCGGTGCTGGAAAACGGCAGCGATGCCGTGTTTGCCGCGATTTTCTGGTTTGTGGTGGCCGGTGCGCCGGGCGTGGTGCTCTATCGTTTGAGTAACACCCTGGACGCGATGTGGGGCTATCGCAATGAGCGTTTTGAGCGCTTTGGCTGGGCCGCAGCGCGGATTGACGATGTTCTTAACTATATTCCTGCAAGGTTGGTAGCACTGACCTACGCCGTATTGGGTAAAACCCGGCTGGCCTTGAAGTGCTGGCGTAAACAGGCGCCGCAGTGGGACAGCCCCAATGCTGGCCCGGTGATGGCGGCTGGCGCGGGGGCGTTGGGTGTGGAGCTGGGCGGCCCGGCGATTTACCACGGCGAACTGCATGAGCGCCCGCAACTGGGTGAAGGTACGCCAGCGGATGCCGACTCGATCGGCCGCGGCTGGCAATTGGTGCAGCGTGGGGTGTGGCTGTGGTTGCTGATTCTGTGTGTGTGGAGTGAATTCTATGCTTGAGCACGGCGGACGTTTACGCAAGGCGGCGTTGCACTACGGCATTGCCGAGGCCGACTGGCTGGACCTGTCCACCGGTTTGGCGCCCTGGCCTTTTGCGATTCCTCAAGTACCCGAGCGTGCCTGGGCGCGCTTGCCTGAGACCGACGATGGCCTTGAACAGGCCGCCTGTGCCTATTACGGGGCGCAGCAGGTGCTGCCGGTGCCGGGGTCGCAATGTGCCATCCAGTTGCTGCCGCGCCTGCGCCGCAGTGGCAAGGTTGGCGTGCTGTCGCCGTGTTACGCCGAGCATGCCCATGCCTGGCGGCACAGCGGGCATATCGTGCGCGAAATCATGGAACAGGAGGTGGATTTCTACCTCGACACACTGGATGTGCTGGTGGTGGTCAACCCCAACAACCCCACGGGTTTGCGCCTGTCGGCAGAGCGTTTGCTGGAATGGCATGCGCGGCTGGTACAGCGCGGTGGCTGGCTGGTGGTGGACGAAGCCTTTATGGACAACACCCCCGAGCTGAGCCTGGCGGCCCATACCCAGCGTACCGGGCTGATCGTGTTGCGCTCGTTCGGCAAGTTCTTTGGCCTGGCGGGCGTGCGCCTGGGCTTTGTGCTGGCCGAGCCGAAGTTGCTCAAGTTGCTGGCCGAGCAAGTCGGCCCCTGGGCTGTCAGCGGGCCGACGCGAATTGTCGGGCAGGCTTGCCTGCTCGACACCGAGGGCCATAGCCGCCAGCGCGAGCGCAGTGACCTGGCCAGCGGGCGCCTGGAGCGTTTGCTGGGCTTGCACGATTTGCCGCCGCAAGGGGGCTGTGCGCTGTTCCAGTGGCTGATCACGCCCCACGCCGAGCGGCTTTACGAATTTATGGCGCACCGTGGCATTTTGCTGCGCCTGTTTACCCACAACAGCAGCGTGCGTTTTGGCCTGCCCGCCAAAGAAGCCGACTGGCAGCGCCTGGAGCTGGCGCTGGCGGCGTACACCAAGGAAACCACATGAGTACGTTGATGGTGCAGGGCACCACATCCGATGCCGGTAAAAGCACGCTGGTGACGGCCCTGTGCCGCTGGCTGACCCGTCAGGGCGTGGCCGTGGTGCCGTTCAAGCCACAGAACATGGCGCTCAACAGTGCCGTCACCGCCGAAGGCGGCGAGATCGGTCGCGCCCAGGCAGTACAGGCCCAGGCAGCCGGGCTGGCACCGCACACGGACATGAACCCGGTGCTGCTCAAGCCCAACAGCGACACCGGCGCCCAGGTGATTATCCACGGCCGTGCCGTGACCAGCATGAATGCAGTGGCGTACCACGACTACAAGGCCATCGCCATGCAGGCGGTCCTGGCCTCGCATCAACGCCTGAGCGCGGCGTACCCGGTGGTGATGGTCGAGGGTGCCGGTTCGCCGGCCGAGATCAATCTGCGAGCCGGTGATATCGCCAATATGGGCTTTGCCGAAGCGGTGGACTGCCCGGTGGTGCTGATTGCCGATATCAATCGCGGCGGGGTGTTTGCCCATCTGGTCGGCACTCTGGAGTTGCTGTCCGAGACCGAGCAGGCACGGGTCAAAGGCTTTATCATCAACCGCTTTCGCGGTGACATTGCCTTGCTCCAGCCGGGGCTCGACTGGCTTGAACAGCGCACCGGCAAACCGGTGATCGGCGTGCTGCCATATGTGATGGACTTGCATCTGGAGGCCGAGGACGGCATCGACCAGCGCCAGACCGCCAAGGTCGAACAGGTGCTCAAGGTGGTGGTGCCGGTGTTGCCGCGCATCAGCAACCACACCGACTTCGACCCGCTGCGCCTGCACCCGCAGGTGGATTTGCAGTTCGTTGGCCCGGGGCAGGCGATCCCGCCCGCCGACCTGATCATCCTGCCCGGCTCCAAAAGCGTGCGCAGCGATCTGGCCTATCTGCGCGCCAATGGCTGGGACACGGCCATCAGCCGTCACTTGCGCTATGGCGGCAAGCTGCTGGGGATTTGCGGCGGCCTGCAGATGCTTGGTGAGCAGGTTCACGACCCGTTGGGCCTTGAAGGCACTGCGGGCAGCAGCGCCGGGTTGGGCTTGCTGGCCTTCAGCACCGAGCTGGCTGCCGAAAAGCAGTTGCGCAACGTGCGCGGGCATCTGGCGTTGGAAAACGCCGCTGTCATGGGCTACGAAATCCACGCGGGCGTCACCACTGGCGCGGCGCTGGAGCAGCCGGCGGTGTATCTGGATGACGGCCGCTGCGACGGTGCACAAAGCGCCGACGGGCAGATTTTTGGCACCTACCTGCATGGCCTGTTCGAATCGCCCGCCGCATGCAGCGCGATGCTGCGCTGGGCCGGTTTGCAGGATGTGCAGGCGGTGGACTACCACGCCCTGCGCGAGCGGGATATCGAGCGGCTGGCCGATCTGGTGGAAAACCATCTGGATACGGCTTATTTGCGCGAACTGTGCGCAATTTGACAGGCCTGTCGCCTGATCCGGCATCCACCAGGATTGCGCTGATCCTGTGGGAGCCGGGCTTGCCCGCGATGGCATCAGCGGCCTTTAGAGGTATACCAACATGCTGCAATTGATTTTGGGCGGTGCCCGCTCGGGCAAGAGCCGCCTGGCTGAGAAACTGGCGGCCGAGTCCGGCTGCGCCGTGACCTACATTGCCACCAGCCAGCCGCTGGATGGCGAGATGAATGAACGCGTGCGCCATCATCGTGAACGCAGGCCCGGGCATTGGGCGCTGATTGAAGAACCCATTGAGCTGGCCCGCATACTGCGTGACAACGCGCGCGCCGATACCTGCCTGCTGGTCGATTGCCTGACCCTGTGGCTGACCAACCTGCTGATGCTGGAAGACCCGCAGCGCCTGAGCGCCGAGCGCGATGCGCTGCTGCAATGCCTGGCCGAGCTGCCGGGTGAAATTATGTTTGTCAGCAACGAAACCGGAATGGGTGTCGTACCGCTGGGCGAATTGACTCGCCGCTATGTCGATGAAGCCGGTTGGTTGCATCAAGCCCTGGCCGAGCGTTGTCAGCGAGTCGTGCTGACAGTGGCAGGCCTGCCCCTGACGTTGAAAGGAACTGCACTATGAGCACCCCCTGGTGGCTGAAACCCTGCAAACCGGTTGATCGTGACCAGCAAAAGGCGGCTGGCGAGCGTCAGCAGCAGTTGACCAAGCCTGCCGGCTCCCTGGGCCAGCTGGAAGCACTGGCGGTGCAACTGGCCGGGCTACAAGGGCGGCTCAAGCCCCGTGTCGATCAGGTGTGGATCGGCATTTTCGCCGGTGATCACGGCATTGTCGCCGAAGGTGTCTCGGCCTATCCGCAGGCAGTCACCGGGCAAATGCTGCACAACTTTGTCAGCGGCGGCGCAGCGATCAGCGTGCTGGCCCGGCAGTTGGGCGCACAGCTGGATGTGGTGGACCTGGGCACGGTCACGCCGATGCTGGAGCTGGCCGGTGTGCGGCACCTGCAGTTGGGAGCGGGCACGGCCAACTTTGCCCAGGGTGCGGCGATGTCTGACAGTCAGGGTTTGAAAGCCCTGCAGGCCGGGCGCGACAGCGTGCTGCGGGCGCAGGCGGCAGGCAGCGAGCTGTTTATTGGCGGTGAAATGGGCATCGGCAACACGGCGTCCGCCAGTGCGGTTGCCAGTGCATTGCTTGGGTGCCCGGCTTCATTGTTGACCGGGCCGGGCACCGGCCTGGATGCCGCAGGTGTCAGCCATAAGGCACGGGTGATTGACCGGGCGCTGGCATTTCATGACGGGTATCTCGACGATCCGCTGCAAACACTGTTTCGTCTCGGTGGTTTTGAAATTGCCGCGCTGGTCGGGGCCTATGTGGCTTGCGCCCAGGAAGGCATCGTGGCGGTGGTGGACGGGTTTATCTGCACTGTCGCGGCCATGGTTGCCGTGCGCCTGAACCCGCAGTGCCGCGAGTGGCTGGTGTTCAGCCATCGCGGAGCAGAGCAGGGCCATCGCCATGTGCTCGAAAGCCTGCAGGCCGAACCCTTGCTTGAACTGGGCCTGCGCCTGGGCGAAGGCAGCGGTGCTGCACTGGCGGTGCCGTTGATGCGTCTGGCTTGTGATCTGCACGGGCAGATGGCGACGTTTGCCGAAGCCGCAGTGGCAGATCGCCCGGCATGACCGTGCAGCTGGATTTGCTGCGTCACGGTGAGACCGAGCTGGGCGGCGGCTTGCGCGGCAGCCTGGATGATGCCTTGACGCCACTGGGCTGGGCGCAGATGCGCGAAGCGGTCAAGGGCGGCGGGCCGTGGGACCGTATTGTCAGTTCACCACTGCAGCGTTGCGCCTTGTTTGCCCGGGAGTTGAGCGCGCAGCTCGATATCCCCGTGTCCTTCGACAAGCACCTGCAAGAGCTGCATTTTGGTGCCTGGGAAGGGCAGAGCGCCGCAGCGCTGATGCAAACCGATGAGCAGGCATTAGGCCAGTTCTGGGCTGATCCCTATGCCTTTACTCCGCCGGACGGTGAGCCGGTGCTTGAGTTTTCGGCACGGGTGGTGTCGGCAGTGGGCCGTTTGCAGCAGGATTTCGCCGGTGAGCGGGTGCTGGTGGTGTGCCACGGCGGGGTGATGAAACTGCTGTTGGCCCGGGCTCGCGGTTTACCCCGCGAGCAACTGTTGCAAGTACCCGTGCTGCACGGCGCCATGTTTGGCTTGCAGGTCGGCGCTGATGGCCAGTTGATCGAGGTTGGCGGGTGATGTTGCCATTCTGGATTGCCCTGCAGTTTTTGAGCAGCTTGCCGATTCGCTTGCCCGGGATGCCGCAGCCTCAGGAACTGGGGCGCTCGTTGCTGTTTTATCCGCTGGTGGGGTTGTTGTTCGGTCTGCTGCTGTACGCGGTAAACGGTCTGCTGGCCGATGCGCCGTTGATGTTGCACGCCGCGTTGTTGCTGACCCTTTGGGTGTTGCTCAGTGGCGGCTTGCACCTGGACGGCCTGGCGGACAGTGCCGATGCCTGGCTGGGCGGTTTTGGCGACCGCGAACGCACCCTGATCATCATGAAAGACCCGCGCAGCGGGCCGATTGCGGTGGTTGTGCTGGTGCTGGTGCTGTTGCTCAAGTTTTGTGCGCTGCTGGCGTTGCTGGAACAGGGCAATGGCGTCGCCTTGTTGATCGTGCCACTGATCGGGCGCAGTGCCTTGCTGGCAGTATTCCTGACCACCCCTTATGTGCGGGCCGGTGGTTTGGGCCAGGCGCTGGCCGATCACTTGCCGCGCAAGTCGGGCTGGTGGGTGCTGGGGTTCAGTGCCCTGGGCTGCGTGGTGCTGGCCGGGCATGCCGGGTTGTGGGCTCTGGGCCTGGCGGCACTGGGGTTCGTGTGGCTGCGCCGGGTGATGATGCGCCGCTTGGGCGGTACCACCGGTGATACCGCCGGCGCGCTACTGGAATTGCTCGAAGTGCTGGTGCTGGTAGGTTTGGCGCTGATCTGACGGTGCATGTGCTCTTGTGGGAGCGGGCTTGCTCGCGATGCAGGTAACTCGGTGTGTCAGGTTTATCCAGTTGATACCATCGCGAGCAAGCCCGCTCCCACAAAAAAAACCGGGCAGGTGGCACTGCATAATTCTTGATTCTCTTTTATTGCGGGTATATACATACAAAATGTTACCAACCCAGTGTTTATGTACCAATCTGCGGCGTGCGGCACGTGGCGTGAGCAGGCATTACGACGGGGCTCTCGATGGCTTCGGGATCAACGTTGCCCAGTATTCCTTGCTGTGCAATCTCAAGCGGCTCGATCAACCCAGCATTTCCACCTTGGCCGAAGCGATGGGGCTCGATCGCAGTACGTTGGGGCGTAACGTGCGGGTGCTGGAGGGGGCCGGGTTGCTGACGATGACCGAGGGCGCAGACCAGCGTAACCGGCTGGTGTGCCTGACCCAGGCAGGCGAGGATTGCCTCAGGGCTGCCTTGCCGGCCTGGGAGGCTGCACAGCAGCGTTTGATGGACCGCTTGGGTGAAGCCAAGCGCGTGCAGTTGCTACAACTATTGGATGAGTTGGCGGGTTCTGACTGAAGGTCAGTCCCTCGATTATAAAAGGGTATATACCCGCTCCCGGAGAACAACAATGACATCGGTGTGGCGCAACAGCGGTTGGGTGCTTCTTGGCAGTGCGCTTATTTTGGCGTTGTCGTTGGGTGTCAGGCATGGGTTCGGGCTGTTTCTGCCGCCCATGAGTGCACAGTTTGGCTGGGGGCGTGAGGTGTTTGCATTCGCCATCGCCCTGCAAAACCTGATCTGGGGCCTGGCCCAGCCCTTTACCGGGGCGCTGGCGGACCGCTTTGGCGCTGCCAGGGTGGTGATCGTCGGTGGCGTCCTGTATGCGGTGGGGCTGTTGCTGATGGGTTTGTCGGATTCGCCGCTGTCGCTGTCATTGAGCGCCGGACTGCTGATTGGTATCGGGCTGTCGGGCACTTCGTTCTCGGTGATTTTGGGCGTGGTGGGCCGTGCCTTGCCGGCAGAAAAGCGCAGCATGGGCATGGGGATCGCCAGTGCGGCGGGGTCCTTCGGTCAATTTGCCATGTTGCCCGGCACCCTGGGCTTGATTGGTTGGCTCGGTTGGTCGACGGCGCTTCTGGTGCTGGGCGTGCTGGTGGCGATGATCGTACCGCTGGTCGGCATGCTCAAGGATCGCCCGCTGCCCAACCTGGGCGGTGAGCAAACCCTCAAGGAGGCGCTGCGTGAGGCCTGTTCGCACTCGGGCTTCTGGTTGCTGGCGTTCGGCTTTTTTGTCTGCGGCTTTCAGGTGGTGTTTATCGGTATCCACCTGCCAGCGTATCTGGTGGATCAGCATCTGCCTGCGACGGTGGGCACCACGGTGCTGGCGCTGATCGGCCTGTTCAATATTTTCGGTACCTATACCGCAGGCTGGCTGGGCGGGCGCATGTCCAAGCCGCGCCTGCTGACTGCGCTGTACCTGGCGCGCGCCGTGGTGATTGTGTTGTTCCTGTGGGCACCTGTAACGCAGTTCAGTGCCTACCTGTTCGGCATGGCGATGGGCTTTTTATGGCTGTCGACCGTACCGCTGACCAATGGCACGGTGGCGACCCTGTTTGGCGTGCGTAACCTGTCGATGCTGGGCGGCATTGTGTTTCTTTTCCATCAGCTGGGTGCATTTTTGGGCGGCTGGCTGGGGGGTGTGGTCTATGATCAGACCGGTAGCTACGATCTGATCTGGCAGGTCTCGATTGTGTTAAGTCTGCTGGCGGCCGCCTTGAACTGGCCGGTGCGCGAGCGTCCGGTGGCCCGCTTGCAGGCTCAGGGGAGTTTGGGGTGAATACAACCTGGATGTGGCTGGGGGCAGTGAGTGCAGGTGCCTTGTTGCTGGCTCTGGTCTGGTGGGGCTGGCATCAGGGCGGCTTGGCCATGATGCAATTGGGCATGGGTGCTTGCTAGTGTGGCGGCGGGTGAGTAAGTTCTGAGCTTGCCTCTTATTCAAGGACACAGATGATGCTCAAGCGCTGGATTGCGATGCCTGTACTGCTGTTGGCCTATGCCGGGTCGGTGTGGGCAGCGGATTGCCCGCCCTTGCTGGAGGGCTCGCTGCCCAAATTGCGGGCCAAGGAATCGATCGATCTGTGCCAGCGCTTTGCCGGAAAACCGCTGTTGATCGTCAATACCGCGAGCTTTTGCGGCTTCGCCCCGCAGTTCAAGGGGCTTGAGGCGTTGAATCAGCGCTACAAGGGCCAGGGGCTGGAGCTGATCGGTGTGCCCTCGGATGACTTCAAGCAAGAGGCCAAGGATGGTGAGGAGACGGCCAAGGTGTGTTACGTCAACTATGGCGTGACCTTCACCATGACTGACCCGCAGCATGTGCGCGGGCCGGATGCGACTCACCTGTTCAAGATCCTGGCCGAGCAAAGCAGTGCGCCGAAATGGAATTTCTACAAGTATGTGGTGGATCGCCAGGGTAACGTGATTGCCAACTTCTCCAGTTTGACCAAGCCTGACAGCCCAGACCTGATCGAGGCCATCGACAAGGCCATTGCGTCAAAACCCTGAATTGCATGCACTAAAAAGCCCCGCCTCAGTAATGAGAGCGGGGCTTTTTTGATTCAGCAGGCGAGGGGGTTAGCCTCGCGGTGAATCAGAACTTGTAGGTGGCACCTACTGCAAAACCGTTGGCGCTGTTTTCATACTTGGCGCTGTATTCGTTCAGCTGGTTCTTGTCGTGAACCTTGACCGACTCTTCCTTCAGGTAGGAATAGGCAGCGTCGATTGTCAGGTTCTCGTTGACGGCATAACCGGCACCCAGACTGAAGATCGTACGGTCACCGGTAGGAATACGTGGCGAGCGATTTTCGTTGTTGGTAGGCGACTGGTCCCAGGTCAGACCGGTACGCAGTACCCACTGCTTGTTCAACTGGTAGGAAGTACCAATGGCATAAGCCCAGGTGTCGTGCCAGTTCTGTTCTTCCTTGATGGTGCCGAACAGTTGTGCGCCGACGCCGCCGGAGGCAGCCTGGCTGACCCCGTCGTTGTTGATGGTGATGTCTTTCAGGCGGCTCCAGCGGGTCCAGGTGGTACCGGCGTAGAGTTTCCAGGCATCAGACAGGTCTTGTGTAACGGACAGGTCCCAGGACTCTGGCGTATCGATTTTCAGCGAGGCGTCATAACGGTTGCTTCTCATCAATTGCGCAGGTGTATTGGCCCCTGCGGTCACATTGGTATGGCCTTCGAGTTTGTAGCTCACCTTGGAGTGGTAGGTAAGGCCAAGACGTGTGGTGTCGGTTGCTTGTACCAAAATACCGGCGTTGAAGCCCAGGGCGGTATCGTCACCTTTAACTTTTACGTTGGTGTCGCCATAAGCAGGGTTCAGAACGGTCAGGTCGGATTCCAGCGTACCGCTGATGCGGTTGAAGGTTGGGCCAAAACCTATGGAAACCTTGTCATTGAATGCGTAGCTGACAGTAGGTTGCAGAGTGACAACCTTGACTTCACTTTTCTTGCCGAAGGCGCGACCCTGGAAGCCGCCTTCATAGTCGGTGACCAGGCCGAAAGGTGCATATACACCAAAACCTACAGCCCATTGGTCATTGAGCTTGTTGGTGTAGAAGCCCATCGGAACGCCAGTGAACGGCACCATGTCACCTTTGTTGGTGCCAGGGTATTTGCCGCTTGCATCCTTGATGTCGGTCGAAGCATCAATAACAGCGATACCGCCTGTTACTTGCTGGCCGCTGAGGCGGGACATACCGGCAGGGTTACCAAAAACGGTACTGGCATCGTCGGCAGAAGATGAACGACCTGCGAAACCGGTCCCCATACCGCTGACGCTTTGTTCGTTGAGTGCGAAGCCGCTAGCGAAAATCTGGCTGGAAGCCAAAGTGACGGCGAGGCCAAGTGTGGTCTTGAGCATTACTTTTTTCATTATTAGAACTCCTTATGATCACCGGACGAAAACTACCAACATTTTTGTTGAAGCGCTATAGGCTAAATCGCAGAAGATAGCGATGTTTTGTAGGACAATCCGACCGGATTTCAGGCTGTTTGAAGATCATTACAGTTGTTTGAAATTTCAAGCAACTTGGTTGAGGGGTGAAACGCAGGTGCGCCAGGCATGGGCGAAATCACGTAAACGCCCATGTGGCTCAAAGGCTTGGCGCCAGATCCTGGCCATGCCGAGCAGGTCGTCGGCGGCAGGAATGGCTATTTTTTGTTGCTCGACCAAAAACCAGGCAATGGCCGTGGCGTAACGCAAATTGACCGTCAGCTCCAGATGAGGGCTGCACAGGAACGCATGCTGGCTGGCCAGCCCGCGAACCAGGCTCGCCAAGTCCGGGTCGTGGGCCAGGTACTGATCCCACAGGGCGGAATGGCGTAACTCGCGGATGCAATACAGGCCGTGACCGTGGCGATCATGCAGCGCCGAGCCCAGGTGCGACTGGCTGGCTGCAATACCTAGCAACAAAGCTTCTGCATCCGGGTTGTCTTGCCCCAGATACAGAAGCGTTGGCCGGATCACGAATTGGCTCAACTCCCTGGCAGCGATACCCATATAGTCCTCGAAGCCTGAAAATGGCCAGCGATACCCCGGCGCTTGGCAGCGGTGAATCGAAAGGGTTCGCTGGAAGCGGATGAGGCCGCTTGAGTTGAAGTGTAGTGTCAAATTCTTGCTGTAACGGTCTGTTTTTAAAACATTTAAAGCATCGGCTTGCGGGCTATATATCCGCAAGTAATTAAACAATGCCGGATATTTCTTAAAGTGCAGGCAATAAAAAGCCCTGCTAATCAGGCAGGGCTTGATGTGTAACGCTCAAGCTGTCAGGCAATCAGGGCCTGACGAGTACGCTCGATCACAGCTTGCAGAGGTTCTGCGCTGGAGTACTGGTCGGGGTACAGGCGTTCGCTGTGACGGGCGATACCGTGTTCGTTGACCAGGGTGAAGCTGAAGCATCCTTTGCGAGCGGCCATAATCAGGCAGTTCATTGGAGCAAAGGCGTTGGTTAGGGTGCGAATGGCATCCTGAGTATGGATTTGAGTAGACATAGTTATTAGGTGTTCCTACAAAAGACACGGATTCGATCCGTGCTGCATTAAAACGTTCCAGTGACGTCGAGCCATTCTTTGGCTGGACGAAGAACCTGACTGGAACAAAGCCGCCAGTTGGAGCGCATTAAGTATGTGGCGCTTGGGCTGGCAGGTAGGTACTTAGGAGGGCAGGCAGTCACAACAGGAGCTAAGGTTCCGTGCTCCGGGTGAAGATCCTGATCAATTTGCAGGTTGGTTCGGTCAGAGTAAAAGAACTTCGCGATACCCTGTGCGTTTGTGCAAAGGCCGTATCGTCGCAAGATTTACCTGGAAACCATCGAGGGGGTCGATCCCGTTTATTCAGCGTGCTTTCGCTTTTTTAGCGAGGTGCTGGAGGGATTTGTTCGGCCCGAATTGACTTTCAGCTTGGTACTAACGCTGCGGATACTAACGGGTTGAATTTCTAAACGCAAGTATGCTAGCAAAAAAACTTTGCGGGCTTGCGCCGCCGTTGCAGGTTGGCGGGTGGCAGTGGCTAGTACATTTTCGCCATTTAGCCAGTGGTGCATGGGGTGCATTCTGTCGGTAAAAATACCCTTGAGCGACGCGCCGCCGCGGTGCACCAGCCTGCAAGCGGTGCCCGGTAAAGGCCCGGTGCGTTGCTGTTAATGTGAACTTGTGCACATTAACAGTGCTGCTGGAAAAAACAGTGCAGATACCCGTGTTTTGCGCTTCCTAGCCTGTCTGGTAAATTTAAGTCAATGAAAAACATCGTTTTTTTTAATTGGTGAAAAAATCGACAGTTTGACCCGAGGCCCCGCAGGGTGGGCGTTTGCGGAGGTTAAAGCAGGGTTGTCCACTGACTTATCCACAGGATCTGTGGATTGTCCCGTGCGCTTGCTCTAGATCAAGGGTGTCGACTTTTTTGGACTTTACCCAGACGAAAAAAGGAGTAGAGTGGCGCGCCTTCTGTTCTGCCCTACAGTGTCGTATGAAGTTCCGCACAGCTACTTCCTCTGTTGCTCGTCCCAATACACCAACTGAAGCTCCCAAGCGCTTTTCTTTGCGGGTCGCTATCTGGCTGCTGGACAACCCGCGCCTGAGTGCCAGCCCCAGCGTCAAGCATGTGGCCGGGCACCTGCTCAAACAACCCGCCCGCCAGGGTGTGGTGCTGGCCCAGAGCCGTTTGGGCCAGTTGATGTGCCGTGAGTGCGGCAGCGCCCGCGATCAGCGTATCGGCCACGAACTGTTGCGCCAGGCCGCTCGCGCCGGTGACCGTCTGGCGCAGCAGGAACTGAACAAGACCGCAGACTGAACTGTCTTCGGCGCTGACTGTTGGTTAACCTTGTTCTTTTACCTCGTGCGGAGGGGTTATGGCCCTGGATCTGAGCAGCCTGTTGCTTGGCCTGGCAGCAGCGGGCGTGCCGTTGCTGGCGTTAATCTGGCAGTTGCAACGCAAGCTCGGCGGCCAGCCCGCTGAGCTTGCACTGCTCAACGAGCGCCTGAGTACCGCGCAACTGGCCCAGGAGGGCCTGAGTGCCCAGCTGGACGCCTGTCGCGACGAAGTCAGTGACCTGGGCCAGGCCAATGCCGCCAAGCAGGCAGAGCTGGCCGCACTGGGCCGCGAAGTCGAGCTGTTGCAGGTGGAACGCGACAACGGGCGCGATGCCGCCCATGCCTGGAACCTGGAGCGCAATCAGAAAGAAGTCGAGCTGCGGCGCCTGGATGCCCATGCGTCTGCGCTGGCTGCCGAATTGCGTGAGCAGCAGGACAGCCATCAGCAACGGCTCAACGACCTGCAGGGTTCCCGGGACGAGTTGCGGGCGCAGTTTGCCGAGCTGGCGGGCAAGATTTTCGATGAGCGCGAGCAGCGTTTCGCCGAAACCAGCAATGAGCGTCTTGGCCAGTTGCTTGACCCCCTCAAGGAACGCATCCAGTCGTTTGAGAAACGGGTCGAGGAGAGTTATCAGCAGGAATCGCGGGAGCGGTTTTCCCTGGGCAAAGAGCTGGAGCGCTTGCAGCAACTGAACCTGCGCCTCAGTGATGAGGCCACCAACCTGACCCGCGCCCTCAAGGGCCAGAAAACCCAGGGCAACTGGGGCGAGCTGATTCTGGAGCGGGTGCTGGAGCATGCGGGGCTTGAGAAAGGCCGTGAATACCAGACCCAGGTCAGCCTCAAGGGCCCTGACGGCGAGCGCTTCCAGCCTGACGTGCTGATCATGTTGCCAGGTGACAAGCAGGTGGTGGTCGACTCCAAGGTCAGCCTCACCGCGTATCAGCAATATGTAGGGGCTGATGACGATGTGATCGGGCAAGCGGCGCTCAAGCAGCATGTACTGTCGCTGCGCAATCATGTGAAGGGCTTGGCCAGCAAGGACTACAAGCGCCTGGAGGGGCTGCACAGCCTGGACTTTGTGCTGTTGTTCGTACCGATCGAGGCAGCCTTTTCGGCGGCGTTGCAAGCCGAGCCGAATTTGTTTCAAGAGGCGTTTGACCGGCATATCGTGATCGTCAGCCCGACCACGCTGCTGGCCACTTTGCGGGTGATCGACAGTCTGTGGAAGCAGGAACGCCAGGGGCAGAATGCGCGTGAAATCGCCGAGCGCGCCGGCTGGCTGTACGACAAGTTCGTGCTGTTTATTCAGGATCTGGATGAGGTGGGCAATCGCCTGCAGCAACTGGACAAGGCCTACAGCTCGGCGCGTAACAAGCTGACGGAAGGCCGCGGCAATCTGGTCAGCCGCAGCGAGCAGCTCAAATTGCTCGGCGCCCGGGCCAGCAAGAGCCTGCCGGCCGACCTGCTGGAGCGGGCCATGACCGACGTTGACGGCGTGGCGCACCCGGCGGAGTAACACCGGTATATGGCTTTGTGGGAGCGGGCTTGCCCGCGATGGCATCACCTCGGATCTATAGAAAACCGAGTTGCCTGCATCGCGGGCAAGCCCGCTCCCACAAGGGCGCTCAGCTACAGCGGCACATGCCTGCTCAGCAGCGCCCGCAGTACAGCAGGCTTGACCGGCTTGGGCAGGTACTCAAGGCCAGCCGCATGCACTTCGGCAATCATCTCCGGGCGACCATCGGCGCTGATGACCACGCCCGGTACCGGCTCACCCAGTTGCGCGCGCAGCCAGCCCATCAGCTCTGTCCCCACCTCGCCGTCGTCCAGATGGTAGTCAACCAGCACCAGCTGCGGACGCACGCCCTCATTGAGCAACGCTGCGCATTCTTCGCGGTTGCGAGCCGTCCACACCTGGCAACCCCAGCGCGTCAGCAGGCTTTGCATGCCGATCAGAATGCTGTCTTCATTATCGATACACAGCACCCGTGCCCCGGTCAGAGGCTGACCGTTCTGCTCGGCGACCACCGGCTGCGGCGCGGCCTGGCTCCTGGCCATCGGCACGCGCACGCTGAACACGCTGCCAAACCCTTGCCATGAGCGCACTTGCAGGCTGTGCCCGAGTACATGGCACAAGCCGTCGGCGATCGCCAGACCCAGGCCCAGGCCTTTTTCGGCGCGGGTTTGATGGCTGTCGAGGCGTTTGAATTCTTCAAAAATCACCTTCAGCTTGTCTTCGGGAATGCCCGGCCCGCGGTCCCACACCTCAAGGCACAGCTCACCGCCACGGCGACGCACGCCCAGCAGCACCGGGCCTTTGGCGTAACGAAAGGCGTTGGTAAGGAAGTTTTGCAGGATCCGGCGCAGCAATTTGATATCACTGTTGACCCGCACCCGGCTGCCGCGAACCCTGAAGTTCAGGCCCTGTTCCTGGGCCTGGGCGGTAAATTCATTGCCCAGGGTTTCGAACAGATCGTTAATGGCAAAGGGCTTGATATCAGGGGTGATCTTGCCGTTTTCCAGGCGGGAAATATCCAGCAGGTCGCTGATCAGGTCTTCGGCCGAGCGCAGGGAGCTGTCCAGATGCTGCACCAGTTTCTGCGCTTCGGCGCTCAAGCCTTCTTCCTGGTGGGAGAGGGCAGAGGAGAACAGGCGCGCGGCGTTCATCGGCTGCATCAGGTCATGGCTGACGGCGGCCAAAAACCGGGTTTTCGACTGGCTGGCGGTTTCGGCCACGCCCTTGGCCTCGGTCAGTGCCTGGTTGAGTTGTGACAGTTCATGGGTGCGCTCGGCAACCCTTTGTTCCAGGCCTTCATTGGCCTCGGTCAGGGCCTGCTCGGCTTCACGGAAGGCGGTAATGTCGGTGAAACTCATGACAAAACCACCTCCCGGCATCGGGTTGCCGATCAGCTCGATCACCCGACCATTGGGGAACAGCCGCTCCGAGGTATGCGCCCGGCCCTGGCGCATCCAGTGCAGGCGGCGGGCCACATGCACTTCGGCTTCACCGGGGCCGCACAGGCCGCGTTCGGCATTGTGGCGGATGATGTCGGCAATCGGGCGGCCGACGCTGATCAGCCCCTCCGGGTAGTCAAACAGCTCCAGATAACGGCGATTCCAGGCCACCAGCTTGAGTGACTGGTCGACCACGCTGATGCCCTGGGTGATGTTCTCAATGGCGCCCTGGAGCAAGGCGCGGTTGAACTGCAGGACTTCCGACGCCTCATCTGCAATGCGTACCACGTCTTCGAGCTGCATTTCCCGGCCTTCAATAGCAGCTTTTACTACAGCGCGGGTGGAGGATGCGCCGAGTACGCCCGCCAGTAGCCGTTCGGTGTGGGCGATCCACTCGCCATTGGCGTTCTGGTTGGGGTTAAAGCCCTTGCCCTGACGGTAGGCGAAGCGAATAAAGCTCTGATGGGCGCGCTCTTCCCCGACAAAGCGCGCGGCGAGGGCCAGCAGGTCATTGATCTGCACCGACAGCATTGAACGGCCGCTGGGGTGGCTGCTTAGTTCCTGGCCAATAAAACGTCCGGCCTGCCAGTGTTCTGATACGCGGGTGCGCGACAGCACCGAGACCCAGGCAAACAGGGTGAAGTTGCCTGCCAGCGACAGCACCACGCCCTGGGTCAGCGGGGTGATCGACAGGCCCAGCGGGTTGCTGTGCAGCCACGCCAACCCCGGGAAGTGGCTCAGGTGCCAGCCAAAGCTGTGGGCGATCAGCGGCAGTACCAGGGTGTAGAACCAGATAAAGGTGCCCGTAGCCAACCCGGCAAACACGCCGCGACGGTTGGCTTGTTTCCAGTACAGGGCGCCGAGCATGGCGGGCGCCAGCTGGGTGACGGCCGCGAAGGCGATCTGGCCAATGGTCGCCAGGCTGGCGGTCGAACCCAGCAGGCGGTAGCTGACATAAGCCAGCAGCAGGATCACCACGATCGACACGCGGCGCACCGAAAGCATCCAGTGACGGAACACCTCAAACGGACGCTCGGCGTTTTTATGGCGCAGCAGCCACGGCAGCAGCATGTCGTTGGAGACCATGGTCGACAGGGCCACGCTGGCCACGATCACCATGCCGGTGGCTGCCGACGCGCCGCCGATAAAGGCCAGCAGGGCCAGGGCCGGATGGGCCTGGGCCAGCGGCAGGCTGATCACGAAGGAGTCCGGCAGTACCGAACTGGGCAGCAACATTTGCCCGGCCAGGGCAATCGGCACCACAAACAGCCCGGCGAGAATCAGATAGGCCGGGAACACCCATTTGGCCAGTTGCAGGTCGTGGGGTTCGATGTTTTCCACCACGGTGACGTGGAACTGGCGGGGCAGGCAGATGATAGCCATCATCGCCACGCCGGTTTGCACGATCATCGAAGGCCAGTTGACGGTTTCTTTCCAGTACTCCTCAAGGCGCGGCGCGAGCATGGCCTGGTTGAACAGGTCGTCGAAGCCGTCATACAGCCCGAAGGTCACGAAGGCGCCGACGGCGAGGAAAGCGAACAACTTGACCAGCGATTCAAAGGCAATGGCCAGCACCATGCCGCGGTGGTGTTCGGTGGCATCGAGGTTTCGCGTGCCGAACAGGATGGTAAACAGGGCCAGCACCAGCGTCACAATCAGCGCCGTGTCCTCGACCCGCGAGCCGGTTGCGTCGGCCCCGGCCCCGATCAGCAGGTTGACCCCCAGCACGATGCCCTTGAGCTGCAGGGCTATATAAGGCAGCACGCCCACCAGGCAGATCAGCGCCACCACAATGGCCAGCGACTGCGATTTGCCGTAGCGGGCGGCGATAAAGTCGGCAATCGAGGTGATGTTTTCCTGTTTGCTGATCATCACCATCTTTTGCAGCACCCAGGGTGCGCATACCAGCAACAGCACCGGGCCCAGGTAAATCGGCAGAAATGCCCAGAGTTGTTCGGCGGCCTGACCAACGGCGCCGAAGAAGGTCCAGCTGGTGCAGTACACCGCCAGCGACAGGCTATAGACCCACGCGCGAACCCGCGGCGGCAGCGGTTTGCTGCGCCGGTCACCATAAAAGGCAATGGCGAACATAATGGCCATATAGGCCAGGGCAACGGCGGCAATCAGCCCGCTGGACAACGACATGGACACTCCTGAAGGTATAAGGCCGCTGCAATCCGGCAGCGGCAGGCTAGTCTCGCATGATGTTCGGGGCGCGTCAGTGTCGACCATGGTCTGAGCGCGGCCTGGTGTCGCAGCGGTTGAAGGATGACAAAAAAACCCTATATAGGCAAAGCAGATAACAGTTAGAGAAATTACCCGTTATATAGATATGCGATTTGGTTCTACTCTATTTGCACCTCATACGAGGAACAGGAGGAACCCATGACTTGCCCAAACAATGCCAAAGCCGGTTTTCGGCCATTCAGTCACTTGCAGCACCCGCGGGAAGTGATCCGCCAGTTCACCCCGAACTGGTTCGCTGCGACGATGGGTACCGGTGTGCTGGCCCTGGCCCTGGCTCAATTGCCGGTGCATATTCCGGGTGTGCATGCCTTTGCCGAGGGTTTGTGGCTGTTCAATATCGGTTTGTTCATTCTGTTCAGCGTGCTCTATGGCGCGCGCTGGGTGCTGTATTTCGATGAGGCACGGCGCATTTTCGGGCACTCCACCGTGTCGATGTTCTTTGGCACCATCCCTATGGGCCTGGCCACCATCATCAACGGTTTTCTGGTGTTCGGCGTACCGCGCTGGGGTGAAGGCATGGTGCAGGTGGCCGAGGTGCTGTGGTGGATCGATGTCGCGATGGCGCTGGGCTGCGGCGTGCTGATCCCCTACCTGATGTTTACCCGTCAGGACCACAGTATCGACCAGATGACGGCCGTGTGGCTGCTGCCGGTGGTGGCCGCCGAGGTCGCGGCAGCCAGTGGCGGTCTGTTGGCGCCGTATCTGAGCGATACCGTCATGCAGTTCCATGTGCTGATTACCAGCTATGTGCTGTGGGCGTTTTCGGTGCCGGTGGCCTTCAGCATCCTGACCATTCTGATCCTGCGCATGGCACTGCACAAACTGCCCCACGAGAGCATGGCTGCCTCCAGCTGGCTGGCGTTGGGCCCTATTGGCACCGGTGCCCTGGGCCTGCTGTTGCTGGGCGCTGATGCCCCGGCGATCTTTGCGGCCAATGGCCTGGCCCGGATCGGTGAGATTGTCGAAGGCTTGGGCCTGATCAGCGGGGTGATTCTGTGGGGTGTGGGTTTGTGGTGGATTGTGATGGCGGCGCTGATCACTATTCGCTACTTCCGCTCAGGCATCCCGTTCAACCTGGGCTGGTGGGGTTTTACCTTCCCGCTGGGTGTGTACTCCCTGGCAACCTTGCGCCTGGGCAGCATGCTGCACCTGAGCTTCTTTGATGTGGCCGGTTGTGTCCTGGTGCTGGCGCTGGCGTTGATGTGGCTGCTGGTGGGCACCCGCACCGTGCAAGGGGCCTATCGCGGCGAGCTGTTTGTATCGCCCTGCATTGCCGGATTGAAGAAGTAACATGTGCCCTCGGGTTCTGTGCGTTCATGCACAGAACCCGAGCAAGGTTGTGCCCTGAGTGTTACAACGGCCCTCCAAAGAGAAAGCCCATCAGCGCAACGTGAGTACATGGATGATGAGTCACCCCTCGCAATTCAGCTTGCTCGGCAAGCGCCGCTTCCTGCCCTTTTTCGTGACCCAGGCCCTGGGCGCGCTCAATGACAACCTGTTCAAGCAATCGCTGATTCTGGCCATCCTTTATAAGCTCACTCTCGAAGGTGACCGGGGTATCTGGGTCAATCTGTGTGCGTTGCTGTTTATCGTGCCTTTTTTTCTGTTCTCGGCGCTGGCCGGGCAATTTGGCGAAAAATACGACAAGGACCGCCTGATTCGGCTGATCAAACTGGGTGAAATCGCGATCATGGTGGTCGCAGCCATTGGCTTTGCCTTTGATCATCTGGCGTTGATGCTGGTGGCGCTGTTTGCGATGGGTACCCATTCGGCGCTGTTCGGGCCGGTGAAATACTCGATCCTGCCGCAGACCCTGCGGCCAGAGGAACTGGTCGGTGGCAATGGCCTGGTGGAGATGGGCACCTTTCTGGCGATTCTGGCGGGCACCATTGGCGCCGGGATCATGCTGTCGTCCGGCAATTACACGGTCATTGTCTCGGTGGTGATCATCGCTGTCGCGGTGCTCGGGTACCTGGCCAGCCGCGCCATTCCCCCTGCGCCGGCGGATACGCCAGAGCTGCGGTTGAACTGGAATATTTTCAGCGAATCCTGGGCCACCTTGCGCATGGGGCTTAATCAGACACCAGCGGTGTCCCGTTCCGTAGTAGGCAACTCGTGGTTCTGGTTTGTCGGTGCGATTTACCTGACGCAAATCCCGGCCTATGCCAAGGACTGGCTCTACGGTGACGAGACCGTGGTCACCCTGATTCTCACCGTGTTCTCGGTGGGCATCGCTTTGGGTTCGCTGCTGTGCGAGAAGCTCTCGGGGCGCAAGGTCGAGATTGGCCTGGTGCCTTTTGGCTCGTTTGGCCTGACCGTATTTGGCCTGTTGCTGTGGTGGCATTCGGGGCAAATGCCGCAAAGCCTCCAGGCCAACGACTGGCTGGGTGTGCTGGGCTTCAGTCAAGCCTGGTGGGTGCTGCTGGATATTCTCGGGCTCGGTGTGTTTGGCGGCTTCTATATAGTGCCGCTGTATGCGCTGATCCAGTCGCGCACCTCAGAAAGCGAGCGGGCGCGGGTAATCGCGGCCAACAATATCCTCAATGCGTTGTTCATGGTGGTGTCGGCGCTGATCACCATCCTGCTGCTCAGTGTGGCCAAGCTGACGATCCCCGAGTTGTTTCTGGTGGTGTCGCTGATGAACATCGCAGTCAACGCCTACATCTTCAAAATCGTGCCTGAATTCAGCATGCGCTTTATGATCTGGCTGTTGAGCCATTCCATGTACCGCGTGCAGCACAAGCATCTGGAGCTGATCCCCGATGAGGGGGCGGCGTTGCTGGTGTGCAACCATGTGTCATTTGTGGATGCCCTGCTGATAGGCGGGGCAGTGCGTCGCCCGATTCGCTTTGTCATGTATTACAAAATCTACAATCTGCCGGTGCTCAACTTTATCTTCCGCACCGCAGGTACGATTCCCATTGCCGGGCGTGCTGAAGACGAGGCGATCTACGAGCAGGCATTCGACAGGATTGCCCGTTATCTGAACGATGGTGAACTGGTGTGCATCTTCCCTGAAGGCAAACTCACCACGGACGGGCAGATTGATGAGTTCAAGGCGGGAGTGACGCGGATTCTGGAGCGCACGCCGGTGCCGGTGATTCCGATGGCGTTGCAGGGGTTGTGGGGCAGCTTTTTCAGCCGTGATCCAAACAAGGGGTTTTTACGACGCTTGTGGTCGCGGGTAACCCTGGTGGCCGGTGCGCCGATAGCGCCCGAGGATGCCACGCAAAAGCTGTTGCGTGAACGGGTGATGGAATTGCGCGGGGCGGTCAGATAGGCAAAGCAAAAGTGGGAGCGGGCTTGTTGTGGGAGCGGGCTTGCTCGCGATGCAGGCACTGCGGTTCTTCAGAAAAACCGCGGTGATGCTATCGCGAGCAAGCCCGCTCCCACAGCCGAGTGTGTTAAGCGCTGATCTTCAGGCCCACCAGGCCGGCAATGATCAGTGCAACACTGGCCAGGCGGAACAATGCCATCGACTCGCCAAACAGGATGATCCCGGCGATGACCGTGCCTACTGCGCCCACGCCGGTCCAGATTGCGTAGGCTGTGCCCAGTGGCAATTCTTTCATGGCCAGGCCCAGCAGGCCGAGGCTGATCACCATGGCGCCGACGGTCAGGGCCGTCGGTAGCGGGCGGCTGAAGCCGTCGGTGTATTTCAGGCCGACAGCCCAGCCAACTTCAAACAGGCCGGCGAAAAACAGAATGATCCAGGACATCTTCATCTCCATCAATTGATGGGGTCGTCCCCGGATTAATCACTCGATGAGCCGCGAGGTCGTCCTCGCTGTGCGCAGTATATTGCACACGATTAATCCGGCAGGCAAGCCCGAAATTTCACTCAGTTGCCGCCTTGGCAGCCGCCAGGCGGTCTTCTTTCTCGCTCATGCGCCTGAAGTACGTCGACAGCAGCGCCCCCGAAATATTGTGCCAGACGCTGAAGAGCGCACTGGGCACGGCTGCCAGCGGCGAGAAGTGGGCGCTGGCCAGCGCTGCGCCCAGCCCCGAGTTCTGCATGCCGACTTCCAGGGCCAGGGATTTGCGCTGCGCCAGCGGCAGCTTGAATAGACGACCGGTAAAGTAACCGAGCAAATAGCCGAAGCTGTTATGCAAAATCACCACGGCCATGATCAGCAGGCCGGACTTGGCGATTTGCGCCTGGCTGGCCGCCACCACCGCGGCGACGATGATGACGATACTCACCACCGACACCAGCGGCAGTACGTCGACGGCGAAACGCACCCGTGCGCCAAGCAGGCGCTGGGCCAGTACGCCGAGGACAATCGGCAGCAGCACCACTTGCAGGATTGACCAGAACAGCTCCATAAACGAAACCGGCAGCCAGGCCGACGCCAGCAACCAGATCAGGGCCGGGGTCAACAAGGGAGCGAGGAGGGTGGTCACGGCGGCGATGGCCACCGACAGCGCCAGGTCGCCGCGCGCCAGCCAGGTCATGACATTGGACGAAGTGCCACTTGGGCAGCAGCCAACCAGAATCACCCCTACGGCGATTTCGGGCGGCAGGTGGAACACCTGGCAGAGCAACCACGCCACGCCGGGCATGATCACGAAATGAGCAACCACGCCCAGTGCCACGCGCCAGGGGTGGCGGGCAACTTCGGCGAAGTCATCGAGTTTGAGGGTCAGGCCCATGCCGAACATCACCACGCCCAGCAGCGGCACGATGTAGCCTTTGAGGCCGACAAACCAGCCGGGCTCAAGAAACGCCAGTACGGCGAAAATCAGCACCCAGTAGGCAAAGGTATTACCGACAAAGCGGCTTAAGGCGGCGAGTGCGCGCATGGTGGTCCTTATTGTGGTTATTGTTCGGTCCGTAGCAGCTGCCGAAGGCTGCGTTCGGCGGCGTAGCCGTCGTAAAAACTGAATGCACAGTTTGACTTTAAAACCGCGCATTCAGAATTTACGAGCGCTTCGCACTCGAACGCAGCCTTCGTTCCTCGGCAGCTGCTACGGGTGGGTGGTTTTTAGATCCCCTGCGGAATCTCTTCGCCGCCCAGGGCTTCAAACAGTTGCGGCAAGAACTCGCCGAAAGTCAGCATCATCAGGGTGAAGCTGGCGTCCTGCTGGCCCAGATCGTCGTCGCCGCCGTCCTGTTCCGCCTGGTCTTGCAGCAGGTCTTCGAACTTCAGGCGCTTGACCACCAGTTTGTCGTCCAGCACGAACGACAGCTTGTCCTGCCAGGCCAGTGACAGCTGGGTCACGACTTTGCCCGTGCTCAGGTGCAGCTGGATTTCGTCGCTGGTCAGGTCCTGGCGTTTGCAGCGGATGATGCCACCGTCTTCATGAGTGTCGCGCAGTTCGCATTCGTCGAGAACGAAGAAGTTGTCGGCGGCTTTCTGGGTCTTGACCCATTCGGTCATCACCGCGCTAGGCGCAACTTTTACGGCCAGCGGGCGAACCGGCAGCGAGCCGATCACTTCACGCAGGGTGGACAGCAGGTCTTCGGCGCGTTTCGGGCTGGAGGCGTTAACCAGGATCAAGCCCTGTTTTGGCGCGATGGCGGCAAAGGTCGCCGAGCGGCGGATAAAGGCACGCGGCAGGAAGGCCTGGATGATTTCATCCTTGAGCTGATCGCGTTCCTTTTTGTAGACCTTGCGCATTTGCTCGGCCTCGATCTCTTCGACTTTCTCCTTCAATGCATCGCGCACAACGCTGCTTGGCAGGATGCGTTCTTCCTTGCGGGCGGCAATCAGCAGGAAGTCCTGGCTGACGTGAACCAGCGGGGCGTCTTCGCCTTTGCCGAACGGGGCAACGAAACCGTAGGTGGCTACTTCCTGGCTTGAACACGGGCGGGCCAGTTTGGTGGCCAGTGCAGTTTCCAGCACCTGTGCATCAAAAGGCAGATCTTGGGTCAGGCGATAGATAAGCAGGTTTTTGAACCACATGGGGTGAATCACTCCTATATACAAAGGCGCATTATTCGCCTGATAACCTTAATAGGCCAACCCTGCGCTAAGCCTTTGTCATCGTTAGAAAAATTATTTTAAAAAGTGCTTGCCAGACTATAGGTCGCTCCGTAGAATGCGCGCCACACCGAGAGTGAAAGGGTGATTAGCTCAGCTGGGAGAGCATCTGCCTTACAAGCAGAGGGTCGGCGGTTCGATCCCGTCATCACCCACCATTCGCTCACAGTGTTACGCGCAGCGGTAGTTCAGTCGGTTAGAATACCGGCCTGTCACGCCGGGGGTCGCGGGTTCGAGTCCCGTCCGCTGCGCCATTTTTAATACCATAAGCCCCTTGAACGCTTGTGGTTGGGATAAGCCTGCTGAATGCTGGTTTGCCCGAAAGGCTTCGGTTTGGCAGTTCGCTGCGAAATCAAAGATGCAGGGTGCTGAAAACGGCTGTTTTTACCAGGTTTTGAAAAAAACCAAAATAAAAACAACCACTTACACAAATAGTGTGAGAGAATGCGCCCCGCAACGAAAGTGAAGTAAATGGGTGATTAGCTCAGCTGGGAGAGCATCTGCCTTACAAGCAGAGGGTCGGCGGTTCGATCCCGTCATCACCCACCACTTACTTTCAATGTTACGCGCAGCGGTAGTTCAGTCGGTTAGAATACCGGCCTGTCACGCCGGGGGTCGCGGGTTCGAGTCCCGTCCGCTGCGCCATATTCTGAGCACAAGCCCCTTGAACGCTTGTGATCAACAAAAAGCCTGCCTTGTGCAGGCTTTTTTGTGTGCGCAGGTTTTGTTTAATTAATAAAAACCTTAAATAAAACAAACACTTACATGAAAATTGTGAGACAATGCGCCCCGCAATGAGAGTGAAGTAAAAGGGTGATTAGCTCAGCTGGGAGAGCATCTGCCTTACAAGCAGAGGGTCGGCGGTTCGATCCCGTCATCACCCACCACTTACTCACAGTGTTACGCGCAGCGGTAGTTCAGTCGGTTAGAATACCGGCCTGTCACGCCGGGGGTCGCGGGTTCGAGTCCCGTCCGTTGCGCCATATTCCGATCACAGGCCCCTTGAACGCCTGTGATCAACAAAAAAGCCTGCCATGTGCAGGCTTTTTTGTGCGCGGGTGTTTTGTGGCGGGTGGGAGCGGGCTTGCTCGCGATAGCATCGACGCGTGCTTACTCAAGAGCCGCAGCGTCTGCATCGCGAGCAAGCCCGCTCCCACAGTTATTTTGCGTGGGTTTAGAAATCCCAGCGCGTGGTCACCATCACATTGCGCGGGTCGCCGTAGTACGACGAGTTATAAAAGCCGATATTGGTGTAGTACGACTTGTCGAACACGTTGTTCAGGTTGACCGTGGCCGACAGGTTTTTCGAAATCTGATAGCGCGCCATCAGATCAACCAGCCAGTACGGGTCCTGGGAGAATTTCTCCACGGTGCCGCCCTTGTTCCAGTTGGTCAGCATCTGCCAGCCGGTGCTCTGCCAGCGAACACCGCCGCCCAGGGTCAGTTTGTCCAGATCACCGGTCAGCTTGTAGCTGGTGTAGAGGTTGATCTGGTCTTCCGGCTCCCAGGTCGAAACCTTGGTGCCGCCCTGGTCACGGCTGACCTTGTGGGTGTAGCCCGCCTGCAATTGCCAGCCCGGCATCAACTCACCGGAAATTTCCGCCTCGTAACCTTTGGTCGTGGCCTTGATACCTTTGTAGGCGTAGTCGATTTCCGGGTTGGTCGGGTTGCCGTTGTAGGCCATGTCCGCTTCGGGGCGATTGTCTTGATGCACTTCGAAGTACGCCAGGCTTGAGTTCAGGCGACCGTCATAGAACTCGCCTTTCAGGCCCAGCTCATAGTTGGTGCCTTCGTCCGGTTCAAGCATCTTGTTGTTACGATCGCGGTAATACGTCTGCGGCAAAAAAATCTGCGTGTAACTGGTATAGGCCGAGATATTGGGGGTGATGTCGTAGATCAGGGCGGCGTAGGGCAGCACTTTGCCGGTGTCTTTGGCCTGGCTGGTGCCGGTCACGTTGTAGTCGGCCACGCGGGTGCCCAGCATCAACTTCAGGTCATCGGTCAGGCTGAAGCGACCGGTCATGTAAGTGCCGACCTGGCGCGTGGTTTCATCGTTGTAGGAGGTGACATTGCGCCAGTCCGGCTCCAGCGCTTCGCCTTTCCAGTTGTAGTAGTCGTAGGCGTTGTTGACCATGTCGGCGTTGGTGTAGTCCTTGCCGGTCCAGTGCGACCTGGAGATCGAGCCGCCAACGACCAGTTCGTGTTCGCGCCCCAGCAGGCTGAAAGGCCCGGTGGCAAACAGATCGCCGCTGTCGCTGACGTATTCGCCGGTGTACTTGCGCGCCAGGATCGGCGCCAGGCCGGTGGTCACGTTCGGGTCGAGAAGTGCGCCCAGTGGAGCGTTATAGCCGTTGATCTGGTGGTTGTACTGGCCTTTGACCACCCAGCCATTGTCGAAGTTGTGCTCCAGGGTCGAGAACACGGTGCGCGTGTACTGCTTCCAGCTGCTCCATTTGGTGCCGTTGTTGAACGAGCGCGGGGTGCTGATGCGCTCACCGGCGGAGTTGAACAGCGAGGCGCTGCCTGACCAGCTTGAGCCTGTGGGGTTGTTGTCCTGGTAGTCGGCCCCCAGGGTGAGCAGGGTGTCGGGCGTCAGGTCCACTTCAAGGATGCCGTAATAGACCTCGCTGTCGCGCTTGTAATGGTCCATGAACGAATGCTTGTCCTGATAGGCCGCCACGGCCCGGCCACGCACGTTGCCACTTTCGGTTAATGGCCCGCTGACATCGATTTCGGAGCGGTAGTTCTCCCAGGAGCCTGCGCCCACGTCGATATGGGCCTTGAATTCACGGGTCGGCTTTTTGCGCACCATGTTGATGGTGCCGCCCGGGCCGCCTGCGCCGGTGAGCAATCCGGTTGCCCCCTTGAGGATCTCGACGCGGTCGTAAATCGCCGTGTCGGTCAGGGTGTGGCCGGCCGAGTATTGCGGATCCTGCAGGATGGGGATGCCGTCGTACTGGAAGTTTTTGATCGCAAAGCCGCGCGAGTAATAGCTGGTGCGGTCACTGTCGTAGGTGGCCACGGTGATGCCGGGGGTGTGGCGCATCACATCGTCAATGGAGTTCATGCCGAAATCGTCCATCGCCTGGCGTGTCACCACGGAGATGGACTGCGGGGTTTCCTTGGGCGTCAGCACCATGCGTGTTGCGGTGGCGATGGAGCCTGGGGTGTAGGACCCGCTACCTTCGGTGATCGTCCCCAACTGGTTGGCGCTGACCTGGGTGGCGCCCAATTCCAGGGCGCCGCCTGCTGCCGGCAGGGGATCCAACCTGTAGCCGTTGGCGCTTTTGACCACCGTATAACCGCTGCCGCGCAACAAGGCGTCGAATCCGCCTTGTTCGTTGTAAGCACCCTGCAGGCCGGGAGTCGACAAACCCTCCAGGTTGCTCGACTGGAAAATGATGGCTACGCCAGCCTGTTGCGCGAAGCGGTTGAGTGCGCTGCTCAACGGGCCTGCCGGGATATCGTAGGTCTGCACGGCCGCTGTTTGCGCCTGGGCGGTAGCGGCGCAGGCCACGCCAGCCGCTGAAGCAACGATCAAGTGAATCGCCAGCGTGAGCGGTTTGTAGGAGGTCAGCATGGAAGACGTAGTCCTTTATGAGTCGTTGTTACCTACCTTGACGGTTGACTCGAAAAAAGCGGAACGAATGGGAATTATTATTTTTTGGCCGGTTGCAGTTGGCTGATGACGATCAGCCACGGGGTGTAGGTGTTGATCTGCAGGGGCAGGGTGTCGGCGATCAGTTGCAGCGCCCGGTCGGTGTCGTCCAGTGGCAGCACGGCCGAGACGCGCAAGTGGGCCAGGGCAGAGCGATCAAACTGCAGGTGGCCGCGTCGATGGCGGGAAATTTCATCGAGAACCTCAGGCAATGGCTGGTTCTCAACCACCAGTTGATGACGCTCCCAGGCCTGATTGATGCTGGCCGGTGAGACGCTGCCGGCGAGTTCCACCGAGTCGCGGTGGATCAATGCCCGCGAGCCTGCAGCCACTTCCAGGGTTTGCTGCTCGTTGGCGCTTTGCGCCGCGACACGGGATTGCAGCATGCTCAAGACCGTCGTGTCGCCCTGGCGCTTGACCACGAAACGGGTGCCCAGGGCGCGCATGCTGCCTTGCGCGGTTTGCACAAAGAAAGGTCTGGTGCTGTCGTGGGCAACTTCCACCAGCACTTCGCCTTGGAGCAATTCGATGCGGCGTTCCTGAGCGTCAAAATGCACGTTAAGTGCGCTGGTACCGCTGAGGGTGATGGTCGAGTTGTCGGCCAGGCGCTGCGTTTTCCAGTCGTTGGGGCCGGTACTGATATCGGCCATCCATTGCCCGGGGTAATGGCTTTTGAGAAGCAGGGTGGCCGGCAGGGCCAGGCAGCCTGCAATCAGCAGTGCGCGCAGGGCCTGTTTGCGTCGGGTTACGGCTTTACGTCCGGCGAATGCGGCGTTGAGCGCCGCTTTGGCCGGCACCGATTGCTGGCGCAAGGCCTGCAGGCGGTTGATGACATCCTGCATGCGCAGGGCGGCGGCGGCGTGTTGCGGGCTTTGTTGCTTCCAGCGCTCGAACTCCAGGCGCAAGCCCTCGCTGAAGCCTTCTTCGTGCAGGCGAAGGATCCATTCGGCGGCTTGTTCGTCTATTGATTCGGGCTGTTCGGGCATGCGGGCTCAGATGTCCAGGCTATGGCTGCAATGCAGCAGGGCCTGGATCAGGTACTTGCGCACGGTGCGGTCAGACAGGCCCAGTTGCCGGGCGATTTCGCACTGGGTCAGGCCGTCCAGGTAATACAGCACAAAGGCCTGGCGTGCCTTTTCCTGCATGCCTTCGAGAATAAAGGCGATCTGCTCCAGGGCTTCAAGAGTGGTGAGAATCTGCTCCGGCGACTGAAAGCCTTCGAGGGCTTCGGCGGTCAGGGCCAGTTCTTGCAAATAAGCGTTTTCGATCTGTTTGCGGCGCACCTGATCGATGATCAGCCTGCGTGCCGTAGTACTCAAAAAGGCCCGGGGCTCGCGCAGGGTGGCGACCGACTCGCGGGCATTGAGGATTCGGGCGAAGGTGTCCTGGGCCAGATCGGCGGCATTGTGCGCGCAACCGAGTTTTCTGCGCAGCCAGCCAAACAGCCAGCCATGATGCTCGCAGTACAGGTCAGTAATAGCGCTCTGGTAGGACGGTTCACCCGAAGCCATAGGACTTTGCCTAAACGTTATTGAGAATAATTACCAATTCTCAACGAAAGTCCGGGGTAAACGCAAGGTGGGTGGTTAAATGCAAAGGCCACTTGCAACTGTGGGAGCGGGCTTGCTCGCGATAGGATCGCCTCGGTGTGGCAGGTGCACCGAGTTGTATCCATCGCGAGCAAGCCCGCTCCCACAGAGTTTGGAGGGGGGCGTTTTAGTTCTTCGCAATCAAATTGCCGGCATGCAGGCCGCATTCTTTTTGCGTGGCTTCTTCCCACCACCAGCGGCCTTCGCGCTCGTGCTGGTTGGGCAGTACCGGGCGGGTGCAGGGCTCGCAGCCGATGCTGATAAAGCCGCGTTCATGCAGGCTGTTGTAAGGCAGCTCCAGCATGCGGATATAGCCCCACACTTCCTCGCTGGTCATCTGTGCCAGCGGGTTGAACTTGTACAGCGTGCGCTCGGGTGTGGAGAACGCGCCGTCGATTTCCACGGCGGCTACCTGGCTGCGGGTGCCGGGGCTCTGGTCGCGGCGCTGGCCGGTGGCCCAGGCCTTGACCGTCGACAGCTTGCGTCGCAACGGTTCGATCTTGCGGATGCCGCAGCATTCGCCGTGGCCGTCCTTGTAGAAGCTGAACAGGCCTTTTTCCTTGACGAACGGTTCGAGCTTGCTTTGATCCGGCGAGATCAGCTCGATCTGGATCTTGTAGTGCTCGCGCACCTGTTCGATAAACCGGTAGGTCTCGGGGTGCAGGCGGCCGGTGTCGAGGCTGAACACCTTGACGTTCTTGTTGAGCTTCCAGGCCATGTCCACCAGCACCACATCTTCGGCGCCGCTGAAGGAGATCCAGAGTTCGTCGCCAAAGTGTTCAAAGGCGAGTTTGAGTATGTCTTGCGGGGACTTGCTGGCGTATGTCGCGGCGAGTTCGGCGACGTCAAACGGATGGCTCATCAGGCGGCTTCCTGCAGTGAATGGCGCTGGGCGCTCTCTAGTGGCGTGATCTTAGCAAAAAGCGCGGGCTACAGGGTTTGCAGCGTATCGAGCAGTACCTTCACTTTGGTGATCGATTCCTGGTATTCGTCCTGCCAGTCGGAGTCGGCCACAATGCCGCCACCGCCCCAGCAACTGACGCGCCCGTCCTTGACCAACAGGCTGCGGATGGCGATGGAACTGTCCATTTCGCCGCGTACGTCGAGGTACAGCAACGAGCCGCAGTAGAGGCTGCGGCGGGTGGGTTCCAGTTCGTCGATGATCTGCATGGCGCGGATCTTGGGTGCGCCGGTAATCGAACCGCCGGGAAAGCTGTCGCCAATCAGGTCCAGGGCGTCCTTGCCGTCAGCCAGTTCGCCGACAACGCTGCTCACCAGATGATGCACGTTGGGATAGCTTTCGAGGGTGAACAGTTCGGGCACGCGTACCGAACCGGTGCGGCAGGTGCGGCCCAGGTCATTGCGCAGCAGGTCGACGATCATCAGGTTTTCCGCGCGATCCTTGGCGCTGGCCAGCAGTTCGGCGGCGTTGGCTGCGTCTTCGGCGCTGTTCTTGCCCCGTGGCCGGGTGCCTTTGATCGGCCGGGTTTCTACCTGATGGTGGCTGACCCGTACAAAACGCTCGGGGGACAGGCTCAAAATGGCGTTGTCGTCCGGCAGGCTCATAAACCCGGAAAAAGGCGTCGGGCAGGCCTGGCGCAGGGCGCAATAGGCGGTCCAGGCATCACCTTCGCACTGCGCGCTGAAGCGCTGGGTGTAGTTGACCTGATAACAGTCGCCCGCCTGGATGTAGTCGTGGATCTTGCGCAAAGCCTGTTCGTACTGGCTGGCGCTGATATCCGGCTGCATCGGCTGCTTGAGGGAGAACGCCCTGTTGAGCTGCGGTGCGGGCTGGCTAAACAGCTGGATCAGGCGATCACGCTGCGCAGGTTCAAGGCTTGGGTGAAACACCAGTTGGCTGGTGGCTGCCTGGTGGTCCGTGACCAGTGCCCAGGCATACAGGCCCAGTCGCGCATCCGGCAGGTGCAGGTCATTCAGGGCGTGGGCTGGCAGCTGTTCGAGTTGTCGGCCAAAGTCATAACTCAGGTAGCCGATCAGGCCGCCCGCGAAGGGTAATTCGCAAGCGTCGGGCAGGGCGGCGTTGCCCAGTTGCTGGAGGCTGTTACGCAGGCGCTGCAGAAAATCGCGGCCCGACTCGTCTGGCTGCAAGGTCAGCTCTGCCTGTGGCCATGCGCTCATCAGGTCATAACGGCCACGGTCGGCAGTCGGGCGGCCGCTGTCGAGCAGCACGGCGCCGGGTGCATGGCGAATGGCCGCAAAATAGTCGGCAGGGTTGGCGAGGTAGGGCAGCGGGTAAACGGAGCAGGTGAGCATGCGCAGCAAATCAGCCATCGGAGCGGGGGGGCTGATTGTAGTCCTGTGCAGGGCAGTAAATCTATGTAGCTGGTGGGAACTGTGACAGCTGTTGGAGCTGTGGGAGCGGGCTTGCTCGCGATGGAAACGACGCGGTTTAGCAGGCAAACCTAGTTGACAGCATCGCGAGCAAGCCCGCTCCCACAGGTTTTTGGCTTACTCGGGCTGGTGGATATGCCCAAACAGTTCCTGAACAAAGCGCACGCGCTCTTCCGGGGTTTCCTTGATGCCTTTGGCGGCCAGTTCTTCAAGGTGCGCTTCGACCGCGTGGGTGCGCAGGGTCAGGCCGCAGTCGTTGGCAATCTGGATATTCAGGCCCGGGCGGGCGTTGAGTTCCAGGATCAGCGGGCCTTTGTCCTGGTCGAGCACCATGTCCACGCCGATATAGCCCAGGCCACACAACTCGTAGCAACCGGCCGCCAGCTTCATGAAACCGTCCCAGTTGGGCAGTTGCACGCCGTCCACCGCATTGGTGGTGTCGGGGTGTTTGCTGATGATGTTGTTCAGCCAGGTGCCGCGCAGGGTCAAGCCGGTTGCCAGGTCGACGCCAACGCCGATGGCACCCTGGTGCAGGTTGGCCTTGCCGCCCGATTGACGGGTCGGCAAGCGCAGCATGGCCATTACCGGGTAGCCCATCAGCACGATGATGCGGATGTCCGGCACGCCTTCGTAGCTGATGCTTTTGAAGATCTGGTCCGGGGTTACCCGGTACTCGATCAGTGCGCGGTCACGGTGGCCGCCCAGGGAATACAGGCCGGTGAGGATACTGGAGATCTGATGCTCGATCTCTTCATGGCTGATGATCTTGCCCGAGACCGTGCGAAACCGGTCTTCGAAGCGATCCGCAATCACCAGGATGCCGTCACCGCCCGCACCTTGCGCGGGCTTGATCACGAAGTCGCTGCGCCCACCGATGATTTCATCGAGCTTGTCGATTTCTTTTTCGGTGGAAATCACCCCGTACATTTCCGGCACATGAATACCGGCCTTGATCGCGCGTTCCTTGGTGATGATCTTGTCATCCACAATCGGATACAGGCTGCGTTTGTTGTACTTGAGTACGTAGTCCGCATTGCGCCGATTGATGCCCATGATGCCCCTGGCTTCCAGGGCCTTCCAGGTCTTCCAGAAGCCAAACATCAGGAATCAGCCTTCAGGAACGCTTTGAAACGTACCAGCTCGGTCAGGCGATAGCCGCGATAGCGACCCATTGCCAGCATAAAGCCGACCATGATCAGCAGGACTGCCGGGAAGGTGAATACGAAGTACACCAGCTCCGGCACGCTCATCACCAGGTACGCCAGGGTAGCGGCAAACAGGGTGCCGATCGCGACTTTCATGGCATGCCCGCCACCGCGCTCTTCCCAGGTGATCGACAGGCGTTCGATGGTCATGGTCAGGATCACCATCGGGAACAAGGCCACGGACAAACCGCGCTCCAGGCCCAGTTTATGGCTGAACAGGCTGATGGCGGCGATCAGGATAACCACAAAGGTCAGCACCACCGACAGGCGCGGCAGCATCTGCAGCTTCAAGTGTTCAAGGTAGGAGCGTAGCGTCAGCCCCAGTGCGGTGATCACCGTAAACAGGATGATGCCAAAGCCCAGCTGGGTCTCGCGGAAAGCCAGGGCTATCAGAACCGGGGTGAATGTACCCAAGGTCTGCAAGCCGATCAGGTTGCGCAGGATCAGGATCACCAGCACGCCGATCGGGATCATGACCATGATCATGAAGGTTTGCTGGGTCTGCAGCGGCAAGCCGTACAGCGAGTATTCAAGGAAGTTGGCGTCGGTGTTTTCGTCAGTCAGCTTGGCCAGACGAATGGCGTTCATTTCGCTGTTGTTCAGGCTGAAAGTAACGTTGGCTTTTTTACCGCCATCCACCGTGACCATTGGCTCGTCGCCGATCCACCACAGCAGGCGGTCAGACGGCAGGCCCTGCTCGCCGGTTTCCGGGTTGAAGTACAGCCAGTCGTTGCCGTTGAAGCTGCGCAGCCACAGTTCCGGGGTTTGCGGCTGGTCGGCCACCAGGCGGATGGTGTGGACTTTTTCCATTGGCACGTGGGCAATCGACAGCAGTAGCTCGATGACTTGTGCTTTGTGCGCGGTCGACGGATCGCCGGCCAGCAGCAGCTTCACATTGTCATCGTTGGCGTTGCTAACGCGCTTGATGGTCTCGCTGATAAAGGTCTCAACGTCGGCCGAATGCTGGCGGATAGGCGCGAGCAAGGCTTCGGCAGCGATTTTTTCCGGGCCTTCGACGGCGATGCTGTCACGGAAAACCGGGCCCTTGATCTTGGTCTTTTCACCCGAATAGCGCTTGGTCAGCACCAGGCGGTAGTAGAGGGTTTGTTTGCCACTGACCCGGCGTGCCGACCAGGTGACCTTGCGGTTACCGTCGACCCGATTGACGCTCACCCCGTAGTTATTGGAGATAAAGCTCTCGTTCAAACTGACGTAGTCACGGTTCAGGGGGGGCACGAACATCTGGATCTTGACCGGATCCTTGGAGCTGGCGACGAATTCGACCTTGGCGTCGATATTCCACAAGTCGTCCGTGGCGTCTTCGGTCACCGGAATGCCGAGGACGAAAATCTGATAGGCAGTAATCGAAATACCGAGCACCACCAGGATGGTGATCAGGATTTTCAGGTGAAGGGTAAGCGCGCGCATTTCAATTACTCTGCGGTTTGAGCGTTGGCGACACAGGCAGGTTTGCCAGCAGCGTATTTAAGACTTGGGTCGACCAGCGCATCAAAGCGTTTCAGCGCTTCGGAGCCGATCAACAGCGGATATTGGAACGCACTTCTATCGGTCAAGTTCACTTCGATGGTGCGTAAAGCCTTGCCCATGCAGATTTCCAGGGAAATGACCGGGCGCGAGGTGTAGTTCTTGTCGGCCTGCGGGTCGTAGTCACCCGAGCGACGCTTGATCTTGCTGACACGGGCCAGCGGGCGTTCGATGGGGTGGGAGTGGGCATCATCGATGGCCAGGTAAAAGCGCACCCAGCTCTCTCCATCACGCTTGAAACGCTTGATATCGCGGGCGCTGAGCGAGGCGGTCTTGGCGCCGGTGTCGAGTTTGGCCGCTACCTGCAAGTCAATGCCTGCCAGTTCTGCGTATTCATTAAGGCCGTACACGGTTTTTTCGCCAGCCAGGCTCAGGCCGGGTACGCACAGCAGGCAAGCGAGGATAGAGAGGGGGAAACATTTCATAAATCGAAGCACGTCTCTTGCAATCTTCAGATCAAGGCGACTGGCAGGAGCGCAAGTTTCCTCGTGCGGCTGCCCTATGGATGAGGGCAGGGCGGATGCGGTCGGCATTCTAACATGATGGTTTTATGGCGCCAGCGCCGAGGCGTCGTCGCAGGGCCGCCAGTGCTGTCGATTCAACCAAGGTCGTATTAGACGATTGTCGACAATATCTATTTATTCTTTGACTCTGCACCTGTAAATAGCTAGTTTTGGCGCTATTGATTTTCAAGGTGTCGACAATATGCTGCAAGCACTGGAGCCTGCCACAATCCCCCAGGATGACTCGGAAACCCTTTCCGAGAACGTCTTCCGGCGTATTCAGGCGGCCATTGTCAAAGGCGAAATCGCCCCGGGCAGCAAAATCTCCGAGCCTGAACTGGCCCGTACCTACGGCATCAGCCGCGGGCCATTGCGTGAAGCCATTCACCGTCTTGAAGGCCAGCGTTTGCTGGTGCGCGTGCCTCATGTGGGCGCGCGGGTTGTATCGTTGAGCCATGCCGAGCTGATCGAACTCTACGAAATTCGCGAGTCCCTGGAAGGCATGGCCTGTCGCCTGGCCGCCGAGCGCATGAGCGATGAAGACATTGCCGAGTTGCGCAGGGTGCTCGAAACCCATGAGCGCGACGAGGCGTTCCAGGCGGGCGTTGGCTACTACCAGCAGGAAGGCGATTTCGATTTTCATTACAAGATTATTCAGGGCAGCGGTAACCGTACCCTGACGCAGATGCTCTGTGGCGAGCTGTACCAACTGGTGCGCATGTACCGCATCCAGTTCTCTGCCACGCCCAATCGCCCGCACCAGGCGTTTGCCGAGCACCACCGGATTCTCGATGCCATTGCCGATCGCGACGGCGAACTGGCCGAGTTGTTGATGCGCCGGCATATCGGCGCATCCAAACGCAATATTGCGCGTCACTACCAAGACAGCGCCCAGCAGACAGCCACTCCACGAGGTGAGTCATGAGCAATAAGAACAGTCCAGGCCAGCGTTTCCGTGATGCAGTTGCAAGCGAACATCCTTTGCAAGTGGTGGGTGCGATCAACGCCAACCACGCGCTGCTGGCCCAGCGTGCCGGTTTCAAGGCCATCTACCTGTCGGGTGGCGGTGTTGCAGCCGGGTCGCTGGGCGTGCCGGATCTGGGTATTACCGGTCTGGACGATGTGCTGACTGATGTACGACGCATTACCGATGTATGTGATCTGCCGCTGCTGGTGGACGTGGACACTGGCTTCGGCTCCTCGTTTTTCAACGTGTCGCGCACCGTCAAGTCGATGATCAAGTTCGGCGCGGCGGCGATTCACATTGAGGATCAGGTCGGCGCCAAGCGTTGCGGCCATCGCCCGAACAAGGAAATCGTGTCGCTGCAGGAAATGGTCGACCGCATCAAGGCCGCCGTCGATGCCCGTACCGATGACAGCTTCGTGATCATGGCGCGTACCGATGCGCTGGCGGTGGAAGGTCTGGAGTCGGCCCTGGAGCGTGCAGCGGCTTGTGTTGAAGCGGGTGCGGACATGGTCTTCCCGGAAGCCATCACCGAGCTTGAGATGTACAAACTGTTCGCCAACCGGGTGAAAGCGCCGATCCTGGCCAACATCACCGAGTTTGGTGCCACGCCGCTCTACACCACCGAGCAACTGGCCGGTGCTGACGTATCGCTGGTGCTGTACCCGCTGTCGGCGTTCCGCGCAATGAACAAGGCGGCTGAAAACGTGTACACCGCCATCCGCCGCGACGGCACCCAGCAAAACGTGATCGACACCATGCAAACCCGCATGGAGCTTTACGACGCCATCAATTACCACGACTTCGAACAGAAACTGGATGCGTTGTTTGCCGCGAAGAAGTAACAGAACACTGTGAATCTGTGGGAGCGGGTTTGCCCGCGATAGGGTCACCACAGTGATTCAGGCAAACCGTGTTGCCTGAATCGCGAGCAAGCCCGCTCCCACCTGTACATTGAATCAAGTAGTTGCCGAATCCCTAACAAATTCAAGATTGGAGAAGCGCAATGGCCGAAGCAAAAGTATTGAGTGGTGCCGGATTACGCGGCCAGGTGGCCGGGCAAACGGCCCTGTCCACCGTAGGCCAGGAAGGCGCGGGCCTCACTTATCGTGGTTATGACGTACGCGAACTGGCGGCCGAAGCCCGCTTCGAAGAAGTGGCTTACCTGCTGCTGTACGGCGAACTGCCGACTAAAACCGAACTGGCTGCCTACACCGCCAAGCTGCAAAAACTGCGCGATCTGCCCCAGGCATTGAAAGAAGTGCTGGAGCGCATTCCCGCCGACGCCCACCCGATGGACGTGATGCGCACCGGTTGTTCGTTCCTGGGCAACCTTGAGCCGGAAAAAGACTTCTCGCAGCAGCAGGACAAGACAGACCGCCTGCTGGCCGCCTTCCCGGCGATCATGTGCTACTGGTATCGCTTCAGCCATGACGGCAAACGCATCAATTGCGTGACCGACGAAGAGTCTATCGGCGGCCACTTCCTGCACTTGCTGCACGACAAGAAGCCGAGCGAGCTGCATGTCAAAGTGATGAACGTGTCACTGATCCTCTACGCCGAGCACGAGTTCAACGCCTCGACCTTTACTGCCCGTGTATGTGCCTCGACCTTGTCCGATCTGTATTCGTGCATCACCGCGGCCATCGGCTCGCTGCGCGGCCCGCTGCATGGCGGCGCCAACGAAGCGGCGATGGAAATGATCGAACGCTTCGGCTCGGCAGAAGAAGCAGTGCAGGGCACCCTCGGCATGCTGGCGCGCAAGGACAAGATCATGGGCTTTGGCCACGCGATCTACAAAGACAGCGACCCGCGTAACGAGGTGATCAAGGGCTGGTCGAAAAAACTTGCCGACGAAGTGGGCGACACCGTGCTGTTTCCGGTTTCCGAAGCCATCGACAAGACCATGTGGGAACAAAAGAAGCTGTTCCCCAACGCCGATTTCTACCATGCCTCGGCGTATCACTTCATGGGTATCCCGACCAAGCTGTTCACCCCGATCTTTGTCTGCTCGCGCCTGACCGGCTGGGCGGCACATGTGTTCGAACAGCGCGCCAACAACCGCATCATCCGTCCGAGCGCCGAGTACATCGGCGTAGAACAGCGCAAGTTCGTGCCAATCGAACGTCGCTGAGTGAGCAGGCCCAGAGCCGATTAAAAGGTGGGAGCGGGCTTGCCCGCGATGGCATCAACGCGGTCAGCCTGAGCGACCGCAGCGCTTGCATCGCGAGCACGCCCGCTCCCACATGAGTTCCTGGCCTGTTTGCCCTTTTGTACCTACCGTGATCGAGTCCTGCGCCAATGAATACTGAATTTCGCAAAACACTACCGGGCACCCGGCTGGATTATTTCGACACCCGTGCGGCGGTCGATGCGATCAAGCCCGGTGCGTATGACACGCTGCCTTATACCTCCCGCGTACTGGCCGAAAACCTGGTCCGGCGCTGTGATCCGGCCACCCTGAAGGCATCGCTGAGCCAGTTGATCGAGCGCAAGCGCGATCTCGACTTTCCATGGTTCCCGGCGCGTGTGGTGTGCCACGATATTCTGGGTCAGACCGCACTGGTCGACCTTGCCGGCCTGCGTGACGCCATTGCCCAGCAAGGCGGAGACCCGGCCCAGGTCAACCCGGTGGTGCCGACCCAACTGATCGTCGACCACTCGCTGGCGGTGGAATGCGGCGGTTATGACCCCGAGGCGTTTGAAAAGAACCGCGCCATCGAAGACCGTCGTAACGAAGACCGCTTCCACTTTATCGAGTGGACCAAAAAAGCCTTCAAGAACGTCGATGTGATCCCGCCGGGCAACGGCATCATGCACCAGATCAATCTGGAGAAAATGTCCCCGGTGATCCAGGTGCGCGACGGCGTGGCCTTTCCCGATACCTGTGTGGGCACTGACAGCCACACCCCGCATGTGGATTCCCTGGGCGTGATCGCCATTGGCGTCGGCGGCCTTGAAGCCGAAAGCGTCATGCTGGGCCGTGCCTCGTGGATGCGCCTGCCGGAAATCGTCGGCGTCGAACTGACCGGCAAGCTGCAACCGGGCATTACCGCCACCGATATGGTGCTGGCGCTCACCGAATTCCTGCGCAAGCAGAAAGTGGTCGGTGCCTGGCTGGAGTTCTTCGGTGAAGGCGCTGCGGCGCTGACCCTGGGCGACCGTGCCACCATCTCCAACATGGCCCCGGAATACGGCGCCACTGCGGCAATGTTCTATATCGACCAGCAAACCATCGACTACCTCAAGCTCACCGGTCGCGAAGACCAGCAAGTGCAACTGGTGGAGAACTACGCCAGGGTCAGCGGCCTGTGGGCCGACAGCCTCAAGGGCGCGCAATACGAGCGCAGCCTGAGTTTTGACCTGTCATCGGTGGTGCGCAACATGGCCGGGCCGAGCAACCCGCATGCGCGCGTGGCCACTACTGATCTGGCGGCCAAGGGCATCGCCGGTCAATGGGACGAAGTGCCGGGGCAAATGCCCGACGGCGCGGTCATCATTGCCGCCATTACCAGTTGCACCAACACCAGTAACCCGCGCAACGTAATCGCCGCGGGCTTGATGGCGCGCAATGCCAACAAGCTGGGCCTGAGCCGCAAACCGTGGGTCAAAACCTCGCTGGCGCCGGGTTCCAAAACCGTGGCCCTGTATCTTGACGAAGCCGGCTTGACCCACGAGCTGGAGAAGCTGGGCTTTGGCGTCGTGGCCTTTGCCTGCACCACCTGCAACGGCATGTCCGGCGCGCTGGACCCGGTGATCCAGCAGGAAATCATCGACCGCGACCTGTACGCCACGGCCGTATTGTCGGGTAACCGCAACTTTGACGGGCGCATTCACCCTTACGCCAAGCAGGCATTTCTCGCCTCGCCGCCGCTGGTGGTGGCCTACGCGATTGCCGGTACCATCCGCTTCGATATCGAGAAAGATGTATTGGGCCTGGACGCCAATGGCAACGAAGTCCGCCTGAAAGACATCTGGCCGAGCGATGAAGAAATCGACGCCGTGGTCAAGGCTGCGGTCAAGCCCGAGCAGTTTCGTCAGGTCTACATCCCGATGTTCGCCATTCACGAAGACACTGGCCCGAAAGTTGAGCCGCTGTACGACTGGCGCCCGCAGAGCACTTACATCCGCCGCCCGCCGTACTGGGAAGGCGCTCTGGCCGGGGCTCGTCCACTCAAGGGCATGCGCCCGTTGGCGGTGCTGCCGGACAACATCACCACGGACCACTTGTCGCCATCCAACGCCATCATGCTCGACAGCGCCGCAGGCGAATACCTGGCGAAAATGGGCTTGCCGGAAGTCGACTTCAACTCTTACGCCACTCACCGTGGTGACCACCTGACAGCCCAGCGCGCGACATTTGCCAACCCGAAACTGTTCAATGAAATGGTGGTGGAGGACGGCAAGGTCAAACAGGGTTCCCTGACTCGCCTTGAGCCGGAAGGCCAGGTGATGCGCATGTGGGAAGCCATTGAAACCTATATGGACCGCAAGCAGCCGCTGATCATCATCGCCGGTGCCGACTATGGTCAGGGCTCGTCCCGGGACTGGGCCGCCAAAGGCGTGCGCCTGGCAGGTGTCGAGGCCATCGCAGCCGAAGGTTTTGAGCGTATTCACCGCACCAACCTGGTGGGCATGGGCGTATTGCCGCTGGAATTCATGCCGGGTACCAACCGCAAGACCCTGCAGATCGACGGCAGTGAAACCTACGACGTGATCGGCGAGCGCACCCCCCGTGCCACGCTGACCCTGGTGATCACCCGGAAAAATGGCGAGCGCGTTGAAGTGCCGGTGACCTGCCGCCTGGACACCGCCGAAGAAGTCTCGATCTACGAAGCGGGCGGCGTGTTGCAGCGTTTTGCCCAGGACTTCCTGGAATCGGCGACCGCCTAACCCCAGCGCCGGGGCCAAGTGCCCCGGCTTTTACAGGACTTAGTGTTATGGCTTACCCAGCGCAAATCAGAATTCCCGCAACGTATATGCGTGGCGGCACCAGCAAGGGCGTGTTCTTCAGCCTGCTGGACCTGCCGGCCGTGGCTCAGGTGCCGGGCGCAGCCCGTGATGCCTTGTTGCTGCGCGTGATTGGCAGCCCTGACCCGTACGAAAAACAGATCGACGGCATGGGCGCGGCCACTTCCAGCACCAGCAAGACCGTAATCGTCAGCAAAAGCCTGCGCGCGGACCATGACGTCGATTACCTGTTCGGTCAGGTCGCCATCGACAAGCCGTTCGTGGACTGGAGCGGCAACTGCGGCAACCTGTCGGCGGCGGTGGGCTCGTTCGCAGTCAGCAGTGGTTTGGTGGATGCCGCGCGCATTCCGCAAAACGGCACGGCGGTGGTGCGTATCTGGCAGGCCAATATCGGCAAGACCATTATTGCCCATGTACCGATCACCGCAGGTGCGGTGCAGGAAACCGGTGATTTTGAGCTCGATGGCGTGACCTTCCCGGCGGCCGAAGTGCAACTGGAGTTTCTCGACCCGGCAGCGGATGAAGAGGGCGCAGGCGGTTCGATGTTCCCCACCGGCAACCTGGTCGATGACCTTGAGGTGCCGGGCGTCGGAACCCTGAACGTGACCCTGATCAATGCCGGGATCCCGACGATTTTCGTCAATGCCCGGGATATCGGTTATAGCGGTGCAGAGCTGCAAAACGACATTAATAGCGACCCGAAAGCCCTGGCCATGTTCGAAACCATCCGCGCCCACGGGGCGCTGCGCATGGGGTTGATCGACAAGCTGGAAGACGCGGCCAAGCGCCAGCACACACCCAAGGTGGCCTTTGTTGCGCCGCCTGCGGCGTATGTGTCGTCCAGTGGCAAGCCGGTCAGTGCCCAGAGCGTGGATTTGCTGGTGCGGGCCTTGTCGATGGGCAAGTTGCACCACGCCATGATGGGCACTGCAGCGGTGGCCATCGGTACCGCTGCAGCAATTCCGGGTACGCTGGTCAATCTGGCCGCGGGTGGCGAATTGCGCAGCGCCGTGCGTTTCGGCCATCCCTCGGGCACCTTGCGCGTGGGGGCCGAGGCCCGTCAGGTGGACGGCCAGTGGACCGTTACCAAGGCCATCATGAGCCGCAGTGCGCGGGTGCTGATGGAAGGTTGGGTGCGGGTGCCGGGGGATTCTTTTTGATCGGGTGAACCCTTTTGCCCTCACCCCAACCCTCTCCCTTCGGGAGAGGGCCAGGGAGAGGGGCTTTTGATTTTGATCCATCAAGCGGGCATTTCAGACCCGCAAAGTCACGATGAACCTGAGGATGGAACACGACCCTTACCCACTCTTTGGAGACTGCCCCATGAGCGCCAACGTCGACCTCAATAACCGCCCCGATTACGACCAGGTTTTGCAGGACATTGCCGATTATGTCCTGACCTACACCATCACCTCCCCCGAAGCCCTCGATACTGCCCGCAACTGCCTGATGGATACCTTGGGCTGTGGCCTGCTGGCGCTGCGTTTTCCGGAATGCACCAAGCACCTGGGGCCGATTGTCGAAGGCACGGTGGTGCCGTTTGGTGCCCGGGTGCCGGGCACTTCGTATCGTCTGGATCCGGTCAAGGCCGCATGGGACATCGGCTGCATCGTGCGTTGGCTGGATTACAACGACACCTGGCTGGCCGCAGAGTGGGGCCATCCTTCAGACAATCTGGGTGGCATTCTGGCGGTGGCCGATCATCTGTCGCAAAAGCGCGTAGCCAATGGCGAAGCGCCGTTGACGATGCGGGCGGTGCTCGACGCAATGATCATGGCTCACGAGATTCAGGGCGTGATGGCCCTGGAAAACTCCTTCAATCGTGTCGGCCTTGATCATGTGTTGCTGGTCAAGGTCGCCTCGACGGCGGTGTGCGCCAAGCTGATGGGCGCCAATCGCGAGCAGTTGTTGTCGGCACTGTCCCATGCCTTTGTGGATGGCCAGGCGTTGCGCACCTATCGTCATGCGCCGAACGCCGGGTCGCGCAAGTCCTGGGCGGCGGGGGACGCGTCGAGCCGTGGCGTGCGCCTGGCCGATATCGCCCTGCGCGGTGAAATGGGGATTCCCGGGGTGCTGACAGCGCCGCAATGGGGTTTTTATGATGTGCTGTTCAGCCATACCAACAAGGACCTGGCGCTCAAGCCCGAAGGTCAGCGTCAGTTCAGCCTGAGCCAGCCCTACGGCACCTATGTGATGGAGAACGTGCTGTTCAAGATCAGCTTCCCGGCCGAATTCCATGCGCAAACGGCCTGTGAAGCGGCGGTGACCCTGCACCCGCAGGTCAAGGATCGCTTGCACGACATCGAAAAAATCGTGATTACAACCCACGAATCAGCGATTCGGATCATTTCCAAGCAAGGCAAATTGGCCAACGCAGCGGACCGTGATCACTGCATTCAGTACATGACCGCCGTGCCGCTGGCCTTTGGCAATTTGATCGCCGAGCAGTACGAGGACGATTTTCACGCGGCCCATCCGATCATCGACCAGTTGCGGGACAAAATGGTAGTGGTTGAAAACCCGCGCTACACCCGCGAGTACCTGGAGGCGGACAAGCGCTCGATTGCCAATGCCATCGAGGTGTTTTTCACCGATGGCACCCGCACCGGGCAAGTGGAGGTGGAGTACCCGATTGGCCATCGCCGGCGCCGGGCCGAGGGGATTCCATTGCTGGAGGACAAGTTCAGGACCAACCTGGCGACCCGGTTCGTGGGCCAGCGCTGTGCGCAGATATTTGCCCTGTGCAAGGATCAGGCAGCGCTGGAAGCCACGCCGGTTAACCGGTTTGTGGATTTGTTGGTGATTTGAGACGGTGTGGGAGCGGGCTTGCTCGCGATGCAGGCGCTGCGGTCTTGGCGTATGACCGCGTTGATGCGATCGCGGGCAAGCCCGCTCCCACAGGCCCTCAGGGCTGTTACTTGAAACGCCGCTCCACGCCTTTTTCCACCAGGATCTTGGCCGAGATTTCTTCCACCGAGAAATGCGTGGAGTTGATATGCGGGATGTTTTCGCGCTGGAACAGGCGTTCAACCTCACGCACTTCAAACTCACACTGGGCAAAGCTGGAGTAGCGGCTGTTGGGCTTGCGTTCGTTGCGAATGGCGGTCAGGCGGTCCGGGTCGATGGTCAGGCCGAACAGCTTGTGTTTGTGTTCACGCAGTGCCGCCGGCAACTTGAGGCTTTCCATGTCGTCATCGGTCAGCGGGTAGTTGGCCGCGCGGATGCCGAATTGCATGGCCATGTACAGGCAGGTGGGGGTTTTGCCGCAACGGGACACGCCCACCAGGATCAGGTCGGCCTTGTCGTACTTGTGTGTACGGGCGCCGTCGTCGTTGTCGAGGGCAAAGTTCACTGCCTCGATACGCTCCATATAGTTGGAGTTGTGGCCAATGGAGTGGGACTTGCCCACTGAGTAAGAGGAATGCTCGCCCAGTGCCTGCTCCAGCGGAGCCAGGAAGCTGGAGAAGATATCGATCATGAAACCGTTGGACGTGGCGAGGATCTCGCGAATGTCCTGATTAACGATGGTGTCAAAGATAATCGGGCTGAAACCGTCCTTTTCGGCGGCGTTATCGATTTGTTGCACCATTGCCCGCGCTTTTTCCACGCTGTCTATGTAGGGGCGGGTGAATTTGCTGAAGGTCACATTCTCGAATTGTGCCAGCAAACTCTGGCCCAGGGTTTCGGCTGTAATGCCGGTGCCATCGGATATAAAGAAAGCAGATCGTTTCATTTGCGCCTTGGGCCTTAAGCTGGTGACGATTCTTGGATATGATAGGCGCGCTTTTGTCGCGCTACATGACAGGCAGTGTCACTTATTTTCCAGGTCCAGGCCACAATCGCTGCGATGACTCATGATGAGCATCCAGCGCCCTGAGCTTTTCCCAACACCGTTAGTGGAGAGATCACCTTGGTAGAGTACGTAGTTTCCCTCGATAAGCTCGGCGCCCATGACGTGGAGCATGTGGGGGGCAAGAACGCATCCCTCGGCGAGATGATCAGTAATCTTGCAGGCGCTGGTGTTTCAGTTCCCGGTGGCTTCGCCACGACTTCTCAGGCCTATCGTGATTTTCTCGAACTGAGCGGTTTGAACGACCAGATCCATGCTGCGCTGGATGCGCTCGATGTAGATGACGTCAATGCCCTGGCCAAAACCGGTGCACAGATCCGTCAATGGATCATGGAAGCCGAGTTCCCGGAGAAGCTCAACGCCGAAATTCGTACCGCCTTTGCTGCGCTGTCCCAGGGCAACCCGGACATGGCCGTCGCCGTGCGCTCCTCGGCCACCGCCGAAGACTTGCCGGACGCCTCCTTTGCCGGTCAGCAAGAAACCTTCCTGAACATCCGTGGCGTTGAAAACGTCATTCGTGCGGCCAAGGAGGTATTTGCCTCCCTGTTCAACGACCGCGCCATTTCTTATCGCGTGCACCAGGGCTTTGACCACAAACTGGTCGCCCTGTCGGCTGGCGTACAGCGCATGGTGCGCTCCGAAACCGGCACTGCGGGCGTGATGTTTACCCTGGACACCGAGTCGGGCTTCCGTGATGTAGTGTTCATTACCGGCGCCTACGGCCTGGGTGAAACCGTCGTACAAGGCGCGGTAAACCCGGACGAGTTCTACGTCCACAAACAAACCCTGGAAGCTGGCCGCCCTGCGATTCTGCGTCGCAACCTGGGCAGCAAAGCCATCAAGATGATCTACGGCGACGAAGCCAAGGCCGGCAAATCGGTCAAGGTGATCGATGTTGAAAAAGCCGATCGCGCGCGCTTCTGCCTGACCGACGCCGAAGTCAGTGAACTGGCCAAGCAGGCCATGATCATCGAGAAGCACTACAAGTGCCCGATGGACATCGAGTGGGCCAAGGACGGTGATGACGGCAAGCTGTACATCGTTCAGGCGCGCCCGGAAACCGTGAAAAGCCGCAGCGCCGGCAATGTCATGGAACGCTACCTGCTCAAGGAAACCGGTACGGTACTGGCTGAAGGCCGTGCCATTGGCCAGCGCATCGGCGCAGGCAAGGTACGCATCATCAAGGACGTCTCGGAAATGGACAAAGTCCAGCCGGGCGACGTGCTGGTTTCCGATATGACCGACCCTGACTGGGAGCCGGTGATGAAGCGCGCCAGCGCCATCGTTACCAACCGTGGCGGTCGTACCTGCCATGCGGCGATCATCGCCCGCGAGCTGGGCATCCCGGCCGTGGTGGGTTGTGGCAACGCCACCCAGCTATTGAAGGATGGCCAGGGCGTTACCGTTTCCTGTGCTGAAGGCGATACCGGGTTTATCTTCGAAGGCGAACTGGGCTTCGATATCAAGAAGAACTCCGTGGACGCCATGCCGGACCTGCCGTTCAAGATCATGATGAACGTCGGCAACCCGGACCGTGCCTTTGACTTCGCGCAGTTGCCGAACGCCGGTGTGGGCCTGGCCCGCCTGGAGTTCATCATCAACCGCATGATCGGCGTACACCCCAAGGCGCTGCTGAACTACGATGGCCTGCCACAGGAAATCAAGGACAGCGTCGACAAGCGCATCGCCGGTTACAGCGATCCAGTGGGTTTCTACGTTGAGAAACTGGTTGAAGGCATCAGCACCCTGGCTGGCGCATTTACCCCGAAGAAAGTGATCGTGCGTCTGTCGGACTTCAAGTCCAACGAATACGCGAACCTGATCGGCGGCAAGCTCTACGAGCCGGAAGAAGAAAACCCGATGCTGGGTTTCCGTGGTGCTTCGCGTTATATCAGCGAAAACTTCCGTGACTGCTTCGAGCTCGAGTGCCGTGCGCTCAAGCGTGTACGCAACGAGATGGGCTTTACCAACGTCGAAATCATGGTGCCGTTCGTGCGTACCTTGGGCGAAGCGAGCCAGGTGATCGACCTGCTGGCCAAAAACGGCCTCAAGCGCGGCGAAAATGGCCTGCGCGTGATCATGATGTGCGAGTTGCCGTCCAACGCGATCCTGGCTGAAGAGTTCCTGGAGTACTTCGACGGTTTCTCCATCGGCTCCAACGACCTGACCCAGCTGACCCTGGGCCTGGACCGTGACTCCGGTGTGATCGCGCACCTGTTTGACGAGCGTAACCCGGCGGTTAAAAAGCTGCTGTCCAACGCCATCCAGGCGTGCAACAAGGCAGGCAAGTACATCGGTATTTGCGGCCAGGGCCCGTCCGATCACCCGGACCTGGCGCTGTGGCTGATGGAGCAGGGCATCGAAAGCGTTTCCCTGAACCCGGACAGCGTGCTGGAAACCTGGTTCTTCCTGGCAGAAGGTCAAGCCAAGGCTTGAGTCGTTGAGAGAAGAGCAGGGCAGCCGTGAGGCTGCCCTGCTCTTTATAGGCAGTGGTAGGGCGAGTTCTTTATGAGCGTCGCCCTTTTTTGTGCAAGAGCATTATGCAAAGCAGCAGTCTCCTTTTTCCCGTTGCCCTGATCAGCGCTGAGCGTCGGGGCGACCTGAGCGAAGATGTCTATCGCTTGAAACCCGCCAACAGCCCGGATATCTCCGTTGAGCTGGTGGTCACCCGGCTGGGCATGGCCGACGACAGCCAGGTACGCGGCGTGCCGGTTATTCTGTTGCATGGCAGTTTTTCCAACCGGCGCTTCTGGTACTCACCCAAGGGCGTGGGGCTGGGCGCTTATCTGGCGCGTGCCGGGTTTGATGTGTGGCTGGCGGAAATGCGCGGCCACGGCCTGTCGTCGCGCAATGTCAGCTGGAGCAAGAACCGCGTGGCGGACTATGCCCGGTACGATTTGCCGGCCATAGCGGCCTTTGTTCGTGAGCAAAGCGGGCAGGTTCCCCGCTGGATCGGCCACTCCCAGGGGGCTATCAGCCTGGCAGCGGCCTTGGGCGGCAAGTACCTGAGCGAGATGGACGTGGCCTCGGCGGCATTTTTTGGCTGTCAGATCAATCGGCGCTACTGGTCGTTGAAAATCCCTCCTGTGCAGTGGGGTGCATATTTATTGTTGCGGCGTTTTGCACAGTTGTCGGGGACGCGACTCAAGCGTGGCCCGGAAGACGAGCCGGTCAGCATTGCCCTGGAAACCCTGCGCTGGAATGGTTTTATGGGGCGTTTCAAGGATGCCGAGCGTGACTGGTGGGCCGGTTTGGCCGAGGTTCAGGTGCCGGCGCTGGTAGTGGCAGCCGTGGGTGACCGGCAAACGCCGGAGTGGGCATGCCGCAAGCTGTTCGACCAACTGGGGTCTGAGCGGCGTACATTCGTGGTACTGGGCCGTGAGCAGGGTTTCAGCTCTGATTTCAGTCACGTCGAAATGCTGGTCAGCCAGCCTGCGCAGCAGGAAGTATGGCCGTTGGTGCGTGATTGGCTACTAAAAGGCACTACGAAATCGTTGTAGATACTCTGTTGCAGGCTCGCTCCCACAGTTGAAATTTCTTTCAGACTTTGTAGTCGCTGACGAGCGGAGCGAGGCTGCGATCGAGTGCGCAGCGCTCGTAAAACCGGACACTGCGCTCGTTCAGGTAAATCCCAGGCTCAGATTTTACGGTCGCTGCGCAACCGGACGCAGCCTCGCTCCGCTCGTCAGCGACTACAGGAAAACAGTTAATTCGCGTACATATCCGGCATTTGCATATAACTGGAATATTGGTTTCGCCCTTACGGCGAGTCCCTTTTGTCAAACAGCCACAAAAGGAACCAAAAAGGCCTTGCCCCTGGCGTACGGCCTTCGCTGCGCTCAGGTTCCCTCGCGCAGGTTAGCTCCGTGGGCCCGCCGCCACGGGCCATCCCTGGCCCATCGCGGCTCTCCCGGCATCCATGCCGGTCGACCCACTCCACAGAACCTCCTCTCGGCCTCCCGATGGGGCGGTAGATCAAAAGCAGATCAAAAGCCGCCGAGGCGGCCGACCGGCCGGCCTGTTGGCATCAGTGTGTGCTGCTACGGATAGCGAGTGACCCGATATCGCGAGGTGGTCATAACTTGTTCTTTTGTGTGATATTAGTTGTCACTAGTAGCCTGCACGACTTTTAAAGCCAGCCTGCGCCAAAGCGTCTATAACCATAGTGCAATCGTTGTTTCGCTGTTGTGCCCACCCCAAACAGGAGCTTTCCCGTGAATCACTACATCACCCCCGATCTGTGCGATGCCTACCCTGAACTGGTGCAGGTGCTTGAGCCGATGTTCAGCAATTTCGGCGGGCGCGACTCCTTCGGGGGCGAGATCGTGACCATCAAGTGCTTTGAGGACAACTCCCGGGTCAAGGAGCAGGCCGAACTCAACGGAGAAGGCAAAGTGCTGGTGGTCGATGGCGGTGGTTCCCTGCGCCATGCCTTGCTGGGCGACATGATTGCGGATCGGGCGGCAAAAAATGGCTGGGAAGGTATTATCATTTACGGCTGCATTCGCGACGTCGATGTGCTCGCGCAAACCGCTCTGGGTGTGCAGGCCTTGGCCAGCCACCCGCTCAAGAGCAACCGCCGCGGTGTTGGCGATGTCAATGTGCCGGTCACGTTTGCAGGTGTCACGTTTCGCCCCGGAGAATTCATTTACGCCGACAACAACGGCGTTATCATCTCGCCAACTGCTCTGAAAATGCCGGGCTAAACGCATTACCATTAAGGATCACGGATGTTCGAAGAAGAAAACGCTCAATGGGGGCTGGTGCACGCGCTGGTGCTGGATGGTGAAGGTGGTGCGCGTTCGATTGCGCGCACCGAGCTGAACGATCTTCAGTTAAAGGCCCACGAAAGCCTTTGGCTGCACTGGGATCGCAGCCACCCGCAAACCCAGAGCTGGCTGCGCGACTCCAGCGGCTTGAGTGATTTCAACTGTGACCTGCTGCTTGAAGAAAATACCCGCCCGCGCCTGGTGCCCGCCCCCAACAATGAACTGCTGCTGTTTATGCGCGGGGTCAATCTGAACCCGGGCGCAGAGCCGGAAGACATGGTGTCGCTGCGTATTTTCGGCAGCGCGCAGCGCTTGATTTCGCTGCGCATGCGACCGCTGCGGGCGACCGATGAGTTGCTCAATGAGTTTTCCCAGGGCGAAGGCCCGAAAAACCCCTCTGAATTGATCCTGTATCTGGCCCAGCACCTGACACTGAAGGTGCAGGACTTGATCGGCGAGCTGTCAGAAATCGTCGATGACGAGGAAGACAAAATAGATGCCGACGAACGGTATACCCCTGATCACAACGCGTTGTTGCAGGTGCGTCGAAGGGCGGCCGCCTTGCGTCGATTCCTCGCCCCGCAGCGGGATATTTTCGGTCAGCTCACGCGTATAAAATTACCCTGGTTCAGCGCCGATGATGCCGATTACTGGAACGAGCTGAACAACAGCCTGACCCGCTATCTCGAAGAGCTTGAACTGACCCGCGAGCGCGTGGGGCTGGTGCTCGAGTCGGAAGACCGGCGCCTGAACGTGCGCATGAGCCGCATCATGTACCGCTTTGGTGTGCTCACGGGGATCTTCCTGCCGATCACCTTTATTACCGGTTTGCTGGGCATTAATGTGGGCGGCGTGCCGTTCTCCGATGATTCCTATGGCTTTGCGATAACCTGCGCTGTAATGCTGGTGATCGGGGCGGGGCAATGGTGGTTTTATCGCCGTTTGCAGTGGCTGTGATCGGGGTGAATGTGACCCCGGCAAATGTCCCTTCGTCTTTTACTGACTTACCGAGAGGTGCTTATGCACGATCCGTTTGAACAGTCGTTGCGTGAAATGCTCAAGGCCGAGCCGTCCAACCGGGACGACGACGCTTGCCTGGGCCGCGTGCTGAAAACCGCCAACCGCCAGGTCGGTGCGGGGGACCTTTTCAGCCTGTTGGGCCGCTGGATGCAAGCACTGATGATTGCTTTGAACAGCGGTTCGGCTCATATTGCGCCCGTTTCGCGACGCAAACCTGCTGCTCGCCCTGTTGATAAGGCTGATTGAACATGGAATTGAATGTCTGGACCCAAAGCCTGGTCGCGGCGATGACTGCCTTGTGGACCAAGATTGCGAACTTTATTCCCAACCTCTTCGGTGCGTTGGTGGTGGTACTGCTGGGCTTCGTGGTTGCCAAACTGCTTGACGCCCTGCTGTCCAAGCTACTCGCCAAACTGGGTCTTGATCGCTTGATGGGCGGTACCGGCCTGACCAAGATTCTGGCTCGAGTCGGCATCCAGGTGCCCATTTCGACGCTGATTGGCAAGATTGTTTACTGGTTTGTGTTACTGGTGTTCCTGGTTTCGGCGGCGCAGTCGCTGGGGCTGGACCGCGTATCATCTGCGCTGGACCTGTTGACGGTCTATCTGCCCAAGGTCTTTGGTGCGCTGCTGGTTCTGCTGGCAGGTGTGTTGCTGGCCCAGGTGCTCAACGGCCTGGTGCGTGGCGCTGCCGAGAGCGTGGGTTTTGATTACGCCAGCGGCCTGGGTCGGGTGACTCAGGGGTTGGTGATCATCATCAGTATTTCCGTGGCTATCAGCCAGCTTGAGGTCAAAACCGACCTGCTGAACCATGTGATTGTGATTGTGTTGATTACCGTTGGTCTGGCGATTGCACTGGCAATGGGGCTGGGCAGCCGCGAAATCGCGGGTCAGATACTGGCGGGGATCTATGTGCGTGAGTTGTATCAAGTAGGGCAAGAAGTGCGTGTGGGCGAGGTCGAAGGGCAGATCGAGGAAATTGGCACGGTTAAAACCACGTTGCTGACCGATGAGGGTGAGCTAGTCTCCATCTCGAACCGGATCTTGTTGGAGCAGCATGTAACCAGCCGCTAAGGCGGTAAACCCTGCTAATGTACGCCGCCGCAAAAATAGCCATGATTCAAAGGCTGCGGCGGACATTGACCTGACTGTTGGCACAACTCGTTTTGAATAAAGCCCAATCGCTATCCATGCGCTATGACCCCCGCGAGCTCTCTGATGAGGAGCTGGTGGCGCGCTCGCATGATGAGTTGTTTCACGTCACGCGCGCCTATGAAGAGCTGATGCGCCGCTATCAACGTACTTTGTTCAACGTTTGTTCAAGGTATTTAGGGAACGATAGAGACGCTGATGATGTCTGTCAGGAAGTCATGCTGAAAGTGCTGTACGGTTTGAAGAATTTCGAAGGCAAGTCGAAATTCAAGACATGGCTATATAGCATCACCTACAACGAATGCATTACGCAGTATCGCAAGGAACGGCGAAAGCGTCGCTTGATGGACGCATTAAGCATTGACCCCCTCGAGGAAGCGTCCGAAGAAAAGGCGCCGAAACCTGAGGAAAAGGGCGGGCTTGATCGCTGGCTGGTGCATGTGAATCCGATTGATCGAGAGATTTTGGTGCTGCGATTTGTCGCAGAACTGGAATTTCAGGAAATCGCAGACATAATGCATATGGGTTTGAGCGCGACAAAGATGCGTTACAAGCGTGCTCTTGATAAATTGCGTGAGAAATTTGCAGGCATTGCTGAAACTTAGTTCAGCGCAAATGGCTCTACGTGTAGGCAAGGTCTGATAGACTTGCCGCCGAGTTGTCCCCCGGTTGTGGGACTGCTTTACAATCACCAGATGGGGATTTAACGGATGAAACTGAAAAACACCTTGGGCATTGCCATTGGTTCCTTTGTAGCCGCAACTTCGTTCGGTGCCCTGGCACAAGGCCAAGGCGCGGTCGAGGGTGAACTGTTCTACAAAAAACAGTACAACGACAGCGTCAAGCACGTAGAAGACGGCTACAACCCAGGCGCATCGATCGGTTACTTCCTGACCGACGACGTTTCGTTGAACCTGACCTACGACACCACCAACCACACCCGTTCGAATGACGGCACTGGCCACCAGAAAATCAAAGGCGACAACTTTGGTCTGAACGCTCAGTACCACTTCGGCACCGTAGGCGACGCTCTGCGTCCATACGTTTCCGGCGGTGTTGCTCACAAGAGCATGACCAACGTTGAGGCTGACGGCCACAGCGGTCGCGACAAGTCGACTTTCCTGACTGCAGGCGCTGGTGTTAAGTGGTACATCACTGACAACCTGTTCGCCCGTGCTGGCGTTGAAGCTGACTACAAACTGGACAACGGCAAGTGGGACTACGCTCCTACCGTTGGTCTGGGTGTGAACTTCGGCGGCAACGGCGGTAAAGTCGCTCCTGCTCCAGTTCCAGCTCCAGCACCAGTTGAGCCAGAACCAGAAGCTCCGATCGCTGAAGTTGTTCGCGTTGAACTTGACGTGAAATTCGACTTCGACAAGTCGGTTGTTAAATCGCAGTACATGCCTGACATCAACAACGTTGCTGATTTCATGAAGCAGTACCCTGCGACCACCACTACTGTTGCTGGTTACACCGACAGTGTTGGTCCTGACGCCTACAACCAGAAACTGTCGCAGCGTCGTGCTGACGCTGTTCGTGCAGCCCTGGTTAACCAAGGTGTTGCAGCTAACCGTGTAGACGCAGTCGGCCACGGTAAAGCTAACCCAGTTGCAAGCAACGCAACTGAAGAAGGCCGTGCTCTGAACCGTCGCGTAGAAGCTACCGTTCAAGCAGAAGCTAAGTAATTTTTAGCTAGGCTGTTCAGAAAAACCCGGCTCCGGCCGGGTTTTTCTTTGCCTGTGATTTAGCGAAGCGCGCAGCTATAATCGCGCTCTCTTCAAGTAACCCTTTGAGTCCAATCAGCCCATGTATAACCTGGCCCGCCAGTTGCTCTTCAAACTTTCCCCTGAAACCTCCCACGACCTGTCCCTGGACTTGATCGGCGCAGGTGGCCGTCTCGGGCTTAACGGTTTGTTGTGCAAGGCGCCGGCAAGGCTGCCAGTGACGGTGATGGGGCTGGATTTTCCGAACCCGGTCGGCCTGGCCGCGGGGCTGGACAAAAATGGTGCGGCCATTGATGGCTTTGCACAGCTGGGCTTTGGCTTTGTTGAGATCGGCACCGTGACGCCGCGTCCTCAGCCGGGCAACCCCAAGCCACGTATTTTTCGACTGCCTGAAGCACAAGCGATCATCAACCGCATGGGGTTCAACAACCTTGGCGTTGATCATCTGCTGACGCGGGTTCAGGCAGCCAGGTACAGCGGTATCCTGGGTATCAACATCGGCAAGAACTTCGACACGCCGGTTGAACGTGCGGTCGATGACTACCTGATTTGCCTGGACAAGGTGTATGAGCACGCCAGTTATGTGACTGTAAACGTCAGCTCGCCCAACACCCCAGGTTTGCGCACCCTACAATTCGGTGATTCGCTCAAGCAATTGCTCGAAGCCCTACAGGTGCGTCAGAACGAACTGACACAGCGCCACGGCAAGCGCGTACCGCTGGCGATCAAGATCGCCCCTGACATGACCGACGAAGAAACCGTGCTCGTGGCTCAGGCGCTCCTGGAGACGGGTATGGACGCGGTTATCGCCACCAACACAACACTGAGCCGGGTGGGTGTGGAAGGGATGGAGCATGGCGACGAGGCGGGTGGCCTGTCTGGCGCACCGGTTCGCGAGAAAAGCACTCACACGGTGTCCGTGCTGGCCGGTGAGCTGGCAGGGCGTATGCCAATTATCGCTGCGGGCGGAATCACCGAAGGCAAGCACGCGGCTGAGAAGATCGCTGCGGGTGCCAGCCTGGTACAGATCTATTCGGGCTTTATCTACAAGGGCCCGGCCTTGATTCGTGAGTCGGTCGACGCCATTTCTGCCTTGCCACGTTGATTGGCAGGCAATAAAAAGGGCTCCCCTAAGGAGCCCTTGGGCCGAAGCCCGCCGCCTGGATAGGACGGCAAGGTTGAGTCGGTACAGCTTCAAGGTGATGTCGGATCTTGCCCAGAGTTAGCCGACAGCGTGAAGTTCGTTGAGTCTGTGGATGCCCGCAGTGCCAGTCATACCGTCCCAGTTGTCGCCGCGTCCTTCGCGCCAGCCGTTAATCCAGGCTTGGCGTACCGACGGTAGAGTAAAAGGGCAAAGCTCGCGGGATTTTCCAGTAACACCGTATTGATATCCGCGTAGGAACGCTTTTTCCAACGGATCACGCTTAAGTCTTCTCATAGGGTATTGCCCTCACTTGTTGACTGTTTTATTTAGCGTCGACCTTCCTGAGGTCGGGGCAGAGTGTTCTGCCGTTGGTGTGCTCGCTGCCGGCGTGGCGAGCATTTCGTCAGGGCCTGTGCGGCCATAACCTGTGTTGAGTTCTAACCAATGCGCCAAGGCGTGTGAATGATCGTTTTGTCATAAGGACGTAACGATAATGGTGTTAAGGCCATAAGTAAGGTCGCTTTTTCGCTGCGAATTACGACCAAAGCCTGATAGGGCGAGTGTTTGCAAAGCTGATGAGTTTCATTCTCTGCCGTGAATAACCGCCTGTTTCAATGGGGTACTATTCGACGAAGGGTCTGAATATGACCAGTTGTTTCTCGATAAATGACCTGCCTCTGCGTCTAAACTCTTCGTGCCACAAGGCATGAATGACGCTTCGGTGGAACGGCACAGTTTCGTGCCATGCGAGCGCTCTTCAAGAAAAGCGCTTGATTGAAAACGGAGCAGGCAATGCGTTGCCTCTTCACAGATAGCTTAAAGCTCAGGAATCCCATGTCGGATCGTTACGAACTCTTCCTTACCTGCCCCAAAGGCCTTGAAGGCCTGCTCCTCGAAGAGGCCACCGGCCTAGGCCTGGAGGAAGCCCGCGAGCATACCTCGGCCATTCGAGGCATGGCGGATATGGAAACTGCCTACCGCCTGTGTCTGTGGTCGCGTCTTGCCAACCGTGTGCTGCTGGTGCTCAAGCGTTTCCCGATGAAGGACGCTGAAGACCTGTACCACGGTGTGCTGGACGTTGACTGGCAAGACCATATGGTCCCGGATGGCACCCTGGCCGTTGAGTTCAGTGGTCACGGTTCGGGTATCGACAACACCCACTTCGGTGCGTTGAAGGTAAAAGACGCCATCGTCGACAAGCTGCGTACGCCGAGCGGTGAGCGTCCTTCGATCGACAAGATCAGCCCCGACATGCGCATCCACCTGCGCCTGGACCGTGGCGAAGCCATCCTGTCGCTGGACCTGTCGGGCAGCAGCCTGCACCAGCGCGGCTACCGTCTGCAGCAGGGTGCGGCACCGCTGAAGGAAAACCTCGCGGCAGCCATTCTGATTCGTGCCGGCTGGCCGCGCATGGCGGCCGAAGGCGCTGCCCTGGCTGACCCGATGTGCGGTGTGGGTACGTTCCTCGTCGAAGGTGCGATGATCGCCGCCGATATGGCGCCGAACCTCAATCGTATCCATTGGGGTTTCGATGCCTGGCTCGGCCACATTCCGGCCATCTGGAAAAAACTCCACGACGAAGCCACCGAGCGCGCCGAGATCGGCATGGCCAAGCCACCGCTGTGGATTCGTGGTTATGAAGCCGATCCGCGCCTGATCCAGCCAGCGCGCAATAACATCGAGCGTGCGGGCCTGAGCCACTGGATCAAGATTTACCAGGGCGAAGTCGCGACCTTCGAGCCGCGCCCGGACCAGAACCAGAAAGGCCTGGTGATTTGTAACCCGCCGTACGGCGAGCGCCTGGGTGATGAGGCGAGCCTGCTCTACCTCTACCAGAACCTCGGCGAACGCCTGCGTCAGGCCTGTCTGAACTGGGAGGCGGCGGTGTTTACCGGTGCCCCGGACCTGGGCAAGCGCATGGGCATCCGCAGCCACAAGCAGTATTCGTTCTGGAACGGCGCCTTGCCGTGCAAGTTGTTGTTGATCAAAGTGGTGCCGGATCAGTTCGTGACCGGCGAGCGTCGTACTCCCGAGCAGCGTCAGGCTGAGCGTGAGCAGGCCGAGTCCGATCTGCCTTCCAACATCGAAGCGCCGACCAAGTACGAGAAGTTCAACAAGAACGGCAACCCGATCAAGCCGGCCCCGGTGGTGATCGAGCAGCCGCGCTTGAGCGAAGGCGGGCAGATGTTTGCCAATCGCCTGCAAAAGAACCTCAAGGCGCTGGGCAAGTGGGTCAAGCGCGAAGGTATCGATTGCTACCGTGTCTACGACGCCGACATGCCTGAATACTCGATGGCAATCGACCTGTATCACGACTGGGTTCACGTCCAGGAGTACGCGGCACCCAAGTCCATCGATCCGATAAAGGCTTCGGAGCGCATGTTCGATGCCCTGGCGGCCATCCCGCAGGCACTGAACGTCGACAAGAGCCGGGTGATCGTCAAGCGCCGCGAGCGTCAGAGCGGCACCAAGCAGTACGAGCGCCAGAGTGCCCAGGGCAAGTTCACCGAGGTCAATGAAGGCGGCGTCAAGCTGCTGGTCAACCTCACCGACTACCTGGACACCGGTCTGTTCCTGGACCACCGCCCGATGCGCATGCGCATCCAGAAAGAGGCTGCGGGCAAGCGCTTCCTCAATCTGTACTGCTACACCGCAACGGCCAGCGTCCATGCAGCCAAGGGCGGCGCGCGCAGCACCACCAGCGTTGACCTGTCGAAAACCTATCTGGACTGGGCGCGTCGCAACCTGTCCCTGAACGGTTTCTCGGACAAGAACCGTCTGGAGCAAAGTGATGTGATGGTGTGGCTGGATGCCTGCCGCGAAGAGTACGACCTGATCTTTATCGATCCGCCGACTTTCTCCAACTCCAAGCGCATGGAAGGTATCTTCGATGTGCAGCGTGATCACGTGCAATTGCTGGATCTGGCCATGGCCCGTCTGGCGCCGGGTGGCGTGCTGTACTTCTCGAACAACTTCCGCAAGTTCATTCTTGATGAACACCTGGAGGCGCGTTACTCGGTTGAAGAAATCACTGCCAGCACCATCGACCCGGACTTTGCCCGCAACAGCAAAATCCACCGTGCCTGGAAAATCATGGCACGCTGAGAGTCGTTGACGTGATTGTGGGCGCGGGCTTGCTCGCGATGGTGTCGCCGCGGTTTGCCTGATTAACCGTGCCGCCTGCATCGCGGGCAAGCCCGCTCCCACAGAAAAAACGCCCCTGATCGGCAAGGTCAGGGGCGTTTTTTATTGCCTGGCCAATGCCCTACTGGGCGATGGATACCGCGCTGTTAGGGACTTGCGGCTGGCGATACAGGTCGAGCAGCACCTGGTCGAGAATTGCCGAGGCACCCCACGGGCGAGGGTCGTTGAGGATGGCGACCACTGCCCAGGTGTTGCCGTTGCTGTCGCGGCTAAAACCGGAAATGGCCCGCACGGTATTCAACGTGCCGGTCTTGATATGCGCCTGGCCGTTCATGGCCGTGGTTTTCAGGCGTTTGCGCATGGTGCCGTCCTTGCCGGCAATGGGCATGGAGCTGATGAACTCGGCAGCGTAGGGGCTTTTCCAGGCTGCCTGGAGCATTTGCGCCATTTCCCGTGCGCTGACACGCTCAGCCCGCGACAGTCCGGAGCCGTTTTCCATGACCAGGTGCGGCGCAGTGATGCCTTTTTTCGCCAGCCACTGGCGCACTACGCGCTGTGCGGCCTTGGCGTCGTCACCGTCGGCGTCATTGCGAAACTGCGCGCCCAGGCTCAGGAACAACTGCTGGGCCATGGTGTTGTTACTGTACTTGTTGATGTCGCGAATGATCTCGGCCAGGTCAGGCGAGAACGCGCGTGCCAGCAACTTGGCACCTTTTGGCACGCTGGCCTGGCGGTCCTGGCCCTGGATGCTGCCACCCAGCTCTTTCCAGATGGCGCGCACGGCACCTGCGGTGTAGGTCGCGTGATCAAGCAAGGACAGATAAGTCTGCGAGTTGCAGCCATCAGCCAGTTGCCCGCTGACGGTGACAATCACCGAGCCGTCTGCTTGTGTGACCGGGTTATAGCGCACATCGCCGGTGCATTGCTTGGCGTTGACGGCTTTGACCTGGTTATCGATCTTGATGCTGGCAATCGGTGGTTCAACCGAGATCAGGACTTTGCCGCCATCGTTGCGGGCCACGAAGCGCAAGGCCTTGAGGTTGACCATCAACGAGTCGGGCTTGACCAGGAAGGGCTTGTTCTTGTCATTGCCGTCATCGTTGAACACCGGCAGTTGCGGCTGATTGAAAAAGTTGCGATCGAGCACCAGGTCGCCGGTGATCTGTTGCACGCCATTGGCGCGCAGATCGCGCATCAATAGCCAGAGCTTTTCCATGTTGAGCTTGGGGTCGCCGCCGCCCTTGAGGTACAGGTTGCCTTGCAGAATGCCGTTGTTGAGCGTGCCGTCAGTATAGAACTCGGTTTTCCACTGGTGGGTCGGGCCGAGCATTTCCAGGGCCGCGTAGGTGGTCACCAGTTTCATGGTGGAGGCCGGGTTCATGGACACGTCGGCGTTGTAAACGGTTGGAATGCCGGGGCCGCTGAGGGGCAGCAGCACTAGCGACAAGGCGTCGTCGCCCAGCTTGTTGGTTTTGAGCGCTTGCTGAACTTTTGGTGTGAGGGTGGTATTGACGGGGGCGGCGTTGGCGCCGAAAGCCAGTGGCAGGAAAAAGCTGGCGAGAAGCAGTGGCCGTAAAGATTTGATCATATGAAGTAAAACCCTGCAGGCGAGGGGGAAAAATACGAGGGCATGATGAAAAGTTCCCTCAATGGTCATAAAAGTGTTGGCATTATGCCCCAAGGTTGTCGGGCTTGTGCATCCACCTGTTACAGGGTTTGGTGGATAAAGTATAGAAAACGATGAACCGTTCACACGGAACCGGGCGCCGGGCGGCCGAAGCTGCTAAAGTGCCGCCCGTTATTACTTAAGAGGATTGTTCAATGGCTACTAATCGTTCCCAGCGTCTGCGCAAAAAACTGTGCGTTGATGAATTTCAGGAGTTGGGTTTTGAGCTGAACCTGGATTTCAAAGAAGACCTGTCGGAAGAGGCTATCGATGCATTCCTGGCAGCTTTCCTGGCAGAAGCCATGGAAGCCAACGGTCTGGGTTATGTTGGCGGCGACGACTACGGTCTGGTTTGCCTGCAGAAGCGCGGCTCGGTCAGCGAAGAACAGCGTGCAGCTGTTGAAGCCTGGCTCAAGGCGCGTCCAGAGCTGACCACCGTTGAAGTCAGCCCGCTGCTGGACGTGTGGTACCCGGAAAAAGAAATCAATCCGGTAGCCTGACGTCAAACGCAAAGGCAGCCCGCGCGGCTGCCTTTGTGTGTTACGCCCTCTGACCCGTCCCGGGTCTTGATTCGAATTTCTAAGTCTCAGTGCCGCGTATGTTCGTGCGATTTGCCGTGGGCGTCATGTTGTGGGGTCGGGCTTGCATCGCGATGCAGGCAGCGCGGTCTCCAGGGAGTACCCGATGATGCCATCGCGAGCAAGCCCGCTCCCACCTCTTGATATGAGGGGCTCAGTCGTAAATCGACTTCTTTTTCCAGTCCGCATCGGCTTCGTCGGTTTTCAAGCCTTCAGTCAGCTCGTTCACTTCGCCTGTGTTCGGCGCAAGTGCGCTTTGCACCTGGGCGTCGGCGCGGGCCAGCTGTGCTTCAAAGTCCTTCAGCGGGGCGTTGTACATGGCCGGCACCGGCTGTTTGCGCAAATACTGCACGGCGCGCTCGAAAGCCAGGCGGGCCTGGGCTGGCTGGTTTTTCTGTAAGGCCAGCTTGCCCAGGTTGTTGAAGAACTCGATATGCACCACCACCAGCAAGTGGCGAATCTCTTTAAGCCATTGCTTGGCTTCATTAGTAGGCAGAAAACCATCTTGCGCAGCACGGGTAATCTGGCCGTGCAGGGTTTCCAGCAAGAAGCGCACGTCCTTGGCCTTGGCCTCGCTCATGATGGGGTTGGGCGGGTTGTTGACCGGGATCGACTCGCCTTTGCCAATCAAGCCCGTGAGTTCGGCCACTTGCGCCTTCAAGTCGGCGCTGGATTTGTGCAGCAGTAACAGACGCTGCAGGGCGTTGAGTTCCAGGCGCGTGATCAGCAGTTTGAGGGCAGGGGACATCAGTTGCCCGGGAAACGTTTCGTTGACCTCGCTGCAGCGGCGCACGCGGTCATTGAGTTCGACCTTGAGGCGGGCCTTCTCCAGTTTGTTGTTTTCCACTACATGGTTGATGTAGACGATGGCGATCAATAGTGCGATCCCGGCGACGACAAGCAGGGCGATCATGGAGGGCGTCAACGTTAAAACCTCTTCTGGTTGTGGGTGCGCTGTCTCGGTGAGGTCGGGTCGCCTGGGTATATAGAGAGGCTGAAGATCGACGGGCAGCAAACTGCCATCACTGAGGTTGGGCAATCATAACCCCTTGTAGGGTGCCGGAATATAGGCGTCAGGAGCTTGGCTTGAGACTCCGTAGGAAAACGCCTTAATAGGGGGGAAGTCATTGATTTCAATATATTTTCATATTGGGGTTGACGACCTTCCAATCCATCCCTAGAATGCGCGCCAATTGCAGCGTAAAGCAAACAGCCAAACGCTTGTAACCAGTGAAGTTGTAGTGTGTCCCCTTCGTCTAGTGGCCTAGGACACCGCCCTTTCACGGCGGTAACAGGGGTTCGAGTCCCCTAGGGGACGCCATTGCGGGAATAGCTCAGTTGGTAGAGCACGACCTTGCCAAGGTCGGGGTCGCGAGTTCGAGTCTCGTTTCCCGCTCCATTTTTAAGCAGCTTTGCTTTCGGGCGAAGTTGAGTGAAAGCCAAGAGACTAACATTTGTTAGTGATCTGGCACTGAAATGTACGTGTGCATTTCGGGCAACGTCCCCTTCGTCTAGTGGCCTAGGACACCGCCCTTTCACGGCGGTAACAGGGGTTCGAGTCCCCTAGGGGACGCCATTATTGCGGGAATAGCTCAGTTGGTAGAGCACGACCTTGCCAAGGTCGGGGTCGCGAGTTCGAGTCTCGTTTCCCGCTCCATTTTTAAGCAGCTTTGCTCTCGGGCGAAGTTGAGTGAAAGCCAAGAGACTAACGTTTGTTAGTGATCTGGCACTGAAATGTACGTGTGCATTTCGGGCAACGTCCCCTTCGTCTAGTGGCCTAGGACACCGCCCTTTCACGGCGGTAACAGGGGTTCGAGTCCCCTAGGGGACGCCATTATTGCGGGAATAGCTCAGTTGGTAGAGCACGACCTTGCCAAGGTCGGGGTCGCGAGTTCGAGTCTCGTTTCCCGCTCCAAATTTTGTTTTTTGGAGCTACGCAGTTGCAAAAAACACTCAGAAAGCAGCCTTAGGGCTGCTTTTTGCGTTTCCGGGTTTTGCTTTTCTGGCTCCACGTAAACGCTTCTAAGCTGATAACCAATCGATCTGCAAGAAAACCCCGGCTGGCGCCACACAAGAATTCAAACCTGATTTGAGTTCTTCAGATGTCGTATTACTTCGATAGCTCCCAGCAAAGGGACATCCAGGCCTTGTCCCGTACCTTCACCGGTCGAACCCAGTGGCCTACCTGGTTTTTGCTGCTTGCCGTACCCGCTGCCTGGTTCGCCTTGCTGCTGGGCAGCCCGCTGCTCGGCGCGGGCTGGACGATTGTGCTGCTGATCCCGGTGGTGGTGCTGTGGATGTCGGTGCAGCACGAACTGCTGCACGGCCATCCCACCCGTTTCAATGGCCTTAACAAAGTGCTGGGCTACGCCCCTTTTGCCCTGTGGTATCCCTACACCCTGTATCGCGACAGCCATTTGCAGCATCACCGCGATCATGACCTGACCCTTCCCGGGGTCGACCCCGAAAGCCGCTATTTGACTCAGGCTCACTGGCAAGGCAGTTCGAAACTGTTGCGCGGTCTGCTCTGGCTGAACAAAACGGTGCCCGGACGCTTGCTGGTGGGGCCGCCCCTGGCGTTGTACGGCATGGCCAAAGAAGAGCTGCAGCGCCTGCGCCGTGGCGACCGGCAAGCCTGGTGCATGTGGCTGACCCACGGTTTTTTCACCCTGCTGATGTTTGCCTTTATTGCGTACTGCAGCGAACTGGCCGTTTGGCAGTATGTGTTTCTGGTCACCGTACCGGTTTTGTCAGTGGGCATGGTCCGTTCCTTTTATGAGCACCGTCCCGCAGCCCGGTCGGAACAGCGAACGGTACTCAATGAAGCCGGTTGGCCCTGGACCTGGCTGTTCCTGAACCTCAATTTGCATCTGGTACACCATGATTTACCGAGTTTGCCGTGGTTTTACCTGCCCAGGGTCTATCGGGCGCGGCGCGCGCAGTGGCAGCAACGCAGTGGTGGCTTTTTGGTGCAAGGCTACGGTGAGCTGATTCGTCGTCACGCGGTGCAGGCGATTGATAGCCCGCAGCATCCGTTCAGTTAATTTCAGTAGGTGCCTTCCATGTCTGGCCGTTATGCCGAATTGGCAATGTATGTAGCCCCCCAGCAAGTCAGCCAGGCCAATGAGCAGTGGCTGACTCGTATTCTCGAGCTGTTGCAGCAACCGCGTGGCGATGCCCGGGGCCTGGATTCACTGGCGCTGTGGCGGTCTGCGCACCTGTTGCTCAGCCAGACCTGCGGCTACCCGCTGTTGACCCAGTTGCGCGGGCAGGTGCAAGTGATCGGTCGCCCGCAGTACGAATGGCCCGACAGCAGTGGCGGTGAGCATTGCAGTGTGATTGTCAGCCGTGATGCAGACCCGCGCCGCGATCTGGGCGCTTTTGAGGGCAGCCGCGGGGTGATCAATGATCTGCACTCCAACAGCGGCATGAATCTGTTGCGCCATCGTCTTGCGCCCCTGCAGCGCGGCGGGCGTTTTTTTGCTTCAGTGGCCGTCAGCGGCGCGCACCGGCAAAGCCTGCGCTGGGTGCGTGAAGGCTGGGCAGACCTGGCCGCCATCGACAGCGTGACCTTTGCCTACCTGGCCCGTTATGCGCCGGCAGAAGTTGCCGGGCTGCGGGTTGTGGCGCGTACGGCCTCCAGCCCGACATTGCCTTACATCACTGCGCTCAATGCCGGGCCTGAGAGCGCTGAGCGGATTCGCCAGGCAATGAATACTGCCTTGCAGCAATTACCCGAGGTCGCTGCAACCCTGGGGCTGCGGGAAGTTTTACCCGCCAGTGAAGCTGATTATCAGAAGGTTCTCGATTATCGGCAGGAAGCGGCGGAGTTCGGGTATGAAGTCTTGCAGTAGGGGATTTATGTTTAATAGCTGAAACGAATAACCAAATGTTTTTTTAGTATTTAAATTGCATAAAACCATTTGCTAGCATCGCCGCACCGGATCACCGGACATACCGTTCTACTTACTTTCTGGAGCCCCTATGTCCGGCGCCGACTTCGCTCACCGCGATCATGTGAGCCAGCTTTATCGCACCCACTATTTGTGGCTGCATGCACGTTTGTGCCGTTACCTCGATTCCAGCAGCTACGCTGAAGACATTGCAGCCGATACGTTTGCCCAGCTTTTAAGTGCGCCTCAAAGCCTGGTCATTCGTGAACCGCGTGCGTTGTTGACGACTATCGCCCGGCGTTTGATCTTTCAACTGTGGCGTCGCCGGGATGTGGAACGGGCCTATCTGATGAGCGTGCAACAGCAAGAACCCCTGCATTCACCCTCGCCAGAAACACTGGCTCAGGCCCTCCAGGCCCTGCAGGTGATTGACGCCCGGCTCGATGGTTTGCCCGACAAGGTCAAGGAAACCTTCGTGCTGTCACGGGTCAATGGCCTGACCTACCCCGAAATTGCCCAACAACTGGGCATTTCCCAACGCAGCGTCAGTGACTACATGGTTCGCGCCCTCAAGCGCTGCGCCATCGCGCAACCCTCCAACCGCCCCTCCATAACAAGAGAATCCCCATGAATAACTTGAAAAAATGGCTCGGTGGTCCGCTGTTGGCCGTGGCCCTTGTCGCTCAGCCAGTACTGGCCGAGCAGAAAACCCCGGTTCACTTCGGTGACATCACCTGGGAAAGCGGCAGCCTGATTACCGAAGTGCTGCGCCTGATTACCGAAAAAGGCTACGACGTGGCCACGGACACACTGCCCGGCAGTACGGTCAGCCTGGAAGCCGCCCTGGCTAAAAACGATATCCAGGTGATTGGAGAAGAGTGGGCAGGGCGCAGCCCAGTGTGGATCAAGGCCGAAGCCGAGGGCAAGGTGCAGGGGCTGGGCGATATCGTCAAGAACGCCAGCGAGGGCTGGTGGGTGCCGGAATATGTGATCAAGGGCGACCCGGAAAAAGGCATCAAGCCAATGGCGCCGGATTTGAAGTCAGTCAACGATCTGGCGCGCTACAAAGATGTTTTTCGTGATCAGGAAGATCCGTCTCGCGGTCGCTTCCTGAACAGTCCTACTGGCTGGACCTCTGAAATCGTCAATAGCCAGAAGCTCAAGGCCTACGGCCTGGACAAGGACTTCGTGAACTTCCGTACCGGCTCCGGCGCGGCGCTGGATGCCGAGGTCAGTTCATCAATCAAGCGTGGCAAACCGGTGTTGTTCTACTACTGGTCGCCCACCCCGCTGATTGGCCGTTACAAACTGATCAAGCTCGAAGAGCCTGCCTTTGATGCCGAAGCCTGGAAAACCCTGGCCGATGTCAATAACCCCAACCCCAAGGGCACCCGTTCGTTGCCGGCGAAACTGGCCATCGGCGTGTCGACGCCGTTCAGCCAGCAATACCCGCAACTGGTCGAGTTCTACCAGAAGGTCGATTTCCCCATCGATCTGCTGAACACCACCCTGGCGCAGATGAGCGAAAAACGCACCGAGCCGCGCAAGGCCGCGCAGGCCTTTTTACGTGAGCAACCGCAAATCTGGCACGCCTGGGTCACCCCGGAAGCTGCGGCCAAGGTCGATGCGGCGCTTAAAGCGAATTAACCTCTTGAACACGAGCACTGCATGTTTCCTGACAATCTGACGTTTTCCATCGCAGGATGGGTCAATGACGGGGTTGATGCGCTGGTCAGCAACTATGGCGATGTGTTTCGGCACATCTCCGACACCTTGCTGTGGGCCATCGTCAACCTTGAAAACCTGCTGCGCCTGACCCCCTGGTGGCTGATGCTGGCCATCGTCGGGGTGATCGCCTGGCATGCCACGCGCAAAGTCGTCAGCACCTTGCTGATCGTCGGCCTGCTGTTTCTGGTCGGGGCTGTCGGCCTGTGGGACAAGCTGATGCAGACCCTGGCGCTGATGCTGGTGGCCACGTTGATTTCGGTGCTGCTGGGCGTCCCCCTGGGGATTCTGGCCGCCCGCAACAACCGCCTGCGCTCGCTGCTGATGCCGCTGCTGGACATCATGCAGACCATGCCCAGCTTCGTGTACTTGATCCCGGTGCTGATGCTGTTTGGCCTGGGCAAGGTGCCAGCGATTTTTGCCACGGTGATCTATGCCGTGCCGCCGCTGATCCGCCTGACCGACCTGGGCCTGCGCCAGGTTGACCGCGAGGTCATGGAGGCCATCAACGCCTTTGGCGCCACGCCTTGGCAGCAGCTGTTCGGCGTGCAATTGCCGCTGGCGATGCCAAGCATCATGGCCGGGATCAACCAGACCACCATGATGGCACTGTCGATGGTGGTGATTGTCTCGATGATCGGCGCCCGAGGCCTGGGCGAGGATGTGCTGGTGGGCATTCAGACCCTCAACGTGGGCAAAGGCCTGGAGGCCGGGCTGGCGATCGTGATTCTGGCGGTGGTCATCGACCGTATTACCCAGGCCTATGGCCGCCCGCGGCACGGGGATCAGAAATGAGCGTCAACAAAATAGAAGTGCGCAACGTGTTCAAGGTGTTCGGCAATCGTGAGAAAGACGTGCTGGCCATGATCCGCGCCGGCAAGAGCAAGGAGCAGGTGCTGGCCGAAACCGGCTGCGTGGTAGGCATCAACGATTTGTCGCTGTCGATCGCGGCCGGGGAGGTGTTCGTCATCATGGGCTTGTCCGGTTCGGGCAAGTCCACGCTGGTGCGTCATCTCAATCGCCTGATCGACCCCAGCAGCGGGCAGATCCTGGTGGACGGTGAAGACATCCTGGAATACGACATGCCGGCCCTGCGCCATTTTCGCCGGCACAAGATCAGCATGGTGTTTCAGAACTTTGGCCTGTTGCCGCACCGCAACGTGCTGGATAACGTCGCCTATGGTTTGAAAGTGCGCGGCGAGAGCACGGCGCAATGCCAGGCGCGGGCCCGCCACTGGATTACAGTGGTCGGCCTGCAGGGGTACGAGCAGGCCTTTATTCATCAGCTGTCGGGCGGCATGCGCCAGCGTGTCGGCCTGGCGCGGGCATTGGCCACCGACACCGATATTATCCTGATGGACGAGGCCTTCAGCGCCCTGGACCCGTTGATCCGCGCCGAGATGCAGGACCAGTTGCTCGAACTGCAGCGTACCCTGCAAAAAACCATCGTGTTTATCACCCATGACCTGGACGAGGCATTGCGCATCGGCAATCGCATCGCCGTGCTCAAGGATGGCCAGTTGATCCAGGTGGGCACCCCCCACGAGATCCTGCATGCGCCGGCGGATGATTACGTCGACCGCTTTGTCCAGCGTCGGCGCACCAGCGCCTAGCGATATCCTGATACCGCACGCAGTGCGGGTTTGTTGCGTTCAATCAGGCAATCCGGTTCTGCCCTGCACGGGCAGGGCCCTGTCTGCCATCCAACGCGATGAACTGCCATGCCAACACTTTCGACCACTCCCGACTCACTGGTTCGTCACGCGGTTCTGGGCAATTTTGCGGCCCCCGATTTTGCCCGGCGCCCGACCTTTCAAAATGTTGCGGCCCTCTGCTTCAAACAGGCCCTGCTGGAGAAGTACCCGGCCCTGAGCGTGGACTTTACTCAACTGGCCATTGCCGAACCCGTGGCAAGCACCGATAGCTCCGGCATGCCCCGGGGTTATCGTTTTGGGCACCCTGTGGATGCGATGATCCGCAGTTTTATCAACTCGACGCCGGTTACCCTGATCCAGGGCGTGCATCGCCTGACGGTCGATCCCAACCGGCTCGCTCCCCATCCGTTGGCCGTGGGCATGGCCGAGCTGCAGGCCATTATCAACGACCATGCGCCGATGTTGATCAGGGCCTACCAGCAGGCGCTGGCCGAATTCTGGAGTGACAGCCCTGACCGTTCGCTGCCCCCCCTGCAGTGGTTGCGGCGGGTGTTGCAGGCGGCCCTGAAAAGCGCCGCCGAGGCTCAGGATCGTACGCCCTCGATGCCTGCCGAGCAGTCGGTGGCGCTGGCGGTGGTGGCGGCGTTCCCCGACAGGCAGGACCGGGCCCGAGGGACCGTGGAAACCCCGCTGAAAGCCTGGCTGGTGAATATTGACGGTAGCCATAACGATGCGCGGCAACGCTTCCAGTTGCCGGGCGTGATGCTGGTGACCCGGCAAATGCCCGATCGCCTGATTGTGCTGGGTTACTCCCTGGAACATGGCGTCGAGCTGTTCGCTTCGGTGCAAGCGTTTGCAACCTGTATGGTTACCCGCGTATTGCAAGACACGGCCCTGCGCTCCCTGAGCTGGAGCCTGCATGAGCCTGAAGGGGATTTTTTCACCGCGCTTGGCATCACCCTGCTCGATGAGCAGTTGCGTGACATTGCCCGCATAGGGGCTGATGCCCAGGCCGAAAAATACACGGTCGCGCGCCTGGAGCAGGCGCTGGACGAGGCGGGCAGGATGTTCCCGTTTTTCAGCCCCCGGGAGCGCCCCGAACTGCAGCGGGTGATGGCGGTATTGCCCGACTGGCTGAAGCAGGCCAGCCCGGCAGACCAGTTGGCCTGCAGCAAGCTGATTGGCGCCGAGGTTGCCTGGCAGCGCCAGACCCGGGGCCAGACGTTTCTCGAGGGCATCGTGGCCATGCCGGAGTATGCCGAGGGGCTTATCCGCCAGCGCATCGAGCAAGACCACCCGCAATCAGGGCTCGATATCACACAGATCGAGATCCATGACATCGGCGTCGAGAATTTGCAGTTGCCCATCTTCACCGACGATGTGCTGCCCTTCGCCGAGTTTGTCCTGACCTACCGGGGTGGTTGGCCTGTCGGCCTGATCGGGGCCAGGCTGCGCTCGGGCGAAGCCGTGCCCGATTGGTTGAATGGTGCCTATGTAAAAAACCTGGTGGATGAACTGGATGTGGGCAGCCGCTATATCGCGCTGCTGAAAAACCTGCTGGTGGACAACGAGGCCGAGGTGACGCGGCGCAAGGGGCTGTTCGCCTCGCAATTGCAGGTGCAATTGCCGTTGTTTGCCCTGGAGCGAAAAATCAGGGGGCAAGCCGGTTTTACCCAGCAGGGCGTAGACATCTTGAGCCGGTTGATGGCCCCCGGCGGGCAGCACCCGGCCAGCGCTGGCGATGTGTGCGTGCGCCCCCTGGGGTTTCATGCCTATGAAGGGGCGGGCGTTGACACGGTGGCGAACATGTTTGTGTTGGGCGCGCGGCAGACTGGCACAGGCCCCTTTATTCTCTACCGGCCTTTCTCGCTCGAACCGTTGCTGGAGTTCGCCAGTTGGGCCATTTTGATGGCGGCGATCAAACAGCCCGGCGACCTGCAGGAAAGCATACTGACCTGGCTGGACGATGATGCCCGCGGCTATTACGCCGACGGCGGCTTTGAGCGCCCGCATCTGGAAGGTGTGCTGCATGAAGGCATTTTGGCCATGTTACCGCGCAGCCCGGCGACCCTCGGCACCCAGAGGGTGGTGGGTGATTATTTCGAGGCCATGTTCGATGCCAATGCCAGTGCCTTGATGACCTTGGCCGACAAGCAGACCGTCTCGACCGCCGAGCGACGCTGGATCTTGCTTAAACGCTATGGCTGGAGCCTGTTCAACGGACTGACATTTTTCCTCAGCGGGCCCCTGCAGAAAGCCGCCTGGCTGTTCCAGACCCTGCTGAGCCTGGACAGCGGCCTGCAGGCGCGAATCAATGGCGACAAGCAAGGGGTGCAACAAACCCTGATCGACCTGCTGTTCAATATCAGCCAGGCCCTTCTGCATGCCGGCCTGAACTTCAAGGCCCAGGCCAACGAGCGCCAGCGCCTGCAAGCGCCGGTCGACGAGCCCCTGTTCAGCATCGCTAAACCACAGCCCCCACGGGCGGTAGAACCCCATATCGCCTCGGTACTTGCGCAAAAAAAACTGCCTGACCTCGATGGCCGTGCTGCCCGGGATTTTTCAGCGCTGGATTTCTCCTGGTTTGGTACGCAACAACGCCTGAGCCAGACGCAGCAGGCGAGCTTGAACACGTTCGCCCTGGCCATTGACTTGAGCCAGGGCACGCCCATTGAAGTCGGCCCGTTACAAGGGGTGATCAACCATGAAGGCAAGTCGTATGTGCAGGTCGACGGGCGCACCTACCGCGTTGCTCGCGACGCCGATGGTGTGGTGATTCAGGACGACAACCAGCCGACCAGATTCGGCCCGCGCCTGCGCAGCGATGAGGTCGGGCAGTGGCGCCTGGACCTGCGTCTGGGGTTGCGCGGCGGGGGGCCGAAAAAGGCCATCCAGGCATTGCGCGAAAAAAGGGCGCAGAAACTCGCCGCCCTTGAACAACAGGCCGGGGAGCTGGATGTTGAACTGCACAGGCGTGAGCGTGTGCTCAAGATCACTGAAGACTTGATGGGCAAATACCCGGAGCGGCACGCGGCATTGGTTGATCGCTATGAGGCAGAGATCGATGCATGGCGCACTACGGTGCTGGAATTGATCGCGGTGAAAACCCGCTCCCACGACATCACTCCCGTGGAGGGTTTTGCCATGAAAACCCAGGAGACCTGGGTGCAACTCACTTTGCGCCTGTTCAAGCTGCAGAACTACCTGGAAGAAACGCTCAATCTCCTGCCGGTCTGCAACTCCAGGCCTTCTTACATTCCGGACCTGCTGGAGATGATGGCCGAGATATCCCGTGGCTCAACGCTGCCTTATGCGCGCTGGATCGAGGATTTGAAGCAGGCCGAGCAGGTAGAGGCCCGGCTGTATAAAAACTCCTTGCGCGAGAGCCAGGCCCTGACTGAGGTCAAGCGTCGGCCGTTGCCCAAGGAGAGCTCGCTGCTGGAAATCGCGAGGCAACCTGACGGCGACTATTTTGATCGCCACTGGGCGGCGGCCTACCTGGAAACCCTCTGCGAGCTGGTTATCCGCCGTGATGCATTCAACCTTAGCCCCGAAGAGCAGCACGCGTTTGACCTCTTCGGCCAAGGGACACTGATAGACACCGCCTGGTCGCAATTGAGCCTGCGCCGCGAGGGGACGCTATATAGCAGCGATCATCTGGATTTTTTTGACCGCACCATTGGCCAGTACGATGCTGCCGAAGGGGTATGCCGAAACATCATAAGCCTTGGCTCAGAGCATTTTCGCAATGAGTACCTGCCGGAAATCATCCGTGTGATGGGTGACCTCAAAAACTTTGCAGAAGATCAGATGCAGAACGTTATTCGTGACTCGGAAAGCTCGTCTTCCGAAGCTGAAGAGCCAGTGCCCGGGCCCAGTCGTGTCTTCAGTCTGTCGAAGGCCAGTAACGCTTCCGCCCAAGGCACCCAGCAAATCATCAAGACCACCCGCAACGTGACCCTGGTAGGGCAGCGCCGGCCTCCGTCCTCCACTTCCGAAGGTTCGGATGAAGAGATTGTCGATGTGACCGAGGGTATCGACAGCATGAAAATCCGCTCCTACCGCAAAACCCAGGCCGGGGACTGGGAAGAAATCGGCAGCATCCGGCCATCGACCCAGCAGGCTTCCCAGGCCAGGCCCCTGGCCGGGCTGCAGGCGGAGGCGCGCAAATTGCTGGAGCGTCTGTCGGATGTGATCACGCAGAACAGGGCCAGTGCCAATACGTCCAAGATCCCGGTGGAAATCGAGGAAATCCTCGACTTCAAGGCCCGCGCGCTGGACGAAGTGGGGCAGCAGATCGAAAAAATCGTGCTGGCGTCCAACCATAATGTCGAGGTTCTGGACCCGCAGCGCAAAACCGCCGCCCTGGCGCAAATAGCCGAGCTCAAGGCGGCGGCTGGCAGATTACGCACGGAGGGTCGCAGCCTGCGTATCAACATCATCAAGCGGCTGCCACCTACCGGGGCCAATGTCGAGTACTTGCTGGCCCAGGGGGAGGTGAGCATTGTCCGTGTGGGGCAGCGCCGGCATTTGTCCCGGGGCCAGCGCAAGGACTACCTGGATGAATATGCCATCAAGGCCCGTGACGGGGCCGAGCTGTGGTTTGCCCATTTTCATTACAAGGCCAAGGACACCCCCGTTGCTGAGTTCGAAGTGGCCCATTTGAAAACCGCCCAGCAGCGCACCTTGAGTGAGCAGGCGCTGTACGCCCGGGCGCAAAGCTCCCATGAATATATCGAGGTGTATCGGGCCAAGCTGGACCGGGCAATGGCGCTACGGCTGTTTTTACCAACCCCTGGGGGGGCTCAGTCCAGCGTGTAGCGAACAGACAGCACGCCCTTTTTCTGGCTGACGGACAGTACGTTGACGGCACCTAGCTCGGCCAGGGATCGCACATGGGTGCCGCCGCACGGGTAACCCGGCAATTCGCCGAAACTGACGGCGCGTTGTTGAGTGGCAAGGTGTACATGCCTTGGCAGATCGGCGCCGATCCACTGTGCCAGCGCGTGCTGCACGGCTTCTGCTTCAATGGGGTGCGGCTGGTCGCCGGGTACAAAGCTGACCCGGCACTCGCCTGGCCAGTGGTGCGCCCTGGTTGGCACCCAGCCCAGTTGTTCGCCGTAAACACCAATCAAATGCCCGGCCGAATGCAGGCGGGCATTGAGCTGGCGGCGCGCTTCGTCGACCCGGGCCTGCGCCTTGCCTGTGGTCACAGGGTGGGTGGTGTAGTGCACGATGGATTCCTGCTCCTGCATGACCCGAGTGACCTGGCTGTCGCCGATCCAGCCAGTGTCGCTGGGTTGCCCGCCGCCCTGGGGGTGAAAGGGGGTGGCGGCCAGGGTGACGGCGAACCCGTCTTCATGGGGTACACAGTGGGTAACGTCAACGTCGCAGTTCAGCGCATCGTCGGTAAAAAAAAGGCGTTGGGTCATGGCTGTGTTCCTGAACGGGTTTCTTTTTTCAGTATAGGGGTGCGCTTGTGGTGTGATAATCCTCTCAACTATCAATGGACCTGTGCGCTGTGAGCATAAATCTACCTGTGACGTTGCTGGCTGAAATGGTGGTGTTTGTGAAGGTGGTCGAGGCCGGCAGCTTTTCCGCAGCTGCGCGCCAGCTGGGTAGCTCACCCTCGGCGGTGAGCCGCAGCATTGCCCGGCTGGAAAAGGCCCTGGCGATTCGCCTGTTGCAACGCACCACGCGCAAACTGCGCCTGAGCGATGCTGGTGAAGAAGTCTTCAGGCGCTGCCGCGAGATGGCGGGCGCGGCCCAGGCGGTGATGGACCTGAGCGGGCGATTCACCCGGGAAGCTGAAGGCTTGATTCGCGTCAGCGTGCCCAAGGCGGTGGGGCGCTATGTGATTCATCCGCATATGCCCGAATTCTTGCGTCGGTATCCCAAGGTCGATGTGCAATTGATTCTGGAAGACCGCTATGTCGACCTGATCGATGACAACGTTGACCTGAGCATTCGTATCACCGACGAGCCGCCGCCGGGGCTGGTGGGGCGTGAACTGTTCCCGATCGAGCATTTGCTCTGTGCCACGCCGCAGTATCTGGCTGAGCAGGGGGTGCCGCAGCAGCCCGAGGACCTGCGCGAGCACAGTTGTATTGTGCTGGGGGAAACCCCGGCCGATGCGCGCTGGAAATTCAGGCAGGGGAGCAAATCGGTGGCCGTGGGCGTGCGCGGGCGTTATGCGGCCAACCACACCGGGGTGCGACTGGATGCGGTATTGCAGGGTATCGGTATTGGCAGCCTGCCGTATTTCACTGCCCGGCAGGCGCTGGAAGAAGGGAGGGTGATTCAGGTGCTGCCCGAGTGGGATTTTATTGCGTCTTACCACGGCGGCGTATGGTTGCTGCAGGCCCCGACGCGCTACCTGCCGCCCAAATTGCGGGTGTTTATCGACTTTCTGGTGGAGCGGCTGGCGCAGGAACCGACGCTGGGGATGTGGCGTAAAAATCCGCAAACATAACCTGTTGCAAATACTCTGTAGTCGCTGAGGAGCGGAGCGAGGCTGCGATCGAGTGCGAAGCAGTCGTGATTCAGGCACCTCAGTGGTTCAGGCGGAAAAGGGGACTCAAGATTTACGAGCGCTTCGTCGCAGTGGCGCACCATCTCGATCGCAGCCTCGCTCCGCTCCTCAGCGACTACGTTTTTTGGCTTTTCAAAGGTTAAAAAAAGCCCGCTAGGCATGACCGGGCGGGCTTTTGGATTGGATCGGGATCAGTGCTGCGGGCTGTCTTGGGTGGTCGGCAGCGCCATCAGTTGTTTTTCCTGATTCCAGTCGAACGGTTCATCGTTCAGTTCGGCTTCATGACGACGCTCTTCCAGAGCCTGGTACATGTCCAGTTCTTCATCCGAGAGGAAGTTGAAGCATGCACCGCCGAAGTACCACAGCAGGTCACGCGGCACCAGGTGGGCGATCTGCGGGTAGCGTTCGATCACCTGACACATGATGTCCTGGCCCAGGTACTGGCTGTTGATCGGGTCAACCGGCAGCGAGCTGCGCATGTCGTCAAAACGCTCCAGGAACAGCGCGTGGCTTTCCTCGGGGATCTGCTCAGCGTCACCGACAGCAACCAGGATGCTGCGCAGAATGTCGAGCAACACTAGGTTGTGGTTCAGGTCATTGGTGGCCATTGCGGGTGTCCTCTTGGGCAAAACGGGCGCGAGAGTATAAAGCTCATCGCGCTCGCTGTCCTGCTATCGAATCTTTCCGTCTGTGTGGCTGAGTTCTTCCTTGCTGAAGTCATCCACGTCGATCACTTTGCGCCGTGCCGCTTCGGCATCGCGTAGGGTTTGAGCTTCGGCCGGTTGCAGGACGCCAGCCTGCAATGCGGCCTCGATGGCCGGTTCGCCCGCGGCCGGTTTGACCTGGCCGCTTTTCAGCGCCTCGTGGAGTTTTTTGTGCAGTGGCCGCGCCTCGGCCAGCAGGTCGCAGGCCTGTTGCAGGGCGCCCACGGCATCGTCCGCCGATTGCGGGCGATAGCAACCGGCAAGTACCGCTTCGAGGGTCGGATCACCCTTGGCGCGGCCCAGTACGGCAGCCACTTCGGCATCCAGGCGGTCCGATGGCCCGGTATGACGACGGCCGAACGGGAACACCACGACCCGTAGCAGGCAGCCCAGGGCACGGTTGGGGAAGTTTTTCAGCAGTTCGTCCAGAGCACGCTCGGCCTGGCCCAGGCTTTCTTCCATGGCCCACTTGAACAGCGGGTCAAGGTGCGCAGGTGAGTCCAGGTCGTGATAACGCTTGAGCGCGGCGCTGGCCAGGTACATATGGCTCAGCACATCACCCAGGCGCGCCGACAGACGCTCACGGCGTTTGAGTTCGCCACCCAGCAGCATCATGCTCAGGTCGGCCAGCAGGGCAAAGGCTGCGGCCTGACGGTTCAGGGCGCGGAAGTAACCCTGGCTCAGGGCGTTGCCAGGGACATGCTCGAAACGCCCAAGACCCAGGTTCAGGACGAACGTGCTGGCCTTGTTGCTGATCGCAAAACCGATGTGCTTGAGCAGCAAGTCGTCAAACTCGATCAGCGCCTGGTCCTTGTCTTCACGGCTGGCGAGGGCCATTTCCTTGAGGACAAAAGGATGGCAGCGAATGGCGCCCTGGCCGAAGATCATCAGGTTGCGCGAGAGGATATTCGCGCCCTCCACGGTGATGAAGATCGGCGCACCCTGCCAGTTGCGGCCCAGGTAGTTGTTGGGCCCCATGATGATGCCCTTGCCGCCATGCACGTCCATTGCGTGGCTGATGCACTCGCGGCCGCGTTCGGTCAGGTGGTATTTGAGAATCGCCGACAGCACCGAGGGTTTTTCTCCCAGGTCCACCGCGTTGGCGGTGAGCATGCGCGCGCTGTCCATCAGCCAGGCATTGCCGCCGATGCGTGCCAGAGCCTCCTGAATGCCTTCGAAGGCCGCCAGTGGCACATTGAACTGTTCGCGCACCTGAGCATACTGGCCGGTTACCAGGCTGGTGAACTTGGCGGCGCCGGTGCCTACGGCGGGCAAGGAAATCGAACGCCCTACCGACAGGCAGTTCATCAGCATCATCCAGCCCTTGCCGAGCATCTCCTGGCCGCCGATCAGGTAGTCGAGCGGGATAAATACGTCTTTGCCCGAGTTCGGCCCGTTCATAAAGGCTGCGCCCAGCGGCAGGTGGCGACGGCCGATTTCGACGCCGGGGGTGTCGGTGGGGATCAACGCCAGGCTGATGCCCAGGTCCTCGTTGTCACCCAGCAGGTGGTCCGGGTCATGAGCCTTGAACGCCAGCCCCAGCAGGGTGGCGACGGGGCCGAGGGTGATGTAGCGCTTTTCCCAGTTCAGGCGCAGGCCAAGCACTTCTTCGCCTTGCCACTGGCCCTTGCAGATAATCCCGGTATCGGGCATTGCGCCGGCATCGGAGCCGGCCAGCGGCCCGGTCAGGGCAAAGCAGGGGATGTCATCGCCACGGGCCAGACGGGGCAGGTAATGGTTGCGTTGTTCGTCGGTGCCGTAGTGCAGCAGCAATTCTGCCGGCCCGAGGGAGTTGGGCACCATTACGGTAGAGGCGAGGTCGCCGCTGCGGGTGGCCAGTTTCATTGCGACCTGGGAGTGGGCGTAGGCCGAGAAACCCTTGCCGCCGTAGGCCTTGGGGATGATCAGGGCGAAGAAACCATGTTCCTTGATATGCGCCCAGGCTTGTGGCGGCAAATCCATCGCCTGGCCGATCTCCCAGTCGCTGACCATTGCGCACAGTTCTTCGGTGGGGCCATCGATAAAGGCCTGCTCTTCTTCGGTCAGCTGGGCCTTGGGGTAAGCCAGCAACTGGTTCCAGTCGGGGCGGCCGCTGAACAGCTGGCCATCCCACCATACCGTGCCAGCATCGATGGCATCGCGTTCGGTTTGCGACATCGGCGGCAGGTTTTTTTGAAACCAGCTGAACAGTGGCGCAGTGAACAGTTTGCGCCGCAGGTCAGGCAACAGCAGCAGGGCCGTGGGCGCGGCCAGCAGCAACCAGAGGATTGCCAGCAGCCAGCCGGGGACATGGCCGATAACCCCCATCGCCAACAGATAAACCGCCGTCACGGCAATGATCGTCAGTGGGGCGATGCGCCGATGAGCCATATAGGCGAGGCCAACAATCAGAACCAGTATCCACAGCAACAGCATATTCAATCCTCCATGAAACCAAGGGGCAGGTACCCTTGTGAGCTTAGTCGCAACTTTCGCCAAGGGTTATAAGGATAGTGACCTTGCGTTGCAGACGGAGTTCGACAACCCGGCGTAGACTGCCCCGGCGTCTATCAATCAGGAGCCAGATCATGCTGAAAGTGTGGGGTCGCAAGAATTCGTCCAACGTGCGCAAGGCGTTGTGGTGTGTTGAAGAGCTGGCGTTGCCGTATAGCCGGGTAGAGGCGGGCGGCGCATTTGGCGTGGTCGACAGCCCTGAGTACCGGGCATTGAACCCCAATGGCCAGGTGCCGGTGATCGAAGAGGATGACGGCTTTGTGCTGTGGGAATCCAATACCATCGTGCGTTACCTGACGGCCCGATATGGCTCTGATACCTCCTGGTACCCGACCGATGCCCGTGTGCGGGCCCAGGCTGACAAGTGGATGGACTGGACCAGTACCTCCTTTGCCGGGGTGTTTCGCACCGTCTTCTGGGGTGTCTTGCGTACACCGGCCGAGCAGCAGGACTGGGTGGCAATCAACGCAGCCATCAAGGCCTGCGGCGAATTGCTAGCCATTGCCGATCGGGCGCTGGCGGAAAAACCCTACTTGTCCGGTGATGAAATCGGCATGGGCGATATCCCCTTGGGATCCTTTATTTACGCCTGGTTTGAAATGCCCATCGAACGCCCGCCCCTGCCGCATTTGAGTGCCTGGTATGAGCGCCTGAAGCAGCGTCCGGCTTACCGAAATGCAGTAATGACCGCGTTGACTTAATAGCCACTATTAATACGGGCGACTGTACTTGTGTGGCGAGGCCAAGCACCATAGGTCCTTGTCGGACTTGCCCTACAGGTAGTTCGCCCCTATTTATACCTCTCCTTTCCCCCATCTTGGTGCGTAATCCGATATGAGTTCCGCTCTGTCCATACGGCAGCTAACCAAAACCTACGGCAACGGTTTCCAGGCCCTGAGTGGTATCGATCTGGATGTAGCCGAAGGTGACTTTTTTGCCTTGCTGGGCCCTAACGGCGCCGGCAAATCCACCACCATCGGTATTCTCTCGACCTTGGTCAACAAGACCAGCGGCACGGTGAATATCTTTGGCCATGACCTTGATACCAACCCGGCAGCCCTCAAGCGCTCGATTGGCGTGGTACCGCAGGAATTCAACTTTAACCAGTTTGAAAAGACCTTCGATATCGTCGTCACCCAGGCGGGGTACTACGGCATCCCGGCGAAAATTGCCAAGGAACGTGCCGAAAAGTACCTGACGCAGTTGGGGCTCTGGGACAAGCGCGATACGCCTTCGCGTTCGTTGTCCGGTGGCATGAAGCGTCGCCTGATGATTGCCCGTGCCCTGGTGCACGAGCCGCGCCTGCTGATTCTCGACGAGCCGACTGCCGGTGTCGACATTGAGCTGCGCCGCTCGATGTGGACCTTCCTCACCGGGCTGAACGAGCAGGGCACCACCATTATCCTCACCACCCACTATCTGGAAGAGGCCGAGCAGCTGTGCCGCAATATCGGCATCATCGATCACGGTACCATTGTGGAAAACACCAGCATGCGCCAGTTGCTTGGCCAGCTGCATGTCGAGACCTTCCTGCTCGACTTGAAGAATCCGTTGCAGGCGCCCCCGCAACTGATCGGTTATCCCAGTCAGTTGCTCGATGCCACAACCCTGGAAGTGCAAGTGGACAAGGTGGTGGGCATTACCGGCCTGTTCACTCAACTGGCCGCGCAAAACATCGAAGTGGTGAGCCTGCGCAACAAAACCAATCGCCTTGAGGAGTTGTTCGTGTCGTTGGTCGAGAAAAATCTGGCAAAGGTGGCGGTATGAGCTCGGAGCTGCGTCCCAACCTGGTTGCGTTGAACACCATTATTTACCGTGAAGTTCGCCGCTTTATGCGGATCTGGCCGCAAACGCTGCTGCCGCCTGCGATCACGATGGTTTTGTACTTTGTGATCTTCGGTAACCTGATTGGTCGGCAAATCGGCGATATGGGTGGCTTCACCTATATGGAGTACATCGTGCCGGGCTTGATCATGATGTCGGTGATCACCAACTCCTACGGCAACGTGGTATCGAGCTTCTTTGGTGCCAAGTTCCAGCGTTCGATCGAAGAGCTGATGGTGTCCCCGGTCTCGCCGCATACCATCCTGATCGGTTTTACCGTGGGCGGGATCTTGCGTGGCCTGATCGTGGGCCTGATCGTAACCTTGCTGTCGCTGTTCTTTACCCACTTGCAGGTGCATCACCTGGGCCTGACCATTGTGGTGGTGGTACTGACCGCGACGATCTTCTCGTTGCTGGGGTTTATCAACGCCGTATTTGCGCGCAACTTCGATGATATTTCGATTATCCCGACTTTCGTGCTGACGCCGCTGACCTACCTGGGCGGGGTGTTCTACTCGATCACGCTGTTGCCGCCGTTCTGGCAGAGCGTGTCGCTGGCCAACCCGGTGCTGCATATGGTCAACGCCTTTCGCTACGGCATCCTCGGGGTTTCGGACATCAAGATCAGCGTAGCGCTGACCTTTATGGTGGTGGCGACCATCGTCCTGTACTTTGGCTGTGCCAGGCTGCTGGTCAGCGGGCGCGGGATGCGCCAGTAGTCACGATACCTGCTGCATGAAAAAGGCCCCGACGAGGGGCCTTTTTCATGGGTGCCGGTTTTTCCGGGCCTTCCATTTATGGCTGACCCACCAGCGCCAGTAGAGCATGGTCAGGCAATAGGCCAATGCGCCAAGCACCACGCCGCAAACCACCGAGCCCAACAGGAATGGCTGCCAGACCGTAGACAGCTGGCCGCTGATCCATTCCCAGGTCAGCTCGTCGGGCAGGGTGCGTGCCGGTACGTTCATCAGCCAGGCGCCGAGCTGGTAGGTGCAATAAAACACCGGCGGCATGGTGATGGGGTTGGTCAGCCATACCAGGCCCACGGATATCGGCATATTGCTGCGAACGTTTATCGCCAGAAACGCCGCCAGCAGCATTTGAAACGGCATGGGGATAAAGGCCGCGAAAATGCCTACAGCCATCGCCCGCGCCACTGAGTGACGATTGAGGTGCCAGAGGTTCGGGTCGTGGAGCAAGGTGCCCAAAAATCGTAAGGACTTGTGTTCCCTGATAAGGGCCGGATCTGGCATGAAACGTTTGATCAAACGCCGTGGCATGGGCCTCTCCCTGGGGCAAGGGGGCAGTATGCCCAAATTCGACAGGATGCCTATTCAGACTTTGTGACATTTTTTTAATCGCAGAACGCCTGAGACCAACTAATCCGAGTCAAAAGGATAAGTTGAGTATAGGCATGTACACAGGGATGTTGGCGCTGGCAGCGGGCCTGATGACGCTGCGCTTTTTACCGGTTTTACCGTCTGTCGGTTGTTGCTGCTGATGTTGGTGGCGGGGCTGTTGCTGTTGGCCTGCAGGGCCTGGCCGCTGGGGCTTTTTGTGCTTGGGTTGAGCTGGGCCTGCGTGCAGGGGCAAAGGGCGCTGGATGACCGTCTGGCGGATTCATTCGACGGGCGCACGCTTTGGGTTGAGGGGCGTGTGGTCGGGTTACCGCAGCAGTCCGGCAAGTCCGTTCGTTTTGAGTTGCAAGGGGCGAAGTCGCGGCATGGCGCGCTGCCCGCGACCATCAGGCTGAGCTGGTATGGCGGGCCCTCCGTGAACAGCGGCGAACGCTGGCGGCTGGCGGTCAAGCTCAAGAAGCCCAAGGGCTTGCTCAACCCCCAGGGGTTTGATTTTGAAGCCTGGTTACTGGCGCAGCGCATCGGTGCCACCGGCACGGTCAAGCAGGGGCAGCTGCAGCAAGCCGCCAGCCACGCCTGGCGTGACGGCTTGCGCCAACGCCTGTCAGGGGTTGATGCCCAAGGCCGGGGCGCTTGGCTGGCAGCGCTGGTCCTGGGTGACGGGTCGGGCCTGAGCCGGGATGACTGGGCGCTGCTGCAAGCCACCGGCACGGTGCATTTGCTGGTGATCTCGGGGCAGCATATCGGCCTGTTTGCCGGCTTGATCTACGGGTTGGTCGCCCTGCTGGCGCGTTATGGGCTGTGGCCGGGCTTTTTGCCGTGGCTGCCCTGGGCGTGTGCCCTGGCGTTTATCGGCGCCACAGGCTATGGCCTGCTGGCCGGCTTTGAAGTGCCAGTGCAGCGGGCGTGCGCGATGCTCGGTCTGGTGCTGGCATGGCGTTTGTGGTTTCGCCAGTTGGGGCTTTGGCTGCCTTTTTTGCTGGCGCTCAATGCGGTGCTGATTGCCGAGCCGCTGGCGAGCTTGCGGGCGGGGTTCTGGTTGTCATTCAGCGCCGTGGCGGTGCTGCTTTATACCTTCGGCGGCCGTTTGGGGGCGTGGGGGTGGCGGGCCATGTGGCTGCGGCCTCAGGGCCTGATAGCCCTGGGCTTGTTCCCGGTGCTGTGGATCCTTGATTTGCCCATCAGCCTGACCGGGCCGCTGGCCAATCTGCTGGCGGTGCCCTGGATCAGCCTGGCGGTGCTGCCCACGGCACTGCTGGGGACCTTGCTGCTGCCTGTGCCCTGGCTGGGGGAAAACCTGCTGTGGTTATCGGGTGGCCTGATCGATGTGCTGGTGCAGGGGTTGAGCTTGCTGGCCGATGTGTTCAAGCCCTGGTTGCCCGTATCGGTGCCGGTTTACCTTTGGTTGTTGAGTGTTGGCGGAGTGCTGATCCTGTTGTTGCCAGCGGGGTTGGTGTTGCGGCCGTTGGGCTGGCCGCTGGTGCTGCTGGCGCTGTTTGCGCCCCGGGAGCCGATCCCCCACGGTCAGGTCGAGGTGCTGCAGCTGGATGTCGGCCAGGGCCTGGCCATTGCGTTGCGTACCCGCAATCACACGCTGTTGTATGACGCCGGCCCCAAGTTCGGCGATCTGGATCAGGGGGAGCGGGTGGTGGTGCCGGTTTTGCGCGCTCTGGGCGTTGGCGGGCTGGATTTGATGCTGCTCAGCCATGCTGACGCCGATCATGCCGGTGGCGCGCTGGCAGTGCAGCGCGCGATCAACGTGGCGCGGGTGGTCAGCGGTGATGTACCTGGGCTGGCGCCGCAGTTGCGGGCGCAACCCTGTGTCAGTGGCCACAGCTGGGAGTGGGACGGGGTGCGGTTTGCACTCTGGCAGTGGGCGGGGGCGAGCGACAGCAATCAAAAGTCCTGCGTGCTACAGGTGCAGGCCAGCGATGAACGGTTGCTGCTGACCGGGGATATCGATGCCAGGGCCGAGCGTGAGTTGCTGAAAAGCCCGCTGGGCGTGCCCACCCGTTGGTTGCAGGCCCCGCACCACGGCAGCAAGACCTCGTCGTCGATGGTGTTTCTCAAGGCGCTGGCGCCTGAAATCGTGCTGATATCCCGGGGGCATGGTAATAGCTTCGGTCATCCCCATCCGCAGGTAATGGCCCGGTATCAGGCGCTGGGGGTGCAGGTACTGGACAGCGCCGAGCAGGGTGCGGTGAAATTTCGTCTCGGGGTGTCGGGCAAGGCTCAAAGCATGCGTGACCAACGCCGCTTCTGGCGCGATTGACGCTGCCCCTGTGGTAGAGTGGCGCACTTTTTCGAGGGGATTGTCACTGTGTGGGAACTGGTCAAATCCGGCGGCTGGATGATGCTGCCGATCATTCTGAGCTCTGTTGCCGCGCTGGGCATTATTGTCGAGCGCCTGTGGACCCTGCGTGCCAGTCGCGTGACCCCGGAGCATCTGCTCGGTCAGGTCTGGGTCTGGATCAAAGACAAACAGATGGACAAGGAAAAACTCAAGCAGCTGCGCGCCGACTCACCCCTGGGGGAGATTCTCGCTGCCGGCCTGGCCAACTCCCGTCATGGTCGCGAGATCATGAAGGAGTGCATCGAAGAAGCCGCCGCGCGGGTCATTCACGAGCTGGAGCGTTATCTCAATACCCTGGGCACCATCGCGGCAATGGCGCCGTTGCTGGGCCTGCTGGGCACCGTGCTGGGCATGATCGATATTTTCAGTTCGTTCATGGGCTCGGGCATGACCACCAATGCTGCCATCCTGGCGGGTGGTATTTCCAAGGCGCTGATCACCACGGCTGCAGGCCTGATGGTGGGTATCCCGGCGGTATTCTTCCATCGTTTCCTGCAGCGTCGCGTTGACGACCTGGTGGTCGGCATGGAACAGGAAGCAATCAAGCTGGTGGAAGTGGTGCAGGGCGACCGTGAAGTCGACATGGTTGGGAGCAAAGCGTGAAATTTCGCCGCAAGCCACGGGAAACGGTCGATATCAACCTCGCGTCATTGATTGACGTGGTGTTTATCCTGTTGCTGTTTTTTGTCGTGACCACCACGTTTACCCGCGAAACCCAGTTGCGCGTCGATTTGCCCGAGGCCGTGAGCGGCTCGCCCAACGACGAGCAGAACGGCAAGCAGCTGGATATCGCCATCAGCGCGGACGGGGTATTTTCGGTGAATAACCAGTTGTTGCCCAAGAATGACCTGGCCAGCTTGATGGACGCCTTGCAAAAAGAGTCCGGCGGCGATACCCGCTTGCCCCTGTCCATCAGCGCCGATGGCAAAACGCAACATCAGGCGGTCATCACCGCGATGGACGCAGCCGGCAAACTGGGTTTCACGCATTTGCGCATGACCACTGTTGAAGCGCAGACGACGCCCTGATGGCCATGTCCGATCGGTTACTGCGCGCCTGGTACAGCGGGCACCCGCTGCTGACCCTGTTGCGACCGCTTGAGTGCCTCTACCGACGGGTCGTGGAGCGCAAGCGCGCACGTTTTGTTGCCGGTGAGGGCCAGATCTACCGCCCACCGGTGCCGTTGGTGGTTGTGGGCAATATTACAGTCGGCGGCACTGGCAAGACGCCTTTGATCCTGTGGCTGATCGAGCATTGCCAGCGCAAGGGGCTGCGAGTGGGTGTGGTCAGTCGTGGTTATGGCGCGACCCCGCCTCAATTGCCGTGGCGCGTGCGCGCCGAGCAAAGCGCCGCGCAGGCAGGGGATGAACCCTTGCTGATCGTGCAGCGCACCGGTGTGCCGTTGATGATCGACCCCGACCGTAGCCGGGCAGTCAAGGCGCTGCTGGCCAGCGAGGCGCTGGACCTGATCCTGTCCGATGACGGTATGCAGCACTACCGTCTGGCGCGGGACCTGGAGCTGGTGCTGATCGATAATGCCCGAGGTTTGGGTAATGGCCGGTGTCTGCCTGCCGGGCCGCTGCGCGAACCGAAGGAGCGTCTGCAGAGTGTTGATGCAGTGCTGTATAACGGCGCGGCCAGCGACCCGCAGGGCGGTTTTGCCTTTGCACTGCAACCCACTGCACTGGTCAATCTGCTGAGCGGGGAACGCAAGGCGCTGGACTTTTTCCCTGCGCAGCAAGCCCTGCATGCGGTCGCCGGTATCGGCAACCCCCAGCGTTTCTTCACCACCCTTGAAACGCTACACTGGCGGCCAATTGCCCATGCTTTTGCCGATCACGCGCCCTATAGCGCCGACATATTGAATTTCTCGCCGGCATTGCCAGTGGTCATGACCGAAAAAGACGCGGTGAAGTGCCGCGACTTTGCGTCACCCGACTGGTGGTATCTGGCTGTTGACGCAGTGCCTTCCCAGGCCTTTGTACTGTGGTTTGACCAACAATTGCTGCGTCTTTTACCTGATCGTCTTTTACCCTAACTCATCTCAAGGGGAACATTTATGGACACCAAACTGCTCGATATCCTCGCCTGCCCTGTTTGCAAAGGCCCGCTCAAGCTCAGCGCCGATAAAACCGAGCTGATCAGCAAGGGCGCAGGCCTGGCTTACCCGATCCGTGATGGCATCCCGGTAATGCTCGAAACCGAGGCCCGCACCCTCACCGCCGAAGAGCGTCTGGATAAATGATCCCGGTTTTTACCGTCGTTATCCCGTCGCGCTTCGCCTCGACCCGTTTGCCGGGCAAGCCGTTGCAGATGATCGCCGGCAAGCCGATGGTCCAGCATGTCTGGGAGCAGGCCTGTAAAAGCAGCGCACAGCGGGTGGTGGTTGCCACTGACGATGCGCGCATTGTCGAGGCCTGCAAGGCGTTTGGCGCCGAGGTACTGCTGACCCGTGCCGACCATGAGTCGGGCACCGATCGCCTGGCCGAAGTGGCCACGCAACTGGGCCTGGCCAGCGATGCCATCGTGGTCAACGTGCAGGGCGACGAACCCATGATTCCGCCACAGGTGATCGATCAGGTTGCCGTCAACCTGGCGGCCCACAGTGAAGCGAGCATGGCGACCCTGGCCGAGCCGATCGACGACGTCGAGACCCTGTTCAACCCCAATGTGGTCAAGGTGGTCAGTGACATCAACGGGCTGGCGCTGACCTTCAGCCGCGCCACGTTGCCCTGGGCGCGGGATGACTTCGCCCGTCAGCCGGATGCACTGCCAGCGGGCGTGCCTTACCGTCGGCATATCGGTATTTACGCTTATCGCGCGGGCTTCCTGCATGATTTCGTCAGCTGGGGCCCTTGCTGGCTGGAAAACACCGAGCGCCTTGAGCAGCTTCGAGCGCTGTGGCACGGCGTGCGTATTCATGTGGCTGACGTGCTTGAAGCCCCGCCTGCCGGTGTGGATACCGCTGAAGACCTTGAGCGCGTGCGGCGGTTGCTGGAGTCATGAGTCTGGACATGCAGGTTAATGCCTCGCTCAAGCCGTTCAACAGCTTTGGCGTGGATGTGAAGGCGAGCCTGTTGGCGCAGGCGCACAACGATGATGATGTGCGTCAGGCCTTGCGGTGCGCCGAGGAGCAAAAATTACCGCTGCTGGTGATTGGCGGGGGCAGCAACCTGCTGTTGACCGGCGATGTGCCAGCGCTGGTTTTGCGCATGGCCAGTCGCGGTATCCGCTTGCTGGAAGATGACGGCGAGCGGGTGGTGGTCGAAGCCGAGGCCGGGGAAGTCTGGCATGCCTTTGTGTTGTGGACCCTGGAGCAGGGGTTGTCGGGGCTGGAAAACCTCAGCCTGATCCCTGGCACCGTGGGCGCTGCGCCGATGCAAAATATCGGAGCCTACGGGGTTGAGATCAAGGACGTCTTTGCAGGCCTGACGGCGCTCGACCGGCACACCGGCGAGCTGCGCGAGTTCAGCCTGGCCGAGTGCAACTTTGCCTATCGTGACAGTCTGTTCAAGCAGCAGGCCGGGCGCTGGTTGATCTTGCGGGTGCGCTTTGCCCTGAGCCGGGCCATGCACTTGCATCTGGAGTACGGGCCGGTGCGTCAGCGTCTGGCCGAACAGGGCATTGAACAACCCACGGCCAGTGATGTGAGCCGCGCCATCTGCAGTATCCGCAGCGAAAAACTGCCGGACCCTGCGGTGTTGGGCAATGCTGGCAGCTTCTTCAAGAATCCATTGGTGTCGGCTGTGTTGGCTGCTGAGTTGCAACTGGCCCATCCTGGCCTGATCGGCTATCCGCAAGCGGATGGCCAGGTAAAGCTGGCCGCGGGCTGGTTGATCGAGGCTGCGGGCTGGAAGGGCTTTCGCGAGGCCGATGCCGGGGTGCATCGTCTGCAGTCGCTGGTGCTGGTCAATTATGGGTCGGCCACCGGTCTGCAGTTGTTGGCCCTGGCGCAACGCATTCAGGCGGATATCGAGCAGCGCTTTGCGGTGCAGCTGGAGATGGAACCCAACCTGTATTAAGGGTCTGGACAATCAATGAAGCCTATACCGGTAGCGGCGCTGGCGTTGGCCCTGGTGACGTTGACCGGGTGTGTCACTGCTCCGCCCAAAGATCAAAACAACCTGTGCAGCATTTATCGCCAATACCCGGCCTGGTACAAGGACTCGGTCGCGATGCAGGAACGCTGGGGCACCCCTGTGCATGTTGCGATGGCAATCATGAAGCAGGAAAGCAGCTTCGTCGCCGACGCGCTGCCGCCCCGCGCTTATCTTCTGTGGGTCATTCCGTGGGGCAGGGTCAGCCCGTCTTACGGTTATGCGCAGGCCCAGCCCCCCGCGTGGCGTGACTTTGAAGCCAGCATGGGCAGTTCCGGCTCGCGCGACAATTTCGCGGACGCCATCATGTTTATCGGTTGGTACACCGCTGGAACCCAGCGGCAATTGGGGATCTCCAAGTGGGATGCCTACAACCAGTACCTGGCATATCACGAGGGTAGGGGGGGATACAGTCGCAATACCTATCGCGCCAAGCCCTGGTTGATGCAGGTGGCGCGCAAAGTCGAGCAACAGTCCAAAACCTATGGTGCGCAGCTTGGCCAGTGTCGTGGCGAGCTGGAGAAGGGGCGCCGCTCGTTCTGGCCATTCTGATTGCCCGCAAGCCATGACTTGGGGGAATAAAAAAAGCCCCGCCAGTTCAGAACTGGCGGGGCTTTTTATTGGCCTTTGGAATTAGGCGAGGGGTTTATCCTCGTGTTCCTTTTCCTGGGCTACGCCTTCGTGCGCAGTTGCCTGGGCGGCAGCTGCCGCTGCAGCAGCGGCCTCTTCACGCTTGCGACGACGGACTTCACGCGGGTCGTTAGGTGCACGACCATTGCTTGGGGCGCTGACCGCCGGGGTTGCAACCACGACCTCAACCACTTCAGTTGCCACAACAGCCTCGACTGGAGCCGGCTCTGCGGCAACGACCGCTTCAACCACGGCTTCGACGGCGACGACTGCAGGTGCGGCCGGTTCTTCGACAGCCACGCGCTCTGCGGCGGCTTCAGCAACGGCAGGCTCTGCAACGTGCTCGCGTACTACGCGGGCTTCGCGGGCAGGCTGTGGTGCCTTCTCGATCACCGCAGTCTCGACCACAGGTGCTTGCACCTCGGTTTCGACTACAGGCTCGGGTGCTGCTGCAACTGGTTCGGCAGCGGCCTGAACTTCAGGCTGTGCTTGCTGAGCCGGAGCGACTTCAACTTCAGGTGCCTTGACCGCTTCGATCGGTGTCACGGCTTCCACGACAGGGGCTTCAACAACTGGCGTTTCAACAACCGGTGCTTCAACAGCCGGTGTTTCAACGGCGGGTGCCTGGGCAACGACTGCTTCTACCGTGGTTGCTTCTTCAGCAGCGGCTTCAACAACCGGCGCCTGGGCAGCTGGTGCTTCAACAACCAGCACTTCCTTGTCGGCTTCAACAACGGCTACGGTTTCAGTCGGGGCCGATTCCTGGGCTGCTTCGGTGGCGCGTTCTGCCTGCTGGTGCGCCTGGGCTTCAGCTGGAGCGCTGATGGCCTGGGTGGCAACCACTTCAGTCACGGCTACAGCGGCGGCGACTTCGGGTGCATTGGCAGGAGCGTTTTGGGCAGTGCCTTCTTCGCTGTTCTCTTCCGAGCCTTCAATCACATTGCCGTTGGCGTCACGCTGACGTTCACGACGGTTGCTGCGACGACGCTGGCCACGGGAGCGACGACGTGGACGATCGCCTTCGGCGTTGTCCTGGGTCTCGTCCTGGGACTGCTCTTCAGCGGTCAGCACTTCTTCGTCTTCAACAGCGGCGACAACCTGCTCTTCGCGTGGTGCTCGTTCTTCGCGAGGGGCGCGCGGCTGGCGTTCTTCACGCGGCTGACGGGCCGGGCGCTCTTCAGCTACAGCGGCGGTAGCGGCAGCAGCGGCTACGGCTGGTGCTGCATCCAGAGGTTCGCGCAGTTCACGTACGCGTTCTTCGCGTTCGCCACGAGGCTTGCGGTCTTCACGCGGTGCGCGTGGTGCGCGCTCTTCACGAGGTGGGCGCGGTGCGCGCTCTTCGCGAGGGGCTTGGGCCACAACCGGAGTTTCTTCGCGCGGGCTACGTTCTTCGCGTGGTTCGCGTGCAGCACGTTCTTCACGTGGAGCACGTTCTTCGCGCGGTTTGCGTTCTTCGTCACGACGACCGTTGCGGTTACGGCTTTGCTGGCGACCGTTGCGGCGCTCTTCGTTGCGCGCAGGGCGCTCAGGGGTTGCCGGCTTCTCGACTACGGTCGGAGCAGCAGGCTCTTCCTTGGAGGCGAACAGGCTGACCAGCGACTTGACCAGGCCCTTGAACAGGCTCGGCTCGGCGATGGTGGCAGCAGGTGCAGGCGCGACCGGTGCAGCAGCGGCTTCGGTTGGAACCGGTGCCGAAGTGCGTGGCGGAGCAGTCTTGACCGCGGCTTCCTGGCGAACCAGGGTGCGGGTGGCTGCAGCCGGTTGAACTTCTTCCACTTCAGCAGCAGCGGCAGCGATTTCATAGCTGGACTGGTTGGTGTGGGCTTCCGGGCTGTCATCACGCAGACGCTGAACTTCGAAGTGCGGCGTTTCGAGGTGATCGTTCGGCAGGATGACGATGCGGGCACGGGTGCGCAGTTCGATCTTGGTGATCGAGTTGCGTTTTTCGTTGAGCAGGAACGCTGCAACCGGGATCGGCACCTGGGCGCGTACTTCGGCAGTGCGGTCTTTCAGGGCTTCTTCTTCGATCAGGCGCAGGATCGCCAGCGACAGCGATTCAACATCACGAATGATGCCGGTGCCGTTGCAGCGCGGGCAAACGATGCCGCTGCTCTCGCCCAGGGATGGACGCAGGCGCTGACGGGACATTTCCAGCAGGCCGAAGCGCGAGATACGACCCACTTGTACGCGGGCACGGTCGGCTTCCAGGCATTCGCGGACTTTTTCTTCCACGGCGCGCTGGTTCTTGGCCGGGGTCATGTCGATGAAGTCGATGACGATCAGGCCGCCGATGTCGCGCAGGCGCAACTGACGGGCGATTTCTTCAGCCGCTTCAAGGTTGGTTTGCAGGGCGGTTTCTTCGATATCGCTGCCTTTGGTGGCGCGCGCCGAGTTGATGTCGATGGACACCAGGGCTTCGGTCGGGTCGATAACGATGGAGCCGCCGGAAGGCAGTTCAACGACGCGCTGGAAGGCGGTCTCGATCTGGCTTTCGATCTGGAAACGATTGAACAGCGGAACGCTGTCTTCGTAGAGTTTGATCTTGCTGGCGTACTGCGGCATCACCTGGCGGATGAAGGTCAGGGCTTCGTCCTGGGCTTCAACGCTGTCGATCAGCACTTCGCCGATGTCCTGGCGCAGGTAGTCGCGGATGGCGCGGATGATCACGTTGCTTTCCTGGTAGATCAGGAAGGGCGCGGCGCGATCCAGCGAGGCTTCTTTAATGGCGGTCCACAGTTGCAGCAGGTAGTCGAGGTCCCACTGCATTTCTTCGCTGCTGCGGCCAAGGCCGGCAGTGCGCACGATCAGGCCCATGTCGGCAGGGGCGATCAGGCCGTTCAGCGCTTCACGCAGTTCGTTGCGCTCTTCGCCTTCGATGCGACGGGAGATGCCGCCGGCACGCGGGTTGTTCGGCATCAGCACCAGGTAACGGCCGGCCAGGCTGATGAACGTGGTCAGGGCTGCGCCCTTGTTGCCGCGTTCTTCTTTTTCGACCTGCACGATAACTTCCTGGCCTTCGCTCAGGACGTCCTTGATGTTGACGCGGCCTTCAGGGGCTTTCTTGAAGTACTCGCGGGAGATTTCCTTGAGGGGCAGGAAGCCGTGGCGCTCGGAGCCGAAATCGACAAAGGCAGCCTCAAGGCTTGGTTCGATGCGAGTAATACGGCCTTTGTAGATATTGGCTTTCTTCTGCTCGCGAGCACCCGACTCGATGTCCAGGTCGTAGAGGCGTTGGCCATCTACCAGTGCAACGCGCAACTCTTCAGGTTGAGTTGCGTTAATCAGCATTCTTTTCATGTTGTACCGTCGGTTTCCGGGCTACCGGAAACGGCGTTCGGCACACACGACTTCTCATGGTCGGTGTCAGGTGCGTCAGGAGTTGTTGGCCACTCCTGTGTACAACGAGGTTCGACCCTTGGGGGCGAAGTCGCGACTTACGCTTCCTGCTTGCTGTGGTGCTAAAGCACCTCTTAAGCAAAAGTCTGGTCAGGAGGAGGAATCAACCGGCGGCTGTGGACGAGATGAAGCGTCTTGATAAAGCCTATTGCTACACAGTCCGGCGGTTGTGCATCTCCACCCTACACGTATCCCTGATAATTCGGGTGCTGCCGCGCGCAGAATCCGCAGCGGGTTGGCATTTACCGTGTTCTCCAAAAGGGGAGTTCACGCATCATGGCTAATAAAGGCGTTGTTTCCGAAGCATTCGCTCGAAATTCCCGAGGCTGACTGCACTTTGTGAACTGGCCGTGAATATCGGCGTAAAAGGCGAGTTTGCACTCTGCTTTCCAGGCTCGCTTCAGGCCTCATGTCACCTGCGCTTGTTACAACTCCAGGTCTTGCGTATCCAGCAAAAGCCCCGTAGGACGGCCTCGCGTCCTGATCAAGAGCGTTGGTCAGGGCCGGTTGTTCACCGTTAATCCGCTGTCCAGGCCGCTTTTGGCGGCGTTCGCGACTATAGCAGCAATGATTAAGTGCTTCAATTCCATAAAAAATTGTTATCATTCGCGGCATGACGACGACTACCCCCCCGACCCCCAGCGTCCAGCTGCTTGAGGTCTCGCCGGAATATGCCGGCCAACGCATCGACAACTTTCTTCTTGCTCGGCTCAAGGGCGTTCCCAAGACCTTGATTTACCGCATTTTGCGTAAAGGCGAAGTGCGCGTGAACAAGGGCCGGATCAAGCCCGAGTACAAGCTGCAGGCTGGCGATATCGTGCGCGTGCCGCCGGTTCGCGTGCCTGAGCGTGACGAGCCGGTGCCGGTGGCGCAAGGTTTGCTGCTGCGCCTTGAGGCGGCGATTGTCTATGAAGACAAAGCGCTGATTGTATTGAACAAGCCTGCGGGTATCGCCGTGCATGGCGGCAGCGGCCTGACGTTTGGCGTGATTGAAGCCTTTCGTCAGATGCGCCCGGACGCCAAGGAACTGGAACTGGTCCACCGTCTCGACCGTGACACGTCCGGCCTGCTGATGATCGCGAAAAAACGCAGCATGCTGCGTCACCTGCACGAAGCCCTGCGTGGCGATGGTATCGACAAGCGCTATATGGCCCTGGTGCGCGGCAACTGGGCGGCCTCCATCAAGCAGGTGCGTGCGCCGCTGATGAAGAGCAACTTGCGCTCAGGTGAGCGCATGGTGGAAGTCAACGAAGACGAAGGCAAAGAGTCGGTGACAGTGTTCAAGGTGCTGCGCCGCTTCGGCGACTTTGCCACCATGGTCGAGGCGCGGCCGATTACCGGGCGTACCCACCAGATCCGCGTGCATACCCTGCATGCCGGGCATTGCATTGCCGGCGACAGCAAGTACGGCGATGAAGGGTTCTCCAAGGAAATCCGCGACCTGGGCGGCAAGCGCCTGTTTCTGCATGCCTATATGCTGACCGTGCCGATGCCCGATGGTACTGAAATGAAATTCCAGGCCCCGGTTGATGAAATGTGGGCCAAAACCGTGGAGCGTCTGAGTGCCCCTTACTGAGTACAAGCTGCTCATTTTTGACTGGGATGGCACGCTGGCCGATTCCATTGGTCGGATTGTCACGGCGATGCAGGGCGCGGCGCAGCGTGCGGGGCGACCTGAGCGTGATGCGCCTGCTGTAAAAGGGATTATAGGTCTGGGCTTGCCCGAGGCGATCCTGACCCTTTACCCCGACATGACGCCTGAAGAGGTCATTGCCTTCCGCCAGCACTATGCCGACCTCTATATCGCTATGGATGCCGAGCCCTCGCCGTTGTTTGCGGGGGTGCGGGAATCGCTGGAAGCCTTCCGTGCCCAGGGCTATCGTCTGGCGGTGGCCACGGGCAAGGCGCGTCGCGGCCTTGATCGTGTGCTCAAGGCTCACGGCTGGGAGGACTTCTTTGATATCACCCGTGCCGCAGACGAGACCGCCAGCAAGCCCGACCCGTTGATGCTTAATCAGATCCTGGCCGATTGCGCTGTGCGCCCGGAGCAGGCGTTGATGGTGGGGGATGCGTCCTTTGATTTGCTGATGGCGCGCAATGCGGGTATCGACTCGGTTGCGGTAGGCTATGGTGCTCAATCAATGGAGCGCTTGCTGACGTTCGAGCCCCGGTTGGCGATTGACAGTTTTCCCGAGTTGCGTGCCTGGCTTGAGCGTCAGGCTAATTAAGATCTTTGCTGGGGTAATGCATGGTCGATCAATGGAAAGCGCCCTCTGCGGCTGAAAACACTGTTGGTGATGATAAAAGCTGGCGGTTGCTGGAAAAAACCTTGTTGGCAGGTATTCAGGAACAGCGCCGCTCGCGACGCTGGGGTATTTTCTTCAAGGTCTTGATGTTCTGCTACCTGATTGCGGTGTTGTTGCTGTTCACTCCGCTGGTGAGCATGGAACGCAGCGCGGTCGGCGGCTCCAGCTATACCGCGCTGATCGATGTGCGCGGGCCGATTGCCGATAAAGAGCCGGCCAGTGCCGACAACCTGGTCACCAGCCTGCAGGCAGCGTTTGACGACCCGCGGGTCAAGGGCGTGGTGCTGCGCATCAACAGCCCGGGCGGCAGCCCTGTGCAGTCGGGTTATGTCTACGATGAGATCCGTCGTCTGCGCGGCTTGCATCCCGATACCAAGGTGTATGCGGTGATTTCCGATCTGGGCGCTTCCGGGGCTTACTACATTGCCAGTGCCGCAGACGAAATCTACGCCGACAAGGCCAGCCTCGTCGGGTCGATTGGTGTGACGGCGGCAGGTTTCGGCTTTGTCGGTGCGATGGACAAGCTGGGGATCCAGCGTCGTGCCTACACCTCGGGTGACCACAAGGCGTTCCTGGATCCGTTTGAGCCGGAGAAGCCGGACGAGACCAAGTTCTGGCAGGGCGTGTTGAATGTGACGCACCAGCAGTTTATTGACAGCGTCAAGCAGGGGCGTGGTGATCGCCTGAAAGACAAGGAGCACCCGGAGCTGTTCTCGGGCCTGGTCTGGACTGGTCAGCAGGCACTGCCGTTGGGCTTGATCGACGGGCTGGGCAATACCAGTTCGGTCGCGCGTGACGTGATCGGTGCCAAGGAATTGGTGGATTTCACGGTGCAGGAATCGGCGTTCGATCGCTTCTCGAAAAAGCTCGGTGCCAGCGTGGCTGAGCAATTGGCCATGTGGATGGGCTTTCAGGGGCCGACGCTGCGCTGATTGCTTTGCTGTTGTGGGAGCTGGCTTGCCTGCGATGCAGGCGATGCGGTCTGTCAGATGCACCGTGTTGATGCCATCGCGAGCAAGCCCGCTCCCACAGGCATGTTGCAAACAAAAAAACCGGCATGGCGATGCCGGTTTTTTTGTGGGTCAGGGAATCTCGACGCCCTCAGCAAGCAGCATATCCACCAGCCGGATCAGCGGCAGGCCGACCAGGCTGGTGGCGTCATCGCCTTCAGTGCGCTGGAACAGGCTCACACCAAGCCCTTCGGCTTTAAAGCTGCCTGCGCAGTCGTAGGGTTGCTCGGCGCGCAGGTAGCGCTCGATCTGCTCTGCGCTCAGGTTGCGCATATGTACGGTAAATGGCACGCAGTCGGTCTGATAATGGCCGGTCTGGCTGTTGAGCAGGGTCAGGCCCGTCAGGAAGCTGACGCTGGCGCCACTTGCCGTGGTCAGTTGCTGGTGTGCTTTTTCGTGGGTGTGGGGTTTACCGATGATCCGTCCGTCGAGAACGGCGACCTGATCCGAGCCGATAATCAGGTGATTCGGATGGCGGGCGGCGAGTGCGCGGGCTTTTTCCAGTGACAGGCGCTTGACCAGTTCGGTGGCAGTTTCGCCTTGATGGTGGCTTTCGTCGATATCCGGCGAGCTGCAGCTGAAGGGCAGGCGCAGGCGAGACAATAAATCGCGGCGATAAACCGAGCTTGAAGCGAGTAATAAAGGTAGCATGCGCGACTCCTGTAGGCAGTTGACGATTCTAATGCTCGTACGCAATGTCGCACAGACACAATTTCCTTTGACACGTGAAGGGGTCCTCCCTAGAATGCTGCGCCTATGTTGAATGACCCGATTCCACCTCACGTTGACCCGCGCAAATTGGCTGATCGTGGCACTACCCTTCAAGGTGAAGTGTTGCTGGCTGATTTGGAGAGACTCTGCGATCCGCTTTCCGACGATGTTGGAACGGTCCAGGCTAAATTTGTTTTTGAGCGCGACGAACGTAGATCTGTGGTAATACACAGCTCCATTGACGTCGAGGTCAAGATGGTTTGCCAGCGTTGTCTTGAGCTGGTCACCCTGCCGATCCACAGCGAATGCAGTTATGCCGTGGTGAAAGAGGGTGCGAATACCCAGTCGTTACCGAAAGGTTATGACGTGCTGGAACTGGGCGAAGATCCATTGGATCTGCATGCACTGATCGAGGAGGAGCTTTTGCTCGCCTTGCCCATTGTGCCTGCTCATCATCCGGAAGAATGCCAGCAGCCGGCGGGTCTCGATGAGCCCGAACCAGGCGAGGACGAGGTAACGCGGTCCAACCCGTTCAGTGTATTGGCGCAGTTAAAGCGTGACCCAAACGTTTAGGAGTTAATCAATTATGGCTGTTCAGCAGAACAAAAAATCCCGCTCTGCCCGTGACATGCGTCGTTCGCACGATGCTCTTTCGGCTAGCACTCTGTCTGTAGAAAAAACCACCGGTGAAATTCACCTGCGTCACCACGTATCGCCAGAAGGCGTATACCGTGGTCGTAAAGTGATCGACAAGGGCGCTGACGAGTAATCACTTGTCCGCTCAGGTCATCGCGATCGACGCAATGGGCGGGGACTTCGGTCCCCGCAGCATTGTTCAGGCCTGTATTGCCTGCCTGTCTGCTACTCCCTCGCTGCATCTGACCCTCGTCGGTCAACCCTCCATACTTGAATCCCTGATTGCCGGCCATTCGGCTGTGGATCGCTCGCGCCTGTCGATTACTCCCGCTTCTGAAGTGATTGCCATGAATGAGCGGCCGTCCCATGCCTTGCGCAGCAAGCCGGACTCGTCCATGCGCGTTGCTCTGGAATTGCTCCGTGATGGCAAGGTGCAAGCTTGTGTCAGTTCCGGCAACACCGGTGCGCTGATGGCCTTGTCGCGGCATGTGCTCAAGACCTTGCCGGGTATCGACCGTCCGGCGATGGTGGCGGCGGTGCCGACCCAGACCGGCTACTGTCAGTTGCTGGACCTGGGGGCGAATGTCGATTGCACGGCCAGCCAGTTGTTCCAGTTTGCGGTGATGGGTTCGGTGGCCGCGCAGGCGCTGGGTGTGCCCCGTCCGCGGGTTGCCTTGCTTAACGTCGGCACCGAGGACGTCAAGGGCAACCAGCAGGTCAAGGAGGCGGCGGCGTTGTTGCAGGCGGCACCAGGGCTGCATTACATCGGCTTTGTCGAGGGTGACGGGGTGTATCGCGGTGAGGCCGATGTGGTGGTGTGCGACGGATTTGTCGGCAATATCATGCTCAAGTCCAGCGAAGGCCTGGCGACCATGATTTCGAGCCGGCTTGAAGCGGTGTTCCGGCGCAACCTGTTCAGTCGCTGTGTGGGCATGCTGGCATTGCCGTTGATGCGGCGCCTGCAGGCCGACCTGGCACCGGCGCGGCACAACGGCGCGAGTTTTCTCGGTTTGCAGGGCATTGTGGTCAAGAGTCACGGTTCGGCAGGTGCTCAGGGCTTTCAAAGTGCAATTGAACGCGCACTGATTGAAATCCATGAAGACCTGCCAAAGCGTTTGTATGGGCGCCTTGAAGGGTTGTTGCCGTAGGCGTTTTACCGGGTGGATGCTTAAATGTGACCGCCCGGTCCAATCAGCCATCCAACTGTCAGTTTCTTGCGTCCGCCACGGCAGGACGTCAATTCTCCGACGACAAGATCATTAGGGGCTTGTTACATGTCTACATCCCTCGCATTCGTCTTTCCAGGGCAGGGTTCGCAGTCCCTCGGCATGTTGGCCGAGCTGGGCGCGGAACACCCGCTGGTCCTGGAAACATTCAAAGAAGCTTCTGCTGCCCTGGGTTACGACCTGTGGGCGCTGGTCCAGGAAGGCCCTGCTGAGAAGCTGAACCAGACTGATATTACCCAGCCTGCCATTCTCACTGCCTCGATTGCCCTGTGGCGTCTGTGGCTGGCTGAGGGCGGCAAGCGTCCCGACTTCGTGGCTGGCCACAGCCTGGGCGAGTACAGCGCGCTGGTGGCTGCCGAGTGCCTGACCCTGGCCCAGGCGGTCAAGCTGGTTGAGCGTCGCGGTCAACTGATGCAGGAGGCCGTACCGGCCGGGCAGGGCGCTATGGCGGCGATCCTGGGCCTGGAAGATGCCGATGTACTGGCAGCCTGCGCAGAAGCAGCGCAAGGTGAGGTGGTCAGTGCGGTCAACTTCAACTCGCCGGGTCAGGTCGTGATTGCCGGGGCCAAGGCTGCTGTCGAGCGCGCCATGGAGCTGTGCAAGGCCAAGGGCGCCAAGCGTGCCTTGCCGTTGCCGGTGAGCGTGCCGTCGCACTGCGAGCTGATGCGCCCTGCTGCCGAGCGTTTTGCCGAGTCCATCGAAGCGATCGACTGGAAAATGCCGAGCATTGCCCTGGTGCAGAACGTCAGTGCCGCTGTGGCAGCCGATCTGCCGACCCTCAAGCGCGATCTGCTCGAGCAGCTGTACAAACCTGTGCGTTGGGTTGAATCGGTGCAGGCCCTGGCGGCCAGCGGCCCGGTTGACCTGGTTGAATGCGGCCCGGGCAAAGTCCTGGTGGGCATCAGCAAGCGTTGCGCCGACGGCGTTACCACTCACAATTTGAATACCCCGGATGCCTTCGCCGCTGCGCGCTTGGCTCTGGTCTGAATCAGGAGAAGCCTGCATGAGCTTGCAAGGTAAAGTTGCACTGGTAACAGGCGCAAGCCGTGGCATTGGCCAGGCGATCGCATTGGAATTGGGTCGTCAGGGCGCCATTGTCATTGGCACGGCGACTTCCGCGTCAGGTGCCGAGCGCATCGCTGCCACCCTGAAAGAAAACGGTGTTCAGGGCGCTGGCATGGAGCTCAACGTGACCAGCAACGAATCGGTTGCTGCGGTACTGGCAAGCATTCAGGAGCAGTTCGGCGCGCCGGCAATCCTGGTCAATAATGCCGGTATCACCCGCGATAACCTGATGATGCGCATGAAAGATGACGAATGGCATGATGTCATCGACACCAACCTGAACAGTCTGTATCGCCTGTCCAAGGGTGTTTTGCGCGGCATGACCAAGGCCCGCTGGGGACGAATTATCAATATTGGCTCTGTTGTGGGTGCCATGGGCAACGCAGGCCAAGTAAACTACGCCGCCGCCAAGGCAGGCCTTGAAGGTTTCGGCCGTGCACTGGCACGTGAAGTGGGCTCGCGCTCGATCACTGTCAACTCGGTTGCTCCGGGCTTTATCGACACCGATATGACCCGTGAGCTGCCAGAAGCACAGCGCGAAGCCTTGCAGACGCAGATTCCGCTGGGCCGTCTGGGCCAGGCTCAAGAGATCGCTAACGTGGTCGCTTTCCTGGCATCCGACGGTGCAGCCTACGTGACTGGGGCTACAATTCCGGTCAACGGCGGGATGTACATGAGTTAAATGTGACGGATTGCTTCAAAAAAATGTCATACGAGCTGTCTAAAATCCGTTATAAAGCTGCAATCTTTTTATAGGCGGCCGGCTGTTGCGGGGTGAGTGCAAAGCTTTCAGTTGAAAAACCGAAAAGGCTTTCGATACACTTGCCCACTGGCCAGCTGCCTGAATTTGTCCATTAGGAGTGAAAACAAGGTATGAGCACCATCGAAGAGCGCGTCAAGAAAATCGTTGCCGAGCAACTGGGCGTTAAAGAAGAAGAAGTGACCAATGCCGCTTCCTTCGTTGAAGACCTGGGTGCCGACTCCCTTGACACCGTTGAGCTTGTGATGGCTCTGGAAGAGGAATTCGAGACTGAGATTCCTGACGAAGAAGCTGAAAAGATCACTACTGTACAAGCAGCAATCGACTACGTTACTAGCCACCAGGCGTAATAGTTTGTAATCGTTGCTCGCTGTCATGGAAAAACCGCACTGCCGCTCTGGCGTGCGGTTTTTTCTTTAGGTGTGATGCAAAGTGTCGTCAATAGAATAAAGGAGAGTGCTGTGTCGCGTAGACGCGTCGTAGTCACCGGTATGGGGATGTTGTCGCCACTGGGTGCGGATGTTCCGAGCACCTGGCAAGGCATTCTGGCAGGCCGTAGTGGCATTGGTCTGATCGAACACACGGATCTTTCTGCCTATTCCACCCGTTTTGGCGGCTCGGTACAGGGCTTTAACGTTGAGGATTACCTCTCCGTCAAAGAAGCCCGAAAACTTGACCTGTTTATTCAATACGGTCTGGCAGCCGGGTTTCAGGCTGTGCGCAATTCCGGCCTGGAAGTTACCGACGCCAATCGTGAGCGCATCGGTGTGGCAATGGGTTCGGGTATTGGCGGTCTGACCAATATCGAAGTAACCAGCCGTACCCTGCACGAGCAAGGCCCGCGACGGATTTCTCCGTTTTTTGTGCCTGGCTCGATCATCAACATGATTTCCGGCTTTCTGTCTATCCACCTGGGTACACAGGGGCCTAACTACGCCATCGCCACGGCGTGTACTACCGGTACGCACTGTATTGGCATGGCGGCGCGCAACATTGCCTACGGCGAAGCCGATGTGATGATTGCAGGTGGCGCAGAAATGGCTGCTTGCGGTCTGGGCATGGGCGGCTTTGGTGCTTCGCGTGCGCTGTCGACCCGCAACGACGACCCGACGCGGGCCAGCCGTCCGTGGGACAAGGGCCGTGACGGCTTTGTGCTGTCCGACGGTGCCGGCGCGCTGGTGCTTGAAGAGCTCGAACATGCCAAGGCGCGTGGCGCGACCATCTACGCCGAGCTGATCGGTTTTGGCATGAGCGGCGACGCCTTCCACATGACCTCGCCTCCGGCCGATGGTGCAGGTGCTGCGCGTTGCATCACCAATGCCTTGCGTGATGCCCGGGTCAACCCTGACCAGGTGCAGTACATCAACGCCCACGGTACTTCGACGCCTGCCGGTGACCTGGCGGAAGTTTCGGCGATCAAGTCGGTGTTCGGCGATCACGCCTACAACCTGGCCGTGAGTTCGACCAAGTCCATGACCGGTCACCTGCTGGGTGCCGCCGGCGCGGTCGAGGCGATCTTCAGCGTGCTGGCCATCAACAGCCAGATTGCCCCGCCGACCATCAACCTCGACGAGCCCGATGAAGGCTGCGACCTCGACTTCGTGCCGCATACCCCGCGCGAAATGCCGATTGACGTGGTGTTGTCCAACTCGTTCGGCTTTGGTGGCACCAACGGCTCGCTGGTGTTCCGCCGGTACGCCGAGTAATGCAAAGCTGGGTCGACGGTCAACCGGCGAGCGCCCTGGCGTCGCTTAAAGACCGTGGGCTGGCCTATGGCGATGGGCTGTTCGAGACCATCGCCGTCAAGGCTGGCACGCCGTTGCTGCTGGAGCTGCACCTGCAGCGCCTGGCACTCGGTTGTTCCCGGCTGGCGATTGTTGCGGATCAATCACTGATCCGCAGCGAATTGCTGGCTTACGCCTGCGCGATGGGCGAAGGCGTGCTCAAGCTGATCCTGACCCGCGGCGACAGCCAGCGCGGTTATGGCGCATCCCCCGGGGCCTTGCCTCGAAGAATTCTGCAAGCCAGTCCGGCGGCTGCGTACCCTGAAGCCAATGGGGTGCACGGTATAAAGCTGTTTGACTGTGCCACCCGTCTGGCCGAGCAACCGCTATTGGCCGGGCTCAAGCACCTCAATCGACTCGAACAGGTCATGGCGCGCTCCGAATGGCAAGACCCGGCCTGTGCCGAGGGCTTGATGCGCGACACCTCGGGGCGGGTGATTGAAGGTGTGTTCAGTAATCTGTTTGTGGTGCGTGACGGGGTTTTGCTGACCGCCGACCTGAGCCGCTGCGGCGTGGCTGGCGTGATGCGCGCGGCACTGCTGGCTGAGGCCGGGCGCCTGGGTATCCCGTGTCATGTCACCGACATCAGCCTTGCGCAGCTGCAGCAGGCCGATGAACTCTTCCTCTGCAACAGTGTGTATGGCATTTGGCCCGTGCGCGCTTTTGCAGACCTGAGCTGGCCGGTGGGGCCACTCACCCGTAAACTGCAAGGCATTGCTCGCACCCTACTGGATGTCTGATTCGTGAAACGTAAAATCTTGGTGCTGCTGCAGATGGGTCTGGTGCTGGCGGGCTTGGTGCTGGGCGCCAGCGCCTGGAAGCTCAACTCGGCGCTGGAGCAACCGCTCAACCTGACGCAAGAACAAATGCTCGATGTACCCGCAGGCGCCACGCCCACCGGTACGTTCAATCGCCTGGAAGCAGACGGCACGCTGGACGACGCTTTCTGGCTGCGCCTGTACTGGCGCTTCAACCTTGAAGGCCAGCCCCTGCACAGCGGCGAATACCGCATGACGCCGGGCATGACCGCTCAGGACCTGATCGGTGTGTGGCAGCGGGGTGAGGTGGTGCAATACAGCCTGACCCTGGTTGAAGGCTGGAACTTTCGCCAAGTGCGTAGCGCCCTGGCCAAACACGAAAAAATCGAACAGACCCTCGACGGCCTGAGCGACAGCGAAGTCATGGCCAAACTCGGGCACGAAGGGGTATTCCCTGAAGGGCGGTTTTTCCCGGACACCTATCGTTTTGTACGCGGGATGACCGACGCCCAACTACTGGAAAAAGCCTACGATCGTCTGGATAAAGTACTGGCCCAGGAATGGGAACAGCGTGACCCTGCTGTACCTTATGCCAGCCCTTACCAGGCGCTGATCATGGCGTCCCTGGTGGAAAAAGAGACCGGTGTGCCGCAAGAGCGTGGGCAGATTGCCGGGGTTTTTGTACGCCGGATGAAAATCGGCATGCCGCTGCAAACCGATCCTACGGTGATCTACGGTCTGGGTGAGCGCTATACCGGCAAGCTGACCCGTGCCCATTTGCGCGAGCCTACGCCCTACAATACCTACACCATCCCCGGCTTGCCGCCGACGCCGATTGCAATGGTGGGGCGCGAGGCTATTCACGCCGCGCTGCACCCGGCGGATGGCACCAGCCTGTACTTTGTGGCCAAGGGCGATGGCAGCCACACGTTTTCCGATGATCTGGATGCGCACAACTCTGCTGTGCGCGAATTCCAGATCAAGCGCCGTGCCGATTACCGTTCGAGCCCCGCGCCGGCCCCGGCGGCTGAACCGCAGACTTCCCCGGTCGAGCCGCAAGGCCCGACAGACACTGATTAAGGATTGCTGCCTGTGACTGGCTTGTTTATTACCCTGGAAGGCCCCGAAGGCGCGGGCAAAAGCACCAACCGCGAATACCTGGCAGAGCGCTTGCGCGCCGAAGGCATTGACGTGGTGCTGACCCGCGAACCCGGCGGCACGCCCTTGGCCGAGCGTATCCGCGAGCTGCTGCTCACCCCCAGCGATGACGCCATGTGTGCCGACACCGAACTGCTGCTGGTCTTCGCGGCCCGCGCCCAGCATCTGGCCGAAGTGATTCGCCCGGCACTGGCGCGTGGCGCGGTGGTGCTGTGTGATCGCTTTACCGATGCCACCTATGCCTATCAGGGCGGCGGCCGAGGCTTGTCCCATGAGCGTATCGCGACCCTTGAGACCTTTGTTCAGGGCGCGCTGCGCCCAGACCTGACCCTGGTATTCGACCTGCCGATTGAAGTCGGCATGGCCCGTGCCAGCGCTCGCGGTCGACTGGACCGCTTTGAGCAGGAAGGCCGCACATTTTTCGATGCGGTGCGCAGCACCTACCTTGATCGCGCCAAGGCCGAGCCCGGACGCTATCGCCTGATCGATGCCGGGCAAACCCTGGACCATGTGCAGGGCCAGCTCGACGCGCTGTTGCCGCAATTGCTGGGCATGCACCGTGGCTGAGGCCTATCCGTGGCAAGACAACCTGTGGCAGCAGATGGCCGGGCGCGCACAGCATGCCCACGCCTACCTGCTGCACGGCCCGGCGGGCATCGGCAAGCGGGCGCTGGCCGAGCGCTTGATGGCCAGCCTGCTGTGCAAGCAGCCGGTGGGGCTTGAGGCGTGCGGTGTGTGCAAGTCCTGTTCGTTGCTGGCGGCGGGCAGCCACCCCGACAACTACATTCTTGAGCCGGAAGAGGCCGACAAGGCGATCAAGGTCGACCAGGTGCGCGAGCTGGTCAGCTTTGTGGTGCAGACCGCCCAGCTGGGCGGGCGCAAGGTGGTGCTGGTCGAGCCGGTGGAAGCGATGAATATCAACGCCGCCAACGCCTTGCTCAAAAGCCTTGAAGAACCGTCGGGCAACACCATCTTGCTGTTGGTCAGCCATCAGTCGAGCCGGTTGCTGCCGACCATTCGCAGCCGTTGCGTGCAGCAGGCCTGCCCGCTGCCCAGTGAGGCGCTGAGCCTTGAGTGGCTGGCCAGTGCGCTGCCCGACCTCGGCGAAGCCGAGCGCGTCGAGTTGCTGACCCTGGCCGCAGGTTCGCCCCTGGTGGCGGTCAAGCTGCAGGCCCAGGGTGTGCGCGAGCAGCGCGCAGCGGTGGTGGAGGGCGTCAAGAAGTTGCTCAAGCGCGAGCTGTCGGCCAGTCAGTTGGCTGAAAGCTGGAAAGCTATTCCGTTGCTGTTGCTGTTTGACTGGTTCTGCGACTGGTCGAGCCTGATCCTGCGCTATCAATTGACCCAGGACGAAGCCGGCCTTGGCCTGGAAGACATGCGCAAAGTCCTGCAATACCTGGCACAAAAGACCCCCCAGGACAAAGTGCTGACTATCCAGGACTGGATTCTTGCCCAACGCCAGAAGGTCTTGAGCAAGGCCAACCTTAATCGTGACTTGTTGCTCGAAGCGCTGCTGGTGCAGTGGGCTGGCCTGCCCGGCCAGCGCTGATTTGACTGAATTGATAAACAGGTAATTTTTGTATGCTGGTTGACTCCCATTGCCATCTCGATCGTCTTGATCTGAGCGCCCATGACGGCTCGCTGGATGCCGCCCTTGAGGCAGCGCGCCAGTGCGGCGTCGGGCATTTTCTGTGTATCGGTGTCAGTGCCGACAATGCGGCGGATGTCAAAGCCCTGACCGAGCGCTATGCCGATGTCGACTGCTCGGTGGGCGTCCACCCGCTGGATGTGCAGCCTGGTGCAGCGCCGGCGCTGGACTGGTTGTTGGGCGAATTGAATCACCCGCAGGTAGTGGCCATTGGCGAAACCGGCCTGGACTACCACTACGAGCCTGAAGCCGCCGACCTGCAGCAGCTGTCGTTCCGGGTGCATCTGGAAGCGGCACAACAGACCGGCAAGCCGGTGGTGATCCACACCCGCGGGGCCCGCGCCGATACCCTGGCGATGCTGCGCGAGGCGGCCTTGCCCCAGGCTGGCGTGCTGCATTGCTTTACCGAAGACTGGGACATGGCCAGGGCGGCGCTGGACATGGGCTATTACATTTCGCTCTCGGGTATCGTGACCTTCCGCAATGCTGACGCGCTGCGCGATGTAGCCCGCCAGGTGCCTGCCGACCGCTTGCTGGTCGAGACCGATTCGCCTTACCTCGCCCCGATTCCCCATCGCGGCAAGCCGAACCTGCCGCAATATGTGCGGGAAGTGGCGGATTTCCTGGCCATGTTGCGCGGTGAGTCCTACGAGCGCTTCGCCGAGCAAACCACTGAAAACTTCAAGCGGCTGTTTCCGCTGGCCCGGGTCAGATAATTGCGTGGCTTTGTGGGAACGGGCTTGCTCGCGATGGGATCGCTGCGGTGTATCTGGTAAACCGGGTTGCCTGTATCGCGAGCAAGCCCGCTGCCACAGGTTTCGCGTTTAACTGAACAGCAGGCAAAAAAAACCCGAACTCTGGGGAATTCGGGTTAAGACCATTAGGAGTAAAACAAAGGCGCACAGTCCATTGCGGCCAATATCGGCGCCACACTTTGGGGGGGATGTCGCACCGACATGTTAAGTATTGGCCAGCTTTGTCGAACGTCCAGCCGCGGTTGATCGTTTTTTAAACAGATTTGGAATACCCCAGCTTCGCTTGAGTGCTCATCGATTCGCGGGTAAAACGTTTGACCCCATCGATATGCAGGATGATCCGTGCAATTTAGCGTGACTAATGCATAATACTCCGCTTCGATTTTGACCCGAACAGACCTTTTCTTATGCACAAAGAACCCCGTAAGGTCCGTGAGTTTCGTCGCCGCGAGCAAGAAATTCTCGATACCGCGCTCAAGCTGTTCCTCGACCTGGGTGAAGACAGTGTCACCGTCGAGATGATTGCTGATGCCGTGGGTATCGGCAAAGGCACGATCTACAAGCACTTCAAGTCCAAGGCCGAGATCTACCTGCGCCTGATGCTCGACTACGAGCGCGATTTGAACGAGTTGCTGCACTCTGCTGACGTGGACAAGGACAAGGAGGCGCTGTCGCGTGCCTACTTTGAGTTCCGCATGCGCGACCCGCAGCGCTACCGGCTGTTCGACCGCCTCGAAGAGAAGGTGGTCAAGGGCAACCAGGTGCCGGAACTGGTCGAAGAACTGCACAAGATCCGCGCTTCCAACTTTGAGCGCCTGACCCTGCTGATCAAGGGGCGCATCAGTGAAGGCAAGCTCGAAGACGTACCGCCATACTTCCATTACTGCGCGGCCTGGGCCCTGGTACATGGCGCGGTAGCGCTGTACCACTCGCCGTTCTGGAGCAATGTGCTGGAAGATCAGGAAGGTTTCTTCCAGTTCCTGATGGACATCGGCGTGCGCATGGGCAACAAGCGCAAGCGTGACAGCGACACCCCGGCGGTAGAGTAATCAAGGCCCGTATTTGCCTTCATGGCAGATGGCCTTGAGGCTTATACTCAGGCTTGGGTCTTGCCAAAACCTGATTTATGAGTCAGGTTTTGCAGCGGCCCATTTCACCCGCGCCGGAGTCATCCATGATCGTTGATCGCCAAGGCAGACGTTTTCGCAATTTGCGTATCAGTCTGACGTCTGCCTGCAACTACGCCTGCACTTACTGTGTGCCCAACGGCAAACGGCTGGTGGCGGCGCAGAATGAGCTGTCGGCTGAAGCGATGGTGCGCGGGGTGGCCTACCTGATCGAAGCTGCAGGCATCGAGCGCCTGCGCATTACCGGCGGCGAGCCGCTGATCAGCCCCAAGCTCGAAACGTTTATGGGTGAGGTCGGTCAGCTCGGTCTGAGTGATATCAGCCTGACGACCAATGGCCAGTTGCTTGCGCGCAAACTGCCGCTGCTGCTGGACGCGGGCATCGCTCGCATCAACGTTTCCCTGGATACCCTCGACCCTGAAGCATTCCGCCGAATTGCCCGGGGCGGCGACCTGGCGACCGTGCTCGACGGCATGCAGCAGGCCCGCGAGGCCGGGATCAAGATCAAGGTCAATATGGTGCCGCTGCGCGGGCAGAACCTGGATCAGGTTATGCCTTTGCTGGAGTACTGCCTTGAGCGTGGCTATGAGTTGCGCTTTATCGAACTGATGCGCATGGGGCATCTGGCCAGTGACGGTAATGCCTTTCTTCAGCAGTTCGTCAGTTTGCAACAGCTGTTGGCGCTGATTGGCGAGCGTCATGAGTACTTGCAGGCCGATGCACCCATCGACGCCACGGCGGTGCGCTATCAGATTCCCGGGCACGGCTATTTCGGGGTCATTGCCAACGAAAGCGTGCCGTTTTGCCGGACCTGCTCGCGGTTGCGGCTGTCTTCGACGGGGTGGCTGCATGGTTGCCTGTCGTCGAGTAACCGCCACTATGTGGGCGACCTGTTGAACAAGCCGCGGCACGAGGCGTTGCCAGCGCTGCAAGGCCTGTTGATGAAAGCCCTGGGCGACAAGCAGGACATTGCCTTCTCGGGTGGCGCCACGGTGATGAAAATCATCGGCGGCTAATCTGTAGCAGCTGCCGAGGAACGAAGGCTGCGTCCGGCGGCGAAGCCGTCGTAATTCAGGCGCCTCGGTGCGTCAGTTTTATTGAGTGCTTAGGTATTACGACGGCTTCGCCGCCGGACGCAGCCTCGTTCCTCGGCAGCTGCTACGCAATTGATATGTTGCGCAAACTGGCGCGCAATCTGCATCTAGGGGCTATTCGCCGGTTTTTTGTCGCCGGCCATCGGGAGAGCGGGATGCGTGGTCTGATTGTATTGCTGGCTTTTTTGACACTGGGCGGCTGCATGACCGTCAGCGATCTGGGTGAAGGCGCACGCTATCAAATGAGCGACGCCGGTCTGCTCGATCACAGCAATACGCGGCGCAGTAATTCGCTGCGCATTCAACCCGATTCCTTTATCTATATCGCCCAAGGCCCGTTTGCACCGATCGGCGACCCCTATGTGCGGCCCAATATCGTTGCCGAGGAAGCCTTCAATGGCTTTGTCGAATACTTCCCCATGGTGCGCCGCGCCAAAGCGCCGGTCGGGCTCGACGAGGCGATGACCGAAGCGCGTAATTTTGGCGCTCACTATTTACTGTACACCCGCTTTGCCCGGGCCGATGACCGCATCGGCAACAGCGACGAATGGCTCGATCAGGAAGAAATCAGCCGCCTGGGCATCGACAGCGGCGTGATCCAGCTGATGCTGATCGAAACCAGCACCCAGTACCTGATCGACACCGCCACCATCCGCAGCCGCGGCGGTTTGCTGACGTTCCATGACAACAAGCCTGCCGATCTGATCGGCCCGCCGCTGGCTAAATACGCCCGCAGCTTGATAGGCTTGAGCGATCAATAAGTCGAGGAGAGCACCATGAGCGAGCCGGTAGACGTCAGTAACCTGCTGGCGCAAATCCCCAGGGCCGACAAGGGCCTGCCGCCCGTTCACTTGTGGGATACGGCGTTTTGCGGTGACATCGATATGCGCATCGCCCGTGATGGCACCTGGTATTACATGGGCACGCCGATCGGCCGCAAACCGATGGTCAAATTGTTCTCCACCATCATTCGCCGCGATGGCGATGATTATTTCCTGATCACCCCGGTTGAAAAGGTCGGCATCAAGGTCGATGACGCGCCTTTCGTGGCGGTCGCTCTGGACGTGGAAGTGGCGGGGGAGCAGCAAGTGCTGCGCTTCACCACCAATGTCGACGAGTCGATCAGTGCCGGTCCCGAGCACCCGCTGCGCTTTGTCATCGACCCGGCCACCCAGGAACCCGCGCCTTACCTGCACGTGCGGCGCAACCTCGAAGCGCTGATTCATCGCAATGTGTTCTACCAATTGGTAGAGCTGGCGGTGGTGCGTGAAATCGACGGCCAGAACTGGTTGGGCGTGTGGAGTGCTGGCGAGTTTTTCCCTATCGGCCTTGAGCCGTAATCCCCCTTTGCAAGATCCCTTCCTGTAACCGCTGACTTGCTCTGCGAGTCAGCGGCTGCAGGTGTGTTTTGCCTAATCCCTAAATATGGGATGAATATTTATATATTGAGATTTATTGCAATCACGGTTTATAGTCGCCCGCACTGATCCACGGCATTCACTGCTAAAAACAAAACAGGTGAAGCGATGCAGGCGCAATTGATCGCGCTCGATTGGGGGACGACCTCTCTTCGTGCTTATTTACTCGGCCCCGGCGGGCAGGTGCTGAAAATGCGCGCCCTGGCCAGCGGCATCATGCAATTGCCGTCTACGCCACGGTGGGTTGCCGGCCACTGGTGTGCGAACGGCTTTGAGCTGGCTTTCGATGACGCCTGCGGCGACTGGCTCGCAACCGCGCCCGGCATCCCGGTCATCGCCTGTGGCATGGTTGGCAGCGCCCAGGGCTGGCGCGAAGCCCCTTATCGCCAAACCCCGGCCAGCTTCGCGGCCTTGAGCACCGCCCTGCAAGTGGTGCGCAGTGTGCGCGGCTGCGATGTCCATATCGTGCCCGGCGTGATCGAGCATTCAACCTTGCCCAACGTCATGCGCGGCGAAGAAACCCAGGTGCTGGGCGTGCTGCGCAGCCATCCACATCTGAACCAGTGCCTGATCGGCCTGCCGGGCAGCCACTGCAAATGGGTGCAGGTGCAGGACGGTGCTCTGGTGCATTTCGATACGTTCATGACCGGCGAGCTGTACGCCGCCGTTTGCGAGCACACGATCCTGGGCCGCACCCAGCGGCGCACCGCGCAATTCGATGACGCAGCGTTCGACCGCGGCGTGCAGGTGGCCTTGTCACCGCAGGGCCGGCTCGGCCCGCTGTCGACACTGTTCAGCGCCCGCACCCTGGGCCTGACCGGTCAGTTGAGTGCCACGCAGCAGCCCGACTATGTGTCCGGCCTGCTGATTGGCCATGAGCTGGCGGCGCTGCGCCACAGCCTCGGTGAGCAGCCACTGCCCGCGATCATCCTTATTGGCAATTCACAGCTGTGCGAACGCTACCAGCGGGCCCTGGCCGCCTGCGGCTTTGCGCAGGTGAGCCTGGCAGAACAGGCCACCGAACAGGGTTTATGGCACCTGGCCCATGCGGCGGGGTTACTCCAACACACTCATCTGGAGGGCTGAGATGCTCAAGCAAGCACTGGCAACAAACGGATTGATCGCCATCCTGCGCGGTTTGCGCCCGCACGAGGCACAGGCCATCGGCAAAGTTCTGTATGACGAGGGCTTTCGTACCCTTGAAGTGCCGCTCAATTCCCCCGAGCCCTATGAAAGTATTCGCATCCTGCGCAGCACCTTGCCCGCCGACTGCCTGGTCGGTGCGGGCACGGTGCTCACGCCGGAGCAGGTCGAACAGGTCAAGGCCGCCGGCGGGCAGGTGATCGTCATGCCCCATAGCGACCCCAAGGTGCTGCGCGCGGCCAGGGCGGCCGGTCTGTACCTGTCGCCGGGTGTGGCCACGCCCACCGAGGCCTTCGCCGCGCTGGCCGAGGGTGCCGATGTACTGAAGATGTTCCCGGCCGAGCAAATGGGCCCGGCCGTGGTCAAGGCCTGGCTGGCCGTGTTGCCGGCCGGCACGTTGCTGATCCCGGTGGGCGGGATTACCCCGGACAACATGCAAGTGTTTGTGGATGCCGGGGTGTCGGGTTTCGGGCTGGGTTCCGGCCTGTTCAAGCCCGGGATGAGCCCCGAGCAAGTGGCGGTTCGCGCCAAAGCCTATGTAAATGCCTGGAATGCCCGGCGTCAGGTCGCCTGACTGGCACCCCATCGAACAAGAGAGACAAGACGATGAAAATCACCAAACTCACGACGTACCTGGTTCCGCCGCGCTGGTTGTTCCTCAAGGTTGAAACCGACGAAGGCGTTACCGGCTGGGGCGAACCCGTGGTCGAAGGCCGCGCCCACACGGTGGCCGCTGCGGTGGACGAGCTGTCGGATTACTTGATCGGCAAGGACCCGCGCAATATCGAAGATATCTGGACGGTGCTTTACCGCGGCGGTTTCTACCGGGGCGGGGCGGTGCACATGAGTGCCCTGGCCGGCATCGACCAGGCGCTGTGGGACATCAAGGGCAAGGCGCTGGGTGTGTCGGTCAGCGACTTGTTGGGCGGCCAGGTGCGGGACAAGATCCGCGTGTATTCATGGATCGGCGGCGACCGCCCGGCCGACACCGCCCGTGCGGCAAAAGAGGCCGTCAGCCGTGGCTTTACCGCAGTGAAAATGAATGGCACCGAAGAGCTGCAATTTGTCGACAGCTTTGACAAGGTCGACCTGGCACTGGCCAACGTCGCCGCCGTGCGCGATGCGGTGGGGCCCAATGTCGGTATTGGCGTGGATTTCCATGGCCGCGTGCACAAGCCGATGGCCAAGGTGCTGATGAAAGAGCTGGACCCGTACAAGCTGATGTTTATCGAGGAGCCGGTGCTCAGTGAAAACTACGAGGCCCTCAAGGAACTGGCACCGCTGACCAGCACGCCGATTGCCCTGGGCGAGCGGCTGTTTTCGCGCTGGGACTTCAAGCGGGTGCTCAGCGAAGGCTATGTGGACATCATCCAGCCGGATGCGTCCCATGCCGGCGGCATCACCGAAACCCGCAAAATCGCCAACATGGCCGAGGCCTATGACGTGGCGCTGGCCTTGCACTGCCCGCTGGGACCGATTGCGCTGGCAGCGTGCCTGCAACTGGACGCCGTTTGCTACAACGCCTTTATCCAGGAACAAAGCCTGGGTATTCATTACAACGAAAGCAACGACCTGCTGGACTACATCAAGGACCCGGCCGTGTTCGACTACGACAAGGGTTTTGTGAAGATCCCCAATGGCCCGGGCCTGGGCATCGAGATCAACGAAGAGTATGTACAGGAGCGGGCGCTGACCGGCCACCGCTGGCGCAACCCGATCTGGCGCCACGCCGATGGCAGTTTTGCCGAGTGGTAATGCCACTCATGTAGTCGCTGCCGAAGGCTGCGAAGGGTTGCGCAGCAACACGTTATATCGCAAGCACCGATGGCCCCCTCGCAGCCTGCGGCAGCGACTACAGATTCAGCGTCGACCTCAATAAACATAAGAACGAGGCAAGCCCATGTCATCTGCAAGCACTGTCGCACCCGCGATTCTGGTGGCGCCGAGCCGCAAGCGTTTTTTTATCATGGTGTTGTTGTTCATCACCGTGGTCATCAATTACCTGGACCGCAGTAACCTGTCGATCGCTGCGCCCGCACTGACCAGCGACCTGGGTATCGACCCGATCCACGTCGGGCTGATTTTCTCGGCCTTCGGCTGGACGTATGCCGCCATGCAAATCCCCGGCGGCTGGCTGGTGGACCGGGTGCCGCCGCGTATCCTCTACAGCGTCGCCTTGCTGCTGTGGTCGCTGGCCACGGTGATGCTCGGTTTTGCTGCCAGCTTTATCGCCCTGTTCGTGTTGCGCATGGCGGTGGGCGCGCTGGAAGCCCCAGCGTACCCGATCAATAGCCGCGTGGTGACCACCTGGTTCCCCGAGCGCGAGCGCGCCACGGCCATTGGCTTCTACACCTCCGGGCAGTTTGTTGGCCTGGCGTTCCTGACCCCGGTACTGGCCTGGCTGCAGCACCAGTGGGGCTGGCACATGGTGTTTGTCAGCACCGGTGTGGTGGGGATTGTCTGGGCCGTGATCTGGTACGCGGTGTACCGCGAACCGCGGGAGTTCAAGGGTGCCAACCAGGCGGAAATCGATCTGATCGCCGAAGGGGGCGGGCTGGTGGATATCCAGAGCCAAACCGCCAAACGCAAGGCGCCGTTCAGTTGGCTGGACCTGGGCATCGTGCTCAGCAAGCGCAAGCTGTGGGGCATCTACCTAGGGCAGTTTTGCCTGAACTCGACGCTGTGGTTCTTCCTGACGTGGTTCCCCACTTATCTGGTGAAGTATCGCGGCATGGACTTTATCAAGTCCGGCCTGCTGGCTTCGCTGCCGTTCCTGGCGGCCTTCGTGGGCGTGCTGTGTTCGGGGTTTTTCTCTGACTGGCTGATCCGCCGCGGCCACTCGGTTGGCTTTGCCCGCAAGTTACCGATCATCGGCGGGCTGCTGATCTCGACGTCGATTATTGGCGCCAACTTTGTCGACTCCACGCCCCTGGTGATCGCGTTCCTGGCGCTGGCATTCTTCGGCAACGGGCTGGCGTCGATCACCTGGTCGCTGGTCTCGACCCTGGCCCCGGCGCGGCTACTGGGGCTGACGGGCGGGGTGTTCAACTTTATCGGCAACCTGTCGGCGATTGCCACGCCGATCGTGATCGGCTTTCTGGCCAGCGGCGACTCCTTTGCCCCGGCCATCACCTATATTTCGGTGCTGGCGCTGTTGGGGGCGCTGTCCTACATCCTGTTGGTGGGCAAGGTCGAGCGGATCGAGCTGTAGCCGTCTGCGGGCCGGGCGACCATAATGCTGCCCGGCTCCCATCCCTCAATGCAAAGGCTGGCTATGCAGGACGACTCCACGAAAATAGCACCCACCGGAACCCAAACCCTGCTCCGTGGCCTGGCGGTGGTACAGGCCGTGGCCAATGGTGCGCGTGATCTCAAGGACATCGCCCGGGTGATCGGCACCACGCGCAGCACGACCCATCGCCTCGCCAGTTGCCTGGTGGATGAACGTTACCTGCGGGTGTTGCCCAAAGTGGGCTATCTGCTGGGCCCCAAATTGATCGAACTGGGCTTTCAGGCCCGTGAGGAGTTGCCGCTGGTGACGCTGGCCGCGCCGTTTCTGGATCAGTTGTCGGCGTTGACCGGCGACACGATTCATTTGGCGGTGCGCGAGGGGGACGAAGTGCTGTACCTGCACAAGAACCCGGGGCGAAATGGCCCGGAAATGCGCTCGCGGGTGGGGCATCGCATGGCGCTGGTACGCACCGGGATCGGCAAGGCGATGCTGCTGGATGCCTCACTGGAGGAATGGCGGCGTTTATATGAGGCGGGGCTGAGTACCGGCGGCAAGAACCCGTTGTGGCCGGATCATCCGCAGCCGTCGTGGGAGCAGTTCGAGGCGCGGATGCGCAGTTATGTGGCGGGAGGGTATGCGTTCGACCTGGAAGACAACGAACCGTCGATCCGCTGTGTGGCGGCCCCGATCCGTGATGCCAGCGGACAGATCGTTGCGGCGATCAGCATCGCCAGTACCGTGCCCTATATGCCCCACGAGAAAATGACCGGGCTGATCCCGGTCATTACCCAAGCGGCGCAGCAGATATCGGCGCAGCTTGGCGGGTAAAGCTCAAGGCACATGACGGTGGGAGCGAGCAGGCTCGCTCCCACAAACGTCGATACGCTTAGGCTTTCAGCGTTTTCATGTCGATCACAAAGCGGTATTTCACATCGCCTTTGACCACGCGCTCAAAGGCTTCGTTGATGTTTTTGATGTCGAGCATTTCGATGTCGCAGGTAATCCCGTGCTCGGCACTGAAATCGAGCATTTCCTGGGTTTCGGCAATGCCACCGATCAGCGAACCGGCCAGTACGCGGCGCTTGAACACCAGGTTGAAGGCGTTCAGTGCTGGCTCAACCGGCTCGATCAGGCCCACCAGAATGTGTACGCCGTCAAAGGTCAGGGTTTCCAGGTACGGGTTCAGGTCGTGCGGCACCGGAATGGTGTCCAGCAGGAAGTCGAAGTGCCCGGCAGCGGCTTTCATCTGCTCGGGATCGGTGGACACGATCACATGGTCGGCGCCCTGGCGACGGGCTTCTTCAGCCTTGGCTTCGGAGCGGGTGAACAGGGTCACTTCAGCGCCCAGGGCCTTGGCGAACTTGATGCCCATGTGGCCCAGGCCGCCCATGCCCAGAATCCCGACCTTGTCGCCCGCTTCCACGCCGTAGTGAACCAGTGGCGAGTAGGTGGTGATACCGGCGCACAGCAGAGGTGCGGCGCTGGCCGGGTCGAGGTTTTTCGGGATGCTCAGCACGAAGTGTTCGCTGACGACCATCTTGTCCGAGTAACCGCCCATGGTCAGGGTGCCGTCGATGCGGTCCGGGCTGGCGTAGGTCTGGGTCATGCCTTCCAGGCAGTATTGCTCCAGGTCTTCCTTGCACGCCGAGCAGGTGCGGCACGAATCGACCATGCAGCCCACGCCGACCAGATCGCCGACCTTGTGCTTGGTGACTTTATCGCCAATGGCCGTAACCTTGCCGATGATTTCGTGGCCTGGCATCAGCGGGTAAGTGGCGAAGCCCCAGTCATTGCGCGCCTGGTGGATGTCGGAGTGGCAAACGCCGCAGTACAGCACTTCGATGGCAACGTCGTCCGGTCGTGGGGCGCGACGGTTGAACTGCATGGGCGCCAGAGGTGCCTTGGCATTCTGGGCGGCATAACCGATAGCGTTGTAAGTGACTGTGGACATGTGAACCTCGCGAAACGTTAACTGTGGAGAGGGGGCGATTTTGCGCCTGGTTGCTTTGCAGGACTATGACGATTCCTCCGCCTGTCATGCCTATTACTCCGGAGTGTCGGGCCGGCTGTCGCTTTATTGACCAATTCTGCGAAGATGCGGCTGTCTATTCCTCCTGTGAACCTTTATCCATGTTTTTGACCCGTCATCGCGACGAGAATGCCGCGCTGGTGTCTCTGATCGAACCCTTGGCAACACAGACCGGTTTTGTGTCGACCCTTTTGCCTGAAGTCCGGGTGGTTTCTGCGTGCCGGGTGGTGGCCCGGATGCCGCAGATCTATGAGCCTAGCCTGATGGTGATCGCCCAGGGCAGTAAATTGGCCTATCTGGGCCAGCGCACCCTGGAATATGGCGCCGGGCATTATCTGGTGCAGGCGCTGGCGGTGCCGTTCGAGTGCGAAACCTTCGCCAGTGAAGAAATGCCGCTGTTGGGGGTGGCCATCAGTATTGATCGTGCAGTGCTGGGTGAGCTGGTGCTGGCAATGGGCCTGACAGCGGATCGCAATGCCGTGGCGCAGACGCCGGAGTCCATGACCTCGGCGGTGCTGGATGACGACATGCGCGAGGCGGTGGAGCGCTTGCTGCGTTGTCTGCATGACCCGCTGGAGTGCCGGATTATGGGCCAGGCGCGTTTGCGCGAGGTGTTGTTTGCTGCGCTGCGCGGGCCGCAGGCGGGGGTATTGCGGGCTTTGGTTGAGCAGCAAGGGCAGTTTGCCCGGGTGGCGGCGTCGTTAAGCTATTTGCACGAGCACTTTGCCCAGCCGCTGAATGTCGAGACCCTGGCCCGTTGCGCAAACATGAGCGCGTCCACCTTTCATGAGCATTTCAAGCGCAGCACGTTGTTGTCGCCGGTGCAGTACCTCAAGCGGTTGCGGTTGTTGCGCGCGCAGCAGTTGCTGCTGAGCGAGGGCTTGGGGGTGGCGCAGGTGGCGGAGCGGGTGGGTTATCAAAGTACCTCGCAGTTCAGTCGCGAGTACAAGCGTTACTTCGAACGCAGCCCGGGGCATGAAGGGGTGGGGTGCTAGTCAATCGGTGTGACAGGCGTGTTGTGGGAGCGGGCTTGCTCGCGATGCGGGCAGCGCAGGCTGTCAGGCAAGGCTGGGCGATCCCATCGCGAGCAAGCCCGCTCCCACAAAAAAGCCGGGGGCAATAAAAAGGCTCCCGAAGGAGCCTTTTGACTTACATGTTCGGGTAAGTCGGCCCGCCGCCACCTTCCGGGGTGACCCAGGTGATGTTCTGCGAAGGGTCCTTGATGTCGCAGGTCTTGCAGTGCACGCAGTTTTGCGCGTTGATCTGGAAGCGCTTCTCGCCGCTTTCCTGGGTGATCACTTCGTACACACCCGCCGGGCAATAACGCTGCGCAGGCTCGTCGTAGAGCGGCAGGTTAACGCTGATCGGGATGCTCGGGTCGCGCAGCTTGAGGTGGCACGGCTGCTCTTCTTCGTGGTTGGTGCTGGAGATAAACACTGAGCTGAGCTTGTCGAAGCTGAGCTTGCCGTCCGGTTTCGGGTAGTCGATCTTCTTGCAGTCCTTGGCCTGTTTCAGACACGCATAGTCTGGCTTGGTGTCGTGCAGGGTGAACGGCAGTTTGCCGCCGAAGATGTTCTGGTCCATCCAGTTGAAACCGGCGCCCATGATCGGACCGAACTTGTGCATTGCCGGGCCGAAGTTACGGCTGGCGAACAGTTCGTCGAACAACCAGCTGGCCTTGAAGGCTTCAACGTAAGTGTCGAGTGCATCACCGCCTTCGGAGCCAGTCAGCAGTGAGTCGGCCACGGCTTCTGCTGCAAGCATCCCGGACTTCATGGCGGTGTGGCTGCCCTTGATCTTCGCTACGTTCATGGTGCCCAGGTCGCAACCGATCAGTGCGCCACCGTTGAAGACCATTTTTGGCAGCGAGTTCAGGCCGCCCTTGGCCAGGGCGCGTGCGCCGTAGCTGATGCGCTTGCCACCGTCCAGGTACTGTTTGAGTACCGGGTGGTGCTTGAGGCGCTGGAACTCGTCGAATGGCGACAGGAAAGTGTTGCTGTAGGACAGGTCAACGATCAGGCCGACAACCACCTGGTTGTTTTCCAGGTGATAGAGGAACGAACCCCCGGTGTTTTCGCTGCTGACGATGTCCAGCGGCCAGCCTGCAGTGTGTACCACCAGGCCTGGCTGGTGCTTGGCCGGGTCGATTTCCCAGATTTCCTTCAGGCCGATGCCGTAGTGCTGGGCGTCGGCTTCGCTGTCGAGCTTGAAGCGCTCGATCAGTTGCTTGCCCAGGTGGCCACGGCAGCCTTCGGCAAACAGGGTGTACTTGCCGCGCAGTTCCATGCCCGGGGTGTACAGGCCTTCCTTGGGGTTGCCTTCGCGGTCAACGCCCAGGTCGCCGGTGATGATCCCGCGCACCACATTGTTTTCGTCGAACAGCACTTCTTGAGCAGCAAAGCCCGGGTAGATTTCTACACCCAGGTTTTCGGCCTGCTGTGCCAGCCAGCGGCACAGGTTGCCCAGGGAGATGATGTAGTTGCCTTCGTTGTGCATGGTTTTGGGCACAAACAGGTCTGGCACCTTGGTCGCGGTGCTGTCGCTGCGCAGTACATAGATATCGTCGCGGGTGACCGGAGTATTGAGCGGAGCGCCAAGCTCTTTCCAGTCCGGGAACAATTCGTTCAGGGCGCGGGGTTCGAATACCGCACCGGACAGGATGTGAGCACCGACTTCGGAGCCTTTTTCAACCACGCAGACGCTGATTTCTTTACCGGCTTCGGCGGCCTTCTGCTTCAGGCGGCAGGCGGCGGACAAACCGGCAGGGCCGGCGCCGACGATGACCACGTCGAATTCCATGTATTCGCGTTCCACAGGTTCTCTCCTACTCAAGGCTCAACGGTATTTTTCTAATTGGAGGTTTGGCGTTTCATCCATTATTCCCTCGGCGCAGGCCAAGGACGCAATGGATGAGGCGCCGCTCTCTCTATAAGGCCGGGCATTATATCTACACCACTGGCAGGGTCCAATACAAACGTTTGTTTGAATTCACTGCAAGCCAGACAAATCAAAGACGCGCGGCTTGAAACTGGCCCATTTGCTGTATTGACCGCAAATGGTGTTCCGGTCAAGATACGGGCGGTTTTGCGCTCGCCGTAGGCTGATTGTCGGTTTCAAGAGCACCTCTAAAGACAGGGCACAGGCACACGCCAGTGGGAGCCTGCCATTTTTGCAGCGGAGTTTACACGTCCTTTTGGTGGATGACTTGTTAGTCACATCGGACAGACGGTCGCAGGGGCAGTCGCTGGTACCCGTCTATTAATAAGGCAACGATCTTTGGAGGTGCCCTTGTGCTGACGAGCATCAACCGCCAGGTTCGCCTAGGCGACTTTCTTTTCACCGGAGAGTAACGAGGAATCCATGAAGGTTCTTGTAGCTGTCAAACGAGTGGTCGATTACAACGTTAAAGTGCGCGTCAAGGCGGACAACTCCGGCGTTGACCTCGCCAACGTCAAGATGTCGATGAACCCCTTCTGCGAAATCGCCGTGGAAGAAGCCGTACGCCTGAAAGAGAAAGGCGTTGCGACTGAAATCGTCGTCGTCTCCATCGGCCCGACCACTGCTCAGGAACAGCTGCGTACCGCGCTGGCTCTGGGTGCAGATCGCGCCATTCTCGTCGAGTCCGCCGAAGACCTGACCTCCCTGGCCGTGGCCAAGCTGCTCAAGGCCGTTGTCGACAAGGAACAGCCTCAGCTGGTGATCCTGGGCAAACAGGCCATCGACAGCGACAACAACCAGACTGGCCAGATGCTGGCTGCACTGACCGGTTTCGGCCAGGGTACGTTCGCGTCCAAGGTTGAAGTGGCAGGTGACAAGGTTGCCGTGACCCGTGAAGTCGACGGCGGCGCGCAAACTGTTTCGCTGAGCTTGCCGGCGATCATCACCACCGACCTGCGTTTGAACGAGCCGCGTTATGCGTCCCTGCCAAACATCATGAAAGCCAAGAAAAAGCCGCTTGAAGTGCTGACGCCAGACGCGTTGGGTGTTTCGACTGCTTCGACCAACAAGACCCTGAAAGTTGAAGCCCCGGCTGCACGCAGCGCGGGTATCAAGGTCAAGTCGGTGGCTGAACTGGTCGAGAAACTGAAAAACGAAGCGAAGGTAATCTAATCATGACTATCTTGGTAATCGCAGAACACGACGGCAAGGCACTGGCTCCGGCCACGCTGAACACCGTAGCCGCTGCCGCTAAAATCGGTGGCGACATCCACGTTCTGGTTGCAGGCCAGGGCATTGGCGCAGTCGCTGAAGCCGCTGCACAGATCGCTGGCGTGGCCAAAGTACTGGTTGCTGATAACGCGGCTTACGCCCATCAGTTGCCGGAAAACGTTGCTCCGCTGGTTGCAGAGCTGGGTGCCGGCTACAGCCACATCCTGGCCGCCGCGACCTCCAACGGCAAAAACATCCTGCCGCGTGTTGCTGCACAGCTGGACGTTGACCAGATCTCCGAGATCATCTCGGTGGTCAGCGCCGACACCTTCACCCGCCCGATCTACGCCGGTAACGCCATTGCTACCGTGCAGTCCACTGCGCCAGTGAAAGTGATCACCGTGCGTGCCACCGGTTTCGACCCGGTTGCCGCCCAAGGGGGTTCGGCAGCGGTTGAAGCGGTTGCAGCGGTTCACGATGCTGGCACTTCCTCGTTCGTGGGTGAAGAACTGGCCAAGTCGGACCGTCCTGAGCTGACCGCAGCCAAAGTCGTGGTTTCCGGCGGTCGTGGCATGCAGAACGGCGACAACTTCAAACTGCTTTACACCCTGGCTGACAAGCTGGGTGCTGCGGTTGGCGCATCGCGTGCCGCTGTGGACGCAGGCTTTGTACCCAACGATATGCAGGTCGGTCAGACCGGTAAAATCGTTGCGCCACAGCTGTACATCGCGGTGGGCATTTCCGGCGCGATCCAGCATCTGGCCGGCATGAAAGACTCCAAGGTGATCGTTGCGATCAACAAGGACGAAGAAGCACCGATCTTCCAGGTGGCCGATTACGGCCTGGTAGCGGACTTGTTCGAAGCAGTACCTGAGCTGGAGAAGCTGGTTTAATCCAGTCGCTTCACTTATAAAGAGCCCGGTGACCGGGGCGTGGGGAAGGGCAGGGCACTCAGTGTTTTGCCTGCTTTCACCGCCCGGGTAACCGGGCTTTTTTATGTCTGTCAATTGTGGAGGGAGCGTGAGGGGTATGGATATGCGTCAGATCAGCAGGCTGCTGGCAGGGCTGGCATTGTTGCCATTGCTGGCCGAGGCGGCGGGCAAGTGCGAGCGGCTGATTGTCACCGGCAGCCCCGATGCGCCGCCTTACCTGTGGCGCGACCCGGCCGACCCGGCGCATTTGATCGGTGCCAGCGCCGACCTGATCCAGCAGGCAGGGCAAGAGCTGGGGATCAAGGTTGAAGTGCTGTATGGCGGCAAGCGCGCCCAGGCCCAGGACGAAGTGCGCACCGGGCGCATGGACATGCTGCTCGATGCGCCGCTGACGGTAGCCGGGCTTTCATCTTTTGATTACATCCACCCGCCGCTGGTGCGCAACGATTACCTGGTGTGGACGCGCAAGGACTCGCCCCTGATCTACGAAACGCCCGCAGATTTGCATGGGCACAGGGGGGCTGTCTCGCAAAAGGCCCGTTTAAGCGAGACCTTCAACGAGTTTGCCCGGCATCAACTGACCCTCGAGCCCCAGCCCGGGTTGACCCAGGCTTTTCAGAAGCTGCTGCTGGGGCAGGCCGAGTACGTATTGGCCGGGCGCTACGCCGGTATGGCCACAGCGCAAACCCTGGGTATTGCCGACGATTTGCTGGCGCACCCACAACCGGTCGATCAGCCAGGGCTGTTTTTGGCGGTTTCCCACGACTCGGCCTGCAATGAGCCGTGGTTGCGCGGACAGCTCGCCAAAAAGATGACAGAATTGCCCGCCTCCGGCCTGACCGAGGCGGTAGTGCAACGCAACCTGGAGCGGTGGAAAACCCAGCTGCAACAACCGCTCAGCGCCCCAAAACAGTAGGAATCCCTAGTGACAATTCGACCTCTTTTCGCTGCCCTGGCCGTTGTGGCTCTGGCGGGTTGTGCAGCCGATCCTGCGCCGAATGAACAATTGCGTTTGACCGAACAGGCCCTGGAACAAGCCAGGGCGGTGGGTGCCAAGGCCGATGATCTGGCTGAGCTAAAACAAGCCGAAGACAAGCTGGCCCAAGCGCTGGCCGATATGGCTGATGAATCCTACAAAGACGCCCGCATGCACGCTGAGCAGGCCGAGCTTGACGCCCGGTTGGCCGAAGCGCGTGTGCTGACGCAAAAAAGCCAGGAACAATTGAACGTGCTCAATACCCGTATCGCGCGCTTGCGCAAACAACTGGCGGAGGCGCAATGAGCCTCAAACCCTTAGCTTGCATGGGGGCGCTGGTGGTCGGCCTGAGCGGTTGCGCCGGCCATCACAACAGCGAACAAGCCTTGCAGCAGGCCAGCACGGACTTCCAGGCCGTCAAGGAAGACACCCATGTGTTGCGTATCGCTCCCAAGGACGTGATCCGTTCCGGGGAGTCCCTGGCGCGAGCCGAGCGTTTGTCCAGCTATTGGGGCAGCGGTGATGACGTTGCGCATTACGCCTACTTGAGCCAGCGCTACAGCGAAATCGCCCGCGAGCATACCCAGCAAGTGCTGAATGAAGAACGCGCGGCCAAGCTCGAACTGGAGCGTCAGCGCCTGCAACTGGCCTTGCGCGAAGCCAAACTGTTGAGTGTTCAGCAGCAGGGCCAGTGGCTGGAAGAGCAAATCATCAGCCTGGCCACGACCCAGACCGATCGAGGCCTGGTCATGACCCTGGGCGACGTGCTGTTTGATACCGGCGAAGCCGACTTGAAAAATTCGGCCAACCGCACGGTGCTCAAGCTGGTGCAGTTTCTGCAACTCAACCCCAAGCGCATAGTGCGAATCGAGGGTTACACCGACAGCACCGGCGGCACGGAGGATAACCTCAAGTTGTCCCTGGCCCGTGCCCAGGCAGTGGCGGATGTGCTGATTGATCTGGGGATCGATGAAAAGCGCATCCAGGTGCAAGGGTATGGCGACCAGTACCCGGTGGACGTGAACGCAAGTGAACGTGGGCGGGCCCAGAACCGTCGTGTTGAAATTGTCTTTTCTGACGAAAAAGGCCAGTTGGGCGCTGCTCGCTAAAACCGCGATTTGGTTGGACTGTGGGAGCGGGCTTGCCCGCGATTGGAGCGGCTCGGTGTGCCAGGCGGACCGCGGTGCTGCCATCGCGGGCAAGCCTCGTTCCCCACAACGTCATTATCCGCACCCATACAGTTACCCCCGCACTCGGGCTGTACGGTTGAGATAAGTGACAACTGTGCCCGTACACTTCTAAACTGTTCCGGTATTGTTCCCACAAAAATAAAGCCTGAACATCGAGTGCGGCGCCATGACCAACCTTTTGCTTTACCAACGTATCGCCCAGCAGTTGGCTGAAGATATCCGGCGTGGCGTTTATCAGCCGGGCGAGCGCGTGCCTTCGGTGCGCAAGATGAGCTCGCAGCTCAACGTCAGCCATGCCACGGTGTTGCAGGCCTACGCCAATCTTGAAGACCAGGGGCTGATCCGGGCGCGGCCACAGTCCGGCTACTACGTTCACCAGACCCCGGCCCTCACCGCGCCCACTCCGGATATCGCCCGTGTCGAGCGCCCGGGGCTGGTCACCCGCAGCAGCATTATCCAGCAAGTTTTGGTCGAGTCTCGCCGCGAAGGCGTGTTCCCGCTGGGCGCGGCGGTGCCCAGTGTCGATTACCTGCCTGTGCGGGCGCTGCACCAGCAATTGGCTAAGGTCACGCGCTTTCACAGCCCGCGGGCGTTCAGCTATATGTTCAGCCCCGGCTTCGAACCCCTGCGCCGACAGGTGGCCATCCGCATGCGCGACGCCGGGGTGGTGGTTGATCCGTCTGAGGTCATCATCACCCACGGCTGTGTCGATGCCCTGCAAATGTCATTACGGGTGCTGACCCGCCCCGGTGACCTGATTGCGGCTGAGTCACCGACTTACTACGGCTTGCTGCAACTGGCTGACCTGCTGGGTTTGAAAGTCATTGAGATCCCCAGTGACCCGGCCACCGGCATGAGCCTTGAGGCCCTGCAACTGGCCGCCAACCAATGGTCGATCAAGGCCCTGGTGCTGACCACGCGCCTGAGCAACCCGCTGGGCGGAACCATGCCTGAAGAGCGGCAAAAGCAACTGCTGCGCCTGGCTTCAGACTTTGATATCCAGATTGTCGAAGATGATATCTATGGCGAATTGATGTTCGAGGTCGGACGCACCAAGGCCCTGAAAGCCTATGACCGCCTGGATCGGGTGATCTACTGTTCGAGCTTTTCCAAAACCCTGTCACCCGGTGTGCGTATCGGCTGGATGATTGCGGGTAAATTTCAGCAGGAAATCCAGCGTCTGCAAACCTTTACCACCCATTCGGCGTGCAGCGTGACCCAAATGGGCGTGGCGGCTTACCTTGAAAATGGTGGTTACGACCGCCATTTACGTTTCATCCGCCAGGAATACAGAAAAAACCTCAGTGCGTTCCAGCTGGCCGTGCAGCAGCACTTCCCGGAAGGCACACAGATGTCCCGCCCCAGCGGCGGTTTTATCCTGTGGGTCAGTTTGCCGGGGCGGGTCAATACCCAGGAGCTGCATGTGCGGGCGCTGCAACAGGGCATCAGCATCGCGCCGGGGCTGATTTTCAGTAACACCGAGCAGTTCAATCATTGCATCCGGTTAAACTGCGGTACGCCCTGGAATCGAGAAGCCGAACGGGCCCTGATGACACTTGGCATGCTTGCCAAGCAGCTCTGCCAGGAAGCGGCAGGTCTGTATGGCGGCTCGGCTACAGCCGGGATGGCATTTTGACTATAATTACCTTGTTCCCCTGTGCGTAAAGCGCGAGCATACGCACCTGAACCGTTAAAGCTGTGGAGTTATGAAAGCGACATATTGTGCAAGTCTTGTGCTGATGGGTGTTTTGAGTGCGCTCAATGCAGTCGTTGCAACGGCAGCCCCGGTGCAACCAGCATCCACATCTGCGCAGACGCCATCTGTCCATTCAGCGGCCAAACCTGCCGCCAGCGAGAAAAAAGCGCCCGTCAAAAAGCGCGAGCCAATCGCCTCCAAATCGAAGTCGGCCCATGACATCGCTAAAAAGCGTTTGCCAGCTGCCAACCTGGACTTGCGCTTGCCCCCCGAGATGGTCAAGCAATTGCGCCCCTTGGGTACCGTCCCCATGCCTGCCCACAAACCGCTGTTGCCCAACATGTTTGGCGAAAAGTCGGTCGAAGAAAGTCCGTTTCAACTCAACGGGCGTTTGCTCAGCAATGAAATGGACCTGCAATTGCGCAATGAATACCGGCGCAATGAAATCGAAGGTGCGGCGCTGGATTTCGAGTTCAAGCAATAAGTGCCGAACGTTGAAAAACGGGCTTCTAAACTGACTAATCAGTCACCGTCAGTTATCGGCACATTCTGCTGAACGGTCAATTTCAAACACCTGTTCCAGCGAGTACTATCCCTTGTCATCAACACACTTTGCCCCGAACGAGGAGCTGACGTCATGAATTGCCGTGAAGGCTGTGGCGCTTGCTGCATAGCCCCTTCCATCAGTACACCGCTGCCCGGCATGCCCAATGGCAAGCCGGCGGGGGAACGCTGCCTGCATCTGTCTGTCGACTACCTGTGTGGGTTGTTTGGCCAGCCACAACGTCCTGCGGTGTGTGGCGATTTCAAGGCCGATATCGAGGTGTGCGGCAGCGATCGGGAAGAGGCCATCAACCTGATCGGCTGGTGGGAGCAGGTGACCGCGGCATAGTGTGTGGGTGTCCAGTGAACAGACCTTCAACAATAAGGAACAAGACAATGGGTTCGTTGCATAGAGTGGCATTGGTATGTGGTTTGAGCGCGCTGCTGGTGGGTGTGGCCCAGGCTGAAGACTGGAAGGTTGCCAAGGATCAGGACGGCATCAAGGTGTCGCTGAGTGAGGTTGCCGGTTCCCAGTACAAGGCGTATCAGGGCGTGACGACCATCAAGGCACCACTGGCCAAGGTCAGCAAGTTGCAGGAAGACGTGGCCAGCGCTTGCGCCTGGATCCATGAGTGCCAGTCGCAAAAACTGCTCAAGCATGAAGGCGACCAGAGCTGGACCTACACCCAGTTCAAGACCCCGTGGCCGGTCACCCCGCGTGACTCGGTGCTACTGGTGACCACGGCCCAGGGGGCCGATGGCAGTCTGACCCGCACGTTGAAGGGCATGCCGACCTACATCCCGGAAGAAAAAGGCTTTGTTCGGGTTGCTCAGGTTGATGGCTTCTGGAAGCTGGTGCCCAAAGGCGACAACCTCACCGAAGTGACCTATCAGGTGCACACCGAGCCGGGCGGCAGCGTGCCTTCGTGGCTGGCCAACAAGTTTGTGGTCGATGCTCCGTTCAATACCCTCAAGGGGCTCAAGGAGCGCGCTGAAAAGCCGTAACCCGCAGCAGTGCAAGCCGGGTCCTGGACAGCGCATCTGTCCGGGTACCGGGCGAGGTTTCCCCCGTGCGGGGTAAAAAACTGTTGAAATTCATGGCTTGCCCCCTTGGCAGAGGCCGCCCCCCGGGTCTACTCTGGATCCAGACCAGCGAAGTAATCGACTGGCTCTGATCTTGTTCGCTACATGCTTATTACTTCCCCTGTCACGGCCCGAATGCGGCCAGAGGGAAGCGCTGAATGTCTATCCATTGCGAGGAGGACGTTTCATGAGCACAGCCCATCAAGAAGACCTCAGCAGCTATGTGCTGCGCCGCATGAAAGAAGGCGGTTTTGATTTTTCACGCATCCACCCCATCGAGTTTTACGCAATCTTCCCGGACGAGGAACGGGCGCGCAGGGCTGCACAAAAATTTTGCGGTGAATCCCTCAATGCTCAGATCAATGTGGGTGATGACGGAGCCTGGCATCTGGAATTGAGCAAGGTGATGTATGCCACCTATGGTGGTATCGGTGATTTCGAGCAGGACTTTGAAGCTGTCGTGGTGCCGCTGGGCGGGATTATCGAAGGTTGGGGCGTCAAGCAGGAGGTGCGTGGCCTGCTCAATTGAACGGCGTGTGATGGATTAGCGGCTGGCCTCAGGGCTGGCCGTTCTGCTTTTTGCGCCGGGTACCCAAGCCCGCGAAGACGCGCAGGGGCTGCACGTCTTCGGCACAGTGGCGTGTCTTTAACCGATAACCTTGGTCAGGTTCGGCAAGATCAGCAGCAAGGTGGTAGCAAAGAGGATAAGACCGGCTTGACGTACTTTCGTATGTTTGAACATGGCTATCTGCCTTTTTTTGTTTTTCCGAACGACAATGCCTGCGCCAAGGGCACCATGCCTTGGAAAGAAAGCGGCCCCGGCGACAGGCTTAACAGTAGAGCCCTCATAAGACATGGCTTAGAACCCTTTCACATCATTCAAGTGCAGTAAGTTTCTAAAACGCTATTAGGTTTGTTGCGCCTGACCTGCCGCCCCGCAGCTAGACGCAACGGGCTTATGGACGGTGCATATTCTTAGCCACCTACCGTTCGTCAGAGCGTCCAGTCCCTGCTTGTTTTGTCCTACAAAAGCCCGCGATTTTCGGGGGCTGGAGGGCAATCACCCGCTTCAGTGCTTGCCATGAAATACCCTTTCAAGGCAGGCTCTGGCGAGCAGTCATCATCACTTTCGCCTTTATCGTGCCAGGTACTTTTATGTCGCTACGCATCTGCATTCTGGAAACCGACATTCTGCGTCCAGAGTTTGTTGACCAATATCAGGGTTACGGGCAAATGTTCGTGCGCCTGTTCTCCACGCAGCCTATTGCGGCTCAGTTCAGTGTTTTTAACGTGATGCAAGGCGAGTACCCGTCTGATGACCAGGCTTTTGATGCTTACCTGGTCACCGGCAGCAAGGCGGATTCATTTGGCACCGATCCGTGGATTGAAACTCTCAAAACCTACTTGCTGAGCCGCTACGAGCGCGGCGACAAGTTGCTGGGCGTGTGCTTTGGCCATCAATTGCTGGCGCTGCTGCTCGGTGGCAAGAGCGAGCGCGCCACCCAGGGTTGGGGTGTGGGCACCCATCAGTACAAACTGGCGGCCAGGGCGCCGTGGATGAGCCCGGTGGTCGAGGACCTGACCCTGCTGATCAGCCATCAGGATCAGGTCACAGCCCTGCCGCAGAACGCCACGGTCATTGCCTCCAGCGATTTCTGCCCGTATGCCGCCTATCACATCAATGATCAGGTGCTGTGCTTCCAGGGCCACCCCGAGTTTATCCACGATTATTCGCGGGCCTTGCTCGACCTGCGTCAGGAGCATCTGGGCGAGCAGGTCTACAGCACCGGTGTTGCCAGCCTGGGCCAGGACCATCATGGTCGCACCGTTGCCGAGTGGATGATGCGCTTCGTTTCGCACAAGCCGCAGACCGCCTGATATCCGGCTCGATACCTGTGGGAGCGAGCAAGCCCGCTCCCACAGGGTGGGGGGTTATAGCCAGCCAGAGCGCTTGAAACTGGTCCACAGGCCGGTCACGCCCACCGCAATAAACCCCAGCACGCCGAAATAGCCGTAATGCCAGCTCAGCTCCGGCATGTTCTGGAAGTTCATCCCGTAAATACCCGCCACGGCAGTGGGGAAGGCGAGGATAGCCGCCCAGGCGGCGAATTTGCGCTGCACGTTGCTCTGGCGTGAAGATTCCAGCAACACCACGATCTCAATGGTCTGGGTCGCCGTATCGCGCAGGTTGGTGAGGTCTTCCATCTGCCGGGTGACATGAATCTGCACATCGCGAAAGTACGGGCGCATGTTCTTGTCGATAAAGGGAAAGGTCAGGCGCTGCAGTTCTTCGCTGATCTCGACCATCGGCGCCACATAACGGCGCAGGCGCAGTACATCGCGGCGCAGGCCATGCAGGTGGACAATGTCGGCCTCATTCAGGGCGTTGCCCATGATGCTTTGCTCGAGTTGTTCGATTTCGGCGTGGATGGCCTCGCTGACCGGCTGATAGCTCTCGGTGACGAAGTCGAGCAGGGCATACAGCACAAAGTCCTCGCCATGCTCCAGCAGCAGCGGGCGTGCTTCGCAACGCTGGCGCACGGCCTTGTACGAGGCCGAATGGCCGTTGCGGCTGGTGATGATGTAGCCGTTGCCGGCAAAGATATGGGTTTCGACAAACTCCAATTTGCCTTCATGGCGAATCGGCGAATAGATCACGATAAACAGCGCATCGCCGAAGGTTTCGAGCTTGGGCCGGCTGTGCTGCTCAAGGGCATCCTCGATGGCCAGTTCATGCAGGTTGAACTGGCGTTGCAAGTTGGCCAGCTCTTGCGCGTCAGGTTGCTCCAGGCCAATCCAGACGAAGTGGCCGGGCTTTTTCGCCCACTCAATGCCTTCGTCCAGCGTGATATTGGTGACCTTCTTGCCTGCGTTGTAAACCGCAGCAGCAACAACTCTCCCCATAGTTCTAATCGCTTCTTCTTCAAAGGGTTATGGCACGAAGATGCAGCTTAGCGCGCTATTGACCACTTTGAGTCGACAAAGGCTCAGAGGTTCGGGTTGGACACTGTCGAATTGCCCTTGGCCAGGGGCGGCAAGTGGCGGTTTTGCGGGCTCAGCAGCTCGCGATCCATAGACTCGATGCATTCGCGCATCTGCGTATGGCACAGCTCCATCAGGTGCGGGACGTCATCCAGGGTGAGCCCGGCGGTCGGGATGGCCGGTAACGAGCGGATCAGGATATCGGCACTGTGCCAGCGGTTGAGCTGCAGGTGCTGGCTATAAGTACTGACGCACACCGGCACGATCGGCACCCCGGCAGTGATTGCCATCTGAAACGCCCCTTTCTTGAAAGGCAGCAGGGTTTTGCCCAGGTTACGCGTGCCCTCCGGGAACACCCAGATCGATGTGTCCTTCTCTTGCAGGGTGCGCGTTGTCGTCAGCATCGACTTGCGCGCTTTCTGGGCATTACCGCGATCGATCAGCACGTTACCCGCCAGCCAGAACAGCTGACCGAACAAAGGCACCCACTTGAGGCTTTTTTTGCCGATGCACACCGTACGGTGCGGCACTACGTTGCCGAATACAAACAGGTCGTAGTTGGATTGATGATTGGCAATCACCACACAGCTTTGCGGCTTGTCCATCAGAGGTCCGACTTCGGCCTTGAGCCGGTAGCCCAGGATCCAGCGCGATGGCCAGGCATACAAGCGCGCGCACAGGCGGCTGTTGTCCGGGTTGAAGGGGCGGCATATGCCCAGTAAGACACCCAGTACGCCTGCGAGCATAAAATGCAAAAACATCAACAACATACGCATCGAAAGTAGCATTTACAGGCTCGCCAAAACAAAAGTCGGCGCAGTGTACGGATGTGCACTGTCTTCAGCAATTACCCCGATACAAGTAGGAGATAGCTGAAGTTTTAGCATTTGTTTCAGCAAGCGCTGTAAGAAGCGGGCCAGAGGTGTTCAAGACGTCAGGTGGGGGGTGTTGCGCAGGCACAATCCCGACCGCAGGTTGCGGTCGGAATCGGGTTTGCGGGGGGAGGAGGGTCAGAGCGGGTGGTGCTGATCTTCTTCGATGGCCTTGTCCAGGGTCTCCAGCAGCTCTTTGCGCACTTTGAGCTTGGTGTTCCTGTGGGCCTTCATATTGATCTTCTTCAATTGGCGAGCCACTTCCAGGGCTGTGGTGTGCAGCTCTTCAGGCTTGACCACCATGTCGAGGAAGCCTGCGTCTACAGCGGTCTGCGGGTTGAACATCTCGCCGTTGATCACCGAGCGATGGAATGCCGATTTGCGCAGACGGTCGCGGGCCAGCTCGATGCCGGCGTGGTGCATGGTCATGCCGATCTGCACCTCGTTCAGGCCGATGCTGAACGGGCCTTCCACACCGATGCGGTAATCCACCGACAACAACAGGAACGCGCCCTTGGCCACCGCATGGCCGGAGCAGGCGATCACCACCGGGAAAGGGTGTGCGAGCATGCGCCGGGCCAGGGTTGAGCCCTGCCTGACCAGCTCAATGGCTTGCTCGGGGCTGGCGGTCATCACCTTCAAGTCATAGCCACCAGAGAGAATGCCCGGTTGCCCGGTAATAATGACGACCGCGCGATCCTGCTCGGCCTGGTCCAGCGCGGCATTGAACGCAGAGATCACATCCGGGGAGATGGCATTGACCTTGCCATTGCTTAAGGTCAGCGTGGCGATACCGTCTTCCAGGTGGTAGGCAATCAAGTCACTCATGGCGCAAATCCTTGTTATGAAGTGGGTCAGACGTTACCCAGCCCTGTGGCGCAGGTAAAGGGCCATGACTGACTGGTGAGTCATGCAATTGGCCTGTGCCTTCTATATAGAGGGCAGCGCAGCAGGGATTGCGCTGGAGCGGGCAACGTTGCGGTGCCGAAATTTGGCAGAAATACCCCCCTGGGGCCTACGCCCAAAAGGACTATTTTCGTAAGCACATGAAAATTCTGAAAAAAACATTTGTCATATCGAAAGCTTTCGACTACATTAGCGCGCCTCGACAGACAGAACTTGTTTGAAGAGATACGGTGAAGTGTCCGAGTGGCTTAAGGAGCACGCCTGGAAAGTGTGTATACAAGAAATTGTATCGAGAGTTCGAATCTCTCCTTCACCGCCAAATTAGAAACGCACGAAGCCCCTGAATTCATTGAAGAATCTCAGGGGCTTCGTGGTTTTCGTCGTGTGAAAAATGGCCCATGGGACGCTCCATGGGACAATCATGGGACAAACGCTATATTTTGAGGGCGTGCTCGAGCATGCCGATAACGTCCGGACCGTCCTCGTTTATCCAGGTGCCGTAATGCTTACGGATCATGCCTCCATCGGTATGCCCCATCTGTTCGGCGATCCAGTCGATTGAGGCAACACCACTGCTGAGCAACTGACTGGCGTAGGTATGCCGACACTGCCCAGGCCCGCGATATCGAACGCCCGCATGCTCCAAGTGGGTCTTGAAGAAGCGATCGCGGATGGTGAAGTCACTGACATGCGGTTCGCCACTGGACGTGTTAAGGAACACGAAATGCAGCTTGTGCTTCCTGACCGTCCTGTTGTCTCGCTCGACGATATCGACCGTATGTGGCTTGCCGCCCTTCGTCAGTACCCAAAGCTTTTGCAGGGCATCGAGCGCCGGGGCCAGTAAGCGAACTTTCCGATTCGATCTGCGTGTTTTAGTCACCCGATATGCACCACGCACCTTTGACCGCCTGAATGTCACTGTGCCCGATTGCAGGTCAACGTCTTCCCACGCCAATGCAATAGTTTCTGAAACGCGTGGCCCAGACCACATCATGAACTGAATCATCAGTAGCTCGAAGGTGCGTTTGGTTGGCGTGGCCAGGATCTGCACAATCTCAGCACGGGTGAACGGATCCGGTAGAGTCGGATCAGGAAGGCGTACATGAAGTCCCTCCGTCGGATCGTGCGCCACCTTCTTCCGGGTGCGGTACAGCTTGAACACCTGCCGAACGTTGCTGATGATGTCGCGAATGGTCTTGTTGCTCAGCCTGGCCGAGAGAGTGACCTGAACCCACTCCTGCAGATCGAGGTGATCCACTTCATCGATCTGCACGCTGCCCCACCGAGGACGAACATGGACTTCAGCCTTGTTCAAATAGCCGCGATATGACGTCGCCGCGACGCTGTTCTTTTTAATGCTTAGCCAAAGATCCAGGTAGTGACCAAACGTACTCTCGACCAACCTGGTTGAATTGGGGAAGTGGCGCGAATAATCGAACGTGCCGGAATGTATTTCGTAATTGATGATTTCCACCATGCGCTTGGCATGCGCCACGTTGGCGGGTGTGTTGCCTCCTGGTAAAGACTCTCTGCATCTGCTTCCTTCATAGGTGAAGTGGATCCGTACTGAATTACCCCGAGCTTCGACGCCGCTCATATGTGTCCTTACGCTGCAAACTGTATAGCGATAGTGTGACGCTGAAAAAAAGAAAGGCCCGTCTCCGGGCCTAGTATGGTGCTGTGGATTTTCTAGTGGACTTGCGTTACTGCTTCTGACGTTGTTGGCGCAGGTGGGCATTCATCTGCTGTCGAAGCTTGCTGCATTTCACATGGCTACCCTGGGCGCGCCATTTTCCGCACTGATCGCACACGCTGGTGTGGTCGATATTCCAGGGAAAGCGCTTACTATTCTCGGCCATCATTCGCCACCCCCTTGCGCTTTTGAAACCGTGTGGCTTGGCCTCGAACACCATCCAGTCGGCCCGAGAGCGGGCCATCCAGAAAGACTTGGCTTTTCTTCACGCCCAAGGCCTTCGCTTTGTAATGCACCGCACTTAAGGCTCGGTCGAGGCGAGCCGCGACGTCGACGGTGGCGAGATCTGGATAAAGACGCTCAAGCAGTGCGACTTCGTGGGTGGTCCAAAAACGCCTGGAGCGGATTCTTTTTGTTGCCGACATGCTCAGGCTTCCTTCTCGACTGGTGATTCAGTCAGTTCGACCTCGTAATAACCAGGCACGTCAACTTCGGCGCCGATCACACGAATACCGCACCAGCCGTATGGCTTTTCGTCCGCCTCACATCCGCCAAAACCCTCAGTGCTGTGGAGGTCATGCGTCCAAGCAGCGCCCGGGTTTTCGCCGAACACGTTTTTGAAGGTAGGGGTGAAACTCGCTCCGCCTTGCTCGAGCATGATCCTGATCATGCTCGAGCCGGCCAGTCGGATTGCGACGCGTATGACATCACCGTCTTCATCCATCAGCCTGGTTTGCTCGTCGGAAAGATAGTTATTGATCATTGCTGCACGCTCAGGCGTCAACACATCGAGATTTACCTCGAGCAGCACCTCGTATTCTTTCCAGGATTCACTCACTTTGAAGCGCTTGATATTGGGTTGCTCAGACATGACTTTGGCCCTGCAGTAGCTGGATGGAGTTGGTGGTGGCGGCGAGTACCTGGGCGACGACAAGCGCTTCGACGTCGGTCAGGTCGCCCTGTGCCTGGGCCATGCTGGCCAGCGATTCAAGGCGGATTCGGGCATCGGTGGTTTTGCGCACCTGGTACTCGAAAAGCGCGGTACCGACTATTCGGATCGTCATCAGATGGAGGGTAGCCTGAGCGCTTTGTTCGGGCGTTGTGGTAGCCTTCACTTCGCTGCTGAGTTGGGTATTTCCTCGCATGGGATTGCTCCTTTCAGTGGTTGGTGTCGAGGAGGTGCAACTCCTCGACATCCCTTTCTCAACCGGCTTCAGCCGGCGTTCGTTTCACTCGAAGCCTTTCGCACCAGGTGAATCACCAGGTCGTCAAACTCACTGCTGTCATCCATCAAGGAACGCCACTCCAGCACCGCTTGGATATGGTCCCGATCGCAGTCAAAGGCCAGAATTTCGCGCTGGCCACCTTCAGCCCTGACCCACAAAATAGTCACCAGGCCGCGGGCGCCATATGCGCCCGCGTTGACTACAGGACGGCCTGTCTCTTTTTCAATCCGGTGATAAATTTCGTTAATGACGTCGATGTTTTCAGGGTTCGCTATGACTTGAATTTGCATGTGCATGCTCCTGATCAGGCCTTGAACTGCCAGCACTTCACCGACTCTGGCGGCGGATTCACTTGGTTGTGCCGACGCTGAATGCTGCGAATTGCGCTATCCGTAGTCCGGTTTGCATCGATCAACTTCCGTGAGCGGCTATCGCGCAGCAGCTGGCGCAGCGTGCCGACGTCGGCCAGCTTCTGGCGGTGTTCGGCTGCGACTTTGGCGAACTCGTTGAGGTTTATCGCAATGACGTCCGACTTCTTGCTGTGGTTGACTATCGGCTCGCTGCTCAGCGATTCCAGATACTCATAGACATTCCAGAACTCGATCACTTCGGGAAGGTCGAGGCTGATCGCAGACTGGCGTTCGTGCGCCATGCTGATCAGCTCCTTCTGTGCGGCCTCGATCATCTGGGCGTCCAGCGGCAACACCAAGGTCAAACAGTCCAAGAGTGCGAGCATCATGCTGTGGTTTTTGATCACTCGCGCCGACGCCAATGTGCGCTTGGCCCGCAGTTGCTCACGGTGATGCGGATAGCGCTCCACGAACTTGGCCATCACCTGAGGTTCAGCCTTGATTGCCTGCACTAGAAAGTTGCTTACATCCTTCATTTCAGTGAGTGCCAGTGCATCAGCTGCAGCACTGCTTTCATCCGTGATGTTCGGTTTCGTGAAGTGCAACTTTACGATCCGGCTCAAGATGGGCTCTTCCCCCGTCACCGGTGCGTTCTGGCTCAATGCAATGGTGGCGCGGAACTCGGGCTCATAGGTTTCGTTGGTGTTGTTCTTGACTCCACGGACTCCGAGAAGGCCGCCACCAAACAGATCTTTGAGCTCGGCCAGGTCAAAGGATTTGTCGTTGTTGCGATCACCCTCAAGCAATACGATGGGCATACCCGCCACCTGTCCCATTGACCGACTACGGCCTGACGCAGAGCCTTTGGATGGGTCGAACCCCTCATAGGTACGACCGAACAACTTCCAGATGAAGACCAGCAGTGTGGACTTGCCGGCATCAGCCTCACCTGTCACTTCCAGAAATGGAAAGCTCTCGTACTGGGCCCGGATCTGCTCCGCGAACAGGGAGCCAAACCAGAACGACAAAGTGACCAACCCCTTCGCTCCAAAGCACAGCCAAAGCTTCTGCAGCCAATCGTTGCTGTATCCCTTTGCGTCTGGGTTAGGCGTGATCTTTACGTTCTTGATCAGGCACTTCACGCGGCTCCTGCCGAACTCGAAATAGTCCTCGGCGTTGGCTTTGTAGAGCACCCCGTTGTGGCAGGCGATGTCATTGAAGATGTAGGCTTTGTGTTCCTTGCTGTACCCCACGAAATCAATGGTCTCGACGGACTTGATGCCCTCGGTTTGCTGCATGACGATCTGATCGAGGTGTTTCTGTGCCCCGAGCCAGGACCCGCTCGAATACAGAAGCCGTGCTTTGAACTCACTGCTGGACGAAAACTGTTTCAGCGTGAAGGTGATTTTTTCGGAAGGGCCGTCGTTCGGTGGGTCGATACGCACGTAGTACCACGCTTCGCCAGTTGACTCGTTGACCTGCTTGTACAGCGCCTCGAAATTGCAGTTGGCCAGCTGGCGCAACGAGAGAACGCTATCCAGTGCCTTGCGCTTGGCAGCCTTGTCGTTCAGTAGCTGATCGTCGCCGTCCTCGCTATTGACGATCGCTTTCTGTTCCTCGTCCAGCTTGTGCTGATCAACTTTGGCCCAGTACAAGCGGTTGGAAAATTCGAATGAGAACTCCGATTTTTTATCCGCCTCGTGGATGAGTATCGCCTTCTCCCTGGGCGACTCGGCCAGGAGAAGGTCGCCATGGTGGCGCGCAATTTTCAGGTCATTGGTGCGGCGCAGATCTCGCTTCTGTTTATCGTCCTCAAACTGCCAGCGCTGGTGCAGGTTGTTCCAGTCGACTTTTCGGCCTGATTGCGGAATCAGTGCGGCCCGGCAGGTGTAACCCATTTCACGGGCTTGGCTGACCCATTGCCTCGTGTAGCGTTGGGCCTGAGGTTCGTTATCCAGCGCCCAGACGAGCGTCGGCAACTTACCGCCACGTTGCCGCGACAGTTCCTTTAAGGCATCGACCGGGAAGTTGTTATTTGACATGGCGGAAACGGCATCGATGCTGTTGTGTTCAAGGGCGATCGCATCGAAGATCCCTTCGACAATCCAAAGCTCTTTGGTCGCGGTCAAGTCCACCGATGGCGGGCACCACCAGCCGCCTGAGGGGCTTTCACCCTTCTTGAACCGAGCCTTCATCTTGCCGAAGCGCTCCGGCCTGTCGATAAGGCGTTCCCAATAAACGCCCTTATCCAGGGCAAAGCGCACAGTGGCGGTACCGGCGCCGAGCTTGTCAGAATAAAACGAATCCTGGGTGAACCAGCCAGTGATCCGCTCGATCTGAAAACCGCGTCCGAACTCCAAATAGGCACGGGCTGTAGCGTTGGGGTTGTCGTTCGTTGCGGGGGCTCGCTTGCTCCAGTTAGAGAACAGATCCTTATAGATCTCCTGCACAGGCATGCTGAAACCGCAGTTCGTCGGCCGGCCGCAAATGATCATCCAAGGTTCGTCATGGCGTGCGTACAGCAGCCGGTCCTTGTGGTGGCATTGCGGGCACGTGCCGCCCCGCATGTACTTGGTGCCAGGGCGGTGCTTGAGTCCGTAATCCTGCTCAAGGAGGCGCAGGATGTCTTCGCGTAGGTCTGCTTTCATGATTGTTTCAATGCTTTGTTAAGGCCTAGGGAAAGCGCGCCGATCAGATGTTTCTGGGCAGCCATCACCGGGACGTGAGCGAGAATTGCTTTGTGTCGATTGCCGTCTGCGACGAAACGAAATTGGTCCGCATACCAGTGCTCGTTGAAACTCTGGCGATAGTTCGCTTTCAGCGACTCCAGCAACGCTTCGGCCTGTGCAGACGGCAGTTGGGCATTGATGATTACGGCGTTTTCCATCGTGAAACCTCGACTTCAGGCAAAGCTCACCCAAACCCACTGGGCGCGGGGCAGGCAATGTGTTGGGTTGGTGTTACGAGTTGGCTAAGCGATAACGCCCGTTGTCGGGTGCGTTGATGATGCGTTCATAGATCAGGCTGACCGGGATAGCCCAGGCGTGGCCGGTGGCAGGATCAATGATGACGGTGTGCGTCGATGTGCTGCTGATGATGTCCAAGCGCTGCCGATCACGGATCGCGTTCATGTCGCTGCAGGCTAGGTGCACCAACTTTTCCGCCATCTGGGTAGGGCTGCCAAAGTCCGCGACCAGGTGCTGGACGGCACGGTCGAACAACTTCTGGTCATTGCCCAAGTGTTCGCACTGGTGACGCTCGAGGAAGGTAAGTGCGGCGGCTTTGAGCACGTCCTGGTACGCCTGAATTGCAGGCAAAGTATTCATGCCGCTACTCCCGATTTGTTGCGGTACAAGGCGATAGCTGCTCGCACTTCCGTATGACGGGCGGCCATGTGGAGGTTATGCGCGTCCAGTATTTCTTCGGCTTCTTCCTGGTTGATCGAACCGTCTTCCAGGGCTTTTGCGATGATCTGATCAACGAGGCCACGTTTGGCGGCAGCCTGAACAGAGCGTGCATACAACTCGACGTTGTCCAGGTGGTCTGGATCGGCGATTGGCACGAATAACCCGCCGTAGATCCCGGCAATGTAAGTGGGGTAATGCGTAGTGCCGGCGACTTGCTCCAGCGCGTGAATCTGCGCATCGGTCAGAGGACAGCAGCCGCCGTTCTGGTAGGCGCGGTTGTCGAACTGCTTCACGTTCTTCATGTTGAGGTGAGCGGCTGAGAGTTCCCGTCCGCCTGCACTACTGACAATCGCGCTCATTGTGGACTTGCGTGCTTCTAGTATTTGGCAATTCATTTTCTACTTCTCCCTGTGGTCCAGTGCCATTACTGTTCGATCACGCCGTCTTTGATCCCCAGCAACACCGCGGCGCGATGTGCCTCCCCACGGCGACAAAGGCTCTGTCCACTCAGCACCGCGTACACGGTGCTGGGGTTCAGGTCGTGCTGTTTCGCAAAGTCCTTCGCGGATTGACCGCGCTTCTCCAAGGCTTCACGCGCTTGTTTGCGGGCTTGCTCAGTGATGCATGTTTTGGGCATAGTGCAATTCCGTGCAGTTTCATGTGGTGTGGAATGCACAATGATGCACTTTGGTGCATTTGTAAATAACCCGGATGAATAATTTTGCATCTTTCTGAAGACATAGGTTCCCGGCTGCAAGAAGAGCGGAAGCGATACGGCATGACGCAGAACCAGGTTGCTGAAGCACTCGGAATTGCTAAGCGGACCCAAGCAAACTATGAGGCGGGAACTAGCGATGCGACGGCGTCTTATCTGAGCAAAGCTGCGAGCCAGATCGGTTTCGACATCCCGTACATTCTCAACGGCGTGCGAACGACTCTTTCCCACGATGCACTTTCCGAAGTTGAGGATCGGCTGGTTAAGCAGTACAGAAGCATCACGCCATTCGACCAGGAAGCGATCCGTCGTTTCCTGCAAGCCATGGCTGACGATGCTGCCCGCCAACGGACTTAACTTGTCACAAAGCATGTAAGACATTCGTCGCCCCCTCGTTCTAAAGCCAGTCCCCGTCCCGATAACGTCGATTCAGCAATGCACTTTATGGAGTAGTAAGCATGTTGGATCGCACGAACAATGAGCGCGCCTGCGCGGGAATCACTGAGTTCGAATGGCTCGGCCTGACCAAAATTGAACGTCGCCTGATCGGCCTTTACCGGCAGTTGAGTGAACAGGAGCAACTTCAACTGCGCCGGCTTTCCGAGGTCCTGGCAACCCAGCCAGAGGAACCAGCAGTCAGTTGATTTGCCCGTGAAGCAACAAACCGCTTTATCGATGTAACGCAAACGCCGGCCCTGATATGGCCGGCGTTTCAGCCACGATCATGCTGCGCCCAGCTGCTCGAACAACTCCCGCTGTTTTGCCCTGGGCATGTCCTTCAGGCGATCAAACAGCATCCTGTCAAAGGTCTGTGCCGACGGACTCAGCGTGCGATAAAACGTTAAGTGCGCGACCCATGTATGCCCGCACATTGCGTCCAGGCACTGGCAGTAAAGCTTCGCGAACTCCGCCGATAGCGTCTCTCGCGAAGAGATCCGGCCCTTGTTCCCACACTTACAAATAACTCGCATTGTGTCCCTCCCCAGGGCAGCCAATTAGCCACTATATTGCCACAATATGTAGTGGCATTCTCCGTGTTAGGTTGTGGGAGCAGTGCTTTCCACTGCCTTTGGCGTTTCTCTCCAGGCAATTCGCCTGTCTTCTCGCAAGGCGTCGTTCACCTGGTCGAAAAGTTGACAGATCGGGCGAATTTCGTTGCTGGTGTATACCCGATCGATCTTTTCGATATCGCCAAAACCGGCGCTGTTTTCCGGGATGATGCCGGCCAGTGCGGGGTTCATACGCCAGGCGGCGATCACGTCGTTGCGGGTGATGTTCTTGACCTTCTCCAGCTCGTCCTTCGCCTGGAAATCACCGATCGGGATGATCTTGATGGCGTCCTCTTTGCCGTTGGGAATGTTGACGAACATCGAGCGGAAGTTACCCACACCTTTGCTCGCGCTGATCTGAGCGCGGAGCTCGTCTTCGTCCTCCTCGGTCAGGTCCGGGTCGTTGGTATAGAAGATGTAGCCCGCGTGCGCGCCGTTGCTGTAGTAGCGGCGGCGGAAGAGGGTGGCTGCTTCGTTCAGCAGGAGCGCCTGCAGGCCGCCCAAGTAGTCAGGAATGCCATAGATGTTCTGCTCCACGTCGTAGTCCATGACGTGCTCGATCTCCTCCTGGTCGAAGTCCAGGAACTTGTTGTCGGGCAGCAGCATCCGAAACCCACCGTCGACCTTGACCCGCATGTTGATCGCCGGAAGGTGTTGCAGCTCCAGCACCTGGCCGAAGGTGTTGGTATCGCGGTAGAAGTACGCCTCGCCAAACACCATGTAATCCAGCCCGGCACGTCCCATGGTTTGGGAGGTGCAGCCCTCTGACGGGATGAACTCACGCAGCAGCAGGTTGCGTTTGAACTTTGGAATGGCGCCGTGGTGAGCGTTGGCGCGCAACAGCTTGGCCAGGCCCGTACGGGATACTGGAGGCTTGTAGATCTCGCCGTCGTCGCTGGGGAATACCCCCACGTACTCGCCGATATTGCCGCTCAACACCTGTTCCGGCTCCCCGAACGTGAACATTCGCGTGGGCTGACGTGTTTGCTGACTGACCTGCGGTTTTCTGCGTGGCTTGGGCATTGGTTTCGCTCGTGAGGTAGCGGCTGCGGCGCCGCTTGTTCGTGTTCAAAGGTTCGTTGGCCAGGGCGTGCATGATTGCCCAGGCGATATCGGCGTGGCCGGTGGCTTCAGTGCGCGATGCGCTGTAAGTGATCTGGCCGCTACCGGTGGTACCGCGCTTGATGGTCAGGAACGCCTGGGCAACATCGGTCCACCCAGCATCCCATTCGATGCGGCTGCCCTGGATCGTGTCCTGGGCCTTGAGCACCAGCGTGTTTTTGGTTTCCAGGCTGTAGTGAATCGACGTTGTCCGTGGGTAGAAGTCGCGCACCAGGTCGAACACGCCGTAGCCGATGCCCGTGGTATCGATACCGATGTGCTGGACGTTGAAACGCTCGGTGAGTTTCTTGACCTGCTCGGCCTGGTACTTGAACGATTGTCCCCGCCAGCTGTGCTTCTCCAGGATGCGAAACTTGGCCCCAGCTTCGAGCGGCGGGGCAATGACCACGCATGTGGCGTCGTCGCGGGTGCGGCTTGGGTCGTAGCCAATCCAAACGGGGCTGTTGCCGTAGGGGCGGTCGTCGTCGGGCTTGTAGTCCTCCCACAACGTCAGATCGGAATAGCAGCGCTCCAAGTCTTTTAGGCCGAATGCGCTTTGCGTGCTGTCGATGAACTTGCAGTAGAACAGCTGCTGGAACTTGTCCTCGTCGTACTCCAGCTGCAGCTGCTCGAGGTCGAACAGATCGCAGCCGCCGTCGATCGCATCCTGAATGGTGATGGTCTTGCGCCATTGGCCATCCGGGCACAGCGCGCCCTGGGTATACGCCGCTTCGACCGGCCAGGTGCCGCCGGTCTTTTTCCCGCGCTTGCTGTTGCGAAATTCATCACCTGACCAGAACGGGTAGGCCTGATGCGATACCGCACTGGGTGTTGAAAAGTAGGTTTTGCGCCACTTCTTGTGGGTGCCCATGGCGCTGGCCACGGTGCTGAGTTTTTCGAAGTCGCGAATCCAGAAGTATTCATCCACATAGACGTGGCCGTGGTAGCCCTGGGCGGTGCTGCTGTTGGTGCTGAGGAAACGCAGTTCGGCGCCGTTGCTCAGGGTGATGGGGTTGCCGGTCAGCTCGATGCCGAACCACTGCTGGGCGAACTGGATGATGTAGCTGCGGAAGATCTCGGATTGCGATCGGCTGGCCGACAGGAACACCTGGTTGTCGCCGCTCAATACCGCGTCCATGAACGCTTCGCCGGCGAAGTAGTAAGTCAGGCCCACCTGGCGGCTTTTGAGGATGTTGCGGATCCGGCAGGTCAGCGGGTTCTGTTTGGCCGCGAACAGATCTTTTTGGTAGCCGTACATCTTGGAGATGAACTTATCGAGGAAGTCCACCTCGGTCAGGCCGCTGATGTCGTTCTTGGCTTTTTTCTCGCGTTTCTTACCGCCGCCATCGCCTCGGCTGGATCGCTCGCCACGCGAGCGCTGGCGGCGTTCCTGTGGTTCATCCGAAGGTTCACCAGGTAATGCCGGCACTGGCTTGGCGGCTTGCTTGATCAGCCGCTCGCGGATCGATGTCAGCCTGTCCAGCTCGTTCAGATCGTCCTTGCTCAGGCTGGTGACCTTGTCCAGGAGCAGGGTGATGCGTCGCCCGATCGCCGTCAGCGGTTCTTCGTCCGACAGCATGTCTTCCCAGCCGCCCTGGCGGATCCAGTAATAGACGATCCGAATGTTGGGCAGGTTGAGTTGCGCCTGAATTTCCTTGGCCTTGCAGCGGCGCAGGAACAGACGTTTAGCGGCTTCTTTTACTTCGGTTGAGTAGAGCATGGGCCGCAGTCTATGCGGCGAAAACGCAGGAAACGCGGTGTTAAATTCCGCGTTCCTCCTATAAGTCAAATATAGGAGGGATGCGCATTTGAACCGTTTGTTTGAGGGCGGCTGGCTCCCTATCTTGGCGGCTCAAATCACCGATTGAGCGCAGTTATCAATGCCCCGTTCCCTTGTCAGTTTTTGGAAACGTGTCGCCACCAGCGGCACCACTGCTGATGGTCGCGAAATCCTTCCCCAGGAACTGCGCGATATCGCTGAGACCTACAAGTCGGCCTTTTACACCGCAGTGATCTGGTGTGACCACGAACGCTGGCAGGGCTCCCACGGCACGGTATATGCCGTACGCCTGGTAGAGGATGCCGAGGATCTGGAACCAGGCCATGTCGCGCTGGAAGCCCAACTCAAGCCCAACGACCGCCTGCTCTGGCTCAACGATCAAGGCCAGAAGCTCTTCAGCAGCATCGAGATCACCCCAAATTTCCGTGGTAAGGGCAAAGCCTACCTCACCGGTATGGCGGTGACTGATGAGCCTGCCAGCGTTGGTACCCAAGAACTGTGCTTCTCCAAGAAGACAAGTGCGACGGCCTACTTCGCCAACTCCGTACCACTCGGCTCGCTGAGTGAAGAAGAACCACAAGGCGACATCGCCAAGCTGTTCAGCATGTTCACGGGTCTGTTCAAGCGCTTCGGCCTTGAAGAAAGCACCACCGAAACCCCACCCACCACCACCGAGAGCAACCCCCCAATGGATGAAGCTACCGCAACGGCCCTAAAGGCCCTGCTGGCTCAACTGATTGTGGTCGTCGCGGGCATTCAAGCCGTTGTCGATCCAGTCGTTGTTGATGCCCCTGAGCCTGAGCAGGCTCCGATTGACGACGTCACAACTGCCGTCGATGCCATCGTCACCACGGCTGAGGAGGATCGCGAATTCGCCCGTAACGGCGGCGCCTCTAACAAGGCATTGCTGGCTGGCATGGCTGACCTGCAGAAGCAGTTCACCGCACTGCAGAACACCGCCACCGGCCGCAATATCCCGCGTTCCCAGGGGCCGGTAACCGCCACCAAAAAGCGGGTGCTCTGACATGGGCCAGCCACTGAGCGCCAATGGCGCCAAGAAATACGCCGCGCTGCAGGTTGCGATCGCCGAAAGTTACGGTGTCGCGGATGCCTGCAAGACCTTCAGCGTGGAACCGTCCACCGCGCAGGAACTGAACGACGCGATTACGGCCAAAGCGGACTTCCTGGAGCGTATCAACGTCGTCCCGGTCACCGAGATCAAGGGCGAGAAAGTGTTTATCGGTGTCAATGGTCCGGTCACTGGCCGCACCAACACCAAAACCACCGATCGCGAAGCCAAGGACACATCGGAACTGGAAAACAGCCTGTATGAGCTGTCCTCGACCGAGTCCGACGTGGGCCTGCCCTATGCCAAGATCGATGCCTGGGCCAAATTCCCAGACTTCCAGGATCGCTATTCCGCAGCAGTGCAGAAGCGCATCGCCCAGGACCGCATCGTTATCGGTTTCCATGGCACGAGCGCCGCAATTCAGACCGACCTGGCTGCGAATCCGAAGCTTCAGGACGTGAACAAGGGCTGGCTGCAGCAACTGCGCGAGCAAGCACCACAGCAAGTGCTCAAGGAAGGCGACACCGCCGGCAAAGTCTTGTTGGGCGCTGGCGGCGATTACGCCAACCTCGATGCCCTGGTGCATGACACCAAGCAAATGATCGACGAGATCCTGCGCGAAGACGGTGACCTGGTGGCGATCATCGGTAGCGACTTGCTCGCCGCTGACAAAGCCAAGCTCTACACCAAGCAAGGCGATACCCCGACCGAAAAAGAGCGCATCGAAAGTGCTCAGGTCATCTCGACCTATGGCGGATTGCCGTCTTACAGCGTGCCGAACTTCCCGGTCAACGCGGTGATGGTCACCAGCTTCGACAATCTGTCGATTTACTTCCAGGACTCCAGCTGGCGTAAGCAGACGGTCGACAACCCGAAACGCTCCCGCGTCGAGGACTACAACAGCCGTAACGAAGGTTATGTGATCGAGCAGTTGGAAAAGATCGCACTGACTGAAAACGTGGAGCTGGTCGAGTGAGTCTGGCCCTGAAGCACAAGCGCCGCACCTTGGCCTTGGGGGGCGCTGCCTTAGTCGCTGCTGCAGCGGCACCGGTAGCGTATTCCCCTGCCGAAGCGCTGAGCAGCCCGGCCAATGCCCGCAAGCACCTGTTGCTGCAGGAAGCGGCACTGGACTTGGATCTGGAGCGCCTGAGCGCGCTCAAGAACTTGGCCAGTAAACAGGCGCTCAAGCGTGATGAGCTGCTACCCAAGTACCAGGAATACGTGCAGCGCTACTGCGAGTCGGGCATGAACTTCCCGAATCGTGTCCTGGTGCAGGTGATGGTCTGGCTGTTCGACACCGTCCAGTTCGAAGACGGCCTGGAGCTGGCCGACTTCGCCATTGCCCAGGGGCAACAGATGCCGGAGCGCTTCAAGCGCCGCGACATCCAGACCTTCGTCGCTGATGTCGTGAGCGATTGGGCTTATGCCGAATACAACGCCAACCGCAGCCCGGAGCCTTACCTGTCCGACCTGCTGCCACGCGTGGACGGTGAGTGGGATCTGACGGAGCAGATCCCGAGCAAGTACCACAAATTGATCGGCATGCGTGCCCAGGACGCTCAGGAGTGGGAAACCGCGATCAAGCATCTTGAGCGTTCAACCGAGTTGCACGCGGCGGCTGGTAACAACACCCGCCTGGATAAGTGCCGCAAGGCCCTGGCAAAACAACAGGCCACACCGGCCACCGAGTAACTGACTTCCCCCCCCGGCGAGAAACTGTGGATGTGAGCCAACCATTTATGGCCCTGACCCACTGAAACAGTTTTCCCGCCCCTATTTGAGCGACCAGCAATGGGCTTTTCAGGTAACCCCACCACATTCGTGGAGCAGCAGATCGAGAATGACGGCTTTTGGCCGAACCTCTCACTGGCTGAGTTCCAGAAGGTCTATCGCCTTCCAGGGGAATACCTGGTCGAGACGCTGGTCGATGGTTTGAGCGTGGCTATGGTCGAGGTCAATACGGACCTGGCCAAACTCAAAGCCAGATGGCAATCCGTAGGTGTGTCCAGCGTGGAATCTGCTGACCCTATGGTGCTGCCGGAGCGCACATTTCAAGCAGCGACGTACAAGCGAGCCGTGTATTGCCGCGCCAAGGCCAGTCTGCTGCCCCAGTTCGCCACCGTGACCCGTCGCGAAAGTGCCGAGAACACCGGGAAGGAAGAACCCGAGCGTCGTGAAACCTTTATCGCCTTCAGTCAGGCCTCTGTGCGTTCGCTGCAGGGTCGTGGCCGGATCACGGCGGCACTGCTGTGATCAAGCTGCGCGCCTTGACGGCGTACCTCATTCAGAGCCGCCTGGTGGCCACCGAACAGCTCGACAGTTGGACCGACCAGGTGCAGCTGGAATTGATCTGGAAACCCGACGTCGACGGCATGCATATGGGCGACATGAACTACAGCGCCACCATCGTGCTCGAGCGCTTCGCCGACAACCCGGCTCGTCTGATGGCCTTGGTCGGCAGTTGGCTGGAGAACAACGACGAGGACCGCGACGGCCTGCCTGCGACCGTGTTCGACATCACCATGCTCGACAACGACCTGGCCGACGTCGACATCAAGCTGCAGTTCAGCGAACCGCAATACCTGACCGAGGATCCGGACGGCGAGATCGAGGCCTTCGGTCAGACCTGGGCGTTCGTGCCGTTCGAGCTGTGGGTGGCCGAGAAGGGCGAGGTGACCGGCGATGGCGCGTAGCACTTTCGACCTGGACGTGCGTGGCCTGCTGGGTGCGGAAGAACAGCTCGCGCTGCTCAATCTGCCGCCGCAGTTACGCCGCCGGCTGCTGAACAACGTCAGCAAGCGCGTGCGCAGCCTGAGTCGCCAACGGATCCGCAACCAGCAGAACCTGGACGGCTCGCCGTTCGAAGCCCGCAAGGGTTCGGCCAAGGGCAAAAAGAAAATGGAAGCCGGCCTGGGCAAGCTGCTCGAGGTCACCCGCGTCAACGCTGACGAAGCCGAACTGGGCTGGCGCAACGCGCTGACCCGGTGGGTGGCATCGCAGCAACACAACGGCGTCTCCGAGCGCCGTACCGCTGCCCAGATGCGCCAGTGGAACAAGGTTCCCGAAGGCCTGGCCGCGACCGAAAAGCAGGCCAAGCGCTTGCGCCGTCTCGGTTTCAAGGTTCGTCAGGCGGGCAAAAAAACGCTCACACGCCCGTCCGTGGCGTGGATTAAAGAACATGTGAACTACGCCAAGGCGGGTCTGTTGATCCGCATCCTGGACGACCAACAAGCCGAAACCTCTGGTGCACAAAGCTGGGAAATCAAGCTGCCCAAGCGCCAGTTTCTCGGCCCTGGCACCGAGACGGAAACCAGCGCGCTGGTGAACCTGGTGCTGCAACAAATCCTTAATTCTCCCCGCTAACGAGGCACTGCATGTCACTCGGCAAAGTCAGCGTAAACAATCTCAACCTCGGCCAGGGTGCCGTGTCTGCGATCGAATGTTATTTCCTGTTCATCGGCCCTGGTGCGAAAAGCCAGGGGCAACTGATCCCCCTCAATACCGACAGCGACCTGGACGTGATGCTGGGCATTCCGGCCAGTGACCTGAAAACCCAGATCACGGCGGCACGCCTGAACGGCGGGGATCGCTGGGCCTGCCTGGCTGCGCCGTTGGCTGCCGATGGCAACTGGCAGGACGCACTGACCAAGGCGCAGCAACAGGGCTACTCCGTCGAAGCCGTGGTGATCACCAAACCAGTCACCACTGCCGCCGAATTGTCAGCCATGCACGACGCTGCGCAAGCCCTGCAGAACACCTATGGGCGTCGCGCTTTTGTCATTGCCTCGTCGGTCGGGATTGATGCCGCCGATCAGACCTGGTCGGAGTACCTGACCGAACAGAAAGCCATCGTGGAAGGCCTGGCCGCACCGCGTGTCATTTGCGTGCCCCAGCTGCACGGCAACGACTTGGGCGTGTTGGCCGGTCGCCTGGCCAACGCCGCCGTCAGTGTGGCCGACAGCCCGATGCGCGTGGCCACCGGCCCGGTACTTGGCTTGGGACCGGTACCGGTCGATTCCGAAGGCGTGCCGCTGTTGTCCGCGATCCGCTCCGAGCTGGATAAGGCGCGTTTTTCCGTGACCCAGACCTACACCGATTATCCGGGCGTGTACTGGGCCGACGGCAACCTGCTCGACACGCCGGCCAGCGACTTCCAGGTGATCGAGCACCTGCGTATCGCCGACAAGGCGGCGCGCCTGGTGCGTCCGCTGCTGATCCGCCGCGTGGCCGATCGCCGTCTGAACAGTTCGGCCAACAGCATGGCGGTGAATATCAGCGCCCTGATGGCCCCGCTGCGTGCGATGGCCAAGTCCACCACCTTCGCGGGCCAGGTATTCCCCGGCGAGATCGAGCAGCCCAAGGACGGCGACATCGTCCTGACCTGGAAGAGCAAAACCGCCGTGGAGGCCTTCATCAAGGTCAAGCCCCTCAACTGCCCGAAAGACCTCACGGCGAACATCGCCCTGGATCTTTCCAACGACGCAACGGAGTAACCCCGCATGGCTGCAAAGATTGGCGGCAAGAACTTCGACGTGAACCTGGGCGATCTGCTCGTTCACGTTGAGACCGGCACCATCGACATCACCGACAACAGCACCGTCGCGCAGACCAAGGGCGTGCCCAATGGCCATGTTGATGGTGACGTGGCTGCAGCGGGCGAACTGGAGCTGGACACCACCAACTTCAACCTGCTGATTGAGCAGGCGAAGACCGCTGGCAGCTTCCGCGAGCTGGAGCCGTTCGACATCGTGTTTTTCGCCAAGGCAGGCGACGAGGAACTGCGGATCGAAGCGTTCGGCTGCAAGGTGCGGATCTCCAGCCTGCTGAGCCTCGACCAGAAAGGCGGCGAAAAGAACAAACACAAGATCCCGTTCGACGTCACCAGCCCGGACTTCATCAAGATCAACGGCGTGCCGTACCTGTCCGCTGCTGAAATCGAGGGGCTGACCTGATGGTGTGCCCGTTCGACCGTGCCCAGGCGCTTGAGCTTCGGCAGCGCGAGCAGGCCATCAAGGCCGTGCTTGCGCGCAAGCGGCCGATCGGGCCGAGCCTCACCCATTGCGAGGACTGCGACAACGAGATTCCTGCAGCGCGCCAAGCGCTCGGCGGCATGACCCGTTGCGTCCCGTGCCAGTCCATTTTTGAACGGGAGGTTCGTCGATGAGCGCGAATCAAGCCGCCCAGGACACCGCCGTTGCGTTGGCAAAAGCGTCACCCGCGATCGGCGTAGCCGCCACCGGTGTGACCGGCGCCGTTGACTGGTCGGCGGTGGCCTACATGCTGACGGCCTTCTACATGGTGCTGCAGATCTTGCTCCTGGTTCCTAAGTACCGGCAGATGTTGCGCGATTGGAAGGTGAAGGGATGAACCTGCGCATGAAGATCGCTACCGGCGCGATTGCACTGGTCAGCGCCGGACTGATGACGTTTCTGGGCACCTGGGAAGGCAATGGCCAGAACGTCGTCTACGCGGACAATCTGGCACGTGGACTGCCCACCGTCTGCAAAGGCGTCACCAAGCACACCAGCCCGGTGCCAGTGGTTGTGGGTGAGTACTGGTCGGATGCCCGCTGCGCTGAAGTGGAAAAGCTGGTGGTCCAGAAGGGCCAATTGACCCTGGCCGATTGCCTGACCAATCAGCAGATCAGCCAGAACACTTTCGACGCCTTGAGCAGCCACGCGCACAACGTCGGCACGGCCAACACCTGCGCCAGTCGGGCCGTGGGCCTGATCAACGCAGGCCGCATCGCGGACGGCTGCAGGGCGCTGGCGTGGGCTCCGGATGGTAAACCGGTTTGGGCCTACGTCACGGACGCGCAGGGTCGCAAGGTGTTTGTGCCTGGCCTGTACAACCGGCGTCGGGCGGAAGCGGAGATGTGCCTCAAATGACCATCAGCCCACTGCGCCTTTTCCTGTTCCTGGTGATCACCGGTCTGCTGACCTGGTGCGCGGTTGACTGGGTCGCTGATCAGCGCGACGACGCCCGCCGTGAGCGCGACAGCGCCCAGTCCGAAGTCCAGGGCCTGCGGGAAGTCGCCCGCATCAGCGGCGAACAGCTCGCCGCACGTGAGCAGGTCGACCAAAAAAACACCGAGGAACTGAACCATGTACGCGCTGAAAACGATTCTCTGCGCCGCGATGTTGACGATGGCCGTCAGCGGCTGCGCATCCGTGCCACCTGCAGACCCGCAGTGCCCACAACCACCGGCGCCGCCAGCGTGGCTGATGCAGGCACCGCCGAACTCGCAGCAGACGCTCGATCGGATTATTTCTCTCTCCGAGATCAGCTCGCCCTAAGTCGGCAAATGATCCTCGGCCTGCAGGACTACACCCGGCAGTTGTGCCTACGCATGCCCGCCAATCCCTGATCAACATCCACCAAAACCCCTACAGACGGACTCTCCAATGACTGACGTAAACCGCGACATCACCCTGGAAATCGGCGACCAGGAATTCACCTTCCAGATGACCCCCCAGGTCGTGACCAAGTACTTCAACGCCACCACCCAGGCGAACAAGGTGGCTCCGGCCAACAACCTGCTGATGGGCACCGTCAAGCAGGAAGAGCGCGCCACGCTGAAACCCTTGCTGGCCAACCCGGTGACCGTGATGGAACTGGCCGGTGCGCTGCTTGAAGAGTACTCGCCGGACATCGACATCATCGTAAAAAAGTCCTCAGCCACGCTGAAGGCTTAACCAACGACGGGCTGGGCCAACTGCTGGCCCTAACCCACCGCTGGCTGCCGGGTGCAGAGCCCACGATCGAGAACATGGGCACGGCCAAGTGGCTGGAAGACGAATATTGGAAACGTATGGAATTTGCCGTCGCTAACGGCATTTCCCGTGCCTTCACCGGATAACCATCCATGGCTGACCGCAGCGCCCGCTTGGCTTTCATCCTCAGTCTGACCGATAAGGTCAGCGCGCCCCTGGGCAAGGTGAAAACCAGTTTTTCCGACCTGGCCACCCAAGGCCAACAGAACATCATGAAGATGGGCACCGGCCTGGCCGGCATGGTGGGCGCGGGCGTTGCCATTACCGAATCGCTGGAACCGGCGCTGGAAATGAACCGCGCCCTGGGCGAAGTCCGCTCGCTGGGCGTGGCTGAGGACGCGCTGAGTGCCCTCAATCAAAAGTCGCTGGAGTTCTCGGTGAACTACGGCGAGAACGCCCGCGACTTCGTGGCCTCGGCCTACAGCATCTCGGGCGCGATCAAGGGGCTTTCGGGCGACCAGCTGGCGACCTTCACCAACACCAGCAACCTGTTGGCCAAGGCCACCAAATCCGACGCCGAGACCATGGGCGCCTACGTCGGCACCATGTACAACCTGTTCAAGACCTCAGCCGATGCCATGGGCAAAAGCCAGTGGGTCGAGAAACTGGGCGGTCAGACGGCACTGGCGGCCCAGCTGTTCCGCACGGACGGCGCGCAGCTCAAGGATGCGTTCAAGGAAGTGGGCCAGCTCGCCACCACGGCCGGCGTCGATATCGCCGAGCAGTTCGCGGTGATCGGCACGCTGAGCAGCACCATGGAAGGCGGCGACGCCGGCGGCCTGTACAAGTCGTTTTTCGAGAACATCGGCGCAGCGTCCGAAAAGCTCAAGCTGAAATTCACCGAGCAAAACGGCCAGCTGATGCCGATGGCGGACATTCTGGCCAAGCTCGAGGGTAAGTTCGGCGACCTGACCAGCGCCGCCGCCGGCACCAAGCTGACCGAGGCGTTCGGCGGGGAAGGTGCACGGGTGATCAATGCCCTGGCCAAGGACACCGACCGCTTCAAAAACGGCCTGGATCAGCTGGGCAAAGTCCGCGGTTTGGAGAGCGCCGAGAAGATGGCCAAGGTCATGGTCGATCCGTGGCAACAGTTCGGTGCGGCCGTCCAGGCCTTGCGCATTGCCTTCGGCCAGGCGCTGATCCCGATGTTGACCCCGCTGATGGATAAGCTGGTCGGCGTTGCCGGCACGCTGACCCGATGGACCCAACTGTTCCCGAACATCACCCGCGTGATCGGCATCACCGTATTGGTGATTCTCGGCCTAACTGCCGCCATGGCCGCGATGACCTTCACCGTGGGCCTGGCCAAGATGGTCTGGCTGTCGCTGGTCACCATCTGGAAAGCCCTGACCTGGACGGGGTTTCGCAGCATCGCCATGTTCCTGGTGCACACGGTGTTGATTGCCGGCTTTGTCCTGGGCCTGGCAGCGCTCTACACCTGGATGGGTTTGGTCCGGGTCGGCATGTTGCTCTGGCAAGGCGCGATCTGGCTGGTTAACGCCGCCATGCTGGCCAACCCGGTGCTGCTGATCATCGTCGGCATCGTCGCCCTGGTCGCGCTGGTGGTCGCTGCAGTCGTCTATTGGGACCAATGGACTACGGCGCTGATGAACACCGCCGCGTTCAAGTGGATCGCCGGCCAGCTGCAGGCGCTGTCGGATTGGTTCGGCTCGATTGGCGGCTGGACCGGCATGGCCAGCGCCGCCTGGGACGGCATCGTCGCGATCTTCAAAAACGCGATCAATGGCCTAATCGAGATGCTGAACAAGATCCCCGGTGTGCAGATCGATGCGGCCTTTGGCGAGATGCCCAAAGCGCCGGAGATCCCCGGCATTTCCGCGCCCCTGGTCAATGCGCCGGCACCGCCGCAACTGGTCACCACGCCGCCGCTCACCGAACAAGCCGAGCAGGCACGTCAGCGCATGAACGGCGGCACGTCGGGCGGTCTGTCGCCGATGCGGCCGACGGCTGTGCCCCAGGGCGGCCTGTTGCGCAGCATCCAGAACAACAACAGCCAAACCCAAAACAGGGGCACGCATGTGGAGACCCTCAACATCAATACGGCCAAGCCTATGACCCCGCTGGAAGTTGAAAACATGATGAGCATGGCGGTGGGTGGATGAGCGAGTACATCGATCTGCTGATCGAGGACAACGACTTTGCCCTGGACCTCAGCCGTCAGCCGGTACCGGTGGAGGATCGCGCCTGCATCGCCCAGGACATCGGCCACATGATCCGCGAAAGCGGCCTGCTGGTGACCCTGGTGGCCGAGCGCAACCGCCTGAAACAGCGCGACTGCATCCAGCAGCTGGAACTGCTGGTGGAAGCCGACGTGCGCCTGGTACCCGGCACCGCCCGAATCACTGAGCTGGGATCCGGCCAATACCTGGTCACCGCGACCACCCTGCAGTTTGGCAACCTTGAGGTAACGCTGTGAGTGACGTGGACTTCAAACAGGCGCTGGCCGACGCTGGCATCCCGACAACCGAGGCCGCGCTTAAGGCCGCCTGGGAGGCCGAAGTGGTCGCCCAGGGCAGCAAGCTGGCCAACACCAGTGCGTATTCGCCGTTCTGGCGGGTGATCACTGCCCTGGTAACCAAACCGGTGCTGTGGATCCTGACCTTCGTCACCGGCACGGTGCTGCCAAACTTCTTTTTGAAGACGGCCACCAGCACCTGGTTGGACATGCTGGCCTGGGCGGTGAACGTCGAGCGCAAAGCCCCGACCAAGGCGATCGGCTCTCTGTTGTTCAGCAGAGCCACGACCGTGGGTTCGTTCGAGATCCCGATCGGCACCCGCGTGCAGTCGGCCACGATCAACGGCAACGTGTACGAGCTGGTCACCACGGCGATGGGCAGCTTTATCGAAGGCGCGTCACAGGTATCGATCCCCGTGATCGCCATCGATGCCGGCAGCGGTTTCAACCTGGCCCCGGGTTATTACGCCGTGTTGCCCGTCCCGGTACCGGGCGTTGTCCAGGTGGTGAACCTTGACGGCTGGCTGGCCACCCCGGGTTCCGATGCAGAGTTGGACGACGATCTGCGCCTGCGTGCGCGCAATCAGTTCAGCGCGGTCAACCAGTGGCACACCGACGCTGTGTACCGCGCCCTGATCGCCGCGTTCCCAGGCGTATCGGCCAATGGCGTGTACTTCGAGCATGGGGCCCCACGCGGCCCGGGCAGCGCCAATGCCTACGTGTTGTTCGAAGCGGATGCACCGGCGGACACCTACCTGCAGCAGATCAACGCCCGAATCATGGACGAGGGCAACCACGGCCACGGGGATTCCATGTTGGTCCTGGTGATGCCCGAGACCCAGCACGACGTCAGTCTGCAGGTCTGGCCGAAAGCCAATATCACTGCGCAGGGCCTGATTGATCTCAAAGCTGATATCGCTTTGTTTATCCGGGCAGCGTTCCGTGAAAGCACCGGCCGCGATTACACCCCGACGTTGACCTGGCCACAGTCGCGCTTTTCGTTTAGCCGACTGGTCGAGGAGCTGCACGAACAGTTCCCCAGCATCGAGTCGATGAAGTTCGGCAACGACGACATTATTTCGGCGCTGGCCATTCCCCGCCTGCGGTCGCTTGCGGTGGTGTTCGCATGATCAAACTCGAACTGCCGTTCTGGCTGGACGGCGAAGAGGCCACCAAGCTCAAGACCACCGCCCAGGCGTGGTGGGAGTCGGTCGAAGGCTGGCTGCGCTGGCCGCTGCTGCAGATGGATGCCGAGACCTGCCATCTGACCATTCTGGATCTGCTCGCCTGGCAGCGCGATATCACGCGCTTTCGTGGTGAGTCCGAGGCCCTGTATCGCTTGCGGGTGAAGTACGCCTTCGTCAACGCGGTCGACGCGGGTTCCGTTGCGGGTTTTCAGCGGATCTTCCAACGCCTGGGGATCGGTACCGTGCAGATCCTGGAGCGTCAGCCCGACCGTGACTGGGACATCGTCCAGCTGCTGCTGACCGACGAGCAACTGTCCGAAAACCCCGTGCTGCTGGACATGATCGTTTACCAGTATGGCCGGACCTGCCGCCGTTACGAGCTGGTGGGCACCTCGCGGGTAACGTTGGTGATTGGCGTCTATGACGTCAGCAACGACCAGATGTCCCTGACCGCTCGCTTCGACGACTTCAACACCGTGCAACTGCGCCTGACCACCCAGGAGTACGGCAACGACTCGCTGTCGGTCACGGCTCGCTTCGACGACACCCACACCGTCAGCGTTTCGCTGAACACCACCGAATTCAACCACGACCAGCTCACCCTGGTTACCCGCTAAGGAATCCCCAATGGGTGCAAGTATTACCCTGGCCGGCGAAAGCCTCATTTCGCAGAAACAGAGCAAGCGCGAAGCGCTGCTGGTGTCCAAGTTCATCCTGGCGAACGTGCCTGGCTTGGATACCACTTTGCCGGTGGACCGTGCAGCGGGTGTGCCGGTTGCGACAAACATCGTTCACAGCGTGCCGGTGACGCGTGAAGGTTACCTGGCCACCAATAAGGTCGTGTACAGCCTGATGCTGGGCAGCGATATCGGTGACTTTGACTTTAACTGGATCGGCCTGGTGTCTGCCGAAGACGTCCTGGTGATCGCGGCCTACGTCCCGCGTCAGCAGAAACGTAAGGAGATTCCGCCGCTGCAGGCAGGCAACAACCTGACTCGCAACATTATCCTGGAGTACGACGGTGCGCAGAGTCTGACCGGGATCAATGTGCCGGCCAGCAGCTGGCAGTTCGATTTCACTGCGGATTTCACTGCTATCAATTCACGGATCGAGCAGCTGCAGGTCGAACTGGATAACAAAGCAGATCTGAACGACGTAGCAGCGCCCGTATCGGTGAGCCTTGACGGGCCTGTCCTGGTCTACCCTGGCAGCTCCAACACCTTCAAAATCACTGACTTCAATCGCTTTAGTGCCTATACCGTCGCTGCCACCGTAGGCACCGCAACGATTGCTGCGGATACGGTAACACTGGCAATTGCCTCAGGCGCTGCAAGCGGGCTGACCACTTTGAAGGTCATCAGAGACGGGGCCGAATCAGTGTTCAGCGTAGCGATTGGCTCGGCGTCGATCGTCTCACCGAAGATCACCAGCCCGATCGCCGGGGCAACGGATGTCATCCTGGATCTGACGATCAAGACCACACCATTTCAAGTGTATCCAGTCGGGTACGACCGCCACGTTTCAACGCGCTATCAGGTAGCGACCGATGAAGCATTCACTGCACTTGTTTTCGACAAGACCAGTACCAGCGAGCTGGAGAGCATCCAGCTGAGCAGCTACGACGTGCTGCTGCAGGCTGGCAAACGCTACTACGCGAGAGCCTTCCATAACGGTGCGACACTTTCCTCCGCTAACCCGCAGGTCGTAGCGTTCAACACCGTCAGCTCCTACATCCGCAAACCGGCGATCCTGGCTCCAACAGATGGCCAAGCTGCCGTAAGTACCGGCGCGACGTTGAAGAGTGACGCATTCAGCGTTTACGGTGGAAATGACACCCACGTTGCAAGCCGATTCATGATTTCGACTGCAGCGGATGGCACCGGGATTGTCCAGGATAGCGGTTGGGTCAGTGCCAGCCTGCTCAGTTTTCAGCCCTCCAGCCGATTGCCGGAATCCACCAAGCTGTATGGACGGGTGAAATATCGGGGCCAAACCCTTGGGGAAACGGAATGGTCCGTGCCGATCGCCTTCACAACTGGGCGGTCTTTGAAGGGTACGTTCACTCAACTGCCAACCGGTCCTGCCACTCGCCTGGCCGCTGCAGGAGCTGTGATCAACGGCAAGCTCTACGTTCAGGGTGGACGCTATGACAGCATCAGCGGCTCAATGCGTGCTGACACTTGGGAGTTTTCACCCGTTTCGGCGACATGGAAGCAGATGACGCTCAGTCGAGCGCTGCAGGGGCACTCAGCCGTGGCAATTGGCGGGCTGATTTATTTTCTCGGCGGATCTTCATCCTCTGGCGGCAGTGGTGAGACTGATGCCCTGTGGTCGTATAACCCAGTGGGTGAGGTTGTTAAAGCGCTGGCACCGATCCCTAAAGGTGTTCTCTCTGGTCAACTAGCGGTCAATATCGGCGGGGAGATGTACGTTTTTGGCGGCGGTTTTACGAAAGATGCTTACAAGTACACACCTGCTACCAACACCTGGAAAGCGCTGCAAGCCGCGCCGACGAGCCTCTATAACGGATCAGCGACAGTAGTTGGTAAGAAAGCCTATGTATGGGCCGGCCAGGCTTTCTATTGTTACGACTCTGAAACCAACACCTGGACCACCAAGGCGACGACATCGGAGCTGAGTCTGTTTTACGGTCGCTCGCTGTTGACGATTGACGGCCTCGTTTATGCCCACGGTGGCTACTCAAGCAGCGTTTATACCAATCAACTCTTCAAATATGACCCTGCACTCGATACATGGGAGACGCTGCCCTCAGGTGCGGTGAGCCGCTATGGCTTCGTATTTGACGTGATTGACGGTATTGCCTACGCCTTCGGCGGCGCATCCGCCGGTTATTTGAACGCTTTCTGGAAAATTGCCTGAGGTCTGCCATGTACCAATTAGAAAGTTTCTCCGCAGACGGGGCTCTGGTCACGCATCTTTCAATGCCGTATCGGGCACTGTTCATCGCAGCTGATGAAGAAGAGGCCGACGCCATTGTGGTGGGGCTCAATAAGCCTGAAATGCTCCAAACCTTGGCTGCTATCCGTTACCAGGTGGAAACGGCAGGTCTGATAATGGATGACGGTCTAAAAATTCTCACTGACCGGGTAAGCAGGTCCGAGTTCTACAACAACTATGGAGCGTTGAAGGACGGCCTGATCCCCGATACTAACTGGAAAGCTGCGAACGAATGGAGGGTCTTCACCCTCACGGACATGGAGCCTATCGCCAAGGCTATGGCTGCACACGTCCGGGGCTGCTATGCGGGTGAGCGCCTGGTGGTGACAGCGATCAACGCCGCCGAGACGATGATTGATATCACCGCTATCGACATCGAAGTGCAGTTCAATGAGGCGCACCAGTCGGCTTTTGGCGAAGTCATGGGTATCGAGCAGGCAGCCGAATGAGCTGGGCACCGGTGACCATGCAATGGCCGATCGAGGCGACTGCCTGGATGGACCAGATGGGAGCGGCCAAGGACATGGCCACCGCCGAACTGGCAAGTACGGGTGCGCGCCTGACTAGCTTGGCGGATCAGGTCACCACCGATCTGAGTGTGATTGGCGCAGCGGTCAAGGGCGTCATTGCCAACGGTCGCGCCGCCCTGGACGGCCAGTTTGGCGAGATTCCCAAGTGCGTGGTGGTGACACCGTTTCAAAGCGGCGTCGGGCAGGGTACGGGCTACCAGCGCTTCCTGTCGGCTCCCAACCTGGTGCAACGCCTGGCGGACAAGCTCGAGGACAACACCGACGCGGCCAGACCGACCGGCGAGCAGTACGCCCTGGTGATTCTGTTCCTCGGCACGCGCTTCGACCAGATGGCCGGGGTGCTGTCGAAATTCAACGCGCTGATGCCGATCGGCGAGCTGCAGAAAGCCGAGCGTCGCGCCCAGCACCTGTTCGACCTGGACACTTCGAAGTGGGAACTGCCCAGCGCCGGCGCGTTGCCACGTTGGGGGGATTTGCCCCTGGAGCGGTGCACCGTGCTCAAGGAGGCCAGCGCCTCGATCAACGGCCAGTTGGCCCGCCTGGAAAGCTACGCGGCGGACAGTTCGCCACTGGATGACCTGGCCGAGCTGGCACAGCGCAAAGCCGAACAGGCCGTGGGCCAGGACTCGAAATTGAACGCCCTGAAAGACCTGCTGGCCGGTGGTACACCCAACACCAGCATGCAGGCGCGGTTGCTGGGACCAGGCGATGCCGGCGAACTGCGTAAACAGCTGCTCGAGGGCGACGGCGCACCAGGTCATGAATGGGTGTTGTCGTCGGGCGTGATGCTGGTGGGTTCCCTGAAGGGTCTGAGCTTTGTTCGCGAACTGGTGGGCCTATGACGCTGCTGCTCGATGGGCAACAAATCATCGGTAACCGCATGAAGGTGACGGCCAACCTCAAGATCGAAAGCGACGACATGTCAGGCCAGACCTCGGGCACGGAAAAGTCGCACAAGGGGTTCAAGCCCAAGACGCTGACGGTCGCGCTGACGATCCCTTACAAGCAGCTGACCAACCTGCGCACGCTGATGCGCCTGGCTGAAGGCACCGAAGGCGGTGGCCAGCTCAAGACCTATCGGATCGTCAACGACACCGCCGAAGCGTTTGGTATTCGCCAGGTGACGTTTTCCGAAGGCGTCAGCGCCCGTGAAGACGATAGCCTGGCGCAGTGGATCGTCCAGTTTACCCTGTCGGAAAAGCTCTCCAACCCGGAAAAGGTCGAGAGCCGACGCGCAGGTAACGCAGTGAAGTCGCAATCCGCACCAGGTGACGGCGTGGCCGGTACCAGTACCGGCGCCGACGGATCGAGCGGCGCCCCCCAGGAGCTGACCGGCTTCGAAGCCGTCCTGAAAAAAGTGGACTCCTACCTGGGTGGCACGCCATGAGCATGAAGCTACACAAGGTGCTGACGATCAATGGCGTCGTGGTGCCGCTGGTGAAAGACGAAGTTCGCCTGGAGATCAAAAGCCCAGGACGGGCGATGTTCACCATTCAGGCAGGGGCGGCGGTGCAAGGGCTCGTGACGCTCGACATCGGCTACAACGAAGCCGCCCTGCAGCGCCACTTCATCGGCTACGTCGAGCGCTGCACTGCCGCCAACGGCATCGAGCAGGTGGTGTTCTGTCGCGAGCTGGCCGCCGTGCTGGCCGGTTCGTTGCCGTTGAACCTGCGGCATGTGGATCTGCGCGCCGTGCTCACCGAGATCAGCACCAAGACCGGCCTGCGTTTTCGCGTGCCGGATCAGCCCTACACCAAGGTGAAAGCCCCGTTTTTCTACAGTCTGGCGGCGGGTTATCAAGCGCTGGACAGCATGGCGCGAGTGTTCGGCATCCCCGACTTTATCTGGCAGCAGCAGGGCGACGGTGAAGTATTCGTCGGCTCCTGGGCCGACAGCTTCTTTGGTGCTCTAGCACCGCTGCAACTCCCGGTCAGTCTGTTCGACGGCTACCAGGGCAATCAAAGTGCAATGGTCGCGGCTCTCCCCGGGCTACGACCAGGTGCAACAATCAACCAGGGCGAGCGGATCACCAGTGTCACGCTTGCCGGCACACAGATGGCCATCAAATGGACGACGCAATCAAGCGCAGCGTAGAGCGGCAATTCCCTGAACTCACCGGCGGTTACCACCTGCCGCGCTTTGCCCGCGTGGTGGGGGTGGCTGACGCGCCCACCGGCGCATCCTTGTGCGACGACTTCCGGCCACGTTATGCGGTCGACATCGAAGTACTCGGCCCGGACGGCGAAGTCGATCCTGATCTGCCGGAGTTGTGCGGCGTGCCGCTGCCACTGCCATCGGGCGGCGATGAGATGGGCATGTTTGCCTTTCCCCAGGAAGGCACCCAGGTGGTGGTGTGCTTTGCCTATGGCCTGCCGCACAAGCCCTATATCCAGACGATCCTGCCGCATGGGCTGAGCCTGCCCAAGGTGCCGAAGGGGGACCAGGTGTGGCAGCACAGTGATGCGGTGCAGCAGCGCGTCGATGCGGAAGGTAACTGGCTACGGCAGACCGATGGCAAGATCCGCGACCATTCGCTGGAGCGCGAAGTCGAAGCCCTGGGCAACCGCGAGAAGTACCAGAGCCATGACCAGGACGTGGAGAATCATTCCACCGAGGAAGTGGGTGGCATCAAGCGGATCAACGCCCTGGGCGCGCTCAAGCTCAATTCAGCCGGTGGCGCCACCTTTGCTGCCCTGGACGATATGCACCAGGCGACAGGACGGGATTACAACCTGGTGGTGGGCAAGACGCTCAACGCCGCCGTCAGCGGTGATATGCAAGAGAAGATCAAGGGGTTACGCAAAAGCGTGGCCGGAATCAGTCAGCGCTTGGTCGCGCCGAAAAATCATGTCGGGTCCGAAAGCGTCAACATCTTCCAAGTGCTGTGCGACACGCTGGACCTGGTGCAACTGATGGCTACTCAGATTGCAGTCCACGGCCACCCTCAACTCAACGCACCACCGGCTACAGCGGCAGCATTCACGGCGGACGCATCGAGTGCTGCGGAGCTGTCCGCGCCGCTTAAAGCCGTGACGCTTTAGACTCCGAACATAATCAGACAGTCATCACCGCCTGATACCTCCAAGTATCGGGTGATGATCTACTTGTAACGCGGTGCAAGCGCCCCAATGCGATCAATCTTAATACCCTGCATCTGACTGTCGTAGCGCGCCTGGTAGAAACTGAACGACGTTCTTCCTTGCTCCACGCACATCCGCTCAACTAAATTAATTATCTTAATTTTGTCATCTGCACGGGTTTTAATGCCAAAAATGATGCCCTCCAGGCTTTCAAATTCGTACTTTATGCATCTGTGGCGTGCATCAGGAGTATTAACGATGCTCAAGCGGTACTCCTTTTCTTTTAGCCAGTCTCGTGTCTTTATGGTGGTGCTCTTACTTCGGTTTAGATGGTACTCCTTACGCCACTCAGTTAAGTCAGTTATCATTCGCTCGTAGCGCGGACTTATCTCATCTTCATCATTAACAAACCACTCATTAAGGATTACAGGTTCTGGTAATTCACCTAAGGAGTTGAAGAAATCTATTTCTACAAAGTCTTCGTCGTAACTAATCTTATCAAAAGGCAGATCTTGCCAAGAAAATGATCTCCCTTTGGGGCCATAGCCACTCGGTGTATTTAATCGTAGTCTGCGGGTATTTGGTTCGCCTGATGTTTTAAACTTTAAGCACACAGCCGAATGGTTGTTTCCATAGGTGCCCCATATCGACGAATCAGTTGCCTCTGACATGAAACATGCAACGTACCATTCTGGAAAATTTAGTTTGGTGATGTTCTTGCAGTAATTTTCAGGAAAGTGTCGCGACAGGTCCAGCCATTTGTCAGCGGATTCAGCATGCCTTTCTTCATAAAGCAACTGAAATTTCGCTTGAGCAAACTGACTAATGATGTCTTGGTTAAGTTTCTCAATATGCATTCCACTTGGGTCAGGCGATGCAATTGCTTTGTTTATGGCGGTGAGAAATCTTGAACTGATATCCTCTATATCGGCCCTAGCCATGGTCTCGCCGTAGAGATCAATATATTCAGACGTATGTAGCGCAGATTGCACAATGCTGATAGCGATGACATGCAGTACTTGAAGATGACCCTCAAGCTCAGATCTTTTTACCTTGCGATCGTTGAGTGCAAGTGCACTTATATGTTTTGCCACAACCGCATCCGCGGTGAAATTCTTACGAAGACGATTGAATAGTTTTTTATGCGGCTCGCTTACGTGAGTCATACTCCTAATAATGTCCGGCTGTTCCTTTGCCTCACCCGTTACGATGAACGATATGTACGTGTGAGCAAGGCACGATATGTAGTGTCTAAGTTGGTTTCGCCAAAGTATATCGTCCCCCGCCCAAAATGCTTCGAAGTACCCTTCCAATGGGTCGTTGAGACTTTCCGGGCTCGCGAAGAATATGTACTGGCCCTCAAGTTCTCCTTGTCTTCCGTTTTTGCCCAGCAGGTTGTCAATGCTTCTGAATCTATACATGTACTCGGGCATCACGACTCCATACTTGCTGATGAGCTGCTAAAAATATTTAGACCCCAAGCTACATCAGGTCTCGCAAATTACGAACAACCTTTGCTTAGCAGCTATTTTGAAACCGAAATATAGCTCCTCGACTAACGCAGCAGGAGTCGCGCTCGCAGTCTCTAGGCCAAGCAAAAATCCTTCACTGACGTTCAGCGCCTGAGCCGTCTCAGCGACCTCTATCGCCGCAACCAGTCGGAATACCTCAGTACAACCACGGGTCGGCATTACCACGGCGCGCAGATCCACTTCTCGCTTGCTCAACATAGGCGCCTCCAATAAGCGAAAAGCCCGCAGATTAGGCGGGCTTTTCATTCGATTTTTGCGGCTAATATCGTCACCCTCTGATTATATGCCTTATCTAAAATTGTGAGAGTGATTATTCGATAGCTGTGAAGAAATTAATGAGGGTGTAGCGAGCTCCGAGCCGGCTTCGCAAGTGCATACAGCTCCTCGTATTGATCATTCGTTATCAAGTCCAGCGAGAGCAATGTATGCAACTGACCTAGCGCATAGGCAATGTCAGTTGGGCTGACTTCGCCATTCTCGGTCCTGAGGTCGGAGCGGATGGCGTTCAAGCGGTCAGCAACGGCGGCTACTTCGATATGGTGCATTGAGCGGATTCCTTCCGGTGGGTTGTATGCGGGGGAATGTCGAGCATCTGGCATTGGCTGTCAAATCCATTAAGGGAAAAAAAACAGCGGAAAAAGCACTTATCCCCCTCCCGCCGACGGGCTTTGCGTGATTTTTTTGTGCAAAGCCGGATGTAGTGCAAACGATCCTCCAGCCCAGGCGGGCCGTGGGGCTCTGCAGGGGATCGGTCATTGCACAAAGTGAAAGGTTTGGAAGAGAAATGAAGCGCGGTTGCACAGCAGTGCAGCGGGAGGTCACGAACGGGGAAATTCTGGAGTGCCCGGATTCATTGGGCGAAAAATCGGAAAACGTGGATTTTGATGGGTTTTCGAAAACGCGCTCGATCAATTACAGCGGGGAAATGCTCGTATGCGCCAAGAGGGACGTCCCCCTGTAAGCCAGGCGCCACGTGGCTTGCAGCATCATCGGGGCGTTTCACAGCATGACACTGGAAAGGAGGGCGGATAAGCACTTTTCAGGCGGGCGAGAAAGGGCTCTAAAAAGTGCTTTTTCAGGAAGTGGTGCAAAACATGGTCAGGAAGGTCAGGTAGGGTGACCAGTAGCCCTCAAGCCCTTGCAGGCCGTGGCTTTTAGTACCTGACCGTGAGTAGGTCGGGTAAGGTATTTAAAAAGGTCAGGATAAATAAACCCTTATAAATCAATGGTTTGACGGAGGTCGATATAACCTCTCCAGATAGTCCAGAACATACTCAAGCTGACCAAGAGCAGACCAGTGGAAAACATGCTGAAAGCTATGTATTTAAAGGGTTTTATAGATATAGATAAGAAACCTGACCTTTATTACCTACTTCAAACCACCAACCTGAATTTTCATTTTCACCCCAGATAGCCCTGTCCCACACCCAAGCCACTCACGGTACGGCTATACCTCATGGGACAGCCATGGGACAAAACTCGCGATCACCGCCTGGCTGCAGCCCTTATAAACCGGGGGGTGGGCTTCGTAAAATGCAGATCGGGTGCTTTCGAATCTCTCCTTCACCGCCACATTAAGTAAACACAAACCCCTGATTTTCCTAGAGAAAGTCGGGGGTTTGTGGTTTCTGGCGTCTGCAAAAGGGTGATGTGGGGCTGGAATGGGGCTGGCGGCTGTTTTTGTAGCGTTGATTAACCCTGATATACAGGGCAGGTTGGCTGCAGATTTAGTGCGTGTTGCAGGATAGCGACACTACCTGAACAACGGGCCCTGAATATTTTTTGTCGGTTGATTAATGTTGAGCTGCTACGTATCAGCTTTGGCGCGCACCGTCGTCTCCTACCCCGCCTGCGGGCTTTAGCAGCGCTGCCCGCAGGCGGTTGCAAACAGGTCGATTTTACTTAGTCCATGCATTGGACTAGACTAACCTCATTAACCAACCATTGGGAGGTAGCGACATGCAGACCCACAACATCCATGCAGCGAAAACGCACTTCTCGCAGCTTGTGGATGCGGCAGCGGGCGGGGAGACCATCATCATCGCCAAGGCAGGCGTGCCAGTGGCCAAGCTGGTTCCGATTACCGCCCCCAAACGTCGCGGGATGCTCACAGGTGTAACATTCAACGCCGAGGCTTCGGACGCTCTGGATGCTGAAATAGCGGATATGTTTGAGGGCAAGGCATGAGGTTATTGCTCGACACTCATATCCTGATCTGGGCAGCTATCGGCGACGAAAAGCTGTCCAAGGCAGCGGCCCAGCTTATCGACGATGAGGCCAATACCCTATATTTCAGCGCAGCCAGCATCTGGGAACTGACCATCAAAGGCGCCGAGCGCACCGGGGTCATTCCAGCTGTGCTACGCAAAGTGTTGTTAGATGCGGGCTACCTTGAATTGCCGATCACTTCTGATCACGGGCTGACTGTAGGCAATCAGCCGAACCATCACCGCGATCCCTTTGACCGCATCATGGTGGCCCAAGCGCTTGCAGAAGGTATCAGCCTGGTGACACACGACAGCGCCATGCACGCTTACCCTCACACGATCATTGTTTGACCTGTGCGTTACCGTATTACCAAGCCGCCTATCGAGGCGGCTTTTTTACGGCTCGCAACAAATAGAATTGTAAACACACCTTGTGAGGCTGCCAGTACGAGCTCACAACGCTTCTCGTCAAAGTGCTGATGGAAGTCAGTCGCACTTTGACGCCACCCATACAGGCTGCTGGGCTTTCAGGAAGAGGCTGTCGGATGACAATGTTGACTCGCTTCGAGGTAGTGACGTGCTTCATGCCCTGGCGCGCGCCGTCGTCCCCCCACCTCGCCTAGGTCGCTTGCAGGGACACCCGACGTCCGCCTCGTTCAGGCGGGGGTTCTTGACGATGCTGTGAGCTTGTTTATTTTGGATTCAAAAGCATATTAGCTTTGGTTTCTTCGTCGATGATATTGCGAAGCGCCTCGAATAGAGGGGCGGCATCTGTGTATTTTTTGCCATAGGCAAGATTGAATTCGTAATCGAAGTCCGGTGGGTTCTTGCCTTGGTTGTGCTGAAGCATTGTTTCCAACTTATCTAGCGCCTTGACGGCTACCGCCTCTGGTGACAAAGCATTTTCGTAGTCGTCCCAAAGTGCCAATATCTCGGCTTTTAATGATTCATCCAGAGTATTGGTCAAGAGAATGAGGTCGTTCCGCTCTTGCTCGCTCTTGTTGGGAAACGAATCTTTATTGACCGCGGGAATGTCACCGCTGATGGCCTCTCCCAAGTCGTGAATGACACACATCTTGAGCATTTTTAACCTGTCGAGACCGGTCAGGTAATCTCCAAAGACGACGGCCATCAGGCATAAGCGCCAGCTGTGCTCTGCCGTGCTTTCGGTTCGCCCGGAAGAAGTGTGCGCGCTTCTAAGTACATCCTTGAGCTTTTCCGCCTCGCGTAGAAATTCGAGGCGCCCTTTGATTTTTTCGATGTTCATGAACACCTCTGACTCTGTGGGCCGGACAGAAGGTCCGCTCACCTGGTTCAGCCAGACTAGATCTCAAGATGATTAGCGTCTACGCATAAAATATGCAGGGTGCAGTCAGAGCGACTCAACCAGGCGTGTTGTTGCTCCGTCCGAAAGGGGGATTCGTGTCCAGCGACATAAGCTTTGGCTGATCGGAACAATGGACGAATGATTGTCGCCCGTTAGAAATTCCAGCGCTGGGGGTGCGAAGGCTTCCCGCCAACCCAATCTATCCAGGTCAGCTTCCATGCTAATAATAGTTGGCGTAGCGAAGCGCCATAAAGAACTACCCAGCAGCTCGCTGACAGGACTTGCGAACTGGGCTGCTCGCGAAGATGAACAAGCAAGCAAACGGTGCGTCAAATCACAAATGAGATGAACGGGGCGCGAGCTTTCACGAACCATTCGGCCCAGCGCATGATCTGCGGCTGTAGTGAGGCGAGCAGCCAGCAACTTCTCAAGCTTTTCGTGTGCGAGGGAATCCAAATCCAGTACGCCACTTTCCCAGCGAGAGATAGTCGATTGGGTAACACTAAACAACTCTGCGGCATGGGATTGTTTGACGTGGTGCAAGAGGCGCCATCGCCGGAGCATGACTCCAGGTAACGATGGTTTTAGCAACATATCAGGCATATTGAGTTACAGAAAAAGTGGGAGTCTTGGCGAGTTTGATCTGCGCGAGCCCTGCATGCAAATTGCCTGGATAGGTGGAAGCTGGATCGACGCGCCAGCAGACAATGTCTTTTACGGAGCTGCTCGTAACGCTCCTTTAAATGACTGCCATTGAAGGGTGGCCGCCTCCAGGCTAAGTGAGCAGAGGCTGGGGCTCAGATTTTGCGTAGCAGCATGCGAAAATGGCGTTTTCAGCAGTCAGTACATGGGCAGTCTGGAAGGGCCGACTTTTTCTACAGAATCAGCCGATAGCTGCCGTTCACGAACGACTCCATCAGCTTGGATTCTCAGGAACGCTGACGGAAAAAGGTAACTCAATAGCGCACAGGTCTAAAGGTGGCTGGAAGATCCGTGTTTATTGGATTTGGCGTAGTACAGAGAAGATTAATTTTGAGTGATGCGCAAGGCAATGTAATAGTAAGTCATTGATTTATATGGCATTGAGCTTTATAGATTACTCAGATATTACCTGCACCGTATCGGCTGTAGCCCTTGAATCCGGGGGGGGCGTGATTTGAAAAAGCGGGGGCGGGCGGTATCGAATCTCTCCTTCAACGGCACAGTAAGTAAACACAAACCCCTGGTTTTCCTGGAGAAAGTCGGGGGTTTGTGGTTTCTGGCGTCTGGAAAAGGGCGGTATGGGAGCATTCGTGGGAATACGGCTGCAGGCCAGTTCGCGATCCGCCCCATTCCACCTTGCAGTACAGTGATGCACTGATGCGGCACGCGCCTGATTTATCTCAGGCGCGTTATTGCTTGTTGTGTGTGCAGGCATCCTGCTGATCCGTGGGGCTTTAAATCACCGCGTAGGCAAGCGCCGCAAGGTTCTGGGCACGTGGATCGATCATCATGTGGCGACCTGATATGGTTGTCACAAAGCTGAAGCTCACGTCACGCTCTGCATCGGCAAAGGCAATTGGGCCACCAAGCCCTATATGGCCGAAAGCGTTGGGCCCCATGCAGTGTGAAGCGTCCGGATCGGCCTTTTGCTCCATCATGCAACCCAGGCCATAGCGCATTGGCCGCTTCCAGATTCGATCCAGGCCATTGCTGTGCTCTTTGGTGAACTCATTGAGCATCTCTGTGCCGATCAAGCGCCCGGCCAGCAGGGCGCTGTAGAAACCGGCCAACCCGGCTGCCGTACTGTGTGAGCATGCTCCGGGCTGTTGAAACGCCCACCATTTACGATCGGATGTACGCCCGGGGGCTATTCCCGGATTAGTAAATGCAAGCGTCGAAATGTCTTCTGAATGACCAGTAACCACATCACGCAAGTGCTTAGAGTAGGGGTCGCCCACTCGCCCTCTGGCCGAGTCATAACGGGCGATGCGGTAAAATTCCTGGTCTTCTACGCCAAGATGAACCTCTAGCCCGTTGGGTCGGGTTATTTCCTCGTGGATAAAGGTGCAAGGGTTGCGCCCGTCCGTTCGCCTGATCAGCTCGCCGATTATCCAACCGTATGTTGTGGTGCCATACCCCAGCGCAGTTCCTGGTTGCCACCATAATGGCTCGGCAGCCAGTGTCTTGACCATCTGCTCCCAGTCATACATCGCAGGGTTGCGGTCCGGGAGTCTTAATGCCGGAATGCCAGAGGTATGGCTCAAGACATGGCGCAAGGTCACCTGGCATTTACCGCCCTGCGCGAACTCAGGCCAGTAATCAGCCACCGGGATATCCAGCTCCAGTTTTCCTTTCTCGACCAGCATTAATGCAGCCACCGCAGCGAACGGTTTTACCGTGCAAAATGTATTCGCCAATGTGTGTTTATTCCAGGGTATGTTTCCGTCGAGGTCCGACGAACCTGCCCATAGGTCCACAACCGTCGTGCCGCCAACGTTAATGCATAGCCCTGCGCCTCGTTCTTGCGGGTCATTAAAGATGGCTTCAAAAGCGCTTTTGACGGCTTCGAATTCGGGGGCACATAGTCCTTTTGCTTCCATGCGTAATGCTCCATGCAGTGAGCCAGTATTTATTAACGGCATACATAAAGGGCAGGGCCGATGCCCTGCACTAAAAGGTGTCGTTGAAAAAGGCGTAACGCGCTCTGAAGGTCACTGGGTGTGGGGGTGTTCAGTACGCTGTTTTTAGGGTGAGGTGATTTAAATAAAAGCGTGTGGTCTGATCAAACTTCGGGTTGCGAAAAGTTGTAGCGGTTTGATCGCTTGTAAGTGCCAAAGTCATTAAATCTGACACCGGCGTCCGCTAAAACTTTATGGGCGAAGGGTGCGGTCATTTGGCGCAGGTAGAACGGATCCCTGACCACAAAGTGATGAATGCAGTGGGTACTTCCGAAGTTGAAGCAAAACAACTGGAATGGCCACAGCCACCACCGGTTCATGACCTGGGTTTGTTGCAAGGGGTTGCGCGGCATGACGTCGCCGAAGTAGTGAATGTTGGAGCTGATAAAAAACAGGCAGAACTGGCGGATGATATTGGGCGCGACGATAATCACCACTGCAGCATTGACCACCTGCATCAGCAGTGCTGCGCCAGCCGAGAGCTCAACAGTGTGGCCCGTCAACGAGTTCACCCATGTGTACAGGTGGTAACCCAGGAATATATACCAGCAGCCCCAGTACAGAAGCCCCATGGGTGCATTCAAGCGAAGCACCTTGACGGTCAGGCTGATTTTTTCTTTCCAGGCAGGTGCGAACAAGGCATTTACAATGCCAAAGACAAAACCGTCGATGAGTTTTAAAAAGCGTTTGGCGCCCCACTGGCTGCCGCTGGTGGTAATCCAGGCTTCAACATCGGTCTGGGTACCGGACTCTTTATGATGATGAAAGTGCAGTTCACGGCGCAGCCAGGGGCTGGGCATGCCGGGGCGGGCTATCCAGCACAACAGCATCATCAGGTTGTGCGCCACGGGTTGTTTGCGGAAATACAGGCGATGAATCAAGTCGTGCTCAAGTTCATGAATAAATGACGTCAATAACGCATTGATTAAAATACACAGCCAGCCGGGAATAAGACCTTTTATATACAGTGTGCCTGTGACGATCATGCCAATAATTGAAACGGCCATCACGCTGGCGCCGAGGGTGTTCTGGAAAGCCAGTATGCGATAGCGTTTGCGCAGCTCATTACTGTGCTGGGTGATTTTTTGAGTGACGTCGTTAATTAAATCCTGCTCGGTTTTTGGCAGGGGTGTGCGGGGTGCTTGATTAGCAGTATTCATCACTTCATCCTTTGAAGACGATGGGTAGGAATCGCTCCTCTAGAAAAGCACATTTATTTTATTGGGCAAGTTTTAAAGTTTTTATGGCGAGTTGGTCAGACGAGTGGATATATATCGTTATATTGTCTGACAATAACTTTGCGGTTTTGGACTAACTATTGCGCCGGATTAAAAACCGCCCGCCCAACTAATGACGGATGCCATATAACTGTCTGAGCCGCATTGTTGCGCATGCTCGACCGGGTTGCCGGGATTGAAGGGTTACTCTGCGGGCCTGGCAATCATCAGGGACGACCGGGCGCAGCGCTGCCCGGTCACTGCCGAAGGCTAGCTTGAGGAGGACGGACTGTTTACCTCCAGCGCCCTGGAGATTGCTTGTTCTGCTTTCACGAATGCTGGTGTCTTGCCAGCATCGGCATAAATCTCTTCACCTTCTTCAATCCGGATGACCTCAGAACCCTTGACATAGGGCATGGCCTGTTCTGCTTGTTCAAGGGCGCAATGAATCAGGCTTTGGGTAATGGTGGCCTCATCCAGGCCGTAGGCTTGGGCGAAAGCCTTGATTTTGACCAGATCACGCTTGTGCAGTGAAAGGCTGTATTCAACCCGCTCGCTGGACTCCTGAGATCTGGATTCCCAGTTGTCGAGCATGGCCCTGAAGGCGTCCATATGGCTTCTCCTGTTTGGCGGCAAGTGCTGCTGGACAGTATGGCTCACGGTTGGCTGAAGTGCTTTTAGTTGCCACCCGTCTGAAAAAACAGCTTTGATCTAAACCTTTGCCATCACCTGCCTTCAGATTCTGTGCAGGGAATAAGCCTGCCTTTTTCTGGAGGACGTTATGAAACACCTGATTGGCCCCAAACGCTTCGTGGCAGGTTGTGCCCTGGTCTGTTCCCTGATCGTGGCCGCCACAGCCGTCGCAGCCAGTCCGGCAGACTTTGTTGATGAGGCCCACGCAGCAGGGATTGCGGAGATCGAAACCAGCCGTATGGCGATCAGTAAAACGTCATCCACCGATATAGAAAGCTATGCAGTGGAGGCCATCAAGGACCATACCAACGCCAACCGGGACTTGAAGGACCTGGCCAGCCGCCTCGGCCTGCCGGTGTCCAGCGACGAGCAACTGCTCGACAAGGCGAAAAAACTGATGCTGCAAGTGCAGGAGGGGGACTCGTTTGATGCGGCTTATGCGGCCAATCAGGTCAAGACCCATGAGCAGGCCATCAAGTTGTACAAGGAGCAGGCGCAAAACCCCGAGTCACCGGAGTTGCAGGCGTTTGCCGAAAAGTATCTGCCCAAGCTGGAAATGCATCTGCTGATGGCGCAAAAACTGGTGGAGGCTCACCACAAGTCCTGAGCCTTTAAGATGCAAAAACGCCCGGTGAGTGATCGACCGGGCGTGTTGTGCAGCGGGGCGTGGTTTAGACCGCGATTTCGTTGAAACCGCAATACTCTTCCCAGCTCATGTCCAGGGCTTCGGCAACTTCCTGATGCACTTCAAGGCGCATGCTCTTGAGTTCTTCAGGGGAGCGCGCGATCAGCTCCAGAGCCAGTTCCCAGGCTTCCAGGCCGCGGCTTTCGGCTTCGTCTTCAAAGGCCCACAAAATCTGTTGCTGGCGGTCCTCGGCGCTCAGCTCTTTCATTTCTTCGATCAGTTCAGGGTGCGCCTTGATAAAAGTATCCAGGGCCAGTTCGTTACGGGATTCTTTAGGGATCATATGGCGTCTCGGATGGTCAGGGCTTTTTTCGCATGCTAGCGAGTTCGCATTACGATGAAAAGCGCCATATAGCTGCCTAGCCGACCGGTTGCAGCTTGCTTTCACGCTGCAGGCTGTAGGCCCACACCGCCAGGGCCAGTGTCGCGACCACTGCGCCGACCACGACAATGCCGTCCCAGTCATAGGCCGGGTAGGTCTGCGCGCCTACCAGCGAGCCCAGGGCGCCGCCAATAAAATAGCAGGTGATATAACCGGCATTCAGGCGGTTGCGTGCGGCCGGGCGGACTTTAAATACCGCGTTCTGGTTACTCACATGGACCAGTTGCACGGCAAAATCCAGGGCCAGTACACCGATCAGCAACGCGACCAATGAGTGCCCGGCGAATGCCATCGGCAACCAGCACGCCAGCAGTACCAGCAGGCCGGTCGTGGTGGCCTGTTGCCCCTTGCCGCGATCAGCCATGCGCCCGGCCCAGTTGGCTGCCACCGCACCCACTGCACCGGCCAGGCCGAACAGGCCGATGACGGCGTCCGAGTAACTGTAGGGCGGTACGGCCAGCAAAAAGGCCAGGGGTGTCCAGAACAGGGCGAACAGCGAGAACGTCAGCAGGCCCAGCAGGGCGCGCAGGCGCAGTACTGGCTCTTCGACAAACAGGGTGAATACCGACTTCAACAGTTTCGGGTAGCTCAGGCCTGCGCTCTGGTGATGGTTGGGCAGGGCGCAGAACAGGGCGATGGCACTGATCAGCATCAGTGCGGCGGCCACCAGGTAGATGGTGCGCCAGTCGCCTGCCGACGACAGTGCGCCCGCCACGGTGCGGGCCAGCAATATGCCCAGTAACAGCCCGCTCATCAGGGTGCCGACCACCCGGCCACGGCTTTGCGGGTCGGTCAGGCTGGCCGCCATCGGCACCAGTACCTGGGCCGATACCGAAAACAGCCCGGTCATTGCCGTGCCGATCAGCAGCCAGGTCAACGAAGGGGCAAACGCGCTGAGCAGAAGACCCAGGGCGCTGAGCACGGTCATGGTGACGATCAGGCGGCGTTGTTCAAACAAATCACCCAGCGGCACCAGCAGCAACAGGCCGGCGCCATAGCTGAGCTGGGCCGTGATGACCACGGTGCCGGCGCTGCCCATGCTCAAGCCCAACTGTTGGGCGATGGTGTGCAGCAAGGGCTGGGCGTAATAGTTGCTGGCGACAGCCAGGCCGGTGGCGGTGGCCATCAGCAGGATCAGGGCAGTGCTAAGAGGCTTTGTTGCAGTAGTAGGCGCGGACATTGGCTGTCTCGTTGGCATGGGGAATGCGACGAAGTATTGGAATGCCAGCGAAGAATGTCACTGAATATGTCGGCAATTTTAATTTATAAACCACAAAGCCCCTGGCGATACACACCAGGGGCTTTGCTTGCAGCCGTTGCAGCCAATTTTTAGTTGCGACGGCCCAGCAGCAGGCCTACGACCAGACCAAAACCGGCCGAAATGGCCACGGTCTGCCACGGATGGCCGCCGATGTAGCTTTCAGTGGCGTCGACCACAGGTTTGGTACGCTCACGCACATTGGTCACTGAATCCAGTGCCTGCTTGAGCTTGAGGCTGACCTGCGCACGCAGGGTTTCGCCTTCTTCGCCGATCAGGGACGCGCTGTCCTTGAGCAGCTTTTCAGATTCGGCAATCAGGTCTTGCAGCTCGCTGAACGCTTGATCCTTGATTTGATCTTCAGCTTGTACGGCATTTTTTCGAGCCATTGCGGTACTCCTTGCAGGTTAAAGGGGTGATAAGTAATGGAGTCAACCCAATGCTAAAAAGTTGCATCTGATTTGCGCCTGAGCTGACAGCGTAGTCAAAAACCAGACTGAGACACTTCTTTGTAGGGTGTAAGATGTCACCTAAATTTACGCCGCAGGAAATTCCCATGAGCTTCAACCTCGCCAACAAGCCTCTCGCAGAGCGTGCAGCGCTTGAAGATGAAAAATCCCGTTTGTATGACCTTTGGCAGAGCAACCTGGGCAAGGCCAAAGGCGATGCGGCGCGTTTGTTCGGTGAGCGCGCCAAGCGCAAGGGCAAGTGGGCGGAATGGGTGCGTTCGGAACTGGACGCCATGTCGCCGCCCGAATACGCCAACATGGTGCGCAGCGAAGTGAACCGCATGATGGCTGCGGCCAAGTAATTCATACCCAAAAGCTACTGTCTGTGGGAGCGGGCTTGCTCGCGATTCAGGCGCCGCGATTTATCTGAGTAACCGGGGCGATGCCATCGCGGGCAAGCCCGCTCCCACCGTTGCCTAGAGCGTTTCGCAAACGCTGAACACCTGCACCGCGCCGCCCACATTGATCTGCACTTCGTCATCCAGCTGCTTGCCCAGCAAGGCAGCGCCCAGCGGTGCGCGCGGGGTGATCACGGTGACCGTCTGTGCGCCGTGTTCGAGCTTGAGCCCGGCGGCATCGGGGGCGAGAAACAGCCACTGCGCACTGCCGTTTTCAGCCTCCAGTTGAATCAGCGCCCCGATCTGAATGCCGCTTGCTGCGTCGTATGGCGCCAGGGGCATGGCCCGGCAGTTTTTCAGCGCCTGGCGGATTTCTTCAACCCGGCGGGCCTGCCCCGTGGCCAGATACGAAGCTTCAAGGCCAAGGGTGTCGTATTTGTTTTCGGCGATGTTTTCCGCGTGGGTCGCCGCTTCATAGGCGGTTTGCGCTGCGCGCTGGAGCACGTCGAGGTCGATTTCGAGCTTTTGCAGCATCAGCAGGTGCACAGCAGTCTTGTTCATGGGTCGAGGCGAGGCTTGAGAGAGACAAGCGGCGATTGTCGCACGAGTGCCGCGCAGATTTATGCGCCTTAAACCTTCTGTACGCGTTCAATTATGCGGACAATCAGCCCTTTGAATGTTGGAGCCCGGAATGAAAGCCTCCTGGGATATTTTTTGCAGTGTGGTCGATAACTACGGCGACATTGGTGTGACCTGGCGCCTGGCCCGGCAACTGGTGGCCGAACATCAGCAGGGTGTGCGCTTGTGGGTCGATGATCTGCGGGCCTTTGTGCCGCTGTGCCCCGAGGCGGATGCGCAGGCGGCGCGGCAATGGCAGCAGGGGGTCGAAGTGTGCCAGTGGCCGCAGCCGTGGCAGCCGACGGCAGTGGCCGACGTGGTGCTGGAAGCCTTTGGCTGCAAATTGCCCGAGGCCTACTTGCAGGCGATGAAAGCGCGAGCAACCCCTGCGCTGTGGATCAATCTTGAGTATTTGAGCGCCGAAGACTGGGTCAATGGGTGCCACGGCCTGCCCTCCATGCGCCCGGATGGTTTGAAGCGCATGTTTTTCTTTCCAGGGTTTACCCCGGATACCGGCGGGCTGCTGCGTGAGGCCGACCTGTTGAAGCGTCGCCGTGCCTTTGAGCAGGATCCGCAAGCCAAACAGGCTTTTTTGCAGGGGTTGGGGGTTACACCGGCAAGCGATGCGCGGTTGATTTCATTGTTTGCCTATGAAAATACCGGGCTGGCCAGCTGGCTGGACGCAATGGCAGCGGGCAGTGTACCGACCCATCTGCTGGTGCCTCAGGGACGGATTATGGGTGATCTGCTGCGCTGGCTTGGGGTTGAACAACTGGCGGTGGGGCAGGTGCAGCAACGCGGGGCCTTGACCGTGCAGACTTTACCGTTCGTCCGTCAGCAGGACTACGACCTGTTGTTATGGAGCTGTGATTTCAACGCAGTGCGCGGTGAAGACTCGTTTGTACGTGCGCAATGGGCGGGGCGCCCCCTGCTGTGGCACATCTATGAGCAGGAAGAAGACGCGCACTGGGTCAAGCTCAATGCGTTCCTCGATGTGTACGTCAAAGGCCTGTCGCCGCTGGCTGCCCAGGCATTTACCGGGCTTTGGCATGCCTGGAATGCGGGTGCCGACATGGCGCAAAGCTGGAATTCGCTGCTGGAACACTGGCCCGAGATCACCGCGCACGCCGAGCGTTGGTGTCTGGAACAGTCATTACAGGCCGATCTTGCGCAAGCGCTAGTACTGTTTTATAGAAATTGGATATGATACGCGACCTAGATTTTTGTAAATCTCAATCCAAATTCGGATATTCGTAATGAAAACTGGTAAAGAGCTTAAACCCGGTACAGTCATCAAGCTCGAAAACGACCCTTGGTTGGTTCAGAAAGCTGAATTCACCAAGTCCGGTCGTAACAGCGCGATCATGAAGACCAAGCTGAAAAACCTGCTGACTGGCTACAAGACCGAAATCGTATACAGCGCTGACGACAAGCTGGAAGACGTGATCCTGGATCGCAAAGAAGCGACCCTGTCCTTCATCAGCGGCGACACCTACACGTTCATGGACACCACTGACTACACCATGTACGAGCTGAACGCTGAAGACATCGAAGCCGTTCTGCCATTCGTTGAAGAAGGCATGACCGACGTTTGCGAAGCCATCTTCTTCGAAGACCGTCTGGTTTCCGTAGAGCTGCCGACCACTATCGTGCGTCAGGTTGACTACACCGAAGGTTCCGCTCGCGGCGACACTTCGGGCAAGGTGATGAAGCCTGCCAAACTGAAAAACGGTACCGAGCTGAGCGTTGCTGATTTCGTTGAAATCGGCGACTGGATCGAAATCGATACCCGTGACGGTGGTTCCTACAAGGGCCGCGCCAAGGTTTAAACCTTGCGTTAACCGTACGATAAAAAGCCCGGCCTGTTGGTCGGGCTTTTTTTTGCCCGGCAAAAGCCCCGGCCTGGTGCTTTGCCCGGGGCCGGGGACTGGGTAGCATGGGCGCTTACCAAGAGGGGCGGTAATGCTGATCGATTTTGTAATGTATGCAGCCTTGGGCGTCGCGATGGGCGCGCTGGGCGGGTTGTTCGGGATTGGTGGGGGCTTGATCGCCATTCCGGTGCTGGGGTTGTGGTTCGGTCTGGATCAGCAATTGGCGCAAGGCACGGCCCTGGCCATGTCGGTGCCCAATGTGTTTTTGGCGCTGTACCGCTATCAGCAGCGCAACCGGATCAATCTGCGTCAGGCATTGCCGCTGGTGCTGATGAGTTTTTGCTTCGCCTGGCTGGGGGCAATGTTCGCGGTCGGGGTGGATGCAGGGGTTATTCGCTGGGGCTTTATCGCCTTTTTACTGGCGATCACCCTCTACAACCTGATCAAAATGTACACCTCGGCGCCACCCTCAGTCACCGGTTCACGCTACGGCTGGCCGTGGTTTGGGGTGCTGGGGGCCGTAGCGGGCACGACCGGCGGGTTGTTTGGGGTGGGCGGGGCCGTGGTGGCGGCCCCCGTGCTGACCAGCGTGTTCGGCACCACGCAGGTGATGGCTCAGGGCCTGTCGCTGGCCCTGGCAGCGCCGAGTACTGCGGTTACCTTGCTGACGTATGCGGTGCATGACGAGGTCAACTGGGTCATGGGCGTGCCGATGGCCATCGGTGGCCTGTTGAGCATCAGCTGGGGTGTCAAGCTGGCCCACGCCCTGCCGGAGCGCATGCTGCGCGGCTTGTATTGCGCCTTTTTGCTGCTGTGCGCGGGGTTGCTGGCAATCAAGGCTTGAAGCCTTCAACGATGTACTCGGCAAAGCACTCGATAATGGGCGACGACGCGCTGTTGGCTTTGCGCAGCAGCACGATACTGGCGGAGGGCAGCACGGGCAGGTTCTCGGCCTCGCCGATGATGCGCAGGTCCGGGGTCAGCAGGCTTTGCAGCTGCGCGGTCACGGCCAGCCCGGTACTCACCACGGCGTTGATTGCCGCCAGGCTGGCGCTGGTGTAGGCCACCCGGTATTCACGTTGCTGAATATCCAGCGCATTGCAGGCCCAGGTTCGGCAAAAACAGTCGGTATTGAACATCGCCAGCGGCAGGGGCGTTTGCTCGTGGGGCGAGAAGCCCTGGGCCACCATCCAGACAAAACGCTCCTGGCGCAGGATCTGGCCCATTTCGGTGCCGGGTTTGCGGGTGACGATGGTCAGGTCCAGGTCGTTGCGCTGCAACAGCTGCGATGATGGCTCGCAATGCACCTCGACATTGATCAGCGGGTAATCCTGGGCAAAACGCGACAGCACCCCGGGTAAAAAGCGCATCACATAATCATCCGGCGAGCCGATCTTCACCGTGCCCACCATCTGTGGCTGGCGCAGGGTGTTGAACACCTCGCTGTGCAACTTGAGGATGCGCCGCGCATAGCCGAGCAGCACGATGCCTTCCTGGGTCAGGCTGACATTGCGCCCCTCGCGCTGGAATAGCGCACATTTCAGTACGTCTTCTTCCAGGCGTTTCATTTGCATGCTGACGGCGGACTGGGTGCGATTGACCACTTCGGCGGCGCGGGTAAAGCCGCCGTGATCGGCGATTGCGGCAAAGGTGCGCAGCAGGTCGGTGTCGATGCTGGGGAATTCAGCCATTGATCAATCTCGCAGATGTGTCGCATAAGAAACATTCGTTGGATTGATCTTATGCCCGCGCCGACACTTGAGCCATACCCCAGGAGGCTCAAGTGATGAAAGGTCAAATAGGCAGAGTGTGGATGGCCCGGATTTCGCGCTGGTATCAACTGTCGCGCGAGCGGGCCTGCTTGCGGCAGATCAGCGATGCGGCGCTCAAGGATCTTGGCTTGAGCAGGGCGGATATCGAAACCGAAAGCCACCGGGCTTTTTGGGATGATCCGTTTAACAAGTGAGGCGAGCTTGCCTCAACCCCTCTGTGGGAGCGGGCTTGCTCGCGATGGTATCCCCCGGCTTTGCCTGAGGCACCGGGGTGTCCGCATCGCGAGCAAGCCCGCTCCCACAAGATCGGCATGCACACAGTGTGTGGGTCAGCGCTTGACCTGCTTGAGCGTCTCGGCAATCAAAAATGCCAGTTCCAGCGACTGATCGGCGTTCATGCGCGGGTCGCAGTGGGTGTGATAGCGGTCCGACAGGCCGTCTTCGGTAATCGGGTTGGCCCCACCGATGCATTCGGTGACGTTTTGCCCGGTCATCTCGATATGAATGCCGCCGGCATAGCTGCCTTCAGCCTCATGGACCTGGAAGAACTGCTTCACCTCACCCAGGATCTGCGCAAAGTCACGGGTCTTGTAGCCGCTGCTGGCCTTGATGGTGTTGGCGTGCATCGGGTCGCAGCTCCACAGCACCTGCTTGCCTTCACCTTCCACGGCGCGGATCAGTTGCGGCAGGTGATCGCCGACCTTGTCGGCACCCATGCGCACGATCAGGTTGAGGCGGCCGGGGTCGTTGTCCGGGTTGAGGATATCGATCAGGCGGATCAGGTCTTCGTTGTTCATGCTCGGGCCGACCTTGACCCCGATCGGGTTGTTGACCCCGCGCAGGAACTCGACATGGGCACCGTCCAGCTGGCGCGTGCGGTCGCCGATCCACAGCATATGTGCCGAGCAATCGTAGTAATCGTTGGTCAGGCTGTCGCGTCGTACAAAGGCTTCTTCGTAGTTGAGCAGCAGCGCTTCGTGGGCGGTAAAGAAGCTGGTTTCACGCAGTTGCGGCGAGCTGTCCATGCCGCAGGCGCGCATAAAGGCCAGGGTCTCGTCGATGCGGTCGGCCAGTTGGCTGTATTTTGCCGCCAGCGCCGAGTTGGCGATAAAGTCCAGGTTCCACTTGTGTACCTGGTGCAGGTCGGCAAAACCGCCCTGGGCAAAGGCGCGCAGCAGGTTCAGGGTGGCGGTGGACTGGTGATAGGACTGCAGCAGGCGCTCCGGATCGGGCACGCGGCTTTTTTCATCAAAGCCGATGCCGTTGACGATATCGCCACGGTAGGCCGGCAGGGTCACGCCGTTGATGGTTTCATCATTGGCCGAGCGCGGCTTGGCGAATTGCCCGGCCATGCGACCGACCTTGACCACCGGGCAACCTGCCGCGAAGGTCATGATAATGGCCATTTGCAGCAACACCTTGAAGGTGTCGCGAATCTTCGCCGCCGAAAATTCGGCAAAACTTTCAGCGCAATCGCCGCCCTGAAGCAGAAACGCCCGACCTTGAGTGACTTCGGCAAACTGGCGGCGCAGCTCGCGGGCTTCCCCGGCAAACACCAGCGGCGGGTAACTGGCCAGGCTTTGCTCGACGCGCAGCAGGTGCGCAGCGTCCGGGTAGTGGGGTTGTTGCTGGATCGGCAGGGCGCGCCAGCTGTCAGGGGTCCAGATTGGGCTCATCGCAGACTCTAGTATTTGTTGGGGGTGGCCCATGTTAGCAGCAATTAGTGCGTGACCTGTTGCGCTGCAATGGCCGACAATCGCGCCTTTGCGCTCGCTATCGAGTGGCTGTTTTTTCAGCGTTGCGGGTAGTGCCGGAGCGCGGCAAGGAGTGGAAATGTCTGAGGAGCGCGTAGAGCGTCTGCTCGCCGAAGTTCACGATGACTTCGGCATGATTCGGGTACTGGAAGTGGCTGACTACCGTTTCCTCGAATTTGGCGATGCAATCGAGCAAAGTTGCGTGTTCACCGCTGACCCCAGCTGGCTGGAGTACGATTACACCCGTGCCATGCTGATCGGTGCGCTGTGCCATGACGCCCCGGAAAGCGCGTTGTTCCTGGGGCTGGGCGCCGGAACCCTGACCCAGGCCTGCCTGAAATTCTTGCCCCTGGAAGATGTCGAAGCCATCGAGCTGCGCCCTGATGTGCCACGCCTGGCCATTGAATACCTGGGCCTGGACGATGATCCGCGGTTATTTATACGCATTGGCGATGCACTTGAACTGCTCGACAGTGCAGAGCCGGCGGACTTGATTTTTGTCGATCTGTACAACGACCTGGGTCCGGCTGCGGGGCATCTGGCCTGGACCTTTCTTGAAAGCTGCCAGAAAAAACTGGCCCCCAACGGCTGGCTGATCATCAACCAGTGGGCCACCGATGATGGCAAGCCGCTAGGTGCTGCCCTGTTGCGCGGCCTGTATCACCGCCATTACTGGGAGCTGCCGGTCAAGGAGGGTAACGTGATCCTGATGGTGCCTGCCGATCTGGAACAGACCCTGGACATCGACGCGCTGACCGTTCGTGCGCAAGCCCTGGCACCGCGTCTGGGCTATTCGCTGGAGTCGCTGATCAAGGCAATTCGCCCGGCAACCTGATGCCCGACGGTGAAACGTTTTAGCGTTTGCCCCAGGGTGGCCCGGCACGAAACGCTTTTTCAGGGACGAAAAAATCGTTAAAGCCCGGTCTACAGAGGGGTACAGGCGTTTTTACAGCAAAAAACCCCTTCTTTTTTTTGATAAATCCGGTATAGTGCGCGCCGGCCTTTAGCCGGGCCACGTTTAGGTGTCGCATTTCCCGAAGCACGCTTCGGCTGCTCGTCCGTTTCGCGGACAACTCCTGAACGCTCCATTCATTTAACGTTTTCGCAAATCCCCGCCGACAAAGCAGCCAGGGCGACTCTTGAGTCTTACACGGCATGCGCAGCTTTGGAGCATGGGTCTTTGCGGATGCACTTAGAGGCAGACCCATGACCCAGGAAACCGGCGGCTTCGCCGCTTTTAATCTTAACCCGAACATTCTTTCTGCTGTCATTGCGACTGGCTACGAAGAACCTTCGGCTATTCAGCAGCAATCGATCCCGATCATCATGGCCGGTCACGACATGATTGGTCAGGCGCAAACCGGTACGGGTAAAACCGCCGCGTTCGCCCTGCCGATCCTGCACCGCATCGATCCTGCTAAGCGCGAGCCGCAAGCCCTGATCCTGGCGCCAACCCGTGAGTTGGCGCTGCAAGTAGCAACCGCTTTCGAAACCTACGCCAAGCAAATGCCGGGCGTTACCGTTGTGGCCGTTTACGGCGGCGCCCCTATGGGTCCACAACTGAAAGCAATCCGTAATGGCGCACAGATCGTTGTCGCCACTCCGGGCCGTCTGTGCGACCACCTGCGTCGTGACGAAAAAGTGCTGTCGACCGTGAACCACCTGGTTCTGGACGAAGCTGACGAAATGTTGAAACTGGGTTTCATGGACGATCTTGAAGTTATCTTCAAGGCACTTCCGCCAACCCGTCAGACCGTATTGTTCTCGGCAACCTTGCCGCAGTCGATCCGTGCCATTGCCGAACGCCATCTGCGCGATCCGCAACACGTGAAGATCCAGACCAAGACTCAGACCGTTACCGCGATCGAACAGGCTCACCTGTTGGTTCACGCTGACCAGAAGACCTCGGCTGTATTGAGCCTGCTGGAAGTTGAAGATTTCGACGCCCTGATCATGTTCGTTCGCACCAAGCAAGCGACCCTGGACCTGGCCAGCGCCCTTGAAGCCAAAGGCTACAAGGCTGCTGCACTGAACGGTGACATCGCCCAGAACCAGCGTGAGCGCGTGATCGACTCCCTCAAGGATGGCCGTCTGGACATCGTTGTGGCGACCGACGTAGCGGCACGTGGTCTTGATGTTCCACGTATCACTCACGTGTTCAACGTTGACATGCCTTACGATCCAGAGTCCTACGTTCACCGTATCGGCCGTACTGGCCGTGCCGGTCGCGAAGGTCGTGCACTGCTGCTGGTGACTCCGCGTGAGCGCCGCATGCTGCAAGTGATCGAGCGTGTAACCGGTCAGAAGGTTGCGGAAGTCCGCCTGCCGGATGCCCAGGCTGTTCTGGATGCTCGCATCAAGAAGTTGACCAACAGCCTGACGCCGCTGGTTGCTGACGCTGAAGCTACTCACGGTGATCTGCTGGATCGCCTGATTGCTGATATCGGTTGCAGCCCGCGTGCCCTGGCCGCTGCTCTGCTGCGCAAGGCCACCAACGGTCAGGCCCTGACCCTGGCCGCCATCGAGCGTGAGCGTCCACTGGTGCCGAACAGCGCACCGCGTGAGCGTTCCGAGCGTTCGGGTGACCGTCCGGATCGTGGTGATCGTGAGCGTCGTGCTCCGGTTCCATTGGCTGAAGGCCGTGCTCGTTGCCGTACCGCGCTGGGTGCGCGTGACGGTATCGCTGCCAAGAACCTGCTGGGCGCTATCCTCAACGAGGGTGGCCTGGCGCGTGAAGCGATCGGTCGCATCCAGGTGCGTGACAGCTTCAGCCTGGTAGAACTGCCGGAAGCCGGTCTGGAAGGTTTGCTGGCCAAACTGAAAGACACCCGCGTTGCTGGCAAGCAGTTGAAACTGCGTCGCTACCGCGAAGATTAATCACTGTTGCAGTGATTGATCGCTAAAAAAATCCCCGCCTGGTGCGGGGATTTTTTTTGTCCGTCATTTGTACTGGCTGGCCTTTGTGGGAGCGGGCTTGCTCGCGATGGCATCGACGCCGTTCAACTGCGCTACCGCGCCGCCAGCATCGCGAGCAAGCCCGCTCCCACAGGATATGGGGCGCTAGCCAAACCGGTAGATATCCATGCCCAGCGCGCCCAGCGTCCAGCCCTGGTGGGCAATGCTGAACGGGCCGCCCGCGGCGCGGGCAAAATACAACGGCAGCAGGTGCTCGTCGCTGGGGTGGTTTTTGGCGGCGAAAGGCGCCTGTGTGCGATAGGCATGCAGTGCGGTTTCATCATCAGCTGCCAGTTTGTCGATCATCCAGTCACGGAAAGCCTTGGCCCAGGGCTCGATGCTCTCAGGGCCGGCGTGCCAGTCCAGTTCGCGCAGGTTGTGGGTGATGCTGCCCGAGCCGATGATCAGCACGCCCTCGCTGCGCAGGGCCGCCAGTGCATGCCCGACTTTGGTCTGGCCAACCGGGCCAAGCTGGCTGGGCAGCGACACCTGCACCACCGGAATATCTGCGTCCGGGTACATTAATGACAGTGGCACCCAGGCACCGTGGTCAAAAGGCCGTCTGGCGTCCAGCCGGGCCGGCAGGCCGTTGTCTGCCAGCAGCGCGGCGATCCGCGCCGCCAATGCAGGCTCGCCGGGCGCCGGGTATTGCACGGCAAACAGGGCTGGCGGGAAGCCGCCGAAGTCGTGCCAGGTCTCGGGCGCCGGGTTGCTGGCGACCCGCAGGTCGGGGCTTTCCCAATGCGCGGACACCAGCACAATGGCTGTTGGTCGCGGCAGTTCGGCCGCCAGGCGTTTGAGCGCCGGGCCACTGGCGCCCGGTTCCAGTGCTAGCATGGGGGAGCCGTGGGAAATAAACAGGCTGGGGAGCATGAACGATGTCCTCAAAGTTAAGATGCGTCATCTTCATCCCGATCATTGATCTAAATCCAATATAAGTTTTAGTACTTATCTATCGAATTTAAAGGTGAATCATGCAGCCCGAATTTTGGCACGACCGCTGGGATCGCAATCAGATCGGCTTTCACCTGCAACAGGTCAACCCATACCTGCCGCGCCTTTGGCCCGCTTTGGGCCTTGAGCAGGGCGGGTGTGTGCTGGTGCCGCTGTGTGGCAAGAGCCTGGATATGAGCTGGTTGGCGGCCAACGGTCATGAAGTGCTGGGGGTGGAGCTGACGCAGACGGCCGTGGAGCAGTTTTTCAGCGAGCAGCAGGTCGAGCCACAGATTCGCCAGCAGGGCGCCTTCAAGGTGTACGAGGCAGGCCCGGTGACGATCCTGTGCGGTGACGTGTTCGCCCTGACGGAGGCTGACGTGGTGTCCTGTGTGGGGCTGTATGACCGTGCTGCAACCATTGCATTGCCTGCCGAAATGCGCGCTGCCTACGCTCAGCACCTGAACCGGATTCTGCCGAGCGGTTGCCGTGGCCTGTTGATAACCCTCGACTACGATCAGTCACAAATGAACGGCCCGCCGTTTTCGGTGCCGGACGCCGAGGTGCAGAGCCTGCTGGCACCTGCCTGGACGCTGGAAATCATTGAGCAACCCGATGTGCTCGATCAGGAATGGAAGTTCCTCAAGGGCGGGGTGACGCGCCTGGTGGAGCGGGTGTATCGCCTGGAAAAAACCGCCTGAGCGAAATCGCAGGCACAAAAAAGGGCGACCGCAGTCGCCCTTTTTTGTGTTTGCCGTGGGTTAGCCGCGGCGACGCAGAGCATCGATACGTTCTTCCAGTGGCGGGTGGCTCATGAACATCCGCGCCAGGCCTTGCTTGAGGCCGCCGTTGATACCGAAAGCCGCCATGGTGTCCGGCATGTGAACCGGCAGGCCCTGTTCGGAGCGCAAGCGCTGCAGGGCGCTGATCATGGCCGAGGTGCCGGCAAGCTGCGCACCGGCTTCGTCAGCGCGGAACTCACGCTTGCGCGAGAACCACATCACAATGGCGCTGGCCAGGAAGCCCAGGACCAGTTCGGCGAAAATGGTCGCGACGTAGTAGGCAATGCCGCGGCCTTCATCGTTCTTGAACACCACCTTGTCGACAAAGTTGCCGATGATCCGTGCGAAGAACATCACGAAGGTGTTCACCACGCCCTGCACCAGTGCCAGGGTGACCATGTCACCGTTGGCAACGTGGCCGATCTCGTGGGCCAGTACCGCTTTGACTTCATCGGGCGAAAAACGCTCGAGCAAACCCTGGCTGACAGCGACCAGGGCATCGTTTTTGTTCCAGCCTGTGGCAAAGGCATTCGCCTCATAGGCAGGGAAAATCCCCACTTCAGGCATTTTGATTCCCGCCTCGCGGGACAATTGCTCAACGGTTTGCATCAACCATTGTTCATGACGAGTACGAGGTTGAGTGATCACCTGGGTGCTGGTGCTCATCTTCGCCATCCATTTGGAGATGAACAGCGAGAACAAAGACCCTGCAAAACCAAAGACCGCACAGAACACCAACAGCTGACTGAGGTTCAGATCAACCCCGTTGGCCGCCATGAACCCGTCGAAGCCGAACAGGCTCAAGGTGATGCTGGCAATCAGCACGACCGCCAGGTTAGTGGCCAAAAACAGCAGAATGCGCATCATGGTTGTAAGAATCTCCTCGTCTTAAAGGTGTTGCCGTATGCGGGTATATAAGGTGCTGCCCCGGGCTATTCAACCAAGTGACTATTTCAAACTGTGTCCTTCAGCCTGATTCTAGTTGCATGCGGGGCATTTCCTAATATGAAGGAACGTTTTTCTGCGCCAGAAGTTCCACCTCAAGCCAATAAACACGGGGCTTTGTCGTTTGCAGGGGTTTTTTGAGGGGGAAAGAGGGCGACAGCAGGCACTGCGTGAAGAATGTTTCATCTGACACATGCTGTGCGACTTTTGATTGGTCGCACAGCGTGCTCAGAAATTACTGACGGTAGGTCTTCAGGAAGTTACCGATTCGGCCGATGGCCATGTCCAGCTCGTCGACACGCGGCAGGGTCACCACGCGGAAGTGGTCAGGCCACGGCCAGTTGAATGCCGTGCCTTGCACCACCAGCAGTTTTTCCGAGAGCAGCAGGTCCAGCACGAATTTTTCGTCGTTGAGGATCGGGCACACTTTCGGGTCGATACGCGGGAATGCGTACAGCGCCCCCATCGGTTTTACGCAGCTGACCCCAGGGATGTCGTTGAGCAGTTCCCAGGTGCGGTTGCGCTGCTCCAGCAAACGGCCGTTGGGCAGGACCAGGTCATTGATGCTCTGGTAGCCGCCCAGTGCGGTCTGGATGGCGTGCTGGCTGGGCACGTTGGCGCACAGGCGCATGTTGGCCAGCATATCGATGCCTTCGATATAGCCCTGGGCGTTTTGCTTGGGCCCGGAGATGGCAATCCAGCCCGAGCGGAAACCCGCCACCCGGTACGACTTGGACAGGCCGTTGAAGGTCAGGCACAGCACGTCCGGGGCCAGGGACGCGGTGCAGATATGCACGGCGTCATCGTAGAGGATCTTGTCGTAAATTTCGTCCGAGAACACCACCAGGTTGTGTTGGCGGGCAATTTCCAGCATGCCCAGCAGCACTTCCTTGGAATACACCGCACCGGTCGGGTTGTTCGGGTTGATGATGACCATCGCCTTGGTGTTGGGGGTGATCTTGGCTTTTATATCCTCAAGATCAGGCCACCAGTTGGCTTGCTCGTCACACAGGTAGTGTACCGGGTGGCCGCCGGCCAGGGTCACGGCGGCAGTCCACAGCGGGTAGTCAGGTGCAGGTACCAGCACTTCGTCGCCATTGTTGAGCAGCGCTTGCAGCGACATCACGATCAGCTCGGACACGCCGTTGCCCAGGTAGATGTCTTCGATGCCGACCCCTTCCACCTGTTTTTGCTGGTAGTACTGCATCACGGCCTTGCGGGCGCTGAACAGGCCTTTGGAGTCGCTGTAGCCCTGGGCAGTCGGCAAGTTGCGGATCACGTCCTGGAGGATTTCGTCCGGCGCTTCAAATCCAAAGGGTGCGGGGTTGCCGATATTCAGCTTGAGGATGCGCTGGCCTTCCTCCTCCAGACGCTTGGCGTGCTTGAGCACCGGGCCGCGAATGTCATAACAGACGTTGGCGAGCTTGTTTGATTTGCTGACCTGCATGGCGATGTGATCCCGAAAATGAACGATCCAGGCGCTGTGATGACCACGGCACTGGGAAATTCTGTGTTTGCACACAGTGGCTAACACCGCTTTGCTTCAAGAATCCGTTTGAATGCAGTTGGGGCGGGTGCCAGACTGGTGTTTAACGAGGCGCAATCATACGTGCCACCCGACCCCTGGAAAAGCCACTGGTCGGGGTTTTTCAGTTGCAGAGGCATAAGCATGGAAAAGTTGAACAAAACCCTGGACGAATGGAAGGCCATGCTCGATCCGGAGCAATACAACGTGTGCCGGCTCAAAGGCACCGAACGGCCGTTTTCGGGCAAATACAACGGCACCAAAACCGACGGCGTTTATCACTGCATTTGCTGCAACGCGCCATTGTTCGATTCCAGCGCCAAATTTGATTCCGGCTGTGGCTGGCCGAGCTTTTACCAGCCCATTGGCGACAGTGCGATGGTCGAGATCCGTGACGTGAGCCACGGCATGGTGCGTACCGAAGTGGTCTGCGCCAAATGTGATGCGCACCTGGGCCATGTATTCCCTGATGGTCCACCACCCACCGGGTTGCGCTACTGCATCAACTCGGTGTGCCTGGACCTGGTTCCCCGCAACTGACCTTTTGAGGCGCCGTCATGCACGACAACCTGTTCGATATCCCATGCACCACTCTTGGCGGCGAGCCGAAAACCCTGGCGGATTTCCCGGGCAAAGCCGTGTTGGTGGTCAATACGGCCAGCAAATGTGGCTTTACCCCGCAGTACAAGGGGCTAGAGGCGCTGTGGCAGCAGTATCGCGACCAGGGTTTGGTGATCCTGGGGTTTCCGTGCAACCAGTTTGGCCAGCAGGAGCCGGGCGACGAAGCGGCCATTTCCGAGTTTTGCGAGCTGAACTTTGGCGTGAGCTTCCCGCTGTTCAAGAAGGTGGACGTCAATGGCCCCAAGGCCCATCCCTTGTTTGTCCAGCTCAAGAAGCGTGCGCCGGGATTGCTGGGGTCGCAGGGGATCAAGTGGAACTTCACCAAGTTCCTGGTCAGCGGCGATGGCCAGAGCGTCAAGCGTTATGCCCCGACCACCAAGCCCGAGGCGCTCAAGGCCGATATCGAGGCGCTGCTGCGTTAAGTGCTGGCCCCTTGTAGTCGCTGACTCGCGCAGCGAGGCTGCGTCCGGCGTGACGCAGCCTCGCTCCACTCGTCAGCGGCCACACAAAACTGTCTCTTTCAGGCTTTTTGCGGCACCCACACGTCAATCAGCGTCGCCAGCTCTTCACGTCGAAACGGTTTGGCCAGGTAGTCGTTCATGCCCGCCGAGCGACAGCGTTCGCGTTCTTCGGGCATGGCATTGGCCGTCAGGGCCACGATGGGCAGTTTCGGCCAGCGCCCGCGCTGGCGAATTTGCCGGGTAGCCTCGTAGCCATCCATCACCGGCATGTTGCAGTCCATCAACACCAGATCAAAGGTCTTCTGCTCCAGCAGGCTCAGGGCTTCGCCACCATGCGCCGCCACCCTCACATCACAGCCCAGTTTGCTCAGCATGCCCTTGGCCACCAACTGGTTGACCGGGTTGTCTTCAACCAGAAGAATCCGTGCCCGGCGCTGGGCAGGGGCGCTGTCGCGGCGCGCGCCAGGGGTTACGTCGTCATCTTTGAGCAGCAGGTGCTGCAAGGTTTTATACAGCGCGTAACGCGACAGCGGTCGGGCTTTTTGTTGCAGGGGGGCCAATGCATTGACTTGATCGCCGGGCATGAAGTTGCCATAGGCGGTCACCAGCAGAATGGGCGCGTTGATGGCAGGCCGCAGGCCAAACAGGCACTCGGGGCAGTCGGTGATCAGCAGGTCAGGATCGGTGCCCGCCAAGGAGTCGTTCAGGGAATAACGCTTGTAGTCCAGCCCCCAGAGTGGCAAATAGCTGCTGAGCAGTTCGCTCAAGCCACTGCTCGCCGCGCTGACGCCAATCACCCGCCCGCACAGCGGTTTTTGCTTGATCGCCGGGGTATGGCAGGGCAGCGGGAGTTCGGCGCAAAACTGGCTGCCAAAGCCGACTTCCGAGCTGATGGTCAGCCGCCCGTGCATCACTTCACACAGGCTGTTGGTCAGCGCCAGGCCTAACCCGGTGCCGCCAAACTGGCGGGTGATGGCTGCCCCTGCCTGGGTAAAGGGGCGGAAAATTCTCGCTTGTGCTTCCTGGGCGATGCCGATACCGGTGTCGCACACTTCGATACGCACTTGATCGTTTTGCGCGCTGAGGCGCACATCCACCCGGCCGAAGCGGGTAAATTTCAGGGCATTGGACAGCAGGTTGCTGACAATCTGGCGGACCCGGGTCGGGTCGCCGAGTACCAATGCCGGGAAATCCGGGTCGATCAGGCACGTCAGCTCCACGCTGGGCGCGGCGTTTTGTGACAACAGGTTGGCGGTGTCTTCGATCAACGTACCCAGGTCGAAAGCAATATGCTCCAGCTCCAGTTGGCCAGCATCGAATTTGGACAGGTCGAGAATGTCGTTGAGCAGTTCGACCAGAACCTTGCCCGAGTCGTGGGCAATGGACAGTTGCTGGTGTTGCTCGGCATTCAGCGGGCTGTCCAGGCACAGCGCCAGCATGCCCAGCAGGCCATTGAGCGGGGTGCGGATTTCGTGGCTCATATTGGCCAGGAACGCGGCGCGGGCCTGGGCCATTTCCAGTGCCGTGCTGCGCGCAGCTTCCAGCTCTTCATTGGAGTGACGCAGTTGCTCGTTGATTGTTTCCAGCTCTTGGGTGCGCTGTGAAACGATGGTTTCCAGCCGGGCCAGGTAGTCAGTGAGGCTGTTTTCGGCACGGCGCCGGTGTTCCATCTCCAGGGTCATGGCTTCGAACTGCTGGTTGGCAGCGTTGACCAATACGCCAATTTCGTCGTCTTCGTGACCGGGGGGGCAGTGCATCCGTGATTGACCGGGGTGGCCGGGCTTGCGCTGGCTGAGTTCGCGAATCACCCGCACCAGCGGCTTGGTCAGCATCACATAAAACAGCCCCATCAAGATAAAGGTCAGGATGAAGCTGCGGATAAAGCCGCTGAGCAAGGTGACTTCTGCACGCTGCAAAAATCGTTTGCCGAAAGGGTAGGTGTCCACTTCCAGGTGCAGCATGCCCATGCTCATTTCAGGCAGGTGGTTGAAGTACAGGCGCTCATCAAATGAGCGGTTGGCACCAAACAGAAAGTCGCTCAAGGCCCGGTAGCGCCCGCTTTCGGGTTGATCCTGCACCGCCGAAAGGACTACGCCGTCGCTATCGACCAGTTGCGCACTGATGATCGCCGGTGAGCGCAACAGGCCCTGCAACAGTTCCTGGGCCAGCTCGGCGTCAAGGTTGTAGGCAATGCGCGATGCCGGGTTGTGGCTGATCTCAAGCAGTGACTGGATTTCACGATTGATGGCGGCGTTTTCACTGGCATAATCGATGCCGATTTGCAGCAGGCTCAGCATGGCCCCGAGCACCAGCCCAACCAGCACAGTCAGCTTGGCTTGTTTGAAAGACAGGCGATGGGTGAGTTTTGTATCCATTGGGGTGCAGCACCTGTTTCCATTTCTTGCGGGGTGCAAGAGTAGTCGATTAGTAGGTCAATCGGCAGCCTGATTGAGCTGCCTGCGGTTAGCCGAGTGAGTCATTTTGCGGATGGCTGTCGAATTCTGGCAATGGCAATGTGCCATCATTGTGTATCAGTCCGAGGAAATGTTGTGAATTCTAAACTGGATGCCTTTCTGGAACGGGCCGAAGCGGTCCTTGCACGTCTTGAACCTTTGCTGCCGGCGCAGCGCGAATCGATCGAGTGGGACCAGTGCCTGGCAGCCAGGTGGCAGCGTGAAGGTCGCTCAGGCTATCTGATGCCGTTGCACGTCAGCCTTGAAATGCGCCTTTCGGACTTGATCGGGGTGGATAACCAGCGTGACCAGTTGGGGCGCAACACCAAACAGTTTCTCGATGGATTGCCTGCTAACCACGCCCTGCTCTGGGGCTCGCGAGGCACCGGCAAGTCTTCAATCATTCGTGCCTTGCTGGCCGAGTATGGCCATGCGGGGCTGCGTCTGATCGAGATCGAACGCGATCACCTGGCCGACCTGCCGCGCGTGGTTGAGCAGTTGCAGGGCTTGCCCCAGCGCTTTGTGCTGTTTTGCGATGACCTGTCGTTTGAAGCTGGCGAGAGTGATTACCGGGTGCTGAAAAGTGTGCTGGATGGCTCGCTGGAGCAAGCGCCGGATAACGTGCTGCTCTACGCCACCTCGAACCGTCGGCACCTGGTGCCGGAAAAGGAAAGCGACAACGAGAACTGGAAGAACGTTGACGGTGAGTTGCACCCCAATGAGGCCGTGGAAGACAAGATCGCCTTGTCTGACCGTTTTGGCCTGTGGCTGTCATTCTATCCCTTTACCCAGGATCATTTTTTGAGTGTGGTCGAGCACTGGATCGAGGTATTGGCCCGCAAAGCCGGTTTGCAGTGGCAACGCGACGAGGCACTGGATATTCTGGCCGTGCGCTGGGCGACCGGGCGTGGCAACCGCAACGGCCGTTGCGCCTATCAGTTCGCGCGTTATTGGGTGGGTTTGAAATTGTTGGAGCAAGTGAATGATTGATTTGAACGCCACAGGTGCAGGCCTGAACGGCTACACCCTGTTGCAGGCTCAGCTGGAGTCGTTGTTGGCAGATGAGCGTGACTTTATTGCCAATGCTGCACAGTTCTCGGCGTTTTTGTATCACCAGCTTGATGATCTGAACTGGGCCGGTTTCTACCTCAACCGCAATGAAGAACTGGTACTGGGCCCGTTTCAGGGGCAGATTGCCTGTGTTCGTATCCCGTTCGGGCGGGGCGTGTGCGGGGCTGCGGCGGCGAGCCGGCAGACCCAGCGGGTTGAAGATGTGCATGCATTTGCCGGGCATATTGCGTGTGACAGTGCTTCCAACAGCGAGTTGGTGGTGCCCTTGATCAAGGATGGCCGCCTGATTGGCGTGCTGGATCTGGACAGCCCGAGCATCGGGCGCTTCAGCGAGCAGGACCAGCAGGGCATTGAAGCCCTGGCTGCGATCTTCTTGCGTTTGAGCGAGTGCTGAGGCCGCTAGCCGCTTAGCCCGGCCTTGAGCATCAGGGCGTCGATATCGACCGGGTCGATTTGTTCCGGGTCGAGAAACTGCCGGGCATACTGCATAAACACCTGTTCGCGCATAAATAGCGCGAACAGTTGTGGGTCAATATGTGCATCGTGGCACATGGTGGCCATGATGCTCAGGGCTTCGCTTAACGTCTTGCTGCGTTTATAGGGGCGGTCCGAGGCGGTTAATGCCTCGAAAATATCGGCAATCGCCATCATCCGTGACTCCAGGCTCATCTCTTCGCGTTTCAGGCGTTTCGGATAGCCGGTCCCGTCCATTTTTTCGTGATGCCCGCCGGCGATTTCGGCAATGTTGCTCAAGTAGGCGGGCAGGGGCAGGCTGCTGAGCATCAGGATGGTCTGCACGATGTGGTTGTTGATGATGTAGCGTTCCTCGTTGGTCAAGGTGCCGCGCCGGGTGCTCAGGTTATACAGTTCACCCCGGTTGAACTTGTACGGTGGCACCTCGAGCTTGAAGCCCCAGGGGTTTTCAGGGTCAATCAGGTCGGCTTCAGGGCGAAGGAACAGGTGCTCGGGCTTGTCGGCCAGCAGCTGTTCGGTCACCGGCAGGTCGTGCTCCTCACGGGTTGACTGGCGCTTGTTCTCTTCCCAGGACACCCCCAGCCGATCATCCAGCGTTCGCTTCCAGGTACGCCGGGCAATGGTGTTCAAACGCTCAAGGTCGGCCTCCTGCATGGCCTCGCCGCCCAGGTTGCATTGCGCGACAAAGGCGAAGTCCTGGTCCAGCGCCGCCAGGCTGGCTTCGCGCCGTTCACTCAATTGCGCATCATCGCCACCCCGGGCGCGAGCTTGCCAGTAGTCGACCCAGGTATCGCGCTTGAGCACTTCAAAGCGGGTGCGGATTTCGTGGATGCGGTCGTACAGGGTTTCAAGCTTGGTGGCTTTGTCGACCACATATTCGGGCGTTGTGACTTTGCCGCAGTCATGTAGCCAGGCCGCGATGCGCAGGGCTTCCCACTGTTCTTGCGAGGGGTTGTACTGCTCGAATTCGGGCTGCTGGCTGGCGGCCGCTGCCTGGGCCAGCATCAGGGTGAGGGTCGGCACCCGTTGGCAATGGCTGGCGGTATAGGGGCTTTTGGCGTCGATGGCGCCCGCCAGCAGTTGAATCAGGGCATCCAGCAGATGCTTCTGACGTGCTTGCAGGCGCTGGCTTTCGATCGATACAGCCGCGGTGCCGGAGACGGCCTGGATAAAGGCGATGCGATCAGCCCGCAAGTGGTCCTGGTCGTCACTGGAACCGCTGTCGTTCAACACCAGCAGCAAAATGCCCACGGTTTCGCCGTGGCGGTTGTGCAGGCGAATACCGATCAGGTGGATACTCTGGCTGCCCAGTTGCGCCATGATTGGCTGCAAATCCCCCGCCTGCTCAAGGCTGAGCGAATGGGCGACGCTGTCATGGCCCTGGAACAAGCCTTGTAGCCACGACGGATTGTCGCTGCTGTCTGGGTCTATATCCGGCTGCAGTTGGGGGGTCAGGTCCTGGGGCTGGCCATTGATGATCAGTCCCTTCAACTCCAGTTGGCGGCTGTCGTTTTGTGTCAGGTAGATCAGGCCGGCCTGTGCCTGGGCAATCTTGATCGTTTCCAGCAAAACCGACTGCAGCAATGGCTCAAAACGGGTGTGGGCCGAGAGGCTGGAGGTGATTTCAAAAAAACTGGCGAGGGTTTCTTTCATGCGTGACATCGACCCCTCCAACTGGTCGATTTCAAGCACGATCGATTTCTGCTTCAGGGGGTAGTTGAAATCGAACCGCCGAATGGCATCGGCTTCGCGGACCAGCGCCTGCAAGGGCTTGACCAGCAAGCGCGAGGTCACCCAGCCCATCGGCAGGCACAGCAGCAGGGCCGCCAGTGTCACCAGGGCACCCTGCCATCTGAGCCGATAGGCATCGGCCAGCAATTCGTCTTCCGGCACCATCATGGCCAATTGCAAGGCATTGGTCCCGCCATCCTCGACGTTGAACCGTGTCACGACCCATTGGCGCTGGCCATCGTACAGACGCTGCTGGACGTCTGGGCCCTGGCTGACCAGGTAGCCCAGGGCCGGGTTCAATTCCGCGATTTTTGGCAGGTTTTCCGGGTCTTGCGCGGTGAGCAGCTTGCTGAAGTCCGGGTAAGCGATGGCGCGGTCATCGGCGCCGTACAACACGACTTGCGTGCTGGGTGTTATCTGATGCGCAGCCAGGGTGGCGGACAGTTGCGACAGGGTCACGTCGGCACCTAGCACCGTGTTGCCAGCGCTGCGTTTGGCCAGTGTTGTGCCAACTTCGTGGGTGGAAAAAAACAGATAAGGGTTAGTGGTGGTTTGATCGTGCTCGGCATGTGCCGGGATAAACCATTTTCGGCTGCGGGGGTCATAGGTTTCATTGGCAATAGTTCGCTGTGCCAGCTCGGTCAGGGCCGCATCCAGGTACACTTTTTTTGACTCAACGCCACCTTGTCGTGCCGAGCGGGTTATCGACCAGACTTCGTAGCGGGCTTGGTCTGGGGCCTGGAGCTGGAGCCTGATGGCCTCGTTGCGCAACGGCCTGACGAGAAAGAGGTTGCCGTTGTCATCCCCCAGATACAGGGCTGACAAACTGTGGTTGTCTTCAAGTGTTTGCACGAAAGGCAGCAGCAGCCCCCTTCGCCGCTCGGGCTGGTCGGTCACGGCGGCAGGGCTGAGGGTCAACAGGTTCAGGGCATGCCTGATGGGTTGGTAGGCGTCGAGCAGGTCGCGTTGAACATCCTGCTCCAGGTAACCGAACAGTTTCTGGCTGCTGGTGAGAATGACCTGGGTGGTTTGCTGGTAGTTGAACACACCCAGCACCAGGCCCAGCAGGAGCAACAAACATGTAAACATCGCACTAATGTGAACATGCAGCGGCAGTTGGCGCTTCCGGGATTGCGCAACATTGCGCATGAGCAGTTACTCCGCGATTGGTTCACCTGCCGATGCCTTTAAGCATAGTGAAACCGGGCCAACCTGCTCAGCCATTGGCCGGTTTTGCGGTTGGCGCTCAGGTGCCGCTGGCCAACTTTTGAAGTTGGCGGGCCAATACCTGCTCCAGGGCCTGCATGGCGGCTTGTACGTCATTGCGCGCCTGGATGAGGTTGGACGGGCTGGCGTGCTCCAGTATTTCGCAGTGCTTGATCAGATGCGCGGCACCGACGATGCGGGCCGCGCCTTTGATCCGGTGAGCAATATCGGCAAATGGCTTCAGGTCGCCGTTGTCGGGCAGGTGCATCAGGGCCTTGAGATCCTGGCCATTGCTGCGCAGCAGCTCTTCCAGCAAGCGTTGCTTGCGTTCGTTATCACCGCCTGAAAGCGCGTTGAGGGATTCCAGGTTGAAGGCCTCGTTGCCAGTGTCGAGCGGTACCAGGGCTGCCAGGTGCTGGCTGAGCAGGGTCAGGCTGATGGGTTTGAACAGGCAGTCGTCCATCCCGGCCATTGCGCAGCGCTGGCGCTCCTCAGGCTGGGCGTTGGCAGTAAAGCCCAGCACGGTGCATGGCCGTTGCTGCGACGCCTGCTCGTACTGGCGTATGGCCCTGGTGAGGTCATAACCGTTCATGACGGGCATGTTGCAGTCGGCAATGACCAGGTCGAATGTGCCTTCTTTCCAGGTTTTGAAGCCGACAGCGCCATCGTGTTCCGTGGTGAAACGATGCCCCAGATACCCCAGTTGCTGGCACATCAGCAATCGATTGGCGGGATGATCGTCTACCACCAGCACGTTCAAGCGGTGCGCCGCAGGGTTGATTACCGGTTCATGCGCGGCGCTGCTCAGGCAGGGCGGCAAGGTGGGCAGCCTGAGCTTTATCTCAACCAGGGTGCCCACGTTTACCTGGCTGCTCAGTTCCAGCGTGCCCCCCATCATTTCGCACAGGCTGCGGCAGATCAGCAGGCCAAGACCTGCACCGCTGAGGGCCAGTTGCCCGCTGTTTTCGGCCTGGGCGAAGGGCTCAAACAGACGGGCCTGATCGCGATCACTGATACCGATGCCTGTGTCCTGGACACTCAGTTGCAGCTCGGTGTGGTCGGGGGTGCTGGCAGGCAAAAGGTTGATCGCCAGGGTGACCTGGCCCTGGCGGGTGAACTTGATCGCATTGCTCACCAGGTTGGTCAGGATTTGCTTGAAACGCAGCGGGTCGATCAGCACATCGGGCGCATCGCCCCGGGCATGGAAGCGCAGGGAGAGCGTGAGGTTTTTTTGCCTGGCCAGGCCGTCAAACACCCTGATCACCGAATGGGCCAGGTTGCGCAGGTTGACGCGCTCCGGAGACAGGTTAAGGCGGCCTGATTCGATCCGGGCAATATCGAGAATATCGCCGATCAATTCCAGCAGGTCCTTGGCCGAGTGGTAGGCCACCTCAATGGAGGGGCGGTCGAGGTGCCCCTGGTCGGCGCGCTTGAGGGTGAGTTCCAGCAAACCGATCACGGCATTCATCGGTGTACGGATTTCATGGCTCATGGTGGCCAGAAAGGTGCTTTTGGCGCGGTTGGCGTCGTCGGCCAGTTCTTTGGCGGCGCGCAGTTCGTCCATAAGGTGGCGCCGTTCACTGATGTCAATCCAGCCTCCGATAATGCCCTGGACCTCGCCCAGAGAGTCGCGGAAGGGCAGGATCCAGTGATAGATGGTGAAGGTTTTACCGCCGATATTGAGCGGGCGATCCAGGACCAGCGGGGTGCCCTCAGCCATGACGCGCAAGTAGTCGGCCTGATAATCGTGTGCTTCGCACTCATTGCTCAGCAAGCCGCAGGCCTGCATCACCGTTTTGCCAATGACGTCTTCACGCCGGGCTGAAAAGGCTTGCAGGTAGCTGTCATTGCAGGTTTTCAGAATACCTTCGCGATCACGGACATAAATGGGATGAGGCGTGCCATTGACCATTGCCCGCATGAATTCAAATTGATCGCTGAGGGCCCGCTCGGCCATTTTTCGATGGCGGATCTGGCGGCGCATGTAGGCATTCCACACCAGGGACAGCAACAGCAACAGGCCGGTACCGATGATGATCTGGTAAATCAGGCGATGGTAGTTGCGCCAGTAGCTGTCGGATGCCGGGGCATAGCCGCGCCAGCGGCTGTTGATGATGCCCAGTTCATCCGGCGCAATGCTCAGCAGGGCCTTGTTGAGGATTGAGTTCAACTCGGTGGCATCCCGGGCAGTGGCGAGGGCAAAGGTTGCAGGCTGGGTGCCGAGGGTGGCGCTGATTTGCAAACGGTCCCGAAACATTTGCGAGGCGAGCAAGTAGTTGGCAATCACCAGGGTATTGACGGCGCCTTGTACTTCACCCTCTGCCAGTAACTCTGTTGCGCGGTAAATACTCTCTGTTTCGACCAGTGTTATCCGGGGGTAGTGGCTGCGCAGGTAGTCGGTCAGGGGGTTGCCCTGGCTCAAGGCCAGTTTCTTGCCCGCCAGTTGTTCGAGGCTTGCAGGTGCCTGGTGCCCCTTGGCCGTGAGCAGGACAAACGAGTTGACCAGGTAAGGGCGAGTGAACTGCAAGGTGGTCTCTCGCGAAGCGGTCGGGCTGATGGCCGAGATAATGTCGGCTTCGCCCTGCTTGACCCTCTGTATCATGGTATTGAGGCCGTGCGCGCGCTGTATCTCGAAGCGCAGGCCGGTGCGCAGGCGGATCATTTCCAGCAGGTCTGCGGTGATGCCTCTGAAGTTGCCGTGGGCGTCAAAGAAGGTTAGCGGTGCCAGGGTTTCGCTGACCACGACTCTGACCACCGGGTGCTGGGCCAGCCATTGTTCTTCGCGCGCGGTCAATTGCAGCTTGTTATCGGAGAGCAACATGTCACTGCCCGCGCTCCAGCGCTTGGCGATGCGTTCCTGCTCGCTGTCGGGTACGGCGTTGAGCGTGGCGTTGATGATAGCGAGCAGTTGCGCGTTGTCATGGCGTACGGCAAAGCTGAAGCCGTGGGCTTCGTGTCTGCCAAAGTTGGCCATCTTGATGTTTTTCAGATAGCCCTTGTTGATCATGTAATGGGTTGAGACCGTGTCCCCCAGGAATACATCCGCCTGATCGAAAGCCACGGCATTGAGTGCGTTTTGATAGGACGGATATGACTGAATAATGGCCTTGGGGTAGAGCGCCTTGATCTCATCCAGGGGCAGGTAGTGGTAAACCATGCTCAGGCGCAAGCCTTCAAGGCCTTGTGAGAGTGACCGGGTTTCGCCCTCGCGGGTCACCAGTACGGGCTGGTCGATGGCGTATGGCGCAGACAGCAGCAGGTTGCGGTTGGCGGCTTCAAACCCATTGGACGTACCGAGCAGGTCGATCTGGCCCTCTTCAAGTGCCTTGATGGCAGCGTCTCTGGATGCAAAGCGCTCGACTTTTATTGATACGCCGAGGCTTTTGGCCAGAATGCCGACGTAATCGGCGGTGAGCCCTTCGTAGTCCTGACCGCTGTCGGTCATGTCGAAGGGCGGGTAATCGGCAGTTGAAGTACCCACCCGAAGCTCGCGCTTGTGCTCCAGCCAGTAACGCTGCGCGTTATCCAGCGCCACTTCCACGCCAGAGCTGGCCGAGCGGCTGAGCAATGAAAGGGTTTCAGTGCGGGCGGGCTCGGCGGACACGCAAGTGCACAGCACTAAAGCGCTGAGCAGTGATAAATACTTGTTTAACCGCGTGGGCATTCTGTTTCTCACACCAGGCCGTTACGTTTGGCCATTTCGATAAGTTCAACCAATGAGTGGGCTTTTAGTTTTTGCATGAGCCGTTTTTTGTAAGTGCTCACGGTCTTGTTGCTCAAAAACATGCCGGCAGCGATTTCCTTGTTTGTTTTGCCTTGCGCGAAGAGCTTGAGGACCATGAGCTCGCGGTCATTAACTTGTTTGAATAGCTCGATTTCGGAAAAGTTGTCGCTTTCATTTTTTTCAGGCGTCAATGCCTGGCTGGGAAAGTAATTGTAGCCAGAAAATACAGCTTTTATTGCACTCACAAGTTCGCTGAGCTCTTCCTGTTTGCACACATAGCCGGCAGCACCTGACTGCATGCAGCGCATGGCGAAGAGCTTGGGCGACTGGGCGGTTAGGACCAGGGTTTTGAGGGTTGAATTCATCGAATTGAAGCGCGACAGGACTTCCAGGCCATCGAGTTTTGGAATGCTGATATCGAGAATGATCAAATCGGGCACGCATTCACGGATCATTTGCATGGCATCGACGCCGTTGTCAGTTTCCCCGACTATTTCATAGCCTTCATGTTCTAACAACATGCGAATGGCCAGGCGGATAACCGGGTGATCGTCGACAATAAAAACGCTGTTCATATTGGCTCCCCATAATGTGCTGTATAGAAAGAGCGCACCTTAGCTCAGATGTAAGTGCGGGGGCACGAATCAGGTCGCCTACAAACGTAGTATGGGAATATTCCTACGTTAAATAAGGCGTGAACTTACGAATTATTTGAGTGGTGTGTCCGGAGTTGTCGGGTAATTGAACGGATGTTTAATGCAAAGAGTCGTTTTGGTTTGTTGTTGTCAATTATATTGAGAATGGTCCTACAGTTTTGTTCTTTTTTTCTACTTTGCGTGTGGCTTTTTACGGTGTGTATGTTGCTCGACAGGTATGCTTGAAAAAGCGGCTTGGGGTGCAATGCCAAACAGGGCACCCGGGCCTGTGCCCGCCCTTTTGTGCAAGGGCGGGGCGGGGCCATCAAATGGGGGTGGAGTGCCCGGTCATGGCTTTTGCCATTTCCGTGGCATAGCTGTCGGTCATGCCGGCGATAAAGTCGATAATGCGCATAAACGAGCGATGCAATGGCCAGTCCGGATCCGGGGCATTGTTGCCCAGCAAGTCGAGGATGCGGCGGTTCTTGAACGATGGGGTGCGCCCGCCGTGTTGCTCCAGCGCTGCGCCACAAAAGGCATTGAGGAGGATTTCCAGGGACGTATAGGCACCGATTTCATGCAGGGTTTTGCGCTTGTCCTGAAAGATCCTCTGGCGTGCCATGTCTTTGGCGTCCAGCACGCAGCGTTTGGCCGGGCCGTGCATATGTTCGACCAGATCACCCGGCAAGGTGCCTGCCAGCAGCGCTTCCTGTTGCTCCACAAAGGCCCTGGCCGCCGCATTGGTTAGGTGCTCGATGGCCTTGCCACGCAGTATGGCCAGTTTGCGCCGCCGGGAGTCATTGGGGCCCAGCAGGCGATAAGTCTCGGGCAAATCATCGCCCACCAGGTTCAACAGCAGCGACTCGACCTCGCTGTACTGCAGCAGGTCCATTTCCAGGCCGTCTTCCAGGTCGATCAGCGCGTAGCAAATGTCATCGGCTGCCTCCATCAGGTAGACCAGCGGGTGACGCGCCCAGCGCTGCTCTTCCAGCTGCGGCAGGCCCAGCTTGTGGGCGATGCCTTCAAGCAGGTGCAACTCGCTCTGGTAGCAGCCGAACTTGTGCTTCTTGTAACCCAGCGAGTCGGCATGCCGCGCGGTCCACGGGTATTTGAGGAAGGTGCCCAGGGTGGCGTGGGTCAGGCGCGTGCCACCGTCGAACTGGTGGTACTCCAGCTGCGTCAGCACCCGAAAACCCTGTGCATTGCCTTCAAAGCTCAAGAAGTCGTTACGCTCGACATCGCTCATGTCATCCAACCAGCCGCGCTTGGCGGCCTGCTCGAACCAGTTGCGAATGGCGTCCTCGCCGGAGTGGCCAAAGGGCGGGTTGCCAATGTCATGGGCCAGGCAGGCCGATTGCACCACCATGCCCAGGTCGGCGGGGTCGCACCATTCGGGCAGGGCACTGCGGATCGTTTCGCCCACGCGCATGCCCAGGGAGCGGCCGACGCAACTGACTTCGAGCGAGTGGGTGAGGCGGGTATGGATATGATCGTTGCTGTTGACCGGGTGGACCTGGGTCTTGCGCCCCAGGCGGCGAAAGGCGCCCGAGAAAATGATGCGGTCGTGGTCTTTGTGAAAAGGGCTGCGCCCGAGTTCTTCCGGGCTGTGGTGAGGTTTGCCGAGGCGTTCGCGGTTAAGCAGGGTTTGCCAATCCAAGGCGCAATGCTCCGTTAGTGACTGATTACCCAGCTTCTCGCTTCATGGCGGATGACGCAAGTGGCGGCATGATCAGGAGCGCCATATTGTGGGAGCGGGCTTGCTCGCGATGCAGGCGGCGCGGTGTTTCAGTCAAACCGCGTCGATGCCATCGCGAGCAAGCCCGCTCCCACAGATGGGGGCCTGCTCAGGGCTTGCGCGTGGCCTGGATGACCATCTTGATCAGCGGTATCAGCCCGGTGGTCAGTCCGATCCAGCGGGACGTACCCTCGGTATTCCTGCTTTTGGCGCCTCTGCCCGTGAGGAATCCGAGCAGGGTGACAATCCCCACGCCCCACAACGGCGCGTGCTTGATCCCCAGGGTTTCTTGCCAGTTGCTGGTCATCCCGCGCATTTTTTGCAGGGGTTGCAGCAACTGTTGCGATTCATGACGAATCTCCTGGCGGTGCATTTCCATGCGCAGGCGAATCAGGGTTTTGCGCAACTCCTGGCGTGATGCGTTTTGCGGCAGTTCAGGCAGGCTCATGGCAACAAACGCTCGCGGTCTTTGGCCAGCTCTTCAAGCGTGGCGTTGAAAGGTGAGGACTCATCGAAGATCGCGGCCTTGAGACGCAGCCCGCAGAACACGGCGGCCAGCGTATAAAACACACACAGCCCGATAAGGCCCGGGATGCGGTAGCTGTCCCAGAGCAGGATCATCACCAGCGCCGATAGGCCGATCAGCAGCAACAGGGCGAACACCAGTGCCAGCCCGGCAAACAACAACAGGCTGACGGTGCGTGCCTTCTGCTCTTGCAGTTCAATGCCCAGCAATTCGACATGGCTGTGCAACAGACCCAGGAACGCGGCACCCAGGCGCCGCGGTGAGGAACGGGGGGAGCCGGATTCGTCTGTCATATCAGCGCCGTGTTGCCAGCAGGCCCAGAACAAAGCCGACACCCGCCGCGATGCCCACGGACTGCCAGGGGTTTGCCTGCACATAATCTTCGGTGGCCACCACGGCGGCCTGGCTGCGGTCCTTCAACGATTCCTTGGTGTCTTCCAGGGTTGCGCGGGCTTTGAACAGGCTGTCCTTGATCTGGGCGCGCAGTTCTTCAGCCTGGTCGCCGGCCAGGGACGCGGTGTGTTCCAGCAGTCTTTCGGCGTCGAGTACCAGCGTCTGGAAATCGGCCATCAGAATTTCTTGAGCATTCTTTGCTGTTTTACGGGCCATGATTCACTCCATTAGTGGCTTGATAATCGTTCGAGTGTAGGCCTTCGGCGAAGGTTCACTCGTTTCCCTGGCATTGCTCACGCTTTTAGTCAGGCAATGCCAGGGCTGTTTTAGGTTTGCCAAGGCAAAACCTTACCTTAAATCAGTCGTTTTCGCGGGGGATTGCAGCGTCCAGTGCGTCTTCGCTTTCAAAACAGCCTTCGAGCAAGTGATAGCGGTCATGGCGCACCTGATCAACCCGGCGCTGCACGGTTTTTTCTGACAGGCCCAGCAAGATCAGGGCATGGGAGGCGAGCATAAGGCTCGACTCGAGTAATTCCGGCACCACCTCGGTGGCGCCTGCGGCCTTGAGCTCGGTGAGTTGGCTGTCATCGCGGGTCCTGACCAGAATGGGCACTTCGAGGGTAATCAGGCGGGCTTCCTTGAGCACGCTCATGGCCACCTCGGTGTTGTCCACGGCAATTACCAGCAGTTGCGCACGATCCAGGCCTACAGCGCGCAGCAGGTCGCCGCGACGGGCGTCGCCGTAGTGTACGCAGCTATCCGCTTTTGCGGCTTCCTCAATGCGGTCGGGGTCGTAGTCCAGCGCGACAAAGTCCTTGTGTTCGCTGCGCAGGAAACGGCCGATGGACTGGCCCACGCGGCCATAGCCGCACATCACCACATGCCCCTGGAGTTCCGCGTTTTGAGTGGCGATCTCTTCCAGCTCTGCCTCTTCATAGGATTGACGGTGCAGGCTGGCGGCGATCAGTGGCGCGGCGCGCAGCAGCAGGGGGGTCAGCAGCATCGAGCAGAACGTGGCGGCCAGCAGGTAGGCCGCCATATCCGCCGGGATCAGCGAATTGCTCTGCATTTGTGCCATCAGGGCAAAGCAGAACTCACCGCCCTGGGCCAGGGCCAGGCCGCTGCGCCAGGCGGTTTCTCCGTCGCTGCCACGCAACTTGACCAGTAGTGCGACCACGGCGCCCTTGATCAGCATCAGGGCCAGGGTCAGCCCCAGGATCAGGAAGCCGTGGTGAACGAAAAGCTGCAGGTCGATCAACATGCCGATGCTGACAAAAAACAGCCCCAGCAGGATGTCCCGGAAGGGGCGGATATCGGCTTCAATCTGATGCCGATAGTGGCTTTCACCCAGCAGCATGCCAGCCAGGAAGGCCCCCAGCGCGGGGGACAGGCCCAGCAGGTGGGTGAGCCAGGCGGTGAGCAGTACGATCACCAGCGCCAGCAACACGAACAGCTCGGCCGAACGCGACGCGGCCACTTCGTGAAACAGGCGCGGCAGCAGGAAGCGGCTGGCAAACAGCAGCCCCAAAAACAGGATCACAGTCTTGCCCAAGGTCACCGGCAAGGCCCAATACCAGGCCTGGTCGCTGCTGCCGGCGAACACCGGCACCAGGGTCAGCAGTAGTACCGCAACCACGTCCTGAAACAGCAGTACGCCGATAGCATTCTGACCGTGACGACTGAAGATTTCCCCCAGGCTGGTCAGCTCTTTACTCACGATCGCCGTGGATGACAGGGCGAGCCCGGCACCCAGCAGGAAGGCGCCGTTAAGGCTCATGCCAAAGGCGTACAACAGGCCGCCCAGGGCCAGGGCTGAACACAGCACTTGCAGGCTGCCCAGGCCAAACACCACCCGGCGCAGCTTGAGCATTTTTGGCAGTGAGAACTCCAGCCCCAGGGAAAACAGCAAAAATACCACCCCAAGCTCGGCCAGGTCCGGCAGGTCGGGGCTGTCGTTGATCCAGTCCAGGGCGGTGGGGCCAACGAACAGGCCGACACACAGATAACCCAGCACCGGCGGCAGTTTCAGGCGCCGGAACAGGGCGATGACCACCAGTGACGAGGCAAGGATGATTAACAGGTTGGCAAACACAAAAGGCTTCCTTGGCAGGTCGAGAAAAAAGTCGCGAGCATCCAGCAATAGCGAAAGGCTGTCGCTGATGTGGGTCAAGCGTAGTCGCAAGCAGCGCAATAGAGCGATGGTAATGGCAAATCATTCGTCCGGCTGCGGGTCGACGTCAGCGGGCCAGGCTCTTAAAATAAAGGCTTTAGTTCTCAGGTCGTTATTTATGCCTCCCGAATGCCAATTGTTCGGCACCCTGGGGTGTCACCTGTGTGAGTTGGCCGAGGCGATGCTGATGCCTTTGGTGGAACACGGGCTGATGGTCGAGCTGGTCGATATTGCCGACAGCGATGGGTTGTTTGAGCGCTACGGTTTGCTTATTCCGGTACTGCGCAGGGTCGACACAGGCCAGGAACTGGGCTGGCCGTTTGATACTGCTCAGGTGGTCAATTTCCTCGGATAAACCTGCATAATCACCGGCTGCATATTCCGCTCGAGTTCCTTTATGTCGTCCCAGCCTTTCATCGCCGCCGAGCACCAAGCCAGTACCTTGCACCTGCCGCCAGGCAAGTGGCCGACGGTGCTCGACTGTCTGAGTGAACACTTCAGTGCCATCAGCCGCGAGCAGTGGCTCGACCGTATCGCCCGTGGCCGGGTGCTGGACGCCGACGGCGCGCCGATCAGCGCGCAGCTGGCGTACAGGGAAGGCCTGCGCATTCATTACTTTCGCGAAGTGCCCAATGAAACGCCCATCCCGGTGCAGGAAACCATCCTGTATGCCGATGAGCATCTGGTGGTGGCTGACAAGCCGCATTTTCTGCCAGTGACCCCCGGCGGCGAATATGTCGAGCAAACACTGTTGCGCCGCCTGATCCGCACCCTGGGCAACCCCCATCTGGTGCCCCTGCATCGTATCGACCGGCATACGGCGGGCCTGGTGCTGTTTTCTGCCAATCCGGACACTCGTTCGGCGTACCAGTCGCTGTTTCCCACGCGCAAGATCGAAAAGCGCTACGAGGCTATCGCTCGTGCCCTGCCTGAGCTTGAGCTGCCGCGGGTGCATAAAAGCCGGCTGGTGGAAGGCGAGCCGTTTTTCCGCATGAAAGAAGGGTCAGGCGCCAGCAATACCGAAACGCGGGTCGACGTGTGCGAGAAAAACGGTGAGTTGTGGCGTTATGCGCTGTACCCCGTCACCGGGAAAAAGCATCAGCTACGGGTACACATGGCGGCGTTGGGGGCAGGGATTTGCAATGACCCGTTCTACCCTGAGGTGATCAGGGACGCCGTGGATGACTATGCCAACCCGCTGAAGCTGTTGGCCCAGAGCTTGCGTTTTGTGGATCCGGTGACGGGGCAGGAGCGTTTTTTCGAGAGCCGGCTTTCTTTGGGCTGGTAAAAACAAAACCCGCACAAGGCGGGTTTTGTTTTAAGACCAGAGAGCGGGATTACAGCTCTTTAACGGTACGAATCTGGTCTTTGTTGATGCGGGTTTCTTTACCGTCCAGTTGCTTGAACTGGTAGAAGCCAGAATTGTCATCGTATTTTGGCGCGTCAACTGTCTGGATTTCGCGACCGTCGTTGAGTGTGATCACCGAAGGCGAGGAGCAGCCGGCAAGGGCGGCCATGCCAGCAGCGAGCATCAGGGCGGCGAGAGTCCGGTGAGTCATGGTGTATCTCCAACAAGTGAATGTGCTGTTAATGATTACTGTCCTTGAGACGTATACATCGTCTGCAAGTTCCATTGCTAGTCCCGGGCAGACACTGGCGCGGATTATTTCAGCAAGTCCGGGGTATTGAAATTGGTTAGCCGAGGGTCATTTTCGGCGCATTGCCAGGCCCGTGCATTGAGCTGGAGCATGATTTTGCGCGGGCTGCGTTCGCCGGCCTGCCAGGCGGTGTCGAACGCGTCTTTCAGGGCTGTGGGGATCACGCACAGCAACGGTTCCCAGTGCTCGCCGTGGCGCACCATTAACGGCTGATCGGGGTGTTCGTTGGTCGCGGCCAGCAGGGCAGCGAGCAAATCACGGTCAATGTTGGGCACATCACAGGGCAACACCAGCAGGTGCGGATGGCGGGCTGCGGCCAGCCCCGCACGGATCCCTGCCAGCGGCCCGGCGAAGTCATCATTGCCATCACTGACCAGTTGGTCGGCGAAGCGGGCGTACTGATCGTGATTGCGGTTGCACGAAATGATCAGGTCATCGGTCAGCGGGCGGGCGGCGCGCTGGGCGTACGCAATCAGCGGCTGGCCCTGCCAGGTCACCAGGCCCTTGTCCTGCCCGCCCATGCGCTGGCCGCGGCCGCCCGCCAGCAACAAGATGGAGCATTGAATCAGGCTCATGAGGCACTCCGTGCAACCAGGCAAAAGAAGGGCTGTGATATAACACCGGGCTGTTTCTCCTACAACTGGACCTCGTCTATGAAAGCCAAGGTTGACGCACCTTTCGTACCTCTGAATATCGCCGTTCTGACCGTCAGTGACACCCGAACCCTGGAAACCGATACCTCGGGCCAGGTCTTTGTCGACCGTCTGCGTGATGCCGGGCACACCCTGGCGGCACGGGTGTTGCTCAAGGATGACCTGTATAAAATCCGCGCCCAGGTCGCTACCTGGATCGCCGACGATACGGTGCAAGTGGTGCTGATCACCGGCGGCACCGGCTTTACCGCACGCGACAGCACACCTGAAGCGGTGAGCTGCCTGCTGGACAAGCAGGTGGATGGCTTTGGCGAACTGTTCCGGCAGATATCAGTGGCTGATATTGGCACCTCGACCGTGCAGTCCCGTGCCCTGGCCGGCCTGGCCAACGGTACGCTGGTGTGCTGCCTGCCGGGTTCGACCAACGCGGTACGCACCGGTTGGGACGGGATATTGGCCGAGCAACTCGACTCCCGCCATCGCCCGTGTAACTTCGTCGCTCATTTGAAGCAGGCAGCGGCCTGTGACAGCCGTGGGTAAGCCGGGCCGCAGTGGCGCGCTGATGCCGGTTGAAGAGGCCCTGGAGCGTCTGCTGGCTCTTGCTGAAGCGGCGCCGATCCGTGCCATTGAAACGGTGCCAGTGGGGGCAAGTGATGGCCGTGTACTGGCCCATGATCTGGTGTCCAGCCTTGATCTGCCGCCCTGGCCCAACAGTGCAATGGACGGTTACGCCCTAAATCTGGCCGATTGGTCGGGGGAGCCGTTAACGGTCAGCCAGCGTATTTTCGCTGGCACGGCCCCCGAGCCGCTGGCACCGGGTACCTGTGCCAGGATTTTTACCGGCGCCCCCGTCCCTGCCGGGGCGGACTGCGTTGAAATGCAGGAAAACGCCGAGGTGCAGGCCGACGGGCGTGTGGTGTTTACCCACCCCCTACACGCAGGTCAGAACATTCGTCCCCAAGGGCAGGAAACTACCGTTGGTGAGGTCGTCTTGCCTGCGGGCACGCGCCTGGGGCCGATTGAGCAGGGCCTGGCGGCGTCCTTGGGCTGTGCCGAACTGCAGGTGATTCGGCGGGTCAAGGTGGCGGTATTGTCGACCGGCGATGAGTTGATCGAGCCCGGACAACCGCTGGGGCCGGGGCAAATCTACAACAGCAACCGGGTGTTGCTGTGCAGCTGGTTGGCGCGCATGGGGTGTGAGGTGGTCGACGGGGGAATCTTGCCTGATGACTTGCCCGCGACCCGTCAACGGCTGGGGGCGTTGGGGGCGGTTGACCTGATTTTGTCCACGGGCGGGGTGTCGGTGGGCGAGGCGGACTTTTTGGGTATCGCGCTGCGTGAGGAAGGCGAGCTGGCGCTGTGGAAACTCGCCATCAAACCGGGCAAGCCCCTGACCTGCGGGCATTTTCGCGGTGTGCCGGTGATCGGCTTGCCGGGCAATCCGGCGTCGACCCTGGTGACGTTCGCGTTGCTGGCACGGCCTTACCTGCTGCGCCGTCAGGGCGTGCAGGCGGTGGCGCCGCTGAAATTCCAGGTGCCTGCCGGTTTTGTCTGGCCCAAGCCGGGCAATCGCCGCGAGTACTTGCGCGGGCGCCTGGAGCAGGGGCGGGCGGTGATCTACAAAAACCAGAGTTCGGGCGTGCTGCGCAGCGCGGCCTGGGCCGAAGGGCTGGTGGAAGTGCTGGAAGAGCGCACCCTGGTTGAAGGCGACCTGGTGGGGTTTATTCCCTTGAGTGAAGTGCTGGGTTAGCACTGTTGCTCCATCTGTGGGAGCTGGCTTGCCTGCGATGCAGGCGACCCGCTCTTTCAGGTCAATCGCGGTGATCCCATCGCGAGCAAGCCCGCTCCCACCCCAATGAACTCAAACCGGCACGCGCCCATAGATATCAGTCAGGCGCACGATGTCGTCTTCGCCCACATACTCGCCGCTTTGCACTTCGATCATGACCAGCTCGGCCTCCCCGGTGTTGCCCAGCCGGTGGGGAGTGCCGGGCTGGATAAAGGTCGATTCGTTGGTGTCGAGCCTAAAATCACGGTCGCCATTGGTGACCTGTGCGGCGCCGCTGACCACGATCCAGTGCTCGCTGCGCCGCTGGTGTACCTGCAAGGACAGCGCGGCCCCGGGCTTGACCACGATGCGCTTGATCTTGAACCCGGGGCCTTCCTCCAGCACGGTGTAAGTGCCCCACGGGCGGGTGACGGTGCGGTGCAGGCGGTAGGCATCGTGGCCCTGGCGCTTGAGCGCTTGGGCGATGTGCCTGACGTCCTGGCTGCGCCGGGCGTCCGCTACAAGCAGCGCATCCGGCGTGTCGATAATGATCAGGTCGTTGAGTCCGACCCCGCCCACCAGACGTTTCGGCGAATCGATGTAGCAGTTATGCACATCGTGCAGTACGTTTTCGCCCGTACACTGGTTGCCATTGTCATCAGCCCGGGTCAGTTCGCGCACCGCCTGCCATGAGCCGATATCACTCCAGCCCAGCTGGCAAGGCACCACGGCCACGTGTTGCGAGCGCTCCATCACGGCGTAGTCGATGGAGATATCAGGCACCCGGGCGAAGCTTGCGCTATCCAGTTCGAGATGACGTTGCTGCTGGCCCTCAAAAATCTGACTGTGCGCCAGGCAGTGATTCACCGCATCCAGTACCTGGGGCGCATGGGTCTTGAATTCTCGCAGCACACTGTCGGCGCGCATGCAGAACATGCCGCTGTTCCACAGATGCAGGCCGCCGTCCAGGTAGCCTTGGGCCGTCAGGGCGTCAGGCTTTTCTACAAATTGCGACACTTTAAAGCTGTCAGCGTTAAGTGTCGGGCCTTTTTCGATGTAGCCAAAACCGGTTTCGGCCCGGGTTGGCAGGATACCGAAGGTCACCAGCCAACCCTGTTCGGCCAGTTGCCGGGCGCTGTCGACGGCCTGAGTGAAGGCCGCAATGTCTGTGATCAGGTGGTCGGCGGGCAGCACCAGCAACTGCGCATCGCCGCCGTAGCGCTGCGCCACCTGCAAGGCAGCTGCGGCAATCGCCGGGGCGGTGTTGCGGCCAAAGGGCTCGAGGATAAAGTCCAGCTCGATGACAGGGGTATTCAGCGGGCGGTAATCGTCGAGCGTGCGGAAAAACACGTCCCGGTTGGTCACGGTCAGCAAGTGCGCCACATCAGGCAGGCTCGCGGCGCGGGTAAAGGTCTTTTGCAGCAGGCTCTGGCCGTCGGGCAGGCACATAAAGGGCTTGGGCATGGCCTCGCGCGACACGGGCCACAGCCGGGTACCCGCGCCACCGGCGATGATGCAGGGGACCAGTGTGCTCATGGAAAACGCCTCTAGAATCATGGGACTGCTGTCAGGGGCTGAAGTCTGACGGGTTCTGCGGTTTTGATCGACCCGTGAAGGTTAAATCATCCGTGCATGGGTCTTTCTGGCCTGGCTGTTGTCCAAGCAGTCAGACCGATTATGTTGAGGGATGGAACATGAGTGCAGGCAAGGCGTTTTTGATTTTGCACGGCAAGCAGGCGCTTAACGAAGACGTGCGCGCCGCCGTCGAGCAACAGCGTGCGGCGGGCCGGGAACTGGCGGTGCGCCTGACCTGGGAGGCCGGTGATGCCCAGCGCCTGGTGCGCGAGGCCCTGGAGGGCGGTTATAGCCAGCTGATTGCCGGCGGTGGCGATGGCACCTTGCGCGATATTTGCGAGGCGATGGCCCTGGCCGATACCGAGGCCAGCCTAGTCTTGTTGCCGCTGGGCACCGCCAATGACTTTGCGCGGGCCGCGGGGGTTCCCCTTGAGCCCGGCCCGGCCCTGGCCCTGCTGGATGCGCCAGCCCGGGCCATCGACCTGGGTGAAGCTGACGGCAAGTTGTTTTTGAATATGGCCACCGGCGGTTTTGGCAGCCAGGTCACGGCCAATACCTCCGAAGACCTGAAAAAGGTACTGGGTGGCGCGGCTTACCTGTTTACCGGATTGTCCCGCTTCAGTGAGCTGCACGCCGCCTACGCCGAATTGCAGGGGCCGGACTTCCACTGGAAAGGCGAGCTGCTGGCGCTGGGCATCGGCAACGGTCGTCAGGCCGGGGGCGGGCAAGTGCTGTGCCCCGAGGCGCTGGTGGATGATGGCTTGCTGGATATCAGTATTTTACCTGCGCCCCAGGAAATCGTCGGCACCCTCAAAAGCCTGATGGCCGAAGGCTGGGGGCTGGATAACCTGTTTGTCCGCGCGCGGTTGCCCTGGGTTGAAATCAAGACTGCCGAAGGGTTGGCAATCAACCTCGATGGCGAACCCCTTGCCGGCGATGCCATGCGTTTTGCCGTGCGCAAGGGCGCGCTAAAGGTTCACTTGCCGCCAGGCTCGCCTTTGCTGGGCCAGTAACCGCGGGCAGGTTAATTGATGGCTAACCGATATCAAGCTCCGGGGAAACCGGCCGATAAGGTCAGGCATCAAGCACCTACGCTCAGGAGTTACTTATGGCCGGCATTCTCGACACGGTAGACCAGCGCACCCAGCTGGTCGGTGAAAACCGACTGGAACTTCTTATGTTTCGCCTGGCCGGTCGGCAATTGTTCGCGATCAACGTGTTCAAGGTGCAAGAAGTCCTGCAGCTGCCAAAACTGACCCTTATGCCACACCGCCATCCCCATGTGTGTGGCGTGGTCAACCTGCGCGGCAAGACCCTGCCGGTGATCGACCTGTCCCAGGCCATTGGCATGCGTGCGCTGGTGCCTGGCCCTGACAGCACCATTATCGTCACCGAGTACAACCGCTCGGTGCAGGCCTTTCTGGTGGGCGGGGTCGACCGCATCGTCAACATGAACTGGGAGGCCATCCTGCCGCCGCCTGCCAGTGCCGGGCGCAGCCATTACCTGACTGCCATCAGCAAGGTCGAGGAACAACTGGTCGAGATCATCGACGTGGAAAAAGTCCTGGCCGAAATTGTGCCGTATAACGCCAAGGTCTCGCGCGAGAAGCTGGCCGACCCGATCTTTGAGCAAGTGCGCGGGCGGGAAGTGCTGCTGGTCGACGACTCCAGCGTGGCCCTGGCACAACTGCGCGAAACGCTTTCGCAGTTGGGGATCAAGATGCATATCGCCAGTGATGGCCTCAAGGCACTGAACATGCTCAAGGCCTGGGCCGATACCGGTCAGGTCATGACCGACAAGCTGCTGATGATCTTCACTGATGCCGAAATGCCGGAAATGGACGGTTACCGCCTGACCACGGAAATCCGCAACGACCCGCGCCTGCGCAGCCTGTATGTGGTGCTGCACACCTCGTTGTCCGGCAGCTTCAACGAATCAATGGTGAAAAAGGTCGGCTGCGACAACTTCCTGTCCAAATTCCAGCCGGACAAACTGGTGGATGTCGTGCGTCAGCGCCTGATGCTGGACCAGGTACCTGCCTGAGGTCTCGCATCTTTGCATCCGTGATCGGCTCGTATACTGTGGCTTTTTTACCTCGCAGGGAGCCAGAGTCATGCTGCGTCTAAGCGCGCTTTATCGTTTTCCACTCAAGTCCGGCAAGGGTGAAAGCCTGCCCCAGGCCCGGCTGGACAAGCTGGGGCTGGCGGGGGATCGACGCTGGATGTTGGTGGACGAAGCCAGTGGGCGTTTTCTGACCCAGCGTGCCGACCCCAAAATGAGCCAGTTGTCGGCCTTGTGGAATGCCACCGGTGGCTTGACCTTGAGCGCCCAGGGCTTTGAAGCGCTGGATGTGGCAGTGCCTGATGCCGACACAGACCTGCGTGGCGTAACGATCTGGCGTGACACCCTGCGCGTGCCGGATGCTGGCGATGCCGCTGCCGACTGGCTGAGCCGCTTTGTCGAAAAGCCGGTGCGTCTGGTGCATGTACCACTACAAAGGGCGCGCACCACTGAATCGGGTTATGGCCGGGATGATGATCAGGTGGCGTTCGCAGATGGTTACCCGCTTTTGCTGATTGGTCAGGCATCGCTGGATGACATTTCGCACAAGGTCGGGCGACCTCTGGATATGCTGCGTTTTCGTCCCAACCTGGTGATCGAAGGCAGCGAAGCCTTTGCCGAAGACGGCTGGAAGCGTATCCGCATTGGCGACGTGGAGTTTCGTGTGGTCAAGTCCTGCTCGCGCTGCATCCTCACCACAGTCGATCCGCATACCGGCATACGCGATGAGCAGCGTGAGCCGCTGGCAACCTTGATGACCTACCGCAAGCAGGAAAGCGGCACCATGTTCGGTCAGAACCTGGTCAATGATGGTAACGGCGTCCTGGAAGTCGGTATGCCGGTAACTATCCTGGAGTAATACCGTCTCTGTGGGAGCGGGCTTGCTCGCGATGTGGGCAACGGGGTCTGGCAGGCAAACCGCGTCAATGCTATCGCAGGCAAGCCAGCTCCCACAGGGAGCAGGCATCTTCAGCTGTCACTGATCATCAAAATAGCGTTCATGCCAATCCACCACAGGCTGTGGTGCATTGAGCTTCTGCCCGTAGATCACCGAATAAGACAGCACGTTCTGCACGTATTGGCGGGTTTCGTCGAACGGGATGCTCTCGATCCATACGTCGAACCCCAGGTGGTTGGCGCCCTTGAGCCATTGGCGTACGCGCCCCGGCCCGGCGTTGTAAGCCGCCGAAGCCAGCACCCGGTTGCCATTGAACTGGCCATGCACCTGGCTCAGATACGCCGCGCCCAGCTGAATGTTTTTGTCGGGGTTCAACACTTGCTGCGGTGAGGCCAGCGGAATGCTGAATTTTCGTGCGGTCTCTTTGGCCGTGGCTGGCATCAACTGCATCAAGCCACTGGCGCCAACGCCGGAGCGGGCATCATCCATAAAGGCGCTTTCCTGGCGGGTAATCGCGAATACCCAGCTGGAGTGCAGGCCGCGCAGTTTGGCTTCACGCACCAGGGTGTCGCGGTGGGCCATCGGGAAGCGAATGTCCAGGTCATCCCAGTACTGGGCCTGACTGATGGTGCGAATAGCCGGGAAATACCACTTCAGGTCGTAGGCCAGTCTGGCCTGGGCGACCATTTCATCACGGCTGAACAAGCGGCTGACGTAGTACCACTCGCGGCGTCCATCGACCACCTGCCCGCGATCATGGAACTCCAGGGCGCGCTGCACCCCCGGCGTATTGCGTACTTTCTTGATCAGTTGCGGGCTCAGCACCAGCGGCCGGTTATTCAGTTGGTAAGGCGTCTGAGCCCGGTCGGCGGCGAGGAAGCCATAGAAATCACGCTCATTGGCGACTTTTTTGAACAGTACCTGGGCTTGCGGGTTTTTCGGCTCGGCCAGTTCCAGGCTGCGCGCCTGCCAGTAGCGCCAGCGGCTGGTGGTTGCCAGGTCCTGGGGCAGCTTGCGCGTCAGCTGATAAGCGTCTTCCCAGCGGCCCAGGCGCAGCAGCAGGCGCAGGCGCCATTCGGTGACGGTGTTGTCGCGCAGCTCGGGATCGTACTGGGTCATGATGGCCAGGCCGCGGCTGTCGTAGCGGCGGGCGAACGTCAGGCCGATTTCCCGGGCGATGGCAACTTTTTCATCGCGGGAAAAGTGCATGTTGGTGGCGTAGGTGTCGAGCAGGGATGCGGCTTTTTCCGGGTCCTGGCGCGCCAGGCGGCGCAGGCCCAGGCCTACGGCGTCAGACATGGCCTCGCTGGCCGGGGCAAAGCGCGACGGCTGGCTGAGCATATCGGGCTTTTGCGCCACCTCGATCATCAGCCGGGCTTGCGGGCCAAGGGTATTGAGGCCGTTGGCCAGTTGCGTGGCCAGGGCGTAATTGCGTGCTTCAGCGGCCAGTTTGACCCGCTGCCAGCGCTTTTGCTCGGTCAACTGGCCGGCGGCGGCCCACTGGCTGAACAGGGCGTCGCAGGCGGCAGGTTGCGCTTTGCCGACCATCCACAGTTTTTCTGCGTTGGCATAGCCCTCGGCCTTGAGGTTGTGTTGCAGCTCATATTGGCCATTGAGGCAGTCCAGCTCGGTGAACTTGAGCTTGGGGTCGTAGTATTTTTCGAAAGTGGCCCAGTCGCCACGGTCTGCCAGCCAACGCAACCAGCGCAGTTTCATCCAGTTGGCTTGGGGCAGGTCACCGTGCTCGGCCAAGAACTGTTCAATTTCAGTGTTGCTGGCCGACTTCAGGCGAGCGGTCAGCTCGTCGTAGGCCAGGTACGGCGTGAGCGGGTAGCTGCGCAGGGCTGCAGCATTCTGGAAGTATGGGCCGGAATCGCCTTTGGCCAGGGCGCGCTTGGCCTGGTCGTACAGTTGGCGTTGTTGAGTCAGGTCTGCGCCGTGGGCGGCTTGCACGGCGCAACTGGTGAGAAGCAGGCAGGATAAAAAGTTGAAGAGACGACTGCGCATGAGGCTTCCGTACTGATGAAAAACGCGACGAGCGCAGGCCGGGCCTGCGCTGATTATTTCGTAGCTTAGCCTTTTGCCAGCGACGCGTGAACGTCTTGCCGGCCAAGCGCAGCAACTTGGCACTAAATGAAGGCAAGTCGGCACCGTACACGAAATACCCGGCCGCCCGAGGGGTTAAATCAGGTAGAATGCGCGCCCAGTTTTTGGAGAAGCTCATGACCCTGCTCAAATTCAGCGATGTGTCCCTTGCTTTCGGCTCTATGCCGTTGTTGGACAAGGTGTCCTGGCAGATCGCCCGTGGAGAGCGGGTGTGCATCATCGGCCGCAACGGTACCGGCAAGTCCAGCATGATGAAGCTGGTCAAAGGTGATCAAAAACCCGATGACGGCTCTGTTTGGCGCGCGCCCGGCCTCAAGATTGGCGAATTGCCGCAAGAGTTGCCGGTAGCCGACGAGCGGACCGTATTCGACGTTGTGGCCGAAGGCCTGGACGGTGTTGGCGAGTTGCTGGCCCAGTACCATCACCTGAGCCAGAACATCGTCACCGATGCTGACCTGGACAAGCTGATGCACGTCCAGCAAGACCTCGAAGCCCGTGATGGCTGGCGCTTGCAGCAACTGGTAGACAGCACTCTGAGCCGTCTGCAGTTGCCGGCCGACAAAACTCTCGCCGAATTGTCCGGCGGCTGGCGTCGACGCGTCCTGCTGGCCCAAGCACTGGTTTCCGAACCGGACTTGCTGCTGCTCGACGAACCGACCAACCACCTGGACATCGGCGCAATCGCGTGGCTGGAAGAGGCCCTCAAGGACTTCCAGGGCGCGGTTCTGTTCATCACCCACGACCGTTCATTCCTGCAGAACCTGGCCACCCGGATTCTGGAGCTGGACCGTGGCGGCCTGATCGACTGGAACGGCGACTACGCCAGCTTCCTGGTCCACAAGGAAGCCACCCTGGCCGCGGAAGAAACCGCCAACGCGCTGTTTGACAAGCGTCTGGCCCAGGAAGAAGTGTGGATCCGCCAGGGCATCAAGGCCCGTCGTACCCGTAACGAAGGCCGTGTACGCGCCTTGAAAGAACTGCGCGTAGAGCGCAGCGAGCGTCGCGAACGTACCGGCAAGGCCAATATCCAGCTGGACACGGCAGACAAGTCGGGCAAGCAAGTGATGGTGCTGGAAAACGTCAGCTTTGCTCACCCGGGTGGTCCGTTCCTGCTCAAGGACTTCTCGATGGTCCTGCAGCGCGGCGACCGTATCGGCCTGCTGGGTGCCAACGGTACCGGTAAAACCACGCTGCTCAAGCTGATGCTGGGCGGCCTGGTGCCAACCGAAGGTACGGTTGAAGAGGGCACGCGCATTGACGTGGCTTACTTTGACCAGCTGCGTCACCAGCTGGACCTGGAAAAAACCGTGATCGACAACGTGGCCGAAGGCCGCGACTTTATCGATATCGACGGCCAGAGCCGCCACGTGCTCAGCTATCTGGGCGACTTCCTGTTCAGCCCTCAGCGTGCTCGTACGCCAGTCAAGGCACTGTCGGGTGGTGAGCGTGCGCGTCTGTTGCTGGCCAAGCTGTTCAGCAAACCGGCCAACCTGCTGGTGCTCGATGAGCCAACCAACGACCTGGACGTTGAAACCCTGGAGCTGCTTGAAGAGGTGTTGCTGACCTTCAAGGGCACCGTGCTGATGGTCAGTCACGACCGGGCATTCCTCGACAACGTGGTGACCAGCACTCTGGTGTTCCAGGGCGAAGGCAAGGTTCGCGAGTACGTGGGCGGTTATCAGGACTGGCTGCGTCAGGGCGGCTCGCCGCGCCTGCTGGGCGTGACCGAGAGCAAGTCCGGCAAAGCCGACCTGAACTCTGCGGTGGTCGAGGCTGCCCCGGCGCCTGTGGCTGCACAGCCTGCTCCTGCAGCGAAAAAGAAACTCAGCTACAAGCTGCAGCGTGAACTGGAAGCCCTGCCGGCCGATATCGACGCCAAGGAACAGGCCATTGCTGCAGTTGAAGCAGAAATGGCTGACGCTGGTTTCTATCAACTGCCTGCGGCCAAAACTGCAGAAGTGATTGCCAAGCTTGAAACATTGCAAGCCGAGCTTGAGCAGCTGGTCGAGCGTTGGGCTGAGCTGGATGCCTGATTGATCGCGTGCTGAACTGAAAAGCCCGGCCCTTTAACTAGGTGCCGGGCTTTTTTGTTGTTACATGCAGATAAACTTAATCAGGTTTTTTCAGGCTGACGGCCAGCACGTCGCACGGTGCGCCATGCAGTACGTCGTTGGCGGTCGAACCCAGCAGCAGGGCGAGGCCGTGGCGGCCGTGGCTGCCAACCACGATCAGGTCGCAGTTTTGCGCCTTGGCCAGGGCATGGATTTCCTGGCGCGGCTGGCCGTAGTTGAGGTGGCAGTAGTCCTTGTGCAGTTGCGGGTACTTGGCGATCAGCCGCTCAAGGCGCTCTTTGGCCTGGTCGAACTGTTGCTGCTGCAATTGCGAAAGATCCATCGGCACGTCGCCGCCGAACGCCATCGCCATCGGTTCGACGATGTGTATCAGCGACAATTTGGCGCCGTTGGCCTTGGCGCTTTCACTGGCGCGGTTGATCACGGGGTCGCATTCGTCGGTCAGGTCTACGGCGACCAGGATATGTTCGTAGGGCATGTGGGGTGCTCCTGTAGATGGCGATTAATTATGAGTATGGCCCTTTTCCAGAGCCTTGGTTCAAGTCTGGGTCACACGTTTATCAAGTAATGAGAGTACAGATATGACGGTATGGATAGTGGTGTCAATCCTGGCACTGGTTCTGAGCCCCCTGGCGTGGTTGCGCCCGTCCCGGGGGCAAAGTGGTCGCATGGACCTGCGCATGGAGGCGCGGCGCATGGGTTTGTCCATGCAGCTGGCGCCCCAGGAGTGGCCGCACTGGCTTGAGCCGCAACCCCCCGGTTCCTGCGCGCAGTACCACCGCCCGCGCCGCAGTACTAAGCCTGATGTTTGGTGCTATTGGCAATCGGCACCTGGAAAATGGCTCAATCGCTGGCAGGAAGAATGCGAGGACGAGCGCCTGCTGGCGCAGTTTCGCAAGCTGCCGGCCAATGTCTACAAGGTTGAGGCGGATAAACAAATGATCGTGCTGGTGTGGGGCGAGAAGGGCGAGGCCCAGGTGCTCAAGGCGATCGACGAGGTACTCAAGGCGCTGGCTTGACCCTTGTGGGAGCGGGCTTGCCCGCGATGGAGCCGGTGTACAACGGCAGACAAACCGCGTTGCCTGAATCGCGAGCAAGCCCGCTCCCACAAAGTGCGGGGATTGCTTCTAAACTGACTGCCGGGTCGTTTTATCATCATTGTTTTGGACAATTGACAATCGATCGCTTTTCCGTGAAGGTGTCGACACCCAAATCAAACGGGCGTATGAATTGAGTGTTTGTCATCTAAGACGATGCTTGTTCAATCCCGATTATCGCGTTGGCGGGTGTGCCTGGCGGATTGGCAACAGCATTGACGCAAAGGTCAGTGACAGCCAGACGCTAGCTTCTGACGTGTACTGTTCAGCTTCCATATCCTGGAGATCAGTTGATGATTTACGAAGGTAAAGCCATCACGGTTACGGCTCTTGAAAGTGGCATCGTCGAACTGAAGTTCGACCTCAAGGGTGAGTCCGTCAACAAGTTCAACCGTCTAACCCTGAACGAATTGCGTCAGGCGGTAGATGCGATCAAGGCCGACGCTTCGGTCAAGGGTGTCATCGTTTCCAGCGGTAAAGACGTGTTCATCGTCGGCGCCGACATCACCGAATTCGTCGAAAACTTCAAGTTGCCGGATGCCGAGCTGATTGCTGGCAACCTCGAAGCCAACAAGATCTTCAGCGATTTTGAAGACCTCAATGTACCCACCGTCGCAGCCATCAATGGCATCGCGTTGGGTGGTGGCCTGGAAATGTGCCTGGCAGCCGACTTCCGGGTCATGGCCGACAGCGCCAAGATCGGCCTGCCGGAAGTCAAGCTGGGCATCTACCCGGGCTTTGGCGGCACCGTGCGTCTGCCACGCCTGATCGGTGTTGATAACGCGGTTGAGTGGATTGCCTCCGGCAAGGAAAACCGCGCAGAAGACGCCCTGAAAGTCAGCGCCGTCGATGCTGTGGTAACCGCTGACAAGCTGGGCGCAGCTGCCCTGGACCTGATCAAGCGCGCCATCAGTGGCGAACTGGACTACAAGGCCAAGCGTCAGCCGAAGCTGGAAAAGCTCAAGCTCAACGCCATCGAACAAATGATGGCTTTCGAAACCGCCAAAGGTTTCGTGGCTGGCCAGGCCGGCCCGAACTACCCGGCCCCGGTTGAAGCAATCAAGACCATCCAGAAAGCCGCGAACTTCGGTCGTGACAAGGCCCTGGAAGTGGAAGCTGCAGGTTTCGCCAAGCTGGCCAAAACCTCCGCCTCGAACTGCCTGATCGGCCTGTTCCTGAACGATCAGGAGCTGAAGAAAAAGGCCAAGGTCTACGACAAGATCGCCAAGGACGTGAAGCAGGCGGCCGTTCTGGGCGCAGGCATCATGGGCGGCGGTATTGCCTATCAGTCGGCGTCCAAAGGCACGCCGATCCTGATGAAAGACATCAACGAGCACGGTATCGAGCAGGGCCTGGCTGAAGCCGCCAAGCTGCTGGTAGGTCGCGTTGATAAAGGTCGCATGACCCCGGCAAAAATGGCTGAAGTGCTGAACGGCATTCGTCCAACTCTGTCCTACGGCGATTTCGGCAACGTCGACCTGGTGGTCGAAGCGGTTGTCGAGAACCCGAAGGTCAAGCAGGCCGTATTGGCGGAAGTGGAAAACCACGTTCGCGAAGACGCCATCCTCGCTTCCAACACCTCGACCATTTCCATCAGCCTGCTGGCCAAGGCCCTCAAGCGTCCGGAAAATTTCGTCGGCATGCACTTCTTCAACCCGGTACACATGATGCCGCTGGTTGAAGTGATCCGTGGCGAGAAGTCCAGCGACCTGGCCGTGGCCACCACCGTTGCCTACGCCAAGAAAATGGGCAAGAACCCGATCGTGGTCAACGACTGCCCGGGCTTCCTGGTCAACCGCGTACTGTTCCCGTACTTCGGCGGTTTCGCCAAGCTAGTCAGCGCCGGTGTCGACTTTGTGCGTATCGACAAAGTGATGGAAAAATTCGGCTGGCCAATGGGCCCGGCGTACCTGATGGACGTGGTCGGCATCGACACTGGCCACCACGGTCGCGACGTGATGGCTGAAGGCTTCCCGGACCGCATGAAAGACGACCGCCGCTCGGCGATCGATGCGCTGTACGAGGCCAAGCGCCTGGGTCAGAAGAACGGCAAGGGCTTCTACGCCTACGAGGCTGACAAAAAGGGCAAGCAGAAGAAACTGGTTGATTCGAGCGTGCTTGAAGTACTCAAGCCAATCGTTTACGAGCAGCGCGACGTGACCGACGAAGACATCATCAACTGGATGATGATCCCGCTGTGCCTGGAAACCGTGCGCTGCCTGGAAGACGGCATCGTTGAAACCGCAGCCGAGGCCGATATGGGCCTGGTCTACGGCATTGGCTTCCCGCTGTTCCGTGGTGGCGCGCTGCGCTACATCGATTCGATCGGTGTTGCAGAGTTCGTCGCCCTGGCCGATCAGTACGCTGAACTGGGCGCGCTGTACCACCCGACTGCGAAGCTGCGTGAGATGGCCAAGAACGGCCAGAGCTTCTTCGGTTAAGCGCCCCATTAGAGTGAGAGTGAAATTATGAGCTTGAATCCTAGAGACGTGGTGATTGTAGACTTCGGTCGCACCCCGATGGGCCGCTCCAAGGGTGGCATGCACCGCAACACCCGTGCTGAAGACATGTCTGCGCACCTGATCAGCAAAGTGCTGGAGCGCAACAGCAAGGTTGACCCGAGCGAAGTGGAAGACGTGATCTGGGGCTGTGTGAACCAGACCCTGGAACAGGGCTGGAACATCGCGCGCATGGCGTCGCTGATGACCCAGATCCCGCATACCTCGGCCGCACAGACCGTGAGCCGCCTGTGCGGTTCGTCGATGAGCGCCCTGCACACGGCTGCACAAGCGATCATGACCGGCAACGGTGACGTTTTCGTGGTGGGCGGCGTCGAGCATATGGGCCACGTGAGCATGATGCACGGTGTCGACCCTAACCCGCACATGTCGCTGTACGCGGCGAAAGCCTCGGGCATGATGGGCTTGACCGCAGAAATGCTGGGCAAGATGCACGGCATCAGCCGTGAGCAGCAGGATGCATTTGCCGTGCGTTCGCACCAGCTCGCCCACAAGGCGACGGTAGAAGGCAAGTTCAAGGACGAAATCATCCCGATGCAGGGGTATGACGAAAACGGCTTCCTGAAAATTTTCGACTACGATGAAACCATTCGTCCAGATACCACCCTGGAAAGCCTGGCGGCGTTGAAACCTGCGTTCAACCCTAAAGGCGGTACCGTGACTGCCGGCACTTCGTCGCAAATCACCGACGGTGCTTCGTGCATGATCGTGATGTCGGCCCAGCGTGCAAAAGACCTGGGTCTTGAGCCACTGGCCGTGATCCGCTCGATGGCAGTTGCCGGTGTGGATCCTGCGATCATGGGCTATGGTCCAGTACCGGCTACGCAAAAAGCGTTGAAGCGTGCAGGCTTGAATATGGCCGATATCGACTTCATTGAGCTCAACGAAGCTTTCGCTGCACAGGCCCTGCCAGTGCTGAAAGATTTGAAAGTGCTCGACAAGATGAATGAGAAGGTTAACCTGCACGGCGGTGCCATCGCACTGGGTCACCCGTTTGGATGCTCGGGCGCTCGTATCTCTGGCACTTTGCTCAATGTAATGAAGCAAAATGGCGGCACCTTCGGGTTGTCCACCATGTGCATTGGTCTTGGCCAGGGCATTGCCACCGTCTTCGAACGCGTCTAAGCGTTGCGATGATGGAAGCCGGGGCCTTGTGCCCCGGTTTTTGTTTTTAAGCGGATTTATTTTTTTATTTTGCAGAGGGGCCGCAACATGCCGCTACAACCTGGGCTCTATCAACATTACAAAGGTCCGCAATATCGGGTATTCAGTGTGGCACGCCACTCCGAAACCGAAGAGGACGTAGTGTTTTACCAAGCCCTGTATGGCGATTACGGCTTTTGGGTGCGCCCGCTGAGCATGTTCCTGGAGTCGGTGGTGGTGGAGGGCGAACAGGTCCCGCGCTTTGCCCTGATTCAGGCCGAACCCAGCGTTTTTTCACGGCCATAAGGCAAGGTCGCGCAGCACCCTGTGCTTGACCTCACCTTGTAGCCACTATATATAGCGGTGCCGCGTCAGGCGCGAACCGCCTTTCACTTCTAGAATTCAGGAATTTTCTGATCCATGGGCAAATCGCTGGTCATTGTGGAATCCCCGGCTAAGGCCAAGACCATCAACAAGTACTTGGGCAACGAGTACGTGGTGAAGTCGAGTATCGGCCATATCCGAGACCTGCCCACCAGCGGTTCGGCTAGCGCCAGCAAAGAACCGGCTGCCAAGCGTGGCAAGGCAGCGGCGGGCGAAGCGCCGGCCCTGTCGCCGAAAGAGAAGGCTCAAAAGCAGCTGATCTCGCGCATGGGCGTTGATCCCGAACACGGCTGGAAAGCCAAGTACGAGATCCTGCCTGGCAAGGAAAAGGTTATCGAAGAGCTGCGCCGGCTCGCCAAGGATGCTGACACCATCTATCTCGCAACCGACTTGGATCGCGAGGGGGAAGCCATTGCCTGGCACCTGCGCGAAGCCATCGGTGGTGATGACACCCGCTACAAGCGCGTGGTGTTCAACGAAATCACCAAGAAAGCGATTCAGGAAGCCTTCTCCAAGCCGGGCGAGCTGGATATCAACCGCGTCAACGCCCAGCAGGCTCGTCGCTTTCTCGATCGCGTAGTGGGCTACATGGTTTCGCCACTGCTGTGGGCTAAGGTTGCCCGTGGCTTGTCGGCAGGTCGCGTGCAATCGGTGGCCGTGAAGCTGGTGGTGGAGCGTGAGCGCGAGATCCGTGCGTTCAACCCTGAAGAATACTGGGAAATCCACGCCGACCTTGGCACCGCCAAGGGTGCGAAGGTGCGTTTCGACGTGGCCCGCGAAAAAGGCGAGGCGTTCAAGCCGCTGAACGAAGCGCAGGCAATGGCTGCGCTGGAGAAGCTCAAGGCTTCGAACTACAGCATCGTCAAGCGTGAAGACAAACCGACCAGCAGCAAGCCGTCGGCACCTTTCATTACCTCCACCCTGCAACAGGCCGCGAGCAATCGCCTGGGCTACGGGGTGAAGAAAACCATGATGATGGCCCAGCGTTTGTATGAAGCGGGCTACATCACGTATATGCGTACCGACTCCACCAACCTGTCGGCCGATGCGGTCGAAATGGCACGCACCTACATTGAAGGCGAGTTTGGCGCGGACTACCTGCCGCCGGCGCCGAACGTGTACAGCAGCAAGGAGGGCGCACAAGAGGCTCACGAAGCGATTCGTCCTTCTGACGTAAACATGCACCCGAGCAAGCTGACGGGCATGGAGCGCGACGCTGAGCGCCTCTACGAGCTGATCTGGCGCCAATTCGTGGCGTGCCAGATGCTGCCGGCCAAATACCTGTCGACCACTGTCACGGTGGCAGCCGGTGACTTTGAGCTGCGTGCCAAGGGCCGCATCCTCAAATTCGACGGTTACACCCGTGTCATGCCGCAAATTGCCAAGCCGGGCGACGACGATGTGCTGCCGGACATGGCCCAGGGCGATGCCCTGAAGCTGATCGAGCTCGACCCGAGCCAGCACTTTACCAAGCCGCCTGCGCGTTACTCCGAAGCCAGCCTGGTAAAAGAGATGGAAAAACGTGGTATCGGTCGTCCTTCGACCTATGCGGCGATTATCTCGACCATTCAGGACCGTGGTTACGTGGCGCTGCATAACCGCCGTTTCTACTCCGAAAAAATGGGCGACATCGTTACCGAGCGCCTGTCCGAGAGCTTCTCCGACCTGATGGACTACGGCTTCACCGCCGGCATGGAAGAGAACCTCGATGACGTGGCGCAGGGTGAGCGCGACTGGAAAAACGTGCTGGACGAGTTCTACGGCGACTTCAAGAAGAAGCTCGAAGTAGCAGCGGCGCCGGAAGGCGGCATGCGTGCCAACCAGCCGGTAATGACTGATATCCCGTGTAAGGAATGCGGTCGTCCGATGCAGATTCGTACAGCATCGACCGGCGTTTTCCTGGGTTGCTCGGGCTATAGCCTGCCGCCTAAAGAACGCTGCAAGGCCACGGTCAACCTGGTGCCGGGCGACGAAATCGCTGCCGACGACGAAGGCGAGTCCGAGTCGCTGGTACTGTTGGGCAAGCACCGTTGCCCGATCTGCAGCACCGCGATGGATGCCTACCTGCTGGACGAGAAGCACAAGCTGCACATCTGCGGTAACAACCCGGATTGTGTTGGCTATGAGATCGAAGAAGGCAACTACCGCATCAAGGGCTACGAAGGGCCGAGCCTGGAGTGCGACAAGTGCGGCAGCGAGATGCAGCTTAAAACCGGGCGTTTCGGCAAGTTCTTCGGCTGTACCAATGCCGAATGCAAAAACACCCGCAAACTGCTGAAAAGCGGTGAAGCGGCGCCGCCGAAAATGGACCCGGTGAAAATGCCGGAGCTTAAGTGCGAGAAGGTCAACGACACGTATATCTTGCGTGATGGTGCTTCGGGGTTGTTCCTGGCGGCCAGCCAGTTCCCGAAAAACCGCGAGACCCGCGCACCGCTGGTGATCGAGATTCTTCCTCACAAGGACGAAATCGATCCCAAGTACCACTTCTTGTGTGAAGCACCGAAGAAAGACCCGGATGGCCGCCCGGCAGTGATCCGCTACAGTCGCAAAACCAAAGAGCAGTACGTGCAGACTGAAGTGGATGGCAAACCGACTGGCTGGCGTGCGTTCTACGACGGCAAGGCCTGGAAGGTTGAAGACAAGCGTAAAGAAAAAGACGCTTGATCCGAGCTGATCGCTGAATAAAAAACCGCGCAAGGGCTGCATGCCTTGCGCGGTTTTTTTTGCTTGCCAGTCCCGGGCGTGGTTGTCGCCGCTGAAACGCTGTTGTGGGAGCGGGCTTGCCCGCGATGGCATCGACACGATTTGGCTGATACACCGCCGCGCCTGCATCGCGGGCAAGCCCGCTCCCACAAGTAGCGGTGGGGAACGTGGGCCTTGCGCCAGCAAGGCCTGATCCCTGAGACTGCACCCCCTGCCTTTATCCATTCGTTGTGGAGCGCCCGCATGGCTCACGAACTCTATACCCGTACCAATCAGAAGATCTATTTCGCTGGCCTGGCCCTGGAGGCCATGAACAAGGCGAGTGAAGGGCGGGCCATGAATGCTCAGGCGCTGGTTCAGGCTGAACGCGAATCGGCGATTTTTCACCTGTATGGCGCATTGCTTGGCTTGTGCCATGAGATAGCGGGGTTTTATCGCCTGTCTCAAGCCAGCGCGCCACGGGTCGAGTTGCTGCTCACCCGCCAGGTGCTGGAGGAGAAGGCCATCCCTGAGCTGGCAGAGCTGGTCGAGCTGGCTTGCGCGCCGCACACCTGGCTGGCGCAGCTGGTGGCCACCCATGCCGAGCTCTATCAGCCCCTGCAGGCGCCGAAAAAGGTCAAGGTGGATGTGTTTCAGCCTTTGATCGATACGGTCAACCTGGAGGACGAGGCACCGCTGGGGCTAAGCCGAGAAACCCTGGAAGAGTGGCGCCAGAACCTCAAGGCGCTGGCCATTCGGTTCCGTGACGGACTCAACGAGTGCTGAGGGTCAAAAGCGAAACGGTACAGTCATTCATCAGTCTGTAGGCCTAAGCACTACAGATCCTGGGAATTTTCAGCAGGATGGCTGATATACTCCCACGCTTTCGTGGAGAACAGATTTATATGCCAACGTCCTTTCTAGAAATTGTCGAGTTGCCAGACGGCCGCATCGAGTTGCGCCGTGCTGAAGACGAAGGGTCTTTGGTCACGCTGAATTTTTCTGAAGATGCCAAGGCTTTTCTTCAGGGGCAGCACGTTGAGGTGGCTAAAGCCATGCTGAGCGTCGGTGTACAAATGGCGGGTCGGCTGGCCGAAGGCGAGCTTGAAAAAGACGATGGGCCGCGCATTCTTCATTAAGCGCTCCCGGATCCGGTGCCACAGTCAGGCAAGTGCGTTCTGCACTGGCCCTGTGGCGGCGTCGGTTGTTTAGCCCAAACGAATATTCAGGCTTTGCCCGTTGCCGGTACGCGCAGCGCTGATCAACTGTTGGCGCGCAGCACTGGCCAGCGGGTTGATCCAGCTGACCACTGTGTGGCTGCGGCCCAGGCGCAGTGCTTCGCAGGTGAGCTGCAAGGCGCTTTTATTGCCGTTGGGCTGCAGCAGCAGGATACGCTCGCGGTTCAGCCCGGCGTCGCGCAGCCAGCTTTGGGTCAGGCTTGCAGGCGGTGCGATCAGGGTCAGCCAGCGGGCATTTTGTTGCTCGCTCAGTTCGCGCAGCATGGGAGCAAGCAGGTTCAGGCAGTTTCCGGCGGCACCGCGTAGCGACAGTTCACTGAAGACTTCAGGTTCGGCGCTCCAGGGTGAGTCGAGCACGCCCTGGATCGCCGGTGTCATGGGTTGTGCCATAAACGCCTCGAACAGGGTGAGTTGTGCTGGCAGCGGTGTGTGGGGAAACTGCATGACGCCTCCTATTAGCGGCGAATAACGCCGACGCTCAGGCCTTCAATAACCAGTTCCTGCTCCTTGAGATTGACTTCAATAGGGGCAAAATCCGGGTTTTCAGCGATAAGCCAGACTTTGCTGCCTTCACGCTTGAAGCGTTTTACGGTCACTTCGTCGTCGATGCGGGCTACCACAATCTGGCCGTTGCGCGCTTCGCGGCAGGTGTGTACAGCCAGCAGGTCACCGTCGAAGATGCCGACGTCCTTCATGCTCATGCCTTGTACGCGCAGCAGGTAATCGGCCCGCGGATGGAAGAAGGTCGGGTTGATGTTGCAGGACTCTTCGACATGTTCCTGCGCCAGGATCGGCGCGCCGGCAGCGACACGTCCGATGATGGGCAGGGTGGATTCGTCAGCCTTGGCTTCAAAGCCGGGGATGCGAATGCCCCGTGAGGCGCCTGGAGTCATCTCGATGGCGCCCTTGCGGGCCAGGGCCTTGAGATGTTCTTCGGCAGCGTTGGGGGACTTGAAACCCAGTTCCTGTGCGATCTCGGCACGGGTGGGCGGGTATCCGTTGTCATCCAGGCATCGCTTGATGAAAGCCAGGATCTCAGCTTGGCGTGGCGTCAGTTTTAACATGATGATCGCTCTGTCTTTTTATACAGTGACTGGGATTATATACAGTGAAGGCGTATTGGCAATCATCCATTTCCGGCAGTCCGCTGGACGGTCATTGCCAGGTCGCGTGGCCCGCACTTTATCAGGTGGGGCCTGGCTGGCCGAGGCTGTGGTTAAATGCGAAACCGCCCGGTCGCAAAACGAATACGTCATCTTGACTTTTCACAAGCTGAAACGTATGTTTCAAACAAGTGTTTAAATGTTTGTCAGGCGGAGTAGTCATGGCCCAGTCGGAAACCGTTGAACGTATCCTTGATGCTGCCGAGCAGCTGTTCGCGGAAAAAGGGTTTGCTGAAACCTCATTGCGGCTGATTACCAGCAAGGCCGGGGTCAATCTGGCGGCGGTCAATTACCATTTTGGTTCAAAGAAAGCGCTGATCCAGGCGGTGTTCTCACGCTTCCTAGGGCCTTTCTGTGCCAACCTGGACCGTGAGCTGGAGCGCCGTCAGGGCAAGCCGGAGAATCGTCCGACGCTTGAGGAGTTGCTGGAGATGCTGGTCGAGCAGGCGCTGGTGATCCAGCCACGCAGCGGCAACGACCTGTCGATCTTCATGCGTTTGCTGGGGCTGGCCTTCAGCCAGAGCCAGGGCCACTTGCGCCGCTACCTTGAAGACATGTACGGCAAGGTGTTCCGTCGCTACATGTTGCTGGTCAACGAAGCGGCCCCGCAGATCCCGCCCATCGAGCTGTTCTGGCGCGTGCATTTCATGCTCGGCGCCGCGGCCTTCAGCATGTCGGGGATCAAGGCGTTGCGTGCCATTGCCGAGACCGATTTTGGCGTCAACACCTCGATCGAGCAGGTGATGCGCCTGATGGTGCCGTTCCTGGCGGCCGGCATGCGCGCCGAGAGCGGCGTCACGGATCCGGCAATGGCCAGTGCCCAGCTTCGCCCGCGCAGTAAAACCGCACCGGTCAGCGCCAAGGTTTGACCTGCTGCGGGTGGGCGCGGCAGCTTTGTTCCGCTAAGCTAGCTGCCATGCCCAGCCCTGTCTTGTTCCCGTCTGTCGATTCGACGCTGCCTCTCTGGAGTGCGGCGCGCAGGCCTGTGCCCGCGCATCCGGACCGGGCAACAAGCGCTCTCTTTCTTAAGGATTTCCCATGAGTTCTGCCTTGCAAGGCTCCTTGATGGTGGACGTCGCCGGTACCTGGCTGACGGCTGAAGACCGGCAATTGCTGCGCCAGCCTGAAGTGGGCGGGTTGATTATCTTTGCACGCAATATCGAACACCCGCGCCAGGTGCGTGAGTTGAGCGCCTCCATTCGCGCCGTGCGCCCGGACCTGCTGCTGGCGGTGGATCAGGAAGGCGGCCGGGTGCAGCGCCTGCGCCAGGGCTTTGTGCGCCTGCCCGCCATGCGCGCGATTGCCGACAACCCCAATGCCGAATACCTGGCCGAGCAATGTGGCTGGATCATGGCCACTGAAGTACTGGCCGTGGGGCTGGACTTGAGCTTTGCCCCGGTCCTGGACCTGGACTACCAGCGCAGTGCGGTGGTGGGCAGCCGTTCGTTCGAGGGCGACCCCGAGCGCGCCGCTGTTTTGGCCGGGGCATTTATTCGCGGGATGAACGACGCGGGCATGGCTGCCACCGGTAAGCATTTTCCGGGGCACGGGTGGGCTGAAGCTGATTCTCATGTAGCCATCCCTACAGATGAGCGCAGCCTGGAGCAGATCCGTGCCCATGACCTGGTGCCCTTTGCCCGCTTGAGCAAACAACTGGCAGCCGTCATGCCGGCCCATGTGATCTATCCGCAAGTCGACAGCCAGCCAGCAGGCTTCTCCCGCCGCTGGCTGCAGGATATCTTGCGCGGCGAGCTGCAGTTTGACGGGGTGATTTTCAGTGACGACCTGTCGATGGCAGGTGCCCATGTTGTCGGTGATGCTGCCAGCCGTATCGAGGCGGCCCTGACGGCCGGTTGCGACATGGGGCTGGTGTGCAACGACCGTGCAGCGGCAGAGCTGGCGCTCACTGCGGCCCAGCGCCTGAAGGTCACGCCGTCGCCGCGTATTGCGCGCATGCGCGGTCAGGCCTGGGCCAGCACCGATTATCGCCAGAGCCCGCGCTGGCGGGTAGCGATGGGCGCACTCAAAGATGCTCAATTAATTGATTAAGGGATCTGCCTCAATGACGGTTTATGCAATTATCGGCGGCACGGGGCTTACCCAGCTGGAAGGGCTGACCATCAGCCGCTCCCTGGCGCTGGACACGCCTTACGGGCCGACCTCGGCCGATATCCAGATCGGTGAGTTTGGCGGGCGCGAAGTGTTGTTCCTGGCCCGTCACGGCCACCCGCACCGGGTGCCGCCGCATCAGGTCAACTACCGCGCCAACCTGTGGGCGTTGAAGCAGGCCGGCGCCGAGGCGATTCTGGCGGTCAATGCGGTGGGTGGTATCCACATGGCGATGGGCACCGGGCATTTTTGCGTGCCGCACCAGTTGATCGACTACACCAGCGGTCGCGAACATACCTATTTCGCGGGTGATCTGGAGCATGTGACCCATATCGACTTCAGCTACCCCTACACCGAGTCGTTGCGTGAACAGTTGATTGGCGCGCTGGCAGCCGAGGGTTGCTCCTACAGCAGCCACGGCGTTTATGCCGCGACCCAGGGGCCGCGTCTTGAGACGGTTGCCGAGATTGCTCGTCTTGAGCGTGACGGTTGCGACATTGTGGGCATGACCGGCATGCCGGAAGCGGCCCTGGCCCGTGAGCTGGAACTGGATTACGCGTGCCTGGCGCTGGTGGTCAACCCGGCGGCGGGCAAGTCGACGGCGATTATCACCATGGCTGAAATCGAGCAGGCGCTGCATGACGGCATGGGCAAGGTAAAAGCGACCTTGGCGCGGGTGCTGGCGGGCTAAGACTTGCCGATGAATTGTGGGAGCGGGCTTGCTCGCGATGGTATCGCCTCGGTGTTTCAGACAGGCCGAGGCGCCTGGATCGCGAGCAAGCCCGCTCCCACAAGTGGGTTGGACAAATTTCAGCGCTTTTCAGTTTTAGGCGGCAGCGGCGCAAACAGTGCGTCGATGTCGTCATCCTGCAGTTTCCAGTCCCCGGCTATTCGCCCGTCCAGTACTCCTGCCGCCAAATCCGATTTTTCCTGCTGCAAGTGCTGGATTTTCTCTTCAACGGTGCCGCGGGCAATCATCTTGTACACAAACACCGGTTTTTCCTGGCCAATGCGGTAGGCACGGTCGGTGGCCTGGTTTTCTGCCGCCGGGTTCCACCACGGGTCGTAGTGAATCACTGTGTCGGCTTTGGTCAGGTTCAAGCCAACGCCACCCGCCTTGAGGCTGATCAGGAAGATCTGCAGCTTGCCGCTCTGGAAGTCCTTGACCGGCGTGCGCCGGTCGCGGGTTTGCCCGGTGAGGATGGCGTAGGGCACCTTGCGTTTTTTCAGCTCGGCCTCGATCAGCCCCAGCATCGAGGTGAATTGCGAAAACAGCAGGATGCGTCGGTCTTCGGCAAACAGTTCTTCGAGCATCAGCATCAGGCTGTCGAGCTTGCCTGAGGTGCTGCCTTTTTTCGGCGGGGTGTCGCTGACCAGGCGCAGGTCGCAACACACCTGGCGCAGCTTGAGCAGTGCTTCAAGAATGATGATCTGGCTGCGCCCCACGCCCTTGCGGGTGATTTCGTCGCGTACTTTTTTATCCATCGCCAGGCGCATGGTTTCGTATACGTCACGCTGGGCCTCGTTGAGGTCGACCCAGTGGATGATTTCGGTCTTGGGCGGCAGTTCGGTGGCGACCTGCTCCTTGGTGCGGCGCAGCAAGAACGGCTTGATCCGCGCATTCAGGTGCTGCAGGCGCTCGTCGCTGCCCTGGCGTTCAATAGGTACCCGGTAGTCGCGGTTGAAGGTCTTGACGTCGCCCAGCCAGCCCGGCAGCAGGAAGTGGAACAGCGACCACAGCTCGCCGAGGTGGTTTTCCAGCGGGGTGCCGCTCAGGCACAGGCGCTGGCGTGCAACCAGCTCGCAGGCCGCCTCGGTGGCCTTGCTGCCGGGGTTCTTGATGTACTGCGCCTCGTCCAGCACCAGCAGGTGCAGCGGCAGTTTTGCCAGGTGCTCAATGTCCTTGGGCAGCAAAGCGTAGGTGGTCAGGATCACGTCGTAGTCGTTGAGGTGCGCAAAGTGCTTTTTGCGCGTGGCGCCATACAGCGCCAGCACCTTGAGTTGCGGGGTGAAATGCGCGGCTTCGTCGAGCCAGTTGGGGATCAGGCTGGTGGGCATCACCACCATCGCCGGGCGATCCAGGCGGCCAGCGTTCTTTTCGCACAGAATATGCGCCAATGTTTGCAGGGTCTTGCCCAGGCCCATGTCATCGGCCAGCACGCCGCCCACCTCCAACTGGCGCAAGGACTGCATCCAGCTCAGGCCTTCGAGCTGATAGGGGCGCAAATTGGCATTCAGCCCTTCGGGGGCTTCGACGCTGAAATCCTTGATGTCACGCAGGCGCTGGGCGAAGCCGCGAATCTGCTCGCCGCCTTCCCAACGCAAGGGCAGGGCATCCAGCGCGTTGAGGCGCGGTGCATCGGCACTTTTGATCCGCAGCGAAGTGGCGTCCGGCTCGCCCAGATAAAACTCGTCCAGAGTGGCCAGTACTGGTTTGAGTCGCCCATACGGCAGCGCAACCTGCAGCGGACCAAGGCCGCTGGCCGGGTTGGCCGGGATATTGACCAGGATCAGTTCGTCATCCTTGCGCCGGGCCAGTTTTTCGCGGTTGAGCAGGTCGCTGTGGGAGCGCATCAGGTTGAGCAGGATCGGCAGCAGGCTCAGGTGCTGGCCATTGACGATGATGCCCAGCTCCAGGTCGAACCAGTCGCGTTCCGGGGCTTCATCGACAGTGGCATACCAGTCTTCGACCGGGGTCAGGTCAAAGCCGAAATCTTCATCGATCTGTAACTCCCAACCCTGATCGCTCAGGCTTTGCAGCTGGTTGAGGGTGAAATTCAGCCAGGCGCTGTCATTGACCAGCTCAAACAGTTCGCCAGCGCTTTCGGGCAGGGCCTTGCTCTGGCGCGTGGCGATTTTGAAACCCAGGCTGCGCAGTTGCTCGCGGTAGCGGTTTTCGACCTCGGGCTTGCGCTTGATGCGCAGGGTTTGCTGTTCCTGGCGCAGCAGGATGTCAGCGTTCTTTTGCCCGCTGACGTACTGGTCCAGGTAGTTGAACGACAGGGCGGCACGGTGCTGGATATAGCGCTGCATCCTGCCGTTGCGCGGCTCGAAGGCGCTGAATTCGGCACTGGCCAGCCACAGCCGCGGCACGGGTTGCACGTCGTCGACCAGTTGCTCGGGCAGGTTGTTGGGGCGACGTGAGTCGAGTACGGCCTGGAGCTTTTCCAGAAGCTCGGCATCCTGAGCAGCGGCGGGGTAGTTCAAGGTTTCTTCAATCTTCAGTAAGACAGCAGCGGTGTGCTTGCAATTGACCCGCACAGGGCAGGTGCAGTGAGCGCTGACCAGCAGCAAGGTGCCTTTGGCCGATTCGCGCAGTTCAATGGTTTGGCGGTAGGTGTTTTCACCCGAGCCCTGGCAGCTGGCAGTAATCAGTCTGTCGCCGATCTGGACGATCCTGACCCGATTTTCCTTGGCGTAGCGTCGGCCACGCTCAAGGCTTTGTTCCTTGAAGCGACTGACCCAAGTCGCGGCAAGCGGCTTGGTCAGTCGGGCAGTGGGGCTCAGGGGCATGGGTTTTTCATTCAGGAAGACTTCGGCGTCAGACGCTCGAACAGCGCCTCAATGGTATTGAAGCGTTCTTCCGGGCGCTCCATCGGCACCATGAACTTGAACAGGGTTGCGCCCTCGAACTTGTAGCGGTTGGGCTGGCCCTGGATCAATTTGATCAGCACCATCGGGTCGACCGGGGTATCGGCGGCAAACTCGATGCGTCCGCCTTGCGGGCCGGCGTCGACTTTCTTGATGCCCAGTTGCTCGGCCTGCAGCTTGAGCAGAGTGATGCGCACCAGGTTCTTGGTCGGCTCGGGGAGCAGGCCAAAGCGGTCGATCATCTCCACCTGCAAGTCCTTGAGGCCCTCTTCATCGGTGGCCGACGCGATGCGCTTGTAGAGGATCAGCCGCGCATGCACATCTGGCAGGTACGACTCGGGAATCAGCGCAGGTACGCGCAGGTTGATTTCCGGGCCACCGCCCAGCGGCTGGTCGAGGTTGGGCTGCTCGCCCTTGCGGATCGACTTGACCGCACGTTCGAGCATTTCCATGTACAGGGTAAAGCCGACCGCCTGGATCTGGCCGCTTTGACCATCCCCCAGCAATTCGCCAGCACCACGGATTTCCAGGTCATTGGTGGCCAGGACAAAACCGGCACCCAGGTCCTGGGTATTGGCGATGGCCTCCAGGCGCTTTTGCGCGTCGCCGGTAATCTGCTGGCGCGGCGGCGTCAGCAGGTAAGCATAGGCCTGGTGGTGGCTGCGCCCGACGCGGCCGCGCAACTGGTGCAGTTGCGCCAGGCCGAACTTGTCGGCGCGCTCGATGATGATGGTGTTGGCGCTGGGCACGTCGATCCCGGTCTCGATGATGGTCGAGGCGATCAGCACGTTGAAGCGCTTGTGATAGAAGTCGCTCATCACCTGTTCGAGTTCGCGTTCGCGCATTTGCCCGTGGCCGATGCCGATCCGTGCTTCAGGTACCAGCTCGGCCAGTTCGGCGGCGCATTTCTCGATAGTTTTAACGTCGTTGTGCAGGTAGTACACCTGCCCGCCGCGCAGCAACTCACGCAGCAGCGCCTCTTTGACGGTACTTTTGTTCTGTTCCATGACGAACGTGCGCACCGACAGCCGGCGGGCCGGTGGCGTGGCAATGATCGACAGGTCGCGCATGCCCGACACGGCCATGTTCAGCGTGCGCGGGATAGGCGTGGCGGTGAGGGTCAGGATGTCGACTTCACTGCGCAAGGCCTTGAGCTGTTCTTTCTGGCGCACGCCGAAGCGGTGTTCCTCGTCGATGATCACCAGGCCCAGGTTTTTGATCTTGACGTCGTCCTGCAGCAGCTTGTGGGTGCCGATGACGATATCGATCTTGCCTTCGGCCAGGTCGGCCACCGCCTGGTTGATCTCTTTGGCCGACTTGAAGCGGCTCATCACTTCAACCCGTACCGGCCAGTCGGCAAAGCGATCGCGGAAGCTGTTGTAGTGCTGTTGGGCGAGCAGGGTGGTGGGCACCAGAATGGCCACCTGACGGCCACCGTGGACGGCGATAAAGGCCGCGCGCATGGCCACTTCGGTCTTGCCGAAGCCGACGTCACCGCACACCAGGCGGTCCATCGGCTTGGGCGACAGCATGTCGGCGCGCACGGCCTCGATGGTGGTCTGCTGGTCCGGGGTTTCTTCGAACGGGAAGCCGGCGCTGAACGTGGCGTAATCGGCTTTCGGGTCGGCAAAGGCATAGCCTTCGCGGGCGGCACGGCGGGCGTAGATGTCCAGCAGCTCGGCAGCCACGTCGCGCACTTGCTCGGCGGCCTTGCGCTTGGCTTTTTGCCAGGTTTCCGAGCCCAGGCGGTGCAGCGGCGCCAGCTCATCATCGCTGCCGGTGTAGCGGGCGATCAGGTGCAGGTTGGCTACGGGCACATAGAGCTTGGCGCCTTCGGCGTATTCCAGGGTCAGGAACTCGGCCACCTGATTGTCCACTTCCAGGGTCGCCAGGCCCTGATAACGGCCCACGCCGTGGTCGATATGCACCACGGGGGCGCCTTCGCGCAGCTCGGTGAGGTTCTTGATCACCGCATCGTTATTGGCGTCGGCGCGTTTTTCCCGGCGCCGGCGCTGCATCACGCGCTGACCGAACAGCGGGCTTTCGGCAATCAGTGCCAGCGCCGGGTCGTCCAGCAGCAGGCCTTCATCCAGCGGGGCGATGGTGATCGCCAGGCGATGTTTGCTGGCCACGAAGTCGGGCCAGCTGTCGACTGTTTTAGGCCGCAGCTTCAAGCGTTCCAGCAGTTCGAGCAGCACTTCGCGGCGCCCGGCCGATTCGGCGGTAAACAGCACGCGGCCATCAAACTGTTCGAGGAAACCGGACAAGGCCGCCAATGGCTGGTTGGCCTTGGCTTCGATGGCCAGGTTGGGCAGCGGTTGCGCCGGGAAGCGTTCACGGCTGCTGCCGGTGTCCACGTCATCCTGGCTGGCAACTACCCGCGGCCAGTTTTTGAGGCGGGCGAAGCAGTCTTCAACCGGCAGGAACAACTCGGCAGGGGGTAGCAGTGGCCGTGACGGATCGATGCGGCGCTCTTCGTAGCGGTTGCGCACGTCAGACCAGAAGTTCTCGGCGGCCTGTTCAATGCCTGGCAGCGAGAACACTTGCGTGTCAGCCGGCAAATAGTCGAACAGGGTCGAGGTTTCATCGAAAAACAGCGGCAGGTAGTACTCGATACCTGCGGGAGTAATACCGCTGCTCAAGTCCTGAAAGATCGGGCAGCGGCGGAAGTCGACATCAAAACGCTCGCGAAAGCGCGCCTTGAAGCGGGTTACCGCGTCTTTTTGCAGCGGGAACTCACGCGCCGGCAGCAGGCGCACCGATTCAACCTTGTCGATCGAGCGCTGGGTCTCGGGGTCGAAGGTGCGCAGGGTCTCGATTTCGTCGTCGAACAGGTCGATCCGGTAAGGCAGTTTGCTGCCCATCGGGAACAGGTCGATCAGCGCGCCGCGCACGGCGAACTCGCCATGTTCATACACCGTATCGACGCATCGATAGCCACTGGCCTCAAGCCGGGTGCGCATTTGCTCCACGTCCAGCTTCTGGCCGATATCCAGCACCAGGCTGCTGCCGAGCAGGAACTTGGTCGGGGCCAGGCGATGTAGGGCGGTGGTCACCGGCACTACCAAAACGCCATGACTCAGCTCCGGCAACCGGTAAAGGCTGGCGATACGCTGGGAGATGATGTCCTGGTGCGGCGAGAACAGGTCGTAGGGCAGGGTTTCCCAGTCGGGGAAATGCAGCACCGGCAACTCGGGCGCAAAGAACCTCAGCTCTTGCTCAAGGCGTTCGGCACTTTGGCTGTCGGCGGTCAGGAGCAGGGTGAAGCGCCTGGCGGCGCTGGCGGCCTCGGCAATCGCGAGGCTCAGGGCGGCACCGGGCAAATTGCTCCAGTGCTGTTTACCTGCCGTGGCAGGGAGTTTCGGTAGACGCAGGACGGGCACGGAAGGTTGAGCTCCAAGCGTTGCGACAAAGTCGGCAATTGTAACGGGCCAAGGGGTTGGCTGTCAGTTGCAGTCTGTAACCGCTGCGCAAAACATCGCGTGGTACTCAACATGGAGGTGCCAGAGGCGCTGTGCAAGGCTTGCAGGCCGGTAAAAAGGCCAGTGTTAAAAAAATATTCGCCTATATTTATTGATGCTTAATCGTTTCAGTAATGGCGTGTGACAGGCGTGCATTGCCCCTGCATGGGCGCAGCGGCATAATGTAGCCCCTTTTTTCAGCCCCTACATGTGGAAGGTTCCCGTGACTCAGAAGCCCGACCAGTGTCTTGGTGAATGGATCGACCGTGAAGCACTCGCAGAAGCGATGATTCCGCTTATCGGTCAGCTTTACCGCAATAACAATGTGGTTAGCTCGATCTATGGCCGCAGCCTGATCAACCGTTCAGTCATTGCGATTCTCAAGGCTCACCGCTTTGCTCGCCATCGCCAGTCCGATGACATCGAATTGTCCGTGCACGAAACTTTCCCGCTGCTCAAGGCAATGAGCGAGCTCAAGCTCGGCGCTGCTTCGGTAGACCTAGGCAAGCTGGCCGTAAAGTTCAAGGCTGAAGGCAACGGCCGTACGGCTGAGCAGTTCGTGCGCGAAGAACTGGCCGATGTCGTGGGTCAGCAAAACGCTTCTGCACGTAAAGGCACCGATGTCGTGCTGTACGGCTTCGGTCGTATCGGCCGCCTGCTGGCGCGCATCCTGATCGAAAAAACCGGTGGTGGCGACGGCCTGCGCCTGCGTGCCATCGTTGTGCGCAAAGGCGCCGACAACGATCTGGTCAAGCGTGCCAGCCTGCTGCGTCGTGACTCGGTACACGGTCCGTTCGATGGCACCATCGTGGTCGATGAAGCCAACAACACCATCACCGCCAACGGCAACCTGATCCAGGTGATCTACGCGAAGAACCCGACCGAGGTGGATTACACCCAGTACGGTATCCAGAACGCCCTGCTGGTGGACAACACCGGTGTATGGCGTGACGCCGACGGCCTGGGCCAGCACTTGCAGTGCCCTGGTATCGACCGCGTGGTCCTGACCGCTCCGGGCAAGGGCAAGCTGAAGAACATCGTTCACGGCATCAACCACGGCGAAATCACCGCAGACGACAAGATCGTATCGGCGGCATCCTGCACCACCAACGCCATCGTGCCGGTGCTCAAGGCTGTCAACGACAAGTTCGGCATCGTCAACGGTCACGTTGAAACGGTTCACTCGTACACCAACGACCAGAACCTGATCGACAACTTCCACAAGGGCGACCGCCGTGGCCGCAGCGCCGCGCTGAACATGGTGATCACCGAGACCGGTGCTGCTACCGCTGCTGCCAAGGCATTGCCTGAGCTGGCCGGCAAGCTGACCGGTAACGCGATCCGCGTTCCGACGCCAAACGTGTCGATGGCCATCCTCAACCTGAACCTTGAGAAGCCGGCTACCCGTGAAGAAATGAACGAGTACCTGCGTCACATGGCGCTGCACTCCGATCTGCACAAGCAAATCGACTTCGTGAGCTCCCAGGAAGTGGTGTCCACTGACTTCGTGGGTTCGCGTCACGCTGGTGTGGTGGATGCTGAAGCGACTATCTGCAATGACAACCGCGTTGTTCTGTACGTGTGGTACGACAACGAATTCGGTTACAGCTGCCAGGTCGTACGCGTGATGGAAGACATGGCCGGGGTTAACCCGCCAGCGTTCCCGCGCTAAGCAACCGCTGCAACTGAAAACGCCCCGACTTGTCGGGGCGTTTTTGTGTGTGCGGGAAACCTGTGGGAGCGGGCTTGCTCGCGATGGGATCAGCGCGGTTGTTCAGTCAGACCGCGTCGCTGGCATCGCGAGCAAGCCCGCTCCCACAGGTGTCAGGCGTTACCCGCCACCGCCGATTGCGCTGTGCGCAACTGGTGTTTGTTGCCGCGGAACAACACCACGGTGGCGATCAGGCCCAGTACCGCCGCGCCGGTCAGCCACAAGCCGGGAGCGGCCTTGTTGTCCAGGGCATGGATCAGGTAGGTGCAGGCCGCCGGGGTAAAGCCACCAAAGGTCGCGGTCGCCAGGCTGTAGGCCAGGGAGAAACCGGTAGTACGCACTTCAACCGGCATGATTTCGGTCAGGGCAACCACCATCGCGCCGTTGTACGAACCGTACAGGAACGACAGCCACAGCTCGACAATCAGCAGATGGCTGAAGCTCGGGTTGGCCACCAGCCATGACAGCGCCGGGTAAGCGGTCAGGATCGCCAGGATGGTCGCCCCCAGCAGCAGCGGTTTGCGCCCGATCTTGTCCGACAGCGAGCCCATGACCGGCAGCCAGAAAAAGTTCGACAGGCCAATGCACACGGTGACCAGCAGCGCATCGAAATCCGACAGGTGCAGCTCGGCCTTGCCGAAGGTCGGGGTATAGGCGGTGATCAGGTAGAACGACACGGTGGTCATTACCACCAGCGCCATGCCACCCAGTACCAGGCCAAAGTTCTGGCCGATGGAGCGCACAATTTCGCGCAGGGTAGGGTGATGTTTACGCGCTTCGAATTCAGGGGTTTCTTCCATCGAGCGGCGGATCACAAAGATGACCGGCACGATCATGCAGCCCAGCAGAAACGGAATGCGCCAGCCCCATTCACCCATTTCTTCAGGGCTTAGCCAGTGGTTGAGGCCAACCCCCAGCAAGCCGGCAAACACCACGGCAGCCTGCTGGCTAGCCGATTGCCAGCTGACGAAGAAACCCTTGCGCCCCGGTGTGGCGATTTCCGCCAGGTACACCGATACGCCGCCCAGCTCCACGCCCGCCGAGAAGCCTTGCAGTAAACGGCCGAGCAGTACCAGCAGGGGGGCGGCCACGCCCAGGGTGGCGTAGCCCGGCACGCAGGCAATCAGCACGGTGCCCATTGCCATCAGGGCCAGGGTAATGATCAGGCCTTTGCGGCGGCCATGCCGGTCGATATAGGCACCGAGAAAAATCGCACCCAGCGGGCGCGCAAGAAAGCCGGCACCGAAGGTGGCCAGGGCGAGCATCAGTGAGGCAAAAGCGCTATCGCTTGGAAAGAAGGTTTTGGCAATGGCCGTGGCGTAGAAGCCAAAGACCATAAAGTCGAACATCTCTAGGAAGTTACCGCTGACAACGCGAAAAATCGCCTTGCCTTTGCCCGTACTGGAGGCCATCAGAAATCACCCGCTATTATCTGTTTTTATGCGTAATCCGTGTTTTTACTCGTCCACACTGCAAGGCATTGGCCTGCGCCATCGTGCAAAACAGTTTTGTAACCATATGTGTAACAAAGTATGTAGGCAACATTTGTTGGCGCTACACAGGCGGGCTAGGGCCTTTGTGCAAGCAGGTTAAGGCGCAGTGTGTCGGGCAGGCCTTGAGGTGCGAGCCAGATTCCCAGATAGACCTTGGCCAGTTCCTGATTCTGGCTATTGAAAATAACGGCGCCATTACGCTCGACGTTCAGCCCGCGTTGGGGGGTGTAGTCCAGGGCATAGCGATCGCCGCGCTTGATGTTGCCGAAGCTGGCTTGCAGTTTTTTTAACGGGGCGTCGAGTCTGGCCAGGGTGGTGGCGGGGTGTTGGCGTTTCAGGATGGTGGCAGATGCCTGGGTGATATCGCTGTGATCCAGATCGCGCAGATAGAACAGCTCAAGGCGCAGGTCGCTCTGATCGTTGAACGCCTGTTGCGCGCTGATGCCGGGCGGGGTGAACAGGGCTGCGGCATAGATATCGGCCCACAGGTAGGTCAGTACGATCTGGCCTTTGCGCTCCATGACCTGATTACCGTCGCGCCATTGGGGCGGGAAGTTGGCTTCTTTTAATCGCGCTGACTCGTCGGCCAGGCTGGTGGTGGAGTAGAGCAGCAACAATACGATCAACAACTGGCGCATGGTGGATGGGCTCTGATCGATGGGTTGTTAGAGGTTTGCCAAGTATGCGGCTTGGCCATACCGTAGCAGCTGCCGCAGGCTGCGTTCGATTGCGCAGCGATCGTAAAACCAGAGAACCAATCTTAGCTGACTTCTCGCGGTGCCCGTATTTACGACGGCTTCGCCGCCGAACGCAGCCTGCGGCAGCTGCTACGCAGGCTTTTGCGCTCTATGTAGATGTAGTGAACACAAAAATAGCCAACGACCAGACCAAGGGTTAATGTTCGCGGCGTTCAGGCTTCTATAGACTGTGCCCCACGTTTTGATCCTTCATGGCGCTGGCCGCGACATGATTTAGCCGTAGGTGCCCAAAGCGGTGCCACGGCCTGTTCTGAGGAGTACGCATGGCTGTCTACAACTACGACGTAGTGGTACTGGGTTCCGGCCCGGCAGGAGAAGGTGCGGCAATGAACGCCGCAAAAGCAGGGCGCAAGGTCGCGATGGTCGACAGCCGGCGCCAGGTCGGTGGCAACTGCACGCACTTGGGCACCATCCCGTCCAAAGCCCTGCGTCACTCGGTTCGCCAGATCATGCAGTTCAACACCAACCCGATGTTCCGGGCCATTGGTGAGCCACGCTGGTTCTCGTTCCCGGACGTGCTCAAGAGCGCTGAAAAAGTCATCTCCAAGCAGGTCGCTTCGCGTACCGGCTACTACGCCCGCAACCGCGTAGACCTGTTCTTCGGCACCGGCAGCTTCACCGACGAGCAAACCATCGAAGTGGTCTGCGCCAATGGCGTGGTTGAAACCCTGATGGCCAAGCAAATCATCGTGGCCACCGGCTCGCGCCCTTATCGCCCGGCCGATATCGATTTCACCCACTCGCGCATCTACGATAGCGACACCATCCTCAGCCTGGGTCACACCCCGCGCAAGCTGATCGTGTACGGCGCTGGCGTGATCGGTTGCGAATATGCATCGATCTTCAGTGGCCTGGGTGTGCTGGTCGAGCTGGTGGACAACCGCGAGCAACTGCTGAGCTTCCTCGATTCCGAGATCTCCCAGGCGCTGAGCTACCACTTCAGCAACAACAACATCACCGTGCGCCACAACGAAGAGTACGAGCGGGTTGAAGGCGTCGAAAATGGCGTGATCCTGCATCTGAAATCGGGCAAGAAGATCAAGGCCGACGCCTTGCTCTGGTGCAATGGCCGTACCGGCAACACCGACCTGCTGGGCCTGGAAAACATCGGCATCAAGGCCAATGGCCGTGGCCAGATCACGGTTGACGAGAACTATCGCACCACGGTGCCGAACATCTACGCCGCCGGCGATGTGATCGGCTGGCCAAGCCTGGCCAGTGCCGCCCACGACCAGGGTCGCTCGGCAGCGGGCAGCATTGTGGATAACGGCAGCTGGCGCTTCGTCAATGACGTGCCGACCGGCATCTACACCATTCCCGAGATCAGCTCGATCGGCAAGAACGAGCAGGAGCTGACCCAGGCCAAGGTGCCGTATGAAGTGGGCAAGGCGTTCTTCAAGAGCATGGCGCGTGCGCAGATTGCCGGCGAGCCCCAGGGCATGCTGAAAATCCTGTTCCACCGTGAAACCCTGGAAGTGCTGGGCGTTCACTGCTTCGGTTATCAGGCGTCGGAGATCGTTCACATCGGCCAGGCGATCATGAACCAGCCGGGCGAACTCAATACCCTGAAATACTTCGTCAACACCACGTTCAACTACCCGACCATGGCCGAAGCCTATCGGGTAGCTGCTTACGATGGTCTCAACCGGCTTTTTTGAGCGGCTCCGGCCGGTGGCCTGAGCCGGCCGGGGAGACCGATTTCAGCCATTCCCAAGGGTGGCAGTGGCCAAACCGGGAAAGTCTGTAATCAGGCTATCTACGCCGAAGTCGGCGAGCCTGCGCATCAGCGCAGGTTCGTTGACTGTCCATACCGACACATGCAAACCCTGACGCTGGGCCTTCTCCAGGCGCTCGGGGGTACACAGTGTCCAGTTCAACGCCAGCATGTCACAGCCATAGCTCTGGGCGACCTTGATCGGGTCGAGCCAGGCGTATTCGGCCACCAGCCCGCGCGACAGGTCGGGGGTCAATTCCACGGCGGCCTTGAGCACTTCCCGCGAACTTGACGTCACCGTGACCTTGTCCATCAGGCCGTGGCGCACTGCCATCTCACGAATTGCCAGTACGGTGGTTGCCGCGCGGGTGCGCGAGGCGCTTTTGACTTCCAGCTGCCAGTGCTCGAAGTCGCACTTTTCAAACAGCTCTTCCAGGCGCGGGATCGGGCACGGCTGCAGCCAGCCCGGGCCGCCCTTGCGTGCGTCATAGGTCACCAGGTCGGCGGCGGTGTGCTCGATGACCTTGCCGCGCCGGTCCGTGGTGCGCTTGAGGGTCGGGTCGTGGATGACCATCAACTCACCGTCCTTTGACAGGTGCAGGTCGAGTTCACAGCGACGCACGCCATGCTTGAGGCATTGCTCAAAGCTGGCAAGGGTGTTTTCCGGTGCTTCGCCTTTGGCGCCGCGATGGCCATAAATCAGGGTCACATTTGCTCCTTGTACCTAGTGGTCGCCGGTTCCGGGTTACTCGCCCGCGGACTCTTGTTGCTCGCGGGCCAGGCGGCGTGCCTGGGCCTGCTTTTGCAGAATGTAGCGCGCCAGAAGCTGACGCTGGGTATCGGTGAGGGACTCGAATTCAGTGTTGATCCGGTAACCGCCAGCCTGTGCCTGGCAATCGACGACGCGGGCGCGCAGCAGCAAGCCCAGGGCCTGGGGCATCAGTACCAGTTTGATCGACAGATGGCTGCCTGTCGCGCAGGGCTGCGGGTGCTCAAACTCGATGCCGCCTTCGGAAAGCTGCACCGGCTGCAATTCGCCGATCTTGCCCAATACGGTCTGGGCAACGATCTGGCTCAACAGTTCGACCCGTTTGTTCAGGGTCTTGAGGTAGCTGGAAAGGGTGCGGTCGCGTTCGCTGATCTGGCGCAGCAGGTGCTGGGACTCGAATTCACTCAGGTGCAGTTCACTGAGCAAATTGAACAGCGGCGACGCATCCTGCAACACTTCGCCGCTCGCGGCTTCGGTGGCTGCCAGCGGGGTTATTTCCAGTGCGATCATATCCTCGATACGGTAGTATTCGCGGCGATCTGCTTCATCTAATGTCGACATGGCGAACCCATGATGGCGGCTGTGGTCTGAGTGTAAAGCTGCTTATCAGGCCCCGCCACAAGGACGTCTTCTTTTCCCTCGAACAAGCCCCGACATGTTCAGACCTCTCTCGTTATTTATTGGCACGCGTTATACCCGTGCAAAGCGTCGCAATCATTTTGTGTCGTTTATTTCCCTGACCTCGATGATCGGGCTCGCCCTTGGCGTGGTCGTGATGATTGTGGTGCTGTCGGTGATGAACGGCTTCGATCATGAAATGCGCACCCGCGTGCTGGGCATGGTGCCCCACGCGACCATCGTCGGCGATCAACCGATCAGCGACTGGCAAAGCCTGGCTGCGAAGGTCAAGCAGAACCCCAAGGTGGAGGCGGTTGCGCCGTTTACCCAGATGCAGGGTTTGCTGACCAATGATGGCAATGTGCAGAAAGTCCTGCTCAATGCCATCGACCCGGCGCAGGAGCGCAATGTCTCGATCATTGACCGGTTTATGCAGCAGGGCCAGCTCGACTCGCTGACCCCTGGCAGCTTCGGCATCATCATCGGCGACAAGGCGGCGAAAAAGCTCGGCGTAAGCGTCGGCGACAAGCTGACCTTCGTTGCACCGGAAGTCACCGTGACCCCGGCGGGGATGTTCCCGCGCATGAAGCGCTTTACCGTGCAGGGCATTTTCCATGTTGGCGCCGGTGAAATCGACGGTTACCTGGGGATCACCAACCTGCAGGACCTGGCGCGCTTGCAGCGCTGGAAGCCTGATCAGGTGCAGGGCCTGCGGCTGAAGTTCGACGACCTGTTCGCCGCGCCGCGCACCGCGTGGGAAATCGCCCAGCAGCTGGGTGAAAGCCAGTATTACGCCCGCGACTGGACCCGTACCCACGGCAACCTGTACCAGGCCATCCGCATGGAAAAAGCCATGATCGGCCTGCTGCTCTTGCTGATTGTGGCCGTGGCCGCATTCAACATCATTTCCACGCTGGTGATGGTGGTCAATGACAAGAAGGGCGATATCGCGATCCTGCGCACCCTGGGCGCGACGCCAGGCACCATCATGGCCACCTTTATGGTGCAGGGCACCGTTATCGGTGTGGTGGGTACCGCCATCGGCGCGGTGGTCGGGATGCTGGCCGCGCTCAATGTCAGCGCCGCGATCTCGGCCCTCGAAGGCCTGATCGGGCACAAGTTTCTCAATGCCGACGTGTATTTCATCGACTACCTGCCCTCGCAACTGCAGGCCCAGGACGTGTTGATGGTGTGCGGTGCGGCATTGGTTCTGAGTTTCCTCGCGACCTTGTACCCGGCCTGGCGTGCTGCGCGCACCCAGCCTGCGCAGGCGCTTCGTTATGAGTGAGTTGGGCATGAAAGAACAAGCAGTGTTGAGTTGCCGCGACCTGGGCAAATCCTACGAGGAAGGCCCGGAATCGGTGGTGGTGCTGTCGGGCCTGCAGCTTGAATTACACCCCGGTGAGCGGGTAGCGATCGTCGGCACTTCGGGGTCGGGCAAAAGTACCTTGCTCAACCTGCTCGGCGGCCTCGATACCCCGACCAGCGGCAGTGTGTGGCTGGCGGGTGAAGAGTTGTCGGCCCTGGGCGAAAAGGCCCGTGGCCTGTTGCGTAATCGCTCGCTGGGCTTCGTCTACCAGTTTCACCACTTGCTGCCCGAGTTCACTGCCCTGGAAAACGTCTGCATGCCGCTGCTGATCGGCAAGACCGCGATCCCCGAGGCCCGTGAGCGGGCCACGGCGCTGTTGACCCGTGTCGGCCTGGGCCATCGCCTGGAGCACAAACCGGCGGAGCTGTCGGGTGGCGAGCGCCAGCGCGTGGCCATTGCCCGGGCGCTGGTCAACAAGCCGGGGCTGGTGATGCTCGACGAGCCTACGGGCAACCTCGATTCCCACACCGCACAAGGCATCCAGGATTTGATGCTGGAACTCAGCACCTCGATGCGCACGGCGTTCCTGGTGGTGACCCATGACATGAGCCTGGCCCGCCAGATGGATCGTGTATTGCACCTTCAGGAAGGTCGCCTGACCGCGATCTGACCGGCCGCAACCCGACGCCTGCAAGCGGGCGTCGGGTCTTCAATTTTTATACGGTGCCCGCGAATGTTCAGACCGTTATCGATTTTTATCGGCACGCGCTATACCCGCGCCAAGCGCCGCAATCGCTTTGTTTCGTTTATCTCCATGACCTCGATGATCGGCCTCGCCCTGGGCGTACTGGCAATGATCGTGGTGTTGTCGGTGATGAACGGTTTCCAGCGTGAAATGAGTAACCGCATCCTCGGCATGGTGCCCCACGCGACCATCGTTGGCGTCAAGCCCATCGATGACTGGCGCCCGGTGGCCGAGGCCGCGATGAAAAACCCCGAGGTCACGGCGGCGGTGCCGTTTACCGAGCTGGACGGCATGCTGTCCTATAAAGGCTCGATGCAGCCGATCCAGATCAGCGGCATCGACCCGGCGCAGGAAGGCAAGGTCTCGATCGTGACCCAGCATATCGTGCAAGGCAGCCTTCAGGACCTGAAGCCCGACGAGTACGGCGTGGTGCTGGGCGATATTGTTGCGCGGCGTTTCCGTCTGGGCGTGGGTGACAAGATCACCCTGATCGTACCCGAGGCCAGCACCGCACCGGGGGGGATTACCCCGCGCCTGCAGCGTTTGAACGTGGTGGGCATCTTCAAGGTCGGGGCCGAGCTGGACGGCACTATGGGCCTGATCCACATGGCCGATGCCGCGGCGATTCAGCACTGGGAACCGAACCAGGTGCAAAGCGTGCGCCTGGCGGTCAAGGACCTGTACGCGGCGCCGCAGGTGTCGCAGCAGGTAGCTGCCGGCCTGGGGGATGGCTACAAGGCTGACGACTGGACCCATACCCAGGGCAGTCTGTTCAGTGCGATGAAAATGGAAAAAACCATGATTGGCCTGTTGCTGCTGATGATCGTGGCGGTGGCTGCTTTCAACATCATCGCCACGTTGATCATGGTGGTGAATGACAAGGGGGCCGACATCGCCATCCTGCGCACCATTGGCGCGACGCCGCGCCAGATCATGGCTATCTTCATGGTCCAGGGCACGGTAATCGGTATCGTCGGCACCTTGATCGGCGGCGTGCTGGGGGTGATTGCGGCGCTCAATGTCAGTGAGCTGGTGGGCTGGATGGAGCGGGTGACCGGCCAGCATATCTTCAGTTCCGATGTGTACTTTGTCAGCAACCTGCCCTCGGAGCTGCAAGGCGGCGATGTGGCACTGATCTGTGGCGCGGGCTTTGTGCTGAGCTTCCTGGCCACGCTGTATCCGGCGTATCGGGCGGCGAAGATTCAACCGGCCCATGCGTTGCGCTATTCCTGATCAAATTTGCACTGTTCTGTGGGAGCGGGCTTGCTCGCGATGGCATCGACGCGGTGTGACTTAAGCACCGCGCCGCCTGCATCGCGGGCAAGCCCGCTCCCACAGTTGAATAAACCGGTCAGGCTGGCAACTCAATCACAAACCGCGTCATCCCCTCCTGCGACTCACAACGAATCTGCCCGCCATGGGCGCGAATAATCGACTGGGTAATCGCCAACCCCAACCCCGCATGCTCACTGCTGCCTTCGCGCCGAGCCGGGTCTGCCCGGTAAAACCGGTCAAACAGGCGTGGCAGCAGTTCTGCCGGAATCCCCGGGCCTGTGTTCTCGATGCTGATGCGTGCGCTGCTCGGCAAAGCCTCAATCAGCACCCTGATCGCGCCACCCGCCGGCGTATAGCGCAATGCATTATCCAGCAGGTTGGACAGGGCGCGGCGCAGCATGCTGCGGTCGCCTGCCATGTGTGCATCGCCTTCGCCGGTCAGTTCGATGTGCGAGTCTTCGGCCAGCAGCGCATAAAACTCCAGCAGCGCCTCCACTTCGCGGCCCAGCTCCAGCGGCTCGCGGCGCGGCGTCAGCAGGCCGTGATCGGCCTTGGCCAGATACAGCATGTCGTTGACCAGTTGCGCCATCCACTGCAGCTCTTCGAGGTTGCTGTGCAGGGCCTCGCGGTATTCTTCAATGCCCCGGGGGCGGGTCAGGGTGACCTGGGTATGGGTCAGCAAGTTGGACAGGGGCGTGCGCAGTTCATGCGCAATATCGGCGGAGAACGCTGACAATCGCTGAAATGAATCGTCCAGTCGCGCCAGCATGGCGTTAAAGGCTGCGGCCAGCTCTGCCAGCTCGGTGGGCATCTGCTCCTGGGGCAGGCGAGCGTTGAGGGAGTCGGCCGACACGCTGGCGGCAATCGCGCTCATGCGCCGCAAGGGGCGCAGGCCGCTACGGGCAGCCCAGGCACCGAGAATCGCCGTGGCCAGCGCCGAGAGGCCGACAGTCATCCAGATCAGCCGCTGCATGCGCTGCAAAAAGTGCTGGTGATGGGTGATGTCGAGCAGCAGTGTCAGTTGCGGCGTGTCCGGGCTGTCGTTGTGTGGCACCAGCACACGGTAATCGGTGCCGTTGATCTGCAGGCTGCCCAGGCCCGGTTGTGTTTCAAGCGTCAACGGCAGGCGCGGTGAGCTGTCAAACCACAGGTGTCCGTCCGGGCCGCGTACCCGTACTGCCAGGTCCGGCTGATGGGCCAGGTCCTGCAGCAGGGCGGGCAGGCGCAGGGTGAAGCGCTCCAGGGTGTCAGCCCCGTGCAGCGTGCTGCGCAGAACGGCGAGGCGGCTCTCCATCAATTGCTGGTCCAGCTCGACAAAATGCACCTCACTGGCCCGCCCGAACAGCACCCCGGCAAACAGCGACACCACTGCGGTACAGCCGGCAAACAGCAGGGCCAGGCGACTGCTCAGGGACAGGCGGCGCATCAACTGCTGCGCTCTTCAAGCACATAACCCATGCCGCGCACGGTGTGGATCAGCTTTTGCTCATGGCTGTCGTCGATTTTCAGGCGCAAGCGGCGAATCGCCACTTCGATGACGTTGGTGTCGCTGTCGAAGTTCATGTCCCACACCTGCGAGGCGATCAGGGACTTGGGCAGCACTTCGCCCTGGCGGCGCAGCAGCAGTTCGAGCAGGGCGAATTCCTTCGCGGTAAGGTCAATGCGCTGGCCGTTACGCTCGGCGCGGCGACGGATCAGGTCCAGGCGCAGGTCGGCCAGTTGCAGGCTGGTTTCCTGGGGGGTATTGCTGCCGCGGCGCAGCAGGCTGCGCACCCGTGCCAGCAACTCGGAAAAGGCGAAGGGCTTGACCAGGTAATCATCGGCGCCCAGTTCCAGGCCGTGGACGCGGTCATCGATTGCATCGCGTGCGGTCAAAAACAGCACCGGTATGCTCAGCCCTGCGCTGCGCACGGCCTGCAGGATTTGCCAGCCGTCGCGCCCGGGCAACATGACGTCGAGAATCAGCAGCGAATAATCGCCGGTCAATGCCAGGTGTTGCCCGGTAATACCATCGGCCGCCAGTTCGGTGGTGAACCCGGCCTCGCTCAGGCCCTGGCGCAGGTACTGCCCGGTTTTCACCTGGTCTTCGACAATCAGCAGTTTCATGGTCGACTCATCGTAATAATTAACCTCAGCCTTATACCGTGGTGCAGGTTATGCAGGGTCAAGCTGACAAAGTTGTAATCTTGCGGTCAGTTAAATGCCAGTGCCGCTATTTTAAAGTGCTGCCAAGCCTGACATTTTTGTTTCTGGGAGTAAGTATGACCGCACGTATCCGTTTGTCGCTCGTGGGCTGTTTATTGGCCTTGAGCCTGCCGGTCATGGCATCACCGGCGGCTCATTTCGATTTCGGTCAGCCTGCACCTGCCGCCAGCGCGACGCGTACGGTGCAGGTCGAGATGAGCGATATCGCCTTTAGCCCCAAGACACTGGACGTTAAAGCCGGTGAGACCGTGCGTTTCGTACTGGTCAACAAAGGTCAGTTACTGCACGAGTTCAACCTGGGCAATGCGGCGATGCATGCAGCGCACCAGAAAGAAATGCTCGACATGCAACAAAGCGGCATGCTCACCCCGACCGGCATGGGCCACGGCGGCATGGATCACTCGGCGATGGGGCACGGTTCGATGGACATGCCGGGCATGAAGCACGATGACCCCAACAGCGTGCTGGTCGAGCCGGGCAAAACCGCCGAGCTGACCTGGACCTTCACCCGCGCTAACAACCTGGAATTTGCCTGCAATGTGCCTGGTCATTACCAGGCCGGCATGGTCGGCAAGGTCAAGGTTGCACCTTAAAACGCCCTGATCGTCAGTCAACGCTGAAAGCCTGGCTTAAACCCGATAGAATTACCGGGTTTTTCTAGCCAGGTTTTTGTCATGCATCCCGCCGCCGAACATTCCCCGCTGGGCAAGTCCAGTGAATACATCAGCACCTACACCCCGTCCTTGCTGTTCCCGATCCCGCGCGCGGCGAAATGGGCCGAGCTGGGGCTGAGCGCCGAAACCCTGCCGTATGTCGGCGTGGATTTCTGGACCTGCTTCGAGCTGTCCTGGCTGCTGCCCTCGGGCAAGCCGGTGGTGGCCATCGCCGAATTCTGCTTTGCCGCCGATTCGCCGAATATCGTCGAGTCCAAGTCGTTCAAGCTGTATCTGAACTCGCTGAACCAGACGGTATTTGCCGATACGCCAAGCCTTGAGGCCACGTTGCGTGCCGATTTGTCAGCCGCTTCCGGCAAACCTGTCAGCGTGCGCGTACGCAGCCTGGATGAAGTTCAGGCCGATGGTGTAGGCGTTTTGCCGGGTGTGTGCATTGATGGCCTGGACATCACGGTCAGTGATTACGCGCAGCCGCGCCCTGAATTGCTCAAGTGCGACGATTCCCAAGTAGTCGAAGAAAGCGTCTACAGCCATTTGCTCAAATCCAACTGCCCGGTCACCAGCCAGCCGGACTGGGGCACTGTGGTGGTCGAATATCGTGGTGCGGCACTGGATCACGCCAGTTTGCTGGCGTATCTGGTGAGCTTTCGCCAGCATTCGGACTTTCATGAGCAGTGTGTGGAGCGGATCTTTCTCGACCTGCAACGTTTGCTCAAACCCGAGAAACTGACCGTGTATGCGCGCTATGTGCGCCGTGGCGGGCTGGATATCAACCCGTACCGCAGCACCGAAGCGGTCGAGTTCCAGAATGTGCGGCTGGTGCGTCAGTAATACGATTCAGCCTTGTGGGAGCGGGCTTGCTCGCGATGGTGTCGACGCGGTTTGCCTGACAAACCGCGTCGCCTGAATCGCGAGCAAGCCCGCTCCCACAGAGTTTTGCTTAGCCGTTATTCAACGCCTTTGCCTGCTCCAGCACGGCCTCGACATGGCCCGGCACTTTCACTCCGCGCCATTCGTGACGCAACACGCCGTCCTTGTCGATCAGGAAGGTGCTGCGGTCCACGCCCAGATACTCCTTGCCATACAGTTTTTTCAGCTTGATCACGTCAAACAGCTGGCACAGGGCCTCGTCCTTGTCGCTCAGCAACTCAAACGGGAAGCCCTGCTTGGCCTTGAAGTTCTCATGGGACTTGAGGCTGTCGCGGGACACGCCAAACACTTCGGTATTGGCCGCCTGAAACTCCGCGTAATGGTCGCGAAAGCCCTGGCCCTCAGTGGTGCAGCCCGGTGTGCTGTCCTTGGGATAAAAGTAAATCACCACCTGCTTGCCCTTGAGCTGCGACAGGCTGACGGTTTTTTCACTCGTTGCCGGGATCTGGAAATCGTCTACGGGTTGGTCAATTGCAACAGCCATTGAGTCGGTTTCCTTACATCGGGTTCTGTGGGCGCCACGGTTCGATCAGTGCATCCAGGTTCAGCGCATCGGCGAAGTCCAGGAACTGATCACGCAGCCAGCTGATTTGCACACCGGCCGGCAAGGTCACGGTAAAGGTGGCGTTAAGCATGGTGCCGCCGGTTTGTGGGGCCTGATAGGTGTCGCATGTCAGGTTTTCCAGTTCAACGTTGTGGTCCATGAAGAACTGGCACAGCTCGTTGATGATGTCCGAGCGGTAGGCCGAGCTGACATAGGCCACATACGGCAGTGCCTGCGGGCGGGTTTCCAGGGCAGCACTGCGCACTACGTTGACGCTGAACGCGTGCTTTTTGGCCAGCGCAGGCAGGCCTGCTTCCAGGCGTGCCAAGGCGTCCCAGCTGCCGGTTACTTCCAGGACCAGGGCACTGCATTCGCCGTGGCGAGTCAGGCGCGAGGTCACGACAGCGCAGCGATTTTCATGGCTGGCGCGGCACAGCACGTTAGTCAGCTCCATTGGGTTGGCGCCAAGGGCACTGATGACAAGGAATTGTTCGCGAACTGTGGGGGTGGACATTCAACCTTCCTAAAACGATGAGCGGTCAGTACGGTCGATGCTGGGCAAGTTGCCTGGCAGGCGCAGCTGGAGCGCCACAAGCCCGCCAAACCAGCGAAACAGGCGGTTTGCAGGCTGTGCAAACCGGGCTTGGCGGCGTTTGGACGGGGCTTTGGACGCCTGCAGAAGGCCTGTGAAACAGACTTGCACGCACATCAGTACCAATCAAAGGCTGAAGGGTAGCGAAAAGCAACGCGAAGGGGAATGCTCATCGGGCGCGCTGTTGCTTGTGCAAGGGTCATGGCGCCAGTACCATTACGGCTCTCTTTTTCCGGCAGGAGCGGTTGCATGATTGCGGGCAGTATGGTGGCACTGGTCACACCTATGGATGCACAAGGTCGTCTTGATTGGGACGCTCTGAGCAAACTGGTGGACTTTCACCTGCAAGAGGGCACCAACGCCATTGTTGCCGTTGGCACTACAGGTGAATCGGCAACTCTGGACGTGAACGAGCACATTGAAGTGATTCGTCATGTCGTCAAGCAGGTTGCAGGGCGCATTCCGGTGATCGCCGGCACGGGCGCCAACTCGACGCGTGAAGCGATCGAACTGACCACCAATGCAAAGGCCGCTGGCGCCGATGCATGTCTGCTGGTGACGCCGTATTACAACAAGCCGACCCAGGAAGGCTTGTACCAGCACTTCAAGGCCATCGCCGAAGCAGTCGATATCCCGCAGATCCTGTACAACGTTCCGGGCCGTACCGCCTGCGACATGCTGCCGGCCACCGTGATCCGCCTTTCCACCGTGCCGAACATCATCGGCATCAAGGAAGCCACCGGTGACCTGGCGCGCGTACCCGCCATCCTGGCCGGTGTGAGCAGCGACTTCCTGGTGTACTCCGGTGACGACGCCACCGCAGTCGAGCTGATCCTGCTCGGCGGCAAGGGCAATATCTCGGTCACCGCCAACGTTGCCCCGCGTGACATGAGCGACCTGTGCGCCGCCGCGATGCGTGGCGATGCCGACACGGCCCGTGCGCTGCACGAAAAGCTGATGCCGCTCAATAAAACCCTGTTTATCGAATCCAACCCTATCCCCGTGAAATGGGCGCTGCATGAGATGGGCTTGATGTCGGACGGTATCCGTCTGCCTCTCACCTGGCTCAGCGAGCCTTGCCACGAACCACTGCGTCAGGCAATGCGCCAGTCCGGTGTCTTGGTTTAATTGAGGAAGCACTACGCATGAAGCGATTGGCCGGACTTTCCGCACTAGCCGTGATTATTTCCAGCACCAGCGGTTGCGGTTGGCTGTGGGGTCAAGAGGGTTACTTCCGCGACCGCGGCAGCGATTACCTGGAGGCGCGTCAAACCGCCCCGATGCAATTGCCGCCGGGTGTCCAGACTGACAAGCGCCTTGTGCCGCTGTTGCCGATCCCCAGCAACGTGCCCGACGACAATGTCAAGGGCGAGTTTGAAGTACCGCGTCCACAGCCCTTGGCTGTAGCCGCCAGTGCCAGTGATTTCAGCCTGCAAAAAAGCGGCGACAGCCGTTGGGTGATGGCGCAGCGTTCGCCGTCTGAAGTCTGGCCGGTGGCGATGCAGTTCTTCCAGGACAATGGCTTCCGTATCGACGAGCAGCGCCCGCAAACCGGCGAGTTCACCACGAGCTGGCAGCGCGCTGACGAGCTTTCCGCGCCGATTGCCCGCCATGTGGGCAGCAGCGGCCTGGCCTCTGACAGCGAAACCCGCCTGCGGGTACGCATCGAGCCGGGTGTGCAGCGCAACACCAGCGAAATCTACGTGGTCAGCGCCAACCGCCCTGCGGGCAGCAGCGCCAACGTCGACTTCGGCACCCGTTCGGTCAACACCGGCCTGGATGCCGCCCTGGTTGATGAAATGCTGATCAGCATGAGCCGTAACGCCGAAAAGGGCGGGTCGGTCTCGTTGCTCGCTGCGCGTGATTTCGACACCCCGGCACGGGTTACCCTCAGTGAAGACGGCAGCGGCAACCCGGTGCTGACCCTGACCGAAGACCTCGACCGTGCCTGGTCAGGTGTCGGCCGTGCGCTTGAGCAGGGCGAATGGCGCGTTGAAGACATCAACCGCACCTTGGGTCTGTACTACATCAACCTGGCCGAAAAAGCCGAGAAAAAGGACGAGAAACCTGGTTTCTTCTCCGGTCTCTTTGGCAGCAAACCGGACAAGGAAGAAGTGGAAGCTCGCGCCCAGCGTTATCAGGTTCGCCTGAGCAAGGTGGGTGACAGCGTGCAGGTTACCGTCGAAGAAAACATCAACACCGTGGCTTCGCCAGAAGTGGCACGCAAGGTGTTGGGCGTGATTCAAGACAACCTGGGCTGATCCTATGCGTTTTGCCGTTCTCGGCAGTGGTAGCCAAGGGAATGGCACGCTGATAGCCAGCGACAGCACTTATGTACTGGTCGATTGCGGTTTCTCGTTGCGAGAAACCGAGCGTCGCTTGGCGCGGTTGGGCGTCAGCGCCCATCAATTGAGCGCGATTCTGGTCACCCACGAACATGCCGACCATGTGCATGGCGTGGGTTTGCTGTCTCGACGCTACAATTTGCCGGTGTACATGAGCCGTGGCACACAGCGCGGGATGCGCAAGCCTCTGGAGGCCGCCGGTTATGTGGCGGGTGGCCAGACGCTGCAAATCGGCGCGTTGACCGTCAGCGTGACCCTGGTTGCCCATGATGCCCAGGAGCCTACCCAGTATGTATTCAGCGACGGCAAGCGGCGTTTTGGCTTGCTCACCGACTTGGGCTCGTATTGCGCCGGGGTACTGGACAGCTACAGCGGCCTGGATGCATTGATGATCGAGGCCAACCACTGTCGCGACCTGCTCGCGCGTGGTCACTACCCGGCTTTTCTCAAGCAGCGGGTAGGAGGCCAGGAAGGACATTTGAACAACCACCAGGCCGCAAGCCTGGTGGCCGAGTTGGGCTGGCAAGACCTGCAACATCTGGTACTGGCCCACCTGAGCAGCAAGAACAACCTGCCGCAGCTGGCCCGGCAATGTTTTGTCGACACCCTCGGGTGCGACCCGGACTGGCTGCAACTGGCCGATCAAGATTCAGGGCTCGACTGGCGCACAATCGCCTAGCCCACCTACTTAGCATGCGGAGCCCATCATGGAAAAACGTGAAGAACTCTATCGCGGTAAAGCGAAATCGGTTTACAAGACTGACGACGAAAACCGCTTGATCCTGCTGTTTCGCAACGACACCTCGGCGTTCGACGGCAAGCGTATCGAACAACTTGATCGCAAGGGCATGGTGAACAACAAGTTCAACGCCTTCATCATGCAGAAACTCGAAGAAGCCGGCGTGCCGACCCAATTCGACAAACTGCTGGGCGACAACGAATGCCTGGTGAAAAAACTCGACATGATCCCGGTCGAGTGCGTCGTGCGTAACTACGCAGCGGGCAGCCTGGTCAAGCGCCTGGGTGTGGAAGAGGGCATGAAGCTCAACCCCTACACCTTTGAACTGTTCCTGAAAGACGACGCCAAGGGCGACCCGTTCATCAATGAATCCCACGTTGTGGCATTCGGTTGGGGCACGGCCGAGCAACTGGTGCGCATGAAAGAACTGTCGCTCAAGGTTAACGACGTCCTGAACAAGCTGTTCGACGACGCTGGCCTGTTGCTGGTCGACTTCAAGCTTGAGTTCGGCGTATTCCACGACGGTTCCATCGTTCTGGGCGACGAATTCAGCCCGGACGGCTGCCGTCTGTGGGACAAGGCGACCGGCAAGAAAATGGACAAGGACCGCTTCCGTCAGGGTCTGGGCGACGTTATCGAAGCCTACGAAGAAGTTGCAAACCGCCTCGGCGTCCCGCTTTAAGCCGTAAAGGCGCGCAAGCAACTGATACAGCGCGGTTTTTTTGAAAAAAGGCTTTGCCAAAATCAAAAACCGCGCTATTATTCGCGCCGTTGGAGAGATGCCAGAGTGGCCGAATGGGACGGATTCGAAATCCGTTGTACTGGCGACAGTACCTAGGGTTCGAATCCCTATCTCTCCGCCATTATTGAACAAGACGAAGCCCCCGTAATCATTGATGATTACGGGGGCTTTTTCGTTTCTGAAGATTTTATAGGGCATTTCTAGGGCAAATCACTCCACTGTTCAGGTCTCCTACAAGCCCCGCTGCGCTCTTACAAAGCACCTATGAGCGTTTCGATGCAGAAAGCGTTTCTACGCCTAATGGGGCGATGTGGCTGTGCTTGGAGTCGAGAGTGTAATGGTGGGTTGATACTAATGAGCTGGGCTGACCAAGGTCGATCTTGTAAGCATTTGCTTACGCTGAGATAGGATAATCGCTATGGCAAGTCTATTTGCCATCAGCTACATTCCACGCAACGAAAGCTGTAGGGAAAAAAATTACAATGCTTTCGTTGAACGATTGGTCGTTACGATCGTCGGATTTTTTAGGGGATGGATTTCCCAAGCTTTCAAAGTGGATGTCACTTTGATAGTATTTTGACCCAAATTTCAGGGTGCTTGTACTTTTACTGGTGCCCACTGGAGCAGAGCATGCAAACAAATCGCACTGATTTCGAGGCCGGTTTCGCACTTCTGGGAGTGAATCCCAGCCCGGGTTCGCAGTACCCTGGTGCTGCTACCTATGCTCGACAGTTTAAGAAGTGCTCGATTCTGACTGAAGTGAATGTCAGTTATTCTTCGAATACTTCCGCGATTAGTCTGAACAAGAAAATTGACAACAAATAATCCTTTGTTGTGATTTAAGAGCCCGGTTATCCGGGCTTTTTTATGGATAATAAGATGCCAAACTGGACACAAGTTTTAGACGAGATCATCATTGCGCAGCAAGGTGGCGCTAGCGGCATCGATATAGTCAGGAAGAAGTACCTTGGTTTGTTGCAGAAGAAGACATCTCGCAATGTAATTGCATACTATTCAGGCTTTCTTCAAAAGCCTGGTTATGGCTTTGCTCATGTTAATGATGATGATAAAAACGGATTGATGAATGCAATTCATGGTTTAGATCGAAGCCTAGGTTTAGACTTGATTCTGCATACACCTGGCGGCGATATCTCCGCTGCTGAGTCAATTGTGCATTATCTCCGCCAAATGTTCGGTACAAATATTCGTGCAATCATCCCGCAAATTTCAATGTCAGCTGGGACAATGATCGCCTGTGCTTGCTCTGAAATTGTGATGGGAAAGCAGTCGAACATTGGGCCTTTCGATCCGCAGTTTGGTGGTATTCCTGCGCACGGTGTCTTGGAAGAGTTCGAGAAAGCGATTGAGGCTGTGAAAGCTGACCCGCGTACTACTCCAATATGGCAAACCGTTGTCAGCAAGTATCATCCTTCTTTTTTGGGGGAGTGCGAGAAGGCTATCGATCTAGCTGGTGACATAGTGCGGGCTTGGTTGATTGGGGGAATGTTTCAAAATGAGGAAAAGGCTGTGGACAAGGCGGATAGAATTGTTGCTGCTTTGAATGACCACGCCGGAACCAAAACCCATGCCCGGCATTTTCATATTGAAGACGCTGTTGGTTTCGGGTTGAAGGTCGTGCAGCTGGAAGACGACGCAGATTTGCAGGACCTCGTTCTGACCGTGCACCATGCGTATATGCACACTTTCGCGAATACTACGGCGGGCAAAATCATTGAGAATCATGAGGGTGCCTGCATAGTCCTTTGTGCTCAGTGATTTAGATTTATGCAACCCTCAGCATATCGAGCCTTGAGGGTTGTACCCCGATATATCCTCATTATAGAAGACGTAGTCCTCTCTATAGCGCGCTAATCTGACCGAAATCCCAGCATCTCAGAAACGACCCCTGCCATGCTCTTGGTATCGCGCGGTATCCATCTCCCGTAGTGCTTTCTCACCATAGTCGTATCTGCATGCCCTAGTTGCCGAGCGACCCATTCGACAGGCACATAGCTCGATAGCATCTGACTTGCAAATGTATGGCGGCACTGATTTGCACCTCGATGCCGAATCTCTGCCTTTTTCAGGTGCGAAGTAAACCAGTTGCTCAGAGTCTTACCGTTCCAAAGCAGTCCGCTGGTGCTACTGCGGAACAAGAATCGGACCTTTTGCTTTTTGCTGGTGATGTTGTCGCGCTGAATCACTTTGATCTCAACGCTTGGAGCCTTTGATGCGTCGGCAAGAATCTGGCGCATCAACTCCAGGGCTGGGTCGATCAGTTCGACGGTTCGCAACCTAGAGCGCTCTTTCGGTACTTTGAATTCTCCAACCACTGACGCTCTGCGCACGTGGACAGTACCGGCTTCTAGATCCACGTCTTCCACTGCGAGTGCAATCACTTCAGACAAAGACAGCCCCGCCCAGCAGTTGAACATAATCATCCGGGCATCAGGTATGCGGGTAGGATCTGCTTTGCCTATTTGCTCGATCTCTTCACGGCTGAATGGATCGGCGTGCTCGAGGTCGGCATCAGTGCCCACATTGCTGATTCTGTCCAAAGGGTTGGCTTTAAGAATCCCGTCCCCAAAAGCGTTGGCCCACACGCCCCTGATTACCGTAAAAATGTCATTTACGGTCTTTGGGGCGAGGCCTTGTTTCAGTAGTTGAGCCTGGAACAGTTCAATATCGCTTTTGCTGATATCGACGATCTTCGATTTGCCGAACTTTTTCTCGACGTGGAGTGCCTTGCTTGCATAGTTGGCCGCTGTGCTTGAGGCTCTTAGGGCGCGTTGGACTTCCATCCAGCGCTGAATCCCTTCTGAAACCGTTCGTTTGGTAGAGTGGCCGCCAGCCCCTGAGAACATTGCTGCGCGTGGAGAGTCAGGAAAGTGGGTCGCGTAATCGAAACGACCCTCTTTAATTTCAGCCAAGATCGTCCGGCGTTTGTTGTCCGCATAGGCGATAGCAGACTTGTTCACCTTAACGATCCCGGCCAGTGGTTCTCTGCATCGCTGGCCATGGAGCATGAATGATATGCGCAGTTGCTTACCGTTCAGCTCTACGCCGGTTGGCATTTTGTTTGTCATAGCTGGCCCGCCATCCACTTCTCAATCTCTGAGCGGTTGTATACGATTACATTAGCCGGGTCCCATCGCCAATGCTTGCCTTCCAGCCATTTACCGCTAGAACGGTACTTACGAGCGGCCTCGGTGCTAATGCCGAAAGTGGGAGGCAATAACTCCTGACGAAACCATGCACCTGGAGTGATAAAAAAATCCATCTTGTGTGCAGCGCTCATATCACGGCTCCTATTTTCTCTAGCTGCTTGCTAATACCAAGGTTGCGGCTGAGCACCGTTCTGTATGCTTTGGAAAGGAAGTAAGTTAGGCCCAAAAAGCCAGCACCCATACCGATTAAAACAATGCTTATGTGTTGTAAGTGCATGTGCTGTTTACCTCGTTAAAACCCGCCGCCGTGATCGTTGGTGAGAGGCCGGCGGCGGGATGGTGCGTGGGGTTATTTACAAAGTGGCTTCGTACAGCGGTACTTCGCTGATGGCGGCTTGGATTTTGTCGCGCACCGCGTTGTAGGCTTCTTCAAGAACCTTGTCCGGGCGCACCAGTTCGAACCACATCATCAAGCGGCCGTCCTGGATGCGATAACGGAACCGCGCAGGCACGCAGAACGCATCACCGCCAAGGAAGGGTTTCACTGCAATGAAGAACTGCTCAGGAATACGCAACTGACCAGCTTCGCCAGCACGGCCGTCGATTTCTTCGTTGTACGTGAGTTGCACTTGGCCATTGTCGAGGCGTGTGCCTTGGCGGAAGGTGATGTTTTTCTTGGCCTCAAGGGTGCGGCTGATTTCCAGCATATCCGCTGCACCTGGTGCATTTTGTTCGTTGGCAGGCTGGGTAATGTCCCACACGTTTTCTTCGATGAATTCAGCGAAGCTCGCTTGGTCCATGCGCTTGCGGTCGTATTCTTTCCAGCGGCCCCATTCAACAGTGGTGGGGCAGCGATAGGTGGCTACATGCTCTAGCCACGCCGGGCAGTCTGGCTGGTGGTAGTCGATCACTGCCGAGAAGGTGCGTCCTTCCGGGCCGTTGCAGAATACGGCTGTTGCCGAAGTGGCGAAGCGATTCACGTAGTCGATGAACGACTCAGCATCCAGCACGGTGAGCTTTTGTTTGGCACGGGTCGGTGCAGGCAGCAGATGCTCAAGGCTTTTGAGCGAGACATCTTGCGGGAGTAGGGCGATTGGCGCGGCCAACCCAGGGTGATCGACGGGCTTGCCGATGGATTGAGCGTAGCTGAACAGCTGTTGCAGGGCTTGTTGCATTGGATGTGCTCCAGTGGGTAGTGCGAATGGTGAGAGGCGAGAGTTTTTTTATTGACTGACTTGTCGCAGAACTTCGGGTTTTTCTTCACCCACAGTTCTAAGTGCCAGGTCTTGTTGGCGAGGGTCGCGGCGAGTGAGGTTGCCCTCAGGCGTCAGGAAGAACAGAGATGTGCCGCGTGACAAGGCCGGCTCTTTGGCTTTGACGTCTGCCTTGATGGTCATCTGGCCGTTGCCATCGGGTTTGTAGGCGAGCTTGATAGTCAGCTCGCCACCTTTGCCGGTCAGGCGGATGGCGTCGATCAGGCTGTGCTGCGTTTCGCTGAGTTCATCCAATAGCCCGCCCGCTTCGATATCGCGCAGGGTGTCGATGAATGGACGTGATTTGCTCATGTGCTGTGCCTTTTTGCGTTGGTTGCAGTGGCCCTGAATTTCAGGGGAATACTCAGGCGGCTTGGTTGGGCGCTTGCGCGTCGAGGTAAGCCGCCAACATGTGCAGGTACACCACCGGCTTGGCTCGACTTGAGCGGTGCAGGCGGGTGACCTTGAGTGCAATGCGCCCGGCTTTTATTTCGCTGAGCAGGTAACGATCAGTTCTGATGTGCGTGAAGTAACGTTCGCGGACTGCTGTGAGGCTTGGGCAGGGTGTGGCGAACTCCCTTCGTAACTGGTCGAGTGTGTCGCTCACGCCGCATCCTCCCCGCACCCCTTCTGTTGGGGCACCAGCTTGAGGCGGATCAACTCGGCCAGGCCTTCTTTGGTTTTACCCATTGCCGCCGCGCAAATCTGGCCCTTGCTGTCTGCGATCACTGCGCCATAGGGGTATTCAGGGCAGCGGGTCGGTGTGACGTAGGCGATTTGTCCATCATTAATAACGGCGTCTACGCACCGGAATACCTCAGCCAACTCCGCCGTAACCGCGGGAAGCGCTTCAAGCAACGTTACGGCTTCAGCTGACGCGCCAATAAGCGTTGCGCGGCTGATAATCGCGGGGTTATTGACAAAGATCGGGACCAGCTTCAGGGCGCCTATTGCTTGGGTGATTGCGTTCTGTTTCATGCGGCGGCGTCCTTATGGGTAGGGGATGGGGTGATGCCCAGTTTCTTGCTCAGCCACGGCACACCGGGTTCTTTCACCATCACAACCGCGTAATGGCTGAAGGTGTTGATGTTCGTGTTCCAGCGACTACGGGTGTCTACGTACAGGTAACCCTGGTCGCGGTGCTTGCTGGCCAGCTCACCGCTCTGGGTCAAAATGCCGAGCTCACGCAATCGTGTGCGAAAGGCACGTGGTTTCAAGCCGAGCAGGGCGGCCGTGGCGTCCAGGGTTCGGTTCATGTGGGCGCTCCTTAAGCCGCTGCGCGAGCGCACAGGGCTGTGAAGATTTCGTCCAGTTGACCGGTCATGTCCTCAATCGACGTGTCGTTATGCAGAACGAGGTCGTTGTCATGGATGGAGATGCCGGACTCGCTGATATGCGGGTTCACATGGGGTGCGTCTGCACGCAGCAGGTGAATGACTAGGCCGCCTTTTTCCCGAACGAAAGCGGCCTCATTTTCGAAGCGCAGATCGCTGATCACAAAGCCGCTGGTGGTGTCGTTGATCTGGCCGAGAAGCTCAAGGTTTTGCTCAGCCAGCCACACCCACACGTCAGGGTGAATCTGATTGCGGCCCCATTCAGTGCCCAGCGATTGCATCAACTCGCGCGCCGAGTGGCCTACCCAGTCGACAGGCTGCTCTTTGTGTTCGTCGTCAAAATCACGCGCGGTCAGATTGAAGAGGGTCATCAGGCCTTCACGCAGTGGGTCTGCAAAGGCGTAGGTTTGAAAGTTATGGGTGCTGGCCAAGTGCATCGCTGCGGTCGTTTTGCCCGAGCGGGCAAGGCCTGCCAGTCCAATCAGTACCTGTTTCATGCTGCGTCACCTCCGAGTGGAGCGAGGGTTTCAGCATGTTTAGTGGTTAAAGCGATTCGTTGCGGATTATTGATGATGACCAGTAGGCCTGTGCTGCGCTGGATGTCTTCAACTGAAGCGCGACTGGTGCAGGCTGCCGGATGGACATAGATCCGGCAGCGGGTGCTGCTGTGCTGTGTAGTCTGCATGGCTCGTACTCTTGGTGAGAGGTTTACGAGCCAACATTACCTCAAGGTAAAATAGGTATTCAATACCTTTAGGTAATCTTTTTTGTTTTTGGGTAATTTTTGTTTCTGGGGATGAAAAAAAACCGCCGGTTGGGCGGTTTTGGTTCGAGAAGGCGTGATCAGTAGTTGATTTTACTCGGAGGGATAATTCCGCCTACGTAATGAATTTGCTCGATTTCATGCCGGTCAATGGTAAGGCGTCCATACCCGTCGTTGACGGCCATTAGGCTGACTTCCTCCTCATTTGCATAGAGAAGCTCTTTGACCATGCATTCGCCGTTAACTCTTCGAACCATGACGTACTCACCTGGTACAAGTCTATGGTTAGGTTCGCACCAAACAACCCAGCCACTGCGGATGGCTGGAGCCATTGAATCTCCTTTGACACGTAGTGAGTAAGCCCCTGGGTCTGAGCTAGGAACGTCAACCCAGCCATCTGCTAGCTCCAGTGCCTCCCAATATCCTTCTGGTCCCAATTGTGCTGTTCCTAAAATTGGCGTCCTTTTAAAAGGTCTCGAAAATTCCGGACCTTTTTCCAGTGAAATAGCATGGACGTGGTCTGTCGCTGACTCTCCGTCATGCAGCTTTATTCCGTCTGGTGTATCTAAGGAGCCTGCCGGTAGATCCAGCTTGTTCTCTATGTGGCGGGCGAATTCTTCGCCAATTCTTTTACGGTTTTTCTCGATTTGCGTGAGGCATCTAGAGATATAGCTTGCCTGCCGGTCGATTGCAGCAGCTAAGCCTGCTCGGTAGCCGCGAAACCTGACCGTCAGGATCGTCTGAAGGTTGTGTCTTCGAATGTCATGAATATCCATATCGCTCATATTCCATTCTTGTTACTCAGAGGTAAATGTCCTTTGGGTATTGCTTTGTGATTACCTTTGGGTAATATTTGCATTGTGACGACCAGGAGGCGCGCCATGCGACCCAAAAACACAAAGCTACTTGTATGGCTCAAGAGTGCGGACGATAAATCTGTTGCCAAGACTGGAACAACTCGTTCTTACCTACGTGCCATTGGTTATGGCTATAAAACTCCAGGTCCCGAGATTGCCTCCGCAATTGAACTGGCAACCGGGGCGGTGGTAACACGAAAAGATTTACGAGACGACTGGTTGGCGATTTGGCCAGAGTTGAATAACAACCAAGCTGCTTGAAAGGATGCCGGGCCGGGGCCTCTCACCAAAGATCCCCCAGCCCGGCTACGACGATACACAGCACATGTACATCGGTCGTGGTCGTAGGATAGGGCGTGCCCTGTTTTATGGCTACACCGTAAAAGGGGTTTTTACGGTTATGAGTCGCATCGATCTATTACCGGACGCTGGTCCGGTGCTTTCATTGCGTCACGCGCTCTATCGCGCGGGACGTTCCTACAAGGGTGGTGTCACCGCACTTGCATTCGCAATGGTGATCGACAACGACTCCCTGCAGAAGAAACTCAAACTTGACGAAGAACGCCGCTGGCTTACGCCGGATGAGCTGGAGGAGGTGATTCGCCTCACGGCTGATCCGCGTTTGCTCGATGCCTTAGTGCGTCCAGCCGGGGCCGTTTGGTACAAGCCAACGCCAGTGCCTGCAACAAAAGAAGCGTTGAAAGCGGTAGGCAATTTGCTTCATGAATCTGGCGAGTTTGTGTCTTGCATGCACGACGGTGTGGCTGACGCAGTTTGGGAGTCGCACGAAGTCGCCATTCTTGAGAAGCGTGGCATGGACGTTATCCGCGAGGTACTGGGCATCATGGCCGGCGCACGCCAGGCAATGGAGGATCGCGATAATGGCTGACATCGTTGATCTGGCTAATGACTATGCGGATGATTTTTTACAGCGCGCTTTGGAGCAACGTCAGCGTGCTTCAGCATCCGCGGTCAGTGCATCAATCTGTGTTGATTGCGATGAACCGATACCACTTCTCCGCCAGGAGAAGGTCAAAGGCTGCCAAACCTGCGTCAGTTGCCAAGAGTTGCGGGAGCGCCGCAGATGACCGATCGTTTTCACGCTGTGCCTATGGCGACATGGGCACGACGCTACATCGACACCTTCAAACTGGCACTTGTTGCTATCGAGCCGGGGGAGAAAGCTCCCAAAGGGTTGGGCTGGAATAAGCCCGGTGGTTACATCACTGATGCACAGGCTGCCGAAGCCTTCTGGTCTGCGAATCCAACGCACAACCTTGGCGTTGTCTTAGGCCCGAGCCGTGTGTGCTCGTTAGACGTTGATGATGTCGAGTGGACACGCCACGTCTTGTACGAGTTGCTCGGCCTGGACTTGGACGCAATGGCGCTGGTGTACCCGACAGTAGTGGGTAACCCGGCACGTTTTCGTATCCTGTTCCAGTTGCCGGATGGAATAGACCTCACGCGACATTCGCTTGCATGGCCCAACGAAAACGACCCTGATGGGTCGATTTTTAAAGGTCTGATCGAGAAAGCCAAAGCGGCAAAAGAAGCAGGCGATTTGGACGGTGAAGCGGCTGCACGTGCCGAAGCAGAGCCCTACAAGCGGTTCACGGTTTTCGAGTTGCGCGCAGGCTTGGTTCAGGACGTATTGCCACCTTCAATTCATCCCGGTACCGGTAAACCGTATTCCTGGCGCACACCACCCTCCGCTGATGGCCTGCCGGTGTTGACCACCGACCTGCTGGCTATTTGGCAAAACTGGGACATTTTCAAACGTGATGCCGAGGTTGCTTGCCCTTGGGCGCCAAAGACTGAAAAGCCCAAAGCCAAGCCGCCCAAGGCATCTGTGCAGGCGCCCGGCAACCGACCCTCGGTGATTGATGAATTCAACCGCAGTCATGATGTTGAAGAATTACTGCGCACCCACGGGTACATCAAGCGCGGCAATAAATGGCTTTATCCGCAAAGCAGCACGGGCTTACCGGGTATCACCATCACCGATGGCAAGCTGTATTCGCACCACGGCGCAGATCCATTGGCCAATGGTCACCAGAACGATGCGTTTGAGGTGTTTTGCCTGCTCGAGCACGGCGGTGATCAGGCCAAGGCGGTTAAAGACGCGGCGCGGATGTTGGGCATGCAGCAATCGTCTCGACCATCGCCTAACGATCTTCCCCCGACCCCATCTGAGGATGCCAGCGGGCAGGGCGAGTCTATGCCTGCAAGCGGAACGGCTCCTGCACCTGAGGGGGTAGGGGGGAGTGAGTGGACGCCAGACCGTATCTTCCAGCGCTTCGCCCTGATCGAAGGTAAAACTGCCGTTTTCGACATGTTCAAGCGTGTGATTATCAAAAAGCCCGCGTTTGAGTTGCTGGTTACGAAAGCGCTGGCCAAGGACTGGTTTGAGTCCGCTCAGAAAAAAGTTATTGCTGACGACATGGCGGAGCGCCAAGCCAGCAAAGCCAAGGCTGAGGCCAAGTTTAAGCAGGTATCGGGGGAGGGCATGAGCCCCACCGAGCGCTACGTCTATATAGATGGCACCAAAGATTCATGGGATATCAAATGTCGCCGCCGAGTGCCCGAGGGAGCCATGCGCATGGCCTTGGGGGATGCGTACGCCATGTGGTTGAACAGCCCGGACCGTCGCACGGTAGACATGGAGCACATCGTGTTTGACCCCCGCATGACCAAAGACCCCGAGGTGTACATCAATACCTTTGAAGGGTTGCCGTTGGTTCCGATCAATGAGCCGAACAAATGCCGCACCCTGCGATCGCTGTTCAGCTTTTTGTGCAATCACGACGAAGCTGCCACGGATTGGCTGATCAAGTGGTTGGCTTACCCGCTGCAAAACATCGGCGCCAAGATGGACACCGCTGTGTTGCTGCACTCGACGATGGAAGGCAGCGGTAAAAGCTTGTTGCTCAGCGACATCATGGGCGCAGTTTATGGTGAATACGCAGCAACAGTTGGGCAGTCGCAGTTGGAGTCGAGCTGGACGGTGTGGCAGTCAAACAAGCTGTACGGCGTGTTTGAGGAAGTTGTCAGCCGCGACCAGCGTTACAACCAGGTGGGCAAGATCAAGCACATGGTCACCGGCAAAACGGTGCGCATGGAATCCAAGTTTGTGAACGGTTGGGAAGAGGCCAACCACATGAACGCGGTGTTTCTTTCTAACGAGATCATGCCGTGGCCGATTGGTGAGAATGACCGACGCATGTTGGTGGTCTGGCCAAAAGAAACGCTAGGGCCGGATGAGCAGGAGCGGGTGAAGTACGAGTTGGCCAACGAGGGCATCCCGGCGCTTTATGACTACCTGCTCAGTTATGACCTGGGCGACTTCGATCAGCGCACCCGACCACCCAACACGGAAGCCCGTCAGCGTTTGGTGGATTTGAGCATGGCCAGTTGGCAAACCTTTCTGCGTGAATGGCGCAATGGCCTGCTGGGCGCACCGTTCAGCGTGTGTGTCAGCAGTGATCTGTACGCGTTGTTTTTGGAATGGTGCCACCGCAATAAGGAGCACACCCTGAGTCACACCAAGTTCAGCGGGTTTATCTCCACGGAAGTGGACAAGATTCAGGGAAAGCCCTGGATGGATGGTTCGCGGCGCTCCTTCGGCACGTTTTTCTTTCCCTGGTCGGGTATCGATGCAGCACCTTCCCCGCCCCCATCCCTGACAGCAGCCGGGCTGGGTGCTGCGGTAGTGACGTGGCGCGAAGCAGCCAAGGCAGGCGGCTGGAGTGTGGGCAGTTGGGAACACGTGAAGTTCGGTCAACGACAGGACAGTGCAGCATGACGGCCCATTGTGTGTGGGGTGTGTTGACGGTGTGGCGGGTTAGAACCACCAACCTGACACAGCTACAGACCACGTCTTTAAAGGCTTTCGGTATCAGTGTGTCAGGTGTGTTGCGTTTCTCGCACATGCGGGCGTGTGTACATGCGCAATCAGTCAAAGGTTGATGTTCATTAATTATTTCTTGTACGTGAGAAGAAACCCAAACACACCTGACACACCCAACACATAGAGTATTAAGGCAATGTTTTTAAAGGCTTTTTTGTGTATTGGGTATGTGTCAGGTTGGTTCTTTTCTGTGTCAGGTTGGTTTTTCAGGGAGTAGATGGGGATGATTCAGCAAATCGAAGAACTGATGCAGCATTGGGGCGAGCAGCACTGCCACGTTGGCGAGGCCGGTGGCTTGGGCAGTCCAATGGCGACGATCATGCAATACGGCGGATGCGCACCTCGAGGCACGGCAGGTTCACGGGATCTGTTGGTAGGAGCGGGCGCAGGTATGGATCACATCGCATGTGAAGTGGCAGCAGCCGTTGCCGAGCTGGGTCGCCAGTCCACCAAAGGCCAGCAATTGGCCAAGCTGGCGAAACTGCGTTATCTGCATCAACCAGCCATGCCGCGACGTGAGCAAATGCGACTGCTCGACATTACCGAGGGGGCAGACCAAACGTATCGCAACTGGGTGAAGCGGTTGCATCAACAAGTGATGTTGATCCTCACCGTTCGAAGTGGCACCACACGGGGCTATACCCGGCGCAGCGGCAGCCAAGCAACCAATCTGACCCGCGCAACGGTGCTGGGCCAAACCGGTTAAGCGTTGACCGCTCGTCGGGGTGATGTACCTCAACCCTGCGTCAAACTTGCGTCAAAGTGAGTAGAGCAGAATGACCGAAAAAGACCTCTTTTCGGTTTTACCGAACGGGGGTAAAACGTCCCCACGATATGAATTCTGCGCCTAAGCGCTACCCGAGCACGTGCTGTGCACCTCGCCCTGGCATCCACCAGCGCACTGAAAACCCTGCCCACCCCGGCGGGGTTTTCTTTTTTCAGTGTCCAGTGCGCTCATCTTCTTGAAGCGCGGCGTGACAGTCGAGTTGAGGACTAGAAAATGAACAAAAGGGACGTAACAGGAAAACAACGAACTCATCCAACGCGTTCGGATAGAAGGGAGGCAGATTTGCAATTGCTCAAGTCACGGCTTGCGTGTCTTGAGCAAAGGCTTCGAGTTATGAGCGGAGCTACTTGATTCTGGCTTCTTTGGGATAGACGAAACCATGCATTTCCTCTTGAAGCACGAAGCTCATGTCTTCGTAGCTCATCCCGCGAACTTGAGCCGGTGCCCAGTTGAATTTATGGATGAGATAGAACCGAACGGCATCCATTCCTTCCAGCGTTTTGTAATTTTCCCGCTTTGCGATTTTGTCTCCAAAGACTGCTAGACCATAGGCGAGTCCGCCTTCTGCCTCATGCAGCCTTTTCCATATTTCATACTTTTCTTTGTCCGACACTTGGAACCTCCTGGTTCGCATCCTTGGTGTGAATGCCGGAGCCTATCAGCGAGCGATCTACGTTCCAACAATGCCGGACGTTTTCCGTATTTGCGCAATGCAATCCACTAGGGATATCCCGTCAATGACAAACGAGCAGCAAGCGCTGGCAGAGATGCCGATCTGGTTAGTGATCGTCCTGGCCCTGGTTGGTGGCGTGTCGGGAGAGATGTGGCGAGCCGACAAGGACGGGGCGCGGGGCTGGGCATTGCTGCGCCGGTTGGCGCTTCGATCTGGTGCCTGCATTGTCTGCGGCGTGTCGGCGATGATGCTGATGATCGGCGCGGGCATGACGATCTGGACAGCCGGCAGCTTGGGCTGTCTGACCGCGATGGCCGGCGCCGATGTCGCCATCGGCCTGTACGAACGCTGGGCCGCCAAGCGGCTGGGCGTCTGCGAAGTCCCGCCCGCAGGCGGTGAATAGGGGTGACGCACTGTTTCGGGGCGCCGAAAACCGCCGGGGACCCTGGGGTTATTCGAGGGGTACGGGGTCGGAAACCCGCGGGAAAGTGTTAGCGGACAGTTCACCAGCTTAGTGAACTGGGGTGAACAGGTGAACTCCCCGTATTCATTAGGTGAACAGGACATTCCATCATGACTGTAATCAGCAAAACGGAGTTTGCGGCACGGCGAGGCTGGGCTAAATCGTATGTTTCCAAGTTGGCCAATCAAGATCGATTGGTGCTGACTGAGGATGGCAAGGTGGAGCTGGAAGCCACCGAAGCCCTGCTGGCCGAGTCTGCCGACCCAAGCAAAGCCGCCGTCGCCGACCGGCACGACCGGCTTCGCCTTCAGCGGGAAGCTCAAATCGCCGCAGAAGAACCTGCGGTGCCGCAAGTCGGCCAGCCGGTGGATTTCCAAAGGTCTCGGGCTCTGCGCGAGCACTACATGGCGTTGCAGGAGCAAGCCAACTTTCACAAACAGCAGGGCACTTTGGTCGAGCGCATCGCAGTAGAAACCGGCGCTTACAACGCGGGCCGCTTGTTGCGGGATCAACTGCTGGGCATGCCTCCGCAACTGGCACCGGAACTTGCCGTCATGACCGACCCCTGGCAAATCGAAAAGCACCTGACGGCCGCTATCCGTCGCTCGCTTGAGGATGCAGAACGCTTGTCCTCAGCGGATCTTGAACACGCCCTGACCCCGAGCTAAGCCCATGCCCACGGAAATCCCTAACGGTGCAGAGGTGTACCGGGAGGCGTATTTCCGTGGGCTGCACCCTGACCCGGATGTCTGGGTAGATGAGTGGGCCGACGAATACATGCGCATCCCGCGTGACACCGGCGCCGCTGAGCCAGGCCAGTACCGCACATCCCGCACGCCATATGCGCGCGAACCTATGCGTTGTCTGTCGCCGGCTCACCCTTGCAAACGCGTGATCACCATGGTCGCGTCGCAGCTGATGAAAACGCAGATCGCCTTGAACTGGATCGGCGGTTTGATACACATGGCGCCGTCCAACATCCTGACGCTACTACCGAGTCTTGGCCTGGCCAAGCGGGTGTCGTCACGGATCGGCAAAACCATCAAAGCCACGCCGGTGCTGCGTGAACGGGTGGCGTCCAGTCGTTCGCGGGATTCACGCAACACCATGGACACCAAGGAGTTCGAGGGCGGTTCGCTGTACGTCACCACCGCCGGCTCTGCGGCCAACCTGTCGGAGCTGTCGGCGCGCTACGTCTACGGCGACGAGATTGACCGATGGGAAGTGGACATCGGCGAGGAGGGCGACCCCATCGAGCTGGCGGAAACCCGGGGCAGTACCTTCGGCCGTAATGCCAAGTTCTACTTCTCTAGTTCGCCGACCATCAAGGGCGCCTCGCGGATCTCCGATCTGTTCGAGGGCAGCGACCAGCGTTATTACTACGTGCCATGTCCGACCTGTGGGCACAAGCAGACCTTGGAGTGGGAGCTCCTGCATTACTCGAAGGACTTCAGCGTTGTGCATTACCAGTGCGCCGGTCCTGAGTGTGACGTGCTGATCGAGGAGTATCACAAGGGCGAAATGCTCGCTAAAGGCGAATGGCGCGCCCATGCCGAGGGCGACGGCGAGACAGTTGGCTTCCACCTCAATGCATTGTATTCGCCGCTTGGTTGGATGGACTGGAAGTCGCTAGCCAAGCAATTCGAGAAGGCGAAAAAAGCCCAGGCCAAAGGCGATCTTGAGCCCATGCAGGTGTTCTACAACACCCGTTTGGCAAAGGTTTGGGACAGCGCACAAGAGCAAACCAAAGCGGACGTGCTTAGACAGCGGGCGCGGTTGGAAGACTTCACCCTTGGCTCGCTGTCGGCGGCGGTGCTTATGATCACCGGTTCCGTAGACGTTCAGGCCAACCGTCTGGAGTTCATGGCCATGGGCTGGGGCGTCGGCATGGAGCGCTGGGTCGTGGACTACCAAGTAGTCTCGGGCGATCCCGCAGATGAACGCACCTGGGCGGCGTTGGACGAATTGCTCAAGGCTAAATATCGCCATCCCTGCGGTGTCGGTCTTGGCATTCTCGCGGTAGCCGTCGACTCCGGTGGCCACCACACCGATGAGGTCTACCAGTTCTGCCGCGTTCGCCGCTGGCGGAATGTGTTCGCCATCAAGGGTGCGAGCAAACCCGGTAAGCCGGTGATTGCTCAGCGCCCGTCGATGGTCGATGTGACCTGGAAGGGTCAAACCGAGCGCAACGGCGCCGAGCTGTGGTTCGTCGGTACCGACACGGCCAAGGACTGGATCTATAACCGTTATTCGTTCCCTTCCGGGCCAGGTGCGTTGCACTTCGCTAATGACTTGCCGGACGACTTCTTTGATCAGTGCGTCGCGGAGCGCAAGGTTGCGCGCTACATACGGGGCCACAAACGCATCGAGTGGGTCAAGGGCAAGGCCGAACGCAACGAAGCGCTCGACCTAATGGTGTATTGCCTGGCTATGGCGCATTACCTGGGCCTCAACCGTTACAAGGAACACGATTGGGAGCGCGTGCGTCAGTCCCTGGCGCAGTCTGGTCTGTTCGACGACGCATTGGGCATCAAGCCTGTTCAAGGCGAACGTGTCACCGGACCAGCAACACCAGTTTCTGCTCCGCAATCGACTCCACAACCTACTGCTCCGATCGTGCAATCGCGGCCGGCAGCACTGCCACCTCAACGCCGCAGCTCCACCAGCGGTTATCTGAAGAGACGCTGATATGTCCTTTACCCAAAAGCACCTCGACGCGGTTGAGGCGGCCATCGCACGTGGTGAAAAAGTCGTGCGCTACACCGACCGCACCGTGGAGTACCGCACCGTCGACGAGCTGCTCAAGGCTCGCGAGGAAATCCGCTCGTCGCTTATCAATGCTGCCGGGCCGCGCTCGCGCGTGGTCAGGCTGTACCACGGAGGCAAAGGACTCTAATGGCCCGTCACTTTCCGACGCTCACCCGTAACGGATTCGTGTTGCCGTCGAACATCAAGGCCAGTTACGAAGGTGCCGGGGAGGGCCGACGATCCACTGGCTGGGATGCTCCCGACAACGGGGTCAACAGCATCAACACCCCGGCATTGCGTAACTTGCGTTCGCGCTCCCGGGCAGCGGTTCGCAATGACCCGTATGCCTTCAACGTGATTGATAAGCGCGTCAGCAACTTGATCGGCACCGGCATCACGCCGCGTCCAAAAACTGACGACGAAGCCCTGCGCAAACTACTACAGGAACTCTGGGACGACTGGGTCGATGAGTCGGACGCCGATGAGCGCACCGATTTCTACGGACAGCAGGCGTTGGCCGCTCGCACGGTGGAAACCTCGGGTGAATGCTTTGTGCGATTGCGGCCACGCAGTTTGGACGAAGGCCTCGCGGTTCCGCTGCAGTTGCAGATCCTGGCACCGGAGTTCGTGCCGCATGACAAGTTCGAAACCACCAAAACCGGCAACATCATCCGCGCCGGGATCGAGTTCACACCTGGTGGCAAGCGGGTAGCGTACTGGATGTACCTGTCGCATCCGCGCGATGCGTCGTCGCTGAACGCCGGTTACAACCAGTTAGTGCGAGTGCCGGCGTCACAGGTGCTGCATATCTTTGAGCCGATCGAGCCGGGTCAACTGCGCGGCGTGCCGCGATTGTCGCCGGTGCTCAAGCGTCTGCGCAGTCTCGACAACTACGACGACGCAGTGTTGTTCCGTCAGGAGGTGGCCAACCTGTTTGCCGGTTTCATCAGTCGGCCAGCACCGGACTCTGGACTAGTGCCCAGGGATCCACTCACCGGACAGTTGCTGAGCACTGACCGTGATGGCTTCACACCGATGGTGGCGCTGGAGCCGGGCACCATGCAGGAGCTGGGACCAGGTGAAGAGGTCGAGTTCTCCAAGCCGCCGGACGCGGGCAACAACTATCCGGACTTTATGCGGCAGCAGCTGATGGCTGCGGCTGCTGGTACGGGAACGCCTTACGAGATCCTCACCGGCGACATGCGCGAGGTTAACGACCGAGCATTGCGGGTTGTGCTGAACGAGTTTCGGCGTCGGCTTGAGCAGCTGCAATTCGGTGTCTACGTGCACCAACTCTGCCGCCCAGTGCGGGCCGCCTGGATGGACATGGCCGTGTTGTCAGGTGTCCTGGTGCTGAAGGACTACGCGCAGCGGCGCCGTGAATACCTGCGTACCCGTTGGGTGCCACAAGGTTGGGCCTACATCCAGCCGGTGCAGGACGTCCAGGCCCGTCGCATGGAAGTGCAAGCCGGTTTCGCTTCGCGTAGCGAGATGGTCCTGCGCACCGGTTACGACGCGGAAACGGTCGACGCGGAAAACGCGGCTGATCTGCAACGAGCCACGGCACTTGGCCTTAATTACAACACTCTCGACGCTGTCGTCACCAACGATGACAAGGAGCAACCATGAGCAAGAAAGCGCGACCGCGCGTTTACAACCGTGCGGGCCAGCGGGTGCAGGTTCAGGACAAGACCTGGTACGCGTTGCAGGCCAGCGGCGAGGCCGCTGACCGAGTGATCGAAGTCTTTGTCTATGGCGAGATCGGTACCTGGGGCATTACTGCCAATCAGTTCGTGCAGGATCTGCGTGCGATGGATGATGGAGTCTCACCGGTCATTGCGGCATTCAACAGCATCGGCGGCGACTTGTTCGACGGGCTGGCGATGCACAACGCGCTTTCGCGTCTGGGCGAGCGTTGCACCGGACGGATTGACGCATTGGCGGCCAGTGCGGCCAGCGTGGCGGTGTGCGGTGCACACCATGTAGTAATTGCGTCGAACGCCATGCTGATGATTCACAATCCTTACACCTATGCCGGAGGGGATGCTGAGGACTTCCGTCGAGTCGCTGATGTCCTGGATCAGACCCTGGAGGCGATCATCGCGGCCTACAAGGCCAAGGCGCCGAACATCGATGATGCCGAGCTACGTCGAATGGTCAACGCCGAAACCTGGCTGACGGCCAATGAAGCTGTGGCCCTGGGGCTGGCCGATGAAGTCGGCGACGGCATCAAGGTCAAAGCATGCCTCGGCCAAGGCGCGGTGTTGCAGCGTTACCAGCACGCACCGGCTGAGTTGCTGGCCCAGCTCGACGAGCCACCCGAAGCGGATCCGGATCTGGAGCTGGATCCGGTCGCTCCGCCGTTGGTGCCGGTGGTGGTCGACTCGGCGAAGTTGGCACTGATGATCACCCAGCGTTGCACGGCGGCGGGCATCAGCAACTTGGTCGAGCCGCTGCTTAGCTCGACCAAGCTCGAAAGTGAAGAGATCGTCATGGCTGGTCTGGCCCGAGCCAAGGCGGTGAATGACCTATGCGTGGCGGCCCGTTTGCCGGAGTTCAGCGCTGAGTACGTTTCAGCGGGGCTGGATGCGGCGGCGGTCCGGGCACGTCTGTTCGACAAGATTGTCACCAGCGGCAAGGGCTTTGAAATCGACAACAGCCTGCCGCTGGACAACGACACGGCACCCAAGGTGCTGGCCAAACAACCTGATCCCACCTCGATTTGGGCTTCGCGACAAGCGGCTCAATCTGGAACTGCGCACGGCGCGAAAGGAGCAAGACAATGACCATTAAAAAAGAGCCGATCCATACGGGTGAATTTCTCCTATCCGAAGGCGCCGGGAACATCTCGCGGGAAACGATCAATGTTGCCGCTGGCCCTGCGCTGAATCCCGGCCAAGTCCTCGGTCTGGTCACGGCCACCGGTGAGTTTGCGCCGTATGACCCGGCCGCCGAAGACGGTACTCAGGCTGCCGTGGCGATCCTCTACGGGCAGTTGGGAGAGTCGGACATCGTGCGCCGTGGTCGCGCCGTGGTGCGCTTGGCTGAAGTCAGCGAAGTGCATCTGACCGGGCTGGACCCAGAGGCCGAAAAGGATCTGGCCACCCATTTCCTGATCGTTCGTTAAGACCCTCAGTCACGTTTCCCCAGCCCGCCTTGAGCGGGCTTTTCAATTTCTGGAGAGTACCCATGGCCGAGATTGCCATTTTTGACGACGAAGCGTTCACCGTCACTGCGCTGACTGCTGCACTCAACGATCAACCTTACCTGCCGGGCCGCATCAGCGCTTTGGGCCTGTTCCGCGAGGAAGGCATCACCACCCTGACCGTACAGATCGAAAAGGACGGCGACACCCTGGCACTGGTGCCAGCCGGTGAGCGGGGTGGCTCTGGTCTGGTAGTCGCGGCCAGCAAGCGCAACCTGATCCCGTTCAACACCGTCCACCTGCCGGAGCGCTTCACCATCAAGGCCGACGAGATCCAGGGCATTCGTGCTTTCGGTACTCGCACCGAGCTGCAGGCGGTACAGGATGTGGTCAATGCCCGCCTGGCCAAAGCGCGCCGTCAGTTGGACGCGACCCATGAGTTCCAGCGCATGGGCGCACTCAACGGCCTGATCCTCGATGCTGATGGTTCGACGGTGCTCTTGGATCTTTACGACCGCTTCGGTGTGCAACGTCAGAAGCTGCCCATGGGCTTGGCGGACCCAGGCACTGAGTTGCGGGTTAAATGCGGTGAAGCACTGGATATGCAAGAAGACGCGCTCGGCAGTGTGACCAGCACCGGCTCTCGCGCCTTCTGCGGCAAGAACTTCTGGAACAAGCTGATCGTTCACAAGTCGGTCAAGGAAACCTACCTCAACAGCCAGCAGGCGGCGGCTCTGCGGGGTGACGCCCGGGAGAGCTTCGAGTTCGGTGGCATTATCTGGGAGCGCTACCGTGGCAAGGTGGCGGGTGTCTCGTTCGTCCACGACGACAAGGCGTTGCTGGTCCCTGAGGGTGTGCCTGATCTGTACATCTCGGTGTTCGCGCCGGCGGACTACATGGAGACGGTCAACACTCAGGGAATCCCTTACTACAGCATGATCGAGCCGCTGCCGTTCAACAAAGGCATGGCCGGTGAAGCCCAGTCCAACCCGCTGCACCTGTGCACCCGACCGCGCGCTCAGATCCTGCTGGAGCTCTGACCATGGGCTTTCGCGATCTGATCGCCGAGGTCGACGCGGTGGTGTTCGAAACACTGGGCGACACCGCGCGGATTGAGGGTCGCGAGGACCCGGTGTTCGGTATGTTTGCCGCGCCCTGGTTGCAGCCGAAGCTCGGCAAGCTCAACACCGGCTTGCGTGAGCCGCGGTTCGAGATCCGCGTCAGCGATTCGCAGGGCCTGGTGCAGGGCCTGTTGGTCAGCATCGATTTGCCCGCCTTGGATGGCGGCGGCGATTACGACCTGCTGCAGCTGGAGCCGAGCGGTGACGGCCTGGTCGCCCTGATCCTGAGGATGCGCCCATGAGTGTCGGTAGCTATTTCAAACCCTCGGCCGGCGGCGGGATGATTTCCATCCAGTCCTCGGCCGCAGACCTTCAAGCGTTCCAGGACTTTGCCAAGTTGGTGCCCAAGGCAGCGGCCACCGCACACCGTCGAGCGATCAACAAGACACTGGGTTGGTTGCGTACGCACATCGCTCGTGCCGTCAGTCGGCAGGAGCGGATTGCCGTCGCGGCGGTGCGTCAACGGTTGCGCAGTTACCCGGTGTCCGGCGGGGCTGCGAGTGGCAAGCTCTGGTTCGGTTTGAATGCCATCGAGTCCAGCCGGATCGGCCGCGCACGGCAGACCGGCAGCGGCGTATCGGTGGCGGGGCGGCGTTACCAGGGCGCATTCCTGAAGAAGGTCTACGGCAACAAGCCCGACATCTGGATTCGTACCGCGAGCAAGCACTTCAATGCGGACGACTATCCCGATAGCACGGTGTCACCCGGTCGCGGGCCGAGTTCGGGGTGGGTCGCGGAAAACGGCAGCCGCTTTCCGCTGGCCAAAGCCAAAGTGTCTCTGGAACAAGCCCGTCCCCACTTTGAAAGCTGGGTACAAAAGGCCGATGAACGCTTGTTGGAGATCCTGAAACAGGAACTCAACTTTGAGCTGCAGAAGTACCTCAAGAGGATCGCTTAATGGCTGATGAACGTTTTAGCTTGGACCAGCTTTACCTGGCGGTCGAGCAGCACCTGGCGACCCATCTGCCGGGGGTTCAGACCGTGAGTGCCTGGCCGAACATCCAAGACCGCATCGCATTGCCGGCGGTGTTTCTGGAGCTGGCCGAGATCGAGCCGGGTACCGACATTGGCACGGGAGAAACAACGTTGGTGTGCAAGTTCGAGGCGCGCATCATCGTCGACCCGATCAAGCCGCATCATCAACGGCAGGCCGTGCAATTGGCGACCCAGCTCGCCGTGTTGCTGCGCGCACAGACGTGGGGGTTGCCGGTCGAACCCGCCGAGTTCGTACAAGCGCAGCAGGACTGGACCCAGCCGGCGCTTGATGGCTACACCGTCTGGTTGGTGGAGTGGACTCAGCAGGTGTACCTCGGCGTAGAGGAGTGGCCTTGGCCTGATCAGCCGCCGGGCATGCTGCTGTTTGGGTTTAACAACGATGTCAAAGAGGACTTTGTCCCGGCGGAGGACATGTGAGCGGCTACGCAAGCGCCCAGCATGACCGCATGCTCGCCGGGGTGGTGAAGGCTTGTTATGTGGTGGCGCTCGATCTGAGCGCCTCTCCGCCGGTGTGTCGCGTCTCGGACGGTGGTGATTGGGTCAGTGCCTGGGTGCGCTGGCACAGCATTGCCGCCGGCAAGGCCAGGCACTGGCGGGCGCCGTCCATGGGCGAACAGGGCACGTTGATCAGTGCCAGCGGGGACGTGGCACAAGGCACGTTCATCCCGGGCTTATATGGCAATGCCGGCCCACCACCGGATAACCGCGACCATGTGGAAGTCTGGCGCTTTGATGATGGCGGCTCGCTGATCTACGACTGGCAGGCCAAGAGCTACAGCATCAACCTGCCCAGCGGCACGGTGACGATCAAGGTTGCCAGCACGGAGGCGGTCATCACGGACAGCGCGGTCAATGTCACCACCGGCAACATCAACCTGAAAGCGGCAGTCACCATCGACGGTGCGTTACACGTCACGAAGGGCATAACCAGTGCCGGCGCAATCATTGATGCCGGCGGCAACAGCAACCATCACACGCATTAATTTCAACTCACGACAGCCCGCCCAGTGCGGGCTTTTTCATGCCTGGAGAAAACATGGCCAAGTTCGAAAATTCTGCCGCCGAGGTGCCTGCCGTCGCTGAACCAGTGCCGGATCGGCAACTGACTTTCAGCGACCAGGTGTACACCTCGCGCACCCTGATCATTCCCCGCAGCGACCGAACGTTGTCGGTGGCTAAGGGTGTTGTGCAGGTTCTGGCCTCCGATACCCAAGCCGTCAGCTTTCTGAGGGCTAACGCAGAGTTCCAACCTCTGAAGGAGTGATTTAGATGATCGGAATGGACCGCCATACAGGCCTGCTCATTTCCGGCATTGAGCATCTGCGGCAGTCCATGGCGGACATCTTGGGCACGCCCCTGGGGAGTCGCCGCTATCGGCCGGAGTACGGCAGCACGATCCGGCGCTTTGTTGATCTGCCGGTTAACGAAGGGTGGAAAAGCGCAGTACAGGCCGAGGTGGCCAGGGCGTTGGGTCGCTGGGAGCCGCGCTTGCGCCTGGAGCGCGTGCGCGTGCTGTCCGTTATGAATGGCTCGATCAATCTGCAAATTAGCGGCGAATACCTCGGCGAAGGTGTGTTGCTGGAGGTGAGTGCATGAGTGTCGTCAACCTGTCGGCGCTGCCGGCGCCGGATGTGCTGGAAACTCTGGATTTTGAAGATATCTATCAGGAGGTGCTGGCCGACTTTCGGTTGCAGATGGGCGATAACTGGACGGCCCTGCTGGAGTCCGACCCGGTCGTAAAGCTGCTGGAAGTCGCGGCCTATCAGAAACTGATGAGTCGGGCGCGCATCAACGACGCGGCAAAGTCCAGTTTATTGGCTTATGCCCGGGGCACGGATCTGGACAACCGCGCGGCTGATTACGGTGTCGAGCGATTAACGATCACCGAAGCTGACCCTGACGCGATTCCGCCGATCCCGAAGGTGATGGAAAAGGACGACGCGCTGTTGTACCGCACGCAGCTTTCGCTGGAAGGCCTGTCGGTGGCGGGCAGTCGCGGGGCGTATGAGTTTCACGGCCTGAGCGCGTCGGCCAACGTGGCCAACATCTCGGTGGACTCCCCGACGTTCAAGGCGGCAGAGATTAGCCAGGCGCTGCGCGATCAGTTGCCCCCGGGGCGATTGTACTGGTGTGCGATTACGCGGCCGGTCTGACCAATCCGCTGCCGGGTGACGTGTCGTTGGCGGTGCTGCCGACCCTTGAAAGCACCGTCGCGCCGGCGGCCCTGGTGGCCACGGTGCAAGCGGCGCTATCGGCCGAGGATGTGCGCCCGATCACGGACCGGCCTCGTAGCCAGCTGGGGCAGCCGACCAACTTCAGCATAAACGCCGTTCTGGAATTGCTAGACGGCCCGTCCTCGGTGGTAGTGCTGGCGGCGGCCAATGCGGGCTTGGCGGTGGCGGTGGCGGCGGCCAGGCAGTTGGAGGGGGAAATGTCGCTGTCGGCGATCTACGCGGCCTTGCACGTCTCCGGCGTGCGCCGGGTGGTGCTGACGCAGCCCACGGCGGATGTGATTTGTGACAAGCGGCATTACCCGAACTGCACCGCGATCAGCGTCACCGGCGTGGTGGTCCCATGAGCCGGCTGTTACCGCTGAACAGCACGCCGCTGGAGCGGGCGCTGGCCACGGCCTGTGACTTGGGGATCGATCCGGAAATTATCCGGGGCCTTGCCGACTCGGCGCGGTGCCCGGTGGACTTCTTGCCCTGGTTGGCCTGGGCGATGTCGGTCGAAGGCTGGGAGGCCGCCGAAACCGAAGAGCAACAGCGCGCCCTGATTCGCGAGTCGATTCCGGTTCACAAGCGCAAGGGCACGGTCGGTGCGGTGCGCCGCGTGCTGAAGGCGGTCGGGGTTCGGGCTGAGTTCAAGGAGTGGACGCAAATCCCGGGCGCGGTGCCGTACACCTTTCAGTTGATCGCGTGGGCCAACGACAACCGGGGCGGCGAGGGGTCGATTCTGTCCCCGCAACTGTTCGAACGTTTGCGCGCCCTGGTCGATGCCACGAAGAACGAACGCAGCCACTACACGCTCAAGGTCGGCGCGCGGTTTGACGGGGGTTTGCGGTTGGCCAATGCCAGTCAGACCCGGCAACTGGACCGCCGGACGCTGGAAGTCCAAGGCGTGCCGATGGACTGCGCCGAGTCAGCCCTGGGGCTGGCCAACGCGTCCAGCGTCCGCTGTGTGATTCATCAAAGCGCCGATCTGTTAGGCGTTCCCATCCATGCAGAGCAGGGCTTTGCGGTCGCTAATGCGCACCGCACCCGTATCGTTGTTCGCGCCACTATGGAGGCCGTCCTCGTATGAGTACCCCGTTACAACCCCTGATCACCAAGGCCGGGTTGGCCGCCATCTGGCGCGCCGACAACACCGGTGTGGCGGCCGAAATCACCCATATCGTGGTGGGCACCACGGGCTATACCCCGGTCAACACGCAGACCGCTTTGCGCGCCCAAGTGGCGAAATACGCCATTTCCGATGGTCAACGCCTGAGTGACACGCTGATTCACGTCACGGCGGTGGCCGACGACACCAAGGCCTATTGGGCGCGTGAGATTGGCTTTCTGCTGTCGGACGGCACGCTGTTGGCGGTCTGGTCGCACCCTACCGAGGCCCTGACCTACAAGTCGGCCAACGCCGAGTTGCTGCTGGCCTATGACTTGTCGCTGACGGCGCTGCCGGCCAATAGCGTCACCATCACCTCGACTGGCGCTGGCTTGAACCTGACGCTTTCGGCCGAACTGGCCGCGCTGGCGACGGCGCAAATCGCCAGTCAACTGCGTGGCATCAAGTATCAAGACACGCTGGACGATCAGGCCAAGCTGCACCAGATCGAAGGCCAGCAAATTGCCAACCTGATGGATCGGATGAAAGCCGCTGAGCTTCGGCAAGGCACCGATCATGATGAGTTGTTAACCGCCATCGCAGCCAATGCGACCGCCATGGTCGGGCTGCAAACCCTTTTTTCTAAAACCACCCTCGGAGTCTGAGCCGATATGAGTCTCGAATCGCAAATTGCTGACCTGGTGTCGGCCGCTAATGGCCTGATCACTGTATTCAGCGCCAAAAAAAGCAGCATCGACGCGGCCGTCGCGGCGGCGATTGCCGCCGTTCCAGCAAACAAAAAGATCTTTTATGTTCACCAGCTTAATGGACTCGATACGAACGATGGATCGATTACAGCGCCGCTGAAAACCATCGATAAAGCGCTGGCGAATACGCCTTATGGGGGGATCTGCGCAATCCTGCTTCAGGCGGACTACCTCATGTCTGCCAACGTCGCGAACCTTGAAGGTCGCTTCTTGGAATTGCGCTCTGATGATCCTGCCAATCGCCGCTTTTTGCGTCCGATTTACTATGACGTAAGCGGTGTTACGCAGCTGACCGCCTTCCCTGCATCGGGTGGCAATGCGCTGCACTTTCGTGACTTGAAAATCGAACTGCCATCGGCGACTGGCCTGACAGTGACGGTTATCAACAACTGTTTGTTGCGGGCGGGCAGCACCACCAGTTCGGCATTGTTCCCGGTCAAAATGACCGATACGACCGTTACCGACGTGGCCGGCGCAACGGCCTGCATTGTCTCTGCTGGTGCGTCAGCGATTGTTCTGGAATGTATCGGGGTGACGTTCCCGGCGTCGTTCGGTGGTCGCTATATTTCCGGCGTCGCTTCCGGTGCTGCACCCAACACGCTGGCCAATGTCATGTCCAACCTCAGCGCCCTGTAAGGAGAAACGCAGCCATGAACACGCAAAACCTGAACGTCATTTTCGCGGGTACCAGTTACACCGGTTTCGCCTTCTCTGCGCTGCCTTTGGGCGCCGCTTTGCTCGCCGCTGCGCAGCAGGTTGATAAGGAGGCGGATGCGGCTCGTCGCGCGGTCGTGCCCGATACATTGCGCGCTTTTGAGCATGATCTCGCCGCCGCCGAGGCGAATGCCTTCGCGGCATCTGGTTATGTTGGCGACATGCCGCCATTCGTGAAAGCCTGGGCCGACGCGGCCGAGCTGGAGCCGCAAGCGGCGGCTGACAGCATCATTGCCGAGGCCTCTGCCTGGAATGGTGCGCTGCTGGCGATCCGTGCGGCCCGACTCAAGGGCAAGCAACGGGTGCTCAAGGCCACCAGTCACGACGCCGCCGAGGCGCTGGCTGACACCCGCGATCGCGGACATCCGCGACAGCATCGCCGGGGTCGGCAACGCTGCCTAACCCCTGATTCAACCGCCTTGAGCGCCCCGCATTGTCGGGGCGTTTTTGTTTGTGCAAACAACCGCGCCGGACGCGGTTGTTTGCTTTTTGGAGATTGGCCTTATGAGTTTTTTTCACGGCGTCACAACCACCGATATTAAGACCGGGGCGCGCACCATTTCCTTGCCGTCGTCTTCCATTGTCGGCCTGTGCGACACCTTCAGCCCGGGCATCCTCGGCGGCGGTACGGCGCTGGCCGGCGAGCTGAAGTTGATCACCACCGAGCGCGAAGCCATTGCGCCTTCGGTCCCGATTCGGCGATCACCAAGGCCTGTCAGGCGATCTACAGCAAGGCCAAGGCAGTGATCGTCGCCATCGGTGTGCCGAAGCTGGAAGACGCGGCGCTGCAAACCTCGGCGATCATTGGCGGGGTTCTGGCTTCCGGTAAGCGCACCGGCCTACAGGCCTTGCTCGATGGCAAAAGCCTGTTTAACGCCCAGCCGCGGCTGTTGATCGCGCCGGGGCATACGGCCACTCAGGCGGTGGCCACGGCGCTCGATGGCTTGGCGCAGAAGCTGCGCGCGATCGGCATTATCGATGGGCCTGGCACCACGGATGAGGCCGCCATGGCCTACGCCCGACAACTTCGGCAGTCGCAACCTGTTCATGGTTGACCCGGGCGTGCAGTACTGGGACACCGGCCTGAGCCAGACGGTCGATGCCCCGGGCTCGGCCTGGGCGGCGGGCTTGTTTGCCTGGACCGATGCCGAGTACGGCTTCTGGGCGTCGCCGTCGAACAAGGAGTTCGTGGGCATCACCGGCACGACCCGGTCCGTCGAGTACTTGGACGGCGACGAGACGTGCCGGGCGAACCTGCTGAACAACGCCAATATCTCGACGATCGTCCGCGACGACGGCTATCGCCTGTGGGGCAACCGCACGCTGTCGAGCGATCCGAAATGGGCGTTCGTCACCCGCGTTCGCACGCTGTTCATCCTCATGGATGCCGTGCAGGCCGGCCACAAATGGGCCGTTGATCGCTCGATCACCAAGACCTACGTCAAGGACGTGACCGACGGCCTGGAAGCGTTCATGCGCGACCTGAAAGCTCAGGGCGCAATCATCAACTTCGAGGTGTACCCGGACACCGAGTTTGAACACGGCCAGCCCAAATCGCCCAGGGCAAAGTCTATTGGCGCATTCGCTTCACCGACGTGCCGCCGGCTGAAAACCCGAATTTCCTTTTCGAAGTCACCGATCAGTGGATGACCGAAATTCTTGAAGCAGCCTAAGGGGCCTAGTCAATGATTCCTCAAACTTTGTTTAACACGAACTGTTTGTTGACGGCGTGAGCTTTTCCGGCGACGTGCCGAACCTGACCCTGCCCAAGCTGACCACCAAGACCGACGAGTATCGCGGTGGCGGCATGGCCGGTGCCATCGAAATGGATCAGGGTCTGGAAAAAATGGAGGCGTCCTTTGTCACCAAGGCGTGCGCCGTGAGTCGTTGAAGTACTTCGGTCTGGCCGACGGCACGGCCTTTAATGCGACGTTCCGTGGTGCCTTCAAGGGGCAAAAGGGCGCAGTGACGGCGGTGGTCGCCACCCTGCGCGGCCGGCTCAAAGAGGTCGACCTGGGCGACTGGAAAAGCCGGTGATCCGGCCGAGATCAAACACGCCATTACAGTCACGTACTACAAGCTCGAAATCGACGGGCGCCTGATGTACGAAATCGACATGGTCGCCGGTATTCAGGTGATCGACGGCAAAGACCAGCTCGCCGAAGTGCGCACCGCGCTCGGCATGTAAGGGAATAGATCCAGATGAAAGCAACTGATAAAGCACTGCCGGTCTGGCTGGCGGTCACCTCTGAGAGCGCCGTCGTGACCCTCTCGCGTCCCAGCGATGCCAACGGGATCAAGGTCGAGACGTTGACCTTGCGCGCTCCGGCCGTGCGCGAAGTGCGGGCGGCCGACCGTGCCTCTAACGGCGATGACGAACAGCGCGAGCTGATGTTGTTCGCGGCCTTGGCCGAGGTCGGCCTCAAGGATCTGGAAGGCCTCAAGCTGGTGGACTATCGCCGTGTCCAGGCGGCCTATGCGCGCTTGGCGCCCGATACCGATTACTCGACGTCGATGCCGGCGTGGTTGTCGATTACCACCGATAACGTGCTGGTCACGCTGTCGTGCCCGAGCCAAATCAACGGCGTCACCGTCGACAAGTTGGCCTTGCGTTCCCCGACCGTGCGCGACGTTCGTGCGGCGAATCGTGACGCGGGTGGCGATGACGAGCAGCGCGAGCTGGTGTTGTTTGCCGAGTTGGCCGGTGCGCCTGTTGCGGATCTGGAGGGCCTGAAGCTGGTGGATTTCACCGCTTGCAGGCCGGCTATTTTCGTATGGACCA
>NZ_CP016850.1:0-99718 GCF_001703595.1 Pseudomonas sp. TMW 2.1634
TGTTTGGCCTGCTGCGCGGACGCACCGTAACCGGCGTGGAATACCCAGTTTTCGTGTTCGCCGGCCTGGTGCCCTTCCTGCTGTTTCGCAACACCGCGTTACGCCTGATGGACAGCCCCCGCGAAAACCGCTCGTTATTTGCATATAAACAGATCAAACCACTAGACACCTTCATCGCGCGGGTGCTGGTCGAGGCCTGCATATCGACCACCGTGTACGCATTGATCGCATTCGGCTTTGCCTGGTATGGGTTCGACATGCGCATCGGCTCGCCGATCGAGTGGGTGCTGACGATTGCCCTTGGCCTGACCTTTGCCTTCAGCCTGGGCATGCTCTTGGCACTGATAGCCCATGCATTACCCGGCAGCAAGACCATCATTCGCATGGCCTTCTTCCCCCTCTACTTCATTTCGGGCGTGCTAGTACCTGCCGCCTACCTGCCGCAAGCGTTTCTGCCGTTGCTACTGCTTAACCCGTTTCTTCACCTGCTGGAACTGATTCGCGGTGAAATTTTCCCGCATTACGTGCCAGTGGAAGGCGTGTCGGCTACTTACGTGGTCGCGTGCACCTTTGTACTTCTCTTCGTGTCGCTGGGTACCTACCGAGTACGCCGCTTGCACCTGATTTCCTCCAAGAACGGCTGACTGCAGGCTTCCCGTGTTCGAGCTCAGAAACGTAACCAAGTCATATCTCACGCCCAAAGGCCGTCGCTTTATTTTTCGCGACTTGTCTCTCGCTATTCCGCCTAACAAAAACATTGGTCTGATCGGTCACAACGGCGCCGGTAAAACCACGCTGATGAGCTTGCTGGGCGGCGCCGACGTCCCGGACTCGGGCACCATTGCCACCGACCAGAGCATCTCATGGCCCGTGGGCTTGGCTGGCGGATTTCAAGGCAGCATGACGGGCCGCGAGAACATCAAGTTCGTTTCGCGCATTTACGGCGCCACCGGCGAAGCCATGCGCGAAAAGATTCGCTACGTGCAGGAATTCGCCGAGATTGGTGACTGGCTCGACGAGCCAATCAAAACCTATTCCTCTGGCATGCGTTCGCGCGTGGCGTTCGGCCTGAGCATGGCGTTCGACTTTGACTACTACCTCATCGACGAAGTGATGTCGGTGGGCGACGCGCAATTTCGCCGCAAGTGCGCTGCGGTCTTCGAAGAAAAACTGCAGATCGCCAAGGTGGTGCTGGTGACGCACAACATGAACGAAGTGCAGAAGCTCTGCGACATCGTGTTGCACGTACGTGACGGCGGCATCCAGATTTACGAGGACGTGGAAGAAGGCATCGCCGCCTACAACCTCTGACTCCCCCTCAAAAAAGTGTGGCTGTTTCATTTCAAGGATGCATGAGCATATGAGTAGTACGGGTAAATCCAAAGGCTGGCGCCTCACACTGGGCCTGATCATCGCCCCCCTGGCACTTGGCATCATCTACTACGCGTTCTTCGCCGTGGACCGCTTCGTCAGTTCCGCACAGGTAGTCGTTCGCCAGGAAGGCAGCAATTCCGCAGCCGCGATGCCCGGCCTGAGCACTTTGCTCACCGGCGCCAACCCCGCCTCCCGCGAAGAAACCCTGTACCTGCGTGAATACATCACGTCCAACGACATGATGGAACTGCTCGAACATCGCCTGCACTGGGCAGAACACTACCAACAGCAGCGCAGCGATCCGTTCTTCTGGTTGGCCAAGGACGCAGAACGCGAAGACCGCTTGAAGTTCTACAAGCGCATGGTCAAAGCGACCTATGACGAAACCAACGGCCTGTTGACCGTCGAAGTGCAAGCGCTGACCCCCGAAATGTCTAAGCAGATGCTCATCAACATCCTCTCGGCGAGCGAACAGTTCGTCAACGAGGTGTCCCACAGCATCGCCCGCGAACAAATGGGTTTCGCTAAAGGCGAACTGGAAGTTGCACGTAAAAACTACGGTGTGCGTAAAGAACAATTACTGCGCTTTCAGAATGACAATAAGGTGCTCAACGGCATGACCTCGGCACAAGGCCGGGCAGAAATCATTGCCAGCCTTGAAAGCGAGTTCTCCAAGCAGCAAGCCGTAGTCACGGAAATGACTTACAAACTGCGCCCTGACTCACCGCAGGTGCAACAACAGAAACAACGCGTGAACGCCATCCGCGCCCAGTTGAACGCAGAAAAACGCCTGCTGGTATCCGCACCCGACGGCGATCAGGCCAACGTAGTTTCCTCGCGCTATCAGCAATTGATCCTCGATGCCGGCATCGCCGAAGAAACCTACAAAACGGCTGTTGCCGCGCTCGACAATGCGCGCGTGGAAGCCAGCAAAAAAATCCGAACATTGGTCACGGTCGTAAGCCCGAACCAACCGGAATTGGCACTGTACCCGGAGCGTTTGTACAACCTGGCAACTCTGTTGCTCGGCCTGCTCCTGCTGTACGGCATCACCCGATTCCTAATTGCCTCGATCGAGGATCATCGTGATTAACTCCTTAACTAACTTTTCTCTTCGACCGGTGGTGCTGGGTATGCGTCAGATCTACATTGCAGGCGCCGCGGCGCTGATACTCGGACTTACAGGGTGCGGTGGCACACTGTCGGGCGCAGGCCCATACAAAGGCGCCATCGAGGAGAAAAATGACACGTATACGTTAGTAAACATTAACGCAACTTCTCTTTCCCCGTTCATACGCGGCGCTCAAAAACCTGCAACGCCAACGATTGTTAGTACTGTTCCTGCAGAAGTGCGTTTGATGGGTGGGGACGTCATTAATATCCTAATTACAGACAATGCGCCGGAAGGAACAGCGTTGTTTGCACCTCTGTCCACGGGAGGGACCCAACTAAAAGTTCGGATCGATAACAAGGGAATGATTTCCTTGCCTTATGTCGGCCAACAATTCGTCGCTGGAATGACGCCTATCCAAGTCGAGAACATGATCCGTCAACGCCTTAAAGGCGTAACGTCGGACGTCCAAGCACACGTAGACTTGGTAGGAGACCTTTCGGGCTCTGTTCTAGTTGCCGGCGCAGTAAAGTCGCCCGGCAGATTTTCAACTCTCCAAGGGCCACTGACGATTCTGGACGCCGTGAATCAAGCAGGCGGGCCTGTACTAGAGCCTCACTTAGTAAGCGTGACGATTCGAAATGGGACTATAGTAAAAACCTTGAACTACGAAGAAATACTGGCAGGTAATAACGCTACTCTAAGCGCGAATTCTGAAGTAATTCTTGAACGCGCCCGCCAGCGCTTTGTAGCAATGGGTGCAGTAGGGCAGCCAGGCCTACACGACTTCCCACAACAATATACAAGCTTACTTGATGCATTGGGGACCGTCGGCGGTCTTAAAGAAAACGCTGCCAATGCGCAAGGCGTATTCATATTTCGCGCTAATAACGACAGCGAAAAGCCAACGGTACTACAAATTGATATGCGTGACCCAGCCGCCATTTTCTATGCCCGACAAATCATGCTGCGACCGGACGATACGATCTATGTGACGAATTCGGCAGTTTATGAATGGCAAAAAATTATCAGTCCAATCGTACAAACAATAGTATTGGGCCGAGCCGTAGGCTCTCAATAACCCTGTCTAATTGACGGAATAACACATAAGGCTTCTATAATTAGAAGCCTCTTTATTTTTGGGATACCCTCCCACTGCGGCGTTTAAAAGTTTCGACGTTATGCATCAGTCGTTGCTCCCGCAGCTGAAGCCAAAAATTTCAAGGCCCGCCAATGAATATTTTGTTTTTCCTGGAACCTTCAATCGAATTAGGCAATCCAGAATTTCGCTACGCCACCCTTCGCAGCGCAATCGTTCCGCAAGTAGCAGCTCTGCACAAAGTAGGCGTAAGGACCCATACGGTAACGAGTACTGTAATTGCTGAGCGAGCGATGAATGACGGTCACCTAGGTGCCTTGCAATCTGTATCTACCCTAGACCCCTTAAACTGGACAGAGGGTGAAAACACCCTCGAGCGCTCACTCCGCCATCAAGCGAAAATATTCAATAAGGGAGAGATCGAACGTCTGTCAACATTAGTGAAAGCTGACCTGCCTAGCGATTTCAGCCCGGACATCGTAATTGTCTGGGAGGCGGCAGTCTCTTGGTTATCACATGCATTTCCCAATGCGCGCGTTATCTATCAAATGCCAGGGTTTTTTTCAAGAGCGCCATTTCCTCAGCTGATAGCATTTGATAGTGGACTATTAGCACAAACGGCTAATATCCAAGACCTGACACTCTCCCACAAAGATGCCACGTCGATCCAAGATCTCAGGATGTATGAACGCAGATTTCTAAGCTCGGTTTCACCGATACATGAAACCCTCCTTGCACTGAAGGAGAGATTTAAAAAAATCATTTTGCTACCACTGCAAATTGACGGTTACTTCATGATAGATTCCATTTTGGAACGTCGCAGTCAGTTTGACGTTCTGACTGAAATATTAAAACGCACCCCCAAGCATCATGCAATTATTGTGACCAACTATCGATCACCACAGACAAATAGCCAAGTACTCACTGAACACAATGTAAAATACTTGCGCTCTAGGTTCCCAAACTTCTGTTACTTTGAGAAGCTCGATAAAATCCCTTCAGTTTCTCAATTTATTGTGCCAGAAGCTGACGGTGTAATAACAGTTTCTTCATCGTTGGGTTATCAAGCTGCGTTCTGGCAAAAACCCCTTATCACTTTCGGCAAAAGCCATATTTCTGCGTTCTCCAGCGCTCAAGAATGGGAAGATTTTTCTGTTCAAGTCGACGGGGGATACTCTATCGACCGCGATGCGCTGATCGCTTCGCTTATTAAAACGCGGCACCTACCGGCAAAGCTTCTCAGCGAAGATGGCGAGCGGTATGCAACATGGCTCAGACAGACTATTTTAGCCCCAGAAGGGGTATTCCCAGCGTGGACGACAGACCAAGAATCTATTGGAGATTTGCTTAAATCAATGAGGCAAGAGCCGGAGCTGCTTAAACAGCTTGGTTACTTCAATAGAACGCGTGAAGAGTCGTCGATGTATCACTGCCGAGAACTGTCCCAGCAGATACATCGCTATCCAATCATCTCTTTTGACATCTTCGACACACTACTCTATCGACCTTTCAAGTCGCCTTCGGAAATGTTCGATTTTATCACCGAAAAAGTCCGACAACTGTGCAATATGCCTTCACTTAACTTTAAGGAGGCACGTAGATCGGCGGAAAGAAATGCGTTTGAAAAAGCCATTGAAAATGGTTTTGGCGAAACTACGATCGATGACATTTACATTGAATTTTCCGGCCAGCAAAATATTTCCTTAGAGACAGCTAAAAAGGTACAAGAACTCGAAATGCAGGTTGAGATGGATATTCTTTATCCGCGGTCATCTGGTTTCAAAGCGTTTAACGAAGCTAGAAGCCTTGGAAAACGTGTCATTCTTATTTCAGACATGTATCTTCCTAAAGACTTTCTTGAGACAATTCTAAAGAAAAATGGCTTTACAGGTTACGAACACTTTTATCTTTCATCTGAAGTCAAACTAAAAAAGCACAATGGAAAATTATTTGATTTCGTTATAGAAGACCTTGGCGTTGACCCCACAACTATACTACATATTGGCGACAACTTAGCGGCCGATGTCATTAAAGCAAAAGAGCGCGGCATAAAGCCTTTCCACCTAGTTAAAGCATCTGAAGTATTCTCTACGACTGACGCCTATAACCTGCCTTGGCTTCGCGATGAAGACAGACACAGCCTTGATTGGAAAATGATACTTGCTGTGGCGGGTAACCGCTTCCACGACAACCCTTACCTCCCTCAACGCAGAGGCACTCTGTTTTCCGGGGATGCCTGGCGCCTGGGGTATTACGGGCAAGGACCTTTACTTCTAGCTTATACCAAATGGCTGATCGAACAATCCATCCGTGATGGAGTTAAACGTTTGTACTTTCTCTCTCGTGATGGACTCATCATGAAGGAATCTTACGATCGGCTGGCGAAAAATTACGATAAAGCGCCATCCAGCCATTATTTGCTCTGCTCAAGAAGAGCCGTCAATCTCGCAAAAATTAAAGATGCACATGGCGTAATGGACCTCCTGCACGTCGACTATGCACGGACGACCATCCAACATCTCCTGTCATCGCGGTTTGGTGTGTATGTGGCCAGCATACCAACCGAAACATTGAAGAAGCACAACTTCAGTTTAGACAGCATCGTCACACAAAGGCATATCGAACTGCTTAAACCGCTGCTCTTGGATTTACTCCCGCTAATTCTTGAGGCCGCTAAAATTGAGCGCGACAATTACCTTGAGTACCTAGAAAGTACCGGCTTGTTAAATGAAGATCAGGCCTCTGTGGTTGATATTGGATACGCAGGCACAATGCAGGAATCACTGTTTCTGCTTAACGAAAAACGCAAACTATTCGGCGGCTATTACCTGATGACGTTTCGTCAGGCGATTAAGCGAGTAGACAATTACGGCATGTCCATCAAAGGTTTCTTAGGAAACTTTGTTGATCGCCACGATACGCACAACCCTTTCTGCAATCACATTCCTCTCTACGAAACATTATTTAGTAGTGAGGACACGTCGTTTATCAGGATGGATAGGGATTGGAAAGGTCGACTCTCACCTGTATTCATGGATCGCATGGAAGGTGAAGCAAAACGCGAGCAAATTGTTCATCGAATTCATCGAGGATCACTCGCATTCATTGATGATATCTCACAAATATTTGGCAGACATTTTCGTCAATTGGATATTGAGCCTAACAAATCAATGCGTATCCTTGCTACATTTTTTACTCAGCCACACCCTGTCGACGCTCGAATATTCAGCGGTATCGTATTTGAGGATGCTTATGGTGGAGCTGGCCTTAAAACAATTCTTCCAGAAAATGACAATCTCGAAAGCAACTGTGTATGGAAGAAGGGAGCAGAGGTAATAAAGGCTGCTATGCCCACTGCGCAGCAAGCCAATGCACAAACAGCCAAAACGGATAAAAGCGCCAACCAAGTCGTTTTTGAACCGCCCTACGCACAAGTTTTTGACAAAATAGAGCATCGAATTATTCGATGGGTAGTTCGGAAGACATCCAACGATAAAAAGTTCAGGAAGTTCGAACATACACCCGTCAAGTTTTTCGCAGACTCGAAGACAAAACACGTCAGACTGCTAGGTAAAATCTACATGTCTAGATCTTGAGCCAACAGAATTGTTGCACAGTATCTGCCGTTTATTTAACGGCAGAAGCCTTCAATCGCTAGCAGTGTAAAGGAGTTCTAATGAGCAATAAAAATGAAGCTCAAACGGTCGCATTTGAGATGATGATTGCGGAACTTCTACGTGCAAAAAAATTTGACGCCGTAATTAAAGCCTACGAATCCAGACTCCATACATCTGATACTACTAGTGATTCAGGGCGGAAGGCATGCTTCGTTGACTCACTCATTTCAAAATTGTTAAGCTGCGGAAAAATTGAATCAGCCATCGAAGTTTATAAACAGCAACTCAACGACCCGTCCTTTTTAAACGCTTTTACGCGTAAAGCCTTTTTCAATAGATCTAGAGAAGCTCTTGTACCATTTTTGATGGAGCGAGCAGATGAAATTGACTTTAGCATTGCACCCATAATCCTCAGGAACATGATTGCTCTGGCAGAAATGTCAGGATCTCTTTCAAGAATCTCAGAAGGTCTCCTAAAGTTTGAAAAACTTTTTTCGGATCCTGAAAAATTCTTTTCAAAATCTTGGCCCGACGATGTTTACGTAAATGCTATTGGTGCGGCACTGGGGTTGTTCCGTACTGACATTGCTGGATCTCTGATCCCTCACATCCAGGACGAGCAGAAGAGAGCAAAGCAACACTGGGTCATTATCAATTATGAACGTGCGTGCAACGCCGTAGAGATTGACCCGACGCAGCTTTGCTCTTCATCTATCGCGATGATGAAAGACAAACGAATCATCATTGACTCCCCTACCGTGGTGGTCCGCGTGACTCCTAGGATCTGGGATGCCCTATCACGTACGGACACGCAGGACTTTACAAATTCTCCTGACGGGCTTGGCTTTGTTCGCGCACTACGATCAAAAGGACATACCGTTGTAGTATCACCACAATTTTCTCTTCCAGGCCCCTCTCTCTATTCGCCTTTTTCTTCATCTCAGAGCCACCCTATTGCATTCGTTGACTGCCATAAGTACAGCAAAAGGGGCCCGTTTATCCACTATAAAACCACACATACTAACCGCTTACTCGTCGAGCGTAGCGGTTATTCTGGCTGGGCAGAAATACAAACTCACCCTGAGCGGCATAATTTTCATAACGTTGATTCAGCGGAAGCAAAACTGTTTTGCGATAATGCTCGCCTAGAAGCATTTGGAGAATCAACTGCACGACCGGAAGCGCTGGAAAAGTATGGGCAGTATGCCGTGATACCTCTTCAAATCCCCGGTGACTCGGTTCAAAGACTCTCGCCATTCAAATTTTATGAACTCATTGATAACAGTATTAGATTTTTTAAGTCGAAGAATCTCAACATCGTTTTACGTCGCCATCCTCTTTGCCAAGATAGGGAAGTCTCCGAATTCCTTAAAAGTCTTCCGGTAGGTTCCGGCATATTCATATCCGACGATTCAACTCGCGATCTCATAAAGCATTCCACCGCGGTAGCCCTTTGTAACTCATCCGTCGGCTGGGATGCCATCCTCGCCCACAAGCCTCTCATTTGTTTTGGTCTAGCTGAGTACAGTAGAATTGCGCATCAGGTAACTGAGCTTTCCGACCTTGATGAAATTGAAACTTTTCCAGCCCTGCTAAACAAAAACCTCAACGACGCTTTTTATTATTATTTCTGGCAGCATTACGTAGTGCACGGTTCACAACGAATGACTAAAAAGATTTGCTCACTAACCGATGAAATCTTTCAAGAACGTCTCAGCCACCGACTATACGACTGAAGATTCGTCCAACATAAATTTTCTCTACTTCCACCTTCATAGTTAAAAAGCGCTGCCTGTCGCAGTGCTTTTATTTTAGGTAAATCGATGATTAAAATTTCGAAACAAATTTCCGTAGGCAACACGGTCCCGTTTACATTGTTTGGCGGCATCAATGTGTTGGAGTCCAGAGACCTCGCCCTTCGTGCGTGCGCCGAATACGTCCGGGTCACTCAAAAGCTCGGCATTCCTTACGTATTCAAAGCCAGTTTCGATAAAGCGAACCGCTCTTCGATTCACTCCTACCGTGGCCCTGGAATGGAAGAGGGTTTGCGCATCTTCGAAGCGGTGAAAGCAGAGTTTGGCGTTGCGATCATCACTGATGTGCATGAGATCTACCAAGCTGCTCCTGTAGCCGAGGTCGTTGATGTATTGCAACTCCCCGCCTTTCTTGCTCGCCAAACAGATCTAGTGATGGCATTAGCCGCAACAGGAAAACCAATAAACATCAAAAAACCGCAATTTCTAAGTCCGTCGCAGGTCCAAAATATCGTTCATAAATTCAAAGAAGCGGGTAACGATCAGCTTATTTTGTGTGACCGCGGTACGTGTATGGGCTACGACAATCTGGTGGTCGACATGCTGGGGTTTGGCGTGATGAAACGCACTTGCGAAGATTTACCGATCATCTTTGACGTCACTCATGCACTTCAACAACGAGATCCATCTGGCGCCGCGTCTGGTGGTCGCCGTGAACAGGTTGTTGAACTCGCTCGCGCAGGCATGGGCGTTGGCTTGGCTGGACTATTTCTTGAAGCGCACCCTAACCCAAACGATGCCAAATGCGACGGTCCAAGCGCTCTCCCTCTGGGCCAACTGGAATCCTTCCTTACCCAAATCAAGGCGTTGGACGACTTGGTGAAATCTTTCCCCCCGCTGAACATCGCCTGAGGGGGTTTAAATGGCCAGTTCTGATCAACGCATCGCAATCGTCATCCCAGCTCGCTACGGATCCACCCGCCTCCCCGGTAAACCGCTCGCGGATATCGCAGGCAAACCCATGGTGCAGCACGTCTATGAGCGGGCTCTTCAAGTGAGCAATGCGCAAATCGTGGTGGTCGCCACAGACGACGACCGTGTGGCCGAAGCGGTTCGCGGTTTTGGGGGGGCGTGCGTGATGACTTCTGCCGATCACCCTTCGGGGACGGATCGGTTGGCAGAGGTCATGGCTCAGGTTGATGCGGATATCTATATCAACCTTCAGGGTGATGAGCCATTGGTCCGGCCAGAAGACATCGTCACACTGGCGGCGGGGATGCTGGCCGACCCGTCCATTCAGGTAGGCACGTTGTGTCACCCGATCGACGCTGTCGAGGCGGCCAACCCCAACACGGTGAAGGCTGTGCTCGCCGCGAACGGCAACGCGATGTACTTCAGCCGCTCGCCTATCCCCTTCCCTCGTGATGGTGATGTGGCTACCTATCTAAAGCATGTCGGTGTTTATGCGTATCGTCGCGAGGTGCTTTCTGAGTATTGCACCCTGCTACAGCCGATGGTGGAGCATGCGGAAAAACTGGAACAGCTACGTTTGCTGGCCGCCGGTTTTTGCATTCGAGCTTGGGTGGTTGAAGCCACAGGCCCAGGTGTCGACACGCCTGAGTGCCTGGAAAAGGTACGGGCATTGATGGCGGGTAAATCGATACCAACCTTGCCGGCATTGACTGATATTCGAATGGTTATTACCGATGTGGACGGAGTGCTGACTGACGGCGGGCTCTTCTATGACGCTTCCGGCGAATGCCTGAAGCGGTTCCATGTGCGAGATGGCATGGGCATGCGAATGCTTGAAGAAAACGGAGTGCGAGTGGCGGTACTGTCCGGCCGCGACTCAGCGACGTTGCGCAGGCGTGTCGCTGACCTTGGCATTGAACTCTGCCAATTTGGCATCAAGGACAAAAAAGCGGCCTGCGAACAACTGATGGCGATGGGCGGTGTGACTGCGGCGCAAACTGCATGCATCGGGGATGATTCTATCGACCTGCCAGCATTCGCGGCGTGTGGGCTGTCGTTTGCTGTGGCTGATGCGCCTATTTACGTCCAACAGCAAGCTTCACAAGTGCTGAAACACGCTGGCGGAACTGGGGCATTTCGAGAGGTGTCCGACGCCATCTTGATTGCTCAAGGCAAGTTACACGTGCTCGGTTCTGCAGCAGGCTACGCCTGCGTCATGGAGAAAATGGCACAATAAAAAACGGCGCCATCATCAGACGATGATTCAGGCGCCGATCCTTTCGATTTAGTCAAAAATCTCGACGATACCCACCACGCCAGTTCCATCCGCAGCCAACACCGGAAGCGCACGAATTTTGCGATTCAGCATGTATGCTTCAGCTTCTGAAAGTTGGGCATCGGCCTGAATGGTGTGCGGGTTTACGGTCATGAAATTGGCTACTTTGTCGTTAACTATGGCCGGGTTATTCAGCAGAGCTCGGCGCAAATCGCCGTCGGTCACCAGACCTACCAATTTGCCCTGTTCGATCACCACAGCCAGGCCCAGGCGGCTTGCAGTCATGACCCACAGACAGTCATGGAAACTGGTGTCTAAACCCACGACAGGTGTGCTGGTTTTCATCACGTCGCAAACACGGGTAAGCAACTTGCGACCCAAGCTACCGCCCGGATGGTAGCGGGCGAAATCCATTGGTTTGAAATCGAGCGCTTCGATCAGGGCAACGGCCAGTGCATCGCCCATGGCCATGGTGGCGAGGGTCGAGGTGGTCGGCGCCAGGTTATTCGGGCAAACCTCCCGTTCAACTGAAATATCCAGCCAGATATCTGCGTGCCGCGCCAAGGTCGACTTGCCGGCGCCGGTCATGGCGATGATTTTGTTACCGAACGACTTCAGGCTTGGGATGAGTTTGACTACCTCCTCGGTTTCACCGCTGTAGGAGATCAGGATGAGCACGTCGGTCGGCTTGAGCATGCCCAGGTCGCCATGAAACGCCTCGGCGGGGTGCAGGAAGAAACTCGGGGTGCCGGTGGAGGCGAACGTCGCGACCATTTTCTTGCCGATCAGTCCAGACTTGCCCATACCGCACACTGCAGCACGGCCTTTGCACCCGAGCATCAGCTCAACGGCGCGTTGAAACTCTCCGTCCAGGCGATCGGCGAGCAGGCCGACGGCTTGGGCTTGCGCGATGAGGGCTTCTTTGGCTATAGCGAGATGATTCATTGGGGCCTATCTATCCATGATTTAACTGCGCGCATGTTAGCGCTTCGATCCCATTGATGGAATGCACCGTGAAACTCTTAGTCCCATTTGATCGTTCATTAGCATGCCAACGTGCATTTAAGGCAGGATCTCAGTACCATCCACGCTCGTTTTGGTTCCAGTAGACGGATTAATGGGTTTTGCATTCAACGCTCAACAAGGACGTAGCAGGGTTTTCTGGCTGCGTGCCAAGTCCCTGCCTGAGCGCCTCGCGCTGCTGCTGCCGGACGTAGCGATGGACGATGTCGAAGTTGTGAGCACTGATCTGTCCGCCAATGCCGCTTTCGTCAACTACGTGCGCCATCACCAGCTGACTCACAAGGCCAGCGGCGACGTGATTGAGGTGGTGGAGAAGTCGATTCGTAAGGTGCTGGGCATTTCCAGCCTTGAATCGCGTTTTTATCGCGAGCGCGACGTGCTCACTTCCAGCACCCACTTTCAACATCCGCCCTGCTACGGGCTAATCGAAACACCATGGGAAAGCCTGGTGTTCACTCATTACGTGCGTGGCAAGGCGCCGCGCATGCACGCGATTGCCGGCGATGTCGCGCGGGGCATCGCCGAGATCGAAAGCCTTTCCCACGCGTACCTGAGTGCTGCGGACCTGAGTAACGCCTGGAAGTTCTGGCAAATGGATTTCTTCCGCCCGTGGTTTCTGCTCAGGCCGCGCTTCAACTTTTCGTGGTTCTTTAAACACCTGCGCCAACTCGCGCTTGAAGACCCACGATTTGAAAGCCTGGAAACGCAATTACGGCTGTTTACCCCCCAACTGAGACAAATGGCGCGCTCTGCCAACGCCTCGGCGAAGTGTTTTTGCCACATGGATTACCTGCGCAAGAACCTGTTTGTATCTGCCCAAGGGCTGCAGCTTATCGACTGGAGTGAAGTCAAGGTTGGGCGTATCGGCTTTGACGGCGGGGCTTATCTGAGCGCGCTGTTTCGAAGGAACGACATGAAGCGCTATCTGCAGGTGCGCGATGATTTTATGGCCGCTTATACGCAAGCGCTGGACCCGCGTTTCGAGGTTACGCAGGTGTTGCACAACCTGCGTTATGTGTTCCTGTTGAACGCCCTGTGGCATTGCATGCGCCCCGAAACCATCGCCGAATACCGCGACAATGAACGTATGCCGTTGCTGCGTGAAAAGCTCGATTACCTGCTGACGCTCAAAGCACTAACATAACGCTGCTGCCCTGCCCTTACACAGCCGAAGCTTGCCTGGACTCGTCGGCACCATGACGCGCCCTACGAAACTTTTTACACGTTTCGTACATCGGTTAGATTAAACTACTCCGCTTGTTATAAAATTATTCTTATTGCATTAAAACGGATTACATGCTCTACGCTTATGGACGACAACCTCCATGCGCCCCCACACTTGTTGATTCTGTCCAAGGGGGCTCAACAGATGTCCACGCTGCCCCAACTGCTGCCGGAATACCGATTGTTGAACGGGACTGTGCACGACACCCAGCGCGCTGATGCAGTCTTGGCGTGGGGCCGCAAGCCGAGTGCGCGAGTGGCCGGCAAGTTGGCATCAGACGCGGGGCTTGCCCTGATCACGGTCGAGGACGGTTTCCTGCGTTCCATAGGCCTAGGGGCTGACGAACCGCCGTTATCGCTGGTCGTCGACCACCTCGGTATCTACTACGACGCTAGTAGTGCTTCGCGCCTTGAACAACTGATCGCACGACCTATCAACACTGCCATGCATGATCGCGCGACGGCCCTTCAGGGGCTGTGGCAGGCGCGTAAAGTCTCCAAGTACAACGCGGCGCGCATCGAGCTGTTCGAACCCGACATGCCCAGTGTGCTGGTGGCCGACCAGACATTTGGCGATGCGTCTTTGCAGGGCGCAGGTGTCGTGCAGTTCCGACAGATGCTGGACGCAGCACTGGCCGAAAATCCGCAGTGCAAGGTGTTGCTAAAGGTGCATCCGGATGTGCTGGCCGGGCGCAAGAAGGGCCATTTCGATCTTAAAACGTTGCGCACGAATCCTCGTGTCGAAGTGCTGAGCCGCGACATTCACCCGGCAGAGTTGCTGCCCAGGATGCAGGCTGTCTATGTGATGACGTCACAACTGGGTTTCGATGCCCTGCTGTGGAATGTGCCAGTGCATACGTTCGGCATGCCGTTCTATGCCGGCTGGGGTTTAACCCAGGATGCACAGCCAGCGCCGGATCGACGCTCACCGGTGGGCCTTGCCCAGTTGGTGCACGCGGCGTTGATTACTTACCCGCGTTATATCAGCCCCGAAACGGGGCGGCCCTGCACGCCGGAAGTGCTGATTGAATGGATTGGCCTGCAACGGCGTAAGCGCAGCAGCTTGCCAAGCGCCTTGCAAGTGCTCGGTTTCACCCGCTGGAAGTTGCCGCTCGCGAAGCGTTTTTTCAATGGCAGCGCACTGCGCTTCGCCAAACATCACAAGCGTCTCGACCGCACTACCCCAGTCCTGACCTGGGGCTGCAAGCACGACCACGAGCTGACAGGTCATGCGTCGGTGACACGCGTCGAGGACGGTTTTTTGCGCTCGGTTGGCCTTGGGGCCTCAAAGAACCGGCCGTTGTCCTGGGTCGTCGACGACCTGGGTATTTATTACGACGCCACCCGCCCCTCGCGTCTGGAACACATATTGCAGAACGAGCAGGTCTCGTCGCAGGCACTGGACCGGGCCGGTGCATTGCGCCAGGCCATTTGTGAGTCGGGCGTGACCAAGTACAACCTGCCGGGCAGCCGTTGGAAACGTCCAGCCGGGGTGCACAAGGTGATTCTGGTGACCGGTCAGGTGGAGTCGGATGCATCGATTCGCTTCGGTGCCAACACGCTGCGCAGCAACTTGCAGCTGCTCAAGGCGGTTCGCGAACGCAACCCTCAAGCCTGGCTGTTGTACAAGCCGCACCCTGAGGTTATGGCGGGGACGCGTGCCAGGGGCAGCGACGAACACGAGACAACGCAATGGTGCAATCAAGTACTCACCGATGCGCCATTTCATCAATTGCTCGACGTGGTCGACGAGGTGCACGTACTCACGTCGCAGTCGGGCTTTGAAGCCTTGTTGCGCGGTGTGCCCGTGAGCACTTATGGTCAACCGTTTTATGCCGGCTGGGGGCTGACCACTGACATGGACCTGCACCCGGACGTACAAGCCAGACGCCAGCGCAGGCTGAGCCTGGATGAACTGGTGGCTGGGACATTGATTGAATACCCCACCTATGTAAGCCGGGTGACGGACCGTTTCACTACCCCGGAACAAACCCTATTTGAGTTACAAAACTGGCATGAATTGCCTGAGCAAGGAGCACCACTTACATGGCAGGAAGTGACCCGGCAATGGGCCGCGGATTTCATCAAGCGGTTCACCCTGCAGGGTTAAACTCCCACGGTAAATCGCGTGTACTAAGTGTTCGCCCACGTAACTTTTTCCTGTTTTTGCAGGGCGTAAGTTCGCCGTTTTTCTCACGCCTGGCGAATGCCTTGCGCGCGGAAGGCCAGTGGGTGAAATCGCTGACGTTCAACATGGGCGACCTGCTTTATGGCTCGGGCTCGCGCATGTTTTTCTCCAACCGCCCAGAGCAGCTCGAAAGCTTCTATAGCGAACTGTTTCGTAATGAGCGCATCACTGATGTCGTGCTGTTCGGCGATCAGCGCCCGGTACATCAACCGGCGATACGCCTGGCAAAGTTGTGCGGAATTCGCGTGCATGTGTTTGAAGAAGGCTATTTCCGGCCTTACTGGGTGACGCTGGAACGTGATGGGGTCAATACACAATCGCGCTTGCCCCGTGACCCGAAATGGTACATGGACGTGGGCCAGCACATTCCGCGCTACAAGAACGGCAACGCGTTCAAACTCTCGTTTACCTCGCGGGCGTTCCATGACGTGATGTATCACGTCGGCGGTGCGTTGAATCGCGTGTGCTTCCCTCATTACCGTACCCATGCGCCGTTCAATGCTGCGGTGGAGTACGCCGGGTACATTCGTCACGGCCTGCGCCTGTTGAGCGCCAAGGCTAGCGATGCAGATGTAATCAGCCATGTCGCCACCGAGAAACACCCGACCTTCCTGCTGCCCTTGCAGCTGGACAGTGACGCGCAAATCCGTGAACACTCCAGCTTCGCCAACATGACCGAAGTGTTGCATAAGGTGCTCGGCTCCTTTGCACAGCACGCCGCTGGCAACGCGCGCATGGTAGTCAAGAACCATCCGCTGACGCCCGGTATCGTTAACTATCACCGCATTACCCGCGAAGTGGCGGCGGCTTATGGCATTGCCGATCGGGTAGATTTTCTCGAAACCGGCCACATGCCAACCTTGCTCTCGCACGTAGCCGGCGTGGTCACCGTCAATAGCACCGTGGGCGGCTCGGCGATGATTCACCATCGCCCGACGTTTGCCCTGAGTAATCCGATCTATGCCATCGAGGGGCTGACGCAGCCCGGCAGCCTCGATGACTTCTGGCAGAGCCCGCAAGTCCCCGACCCGATTCTGTTCCAGCGCTTTCGCAATACCGTGATTCATACCACCCAAATCAACGGCGGCTTTTATACGCGTTGCGGCATCGATATGGCTGTCACCAACAGCCTCGAAATGTTGCTGGCGAAAACTTCGAGAATTGAGCTCTTTCTATGACGCGCCAGACTTTACCGCGCTGCATCCTCATCACCGGGGCAACAGGAGGTATCGGCGGAGCACTCGCGCCTGCCTATGCCGCGCCCGGTGTAACCCTTATCCTGCAAGGCCGACGTGTCGAGCGCCTTGAGCAACTGGCCGAACAGTGCCGTGCGGCGGGTGCCCGCGTGCTGCTTGAGGGGCTCGACGTACGCGACCTGGGTGCCTTACGCGAATGGGTACGGCGTATCAGCGAGCAGGAGCAACCGGACCTGGTAATTGTTGCCGCCGGGGTCAACACCGATGTCGGGCCGCACGGCGAGGGCGAAGTGTGGGAAGACACTCAGGCGCTGATCGAGATTAACGTGCTGGCGGTGATGGCGACGGTTGAAGCCGCATTGCCCGCGATGCGCGCTCGACGCAGCGGCCAGATTGCCCTGTTCAGTTCGCTGGCTGGCTGGCGCGGCTTGCCCAGCACGCCCAGCTACAGCGCGAGCAAGGCAGCCATCCGTGTCTATGGTGAAGCGATCCGCGACTGGCTGGCACCTGAAGGCGTGAAAGTCAACGTGATCAAGCCCGGTTACGTGACGTCCAAAATGTGCGACGAAATGCCCGGGCCCAAGCCATTTCTTTGGACCCCGGAAAGAGCCGCGCAGCGTATCCGCAAAGCCTTGGCGGCGGATCAACCGCGCATTAGCTTCCCGTTCCCGCTGAACCTGGGTTGCTGGGCGCTGGGGATCATTCCGCAACGCCTGTCCTCGGTGATTTTACGGTGGATGGATTACGGGGCCGGTCATGCTTGACTCTTCTGTGATCTGGATCGCACTGGGCGGCCTCGCCCTGAGCGTGGCCATCGAACGGTTGCTGGTGCCTTGCCCTTCACTGCGCCGCCCGCTCGCCAGTTGGTTACTGCACGGCGGCGCCTGGTGTTTCGCCCTCGGTGCGCTGTACCTGCTGACCGGTCGCGGCCTGTTCAGTGCGATTAATGTGCTCGCCGCGTGGCTGCTGATCGTGCTGGTGAGCAATTCGAAATATCACTCGTTGCGCGAACCCTTCGTGTGCGCGGACTTCGAGTATTTCAGCGATGCGGTACGTTTCCCGCGCCTGTATCTGCCGTTCTTTGGCATCGGCAAAGCGATCGGCCTGGCTGTGGTGTTCATCGTGTACCTGGGCGCCGGTCTGTATTTCGAACCGCGTGACAGCCTGGCACTCAGCACCAGCGCGTGGCTGCTGGCCATTGGCGCTGGACTGCTCGTCGTTGGTCACCGCTCCAACGTTACCGCCACCTTTGAGGCAAGTGAAGACTTGCGGCGCTGGGGGCTGGTGGCGTGCCTGTGGCGTTACTTCGTGGCGGCCCGCGTGCCTGTTGATCGCGCCACCCTGGAGTCGCCGTTCGCCCAGCCGTTGCCCGCCGTCGACAGCGCTCAACTGCCAGATATGGTCTCAGTACAAAGTGAATCGTTTTTCGATGTGCGTCGCTTATATCCCGGCGTGAAGCCGCAGGTGCTCACTCACTTCGACCAACTGCGCGGCGAGGCACTGGCCCAGGGCCGCCTACAAGTGGCTGCGTGGGGCGCGAATACTGTGCGTACCGAGTTCGCTTACCTCAGCGGGGTAGCCGGCACGCAGTTGGGTGTACACCGCTTCAACCCGTATCGTTTGCTGGCACGCAACGGCGTGCCGAGCATCGCGGCGGCGCTTAAACGCCAGGGTTACCGAACGGTGTGCATTCACCCGTACGCACGCAGTTTTTACGGACGCGACAAAGTGCTGCCGGCGCTGGGATTCGACGAATTCATCGACGTGAGTGCATTCAATGAGTCGGACAAGGCCGGACCGTTTATTGGCGATTGTGCGGTCGCGGCGAAAATCCTCCAGCGGTTGCAGGCCCAGCCTCGCACCCAACCCCTGTTCATCCACGCTATCACCATGGAGAACCACGGGCCGTTACACTTGGAACAGGTCAACGAGGCCGATTTGCCTACCTGGTTCGACAGCCCGCCTGCGGCTGAACTACGTGACTTGGGCCCTTACGTGCGCCATATCGCCAACGCCGATCGCATGCTCGGCCAATTGCACAAAACGCTGACCGAAAGCGCCCGGCCGACCAGCCTGTGTTTTTTCGGTGACCATGTGCCGATTCTTCCGGACGTTTACAAAGCGCTCGGAGAGCCGGACGGTGACACCGATTATTTCATCTGGTCCAACTGGGCACAGGCCCAATGTCTAAGCCAACCTTTGACGGTAGACGTGCTGGCCAGCACCTTTATCAAACTGAGCCAGACCGTCGGCCTGCCACACGCCAGGCAGGTGCGGTGTGCCTGACGCCGTCGACCGCGTCGTGCTGGGCGCAAGCCTGCCGAAAACCAACGAGCAAATGGCGCGCCTGGTCACTGCCGGGCGCGGCTCACTGGCGTTTATCCTCGGCGATGATGCCAGCCGCTACCGATTGCTCGGTGCGTGCATCAACTGGGACCGCGTGCTGGTGGCGTTCCAAGGCGAAACGGCATTAGGTTACGCCGCATTCAAGTGGCAAAAAAAAGGCCCTTTCTGCGCTGAACGCCAACACTTCGTCGAGCATTTCGGGCGGCTCTCGGGCGGCGTACGCTTTACCTTGTTTCAGTTTTTTGAACAGCGCGAGCTGCGTTATCCATTCTTCCTCTACGGCCTGCGCGTAAATAAACACGTACGCAACCAAGGCGTCGCCGGAACATTGCTCGAAGCGGCGTGCGAGTACGCACGCCAGGCAGGCGCTCGGCATGTAGACCTGGAGGTGCAACGGCACAACCGCCGCGCTCGACGCCTGTACTTGCATCACCGGTTCCAGGTAGTCCGCAGTTCTTGGCTCCCCCCTCTCAAAGGCTGGCCGGCGCTGTTTTCGGTGCAGGGGATGCGCCGTGATCTGGAGCCCTGCACATGAGCACCAACGCGCCGCAGCCTGCACCGCCCGAACAGCTCGACAGCGCGGGTTGGGTCGGCATCATGTCGCAATGGGTAGCCTGGAAGATTCTGCACCTGCCGCGTTTTCTCGCCGCCGAGGGTAACCCGTGCTGGCTCTGGCGCCGGGGAAGCCGCCCGCCTCCCGGTCTCAAGGCCATCGCCGGTATCGGCTACAAACGCTCGTCGGCGCAAGCCCGAGTGCTGTGTGAGCGCTGGAAGCTGCCCTACATCGCGCTTGAAGACGGTTTTCTACGCTCCTCTTCGCTGGGCGTTGAGGGTGACACACCGATGTCGATGGTGATCGATCCGATTGGCATTCACTACCTGGCAGACCGTCCTTCACAGCTGGAAAACCTGTTGCAGGTCCCTGAGCAACTGTCGGCGGCGGACCTGGAGACAGCGAGACAGCTCATCGAGTTGATGACCCGTAGCGGTATCGGAAAATACAACCACGCCCCCGACCTGTCCGCCAGCGATTCGCTGGGCCGAGAACGTGCGCTGGTGTTAGTGGTGGACCAGACCTATGGCGACTTCTCGATTCCCGGCGGAGGCCTGCATGAGCGCGACTTTATTCGAATGCTCGATGCCGCGCTTGAAGAAAACCCCGGCGCCGACGTTCGCGTGCGTATCCACCCGGATTGCGTGGCTGGGTACAAGAAAAGCTGCCTGCTGGACGCCGCAAGGCAACGCGGCGTTACGCTGGAAAGTCGCGCGGTATCGTGGTCTTCGCTGGCACGTCGCGCCAGTCGGGTTTATATCGGAACCAGCCAGGCGGGCCTCGAAGCCTTGATCCTGGGCGTTGCTGTAACCTGTTTCGGGCTGCCTTTCTACGCAGGCTGGGGCCTCACCGATGACCGCATGGCCATCCCGCGCCGTACAGGCACCCCAAGCCTGTTGCAGCTGGTGGCCGCCGCCTATGTGCGCTACTGCCGTTACGTCAACCCGCTCACCGGTCAACTGACCGACGTGTTGACGGTCGCCCGCCAACTAGCTCTGCAAAAGTCCAGGGACAGTGACTTCGCGGGCCCCATCACAGTACTGGGCGTCAAGGTGCACAAACAGCACAACGTCAGGCGCCTGCTCAATAGCCGTTGGGGTACGCTCACGTTCGCCAAGCATTCCCCAGACCTGCTGCGAAAAATGGCCGCCGAGCAAGCTACCTTGGTGGTATGGGCTGCGCGCGAGCCTGCGGGACTAAGCGCAGAGGCGCTCGCGAACAAGGTGCCGCTGTGGCGTATCGAAGATGCATTTTTACGCTCAACCGGGCTGGGTGTTCACAACGCGCCGGCGGTGTCGCTGATACTCGACAGAGGCGGCATGCACTACGAGCGCAATGGCATGGGCGATCTTGAATACTTGCTGGAGCACGCCGAGTTCGACGCCCAAACCTTGCAAGAAGCCGCGCGACTGCGCGAACGTATCAATGCTGGCGGCATCACCAAATACAACCTGCTCGGACGCGCCGTTGAGGTGAAGAACGCCGTCGGCCAGCGCTGCATTTTGGTGCCCGGCCAGGTGGAAGACGACGCATCGCTGCTGGGTTGCAGCCCCTCGTTACGCAGTAATCTTCAGCTACTGCAAAAGGTGCGCTCGCGGGCCCCAGATGCGTGGATTCTGTACAAACCACATCCCGATGTTGAAGCCGGCAAACGTGCCGACTCGCTCAGCCCGGCACGGGCCTTGGAGTACGCCGACCAGTTTTGCGCACACGCTGACATCAACGCACTGTACGCACAGGTCGACGAAGTGCATACCTTAAGTTCTATCGCTGGTTTCGAGGCGTTGCTGCGTGGCCTGCACGTGGCCACTTACGGCACGCCCTTCTATGCCGGCCGCGGTCTGACAAGCGATTATCTGGAGTTCGCACAGCGCACGCGCCGCGTGAGCCTCGATCATCTGGTGGCATCGGCGCTGATGCGCTATCCGCTGTACAACGATTTACGGCACAACCTGCCTTGTGATGCCTGGCATGCGCTGACACTGTTGCAGGCGGGCTTCGCCTCGAGTCGGTTCTGGCCTGCACGTGTTCGCGCGCTTGGCAACTATGGTCGGCTGATGCTCGGGCTACCCCGCCCGGCCAACAAAGGACGAGTAAATGGCCGATAGACTCAAACAGCTGGCAGGCTATGCAACGCTGCCTTGGCATTGCCTGCAACTGGCAACTCACGCTAAATCATTCCAGGACAACCCGGTGCTGGGCAGCCGGCGACTCAACGAGATGGGCCTGCACCTCAAGCGCCGTCAGTGGGCGATGAACATGGCCACCTGGCGCCGTCAGCAGTTAACACCCCGGCTTCGTCCGCAGGAACACCACGATTTTGAACGCGACGGTTTTTTTCTACGCGAGCAGGCGTTATCACCGCACACCTTTGCGGCGCTGACCGCTGAAGTCCGGCAGCTACGCGCTCAAGGATGGGAGATGCGCCAAGGCAAAGCGGTGACCCGGCGCATCAGCCTGGACAGTGATGTGCTGGCGCAAAACCCAGGCTGCGGCGCCTTCGTGCAGGACCAGAGCGTGCGCGACTTGATCGCCTACGCATCGTCCAATACCGGGGGGATCACCTACCAGCTGCAATCTATCATGGTCGATGCGGTGGACCCGCATCAGGACCCACAAACCCGCCTGCACGCAGACACGTTTCACCCCACCGCCAAAGCCTGGTTGTTTCTGGACGACGTTGAGGAGGATGAAGGGCCGTTTTCGTACGTGCCCGGCTCGCATCGCCTGACTCCGGCACGCCTGGATTGGGAATATGAAAAAAGCATCGGCGCCGCGACTTCAACCGAGCAGATGCACCGTGAAGGCTCTTTCAGAATCGAAGAGCGCGAGCTGCCCAGCCTCGGGCTCGCCCCTCCTCGACGGTTTGCGGTGCGCGCCAACACCCTGGTGGTGGCGGACACTTCGGGCTTTCACGCCCGCTGCCCAAGCCTGCAGTCAAGCCATCGAGTGGAGATATACGCGAGCCTGCGCCGCAACCCGTTCCTGCCATGGCGCGGCGCACACCTCTTCGCGCTGCCGATGATCTGCGAGCACCACATGCTGTGGGATATTCGCCTGAAACGGCTGATGGGCTTCGATAAACGCAGCCACTGGAAATTTCTCGATACGCTTAACGCGTACGACTCGCCTTATATCTAACCCGGGTCTGCGCCTGCGACGTTGAGTTAAGAATGTCGCTGGCGCTTTATCCTACAATCGCGCCAATTCCTCGGCGACGATTGCGACCGTCTCGGCAATTTCTTGCTCAGTATGCTCACACGAGATAAAGAACCTGACTCGCGCGGTTTTTTCCGGCACCGCTGGGTACAGAATCGGCTGAGCATTGATTCCCCGGCAGAACAATGCACTGGACAGCTGCGTAGCTTTGAGTGAACTACCGGTGATCACCGGAATCACCGCCAGCCCTGTGCTGGTCGCGACATCCAGCCCTGCCTCGCGGGCCAGGCGCAAAAACTGTTGGCCACGCGCCTGCAATGCTTGCACCCGGTCGTGATCGACGGCCATACGCCGCAGCGCGGCCAACGCTGCTGCAGCCACAGAAGGCGGCATACCGACACTGTAGAGAAAGCCCGGCGCCAAAAATTTCAGGTGTTGCACCAGCGCCGTTTCGCCTGCGATGTAACCGCCACAGCTGGAGAGGGTTTTACTCAAGGTGCCCATCCAGATATCGACATCGGTGCCCGCCAACCCGTAGTGTTCGCGAATACCCTTGCCGGTAGCGCCCATCACACCCAGCGAGTGAGCCTCGTCGACCATCAGGAACGCCCGGTGACGCTGCTTTATCTCTACGAAGCGCGGTAGATCCGGGTAATCACCGTCCATGCTGTAGATGCCCTCAAGCACCACTAACACGCGCTCGAAATGCTGACGCTGTTCGCCCAGTAACCGATCCAGCGCTTGCCAGTCGTTGTGGGCAAAACTCAAGCGACGAGCACCGGACAGTTTTATGCCCTGCAGCACGCTGTTGTGGATCAGCTCATCGTGCACGATCAAATCCCGCGGACCAAACAGGTAGCCGATGGTGGTGACGTTGGTCGCATGCCCGCTGACAAAGGTTATCGCATCGTCAACCTCATACAGTGCGGCGATGGCCTGCTCCAACTCCCGATGCAACGGGCGCTCGCCCGAGACCGCACGGCTGGCCGAGACCGACGTGCCATAGCAATCGATCGCTTCCCGCGCAGCGCTGGCAACTTCCGGATGCCCGGAGTACCCAAGATAGTTGTAGCTGGCGAAATTGACGTAACGCTGGCCTCCGATATCGGTCTGCGCACCGGCGAGGCTTTCGTGCAGTTTGAAGAACGGATTGACTAGCCCCATGTGCGTGGCGCTTTGCAGCATCACGCGCAGTTGCAGATAAGCCGGGTGTTGATCAAACCGGTAAAACTGTTCCGGCACCGCCGCCGCAGCCGCCTGCACACTCTGCAGTGACGGCCCGGCCACTCCCTCCCCGGCGCCACGCAGGCGTCGTTCAAGGGCCTGCTGGATCAACTTGTCTTTCATAGAAGCGGCCAGTGTGGAAGGCGGTTCGCTGCTCATGCCGTGGTCCTTAATCAATTGATCGGTCATTGCCTGCTTCGGATAATTGGGCAGCCTGTTCGGCGCTTAACTCAACGCCGTGTCTAGCCAGTGTGTCGCGCGCCATGGCGTGCTGATCGGCTTGTTGAGTGTGCGAATTACCGCGCACCAACTCGATGAGGCGCACGGTAAGCTTGTCGATACTCGATGACTCGCTGAGTTCCATCACTGCCAGGCGCACACCAAAACGTTCTTCGACGGCGACCACCAACTCCACACTCATCAAGGAGTCCAGCCCCAGTTCCTGCAAAGGGCGCTGACTGTCCAAGCGACTGACGGGCAGGCGCAGAATCTCGCTGATCTCTTGCTTGAGCAGTTCGCCGAAGGCTTCACGCAAGGCCTCGTCATCCAATTGCAGCAGTTGCCGGATATCGTCTGCACTTTCAGCGTCCGCCTCCACCCCGTCCAGAGAAGCGAGCTCGCTGAACTTGGGCGCTTGGGCGCTGGGGAGGAAACGCGAAAGGGCTTTCCAGTCCAGCTCCAGAATGCCAAGCCCGGAACGTTTATAGATGAGCATCTGCTCAAGGTTTTGCAGCGCTTCATGGGTTTTCAACGCGGACCCGCCCATGCGGCTCTGCAACGCTTGCTTGATGTCTTCGTTGCGCGCCAGAAACCCTGCGTCGTCAATCGGGCCCCACAGCACCACAGTGGCCGGGAGCCCCAGTGCCAGCCGACGGCGTGCCAAGGCTTCGAGCCAGTGATTAGCCGCCACGTAGCTAGCCTGGCCTGGGTTACCGAACAGGGTGGTTGCCGAGGAATACATGACGAAGAAATCCAACGGAAGGTCGCGGGTCAGCGAATCGAGGTGCTGTGCGCCCATTGCCTTTGGCGCGAGCACGCGCTGCACCTGAGACTGGTCCAGGTTACGGATCAAGCCGTCGTCGATGACCGTTGCGGCGTGTACAACGCCACGCAGCGGGTACGGCCCCCTGGCCAGCTCACTGAAGACTTCAGCCAATTGCGCGGCCTCGGTCAGATCGCAGGCGAGCGCCTGCACGTCGATTCCGGTTTCACGCCAGGCGGCCAGCATCGGTTGCGCCTCTTCGCTGGAAGCACCGCGACGGCTTAGCAACACCAGGTGACGTGCGCCCTTCTCCACCAGCCACTGTGCGGTGCGCAGGCCGAAACCACCCAGGCCACCGGTTACCAGGTAGCTGGCATCGGGGTTCAACTGCAGACCTGATGTGACCTCCACACGTGGCTGCACCACGGAGTGAAGTGGGTTGCGATACGTCACCACTACTTTGCCGATCTGACGGGCCTGCTGCATGTAACGGAACGCTTGCTCGACGTCATTGGCATCGAACTCATGGTACGGCAACGGGCTGAGCACACCTTGAGCGAACAATGCCATCATGTCTGCAAAGAGGCGACGGGTCAGTTGCGGACGCTCGCTCATCAGTTGATCGGCATCAATGCCGAAATAGCTGATGTTGTTGCGGAACGGCCGCAGGCCAATCTTGGTGTTCTGGTAGAAATCACGCTTGCCCAGCTCAAGGAAACGGCCGAAGGGCTTGAGCACCTGGAAGTTGCGATTGATCGCTTCCCCGGCAAGCGAATTGAGCACCACATCCACACCGCGCCCATCGGTTACTGCCATGATTTGGTCGGCGTAGGACAGCGAACGCGAATCAAAGATATGCTCCACGCCCATCAGCCGCAGGAAGTCGCGCTTCTCATCTGACCCGGCCGTGGCATAGATCTCGGCACCGCACCACCGGGCAACCTGGATCGCCGCAATCCCAACGCCGCCGGCAGCGCCGTGTATCAGGATTTTTTCTCCAGGTTCCAGGCGCGCCAAATGGTGCAGAGCGTAGTACACGGTAAAGAACGTGCTAGGGATGGTCGCTGCCGCTTCAAAAGACATGCCTTGCGGAATGCGCGCCACCGCATTCGCATTCGTCACCAGCGACGTCGAAAAGCTGCAGGGGCCAAAACCCACCACGCGGTCACCCACAGCAAAGTCGCCTTCTACGTCGGCGCCTTTGCCGCGTACGGTGCCGGCGAATTCAAAACCCAGGGTCGGGCCGGAGAAGCCGTTCTCAATCGCCTCGTCTGACAACAAGCCCAGCGCGTACATGACATCGCGAAAGTTCAGCCCAGTGGCTTTGACGTCAATGTCCAGCTCATCAGCTGCGGGAACGGGCAGTGGCCGTGACTCCCAACGCAAATTGCGCAACTGCCCCGGCAGATCAAAGCCCAAGCGCGCAGCGCTAAGCGCCTCGCAGCGGTTGCCGTCCTGCCAATGGCCCGGCCGCAGGCGCAGGCGCGGGACGAAACGTTGCCCGTGTACATCAAGCGCCATTTCAGTTTCCTCATCGCCGGCCAGCAGGGCTTGGGCAAGGAGCGCAGCGCCAAGCGCATGCGGGATGTCTAGCAAACGAACCCGTGCGTGCGTGCTTTCGTTGGCCAAGGTACGGCCAAAGCCCCACAAGGCAGCATCGGCAATATCGAGCGATACAGCATCGGCGCCCAACAGATGGGAGGCAGCGCCGTGTGTCAACAACCATAGGTTGGGATTGATGCCACGGGCTTCACAGGCCTGACTGAGATTCGCCGCGAGCATGCAACGCTCGGCTTGCGCGTCGAGCCCGGCGGAATGGCCCAAACCGGCCAGCATGACAATTTGTGCCGGCGCCGACATTGCGTCGAGCGCCTGCGGTTGCAGCAGCGACACACTTTGGCCCTGGGCACGCAAGGCATCAGTCAGTGCTTGAGCCAACTCCGCATCGGTGCCATCGTTGCTCGCCAGCAGCAACCACTCCTGTGTCGCATGGTAGACAGCGGGCAACGGCTGGGCGCTACCAGTGGCGACGATCAGGTAGCTGCCGCAGGCGGTGCCCGGCGCAAACTCCAGCGGCTGCATGCACTGCAACCCATGGCGCTGCAGCTCCTGCGTCCAGAAAGCTGGCCGCTGATGCGCTGCCAGCGCAGCCTGGCCCTCGGCGACCAACCACCAATCAGGCTGAGCAGCAAATACCAGATCGGCCCAAGTAGACGGCTGCTGAGCCAGCAGCAAGACCTGTGCGTCGTCGCTCACGCAGCCAGATGCGAACTGCAGGGCCTGGCTTATGCGATCCAGAGGTGCCAGGTCGGTCGGCGCCAAAATCAGGTCGAATCGCTGATACTGGCGCTCAGCCTGTTGCCGTGCATCGTTGAACATGGAGACCTTCAGGGCCGGGAACTCGGCCTGCAGCCACTCCACCGCCTCGATGTCGTCGGCGCAATAGTGATAATCGACCCGGTCGAAATCCAAGGTCTGATACAACGTTACCGCCAGCGGACTCGCGCTAAAACCCAGTTCCAGAATGCGCAGGCGCTGCCCTGCCGCAAGGCTTTGCAAACGCAGCGCGATAAACTCGCCGACACCGTTGAGCATCGAGTGATAACCCGTGGCCCCGAGGACCAGGCGAGCCAGCGCAGCGCGCGAGGTTTCACGGGGAGTCAAGTCTTGCAGCGCGATCTCACCCTTGAGCAAAGCCGCCAAATGCGTGCCGATGCGGCCGACCGAATGGATGATCTGGAAGTGTTCCGGGTAGCTGCTTTGCAAGGCCTGCCAGATGATCTGCGCCGAAGGCTGCGCAAGCGGGCCGGCCAGTTGCCAACCACCATCACAACTGACCTGCAAGCTGCCACTCACCACCCCGTGCATCAACAGGCGATCAATGAAGTGGCCGTGCGTCGGGCTGTGGGCAGACCATGCGTCGCGCTGGGCAACGCTGATCGCGCCGCCGAGCTTGGCAACTGCCTCGCAGAAGAAGGCATCGCAAAGGCTGTCCAGCAGCGGATCGACTTCATTAACATAACGGGCCAGTCGCGGCTCGTCGGCAAGACCGGACACTGCGCGCTGCAACGACTCGAATAGAGCGATCGGGTTCCCGACACCTGGGCCAACAGCGCCGTGCAAAGGCTTGGCAATGCCCACGGTATCGACGCGTTTGACATCTCCCTGACGATCACGCTGCAATCGCACGCCGCGAAAGCGCGCGTTCTTGATGACGACCACGGCGCGGCCGTCGGAATCGAACAAACTGAAATCAGCGAGCAGGGAATGCTCGGACGCCTTGACCAATTCGACCTTGGCCAGAACGGCAACACCGGCATCGACGGCAAAGGCTATGCGCCCCAGTTTGACTGGAATGAACGCCAGGCCACGGCGTAGCCCCGGCTCATTGGCGAGCAACTGGGTGATCAACTGAAACGCACTGTCGAGCAGGGCGGGATGGAGATTGAGCGCACCCATTTCCGCCTCAATGCTCGCCGGTACGCTCAAGCGCGCAAGCACTGTGGCATTTTCGATCCAGCCGTCCTCGACCGCCTGATAGGCCGGACCATAGTTCAAGCCAACGCCTTGCGTCAGTTGCAGGTGTCCGTCGCGAGTGAAGTCCACGCGACGCGCCGGAAGCATCGGTGCCTGAACATCCAACATGACACCGCGCGCTTCACCGGGCAACCGCGCCACGACATGCTGGACCCACGCGTCGGCTTCGCCGGTACTGCGCGAGGTCACCTGCAAGGTTCCGTCACTGTCATCAATCCGGACCCGCACCTTCTTACTGTGCTCGGCACTGAGGATCAGCGGGCTGTGAATCTCCAACTCTTCAATGTCGACGAAGATACCGGGTTGATACTGCAGCGCTGCGGCCAGCGCAAGCTCGGTGAAGCCTGCGCCTGGAAACAGGACCGAGTCGCCGACCTTGTGGTCTGCCAGCGTCGGAAACAGCGCAGTGTCCAGACGATTTTCCCAGAGCAACGCCTGGTTAGGCACGACATAGCCGAGCAGTGGGTGTACTCGCTCGCGGAAAAGTGCACCGAGCGCCTCGGGTGTAGTCGGATGCCAGTGACGCTCGCGCTGCCACGCATAATTGGGCAGACGTACTTGGCGACCGACCACAGGGAAGAGCGCGCTCCATTGCGGTTCGATACCCGCGATCAACAGCTTGGCCAGGGTACGGTCGATCAGCACTTGACTGTGATCATCACGTAACAGGGTTTCAATAACGACGCCGGGGCGCTCATGCCTGTTGAGCTCATCCAAGACATAACTACGCAGGATCGGGTGCGGGCCGATATCGACAAACACGTTGAAGCCCTGTTCTACCGCGGCCCGACTCGCGCTCTGGAACAGCACCGGATGCCGGATGTTCTGCCACCAATACTCGGCCGCGAGGGCTTCGCCTGCCAGCACGCCACCTGTGACCGTCGAATAAAAAGGAACCCGGCTGGTTTGCGGCGTGATGGCCGACAGTGCCTGGATCAGGGGCTGCTGAATCGGATTCATGGCAGGCGAGTGGAAGGCGTAATCCAGCGCAAGGCGACGCACGAACACTTGACGCTCGGTCAATAGCGCTTCGATTTGCTCAAGCGCTGCGACGGGACCGGCAATGGTGGAGCCTTTGAAGCTGTTTTCGGCGGCGACAACCAGTTGCCCCTCCAAGCCGAGGCTATCGATCAATAGGCTGACTTGCTCGGCAGCCAGGCCCACAGCGGCCATTTGGCCATGGCCGCGGGTGAGGCCTTGCAGGCGACTGCGTTGGTAAATAACCAGGGTCGCGTCAGCCAATGTCAACGCTCCACAGGCCCATGCTGCGGCCACTTCGCCGACGCTATGGCCCATGACGCCAGCGGGTTGAAGACCGCGTTTTTCAAGCATGCGCACTATGCCGACTTGCAGGGCAAACAATGCTGGCTGGGCGAACTCGGTCAACGCATAGCGCTCTTCCCCCAATTCGCCTGCCAGCTCTGCCGCCAGTGAATAGCCCGCCAGCGGCACGAAGAACGTATCGACCTCGGCGACCGCCGCGGCAAACGTGGCATGAGTGAGCAGCGACTTGCCCATACCTTGCCATTGCGAGCCGTTCCCGGAGAACACCCACACGGGCACACTGGCATACTCCAGTGCACGGCCGGACTCGATGACCGAAGACAGCTTGTTCAACGTCGGGTCGGCGGCGAAATCTACCAATGCCTGGGCTGCTTCATCAGCCTGTGCCGAGATTACGACTAGGCGCAGCGCGTGATGATCCCGGCGCAGCATGGCGTGGTAAGCGGTACTGTATAGCCCGTGAGCAGGATGCAACACCAGGTGCTCGGCGAACAGCTGGGCATTGGCGACGAGACCGGTTGAGTCTTTGGCACTGAGCATCAACGGTACTTTGATCGGCACAGCGTTGCCGGGAAGCACCTGTGCAGGTTCGTAGCTGCGCAGGATAACGTGGGCGTTGGCCCCGCCGAAACCAAACGAATTAACCCCCACGACCAATTCACCTTCAGGCTTCAAGGCACGATTTTCAGTCACCACGTCCAGGTTCAGCTCATCGAACGCAATAGCTGGGTTGAGCTGTTTGATGCCGATCGTGGCCGGAATCTGACGGTGTACCAGCGTCAGTAATGCCTTGGCCAACCCAGCTACGCCCGAAGCAGCCTCCAAATGACCCAGGTTGCTTTTCACCGAACCAATTGGCAACGGTGTGCGCCGCTGCAAGGCGAGGGCCTTGCCAATCGCCAATGTCTCGATAGGGTCACCCACCGGGGTCCCTGTGCCATGCGCTTCCAGATAATCGATCTGGTCGGCACTGATGCCCGCCTTGGTGTATGCGCTTTGGATCAGATTGATTTGCGCCTCAGCGCTCGGCAGCGTCAGGCTGGATTTGCGTCCGTCGGTGTTGACCGCGCTGCCGGCAACGATCGCCAGAATCGGGTTGCCATCCGCCACGGCCTGGTCGTAGTCCTTGAGCAAAAACAACCCGCCCCCCTCGGACCGCACGTAGCCATCTGCCGACGCATCGAAGACATGGCATTGGCCGGTTCGTGACAGCATCGAGGCTTTGGAGAACACCAGAAAGCCGAACGGGTGCAAATGTAAGCTGATTCCGCCCGTAACTGCCTGGTTGATGTCACCATTGCTGATCGCCTGGCACGCTTGGTGGAACGCTACCAGCGAGGATGAACACGCGGTATCGATAGACATGCTTGGGCCGCGCAAGTCATAGAAGTAGGACAACCGATTGGCGACAATGCTGGACGTGTTACCAGTAGCAGAGCCTGCATCGATGGCGGCCATGTCCTCAGCTAAGCGATAGCCGTAGTCGACACTAGCCACCCCCAGATAAACCCCGCAGTCACTGCCGCGCAGGCTGGAAGGTTTTATACCGGCGTTCTCAAATAGTTCCCAGGCCATTTCCAGCAGGATGCGTTGCTGCGGGTCCATGCTGCCGGCTTCGCGCGGCGAAATGTTGAAAAAACCGGCATCAAAACCGGAAATATCGCCGAGCGTACCTGCGGCGAAGGTATACGCCGTGCCTGGATTTGCCTTGTCCGGATGAAGGAACTCAGCGTGCGACCATCGACTGGTATCGGCTTCAGTGATGAGATTGCGGCCGTGCAATAAGGCTGGCCAAAAAGTGCGTTCATCGGCACCCGGAAAACGACAGGATGCCGCTACCACTGCAACTTTTTTAGACATTGCTCAACCCATTCCCTTCAGTTGCTTAAGTACACTTAGTGCGCGCGCTCACGCACGGGAAGCGTACTTTCCACGTTTCACATTAAATAAAATTCAGACTTTCTCATTCAGAACGGCATGCAGCCAACGCTCCTCCAGCGAAAAAATATCATCTTGCTCGCTGAGACTCGGTGCGTCTTAGCCACCCAGATTCTGAAAATGAGGCAGCGCTCGACGTTAAAAAGACGCAAATGATTACACATTAAGTGGTGATGGTGTAGGAAAGTACCTACTCATTCGCATGAAACCTGATGCCTTGCGCCCCTTCAGGCGTGTGAAGAAAGCCAGTGCCAGACTTACACGCCCATTTGAAAAAAACGTCGCGATCCATGCCCCGCGTGATCGGCGTTTTTCTGCAAGACGCCTTTACTCGTGGGTTATAAACGCGACAGCTGCGTCGGTCTGTATAGTGCCCCCACAACGGAGGTTCGGTGGTGCGTGCTGCTGGCTGCTAGGGCGTGGCGTCGGTGCTCTACAGCGGAGCGCGTTACGAGCGCGCAATATTCCATCATCAATACCAAGACACGACATCAACGGCCAGAAAAAGACCCTGCCTTTGGGTTGCAGCCGGTCACGGCGGAGTTAGTGGAAGGCGCCCACCTAATGTCCGAATAGACTCATCCCAATTGCGCGCTGTATATCTTCGGACCTGAAGACGGTTCGACGAAGAAGAGATTCACGACTGGCGCAACGATGCGATCTACACCCCGAGCAACTCTTGGTAGAACTTGAGCCAGAGTCCTTCGAACGATTTGATCAGGCTCACGCCCTTTTGCGATGTACGCATATTTTTCTACGGACAAAAACAGCCTCCGCTCCGACGCTCGAAAGAGGCTGCTGCATAGTGATCCCCATCATTTTCCACTTCCAAAGAAAACCCCGAACAAGGCCGGGGTACTTTTTAGCGATGGCACAACTTTAGTGCTACGCCAGGATAAATACTCTACAGGGAGAACATCACCTTGTACTTCCAGCCCGAACACACGGCCCATATACTCACCAGCATAAATATAAGCGCCACCTGTAACGCGATTTTTGAAATGCTAGACATCGGATCCTTCCTGAGCTGTGTTGGCTTTACCTGAACATAAGACTATTTCAGCATGATTGCAATCAATCATGGCGCGCATCAGCCACGCATTACGTGGCACCTGATGATTGGATGCACAGCCAACTCCGGCACCGCCAAGTCACCAGCGCGCTGGTCGACGTATCCAGATCTTCCGGTCGCGATCATAACCTTCCGCTAAGCAAAAGAGGCGCGCACATGGCGGGCTATATTGATATGTCCACTAGGCAGTTATATCAAGGCGAAGCATGCCCTTGCGCATTATACCGGCTATCTGTTCGCCAACTGCCGCGCCAATCGCATGAAAGTGCTGGTGCATGACGGCTGCGGCATATGGCTGCCGGCGCGCCGGTTAACCAGGGCGGAACTCCACTAGCCTTGCATTTGCCACGGTTCTGAGATGGAACTGGATACTGAGCAACTTCAAGCATTGGTGCTAGGCTCTGTACGTAAACCCAAGAAATACGATTTTCTGTAAAATACACCGCCATTAAAGCCAGGAGGCCAAGATGGCAAAGCGGTATGAACTCCCCGACGCAGCCTGGGATCTGGTTGCAGATATCTTCACCAAAAATCAGCGCACCGGGCGCCCTCGGGCCGATGATCGCCTGATGCTAAACGGTATTCTCTGGGTGCTTTGCTCTGGCGCAGCCTGGCGAGACATGCCCGAACGATTCGGCCCTTGGTCAACGATCTATCAACGGTTCCGGGGATGGCGTGATTGCGGAGCTTTTGATCAGATGCTCAAGCGTCTTCATATCCGATTGAATGAGCAGGGTTTGATTGACTTGGAAACATGGATGATCGACTCCACTGCCGTACGAGCAACCCGGGCCTCATCAGGTGCCGGGAAAAAAGGGGATTTGAAGAACCGCAAGACCACGCGCTCGGGCGCAGCCGGGGTGGCCTGACGACCAAGATTCACATGCTGTGCGACGCCAATGGTGTGCCTCTGCGTTTCCTGTTGTCAGGCGGACAAGCCAGCGATATAGCCTATGCCCAACCGCTACTCGATCAGGCTTGCATACCCAGCCTGCGCGGTCGCCCACGCAAGCGTTGCCGCTGGTTGCTGGCTGACAAGGGTTACGACGCTGAAGCGCTGCGCCAGTATTGTGATCGTTATCGCATGCAGCCAGTCATTCCGTTGCGAAGCATGAAGCGCAAAACCAAGCCAGGATTGCCTCGACTTTTTGATCGCCCCAAATATCGGCAGCGCAACATCATCGAACGCATGTTTGGCTGGCTGAAGGAGAACCGTCGCATCGTGACGCGCTTCGACAAGCTCGCAACAAGTTTTGCGGCGATGGTCTCATTGGCCTGCGCTATGCGGTGCTTGCGACAATACTTTACGTACAGAGCCTAAGAAGTCTCTGTGCCGTTCTGGAGTCGTCAAAACCATCAGGATTTTTCTCAAATGACATTTTCGTCTCTTTAAATGGCAAAGATTTTTTACCGATATAACATTATTGGCAGTTTGACGCTACTCATCGGCGGCTGGTCTGTTCACTGACTGCTTTTGGGCCGATTTCTGCCTTTGGCCAACGGCAGCTATGGGTCCAGGCTGTGTGAAAACGTTTTAGAGCAAGTTTGACAGTCGGAATCGGAACGAAAATCGCGTTCCTACGCAAATTTCAGGTCTGCTGACCTACCCAAACGCTGGCAGATTTTACGTAGCAACGCAGACTTCAAAACGGTGTATGCGTTTTCACACAGCCTCGGTCGAGAGCTGCTGTCGCTCCACGCCCTGACTTGTCGCTTAATTCCTAAGTCATACGACACCTTTTAAGGCAGATTCATTGCCAGAGAAAAGGTGTCGCATGCTTCTGTCTCGCTGTCCCCTACGGACAGGCTCGATGAGCTCACGCCTATAGCCACGCCTCACAGAGCATTTCCGCCTGGTTGAGCACTAACTGCGCCGCTTCCTCGGCTTGATCCGGCGGGTACTTGTACTTGCGCAGAATCCGCCGTACCAGAATGCGCAGTTTGGCCCTCACGCTTTCACGGCTGCTCCAATCGACGCTGACATTAGCCCGTAGGCTAGCGGTCAGTTCGTGGGCAATTTTGGCCAGGATCTCGTCGCCCAGTTCGCGCACCGAGGCCTCGTTGTTGGCCAAGGCATCGTAAAACGCCAGTTCGTCATCGTTGAGCCCAAGCGCATCGCCACGCTGGCTCGCGGCGGCGAACTTCTTGGCCATTTCGATCAGTTCCTCAATGACCTGGGCGGTTTCGATGGAGCGGTTTTGGTAGCGTTTAATCACATTGGCCAGCAGTTCGGAGAACTTCTTCTCCTGGGTCAGGTTAGTGCTGTAACGGCTTTTGATTTCGCCTTCGAGCAGACGCTCCAACAGCTCTACCGCCAGGTTCTTCTCGGGAAGATTGCGCACCTCGGCGAGAAACGCGTCGTCGAGCAAGCCGATATTGGGCTTGTCCAGGCCGACTGCCTCGAAAATGTCTACCACCTCACCGGAGACCACGGCATTGCCGATAATCTGGCGGATGGCCAACTCGCGCTCTTCGTCGGTTTTCTTTTTGGCGCTGACTTCACGTTTGATCAAGATCACCTTGATCGCCTGGAAGAATGCCACTTCCTCACGGACGGCTTTGGCTTCATCCAAGGTGCAGCACAGGGTGAAGGCTTTGCTCATGGCCAATGCAGTATCGGCATAGCGCTTCTTGCCGTCCTCCAGGCCCAACACATGGTTGGCGGCCCCGGCGAGCAGCTTGTGCCCGCCGGTGAGAAAATCGCTGCAGTCGAAACCATGCAGTAGGCTGCGCAGGACGTCGAGTTTCTCCTCCAGCACTGAATAGGCTTCATGGGCATCCACGGTCGGTCGGCCTTTGCCTTTGCTGCCGGTGTATTCCTTGAGCGCAGCTTTCAGCTCATTGGCGATACCGATGTAGTCGACCACCAGGCCGCCCTGCTTGTCCTTGAACACGCGGTTAACCCGGGCAATGGCCTGCATCAGGTTGTGGCCCTTCATGGGCTTGTCCACGTACAGGGTGTGCACGCAGGGCGCATCGAAGCCGGTCAGCCACATGTCACGGACGATCACCAGCTTGAGCGGATCGAGCGGATCCTTGAAGCGTTTTTCCAGGCGCTTTTTGAGCTGTCCTGAATAGATGTGCGGTCGCAGCAAGGCCTTGTCCGATGCGCTGCCGGTCATGATGACTTTGATCGCGCCTTTCTCCGGATCTTCGTCGTGCCATTCTGGACGCAGAGCGACGATCTCGTTGTACAGGTGCACACAGATCTCGCGACTCATGCCCACCACCATGGCCTTGCCGGGCATCTGCCCCATGCTCACCAGCCCCTGATTACGCTCCTCAAAGTGGGTGACCAGGTCGACCGCCACGCTTTGAATCCGAGGCTCGGCCCCGACCACCTTTTCCAGGGCGGCCCAACGGCTTTTCAGGCGTGATTGCTGGTCGTCTTCTTCATCTTCGGCCAGCTCATCGACCTGATCGTCGATCGCGGGCAGCTCGCTGTCTTTCAAGGACAATTTGGCCAGACGCGATTCATAGTAGATAGCGACGGTGGCGCCATCTTCAGTGGCCTGCTGCATGTCGTAGACGTGAATGTATTCACCAAACACCGAACGGGTGTCACGGTCTTCGCTGGACACCGGGGTGCCGGTAAAGGCCACGAAAGTGGCGTTCGGCAGTGCATCACGCAGGTGCTGGGCATAGCCCACCTGGTAACGGGTTTGGCTCTCGCCGGACTGTGCCCCCTCCGAGGTTTTCAGCTCGGCGCCAAAACCATACTGGGTGCGGTGCGCTTCGTCGGCGATGACCACGATGTTCGCGCGGTCGGACAGCACCGGGAAGGTGTCTTCATCCACCCCCGGCATGAACTTCTGGATGGTGGCGAAGACAATGCCGCCACTTGGCCGGTTGGCCAGTTTGCTGCGCAAGTCACCGCGTGACTCCACCTGGACAGGTTGTTCACGCAACAAATCCTGGGACAGCGAGAACACCCCGAACAACTGGCCATCCAGGTCGTTGCGGTCGGTGATCACCACGATGGTTGGGTTCTCCATCGCGGCTTCCTGCATCACCCGGGCAGCGAAGCAGGTCATGGTGATGCTCTTGCCCGAGCCTTGGGTGTGCCAGACCACCCCGCCTTTATGGCTGCCGCCGGGACGCGAGGCGCTGACTACTTGTTGGATAGCGGCGCGCACGGCGTGGAATTGGTGATAGCCGGCAATCTTCTTTACCAGCCGGCCGTCATCCTCAAACAGCACGAAGTAGCGCAGGTAATCGAGCAGCATCTTCGGTGCCAGGGCACCGCGTACCAGGGTCTCCAGCTCGTTGAATTGACCCAGCGGGTCAAGATCTTTACCGTCGATAGTGCGCCAGTTCATGAAGCGTTCGGCATCGGCCGACAAGGAGCCCATGCGCGCCTCGCTGCCGTCGGCGATCACCAGAATTTCGTTGTACTGGAACAGGTCCGGGATCTGTTCCTTGTAGGTCTGGATCTGGTCGAAGGCTTTGCCCAGGTCGGCGTTCACATCGGCCGGGTTCTTCAGTTCCAGCAGTACCAGCGGCAGGCCATTGACGAACAGGATGATGTCCGGACGCCGGGTGTGTTTCGGCCCCTGGATGCTGAACTGATTGATGGCCAGCCAGTCGTTGGCTTTCACCTCAACCCAGTCGATCAGGCGCACGAAGTCGCCTCGGGTTTCACCGTCTTTTTGGTACTGCACCGGTACGCCGCTGACCAACAGGCGATGGAACAAGCGGTTGGCCGACAGCTGTACCGGCAGGCCCAGTTCGAGCACCTGCTTGAGCGCATCTTCGCGTGCGGCCAGCGGCACCTTGGGATTGAGTTTGGCCATGGCGCTGCGCAGGCGCTCGACCAAGACCACCTGACGGTAGTTGTCGCGCTCCGGGCTCTCGCCGTCATAGGCGATAGTCGGGCCGTACAGGTGGGTGTAGCCCACCTCTGCCAGCCAGCCGAGGGTTTCCTGTTCCAATTGGTCTTCGGTCATTCCACTTCACTTCCTGTGTTCAGTTCACCGGCCAGCTCCGCCTCGATCTCGGCAATGCTCGGCAGATTTCGGCCCAAGGTGTCGGGTAAATCGCGCAGCAATTGGTATTCGGCGACGCCGATGGGTTTGTCGATACCCGACAACGCGTACTCGGCCACCAGGCGGTTTTGCTGTTTGCACAGGAGCAGACCGATGGTGGGTTTGTCGTCTTCGGCTTTGATCTGTGCATCCACCGCCGCCAGGTAGAAATTCAACTGGCTGGCGTGTTCGGGTTTGAAGGCTGTCGCCTTGAGCTCCACGACCACATAGCACTTGAGCCGAGTGTGATAGAACAGCAGGTCGATAAAGAATTCATCACCACCGACTTCAAGGCGAAACTGCCGGCCGAGGAAGGCAAAACCGGCTCCTAACTCCAGTAAGAAACGGGTGATATGACGGATCAGCCCTTCTTCGATTTCGCGTTCCTGAGCGTCATGGCCCAGGCCAAGAAAATCGAACAGGTACGGATCTTTTAGGGTTTCCTGGGCCAAGGCCGAATCCGCGGCGGGCAGGCGGCTGACAAAGTTGGTGACTGCTGAGCCTTGGCGTTGCTGCAGACGGCTCTTGATGTTCAGTTCCAACGTGCTGCGTGACCAGCCCTGCAGCACGGTTTGTTGCGCATACCACTCGCGCTCGGCAGGACTATCCAGCTTGGTCAGCAGGGTCACCACATGGAACCAGGGCAATTGGTCAGCAGGCTGCTGACCAAATTGGCGATCCGGGCAATGCTGAGCGAAGAAGCGCATGTACTTGAGGTTGCTGGCTGACCAGCCCTTCATCTCCGGAAAAGCATCCTTGAGGTCGCGGGCCAGGCGCTCGATGACCTTGGCACCCCAGCCATGGGCCTCCTGGCGCTGTTGAATCTCGCTACCGAGGCGGTGATACAGCTGCACCAACTCGGCATTGACGGCCAGCGCCGCCCGCTGCCGGGCTTGAGTAATGTCGCCTTTCAGCTGAGTCAGCCAGTCGGCGTAGCCCTCTGGCAGTGCGGGAATCGTTCCCTTGCTCATGCACAAATTTCCTCGACCATCACCTCGGCCTCCGGCAGACGCAACTGGCCGGAGATCAGCCGGGGCAGTAGGGTATCGCGGAGTTGGGTGAGGGTTTGGGCTTGGTGTACGTTGGCCGTTATCTGGTCAAACATAGGCTGCACCGCATCTGAAAACGCGGCTACCAACTCAACGGGAGGTATCGTAAGTGCGTAATCAGACAAGTCCTTCCAGTTCACACGCGGCATTTTTGCGCCATTGGATAACCTGTCTGCATATGTAACTAATTCGGCGCTAAATAGGTGCATCGCCACAAATCCGTAGTAACTCATCAGTTTGGATTTGCAGACGAGAATATCCGTTGAACAGACCCCAGCGAACGGGGCTATCACAACTTTGTGAAAGTAAGGGCGCAACTTACCGAACAGGATATCGCCTTTTTCAAAGCAAGATTTCGCACTCTCCAATCTGTCAGCAGTTCCCCAGCTGTCGAGTCCAAGCGATTGCCGAGGAATGTGCTCCAAGCCGACGTACAAGGTATCAACCGTCATTGAGTTGGGTTGAATCTGCTTGCGTGCAGTCTCTGCAACGTTACCGAGCACGCCAACCCGCCACCCCCTCGGCACCAATCCCAGCCCCGACTCTTCGAAACTGTCGGGAAACAGCGCAGCGGTGGCCGCGTCCATACCTCCCGGCTCAAGCCCTTCCGCCTTGGCCCGCACCGGGTCGAAATCGACGAACCAGGATTTGAACAGCGCCTGGGCGATGGCTTCCAGGGTGCCGTTGGTTTCACGTAGCAGAGCAATGCGGTCATCGAGCGCCCCCATAACAACAGCGATCCTTTGGCGCTCGGGCCCTGAAGGGAGAGGAATTGGGAGTGCTCGAAGATCCTTCAGGTTAATCGTCGTCTGAACAGTGGTATTAGCTCGACTTCCGAGAAGATGTTGTGACAGTGGAGACCTAAGGCATAGTGCTATCCATTCAGGCTCGATATCTTGCACGGGATGGATCACAGCAACAGCTCTTGCGACATTGAAGCCACTTAATGCTTTGGAGGCCACTGCAACTAGGGTAAAGAGGATATTCAGCGGCCACCAACCGTTGACCAGGCCCCCGAGTGCCAGGAATGCCGGTGAAGCCAAGGCGCCGAAAACAGCCAGGCGAATCATGGTGCGGCGATAGGCGCCGCTCTCAAGCGCTCCAGGACGAGCCAGGTTGTACGCCAGAACAAACACGAACAACGGCATTGTCAGGCGGCCAGCGTCGTACAGCCAGGCTACGGTGTCGTTCAAGAGGTATTTGTTGATGTGATCGCCAATCATCAACACCAGGGCGAGCCATTTCAGCGCCTCGATGGTGCCATTGGCAATTTCCGGCCGAGGCCAGGAGGCGATGCGAGCTGCTATCTGATTCATGGCCCCTACCCTATTTCACCATTCCAGGTGCGTACATATCTGCCAATGCGCGTTCGGCTGCCTGGTTGTAGGTTCGGTGGTGGGTCACAGTGACTTTTTTCGGTGCCGCCTGGACAGGTTCCGCCATTGCCGTGATCGCGGCTTGAGTAATGGTTACAGCCTTTTCCTTTGGCGTCCCTTCGACCGTCGCCGTGCCGGCGACGATGGCCGGTGCGCCGGCTGCATTCGGATCGTAGGTAACGAAGCGTTCAGACAACCAGGTTCCCCACTTTTCAGCCCTTTTCATCAGATCGGCCCGATACGGCGCATTGTATTGGGGCGTGCGTGAATGGTAGTTAGCTGCGCGCGTCCACAAATCGCCGGAGTCATTGCGGATATGACCACGCAGCCGCCACGCGGCCAGGTCATAGGAGTAGCAACCCGTCTGCGCAACGTCATCAGCCGTAATGCCGTATTGACGCTCCAGATCGCGCAGGTAGGCGGTATTGAACTGCATAGCTCCTACGTCATCAGTGCCGTTGGAATTTCTCACCCGCTGGCCTGGTTTGCCGCCTTCTTTTTCTGCCACGGCGAGAACCAGGTTCGCGGGCACCTCGTACTTGATGGCGGCCGTAACGGAGCAAACGACGCGCTCTTGCATTTGTGGTGGCAGATCAAGAAATGGCATATGTCTTACCTCACATCCGAACCTTGCCGTATTTATCGGCAATCTTGTCACCCCAGCCATTGTCACTTTCGCACTGGTTAACAAACTGCCTACGCGCATCCTGAGTTGCATCAGGTTTGAACTTGCCATGCTTCTTTTTGACAATGCTGAAGAAGTCGTTAACCGGGCCGTCGCAGCCGTCAACGGTGCCCTGCCCTTGCAGCATTCCAGCCATGCAAAGAACGGTTTCGCATGGGTCTTTAGCGAAAGCCGGTGCGGCTTGGGCTGCTAAAGCGATAGTAATTAACGTGGCACTAATAACTTTTCTCATGTTTATGTCCTTATGCTTTACCGTTAACGAATGCGTTAATTTCATCATTGTTGTTGCCGCCACTACCCACGCTGTCGCCGTCGAATTGAGGGGCTACGTCTGGCGCTGGATTGGAGTGTTGAGCAACTACGTCGCGGGCTTCCTGGAGGGATTGTTGCTGATTGATTGCAGCAGCCTGCGCCATGGTTTGTTGGTCTGCGCGAGCCTGGCCGGCAGTACCATTGATTTCAGATGCGAGCTTGCCGCCCACGGTGTTGCTGACTCGCTCATTAGCTGCGGCTGCCATCGAGGATGCTTTTGCAGATAGGCCCTCTTTCGCGCCACTTGCCAAGCTGCCAGCCATATCAGCCGCGAAGCGCCCAGCGGTGCCCATAGCCTGACCAAAGCTAGAGCCGCCACCGCCACCGCCACCGCTACCGCTGCCACCGCCGCCCTCAGATCCGCCGATGTTGCCAGTGTCACCAGCGCCGCCACCTTCGCCGCTGCCACCACCGCCACCACCCATGTTCTCTTGGGCGGATTGGAAAGCGGCCTTGAGTGCAGAGCCTGCACCTGCGAGGTTAGCGGCACCGCCCAAGGCCATAGACGCACCTGCGCTGGCAACACCTGCGGCGATACCAGCGGCGGCGACGGCTGCGCCCATAGCTGCACCGGCACCAAAGCCACCGACCCCGCCAGTAGACGCACCACCAACGATCCCGGCCAGCATTGGAGGGATTTTGTTAGTTAGATACAGCAATACCACTGCGGTGATACCCAGCACGCCCAGCTCTTTTAGGTTGATGCCTTCGCTCATCCCGGCGTATGCCTGGTCAATAAAGGTCTTACCGATACCAACAAGAAGCACCATCCCCATGAGCTGGGCACCAATCCCCAGGACTGTTTTGTAATAGGTGATAGCTATATCGGAAGTCCAGCGGGAACCGCCGAAGCCAAGAAAGACAACTCCGCCGTACATAAGAATCCACGCTGAAACAAACAGCAAAAGCATGTTTACGGCCACAAGTGCCAGCACGACCAGGACACAGCCCGAAATTATAATTGCAGCGGCGCTGTCTACCGGAGAGAACGACGATGATTCATCAAGAGCTTTGAAAAAGATGTCAAAGCCAATATCGGTGATTCCAGATGGCGTGAAGCTCGACGCTCCCCCTACTGCGGCTGAGCCCATCATCCACATGCTCTTGATAACGGCGTCAGATATTGCAGGGCCATTCAATAGAATCCAGTAGAAGAAACCAAGTGTGCCAAAGAAACGAATGGTTTCAGCAAAGAACTCACCAATGTCCGCTTTACGCAAGATCATCATGCCGTAAGTCCAAACCATACTTATCAGAGCTAGCCCCCAAAAAATCCAGGAACCATAGGACACCATCCTGGCACCCCAGGCGCTTGCGGCTTGTTGATATTTTCCCATCACCGAGTCCATGATTCCGGTGTCAGCAGCCGCAAGCGCTACTTCGGGGATGAGAAACAAGCCAAGTACGGCTAGTGCCGCCGCACAAGTGGCTTTTCCTGGCTTGGTCATTTTCATCATTTTTTCTCGCTATCCATTGACCAGGTTTTCGGCTGGCTGCGAGTAATATTGCCGTCCTGGCGCGGGCACTTGGACGCATCACTGGCAGTTGCCGGGTTGGAGCAATTTGGACTGGCTACTTCGTCCTTTTCCTCCTTGCAGCCGCTAACGGCTGCAACGAGAACTAATAGGGACGCAGTTACAAGGCGTTTGATTTGCATAAATACCCCTTAGTTACTGAAACGACCAGGTTGACGGCTCAGACCTGGTGATGTTGGATTTTTCTCGCAGCTTCGTAGATGAAGCATCTTCTTGAGCCTGGCGGTCGGCTTGTTGTTGAGCCAAGGTTGCTGCGGCCTGGTTCTGTGCCAGCAACATGCCGCGGATTTGCAGAAGCTGGTTACCCTGCGCTGCGGCCAACTGGTTAGCCGCTTGAAGTGCCTGCATCTGGCCGGTTGCGGTCGTGGCTTGAGATTGGAGCTGTTGCAGTTTTTGGGCATCAGTGGTCAACGTCTGTTGTTGCTGATCGACACTTTTGATTACGTCCGCGTTTGCCCGTTTTACAGCGTCGGAGTTATCTGCGCGGCGCGTTTCCAGAGCTTCCCGCTCGCTGTCAGAGCATCCGCCAATCTGAAAGCATGGCGAATTCCGGTAATAGCTGACGTTTTCATACTTCGACAAGTACCGATCAATCGACCCGGATTGGTTTTTGTAATAGTCAAGGGTTTGCTGGGCAGACACAACCTTGTTAATTACGCTGTTTACTTCGCTCCAGATGTAAGCCCCTGGTGCGGCCGTGTTTTGCAGCATGTTTTCGTATTGTTGTAATTGAGTTTTGTATTGCTCAATTTGTTTTGCAACTTGCGCAACTTGATTCGCTGCGGTGACAGTCGTTTGGCTCAGATTCAATCCGTCTGCTACTGGAATGCCTGCCGAAGCCGGTTGGCAAACTACAAAACTAACTGCTGCGGAAAGTGCGAAAACTTTAGCCGCTAAAATGGAATTCTTAGAAAACATAACTTGCTCCTTGCGTTAGTAGTCAAACGATTGATAAGCCTTGGTGAATGTCACGTCTTTGACAGCAACAATGTTAAAGCGATAGCCCGGACGAATTTCGATTGTCGGGGAAATGTTCAAGTTTTTAGAGATGATTTGCGCGGACACTTGGCCCAGTTGCTGCCCAAGCGCAGAACTCAATTCGCTGCTAACCGAAGGTTGTTGGTAGCCAACAGAGTTGTTGTTGTCCTGAGTTGCAATGGAAGCGCCTGCGGTGATGCCGGCCATGAACAACGCCGATCCGTAGAGCCGCAACAGGTGATGATTAACCTTGTCACGGAAGCCAGAGTAGCCGGCCATGTCTGCGCCTGGCATTGCTCCAATGTCCAAAGCCTTGCCATCAGGAAATACCAGGCGCTGCCAGGCAATCAGTACGCCTTCTTGTCCATAACCAACATCGCTGGAGTAGGTGCCAACCATGCGAGTCCCTTGAGGAATAAGCAGGTATTTGCCGGTGGCCGTGTCATACACGTCCTGCGAAACCTGCGCCATGATTTGACCTGGCAAATCAGAGTTGATGCCGCTCAGCATGATTCCAGGAATGACAGCGCCGGCCCGAATCTCGAACGGTGTAGTTGGGGTCGTCTTAGAAAACGGAAAATAAAGCACGTTAAGCTGGCTGCAGCGGCCGTAGCGGCCTGAACTTGCCCGCGCCGATCTTGGCGTTGCTGCGCCAGAGGTAATCGCCAGTCAGGTTGATGTGCTCCCAACCCAGCGGCGACAGATACTGCAATAGAGAGTCATCAACGGGCTTGCCGTGTCCACGCAGGGCATTCGCGGCCCGTTCCAGATAAACCGTGTTCCACAGCACGATGGCTGCCGTCACCAGGTTGAGGCCACTGGCCCGGTAGCGCTGCTGCTCGAAGCTGCGGTCGCGGATTTCGCCCAGCCGGTTGAAGAACACGGCGCGGGCCAGCGCGTTGCGGGCTTCGCCCTTGTTCAGCCCAGCGTGCACGCGACGGCGCAGCTCCACGCTTTGCAACCAATCCAGGATGAACAGCGTGCGCTCGATACGCCCCAGCTCGCGCAGGGCCACGGCCAGGCCGTTCTGGCGCGGATAGCTGCCGAGCTTGCGCAGCATCAGCGAAGCCGTCACGGTGCCCTGCTTGATCGACGTGGCCAGCCGTAGAATTTCATCCCAATGGGCGCGAATAGCCTTGATGTTCAGTCTGTCGCTGCTAATCATCGGCTTGAGCGCGTCGTAGACAGTGTCGCCCTTGGGGATGAACAGCTTGGTGTCGCCCAGGTCGCGGATGCGCGGCGCAAAGCGGAAGCCCAGCAGGTGCATCAGGCCAAATACATGATCGGTGAATCCTGCCGTATCGGTGTAGTGCTCCTCGATGCGCAGGTCGGACTCGTGGTACAGCAAGCCGTCGAGCACATAGGTCGAGTCGCGCACGCCGACATTGACCACTTTGGTGTGGAATGGCGCGTACTGGTCGGAGATGTGGGTGTAGAAAGTCCGCCCAGGACTGCTGCCGTATTTCGGGTTGATGTGGCCAGTGCTCTCGGCCTTGCTGCCGGTTCGGAAATTCTGGCCGTCCGACGATGACGTGGTGCCGTCGCCCCAGTGCTCGGCGAAGGGATGCCGGAACTGCGCGTTGACCAGTTCGGCCAGCGCCGTCGAATAGGTTTCGTCGCGGGTATGCCAGGCTTGGAGCCAGGCGAGCTTGGCGTAGGTCGTTCCGGGGCAGGACTCCGCCATCTTGGTCAGGCCCAGGTTGATCGCGTCGGCCAGGATCGTGGTCAGCAGCAGGTTCTTGTCCTTGGCCAGGTCGCCCGATTTCAGGTGCGCGAAGTGCCGGGTGAAGCCTGTCCATTCGTCTACCTCCAGCAGCAGTTCGGTGATCTTGACGTGCGGCAGGATCATTGCTGTCTGGTCGATCAGCGCCTGCGCGGTGTCGGGCACCGCCGCATCGAGCGGCGTGATCTTCAGGCCCGACTCCGTGATGATGGCGTCCGGCAGCTCGTTGGCCAGCGCCATGCGGTTGACGGTGGCGAGCTGCGTTTCCAGCAGCGTCAGCCGGTCATGCAGGTACTGGTCGCAATCGGTGGCCACGGCCAGCGGCAATTCGCTGGCCTGCTTGAGGCTGGCGAATTTCGCGGGCGGCACCAAATAGTCCTCGAAGTCCTTGAACTGGCGCGAGCCTTGTACCCAAATGTCGCCGGAACGCAGCGCGTTCTTCATCTCCGACAGGGCACACAGTTCGTAGTAACGCCGGTCAATGCCGGTGTCGGTCATGACCAGTTTCTGCCAGCGCGGCTTGATGAAGTCGGTCGGCGCGTCCGCAGGCACCTTGCGGGCATTGTCGCTGTTCATGCCGCGCAGTACCTCGATGGCGTCGAGCACGTCCTTGGCGGCGGGCGCGGCCCGCAGCTTGAGCACGTCGAGGAATTCCGGCGCGTAGCGGCGCAGCGTGGCGTAGCTCTCGCCGATGCGGTGCAGGAAATCGAAATCCTCGGGCTGTGCGAGTTTCTGCGCCTCGGTGACGCTCTCGGCAAAGGCATCCCAGGACATGACGGCCTCGATGGCAGCGAACGGATCGCGGCCAGCTTGCTTGGCCTCGATCAGCGCCTGGCCGATGCGGCCGAACAGCCGCACCTTGGCGTTGATCGCCTTGCCGGACGCCTGGAACTGCTGCTGATGCTTGTTCTTGGCGGCGTTGAACAGCTTGCCCAGGATGCGGTCGTGCAGGTCAATGATTTCGTCGGTGACGGTGGCCATACCCTCGATGGCAAGCGCGACCAGGGTCGCGTAGCGGCGCGGCGCCTCGAACTTGGCCAGGTCGGCGGGCGTCATCTGGCCGCCCTCGCGGGCAATCTTGAGCAGCCGGTTCTGGTGAACCGACCGCTCGATGCCGGAAGGCAGGTCGAGCGCCTGCCACGCCTTGAGGCGTTCGATGTGTTCCAGCATGTGCCGCGAGTTCGGTTTGACGGGCGACTGGCGCAGCCAGGCCAGCCAGGTCGTTTTGCCGTTGTCCCGGCGCTTGAGCAGATCGTCGAGGCGGCGGCGATGCGCGTCCGATAGCGGTTCGGCCAGGGCATCGTAGATGCGCCGGTTGGCGCGGGTAATCGCTTCGGCGGTCGCTCGTTCGACGGCGTTGATGGCAGGCAGAATGACCGACTGCCGCCGCAGATGATCGACCAAGGCGCTGGCCAGCACGACGCCCTTGTCGGTTTGCATGGCCAGCTCGGTCAGCCACTGGACGGCCTGCCGGTAGTGGCTCATCGTGAAGGGCTGGAAGCCGAACACCGTTTGCAGTTCGACCAGGTGCTCGCGCCGGGTCTGTTCCCGCTGGCCATACTCGCCCCAGCGTTCGACGCCAACCTTGAGCTGGTCAGCGACCAGTTTCAGCAAAGGCGGAAACGGCGGCTCATCGACGCCAAGGATGACACCGGGAAAGCGCAGGTAGCAGAGCTGCACGGCGAAGCCCAGGCGGTTGGCCGGGCCGCGCCGCTGCCGAATGATGGACAGGTCGGTGTCGCTAAACGTGTACTGACGAATCAGTTCTTCCTTGGTATCTGGCAATGCCAGCAGGCTGTCACGCTCGGCAATGGACAGGATAGAACGGCGTGGCATGACAAGGCTTCCCTGAGTGCTTTTGATCACCTGATCCGAGCGTAAGGCCTGCAACTAATAACCCATGAGCAATCATGGGTTATTTTTGGCTGAGTGCTGCTACCGAAAGCCCGGACGCGACGAAGGTCAGTCCGGCGCCGACATTCAGGCCGTTGACAACTTTTGGCTTGCGCTGCAGCCAGGTCGACAGGCGCGTTGCAAAAATTCCCATGAGCGCAAAGCCCAGGGCGGTCAACGCGGCGAACCAGGTGCCGTAGACCAGCATCTGCACAGTGACCGAGCCCAATGATGGGTTGACGAACTGTGGAATGAACGCAAGCACAAACAGTCCCGGCTTAGGGTTAAGCGCCGCAGACAGGAAGCCGGTGAGGAAGATGCTTTTGAGCGATTGCCGTGCCGCCGGTTTGAAGTTGATCAGGCTGCGCGAACGCAAGACCTTGATACCCAGCCACACCAGGTAGCTGGCGCCGATCACTTTTACGACCCAGAAGGCCACGGCGGATGTCTGCATCAATAGGGTCAGGCCCAACGAGGCGGTGGCTACGTGAAACAGAATCCCGGTGCCCGACGCAACCCCCGAAATGGCCGCCGCCATGCGCCCCTGGCTCAGGCCCCTGGCGATGGCCAGCAGGTTGTCCGGCCCGGGGGAAAGCACCAGCAACAGGCAGGCGGCGGTATAGGTCAGCCAGATGTCCAGAGGGAACATAACGAGATTCCTTTCGTCAACGGTTCAAGGCAGCCATCGTGTTCCAACTGGAGGTCCAAGATCAAGATTAATCCAGATGCCTATGCGCTAGCGCTTTAGAACGCGGTCTTCACTTGCAGGCCCAGCATCAGTGCATGGTCGATTCCCAGCCCGGAAAGCGCCCCCAGCTTGATGATGTATCGGGGCAAAGGGGCAGCCAGGAGATGGTCTGGTAGCCGTAACGCAACGCTGTTGATGCTGGTCGCCAGGGCGTTGCCGGCAAGCCGGCTCCTACAGGTCAGTGGGTGCTTTCAGTGGTTCGCACCTGAATAACACGCTTTGGCTGGCACGCAGTTGCTCGACACAATTGAACGGCTGCAAGCCCTGGATGCCTCGCTTGAGGTCACGTACCCGACGGGCGATGTAAAAGCTGCGGTCAACGGGCAAGGTAGCCAAGTCCTCGACCCGGCGTGCCTGCCCCTGCGTATAGAACTCCCCCGAGTACGAGCGCCGGCCCCAGTAAAAGAGGGTTCCGGGACGCTCTGCCTGCAACTGCTGCCAGGCCCTGGCGAGCTCACGTTGGTTATTCGGCCGGTCAAAGGCGCGGCCGTCGATGGCAGCGATCAGCAGCCATACCGGCAGCAGCAGCGCGAGGATCAACCCAATGATGGTTTTGCCGGTTTGCCAGGGCACAGCCTTGAGTGCGCCAGCCAGCAGCAGGCTCCAGGCCGGCAGCGATGGCAGCAGGTAAGTCCACAGGATATTGCCGGAGAACGTGAAAAATACCGGCGTAGCCAGGGCCCACAGGGCGATAAAACCATAGTAGCGACCCGACAGGGCCGAGCGGCGCAGGGCGAAGTACACCGCTGGCAACAGCAGCGTCCAGGGAAAAAGCGCGAGCATCAGGTCCATCCAGATGGCGCCCGTGGGCCGGGCATGGGCGCTGCCGTACAAGTCTCCGGCCCATTTGCTGACCACATAACGCTTCCAGTGCTCGCCGATCAGGAAGTAATCGAGAAACCCCGGCGTGCGCTGTTCAGCAATCACGTACCAAGGCACGGCAATCACCAGCATCAACGCAAGGCCCAGCAGCCAGGGCAAGTGCAAAAAGGCACGCCATTGTCGGTAGTAAAGCGTCCAGATCACAGCTGGAGCCCCCACCAGCACCAGCACCAACGGCCCCTTTGCCAGCAACCCGAGGCCCAGGCCGGCAAATCCTGCCAGTGCCCAACGGCGGTCGCCCCGTGTCATGCCGCACCAGAAGCCATAGCTGGCCAGCAGTACCGAGAAACTCAATGCCGGGTCGGTCAACACCACACCTGCTGACAACAGGCCGAGGGTTGAGCTGGAAAAGATAATTGCCGCCAATACCGCCGTTTTTTCATCGGCCTGCTCACGGGCAAACCGGATGATGATCAGGCAACTGGCGACATGCAGCAGCCACGCCGGAAAGCGAATGGCGAATTCATTGATACCCAGCAACTTCATGCCCAGCGCCTGGGTCCAGAACGACAGTGGCGGCTTGCCCCAAAAAGGTACGTCCAGCTCGAACAGCGGGGTTACCCAGTTGCCGAGTACCAGCATCTTGCGGGCCATTTCCGCGTAGCGGGCTTCCGAGGTGTCCATCAGCGGGTACAGCCCCAGGCTTGCCAGGCGCAGGGCCAAAATGGCGATCAATACCAGCCATAGCGTACGGGTCGTTATCATCAGTGGTTTTCTTGTTCGCGAGGGTGTATCGGGCAGGGGTGCTCCGGCCGTTCAGGGGCTTCGCCGAGCAGGTTGTCGAGTAGATAGATGGGACGCTGCCTGACTTCGCTCAACGTTGCCCCGAGGTATTCGCCGATCATTGCTATGCCCACGGTAATGAACGCAGCAATGCCCATGATCACGTGATGGGCATTGGCGGTGTTTACGCTCATCTGCTGGATGATGAGCACCATGGTGGCGATGAAAATCATCAGGCTGAGCAGGCTGAACCAGCGCAACGGCTTGCGCGACAGCGCCAATACGCCTTCGATACCGAGGTCGATCAGCGCCAGCGGCCCCCATTTGCTGAGACCGGCGCTACGCGGCTCACGGTCATAGGGCAACTCGATGGTATTGAACCCCAGCCAACTGATCAGGCCCTTCATGAAACGCGTCCGTTCCGGCATACCGCGCAGCGCTGCCAGGGGCGCCGGGCCAATCAGGCGGAAGTCGCTGACGTCTGCGGGAACATCAAACTTGTCGGCCAAAAAGTTCATCAGTTTGTAATAGAGGTGGGCACTGATACGTTTGCTTGAGGTATCAGACAGGCGACTGCGGCGCTGCATATTGACGATATCGCTACCGGTCAACCAATGATGAACCATGAGTGGAATAAGTTCGGGCGGGTCTTGCAAGTCGGCATCAATAAATAACAACGCATCCCCGACCGCATAATCAATACCGGCGACCATGGCGGCTTCCTTGCCAAAGTTACGGCTCAGGTTCAAACAACGAACGCCAGGCGTCTGGCAATAACCATCCAGTAGCGCCAGTGTTTCATCGCGGCTGCCGTCGTTGACATACACTACTTCGTAGCGAATGCTGAGTGTCTTAAGTACAGCCATTAGCCGCTTATGAAAAAAAGGCAGTACCTTGGCTTCGTTATAACAACAGACAATCACACTGAGCATCGGACGTGGGGAGCGCTCAGCTCTTGATCGATTCATGGCGAAAGCTCCAGTACTGGTTGATTTGGTAAGTGATCAACGTCAGGGCACAGGTGGTGATCACCTGCATCAGCCATAGGCGCTGGGGCCAGTGCTCCAGCAGGGTCGCCATCAGGGCCAGGTTTGTACCGTTGTAGACCAAGGCCGTGATGCTGAAGCGCAGCCATTGATAAGTGTCGGATGGGCGAGCCTTTGTAAACGTCCAGCGCTTGTTGCCCTGATAACTAACAACAGTCCCGACTATTGCTCCCAGTAACGTCGCAATGAGTGCGGGCAGAACCAGAGACAATAACAAAAGTGTTATGTAATGAGCGCCAGTGGCAAATATTCCAACGATCAGATAGTAAGGCAAGGTTGTAGAGGGTGGCGATATCATTGAGAGAACTGCATGTGTTCAAGAGGCTGTATGGTGTTGACTTTAACTACTCATGGGAGCCGGCGTGTGAAAAAAATGTTTAAGAGCGTCGATATTACCAAATTGTAATTTTGGTGTTGGGTAGTTGTAAGGGCAATGTCATCAACCTAAGCTGCAGCCCTGCCCAAGGCAAGCCCCCCGAAGCAGCCAGCCGCCATGGCCGTCGGGCGATGACCAGGCCTCTGCCGCTCAATCAGGCGGTCTAACTGGGCTGGCGGTGATGTGATCATCGTCTGTTCCGGCTGTCTAGGCGAGATTTCTCGTTCTCCGGACGAGCCTATGCCGACCGCTTGTGGCCAGCTTTTTTTTGCACGGAGGTTGGGCGGTGGTGTTTCTTCAGCGCGTCGGTTTGTAGCCCTCACAACCTCGGCTGGCTGCGCGTTTGCGTTGGCGCGCAAAGCTACGGCCTGAGCGTACGGCACTGAGGCTTTTAGCCATCAAGGCCAGCACATTGCTCAGCCCCTGAGCACAGTGCCGCACCAGCAGCTCGACCAGGGTATTTTTGAGCCGTGACACGCCTTGGGTGAAGTTGACTTTCCATCGCAGCTTGCGACCTTTGTGGCGCTGTTCGATGACCGGCTGTAGCAGGTGCTGCATCAACAGCGCCAGGTTCTTCAACAGTTGAGCGGCATGAAAGTCCTGCTTTACAGCAGTCACGCTGCGGCCGCTGAAGTTGTCCAGCGTCAGGGTTTGTTTGAGGCGACGGAAGTCGGTTTCGATGCCCCAGCGGCGGTGGTAAAGCTCGGCAAACACCTCAGCGGGAAAGGCTTCTCGATCCAGCAACGAGGTCAGCAATACCTCGCTTTCGCCGTTGGCCAACTCGACCCGGATCAGTCTCAGCTCGATCTGGCTGGCAGGATCAACGCCAGCCTCGGAGCAGAACAGACGTGCTTCAGGATGGTTGGCCACGAAAAGCTGTGTGTCTTCAACTTGGCCAGAGTATAGAAACGCTTTGACCTGGGCGTTATAGCCACAGGGCAGGCGCATCAGAAAGTGCCGCTGTTGCTGCGCGAACAGCGCGAATAACCAGTGCCCAGGGTAACCACGGTCAAACAGCGTCAGGCTGTCAGCCGGCAGGTGCTCAAGGTGCAGATGGGCACAGTCGCGCTCGCCGACGGTCAGGGGCACGATCAGGCTATGCAGGGTTTGACCGTCAGCGACTTCGTAGAGTGTGGACAAGCGAGCCATGGGAAAGCCAGAGTGACTGCCAAAGAAGGTCGCCATGGTCGACTCCAGGGGTAAATGCACGGTCGAGCCATCCACCGCGAGCACCCTCAGCCCACGCCACTTCTGACGCAGCCCGAAGCAGTCAATTTGTTGCTGCAGGAGGTGATTGAGACTTTCAAATACCTCGGGGTTGAGCTTTTTGCGCGCTTTGCAGAAGGCCTGCGCAGTGACCATTTGCGTCTCAGTCGACGCCTGATTGAGTACGCGATAGAACTGATCGAGTTCGGTTTGCAGGGCCGTGCGCGGCTGATTGAGCAGGAACAGGACGAGGTTCTTGAAGGTGAGCTGGCGTCGGCGGGTAAAGTCTTGAGGATTCTGGCGGTGGGCGGCGATGAAGGCGGGACAATCGAGCGGACTGGTTATTTTTTGTACAATTTTCAAACCAGGGCTTGGCTGGCGGTGTCAAGCGATGCGGTATAGGTAGTCAAAAGGGCTTCTCCCATGCACTGATTTGAGCGCTAATTATATGATATTTATGGATAATTTCCAAAGTTGATGACATTGATCTATAGCCCCCTAGACTGGGCGAATTAGCACAGGAGGTTGGCCTTGGATTAGGGGAGCCTACAGAATTCGGAAAAAATCGTACGCTAAGGTTTTCTGATCAGTCGTAGGCTCGCCAGTTTGATGTATTCCGTTCCTGGCCCAGCCAAACCTATCGGTCTTCGCGGGTGTGCCACAGGCGCAGTAGGTAGATAGTGGAATCCACTATCTCGTAACGCATCTCGTAATGGCCGATCTGAATTCGGCGCACATCCCGTGGATCGAATTCTTCCAGGCGTTCGCCAATGCGCGGGTTGGCCAGCAGCGTGGAAGGTGCGGCTGTGAGTTGCTGCACTGTTCGTGCGGCGGCAGGCTGATTCACCGACGCCAGAAACTCATACAACCGGGCAATGTCGGAAAGCGCCTTGCTTGTCCACTTCAACTCCATCAGCGCGGTACCGGCAACGGAGTGTCAGTGCTGAGGCTTTCAGCCCAGGCCTGGACAGCTTGATGATCGATCACGCGACCAGCATCCACATCGGCCAATGCCTCACGGGTCAGGCGACTACGTTCTTCTTCCTGGTCTATCCAGGCGGCCAGAGCCTGCTTGACGATCCAGTTCTTGGAGCGTTCCAGGCGCTCAGCCATCAAATCGACCTTTTCGGCCAGTTGCACAGGGACGTGAGCCGTGACGGATCGGGTTTTCGCGGTGGTTGCCATGATGGGGTTACTCCTAATCAATGGTAGGTACAAGGTGCATGCTCTGCCGGCGTTCAGTAACCGCCGCTTCCGATGCCATCCGGCGCAGAGTGACGGCATGTTCGCTGGCCTGGCGGGCACCGGCCTCATCGCCATTAGTTTTGAGCTTGTTGGCCTGCCATTCAGACGCTTCAGCGCCGGCAAGTAACGACGTGGCCAGCGTTACTTTTGGACGAGACTTTTCACGCTGCTCCTGCGCGCCTCGCTGACGTTCGACAACCTGCGCGGCCTCGTTGGCCGTGATACGCAAGTTGGTGCGAGCAATGTCAAAGCCGCCATCGGCGTTTGTGGCCTCGGGCGCTTCGAGGCAGGTTTGCATCGAATCCACTGCCGTCAACAGCTTGTCGATCTGCTGCAACAGCTCGGTTCGTTCTTGGTCATTCTTCATGGAGCGTCACTTCTTCTTGAACTTGATGTCGCCTGAGCCGGCAACGGAATGGTCGCGGGTCGGCGGGTTACCGCGCACCACGATGTCACCGGAACCCGCCACGCGTGCCTTCACTGAGTCGCTGACATAGGCGTCGATATCACCGGAGCCGACTACCGACAGTTTGGCGGACGTAGCGACCAGCTCGCTGGCGTCCACGTCGCCCGAACCGGCTATCTCGGCGTCCAGAAGACCCACGCGACCAAAGGCCGTGATATCGCCCGAACCTTGGATGCCTAGATCGAGGACGGTCTGCTGAAGGTCGTACAGGGTCACGTCGCCACTGCCCTTGATGCGGATACTGGGGGCTTCAGGCAATGCGATTCCAACGATGCTTCGCCCCTTGGACTGCATAGTGACGCCGCCGTGGCGTCCACCGACATTGATCGTTCCGCCCACGAAAATGTTGCCGGTACCAGAAACGTGAATATTGCCCCCATAGCCGCTAATGGAAATGCCCTCCTGCTCGATGATCAGCTTGTCACCCTCGAAGCGGGTCTTGATGTTACGAATGGCTTCCACGTTTTCCCCTGCCACGACCAGGTGCGCTGATGACGAGCGAAAGAACACAACATCAACCGCCCCCTTGATCACAATTTTGCTAACTGGGTGGATGGGGCGCTCTTCCTTCTCGTAGTTGGCAGCACGCTCCCATGCGGAATCGCGATGGTTGGCATCCTGGTGCGTCAAAGGGCTGGATTGGCTCATCATCTATCCTTTGTGATTTATTTTGAGTGACTTTGCCATAGCTCGACTCAGGGTTAATCATAGTGAATAATAATGAGCTGTCAATCGATCCGTCAGGTTGGGCTATGCCCTAACCTGACGTCAGGACAGCCTACCCAGAAACGTCCGGATAGACTCCATCGCTTAATTTATTGACACAAGCTACGCAAGGTCATAGATTTATTCCTGACACTTTTCTGTTTGGGGGCATCTTGCAAGGTCAACGTATCGGCTACGTCCGGGTCAGCAGCTTCGACCAAAACCCGAAGCGGCAACTGGAACAGGTCGAAGTCGGAAAGGTATTCACCGACAAGGCATCGGGCAAGGACACCCAGCGCCCAGAACTTGACTCGCTGCTGGCCTTCGTGCGCGAAGGAGATACGGTGGTGGTGCACAGCATGGATCGCTTGGCCCGCAACCTCGATGACCTGCGCCGCCTTGTGCAAAAGCTGACCAGGCGCGGTGTGCGCATCGAGTTCGTCAAAGAATGCCTGACCTTCACCGGTGAGGATTCGCCGATGGCAAACTTGATGTTGTCGGTCATGGGCGCGTTCGCCGAGTTCGAGCGAGCATTGATCCGCGAGCGACAGAGGGAAGGCATCGCGCTCGCCAAACAGCGCGGAGCATACAGGGGCCGCAAGAAAGCGCTTTCGCCCGAACGCGCCGCTGAACTTCTGCAACGCGTCAAGGCCGGCGAGCAAAAGGCAAAGCTGGCCCGTGAATTTGGCATCAGCCGCGAAACGTTGTACCAGTACCTGCGCGAAATTGGAGCTTAACGTGCTTTATTTTCCGTTTTCTGAGACGACCCCTAGTTGGAGCTTCCATTTTGGAGTTCAACGCCCAACGATCTTTTTTGCCGTTGCCGTCAAAAGTGCCGTAGTCCTTACCGGTGTCGCTGGACGACGAGGCCAGCATCATGCCCGACGAACCGCCCGAACGGCCGCCGCCGTAACCACCGCCGCTACCGCCGCCTATGTTTCCTTGTACCTGGCGAAGTTGGGCTTGATAGGCCGCATTCGGATCGGTCGAGCGCTGCTGGTCGATTTTCCGGCGAACCTGCGCAATGCGATCAACCATTTCGTCAGGGGTTTGCGGAGTATCGTCAGTTGTTCCAGTGCCGACACGGCTCAGATCCGGCAGGGTGATTGCCGTTTTAGCTCCAACTGCGGTTTGGAAAAGCTGCATTTTCCGTTGACGCAACTGTTCGTCTTCCTGATCTTCTGGCGAGCGTGGGCCGCCATTCCCTCGAGGCGGTTGCGGTGGCGCATTCGGGTTTTCTACGCGAGCCACAGGCACGCCATTAGGCGTTGTAGGTGCTTGCGGATCGGCCGGGGGCAAAAGTGGCGGCTCAGCTTTGGCCTCTGGGATCAAGCCGTCAGCACGGCCCCCAACGATATCGGCAGCCATCAGAGAGCTATCCCCGCCCTTCCCTTGCGCGGTCGCTGCATGATCCACATTGGCTTGATTGGAACGCTTGACGGCCACCATTGCGATAAGGCCCATAAAGAGCGCGAGAACCGCAATGCCAATCATCAAAGGCACGTTGTTCACCCGGCGCACGCCGGTCTTTTTGCTGGAAGCGCCTGGCGACGAATCCGGCGACATTTGGTCGGTGTCAGCCATGGCAATTACTCCTTGCGCGCCCAGGAACCCGCCGCTGCGACAGTCCCGTTTTTTTGTGGAATGTAGGCTCGGCTGATCGGCTGATTGCCCACCACGACCGTGACCCGGTACAGGTCTGCGGCAGGTGCGAGCGAGCCAACTACATAGCGGAGGTCTACACCGGGAGAGAAAGCCGCCTGAGTAGCCGGTTGCGCCTTTTTGGCAGCTTCTGGCGCGTACTCGTTCACGGAGTAGCCACGACCGCGCAGAAGCGCTACCAAGGCCGTTCCGTAGGCATCTTCGGTGGGCTGCATGATGTTCAAGCGAGTCCGCGCAGGCGGATACATAGTGACCAGGTGCGCAACGGTGTCGCTCGCCATGTTTTTGTCATGCGCGGCCGGGGCTGCTGAATAATTCCCGTATGGGGAATTTGTTGCGCACCCACTCAAGCCGGCGATAAGTGCCGAGATCATGAGAACTTTGCGCATCACTTGGCCTCCCGCTCAATGGTGATTTTGTCCTGGCTCGATCCGACGCCGGCAACCAGAATTGCCTTGTCGAAAATCGTGTCCACCACATAGCGATTGCCCTGGACGCGGTAGTTGACCATTTGCGTTTCAGCATCGCGGAAAATGCCGCCGTCGCGACGTACTACCAGCAAGGTTGGAGACTCGCTTTGACGCATGCCATCCGGCATTTCAATGATGGTTTTCGTGCCGTCGTTGTACACACGCACTGGCTTCCAGCGCGCCTTGCCGTCGATGGAATAGTTAAAGTCCAAGTTGCCCAGGTATTCCCGGGTTTGCGGAATCGTGTTGTCGTGACGGTCTTTAGCCTCGGCATTCCGGATCGACGCCCACTTGGCAGCAGCATCTTCGGGATACATGAAGCGCGCGTAAGGCATGCTTTCATTGCGAGTTGAACGCAGACGGAAATGGTAAGTGCGGCGGTCGGTCATCACGACCAGCGCGGTATCCAGGCCCACGTCCAGCGGCTTCAATATCAAGTGAACGGTTTGGTCTGCACCGGAGCCGCTGATGCCAGGCTCTACGGTGAAACGAGGGTCGCCACCGTTCAGCGTGTTGAACTGCTCACCAGGCTGCAGGGAGATATCGCAGACCTGGAGCACAGCGCAGACCACTTGGGTTTGCCCACTGCCATACAGGAAGGTAATGGCGCCGTCGCCGCCTGGTGTCGCGTTGCTAGTCGCTTGGCCGGTCTGCCATTTTTTGCCGATCCCGATAGCTTTTTGCTCCTGCGGGGTCAGCTTCACAGTGTCCGGGGCAAAATACTTGTTTGCCATATCCGCTTGGCTGTCGGCTGCTTGTACAAAACCTGGCAAAAGAACGCCGGCAATTAACGAGGAAATCAGTGTCTTTTTCATATGGAGTGTCCGCCCCAGGATTAAAGTTGTTTCGACCAGTTAAAGTCGCGAATGAAGATGAAGTGCCCGTTCACAAAAGTGTTTCTGTCTACTGACATATCTTTGTTTTGATAGACGTTGATGAGCGCTCGCATGTTGTACGGTGTGCCTTTGAGCGAGCCGTCTCGGCTGCGAACTGTCTCAGTCCAATCCACCTGCCAGGTGTCTTTGGTTTGTGGCAGAGCAGATCGAATCTCAACCGACACGGTTTCGTTTTCCGCGCGCTTGAACGGGTTCCGCTCAGGGGAGCCATTGAGGAATTCATTGGCTTTCATCGTTGCCGGATCTTGCGGGGCAAGGTACGCATAAGAGGCCAGCACGGCTTTTCGCTGGAGGCTTACATCTGGAGTTACCAACCGTGTGTTGCTGATGAAGTTTGTCACCGCTGCTTGGTAGTCGGTCAGAACTGCATCAGGCACCCGATCCAGCAAAGTCACGGAAACCGTGTTGGCCGAGGCATCTTGTTGGAACACCATAGGAATGATCTTTGATTGCGCGCCAATGTGAGCAATGCCGCCTACTGCCCCCATGACAATTAGCAGGGAAACGATCCCCACGGTCTGCCATACCTGGAGAGAAGACATAACTCCCATCACATGCCCATTCCACGAACGGCGAGCATTGAGATACGGATTATTGACTTTCTCTTTAGCGGCTAAAGTTGCGCCGGCTACTTCTGTTTCCGCGTCTTTGCGGCGATTGAAAATGCTCATGCTGCACTCCTGTAGTTATCAAGGCTCAAGCCACGGTCGCGGAGCCACACATGCACCCACGAATCGCCGTGCTGTTCCTCTAGCTTCTTTATGATTGCTATGTCGTCTGGGCCGGTCGCACCGACGAAGGAGAGAGCCAGCGGGCCTAGTGCAAGGCTGTATAGGCGGCGGCCTTTCTCAGATACCAGGTAGTAATCGCGCTTTTGCTGGGCAGTAGCGATGATTTCAATCTGGCGCAGGTTGAGGCCCATGCGGAGGTAAAGCGCGGTCGCTGCTTCATCACGCGCATACATATTCGGCAGGTAGATTTTGGTGGCCGTGGATTCAACAATGACGTCCAGAATCCCCGATTGAGAGGCGTCAGAAAGGTTCTGAGTTGCCATCAGTACGCGGCAGTTTTTCTTTGCCAGGGTTTTAAGCCACTCGCGGATTTTCTCGCGGAACACATCGTGACCCAGCATTAGCCAAGCCTCATCGAGAATAATCAGGGTTGGCCGACCATCCAGCGCTTCTTGAATTCGCATGAACAGGTAAAGCAAGACTGGCAGCGCGTAGCGATCCCCCAAGTCCATCAGGTGTTCGATTTCAAAAGTGATGAAGTCGGAAATAGAGAGCTGATCCTCTTCCGCATCGAGCAAGTGACCCATAAGGCCGTCAATGGTGTAGTCCTTGAGTGCCGCCCGAATGTCAATGTCCTGAACTTTCGCGGTGAATTCAGACAGCGTTCCCGGACGCCCTTCTTTTTCCTCGACCGTGCCCATTTCAATAATGGTTTCGGCAATTAGGTTGCGCTGTTCTGGCGTGGTCTTGAGGCCGTTCAATGCCAGCAGGTCGTCAATCCAGCCCATTGCCCATGCACGGCGCGAGCGAGTCACCAGGTTGGACAAGGGAGCGAAAGCGAGCTTTTCGCCGGCCCCTGCCACAACGTAGTGAGCCCCCCCAGCAGCCTTGCAGCTCGGATACATCGACATACCCTTGTCGAATGTAAACAGCCTGGCATTGGAGTATCGGCGCCATGACATGGCGAGGATTGCCAGGTGCGTAGACTTACCCGCCCGAGTCGGGCCAAACATGATGGTGTGCCCCAAGTCGCGCACATCAATGTTGACTCGGAAAGGCGAGTTACCACTGGTAAGCCCGTGCATCAGCGGCGGCGAGTTAGGCGGCATCAGTGGGTTAGGTGCGAAGTTCTCGCCGGTCCAGATGGTGCTTGTCGGGATCAAGTCGGCCAGGTTCATCGTATTGATGAGAGGCCGGCGCACGTTCTCTACGCCGTGGCCTGGCAGTGAACCCATGAAGGCATCCATGGTGTTGATGGTTTCGACGCGAGCGGTGAACGCCATCGCGTTGATAGCCTTTTCAAGCTGGAGCGCGGCCGTTTCCACCACTGACCGACTTTCGTCCATCAGTACTACGACACTGGTATAGAAGCCTTGCGCAACCATGCCGCTATTGGTTTCAGCAATAGCCGATGCAGCATCGGCCACCATAGAAACGGCATCCTCATCGACAGTGCCGCCGTTGGTGTTGAATACCTGGTCAAAGAACCCCCGGATCTTCTGCTTCCATTTCTTGCGAAACTTCTCCAGGTGCGACACAGCCTCATGGTGATCCATGAAGATGAAACGGTTCGACCAGCGATATTCAACAGGCAGCTCAGCAAGGCGCGTCAGGATTCCGGGCGAGGACTCCAGAGGGAACCCCTCAATGGCGACTACCTGGATGAATTTGCGGCCCAGCTTTGGCGTTACGCCGGTATACAGCTCTTTGCCCCCAATCAGATTGTCGATGTAGATCGGATTGGTTGGCAGCATCACGGCATGATTTATGCCGGTAACGCAGAACTGGAGCCATTGCAGGAACTCATCATGGGTGACGGTTGACCCGTCCTCATTCATCATTTTTTGACCACGCAGGCGCTCCATGGACACAGCGGAGGACATGCGCGATTCGATGTTTTTGACCTCTTTTTTGAAGAAGTCGATCAAGTGATGCGTGCGTGCTTTGTTGTTTGGCTTGTCTGAATCGTCATGGAACATCAGCTCGACAAACTTGCGCTCGGCAAGCATTGGCGGGAACCACGTTACGGTGATGATAAAAAAACCTTCGTACAAATTACCCAGCCCTTCAAAGGTACGGCGACGTTCTTCGTCAATTGCTGCCGATACCGGGTCAGGGAAATTCGATTGGTTTGGATGGCTGTAGTTCGGAGCTGGCCTACGGACTGCATCGACGTGAACCATCCAGCCACTGCCCATGTTGGCCAGCGCCTGGTTGATGCGGAACGAGTTCATTTCCCGCTCTACATCGGTTGCACTGGCGTTGTCAGATCCTTTGTACAGCCACGCAGCCATGAAAGAACCGTTCTTGCCAACAATCACGCCGTCATCGACGACAGCAGCGTAATTGAGAAGATCGGCAAGGCCAGCTTCGGTGGACTGATGTTTTTTGAGTCGAAGGTCTTCATTGACCTTGCGTACCTGCGAGAGCAAAAACAGCACCAACAGGACGCCCACGACCGCAATTGAGATGAGCAGTGATTCAATCATTTGTATTGCTTCCCTTGAGAGGTGCCGTTTTCGCGGAAGGGAGTGGCACGCGGCGGGTAAAAGGGCTTGTATCGGCGGTTGCGCAGATAGACAAAGCGCATAAGAGGGTCAGATTTGCCCATCTTGCGCAGCATCCAAAGCGAGGCGAACCACATGCCAACGCCCAGGAAAAAGGCCAGCCAGTCTTGCGCAGCAAAGACCAAGATGGCGGCCAGCAAACCGCTGAACATAACCATTTCACGATCCCCACCCATGAAAAGGTTATGGCGATTGCCGGCCCGACGAATAGGGATCTTGCGTAGTGCCATGGGGTTTACGCTCCTACTACCAAGCGAGCAGTAGCCGAGTGAACAGCCTCGACCTTGCTGGTGATCCAGCCGGCAGACTTCGCAGCCATATCCTGCGCAGCGGTGATTTCAGCGCCTTGGCCGGTGATTGCCGACAAGGTGTTTTGTGCTGCGACGATGAAGCACAACACTAGGACGATGAAGATCAAGGTGCGCAGGAAACCGTTCATATCTCCGCCGAAAATCAACGTGGCACCGGCACCAACTAGGCCGACAATCGCCGCGGTAAAGGCGAATGGCCCCGTGATGGACGAGCGGATGGTTGTAAACCAGTCATCAAAAGGAAGACCGCCCCCAGCGGTGCTGGACGCGAATGCGGGATGAGCGCTCAGAAGCATAATCAGCGCTGCACCTGCGGCGAAAAGTGCCTTGTTGTTAACGCGGGAAGTTTTGTTTTGCATGGGTGTTACTCCTAGAGGGTGTTGGTGATGTAGTTGCCGTTTTCATATCCGACGATTTCGAGAATCGCTTCTACTCGGCGGACTTCTGACTTCCGGTTGATTTGCACGATTACGTGAACCGCCTCAGCAATCAGCGGTTCAATATCGGATGGAGCGTGCTTGTTGCGGGTGACGAGGGACTTGAGGCGTTGCAAGGCAGATTCAGCGCTGTTTGCGTGGAGCGTGCCCGCGCCGCCGTCATGGCCGGTGTTCCAGGAGTCCAAGAGGTCGAGTGCCTCTGAACCACGGACTTCACCGACGATGATGCGATCAGGCAGCATCCGGAGGGTCGTTTTGAGCAAGTCAGTCATGCTGACTTCAAGCGTGGTGTGGTACTGAACGCAGTTAATGGCGGAACACTGGATTTCGCCCGTGTCTTCAATGATGAACACACGTTCATTCGGGTCGTTATCGACCATTTCTTGAATAACGGCGTTGATGAGAGTTGTCTTGCCCGAGCCGGTTCCACCGACCACAAGAATGTTCTTGTGGTCGCGTACAGCCTTCTTGATGGCGTCACATTGCGTTTGAGTCATGATCCCCTGTTCGACATAGCTGTCGAGCGGGAAGACCGTGATGGCGGGTTTACGGATCGCAAAGCACGGAGACGAAACCACTGGCGGGAGCTGGCCGGCAAATCGTTCATTGCCGAAAGGCAATTCGCCGTCAAGGATTGGCTCTTTTGCCCCAACGGTTTTACCGAGCAGACCGGCGAGCGTCTTTATGACTGACGTTGCGCGCCATGCCTCCATCGTCCCGATGACACGGGTTGGCTCACCCAATCGTTTCAGCCAGAGCTGCCCATCCGCATTAAGCAGGATATCGGTAGTTTTTGGGTCGTTTAGCGCACCCTCAACCAAAGGCCCCAGGTCGCGACGTAGGCGCTCGGTAACGCGCTTTTTGACCGTTTCCTGGTCGGTGTTTTGTTCACTCATCGTTTGCTCCAAATTCGTCACAGGTGCGAATGTGGCAAACGATATACCGAAACATAGTTAAGGGCAATAACGCAGCATCGTTTTTATCAATGATAAAAAACTTCACTTTGTCTTCCGTGACTTTATCGCTGCACGCATCCCGCGCTATTCATAAAACACCGACCGCTTGCGCCAGGCAGGCGACCGGTTGTGCCAAACACCAATCAGGGCTGAAAAAAAAGACCCCTTGTTAGGAGCCTTGGTTTTAGCCGCTAAAATTTTTGATGTTATGGCGCGTTAGATTTTTCCCGGATCTTTGCAACATTGTACTCGTGCCACTTACGCACCTGGAACGCCTGATGATTGGTCAGAGTCGCGCAATAACGACAGTAGCCGGGTGGTAGGCTTGATGGCACATGAGTCCCTGCGGCATCGTCCAGAACCTTGCTATCTAAGTCGGTGGACTCCAAAAGCATGGGCAATGGCGTTTGCAGGGCTTCAGCAATGGCCGCAAGGGTCTTTAGGGTGGGGTTGCCCTTCCCGTTTGTAATCTCAGATAGAACAGAAATAGAGACGCCCGTGAGCTTGGCTAGCTCATGCTTGGTCATGCCCCGCTCACCCAGCAAACGCAGGACGTTAGTAAAAAAAATGGCATTATGCACAGTCGGTCGGTGCCTCGATGCAGGGCTAATTTTAGCCGCTAAAATTCTTGACCGTTGAAGATTCTTTAGCTAAAGTATCCTTTGGTTAGCAAATCGTCTCCCCGTATAACGGCCATCTTACATTTTGTGCGTAGTTTCGGTAAACGCTATTTTTCTATTGCGCGTGATCCCGCTGGCACAGGCGAGTAAGATTTGCACGGCACGGGGTGACATAGCCGGATTTAGCCGGCTGTTTATATGTAAAGGAGTGACAATGGCCGACCTAACAAACGCCGCTCGAAAGCACATTGCGGAGCTGGTGAAAACCGGGCTGTCGCCCGAAGAGGCAGCGTTGCAGGCTGCAAAGTCTGTTTATGTTGCAGCGACTTCCCTGCCTGGCGTCCAATCGGTTCCTGCTATTGCTACAGCAGTGACCGAATCCAGCATGATTGATTTCGATGCCCCTACACCGTCACCAGGCGCAAGCGATGCGCCGGCCGCGGTAGCCGCTCGCCCCAAGAAACGCACCGTAGCCGACCACCTGGACGCAGCCCTTAGTACACGCAAGCAACCAGAGCTTGCCGGCCTGCCCACAAAAGGCACATCCAAGAAATCACCCCGGACACCAATTGACGATATTGCGGATGCAGTACAAGAGCGGAAGAACAACGAAAAGATGGTAGCGGCCATCACTGAAATGCAACAAATGGAAATGTCGCTATTTCAAGTAGCCCCGTGGGACGACGACCTACGCGCTATCCCGAATGACTGGGGCCGATCGGCTGTCTTCACTACCAGGAACAAGGGGCAAAAGAGAGCGGCATGCGAAGACAAGTTGATCTACCACTACAACCAAGAGATTGAAATCACGTACACCGGGATTGAGCTGCGTGCAGACGATGATGAATTGGTTTGGCAGCAGATCCTAGAGTACGCGAAGCATTCACCGCTGGGCCGGAATGTGGAATTCACGCTTTACCAGCTCTGCACCGACCTTGGTTGGCACATCAACAAGTTCTATTACAACCGGGCGCTAAGCTGTCTAAAGCGGCTCAAAGCAACGTGCTTTTCGATCAAATCCCCACGGCACAGCACCCTTAAAAACCTTTCACTACTAGGCGACTTTGACATAGAGAAAGACGGTCAAAAGAGAGCGGTATGCAAGGCCCAGCTTGACCCGTATCTGGTTGTGCTGTTTGCCAACGATCATTACTCGAAAGTTATGTGGTCGAAGTACCGAACCCTTTCCCCAACCGCACGCCGGATGTTCGATTATTTCGTGACACACGCAACCCCCTACCCACTCAAGCTGGAGACGTTCCGCCTCATCTGCGGATCAGAGTCTACCCGCAAGAAGAAATGGGCCGAGCAGTCGAGGGAGGCATGCAAAGAGCTGGAGGAAATAGGTCTGGTTGAGAAAACATGGGTCGAGAAGGATTTCATCCACTGCGTTCGCTAGTGATGGGGACAAATGCGGGACAATTCGGGCAACTCCTAACACTTGAGGGGCCAGGAAAAGGCAGAACTTAACACTTGGGGGGCTAAGCCCCCCTTTTTTCGGCCTCAGAATCGCTAAAACCGTGAGCTGGGCATCAGGTGGGGCGAATAGAGAAAACGGAAATTTTCGTACGCTAAGCGTTCTGTGTCAGGTTGAGGTCGTAGAGGTGGACGCTGCAGCGTCAGAAAATGCAGAAATAGACCCTAATCTGACGTGGGGCGAGTAATCATCCTGACGCCTGAGTGAGGTGTACTCCATTCGGACACCGACTGCACAACGCAAGGGTTTGGGACTGTCAGCAGGGCTTATCGTACGAAAATTTCCGTTTTCTCTATGCACCCCAGGTCAAGCCTTTTTGATCGAAATCGCGGCAACCAACTGGGTGTTATCCACCGTTTTTGTGGATAACCGCGTGGATAACCGCCATTTTGTACTAACACTTGAGGGGCTGCTTGCTAACACATCAGGGGCGACCGACCTAACACATCAGGGGCAGAAGTACCGACACTTGAGGGGCCTGGCTACCGACACTTGAGGGGCCGCCATTCTGGCGTTAACCCCTGTAAAATCAATGGTTTGCGAGCATTTTTGTGGTGCATCTAACCCTTTCTCTTAAACCCCTTCTTTAAACCCTTATTTATAAACCCTGTTTTTAACCAACCGCGCCGAAGGGGGGAAACCCCCCTTCTCGATCCCTCCCGAGCCGCAAGCGGCTCTCCCATCCCCCCAGGGGCTACGCCCCTCGGCCGCAAGCGTCCTTCACCCCGAAGGCAGTCAACGTCGCTTCGCGCCGCCTTGATCGCTTCGCTACGCAAAGGGAAAAAGCCCCCTTTGCATCGTCGCTTCCAAGAAACCACAAGACTAAAACGCTTCCTGCGCGTTAGAGGCCCATGATGGGTACACCAGAAGGGAGGTGGGTTCTTGGTCGGTGGTCGGATCTAGCATCGAGCTGCCTTTTAGAATTAAAAGCCCCTCAAGTGTTGGCAGAACGTCAATGCAGATCCTGCTGGCCGGGGCTTGCTGGATAAACGTATTTTTCGACGTGGGATACGATGCACGAAAGTATGGGATACGGTGCACACTATCCACAGGGTTAAATTGGCTGTAGGCCTTGCGCAGTAAGGGATAGCGCAGAATGGAAAATATGTCCTAATCCTTTTCTAATCCTTATTTAATCAAAGAAGCCTCACTGTCCATCAAGTGTGAACGTGCGTGCGTCCAGGTTAAAAGGCCCCCCAAGTGTTAAGCGATTGTTGATGCAGATCCTGACGGCCGGGGCTTGCTTGAGTTTGACCAGGTGCTGGCCGTGCGTGCATCCAGGTTAAAAAGCCCCCCAAGTGTTAAGTGATTGTTGATGCAGATTCTGCTGGCCGGGGCTTGCTGGAGTCGACCAGGTGCTGGCCGTGCGTGCGTCCAGGTCAAAAAGCCCCCCAAGTGTTAAGCGATTGTTGATGCAGATCCTGCCCGCCGGGGCTTGCTGGAGTTGACCAGGTGCTGGCCGTGTGTGCGTCCTAATCAAAAAGCCCCCCAAGTGTCAGTAGGAATTAATGCAGATCCGTGCCGAGCTGTTGACCTGATACTGACAGAGCGGTTCGAATCGGCCCCCCAAGTGTCAGGCTGTTGAGGTTGTTGGTGACTGATGGAGGGCTGGCCAAGTGTATTGGCCCCTCAAGTGTTAAGACGGTTCGCGTTTTGAGTATTTGCGCTTGCGAATGTCCGCAATGCGAGCTGGTGACACGCCTGCAAGTTTTGCCAACACATTGTTGGGAACGACACCTACTAGATGCTCGTAGCGATCTACGCGCGATAGGCGCTGATATGGCGTGACACCCAAGAACGCCTGTCGTTGTTCAACGATTGAGATAGGCACCCCCACTGCCCTACTGATTTTTGCCGCAGAGATGCTGCCAAATAATGACTCGTACCCAAGCCACGGGCCTTGATAATTCTGTATCGAGGCCCGTTCAGGAGTTTCTGGCAATGGTGCTGCAGGCTTGAAGTCGAATGCCTCCCGCGATGCCTTGGCTGTGGCGAGAGACACGCTTGCAAGATTCGCAATGTCCTTCACTGACAAGGTCGAGAAGCGCCTTGTAGGGCCTCACAGGATGATCTAAGGGGATACGTTGCTGTCGTGTAAGCGGGACTGGCCGAGGCTTCGCCGGGATGCCTAGAGATTCGCGATAGGTTGTCACGCTGGAAATGGACGCGCCGCATCGAGCGGCAATAACGCGATCTGATTCGACCCCTAACAAGTGACGGAAAGGCTCAATTACTTGATTGACCGAACATGCCGCAATTCCTAACGCCAGGCGTCGGGCGCGGATTTGGCCTTTCGTTGTACCAACAGCCGTGCCAGGGCCTGGTCTTTCAAGCGTCCCAGCTTGCAGTCATATCGGTAAGCCTACGGTCTTCCAATCGACAGCCATATGATCCTTAGCCATTCAAAAAATGGACAGTATTTTCGTTCTCATTCGAGAGTGCAAGGCAGGTTGGACACCAAAGGGAAGTGCCGGAAAGCCCCCCAAGTGTTAGCAATCAGTCACGAAAGTTACTTGCTAGATAGGGCTTAAAGCCCTATATTGATGCATAGAGGCCGGGCAGTTTGCCCAGGTCATTTACCGGAGTTCATCCGATGAATACTGTCAAAGTTGCTGTTCTGCGCACTGAAACTGATCGCCTTTTTCGCCTGGCAAACAGTCACTACCATGCTTGCGTTGGAGTGCGTGAGGTTCAGGGCTGGCAAGAAGTCGCCAATCGCGTATTGGATGAGAGTGCCTTGCTCTCCTGCAAGCGTGCCACCGCTTACGATTTGGATCAGTGGACTAGCGCAGTCCAGGCCCTTAAAGATCGGCTGGCGGCGTCTGTAGAGCGTCTGGCGCAGCTCCAGGCGAAGGATGCTAAGCCTTCGCAGCGGCCTATTTTGAGGGTAGTAAGTCCCTGCGAAAATTACTCGCAGAACGACAGAATCCACTAAAACAGTTTGACGGAATAGGGCTTTAAGCCCTATACTTGTTCCTGAAGGCCGGGCATGTAGCTCAGGTCAATACCGGAACAAACCGATGATTATTCAAGATCAAGAAAGCACCCCCGTTACCTCCACCATCGTTGCAGATGCTGACCGCCTCGACTTCTTCCCTACCTACTTCGGCAAATACTTCATGGCCGGTGAAAACCTGCTGTACGTCCATGCCGATCGTTTCGTGCAGAACTACCAGCGCGGGTACTGGAATTTTTACACCCTCAGTAACGGCGGCTTTTTTGCAGCGCTGGACACTGACAAAGAGCAGCATGTGGTGATCGCAGATAATTATTGCTCCGAGCGCATGAGTGCAGAGGCTGCGGGGGTCACGCTGATGCTTTTCGTATTGGGCCGTCTTTTGGCGGCACGCATCCCTGAAAACGAGTCAGATCGGTTCATTGACCTTTACCACAAGTTGCGAGAATTCGCGCTGGAGCACGCGGAAGCGCAGGCCATTTTGACCGCCATTGACTGATCAAAAAGCCCGGTTAACCACCGGGCTTGCTTTTTCTACTGGGACAGACCAATGACATTCAACGAAAAGGCCAGCCAGGTACGCAACGAAGCCGACAAGGAGGCGATAGCGCAGTTACTGGCGCAGTACTCGTGGGGAAAGGATGTAGGGCCGCGACCAGCGGGTACAGTGCCCGACTCTAGCGCTGATTTAGACAGTCTGACGAGCGAGCCAATTAAGCGAAAGTTGAAGTTAGAAACACGAATACAGACATACCGCGTAACGCTTGCTCGATCCATCGCGAAGCACGACGACCTCAAGCGCCGGGGGCTGGATGAAGTGGGGGATTATGACCTGATGGTTTGCTATTCCGGCAGTCCACTTAATGCCTGTATGCACACGATGGAATTGCATGAGGCTCATATTTCCTATGACCTAAGCATTCTTGAGATACTGGATAGGGAACTGTCTAAATTAGACGTGAGCATTCCCCCCAGGTTTTGTGTTGGTCGATGCCGTGTTGCCTGCACACCAGGCGTTCCAGGTTCGGAAATGGGCTGAATCGGCAAAGACAAGACTCAACCAGGCCAGGGCAAAAGCCCGGATGGACACCAGAATAGAAAAGAGAGACAGCGAATGACAGATACTGTCAGGTTTGACATTAGGCCGGAGTGTTTCCGGCCAGCGGCTGGTTGGGAGCAGCCTACCCCGGAAGAGGTTCGGGAAATACTTTTGCGAATTGATCCGCCAAGAGGTCTTAGTGGGGCCGACGCTGCAAAACTGTTAGGCATTCATGGTGGCAGACAAATCCGCCGCTGGACTGGCGGCGATGCACATATTCCCTATGCCGCGTGGGCTATTTTGGCCGATATGGCGGGCATAGAGCGCATATGGGTTGGACACCAGAAATAAGAATTTTAGCGGCTAAAATCCGATCTTTAGCTAAATAAATATGGAAAAATAGGACTTTAAGCCCTATAATGCAATTCAGGGCCGGGCAATTTGCCCAGGTCAATGACCGGAGTCGGAACCCGATGAATCAGCAGCGTATTATGCCTTGGATTGATTTACTGCCAGGGGTTGTAACCACAGACCTGCAACAGCGCCGAGACACCATTCAGGAGTTGACTCGCCAGGCGGCAGAAGCAACGCACAAGGCTCAACTGCTGACCCGCCAAGCGGAACAGCTAAGAGAGCGAGCTAACCTGTCGGCTTGCAGCTTGGAAGGTGACGCCAAAGGGAAGTTTTCAGCGGAAGCTGTAGAGAAGGCAAAAAGCCTGGCTTATCCGCCACGGTGATTGAAGCGCCCCGGATTGCTCCGGGGCACTTGACCCGATGCGGACACATCAAGCCCAAGCCAGGTGCTTGCAGGTAGCATGTTCATGCAATCGCATGGGAGGGGTCAAGTTATGGCTAACAACGTATACAAGTTTCCAGGTAGCGAAGGCGCCCAAGAGGCCCTTAATGCTGTTCCTGAGTCGGCACCCCTAAAAGCGCCTAGCGGGCCTGGTGCGACTAAAAAGGCTTTCTCGGGGGCCGTTAAGGTTTTGTGGGTTGTTGTCGCGCTCGTTTGGCCGGTTCTACGCTGGCTGCTGGCTCTCGACGTAGTATTTCAAGGGGTGTTGATGCTTTGGCACTGGGACACTCCAGGCAGCCACGCAGGATGGACATTTACCCTGCACTTCGCAGCCCTGGTAGCACTCACCTTCTTTGTGTCGGTGTTCAAGCCCAAAGGCGTTAAGTAACTCAATTTCACCACGCGAAGGGTCGGCAGGATCTACCTACAAACAGATAGGGAATCGACAATGAATCAGCTTATCGCGCGCTACACGCAACCGTCGCCAAATGGCGTGCAGGCAACCAGGATCACCGTGATGGTGTTGTGCTGGTCTGGCAAGGTGAAGTGTATGGATGGAAAAACTGCCTACGGGATGCGGTTCATGAACGTCCTGGAGCTTACGCCGTAGACGAAGGTGGTCACGTGTTTATTGCCGAAGGTGGTGACGACCAAAACGGCGCCAAGTGTTGGGTTGTGGTTGACCAAGCCGACGGTTAGCGAGAAATCTTAGAAATGACGATAAAGGCCCTATGGGGCCTTTTTATTTAGCTAAATAAATGGTTTTTAGCGGCTAAAATTCTTGACCGTACACTATAGTTTAGCTAAACTTATCGGCATGCAGCGGCGGACACCGCTTTGATCAACTTGCCAGGTGCGGAGCTAATTATGGGTATGATCCATGACCAAAAAAACCATGACCGAGGCCCAGTTTGCGGAAACAACCAAAGACCTGAATGTATCGCCTCAGACGCTGGAGATAGCGCACGGGGTTTTGGTATTGGGCAAACCTCAAGCGCACTACGCGCAGGAGTTGAAATTGACGGCGGGGGCAATCTCGCAGGCAGTACGGCGAGTGTGGTCAGCGTTCCAGGAGCAGAGTGCGGTCCCGAGCGGGTACGAGCGGGTAACGGCGATTCTTCCAGCGCACCAGGCGTTCATTGTGAAGAAGTGGGAACAGGCACACAAAAAAACGGAATCTTAAAAATGAAGATGAAGACACTGGCAAATGCGATTCAGAAGGGGGGGCAAGGGAAGACCATGACGACCTGCCACCTAGCGTTCGATGGTGCGCGCCGTGGCCTGCGCGTGGCTGTGATCGACCTCGATCCACAGGGCAACGCGAGCTACACCCTAGAGGCCCATGCGTGCGGCCTGTTCGCTAGCCAGATGTTTGATGATTCGCCAGACCTTGTGTTGTCATTTTTTGCCGACCGCGATAATTCGGGTATCACCCTGATTCACAATGATGATCGCTTGGCCAACATTGAAAAGCTTGACCTGGAAGATGCTGCAACGCTGTTGCGCACCCATGTTGAGGCGCTTTCGCAGTATTTCGATGTTTGCCTGATCGACACGCCGCCATTCCTCAGCAACGTAATGGCATCGGCACTGTTGAGCGCTGATTTTGTTATGTCTCCGGTGGAGCTGGAGCCATACAGCCTGCAGGGCATGGAAAAAATGGTGGCCGTCATTCAGAACCTGCGCGAAGCAAACCCGGCCCTGCAATTCCTCGGAATGCTGCCGAACCGCTACAACGTCAAGATTCCGCGTCACGTTGAAAACATGGCGATCTTGCGCGAGGCCTATGCCGACTTGGTAATGCCTTTTGACATCCGCCAACGTGACAGCATCGCTGAGGCATTGGGTAATCAAATTCCTGTGTGGGAAATCAAGAAAACCGCTGCGCGTGATGCGACAAAAGAGATTTGTGCAATGACTCAGTACGTGTTTGAAAAGATGGAGGTTATCCAATGAGCGCCAATACCGACAAGAAGCCCCAGGAAGCCGCTGTGACGCCGAAGAAGCCTGGCGGAATGGGATTGGGTGGTATGAAACTTTCGGGCCTCCTGAAGACTCAGGCGGCCGCTGAGGAAAGCGCTCTGAAGGAGCTGGACCTTACTCTGATTGACGAAGATCCCCATCAACCGCGGCTGGAAGACAATCCAGGCTTTCGCCCTGAAATGATTGCTGAAATCGGAGCGACCATTAAAGCTCGCGGTGTGAAGCAACCAATTTCGGTACGGGAGAACCCGGACAAGCCAGGACACTACATCATCAACGATGGAGCGCGGCGCTATCGTGGCTCCAAATGGGCACATAGGACGACCATCCGTGCAATCGTGGACAACGACTTTGTGCCTGATGACCAGGTGGTGGCGAACATCCAGCGCGAGGGTCACACGGCGCGAGAAATAGCCAAGCTCATTGACCAGCGTTTGGCGTCAGGCATGAAAAAAGGCGAGATTGCCAAACGCTGGGGCAAGTCGCCGGCATACATCACGCAACACGCAGCCTTACTCAATTTGCCCCCTGTAATCGCTCAGGCGTTCGATAGCGGCCGTATCGCTGACATTACCCTGGTGAACGAGCTGCTAACTGCCCACAAGGACAAGCCTCAAGAGGTAGCCGACTGGCTGGCAGACGAGAACCAGGAAATCACACGCGGTTCCGTCAAGCTGTTGCGGGAGTTTCTGGATGAGGGAACCGAGCGCGACCCTCATACCATCGACGCATTCAACGGCAAGACGGACGCCGAGCATGACGACGATGAAGGTGGAGAAGGCGGAGAGGATGGGGCCGGCGATGGCGGGAAGAAGACGCCGAAAGAAGCAGACCATACCAAGATCAAGAAGGCTATTGTCCAGGTCGAAATCAACGGCGACCTTTGCCGGCTGATCCAGACCAAGCGCCCAACTGAAACCGGCCTGGCCTGGTTTAAGAACGAGATCAGCGGCGAGGAATTCGAGGCTGATCTTACTACTGCAAAAATGGTTGCCCTGGTCGAAGGCTAAACATTTAAGGCGCGCGCCTGGCTCCAGGCGCTGCGCTCACAGCACCTTGCGGGGCTGTGAAACTTGCCATACGAGTTAATAAAATACGGGGTTTGGGGAGCAATGGAACCAAAAACCAACGTAAGCCCGACTAGCTCCGTTCAGAGCCCTCTTCCCAGGCATCCGACTCGATAAAACCATTGCGCAACTTGACCACCCATTGGCGCCGTTATTGACCAGCCGGCTGCATTCTTGACCAGTTATTTGCATTCGGAGTGACCAGGAGGGGGGCAATAGAGAAAACGGAAAAAATCGTACGCTAAGGCCAAGCGTGTTTTGCTAATGAACTGTGCTAGCAGACAAAACCAGCGGCTAGCACAACATCGATTACTTGCATTGCGACACCCAGTACGAATTGCACGGTACTCCAGTCGTTTTGGGCAGCTATAAAATCGAATTTCGTTATCGAAGTTCGATTATTATGGATTAATCTGTGGAAAATCAGGTAGGCCAACGCATGACTAATACCTCCACCGATGACCGCAGCCCATGGTCGGTTTTTCTTATTTTTCTACGACTTGGATTGACCTCCTTCGGCGGCCCCATCGTGCACTTAGGCTATTTCCGTGACGAGTTCGTCACACGACGGCGCTGGTTGTCTGAACGCAGCTATGCTGATTTAGTGGCGCTGTGCCAATTTCTTCCAGGCCCAGCAAGCAGCCAGGTCGGCATAGCGTTGGGGCTATCACGGGCTGGATATAGCGGGGCGCTGGCTGCTTGGACAGGCTTTACGCTGCCTTCGGCCGTAGCTTTAATCCTGTTCGCGCTGGGCATTTCCAACTATGGGGATTCCGTTTCGCCGGGCGCGTTGCATGGCCTAAAAGTGGTGGCCGTTGCCGTAGTCGCCCAAGCGGTATGGGGCATGGCGCGCAACCTGTGTACGGATGGGCTGAGAGTCACAATAATGGCGATTGCCGCCTGTGCTGTCCTGCTCGTACCGTCCGCGTGGGGGCAGGTTGGTGTGATTGCTGCCGCAGGCATCATAGGCCGACTATTGTTCAAGCCAGCACATACTGTTGAGCACGACCCACTACCTATCACGGTCAGTCACCGGGCCGGCGCACTTTGGCTATCGTTATTTTTTGCCCTGCTGATTGGCCTACCGATCTTGGCAAAATTGCTGCCAAGTCCAACGATGGTGGTAGTGGACGCCTTCTATCGTGTGGGGTCACTAGTGTTCGGTGGTGGCCACGTTGTGTTGCCGCTGCTGCAAGCCGAAGTGGTGTCCTCCGGCTGGGTCAGTAATGAATCCTTCCTCGCGGGGTACGGGGCGGCTCAAGCGGTGCCCGGCCCATTGTTCACATTCGCCGCGTTCCTTGGTGCTTCGATGAGCACCGCTCCCTCTGGCTGGGTCGGCGGTATTGTGTGCCTACTGGCTATCTTCGCACCCTCTTTTCTGCTGGTTGTGGGAGCCATGCCATTTTGGGAGCGCCTGCGTCGCAATACAGGCATGCAAGCCGCGCTGGCTGGGGTCAATGCGGCGGTGGTTGGCCTGCTGCTGGCCGCGTTCTATCACCCTGTATGGACTAGCGCCATATTTCAGCCGCAAGACTTTGTCTTGGCCCTGGTCGCCCTTGTCGCACTGATGTTCTGGAAGCTCCCGCCGTGGCTAGTTGTCGTCGGCAGCGGTGCAGCGGGTTGGCTGTTGAGTATCGCGCTGTGAGGCACGAAAAATGACAGATAAAGACCTGTACGGCGGGTTGATCCGCCTGCACATACTTCACCATGCAGCCGAGAAGCCCGTCTTCGGACTGGGAATCATCGAAGAACTGCAACGACACGGCTACGAGCTGAGCGCCGGGACGGTATACCCAATGCTGCACGGGCTGGAAAAGAAGGGCTATTTGACCTCACGCCACGAACGCACCGGGCGACGTGAACGGCGTGTCTATGAGATCACTGAGCAAGGCCAAGTTGCGCTGGTCGAGGCACGTGCAAAGGTTAAGGAACTGTTCGGCGAGTTGATCGAAGGTTGCTGAGTTTACGGCTTCAACTCGGCGTCAGGCGGTTCACTGGCACCGCGTCAGACTAGGGCCGCTTTCTGCATTTTCTGACGCCAAGGCGTCAATCTCTATGGCCTCAACCTGACAGGCCGAATGCTTAGCGTACGATTTTTTCCGATTTCTCTATCGACCCCAGGAGGATCTGAATTGATCTCTCCACCATGTGTACACTGCCTGACAGCGGAGTTCGTCGCGGTTTAATCTAGAAAGACTTGCCCTAGGGAGATCAGCACGGCTGGAAGAACTGACCCAAACGAGGCAGCAGGTCGCATTTGACGATATCTTCACTGTATACTTTATCGCTCAGCCATACCTCTTGAGCTACAGGAACACCAGCATGACTGTACTCCAAACGATCTACTGGCAGCCTACGCCGCCTTAGCGCTACGCCCCCTCGCAACATCTCGCTTCCGCTAGTTTCGCTCGCGGTCGCGTACTGCTGTATGCCCGGTTTTTACACCCAAGGCACACAGCCAAATAATCCTCACAACTTGAATTCGTATCGACGCGCTCGCCATCTGCCTGGTGTGCGTGTGGTGCATTGCCTTGGATATTCTGATGCTGCAATCGCTCAAACAAACGTGGTTTTCCAACGTCCGTGGAGACGTGCTCGCGGGGATCGTGGTCGCGCTCGCGCTGATCCCGGAGGCCATTGCTTTCTCTATCATTGCCGGCGTCGACCCCAAGGTCGGTCTCTACGCCTCCTTCTGTATCTGTGCTGTCATCGCCTTCGTCGGCGGTCGACCCGGCATGATCTCGGCAGCTACCGGTGCGATGGCACTGCTGATGGTCACCCTGGTAAAAGATCACGGGCTTCAGTATTTGCTGGCAGCCACCTTGCTCTGCGGGGCGCTTCAAATCCTCGCTGGATACCTGAAACTGGGCTCTCTGATGCGCTTTGTTTCGCGCTCGGTAGTCACAGGCTTTGTGAATGCATTGGCGATTCTGATTTTCATGGCGCAGTTACCTGAATTGACCAACGTGACCTGGCACGTTTACGCCATGACCGTAGTGGGCCTCGGAATAATCTATCTGTTTCCGTATGTACCGAAGATCGGCAAGCTGATTCCCTCGCCGCTGGTGTGCATCCTGGCCCTGACGGCCATTGCTATTTACCTCGGTCTGGATATCCGCACTGTGGGTGACATGGGCGAACTGCCGGACACGCTGCCGATTTTCCTGTGGCCTGAAGTCCCGCTGAACGTTGAAACTCTGCGCATCATCTTCCCGTACTCAGCCGCCTTGGCCGTAGTAGGTCTGCTTGAGTCCATGATGACCGCGACCATCGTCGACGATTTGACCGATACCACCAGCAACAAAAACCGTGAATGCAAGGGTCAAGGCATTGCCAACATCGCTGCCGGGATGCTCGGCGGTATGGCAGGCTGCGCCATGATCGGCCAGTCGATCATCAACGTGAAATCCGGTGGACGTACCCGTCTCTCCACATTGTGCGCGGGCATTTTCTTGCTGCTGATGGTCGTTTTCCTCGGCGAATGGCTCTCCAAGATCCCGATGGCTGCATTGGTTGCTGTGATGATCATGGTATCCATCGGCACCTTTAGCTGGGATTCCTTGCGCAATCTGAAAGAGCACCCACTGTCGACCAACCTCGTCATGGTCGCGACCGTTGTGGTGGTCGTGGCAACGCATAATCTGGCTTACGGCGTGTTGGTCGGCGTACTGCTGGCTTCGTTGTTCTTTGCGAACAAGGTCGGACATTACCTCGATATCAAGAGCAGTCTTGAAGAGACGGAGTCGCATCGGACTTACCGCGTGGTAGGCCAGGTGTTCTTCAGCTCGGCAGACAAGTTCACCGAAGTTTTTGACTTCAAGGAAGCGCTCAACAAGGTCACCATCGATCTGACACAGGCGCATTTCTGGGATATCACCGCCGTCGCCGCGCTGGATAAAGTGGTAATCAAGTTCCGTCGCGAGGGCGCCGAGGTTGAAGTGCTGGGTCTAAATGAGGCCAGCGCCACAATCGTTGACCGCTTTGGCGTGCATGACAAACCTGGCGCCATCGACAAGCTCATGAGCCACTAAGGAGATCGACAATGACCCACGTAATGGCATGTATTGATAACTCACAATCCTCATTGGCGGTCTGCGACTACGCAGCATGGGCGTCGCAGCGACTCAACGCGCCTCTTACCTTGCTTCACGTATTGGATGAAGAGAAATACCCAGCAGCAGCTGACCTAAGTGGAAATATTGGTCTCGGCAGTCGAGAGCATCTGCTGGAGGAGCTGGCTACATTGGATGCCCAACGCGCCAGACTCGCTCTGGAACAGGGCCAACACATGCTGGAAAAGGCCAGGGAGCGAACGGTCATTTCCGGCGCTGCGTTTCCTGAGCTGAAGCAGCGCCACGGACACTTGGTAGAAAGTCTGAGCGACCTTCAGGAGGATATTCGACTGTTGGTGATAGGAAGAGTGGGTGAAGACAACTCACGCAACGCGCACAGCCTTGGCAGCCAGATAGAAGCTGTAGTGCGAACAATTCACCGGCCTATCCTGATCACAGCCAACAGCTATAAAAAGCCCGAAAAGGTGATGCTCGCATTTGACGGCAGCTCCACAGCCTACAAAACCATCCAAATGTTTGCCGCCAGTTCGCTTTGCAAAGACTTGCCCATTCATCTTGTTACGGTCGGTGCAGATTCGGTGAGCAATCACGAGGCACTGGGAAAAGCACAAAGCATGCTTCTCTCGGCTGGCTTCCTAGTCCAAGCTGAAATCAGACAAGGTGAGGTGGAGTCGGCTCTGCACGATTATCAGACAGAGCACGGCATTGATCTGCTGGTCATGGGTGCCTATGGGCATTCACGCATCAGGCAGTTTTTGGTAGGAAGCACGACTACGACGATGCTTCGAACAGCCACCATGCCTGTATTGCTGCTGCGCTGAGATAACTCTCTAAGCCACAGTGTTTCTACTTATTGAGAAATGCTGTGGTCAATCCCATCTAAGCTATCTGACAACATAGCCCACTGAGTTCGACCTGCGCACCTAAATATCGTCGTCTGGATTACGCAGTGGCCGTAGCTCACCTCGGGCGACCTCTTCTGGTACCGCGAAGGAGTACCGTCCCAACATATTGATGTGCTCGAAGATCAGCGGCGACAAACGAGCCAGGTCTTCGTCCTGTACCGGGTAGCCGTGCTGCTTTAACCGCTCCACGGCAGCCGTCATGTAGAGGGTATTCCATAGCACAATGATATTTACCACCAGGCCCAGGGCACCGAGTTGATCCTCCTGGCCTTCTCGGTAGCGCTGGCGAAGCTCGCCTCGTTTGCCATGGAACACGGCGCGAGCCAGGCTGTGTCGGCCTTCGCCGCGATTCAGTTGGGTCAGGGTGGCGCGGCGCTTGGACTCATCATCAATGTAGGTCAACGTATGCAGGGTTTTCTCGATCCGTCCGAACTCTGCCAACGCCTGGGCCAGACGGGTCGGACGATCTCCCGTTTGTAGGGTGCGCATGATGCCTGTCGCCGGCACTCGGCCAAGTTTGAGTGAGCCAGCCAAACGCAACAGGTCATCCCAGTGCTCGGCGATCAGGTCGAGCTTGACTGACTGGCGAGCAAGTCCGTTGAGCTTGCCGTAATCCGCGTCCGGGCGGGTGCGCCAGAAGCGGGTACCGCCGACATCAGCCAGGCGCGGGCAGAAGTGATAACCGAGCAGACGGAATAACCCGAACACCACATCGCTGTAAGCACCGGTATCGGTCATGATTTGTGTGGGCTGCAATTCGGTCTGTTGTTCCAGCACAACCGCGAGCAATACTAGGCTGTCGCGCAGGGTGCCGGGCACCGTAATGGCGTTAAGACCGGAAAACTGGTCGGAGATCAGGTTGTACCAGGTGACGCCCCGGCCGGTACCGAAATACTTCGGGTTAGGGCCGGCATGTACGGTACGCACAGGTACGACAAAACGCATGCCATCGGCGGAGGCCACCTCGCCGCCGCCCCAGACCTGAGCCAGCTCCAGTTGACTCTGCGCAGCCACCAAAATGGCATTGGCTGCCGACAGGGTATCGTCACGGAGATAGTTCTGGCTCACCCAGGACAGCCGGTCACGGCGCAGCGCTTGGTTGTCGTTGCGAGTCAAGGGCTCCAGGCCGGTGTTACAGGCTCCTCCCAAGAGCACTGCGCACAAACTCGTCACCAAGTTGTCGGCCCGCGCATTGCGTTCGGACACATGGGTGAAGGCTTCAGTGAAGCCGGTACGAGCGGCGATTTCTAACAGGATTTCCGGCAAATCGACACGCGGCATCAAGTCGGCCACGGCTGCACGCAGTTGCAGCAACGAGTTGGGCTCTTCCAGCTTCTCCAGCGCTCCGAGGGACAGCTCGGTTTTGCCCTCTGTATTCTCACTCAACTGGATCGCAGGATTGTCGGGCAGGCGAGCGGCGACTGCGTACCAAGTCGCATCCAGCTCGGCAGACAAGGCGTCCAAGGTGGTTTTGGCGTTCACAGTCAGGCCCAGTGAGCGACAGATGATCGGTCGCGCCGACAGCCATTCTGCACCATCGAGCAGACCGATACGCGGGTCGGCATAGCGCCAACTGGGTGCAACAAAGACATCGCGGCGGCGTAGGGCCGTGCGTAGTGCATCAAGCGTGCAGAAGACATAGGCGCCCATGTCGAGGGAGCCATCTTCGCGAGTGATGTGGTTCTGCCAAGCCTTGGCCACGATCTCCTGCGGCACGTCATCCTCCGGCTTCCTGCGAGGCAAGTTCAGTTGCAACCAGTCCAAACTAGCCGCCACACCCTTACCCGCCGGGCTGAAGCCGAAGCGAATATGTTTCAATAAGTCAGGAAGGAAACGGCGCACGCTGCGGTAGCGCTCCTCCAGAGCGAGGTAAAACACATCGTTGGCCGGACGGATCAACGCATTGACCTCTTCCAGGGCTTTCTCCAGCGTGACACGTGGCAGGTCGTTGAACAGCCGGGCACGGACATTGTCATCGCTGATCGAGCTATCCAGCACGACCTTGCACGCAGCGGCGAGCATTGCCGCCGAGCGATCCAGGTCTTTTAGACTACGCAACCGAGCCTTCTTGTCAGCCTTCTCTGCGTTGTTGAAGATATCACGCAGTAGCGCTTCCAGAACTTCCAGAGCATCGTCGTGCGCACTGGCTTCCAAGGAAACCGCGAATGCCACCAACGTCGCCAACCGGCGCGACGCCGGCAGTCGATTGATGGCCGTGACCTTCGCGGTGTTGGCAAAGCGAGCCAGGGCGGCAATGCGGCTGGGAGGGATATGCGCAGCTGCCGGTAAGGCGATACCCAACCCGCGTACATCATCCAGCCGACGCAGCGCCCGAACCAGTGCAGGGCCACTGACCATCACCGGGCCGGAGCGTAGTTGATCCAGTCGGGAACTACGGTTGCCTTCGGCCACCAGAAGCAAGTCTTGTAGGTGCTGTCTTTGCTCCTCGGTCACGCTGCGGCCCAAGGTGTACCAGAGGCGTTCTTCAACCCGGCTACGCAGTTGGGCAATGAAGCGCTCTAACTGGGAAATTCCGGGCAATAGGACTTTCTGTGTGAGCAGCCATGAGGTAGCTCGTTCGAACAGCACGCCAGGACGATCAGTACCAGTCCAGCAAAGGGCATACAGCCATCGGCTCAAACGAAAGCCGATGCCTGGGTCAGTAAAGTGGCGATAGCCATAGCGCTCTTGAATATCGGCCGCATGTATCCAGCGACGATGATCGCTATAACGTACAAGACAGTCAGGGTCGGCGATTGCCAATTGCCGACAAAGCACAAGCAGGACTTCCACCGGCACAGCCGTGGGTTTGTCCGGCAAAACACCGACGAAGCGAACGGTAGTCAGCAGAACGGCATAGCCCAAGCGGTTATGGTTGCCCCGTAGTACCTGGACGGCTTCACGGTCTTCATCGCTCAGGTGGAAGTAGCGCTCCAGTTCATCACGGCTGGGCGCATCGATGTAGCGACCAAAGCCGTCGCGTTGCTCCTGAGTCAGAAAACCAACCGGCATCGATCACAGTACCTCGGCGCAGAACACGGCGGGGGTGACAATCCGCGTGCGTTCGATATGTCCGCGCTGCAAGAGGCCTGCGCGTCGATCACCGGTTACTAGGTAGTCCGCATTGCCCGCCAAAGCCATGGCCAGCAGAAAAGAGTCATCCGGATCATCGGCTTCAACCTCAATGGTCAACCGCTCCAATACCACGGCGCGTTGCAGGTTATTGATCATGGCCCCCACTTTGGCAGGCTGAAGGATGGCCTGAAGCTTGGGGTAACGACTGGCGCGACGAATTTCGTCGAGCTGTGCCCGTGAAGTCACCACCTCGAAGCGAGCTGAACGCCAGGCCCGATAGATCGCATCAGGAGACCCATGCGGTGAGATCAGCGCACTGAACAGAATGTTGGTATCCAATACAACCCGCATCAGCGCTTACGCGCCCAGTCGAGCGCTTCTTCAACCGCTTCGGTCAGTTCGGCCTCACTCAGATGGGCATTGGAAACCTTGGCCTGTTCGGCGCTCAGCTCCAGGATGTGTGCCCGCACCGCTTCTTCGATGAAGCGCGACAGGTCGCCCTTACGGCCACCGCCTTGGCTGGCCAGAAACATGCGAAGCGATTGGTCGGTGTCGGTGGAGACGGCGACGTTCCAGCGAGTGGTATTCATGACTTTTTCCAATGTTAGGTGTTTATGTGTTTATACACTCGATCCTCACTGCGCCGCAACGGTTCGATAAAACCCTCGTTTTATAGAACTTTAACGGAAGACCTGCCCAGCTCCGAGTTAGCCCATATTATGGTTTTAAATACTGGTATCGTTAATCAAGGTTCTATTTTCAATTTCTCTGTTGAGTAAACGGTACTTTTGATGAAAATTGGCTATGCGCGGGTGAGTACTCGGGATCAGAACGCCGACCTCCAGATCGATGCTCTGACAAAGGCAGGGTGCGAGCGGATCTATCAAGACGTTGCCAGCGGCTCAAAAAGCGCACGTCCGGAACTGGACAAATTATTGGTTCATGTACGGGCCGGTGATGCTGTGGTGATTTGGAAGCTGGATCGTCTAGGGCGCTCGCTCAAGCACCTGGTCGAACTGGTCGGTGAATTGGCCGCTCGTAACGTTGGCCTGCAAAGTCTGAATGACCCCATCGATACCACCCACGCGCAAGGCCGCTTTGTGTTCAACCTGTTCGCTTCATTGGCAGAGTTCGAACGTGAGTTGATTCGTGAGCGCACACAGGCAGGCTTGTCCGCTGCACGGTCACGTGGTCGAGTCGGTGGCCGCCCGAAGGGGCTGCCCGCTCAGGCGGAAGCGACCGCTATGGCCGCAGAAACGCTGTACCGAGAGGGTCGGTTAAGTGTGAGCGCCATTGGCAAGAAACTGCACATTTCCAAAAGCACGCTTTACCGCTACCTCCGGCATCGCGGCATAACGATCGGCGTACCCGCAAAAATCACCCAGCATCTCAACATCACGGTCCCACCGGCAGTGGACAATGCCGAACGGATCGCGACGGTCATATTGCGCCTGGCCGTCGAGAACAACAGCAAGTTCGTGCGTGGTAAAAAACGGGCACTGGAGAATATCGAGCGTTACTGCCTGGAACCTTACGGCATGAAGCTGCTTGAGTCGGGCAACTACGCGCTGAGCATTCCCTATCGCAACGATGAGGCACTGGATAAGACGGTACATGATCTGCTGACCGAGATCAGCCAAGAGGCCGAGATGCGTAATTGCTTTATCGAGGCAGATGCCTGGGAAGAGGGCTCTGAGCGGAGGTGGTAGGGCTTATGTTGGTTTTTGGTTCCATTGCTCCCCAAACCCCAATACCCATTGAAGTTAATATTCTTGCCAATTTTCTTGTCAATTTGATTGACGGGGCCGTCATAGCCGAATAATAATTATCTCAACGCATGAGGGGTCAGACCTTCGTGCCTACCTTCCGAGGCCCGCGATGCGCAAGCAAGCGGGCTTTCGTGTTTCTGAGGCAAGGAATCTGGTCACTATGACGCACTACGTCGCGTACCTGGACGAATTCGGGCACGTCGGCCAATACGTCTCTCGCAATCACCCGCAATACAAGACAAGCCCTGTCTTTGGCCTCGGTGGCCTCCTGCTCCCTGCCGATCAAGTGCGTGAATTCGCGATCTATTTCTACAAGCTGAAATGCCAATTACTGGCTTGGGATTTGGTGAATGACAACCCCAAAAACCTGCCTGCCTATCAGTGGGAAAAGAAGGGTTCGCAGCTCTATTCCCTCCGGAACGTCACGAAGTACCAAGTCCTTAGACGGTCAACCTTCCGCCTCCTGAATCACATCAAAAGCATAGGCGGGCACCTGTTCTATACCGGTGAACACAAGACAACAGATCCTATCGCCCATGATTCGACAGCGACTTTCAAACGTCAGTTGCTGCAATCGGTGCGCAAGATCGACCGCTTTTGCGCTCAGCAAGATTCGACCTTCATTCTGGTACTCGATGAACAAAAGGCCGGGAACGAATGGCGCGAGAAGAACGTAGAGGCCTGCACCCTGGCCATGTTCGAAGATGCCTCGGAAAAATGCCGGACAATGATCGAGCCACCGCTGCAAGGCGAAAGCTATCTCTTCCAGACACTCCAATGTGCCGACTGGATCTGCGGCTTGATCGGTCGATTAACAGCGATGGCGGTGTCTCCTGATGAATATCAGGACTGGGAACCCTTCGACAAATATTTCTCTGCTCGTATTGCTGAGGTTGCCATGCCGTGCAGCGGCCTGGAACATCAGAAAGCTGCTGAGATCCCAGCGGAAGAAGCCATGCCTGATGCTGAAGGTGCATTGGCGGGAGAATAGGGAACGAAAGACGCACCTGCCAAATTTCCGCCGTCAAAAGTCAAAAAAACCTATGCGCAATAATGACTTGCGGCATTAATATCCTGTAAATAAATCTATTTATCGAATAAAGAGTGGCTAGAATGATTCCAACGATATAAAAATCGGAGGATTCGGGGCCGCTGGCCCCGACACATTTTTTTAGTTATCGCAGCAGCGATTAACGGAGCGATAAATGAAGCAGCGTCTACTTGTGATGAACGGACAGAAGCTCGTTCAGGATGAGAAAGCGCCTGGTAAGTGGGAAACCGTGAATGTGGAGAAAGCTGGAGCGTTGAAGCCGTCCATCTACAACATTTACTTGTCCCAGCAGGCCGACAAAACGGCTGCGCACAGTGGCGTGATCCTACACGCCGACAAGGAAAGTATTTACCAACAAAGCGGACGCGATTTTGTGCAGCATAAGCGCTCAGATTTCGATAAAGTACCTGAAATTGGTAGCGCAAAAACCATCACCTATAGCGCGGAGTCCGGTCGCGCCCAGGTTGATACCCCGACGCAAACGCAGAGCAGGGGGGTGAGGCGCTAATTTTAGCCGCTAAAATGGAGTGTCCTTATGAATGCTGTTAACGACAAGACGCATAAGTCCGTAAAGCCCCTGTCGGACGTTCCAGCCAAACTGGCAGGAACAATAGTTTCAGAGGCTGACGCCCTGCAACAGCAAGCAGAAGACGCCCATGGCGAGCAACAGGCGCTGTTAGAGGCATCTCCTTTGGAGTCTCAATACGCGGCCGCCCTGGAGGCCCAGGTGGAGGCCAAGCACGACCAGGTGGAGCGCATCGAGGTTCGTTTGGAAGGAGTCATTGAGCAGCAGGAAGCAAAGCTCCATCAGATTGAGGCCAAGCAGCCAGGCATCCTGTCGATGCCCAGCACCAGGGCGAATTGGCAGTGTCAGATCCAGCAGCAGCAAGCGCTTTTACAGCGCCTTCACGGGCGCCTTGAAGGCGTGAGAGAGATCAAAGACGGCATGGGGCTTCACGGCCCCCGCGTAGAGGAACTGGCGGCCCGAAAGCTGCGCCATGCTGAACCGGAGTTGGCTGAGGGTTGGGATGAAATGCGCGCAGCGCAGCGCGCCCATGAAGCCCTCATGCGCAAGAAGGATCAAGAAAAGCGGATCAAGGTCGAGCGTGAGCAGTCTGCAACGGTAGGGCGGGGCCAGACTCAATCACTCAATTTGAATCGCTCGGTCAGTTGACGGGAAGTCAAAAAAAACGCCGGCCCAGGGGCCGGCGTTTTTGTATCTGGCCACTGGCCAGCTAGTGCAGCGAAGACCAGACAACCAGGAGCGCAGCGGCCAGAGTTATCACGGACGCTGCGACGTTGAGAACAACCAGGTTTCGCGCAGTTTGCGCGGGAGCCTCAGCCCTGCGCAATGCCTTGTCGAATTCGGCTTGCATGGTCTTTGCCGCCTCACTCGCGCTTGCCTTCATGAGACTTGCCATCGCTTCCTTGCTGGCCGTCAGGGAGGCGTTCAGGATGCGCTCAGCCTTCTCCTTTGCGTCATTCCCCCACTGGTAGGCAATCCCCTCCAGCTCGCTTTTGAACTGTTCAAGCTGCTCCTCTTGAGCCTTGGCACCCTCGGCTAAAAGCCGGTTGTTCAGGGTGAACAGGATCATGATCGGATCATCCTTGCCTACAGAAATGCCGTGGACGCGAAAGATTTCTTGCCGGAGGCTTTCCAGGTCGTCGGCCATCAGAGTACCCCCGCAGTCTCCAGTTGGCCGAATAGCTGGGTGCGGATCAATTTCAGGCGTTGGCGGTTCATAACCGTGAGTTCAGGGTTTGCCAGTGCCTGGTCAAAGGTGACGCGATCCTGGAGCGTTCTGCTGAGGTCTTGACCGAACGTGTCAGGGTCAAGGTTTGGGACGTGGACAATAGAGGTGATGCGCGCCTTGTTGTCCTTATAAGCCTTCATTTGCTCAAAGGGCTTACCTTCATGCTCAATTGCCCCCCAAAACGGATTGAGCCAAACAACAAACTCAGCTTCTTGAGGGAACTGGCTCGCAAGTTGGCCAAGGCCGGAAACCGTATCAAATAGAGCCTGCCCGCCAGTAACGACCGTGTGAATGATGAGGTCGTGCCCCATATCCTTTATCAGCGCTGGCACCTGGTTACTGATGAGGTAGTGGGTCAGTGGTACGAAGGAAGACGAGCCGTTATCAATGATGATGTCACGGTCAGTCGTGGCGATTGTCTCGATCAGATTATCGAAGTTCCGAGGGTTAATTTGCTTCTGATCGTTCATGATTTCAAGGCGCTGCACGTTAAGCGCCTCATAACCGGCAAACGTCGCATTCACAGGGTCGGTGTCAATGCACGTCACTTCGCGGTTACTGAACGAGTAAAACTGCGCCAAGGCCGAGCAGCCAAACGACTTGCCTACACCGCCTTTGCCCTGGAGCATCATGTGGATTTTTGCCATTACAGATAGTCCTCTTTGTTAGGTTTTGCATCGAAGTTAAAGCCAGTCGGTGCCGGTGGTTTGACTGGATTTGCTTTCGCTGCAGGAGTGCGCGGAGTGGCCGGCACAGTCTCTTTCTCGTTGCTGGCCTGGCTTCCAGGGCGTGCTTCCTCGGCTAGAGCTTTCGGTGCCGCGCCTTGCTTGGATTCCAGGATCAAGCTGTTCACATAGTTACGGAAAGCCTGGTAACTGAACGTCACCTTTCCTTCCTCATGTAGCGTTTCCCATATCGTCTTGATCGGCCATCGGTCATCAAGGGCCTGAATAATCTCGCCTTTCAGCGCGAGAAAAGCCCCCCGGTTCTGCGCTCCTACCGTGGCTTTCTTATTGCGCATCCGGTCAGCGATCCGCTCTGACAGATTCTTAGCCATAGTCTTTTCGCGTTCCTCTAGCGTTCTTTTACCGTTGTTTTTCCATAATTCTGCCGTTCCTTTCTGTCACACACCGTTGTTTTACCGTGCTTTGCGCTCGATTGCGAGCTGAAAACATCGTTTATACCGAAAAAAACGGTACGAGAACGGCGCCGTGCATGGTATTGTTTTGGAGTATCAACGGCGATAAGCCGGGCAAGACAGGTGAAGTAGGCCCACCCGTAAACGGGCGGCTCCTCCTTCACTTCCCCTTATTCGCACTTCGTGCTCAACGGGGTGTCTTGCTCTGCGAGGCGCCGGCTACCGCCGACAGAAGCGAGAAGCGAGAAGCGTGAAGCAAATGCCAAAGCAACAACCATCAGATCAAAAGACCGTGACGCGGAAAGGCAGCCCACCTTTGAAGGTGTATTGCCTGCCGAGCGAGAGGGATCAAATAACAGCGAATGCGCAAGCGGTCGGACTGACGGTTTCGACCTACCTGCTGCGCGTCGGAGCGGGCTACGAAATCAAAAGCACGCTTGATAGCCAGCTTGTAGCCGAGCTGGCAAAAGTGAATGCCGACCTTGGCCGACTCGGTGGCTTGCTCAAGTTGTGGCTGACTGACGACAAGAAATTGGCCGTTGTCGGTAACGCCTGGACGCAGGGCACGGTTCGCGCGTTATTGAAACGTCTGGAAGACACCCAAGCAGCCATGCTTGAGACGGTGCGCCGGATATGAATTTTTTAGCCGCTAAAATCGCGCGAGTGTTTTCGTGATTTCCCGGAAAATGCCAATGAACGAAGCGCGCCTTAGCAGCTTCGGGAACTTGGTGAAATACATCTCCAATTCCCAGGAGAAGCAAGAGCGTGTTGGTGAGATTCGCCTCACTAACTTTCAGAACGAAACGCTGGAATGGGCTGTAGCTGAGGCGCTGGCTGTTCAGCAATGCAACCAACGCGCCGAAGGCGACAAGACCTATCACCTGCTGATTTCCTTCGCTCCTGGCGAACAGCCATCGGCCGAAGTTCTTCGCGATATTGAAGACCGCATGTGTGCGGCTATTGGCTTCGGAGAACATCAGCGGGTCAGTGCCGTGCATCACGACACTGACAATCTCCATATCCATATCGCGATCAATAAAATCCACCCCGAGCGGTACACAATCCATGAGCCATATCGGGACTACAAAGTTCGTAGCGATATGTGCGCTGTTCTTGAGCGTGAACACGGATTGCAGCTAACCAACCAGAAAGGCCGAAAGCGCGGCAGTGAAAACGGCGCTGACGATATGGAGCAGCACGCCGGTATCGAAAGTTTGTTGGGCTGGATCAAGCGTGAATGCGCAGACCAACTGACTCAGGCCCATACCTGGAATGACTTGCATGAAGTTATGCGCAAGAACGGTCTGGAGTTGCAAGAGCGCGGCAACGGTCTGGTAATCACGGATGGCAGCGGAGTAGGGGTAAAGGCCAGTTCCGTTTCCCGAAATCTGTCAAAGCCGAGCCTTGAAAAGCGTCTAGGGGCATTTGAAGGGGACACCAAAAAGAAGGCGTCCGCAAAGCGCGGCCCGGGTTTGCATAACCGTAAAGCTCCCCCTGTTGTGGCGGTAGGTGGTAAGCCACCTCCCATGCGTAAAGGTCGGCTTAGCACTCTGTCGCAACTGGGGGCAATCGAGGGCGAGCCTGGCAAGCGTTACGAAGGGCGGCCGATTCATAGTGCTGGCAGTACGGCGACAACCGAGCTGTATGCCCGCTATAAGGCCGAGCAGGGTATCAAGGTTCATGCTCGCGCCACGGCGTGGGGTGCCGCAAAGAATCGCAAGGACAAGGCTGTGGAGGCCGCCAAGGGCACCGGGCGACTCAAGCGCGCAGCGATAAAAATGCTCAGCGGCCCCGGCGTCAACAAAAAGCTCTTATACGCCCTGGTCAGCAAAGCCCTTCATGCCGAGATCCAGAAAGCCAATACCCAGTACCTGGCCGAGCGGCAATCTATCCACGGAGAGTTTTCAAAAAGAGCATGGGCTGATTGGCTCCAGGCAAAGGCCACGGAAGGGGATCAGCAGGCGCTGAAGGCACTTCGCGCGCGCAAACCTGCCAAGCCCCGCGCCGGCGACACCGTTGCCGGTAGTGGCCCTGCACGGCGCTCAAGTCCTATGCCTTTAAAGGTGGACAGCGTTACCAAAGACGGCACGGTAATTCACCGCTTTGCTGGCTCTGCCATTCGAGACGATGGCGAAGCGCTCCAGGTGGCGCGCGGCTCTAATCGCGCTGGGTTGGAGGCCGTATTGCGCATGGCTGTTCACCGTTACGGCCAGAACATCGCCGTCAACGGCAGTGATGAATTCAAAGAGAAGATTGCCCGTGTCGCGGCGACTTCAAACCTCAACATCACCTTCAATGACGCTGCGCTGGAAGCGCGGTGCCAAGAGCTGGTGCGTTTAACAAGTAAGGAGAGCGGCAATGACCGATCAAGTAGACCAAACCGAAGTGCCGATGAGCGAAGAAGATCAGCTAGCAGCAGTGATGGCGGATCTAGAACAAAGCGTGGCGGAAGAACCGCCAGAACCGGAGTTCGACGAGGACCAGGACAAACAAATAAGTCCGGTCTTGGAGGGGTTGGACCCAAGCCGCCGGCCTTGTCCGGGAACGGTCTGCGAGATCTGTCCCAACTCGGTGTGGTTCGCCTCCCCGAAAGAAGTGAAGTGCTATTGCCGCGTGATGTTCCTCATAACGTGCAGCACGAAGGAGCCGAACATGCTGGAGGCATGCGACGGGGTGTTTCTGGGGCAGGAAGAAGGGTAGGGAAAAACCCGCGTGGCCCTGGTGCAACCAACAAGCCTGGCGTTATCCCGGTCGGTGGCTTGCCACCGGCCATGTTGCGAGGACGGTTGCAGCCTATGTCCAAGATTCGCGAGCTGCCCGTAGATGGCCCTATCAGCGTTCCAGGAATGCCACGGCCACCGATGCCAAAGCCTGCGCCTGAGATAACCATGCCGGCTCAGCCGAAGTCAGCAGCGGATAAATACATTGCGGAACGCACCTCAAAACGGGCTAAAGGATTCGATATACCGAATCACAGGCGTTATACTCAGGACGATAAAGGCGCCGCTTTGTTTGCCGGAACCCGGCAAATAGAAGGGGAAACCCTGGCTCTTTTGAAGCGCGACGAAGAAATCATTGTGTTGCCAGTCGATGCGGCCACCGCCCGCCGTATCAAGCGTTATTCGTTGGGTGATGCAGTCACCTTGAATGACAAGGGCGCAGTTACGAAGAAAGGAAGGAGCAGATGAGTAAAGCCAATAATGCGGTTGGGCCGCAAACCAGAGGCAAGAAGCCAGGGAAAAGTAAGGTTGTACCCGCCCTTGGCCTTGCAAGTTTTGTCGCCGGATCGGCGGCCGCTACCCAATTTTTTGCATGGAAATTTGAGTACCAAGCGATTCTTGGTGCGAACTACAACCACCTGTATGCGCCTTGGGCGATTTTTGATTGGTGGCACAAGTGGAACGGCATTTATCCCGATGCGCTGACCGCAGCCGGCAGTGTCGGCACGCTGGTCGCGGCCGGGGGGTTGATCGTCACCGCAGCCGCAAAGGTAATCGCCTCAAACTCATCCAAAGCTAACGAACACCTACACGGTTCGGCTCGCTGGGCTGACAAAAAGGACATTGAGGACGCTAGTTTATTGGGCAACGATGGCCGCGATGGTGGCGTCTATGTTGGAGCCTGGCGTGACAAGTCCGGCAAGCTCCAGTATCTGCGTCACAACGGCCCTGAACACGTCCTATGCTATGCCCCGACTCGTTCGGGTAAAGGTGTCGGCCTGGTTGTTCCGACACTCCTTTCATGGCCCCACAGTTGCGTTGTCACTGACCTTAAAGGCGAACTATGGGCCATGACGGCCGGCTGGCGAAAGGAACATGCCGGCAACAAGGTTATTCGATTTGAGCCGGCGAGCCTGACTGGTTGCGCATACTGGAACCCGCTTGATGAAATTCGCCTTGAAACCGAGTACGAGGTTGGCGACGTTCAAAACTTGGCAACCCTCATTGTCGATCCAGACGGCAAGGGCCTTGAATCTCACTGGCAGAAAACATCGCAAGTCCTCCTGGTCGGCATGATTCTGCACGTTCTGTACAAGGCAAAGCACGAAGGCACCCCGGCTACGCTTCCCTACGTCGATACCATGCTTGCCGATCCCAACAGGGACGTTGGCGAACTATGGATGGAAATGACGCAGTACAGTCACGTCAATGGCGAGAATCATCCGGTCATTGGATCGGCTGGACGCGACATGATGGATAGGCCGGAAGAAGAAGCCGGCTCGGTTCTGTCTACCGCGAAATCGTATCTGGCCCTTTATCGTGATCCAGTTGTAGCGCGTAACGTCAGCAAGTCGCAGTGGCGCATCAAAGACTTGATGAACCATGACAGCCCGGTAAGCCTGTACATTGTTACCCAACCAAACGACAAGGCTCGGTTGCGGCCACTGGTGCGCGTCTTGGTCAACATGATTGTTCGCTTGCTTGCAGACAAAATGGAATTTGAGCGCGTCAAGGCAGAAATGCCGGCCTGGCCTCGCTTCCTAGATCGACTGGGATTCAAACAGCAGGCCCTTTCCTACGTTCGTTCCAAGAAGAATTACAAACATCGCCTGCTTGGCATGATTGACGAATTCCCAAGCCTCGGGAAGCTGGAAATCCTGCAAGAGTCGCTGGCTTTCGTTGCTGGTTACGGGATCAAGTTCTATCTGATTTGCCAGGATATTAACCAGCTCAAGAGCCGCGAAACAGGCTACGGCCCTGACGAAACGATTACCTCAAACTGCCACGTACAGAATGCCTATCCACCCAACCGGATCGAAACCGCACAGCACCTTTCCAAGCTGACCGGCGTTACTACGGTCGTGAAGGAGCAAATCACTACCAGCGGCAAGCGCGCTGGTGTGTTCATGGGGCAAGTATCCAGGACGATGCAAGAAGTCCAGCGGCCCTTGCTGACCGATGATGAATGCTTGCGCATGCCTGGGCCTAAAAAAGACTCGGAAGGCCAGATTACCCAGGCGGGGGATATGGTCGTTTACGTCGCAGGCTTCCCGGCCATTTATGGCGAACAGCCTTTGTACTTCCAAGACCCGACATTTACCGCACGCGCGGCCGTCGAGGAACCAAAGGACACCGACAGGCTGCGCCTGCAAAACGAACCAACGGCTAAGGAGGCCATTGCCATATGACTATGCGCAAGGGCCTTCGGATTGTCGCAGGTATCACCCTCGCTGCAAGTATTGGCGTGGGGGGAGTCGCAGGCGGCATTTACGCAGCAGGTGGTCGATTCAATACGAGTAAGAGCCTAGAGCTTGGCTTGTACTGGATTACTGACGCGCCAATCACTAAAGGCGCTTATGTGATGTTCTGCCCGCCAGAGCGGAAAGTCTTTGTGGACGCCAAAGAGCGGGGATATATCGACGCCGGTTTTTGCCCTGGAAACTTCGGCCACCTGATGAAGAAAATTTTAGCTGCTAAAGGCGACACCATCGCGGTGACACCGCAGGGCGTGACGGTCAACGGTGAAGTCCTTCCCTACAGCAAACCTGTAGCCGAAGACGGTGTAGGCCGTCCACTGCCACAGCTTTCCTCGGCGCGTTACACGCTTGGCGCCTCAGAGCTTTTGCTTATGTCAGATAGCAGCCCTACATCCTTCGATGGCCGTTATTTCGGCCCGATTACTCGCAGCCAGGTCACGTCGGTGATTCGGCCTGTACTGACCTGGAAAGGAGAATGACCCTATGCGTCTATTCATCGCAGAGAAACCATCCGTAGCAAAAGCAATCGCCGCCGAGTTGGGCCAGACCGGAAAGGGCAGGGGCTACATCGAGTGCGGTTCTGACATAGTGACCTGGTTTTTCGGGCACATGCTGGAGCAGGCCGACCCCGATACTTACACTGCCGCAGACGCACCGCGCGCGGAGAATGGGAAAAAAATCTGGCGTATCGAAGACCTGCCAATTATCCCGGAAGAATGGCAATACAACCCGCGCGACGACGCCCAGGAGCAATTGGACATTGTTGCCAAGCTCTACGCAAAAGCCGATCAAGTTGTTCATGCCGGCGACCCGGACAGGGAAGGGCAACTGCTTGTCGATCAGCCGGTAAGACTGCTGTTCGGCAACAACAAACCAGTGATGCGTTATTGGTGCAGTGCGCTTGATTCAGTGTCCGTGCGCCGGGGCCTGGACTCCCTCAAAGACAACAAGGCATATGCGGGCTTCGCAGATGCAGCGGAAGCGCGCGGACGCGCTGACTGGCTGATTGGGATGAACCTTAGTCGTGCATTCACGCTGCGCGCGATCCGAGGCGGCTCGCGGGCACTGCTGACAGTCGGTCGAGTACAAACACCGACCTTGAATTTGGTTGTTATGCGTGACCGTCTGATTGAAGGCTTCAAGGCGATTCCGTTTCACGGAATCCGTGCAGCCTTCAAGCACGAAGGCGGTCAGTTTCTGGCCGACTGGAGGCCGCGCGAAGATCAGGAAGGTTTGGACGAAGAAGGTCGCTTGACCAATACCGCCGTAGCAGATGCCCTGGTCAAATCGTTGTCCGGACAGACCGGCAAAATCACAAGCTACAAGCAAGAGCCGAAGACGAAAGCACAGCCAAAATCACTGTCGCTTACAGACGTTACCGTTCTGGCGTCCAAACACTTTGGCTACAGCGCCGCTACAGTTTTGGCCACCTGCCAGTCGTTGTATGAAACTCACAAGCTCACGTCCTACCCGCGTACTGATTGCGCCTATTTGCCCGAGTCGCAATTTGCTGATGCGCCGGCCATCCTGGCAGCGCTCAAAGGTGTAGTGCCAGAGCTGGAAAGTCTGATTGACGGGGCCAACCCAAAAATCAAATCCAAGACCTGGAACGACGCAAAAATCACTGCGCACCACGGCATCATTCCAACCGTTCAGGCAGGTGATGCGGCTAAGCTCAGCAGTGAAGAACGAGCCATTCATAACCTCATCGTTCGTTACTACTTGGCTCAGTTTTACCCCGTCCATGAGTATCTAAATACCGCTGTCGAGCTGGACGTTTCCGGCGAACAGTTTTTTGCTCACGGTAACGTGGTAACAAAAAACGGCTGGAAAGACGCTTTCGGCGTTGACGCTTCTAACGACTCCGAGGAAGGCGAAGGCGATGGCGAAGACGCCGGGTCGCAAAGCCTGCCGAGTATGAAAACTGGCGATCAGACCGCTTGCCTCAAAGCTATGCGCCGCGACTCCAAGACCAAGCCACCGGCCCGATTCACCGAAGGCTCTTTGACCCAGGCGATGGAGAACATCCACAAGTACGTGGACGACAAAGAGCATAAAAAAATGCTCCGCGACGGTGACGGCATTGGCACCTCAGCTACTCGCGCTTCAATCATCGAAGAATTGAAACGCCGCAACTTCCTGGCCGACAAGGGCAAGGCCCTGGTCAGTACCGAGCTGGGCCGCAGCATGATCGACGCTTTGCCAGAAGTTGTGAAAAGCCCAGTGCTGACCGCGATGTATGAGCGCATGTTGCTCGCCATCGAGCAGGGCGGCGGTGATATGCAGGCATTCATGGATAAGCAAGAAACGCTTATCCGCGACCAGGTAGCTAAAGCCAACCAGGGCGCAGTAAAGATCGCCGGAGCCAAGCAGGCGCCGAAAGTCTCCACCATTTACAAATGCAGCCAATGCCAGAAGGGTTTGATTCGCCGCGATGGCAAGAAGCCCAACACTCATTTTTGGGCGTGCAGCGGGTACCCAACTTGCACCGCTAGCTATCCCGATTTCAAAGGCAAACCGAATCTGGCCAAGGCAAACATCGCCAAGCCCTCCGTTGCGAAAGGAGCATGACCATGAGTGACCAAAATGAAGCACTTAACGAAAAGCTGACCGACGCAATGGTGCCTGGTTTTGAGGTCGAGTTTGACCCCGACGAAGCCGACCAGGCCGGCAGTTTCACGGAAGACGCCTTGAGCGTCGAGGACGCCGCGGACAGCAGCGGCGACCAATAACGGAGGCGACATTCAATGACGTTATCCGTCGATGATGCCAAGGCGTTAGTAATTGAGTTCTGCGCTACCTACCCGGTAGCGTCCACAATTAGCTACAAGCTCAGAGCAACCCAGGAGGAACTTTATGGACCGCAAGCCGCAGGAGAAGCCGTTGGAGGAATCCTCGGTTCATTTCGTCCCGGAAGCCGACAAGCAGACTTCGCCACTTCCAATTTTCGTAACGAAGACGAGTTTAAAGAAACTCTTAGGCACGAAGTCCTTGGACACTTTGGGATCAACACCTTCAACCCCGCCGAAAAGCGAGCAGTCCTAGACGGGATTATCGAGTCCCGCAATGAACCTGGCATGTCCGAACTTTGGGCCGAAGTAGCTCAGCTCTATCCAGAGGCTGACGACTCGCTTAAAGCCGAGGAAGTGTTTGCCTTTGCGTGTGAAGCCATCGAGCCGCAGACACGCGGCAATGTCATCGAGGGCACCCGATCTTTTCGCGAAACCTGCATCGAGCGCTCGCGCCCGATGCAGATCCGCGACCTAATCAACGTCACCACGATGGTTGCCGAAGGGATGCGCGACCGCAGCCGGTCGCAACAAAATTTCCCCGAATCAGATCATGCCCAGTTCAAGCGGGAACAGACCATGGACGCTAAAAAACCTTTCCACGAAGTCGTGGCCGAAAAGCTGATCGAGCAGCTAAAGCAAGGCACGGCCCCTTGGCAGATGCCCTGGAAGGCCGGAGACGGAGGCGGCATGATGCCCTTCAACCCTACTACCGGCAAACGGTACAAGGGTATCAACGCCATTCATTTGCTTTCTCAGGGCCGCGACGATCAGCGCTGGTTGACGTTCAACCAAGCCAAAGCAGCCGGCGCCCAAGTACGCAAGGGCGAAAAAAGCACATCCATCCAGTATTGGAAGTTTGAAGAAGAACAAACCAAGCGCGACGAGAACAACAAGCCAGTGCTGGACGGTAAGGGCGATCCGGTCAAGGTTCGCGTGCGCCTGGAGCGGCCGAAAATGTTCATGGCGAACGTCTTCAACGCAGAACAGATCGACGGCTTACCTCTTTATCAAAAACCAGTCCAGACATGGAATGCCCTGGAGCGTGCAGAGACGATCCTGCAAGCCTCCGGGGCTGATATTCGGCACGGTGGCGATAGGGCGTATTACAGGCCATCTACTGACAACATTCAGTTGCCAGACAAGGCCCAATTCCCCAGCGCCGATAACTACTACGCAACGGCGCTTCATGAGCTGGGCCACTGGACGGGCCACGGCTCGCGCCTTGATCGGGACTTGTCACATCCGTTCGGGTCGGAAGGGTACGCCAAAGAAGAATTGCGCGCTGAAATCGCAAGCATGATCCTTGGTGACGAGCTGGGCATAGGGCATGACCCAGGCCAGCACGTATCCTATGTTCAGTCCTGGATTAAGGCTCTGCAGAACGATCCGCTGGAGATTTTCCGCGCGGCCTCTGACGCAGAAAAAATCCAGACCTTTGTTCTCGGCCTGGAGCAGCAGCAGATCCAGGAGCAGGGCCAAACGCAACAACCTCACAGGCTCCAGGATGAGCCGGACGAGCAGGGGGCAAGCATGCAGATCCCAACACAACCAGAGCGCCCTAACATTCAAGCTGAGGATTGGGCGTTGCGTGCCATCGAGCGCGCAGACCTTGACCAAGTAGCACGGCGAATGACTGACGATCAGTTGCAAGTCTTTGACCAGGTGCTGGCCGCCATGCACCCGCTGGCCAACGACAATGCTTTTTGGGCGCGGCGCGAAGAAGCGATGGAGGCGATGTTTAATGACGTGGACACCGTTGCCGAACAAATCCAGCGTGCGCAAGAAATTATTGCCGATGAACAGCGCCGCCGTGTTGATGTAGCGAAGCGTGACCAGGTGCAGGAAAGCGTCAATGTTGCGCCTGAGCCAATGCCGCTAAACCCTAACGAGCAGATGGTTGCGACCGCACTGCGCAATGTACTCAGCGAGCCGGAACCTGAATTAAAGGCAAGCTTTGGGCGCCTGCTTGGCGTCACCAGTGGGCAAGCGTTGGGTTACGAGTTGCCGGGTGATTGGTCGGGTGAAACTCAGGTCGTGGGAATTGCTACAGATCCTGACAAGGAAGGCGTTCACATGGTTGAAGGCGATGAATCGCCGGAGTTTTACGGCCTGTATGCCCGCGACCAGGAAGGCAAGGCCGTTTGGTTGGCTGATTACGAAACCCAGGAAGAAGCACAAGATCAGGCCGACCGACTGGCAGCGATCAATAGCCATGCCCAGGTTGAGGAAAATGCTATCGACCGCCTGGCTTTATCGGCTAAAGCGGAGTTCACACAAGAGCGCTCAGAAACCCCGCAGACTGCATCCAAGCCTAAAGCCACTCGTGAGTACCTGGCAGTTCCCTACGGTGAAAGAGCTGCTGCAAAGGCAGCTGGAGCGGCTTGGGATAATGCTGCGAAGTCCTGGTATGTAGGCCCTAATGGAGATACTGCCGCCTTGGCTCGTTGGAAGCCCGAATTCGTCAGGCCGGCCCTGGATCTTCGCGAGGAATTTGCCGACGCTCTGCGTTCGGTTGGCCTGATCGTGAGTGGCGATCATCCAATCATGGACGGTAAGAAACATCGGGTACCAGTTGAAGGCGGCAAGGCGGGGGCCACAGATGGTTTCTATGTGGGTCATACCGATGGACATCCAGCCGGCTCGATCATCAATAACAAAACGCAAATTGAAATCAAATGGAAAAGCAAAGGCTACACGCTCACTGATGAGCAGAAGGCCGCCTTGCATGCCGAGGCTGCGAACAAGCTACAAGCCCGGGAAGCCTCAATACTCAAAACGCATGAAGCCGTGGCAGCGAAAGTAACTCGCAGCATGGAAAGCCTGGTGCCCGTGGTCGAGCTGACCCCGTACATGAGTGCAAAAGGAATCCAGCCCTTGTCTGGCGTCCTAACCGACAAAGCCGGCAAAGAAACAGTGATTCCGGCAATAGACGAAAACGGCAAGCAGTGGACAGCCCAATACATCCAGAAGGACGGCACCAAGCGCTTTGCCAAGGATGGTCGGAAGGAGGGGTGTTTTCACCCGTTGGGTGGCCTCGATGCGCTTGCAGCGGCACCGGTTATCGTCATTGCCGAAGGCTATGCAACAGCAAGCACACTGGCTTCCAGCCTCGGCCATGCAACCGTGGCCGCTTTCGACTCCGGCAACCTGCCGGCCGTGGCGAAAGCATTGCACGCGAAATTCCCAGATAAGCCGATCGTCATCGCCGGCGACGACGATCGGCACCAGGTCATGACCCACGGTACTAATGCTGGTCGAACGAAAGCGGTTGAAGCGGCCAAGGCAGTAGGAGGGAAAGCCATATTCCCTACCTTCGCACCTGGAGAGGTTGTTTACCCCGACACGCTGCCTGCAATCACCCCCCAGGCTTATCGCAAGCACACGCAAGCCGCTGGAGAACTCAAGACGTTGATTAGCCAAGATGGCCCTTCGGCCGGCGATCCTGCGCAATCTGAGCGAGCTGCGGAGTTGAAGGCAGAAATGCTCAGTGATGCGCAGCTTGCAGCCCTGGACAAAATGAAACGGCTTACTGACTTCAACGACCTTGCAACAAAAAGCTCACTCGAGCGCGAGGGGTTGGAACGCCAAGTGAACAACGCCGTTGCCAAGGTCATCGAGCAGCACCAGGTCAAGGTACAGCAGCCCATCCAGGAGCGCGTCCAAGGCATCGAGGAAAAGCAGCAAACCCGTCGCGTCATTAGCCGCTAGGAGGCGTCGTGAGCGACGGAACACAAGTGTCACAAGACGAAAAGGAGATACATATGAAGCACGGAGAAAGTGGCGGCCCCGAGCCGTTGACGTTCACCCATAACGGTGAACCAGCCACGATCAACCTGGAGCGCTTCCAGCAGCAGCCGCAGGGCAGTGCTACGAAGTGTCTTATGCGCGCGGTGTTGGCAAGGTGAAGGGGGAGCTGTCGCAGGAGGAAGGCGCAAAACTTCAGAACAGGAAGGTGAACAAAATTTGATGTAGGGGAGGCCGCAGAATTCGGAAAAAATCGTACGCTAAACCACTGGGCTTAAGTGTGTCCCCTGTTCCGGTGCTCCCTATTCGCGGCTTTGGAGCAATAGACCCAAAAACCAACGTAGGCCTGCCGTGTGCCTGAGAACCGCACGATGCCGATGGTGATGACAGGCAGCAATCGGCCCAGAGTGTGTAAAAACGCTTCGTCAAAATTGAAGTTTGCGCGTCTATGCGAAATCTGAAAATGATCGGCTGCTCAGCCGATCTGGATTTTGCGTAGAAACGCGATTTTCAGTCCAACACTGGGCTCCAATCGCGCGGAAAACCTTTTTACACAGCCTCGGCCAAGAGCAGTCGTCGGCTTTCCAGTCACGGGCATTCCGACAGCACGTGCTCAAGGGGGAGTGGCGAGCGAAGAGCCGAAGACGCTTCGCTACCTCTTAAGGGCTTTGAGGGTGGAGGTGTATCTACGAGCAGACATCACAAAGGGTGGTCCGCGCAATGTGTACCTGACACATGAATCGCCCCCGGATTCTTTAGACACCTTGCAAGCTCATTGCAACCCCAAAGGCCGCGAGCATGATGGACAAATAAAGATCCGCATCCCCTGTTGACTCGCGGCGATTTACACCCAACCAGGCTAGGTGGTGGTTCGTCTAACCGCAAACGTCACCTAGATTCCTTACCCTATGCATGTTCGTGGCTGTGATTGAATTGATGGTGTTGAACTATCTTTCTTCATGGCGTTCAGGAGGCTAGCTGAGGTCGCTAGGTTGGTTTCATCGGGAAATTGATCCAAACTCAAGCCCGCACAGACAGCGATGCTTCCACCGCCGAATCGCTGCAAGCTTGACGCCTATTGAGCCAAACCCTTACATTATACCGAATACATGGAAGCAGTTTGCCATCACCTCGCAGACAGTGTTCTGAAATTGAATTCACGCCTCGCGTTTCACCGTGTTGCGCTGGCCGGTAGCTAAGCCTTTGAAGCCTCGTTCATCTCTCCAGATTCAAAAATCCGTTATTTTTGCGTTGGTGTTGCGAGAAGCACGCGCGCGTTTCGGTGAGCGTCGTTTTGGCGCTGTCTGGGCGTTGATCGAGCCCATGTGCCATATCCTGCTGCTGAGCCTAT
>NZ_CP016851.1:0-56859 GCF_001703595.1 Pseudomonas sp. TMW 2.1634
CAGCTTCAGGGATTCCCCTACCATGTCGTACAAAGTGGACATGGTTTTCAGGTGAACCGGCATATCGTCCGATTGAACCGACACAATCGCAGCATCAAGCTCTATCTGTTCGTGCGGAAGAAGAACCTTGAGTTCCGTACTGTCGTTCAGGCTAAGCATGATCCGAATTTGCGAAAGGGCGTGGTGTACAAAATCACTGTCATTTTCCCCACGCGAACTGCAAAACAGGCTGAAGCCACGATCTGTTGCAGGATCTTCGATTCGGAAAATCCCACCTTCATCGCCAAAGAATTTGGCAACGCCTTCTGTACCTGCATCAACATCTACAGAGTGGTACAGGGACGCCAGAGCAGCGGCAACGGAATTAGGATCCGCCGCAGTTGTAGAACCGAACTTCAGGAAGTGACCTGCAATGATGTTCTTGGTAAATGACTTACCCGAACGGCTTGGGCCAACGGCCAGAGTCAGCGCCTTATCACCGATATAAGGGCTGTAGTAGAACGGTGTGCCGTCCTCGTTCTCCAGGATGTATACGGCTTCTTCCTGATGGTCTCCCCAAGTCGGAATACCGTTGTGGGCTCTGAAACCCAGTGAGCAAGCACCTACTTGGGACGATGTGAACTCGACGCTACGGAAACAGCGCTTTGGATAAGCCGGGAGCAACATAGGAAAGAGGTCGGCCATTCCAACCGACTCCCACACCACATTGAAATCACTTTGAGTCAGGGCCGTGTGCATCTGGCGGCAAGCCGCTTTGAGCTTCGTTGCATCCTTATCGAAAACGATGACATGGGAATGGTAGTAGTAGGAGCGATCCGGGGAGTTTGCCGCGTCCTCAAGTTCCAGCAGCTTTTTCTTCAGAATAGGGCTGTCATTGATCTTCTTTTCAATTTCGCCGGTCACGTCCTCACCCTTTAGCAACTGGGTGATTTTGATTTGGCTGCGTGATAGCTCATCGGACTTGCCCTTGAGCATCATGCCTTTGTCCAGAGACGACATAGGCCGAGCGCGTGCGACTACTAGATAGTTGCCCTTCTGCATGATCGGACTTGTTTCACCAGCACCCCACATACCGTATGGGGTCTGTCTGGCACCGTACCCAATCACGGACGCGATACGTGCATAGACGGGCTCTGGCCCCTCAATTTTCAGCATGTCCACGCCGTCGATGTTGACCGCGCAAATGTCGCCGTCTGCTAGTAAGCGGTCCCAATCATCAGATGGGATTGCTTCGGTCTGTGCAGTGTCCAGGTACTCCGGACGAAGGTTGACCGCAGCTCGGCACAGTGCCCAAAGTTGTTCGGGAGATTGAACCTTGTTCGTAGGGGAAATAACCTGCAAACGAACGTTCAGATCGTCTAGCGCACTTTCCAATAGGTCGACTTGACGGCGCAGCTCGCTCCGTTCGACAAGCCAAGATCCCCAGTGACTGATACGCGCCTTAAGCGCTGCGCGGGCAGATGGCTCAAAAGGTGCTGAAAAAATCATCTTGAGCGCCGAAGCTGACATGAGCTTATTCAGATTCGCCTCTGTAGGAACATCCAGCATCCAAAACAGGCGACTGGTGCAGAGGGATCTTTTTTCGTTCAGGAACTGCTCACGGCGCTCTGAAAGCATGCGGCTACGCGGATTGGACCTTTCCTTGAGCGCGACCTTGGCCCCTTCGTAGTGCCAGTAATACTGGGTCAGCGAGGTGGCCGGGTGTTGCGATTGAACAAGGTTCCGCATCACCGTGGTAGCGCTGGCAAGGTCCGCTGCGCTGTAGCCCTGTGGATCGACACCAGAGAGCTCTAACGCACCTATCAGTGAGCCTACATGGGACAGCATGAAGTTATCCCATAGACCAGCTGGATAAAGCGCCTTGTTGATAGGACTGCCCTGGTTCGCCATGTTTAGATGCCTTTCCACCAAGTGATAAGAAGCGCGATGTTCAGAATCAGAATTGCGCCGATGCACACACGGAAGAACCAACCCACTGCCTTAGATGCTTCCTTCGGAACCATCATCCAAAGGCCCACGGCGGCTACGCTGGAAATGAAAACGACGAAGGTAACGGCGGGACCGCCGCCAAAATCGACAACCTGTTGCAGTAGGTCACCGACCAACTGAAACGGGCCGTCGCTATCTGCGCCAATATCAACGTTGTTATCAGCCGCTTTTGCAGTGGCCGCGCCGAATAGCGCCAAGAATGACAAATAACGATTTTTCATCGGGTGGATCCTGTTGAGATGGGTTGTGCGATGTATTCGCCCCCAGGGCCGGGAACGAGAACGAGCATGGGACGCTTGTAGCTTCTGAGCGTGGTTAGGCGGGAATCCGCCCATAGGCTTCTGATCCAAAGGATGTAAGCGTCTGGGTCTACCTTGTGAGCGAGGTAGGCCGGAATAAAGATCACTAGGGCTAGAACGAAGCTGACCGGGATCCCGATCAGTTTTGGAAGGTATGACCAGCAAACGAAGGAGCTGAAGGCAACCACAACCACAATCGCAACGAATACGCGTGTGGGGATGCCGAACTTCATAGAGCGAGAGGTAAATACCGCTTTATTTTCTAGGTCCGGGTTTCTATGCTCGCTCATTTATCTACAACTCCCTATGAAGAAATGCACAACGTTATGCGCATATATATACACATATCGAATGCAGAGGCAATGCCTTTGCCTACCGGGGCGACAAAATGACCAAAGCCATTAAGACCGTCCCGACGAACATCACGCTTCCAGGCAAGGTGCTTGAAAACATTGAAATCAGATTTGTGGAGCCCCTAAAGGCCGAAGAATTTTTCGGCAGACCATCACGGTCGATGGTCATAAGGGCTTTGCTTGAAATCGCACTTGAGAACGGCGCTGTGTTTCGTCCCGAAAATGCCCGTGATTACGAGAGTTTTAAGGTAGAAATGCGCCGGATCCTGAAGGATCGCACGGAGGTTTAATCTGATACCGCAGTTGGGTATCTATCGGAAAGAGTGCGCGAAATTACCCGCTAAATCGGTGAAGGCCAACCCTTTTTGATGCAAAAAGGCCACTTTTTCACGAATACAAAACCTTCCAACCACGAACTTCCGTGTTCACAAACGCGAATGTACACATCCGCAACTCTACTGAGCCGGATGTGTGACTCTCATGTGACAGGTATGTTCCGCAGATACTAAAAATTAGACATTTTTTCGAATCTTGTGATTAAAAATGCCACTACCGCGCAAGGAAACGCCAAACTAACCGCAAAAGATGGCATTTTGACTTTGCCTTAATATTCAGAAAAACCCAACCCCGCCCGCCGACAGAGAAGCACCCAGCTTGCAAAGGGAATAGTTTCCTGACCCAACGTCCAACGGTTGACCGCTTTGCGCGACACCCATACCTGCGCGACCTGGAACGTCAATACGGCATTACGGCTGATGACGTTGCGCAGGCGGGTTACATTCCATTTCCGCTGGCTCACATTATTTGCGACTGATCGGCCGTCCATTGCGTAATTGCATCTAACTTGACCACCTAATTGCATCGCCACTGACCAGTCGTTTGCATTCGTGCTGACCAGCTGTTTGCAGTTGAAGGGTGTCAGCGGGTGCCACTCAGGGGAGTGCGTCAGCCAAGCACTGAAGGACTGCAACCGACCCAGGCTGTGTGAAAACGCGGACACCGCTTTGAAGTCCGCGTTGCTACGTAAAATCTCTCAGGTTTTTCGCAGTTAACGGATGCAGAAATTATACAGAAGCGGAAATTTCGCTCTCTTTTCGAGCCATCGCAGCTCTCAAAAACGTTTTCACACAGCCTGGACCCAAAGCGGCCTATCAAGACACCAGGGAGGTCATGGGGCAGGAAGCACTGCTGGCGATTGTGACAATTTGGCAGATTGGCAGATTGGCAGATTGGCAGAGGGGAAGAGTTTATCAAGGAGGGCAGCGCAAACTGGGAGGGCTGCTAATATCTGGCGTTCTGCCGTGACGGGAGTTTTACGTGACTATCTTATACAAATACTACAGCTGCGGCGGAGGCAAGGCTGCGCTGAAGAGCCAAAATTTGGGATTTCGAAAACCCGAATTTTTCAACGATCCATTTGAACTCACTGCTCTCTCCAACAACATCGGCCCGGCGAGCAAGCAGGAAACGCTCAAGCTACAGATCGACGAGCTCAAAGACCAAGTGGTGATTCTCTGCTTGACCCGGAGCGCCTTCAACCCGCTCATGTGGGCTCATTATGCCGATGAGCATCAGGGATTCGTGATTGGCTACGACGTCTCTGGCCCGTTCCTCAACTCTCCGGATTACAACTTAATTACCGTCGAATCAGGGGATGTGCTGTACACCAATACTAAGACTCCGTTCCCGCTTAACCCAGAAAGCATGGGGGCACTGCTGGGTGTATATCAGCACGCTCTGGGTTTTGAGGGCGCAGCGGATCAAGCTCTGGCACGGCGCTTGTTGCTGACCAAGCATGCCAGTTGGGTCTATGAGGAAGAAGTCAGGGTCGTTAAAAAGCTAATCGACTGGACGCGTACCGTGGAGGAGGACCAGGCTGACCCTCTTCGATCCTACTACACGCTCACCCGGAACCTTGAGCCAGGGGAGGTTCCCGGATTCGACTTTGAACCTGGATCCTGTGTTGCCCCGCTTAACGAAAACGCTCGCGAACTGTATTTGTTTGGCCATAAGGTGCCGATCCGTGAGGTCTACCTCGGGGCCCGTAGTACTTATGAGGAAGACCCCAATTTTGCTGAGCTGTTTCAGCCTGGGCGTCAGATCTTCAAGCTCGATGTGAACCAATCATCTTGGAGTTTTGAGAGTCGGGAGATTTTCTCTAAATAGATCAGCGGGTCTTAATCACCTTCCAAGCAGATGCCTCAGGCGGTGCATGAGGCATCTCTCCGCCCGCCGCGCCCGCTGATGCCAAATGTCCGTAACTGGCCGTTTTCCGCCTTTCACGATTGACCGGTTTGGGTCGGCTGCCGCCGGTGGCGACAGGCAAAAATCGGCCAGAAGCGGACGATCATAAAAGGCAGCTTTCGACCATCTCAGCGTTCGCATTGCCATCGCTGCGCGCGAAGCCGCTGCGCTAAACTGGCGAGCGGCTTAGCGGACGAGTGCCAGGCGAGCCGAGGGGGAGAAATAATCGTCCCAGCGTCCTTGACTGCTACTCGTCTGGACCATCAGGCTCGCCGAACAAGAATTTTCCTGTATACCAAATCGACCGCCCAACGTTGTGAATTAGCTGCTCTCCTTGCCGTAAGGGCGAGTTATCTTCATTGACGCCCGCGAGCTTGATCGCATCTGTAACCTTCGAACCAGTAGGGTGCGCATCTCCCACTCGCATGTCATAAGCACCGGCAATTTCAGCAAACACCCGCTGGGCGCCGTCGATTCCAATACTCTGAGCCAGGATACTTTGTAGCAATTTATTCGAGCCAAGCTTATCTTTCTCCGCGTGTGTAGAAAGCTTGCGTAGTTCGCGCACGTTGAGTCTGTCCGAGAATACTCGAATAATATCTTTGGCCAATCTGAGTAGGGTTGGTCTATCCTTGCTCGCAAATCTAGATATTTGCTGTCCTGCCTCGGTGTCATCAATGTCATGGGTGAATAAGGATATATTGTATTTTTCCCGAAACCCATCTTCTAGAAGCCTCATGCTTCCAAAGAATAGTTCTTCAACCGCATGTGTAGATGCTGGTTTTGCCTTCACCTGCGATTCTAGCAACTCGCTTGAGACTTTCCCTTCTGGAGCAGTGTTATGTGCTGCCCAAACATGTTGTTCCCACGAGGCCAAGCGTGCGACGTCATAGGCGTAGACAGTAATCAGGTCAGAGCTATTGATCCCAAAGTGAGTTTTATACCCTGATGTGGACTGAATTGCCCCAGTTTCGGCAGTGTACCAGGTCAACTTAAAGCCGCGATTATTCAGAAGCTCAGTGACAACGCTCGCCCGAAACCATAACCAACGACCGATGTCCTCGTTCCTAAGTGCCCGTGATGGCATTCGAGTTCCATCAGTTTCCACGATGAATTGAGGGAGGTTCTGATCAGTATCTCCGCGAACGCGCTGGCTTTTTGATTGGTGGTCGACCCACTCCTCCCGCCAAAACTCACCCTCGACCCGAACACCTGCATAGCCTCCACGTTGCCCATCGGAGCTTTCATGGCCTGTGTTCGTATCATTTTCAGGCCCCATCACCGGAGCGTCTTCATCCTCATCGACGTCCGTCCTCCAAGCACGAAACATCGCCCAGCTTCCCCCGAACACGTCATTGAGATCCCTAACGATTAGCTCGAACCTGCCGTTATCTCTTTCCTCGCTCCGTGTTTGCAAATTTGAATAAGCGCTATTCTGCAAAGCGGCGACATTTTCCACTCTCTGTCGATAATACGACAGGCGAAGCGACAAATTTCTCGCTGCCAAATAATCAATTAGAAACTCCCTTTTTATTTCAATAAGACGATGTTCGCCGTTCGCGTCGAAGGTTTCGCGAGCTACTACTACGAAGTTTTCTTCAGGTCTAACCCAGTTATCACCTTCTTTGATGAGACGCAGCGCAACGATGAGATCCGGACTCAATATCCATTTGTTGCCACCTATGACGGGTTGCGGCTGCACGTAAACTAAGTTAAAGCCTATTGGCTCTTTATCGTTATATTGGTATTGATCGATTGACGCATAATATCCATCTTCGTACGCATACGGGGCGACCGTGTGCCCTATTCCTATGTGGCTCCAGCCAAGACGCTCTTCCACAAGGACTCGATGTTCTGGCGGGAATGCAACGGATCCACAACCGAAATACTCACTGACATGACCTATCTCTTTCAAATCTCCTTTCTTGTCTTCTACAGACGCTCTCAAAGGAACCCATGTCGCGTTAGAAAACACTCTGCGAGTTTCCTTGGCTTGGAGAATCCACTCTTCATTCATGGTTGAACTTCCGTTATTCATGATAGCGTTTGGTAATAAAGGAGTGCCCTTCGTCTTGTTTAGCATGTTAGCTCGCGACTGGTTGGCATCGGTGCACAGGCTACTCAGGATGCCAGGGCTGAGGATGGAGTAGCAACGCGCCTAGCCTTCGAGGGGCTAACGGCTGTATGGATCTGCTGGTGCTCAAACGGGGGAGGAACCGCGTTCAACGGTAGGCCACTTTTGGCCGTTTTTTGCCTGTCACGACCGGCTGAATACGACCCAACCCGGTCGGCCGACGGTCTATGCACTCAACGGCAGTGCACTGAGTCGAGCCCCCGCTCGTAGGCCTGCATCGAACAGCGGTTCTTTTGCCTGCTTTGTAAGCCTGCAGACGATCCTGAACCGTTCATCTGCACCAATACTGGTTGCTCTAAGGCACAGGATAGGGGGCAGATTTCAGAGTAGGCCGCATATGTGCCGAGCTCTTTGCCGCCTAGAGCTTTCCCGAATGACGTTTTGCCAACTTGAACTCTTTGGCGGCCTTTCCTGCTCCGTCATGGCCAGGAAACAGTGTCGCTGCGGAGAAACCATAGTCATTGCATTTAAAAATAAGGTTGCCGACATGCTGATGCGAAAGTACAACCTTGTGCAAAGTCACATCTGCGTTAGCACGAAGAATCTCATCAATGGCGGGGCCTATATCAAAATCGGCATCACGAGATTGCCCAACTATCCATTTCACCAACAAGAAACATCCTTTTTGTGCTGCAAGATTCTTGCTGGTAATACCTGGTAACCCCACATGATGGATTTCAGTGATTGCGTTGGTTGTTTCGTGACGAATAAGATGGACCTCGCGTGCATCGACGCCCCATACAACGATATCATCAGTCAGAGACCCGCAAGGCTTCATCAAATCAAAAGCCTGAATCCCAGCAAAGTATGCAGCAACAAAAGGGGACCGTGTCCAGTCGAGAAGCCGTGTCGGGACGCCATGGTGCTGGGCAGAAGCAAGAAGCGGGTAAAAATCTTCCGTAGGCCATTCATTTGCATTTGAGCCAAATTTTTCGGCAAAAGTGAAGAACTCCGCTTTCTGCCGAAACTCATGCGAGTCGCCAGGGATAGCCAGTCCCATTTCATCACAATGATGTGCGTATGCGCTAAGAAGCTCATATTCAAAAAACATCACGTGGTCAGTCTGACGGTAAATAGACCTCGATCTAGTGTATTGATCGATCACAGCCTGGCGAAGCGCTGATGGCTCCAGTGGCCACGATGCTTTGCCTTGCCCGCGAAAAATGGGGCGTGCTGTCATGCCCATTCTCTGGATCAAGTCGCCGCCTGGTGAAATAAATTGCCAGAACTCAGCCAAATCGCTGAATTTATGCTCTTGGATCGGCATACCTATTTTTCCGTTCTAGATGCCGCACTTCTCGATGCAGGCAATCTTGTCGTTTTCGATGTAGTGGCCAACGTTGGCTGTAGACATGCATGGCCGTTTCAGCTGAGTTACACGCGTAGTCTATCAGGCAGGTTTCAGCGCGGAGCAGACCTTTGAGCGACAGCTTCGGTAAGCAGGTGACGGACCGCTACTGGCCGTTCTCTGCCGGTCGTCACTACGGCGTGTGCTGGTCAGGTCGAATGCAAACGGTTTGTCAGCACGAATGCAATTGACTGGTCAGTGGCAATGCAATTAGGTGGTCAAGTCCATGCAAATACTCAGTCCATCAAACATTCGTTTTTTGGATGGTCGGAAGCCGTAGCTTCATTCGCAACTAATGCTGGTCGGCAGCGATGCAATGCAGGTCGAAACGGATAGCCATGTTCAATGACGTCAGAACATCCAGGCTCATGGCAGCTCGATCCCCAGACGCTCTTTAAGCACCTGCTTGCCGTAGGCTTTACCCAGCTCCAGCAGGAAACCAATGCTCGCCACCCCGGCTTTTTCCGCACCGACTTTGGTGCGACGCCAAACCTCGCCATCGCGGACAGTGTCGAGGAACTCGTGTCCTTTATAGGTCAGACGCTGTGGTTGCCATCTAAAGCGGTCGATTCCACCCGTATTTAGAGCTGCCAACAGGCCGGCTTCGTCTAGAAGCCTGACGTGATAGGAAACCTCTTCTGCAGAGTGATCATCGATTTTGAGCGCTATAAGCCCTTCGGGCTCGTCATGCGCTTCAACAGCCAACAGGATCTCACGCACCAGGTCTTTGTCGAGCTTCATGCAGGCGGCCTTTCTATAGGTGATAAAGGACATTATCACATATAAAATCAATAGAAATTGTCGGCAGGTAGGGCTTGGGAGCTATTAGGAATGACTGTCTGGTATTTTCACAAGGTAGCCGTCGATGTCCTTGAGCGCGCCTTCTATGACCTCGTGGATCCGCTCGAAAAGCTCTTCGCCATAATGGCCGGCCTTCATGCGCCGATTGCGTTTGATTTCTTCGGTTATGCTGAACAAATTCTTACGGCCTTCGTCAAGGTCAACGGCAAGCACCAGCCGCAAACGCCTAAGTTGAGCGGTATTCAATCGACTCAGCTCAGCCTCCCAGGTGCTGCGGTAGAAAGGCCGCATAGAGACACTGCGATGGTTGCCGGCGGACTTAGTCTACACATGGTGCAGGTGAGGCGTCATGCTCTCGATTTCAGTCGACCGCTCGGAGTACGAACCGACTGGGGGCTGTGCGGAATCGATACTCCGATTATGCAGCGTAGGCTTGGCTTCAAAGCCTCGACCATCAGTTGCGCGCTTAAACGCCCCGCCTGGATTGGCCTGGGCCCAGCCCCGCGCCTGAGCAAAAGTCTCGAAACGCAGAGAGGCTCCGCTGGCAGAAGCCGGTATAACGTTCGCTTCTTGGGTGCTCTCGCTGTTCTCGTCGTCCACTAACCAGGACAAAGGCATTAGGCCTGAGAAGGTCGCATTGGGATCGCCCGTGCGCATAATGTGCTGCACGCCCGCGGCCAGTTCGTCCTCAGTGAAGGCCGCATCGGGCAAACCGTCGTCGTCTTCATCGTCATCCCAGCCGAGCAAATATGAACCCACGCTCTGACACCTTTTCAAAGATGCTGACGATGCCTCTGCCAGACGGGGAAGCACAAGGTATTTGTCCACATTTGGTTTCCGCATCCGTACCGTTTTGGGATGGATAGCGACTGGTACAAAAAAGGCCGCTTAGAAGAGCCTTTTTCAGTCCATTGGCGCGCGATTCCGTGAGATTAGGGCCCACCACAGTCAAACAAGCGGACGAGGGGGTAAAACCCCAAGGAATCTGTCCATTTCTCCAACGCGATGCACAGCAACCTGGTCAACATGCTCGATCACGTCGGCGTTCATGCGCTGCTGGGCATACATAGAGGAACTGCGGGCCCAGCACCCGGATCTCTTCTGCGAGGTGGGTTTCCAACTGATGCCGCAGTTTCTTGACCGCCCATGGTGGCCAGTGGTGATGCCTACGAAACCAGAGGCAATTTTATTGCCTCATTCTTCATCGAAGTAGTCGCTATCCAGTTTCGGCAACTTGAGCAGCCGCGATGTTACTCCAACTTCGTGATCCATCATCAGGTTAACAAGCCGACTGCCATCGACCAGCACCATACCCTCCACTGAGCGGGCAAAGTCGATACCTTGGGCAGTGAAGCCAGAGGTGGTAATAAATACACCGCGCTTGGCCTTTTGCCCGGCAAGTGCGCCGTAGAAAGCTTGCAACTCAGGGCGGCCAACCGTGCCTTGCCAGCGCTTGGCTTGGACATAAACCTTTTCCAGTCCGAGCTTGTCGAGCGAGATCACCCCATCGATTCCGCCATCTCCGCTACCGCCTACGCGCTGCAAGTCATTGCGGCTAGCGCCGTAGCCAAGGCTGTGCAGTACATCCAGCACTATGACCTCGAAGCGATTAGGACTGACTTGCAGAAGGTTGTCCAGTAGGTCTGCTGCAGTCGCTTCGCGTAGCTCACGCAACGCCTGCTCCAGCCGATCATCTGGGCTGACAGTGGCTGAGCTTGCTATCGGAGCAACCTGCCCTTGTCCGTCGAGTGGGATGGCGTCAGTTGGAACCTTGAGCTTTACATCCATAAAGCCGATGGCGAGCTGTTCTATCTTATTTTCAGTGAGGGGGTAAGGATGCTGTGCAGCATAGGTGATGCCTGCATCGGTTAGTTTCCAATAGCCTCGCTTTGCGCTCGTGGATAGGCCCGCACGCTTGAGGCGGTCATGGGCCCAGCCTGCACGGTTCTTGTATATGGCCTGGCCGCTCGCAATCAGCTCCTGCCGTTGTGTTTCCGACAGGTTTAGCGCTCCAGCAGCTGCTTCATGGGCGTCACGAGCTGCCGCGCCTTCGGGTGAAGCTGCCAGGTAGCGCAGTATCGGCTCAATGAACTGGTCGTAAGTTGGGACGGACATTGCAACTCCAAGCGCAAGGTAGACGGCGTGCGCGAATGTAAGGTTGCGCATTGTTTTGTATTTGGTGAATCGGCCTTGGCTTCCTGAGCCTGATCAGAGGCCGTTTGGGGTCGACTGTCGTCGGTGACGACAGGCCGAAACCGGCCGATTTGTTAAAAAGGTCGGCCTTGGTATCCACGTCAGAAAAGTAGCGCCTGAGATTGATACCCATACCGGAGAGTATCCAATCAGTAGAAACTACGGCTATCTTCCGCTGGGGTAGACAGCCGAGTTGATACCACTTGACTAGCACTAGGTTATCTATAGCAATTTGTCTGCCAGCTGCTTGAAGACATCCCGCCCCAGGTCATCTCGTTCAACGGCAAACAAAAAGAGACAGAGACCGTTGCTAGACTTTTCCCACTGATACCCAACCTGTTGTTTCTCTTTGGAGTCGTCATTCGTCTTGTAGGGCTCACCCTTGTACTCCACAACTAGGATGCGACCATCTTCCAACTCTGCAACAAAGTCTGGGTAAAAGTAGTCAGATGCGGTCGGCAACCAGAATGAGCAGCTTTCCTGGCGCTCAATGTTGCGAACCCAGTGCTTCACCTTGGGATGAGCATCAATTGCCATCGCACATCTGAACTCCTCTGCGGTGTTGCCAGCAGGAGTTTTTTCCCGTAGGTCATGAATAACGGGATAGAAGTGTTTGTTAAATTCGTAGCTCCCTTGATACATGTTCCGGGCTGGATACCTTCCAGCGTCGAACGAGAAGCTGTACTGCGCAACTTCTTCCAGCGTCGGTACGGACATCTCAAAGAGTCGTCCTTGGAATCCTTTCTCCATAGCCTGCTTACGCAGACGCTCTATTTCCCCCTTGATGGCGTCGGCCAGCTGGAATCTGGCACGAACCAGTGCGGTCAGGCTAAGGCCTATACCACTCATGAGGTAGGAAAGCATCTTTGTCAGGTAGGCCAGTACCTGTGGCTGAGGCAGGAAGGGTTTGCGCACTTGTATGTCCAGCCAGCGCACTAGGTCTTGCGGGCTGATGTGACTCGCAACCTCGTTCAGCTTTAGTTGCTGGGCGTCAATATGCCGAAACTTGACCTTCTCCCCCTGCACATCAATCTCGAAGGAATTCACTGTTTCTTGGATGCTAAAGCCAGCAAGCTGCACGGGGTAGTCCAGCAGGTTCCAGTCTCCTAGCTCCGCAAGTGTGTCCTTTTCCACAATTTCAAGGTAACCATCCAGCTTTAGACACAGCTGGGGAATTGGTGAGAACAAGATGCCTAACTGTGCTGGGGCCCGTAGGGCATTTCGAACGGCCCGGTGATCAGAAAATTGCTGGGCTACCTTCTCTTTGGCTTTTGGAGGGAGGGACGCGGAGATGAACGTTTCCGCCTGTTTCAGCATCTCGTTGTCCACGTTGCCTTTGAGTACCAATGTTGCGCCTTGCGAGGTAGGGCGAATTTCAACCTGGGCTTTCAAGTCTTCCGGCCAATTATGAGTTTCAGGTACTGCTGGCAACTCGACATGACAGTCCGGTATTGAGGGAGTTGTGTTCTGGCCGATACTTTGCGCTGTTCCACCTGATCCGCCAGCCAAGGGAAGGGACTGCTGAGGCACAATAATGCCGGCGGTATCCAAACGCTCAAAACCCATGTTTTGGACTAAGCGATCCCGTAGATTGCTGGCGGCTTCTGCAAAGTTTGTTGCCACAATGTGGGCGTAGGCTTTGTTGAGGGGCGCTTGGCTGCGATCCGTTGCATATGGCATACGGAGTACACGTCCTAGCAGTTGTTCTACGTCTTTGGAGGAACTCACCGATTGCAGGCTGGAGAGTACATAGGCGAAGGAGCAGTCCCAGCCTTCTTTCAAAGCCTCGATAGTAATGATGTATCGAACCTTGCAGTCCGGGTCGAACAGGTCGACTCCATTTAGTTCTTTTTGGGTTCCCGTAGCAATTGCAATTTGTTCGGGAGAGATATTTTCCTGGTCGATGAGATGCTGCTTTACAACGTCGACTGTTGCCTCACCACCTTTGGGCATCGCTTGAATAAGCACGATTGGGCGGACATAGTCGTCTTCCTTGAGAGCAACGAGTTCAAGACTGTCTCGCGTCAGGATTGAGTCCCGTAGACACTCTCGCCATCCCTCTGGATGCTCTGCCAGAACAATTGGTAACTTAATCATCTGTTCAGCGCGCAGCTCTTGGGCGGACACATGATAGAGCACGTTGTTGCCTGGAACCGGGGTTGCAGTCATTTCGATGACACAGCTCGGGTGCAACCGGCCTAGCGTTTTGAAGAAACGGTCGGTGCGATTGTTGTGGGCTTCATCCACAATGACCAGTGGGCGGTGCAAGTGTAGCCAGTTGGCAACGGACCACTTAACTCTGCCAATATCTTTGGAGGTCAGGAACTTCTGGCTTTGCAGATCGCCCTCAGTCACCTTTTCCAGGTTGGATGTCAGTGAGGCAGGTAAGTCACGGAAGTGTTCACCCAGCTCTTCAAAAAATGAGTAGACGTTCCGAGTGCTGGTATCACTGACGTTGAGCGCCTGTATGGTAGCCACTACGACGATGCAAGCTTTACCTATGTCGTGTGGGCCGACTGTCTGTAGGCTTTCGAGATCGCAGATGCGGATGCGGTCACCGAAATAGTGGGCCAGTGCTTGGCGATATGGATGGCGGGCATTGGAGAGAGCTTCAAGCGTCTGAGTTCGGATGGTATCCGAAGGGGTGAGCCACAGTGCAACAGGGGCATCGCTATCCAAAACTGACTTGCCGGCCAGTGCTACGGCGTGAGCGGCCAGTAGGGTTTTACCGCCACCTGTTGGGACACGCAAGCAGACACTAGGAATGTCCGAAAAAATCTCTTGGTAAGCTTCAGTGCGCTGTTGTCGTTGCAGTACATCCTTGTAGGCATCTTGGATAGAACCCTTGCGAGCTCTATCAAAAAAATCACCCAGAGCGTCCAAGGCGTCATTTTGGTACTTTTTCAGTTTGAACATGGTCGGCTCTTAGCGCATTTTCACGTCGTAGGGGATTTGCTTGAAGGTGATGTCTTCGGCATTCATGCGGGCTGAGCCTAGGCGGGTGTTTTCTCCATACACCACCATGGGGCCTGGGTTGGGTTGCAGCTCTCTCAACATGGCAACGACTGCACTTGTTAGGACATTACCGCTTGCAGGGCGCCGGTCACCGAGGATGCCGTTGTAGAGGAGGAAGTAGCTGGTTCCTTTATGTTCGCCCATGAATGGGGAATTGAAATCCTGCTGGCCGGGGGTTCCTATTTCGAGGTGCCAAATGTATGCCGCCAAAGTGGCAAAGCGCACAGAACTGGTGAGCTGGCCTTGCTCATCGAAGGCAGCTTCACCGAGAGTAAATAAAGAAAAGCCACCACCACCGCTCCAGTTGGCAGCGTGGCTGATACCACCTGATTCGCCTTCGATGACTTTTTCGAGGCGTGGCACGCAGTGTGTTCGGGCATGCTCTCCCATTTCGATGCCGATGTAGCGTCGACCTGTTTTGTGAGCAACCGCGGCAGCAGTGCCAGACCCCAGAAATGAATCCAATATTAGGTCGCCTGGCTTAGTAGCGATCCGGAATATTAAGTGAATTAGTTCTTCTGGTTTAGGTGTAGAGAATGGCTCTATTTCTGGCAGAAGTTTACGCAGATGGTCACGCTTTGCAGACTGGTTGGACCCCGCATCTTCGGCAGGCCACCAAGTTCGAGGGACAACCCCATCCTGAACATCGGTCAAATAACGCTTGATAATCGGCAGGCGGTCTCCATCCTTCCCAAAGTAGACGCGGCTTTCAGCGAGAGCTTGTTTCAAGTTTTCCTGTGAGAATCGCCAGTAATTGCCTGAGGGAGGCGTCACCACGCGCCCGGATGGCAGGGTTATTGGATATCTTTGCGCGGCACTCCCGCTTTTGGCAGTTCCATTGTCTCCCTGTAACCATGGGCCTCTTGGATCTTTGTCTGGGTTTTTATACCTGGCGTTCTGCTCCGGCGTTCTGTCCAGCAGATTTCTGGTTTTGCTCCACACGTCCCGCTGGCGTGCAAATAAAATGACATGGTCGTGAGCGCTGGAAATATCTGTATCGTTCCGGCGCCCTTTATCTTTTTCCCAAGCGAAAGTCGCAACGAAGTTTTTCCTACCGAATACTTCGTCCATGAGAACCTTGAGGTAATGAGCTTCGTTGTCGTCAATGGTTACCCAGATGCTACCGTCTTCGGCGAGCAGCTCCCGTAGGAGTACAAGGCGGGGGTACATCATCGATAACCATTGACTGTGCTCTAGGTTGTCGTCGTAGTGCTCGAAAGCGCTTTTGGTGTTGTATGGAGGGTCGATGAAAATGCACTTCACCTGACCGGCGTAAAATGGAATCAGCGATTTCAGGGCTAAGAGATTGTCACCTTGGATGATGAAATTCTCGCTGGCGGCCTGAGTATCGCCGTAGGTTTTTTCACGCTGCAGTAGGTGATAGGGCACCTCAAGCGGGATTTCTTTGGCTTGGTTTTTATTAACCCAATCTATAAATGGCATTTTGCATTGGCCTTGCTGACGCAAAAAAGGAGCATTGTATCCGCCGCTCGCGTGATTTAAATACCGATGTCTGTTTCCATGGTAAGCGTCTGTCCAACTCGCCTTGCGTAAGTCAGGAAGAATCGTTGAGGGTCCGGTCTATATTTCTACCCATGCGTGCGCAATGTCGCGCCTTCGCGCCTTCGCTCCTCACCACAGACCTGCTTGCAATGTCCGTGATCTATCTGCCTCTGAAGCGTGGAACAGTCACTGGTTCTCGATGCTCCCGGGTGCGACGCGTGTTGCTGTCGTCAGTCCCGGAGTTACGAATGCATTCATCCAAGTGGATAAGCCACAATGGCGTTGCGCCTGCAGTCGTTTCGCTGGATTGTTGGCCAACCTCTCCATGCTGCCAAAACCATCCTCTAACGGGATAACGGGCGCAGCGCAGAACCTGGTCGCGCCGATTTTACGGCCGAGTTCTTCCGGCTGAGGCACACCACCGTTTTTCCAGACCTTCCAGCGTGAAATAGGGCCCGTAACTAAAAAAAGGCCTGTAGTGAGACGCGAAGGTTGCGGAATGAGCGTCACACCACGCATCAGGAAAGGGTAGACCACGCCCCGGGGGCTCGTGTCCAGCCCGGACCGAGTAGGCCGACTCGCATCTGTCGTCCTCTCACAAGATTTTGGCAAAGCACAGCAGGGCAGATTGATTGAGACGTAATCACGCAGTGATGGAATAAAGGAATTGCTATCGCCGGTGATTTGAGACAGCCTGCTTTTACTGCGTTAGGTGGGATATTCCGGGAGTGGCTTAAGGGCTACGGCGAATTAGTCATCATCAAACTCAGCGATATCTACGTCAGTGCCTTCGGACATAACCCGCAGGCAGTTGGTTCAGGAGGGGCAGCAGGTCAAGGTCGGACAGACAATTGCTGAAATGGATCCACGGATAAAAACCGGGTGAAACTGCACTTTGAGATTCGCCGACAGGACCTGTAGATCCGCTGCAAGACACCTGCCGCGTCGTTGATTGCTATCCAGCCTGTTCCGTCACGTAGAGGGGACAGGCTCCAGCGTTGCCAAGGATAAAGGCGCCGCTTGAGCTTGGGGTCGAACTCACCAAAGGACTATAAAAAAATGGCTCTCAGTAAAGAAGTGCCGGAGTTTGACATCGACGATGAGGTTCTCCTTATGGAAACCGGCATCGCCACGGATCCGATGTCGAATGATGAAGGGGCTGCTCCACCTTCCGTTCGTGCCAAATCCAAACACTCCGCCACGCTAAAGCAGCACAAGTACATCGACTACACGCGGGCACTCGATGCCACGCAGCTGTACCTCAATGAAATCGGCTTTTCCCCGTTGCTATCTCCCGAAGAGGAAGTTCATTTTGCGCGCCTATCGCAAAGTGGGGATCCGGCTGGGCGCAAACGCATGATTGAAAGCAACCTGAGGCTGGTGGTGAAAATCGCCCGGCGTTACGTCAATCGTGGTCTGTCGCTGCTGGACTTGATCGAAGAGGGCAACCTCGGGCTGATCCGGGCGGTAGAGAAGTTCGACCCTGAGCGTGGCTTCCGCTTTTCGACCTACGCGACCTGGTGGATTCGTCAGACCATCGAGCGCGCAATCATGAATCAGACCCGGACCATCCGGTTGCCGATCCATGTGGTCAAAGAGCTCAACGTCTACCTGCGGGCCGCACGGGAGCTGACGCAAAAACTCGATCATGAACCCTCGCCCGAAGAAATCGCCAATCTGCTGGAAAAACCAGTGGCAGAGGTCAAGCGCATGCTGGGCCTTAACGAGCGGGTTTCTTCGGTCGACGTCTCACTGGGTCCGGATTCGGATAAAACCCTGCTGGACACACTCACCGATGATCGCCCCACCGATCCATGCGAACTGTTGCAGGATGACGACCTGTCCCAGAGCATCGATCAATGGCTCTCGGAACTGACCGACAAGCAACGCGAGGTGGTCATCCGCCGCTTCGGCCTGCGCGGACACGAGAGCAGCACATTGGAAGATGTAGGCCTAGAAATCGGCCTGACCAGGGAGCGGGTCAGACAGATTCAAGTTGAAGGCCTGAAGCGTCTTCGGGAGATTCTCGAGAAGAATGGCCTGTCGAGCGAGTCGCTGTTTCAATAAGTAGTTGCCAGGCACGCCACAAAAAGCCCCGACTGTTCGCAATGCTCTTCACTTAATAACACGCCGCTTACCTCGAAATAGGGGAAGCGGCGTTTTGTAGGGAGGGGTTTGAGTTGGTGAGACACGATCCAATCCGAGCTGCTGAGTCTTCTGTTCGTTATACGCAGCGTTGAACAGACCATCCTTAAGTCTTTCATCATAAAAAAGCCCGCGTAAGCGAGCTTTGTTTGATCGGATCTTTAACGATTAGGCCGGTCCGCGCAGTCCACTCAGCCATACCCCGCGCGCGCATCAATGAGGTACGCCAGCGCATCGGCCTTCCGCTCAGCCGAGCAATCAGCATGCTTGACCAGCGTCTCACAGAAGCCAGTGTCAGCGCTGACCAGGGCGCGCAGCAGGCTAGTGCACAAGAGGACTTCGTCGTCGTAATTGTCCTGCAGCCGCTGATACTGCGCTTTCAACTCGGCAATGCGCGCTTGTAGTTGTTCAGGGGTGTTCTCGATATCGGTCATGTCGTGGGAGTCCTTTCAGTGCTACACGTGGATTGCGAACACATCGACCGAGTCAGTATAGGCCCCAGCCCCATGGTCTTTCTGCCCGTCGTCGCCTGGCGGAAGTATTCTGCGCAGAACACTTAGCAACAGTTGGGCCGCGGGAACAAGCATGGAAAGTCGCCCGAAAAAGCCCGTTTTTCTTCCTCAAAATTGCTTCCTACAGGGCCTCTGGCACGTCGGTCGTGACGCGACAGTAGCTCATTGCAATCAATGAGGAGATGAGCAGATGGGCAAGTTAGGACGATGGAAAACCGCTGGGCAATGGCTCGCTGAGCAAGCAGCGCGAGCATTCTTTCGCGAGTTGGCCAGGGTCTTGCTGCGGTACTGGCTGGAGTGACGGTACGGGGCAGGCGCAGTCCATCAGACATTGTTTTCGGTCGAATCACTGATCGGAACTAACGTCAGTGCTGAGCTCCCTGATAACTGCAAATAAGGTAGAACAGCTCGCTATCGGCTTTGTGGATATAAAGCTCAAGGGGCCATCTGACGCCATCCCGCTCGACGGACAAGAGCAGGTTGCTCAGACAGCAAGCTCAGCCACTGTCAGCCCAGATGATCGGCTGGAGCAGGCGTTGCGTGAGTTACGCGAAGCGACTGCAGCCGACCTACTGGACAACCTTCTGCAAGTCAGCCCTAATCGCTTCGAAGTCATAGTGCTGGATGTACTGCACAGCCTTGGCTACGGCGCTAGCCGCAATGACCTGCAGCGCGTGGGCGGTAGCGGAGATGGCGGAATCGATGGGGTTATCTCGCTCGACAAGCTCGGACTGGAAAAGGTCTACGTCCAAGCCAAACGCTGGCAAGGCACGGTTGGCCGCCCTGAGTTGCAAGCCTTCTACGGCGCACTTGCCGGGCAAAAGGCCAAGCGCGGTGTATTTATTACCTCCTCTGGCTTCACTGCCCAAGGCATCGACTTTGCCCGTTCAGTGGAGGGTATGGTGCTGGTTGATGGCACTCGTCTTGTTAACCTGATGATGGATCACGAAGTCGGAGTAACGTCGCGGCTGCTCAAGTTGCCGAAACTGGATAGTGACTACTTCGATGAAGAATGAGGCTAGGCGAACATTCTTGCGTTCTCCATCCAGTCATCCCGACGAATTCGCAAAGACTCAACCATGTAGGAATCCCCCCTCTTTTTGGCGGCGATCAAAAGTGTGTTGGTTTGACGTGCCTCCGCTACCGAACCCCTTACTACTTCCTTGCGAATGCTTTTTTTGACTGTGTTCATATCGGAATTCTCCGGCTAGAACCGAGCAATTCGCCCGGTTTACGCACTCATTATAGGATCTTTGATCCTATTTGTAAAGCTGATTTGCTATCAGTTTTGTCCTAAATGCCAATTGCTGGCACTCGATTTGCTATCAAACATAATGCCTGGCGCGCCGCTGGCTTGCGGGCTGGCCCCGACTTGGGCGACTAGTCACCCTCCCCCGCCCCAGCTTCCCGGATCAGGGCTCTTGAACGAAGCGCGGTCAAGTTGAATGGCGGGGGCCCCGCCCCCTTGGGGGTGGGTTCCGCGTCTGTAGGACCGCCGCAGGCGTATTCTGCTTGACGGTGCGCAGTGCCCCCAAGCCTCCGCTCGGGTGTGTGGGGTAGCTTCACCGCCCCGCGCACCTGAGCCCTCGGCGGCAAGAGCGGGTTTACAAGGGCAGAGCCCTTGGTGTTGCTTTGGTCTGCCGTCCAGGGGGCTCCCCCTGGCTGCCAGCGGCATTAATCAACCCGTCGATGTTTCCCGGCTTCAACGTCATATACAAAGATCGGGTGCAGCTCACCATTACGGACTTCGACAATATCAGTGACTTTCCGACCGTAGCGCGGATCACGCGAGCAATGAATCATCAAATCGAGAACACCAAGGATCATTCGGCCGGCAAGGTCATAACTGATAAGTCCAGCCGAGGACATGAGGTACTGCAATCGAGGCACGGTATCGTCAGGACCATTCGTGTGCAGCGAAGCAGCTGAGCCTCTATGCCCGGTATAAATGAACTGAAAAAATGCGTCACAAGCCGCAGCATCACGAATTTCACCAACCCAGCCACGGTCTGGCCGATAACGAAGAAATTTGCGAATACAAGACGCCAAATTGATAACCCTCACGCCGGGTTTAGGCTCCCTGTAAGGAGCCTCAAAAGCGACAACATTGGGCAGCATTTCACGCATCCCAAGCTCAAGGGTATCTTCTGCTGTACACAGCCGTTCACGCTTATCTATGAACCCGCCACAAGCCCGAAGCATTGCGGTTTTTCCGCTGCCTGTATTGCCTGTGACAAGCATTGTCGCAGCACCACGAACACGCCCAGCAATGTAGTCGGCCATTTCGCTTGTGAGCGCCCCTAACTCGACCAGTTCGGCCATCGTGAACGCTTTTGTTGGTTTGCAACGAAGGCTAAATGTTGCCCCCGCGGGGGTCATTAAAGACAACGTACAGCTAATGCGTGCACCGTTAGGAAACCGCGCATCAAGCTCTGGATTGTCGGGACCGACCGGCTGTTTGAGAACAATCCCTAGCTGACGAATGAATTCAACAAGCTTCTGCTCTGAGGCAAACCCGCTATCGACTCGCTCAAGCACGTTGTTAATTTCAACGTACATTTCGTCATAACGGTTAACACAAATCTCAGTGACCAATGGATTGTTGAAATGAGGTAGAACCGGTTTAAGGAAGTGCTCAAGCAATTCCCAGCTTCCTGCCTCTTTGACGGGTACTGACCCGAAAACGGTATCTTCATAGCTCATAGCGTATACATGACCTCGACTTGAAACTGCATCAGATTGCTTTCATGCACGGGGCTAGCTGTAAAGCTCCGATCTTTGTCCTGAACTAGCCGAGTTGTGCCAGCGAGTGGCCGATAAATCGGCCACATTGGCTGGTTGTACTTCTCCAGATACAGGTTGCATAAGCCCTCATTCGGAAAGAGATACAGAACTTTGTCGTAATGCCCGCCGCGAATATTTTTCAAATGCGAGAGGAAAATGTTGTAAACCCGGGGGCTCGATTTATGGTTCAGCTCAACCTCCAGGGCGACCGATGTTCCGTCTTTCATCGTCAGGATTGCGTCTGGTAATCGCACGGTGCGAAGGTGCTTTAAGGTCTTCTCTGGCCGTAGTATTTGGATATCCGGCATGCGCTTAATAATTGCCGCTTGGACCGAAAAGCTGTGAATCATCGACACCCAAGAAGGCAGCCTGCGCCGCCGCTTTAAATTAAGTTCAGGCGCAAGCATGAGCGCGTAGTCAAACCCCGCTTCCCCGAGGCTGTAGATTTTCCTGTCGATCCCAGGTGCGCGATCTACCAACAGAAAACCGGAGTCTTCCAACCGCTTGAAAAAGGCGCGCTGGCCATCCGCATCGACGCCGAGCATTGCGGCAATAGTTGACCTGTCGGAGTAGTCAAACCATGCAAGCCACCTGACTACCGACTCAAGCTTTTCACGGCTCCGGCTTATAGCTGCCGAGCGGTCCCAGCCGCTCACAGCGTTAGTAGTTTTCCCTTCGTCCAAAATCTTTCTCCACCGATAACATTGCACAAGTCTCCGGCTGCTAAGCATGGACACTTTGTGTTTTTTGTTCGCCCCTGAATAGATCAGCCTCGCCCTCCGAAGGATGGGCGAAGGCTGATCTATTCAGCGGAGCGAACCAAGCCGTTGCAGGATCATGCCAGCGAGCCCACCGAAGGTAGGGCAACGCGAAAGCATGAGACTGCATCGGCTTTTGAGCGCAGAACGAGCCCTTTCCTAAACGTATGCAAGGCCAGCCCACCGAAGGTCGGGCGAGGCCAATGCATACGTTTAGGAAAGAGGCGAATTGACGCCGCGAAGCCTTTAGCCCCGCGTAAGGGGCTAGGCGTTGCAAACGCCGCCAACGGCCTAAAGCCGCTGGCCGCTTTAGGCAAACGACCAAAAGTCGTTGCTTGCTGTGGGCAGCGCGGAAGCGCTCGCCTGCTTCTGCTGACCGAAGGGAGGCAAGGCGTGAGGCAAACGACCAAAAGTCGTTGCTTGCTGTGGGCAGCGCGGGAGCGCTCGCCTGCTTCTGCTGACCGAAGGGAGGCGCCAGGCCCGGCACGGGGTTGGCTGCTTTTCAATAGCGCAGCGATGAGCGAAGCGAAGAGTCGTGCGTTAAACAGCGAGAAGGACAGACGCCCCCCGAGCCCACGAGGGGGGTGAGGGGAAATGGCCCCCAGGCCAATTTTCCCGGTCTGCCCTGACGCAGCCCGTTCAGGGCGGAGGCAGGGTGCGCAGCATCCGTTAGCGAAAGCGGCGCGGGCGTCCGGTGAAACCGGACCAACCTGGATTCGCGATGTAGCAGTCGAGAAAGGGACGAAGGACCGCAACGAGACGTCGCGCAATTGCAGAATGCAGGTTGGTCCGGTTTCATCGGACGCCCGCGCGGGTGAATTTCGTAGACAAGCCCGTTCAGGGCGCAGGATGCGAAAGAGGGTGGAAGCTCGCGCAGCGAGTTGGAACCCTAAAAGACTGACGGGGCGCTCCCCCGACGGTCTATGGGTGTCCTTTAGGACGCCCACGTCATCCATCGGATGGCGGCTTTTAGCGCTTGTGATTTGTAGAAAAAACATGTTTTTTCTATGCCCCGTTCTATTGGTCTTTCTATTGTTCAGCCTATTGCTAAAGCAATAGAAAGGCAATAGGATAATGCACATTGATATGCGCATAACGATATTGAAGGATTTAAGGGGAAGAGCCATAAATCCGCTATAGAGGAACTTTCCGATTCGGAAAGTCTCTAGAGTCTTTCGATTTAGGAAGACAGGAAAGAAGGAGGCCGAAAACTTTCCGATTCGGAAAGTCAGGCCGGAAGCGTGGTAACTTTCCGAATCGGAAAGTGGGTTAAAACTTTCCTATTCGGAAAGTCAGCGCCGGAATACAAAACTTTCCGAATCGGAAAGTCAGAAAGGCAAGCAATAATGCTCGGGTTTATGGATGTCGTTAGAGGATAGTAAATGGAAATTTTACGCTTTATTTTGCTCAATACGGACCCAGGCTTAACAACCGTATTTTGTTTTTTAATCGGCGTACTTCTTTTGCTTGCGGTCACGGGCGCAGTAAAAGAATCAGATGACGCAACAGTAATGGATCTTGCTTTTCTATATGTGCGCCGCTGCGCAATGATTCTAATCTTCGCCTGCGGACCTTTACTGGTTGTAGGCATGTACATCTATGCGTATTCCGTCTACGGCTACGATGGTGACAGAGCCACCCAGTTCATGAGCCTGTGGTATGGCGAATTTAGAAAATCCATTGCAGACCTTTGGTGGTGCTTTCTAGTAGTGCTATCAGCACCAATGTTTTTACGCATGATCATGCTGCGCTGGGTACGCCCAAAAATTAATAGCTGGAAGCGAAAATTTCGGGTTCAAGCTAGCGGCGATGCGCTTAGTGATATCCGCGTAGACATGGACAAACTCAAAGCAAAAGACTTCAACCCACAAGATTTTTATGTTGAAGGGCAGATGTTTTTAGGTTTGGACGATACCGGCGCTGGCATCTATATGGCCGACGAACTGTTTAGAAAAAACCACTCCAAGGTAATTGGCCCTTCGCAAACGGGTAAGGGCATCATGCTTGGCGTACTGCTCGATCAAGCAATCATGAAAGGCTGGGGAGCATGGTTTGTAGATCAAAAACCCGATGACTTTATCTACGACATTATGCGCGAAAGCTGTGAACGTCATGGCCGCCCTGCCCCGCTTGTTCTAGATTTAAACGGTGTTGGTCCAGGTTCATATGGTCCCTTTATCGGCGGTAGCCGTAGAGAACGAAGGGAGCGCGTTGTAAAGACTTTCGCCATGGCCGACAACGGCACAAACGCGGACTTCTTCAAACGCGAAGAACGAAAAGTGCTGGACTATCTCATGCCTCTTTGGGACGGCACACTGGGCCAGCTTGCGAAGTTATTGAAGGGTAATCACCCTGAAATAAACGATGTAATGAAAAGTTGGGTTAGAGAAAAAAACGGTAGCATTGAGTCGAACGTAAGTGAGTTCATGCAGCTCGATACCCTGCGCGCAACTGTAGAAGAAAGCTTCAAGGTTGAAGAAGCTTTACGCTCGGGGGCAGTTGTTTATGTCCGCTCAAATATCAATGACACTATCGTTAGAAAAGCATGTATTGCCCTGCTGGATGAGCTAGTGCAAATCGCTCTTAAAAAACCACTGGCTCACCCAACATATCTTGTCCTGGACGAAATCAGATTTATCGTTTCGCAGACATTGGCAGACGCTCTGGCTACTGTACTTTCCAAAAATGTGTTCATGGCTTTGACCTATCAAGCACTAACCGACCTTTTGAACCTGCCGGACAAAACACTCAATGCGCAGTCAATTAAGGGGGGGATTGATATCAATACCCAAATTACTTTGACCTACCGCGCAAACGATTTTGAAACCGCAGAGTGGTTAGCAAGCCTGACCGGCAAAGCGCAGAAAACCGTCACGAAAATGGAGAAGGTGGAAATCAATAAAGGCGGCGCTGAATTATGGGGGGATGAACGCTCAGTAGGGCAGGTAGAAGAAACGACCGTTACCACCAATCAACTTCTCGCACTCCCAGCAAGGGTAAGCGCGCTTATTCGCCCGAATCACCTAGCCGTAATTATCTATACGTGCTGGATCAGCGTTAAAGAGTTTAAGGGGCTTCCACCTCGCAACCCTGCGAAGCCCCCTGCCCCGCAAGCGCTCATCGCAGCTGACGCCGTAACCGCCCTCAAGGCGACTAGCGAAGTCGCTGAGGAAGACCCATTTACATCCCCTTCCGCGACTAATGAAGATCCATTTGCAAGCCTTGAAAAGGTTAATGAGGAAGACCCATTTGCTGCGCTTGAAAACGCTGAAAATGATCCGTTTGCCAGCATTGACACAAACGAAATTACCGGGCCTTCTGAAGACCCGTTTGCTCAAACAAACGCAAATGATGACGAACGTTTTACACCAGAACCAATGCCACAAAAACCAGCTGGAAAAGCTAAGCTGACCGCTGACCAAAAAGCAGCAATTGAGGCGGCAGGAATTGCCATCACAAGCCCACGACCGCCTAAACCAAAACCCGCCGCTCCGGTGGATCTGTCCTCCCTGGACGATATCGAAGGAATCTAACAATGACCAACGAAGCGCCGTTTCCAAAAGTGATTGGTGTAAGCACCCCTAAAGGGGGTGTTGGCAAATCAACGACCATCACTGGCTTGGGCCTGTATCTGAGTCTCCAGGGCAAAAAGGTTTTATTTATTGATCTGGACAACATCGCTAGTTTGACCAACAACCTGCAAGGTGCCGAAGTAAGGTACGAACATTTGAGCAACGTTACTCACTTGTTTAAAGATCCTGAAGACGAACAAGCTGCGCCGATTACTGTAAGCGTTATCTCGGACAATATTCATTTGATCCAGGGCGACTCCAGCGTTAGCGAAATTAACCGCTCAAACGATTTGACGATTGTTACGGCACTTAAAGACAACCTTCATATGAGGGTGCCGAACATCGAAAGCTATGACTACATCCTGATTGATACGCCTGCGGGTAATGGCAACACACTGTTGGCCACGTTGATTTGTGCAGACTTGATCTACTCCCCTATTGACCTGGACCACAACGCCATCGGGTCACTGAAAGAGCTAACAAAGGTTCTAAAGCCTGTAAAACGCGGCCTGAACAAAAACCTCCAATGGGGTGGCTTCGTTATCAATCGCGTGAAAACGCTTGTTAGCGTCCTAGGTAAAAAGGTTCCGCACTCACTAGGTGACAGAGCGATCTATGAGAGCTTAGTAACCGCTTACGGGGACGTTGCCCTACTAGGCGTAATTGGCCTACGCGACCCTATTAAAGCTTCGATTAGTAGCGGCAAGTGGATCAGCGGCAAAGATGGATCTGCACAAGACGCATCCTTTGAATTTGAAAACTTTTGCAAGAAATTGATGGAGAAAATCTAATGACGAACAGTATCAGCGAACTTCTGCGTAGCGGCGAGAATGATCCAATCACCGGCGAAGCAATTACACTTATTCACCGCTCGAAAATCATACCAACGGAAGGTCAGGACCGTGACGACTGGGATAATCCTGAGACCATTGCGAACATTCAATCCATTCGCAAATCCGCTCAAATCAAAATTGAAGACGGTCGATATTTCGGTATTCGTTATCCATTGTTTGTAGGCTCGCCAGATGAAAACGGTAATTTCCCAATTATCGACGGTGAATGCCGGTGGCGGTCAGTTGAGTCACTGCCTGAAGAACTCCAGATGCTGCCTTGCATTGTTCGTACTGGCAGCAAGAAAGAGCAACGCCTAGACCACACCGCATCCAATGGCGCACGTAAAGGGCTGACACTGTTTCAAACCGCCATGTCTATTCAGCGAGACGAAAAAGAATTCGGGCTCACCACTGAAGAAATTATTGCTGTTCACGGCCTGCCAAACCAAACAGCTCTGAGCAAGTACAAGGCAATCCATAAGCTCGGTGATCGAGCTAAAGAGTTGGTGCGTTCAGGCACGTTCCAGGACGTTAACTTGGTCTACGAGCTGAAAAAACTCGACGATGACCAGTTGACCAAACTTGAAAAAAGAATTGCCAAAGGCGAATCCATTCAGCAAGCGATTAAAGCCCTTATTCCTAAAGAGCCTAAGCAGCCAAAAGAACAACCTAAAAGTGAAGATAAAACTCCCGGCGATGCGGATGAAAACGGTGCTGGTGACGGCAAAGAAGCCGGGGCAGGGGATCTAAAACTTTCCGATTCGGAAAGTTCTATATCCCTGACCATTGGCCTAAATGCCGCTAAAGCTCTCGCTGCATTGCTCGATGTACCAGCGGACTTGGACCCTAAGTCACTTCAAGCGGCTCTTGTTGAAGCAATTAAAGGCATGGCATCAGACCTCTCAGAAGGCGCTGAATAATGGCCTTGGTGCGTCTGGCAAACCTAAATGACTACGAGTCGGTAGATGTGCTGGGACGCACCATGTTCAAAATAACGTGGTGCCCCACACTTTGCCCTGGAAGCCCCACTGAAGACCCCCGTATAGGACTTGAGCTATTTAACGAATGGCAATGCGCCGTCGCGGCGGGTTTAGATAACCTGCCGGGGCCAGCCGAAAAGCTGACCGCGATAGTTAGTTGGTGCTTAGCCACTGATTCGACCGATAGGGTGCGTTTGGCAAAAGAACTGGTTAAGGCGAACCGAGACGCGGGTTATGTAGTGGGGCTTGAATTCAACAATTCAGATTATGCCGAACCGGGACTTGGGTATCGGTATGAGTTGGCTTTTCTAAAAGAACAGATTCGGCTATTAGCTGCTGCCCAGGTCATGCAGCTACAGAATCTAATACAGGTAGTTAGTTATGAGTGACAAGGATGAGCCACGGTTTGACGTAAGAATAAAAGTGCACGACCTGTACTTAATCATTCTTTGGGATACCAACTACTTCCCAGGCCATGAAGAAAGTAAAAGAATCTGCGGTGTGCGCATTGCCGATAGCCTGTTTTCCATAGAAGCATTTGCAAGTAATTCTAAGCCTGAATATGCCATTGCCCAGGCATTGGCAGAAAAAGTAAGGCCGGTATTAAGTGACAACCTCAAAGCTGTCGAAGATGACATGAAACAAAGTCTCTCGGCGCTTACTGAAGAACTCACTGATCCGCTTATTAAGGCGATGGATATTGTTACACCTGCGCAAACTGAATACCCACTGACCATCAAGGAAGGGAAGGGTACACCTCTTGTTAACGCATTCGTTCGTCTTTTCGTCATTGCAGATTTGATTGTTGCGAGTTTGAAAGAACTTCACTTCAAAGGAGCGATTAGCAAAAAAGATTGGAAGAAACGCGAAGATCGTTACATCAAACCTCTGCGCAAACTCATGCACGACATGAACCAGACCATCAAGTTGTATCACGAACAGCGTAAGTCGCTGACTTCTAAGTAACTATCGGTGGCTCCACGGAGCCACTGTTTTATTTGCAGGCTATACCGGCATTAATTGCCAATTATGGTATTGGCTTGCCCAAATAAAGGCGAACGCAATGACCACATTGATAATTGTTGAGTCACCGTCCAAAGGCAAGATAATCGAAGAGTATCTTGGTAGCGGTTATCGGGTAGCTGCAAGCGTGGGCCATATTAGAGACTTGCCTGAAGCTGGAATGGGCGTGCATGCACCCGACTTCAAACCTGAATATGTATATACAGAGAAAGGCCGTGAAGTTGTAGCGCGGCTGAAACGCTTACAACAAGAATGCGAAGACGGTGTAATTCTCGCTACCGACATGGATAGGGAAGGGGAGGCTATTGCATGGCACCTGAAACAAGTCCTTGGAATTAAAGACGAACGCCGTATTACATACAATGAGATTACACCTACAGCTTTGAAAAAAGCTCTGGCTAATCCTCGGACCATTGATTTAAAGCAAGTCGCAGCCCAAGAAGCACGACGCATTACAGATAGACTTATCGGCTACATGGTTAGCCCAGTTATCGCAGAGGCGATGGGCGATAAGAACGCTTCTACAGGACGTGTACAGAGCGTAGCAGTGAGGCTTGTAGACGATAGGGAAAAGGAGATTGCAGGCCACTCTAGCCTCAATCACTACGGCGCTGAGCTGACCTTTGGCAGTTGGAAAGCATCATGGGATGCAAAACCACTTCTCGACGGGCAAAAGCATTGGACCGATAAAGACTTTGCAGAACTGGTAGCCGCAGTCAGAAGCGTTAAGGTCTTGAGTTGCGACGATAGTGAGTCCACCAGTTCACCGCCTGCACCTTTCACAACCACTACCCTTCAAGCCGCAGGTAGCAACGCGCTTGGTTTTGGCCCTAAGCAAACGATGGAAATCGCCCAAAAGCTCTATGAGCAGGGCGCAATCACGTACATGCGAACAGATAGCACCGCGCTTTCAGACGATGCGCTCAATGAAATCTTTGCCTACGGCAAAGAAAATTCCTTACCTATTGTTGAACAGGCCCGCACCTGGAAACAAAGGGATGACTCCCAGAACGCGCATGAAGCCGTTAGGCCGTCGCACATATCTGCAACTACAGCTGGACAGAACGAGAACGAACGTAAGCTGTATAACCTGATCTGGATGAGAACTGTTGGTTGCCAGCTCCAGGACGCACGCTTTGCGGTGAGAGTTGCCAGGCTTGAAGCAGTGAGTCCAGTAGGTGACAGCACTATCGTTTTTGAGGGTCGCGGCAAAAAACTTATCTACAAAGGCTGGAAAGAGTTAACCCCGTTTGACAGCTCCGAGGATCAAGAAGACGAAGCAAATCTTGAAGATCAAGACTCGGATAACCCAGTACCAAAACTGACAGTTGACGATTATTTAGATGCCGACAACGGTAAGTTAATTGAAACAAAAACAAAAGCACGCCCACGCTATACCGAAGCCAGTTTGATTAAAGAAATGGAACGCTTGGGCATTGGTCGCCCAGCTACTTACGGCGCTGTCATTGAAACTATTATCGACAATAGAAACTATGTGGAGCGCTTTGGGAAAAAGAAACAGCTAAAAATGGCTTTTCGCGGCATTCGATTAATGAATGTTCTTCGCGATAACTTTCAATTCCTAAACTACGACTTCACTAAAATTCTGGAAGAACAGCTTGAGGGTCTTGCGACCGGCAAAGCAAATTACAAAAACCTCCTGGGCGCAGTACATAAGCGCTTGCTTGGCGAGCTGGAAGCATTCAAAGCAAAGGTTCCCGTTGCGTATCCTTGCCCAAAATGCTCCCGTGGCTTGACCCTAAACCCTGCGAAGAACAAAAAGTCTTCGTCCTGGTGGGGATGCAGCGGCTACACCCAAGATGACAGCGGCTGCGATTACATGGCAGAGGATGCAGACGGAAAACCGGGCAAAACCTCCGGTCCGATACTTACCGAATTCGCCTGTACAGGGTGCGGTAAGCCGCTGATTCACCGGGTAAAAGAAGGGGAGGGCGGGTGGTCATTTTTCGGTTGCTCGGGTCATAAAGATGGTTGTCAGCTGAGCTTTCCCGATAAAAATGGCGAACCTGATCTAACTGCCCCTCGGGTGCCAAAAGCCAAAGCTGAAGCGGTCCCTTAGTAACAGCGAAAACTAACGCTACATGCCTCCTTAACTAGGGGGCTTTTTTTTGTCCTGATTTTGTGCACGCGATTGGCATATGAGAAATTATACGTTAGTATTAACTCGTCAACTTTAAGAGCGCACGGTTGACTGAAACGCTCTCCTACTAAACTTTACAAGGATATATACCATGTCTGGTATTGAACTCGATTTCCAATCTTTCAATCCGATCTTTGAATTTGCGCCGGATGTTTTGGGTGATTTTGCTGAATGTAAATCTCCTTTCGCATCAGCCTTCATGGATTATCTAAAAGCTCACGCTTTTGGTAATATTCATGTTCACTCAAAGTACGTTAAAGCGAACCTTTTGAAAACTGAAGCAATTCAGGCTTTCTACGATAAACATTATCTTTATGTCGTTCGCACCATTGATAACGACTCTAAAGTTTTTCGATTTTATGCACCAACTGAACTGCGTTTTGTAGATGCAGTTAAAATTGTTGAGTCGCATCAACGAATGTCTACATTGGATCTGTTAGATTTCTAATCTACTGATTTAATGCTGACACGACGAGATAGCTTTTGCTATCTCGTTTTTTTTTGCCTAAAGAATAACATTAGGCTATGATTCAGGCTTCAGCGTTAGAGCACACGGCTGAATGAAATGCTCACCACTAACCGATATCGGAGTTCCAACTATGGAAATTCAAGTAGTTCAATTTGATTCTGCTGGCACTCACCATCAGGCAAATGAATATAACGAAGCATGGTCTGTAATGGATGAAGAAAACTATCGTCGCGAAATTTGCGAACGATTGGATTTAAACTTTGATTCATTGCAGATAGATTCTGACCGGATACCGTTCTGAATCACGACCGATAGACATTAATTGTCCGAATAACGAAAGGAACCTTATGGTTCCTTTATTTTTTCTATCTTATTAATATCTAAAAGCAGCGTTAGGGCATATTGCTGCGTTATAGCCCACTACTAATTATTGAGGATATCGGTCATGCATATACATGCCGTTTACGTTAATGATATTAGCCATGCTGTAGTTATGAACTGGCAGACACAAACACATGAGTATTTCATGAGCATTACTACCGAAGATGGTGAATGCCTGTACTCAAGCCTGAATGAACCGACTAAGTTGAGTAGCCTGGATGAATATAAGGCTATCTTACAAAGCTTTGGGATCTATCTGCCTGACAGGTGGGTCGCGGCTTGGGGAAACATGAGCCGTTAACGAGATACAGCACTCAGACTTGAGTGAACGCGAGGGGCATATGCCCCTCGTTTTTTTTGCCCCGCTGGCAGCCAGTGGGAGCCTCTTGGACCGTAGATCAGAGCACACCAAGGGCTCTGCCCTTGTAAACCCGCTCTTGCCGCCGAGGGCTCAGGTGCGCGGGGCGGTGAAGCTACCCCACACACCCGAGCGGAGGCTTGGGGCCACTGCGCACCGTCAAGCAGAATACGCCTGCGGCGGTCCTACGGACGCGGAACCCACCCCCAAGGGGGCGGGGCCCCCGCCATTCAACTTGACCGCGCTTCGTTTACGTAATACATAGGCCGGACGCGAACGTCGTCCAAAAGTATGCGCCAAACAAGGAAGCGGCAATGTCCACAAATAGAAATCGCACCCCCACAAAAGCTGCAAAGTTCATAATTGATGAAATACGGAACAATGCAGTTAGCTCCATCCAGCTAGGGGTAGAGGACTTTTTGATTAGTCGCGATGTACCAGGAAAAACTAACAGAGCAATTTCCGCTGCTAGAAACATATATGCAGGAGTTTTGCTGCTATTCAAATACAAAATAGCCTCACTGGCTAAAACTCCAGAACAGGCAAAAGCATTAATCTATAAACCTGTTTCAATACTTCCTAGTATTACGAGTACCGGCGGAATAACTTGGTACCCAACCACGCATGGTCAAGAAACCATAAACACAAGTATGATTAGGGCAAGGCTTGATAGCCTAGGTGTTAGTCACGACTGGAACGCAATTCTGCCATTACGCGACTGTCGGAATGCTTTGGAACACCTTCACCCTACAGACCCTATCAGCAGCATCCAAGCCTCTATATCTGCACTTTTCCCAATGCTAAGCCGGTTCATCACAGAAGAACTAGGGGAAGCTCCAGCAGCGTTGCTAGGGGACGCCTGGACAACGATGCTTGCTACGCATGACTTCTTCAAGGAGTGCGAGAGCCAAATAAAAAGCGAATGGACTGCAATTGACTACCCTGAATCCGCAATGAGTTTTTTGCGTCAGTGTTGTTGCCGAGCATGTTATTCCTCACTGCTTGGCCCAATGCAAGAAGATGTACAAAATGAAGTTCCAATAGATACAACAGACTTTCGTTTACAATGTGTTGCTTGTAGTCAGACAGAATCAGCTATGGAGTTTCTAGAAGACAGCTTTTCAAACTTGCATGAAGATCCTTTCGAACAAATAGAACCATCTATTGTGCAAGAGTGCAGTTCTTGTCAGGTTCAAATGTATCTAATAACCGACTCTACTTGTCATTGGTGCGGGCATGAAACTGTGTGGCCAAAATGTTCAGGCTGTGAGAAACCGATTGAACAGCATGTTGTAAATGAAGGGGGAAGACTTTGTGATCGATGTTCTGAGGATGAGTGGATGGAGCATAATCGCTAAGAAAAATCAGGACCTACAATAGAATTAGGGGCCATATTTGACCCCTAAGATTTTTCAATATCTATCGCGTCGCAAGTACAGGATTCCATATCCAATAACTAGGATTGCGAATGACAGTCCATAGTGCGTGGATGTGCGGCCCCACCACTTTATGTCGAAGCACATATCTAGAGGCCCAATGCACCCTAATTGATGTAACGTTGGGCTGAACCCCATAACGAGTGCCGAGAGAGCCAAAGGCAGCACATTAACAACGGTTAACGGCCATGAATCTGTTAGCTGCGACCATAACCCAAAGCCCAGTAACCCAATGGCGCACACGAAACCTGTTACCAACATAGCAGCGGCATTAATATCAACGCCCAGCCACTTTGATAAGTTGTCCAAAATGGCATACCCAACTAATCCAGCAAGCACCATCACTGCGATTACATATCCAACGTTGTTCTTTTTTTCGTATTGATAACTTTCCATGTTCACCCCTTAATCTATTTTAGCTTCTAAGATTGTGCCATCTGGCCTAACCGCTACCATACTATTTCCGTCTAATCTTTTGAACGTCCAACGCTCATCAAACGATTTACCAGAAACAGGAACGATCATTACCTTATGGGATCCTGCCGTAACTTTTATTGATCCGCAAAGCTGTTTTTCATTTGGCTGGCAATCATAGCCGTAAGCTTTAGCGCGCTGACCATTATCCAATGTGATCCCCATTCCAGGGGGAATGTAACTAGCGCTATTTCGTGAACTGTTGCTGCTTGGAAGGATCTTTTTAACTTGCCCAACTGCATCTGTTATATCGCGCAATTGAAATTCTGCTTTAGCCGGAATAGAAAAGAATACCGCACTAATACAAATAGCTTTTGCTAATGCTTTCAAGTTTTTAGATTCCATACCTTTTACACCTTATTTTTAAGTTCTTTTTTCACCCGATAGACTGTTGCGACACCACAATCTGCCAATGTTGATATTTGATCTGCTGATGCACTTGGAAACTTTTCTAGAAGCGCCTCGATTGATTCCCATAACCTAACGTTCTTCTGCTTACCTGGGGGTGTCCACTCTGGATCTGCTGCCCGCTTGTTGGCCAGAGCCTGTCTGATACGTTCCACGCGCTTCTGATGGCTCAGGCGTGCCATTGTGGCGGTTAGGTCTAGCAGCATGTCATTGATAACAGCCATGAGCTGACCGGATATGCTCTTGTCTGCCTGCCGATGTGTTGTCGGCAGATCCTCAACAATCAATCGAAGCTGCTTTTGCTGAAGGATCAATTTTAGTTGCGCCCAGTCTTCCGGTTCCATTCTTGATAGCCGGTCCACCGACTCGACTAACAGAACGTCTCCAGGTTGCGCCTGAGACAAGAGCCGCATCAGTTCAGGGCGGTCTAGTTTCGTCCCGGTGATGTTTTCGCTATAGATCTCCGCAACTGCCAAATCATGAGCCTTCGCAAACTCCAAGAGCATGCCTTTAGCTCGGCCTGCATCTTGGTCTTTGGTCGAAGCTCTTAGATATATGTGCGCCTTCACCGTTCGAACCTCACCATTGCTATCAAATATCTACCAAATCAATAGATCAGAGATAACCTATCATATAGATAGCAAAAAAATGGAAATGATAGCCACTAATCAACATCTATCTGTTTATCCAATAGGTATAGATAAATGATAGGCGGCTGGTTGACCGTATCGAAGCTGTATGGCAAGGCACTCAAAGACTGTTCCCTGCAAACCTAAAACTATTGGGCTATGAGTGCCTTGCCATACAGCTTCACTGAGGGATGTTTAGCGTGTACTGGGTTTCAAATGCTTCCCGAGTTCCTGGAAAGTAACAAAATTCCAAGAGCTACTGTAAACACCCAAGCTAGTGGCCCTATCAGCCATAGGTACTTACTCTGAACTGGTCCAACCTGACTAGGCTCAGCATGCATCCATTCCAGATAAGCTTTTTCTTTATCCCATTCAGCCTGCGCTTCGGCGTCTTCCTTCCGCCATTTATAGCTGGTGATATGGAACGCTAACACGGCCACAAACAACACCACAACTGTCGCTATAAATTTTAAATCATCCATATAATTCCGCATCCAGTTTTTTTTGCTTAATCAATTGAGGGCAATGCCCAGCTTCCGACCGCTGTGCCGCTATTGCACACAGCAACTCAACGCATGAATCCCATGACGGGGATAATCTCTTGCGGCACTCGCCCTGTTAGGACCAAAAACCGCCTCCAGATGCCATATGGGGTCTTCTTGCTGCCATCCTTAAAGGCACGTATACGCCGGTCGTTACCGCCCCCAGTAATGCCCAGGAGGACTGCTAGCTTTGCGTCCGTCCCGTAGTCGCTGAAATAGTTTTGAAAATGCCGAAAGTAGGCTTTCACAATTTCAGGGGCAGGCGCTTCCCAACCTTCGCTTTCTCTCAACAAGTGAGCACGGGAATAAAGGCTTTCGTCTACCAAATCCTGCGCCGGGTATTCCGGGGCCATCAGGTTAGCCTTTAGCTGAGCTATCGCTTCTTTCGTAGCTTCTTCGTATATAAAGCGCTGCTGATCTTGAATATTGGGCAGGTCGATTTTCATACGGTGTCCATAGGTTCGTAAGGTGCTTTATACGCGCCGAAAATTTGTTCCCTTGGCATCGTGAAGCACCTCCATACGGTTGTTATGTTGGTAGAGACTGGGGGCCCTATGGCCCCCTTGCTCACCGTGGCGACAGCTCGATTTGTCGAACGTCTGAAACACGGATATTGACCAGACTTAGCGTTCCGTTTGCCAGCTTTTCCCAGTAACCCTGCTGGTGTACATGAACCAGCGCGTAGAAAAGATAATCCGGCAAGAGAATATCGGTGCGGTGTACCTGTATCCCGATGTGCTGGGGGTTGAACTCTCGTCCAGGTTCACCGCATCGACTCGCTGAGCCCCGTCTAACAAGCCAGAAATGCGCCTCTGGAAAGTTAGTGCGGATAGTCGCAACCTCTGAAAGTCTCATCCCGTTCTCCGCGATGGCAACGACTAGCCTTCTCAGAAACGAGTGGCTCTCTGCGTGCCACCACAAAACCATTATAGGATCAAAGATCCTATGTGTACAGTTATTTAGGATCATAAGTCCTAAAATACTTTCAAAATTGCTATCAATCCAAAGATCGAGAATCTAAACCCGGGCCGAAAACTGCTATCACTTCTCGACCTGGTGCCGCAGTTGGCCACCGAAAAATGCTATCGCTTACTTTGGGGAGGGAAGGGAGCGCTTTGCGCCCCTGACTTGAAAAATGATGGCAATTCCGAGTTTATCGGATATGTCCTGCAGGACATTCTGCTATCACTTTCATTGTGGACGATGGAGATGAAGCAATATCACTTCTTAGGCTTGCATGTGATATTGCCGGTGGTGCCTGAGCATTCAAGCTGAAGGCTATCGCCTTTCTCTCTGAAGTTAGTAAGGACAACCACTTTGGACGGAGCCTCGCTTGGGGCAACGGTGGAGCCTGCGCTAGAGGCGGTACTAACGTTTCGACCGGCCTTTTCAGACTCAGGTAAGAGATAAACGACCAGCATAAAAGCTGCTGCGCCACATATTAGGGTCAGTATTTTGTTTTTAGCCCCCTTCACTATAAATGTGAAAAAAATATAAGTGGTGAAGGGAACAAAAAGGATCACTAAAACGTTTACTAGCAGCATCATCAAAACTCCCTAAACGAGCCATTAAGCCATTGTAGGGGAGCCCTCAGAATTCGGCTTGAAGTACACGTTAATCAGGCGTTTCGCCCCTCATTCAAACAGGTCCTTTTGGCCTGCCACCTCGGCCACCTGGATACAAAGGGGTGCCAACTGCTGCAACAGCGTTTGTGACCGGCGCAGGTTTTCACGCAATCGGCGTATTTCTTCGCGCTGATCTGCGACTTGATCTGATAATTCGTCCAGCTTCGCTATGCCCGCCAAAAAGGCTTGGCTACCAGTAGCTTTCCCGGTTAAGCGCTTAGCAGTTTGAATGAGTGTGTATGGGGTATCACGGAGGGTGAGTGTTGTAGTGTCGGGATTATCGCTCTTCATCATTTCACCTTTTGCTATCATTTTAAGCGTTGGCCAACTCGACCACGCGCCACAATGATAGCAAAAAATCAGCGTTACTGCTATCAAAACCAAGTTATCGTTTGGCCTTTACAGGATAAATGATAGCAATAAGCGATATGCGTTCAGACTTGAAGCCAAGCATAGGATAATTCACAATACTGTATATTTATACAGTGTTGTAGGGGGTTGCTGTGTCTTGGTTCCTGTCTGACGAAATTCCTGAAATACCTGCGGATATTTTGGAAAAGCTCGAGAACCGTTTTGACCGCGGCGATTGCTTTGACGTGGCCGAGGCCGAGCGTGAACGCTCCAGCGTGCGCCGGGTAATCGCAATAAATCAGCAGATCCATCACCGTTTAATTGAACTGCAAACGGATTTGATAACCGCCAATACCAACATGGGGTACATGCGTGAGCAAGTTCAGGATCTGGTCCAAAAACTTCGGAAATCCGGGTCTATGCCTACACATAAGCCCCCCAGCTCGTAAGCCAGCACCTGGAAGACATGTCTTAAACGAAGCGCGGTCAAGTTGAATGGCGGGGGCCCCGCCCCCTTGGGGGTGGGTTCCGCGTCCGTAGGACCGCCGCAGGCGTATTCTGCTTGACGGTGCGCAGTGGCCCCAAGCCTCCGCTCGGGTGTGTGGGGTAGCTTCACCGCCCCGCGCACCTGAGCCCTCGGCGGCAAGAGCGGGTTTACAAGGGCAGAGCCCTTGGTGTTGCTTTGGTCTGCCGTCCAGGGGGCTCCCCCTGGCTGCCAGCGGCATAGCCCGAGGATCGCTTTACATTGAAATCTGAAAAATTCGGACCCTCTTACCCCACTACTTTTTACGCACAGTCACGCGCAACTCCCTTCCGTGTGCGGATCTTCGCAACATGGGGGGAGGGAAATTGTAGGGGGCAGGGAGGGTTGACCCACTATCAATGCTACTCAGGGCGAAGTGGTAGCAGCAGACAGTTACGGACAAGCGCATCTTCAACGCTCTGTTTCTCACCCAGTACCAGGTGAACAACAACACGCAGCTCGTCTTCCATGATTTCGTAGATGAACCGAAACCTGTCAGTGTTGAGCTCACGGTAATTCAGGACACCTAATTCACTGGCTTGAGGGCAAACTTTATAGCCCTTCGGATTGGTTGCGAGCTTTTGCGCAGCAACGTCAATCGTACCGAGTACGCGTGTAAGCGCAGAGTCGGTGCCTTGATAGATGGCCAGATGTTCAATCTGGTCTTCGACGCTTAGTTCAGCGGTGTGGGTGAAATCTACTGTGTAACTGTCCGATAGTGACGTCATTTAAGCCTCCTTATTATGTGTTGGCAAACCTCCTGCTCAGGCGTGCTTTCAGTTCATCAGTCGAACAGTGGTTGCCTTGGGCATAATCGCGGGAACTGATTGCGAGTAATTTCACAAGGGCAATTGCTTCATCGCGACGTTTACGCTCTGCGTAAGACTCCACAACGTATGCAGGTACACCGTTTTGCGTGACAACCATGGGCTCATCTAGAGGCAGGTCGGATGCGTATTTTTTCAAAAAACTAACTGTTTCAACTCTCACAGTCGAAATCTCCTCGGCATGCGGGTTATTCACCCAATGCCACTTCCAGTTTCAGGGCCGTCTCTTAGCCCGAAGCGGTGATTATACATGCGAATCAGTCCAAAGGAAGACCTTTATTAGACTTCTGTGGGTTTAATTCTCATTTGAGGGTCGGATGTATAGCCGCGCAGTCATGCCGTGATAGGGGTTTGGGGAGCAGTGGAACCGAAAACCAACGTAAGCACGAATTAGAGTCCGCTTTACTCGTCTGCGACGTTTGATTGGCGAACTCTGATTGTCGAAACGAGTTTATCGAACCGCTTTTCGGATATTTACGGCCCTTCCTGGTGCTCGTTAAAGCGGTTTCATAAAACGGTGGTTTTATCGAACTATCCAGACAGTACGCGGGTTTGCGGGCAGACGCTGGGCTTAAGTGCACTTTCTGTTCCATTGCGCCTCAAACCCCTGATAGGGGCGAATAGAGAAAACGGAAAAAATCGTACGCTAAGGTTTTCCGGGCAACCGTAGCGGCCTGAACTTCCCGTCTTCAAGCCGGCGGCTCTGCCGCCAGACGTAATCGCCGGTTAGGTTGATGTGTTCCCAACCCAGCGGCGACAGGTATTGCAGCAGCTCGCCGTCCACCGGCTTACCAGCCTCGACCAGCCCCTGGGTGGCGCGTTCCAGATACACTGTGTTCCACAGCACGATAGCCGCCGTCACCAGGTTGAGGCCGCTGGCCCGGTAGCGCTGCTGCTCGAAGCTCCGATCCCTGATTTCGCCGAGGCGGTTGAAGAACACCGCCCTGGCCAGGGAGTTGCGCGCTTCACCCTTGTTCAGGCCGGCATGCACGCGACGGCGCAGCTCGACGCTTTGCAGCCAGTCGAGGATGAACAGCGTGCGCTCGATCCGGCCCAGCTCGCGCAGGGCCACGGCCAGTCCGTTCTGGCGCGGGTAGCTGCCGAGCTTGCGCAGCATCAGCGAGGCGGTGACGGTGCCCTGCTTGATCGAGCTGGCCAGGCGCAGGATGTCGTCCCAGTGGGCACGCACGTGCTTGATGTTCAGGGTGCCGCCGATCAGCGGGCGCAACGTCGGGTAGGCTTGCACGCCCTGCGGCACGTACAGCTTGGTTTCGCCGAGGTCGCGGATGCGCGGCGCGAAGCGGAAGCCTAGCAGGTGCATCAGGGCAAAGACGTGATCGGTGAAGCCGGCCGTGTCGGTGTAGTGCTCCTCGATCCGCAGGTCGGACTCGTGGTACAGCAGGCCGTCGAGCACATAGGTGGAATCGCGGACGCCGACATTCACCACGCGGGTGCTGAACGGCGCGTACTGGTCGGAGATATGGGTATAGAACAGCCGTCCCGGCTCGCTACCGTACTTCGGGTTGACGTGCCCGGTGCTCTCGCCCCGGCCACCCGCGCGGAAGCGCTGGCCATCGGAGGATGAGGTCGTGCCGTCGCCCCAGTGGGCGGCAAAGGCGTGGCGATACTGGTGGTTGACCAGCTCGGCCAAGGCCGCCGAATAGGTTTCGTCGCGGATGTGCCAGGCTTGCAGCCAGGACAGCTTGGCGTAGGTCAGGCCGGGGCTCGACTCGGCCATCTTGGTCAGCCCGAGGTTGATCGCATCACCGAGGATTGCGGACAGCAGCAACGTCCTGTCTTTGGCCTCGGCCCCGTCCTTCAAGTGGGTGAAGTGGCGGCTGAAGCCCGTCCAGTCGTCCACGTCCATCAGCAGTTCGGTGATCTTGATGCGCGGCAGTAACTGGCTGGTTTGGTCGATCAGCGCCTGCGCCCGATCCGGCACCGCCGCATCCAGCGGGGTGATTTTCAGCCCTGACTCGGTGAGGATGGCATCGGGCAGCTCGTTGTCCTTGGCCAGGCGGGTGACGGTGGCCAACTGCTCGTCCAGCAGCTGCAAACGCTCTTCCAGGTACTGGTCGCTGTTCGGGTTGATCGCCAGGGGCAGGGCCTGCTCGCGCTTGAGTGCGGCGAACTTCTCGGCCGGCAGCAGGTAGTCGTCGAAGTCGCGGAACTGCCGCGAGCCCTTGACCCAGATGTCGCCGGAGCGCAGGGCGTTCTTCAGCTCGGACAGCGCGCAGATTTCGTAGAAGCGCCGGTCGAGGCCTTCCGGGGTGATCACCAGCGGCTTCCAGCGCGGCTTGATGAAGGCAGTGGGGGCATCGGCCGGCACCTTGCGCAGGTTGTCGGCGTTCATCTCGCGCAGGGTCTGCACGGCTGCCAGCACGCCTTGCGCGGCCGGGGCGGCGCGCAGCTCCAGTACCTCCAGCAGGGCCGGCGTGTAGCGGCGCAGGGTGGCGAAGTTCTCGCCGACCAGGTGCAGGTGGTCGAAGCCCTCCGGCCGGGCCAGCAGCTCGGCCTCACTGACGCTCTCGGTGAACTCGTCCCAGGGAATCACCGCCTCGATGGCGGCGTAGGGATCGCTGCCGCTTTCCTTTGCCTCCAGCAGCGCCTGGCCGATCTTGGAGTACAGGCGCACTTTGTCATTGATCGCCTTGCCCTGCTTCTGGAACTGCTGCTGATGCTTGTGTTTCGCGCCGCTGAACAGCTTGACCAGGATGCGGTCGTGCAGATCCACCAGCTCATCAATCACGGTTGCAGTGCTCTCCAGTACCACGGCGGCCAGGGTCGCATAACGTCGCTGCGGCTCGAACTTGCCAAGGTCTTTGGGCGTCATCTGCCCACCCTCGCGGGCCAGCTTGAGCAGGCGGTTCTGGTGGATGTGCCGGCCAAGGCCTTCGGGCAAGTCCACCAGCTGAAATGTCTTCAGCCGTTCGATGTGCTCAAGCATGTGGCGGGAGTTGGGTTTCAGCGGTGCCTGCCGCAGCCAGGTCAACCAGGTGATGCTGCTGCCGGCCTTGAGCTTAAGCAACTCGTCCAGCTTGGCCCGATGCGAGTCGGTGAGAGGTTCGACCAGGGCGCGGTAGACCCGCCGATTGGCTCGCGCAATGGCTTCCGAGCAGGCCCGGTCAATCACGCTCAGCGCCGGCAGGATGCGTCGTTTCTGCCGTAGGCTCTCCAGGGCCTGACCGGCCAGCAGCAAGCCTTTGTCGGTCTGCTGGGCCAGCTCGGTTAGCTCGCGCACCAGGGCGCGGAAGTCGGACAGGCCGAACGGGGCCAGTTGCAGGTAGGTGCGCAGTTCCTGGGCATGCTCGCGACGGGTCACGTCGCGCTCGCCGTACTTTGCCCAGCTCGCCGGCTCGGCCTGGACTTGCTTCGCCACCCACAGGATGACCGGCTCGGGCAGCTCGCTGTCGGTTCCCAGCGCGTAACCGGGGTAGCACAGCAGGCAGAGCTGCACGGCGAAGCCGAGGCGGTTGGCGTCGCCGCGTCGCTGGCGGATCAGCGACAGGTCGGAGTCGTTGAAGGTGTAGTAGCGGATCAGGTCATCCTGGCTTTCCGGCAGCGCAAGCAGGGTGTCCCGCTCCGTGGCCGAGAGGATCAAGCGACGCGGCATGTGTCAGTCGTCCGTGCGGAGGTACTGGTAGAGGGTTTCCCGGCTGATGTTGAACTCGCGGGCAAGCTGCGCCTTGGGCTCGCCGGCCGTCGCTCGCTGCCGCAGGGTAGCAGCCTGCTCATCGGACAGGGCTTTCTTGCGGCCCCGGTACGCGCCACGCTGCTTGGCCAAGGCGATGCCCTCACGCTGCCGCTCGCGGATCAGGGCGCGCTCGAACTCAGCGAAGGCCCCCATCACCGACAGCATCAGGTTGGCCATCGGCGAGTCCTCGCCAGTGAACACCAGGCCCTCCTTCAGGAACTCGATGCGCACGCCGCGCTGAGTCAGCTTCTGTACCAAGCGACGCAGGTCATCGAGGTTGCGGGCCAGCCGATCCATGCTGTGCACCACCACTGTATCGCCTTCGCGGACGAAGCTCAGCAGCGCTTCGAGCTGGGGGCGCTGGGTGTCCTTGCCCGATGCCTTGTCGGTGAACACCTTGCTCACCTGGGTTTGTTCCAGCTGGCGTTCCGGGTTCTGGTCAAAGCTGCTGACCCGGACGTAGCCGATGCGGTGCCCCTGCACGATGTCTCCTTGGTTGAAGGCGGCTTAAGTGCACTTTCTGTTCCGTTGTGCCTCAAAGCCCATTTCTGTCAGGCTGAAATCTATGACCTTCGCGGGCATGTGTCAACGAATGCGAAAGACCACTCTATTCTGACGACTCGGAGCGGCCTTGCCTGACGTCCGGTTAGGGTATAGCTCAATATGACACATGGCTGCAAATCGCTAATTTTCCAACTATAAAGAGCTATGCTCTCAAGAAGCGGTTGCGCTAACCTATTGTGATGGACACACCAAATAACTCACTGCATGAGGCAACCCATGAAAAAGCAATTAAAAATAATTCTGCTCGCGTCCCACCTGGCTCTGTTTGGCGCGGGAGTTGGGCTAGGGATCTATATACTTCCGATTTTGACAGCACAAGAAAACGCCACCATCGCCGAAATTGAAGAAGTGCAAAAGGTGGCAAAGTATAGCGGAGAGTTCAAGAAAGATCAGAAAGGCAGCGACGCCCTTCACTGGGCGAATGGACAACTTTTTGTTACGGATAACGAAATTGTATTTAAAGGTGATGTAGCACCTGGTCCAGACTACAAAATTTACCTGACAAAGAAACAAGCCACCGACAAAGAATCGTTTTTGGACATAAAGAAAGAAGCAATTCTGATTGGCGAATTGAAAAACTTCGGGAATTTCAAGAAAACCATTCCTGCAAGCGTCAACGTCAACGAGTTTACAACGGTCCAAATATGGTGCGAGCATTTCTCTAAGTTCATCGGCTCCGCAAAATATCAGTAAACAAGCTTAAACTTGGATCTTGCCTGTTCACGAATAACATGCGCCTCATGCCAATGGAAATTAAAGTCTTGCCGGGCATGAGGCCTCCCCTCCACGTCTAGATTCTTGAAGTCAAAATTGACCTCAACCGACCCTCAGACACTGACTACGATGCCTGCATACCCTGAAGCGGTTCACCAGATGGGCTTGCGACAGAGATAAGTACGCGCCAACCTCAGATGCCGCTAAGGCTCTATACGCCGCCTTATCGGAATGGGTGGAATTTTGCGCGCGAGCGTCTAATGTTATCCAAGAGCGAGGGCTCTGATTAGTCCCGTCTCCCATGAAGATTCGCAGACTAAGACCAGTATAAATTGGGCCCCAAGTATTATTTTATTTGCACAAAGGTAATGATTATGTTTTTCAATAAAAACAAACAACTGCTGGACACAGAAAATAAGCTCTCAGAACTACAGCGGCAGCTTGATTCAATAAGTCGAAATGTCGCGGAAATCAGATTCAGGCCAGACGGGAGCGTAATCTATGCGAGCAATATCTTTCTAGAGATGCTTGGTTACAAACTCGAAGAAATAGCAGGGCAGCACCACAGAATTTTCTGCGAAAAGAATTATGCTAACACAGCTGATTATTCGCGCTTCTGGCAGAAATTGGCTGACGGCCATCTTCAATCAGGTTTATTTAGGCGGCTGCGCAAAGACGGTAACTTAGTATTGATTGAGGCTACTTATATTCCAGTTCAAAATCAAGATGGAAAAGTTATTGAAATCATTAAGATTGGCTCAGATGTCACTCAGAGAGAAAACGAGTTACTCTCACTAAGAGCCGTCCATGCAGCCATCTCCCGCTCGATGGCGGAGATCGAGTTCACACCTAACGGTGACATCCTGCATGCAAATGAGAATTTCCTCCGTGCTATGGGTTATCGCCTCAGCGATATCAAGGGTCGACACCACCGAATGTTCTGTTTCGATAATTTTTATCAAGAAAATCCAAATTTTTGGCAGAGTTTAAAGGGAGGAACTTTTTTCAGCGGGCAATTTGAGCGCAAGACCGCATCGGGAGAGACCATCTATCTTGAGGCCACCTACAACCCCGTCATTGATGAAGCCGGCCAGGTTGTGAAAGTGTTAAAATTTGCCACCGACGTCAGCTCGCAGAAGCATAAGGCTGATGAAATCCGCCAGGCCGCAGAGCTTTCCTTCACCACCGCCGAGGAGACATCTCAAATTTCCGTGCGGGGCATGGAGTCCCTTGCTAGTTCAATTGAACTATCTCAGGGTACATTTAATTTAATAAACGGTGCGGTTATTTCGATTACACAGCTAAATGCTCAGGCTAAAGATATCGAGAAAATTGTTACCATCATCCAAGGCGTGGCAGAACAAACTAACTTACTAGCACTTAACGCCGCAATTGAAGCTGCCCGAGCGGGTGAAATGGGCCGAGGCTTTGCTGTAGTAGCCGACGAGGTTCGTCAGTTGGCAGCTCGAACTAGCAGTGCCACCGTGGAAATCCAGAATGTGGTAACTGCTAACGGAAAGCTTACTCAGCAACTGAATATAGATATGAACAGCATCGCTAGAAGCGCCGAAGAAAACAACGATCAGATCGCAACTGTAACAACTATTATGCGTGAAATCAGTGACGGTGCAGACCATGTTGCCCGTACCGTATCGACGTTGTTCAAAGACAATAGCTAGTGTCCAGTTTTAGGCAAAATCAGGATCGGAACTTCGAGCCGCAGCGCTACAGAGCCAGAAGCCCAAACTTGGTGACGGCCATCGCGCTATGGAACACGATGTATCTGGAGTGCATCACTTGGGGCTGGTCGAGGCTGGCAAGTCGGTGGGCGGCGAGCTGCTGCAATACCTATTGCCGCTGGGCTGGGAGCACATCAACCTGACTGGCGATTACGTCTGGCGGCAGAGCCGCAGGCTGGAGATCGGGAAGTTCAGGCCGCTACGATTGCCCGGAAAACCTTAGCGTACGATTTTTTCCGAATTCTGCGGGCTCCCCTGATAGCAATTCCATCCTCGATCGCTGCTGCCGGCAACGCTTTTTGATAGCATTTCACCCATTAACCCTGCTGAGCGAAGATTTCAAAACCGATGCCTTCACCGAAGGCACAAGGCGGTGTTGAAGAATCGGAGAAATCAGGTCAGTCAGCGCGCACACGCGCCCGGTTGAGCCCTCGGGTGGCGAAGCCGCCAGGGGGTGATTTATCCGGGTCTTGCGCCCGAAGGGGAGCCGTAGGCTCTCTCAGGCCAGCTTCACCGGCCTGGGACGCTTAGACTGGCTGTTACGCAGTCACACTGAATTCTACGGGTGCAGGGGCCGTAGGCCCTTGCCTCAGGTACGGGGCGAGTAGCCCCGGATGCCGAGCCGTGCCATAGGCACGAAATGCGAGGGCGTCATATAGGGGTTGCGTAGCAACACCTCCCTTCTGATTCTTTTAAACCCACTGGTTAATGACCGACACTTAAAAAACTTCTTGCCGACACTTAGGTTCTTTTATTGGGGAGCTGGCCAACTGTGCGTCTGTGGATAACTTTTCTAGGGGAGGATTTGGTGATTTTCGAGGGGGTAGCATCGGTTTCGGGGAGAGGAAAACCACTCCAGCCAACGAGTAATTGCTGTTTCGTGGCCACAGTGAGGGTATTTGAGCGCTTTGGCTGCCAAGTAGGCGTGGGAGTGCCTGCCAGTGCTGGCTAGGCCGTGAATCGCTTCTGCTGTCGCTCTTGAAAGATCCTGTCTGCATCTGCGTTTAAATCTACAGAGGATCTGCCCGGATGTGCCTGCATGAGCGCTATTAGCAGCTCAGTCCGCGCCCGGCTATAGGCTTCTGAGTCGCCTGGGGGCTCCTCCGACCGGGGAGGCCGGAATGATCGTATCTGCGGGCCCTTTGATTCTGTCTTAGGGGCCATTATCCCGCCTATCACCAGCGCATTACGCGCCCAGCTCGTCAACGTTCCGCCTACCTTCTTGACCTTCTTGGCAAGTCGATCCGAAGCACGCTGTTTCTCAAACTGCAATCGACGCCCGAGGCCGAAAGCTGTGAATAGCAGCCGGTTGACAGCCTTTACAGCCGCTAATCCCTTCCAGGTGCCATCCTCCTGCAACTGCCGGGGCTGGCTGACGGTGATCAGGTTCGCACGTTTCAAATCAGCAAGTGCGCGCTCAGCGCGACGGAAGCCCAAGCCGGTAAAATCTGTAAGCCACTGGAGTGTGAGCGAGATAAAACCCTGCTTGCTAGGGAAGCCGCAGCGCAGTGAAACGAGGTCTGTGTGAGCAATGATGGCTTTGAGCAATAACAGGCATGCTTCACGACGCTCGCTGCGCATACCACGCCCTTTGGCACTACGATTTGCGTGCCGCAGAGACGGGAGTGTATTGGGCGAGCTGTAGTAGCGGTTCAGACGTTCTTCGAGTTCGAGCAAAATCCCGGGCAGGGTTTTGTCTGGGCTTGTCACAGGCTTAAGCAGCGCAAGCTTGGGAGACTCGGGCGAGTGGTCGCAATAGTTCCCGCCGTGATTCACACGGGGAACATACGGCCTTTTTCGTCTTCCTGAAGTTACTGAGGTTGAATCCATTTTCCCAGCCAATCGGCGGGAAGCTGATAACAATCTGCCTTCTTCGGCTTGCACGAACCCGAAGTGACAGCCATAATCAGCTCACCTTGTTGAAGAACAGGTTTCTACCGTCGAAAGAGAAAACCTGTTCTGGATTGTCCAAAAAGCCCGGTTACCACGCCGGGCTTTTTGGTTCCTGCGTTTTGATTACGCGACCTGCAAATTCACTACCTTCACTTCGCTGAAGCCTACTCGCGCTGCATCAGCGCTGACAGACTCCAGGCTCTTGTAAATCTTGTGGCGGTCCTTTCTCGCAACGGTCATGTATTCATGCGATCCATCGGTACGCTCGACCGTAAGCACCCACGCTCCGATTTCCATCGGTGCAGGCGAGACGATTGCCGCCTTTAAGGCACCGTCCTTGTACAGCTTTCGCATTGCGGATAGATCCACGGCCATTACGCCCTCAATCAATGTGGTTAGAACCGATTGGAGCCTAATCTTCGCTGCATGAAAAAGCAAATTCATGTAAGTAAAATTGCGAAAAAAGGCGCCGACTTACACCTTTTCGCACAGGTTTATGTAGATTCATGAATGTCTAGCGAAGGGGTCCGGTCCGTTGGCTGTCTTCCCGTTCAAATTCTTCGGGCAGTTGGACTGCCACGTCTCGAAAGCCCAAACGATGGGCATCCATCAGCGCAGCATTCAGACGGATATAGATTTTGTCCTCTGGTTTCGCTGCCACTGTCACGGCAACAGACTCCCCACTCAGCTTGTGAACCATGAGCTTCCAGGCACTCTGGTCATTGCCGCTAGGAATTACGGTCGCGCCGCTAAGCACACCCGCGCTGAAAAGCTCTTTCAACATCTTCAAACGCACGTTCTGTCCTTATTCTTAACCGCCACTATGCGGTTGCTATCGGCATCAAGAGCAAACCAAGGGCTCTGCCCTTGTAAACCCGCTCTTGCCACCGAGGGCTCAGGTGCGCGGGGCGGTGAAGCTACCCCACACACCCGAGCGGAGGCTTGGGGGCATTCCGCGCCGTCAAGGGGCCGAGTCCTCGGCGCTGCGCGCCTGTGGGCCGCACCAACCCCTTGACCGCTCTCCATTTGGATTACTCGGAGGCTGCTGGTTTAGGCTCGTACTGACGCAGCACAACTCGTCCACTGACCGAAATATTTGGGGTGATTTCCAGATTGAAGCCCTTGCCATCCTGAGTCGGGAACGCGGCACCAATCTTGGTCCAGGCCGTACGCTTGTCTTCACCAACGGTGTATTCGTGTGCAACAAGAGCGTCATAACGGACTTTCGGAGTTTTAGTTTCAGTAGCCATGTGTCTTTTCCTTATTAAGAAATAAATGCTTCCGGGGAATTAGTCCCCAATAAAACGTTCGTTTGCAGCTGCCAAGTAAGCTGCTTTGTCCGCAGGATCTAAGAGGCGGTCCGCAACATAATTTAGTAATACGGTCCCTGAATGACCGTTATCCTGAGCTGCAAATTCGCTAAGCCTTTCATCAATAAGGTCAAGCAAAGCATCTAGCTCAATTGTGTTACCTAACCTGGTCAGGTCGCCAAGCTTGGTCGTATGTCCTAACTGGATCGAGCGGCCCAACCAGATCGGTCCACGTTGCTCAAGCCATTTTCGGTCTTTCGTCGCCATGCATGACTCCTGATTATTCCAAATTGGTGCCAGATGCCCCGGCCAGCTCACCACTAAGCAGGTGACGCAACTGCTGGGCAAAATCTGCGAGCAGTCCATTGCAAAAAACTCAATTTACTCGCCAGTTATCTTTTCTGCGCGCTTAGCGCCTTCGTCCAAGTAGCGATCTTTATCGCTATCGCTAACGCTAAAATTGGGTGCATCAACACAGTAGGTTTTAGTCTTATGTTTTTTGCGATAGATCATTGGCGGCAACCAACATTTTTGATAAACCTTCGGGCAGTCACCTTGGGTGAAACCGGTGGTTGAGCACATAAAGTAAGCGCCGCGCATATCATTTTTGTCGTTATAGTCAAAATCAAATTCACTGGCACTTACCGAAGCGGAAAAACATAACAGAGCGCCGGTTATCAGAATGGCTTTCATCAGTTTTTAGCCTCCAGCTGAGCAACACCAGCAAGAATGGAACTAACGTAATTCTGCGTTTCTGGATACGGCGGAATACCGCGGTATTTATCAACCGCTCCAGGGCCAGCATTGTAAGCAGCAAGTGCGTAATCAACTCGCTTGTACTTCGCTAGCATTTGCGCGAAATACTGGGTGCCTACATTGATGTTCATTTCAGGGTCAAACGGGTCAATATTGAATTCCGCTGCTAACTGAGGCATGAGTTGCATCAGCCCACTAGCGCCCTTGGGGCTTATCGCATTGGGATCATTCCGCGACTCGGCCTTAATGATCTGTTGCACTAGCAAAGGGCTCAGGTTCCGCTTTTTCGCGTAGGTCTGAATGAGGTCAGCATAAGGCTGACCGTCAACGGTAATAGCCGAGTAGCTGAACGAACCGCTATCGTCAGGAACAGACAACAGCACAGGCGGTTCAACCGGTTTCGGCTTGGCCTTAAACGCATCCTGCATGGCCTGTCTTTGAGCATCGGACCATGCTTGAGGACGGTCACTATCCCAGGCCGAACGCTCGCGTTGGGCCTGGGCTGAGTGGATAGCCATATCTTCAGGGCTCACCAGAGCCCGTGCCTTTCCGGCCTCGGGAAACAGGTACTCGTAGAGTTCCTGTTCATCCGGGACACTTGGCTCTGCTGCATTCGCATGGGCCATCAGGCCCAGGACGAGTACAGCGGCACTGAGTGCCTTATTTAGTCGGGGCTGGAAGTACGGCATAGTTTTTTTGCTCCGGCTCGTTATCGACAGCAACAGGGCGAGTCAAATCGCGATAAACAACGTTACGGCTGCTCAAGCTGAAAAATTCACCTGTACCTGTTACATGCGCAGTATTGCTGCACCCGCTAACAACCACGACCGTTGCGAATAACAATATAAAATGCTTCACGATTTGTTCTCCGAAAAGGAAATCAGCTTGTGGTTACGATCAACCACAATCCAATTGTCATTGCCAATTAATAGTTGCAAAGCATCCATAACCGGCATTGTCCGGTGAACTTTTGCAATTGCAGGTACACGGCTGTTGATGATCGTGATTGCATCGCTAGGAGCTGGGTAAGCACCAACCACTTTGTAACCTGTTGGCTCCAACAGGTATTGGACTGCCTCACCCACTGTAGTTATATCCTCGGGGTAAACTGTCCTAACCCAGACGGCAAGTGGATCGAGCGGGTATGGTTTCTCATCTTGAGCGAATGCGATAGCCGGAAACATCACCGCAACCAAGATGGCTTTAATCAACATATTTTGCATAAAGATCGCTCCAAGGTTCGATAAACATTTCTTGTTCGGTGATGATTTGAAAGCTCTGTCCAGGGCGAATAGTTTGCGTCGGAACAATGTTCAGGTATTTTTCAGCTAAAGGCGCGAATTGACTTCTTGAGTTTTCACCAACATCGCCTGCATAACTACTTTCTTGGTCGCCTGTACCCGAACGGCTAGTTTGCGATCCAACCAAAGCGTAAGCAGCAACACCTAAGAACTGAGCCATCAAGTGGTAATTGGTTTGGTCTTCAATTGCGCCTACACCTTCCCTGTCCGAAACGGCTGCGGTGGAAAAATCAATAGAATTACCATTAGGTAATACAGCTTCTTTGACTAAGAACCCAACGCGGTTAGAAATAGCCTCGTTGACGTTCCGTGTTCTGACCATTTTTATATTGAACTCAGTGCCTTTCGGAATAATTACGAACTGTCTAGTAGTGTCGTAAACATCACGATTGGCGATAGCCTTCAAGGATGAGCCTGGGTAATCCGAAATACCCTTTTTCATCAGCGTTGTAGTTATCTCGGTTCCAGGCGGTACTTTGATTTTCCCAGCGGTATCCGCGTCGTACTGGTTCTTTTTTGGATAGCCAACCACATTCGCAGGGGCTTGAGCGCGCTGTGGGGCCGTAGGAGCCATTTGCGGGCTCATCATTGCCGGTGTTGTGGCCCCAGATCGTCCAGCAGCCTCTGGGAGTCCAGCGGCACCGTTCTGTTGCAGCGACAAGCGAAGCTGCTGCGCTTCAGCAATTCGGCGTTTAACTTCGGCACGGCGTTCATCAAGGCTAGCGTTGTCGTTCATTGGACGGTTCAGATGTGCAATCTGGTCGTTCATGTTTCCCGGTGCTGCTTGCAGGTCGCTACGCGAACCTGGGGAGCCTGGAGTCATGCTCAAGGCGCCCTGCCCTGTTTTAGTGGCCTTGGTCAGACCCCAAGCCTTATTGGCTGCTGATAACGCTCTCAACTCCTCTCGGCTCTGCCACTGGCGAACAGCCTTCGACTCAACCGACTCCTCAACAGCATCAGTCTGTGTACCACGGCCCAGCGCTGCGCTACGGCGCTGCGCTGGAGTCATACCTTCGCTAATCTTGTCGAAAAGTTCATTCGTGCTGCCTGATTCGCTCTTGGGAGCTGGGCGGGCAGTACGGTTTTGGGCCAACGCATCAAACTGTGTTTGCCGGTCAACAGTAGGTGGTGCAGCCACCGGAATAGCGGCAGCCTCTTTCGGCGGCGCTTTGCGCTCTTGCATCTTGGAATAAACATTCCAGACGACCATAAAAAGGAGGACGAAGAACACAACACCCAGCGCAGCCATTAAATAAGCCTGCATTTTCTTCTTGTGGGTCGAAGGACGTTCGTCAATGCGAGGTGAGGATTCTTCAGTCATAATCCCCCCTTAAAACTCGCCAAGAGTTTTATTGTTTTTGCGCGAAATACCAATTTCAGAATTATCCATCTTTAAATTGAAACTTGGATAAATGCCTGAAACAACATACATGCCGTAAGAGTCGTCGTACTTGGTTGGAACAACCGCTGTTTTTCCGCCAACTACAGTTTCAACCGACATTAGGCCGCGATTTGGCTTATCGAGACGGATATAAGTAAACCGACCATCGTCGTACACATCAGTTACTAAGCCTTCGGCTTCAAATCCCTTGCCTTGGCTCCAGGTGTAGCCGGTGTAGACGTGATAGCGAAAGCGGCGAAGCGCTTCGTATACCGCCTTGTCGGACTGGGCCTTTGCCTCAAGTCGCTGCTTAGCGAGTTGCTGTTGAAGAACCTGAACCTGCTGACTAGACGCCGCTGCGCCTCTTGCCATATTTGAAGACTGACCGTTGAGTGCTTGACGTGCTCCAGGAGTGAAGAACATGCCATCTGCAACGATCTTCACGCATACGTCATTCTGTGCGGCTCCACTAGCGCGGTTTGCTACAACATCATAGGAGTTGCCGTCTGTGGTCCAGATACGAATGATCCCTGACTTACCCTGCACCGTGTCGCTGTTGGGCTTAATCATGACCTGATTTGCTGCACCTTCAGCGTTCCATAGCTCAGAGCTTGAAACAGGTGGAATCAAGTTGTCGGCTGGAAGCTCAACCCGAGTGCCGAGATACAACGCACTATTGATCGTCAGAACAGCGTCCGGTTTCCAGTGAATGACCCGACAGCTTGCGGCTTGCGCGGATACGGCACCAGCAAAGAGCATTGCGCCGACTACGGCCTTAGAAAGAATAATGTTCATGGTTAGTTAGCCTCTTCACTTTTGTATCCCGCTGGATCTTCAATAACATCAGCTTGGATAATCTCTAAACCGATTGGGTTTGCTCGCAACCACGCCGTAGACTTCTTTTCCAATTGTGATTTTGGAAGAAGACGCCATTGACCGCGCCAAATCATGTTCTTTACGCCATCTTTCATAACAAGACCGCTCGGACTTTTAGTCGTGGTCGTGAAATAGACGTTTGTGCGGAAAACACTGCCTTTCGTTTTGCCAAACACACCGGGCACGCTGTCGTAGTGGTCAGGAAACTTCCACTTCACTTCTACACGCGGAACGCTATTTGTATTCGCCTGTATATCGACCGACTTTTGCAAGGCATTAAAGCCCCCAGGCTGAGTGCTAAGAAACTCCGTGTACATAGGTTCCGACATGAACACACCTGCAACGCCATAATCTTTTCTGATCGTTTCAGGCTGAACCCCATAGCGCGTAGTCAAGTATTTCTCTAACGCGCTATCTACTGTTGCCTTGTAAAAAATAGGTTTATCGCTGGGAGTGAACTCATCAACCGTAGAGCTTCCGTCTGGACCCATTTTGATCCACACAAGCTCTTTCGTGTGCATGGCTGCATTGAATGCCTGCCGATTGCTCCAGCCTTGATAAATAACTACCAATAAAAGAAGGATCGCAAAAATCCACAATTTATTATTCAGCACACGCCAAGAGGCTTTTTCAGCTGGCAACTTACTATTATTGTCAGCTCGTTTTTGTTCAGCTTCATCCATTACTACAGACATAAAACACCCCGTTATTTTAGAAACTTCCTAACTGCCAGACTGGCCGCTGAACCCAGCCCGCCACTAAGATTCCCAAGGCCACCAGCAAGAGCGGAAGCAAATGCAAACGAGGAAAGTACAAACAGTGCGGCAATGAATAACATTGCGGCTGCATCAGCCAACTTATACATTTCATCGACGCCAATATTCACGGCTGTCGGATCACCAGCGAATCCCGCCCCGGTGTACTTGACGCCCAAAGTTCCGACAATGGCCTTGATAGCGATTGCTGCTACAACCATCGTGGCCTTAAGAACAATCAGAAGGAAACCAAAACCAGTGAAGAATTTGAACCAGCCGTCAAAAAGATTTCTCGTAGCTGGTAACAGTAAGCATGGAATGAAAACAAAACCTACAACTTTGCCTACGGCATATCCGAAGTCAGCCCACATTGCAGCAAGATATGCCACAGCATCTAGAACAACCCCGGCTGCTGTCCAAATCATAACGTAGCCGACAAGCTTCATAGAATCAAAAAAATTCAAGTCTTCTACAACAACTGCTGAAAATGTTTTGTGCATCCATTGTGACAAAAAGAAATTATCGGTATTGCCTACTAATTGCTCTTGGTATCCATCGGATATACCAACTGCTATTCCCCAAATGCCATTAGTAAATCCATCATAAGATCCCATAATCATGAAAGTCACGAAAAACATGCTCAAAGCAATCATATGGGATTCAGTCTGATTCCCTTGCCAAATGAATTTAATGACCTCCATGACAAAAAGAATAAAAGAAAATGCTGCGAATATCATCCACGCAAAGTTTGATACAGGATTATTATCCCCATTCATAATTCCAGTCACGAACGTTTTAAGTTCGCCGCTAAATACGCCCCGCATAGTGTCCGAAAGCGCCGCATCAGCCGTGGGCATGAAAAATATGGGCAACAGGAAAATCGCGAACATTCCCAGGCCCAGGCCGATAACCTGGCGCTTTTGATTACTTAGCAGCCCTACCTTATAGACATGTGGTTTTGATAGAGCATCAACAGGCGTATATAGATTTGTCGCTGAGTCGTAGGTGTACTGTGGTGCAGGTGCGTCCTGAAGCTCCAGAGCTTGCAGGCGGCGTTGTTTGCGATGCAGATGCAGCACTAGGAGGCCGCCGAGTGAAAACAACGTGCCTAAGCCCATAAGAACGGTAATCAGGACGGGGGACATTACTTAGCACCTCCTTTTCCGAGGGGGCAGCGGTTAACAGTGTTCAACGAGCGAGCACCGTCTTTGCACTCCATGAACCATGGATCGCCTTGGGTTTGGCGAGCGCCAAGAATATTTTTCTGAATCCACCAGCCTTCGTTCATGATGCTAATTCGATCTACAGCCCCGGCTTTTTTACTGCCTTTGAAATACGTTCCCTTCGGCGCTTTGTTGTACTCTTTTTGCAGAGAAATCAATTTCCCTTCAGCTTGAGATTTGCTTAAACCTTTGTAGTTTTTTTCTGCGTACAAAGCGCCACGATCAGGCACGCCGCTTTTAATTTTCACATAGGCAGCATGAACACAGTCCTCCTGCTCCCCCACAGTTTTGAAGCCCTTAGCTTTACATGCCTTGGTGGCATCCTGTAGCTGCTGGATATTGGAGGTATCCGAAGCTGCATAGACGGCGCTCGACATAAGTGCCAACACCAGAACAATTACATTTTTCATAAAATTTAATCCTTAGTAATCAGATAACTTGGAGTTATCAATAACAATTTCAGAGTTGAGTACCTTCTCAGTTCCTTTAAGCGTTGCTTGACGAGCTAGATTCTGCCGCGCAAAGAAATGCGCAGGTAGCTGGTTAGAATATTGAAGCTGGGCGTTCGCAATAGCGTTGGCCTGTTGATCTGACTCAATCGCCAGTTCGTTTTGCTCCGCCATCAATTGCAAGGTTGCTAAATGATCTTCAGGACCTAATGACCTACGCTTATCCGCTACTTCGCCTGCACGCTCTACGTTCGTAAGGAGTTCATCGTTCATCCCTTCAGAAAACAGACTCTGCCCTACTGCCATTTGATCCATAGTGTTTGCCTGCTGGGCAGCTGTCTCCTGAATTTCCTGAGACTTGGCATCAAAAGGAATAGCGCGGATTGCGTCTTCCAGGTCGCGGGCATCAGACACTCGGTTATACATTCTTGAAAGGTCTTTACCCTTGGCAATCCATTCCTTTGATTTAAAATCTGGTGAGTTACCTGGATACATGTCGATGACATTGGAGAATTTTTTCATTATCGCCATGTAATCGCGCTTACTAATCAACCGTTGCAGCCCCTGCATCTGAGAAAGCATGTGGTAGTAGCTGGTCATGGTTTGTTCGTAAGTCGAAATCAGCTGAGCCAACTGGCTCTGTTCCAAAATGGTTTGCTGCATTTGCTCCGTATATTGCAAAAGCTGGTTTGAATAGTCGGCCACAGCTTGTGCCACAGACGCGATATCGACTACAGGAAAGCCGCTCGCCGGGGCATATGCCGGGCCCATTGCAGTGACGGCAATAACAATTGCAGCACACAATTTTTTCAAACGAAACTTCATAGTTGGCTTCATTTTCCTAGTTTCCTTTCTTCGGGAATATGCGCTTAACCATTTCAGAGGTCGCTTCATCAATATCTGGATATTGGTCAAGCATTTCACGAACAATGATGGATTCACTCGGGCGACTGGTAGCCAACACATATTCCTCTTGGGCGGTAAACACGTTTACCACTTTAGAAATACCTGCCTCCCTTTGAATTATGTAGAACTGTTGACGCGGCTTAAGTCTTGCGATGGCGGCGCACTCCCCGTCTGTAAGGTCCGGGAAAACGCGCTGATAGGATTCCTTGTTCATAGCTTGGTCAGCCATGAACAACCATGTTGAAGCGGATGAACGCAAAGTGTTCCAGCCTGGAATATTGCCAAAGTGGTCAACATCCTGTGTCCAGAATTCCATGCCGCCGTTGTGCTTGAACCATGTCCGCGCTTTTGCAACGGCCAGCTCGACAGCACCTGGAATACTGAAGAAATATTGAGCCTCATCAATCGACATCATTTTAGGAACGCTACGATAGGCTGGGTCCTCAAACCGCCGAGATACACGAAAGAAAATTTCGTTAGTGACCAGCTGGGCAAGCGCAGGCTTGTCCTTTACTCCGGCCAAGTTGTAGACGGCGATACGCTTGCTCAGGTTGCCGATACCGTCGTCAACGTTGTCGAAAAGGTTTTCATACATCCCGCTGGTTTTCCTAACCCAACGCTGAAGCTT